>JADJFE010000001.1 GCA_016708725.1 Candidatus Aalborgicola bjergmarkensis
TGTCGGCAATCACCGCCGGATTGCGTGGATCGTCCTCGGGGATACCCGCCTCCACCTTACCCACCAGATCGGCGCCCACATCAGCGCCCTTGGTGAAGATGCCGCCGCCCAGACGGGCAAAGATGGAAATCAGCGAGGAGCCAAAGGCGAAGCCGATCAACGGATTGAGCTTGGCTGCCGTAACGGCACCATCGGGCACCAAATACCAGTAAAAGCCGGTCACACCCAGCAGACCCAGACCTACCACCAGCATGCCGGTGATGGCGCCGCCACGAAAAGCGACATCCAGCGCCGGGCCAATGCCTTTGGTGGCCGCCTGTGCCGTGCGCACGTTAGCGCGCACCGACACGTTCATGCCGATAAAGCCGCAGGCACCGGACAAGACCGCACCGACAACAAAACCGACCGCACTCAAGGGGTCCAGAAATACAGCGATCAAGACCGCCAGCACCGCACCCACCACGGCAATGGTTTTGTACTGCCGCGCCAGATAGGCTGAAGCTCCCGTTTGAATTGCCGCAGCAATTTCCTGCATTCGGGCATTGCCCGCATCTTGAGAAAGAATCCAGCCGCGCGCCCAAAAGCCGTAAACCACGGCAATGAACCCGCAGACAAGCGCCAAAATGAGCGCCGAGTTGCCCGTCATAAGAATTTCCTTCAGTTTTGTTGCGCGGTAGAAGGGCTAAGATCAGAAGTCGCCCCCGCTAGGTTGTCCAAAGAGACCGTTCTGGAACACGTCGTGCGTTGGCTCCACGGTTCACAGTGCGTCGCCAGCCTCAAGTGTACCCTAGCCGGTAGAATCAAAACCCGCACTTCCCACTCCTGACCATCCTGCCCCGCACAGAAAGCCCTTATGTCCCTTGACAACGTAACCCCCGGTAACAACGTCCCCAACGTCTTCAACGTCATCATCGAAATTCCGATGAATGCCGATCCCGTAAAGTACGAAGTCGATAAGGAAACGGGGGCTATTTTTGTTGATCGCTTCATGACGACCTCCATGCACTACCCCACCAACTACGGCTACATTCCCAAAACCATTTCGGGCGATGGTGATCCGGTGGATGTGCTGGTGGTAACACCAGTGCCCCTGATTCCAGGCGTGGTGGTTACCTGCCGCCCCATCGGTATTTTGCGCATGGAAGACGAAGCCGGACCCGACGGCAAGGTCCTGGCAGTACCGATTCAGAGTATCCTGCCCCTCTACGCCCGCTGGCACCAGCCGCAAGACCTCAGCCCCTCCCGGCTAAATACCATGGCCCATTTCTTTGAACATTACAAAGACCTCGAAGAAGGAAAATGGGTCAAGATTCTGGGCTGGGAAGGTCCAGAGGCTGCCTGCAAGGAAATCATGGACGGCATCGCCAATTACAAGCGGCTGCACCCCTGATAACCACTCCATGCACCGCAGCGCCATTCTCTATCGATGTGTCGTTGTGCTGGTGCTGGCGGTTTTCGGCTCACCAGGGAGCGCGGCTAATCCACCTCCACCAATACCCCCCAAGTCGGTTCGTGTTGTTCTGGACGACAACTACCCACCGTATATCTTTCGCAACGCAGAAGGACAAGCGCAGGGAATCTTGCAGGATGTCTGGAACTTGTGGCAGCAGCGCACCGGAATTGCAGTGGAGTTCCAGCCAATGGACTGGGGCAAGGCGCGCGCCAAGATGGAGAGCGGTCAGGCCGATGTGATCGACACAATTTTCGAAACCGAGGCAAGACGCAAGATTTACGACTTCTCACCTGCGTATGCCACGATTGAAGTGCCCATTTTTTTCCATCAAAGCATCAGTGGCATTACCAATGCGGCCTCGCTGAAGGGTTTTACCGTGGGCGTCAAGGAGGGAGATGCCTGTATTGACCACCTTCAGGCCCATGGCATTCATGAGTTACGGCGCTACAGCAGCTACGAGGCGCAGGTCAAGGCCGCCATCCGTCAGGAAATTCGTGTCCTGTGCATCGACAAACCTCCGGCCTCCTATTTTTTTAATCGCGAAGGGGCGGCGGATACCTTTCGTCATTCGCCACCGCTGTATGTCGGCGAATTTCACTGGGCTGTTGCCAAGGATAGGTCTGATCTCAAAAAAATCATCGAAGACGGGTTTGCGCTGATTACCGACGAAGAGCGTGCAGCCATCGAAACCCGTTGGCTGGGAGAAAAGCTCACAACCGGACGTTGGGCGGGCGTCACCCAGTACTTCTACCTTTTCCTGTTCGGCACCTCACTCATCATGGCAGCGCTGGTCGCCTGGAACTGGACTCTGCGCCGCCGTGTCAACGCACGCACCCGCGAGTTATCACAATCATTGCAGGAATTGCGCCAAAGCGAATTGACCTTTCGTAAGCTATTTGAAGACTCATCGGACGCCATTTTGCTGATTGACGGCTCCAACGTATTCGTCGAGTGCAACCAGGCGGCGCTGGACCTGCTGAAAATGTCGCGCGAAGAGTTTCTGTTTTCGTCACCCGCCCGAATCTCGCCCGAATTCCAACCCGACGGGCGCCGCTCTGCCGAATCAGCCCCCGAAATGATTGCGCTGGCCTACAGCCAGGGCTTGCACCGCTTTGACTGGACCTGCGTCGATGCGCAAGGAGGGGAATTCATCGTCGAGGTGTCGCTGATGCCGGTCACGGTCAAGGGACAGTTGATGTTGCATACGACCTGGCGCGACATCACCGCCCGTAAGCAGACAGAGGCCAAAATAGAAAAACTTTACGTCGATCTGGAGCAACGCATCGCTGTGCGAACCGCAGACCTCGAAGAGGCGAATCGAGCCCTGTCGCTTGCCAAAGCCGATGCCGAAGCGGCGAACCGCGCCAAGAGCGTCTTTTTGTCCAACATGAGCCATGAGTTACGCACACCTTTGAACGCGATTCTGGGTTTTGCCAATCTGCTTGAACGCGACCAGGGCATGGGCGACGAAAGCCGGGACAAGCTGGCAACGATCAATCGCGCAGGCAAACATCTGCTGGCGCTGATCAACGATGTGCTGGAGATTTCGCGCATTGAAGCCAATCGGGTGGCTATTGACCACAATCCCTTTGATTTGTTTGATCTACTGGAGTCGGTCCAGGAAATGGTCCAGGTTCGCGCCCAAGATAAGGGACTTGCATTCCTGGTCGGACACGAAACACCTCTGCCGCCACTGGTGGAAGGGGATGCCCACCGCTTGAAGCAGGTGCTATTGAACTTGTTGGGAAACGCGGTGAAGTACACCGACAAGGGGGACGTACAGCTGCGCGTGGGCCGTGGCGATGGTGACATGGTTCGCTTCCAGGTTTTTGATACCGGGCCAGGTATCCGTGCCGAAGACCAACCGCGTTTGTTCCATGCCTTCTACCAGACACGCGAGGGAATCGCAAAGGGCGAAGGCACCGGGCTGGGCTTGACCATCAGCGCGGAATACACCCGGCTCATGGGCGGACAGCTGGAGGTGCACAGCGCGCCCGGGCAAGGAAGCGTCTTCACCTTGACCCTGCCACTGCCGGAATACACCTCGACCACGGTGGTGAAAAACCAGACCTACATGGTCACCAGACTGGTCCCCGAACACGAAGGAATCAAGGTATTGGTGGCTGACGACAAACCCGACAACCTTGAACTCGTGACATTGCTGCTGACGAACGTGGGTTTTGCCGTGCGCACGGCACATAACGGCAAAGAGGCCATCGATATTTTCACGCAGTGGCAGCCGCGCTTCATCTGGATGGACATGCGCATGCCTGTGGTGGATGGGTACGAGGCAACGCGGCAGATAAGGCAATTGCCCGGTGGTGACCATGTCAGGATTGCCGCACTGACGGCGGGTGTCTTCGAAGAAGACCGCAAGGAGATACTCCTGGCAGGTTGCGACGACATGGTGAAAAAGCCATTGGAAGAAGAACAGCTGTTTGCGCTTATGGGCGAGCTGCTGGGGGTGCGCTACCTGTACGGCAGGGACAAGTCGCACGCGGAACCCGCAGCCAGTCTGGACCTGTCCGTACTGCCGCCGCAGACGATTGCGGAACTGCTGGCAGCGGCTGAAATGCTCGATTCAGAAATGGTGGCGAACATCATCCAGCAACTGCGCGCGCCGCACCCGGTGCTGGCAGCGGAGCTCAAAGCAATGGCTAAAACCTTCCGTTTTGATCGCATTGCCGATTTTTGCCGCGACACACAAACGGCACTCAGGCTATAACCGGCGTCGCCCGCCGGATGATCGCCGCGCAATCAACGCCACGTGGCAAGCGGCCAAAGGTCAGGCCGCTGTTACCCTCGGCCAGGCGTGCGGCACAGAATGCATCGGCCACCACTGGATGACCATAACGCACCAGCAAAGACCCCTGCAGCGCCAGCGCCATGCGTTCCACCACGCCGCGTGCACGGTATTCCAGATCGCTCAAATCAGCCAGCTCGTCGCCCAGTTGCCGCACATAACCATCCAGATGCCGGTTGGCACCAGCGGCGATACGTACTTCGTCCATCCAGACATCCACCGCCCCTGGGCTGCGGTGCATGGCGCGCAGCATGTCCAGGCATTGCACGTTGCCGCTACCTTCCCAGATGGAATTGACCGGCGACTCGCGGAACAGACGCGGCATGATGCAATCCTCCATCACGCCGCTGCCGCCAATACACTCCATCGCCTCATAGGCATGGGCTGGCGTACGTTTGCAAATCCAGTATTTACCCACTGCCGTACCCATGCGTACCAGCAGCTTTTCAGACGCGCTGTGCGGGGTGTCGAGTGCACGGGCAATACGCACAGTTAATGCCAGGGCGGCCTCGTGCTCCAGCACCAGATCGGCCAGGACGTTTTGCATCAGTGGTTGCTGATTCAGGCGTTTTCCGAAGGCAAAACGGTAAGCGCAGTGGTGCAGCGCTTGTGCCACGGCCTGGCGCATGCCGCCGCTGGAGCCGATCATGCAGTCAAAGCGCGTCATGCTGACCATTTTCAAAATGGTGGCCACGCCACGCCCCTCACCGCCTACCATTTGCGCATAGGCGCCGCGCAATTCCGTCTCGCACGAGGCATTGGCCACATTGCCCATCTTGTTTTTCAGGCGCTGAATGTGCAGCGGGTTTTTGCTGCCATCGGGGTGCCAGCGCGGCAATAAAAAGCACGACAAACCACCCGGAGCCTGCGCCAGTACCAGAAAGGCATCACACATCGGCGCGGAAACAAAATATTTATGCCCGACCAGCGCATACGCCTGTCCGGGACCGCCTCCACCCAACGCCAGCGGATGGGCGCGCAAGGTGTTGGCACGCACATCGGAGCCGCCCTGCTTTTCGGTCATTGCCATGCCAATGGTCAACGCCTGCTTTTGCGCCGCCGGTACGTTGCGCGGATCGTAGTCACAGGCCATGATCTTCTCGGCCCATTGCGCGGCAATATCGGGTTGTTCCAGCAGCGTGGGAATGGCAGCCGAGGTCATGGTAATGGGGCAACCGTGCGCCGCATCCACCTGACTCTGCAGGTAAAACTTCGCTGCACGCGCCACGTGCGCGCCCGGTTTGGGATCGGTCCAATGCGCGGAATGCAGGCCATTTTCCAGCGACATGCGCATCAACTGGTGGTAAGCCGGATGAAAGCGCACCTCGTCAATGCGGTGTCCGTAGGCATCGTGGGTATACAACACCGGCTTGTTTTCATTGGCCTGAAAGCCCAACTCTATCACCGCACGTGAGCCGGTCAGCGCGCCAAATGCCTGCAAATCCGCCTGCGCCCACCCTGCCCCCTCGCGCTCCACCGCTTCACGCAGCGCCTGGTCCTGCAAGTACGTGTTGTAGTCGAGCAGCGGCGGGGGTTGGTTCAATACCTCGTGGGTTTCGGCCAGAAAAGGGTTTTTTACCTGCAGGTCCATGCGTGCCATCTTCCTTGAAAAGTACCATTGTAAAAGTGCGACAACGCAACGCTACCGTGGCCATGTCTTGTTACTACGTTTTCAGTAGCTGTCCCCGCATGTCCCACGGGGGTTAGAGGCTGATTTGATGCTAAATTTAGGCCAAATCGAGGCTAAAAACGTGCCACACAGGCTTGGCGGGAGCACCTAGAGTGCATTTTTGGTGTTTTTCATATCACAGGTGATATGAAACTAGCGTGACTTCAGATAATCAAGCACACCCTGCCCTGCCCTGCGCCCGGTGGACAAACAGGCGGTGAGCAAATATCCCCCCGTGGGCGCTTCCCAATCCAGCATCTCGCCCGCGCAGAACACGCCGGGCAGTTGCTGGAGCATCAAGGACGGATCAAGTGCTTCAAAACACACGCCCCCGGCCGTGCTGATGGCTTCATCCAGCGGACGTGGCGCACAAAGAGCAATCGGTACCGCCTTGATGGCCACCGCCAGCTGGGCCGGGTTGTGCAGCGCCTCCTTGGGCAGCAGCTCATGCAAAATTGCCATTTTGATCCCATCCAGATGCAGGCGGCTCTTGAGGTGGCTGGACAGGGAACGCGAACCACGCGGATGGCTGACCGCATCCAGCACGCGCCGGGCATCCATATCGGGCAGCAAATCCAGGTGAAAGGTCGCGCTGCCCGTGCGCGCAATATCATCGCGCAGCAAACTGGAGGCAGCGTACACCAGACTCCCCTCCACCCCGGTAGCCGTTGCAACAAACTCCCCTTTGCGCCGGAATGTCTGTCCTGTGGAGGTGACAAACGCAATGGCTACCGATTTGAATGGCTGACCGGCAAATTTGCTAGCAAAAAATTCGCTCCAGCCGTGGGCAACGTCAAAACCACAATTGGCGGGCACAAGCGGCGCCAGCGCCACTCCCCTTTGCGCCAACAAAGGCACCCACGCGCCATCAGACCCCAGACGCGCCCAGCTCCCACCCCCTAATGCCAGCACCACAGCGCGTGCCCGTATCTGCACAGCGCCATGCGGCGTTTCGAAATGCAGCGCGGGGATTCCGGTATCACCCGCATCACCCCAGGAATTCCAGCGATGGCGCATATGAAACTGCACAGCCACACCTCCCGGCGGGTGGCGCAGGCGTTGCAGCCAATTGCGCAACAGGGGTGCTGCCTTCATGTCCTTGGGAAACACCCGCCCGGAAGATCCAACAAAGGTTTCCACCCCCAGGCCGTGTGCCCATGCCCGCACGGCGCTCGCATCAAAATCCTGCAACACATCGGCCATGATGGCACGGCGCGCGCCATACCGCCCAACAAAGGTATCAAACCCTTCGGAGTGCGTGAGATTGAGTCCGCCCTTGCCTGCGAGTAAGAATTTGCGCCCGACTGACGGCATGGTGTCACACACATGCACGCTGTATCCCGCATCGCACGCCGTCTGCGCGGCCATCAGACCCGCCGGACCCGCGCCGACCACCAACACATCGACGTTTTTTGCGTTACCGTTATTACCGTTATTACCGTTATTAGCCAATGGCCGACTCCTCTTTCCAGATCAATCCCATCACATAAACCAGCGCAGCATACGGCCACAGCCACCCCAACCACTGGGCCAGACCGTGGAAGCGGATAAATCGCCCCTGTTCCCAGTCTTGCAGGGTCTGGGCGAAATAGGCACCCTCCGGCGCCTGATTCAAGAGGCTCAGATGAACTCCCAAAGCCAGCAGCAATAAGGCTGCACTGCCACGCCAGGGGATCAAAACCAAGGCCAACGCCAGCAGAAACGCCAACCCCATGCCAAGCTGGGTTGGCGCACTCAGCCAGGACCAGGCGTGCTCCGGCCCCCAGCTCAGGGCTGCCGACAAGGCCGTCACGAAGCAACCCGCCACAACAACCAGCACAACAAACACCGCACGGTGTTTGCGCGTGTGAATGACGCAAAAACCCAACAAACACGGAATCAACAGACCCAGTAGCACACACAGCATCTCGGCGCCCGGAATGAGCGGCTGCAAATCGGGTCTGCGCACCAAAAACCAATCCAGAAACGGTGTCCCTTCCAGCAAGGCCACCAAGGCATCATCCACCCGCTCCAGCACTTGCCCCAGGCCAAAAGGCACAGCAGCCGGAAATATGAGTGCCAACGGCCAGGTAAGCAGGAGCACAATGCCGCCGCGTGATTCGGACGTAAACCAGCGCGCGCGCATCTGGCTCCAGTGGTCAATGGCTCCCAACCGGGACAATATCCACATGCTGATGGCGCCCAGGGCCGCCCCTGATGTATCGAGCAACCAATCTTCACGCGAAGGAATACGCATGGGCAGGTAGTTTTGCAGGTTTTCCATCAAGAGCGCCAACAATCCAGCCGCCACAACGGGTGCCCAAAGCGCGTGCCGCACGTGTCCGCTGCGCAGGGCAGCCAGTGCCAATAACGCGCCCAGCGGGGCGTAGCCCACCACGTTGATCGCCACATCAAAACCCGTCCAGTAACGCGGGATGGGAGCCAGCAAGAAACCCCAGGGTTCAATGCCCTGGTTACGCCAATCGGCAAAAGGGTACAGGCTGGCGTAGAAAATCAGCCCGACGTACACCCAGGCAAGAGGCCAGGCTGCCGACTTGTGCATGCGGGCAGGTTAAAAAAGGTTAGAAGGTCAGAAGTTCAGAAGGGTTTGAGTACCACCAGAATGACGGATGCCGTCATCATCAACACCGGCACTTCATTGAACCAGCGAAACCAGACGTGGCTGCGGTGCATCTTGTTGACCTCGAACCGTCGCAGAATCACGTAACAGGCATAGTGGTAGACAACAGTCAACACCACTACAGCCAGTTTGGCGTGCATCCAGCCATTGCCCGGACCACTCCAGCCAATGCCGAAACCGATCCAAAGCCAATAGCCCAACCCCAAGGCCGGTACGGCAATCAGGGTCATGAAACGGAACAACTTTCGCGCCATCAACAACAGCCGCACACGTTCAGCCTGGGAGGCGGACGGAACCATGGCCAGGTTGACGTAAATGCGAGGCAGGTAAAAAAGCCCGGCGAACCAACTGGCTACAAAAACGATATGAAACGATTTGACAAGCAGATAAGACATATAACAAGTTCTCAGGCACCGGCCGCCATTATCTATCCGGCTGACGGACCGCTTCGGCAGCGCGGATCATATCCTGCGCCAAATCGCGGAGTTTACGTTGCTGCGTACGCGCGGACTGGCGCAACAGTTCCAGTGCCGCCAGCCGCCCCAAACGGTGCTGCGCCATGACAATACCCACCGCCACATCCACATCACGATCCGTATCCAGCGCCTGCTGCAAATGCACCGTGTTTTTGGCTAACTCCTGGAGTTCACTCGCCCGCCGCAAGGCGGATTCAATGGTAGGCACCATTTTCGCTGCATTGATGGGTTTTACCAGATAGCCCAGTGCTCCGATGTTCGCTGCTTCTTGCACCGTCTCGGTGTCGCTGTAGGCACTGAGCATGATAAACGGCAGCTGGTAGCGCGCGCACAGGCATTGCGCCAATTCCAGTCCATTGCCATTATTCATACGCACATCCAGAATGGCCAGATTGGGCCGCAGACCATCTGCCAACAAAGCCAGCGCATCCGTCATGGAATCCGCAGTCGCAACCTGATAACCACAACGGCGCAATGCATGGCTCAGGGTCGATAAAACCAGGCGGTCATCGTCCACCAGCAAAAGATGAACCGGCACACCAATAACTTCAGAAGAATGGGGTTTCATGGCCCAGGAACACTTTCAAAAGAAACCACCGGGGCAGACAACTCCAGAGAAGTACAAACACTGTCGTCGCGTAACAAACGGTTAAGGTTAGCGCCACGACGCGGCAACAGGATTTCGACAAGCTGCAAGCCCGTACGCTCGTCCCCATCCCCATTGAAGGGGATCCAGACGCCCGGATTGGTGATGTGAATACACGCTGTCTGCGGCTGGGCGTCGCTGGCCTGCAGTGCAATACACACGCCCCCCAATGCTTGATCGCCGTGTTTGACTGCATTGACAATCAGCTCGTTCAACACCAGCGCAACCGGCACGGACTCGGAGCGCGCCAACAGACACGACCTCCACGACGCAGCAATGCTGACATCGACCACCGCGCTCCAGAGTCCACCAACCCCCTCCGCTACGGCTTTCACCAAATCAGCCAGCACAACCTGCTCTTGCGTGGAACGCGCCTGCAAGCCGTGAATGGTGGCAATGCTTTGCAACTTTGCCAATACCTGCGTAATAACTGGTCCTATCTCAGGATGGCTATAACCCGCTTCACGCAGCAAGCCTCCGACACCCTGCAGGTTGTTGTTGACACGGTGATGCACTTCGCGCACCAGTGCATCGCGCTGGGCGATGTTCTCGGCCTCACGTTGCATTTGCCAGCTCCTGCGCTCGGTAACATCACGCGACACAACTACAAAACGCGGGCCATCGGGGTAGACACGGTCTTTGCGGGCCACGGAAATCTCGAACCATTTCTGCTCCTCCCCTTCCATCAACCAAAATTGCTTGCCAACGCTGATTCCGGTTTCGTTCGCTTGCTCCAACGCAGCCAGAAAAATTCCAGCGGACTCGGCGCAGCACAGTTCGGACACCAATTTCCCGATAAGCGGATGGGGATTGACGGTTTTTGTCATGTAAAAACGCCCATCCAGCCCCATCTCGAACAAACAGTCCGGAATGGCATTCAAAGTGGCGTCCAGATCAGCCTGTGCGTCCTTGAGTTGCTGTTGTGCCAGGATTTCATCGTTGATGTCCCTGTTGGTCCCCACGATGCGCACCGGATTTCCCGCAGCATCGCGGCTAACGATCATGCCACGACCCTCCACCCACTTCCAGGAACCATCCTTGCACAGCAAGCGATTCCGAATACAAACCGTGGGTGTTTTGCCGTCGATATGGTCTTGCAATTTCTCCATGACCTGAGACATATCGTCGGGATGCATCCGTTTGACCCACTCTTCGGCAGAGTTGCCGATTTCGTCCTCGGAGTGTCCCAGCATTTCTTTCCAGTGTTTACTCAGAAAAGCCGTTCCATCCGCATAATGCCAGTCCCACACGCCATCCCCCGATCCTTGCAACGCAAAGGTCCAGCGTGCCTCAGATTCCCGCAAGGATTCCTCCAGCGCGCGCCTTTCGGTGACATCGTGGATAAACCCATGCCACACAGTGGAGTCATCATCCTGTCGTTCGGGTTGGGAGTTTCCAATAAGCCAGCGCACGCCCCGTTTGGGCAGGCAAACGCGGAATTCATACTTCCAGGGCGATAAGCTAGATCCCGATGCCCGTATGGATGCCATCACGCCGTCAAGATCATCAGGATGCACCCTCGAAAAGGCAGGCGCCGCATCATGCAACACCTCCTGCGGCGTGACTTCCAGAAGATCGACAATTCCGCTATTGACATAGGGGATGCAGGTACTTCCATCCGGAAACTGCTGGAATTGGTAAATCATGCCCGGAACATGGTGCAAGATTTTTTCCAGATGATCGTTACCTTGATTCAAAACAAGTATCTGCCTTTGCAGTGTCAGGAGGCGCTGCTTAAATTCATGCTGCAATTCTTGAATGCGCTGCTGAAGTTCAGGAACCGAAGTCCTGCCCCCACTGTCCATGGCTGCCTCATTAGCCGAAATATCGGTCATGTACATAAAAATACAGGGTACACCAGTTGATGAGGCGGGTTCGGGGCCTCAAGGCTCACCAGGCAGCGGGGGCAGGGGTGCAAGGCGAAGAGAGACCGAAGGATAACCGATAAATTTGGGAAAACGCGCCTTCGACTTTTTCCAGCTTAGGTGAACTGATGAAAGCCGCTTTCACTGATCCCGGCTGCTGGCTGTGGTTTCCTGGGTGCAGTTGCTGGATGCTTCTGAACGGTTGCGAGTGGACGGGGATGGGAGCGACCATCGCTCAAACGAAACTTTTCAACCAGCGTTTGCAGGGTTACCGCCTCTGCGTTCATTTGCCCGGCGGTGGAGGACAATTCCTCGGAGGCCGCCGCGTTTTGCTGCGTGGTCTGGTTGAGCTGGGCCATGGCCGTCGAAATCTGGTTTGCGCCGGACGATTGTTCGTTTGATGCGTAGGTGATTTCTCGCACCAGTTCGGCCGTTTTCTGGATCGAAGGCAGCATGGTCAGCAACAAGGCTCCGGCATCTTCGGCAGTCTTGACACTGCTGGATGCAAGCTCGCCAATTTCCTGCGCTGCCACCTGGCTGCGCTCAGCCAGCTTTCTGACCTCAGCAGCCACCACCGCAAAGCCCATGCCGTGTTCACCCGCACGTGCAGCTTCAATGGCAGCATTAAGCGCCAGCAAGTCAGTGCGGTAGGCAATGTCGTCGATGATGCCGATTTTCTGGGCAATCGAACGCATGGCGTTGACTGTGGACGATACCGCCTCGCCGCCCTTCTTGGCGTCGTCAGAGGACGTTTTGGCAATGCCGTCGGTGATCTTGGCGTTTTCAGTATTCTGGGCAATCGAGGAGGACATTTCCTCAATGGCCGCCGTTGTTTCCTCGATGCTTGCGGCCTGCTCGGTGGTAGCTTGTGACAGCGTTTGCGAGGTGCTCGCCACCTGGCCCGATGCTTCGGTAATGCGGGTTGCGCCATCGGCAATTTCGCTCAGGGTAGAAACCAGCTTTTCCAGCGTGTCATTGAGTGAGGTCGTGAGCGCTTTGAAGTCACCGCTGAAACTGCCTTCCACACGCCGGGTCATATCGCCTTTTTCGACCGTGGCTAGAACTTCCATGACTTTGTTCAACGGCCCGATAACCGAGTCCAGGGTATTGTTCACGCCTTCGACAATCTTTTGGAAATCGCCCTGATGCTTGGAGGCGTTGGCGCGGGTTTCGAGCTTGCCCTCCACCCCTGCCTTGGCCAGCATGTTGACATCCGCGACCAATAAGTTCACCGAGTCAATGCAGGTGTTGAGGTTATTCTTGGGGGTGTTGAAGTCGCCGTTGTAGCTATCGGTAATCTTCTTTGGAATATCGCCCTTGGAGATACGATCCACATAGCCCGCAGCCACATTCAGCGGGCCAATGACGGCATCCAGCGTCTTGTTGACGCCAGCCACAATCTTCTGGAAGTCGCCTTGGTGCCTGGAGGCATCCGCCCGGGTTTCCAGCTTGCCCTCAACCGCTGCCTTGGCCAGCATGTTGGCGTCCAGCACCAAAGCGTTCACCGAGTCGATGCAGGTGTTGAGATTGTTCTTGAGGGTGTTGAAATCCCCGTTGTAGCTGTCGGTAATCTTCTGAGGAATATCGCCCTTGGCGATTCGGTCCACATAGCCCGCAGCCACATTCAGCGGGCCAATGACGGCATCCAGCGTCTTATTGACACCAGCCACAATCTTCTGAAAGTCGCCCTGGTGCCTGGATTCATCGGCCCGGGTTTCGAGTTTGCCTTCGATGGCAGCTTTGGACAGCATGTTGGCATCGGTTACCAGCGCGCCAATCGAGGTGATAGCCTGGTTGAGATTGTTCTTGATGGTGTTGAAGTCGCCGTTGTAGCTATCGGTTATCTTGGGTGGCAGGTTGCCAGCGGATATTTTCGCCACGTAGTCAGCCGCCACGTTCAGTGGCCCGATAACCGCATCCAGCGTGCTATTGACACCCTCGACCACCTTGCGAAAGTCGCCCTGGTGTTTGCTGGCATCGGCGCGGGTTGCCAGTTTTCCGTCTATTGCCGCCTTGGCCAGCGTGTTGGCATCCAGCACCAAAGCCTGAATGGTGGCGCTCATGCGCTGCATGGCTGCCATCAAGCTACTTTGATCACCCGCTTGCAATTCAATCTTGCTACTCAAATCGCCCGCTGCAATGCGGTTAGCCACCTCCGCCACCACGCCTGGTTCGCCACCGAGTTGCCGCATGATGCTGCGCCCAATCAACGCAATGCAAAGAACCAGTGCCAAAAGCGCGACGATACCCGTCACCACCATGGCCGAGGTGGCTTGGGTCGAAGCCTTTTCTGCGTTGACAACGGCATCTCTGGCAAGCCTGACGTTCAATTCGGTTACCTTTTCGAGGACAGCTTCTGCCGCACGAAAAAGCGGTTTGATTTTTGCGTATTCGCTGTAAAAATTCACAAAAAGTGCCTTTTGTTCTTTTTCCCCGGCGTTTTTGGACAAGGCATCGGTTATGGCGGTGATTTTTGCATCCTGGGCTTTCCAGGCGGCCCAATCCTTTTCAAACTGCTTCCACAGCAGTTCCTCTTCCTTGATCTGTGGCAATGGTTCGTAAATTTTCCATCCCTTATCGACACTCTCCCAAGCCGCCTTCTTGGCATCCAGCTCATGGCTGAACCCTTCTTTGCCAACGCTCGTATAGTCGTTTTCGTAGAGTGCCACGCCGAGTTGTGCCGCCTTGATGGCCGTCTGGGCTTCATTGATGATGAGCAAACCCTGAACGGATGGCATACGAACGGCACCCACTTCATGCATTTCTGCCTGACCTGAGCGAATGCCATTTTGACCAATAAAGGCGACCAGCAGCAAAGCAACAATACTGAGCAGCCCGATGAGGCCTAGTTTGGCTTTCATGCTGTTGAGATTCATGGCGATTCCTTCAGAAAATGTTGTTGGGGGTCAAGCGTGGGACACGCATCGTAGATGGAAACTGCCGATTCAACAATCCCCAGCGCCACCGCGCTGGTTTGCAGGAAGCGCGCTTCGGTCGCAGTCATAAAGGGTCCAAAGTAGCGTACCTTGGAGTCAATGATGGATTGAACCACTCCACGCAGATACAGCATGAGGTAGTAACCCGGTAACAGGGCTTTCTCGTTATTCTCGTTATTGCCGTTATTGCCGTTGTGTGCCGAATCCGTCGGCAATTCCGGTGCGAGATTCGGGGTGAGAGTCGGGGAGGAAATCTGGACGACCCCGAGCCGCCAGATTTTTAGCTTCATCTTTGCCATGGTCAACAAACGCTTTCTTCATCCCGGCTCACCGGCCTGGATACCGGCTGCGATTTCGGCCACCGACAAGGTGCGCTCGATGCTGAGAATGATGACAAAGCGTTCATCTGTTTTGGCAATACCCGCGATGAAATCGGTGTGGATACTCGCGCCAAAGGCGGGCACGGGTTCAATGGTATTGCTGGCAATTTCAGCCACGGCATTGACGCGATCCACCAGCAAACCCAGCACGTGCTTTTGCTCTTGGTGCATGACTTCAACGATCACGATGGAGCTGCGCCGACCAATAGTGGTCGCCTCCCAGCCAAAACGCATGGCCAGATCAACCACCGGCACGACACTGCCGCGCACATTGATGACCCCCAGGAGCGCCACAGGTGTCATGGGCACAGCGCTTGGCGGGCTGTACTCGATGATTTCACGGATATGCTGGATGCCGATGGCAAACATCTCCTGACCCAGCGTGAACTTGAGGAAAAGCTGGCTACGCGGCGACTTGGTGGAGCCAACCACCACCAGACCATCCATCTTTTCTGCAGCAGCAGGCAACCCCTGCGCTGCCTGCAGTACGGGAACTGAAGCATTCATGGTATTTGTCCTTCACATGCTGTACGTCTATCGATCAGGTGAAGTTCTCAAACCCATGCTGGTCATCATTCACTGTATGCTGCGTGAGTGACTTCCTGGGCGGCTCCTTTACGGTTGGCTTGCTGGCTTTTCTGATAACCGCACGCGCCTTTGCCATACCGTTGTGTAAATGGAATTGCTCCAACAGCGATTGCAAGTTGACGGCCTGGGCGTTCAATTGCTCGGCGGTGGAAGACAGTTCTTCAGATGCCGCCGCATTTTGCTGCGTGATCTGGTTGAGCTGGTTCATGGCCGTCGAAATCTGGCCGACGCCGCTTGATTGTTCATTCGATGCGTAGGTGATTTCGCGCACCAGTTCGGCGGTTTTCTGGATCGACGGCAGCATGGTCAGCAACAAGGCGCCCGCATCCTCGGCAGTTTTGACGCTGCTGGAAGCCAGTTCACCAATTTCCTGCGCGGCCACCTGGCTGCGTTCCGCCAGTTTACGCACCTCGGCCGCCACCACAGCAAAGCCCATGCCGTGTTCACCGGCACGGGCGGCTTCGATGGCGGCGTTGAGCGCCAGCAAGTCGGTACGGTAGGCGATGTCGTCGATGATGCCGATTTTCTGGGCAATGGAGCGCATGGCGTTGACGGTGGATGCCACCGCCTCCCCGCCCTTTTTAGCATCATCGGAAGACTGCTTGGCAATGCCATCGGTGATTTTGGCGTTTTCGGTGTTCTGGCTGATGGAGGCCGACATCTGCTCGATGGCCGAGGTGGTTTCTTCCAGGCTGGCAGCTTGTTCGGTGGTTGCCTGCGACAAGGACTGCGAGGTGCTCGCCACCTGCCCCGATGCCTCGGTCATGACGTTGGCTCCGCTGGCAATGTCCGTCAAGGTGGAAACCAATTTATCCAGCGTGTCATTGAGTGAGGAAGTCAGCGCCTTGAAATCCCCGTTGAAGGTGCCGTCCGCACGCGGGGTCATATCCCCTTTTTCCACCGCTGCCAGCACTTCCATGACCTTGGTGATCGGCCCGACAACCGAGTCCAGCGTATGGTTCACGCCTTCAACAATTTTCTGGAAGTCGCCCTGGTGCCTGGCGGCATCGGCGCGGGTAGAGAGCTTGCCCTCCACCCCAGCCCTGGCCAGCATGTTCACATCCGTCACCAGTGCCTTGATGTTGGCACGCACCTGTTCAACCGTTTCATTGATAAAGGCTTTTTTGCCAGGGAACTTTTCCAGCGGGTCGTCCATATTGCCTTTGCCAAACTGCTGGATACAAGCCATGGCTTTTTTCTTGACCGCAATGTGACCGAACACCATGTTATTAACGCCTTTGGCCAGCAACGCAAAATCGTTTTTGAACTTGCCTTCGTCGACCTTCACGTCAATATCACCCGCATCGTGCTCTTTTGACATGTGGTTCATCTCAGCCATCAATAGCTGGATATTGACCTGCATGGCTCCAACGGAAGCGGCCAGAACGCCAAGCTCATCCTTGCTGTCAATGTCGAGTTTGAAGTTGAAATCACCAGCCGCCATTTTGCTGGCACCCTGCACCATCTTATTGGTCGGCCCGGTAATCGAGCGCGTGATGGCCCAGCCAAGCAAGGCCGTGCCAAGGACAGCTACAGTTCCCAGGATGAGAAGCAGCCGCTCGGTAGCGTCTGCCAATTGGTCGGCATCTTTGCCAGCCTTGGTCATGGCATCGCTTTGGAACTTGATCAACTCATTAACCGCATCCATATAGTCGGCCTGCGTCTTGCGTAATCCGGTTTGCTGCAGGGTGACAATTTCCTCTCTTTTTTCTGCCTTGAGCAGTTCAAGAAACTTATCGGTGTCATGCACGTAGGCGGCACGCGCTGCCACGATTTTTTTCAAAATCTCCCGGCCTTTTTCCGATTTGACGGACTTATCCAGCGCTTCCAGGTTATCAATGATGGTCTTGCGCAAAACAGGAATAGCATCCAGCGCTTTTTCCCTTTCCTTGTCTGAGTACATGTACGCGTTGCGCAACTGCCGTGCAACGCCATTCATCGCATCAATGATGGCATTCGCCTGCACGGTCTTGGGAAACCGGTCTTCGACCATGGTCATGATGCTGTCGTTTAGCGTATTCACCCGCGTGTAACTGATTACCGAAACGATGACCAGTAAAGCCAGGGTCAAGGCAAAGCCCACCCCCAACCGAACTCCGATTTTGAGATTACCCAACATGAAATGACTCCTGATTTATGCTTGAACAACACTTTAAGAAACTAAGAAACCAATAACAATTGAGGCGGGGTCGGGGCCTCGAAGATTGCCAGGCGGCGGGGTCGGGGGCGCTTGGCAATGTGACGCAAGCATAACCGAAAAAAACTTACGAAAAATATGCCAATCGTTTGTCTGATTGGCCGTAGAAAATTCAATTTCGCATACCATACGGCCAATGGAAATGGGCTATCTCCCACTCTCGGACCACGCAGCCCGGCAGCTCATTGACTCGATAACACTCTTTAACGAGAGTCGGCGTGTGCAACGCCAAGCGCGCCAATACGCCGGGGGGATGTACTGGAAGCGCCAGGGCGCCTACGAATACCTGGTGAAAACCCAACCCGACAACCGCCAAAGCCGCATCGGCCCTCGTTCCCCCGAGACGGAAAAGGTGTTGGAGGAATTCACCACGCGCAAGCGCAACATGGAGGCACGCTACAAAACGCTGCGCGACGCGCTGACCGATGCCGAGCGTTTGAACAAGGCGCTGCGGGTCGGGCGGGTGCCAGCGCTGGTGGTTTCGGTACTGCAAGCGCTGGAGGATGCCGAACTGGGCGCGCACTTCACGGTGGTGGGCACGCATGCGCTGTACGCCTACGAAACCGCTGCCGGTGTACGCATTGTTCCTGGCGCCTTGGCGACACAGGACGTGGATTTGTTGTGGGATGCACGACGGCGCGTGCGCTTCATGACCGACATGCAGCAGTTGGATACCTCGGTGCTGAAGGTGTTGCAACGCGCCGATGCCACTTTCGTGCGCAAGGAAGGGCAGAACGAAACCGCCATCAATGCCAGAGGTTTTGAAGTGGACTTTTTGCGCCGCCAACCCGAGGGCGATGACCCGCGCTTTGAGCACATGGTGGTTGCCGCCACCGGGCGCATGACGCTGATGCGCACCATTGCGCCCGAGTCGTTCGTGGCATTCAAACGCTGGATGGCAAGCACGGTCACAACCCGCCCAGAACCCAAACGCCAGCGCGACATCCTTCAAGCCGGAATTGTGCAAAGATTGCTGGATGAAGGGCTTTTGATGGCGGTGCAAGGAAATTTATAAGCCAATTTTGCCTGTACCACCCGTAGAATGTGCGGGTACAGCTATTGAAAATATAGTAACTCGTTTTTACAACTTGGAACACACCCATGCCAGACACCACACCCCCTGCCAGCGTCGCCAACGTCCAATTACCCACCGACGAAGAACTGGTTCTCAAGGTCATTCCGATGCCAGCGGATTGCAATGCCAACGGCGATATTTTTGGCGGCTGGGTCATGGCGCAGGTTGATCTGGCGGGGTCGGTGATTCCGGCGCGCTATACCCAGGGCCGCATGGCTACGGTGGCGGTGAATGAATTTATCTTCAAGCACCCGGTGCGCGTGGGCGATATTCTGAGCTTTTTCTCCAAACTCAGCCGCATCGGGCGCACGTCCATCACCGTCCAGGTCGAGGTCTATGCCGAACGTTACGGCACGCAAGGCACCTACATCAAAGTCACCGAAGCGACAGTGACCTATGTGGCGATTGACGACAGCGGGCGGCCACGTGAAATACCCAAGAAAACTGCTACACAATAAATAGCTGCACCCACTTGGTACATAAGGCATACAGCCAGATTTGCCTTGAATTTTGCCCTTCAAAACGGGTCAAGGCGATGCTGATACCGCAATAAGGCATCCAAACGGGCCGTTGTCGGGTGTTTTTGCATGGCAAATCGGGCTGTAAGCCTTATGTATCAAGCGGGAGCAGCTATTTTTTTTATAGAGAAAGCGCCGCAGACGAATGCGCTTATTCAAACGCACTATTCGCGCCTTCCGGCGCTCCCACAGGAATCACATCCAGCCTGCACGGAAATGACAATGCCTTGCCTGTCTCAGGCTGCTGGCGCGTCAATACAAAGCCTGGCTCGAAGGCAGCAAGCCCAGCCTCCAGCGTTTGCCAGGGACTCTCTAGCGGCAGCAACAGAACACCGTTGCCAAAGTGCTTCACCACCACCTCGGTGCCGGTAAAACGGTATTCCTTGGGCAGCCGAACGGCTTGGCTGCGACCCGATTGAAAAAGGCGTGCGGTGTCCATGTTTAACTCCTGATTCCCAAGTTGGTAATCATCAATGGTAATCACCAACTGCCGCCATGTCGATGGTGACCAGCATGTTCACGCAAAACCCGGCTCATGGCCCAGGCCGCGACAAAGCACGCCACGCGGCATCACTCGGCCAATCAGCCACCCAGCCGGGCAAGTTGTCGGCTGGCATGGGCCGGGCGATGCCGTAGCCCTGTGCCAACTCGCAGCCCAGTTGCAGCAGCACGATGCCATGCGCCACCGTCTCCACCCCTTCGGCAATCACCTGGCGCTTGAAGGCGGCTGCCAGGCCAATGATGCCTTGCAAAATGGCCAGATCATCGGGGTCGTCCAGCATGTCGCGCACAAAACTCTGGTCAATCTTGAGCGTAGTGACGTGCAGGCGCTTGAGGTAGATCAGCGACGAGTAGCCGGTGCCAAAGTCGTCCAGCGAATACCTCACCCCGAACTGCGCACAGTCATCAATCACCTGCGACACCTGTGCCATGTCCGCCAGCGCGCTGGTTTCCAGCACCTCAAGCTCCAGCCAATCCGGTCGCATGTGCTGGTGCGCTGCCAGAATGGAGCGCAAGCGCGTGACAAAATTTCCCTGTTGCAACTGGCGTGCGCCAATGTTGACGCTGACTGGCAGATCCAGCCCCACTGCGCGCCAGTGCTGCATCTGCGCCAAGGCGGTGCTGATGACCCATTCACCCACATCCACTGCCAGCGGATGGTTTTCGATGATCGGCAAGAAGGCAGCTGGCGCCAACAGCCCTTTTTCGGGGTGTTGCCAGCGGATCAGCGCCTCGGCCCCGATGACCGTGCCGCTGCGCATGTTCACCTTGGGCTGGTAATACAGCACAAATTCGCCGTTGTTCAGTGCCTGGCGGATGCGCTCCAGGCTTTCGTGCTGGAGGCGCAGGTGGCTGTCTTGCTCGGCATCGAAGACGTGGTAACGGTTCTTTCCGGCGAGCTTGGCCTGGTACATGGCCTGATCCGCCTGGCGCAAGAGTTGATCAGCGTCGAGGTCTTGTTTCTGCGGGTAAAAGGTCACGCCCAGACTAGCCGAAACCTGCAGGCTCAGATCGTCCACAGCAACCGGCTGTGCAGCAGCTTCCAGCAACCGTATCAGCAAGGGGGTGCAACCAGCAGCATCGTCAAGATCAATCAGCACCGCAACAAATTCGTCGCCACCCAGACGCGCCAGCGTATCGCCTTCGCGCAACGTCTCCTTCATCCGCGCGGCCAGCGTGATGAGCACCTGGTCGCCAATCTGGTGGCCATAGCGGTCATTGATGCGTTTGAAGCCATCCAGGTCCAGGTAGACCACAGCCAAATGCTGCTGGCGCCGTTGCGCCTGCGCCATGGCCTGCTGCAGCCGATCCGCCAGCAAGATGCGGTTGGCAAGATTGGTGAGTGCATCAAAGTGGGCGATATGCTTCAGCGTGCGCTCGTGATCCTTGCGCTCGGAGATGTCGGTGTTGGTGCCGATCATGCGTAGCGGTTTGCCATCGCCATCGCGCGCCACCACCATGCCGCGCCCTTGTATCCATCGCCAGCCGCCGTCTTTGCACAACATGCGAAACTCAACGTTTGCCGAGCCTGATCTGCCCTCCATATAGGGTTGCAGCGTGGCAAACACACCCGGCGCGTCTTCGGGATGGATGCGCTTGCTCCATTCCTCTGCGCTGTCGCCAATTTCATCCTCGGCAAAGCCCAGCATGGTTTTGTAGCGCGGCGAGTAAAAGGCTTTGCCCTCCTGGATATTCCAGTCCCACAGGCCGTCTCCTGCGCCTTCAATGGCAAATTTCCAGCGTTCTTCGCTGGTGATGAGTGCCGCTTCGCGCTGCTTCCAGCGAGTCAGGATGCGGTTGAAGCCATCCACCAGATGACCGATTTCATCCGATCTGGTGGTGGTCAAAGGCTGTGCAATCTGGTTGGTATCGGCCAGCGTAGCCATGGCGTCGGCTGTGGCCACCAGCGGCGCGAGCTGGCGTTTCAAAACCCAACAGGTCAGTATGCCGGTCAGCAGGGTCAAAAGCAGTGTAGCCCACAGCAAACGTTGCTGAAAATCATACAGGGGTGCAAATGCTTCTGAAACAGGTAGTGTGGCCAGCAAATACCACTGGGCGATGGGAATGCCCTTACCAGAAACCAGTACGACCACGCCTTTGGGATTGGTCGCAATGGCAGACCCTTCATAGCCGTTGGCGAAGCGGTCCACCCACACATTGCTGCCAACACCGGGCAGCGGTTCCATGACGCGGCTTTTATCGGTGGCCGTGACCACCATACGGTACTGCGCCGCAATCAGCACATAGCCCCCGGTCCTGCCGTAGGGACTGTTCATGGGTGCATCCAGGAAATTGGGTTTTCCCAGGTTGACCGTGCCCACAAGAACACCGACCACCTGGCCCTTGCCATCAAAAATCGGTGCAGTGATGCTGAATATCGGTGCCCCCAGCTTCTTGCCCATGGCAGGACGGCCAATGACCGTTTTGACTTCCTTGAGCGGAATCGAAACCGACTCCCGATCCATGTAGTTGGTGCCAATCCGACCAGATGAAAGCGGTACGTCGGCAATCACCGTGCCATCCGTTCCTGTGACGAAAACACCCCCATTGAACAAGCGCTGCAACAACGGGCGCTGTTCCAGCAGCGTTTGCATGCTGGCAGAATTTGCCAACATGGCGGGCGTAATTTCCCCGGCAATGGTTTCCAGTGCCTGCATGCGGTCACGCAAGCGCTCATTGATTTCACCAGCAAGCACCGACACCGTGGAGAACTGCTGCTCACCCAGCGCGCGCTGCATGTCCTCCCGCAACATGCCACTCACACAAAACGAGAGCGACCAGATGCCCAGCACAAACACCGCCAGCGTGAAAACGGTGGCGCGGGTTTTCAGCGAGTTCCATGGGGCGACTTTGGAAGGAATGACGCTCTCCTCGTTCTATATGTTTTATATATTTTTTATAGCTGCACCCGCAGCATCCATGAGGGTTATAGGTGTTTTTAATACCTAATTGCAAACCGGGTATTCACGGTATCCCTATCAAAACTTTCGGGGTCAAAATCCACTCCAACCCACTCAAGCATATCTTGGTGTTCGGGATGCTTGGGGTCTTGGATCGCTACCAAGAAATCGGCATAACCCCAGATGCCGCCACAATCCTCCGGGGGGCAGGCACGCTTACCTGCCGTGCAGCAAGGCAGCGGCACACCCGGATCGACGGGGAGGATCTTTTCGAGAACAATCTTGTGGCGCCAATCATCGCCAAAATCATACTCATAGCGGATGGAATATTTTTCATTTACCAGCACTTCATTCAATTTCACCAGTGCCTCATCTTCCATGTCGAAGAAATCTCGGCTCGGTACGCCAAAATACCGGTCTCCAGCTCTAAACATGTGCAGGTGGTAATCCGTCCAGCCCATAGCAATCTGAAGGACACTGTGTAATTCTTCCAGACTGACTGTGCTGGGAACAAGCAGCCGACGCCAGATCGGAGGTTTGCTGTCAACCAGCGTTACCTTGATCTGGTAGGTGCTGACATGGGTTCTAGTGACCATCGGATTTTCCCCAAAAAGGGGCAATGATAATCCGGTGCCTACATCAACCACCACTGGATGATGCCCGCCACAAACCCCAACACGCCACCAATGGCGATCAGTTTCCACTCATCTTCCTTGACGACCGGGTGCAGCAGATCGTGAAAATCCTGCACCGGCAATTCGCCCAGCCTAGTGGCCAGCGTGGTTTCAATCTGCAGCGCCGTGTTGATGAGTTCTTGCGCGTCCTTGTCCAGGGGATGCAGCAAGGCCATGGTACGGGCTGCTGCGTAATCCACCGCGCCGTGAAACTGCTTGGCTCCCAGGGTGGCGATGGCCAGCGGCTTGAACTTGAAACGCAATTCGTCTGCGGCAACGCTGATTTCGCGCTGAATGAGCCGCTGGATGCGCCGCACCGAGCGTTCATGGCTGAGCACTTCATTGGTAAAAATCTCTGCGGTAATCAGATGGTTGGCAAAGAATTCTCCATAAGCCGCCGCCACGGCCTTTTGCCGTTTCAAAAAGATACCCTGAAAAGCGAACGGCCCGAAGCGCACCGGATGCAGCGGCTGAAACACCATGTACAGCGCCAGCCAGTTCGTGACGTAGCCCACCAGCGCGCCAAAGACCGGCAGCACCCACCACAAGGGGAAGGCTTCCCAGATGAAAATCACCGGAATGCCCAGCGGCAAACCCAGGTACATTCCGCTACGCGAGATGAACTGGAACTCCTTGTCGCAAGCCTTGGAAAACAGATTGACCAGCAACTCCGATTCGCGCGACAGGCGATCAATCAGCAAGACATTGATGTCCATCAAGCCATCGACTTCGCTGCGCACATCTTCCACAAAGTTTGCAATGACGGACGGCAACTTGGCACGCACCGCGTTGTACACCATCTCGCGCACCTTTTTTGGCGCCATGGCCCAGACAATTTCCGTCACCTGCAAACCGTGTAGCGTGGTTTTTTCAATCATGGCATCGACAATCTCCTCCACATGCGGGTCAACGCGCCGCTGAATGACCCGCGCCAGATCAGCGCTGTCGATTCTGTCCAGGAGTTCGGTCTGGGTGACGATCTTGCGCAGGCTGTTGTTAATCAGGGTGCGCGCCATCTTGGGGGCATTGGCCGGTATGATGCCCTGCCAGCCAAACGGTCGCCGCCCCACATAGTTGATCGGCTGCATGATCATCTGGACCGCCAGCCAGTTGGTAAACCATCCAATCAGACCGCCAACCAGCGGGATGATGAGCCAATTCCAATCGAAGCCTGAGAGTATGTTCACGGTGTGGTTTTCGTCATGAAATGAGGGGCAAGGGCACTGCGTCAACGCGGGTCCAGTGGCGTTGACGAACCCTACGAACCCTATTGTGGCACCGTTTAAGCCATACGCGATTGATCCAGTTCGGCAATCATTTGCTCGCCCGTGAGTTCTGGTGCTGCCAGCCCGCCAAAATACTGGCCCATGCCCGACTTGACATAGTACGGGCGAATACGCTGCGTGAGCAGCCCGATGTCGCGGATATTGGGAACCAGGCGCGTCATCATGGTGTGGCGAAAGCGCAGCATTCCCGGTGAATTGGTGACCAGCTGGCGCCACTGGTCGCGCGTCACGCGGGTGCCGCCGTACCAGTCTTCGTACACCTCATAGGCCATGAAGCGGTTGCGCATCAACAGGGCCACCTCATAAGCCCAGTCTTCGCGCTCATCACGCTCTTTCGGGCTGAGGTTGTCGGCAATATGCTCCTTGAGCGCCAGCACGCCATAGTGGACGTGGCGCGCTTCGTCCTGAATGACGTATTTCAGCAACTCCTTGAGCAGCGGCTCGGTGCTGCTTTGGTAGAGAAAGCTGAAAGCGCCCAGCGCAACACCTTCGACCATGATCTGCATGCCCAGGAATTTCATGTCCCAACGGGAATCGGTCATCAGGGCATCGATGATCACGAAGAGGTTGTCGTTGATCGGGTACATCTTGCCCAGTTTCTCGCTCAGGTAGCGGTGAAACACCTCCACATGGCGGCCTTCGTCCATCACCTGGGTGGCGCCGTAAAGCTTGCCGTCAAAAAACTGCACGGATTCGGTCACCTGCGCCGCCGCCATCAAGGCGCCTTGCTCGCCGTGCAAAAACTGCGACAGCAGCCAGCTCGACAGGTCGTGCATCATTTTCGGGTGGTCAGCAGTCTTGATGGTGATGCCCAGTTTTTTGGCCACCTTGAGGTCAATCATGTCCAGCGGCGCCAGCGTGACACGGGGATCCAGCGGGTCTACCGGCGTGCTCCATGCCAGACTGGAACCGTTCCATTGGCCCAGTTTGGCGCGCTCATACAGTGCGTGCATTTGCGGATGGTCATGGGGATAGTTCCAGTTGAAATGCGCCTGGTGGTTGGCGGGCATTTCAGAAACCTCCCCACGCTTGCCCGACTTGAGCAGCAAACCGCGCATGGCCGAAGGCGCCATCGAGCGCAGCACGCGCGGGTTTTTCATCTCCGTCATGATGTCCACGACATCCAGCATCTCGTCCACCCGGTTCTGGACCATAGGCGATAGCAAGGGGCGGATACGGTCAATTTGTGCAAACATACAAAAACTCCTGATTACTGATTAGTGAGGAATATCAATGCGCACCGGCGAGCAGGGCCGGGCAATACATGCCAGCGCGTAACGCTGGGCTTTTTCTTCGCTTGAGAGGCAATTGGGCTCAGGCATCTCCACTTCGCCATCCGTCACCTGCACACGGCAGCTGCCACATCCGCCCAGCGTGCAGGAAAACAGCATCGGTGCGCCCAGGGACAACCCGGCCTCCAGCAAGGTCTGGCCTGCGGGCACAAGCCCGCTCCAGGTTTTACCCTGCGACTGGATAGCAAGCGTTTGCGTCGCAAAGCGGCTGGAATCCGTGGCGGCCACGGCAGGGGTGAAGTTTTCCTGGTGAAACCGCCCTGCGGGCAATCCACGCGCCAGAACTTCCTCCCACACACCCTGCATGAGCGGCGCCGGGCCGCAGGTATACACCTCCAGATCGGCAATGGCAGCAATGGCAGTATTGACAAGGATTGCATCGAGCAAGCTGGCAAACATGGCGCGGTCCAGGCGGCCCACCCAGCCCTTCCAGCCCTTGGGTGGCTGCTCCAGCACATGCGTCAGCGCCATGCGCTTGACATAGCGTTTTTTGAGATCACGCAAGGCGGCATGAAAAATAATATCGCCCATGCTGCGGTTGCCGTAGAGCAGGTGAATGCGCGTTTGCGGCTCTACCGCCAGCACGGTGCGCGCTATCGACATCAAAGGCGTGATACCGCTGCCACCCGCCACCAGCAGCAAGGTGCGTGCTTCCTTCCCCTCGCCCTGCGGGAGAGGGGCCAGGGGAGAGGGTAGACTGCCCGATGGCCCCAGCACACGCAGGGTACTGCCTGGAGAAATATGATCGTTGAGCCAGTTGGATACCTTGCCGTCGGGCACCCGTTTGACGGTGATGACGACGACGCTGTCTTCCTGGGCGGAACTGGAAATCGAATAGGCCCGGCGATACTCCTGCAGGTCGATTGTGATGATGAGAGTCAAAAACATGCCGGGCTGAAACCGGATGGGCTGACCATCGGCGGGAATAGCCACAATGCTGATAGCATCCGCCGTCTCACGCACCACATCCACGACGTGGAGGGCGAAGGGCGACACTGCCGACTGCGCTGGCACTGCCTTGGCATAGAGCACCGGCTTTCCTGCACCTACCCTAGCTTTTTTAAGACCTACAGTTTGCAATGCCAGCTGCGCCACATCCCGGCGCAGCGTATTCAGAGTTCTCAGGGTTCGCAACAGTGGCATGGATGACCTTTACTTGTCGTTTGCACAGATGGCTAGTCTATTTTTCGCCACGCCCAGTGCAAAGGTTGCAAATTGACAAGTACAGGTCATTTATTGACAATCAACAGGCAATAGTTCCTCCTGGAATTGCATCAAAACTGGACAATGCGACCGTGAACGAAACATTTATCCGCCAGTCCGTAGGAGATGCGGCATGGAGTGCTGCCGTTGCCGATTTGTCGTCTCGCATATTTCCGCCGACGGTTGCATCTGCTGGCCTGACAATGGCCGAGCAGGTGGCGATTTACACCTGGACACTCGATACCAGCAAGGGGCCGTGGTTTTCCCGTATCAACCGGGTGCTGCGCATGGCAGAAACCAGCAGCGAAGAGTTTGAAACGGTATGGCCGCTGGTGGCAGGCATTAAATCTGCGCTGGATAAGTTGCCACCGTTTGAGGGTGTGGTTTACCGAGCCGTCAAGGAGGCGCCAATGGATAGCGCCACACTTTCATGGTTCAAGGAGGCGTATCAGCCTGGGAAAGTCATCCTTCTTGACGGATTTACATCCACATCCATTGATCGCTTGCAAATACTGCGAGGACGTTTCATACTGAGCATAGATGCTGTGAGCGGCAAGGACATTTCTGTACTATCGTCCAAGCCATTGCAGCAGGAAGTTTTGCTAAGTCATGGATCAAGAATTGAGATAGATGAAGTTGAAACACAACCCAATGGAGTGGTAAAGATATGGGCGCGCGAGATTCATTAAATCATCTTCCGACACAAGCCCGTCCGGGGCGAGTTGTTGGCGTATTTACTCCTGCACCCGTGTCTAAAGTAGAGCAAAAACGCAGAGATGAATTCAGTCAATTCCTGGAAAAAAATCAAAAGCAATATGAAGTAAATGGCGTATTTGTCGAACCAGACGATGATACGGATGATGGCTTTACCAATCGCATGACCGGAATCTGACCACCTTGCCCGAGTCCGCTGCCGCCCTGGCCTGAGTGCTGCGTAAGGAACTCCATGCAAGCACCACCCGTCAAGCTGCCCATCTACTACCTCCGCCAGGTGGCCCAGACCATCAGCGATATGGGGGTGGATGTGCATGCGTGGCTCGCCAGAAGCCAGTTGCAGGAAAGCCAGCTCGATGACACAAATCAGACGCTGACTTTTGCCACCTTCCGCTCACTGGTGCTGGATGCCCTTGCAATGACGCAAGAACCAGCACTGAGCTTGCTGGTCGGTAGCCGGTTGCGCCTGAATACCCACGGTGTTTTAGGGTATGCCGCCATGAATTGCGGCACACTGCAACAAGCCATTGAGGTGCTGGAACGCTACAGCCTGTTGCGCACGCCGCTCGTAAAACTGCAGCACCAGATGGTCAATGGCGAATTGCGTGTCATGGTGGTTGAAAATTTTCCGCTGGGAGACATTCGCCGGGTGATGCTCGAAGCAGCCCTGTTGGGCGTAAAAAATGTGGTGGATTTTCTGGCTGCGGGCGCACGCCCCATCACCCAGGTGGTGTTTGCCTGTGCGCCCCCCACCTACGCGCCGCTGGCGGTGAAAATATTCCAGTGCGAAGTGGCCTACGACCAGCCGTGGACGGGCTTTGTGTTGCCGCTGGAGGCCGCATCCAGACCACTGCATCCGATTGACCCGAACACGTACCAGGAAGCACTGATGATCTGCCAGCGTGCGCTGGACAAGATCATCCAGGACGAGACGCTTGCCATGCGTGTGCGCCGCGTGCTGCTGGAGCGCAGCACCGCATTTCCGTCGCTGCAGCTCACAGCGCGCCTGTTCCACATGACACCACGCACCCTGCACCGTAATTTATTGACCGAGGGCAGCTCGTACCGCAGCATTCTGGAAGATGTGCGCCATACACTGGCCATCGAACATCTCAAGACAGACCGTTTGAGCATTCAGGAAATCGCTTTCGCCCTGGGGTATTCCGATATGGCGAATTTCCGTCGTGCCTTCAAGCGCTGGGAAGGCCTGGCGCCCTCGGATTTTCGCTTGCAAGCCCTAAGCGGCAGCGTTGCGCCGCGCGCGCCAGGCTCCGAACAAGATAATGAGGCCGGGTATGAAAATCATGGCCCAGATAATCTTGTCCAGATGCGCCTTGACCCAGGGGAAGTTGCCAAAGAAGTAGCCCACAGTGATGATGCCCCCCACCCATAGCCCCCCACCCAGTACATCAAAAAACAAAAACCTGGAGCGCGTCATGCGCGCCACACCAGCGACAAACGGCGCAAAGGTGCGCAAAAATGGCATGAAACGCGCTGCAACGATGGTGATACCGCCATAGCGTTCGTAAAACGCATGTGTCTGGTCAAACGCCTTTTTATTGAAAAAACGCGAATCCTCCCACTGGAAGACCTTGGGGCCGATAAAGCGCCCGATAGCGTAGTTCGACTGGTTGCCCAGCACAGCCGCAGCAAACAAAAGCCCCACCGACAGCGGATACTGCATCAGCCCCACGCCACACATGGCACCCACCACAAACAGCAGCGAGTCACCCGGCAAAAAAGGCATGACCACAACGCCGGTTTCGACAAATATGATCATGAACAGCAAGGCGTACACCCACGCCCCGTAGCCCTGGATAAAGCCTTCGAGGTATTTGTCTACATGCAAAACAAAGTCAACCAGAAATCCCACGAATTCCATAAATGCCAAACGCTATAGTTTTACTAGCTGCATCCGCACGTCTGGCGGGAGGTATAGCCGAATTAGCCAAGTAATTGGTCGTATTCGGCATGGGTGCCAATCCAGAACCATTGGACACCTTCATCAACCGGGATACCCAATGCCCGGTAATGCAGACCAACACGCACACTTCTGAAACGTCCCGCACAAACAGCTTTGAACTGAAGCGATGGATGCGCCGGATTTTCCTTGAGCAAAGCATAGCCATCACGAGCGAGCTGCCTGACTTCAAACGGCAGTGTTTCAAAACGTTGCCAAAATTTGTGTGCGGCGAAATGCCTCATAACTCCCGTGCCTGACCACGCTCATACTCGGCAAGTGCCTCTGCCGCAAGAGCATCCAGCTTGCCCACAGCGGCGTCTGCTTCAATTTGTGCGTCCCAAACGTCCGCATCAAACTGGGCGTACCAACGGCGAAACTTGGCCAGTTCTTCTTGTGGCAGCTGCGTGATGGCTTCTTCCACAGATTCTGCTGTCAACATCGCACCTCCCTTGACGGCACCGGATTAGCTACCCGCCAATTGCTTGAACGCCTTGACCACTTCGGGTGGTGCCTGCACCAGCTCGATCAGCACACCCTCGCCGGAGATCGGGAATTCCTCGTTGCCCTTGGGGTGCAAGAAGCAGATGTCAAAACCGGCTGCGCCTTTGCGGATGCCACCCGGTGCAAAACGCACGCCCTGCCCTGTCAACCATTCCACGGCCACAGGCAAGTCGTCGATCCATAAACCGATGTGGTTCAAGGGTGTGGCGTGCACCGCTGGCTTTTTCTCGGGGTCCACCGGCTGCATCAGGTCCACCTCGACCTTGAACGGCCCGCTGCCGATAGCGCAGATGTCTTCATCGACGTTTTCACGTTCACTTCTGAAGGTGCCGGTGACTTGCAGCCCCAGCATATCCACCCACAGTTTTTGCAAGCGCAGCTTGTCGGGGCCACCAATGGCGATTTGCTGGATGCCCAGCACTTGAAAGGGTCTTGTCATTTTTCAAACTCCACAATAGGCTGGTCCACGGCCAGGCTTTCACCCTTGGTCGCCAGCAGTTTTCCGACAACGCCGTCGGCGGCAGCAAACAACACATTTTCCATCTTCATGGCTTCAATCACCGCCAGACGCTCCCCGGCCTGCACCTTCTGCCCTGGCTGCACCGCCACTTCGACCAGCAAGCCTGGCATGGGCGAGAGCAGGAAGCGGCTCATGTCGGGCGGCGCCTTGTAGGGCATGAGCGCATACAGCTCGGCTGCACGTGGCAAGAGCACCTTGACATCAAGCTGGGCACCATTGTGAATGACATGGGTCGTCAGCGGCATACTGGGAGTACCGCGCTCGACCTGGGCCGTGAAACGCACGCCGTTGCAAGTGCCCTCGATGCGAATCTGTCCAAACCGGGTCTCACTATGAATCTTATAGCTGCTTGTGCCCACGTCCACGCGGGAAGAGCCGGTTTTGTCATCAAACTCCGACACATGCACCGGGTAACTGGTGCGCTCGCCCTGCTGCCCCAGCACCACCACCACAAAGTCACTGCTGATACGCAGTTCATGCCCTTCAAACTGCCCGGTGATGGCCGTGGAGCGGTGCAGGTAGCGTCGGTTGACAAAAGCCGCCAGCGCCACCAGAAAATGCGGGTCTTCGTGCTGCACGTCCTCGGCACGAAAACCCTTGGCGTAGTGCTCGGCAATAAAGCCGGTATTGAAGTTGCCCGCAACAAATTTCGGATGCGCCAGGAGTGCGGCCTGGAACGGGATGTTGCTCGAAATCCCCCGGATCACAAAGCCATTGAGCGCCTCGCGCATCTTGGTGATGGCATCCAGGCGGTCCTTGCCGTGCACAATCAGCTTGGCGATCATCGAGTCGTAGTGCATCGGGATTGCGCCGCCCTCCTGCACGCCGGTATCCACACGCACACCCTGCCAGCGGCTGGTGTCGGAGGCAAACATGGTCTCGTGCGGTGCCTGAAAGCGCACCAGCCGCCCGGTGGAGGGCAGGAAGTTGCGAAACGGGTCTTCGGCATTGATACGGCACTCCATCGCCCAGCCTTCTTTTTTGATTTCGGCCTGCGTAAACCCGATTTTCTCGCCCGCCGCGATGCGGATCATCTGCTCGACCAGGTCCAGCCCGGTGATGCATTCGGTTACCGGGTGCTCGACCTGCAAGCGGGTGTTCATTTCCAGAAAATAAAAATCCTGGTCCTTGCCGACCACAAATTCCACCGTGCCCGCCGACTGGTACTTCACCGCCTTGGCCAGCGCCACGGCTTGCTCGCCCATGGCTTTGCGCGTGGCGTCGCTGATAAAGGGCGAAGGTGCCTCCTCAATGACTTTCTGGTGGCGGCGCTGAATGGAGCACTCGCGCTCGTGCAAATAGACCACGTTGCCATGCGCGTCGCCCAGCACCTGAATCTCGATGTGGCGCGGCTCCTGCACGTACTTTTCCATGAACACGCGGTCATCGCCAAAGCTGTTGCGCGCCTCGTTGCGGCAAGAGGTAAAGCCCTCAAAGCATTCCTTGTCGTTGAACGCCACCCGCAGCCCCTTGCCACCACCACCGGCGCTGGCCTTGATCATCACCGGATAGCCGATCTTTTGCGCAATCTGCACGGCTTCTTCGGCTAAAAGAATCGGCTCGTTGTGACCAGGGATGGTGCTAACCTTGGCCTCATTGGCCAGCTTCTTCGAGGCAATCTTGTCGCCCATCGCCGCTATCGAGTAGTGCTTAGGGCCGATAAAGACGATGCCTTCTTCCTCACAGCGCCGGGCAAAATCCTCGTTTTCGGACAAAAAGCCATAACCCGGATGCAGTGCCTGCGCGCCGGTCTGCTTGCACGCGGCAATGAGCTTGTCGGCCATCAGATAACTCTGGCGCGACGGCGGCGGGCCGATCAGCACGGCTTCATCGGCCAGCGTCACATGGCGCGCATCGGTATCGGCCTCGGAATACACCGCGACCGTTTTAATGCCCATTTTGCGCGCGGTCAGGATGACACGGCAGGCAATCTCGCCACGATTGGCAATCAGTATCTTGGTAAACATCTACACTTCCTTTGCTATTTCTTTGCTATTTTCAGGCGGTACGCGCCAGCGGGTTGGGCGTAGGCTCGGCCAGCTTGATCAGGGTATTGCGGTCGGTATGGTGAAAAAGGGCTTCCTGGCCCAAAACCTTCAGCACCGTGTCTTCTTCATAAGTCCAGCTGCCGTCGGCGTGCACGGACACCTTGATTTCAAATTCCACCGTATCGAAGGCATGCCCCAGAAACGGGGTGGAACATATCCCGAAATGCGCATCACCCTTGGCCGCACGCAAAACGAATTCAGTAGCATCCGGTGCCGCCTTGCCACTGGCCATCAGTGTTACACCGCGCGGAATGCTTAACGTATGGATGATGGTATGGGTCGCAGGCTCCCATAACCAGTAGCCGACCTGTTCATGGTAGGTCTTGACCTGATCGGGCTTGGTGATGTGAACCTGGTAACGCAAACCATAGAGCAGTTGCGGACCATTGGTTTGCGGGTCAATAGGCTGCAACTCCATGCGCTCCACATAGGTCTGCTGGCGCGGCCCGTCAGCCTTGGGTTTGACATCCAAGCCCTGCACACCACGCCAGACACCCGCCAGCGCACGCAGCGGCCCCAGATTGGCCAGCGTGTTCACATCCACCGGATTTGGTTCGGTGTAAATGTCTTGCGGGAAACGATCAGTCGCCATGTCCCAGGCACCTTGGAGCGAATTTCTTAATAAACATCTGCACTTCCTTTGCTATCTTGATACCATTAAATCATGTTAAACATTCCAACATCCCCACCCAAGCAACGGGAAACGTTTGAGCGCGAATGGGCAGAAGCCCAAGCCTTACGAAGCAAACCCGAAATAGCAAAATAATCATTGATTGAAAATATTTTTCAAAATGTGCGAACCGAGGATCATTACTTTCGTCAGCCAAGATGCGAGACTTCAATATCGCCCCAATGTTGTTTCAAATAATCAGCAACGAGACGCCGATGGCAATGGTGCGGCTTATCTTCGCTGCACAATAGGCAACCGTCTACCACCAGTTCTTTGGATACGGTTTGTTCGATCCGACGTTTTGCCATCAGATCGAAAAATCGTCCCTCGTAAGTTGTCCAATCGCCACGCAATTTTTTGTATTCATCCAACATGTCTTTTGTAGGCGCAAGCTCTGGTAGATGTATGTATTCCATATCGCATACTGCCTTGAGAAAGTAAGCCAAATCATCCCGTTTTGCAAACCCTGCCAATTGCGAGACATTATTCAGCCGCACGTCAACGATCCGCTTTGCACCAGATTCTCGCAAAGCCTCAAAAAAGCGTTGTGCATTTTTTTTGGTGAATCCAATAGTAAATATTTTCATCAGTTTGCGCGTGAAACCCCGTCCTTCAGGGCGGGGAGGTAGAGCGCGGGGGCGAAATCCCTATGCTGCGGTGGCGTACCTGTCACGTCCGTTTTTGCCACCAGTGAATAGCCGTATCCATCCCCGCGTTGCACTACGGTGCAATAACGATGTGATACGCCCTGAACCAAACCCTTGCGGGTCTGTATGTTGAAGCTACCCGTTGCCCGAACCGCAACCCGTCCGGTGTAAGTACCGGCCTTCTTTCCGGTGGTGACTTCGGCTTTCACCATGTCGCCGGTCTGAAAGCCGTGGATGCTTTTTGAACGGGTCAGGTAGCCGCGCACACAGCCATACTTGTCCAGCCGCGTGCGCTGGTAACTTCCACGCCCCATAGACTTGATCGCCAGCGTTGGCTTTTGCCAATCAGTGATGCCTGCTATGTCTCCAACGCAAGTTGCATCGAGTGCATGGGTTTTGGGTATGCCGAACTGGCTGCGGTTGAACTTGGTTCTGCCGCCCGATGCGGTTTCAACTGCCAGTTCGGTAGTTTTCAGTGCGTTGACCAAGGCCCAGCGGGTGGCATTGACCGCTGCGGCATCCTTGAGTGGTCGTTTGGCTTGGGCCAAGATTCGTTTTAGAACGTCTGACTTCTTTGCCAGAAACAATTCAGCAGGCAACACTCCTTTTTTCTGGTTGCAGCACTGGCAGGCCAAGGTGAGATTGCTGACGCGGTCTGATCCACCTTTCGATTTTGGGTGAATGTGCTCTATTTGCAGCGGCACGTCTTTGGTTCCACAGTAGGCGCAAACACGGCCCCATTTCTCCAAGAGATATTCACGCACTTCGTAACCGGCCAGCGTGCCTTGCTGGTACTGCGCTCCTTCAATTTCTGGATTCTCCAGCGCCTGCATGTCAAAACGTACCAGCTCTGTACTGATGGCCGATACCGGGGCTAAACGTTCCAGGCGGCGCACCCAGGCCATACAGGTATCAACCCGATGTTGCAAGCTCGGTGCCAACCAGCCTTTGTTCTTGTTGCCACGGTTCAAGAATCGGGGAGCGCGATAGCGTAGTTTGCTACGCCGCAGCCTGCGGTGTGCCCGCCTTGAGGTGAGCGCTTCGCTGATCTGTTTGCCACGGTGTCCCATCTCGAACAGGTTGAGCACAACCACACCCTTACCCTCTGTCTCACGCACCAACGCTATGCCGGTGGTTTTGCTGCCGGGGTCGAGCTTGACGCGCAGTGCCTGAAATTTGCAATCTTCGGCTTTGAGGTCAACAATGCGAATCGTGAACGGCATCACCCTATGCACACGTGCTCTACCGCGCTCCAGTAGCAATCTGGCCCGCTTCTCGTCGCACGGCATCAGTGGCCTGCCGCTCCTGTCTAAAACAAATACTGCCATTTCAAATCCTTCTGCCCTTACGGGCCTTGTTACGCTAGTCTTGCGACTAATCTCCCCTCGGGAATGTCAGTAACCGGCTCCTACCATTTCTGGTAGCGACAAAAACCTTCGACCCTTTACCTTTGGTCTGCATGATCTAAGCCTTGCAGAGCAGCGAACTGAGGAAGCATTCGCTGGTGCGTCTTGACGACCTGTTACTAACGTAGCGGGTTGGATACCGCTTTCCCTGCTTCAACCTGGCTCGAAAGTCTTTTGACTCCAAGCTCCGGCCTTCAGGCCGGGGTGATTGACGCAATACTTTCAAAGGAATCCATTGCCAGTTTCTCATCGATATACGCCACGCGCTGTTCCTGTCGTTCCAACGCCTCTTTTTGTAATTCTTCAGCAGACAGAAAAAGGTCCTCACGTGGCACGCCAGTCATGTCAAACAAACGGCTCATCGCGTCGTCGTAAGACTCAATGCTGCCGTTTGCGTGAATGTGTGCCACATTGACACCCTGATCGTGTAGTGCTCGCCCCACCAACAATGTACGATGGCATTCCAGCGGCTCTTTCTCAGCACACATCAATGCGACTTTAAATTTACGTGTACCGGCCATGACCCGGTCTAAACCGACTTTAAACCCAGCAGTCCTTGCCAGACGCTCGTACCGCACCTGGCCACGCTCGTAGCAAGTTAAATCATCGGATCGTGCGCCCAACTCCTTACCCACGAATACGTAGGCGATATTGCGCTCCCTCAATGCATCAGCAAGTGCGGCTCGGTTAAATTGGGGGGTAAATCTGCTAAACGGTTGTGAACGCACATCAGCGATTGCAGTTATCCCAGCACCCTGAAGCAAATTCAAGAAGTTCTCAATCGAATGCGTGGAATGTCCAACCGTGTAAACCGTTGTTTCCAAATCCATAGCCTTACTCCAATTGATCTCTCTGGATTACAGCCGCCACCAATTTGTACCGGAACTGGTCTTCTTGACCAGATTTTGTGAACGGCTCACTCATACTGATCGTCAGACAACACTCGTTCAAATGGTACGCACCATTTTCTCTTGCCAGGTACTCGCGTTCAATGATTGGATCGGTTACCCACAATTGGTAACGAACTTCCCGATAATAAAATTTTCCTTGAACTCTGCGCTTCGGATTCCCAAACGCCTCACTCGGCGCAAATACTATCAATGTAAATTCTGGAACATATATCAAGCACAACGAGTTTGGTAGATCATCGCTTATTGCACACGGTAATTGGTCGTTGTAACCATGGTACGTGCTGCTGACATTTTTCCAAAGCACGACAGGACCCTCGACAAATGTGAGCAGTTTAGCCCACCCGGCACGACCAACCTTTTCCCAGTAAGAATTTGGGTCCAGCAGCCAATTTTCAGTCTGGCAGGCGTGAGGCGAATTTCGTATCAATGGTACGTTAATAATGTCAAGAACTTGTGGGTCTTGGCCATTCTGATACTGTCGTTCGTTTTCCGACACCTCCTCGCCAGGTCGAGCACTTACAGGTCGAATCCAGGGGCCAGGGCCTGTTGAAGTCAACTCGCGCCCAGCTATGCACCGCCCCGAATGTTTCTTCGAGTTAGCCAGACAAAGCATCTGTTTTAAAACCATGTCGGTGAATGCGGTTACGCCAGGGCAATGGTCACAGCGGAATATTCCCGTGCTTCCTCCACGGGTTTTCGACCTTTTTCTCGCGCAGCATCACCAGCGAGCGGCAGATGCGCTTGCGGGTTTCGTGCGGTTGAATCACATCGTCGATGAAACCACGCGCGCCCGCCACGAAGGGGTTGGCAAAGCGGGCCTTGTATTCGGCCTCGCGGGCGCTAATCTTGGCCGGGTCGCTCTTGTCTTCACGGAAAATGATTTCCACCGCGCCCTTGGGACCCATCACGGCGATTTCGGCGTTGGGCCAGGCAAAATTCACGTCGCCGCGCAGGTGCTTGGAGCTCATCACGTCGTAGGCCCCGCCATAGGCCTTGCGGGTAATGACGGTGATCTTGGGAACCGTGCACTCAGCGAAGGCGTAGAGCAGTTTGGCTCCGTGCTTGATGATGCCGCCATACTCCTGCGCCGTGCCGGGCATGAAACCGGGCACATCGACAAAGGTGATGACCGGAATGTTGAACGCATCGCAAAAGCGCACGAAACGTGCCGCCTTGATCGAACTTTTGATGTCCAGGCAACCGGCCAGCACCAGCGGCTGGTTGGCGACAAAACCGACCGTCTGGCCTTCCATACGGCCAAAACCGATGATGATGTTTTTGGCGTATTCGGGTTGCAACTCAAAAAAGTCGCCATCGTCCACGGTCTTGACAATCAGCTCTTTCATGTCGTAGGGCAGATTCGGGTTGTCCGGCACCAGCGTGTCCAGGCTCATGTCCTGGCGGTCCGCCGGATCGCCGCTCTTGCGCACGGGGGGCTTTTCGCGGTTGTTCAGCGGCAGGTAGTTGTAGAGCCGACGCAGCAACAGCAGCGCTTCCACGTCGTTTTCAAAAGCCAGATCGGCGATGCCGCTCTTGGTCGAATGGCTGACCGCGCCGCCCAGCTCCTCGGCGGTCACATCCTCGTGCGTCACGGTCTTGACCACTTCGGGGCCGGTGACAAACATGTAGGAGCTGTCCTTGACCATAAAAATGAAGTCGGTCATGGCCGGGGAATACACCGCCCCCCCCGCGCACGGGCCCATGATGAGGCTCAGTTGCGGAATCACGCCGCTGGCAAGCACGTTGCGCTGAAACACATCGGCATACCCCGCCAGCGAGGCCACGCCTTCCTGAATCCGCGCACCGCCCGAATCGTTGAGACCGATCACAGGCGCACCGACCTTGATCGCCTGGTCCATGATCTTGCAGATTTTTTCGGCATGCGCCTCGGAGAGCGCACCGCCAAAGACCGTGAAATCCTGGCTGAAAACAAATACCAGACGGCCACTGATCATGCCGTAGCCCGTGACGACCCCATCGCCGGGAATCTTGTTGTCCGCCATGCCGAATTCGCTGCAACGGTGTTCGACAAACATATCCCACTCTTCAAATGTCCCCGCATCCAGCAGCACTTCGATGCGTTCACGCGCCGTCAGTTTGCCTTTTTTATGCTGCGCATCAATGCGCCGCTGGCCGCCACCCAGTCGCGCGAGATCGCGTTTCTTGTCCAGGAGTTCGATGATGTCATGCATGCTTACCTTCTTTCCTATCGATTTGATTCAAAATTAATAGCTGTATACGCACGTTTTACCGGGGCTGCAAGCAGATTGCGCGCTGCAACCGAGGCGGCTACGCGGCCCGAGCGCACGGCTTGTGTCAGCTCGGGCAACAGCGCGCGCACGGCGGGGTCTTGCTTGAACGCCTGTTTCAGACCGGCGTCAATGCGCTCCCACATCCAGGCCAGCGCCTGCTGCTCGCGGCGTTTTGCCAACTGGCCGTTGGCACTTTGCACCGATTGGAACTGCGTCACGGTCTGCCAGAATTCAGGAATTCCCTGCGCTTTCAGGGCACTCAAGGACAAAACCCTGGGCTGCCATTGTGCAGCTTCACAAGCGTGGCCGGTGCTGGCAACAAGCCCCAGAAGGCGCAGGCTCGACGTAATCTGGGCTTGCGCGCGCAAGGCGGCATCCCGGTCCACATCGGCCTTGTTGATGACAACCAGATCGGCCAGTTCCATCACGCCTTTCTTGATGGCCTGCAATTCGTCGCCCGCATTGGGCAGTTGCAGCAGCACAAACATATCGGTCATGCCGTGCACCGCCGTCTCGCTTTGTCCCACACCCACGGTTTCCACAATCACGATGTCGTAACCAGCGGCCTCACACACCAGCATGGCTTCGCGCGTTTTTTCGGCCACGCCTCCAAGGGTTCCGCTGCTTGGACTGGGGCGGATATACGCTTCCTCGCGCACCGAGAGCTGCTCCATGCGCGTTTTATCACCCAGAATGGAGCCACCGGACACCGAGGAAGAGGGATCAATCGTCAAAACGGCCACCCGATGGCCCTGTTCGATCAGATACAGGCCCAGCGCTTCGATAAACGTACTTTTACCCACGCCGGGAACGCCGCTGATACCTAAACGCAGTGATTTGCCGGTATACGGCAGCAAGGCATTGAGCAACACATCGGCCTGCGTGCGGTGGTCGGCGCGGGTCGATTCGAGCAAGGTGATGGCCTTGGCGATGGCACGGCGCCGTTGCATGGGCGCGCCAGACAATAAAGTATCAAGCAAGCCAGTTCTCCAGCTTCAAACCCTCGATGCGCTCGAATTCGCGGGTGTTGTTCGTCACCAGCGTGGCATCCTCGGCCAGTGCCTGACAAGCAATCAGCAAATCCATATGGCCAATCAACTGACCCGTCTGGCGCAAGGCGTGGTAGTGGCGCGCATAGTGCCACATGGCAGCATGCGTCCAGGGTACCACCGTCATTTCCAGCAACAACTGCTCCAGCCGTTCGTGGTTGCGTATCCGGTGCGTGCTTTTTTCCACCCCATAGGCCAACTCAGCCACAACCAATGCCGGCAAGGCTACCCGCTGGCGTCCCAATGCCACCAGTTTTTGCAACACATTGGGAACGCCCCGCTGAATGTAGATCACCACATTGGTGTCGAGCAGATACAAAGACATCAGTCCAGACTCTCAATATCATCCCTGGGGAGAGATTTGTCGCGCTCAATCTGTTCCGGCATGCCTTCAAAACTGGAAAGAATGGATTGAATCCGGGCCACCCATGCCTCGGGGTCATCGTCCTTGGGGCGCAACACAACCGCATTGCCCTGGCGCTCGATGTACACCTCCTTGGTGTCAAACCGGAACTCCTTGGGCAAGCGCACAGCCTGGCTGCGGCCCGTGGTGAAAACTTTGGCAGTGCTGGCGGTCATGGGGGCGTTGCAAAAAAATAATACTTACCAATAGTATATACCAACACACAAACCACCCCTCCAAAGTAGCAGCAAACAGCGAAAATCAAGCTAAGTCCATGATTTCAAACGATTTTCATAGAAACCCAGAATTTCTGTGGATAACTTTGTTGACAACCTGTCACCAAGCCCGTCAAAGCCTTGCAAATCAAGGCTTTGCTTAGATTGCCCGAAAAAGCAGCAAAAATTTAAAATCGTTTAAAATCAATAGCTTGCATAAGCTACGGCTTTCGTAGCATCGGCTGTGGTATAGGATGCACCCTCCTATTCAGCCCCGTTTTTTTTGTGCATAAGTGCCCAGGAACCTGCCCGATACGGGCAAAAACGTGGTAATCGTTTAGTACCTTTTCAGCACCTGCACCTTATTCCATGCGCAAGGCATCCACCGGGTCCAGCTGCGCCGCGTTGCGGGCGGGCAGCACCCCGGCGAGCAGGCCGATCACAATCGCAATACCTTCGGCCAGCAGCACAAAACTCAAGGGCGTATGCACCGGCAGTGCGGGTAGCGCCAGGTGTATCGCCTGCGCCAGCCCCATTCCCAGGGCCAGACCAATGACACCGCCCAGGGCCGACAACACCACGGCCTCGCCCAGAAACAAGGCCAGGATGGTACGCCGGGGTGCGCCCAGCGCCACCATCAACCCCACTTCGGACGTACGCTCGCGCACGGCAATCGTCATTATGGTAACAATGCCCACCCCGCCGACGAGCAACGAGATGCTGCCCAGTGCGCCCACCGCCATCGTCAGAATATCGAGGATATTGGACAGGGTACGCAGCATGTCTTCCTGCGTGGTGATGGTGAAATCCTCGCGCCCGTGGCGTGCAATGAGGCTGCTCTTGACGGCAGCCATGATGCGAGCCGGGGCAACGCCTTCCTCGTAGGCCAGATCAATCTTCATCAACCCCTCGCGGTTGTAGAGTTCCAGCGCACGTGCAACCGGAATGTAGGCCGAGTCATCCAGATCAACGCCCAGAAACTGCCCCTTGGTCTCCAGCACGCCAACCACGCGAAACTGCGCATTGCCGACGCGCACACGCGCACCCAAAGGGTTGGCGCTGCCAAACAGCTCGGACTTGAGCTTGGCACCCAGAACGACAAAGGACCGGGCGCTTTCCAGGCTTTCGTCGGGCAAGAACTGGCCAGACCTGACCTGGATGCTGTACACCCGCGCCATATCGGGGCTCACACCATTAACCGTGGTGCGCCGCAGCCGACCATTGGCGCTGACTTCGGTATTGCCCCAGACCATGGCCGTCATGCCGGTGACGTGCGGCAAGCGCTCCAGAACACGCGCATCATCCAAAGTCAAGGGACGCACCGAGCTGGGAATACCCGTCGGAGCCGGTCCCGAGGTCTTGACCTTGCCAGGCGCAATGCTGGCAATATTGGTGCCGAACTGCGTGAACTCGGCCAGCACAAAGCGGTGAATGCCCTCGCCAATCGATGTCAGCAAAATCACGGCCGCAATGCCCACGGCAATGCCCAACAGCGTGAGAAAACTGCGCAGACGCTGCGCACTGATAGCGCGCAAGGCAAGATGAACGGCATCGGGCCACAACATGGATAGGAAGGTGCTGCAATTGATTTTTGTAACCGGATGGTACCCGACCTCGGACAAACTCCTGTGCATGGAATTGCACCCATTTCATATCACCCGTGATATGAAAAATACCAAAACCGCTCTGCAAATGCTCCCCGCAAGCCTCCGTGGCACGTTTTTAGCTCCAATTTGGCCTCAAATTAGCCTCAATTTTGCATCAAATCAGCCTGTATCCCCCGTGGGACAAGCGGGTACAGCTACTAAAAACGTAGTAACAAGAACCTGCCCCCAGCAGCATGCATTCGTGTTCTGGCACGGATGATGCTGTATCTGCTGTATCCTTTGCGCCCTGTCTTTCATGTCTGTCATGCAACTCCTACGCCCCCTGCTGTTTGCCTGCGTGCTGCTTTCATTGCTATTTGCTACGGCGGCGCATGCTGAAAAAATCACCATCGCAGCGGCAGCCGATCTGAAGTTTGCGATGGATGCAATTGTCACGGCCTTCAGGCAGACCCATCCCACCGATACGGTAGACGTCATCTACGGCTCATCAGGCAAGTTCCACGCCCAGATTCAGCAGGGCGCGCCCTACGATTTATTCTTCTCCGCCGACATCGCTTTCCCGCGCGCGCTGGCCCAGGCCGGATTTGCCGCTTCCGAGGTCAAACCCTACGCCTTGGGCCGCATCGTGCTGTGGAGCGCAAGCCTGGATGCCAGCCAGATGACGCTGCAAAGCCTCCTGGACCCCAAGATTGCCCGTATCGCCATCGCCAATCCCAAGCACGCCCCCTACGGCAAGCGCGCCGAAGAGGCACTGCGGGCCTCTGGACTGTGGGAAAAGGTCGAACTTAAACTGGTCTATGGCGAAAACATCGCCCACACCGCGCAGTTTGTGCAAACCGGCAATGCCCAGGTGGGCATCCTCGCGCTGGCCCTGGCAATCAGCCCCGAACTGGCCAGCAAGGGTGCTTATTGGCTGATTCCCGACAAACTGCACCAGCCGCTGGAACAGGGGTTTGTCATCACCAAACGTGCCGAGGGCAACGCACTCGCCCGGCGCTTTGCCGACTACATGGCAAGCCCACCCGCGCGCGCCGTGATGGCCCGATACGGCTTTGCCTTGAAATGAATCCGTTATGCTGACCACCGATGACTGGCAAGCCTTGTGGCTCACCGTGCGCCTGGCGGCCGTGGTGACGCTGATCCTGCTGGTGATCGGCACACCCATCGCGTGGTGGCTGGCGCGCACGCGGTCATGGTGGAAGGGACCAATAGGCGCCGTGGTGGCCCTGCCGCTGGTGCTGCCACCCTCGGTGCTGGGTTTTTACCTGCTGGTGGCCATGGGTCCGAACGGGCCACTGGGGCAGCTCACCCAGGCGCTGGGGCTGGGGCCACTGCCGTTCACCTTCTGGGGATTGGTTCTGGCCTCGGTGTTCTACTCCTTGCCGTTCATGGTGCAGCCGCTGCAAACCGCTTTTGAGGCGGTGGGCGAACGTCCGCTGGAGGTGGCTGCCACGCTGCGCGCATCGCCCCTGGATGCCTTTTTCACCGTCGCGGTGCCGCTGGCCGCGCCAGGCTTTCTGACCGCCTCGATCCTCACCTTCGCCCATACCGTCGGCGAGTTCGGCGTGGTGCTGATGATCGGCGGCAACCTGCCGGGCGTCACCCGCGTGGCCTCGGTGCAAATCTACGACCACGTGGAAGCGCTGGAATACATGCAGGCGCACCGCCTGGCAGCGGTGATGCTGGTTTTCTCGTTCCTCGTCCTGCTGGCTCTATACGCCTGGCGTCCAGGCGCAAAAAAAGGAGGCGGAAGTTGAGCGGCATGAACGGCATCGAAGCGCGTTTCCGGCTGGACTGGCCAAAGTTCTGCCTGGATGTCGATCTCAAGCTGCCCGGCAAAGGGGTCACGGCCCTGTTCGGCCATTCCGGCTCAGGAAAGACCACGCTCCTGCGCTGCATTGCCGGGCTGGAGCGTGCTCCCCTTGGACGGCTCGCCGTTGAAGGCGCGGTCTGGCAGGACGACACCCACTGGTTACCAACGCACAAACGGCCCATCGGCTATGTGTTTCAGGAGGCCAGCCTGTTTGCCCACCTTTCGGTGCTGGGCAACCTGCGCTACGGCATGCAACGCAGCGGTGCCGCGCAAGGTGCAGGAGATGTAGGGGGCGCGCGTCTCGAACAGGCCATCGCACTGCTGGGCATCCATCACCTGCTTGAGCGCAAGCCGGATCGCCTTTCCGGCGGCGAGCGCCAACGGGTGGGCATCGCCCGCGCCCTGGCCGTCAGCCCGCGCCTGCTGCTGATGGACGAACCGCTGGCCGCGCTCGATTCTGCGCGCAAGCAGGAAATCCTGCCGTATCTGGAACGCCTGCACGAGGAGCTGGACATCCCGGTGCTCTACGTCAGCCATTCGCCCGATGAGGTGGCGCGGCTGGCAGACCATCTGGTGGCCATGGAAGGCGGACGGGTGCTGTCCAGCGGCCCCCTGGGTGAAACCCTCACGCGCCTGGACCTGCCCATCCGGCTGGGCGAGGACGCCGGAGCCATTCTGGAGGGAGTGGTCGGCGAGGTAGACCAGCACTGGCATCTGGCACGGGTGGACTTCGCAGGCGGTAGCCTGTGGGCGCGTGACCATGGGCTGCCTGTAGGCCACCACGTGCGCGTGCGTGTGCTGGCCAGGGACGTGAGCCTGGCGCAGGAGCCGGGCACCAGCAGCATCCAGAACGTGTTGCGCGGCGAAGTCGATGCCATAGGCGACGACGACCACCCCGGCCTGGCGCTGGTGCGTATGCGGATCGGCCCGTCGGGTCCGTCGGTATTGCTGGCCCGGCTGACCCGGCGGGCGATGGCCGCTTTAGGCGTTGTCACTGGCAAGGTGCTGTGGGTGCAGGTGAAATCGGTGGCTTTGTTGGAGTAACATCCTTATTGGCCTTAATCGCTACCGCAATCTGACTGATTTTGGTATTGATAGTCCGGTTATCTTCTGATTGTGTTTGCACTGTTCGGCTAATTTGGTTAATTTCTGCTGCCTGAAGGACGTTGTTTCCATCGTCAACCTGACCCCCGAGTAGGTTTTCCGCATACTGAATGACTTGCGCAAATAGGCAGGGCGGCGCTTTGAGGACCCATGACACCTACGAGCCATGGGAGATAATCGCGCCCATGCAAACCCTGCGCAACGCCCATCTAATCGCCCGCTTCGTGCTGGTGTGGTTTGCGTTGTTCATTGGTACGGGCATTGCATCGTCGCTGGTCAAACCTCAAGCCATGGAGCTGATCTGCTCGAGCTCCGGCGTGATGAAGGTGCTGGTCAAGACTGACGAGGGCAGCAAGGAAGTCGTCAGCTACTCGCTTGATTGCCCATTGTGTGCCAGCACCAGCGCGCCGCCACCACCGCCAGTGGGCTTGAGCTTTGATCCGGCGCAGCCCCTGGCTTATGTGCTGCGAAGTATTCCTGCGACACACATCGCAGCACTCACCGCCGCGCCCTTTCCCGCGCGCGGGCCACCCGCTTTCTCCTGAACTACTGAATTCATAGCGCTATCCGCCCTGTTTTAGGGCGGTATCGGCCTTTTTATTGTTTGAAGTTTTGGAGATTTCCCATGCGGAAAAACCGTACTGCCTTGGCGCTTGCCATGGCCTTTCCTGTTTCCTTGGTCGTCGTTTTCCCGGCCGCTGCGCAAACGCAAGCCAGCGCCCCGGTCAAATCACTGGGCGTGGTCACCATCATCAGCAGTGGTGCGCCCACTTCCTTGCCCACCCAAATTCCTACCACCATCGAAGGCATCACGCGCGAGCAGATTGAGCAGAGCATCAACGCCACCGACAGTGAGGACGCCATCAAATACTTCCCCAGCTTGCTGGTGCGCAAGCGCTACATTGGCGACTACAACCACGCCATCCTGTCCAGCCGCGCCTCGGGCACCGGCAACAGTGCCCGTTCGGCGGTGTACGGCGACGGCATCCTGCTCTCCAACTACCTGGGCAATGGGGTTGGGGGCCTGAGCTTTCCGCCGCGCTGGGGTTTGGTGACGCCGGAAGAAATCGAGCGCGTAGACGTGATGTACGGGCCGTTTTCCGCCGCCTATCCGGGCAACTCGGTGGGCGCGGTGGTGGACTATGTGACGCGCATGCCGACCCGGTTTGAGGCCCATGCCAAACTGGGTTACGTCTCGCAGCCCTTTGACCTGTACGCTACCAGCGACAACTACAAAGCCTGGCAGGCCAGCGCTTCGCTGGGAAGCAAAAGTGGCGACTGGTCCTGGTTTTTGAACTTCAACCACACCGACAGCCACGGCCAGCCCCTAACCTTCCCCACCCGGCTGCTCGGTGCCGGAGCCGCCAGCTCTGCCGGGACGGCGGTGACCGGCGCGATGCTGGACAAGAACAATGCCAATGCCCCCATCTACATTCTGGGCACCGGCACCGAATTCCACACCCTGCAGGACCACGCCAAGGTCAAGCTGGCCTACGACCTCACACCAGCCATTCGCGCCGCCTACACGCTGGGAATCTGGCAAAACACTTCAGAAGGCAGACCGGTTTCCTACCTGCGCAATGCAGCCGGGCAGCCGGTGTACAGCGGCGCCATCAACATCAACGGCCTGGCGTTCTCCGGCGCTTCAGCCTTAGGCGGCGGGGACTATGCCCTGACCAATGAGAGCCTGAGCCACACCATGCATGGCGTCTCGGTCAAGAGCCATACCCAGGGCGTGTGGGACTGGGAAGTGGCCGCCAGCCTGTACGACTACAGCAAAGACCTCAAGCGCCAGAACGGTGCCACCAACGCGCTGCCCACAGCGGCGCTGGGCGGCGCGGGCACCATCGCCGATGGCAGCGGCACTGGTTGGAACACGCTGGCGGCCAAGGGGATCTGGCGTCCGCAAGGAATCAAGGGCGCACACCTCGTGGACTTTGGCGTGCAGCAGGACAGCTACACCCTGAAATACCTGACCTCCAACATCGCAGGCAACTGGATCACGGATGCGCCGGGCACTTTGGCCAACGAGGTTGGCGGCAAGACGGTGCTGCAAAGTGTCTATGCGCAAGACGCCTGGACGTTTGACCCGAAATGGAAAGCCGTGCTGGGCGCCCGTGTCGAGAACTGGAAGGCCTCGAACGGTCTAACCACCTTTGGTGTCGGCAACGCCGCCAACACCAGCTATGCGGCGCGCAGCGAGGATTTTGTCTCGCCCAAGGCCGCTTTGTCCTACCAGTGGCGCAGCGACACGGTGCTCAAGGCCTCCACCGGGCGTGCCGTGCGCATGCCCACGGTGTCCGAGCTGTACGGTGCGACCTCCACGACCAACTCGCAGTACATCAACGATCCCAATCTCAAACCCGAAAAATCCTGGACGAGCGAGCTTAGTGCGGAAAAAGACTTTGACAATGGCTTGTTGCGGGTCACTTTCTTCACCGAAAACACCCAGGACTCGCTGTATTCGCAGACGACTTTTGATCCGGTGGCCAACAGGAACATTAGCCGCGTGCAAAACATTGGCCGCATCGAGACCCAGGGCCTGGAAGTGGCTTACAACGGAAACGACATTTTCAAGAAGGGGTTGGACCTGTCGGGCAGCGTCACCTACACCGACTCCGTCATCAAGGAAAACGCCGGTTTTGTGGTGGTGGCGGGTGACACGCTGGACAAGCGTCAGCCCAACATTCCCCAGTGGCGCGCGACGGCGCTGGCCAGCTACCGGTTTGACCAGCATTGGAGTGCCGCGCTGGGCGTGCGCTACAGTGGCCCGCAATTCCGCACCCTGAACAATGCCGACGTGAACGGCTACACCTACCAGGGCGTCAGCGAATACCTCACCGCCGATGTGCGCCTGCGCTACACGGTCAACAAGCAGTGGACGGCCTCGTTTGGTATCGACAATGTCAACAATTACCAGTACTGGAACTTCCACCCCTACCCCCAGCGCAGCTACTCGGTCGAGCTGAAGTTTGACCTGTAAACCATTGAACAGCCCCTATGAAACGACTTTTTACTACAAAATTCATAGCTACTTGCGCACTATTGACGTGCGGTACAGCCACTTTTTCTCATGTAGTTCTGGGTGAGCCGGCAGCGCTGGCCGGCACCAGCTACCGCGCCACGCTGCGGGTTGGCCACGGCTGTGACGGCTCACCTGTCACGGCGCTGCACGTCACCATACCGGCAGGTTTCATGGGGGCCAAACCCATGCCCAAACCCGGCTGGGTGCTCTCGCTGAAGTTCGAAAAACTGGCCAAACCCTACCAAAGCCACGGTAAAACCATCTCTGAGGACGTGAGCGAAATAACCTGGACGGCAGCATCCAAAGAATACTGGCTGCCAGATGCCTACTATGACGAGTTTGTGCTGCGCGGCGGTTTGCCTGCCAGTGCCGGCCCGATGTGGTTCAAGGTGCTGCAAACCTGCGAAAAAGGCAGCATCGACTGGGCCGAGGTGCCCGCCAGCGGCACTTCCACCAAGGGCTTGAAAGCCCCGGCGGCGCTGCTGGAGATCATTGAGTCCGGCGCGGCCAGGCATTCCGGCGCCGACCACAGCAAGCACTGAGCCAGCCTTTGACCCATGACACCGCAGCGGCGCATCCTTGTCATCGCAGCCAGCGTGGTGCTGCTGCATGGGGCAGCGCTGTGGGCCTTTGGCATCGCCCGCGCCTTGCCGTCAGCCCGCGCCTGCTGCTGATGGATGAACCACTGGCACGGGTAGATTTTGTCGGTGGTAGTCTGTGGACACGTGACCACGGACTCCCTGTAGGCCACCACGTGCGCGTGCTGGCCAGGGACGTGAGCCTGGCAGAAGAACCAGGCACCAGCAGCATCCAGAACGTGCTGCGCGGCGAAGTCGATGCCATAGGCGACGACGACCACCCCGGCCTGGCGCTGGTGCGTATGCGGGTCGGACCGTCGGTATTGCTGGCCAGGCTGACCCGGCGGGCGATGGCCGCGCTAGGCGTTGTCAGCGGCAAGGTGCTGTGGGTGCAGGTGAAATCGGTGGCTTTGTTGGAGTGATTTTCCGTACGAAGCTATCGAATAAAGAGCTGCCTCCGCACATTCCACAAGCCCTGCAGCCATATTTGGCGTGTATCACACACCCTGGCGTTCAGCCTCCTTGGGCCAGTGCAAATGCGATCACTTTGTCGCTCAACCAAATACCCCGATGGCGCATACGCTGCAAGGCTTCGGGCATGGACAGTGGGAAGCCCAAACGCCTGGCTTTGACGAGCACACCTACGGTACCCGTCACATCCAGCGCACAAAGCCGGGCAATGCGTCTGCCGACGGTTTCATCTATGCACACCAAAGGCAAACCCAAGTTCATCGCAGTCTGGATTACGGATGCTTCGCCCAGGTCCAGGGAATGCCGCAAGAATGGTTGCAGTACGACCTCTCTATCTTGAATATCAAGCCAACTTGCTTCCTTGAAGACATCCACGCCAAAAGATTGTTTTCCTCCTGCACGAATTTCCGCTGCCACTTCCAGTGGGACAACAACGCGGGTATACAGCGAGCGCAGAATTTCCAGGCTTCCTGTTGCCGCAACCAATGCAATGAGTGGCGTGGTGTTGGTCACCAGAATCGGACGATGTTCACGCATGATCCACGTCGTTGACCAACTCATCCTCGGGCAAATCAATGACAGGCACACCCAGGCGATGCAGTTGCGCCAAAAAAGTAACCCGATCCAAGCCAATCAGGCTGGCAGCCATGCCGGAGGACAGGCGTTTCATCTCGAACAATTTAGCAGCCATCGCCAGTTTTGCTTCCTGCGCAAAATCTTCCGGCGCCCGATGCAATGCGTCCAGGTAGTAGTTTGGCACATCAACGATGATTTGCATGGAGTTTCCCCTGTCTTCCTATTGGATGCATGCATGATAGCGTTTCATGCGTTCCCCGAAGCAGCGCCGCGCTCGTACCAGGCCCTGGAGTTGTTGACAACATAAACGACAAACAACATGACCGGCACTTCAATCAGCACGCCCACCACGGTTGCCAGCGCTGCGCCGGAGTTGAAGCCGAACAGGCTGATGGCGGCTGCCACGGCGAGTTCGAAGAAGTTGGATGCGCCAATCAGGGCCGATGGGCAGGCAATGTTGTGCTTCTCGCCCACGGCGCGATTCAGCCCGTAGGCCAATGCCGCATTGAAAAACACCTGGATCAAAATCGGCACCGCCAGCAATCCAATGACCAGGGGCTGCTTCAGGATGGCTTCGCCCTGGAAGGCGAATAGCAGCACCAGCGTCAGCAGCAGGGCCGCCATTGACCAGGGGCCAATTCTTTCCATGGCCGCATCAAAAGCCAGCTGGCCCCTTTGCAGCAAGGACTTGCGCAGTATCTGGGCAATGATGACCGGAATGATGATGTACAGCCCCACCGAAATCAGCAGCGTGTCCCAGGGAACGATGATGGCCGACAAGCCCAGCAAAAACGCCACCAATGGCGCAAACGCCACCACCATGATGCTGTCGTTCAGCGCCACCTGGGACAGGGTGAAGAGCGGGTCTCCGCCGGTGAGTCGGCTCCAGACAAACACCATGGCCGTGCAGGGAGCGGCGGCCAAAAGAATCAATCCGGCAATGTAGCTGTCAATCTGCTCGGGCGGCAGCAAGGGTGCAAACCAGTGGCGGATGAATAACCAGCCTAGAAACGCCATCGAAAATGGCTTGACCAGCCAGTTCACAAATAGCGTGACACCAATACCCTTGCCGTGCTTGCGTACCTCGCCTAAAGCGCCAAAGTCCACCTTGACGAGCATGGGAATGACCATGACCCAGATCAGCACGCCCACGGGCAGATTGACCTGTGCGACTTCCATGCGTCCAATCGCCTGAAACACGGCAGGAAGTACCTGGCCCAGTGCGATGCCCACGACAATGCAAAGAAACACCCAGACCGTCAGATAGCGCTCGAACAGATTCATGGGAGCAGGTTTTGTAGGCATATTTACGGACCCTCGGCCAGTTCCCTGGCTGTATTTTGAATAAATGCCTTTTCCAACTTTTCCTGTGGCAAGGAAATCAGGAGTTCCAGCCGACGCCTGAGCGCGTGCAGTGTCTGGCGAAAGGCTTCCAGTTTTTCTGCATCGGTTCCGGTACCCGCCGAGGGGTCGGGGTAGCCCCAGTGTGCGGTCGCCGGTTGGCCCGGCCAGTAGGGGCAGACCTCGCCAGCGGCGTTGTCGCAGACGGTAATCACCAGGTCCATGTGGGGCGCATCGGGTTTACCGAATTCATCCCAGGACTTGCTATGCAAGCCTTCGGTGGATATTCCGGCGCTCTTCAACACCTGCAAACCCAAGGGGTTGGGCAGCTGGTTTTCCCTGGGACTACTGCCAGCCGAAAAAGCCTTGAAGCGGCCTCGACCGATGTGATTGAGCAGGGCTTCGGCCAGAATACTGCGCGCCGAGTTGTGGGTACATAAAAATAGGACGTTGATAACTTTTTCGTTCATACATAGCTCCGGTTGCCCACCACAACACTCGTCTGTCAGGTAGGAAATAAGGTCCATCACCAACGGGATGTTGGCGCGGTAGCGCTGAAAACGCCCCTCCTGGGTCACACGGACCAAGCTGGCATGTGCCATGGCCTTCAGATGAAAAGACAGGTTGGTGGGCGGAAGGTCCAGCGTGGTGGAGATTTCCCCTGCCACCATGCCTTCGGTGCCTTTTTTCACCAGCAGCCTGAAAACATCCAGCCGAACACCTGATGAGAGGGATTCAAAGACAGCGGTGGCAGAAGATTTGTCCATGCAGCAGTTTACATCAATAATTCAACTATTATTGAATTGTTGCAGGAGATAAGTACGGCGACAGCAGCATCAAGCGGCCAATTAAGCTTGCAGACAAAAACTACTCCAGACTCCCGCCGTGGTGCTGCTGGGACCGCGCCAGGTGGGAAAAACTCCCGGCGTGTTCATGCTTGCGCGCGATGTTGATTTACCTCCTTGTTTCTTCCAGAACGTCTCAAAAGTTGCCAGAACGGGTTGATACAGCAGCATTTCCCACCACCACAGGAGACGGTGGCGTGCGCGTGTCAGCACCAAAGGTGCGGTTTCATACCAGCCTGGGGCATCGCCCCAGGTACCGGATCGCATCACCTGGATCGCCTCACCCACCACCAGAGGAATAAAGGCCCGGTTCAACGCATCACCGGATTACGGGGTCGGGCATCAATTTCGTGGCATCACGACACCACGAACATGGTCCGCCTGAAATGGGCCACGAAAAATGCGACGACGGGTTTTCAACCTGGGGCGTTGCCCCAGGCTGGTATGGCTTCGGGCCTTTGGCCCTCCAGAGTGCTCAAACGCTGCAAAACGCAGATGCGCTATCCTCACAAGACAACACCACCACATCCTACGCTCTTTTTTCCATAGCTGTTCCCGCTTATCCCGTAAGCCCTGCAAGGCAATTTGTGCCCTGAAAAAGGCCGCACTGGTGCCAAAATGCACCCCAAACCACCCCAAAACATCCCAACCAGGGCCGCCACGGTGCGCCAGCAGCCGTTTTCAGGTGCCAAAACAGCCGCAACAGCACATGGAACAAGCGGCAACAGCTATCAAAAGCGTAGCCCTCATGAAAACATTGAAAATTTAATTTTACTAATTAAAATTTCAATGATGATAAACCGTCAATTCGAATCCATCGTCCGCCAAAAACTGCTCCAGACTCCCGCCGTGGTGCTGTTGGGACCGCGCCAGGTGGGTAAGACCACGCTGGCGCGCACCCTTGCCAAGGACTGGCCCGGCGGCGCGGTGTACCTGGACCTGGAACGCCCCTTTGATCGCCTGCGCCTGGAAGATGCCGACACCTACCTGCGCGCCCAGCAGGGCAAGCTGGTCATTCTGGACGAGATTCACCGCGCCCCCGGCGTGTTTGACATCTTGCGCGGCATCATCGACGACAACCGGCAAGCGGGCATACGCAGCGGGCAGTTTTTGTTACTGGGCTCGGCGGCGCTGGACCTGATGCGCCAATCCAGCGAAACCCTGGCCGGGCGCATAGCCTACCTTGACATCGCCCCGCTCAACGCAGGCGAGGCTGGTGCCGCTGGCATTGCCGACAGCACCCTGTGGCTGCGCGGCGGCTTCCCGGACAGCCTGCTAAGTCCTGACGACACCCAAAGCCTGGACTGGCGGCGCGACTTTATCCGCAGTTACCTGGAGCGCGATGTGCCCATGTTCGCGCCCCGTCTGCCTTCAGAGACCATTGGCCGCCTGTGGACCATGCTGGCGCACAGCCAGGGCAGCGTGCTGAACCAGGCGCGCATCGCCAGCGCGCTGGGCGTGACCAACCCCACCATCGACCGCTACATCGACCTGCTGGTGGACCTGCAACTGGTGCGCCGCCTGCGGCCATGGGGCGGCAACCTGGGCAAACGGCTGGTGAAGTCGCCCAAGGTGTATGTGCGCGACAGCGGCTTGCTGCACGGCTTGCTGGAGTTGGAAACATTGAACGACCTGCTGGGCCACCCGGTGTGCGGCGCAAGTTTCGAGGGCCACTGCATCGAGAACCTGATCCAGGCCGCTGGCAGTCGCCGTGTACCCTACTTCTACCGCACGCATGTCGGTGCAGAAATTGATCTGGTGCTGGAGAAGGGCGGCAAGCCCGAGATGGCCATAGAGATCAAGCGCTCCATGGCACCCAGCCCCGAAAAGGGCTTCTGCCTAGCCTGCGACGACCTGCAGATCACGCAGCGCTACGTGGCGTATCCAGGGCAAGAGCGCATCCCCCTGCGCCATGGCGCGCAGGCGATTGGCCTGTTGGAACTGACGGCGTTGCTGGCACAGGGGTAAGCACCCAATGGGTCACATCCTATGCTCTGCTTTAAATAGCTGCACCCGCTCATCCAGTAAGCCTTACAAGGCAATTTGTGCCCTGAAAAAGGCCACTCCAGCGCCAAAATGCACCCCAAAACACCCCAGACCACCCCAACCAGCGCCGCCACGGTGTGCCAGCAGCCGTTTTCAGGTGCCAAATTGGCCGCAAGCGCCCGTGGATCGTGCGGGTAAAGCTATAAAAATCAAAGTATTCAAACGAATAAATCCAGATTCTGCCAAGAACCCATGCAATCAACCATTAAGATAAAGGGTCGAGCTGGAGTTTTTGTACGCACTGCTCTTTGAGGGCAATCCGGCATGCGAAGCACTCCAGCAGCGATTTTTACGTGACAACCTGGGGGTATGGATCAGCCCATTTGCGGCTGCGGTGAAGGAGCATGCACAGACAGCGTTCTATGCTGTTTTGGCTGAATTCACGGAGAGATTTGTTGCGTTAACGTCCAATCAACCATCACCGCAGGCAGTATCACCGAGGAGCTTGTGTTGACGAGTTCCTGCATGGCCGGCTTGCCATAGCTGCCGTTTTCCAGCACGTAAGCACTATCCGTACGGTGACAGCAGCGGTAAGCTGGCAAACAGACATACCGATACAAAATCGTGGCGACATGCAACAATGCGCCGACGTATCCGCATGGGGCACATACATGAAAACAACCATTGAAATTTCTGATGTACTTTTCTTCTCGGCTGAAAATCTGGCGCAGCAAAGCCAGACTACCCTGGGCGCTTTGGTTGAGGAGGGCTTGCGCCGTGTGCTGGGTGACGTGCAGGCAGCGGGCACGCCACCGGCGTTCAAGCTCAGGGACGCGCGCGTTCGTGGTCAGGAACTGTTGTTGCCGGACCCGCACGACTGGCAAGCACTCGAAGATGCGCATCTGGCGCAATTGCTGAACAAAGCCAAACCATGATCGCGGTTGACACCAACCTGCTGGTTTATGCGCATCGAGTGGAAGTCAGTTTTCATGCGCGCGCGTTCGCCTGCCTTGAGCGTCTGGCGCAAGGCAGCAGACCCTGGGGTATTCCGGTGAGTTGCCTGCACGAATTTTTGTCTATCGTCACGAATCCTAAAATTTTCCGCCCTGCCAGTGATTTTGAGCAGGCACTGGATCAAGTCGATGCGTGGCTGGCTTCGCCGCAGGCCCATGTCCTGCACAGTGGCGCCCAGCATTGGCGCATTTTGTCGGATCTGACACGCAAGGCCAAACTCCAGGGCGGACAGTTTCACGATGCACGCATTGCTGCCATCTGCATGGAAAACGGCGTGTCTGTACTGTACAGCGCGGATCGGGACTTTGGCCGCTTCCAAGCATTGAAAACCGTTAACCCTCTCGTGGACTGATACGGCTGCTCGCCCGTGGAACTCCTGTTTTAATACCTGACCTTACGCAGCCGCAGCCGCAGCCGTAGCCGCAGCTCGCAAGAGCTGCAGTTCAGCGTAAGCGGTCTGTGATGCTTTGATAAGCAACTTGCGGCACATGGCAAAAGGACTGAGCTTGTTTTTCAGGCTCAGGCATTCCAACTTGAAGGCTGCACAAATCGACATGAACACGTGATTGCTTTGCGTCTTGGTTGTCTGTGTCGGTGATTTGGCCAGGCTTGCGTTGGATTTCAAAGATTTATGGAATACCTCCACTTCCCAGCGTCTTTTATAGGTCGTGGTGATAGCGTCATAGTTGCAAGTCAAATCGCTGCAAACCAGATGCAATATGCCCGTGCTGCCATCTTTGTTTTTAAAGACCTGCCGTACTACAAGGACTTCCTTTGCATAGCCCTTGAGCCAGCCACGCACTACGCCATGCTCTGGAATTTGGAGTTCATCTACCCGTGTAAAACGCTTGTTTTTCTTGTCTTCTTCGCTCAACGCCACCAGCCGGTTGTCTTTGAGTGCCGAGATGAAATGCTTGCCCTGCGCCGTAATGAATTCAAAGTTCTCCTCTGAGGAAAACCAGCTGTCTGTCAATACAAAACGGAAATCCAACGTGTTTTGGATGCAGGTGCGAATCATCTGGCGCATGAGCTCATTTTTGGTCACCTCGCTTTTTCGCTTGAGTTTATGGGTCTTGAGATCACTGTACGTAATGGGCTTAGTCACCAGCTCAAAGGCCACCGGAATCGAGGCACCATTGCTGTTGTAAAGCGCATTGAGCAAGTTGATACCACGCACATTTCGCCCACTCACGTGGTCGTAGTGTCAGCACATCAGTTCGCTCTCATCAGTCCAGGCTTTCTCCTGAATCGTGTCATCAAAAATGAGCACGCCTTCAGCGCTTTGAACCGAGCGCACCGTAGACTTGACTTGAGCCCAAAGGTCCTTGGAGGTATATTGCTGTGCAGACAAAAACCGTGTCACCTTGTCGTGACTGACCACACCATCAACCATCGCCGATAAACCCGTAGCCGTAGCAAACCCGCAGCTGCTCAGCAAGTAGTCTGTGTACAAATCCAAATCAGCTTTTTTCATAGGCTCGGATTATCAGGGGTGGCTGCGTAAGGTCAGTTAATACCTACTCTCGCAGTATTTACGGGGCTTACAGCCTATTTTTCCTGTCAACCGCCCCGTGAAATTGCGTTGCACCTTCATCGAACGTCCAATCAACCATCACCGCAGGCAGTATCACCGAGGAGCTTGTGTTGACCAGCTCCTGCATGGCCGGTTTGCCATAGCTGCCGTTTTCCAGCACGTAGATGGTGACAATGCGATCCACCGGATGCACAAGCCAGAATTCACGCACGCCAACGCGCTCGTACAGGGCGCGCTTGACAATCTGGTCGTGGCCAGCGGTGGAGGGGGACAGCACCTCGATAACCCAGTCTGGCGCGCCGCAGCAGCCACGCTCATCGAGTTTGGACTGGTCGCAAATCACGCTGATGTCGGGCTGAACCACGGTGTCGATGTCGCCATCGGCCACGTTCGCATTTGCATTTGCGTTTGCGTTTGCTTTCGGCAGGCGAACATCAAAAGGGGCGATGTAGGGCTGGCAGGCTGATCCTTTCAAGGTATTGGCAATCTGCCGGTACAGCTCCCCCACCACTTCCTGGTGCCTGCGCGTCGGTGCCGGGCTCATGGCGTAGGCGATGCCGTCGATCAACTCGTAGCGCACACCGTCTTGCCAGCGGATGTAGTCGGCGTAGGTGTGCAGCCCAATATCGCGTCGCGCTAGCCCCATTTATTTATCCTATATCCTTTCTGGCTGTAGGCACCGTGGATCGTGCGGAAGCAGCTATAAAAACTAAAGTATGCAAAACATTCAAAAACAAGCGCGCTGACAACCGCGCTATGGATGCAGGCGCTACGTTCGGCATTGCTTACCGTTCATCTTAAACGCCCTGGGAGCCTGAACTGCAAAGTGGCACAAGGATTGCTGGTGGGGGCATATGTTCACCAAACTAACCCACAGCACTTTCATACACGGCGCCGGTGGCGCCACCCTTTGGCAAAATCAACTCAAGCTACTGCTCGACTCCACCGGGGAAGGCATCTTCGGCATTGACCTGGATGGCCGCTGCGTTTTCATCAACCGCTCCGGTGCCGAGATGCTGGGATGGAATGCCGCCGAGGTGCTGGGGCGCAACATGCACGAACTGACGCACCACTCCCACGCGGATGGATCGCACTACCCGGATACCGAGTGCCCCATTTTCAATGCGTTTCGCCGGGGGCTGCCCTGTCGTATTGACACCGAGGTTTTCTGGCGTCGGGACCGGTCCGTCTTTGCCGTGGAATATTCCAGCTATCCCATCCTGGAGGGCAAGGAGGTGCGTGGCGCTGTCATCACCTTTGTGGACATCACTGAACGCAGGCTGGCGGCGCTGGCGCTCCAGCGCGCCAATGAAGAACTGGAGTTGCGTGTCGCGGAGCGCACGAGAGAATTGTCGCTGGCACTGGGCCAGTTGCGTAAGCTGGGGGCGTACTCGGAAAAAATCCGCGAGGAGGAGCGCACCCGGATTGCCCGTGAAATACACGATGAGCTGGGCAGCCTGCTGGTGGCCCTCAAGATGGATGTCAACTGGATGGACAAACGCCTGTCTGAACAGGAGCAACGCTCGCCCACCGATGTACAGGTCACGCGCGAGCGACTGCGCAGCAAATGCCAGAGCATGAGTCGCCAAATCGAAAATGCGGTAGTCAATGTCGGGCGCATCATCACGGACTTGCGCCCGGGCATACTGGATCACCAGGGTCTGTGGGCAGCGCTGGAGTGGCAGGCGCATGAGTTTGCGCAAGCGGCAGAGTTGACGCTGGACTGGCACATGCAGGGCACCGCGCATGTTCAATTGCCCGAGCCTTTGGCCATGTCGGTGTTTCGCATTTTTCAGGAAATGCTGAGCAATGTGGCACGCCACGCGCGCGCTAGCCACATCCGCGTGCATATTACGGTAACGCCTGGCGAACTCAACCTGTTGGTGCAGGACAATGGTTGCGGCGCCAAAGCGCAGGCTTTTGACGCGCCCCATGCCTATGGCGTGATGGGCATGCGCGAACGTGCCCGCCACCACGAGGGCCACCTTTCCATGACCAGTTTTGTTGGCCAGGGCACTTTGTCCCACCTGCGAATACCGCTTAACACGGCAAAATATGATCCGGATTTTGTTGGGTGATGACCACCGCATTGTGCGCGAAGGAATCAAACAGATCCTGGCGGATGCACTGGATTTGTGCGTCATCGGTGAAGCCCAAAGCGGCACCGAGGTCTTGGAAACGGTTCGCAAGCTGGGTGGAAAAGCCGGGCTTGATCTGGTGCTGCTGGACATTGCCATGCCGGGTGGCGACGGACTGGAGGTGTTGCAGACCCTGCGCCATGAATACCCCGCGTTGCCGGTGCTGATGCTCAGTACCTATCCGGAAAAACAGTTCGCCGTGCGCTGCCTCAAGCTGGGCGCGGGTGGCTATCTCAACAAAAGTGCCGATCCCGACGATATGGTGGCTGCCGTGCGCCGGGTCGCCGGGGGCGGTGTGTATGTGACACCGGCGACCGCAGAAGCATTGGCTGGCGCCGTGCGCCCCGCAGCACACAACGCAGGCAGCGCAATGGGGGGCATGGATGCGCTCTCGCACCGCGAGTACCAGGTGTTTCGTCTGCTCATATCGGGGCAGACCGTGGGCCAGATTGGTGCACAGCTCAAGCTGGCAGCCAACACGGTCAGCACCTACCGTGCGCGTATTCTGCAAAAAACGGGTGCTAAAAACGATGTTGAACTGGCACTTCTGGCTGAACGCAACACCCGCAACGTGCCAAACCATTGAATGGTGCCGCGTTTTGTAGGGGCAGCCCTACACGCTGTCGGTGGCGGTGGAACGAAATGCACACCAGGCGCTGCGTTGGCGCCATACTGGCCCGCGCCTTGCAGTGGTTTGTGCATCAACTTCAAAGAGGTGCACCGATGTCCGAATTCTTCTCCCCTTACGATGCCGACCGTCCCCTGATGCTCAGGTGCAGTTGCGGCCGGGATCACACGCTGGCCGACCACCATGCCGAAGTGGCCGCAGACGCAGCAGCCCTTGAACTGCGCCAGCGCAGTCTCACCAGCGAGTTTGAAATCTATAGCAATGAATTTATCGAAGCCACCCTGGTCAAGGCCCTGTTTCCGCAGGACGCCGTGCGCCGCCGCTTTCTGAAAGCCGTGGGTAAAAATACGGCCATGGCGGCCATTGCCAGCGTCTTACCCATGGCCAGCTTGCAGGCCATGGCCCAGGAAATGGGCGCGCTGGAAAAAACCGATCTCAAGATCGGCTTCATTCCCATCACCTGTGCCACGCCACTGATCATGGCCAAGCCGCTGGGTTTTTACGAAAAGCAGGGACTGAACGTTGAGGTGGTGAAGACAGCGGGCTGGGCGCTCATCCGCGACAAGATGATCAACAAGGAATACGATGCCACACACTTCCTGAGCCCCATGCCGCTGGCCATCAGCCTGGGACTGGGTGCCACCGCCACCCCGATGAACGTGCTCACGATCCAGAACACCAACGGCCAGGCCATCACGCTGGCCTTGAAGCACAAGGACAAGCGCGATCCCAAGCTGTGGAAAGGCTTCAAGTTCGCCGTTCCATTCGAGTATTCGATGCACAATTTCCTGCTGCGTTACTACGTGGCCGAAGCCGGGCTGAACCCCGACACCGACATCCAGATCCGTGTCGTGCCGCCACCCGAGATGGTGGCCAACCTGCGCGCGGGCAATATCGACGGTTTTCTGGGCCCCGATCCTTTCAACCAGCGTGCGGTATTCGAGGAAGTCGGCTTCATCCATATCCTGACCAAGGAACTCTGGAACGGCCATCCCTGCTGCGCTTTTGGTACCAGTACCGAGTTCATCCAGAAAAACCCCAATACCTTCATCGCCCTGTACCGCGCCGTTCTCACGGCAGCAGCGATGGCGCGCAAGGCCGAGAACCGCGAGCTGATCGCCAAGGTCATCAGTGCGCCAGCCTACCTCAACCAACCCGAAACCGTGGTGGCGCAGGTGCTCACCGGCAAGTTTGCCGACGGTCTGGGCAATATACAAACCGTACCGGATCGCGCCGATTTTGATCCCATGCCCTGGCAAAGCATGGCCGTGTGGATGCTCACGCAGATGCAGCGCTGGGGCTACATCAAGGGCGACGTGAATTACAAGCAGATTGCCGAGAAAGTGTTTTTGCTGACCGACGCCAAAAAGCAGATGAAGGCGCTGGACATGAAGGTGCCAGACGGCGCTTACCCAAAATTCAAGATCATGGGCAAGGAATTCGACGCCGACAAGGCAGCCGCCTATGCCAGGAGTTTTGCCATCAGCAAGGCCGATTGACATGGAATTCTGGCGTTCACTCAATTTCCGGGCGGCCCTGCTCTCCGTACTGATCCTGCTGGTGTTGCTGGGCATCTGGTACGTCGCCACCAGTACCAGTACCACCCCGGTGAGCAACAGCTCCGTCGGCATGACGCCTGAACAGATCGAGTACGCCAAAATGATGGGCAAGGACCCCGGCAACAACACCAAGGCAGCCGGTTTCCCGACACTGGGGCAAATGGGCGCTGCCGTGTGGCGCCACCTGTCCAACCCCTTTTATGACAACGGCCCCAATGACAAGGGAATTGCCATCCAGCTCGCGCATTCCCTGGCGCGGGTCGCGCTGGGGTTTGGCCTGGCCATGCTGGTGGCCATTCCCCTGGGGTTTGTGATTGGCATGTCGCCCTTGATGCGCAAGGCGCTGGACCCGTTCATCCAGGTGCTCAAACCAATCAGTCCGCTGGCCTGGATGCCTCTGGCGCTGTACACCATCAAGGACTCGTCTGTCAGCGGCATTTTTGTCATCTTCATCTGTTCCATCTGGCCGATGCTGATGAACACCGCTTTCGGCGTGGCCTCGGTCAAGCGCGAGTGGCTCAATGTTGCCAGCACGCTGGAAGTCAATCCGCTGCGCAAGGCATTTCTGGTGATCCTGCCGGCGGCGGCACCCACCATTCTCACGGGCATGCGCATCAGCATGGGCATTGCCTGGCTGGTCATCGTGGCAGCCGAAATGCTGGTTGGGGGCACCGGCATTGGTTACTTTGTGTGGAACGAATGGAACAACCTGTCCCTGACCAATGTGATCTTTGCCATTTTGGTCATTGGTGTCGTGGGCATGTTGCTGGACATGGCCTTCGGGCTGGCGCAAAAAGCAGTGACCTATACGGAGTAAATACGGAGTGATCTGGAATGCAAGGCTTTCTCACCATCGAAAACCTGGGCAAAACCTATGTACCGACCAAGCCGGTGTTTGCCAACGTGTCGTTTGCGCTGGATCGCGGCGAATTTGTCTGCATCATCGGCCATTCAGGCTGCGGCAAGACCACCATCCTGAACGTGCTGGCCGGGCTGGACACCGCGTCCGAGGGCTATGTGTTCATGGACAACCGGGAGGTGTCCGGCCCCAGCCTGGAGCGTGGCGTGGTGTTCCAGAGCCACGCGCTTTTGCCCTGGCTGACGGTGCGCCAGAACGTGGCCTTTGCCGTGGTATCACGCTGGCCCGAGTGGCCACGCGCCAAGGTCCATGGGCATGTGGAGAAGTTTGTCGCCATGGTGGGCCTGGGCAGCGCCATTGACAAAAAGCCCAGTCAGCTTTCAGGCGGCATGAAGCAGCGCGTGGGTATTGCGCGCGCCTTTGCGATCCAGCCCAAGATGCTGCTGCTGGACGAACCCTTTGGCGCACTGGATGCACTGACACGCGGCACCATTCAGGACGAACTGATGGGCATCGTGCGGGAAACCCACCAGACCGTGTTCATGATCACCCACGATGTGGACGAGGCCATTTTGCTGGCCGACCGCATCTTGCTCATGCGCAACGGCAGCGAAACCGATACCGGCTACAAGCCCGGCGGCATTGCCGAAGTGGTGGTGAACCCGCTGCCGCGCCAGCGCAGCCGCGCGAGCCTGCACCACCTGGCGGGCTACTACGAACTGCGCAACCACATCGTGGATTTCCTGGTGACACGCGCCCAGGCCCATTGATTGCTCAATTTTTCAATTTTTTAACCGCATTAAAACCACAGGAGTGTTTATGAACCGCATGGAAGTTACCGAAAAAATCATCACCGCCAAAGTTGCCAAGGGCATCAAATGGGCGGATGTGGCCGCTAAAGTCGGCTTGTCCAAGGAGTGGGTCACCGCCGCCTGCCTGGGCCAGATGACGCTGGACGACAAGCAGGCCACGGTCATCGGACAGATTTTCGGGCTGACCGCAGAAGAGCAGAAATGGCTGCAAGTCGTGCCGTACAAGGGCTCATTGCCCTCGGCTGTTCCCACCGACCCGCTGATCTACCGCTGGTACGAAATTGTCAACGTGTACGGCAGCACCTTCAAGGAGTTGATTCACGAAGAGTTTGGCGACGGCATCATGAGCGCCATTGACTTCAGTATGCAGATCGTGCGCGAACCCGACCCCAAGGGCGACCGCGTGAACGTGATGCTGTCGGGCAAATTTTTGCCTTACAAGCAGTATTAAGCATCTTCAGGACACGTTCGCATGGACACCAAACCCCCATTGCCCCCGTTTTCAGCCGAGACCGCTGCGCACAAGGCACGCCTGGCCGAAGACGCCTGGAACTCGCGCGATCCGGACCGTGTGGTGCAGGTCTACACACCCGATACACGCTGGCGCAACCGCGTCGAGTTTCCGGTCGGGCGCGAGCAGGTGCATGCACTGCTTGAACGCAAATGGGCCAAAGAACTGGACTACCGCTTGATCAAGGAGGTATGGATTCACTCGGACCACCGCATTGCCGTGCGCTTTGCCTACGAATGGCACGACGACTGTGGCCAGTGGTTCCGGTCCTATGGCAACGAAAACTGGGAGTTCAACCCGCAGGGGCTGATGACACGACGATTTGCCAGCATCAACGACCTGCCCATCAAGGACACCGAGCGCAAGTTCTTCTGGCCGTTGGGGCGTCGGCCTGATGAACACCCCGGCTTGAGCGATCTGGGCCTTTAAAGGCTTCAATTTTGGCTGTAGGTACCGTGGATTGAGCGGGCACAGCTATAAAATTTGAAAGCGATTTCGGGGATCGTAATGTGCCAAAATGGGAACTCCAAGTCATCCCGTTTACCATGTTCGCAACTTTAAAGAATCGGTTGATCGCCGCTCTCACCTGGCTAGCCATCGTGCTCTGGACGCTGGTCGTGGGCGGTTCGCTGGTGTGGACGCAACGCAATGACGCGCAGGAGACCATGAATACGGCCTATGCGGAGGCCAAGGCTAACCTGAACAAGGACATCACTTTGCGGCGCTGGGCGACAGACCATGGCGGCGTGTATGTACCGATTACCGAGAAGCAGCAATCCGTACCCTGGTTAAGCCATGTTCCTGGTCGCGACGTGACCACTACCGACGGTCGTCAGCTCACGCTGCTCAATCCCGCTACGGTGGCACGGCAGATGATGGATCGCTATGCGCAGGACTATGGCGTGCGCGGGCGAATCACCGGGCTGAAGTACCTCAACCCGGAAAATGCGCCGGACCCTTGGGAGAAGATGCAGCTAGAAGCGTTTACACGCAGAGAGAAGAACGAAGTCTGGGAGGTCTCCAACCTGGACGGCCAACCGCACTTGCGCTATCTGCGCGCGATGGTCATGGAGCCAGGCTGTGAAAAGTGTCACGCTATCCTCGGTTACCAGTTGGGCGACATGCGCGGGGCGACGGGACTCAACCTTCCGCTCGCCCATTACTACGAACAGATTGAACTCCAACGCCGCAATCTCGTACTCACCCACGGCTCCATCTGGCTGTTAGGACTTTTTGGCATCGGCTTCTCCTCAAGCATGTTGCAGCGGCGAGATAGAAAGTTGCGCGAAGGTGATGATGCCCTGCGCAATATTCTGAACACCACGCTGGATGGTTTCTGGCGTGCTGACAATCAAGGTCGCTTGCTTGACGTCAATCAGACCTACTGTCAACAGTCAGGGTATTCCTATGAGGAATTGATCGGGATGCACATACCCGATCTTGATGCAGCAGAAAGTACTATCGCCACCGCAGAACACATGCGCCACGTCATCGAGACGGGCAGCGACCAGTTTGAATCCAGACATCGCCGCAAGGATGGTTCGATCTGGGATGTCGAGGTATGTACCACATACAGCGCCGTGGCAAATGGGCAGTTCTTCGTGTTTCTGCGTGACATCACAGAGCGTAAGCAAGCGGACGCGGCGCTGCGCGATAGCGAAGAGCGTTACCGCAGTCTGGTTGAAAATACACAGGACCTGTTTACGCGCGTCGATGCACAGGGCCGCTTTGTCTTCGTCAATGGGACTGCCCGGATCATTTTGGGCCTGGACCCGCAGGAATGCATCGGTCTGTCGGCTTTCGACTTCGTTCACCCGGACGATCGTGACGCGACACAGAAAGCCTTTGGCGAATGGCTCGAAACCCGAACGTCTTCGTTGCGGTTCGAAAATCGTCAGATCAGCCGCAGTGGTGCTATACACCTGATGCAGTGGGACATTGTGGCTAATCTGAAAGCGTCGGGCGAGATAACCGGCTTCACGAGTGTTGCGCGCGACATCACGCATATGCGCCAGGCCGAAATGGAAATCAGAAACCTCAATGCCAACCTCGAAGAACGTGTTCGCGAGCGTACCGCCGACCTTGAGACCTCCAATCAGTTGCTCATCCAGGCAATGCTTCAGGCAGAAGCCGCGAGCATCGCCAAGAGCGCCTTCCTGACCAACATGAGCCACGAGATTCGCACCCCGATGAACGGCATCATCGGCATGGCCAACATCCTGCGCCGCCAAGGTGTGACGGCGCAACAGGCCAGGCACCTCGACACCATCGACGCCTCAGCCCAACTGCTGCTGTCGGTCATCAACGACGTGCTCGACATCTCGAAGATCGAAGCCGGCAAGCTCACGCTGGAGCAAGCCCCTGTTGTCGTGGGTAGTCTGCTGGTCAATATCAGTTCCATCCTGTCGGAGCGCGTCAAGGCCAAGGGCATCCACCTGCTGATCGAGACCGGGCACTTGCCACCCAATCTGGTGGGCGACCCGACACGGCTGCAACAGGCTTTGCTCAACTACGCCACCAACGCCGTCAAGTTCACTGAAACGGGCAGCGTGACGCTGCGTGCACGCAAAGAGGATGAAACCGCCGAATCGGTACGACTGCGCTTCGAAGTCACGGATACCGGCATCGGCATTGATCCCGAAACGATGTCCCGGCTCTTCAGCGCCTTCGAGCAGGCAGACAACTCGATGACCCGCAAGTATGGTGGCACGGGCCTGGGTCTGGCCATCACCCGACGGCTGGCCGAACTGATGGGCGGCGAGGCGGGCGCCGAGAGCACTCCGGGGGTGGGTAGCACGTTCTGGTTTACGGCGCGGCTGATGAAGAGCGGCGAGGCGCCTGCAACGCCGAAGGAAACAGCAGTCGATGCCGAGGCAGAGATCAAGCGCCGCTACCCCGGTCAGCGCATCTTGATCGCGGATGACGAACCGGTAAACAGGGAATTCGCGAAAATGTTGCTGGAAGACGCCGGCCTGATCATTGACACTGCGGCAGATGGCGTAGAGGCTGTCGCCATGGTGCAAGAGGCCCGGTATATGGCGATCTTCATGGACATGCAGATGCCAAGATTGAGCGGGATAACGGCGACACAGGACATACGTCAGCTTCCAGGGTATCGGGATACACCGATCATCGCCATGACCGCCAACGCCTTTGCCGAGGACAAGGCGCGCTGCATGGAAGCAGGGATGAGTGACTTTTTGGTAAAGCCTTTCAACCCCGACGCGTTGTTTGCAATCTTGCTACGCACGCTGCATCGGCACGAGGCATAGATACCTCCATTTTGGCTGTAGGTACCGTGGATTGTGCGGGAGCAGCTATAAAATTCAAAGTATTCAAAAGTAGCCGTTATACGCAGACGACCTGATTTCTGCCAGCTTCTTTTGCCCGGTACAGCGCCGCGTCGGCGGCCTGAATCAGATTTTCCGGCCCCAGGTGAGGTGCCGGGACCATGCAAGCCACACCAATGCTCACAGTCACATGTCCGAACAACGACTGGCTGTGGGCCATAGCCATGGCCTCAACGGCCCGGCGAATCTCCTCGGCCACGGCTTGCATGGCGCCACGCTCGGTTTCCGGTGCGATGAAAGCAAATTCCTCGCCGCCGTAGCGCGCCACCAGATCGGCGACACGCCGTGAACAGGACCCAAGCACCTGTGCCACTGCCTTGAGGCAAGCGTCACCCCTCTGGTGGCCGTAGTGGTCGTTGTAACGTTTGAACCAGTCCACGTCGATCATGGCCAGCGCCAGCATCTGACCCGAACGCGCGGCACGGCGCCATTCGGTTTGCAGCGCCTCGTCAAAATGCCGCCGGTTGGCAATGCCGGTCAGGGCATCGGTCAGACTCAGCCGGTGCAAGTGGGCATTGGCTTGCGCCAGCTCCTGGGTGCGTTCCTGCACCTTGGTTTCCAGGGACTGGTACAGCAGGGCGTTTTCCAGCGCAATCGCGGCCTGCGCGGACAGCATTTTGAGTATCTGCGAGTAGCCCGTGGCAAAAGCGCCTGCTGTCAGCCGGTTTTCAAGGTACAACACGCCGTTGAGACGGTTTTGCGCCATGAGTGGCAGACACAAAACCGATTTGCTGCCACGGCTGCGCACATGGGGTTCGTTCTGAAACAAGGAATCCTGGCTGGCATCGTCAAGCACCAGTTCCCGGCGCGTTCTGAGCACCAGGCGCACCATGGCTTCACACACCCATGCTGAACCCGCCAAGGCACTTTTTTCAAAATGCATGCTCTGATCGACCGCCTGCACCCTGGCAGCAATGCCCCAGTCACCTGCGGTTTCCAGCAACAGAAAACCTTCTTCGGCACCCGCATTTTCCAGCACGATGCGCAGCATGGTCCTCAGCAGTTCATCGAGATGGATGGCACTGGAAATGGCCTGTGCGGCTTTGAGCACCGACAACAGATCCAGCCGTTCGTGCGTCATTCTCTGGCTGCTGCTGTCCATAGGATGCATAGGATAGGTGGTCGTGCGCAGGTAGGAATGCGTCTGTTCCAGATGCTGCACTTTGGCGCTAGCCCCCCAGCGGCGGTAGAGACGGTGCGCCTCGCTGAGGTAGGCGCGTGCGGGAAGGAGTTTGTCTTGCGCCAGCCAGAAGTTGGCGGCAAGTTCACACGCCAGCGCCTGCTCGTGTATGAATCCGTGGGTTTTGGCGGTGGCGATGGCCGCTTCGTACTGCTGCACGGCCTGCCAGGGGTTGCCCTGGCAACGCTGGCGCTCGGCTTCCACCAGATGCCACTTGTGCAGGAAGTTGGCCTTGCAATGCCCGGACCAGAGTTTCAACTGGTTCTGGCTGATGTCAATAACATCCCACACCTGCTGGCGTTGCTCTGAGGCCACCCTGGATAGCATGGCCAGCTGGGCCAGGCAGTGGTAGAAGTGCACGATGGGCACACCCGCCAAGCCAATGGCCGCCGATAGGGTTTCAATAGCAGAGCGCGCCGATTGCGCGGCTTCTTCATAACGGTAAAACAGAAACTCCAGCATCACCTTGCTGGAGTGCAAAACGTACAGGGTGATGGTGTCGTGCGCCGGTATCGCAGTGGATGCATCAAAAACGTCGCCGTGCAGCACCCAGGGTGCATCGGATGGCCTGACGAGTCTGTACACGGTTTGCCGATGGATATTCGTAAAACGCAGGGCAATTTCCTGTTTGACGCTGTGCATCAGCGCAGCAGCGAAGTCCATCTCGGCTTGCACCTTGTCCAGCGGCATTCCCGCATAAAAGAGATGCTGCAAATAGCTCAGGCGGGTGAGGCAAGCGTACTCGGGGTCGCCCAGTTCCAGATTCAGCCGGGCACTTTCGAGCAAATCGGCCAAGGTATCCGTCAAGGGAACCTTGTGATGGCGGATGTTGTTGTTGAACAGGAATACGATCTTGCTGCAGACCTGCCGGGCTTGCCGTTTTTTCGCCAGGTCAATGGCCATCTGGCCAAAGCGCACGGCCAGATCGTAATCCTGCAGCAATCCCGAAAGAATCATGGCATACGTCATGTACCCAAAAGCCGAGATGTCGGCATTGCCAAAATCGAGCGAAATGTTGACCTGTTTGCATACCACCAGTGGAAACAAGACGGGAAAGGACTGGTAGCAAGGCGCACTGATGGCCACCAGAATTTCCAATGCGGCGCGTTGGCTCGCATCTTCCATGGGGGGCAGGTCCAGCAGTTGCTCAACCGGCAACAAGGCCAGCCGCGATGCCGTATGGTCCAGCGCGGCTTCAATGTCTTCATTGCCAGGATTTTTGGGGAAAACCACCCCAAGTTCGACCAGAATCGGCAGTACCGTGAAAATGGCGTCGCGGTTGCGCTTTTGCGACACAAACACATCGCTCCTGGCCTTGTAAACGCCTACCCTGTCCACCACGCTGCGCGCGTGTGCCAACACCGCCGCACCATAAACTTCCATGAGGGCGTAGTCGCCCGTGAAAAAAGCCGCCGACAGGGCTTCGGTATGCAAGGCCAGACTCAAGGAGTAATCGGCCTGCCAGCTATTGGAGGGCAAAAGCGCCAGTGCGATCTGGAAGTAGCGCAATGCTGCCGTATAGGCCGTCGCACGTTTGGCCCGTTGCCCCGCCCGGCCATTGAGATCGGCCAGGAAGGCGCGCTCCGGCGCTTCGGTGATCAAATCCAGCGCCTGATTGAAATGCGCCAATACATCAAAAATTCCGGTGTCGCTCAGAGCATCTGGATCACCTGCCACCAGGAGCCGTCCTGTTTTCAGGTGCAAAGGTCCCAGTTCGGCAGACGCAATCAGGGAATAGGCCGCTTGCTGCACACGGTCGTGCAGAAAGCGAAAGCCGTCGCCGCTGGACTGAATCAAACCCTCACGCAAGGCTTCCCACAAATCGGCGCCGGTTTCGGATTCGGTTTTTTCGTCGATGGTTGCTAACACCTTGAGTGAAAACGGGTTTCCGATGCACGCAGCCAGTTGCAACAAGCGCTGTGTGCGCAGTGACAGCCGCCCGATACGCTGCACCAGCAAATCGACCACGTTGTCACAAAGCTGCAGGGACTGCATGCGCTCCAACTCCCAGTCCCAGCCAGGGTGATTGGTACGTGCAACAAACAGGCCATCGCGGTACAGGGCGTTGAGCGTCTGGATGAGAAAAAACGGATTGCCGCCGGTTTTTTGCTGCAACAACTGCGCCAGGGCGTGCGTCGCTGCGTTTTCCTGTCCCAGCGTATCGCACAACAGTTGCTCTATATCCTGCAGCCCCAGTGGCATCAGATCAATGCGGGTAACAACCATACCCGCCCCACCAGCTTCATCCTGGTGGCGCAGCATTTCCATCAGCGGGTGGCCGGCCTGGACTTCATTGTCACGGTAGGCACCCAAAAGCAGCAAGGCCACTCCCTTGGAGCCGGTGCATAACTTTTCGAGCAGATGCAGTGACGGCACGTCGGCCCATTGCAGATCGTCAAGGAACAACACCAAAGGATGTTCGGGTTTGGCAAAAACACCCACAAAACGCTGAAACGTCAGCAAGAAACGGTTTTTTGTTTCCTGCGGCGCAAGCTCGTCCAGTGCCGCCGCTACCGCCTGTGCGCCGAGGACGATGCCGAGTTCGGGCAAGACATCGGTGATGACGCGCGCGTTGTTCCCCAAGGCTTCGCCCAGAGCCTGGCGCCATGCAGCCAGTTGTGCTTCGCTTTCGGCCAGAATCTGGTGCAATAGCTGGTTAAAAGCGGCCAGCAGCGCTGAAAAAGGAATGTCACGCTGGTATTGGTCGAATTTGCCACGCACAAAACGACCACGCCTGCGCGCCAGTTCCAGATGCACTTCATGCACCAATGCGGTCTTTCCCACGCCCGAGTATCCTGCCACCAACACCATTTCCGGTACTGCGCTGGTCGTCACATGCTCAAAAGCCGAGAGCAATTGCGCCGTTTGCGCCTCGCGCCCGTAGAGTTTGCGCGCCACCTGAAAACGCGGCGAAACGTCGGCTTGTCCAGGAACAAAGTCATCACGCCCATCGTACCCATCACGTACATCCCCCAGCGCCCAGGCCGCCTGCAAGACCTTGAGATCGTGCAAAACACCCTGGGCACTCTGGTAGCGCTGTTCTGGCTCTTTGGCAAGCAATTTGAGCACCAGTTGCGACAAGGACTGTGGCACATCCGGCACGCGTGTGTGTGGCGCCACCGGCTGGCGTGCAATGTGGCTGTGAATCAGCTCCAGCGGGTCGGTGCTGGTAAACGGCAGGCTGCCTGTGAGCATCCGATAAAAGCACACTCCCAGCGCGTACAGGTCGCAACGGTAATCCACCGGGTGCTTGGTGCGTCCGGTTTGCTCGGGAGCCATGTAGGCCAGCGCACCTTCGAGCATCCCCGCACCCAGTGCTTCGGGCATTTCGCTTTCAAACAGACTCGATTGACCGAAGTCGCTCAGTTTGACCATCCCCGATGCCGGATCAACCAGAACATTGCCCAGGTGCAGGTCTTTGTGGATGATATTGTTACGGTGCACCTGTGCGAGGCCTTGCGCCATTTGCCGTGCCAGGGGAAAAAATTCGCTCAGATGCAAGGTGCGATCTTGCAGGAATTGCCCCAGGTCACACGCAGAAAAGTCTTCCTCCACCAGAATGAAACCCTCTTCATGGGGCAGCAGCGCATGCACCCGGATAACCTGGCTGAGATTCAGCGACGCCAGCAGGCGGTACTCGTGCTGGTAACGCAGGATTTCCCGCAAAGGCAAGGCGTTCGATGTCGGCATTTTGAGCACCACGGCCAAGCCGTCACTCTCGCGCCGGGCACGCAGCACCAGGCTGCGCTCCCCGGCAGAAATTTGCCCAAGAATGGTGTAACCAGTAATCGCAACCACAAGCATCTCCTTTCACCGAGGGAAGACATCAACAACGCTAGCGGGCATCCGGGCCGGGCGATGTGTGGTGCTGTTTATCCAGCCCACCCGCACGCTGGCGGTGCACAGTACCTGTGCTGCGTCATGGGGGAGGGACAGGCGCACCTGCTGCGCGATAGAAAAAGAGCTTCTACCCATCTCACAAAGCCGCGCGGTGACTTGCAGCATATCATCCAGCCGCGCCGAGCGCAGGAATTTGACGTTGGCTTCACTCACCACAAACAGGCCGCCAGCAGTCTCCTGAAGCTTGCGCTGCTCCAGCCCCAGTGCGCGCAGCCACTCGGTTCGGGCGCGTTCAAAATACTTGAGGTAGTTTGCGTAGTACACGATGCCACCGCCATCCGTGTCCTCCCAGTACACGCGCACGGGCCAGGAAAAAACGTCATTCGTGGGGAGTTGGGCAGGAGCGTTCATCCGCGTGATTGTTGCAGACGTGTTTCCACAAAGTCTACAAACTATCGTCCCAAGTAGGTTCCTCGTGAACTTCCACCGTTTCGTGTCGATCAAGTCTGCTTAAAAGCACGCGCGCTTGTCGCATCAGGTCTGGATCGCCTGACTCCAGCACTTCGCTGGCCAATACCCGCGCAGCACTCCACGATTCCAGATATTCTGACTCATACGCCAACGATAGCGTGATGGTGTAGTCACGATCTTTGGGATCATCGCTGCCAATGTCAATTGCATAGGGGTTTGCTGATTCCTGTTGACTTGATTCCTGGGGCGACACCGACGACACCGCAGCGGACGCGGGTTGTGCAGGCAGTGAAAAGCTGATGGTCTCATCGATGGGTGCCGGTGGCTCTTCTGGTATTTTTGGTGTTGATTTTTTCTTTAAATCCTTATCATCCAGTTGCCAATGCTCCGGGGGCAGCGAATCCAGGAAATCATCTGGCTGCGGCACCCTTACGTCCACGGGCTCGTCAGAAACACTGTTCTGTTGTTCCTGGTCAAGTCCCAGGTCAATATCCAACGCCGCTTTTTTGTGACCGACCACCCCGTTCTCGCGCATGCGCGCCATCCGTTTTTGTGCGAGCGATTGGCGCACCCGCATGACATCGCTGGCAGCGGCTTCGGAATCAAAGCCCGCTTGCGCTGTGTCTACGCGATGGAGTTGTCCAGACCGGGTATCGGCGACGGACGTGCGCGGGGTCAATGCATAAATATCTTCCGTTTCGTCAGCCTCGACTTCCGGCAATTGCGCGTCTTTTGGCGAGAAGGCGGTGTCCTGATCCAGAAATTGTTCGAATTCACTGGCCGAAGGCAGAGAAGGCATGACGGTGTTCGGTGCCTCAACGCTTCCGGGGTGTGCACGATTTCCCACATACCATCTGCGAAACATGACCCAGCCGAACAGCAGCGCCAGTGTCATACCCAAGGCAGCACCGCCTGTGGCCCAATCTGCGGGGTGGTCGGGTAAGACACGCAGCGCGCCCGCAGACTCCCGCTCCAGCAGCAACTGGATTGCAGCTTGATCGGTCAGTGCTTCTTGTTGCAAGAGTCTTAACTCCGAAGCAACGCGCCCAATCTGGCTGGTGCTGGCCGGTATCTGCATCGGTGGCAGTTCTGATAGTAACGGTGAAGAAGGCACTATGGACTCGCTAGACTAGGATACGGATACTGCGTAGACGCTCGGTTTCGAGCGGCCACGAATGATAGTACGCCTTTGTCCGTCCAGTGCAAATTGCTGCTCGAATTTTGTTCCACAGTCATGCACTGCAAACACTACGCCAGGGGTTGCGTATCGTTTTCTAAGCTGCCTACGCGGCAGTGAACGGAGTCACCTCATGCGTCGGGAATCCAAATTCTTTCTGAGCTGCCTACGCGGCAGTGAACATGGCCTCATACAATGAAGTCAATATCCGTTTTTTCTGAGCTGCCTACGCGGCAGTGAACTTAGTTTTCAACCATATTGTGATTTTGCATCTTTTCTGAGCTGCCTATGCGGCAGTGAACAAAAAGCGGCAGAAGCAAGACTAAGGCTTACATTTCTGAGCTGCCTATGCGGCAGTGAACGCGCCACTCTCCTACTGTTGCCAGGTTCGGCTTTTCTGAGCTGCCTATGCGGCAGTGAACTACCTATTCCTGCGCCAGGGTGATTTTGAGCATTTCTGAGCTGCCTATGCGGCAGTGAACATGAAAACTCAAGAAATTAGTATTGTTGACTTTTTCTGAGCTGCCTATGCGGCAGTGAACGCCACCCATACCGCGTTTATTCATCCCGTTTTTTTCTGAGCTGCCTATGCGGCAGTGAACGTTTTGGGACGTTGATGCCGCGGGCTGTGTCTTTTCTGAGCTGCCTATGCGGCAGTGAACCAGGCGCTCCGCGCATGCCAGTTCGTGCTGTTTTTCTGAGCTGCCTATGCGGCAGTGAACCGTTTTCTTTCGTTCCTTGGCCTTTACGGGCTTTTCTGAGCTGCCTATGCGGCAGTGAACGCAGCCCCCAGAATGGCCAGGCCACGCTGCCGTTTCTGAGCTGCCTATGCGGCAGTGAACCCAGCGCGCGACCAGCGGTGCATCGGGTCGCATTTCTGAGCTGCCTATGCGGCAGTGAACCCCTACAACGCGCCATCTGACACGTGCCAAGGTTTCTGAGCTGCCTATGCGGCAGTGAACTCAAGGTTCAACTCACCCCTAAACAAGCTTTTTTTCTGAGCTGCCTATGCGGCAGTGAACTTTGCCCTGCCAGCCACGGACGCGCGCGCTCTTTTCTGAGCTGCCTATGCGGCAGTGAACGGCCAGATGCAACAGCATTTCCCACGTATCCATTTCTGAGCTGCCTATGCGGCAGTGAACGCGTCATCCGTCTATCACTCCACCAGCCGACTTTTCTGAGCTGCCTATGCGGCAGTGAACTTTCTGTGCGAGTGCAGGACGTTGCACTCCAGTTTCTGAGCTGCCTATGCGGCAGTGAACCTGTGACCAATCCACCATGGTGTAACCGGCAATTTCTGAGCTGCCTATGCGGCAGTGAACTCATCGCGACAAACGATTCCAATTTTTCAAGATTTCTGAGCTGCCTATGCGGCAGTGAACGGAGCATGCACCCAGCATTTTGGGAGCTGTTCTTTCTGAGCTGCCTATGCGGCAGTGAACCTCAAAAGAGAATCTGTCCAGTCTGGTCTACGTTTCTGAGCTGCCTATGCGGCAGTGAACTTTCAGCGTCCTGGTAGAGCTTGCGGTCTGCTTTTCTGAGCTGCCTATGCGGCAGTGAACTGCACTTCGTAGCCATCGACGCAAGCCACCTTTTTCTGAGCTGCCTATGCGGCAGTGAACGTATACAGCCCCAGGGACGCCCGAATCATCAATTTCTGAGCTGCCTATGCGGCAGTGAACGTTTACGCGGGCATGGCCTCTTGGGGTAATCCTTTCTGAGCTGCCTATGCGGCAGTGAACACACAGAATGCGCAATGGCTGCTGCGCGGACATTTCTGAGCTGCCTATGCGGCAGTGAACTCAACCCAGCCAGCCACCGCGCTGGCTTTTTTTTTCTGAGCTGCCTATGCGGCAGTGAACCACGCGCATGTGTTGCTCCCACGGCGCATCGCTTTCTGAGCTGCCTATGCGGCAGTGAACGCAGACGAGTATCCGACGTGCTTTTTTGTGTTTTTCTGAGCTGCCTATGCGGCAGTGAACGTAAAAAAACCACAACTTTCGGGCGTGGGTAATTTCTGAGCTGCCTATGCGGCAGTGAACCAAACGCGCGGACTCACTTGCTCAGTTCATGATTTCTGAGCTGCCTATGCGGCAGTGAACGCCCAGTTCGGCCACATACCAGTCCAGCGTGCTTTCTGAGCTGCCTATGCGGCAGTGAACGCATCAAGCCATGCAATTACTAACCGCAAGCTTTTCTGAGCTGCCTATGCGGCAGTGAACAACGAACCACCCGCACGCAAGCGCTTTTGCGTTTTCTGAGCTGCCTATGCGGCAGTGAACGCGCTATGACTGTGCGAGAGCTTGACTTGCATTTTCTGAGCTGCCTATGCGGCAGTGAACGGCGAGATTACGCAGCCTGCGGCCACGGTAAATTTCTGAGCTGCCTATGCGGCAGTGAACCAATAGCCCGCAGAATGTCTGCTTGTGGATGTTTTCTGAGCTGCCTATGCGGCAGTGAACTTGTGTTCACTCATTTTCGTAACCCCCTCTCTTTTCTGAGCTGCCTATGCGGCAGTGAACGATCCTGGTAAAAGACAACAGTGCCTTGGCGTTTTCTGAGCTGCCTATGCGGCAGTGAACGCCGTTTTCGAGCCATGCGATTACTGTCTGCATTTCTGAGCTGCCTATGCGGCAGTGAACGGATTGCCACGTGTCGCGCTCGAACGGATATTTTTCTGAGCTGCCTATGCGGCAGTGAACTCCCCGTTTACCAATGAAAAATGGGTGTTTTCTTTCTGAGCTGCCTATGCGGCAGTGAACGCTTGGAGTCTCTGTATTCTTTGGCGCAGATCTTTCTGAGCTGCCTATGCGGCAGTGAACTGGATAATAAAACACGTAACTGCTTATTAACCAAAGAGATTGCGGTAAACGAGCCGCCATGACCCAATAAATCGGGCTGATCGTAACATGTTGATTTTTAATGAACAAATTAGCCCCTCCAAAAAAGGGTCAAAACCAAGGAATGGTAGCGCCCTGGCTTAACCCGTAGGTGCTGAAGTCTCCTTCCGTGGCCTGGGACTGTATCGGGCCGTGCTCGATGAATAGTTTGAAACTCTGACCCGTGCTGGTGCTGCGCAGTTGCACAAAAGGCAGGTTTGTCGTGCGCGCCACTTCGTCTGGAATGCGTTTGAGTGCTTCAGTTTCATCGACATTGTGGCGGCGCATCAGCCTTCGGCGTAACCGATCTGTGCTGCTTTTGACTTGTACGCGCCGAACTACGCAATATTTGGATGTTTCTGGGACACGGATAGGCGGTGTCAGTGTGGCGTGATCGCGCATACCGGCCAGCCAGTCGCTAGTCAGCAGAGATTGAAGCACATCCTCACTGCCATGCAGGCGCATACGCGCTCCCAGATGTTTGTCAACGTTTGGGAAGCTCACACCAATTAGGGTGCTGTTGTTCAGTACCAATGCGCGGTGCAATTTGGCGTAAAGCGCGTTCATCAACTGCGCCGCAGGAAACTCCGGGTCTGGTTGCACATCGATATCAACATAGTGATCCATCGTTTCAATCCTTGACTGCATCACCAAAAACACCGCCACGAATGAACGTCGCCATCACAAAATGTTGCTGTTCCGTGGGTGGGATTTTGTCTTTGAGCAGCCAGTTGTCCAGCAACGAATAGAAGTCCACTTTGTCGGCAGGCTTGCGGTATGCCTTGCCCTGCGCGGTAACCGATCCATAAGGCTCAACCGGAATCGGGCCATCGTCTTCGGCACCAGGATACCAATTGTCAATCGAGCGCAGTGCGTTGCCTACTTTTTGAGAGTGCATGCCGGCTATGCCATTGACGCTGTACAGTGTCTTGCTTTTGGTGGATTTTCCCTTGTCGAGAATCAGTTCTTGCGATGGAAATACCTCTTGTCCTGCGCCGATGCGTGCAAAGGCGCTCACTTGCAGCAACACGTGGTGTTTACCACTCAAGCCATCCGCAATCATTGTTTGCAACTCTGCCAGCCCCTGCACTGCTTCAGGCGGTGCCTCGAAATGGCGTAGCGACAATGTCAGCGCGTCAAAACTCCAGGTTTTTGCAGGTTTGCCATTGACAAGATGGGCGATTTGCACCGTGATTTGTTCAGCGCCCAGGCGGTTACGCCACAAAAAGCGGCCATTGGCCAGGTTGTGGGCGTAGCGACCGGCCAGTTCGGTAAAGCCAATCGCATCGACATATCCTTTGACGACGCTCTGGAGCTTGTTCTGGTAGTCGGCATTGTTGCAGGAAGAAGGAGTACCGACTCCACCTGATACGCGCAGGGTGAAGCTGACTTTGAGCGTATCCGCATCAGCGGTCAAGGTGGCAACGTCTACGGTTTGTGGATTCGGGTTTTTAATCTCGACATCCAGTTTCGTGGCATCCTGGCCTTTGGTTTTCAGACGGTGGGAAAACGTGCCGCGCACGGATTTTTCCCGCACCGCAATGGCAGGCCAGGACGCGCTGGTGCTGCGCTCTTCCCAGGGACCAGCAAAGAATAAAGCATCGGAGGGGTCCAGTTTGCGCTCGAATGCCAGAACGGATGCCGTTTTAAGAGGGGTGGTTGCCATATTGAACCTTCTTGCAGTTAGTTGTTGGAAGAAACGGGGGAGGATGTCGCCTGGTAGGCGTTGGTGCAGCGGTAAAGACCGTTGCCCGCGTCATAGACTGGTTGCCAGAGCAGATCGTTGATATCGGTAAGACGGTGGGGACTGATCCATTGCCCCATCGAATAGACGCTCTCTACAAAACGGAACGGAATCGTGGGATCGCGCGCCCCTGCCACCGCACCGGGATCGTATAGCTGGGAAAGCGCAACGAAACCAACCGGAATCGGCACGATCCAGCCGGGACGTTTATCTGCGCTCCATTCAACGTGCTCCACAACATCGCCGGTTTTGTCATTCACGGTGGTTTGCCGAACAGCGTGGTGGTTCAGGCGTGCGAGGTCCAGCCAGGCATCCAGCACAGTCGCATCTGGCTGGACCCGTTGCAGTTCAATGTGCCGTGTTTGCAGCAGATCGTCGCGCGCAACCAGTGCAAAACCTGGAAGCCAGCGGCGCCTGAGTGTGCGGAAGTGCTTACGCCGCTTCAACTCGTCACTGTCCACCAAGACCAGCGTGGGACGCGGTGGCTGGCGGAATTTTCCAGGCAACGGTGGCACCACACTGCCACCAGCCACCCGCATGCCCGCGATCACCTCACCAATGTGAGCGGCCAGCTCGGTGCGTTCGGCGTCACCCAGCAATTTTGATGTCAGCTCAACCTCAAAGACCAAAGTAATGTCGAGGTGGATACGCCCCTCTTCCACAATGGCGGCGGTACTGCCATCCGGCAAAATCGGATTGCGCGTCAGATGAAAGCTGCGGGTATAGCCATCCTGGGTCACTTGCGGCTCGCAACTGTGGCAGACCACGCCAACGGCATAAAACGCAATGCCTGCATCCGGCCCGAGTTTGCGTTCCAGCGCGGTCATCAAACCAGTAAAGGCCGTGATGGACGGAAATCCCCAGGTCATGGGGCTGGAAATGGCATTGGCATTTTGCACACGCAAACGTGGCAACACCAATAGCGCCCGCTTTTCCGGCGATTCGGTAGTCATAGTGGTGTCTCCCATTCTTCGGCCTTGATCGCATCCAATATCTGCTTGCGCCACTTCAGATACTCCGGGTCACCCACAGGTAGGTATTCACCGATTTGCGCGTTGAGCCAGTTGGCAAACAGGAAACCCACCTGTTCCTGGGTGTCGGTGGGTAGCGGTAATCCTTTGTCCATCACCGCCATTTCCACGCCGTCGGGATCGAGCCAGTGTTTCTCCGGTCTGGAAAGCAGACACTCTGACGACTGGCTCCAGCCTGCTGACAGGGAGCGCAGTTCGGCGGAAAACTGGAGAAATAAGTCAATGATGGCATCCACCCATGCGGTGCGGCGTTCGCGGGTTTCCACATTGGGACTCGGATCAGACTTCAAAAACGCCAGCAGTGACTTGAGCAGATCGCGCACATCGGGTCGTCGGCCAAAGCGATGAAATAGCGTGTCCGTATGCAGCAAGGGCTTCAGATTTTCCGATCGCCAAGTGGGTGGGAGTGATGCAAACAGCAGATTTTCCCCACGCCGCTCGCTATTGAGCTGGCTGATATTTTGCGGCTTTGTCCCACCCAGCTTCTGGATTGCCAGGTTCGGGTATTCACGCACGGAGCGCTCGCTGAATTCCCCCTCTCTTTTCGCTTTGCGTGCCGCCGTGGCTTCATCGCTGAAACGGTCATCCTGCACGGTCTGATAGACCCTTTGTGCCAGTGAACTGGCGTACAAGGGGGCCAGCAGTTGAAAGCTGGCATTGTCATGGGGATCTCCACCTGTCATCCAGTAAAGCTGTTTGGCAAGTGTGTGCGAGGATACCCGGCCACGCGGTTCGGTCAATCCGGTAAATGCAGTCATCAGGTTTTCGGCCTGTAGCGGATCGTCGCTCAACGCTGCCGCAAGGCTGGCATCACGTTCCAACACCAGCGCCAGCAGGCTACGACCCTGGTACTCCAGCTTCAGGAATTTGTACACATCCAGGGCGGCTGCATTACCCACAACATCGCTTGCAAAATTCCCGCCAAGACAATGGAAACCCACCACTGGCAGTACCCTATCCCTTTGCTGCGTTGTCGGAGAACTGTAGATGTTGGTGCCCCTGGCATCCGGGTGAACCGGTTTGAGCGAATGTGTGACCGCTTGAATCTGGCCAACACGCCGGGCGGCGTCCTCCAGCCAGGAGGAGGAATGAAACTGCTGTTGCAGTTCTGCGCGTTTGGGATCGTCAGCTGCCAGTTTTTCTAGCTTGTCGTTCAGACGATTCGTTAAAAAGTCGGTTATGAGAGATCGCAATTCAGTGGCACGTTGCGGATCGGGATTCGCCATTCAAGCTCCTTTTTAGGACGTTGGACATAACACCAAGGTCTTTCACTGCCCTTGGCGTTGACGTCAAATCATACCATACATGTATTTCCTATTGGCTATGATTTTTAAAATTATGAAATATCGTTGTACGGACTTGAGATACTCCAATCACTGGGTGTGATTCAGTGATGTGGCCGTTGGGTTTACTCCCTCGCCCCAGCGGGGAGAGGGTTGGGGAGAAGGGGCTGGCTTGTGAACGAGGCGTATTGTTACTATGTTATTTATAGCTGTACCCGCACATCCCACGGGGGCTATAGGCTGATTTAATGCCTGATTTACGGCAAAAAAGTGTCACAAGAGCTTGCAAGACGGCTTCAAGAAGGTTTTGCACCGCAGTTTTTACATTTGTAATATCACGGGCAATATGAAATTACAGCAAATCGGGTGACGAACAGGCTTTCTGCGTAACGCACGCTCCCATGCGCCCCTCTCCCCAACCCTCTCCCCGCTGGGGCGAGGGAGTAAACCCAACGGCCACATCACTTAAATCGCACCCCCAATCATTCCAAAACACGTTTGAAACTGATAACCTTGGCAGACTGCTGTAAAGCAGCTCAGAAATATTGCCTATGTTTTTATAGGACGACGTTCACTGCCGAATAGGCAGCAGGCCCGCGCGTAGCGGGCTTTTTCAGGGTTGCCACTTCCACTTCGTAAAACCCAATGCCGGATGAAAGCGCCAGCCGTTGGTGCTTTCTGGCAAGGTCACCGTGCCAAAGCGGCGTGCGCAGTCGGCCAGTGGCATCTCCAATTCTTCTGCCAGCTCGGTCAGGGCTTGCAGATAGTTTGTCTCGCTCCAGGGAACGATTCCTGAACCCTGCACTGCCTCGTCTGAAATGCGGTGGTGTTTCGACAGTTCCACTGCAACAAATTGTTTCTCTCCACGCTTCCCGCCTGGCTTGTCCAGCAATTGAACCATTTCATAATCATCGCCATCCTCCGTAGGCCGTAGCTCCAGATCCACCCTGGGTATGACATCATGCCGAAACGGTTGCTGTTGTGGCAACACGGCGGTGAGCAAGGCGTCGGCGGGTGGAAGTTGCCACCAGCTCGTGGCATTGAGCGTGGGTGGTGGTGTGGCAGCTTTGGCCGAGCCGCGTTGGCGCGTACCGGGAACGGCGGGTGTTGCAACGGGTGTTTGCACCAGCATGGTGGCGCGCATTCTGGCGTGTTCCAGGTCTGCCAGTCGGGTGCGCGCTTGCAGCGGCTCCGACGCAACGATGCGGGGGCGGGCATCAATCACCGCATGTTCGCTGGCAGGCAGCAATTGGGTCAGGGCGTGGGTGTCGAGTTTGAAGACTTCGGTTTCAAATCCGGGCAGGCAAAATGCGGGTTTGTCGCGCTTACGAAAATGGCGCAAATTGGTATCAAAGACCAAAATATTGGGAACCGTGCACGCACCGCTGCGATGGCGCCGCACACGCCCGGCCAGTTGAATCAAGGAGCGCATGGACGATGGCTCCACCACTGCCCAATCGTAATCGTGGTCACGCCCGACTTCTGTGACAGGAGAGCCCAGCACGATAAAAAGGTGGTCGGGTTCAGCGTGGTCGTCCAACTGCTTGCGGATGGCAGGCAGCTTGAACACGGCTTCGGGCTGGCGGCGGTTCAGGGCCTGGTCGAGCTGGTGCTCAATGTTCGAGCGAATGAACAGCGGAAACTGGGAGTGGTAGGTGCATAGATGAATGCGCATCCCCTCTGGTGCGCCCAGACGGTACAAAGCCAGGGCGACATCGACCAGCTGCTCGATATTGGCCATGCGCACCAGGCCAAAACTGACCCGTTTGGTGCTGTGCGGATCAAGGCTGTGATGTTGGGCATGCAGTTTCAGTGCAGCATTCAGTGCCAGTACGGCGAATTGGGCGACCTGCTGCTCTTGATCCGAATCCAGCTCCAAAGGCAGTAATTCGCACCGCCGACGCACTTGCGCCTTGGCCAGCCGTTCATGGCGCATGCGGGCAAAGTGCGCATGTTCAGTGTCAAAAGCAGTGGTGTCGGTGCAATCAAGCTGTTTCTGGTGAAACTCATCGACCCAGGCGCAGCATATATTCGGCTGTGCATCGGAACCGCCGGGTCGCTCGCCCCGATTCCGCTGGTAGTGCTGGCGTCCATTGCGATAGGCCGCAAACAGTCCTTGCACCAGGGCGGGCGGCAATGTGGCCGATGACAGCAATACCCGCGCCCCCAATAATCCGGCCCAATGCACCAGGCGCGTCAATGCGGGCAAGTCATCGATATCGAAATCGTCTGGCTCGTCCAGCACCAGATCACCGCTCATCAGCCGCAGCATGGGTGCAATCTGGTGGCCTCCGCGCTCGCTTTCCGTGGCGGGAGTCAGATGGTCGATGGTGCAGACCAGCAGCGGCGCAGCCAACAGATTCCGGACCTGTGGGTTGCGCATGCTGCGGCGCAGCAGCGGGTGCGCCTCGTAGTTGCCTTCAAACGTGACATGTGTATTGCTGTCCAGCAAATCCTGCGACGATGCCGAGCCCGTAGCCTCGGGCTGTTGCGCATCGTGCTCTAACAGCGCCCGACTGGCTGCGCCACCCACCAAGATGGCCAGATCGTCATCGCTCAAACCCAGCAAGTCACGAAAAGCCCGCCCTGTTTGCAGCGTGAGGGTGCGCAATCCCATGGCAAAAGCGCAGCGCATGCCCTGTTGTGCATCGGCCAAAGCGTACATGATGCGGGCATTTGCCAATGTCTTGCCGCAGCCGGTGGATGCCATGTTGACAATAAAAGCACCGTGCTGCGCAGAGCGTGAACACATGGCTCCTGCCATGTCTGCGGCCTTGTCCTGCCAGCGGAACTGCTCATCCCCGGAGCGCTTGCGCAAGCCTTTGTGACGCGCCAGCCGGGGTAATTGCAACGCGAAGTGTGGCAGGGAGTAGCTTATCACCATGCTGTCTCTGCTTACACCCAGGAGGTGTTCATGTAATGGCTGATTGAAATGTCCATACCCCCCATGGGTGTTCGCGTAGAGCGGATAGCCTTTGGGCACCTCGACGCGATCCGGGTCGTTTCCGGTCAAGCTGGAATAGTGATGGTCGGCCAGCATCAGGCTCAACCGGGACAGATGCATCACATAGGGATTGCCCAACCAGTTGCCCTTGTCCGGTTGTGCGCACAACTTCAGCAATCCTTGCGCCAGACGGGCGGCACGCTTGCGCCACAAATCGGTGGTAACGGGCAGGCCATGCGGAAAATCCCAGTAATAGCCAAAGGTCTTGTCATCGCTGGCACCCTGGCGCTCATTCCATCTGGCGTCGATGCGTTCCAGCACATTATTCAGCAGGCCAGGCACAAAAACATCCGTGCTGGAATCGCCGCCGCCCGGCCAGACAGGCAAGCGGTGGTGTGTGACTACCAGCCAGCCGATGGCCTGGGCAAGTGGCGCGTGGGCCAGTTGGACAAATGGGCGTGGCACGGCGGTTCCCGGTCCGTCTTTTTGCAAGCGCTGTTCCCAGCTTGCATCGTCTTGTGCCGTGGGGTTGGCAAGCCGTGCCAGCCAGGCACCATCGGCGTCAGAGCCGACAAAGGCTTCAAACAGACGCAGCGATACCCATTCATGCCGGTACTGATTGCGTTCTTCCAGCTTGCCTTGCAGCCGCATCTGAAAGGCGCGGCTGGCTTTCCCCAGGTCATGCAGCAAAGCGGCCAAAGCGCTTAACAAACGAATGTCTTCCCCCGTATGCCAATCGTTTTCATCTTCACAGCGCAAAATATTGCGCGCTGTGGTGTTGGTTGGTACGGCGCCTTGACTATTGAACTGGCTGGCATCCCCGACGACCCACAACAATTCGCTGTGGTTGAGTCCGCGTATCCAGTGGCAGGCCACGGCAGTGTTTTTGCGCGCGGTCTTGCGCAGTAACTGGCGCAGGGTATCGAGTCCTTCCCTGGTGATTGCAGTTTGCCAGGTACGCTCGCCACGCCTTTCAGCAAACTGGTCGAGAATGCGCCGGGTCTCCGTCAACGCCCGCTTTTCACACTGTGCAATCAGCAGGATGTTCATGTCCCTACCTGCCCCTGTGCCTGGGTTTGTGCCAGCCTTCCCACCTTGAGCGCCACAACCTTGAGCGTATCGATCATGAAATCCAGCGACTCGCTGCTGGTCAGGCCATCGATACAGGCTTGGCGGAATTCCTGTTCGCTGTCGCCTCGCATCGTCGAGATGAACGCCTGTGGCAGGATGATTGCATCCTTCACCAGATCGGCCACATCGAACACCAGTCCGCCGCGCCGGGTTTTCCCATGCAGCACTGCCAATCCGTGCGGCAGGCCGAGAACCCAGGTGGCCGTGGCTGCCAGACCGTACGCAAGGTAATTACCATGGTCAAGAAACTGGTTGGCCCTATCGACACTGTTGCCTCGCTGGCTACGCACAAACTCACCGTGCCGGGTGGCCTCGGCAACCAGTCGATACAACTGTTTGGTCAGTCGCCCCTCCTCAGCCAACAGTTCGGTTTGATTGCTTGCCAACTGGATCGCTTGTACGGACTGTTTGAGCAATTGCTCCAGTTTCCCGATGTCTACCGGACAAGCGTTGTCCTTTGACTGGCTCAGGGTCCGCCAGCTCTCGCTGACACGTTCCAGCCGTGTTTGCTGAAATTCTTTCGCCGCCGCCAAGCGCAAGGCATCATCAAACCAGAATCTCACCCAATGCTGTACATACTCGGTGGGACGGTACTCGCTTTGAGGGGAAAACCAGGCTACTTCAATGTCCAGCTCGTTAGCACTGAATAAGGGGGTTCCACCACCGCCGCAAAAACCGACCAGGACTCCTGCCTTGGCCAACTCACGCATGGCTGCCTGGGTGACGGATGTACCCGTTCCCAGGAGCACCGTGGTGGTGTTTGCTATTGGTATGTTCCAGTACAGGGAGCGCTTGCCCTCATCGGTCACGTACTCAACACGCCCGCCATTAACGAGTACCCGGCAATGCTCCAGGTAATAGATGTTGGCGCGCTTGGAATGCAGAATTGTTTTAAGCGAACTTGGTTCAAGGTAGGACACAAGCAATATCCTCTTGCAAAAGTCCCTGCGTTGCGCAGGCGCTGGCCACATTCACCGCACGCAAACCATGCCCGCACCAGGGAAGCCATCAGCCAGAAAAACCCACGTGCTCATTTGCTCACCTGCTCATTTGGTATGCGCTTTGAATATCCTGTCGTAACTGCCATTTTTACGAATCGCAGCCAGCCCCTTGTTGAAATTCTCCAGCAAACCCTTGCTGCCTGGCAGGCTCTTGCCGGCAATCAGATAGAGTGAGTTGTCAGCCAGCGGTGCAGATTCGGCCATTACCATCGAACCCGCAGGAACGCCCCCGCTCTTGAGTGCGGCAATACCCTGCGTCTCGTCGGTCACAAAATAGTCGGCACGACCCGCGTTGACTATTTTCACGCACGATGAAATGTCCCTTGGTCGGCTAACCTTGATCTGTTCATTCTTGATCATGTCATTCAACCGGGGAGATGTGGTCCAGCCTAGTGGCAGGCAGATCGTGGTGCCCGCCAGGCTGGGGATATTGTTGAAGTCAAATTTATTATTACCCGCCTTGATGAAAGCACGATCCTGAATCTTGACGATCACATCAGAATACAGAAAATCTTTCTCGCGCTCAGGCGTCTTCAGGTAAGGAAATGTGCCAGCAAACATTCCATGCCTGGTCTCTTCAAGCCCCCGGGCCCAGGGACGCCACTCAATTTTTATCTCGGTGTTGACAGCCGCGAATGCATTTTTCACCAGGTCGGTGGTCATACCGCCTTCTGGCAATTTGCTGTCGGCATAGGGCGCATAGTCATCGCCCGAAACCAGAAGCACGGGTTCGGCCAAGACCAGACCCGACAAAAACAGGACAACAAAGACAATGCCGTATCGCATGGCAAAACTCCTGACGATTCTTTCCGGACAACACAACACCATTACCTGAGTTGCCCGAACGCTGGCTGCATGCGCGCATACAAGCCGCACCCGTACCAGATTGGCATTGACCGGGAAGGTTTATTTGGTATGCGCTTTGAATATCTTGTCGTAACTACCATTTTTACGGATCGCAGCCAGCCCCTTGTTGAAATTCTCCAGCAAACCCTTGCTGCCTGGCAGGCTCTTGCCGGCAATCAGATAGAGTGAGTTGTCAGCCAGCGGCGTAGATTCAGCCATCACCACCGAACCCGCAGGGACTCCCCCGGTCTTGAGTGCGGCAGTACCCTGGGCTTCGTCGGTAACAAAATAGTCAGAACGGCCCGAGTCAACCATTTTCACGCATGTTGAAATGTCCTTCGGTCGGCTGGTCTTGATCTGTTCGCTCTTGATCATGTCAGCCAATTTTGGTGACGGCGACCAACCCAATGGCAGGCAGATTGTGGTGCCTGCCAGACTAGGAATATTGTTGAAATCCAGTTTTTTGTTACCCGCCTTGATAAAGGCCCGATCCTGAATCTTGACGACCACATCGGAATACAGAAAATCTTTTTCGCGATCAGGTGTTTTGAGGTAGGGGAATGTGCCAGCAAATAATCCATGCTTCGTTTCATCAAGCCCCCGCGCCCAGGGACGCCACTCGATTTTTGTTTCGGTGTTGACGGCGGCGAATGCATTTTTCACCAGGTCAGTCGTCATGCCGCCTTCGGGCAATTTACTGTCAGCATAGGGCGCGTAATCGTCGCCTGAAACCAGAACCACAGGCTCGGCCCAGACCGAACCCGATACCAACAAAGCCGCAACAAGAACGTTGTAACGCATAAAACGCATAAGAAGTCTCCTGATTAATGAAATTATTGAAATATCCCGCTAATGGCTAAGGACCACCAAAAGCGTTGTTATGGTAACGTCAAACGCACGCGCATCCAACGTTTGAGCCACCCATAATTTTCAACCATGCAATCCGAATCCGGCACCCACGATACCACCCGCATTGACGACACCCGCATTCGCGCAGTACGTCCACTGATTACCCCTGCTTTGCTGCAAGAGAAGCTTCCCGTGCCAGATACAACCCAGGCGCTGGTCGAAAGCAGCCGAACGGCCATCTCCACCGTCTTGCATGGTCAGGATGACAGGCTGATTGTGGTCGTCGGGCCATGCTCCATTCACGACCACGCCCAGGCACTGGAATATGCCCGCCAGCTCAAAAAACAAGCCGATTCCCTGGGCGAGGAACTGTTGCTGGTCATGCGCGTGTATTTTGAAAAGCCCCGTACCACCGTCGGCTGGAAAGGCTATATCAACGACCCGCATCTGGACGGCAGCTTTGCCATCAACGAGGGGCTGGAACTGGCACGGCGCCTGCTTTTGCACGTACTCGCCTTAGGCGTGCCGGTTGGAACCGAATTTCTGGATTTACTCTCGCCCCAATTCATCAGTGATCTGGTGAGCTGGGGAGCCATTGGCGCACGCACCACCGAAAGCCCAAGCCACCGCCAGCTGGCCAGCGGCTTGTCGTGCCCGGTAGGATTCAAGAACGGCACCGACGGCAGCGTCAAGGTTGCCACCGATGCCATTCTGGCGGCACAAGCCGAGCATGCCTTCATGGGCATGACCAAGATGGGGCAGGCGGCCATTTTTGAGACACGCGGCAATCAGGACTGCCACGTCATCCTGCGCGGCGGGAAACAACCCAACTACAGCCACGCGGACGTGAACGCTGCCTGTACCTTGCTCAAGGCTTCAGGCCTGCCCGAAAAGGTGATGGTTGATGTCTCGCACGCCAACAGCAGCAAACAACACACACGTCAGATCGCGGTAACCACCGACGTAGCCAGCCAGATTGCTGCGGGAGACACACGCATCTGCGGCGTGATGATCGAAAGCCATCTGCACGAGGGCCGTCAGGACTTGCTGCCAGACGCAGCACTGCAATACGGCGTGTCAGTGACCGATGCCTGCATCAGCATGGCGCAAACGGTGCCGCTGCTGCAGGCGTTGGCAACAGCGGTCCAGGCGCGGCGGAGGTTGAGCAGACGCTGAAGGCAGCCAAACAAAGCGCTGCGCTGGTGTTCGCTACACTTGAAACTAATTTACCCATTTCTCCCACTTCCAATCTCTGAGGACATCGTCAATCACCCCGCCCTAAAGGGCGGAGCTTGAAGCCAAAAGCTGATAGCTAGGTTGAAGCAGGGAAAGCGGTATCCAACCCGCTACGTTAGTAACAGGTCGTTAAGACGCACCGGCGAATGCTTCCTCAGTTCGCCGCTCTGCAAGGCAAGGATCATGCAGACCAAAGGTAAAGGGTCGAAGGTCTTTGTCGCTACCGAAAGGTAGGAGCCGGTTATTGACATTTCCGAGGGGACACACGCCGCAAGGCGTGGGTAACCAGGCCCTTACGGGCAGAGCCTCACGGTCCAGCAGGTGAAAAGCCTGCACCTTATTCACTGGTGGCAAAAACGGACGTGACAGGTACGCCACCGCAGCATAGGGATGCTTCGCATCCCGCGCTCTACCTCCCCGCCCTAAAGGACGGGGTTTCACGCGCAATCTGATGAAAATACTTTTGGCCGTTGACGGCAGCGAATACAGCAAGAAAATGCTGGCGTATCTGGGCGCACATGAATCCTTGTTCAATCCCGGCAACGACTACTCCCTGGTGACAGCCCAGCCTGCTTTGCCGCCCAGGGCAGTCGCGGTGCTGGGTAAGGAGATTGTCGATACGTACTATCAGGAAGAAAGCGAAAAGGTGCTGGCGCCGGTGAGCAAGTTTCTGCTCAACCACGGTATCGACGCCAAGAGCATCTGGCAAGTCGGCCCTGCGGGTCCCGTCATCGCCAAGGTCGCAACCGAAGGCCAGTTTGACCTGGTGATCATGGGATCGCACGGGCACGGGGTCATGGCCAATCTGGTCATGGGTTCCATCGCCACCCAGGTTCTGGCCAAGTGCAAAGTTCCGGTACTGCTGATACGTTGATTCACATTGGAAGTCCCCATGAACACTTCAAAACTCTGGACCCTGGCATTCACCGCTGGTATTTTGACCGCTTGCGGCGGAGGAAACGCCCCAAGCGCAAACGTCACATTGCCGGAAAAAGCACGGTCTGCAGGGGTATCGGCTGCAGCATCCGGCCCTGCAAGCTGCAAAACTCCAAGCTACGACGGGGATCAGGACAATGTGATGCGCGCCTACATTGCCTATTACGGCAGACCAGCGGATTCGGGAGGGTTTGCCTACTGGACCAACCGCGTTGCGGCAGCCGGTGGCAGTCTGAACAGCATCATGGCGGAGTTTGGTACCTCCAAGGAGTTCACCGACCGCTACGGAAGTTTAAGTTCGAGCGAACTGGTCACCAATATCTACCGGCAACTCTTTGGCCGCAACCCCGAAGCAGGCGGTCTTGATTATTACGTCGGTGAACTGAATGCGGGGCGGAAAACGCTGCAGTCCATCACGCTGGACGTCCTGTTCGGGGCCAGCGGGAGCGATGCAACCATTGTGGCCAATCGCCTGGCCGTTGCCAAAACCTTTACCAGCGGATCGGGTTCGCAAAGCAACTATCTCACCGAGGCCGATGGCAATGCCATGGCCGCGATTCTGGCCAGTGTGCAAGACGACAGCACCAGCGCCAATGCCGCCTGCGCCAGTTTTGATGCCATGCTGGATGCACGCAGCGGCGGCCTGGTCAAGACGTTTACCGTGACCAAGTTCACCGACAGCAACAACGGAACCTGCGGCAGCGACTGCTCCTTGCGCGAAGCCGTGGCTGCAGCCAACGCCGCCGGTGGCCGTGCCGGAGTCATCCTGCCAGCAGGCACCTATACCGTCAACCAGGGGCAGTTGCTGGTCACAGGCCAGGTGCATGTGCATGGAGCCACTGGAACCACAGCAGCCAGCGTCATCATCGACGGTGGTGAACAAAATAGACTTTTTGGCCTGGAAGACCCCAATGCCCGATTGGTTCTGAGCAAGCTGACCGTGCGCAACGGCAACAGCGATTACGGCGGTGCCATCCTGAACAAAGGCACGCTCATACTGGACAGGGTCACGCTCAGCGGCAACACAGCGCTCAATGGCGGGGCCATTCTCAACACCGGCAGTTTGACCGGCCTTGCGCTCAGCGTGAGTGGCAACCAGGCAAACAGCATCAATACCAACACGGGTTTCGGAGGCGGCCTGTATAACGAAGCGGGCAATTTTGGCCTCTTTGCCAGCCAGTTGACCAGCAACACGGCCAGATTCAACGGCGGCGCAATCTATGCTGCGGGCAGCGGCACGGTTGTGAATACCACGCTGAACACCAACCAGTCCGGTGCCATAGGTGGCGGCATGGATACCCTGGGGACCGTCGCCATCGTCGGCTCGAAGTTCTTTGCCAATACCGGCAACGACGGCGGTGCCCTCTCCAGCCGCGAGTCCAGCGCCAAGGTAACAGTGACGACATCGACTTTTGAAGACAACATTGCCAACGGCGTGGACTTGGGCGGCGGCGGCGCGGCATTCAACTACGCCGGAGTTCTAACCATCAGGGATTCCGTTTTCAAGCGCAACCAGGCCTACGGCGAAGGCGGCGGGGCCATTGAAACCAACGGAGAGCTCCATCTCGCCAATGTCAGTCTGGATGGCAATACAGCCCAGATGCACACCAACCCCTTGCCAGACTCTGCACCCGGATTTGGGGGTGCGATTTTGATCATTGCCAACAGCCTGGTGACGATTGACACGGCGCAATTCACGCAAAACACCGCCGGCAACAGCGGCGGCGCCATCTACAACGACCAGAACACGCAGCTGACCATCACCAATAGCCAGTTCACCACCAATACCGCACAAGGGCTTTTTTCCGGCGGTGGCGGTTATGGCGGGGCCATCATCAGTGAAGGCAATATGAGCCTGAGCAACTGTACGCTGTCTTCCAATACCAGCAAGGTCGCCGGCGGGGCCCTGAGCACCAAAATCGGCATTGCCACCATCAGCAACAGCACAATCAGTGGCAATTCTTCCGTCAACGGCGGTGGCATTGTGGCGTACTCCGGCACACTGACAGCCACCGATCTGGTACTCAGCAACAACACCAGCACACAAGCCAGCGCAGGCTTGCTCAACGATCTGGCGCAAACCACGCTCACAAGCGTAAAAATAACCGGCAATACGGCCCAGACCTGGGGCGGTGGCTTTTCCAACAACAACACAATCGGTCAGGTCAGTCTGATCGGGTCGTCCATCAGCGCCAACACGGCCCCCGATGGCAGTGCTTTTGTGAATTTTGGCACGGTCAACGTGCGCAACAGCACCCTGTCAGGCACCTGCAACAACCACAAGACCGTCAACAACCAGGGCGGAAATACCAGCAGCTGCGCGCTGTGACACTTGGCTATGAGTCAGTACGAATCGACATGCGGGGCTTATGGGATGTGCGGAGGCAGCTATTAAATTTGAAGCACTCGCTTAATCGTTTACATGACCTGCACCAGCTGCCATCACGCGTTGCCGGTTGACGCGAAATTCTGTCCGCACTGCGGCACGCCCATCGCCGGGTCTGCGCCAGATGACGGCCAGCGGCGCCATGCCAGCATCGTGTTTTCTGACCTGTCTGGCTATACCGCGCTCAACGAGCGGCTCGACCCCGAGGAGGTCGAGCTCATCATGCGGCGCATCAAGGAGACGGCGACGCGCATCGTCGGCAGCCATGGCGGGGTCATCAACCAGTTCGTCGGCGACGAGGTGGTCGCCCTGTTCGGCATACCGGTGGCGCGGCGTGACGATCCGGGGCGAGCGGTGCGGGCAGCGATCGCGCTGCACGCTGCGGTGCGCGCCATCGGCAAGGAGGTCGAACATCGCGTCGGGCATGCATTGACGATGCACAGCGGCATCAACACCGGCTTGATCGTGGCACGGCGCAGCGATTCGCGCGACGGGCATTTCGCCCTCACCGGCGATACGGTGAACACCGGCGCACGCCTGCTCGGGCTGGCCGCCGCCGACGAGGTCGTGATCGGTCCCGATACCTGGCGCGAAGTCGGCGCGCAGTTTTCCGTGACGGTCGGCGACCCGATCGAGGTCCGGGGCAAGGAACACCGGATCACGCCTTACCGGGTGGTCGGCGCGCTTGCCCCGGCCCCCCTGGCGCGCTTGCCCATCGTTGGCCGTGACCAGGAACTGGTGCGCTTCGCGGCGCTGGCTGCACAGTGCAGCCAGCAGGGCCAGGGTGGTGTAGCGCTGGTACGCGGCGATCCGGGGATCGGCAAGACGCGTCTGGTGGCGGAGTTCAGCGAACTCGCGCAGCAGCACGGACTGGCCTGCCATGGCGCGGCGCTGCTCGATTTCAGCGTTGGCCGCAGCGGCGATGCCATGCGCAACCTGATGCGCAGCCTGCTCGGCATCGCCGCCGACGCTGGCACCGACGACGGCCACAGGGCGCTGAACGAGGCCTTCGATGCCGGATGGATCGAACGCGAGCAGGAGCTACTCCTGTGCGAACTGCTCGACATTGCGCCGCCGCCGGAACTGCGTGCGCTCGACGCAGCGCTGACGGGTGCCGCGCGTGAACAGGGTGCCCGCGCCGCGATGGTCGGCCTGGTGCGCGCCACAGCACGGCGCCGGCCGCTGTTGCTGCTGGTCGAGGACGTGCATTGGGCCGATGCCGCGACGCTGGAGCGCATTGCGGCGCTGGCCGGCATTGCGGACGAAGTGCCACTGCTGCTGGTGCTGACCACACGCATCGACGGCGACCCGACGCGCTCCGGCTTGCGCGACATGGTGTACGAGGGAGAGGTCAGCACATTCGATCTGGCACCGCTCGCCACCGAAGGCGCGGTTGCGCTGGCCGCGCGCTTTGCCGACATGGATGCCGGGACGATGCGCGACATCGTTGCGCGCGCCGAGGGCAATCCGCTTTTCCTCGAACAACTGCTGCTGAATGTTGGCCGTTCGGTCGAAGCCGCCCTGCCGGGCTCGATCCAGGCGCTGGTGCTGGCGCGCCTGGACCAGTTGCCGGTCGCCATGCGGCAGCTGTTCCAGGCGGCTGCGGTACTTGGTCAGCGCTTTTCGCTGGAGGCCTTGCGCCACCTGATGATGGATACATCCTGTGATTGCGACGACCTCGTCGCCCGCCAGTTGCTGCGTCCGGCGGGCGCCGACTGGATGTTCAGCCACGCCCTGATCCGCGACGGCGCCTACGAGTCACTACTGAAATCGCGCCGCCGCGAATTGCATGCGCGAGCCGCCGAGTGGTTCACCACGCGCGATCCGGGCCTTTGCGCCGAGCACTTTGATCTTGCCGGCGACGCCCGGGCGGCTGGCGCCTATCTTGCCGCCAGCAACTCCGAGGCGCAGCGCTACCGCTACGCGCGTGCCGTGACGCTGGCCGAGCGCGGCCTGGCCCTGGCGCGCGAGCCCGGTGAGCGCCACGCCCTGGGCCTCATGCGCGCCCGCATGCTGCTCGATGGCGGACGCGCCCAGGAGGCCATCGCCGCAGCGAGCGAGACGCTGGCCCATGCAACCAAACCCGCCGAACGCGCTGCGAGCCTGATCCTGCAGGCGGCGGCGATGCGCATCGTCGACCGGGCGGATGACGCGCTGGCGGCGCTGGCACAAGCCGAGCCGCTGGCACGCGAGGCGGGCTCGGTGCTCGACCTGGCGCACCTGCACCATCTGCGCGGCGGCTTCTATTTTGTCCTTGGCCGCAGTGCAGACTGCCTGCGCGAACACGAGGCAGCGCGGACGTTTGCCCGCGCCGCCGGCTCGGTCGAAGCCGAGGCCAACGCGCTATCGGGCCTGGGCGATGCGAGCTACGCGAGCGGGCGCATGCGTACCGCCAACGAGCGCTTTTGCGTCTGCGTGCAGCTGGCACAAGGTAATGGCCTGGGTCGCATCGAAGTCGCCAACAAACACATGCTGGCCTGGACCCTGCACTATCTGGGGCGTCTCGACGAGGCGCTGGCCGTCGGTGCGGACGTGGTGGACATGGCCCGACGGGTATCGGTGCAGCGCACCGAAGCCGTCGCCCGGCAGACGATGGCCTACATCCAGGGCTGGCTGATGGGCAACCTGGCGCCTGCCTACGCGCATCTGGACCGTGCGCTGGTGCTGGCGCGCGCACTCGGTGCGACGCGCTTCGAGGTGCAAAACCTGGTGTTCCGCGCCCAACTCGAACTGCGTAGCGGCCACCGCGAGAGCGCGCTGACGCTGGCGCGCGAGGCGCTGACACAATGTCGGGCCACAGCCAAGGATTTCATCGGCCCGACTGCGCTCGGCGTGCTGGCCCAGATCACCACCGACGTTGATGAGCGACAGCAAGCGCTTGCCGAGGGCGAGGCGCTGCTGGCCGGTGGCAGTATCAGCCACAACCATTTCGATTTCCACGCCTGCGCCATCGACGCCAGCCTGGAAGCGCGCGACTTCGCTGCCGTCGAACGCTACTGCGCCGCCCTGGAGCGCTACACCGTGGCGGAGCCAATACCCTGGAGCACGCTCGCCATCACCCGTGGTCGCCTGCTGGCACGCCATGGGCGCTGCGAAACCGGCACCGATCTGGAAAGCGCCTTGCACGCCCTGCGCGCGCAAACGGCGCGGCTAGGATTCGATGTCTGGCTGCCGGCCCTGGATGCGACCATTTTGCGCTTACCACCCCATTGTGGCATGGCACATACAGGCTATTTTGAATAGACAATCTGGCGCTATCCCTTATGAATACAGCGGGAGCAGCTACTTTAACAATAGCATCTCCGCAAACCCTCATAACCGGACGAGGCCCAGATGCAAGAACAGGTAGAGCTAATGTGGCTACCTCTCGTCCAACCCACGCCCAAAAATGTGTCTATAAATTCCGGCAATCTGCTCAGCCTCTGGAAGTCGGATTTCTTGCGCCGCTGCATGCGCAGCGCGCAACAGACTGTCGATCTCGGGGCGATCAACCTCGTGCCCACGCATCGCGTAGATTTGGGCCAGATTCGTTCGAGCAACCAATAGTGAGCGCACGTCGCCCAGGCGCTCATAGACGGGTAGTTGTTCCTCCCGGCGGATGCGCAGCGCCTCGTCGAGCTGGCCACGGGCTTGCAGGATGTGGCGTGGGCTGGGCGGGCCGCGTCAGGGTGCCGTGGGCGCCGTGGGTGCCGGGGCTACCGTCGCCAGGATGTAGCCTTCGAGCGTGCGCACCACCGGGTGGCTGCGGCGCCACTTGCCATCGTTGTACTGGAGCAGCGCCGGGCGGTGCAGCAGCAAGCCTGTCAGTGCGGCCCACCCGGCTTCGCACCGACTGCCATTGCGCTCTTGCAGCTTGATCATGGGTAACACCATGTCGGCATCCAGCTTGCCGCCCAATCGACCGTCGTATTTAAGATCCAGCGGTGCTGTATAAATCGCCAGGGTCTGGATGGCCAGCAACTGTTCCGCATCTTGCACGAAGAACTGCTGCGTGTCCTCGCCCCGCATTTTGTCGGTGCCGTCCAGCAATAGTACGACGCGCTCGGCACGCCCGGCTTTTTTCAGTTCAGCTTCGGCGGCACGGATCAGATGATTGAAAGCTGCCGCCAGCGCGGTGAAGTGGTTGCGAATCTCTTGGCGCCACTCGCTCTTCTGACTGGAACCCGTCTTGAACGCGCTGGTGAATCCGGCAAACAGCTTCACCAGCCCCGCAATGCCGCCCCCCGCTTCCACGCCGGTTTTAAGCTCGGCGCTCAGCTCGCGGGTTTTGGTGTCGGTCCTGATGGTGGAGGAAAACCAATTGCGCACCGGGGCCAAAACAGCGTCATCCAGCGTGTAGCCATCGGCATGCATGCGCTCCAGCAGCGCCTGCGCCATGGCCATCAACGCTTCGGTGTAATGCAGGTTGTTGCGGTCAAGCTTGGCCAGTACATCGACCTCGACCACATAGAAGCGTCTGGACTGATTGAGCCGACCTGCGTAGCGGCGCAGTTCGGTGGTTTTGCCACTGCCAATATGGCCAAAGAAAAGCACATGCTTCTCATCCGGGGCAAAAAAGGCATTGCTGACGGGGTCCCAGCCAAATTTTCGGGCCAGTTGCGCAAAGGTCTTCTCGCTCCCGCGTGCTGCTTCTGTGTCCACATAGCGCGGGTCGCCATCAGGCAGGGCTTCTTCATATTGGACTTTGGATAAATTGGAGCAATACGCAGCCACTTGCCGATACTTGTTACATGGGGATCAGGATGGAGGTGTGCGATGTGCGAACGTAGCGATATTTTCAAAGCCTTTCGGCAACAAATTCACGACGGATTTGATTTTTGTGCAGATTCACTGATGAACTTGATTGACAGCCTGAGCGGCAGGCAAAATGCACAGTCGGTAGCGGAGTTGTCACTTGAACCATTATTTGATCGAAAGTACAGCAGTCTGTACAAGGCAATAAGCAGCGCATTTGTGCCTGAGAATAAGGAAGAAGCCGCCAAGGAGCGTCAGAAAAAGGTACTGGAACAGGTTAAGAGTTTATTGCCGGCCTTTGTCAAGCCATCGAAGCATCCATTTTGGTTGACTGCGATAGATGCGACACCGGCACTGCGTCCGTATTCAAACTGTCTTGCTGACCGAAGCATCACGTACTACCCGAATCCTGCACCAGGTAACAAGCCAATCGGTGTAGGACACAGCTACTCGGTGTTGGCGCTACTGCCTGAACGTGAAACCCACGCCCCGCCTTGGGTGGTTCCCCTAAGTTGCCAAAGGATTACGACACAGCAAAGCGCCAATGAGGTTGCCGCAAAACAAATGACAGCCCTGCTGAGTGAGCCAGGATTGCCGTTTGGAATTGAATTGACGGTCAACGCAGCCGACTCAGGGTACAGCAAAGCACCTTACCTTGGGGCTGTCGGTGGCTTTCCCAATCACGTGGAGGTAGTCCGGTCTGCGAAAAACCGCCGATTTTTCCAAGTTGCAGCAACACCTGAAGTTCATCCCGTGCATGTAGGTCGTCCCAAGAAATTCGGTGTGGTGTTCGATCTCAAGGATGAAACGACGTGGGGAGAGACTGTAGAGGAAACCGAAATGGATTGGCAAACTGCCTCGGGACGGCCGCTGAAAATTAAGCTACAGCGTTGGAACACCTTGTTGATGCGTGGCAAGAAAAATATCCCCATGCATGAGCATCCTTTCGACCTGATTCGAGCACGGGTGTTTGATCTTTCGGGCAAATTGGTGTTCGCCCGCTCCATGTGGTTAATCGTTATGGGAAACAGACGCGCAGAAATCAGCACCGTAGCGGCGTATGAAGCCTATCGTCAGCGCTACGATCTGGAGCATTTCTTCCGTTTTGGAAAAAACAAACTACTCATGGATAGTTTTCAAACGCCAACGCTCGAACACGAGGAAAATTGGTGGTGCTTGGCTTGCCTGGCGTACGTTCAACTTTGGCTGGCAGCACACCTTTGCTGCCCATTGCCAAAACCCTGGGAACGCTACCTGCCCGAATTCAAAGAACATCGTTTACCCAGCCCATCCCAGGTCCAACGTGACTATGGGCGAATTATTCGGCAGTTTGGGACACCGGCATGCCCACGCAAACCCCGTGGAAATTCACCAGGACGACCAAAAGGTGCATCACAATGCAAGCGTAAACGCGAACCGATAGTTTTTAAGCGCAGCAAACCATCGAAAGTCGTGACTTCTGGCTGAAGTTGCAGAAAATATTGGGCAGCTCCGGCAAGAGCTGTGGAATTTTTTTGTCCAAAGTCCAATTCATAGTCAATTTTCTGCAAAACCTGAAGAATGTGTTTCGGCGGTTGGTATGGCATAGATGACATGGATGGCATAGTGGCGCCGATTTTATGTTGCCATCACCGTAGCGGGTGCGATGCAGGGTGATGGGGAGAGTTTCTCATGCGCATCGGATCAATACCGCTGACAACGCTCTTATTTCGAGAGCTGTTCCCGCTTTTCACACGGGGGTTACGGCCTGTTTTGGCATCAAAAACACCCGTGGGCGCTGTGTGAGCGGGTGATTGGCGCATTGCGCCCGGTCGGGTTGCCTTGGCTGTCGCTCACTCTGCCAATTGGCGAAGTGAAGTTGGTACGTTATAATTAACGTACGTCCAAAATAACATACTTTAATATCATGAAATCAAATCCAGGTGGGCAAATCGATGTCAAGGCGGTAATTGGTCGTGATCGGTTGATTCGGACTTTGTGGGAGTCCATTGAGCAACAAAGTTTGATCATTACCGCCGAAAGACGTATCGGCAAGACCACCGTGATCAAAAAAATGCGGGCCGAACCTGCTGATGGGTGGATGCCCGTATTCCAGGATCTGGAGCGCTTTCACACCGCCGCTGAGTTTGCCATGTCGGTCTACAAGGAAATACACGAATTCTTGGGCCACAAGGGCAAAACCATGCGCAGAGCCAAGGAATGGTTCACTGCAATGGGCGGGACTGAAATCGGAGGACTTTTCAAACTCCCGGAAAAACCGGGTGCCCACTGGAAAGACATCCTTAGCAGGGCAATCGAGGACCTGATTCACGAAAACGAGGCGACCGGCACCAGGCTGCTGTTTCTTTGGGATGAAATGCCCTTCATGCTGGCGAACATCCGGGATCGCGAAGGCGAGCAAACCGCCATGGAGGTTCTTGACCTCCTGCGCGCGCTACGCCAGACACACTCTGCGCTTCGGATGGTCATTACAGGCTCCATAGGTTTGCACCATGTGCTTGCCTCCCTAAAGAAGAAAAACTACGCCAACGCCCCAGTCAATGACATGCACGCGGTTGATGTACCACCCCTCGACCAAGCCGATGCAATCACCTTGGCAACCCAGTTGATCCAAGGTGAAAATCTGTCTGCACCGGCCATACACGACGCGGCTGCGGCTATTGCCCATGAAGCCGATTGCTTTCCTTTCTACATTCACCACATCGTCAGGGCTTTGAAAATTCGCGGGTTGGCTGCAAACCCTGCAAACGTCGCCCAAGTGGTGGCTTCCCAGTTGGTCGATGCGAATGATCCTTGGGAGCTCCTGCACTATCGCGAGCGTATTCCAAATTACTACCGCGACGAGGAACAGCCTGCACTCTTGGTACTCGACCAATTGGCGACACAAACGCAGGCTGCTTCAGTGAATGCGCTACTTGCCATGCTCAAAAATGCCAGCGAGTTTGATGATCGGGAGCGTTTGTTGCATCTATTGAAGCTCATGGAGCGTGACCACTACCTTCAAAGAGCCGATACAGGCGGGTATCGCTTTCGGTTCCCCCTCATCAGTCGTTGGTGGAAGATCAATCGGGGCCTATGAACGTGGATGCCGTACACCACGCAAAGCCCGCAGCCACACACGGCGCCAGCGAACACAAACCTCTGTGGGTTTTCACGCCCAGTCGCACGGATCCCAAAGACCTGGAATTCATCCTCGTTCAACGCCAGGAATTGATTCAGGATGCCGTCGAGCGCGTTCGAGAAAGCGCGCTGACGGATCACAAGCACCATTTGCTGTTTGTGGGACCCAGAGGCTGCGGCAAAACACACTTGATCACCCTGATCGTCAGCCGATTGACCGATGACGCAGAACTTGCGGATCGTCTGCGTATTGCCTGGCTCAACGAAGACGAAACCTGCACCACACTACTCGAATTCCTTCTAAAAATCCACGCCGCCTTGGTGGCACGTTATCCAGAAGAATTCCGGGAAGATCATCTGAGCGAAGCCTATGAATTGAAGGCGGATGCAGCGCTGGATAGGGTGGCCCAGCAACTGCTTTCGACCCTGGGGCCACGCACACTTTTGGTGGTGACAGAGAATCTGGACGCTCTTTTTGAAGGGCTCGGGGACGCAGGCCAAAAGAAGCTCAGGGCGTTTATTCAGGAGCACCCCAAGCTCTCCATCGTTGCCACAGCGCAGCGATTGGTCCAAGACCTGTCAAGCCGCACCAGCCCCTTTTTTGGATTTTTCCAGACGGAGCATCTCAAAACGCTCCATGTGGATGAAGCCAACCAGTTGCTGCAAAAGATCGCCCAACTACAAGGAAAAACGGACCTCGTAGCGTTTCTCGCAACCAACCAGGGGCGCTCCCGTGTACGCGCGCTGCACCATTTGTCGGGTGGCAACCACCGTATCTATATCGTTTTGTCACAGTTCATCACCCGCGACACCATCGATTCCCTTCTGGGGCCTTTCATGAAAATGGTGGATGAGCTCACGCCTTACTACCAGGAGCGCATTCGCTGGCTTCCTCCATTGCAACGCAAAATTGTGGAGTATCTTTGCAGTCGCGAAGGTACTGCGCCGGTCAAAGACATTGCCAAACGACTCTTTGCCACCCCCCAAACCATTTCCAGCCAGCTTCAGGATTTGCGTGAAAAAGGCTATGTGGAGGCGAATCAGCGCGGGCGTGAGTCTTTGTATGAAATCCGTGAACCATTGATGCGAATTTGCGTGGAGGTGAAAGACAACCAGCGGATACAACCGCTGCGCCTCTTGGTAGATTTTTTACGGGTTTGGTATGACGACAAGGAACTGAAGCGCCGCCTTGGCGAAATAGCACCATTCTGCGAACCTGCCGCTTACTTCGCCTCAGCCATCCAGAGAAACAGCGCAGAAGGCAACTTGCGTCAGAAACTCATTCTCGATGACCTCCAGATGTCCTTGCCGAGGGCAATCGGGTCTGCGCAAGTGGACCTCCTGCTAAGCGACCTTAAGGCACTACCAGAATCAGCGGCCATGGCCATGCAACTTTGGGCAGAGGGTAAGAGTGATGAGGCGCAACAATGCTTTCACGAACTACTTGCCGAAGAAACCGACCCATCCAGAAAAGACGAACTCTGCAATCAGGTCGCCGATGCGCTGTTAAATCGCGGGTTCGCGCATTACCAAGCGGGTGATACCCAGCATGCCATCGAGGACTACACGGCAGCGATTGGACTGACGGATGCTCCGGTTGAGCAGGTCGCCGTGGCGCTGCTCGCTCGCGGCATTACCTATAGCCAAGCGGGTGATACCCAACGCGCTATAGAGGACTACACGACAGTGATTGGGCTGACGGATGCTCCGGTGGAGCTGGTGACCATGGCGCTGCGTATTCGCGGTATCACCTTTTTTTATATGGGTCGCAAGCAAGAAGCCGAATCGGACTTCCAAGCTGTGGTGAAAGATGCAAGGTCGCCACTACCAAGGGTGGTGGATACACACTTGATGCTGGCAAAGCTTTATTTCAGTGATGGCAGATGGAGCGCAGGTTTGGAGGCCATCGAAGCAAGTTTGACCTGCGGTGAAGCGGTGCAACCGGCCTATCGGGAAAGTGCGACTTATTTGGTCAGCGCGGTATTTTCAGCCGGCCTTAACCCTGACGGGCGCCGTGACAAAGTGGCAGCGCTGCTAGGGGTCTACGGTTTGCACAATGCGCTACCTGTTCTGGGCGATGCAGTGGTCACGCATGTGGGGCAAATTTTTCGCGCGGGTAGTCCGTTTCCAGCAACCGACAATTTGGAAGGGTGGGCGCTTGCGTGGGAGGAGGCGGCAGTTGGTTTTCCGGATTTCGGCCTTGCCATGCGACTGCTTCGAACCGGTGTCGACTATGTCAAGGCGGGTGGGAAGGAGCCAGGTGTCTTACTCAGTCTGTCATCCACAGAGCGTGCAATTGTCGAACAAGCGCTGGGCTTGTCGAAATAGCGGCGCATGAAAGCAAATGGCACCGAAAGTGCCGTCTGGTTTTTTTTCCAAAGCTAAGGATGTGGCAAGAAATAACATCCCCCATTTGCTCCGGTGGATTTGGGCGCTCTGCTGTGTTGCGTATTCCGGTCCTGTGGATAGGCATTTGACACCGCTGACAACGCTATTATTTAGAGAGCTTTTCCCGCAAGTACCACGGGGGTTACAGCCCGTTTTGGCATCAAAAACACCCCCTTCGGACCCCCTGGAGTGGTCATTTTGCGCTTGCCAAGCCCTCCAACCCCTCATGGCACTGCCCGTGCAGGCTATTTTGAATGGAAAATCTGGCGCTAGACCTTATGGATAGAGCGGGGGCAGCTACTTTAAGCGTAGCACTTCATCAAGCGCGCATAACCGGACGATGCCCAGAAGCCTTACCAGCGCGAACCTTTTATTCGAGCCTGGTCCCTTTTTTCATGGGGCTATGTTGCCATCGTTTCTTCCATTGCCAGCATCTCTCGAATCTTGATTTGGGATCGTTTTGTTTCCTGCTTCAAGGATTCGATTTCTGATGGTGTCAGAACCCGGTCCTGCATAGGCGGCTGTTCTGTTTGTCCGGCTTCAAACAAGGCAACAAATTCATCGTCGAAGGCGTTGAGCGCATCAAGCAAGGCAGTGCCGCGATCCGTGGGCATGGGATGCAGCACCAAGTCACCGTCCGCATTGCGAAAGATTTCAACCCGGCTGCTGGCGAGCCTGAACTCCTGCGGAATCCGCACGGCCTGACTGTTGCCGTTCATAAAGACACGACTGATGGCTGTTTGCATGACACATCCTCCTGTACACACGTATATGTGTATATTAGAGCATCGAGGCTGTTTATCAATCAACCCTGGAAGAACCCAGAGTGAAATCACCGCCAACGACGCTCTTATTTCAAGAGCTGTTACCGCAATATCCACGGGGGCTACAGCCCATTTTGGCATCAAAAATACCCCCTCAAATCACCTGGGATAGCCATTTTGCGCCTGCCAAGCCCTCCACCCCCTCATGGCACTGCCCGTGCAGGCTGTTTTGAAGAGAAAATCGGGCGCTAGCCCTTATGGATAGAGCGGGGGCAGCTACTTTTACGATAGCACTTGATCAAACTCTCATAACCGGACGATGCCCACTCGACCTTTCAGGGGAACTGAGCAACATGTACGCGCCGATCAAAACTCCCACCGCCGCGATGGGCCAGAATTTGCCGCCGCTGCCGAAAGTGGCAACCTGATCGACGATAAAGCCGAGCAAGGGCGCGAACAACATCTTGGCGAATGTTTGCGACTGGCTCTCGACGGACAGAATACTGGTGCCGTGCGTTTCGGGCGAGTAGGCGTCAAAGCGGCTGATAATGAGCGGCCGCCATGCACTTTGCATCAAGTAGAGCAGAAAGAAGAGCGCAATCACCGGAAGATAAAGCTCAAAAGCAAGGCACGGCAGCATCGCCAGATAAACCAGCACCTTGCAGCGCCACATAAACCGGCTGGCAGGTTCTTCGCCACCGAAATGCGTACTCAACCGATGGGCCTTGCGACTGGACCACGCAGAGCCGAGGTGGAAAAAGAAGTAGACGACGCCAATCAACAGCGTGCCGCGCTTGTCGTCGCCCAGTGTCAGCAGCAGTGGAATCCCGAGTACCATGATCTTGATCATGGGTTGAACGTAATCCTTGATGACATCAAAAAAACCTTCGAATCCCATGGATTCAATCATCAGGCGGCGCAGACCGGCGACCTTTACCGAGTCGCGGATGGTCTGCCACATATGGACAAACACGCGACGGATGCTGACCTCACCTTGTCGGCTCCCGTCCAGCTCTTTGGGGTACGACGCCAGTGCAATGAAACCGATGCTGTAGGGCAGCAATGCGGCCAGAAAGAGCATCTGGAGATTGTCGGTGTAATAGGCGATGGCCGTTGCGATGGGAATGGAGACTGCCGAGCCTATTTTGGACCAGGAACGGGTGTAGCCATAGACCTTGGTTTTCTCCCCCAGCCGGTCATTGAGCCGTAACCAGGTGAAAATCATGGATTTGTGCGTACCCTCGCGGAAGGCTTCACCAATGCCGAAGAAAAATACGGCAATGAAGAGGTAGAACAGCTCGTTAGGACACAGGCCGAAGCACAAAAAAGCAGTGATATACGCCAGATACGAAAACAACATGCAACGCCGTCGGCCATAAATATCGGCAATTGCGCCAGCCGGGATGTTGGTGGCGTTGATGCACAGCTCCCGAAAGCCGATCAGAAAGCCGACTGAAGCGAATGAATTCCCGCTTCCCAACAGAAATAGCATCATGAATGGTTCGAAGTAGCGCTGGTTTTTCAGAAAACCATACAGTGAGAAGCGAAAGATCATGATGGACGGGGCGACGTTGACAGGAAAGGCATCGAGCATTGCGCGGCGCGGCGGTAGCAAATCGGACTATAACCCTCATGGGTATAGCGGATACAGCTATTCTTATAATAGCACTCCATCAAACTCTCACAACCGGACGATGCCCCTAAGCCTTGCTTTACCAGTGCGCACCAAGCCCCTTACTGCACCAGCTCCACCGTCAACTCGCGTGCTTGCGAGCGTCCCTGGGCATCGACCACGCGCAGGGTGTAGCGCCCGGCCCGTGGCGCCGTCCAGCTCAGGGTTTCACCGGGGCGGCTCTGGCCCAGCAGCGTGTCCTGGGCAAACCAGTGCAGCACGGTGCCGGTGGCCGACTCGGCGCGCAACTGGATTGGCTGCGGTTGCTGCACGCGCTGCATATGCACCACGCCGCGCAGGGGCAGGACGATACGCGGTGCGCCATCAAAGGCAGGGTCAGCTTGGGCGGTACTGGTGTTGGCGCATTCGCCAGCGGGCGGGGTGCGCAGCGGCAGCCCGGCGCGCTGGAACAAAGCCAGCATGTCCGAGGGCCAGTACTCAAAAGTCTCTTCCCGCGTGTGTGGTCCCGGTGTACACGCCAGTTTGCCACTGCGGGTATCGACCAGCACGGTGCGGTGCAGGGTGCTTTGCCGGATCGGCGACTTGCCCGCGATGAACCAGGCCATGCGGCGCACGCGGCAGGCTGCGTTGGGCAGATCGCCACTGGCTGCGCAGACCTCTATTTTTTGCAGGTCCAGGGGTTGGGTAAAAGCCATTTCAGCAAGCGTCAGCCGCTCGGCGCGCAAGGCATCGACGATGCGCAAGAACAGCGGTGCTGCGGCTTCGATGCCGATCAGCGCGGGGTTGCTGGAGCCGTCAAAGTTACCCACCCAGACCACCAGCGCAAAGCGCCCGAACACCCCGGCTGTCCAGGCATCGCGAAAGCCCCAGGAGGTGTCCATGCCCTCGGATATTTTTGGGTCAATGACGGCATGCGACACTGCAATCCCTAACACTCACCTGACTTTGTATTCACGAATGCGGGTGTTTTCAACCAAGAGATCAAGCGTTGCCAAAGTAAACACCTTTCCATCCGTTGCCTGGAGAAGCCGACGCATGTCGTTCCGACGTATGCGAAATCCACGTCCATCAATACAAGCAATAACGTCGTAATTTAGTTTTGTTTCATCTCGCAAAGTACGCAACCGCTGAACCCGAGAAACCTTGTCACGAGCCGTACCGTCATCCTCCGTAAGCTTTGCTTCTATAAGAGCCACGGGATTGAATTCATCGGGAATAATGAAATCTGGTGCTTGGTCAAAACCGTTAATACGCTCAGCACGTTTGGTTTCCCGAAAGCTTACCTTTGCAGCAGTGAGTACATTCTTGATGGCACCTTCCACGATCTCACCAACAAGCTCACTTTTACCATCACGATGGGAAGCAAAAGGTCGACCCAAGAAACGTTCATATAAAAGCATTGCATATGGGACACCAAGATCAGCAAGAGGTTGGAGACTGGCTACCCCATTTTTGGTATCGACTTTGTCGAGACGATGCAGAATGGTGTCAACCTCAGCTACCGCCCCGCGAAGCAACGTTTGCACGCCTGCATCAATCATTGCACGGATGCGCGTATCAGTCAGAGATGAACCAATCGGCCGAGGCAAAGCCCCTTGGAGCCGCAGTTTTCGATCCATGGTGCGTGCCGCATTTTGATCGACCGCAACACCAGTCATTTCAGTGGTAACGTAAGCCCACTCTGGAGCAGAAAACCCCAAGATTGATCGAAATACCGTGAAGGCAATTGGGGCGGCGGCTATTGCAGCCTCGACTGACGGCGCGGAAACATTGGTAAAGGCGTTTGTCGCCCGCTTCAATGCTTGATAGCCTTGCTCGAACGTTGAGTACTCCGTGAAGTCCTCCCCACGAGGCATATCCAGAAATCTTGATTTCAACTCACCGAAGACCTCATCAACGAGTGGTTCAAATTCGAGCAGGGGGTCGTTGTAGTCAACTTCAAAACGAGACGGCATCAAGGATCTTTCTCAGTTGTTGTCCCGGCTGGCCATTATCAGCACTGGCTAACTCCGGGGAATTCAAGTATTCTATTTGCGCCTTGACAGCGTCAACCGTCGCAATTGAATCCATGGACTGGCGGACGTTTTCAAGCTTTTCCTTCGCGCAGAGAAAGCGATCCCAAGTTGGGCGAAGATTCCAAATCGCCATACGCGTGAGATGCCCAAATGTAATGCAACGGATATCGCCTGCAGTTGGCTTCATCCCGGCAAGCCTAAGCGAAGCAAGTTCGACGGACATAACTCTTGCGAGACCAAGGGCATCGTCGAAGAGCCAAGCCCTCGGTGTAATTCCACGATCCCGACAAACAAACACCGTATCGACAATTGAAGATGCAGTACCGTGGATATGAATTGATCCGCCCATTTCAGCGGGACAGGGAATCGAAGCCGAACAAGTGAGTCCTGCATCTAAGATGGCCATGCCTGCCGCCAAGTACGCACTCTGTTGATTGTGGTGATATGTGAACACAAGCGGTGCACCAGGTTTGAGCGCCCGAGCCATCCTGGTGTAGACCTCAGCAAGCCCTCCGGCAAAGTGCTCAATGTCCCTTCCTGCGGTTGCATTGCCGGTCAACTCACCCTCGTGCCTAGTACTTTCAAGCTCCAAGCCCGGAAACGCGCCTCCCATCAGTTTACGAAGCCACACATAACAAAACTGCATAAGTTCCCCGTACTGCACCATGCCAAAGTACGGCGGATCGGTAAAAACAGCGTCTAGGCTTCCTTTTGGAAGCTCAACTTCTATCGAAGACGCACAGCGGATATCTACCCCGCGATACAGAGCGTCGGGGTATTCAATACTTCTTTCCCCAATCCATTCACCCTTGATATATCGCGTCGTTTTTTTCTTTCCGTCAAATTCAACCTCGAAAGGCGCTGTGCAATAGCTTTTCGCCTTGGTGTACTTTTCAGTGATGTTCAGCCAGCCACCAGAGCCAACGGGATTACCTTTTTCATTGCGAATGCCAAGAAAGTTTGACTCGACCTGAACGTAGCTCACTGGGAAACCATGTATTGAAAACACATCTAGCGATTTCAACGCCATCGCGTCATAGCGACATAACAAGTTTTGATATCTCAGTAGGTCGGAAAAGTTGGTGGCAAAGGCGCGACGAATTCGTTCATCAGCTATTTTTGAAATGAACTGCGCACTAAATTCAAGCGCAAGAAGCTGCCTGGAATTAAAAAGTTCTCGGAATCGCTCGTAACCCCAGCGGTGAAGCCGCGATGATTCATCTCCATCTGGAATAGGGTCGTCGGGTATAAAAGATGGTTTCAGTCGCTTCCAGATACCTTCAACCCGTTCTATTCGCGCAAAATCATCTTCATCAGGTTTTTTGAACAAGCGTCCTTTGCGATCCTTAATTTCCGCATTCGAGTACTCAATAGCAAATAGGCGATGGGTTGGTGGGCCATCCCCATGAAATGGGGCTTGATTGAAATGACCACAGTGTGGGCACGCACACTTGTTTCTTTTCACATGACCATCTTTAACAAGTAATGCACCACAATTGCAGACACCAGGATTAGTTGGATCAATTACATCGTTGAGGTCTCCGCACGATGGGCATATCAAAACATAGTTTGGGTGACGTACATCTTCCGCAAGTACATAGTTTGGAAAAAGATCGAAGCCTGCGTGGCATGCGACACAACTTCCAGTTTTGACCCAAAGGAAGTATTTAACATCGGCATCGACACGCCCAGTGATTGGACAGCGCGTTTTATAGAACTCACCAATCCGGGTTGATAAATGTGCCGCAAGTGTCTCAGCGGTCGCAGCGTAAGCGGAAAGATCAAGTGCATCAATCTCTTCACGTACAACCCACACCGCCATTGGATTGATGTCTGTGCCAATAACATTGCAGCCCAGCCGATTTGCTTCCAAAAGGGGAGTGCCTCCCCCCATGAAAGGATCTGCCACGGTGATGCTTGGTAAGCTACTGGATTGGTAATAGCTTTTCTCAACCAACTCCTTCCCGAACTCAGACAGCAAAAGTCCGCGAAAAAGCGTGCCGGGACGACGGGCAAACCATTTGTGAACGGCAATGATAGGTCGGTAGTTCTGCTGAATCTGTTTCTCTCGCAAAGCAAGAGCAGCAATAAAGCTGATGTTGTAATTCTCTTCGATGCTCATTGCCATCAACCATTTGAGGTGTTTTTACTCTTTTGATTGGCATCCCCTCCTCCACCCTCCACCACACGAAGTTCGGGGCGGCGTGCCTCCGATGTAGCGACTGCGCCGGTGGAAGAAAGCGACGTAAGTGCCAACCCAAAAACCAGTTGATCTAACTCTTCAGCATGAACTGAGAGTGCAGATGCTATGTCGGCCTTGGTGACACCGTCCTCTCGCAACGCTACAAACACCTTGCCAAGCACTTGAGACGCTTCACGATGAGCTTCATTGGGTTCCTTTTTGCGATACCCACGCTGAACTATCTCAATGCAAAGCGTTCGATAGTGCCAGTCAGAGACGAGCCCCACGTCGTGAAGACGATATGCCAATGCTGCAACCGATACCGTCCAATACGGCTTGAATCGAATAAGTTGATCCACCGTCGCCATATGCGGGGCATTCGCAAGAACGCTAGCGCGAGGCATTAAAAAAGCTGATGCGAAGGTATTCGCCTCGCGCTCCGCTTCTTGACCCTTCGCGCCAGCATGGCGATGCAGAACTAAATGCCCCAACTCATGAGCTGCATCAAATCGACTGTGTTCACAGGACTTTCTTGTATTTAAGAAGACATAAGGGGTTTCTGCGTGCCACATTGAAAAGGCATCAAGTTGGGCGGTATCAATCGACAACGAAAACACCCGAACGCCCTTAGCCTCTAGCAGATGAATCATGTTTTTGACAGGAAGTTCACCTAACCCCCATAGACGACGCAGCATCTCAGCGGCGGCCTCTGGATTAGCCTCTTGACTTAAATCTGGAAACGTTGCCGTTGGCAGGTCAAAACGTTTTTCAATCCATTCACTGAACAAAAGAGCAATTGCCCCTGCACCAAGCGCAGAATCCCGCTGCCCAGCCGTCATCTTCGACATCGACCGGAAGCTAACAATATCTGGGGCGATTTCTTCAATGTCATTGCCAAAGAAAAACTGCACCGGAAAGTGCAGCTTTTCAGCAAGCGCAGATAACCGCTCTTTGTCTGGACGAAATTCGTCGTTTTCGTAAGCGGTGATGGAACGAACCTCCACCCCAAGCATTTCCGCAAGCTTTGTTTTAGTTAGTCCTCGGCGTCGGCGTGCAAGGGTAAGTCGTTTCGAGTTGAATTCAGGTGCAGTGCTCATGCCTTCCGCCGAATGGCAACGTCAATATCTGGCTGGCTCGGTGGTACGATTTCAACAGGCACTGGATCAAGTGGCATAGCCCGTAGAAGAATACGTTCACGCCATACCGTAACGCGGCCTTCGTGATTTACATCCAACGGTAACGACAACTCGCACCGAATCTCATCCTTCGCATGATGAACCAAGAGAAGCCATGTGGTTAGCCTATTCTCTTCATTTTCTTCGGACTCGGCAACGGGTTCCATCCCTGGAAGCCAAACTTGTAGACGGTTTACTTCGAGCGCCTCGACTGTACTGGGACCTTTAGACGAAGTGGTCGCAGGTGAATCGCTGGCGCATCCGGTTGCCTCGTTACCAGTCGCTACCGTCAGCGCAATGTGACCACTGGGATGAATCGTTCTGGGCCAATTTCTTTCATTGTTGCGGACCCACCCTGAAGGGGCCAGTCCATCTCGCAGCGCACGCACAGCCTCACCCCAAGCCACAAAGGAAGGAAACAATGTAGGATGATTGGCCGTGCAGTTTGCACGAGCCAAATAGCCTTGTCTCGCGGCGGCTAGGAGTGGGGCTTCTGTGAGCCCTAAAGCTGCAAGGGCGGACGAAACGGACACGGGGTCATCATGTAGCACTGTCTGCATTGTGAGCACCAAAAAAGAGTTAACTTCCTGAAATCTTACCACAAATGAGCGAGAAAAACAGGAAGTCTATTTACTCCAACTGAACAAATAGTGCTACTGATGGTTTCCGATGGCAGTGAAGTGTGGTGGCTTTGGTTACACGGGTATTACAGCCCGTTTTGGCTTCAAAAACACCCCTCTCGGCCCCCTTCGGGTCCCCTGGAGTGGCCATTTTGCGCCTGCCAATCCCTTGCGGCACTGCCCGTGCAGGCTGTTTGAAGAGAAAATATGGCGCTAGCCCTTATGGATAGAGCGGAGGCAGCTACTTTAAGCGTAGCACTTCATCACCCCTTCACAACCGGACAATGCCCAGGCGCCTATCCAGTTGCGTATTCCAGTCCGGCACTGCCAGATGCAAAGACAGGTAGCGCTGATCGCGCACCAAGCCCCCTACCCTCCTACTGCACCAGCTCCACCGTCAGCTCGCGTGCTTGTGAACGCCCCTGCGCATCGACCACGCGCAGGGTGTAGCGCCCAGCCTGGGGCGCTGTCCAGTTCAGGGCTTCACCGGGGCGACTCTGGCCCAGCAGTGTGTCCTGGGCAAACCAGTGCAGCACGGTGCCTGTGGCCGACTCGGCGCGCAACTGGATGGGCTGGGGCTGCTGCACACGCTGCATATGCGTCACACCGCGCAGGGGCAGGACGATACGCGGCGCGCCATCAAAGGCAGGGTCAGCTTGGGCGGTACTGGTATTGGCGCATTCACCAGCAGGCGGTGTGCGCAGCGGCAGTCCGGCGCGCTGGAACAGTGCCAGCATGTCCGACGGCCAGTACTCGAAAGTCTCTTCCCGCGTATGCGGACCCGGTGTACACGCCAGTTTGCCGCTACGGGTATCGACCAAAACGGTGCGGTGCAGGGTGCTTTGCCGGATCGGCGACTTGCCTGCGATGAACCAGGCCATGCGGCGCACACGGCAGGCTTCGTTGGGTAGATCGCCACTGGCCGCGCAGACCTCTATTTTCTGCAGGTCCAGGGGTTGGGTAAAAGCCATTTCAGCAAGCGTCAGCCGCTCGGCGCGCAAGGCATCGACGATGCGTAAGAACAGCGGTGCTGCGGCCTCAATGCCGATCAGCGCGGGGTTGCTGGAGCCGTCAAAGTTTCCCACCCAGACCACCAGCGCATAACGCCCGAACACGCCCGCCGTCCAGGCATCGCGAAAGCCCCAGGAGGTGCCGGTTTTCCAGGCCACCGCCGGGCGGGCCGGGGCGAAGGTGTCCGGGCGCGGTGTCTGGCGCAGCATGTCCAGCGTGACAAAGGCAGCGGCATCACTGAGCAGCGTCAGCCCCGGCGCGGAATGGGACCGGGCAGACAAATATTGCAGCTCCCGCCACTGGCCCCGGTTGGCCAGCATGGCGTAGAGTTGCACCAGTTCCTCGGGGGAAACCTCGCCGCCGCCCAGAGCCAGCGCCAGGCCGTAGTGGGCTTCTGAGGCGAGTTTTTGCACGCCGCCCAGCTTCAAAAAGTCGTACAGACCGGGGCGCGTCAGGCGCGAGGCGAGGTCCACGGCGGGCACGTTGCGGCTGCGGATCAGGGCCTCCTGCGCGGAAATCGGTCCGGCAAAGCGGCCATCAAAGTTCTCCGGCGAAAAGCCGCCATAACTGCTGGGCGCATCTTTGAGGATGGACGCCGAATGAATCAGTCCCTGGTCCAGCGCCAGGCCATAAATAAAGGGTTTGAGCGTCGAGCCGGGTGAGCGGCGACTTAGAGCGCAATTGACCTGGCCCGCAATCGCTTCGTTGTGGTAATCGACCGATCCCACCAGCGCCTTCACCTGCATGCTTGCGGTATCCACCAGCAGCGCGCAGGCGTTGTGGATGCCCACATCGTGGCGCGACTGGACGTACGCAGCCAGCACGCGCTCCAGCACCCGTTGCGTGGATAGGTCCAGGCTGGTTACCAGTTCGCGTTCACCGCGTTCACCGCTTTGGCGCAGTACGAAATCCACCAGATGGGGCGCCAGAAACGGCAGGCTGGCGCGCGTTTTGAAGGGTGTTTGCAAGGCGTTTTCTTCCAGCAAGCGCGCATCCTGTGGAAATTTCTCCACCCAGCGCTGCGCCAGACGCTGGCGTGCAGACCCCAGTGCAAATTCGCCCAGGCGCTTGCGTGGATTTTGCGGAATCACCGCCAGATTAAGCGCCTCGGCCACGCCAATGTGGCGCGCCGGTTTGCGCAGGTACACCAGACTGGCCGCGCCCACGCCTTCAATGTTGCCGCCAAAGGGTGCCATGTTGAGATAGGCTTCCAGAATCTCGCACTTGCTGTAGCGCAACTCCAGCCACAGCGCAGCACCCAGCTGTTGCAGCTTGCCTGTGAGGCTGCGGCTGTCGATGCCATAGGCCCGGCGTGCCAGTTGCATGGTGATGGTGGAGCCACCGATGCGCCGCTGCCCCAGCGCCGTTGAACTTGCGGCCCGCAGCAGCGCCCAGGGATTGACGCCAGGGTGCCAGTAAAACCAGCGGTCTTCGTAGAGCAGCACGGCATCGACCATGGGCCGGGAAATAGCGTCCAGCGCCGTCCACAAGCGGTACTGTTCGTCGGACGCCAGCGTCAGCCGCAGCAACTCGCCACCCGCCGCACTGACGCTGCGCGACGAGGGTGCCAGCCCGGACAGTGCGGGCTTAGGCAGCCAGCGCGGTAGCCCCAGCAGGAGCAACAGGAGTAGTAGGACCAGCAGGACGATTTTTCCCTGGCGCTTCCAGGTACCCTTCATGGTCGGCGCCGCTCCCCTAGCACGGATTGCATATTTCCTACTTCCCTACGTCCCTACGCTATAAATTCCTGTGTCGCTGCAGGAACACCCACCGTTTGAACCAGCAGCGCGCCATCGGCCAGATCATCCGCCAGCAGCAGGTTGAGCCATTGTGCCACCTTGGTGACGCTCTCATTGGAATCGCCATCTTCATTCAGGAACCGCCCCTTGGCGTTGATCTCGAAACCCATGTGGTACAGCCCATCCGCAACACGGTTGATCGCATTCAGATCGAAGAGTTTCGTTTCACCGCCATCCTTCTGGACAAGGTGAAATCCGGTTTCCACGCCTTCTTCATCATCGCCATGCAGTGTGCTCCATTCTTCAAGGTGGTTCGCGCGAATATAACGGTTGATGTCCTTGACTTCGGAGACCTCGATCACCCCGCCATCCGCCGCGCTGGTCGCGCGTATGCCTGCAACGATGATGGCATTCATTTTGTCAGCAGCGCGCGCCCCGGCATAAATTTCGCTGGTTGCAATCTTTTTGTTCAGTCCGGAGTCCTGCGTGATGAGGTCAACCAACTGATCGAGCCCGGTTCCGGTGGTGCCCATGGCGTAGGGATTGACCGCTGCGTTGTCTAACTTGTCGCCAGCAAGATCGTTGGCGAGCAGGCTATTGAGCCATTCGGTAACGGATTTAAGGTGGGCGTTGGGATTGCCATCTTCGTTCAGCAATCGGTTGTCGCAAATTTCGAAACCAAGGTGGTAAAGCCCGTCGGCAACGGTATTGACGGCGTTGTGGTCGAATAACCTGGTTTTGGCGCCGTCGTTCTGGACCAGATGAAAGCCAGTCTCCTCACCGTCCTCGTCATCCCCATGGAGCGTGGTCCAGGTGTTGAGATGGTGTGCACGCAAATAGGTGTTCATATCGCGTACATCACCGACCGTCAGGATGCCATCGTTGGCAACACCCGTGGCCCGGATCGATTCGACCACAAGGGCGTTCAGCGCGTCAGCCGCAGTCGCCCCGGCATAAATTTCGCTGGTGGCAATCTTCTTGTTCAGTCCGGGGTCCTGCGTGATGAGGTCAACCAACTGATCGAGCCCGGTTCCCGTGGTGCCCATGGCGTATGGATTAACAGCTGCGTTGTCTAACTTATCGCCAGCAAGGTCGTTGGCGAGCAGGCTATTGAGCCATTCGGTAACGGATTCAAGGTGGGCGTTGGGATTGCCATCTTCGTTCAGCAATCGGTTGTCGCGAATTTCGAAGCCAAGATGGTAAAGCCCGTCGGCAACGGTATTGACAGCGTTGTGGTCGAATAACCTGGTTTTGGCACCGTCGTTCTGGACCAGATGAAAGCCAGTCTCCACACCGTTCGCGTCATCTCCGTGGAGCGTGGTCCAGGTGTCGAGATGATGCGCACGCAAATAGGTGTTCATATCGCGTACATCACCGACCGTCAAGACGCCATCATTGGCGACACCTGTGGCCCGGATCGACTCGATCACAAGGGCGTTCAGCGCATCTGCCGCTTGCGCACCGGCTGCAATTTCTGCGTAAGAAACTTTCTTGAGCAGGCCGGGATCTTTGGTGATGACCTCAACCAGTTGATCCAATCCCGTACCCGTGCTGCCAGCGGGCAATGGATCAGGTGGAATGGTCGTCCCTGCCACGGGTGTATTCGTAAGGCTTGTATTCGTATTCACTGCACTCTCCTAAAGTTGATCAAAAGTTGATCGAAAGTTAATGTCCGATACGGACGGTGAGTACAGTCAGGAGGTGTGTTGCAACCGCAAAGCAGAAACTTTGCATGCAACCCCGCTATCCAGACTGTGCCTGGACCGGAGGCTTTGCGAACCCTGGTTACCCAAGGAGTGCCGGTCGAGGCGAATCCTAATTGACAGAGTTTCAGCTCCGAAGGAAATCTTGCACCGGAATACAGGTTATCCGACGAGCGTGCCGATTTCCCGGATGAACGACACTGCTGAGAACGCCCATTTGGGGTTAGCGCCGCTCCCACAGCAGAGATTGCATGCATGCAGTGGCCGGGCAGTGGGTGGTGCTGCCACGACTTTGCTACGTGAGAATTTGGAGGCGTTTCGGTGTGCAGCGCTTGTGTGGCGAGCGGGTGCAGCTATGTTTTTGGGAGTACTGCGAATCTCCCTACTCACCCACAGCCTGACACGCAGCGGCAATCACGCCGTCGGCAATGAAATAGCCCGCCACACGCAAGGCCAGTAATTGTGGGCGCAGTTCAATCATCAGACCGCGCCGATGCGCCTCGACCAGAATCCCCGCCGTGCCTTTCACCGGCAGTCCATAAACCTGCTGTGCAATGCGCCGCCCGCGTCGCTCGTCAATAATGGCCATACACGGTGCCAGCTGGCGGGCAAGGCTGACGACCTCGGCCTCACCAGCATCCAACTCCATCACCAGCAAGGGATCGGGTGGCGGACATGCGTGTACGCGACGCTGCCATTGTGCCGACTGCAAGGCTCTGGCGCCGGGCTTGCCGATACCCGCTACCGCCACCTCGTTGAAAACGGCCTGCGGCACCCAGATTTCGGTAAACAGGGCAGGCAACAGATCAAGCTGGTCAAGCAAAGACAACGCCACCAGCGGCCCGGCATTGACCACCGCTCGCTCAAGCATTCGCGGCAAACTCCGCATCCAACGCATCGACATCGAGAGCAACTACCGGAACGCCAGCGCGCCCAGCAGCCAGCAAGAACTCCACCCGACCCATGCCACAGAGACTGCCCGCCTTGCCCGAACTCAAGCGACCGACCTCAAACAGCTTCAACGCCAGCATAAACTTTGCTTCGCTCACCAGCGATTCGGGAGAAACACCCGGCAAGGCCAGCGCGTCTGCTGGCAATTCGATCAGCAACGTATTCATGACCTATCCTTTTGAAACATCCAACTCTGTTCCTGGTTTCACTATAGCCGCATTCTGGCGTGTAGCGCTTGTGTCGTGAGCGGGAACAGCTATGTTTTCGGGAGTGTACTGAAGACTCCGGCTAAGGTTTCTCAGGGTCATCATTCAGCACAACAAGATGCTCGGGAGCCGCCGGTAAAACGGCCTGCATCACACACCTTCTGCATCGCGCAACGCATCAACTTGGGCATTGGTGACCACACACCCATCGGACGGAAAAGGCCGAAACCCGGCCACGGTGGGCGCAACTTCAGGCCCAATCGACCGGTGTGTCAAAGCCTCGCGCACCAAGCCGGAAACCACCTTGCCAATGGCGACACGCCGCTGGCGTGCCAGTTCCTTGGCAGCCTGGAGGATTTCGTCATCAAGATCAAGGGGGGTTCGCACAAATCAACTCCAGAAGTCCAGAAGTCCAGAAGTATCGGCATAGCAGCATCATGATGCCAACGCATCACATCATCACATGCTGCGCAAGGGAGTGACACCAACCACGAAAAAGCAAAGACAACGCCACCAGCAGCCCGGCATTGATCACCGCACGATCAAGCATTCGGGGCAAACTCCGCATCCAGCGCATCGACATCGAGAGCAACTACCGGCACGCCAGCGCGCCCAGCCACAAGCGATGGCACAGGCCCACTATTTATATGGGTGTACAATAAAACCATGTACACAGTCAAGGAAACCCCCTATTTCCAGCAGCAGGCGTGCGCTATCTGGAGTGATGACGAGCGCGGCGAGTTCATCGAATGGATTGCTGCGAATGCGCTGGCTGGCGATGTGATCCCAGGATTTGCCCCCCTGCGCAAAGTGCGTTGGGCGCGTCAGGGAATGGGCAAGAGCAGTGGAGCGCGAGTGATCTATTTCAACCTGCTCGATGATGGCCTGGTGGTTTTGGCAACCGTGTATGCCAAGTCGGCGGATGACAATCTTTCGCAGGCTTTCTTGCGCAAACTGACAAAACTTTTTGGAGAATGAAATGGAAAACGAAGAACTGACGGAATTTGAGCGCGGATTGCTTGAGTCGCTAGAGCAAGCCAAACGCGGCGAGTTTGCCGCCGTACACACGCCCGAACAAATCATGGCGCGTCGCCGTGGCCGCCCTATTGGCAGCGTGCAGGAAGTAACCAAAGAGCCGGTAAAAATCAGACTGGACGCAGACTTGCTGGCCGCCTTGCGCGCCACAGGCGATGGCTGGCAAACCCGCATCAACGACACGCTACGCGCGTCCATGGTGCTAGCTGGAAAACTTTCTTAGCCAAAACGGGTTTCCGTACCGGCCATGGGATCGACGCGCGAGGTTCATGCTCCCCAAACCCATGCCGCTGTCGAGCAGAAATTTGAAGCCATTTCGGCGTGTAGCGCTTGTGTGGCGAGCGGAAAAAGCTATGTTTTCGGGAGTGTGGCAAGGGCTTCAAACTTGTTGCGGCTAGCTTGTCAGTGGGTATTCCATGTCCCCCCGGTATCGGCCTGTGCAAGTTTCGCAATCAGCGGCTCAGATATCCACAACCCTGCCGCTTGCGGGCGGCGCAAGGCGGATGCAACCCGGCCCGAAACAGCGTGATCAAGGGCGATGCGTTGATGACCACCCGTTCAATCCGCATGCGCCAAATCCTCCAGCACTTCCTCGGCGGTGTACTGAAAAGGGCTGACCTTGTATTTCCCCAGCACAGTAATGAACTCGGCCCGTGTGAGCCCGGCAATTTCAGCGGCACGTCCCTGGGACAACAATTCCAGTTCGTACCACTTCACTGCTGCGGCAATGCGCAGCTCACGGGTGAATTCCTTGGGGTCTTTGTGCATGGCGGCGAAGGCCGATTCCGGCATTTCCAGCGTGAGTTGGGTCATATCAGCATCTCTGCAAGTTGCGGCGAAACTGCCACTTGCAGCAGTTTGCCACAATGTCCCTTATGGATGCTGACAAATGAGCCCATAACGCCTCACTTGCCCGCCGACTTGACCACGAATTTACCCGCTGCCGAGCGCCCGAAAATGCGCCGCTCGTACATGGCCTCGGCATAGGCGGCGGGGACGACGAATTCACCGACATTGGTGGCGCGCACCTTGTAGGTCACCTCGGTCATGCGACTCGCCACACCGCCGTAGAACACCACCCGGTCTTCGCGGATGTCGGCGTATTCGATGTTCCAGCTGCTCGCACCCCCTAAGCGGCGGCGCCAGATGGGCATGTCGGGCGCGTCGTCGTCCGATGGGGCAGACAAGACCGGCTCCAGTCCGCCGGGCAGCACGTCCACCAGGGCCACTTGCGGCACGTCGCTGCGGGTGGTGGAGCGCACCCGCACGCGCGCGGTCAGCTCGTCGCCCACGGCGGCTTCGGACACCACGTTGCCCTTGGCATCCAGAAACTCGTGGATGATTTCCAGGCCCTTGCCCGCCTCCTGCGTGGGCAATGTGCGCTCATAGCCGGACTCGGCCCAGGCGTAAAAGAGCGGCAGCTCACCGCCGTTTTTCAGCTTCAGACGGGTGCTGTCCAGCGGCACCGCCAGCTTGGCCAGCGCCAGTTGCCGGGGCAGCTCCAGCGCCTTGGTTACTCCGGCGGCATTGACCGCACTGATAGTTACGTTGCCCGCAGCGGACTTTGCTGCCGCGTTGGCATAGGCATCAATGGCGAGCAACATGCGCGCGGCTGAGAGGCTTTGGTAGTAGTTGTCGCGGATGGCGCTGGCGATGCGGCTCCAGTAGTCCATGGGCAAGACCTTGATCTGCGCCGGGAAGTGCAAAGCCAGCAGCTGCACCGTGGTGGACTGGTGCACCAGGGGGTCGTAGTAATAGGTCCAATACCAGTTCTTCCACGGATCGGTATTGGCTAGCAGTTCTTTGAGCGCCGGTTGCAGCAGTTCCTGCGCTTGTTTTTCCTGCTTGAGCAACTGAAAGCTGGCCGCCAGATAGACCGCACCCAGATCGTGGCGCAGTGCCTCGCGTTGGCGCAGGGTCTCATGCAGATTGGTCAGCGCCGCCGTGGTCACCACGCCCTGGCGTGTGAGCAAATAGGCAGCCTGCGCCTGGGTGCGCCAGTTGGTGTCGTGGCTGGTAGCTTCGGCGATGCGCGTTTGCAGGTAGACATTGGCGCGCTGGAGCAGGTCGTTGGGAACGGCAAATTTACGGTCCCTGGCCTCCACCAGCAGGTTGACCACGTAGGTGGTGGCAAACAGGTCCGACTGGCCACCGGGCCACATGGCCACACCGCCATCGGCGCTCTGGCGTGCGCGCACCTGCGCCAGGTAGCGCTCCAGCGTCTTTCTGGCGTCCGGTGCCTTGGTGCCTTGCTGGCTCATTTTCTGCAGTTGCTCGGCAACGCCGGGCTGCGCTGCCAGCAGCACGGACGGGAAGGTCTGGCTGGTGATTTGCTCGGTGCAGCCGTGCGGGTAGACCTCCAGGTACTGCATCAGGCCCGACGAAAAGGCCCAGGGCGAGGACGACAGGGCGGCTTCGCTGCGCTGGAAATTGGGGTACATATCGGCCTGCGACTTGAGCTCTGCCTCGCCACGGAACATGCCGGTCTGCACCAGCGTGACAAAGGCGGATGCCGGGCGCACGCTCACATCGGTGGACAAACGGGCTTTGGCCGCGCCCACCTGGGCGGTGAAGATGACGCTGGCCGAACCCAGCACCGCCTGTGCACCGGGCTTGGCACGCACACGGAACCGGGTGGCCACTTCGGAGCGTTCCGTCACCTTGAGTTGCTGCGTTGCATCTCCTACCACTTCCAGCCCTGGCGACACGGTGAGCGCCAGTTTCAGAGGCGCATCCTTGCCCGAGCCCTTGGCATTATTGGCAACCCCCACGCCAATTTCCACCTCGTCGCCCGGCGTAATGGCCACCGGAACATTGGGCAGCAGCACGATGTCGCCACGCACCACGGTCTGTTGGGTGGCAGCTGCCACCATGTCGTCGTTGATGGTGACGGCCATCACGCGCAGGCTGCCGTTAAAGCTCTCCGGCACGGTGTAGCTGAATTCGCGGCTGCCGTTGACATCAACCACGCCCGACCAGTACGCCACCGGCGGATCGGTGCGGCGCTTGAAGGGGTTGAGGTGTTTGCCCATCAGCCCCTCGCCATCACCACCGGGGGCGGCTTGCATCAGCTTCTTGAATTCGGGCAGGATCAGGTCCAGCGTCTGCTGGGTGCTGACCTCCAGCGCCCGCTTCTGGAAGAAGAACTTCAGCGGATCGGGCGCCTGGTAACGCGCCACCTGCAAAATGCCTTCATCCACCGCAAACAGCACGGCGCGGCTGGGCACTCTGGATTCCAGCTTGAACGTGGCCGTTTGTCCCGGTTTGATGAGTGCGGGCGCTTGCAGCGTCATCGGGTTGGTGCGTTTGTCCAGGCTGGTGGCAAACGGCACCACGCCGTAGCTCATGGGGCTCATGTAGATTTCATTGGAGCCCAGGTCACGGGCAAACTGCACCGACACATAGCCATTGCCTTCAAAGTCCTTGGGCAGGGTGATTTTTTGCACCGAAGCCGTGTCTTTGGCCATGAACCACTTGTGCGTGAACACCTTGTCCCGCTCGATGGTAATCAGGCCCGCACCGGCGTAGGGCGCGCGGATGCTGATTTCGATCTCCTCGCCGGGCTCGTAGTCCTTTTTGTTCAGCGCCATCTGCAGTTCGGCATTGCGGTCCAGCGAACGCGACACGTTGCCAGTGCCCGCTACGCTGTAGTTCACGCGCGACAACTCCAGACCGCTGGCATCGCGCACAGCAAAAGCAAAATTGCCCGGTGTCTGCGTCGCCAGCATCACGTTGCTGCCATTGGCGGCAATGGCAAACGGCTCTTCCTTGAGCACGCTTTCCTTAGGCCTTGACTCGTATTTGTACAAGCCATTGGGCTGCTTGACCAGCACCGAGACCACCTTGCGCTCGATGCGCGCCAGGCGCAGGTCGCCCACTGCCTTCTTTTTGGCGTTCGGGTCGATGGCGATAAAGCTGACGTTGCGCACACCATTGCGCACGATGTAACCCAGGTCACCATCGGCCTTGTTGCCTATCAGATAGGGTCGATCCGACACCAGCGCCGTGGCCTCGGCGGCCACGCTGCGCCCGCCTTCGGGTTCAAAGGCCTTGACCAGCACGTGCAACTGGTAGGTGGCCTGCGCGTAGCGCTGCAAGCCGAGGTCAAACTCGGCGTTGCCCTGGTCATCGCTGTTGCCCTTTTCCAGTTCGGCGCGGAACGTTTCCTTGGCGCGCGCGGGGTCGAAGAAACTGTAGTCGGGGTGGCTGCGAAACGCCGGGAACGTGGGAGCCAGCGTCAGCGACGCATCCACGCGCCTACCTGGTGCGGGCGTGCCAAACAGGTTTTGCACATTGACCCGCGCCTTGAGGTCCTTGGGCGCAATCCAGCCCTCGGGCGCTTCGCTTGAGAGTTTGGCCGAGACCTTCATGCGGTCAGGCAAAAATTCCTGCACTTTCACGCTGACGCTGCCCAGACGCTGCGCCGGTGACTCGGACGCGCCGGGCTTGGCCGAACCGGAGTCGCGTGCCACGTTCAGGTTGATGGTGTAGTTGCCGGTGGGCGATACATCCTGCGTGGTGTGCGAAAACTCCGCCATGCCGCTGCTGCCCAGCTTGAGCGTGTCGCGCCGGATGGTAAGTCCCCGCGCATCAATCACTTCCACCTCCACCGGCAGGTCAGCAAGTTTTTGCGCCCAGTTGGTCGATTTGGCAACGATGCCAATGTTCATGGTGTCGCCGGGCCGGTAGATGCCACGGTCCGAGAACAAATAGGCCTGAATCTGGTTGGGCAGAGCGGCCAAGCGCACACCACCGACATCAAAACGCGACACATCAAGGTTGCGGTCGGCACGGTTCAGCGGCAAAAAGCTCAGGTCACCGGACTTCTTCACCACCAGCACCACCGGCGTCTTGTCGCGCGCCAGTCCGGCCATACTGGGCAGGCGCGCCTGGCCTGATACATCGGTCACTTGCGCCGCCAGCACATTGCCGTTGCGCGCCCATATCTCCACCGCCGCACCCGCCACCGGCTGGCCGTTGGCAATGGACTGCACAAACACATCGCGCGTACCATCCACCGCCATCTTCGACACCACGCCTAAGTCGGTGACGATCACCAGCCGGCGGTCGCGCATCTGCGCAGGGGGCACGGCCTCGCTAGGGTCTTGCGACTCGCCCTCACCCTCACCTTCGTAGCCGCCTTCTTCCGGATGGCTCGGGCGGTCAGGCTCCATATCCCCTTGCGGATCAGCCCCATCCTTGGGGTCAAAGCCTTGCACCGACACCACAAACACGCCGCGCCGATCCATTGCGTCGGCCTTGAGGTACTCGGAGAAATCAATGGTCTCGAAATGCGTTTTGCCGGGCTTGTGGTGGTAGGTCAACTTCTTCTCAAAGCGCTCGGTCAGGTTGTCGGGCGTGATACCGGCATAGAACTCGGGCTTGGTCATGTCGCCCTGCGACTGCGTGACCAAGTGTTGCAGTTGCTGCGGCAGCAATCGGCCAATTTCCAGCCGAACCCCCGGCAAATCGCGCACGATCAGGGGCAGCTTCTTGTCACCCGACAAGGCCAGCAAGGAGCCCTTGCTCATGATTGAAAGCTCAGGGGCTGAGCGTTTGACCCGGATGATTTCGTCCCGCGTGGCCCCCAACTGATAGCCACCCGCCGACTTCAAGCCTTTTTGAATGCGCACCAGGAGATAACGGCCCGGCTCGGTGGCAAACTGGAAGGCATGGGTTTCGTTCACCTCGCGCTCCACGGGCCGGGGTGTCAATGCCACTTTCTTGGCCTGCTTCAGCACCGCCTCGGTCACTTCCTCGGGGTCGCTCCAGGCGTAGGCTTCGTTGCCGTCGTCATTTGCGGGATTCTTCACTGGCAACAACCATGCGCTGGTGGCGCGTGCGATTTCCTTTTCATGCACAGCCATGCCGGTGGTGATTTGCAGCACATTTTCCGGCTCACCGCTGTCGGCGGTGACGATCACTTGCGTGAGTTCGGCCACGTCCAGGCTGAAGAGTCCCGGAATCGCCACCGCCTTGGCCATTTCCTGCCCGGTGGCATTGCCGCCGCGCTGTGCCGCTACACCAGCGGCGATTTTCAACACCATGCTGGCGGAAACCTGCGGAATCGGCAGCGGCTCGGAATGCACCGAGGCACTCAAGCGCAGCTTGTCATAAGTCACGGTAAATTTCAGCCCATCCGCCGAATGGGCAAACACGCCAGAAGCCGCGCCGTCGGCCTCCAGACGCAAGCGCTTTTCAAAGCTTTCGGGGTTGACCGGGTGCGAAAACCCTATGTCAAACACCGCTTTGCGCAAGTTCACCTGCACCGGGTCCTGGTAGAAGATGGCCTCTTTGAAGCTCAGTGCGAAGGCAGGCGATTGGAACGTGAGGGTTCTATTGTCCACCGACACCTGCGGCGCCAGCGCTTTGGCACCTAATGTTACGGTGTAGGTCTCACCGATCGGCCAATCCTGGTCCGGCAAAAACTCCAGCCGGTTGACGGCTACCCACGTCCATTTGCCTGCCAGCGCGGGCGACAAACTCACATCCAGCGCCTCCTTGCCCACCCGCGCCAAAGGCGCTGCGGAAGTGGAGAAATTCAGCACCACCGGGCGCGGCTTGGCGTCGCCCTCGTAAGGCGTGCGCTCAGGGCCGGATACGTTGATGTGCGTGACCTTGATCGGCGAGACAACGGTGGCAACATCTGGCTTCGCCCCGCTGAAGGTCTGCCAGTTCCACCAATTCTTCCAGCCGCCCTGCGGAGGATGCGTAGCCCCCCAGATACCGGCCAAGGCCAGCACCAATGCCAGCGCGGCCCAGGCCGCGTGGTCGTACACCCAGCTCCAAAGCGGCGCCATCCGCTCGCGCAACCACTGCAACCAACCGGGTGCCTGCCAGTCCAGCGTGCCCAACAGCAGGTTGGCCAGGCCTGCAATCGGCATCCACACAAACCCCAGGGCCAGCCAGAGCCAGGCGGCTGCGTGCCGGACTTTTTCGTGCAGGCTTTCCATTGAACTAGCCTTCAGGACAGTTTTAAGACGATGAATGCAATGCCAGCGGCCCAGCAAGCCCAGATGAACAAAGCCAGCACACGTGTCTTGGCATCATCACGCGATGGCGGTACGGTAGGCAGCGGCAAGCTCTTGTCACCATGCAGCATAGGCGCGACCAGGTTGTCCTTGTGCCGCAGGCGGTGGTACAGGATGGCGGCAAGGTGCAAGGCCACCAAGGCAATCAGTACCAGCTTTCCCACTTTGGCGTGGTACCAGGTAGCCAGCTGCACCACAGCACCCGGCACGTGCGCAACCAAAGGGCCGGCAGCAGCGATTTCATCGTCACTGCAAAGGCCGCTGGCGACTTGCGCCAACAAAACCGCCAGCATGGCGAGCACCGAATAGCCCCCCAGCGGATTGTGGCCGGGCGTGGGGGCGTGCGGGTTTTTGCCGCGTGCATACAGCCAGGCTTGCCAGGGGGAAACCACAAATGCGCCAAAGCGCGACCACTGGCCACCGACGAACCCCCAGACCAGCCGGAACAACAACAGGCTCAGTACCGCAAAACCCATGTAGAAATGCCACTGCATGGCATCGCCACCCACTTGTGCGCTGATGACCAGACCACACACCAGAGCCACCAATAGCCAGTGAAACAGCCTGGTTGGCAAATCCCAGATTCTTACCTTGTACATGTGAAACCTTTCCGCCTTTCGCCTATCGAACGGCGAATCGTACCCGAGCCTGCACATTTCGTGAAAATTTGCCATACTCGGCGCGCGTTTCGGGCAAAGTCCGCCGCGTTATGTAGAACTCTTTCCTCTTAACTTGTCATTATGAAATTTATCCAGTCCATTCAATCCATGAAATCTGTCGCTGCCTGCGTTGCTGCCTGCGCCACCATCGTACTGACGACACCGGCCCATGCACAATTTGCCAAACCCGAAGACGCCATCAAGTACCGCAAGAATGCGCTCTTTGTGATGCAGCAGAATTTCAGCCGTGTGGGCGCCATGGCCCAGGGCAAGGCGCCATTTGATGCCAAGGTGGCTGCCGAAAGCGCTGCGGTGGCGGAATATATGTCCAAGCTGCCATGGGTGGCTTTTGGCGAAGGCACCGGACAAGGCGACACCAAGGCCAAGGCCGAAATCTGGACCGACAAGGCCAAATTCAACAGCCATGCCGAAAAAATGCAAACCGAACTGACCAAACTCAGCGCCGCCGCAAAAACAGGCAACCTGGACAACATCAAGGCCGCCTTCGGCCCGGCAGGAAGCGCGTGCAAGGCTTGCCATGAGGATTTCCGCAAGGACTGATTCGCCACTTCAACATTTCGCTATTTCGCTATTGAATAAAGAGCTACTCCCGCACGTCCAGCAAGCGCTGCATGCCAATTTCACACCTGAAAAACGCCGCAAAAAGCGCAGCAGGTAGGGGTGCGTGCAGCGCAATGCCCGATACAAGCGGACGCAGGGCTGCCGTGGCACGGTTTTTATAGGCCAAATCAGCCTGTAGCGCTTATGGGACGTGCGGGGACAGCTATTAAGATAAGAGCAAAAAACATGAGCACCCAAACGACTCATCCGCTGGCTTGCGCGGCGGAAAAGACACGACACGCTCGGGATGGGTGCTGCGCCATCAGGGCTCTGAAACAATAGGGTCTTGCCACATGATGGCTTTAAAGTTCACCTTCCGAAATACCCGCAACTTTCATCAGATTGCGCGTGAAACCCCGCCCTTCAGGGCGGGGAGGTAGAGCGCGGGGGCGAAATCCCTATGCTGCGGTGGCGTACCTGTCACGTCCGTTTTTGCCACCAGTGAATAACCGTATCCATCCCCACGCTGCACTACGGTGCAATAACGATGCGATACGCCCTGAACCAAACCGTTGCTGGTCTGTATGTTGAAGCTGCCCGTTGCCCGAACCGCAACCCGTCCGGTGTAAGTACCGGCCTTCTTGCCTTTGGTTACTTCGGCTTTCACCATGTCGCCGGTCTGAAAGCCTTGAATACTTTTTGAGCGAGTCAGATAGCCGCGCACGCAGCCATACTTGTCCAGCCGCGTGCGCTGATAACTTCCGCGTCCCATAGACTTGATCGCCAGCGTTGGCTTTTGCCAATCAGTGATGCCTCCGATGTCTCCAACGCAAGCGGCATCGAGTGCATGGGTTTTGGGTATGCCGAACTGACTGCGGTTGAACTTGGTTCTGCCGCCCGATGCGGTTTCAACTGCCAATTCGGTAGTTTTCAGTGCGTTGACCAAGGCCCAGCGGGTGGCATTGACCGCTGCGGCATCCTTGAGTGGCCGTTTGGCTTGGGCCAGGATGCGCTTGAGTACGTCTGGTTTCTTGGTCAGAAACAATTCAGCAGGCAACACTCCTTTTTTCTGGTTGCAGCATTGGCAAGCCAGGGTGAGGTTGCTGATGCGATCTGAGCCACACTTTGACTTTGGGTGAATGTGCTCGATTTGCAACGGAATGTCCTTGGCGCCACAGTAGGCGCAAACACGGCCCCATTTCTCCAGCAGATATTCACGCACTTCGTAACCTGCCAGCGTGCCTTGCTGGTACTGTGCGCCTTCGATTTCCGGGTTCTCCAGCGCCTGCATGTCAAAGCGCACCAGCTCCATGCTGATGGCCGATATTGGTGCTAAGCGCTCCAGGCGGCGCACCCAGGCCGTACAGGTATCTACCCGGTGTTGCAGGCTCGGCGGTAGCCTGCCTTTTTTCTTATTGCCACGGTTCAGGAAGCGAGGTGTACGGTAACGCAGTTTGCCACGCCGTAGCCTGCGGTGCGCCCGCCTTGAGGTGAGCGCTTCGCTTATCTGCTTGCCACGGTGAGATAACTCCAGCAGGTTAACCACCGCTACGCCTTTGTCCTTTGTCTCACGCACCAGCGCAATGCCTGTGGTCTTGCTGCCGGGGTCGAGCTTGATGCGCAACACCTGGAAATCGCTGTCCTCGACCTTGCGGTCAACGACGCGGATGGTGAGCGGAATGACCTTGTGGACTCGCGCCCGTCCGCGTTCCAGTAGCAATCTGGCTCGTTTCTCACCGCACGGCATCAATGGTCTGCCACTCCTGTCCAAAACAAATACTGCCATTTCAAATCCTTTTGCCCTTACGGACCTTGTTACGCTGGCCTTGCGACCAATCTCCCCTCGGGAATGTCAGTAACCGGCTCCTACCATTTCTGGTAGCGACAAAGACCTTCGACCCTTTACCTTTGGTCTGCATGATCCAAGCCTTGCAGAGCAGCAGACTGAGGAAGCATCTGCTGGTGCGTCTTGACGACCTGTTACTAACGTAGCGGATTGGGTACCGCTTTCCCTGTTTCAACCTGGCTCGAAAGTCTTTTGACTCCAAGCTCCGGCCTTTAGGCCGGGGTGATTGACGTACACATGATGACTACCATTAACTCGAACCAATTTCCAGCCTCGACTCTCAAGCAGCTTCGCAAAAGTCTTTCCCGAAATAGATTTCAAACCGCAAGCTCCAGTACTCTGTCTTTTCCGGAGATTTCGATTTGTTCCAAATCAACCGATAGGCAAGCTTCAACAGCCTCATATAAATTAGAAATCAGTTCTTCAAAAGTATTCCCTTGGGTAGCACAGCCCAATACTGCCGGAACCTCAGCCCAATAACCACCTTCTTCAGCTTCATGAATGATTACTTTAAGTTTCATAGCGTTACTTCACTTTTTTACTATCACATAACAAAGAGGTCTGAACAAAGGGGTCTGACCTTTGTTCTATATTCTGTAATTAATTAGCCTTATTGACCAAATCGGCCTGTATAGCGCATGGAACGTGCGGGGGCAGCTATTAAAAGTGATATTTCCCCTGTAGCAGGTTCGCGGGCATGGCCCGCTCCTACGAAGCTCTCGAGGCTCAAGGCGGCTCCACCAGATCAAGGTCGATCCAAAACACCGAGCCTGTGCCCACGGTGCTGTCTGCGCCAATGCTGCCGCCCATCAGCTCCACCAGGCGTTTGCTCACGGCCAGGCCAATACCGGTGCCTTCTTCGGTCGCCGATTCTCGTCCCAGGCGATTAAAGGGTTGAAACAACTGGGCAAGTTTGTCAGCGCTCAAACCCTCGCCGGTGTCACGCACGCTGATGCGCAAGCGCTTGTCGGCCTGCCGACTCAAGCCCACGTCCAGGCTGCCCCCTATGCGGTTGTACTTGATGGCGTTGGACAGCAGGTTGACGATCACCTGCTTGAGTCGCATCTGGTCGGCCAGCACCCACAGCGGCTGCGCCAAGGGCGAAAAGTGCATGGAAATATTTCTTTTTTGCGCCTGCGGCTCCATCATGGCCTGGCAATCCAGCAGCACCTCGTCCAGTGGCATGGGATGCAGTGACAGCGCCAAGGTGCCCGCCTCAATCGCTGTGAAATCCAGAATTTCACCCACCAGGTCCAGCAAATACCAGCCCGCGCGCAGAATTTGACGGATGCTGGATTGTTGTGACGGCGAGGGTGGCGGCGAACCCATTTCCATCAACTGGGCAAAACCCAAGATGGCGTTCAGCGGGGAGCGCAACTCGTGTGTCATATTCGACAAAAAATCCGATTTGGCCTGGCTGGCCTTGTCAGCCAACGCCCGTGCCACTTGCAACTCCTGGTTTTGGGTCTTCAGCATATCGTCCAGGCGCTTACGCTCGGAAATGTCATTGATCACGATGCGCTGCACGGTGGCTCCCGTGGCGTCTTCTACGACGCTCATGCGCAGATGCACCCAAAACTGCCCGCCACTGCGTTTGACCATCTGCAGCTCACACTCCTGGGGCGAGCCGCCGTCAAACAGGACCTTGCGGCAGCGGTAGTAGCTGTCCTGGTCCGCCTTCACAATAAAACGACTCACCGGCTGGTTGACCAGATTGCTGCGCACCGTATCCATCAGGGTAGCCGCTGTGAAGTTGGTCTCCAGAATCAGTCCTTGCGCATTGACCGTGCAGTAGCCTACCGGCGCCAGGTCATACAAATCAAAGTACCGGCTGCGCGCCGCATCGAGCTTTGCCTGGGTTGTGCGCAGCTCGTCGTTTTGCATTTCCAGCTCAATCTGGTGCACCTGCAATTCATGCACCAACGTGCGCAGAGTCTCCAGCGAAAGGTTCTTGGTGTCGGCCAAGGCGGGGTCCGCCGAGGCTTTTGCCCGTGCTTCGGCACGCCCACGCAGTGTCTCCAGCGACCACTCACCAAAGGTGCTCATGGGCTGGCACTCCCGGTGACTGGCGCTGAAACGGTCACACCGGGGTCTTTGGCGCGTTCGGTGGTGGCAATGGCATACATCTGACCGACTTCATTGACCAATGCCGTGGACGTGAGGGATACATCCAGCACCGCACCGCTCTTGGCCAGCCTTTGGGTCTGGTAGGGCTCCAGGGTTTGGGCCTGGCTCAACACGCGCACCCTGGCCAGCGCGCTGGCTTGCAGGTCCATGGGGATGCGGTCGCGCACATTCATGGCCAGGGCCTGGGCTTCGGTCCAGCCATACAGGCGCTCGGCACCCGGATTCCAGGCGATGATGCGGCCGTCCAGGTCTTGCACGGTGATGGCGTCGGTGGCATCCCGCACCACCACGGCCAGACGCAGCAACGCGTTGGCCTTGCGCAAATCCTCGCGGATGCGCACGATCTCGGTGATTTCAATGAAGGTAATCACGGCTCCTTCAATCACGTTGTCCAGCGTGCGGTAGGGCAGGATGCGCATCGTGAAAAAACGGCCCTCGGTGGTCTGTACGTCCACCTCCTTGGGGATCAGGGTGTTGAGCACGGCCTGGGCATCGGCCACCAGGCGGTCATAGCCCACCAGGTTGGACACAATATGGCCCACCGGGCGCCCCACATCGCTCAAAATCAGGTTGACGATCACGGTGGCGGCTGGCGTAAAGCGCAGAATGCGCAGGCTGTGGTCCACAAAAATCGTGCCAATGCCGGTGCCTGCCAGCAGGTTGTTCATGTCATTGTTGGCGCGCGACAAGTCACCCACCTTGGTTTGCAATTCGGTGTTGACGGTGGTGAGTTCCTCGTTGATCGACTGCAACTCTTCCTTGGACGTTTCCAGCTCTTCGTTGCTGGACTGCAGCTCTTCATTGACCGACTGCAGCTCTTCATTGGACGATTTCAGTTCTTCGTTGGCGGTTTCCAGCTCTTCGTTGGCGGCGTGTAAATACGCTTCCTTGGCCTGCAACTCTTCATTGAGTTCGGCGATCTGCACGTTGATGGCATCGGGGTGGGCAACGGGGCTGTGGCCGGGCTTGTCCTCCGGCGCGGCCTGGGCGGCTTGGGCAGGGCCGGGCGGTGCCTGGTCCAGTATCACCAGGTACAGCGGGGACTCCAGGGCCGCTGCCGGACCTTGTGCTACCGGGCAAACCGTCAGGTTGACGATGGTGAAATGCCCGTTGGTTTTGACCCGCAAGCCCGTCACACTGACGCGCTCCCTGGAACTGGCAACCTTGTGCAGTGCCGTCGTCAGACTGCCGCGCAGACCGTCGCGCGCCATTTTCAGAATGTTGCTGATGCCCGCTTCGCCAGGGGCCGGCTCCAGGTACATACCGGATCGGCCATGCAAAAAAAGCACCTCGCCGTGGGCGTTGACCAGGACTGCCACCTTGTCAACCTCTTGCAACAGGGTTTGTTCCGTCAGTTCCCGCAAGGAGAATTTGACGGTGGGGGGCAAGCCTCCCGGCCCCGGCGCGGGGGAGCCTGCGTCTTTGGGTTTTGTGGGCGACAGGAAGCGGCCCAGGGCGGCACGCTGTGCGCCCTGAAAGTCTTCTTTGCGCTGGTAGAGCTTGGCCTTGCGCTCCAGCGTTGCGAACAGGTCCGAAAACTCCCCCACCGTCTCCGACGTGCCCAGAAACAACACGCCAGCGGGGTTCAGCGCGTAGTGAAACAACGCGATCAATTTCTTTTGTAGCTCCGCATCCAGGTAGATCATCAGGTTGCGGCAACTGATGAGGTCGAGTTTGGAAAAAGGCGGGTCTTTGATCAGGTCCTGCTCAGAAAACACCAGCAAGTCACGAATGCCCTTGTGCACGCGGTAGGCGCTGCCATCGGACTCAAGGGTAAAGAAGCGCGACAAACGCTCGGGCGTGATGTTTTGCACAATGCTGGCGGAGTAGCGTCCGGCGCGCGCGGTGGCAATGGCGCGGCTGTCGATATCGGTGGCAAACACCTGCACCCGGTAGTTTTGCTTGAGCGCCTCCAGCCGCTCTTGCAGCAGGATGGCGATGGAATAGGCCTCCTCCCCGGTGGAGCAGCCCGTGCTCCAGACCCGCACCACCGAGCCTGCAGGCTTGCCCTCGAACAGTTTGGGAATGAGCAGCGACTCCAGTGCCGCAAAGGCTTCCGGGTCACGGAAGAAACTGGTGACGCCAATCAGAATGTCGCGAAACAGGGCTTCCACCTCGGAAGCCGTTTGCTGCAGGTACTGCACGTAGGCATCCAGCGTTTCCACTTGGTGTACGGCCATGCGCCGTTCGATGCGGCGGTAAATGGTAGTGGGTTTGTACTGCGAAAAGTCGTGCCCGGTCTGGGTGCGCAACAGCACAAAAATTTTCTTCAGCAGGTTCTCCGACTGCGGCAGCACTGCCGCTGCAGTGCGGGGTGGTCGGCCAAAGGCGTGGCTGGTGTAGGCAATCAACTGGGCGGGCATCTCGGCCGGCGGCAGCTCGTAGTCGACAAAACCCGTGGCCAGCGCGCTGTGTGGCATGGAATCAAACTCACACGAAGCGGGGTTCTGGGCCATGACCATGCCGCCACCGTCCTTGATGGCGCGCACGCCCAGCGTGCCGTCGCCGCCGCTGCCCGACAACACAATGCCAATGGCGCGCTCATGCTGGTCTTGCGCCAGCGAGCAAAACAGGTAGTCAATCGGCAGGCGGTGGCCGCGGGCGGCGACGGGTTCCAGCAAATGCAGGGCACCATGCATCAACGCCATGTCGCGGTTGGGCGGAATGATGTAGACGCAGTTGATCTGCACCACCATGCCGTCTTGCACTTCCACCACTTTCATGCGGGTGGTGCGCTGGATCAACTCGGCCAGCAAGCTCTCATGGTCAGGTGCCAGGTGCTGCACCAGCACAAAGGCCATGCCGGGGTCGGCTGCAGCGGGCATGCCCGAGAAAAAGGCAGCAAACGCCGCCAGGCCGCCAGCCGAGGCACCAATACCGACGATAGGGAACGCGGCCAGTACGGATGGGGTTGCGGAAGGGCTTGCGGGTGGGCTTGCGCTTTGGGGGTCGAGAGTCGCCAAAATATGTTTAATCCTGAAAAAGCAGCTGCTTGCGCACAGTTTACGCGCCCTGGTTGAATGGATGCGTAATGGATGCGAATGGATGCGTGCGGGCTGGATTGTAGAAGTCAGGCGCAATGCACTGCGCCGCTTATGAGACGCGGCTAAATTTCAGAATCCGCTATTGAAACAAGAGCTGTCCTCGCACGTCCAGCAAGCGCTATATGCCGATTCAATACCTGGAAAACACCGCAAAAAGCAGAGCAAAGTTTGGTGGCTGTGGCGTAGTTTTTGTAGGCAAAATCAGCCGATAACGCCCATGGAATATGCGGGTAAAGCTATCAAGATGAGAGCACCCTAGAACAATTCGCTTTGCGTTCCCGTCCTGATGCGCTTGAGCGTCCCGGTTCGGGTGCGCTGGAACGGGTTAGGCATACATCAACCGACCACGAGGAACAGGGATTTGACGGCCCAAATCTCTTGCTGTCTCTAGCCATTCCCCGATAATCACCTCAGCATTAGTGAGGGCTTCCTGATAGCTTTTTCCATCTGCCATACATCCCGGTAATTCAGGTACTTCGGCAATAAAAGCGTTATCGTCCGCACTCCAATAAATAATAATTTCATATTTGCTAAACATCTTCATCTCCGAGCTTATACCTAACGATAGTATTCCGAACCTGCTTGACTTGATAAGACTTTGCTTTTGATCCGAGTGGCTGCAAGTTGATAATTTCCTCTACTCCGGCTTTCGTGAAAATATGGTGGTCACCTTTAATGCGCTCATGGAAACCCAATCCTATGAGTAAGTGCCTGATTTCGGTGAATGGAATATTGGCATCCGACTGCCCGACAAGGACACGGAGCAGCAAATCAGAATATTTTCCCAAGATTGTCCCCGTTTATTGAGTTTATGACATGAAGTGCAGGACAACGACGAAGCCTTTTCCCACCGTACGCAACATAGGGAAACCCAACTCAATATAGGGGAACTCGCCCGCGTCTCCCTACCCGCTTCGCTGGCATGGACACGACGCAATATGCCTGTTTCCACCTGCGACCGGAGTTATCAGTGTCTGGCTGTTTTTGCTCTTTGGAGTTCCGTGCGTGCCCTTGCCTTGCCTGGAACAAAGCAGAAAGACTCCCATTTCGATAGATTCCCCCGCACGTCCAGCAAGCGCCATATGCCGATTCAATACCTGAAAAACACCGCAAAAAGCAGAGCAAATTCCCTGACCAGCGAGCGTCATGGCTCACCTGGATGGCCGATGAATCGACCACTGCTTCATGCAAATTCATAGGCTGCTTCATTTGGGCAAACCAATCTCATCGTATTCAATGATGTCGGAAACCGGACGCGCATCGCGTGTGGGTAGCGCCGCGTAGCGCTTCAGGATGTCTTCCACATCTTCCTGGATTTGTGTCTGGAGTCTAGCTCTGGCCAACAAGGCTTCTTCCAGCAAAACAATGACTTCCTGATTGATCGAACGCCGGTGCAGGCCAGCCTCACGGTCAATCAATGCTTTGATGTGGGCGGGGACTTTTTTCAGTTGCAGTGCTCCGGTCATAAGTTGGCTCCTCGCTAGCGATAGTCGATGCCGCAATCTACCATAAATAAAGAAATCAGCCTATAGACCGCATGGAACCTGCGGGAACGGCTATCAAAATAAGAGTACTCGGTTTCGAGCAACTTGGCAGATGCGCAGGCCCTAGAACAGCTCGCTGTGCGTTCCCGTCCTGATGAGCTTGAGCGTCCCGGTTCTGACAGGCTCAGAGATCGTCAAGGGTGACGTTTGTCACTTTGCCAGACTTTGCAGCCTTGATAGCGGCCAAGGTGGTGGGGTTTGGGCGCGGCAAATCCATGGGTAGGCCGCCCTTCTCCACGACGCCGCGCAGAAACAAACGGATAGCCGTACTCACGTCCAAACCCGCAGCTTTGAGTACTGCGGCAGCCTCACGCTTGAGCTCTGGTTCAACCCGGGAACGAACTTCGACGGTCAGCATGGAGCACCCCTTCATAAACGGCTACATTGTAGCGCTGCCATCACACTAGAACGAAGATGATGAATATAGAAAATACAGCTACAACCTTTATGGAACGTGCGGTTTAAGCTATAAGAAATAGAGCAAAATAACACAGGAACCGACGTAATTCAAACCCAGGTGTGTTTTGAACCACCACTAAAAAGGTATTGAAAATGGACCGACTCCCAAATATTCATCCCGGCGAAGTGCTACTTGAGGAATTTCTGCGTCCGATGGGTGTAAGTCAATACCGGCTCTCCAAGGTCATTGCAGTTCCGGCTATGCGAATCAGCGAAATATGCGCCGGAAAACGCAGTATCACGGCCGACACGGCGCTACGACTGTCCCGCGCACTGGGTACCACGCCGGGGTTTTGGCTGGCGCTTCAGGCCAGCTACGACACAGAAGAAGTGATGCGTCAACGCGCCGAGGAAATAGAGCATATTCTTCCGTTGCTGGCCTGACCATCACGCCAGGGACCAAGCAAAAAGACTCCAATTTCGATAGCTGTCCCCGCACGTTCCATAAGGCTTTCAAGCCGATTAGCCCCAAAAATACCCCGTCCACCCCAACCGCCCGGCGCAGCGGGAGGCGTTTTGTGGGGGTAAATTGGGCCAAAATAAGGAACGAATATGGCTGTACCGCCCATGGGACAAGCGGGGACAGCTATAAACATAGGAGCACGCTACTGCGCCTGTGCCACCGACAGGTAGATCAACTCCTGTTTGCGCGCCACTTCCGGCCATAGATACCCTTTAGCAAAGTGCCCTCCCCTTTGCCTGAGCGTGGACTGCAGGGTGGTATCAAACAACAGCCGCTGCAGCGCTTGCGCCAGGGCCGTGACGTCGCGTGGGTTTTCAAGGATCAAGGCGTCAAGCTCGTGCGTCAGCAAGGCGGCAATGCCGCAGTATCTGGCGGCACTGACAACCACGGGCAATCCGTGGGCCAGGGCTTCCAGCACCACCATGGCGAAAGTGTCTTCCAGCGTCGGGTGCGCCAGGCAGTCGGCGGCGCGGTAGGCTACATGCACCGCATCGAGTGCGCCCAGAAAGAAAATGCGCCCGGACAACCCCAGTTTGGCAACTTCGTCCTGAAACCCGGCAATTTGCGCCGCATTGCCCACTACTGCCAGATAACACTGCGGCGGCAGCAGCAGCAAGGCCTGCAGCAAAGTTTCCAAACCCTTTTTGCGGTAATCATTGGCGACGAACAAGATACAGGAACCCTGCGCTGGCAGTCCCAACTGCGCACGTGCGCTGGCTTTTTCTGCCGCGCTGGGTGCAACATGCAGCGCATCGACGCCCGGTGTCACGATCTGCATTGCGGCCTGGGTGTGCGGGTAGGTTTGCGCCATGATGGTGTGCAGACTGGCCGAAGTCGGCACGATGACACGCCCGGCGCGCGGCGCATAACGCGCCCACTCCAGCGCCAGATAGACCAGCAAACGCACACTGGTGGCGATTTTCAACCAGCGCAGCGCCCGCCTCCAGCCTTGGCGCGCGTGCAGCAGGTTGTGCTTGATCGGCAGCACATGCACCGTCTGCACCTGCCCGTGCCAGGTGTTTTCGTGCGAATGCACCACGTCAAAACCACGACGCGTGGCCCACCAGGTCGCTGTGGCAAACCACAACTGGTTGATCCAGCGTGGCCGCTGCAACGGTGCGGGTATACGGTGGTAGTGCACACCCGGCCAGGCATGTTCGATATGCTGGGCAAACACATGCAATTCATGGCGCTGCGCCAATTGTTCGACCAGTGCTATCGAATAGCGCTCGGCTCCGCCGCCGCTGGGACGAAATATCCGGTTCAAAACAGCAATTTTCAGGCGGCGCTGCGGCGCAGCGGATGCGGGCGTGTTTACGGGCGTGTTTACGGGCAGGTTTGCGGGCAGGTTTACGGGCATATTCATGGGCGCCGACGGTCTTCGTAGCCACTGGTCAGCTTCCACCACAGCAGGGCACGCGAGGTCGTTCTGAGCACCGGAACGCGCGGCAATTCCAGCAAACCATCGCCCGAGCGGCAACGCCCGCGCCAGGTCGTCGTGGCGCTCTGGTAGCCCGCTTGGCCGACCATGGCACTGTGATCCGGGGTGAAGGCGCCGTAGGGGTAGCAAAAGTGCGCAACCGGCACTCCCGTGCATTGTTCCAGCTCCTGCTTGCAGCCAAGAATCTCCTGCTCGCAACTGGCGGCATCCAGATCGGTCAGGCGCACGTGGTAGCGGGTGTGCGCGCCCACCTCCTGCCCGGCAGCCATCCATTGCCGTAAATGGCTGGCATCCATGAGTTGCGCAGGCGGTATGCCATTGGCCTGGTCCCAGAGGTTGCTCTGCCCGAGCAAGGCGCTCACCACGTAACAGGTCGAAGAAAACCCGAAACGCAGCAAAGTCGGCAAGGCATTTTCCAGGTTATTGAGGTAACCATCGTCAAAGGTGATGCCAAACACCCGGCCCTGGCGCTCACCTTTCAGATAGGGCAGCAAGGCGCCCATGCTCAGGCCCTGGTAGCCCAGCGCATGCAAAAACGCCATCTGCCGCGCAAACCCTTCCGGTGTCACGCTCAGGCTGCGAAATGCCGCCTCTTTAGGGGGCGTAGCAGCGATCTGGTGGTAGGTCAGGATCGGGATCGGTGCGGCGCTGTTGACCAGGAATGGGGTATGCACGGTGGTGTGGCAGGGATAAGTCTAAAGATACGCCTCAAGATGCTCAATGAGTTCATCAAGATAAGCCGATTGATAGGCATTTTTGCTACGGTTTAAATAGTAAGCCAACTCGCCTGCGACTTCGGAAAGAGCGTATTTTCTGAACCTGATCCACTTTTTCCTGTTGTTGTTCAAATCGGCTTGCGTCACCTCATCCCGAACCCAAAGAGAAGCCAATTTCAGAATCAACTTCTTCTGATCATTGTCCAAATCAACTGCAATATATTCAAACTCGGCAGACATAACACTATCACTTTGCCTTTTAACGGGATGAACGCTGGATTCATTTATCACTCAAGAGGCGCTAACCCTTTTCCTGCGCCCGAATCAATTCCATTCTCTGCTTTTCCAAGGTTATTAGTTTTCTCTTGAGGCTATTGATTTCTGTGTTCACAGTTTTCAATTTATGCGCCATCTCCTGCTCTTTCAGACCTTCGGCCCCACGCAGTGCCAAAGCCAATGCCTCAACTTCGGTTCGAAAGAGCTTAAAGTAAGGATTGCCATGAGCCCACTGCTGTCGGCACTGCAATTTGCCACTTTTCATAGCAGCAAATACTTCATCTTCAGTAAGGTTAAATTCCTTACAAGCATTCTTGTGACTTAATGTGCCACCTGGTTTAGTCCAATCTGATTCCAACATTCTCAATTTTTCCAATATATTTAGCCTATTAACTGCTAGGCTAACAAAGTCATTCCGGCCAACCTTACCGCGCCCTTGTCAAAACTGACTGTCTGTGTGCAGCCCTGCGCTCGTGCAATCTCGACGATCAACAAATCCGCGAATCCAGATTTGCTGCCCTTTCGTGACTGCAAGACTTGCGTTACTGCTTTTACAAGTTCGTGCCGCTCCACTTGAAACTGTTCAGCATTCAGAAAATCTTCGACGGTACTCGCCAATTCGTCGTCAGTGGCAGCATACAGTCGCTTGAGTACCCAACAGACTTCGACCAAAACCACCAGACTGATGAAACCAGGCTGTGTCGCACTCAAATCCTGTTCAATATATCGGGTAGCAATGGCAGCCTGTTTTACATCGTCCTGCGTCAGATAACGCACCAGCACATTGGTATCAAGTCCGACCACGGCTAATCCGAACCATCCGAACCATCCGAACTAATAGAACGAAAGCGCAACGCTGCCTCAGAAGCTATTGCCTCATCCATGGCTGCAATGCTGACGGGTTTGGACACCCTGCCAGCAAATCGTCCTCTAAGCGTTGGCGCTGCGCCACGTAACGGCACCACCTTGAACCCGTCTTTATCGCGTACAAAATCCAGCTTAACTCCTGCATGCAACCCCAAGGCAGTCCGCAATGCAAGTGGAATTGTGACTTGCCCTTTGCTTGTTATCGTGGCAGTTGGCATGCATATCTCCTTACCTGGAATCACATTCTTGCTACAGCAGCACAATATCGTACTGCTCCTGCCCCATGGCCGTTTCGCTTTGCAGGGAAACCGGCTTACCGATGAATTCGCTCAGACCGGCCAGATGCTGGCTTTCTTCGTCCAGGAATAATTCAATGACCTTGGGCGAAGCCACCACGCGAAATTCACGTGGGTTGAATTGCCGGGCTTCGCGCAGTATTTCCCGAAAAATGTCGTAGGCCACGCTGCGCGCCGTTTTCACCATGCCCCGGCCCTGGCACACCGCGCAAGGTTCGCACAATATGTGTGCCAGCGATTCACGGGTGCGCTTGCGCGTCATCTCGACCAGGCCCAGATGCGAAAAACCACCGGCGGTGGTTTTCACCCGGTCGCGCGCCAATTGTTTTTTGAATTCGGCCAACACAGCATCACGGTGGTCATCACGCGCCATGTCGATAAAGTCCACGATGATGATGCCCCCCAGATTACGCAAACGCAGTTGGCGGGCGATGGCCTGGGCGGCTTCCAGATTGGTTTTGAAAATGGTGTCGTCAAAATTGCGAATACCGACAAAACCGCCGGTATTCACATCAATCGTGGTCAATGCCTCGGTCTGGTCCACAATCAGGTAACCGCCCGATTTGAGGTCCACGCGCCGCCCCAGGGCACGGGCAATTTCCTCATCAATCGAAAACAGGTCAAAAATGGGCCGCTCACCCTTGTAAAGCTGTAATTTTTCGACCGCCATGGGCATGAATTCGGCACCAAAGGCCTTGAGCGCATCAAACTGCTCGTGGGAATCAATCCGGATGGTCTGCGTCGATTCGCTCACCATGTCGCGTAGTACCCTTTGCATCAGGCTCAAGTCCTGGTGTAGCAGAGCCGGCGATGGCAACTGGGCCGCAGCATCCTTGATACGCGCCCAGGCCTTGCGCAGGTACGCAATATCTTCCGCCAGCTCGGCATCCGACGCATCCTCGCCATTGGTGCGCAGAATAAAGCCCCCGCCTTGCGGAGCGACCAGCTGCTGCAAGCGCGCGCGCAGCTCATCGCGCTGGTGTCCGGGTATCTTTTGCGACACGCCAATGTGGTCGTCCTGCGGCAAAAACACCAGCAATCGCCCGGCAATGCTGATTTGTGTGGACAATCTGGCGCCCTTGGTGCCGATAGGCTCCTTGATGACCTGCACCATCAGGGATTGGCCCTCGAAAATCTGTTTCTCGATGGGAATGCTGGCAGCAGCAGTCTTGGCGGCCATGGGTGTTTCACCGGCTACCGGACTGTGCCAGACATCGGCCACGTGCAGAAAAGCGGCGCGCGCCAGCCCGATCTCGATAAAAGCCGATTGCATGCCGGGCAATACCCGCGCCACCCGGCCCAGATACACATTGCCAACCGGCCCACGCTCCAGCGCCCGCTCGACGTGCAATTCCTGCACGGCAGCGTTCTCCATGATCACAACCCGCACTTCCTGGGGGGACCAATTAATCAAAATGTCTTGTTGCATGGTTTGCGGGGATTTTTGGGGTTTTTTGGGGTTTTTTTTGAAATTTTCCAGCTCCGTGGAGTTTCCACGAAAATCGGCCCGGAAGTTGAATGTTAACCGCAACGCACTACACCCATGGCCATGCACGACACCACCACTACCACCGCTACCGCCTTTGGCGTCCTCATCATCGGCGACGAAATCCTCTCGGGCAAACGTGCCGACAAACATCTGGAGCGCAGCATTGCCCTGCTGGGGGCACGCGGCTTACAGCTGGCGTATGCCGATTTTGTTGGCGATGTGCCCAAGCGCATCACCGCCACGCTGGAGCGCGCTTTTGCCTCGGGCGATGTGGTGTTTTCCTTCGGCGGAATTGGTGCAACGCCGGACGACCATACCCGCCAATGCGCAGCGCAGGCATTGGGCTGCGAACTGGCGCTGCACCCGCAGGCTGCCGCCTTGATTCGCGAGCGCATGCAGGACGTGGCGCGTGAACACGGTCTGCCCTATGAACCCGACAGACCCGACAATGTGCACCGCCTGAACATGGGCGTGCTGCCGGTGGGCGCACGCATCATTCCCAACCCGTTCAACAAGATTCCCGGCTTTAGCTGCACAGGGCACGGCGGCGGAACGGTGCATTTTGTGCCGGGCTTTCCGGTCATGGCCTGGCCCATGGTCGAGTGGGTGCTCGATACCCACTACCCGCACCTGTTTGCACCAGACGCCTGGCTGGAGTTGTCCGTGATTGTCTTTGGCACCATGGAAGCCACCTTGACGCCGCTCATGCAAGACATTGAACGCACACACGCTGTCAAGGTCTTCAGCCTGCCCAGCGTTGATCACCCGCAATACGGCCGCCACATTGAACTGGGCGTCAAAGGCCAACCCGAGGCCACCCGATCAGCCTATGCGGCATTGCGCGCCGGATTGCAGGCGCTGCAAACGCCACTCGGGCCGGAGTTAAGGAGGTAATCAATCCAGACCGCGCGCCAACTCCAGCGCCTGCTCCACACGTTCAACCGCGTGGATGGTCATACCCTCGATGGGCTTGCGTGGCGCATTGGCTTTGGGAACGATGGCCAGGCTAAAACCCAGCTTGGCGGCCTCTTTCAAGCGCTCCTGGCCACGCGGCGCCGGGCGCACCTCGCCAGCCAACCCCACTTCGCCAAAGGCAACGAAGCCCTTGGGCAAGGGCTTGCCACGCAGCGAGGACGTAACGGCCAATAACACCGCCAGATCGGCCGCAGGTTCGCTGATGCGCACGCCACCCACGGCATTAACAAACACATCCTGGTCCATGCAAGACACCCCGGCGTGCCGGTGCAATACCGCCAGCAGCATGGCTAGGCGATCCCGATCCAGCCCGACACTCAGACGCCGGGGCGACGGGCCGCCACTGTCTACCAGCGCCTGAATCTCGACCAGCATCGGGCGTGTGCCTTCGAGCGTGACCATGACGCAACTGCCGGGAACTGGTTCGGCGTGCTGGCTCAGAAAGATGGCGCTGGGGTTGGAGACACCACGCAAGCCTTTTTCCGTCATGGCGAACACGCCAATTTCGTTGACCGCGCCAAAGCGGTTCTTGATGGCGCGCACCAGCCGGAAGCTGCTATGGGTATCGCCCTCGAAGTACAGCACCGTGTCCACCATGTGTTCCAGCACGCGCGGCCCGGCCAGGCTGCCGTCCTTGGTGACATGGCCCACCAGCACGATGGCCACGCCGCTGGCCTTGGCGGCGCGTGTGAGGTGTGCAGCGCACTCGCGCACCTGGGCCACCGAGCCCGGCGCACTGGTAAGCTGCTCGGAATACACCGTTTGAATCGAGTCAATCACCGCTACATCGGGCTGCTGGACTTGCAGCGTTGCCAGGATTTTTTCCAGTTGAATCTCGGCCTGCACCCTGACCTGCGAATGCTCCAGGCCCAGACGGCGCGCGCGCAAGGCCACCTGGGCGCCACTTTCCTCCCCCGTGACGTACAGGGTTTTCTGGCCCGCACGCTGCAACGCATCCAGCGCCTGCAACAGCAAGGTGGACTTGCCGATGCCGGGGTCACCACCGATGAGCACCACGCCGCCCTGGACAATGCCGCCCCCCAGCACCCGGTCCAGTTCCTCGTTGCCCGTCGGATTGCGCTCCACATCGCTGGCTTCAATGTCCGCCAGGATCACCACATCGGCGGTTTTGGCCAATCCGGCAAAGCGGTTCTTTGCGGGTGCCTCGCTTGGTGCAAGCGACTCAATCAGGGTATTCCAGGCATCGCAATGCGGGCATTTCCCCAGCCATCGGGAACTGGTGCCGCCGCAGGCGCTGCAGGTGTAGATATTCTTTTCTTTGGCCATGGGGCGCAGTGTAGCTTTTGCAGAGGTGAAACATGACATCCGTTTGAATCACACCAGTTTCATATCACCCGTGATATTAAAAACACCAAAACCGCACGACAAGTGCTCCCCGAAAGCCTCCGTGGCACGTTTTTAGCCTCGATTTGGCCTCAAATCAGGCATCAAATCAACCTGTAGACCCCGTGGGACAAGCGGGGACAGCTACTGAAAACATAGTAACAAGAGGGCAATGGCAAATCCACATCTCCTATACTACCAAGCACCGCTATCAAGGAGGCCTTGTCCCGTGAACCCTGCCATGAATGCCCCATCGGCGCCCCCGCGCACCGCGTCGGTTCGCACAGTCAAACCCGCCAGGATTCTGAGCTGGCTGCAAGCCGGTTGGCGCGATGCAGTGGCCATCGGCCCCTTGAGTTGGGGGCACGGTCTGGCTATAGCCGCATTCGGCGCCGTCGTGTTGTGGTTCGCGCACCAGCAATTTTTGTTGCTGGCCGGGGCGTTTTCCGGTTTTCTGGTCGTAGCTCCGCTGGTGGCGACTTCGTTTTATGCCATGAGCCGCTCCAGGGAACTGGGCGCGCCCGTGAACGTACACATGTTGCTATCCGTCTGGACCGGCTGGCAGCGCGCGCGCATCAGCGAACCCGGTAGCTACTGGTGCATGGTGCGTTTCGGGCTGTTGCTGATGTTGGCGGGAACGGGCTGGGTGGTGACATCGGCGTCCATGTTGAGTCTGGCATCCGGTCAGGCGGTACACAACCCCATGGACTTTGTGCAGCATGTCTTGCTGGCCAAGCAGGGCTGGCTGTTTGAAAGCTGGGTGGTGTTCGGCGCCATGCTGGCCGCGCCGGTGTTCGCCTCCAGCGTGGTCTCCATGCCCTACATGCTCGACCGCAAGGTGTGCATACGCCAGGCCATCAACCGCAGCTGGGAAGTGGTCCTGGAAAACCCGCTCACCATGGCGCTGTGGGCTGTGACACTGGCTGGATTGACCGTACTGGGTATGCTGCCAGCCATGCTGGGTCTGGTCGTCGTCATGCCGGTACTGGGGCACGCCAGCTGGCACGCCTACCGCGACCTGCTGGACACCAGTGGCGAGGTAGCGCGCGAGCTGCTGTAAGGTTGCTGACTAGAGCACACGATATACTTTCAGCTGGCATTATCACCCACGGTTCGCTTATTTTCTCTTGGAATTCGTCAGAGCGATTCACCCGATGAGCCCGACTAAAACGTAGCAAACTGGAAAAAAGTCGCGACTTTTTTTCAGTTAACAGTAAAATAGTCGGATGGAACGCACACTCACGTCTCTTATCAATGCCGATCTGGCCCGCAAGATGGTTTTTCTCTCCGGTCCGCGCCAGACGGGCAAGTCGACGCTGGCACGCGATCTGGCGCGGAAATGGCCGAATGCCCAGATACTCAATTGGGACGTTGCCGGTGATCGGCAGGTGATTCTCAAACAAAGTTGGTCGCCGGTCGCACGCCTGCTGGTGTTTGACGAGCTGCACAAGATGCCCGACTGGAAAGCCTGGCTCAAAGGCGTCTTTGATGGCCGCATGGACGGGCAGACCCTGCTGGTTACCAGGAGTGCGCGGCTTGACACGTTTCGTCAGTCGGGCGAATCCCTGGCTGGTCGTTATTTTTCATGGCGCTTACATCCGGTCACCGTCAAAGAATGGGTTTCTGTCGAAGCAGTCAGCCCGGAAGCCGCTCTGACCCGCGTGCTGGAACGAGGCGGCTTCCCGGAGCCTTTTCTGGCTGAGCAGCCGCTTGATGCTGCACGCTGGCGCCAGCAGTATTTTGAAGGCTTGATTCGGGACGATATTCTGGAGTTCTCCCGCATCGGCGAGGTCCGCGCGATGCGCCATTTCGTTGACATGCTGCGCTCGCGGGTCGGCTCGCCACTCTCGCTGGCTTCATTGGCACGCGATCTGCAAATTTCCCCGACGACGGCCGCTCGCTATCTGGATATTCTGGAGTCGCTGCATATCGTGTTCACGATTCGTCCGTTTCATCGCAACATCGCGCGCGCCTTGCTGAAGGAGCCCAAGGTCTATTTCTATGATACGGGACTGGTCCAGGGCGACGACGGCGCGCGCTATGAAAACGCCTGCGCCACCATGCTGCTGCGCCATGTCGAATTCCTGCAGGATTCGGCCGGTCGCGCGATCAGCCTGCACTACGTCCGCGACAAAGACGGCCGCGAAATCGATTTTGCCGTATGTGAAAACGGCGACCCGATCCTGTTTACCGAATGCAAATTCAGCGATGCGACGTTGCCGCCTTATCTCGCGGCGATTGCCGAACGCTTCCCGCTCGCAAAAACGACGCTCCTGGTACGCCATCTGCGCCAACCGGAGCAAAGGGGACGGGTTGCGGTGGAAAGCGCGGCGCAGTGGCTGGCAAATCTTGCCGCTTGACCCTCCTTTTACGCGTGGCGGCGTGCGGTAGGGGCACGCCAGACTGGCACACTCACCGTTGCGCCATCACCGTATCACCATCAAACCGGGTGCCTGAAACAGGTAGTGGTCCAGCAGCAGGGCCGCAAAAAGTCCGCTGAGATAGACTATCGAAAAGCGGAACATCTCGCGTGAAAAGCCGTCGCTGTACGCGCGCATCAAGCGCCAGCCATACCAGCAAAAACGCAGCCCCAGCAACAAGGCCGTTGCCAGGTACAGCCACGAGCTCATGCCATAGATAAAAGGCAGCAAGGTCGATGCGAACAACGCCAGGGTGTAGAGAAAGATTTGCACGCAGGTGAAATCGTGTCCATGTGTCACCGGCAGCATGGGCAAGCCGGACTTGCGGTAGTCGTCCACACGGTACAGCGCCAAGGCCCAGAAGTGCGGCGGCGTCCACAGGAAAATGATCAGAAACAGGATCAGGGCCTCGGTGCCGACCTGGCCCGTCATGGCCGCCCAACCCAGCACCGGCGGCATGGCGCCCGATGCGCCGCCAATGACAATGTTTTGCGGCGTCAAGGGCTTGAGCACGACGGTGTACACCACCGCATAGCCGACAAAAGTTGCCAAAGTCAGCCACATGGTCAGCGCATTGACAAACAGGTGGAGCACCCACATTCCCGCACCGCATAGGATGGCCGAAAACCACAAAGCCTGCGCATCACCCAGCTCGCCTGCCGCCGTGGGCCGCCAGGCCGTGCGTTTCATGCGCGCATCCAACCCTTTTTCCACCATGCAGTTAAAGGCAGCGGCAGCACCCGCAACCAGATAAATGCCCAGACAGGCCCACAATAGGGTCTGCACTTGCCACCACGCCGGCACACCCGGCACCGCCAGTACCATGCCAATCAAGGCACAAAAGACAATCAGCTGTATGACCCTGGGCTTGGTCAATACGTGAAACTGGCGCAGCTTATGCATGGTGCATCCCCCTGCCAGCCCGTTCAGGCACGCCACCAACGGTATGCACCAGCAAGGCCACCACCAGCACCACCAGACAACCCGCACCTCCGGTGTGCAGCAAGGCCGACGCCAGTGGCCAATTGAACAGCACGTTGCCCAGCCCCGTCAGTACCTGCAACGCCAGCAGGCCCGACAAGGCCAGTAAATACCGCCGCAAGCCTGGAAAGCCGCGCAACACCGCAACCAGGATCAGCAGCACGCCCACGCACAGCAAGGCCAGCAGACGATGTGCCATGTGGATGGCCGTCAGGGACTGGAGGGTCAATGCCGCACCATCTGCTGCCATGCCCAATGGTCGCCACACACCAAACCCCTGCTTGAAATCCATGGCAGGCCACCACCGCCCCTGGCATTGCGGAAAGCCATCGCACACCAGCACGGCGTAGTTGGCACTGACCCAGGCACCACTGGCCGCTTGCAACACCACCAACACCAACGCCAACCAAAGCAATGGTCGCACGCGCCCGGAAACGACGATGCGCTGCCCCCAGGTACCCACGATCTGCATGATCAGCAAGACCAGCAACATATAGGCCCCCAGCAGGTGCAACACCACGATGGCGGGCCACAACTTCATGGTGACGGTCCATGCGCCGAAAGCACCCTGAACCAGCACCCACAGTAAGGTCCATGTGGGCCACCAGGGCACGCCAAACCGCACGCCCTCCGTTGGCATAGCCTTGACCCGCACAGCGTCACGCCAGCCCCAGGCGGTCAGCACCACCAGCAGTGCACCAACGGCACCTGCGAGATAGCGGTGCAGCATTTCTATCCAGGCCTTGCGGTGCGTCACCGGGCCATCCGGCAGCTCGGCTTGCGCCTGCGCGATGGCGCCATGGGCCGCTACCGGGGAACTGGTTCCGTAGCAACCGGGCCAGTCCGGGCATCCCAGCCCCGAGTCGCTCAGACGGGTAAACGCCCCCAGCAGCACCAGATCAAAAGTCAGGAACAAACACCATAGCGTCAAGGCCCCGCGCCGATCCACAACACCCTGGCGCCGGTACACCCAGACCAGGGGCAGCGTCGCCAGCAGACCCGCGATGAGCAGCAAAGGCAGGATCGGGTCCAGGTTGTAGGCTTGCACCGCGTTCATGGTTGTACGGGTCGTCCTGGCCCGTCCCATGAGGCCGTTGCGCGCAGCACACGCGCCAGATCGCGCCAGGCCAGGCGCACCTGTGCTGCGTCCATCACCGCCGGGAAGCGCATCACGGTGTTGCCCAGCGGATCAACCACGTAGAGGTAATCGGTCTGTGCCGTGCCCGCCGGTGCCGGCAGCCAGCTTTGCAAGGCTGGCGGCGCTACACGTAACACCGTGACGTCGCGCAAGGCCGCACGCAGCGGCTCGGCTACCGGCGTCTGGTCGTTGAGTAGCCATACCTTGTCGACGCGCCTGGTTTCGCCAGCCAACATGGCATGCAACTGGCGTTGCATGAACAAGCGTTTTTCGCAGTCTGCGCTACAGGCCCCCTCTGCAACGCTGACCAGCAGCCATTGCCCACGCAGCGCCTCCAGCCGCATGCTCTGCCCTGCCAAATCCACGCCTTGCGCGCTGCTGCCCACCGCCTGCGGGGGCGTGATGATCTGCCCCAATCCGGCATGCCCCTGGGGGCGCAGCAAAAAGTACACCAGGGCTGCGGTCACGACCGGCAGACTGGCGATCAAAAAGAGCACCAGCAGCTTTTGCCGCGCGGTGGCGATGGTTTTCGGCGTCCCTGCGCCCACGCTGTCGTTGAGCGGATGCACGGTCAACTCGACCAGCCGGTCGTGGTCTGGTGTACTCATGGCGGTACTTTCCCTTTCCTGCGCACGCTGGCCACCAGAAAGAAAATCACCAGCGCCGCTGCCATGCCATACCACTGCAAAGAGTAGCCCTGGTGCATCATCACCTTGTTTTGCGGCGCGGGCCATTGGCGCACCAGACCGTCATTGGGCGCATCTTGCTGCGCCTGCAACACCACCACCGGCTGCAAGGCACCGGGGTTTTGCCGGGCAAAACGCTCCAGGTCCAGCCGCTCCCACAACTGCACCATGGGCGAGGGGCGATCCGGTGTCATGAACGCTTTTTTTACCTCGGGCTGCACGGCCACACCCGTCACCGCCACGGCGCCTGCCGGTGTTGCAACCGATGGCAAAACCGCGCGGCTGTCACCCCAGGCGACCCAGCCCCGGTTGACCAGGACGCGCGTGGTACCGCCGTCAATCTTCAACGGTGTGATGACGTGCAAACCCGGTCGGGCCTGAAACTGCTGGTTGTCGATAAAAAACTGCTTGTCGGCCTCGTACACACCCTGCACACGTACCGGCGCGTTGTGCCAGTGGTCGTGATCGGCCTGGATCAACACCGTGCCGAGGTCTGCCGGTGGCTGGGCCATACGGGTTTCATACTGCTGCATTTGCTGCGCGCGCAACGCCGCCTTGGAACCCTGCCATTGGCCCAGATGAATAAAAAGCGCAACACCCGCCAGCGTTACCAGGGCAGGCACGAGGCGAAATTGAAAGTAAATTCCTTGCATTCCTTGCATAAGCCCAACGCCTGGGGCATGATCTACGCGTCATTTGCATTCACACGTAAGGCACACATGCTCAGTCGGATTCTCATTCTGGTGGTGATGTTTTTCATCGTATTAAGCCTTGGTAGCGCCCTGGCACTCCTGCTGCGCAAAAATAGCCAGGACACGGGCATGGCCAAAGCGCTGACGATCCGCGTCGCCTTGTCTCTGGGCCTGTTTGTCGTGCTGGCGGTGGGCTTTTACTTTGGCTGGATACCCCGCCCCCCAGGGCGCTAGGTTTACAGCCAGTAAACAAATACGAACACAAACAGCCAGACCACATCGACAAAGTGCCAATACCAGGCCACCGCCTCGAAGCCAAAGTGGTCATGCGCGGAAAAATGTCCCTTGGCACAGCGACCGAGTATCGTTGTCAGCATGATGATACCCAGGGTCACGTGCATACCGTGAAACCCGGTCGTGATGAAGAATGTTCCCCCATAAGCACCTGCGCCCAGGGTCAAGCCCAATTCGCTGTAGGCATGGGCATATTCGTAGACCTGCAACACCATGAACACCGCGCCCAGCAAAATGGTCAGCACCAGGCCAGCGATCAACTGGTTGCGCTTGCTCTTTAGCAGCCCCCAGTGCGCCCACGTCAGGGTAACGCCGGAAAGCAGCAGCAACAGCGTGTTGACAGCCGGAATGCCCCAGGGTCCCATGGGCTTGAAGGGATCGCCCAGGGGGCCGCTGCTGGGCCATACGCTGTCAAAACCCGGAAATACCGCGTAGGCCTGGTCGGCGTGGCTCAACTCGGGTAGGGAAATGATGCGGGTGTAATACAAAACGCCGAAAAAACACGCAAAAAACATCACTTCGGAAAAGATGAACCACACCATGCCGATGCGGTAGGAGCGGTCCTCCCAGGCGGTGTAGACACCCCGAACATTCTCGCCAATGACCTGCCCGAACCAGCCAAACAACACATACACGATCAGACCCGCGCCCAGCAGCATGCCCCAGACACCTGCGGGAACATCGTGCAAGCGCAGGATAAAGCCGAATGCCAGGGTGAATATCGCCACAGAAAGCAGTGTCGAGTACAGGCTTTTGGGCGGTACAAAATAATGCCCATTGCTCGGGTGTGCAGTGGTGGAAGTCATGTTTGCTCCTTCAGGGGTGCGGCCTTGGCCTGGGCGGCGGGCGCTTCAAAAATGGTGTAAGAGAGGGTCAGTTCGGACAAGTCACGGTCCGCCTTGGTGTTGACAAAAAACACCAGCGGCATGGTGCGCGTTTCGCCAGGCTGGATGGTTTGCTGCTGAAAGCAGAAACACTCGATTTTTTCAAAATGCAATGCCGCCGTAGCCGGGGTCACACTGGGCACCGCCTGGGCCACAAACACCTTGTCAGTCAGATTCCTGACCACATAGCTGGTGTGCACGACTTCGCCGGGATGCACCTGCATGGAAAACTGCTCGGGCTTGAACTCCAGCGCTACGCCGGGCATGGTGTGGCTGAGAAATTCAACCTTGATAGTGCGGCTGACATCAACCTGGGTATTCTGGCTGGCCAGCGCCGCATCAGGCCGGGTCTTGCCGGAAATTCCCGTCAACTGGCACAACACATCGTACAGTGGCACCAGCGCAAACCCAAAGCCGACAAAAAACAGCGCCACCAGCCCCAGGCGCACCGCCAGGCGCTGGTTGGCTTGCGACTGCTTTGCAGACATGCGCACGGGGGTGTTCATGCGGGCCGGTATTTCCAGAAAGCCAGCAAGAACATGGCAAAAGCAAACGCCGCCAGATACCACGCAGCCCTTGCGTTGCTGCGCCCACGCGCGCGCACCACCACATCACCCCTGGACATGTCTTCCTTGTGCATGGTCATGGTATGTATGTATCCCGGCGGCCTACTTGATGACCGGCTGCTGGTCGAACGTGTGGTACGGCGCGGGCGATGGCACGGTCCACTCCAGACCCTGCGAACCTTCCCAGGACTTGGCTTGCGCCTTTTCACCGCCACGGATGCACTGGAACACCACATAAATGAACACGAGGTGCGATGCGCCCAGAATAAACGCCCCGACCGTCGACAACATATTCCATTCGCTGAACATCAAGGGGTAATCGGGGATGCGCCGTGGCATGCCGGCCAGACCGACCAGAAACTGCGGGATGAAAGTGAGGTTAAAGCCGATCATCACCAGCCAGAAGTGCAGGCGTCCCAGGGTCTCGTTGGGCATGTGGCCCGTCCATTTGGGCAGCCAGTAGTAAATGCCCGCCATCGCTCCCATCACGGTGGTCGGATACAGCGCGTAGTGGAAGTGGGCTACCAGAAAATACGTGTTGTGGTATTGGGGATCAGCCGCCGCATCCGCCAGCACCAGACCCGTCAAACCGCCCCAGCCAAACAGGATGATGAACCCCAGGGCAAACAGCATGGGAATTTCAAAGCTCAATGAGCCACGCCACACCGTGGCAATCCAGCAGAAGAACAGCACGGCCAAGGGCAGCGAAATCAGCATGGTGCTGTACATGAAATACAGCTGTCCGGGCACCGACATACCACTGGTAAACATATGGTGCGCCCATACCACCACCGAGAGGATGGCGATGCCCCACATCGCGTACACCTGCGCACGGTAGCCGTAGGTCGGCTTGCGCGAAAAGGCGCTCAAAATGCCGGGGATCAGTCCGCAGATCGGCAGCAACAGGACGTACACCTCGGGATGCCCCATGAACCAGAAAATATGCGCCCACAGCACCGGATCACCGCCACCAGCGGCCGAGAAAAAGTGGGTACCGAAGTGGCGGTCCATCAGCAGCATGGTAACACCACCGGCCAGCACCGGCATGATGACAATCAGCAGTATGGCGGTCAGCAGCAGTCCGTGCGCGAACAGCGGCATCTTCATGAATGTCATGCCCGGTGCGCGCATATTCAGTATCGTGACAATGACGTTGATGGAGCCAAGAATCGACGACATGCCCAGCATGTGTACGGCAAAAATCGCAAAATCCATGCCCCAGCCACTTTGCACCGACAGCGGCGCGTACATGGTCCAGCCCGTATCCACCGCGCCGGGTCCGATGCCAAAAATGCCCAGCAGGAACGGCATTGTCAACATCAAAGCGGCTGGCGGCAAAATCCAGAATCCCCAGTTGTTCAGGCGCGGCAAGGCCATGTCGGGTGCGCCCAGCGTCAGGGGCAGCATGTAATTGGCCAATCCGGTCGCCGCAGGCATGGCGAAGCCGAAGACCATGATCAGACCGTGCAGGGTAATGAGCTGGTTAAAAAACTGCGGCTGCATGAGCTGCAAACCAGGCTGGAACAACTCCGCCCGCACCGCCAGGATCAACGAGCCACCCACCAGCAACATGGTCACGGCAAAAATCAGGTACATCAAACCGATGTCCTTGTGGTTGGTGGTGGTCAGCCAACGCACCATACCCCCGTAGGATGGCGCATGGTGATGGTCATCCCCGCCGTGCGCTAACTCATGTGCCATATATCGCTCCTAATCACTCAAATCCCTGATAAAAAACTATGGTGCCGCTGCCTATTGGCCGACACGCTTCAACTTGGCAACCTGTTCTGCCTGCACCACGTCACCCGTCTTGTTGCCCCAGTGGTTGCGCTCGAAAGTAACCACCGCAGCAATGTCGGCATCCGACAAACTGGCACCAAACGCCGCCATGGCGGTATTGGGCTTGCCAAACAACACCTGCTTGATGTGTTCGTCCACCGGGCCGTTGACAATTTGGGAACCATCCAGTGCCGGGAAGGCGGGCGGCATCCCCTTGCCGTGTGGCTGGTGGCACGCAGCGCAGGCACTCGCATAGACTTTTTCCCCTTGGGCCATGGCCTGCTCCATATTCCACGCCGCAGCCGGGGCGCCGGAGCCGCCGCTGGCTTGCGCCTTCTTTGCAGCCAGCCAGGTCTTGAACTCGGCCTCGGGTACGGCGTGCACCACAACCGGCATATAGCCATGCTCCTTGCCACACAGTTCGGAACACTGCCCACGGTAAGTGCCTGCGGTGTCCACCTTCACCCAGAACTCGCGCAAAAAGCCAGGGATTGCGTCGCGTTTGACACCAAATGCCGGCACCCACCAACTGTGGATCACGTCATTGGACGTGGTGATGAAACGAACTTTCTTGCCCACCGGCAAAACCAGCGGATTGTCGACCTCCAGGAGGTAATTGGGATTTTTGGCCTGGGTGTTTTCAATTTGTTCGCGTGGCGTGCTCAGACGGCTGGTAAAACGCACACCTTCTGCCGGGAACTCGTACTCCCACAACCACTGGCTGCCCGTCACCTTGACAACCAGATCGGCGTTGTTCTTGGTATCTTCGTATTGCAATACCGCATGGTAGGCGGGAATACCAAATACCCCGTAGTCCAGAATCAGCAAGCCGACGAAGGGTGTCAACACCCACAGCCACTGCTTGCGCGAAGTGGGCGCAACAAAGCTGCTGGCCTTGTGCCCACGTGCCTTGCTATGCGCCCAGAACGAATACAGCATGAGCGCCAATACCGCAAAAAACAGGCTCAGGGCAATCACCATGAACAGGTTATGCACATGCAGGGTTTCATGGGCAATCGGCGTCACCGGCTGCGGGAACGAGTACGGAGGAAGCTCCGCCCAGGCGGAACCACCACCAGCAACGGCCAGTAACAAACCAGGCAACTTATTCAAAAAACTCAAACCACGCATAGCTTCCATTCCTTCACCGCCAACCCTGCACCCTAGCCAATGAACCGCCACATGGGCTGCACCGCTGGCAAGACCATCAAAACCACAATCGCACTGGGAGCAAGTGCCCAGCTGATTTCAACCCACACCACACCCCAGGGAACTTTCGTCTGCTGATTGTGGTGGTACCACCACATGGTGCCAAGAATGCCAAAGAACACGCCGATAAAAATCAGCAGACTGACCACCATCAGAATCCAGCGCAGGATTTCGTGCAATTCACCCATGCCCACCATGCCTAGCGCGCATGGCTGGATTGGATCGTTTGCAACTCGCCGGGCAAGCCACCTATGTAGTTGGCCATGACTTTCAGCTCGGCGGCGGTGAATTGCTTGACCATACCATTCATGACGGGCTGCTTGCGTCCCACCAGATTCTTACCCTCGGCCTGGTAAGCGCGCAGCGCAGCATAGAGATAGTCGTTGTTCTGGCCCGCAATTTTGGGATAGGATGGGTCGATAGGCTTGCTGAAATTTGCACCATGACAACCGGTGCAACCACCCTTGGCGAGCAATGCCATCGCCGCCGCCGAACCCTCGGGTGACTTGGCTGCTCCAGCCGCCACCGCAGACGTGGGCGCAGACGTGGAATAGTACGCTGCCAGATCGGCCATATCCTGATCACTCAGACCATCAGCCACACCCCGCATGGTAGGGTGCTGGCGCGCACCCGTCTTGTAAGCCGCCAGGGCCGACGCAATGTACGCAGCATTCTGTCCCGAGATTTTGGGAACCCTGTACACGTTGGGAAAGCTGGCGTGGTAACCAGCAATGCCGTGACAGCCAATACACATGGCGTTTTTCCGGGCACCTGCCGCAACGTTGCCCTCCAGTGCCTGCGCGCTGGTGCACGCCATGCAGTACAAAAACACCGCACAAAAAAACCGCAATAACTTGTCCATCGACAATAAACTTCCTGATAGTTGAGCAGTGTTGTAATTTCCGCGAGTTTACTACGCCCTGCATTTTCTTGCTTGAGGTGCTTTCAAAGGACCGGGTTCCGGCATCGGAAGCCTTCATTCGGAATTTGCCTAATACGCGACAATCGCGCCATGACCGAACGCTTTTCGCCCAAAATCATCCCGATCATTGATCGGCGTAATGCTGCTGCACCTACTGCACCGTCACGCATATTCCCTGAGGGTCTGCTGCTGGATACCCGTAACCGGGCGCTGCGTGACCTGCGCATCAGCGTGACCGACCGATGCAACTTTCGTTGCAGCTATTGCATGCCCAAGGAGGTATTTGACAACCATTACAGCTATCTGCCACATACCGATCTGCTGACATTCGAGGAAATCACGCGCATTGCCCGGCAATTTGTCGCACACGGCGTCCAGAAAATCCGCCTCACTGGTGGCGAGCCTTTGCTGCGCAAAAACATCGAACGCCTGGTGGAGCAACTGGCCGGACTGCGCACCGTCGAAGGCAAACCGCTGGATTTGACACTGACCACCAACGGCTCGCTGCTGGCGCGCAAGGCCAGCGCGCTCAAGGCTGCCGGTTTGCAACGGGTGACCGTCAGTCTGGATGCCATGAACGATGCGGTGTTTCGCGCCATGAACGATGTCGATTTTCCGGTTTCCGAAGTGCTGGCCGGCATCGAAGCTGCGCACGCTGCGGGCCTGGGGCCGATCAAGGTCAACATGGTGGTCAAGCGTAGCGTCAACGAACATGAAATCCTGCCCATGGTGCGGCATTTCAAGGGCAGCGGCATTGTGCTGCGCTTGATTGAATACATGGACGTGGGAGCCTCCAACGGCTGGCGCATGGCGGATGTACTGCCTTCCGCCGAGGTAATCGCTCGCATCCAGACCGAGCACCCATTGGTCGCGCTAGCCGCCGCGAGTCCTGGTGAAACAGCGCAACGCTGGGGGTTTGCCGATGCCAGCGGCGTGCACGATGCACAAGCGGGCGAGATTGGCGTCATCAGCAGCGTGACACAAGCCTTTTGCGGTGACTGCAACCGCGCACGCTTGTCCACCGAAGGCCAACTCTACTTATGCCTGTTTGCCAACTTCGGCCATGACCTGCGCAGCCTGGTGCGCGGCCCGGCCAGCGATGCCGATCTAGCCTCGGCTATTGGCCATATCTGGCACGGACGCACCGACCGCTACTCCGAATTGCGCGCGAGCCAAAAGGCCGACTCCGGCAACCACAACAACCACAAACGGCGCGTGGAAATGAGCTATATCGGCGGCTAGCGCTTGTGGATAGAGCGGGGACAGCTACCGAATAGATAGCACGCACCGTATCCGTCAGAACGTTTCCCAATCCTCGCTGGCGCCACCACCACTCTTGGCAGCAGCCGCTGCAGGCAGGGCCGGACGGCTCGTGTTGGATGCCACTTTGGCCGTGGCCGGTGGACGGATGGCGGGCTTGCTGGGTTTCGGTGCCACAGCAGGACGTGGCCTGGATTGGCTGGCCGGGCGACGGTAGCTGCTGCCTCCGCCACCTTGCCCCCCTAAATTGAACCCGGCTACGGTTTGCACCAAATCCTGTGCCTGATTCCTGAGACCGCTGGCGGCGGCTGCCATTTCCTCGACCAATGCGGCATTTTGCTGCGTGGTCTGGTCCATTTGCGAAACCGCCTCGCCCACCTGCGCAACGCCCAGCGACTGTTCGTTGCTGGCCGAGCTGATTTCACCCATCAGATCGGTCACGCGCTTGATACTGGTCACCACCTCGGTCATGGTGACGCCGGCCTGATCGACCAGGGTAGTACCATGCTCAACACGCTCAACACTGGCGTTGATCAGGCTCTTGATTTCCTTGGCCGCTTCCGCCGAACGCCCGGCCAGGGAGCGCACCTCGCTGGCCACCACGGCAAAGCCGCGCCCTTGCTCACCGGCGCGCGCAGCCTCCACCGCTGCGTTGAGCGCCAGGATATTGGTCTGGAACGCAATGCCATCAATCACGCTGATGATGTCTGCAATCTTGCGTGAGCTGGCGTTGATGTCTTTCATGGTTTCAACCACTTGCCCCACCACAGCCCCCCCCTCGACGGCGATAGTGGAAGCACTTACTGCCAGCTGATTGGCCGTGCGTGCCGAATCGGCGTTCTGGCGCACGGTGCTGCTGAGCTGCTCCATGGAGGCAGCCGTTTCTTCCAGCGAACTGGCCTGGTTTTCGGTACGCGCACTCAAATCCTGATTGCCCTGGGCGATTTCGGCACTGGCCGTGGCCACGGTTTCTGCGCCGTGGCGCACGTCAGACACCACCTTGACCAGACTATCCTGCATGGCCTTGAGGGCGCCCATCAATTCACCAGCTTCATCATTGCTGTCGACATCGATCCTGGAAGTCAGATCACCCGAGGCCACCGCCTGCGCCAGGGCTTTGGCTTTTACCATCGCACCCACGGTGTGGTTCACCATCCACATGGCGATAAAGCAGGTTACGACGATGTTGGCCAATAACACAAATATATTCAAAGTGATCCAGGTGTTCGCCATGTCCGATGCAACACTCTTGGACAACAATGACAAAATACCGCTGACCACGACCGTAGCAATCAGTACCGCGAACCCCAGATACATTTTTCTGGCCAACGAACCCTTCATGTGCTTTCCCCTCATGCGATCAAGTTAATGAATGGATCAAGTGTAGACGATTCGACTACGGGCCATGCCCGGTAAAATCCGCCGCTTTTACGCTTGATGAAACTGACACGACCATGACCAACCCCACTGCATCTCCTGCCGCGCAACCGCTGCTGCAAGCGCTCTCCAAATCGTTTGAGCCAGCCGCGCTGGAAGCGCGCTGGGGCGCAGAGTGGGAGCAGCGCGGTTACGGCGTGGCGGGCTGGCGCGGTACGCAACAGGCAAAGCCGGGTGAGGGCGCCTTTGCCATTCAGCTCCCCCCGCCCAATGTCACCGGCACGCTGCACATGGGGCACGCCTTCAACCAGACCATCATGGACAGCCTCACGCGCTACCACCGCATGCTGGGCTACAACACGGCCTGGATTCCCGGCACCGACCACGCCGGTATTGCAACCCAGATCGTCGTCGAGCGCCAGCTCCAGGACCAGAAGGTCAGCCGCCACGACCTCGGGCGCGATGCCTTTGTCCGAAAAGTCTGGGAATGGAAGGAAAAGTCGGGCAACACCATCACCACCCAGATGCGCCGCATGGGCACAAGCGTAGACTGGAGCCGCGAATACTTCACGATGGACGACAAACTGTCCAAAGTCGTGACCGAAACCTTTGTCCAGCTCTACGAGCAAGGCCTGATTTACCGGGGTAAACGCCTGGTCAACTGGGACCCGGTGCTGCAAAGCGCCGTCAGCGATCTGGAAGTGGAAAGCGCCGAAGAAAATGGCCACATGTGGCACATCCGCTACCCGCTGGCCGACGGCAGTGGCTCTCTGGTGGTAGCCACCACGCGGCCCGAAACCATGCTCGGCGACGTGGCTGTCATGGTACACCCGGAGGATGAGCGCTACGCACACCTGATTGGCAAGGCAGTCGTTTTACCCCTGTGCAATCGCAGCATACCTGTCATTGCCGATGCGTATGTGGACAAGACCTTTGGCACGGGCGTGGTCAAGGTGACACCTGCACACGACGCCAACGACTACGCCGTGGGCCAGCGCCACCAGCTGCCGATCATCTGCGTACTCACACTCGATGCCAAGATCAATACACAAGCACCTGCCGCCTACCAGGGAATGGACCGCTTTGTTGCGCGCAAGCAGGTGGTCGCCGACCTGCAGGCACAAGATTTACTGGTGGAAGTCAAGCCCCACAAACTCATGGTGCCGCGCTGCGCACGCACCGGCCAGATTATCGAGCCAATGTTGACCGACCAATGGTTTGTTGCCATGACAAAACCTGCTCCAGGCGGCGTCAGCATAGCGCAAGGAGCTATTGAAGCAGTAGCAAGCGGCCAGGTCAGGTTCATCCCGGAAAACTGGGTCAACACCTTTAACCAGTGGATGAACAACATCCAGGACTGGTGCATCTCGCGCCAGCTCTGGTGGGGCCACCAGATTCCGGCCTGGTACGACGAGGACGGCAACGTGGTCGTCGCGCGCAACGAGGCGCAGGCGCAGCAACAGGCACCGGGCAAGAAGCTCACACGTGACCCCGACGTGCTCGACACCTGGTACTCCTCGGCGCTGGTACCATTTAGCACCATGGGCTGGCCGGAAAAAACCCAGGACTATGACCTCTACCTGCCGTCTTCGGTGCTGGTGACGGGGTATGACATCATCTTCTTCTGGGTGGCGCGCATGGTCATGATGACCAAACACTTCACAGGACAAGTGCCCTTTCGCCATGTCTATATCCACGGTCTGGTGCTCGATGCGCATGGCAAGAAAATGAGCAAGTCCGAGGGCAACGTGCTCGATCCGGTAGACCTGATTGACGGCATCGAACTCGCACCCTTGCAGGCCAAGCGTTCCGAAGGCTTGCGCAAACCCGAAACCGCCCCCCTGGTACGCAAAAATACCGAAAAGGAATTCCCAAGCGGCATCCCGGCCTTTGGCGCCGATGCGCTACGTTTCACCTTTGCCGCACTGGCCACCCTGGGGCGCTCGATCAATTTCGACCCCAAACGCTGCGAAGGCTACCGCAACTTCTGTAACAAACTCTGGAACGCCACACGCTTCGTGCTGATGAACTGCGAGGGGCTGGATTGCGGATTGGACGAACACGCCAGTGCCGCCTGCACCACCGGCGGTTATCTGGACTTCAGCCTGGCTGACCGCTGGATCGTCTCGCTTCTGCAGCAGACGGAGGGCACGGTAGCCCAGGGTTTTGCCGACTACCGGCTGGATAACGTCGCCAACACGATTTACGATTTTGTCTGGAACGAGTTTTGTGACTGGTATCTGGAAATTGCCAAGGTGCAGATCAACACCGGCACGCCCGAGCAACAGCGCGCCACGCGCCGTACCCTGATTCGCACGCTGGAAACCGTGCTGCGTCTGGCGCACCCGATCATCCCCTTCATCACGGAGGAGTTGTGGCAAAAGGTTGCACCCGTGGCGGGGCGCAGCGGCCCCTCCATCGCCATTGCCGCGTATCCGCTAAGCCAGCCCGAGCGCATTGACCCGGCAGCCATCGCCCACGTCACCCGGCTCAAAGGTCTGGTGGATGCCGTGCGCAATCTGCGCGGCGAGATGAATGTCTCGCCCGCTGCGCGCTTACCGCTGTTTGTGTTTACCCAGACCCCGGAAGAAGCAGCCTTTGTACAAACTTGCAGCCCGGTACTGCAAGCCCTGGCCAAACTCAACGAAGTGCGGCTATTCGACACCGAAGCTGCCTGGGCACAGGCGGCACAGGCAGCGCCCGTGGCCGTCATCGGTGCGGCGCGCATTTGCCTGCATATCGAAATTGACATCGCCGCCGAGAAAGCACGCCTGGGCAAGGAAGCCACCCGGCTTGAAGGAGAGATCACAAAGGCGAACGGAAAATTATCCAATCAGTCTTTCGTTGCCAAGGCACCTGCCACTGTGATTGAACAAGAACGCGCCCGGCTGGCCGATTTCGGCGCTACGCTTGCCAAGGTGCGCGAACAGTTGGCGCGCCTGGGCTGATTTTCACAACAAAAACCGCACATGGCGCACGAAGAATGTGCGAAAATACGCGCCCGTTGCTTGGTATCAGCTTGGATACCAAGTCGCACGTCCCCGACCCCGCCGTGCCCTTGTATCCTCTCAGCTGTGCCTAGCTGTATCTTTGATTCCGTGTAATGAAAGATTGGAGTACCATCATGGCAACTACCCTTCCCACTCTCTCCATAACTCCCTCCAACGCACCAGCGGCAGAAGACAACAACAACGCGACCACCGCGTTTACTTTTCTGGTCACGCGCACAGGTGATTTGAGCGCCGCGTCTTCAGCGACATGGTCGGTTGCAGGCAGCGGTTCTGATCCAGCCAATGCCACAGATTTCACGGGTGGCGTACTACCCACGGGCACCGTAAACTTTGCGGCTGGCGCTTCCACCGCAACGATCACCGTCAACGTCAATGGTGACAATGGCAAGGAAGCGAACGAAGGCTTTACCGTCACCCTGTCCAACCCCAATGGCGCAACATTGGGCACATCCTCGGTTGGCACCAGCCTGAACCAAAGTGCCTCGGGTGGCTATGGCGTGACCGAAAACTACTACACACTCGCAAGTGGCAGTGGCGCGTTCACCTTGAGCTACGACATGTATGGCATTCCGGACCGTGCGGATATCTATGTAAACGGCACGCTGGCGGTCAGCACCAATGGCGAGGTTTCAAATACAGGCACGCTCACTGTCCCCAGCACCTTTACGCTAAAAGCCAGTGATATCGTGCGCGTGGTCATGACCGGCACCAATACCGGCACAGCCTGGGACTACACAGTGAACTACCAAGGCGGCGTCCAGTCGCTGAACTACATCACAGCAGGCACTATCATCAACGACGATACGCAGCCTGCAACGGCGCTCCCCTCGCTTTCCATTGCCCCCTCCAATGCACCAGCAGCAGAGGGAAACAACAACGCAACCACCCCATTTACTTTCGTGGTCACGCGCACAGGCGATTTGAGTGCTGCGTCTTCTGCGACATGGTCGGTTGCAGGCAGCGGTTCTGATCCAGCCAATGCCACAGATTTCACGGGTGGCGTGCTGCCCACAGGCACCGTAAACTTTGCGGCTGGCGCTTCCACCGCAACGATCACCGTCAACGTCAATGGTGACAATGGCAAGGAAGCGAACGAAGGCTTTACCGTCACCCTGTCCAATCCCAATGGCGCAACATTGGGCACCTCCTCGGTTGGCACCAGCCTCAACCAAAGCGCCTCGGGTGGCTATGGCGTGACCGAAAACTTCTACACGCTCGCAGGTGGCGGTGGCGCGTTCACCCTGAGCTACGACATGTATGGCATCCCGGATCGCGCGGATATCTACGTAAACGGCACGCTGGCAGTCAGCACCAATGGCGAAGTTTCCAATACAGGCACGCTCACGGTCCCCAGCACCTTTACGTTGAAAGCCAATGATGTCGTGCGCGTGGTCATGACAGGGACCAATACCGGCACAGCCTGGGACTACACGGTGAACTACCAAGGCGGCGTCCAGTCGCTGAACTACATCACAGCCGGCACCATCGTCAATGACGATACGACGACAACACCAACACTGCCGTCCTACACCGTCGCAGGCACTTTGGGTAACGATTTCTTTTTGCCATCCGGCAACAATAATTATCTCGGCGGTGGCGGCAACGATACCTACATCATCAGCCCCTACATACTCAGCGGAGCAGTGACAGCCAAGATCACTGACACAGAAGGGACGAACGTTATCCAGTTGATTGATGGCATGACGATTGCCGCCAGCAGCTTTTTCAACAATGCGGTGCAACTCACGCTTTCCAATGGTGCCAAAGTGCAGATACTCGGCGCGTCGGGCTTTAGCTACCAGGTTGGCGCCAATGCATCATGGGGTGACACAGCCAACAGCCAAACCTATGCCCAGTTCGCTGCCACACTCGGCGCCAGCGTTCCGGCAGCAGGCGCCGCAGCGGTCAGCGGCACTGCCAACTACGTGGTGCCCAGCAACAGCACTAGCGGCGGGATTGACCTTTCTTCTGGAACGGTTACTGCCACTGCAGCCAGCGAAACGTTTGTTTACGACTACAAAATGGTCAATGGGCGCGCCACCAAGGCAGGGGACGATGTTGTGACGATCACGGGCTTTAGCACCACGAACGACAAACTCGTGTTCAATGACGTCGGTACTGGAACGGTGTATACCAAGGCACAATTCCTGGCTCTGGCCGGCGTGGTGAGTGCGGATGACCCGTTCACGGGAACAGCCGGTATCTTTTTTGACCCCGATGCCGGCGTATCGGGTGGTGTATACCTGACGGGTGTTCGTGTGTCGGATGCTACCATCGAGACCCTGGCATGAAGCGATTGCCTGTTTAAGCTTTCAAGCTATTTAAGCTATTTAAGCTATTAGTCTGATAGCTGCTTGCGCGCATTCCATGCGCCATGCAGCTATTTTTCATACGATTTTTCAACGAAGGAGCAAGCCAGTTTATGAGTACCTATCAAAACGGATCAGGATTGGCTGTGACCAGTTCTGTAAGCGCCAGCGGCACCAACTCCATAGACAGCCTGATCGGTGGCGAAAAGTGGGGTGGAGCCACAGGGAGCAGCGCCAGCTTGAGCTATAGCTTTCCGTGGTCTCAGTCCGGTACTGCTTCCTGGTCGGGTTCCTACTCTGATAAGAACGAACCGTCAAGCGCCTTTGCACTCAACACGACACAACAAACGGCTACGCGCACAGCCCTGGCTGCTTGGGCGAATGTGGCCAACGTCAGCTTTTCCGAGCTGACCGAAACCAGCACCAATGTCGGGGATGTGCGATTTGCCTGGACCAACAAAACAGACGGAGGTTCTGCTGCCTGGGCCTATTACCCTTCTGACTTTTGGGCCGATGGCGGCGATGTCTGGTTGTCGAATTCAGCCACCCTGGGCGCGCAGGCATCGAGCGCAAGCTACTGGCAAGCGGGTGCCTATGGAATACTGCTACTGATTCACGAACTGGGCCATGCCCTGGGCCTCAAGCACACGTTCGAAGACGGTGCGGTGCTGCCTGCCAACGTGGACTCGGTGCATTATTCGGTGATGTCCTACACACCCGACCCGAACAACCTGTTCGTGCAGTACACGTCCAACGGCAATTCTCACTCTTACAAGTCCTACTACGTCTATCCTGACACCCCGATGCTGTATGACATTGCAGCCATCCAATATATCTACGGTGCCAATACGAGTTACAAGACGGGAGATGATGTCTATACCTTCGACCCCGCAACGCCTTTTTTCAAGACGCTCTGGGACGCAGGCGGAGTAGACACCATTTCCGCAGACGGTTTCTCAACCGACTGTTCCATTGATTTGCAGCCTGGACATTACTCAAAACTGGCCATTCGCTCGAATCCGCCTACCGGCATCAACTGGACATCTCCGCCGCCGGTTTCCACTTATGACACAGCCGAAAACCTGGCCATTGCCTATGGCTGCACCATTGAAAATGCCATTGGCGGCTCGGGTAGTGATTCCCTCATCGGAAATGATGGCAACAACAGCCTGAGCGGCGGGCTGGGTAGTGACACGCTCACCGGTGGTGCAGGCAACGATACCATCAACGGTGGTGACGATTCGGATACGGCGATTCTGGCCGGAACGTTGGCCAGTTACGCATTCAACTATGATGCCTTATCCAAACTGCTCACCATCAGTGGCACGTCAACCGGCACCGATATTTTTAGCAACGTGGAATTCTTTCAGTTTTCCGATGTACTGCGTGCCGCAAGCGAGCTGGAAGCCTTGTCGGGGACTTCCCTGACCCTCAGCATTTCCCCTACCAGTTCAACCATCACCGAAGGCGACACGGGCAGCCAGTCCCTGTCCTTCACCATCACCCTCTCAGCTGCTTCTGCCAACACAGTAACCGTTAATTACGCCACAGCCAATGGCACGGCAACTGCAGGCAGCGACTATACCGCCACCAGTGGAACCTTGAGCTTTGCCGCAGGTGAAACCAGTAGAACCATCACCGTGCCAGTGCTCGGTGACAAAACAGCCGAATCCAGCGAAACGTTCACACTGGCCTTGAGCAGTCCCAGCGGAGCAACCCTGGGCAGCGCTGCCAGCGCCACGACAACCATCCTCGACAACGACAGCACGACCACGCTGCCCTCCTACACCGTCCCCGGCACCCTGGGTAACGACTTCTTCTTGCCCTCGGGCGGAAATAACTACCTCGGCGGTGGTGGCAGCGACACCTACATCATCAGCCCCTACACCTTGAGCGGCGCGGTAACGGCCAAGATTACCGACACCGAGGGCGCCAACGTCATTCAACTGGTCGATGGACTGACGGTTGCATCCAGCAGCTTCTATGGCAACGCCGTGCAACTCACGCTCTCCAACGGTGCAACGGTACAAATCCTGGGCGCAGCCGCCTTTACCTATCTGGTAGGTGCCAATGCCCCGGCAGGGGATACGGACAGCAGCCAGACATACGCCCAGTTTGCCGCAGCATTGGGCGCGTCGCTCCCCACAGGCTCCACGCCAGTCAGTGGAAGTGCCAATTTTGTCGTGCCCAGCAATGTCACACCGGCAAGCGCCCCCACCCCGGCAACGGCAGGTACCTCCGCCACCGTCCCCGGCACCCTTGGCAATGACTTCTTCTTACCTTCTGGTGGCAACAACTACCTCGGCGGTGGTGGCAGCGACACCTACATCATCAGCCCCTACACCCTCAGCGGCGCAGTCACGGCCAAGATTACCGACACCGAGGGTACCAACGTCATCCAGCTGGTGGACGGATTGACGGTTGCATCCAGCAGCTTCTACGGCAATGCCGTGCAACTCACACTCTCCAACGGTGCCAATGTGCAAATCCTGGGGCAGCCGGCTTTAGCTTTCCAGGTGGTGCCAATGCACCGGCGGGTGACACGGCCAGCAGCCAGACATACGCCCAGTTTGCAGCAACACTAGGCGCTTCGGTTCCAACAGGTTCCACGCCCGTCAGTGGCATGGCCAACTTTGTGGTGCCTACCAGCGCCAGCGCAGCCGCCCAGGTGAACGTGGGCGAAGACAGCATCGCATCCAGCGTCAGCCTGGTAGGGCTGACTGGTTTTGATGCCACGCTGGAATCGGGCATGCTGATTATTTGACAGGTGCTACTGAATAGAGCGCTTCTCCAGCAAGTTCCATGCGCCTTGCAGCGTTATTTACTGAAAGTAGTGTGCCAGCGTCAGTGCCGTGTGTCGCCAAAGACTTCTTCCAGTGACTTGGCATCCAGCACCCGATCCCCCCAGGTTTCGAGCAAATCCGTATCGGCCTGTTTCAAACGGGTGTTGACCCATTCGGGCAAGGCGCCAAAACGGCGTGTCAACAGACGCACCAGCAAACTGCATTCGCCTTGCTGGATGCCTTGTTGCATACCCTGCTGCATGCCGCGCTCCGTGGCGAGTCGCTCGACGCTGGTGACATAACGCATACGCTTTTCTCCTTCGATTTGTTCAATATCTTGCCACAGTTTGTTTTCCAGCCCATCGGGCAGGCGCATCATCCAGTCGAGCACGGCGAATAAATCCAGGATGCGCTGCCGATCCCAGCCGTGGGTGTAGAGCAGCCGCACCAGCATACGTTTGGCCTGGTAGCGTTCTTGCGGATCGTTTCTGGTTTGCTGCGTGCGCAGGTGCGCTGCGGTGATGATGGCAAAGGGGTTGGCATCATGCTCCAGCTTTTCCTGCGAACGGGCCAGTTCGCTCAACTTCACAACCGAAAAACGTCAGGCTGAGGCGACAGCCAAAGACTTCAAACGCAAAATGATCAGGTTTCCAGTTGGGATCATCGTCGGCCAGAATCACCAAGCTGGCAACGGGGCAGTCGAAGCGGTCAAAGATGCGGTAGTTGTAGGTGAATACGCGCTTGGGAAGGCTGCCATCGCGCTGGCCCTGCACTTCGATATGGATATAAATCCAGCGTTCACCGCCGCCCTTGAGGGTCACGCGCACCAGGCAATCGGCAAAGCGTCTGCCCAGCTCGGCATCACGCACCACCTGGCGCAGCTCGGTATTCTTGAATTCAAAACCTTGGCTCCAGTCAATCTGGGCGTGCAAGGGCGCAAAGTAGTACGCCATGAACTCCGGGAAAGCATGTTCCATGCATGTCTTTCCAGGGGCTGTCGTAGTTGTCGGTTTCGGTGTTCATGGGGGAATGGTAACGCACGTCTTGGTACTATCGAATAGAGAGCTATTCCCGCACGTTCCATGAGCCTTACCGCGCGATTTGCCGCAAGAATGTGCCAGAATCAGTGCCGGGTTTCGTCGAAAACTTCTTCCAGTGACATGGCATCCAGCACCCGCTCACCCCAGGTTTCGAGCAAATCGGTATGGGCCTGATGCAAGCGGGCACCAACCCACTCGGGCAAGGCGCCAAAGCGGCGTGTCAGTTGACGCACCAGCAAACTGCATTCGCCCTGCTGCATGCCTTGCTGCATGGTGCGTTTGAATGAGCGCATTCGTCTGCGGCGCTGTCTCTGCAAAAAACATAGCTACTCCCGCTTGGTACATAAGGCATACAGCCAGATTTGCCTTGAATTTTGTCCTTCAAAACGGGTCAATGCGATGCTGATGCCGCCATGAGGCATCAAAACGGGCCGTTGTCGGGTGTTTTTGCATGGCAAATCGGGCTGTAAGCCTTATGGGATAAGCGGGAACAGCTATTGTATAAGGAGCAATTTGACCTTGGCTGGGAGTATCCCGGAGCCTGTCACAAATCCACCCGGAAATCGATGCTGGTATGGTTTTATGGTTTTTGGCGCTGTCAACACCCAAGTGCGCCGTTTTCTTCTGCTGGTTTTGCCCGACCAGTTTGCCATCGAGCGCCGGAAGGCGCCAAACGTTCTGTCCCGCTTTAAGTGGGAAGCCGCAATATGAGATGTTTTGAGAGATTCCCCTAATTCTTGTGCTAGTATTTCCGGGAATTGATTAGCTGATGGGGAAAAACGGCACGGATGCCACCCTTGAGTCAAGCATGTTGATGATTCGATGTCACACAATATCTGGAGATAAACCACACCATGCGTACCGAAATTTTGTTTGTTGCAAGCAACGTTACCAATTACCAATCACTGATCAATGCCGCTGCACCGGGCACTGAAATTCATCTGCTCAATCCTAACCAGGATGTCCAGGCACAAATGGCGCAGATACTATCCGGGCGCAACGGAGCCGAGGAATTGCATGTCGTCGTGCATGAATCGCTTCATGCCGTGGGACAGGAGTCGATACATGTAACCAACGCTATCCAAATGCCGCCATTGGCAATATCTGGTGCGCCGGGCACGATCACCGGCACCATGGGCCGTGACACACTCACGGGCACCACAGGTGACGACACAATCGAAGGGTTGGTGGGCTACGACTCCCTTTCAGGGGGTGCAGGCAACGACTTTCTCGATGGCAGCCGTGGCGGCGACTTCCTGTCTGGTGGCGCTGGCGATGACACGCTCGACGGGGGGGCCAGTTGGGATAGGGCTGACTATATGGATGCCACGGGGTCGGTGACGGTCAATTTAACACTGGGAACGGCCTCAGGCACTGGAGTCGGAACAGACACGCTGCGTAATATTGAAGACATCAGTGGTAGCGCCTACGCCGATACACTGGTTGGAAGCACAAGTAGCAATTCTCTTTACGGCAACGTCGGTAACGACAGCATCGACGCTGGTGCTGGCTGGGATAACCTTTACGGTGGCGCGGGAGACGACACCCTTGATGGTGGCGCAGACTCCGATACCGTGATCTATTACGATGCCACGGGGCCGCTCACGGTCAACCTGGCGCTGGGCACTGCATCAGGCGCTGGCGTGGGCACAGACACGCTGCGCAATATTGAGCGTGTTTACGGCAGCTTCTATGCTGATACGCTGATTGGCGATGCAAACGACAATGAATTTTCCGGCAGTGGCGGCAACGATACGCTAACGGGTGGCGGTGGCTACGATGTATTTCGATCAGGCTACTACTATGACTCTAACAATACATCGGCAATTACCATTACAGATTTCACCCCTGGCAATGCAGTCGGCGCCGACCGAATCGATATTCGATACAGTTTTTCTTTCCCTGACTGGAACAAAAACCCCTTCACCACGGGTTATGCCCAGTTAACGCAATCGGGTGCGGATACCTTGGTGCAAATCGACACCGATGGCCCCAGCGGCTCTGGGGCTTTTCGCACCATTGCCATTTTGAGCAACGTCAACAAAAGCAGTTTGGTGGCTTACAACGTTGGTGGCTACCACTTGGGCGCAACCAGTGGCAACGATACCCTCGTAGCCGGGGATTTTCCATACTATGACGTGATTGACGGCATGGCAGGCAACGACAGCATCAGCGGTGGCTCTGGCAATGATGTTTACTACTACTACCCCAACTATCTGCACGGCGGAGATGGCAACGACAGCATTAGCGGCGGCTCTGGATACGATTCCCTTTACGGTGGTGCTGGTGACGACACCCTCGATGGTGGAGACTCTTCTAATTCTTACCATACTGATGGAGCTGACTACGCTGATGCCACGGGGGCGGTGACAGTCAATCTGACGCTGGGCACGGCCTCAGGCGCTGGAGTCGGGACAGACACGCTACGCGGTATCGAAGGTATCAATGGCAGCGCCTATGCCGATACATTGGTTGGCAGTGCAAATAGGGATGAGCTTCGCGGCAACGCAGGCAACGACAGCATCGACGCTGGCGCTGGAGATGATTACCTTTACGGCGGTGCGGGTGACGACATCCTTGATGGAGGCACAGATTCCGATAGTGTGTTCTATTACGATGCTACAGGAGCGGTCACGGTCAATCTGGTGCTGGGCACCGCATCAGGCGCGGGGGTAGGAACTGACACACTACGCAATATCGAAAACATCACTGGCAGCTCCTATGCCGATACGCTGATTGGCGATGCAGGCAACAATAGAATTGATGGTGGCGTTGGGGATGACACGCTCACAGGTGGTGGTGGGTCTGATACTTACTCCTACAACTTCGACTGGAACGACTACGACAACGCCAACTACAACTACTATGGCGGAGTTGACACCATTACAGATTTCACGGCGGGCAGTGGCACAGGTACTGACAGCATGTATTTGCCAACGTACAACTTTGACAATTTTTCCAACGGCAGCAACCCCAGCAACCCCTTTGCGACCAAACATGCCCAATTGATCCAGTCTGCCAACGATACCCTGGTGCAAATTGACATCGACGGCCCCAATAGCAGCCTTCCCTTCCAGACGATTGCGATCCTCAAAAACGTCAGCCAGAGTAGCCTGATAGCAGCCAATTTCAATGGTTTTGATCCCAGTGGCACCAGTGGCAGCACGCCTACTATTACCCTCTCGCCCACCATAACATCTATCACTGAGGGAGATACGGGCAGCACATCTTTGAGCTTTATCGTCAGCCTCTCGGCAGCGGCCAGCAGCGCAGTTATGGTCAACTATGCTACAACCAACGGCACGGCAACGGCTGGCAGCGACTACACCGCCACCAATGGAACCTTGAGCTTTGCCGCCGGTGAAACCAGCAAGACAATCTCTGTCCAGGTTCTGGGCGATACCGCAGCCGAATCCAGCGAAACCTTCACGCTGGCCTTGAGCAGCCCCAGTGGAGCCACCTTGGGCAGCACGGCCAGCGCCACGGTAACCATCCTCGATAACGACAGCACGACCACGCTGCCGTCCTACACCGTCCCCGGCACCTTGGGTAACGACTTTTTCATCCCCTCGGGCGGAAATAACTACCTCGGCGGTGGTGGCAGCGACACCTACATCATCAGCCCCTACACCTTGAGCGGTACGGTAACGGCCAAGATCACCGACACCGAGGGTGCCAACGTCATTCAACTGGTGGACGGATTGACGGTTGCATCCAGCAGTTTCTACGGCAACGCCGTGCAACTCACGCTCTCCAACGGTGCAACGGTACAAATCCTGGGTGCTGCAGCCTTCACCTATCTGGTAGGTGCCAATGCCCCGGCAGGGGATACGGACAGCAGCCAGACATACGCCCAGTTTGCCGCAACATTGGGCGCGTCGCTCCCCACAGGCTCCACGCCAGTCAGTGGAAGTGCCAATTTTGTCGTGCCCAGCAATGTCACACCGGCAAGCGCCCCCACCCCGGCAACGGCAGGTACCTCCGCCACCGTCCCCGGCACCCTAGGCAATGACTTCTTCCTACCCTCGGGGGGGAACAACTACCTCGGCGGTGGCGGCAGCGACACCTACATCATCAGCCCCTACACCTTGAGCGGCGCAGTAACGGCCAAGATTACCGACACCGAGGGCACCAACGTCATCCAGCTGGTGGACGGACTGACGGTTGCATCCAGCAGCTTCTACGGCAACGCCGTGCAACTCACACTCTCCAACGGTGCCAATGTGCAAATTCTGGGGGCAGCCGGCTTTAGCTTCCAGGTGGGTGCCAATGCACCGGCGGGTGACACGGCCAGCAGCCAGACATACGCCCAGTTTGCAGCAACACTAGGCGCTTCGGTTCCAACAGGTTCCACGCCCGTCAGTGGCATGGCCAACTTTGTGGTACCTACCAGCGCCAGCGCAGCCGCCCAGGTGAACGTGGGCGAAGACAGCATCGCATCCAGCGTCAGCCTGGTGGGGTTGACTGGTTTTGATGCCACCCTGGAATCTGGCATGCTGATGATTTGACGTATCCCCCGGCGCTCAGGCGCTCCATGCGCCCACTCGGTGCTTGTATCATGGTGGCCCATTTGATCAACCAAGAGACACTGACATGGACACCACTCAAACCGAAATTCTGTTTGTTGAAAACAACGTAACCGATCACCAAACCCTGCGGGCCGCCACGCAGCGCGCTGTCATCACCGGCACAACGGGCGATGACGTGCTCAATGGCACCACAGGGGATGACTCGATCAGCGGACTGGAAGGCAATGACACACTTGACGGGGGTGACGGGAACGACACGCTTGACGGCGGCGATGGCGGCGATGAACTGCATGGCAATGCTGGCAACGACAGTCTTGTGGGCAATGCGGGCAATGACTACCTTGACGGCGGCGCGGGCAACGATACGCTCGATGGTGGCGCGGATGGTGGCGTTGCGGAATATTCCAATGCCACCAGCCCGGTCACGGTCAACCTGGAATCGGGTACAGCCACCGGTGCGGGAATTGGTACCGATACGCTCATCAATATCAGCAGCATCAACAGTAGCAACTACGCCGACACCTTGACCGGGAATGCCAGCGACAACGTTCTTTACGGCAACAATGGCAACGACAAGATCATGGGCGGTGAAGGCAATGACAATCTTGTTGGCGGCGTAGGCAACGATACGCTCGATGGTGGGGCAGGCAATGACGGCATCTCTTATTGGGATGCCACCGGCCCGGTTTCAGCGAGCCTGATTTTGGGGATGGCAACCGGCGTGGGTATTGGTATCGATACGCTTATTGGCATCGAAAACGTTACCGGCAGCCCACACAGCGACATTCTGACCGGGGATGCCAATAACAACTACCTTGAAGGCGGCCATGGCAACGATACCCTGATTGGCGGTGCCGGCTCGGACAATTTTTTAGCGATCTACGGAAGCGATGACACGTCGGTGGACACCATCACCGATTTCATCGTCGGCAATGGGGGGGACAGGATAACCATTCCCACGTGGGTTTTCACCAACTACACGGGCTCCAACCCCTTTGCCAGCAAGTATGCGCGCCTGGTCCAATCGGGTGCCGATACGCTGCTGGAGCTGGATATGGACGGCCCATCAGGTACCGCTGCGTTTCATACCACGCTGGTATTGAGCAACATGGTCAGCAGCAGTCTGGCCGCGTCCAACTTCAATGAAAACTACGACCCCAATGCCGTCGTCGGCACGACGGGTGCTGACTCGCTCACGGGCACTGCGGGCGAGGACTTCATGGACGGCGCCGAAGGTAACGACACCCTGATCGGATTGGCAGGCAGTGACGTACTTCACGGTGGCGAGGGTGACGATTCGCTCGACGGCGGCGATGGCAGCGACCAACTCCGTGGCAATGCAGGCAATGACAGCCTCATGGGCGGCGCGGGCTGGGACTATCTGCACGGTGGTGCGGGCAACGACACGCTCGATGGCGGCGCGGATGGTGGCATTGCCGAATATTATTACGATGCCACTGGCCCGGTTACGGTCAACCTGAGTCTGGGAACAGCCAGCGGCACCGGAGTTGGAAGCGATATTCTCCTCAGCATCACAAGCGCCAGCGGCAGCAACTACGACGACACCTTGACCGGGGATGCCAATGGCAACGGCCTTACCGGCTATGGTGGCAACGACAGCATCAGCGCTGGCGCAGGCTCCGATAACCTCGTCGGTGGTCAAGGCAACGATACGCTCGATGGCGGAGCAGATAGTGACACCATTGCCTATTGGGATGCCACAAGCGCCATCACTGTCAACTTAGGTTCAGGCACGGCCACCGGTGGTGCTGGCGACGACACACTCATCAGCATCGAAAATGTCTCGGGTAGTTCATTCGGCGACACACTCATTGGAGATGCCAATAACAACCAGATCAGTGGCAACCTGGGCAACGATACGCTGACCGGCGGTGCTGGCTCGGACACTTTCCGCATTCTTGCCGGGACCAGTGATTCCTCGGCAGACACCATCACCGACTTCAGCACCGGAAGTACCGGGGACATCCTGGAAATTCCGACAGGCTATTTTGCCAACTTCCCCAGCGGCTCCAACCCCTTTTCCAATGGATACGCGCGCCTGAGCCAATCGGGCACCAATACACTGCTGGATCTGGACCCGGATGGCCCCACCGGCTCCCTCGCCTTCCATACCGCCGCAATTTTGCAAAACGTTGACAAGAACAACCTGGTCGCAGCCAATCTGAGTGGCTTTGATCCCGTTGCGGGAAGCAGCACCCCCACTCTGGCCCTTTCACCGGTCGTCAACCTGATCGCCGAAGGCAACACCGGCAGCCAGTCCCTGAATTTCACCGTCAACCTCTCAGCTGCTGCAGCCAGCACGGTGACCGTCAATTACGCCACAGCCGATGGCACCGCCACAGCGGGCAGCGACTACACGGTCACCAACGGCACCTTGAGCTTTGCCGCCGGTGAAATCAGCAAGACTATTGCTGTGCCGGTTTTGGGCGATACCACCATCGAGTCCAGCGAAACCTTCACGCTCACTTTAAGCAGCCCCAGCGGTGCCGCCCTGGGCAGTGCCATCAGCGCTACGGCAACTATTGTGAACGACGACCAATCCGCCACCGTGTCCTATACGGTACCCGGCACACGGGGCGATGACTTCCTTCTCCCCTCGGGCGGCAACAAATACTTCGGAGGTGGCGGCAGCGACACCTACATCGTCAGCCCCCACACCTTGAGCGGCGCAATAACGGCCAAGATTACCGACACGGAAGGCAGCAACGTGCTTCAACTGGTCGATGGCCTGACCATTGCGTCCAGCCTTTTCTACAGCGATGCCGTGCAGCTCACGCTCTCCAACGAGGCCATTGTGCAAGTCCTGGGTGCTGTGGCCTTTACCTATCTGGTGGGTGCCAATACCCCGGCGGGTGACACGGCCAGCAGCCAGACATACGCCCAGTTTGCCGCAACGCTGGGTGCTTCGGTTCCCACAGGTTCCACGCCGGTTAGCGGCACAAGCAACTTTGTGGTACCCAGCGTGACCACGCCTGCAAGCACGCCCACTCCGGCCACAACCAGCACTTCCGCCACCGTCCCCGGCACGCCAGGTAATGACTTCCTCTTGCCATCCGGTAGTGGCACCTATTTTGGTGGCGGCGGCAGCGATACCTACATCATCAGCCCTTACGCCTTGAGCGGCGCAGTAACAGCCAAAATTATCGACACCGAAGGCTCCAACGTGCTTCAACTGGTTGATGGTTTGACGATTGCATCCAGCAGTTTTTACAGCAATGCCGTGCAACTCACCCTCTCCAACGGCGCCATTGTGCAAGTCCTGGGCGCTGCGGCCTTTGCTTACCAGGTGGGTGCCAATGCCCCGGCGGGCGACACGGCCTCCAGCCAGACGTATGCCCAGTTTGCTGCAACGCTGGGTGCCTCGGTACCCACAGGTTCCACGCCCGTCAGTGGCACAACCAACTTTGTGGTGCCTACCGGCGCCAGTGCCGCCATTGCAATGGCGGATGCGGACAGTAGCGGCGTTGGTATTGGTGTTGCCCTGACCGGAGTGGGCAACACCTGGGAGTTTGTGCTGTAAATTCGGCTTTGACATCCTCCCCTGCCTGAAGGCAGGGGATTCCTACGGTGCTAAACATGAGCTTCCTCACGCCTAGTCACTTCGGTGGGTTCCTGCTTCACAGAGGCTGCGCGTTTCGGTCTTGCGACCTTGGCACGCCTTACGTCCTCTCCACAGGCTGCAACGCGGTATCCCCGCGCCAATATGTTTTTCGCACCGACCACATCGGCGTTTTCCTCGTGGCCGCAGTCTACGCACACAAACTTGGCCTGCGTTTGCCGGTTTTCTTTGGCAACGTGGCCGCAGGCCGGACAGGTCTGGCTGGTGTAGTGCGCAGGAACTGGAATGAGTATTCCGCCGTTCCAGTTGAGCTTGTATTCCAACTGGCGGCGAAACTCGAACCAGCCCTGATCGAGGATGGCTTTGTTCAGCCCCGACTTGGCTGCTACGTTTTTACCCGGTGCTTCGGTAGTGCCTTTGCTCGACTTGCTCATGTTGCGTACCTGCAAATCCTCAATAGCGACCATAGCGTGGTTTTTGCTGATCTTTGTTGTTTCTTTGTGCAGGAAGTCTTTGCGGGCATTACTGATACAGGGTGTGGATTTTCTGAACTTTTCTTCTGGCTTTGTGCCAGTTCTTGCTGAATTTAACCTTACGACACATGCGCCTTTGGTACTTTTAAGACGACGCTCGTGCTTCTTGAAGCTGTCCAGCGGCTCGATGTGCGTGCCATCGCTCATGGTGGCGAACCGAACAACGCCCATGTCGATGCCAATGGCACTGGTGGCTGTTGGCACGGGTTGCAGGACTGAGTGCTCAGTCTGGATACTTGCGAACCACTTGCCACCAGACTGACTGACAGTGATGTTTTTGGCCATGCCGAGTATGCCCCGGCTGTTGCGGTAGCGAACCCATCCCAGCTTTGGCAGCTTAATGCGGCTGTTGGCTTGGTCGATCTCGAAACCTTGCGGGAAACGGAAACTGTCGCCCCTGCCTTTTTTCTTACGGCACGGGAAGCCAGCACGTTTCTCAAAGAAGTTCTTGTAGGCCCTATCCGCATCTTTAAGTGCCTGTTGCAAGATTTGGGAAGGCGGCTCCTTGAGCCATTCTTTTCTTTCTTCCATTCGGGAAGGCGGTTTGCCATATCCACGTAGCCGATGTACTTTCCACCAGACTCGTGATTGGCCTTTTGAATATCCAAAGCCCGGTTGTAGACAAACCGACGTGCCCCGGCAAAGCGGCACATGTCTTGCTCCTGCTCGCCGTTTGGCATCAACTCAAATTTGAAGGCTTGGAGGCGTTTCATACTGTGATTTTAACCATGTTCAAGACGTACATCCGCTACAAGGACAGCTTCGCTGTCCGCGCTCTGCATCCCCGCCCTGAAGGACGGGGTTTTCCGCGCAAGACTGATAAATTCGGCTGCATACCCCGTGGATAGTGCGGGGGCAGCTATGAATTTTGTGTCATGTCAGAGGGAGGGGCTGAACTCCTAACGTAGCACCTTCACGGGCGCACAATATCGCGTCTTCCAGCGCTCGATGGCAAACGGGTCGGGAAAAACCAGCAGAAGAAAACGGCGCACTTGGGTGTTGACAGTGCCAAAAACCATACCAGCGTCGATTTCCGGGTGGATTTGTGACAGTTGCTTCGGGATACTTCCAGCCAAAGCGCTCCTGATACAATAGCTGCTACCGCTTGTCCCATAAGGCTTACAGTCCGATTTGTCATGTAAAAACACCCGAAAACGGCCCGTTTTGCTGCCTCATGGCGGTATCAGCATCGCCTTGACCCGTTTTGAAGGGCAAAATTCAAGACAAATCTGGCTGTACGCCTTATGTACCAAGCGGGAGCAGCTATGTTTTTTGTAGAGACAGCGCCACAGACGAATGCGCTCATTCAAACGCACCATGCGGCTTCCCTCGGGAATCACATCCAGCCTGCACGGGAATGACAATGCCTTGCCTGTCCCGCCTTAAGTGGGAGGCCGGAAATGCTGAGTCTGTAACGCATTCACCCGGCACCTTGATACCACGCATGATGGTGCCGGGTTTTTTATGGCGAATCAGCCTGTATCCATCGTGGATAGTGCGGTAACAGCTATCAAGTTACTAGCATTGAAGCACTACGGACAAACAGGACAATGGCGTAACGTATACGGTTCAGGAAGTCTGGGCGTATATTCAGGTATCCACCGTGTGCGTTTCGCAGACGGGTTTAACCCGAGGCTTTCGACCATGAACACCACCACCACAACCGCCACAAAATCCATCCCCATCGTTTTTGTTGATTCTCGCATCGTGTCAACGCCTGACGCACTGGCCGCGACGGGCAGAATTTTGGGGACCACGTTGACCTACAGCTACACAGGAGGTTACGACTATGGCAACGAGTTCGCCGCTCCCTACACGGGCTATAACCTGAGTGGAACACTTTCCAGCGGCTACAGCGGCAGATTTGCCTACCGCCCGAACCCGAATGATTCCGGCGTGCCGCGCATCGACTATTCCGCTGTCACGCAATTTAATATTTCGCTGGGCTCAGGCAATGATCTGGTGCGCACCGGGGACGGCAATGACACGATCAGTGGAAACGATGGCGGCGACCACCTGATGACGGGTCGCGGGGCCGATGTGGTGAACGGCGGCGCGGGCGCAGACCGCTGGGAAGCTGACAAATCCGATGCCACGACGGGCTTGACCATCAACACCCTGGATGGGGCGGCGGCTTCATCCTACACGATTGATGGCGTCGGGGGTTCGGTTAGTACCATCGAAGCACTCGGAACGGATAGTACGCACCGCTTCCAGTCCGGCGCGGGCAGCGATGCCATCACGACCAACCAAAATGCCTATTCGGACTACATTGCCACCAACGCGGGCGACGACAGCGTCAAGGTGTTTGCTGGCATCGATGAGGTTTCCATGGGAGCTGGCAACGACACCCTGATTGTCGATTACTCGGCTAACGGCTATGACAAGTCAAGCGAGTCTACCGATCCGCTCTACGCCTGGTCGGGTTCGCTCGCCACAGGTTACAACGGGGCTTACGCCTACCGCGCCAACCCGGCAGATACCGGCGTTCCACGCATCATCTTCACCGGGGTAGAGCATTTCGACGTGACGCTTAGTAGCGGCAACGACCTGATTCGTACCGGGGATGGGAACGACAAGGTGAGCGGCAACGCCGGTAATGACCACCTGATCACCGGCACGGGTGTGGATACCGTGGATGGCGGCGATGGCAGCGACCGCTGGGAGGCCGACAAGTCAGAACTTGCCACAGGGCAGGCGATCATCGTCAACCTCACCGGAACCACAAGTGCTGCGCACTTCGGCGGTGCAGGCTCCGTGACCGCTATCGAGATGCTGACCCTCAAGACGGGTGCTGGCAACGATGACATCACCACCTTGCAAGCCGCGTTCACCGATCAGATCACCACCAACGACGGCAACGACCGGGTCAAGGTGGCAGGTGGCACGGATGAAGTTTCCATGGGTGCAGGCACCGACACCCTGGTGGTCGATTTCTCAGACAATGGCTATAACAAGTCCAGCGAGTTTGCCGATGCACCCTATGCCTGGTCAGGGTCATTGGCCGCAGGCTACAGCGGCGCTTATGCCTACCGCGCCAACCCGGCGGATAACGGCGTTCCACGGGTCGTTTTCTCCGGTGTCGAGCATTTTGATGTCACCCTCGGCGCTGGCGACGACCTGATTCGCACCGGCGACGGCAACGACCGGGCAAACGGCGGCGATGGGGGCGACCACCTCATGACCGGCAAGGGTGCCGACACCATCGACGGCGGCGGCGGAGCGGATCGCTGGGAGGGCGACAAATCGGGTGCGACGACTGGCATGGCCATCAACCTCATGAACGCGCTGGGGTCAAACTACACCATCGACGGTCTTCAAGGGTCCGTGATCAATATGGAAGCACTGGGCACGGACGATACCCATCGGTTTCAAAGCGGCACGGGCAATGACACCATCACCACCCACGACGCAGCGTATACCGACTACATTGCCACCAACGCGGGCGACGACAGTGCCAAGGTCTTTGCTGGCACCGACATGGTTTCCCTGGGCGCTGGCAACGATACCCTGGTTGTGGACTATTCGACCAACGGCTACGACAAGTCCAGCGAGTCTACCGATCCGCTCTACGTCTGGTCGGGTTCGCTCACCACAGGTTACAGTGGCGCTTACGCCTACCGCGCCAACCCGGCGGACAACGGTGTTCCGCGCGTCATATTCACCGGCGTGGAGAATTTCGATGTGACGCTGGGCAGCGGCAACGACCTGATCCGCACCGGCGACGGCAACGACCGGCTCGGTGGTGGTGACGGTGGCGACCACCTTATAACCGGCAAAGGGGCCGACACCGTAGACGGTGGCACCGGAGCGGATCGCTGGGATGCCGACAAGTCGGGCGCAACGCAGGCTCTGAGCCTCAACCTCATGAACCCTTCGGGATCGAGCTATACCATGGATGGTCTGACGGGTTCCGTCATCAACATCGAGGCATTCGGCACCGATAGCAACAACCGCTTCCAGTCCGGCTCGGGCAACGACAGTATCACCACCCACGACGGCTTCTACGCCGACTACATTGCCACCAACGCAGGCGACGACAGCGTCAAGGTCTTCAGTGGCACCGACGTGGTTTCCCTGGGCGCTGGCAACGATACCCTGATTGTGGATTACTCGGCCAACGGCTACGACAAGTCCAGCGAGTTTACCGACCCGCTCTATGCCTGGTCGGGTTCGCTCGCCACGGGTTACAACGGCGCTTACGCCTACCGCGCCAACCCGGCAGACAACGGCGTTCCCCGCGTCGTCTTTACCGGTGTGGAAAATTTTGACGTAACACTGAGCAGTGGCAATGACGTGATTCGCACGGGTGACGGCAATGACCGGCTGCACGGTGGCGGTGGCGACGACGCGCTGACCAGCGGTGCTGGCCTTGATGTGTTTTCCTATGCAGCCAGTGGCAATGGTGTCGATACCTTGACCGACTTTGCCGCCGGTGATCTCATCCGCGTCGCCGGAATGAACTTCTCGTCCCCTGTGACAACCGGAAACGGCGCAACACTGGCACAAAACCAGGTGCAGGTCGCAACGAGTAACGACATAACGACCGTAATGGTGGGGACTGACGCAACACCAGGTGCTGACATATCCATTCGACTCAATGGCGTATTTTCCGCAAGCCAGCTCACTGCCGCTGGCACAGATATTGGCGTTACCGGATCTATTGACACAACCGCGCCAACGGTCCAGAGCTTCAGCCCGGTCGATGAAGCCACAGGTGTGGCGGTGGGCAGCAACATCGTGGTCACCTTTAGCGAACCTATCGCCGCAGGAACAGGCAACATTGTGCTCAAAACTGCCGCAGGTGTAACGATGGCAACTTACAACGCCGCCACCAGCGCCAACATCAGCATTTCGGGCAGCACATTGACCCTCAACCCCAGTGCCGACCTTGCCAGCAATACCGGCTACACGGTTGAATTTGCCGCAGGCAGTGTTCAGGACACGGCTGGCAACCCCTACGCGGGCACCACCAGCTACAACTTTACGACGGTTGCTGGCACCACGCCTGTTCCGCCCGTTATCACGCTATCGCCGACCACCGCCTCCATCACCGAAGGCGACACGGGCAGCCAGTCCCTGAACTTTACCGTCACCCTTTCAGCCGCATCCACCAGTGCAGTTACCGTCAATTACGCAACCGCCAATGCAACGGCAACTGCGGGCAGTGACTACACCGCGACCAGCGGCACCTTGAGCTTTGCAGCAGGCGAGACCAGTAAAACGATAACTGTGCCGGTACTCGGTGACAAAACAGTTGAATCCAGCGAGACATGGACACTGACTCTGAGCAACCCCGGCGGTGCCACCCTGGGCAGTGCGGCCAGCGCTACGGCAACCATCATCGATAACGATAGCGCCGTCACATTGCCGTCCTACACCGTGGCAGGCACCCTGGGCAACGACTTCTTCCTCCCCTCGGGCGGCAACAACTACCTCGGAGGCGGTGGCAGCGACACCTACATCATCAGTACCTACACCTTGAGCGGTGCGGTGACGACCAAGATTACCGACACCGAAGGCAGTAATGTGGTCCAGCTGATTGATGGCCTGACGATTGCGTCCAGCAGCTTTTTCGCCAATGCCGTGCAACTCACGCTCTCCACTGGTGCCAAGGTACAGATTCTGGGTGCTGCGGCCTTCGGCTACCAGGTGGGTGCCAATGCCTCGGCAGGCGACACGGCCTCCAGCCAGACATACGCCCAGTTCGCCGCCACGCTGGGAGCTTCGGTACCCACAGGCTCCACGCCAGTCAGTGGTACAGCCAACTTTGTGGTGCCGACCAGCGCCAGCGCAGCCATTGCGATGGCGGATGAAGGCGGTAGTGGCATTGGTGTTGGCATTGATGTTGGCATTGCCCTGACCGGGGTGGGCGACACCTGGGAGTCTGGACTGTAAATTCTGCGATAAATTCGGCTGTACCCCCCGTGGATAGTGCGGGTGCAGCTATAAATTTTGCATTGTTTCGGCTTCAAACCCGACCACGTTGCGCTTGGCGCGGCTGAACTCCACGCCAATCAGGTGAATGGGTTGCCCCATGGCGCGGTACTTGTCGGCATACGCCTTGTCCTTGATCTGCTGCAAGGCTTTCCCCTTGGGCGTGAGTTCCACCACCTTGAACTCGAACAGGAACACCTGGCCGTCAAACAGCACCGCCATGTCAATGCAGCCAAAGTTGGTTGAGTCCTCCAGCCGAATGTCCAGGCCCAGCGCGGCAAAGTAGCTATAGAAGATGCTGGCATAGTAGCCTTCGTACTGTGCCAGTTTGTTTTTTCGGTACCAGTCGTGCGGAATGCTGGCGTAAAAAGCATGAAACAGGGTTTTGAGGCCGTCAAAGTCACGGGCCAGCAGCAACCGGTACAGGCGACTGATCTGCGGCCCTGGTACAGATGGACTGCCGCTCAAGGTTTGCAACAGACACTCGTTCAGGCTGGCTTGCACCTCGCGGTTGGGGTATTTGAGTGTAAGCTCCAACCGGCCCGGAATCTGCCATACCTTGGCAATGGTCAGGTAGCCGGTCTGAAACAGCAACGCTTCGAGTGGGATATTGTCCACCTCAAAAGTGGAAAGCAGCGTTTCGGGCGCGACGATGCGGCTTAAGTCGGGTGTGAACTGCCGACGCTCCAACAGGAGTTTGAGCAAAAACGTGGGCGTGCCGGTCTCAAACCAGTAGGGCTGGAATGTGCGGTTGCGAAACAATAGCAATATGTCAAACGGGTTATAGACGGGATCGCCCAACCAGTTGTAGCCGTTGTACCAGCTTTTGATTTCCTGCCGGTCCAATCCATCCAGTTCCGGCGCAAACACCGTATCGATATCGGCATCGGTGTAGCCGCAAATGCTGCTGTAGTTGGGATCTAGCGTGAGATCGGTCAGGTTATTCAAGCCCGAAAACAGGCTGACCTTGCTGAATTTGGATACGCCCGTCAACAAGGCAAAGCGCACATAGGCATCGCTGTCCTTGATGACGCTGTAGAGGTCTTTGAGCGTTTCGCGCACCTGCAATGCCAGGGCGGTGTCGGTGATGCAGTCCAGTATCGGTTTGTCGTACTCATCCACCAGCACCACCACACGCTGGCCGGTGCGTTCGGCTACGTGTGTGATGAGTTCCTTGAAACGGCTGTTGGCATCTGGAAATTCGGCGGTAAGCCCGAACTGCCGTTCCAGTGCGTGCAACTGCTGGTCCAAGCTTTGCTCCAGATTTTTTACCGACCGCACCATCCCACCACCAAAGCTGATGCGAATCACCGGAAATTTCTTGCTCCAGTCCCAGGCGTTTTCAGCTGCCAGCCCCACAAACAAGGCCCGATTGCCCTCAAACAATTCCTTGAGCGTATCCAGAAACAGGCTCTTGCCAAAACGCCGGGGGCGGCTGAGAAAGTAGTATTTTCCGGTCCGAATCAGCTCCACCGCCATCCCGGTCTTGTCCACGTAATAGCAGTCATCCTCCCGGATTTCGCGGAAGGTCTGGATACCAATGGGCAGCTTGCGCCGGGGCAAGGTGGGTGGGGTGGGAGAGGTAGTCATCGCCGCATTCTAAGAGCCTGAGTAGCGCAAATAGGTCTGTATCATGGGCTTACTTTTTTGATCCGAGGTCGCAATGACGGGCCACCAACGTAAAGTTGCGCAGGTGGTGTCAAAAAAATTGTCAGACCCCTGTGGCACAGGCCAATTTCCAGCGTTTTTCGTGTTCACGCTGGTGGCCGGAATTGCAGTACGCGCTGAATCCACGCGGCACAATTCCCCTCCCGTGGAGGGGAATAATACGCTATCAAATCGAGAGATTCTTCCGCACATCCCATAAGCTATACAGCCATATTTCGCATAAAACAGGCAGCGCAGAAATGCAACTGTTTAGGGCCACCAGCGTAAATTACAGTTTCCCCTGGACCAGTCTGGGTACAGCGTTTTTTTCAGGCTCCTATTCCACGCTTTCCGAGCCAAACGCGCCCGTTCACTATGGTCTGAACGCGATCCAGCGCAGCCATTGGGCTGGCGAATGCAGGCAGTAGCGATGTTGGCGTTGGTATTGGTGTTGATGTTGCCCTGATCGGGGTGGGCGACACCTGGGGGTCTGGACTGTCTGTACAGTAAATTCGGCTATGAATTCGGCTGTATCCCCCGTGGATAGTGCGGGGGCAGCTATAAATTTTGCATGGTTTCGCAGGCGCAGTCAGTAAACGCCCGCTACGCTGTCTGATCGCGCGACTTTTTGGCAGCACCCGTGCAGATCGGGCAACTTGGCACTGATGACACACGAACATTGAAACGGACCGTTTCGACTGCAAAGACGAGAATTGCAATGTGACAGAATGGGGATTCTGAGGATGGGTCACGATGCAATACCTGAGGTCGTGAGGTCGTGAGGTTGGATTTCCCATCTTCGTGCGAACCTTATTCTTAACCCCTGGAGAGCGGCAATGCCTAGCAAGTATCACTTTGTTTCCGGACTGCCACGGTCTGGGTCAACATTGTTAGGTGCCCTGCTACGCCAGAACCCACGCTTTCACGCGTCCATGACTAGCCCGGTTGGCTATCTTGCCAACGCCTTGCTGCAAGAGATGAGCTCTACCGAGACGGCGATGTTGCTCGATAGCGCTCAGCAGCCGCAAATACTGCGGGGCTTGTTCGACAGTTTCTACGCAAGCCAATCCCATTGCGAAGTGGTGTTTGATACCAATCGGTTGTGGTGTTCCAAACTCTCCTTGCTGCGCAACCTCTATCCAGATGCCAAGGTCATCGTCTGCGTGCGAGACCTGATGTGGGTACTCGACAGTCTGGAGCGCTTGATCCGCAACCAGCCCTACCGGTATTCGAAGCTTTTTAACAGCATAACGGAATCTGCCACGGTGTACAGCAGAGTTGAGGCGTTGACACAAACCCATGGGCTGGTCGGATTTTCCTGGGCCGCACTGAAGGAGGCTTTTTACAGCGACCAAGCCGACTCCCTGCTCATCGTCGAGTACGAGTATCTGGCGCGCGAGCCGGAAAAAGTGTTGCGACTGATCTATCAATTCATCGGTGAGCCGTGGAACGCGCACGCAAATTTCGAGAACATCGATTTCGACGCACCCGAGTTTGACAAGGTGCTGGGTCTGGACGGTATGCACCGTGTGCGATCAAAGGTCAGTTTTCAGGCGCGGCAAAGCGTATTACCACCGGATATTGCCGCCAAGTTCAAGAACTCGTCATTTTGGCGGGATGGCACCGGGTCCCGAGCGCATGTGATTGCGTCGAAGCCAGCACAGATATAAGTAAAGTTGAAGGCCAGTTTCGTAACAGGAGGTTTCTATGGCTACAAAGAAAATCATTTTTATCGATGGTCGGGTCAATGACATCGACGCACTTATTACCAAGTGGCAGGGGGAGGGTGATATCCATATATTGGATGGGGCATCAGATGGACTGCTGCAAATGTCGGGTGTGCTATCACTGCTATCCGATCTGTCGAGCATTCATGTGGTATCCCACGGGAGCCAGGGGAGCTTGTTGTTGGGCAGCACTGTGGTCAGCGCCGGGACACTTTCAAATTACCAAGCGACTCTGCAAACCATTGGCCATTCACTAGCGCCCGGTGGTGATGTACTGCTTTACGGATGCAACGTGGGCGTGGGTGAAATCGGTCAGTCCTTCATTGACCAGTTTGCAACCGCGCTGGGTGCTGATGTTGCCGCATCGAACGACCTCACCGGGTCCGGCGCGAATGCCAACTGGGTCTTGGAAGTGCGCTCAGGCTCAGTGGACAGTTTGCCCGTTTCGGCACCCCAAAGCCTGGGTGCCAACTTGTCGGTGATCGTCGTCAACAGCAGTTCTGAGGGGCTGGATCACTCCGACGACGCAACGCGAATTACCTTGCGCGATGCGATCGATCTGGCCAACAAGTCAGCCGGGCCAGACACGATTACTTTTTCCGGCCCAATGGATATATCTCTCTCATATGAGTTTGGCGAACTGGCAGTTAACGACTCGCCGGACGATGATCTGACCATCATCGGGGGCGGCGTTGTCAACCTTGGACCACCGTTGTCGGCTACGGGCAATGTCTATGGCCGCATCATGTACGTTGACGAGGGCAAGCTTTCGATTTCTGGTGTCAACTTCTATAACGGAAAATCGACCGGGGGCCCTGGTGGCGGAGGTGGCGGGCTGGGGGCTGGCGGTGCCATCTTCATCAACAAGGCGCAGGTCCAGATCAGCAACGCGCGCTTCGAGGGCAACAGCGCAGTCGGCGGTCGCGGCGGTGGCGATTATTATTCCAATGAATACTGGGGCCGGGGCGGCGGGTTTCATGCCACCGGCAATAACATGACCTTCATTGGCGGCAACGCTGGGAATAGCGATGGCAACGGCTTCAATTTGCCAATATCCGGTGGCACGGATGGCGGCCTGACGTCCTGGGGCAGTCAGCACGACTGGCTGACTTTCGGCGCGTCCATGGGCAGCGCGGGCGGCAGCGGTGGCAGCAGCACCGGCAAGGCTGGTGGTGCCGCCGGCATTGGCGGTGGCGGTGGTGGCGGCGCTGGAGGCTCCGATGTATTGGCGGGAGTGGGAGGCAATGGCGGCAGCGGTGGCAACGGCGGCATTTTCGGCGGTGGCGGTGGCGGCACCGCTGGCGGGACGGGGGGGAGCCTCTGGTGGGAACATAAGGACAAGAATGGCGGCAATGGCGGCAATGGCGGCAACGGGGGAAATGGCGGCTGGGGCGCTGGCGGTGGCGGTGCCGGCAACGGCGGAAAAGGCGGCAACGTGCCCGACGGATCTACTGGTCACAGTGGCAATGGTGGCAATGGCGGTAATGGTGGTAATGGCGGATTTGGTGGCGGCGGCGGAATAGGCGGATCTGGCGGCGGGAAAGGCAACGCAGGGTACTACGCACAGAGCGGGGTTGCCGGAAGCAACGGCTCATCAGGGAAGGGCGGAATGTTCGCGGGCGACGGCGACCTGAGCCGCAGTGGCGGCGGTGCCGGCCTCGGAGGCGCGATTTTCGTGAATGGTGCAGCGGAGTTGACCATTACCACCTCAACTTTCAATCAAAACAGTGCGTCTGGCGGCTCCGGTGCCAACAATGGGGATGGCCGTGGTGGAGCCATATTCGCATTGGGGTCGGTCATGGTAGCCAGCGATGTGACTTTCGGCACCGGCACTAAAGCGAATTCCGCAGGCACTGCAGATGCCAACGTCAATGCGCCCGTAAATCAAACGATTGCTGGCGGGGCAGACAATGATGTGCTTCAGGGCGGAGCCGGCAACGACTCGCTCTCAGGGCTGGCGGGAAACGATACGCTGTATGGCGGGGCAGGCAGCGACACGGCGGTCTATACAGGAGCCAGCACAAACTACGTGGTTACCGGCAACGCAGCAGGATTTACGATTGTCAGTGTCGCTGAGGGCTCCGATGTGTTGGTCTCCATGGAGTACGCCAAGTTTTCCGATAAGGTAGTGGCACTGACTGAAAGTATTGCCCCAACGGTTCAAAGCTTTAGCCCAGCCGATGAGGCCACAGGTGTGGCGGTGACCAGTAACATCGTCATCACCTTTAGCGAACCCATTGTCAGAGGCACTGGCAACATTGTGCTCAAAACTGCCGCAGGTGTAACGGTGGCAACGTACAACGCCGCCACCAGCGCCAACATCAGCATTTCGGGCAGCACCTTGACCCTCAACCCGAGTGCAGACCTTGCCAACAATACCGGCTACACGGTTGAATTTGCCGCAGGAAGTGTCCAGGACACGGCTGGCAACCCCTACGCTGGCACCACCAGCTACAACTTTACGACGGTTGCTGGCACCACGCCTGTTGCGCCTGTTATCACGCTGTCGCCAACCACCGCCTCCATCACCGAAGGCGACACGGGAAGCCAATCCCTGAACTTCACCGTCACCCTCTCAGCCGCCGCTGCCAGCGCAGTCACGGTCAATTACGCCACAGCCAATGGCACGGCGATTGCAGGCAGTGATTACACCAGCACCAGCGGTACCTTGACTTTTGCCGCAGGCGAGACCAGCAAGACCATCAGCGTGCCGGTACTCGGAGACAAAACCGTCGAATCCAGCGAGACATTTACACTGGCTCTGAGCAACCCCAGCGGTGCCACCCTGGGCAGTGCGGCCAGCGCTACGGCAACCATCCTCGACAACGACAGCACGACCGTATTGCCGTCTTTCACCGTTCCCGGCACCCTGGGCAATGACTTCTTCATTCCCTCGGGCGGCAACAACTACCTGGGCGGCGGTGGCAGCGACACCTACATCATCAGCTCCCATACCTTGAGCGGTGCGGTAACGGCCAAGATTACCGATACCGAAGGCGCCAACGTGATTCAGCTGGTGGATGGTCTGACGGTGGCCTCCAGCAGCTTTTTCGCCAACGCCGTGCAACTCACACTGTCCAATGGTGCCAAGGTGCAGATTCTTGGATCGGCAGCCTTTGGCTACCAGGTGGGTGCCAATGCCCCGGCGGGTGATACGGCCTCCAGCCAGACATACGCCCAGTTCGCCGCAACGCTAGGGGCTTCGGTTCCCACAGGCTCCACGCCGGTCAGCGGTACGGCCAACTTTGTGGTGCCGACCAGCGCCAGCGCAGCCATTGCGTTTGCGGATACAGACAGTAGTGGTATTGGCGTTGATGTTGCCCTGACCGGGGTGGGCGACACCTGGGAGTCTGTACTGTCTGTACAGTAAATTCGGCTTCATCCCCCGTGGATAGTGCGGGGGCAGCTATAAATTTTGTATCGTTTCGGCTTCAAACCCGACCACGTTGCGCTTGGCGCGGCTGAACTCCACGCCAATCAGGTGGATGGGTTGCCCCATGGCGCGGTACTTGTCGGCATACGCCTTGTCCTTGATCTGCTGCAAGGCTTTCCCCTTGGGTGTGAGTTCCACCACCTTGAACTCGAACAGGAACACCTGGCCGTCAAACAGCACCGCCATGTCAATGCAGCCAAAGTTGGTTGAGTCCTCCAGCCGAATGTCCAGGCCCAGCGCGGCAAAGTAGCTGTAAAAGATGCTGGCATAGTAGCCTTCGTACTGTGCCAGTTTGTTTTTCCGGTACCAGTCATGTGGAATACTGGCGTAGAAAGCATGGAACAGGGTTTTGAGGCCGTCAAAGTCACGGGCCAGCAGCAGCCGGTACAGGCGACTGATCTGCGGTCCTGGTACAGATGGACTGCCGCTCAAGGTTTGCAGCAAGCAGCGGTTCAGGCTGGCTTGCACCTCCCGATTGGGGTATTTGAGCGTCAACTCCATCTGCCCCGGAATTTGCCATACATCGGCAATCGTCAAGTAGCCACTCTGAAACAGCAAGGCTTCCACGGGAATGTTGTCCACCTCAAAAGTGGATAGCAGCGTTTCGGGCGCGACGATGCGGCCCAGGTCGGGCGTGAACTGCCGACGCTCCAGCAGGAGTTTGAGCAAAAACGTGGGCGTGCCGGTCTCAAACCAATAGGGCTGAAATGTTCGGTTGCGAAACAATAGCAATATGTCAAACGGGTTGTAGACGGGGTCTCCCAACCAGTTGTAGCCGTTGTACCAACTTTTGATTTCCTGCCGGTCCAATCCATCCAGTTCCGGTGCAAACACCGTATCGATATCGGCATCGGTGTAGCCGCAAATGCTGCTGTAGTTTGGATCTAGCGTGAGATCGGTCAGGTTATTCAGCCCCGAAAACAGGCTGACCTTGCTGAATTTGGATACGCCCGTCAACAAGGCAAAGCGCACATAGGCATCGCTGTCCTTGATGACGCTGTAGAGGTCTTTGAGCGTTTCGCGCACCTGCAATGCCAGGGCGGTGTCGGTGATGCAGTCCAGTATCGGTTTGTCGTACTCATCCACCAGCACCACCACACGCTGGCCGGTGCGTTCGGCTATGTGTGTGATGAGTTCCTTGAAACGGCTGTTGGCATCTGGAAATTCGGCGGCAAGCCCGAACTGCCGTTCCAGTGCGTGCAACTGCTGGTCCAAGCTTTGCTCCAGATTTTTTACCGACCGCACCATCCCGCCACCAAAGCTGATGCGAATCACCGGAAATTTCTTGCTCCAGTCCCAGGCGTTTTCCGCCGCCAACCCCGCGAAAAGGGCTTGGTTACCTTCAAACAATTCCTTCAGGGTGTCCAGAAACAGGCTCTTGCCAAAGCGCCGGGGGCGGCTGAGGAAATAGTATTTCCCGGTCCGAATCAACTCCACCGCCATGCCAGTCTTGTCCACGTAATAGCAGTCATCCTCCCGGATTTCGCGGAAGGTCTGGATACCAATGGGCAGCTTGCGCCGGGGCAGTGGGGTCGGGGCTGTAGTCATGCCAACAATTGTAAAGTTCGGCAAAATAAAGCGGGTCGATAATGTGTATTCGTGTATTCGTGTATTCGTGTATTCGAGTGAATACAATTAACGCATGTACACGATTAGAAAGACACCGGAATTTGAAACCTGGTTCAGCGAAATTAGGGAAACGATGGCGCGCAAGCGTCTGGGATTGCGTTTGCGTAAGGCCGAAGTTGGCAACCTGGGCGATGTCAGACCCGTGGGCGAAGGAGTGAATGACTATGACCAAGATTTCTGAACTTGCAACGTTCGACATTACCGAAATGCTACAAACCGATCAGGACATTGCCGAATACCTGACAGTGGTGATTGAAGATGGCGATCCGGCCATGCTGGCGTTGACACTAGGTGACATTGCCCGCGCCCGTGGAATGACCGAGATTGCAAAGGCCAGCGGGATAGGCCGCGAAGCCCTGTACAAGGCGTTACGCCCCAATTCTCAGCCCCGTTTTGACACCATTGCCCGCGTGTGTGCAGCGCTGGGAGTCAAGCTGGTGGTGCAGGTGGCAAACACCCAATAGACTACTAGCGCCCGTATGGCGTGCATTTGCAGCTATTTTATTGATAGCGGTCATGGTGTTTTGCAATGCACCCTCGTGCTTACCTGACCAATGTTCCATGCGTGGAACCTGATTTTTATGGCAAATCAGCCTACAGCCCCCGTTGATAGGGCGGGAACAGCTATCAAGTTACCAGCAAATTGCTAACGTTTCCACTTCAAACCCGACCACGTTGCGCTTGGCGCGGCTGAACTCCACGCCAATCAGGTGAATGGGTTCGCCTCTGGCGCGGTACTTGTCGGCATACGCCTTGTCCTTGATCTGCTGCAAGGCTTTCCCCTTGGGTGTGAGTTCCAGCACCTTGAACTCGAACAGAAACACCTGGCCGTCAAACAGCACCGCCATGTCCACGCAGCCAAAGTTGGTTGAGTCCTCCAGCCGGATGTCCAGGCCCAGCGCAGCAAAGTAGCTGTAAAAGATGCTGGCATAGTAGCCTTCGTACTGTGCCAGTTTGTTCTTGCGGTACCAGTCGTGCGGGATGCTGGCGTAAAAAGCGTGAAACAGGGTTTTGAGGCCGTCAAAGTCACGCTCCAGCAGCAGCCGGTACAGGCGACTGATCTGCTGCCCTGGTACCGATGGACTGCCGCTCAAGGTTTGCAGCAAGCAGCGGTTCAGGCTGGCTTGCACCTCCCGATTGGGGTATTTGAGCGTCAACTCCATCTGCCCCGGAATTTGCCATACATCGGCAATCGTCAAGTAGCCACTCTGAAACAGCAAGGCTTCCACGGGAATGTTGTCCACCTCAAAAGTGGATAGCAGCGTTTCGGGCGCGACGATGCGGCCCAGGTCGGGTGTGAACTGCCGACGCTCCAGCAAGAGTTTGATTAAAAACGTGGGCGTGCCGGTCTCAAACCAGTAGGGCTGGAATGTGCGGTTGCGAAACAATAGCAATATGTCAAACGGGTTATAGACGGGATCGCCCAACCAGTTGTAGCCGTTGTACCAGCTTTTGATTTCCTGCCGGTCCAATCCATCCAGTTCCGGTGCAAACACCGTATCGATATCGGCATCGGTGTAGCCGCAAATGCTGCTGTAGTTTGGATCTAGCGTGAGGTCGGTCAGGTTATTCAGCCCCGAAAACAGGCTGACCTTGCTGAATTTGGACACGCCCGTCAACAAGGCAAAGCGCACATAGGCATCGCTGTCCTTGATGACGCTGTAGAGGTCTTTGAGCATTTCGCGCACCTGCAATGCCAGGGCGGTATCGGTAATGCAGTCCAGTATCGGCTTGTCGTATTCATCCACCAGCACAACCACGCGCTGCCCGCTGCGCTCGGCCACACGCTGAATCAGCCGTTTGAAGCGGCTGCGCGCGTCGGGATATTCGGCTGTCAAGGTGAATTTTTCTTCCAGCGTCGCCAGCTGCTCGTTGATGCTTTGCCCCAGAGCGACCACCGAACCCAGCATCCCACCACCAAAGCTGATACGCAGCACGGGATGCTTTTTGCTCCAGTCCCAGGCGTTTTCGGCGATTAACCCGGTAAACAGCTCCCGATTGCCCTCGAATAATTCCTTCAGGGTATCCAGAAACAGGCTCTTGCCAAAGCGCCGGGGACGGCTGAGAAAATAGTACGAACCCTCGTCAATCAGCCGCAAGGCCAGGCCGGTCTTATCGACATAGTAATAGTCGCCTTCGCGCATTTTGGCGAAGTTCTGGATACCAATGGGCAACTTGCGCCGGGGCAAGGCGGATGGGGCGGCAGAGGTCGTCATCGCTGGATTCTAAGACCTAGCGTCCGGAAGGTGGCGGTGGCGGCGGTGGGTAGTAGGACGACTCAGGAGCCATTCGGCGGTAGTTGTTGCGCGGCGTCAGGTTGTTTTTGGTCACCATGCATTGCTCGTAGGCAATGTCGTACCGCCGCTGCGCACTCTCACCACCCGCAGCACTCTGGCCAGCACCAACGGCTGTTCCCATCGCCAGACCGGCTGCAGCGCCAGCGGCTGTGGTGTCATGGCGGCGTGTGCTCATCATGGACCCAACCGCTGCGCCCATAACGGTGCCAACCACCGCCGAACCCACTGCGGCTTCGTTACTGGCAATGGTACTCTGACCGATGGACTGCTGGGCATAGCCTCGACAGTACTGGTCTTCCTCGGAAAATAATTCCAGTGGCTTGCCTGGCGTGGGCATGATGGCCACCCTGGGACCGGGTGGTGGCGTTGCACAACCAGACAAACCCAGCAGGCCGCACAGCGCCAGCATGGACTGCCAGGGTTTTGGGAACAGTTTCATTGCTGCACTCCCGAAGGGACGGCTGGAACGGTTTTCCAGCCACTCGGGCATGTTGCCACGTAAGGGTAATAGCCCGCCGCCGCCTCGCAGTAATACCAGAATTGCGCTGGTGGTGGGCTGACAGGCTCTGGAATACTGGGCGTCGGCGGCTCGGGGGGCGGTAGCTCTGGCTGGACATACACCGGCGCTGGCTCAATCACCACGGCGGGATACGGATAGTAGGGGTCCGGGTAAGGGTACACCGGCTGAGAATGGAGATACCACACGCCACCCACGACCCACCACCAACCCAGGCGACCATCGTGCCAGCCATGCCGCCAGGAACCCGAACGCCACCGATGCGAATCATGCCCATATCCATGACCATGCGGACGCCAGGAATCCCAATGGCCCCTATGTCCATGGTCCGCAGAGCGGTTCCGCGCCACTGCAGGGGACACAGCCGACATCGAGACCACAGCAATTGTCAGAATGAAAACATACATCGACTTCATGCGAACACCTTCCGGAAGTTGCTGTGACTAACGCAACACACCCCCCATGCGCCGACTCAAGACAGCAGCTTTACCTTTCTTTGCTCGCCACAGGCAACGCTGGCAACGCCATCACACCAACTCTGCATTGACGTAACAACCACAGCCCATCAGATACTCCTGGTCAACAGGCACGATGTACGACACTTTTTTCTGCATTTGATCCGTGAGTGGGTTGGGCATGGAATAACTTAGCCAACCGCCACCTTGCTCGTCGCACGTGGCCCAGGCATCGCTTACAAGTTGCTCGCTTCCTTCTTGCACCAGCGTGCGCAAATGCCTTCCAACCACGTCCAGATTGGCACCACAAGCGGTATAGATACCCTGGCGGTCAAAAATAAAGATGTACAAATCCTTGTGAATAAACGGCCCCTTGGGGTTTTGGAACAAGGATATGGCCTGACGCAACCCCAGCCTGCCAATCTGCACCATGGCATCGAACACCATCTGCCGCGCTTCATCCGCTGACCCCTGGCGCAGCTCAATGTGGCTGACGGAAATCTCCAGTTCCGAGGCCTGAACAGTCAGTTGATCGGAATTGGTGCTGGCTCGCACGACCAGGGTTGAATTTTCCTGCGTCAAGGTATCCAGATCGCCCACCGCATGCACCACGTCCGCCAGCGCCGAACTTTGCCCTGCGCTGCCTTCGGCCATGACGGTTACGTTTATGGCAATTTCGGCAATGCCGGAAATCAGGCTTTCCATGATCGTGTTGATGCTTTCAATCTGCTTGACCGTCGTGGCCACGCGCTCAGACGACTCGTGAATCAATCCACGCACTTCCGCAGCCGCCTCCTGACTGCGCTTGGCCAGACGGCGCACCTCGGCAGCAACGACGGCAAACCCGCGCCCCTGCTCACCCGCACGTGCAGCTTCCACCGCTGCGTTGAGCGCCAGCAAATTGGTCTGAAAGGCAATGGCATCAATGGTGCCCACAATTTCGTTCATGCGCCCGGACGTGGATTGCAAAGGACCCATGCTGCCGACCGTCAGTTTCATTTCCCCGCCCGCGCCGGAGGCTTCCTTGTGCAGCAGATCGGTCATCACACTGATTTCCTGCGATGCCTCGGCGTTGCGCGACACCATTTCACTGACCCGGCGCACATGCAAGGCGGTTTGCTTGAGATGGTCCCCCTGGGTCTGGGCGCGCTCGGCTAATGAACGGGTGTCTTCAACCAGTTTTTTGCCAGTATCCCCCAGTTGCACTGCAGCGCTGCGAATATTGGCCACCATTTCCGACATGCGCTGGGTAACCTCTTCAAACTGCTTGCCAAAGTTACCGATGCTGTCGATACCCCAGACCGTTGCAGTTCCGGTCAAATCACCGGAAAGCGCTTGCTGCATGACCCGCTCGACCTGCTCGCGGTCCAGTTGGTTGCTCTTGAAAAAACTCAAGACGCCATAGCCCCAAGAACCCAGCGCCAGCAGCAAGACCCCCAGACTAAACCATGCTTCAAAGTTATAGATATGCGCAGCGGTAAGCAGTGGCAAAGCAACCAGCAAGGGGGCGGAAACAGCCCAGAACTTGGTCGGGCCACGCAAGCGCGCCATCACCGCCATGCCAGGCTTGAAAAAAAGACTCACAGGTTCATCGGTCGCCAATTTGCCACCTCACATGATTTTTTATTACAACACAACCACAAAACGCAAGGCTATCACACCGTCACACCATCACACCATCACACCATCACATCAAACCAATACCCGCTCAATTCCACCCGCGTTAGCGATCTGCACATATTCACCCATCCAGTTCGCCCCCAGAATCTGGCGTGCCATCTCGATGACAATGTAGTCGGCCTCTAGCAAACCAGTCCGTAAATCATTTTCATAGCGTGACAGACCCTGCAGGCAGCTGGGGCAGGTGGTCAGTATTTTGACATTACTCCCCGGCTCCACACCACCACCGGCACGCAGACGGGCCTCCCCCTTGCGTATTTCCGCCTCCTTGCGAAAACGCAACTGGGTCGCAATATCGGGGCGCGTCACGCCCAGTGTGCCGGATTCGCCACAGCAGCGTTCACTCTTGATGACCTGTTCGCCCACCAGAGCACGCACGGTTTGCATGCTGTCGCCCAGCTTCATCGGGTTGTGACACGGCTCGTGGTACAGATAACCCCCATAGCCCCCCTGCCCTGCTGGCAACACGATGCCTTTTTCCAGCAGGAATTCGTGGATGTCGATGATCCGGCAGCCTGGAAAAATGGCCTCGAAGTGGTACCCCTGCAACTGGTCGTAACAAGTGCCGCAACTCACCACAACAGTTTTGATGTCCAGATAATTCAAGGTATTGGCCACCCGGTGGAACAAAACCCGGTTGTCGGTGATGATCTTTTCCGCCCGATCAAACTGACCGGAGCCGCGTTGCGGGTAGCCGCAGCACAAATAGCCCGGTGGCAACACGGTTTGCACCCCGGCATGCCACAGCATGGCCTGTGTTGCCAGACCGACCTGGCTAAAGAGCCGCTCGGAACCACAACCGGGAAAATAAAACACCGCCTCGGTTTCGGGCGTGGTGGTAAACGGGTTGCGGATGATGGGCACGTAGGCTGCATCCTCGATGTCCAGCAGCGCACGCGCCGTTCTGAGCGGCAAGCCGCTGGGCATTTTCTTGTTGACAAAGTGAATCACCTGCTCTTTCACGCCCGGTAATCCCACGCTGGCGGGCGGATGCGCGGTTTGCTGTTTGGCAGCCAGGCGCAAGACCTGGTTGGCCAGGCGCTGCACTTTGAAGCCCACGCCCACCATGGCAGCGCGCAGCAATTTGATGGTGCGGGGGTCGGTGGCGCTCAAGAAGAACATCGCCAGCGCAGCACCAGGCCGAAACGACTTCTTACCCATTTTGCGCAGCAGGTTGCGCATGTTCATGGTGACATCACCAAAGTCGATTTTCACCGGACAAGGCGAGAGGCATTTATGGCATACCGTACAGTGCGCGGCCACGTCCTCAAACTCGGCCCAGTGGCGAATCGAGATGCCCCGGCGCGTCTGCTCTTCGTAGAGGAAAGCTTCGACCAGCAAGGAGGTTGCCAGAATCTTGTTGCGCGGGCTGTAGAGCAAGTTGGCGCGCGGCACATGCGTCGAGCACTGTGGCTTGCATTTGCCGCAGCGCAGGCAGTCCTTCACGCTGTTGGCAATGGCGCCAATATCGCTTTGCTGCATGATGAGCGATTCGTGACCCATCAGCCCGAAGCTGGGGGTATAGGCATTGGTCAAATCAGCCTGTAGCCCCCGTGGAATTTGCGGGAACAGCTCTGTATTTCGTAGCAATTTTCCCTGATTGAAATAGCCATGCGGGTCGATCCTGGCCTTGTAATCGGCAAAAGGCTGCAACTCGGCGTCGCTCAGGAATTCCAGTTTGGTAATGCCAATGCCGTGCTCCCCCGAAATGACCCCATCCAGCGCACGCGCCAACGCCATGATGCGTTTGACCGCGCCGTGCGCGGCTTGCAGCATGGCGTAGTCGTCGCTGTTGACGGGGATATTGGTGTGCACATTGCCATCGCCCGCGTGCATGTGCAGCGCAACCCACACGCGCCCCTTGAGCACGCGCTGGTGGATGGCGTTGCATTCGGCCAGGATGGCTTCAAACGCCCGCCCGGTGAAAATACCGCGCAACGGGTCGCGCAACTGGGTTTTCCAGCTGGCGCGCAAGCTGTGGTCCTGCAACTGCGGGAAAAATTCGGCCACACCATCCAACCAGCCCTGCCACTGCACCCGTACCGCCGCAATCAGGTTTCTTGCCTGCGCCACGCGCTCGGCCAGCAGATCGGCACTGGCACTGGTACTTTCTGTTTCCGTTTCGGCCTGCCCGAGCGGCAAGTCATTCCGCTGGAAAAACTGCGCCAACGCATCGCACAGCGCCAACTTATTGGTCAGACTCAATTCGATATTGATGCGCTCGATACCGTCGGTATATTCGGCCATGCGTGGCAGCGGAATCACCACGTCTTCGTTGATCTTGAAGGCGTTGGTATGGCGCGAAATGGCCGCCGTGCGCTTGCGGTCCAACCAGAACTTTTTGCGCGCTTCGGGACTGATAGCAATAAACCCTTCCCCGGCGCGCGCGTTGGCCAGACGCACGACTTCGGAAGCAGCGCGCGCCACCGCATCGGCATCATCGCCGGCAATGTCGCCAAACAAGGCCATCTTGGGCAGGCCACCGCGTCGGCTCTTGGTGGCGTAGCCCACGGCCTTGAGGTAGCGCTCATCCAGATGCTCCAGCCCGGCCAGCAGCACGCCCGAGCGTTTTTGCTCGGCAAACATGAATTCCTTGATTTCGACGATGCTGGGCACCGCATCGCGCGCATGGCCAAAAAACTCCAGGCAGACGGTGCGCGTATAGGTTGGCATGCGGTGCACCACCCAGCGCGCGCTGGTAATCAGGCCATCACACCCCTCTTTCTGCACACCCGGCAAGCCGCTCAGAAACTTGTCGGTCACATCCTTGCCCAGGCCCTCACGCCGAAAGGACTTTCCGGGAATATCCAGCCGCTCGACGCGCAGTTCCGTCAGCTCCGTCTTGCCATCGGCCTTGAAGTAACGCAACTCGAAACTGGCCACCTCGGCATCGTGAATCTTGCCCAGGTTGTGGTTCAGGCGGGTCACCTCCAGCCACTGCGCCTGCGGCGTCACCATGCGCCAGCTCACCAGATTGTCCAGCGCCGTGCCCCATAAAACGGCCTTCTTGCCCCCGGCGTTCATGGCAATATTGCCGCCTATGCAACTGGCATCGGCTGAAGTCGGGTCCACCGCGAACACATAACCACCCCGCTCGGCGGCATCCGCCACACGCTGGGTCACCACCCCCGCTTCGGTCCAGATCGTGGCCACCTCAAACTCCAGCCCCGGCAGGCGCATCATCTGCACCTCGCCCATGGCTTCGAGTTTTTCGGTGTTGATGACGGCACTTTTCGCAGTCAAGGGAATCGCCCCGCCGTTGTAACCCGTGCCACCGCCACGCGGAATGATGGTCAATCCCAACTCGATGCAAGACTGCACCAAAGCTGCCATTTCCTCTTGCGAATCGGGCGTCAGCACCACAAAGGGGTATTCCACACGCCAGTCCGTCGCATCCGTCACATGCGACACCCGTGACAGACCGTCAAACTTGATGTTGTCCCGATCCGTATGCCGCGCCAGCAATTTCTGGGTCTTGCGACGCAGCGCCGCCATTTCAACAAAACCGGCATCAAACGCCTGCACCGCCGCATGTGCCGCCGTCAGCAGTTCCCCCACCATGGCATCACGCTGCGGGTCCTGCTCAGGCGAGCGGCGCTTTTGCACTTCACGCAGCCGATGGTTCAGGGCATCCACCAAGAGATCGCGCCGCTTGGGGTTATCCAGCAGATCATCCTGCAAATAGGGATTGCGCTGCACCACCCAGATGTCGCCCAGCACCTCGTAGAGCATGCGCGCCGAGCGTCCCGTATGGCGCTCGGCGCGCAGTTTGTCAAGCACATCCCAAGCCGGTTCGCCCAGCAGGCGAATCACGATTTCCCTATCGGAAAACGAGGTGTAGTTGTAGGGAATCTCGCGGATGCGCTCAGTAGCAGCGGGCGCGGGGGCAAGAAGGGAGATCGGAGTTGGTGCGTTCATCGGGGTCCACTTTGCGCGTCAATAACGCATTCAAGCACAGCGCAGAATGGTACCTTATGCCAGGGGGTATCCATACGCACATACTGCTGCCTGCCGCACCCTACAATCATTTTTTTGGTCACGCTGCTTACCGAGCGCCGCTGCTTCACGCCAGATCTGACGCGGCTTAGAGCCTCTGAGTCGCTGCTGTCGGCCTTTGACGTGGAGGCCATTGCCACCGAAGCGCTGCTGTTTCAGACCGGCTACATGACACTGGTCGGCCAGCGCCGGGTAGGTGCCCCAGGTCTTCATCTTCGAGTTCAAGGTGGTGGAGCAATCACCCGAGGGCAAAGCCTTGCAGCAGATCAAGGATCGGGGCTATGCCGACAAGTACCGCGCCAAGGGCGAGCCGATTCATCTGATCGGCGTGGAGTTCAGCAAGACCAGCCGCAATGTGGTCGGGTTTGAAGTCGAAACACTCTCTTTTTGAGAGCTGTACCCGCATGTTCGATAAGCCATTCAGAACATACCAAACACCCAACACCACAGCCCTGCCCTATGCTGATGGCACCATGCCACCAGATCGCTGCGCGAAGCGGGTACGTTGTAATGACGCTCCAGGATGCTCCGAGGATGTGTCCGCAAATTGGACCAAAGCCCAGCCCTGGGCAACACGACTTTGCTGGCTGGCAGCAAGGTCGTCGAGAATCCGGTTCATATCGTTATCGAAACTGGCAGCGTGCCGTAAGCGCACAGCATGAATTTCGTCCACGATTTCATCAGTCAATCGAGCCATCATCTTCTCCTAACAATTCTTGGGGTGAGCAAATAAACGGCATCCAAACGCCGCGACGCTCCAGGTACCGCGCAATGCGCTCCTGAAGCATGGGGTTGGCAATGTGCTTGAAGTTCCATGTCAGGATGAAATCGATCTCATACACGGCAGCAATGGCGATGTGTAGTGCATCTTCAAACACATTTGGCGGTACGCAGCCCTCGGTCACCAAACCGATTGCAATACTTCGTACCTGGGAATTGATATCGAGCAAAGGAATACCCTGCAATGCGGCCAATCGCTTTTGCGCCGCGTCAGGATCACCAGCGGAACACTCTCGAACCACCAATTCCGAGATCAATAGGTCAAAGCCATCTCGTGCCCGCTCCCACCAGTCCTGGGTAATCTGCTGGTTTGCCACCCCAATGATCGTGCGCGCAGGGCGAGCGGTCAGGTAACTGACGACAGAAGTTTCTATGTAAACCTTGCGCTTCATATTGCTTCAATTCAACACAATGCTACGACGGCCAAGGTGAATGGTTTGAGCCACACCTTCACGCCCGTAATCCAGCCGTCGGGCAAAATCTGCATCCTCGCCCACGTCCGGCATGGCCATCAGCAAGGATTTCAAATCCTCCCTGGATTCGCTTTCGTCCGACTCCTCAATCTGAAAAATGACAACCAGGCGCCTGTGCTGCATGGACTCAGGAATAACAATGGCCGAAGGCGCGTCTTCATAAAATTGTCGAATGGCTTGCATAAGCGTGTACTCCTGAGCATGCGCGGTGAATCATCCATTGGAACAGGGCATCATTCTGGTCGGCTTTGAAGTCGAAACACTCTCTTTTTAAGAGCTGCACCCGCACGCTCCATAAGCCCTACAGCGTATATTACCCTATGGGAGCAACGCTCCCGCATGGGAGGGTGCAATTCAGTCGCATTGAATCACACAATTTTCATATCACCCGCGATATTAAACATACCAAAGCCGCACTACAGGCGCCCCCCGCAGGCCTCCGTGGCACGTTTTTAGCCTCAAATCAGGCATCAAATCAGCCTCTAGCTCCCGAGGGACAAGCGGGGACAGCTACTGAAAACGTAGTAACAAGAACCAACGCATCACATCACAGTGAATCGCACCCCACAGGGGATACTCAAGGCACCACAAAGTTGGCGCTACCACTCACCGCAGACGCACCCGCTGCCGGAACGCTGGCGCCCAGTGCAGCGGCAAACTGCGCGTAACTCAGGCTGGTAGCGGTCACCCCCGCCGGGGCATTGGCACCCAACTGGTAGCTAAAGCCAGAGGCACCCAGAATTTGCACCGAGGCACCGTTGGATAGCGTCAGTTGCACGGCGTTGCTGAAGAAGCTGCTGGATGCAATCGTCAAACCACCTACCAACTGGATCACATTGCTGCCTTCGTTGTCTATGATCTTGCCCGTCACCGCACCGCTCAGGGTGTAGGGGCTGATGATATAGACATCATTGCCGCCGCCGCCAAGGTAACTGATACCACCCGAAGGCACGAGAACATCATCGTCCAAAGTACCCGGCACGGTGTAGGAACTGCCCGCAACACTCGGCACAGGCGCGGCTGCCTGCGTAAAGCCCGCTGGCACAACATAGCCCGCTGTACCCGATGCTGGAAGTGTTCCACTGGTCAAGGATGCGCCCAGGCTGGAGACAAACTGGCTGTAAGTCAAAACCGCTGCCGTATCGCCCGCCAGCGCGTTGGCACCCACCTGGAACTTGAACTTCGAAGCCCCCAGTATCTGCACAATGGCCCCGCTGGAGAGCGTGAGCTGCGCGGCATCGGAGTAGAAGCTGCTGGCTGTTACGGTCATGCCATCGACCAACTGGACAAGGTTATCTCCCTCGTTATCAATGACCTTGGCCGTCACGCCACCGCGCAAGGTGTTGTGGCTGATGATGAACGTGTCATTGCCAGCACCACCGTAGTAGCTGTTCCCAGCCGTGAGCACGAATACATCGTTGCCCAAAGTGCCGGGCACGGTATAGGACGCGGTGTTGGCCGTGACTGTGACGGTCGCACTGACCACCTGATTGGCGCCGCCCGCGTTGCTGCCTTGCACGCTGTAGGTGGCTGTAACCGTAGGCGTAACCGTGCAGGTTGGCCCAGTGGCTCCTGCGCAAGTGCCGCCAGTCCAGACGTAGCTGGTTGCTGCTGGGTTGCATGTAGCAGTAAGGGTGGAACTGCCGCCAGAGGTGATGCTGGGCGGGTTGGCACTGAGGGTGCAGATTGGAGCCGTAACTGTCGAGCCAGCCGCTTGTGTCACGGTGAAGGTTTGCCCGGCAATGGTGATGGTGCCGGTGCGCTGCGTCGTTCCGGTATTGGCAGCAACCGCATAGGCCACGGTGCCATTACCGCTGCCCGACGATCCAGAGGTGATGGTGATCCAGCTTGCGTTACTGGCCGCCGTCCACGCACACGAAGATGTCACGCTGATGCTGCCGGTGCTAGCAGTGGTAGCAGCGGTTGCGCTATTGGTATTCAAGGTGTAGGTACAGGCATTGGTAAACGTGGCCGTCACATTCTGGGCTGCCGTCATGCTCACGGTGCAAGTACCCGTACCGGTGCATGCCCCGCTCCAGCCGGTGAAGGTGCTGCCGCTGGCAGGTGTGGCAGTCAAAGTTACGTTCGTGCCACTGCCAGGCGCTGCGCTGCATACGCTGCCGCAGTTGATACCCACGCCAATCACAGTGCCCCCTCCCGTCCCGCTCTTGCTGACAGCCAGGACAAAAGAATCCAAAGGCTGTCCGCCGCGCACCAACCGAACCGCAAAACTACTGCTGCGCAGGCCGTCGTTGTAACTGGCGTAGCCGTAGCCGAAATAAACATTCCACGCATGGCTCGAACTGTTGGCAACCGAAGAACCCGACCAAAAATAAGAATTTGGTGTTGTCGGAAAAATACGGGTATTGATAGCCGGGGCATAGACGCTGTAGTCCACCAGACTCAACAATTCATCTTCGGTGGGCAAGCGCCAATCACTTTGTCCGGCAAACGTGGTTGTGTCAGCCAGCGCTGTGGCCTGGTCAAAGGTGAAATTTGTGGCTGTGCCACTGCACGTGCTACCCGTCCATGCCTGGAGTCCAGGGCAGCGTTTCCATGTCAAATTGGTCGGCGTATGCGTGACTGTGCCATTGCCATGGTCCACGTAATCGCTCGTTGGACGTGTGATGTGCAACAAAGAACCGAAAGGCTGCCCGCCGCGCACAAGCCGGACCGCAAAACTGCCGTTACGGAGGTTGCTGCCGACGTAGCCATCGTCGAAACCGACGAACCACGCGCCGTTCGGACCGTCAACATCGGGAGAAACCGACCAAAAGTACGAACCGGGCGTATTTGGAAACGCCACACGATCAATTGCCGGGCTATACACTGACCGATCCACAATCGTTTGCAGCTCACGAATATTGGGCATGCGCCAGTCGCTTTGATTTGCGAACGTTGTTGTGCCGGTTAGCGCGTTGGCTTGGTCGAAGGTGTAGGTGGCTGCCGTGCCGAGGCATGTGCTGCCTGTCCACGTCTGCCCCATAGAGCAACGCATCCAGGTGAGGCCCGTTTTGGGGTCAAACACCGTGCCGTCGGCGTTGGGTTGCAATGTGCTGGACGATGAAATTGTCACCGTGGCGCTGACCGCCGTGCCCGTTCCGCCTACGTTAGTACCGGCCACGGTGTAGCTGCTCGTACTCGTTGGCGTAACCGTGCAGGTAGCCCCGGCGCTTCCCACGCAGGTGTCGCCCGTCCAGGTGTAGCTGGTGGCCACCGGGGTACATGTGGCTGTGAGCGTTGAACTGGAACCAGCGGTGATACTGGCCGGATTGGCATTCAAGGTGCAAACAGGTACAGCAGCGGCCTGTGTCACGGTGAAAGTCTGTCCGGTAATGGTCATTGTCCCGGTGCGTGAACTGCCGCTGGTATTGGCCGCCACGGTATAGCTCACGCTGCCATTGCCACTGCCCGATGCGCCGGAGATAATGCTGATCCAGCCTGCGTTGCTGGTGGCAGTCCAGGTGCAGGAAGATGTCACACTGACAGTACCGCTGCTGCCAGCAGCCACAACCATTGTGCTGTTGCTGCCTATTCCATAAGTGCAGGCGCTTACCGTCACCGTAGCGCTAGCCGCCGTTCCCGTTCCGCCTGCGTTGGTTCCAGTCACGCTGTAAGTTGTTGTGCTCGTGGGCGTAACCGTGCAGGTGGCACCGGTAGTGCCTGTGCAGGTGTCGCCAATCCAGGTATAACTGCTTGCCGTCGGGACGCAACTGGCAGTCAGGGCTGAACTGCCACCAACGGTAAACGAGGACGGATTGGCGCTCAGGGTGCAAACTGGCGCTGCGGCAGCCTGTGTCACGGTGAAAGTCTGACCAGCGATGGTCAACGTTCCTGTGCGTGAACTGCCGCTGGTATTGACTGCCACTGCATAGCCCACGGTGCCATTACCGCTGCCCGATGACCCGGAGGTGATGGCGATCCAGCTTGCGTTGCTCGCGGCAGTCCACGCGCACGAGGAGGTCACGCTCACGCTGCCGGTGTTGGCAGGCGCAGCAACTGACGCGCTACTGCTGCCCAGCGCATACGTGCAGGCATTCACCGTTACCGTAGCACTAGCCGCCGCTCCCGTTCCACCTGCATTGGTTCCAGTCACGCTGTAGGTTGTTGTGCTGGTGGGTGTTGCCGTGCAAGTGGCCACCGTGGTACCCACGCAAGTGCCGCCAGTCCAGGTGTAGCTTGTCGCTGCCGGTGTGCAACCAGCAGTGAGGGTTGAACTGGAGCCAACGGTGATGGTGGCAGGGTTGGCACTCAGGGTGCAAACGGGTGCTGCAGCAGCCTGCGTCACCGTGAAAGTCTGACCGGCGATGGTCAATGTTCCTGTGCGTGGGCTGCCGCTGGTATTGGCTGCCACTGTATAGCTCACGCTACCATTGCCGCTGCCCGTCGCGCCTGAGGTGATTGTGATCCAGCTTGCGCTGCTCGTGGCAGTCCAGGCACAGGTTGAATCGCTTGCGACGCTGACGTTGCCATACGTCAAACTGGAACTTGATGGTGCGCTACTTGCACTTAGGGTGTAGCTGCACGGTGTCACTGAATCACCAACGGGAAAATTCTTGCTGACGGTTTTCCCGTTCACGGTGGCTTCAAAACGCCAAATCCCGGTGGGTGACGTGGGAAACGTATAGTACCAATACCAGTATGCAGCAGAGTAATAACTGGATGGCACACCCGATGTGGCCGTCTGCCACAAACTGCCATCTGGCTGGTACCAGCGTGCCGAAACCACGTCTGTGCTGCGCTGATCCCGGAGGTACACGGTGAAGTATCCAACGCTTCCAGGTTTCACGGATCCAGTTTCATAGCTGACCTCAGTGGTCGGACAAGTAGGAAAGATTGGGGAATACGTCCCCACCGTGATTGCATTGATTGTTGGATCGTAGTAGGGAAGCTGATTGCTCCATGTAATCTTTTGGCTCTTTGTATTGCAGGCACCAATCCAGGGGTCTACCAGTTTGTTGCTAGCATCATATAGCTCAAGATGTAGGTGCGGTCCTGTGGAACTTCCGGAGCTGCCCATAACCCCCAGATACTCGCCTGCGGAAACTAGAGTGCCAACTGCTTTGGTGGTGAGCGAGCCATTTTTCATGTGCCCGTACCAAGCAACCGACCCATCAGCATGCTGAACATACACCGCATTCCACTGGTTATTGTTCAGGCTGCAACTGCGATCAAAGTTACCGTCGGATTTGCCAATAATGGTCCCGGCCGCACCCGCGACAATTTCCACATCGTTGTTGTCCATCTTTTTCCAACCAAATGGCCAACTGAAAATATCAGTCCCCTGGTGGTTGTACCCCGATGCAATATCGTAAGAACGGGTACCACAAAAATAATCCTTGACATGAGATTGGTCGACTGCGTGCAGGGAATCCTGGTCAACGAAGTTTGAGATACCGTAATAACTGTTATCCGTGCGCCCTGCGGCTTGGCGCATGGGCCAGGCAAAACCAGAAACCATGTTGGTTGCTAATGGAGCAGCGTTTCTTTGGGGGAGTATCCTCAACGCCTGAAGTCTCGTTCGTGTAGTGTCAATATCTCTGTTGATCTGTTGGCGAGTCGCCGGGCTAATGTCATCTTGCGGCGGCTGAATTTCCCCGCCGCCCATGTTGCTGTCTGGTGCATTCAATGGATCGGCTGCCAGCGAAGCATTGGATACAAATAACAACGAGCAAATCAATGCCAAGAATGTGCAACCAACCAACAGGCAACGGCAAGCCTGCAGCAAGGACACAAGCATGCTAGAGAGCAGCCCTTTGAACAGATTGAATGCAGATTTCATCATAGGGAAATGCTCCAGAAAGCAAAAACCGCCCGACGCTAAACAGCGTGGGGCGGCAGGACGGGAAAAAACTGAGGGAGAAGCGGGACGAAAAACCACAGACGCACTACGGGCGGTTGGGCTGGGCATTTTAGTCTTCCCGTGTGTGAATTTTGGGAATCGTAACAGAAGGACTAGAGGCATCAGCCAAAATCTTGCGTGTTGCTTGATTTATGCAAAATATGGCTGTAGAGCTTATGTAACTTGCGGGTACAGCTCCCATTTTTAGAGCATTTTCAAGACGCGGCTGTAGCGGATGAAACTTGAAACGCATAGGAAAACGCTCCAGAACGAAATGGAAAAATAGGAAAACGAAAACCGTGAATGGAGGCGGGGTCGGGGCCTCAGAAATCACCAAACAGCGGGGGCGGGGGTGCTTGGCGTGGCGGGCCAATATAGCGCATTCCAAACGGATATTGGCTGCCGTCGGCGATTTTTTTGATCCGACTCTATCCCGGATGCACAAGCGGGTCGCTGCACGCGCAAGGTGATGCCGCCATACGCCGAAAAAAACGCCTTGCAGCGGTCATGATGGTGGTCTTTGGGTTGGAACAGGCCGACGAAATAGCCCGAGTCGGCCAGGGTATTCATAGTGGTTTGTCCGGGTTGCCGGGAGCCAGTGCGCCGGGTTGCGAACGCTCCTGGTGCTTGCGCCGGATCGCTGCGCGCGCACGCAACTTGTGCGCACGTTGCTCGGCACTTTCACGCACTGCATCGGCGCTAACCGATTCGGGTGCGTCCTGCATGCCCTGCATCACTTCTTCGTAAATTTGCGATGAACCGGGTTGCGCATGGTTAGCCAGGAATTCCTGAATACTGCGCACAATCACGGCTGATTTGGATATCCCAAGACGCTCCCCAAATCCAGCGATTTGCGTTTCCAGATCAGCGGGTAGGCGAAGCGAAATGGGCATGGCGGGACTCTTGCGATACATTGGCAAGAATTGTATTGCCTACATCCCCAGGGCTGTCCCATTAAAAATTTCCGCGCTGTCTGTTTTATGCGAAATACGGCTGTATGGCTTATGGAACGTGCGGTGACAGCTCTTTATTCAATAGCACGATAGGTGACAATTCGGCCTGAATCGTAATTGTTCACGTCAATCATCGTAATGACCACGGCAAGCGATGACATCTAAATCGGCATCGTCGGCGTAGTAAACCAACCGGTGTAATTCATCAATACGCCTTGACCAATAACCTGACAGATTGCCCACCAATGGCTCTGGTTTGCCGATTCCTGCGAATGGATCACGTGCCGCCACTTCGATCAGTACATTGATGCGCTTCAGCGTCTTTTTGTCCTGCCCCTGCCAGTAAATGTAGTCGCCCCATGCCTATGGTGTAAATCGAATGGAGCGCGCCATGCGTCAAACCTGCACCAGCTCACGTCGTACAGCTTTACCGGCTTTGTGCTGGGCTATTGACTTCGCAAGGTGCACCGCATTGGCCGGAGTTGATAGCAGGTGCATGGTTTCCATGATGCTTTGGTAATGGTCAAGCGACATCACAACGGCATCCGCTCCACCACGCCTGCTGATGATCGTCACGTCAGCATCATCATGCACCGCGTCAAGTACAGATTTCAAAGAGCTACGGGCTTCGGAGTAGGTAACTATTCGCATGGGGCTTGCCTTTATTTGTACCAATATCTGTCCAAGTATATGGCAGCAAGTATGCAGTCCGCTAAAACGAGACTTCAGGTAAGCAACGAAGTCCAGCACCTCACGTAATTGGAACTCAGGCAGGCTGTGAACTTCTCCGAGAATTTTTTCAGCAGTAGTTATTGCAATCTTGCTGCCGGGGCGCACTTTCGCCTGATGTCCAGGTTTTACAAGAACACACCACATGGAGAATATGGCTGTAGGGCTTATAGGACATGCGGGAACAGCTATCAATAAAAGAGTATTCAAAGCGTACACCATGCGCCTTTAGTGTGCATGGACGAAGCCGTCGGCAGGCGCATTGCCCGGCTTTGTGCGCTGGATGTGACGGTTAATGCTTCACATCCAACCCATCGGCCACGTCATTTGCCGCTTGGGCCAGTGCGTCAAGCGACATGGCAGGCAGGCCGTTACGCCGCCACTCGGTGTAATTCAGCCTGTCACGTGATACCGCCACCATGAAACGCTCTGCTTCGACCAGTCCTAGCGAGCGAATCAACGCCTGCATTCCGGCCATGCGGATTTCTGCTTCAGTTTTCATACCAATTCTCCAAAAATGCTACAGCCTCGACAGGAAAAAACGCCTTGATCTTGTCAAACTGGCGCAAACGCCTGATGAACCTGTCATCCGTTGTCACCAGCATATCCGCTTTGCCGACGATGGCCGAGGCAACGTGCAGGGCGTCGTATTCGCCAATCCCAAACGCCATGGTCTCACGCGCAAGATAAATCACTTGTGCATCGGCCATAACCACCGCTGTTGCCAAACTGCGCCACTGCCCTATCGCGTGCCTGCGCTCATCAAAGGGATTCTGCGCATTCTCAAAATCCAGCGTGGAAGACCACAACAACTCACACGCAAACGCACGAACCTTCTGCTGAAACAAGTTTGGCCTCTGTTTCCAGTCGTATCCGTGTCTGCGACTGGTCATCGTAAGGCCGGTTAAAACAGCAAAGGTCAAGATAAATTCGCAACTCTCACTTCCCTACAAATGGCCATTTCAGGTGCAATCTGCCATACACGATCCACCAGCGCATCAAGGAACTGTTCGAGGGAAATCGGGCGCTGTTTGCTGGGCTGGCTGCCGAGACGCGCTGGGATTGGGATAAAAAATATCCGGTTATTCGTATCAGCTTTTCCGATGGTGTGCTGCATGGCCGGGCCGAATTGGATCAGCGTATCGACGAAATCTTGCTGGATAACGAACGCGCTTTGGGTGTGCAGACCGTACACCACAGCATCAGTGGGCGCTTTGCCGAGTTGATTCGCCAGGCGCATCGGGGCACAGGCCAGCGTGCCGTTGTCCTGATTGACGAATACGACAAGCCGATTCTGGACAATATCACCGATTCCACCATGGCGCTGGAGATGCGCGAGGGGCTGAAAAATCTGTACTCGGTTCTCAAAGGGGCGGACGAGCATCTGAAATTTGTCTTTCTGACGGGTGTCTCCAAATTCAGCATGGTCATGTTTTCGGGGCTGAACAACCTGACCGACATCACGCTCCATACACGCCTTGCAGGACGACCCGAACCCGTTTGCGCTGGTGACACTGGCGCATCTACAGACCCGCGCCACGAACAAGGACCCGCAGGCGCGGTTCGAGGCCAAATGGAAACTGGTGCAACTGCTGTACCGCCGGGGCTGGGACAGGCAGCGCATCACCGACTTGTTTTTTGTCATCGACTGGATGATGCACTTGCCAGACTTCCTGTCGCAGCAGCTATGGCAGAATGTCGAGACGATAGAGCAGGAGCAAAAAATGGCATACGTATCAAGCGTGGAACGCATCGGCATTGAAAAGGGCGTGAAGTTGGGCGAAGCCAGGGGCGAAGCCAGAGGCGTGGTAAAGGGTGAATCCAATTTGCTGCTGCGACTGTTGACGCGCCGCTTTGGCGCAGTGCCAGAGTGGGTTAGCGCCCGCCTGAACCAAGCCAATACGGATTTGCTGGAAACCTGGGGTGATCGTGTGCTCGATGCCCAATCACTGGAAGAAGTGTTTGGCGAGACCCGCCACTGAGGCTGGTTCCGGCTTTACCACAGCGCAAGAGTACTATAAAATTCGTAGCTGCTATCGCACTATCCATAAGCCTTACAGGCTAATTTTCTAAAAATGCATTAGGGACTTGGCACCACAAAATTAGCGCTACCGCTCACCGCAGACGCACCCGCCGGAACACTGGCACCCAGTGCAGCAGCAAACTGTGCATACGTCAAGCTGCTGGCCGTCACCCCCGCCGGGGCATTGGCGCCCAACAGGTAGCTAAAGCCAGAGGCGCCCAGAATCTGCACAGAAGCACCATTGGAGAGCGTCAGTTGCACGGCGTTGCTGTAGAAACTGCTCGATGCAATCGTCAGTCCCTTGACCAATTGGATCACGTTGCCGCCTTCGGTGTCGATGATCTTGGCTGTCACCGCGCCGCTCAAGGTGTAGGGGCTGATGATGTAGGTGTCATTGCCGCCGCCGCCGAGGTAGTTGTTACCACCTGAGGGTGCCAACACATCGTCACCAATGGTGCCCGGCACAGTGTAGGAACTGCCAGCAACGCTCGGCACAGGCACCGATGCCTGCGTAAAGCCCGTGGGCACGACATAGCCCGCTGTACCCGATGCTGGAAGCGTTCCACTCAAGGATGCGCCCAGGCTGGAGATAAACTGGCTGTAGGTCAAAACCGCTGCCGTATCCCCCGCCAGCACGTTGGCACCCAGTTGGAACTTGAACTTCGAAGCCCCCAATATCTGTACCTTAGCCCCGTTGGAGAGTGTGAGCTGCGCGGCATCGGTGTAGAAGCTACTTGCCGTCACGGTCATGCCATCCACCAGTTGGATGATGTTGTCGCCTTCGGTGTCGATGATCTTGGCTGTCACATCGCTACGCAAGGTGTTGTGGCTAATGATGAACGTGTCATTGCCAGCACCACCGTAGTAGCTGTTCCCAGCCGTGAGCACGAATACATCGTTGCCCAAAGTGCCGGGCACGGTATAGGACGCAGTGTTGGCCGTGACTGTAACGGTCGCGCTGGCCGCCTGATTGGCGCCGCCCGCGTTGCTGCCTTGCACGCTGTAGGTGGTTGTAGCCGTAGGTTTGACCGTGCAGGTTGATGCAGTGCTACTGCATGAAGCCCCCATCCAGACGTAGCTGGTTGCTGCCGGGTTGCATGTAGCAGTGAGGGTGGAACTGCCGCCAGAGGTGATGCTGGATGGATTGGCGCTCAAGGAGCAGACCGGCGCCGAAACTGTCGAGCCAGCAGTTTGTGTCACGGTGAAGGTCTGCCCGGCAATGGTCAGCGTGCCGACGCGCTGCGTCGTGCCAGTATTGGCAGCAACCGCATAGGCCACAGTGGCGTTACCGCTGCCCGATGATCCGGCGGTGATGGTAAGCCAGCTTGCGTTACTGACAGCCGTCCATGCACAGGTGGATGTCACGCTCACGCTGGCGGTGCTGGCAGACGCTGCAACCGAAGCACTGCTGGCGCCCAACCCATACGTGCAGGCATTCACCGTGACCGTTGCACTAGCCGCAGTCCCGGTTCCGTCCGCATTAGTGCCCGTTACCGTGTAGGTGGTGGTGGCTGTGGGCGTGACCATACAGGTTGATTCAGTAGTACCAACACAAGCTCCACCGGTCCACGAATAGGAGGTGGCTATCGGGGTGCAATTGGCAGTCAGTCTGGAAGCATTTCCCGAGGAAATCACGACAGGGGATGCGCTCAAAGTGCAAACCGGCACACCCGCTGGAATGGGCACAGTGCCAACGATGATGTTCTGTGTCACCTGCGGGGCAGTGCTGTAACTCGAATTTCCGGGCTGGTTGGCGGCAATCGTGCAGGTACCTGACATGATGCCCGTCACGGTGCTACCTGAAATGGTACAAACGTCGGTCGTCAAACTGGTGAAGGTTACGTTCAGTCCAGACGACGCAGTAGCGCTAACGGTTGTCGTTTCGCCTACGCGGATGCTCGGCGAACTACCGAACGTAATCGTCTGGCTCTGAAGCGATTCAATCTCCAGATAGTTGAGCATGGTGTACTCGTTGTTGGCGGGTATCCCCATCACAACCGTGAGCTTTCCATCCTGGACAACCACTTCCCTGCTCCGCACGAGGTAGGGTACGGCAGGCTCGTCGTTCACAAAGTTGATTCCTTCAATATCCAGGTAGTTATGCAAGTAGTTTCGGCCTTGCCAGCCGACCGAAGCGTTCACGGTGTACGTGCCGTTCGGCAGGTCGAACTCGAAAGTGGCACGTCGACCATAGTCTGAATAGATGATGCTGCGCTGTAACGGATTCGGTCCGTTGGCCAACCAGGTGCTTGACCAGTGCACGTCGGGGGGGGCATACCAGCCGTACCCGGCAGCTGCATCGTAGGCATCGGTGCCGATTTGGTAGTAGTCTTTCCCGTTATAGCGGTAGAAGCGGTAAGTGGCGTTGGTAACTGAATCGATCTGCGTCGAGGTAGTGGCAGGCAAGTCGCCCGGATTCTGAAAGTTGATGTAGTAGTTTCCGGGAACGCCAGTGGCCCTCGGGTGTGACACCGGCGGCTTTACGTCAGGGATCGTAGCGATTTCGTTGCCCAACTTGAGGCCTATCAGTCGCCGCAAGTTGTACATAAAACCGGTGTCGCGGGTATAACTGGCCGTACTACTGACAATCTTGTTGACCCAATCGTCCGCCGCATTGTTCACCCCTGCCACCGGTTTGGCACCGCCGGCGAGCAGATACAGGTATTCATAATCATCCAGGCTGTCGCGCATCAGTTCGAAACGAACTGAAGGGACGAAACGATGCCTGTTGGCGCCATAGGCGATGCTGCCGTCCCCCGTAGTTGCCGGAGGGTAGAGGAGAAAGGTGTCACCATTGTGGCTAGTGCCCATGCGGGGGTCGGCCGTCCACGGGTTTTGACTCCAGTCGTTTACCGCGTAATACGCAATGCCGCGCAGGCGATATTTCCACAAGAACCAACCGGTCAGCTTGCTCTCAATACCTGGATGGTCGAGGGTAATCGGGTTGAAATAGGGAGGGCGCGTGCTATGCAAAAAGTAAATCCACGACGCTTCGCCGTGGTTTATTTCCCGCTCATGTGCCACACTGGGATTGAATTCCTGCAGTACGGGCAGCCAGATATCAATCTGGTGATCGGCGACATAGTTGGCATTGGCGTAGATCTCCGAGCGAGCGTTTTCCGAGACCATCAGCTTGATCCCCGGCGCCGCCTGTTTCAGATAGCGCGAATACCAGGCGACCGCATCGTAGTCCTCCTGGTTTTGTGGCTCGTTGGCGAAGTAGTGGTATGCCTTGTCGAGGTAACCCATTCGCGTCAAATAGCGTTGGACCGCGCCCATGTAGGAGAACCACGCTTGGTTATAGGGCGACGCAGGATTATTGCCGACCACCCAATCGGCACTGCTGCGCGTCTGGCCGCAAAAAGACGCTGGGCGTTGGTCAGCCGAGGCGTCGTTGGTCTTGAAGGTCATCGCCTGAAACGACGGGAAGCCGATACCGCCGTTAAATGGCTGTGGGAACAACCCATTCATCAGCCCTGTCCCGCCGAGATAACGCGCTGCGGGTTGCTCGAATCCCCAGACACCGTCCTGGTCAATCAGGTTGCCGTTGCAGTCATAGTCGATATAGGGGCCTCCACCAGCCGATGACAGCCCCCCCGACCACATCGCCGAACGCGGGGTCAGCCGGTGGTCAGCAAAGTACTGCTTGATTTTGTCCACATAGGTCCAGTATTCTTCGCCAGTGCCCGTAACCCCGTATTTACTCAAGATTGTCTGGTCAGAATGGTTCATTTGCGTCTCGACATGCATCTCGCCGGGAATCGCGAAATTGAACACATGCAAGGTCACGGGAATGTCGACACCAGCGATACGTACCATCCCCGTGCGATCGCCCGAAGTTGCCCCAGCGGTCACATGGACACTAAACCAGAACACGGTATTCGCATTCGCCGTGAGTTCGACCGTCGCCCCACTGCCCAGCGGCCACAGTGGATCGGGGTGCGGACCGATACGCCCCAGCGCATCGCTGGGTTGAATCACGTTGACGTTTTTGACCTGATACAGCTCGGTTTGTGTTCCGACCCCGAAATCAGGAACACTCACATTGACCACTGCCGCAGCGCTTGGGCGGATCACAACAACGAAAGGCTCAAATTCGTTTTTCGCCGCGTAGACTTTGATACCCGAACCCGCCATCGTTGGTACCGCGCTATCCGGAAAAACTCGATCGGCCGGGGTAGTTGTCCAGATCGTATAGGCAGCCGTGGACTGAATCAGTCGATAAGTCGGATTTTCAATGTCCGCGCCACGGGCTACCGAACAAAGGAACAATGGGTAGTAAAGGAAAAATGCAATTGCCCAGCGTGTCAGCATATAAATTTACTTTCAGGGACGCAGCACATACCGTATTTTCCAATTCAGGTATGCGCCTGAAGGGATCGCAATTTTGGCATGGTTCAAACACCGCGTGTTTTAGTTTTAGTTTTAGTTTTAGTGAACACTGTATTCGCGTCTTTCCCAATTCGATTCCTGTGGGAGTGCCGAAAGGCGCAAATACCGTGGCTCCCGCCACTCCCACAAAATGCTAAGCGTGCTGTCCCGCTTTAAGTGGGAAGCCGCATGGTGCGTTTGAATGAGCGCATTCGTCTGCGGCGCTATCTCTGCAAATCGGCATAGGGGGCAGCCATCGCTGACTGCGCCCCTGCCACACCACCCGGCATGCGGGTCCGCACCGGGCGGTTCGAGAAGTTGAGGTTATGAGAATCGGGGTACTCCAAGGCGGTCAAAGTAGGCGTTCGTGAGAATGCTTTTAATCGCACGCCCACTGTTACGCCACCACCTGCTTGCGTTTCCTGCAACTTGTACAGCCACTTTAGATGATGCCCCAGGGCTTGCAGCTCTCGATAAATTGTCGTCCCTCTCTTCCAGTGTTTGAGCTGAATCGTTCTCAAGCGTCGGCGCACCCATTCGTCAAGCTCGCGCCAGACTTTTGGTTCTTGTGCCAACCTGAAATATGCTTTCCAACCCAGCAGATAAGGTCGCAGTTTCTCAACCACTTGCTCCATACTGCGTCCACTGTTGCGCTGCGTCAGTTGCCTGACACGTTGCTTGAATTTGGCCAACACTTTATCCGCCACACGGCGCTTGACTTCGCCTTTTCGCGTCTCCCACAGGCTGTAGCCCAGGAACTTGCGCCCATACAACAGTCACCGCGCTTTTGGTCTCATTGACCTTGAGCCCAGAGTTTTGCATACAACCGCTGCAACAATGCCATAACCCGCTCGCCTGCTTTAAGACTGCCAACGTAGATATTGCAATCATCGGCATAGCGTGCGAAGCTGTGCCCTCGCCGCTCCAGTTCCTTATCCACCTCATCGAGCAGGACGTTGGCCAGAAGCGGACTCAGCGGCCCGCCTTGCGGCGTGCCCTGGTGGCGCTCCTGCACTACACCCTCACTCATAATTCCACTGTTCAAATACGCACGTATCAGCCGGATTACTCCGTCATCATTGATGCGTTTTTGTAGGCGGTCAATGAGAATGTCGTGATTAACTCGGTCGAAAAATTTCTCCAAGTCCACATCCACCACGATTGGCTTGCCCGATTGCACATGTGCCTGCGCGGCCAATACCGCTTGGTGGGCACTACGTCCAGGACGAAATCCGTAGCTGCTTTCACTGAAGTTGGCATCCAGTAGCGGCTGCAATACTTGTAGCAGTGCCTGCTGGATTATCCGATCCGTTACCGTCGGGATACCCAGCTCGCGCTGACCTCCATCGGGTTTTGGAATCGTCACCCGTCGTACCGCATCGGGGCGGTACGTGCCTGCCAGTAACTGCTCTTTGATGGCAGGCCACGCAGTCTTGAGGTGTTCGACGGTTTGGTTGATGTCCAGTCCATCTACACCGGCTGCGCCTTTGTTGGCCCGCACTCGTTTGAGCGCACTTTGCAGGTTCTCTTTCGTCAGCGCCGCTTGCAGCAGCGCTGACCCCGTGTCTTGGGGTTCAGGTCGCGGGTCGCAGGTTTCGTCGCTGGCTTCTTCAGGCGCGGCTTCACCGCCCCCTTTTGTTGCCCGCCCCACTTGCGTGGGCATCTGACGCATTACCTTTAACATCGACATGTCCTTTAACACTCCTTCTCGTTTGGCCCTTCGCCTTCGGTCTTCTCCCACATCGGGTTTCGCCTCGGACTACTACGGCCTCTGCTGACTTCTCGCTCCAGCTTGCACTGTCACCCTTTCAGGCATGAGGCGAGATATCCCCCAGGTAAGGGTCCGCATTCCTTCATTGCACAACCGCCGGATTTACGCCACACAGACTTTGGTCACAAGAGCTTTGCAGATTTTTGCCTGCTCGCCCTGCTGTGCGTCGCCTTCTATCCGGTTTTTGTCCATCGGCTCGCAATTTACGCTCCACGCTTCCTTCCCACACTCGGTCACCCTCATGCAGTTGCGCTTCACTTCGTTCGTCATGACCAACTTACGGCGGGACTTTCACCCGCAGGAACACGCCCATGCTGGGCGCACAAAACATAGCTACTCCCGCTTGGTACATAAGGCATACAGCCCGATTTGCCTTGAATTTTTCCCTTCAAAACGGGTCAATGCGATGCTGATGCCGCCATGAGGCATCAAAACGGGCCGCTGTCGGGTGTTTTTGCATGGCAAATCGGGCTGTAAGCCTTATGGGATAAGCGGGAGCAGCTATTGTATCAGGAGCACTTTGGCTTTAGCTGGGAGTATCCCGGAGCCTGTTTCTGCTGGTTTTGCCCGACCAGTTTGCCATCGAGCGCCGGAAGGCGCAAATACCGTGACTCCCGCCACTCCCACAAGAGATGCACAGGAAATGCTTAGTTCACCACAAAGTTAGCACTGCCACTCACCGCACTTGTGCCCGTCGGAACGCTGGCACCTAGTGCAGCAGCAAACTGTGCATACGTCAGGCTGTTGGCCGTCACCCCCGCCGGGGCATTGGCACCCAACTGGTAGCTAAAGCCAGAGGCACCCAGAATTTGCACCGAGGCACCGTTGGAGAGCGTCAGTTGCACGGCGTTGCTGAAGAAGCTGCTGGATGCAATCGTCAAACCACCTACCAACTGGATCACATTGCTGCCTTCGTTGTCTATGATCTTGCCCGTCACCGCACCGCTCAAGGTGTAGGGGCTGATGATGTAGGTGTCATTGCCGCCGCCGCCGAAGTAACTGTTGCCACCCGAAGGCACGATAACATCATCGTCCAAAGTAGCCGGCACGGCGTAGGAACTGCCTGCAACACTCGGCACAGGTGCGGCTGCCTGTGCGAAGCCCGTGGGCACAACATAGCCCGCTGTGCCTGACGCTGGAAGCGTACCGCTCAAGGATGCGCCCAGGCTGGAGACAAACTGGCTGTAAGTCAAAACCGCTGCCGTATCGCCCGCCAGCGCGTTGGCACCCACCTGGAACTTGAACTTCGAAGCCCCAGTATCTGCACAATGGCCCCGCTGAAGGCGTGAGTTGCGCGGCATCGGAGTAGAAGCTGCTGGCTGTTACGGTCATGCCATCCACCAACTGGATAAGGTTATCTCCCTCGTTATCAATGACCTTGGCCGTCACGCCACCGCGCAAGGTGTTGGGGCTGATGATATACGTGTCATTACCAGCACCGCCGTAGTAGCTGTTCCCAGCCGTGAGCACGAATACATCGTTGCCCAGGGTGCCGGGTACTGTGTAAGAGTCGGTGTTGGCTGTGACTGTTACGGTGGCACTGGCTGCCTGATTGGCTCCACCTGCGTTGCTGCCTTGCACGCTGTAGGTCGTTGTAACTGTGGGGCTGACCGTGCAACTTGATCCGGTAGTGCCCGCGCAACTTCCGCCCGCCCAGATGTAGCTGGTCGCCGCCGGATTGCATTTAGCGGTGAGTGTCGAGCTACCGCCAGAGGTGATGCTGGGCGGATTGGCGCTGAGTGTGCAGACCGGCACCGCAACCGTCGAGCCAGCAGCTTGTGTCACGGTGAAGGTCTTGCCCGCAATGGTCAGCGTGCCGGTGCGTTGCGTCGTTCCGGTATTGGCTGCCACTGTATAGCTCACGCTGCCGTTGCCACTGCCCGATGCGCCGGAGGTGATTGTGATCCAGCTTGCGTTGCTGGTAGCCGTCCAGGCGCAAGAGGATGTCACGCTGATGCTGCCGGTGTTGGCAGACGCAGCAACTGACGCGCTACTGCTGCCCAGCGCATACGTGCAGGCATTCACCGTTACCGTAGCACTAGCCGCCGCTCCCGTGCCTCCTGCATTGGTTCCAGTCACGCTGTAGGTCGTTGTGCTGGCGGGTGTTACTGTGCAGGTAGCCGCAGTGGTGCCCGCGCAGGTGCCGCCAGTCCAGGCGTAGCTTGTCGCCGCCGGGATGCAACTGGCGGTCAGGGTTGTGCTTCCACCAACAGTGAACGAGGACGGATTGGCGCTCAGGGTGCAAACGGGAACCGCGCCAGCCTGCGTCACGGTGAAGGTTTGCCCGGCAATGGTCAATGTTCCTGTGCGTGAGCTGCCGCTGGTATTGGCTGCCACTGCATAGCCCACGGTGCCATTACCGCTGCCCGATGCGCCCGATGTCACGCTGATCCAGCTTGCATTGCTGGTAGCCGTCCAGGCGCAAGAGGATGTCACGCTCACGATGCCGGTGATGGCAGACGCAGCAGCGGTTGCGCTATTGGCATTCAAGGCGTAGGTGCAGGCATTGGTGAACGTGGCCGTCACATTCTGGGCTGCCGTCATGCTCACGGTACAAGTACCTGTACCACTGCATGCCCCGCTCCAGCCGGTGAAGGTGCTACCCGTGGCAGGTGCGGCCGTCAAAGTCACGCTGGCGCCACTGGTAAGCACAGAGCTGCACGTGCTGCCGCAGTTAATGCCCGCAGCGCTGCCAGTCACAGTGCCCGTTCCCGTACCGCTCTTGCTAACGGCCAAGACGAAAGAACCAAAAGACTGTCCGCCGCGCACAAGCCGGACTGCGTAGCCGTTGCTCCGGCCGTTGACGTAGGCGAAGCCATCGTAGAAATAGACGAACCACGCGGCGTTCAAATCGTTGGCATAGGGAGAACCCGACCAAAAGAACGAACTTGGCGTTGCCGGGAAAACGCTGTTGTTTATCGTCGGTCCCGGAGAAGCGATGGTGTAATCCACCAGACTTACCAGTTCATCTTCCGTAGGCACACGCCAATCGCTCTGGCCCGCAAACATCGTTGTACCAGTGAGCGCATTGGCTTGCTCAAAAGTGTAGGTACCAGCCGTGCCGCTGCACGTGCTACCCGTCCAAGTCTGACCTTGCGCGCAGCGTTTCCATGTCAGATTGGTCGGCGTATGCGTGACCGTGCCATTGCCGTTGTCTACGTAGTCGCTCGTTGGGCGCGTGATGCCCAGCAAAGGGCCAAAAGACTGTCCGCCGCGCACAAGCCGGACTGCGCCGTTGAGGCTCCGGCTGCCGTAGTTGGCGTAGCCATCGTAGGAATAGACGACCCACGCGTAGTTCGAACCGTCGGCATGGGGAGAACCCGACCAAAAGTCCGAACCAGGCGTATTTGGAAATGCCACACTGTCAATTGCCGGATCGTAAACCGAGCGATCCACGATGGTTTGCAGTTCGCGGATATTGGGCATGCGCCAGTCGCTTTGGTTGGCAAATGTTGTTGTGCCAGTCAGCGCATTGGCTTGGTCGAAGGTGTAGGTAGCTGCCGTGCCGATGCATGTGCTGCCATTCCAGACTTGGCCCATGGAGCAACGCATCCAGGTAAGGCCGGTTTTGAGGTCAGTTACTGTGCCGTCGGCGTTGAGTTGCAGTTTGCTGACGGTCACTGTGGCGCTGGTCGCTGCGCCAGTTCCGCTTGCGTTGGTTCCTGCCACGGTGTAGGTGGTCGTGGTGGTTGGTGCAACCATGCACGTGGCCGACGTGCTGGAACAGGAAGTGCCGGTCCAGGTGTAGCTGGTGGCTGCCGGGGCGCAGCTTGCTGTCAGCGTCGAATTGCTGCCAGCAGTAATCGAAGACGGACTGGCGCTGAGGTTGCATCCGCTCAATCCCGTGGTTTGTACCACGGCAGTCATCACAGAGCCCGCAGCGGAAACACCGCTGATGCCCAGGTTGCTGGCCACGCCGCTGTAGTAGCTGGAGTTGGGAGTCGTGCCGGAATTGAAGGCGGTGGCGTTGCCCGAATAAAACAGTATGCTCACACAGCCGGATGTCGAATTGCTGGTGCTTTTCAAGGAACAGGCTGCGCTGGAGGGTTCCTCGGCCATATTGCCCTGGTGGCTGCCGCTGACATATGCGTTGAACGAGTTGCCGTTCTTGGTGCCAATGTTGCCATCAATGTGCTGTATCAGCAAACCGCCGCTCCAGTTTCCAAGAGATTGGTACATGCCCGCATCCCATCCGCTGTTGGTGCGGTTTTCCACCAGCCAGTACTCGCTGGTGCTGAGGCTGCTGTTCATCAGGATCACCGGCGCGCTGATGCCTGTCAGCGCGCCATTAAACGTGACCGTAGCCCCATTGTCCGGCGTCTGCGGAACCGACCAGCCCAGGTAGAAACGGCTCCAGGCATCCAGCGCTGCGGGGGTAGAGCCGCCAATTTCACCACTTTTGGCCCCCCAAGCACCACCTGCCATGAGGCTGAAAGCCCCCAACCCGAAGTTGGTGGAATTCGTGTCGTACAGGTCGGGCAGGCCGAATAAGGCATGGCCCATTTCGTGGGCAACGACCCCCATCTGCATGAGCCAGGATGCATCCAGCTTCTCCCCGTTGAGAGCCCAGTGGTTGACATTTTTTCCGGCTACGGCAACTCCCGAAAAGCCCCAGGCATGTGCCCAGATAGAAGGGGTCAAACCGCTACTTACCGACGCTTCGTAGCCGGCCAGAACGAAATAGATCATGGCCTCGTCAACCGAGATCGTGCCGTCACCATTGGCGTCGAGCGCGGCAAAGTTGACGTAGGGTGCAGCGGCAGACAGCGCGCTGTTGATCCAGGCACCCTCGGTGTTTTCGGTGCAGTCGTTGGTGAGGTCACCACAGTTTGGATGGTTCTGTGCCAGGTTCACGGTGACCACGCCGCTGGGGTTGCCCGGTTGCGTCGAAGTCACGGGGTTTATGGCCAGGGTGCCAAAAGAGTTGTCCTGGTAGAACTTGGCTACCGAAGCGCTGCTGGTATTGAATACGGCATTGTTCCAATAAGTGGCAGCGCCGGGACTCAGCGTGGCATCCTGAAAATTGACCAGGATCATCAGCACTTTCTTGTTTCCCGACACCGGCTTGGGTGTCCACTCGCCAGTGGGCGTCGTGGCCCTGGCGGCTCCAGAGTTAAAGCGCTGGTCATGCATGTTCTGCAAAAACTGTTTCTGGTACAGGTCAAGCCTCTCATTGCGCGGCGGGCGCAGGCCCTTGGGCGGTAGCAGGCCTGGGCTTAGGCGTATTGCCTTGTCCATGGGCAGCACCGCCACGCCCGAGGGTTGCAAAGCGCCGCTGTCGGTCTGGGTGGCATATTCATAAAAACCGCTGGAAGCGCGCGGCACCACGGTGTAGCCGTCGGCAGTTTCGATCCAGTTCTGAAATTCGTCACCACGCTTGTAGGCCTGAAAAGCCGTGCCATCGGGCTGCGTGATCACAAAAGGGTCCGGGCTTGCCGGCCCAGCCCGCGCTGGAAGAGCTGCGACCAGGCAGATTGCCCAGAGGATGAACAAGGCGTTGCCGTGCCGGGCCAACGCAGCGAGAAATAGCAACAAACTACGAAAAGAAACGAGCATGGCAACTCCTTGTAAACCAATCGGGGTACGGCAAGAAATAGGGTGGCAGGGGTGCTTGGCGTGCTATCCCAATGTAGCGCATTCCAAACGGATATTGACTGCCATCGGCGTGTTTTTTGATCCGGTTCTATCCCGGATGCACAAGCAGATTGCTGCACGTGCGCCCTACAATCATTTGCATGATGCCCACGCCCACATCCCCTGCCTTGGCGCGCAAGAAACTGCCGATTGGCATTCAAACCTTTGCCAAGATTCGTGAAGCCGATTTCTATTACGTGGACAAGACCGGCATTGCGCTGGATTTGATCGACCGTATCAGCTTTGGTGCGGGTGTTGTACGGTCGGTGGAAAATCTGGAGCAAAGCCTGAACCAGCAATTGCGCGCGCTGGAAAAGCAGTTTGCGAGGAAAGCAGCTACGCCGGACGGCTGGACATGGCGCTGCGCTTCAATGGCCAGGTCTATCTGTTCGAGTTCAAGGTGGTCAAACTGGAGCCCGAAGGCAAGGCCTTGCAGCAGATCAAGGATCGTGGCTATGCCGACAAATACCGCGCCAGAGGCGAGCCCATCCATCTGATCGGCATCGAGTTCAGCAAGACCAGCCGCAACGTGGTCGGGTTTGAAGTCGAAACACTCTCTTTTTGAGAGCTGTACCCGCACATTCCATAAGCCCTGTAGCGTAAATTACATAATACCTTATGGGAGCGGCACAGGCATTGACGCCTGCGTGCCGTGGTGATTGTGAAAATATTTTAGAAGTGGAGGCTTGACCGGATAGTTACCGGGGAATTGAGGCAATAATTGACTGAAAGGCGCATGTAATGTGCGGGTAAAGCTACTGACTTTGTAGCATATTTATGCCTGGGCCTTTGCGTTACCATCGCGGCCATGCAGTACGAAACCGACACTCCCACCGCCAGCGCCGCCACAGATGACTACGACTCGCCATGGAAAGAAGCCATCGAGCACCATTTCCCCGAGTTCATGGCGTTTTACTTCCCGCAAGCCTATAGCCAGATCGACTGGAGCAAAGGCTACGAATTTCTGGAGCAGGAACTGCGCGCCATTGTGCGCGATGCCGAGTTGGGCAAGCGCTTGCTCGACAAGTTGGTACGCGTGACCCTGCTGAGCGGGCAGGAGAGCTGGGTTTATATCCATCTGGAGATACAAGGCACACCCCAGGTCAAGTTTTCCGAACGTATGTTCGTCTATAACTACCGCAGCTTTGACCGGTTCCACTTGCCCATTGCAAGTATGGCGCTGCTGGCCGACGATGCGCCGAACTGGAAGCCGCAGACGTTTGGCTACGACCTGCTGGGCTGCCAGATGGGCATTCGCTTCCCGGTCGCCAAGCTGCTGGACTATGCCGGGCAAGAAGCAGCCTTGCAGGACGACCCGAACCCGTTTGCGCTGGTGACACTGGCGCATCTACAGACCCGCGCCACGAACAAGGACCCGCAGGCGCGGTTCGAGGCCAAATGGAAACTGGTGCAACTGCTGTACCGCCGGGGCTGGGACAGGCAGCGCATCACCGACTTGTTTTTTGTCATCGACTGGATGATGCACTTGCCAGACTTCCTGTCGCAGCAGCTATGGCAGAATGTCGAGACGATAGAGCAGGAGCAAAAAATGGCATACGTATCAAGCGTGGAACGCATCGGCATTGAAAAGGGCGTGAAGTTGGGCGAAGCCAGGGGCGAAGCCAGGGGCGAAGCCAGGGGCGAAGCCAGAGGCGTGGTAAAGGGTGAATCCAATTTGCTGCTGCGACTGTTGACGCGCCGCTTTGGCGCAGTGCCAGAGTGGGTTAGCGCCCGCCTGAACCAAGCCAATACGGATTTGCTGGAAACCTGGGGCGATCGGGTGCTCGATGCCCAATCACTGGAAGAAGTGTTTGGCGAGACCCGCCACTGAGGCTGGTTCCGGCTTTACCACAGCGCAAGAGTACTATAAAATTCGTAGCTGCTATCGCACTATCCATAAGCCTTACAGGCTAATTTTCTAAAAATGCATTAGGGACTTGGCACCACAAAATTAGCGCTACCGCTCACCGCAGACGCACCCGCCGGAACACTGGCACCCAGTGCAGCGGCAAACTGCGCATAACTCAAGCTGGTAGCCACCACCCCCGCCGGGGCATTGGCACCCAACTGGTAGCTAAAGCCAGAGGCGCCCAGAATCTGCACCGAGGCACCGCTGGAGAGCGTCAATTGCACGGCATTGTTGTAGAAGGTGCTCGATGCAATCGTCAAACCACCTACCAACTGGATCACATTGCTGCCTTCGCTGTCGATGATCTTGGCCGTCACCAAGCCGCTCAAGGTGTAGGGGCTGATGATATAGACATCATTGCCGCCACCGCCAAGGTAATTGTTGCCACCCGAAGGTGCCAGAACATCACCGCCCAAAGTACCCGGCACGGTGTAGGAACTGCCAGCAACACTCGGCACAGGCGCGGCTGCCTGCGTAAAGCCCGCTGGCACAACATAGCCCGCAGTGCCCGATGCCGGAAGCGTACCGCTCAAGGTTGCGCCCAGGCTGGTAACAAACTCGCTGTAAGTCAAAACCGCTGCCGTATCGCCCGCCAGCGCGTTAGCACCCACCTGGAACTTGAACTTCGAAGCCCCCAGTATCTGCACAATGGCCCCGTTGGAGAGTGTGATCTGCGCGGCATCGGAGTAGAAGCTACTTGCCGCAACAGTCATACCATCCACCAACTGGATAAGGTTGTCGCCTTCGGTATCAATGATTTTGGCCGTCACGCCACCGAGCAAGGTGTTGGGGCTGATGATGAAAGTGTCATTGCCAGCACCACCGTAGTAGTTGTTCCCAGCCGTGAGCACGAATACATCGTTACCCAAGGTGCCGGGCACGGTGTAGGACGCAGTGTTGGCCGTGACTGTGACGGTCGCACCAGCCGCCTGATTGGTGCCACCCGCATTGCTGCCTTGCACGCTGTAGGTCGTTGTAGCCGTGGGGCTGACCGTGCAACTTGCCCCCGAAGTGCCCGCGCAACTTCCCCCCATCCAGATGTAACTGGTCGCCGTCGGGTTGCATGTAGCCGTCAGGGTTGAACTGCCGCCAGAGGTGATGCTAGACGGATTGGCGCTCAGGGTACAAACCGGCGCCGTAACTGTCGAGCCAGCCGCTTGTGTCACGGTGAAGGTCTTCCCGGCAATGGTGAGCGTGCCGGTGCGTTGCGTCGTTCCGGTATTGGCCGCAACCGCATAGGCCACAGTGCCATTGCCGCTGCCCGATGATCCAGCGGTGATGGTGATCCAACTGGCGTTACTGGTCGCCGTCCACGCGCACGAAGATATCACGCTGATGCTGCCGGTGCCAGCAGTGGCAGCAGCGGTTGCGCTATTGGCATTCAAGGCGTAGGTGCAGGCATTTGTAAATGTTGCCGTCACATTCTGGGCCGCCGTCATGCTCACGGTGCAAGTACCTGTACCACTGCACGACCCGCTCCAGCCAGAGAACGTGCTACCCGTGGCAGGTGCGGCCGTCAAAGTCACACTGGCGCCACTGGTAAGCGCAGAGCTGCACGTGCTGCCGCAGTTAATGCCCGCAGCGCTGCCAGTCACAGTGCCTGTTCCCGTTCCACTCTTGCTAACGGCCAAGACAAAAGAACCAAAAGACTGTCCGCCGCGCACAAGCCGGGCCGCGAAGTTGTCGGTCCGGCCGTTGTAGGTGGCGTAGCCATTGCCGAAATAGACGTACCACGCGTTGCCCGAATTGTTGGCATAGGGAGAACCCGACCAAAAGTACGAATCGGGTGTTGCCTGAAAAAGACTGGAATTGATAGCCGGGCCATGGGTGCTGTAGTCCACCAGACTCGACAATTCATCTTCGGTGGGTAAGCGCCAGTCATTTTGTCCGGCAAACGTTGTTGTGCCGGTTAGCGCGTTGGCTTGATCGAAGGTGTAGGTGCCGACCATACCACTGCACGTGCTACCCGTCCATGTCTGGAGTTCAGGGCAGCGTTTCCATGTCAAATTGGTCGGCGTATGCGTCACCGTGCCATTACCATGGTTTACGTAGTCGCTCGTTGGGCGCGCTATGCCCAGCAAAGGGGCAAAAGACTGTCCGCCGCGCACCAACCGGACTGCGCTGCTGCCGCTCCGGAGGTTGTAGCCGGCGTAGCCATCGTAGAAATAGACGTACCACGCGTAGTCCGAACTGCTGGCAACGGGAGAACCCGACCAAAAGAACGAACCAGGCGTATTTGGAAACACCACACTGTCAATTGCCAAGCCGTAAACCGAGCGATCCACAATGCTTTGCAACTCGCGGATATTGGGCATACGCCAGTCGCTCTGGTTTGCGAACGTTGTCGTGCCAGTTAGCGCGTTGGCTTGATCGAAGGTGTAGGTAGCTGCTGTGCCGAGACATGTGCTGCCATTCCAGACTTGGCCCATGGAACAGCGCATCCAGGTAAGGCCGGTTTTGAGGTCAGTTACTGTGCCGTCGGCGTTGGGTTGCAGTTTGCTTGTGGTAGGTGCCGCCATGAAAAAAGCCGTTACGCTCTTTACTGCGTCCATGCTGACGGTACAACTCCCCCTACCGCTACACGACCCGCTCCAGCCGGTGAAGTTGCTGCCTGTGGCAGGTGTGGCCGTCAAAGTTACGCTCGTACCGCTGGCAAGCGCTGCGCTGCATGTGTTGCCGCAGTTAATACCCGCAGCGCTACCAGTCACAGTGCCCGTGCCCGTACCGCTTTTGCTAACGGCCAAGACAAAAGAACCAAAAGACTGTCCACCACGCACAAGCCGGACCGCGTTGCTGCTGCTCCGGTTGTTGTAGCTGGCGTAGCCATTGGAGAAATAGACGGACCACGCGTAGCCCGAATAGTAGGCATAGGGAGAACCCGACCAAAAGCTCGAACCGGGTGTTGCCGGAAAAATACTGGAATTGATAGCCGGGCCATAGGTGCTGTAGTCCACCAGACTCAACAATTCATCTCCGGTGGGTAAGCGCCAGTCACTTTGTCCGGCAAACGTTGTTGTGTCAGCCAACGCTGTGGCTTGGTCAAAGGTGAAGTTTGTGGCTGTGCCGCTGCACGTGCTGCCCGTCCATGTCTGGAGTTCAGGGCAGCGCTTCCAGGTTAAATTAGTCGGCGTATGCGTGACCGTGCCATTCCTGTTGTCTACGTAATCGCTCGTTGGGCGCGTAATGCCCAGCAAAGAGCCAAAAGACTGTCCGCCGCGCACAAGCCGGACCGCGTAGCTGTAGCTCCGGGCCGTCGTAGTAGGCGCTGCCATTGTCGAAATGGACGTACCACGCGTAGCTCGAATCGTAGGCATAGGGAGAACCCGACCAAAAGTTCGAACTGGGCGTATTTGGAAACGCCACACTGTCAATTGCCGGGTTGTAAACCGAGCGATCCACAATGGTGTGCAGTTCGCGGATATTGGGCATGCGCCAGTCGCTTTGGTCTGCAAACGTTGTTGTGCTGGTTAGCGCGTTGGCTTGATCGAAGGTGTAGGTGCCTGCCGTGCCGAGGCATGTGCTGCCATTCCAGACCTGGCCCATGGAGCAGCGCATCCAGGTGAGGCCCGTGTTGGGGTCAAACACCGTGCCGTCGGCGTTGGGTTGTAGTGTGGCTGCTGTTGCCAGGCCTGTGTGCAGCAAAGCCACAAGCAGACCGAGGAGCAGCCCTTTGAACAGATTGAATGCAGATTTCATCATAGGGAAATGCTCCAGAAAGCAAAAACCGCCCGACGCTAAACAGCGTGGGGCGGCAGGACGGGAAAAAACTGAGGGAGAAGCGGGACGAAAAACTACAGACGCACTACGGGCGGTTGGGCTGGGCATTTTAGTCGTCTTCCAGTGTGTGAATTTTGGGCATCGTAGCATGAAAACTAGATGCGTCAGCCAAGATTTTACGTGTTGTTTGTTTTATGTGAATATGGCTGTATAGCACATGGGGCGTGCGGGTACAGCTCCCATTTTTGCAGCAATTTCAAGACACTGCTGTAACGGATGAAACCTGAAACGCATAGGAAAACGCTCCATAACGAAATGGAAAAAGGGGGAAACAAAAACCGTGAATGGAGGCGGGGTCGGGGCCTCAAAGAGCCAAACAGCGGGGGCGGGGGTGCTTGGCGTGGTGGGCCAATGTAACGCATTCCGAACAGAGCTTGACTGGCATCGGTGTGTTTTTTTGATGCAGGTCTTTTGAGCTCATTTTTTAAGAGCTGCTCCCGCACGTCCTACAAGCGCTGCCGCCTTTTTTGCCTGCGAACCCGTCAAACCGGAAAAAGACGGATTGGCAACCACTTCTTGTAGTTTTCAAAATCCTGGTCCAGGGTGAATATGGGCAAATCGTGGTTGGCGGCGGCGGCACAGATCAGAAAGTCGGTATTGGATCCCTGCACGCCGTTGGCGCGGCAAAGGTTGAAGAATTGCGCCGCACGCGCGTAGTCCTGCATAACAAGGGGAACATCATCAAAAGCGGCCAGCGCGCTTTGCAGTGCGTCAAACTGCTCCTGCAATTTGATCCCGCTGAGCAACTCCTGGCGAATGGCGCCCAGCAGGACGACACGACCATCCTGCACCAGATCACTTAACGCACTGACCACCTTTTTTTGAGGATCGCCATGCACGACCCCTACGGGTCTGCGCAACGCCAACGACAAAACCGATGTATCGACAAGAACCTTCATGTGCCGGACGCCGTGCGCCCGACGCGACGCTGGGTTTGGGGATCAAATCCATCATCGAGTTCAATGGTTCCAAAGAGGTTCAGTAATTGCGCCTGTTTGCGCCGCTGCACATACTCCAGCAGTGCTTGCGTCACGACATCCCGCTTGGTGCGCAAACCACCCAATTGCCGGGCTTGTTCGATCAATTCGTCATCCAGCGCAAGATTGGTAGCCATGTGTGGGTTCCTACACAAAATATTGTGCGCATTGTATGCGCGCGTGGGGTACGTGCAGCGCCCTACAATCATTTGCATGATGCCCACGCCCACCGCCTCCCCTGCCCTGCCACGCAAAATCCGGTTCAGACAAGTACCGCAGCCGGGGTGAACCGATCCATTTGATCGGCGTGGAGTTCAGCAAGACCAGCCGCAACGTGGTCGGGTTTGAAGTCGAAACACTCTCTTTTTGAGAGCTGTACCCGCACGTTCCATAAGCCCTGCATGATCATCGCGTTTTCAGCTCCAGGCGCTGGCCTTTGGTGCGATCAAACCAGTTGTTGTGGCGCGCACTCAGACGCAAGCCGGTGCGGTCGCCGACATTAATTCTGGTGTTAGCCGCAGCCCGCACCGTTACCAGTCCGGTGCCGGTTTTCAGCACGACATACGTATCCGCGCCTGTGGGTTCGACCAGGAGGACTTCGGCCCGCCAGGAGGCGTCGTCACTCAAATGGATGTGCTCCGGGCGCTGGCCCAGCGTCGCTTCCGCCACCTGGGGACACGGCAAATCCAGCACACCGCCTTCAAAAACAAACCGGCCTTGTTCACCGGCAACTTCAACCTTGCCATGGATGAAATTCATGGTGGGCGAGCCGATGAAACCCGCTACATAGGTGTTGGCGGGTGTGTTGTAAATTTCATCGGGCGTGCCAATTTGTTGCAGGATGCCGTCTTTCATCACGGCAATGCGGCTGCCCAGCGTCATGGCCTCGATCTGGTCGTGCGTTACATAGACGCTGGTGATACCCGAAGTCTGGTGCAAGCGCTTGATTTCGGCCCGCATTTCCACACGCAGCTTGGCGTCCAGGTTGGACAATGGCTCGTCAAACAGGAACAGCTGCGGATCGCGCGCCAAAGCCCGGCCCATGGCCACGCGCTGGCGCTGACCACCCGAGAGTTGCGATGGGCGGCGGTCCAGCAAATGCTCGATCTGCAGCATGGATGCAACCTCGCCGATGCGCTTGGTGCGCACGTCCTTGGGCACCTTGCGCATTTCCAGCGCAAAGCCAATGTTGTCGGCCACCGTCATGGTCGGGTACAGGGCATAGCTCTGGAACACCATGGCGATATCGCGCTGTGCCGGGGCCACGCCAATCACATTCTTGCCACCGATGCGCAATTCGCCTTCGGTCGGGTCTTCCAGACCGGCGATGATATTCAGCAAGGTGGATTTGCCACAGCCCGAAGGCCCGACCAGAATCAGGAATTCACCAGGTGGCACGTCGATCTGGATGCGCTTGAGCACCTCGACGGCGCGCTCGCCCTTGCCGTACACCTTGCGAATGCCTGCGATTTGAAGTGATGCTGCCATGGTATGCCTAACGTTTTTTGTTAACCTTTCACAGCGCCCGCCGTGAGACCCTTGACGAAATATTGACCCGCCAGCACATACACCAGCATGGTCGGCAAGCCCGCGATCACGGCAGCGGCCATGTCCACGTTGTAACTCTTGACGCTGCTGGAAGTGTTGGCCATATTGTTCAAGCCGACCGTAATCGGTTTGCTGTCGGCACCGCTAAAAGCCACGCCAAACAGGAAATCGTTCCAGATGTTGGTGAACTGCCAGATCAGCGTGACCATCAGAATGGGCGTGGACATGGGGATCACGATGCGGTAAAAAATCTTCCAGAATCCCGCTCCGTCCATACGTGCCGCATTGACCAGTTCACGCGGAATGGCCGTGTAGTAGTTGCGAAAAAACAGCGTGGTGCCCGCCATGCCAGCCAGACAATGCACCAGGATCAGGCCGGTGATGGAGCTCGATAGCCCCAGAAAACCCAGCACCTGGCTCATGGGCAGCAGCACCACCTGAAACGGCATGAAAACACCAAACAGGATGAAGCCAAACAGCACATCACTGCCCTTGAATTTCCACATGCTGAGCACGTAGCCGTTGATGGCGCCCCAGGCGGTGGAGATCAACACTGCCGGGATCGCCATGGAGACCGAATTCCAGAAATAGGGCCGTAAACCCCGGCAATCCACGCCCGTGCAAGCGGTTGACCAGGCCAATTGCCAGGCATCCAGATTGATGGAGTTAGGCAGGCTCAACAAGTTGCCGGAACGTATCTCCTCGGCATCCTTGAAAGAGGTGACCAGCATGACATACAGCGGCGCCAGAAAGAAAAAGGCCGCAAGCAATAAAACGCAATAGACAGCGATTCGAGGCAGGTATTTCATCATCATGGAACCTCGCGGTTAGCGGTTAGCGGTTAGCGGTTAGCGATCATGCGGCTTGGTCCGCAGCTCGCTGTACAGATACGGCACAACGATGGCCGCCACCGTGGCCAGCATGACGGTGGCGCTAGCCGCACCCAAGCCGATCTGGCCACGGGTAAAGCTCATGACGAACATGAAGGTCGCCGGTACGTCGGTCGCGTAACCGGGGCCGCCAGCCGTGAGTGCCATCACCAGATCGAAACTCTTGATGGACAGGTGCGACAACACCAGAATGGTGGAAAAGACCACCGGACGCAAGATCGGCAAGATGATGCGCCAATAGATGCGCGGTAGCGAAGCGCCATCAATCTGCGCCGCCTTGATGATGCTGTCATCAATGCCGCGCAGGCCCGCCAGAAACAAGGCCATGGCAAACCCGGCGGATTGCCAGATGCCGGCGATGACCACGCAATAAATGGCGGTCTCGGACTGCACCAGCCAATCAAAATGGAAGCTGACCCAGCCCAGATCGTGCATCAGCTTTTCCAGTCCCAGGCTGGGGTTCAGTATCCATTTCCAGGCGGTTCCGGTGACGATGAACGACAAGGCCATCGGATACAGATACACCGTGCGCAAAAAGCCTTCGCCACGAATCTTCTGGTCCAGAAAAATCGCCAGCAGCATGCCCAGCCCCATGGAGCCGAGGACATACATGGCGCTGAAAATCCCGAGGTTTTTCAGCGCAACCGTCCAGCGGTCCATTTCCCACAACTGGGCGTACTGTTGCAGGCCGACAAATTCGTCGTAATTCGGCAACATGCGCGAGCCGGTCACCGACAGCACGCCGTTCCAGATCATGAAGCCGTAAATGAACGCAAAACCGAGAACAAACCCCGGCGCAATCACCAATTTCGGCAAAAGGTTTTCAAACGTCTTCATGGGATTACTCCGCAAAAAGTCTGGCCCGCAACGGGTCGGTTTTGACTTACCTAGTTACTTGCTTACTTGGTGGTGGCGGCCTTGGCGATGTTCTTCACACCATCGGCGACCGAGACTTTTTCATCGTTCCAGAATTGACTGACTGCGTCCTTGATGGCACCTTGCACGGCGGGCTTGATCGCCATTTCGTGCGCCACGGAAGGCACCAGGCCGCCGGTTTTGGCTGTTTCCACAAAGTCCTTGGCCGACAATTTGGCGCAGTCGTCAAATTTGGCCATGTCCATGTTCAGGCGTACCGGAATGGAGCCCTTGTTCAGGTTGAATATCTCCTGAAACTGGGAACCCATGATGGCAGCGGCCAGATCAGCCTGGGCTTTCTGGGCGCTGGCATCCTTGAGCTTGAACATGACAAACGAGTCCACGTTGAACGTGAAAGCGTTGGCAGTCCCAGGGGCTGCCGCGCAGATGTAGTCCTTGCCCGGCACTTTGCCTGCGGCGGTGAATTCACCCTTGGCCCAGTCACCCATGAACTGGAACGCCGCCTTTTCCTGAATCACCATGGCCGTGGCCAGATTCCAGTCACGCCCCGGAGCGGCAGCATCGGTGTAGCCCTTGATTTTGCGGAAAGTTTCCAGCACCTTGGTCATGGTGGGGCTGGTCAGGGCTTTCTGATCGAGCTTGACCAGGGCATCGTCATAAAACTTGGCACCACCAACACCCAGCGCCACGGATTCAAATGTGGTGAAGTCCTGCCAATTCTGCCCTCCATGCGCCACGGCAATCAGCCCGGCCTTCTTCACCTTTTCCGCCGCCGCAAAGAATTCATCCCAGGTCTTGGGGGTACCAGCCACCCCGGCTTTTTTGAGCACGGCAGCGTTGGCCCACATCCAGTTCACCCGGTGTACGTTGACGGGCGCAGCCACGTAATTGCCTTTGTATTTCATAACATCGGCCACCACCTTGGGCAGCAGACTGTCCCACTTTTCGGCCTTGGCGGTCTCGTCAATATTGGCCAGTACGCCTTCTACGGCCCACTCCTGGATGGCAGGACCTTTGACCTGTGCCGCAGCCGGTGCGTTGCCCGCCACGACGCGGCTCTTGAGCACGGTCGCGGCATTGTCACCACCACCGCCCGCCACGGCAAAATCCTTCCAGGTGTGGCCTTTGGATTGCACGATCTTTTTCAATTCAGCCGCAGATTTGGCCTCGCCGCCGGACGTCCAGTAGTGCAGGACTTCAACTTCACCAGCCAGCGCCGCAGACCCGGCGAGCATCAAGGTCACCGCCTGGGCGAGTTTCGAAAGTTTCAACATGGTGTGCTCCTAAAAGTTATTGATTAATCACCGTTCTATTATGGTGTAAATCCTTGCCTCATGAACCGCCAAATTGAATCGGTCCAAAAATACGGCACGGCCCCTGCCGCATGCAGCACCCTACAATCATTTGCATGATGCCCACGCCCACCTCCCCTGCCCTGCCACGCAAGAAACTGCCGATTGGTATTCAGACCTTTGCCAAGATTCGTGAGGCCGATTTTTATTATGTGGACAAGACGGGCATGGCCGTCGATCTGATCGACAGCGGCTCACAATACTTTCTCTCGCGCCCCCGGCGTTTTGGCAAAAGCCTGTTTCTGGATACGCTGAAAGAGTTGTTTGAAGGCAACCGGGCGCTGTTTACGGGGCTGGCTGCCGAGACGCGCTGGGATTGGAGCAAGAAATTTCCGGTGATTCGCATCAGCTTTGGTGCCGGTGTGGTGGATTCCAAAGCCAAACTCCAGGACAGCATAGACGGCCAACTGCTTGCATATGAGTTGGTCTGGGAGTTGCAACAACAGCATCTGTCAATCAACCGGCGTTTTATCAACCTGATATCACACGCACACGCCCGTAGCGGCAAGCGCGTGGTGGTGCTGGTGGATGAATACGACAAGCCGATTCTGGACTGAATCACCGACACCGCCCTGGCATTGCAGGTGCGCGAAGTGCTCAAAGACCTCTACAGCGTCATCAAGGACAGCGACGCGCATGTGCATTTTGCGTTTTTGACGTGGGTCTCCAAATTCAGCAAGGTCAACCTGTTTTCGGGGCTGAATAATCTGACGGACATCACGCTGGACGCAAGCTATGGCGGCTATACCGATACGGATGTGGACACGGTGTTTGCGCTCGAGTTGCCGGGACTTGACCGTGAGGAGATACGCCGCTGGTACAACGGCTACAACTGGCTGGGTGAAGGCGTTTACAACCCGTTTGATGTGCTCTTGCTGTTTCGCAACCGCGAATTTCGGTCCTACTGGTTTGAGACGGGCACGCCGACGTTTTTAGTCAAACTCCTGCTGGAGCGCCAGCAGTTCACGCCCGATCTGGGCCGCATCGTAGCCCCCGAGACGCTGTTGTCCACTTTCGATGTCGGCAATATCCCGCTCGAAGCTTTGCTGTTTCAAACCGGCTACCTCACGGTGGACAAGGTGCGGCGCCTGCCGGGAGGCTGCAATTCACGCTCAAGTACCCCAATCTGGAAGTGCAATCCAGCCTCAACGAAGTGTTATTGCAAAGCTTCAGCGGTAATCCGGCGATTCCGGGGCCACACATCGCCCGGCTGTACGATTTGCTGCTGGATGGCGATTTTCCCGGTCTGCGAGCGCTATTTCACGCTTTTTATGCCAGCATCCCCCACCAGTGGCAAACCAATTCTCCCGTTGCACAGTACGAGGGCTACTACGCCAGCATCTTCTACAGCTACTTCGCCGCCCTCGGATTGGACATCCGGCTGGAGGAGACAACCAACCAGGGCCGTATCGACATGGCCGTACTCCTGAACGCCCAGGTTTTCATTTTCGAGTTCAAGGTGGTGGAACTTGCCCCCGAAGGCAAGGTCTTGCAGCAGATCAAGGACAAGGCGTATGCCGACAAATACCGCAGCCGGGGTGAACCGATCCATCTGATCGGCGTGGAGTTCAGCAAGGCCAGCCGCAACGTGGTGGAGTTTGAAGTCGAAACGCTCATTTTTTAAGAGCTGCACCAGCATATTCCAGCAGCCTTGTAGCGTATATTTCCTTATGGTAGTGATGCCAGACTGCACCAGCCGCTTTTGCACCAGCCCGTATGGCGCTCAGGCATCATTGAGCAACTTTGCAATTTCCGTGCGTTCCGTGTCTGAGTCGTTCGGTCGCTTGAGCATGGCTTGCAAGTTGGCCAGCGCCGCCGCATCACCCTGCTTGGCGCGTAGCTTGAGAACGGCGAGTGCCAACATGCGGGTTATCTCATTGCCCATATCCGCTGCACGGACCAGGTAGTCGGCATGGGCGGAGCAGGTTGAAAGCAGGCCGTCCCAGTGTTGCTCCGGTTGATCGTCGCCAACGCCGCCCGATTGAGTCGAAAAATTGCGCACGGCACGTATCCACGTGTCTGGAAACCACACGGAGCTACTCCACAGCGACCCGACTTGCGGGTTTTTCAAACCATAGAATAGTTTGCGCTGTTCTTCGTCTGCATGCTGCCAAAACGTCGCCTTGCTGGATTTCTGCCAAGCCTGTTGCGCGCCATTTTCGTCGTCGAGAAAGCGTAGCGCAGCCACCTGTGCGATAGCATCTTCGATGCGCTCTGGCGTGCTGTGTGTCAAAGTGGCCGTAAAACCCAGGCAGCGATCCATGCCCTCGATCCAGCAACGCCAGCGCACAGTACGCTCAAGGGCAAACAGGTTTTGCGGATGGGCCTGCCAGTTGGCTTCGGCCACGGCATGTGCCTGCACTATGTCACCGCTGACAAAAAACGCCTGTGCCAGGTTGTTGCGCGTCGCGGGGTGATTGACATTCTGCAACAGCGCAATCGCGGTAGCCGGCTTGTCATCCGCGAGGTGCATGATGGACAAATCGATCAGTTCTAACACTGCCAGGGGAATGCTTTCATCTTCAGATTCGATGATCTCGGGCAGTTGTATCACTTCGCCGCCCTTGAGCACCGACAGACGCTGGAGCGCACGGGCATAGACTGCCGCCAGACCAGCGGCCTCGGCACTTTTGCACAGAGCCTTTTCGGCAGCCTGGCTATTGGGCGAGGCGCTTTGCCACTCCAGAGCCCTGGCCGTGGCGATCATTGGTTGGTTGTGGCGATCCTCGATCTCCCAGGCCAGTACCAGCAGGGGCTTGAAGTCTGGAAAGGATTTACGCAGTGCCGCCAGGCGCTGGCGGGCCTGTGACAAGTCGCCACTGCCCGCCAGACGGCGCACCGCCGCGAGCTGATCGTCGCTGGGTGTCGGGGATTGTTTATTGCGTTTGTGGTCTTTGGCCATGATGATGTCAGAAAGTGTCAGGTCGAAAGGATTATGCAAGGGTGGCATTGTCGTGTATCACTACAGCCATCAGCCAACCAGACGCCCGAAGGTGCAGAAGCGTTTACAGGCAAAGTCAGGCTGCAGCCATCATGGAACTATCAAAATTAAAGCAACCAAACAACCAAACTACCGGCATGGTTCAAATCTTGCTGCTATTGCTCACAACCACCGAATCATGCCCGGCAACGCCAAACACCTGTTCTTTCAAAATAGCCAGCTGGTCCCGCACCAGAGCCGCTTTTTCAAATTCCAGATTACGGGCGTGTTCCAGCATGAGTTTTTCCAGGCGTTTGATTTCACGCGCCAGGTCTTTTTCGTTCATATCGGCAACCTGGGCACGCGCCAGCGCGTCGCGCTCCAGGCGCTCGGCCTCCTTACCCGCCTTTTCGCTGTAAACACCGTCAATCAGATCGCGCACCTGTTTGACAATGCTGCGCGGGGTGATGCCGTGAACTTGGTTGTGGTCGATTTGTTTGCGCCTGCGCCGCTCGGTTTCATCAATGGCGCGTTGCATCGAGTTGGTTATTTTGTCGGCATATAAAATCGCCCGGCCCTCAAGATTGCGTGCAGCGCGGCCAATGGTTTGAATCAGCGAGCGCTCGGAACGCAGAAAACCTTCCTTGTCGGCGTCCAGTATCGCCACCAGCGACACTTCGGGAATATCAATGCCTTCGCGCAGCAGGTTGATGCCCACCAGCACGTCAAATGCGCCGAGACGCAAATCACGCAATATTTCCACCCGCTCCACGGTATCCACGTCGCTGTGCAGGTAACGCACCTTGACACCGTTTTCCGTCAGATACTCGGTCAATTGCTCGGCCATACGCTTGGTGAGCGTAGTAATGAGCACCCGTTCTTTCTTTTCCACCCGGATGCGGATTTCCTGCAAGACATCATCGACCTGGGCTGAGGCGGGGCGCACCTCCACCGCAGGATCAACCAACCCGGTCGGGCGCACCAGTTGCTCCACCACCTTGCCGGCATGATCCTGCTCCCACTGCGCGGGTGTGGCGGACACAAAAACCGCCTGGCGCATGCGGGATTGGAACTCTTCAAACTTCAGTGGCCGGTTGTCCAGTGCGCTGGGCAGCCGAAAGCCATAGTCCACCAACGTGGTTTTGCGCGCGCGGTCACCGTTGTACATACCGCCAAACTGGCCAATGAGCACGTGCGATTCGTCCAGAAACATCAGCGCATCCTTGGGCAGATAGTCGGTCAGCGTTGCGGGCGGATCGCCGGGCGCGGCACCGCTTAAATGCCGGGTATAGTTTTCAATGCCCTTGCAGTGGCCGACTTCGACCAGCATCTCCAGATCGAAGCGGGTACGCTGCTCCAGACGCTGCGCTTCGACCAGCTTGCCCTGGCTCACAAATTCCTTCAGGCGTTGCGCCAACTCGACCTTGATGGTTTCCACTGCCGCCAGCACCTGTTCGCGCGGGGTGACGTAGTGGCTGCTCGGAAATACCGTAAAGCGCGGGATTCTTTGCCGCACACGCCCGGTCAGCGGGTCAAAAAGTTGCAGCGACTCCACTTCATCGTCAAACAACTCCAGGCGCAGCGCCATTTCGCTGTGCTCGGCCGGAAAAACGTCGATGGTGTCACCGCGCACGCGAAACGTGCCACGTGCGAATTCGATGTCGTTGCGTTGGTACTGCATACGCACCAATTGGGCAATCACGTCGCGCTGCGGCATTTTGTCGCCCACGCGCAGCGTCAAAACCATGCGGTGGTAGGACTCGGGCTGGCCAATGCCGTAGATGGCTGACACCGAGGCCACGATCACCACGTCGCGCCGCTCCAGAATGCTTTTGGTGCAACTCAGACGCATCTGCTCGATATGCTCATTGATAGCCGAATCCTTCTCGATAAACAGGTCGCGTTGCGGCACATAGGCTTCGGGCTGGTAATAGTCGTAATAACTCACGAAATACTCGACCGCGTTTTTCGGGAAAAACTCGCGGAATTCGCTGTAAAGCTGCGCTGCCAGCGTTTTGTTGGGTGCAAACACGATGGCCGGTCGCCCCAGGCGGGCAATCACATTGGCCATCGTGAACGTCTTGCCGGAACCCGTCACGCCCAGGAGGGTCTGAAACACCTCGCCATCCTGAATTCCGGCAACCAGTTGCTCAATTGCCACCGGCTGATCGCCCGCCGGGGGATACGGCTGGTACAGCTCAAAGGGGGAGTCGGGGTAGCGCACAAAAACACCGGTCGCGCTGGCCGGTGTTGTTTCGCTGACAAGTTCAAGATTGGCTGGCATGAAAGACCCTTGCGGTTAGCCCAGTAGAATGGGTTGCTATTTTTTCACAACCCACTACATCCACCAGGAGGAGTTTGCATGTCCTTGTTTTCTGCCGTTGAAATGGCCCCGCGTGACCCGATTCTGGGTTTGAACGAACAATACAACGCCGACACCAACCCCGCCAAGGTCAACCTGGGCGTGGGCGTGTATTACGACGACAACGGCAAACTGCCCCTGCTGGCTTGTGTGCAAGCTGCCGAGAAAACCATGATGGACAAACCGGCTGCGCGCGGCTATTTACCCATCGACGGCATTGCCGCCTATGACGCTGGTGTCAAGGCGCTGGTGTTTGGCGCCAACAGCGAAGCCGTGTTGTCTGGCCGCGTGGCCACCATCCAGGCTCTGGGCGGCACCGGCGGACTCAAGGTGGGCGCGGATTTCCTCAAACGCATCGCCCCCGATGCCACGGTTTTGATTAGCGACCCCAGTTGGGAAAACCATCGTGCGCTCTTTAGCTCGGCTGGTTTTCCTGTCCAGAATTACCGCTACTACAACGCCGAACAGCGCGGCATTGACTTTGACGGCATGCTCGCCGATCTGCACGCCGCAGCCCCTGGCTCCATTGTGGTGCTGCACGCCTGCTGCCACAACCCCACGGGCTACGACATCACGGCACAGCAATGGGACCAGGTGATAGCCGCCTGCAAGACCAGAGGGCTTACGCCTTTTCTGGATATGGCCTACCAAGGTTTTGGTTACGGTATTGCCGAAGATGGCGCGGTCATTGGAAAATTTGTTGCCGCCGATGTGAACTTCTTTGTCGCCACCTCGTTTTCCAAGAGTTTCAGCCTCTACGGCGAGCGCGTCGGTGCTCTGAGCGTGCTGTGCACCAGCAAGGAAGAAGCTGGTCGTGTACTCAGCCAGCTCAAGATTGTCATCCGCACCAATTACAGCAACCCGCCCACCCACGGCGCGGCCATCGTCACGGCAATTTTGAGTAATCCTGAGCTGCGTACGCTATGGGAGGGTGAACTCGGCGCCATGCGTGAACGCATCAAGACCATGCGCCAGAAACTGGTGGAGGGACTCAAGGCCACCGGAATACAGCAGGATATGGGCTTCATCACGCGCCAGATTGGCATGTTCAGCTACTCGGGATTGTCCAAAGACCAGATGGTGCGCCTGCGCCAGGAGTTTGGCGTCTACGGAACGGATACCGGGCGCATGTGTGTGGCCGCGCTCAACAGCAAGAATATCGACTACGTTTGCCAGTCGATTGCCAAGGTTCTTTGACGCACAGCAACTTTTTATGAACCCACGTAACGGCTTGAATTTTTCCGGCGGACCTGGCGCCTTGCCCGATAGTGTGTTGCAGCAGGTACAGGAGGCGATTCTTTGTGTACCGGAGGTGGGGCTTTCGATTCTGGGAATCAGCCACCGTTCAGACTGGTTTGCAGCGGTGGTAACCGAACTGGAAAACAACATTCGCACCTTGCTGGAATTGCCCCGTGGTTACCACGTGTTATTTTTGCAGGGCGGGGCGACGCAGCAATTTTCCACCGTGCCCATGGTCTTGCTGCATGGAAAAAAGTTCCCGGCTGAATACGTGCATAGTGGTTACTGGAGTGGCAAGGCGCTGTCCGAGGCACAGCGCGGGGGAGGCATTCGTGTTCTCTGGAGTGGTGAAGAATGCGGCTACCGGCGTTTGGCGCGGGATGATGAGTTGCCGTTTTCTCCCGATGCGCCCTATATTCATTATGTTTCCAATGAAACGGTCGAAGGTCTTCAGTTTCACCGGGTTCTGGGGCGCGATGATGTTCCGCGTGTCTGTGACATGTCGTCGGATTTTTTGTCCAAGCCCTGCGAGGCAGACCGGTTTTCCCTGATTTATGCGCATGCGCAGAAAAACATTGGTCCGGCAGGTGTGACTGTGGTCATCGTGCGTGAATCCTTGCTCGAACACATGCCCGACCATCTCCCTGGTTTTCTGGATTATCGCAACCATGCCCGCACGCACTCCAATTTCAATACACCGCCGGTATTCGCCATTTACGTGGTGTTGCTCGTGACACGCTGGTTGATGAAGGAAGTGGGTGGTGTCGTGCGCATGGATCAGATAAACCGGGAAAAAGCGGAATTGCTGTACGGACTGCTCGACCGCAGTGACGGTTTTTATTGCAGCCGCGCCCATCTTGAAGACCGTTCACGCATGAATGTGGTGTTCACGCTTGCGACAGCGGATGCACAGCAGCGTTTTCTGGCCGAGGCCCAGGCAGCCGGGTTTTCGGGTCTTGCCGGACACCGCGCCATCGGTGGCGTTCGTGCCTCTATCTACAATGCCCTGACGCTCTCGGCTGTTGAGCAACTTGCGGGCTTTATGGAAGACTTCCAGCACCGCCAACACCGCCATACCCGGTGCTGAGTGAGAAAATCTTACATTGATACGATCATGACCCATTCAAAGCGCGGTGCGCCACCCATCAAGCACGGCAGTCCGCCCGTACCCACTGAAAAGATCAACGAACTGCTTACACTTTACAACGCTGGACAATGGGAACTACTCGAAACAAAGGTCAGCGCCATAACGGTGCGCCATCCTGCCCAGCCCATCGGCTGGAGCATCCTGGGAAAAACCCGCATGCAATTGGCCAAATGGCCCCAGGCTCTGGAGGCACTTTCGAGATTGCTGAAAATTGTGCCAGGCAATGCCGATGGACACAACGACCTTGGATTCGTTTTGGAAAAACTGGACAAAAAGTCCCTGGCCGAAGCCAGTTACCAAAAAGCCATTCAATGCAATTCCAGTTTCGCTCCGGCCTGCAACAACCTGGGTATTCTTTTCGCCAGCCAGGGGCGATTGGAAGAAGCAAAAGCCAATTACCTGCAAGCACTGGCCATCGACCACCGTTCGGCCATTGGACACAATAACCTTGGAACGGTGTTGCAGGACATGGGCGACTTGCACGCAGCACTGGAGCATTTCCAGCGCGCATTCGAACTCGATCCTGCTTATTTCGAGGCCTGCGTCAATTTGGGAATCACGTTTGCCGACATCCACGAATGGGAGCAGGCGCAGATATTTTTTCGCAAGGCGCTGGCCCTGCGCCCGGATTCCGACATGGTGCTTTTTCACTTGGGCAACCTGTTGGCCCGACTTGCCATCAACGATACAGAGGCCATTGCTTACCTGAAACGTGCCATCGCCCTGAACCCAGGTGCAGCGAATGCCTACATTGCACTTGGAAATATCCTGCAGCGTGGTGATCAGGTTGAAAAGTGCTGGCCACTGTTTCGTCGCGCCCGCGAGTTACAGCCACTGATTACCTGGGTCGCCAAACAGGAAAAGCCGGATTTTTCGGTGGTACTGCTCGATACACCGATTGTCGGCAGCACCCCGCTGGACTATCTGGTCGGTCGCGCTACCTACGACCGCCATTTTTATTGCCTGATTCCAGATACACCATCGGATATTACCCTTTTGCGTGCCAAAGGCCATGTGGTCATCAATATGATTGCCGATGCCGACAACGGCAGCACCATGTTGCCGCAGGCATTGGATGTGGTGGAACAACTGGGGCTTCCTGTGGTGAACCATCCGCGTCGGATCATGCACAGCGACCGCGAATCCATTGCCCGTCGCCTTGCCGGCATTCCCTTGTGCCATATTCCCAAAACGCTTCGTCTGGCAGGGCCGGTGCTGGCCGGTGCTGCCGAAAATCACATACTGGACGGACTGCGCATGCCACTGCTGGTCCGTTTGGCCGGAAAGCATGGCGGCGACGATTTTGAAAAGATGGATGACATCCTGGAGATTGCCAACTTTGCCAAAAAATATCCAGCCGATGCCGTGTGCTACGTGACGGAATACGCCGACTATCGCTCAGCCGATGGCTACTTCCGCAAATACCGTTTGATCTCTGTAGGCGGCGAACTGCTACCTTACCATCTGGCGATCCATGACGACTGGAAGGTACACCATTTCCGCACCGATATGGCCCATCAGGCATGGATGCGCGCGGAAGAAGAGGCGTTTTTGAAAAATCCATCCGGGGTATTCGACGCGCCGCACTGGGCGGCACTGCAAGCCATAGCAGCGGCGACCCATCTGGACTACTGCGGCATTGACTGTGCGCTTAACCATAACGGCGACATCGTGGTCTTTGAAGCCAACGCCACCATGCTGGTTCACGATGAAAAAGACGCGACTTTTACCTACAAAAATCCGTACATTGGAAACATCAAAGAGGCTTTTGATGCCTTGCTGGCCAGGATGGCCAAGCCGGCAACGGGATAACCCGGCAATAGCGCGCAAGATTTTCAGCTTAGCCTGCCAGTAGCGCGATGTACGCAGCATAACTGTAGCTGCGGTTCTTCTTTTGCCCGGTCAGCTCCGTCACCAACCCCAGATCCTGTAGCACCTTGACTGCTGCATTGGCTGTGGGAAAGGTGGTACCCAGTTTCTGGCGCACCTGCTCAACGGTGAAGCGCGGCATCATCGGCAGCATCTCAAACAGGCGATAGCTGGCTTGTCCCGCTTTGGGGGACGCCAGCAAGCGGCGACGATCAGCAGCCAGCAAAGTGGCAATGGCCACAATGCTGCGCTGTGCATCATGCGCCGCAACCACCACACCTTCCAGAAAGAATACCACCCAGCCTTCCCAATCGCCCTGCGTGCGCACGTTGGAGAGGTGGCGGTAATACTGCGCCTGGTGTTGCTTCAGGTAGCCACTGAGGTACATCAGCGGCTCGGGCAACAGTCCCCAGTGTTCCAGCAGCGCGGCAATCAGCAAGCGGCCCATGCGGCCATTGCCATCCAGAAACGGATGGATCGTCTCAAACTGCAGGTGTACCAGCGCGGTCTTTACCAGCGGTGGCAGGCTCTGCGCGGTATCGTGCATGAAACGCTCCAGGTCGGCCAGCAAAGCAGGGACCCGTTCGGGCGGTGGCGGCACGAACACCGCATTGCCGGGGCGTGTGCCGCCAATCCAGTTCTGCGAACGGCGCAACGCACCGGGCTGCTTGCCACTGCCCCGTGCGCCATCGAGCAGCAAACGGTGGGCATCACACAGCAGGCGCACGCTCAAGGGCAGGCCTGCCGGGTCACGCATCTGGGCCTGTACCAGTCGAAAGGCACGCAGGTAGTTGGTGACTTCTTCCACATCATCGGTGTTGTTGACCGCAAAGCCCGCTTCCTCGTCGAACAAATCTACCAGCGTGGCCTGCGTGCCTTCAATCTGCGAGGTCAACAGCGCCTCCCTGCGAATGGCGCTGTACAGCAGCCAATCCACCGATGGCACCAGAGCGGCCATGCCCGACAACCGGGCCAGCGCCAGTTCGGCCACCCGGTTGGCTTCACCAAAGCATTCGGGCGCCAGCGCGGGCTGGGCGGGGGGTAATGGGTGCGGCACAAACGCCCGAACGGACTCGCCCAAGGTGGTGGAGATGGCATAGGTGCCGGTGCTGCGCATGGTGTGAAAGCTGTCTTTCATGGAGCTGGGTCACATTAAACCAGTCTTTAATAAAAAACCAGGCACTGTAAGCGGCGCACCGCTGCTCCCACACACCTCAATGAAAACGCATTTTCGCCCGCAAACGGGCGATAGACTGGCTGTGCAGCTGGCACACACGTGACTCGGTAACGTCCAGAACCTGGGCAATTTCCTTGAGATTCATGTCTTGCTCGTAGTACATGCTCATGACGTACTGTTCCCGCTCGGGCAAAGTCTTGATTGCCTGCACCAGCGACTCCCGCAAACGCTGGTTGCGCAACAGATTCAAGGGGTCCGAATCTGCATCGGCAACGTGACGGTCCAGATAGCTGTCATCGTCTTCACCTGAACGGTTCATATCCTCCAGGTACACCAGCTGCGTTCCACGCACCTTGTTGAGCACATCCTGGTATTCAGCCAAACCAAGACCCATTTCAGCGGCTATTTCGGACTCAACCGGACTGCGGCCCAATCTGTGTTCCAACTGCCGTATGGAGGATTCGATTTCCTTCTGGTTCTTGCGCGATCCACGCGACATCCAGTCATTGCCGCGCAGTTCATCGAGCATGGCACCACGGATACGCTGCGTGGCAAAGGTCTCGAATTGAACACCCTGAGAGGATTCAAAACGCGAGAGCGCATCGGCCAACCCAATCAAACCGACTTGAATCAAGTCATCCACCTCCACGCTGGCTGGCAATTTGGCCATCATGTAATGGGCCAGGCGACGAACCAGTGGCTGGTATTGCTTGATCAGGGCGTTGCGTTCCAACTGCCCTTTTGCTGTGTACATCAATGGCTCCCGGCGAAATTGTCAACCTGTTTGTAAGCCTCCATTGTCGCATCGCCCGCCATGGGCATCAAGTTACGGGAATTCAGTGGCATGGCGCTTTCCAACAGGCGCAGCGCAAGACGCTGCATTTCTCCGTGTGGAAGCTCATCACCAGCCGACGTTGTGATGTTGATACTGCGTGTTTCGTAACCCAGAAAATTCTTTGCACACTCCCCCAGGTTCGTCACGCTGGAGTGCGCCATCTGCTCGGTTTGCACGTTGACGATGGTCGGTTGCAGTTTGCCATTGAGCAATAGACGTTTCAATGCCTGATACCCCGTCAACAAAGAGTTGCGCGTGGGGGACACCGCCAGCAGCGGATCGATGGCGCAGCCACCCATCAATGAAACGATCCACTCCGCACGGCTATAGAGGATGACAACGCCGTATTGCGGGAACAAGCGGCCAATCTGCTGCAGGTGTTCAGATTTCCTCTCCGGCCAGGCACACATGCCATGTACGGCCCTGGCCGCAGGAAGAACTGCCCATTCGGTAACTTCTGCACGGTTGATGCCCCCTTCGTGAACATCGTCGAGAAGTTGCTCCAGGCCAGGATTGGTTTCGGACTCGCAGGTCGTGGCATCCAGAACGGTCACGGCATAGCCATAGTTCACCAATGCAAGACATAGCCGCCACAACAAGGGCAACTCCGCCTGCTCATCACCGTGGCTGACCATGGCGATACACTTGGGCGCAGGTGGTGGAATCAGCCCCAGCAGGCCCGATGCCTGATTGGTGAAGTGTTCAAGCATCGAAACGCCCCCGGGCCATCAGTTGGGTTGTCGATTGGGTTGTTTTCTGGCTGTAGATAAAACCCAGATCGTTGATTTTCGGGTCGTAGGCGGAAACACCATCGGTACGCATAGAGGTGCGCACCAGTTTACCAGCACTGGCGGACTCCCAGTCCTCCGGTACCCGCTGCCCCGTGGTGATGCCGCACAACACCAACTGGTGCCGGATGGCGGCATCAATGGCGGGTCCGAGTTTTACAGCTTCATCAGTTTTCGAGAAGATTGCGTGCTGTGCATTGCCGGACTTGAACGCGCAGACGGCTTCATCCAATGTGTCGCCATGGCTGCCAGCATTTAAAACCAGGAGACGCTTGACATTGGGCAAGTCCAGCAGGTCCATCATTTCGCGCTTGCGCGTATCTCTGGGAGCCAGTCCCGTGGTATCAATCAAAACCATTTTCTTATTGGACAGCAAACCCAGCAAATCCTGCAAGGCGAACCGGTCGTGGGCCAGGTGGGCCACTACGCCCAGCATTTTGCCGTAAGCGCGCAATTGCTCATGGGCGCCAACACGGTAGGTGTCCAATGTAATCAAACCAACACTGGCCGGACCGTGTGTACGGGCGCATAAACCGGCGAGCTTGGCCGCTGTAGTGGTTTTTCCCACGCCTGTAGCACCAATCAATCCGAAAATACCACCATCCTCAAATGCTGGATTTTGGGCATCCGTCTTGAGGTTGCGCTCCAGCACGTCAATGACCCATTGCACGGATTCTGCTGCGCTCAATTCTTCTGGCATGCGCTCCAGGATCGTGCGCGACAGATTGGGCGAATAACCCGCACGGATAAGTTTGAGCATCAGGTTGGACTGGATCGGATTCTGACGGGCCTGGCCCATCCAGGTCAGTGTATTGAAGCGGTCCTCGATCAATTCTTTCATGGCCTGCAACTCATCCACGACGCTACGCGACACTTCTTCGGATTGCAGTACCGGGGGTGCAGGCTTGCGCACAGCCGGAGGTTTGTTGTTATTAGCGTTGGTAGCAAAAGCATTTTTATCAACGAAGCGCTCCGTGGGTTGCACACGGGGGTTTTCCTGCTCCACATGCAGACTGCGTGGGCGCTCCCGCTCCTCTTCATGCAACATGCTCAGGCGTTCCTGGGGAGCCTCGCGCTGCGGCAGGGGACGTTTTGCTGGTTGACTGGGAGCCGGGACCGTTGCGGTTGCAGTTGCAGTTGGTGATGGCTCGTGGCGCTTGCGCAACATGCGTTCGCGCACATAATCCTGAAACGACAAGGTGCTCATGGACAACTGGGTAGCGTCGTCTTCCACCTTGCTGGCTATTTCCTGATGCGTCGGTTTGGTGCCACGCACCATGCTACCGGGCATTTTTTGTGCGTTGCTGTTGCTGTTCGTGTTGGCCTCGGCCCCCCGATCCAGTTCAACCAATGTTTCTTCCGCCGTTGCCACGACTTCCACGCCGTTTTCGGTCGCACGGTTCGACAGAATCAAGGTGCCTTCACCAAAAACCATACGTGCCATGGCAAGCGCCTCGCGAGAAGTGGCTGCAGTAAAGCGTTGGATGTTCATGGTCATGCACCTCGGAGAATCGGCCCGATGCGAATCGTGTGGGTGTCAGGAATTTCGCTATGCGACAGCACTTGCAGGCGTGGTGCCACACGGCGCAAAAGCCGCGCAATGGTCGCACGAATCTGATCCGGCACCAAAAGACAAGCGGGTATGCCAATTTCTTCCTGACGCATGGCTGTTTCCGCTGCACTGCGTGTCAGCATATCCGCCACCCCAGGGTCTAGCGCCGGACCGGCGGCGTTACCCAAAGCCTGAACCAGCAAGCGCTCCAGGGCAGGATCAATGGCAATGACATTGAGTTCGTTGGTAGGACCGTAAATTTGTTGCACGATTGCCGCAGACAGGGCAATACGCACCCTTTTTGCCAACTCTGCAGCATCGGTTGTGGATGCAGCATGTTCAGCGATGGATTCGATGATGGTGCGAATATCACGGATATGCACCGACTCATCAAGCAGCAGTTGCAGCACTTTCTGGAAAATAGCAACGGAAATCATTTTGGGCACTACTTCTTCAATCAGTTTGGGAGCCAGTTTGGTGACGTGCTCCACGAGTTGTTGTGTCTCTGTCCGACTTAGTAATTTGGAGGCTTGCACTTGCATCAAGTGTGACAAATGTGTGGCCATGACAGTCTCCGAATCAACCACGGTAAAACCGACCATTTGTGCCGTTTCCTTTTGCTGTTCGTCGATCCAGTGCGCGGGCAGACCAAAAGCAGGGTCGGTGGTTGCAGTTCCTATCAGGGGTGTGGTGATGCCACCGGGATTGATGGCCAGAAACATGCCCGGAAACGCCTCACCCTCGCCGACAATGACGCCACGCAGCGTGATGCGGTAGGCACTGGGCTTGAGATCGAGGTTGTCACGCACATGCACCGGCGGCGGCAGGAAACCCACTTCCTGCGCAAACTTGCGACGCACCCCCTTGATACGCGTCAACAAGTCGCCTGGGCGGCTCTTGTCCACCAGTGCAATCAGCCGATAGCCCAGCTCCAGCCCCAATTGATCCACGGGCTGTAAATCATCCCAGGAGGCCTCCCCGTCGCCAGCCGGTGGCGGAGTTTCCGCTTGTGGGGCTGCCGGGGGAGGTTTGTGCGCCAGCATCCATCCGGTATAGCCCAATACCGCAGCAATACTCAGAAACACCAGGTGCGGCATGTTGGGGATGATGCCCAGGATGAACATGATTGCAGCCGTAATGTTCATTACTTTGGGTGAGGCAAACATCTGCCCCACAATTTGTTTGCCCAGGTCCTGGTCCTTGCCAACCCGCGAGACCACCATGGCAGCAGCCACCGAAATCAGCAAGCCTGGAATCTGCGCGACCAGCGCATCACCCACTGCCAGCAAAATATAGGAATTGGCTGCCTGGGACGCAGTAAGGTCGTGCTGCACAATGCCAACGGTAAAGCCGCCGAAAATATTGATGAGCAAAATCAGGATGCCGGCAATGGCATCGCCACGGACAAACTTGGATGCACCGTCCATGGAGCCAAAGAACTCGGCTTCTTCTCCCACCTCGGCGCGGCGGCGTTTGGCTTCCTTTTCGTCAATCAGACCGGCATTCAGATCGGCATCCACCGCCATTTGCTTACCCGGCATGGCATCGAGTGTGAAACGTGCGGACACTTCGGCGATACGTTCTGAACCTTTGGTCACGACCACAAAATTGATGACCACCAGAATCGCAAACACAATCAGACCCACCGCAAAATTGCCGCCAATCAGGAAGTGGCCAAAAGCCTCGATCACCGCACCGGCAGCACCGGCACCCGTATGACCTTCGAGCAACACCACCCGTGTGGAGGCCACGTTGAGTGACAAACGCATCAATGTCGTCAGCAACAAAACCGCAGGAAATGCGGCGAAATCCAGCGGTCGAATCATGTAGGCGGCAACCATCATGACCATCAACGCCACCGCAATATTGATGGTGAAGAAGACATCCAGCAGGATTGGCGGCAAGGGCAGCACCATCATTGCCAGAATGGCGACAACCAGCATGGGCGCGGCTGCACCCTGGAGCACGGCGGAGTTATTGCCGTACCACTGCTGAAGCGACTTTAATTGGAAGTTCATGGCGTACCCGCCTTTGTGGCATTGTTAGTTTTATTGGTTTTATGTAATGGATCAAGTTCCGCAGGGATAAAAGGCTCTGGAACATCACCGGGATAAGGCCCTTCGCCGCGCATGGCCGCGCGCAACCGGTACACGTAGGCCAACACCTGTGCCACTGCGGTATAGAGGCTCGATGGGATGTCCTGGTCAATTTCGGAATTGGCATAGAGCGCACGCGCCAGCATGGGCGACTGCAGCACCGGAATGGCATGGTGCTTGGCGACATCGCGAATTTTCATGGCCAGGAGATCAGCGCCTTTAGAGATAACCCTTGGTGCGCCCATGGTTTGCTCGTCGTAGCGAATGGCCACTGCAAAGTGCGTGGGGTTCATCACCACAAAATCAGCCTTGGGTACAGCGTTGATGCTCCCCCCTTGGGCAATATCCCTTTGTTTCTGGCGAATTTTTGCCTTCATTTGCGGATTGCCGTCCGATTCTTTCCCCTCTTCCTTGACCTCCTGGTGCGACATTTTCATCTCATCCTTGTGCAGAAACATCTGCAAGGGCAAGTCAATGAGTGCCGCCAAAAACAATACCAGAAACATCAAACCCAGGCCGCTGGTCAGCCACTCAACCAGATACCGGATGGCAAGACTCGATGGCTGCAAAATCAGGGAGGCAATCCCTTGCATTCCGGAGCGTAGAAACATCGTGGCAACGGTAAACAAGATGCCCATCATCACCATCGTCTTGGCAGTCGAAATCATTTTTTTCTTGGAAAACAGATTGCCAAAACCCTTGAACGGACTGAGCCGACTGAAGTCCGGCATCAAGGGTTTGAGACTTTGAACCCAGCCACCCGAAATCACGGCAGCCAGAATGACGGCGACCGTGGTGATGGCGGCCATCGCGGCACAACCAGCAAGGCCAACAGCGGTTGCATCGGACAGGCGTGTGAACATGCTACCGGTTTGCCGAATGGTGGTAGCGTCAAACGACAACTGCTGCGCCATGCTGTGCCGCAACCTGTCAAAGAGTATCGGTGATAAAAGTAGCACGGAAGCTGCGCCGGCACCGAGGACGGCCAGGTGCGACAGGTCTTCGGAACGGCTGACTTGGCCGTCTTCCCTGGCTTTTCGGAGCTTGCGTTCGGAAGCCGGTAGGTTGCGATCTTGACTGCCTTGGTCCATGATGGGAGAAGCGTGGAGTTTCCATCATTGTGGCAAGCGCCCTTCGGAACTAAAGGCAAAAAAGAGGGGATATCCCCCCCTTTAACCCTCCTTCATTCCTCCTTTATTTCAGTCCCATTTTGACAAGGATATGGTTCACCTTGTCCTCCAGTGTCGCCTTTGTAAAGGGTTTAACGATATAACCCGCCGCCCCCGACTGTGCGGCCAACACAATATCTTCCTTACGCGCCTCTGCGGTCACCATGAGGACGGGCAGGTGCTTGAGTTTGTCGTCCTTTTTGATTTCACCGAGCAACTGAAACCCGTTCATGTTGGGCATGTTGATGTCACTGACCACGAAATCAAAAGTCGAACTGCGTAGCTTTTGCAAGGCAGCCACGCCATCCTCGGCTTCATCGGCCTCGGTATACCCACTCTCCTTGAGCAAGTTGCGCACAATTCGCCGCATGGTGGAAAAATCATCAACAACTAAAAAACGCAAATCTTTTGACATGAATTACCCTTTCCCGGGTGAATGTTGCATAGCGCTAAGTATCACAGAAATTTGAACGGAATGAATCGGATTTAATGCGCCCGGGCCGAAACCGCAGCTGGCTGAGGTGCTTGAGAGACAGGTTCCAGCTCCACAGGAACTGGCTGCACACCCAAAAGCCGCTCCTCGGCCTCCTTGGTCATCACCAGAATGCTGATACGCCGGTTGCTCGGACTAAACGGATCTTGGGAGTCTAGCAGCAAGCTCGACGCCATGCCAACCACGCGCGCGAGTTTTTCTTCCGGCATACCAACGCTGGTCAGTTCCCGGCGGGATGCATTGGCGCGGTCAGCGGAAAGCTCCCAGTTACTGTAACCCCTGGCTGCGTTGCTGTACGGCGTGCGGTCCGTGTGGCCATCCAGGCTGATTTTGTTATTGACATCGAGCAAAACCACGCCAATTTCCCGCAAAATGTCACGCATGTAGGGCTTTACGATAGTACTGCCACTGTCGAACATGGGGCGCCTCTGGTCGTCCACGATTTGTATTTGCAAGCCATCCGGCGTAATTTCCAGACGAATCTGCGAACTGAACTCCGCCATCTTGGGGTTGCTGGAGATGGTCTCGGCGATTTTGGCGCTCAATTCGGCGAGCATTACCGCCTCACTCTTGGCAGCCTGCGATTTTTGCTTATCCCCCGCCATTTTGCGCGCCTTGCGGTCAGTTCCTTCTCCGCGCTTGTTCTGTCCGGCAGTCTGGGTTACATCAGTACCACCACCCGTGATCACACTGCTACTGGTGCCAGCGCCACTACCGCCGGACATAGCCACCTTCAAGGGCGTAGAAAAGTAGTCCGATATCCCTTTTTTGTCGCCCTCAGAGGTGCTGCCAAGCAACCACATCAACAAGAAAAACGCCATCATTGCCGTCACGAAATCTGCATAGGCAATCTTCCAGGCCCCCCCATGCGCCGAGTGCCCCCCCTTTTTTATCCGCTTGATGATAATGGGTTGGAGTTTTTTTGCGTCCCCACTCATGCTTATGCCCCCTGGGCTTTATTTTTTCTTGACATACGTTTCCAGTTCGACGAACGTGGGTCGCTCGGTGGAAAACAGCACCTTACGGCCAAACTCAATCGCCGTTGACGGGTTGTAACCCTGCATACTGGCCAGCAAGGTGGTACGGATGCACTGCAACTCCTTGCCCGACTCTTCCACTTTTTGTTCCAGAATGCCAGCCAGCGGCTCGGCAAAAGCGTACGCCAGCAAAATGCCCAGAAATGTACCCACCAGGGCGGAGCCAATCATGCCACCAAGAACCGCTGGTGGTTGGCCCACCGATCCCATGGTGTTCACCACCCCCAACACCGCAGCCACAATACCGAAGGCTGGCAAACCGCCCGCAACCCGTTGTAACGCAGCAACAGCAGCGTGCGCTTCGTGGTGGTGCGTTTCAATTTCACTGTCCATCAAGGACTCGATTTCGTGCGCATTGAGGTTGCCCGAGACCATCATGCGCAAATAATCGGTAATAAATTCAACCACATGGTGGTCAGAGCCAACGGTTGGGTATTTCTGGAACAAGGGCGACTGATGGGGTTCTTCGACATCCTTTTCAATCGCCATCAAGCCCTCTTTGCGGGCTTTTTGCAGAATATCGAACATCAGTGCCATCAATTCCATGTACCGCGCCTTGGTGTACTTGCTGCCCTTGAAACACAAGCCCAGGCCTTTGATGGTGGCCTTGACCACTTTGCCCTGGTTATTGGCCAGAAAAGCACCCGCCGTGGCACCACCAATGGTGATTATTTCAAACGGTAACGCCTTCAGGATCACCGAGATGTTGCCACCATGGAAAATATACACGCCAAAGACGCACACCAGGCAGATGAGCCAACCGACGAGTACGTTCATAGGTGCACGGTGACAACAAAGTCAAAGACTGGATGGGGCGACAAGCGCAGTAGGGGACGCATGCCGTGCATCATAGCGCAAAGGCAAAACCAGGGAAAATGCTCCCGATAATATAGCTTATCCCGCGCATCACACGTGCCCTACAGCCACATTTGCTCTAATTCTAGGCAAAGGTGTTGAGCTTGGTTCCCAGATTGCCACTGCTCGCCAGAGCCTGCGGCTGAGGCAATGCCTGCAGCAAGGCAGCCGCGCCAGCAGCTTGCGAATCCAGCGCTTTCTTCAAAACCGCGATGTTGATGGCGTCGGACTTGGGGGCGGCTGCGGCGGTTGTCGCGGTTTGAACAGCGGGGTTATTGGTAATATTCATAAAATTTTCTCCTGTTGGGGGTGGGGATGGGGTCCGGTGCGTATCTGACCATCGGTTCCATACCGCCAATCTTGAGCAGATTCAACACAATTCAGCACAATTCAGCACAATTCAGCACAATTCATGCCGCAAAATCCAGATCCGGCAATGCGCCCTTGTCTTCTGCATATTGTTCCTTGATTTTCAACATCTCCGGCAAAGCCTGATGCAAAGCCGGCAGCAAGGCAGGGTCAAAGTGTTTACCGGCGCCATCCTCGATCAATGCAAGGGCCGCCTCCACGGTCCAGGCTTTTTTGTAAGGACGTGCGGTAGTCAAGGCATCAAAGACATCGGCGATGGCCACGATGCGGCCAAAGAGCGGAATTTCTTCACCCTGCAAGCCCTTGGGGTAACCGCTGCCGTCCCACTTTTCATGGTGCGTGGTGGCCACACAGTGCGCCGCATGCAGCAAATCATCCCGATGTTGCCCGATGATTTCGCCCCCCATGCCCGGGTGCTGGCGCATAACCTCCCATTCGGTGGCATCGAGTGCACCGGGTTTGAGCAAGATGTTGTCAGGGATACCGATTTTCCCACGTCGTGCATCGGCGCCGCATGAAAGAGAATGTCCACGCTCACAGCCCCCAGCCCTGCCGCCTGGGCGATCAAACGCGCGTAGTGGCTCATGCGAATGACATGGTTGCCGGTTTCGTTGTCCTTGAACTCGGCGGCGCGCCCCAGGCGGCGAATGATCTGGCTGCGCGTCTTTTCCAACTCGGCGGTACGCAGTGCCACCAGGCGTTGCAGCTCGCGTGTCTGGTCATACAGCGCCAGGTGGGTGCGCACCCTAGCCAGCACAATCGCCGGACTGATGGGTTTGGTGATGTAGTCCACCGCCCCCAGCTCCAGCCCCTTGCGCTCATCCTCGATTTCGTTCATTGCGGTGACGAAAATTACGGGAATATCGTGCGTGGCCGAGTTGCGTTTGAGTCGCTGGCAGACATCGTAGCCACTGATGCCGGGCATCATGATGTCGAGCAGTATCAAATCGGGTCGATTCTCGCCGGCGGCAATCTTGAGTGCTTTTTCCCCATTCAGGGCAACTTTCGTCACGTAATGGGGCGCTAAAACCTCGGTCAGCACGTCGATATTGTCTGGCGTGTCATCAACGATCAGAATAATTTGCGGTATTTGCTTGGTTATGGCTGCGTTCATAGATGTTCCTGTTCCTGTAATGGGAGCGCGACGTCGAGCGCACGCGCGATCTCGTGCACCAGCTTCAGTGCGTCTTCAAACTCATACCTGGCGATCAACTTTTGCAACTGAAGGCTATTGCCAGCCTGTCCGACGCCACGCAGCTTGTCGGCCAGGCGTTCACTCAGCCGCGCAGCGCGCGCGTCATCATTCGCTAACAGGGTGGCCAGCTGTGCCAACTCACTGGCCAAAACAGCAGGGTCTGGCAAAGACGTTGGGGCATCCACATGGACGGATTGGGACGCATGAAGACTGACTGCGATCTGGCCCAAAAGCATGTTCAACTCGTCTGACATGGCAACCAGTGCGGGTTGCAAGGCATCTGGTGTGCCGTGGCGCAAAGCTCTTTCCACGTCCGCAGCCAGGCCCAGCAGACGGGTGGCACCAATGTTTCCAGCCAGGCCCTTGGTGGTATGGGCCTCACGCAGCGCACTCTCCAACGCGCCGCTGGCGATGGCTGCTTCAATCCGTTCCATCACCCCACCTTGTGTTTCCGCGAAGCGTGCGATGAGCTTGCGCACCAGCTTGGCATTGCCACCCATGCGCTGCAAGGCTTGCGCCAGGTCCAGACCAACGATCATGGGCAAATCGGTCTCACGTCTGTGCGGCAACGCAGGCGCGTCCGGTAGGGGTTGCATATGCGCTTTTTTGGGCTTGATCCACTGCGCCAGGGTTTTGAACAGTTGCGCGACATCAATCGGTTTGCCGATGTGGTCGTTCATGCCCGCCGCCAGACACAGCTCGCGGTCGCCACGCATGGCGTTGGCCGTCATGGCCAGAATCGGCAGTTGGGCAAACCGGCTGTCGGCACGGATGCGGCGCGTGGCTTCAAAACCGTCCATGATCGGCATCTGACAGTCCATGAGCACGCCGTCATAGTCGTGGCGTCTGACCTGGCTCAGGGCTTCGGCCCCATTGTTGGCCACATCAACCCGGATACCTGCCGCCTGCAAAAGCTCCAGCGCCAATTCCTGGTTAACTGCATTGTCTTCCACCAGCAGCAAATAAGCCCCCCGCACGCTCTGCTCGGCTGCATGGCTGGCCTGCTGGCGCTGTTGTTTGCGCCCCTTGGTGACCACTTCCTTGCCCAGGGCGGTCAAAATACTGTCCAGCAGTGCCGAGGGACTGACGGGTTTGAGCAGCAGACCGTCAATCCGGGTGCCATCCGCCTGGTCCAGAAATTCATCGCGGCTGTGCGCTGTGACCATCACAAAGGCCGGGACACCATCCAGGCGCGGGTCGGAGCGAATCTGCTGGATGGTGGCCAGGCCATCGAGTCCTGGCATCATCCAGTCCATCAACACCAGACCATAGGGGTGCCCTGTGTTCTGCGCCGCCTCCAGCGTGGCAACGGCCTCGGCACCACCAGGAATCGCCGTGGCATCGAAATTTTGTGATGCCAGCATGGCCAGCATGATTTCGCGCGCACGTGCGTTATCGTCCACTATCAAGATGCGTAGCGCGCGCACATCGGCATCCAGCGTGGCGCGTTCGCGTGGCAATGTCTTTTGCAAACCAAAACACGCCGTGAACGTGAAGGTGCTGCCAACACCCAGCTGGCTTTGCACGCTTATTTGCCCCCCCATCAACTCCACCAGACGCTTGCTGATGGTCAAACCCAAACCGGTGCCACCGTACCTGCGGGTGGTCGAGGCGTCAGCCTGGGAAAACGCATTAAACAACTTGTCACTTTGCTCGCTGCTCAAGCCAACACCCGTGTCACTGATGTCAAAACGCAACTTGATGCTATCCGGCAAAGCATCATGATCAGGGTCGAGAACATGAATTCCGACGGTGACTTCACCCTTTTCCGTGAACTTGATGGCATTGCCTACCAGATTGATCAGCACCTGCCCCAGACGCAAGGCGTCTCCTACCAGTGCGGTTGGCACATCGGGCCCCACGTCGAACAACAGTTCCAACCCCTTGTCCTGGGCTTTGATGACCGACAAATCGGCCAGGGTTTCCATGACGTCTTCCAGATGAAATTCGGCATTTTCGAACTGCAATTTCCCGGCTTCGATCTTCGAAAAGTCGAGAATGTCGTTGATGATTCCCAGCAGATTGCGTGCCGCACCATCTATTTTTTCGACGTAGTTGCGTTGCTTGGCACTGAGCTCGGTATGCAATGCCAGATGTGTCATGCCAATGATGGCATTCATGGGGGTGCGAATTTCGTGGCTCATATTCGCCAGAAAATCCGATTTCATGCGTGTAGCCTCCTCGGCCATCTCCTTGGCCTGGCGCATCAACTCGGCGGCTTCGCGCTCAGCCGTCACGTCGTCAAACATCCACACCGTTCCGCTGGACAAATCATTGCGGTCAATGGCGTTGCCGCTGACACGACACCAAAAACGCGACCCATCCTTACGACGCACCTCTTGCGTGCTGGTATGAATCTCCCCGCGCAAAATGTCAGCATACGGACCTTCAGACAGTTCCCTGGTTTCAGGGTACCAGATGCGCGGTGACTGCCCCAGCATCTCAGCCAGGTCCCAGCCAAACAGTTCGGCCATGCGGTGGTTGGCGCGGATGATGGACCAGTTCCTGATGAGGGCAATCCCCATGTTGGCCGACTCGAATATCGCATTCTGTTCGTCACTGGCTTGCCGAATGGCTTTTTCTGCTCTTTTCTGCTCGCTGATGTCGCGCATCGTAGCCACCAGCAAGGACCTATCCTCATCCTCGGCCACATAGTACGACACGTCCACATCCAAAATGCTGCCGTCCAGACGCGTATGACGTGTTTCAAAGCGCAACGGATGTCCGACATCACGCAATTTGGCCATCAGGGCGGTCATGTTCTTGCGCGAGAGAGTGTCCAGGAACTGCGGCGGCACCTGACAACCGACGATGCGTTCGGCACTGCTTTGCATCAACGCCAATCCGGCTTTGTTGGCGTATACCACGGTCAGGGTTTCCGGGTCAGCCCAGAACATCGGCTCGGAATTTTCGACCACGGTGCGATTGAAAAGGATTTTTTTCTCGTCCTTTTTACGTTCGGTAATGTCCACCATCCAACCCAGGATACCAGGCGCACCCGCGTAATCCGTGGGCAGGTACGTCACCAACAGGTCGCGCACGGTGTGATTCGTGCAAAACATCTGCACCTCCATGTTATGCACTGCGCCCTGAGATTCGAGTCCGCGCACAATATCTGCACGCACCTCTGGCTCAACCAGGGCGTTCGTCGCCACATCGCCAACCTTCATATCCAGCAGCTCGGTGACGCGCGGATTGGCAAAACGGATAATGCCCCCGGAACTGACCGCCACCCCAACCGGCGCGGTGTCAAGGATGTTTTGCAAGCGCTGCGCCTGGTCGTTGAGCTTTTTTATCAGCGCCGTCAGCGTCAACCCGACAAACGATGCGTTGATTAGCATCAACACCAGCAGTTGCGCCCACATATAGTGCGCAAAATGCCGGAACTTCATGGTGTCATTCAAATTGCCCGGTGTATGCAGCATGACCCGGGTGTCATCCAGTGCGCGCAAAATGAACAGGATGCCAGCTGCCGCAATCGGCCATAAAAGGATACGCGCCGTCGTCTTATTGAAATTTTTGCGCAGCACCACGCTGCATTCGGCATAACCCTTGAGGCAAAAAAAGCCCGCTACCAGATAAATGGTGACACAAGCGGCATTTTGCCAAGCCAACGTGCGCGCCAGGGCCCACAGCAGCAACACACCCAAGGCCATGGCAAGATGGTCGCGCACGGTGGTGCAAGGCAACTCGTAAAGCGCGCGCATACCGGAACGAAACAACAACGTGGCACTCAAAATCAGGAAGTCGGCAACATTGAATGCCTGGATGAACTCAAAATAGCCAACACCAGCCGGGCGAAACAGGGCCACCACATCGACAAGAACCAGCAGTAAATTGGCCAGGCTGAAATTCAGGGCGGCCGTGCGCGAAATATTGAGTTTCAAACCAAAAACAGCCCAGCCCAGCCCAGCCAGAGCGGAAACCATGGTCATCACATGGGCCAGAACCTCCGACTCATCCATCTTCGCCAGAGCAAAAGCCATGCCCATCACGTGGGCTACTGTCTCGGATTCGTTCATGGTGCTAAGGATGCTCGCAAGGTTTCCCATGACTTGGGTTTCGGTGATGGGCATGGCGGTTTTCCTTGTCGATCGTTACCTGATTACCCCTTGCTGCGCGCAAGGTAGACGCACGGTGAGCGTCGTTGTGTGCTTTTCATCCGAGGTATGCATCGCAATGTCACCTGTTTGGGTCTGGGCAATCAGTTTGGCAGAAAAAGTCCCAAGTCCGACGCCACCTGGCTTACCCGAAGTGCTGAACTTATCAAAAAATGTACTGCGCACTTCCTGCGGGACCACTCCATCATTGGTCAGGAACACACAGGCTTTGTTGTCTTCAACCTCAAGCGCAAGCCGGATGACGGTATTCTCTGCCGCTGCTTCCATCGCATTCTTGAACAGGTTATGAAACATGGAGTAGCACAACAATTCGTCTCCCATGACCGGCATGGCGGGAAGCGATGCGGTGACCGCACCCTGGCTCAGCAACTGCACACCCAGCTTGCGCGTTGCCAGTTCGGACGCATTCTCGCGCACGATGCGGCTCAGTAGCACCGTGAGATCGACCGTGCTCGGATGAAACGTGTAACTACCGTTCTCCATCTTGTAGAGACTCAGCGACAGGGTGACCATGTTGAGCACGTTGTAGCCCGCATGTTCGATGTGCTTGATAACTTCCTTGTGGTCCGGTGTCAGGGCGGGGTCCGCTAGCAAACTAGAAGCAAATCCAATGATTCCGGCTATCGGACTCTTGAGATCGTGCTGTGCCATGCGCTCGACATAGTCACGCAGTTGCAGGTGGTGCTTGAGTTCGGCCAGGGTGCGGCTCAACTTGAGGTGGGTGTTGATCCGCGCGCGCAAGATGGGCGGATCCACCGGCTTGCTCACACAATCGGCAGCACCGAGCGCAAAAGCACGGGTGATGTCGGCAGTCTCGCCCGTCGTACTCAGAAGAATGACGGGTATATCGGCGGTGGCCGCATTGGCCTTGATGCGCCTGCAGACCTCGTAGCCGTCCATCTCCGGCATCACCATGTCGAGCACAATCAAATCGGGAGTCCTGCCGGACTCCAGCATTTTGAGGGCCAGTTCGCCGCTGTTGACCGTATGCACCTGATAATCATCCTTGAGCATGCCAACCAGTTCATGGCAGCTCTCCGTCACATCGTCCACGACCAGCAATACCGGCAATACCAGTTTACCGGGTGCCTTGGCAGTATCGGCACCCAAAGTCTTGTCAACCTGATGCTCCAGGGGATGCGGGTGTTCGATGATCCTTCTGATTTTGGCCTCCAGCGCACCCACACTGAAAGGCTTGACCATGTACTCCGAAACACCGGCAGCAATGGCCATCTGCACCTGATGGCGCTCGGTCTCGGCCGTCATCATCAAGACCGGTAAATGGGTCGTTTTCGGGGCCGAGCGGATGCGCAGCAGCAGTTCCTGGCCCGTCATCACAGGCATGTTCCAATCCAGGATCACGGCATCGAAATTGTGCGTCTGCAACAACCGCCAAGCATCAGCGCCATTCATCGCCGTGACCACATTCGTCGTGCCCAATTGGTCCAGGCTGCTGGTCAGAATACGGCGCATGGCTTCCATATCGTCCACCACCAGAAATGCTTTGTCTTTGATCATTTTCGTAATTCCCTCTGATACACAGGTATCTTTAATCTGCTACGTAAACAGATTCACCACCTGCACGCCACCTGCACTATAGCCTCAGAACCGGGAAAGCTTATTCGCTGCCTGCACCTGGTATGCAGATTCGAAGTCCTCGCCTGCATTGAGTTTGGTAATGAACGCCAAGAGCCCCTGGACCCCTGCCGTGGCAAGCCAGGGGCGCAATTCATGGCCTGCGGCCGCGTAAAGCGGTCGAATCTCGGGTTGCCCTTTCGCTCTACGCTGGATATTCGTGCCTTCGCCAAACCTTTGGACGGCAGCAAGCCACTGGCTCAGGGATTTCAACGCATGCAACTCATCTACCGTGGGGCGGGGTATGCTGGATGCCACCAGGAACTGCCAGTGACTTTCAGAGTGCTCTGGTGCTTCACTTACTGCAACGGCAACGCCTTCATCAAACCATTGTGGCATACGAAACCACGCAGCGACCGATAGACGGTTACGGATTTCAGCATGCGACCACTCATGGGCGAGAAAATGCCACGTCAGTCCCCGTGGTGAAAGCAAAATGCGGTCGCCGTAAACCTTGGCAACGGAACCCCGGCCGCCAAATGATGCATAGCAACCTTCGCTGATGCATGCATGGACCGTCGGGTGCGAAACCACGCTGCCGTATGCGGCTCGTATCGCACTCTCGGCTTGGGCCATTGCTGCGTGGAGTTTGGCCTGCGTTTCGATGTCCGTTCCAACCTCCACATAGAGGCCGGGTACAACCTGCACCAGTCCGAAACCTTCTGGTGAGAGCAGTTTGCCAGCCTGAAGGGCCGTGCATCCGTCAAGAAAAGGCAGAACAAGTAGCGAAAGCAGAAGTACCAGGACGTTCAGTGGCGCGCATCTGCTCAGGTGTCGCAAAGGAATGACCTGGGTACGCGTCCAGGGTCAGAAGCAACACAGCGGACGCTATTCTCCGCCCAGTTCACCCACAAGCTCATGGCATTTGGTGATACGCTCTTTCTGAATGCCACCGGCAATCTTGCGTGCCTCTGCATCGTTGCCCGCCAGGATTGCGGGCACCAGTTCGGTTTCGCGCGTCTTCTTGAATGCATTCCAGTTTTCCAGCAACGCCTTGAATTGCGCTTCCTTGCCAGCTGGCGCTTTCATCTTTGCTAGGTGCGCACTGACCGCATCGGCCGTGTCCTTCACCAACTTTTGCTGGTCAGCACCACGTTTATCTTTATTCGTCAGCAAGGTAACCAGCGACTCACGTGCCGCGCTGATCTGCGTGCGCAGCTCGGAAAACTCGTTGGCAAAAACGTTGGTTGAAAAACTCAATGCAATCAAAGCAGAGAACAACAGGGAAGCTAGTTTTTTCATAAATGCGATAGTGGCTATGGTTAAAGAAAGTGACGAAGCGATGACCTGAATCGTACCATTGCAATCTGGCAGGATCAGCAGAGAGAGGGTCAGTAGGGACGGAAGTTCGTAGCGCCAGCGCCACTACCACCACCACGACGCACCGGCATCGGAATCAACCGGTTTCCCGACTGCGCTATCCTCGGCATTCTGCGTTCTTGCCTGGGTGCAACGTCAGGGCGGCTGTCGGATTGCTGGGTATTCTTTCCGGTGTTGAAAAAAGCGATGCTATGTTGCAACTGTTCAGCCTGGCCGGAAAGCTCCTCGCTGGTTGCTGCGAGTTGCTCGGATGCGCTGGCATTTTGTTGTGTGGCTTTGGAAAGCTGGCCCATGGCATCGCCAATTTGCAGCACCGAAGAACTTTGTTCGGTACTTGCCGCAGCGATCTCTTGCACCAACTCGCTGGTTTTTTGGATACTGGGGACAATTTCTTCGAGCAGTTTGCCAGCACGCTCAGCCGTCAAGACACTGGTGCCTGCCAGATCACTAATCTCCCGTGCCGCCTCCTGGCTACGTTGGGCGAGTTTTCGCACCTCGGCAGCCACCACAGCAAAGCCCTTGCCATTCTCCCCCGCACGGGCTGCTTCAATGGCGGCGTTGAGTGCCAGCAGGTTGGTCTGGTAAGCAATGTCATCCACGATGGATATCTTGGCAGCAATTTGCTTCATTGCCTGTACCGTTTGATCCACCGCACCACCACCATCGACTGCCTCCCTGGAAGTCTTGGTCGCCATACCGTCAGCGATCTTGGCGTTGTGACTGTTCTGATTGATGGAAGTAGACATGGACTCGATTTGTGAAGAGGTCTCTTCCACACTGCCAGCCTGCTCGCTGGCAGCCTGTGATAGCGACTGCGCAGTCGCGCTCACCTGCGTGGCCGCACCAGTAAGTTCGACTGCAGCCTCGCGCACCTCATCCATCGTTGCGGCCAATTTGTTCACCGTACCGTTCACCGCCATCTTGAGGTCTGCAAACGAGCCCTCATACTGGCCTTGAATGGATTGCGTCAAATCGCCATGCGCCATGTTTTCCAGAATGCCTTGCACCTCCTTGATGGGGAAAACAATGGCATCCAGCGTGTCGTTGACCCCTTGCACCACCTTGCGAAAATCCCCCTCGTGTTTGCTGGCATCACAGCGCGTCTCCAGTCGGCCTTCCACACCCGCCTTAGCCAGAAGATTGACATCGACGACCAAGGCATTGACGGCCGCAATAGCACGGTTCAGATTGATCTTGATGGTGTTGAAGTCACCGCTGTACACCTCTGCGATGAGCGGTGGAATGTCGCCGTGGGAGATACGGTCCACATAACTGGCCGCCATGCCCAAAGGGCCGATCACAGCATCTAACGTTGCATTGACGCCCTGGACGATCCTGCGAAAATCCCCCGCATGTCGCGCATCATCCGCGCGTGTGGCAAGTTTTCCCTGCACCGCTGCAGTGGCCAGCATATTCGCATCCGAAACCAGCGCATTGACCGCCGCAATGGCCTGGTTGAGGTTGTCCTTGATCGTATTGAAATCGCCGTTGTACTTGTCAGTGATGGGTTCAGGGATATCGCCCCTGGAAATCCGCTCCACATAGTCCGCAGCGACGTGCAGCGGACCAATCACCGAATCCAGCGTGTCATTGATGCCCTGCACGATCTTACGGAAATCCCCTTGGTGCCGGAAGGCATCGACACGCACATCGAGTTTTCCTTGCACTGCGGCCTGGGATAGCGCATGTGCATCTTCTGCCATCGTCCGCACAGCACGTTGCAAGCCCCGCACCGACTCCGCCAACGCACCAATTTCATCCCTGGCACGGTAATCAATTGAAAAATCAAAATCACCTTCGGCCATCTTGTCCGCACTGACGACCAATTTTTTGGTGGGGCCAGTGATACTACGGGTAATCAACACAGCAAAAAACAGACTCAACAGGGTAGCCACCAGCGTCAACGTCGTCAAGGAGCTTTTAGCTTGCTCCGCCTCCAGGCGGGCCGCTTCGCCATCAGACTCCATGGTCTTCGACACCAGTTCGATCAGTTTGGTGATGGCGTCAACATAGTTGTCCTGAATCTGGCGCGTATCCTCCATAAAAAACCACAGTGCCTCTTCCCGCTTGCCATCGCGTACCTGCGTCAGTATCTGTTTTTGCGCTTCGAGAAAACTTGCTCGCAAAATCTTTACACGCTTGAGGATTTGCTTTTCCTGCTCCGAGGTGGCGCCCTTTTCGAGCATGTCCAGATTTTTGGCGATGATTTCGCGCTGCCCAGGAATTCGCTCGATCTCTTTTTTGACCATACCAAGGTCTTTTTCCAGCAAGATGTCGCGCAAATCCCTGGCAATCATGTTCACTGCATTAATCACATTGCCGGCTTGCACCGTTTTCGGGTAACTGACCCTGCTCAGGGCCTCAATCGAATCGGAGAGCGACGTGATCCGGGAAAAACCAACAACCGCAATCACAATCAGCAAAGCCAGCGTGACGGTAAAACCGATCCCAAGGCGCATGCCAATGCGTACATATCCCAACATATCTTCTATCTCCTGTGCGTGTCTCTGGTCTCTAGTTATGCGTCATGCCCCAACAAGGTGCGAAATTCTATGCTTGCACAGGATGCATTACGCCTAGCGATGCAAATTATTATTCGCCCTGCTTGTCCAGCCATCTGGTTGACAATAGGGGATTGACCCAATAGCGATCCACATGATGACCAGTACCAATCCAGAAGCAGCTCCGGCTGATGCGCCCCAAAAATCCAAAACCACCCATACAGAACGCATGCAATCCGTGCAGCCCGTTCTTGAACAGTTGTTCACGCTGTATCCGCATTTGTTCGGTGCCGAATTCCTGCCGCTCAAGCGCGGTATTTTTCAGGATCTGCTAGAAAAACACCCCGACGTGTTCAAGCGTGACAGCCTCAAGGCGGCCCTTGGCGTACATACCCGCTCCACACGCTACCTGCAGTGTGTGGCTGCTGGCAAACAACGCCACGACCTGCAAGGCTTGGCGGTCGAGGATGTAGCCCCGGAACATGTCTATGCTGCAGTGGTGGAATTGTTTCGCCGCCGTCAGATGCGTACCCAGGACGATCTGCGGCCCCAATTGCGTACCCAGCTCATGGCTGCGTATGAGGCATCGGGCTTGAGCCGCGATGAATATGTGTCACGCACCCAGTCCAACGATGCACAGCTTAGTGCCGTGCTGGAAGAAGCGCTGGAGCAGTCCGAGCAGAAGCTGGCGCGGCAAGCGGCCTTGCTGAAGGCTTTTGAGGGTAGTGGCAAAACGGTGGAAGCATTTGCCGAGATGTATGGCTTAAAGCCGCGTGATGTAAAGGCAGCGCTGGCCCGCAAGCACAGCCCCTCGTCCTGATGCCAACCGCACCACCATCACCACAATCACCACCTGGCCAAACTCCGGCCCAGCCACGCAATCCCTTGCATGGTTTGACGCTGGAGGCCATCGTTACCGCGCTGGTTGCGCATTACGGCTGGGATGGTCTGGCTGGGCGCATTCCGGTGCGCTGTTTTACCTTCGACCCAAGCGTCAAATCCAGCCTCAAATTCCTGCGCAAGACACCTTGGGCACGCGACAAGGTGGAAAACCTGTACCTCCTCATGCTACGAATAAAATAGCTGCTCCCGCACGTACCATAAGGCTTATACATCGAAAACGCTCAAATCCGCGCCATGGGAGCTACAGGGTTGTGAATGTGTGAATGTATTGCTTGCGGTTGCGCCCCAGCTGGTCATGGCTGGACACCCAGTCTCCGTGCAGTGCCGCCGATGCCAGACGGTGGCCCGGTGGTATAGCCATTCGCCCTCAATAGTGCAGCTTGCACTGAACCACGTAAATGGTGCTGTCTTCTGGCAAATACACCAGTCGATGCTCTTTTGTAATCCTTCGCGACCAAAACCCACTCAGGTCTCCCTTCAGAGGTTCCGGCTTCCCCGTGCCTTTAAATGGGTTTCGTCTGCATTCCTCAATCAGTCCGTTGATCTCTTCAACAACCTTTGGGTTTGTTTTGTGCCACCAGAGATACTCTTCCCATGCGTGGTCCGTCCAAGAAACAGCAATCTCTTTAGCCTGCTGTTTGTTCTTCGTTTTGTGGTTGGCCATCTTCAATCAAAGTTCGTGGTTTGGCCTTACCAGCTCGCAGTTGCGCAATTGACTCCATCAGCCTAGCGGCGTTCTTCGCTGAGCTGAGCAGATACATTGTTTCCTGCATGCTGTTGAAGTCGTCCAAGGACAACATAACGACATGATCACCGCCAACGCGCGTGATGACTGTCGGTTCGTGATCTTTGCAAACAGCGTCCATCACCGCCTTAAAGGTGGATCTAGCCTCGGTAAAGGAAAGAACGTTCATCAGATTGCGCGTGAAACCCCGCCCTTCAGGGTGGGAAGGTGGAGCGCGGGATGCAAAGCATCCCCATGCTGCGGTGGCGTACCTATCACGTCCGTTTTTGCCACCAGTTGCCAGAATGTTTCAATCCGCGCTCCTTACGGAGCGAATTTGGAAGAGGTTACCCCTCTCCCAAATGAATTCTATCCCCCTGAAGGGGGCGATTTCAAACCGAAGTTGGTTGTTGATGAAATCGACTTATCGACACAAAAATGTACCATATCCAGTACTTTTACCGGACAGGTCTGTCCCTGGGCACGCGACAAGGTGGAAAACCTGTACCTCCTTATGCTACGAATAAAATAGCTGCTCCCGCACGTACCTTCTGGGCCATAGCCCGATGAAATCAGGGCGTGTCGCTGGCGCACACCAGTTCCCACAATTCCTTGTACAAAAAGTTTTCCGCCATGCCTGCAATGGCGTGCGCAAGCGCGGGATGACCGGGTTCTACTTCGGCGAGTACGCTGTGCAGTTTGTCGGGATTAAGCTCCTCTGCGGCGACCTTTAGCGCCTGGCGTTGCGCCGACGTCAGAATAGCAAGAGCCTGTGGGTCGATTGCCACTGGGATCACTGGCGTGACTGGGGGCTTTGGCGTTTGCTGGCGCTCGATCCGGATGGCAAGCTGCCGCTCAAGCGTGTTGCAGAGTTCTTCGTATTGCAAAGGTTTGCGCAAAAAGTCATCAACACGGCATTGGAGCGCCTCCAGCCGCTGCTCTTCGAAAGCACTGGCGCTCAACATCACAATTTTGGGGGGGCTAGTGGTTGTGCGTGCGCGAATCTGCTGCGTGGCCTGCAGACCGTCCAGGCGGGGCATGCGCCAGTCCATGAGAATCAGATCGGGCGCAAAACGCTGCGCCTGGTCAACAGCCTCGATGCCATCGGCAGCCTGCGCCAGCACGAAGCCCAACGGGTGCAGCAGTTCGTGCAGCAAGGTGCGTCCGGCAGGATCATCGTCAGCGATCAGGATGCGCTTGCCCTGCGCACCAACCAACACTTGCCCGCTTGGTACAGGTTGCGCCGGCGTTTCAACGGGCATGGTTTCACTGAGGGTTAGAGAAAACCGGAAACACGACCCAACTCCCAGGGTGGATTCAAGGTAGAGTTCTGTCCCCAGCATACGCAGATATTGGCGCGTGAGCGTCAGGCCAAGCCCTGTACCGGCGCTGGTGGCATGGGTAACCATTTGAACAAAGGGCTCGAAAACGGCTCGCTGGTCTTCGGGGGCAATGCCAATGCCGGTATCGCGTACAGCAATGTCGATCTGCACGGTCTGATTTCTGGCAGGTGTTCCCCGTACACCAAGAAAAACGCCGCCGGTCTGGGTGAACTTGATGGCGTTACCCAACAGATTGATCAATACCTGGCGCAGCTTGACGGCATCGACCTGCAGCCTCTTGTGCAGGCCCGCAAGTTCAACATCCAGTGTCAAGCCGACCCGCTCGGCCCTTTCACGCAGCATGTCGGCGACTTCACGAACCAACTGTTCGATATCGGTGGCCGAGTCATGCCGCTCGACACGTCCGGCATCGATCTTGGAGATTTCTAACACGTCATTGATCAGCGTGAGAAGGTGGTTGCCGGACGTGTTGATGATGCCGAGGTATTTTTGTTCTGTAGCGGACAAATTCGTTGATGAGAGCATCAAGTGCGTGAATCCGATCACGGCGTTGAGGGGGGTGCGCAATTCGTGGCTCATATTCGCCAGAAAGCGGCTTTTGGCGACGTTGGCGGATTCGGCAGCGGCATGTGCTGCGACCAATTCCTGTTGCAATTGCAGCTGCACCCGCAATGCTTCTGCGCTGGCCTCGGCCCGATCCAGTGCGGAGTAGTGTCTGCGCACCAGCAGGAAAATCAGTGCACCCAGCATCAAGGAAACAAGGCTGCCCAGGAGACCAATCAGCAAGGGGGTGGTGTGCTCGGCACCCGAAAGAAACGACTCTTGCGAATAAAAATCCAGTTGCCATTTGCGGCCATGCACACTCAGTTCGCGTGAATAGGAATCCTTGTGACCCTTATCCTTGGCATCTGACGCTTGTGAAAATAAAGGCCGTTTGACATCCTCGGCCTCGGGGATGTAAGTGGGTCCAAGGTCCAGCACATGCAGTTGCAGGCCGTGCAGGTGCCCTTCACGTTTCAATTGTTCGATGATGTCCCATACCCGCAGCGTCACGGCCACCGACCCCAGAAACTCCGGGGCTTTGGAGAAAACCGGCACCCGGATGACAAAGCCAATGGGATGGCTGCTTTCCTGCAGCAGAGGGAAAGGGCCGCTGGCAACCGGCTTTCCGCTGCGTTGCGAGTAGTGCATGGATGCAAGATTGGCGGGTTGGGCGCTGATGTCGAGCCCATGCACACTCCGGTTGCCGTCCATGGGCCAGAGATAGTCGGCAACAAAATACTGTGCCCGTTCACCTGGCGGGTGAATGCGAAAGTCAGGATACCCCTTCGGGTCAACCGAAGTGTCAGCACGCACCCTTTGTTCAAACTGCTGTTTATCAGCGGCACGCACATAACGGGTGAAGGCAATGTTCTTGATTTCCGGATGGCGTGTACCGACCTCCAGCGAGGTGATGGCATCCATAAAAGCACGCCGATCCAGGTTCGGGTTGATGATGAACAGGCCGCGCAGGCCGAAGGCAATCTCGGTATAGGAATCGATGCGGTGCGTCAGCGACTCGGTCAGCACATCGGCGGCCTGGGAAAACCGGGTCTGCTCGATCTGCCTGACAACATGTGACTGCTGAAGTGCCAACAAGATACTTGCAGCCACTCCCGCCATGGCGACTCCCAGTCCCAGAATCCAGGGTCGTAGTAATTTGCGGTAGATGGTTTCAGGCATGGCGGTGAACGATAGTACAGCTTCGAGTCGTAAATTTTGGATAAGTGCTCCATTCTCCCCCTAATATGCCGATATGGAACTGCCAACTTCACGGCATGATGCGGACCTATGGAAACACAATACCAAACCCTTATTACCCAGCAAGAGTTGGCACGCCGCTGGAAGCGCTCGGAAACCTCCATCAGCTTTGCCAGCGCTGTTGGCGTCGGCCCGCGCTATGTAAAAGTTGACGGTCTCGTCAAGTATCCGATGGATGAAGTGCAACGTTACGAACGCGACCGCCTGTTTCTGAATCCGACCGAAGCGGGACTGCAATCGCTGTCCTAAACATCATGTTTGCACAGGCCGCAATCCGACGAAAGGATAGCGCTTGCCGGTCATTAGCTCCCCCAGCGCTGTGGAACGCACCAGCAGGTGGTAGCTCAGCAAGGCCAGCACGCTGGTGGCGACGATGTTGATGGCGATCCTACTGGGTATCGACAGATCCGTGCCGTACAGCAGCGCACCAAAAGCGATGGTCAAGGGCAGGTGGACCAGATATACCCAGTACGACGCCTGCGAAAGGTAACGCAACCACGGATTGACCCGGTGGACGTGCCGCGCAAACAGGCCGATCATGGCGATGCTCCAGAACCAGGTGCAAAGGTTGTAGACCAAGCCGGAATAAAACTCGAAATGCGCAATGCTGCCGGGGTTTTCGTGCTGCGCCTTGACCAGCACGCCGGAAATACTGATAAAAACAAAACCCACCACCGCATAAATGGGCCAGCGCTGCTGGAAGTTCGCCAGCAACATGGTTCTCTGTCCATACAGGGCCAGACCAAATCCGAAAAACAATCCGTTATGCAGCCACTCCGTAAGCGGCGGCACAAAGGAGCCACTGGCGGTCAGAAAGCCCCCCGGATACCCCAACCCCAGCACAGCCAGGGGCACAGCCAGCAGCGCCAGCCCCCAGGCGCTGGAAGCTAATCGTGCGAAAGCCTGCGTAAAAAAATGGCGCACATTCTGCGGCACGCTCTGGACAAGGGGGAACAGGACAAAACTTGCCACGCTGTACCACAGGAGCATCCAGATGAACCACAGATGCATGGTGTTGATCTTGGGGTGGCCTGGACGCACGGGCATCAGCGACTCGTCCACTCCCCAGGTGCCGCGCGCGACACGGTGCACAAACAGCATAGCCAGCACGCCAACAAGCACATACAGGGGTAGCCATAACAGGGCGAAGGGCGCACCCAGGCGCAGCAAGCGGTTCTTCAACATGGCATGCCTGCCCCGCTTATGTACCAGCAGTGCAACAAAAAAGCCCGCTACGATAAAAAAGGTGGGCATACGAAAAGCATGGATCATGCCCAGCACCGCATCGGCACCTTCGCTGGTTAGCGTGTCATGCCAGGGCACGGGCATTGGCCGCACGGTGTAGTTCATGCTCACATGCAGCACAATGCCCAGCCACATCATCACGGCGCGCAAATTGTCCAGTGCATGCAAGCGTTCGTCGGAGTGTGTCATGGTAGTTGTGGTTGGGTAAACAGGGTTATCTGTAGTCTAGCAACAAAATTGCCTTGTACCGCACGACTGACGTGCGTAAGCAGCTATTAAAAGAATAGCTCACGTACAGACATGAAACCCAGTCCTCTGCGAACCGCGCAAACACTCCCACTTCAGTAGGTGGTCGTTTACTTCGCCCATAAACGACCATGCCACGACAGCCCGGCATGAATCTGGAGCGCAATTTCCTGAGTACGGCCCGCAGGCCCGGACTTCTGTTATCGTTGATCGGTTATGAACACCATCAAACTGCCAAGCCTCATCACCCTGGGTCTGTTTGCCTGCACGGCCTGCGCTCAGGATGCGCCCGAGGGCTGGAGCGGCTTCTTGCTCAACAACGTCACCGTCCAGCAAAGCACGGAGGATGCGCTACGCAACCGACCCAGCCCTTTTCGTGCGAATCTCGTCACCCACACCGGCGGTCGTCTGCTGGACTTTTTCACGCTGCAGTTCAAAAGCGGTGACTGGAGCTTCATGGGCGCGTACTCCGACAACCGCACACTCGGTGGTGGCAGCGCCTACTCGCTGACCAATCCGATGACCTTCGGCGTCAACACCGTAGAAACCAGCGGCAGCAACCGCGAGGCCGTTGATTTCAAGTCTGGCCTGCAAGAGCTGGCGGCAACGTACCGCAAGAACGGCACGTTGCTGATGCTGGGCAAGATCGACACCGCCAACTGGTATCTTGCCGACCCGATTTTCAGTGGTGATCTGAACAATGGCAATGACTACGCCAACGCCGCCACCCGTGTCGTGGCGCCTCCCTTCCCCTCGGCTGCGGTGGTCGCCCGGCAGGACTTTGGTAATGGTCTGTCGCTCACGGGCATTGTTGGCGATGCTTTCGGTGATCGCGAAACGATCAATGCCGCGCGCAATCTGGCGCAGGGTGATCTGGCCTACGTCCTGGAGCTGAACTTTCAGGACGCAAAGCAACATTACCAGCTAACCCTCAACCACATCGACGCTTTCCGTTTTTACGACAAGGATGCCGTATGGCCGGGGCCGGGTGACAAGACGCCGCAGGTTGATGCCGTGATGGTTGGCGCCAGTTACCGCTTCGACACGCACTGGGCGGGCTTTGGCCGCATCAGTTATTCAAAGGGGGACGCGCAGCTCGAAGACCTCAACGTCTTGGCTGGCGTGCGCTACGACCTTGACAAGTTCTACGCGCTGCTCTCGCAGTCCGTGACGCGCGTGGGTACCAACAACACGCCGTACCAGCGTGGTGCCAAGGGCGACAGCACGTGGGTCAGTGAACTCACCCTCAACTACAAGGTGCATCGGCTGGTTACTGTGGGTATAACCTACGACATGCTCAACACCAGCGGCGACGCATTGCTCGCCAAGGACGGCGGCTGGAATGGTGCCAGGCACAACCAGATTGTCGGTCTGCGTGTGACCTCTTTCCTGCCTTTTTAATCTTTATGAAGACCATGCTGCCACCGTCATTGCTCAAGATTTACGGTGCGCTGGTGGCGTTTTTCGTGGTGCTGGGAGGATGGCTCGCCATCGACTTGCAGCAAGGATACGAAAAAGTTCTGACCGACACGGCAGATCGCGCCATGCAGCGCAGCCAGATCATCAACCAGTCGTTTCGTATCCAGATACTGGCTGCCGATTACGTCTTGCGCGACTTGCTGGGCAGAATCCAGGCCAGCGATCTGGTCCATCCAGATAACGATCAGGAGCATCTTCAGCGAATGACGATGCTCCTGAAGGAAAAAGCCGACACGATTCCAGATTTTTTCAGTATGGTGTTTTTCAATCAGGATTGTGTTTTTACCGCCACCGCCTCTGGCAAAAACACGGGCGTTCGCTCCAAAATCGAGCTATGCGAGGCCCGCAAGCGGCACACGGGTCCCGGTCCACTGGCAAGCTACGTGCCGGGAACGAAGACGGCCAGTGGACGATCCGCGCTGGTGTTGTCGCGTCATATCCGATCCCCTGCGGGCGATTTTCAAGGCGGTGTGCTGGGGGTCATCGAGTTGGCGCGGGCGCAACATTGGTTTGATGCCCTGCGTCTGGAGTCTGGCGATTCGATTGCGTTATTGGATAACGAACAGGTACTCCTCGCGCGCCGTCCACTGTTGCCAGAAACCCTTGAAAAGCGCGTGACCACCTTTGAAATCCCCGCCGCATTGCTGCATGCGACAACGGCCTTAGAGACCAGCGTTGTGCCCCAGCGGGATATGGATGGCCGCGAGCGCCTGATGGGGTTCAGTAAGATCGAAGGCTTTCCCTTCATCGTTGCTTACGGCATCGACAAGGCCCAGGCAACCCAAGGGTGGCAGCAGCGTGCCATAGAACTTACGGTAGGTTATTGCATTCTGCTGCTGTTGGCGACATTGATCGCGCACTCGCATTTGACAACCTTGCGCCAGCGTGACGCATTGCGCGCCAGCGAGGAGCATTTCCGCATGCTAGCGGAAAACATGGCCGATATTGTGTGGCGGGTGGACGCGCAGATGCACTTTACCTACGTCAATGCAGCCGATCAACGCACACGTGGATTCTTGCCGCAGGAAGTCATTGGCACCCATGTCCGGGACAACCTCACCCCGCAGGGACAAGGCATGCTGGAAGACATGTTCCGCGAAGGACGCGAGATCGAAGCATCGAACCTTCGTGGCATACCCCTGAAGTATGAATTGCCCATGCGGCACAAGGATGCCGGTGAAATCTGGATAGAAATGTCGTCTGTACCCATTTACGCAAGCGACGGCACGATCAAAGGATATCAGGGAGTGGGCCGCGATGTCAGCGGTCGTAGACAGTACGAGAACCACCTGTTGCAGTCGCACCAGAAACTGGAAAACCAGCTCACCGAGGCCGTGGAAGAAAAGTCTGTGTTGCAAGAGATGGTCATACGGGATGGCCTCACGAGTCTCTACAACCGGCGCTACCTGGATACCACTTTACCGCGTGAATTGGCGCACGCAGAACGTGAGGGCAAACCCTTGGCCATCATCATGCTGGACCTGGACCATTTCAAGAAAATCAATGACCAATATGGCCATGCAGCAGGTGATACCGTTCTCGTGGCGCTGGCTGAACTACTCAAGAAAGGTGCCCGTGACAGTGACTTTATTTACCGCTATGGTGGCGAGGAATTTGTGGCCATCATGCCAAACATGTCAGCAGATCAGGCATTGGAGCGGGTCGAGTCCTGGCGCATGCGGCTGAAAAGAATGCGGGTGACCGCTGGCGAGTTCCAGATCAGCGTCACGCTGTCCGCCGGAATTGCCGTATTTCCCGAGCACGGAAGAACCGCCAATGTACTGCTCACGCGCGCGGATGAGATGCTGTACCAATCCAAGGCGGCGGGGCGGAACAGAATCAGCGTTTACGCCCAGATGTGAACCAAATAATCAAATAGCCCTGTAGACTGCATAGAACGGGTGGAAACAGCTCTCAATATTGCAGCAAATTTCCTCAATGCAGCGCTGCACACAGTGTGGCCTGCGGGTCATAGACCACTTGCCCTGCGCTGATGACTGGGCGCCAGATTCTGGTGTCAACTTGGCTTGACTCTTCCACCGGACGGCCATGATGACTGATGGAGGCCCGCCACAGGCTCAAGCATGCGGAGCCCCAGGTGTCCATTTCATCAACAGGCAGTTGGATCAACAGCGTCTCATCACTGAAAATGCACAATGCTTCATGCGTATGCCCTGCAGGTGCAGGCCATCCCGGCGGTACTGGCTGGGACGCGGCAACCCAGCGTTTTGCTTGAAAACCGGCGTTGGCTTTGCCGACATCGTGCAGAAAGACCAGCACGGCCAGCCGCTGCACATCCGCAGCGTCAAGGGGTCGGCCTGCTGTTTTTTCCAATGATCGCCGAATAGCTGAACATTCAGCCAGCGCAAGAAAGCACGCAGCTACATCGGTCATATGGTCCAGCAACGGGTGCCAGCTGCACGGCTGCTCCCGTGAGAGTTTGCCCCAGGGGTGAAACCTCTCGCAAGATATGCTGCGACCCTCATGGATGCCAGGTTCTTGATTTTTGAAGTCCATTTTGTTCCCCGGTATAGATCAGGAATGGCTGGCAAAATACGTCAATGACGTACAGTGCAAAGCATGTACACCACTGTAAGCCAGACCCGTGCCTTTATTCGCACTTCCGTTTTTTGGAGTGATGTTGCGCGCGATGCGTCACGGGTGTTCTGGTGGAACTACGCAAGGAGATTGACAATGCACAAAGACCCTGAAATGGAAGCCTTCAAGGCCGATTTGCTTGAAGCGGTACGCGATATGAAGGCTGGGCGGGCTGCGCGCGAAACTCGGGTTACTCTGTCCGCCGTGGCAGAGGCACGATTGCGCACGGCCCTGTCGCAAGCGCAGTTTGCGCAGTTGCTGGGCGTGAGCGTGCGCACGTTGCAGGAGTGGGAGCAGGGTCGCAGACAGCCATCAGGTGCGGCACAGTCGCTGCTGCGCGTGGCACAGTCGCACCCGGAGGTGCTGCGCGAACTGGTGGCAACCTGATTGCCAAATCGGCCTCTACCGCCCGTGCGGCGTGCGGGTGCAGCTACCGAATCCAACTGCGCGGCGCGCTCGGGCGACGGCGGTTGCGCCGTGGCCACCAGCATGCCGCCGGTCTTGAGCACGCCCCAGGAGGCCTCTTGCGTGGGGCCACCCAGGGTGGCGTATGCAGGTGATCCACCCAATTCTGCTGCGGGCAGTTGCTGGTGGCTCCGGGGCCTTGATATTTCACATGATTACGGCTACAGGCCTCATGGAATGAGCGGGAGTAGCTATCAAATCAGGATCAGGAGCTAATCAGCCCGCAAATTGTCCAGTGCATGCAAGCGTTCGTCGGAGTGTGTCATGCGTGTGTCATGGTGGTTGTGGCTGGATAAACAGGGTCATCCGTAGCCTGGCAACAAAAACTGTCCTCGTTGGGGTCGATTTTCGCTATCGACGCCCCAAGTCCGACAGGCTCCTAGCGCGTCTTGCCCTCGATGATATCCGCGCGCTTCACGAGTTCGACTTGCATGGTTTGGTAGATGGCCTTGATTCGCGCGGTGGTGCGCAGGTCGGGATGGGTGAGCAGCCAGAGTTCCGAGGTCAGGGTCGGCTCCGGTGGTCCGATCCGACGCAGCGTCGGCATGCTGTCGCCAAGGAAGCAGGGTAGCAGGGCCAGCCCCAGACCGTTGGCGCAGGCCTGCGCGATGGCCGCGAAACCGTCGATGCGATAAGCCACTTCATCCAGGGGTTTGATCTTCTTTAGCCATTGCAGCGTGCGGTGGCGCTCCTGCGCTTCGCCCAACGCGATCCACTCGTGCTCGTCCAGGGCCGTGGCCTGCGTCGTCGCCAGGTAGTGCTCCGACCCAAATACTGCAATGGCCAGCGGTGCGATACGTTTACCCAGGAGGTGCTCGGGCGGATGACTGGAGACGCGCAAGGCGATGTCGGCGTCGCGCCGCGACAGGTCCACCAGCACGTTGTTGATGACGACGTGCAGGGTGATTTGCGGGTAGAGCGCGCGGCAGCGGGCGAGGACGGGATTCAACAAGGCCTGGGCGATGCTGTCGGTGGTGGTGATGCGGACCGTACCGCCGGGCCGCAGGTCACGTCCCGCCACCTTGAGCAGCGACTGCTCCGCAGTGGCGAGCATCGCCGCGCCAGCGGCGGCAAGCTCCTCGCCCGCCGCCGTCGCCACGTAGTGGCCGCTGCTACGTTCGAACAGGCGCACACCCAGGTCCTTTTCCATCTGGACGATGCGCCGGAACACCGTGGCGTGATTCACGCCAAGCTGGCGCGCCGCCCCCGACAGCGAGCCCGTCCGGGTTACGGCGGCGACGTAGCGCAGGAGATTGAGGTCCATCTTGCTGTGCATACTTGCAAACTAAACTTGTATAAATTTGGAATTTTATTGCATGAATGAAGAGACTAAGATGCATTCACCATCAATCAACAGGAGAAACACCATGAAACGAAAACTCATCGCCAGCCTGATCGCCGTGCTGCTCGGAGCGGGCGGCCTGAACCTCGTTGGGCAAGGCGCGGCCATTGCCGGTGAACCGATCTGGGACGGCAACACGGTAGAGATGCGTAGCGAAAGACTCGCCGACGGCGTGTTCGCCTTCTACGCCAATAACGCCCGCGAACTGAACGCCAAGGGCGGCGCCGCCGCCACCAGCGGCGGGCTGGTGGTGGGCAGCAAGGGCGCGCTGCTGATTGAGACCATGCTCAACAAACGCCTCAATCGGCAGGTGCAGGACCTGAGCCGCAAACTGGGCGGCAAGCCCTTGATTTACGCGATCAATACCAGCGCCCACGGCGACCACTCCTTTGGCAACATGTATCTGTCGGCATCAACGCGCATCGTCCAGCACGCCAGCACCCGTGCCTACATCGATCAGCACCTTGGCGACGACAAGGCCTTCATGATCAAGAATTTCGGCACCGGTCGCGGCATCGAGGAAATCAAGGCCCGTACCGGCGACATTCTGGTGGCGCCGATGTCCACGCTGACCCTGGACTTGGGCGGCAAGACGGTGGATGTGATCGACTTCGGCTTCGCCCAGACCGGCGGCGATCTGTGGGTTTGGGAGCCGCAGTCCAAGGTGATGTGGGCGGGCAATCCCGTGATTGCATCGAAGCCCGCACTACCCTGGCTGCTCGACGGACACCTGGTTGCGACGCTCGACACCCTGAATCGCGTCCATGCCTTCTTGCCGCCCGATGCCCGAATCATTCCTGGTCATGGCGTTGCGATGGCGCGCGAGGATTTGAAGTGGCACATCGACTACCTGACGGCCGTGCGCAAGAACGTTCAGGCGGCGATTGATCGCGGCTTGACGCTAGAGCAGACCGTGCAGGAGGTGGCCATGCCCGAGTTCGGCGGCTACGCCCTGTTCGGCTGGGTCCATCCCGGCCTCAACGTACCGGCCGCGTATCGGGACTTGAGCAAGAAGTAACGAATAGACGAATAGGAAATCCAATCGCACGACGCCACATATCGCATCCTGGCCCGTCCGCATGCATAGCGGTACTCACCCATCCGAACCGCCTGCCCAGCCAGCCAGATGTTGCGCGATTTGTTCGGGACTGGGCAACTCGCCTTGGAAGTTTGCGGGCAATTGCGGGGTGACGGTGTAGGTGGCAATGCCCAGCGGACGGGTCATGGTGCGCAGCGCGTATTCCACCATCGTGCGTGTCTTGCTACGGCAAATCACGATGCCAATGGGCGGGTTTTCACCTTCCATGCGGTGATGCTGGTCAAGCTGATCCAGATAGAACTCGATCTGCCCCTTGTGCTCGGGTTTGAACTCGCCAATTTTCAGCTCAATCGCTACCAGACAGCGCAGCCGCCGGTGAAACAGCAGCAGGTCGATAAAGTATTCGCGGCCATCGCTTTCCAGCTTGAACTGGTTGCCCACAAAGGTGAACGCACCGCCCATTTCCGCCAGAAAACCGCGCTTGCCATCGCGGTATTCGCCTTCGTAGCGACTGCCGGGTTTGCCATTCCGATACCACTGCAACGTGCCTGTCCCAGTCGCCTTGCCGTTGGAGCAGGAACCTGACCAACTTGTGCTCTCGCCGGGAACTGGATTTGGATTCCATACCTGACAGGCGGTTTTTGCATCCGTGAACCATTCCCCTGCATGTGCCACAAATGGCACGAGGGCGAGTGTGGTGGCAATGATCAACCTGAATCCGTCGCGCAGCGTCTTGCTCATACGGGTGGTGCCCGGTTGCGGGCGGCTGAAAGGGTGTATTGGGAGTCTCCTTTGTGGGTTTATTGGGTTCGCTCGCTAAAAAATGCGGTCAGTTTGACATCCTCCCCTGCCCGAAGGCAGGGGATTCCTACGGTGCTAAACATGAGCTTCCTCACGCCTAGTCACTTCGGTGGGTTCCTGCTTCACAGAGGCTGCGCGTTTCGGTCTTGCGACCTTGGCACGCCTTACGTCCTCTCCACAGGCTGCAACGCGGTATCCCCGCGCCAATATGTTTTTCGCACCGACCACATCGGCGTTTTCCTCGTGGCCGCAGTCTACGCACACAAACTTGGCCTGCGTTTGCCGGTTTTCTTTGGCAACGTGGCCGCAGACCGGACAGGTCTGGCTGGTGTAGTGCGCAGGAACTGGAATGAGTATTCCGCCGTTCCAGTTGAGCTTGTATTCCAACTGGCGGCGAAACTCGAACCAGCCCTGATCGAGGATGGCTTTGTTCAACCCCGACTTCTGAGCTACGTTTTTACCCGGTGCTTCGGTAGTTCCTGCGCTCGACTTGCTCATGTTGCGTACCTGCAAATCCTCAATAGCGACCATAGCGTGGTTTTTGCTGATCTTTGTTGTTTCTTTGTGCAGGAAGTCTTTGCGGGCATTACTGATACGGGTGTGGATTTTCTGAACTTTTCTTCTGGCTTTGTGCCAGTTCTTGCTAAATTTAACCTTACGACACATGCGCCTTTGGTACTTTTTAAGACGACGCTCGTGCTTCTTGAAGCTGTCCAGCGGCTCGATGTGCGTGCCATCGCTCATGGTGGCGAACCGAACAACGCCCACGTCGATGCCAATGGCACTGGTGGCTGTTGGCACGGGTTGCAGGACTGAGTGCTCAGTCTGGATACTTGCGAACCACTTGCCACCAGACTGACTGACAGTGATGTTTTTGGCCATGCCGAGTATGCCCCGGCTGTTGTGGTAGCGAACCCATCCCAGCTTTGGCAGCTTAATGCGGCTGTTGGCTTGGTCGATCTCGAAACCTTGCGGGAAACGGAAACTGTCGCCCCTGCCTTTTTTCTTACGGCACGGGAAGCCAGCACGTTTCTCAAAGAAGTTCTTGTAGGCCCTATCCGCATCTTTAAGTGCCTGTTGCAAGATTTGGGAAGGCGGCTCCTTGAGCCATTCTTTTTCTTTCTTCCATTCGGGAAGGCGGTTTGCCATATCCACGTAGCCGATGTACTTTCCACCAGACTCGTGATTGGCCTTTTGAATATCCAAAGCCCGGTTGTAGACAAACCGACGTGCCCCGGCAAAGCGGCACATGTCTTGCTCCTGCTCGCCGTTTGGCATCAACTCAAATTTGAAGGCTTGGAGGCGTTTCATACTGTGATTTTAACCATGTTCAAGACGTACATCCGCTACAAGGACAGCTTCGCTGTCCGCGCTCTGCATCCCCGCCCTGAAGGACGGGGTTTTCCGCGCAAGACTGATAAAGGAACGGCGGTGGCAGTTGCGCCTGCGGAATACACTATTCTTTTTATAGCTTCTCCCGCACATCCTACGGTGGCTACAGGCTATTTTGTGCAAAAAATCTCCGTCACCCGCTTGATTGCTGAACTATCCCAAAGGTGCAGACAACTGCCGCTGACGAATCTGTGGGGTACGATTAGCGCCGGAAGCTCTCTTCCCAGGTCGTTCCCTGGGGAATCTTTTGCGCCTCCCGGTCTACAAGATAGTCGGCCCTGAAACCGGGTCGTTTGCTCAGTATCAAATCCTTGATTTCCCTGGCTGACGTGATGACACCACGCCTTTCCAGTCCATCAAGAAAACTGCTGGTCGATACCAGATGCATGTTCCCTGGCAGGGCGTAGGTGTTATCTTCAAACCAATCGTCTTCAATCAGAATCAAGGTCGGTTCGCCCGGATTGAACGTTCTGGCGCTTTTTACAAAACCAATGATGGAGAGTTCACCAAAATCTTCGCCCCACTGCACCTTTTCTCCGTTGAGCAGTTGCCTTTTCATTTCCGGCAGCGCCAGTTTGCCTATGGTGGTCGGCATGATGGCGATTCGATCCCGGTTCTGATCGAGAAAATCAGCGATCTGCGCGCCATCCGTGTACCGCTGTGAAAGTGCGGTGGTTTCGAAGTGAACGATGTCTGTCACAACAAGCCCCACACCGGGGCGCACCAACAGCAGCAAGTGCAGCGCATTGCCCATGGCGAGTGAAATCAGTGGCCCGGAATCGGGGATTGCCAGCGTAATTTTTCTTTTAGCCATCTTGTGCCTGGTCCATAAAGGCATCAAATGCTTTATCCAGTTTGCGCCGATCCTGCTCTTTTGGCCGTGGATGCGGAAGCCCGGCTGCGTTCAATAAGCGCAGCAAAAGACCGTAGTCCAGGATACCTATGCGCTGCATGGCACAGAGCCGGGGAATTTTTCCCAGCGAATACAGGGTCAGCGTTTCCGCAATGCCACCGCCCGGTGCAACGCCAGGCGAATGGGCTTCGCCCTTTTCATAGTCATCTGCAGGAATCAAATATCCAGCGGGGCGTCCGTTGCGCGTGAGGCACACCCCGCCCTTCATTCCTGCTTCAATGAACTCGCCAAAGCGTGTCTTGGCCTCGGTAGAGGTAAAGTATTTCATGCGCATGAATTGTAGACATCATGTGCGAAATGTACATGCACCAACCGCCCACACCCAAGCCCTGCCCTTCGTCGGAGTGCTTGCCGGCCAAAACATTCGCACCGATTTGGCACAATGCACACGATCACGGTGGAGTGGAGCCAGGCAAACGTGGTGGTTGGCCGTGAACGCATGGCGTGACCTGGATTTTGGAGGGCAGTATTCGCATGGCAACTCAACCGGGTTATAGGGTCTGGCCGGCACGCTACAAAGGTTTTAGTGTTGAAATTCACGAGGCACAGGGGCATCGCTCCTGGATAGCCTCCAGGGAAGTACGCAATGTGTTGCCATCCTTGCGGCCCGACAAGCAGCTTTTGCAGGACTACCCGTATGGCTTTGAGAAGCGGGACAAGGGTCCGCGTCTGTTTTTCAACGAAACAACCTTGACCGCCGAACTGCGCCGCATGGGCAGCCCGGATGCATTGATGTTTCTGGCCTGGCTGGAAAAAACCGTGTATTACTCGGCCGCGCGCAAAAGAGATGGCGCACCCATCGTACAGACCATGCCAGCCACGCCGCGCATGGATGGCGGCGTAGAAGACGATGGTGCCGACTTGCACATTCCCACCAGAAAACTGCCTGCATTGCCAAAATCTCCACGGCCTCCCGCACCCGAGCCGAAGGGGGGACTGCTGCAGCGCATGCTCCTGATCCCTGTTCTTGCGCTCTGGCGGGGTGATGTGGCGCTGGGCAGGGCCATCGTCGCCGGTGGTCTGGCGCTGACGGCCTGGATTGGCATCGCCTACTGGCTCATTGCAAAAATCACCGCCCCCGCGCGCTACAACGGCGCTTTTGCCCTGAAGCAATGGCTGGTGCTGACGCTAATCCTGAGCGTCGCAGCCGGGCTGGTGTGGTGGTGCGGTGGTGCCATGCGCTGCGCCCTGCGGCATCACAGGGAAGGGGGTGGCTTCACCGGCTCGCTGATCACCTTTGTCTCAGCGCTGACACTGCTGCTGGCTGTGTTGCCATATCCTTTGGGGCTGGCAGGCGAGTGGCTGTCGGGTTGGTGGATGATCCATGTGCGTGATGACATGCACACCGCCGACGTGCTGCGTGTCGAGGATTTGGGGCGCATCATCGTGCGGGGGGATCTTGGATTTGGCACGTACAAGAAACTGGAGCACGCACTGCAGATGAAACCCAAATTGCCGCTTGTGCAAATCGAAAGCCCTGGCGGTTATGTCGTGGAAGGCCTAGCAATGGCCAAGCTCATTGAACAAAATGGGCTGGATACGGTCAGTTTTGAGCGTTGCGCAAGCGCTTGCACGTTTTTACTCGCAGCGGGTCAGGAGCGTTACCTGGGGGCCGGAGTGACCGTCGGATTTCATCGAAGTTGGTCTTACGCCAGCGGTTTTGGCAAGGGCTGGAGTTCGGTGGATTACCAGATTGCAAACTACTACCGCTCTCGCAATACGGCAGAGGATTTTGTGCAGCAAGCCCTGGATACGCCCGGCAATCGCCTTTGGGTGCCGACACACGACGCAATGTTCACGGCTGGTTATGCTACCAAACGCTGGGAAGACCGCAAGAGCGGGTATTAACTGGTATGGGCAAACCGTTCCCAATTCATGACGTACCCTGCAGTGAATCCATGAACCGATCAATCTCGGTATTGGGTGCCTGGGCGTATTTTTCGTCATCCGGAGCCTTGGTTTTTTACATGATTACGGCTACAGGCCTTATTGAATGAGCGGGAGCAGCTATCAAATCAGGATCATGGGCTAACCAGCCAGCAAATTGTCCGGTGCATGCAAGCGTTCGTCGGAGTGTGTCATGCCAGCCCTCTACCGCACGGCTGACGTGCGCAAGCAGCTATTGTTTTTATAGTTTTCGCTGCTCGGCAATCCCTGGACGCTGGACACCGGGCGCAAGGTAGTGCGCCGCAATCGGCTCCAGCCGGGATGGGGTGATGCCCAACACTTCCAGACCGGCCACCGTCGCACTTGCAACGTTATCGACCTTCATGGAGTCCAGATTATCGCGGCTCATCAATGGCTCCCCAGGCGCGAGCTCCATCATGAAAGCCTGTATCCGCCCGATCCAGTCCGGCAAGGCAATGACCGGACGCCCCAGGCCGCCACGCACACCACCGAGTCGTGCGGCCAACTGCACCAGTTCGCGCAGCGTGAAGACCTGTGGACCGCAGGCCTCGATCACGGCAGGATGATCGGGCACATCCTGCGCCAGGATTCGCACCACGGCGCTGGCGACATCTTCCACCCAAACTGGCTGAAACCGTGCCCCGGCACCCGCCAACGGCATCACCGGAAAGAACCTTTGCAGCCTGGCAAACAGGTTGAGGAACTTGTCATGCGCCCCAAAAATCACGCTGGGGCGCAGCACCGTCACCCTGGGTGATAACGGCTCTTCGGAGGATGCCAAAAGCACTGCCTCCCCTCGGCTTTTGCTGCGCAAATACTCGGATGGACAGTCTTGCGGCCTCTGGGCATTGGCTCCCAGTGCACTGATGTGGACAAGTTCACGTACACGGTTGTCATGGCATGCCTGCAAGATTCTGGATGGAAGTGCCACGTGCACTTTGTCGAACGCTGCGGCATTCCCATGCAAAATGGCCACCAGATTGACAACCGCCGTGTGCCCAGCCATGGCTTTGGTCAGCGCGGTTGCGTCATGCACATCCAGATCGACAACGTGAACCTGTGGCAACCCACGAACCGGCCAGTCACGCTCTGGCGTTCGGGTTGGAACCGTGACTGTCCAACCATTCTGCACCAACTGCTTGCATACCTGGGTACCGACAAACCCGGTGCCACCCAATACCATGACGTTTTTCACAAACAACTCCTGATAACCATATTGATGGGTTGCGACAGCGTTAACGCATTCATGCGTTGACCATTGCATCCAGCACACCCGCCTCGAAGTGGCGGGTTATGAAGTCTGCCAGACCATCGAACACCACATCCAGCGTCGGCGCGTCCGCTCCGAACAGGGCTCGCAGCACGGCGGGGTCTTCAAAGAGGCCGTGCAGGTAGATGCCCAGCACATTGCCTGCGGCGTTGCACCAGCCCAGGCCATCGGGCAGCACGGCCTGCGCCACATCGCCCTGGGCCAACAGGTCCGCATGCTGCGCCGTCTGCCCATGGTGGATTTCATAGCCCGAGATCGACACACCCGCAAGCGCCGCCCAAAGCCCCGCCATACCACCGCCCCCGGCAAAAGCCGTTTTCGTATGCCGCACCGTCTTGTCCGGCGCAAACACGGTCACCAGCGGCAGCAAGCCCAGGCCCGGCGCGTTGCCGTCAATGCCGTGGGTGTCGATCAGCGCCTCGCCCAGCATCTGCAACCCGCCGCAGATACCAAAAACCGCCCCACCACGCGCTGCGTGCCGGGCCACGCTAGCATCCAGCCCCTGTGCGCGCAGCCAATCCAGATCGGCGACGGTGGCTTTGGAGCCTGGCAGGATGATCCAGTCGGTGTCGGTCAGACCCGCCAGTTCCTTGGGACTGCGCACCCACTGCAGGCGCAGGCCGGGAATGTTCTTGAGCGGCTGGAATTCGTCCAGATTGCTGATGCGTGGATAGGCCACCACCGCCACCGTGCGGGTCACACGGCCCGCCGACACGCTGCGGTCATCGAACACACCATCCTCTTCGGGCAGTCCGTGCTGCCACCACATCGGCAACGTGGCCAGCGTCGGAATGCCGGTTCGCTCCTGCAGCATCTGCGGCGCTGGCGCCAAAAGGCTGGCATCGCCGCGAAACTTGTTGAGCACAAAACCCTTGATCAGCGCACGCTCGTTTTCCGGCAGCAGCGCCCAGGTGCCGTACAGGTGAGCAAAGGCGCCGCCACGGTCAATGTCGCTCACCAGCAGGCAAGCGGCATTGCAATGCAGGGCCACACGCATGTTGACAATATCGCTGGCTGCAAGATTGATCTCGGCGGGCGAACCCGCACCTTCGATCACCACCACATCGTTTTCGGCGCGCAAACCGTCCAGCGATTGCACGATCTGTGGCCACACCGCCAGGCTGCGCGCGCGCCACGGCATGCGCGACAGCACCTCATCCACCCGGCCCATCAGCACCACCTGGCTGTGCGTGTCGGCCTCGGGCTTGAGCAGCAGCGGATTCATGCGTACATCCGGCACAGCGCGTGCGGCCAGTGCCTGAAAGTATTGGGCCGAGCCGATCTCGCCTGAGCCGCTTTCAGAAGCCACCACACGTGCGTTATTGCTCATGTTTTGCGCCTTGAACGGCGCCACTTTCAACCCCTGGCGGGCGTAGTAGCGGCACAAGGCGGTGGCAAGCCAGCTCTTGCCCGCCCCACTGGTGGTGCCCAGCACCATGACACACCGTGCAACCATCAGCCGTCAATCTCCGCCCAGCAATTGGGCGTCTCAAAGAGCGTCACCTTGGTCAGTGCAAGGTGGCGGCCAAAGCGGTCGTGGTAAACCGGCTTGAGCGTATCAAAAGCAATGCGCGCCAGGTTTTCCACCGTGGGCACGCGCTTGAGGACCACGGTCTTGTGGTTCGGGAGGCTATCCAGAAAGGCGCGCACGGCGGTGTCGTTTTCGTAGACCAAAAAGGCATGGTCCCAGAGATTGACCAGATGTTCGTTGGCCAGCGTCTTGATGTCGCCAAAGTCCATGATCATGCCGTTGTCGGACTCTCCCTCTTGCTGCACCACGTCGCCGGTGAGGGTCACGAGCAGGGTGTAGCGGTGGCCGTGCAGGTTACGGCACTGGCTGGCGTGGTCGGGAATGCGGTGGCCGGCGTCGAATTCCAGCTTGCGGGTGATGGTGAGCATGGTGGTGTCCCGAGGGGAATATCTCGTAATAATCTAGGGAATTTGCAGAATCTTGTGGGTTTGCAGGCTAAGTTTCCACTGCGGATGCGCCTTGCAGTAGTCCACGGCCAGACGCAGATTGGTGGCCTGCAGCGGACTATCCATAGCCTGCAGAAAATGGTGCGCAAAAGGCAGTGCAGCGTATTCTTCCAGCACCTGACCCGGCTGCGGGATAACCACCTTGATCTCGTGGCCCGTGCGTACCACCAGATTTGCACCCATCTTGGGGCTTACACACACCCAATCCACCCCAGCGGGCACAGGCAGCGTGCCATTGGTTTCGATAGCCACTGCAAAGCCCAGCGCGTGCAGCGCGTCTATGAGCGGCACATCCAGTTGCAGCAAAGGCTCGCCGCCGGTACACACCACGAACTTGTGCGCGCTGTCGCTGATAGGCCAGCGCGCATGGATCGCGGCAGCCAGGCGGGTGGCATCGGCAAACTTGCCACCGCCCTCCCCGTCCGTGCCCACGAAATCGGTATCGCAAAACTGGCAGACGGCACTGGCGCGGCTGGCCTCGTCCCCATTCCACAGATTGCAACCGGCAAAGCGGCAGAACACGGCTGCGCGCCCGGCATGGTGGCCTTCGCCCTGCAGGGTGTAGAAGATTTCCTTGACGCTGTAGGTCATGGGTGGCGTTGGGGTTGAGGATTGGGGTTGGGGAAACAGGGGGTGGTCATTTTCGCAGACCCGTGTCACCCTTACCTCAAACCGTGCCCCGTCCCAGCTTCTCGACATGCAGGGCAAAGCCTCTGATCTGTCCAGCCGCGACAACAACCCGCTGTTTCCGTTTGCGCAAAAATGGGCGTCGATTGACCTTGGCACTGGCAAGATTGATTTGTCTGCGACCCGTTTGGCCTGAACCGATGCGGATAAGATCACATTAAAAACAATAGCTGTACCCGCACATAGGACAAGGGCTACAGGCTGATTTCATATGCAAACTCAACAAATAGCATGGTAATTTATGGGCACTGATTGAAAATCCGGAACAGGACAAATGTTGCAAATGCGTCGCCATCATGATGTAATCGCGCCATGAACACGCAAACCATCTCTGCCCAAACCTCAAGCCGCAGCGTTGCGCTATCTGCCATCTGGGCCATGCTGGAAGCGCCGGATCAAGGCGATCCGCCAACGCCCACACGGGTCATGGTGGGCGCGCGTCTGGCAGGCCTGAACAGCGTGGGGGCTTGCAAAATCCTCAAACGGGGTATTTCCAGTCAAGCCATCGTCCCACTCAGCGATTACCTTGGCCTGGGCAAAGGTGCCGTCGCAGAGTACCTTGATCTGGACCGAAGCACCGCCAATCGCCGGGTCGCCAAAGGGCAACTGCTGCCCGTCCATTCGGCGGAAAGTGTTTTACGCTTGCTGGAACTCGGTCAGATGGCTACCGACACCTTCGAGACCGAAGACGAAGCATCCGCCTGGCTGCGCCAGCCGCACCCGATGCTTGATGGCGACAGCCCGCTGGAGCTGGCTAAAACCAGCTACGGTACACAGCGCGTGAAAGACATACTGATGGCCATCCGTTACGGCGGTGTGGTTTGACTACAACCACCGTCTGGCGGATCGGATGGTGCGAAAACCCGGCACTGCCACCACCCGCCATCCTTGCTGCGCTGGGTTATGGCTCGACCTTGGGTAATAGCCGCTGGCATACCAAAGGGGCGCACCAGGTGGTTTATGCGGCATCCAACCGTGCCCTGTGCCAACTGGAAAAGCGCGTCCACTGCAATGGCGCCCATCCGAAAAATCAGGCACTGATGCGATTGGAAATCCCGGATGACAGCACGCTCATGGCGGCCAGTGCGCTGGACTTGGCTGCCGACTGGCAAAGCAATGAGACGGCAACGCAAGCGCTTGGCTTGTCCTGGCTGGTGTCTGGAGCCAGCCTGGGGCTATGGGTGCCATCCTATATCGAGCCGTCAGAGATGAACCTGCTGCTCAATCCGGCGCATCCCGATTACCACAGAATTTCGCTCACCATCGAGCGCCACCCCTTTCGGTTTGATCCCCGCCTGTTTTAGGCGGCATGCATGGAATAGCGCATGAAAATCAGAGAAACCCGCCGACTTGTTGCAGTTCTTGCGCGCGGGTTGTGCCAGGGCAGTCAAGGGCTATGTTTCTTCCAGAACGTCTGGCCCGCACGCGGGGTTGGGGTGCTCAATACGTCAAAAGACCACGCAGAAGCTGCGAACGCGACCCTATAAATATATTTCATAAGATATATCATCACACCCATGAACGGTAAACAGATCATCAAACTGCTCATCGCACAAGGATTTACGGTCTTGCGAGTGACTGGCAGCCACCACATACTGGGCAACGGTTCACGCAAAGTGACGGTTCCGGTGCATGCAGCGGATGATGTCAAGACCGGCACGCTGAAAAGTATTGAAAAACAATCAGGAGTGAAACTCAAATGAGCATCGTCAGATATGCGGCCTTGCTGGAGGCTCAGCCAGAAGGCGGTTTTACCGTCACTTTTCCCGACATACCCGAGGCCATCACCGAGGGCGATACACGCGAAGAGGCGCTGTTTCATGCAGTTGATGTGCTGACTTTGTGCCTGGAAGAGCGTATCGAATCCGGCGATACACTGCCTGTCGCCAGTACATTCGAGAGCGGCGCGTGGGTCGAACCGTCTGCCGCCGTGCAAGCTGCTGTAGCGGTGCGCACTGCACGCCAGGAACAGGGACGAACGCTGTCTGACTTGGCGCGATCTCTGGGAACTTCGTGGGCGGCGGCCCAAAAGCTGGAAAGTCCCCGCGCCAACCCCACCATCAAACAGCTCGAACGCACGGCCTCGGCACTGGGCAAGCGCCTTGTTCTAAGCATGGAATAACCAACCACCAACTATGATTACCCTGAAAAATGTCAGCTTGCGCCGTGGCGCCAAATTGCTGCTGGATAGCGCATCCGTCACACTCAATCCGGGTGAAAAAGTGGGCCTGGTCGGGCGCAATGGTGCGGGAAAGTCCTCGCTCTTCGCCTTGTTCCTTGGCACTTTGCATGAAGATGCGGGTGAATACAGCATCCCGCCGCATTGGCGCATGGCCCAGGTGGCGCAGGACATGCCCGAAACCGAACAAAGTGCGACCAGCTTTGTGGTCGAGGGCGACTCGGCACTGTACGCAGCGCGGCAGGAAGTTGCCGCTGCCGAGGCCACGGAAGATTATGAGCGCATGGCGCATGCCTATACGGCACTGCACGACGCGGGCGAACACGATGCCAGCGCGCGTGCGCAGGCGCTGATTCTGGGGCTGGGTTTCAAGCTCAGTGAACTGGAGCGTCCGGTGAACAGTTTTTCGGGTGGCTGGCGCATGCGGCTGCAACTGGCACGCGCCCTGATGTGTCCCAGTGACTTGCTGCTGCTCGATGAACCAACCAACCACCTGGACCTGGATGCCCTGGTCTGGCTGGAAACATGGTTGAAGAAATACGAAGGTACGCTGATTGTTATCAGCCATGACCGTGAATTCCTGGATGCCGTGACCCGCGTCACGCTGCACATCGACTCCGGCAAGCTGACGCGTTATGGCGGCAACTACAGCAAGTTTGAAGACCTGCGCGCCGAGCAGATGGCGTTGCAACAGGGCGCCTACGCGCGCCAGCAGGAAAAGATTGCCCACTTGCAAAAATTCATCACCCGCTTCAAGGCCAAGGCCACCAAAGCCAAGCAGGCGCAAAGCCGGGTCAAGGCGCTGGAGCGCATGGAAAAAGTGGCGCCTTTGCTCTCGGAAGCCGATTTCACCTTCGAGTTCAAGGAACCCGCCAACCTGCCCAACCCCATGCTGGCCATGCGCGACACCAGCTTTGGCTATCCACCACCTGCCGATGCCCCGCCCGGTGCGCCGCCGGTCGTGATTGTGCACAAGGTCAGCAAATCGGTGCTGGCCGGGCAACGCATCGGCATTCTGGGCGCCAACGGCCAGGGCAAATCGACGCTGGTCAAAACCGTGGCACGCGCCCTGGCGCCCATTGAAGGTGAGATCACCGAGGGCAAGGGCCTGGGCATCGGTTATTTTGCCCAACAGGAACTCGACGTGCTGCGCCCTGCCGACACGCCCCTGGAACACATGGTCCGCCTGGCCAAGGAGATGGTGCAGATGGGCAAAGTGGCACTGCAGGCCACACGCGAGCAGGATTTGCGCAATTTTCTGGGCACCTTCAATTTCAGCGGCGATATGGTCAAGCAGGCCGTGGGCAGCATGAGTGGCGGGGAAAAAGCGCGTCTGGTGCTGTGCATGATCGTCTGGCAGCGCCCCAATCTGCTACTGCTGGATGAGCCAACCAACCACCTCGATCTGGCTACGCGCGAGGCGCTGTCGGTGGCGCTGAACGAGTTTGAAGGCACGGTCATGCTGGTCAGCCATGACCGTGCGCTGCTGCGCGCCGTGTGTGATGAGTTCTGGCTGGTCTCACGCGGCGGTGTCGCGCCGTTTGATGGCGATCTGGACGATTACCAGCGCTATTTGCTGGAAGAAGCCAAACGCCAGCGTGAAAACGACGCGCCCAAGGCAGCATCCAAGCCGGTTGCATCGCTTGCACCCGCTGCGTCGATTACCAAACCGAAACCCAAGGCCGACTCCTCGCCAAAAACCAAAAAGGAGTTACAAACCGTGGAAGAACGCATGCAAACGCTGACCCAGGAAGGTGCCGTGCTGGAAGCGCGTTTGCCCAGCACTGAGAACCCGGCGGAGATTACCGCCATCGGACGCGCGCTTGCGTCCGTGACCGATGAACTGGCACAACTCGAAGAGCGCTGGCTGGAACTCAGCATGCAGATGGAAGGCGCGTGAGGCATGCATGGTCGCGGTATCTGGCCCCCAGCGGTTGATCGGTCACCAAGGCCATCAAAACAGGCAACAAGACGCTATCAAGCGTCGCCTGGTGCTGACCCCTGGCCTCACGCTTGTAATCGCGCTTGAAGGCCGCAGCGCGGTCAATCGTCCGCATGTAAATCCGCCATCAAGTCGGCAACACTGGCAAAGCGCTTGCCCTTGCCAGCCTCCAATTCGGCGATGGCTTGCCGTGTGATGGCATTGGGTACCTTCACGTCAAAGGGCAAGCGTTTCTCATCGGCAATGCGCAGCATCAGCAAGCGGATAGCATCAGAAATACTTAAACCCATGGCTGCGAGCGCATCAGCGGCGCGCTCTTTGGTGTCGTTGTCGATGCGTGCGCGGACATAGGTGTCGGCAGTGCTCATGGTGGCGTCCTTTGAAACGGTTTCAGAACCTTTATGGTAGTCTCAATGTGACTACAAAACAAGGGGGACGACCAGATGGCTTACCGTGCTTTAAATTCCGTTTTCTGAGGCACCCCTGATTGTCGGCACCAGGCATATAAATTGCTTCTGCCATCTTGGATACAAGTTTGGATTCCAATATGGTGCACGACATTCGCAATGCTTTGACTCTTTCATCTTCTGCCGTCAACCCGGCAGATGCCGTACCGCAGGCCTGGATATCCCGGTTTGCCCAGCCCTTGCAGACCCATTCCTCGGGGCCGCTGCTTGGGCTGCGCTTTGCCGTCAAGGACAATATCGACGTGCAGGGCGTGCCCACCACTGCGGCATGCCCGGCTTTTGCCTACACCCCCGAAGCAAGCGCCGCCGTGGTGCACAGGCTGCTCGAATCTGGTGCAGTGCTGGTGGGCAAGACCAATCTGGACCAGTTTGCCTGCGGTCTGAGCGGCACCCGCTCACCTTATGGGGCCGTGCCCAATGCATTCAATGCGGCCTATGTGTCCGGTGGGTCCAGCTCGGGTTCGGCTTATGTGGTGGCCACCGGCCAGGTGGACTTTGCCCTGGGCACGGATACGGCTGGCTCGGGCCGGGTGCCTGCGGGTCTGAACAACATCGTGGGGTTCAAGCCCAGCAAAGGCTTGGTCAGCACCCAGGGCGTGGTGCCTGCTGCGCAGAGTGTGGACTGTGTTTCCATCTTTTCTCGCACCGTCGAGGTGGCAGCCAGGGTGCTGCACGCAACCATGGGGTACGACCCGCTGGACCCCTATTCGCGCCAGTTGACGCGCCAGCTGAGCCTGCGGACTGCGCCCTGGAGCAATGGTTTTCGCTTCGGCGTGCCCGCAAACCTGGAGTTTTTTGGCGATACCTTGGCGCAAGAGGCGTTTGCCCAGGCCGTGCAGCGCCTGCGCGAGCTGGGCGGAACGGCGGTGGAGGTGGACTTCACGCCCTTTGCCAAGGCGGCTGCCTTGCTGTACGAGAGCGCGCTGGTAGCAGAGCGTTACGCAGCTATTCGCAAATTTTTTGACCAGCATGCGGATCAGGTCATCGAGCCGGTGCGCAGCATTCTTGCCCAGGGGCGCGACTACAGCGCAGCCGACTTGGTGGAGGCGCAAACCCAACTGCGCGCCTATGCCCAGCAGGCCACCGCGCTGTGGAGCAGCATGGATGTACTGCTAGTGCCCACCGCGCCTACGCACTACACCATTGCACACATGCAAGCGGACCCTATCGCCCTCAACCGCAACCTGGGTACGTACACCAACTTTGTCAATTTGCTGGACTACGCGGCCATCGCGGTGCCAAGCGCCATACGGGTCGATGGCTTGCCCTTTGGCATCACCTTGATCGGCCCTTGCGCCAGCGACTGGCAGTTGCTGGAGCTGGGCCAGCGCTACCACCATGCCAGCGGCCTGGCGCAAGGTGCATTGGGCGAGGCATTGCCGACCAGCATGGCCGACCTTGGCTCCATCGCGCCATCCCCCGCCACGATGCACGTGGCCGTGGTGGGTGCCCATCTGAGTGGCATGCCCTTGAATGCACAGCTCACCGAGCGCGGCGCGCGGCTGGTGCATGCCACACACACCGCAAAACACTACCGGCTACTTGCCCTGCCCGGAACCACCCCACCCAAGCCGGGCCTGAAACGGGTTGCAGCCCAAGGCGCAGCCATTGCAGTGGAGGTGTGGGAGATGCCGCAAGAACACCTGGGCAGCTTTCTGGCGCTCATACCACCACCGCTGGGCCTGGGCAAGCTGGAGCTGGCCAGCGGCGATTGGGTGACCGGCTTTGTCTGCGAGGGCTACGCGCTCGAAGGTGCCCTGGACGTGAGCAGCTTTGGTGGCTGGCGCGCCTACATGCAATCCAAAAAATGACAGTTAAATGACAGTTAAATGACAGTTTCCCGAAAATTTTTCAATTGATCAACCTGCAACACACAAGGAAAAACCATGAACCAAACAAACGAAACGGCATTGCCACAGACCAATGGCACATCCCGGCGCAGGCTGCTGCTCCAGTCCACGGGGCTGGCGCTCGGGCTCGGGTCGCTGGCACTGCCTGCGCAGGTGTGGGCGCAAGGCAGTCCCAAAATACGCATCGGGTACTGGCCCATCGCAGCCGGGTTACCCTTTTTTACGGCCATCGAGCTGGGCTATTTCAAGGAGGCCGGGCTGGAGGTGGAGGCCGTCAAATTTGCCAGCGCGCAGCAAATCGTGGAAGGCATGTTGTCCGACCGGGCAGATGGCAGCGCCAACGGCACCAGTTCGGCCAATCTCGCAGTGGGCGAACTGGCAGCTCCCGGATCATTCAAGATTTTCTGCTCCAACCCAAGCAACGTGAAAAACGTGCTGGACGAGGTGATTGTTCCCATCAACAGCACCGTCAAGACGATTGCCGACCTCAAGGGCAAGCGCATCTGCTCGGCCCCCGGCATTCAGAACGTCACCATGGCCAAAATCGTGATGGAGCGCGGCGGCGCCAGCGGCGTCACCGTGATCGAGTTGCCCATTGGCCAGCATGTGGCCGCACTGGTGGCAGGTCAGATTGACGCCGCGTACACGCTGGAGCCCACCGGCACCATTGGCCGGCTCAATGGCAGCACGCGCGTCATCGAGACCGGCGTCATCGCAAAATATGTGCTCGGTGACCCGATGGCCCCGTGGTTCGGAGGCTCGGCGTCGCTCACCGCCAGCTTTATCAAGGCCCACCCGGAGGCAGCTAAAAAATACATCGCCGCCTACGCCAAAGGCGTGGCCTATGTGCGCAGCAAGCCTGCCGAGGCGCGCCAGTTCCTCAAAGGTTATACCGCGATTGAAGGTGCCCTGACCGCCGAGGTTCCCCTGGCTGCCTATATGCTGTACAACGAGTTCACCCCCAAGGACATTGCCTACTTCCAGAAGTTCTTTGACCTGTTTGCGGAAAAAGGCATTTTCTCGTCCCGATTGCTGGTGGACACCATGCTGTACAAGGGTTAAGCAGCATGGCCACCACTGACCCCGCAGACACCCCCTGGGCTGCCCCTGCCGTGGCCGCTGCCGTGCCAAAAAAGCCGCAGTGGGACAAGGCGCTGCCCTTTATCGGCCCGGTTCTGCTCCTCATTGTGTGGGACCTGGCGGTGCGCCTGGGCTTTGTCAAAGCCATTTTGCTGCCCCCACCGGTTGACACCATCATGGCGCTGCTCAATGGCCTGGCGGGAGGCGCGTTATTGAAAGACTTTGCCGTGACGCTGTGGCGCACCATTCAGGCCTTCCTGATTGCCGCCGTGGTGGGTGTCCCCCTGGGGGTGCTGCTGGGCAGCAATGAAAAAGCCTACCGCAGCGTGGAGTTCCTGATTGACTTCTTTCGCTCCACGCCCTCGTCGGCGCTGATCCCGCTGTTCCTGATGATTTTTGGTGTCTCCGACATCAACAAGATCGCCATTGCCGCATTTGGTGCCCTGCTGATCGTCGTGTTCAACAGTGCGTATGGCGTCATCAACGCGCGCAAGCAGCGGGTGATGGCGGCCAGGGTCATGGGGGCTTCGCGCTGGCAGGTGTTCAAGGACGTGCTGGTATGGGAAAGCCTGCAACCGTCCTTTGTGGGCTTGCGTTCGGCGGTGTCCATGGCGCTGGTGATTGTGATCGTGGCCGAAATGTTCATCGGCTCGGACAGTGGATTGGGCAACAGCATCATCAACGCGCAGCAGGTGATGCAGGTGCGCACCATGTACGCATCCATTCTGGCAGCCGGAATCATGGGCTACAGCCTCAACGTGTTGTTCCTGCTGGCAGAGCGCCGCATTGTGCATTGGAGTGGACGATGAACGAAGTCATCAACGGCCCGGTATACGCCGATGTACCTGCGCCCGTGTTCAAACCAGGTCCGGCGGGCACACACATCACCATCCGGGGGCTGACCAAATACTTTGCCGGCTGGCCGCTCTACGAAAACTTTGACCTCGACATCCCCAAACACAAGATCGCCTCGGTGTTCGGGCCCAATGGCTGCGGCAAATCCACCCTGATCAACATGATCGCAGGCTTGATCCCGGTCGATTCCGGCGAGATTTTGTTTGATGGCAAGTCGCTCAAGGACACCCGCATCGGCTACGTCTTTCAAAATTACCGCGAAGCTATGTTCCCGTGGATGCGCACCATCGACAACATTGCCTATCCGCTCAAGCTCGAAGGCAAGTCCAAAGCCGAGGTGGACCGGCGCATGGCCGAACTGGTGGCCTCCTTTGACGTGAAGTTTGACCTCAGACGCTACCCTTATGAGCTTTCCGGCGGCCAGCAGCAAACCGCCTCCATCATGCGCGCGCTGGCGCCCAGGCCCGAAGTGCTGTTTCTGGACGAGCCATTTTCCGCACTGGACTTCGAGATGACGCTGTTCATCCGCGAAAAGCTGCAAGAGGTATTCTTGCAGACCGGCACCACCATGCTGCTGGTCTCGCACGACCTGGAAGAGGCGGTGTACCTGGCCGACGAAGTGTTGCTGCTGACCAAGCGCCCGACCAGGGTGGCCGAAATCCTGCATTACGACGACGCCCGGCCCCGCACCCTGGACACCCTGAGCCAACCCAGTTTTGTACACATGAAAAAACAAAGCCTGGAGATATTCCAGAGAGAGGTGCGCCGATGACCGGATTTATGGAGATTTAATATGGAAATCAATCTACCCGAGGTACTGGCCGAAGTGCAGCATATTTCGGATGTATACGAAAAAGCCCTGGTCAGCAACGACGTGGCCATGCTGAACCTGCTGTTCTGGAACAGCCCGCACACCCTGCGCTACGGCCTGAACGACCAGCAGTATGGCTTTGATGCCATCTGCGCCTTCCGGGCGGCACAGCCAAAGCAGGGCGTGCAGCGCACGGTACTGCGCACGCTGATTACCACCTACGGGCGCGACGCCGCCACCGTCAACCTCGAATTTCAGCGCGCAGACAGTGCCTGCACCGGACGCCAGAGCCAGACCTGGATGCGCACCGCGCAAGGCTGGCGCATAGTGGCGGCCCATGTGAGCCTGCTCACCACGGGGGAATAAATGGATAAAACCGGCACACTTATTGCATCCATACTTGGATACAAGACAACATGCACCAGACTGGCACCATCTTGATGCATGTATTTCAACCGTTTCAACTGTTAACTTTTCTTAACTGCTCTTAACTCCTGGAGAAACTGACCATGGGCAACAACCATCTGAATCGCCGCGATACCCTGAAATCACTGGCTGCGCTGGGTGCGTCCGGCACCCTGGGGGCCTGGAGCACCCTGGCGTCGGCCCAGAAGCCATTGACCGTGGGCATCATTTATGTCGGAGCGCGGGACGACTACGGCTACAACCAGGCCCAGGCCCAGGCCGCCGCCGAAATCAAGAAGATGCCGGGTGTGAAAGTGGTGGAAGAAGAAAACGTCCCCGAGACCTCGGCTGTACAAAAAACCATGACCGGCATGATCGTCCAGGACGGTGCGACCCTGGTAATACCCACTTCCTTCGGCTACTTTGATCCGCACATTCTGGCCGTGGCACCCAAATACCCGGATGTGCGTTTTGCCCACTGTGGCGGGTTGTGGAGCGAAGGCAAGCATCCCAAAAACGTGGGCAGTTTCTTTGGCTACATCGACGAGTGCCAGTACCTCAACGGCGTGCTGGCTGGCCACATGAGCAAGAGCGGCAAGATCGGCTTTGTGGCTGCCAAACCGATTCCGCAGGTGCTGCGCAACATCAATGCCTTTCTCCTGGGTGCGCGTTCGGTCAAACCCGGCATCACTTGCCATGTGATTTTCACGGGCGAGTGGTCCATGGCCATCAAGGAAGCCGAAGCCACCAACAGCCTGGCCGACCAGGGCGTGGATGTGTTCACCATGCACGTGGACGGCCCCAAGGTGGTGGTGGAAACTGCCGCCAAGCGCGGCAAGATGGTCTGCGGCTACCACGCAAGCCAGGCCAAACTCGCACCACAAGCGTACCTGGGCGGCGCCGAGTGGAACTGGACCACGGCCTACAAGACCATGATTGAAGCCGCACAGGCTGGCAAACCACACCCCAACTTCATCCGTGGCGGCCTCAAGGAGGGTTACGTGAAGACGTCTGCCTACGGCCCGGCAGTGACGGAGGCCGCCCGGAAAAATGCCGATGACATCAAGGCCCGGATGGTGGCGGGCAGCTTCGACGTTTTCAAGGGTCCGGTCAAGGACAACAAGGGCCAGGTCGTGATCGCCGCTGGCAAGACGCTCAAGCAAAGAGACCTGGAGCTGGAAAGCATGAACTACCTGGTCGAAGGCGTCATCGGCTCCATCTGATTCGTTGATCCATTTGATCCCCTGCCATGCGCGACACCCTCTACGACATCGGACTTCCCATGCTGGCCCTGGCGGCAGCCTTGGGGGTGTTTGGCGTATTCGTCAGTTTTGCGGGTGTCAACCCGGTGGATGTGTGGCTCATCTTGTTCAAGGGGGCGTTTGGCGACTGGTTTTCGTGGCAAAACACGCTGCAACGCGCCGCGCCGCTGATGCTCACCGCCTTGTGCGTGGCCGTGCCTGCGCGCGCGGGGCTGGTGGTCATTGGCGCAGAGGGTGCGCTGGTGCTGGGTGGGCTGGTTTATGCCGCAGCGGCACACGCGCTGGCCGTACCCGAAGGCGTGGCGGGCATTGCCACCTTGTGCCTCCTGGGCGCGCTGGCGGGCGCGCTGTGGGTGGCGCTGGCGGGCTGGCTGCGGCAGTACCGGGGCATCAACGAGACCATCAGCAGCTTGCTGCTGGCCTATATTGCCATCGGGCTATTCAAGCACCTGGTGGAAGGCCCGCTGCGCGACCCGGCCAGCCTGAACAAGCCCTCGACGCATACGCTGGCAGAGGGCTTGCGCATTAGCGGCATCGGTGGCAGCGACGTGCATTGGGGTCTGGTCCTGGGTCTGCTGGCCTGCATCGGCCTGTGGGCCTGGCTGCGCTGGAGCGCTTCGGGCTTTGCCGTGCGCGTGGTGGGCGGCAACCCGCGCACGGCCCAGCTGATGGGATTACCCGCCGCGCGCCTCATCCTGGTGGCCTGCGCGCTGGGCGGTGCCTGCGCGGGGCTGGCGGGCGCTGTGGAGGTGGCCGCCGTACACACCAACGCCAATGTGTCCCTGATTGCCTTTTACGGCTACACCGGGATTCTGGTCTCGTTCATGGCCCGCCACAACCCGCTGGCCATCATCGCGGTGGCCATCCTGTTTGGCGGTTTCGGCGCTGCAGGCAGCCTGTTGCAGCGCAGACTGGGCCTGCCCGACGCATCGGTGCTGGTGTTGCAGGGCATCGCCTTTGTGCTGATTCTGGCCAGCGAGGCCCTGCGCGATGTGAACTGGCGTGTTCGTTCAAGGAGAACAGCATGACACCCGATCAATGGCTTGCCTTGTTCGCCGGACTTGTGGGCGGTGCCCTGCGGGTGGGCACACCTTTTTTGTTTGTCAGCCTGGGCGAGTGTCTGACCGAAAAGTCAGGCCGCATCAATCTGGGGCTCGAAGGTGTGCTGGTATTTTCGGCCATGGTGGCATTTGGCTGCGCCTACCTCAGCGGCAATGCCTGGCTGGGTGTGTTGTGTGCCGCCCTGGCGGGTGGCCTGCTGGCCTGCGTACACGGATTGCTGTGCTCGCTGCCCCGCGTCAACGACATTGCCACCGGCATTGCCCTGATGCTGCTGGGCACCGGGTTGGCGTTTTACCTGGGCAAGCCGCTCATCCAGCCACAGGCGCCGCAAATCGTCCCCCTCGAACTGGGTTTGTGGAGTGATTCACCGGCCATTCGCTCGGCGCTGCAGGTCAATGCGCTGCTGCCCGTCGGGCTGGTGCTGGCAGGGCTGATGGCATGGGCCTTCAAACACACCCGCTACGGCCTGCTGGTGCGCATGGCGGGCGACTCGGCCCATGCGGCGCGCGCACTGGGTTATCCGGTGGCAGGTACGCGCGTGCTGGCCACCACGCTGGGTGGCATGGTTGCCGGCCTGGGCGGTGCTTCGCTGACCCTGTTCTACCCTGGCAGCTGGAACGAGGGTATTTCCAGCGGGCAGGGTCTGATTGCCGTGGCCCTGGTCATCTTTGCGCGCTGGAGTCCTTTGCGCTGCATCGGCGCAGCCGCCCTGTTTGGTGGGGCCGGGGCCATTGGTCCGGCCTTGCAATCCGCCGGCATTGGCTGGGGCTACCACCTGTTCAACACCGTGCCGTACGCCCTCACGCTGCTCATTCTGGTGCTCACCTGCAAACCCGGTACGGTGGCACGGGGAAGTCCGGGCGAACTGGCGTCTACCGCATCGACCCATTGAAGGAAAAATACATGCTGCGCACCATCACTGCCGACCCCTATGCCTGGCCCTACAACGGCGAGCTGCGCCCCGACAACACCGCGCTGCTGGTCATCGACATGCAGACCGACTTTTGTGGCGTGGGCGGCTATGTGGACAAAATGGGCTACGACATCACGCTCACGCGCGCACCCATCGAGCCGCTCAAGGTGCTGATGGCCGCGCTGCGCCAGGCGGGTTACGCCGTGATGCACACCCGCGAAGGCCACCGCCCCGACTTGTCCGACCTGCCAGCCAACAAGCGCTGGCGCTCGCGCCAGATCGGCACCAATGGCGTGGGCATCGGCGATCAGGGTCCGTGCGGGCGCATCCTGGTGCGCGGCGAACCGGGCTGGGAGATCATCCCCGAGCTGGCTCCCCTGCCCGGCGAGGTGGTGGTTGACAAACCCGGCAAGGGCTCGTTTTACGCTACCGATCTGGAGCTGCTGCTGCGCACCCGTGGCATCAGCAACCTGCTGCTGGCCGGCATTACCACCGACGTGTGCGTACACACGACCATGCGCGATGCCAATGACCGTGGCTTTGAATGCCTGCTGCTGTCGGACTGCACCGCCGCCACCGACCACGGCAACCACCTTGCCGCGCTGAAAATGGTCACCATGCAAGGCGGCGTATTTGGCGCGCACGCACCCTCAAGCGCCGTGCTGCAAGCCCTGGCAACCTGATACCAAGACGAGGACGAGAGGACGAGTACCATCCCATGCGCCAGACGCCAAGCATCCCCCCACACAAACCTGCCACCGGCGCGCTGGCTTTGCAGACCTACCAGCTCACCAAGCGCTTTGGCAGCTTTACGGCCCTGGATGGCGTGGATATGCGCGTCGAGCCGGGTACAGTGCATGCCCTGCTGGGGGAAAACGGCGCTGGCAAAAGCACGCTGGTCAAATGTGTGGCGGGCTTTCAGCGTGCCGAAGAGGGCAGCATTCTGATTGATGGCCGCGAGCACGACATAGCCAACCCGGTGGCCGCACGTGCGCTGGGTATCGGCATGGTGTACCAGCACTTCACCCTGGCACCGGGCATGAGCGTGGCGGAAAACCTGCTGCTGGCCGCCGACCACGTACCCCACATCATCGACTGGAAGACCAGGCGCGCCGAGCTGGCCGCATTTCTGGCCACCACACCGTTTAGCCTGGACCTGGACGCCTGCCCCATGGAGCTGGCCGCCGGAGAAAAGCAAAAGCTTGAACTGCTCAAGCAGCTGTACCTCCAGCCACGCCTGCTGATACTCGATGAACCCACTTCGGTGCTGACGCCGCAAGAGGCCGACGAGGTGCTGGGCCATGTGCGGGCGTTTGCGCGCAGCGGGCAATGCACCGTGCTCATCATCACGCACAAGTTCCGCGAAGTGATGGCCTACGCCGACGCAGTGACCGTGCTGCGCCGTGGCAAAGCCGTACACCACAGCCGCGTGGCCGACACCAACCCCGCACTCCTGGCCAAGGCCATGATGGGTGAAGCCGAAAATCCAGATAAAAATATGCCATTTGAGCATGCAGAGCATATGGGACAAGCGGGTACAGCTATTAATCATATAGCAGTCAGCAATACGCTTGCCCTGCAGCTGGACGGCCTGAGCGCGCTGGGTGACCGTGGCACGCTGGCCGTGCACGGCGTGCATCTGGCGGTGCGCAGCGGTGAAATACTGGGTGTGGCCGGTGTGTCGGGCAACGGGCAGCGCGAGCTGGTCGAGGCTCTGGTGGGCCAGCGTCCCCGCTCAAACGGCCAGGTGCGGGTGATGGGCGAAGCCTACAACGCCACCCGCGCAGAAAACCGTCGCCTCAAGGTGCGCAGCCTGCCCGAAGAACCCTTGCACAACGCCTGCGTGGCCACACTGGGCGTGGCTGAGAACATGGCCCTGCGCGACTTTGACCAGGCGCCGCTGTGCCGCCAGGGTGTGCTGCGCTTTGCCGAATGGCGCGCACGCGCGCGCCGCTGGATTGCCGAGTACGGCATCAAGACCCGCAGCGAAAACACGCCCATAGGCAGCCTCTCCGGGGGCAATGTGCAGCGTGCGGTGCTGGCCCGCGAGCTGGCGGGCGACATCAATGTGCTCATAGCGGCCAATCCGGTGTTCGGCCTGGATTTTGCCGCCGTGCGCGAAATCCACACCCGGCTGCGCCAGGTGCGCGACAAAGGAGCCGGTGTGCTGCTCATCAGCGAAGACCTGGACGAACTGCTGGAGCTATCGGACCGCATCGTGGTGATGAGCGAAGGGCGCATCGTGTTTGAAACCCCCACCGCCCAGGCTGACCGCAAGCTGCTGGGCGCCCACATGGGTGGCGGCACGCACACATCCGATGCGAACAGGGCCAGCGCATGAAGACCATTGCTGCACAACCGTTCACGTTTTCGTTTGCGGTGGCCAGCACGGCGCTGCTCATCATCGACATGCAGCGCGACTTCATCGAGCCCGGAGGCTTTGGTGCCACGCTGGGCAACGATGTGTCGCTGCTGTCTGCCATCGTGCCGACCTGCCAGACGGTGCTTGGCGCCTGGCGCAGGGCCGGTGGGTTGGTGGTACACACCCGCGAATCCCACCGCACCGACCTGTCTGACTGCCCGCCTTCCAAACGCAACCGGGGCGCACCCACACTGCGCATCGGCGATGTGGGTCCGATGGGCCGCATCCTGGTGGCCGGGGAGCCAGGCAACCAGATCATTGCCGAACTGGCACCCGTAGCCGGTGAAATCGTGCTGGATAAACCTGGCAAGGGCGCTTTTTACGCGACAAATCTGCACAACCTGCTGCAAGCGCGCGGCATCACCCATTTGCTATTCATGGGCGTCACCACGGAGGTGTGCGTACAAACCAGCATGCGCGAGGCCAACGACCGGGGCTATGACAGCCTGCTGCTCACCGACTGCACCGAGAGCTACTTTCCACATTTCAAGGCCGCCACGGTCGAAATGCTGCATGCCCAGGGCGGAATTGTCGGGTGGACGGCACCCAGCGCCGCATTGCTGGATGTACTGGGTTAGAGTTCGGGCCTATGCACACCACGCCACGCCCACCAAACACACCGCCCACGCCGTCCACACCGCCTGCCAAACACCGCCTGCGTTCCGACGAGGTGTACGCGCAGCTCAAGCGCGATGTTGCCCAGTTCGCCCTGGTGCCTGGCGACCGTTTTACCGAAAACGAAATTTGTGACCGCCTGGGCGTGTCGCGCACCCCGGTGCGCCAGGCTTTGGTGCGCTTGCAGCAGGAAGGGTATGTCGAGGTGCTGTTTCGCAGCGGCTGGCGCGTGCTGCCGTTTGATTTTGCCAGGTTTGAACAGTTGTACGACCTGCGCATGGTGCTGGAGACCACCGCTGCCCACCGTTTGTGCGATGAAGGCGTGCGCAGCCCCAATCCCATCCACTACGCGGCGCTCGATGATTTGATGGGGCTGTGGCTGGTGCCCGTGGAGCAAAGGAGCACCGACACCGCCCAGGTCAGCCAATGGGACGAAGTGTTTCATTGCACGCTGGTGGAGGCGGCTGGCAACCCCGAAATGGCCCGCGTACACCGCGACGTGACGGAGCGCATCCGCATCATCCGGCGCCTGGACTTTACCAGACAGGCCCGCATCGACGCCACCTACGAAGAGCACGGCAAGATACTCAACGCCATCCGCGCCAGACGTGGCGATCAGGCTGCGATGCTGCTGCGCGCCCACATCGAAACCAGCCAGGCCGAGGTGCGCAAGATCACCCTGCACCAGGTGCATATGGCGCGCAAGGGGGCGGTGGGTTAGCTCCTGTAGCTGGGAATGCGGTTATTTCCAGTGGCAGGAGTAAACTTGCGCAAGAGAACAGGAGGTTTTTATGGCGCGCAATTTTGTAGTCGAAGTGACTTTCGACCCTGAGAGCAACATGTGGGTTGGCGTATGTAGCGATATTGGACTGGTCACGGAGGCCGAGTCCTTTGAGGCTTTGGAGCACAGGGCAATGCTGATTGCGCAGGAGCTGGCGATGGATAACGGTGCCATGAAAGCAGACGAGACGGCTCGATTTTTCTTCCAGCACGAGTACGCAGTTGCTTGACGTATGGGAAGTGGCTATTACCGCTCCTAAAAACATGGCCTTTTATTCCCATTAGAAGGGAACATCCGGCCAGACGTTCCCCGAACAGTTTTGGGAACGATTCGCGCCACGGGATCGCGCCGTGGAATTCCAGATAGGACACACTCCCGGACTTGCGAGCGGGAGAGGTGGTGGAGCGGTTTTATGCGCTCCACACCGTCCAGGCGCTACATGCGCCGCTTTGAGCTTAGTCCTTACTTTCGACCAGAACGACCACACATGCTTTGACCGATTCCTTGCAGGTAGGTCAAAGGTGACATGGCCGCCGTTGCGGGCAGGCACGAGGCCCATCTGCACGGTCAAACGTTCGGACAATCCCAATCCTCGACGGGCGATGGCGTAAGCCGCGCCCTGATGTACTGAAATGCCTTTTGCCTGGGCGTAATTGACCGCCCCGATTACCGACGTATACGCCGGATTAACTTCGATGATTTCAACGCCTGCACGAAATGCCGCCGCCTTGATGCTGGAGGCCACCTTGTTGCAGGCAAACGAAGATAGGAGTCGCGCCTGCTTGGGATCGGTGGTTTCCAGTTCGGCCTTTTTCTTCTGGAAGTTCAGCGTCTCCAGAACAATTGGTTTGCCCGCAGCCTGTGCCTGGGCTGCAAGGGCTACCGCAGCATCCCCAATGAGCGCTTTGGCCTGGTCTTGTGTCTTGCCGTAGGTGATGAGATCAATACGCCGCGTGCCAATCAGGTTGCCAAACCGATCCGTTTCCGCCACAGCCAGATGGTCGGCATTGAGATCGACACCAATGGCCCCAAGTTCTTGCCTGGAAACCTGTTCGACTGGTCGAACCTCGACACTGACAAATATCCTCCAGCCTTTGTCGTCTCGCACGAAACGGTAACTCAGCGCCGTACTGATCCGTTTGACGGTTGGCTTGCCGTCCTTGGTTTGCGTGTGGATACGTTGACTGGTAGCCAGCGCTGCTTTGATTTGCGCGTATCCGTAGGCAAAAAGCAAACACCTGTGATGTTCAGATACTTGCCGCTAGTCACCATGGCATTGGGAAGGCGTAGTTGCAGACTCAAAGTGCCATCTTGCGCTAGTGTTGCCTGACAGCTTTGGCACCCTGCCGTTTCATCCTGACTGCCCAGGACAAAGAATTGACTTGCCCGCGCCCTGCTCCAATCAGCTTTCCATTCTTCGTGGTCAGCGTAACCATTGGCTTGAAGATCAAACTGTGCATGAAACAATTTCTTGCTGCCGAAACAGATGCGAACTGTTCCGGCTTCCTGGTCGGCTTTCAGTGCAGCAAGCCGGTTTTGCAGCGTTGCCAAGCGCCGTTTTTTCTGGTGTAGCTTATTGGAACCAGGTGCTTTCGTTTCAAGTTTGGCAACGACCTTGGCCGCTTGCGAATGCGCTTTCGGCCTCGGCGATCAGTTCGGGCGACGTTCCTTGATCGCGTCAATCTTGCCTTCAAGTCCTATGCGCATCGCATTGAACTGGCGTGCAGTTATATCGAACTTTGGCAAAAACTCCCGTTTGAGGTCGTTGAGTGCGTCCCCGGCCTGGATTGCCGCAAACAGTCTGCGCTCGGCCTTGCCGTACAAGTTGGCATAGGCATCCAGAATCGCAGTCTGTTCCGGCGTCAGGTCAGGGCGCGTCTGATAGGTGCGGACTTGGGGTTTTGCCCATTCGCTTAACTTCATCTGAATATTATACCATTTAAGGGTATTAAATGCAATGTATTATTCAGCTGCTTGGAACCCTATTTCCCAAAAACAGTTGAGCCTCTCCGTCACCGTCAACTCTCGCACCACGGCAAACAAGCTGCTCAAAGAGGCTGGAATCAATCACAAGGTTTAAGCTGAAGTTCCTCCCCAAATACATTGAGCCAACTCATTTTCCGGTCGGCACCCAGGTACCATCGCTGGATTTCATGATGTAGCGCCCGCTGTTGTCGCGCATGACCACAATGTCGCCGTTCTGGGCCACGAATGACAAATCGGCCAAGTTGGTGGGGCTGGATTATCCGGGCGGAGCTGCTTTGGCACGGTTTTATGGTGTGAGCGTGCGAACGAGCATACCGGAAGCTGCTGCCTGGGTAAGTCGCTCATCGTTCGTCCAGAACTCCGTGCATGCGTGGTGCTGCGCACATGCAAGATGCAGCGCATCCGGTGTTTTGAGTCTGTGTTGAACCCGTAAGCGCAAGGCGGACTCAAATACGGCATTGCCGATAGGCAGCCATTGCTGCGCGGCTATGAAGTCCTCGTAATCCGCTATCAGCGCTGCATTGGCATCCGTCATGGGCTTGACCAATACTTCCATTCGCACCAGTGGCGAAAGACAAAGCGTCACATCCAGGTTGTTGGCGAGGAGTTTGCGTATGCGTGTGCTGAAAGGAGGAACGTCTTCCAGAAGATAGATCAGACAACAGGTATCCAGATAGGCCATGCGCATGGTCAATCCCGCCAGTCATTGCGTAAAGCAGCGATGCGTTGCTGGACTTCCGTTGGGTCGCTGACGGGGCGCCGCACATAACGTGGCGATGCGAGCAGCGCCAGCGCACGGGCCGCACTGCATTGGTCGGCATCTGGTTGTGCAGGCACAATGGACTTGTCAGGCTGGAGCAGCGTCAGCAAAGCGCGCCCGACCGGCTCAAAAGGAAGCGGCTCCAGCGGATGAATACATCCCCGTGCGTCAATTTCGACTTCAATGGTTTGCAACATGGTCAACCTCGCTTATTAGGCTCCCAAAGCTTATGGACAGTGCGGGAGAAGCTATAAAAATGATGCTAACTCATTTTCCAGTCGGCACCCAGGTGCCATCGCTGGACTTCATGATGTAGCGCCCGCTGTTGTCGCGCATGACCACAATGTCACCGTTCTGGGCCACGAATGGCGTGGTCTGGAGTTTTTCCAGCCGTGTGCTCCAGGTGGCTGCGCCTGCGGCGTAGGGGTTATCGGCCAACAAATCGGCAACCAGTGAAAACAGGCCAAAGTAGCTTACGGGTTGATCAATCAGTATCGGTGTGCCCTGTGTCGCAGTTTTCAGCCCCACCAGCTTGATGGCAGCGGGAACCAGGGAGATTTTGGGGTCGGGAATTTCACGGATGCCGTCAACGAGCTGACCCTTTTCCCGGCGCAGCGCACCGCCGTGCTCGGGAATCAGCAACAGCAGCACGGGTTTGCCGCTGGCCTCCAGTTGTGTGACGAAGCGGTCAAGGTCTGAGAGCAGCTTGGTGATGCGCGGTTTGTAGGTCTGCAGGCTGCTCAATGAGGCCGTGCCCGGCACCCGGTTGCCGTCGTGCAGGGTGATGCTGTTGTAGTACAACGCCGTCGGCTGTGCGCCGTGTGACTGGCGTTGTGTCCACCAGCGTGACAGCAGTGCGTAGTCGTCATAGACCGGCGTACCATCAAAACTGTTCATGATGACCGGCGCGTCCTTGTTGGACTCCAGCCGATTATCCAGTCCGGCCTCATGCGCCACAATTTTGGCAAAGGAGTAGTAAATGCCGTTATGGTTGAGCAGTCCAGCAGTTTGGTAACCGGCCTTGGCCAGGGATGGAAAGGTGGAACATTCTTCGGGACGTTCCTTGAAAAGCCCCTCTTCCTTCGTCTGGCCACAGGTGCCGCGCAGCACGCGGATTGCAGCCGGACCACTGTAACTGGCAGCGCTATTGAAGTTGCTGAATACCAGATCGAAACGCTTGAGCAGCGGCGTGTTGCGTTCCTCTACAAAATCCAGATCGTCCCACGACATGGAGCACACGTGCAGCATGACGATATCAAAGGGCGGCGGCGAGCTAGGTTTGGGGAACACCAGCCGGCGTTGGCTTTCCTTGGCGTAAAAGGCTTGCAACTGGGCATCCGGGCTGGCCTCGGTGTTGCTTGTTGCGGTGGTGGTTGGCGCTGGCGTGGGCGTAAGCGGTGATGGTGCCGAGGCGTTGCCGATGGCAGCCACCAGTGGCACGCTGAGAATGGCGAGAATGGCAAACGTGGCAAAGCGCAGCCAGCGCGAAAGAATGGTGTAGAGCACGATGGTGCCCAGCAGTATGGCCATTTCCGCCGGTTGGAAGATGCGCCCGAACAGCTCCAGCAGGTACGCATTGCTAAAGCCGCTGATGGCACCGATTTGCGACCAGACCCGCTCGACTGTGGGCAAGTAGGAGTCGTAGTAAAGCAGCGCAATAGCTGCGGGCCAGAGCACCCAGGGACGCAGGCGGTGCCAGCGCCCAGGTTGCACCGGCCAAAAGGCCAGGAGCGCCAGCAGCAGGTTGGGTATCCAGTGAAAACCGATGCTGTGGATGTAATACAGCCCGGTTTTCAGCAAAAAATAAAGACCAAAATAATTCATGACGATGACGGGCTGTCCGGGAGGGGCTGGATAGATTTTTCGGCGCGGCGTTTGCGGGCGTTGTCACGCAGGAGGTCTCGTAACGCCAGGGCGAATCTTTTATAGCCGTTGATGCTGGCCCTGGCGATTTCCAGCAGACCATGCAAAGGCTTGTCAACCTCTTGCGTCGTATTCCAATGCACCCAGGCATCGGGACGCGCAAACGTGCATTGCACCAGATTGATTTCCTCCTGCAGCGTCAGGGAATCAAACTGCACGCCCACAAAATCGGTCTTGGCAAGGGCGACGTGGGCCGTGAAAACGTGTTCTATCCCGTTGTGCCACAGGCCCACATGGAGCCGTTCATCCGGTGCAAGCACCAGGCCGTGGGGCACACGCAGGCCCAGGCCGGTCATGGAGTAATCCAGACACGTGCAATGCACGGCCTGGCCACCAGCCAGATACAAAACGGCAGGCAATTGTGCCTCGACCCGGTGCGTGCGGCGCACCTGGCGCGATTCGGACGCCACGCCCAGGGCCGCGCCAAGTATCACGATACTGTAACTGGTCCAGACCAGATTCAGCAGCACGGTGCTGGTTTCTTGCGCATTGAAGACGAACAAGCGCAGCAAGCCCATGCCAAAAGCAGCAAGGTTCAGGGCGACCAGGATGGTGTAGGGGAGCGAGATCGCCCAGTCGAAATAGGCCTTGGACACCAATCCACCCTTGGCCGTCACGTTGAAGGCGCCCGCACGTGGCTTGAACAAGGCTACGGTGGTGGGGATGAAAATGTAGGCGGCCAGCACGGTTTCATAGACTTCGGCCCAGAATGAATGCCGGTATTCGCCCTGCACGTGGGCATTGGCCAGATTGGACTGGATGATGTAGGGCAGCACATACAGGGCCAGCAGCACCGCGTGGGCGTTGATGATGTGCCACTCAAAGAACAAAAAGGCCATGGGTGCTGTCAAAAAGATCAGACGCGGCAGGCCAAAAAAGAAATGCAGCATGGCATTGGCGTAACAAATGCGCTGCCATACCGTCAAACCCTTGCCCAGAAACGGGTTGTCGAGCCGAAAAATCTGCGCCATGCCACGCGCCCAGCGCATGCGCTGCCCGATATGTGCCGAAAGACTCTCGGTTGCCAGCCCCGCTGCCAGCGTCTGGTTGATATAGGCGGTGTTGTAGCCCAGGCGGTGCATCCTGAGCGCTGTGTGCGCGTCTTCCGTTACGGTTTCGATAGCAATACCGCCTACTTCCATCAGCGGTTTACGCCGTAAAACGGCACAAGAGCCACAAAAGAACGTTGCATTCCAGAAGTCATTACCCGCTTGGACCAGACCATAAAACAGGGAACCTTCGTTGGGTACACGCCGAAACGTTCCCAGATTGCGTTCAAACGGATCGGGCGAGAAGAAATGGTGCGGCGTTTGCAGCATCGCGCACAGGGGGTCGCGTTGAAACCAGCCGACACAGGCCTTGAGAAAACCGTGCGTGGGCATGTGGTCACAATCAAAAATCGCCACCAGTTCGCCATCGGTATGCGCCAGCGCATGGTTGAGGTTGCCAGCCTTGGCGTGTTTATTGTCGGGCCGGATCATGTAGCCTACGCCCATGGACTGGGCAAAGGCGCGGAACTCTTCCCGCCGGCCATCGTCGAGTATAAAAATGCGCAGCTTGTCGCCCGGCCAATCCATGCCCATGGCCGCCAGCGTGGTGGGGCGCACCACACTCAAAGGTTCGTTGTAGGTGGGAATGAAGACATCGACCGTCGGCCAATGGGCGGGATCATGGTGCAAAGCCACCCGTTTGCGCTCCAGCGGCCAAGCGGTTTGAATGAAACCCAGCAGCACGATCAGCCAGGTATAGGCTTCGGCACCCAGCAGTCCTAGCCCCAGAATGGCTTCGATGGCCGAATCGAACTCCAATGTTGTCGTCATCCGCCACCAGAGGTAGCGCCCGAGCGAGGTCAGGCTGATACCGGCCAGCAGCAAGGAGGGGTAGCGTCCAGGCAGACGCCGCACCACCATGGCCACGGCCCAGCATAGCAACAGGAACAGCAGTTGCCCCAGCATGCTGAAGGGTGTCGTCACCACGATCAGGCCCAGCAGCACGGTCAGCATATTGAACGTCCAGCGTATGCCACGAATTCTGAGCACCGGAAGCAAGGCCTGTTCCAGCGCCTGGGCCGGAGCGACAAAATCAAAGCGCGCCGCAATCCACTCCAGCAGTGCCGTGAACTTGCGCAGCGGCCACAGCACCAGCCACACGATGGTGTTCAGTATTGCGGCCATGGTGTGCGCCAGACCAATCAGGTCCTGTACCAGCGCATGAACCCTGGTTCGGGGCCGCACGAACAGGCTCAGAACCCATACATGCCAGCGGGCATCCGGGGCAATGCCCAGCGTGTGCGCGGCCCAGGTGCGTGGATTGGGGACACGCGCCGGATCGGGTGCTTGCAGCATCTGGTTTGCAGGCGGCAATACGAAGAGGCGCAGCAGCCAGGCCAACCAGCGCTCGGGCTGCGCCACCTGCAACTGAAATGCCAGCCAGACCAGGGATGCGTGCAGATTCATACGCCCTTCTTCCTCGGTGTACCCGGTGCGGTATGCATGTGCTCCTGCAGCCAGCTGGCGACACCCTGCAAATCGTGTGCCGCTTGCGCCTGCGGCATGTGATGGGCAACACAATCGGTAGCAGCCATTGCGCTGGGTACCGATTCATCTTCATGCACCACATGCGGCAACACATGGCCATGCCACTGGGTCTGCAAGGCGTGCAAAGCCGTCTGCTGCGTCACACGGCGCGGATCGAAGCGCGTGAGCAGCACGCCATGCACCGCACTGGCGCGGGCCTGCTGCAGCAGGGATTGCACCTCGGCATGGATTTGCTGGGCGCGCCAGGAGGCTTCAAGCACCACCAGCACCAGATCGGCGCAGCGCAAGGCCTGCTGTGCCAGCGGGCTGGGCCAGGTGGGCACATCGAGCAGGAGCAGGCTATTTTGTTCCAGTGACAAGGCAGCCAATTGTTGCTGCAGCCAGTCGTCCTGGTTGCGCAAGCGTCCATGCAGCCGCTCCAGCAGCGCCACATCGGCCATGCCAAAGGGCAGCCAGCGCACCCGCGCCGAGTTTTCCAGTGCGGTGTCCCCCCACCACTGTCCGGTATCAACCAACTGCGCCCACCCCTGTTTGACGGGTTTTGTCCGTCCGAGATGCAGGCCCAGCGCGTTCTGGGCACACAGATCAAGCGCCAGGCAGGGTGCACCGCGCTGCGCCAGGATGCACGCCAGATTGGCAACCACGGTGGTCTGGCCCGTTCCACCCAGGGGCGAGACCAAGGCGACAGTACGTATACCTGCTGGCATTGGATGAGTCATGGGAGGAGTCATGGGAGGAGTCATGGCGGTCTCATTCTTGCGTGTCACTTAGGCGCTCTTGCCGACCACGGTAGGGTTGTACATATTTTGGCCGCACCATCCAGTACCCGTTGCGCTGCACCAGCCGGCGCACGTTGCGCCACACGCGCCGCAAGGGCCAGGCAACCACCGCACCCAGCAGCATATACACAAGCAGATCAGGCAACATGTATTGCTCCTGTCATCGCTCCTGCAGGACGGCGTGCAATCGGGCTGGACTTGACTGTCAATTCCGCCATGACAGGGACAGAAGCCGGATCATGCGTAGGCAGGACAGACTGGGTTGGTGCGGGCGCCGGTGCAAGGTGTGCTGAGGCGGCGGCGGAGGTAGCGGTCGATGTCATGCGGGTCGTGAAATGTACGCTGTAATCCGGCAAGCCCCTGTGTGCGGCATCCTGGAGCGCGCGCAGTCCCACGCGCATGTCCTGACGTGTATGGTAAGACGTTTGTGAGCCAAAAAGTTCGGTCGGTGGCAGTGCAAACAGCCGCGCCAACGCGGGTTCAACATCCGATTCGGCGCAGGAAAACATGAAAACATACAAAGCACTGCTGTCGGCAGTGATCACGTCTCCATCGCGGTACGCCAGGCATGCGCGTATGGCATCCAGGTGCGCGGTGTGGGGCTGCATGAACAAGCGCAACAAACTGTGGTTGAGCCCCATGTGGCTGGTGCGCTCCAGCATGCCGAGTACCGTGGCGCAAAATGCCTCCGGTTTCAGATAGCCGCGCACCGGATCGGGCATGAAACCACCCAGCGCGGTTGCAAAATCAGAATCCACGGTGCGTGTGAACGCCTGCTCATTGATGTCTTCTATCAGGCGTACCAGCCGTGTAAAACCCACTTCACGGTAGACCACACGGTTGGCGCCCAGGTGAAGAAAGGCCTGTTCGATATTGTTGCGCAGCTTGTCGTGCGTTTCGCGCACCACGATTTTCAGCGTGCGTGGACGCGCCAGGCGCAAGCGGTGCAAGAGGTGCAGCGTGGCGTCCAGACTGGCGCTGGGGCCGGATTCCAGCAGCACGGTCGCGGCCAGGGAGCCTTCGGTCGCGGCCAGCAAATCGTCCGCATGGGGCACGATCTTCCAGGCAGCAGGGGGGACGCGCTGGTCCGCCACAGCGGCTTGCGTACCCCACACCTCGAACTGGTCCGGCGCCTCCACCAGGTGTTGTGTCTGGCCACGCGCATGGCTGCCGTTGTAGGCCAGGCGCGCGGAGGTGGGCTCCAGGCCGTAGCGCGACTCGAACAGCGGCCCTGCGGGCGTATTCCAGCGATCCAGGTACAGGACCGTGTTCTGGGCTTCGACGTTGAGCATGGCAATGTGTTCAAAAACGCTGCCCAGGTTGCGCAGCGGACCCAGCACGTCGTGCACGTCGCTGTATGCAGTAAAACCGAAAACCAGTGGCCGCGTGCGCTTGCGCACCCAGTTGGCAACCTGCAAGACCCAGCGCCGACTCTGGGCAACGGTGGGACCAAATACCGCGTAGGGGGAAACCACCACCAGCAGGGCATGCGCCGGGTCCAGCCCGAATTGCTCCAGCTCCACCAGGATCGACGCCATGGCCATGCTCTGGTGGCCGTTGGCCTTGCCGCCCTGCAGCAGCCACAGTTTCAGCTGTTTGTTGGCATGCGCTTGCGCCAGCGGGGGATGTTGTAACAGCTGGTCAATCCAGCTTGCGTGTTCGGCCAGAATAAAGACCGGCCCCGCTGCCAGCATCCCGGCCAGCAATCCATGCACCCACAGCCAGTCAACATCCCGGTTCTGCCAGGCCAGGGCAACGGGGGTGCCCGATGGCAGCAACCCCAGGCCCTGGGGCAGTGCGTCGATGCCCAAAGCGCAGGATGGCGCGGGTTGTTGCGTTGGAGCGGACAACCGCAGGCGGACCAGCGCACGCTGAAAGAAGGTCGAAGGCAAAGAGACGGTGGACATGGCGGCGGACGATTGCGAACGGGGTTAACTGATGTTACGCAATCTCCCCTCTCCCGCTTGCGGGAGAGGGGCTGGGGGAGAGGGTGGTATCTGTCTCACACAGAACCTGGTTGTTCCAGAAACGCAGGACGGTGAAGCCTTCGCTGTGTAAATAGGCATCACGTCTGCTGCGGTCATACTCGACCTGTTATGCATGCTGCCCTCCGTCAATTTCCACGATCAGCCTTGGATCAAAGCAAATAAAATCAACAATGTAGTGTCCAACAGGCTTTTGTCGCTTGAATTTCTTGCCCATGAAGCGATGCGCCCGCAGATGAAACCACAAGCGCAATTCGGCATCGGTTTGGTGGGTGCGCAGCGACTTGGCTCGCTCCAGCAAAGAGGCACCCTCTCCCCCGGCCCCTCTCCCGCAAGCGGGAGAGGGGAGCGTGGATGTTGTGGGTTTTTGTTTGCGTAACATCAGGGGTTAAAAACTGGAATACGCCCGAACCGGACGCACTCCGTCATTCTGGAGCGCATGGGGTCCACGCACCGGATCGAACAGGTAGCGGGTATAAAACAGCAGATTCAATGGGGTGTAATAGTCCGACACCTCGCGTTCCAGCCGTGCGCCCAGTATCCAGCGTGCGCTGGTCTGGTACTCCAGCACCCCCCGCAGGGAATAGCCACTGGACAACGAGCCGCCGCCACCGGCATAGACCGGGTCACTCCCCTGGGTTTGCGCCTGGCTTTGCAGCACGGCGTTACCGGGGAAATAATCCGCCTGGTGGCTGTCGCTTCGGGATGCAGAGACCGAGGCGCGCAGTAGCCACGACCAGGCGTTGTTACGTCCATTCCACTCCAGGGGCAAGGTGAGCGTTGTGCTGCTTTTGGGACTGTAATACCCCCCATGCCCCCAGGTAAAGCCCGACAGATCCCGTGCGAACTGCACGCCCGACACCGACACCCCCAGATTTACCTGCTGGGCTGTGCTGCGGTACAGATCACGGTCGAGTGCGAGACGCCATGCAAACCGCTGGTTGTCGTCCACATTCCTGCCGTTCAGCACCGCAAAACTGGTGCTGGCCGAAAGGCCGAACGCGCCAACGTCGGCAGAGACGCGGCCACCAACGCTGGTAGCAACCACCCCGCCCCAGACGGCGCCCGTGACCGGATCGCGCGCGCCGGCATAAGAGAGCAAGGTTCCGGTCATGGGGCGGCGCGCAAGCTCCAGGCTGTAGCCCAAGGGTCCGATGTCGCCGCTTTGGCGCAGCCCCCCGACGATATTGGAAACGGGAAACCCCTGCCCCACGCTGCCCAGGTCCCAGCGCAGGGATTCGCCCTCGTAACCGATCCCCAGATTAAGGCCACGCGCTGTCTGGGGCATAGATGCACCTGGGACAGCCTCTACAGACCACGCTGCCAACTGGCCGAATTCCCGCACATCGTCCGGCAGACTGCCCGTGTCCAGCGCAACCTGGTCCAGATGCAGGAAAACCCGCCCGTCGTAGCGCCAGGGCAGCACAACAACGAGGGGTTGCTCCCAGCCGTGCAGGGTCGAGCGGCCCTCGGAGGCTACGCGCTCACGCTGCTCAAGGCCGAGTTCAACCCAGGCCTGGCGACGGTCTTCGATGGCATCCACGTCAGTCTGGATTTTTTCCAGGGTACCCAATGTACTTACGGCCCCGGTTGTGCGCACCACACCTGCGGTGCCCACTGTACTTTCCATAGCATCCATGAACCTTAACACCAGCGTGGCTGCGTCCGGTCCATCGCTGGCGATCCGCGTTGCGTCTGCACCGATGCCTGATTCGACCAGGTTGTAGGCCAGCTCCAACCGGAGCGCGTCTGTGGCCGTGGCTGTATTGCCCTCAGCCAGTGCGAGCTGGTATGCCCGCTGGAACAGGGCCAGCGCCTTGCTGTATTCCCCCTTGCTGCGTTCCTGCCGTGCGGCATACAGCACGACATCCAGGTCGTCGGGATAGCGTTGCAGCAACCACTGCGCGCGTGCGCGTGCCAAAGCCTCCTGGCCGGTATCGCGCAATAAACGCACCAGCGCCAGCTGCTGGTAAGGTTTCAGTGCGTCGGAATTCGCCTGTAGCCAGCGTGCCTGTACCAACGCCTCGTCCAGGCGGCCTGTGCGGAAGTAGGCATCTCCCAGCTCAAGCCGCAGCTCCACATCCTGTGCCAGGGCTGGCAGCGCGCGCTCCAGCAGCACACGGGCCTCGGCCAACGCGCCGACCATCAACAAGAGACGCGCCTGTGCTTTCTGGCTCTGCGCCAATATCTGCGGACTACGTTTGTCCGTCTGAAACGGCATAGGCTGGCGCGCCAGTTCCTGCGCTTGTTGCACTTGCGGCACCTGCTGGCTGGCCAGGAGATGCCCGATCAGCCGCTCCCGGTGTTCGCTGGTGAGTTGCACCAACTCCGCTTCCTGGGCGGGGGTCCAGTCCGGGAGCTGAAGCAATCCGGGCAACTGCCGCTCCAGCGCCGCATCGTCCTGGGCGCGGTTGCGCAACACGGCATGGTTGAGCTGCACCTGCGGTGGCAGTGGCGCCAGGCGCTGCGCCAGACGGTCATAGACGGCGACGCCCTGGTGGGGCAGGCCGTGGCGGAACCAGGCGTTGGCGACAGCGTAGAGCAGATCGGCATCGTTGCCAACCATGTCTTCCACATCCCGCAAGCCCTGTGCTGCTGCACGTGCATCGGTGCCGGACGATGCCTGGCGGATATACAGATCAACCGTTACACGCTGTTCCAGCGTTTGCATGGCCGCGCTGCGCTGCGCTGCGGCAACCGATTGCAGATCGGCCAGCGCCGCTGCCGGATCGTCCAGCGCGGTCAGCACCAGGGCGCGGGCAAAGCGCATTTCGGGGTTCTCTGAAGCGCGGGCCACACCTTCATTCATCACATCCAGTGCCTGATCCGGCATACCCAGCTGCAGATACAGACGCGCGAGCTGGTGGCGCAGCCAGGGGCTATCCGGCTCCAGCGGTATGGCGGTTTCCAGCAGGCGCAATGCGGCTCCCATGCGATTGGCATTGGCATCGACGCTTGCCTGTTCGCGCATGAGCTCCACCCGGATGTCCACCAGGCGCGCGGCCAGGTCCGGGTCATCCTGGTAGGCTTTCTCCAGCAGCGCCAGCGCCTGGTCGGGCTTGCCATCCTTGGCGTACACGCTGGCGCGTGCGCGCAGTGCGCTGGTGTTTTTCGGCTCCAGCTCCAGCGCTTGCTGGACATGCGCCAAGGCAAGCGCGGCATCGCCATTTGCAAGCGCCGTATCAGCCATTTGCAGCCATCCCCACACCATGGCGGTTTTTTTCAGATCCACCCATTTTTGTTGCGGATCGCGCTGGCTGGCGCGGGTAAAGTGCTCTTGCGCTTCGGCATAACGCTTCTGGCGCAGGCGTACCAGACCCAGGCTGCCCTGCGCCTCGGCGTCCATAGGCCGACTTGCAAGCACTGCCAGCCACTTTTTCTCCGCCACGTCATTTTCTTCCCGGTCCAGCGCTTTGCGCCCGGCAGCACGGGTGGCGGCCATGGGGTCCACGCCTGCGATCAGTGTGCCTGCCTTGGCCGGGCCTTCCAGTTCTGCCAACTGCTCCAGCATGGCGCGCTCGCCCGGAATCCAGCGCAGATAGGCGTGTATCCAGGCGGTGCTGGCACGGTTTGTCGGCAGGCGGCTGATGGCACGGCGCCATAAATCCTGCAACGCGGGCCGGTTCACATCCGCACGCTGCGCCAGACTTTCAAACTCGGACAGCACGGCGTTGGACACATTGCCCGCCTGGACCTGCGACTCCAGCTGGGCCAGCCGGTAACGCGCGTCGCCGGTTTCACGGTACAAACGCTGCAGCTCCTTTTGTGCCTGCACACCACCCCCTGCAGTAGCCGCCATGAGTTGGTAGTACTCGATATCCAGTCCACCCACGGTCGGTGGTCCTTGTGGGAACAGCTCCCGTGCCAATGCTTGCGCCTCGATCTTGTTGCCCCCACGGGCCAGCAAGCGCATACGGGCCAGTTTTTCCCGCTCGGGGCCATAGATGCGCACCAGTTGCTCCAGATCGCGCGTGGCCGGATGCTGGAAATGGCGTAGCCGCAAGGTTTGCAGGATTTTCTGTGCCTCGGCCAACTTGTTTTCACGCAAGGCCATATCCGCAAGCAAAACCTGGGCATCGGGCGAGTCGGGATTGCTGGCCAGCAACTTGGCAAGCTGCTCGCGCGCCAGATCCGGGCGGTTCTTTGCCGTCCACATCCTTGCACTGCGCAGCAAGTCGGCTTCGGTACTGCCCTGCGCCAACGCAACGCCCATGCCCAACAAACTTGCGAGCACCAAGCTGCACTTCTGAAGATTCATTCCCGCCATGTCATTCCCGAGACCAGCGTGGCAGCAGTCGGCCATCGGCGCCAAAGCGATAAAAGCCATCACGCCAACCCAGTGCAAACAGGCCCAGGGCCTGCTCATAATAGGCGTCCGCGCGTACGGGGCGTGCCTGCAGGCGCGTTAACTGGGTCTGGAGTGTGGCCTCGTCCTTTTGTGCTTCCAGAAAAGGCAGTAGCGCCGCAGAAAACCCGCTGGGGCCAGACCGTGCAGCCTGTCCACTTGCGATGTCGATGGATTCGGGTGGATAACCCTGGTCGCGCACGTAGTGTGCCATGGGCAGCAGCGCTTGCAGCAGTGCCTTGCGCTCGGGCGTATCGGGGTGCAGCATGCCAGCCCACAAGTACACGCGAATCGCGTTATAAGCGCCCTGCCCTTTTTCCTCGCCACCCACATCGGGCACGAAACCCTGCCTGGCATCGTAAATAACCCAGTCCGGCACAAAGCCCTTGGGCGCCGAACCGATGGTAATCTTGAGCGCGCTGGCCAGCAGGGGTTTCCAGCCCGGCTCACGCCCATACTGGGCAAACCAGCGCATGAGCTGCAAGGGCATGTAACTCGGGTTCAGACGCCAGCGGTCCGGCGCCGGGGTAAAACCCTTGGGCGCGGGCAGCAGGCTCAGGCCCAGACCCGGCAGATCGGCGGTTTCCTCGCGCAGCACGCGCGCACCCAAAAGGCTGGAAAGCGCCTGGTAACGGCGATCCTTCCACAGCCGCCCCGCTTCTCCCAGCGAATAGGCGATCCACAGATCGGCGTCCGAAGCCGAATTGCTGTCGATCACGCCCCAGTCGTTGTCGTCCTTCTTGCCCCACAACCAGGCGGGCAAATGGGCGGTGATGTCACCCTGGCACAAATTGTCTTCGGTCCAGCGCAAGATTTTTTCAAAACCCGCACGGTCATTGGCCACCAGGGCGAAAAACAGCGCGTATCCCTGCCCTTCAGAAAAAGTCTGACTGCGCGTGCTGCCACTGTCGATGACGCGCCCGCCTTCCGAAACAAACTGTGCACGAAAGCTATTCCAGGCGGGCCAGAGCGCGCCGCTGGCGGGCGCATCGGCAGCCAGACCAAGCCCCGGCAGGGCGAAGCCACCCGCAAGATGCAGCAAACGCAGCACGTGGCGGCGGGACATGCAAGAAGCCACCGTCATGCGCCGTTTTCCACATTTTCCATGCGGCGTTTGGCCCTGGCGCGCAGGCTCACAAAGGCCACAAAGCTCAGGAACAAACCACTGAGAATGCCAACAAGCGCCAGCAGCGTGGGGTGGCTGTGCATCAAAAACCAGAGTTTGCGCCACCAGGGCAGGTCCCCGACATAGAACACGGGGTTGATACGAAAACTCTCGATGGCCGTGCCGCGCATCAGACTCAAGTCCCCCCGGACGGACTGTACCTTTCCCGGATCGTTCAAGGTTTGCACAATCAGGTTCTGCGCGCTGGCATCGGTGGCCGTCAGCACAACGGCGCTGCGTCCGGCGTCCAGCGGGGACTCCAGCCCGACAATCGCCGCCAGCGGCCCGTCCCCTTCGAGCAAGACCCGTCCGCCCTCGGGATTCAGGCGCACTTCGGCATCCATACTGAAGAGATCCACAAAGGAACCAATGGCCCGGTTCAAGGGGCGGATCGAGCGCGATCCCTTGGCGATGAGGGCCGACAGATTGCTGTTCCAGCGCGCCAGCAATCCATCACTGTCGGCACTGGATACCACCAGCAAATCGGTGCCCCTGGCCTGGTCGAGCTGTTCGGTTGTCAGCAGCCGAAAGCGTGTTCCGGCAAAGCCGGTGGCAGCAGCCATGCGTCCCATCGCCGCGAGATACACCTCGATGTCAGCAGTGCTGGGTTTGTTGGGCAAAATGACCGAGGTTTCAGCCAGATCGGCATATTTCGTGAACGGGAAGCCACTGTTGGCGTAGGCTGCCAGGTTGGGCATGGCGGTGTAGTGGTAAAAGCCCGTGAGGTCGATGGTCGATTGCGGGTCAATGGCTGCCTGGAGCTGGGTCGGTTGCACCGAGCGGCAGCGGCCCATATCGGCAGGTGGAATGTTGAACGTGAATTGCAACTGGTTGTCGCCGCCAATCAGAAAGACCGGAATCTTGAAGTCCGACTTGGCCTGAATGCCGCTGTCATCGAACAGGGGCAGCAGGATGTTGCTGGTACCACTGGTGGCATCGCCGCTGGCCAATAGCGGATAGGACTTGACGAATTGGTCGTTGATCGACAGGTTCAGCGAGCTATGGTTGGACTGGTTGGTCGTGGTGTAGCGGTACAGCAGGTTCATCGGAACGCCCTTGGCGTTCCAGGTGAACAGGTCTGGCGCCATGCGGGTATTGACACGCACCACGTCGTTGAGCGCCGTGCCCTGCACCCGCAGATCGCCAGCACCGGCAACCAGCTCACCGATCTGCACCGGGCGCTGGGTCGTGATCCAGCGCGGCGCGTCGTACGCAGCGCGGCGCTTCTCCGGCTCCAGCGCGCCCACCGTCATGCTCTGGCCCGTCAGCGCGTTTTGGCCGATGGCCAGCGTATCGGCGGCTTGCTGCACCTGCGCCTCGTCCTGCCCCAGAATCAGCAGCAACTTGCTCTGCGGGCGTTCGGGGTGTGTGACCATCCTCAGCGTGGGCTGGCGCACCGGCTCCATGTCTTTCAGAAAGTCGGGACGATTCTGGTTGGTTGCCAGCACCATGGCGTTCCCTGGCGGCAAACGGTTTTCGAGCACCGGAAAACGCGCACCACGGTAGGCCGCCTGCATGCCGATCCAGCTGGCAACCGATCCGGACGCCTTGAGCAGCCCGACCGAAGCCTGGGCGCCAAAAACCAGGGGAACCTCCACCAGACGCTGGTCCCGGCGGTCAAAAAACGGGGTCGGCAAGAGCGCCAGGTCGTTTTTCAGGGGCAACTGGCGCAGCGTCAGATCCAGGTAACTTTCGTTGCTGATGCTGGTCCACAAACTGCTGTGCTCGGGCATTTCACAATCCAGCGTGTAATGCCCAATCAGCTGGAAGCGCAGCTGGTTGAAGTCGGAAAAGTAGCGTGGATCAATAGACAAATCAATGGCTTGTTGCATACCCAGCTTGTCCTTATCCACCAGGACGGTTTGCAATACTTCGTCGTTGAGCAATATTTTCAGGTGCGACAAGGCTGGAAGCAAGGCGGGCGACAAGGTGTACACCAGATGCAAACGCGCAGCCACCGGCACCTCATCGAGCCGCACCCCCAGGGAAACGCTGGAACTGCCCTCGGTTCCACGCAGTGCAATGGGGCGGCCTGCCCCCATATTTTTCAAACTGATGCGCTCTTGTCGCAAAAAGTCCTCAGACTCGGTCTTCGCCGACGGTGACGGCAATGCCGTTGCCGCTGCGTTTGCAGGCTGGGTGGTGGGGTTCTTGCTCTCGTTTGCAGCAGAAAACCCATCCTCGGACAAAACGAGCAGACCGAGAATGAGGGCGGATACCTGGATGGAGAAGTGTGTCATGCAATTGACTTATTTTCTTGAATGGCCGCGATGATAATCAAATACCAGCGGCACCGCGTGCACTGGCTTGTGTGGCAAGTTCTGCCTAGCCGTGTTCATCACGCCAGTTTCATATCACCCGTGATATTAAAAACACCAAAGCCGCACTACAGGTGCTCCCCGCAAGCCTCCGTGGCACGTTTTTAGCCTCAATTTGGTCTCAAATCAGGCATCAAATCAGCCTACAGCCCCCGTGGGACAAGCGGGGACGGCTATTATTTCGAGAGTTCAAGGAGACAGATCGCGATCTTGGTCGCCGCCCCCGATGCGCAGCAGGGCATCCTGGGCCTTGAGTACCGGGATACTGATACTGTCCTTGAGCTGCAACAAATGCTTGTCACCCGAGACGATCAAATGCGCTTGTGCCTCAATGGCCGTGGCCACCACATGGTCGTCATCGGGATCGTTGGGAACAGTGCGTGGCGTGTGCAGCGGTTCGACACTGCGGCAAAGTTTGGCATAGAACTCCACCGCCTGTTCAACGCTACGCTGTTGACCCATCAGCCGCTGCGCCAAATGGGGCCGTGCCAGCACCCCACGCAATTCATCCAGTAAGACCGGCGAGGTGTACAAATCCACCGTCCCCGCCGCAGCCGCTTGCAGCAATTGGTAAGGCACACCACCCCAGACCAGAGCCGAAATCACCACGTTGGTATCCAGCACCAACCTCATTGCAGGCCTTGTGCGCGCTTCTCAGCCCGGTAGGCCTGCACCTCGGCGGCGATCTCCTCTTCGCTCATGGGCGCAACGCCTGCGGCGTGCACGTGATCGGCAATCTCCAGCAGCCGCTGGCCGGCGGCGCGGCGCAGCGTGTCTTCCAACATGCGCTGTATCGCCTCTGCACTGAGCAAACCTTCGTTTTGGGCGCGCAACGCCAATTCATCGGGCAAATTCAAAGTGATTTCCATCATTGATTCCTTTTACGCCGAAGCATAGGTGCGAATGCGCTCCAGTATGGACTTGTTGGACGGTCTTGGCCATTCTATAACCGGGTCGGGATGCAGCGCCTGGGGCAGTGCCAGCAGGCATATCCCCGTGCCTGCCCTGACCCCAACCAGTTTCATATCACCCGTGATATGAAAAACACCAAAGCTGCACTACAGCTGATCCCCGCAAGCCTGTGCGGCACGTTTTTAGCATCAATTTGGCATCAAATCAGCCTACAGCCCCCGTGGAACAAGCGGGGGCAGCTATTTTTTCAGGAGTATGCCACTGCGCGCCACGCAATGGCATTGCATGCAAGGAATTGCATTGGACACGGCATTAGATCAGGCGATTCAAGGTCTTCAGGTTTTCTGCACACAAGGCCCGGAAGTTCTGGCTGATGCGCATATCCTCGGCGGCTGTTTGCCAGAACGCCTGGGCGGCGTGACTGGCTTGGTTCCAGGCCGATCTTTGGGCGGGCGTGGGTAATTCCGGGGTCAACGTGACGCCCGGAATCTCTCCGCTTTGCAACGGGGCGAACGCCATGGGCAGCATGTCGTAGACGGGTGAAACCTGCATCGGCACCGTTGGCACAAAACTCAGATTGCCACGGTGCATGTCGGAATTTCCAATCAGGCGACCAAAGGCCCATACCACCTGAATCTGATGCACGGCCTGCGTTTCAATCCATCCCTGCGCTTGCAGCATCATGGCCGCATCGCACCAATCCCGGCTGCTTGCGGGCAGTAGCGCTGCTTCTATCGTTTCCAGGGAACACAAGGGGCTGCGACCAAACAGGCCATGCCGATCAAAGCGCTCTACCTCAAGGTACGTACGTCCGTCGTATTGCAGGATGCGGCTGCGCGCGCCCGGTATCCCGGCGCTGCGCAGCGCTTGCAGGGCAAGATGTTCGCACACCAGCAGATCAGACCAGCGCTGCACCGTATCTGACGGGTTTGCTGCGGTGTATTTGACGATGACGTGTGCGGTTTGGGCTTTGTCCAGGGCGCGCATGGCCGTGAATTTGGGGAACTCTCCCGCTGCACTGGAGCCAGCAGCACCGCGCGAACTGGCGTGTGTGGCCAGTTCTGCATAGCCGTGTGCAATGGTGTTGTCATCCAGCAGCGTCGGAGCTTGCGCTTTGTCCGCTTTGGATTGCAGCCAGCGCTGCAGCGCCATGTCTCCCAGAATCAGATTGCCGGAGGTATCCATGCCGTAGCGCATCAGTACATGGACCACATCGTCGTCACTCCACTCCCTGGGGTTGATGGCAACGCCCAGATTGTCGGCCTGGGCCAAGGCGAAGCGGCGCCCCAGAAAACCTTGCGGGCGCATGTCCTGCAGTGGATAAGGCAAACCATCGCTCCAGACCCCTTGGGCAAACTCCTTGTCCACCACCCACCCCATGGCAGCCACATCCAGCAGGCTTCCCCTGGGTGCGGTCAGATGGAGTTCGCCCACCTGCGAGGCCGCACCCTGTGTGTCAATCGCGTAGACAGGGATCGCATCCCCCATGCCGCGCAGAGGGCGGCGCAGAAAGTAACGTGTTGACGAGGTGTTGCCAATACGGATCACACCAGACCCGGCTTCTTTCAGGATACGCACCATGGTGGCCGGACTGACCTGCGCCAGAGCCGCCAGCTGCGCCGCGCGCACACCGGGATAACGCCGCAGGAGAGCGGGCAGCACATCGCGGGCAGTTTCAATTTTCTGGCGCATGTTCTGATTCAAGTTCAAAATCGCTGGATTTTAGATATGTTCTTGTTTTTTATGGAGATTATTTTATGGCTCCAGGTGTCAGTTCATCAGTTATGACTCAAGAATGACGGCGTACCCATCCAGACGATGGCGCCTTTGCAAAGAAAGCAAAGGGGCCAGGTCCGAATGCATCTGCAGTGCTTGTGATCGGACCAGCGCTGCGCCGTATCTGACGAGTGCGGACCCGTTGGTGGCCAAAGTGGCCTGTGCAGCAACCCAGCTAGCTGGTAAACTTGCCAGCATGAAAACCACACTCGATTTGCCCGATGAACTGGTGCGTGAACTCAAGCTGCGCGCCGTGATGCAGGGGCGCACCCTGCGTGATCTGGCCGCTGATTTTTTGCGCCAAGGGCTGGGCCTGGCGTGCGCCAAGCCGGCGCAAGCGATTCCACCTGAATCTGCTGTCTACATCGGGCCGAACGGCTTGCCAGTTTTTCGCTGCGGCGACAATGCGCCAGCGCAGCACATGCGCCTGGAACAATTGCTGGCACTGGAACAAGAGGCACTGACTGGCGAGGACATGCAACGTGCAGGCATCACTGTTTGACACCAATGTATGGTTGGCAGCGGTGTTTCCAAAACACCTTTTCCACCAGATTGCACAGCAGGAACTGGTGCAGTCCACCGCCGCACAACCGGTTGTGTGGTGCCGGGCTACCCAGCAAAGCTTTGTGCGGCTGGCGTCCACTGCCTCTTTGCATCGCGCCTACGATGCACAAGGCCTGACCAATCGCAGCGTACTGGCAGTGCTCGACGCTTTGCAAGCCTTGCCGCAAGTAACGTGGCGCGACGAACCACAGGGCATATTCGGGCTGTGGCGCACCCTGGCTGCTTTGGACAGCGCATCGCCCAAAGTCTGGATGGATGCGTACCTGGCTGCTTTTGCCATTGCCGCCGGGCTGCGCATGGTAACGCTGGACCGGGATTTCCAAACCTTTGTGTCGCATGGTCTCGATTTGCTGCTGCTGAATCCATGAACTCCCCGTGTTCCCGGCAGTACAAGTCTGGCCCTCACCTACGATACAGCTGGGAACATGCGCGTTCTATGGGGTAACCGGCCAGAACCAGGGAAAACGGAGTTCGTCTGGCGGCAACAAGACCCCCGGTGGTTAGCGAATGAGAAGATGGACCTGTCTGCTGCGGTGGATCGCCGGTATGCGGTGTTCAGCAAGCTGTGTCCGCATGACACCAGGTGATCGTTCAAAAGCGCCCCGGCACGTCAGACAGCAGCACGCTCACAAACGCAGCGCCGGCGAGCGCCCCATGCGCCTGTGGCTCATCAAGTTGCCCAGGGAACTGCGCAGCTATCCGGTGAACTGACCATGCCTATCTGCTGAAAACCGTAGCGTCCGGGCGGAAATGGCGCTGTGACGCGCCCGACCCGTGCCATACTTTGCTTCATTCAGGGCAAAATTCTTTTGAACCCCCTGACTGAGGTACCTGATGCAAAAGTTGATCGCTACCCTGTTTTTGTGTTGCTGCGCTTTGACGGCGTTGGGTCAGATACAGGCCAACGAAATCCGGATAGCCCGTGGCATTGAAAATTATCCACCGTATGAGATGCGCGTCAACGGCCAATTGACGGGCTTGCATGTGGAGGTGATTGAAGCCGTGGCTGCCAGGATCGGCCACAAGATTGTGTGGAACGAGTTGCCTTGGGCACGGGCGCAACGATGCGCTGAAAACGGCCACTGCGATGCCATCAGCTATATCTCACCGAGTCCTGCGCGCGAAAAGTGGGGCTTATTCCTTCCCGGTAATGTCCTCAGCCAGGTGGATATGCGCTTCATGATTCTCAAGTCCAACAAGGACAAGATCATTTTCAACGGTAACGTGTCCGACTTCCTGGCTGACAAGGTGCTGTTGTCCGTCATTGGCTACAACTACGGCCCCGATGTAGCCAAGGCCAGAAAGTACGAAGTCAAGGACCTGGCTGTCTTGGCAGCCATGGTGGTGGCCAGGCGCTATGAGCTTGCGATCATCAATGTCGATGATTTCGCCGGACTCAAGTCAAATGACGATCTGATGCTGCTTGATCCACCAGTCTGGGTATCGCAGTCCTTCATCGCTTTTTCAAGGAAGGCGAATAACGCTGCGGATCTGTCTGCCAGGTTCGAGGCCGCCTATGTGGATTTCAAGAAGACCAAGGACTATGCGTCCATGGTCAAGCGCTACAAAACTGCGGCACAATGAACGATCCCGTCGATCCGTATGTGAACTCGCCCAGTCATGGCGCCAGGGTGGGGGATGCAGTACGCCAACGCCAGATTGACGCTCCTTGGACAATTTGAAACATGTCTACACCCGCACATCCCGTTCTGATTCGCCATCTGGCTCCAAGAAACTTCCTGTCCTTTGGGCCAGACAATCCCGGGATTGAACTACAAAGCCTCAACCTGTTCATTGGCCCAAACGGAAGCGGGAAGTCCAACCTCCTCGAAGCCATCAGCCTGATGCGTGCTGCGCCCAAGGAATTTCGGGAGGTGACCCGCAAGGGTGGCGGGGTGGGTGAGTGGATATGGAAGGGCGATTCCAGAAGCGTCGCTGCAATTGACTGGATAGTGAGCAATCCAGGTGGTGTGCGGCCCATACGCCATGCGATTGCATTTCATCCCGTTTCGCAAGCATTTGTGCTGGATGACGAAAGAATTGAAGAAAGTGAGGTTCGCAATTCGCATGAGCAGGATGTCTATTTTTACTACCGTTACCGAAATGGCAACCCGATTGTCAACACGGTAAAAAGCCAACAACAAAGAACCTTGGCCAGGGACACGATTGAAGCAGACCGATCCATCCTGGCACAGCGGCGTGATCCAGAAACCTATCCTGAATTGGCATGATTGGCGAAAAATTACGAAAAAATCCGCATCTATCGGGAGTGGGCCTTCGGACGCAACGCTGTTTTTCGCGAGCCACAGAAGGCAGACATGCGAAACGATATGCTGGAAGAGGACTTTTCCAATCTTGGGCTGTTTCTTAACCGGCTGAAGACAAGATTTCCGGTGGCAAAGCGTGAAATTCTCGCGGGGCTGACGGACCTGTACGAGGGAATCAACGATTTCGATGTACTTATTGAGGGCGGCACGGTACAGGTGTTTTTTACCGAAGGCGATTTTGTGATTCCTGCCACGCGCCTATCGGATGGCACGCTACGCTATCTTTGCCTTTTGGCTGTCCTTTGCGACCCACAACCACCCCCGCTCATTTGTATTGAAGAGCCGGAGCTTGGCTTGCACCCTGACATCTTGCCAAAATTGGCCGACTTGTTGCGAACGGCATCAAAGCGTACGCAGCTGATTGTCACTACCCACTCGGACATTCTGGTGGACGAGATGAGCGAATCGCCCGATGCAGTGGTCGTCTGCTCCAAGACGAAGGGGGCAACAAGCATGGTGCGGTTGGTTCCAGGCGAACTCGCGGAATGGTTGACCAAATACCGGTTGGGCCAGCTTTGGACCAAAGGGCAAATCGGAGGGACACGCTGGTGAGCGCACATCTGTATGCGCGTCGGTGCGCACGGTTTACCGCCGATGGGTACTGGCGACTGAACGACGGCATGAACGCCGTCGGGCGAAGGCCGTGGCGAATCCGTCTGGCTGGGCTGGTTTTTGTGTCACATCGTGGCAAAACATGGCCCCGCTGCGCGTCAGCGTGGAGAAGTGGAACGTGCGCTGCGTTGGGAGGCTGCGGCTGCGTTTTTGCAAAACAGCTCTGCTGAGCAGTGGCTGGGATGGCCTGTGGTTTTGGCGAGCCTATTTTGACGATGGCGAAAAGCTGGTTCCAGCGCCAAGTGCCGAGTGTCGCATTGACCTGATTGCCCAGGCCTGGTCTCGTAGCGTCATGCGTTGCCTCGGCCGGATGCAGGCCATGGCACGGATGCCGCCGACGCGCGAACTGTCGATACCCAGACGGGTCTGGTCAGAACCTGCTAACCCCGCCGCTGCAACACAGCCAGCCCAGTCCCGGTTACATCCAGGCCTATCCCCGGCGTGCGAGAACGGCGGGCAATATGCCCATGCGGGCGTATGGGCGCTGATGGCCCAGGCACGTTCGCACAACAGCGGCGCACCCATGAGCGCCAGTGGCGAGCTGCGCTGTGATCTGGCCTACCGCTATTTCACCTACCTGAGCCCGGCACACCGCAGCGTCAATGCCGAGTATGGTGCAACCTACGCGCTGGAGCCGTATGTCATGGCGGCGGATGTCTATGGTGCGGAGCCTTATCTGGGCCAGGGCGGATGGAGCTGGTACACCGGTGCGGCCGGCTTGATGCAGCGCGCCGTCATTGAGTCCATTTTTGGTTTACAGCAACAAGCCACGACGCTGTGCCTGACGCCTTGCCTGCCATCGCACTGGAATGAAGCCCAATTGACGCTGCGCCGCGATGGCAACAGCTTCGCACTTCATCCTCTTGCGCACCCCGAGCGGAAAATGCGCAAGAGGCAGCCCGGTTACGCACGGCGCGCGTGCTCAATGCAGGAGAATCGCTGGACTGGCGCGGACTGCCCGACGGAATACGCTTTTTGGTACCGTTGCCGTTGGCGTTGGCGTTGGCGTGACGGCTCAAATGCATTACAGCGAGAAAAGTGCTCCTATATATAATAGCTGTTCCCGCTTATCCCATGGGGCTTACAGCCCGATTTGCCATGCAAAAACACCCGACAACGGCCCGTTTTGATGCCTCATGGCGGTATCAGCATCGCCTTGACCCGTTTTGAAGGGCAAAATTCAAGGCAAATCTGGCTGTATGCCTTATGTAACAAGCGGGAGTAGCTATGTTTTTTGTAGAGACAGCACCGCAGACGAATGCGTTCGTTAAACGTTCTGGTGCCCGTGCCGCATCGTCCCATCTACGCGGCGTCCAGACATATGTGGTGGTCAAATGCGCCTGATCGCCTTCATCTCCAACACGGCAGAGGCACGCAAAATCCTGGAACACATCGGCGGACTCTCAACCTCCACGCATCACCCCCGCGGGCCACCACTGTGGGATAACCGTGATGCGCCGACTGATGATGCTGGATGCACTGCCTGATTGGGATCAAACAGCGCAGCCAGAACCGGACGATTGTGCCAATCAGCGCATCCATTGGTGAGAGCAAAACCAGCGAGTCAGACCCGCTGTCGGGTAGGGCCGTTCCGGTGATACACCAAGACAACCCAAAATGGCACACGAGAGAAAAAAACAGGCCGTTTCGATTGCCAAACCGAGGATTGCAATGTGCCAAAATGGGAATTTTGAGGACGGGTCAGGATGCGATACTTGGGGTCGTGCGGTTGGATTTTCTATCCTCAGCTGGCGAATTGAGAGCGAATGCTGTAATTGGTGTTGATCTTAAATATAGCGAGTTTTCTGGTGGAGGAAAATCAATGCTGTTCGTTGTGGCAACAGGCACTGCTGTAATTGTAAAAATTAGACCTGAATAAGGAATAGAAGCGGCCAGGATCGATTTAAACGTTGAACCCCGCGCAAGGTTGTACGCCCAAACCGGAGGAATTTTTGGTATCGCTTAATCAATTTCGGAATCTATAACATCTTCCGCCTAATCGGCAGAAAGTCTCGTATGCGTAAAATTGGAATCGCTCTAGTAGTTCTTGGAATCGTGTGGGGGCTGTTCGCTTTTAATATCCGGACTACAGTATTGGCCGGAGGTGATTTCTATGGTAGTGGGGCATCTGCATTTCGAGTACCACGCTCTGAAGTCAATAACATTGGATTACAAGACAAACGTCGTGACCATTTAATGCTGGCAGGACTTCTCATCGTGGCTGGAATCATGTTGTTTGGAGTCGGGACGCTATCCAAATCATCGATTAACGACAATGAAAGCAGAAAGTGCCCATTTTGTGCTGAGTCTATAAAAATAGATGCAATAAAGTGCCGACACTGCAATAGTGATGTGGCGACTCCTACAGCAAGCAGTACGGATCAGCCTAAAGGATCATCTCAATACAACGCGAGGCCGAAGATTGGGACAGGTCTGCTGACTAGGAATCGTATCGCCGGTGGAGTTTTTACTGTTTTCGTTATGGTTTGGTTACTCCTGTTTCAAACTACTGTGATAATTGATCATGTGGTCTGCCAATTGAGAGGAAGTGGAACTAGGACTACAGAGCTTGGAGAGTATGAAATTTGGAGAGAAAATATGAAGAAATGTATGGCCGTCAAAGGTCATAAAATCAAACAAGAAGCTATTATGGCTAACGAAAAAGAAATACAAAATATCGCTGATGAATTAATAACGAATACTTACAATAGTCCTATTATAGATTACACCAATAAAAAGCGCATTCAGATTAGTAAGTCAATTATGTATATGGATGTACACAATTGGCATTAAACCATTGCTCTCTGAGGTTCCACTCCAAAACCGGCGGAACTTGTCCAAATGGGGTATGCCCCAGATTAACAGTGCAGGCCATTTTTCATTTGCAATTAATGTGGGCACGCCGAAATGAAACGCGAGCAAACGGGGATTAATGCGAGCACAGTTGGAGCTAATGTGAGCACGAGCCCACTTTCAGTTGCAGTTAATTTGAGCAGGAAAGACCGCTGATTGCTAGCATGACGGTTTTCAAACGCGAGCCGCTACAGTTAGGCATCGTTCGCGATTGGGTCATGAATGTTCGTAGGATGTTCGACACTGATAATAAGTTCGGGAGCGAGAGTGCGGAATATTTCAAACCCAAACCCTTCACCTCTTTGGGGATGGCTGTATTGCTCGAAGAGTTGTAGTTTGAAGTACGTCGAAATCAACCTTCCTGCGAGTTCGCCCAGCGTGCTGTCTTGAATCCAATCCATTGGTATGTCGCATGTCAGTACGGTTGGCGTCCCGCGCTGTTTTAAAACCTGTGCGTAATCGCGGGTTCCGGGTATAGATCGCAGCACTCCGACGATGTATTCGCTTCCGTAGAGCATGTAGTGCCCACAGGAATCTAGTAAAAGGCGCTTGCTACCCTCGAAGAATACTCGCGCCTCTCGGTATTCTGTATCCATTGAGGAAACGGCGCGATCAAGTACTTCTCGTGTGACCTCTGGATATTTTCCATCGGCAAAGTTCTCGTAAACTGTTTCGATGGCTTTGGAGGAATTTAGCGGCACAAGGCCATCTCTCAGGTATGAATCTACGACGAGCGGCCTTCCTCCGTGGTAGGCACGGAAGTGAGTGAAGTGCATCGTCAGGCGTTCAAGAAGTTCCTCAGAGAGATCAAATTTTGCGCGCAGTCTTGCTGGCAGCAGATCCTGTGCCCAAGAAAGATCGTCGGAAGGTAGAAAGTCCGGCTTTGCCTTCTCCAACTTGCGAACTGAGGTCGCGTTACAAATTTCCGGCGCGAGATCTTCTAGGGCCTTCGCCCAAGTGCTGGGCTCTTCCCAGAGCAGAGTGGTGTGCGTGGGCATGTTTCCTACGACGCTTAACGTCTGAATTCATCGGCCTGCGCGGCTTTTCGCGCAGGTCTGGTGGAATGAGAGGTTGGACATCAGCTACTCGGTTGTCGGCAGCGATCCTGTGAAATGAGGATACGCAGCTAAGTCAATATTTCCAACAACGGCAACTCTTTCAGCAATTCTTGGGTGGTCTATCCTAGCTCGCCCTCGCCAATAGGTCTGATTGTTTCCTTCGATTCCGACAAGAATCTGATTCAGTCGCTCACTATCGAACTCAGCGATATGTGGGCTTATGAATCGAGCGAAGTGGGAGTCTGCAGAGCCGAACGCAAGACTGCCGCAATATATCTTTGTGCCCAGCCCATACACCTGCTGTACTTGCCCAGTCTCAGCACCTTTCGCAATCAGCTTTTTCCAATTTTCGTCGCTTAACTCCCGCAGTTGCGCATAGGGTAGAGACGATACCGTGGCGATATGATCGGAAAAGCTTGGGCTTATGAATGACGACGGTGCGAGTAGATTTACATGTGTATTGGCAAAGGTTGTCAATGGCACACGTGCGGCGTCGGTAAGCGCACCAAAGAGTGCTGGGCAATCAGAAAGAAATTCAATGAGTGCTGTCAATGGTGCTCCGTTAGGAGCTACCTCGCTGAAGTAGACGGCATTTTGAACAATGAACTGTCGTAATTCTGTGGGGTGACGTTCATACAGCAAATAAAGCGCCCGCGTATTTATGCTGCGATTAGCGTCGGCGTCTGGATTTGAGACGCGAAAACAAAACTTCCATAGCGCTTTGAGCAATTCCTGCTCGACCGACGCATGAAGGTTGCCAAAATACTTTGCATTCAAGTATTGCTTTAGTGCCTTCTGATCGGGGAGCAATTCCTTCTTCGCCGCAATGTCGGAAACGAACTCTCCAACAATTTTCTTCGAGAAGATTGGGGGTTTAAGCAAGACCGCTTCAAGGGCGTTTCGAATCAATGAGCGGGTGGTCTCTTTGTTTGGGGCAAACAAAAGATGACTTCCGCTCAATACTGGATGCGCCGAGAGATGACGTAGTTTTTGCAGATTGACTAGGTGTTGGTAATCGGCAGCTTCCAGTAAGTGAGTTCGACTATTTATCTCCTCTAGTAGAAAAGGCTCCCACTCGGGGCTGGTTGGATTCGCTACTTGCTTTGCTTCAATTGCGTCAAGGATAGAAATTGCCGTTGCATCTTGATAAAGATCGCGCAATGCCTGCAACTTATAAACAAAGTCCGCAACCACTACAGACCACAGCATGACAACTGCTGATCTGTAGTTTCCGTTGATAAATGAGCCAAGTACTTCTTGGAAGTAATCTTTGGTTCGCTGGTCGCTAATTTGCTCGGCGGCAAGATCTATAGAGAACTCTCGCATGTGATGTGCTCGTGTTGGTGTCTAACGTAGAGGTGAGGGGCGACGAAAATGCGCAGCATTTTTGGCGTCCCTCTCGACCGCCATGTTAAGTGTCATTTTTTGCGCACCACTGTTTGGTTGATTATTCGATGGTTGATCTTTCGTTTCCATTCCATCTGTTTAGCTGACAAGATTCTTTTTAGTCTAGTTTGCATTAAGAATTTGTATTCATTTTCAAAGATATAACCAAACTTGTAAGCATGAATTATCAGATCTTCGTTTGCATTGGCATCTTGGTCGTCAATGATTCGACGAAGACCAGCAAAGAGATTGCCGGTGTCAATACCAATAAATTTATTGACGCAGACATTGCCAACGTATGTTTTGTTTCCATTCAATTGATTTTGAATGTAACAGAGTTCCTTGATTTCTTTGCCACAGGGGCAATTGTCCCAATCCTCTTGCACTTCAATGCCAACTAGCCGCCACTCATTTTTCGCGTCACTCCACTCGGTGGCATTTGACAGCGGAAGAATGTGAGCCTTTAGATTTTCAAAGTTGTGTTCGGACATTGCAGTCCCCTGAACAATGACACTTAACGTAATGTAGCCGAGCGCCTATCCTGGCATTCCCAGGTTAGACGACAAAATAAACTGGGACAGGCGGGTTCGATCAAAATAGCGCAAAGCGGCGCTTCGCCGCTTACAGTCTACATTCGAATTGCATGTGCTGTATGCAATTGCAGTACTCGTGATGTCCGCCAAACCCGTCTCCTATATTCCCTAGTCGCCCCGTTTGCAGGATCAGCTTCGGGAGGTTCTACGATACAAACACTATAACCTGCGTACCAAAAGGGTATGCCTGGATGGGGTGAGATTTTTTTGTTCGTTGACAAGGACGCAACGCCCAGATGTGCATTCATCCAACGCATGGAGCGCCGATGGAACTCCCGATTTAATAGCTGCCCCCGCACATTCCATAAGCGTTTCAGCCATATTTACCCAATGCAGCGCGCTGGCTGCCGGTTCCATCGTCAGGTTTTCGGTGAGAGCCATGCTGGCATAGTCGGCTGAATTTATGCCATTTTGTGCTGTAGCGCTCGTAGGGCGTGCGGGAGCAGCTTCTGAATTTATAGCGTTAGCTGCCACGCAGCGACGTGACGTTTCATATCAATGCGGATGGTCGTCCGCTGACGCACCATTTGCAGGAGTGGATTGCCTCCCACGAGGCTGCTTTACTGGAACGTGATAACAACGACCCGGTACGGGTTGCCAGTGCCAGCAGCCGGCGTGCGATCACGGCCACGACCGGAGCGTTCGACCCGCGTACCGGCGGATTTTCGTTCAGGGTCAGTGAAGCGGTACGTCCCATGCGCCCCTGGAGCAATGTACTGGCCAATCCGGATTTTGGCTGCGTGCTGACCGAAAGTGGTGGCGGCTATAACTGGGCTGGCAACAGCCGCTTGCACCAGATCACGCCCTGGTCCAATGATCCGGTGAGCGACCCCAGCGGCGAATGGTGGCTGCTGCAGGACAGCCGCAGTGGCACGCTGTGGAGTCTGACGCCAAACGCCTGGGGTGATGCCCGTTCGGGGTACCAGGTAACACACGCTCAGGGCAGCACCCGCATCAGCCACATCCGTGGCGGCCTGAGCGTGGAAGTCACCTTCTGTGTGGGACAAGAGAGCGCCATCAAGTCGGTGCGCATTGCCTTGCACAACACCAGCGAGCGCACAAAACGCTTGCGCCTGCTGGGACTGGTTGAGTGGATCATGGGGGCGCAGCGGTCCGAGCGCAACACCTGCTTGACGAGCATGCAGCACATTTCCGGCATACAAGGCCGCAGCACGAGCTTGCTATGCACCCAGCTCGCGCAAGACGGTGGCTTTGGCGGTAGCACGGCGTTCCTGAGTCTGGGGCAAGCGCTGTCTGACGTAGATGGCAACGTGGACTGGACCTGTGACCGCCGGGAGTTCTTCAACACCCTGGGGCAACTGGTGGTGCCCCGCAATTTGGGCGAACGCATCGGAGAAGGGCTGGACCCCTGTGCCGCCATCGCCATCGCCTTTCAGATGGATACTGGCGCACACGCCGAATACGTCTTCAGCATCGGGCATGCTCCCACATTGATAGCTGCATCCGCAATGCTGGTGGGCGATCCAGGTCAAAATGCCTTAAAGCGTGAAGCCGATGTCACGTCCTACTGGAATACCTTGCTGGGCAACTGCACGGTACAGACCCCGGACCCGCTGCTGAACGTGCTGGTGAACCGCTGGTTCCTGTACCAGGCCATTTCCTGCCGACTGTGGGCCAAAGCCGGGTTTTACCAAGCTGGTGGCGCCACCGGCTTTCGCGACCAATTGCAAGATGCCATGGCGCTGGTCTGGAGCGCACCAGCCATGCTGCGTGCGCAGATCGTGACCTGTGCCGCGCGCCAGTTCCCCGAAGGCGACGTGCAGCACTGGTGGCATGCTCCCAGCGGAGCGGGGGTGCGCACCCGCTTCAGCGACGACTTGCTGTGGCTGCCGCACGCGCTGACGCACTACCTGCGCGCCACGGGCGACGCCGCCGTACTGGAGCTGTCCCTGCCGTTTCTCGAAGGTCCGGCTATTGCGCAGGAAGCGGAAGACGCCTACTTCACACCCGGCATCAGCACCGAGCAAGCCAGCCTGTGGGAACATGCTGCGCGCACCATCGACGCCAGCTTGCGCGTCGGTGCGCATGGTTTACCGCTGATGGGTAGCGGCGACTGGAACGACGGCATGAACACCGTCGGGCGCGAAGGCCGGGGCGAATCCGTCTGGCTGGGCTGGTTCTTGTGTCACATCGTGGCAAACATGGCTCCGCTGGCACGTCAGCGTGGTGAAGTGGAACGTGCGCTGCGTTGGGAGGCTGCGGCTGCGCTTTGCAAGGCCGCACTGCTGAGCAGCGGCTGGGATGGTCTGTGGTTTTGCCGTGCCTATTTTGACGATGGCGAGAAACTTGGTGCCAGCGCCAATGCCGAGTGTCGCATTGACCTGATTGCCCAGGCCTGGTCGGTGCTGTCGGGCGTTGCCTCCGCTCCGATGCAGGCAATGGCGATGGACGCTGCCGACGCGCAACTCGTGGACACCCAGACGGGGCTGGTCAAGCTCTTGACCCCGCCGCTGCAACACAGCCAGCCCAGTCCCGGTTACATCCAGGCCTATCCCCCCGGCGTGCGTGAGAACGGCGGGCAATATGCCCATGCGGGCGTCTGGGCACTGATGGCCCAGGCACGTCTGCACAACAGTGGCGCACCCATGAGCGCCAGTGGCGAACTGCGCTGCGATCTGGCCTACCGCTATTTCACCTACCTGAGCCCGGCACACCGCAGCGTCAATGCCGAGTATGGAACAACCTACGCGCTGGAGCCTTATGTCATGGCGGCCGATGTCTATGGCGCAGCGCCTTATCAGGGTCAGGGCGGCTGGAGCTGGTACACCGGTGCGGCTGGCTTGATGCAGCGCGCCGTCATTGAGTCCATTTTTGGTTTGCAGCAACAAGCCACGATGTTGTGCCTGACGCCTTGCCTGCCATCGCACTGGAATGAAGCCCAATTGACGCTGCGCCGCGATGGCAACAGCCTGCACTTCATCCTCTTGCGCACCCGAGCGGATGCAGCGCTAGAGGCTGCCCGGCTACGCACGGCGCGCGTGCTCAACCCAGGGGAGTCGCTGGACTGGCGCGGACTGCCCGACGGAATACGCTTTCTGGTGCCGTTGGCGTTGGCGTGACGGCTCAAATGCATTACAGCGAGAAAAGCGCTCCTTATACAATAGCTGCTCTCGCTTATACAATAAGGCTTACAGCCCGATTTGCCATGCAAAAATACCCGACAACGGCCCGTTTTGATGCCTCATGGCGGTATCAGCATCGCCTTGACCCGTTTTGAAGGGCAAAATTCAAGGCAAATCTGGCTGTATGCCTTATGTACCAAGCGGGAGTAGCTATGTTTTTTGTAGATACAGCGCCGCATCGTCCCATCTACGCGGCGTCCAGACAATAGAGGCAGTAAAGTGGATGAACTGGTGCTCACACCGCTGGAGTTGATTGATCGCATCGCGGCTCTGATACCTCCACCGCGCACTCACCGGCATCGCTATTTCGGCGTGCTGGCACCGAACTCACCTCTGCGCTGTGCAGTGACAGCACTGGCCGCACCCGTGCAGACCGGGCAGCTCGGCGCGCGAGAGGACGCAACTGAAGAGCCGTCGCCAGCTGAAGTTGAGCCGCAAGGCAATGGTGCTCCAACCCCGTGCGAGCCAGTGCCGCCACCCAAGCGCTCACCGGCACATTATCTGTGGGCGGTTTTGATCGCGCGCATCTACGAAGTTTTCCCGCTGCTGTGTCCGATATGTGGTGGTCAAATGCGCCTGATCGCCTTCATCACCAACACGGCAGAGGCACGCAAAATCATGGAACACATCGGCGTGGACTCTCAACCTCCACGCATCACCCCGCCGCGCGGGCCACCACTGTGGGATAACTGTGATGCGCCTGATGAGGTACTGGATGCACTGCCTGATTGGGATCAAACAGCGCAGCCAGAACCGGACGATTGTGCCGATCAGCGCATCCATTGGTGAGAGCAAAACCAGCGAGTCAGACCCGCTGTCGGGTAGAGTCGTACCGGAGACACACCAAGACAACCCAAAATGGCACACGAGCGAAAAAAACAGGCCGTTTCGATTGCCAAACCGAGGATCGCAATGTGCCAAAATGGGAATTTTGAGGACGGGTCAGGATGCGATACTTGGGGTCGTGCGGTTGGATTTCCTATCCTCTGATGTGAACAGAATGTTAAACTGAACCAATGGACATTGACCTTTTGCTGCCGTTTGCTGGACAACACGCTATTCAGTCAGCCGTTTTTGCATTGGAATTCTCTACTGAATTAGATGTGGGAGAAATCGGTCGCTTGCGATTAGCTGCAAAAGGGCTGAAAAACGAATTTCCTAAGCTAACGGATCAACATCGAACCACAGTCAGCTTCCAAATGGGGCCGGAGCAGCATCCTTCAGCTTCGATGGACCCAGGTGGGTTTATTTTGGAGCGCCTAGGTTCCGAGCAAGGACAGTTGCAGGCCCAGCCGCTCAGGGTAATTGTTGTTTCTAGAGAAAACATACTTATAGTAATCAATGATTACACCCGCTGGGAAAAGTTTAGTTTTGACATAAGTCATTACTTGACAACGCTCCTTAAAAGCATTAATGCACAAAAAGGAGTGTCGGGCATTAGTTTGCAAATTACCGATACTTTTATTTGGCGATCGGACCCAGCTGATCTTGATTTGAGTAAGGTTTTTACAATTGGTTCGCGTTACTTGGTTTCCAATGTATTCGAACCTAAAGCTTTGCTTTGGCATTCACATCACGGGTTTTTGGTAGAGCAAGAAGATCCAATAAAATTTCAACAACTAGATAATATAAACGTTAGCAGGAATATCGTAGCTGGCACGCATCAGCTTCAAATATTGACGTCTCACAAAGCTACTTTTCCTAATCCAGTGTATAAAATTTTAGATGCTAGTCGTGAGAAAATCTTCTCCGTGTTAAATTTATTGCACGAGAAGAATAAGGAAATATTAAAAAATTTATTGACGGATGATGTGCAGCTGAAAGTTAACCTTAATGGACAGCGGGGACAATAATGGAACCATTATCAGCATTCATTATCGCTGGCGTAATGCTTGCCGCTGCTCCAGCAACAAAGCGACAGGAAATGGATTATGCTAAGCCGGTTTCAAAAAATCAGCATTGTGTTGATAATGGAACTGAGTACATTTTGCCAACTATTTCTGGTGATATTGCATATCCAAATACGCTTGGAATAATTAAGTTCGACAAATTTAATACTGGTATTGCGGTAAATTCTCGGGAGCTTTTAAAACGCGAGGTCTCCGCTTATGTTCGATATAAAGACGGATGGAATGGCTCAGAAACTCTTGCGCCGACATCCTTAGCGATAGATGCGGCAAATTCGTTTGTTGAGCTAATTCCAGCTAGGCTTCCCTTTCCTAGGCCAATGTTGTCGGCTAATGGCGAGATTGGACTTTATTGGGTTCTTTCTGATGGGTACGCTGAAGTCAGTTTCGAGTTGGATGGCAATGTAAGTTTCTTTTCACGAACACGTGCCGGCAAGGAAGATTTTCAAGATAACATTAGTTTAGATAGTCTGGGTAGCGATTGGTTCTGGAGTGTGATCGGGCCATTGGATATAGTGCAAATTGCGGCGTAATTATTTGTCAAATGAATTGCCGCAAGTTTTTCGAATCCATTGCGGGTGACGCGCAATACTGCAAGAAACTTCAGCAGAGTCCCGAGGACATTCAAGTCGCATGGGAAAAAGAAAGTGCGTCAGAGCACTCTCTTTTACCGGCACAAGATGTTGAAATTCTTGCCAGGCAGGTAATGGATCCTACTCACTACGACAATGTGACCGGCAATATTGCACCGACTCTTTTTGACGATGCCTCTAGCAAGGGGGCTTCTTGTCATCGCATGGGATATATCACGCGAGAAAAAATTAGGGAAATAGCTGAAGCTCGCGTTTCGTTAGTCAATCAAAACCCGCCGTCGACTGGACCTCGAAAAGCCATCGGTTTCACAACGCTTTATGTTTCGGAAGTCAGAAGCGTGTTCTCAAAAACACTTCCCGTTAGGCGAGCGGCGGGTGTATATGACACTGCTAAAGCTGATGATATTTCTCATGCAGACATTTGCCAGTTGGTATCGGGGAAGGAAAACGGAAAAAGCGTGAGAGCACAGCTATTCATGCTTGCAATGGCTCGCCTTGAGGTTTTCTAGTGCGGAAGTTTGCTCAGTGCTGATCGCGTTGCGGCCTTGGGTAGCCACCGCCGCGAACGCACAGGCACCGCTATTTTGGTGTGCTGGCACCGATACTGGCCGCTCAGGGCTGCGGTGACGGCGCTGGCACAACCGGCCAAGCAAGTCGTCGTGCAGGCCGAGCCAGCCAACATGAGCGAGGGCGCGTATCCGCATCGCCCCGCTAGGGCGCGCGACCCTGACCTTTGCCAGTGCAGCGGCAACCAACGAAGAAACCTTGCACGCGGTGCTGGACAAACATCTACAGTACAGCCACATCCAGCGCGCGTCGCTGATGTCGGCCACCTTGGCCGGAATACGGCTGCGTGCACTCGATATCAGTGCCGAACAATTTGCTGCCCTGCAAGTTATGAACACTGCCCTGCTGTGGAGCGTGGTACGTCCGCAGCGGCAAGAGCTTTCTGGGCGCGGGAGCGTTTTGCCTCTGCCGGTTTGTGACCGCAGGCTGCTGTGGCGCTTCGGCATCTCGGGTGAGCGGCCGATTCTGCTGGTCTCGGTGGGGGTGGTGCAGGGTACCGGACTGCTGCGCTCGCTGGCCAAGGCGCTGCGCCTGTGGGCCTGGTCCGGCCTGGCATGCGACATGATTGTGCTTAATTTTGAGCCCAACTCCTACCTCATGAACCTGCAACGGGAAATTGACACTATCCGTGAACGCCTGGCTGGCGATGCGGTGACATCTGCTACGCCAACGGCGCTGCATCTGCTGCGCGCGCAAGAACTCACAAAGGATGAGGTAAGTACCCTGCACACGTTGGCACGGGTGCATATCAATGCGGATGGTCGTCCGCTGACGCACCATTTGCAGGAGTGGATCGCCTCCCATGAAGCGGCTTTACTGGAACGTGATAACAACGACCCGGTACGGGTTGCCAGTGCCAGCAGCCGGCGTGCCATCACGGCCACGACGGGTTCTTTCGACCCGCGTACCGGCGGGTTTTCGTTCAGGGTCAGTGAAACGGTGCGTCCCATGCGCCCGTGGAGCAACGTCCTGGCCAATCCGGATTTTGGCTGCGTTCTGACCGAAAGTGGCGGCGGCTATAACTGGGCAGGCAACAGCCGCTTGCACCAGATTACGGCCTGGTCCAATGATCCGGTGAGCGACCCCAGCGGAGAATGGTGGCTGCTGCAAGACAGCCGCAGTGGCGCGCTGTGGAGTCTGACACCGAACGCCTGGGGTGATGCCCGTTCCGAGTACCAGGTAACACACGCTCCGGGCAGCACCCGAATCAGCCACATCCGTGGCGGCCTGAGCGTGGCAGTCACCTTCTGTGTGGGACAGGAGAGCGCCATCAAGTCGGTGCGCATTGCCTTGCACAACACAGGCGAGCGCACAAAACGCTTGCGCCTCTTGGGCCTGGTGGAGTGGATCATGGGGGCGCATCGGGCCGAGCGCAACACCTGTTTGACGAGCATGCAGCACATTTCTGGCATGCAAGGCCGCAGCACGAGCTTGCTATGTACCCAGCTCGCGCAAGACGGTGGCTTTGGCGGCAGCACGGCGTTCCTGAGTCTGGGGCAGGCGTTGTCTAATGTGGATGGAAACGTGGACTGGACCTGTGACCGCCGGGAGTTCTTCAACACCCTGGGTCAACTGGTGGTGCCCCGCAATTTGGGCGAACGCATCGGAGAAGGGCTGGACCCCTGTGCCGCCATCGCTATCGCCTTTTTGATGGATGCTGGCGCACACGCCGAATTCGTCTTCAGTCTTGGACATGCTCCTACATTAATAGCTGCATCCGCTATGTTGACGGGCGCTTCAGGCCAAAATGCCTTAAATCGTGAAGCCGAAGTCGCGTCCTATTGGAACACCTTGCTGGGCAACTGCACGGTACAGACCCCGGACCCACTGCTGAACGTGCTGGTGAACCGCTGGTTCCTGTACCAGGCCGTTTCCTGCCGGCTGTGGGCCAAGGCCGGGTTTTACCAGGCCGGTGGTGCCACCGGCTTTCGCGACCAATTGCAAGATTCCATGGCGCTGGTCTGGAGCGCACCGGCCCTGCTGCGTGCGCAGATCGTGGCCTGTGCCGCGCGCCAGTTTCCCGAAGGCGACGTGCAGCACTGGTGGCATGCACCCACCGGAGCGGGGGTGCGCACCCACTTCAGCGACGACTTGCTGTGGCTGCCGCACGCGCTGACGCACTACCTGCGCGCCACCGGCGACGCCGAAGTACTAGAGTTGTCCCTGCCGTTTCTCGAAGGTCCGGCTATAGCGCAGGAAGCGGAAGACGCCTACTTCACACCCGGCGTTAGCACCGAGCACGCAAGCCTTTGGGAACACGCTGCGCGCACCATCGACGCCAGCTTGCGCGTCGGTGCGCATGGTTTACCGCTGATGGGTAGTGGCGACTGGAACGACGGCATGAACACCGTCGGGCGCGAAGGCCGGGGCGAATCCGTCTGGCTGGGCTGGTTTTTGTGTCACATCGTGGCAAACATGGCTCCGCTGGCGCGTCAGCGTGGAGAAGTGGAACGTGCGCTGCGTTGGGAGGCTGCTGCTGCGCTTTGCAAGGCCGCACTGCTGAGCAGTGGCTGGGATGGTCTGTGGTTTTGTCGTGCCTATTTTGACGATGGCGAGAAGCTTGGTGCCAGCGCCAATGCCGAGTGTCGCATCGACCTGATTGCCCAGGCCTGGTCGGTCTTGTCGGGCGTTGCCTCGGCTCCGATGCAGGCCATGGCGATGGACGCCGCCGACGCGCAACTCGTCGATACCCAGACGGGTCTGGTCAAACTGCTGACCCCGCCGCTGCAACACAGCCAGCCCAGTCCCGGTTACATCCAGGCCTATCCCCCCGGCGTGCGTGAAAACGGCGGGCAGTATGCCCATGCGGGCGTTTGGGCGCTGATGGCCCAGGCACGTCTGCACAACAGTGGCGCACCCATGAGCGCCAGTGGCGAACTGCGCTGCGATCTGGCCTACCGCTATTTCACCTACCTGAGCCCGGCACACCGCAGCGTCAATGCCGCATACGGTTCCGCCTATGCGCTGGAGCCGTATGTCATGGCGGCTGATGTCTATGGCGCAGCGCCTTATCAGGGTCAGGGCGGATGGAGTTGGTACACCGGTGCGGCCGGCTTGATGCAGCGCGCCGTCATCGAGTCCATTTTTGGTTTACAGCAACAAGCCACGACGCTGTGCCTGACGCCTTGCCTGCCATCGCACTGGAATGAAGCCCAATTGACGCTGCGCCGCGATGGCAACAGCCTGCACTTCATCCTCTTGCGCACCCGAGCGGATGCAGCGCTAGAGGCAGCCCGGCTACGCACAGCCCGCATACTCAACCCAGGGGAGTCGCTGGACTGGCACGGACTACCCGATGGAATACGCTTTCTGGTGCCGTTGCCGTTGGCGTGACGGCTCAAATGCATTACAGCGAGAAAAGTGCTCCTTATACAATAGCTGCTCTCGCATATCCCATGGGGCTTACAGCCCGATTTGCCATGTAAAAACACCTGGAAACGGCCCGTTTTGATGCCTCATGGCGGTATCAGCATCACCTTGACCCGTTTTGAAGGGAAAAATTCAAGGCAAATCTGGCTGTATGCCTTATGTACCAAGCGGGAGTAGCTATGTTTTGTAGAGACAGCGCCGCAGACGAATGCGCTCGTTAAACGTTCTGGTGCCCGTGCCGCATCGTCCCATCTACGCGGCGTCCAGACAAGCGAGGCAGTAAAGTGGATGAACTGGTGCTCACACCGCTGGAGTTGATTGATCGCATCGCGGCTCTGATACCTCCACCGCGCACGCACCGGCATCGCTATTTCGGCGTGCTGGCACCGAACTCACCTCTGCGCTGTGCAGTGACCGCACTGGCCGCACCAGTGCAGACCGGGCAACTCGACACGGAAGGGGGCGCAACTGAAGAGCCGTCGCCAGCTGAAGTGGAGCCGCAAGGCAATGGTGCTCCAACCCCGTGCGAGCCAGTGCCGCCACCCAAGCGCTCACCGGCACATTACCTGTGGGCGGTTTTGATCGCCACGCGGGCCACCACTGTGGGATAACTGTGATGCGCCGACTGATGAGGTGCTGGATGCACTGCCTGATTGGGATCAAACAGCGCAGCCAGAACCGGACGATTGTGCCGATCAGCGCATCCATTGGTGAGAGCAAAACCAGCGAGTCAGACCCGCTGTCGGGTAGAGTCGTACCGGAGACACACCAAGACAACCCAAAATGGCACACGAGCGAAAAAACAGGCCGTTTCGATTGCCAAACCGAGGATCGCAATGTGCCAAAATGGGAATTTTGAGGATGGATCAGGATGCGATACTTGGGGTCGTGCGGTTGGATTTCCTATCCGCTTTTTGAAAAATGGAGGTACCTTACTAATAGTTTTCGTGCGCGTACGGCATGACAAAACCCAAATAGACTTCTGAGAGAAAGTCCATATGAACATCAGAATGTTTCAGAAACCAGCTGTACCGGAAAACGCTACCGTTTTCCGGCATGGTTCAAAAACCGCATCTTTTACTAAACACTGTATCCCACAAAAGTGTTCACTGGATTTGAACCATGCCCTTTTATCCCGCACGCTGCTTGCCGCCGCGCTGCAAGCAGGTTCCGCCTTGGCTGCGGGTCTGAACGATACCGGCATTGACTTCTGTGGCGATGCCAGCACCAACACCACCGATTGCGCCACAGTGGCCATCGATGGTGGCAGCTTCCCGCGCCAGGATGCGCGTTACGGGCGCGACGCACAGGCGGCGACTGGCACGCTTTCCAAATCTGGCGGCGGCGGCAAGGGTTTTGACTTCACCAAGATTGCCAACAACGGCAGCGATTTGTCCGCAAACGCTACTCTGGGTAGTGGTTCCGCCGACTGGGCTTGCACGCGCGACAACGTAACGGGTCTGATCTGGGAAGTCAAAACCACCTTCGGTTTGCGCAGCCAGAGCCACACCTACACTTGGTACAACAGCAATTCGTCCATCAACGGCGGCAGGGCTGGCACAGCTTCTGGCGGAACTTGCTTTACCAGCGGTCGCTGTGACACCGAAAAATTTGTGCAAGATGTCAATGTCGCCGGACTGTGTGGCGCTACCGACTGGCGCATGCCATTCCGTAAGGAACTGACAAGCATTCTTGATCTGGGGCGTGTGAATCCAGCCATTGACCCTGACTACTTCCCCAATACACCCAGTTCGGATTTCTGGTCTGGTTCTCCCTATGCCGGCTATTCTAGCTTCGCGTGGTTCGTCCATTTTTCCAATGGCTACGCCTACTATGACCGCTACCGGAGCTACGGCTACGCGGTCCGGCTTGTGCGCGGCGGACAGTGATTTTGCTTTTTGCCATGCCAGCGCCCGCCAGGCAAAGCCCTCGTTTGCAATCGTGCCTTCCGGCGCTCCCACAGAAACCTTATCAGATTGATATTTACTCCAGGAAATCATCATGAACCACCGTCTCATCCTGTTTTTATGGACGCTAGCTTTGAGCCTCATTACCTCGCTGGCGCAAGCCGTGACCTGTATCATCTACATGCCGCCCGCGAGCAACCCGGACTCTGCATACACGGACAATGGCGATGGCACCGTGACCCACACGCCTACGGGACTGATCTGGAAGCGCTGCGCCGAAGGGCAAACATGGAGGAGCCGTGGCACCTGTACCGGCAGCGCCAGCAACCACACTTGGGCGCAGGCGCTCACACTGGCCAGTACCAGCAGCTTTGCGGGCAAATCCGACTGGCGTTTACCAGATTACAAAGAATTAAGCAGCCTAGTGGAAGAGTGCCGCATCGACCCCGCCATCAACGACACGATTTTCCCCAACACGCCCGGTGCGGACTTTTGGTCGAGTTCTCCCTATGCCTACAATTCGCACAATGCGTGGTCCGTCCATTTCAGCAGTGGTGGCGCCAGCGGTAGCCGGAACGGCAACTACGCGGTCCGGCTTGTGCGCGGCGGACAGTCAAGTGGTGGATTTGTCAGTACCGGAAAAACCTAGTGCGCAAAATCTGGAAGATGTTGATCTTCGTAGCCGCTGTTGGCTCGCTTGTTGGCTGTGTTGGTGTCAAGCCGCAAAAGACACAGGAGAGGCAGAAGACTAACCAAATACTCTGGCCTGCATTGCCTGATCGGCCACGGTTTAGGTTCTCAGGTACCCTGCGCTCAGCCGCCGACATCGTTCAAGAGGACAAGGAGCAAGCACTTCGGCGTCAGTTTACTGGTCAAACTGAAGTCAGTTACAGGCCGGTGTTAAATAAGCCTACTGGGATTGCGGTCCGTTTCGGGCTGGTTTATGTTGCCGAGCCTGCCGCCAAGGCGATTATCGTATTCGACATGCAGCGTCGCAAATTGTTTCGTTTCGGGGTGCGCGAACCGAATGCATTGCAACGGCCGCAATCCATTGCGGTCGATCGCGAAGGGCTGGTCTATGTACTCGACTCGCAATTGCGTAAGGTCATGGTGTTCGATCGCATTGGTTTATTTATTCGCAGCATTAATGTCAAGGATGGTTTTACGAATCCGGTAGCGGTCGCCGTTAATCCAAACGGGAAAACTATCTATGTGGTTGATCGCGGCGATATTGAGAACAACGATCACAAGGTCGTCGCCTTTTCAGCCGATGGAAGGGAACTGTTTCGCCTTGGGGCAAGGGGCAATATCGAAGGAAAATTCAATATTCCCCTCGCGGCGGCGGTAGCCGAGGACGGCACCCTGTATGTGGCCGATTCGGGGAACTTTCGGGTGCAGGCCTTCGATGAAACCGGAAAGTTTAAGTTCCAGTTTGGTCGTATCGGTATTGATTCCGGTAGTTTTTCCCGACCTAAAGGAGTTGCTGTCGATCCAGCCGGAAATATTTATGTATCTGACGCTGGATTCAACAATGTGCAGATATTCAACAGTGAGGGGCAGTTGCTGATGCCGATTGGAGGCCTCAGTCTCGACCCGGGGCCAGGGCGTTATGGTCTGATCGCCAGCATCGCTGTCGACGAGAGTGGGCGCCTGTTTGTCAATGACCACTATTTCAATAAAATTGAGGTGTTTTTTCCTATATCAGACGATGAATGGATGCGTATGGGGGGGCAGGTAGAATAAGGCATGATTCGTCTCCAAAACCCTGCTGCATGGCAATTCTTGTTGCTTTTTGGTATCTTTACGGCACTGATGCTTCACGGCGGGGCCATTCTGGCTGATGGTGATCTACCGTCTAAATTCTCCAACCAAAAAAGCATTCTAAATACGCGGCACAACCTGACGCAAAGGCAGGCGGTTGGAGGACCATCCGGAGTTAACATGGATCCTTACCGAAATGACTATGGGGAAGTATGCGTCTACTGCCACACTCCACATGCTTCGAACGGGAATATTGCAGCACCCATTTGGAATAGGTCGATTCCAAACACAACCTACACGCTTTACAGCTCCAATACCATGACACAAACAATATCACAGCCAGGGGCGGCCTCTTTGGTGTGCTTGTCATGCCATGACGGGCAGCAGGCCGTAGATGCGGTTATGAACATGCCTGGTGCCGGTCGATATAGTGCATCTCCAAATAATGGGTTTCTGAGCACATGGAGCAATCCAAGCGGGCTGGGGCCGTTTGTGCACGCAGGTCTAAAACAGTCGGAATGCCTTGCTTGCCATTCATCTGACGCCGGGGTTGTCGGCTCGGGTGCCGCTGATTTCACTGTCGCTGCGCTTGGTACGAATCTCCGTGACGAACATCCGGTAGGTGTCACGTTTCCGTCAACGAGCGGGAGTGGTACTGACTGGAATACACCAAATGCCACTTCCGCAGGAAATAAATTTTTTGACGACAACGGCAACAATCGAATGGACAAGGGTGAAGTTCGCCTGTACGTCGGCGCCAACGGACCGACGGTGGAGTGCGGGTCCTGTCACGATCCGCATGGAGTAGTAACCAGTGGCCTAACGTTCAACGCCACCTTTCTGCGCAAAACAAGCGCTGGCAGCGTCATATGTTTGACATGTCACGTAAAGTAGAGAGTCTGCTGGGATTCGAACGGAATTCGGCATGGTTCAAATCCAGTGAACACTTTTGTAGGATCAGTGTTCAGCAAAAAACGTGGTTTTTGAACCATGCCCAAATCGGACTGCGAAGCACCCGCGAATTAAAGGGGCCAGGGTCGAATTTAATGCAAATCAATAGCCTAATCGGGTAGCCGGGAGCTCCCAGCCTCCACACCACCCACCGTGCGGGTCCGCAGTGTGAGGAACAAACAAGTTGGCACGCTCGACGAACTGGGTGTTTTCTTTACCGTGTCACCTTGTGCCTTGCACCACAGGTCTTTCACACTGGGCAAACCTTGCTCCCTTAGCCTCGCATTGGAAATGGCTTGGTTGATGACCGGGGTTCTGGACATCTGCCAATAGCTGTTGCTGCTGATGCCGTGGTGGTGGGGTCGTCTCAGGAAACGGAAAAAATCGTACGCTAAGGTTTTTAAGCGGTTGTGGCTCTCACAAACCTTCGTTTTTGAGAACCAAAGTTGAGAATTCAGCCGTAGCGATGGCGACACGCATTGGGAAACTCTCAAAATCCGTTCTCGAATCAGGGCAGCATATCTGCGTGCTGGCGGTGCGTATCCGCATCGCCCCGCTAGGGCGCTCAACCCTAACCTTTGCCAGTGCAGCGGCAGCCAGCGAAGAAACCTTGCACGCGGTGCTGGACAAACATCTACAGTACAGCCACATCCAGCGCGCGTCGCTGATGTCGGCCACCTTGGCCGGCATACGGCTACGCGCACTCGATATCAGTGCCGAACAATTTGCTGCCCTGCAATCCATGAACACCGCCCTGCTGTGGAGCGTGGTACGTCCGCAGCGGCAAGAGCTTTCTGGGCGCGGGAGCGTCTTGCCTCTGCCGGTTTGTGACCGCAGGCTGCTGTGGCGCTTCGGCATCTCGGGTGAGCGGCCGATTCTGCTGGTCTCGGTGGGAATCGTGCAGGGTACCGGACTGCTGCGCTCACTGGCCAAGGCGCTGCGCCTGTGGGCTTGGTCCGGCCTGGCGTGCGACATGATCGTGCTCAATTTTGAGCCCAACTCCTACCTCATGAACCTGCAACGGGAAATTGACACTATCCGTGAACGCCTGGCTGGCGATGCGGTGACATCTGCTACGCCAACGGCACTGCATCTGCTGCGCGCACAAGAACTCACAAAAGAGGAGATAAGTACCCTGCACACGTTGGCACGGGTGCATATCAATGCGGACGGTCGTCCGCTGACACACCATTTGCAGGAGTGGATTGCCTCCCACGAGGCGGCTTTACTGGAACGCGATAACAACGACCCGGTACGGGCTGCCAGTGCCAGCAGCCGGCGTGCGATCACGGCCACGACCGGAGCGTTCGACCCGCGTACCGGCGGGTTTGCATTCAGGGTCAGTGAAACGGTGCGTCCCATGCGCCCCTGGAGCAATGTCCTGGCCAATCCGGATTTTGGCTGCGTGCTGACCGAAAGTGGTGGCGGCTATAGCTGGGCTGGCAACAGCCGCTTGCACCAGATCACGCCCTGGTCCAATGATCCGGTGAGCGATCCCAGTGGCGAATGGTGGCTGCTGCAGGACAGCCGCAGTGGCGTGCTGTGGAGTTTGACGCCAAACGCCTGGGGTGATGCCAGTTCGGGGTACCAGGTAACGCATGCTCAGGGCAGCACCCGCATCAGCCACATCCGTGGCGGTCTGAGCGTGGAAGTCACCTTCTGTGTGGGACAAGAGAGCGCCATCAAGTCAGTGCGCATTGCCTTGCACAACACCAGCGAGCGCACGAAACGCTTGCGCCTGCTGGGCCTGGTTGAGTGGATCATGGGGGCGCAGCGGTCCGAGCGCAACACCTGCTTGACGAGCATGCAGCACATTTCCGGCATGCAAGGCCGCAGCACAAACTTGCTATGTACCCAGCTCGCGCAAGACGGTGGTTTTGGCGGTAGCACGGCGTTCCTGAGTCTGGGGCAGGCGTTGTCTGATGTGGATGGCAACGTGGACTGGACCCTGCGACCGCCGGGAGTTCTTCAACACCCGGGGCAACTGGTGGTGCCCCGCAATTTGGGCGAACGCATCGGAGAAGGGCTGGACCCTGTGCCGCCATCGCCATCGCCTTCAGATGGATGTTGGCGCACACGCCGAATTCGTCTTCAGCCTTGGACATGCTCCCACATTGATAGCTGCCTCCGCAATCTTGACGGGCGCTTCAGGTCAAAACGCCTTAAAGCGTGAAGCCGATGTCACGTCCTACTGGAACACCTTGCTGGGCAACTGCACGGTGCAAAACCCGACCCGCTGCTGAATGTGCTGGTGAACCGCTGGTTCCTGTACCAGGCCATTTCCTGCCGGATGTGGGCCAAGGCCGGGTTTTACCAGGCCGGTGGTGCCACCGGCTTTCGCGACCAATTGCAAGATGCCATGGCGCTGGTCTGGAGCGCACCAGCCATGCTGCGTGCGCAGATCGTGACCTGTGCCGCGCGCCAGTTCCCCGAAGGCGACGTGCAGCACTGGTGGCATGCACCCACCGGAGCCGGGGTGCGCACCCACTTCAGCGACGACTTACTGTGGCTGCCGCACGCGCTGGCGCACTACCTGCGTGCCACTGGCGACCGGAAGTACTGGAACTGTCCCCTGCCGTTTCTCGAAGGTCCGGCTATTGCGCAGGAAGCGGAAGACGCCTACTTCACACCCGGCGTCAGCAGCGAGCAGGCCAGCCTGTGGGAACACGCTGCGCGCACCATCGATGCCAGCTTGCGCGTCGGTGCGCACGGTTTACCGCCGATGGGGAGTGGCGACTGGAACGACGGCATGAACACCGTCGGGCGCGAAGGCCGGGGCGAATCCGTCTGGCTGGGCTGGTTTTGTGTCACATCGTGGCAAACATGCGCCGCTGGCACGTCAGCGTGGAGAAGTGGAACGTGCGCTGCGTTGGGAGGCTGCGGCTGCGCTTTCAAAGGCCGCGCTGCTGAGCAGCGGCTGGGATGGTCTGCGGTTTTGCCGTGCCTATTTTGACGATGGCGAGAAGCTTGGTGCCAGCGCCAACGCCGAGTGCCGCATCGACCTGATTGCCCAGGCTTGGTCGGGCGTACACCTACGCGCTGGAGCCCTACGTCATGGCGGCCGATGTCGATGGCGCAGCGCCTTATCAGGGGCAGGGCGGATGGAGCTGGTACACCGGTGCAGCCGGCTTGATGCAGCGCGCCGTCATCGAGTCCATTTTTGGTTTGCAGCAGCAAGCCACGACGTTGTGCTTAACGCCTTGCCTACCATCGCACTGGAATGAAGCCCAATTGACACTGCGCCGCGATGGCAACAGCCTGCACTTCATCCTCTTGCGCACCCGAGCGGATGCAGCGCCAGAGGCCGCCCGGCTACGCACGGCGCGTGCTCAACCCAGGATAATCGCTGGACTGGCGCGGGCTGCCCGACGGAACACGCTTTCTGTGCCGTTGCCGTTGGCGTGACGGCTCAAATGCATTACAGCGAGAAAAGTGCTCTTTATACAATAGCTCTCGCTTATCCAATAAGGCTTACAGCCCGATTTGCCGTAAAAACACCCGGAAACGACCTGTTTTGATGCCTCATGGCGGTATCAGCATCGCCTTGACCCGTTTTGAAGGGCAAAATTCAAGGCAAATCTGGCTGTATGCCTTATGTAACAAGCGGGAGTAGCTATGTTTTTTGTAGAGACAGCACCGCAGACGAATGCGCTCGTTAAACGTTCTGGTGCCCGTGCCGCATCGTCCCATCTACGCGGCGTCCAGACAATAACAGTTGCAGATCCCAGTAATATACTGTTCCTATCCTCCGCCAGCCCAGGGGCTGCAGCAGGTGCTGGCATCGCTTTAACGAGCGAGAGTACAAGGTCAAAAACAGGAAATCGACAGCGTACAAATGCCCGGCCACTGTTTGGCCGACCTCGTGGCGTCAACCACAGCAACGCTATAAATTCAGAAGCTACTCCCGCACGCCCTGCAAGCGCTACAGGCCAAAATGGCATAAATTCAGCGAATGCGGCATCTTTGGGCGGCGCAGTGAGGCCTAACGGATCGCCCAAGGCGGATGCCTTCGGCTCCGCTTGGTTGTGGTGTCGTTAGCATCACGTTCTGTGACCATTTCAAGGGTGCGACATTCTCTGTTGGTGCTTTGATTTTGTGGATTTACTGCGTAATTGATAGCTGCTTGCGCAAGTTATATGCGGGCTAGCCCCACATTTCATCTAAAGACCCTGCCCCAACGCCAAGCCTCCGGTGTACCGCCACCCCTGACCCAACGCCAAGACCCCTGTGAACGACAGAACTTTAAACACGCGGCCAAATGTGGCCTGCGGGTGCAAGTCCCGCCGCGAGCTGGTCACAGTGAGCAAAGCCCAGAAACTTGCGATGCATGCAACGCACTGCGTGAAATAGGCTTGTTTCCTGATGCGGCGTTTGATGCCCGGGACGACTGAATGTTGCTGACGGGGATGGCTGTAACAAGCACTTGTAACCGACTGCGCCAGAAGTGGTGCAGTCTTGTCGATTGACTTTATATACCAGTTAATATATATTTAAGCCATGCCCACAAACGAAAAACCGCTTGAATGGATCGGTAGCAGCCACAAAGACTTGGTGGCCTTGCCTGCCGATGTTCGGCGAATTTTCGGCTTTGCTTTGTCGTTGGCGCAGTCGGGGGACAAACACGACGCAGCCAAGGTACTGAAGGGTTTTGGTGGTGCAGGGGTACTTGAGGTGGTGGAAGACGATGTTGGTGGCACCTACCGCGCCGTGTACACCGTCAAGTTTGCTGAGGCAGTGTTTGTCCTTCACTGCTTCCAGAAGAAAAGCAAGCGCGGCATCGCCACGCCGAAGGAAGACATGGACATCATCCACGCCAGGCTGAAAATTGCCGAAGCGTATGTAAAGGAGTTGCGAGAATGAAAACACAACTTGTTGACGGCGTTGAAGTGCATCGTGGTTCCGGCAATGTGTTTGCTGACCTTGGCTTGGCTGATGCCGAAAAACTCAAGATCAAAACTGGCTTGGTGATCGAAATCAGGAAAGCCATGAAAATCCGTGGCCTGACTCAACAAGAGGCCGCCAAAAGAATGGGCATCACCCAGCCCAAAGTCTCTGACATGATGCGCGGCGACTTCAGCAACCTGTCTGAGCGCAAACTGATGGACTGCCTAACGCGGCTGGGCTATGACATTGAAATAAAAGTGCGCCCAGCTAAAGCAGAAGTAGGGCATCTGATGCTGGCTGCGGCTTGAACCGTAGACCAACCTTCCGATTTTTTACCCTCCGAGTGTTCTGCAGAAATTTCGGTTACCTTCGCCCGGCGGGACGAGAGAGGGCTGGGGAGAGAGTGGGGACAAGTTACTATCATTTAAGTAGCTGCACACGCACGCTCTATGCGGGCTAGCGCCACATTTCATCTAAAATCCACACCCCAACGCCAAGCCTACCGCCGCCGCAGTAGCCGATCAAACCAATGCGCAGCACTTTCTATATGCCAAATAGGCCGCTACAGCCCAAACGCTAGAGTGCGCGCTGAAGTCCTATTTGTCGTATGTCGGTGTGAAGGAAAAGAAACTCAAGGAAGCATCTCTCCGCCATAACCTTGAAGCGCTCTGGTCAATGGCTGTCCGCCACGCCCTCAATATCCAAACCAATCCGCCTCAATGGTGCAACATCCTGAATTCGGCTCACGACAAACCATATTACTTTCGCTATCCGATGGGCTTGAACGGCGTAACGTTGCCAGTGTTGGCTACGATGGTGGCTGATCTCAACGTTATCATCGGAGAGGTGGAAAAATCGGTCAAATGATTAACCCCGTACGACAGGCACGGCCTGCGCATAACCGGGTAGCCGGTAATTTCCACCTCCCAGCCTCCACACCACCCACCGTGCGGGTCCGCAGTGGGCGGAACAAACAAGTCGGCACGCGCAACGAAGCCAGCGTTTTCCTCACCGTGCAACCCTGTGCCTTGCCCCAAAAATCTTTCACTCTGATGCGGGAGTGGCAACATGCTATGGATGCAGTCTGACGCCAATTCCGGCTGAAGCCCCCATGGGCTGTGCGAGAGAAGCTATGTTTTTGTGAGTTCCATGTAACGTCTGCCAGCGCGTTGTTGGACTGGCTGAACGCCGACAAAAACGGCGATGCCAAGCCGCTGGTGTCTCTCACCCAGCACCCGGCGGTGGACCCGGATGCCAGCTATGAGAGCAGCTTTCATGCGGATCGGGTATGTTTCAACACCGAATGGGAGCGGCTGGCAAGCAAAATTACGGTCTGGGTGAGCCCCGAGGACGACATCGAATTCCGCCAGATCGAGTTGCACAACCGCACGCAAGTGCCCATGGAACTGGAATTGGTATCGGCGTTTGAAGTCACTCTGGCCGAATTTTCAGCCGATGCTGCACACCTGGATCCGGCCTGCGTGCTGGCGGTGCGTATCCGTATCGCCCCGCTAGGGCGCGCGACCCTGACCTTTGCCAGTGCAGCGGCAACCAACGAAGAAACCTTGCACGCGGTGCTGGACAAACATCTACAGTACAGCCACATCCAGCGCGCGTCGCTGATGTCGGCCACCTTGGCTGGAATACGGCTACGTGCACTCGATATCAGTGCCGAACAATTTGCTGCCCTGCAATTTATGAACACTGCCCTGCTGTGGAGCTTGGTACGCCCGCAGCGGCAAGAACTTTCTGGGCGCGGGAGCGTTTTGCCTCTGCCGGTTTGTGACCGCAGATTGCTGTGGCGCTTCGGCATCTCGGGTGAGCGGCCGATTCTGCTGGTCTCGGTGGGAATCGTGCAGGGTACCGGACTGCTGCGCTCGCTGGCCAAGGCGCTGCGCCTGTGGGCCTGGTCCGGCCTGGCATGCGACATGATTGTGCTTAATTTTGAGCCCGACTCCTACATCATGAACCTGCAACGGGAAATTGCCACTATTCGTGAACGCCTGGCTGGCGATGCGGTGACATCTACTACGCCAACGGCGCTGCATCTGCTGCGCGCTCAAGAACTCACAAAAGAGGAGATAAGTACCCTGCACACGTTGGCACGGGTGCATATCAATGCGGACGGTCGTCCGCTGACACACCATTTGCAGGAGTGGATTGCCTCCCATGAAGCGGCTTTACTGGAACGCGATAACAACGACCCGGTACGGGTTGCCAGCGCCAGCAGACGGCGTGCAATCACGGCCACGACCGGCGCATTCGATCCGCGTACCGGCGGGTTTGCATTCAGGGTCAGTGAAGCGGTGCGTCCCATGCGCCCGTGGAGCAACGTCCTGGCCAATCCGGATTTTGGCTGCGTGCTGACCGATCAAGTCGGTGCGCATTGCCTTGCACAACACAAGCGAGCGCACGAAGCGTCTGCGCCTGCTGGGTCTGGTGGAGTGGATCATGGGGGCGCATCGGGCCGAGCGCAACACCTGCTTGACGAGCATGCAGCACATTTCCGGCATGCAAGGCCGCAGCACAAACTTGCTATGTACCCAGCTCGCGCAAGACGGTGGCTTTGGCGGTAGCACGGCGTTCCTGAGTCTGGGGCAGGCGTTGTCTGATGTGGATGGCAACGTGGACTGGACCTGTGACCGCCGGGAGTTCTTCAACACCCTGGGGCAACTGGTGGTGCCCCGCAATTTGGGCGAACGCATCGGAGAAGGGCTGGACCCCTGTGCCGCCATCGCCATCGCCTTTCAGATGGATGTTGGCGCACACGCCGAATTCGTCTTCAGTCTTGGACATGCTCCCACATTGATAGCTGCCTCCGCAATTTTGACGGGCGCTTCAGGTCAAAACGCCTTAAAGCGTGAAGCCGATGTCACGTCCTACTGGAACACCTTGCTGGGCAACTGCACGGTGCAAACTCCGGACCCGCTGCTGAATGTGCTGGTGAACCGCTGGTTCCTGTACCAGGCCATTTCCTGCCGGATGTGGGCCAAGGCCGGGTTTTACCAGGCCGGTGGTGCCACCGGCTTTCGCGACCAATTGCAAGATGCCATGGCGCTGGTCTGGAGCGCACCAGCCATGCTGCGTGCGCAGATCGTGACCTGTGCCGCGCGCCAGTTCCCCGAAGGCGACGTGCAGCACTGGTGGCATGCACCCACCGGAGCCGGGGTGCGCACCCACTTCAGCGACGACTTACTGTGGCTGCCGCACGCGCTGGCGCACTACCTGCGTGCCACTGGCGACTCCGAAGTACTGGAACTGTCCCTGCCGTTTCTCGAAGGTCCGGCTATTGCGCAGGAAGCGGAAGACGCCTACTTCACACCCGGCGTCAGCAGCGAGCAGGCCAGCCTGTGGGAACACGCTGCGCGCACCATCGATGCCAGCTTGCGCGTCGGTGCGCACGGTTTACCGCTGATGGGGAGTGGCGACTGGAACGACGGCATGAACACCGTCGGGCGCGAAGGCCGGGGCGAATCCGTCTGGCTGGGCTGGTTTTTGTGTCACATCGTGGCAAACATGGCGCCGCTGGCACGTCAGCGTGGAGAAGTGGAACGTGCGCTGCGTTGGGAGGCTGCGGCTGCGCTTTGCAAGGCCGCGCTGCTGAGCAGCGGCTGGGATGGTCTGTGGTTTTGCCGTGCCTATTTTGACGATGGCGAGAAGCTTGGTGCCAGCGCCAACGCCGAGTGCCGCATCGACCTGATTGCCCAGGCTTGGTCGGTACCACCTACGCGCTGGAGCCCTATGTCATGGCGGCCGATGTCTATGGCGCAGCGCCTTATCAGGGGCAGGGCGGATGGAGCTGGTACACCGGTGCAGCCGGCTTGATGCAGCGCGCCGTCATCGAGTCCATTTTTGGTTTGCAGCAGCAAGCCACGACGTTGTGCTTAACGCCTTGCCTACCATCGCACTGGAATGAAGCCCAATTGACACTGCGCCGCGATGGCAACAGCCTGCACTTCATCCTCTTGCGCACCCGAGCGGATGCAGCGCTAGAGGCCGCCCGGCTACGCACGGCGCGCGTGCTCAACCCAGGATAATCGCTGGACTGGCGCGGGCTGCCCGACGGAACACGCTTTCTGGTGCCGTTGCCGTTGGCGTGACGGCTCAAATGCATTACAGCGAGAAAAGTGCTCCTTATACAATAGCTGCTCTCGCTTATCCAATAAGGCTTACAGCCCGATTTGCCATGTAAAAACACCCGGAAACGACCCGTTTTGATGCCTCATGGCGGTATCAGCATCGCCTTGACCCGTTTTGAAGGGCAAAATTCAAGGCAAATCTGGCTGTATGCCTTATGTACCAAGCGGGAGTAGCTATGTTTTTTGCAGAGACAGCACCGCAGACGAATGCGCTCGTTAAACGTTCTGGTGCCCGTGCCGCATCGACGGCTGCGTTACTTCATGCAGCGCGATGGGGCGGTGCTCAATAGGGTGCTGCACATCTTCCTGCGGGTCATTGAGCAAAGTCTACGGGCTCACTGCCCGGGTGCAGAGCAGGTGGAAAAGGCCGCCCTGCACATCGGCGCAGTGGCTTTCATCCACCGGTTTGGCTCCAGCTTGAACGAGCATGTACATTTTCATGTTTGCGTGGTTGATGGCGTATTTGAGGTAGCGGCGGGCGAAGCGGATGCTACAGCGCCGAGCGTCATTTTTCACCCGGCCAGTGGCGCAGCCAGAACCGGACGATTGTGCCGATCAGCGCATCCATTGGTGAGAGCAAAACCAGCGAGTCAGACCCGCTGTCGGGTAGAGTCGTACCGGAGACACACCAAGACAACCCAAAATGGCACACGAGCGAAAAAAACAGGCCGTTTCGATTGCCAAACCGAGGATCGCAATGTGCCAAAATGGGAGTTTTGAGGACGGGTCAGGATGCGATACTTGGGGTCGTGCGGTTGGATTTCCTATCCTCCAGTACTAATCGGGAAATCGGGAAGTTATTTTTGACCATGTCCTATACGGCTTTGGCCTTTATGGAATAAGAGGATAGGGCTATAAATTTTGCATCATTCAGCCATGCGCACCCACCAGCAACTGGACTTACGCAGCTTGCAACTGCACCAGCAAGTGGCGGCGAAAATTCGGGATAACCCGGCACTGTTGGAAAAAGCCAAAGTGACCTTGGCGCGTTGGCGGGCTACTGCTTCACCGCACAGCTTTGGTTATCTTGATGAATGGAAGAATGTTCTGGACAGCGGGCTGGATGCTTGTCTGGCTCTAGCCCTGGATCCCGGCGAGTACGCCACCGCCATGCGGCAGGCATCGCCACTGGCTTGCCTGTTGAGCAACGCCGAGCGCTTTGCTTTTTTGCGGCACTGGAAACAAACCCAACTGGAGTCAAGCCATGCACCGCGCTGATCTGGAGCACATCATTCGGGCGGCGGCGGCCATTACCAATGAATATGAGTTGGTGGTTATTGGCAGCCAATCCATCCTGGGCACGCAAACTGACCTGCCTGAGGTGTTGGTGCAATCCATGGAGGCCGACATTTATCCATTGCAACACCCGGAGCTGGCGGATTTGATTGACGGTGCCATCGGTGAGGCATCGCCGTTCCTAAAACCATAGACAAATGTTCCATCGCTAAAATGGGACATCCGGCCAGACGTTCCCCGAACAGTTTTGGGAACGATTCGCGCCACGGGATCGCGCCGTGGAATTCCAGATAGGACACACTCCCGGACTTGCGAGCGGGAGAGGTGGCGGGGCGGTTTTATGCGCCCCACACCGGAAATGCGCTACATGCGCCGCTTTGAGACTTGTCCTGACCTTCGACCAGAACGACCACACATGCTTGGCCCGATTCCTTGCAGGTAGGGCGAAGGTGACATGGCCGCCGTTGCGTGTTGGCACGACGGCCTCACGCACGGTCGGACGTTCGGACAATCCCAATCCTCGACGGGCGATGGCGTAAGCCGCGCCCTGATGTACTGAAATGCCTTTTGCCTGGGCGAAATTGACCGCCCCGATTACCGACGTATACGCCGGATTCACTTCGATGACTTCGATGCCAGCGCGAAATGCCGCCGCTTTGATGCTTGAAGCTATCTTGTTACAGGCAAAGGACGAAATCATGCGGGCCTGCTTTGGATTCGTGGTTTCCAGTTCGGCCTTTTTCTTCTGGAAGTTCAGCGTCTCCAGAACAATTGGCTTGCCCGCAGCCTGTGCCTGGGCTGCAAGGGCTACCGCAGCATCCCCAATGAGCGCTTTGGCCTGGTCTTGTGTCTTGCCGTAGGTAACCAGATCAATTCGCCGTGCGCCAATCAGGTTACCGAAACGATCCATTTCCGACACAGCCAGATGGTCGGCATTGACATCAACGCCAATGGCCCCAAGTTCTTGCCGGGATACCTGCTTGACTGGCCTTGCTTCGACACTGACGAAGATACGCCAACCTTTATCGTCGCGCACGAAGCGGTAACTCAGCGCCGTCCCGATCCGTTTGACGCTTGGCTTGCCGTCCTTGGTTTGCGTGTGAATACGCTGACTGGTGCCCAGCGCTGCAATGATTTGCTCATGTCCATAGGCGAAGCGAATGCCGGTGATATTCAGATACTTGCCGCTCGTCGTCATTGCATTGGGCAAGCGCAGTTGCAAATTCAGCGTGCCATCTTGCGCTAGTGTTGCCTGACAGCCTTGGCATCCTGCCGTTTCATCCTGACTGCCCAGGACAAAGAACTGGCTCGACCGCTCCCGCTGCCAGTCAGCCTTCCATTCGTCATGATCGGCATAACCATTGGCTTGAAGGTCGAACTGCGCATGAAACAGTTTCTTGCTGCCAAAGCACAGACGCACGATTCCGGTTTCCTGATCGGATTTCAGCGCCACAAGCCGGTCTTGTAACGCCGTCAACCGCCGTTTCTTCTGGTGCAACTTGTTGGAGCCGGGCGCATTTTTCTCCAATTTTGCGACAACCTTGGCAGCTTTACGGATACGCTTCCCGGTTTCGGCAATCAGTTCGGGGCGACGTTCCTTGATTGAGTCGATCTTGCCTTCAAGTCCTATGCGCATCGCGTTGAACTGGCGTGCAGTTATGTCGAACTCAGGCAGAAATTCGCGTTTGAGGTCATTGACTGCGCCACCGGCCTGCATAGCGGCAAACAGGCTGCGCTCTGCGCAACCGTACAGTTCTGCATAAGCATCAAGCGCCAAAACCTGCGCAGCATCGAGCACAGGTCGTGTTTGGTAGGTAAAGATGGGGCGCTCACTCATGCGATGCCTCCTGCATAGCATTGAGCGCCTTCTGCGCCCGGTTCTTGGCTGAACGCTTGCCGTACAGTCTGGCGCACATCGAAACAATCACTTCGTGCAGGTCGCGCACAATGTCGTCGGTCACTTCCTCGGATTCCACAACAAGCACTTTGCGACCTTGTGCCGCCAGCGCCGATTCAACGTATTCAAAACCGAAACGCATGAGTCGATCCCGGTGCTCGACCAGGATGGTTTGTGCTGTAGTGCTGGACAGGAGTCGCATCATGCCCTTGCGGTGTCCATTCAGGCCGGAGCCGACTTCCTTGACCGCATCAACGATGATCATTTTGTTGGCAACGGCATATTCCGTCAGGCGTGCTAACTGACGGTCAAGGTCGTTTTTGGTCGCCACTGGAAACTCTGGCATAAAGTGCTACGCCATTGGCTTGGGGCTTGGCATCCACAACCACCGTGCCGGTGGCTAGCTGGTACGCAGGAACAGGCAGTGTCTTGGCCTTCCACATGCGCCATGCAGTTCTGTAGCTGATACCTTGCAGTTCGGCCCATACGCTGAGTTTCATGTATGAATGATAGTACGTTTGTGTACATTTGCCTATATTTTATTTAGCTGTTGGCAGCCCTTTCACGAACGCTTTGGCTACTACGCCCAAGGCGTCGGGCCTGAAACCGCCGTGTTGCCAGCCGGTTGGCAAAGTCGCCTGGTGCGGCTGCAAAACCCCAACACAGACCTGAAAATTGGTTGGTGTCTTGATGCACACGACCTCGCCGCCTCCAAACTCGTTGCCGGGCGTGAAAAGGACTGGCCTTTTGTGGCCGCCATGCTCGGTCACCAACTCATCAACAAGATCGAATTATTGCAACGTTTGCACAACACACCGCTTCCAGATGGGCGGCTTGAGCGTCTTGTTCAATGGGTGAATTCCGTAGCATCTGGCTGACTTGCATCACCTGTGACGTATCCAGCAACAAGGCGCAAAAAGGCATTGGCCTCATTTCCATGACCGACGTGCTAGCGCATTACGTCAGCGGCTAGGCTAGTTTACGTTTGATTCGTCCAAACTTACCCTAAGTTTTTCCCCAACTTTTGGCCCCCTGTAACCACCCGCCGCCGAGGGGAAGTGCGTCAAATAATTTCTTCAACGACGAAAAACAAAATGTACCGAAATCGCTTAACGGTGCATTGGGAAACTTTGCGCTGATGGCAGGCAAATCGCTTACAGATATAGATTGGGCGGGAGGTTCTGACCAAGATTCAGTATCCGGGATGAGGACAAGGTGGCGTCGTCCAGGATTGTTCCAAGGTTTCCAAACTCCCTGGATTTGGCAATACATCTCGACGTTGTTTGCTCAACGAATCTACACATCCGATCACCTCTTTATGTTTCGCAACCGTGATATCAACAACATCTTGCGCATCCTGTTTCGTCAATGTTCCGCACAGTGCTGGTAGGTGAAAAGCGATTCGATCAGCATCCTTCACTTGCCCCATTCCCAGTCGCTTGCCTACACCAAACAGTGATTCAAGGACATCGGTGCTGATGGGCAAACCCGTTTGATTCAACCCCAGCCTATTGGCAATTTCCAACTGTGACTTTGCCCAATCAGTAAAACCGATTCGTATCGAAGAGGATGCGGGCATGACCTCAATCAACTTCTGACATTGCGCGTAGGTTGCAAGGTTCAACCCCTCTTGTTTGAGGATTTTTTGACATGCCAGCATCGACTTTGCATCGCGAAGGAATCGTTTGATAAACGGCTCACACTCGGGCAATTGATCCAAGCTTGCTCTTAATTTCGCTAACATCGGTGCGTCTTCAGCCTGGTTTTGCGGCACATGTTTGAGCAGTTTGTCCGCCCATTCGACCAAACGGTGCAAGTTCATAAAGCGGGCTTTGGTCGAGACCTTCGGAGGTGCAAGGCATGCCAAGATCGTCTGTTTGAGTTTCTTGGACACTTGGCCGCAGGCTGTGATGAAGGTGTTAAACAACGGATCCTCTGCATATTCGTGCTTGAAAAGATTGGCAACCATATGGGAGAGATCGTCGATGCACTCAAGGGATGTCCCTTGTTCATTCAACAAGCGGATGGCCTTTTCAAGATCGGTTCCGCCGTCTTTGAGGAAAGCAGCGGGAAAAATCCCACTTTGGCAAATACTTTGCGTAAAAATTCGGCAATCGTTTCGCCATTCCAGGATTCCTCAACAGCGGTGGCGACACACTGAACATCCGCCAATCCTGGCGCATACTCATTTTGTTCATGGTGCCTGAGATTCAATGCCAGTACGCTGAGTATCTTCCCCGAGCCCAGTCCTATGCTGATATCAATAAGCCAAACCGTTTGCATTGCACCTCCAGCAGCGTTGCCAAGGGATTGGACGAACGTTTGCATTTTTGCGATGGATAGACGGGATACATAGTTGCTGACCGTTTGTGGACAAGGTGTCTTCAGCAGACCAAGGTAGGGGGGCAAGCACGGCCAACACTCTTGCAATTGCACGGAATCCGATTCGTGCTGAGAGGAACAAGCACAAAACAAGGAAAACAACATCCACTTTGTTTTGGATGCACGCTACTGCTTGCTTGCCTTGTTTCGCCAATTCAGCTTTGGCTGCCTTGGCCTCCCCTTTAAATTTATCTCGTTCTTTTTTTAGTCGCCGGATTTCTTTACGAATCGCACGCACTTTGGTGGCACGATCAATCGCTTTTTTTTCCAAACCTCTCGACTCTTGTGCAGCTTTGACTTTTCACTCATGATGATGTTCCAGTAACAATACGAGAGATCATAAAACGAAGAACGACGTTTTCTTGTTCGGGCAAGTAGGGCCATTTCTTGGGGGAAAGAAATTGGTTATTTTGAAGCATTTTTGGACAGCCTAGTTTACGTTCTGTACAGCCGGTTTTTAAGGCAAATCCGGCTGTAAGCCTTGCTGGATAAGCGGGATGCGCTATTTATTGGGCCGGTGACCACGCGCAAGCACATGCTCTTCAAAAAAACAGGGGTTGTCAGCAGCGGTATCCTGGGTTCAACTCTGGCTTATGCGCCAGACAAGGGTTTCTTTGTAAAGTAGATATCCGAATCGCTTCTGCGTGCTGCAGGGCCAGGCTGGATTGCGTTCCTGGTCGGGCTCCATGTTTGAGTACCTGATGCCGGGGCTGGTCGTTGCCGAGCCCGCTGGCAGTGTACTGGCCGACGCCTGCACCATGGCGCTGCGCGAACAAGTGGCGTTTGCCAACGCACTGCACGTTCCGTGGGGCATTTCCGAGTCGGTGTACGCTGCGCGCGACTCCTCGCTGGCGTAAAAAAAGGGGTCTTAAAAAAAGGGGTCTGACCCCTTTAATTAATGGGCAGCAAACCCGCCATGATGACCACTACCGTCATCATCTTGGGTCGAACCCGCTCCACGGCGCCTTCCATCACGGCTGCGTAAAGATCAGCGACACCCGGCTGCCGGGCTTCTGTACGGGCCCTTATGTGATGTGCGCAAGCAGATACTGAAGTGATAGCAACCGGTTTGCTTGGGAACAGCCACGTTGGCACTGGGTTCTAAATCGGTTTTTATTCCAGCCCGACCCATTTCACCTAATTTTTGTGTAGATATTTTGTACCCTATAAGGTACGATATAACGCATGTCTTCAACGAGAAAAATACCGGCAATCTTTTATCGATCTTCCAGCGGCGACGAACCAGTGCGCGAATGGTTGAAGTCACTCGATAAGGCAGATCGGCAAGTCATAGGTGAGGACATCGCCTATGTTCAGTACAAATGGCCTATTGGCAAACCTCGGGTTGATCACTTGCGTGGTGCAATCTGGGAAGTACGCAGCAAGATTGGCAACCGGATTGCACGGGTATTGTTCGCCGTTGAAGAGTCTGAAATGATTTTGTTGCACGCATTTGTCAAGAAAACCCAGCAGACGAACCCTAACGATATTGAATTGGCAACCAAACGCCTGAAGGAGTGGAAAAATGGCAAAAGCGACTAAAGTAAACCCACACGCGGGTAGCAGTTTTGATGATTTTCTCAAAGAGGATGGCATCTTTGAAGAAGTACAGGCCCGCGCACTGAAGCGGGCGCTGGCTGAACAGTTGGATGAAGCCATGAAAAGCGGCAAACTCAGCAAAGTCAACATGGCGCAGCGTATGGCCACCAGCCGCTCTCAACTGAACCGTGTGCTTGATCCAAGCAACTTATCCATCCAACTCGATACATTAATCAAAGCAGCGAGTGCGGTCGGTAGAACAGTCGAGATTCGGTTGAGGCCGGCTTGCAAGTGAAATCAGGGCGTGGGCCATATTGACATCGATTACGCTGCAGAACGGCTCCACGGGGGCTGGAGGCTTATTTGATGCCTTATTTGTGGCCAAAAAGATGCCACAAAGGCTTGCAAGAGGGTTTCGCATCGCAGTTTTTGCATGTGTAATATCACGGGCAATATGAAATTCCAGCGCAAAGCCACCAGCAGCCCCTCTCCCCAGCCCTCTCCCCGCTGGGGCGAGGGAGCTAAATTGCTGTCGAGCTTGCCCCACTCTTTCAGGGCATCTTCCAGAAAGCCAAGCTCAAAGCGCATCGAGCGTGACCTTGATGACCGACTGGCCTTCGCGGGCATTGGCGATGGCGTTCAATTCCAGGTCTTCGAGCTTGTCCATCAGCGCCTCATAGGCTTTTGCTGGCACACAGTAGAAGGCTGGCTCGTTCCGATTGAGGATCGCCACCGGGAAACCTTCACCCGCAGCGACCGTGCCCATCGGGTTTTTCTTCAGTTCGGAAACGCTTGCGGAGGTTTGTGCGAGTATTAGATTCACCATGATCCACCAATCGAGTCATTGACATCCTCCCCTGCCTGAATGCAGTGGATTCCTACGGTGCTAAACATGAGCTACCTCACGCCTAGTCACTTCGGTGGGTTCCTGCTTCGCAGAGGCAGCGCGTTTCGGTCTTGCGACCTTGGCACGTCTGACAATCTCTCCACAGGCTGCAACGCGGTATCCCCGCGCCAATACATTCATCGCGCCGACCACATCGGCGTTTTCCTCGTGCCCACAGTCCACGCACACAAACAGAGCCTGCGTTTTCCGGTTCTCTTTGGCTACAAAGCCACAGGCCGGACAGGTCTGGCTGGTGTAGTGCGCAGGTACTGGAATGAGTATCCCGCCGTTCCAGTTGAGCTTGTACTCCAGTTGGCGGCGAAACTCGAACCAGCCTTGATCGAGGATGGCTTTGTTCAGCCCCGACTTCTGAGCTACGTTTTTACCCGGTGCTTCGGTAGTTCCTGCGCTCGACTTGCTCATGTTGCGTACCTGCAAATCCTCAATAGCGACCAAGCGAAAGTTTTTGCTGATCTTTGTTGTTTCTTTGTGCAGGAAGTCTTTGCGGGCGTTACCGATACGGGTGTGGATTTTCTGAACTTTTCTTCTGGCTTTGTGCCAGTTCTTGCTGAATTTAACCTTACGACACATGCGCCTTTGGTACTTTTTAAGACGACGCTCGTGCTTCTTGAAGCTGTCCAGCGGCTCGATGTGCGTGCCATCGCTCATGGTTGCGAACCGAACAACGCCCACGTCAATGCCAATGGCACTGGTGGCTGTTGGCACGGGTTGCAGGACTGAGCGCTCAATCTGGATACTTGCGAACCACTTGCCACCAGACTGACTGACCGTGATGTTTTTGGCCGTGCCAAGTATGCCCCGGCTGTTGCGGTAGCGAACCCATCCCAGCTTTGGCAGCTTAATGCGGCTGTTGGCTTGGTCGATCTCGAAACCTTGCGGGAAACGGAAACTGTCGCCCCTGCCTTTTTTCTTACGGCACGGGAAGCCAGCACGTTTCTCAAAGAAGTTCTTGTAGGCCCTATCCGCATCTTTAAGTGCCTGTTGCAAGATTTGGGAAGGCGGCTCCTTGAGCCATTCTTTTCTTTCTTCCATTCGGGAAGGCGGTTTGCCATATCCACGTAGCCGATGTACTTTCCACCAGACTCGTGATTGGCCTTTTGAATATCCAAAGCCCGGTTGTAGACAAACCGACGTGCCCCGGCAAAGCGGCACATGTCTTGCTCCTGCTCGCCGTTTGGCATCAACTCAAATTTGAAGGCTTGGAGGCGTTTCATACTGTAATTTTAACCATGTTCAAGACGTACATCCGCTACAAGGACAGCTTCGCTGTCCGCGCTCTGCATCCCCGCCCTGAAGGACGGGGTTTTCCGCGCAAGACTGATAAAAGGGCTAATTGCCGCATGTGCCACGGGGACTACAGACCGGTTTGGCTATGCACCCAGGAACTCCCGGCGCATAACGGCATTCACCCGCGTCTGCCAGCCTTTGCCGGTGGCTTTGGCGGCATCCAGCACATCAGGATCAAGCCGGATGGTGGTGGACACCTTGGGGTTGGCTTTGACCGATCCTACCGGTCTACCCGCTGCCCTGGCCTTGTACCCGGCAATCATCTCAGGCGTATGCACGCGACCAAATTCACCGCGTTTTGCCTGGTCAATAGAGCGCAAAAGTGCCTCTTCAAACTCGCGTATTTCCGGGTCTGGATGGGGTTGGAATTTTTCGTCATACATCGTATTTCTCCTTGATTTTGAGCAGCGTTTCAGGACGAACGTTGTCAAACTTGGCCTTTGCGTACACCAGCAACAAAACAATGTCTCCATTGGCAAGGCGGTTGTAATAAATCACTCGTGCGCCACCTCGCCTACCCATTCCCTGACGCGACCAGCGCACCTTGCGCAGTGGGCCAGCACCGGGTATCACGTCCCCTGCCAGCGGGTTGGCACTGATAAAGGTGACGAACTCGCTGCACTCTTCGTCATTCCAAACATCAGCAGACCAGGCAATGAAGTCATCTGTTTCGGTTACTGTGTACATGGATATACTGTAATAACAAATAATATGCTTTGCAATGATTATTTGTTATTACAGTTTGCAGCGTTCCTAAAACCATAGACAAATGCTCCATTGGGCCACCAGCGTAAAGTTGCGCAGAGCGGTGATTGAGCACGGGCATGGCTTTGCGCGATGGTGAACCGACGCCTGGAAAACAGAATCGACTCCTATGTGCGCCAGCGCACGGAGGACACCCGTTGCTGGAAATTAATCTTCGCCATTGACCATCGCGCATTGACCATCGCGCATTGACAAACGTCAGTGGTTGTTGTGATTGTTTGATAGGGAGTCTCTCTGTGAAAAATCCACAATTCCGGATTGAAAGTACCCTGCCCATTGTTTCGTCCCTACCAGGAACCCAGGTCGTATCAGGAGCTGAATTGCATGACTTCGAACTGGCAGTTGTCCTTGCCGCCAAGAGCTTGACCAAGCCACCGGGTGGCGTTGTGAGCGTAGTGCATATCCCTACTGGAGAGGTGGTGTTCAGCAAGGTTAGTGGGTGGGGTGACCTGGGTGCAGATTGAGTGTGCCGGGCGTGCTCAACGTCCAGCAGGCCGGGTGGGCACCTCTGCGTAACAACAACATTAATTTTCTATTTTGTAACCCTGGTCGTGAAAAATGCATAGGCATTTATCCACGACGTCTGCGTCGAATAAGGTACCACGGTGCGTGGTGATTTCACCCAAAGCCGCGTCGATGCCCAAAGCAGGACGATACGGCCGGTGCGAAGCCATCGCCTCCACCACATCCGCAACCATTAAAATTTTGGCTTCAAACAAGATGGCGTCCCCAGCCAGTCCCTGCGGATAGCCAGAGCCGTCGATCCGCTCGTGGTGTTGCAAAATGATTTGCGCGATGGGCCATGGGAAGTCGACATCTTTAATAATATTGAAGCCGGTTTGGGGGTGTTCTTTGATGAGGTTAAATTCATTCGTACTCAAACGCCCAGGCTTTGCGAGTATTTCGGCAGGGCAGACGATCTTGCCTAGATCATGAATCGTTCCAGCAAGATGCAGGCCATGGATGCGTTCTTTTGAGAGTCCAAGTTCAGTCGCGATGCGAACGCAGATATTGGCTACCCGTCGCTGGTGTCCCCCGGTATAAGAATCCCGCATATCTACAGCGCTGGCCACAACCTGAATGGTCTTTTCCAGGCTGATGCGAAGGTCTTCCTGGTATTTCAACTTGGCTTGGCCCGTCCGAATGGCCGTAATACCGAATGCAAGGTCAGAGGCAATTTCCTCCAATAATTTACGTTCTGCTGCCGACCAGGTAATACGCTCAGCGGAGTAGAGGGTCAAACACGCCTTGACGTCTCCACTGGGATGAAATGGCAATGCAATGGTTGAATTAAATCCGCGCTTTAAGGCTTCGGTGCGCCATGGAGACATGTTCGGGTCGGTGGCTATATCGTCGATGAACTGGACTTGTCCCAGCCGGATAGCACGGCCCGTTGGGCCATTGCCATTCTCCGTGTCCGCCCAGGATATTTTGACCGTGTCCAAATACCCTTCTTCATGTCCATAGTGCGCTACCGGGTGAACGAGCCTATCCGGAGCACTGTCGGTCACGCCTATCCAGGCCATCCGATAGTTGCCGGTTTCTACCGCTATGCGGCAATACTCGGTGTGCAATCCATTCTCGCTGGATGCCTCAAGCAATGCCACATTGCTTGCGCTGAGTAATTTGAGGGACCGTGTCGTCAGCTTTAACGCCATTTCTGCAATATGCCGCTTCGTATTGTCACGGATGTTGCACTGAATGACGTCGATACCCTCGCAGTCGTACACATTGCTGACAAACTCAACAAATATACGCTGTCCATCCTTTGTCATCAGCGGGAGCTTGTCGTATCGGATATAGCGCCTGGCCTGGAGTTCGGCAAACGCATCCATATTCAGGAACGTATCTACAAATGCCCCGATTTCCCACAGCTTTTTGCCTAAGAATTCGGCGTGTGAGTAGCCAAGCAATTCAATGAGAAAGGGATTGACATCGTCAATCTGCGCAGTCTTTGCGTTGAGGATGAGGATGCCGTCCTGCGCGGATTCAAATAGCCGACGGTAACGCGCCTCTGACATGCGCAATGCGGCATCGACGATTGGCACGTGTGGAGCGCTGGCATTATTCATGGTTTTGAAGCAAGGTAGGAAAGCAAGTTTTTACTTTTTTACTTTATTTGAAGGTTCCGCCAGCTTCTGTTCGCTAACGCACACTGCGCGGTTGATCGAGATGTTAGTATAAAAATAATAGCTGTACCCGCACGTTTCATAAGCATTACAGCCTGATTTGTGCTTGAAAATAAGGAGAAATGGCCTAGTCAACGTTGGGCTCGACACCGTACCGACTTGCGAGATGCCGACTCCTACAGTTTGCCGGGTCTGCATCCATCTGCATCGGTGCGCTGAAGCAGTTTCTTATGATAAAAACAGCGCTATACCGCATGGATAGTGCGGTTGCAGCTATACTAATAGTATCGAATAAGCCATCAATATTCAATATTGCGACTGGCTATCAGACACCAGTGCAGCCCAGTCGTCAGGCGGATGTCCGCGCTGGAGCATTTTCTGAAACACAGCATATGGATCGCTCTTGCTGCCGGATGAGCGCAGGGTGTTTTCGTCGTTGACCCAAGCAAAGATGATGATTCTGGTTTGGGAGTCAAAACGGAAAAACAGTCGGAATCGCCGCCCCAGCTTGGCCCGCCGCCAGTGCCTAAAGGCTGGCCCCAGGGTGTTGCCTTGCCGGTACTCCTCCCGATTCGGGTCGCTTGGCACCGTCTCCAGTATCAATTGCGACAATGCATAGAAAAGTTTGACGTTGGCGTTGGACTCGTGGCTTTCTGGGTCCTGGGCTTGTGCCCGTTGGACGGCTGCATGCAGTTTCTGGAGTTGCTCAATCAGACAGTCGTGAAAGAGCAGAGTCCACCCATGGCGTTGCATCACAGCGCAATGTCGCCATCAATTTCTTCACTCCAATCGACAGTTCGCTTAATGGCTGACAGCATGGCGAGTGCTAGTTCGTTGGGTAACGTGGTGATATTTTGAGCGGATGCAATGTCTTTTTCCAGCAGAGCCAGAAAACTACCAATTGCCGGGTCTTGATGGAGTTCGTCTTCAACACGGGTGACAACGACTTGTGAGCCCCGTAAGTCAAAGGCCACCTTGGCACCCAAGTCCACGCCAAGTGCTTGGCGTATGGATTTAGGCAAGGTGATTTGGCCTTTTGATGTGATAGTGGTAACTTCGTGAATGGCTGACATGGCACCGCTCCTTTCAATAGTGCGTCATGGTAAGGAATTTTTCTTACCAAGTCAAACAACGTGTTTTTGAGTGATTTTCAATAAAGGAAACAGCGCTAGACCTCATGGAACGTGCGGTATAAGCTATCAAAATCATATCTTAAAGGCAGGTCGGGTTTCAACCCAACTCTTAAAGACTCTCTGCGTTCGCCAGCGCACCGACTTGCCAGACAGCAACTCCTACAGTTTGCCGGGTCTACATCCATCTACACAGGAGCATTTCATGCATGCAGCATTCAGGATAACTTTGGGCGTGATCGCTGCCACCATGGCCGCACACGCCAGCGCCCAGGTCACGGTCTACGACGAGGATGACTTTCAGGGTCGTTCCTACACTACGCAGCAGCGGGTCTTTGATTTTTCTCGCACCAGCTTCAATGACCGGGCATCGTCGATAGTCGTCGTCGGCCAGCGCTGGGAAGTGTGTGAAGACACCCGGTTTTACGGGCATTGCGCTGTACTGCGTCCCGGACGCTACCCGGCACTGGCGCGGATGGGGCTGAATGACCGCATTTCTTCCATGCGCCCGATTTCAGCGAGTATGCGTATCGCAGACGAACGTTACGCACCAGAACCCGATCCGGTGTACGACAACCGCCGCCGCAACCGCGAACGCCTGTTTGAAGTCGAGCTGGATTCGGTGCGCGCCGTACTGGCAGTTTCCGGTCAGCATTGCTGGATGGCCCGCGAAGATGTGGTGCAAAACCGTGACCAGCAGCCCAATGTGGGGGGTGCGGTTGCTGGTGCTTTGATCGGTGGCATTCTTGGGCATCAGGTAGGGGGTGGAGTGGGCAAGGATCTGGCCACCGTGGGCGGTGTGGTTGCCGGCGCGACGCTCGGCTCCAGAGTCGGTCGCGACGGTAATGACCAACAGGTGGTGGGCACGCGCAATGTACAACGCTGCGCCAACGATCCAGGCCGGGCGCGCCCTGCGTATTGGGATGTCAGCTACAACTTCAGGGGCCAGGATCACCGCGTGCAACTGTCCTATGCGCCTGGGGCCACTATCACGGTCAATCGCGATGGCGAGCCCCGTAACTGAGTAACTGAGTTTTTTGCATGAAGGGTGGCAGTTAACCGTTAAGTGCCTTGAAACCTGCCACACTACATTTATGAAAGTAACAAAAAAATTTGTCGCCTGGCTCGGTACTGCGGTGCTGTTGCTGGCATTGGCGGTAGCGGCATCGTTTTGGGCCTTCCAGCAGATTGAAGAATCAGCGCGGGCACGCAAAGAAGGCTATATTAAAGTCAACAATGCTGCCGATCTGCTGGTCGAATTGAACGCCGCAGAGTCCGGCCAGCGCGGCTACATCCTGACCGGCGACGAAACCTTTCTGGCACCCTACCTGGCGCTGCAGGGCAGCATCCCCGGCCACATGACCACCTTGCGCCAGTTGGCCATGACAGCGGAATCCCACAAGCAACTCGACACCGTGGTGCCCCTGGTGGAGGCAAAATTGGCGGAAATGCGGCGAGGCATTGATCTGCGCCGCAGCCAGGGTACCGGTGCCGCATTGGCGGTGGTGGCCAGTGGTACCGGCCAGCGCCTGATGGATGCCATTCGCACCGAGATGAACAGATTCATCCAGATAGAAGAAGCGGCACTGGTGCAGCATGACACAGAGCTTCAATTCAGCTTGCGCCGCCTGTTCACGTTCCTGGTGGCAGCCAGCGCGCTGGCCCTGCTGTCGGTACCGGCGTTTGCCTACATGGTCTACAAATCATTAGATCAGCAAGTAAATAATCGGGTGCACCGGGAAACGCAGCATCTGCTGCAAGCTCAGCAGCAGACCAATCGTTTGTTGCAGATTGCCAATGCGGCTTTGCAAGAGGGCAAGGAAAGGCTTTCGGTCACGCTCAATTCCATGGGCGACGCCGTGATTGCGACCGATGCCAACGCGCGCGTGACACTGCTCAATGCGGTGGCCGAGCGGCTGACCGGATGGACGCAGGAGCAGGCCAGCGGACTGATCGTGGACAAGATTTTTTGCATCGTCAACAAAGAAACACGCCGTGCTGCGGTTATCCCGGTGATGAACGCCCTGACAAACGGGACAGTGCAGGGCATGGCCAACCATACGGTGCTGATTGCGCGCGATGGACGCGAATTCGACATTGCCGACAGTTGCGCCCCGATCCGCGACAGCGCCAACCAGGTGATTGGCTCCATCCTGGTGTTTCGTGATGTCACCAAGGAATACGCTGTGCAGCATGCGCTGGACGCGCAAAACGAGGAACTTCGCCTGTCGCGCCTGGCACTGGATGCCTCTTTGGTACGCTACTTCGACCTGTATGACTTGGCACCGGTGGGTTATTGCACGGTGAACGCCGATGGCCTGGTTCTGGAGGCAAACACGACCGCTTCGAGTCTGCTCGGACTGGAACGGGGTGCGCTGGTCCAGCAAACCTTCGTCCGCTTTGTTGCAAAAAATCACCTTAAAAGATTCAAGTTACTGAGCAAAACGGTTTTTGAGACCAGCGAGCCGCAAACCAGCGAAATTCAGATGCTGAAGGTCGACGGATCGCAGTTATGGGTGGCACTGGCATTTACGCTGGCGCGCACAGACGGGGTATCCAACATCCGGGTGGTGATCAGCGATATCTCGGGTCGCAGGCGGGCCGAAGTCGAGCGCAGCGAGGTGGCGCAGGCGCTGCAGGACAAAAACGTGGAACTGGAGAGTGCCAGGGCGCTGGCTGAAAAGGCCAATCGTGCCAAATCGGATTTTCTCTCCAGCATGAGCCACGAGCTGCGCACGCCATTGGGTGCAATTCTGGGCTTTGCCCAGCTCATCGATTCCGGGTCGCCACAGCCAACTCTGTCGCAAAAGCGCAGTGTCGATCAGATTCTTAAAGCGGGTTGGTATCTGCTGGAATTGATCAATGAAATCCTGGATCTGGCGCTAATTGAGTCTGGACGACTGTCTCTGTCACTGGAGGCGGTATCGCTGCTTGATATATCCAACGAATGCGAGACCATGATTGAGCCGCAAGCGCAACAACGCGGCATCCGTCTGGACTTTATTCCGCTCACGATCCCCTATAACGTCTACGGCGACCGCACCCGGATCAAGCAGGTGCTGGTCAACCTGCTTTCCAACGCCATCAAATACAACACCCTGGGCGGTTTGGTGAAGGTGGAAGCCACCTTGCAGCGTCCGGGCATCGTTCGTGTCAGCGTCACAGACACCGGCGCCGGACTGGCACCAGACTTTCTTGCGCAACTGTTCCAGCCCTTTAATCGCCTGGGACAGAAAGGGAAGATTGAAGAGGGCACCGGCATTGGTCTGGTGGTGTGCAAGCGCCTCGTGGAATTGATGCACGGCCATATTGGCGTTGAAAGCACGGTTGGCCAGGGCAGTACGTTCTGGTTCGAACTGAGTTTGACAACGCAGGCGCAGGTTGATAAGTCAGTCGCCGGGAGGGTCAGTATTGCCCAGATGCCGGTGCACAGTGATGCGCCCCAGTACACGCTGCTCTATATCGAAGACAACCCGGCCAACCTGATGCTGGTGGAAGACCTGATAAGCCGTAGGCCCGATATCCGGTTGTTAAGCGCGACGGATGGCATCACGGGGGTGGAACTGGCCCGTAGCGCACGGCCCAACGTCATCTTGATGGACATCAACCTGCCTGGGATCAGTGGCCTGCAAGCACTCGCTATTCTGGCAAAGGATGACATTACCGCCCACATACCGGTGATTGCACTCAGCGCCAACGCCATTCCACGGGATATCGAAAAGGGGCTGAAAGCTGGATTCTTCCGCTATCTGACCAAGCCGATCAAGATCAACGAGTTTACGGATGCGCTGAACACGGCGCTCCGGTTTTCCGCCACGCACCCGGCCCATACAACCCAGAAAGAACCCCAATCATGATTGCCGAAAGCGAAATCCTGGCAGCCAGTATTCTGATCGTGGATGACCAGGAGGCCAACGTCAGCCTGCTTGAGCAGATGCTGTCCGATGCTGCCTATACCTGCGTTAGCTCGACCATGCAACCCGAGAAGGTTTGCGCGCTACACCGCAAAAATCACTACGACCTGATTTTGCTGGATCTGCAAATGCCCGTCATGGATGGCTTTCAGGTGATGGAAGGACTCAAGACCAACGAGGTTGACAGTTTCCTGCCGGTGATCGTACTCACCGCCCAGCCCGGCCACAAACTGCGCGCCTTGCAAGCGGGTGCCAGGGACTTCATCAGCAAGCCACTCGATCTGGTGGAAGTCAAGACCCGCATCCGTAACATGCTGGAAGTGCGGCTGTTGTACAAGAAACTCGACGACTACAACAAGGTACTGGAGCAAACGGTGCTGGAGCGTACGGCCGAGCTGCGTGAAAGCGAAGCGCGCTTTCGCAGCCTGGCCGAGCTGGCCTCGGACTGGTACTGGGAGCAAGACGAGAAGGGTCAGTTCACCAAAATATCGGGTCCGGTGCTGGAAATGCTGGGCATTCAGGTCGAACCCCTGATTGAAGGGGCGCCAAGCGCCACCACCAACGGCTGGGACGAAGCCGAGCACCTTGAGTTGCGCGCCATCATTGCAGCGCGCCAGCCGTTTCTGGATTTCCTCTTTCACCGCACCCGCGCGGACGGCTCAAAGCAGCAGTTTCGCGTCAGCGGCGAGCCGATGTTCAACCAGTCGGCTTGCTTCGTGGGTTACCGTGGTATCGGTGTCGAAATCTTTGAACGGGGCCAATAGCCGTTCCTAAAACCATGGACAAATATCTCATCATGACAATGATGCATTTGACCAGACGTTGCCCGAACAGTTTTGGCAACGATTCGCGTGCCGGAATTCCGCCGACAGCATCCAGTATGCGCACAAGACGGGCTTTTCAGGCCACCGAGGCGTCAGCGCCCTTGCGGGACACCGAACCGGACACACGCTACATGCGTCGCTCGCGATCACTGATGTTGCCGCATCCCCTGGCGTACATACCTAAGTTGTTTCTCACGGATCAACAAAGGGTGCCACGTCAGACTAGCCCGAAGGCGCAGCAACACTTTCGCGTCGCGGGTCGGATTGTATATTCTTTTCCGATCCGACAGTCACGAGTGACCATGGATGCCCACAGTTTCGACAGCTGCTGGCAGCCCCTCAATCTCAAATTACCAGGACTCGCCATGCTGCTGCTTCATAGCCCCAGTCAAAACCATCTCCTTGCGGCCTTGCCGAACGCAGAGTTTGAGCCTCTTGCCCCCCATCTGGAACTGGTGCCGATGGCGCTCGGCCAGATGCTGTACGAACCTGGCACGCTGTTGAGCCACGCCTATTTCCCGACCAATTCGATCATCTCGCTGCACTACGTCACCGAGTCCGGAGCCACCGCAGAAACCGCCGGTGTCGGCAATGAAGGTATGCTGGGCGTATCGCTGTTCATGGGGGGAGAGACCACCCCGAGCTCCGCAGTGGTGCAAACCGCAGGCCACGCCTACCGGCTGGACCGCCATTATCTGAAACAGGAGTTTGAACGCGCCGGCTTGCTGCAGCGCTTGTTGCTGCGTTATACCCAGGCGCTGATTACGCAGATGGCACAGACCGCCGTTTGCAACCGCTACCACTCGGTCGAACAACAATTGTGCCGCTGGTTGCTGCTGACCATGGACCGCGTGCCCACGCGCGAACTGACCATGACACAGGAACTGGTGGCCAGCATGCTGGGCGTGCGCCGTGAAAGCGTCACCGAGGCGGCAGGCTCCCTGCAAGGGGGTGGCTATATCCGCTACCGCCGTGGCCACATCACGGTGCTTGACCGCACGGGACTGGAGCGCCACTCATGCGAATGCTACGGTGTGGTGAAGAAGGAAATTACCCGCTTGCTCAGCGATGTGCGCTATCGGCAGGATCAGGTGGCGGTTTTTCGTTAGTTCCTGCCAACCCGGCCAAAACCAAAGCGCTCCTGATGCAATAGCTGCACCCGCTTATCCCATAAGGCTTATAGCCCGATTTGCCATGCAAAAACAGCCGAAAACGGCCCGTTTTGATGCCCCATGGCGGTATCAGCATCGTCTTGACCCGTCTTGACCCGTTTTGAAGGGCAAAATTCAAGGCAAATATGGCTGTACGCCTTATGCACCAAGCGGGAGTAGCTATGTTTTTTGACCGCTACTCATGCCGTAGCGCTTCAATCGGGTCCATGCGGGCGGCGCGCTGCGCCGGGAAGTAGCCAAACACCACGCCAATACCGGCAGAGAACACAAACGACAGTACATTGATCTGCACGTCAAACGCATACGGCACATCCATATAGATGGCTAACAGGTACGAGGCCACGGTGGCAATCAGGATGCCAACCAGTCCCCCCAGGGCCGACAGCACCACCGATTCAATCAGAAACTGCAGCAATACCTCGTGCTCCAGCGCGCCGATGGCCAGGCGCAGTCCGATTTCGCGCGTGCGCTCGGTGACGCTGACGAGCATGATGTTCATGATGCCAATCCCTCCCACCAGCAGGCTCACTGCGGCCACCGCCCCCAGCAGACTGGTGAGCACACCCATGGTGCTGGAAAGGGTTTCGGCCAGTTGCTGGGTGTCGAAGATATTGAAGTTATCGTCTTCGCCCTCCGAAATCTTGCGCCGTTCGCGTAGCAACTGCGTCAGACTGGCTTTGAGGGGTTTGCTGTCGCTGCCTTCCTGCATGGAGACCATCAGCATGCTGACTTTGCGGCTGCCGGTCACACGGCGCTGCAGCGTGTTGAGTGGCAACAGCACGGTGTCGTCCTGGTCGCCGTTGCCGCCCTGGCCCTTGGCCACCAGAATGCCGACCACTTCACAGGAGAACTTTTTGATGCGCAAGGACTGGCCCAGACCCGTTTTGCCCAGCGTTCCCCCGAAGATTTCACGGCGCACGGTCTCGCCCAGAATGCACACCGCAGCACCACCCAGTTGTTCGTCGTCGGCAAACACACGGCCACTGGCAAGCACCCAGTTGCCGGTTTCGAACCAGTCATTGGTACTGCCAACAACACTGGTGGACCAGTTACGCCCGTTGGCGACCACCGTCGCCGTGGTGCGCGCCACCGGTGCAGCCGCCGCTACGCCGCCAATTTCTGCCGCAATCGACACGGCATCCGCCTCGGTGAACTGTGGCACCCCACCGCCTCCACCACCCCCGCCGCCATGACGCTGCCCCGGTGTCACCATCAGCAAATTGGTGCCCAATCCCGAAATCTTGGCGCCAATGGACATCGTGGCCCCATTGCCCAGGGTGACCATGGTGATGACCGCAGAAACCCCGATCACGATGCCCAGCATGGTGAGAAAGGAGCGCAGCAGGTTGCGCTGCACCGAACGCAGGGCCAGCATGAAAACACTGTAAAGCATCAGGTACTGCCTTCCTGCGCAATGGCATCAACTACGGCCTGTGGGGTTTGCGGGGCCTGTGTGGTTGGATGTGTATTGATCTCGTCCCTGACAATTTTTCCATCCAGAAAATGCACCATGCGCCGCGCATAAGCGGCCATATCGGGTTCGTGCGTCACCATCAGCACTGTGATGCCATGGTCTTTGTTAAGTGCCAGCAACAGTCCCATGATTTCGTGGCTGCGCTGTGAATCAAGGTTGCCGGTGGGCTCATCGGCCAGCACCACGGCCGGCTCGGTGGCAATGGCCCGTGCAATGGCAACGCGCTGCTGTTGTCCGCCACTGAGTTCTGCCGGGGTGTGCTGTTCCCAACCGCCCAGGCCCACGGCCTGCAAGGCTTTGGCCGCCGCCGCCCGGCGCACGCTGGTGCTCTCGCCCCGGTACAGCAAAGGCAGTTCCACGTTTTCCTGGGCTGATGTCCGTGCCAGCAGATTGAAGCCCTGAAACACAAAGCCCAGATAGCGCCGACGCAGCCGCGCGCGCTGGTCACGTTCTAATGCCTCCACATGCGCGCTCTTAAACAGGTATTCGCCGCTGGTCGGAGTGTCCAGACAACCCAGCACGTTCATGGCCGTTGACTTTCCCGAGCCGCTAGGCCCCATGATGGCAACGAATTCGCCGGCACGGATGTCCAGGTCAATGCCCTTGAGGGCCATCAATTCGCTGGCACCCTCGCCATAACGTTTGGTGACACCGCGCAATTGAATAAGAAAATCTTCCACGAGGTGCTCACTTGGCTTCTGCGGTTTTCTGGTCGGTAATGACCAGCATGCCGACCTTCAGATCACCGCCGGTTATTTCCGTCATATGGCCGTCGCTGATGCCTGGCACTACCGACACAGCAACCGCAGTACCCTCTTGCAGTACCCAGACCTCTTTGGCACTGGCGGTGCTTCCCCCTCTTGCCCCTGACCTGCGGTTGCCGCCCGGTAGTCGCGGTCCCATGTTGGCAAATGCACCGCCCTTGGCCGCTGCGACCGCTGCGGCAGACGCTGCACTAGCGGGCGAAAAGCGTAGCGCCGTGTTGGGCACCAGCAGCACGTCATTGCGCTGCAGGGCTGTGATGCTGGCATTGGCGGTCATACCAGGGCGCAGGCTCATGTCTTTATTGGAAACGTCGAGGTAGGTGAGGTATGTCACCACGTTATCGGTGATGGTCGAACCAAAGCCAACACGGGTGATCTTGGCGGGAAACTTGCGTGTCGGGTAGGCACTCACCGTAAACGTAGCGTTCTGCCCGGTCTTGACCGCCCCCACATCCGCCTCGTCCACGTACACCCACAGACGCAGTTTGGTCAGGTCTTCGGCGATGGTAAAGAGTGTCACTGCCTGAAGCGATGCGGCAACCGCATTGCCCGGATCAACCGTGCGGGTGAGCACAATGCCATCGGCCGGTGCGGCGATGGATGCCTTGGACAGGTTGATCTGGTCCAGCGCCAAAGCAGCCTGCGAATCGCTGACCCCGGCCCTGGCGCTGGCGGAGTCGGCTTGGGCACGCTCCAGGGTGGCGCGGCCACTGTCGAGTTCGGATTTTGCCGGGATGCGACCATTGGATATCTTTGCGACTTCTTCCAGTCGTGCCAGGGCAGCTTGCGCTTCCTTGACCGTGGCCAGGGTCTGCGCCACACGTGCGTTGGAAGCAGCCAGCGTGGCGGTGGAGCGCAATATCTGGTCACGCAGCTTGGCGGTATCCAGCACCACCAGAACCTGGCCTTTTTTTACCTGGTCGTTGACATCGACACGCACTTCCAGCACGGTGCCGGAGAGTTCGCTGCCGATGTTGATCGAGCGTGTTGGCTGAATCGTACCGTTAGCCGAAACCGTCAAGGTCAGGTTGCCACGGATCGCCGCTTGCGTCGTGTAGCGGGGAGCCGCATTGGCCAGCGAGCGGGCGTGCCACAGCCACCAGCCGAGTCCGCCAAGCACCAGCAACGCAACTCCGGCCCAGACACTGCGCCGTTTGAACCATGCCAGCCGGGGAGGCTCCCCCAGAAGCTTGGCAATACTTACGCTACTTACGCTACTTTCTGGCGCAGTGCCAACTGCGGGGTGTGTGTCGGGGGCGGCCTGGGAATCAGTCATGGGGATTGCGGCGTTGCCGCCGTCATAGGAGTTGCAGCCGGGCGCCATCCACCGCCCAGTGCGTTGTACAAACTAACCTGGTCCGTGCTGACATTGGCATTAGCCAGAGCCTGGTTGTCCTGGGTGGCCAGCAGGCTTCTTTGGGTTTCCAGAACAATTTGAAAGTCCACCAAACCGCTGGCATAACGTTGGCGTGCCATCGTTGCGGCATTGCCGGCAGCCACGGCAACCCGCTGCAGTTGCATCAAGTGCTCCTGATCCGAGCGCAATGCCACCATGGCGTCTTCCACTTCGCGCAGCGCGGTCAGCATGGTGGCGTGGTAAATGGCCTGCGCACGGGTCAGAGCCGCTTGCTGCGCATGCACATGGGCGTTGGCAGCGCCGCCATCAAACAGTGGCCCGGCCAGGCCAACCACCAGCGCACCGATGGCTGCACCGCCGCCAGACAGTGCTTCCAGTGTGGCAGCACCCACGCCAATGTTGGCACCCAGCTTGAGCACCGGCCAACGTTGTGCCTGCGCCTGCTGCACATCGGCTATGGCCTTGTGCACCTGGTATCTGGCGGCGCGCACATCTGGACGTTGGCGCAGCGTCTCACCGGGGCTGCTGGGTCCCAGTATTTGCGGCGCTTGTGGCACAGCAGCCACCGGGCTTAGTAAACCCAGCAACGCTGCTGGCGGCTGCCCGAGCTGCACTGCCAGTGCATGAACCGCTTTTTCGATACCCACTTCCAGTGGCAGCAATTGGGCACGGGTTTGACCAGCCGCTACCGTGGCTTGTTCCAACTCAATGGAGCCGATCAGCCCGGCCTGGTTGCGCCAGCGTGTGATCTGCAGGGTCTCAAGCTGGTTGGCAAGGTTTTCCTGTGCAATGGCTAGCCTCTGCTGGCTACTGCGCAGTGTGATGTAGTTCAGTGCCACCGCCGTGGCTACTGCTCCTTGTACGCCGCCGAACTGCGCCTGCACCGCCAGCAAATTGGCATCGCTGGAGTCCAGTGCATGGCCGCGCACGCCAAAGAGGTCAGCATCCCAGCCTGCTTCCAAGCCTGCCGACAGGTTGTTGGCAGCTGTGCCGTCGCCGACAAAGCTGCGTTTGGCATTGGTTGAATAGTTGAGCGTTGGCGATAGGGCTGCTGCCGTCGCATCACGCAACGCCGAAGCCTGTTCCAGGGCGGCGCGGGCGGCGAGGATATCGGTATTCGCGTCAAGCGCGGTCTCGACCAGGTCCGTCAACACCGGATCGGAGAAACGCCGCCACCAGTACCCCAGATCGGTCACTTGGTCCGTCAGGGAAACCGGCTGTCTGGACCATGCAATGGGTGCTTCGAAGGACAGGTGTTGGTTGCCGTCGCCTGGTACGGCACAGCCAACCAGAAAGGTTGCCAAAGCCAATACGAATACAGGCACAGGTGCGCCAGGTTTTGAAGGTGGTGGCCATCCTGATGCTGTGATGCCTGGGTTCGTCTGTGCCATGCAGCCACTGTAGGCACTTGTACGGTGTGCATCGGTGCGTCAGCGTACCAAATCCCCCCGGTTACTTCACCAGGAACATTGCCAGCCCCAAAAACATTCCTATGCTCGCCACATCCGTGACCGTGGAAAGGAGAATGCTGGATGCTGCTATCGGGTCTGCACCGAGCCGTTTCAGGATCAGCGGCACGAAAGCGCCGGTGATGCCGCCGATGATGCAACTACCGATCATGGAGAGAAACAGGACAGCGCTCAGCATGGGTGCATTGGGCAAATCTTGAAAGTTTGCGATGGTGTACATACCCAATCCAGCAATGAGTCCAACGACCACGCCATTGAGCAAGCCGAGCAAGGCCTCTTTTATGACCAGCGCGCGTTCCTTGCCCGATACCAGATCACCCAAGGCGATCCCGCGCAGGGTAACCGCCAGCGCCTGGCTGCCGGTATTGTTCGCCTGGCTGGTCAGTATCGGCAGGAATATGGTGAGGATCAACAGCCGGTCGATAGTTCCCTGGAAGGAGTACACCACAGCACCGGCAGCAAAGGCCGCGAGCAAGTTGAATAGCAGCCAGGTGTGACGGAGCATCAAGCTCCTGAACCAGGGGGTGGTGAAGCGCTCCTCCTTTTCGACGCCCACCATGGTTCCCGGTTGGAGAATCAGGTCATTTGAGCGCTTTTGTTCCGCCAGGAGTCTTTCGTAGAGTTGCTTGGCCTCGTCTCTTTGGCTGCGAATCAGATCGTGGCTGGCCTTGAGCGCCAGATGGCTCTTCACACGCGCCATGACGATGGGCGGGCTGATCGGTTTGGTGATGTAGTCAACGGCCCCGAGTCCCAGCCCTATTTGCTCGTCTTCCTCCTCACTCTTGGCGGTGAGGAAAATCACCGGGATATCCATCGATTTGGGGTCGCGCTTGAGCCTGCGGCACACCTCGTGGCCGTCCATTCCCGGCATCATGATGTCGAGCAGGATAAGGTCCGGCGGGGCATCCGACGCTGCGATTTCGAGCGCCTTGTCACCGCTGGCCGCAACTTTCACCTTGTAGCTTTCCTTGAGCAGGCTATTCATCAGGGCCAGGTTGTCCGGCAGGTCGTCGACCACCAGTATGGTGGCTTTTTTGGTTGAATCGAGATTATTCATAAAAGAGGTACCGATGGTGTGGAAACGGCCCTTAGTGCTTCCAGTGCAGCCTCATAATCGAATGATTGGATGCCGTTTTCGATCCTGCGATAGTGCATGGGATAGGCCGCGTTAAGCAAATCAGCATTGGCCGCCAGTACGTCACCGGCTTCTGCGTCGTTGTCGTCCAACAAGGCCTCCAGCTTGTCACACACCGCCTTGAGTTTTTCCGGATCGACCGGGACAACATTCCTGCCCGGTTCTTTCGGCAGTTTTTGCTCCAGTTGCGTGATAAGGGATCCGAGTTGCCTCTTTATTTCGTCGAGGCTATCGTCAACCGCCTTGCGGGGCTGATGCTCCTTGATCGCCAGTTCGAGCTCCCCCGCCAATTGTTGCAGTCTGGTGGCGCCAATGTTGCCGCAAGCCCCCTTCAACGTATGGGCAAGCCGCTCGGCAATGTCCTGGTCGTTACCCGCCAGTGCTTTTCGTATTTCCGCCGGGGTATTTTTCTGCCCGGTGGCGAAATTGCGCAACATCGAGAGATAGAACCGTTTTTTTCCGAGAACGCGATGCAGTCCGATAACGGTATCCAGCCCGTCTATTGCGGATGGCAATTCCACATCCGGCGCCGCCTGCGGCTTTACCGCCATCCTGGTCGCAGCCATGGCGTACCGTGGCACGATCCATTTCAGCAGCGCTGCCCACAAATCCTCGGGTTCTATCGGTTTGGCAACGTGGTCGTTCATCCCTGCTGCGATGCAGCGCTCACGATCACTCTGCATGGCGTTGGCGGTCATTGCCACCACCGGGAGATCCTTGAAGCGCGCATCCTTGCGAATCTCCCGGGTTGCCGTCATCCCGTCCATCACCGGCATTTGCATATCCATCAGTACCATGTCGTAATCGGTAATCTTGATCTTATCCAGGGCAATCTGGCCGTTGTCCGCCAGATCGACGATGAAGCCGGCATCCGTCAGCAACTCGCTGGCCACCTCCTGGTTGAGGTCATTGTCCTCCACCAGCAGGATGCGGGCACCCCTGATGGTGGCAAGCCGTTCGAACGTGTCGGTCAGCGCGTCTGTGGCGGCGCGGGGACTGTCCACGTCACCGCCCAGCATGCGCACCACGCCGTCGAATAACACCGAGGCCGTAACCGGCTTGATCAGCACATCCTCGATGCCGTCCTCTTCCGCACGTTTAACAAACTCTTCGCTCCCGTAAGCGTTCAATATCATCACGCGCGGCAGGCGGCTTTGCGGAAGTTCTTTAAGCCGCCTGGCCGTCTCGATACCGTCCATGCCCGGCATTTGCCAATCGATAAACACAATCTCGTAGGGTATGCCCTGCGCCTCGGCACGCGCCACTGCGGCGATGCCGGCCTCGCCCGACGCGGCCTGATCGACCTCGAAGCCCATATTGCTGAGCAAATTGTCTAAAACCAGACGGGCGCTCTTGTTGTCGTCCACCACCAGCGCACGCTTGCCCTTGAGGTCACCCGACAGTGCCAGCTTGCGCTGCATGCCGCCGCATTTCCCGAAGCGTGCTGTGAACCAGAAGGTACTGCCGTTGCCGAGTTCGCTGCTCACGCCCACCGCTCCACCCATCAGTTCGGCCATCTTCTTGGCGATGGCCAGGCCAAGACCGGTCCCGCCGAATTCGCGGGTCGTCGAGGTGTCAGCCTGGGAAAACCGCTGAAACAGCCGCCCCATCTGCTCTTGCGACAAACCGATGCCGGTATCCCGAACGGAGCAGTGGATCAGCACGTCCCTGTCGGTCTGTTCCTCAAGACGGATGACGATGTTGATCTCGCCCTGCTCGGTGAACTTCACGGCATTGTTGCAGTAGTTGATAAAAGTCTGCCCTAGCCTTAGCGGATCGCCCATCAGCCTGCGCGGCACGTCCTTGTCCACGTCGAAAACCAGTTCCAGCCCCTTGGCGGAGGTCTTCTGGGAAATCAAGGTAGCCACGTTACCCAGCACCGTCTCCAGTTCGAACTCGGTGCGTTCGATGGTCAGCTTGCCGGCCTCGACCTTGGAAAAATCCAGGATGTCGTTGATGATTCCGAGCAAATGCCGACCGGAACTCTGGATTTTCTTCAGGTAATCGCGCTGGCGCGGCGTCAGTTCGGTCTTCAAGGCCAGATGGGACATGCCGATGATGGCGTTCATCGGCGTGCGGATCTCATGGCTCATGTTGGAGAGAAAATCCGATTTGGCGAGATTGGCTTTTTCCGCAGTGGCCTTGGCGCTCTCCAGTTCGACGTTTTTTTCCTGCAGCACCTTATCCAGGCGTTTGCGTTCGGTGATGTCGCGCGCGGCGGCGAACACACCCTGCAGCCGCCTGTCCCGATCATAAAAAGTGGTCGCATTGAAGGACACCACGGTTTTCTTGCCGTCCCTGGCCTGTGCGGTCAGTTCGTAGTCGGTGATTTTCTTGTTGATCAGCGCCAGTTTGATGCTCGCCTCGGCGCGCTCCGGGTCGGTGAAATAATTCTTGAATGGCGCGCCGATCAACTCGTCGCGCGTGCAGCCGGTGAGCGCTTCCATCTGCTTGTTGGCGTCGGTGATGATGCCCGACGGGTCGGTGGTCATGATCGCGTCGATGTTGGATTCGATGAGCGAGCGTGTGTAAAACTGCTGGTCACGCAGCCGCTGATCGAGCCGCTTCTGCTCTGCCTCGACCTGTTTACGAGCAGTGTTGTCTGTACCAATCAGCAAGTAGCCGATGATGGAATTCTGATCGTCGCGTAGCGCCGTGACCGACACCACGGCTGGAAAACGGCTGCCGTCCTTGCGGATATAGGTTAACTCGTAAATATCCTCGATGCCGCGCGAAGCCTTGAACACCAAGGCCTCAAAGCCAGGCGTGATCGTAGTCTCCAGTTCGGCGCTGAGTGCTTTCGCCCGCGCAATGACTTCCTGTGGATCGGAAATATCAGCCGGCGTGATCTTGTTCATCACATCGGTGGCCTTGTAGCCCAGCATGCGCTCGGCCCCAACGTTAAAAATCTGAATCACGCCCTTGGCATCGGTGGCAATGCTTGAGAAGTTGGCGCTATTAAAAATCGCGCTTTGCAATGCACCCGCCTTGAGCAGCGCAGCTTCCGCCTGCTTGCGCGCGCTATTGTCCGTGCCGATCAGCAAGTAGCCAATAATTTCGTTTTGTGCATCGCGCAGCGCAGTGACCGATACGACCGCAGGGAAGCGGCTGCCATCCTTGCGGATATAGGTCAATTCGTAAATATCCTCGATGCCGCGCGAGGCCTTGAACACCAAGGCTTCAAAGCCCGGCGTAATCGGGGTTCCGAGTTCGACACTCAACGCCTTGGCGCGCGCAATCACTTCCTGCGGATCAGAAATGTCGGCTGGTGTGATCTTGTTCATCACTTCGGCAGCCTTATAGCCCAACATGCGTTCCGCACCAACGTTGAAAATCTGGATAACGCCCTTCGCATCGGTTGCGATACTGGAAAAATTGGCACTATTAAAAATCGCGCTCTGCAAAGCGCCCGCCTTGAGTTCGGTGCCGATCAGCAGGTAGCCGATGATGGCGTCCTGTGCGTCACGCAACGCCGTAACCGATACGACGGCGGGGAAACGGCTGCCATCCTTGCGGATATAGGTTAACTCGTAAATATCCTCGATACCGCGCGATGCCTTGAACACCAGGGCCTCGAAGCCCGGCGTAATCGTGGTTCCGAGCTCGACGCTCAACGATTTGGCACGCGCGATCAATTCCTGCGGGTCAGAAATATCCGCCGGCGTGATTTTGTTCATCACATCGGTGGCCTTGTAGCCCAGCATGCGCTCGGCACCGACGTTAAAAATCTGAATCACGCCCTTGGCGTCGGTGGCGATACTCGAAAAGTTGGCGCTGTTGAAGATCGCGCTCTGCAGCGCCCCTGCCTTGAGCAACGCCTCTTCTGCCTGCTTGCGTGCGGTGTTGTCTGTGCCGATCAGCAGGTAGCCGATGATGGTGTTTTGATCGTCGCGTAGCGCCGTGACCGACACCACGGCTGGAAAGCGGCTGCCGTCCTTGCGGATATAGGTTAACTCGTAAATATCCTCGATGCCGCGCGAGGCCTTGAACACCAATGCCTCGAAACCCGGCGTAATCGAGGTTCCGAGCTCGACGCTCAACGACTTGGCACGCGCGATCAATTCCTGCGGGTCGGAAATATCAGCCGGAGTAATCTTGTTTGTTACTTCAACCGCTGCGTAGCCCAACATACGCTCGGCGCCAACATTGAAAATTTGAATCACACCCTTGGCGTCGGTGGCGATACTCGAAAAGTTGGCACTGTTGAAGATCGCGTTCTGCAAGGCACCAGTTTTAAGCAAGGTCTCCTGGCGGCGGACTTCGACAATGCCCTCGGCCATCCCAGCGGTTTGATTGGGCGTAGCAGGATTGGAAATCATTTCTGACATGCTTGACCTCTTTTGACCTCTTCTTGAAAAATATGCACTACGTCACGCGCATTTTTTCAAATTGAAATGGTACACAAGGGCTCCGCCCGGCGCGGCGTCCGTGGTGTCCAGAGACGCCATTGCGGTGCCGCCCCCCAGGTCGCCATCAAGACTTAATGCGATGCTGAGATTGAGCATGGCGGAGATGCCACACCCAACCCGCTTCATTTGTCCCGCACCAATGGTTTCCGTAAAAACATAGTCACTTGTATGCGGACCTTTGATTTTTCGTTTGAAAACACGGCCGTTTTCGTTGCCGTGGGGTCCCAGAAAATACTGAACGTTGAGCTCAACGCCTTGCTTTGCAGCAAGTTTTGCAAAACCCCGGTAGTCCACCTTGTAGACGCCGATGGAATAATTCGCCGGCAAATTTAGCGGTGCTGCAATGCGGCAAACCATTCCCGGTGGTGCGCCGCTTGCAATAGCGTTACTCTCGATGGAGAACCGATCAAACAAAATGCTCAACGTCGTACCGTCTGGCGACATGATGATCGAGTAGCTTCCCTCGGGGCAACCGTTGCCTACCTGGGCGAATGTGGGCAGGCTGGCAAGCAAAGCCGACACGAAAACGCTTTTTCCAAACACATTCATGGGAAAACACCTCACACAAAAATGGGGCAAGCCTGGCATACGCTTAACTGCATGTGCGCCATTGCAACTGATAAATAATTCCTCCACGGACATCTTGGGAGTCAATCGAGGCCATGGCTTCTCTGTTCGCAACGGTGTTCACCCGCATGCTCGAATTGGTGCGCAGATTGACGTCAGCCCCGCAACCCGACCAGGCAAGTGCCTGAACCGTGAGTTCGTTGTTGATCAGGTAGTCTTCGTTAAGGATGCCACGGAATACTTTCTGGAATGTCGGGCCTCTGGTCCCGGCAAAAAAGTATTCGACATTGAACTGCGAGGTGGCTTGTTGCGGCAGATGATTGAAGCCACGAAAGTCGATTTGCAGGATTGACACACTCAATCCCTGTGGCACATGCACGGGAATGGCAATGTTGCAACTCTTGCGATCAAAGCCTTTGCCAGTCGTTCCGCCCACTGCCACCTGGTATTGATCGAATAACAAACTCAGCGATTTCTTATCTGGGCTCAATGTGGCCGATACGGTGCCGACCGGACAACCCGTCCCACCATAACCGGGCGTTCCCAGGGAAATGTCATCGGCGAAAGTCGATGTACCGGGCAGTGCGGCAAAAGCTAAGAGAAACAGTTTTTTCATATGAATCACCTCGTGTTAATGGGTTGCTAATGGGTCGCTTCTTGACTGATTGAAGCGTAGTCAATACAACCTTTGCCGTCTGTCTGGTGGCGAACACAACTGCGGAGTCGCCTGCGTCTGATCCATGCGCGGCAAACCTCGCCCTTCAGGGCGGGGTCAAGAGCGCGGACACCGCAGGTGTCCATGTAACAGGTGCGAACCTTTAGTCTGGTTAAAATTACAGTATGCAACGTCTGCAAGCCTTCAAATTCGAACTGATGCCCAACGGCGAGCAGGAACAAGACATGCGCCGCTTTGCCGGGGCACGTCGGTTTGTCTATAACCGGGCTTTGGACATTCAAAAGGCCAATCACGCGTCGGGTGGAAAGTACATCGGCTATGTGGATATGGCGAATCGACTTCCAGAATGGAAGAAAGAAAAAGAATGGCTCAAGGAGCCTCCTTCCCATGTCTTGCAGCAGTCGCTTAAAGATGCGGATCGGGCCTACAAGAACTTCTTTGAGAAACGTGCGGGCTTTCCACAACCCAAGCGCAAAGGCAAGGGCGACAGTTTTCGGTACCCAGACTCCAAACAGTTTGAGATCGACCAAGACAACAGCCGCATCAAGCTGCCCAAACTGGGCTGGATCAGGTATCGCAACAGCCGGGACATTTCAGGCACGGCCAAGAACATCACTGTCAGTCAGTCTGGTGGCAAGTGGTTCGCAAGTATCCAGACTGAGCGCTCAGTCCTGCAACCCGTGCCAACGGCTACCAGTGCCGTTGGAATCGACATGGGCGTTGTTCGATTTGCAACCATGAGCGATGGCAGCTTCATAGAGCCGCTGGACAGCTTCAAGAAGCACGAGCGGCGCTTGGCAAAGTACCAGCGGCGCATGTGTCGCAAAGTCAAGTTCAGCAAGAACTGGCACAAAGCCAGAAGGAAAGTTCAGAAAATCCACACCCGTATCGCTAACGCCCGCAAAGACTTCCTGCACAAAGAAACAACGACGATCAGCAAAAACCACGCAATGGTCGCTATTGAGGACTTGCAGGTTAGCAACATGAGCAAGTCGAGCAAGGGGACTGCCGAGGAACCGGGTAAAAACATCGCGGCCAAGTCGGGGCTGAACAAAGCCATCCTCGATCAAGGCTGGTTCGAGTTTCGCCGCCAGCTTGAGTACAAGCTCATTTGTGTGTGTGGACTGTGGCCACGAGGAAAACGCCGATGTGGTCGGCGCGAAAAACATATTGGCGCGGGGATACCGCGTTGCAGCCTGTGGAGAGGACGGCTCTGGCTTTGCGCGTAAGCGTAAGACGAAACCAGCCTCTGTGAAGCAGGAACCCACCGAAGTGACTAGGCGTGAGGTAACTCATGTTTAGCGCCGTAGGAATCCCCTGCCTTCAGGCAGGGGAGGATGTCAATAAATTGCGGATGTGCTGATCTTTCTGCGCCTTGCCGATCCGATGCCCGCAGCTCAGAGCAGGCACTGCGCCAGCAACTGGTGGAAGCCCAGGCCGTGGACGTGATGGTGGCCGTTGGCCCCAATATGTTTTACAGCGTCACCCTGCCGGTGACGCTGTGGTTTCTGGACAAGGGCAAAGCCAAGACCCACGCGCCGACACCGTGCAGCTTGTGGCATTGAATGAAGAGTTGGAAGTGCTGAACTCGCAGGCACTGGATTTGCAAACCCGCATCGCGCAAAATGTCGTATCGTTATTAAGCTGATCTGAGGAGGAAACCCATGAGCGCTGCCATTCAAGCCCACATTATCGAAAAGCTCCATCAATTGAGTGAGCTTCGGCAAGCAGAAGTGCTTGACTTTGTGGAGTACCTTGCGACCAAATCCAATGCGGAACCCCCGGCGACAGAGTGGCCGCAGATTGACCCATCGCGCGATCTAGCCAAATTCATTGGTGTTCCGACGCAAAAACGCCCGCATGAATTCAATCCGATGCGCTATAGCGGCACTGTGCAATGGCCTGTCGACGGCCTTGCCTATCAGGAAGCCGTTCGCAAGGAATGGGAATGAGGGCGGTATTCGACACCAACGCAGTGATTTACCTGCAGAAAGGCCTGCTTCGCCAGCCCCTGCTGCCGGGAGAGTACTTCATCTCCGTCATCACGGAACTGGAACTTCTGACCTTTCACAGCCTTGATGCCACGCAGAAGACATGGCTCGACACCTTCCTGTCCGACATCGGCATCATAGAACTCAATGCCCTGGTCAAAGAAAACACCGTGCGCTTGCGCCGCGAACATCGCCTACGTTTGCCCGATGCCATCATCGCCGCTAGCGCTCTGAGCCACGATGCCACCTTGCTAACCAACGATCAGCGGTTGTTGAACGTGCAGGGTTTGCGTAGCCAGGCCGTTGAACTCACGCATGTGTTCGGCGGTTTTTGAGCATATGTATGAAAACTACCCGGGGCAGAATGTGTGGGGGGGCGGTTACTGGCATCGCCCTGACCCGTTTTCCCGTTTTCAAGGGCAAAATCCAGGGCAAATCGGGCTGTACGCCTTATGCACCAAGCGGGAGTAGCTATGTTTTTTGCACCGCCAGCACCTGACAACGGCGAAGCCCCGTTAGCCTTCTGTTACAGTGTTCGCCAACAATTAATTGGTGTTTTTGGGTAAGGAGACTTGTCTTATGTTTGCCAAAAAAACGTGGCTGGCTATCGTTATAAGCGCTGCCTTGATTCTGGCCGCCGGGGGGCTTTACTGGTTAAAAAAACATCCGGCTGCCGGTCTGGTGGGGGGCGACACGGTGGCGACCAATCCGGTTTTTGAGGTACAGGCATGCAGCGCCCGCTTGCACGAAGACAAACCCGCACTGGCCTTGATGCTCAGTGATCGCATCGATAGCAGCCAGAACCTGGAGCAATTGATCCAGGTCAGCGATTTGGGCGCACCGGCCAGGGAGGGAAAGGAGGCGAAAGCGGTCACGCCTACACCCGTCAAGGCGGCCTGGCTGGTGGCGGATAACCCACGGGTCATCGTCTTTCCCAATGTCAAACCCGGACATCTCTACAAAATTGAACTGGCAGCCGGTATCGCTTCCGCATCGGGCCGCAAACTGGAAGCCCAGCACAGTTGTGAAGTGCAGGCCGATGAAATGGCGCCATCCTTTTTCTTTGCCAGCAAGGGCAGTTTGCTGACGGCCAATCTGAATGGTGGTTTGCCGGTCGTGACGGTCAATATTCCCGAAGTCGATGTCGAGTTCTTGCGCATCCAGGAGGATAAATTACCGAAGTTCTTTGATATGGTGGCGGGCAAACGTCCCAAAGACAGCACAAATAACGAGGACGCGGGTGAAGGTGAAGGGGAAGGGGAGGGCGCGTATTACTACGATGATTACCATGATCGCAATCGCTTTAAAGGTCGGACCAATGGCTGGCAATTGAATAGGTTGCAAAGCCTGTCACACAGTGTGTACCAGAATCGCTTTCTCACAAGCGAACAGAATAATGCGCGTAAAACCACGTTTTTACCCGTGGAGAAAATCCGGGAATTACAAGAACCCGGTATTTACGTCGCTGTCATGCGCCGCCCCGGTGTATTTGACAATGATTACCAGGTAACGTATTTTTTTGTCACCGATATTGGCTTGCATGTGCGTCGCCAGATGAAATACACCGATGTTTTTACCACGTCCCTGAAAACGGGTAAATCCCTGGGTGGCGTAGATATTGATGCACTCGATAACCAGGGTAAACCCCTGGTACACGGCAAAACCGATGGTGATGGCCATGCACAAATGACGGGTTTGCCGGATACCGCAAAGATTTTGCTTGCCAGGCGTGGCAAGGAGATTTCTGTGGTGTCGCTGCAGGAACCGGGACTGGATCTGGCGGAGTTTGATATTGGCGGACATTTACCACGCGATGCCAAGTTATTCGCCTATTCGGGCCGTGATTTATACCGCCCCGGTGAAAAGTTCACGGTTGCCGTATTGGCCCGGAATGCCGATGGCAGCGCCTTGCCCCCGGCACCGCTCAAAGTGACGCTGAAAAAACCGGGCGGTGAAGTCTATAACACCGCCGTCTGGCAGCCACAAACCAAAACTCCGGGTTATCTGCAACAAGACCTCGAATTACCTGCGGACGCGGCCACGGGCAAGTGGAGTCTGGAATTCCGTGCCGACCCGAATGCCAAACAGGCCGATACGATTTATGGCTTTCAGGTGGAAGAATTTCTGCCGGAGCGCATGAAGTTGACACTGCAATCGGATACGAAGGTTTTGCAAAAGAACGCGGCTTTCAGTGTTGCAGTGCAAGGTGATTATTTGTACGGCGCCCCTGCCGCCGGTAACCGCTTATTAGGCAGTGTCGCCAGTGAACGGGCATCGATTCCGTTTGGCAAGGAATGGCCCGGTTTTATCGTCGGCGACTTCAATGATGATGCCAACAAGAAGCGCAGTGAAATCGCAGAAACCGCGCTGGATGAATCGGGCAAGGGTGAGGTCGAAGTTCCTTTTGAGGCCAGTGCGAATTCGGTCATGCAAGTGCGCGCCTCCTTTAGCTTGCTGGAATCGGGCGGCCGTCCTGTGGTGCGCTCGATAGAACGGCAATGGTGGCCCGCACCGGCGATGGTTGCGGTACGCCCCTTGTTTGACAGCCATGTCAGCCGTGACAATGCGCTGGCGGAATTCGAGTTGGTGCGCCTGGACAGTAACGCAAAAATGCAGGGCATCGCCCAGGCGCCCTATCGTCTGGTGCGCGAAGACCGGCAATACTACTGGCGTTATGAAGCCGGTCGTGGTTGGCATTCGGGTTATTCGGAAGCCGAAGAAACCGTGCACAGCGGCGCCCTGGCCTTGCAAAAACGCGCCAAACTCAGCCTGCCGGTAGGCTGGGGCCGGTATCGTCTGGAAATCACCGACCCAGAGACACAAATCACCAGCCAGTACCGTTTTTATGCTGGCTGGAACGCGCAAGATGCTGAGAGCATGGGCAATCGTCCGGATCGCGTCAAATTGCAGTTGGAAAATGTACCGGCCCGGCCCGGTGAGGATATACACGTCACGATCACGCCACCGCACGATGGTGAAGCCCTGGTGCTGGTTGAGGCCGACAAGGTGCTGTGGAGTCAGCGCGTTGCCGTCAGCGTCGAGGGCACGCGCGTCAGCATCCCGGTGCACAAAGACTGGAAACGCGCCGATATGTACGTTTCAACCATCGTCTACCGCCCCGCCAGCCAGGGTGACAAGGTGACACCGGCGCGCGCAGTGGGTTTGAGCTGGTTGCCTCTGGCGCATGAAGCGCAAAAATTGAAAGTTGCCATCCAGGCGCCGAACCAGGTGGAACCCGAAAAACGGGTGACGGCCAAAATCAAAGTCGATGGCATGGCTGGACAAAATGCCATGGTGACCTTATCGGCCGTCGATGTTGGCATTTTGAACATCACCAGTTTCAAAACCCCCGATGCCTTTGATTTCTTTTTTGGCAAGCACCGCTTCAGTGCCGAATTAACCGATGTCTATGGCAAATTGATCGAACGCATGGATGGCACCCCAGGCAAAATCAAGTGGGGTGGCGATGCGGGCAAGCGCGATACCCGCAGCATGCCCAAAAAGGTCAAGCTGGTCGATTTGTTCAGTGGTCCGGTGCAATTGAATGCCAAGGGTGAAGCCGATATCCCTTTGGTCATCCCGGATTTCAATGGTACGCTGCGCTTGATGGCCGTGGCCTCCACCAGCAGCGCGTATGGCCACTCTGAAAAGGAAATGCTGGTGACAGCGCCCATCGTGGCGGAAATTGCCTTGCCACGCTTTATTGGCCCTGGCGACAATTCACTGATCGCCCTGGATGTGACGAACATGCTGCCCAATGAGCAGGACATCCAGATCAAAATTGGCAGCGACCGATTGCTCAAGTTCAGTGAACCGGAACGCAGCCTCACACTCAAGAACAAGCAACGCCAGATTCTGCGCTTTGCCATGGAGCCGACCGAAGCGTATGGTCTGGCGCGGATCACGGTCGATGTGAAAACGCCGGGGGTCACGCCGATCCACCGCGAATTTGCCATGCAGATTCAACCCTCCGTCCCACGCGAGCAGGACAGCCGACGCTTGCGCGTGGATGCCGGGGCCAGTCAGAAACTTGATGCCAGCATGGTGGAGCGCTATTTCAAGGGCTCATCGACGCTGAGCGTGACTTTGTCGAACAAACCGCCCTTGAACATCAAGAGCATCGTCAAAGGTTTGCTGGATTATCCCTATGGTTGTCTGGAGCAAACCACCAGTGCGGCGTATCCGCATGTCTTCATTGATGAAGTTTCTGCCAAAGCCTTGGGCATGGAGCCGCGCAGCCGCGAACAACGCGCCAGATTTATCGAGGGTGCGATTGCCCGTATCGCCGGGATGCAAGCGGCCAATGGCGGCTATCGTTTATGGAGTGGAGATTCCGGCGATTATGAAACCTGGCTGACGCCGTATGTAGCCGCCTTTTTAATGGACGCCAAAGATGCGGGCTTCAACGTGCCCGACGACATGAACAAACGCGCCGGCAACTGGATGCTGGAAAAACTGCAGGCCGCCGCCAACCAGTTCCCCAGCATCCCGTCGGGCATCAAGCCCAAAGCCGACGGCAATTACGATTGGCGGGATCATGAGTTTTTACGCAACAGCCACCAACGCTTTGCCGAATTTGCGCACATCGGCTATATGCTGGCGCGTGAACAAAAAGCGTCCCTGGCGACATTGCGCATGCTGCACGACCAGTACCGCGACCGCGCACGCTCCCCACTGCCGTTGGTGCACCTGGCGATTGCGCTGCAGTTGATGGGCGATGCCAAACGCAGTGAACAAGCCTTGAACGAGGCCATGAGCAAGCCATACGGCATTCATGCCAATTACGATTGGGAATGGATGGGGGACTATGGCAGCGGCTTGCGCGACTATGCGCTGGCCTATGCTTTGTTGTACAAACACCAGGTACCGCACGCGCAGCGTGAAAACTTCTTGCAGCAAGTTTCCGCGCAAATGTCACGCAACCGTTATTACTATTCAACACAAGAGCGCATCGCATTGTTCCTGGCAGCGCGTGCCGCCGGTTTGACACCAGCTGAAAGCTGGAGCGCACAATTGACCAGCAGCGACGGCAATCAGCCGTACGCCAGCAAGGACAGCCAGACCATCAGTCTGAACCCGGCACTCGTCGCCAAGGGCATGACGCTGGAAAACAAAGGCACCGGGGCGCTGTGGGTTGAAGTCGAGAGCAGTGGCTTTCCCCTCAAGCCGCCCACGGCCACCGCAGACCGGATCACGCTGGAGCGGCGCTGGTTTACGACCGATGGCAAGCCCTGGAAAGACGGTACGCTGAAAGTCGGTGATATGGTGCTGGTGCGCATTACTGCGAAGGCCAAGCAAACCATCAACGATGGCCTGATCGTTGACCCGGTGCCTGCCGGACTCGAAGTGGAAAACCAGAACCTGTCGCAAGGCCCCCAAGCCCAGGAATTCAGCATTGACGGCGTCAATCTGGCGCAAGCCATGGGCGACAGCCGGATCAAACACCGTGAATTCCGCGATGACCGCTTTGTGGTGGCCGCAAAAATCGATGGCAATCCTTTGCAACTGTTCTACATGTTGCGGGTGGTAACACCGGGCAAATACGCCGTTCCCGGCACCTATGCCGAAGACATGTACCGCCCGGAAATTCGCAGTTACCTACCCGCCAGCGAAGCCATCACCATCCAGGACCCCCGCGCGGCGAAATAAAACCGCTAATCTGCTACCGTATCTATTTGTCGTGTTGCACCGGCCCGGCCTTGCCATCCGCTGGTTCAGGGCGCATCCTGTGCGCGCCAGCCTGGCGCTGTTGCTGGCGCTGCTTTTATGCTGTGACCTGGTCTTTCCACCACCCCTACCCCAAGCCCAACCCGGCATGCTGGTGTTTGCCCGCGATGGTTCGCCCCTGCGGGGCTGGCCAGATAGCGATGGGGTCTGGCGTATTCCCGTCAGCCCCGAACAAGTCTCTGCGCATTATCTGCAAGCCCTGCTGCATTATGAAGACCGCTGGTTTTATTGGCATTGGGGCGTCAATCCCCTGGCCTTGCTGCGTGCTGGCTGGCAATGGCTGCGCCACGGAGCCATCATCTCGGGCGGCTCCACCCTGAGCATGCAGGTGGCACGTGCCATCGAACCCATGCCGCATACGGTGCGCGGCAAACTCCAGCAAATCTGGCGCGCCTGGCAACTGGAGGCACGTTTGTCCAAGCGCGAAATACTGCAACTGTACCTGAACCACGCCCCCATGGGCGGCACCGTCGAAGGCGTGGAAATGGCCAGCCGCAGCTATCTGGGCAAGTCGGCGTACCACCTGTCACAGGCGGAAGCGGCGTTGCTGGTCGTCTTGCCGCAAGCACCCTCCCGCTGGCGCCCGGATCGCTACCCGCAAAAAGCCCAATCAGCACGGGACAAGGTGTTGCGGCGTATGGCACGCGACCAGGTCTGGCGTGCAGCCGATGTCGCCGATGCCCTGATCGAAAAAGTGGCAGCAACACCGCCAAAATTGACCTGGCTGGCGCCGCTGGCTGCCGAACGCCTGCACCAGCACGCACACGGCAGCGAAGTCATCCAGTCCACCATCGACCGCGATTTGCAGGTCATGCTGGAGCGCATGCTGGCTGACCGAGTGGGGCAGTTGCCCCGCCACGTCTCGATGGCCGCCCTGGTGGTCGATAGCCAGAGCATGGACATACTGGCCTATGCCGGTTCCGCCGATTTCACCGATATGCGGCGGTTTGCGCATGTGGACATGGTGCGCGGCATCCGCTCGCCCGGTTCGACGCTGAAACCTTTTCTGTATGCCATGGCGCTGGATGAGGGGCTGATCCACTCTGAAAGCCTGCTGGCCGACACACCGCAATCCTTTCATGGTTATGACCCCGGTAATTTCCAGGCGAACTTCTCCGGCCCGGTGAGTGTTGCCGATGCCCTGCAGCGCTCCCTGAATGTCCCGGCGGTTGACCTGCTGGATCGCATCGGTGCAGCGCGCTTTTACGCCCGTCTGGCCAATGCCGGTCTGCGCCTGCACCTACCCCCAAACGCCACGCCGAATCTGTCACTGATACTGGGCGGTGCTGGTACGAATCTTGAGCAACTGGTCGGCGCCTACCGCAGCCTGGCCATGGCGGGCATGGCAGCAAAACCGCGCATGACCCCGCAAGAAGAACTCAAAGAAGCACGCATGATGAGTCCCGGCGCCGCCTACATCGTGCGCGCGATTCTGGAAGCCGGTGGCAATCCTGACCGCGCTTTTATTGAAACGGGAGGCGCTTCCCTGGCCTGGAAAACCGGCACCAGCTATGGTTTTCGCGACGCCTGGGCGGTCGGTGTGGTCGATAGCTACACGCTGGGCGTCTGGATTGGCCGCCCCGATGGCACGCCCAACCCCGGTTTCTTTGGCGCCAACGTCGCCGCCCCCCTGTTGCAACAAATCGCCTCTGCCTTGCCCAAACGGGGAGAACTGAACCGCAGCAAACCCGCAAGCGTCAGCAGCAGCGTGATCTGCTGGCCGCTCGGTTATGCGGCGGAAAAAACGGCGCCCGAGCATTGTCACCAACAGCGCAGCGCCTGGGTGCTGGCACAAACCATCCCTCCCACATTACCGGACCGCTTGCGCACGCGCGGCCTGCTCGAAACCATCTGGACCCATCCAACCACCGGACTGCGCACCCTGCCGCACTGCCAGGCAAACGCCCAGACTCAAAAAATCGCCCGCTGGCCCGCTTTGCTCGAAGTCTGGCTCAGTGCCGCAGAAAAACAGCGTTACGGCCTGACACAAGCGCAGCAATGGGACCCCGATTGCCAGCCACACTTCAACGCCAGCAAAATCAGGATGAACGGCCTGAAACCCGGCAGCCGCCTGCGCCCCGTGCCGGGACACACGCACATTCCCCTGACACTCGAAGCCGTGGCGACGCAGGGTCCGCATTACTGGCTGCTCGACGGCAAACTGGTCGCTCAAAGCCAGAACCAGCACAAGAAAACGGCCCGCCTGGTGCTTGACAGCGCCGGACAACACAGCATCGCCCTGATCGACAGCGCCGGAAACCATACCAGCGTCGATTTCTGGGTGGATTTGTGATTTGTGATGTGTGATGTGCTCCTGATATAAGAGCTGTTCCCGCTTATTCCATGGGGTTTACAGCTCGATTTGGCATGTAAAAACACCCGAAAACGGCCAGTTTTGAAGGGCAAAATTCAAGGCAAATCGGGCTGTAAGTCCAGTTGACATCATTACCGCATGCAATTTGAAGAACCGTTCAACCTCTACGGCAATACAGTTTCTATTTCAAGTGATTACAAAATATGCCAACAATTAGTTTTCCACCATCGCGTATCCGATCTGGATTTATGTGGATTCGGTCCTGATGTCGCTCTAGTTTGGTATGCCACCAAAAAACCACTTCGACTCCATCAATCAATCGTGTTCGCTCTTTTCGCGCTACTTTGTCGCCTTTAGTATTGCCATTCTCATCGGAAATATTTACACCTAACGCGCCAAACTCTGCCTCAACACGAGTGCGTTGCTCCAAAAAAATGCGCTGTCCGTGATCTGCCAAACATCCCAAGTGGCGTACAACTTCCGCAACCAATTCGTGATATGCCTTGCTCATATCCTTGATGCCGCTGAACGCTCCTTCTGCGAACTCAATGGAAGGGAAGGCTGAGCCAGATAACTTTTCCATTTCAGATGGCTTGCTCGTGGTCTCCACAATGAGCCAACGAAAGAAATTACAGTAACTTGCTTTGTCTCCAACCATCCATATACATGCGATATCGCCGCTGACTGCAATGTTGCAAGCACCAACAGGCCTAATATTTAGAAAAACAATACACGCTATGGCATCGGCTTTTGATTCCGTGGTCTGCTTATGTGCCCAGGCAATGGACGGCGCATATTCAGTTGGTCCATCGCCCATCTGAATATCAAAAGTTGTTGGCCATAATGCATCACCATCCTGCCACTTAGGTAACCCGCTAAAAATAGCTGCCACCCGCTCTTGCGTAGCTCGAGGAATCTGGAATTTTGCGTTCGCACAATAGAGGTCATAGAAGGTCTGGTCTTGCCAAACCGGAATATTGAATAAGTCTTCCGAGTAGCAAGCGGCATGCCCCTGCGCCCGTGCATCATCAAGTTGATCCAATATCAACTCTAGCGCCTCAACACACTCGGCAAGTACAAGACCATCGAAACGCCAGCTTGACTCGTCAACAACAAATCGCATGGTTAACGAGGGCGCCGAAGGCGGGTGAGCGCAGCAACATCAAGTTGAAATTGGTCAAAAAATCCGGGAGGCCAAGAGTCGATGCCGCCGGTTTCTGTAAATGAAAGCGTTTTAGGTGATGACAAAGAGTCTCCGTCGAAAAAATGCACTGTAGCCTTGGACGCTTGCAAAACTCTTTGCTCGCCTATGGCACGCCTGATGCCGTTCAGTACGTGGTCTGAGTGCGTTTCTACAAGTACTTGAACTCCAGCCGCTGCAATAGTCGCTAAGAATATCCCCATCTGTGACTGTCCTGCCGGGTGCAAATGTGCTTCTGGGTTCTCGACGATCAGGAGTCCATCCACGCCGGACGTAAGACCGGCAAGTATTACTGGTAGCGCATAGGTCACCCCGAATCCCATATTTGGAGGGCGAACCCACTCTTCATTCGGCCCTCGAAACCGTAGAGCGGCAACGGAGGTGCCGGCTAAGGTTTCCGTATCAATTTGTACGGGTCTGGCTACCCGCGATAGCCAGCGTTCAGTCTCAAACTTTAGCAATGCTGCGTCGTTCTCAGTCGCACCTGGACATCGACGAACCGGATCCACAGCAAAAGTATCCAGCGCGTAAAGAAGTTGGGCACTGAATTCACCCCGCGAGCCTACCTCCAATAGATTGGCAGGCACCGCTGCGGAACCAAGGATACTGCGTGGGCCAATGCGTTCAGCCGAGAGGTATTGGAACATCCTGCCAGTTGGCTTAAATGCAGCCGGAACGTCTTGCGGCTCAGTCTTGACATCCGCGTAAAGCGCGGTCTCGCTCCCCTGCAATTCCCATACGTACTCGGCCTCTTGCTGATCGATAAGTTGAAAGCGTACTAACTCAGGAGCATTCCAGTTCTGAATATCAGAAAACGTTCCCAAGTCCAGTCCGAAAGGCCCATTCAACTCAACAAATTGATCATCACGTCGTGTGGCCTCCCTAATCAAAACTAGGGCATGTATGACAGATGTTTTGCCAGCGCCATTCATCCCAGTTAACACTGTCAACGGGGACATCCTAAAAATCTCGTTTGCAAACCTCTTAAAACCTTGAATTTGGAGTGAATGAATCATGAAAGTATCTTGGCTATTGCAGCCTTCGGCATATTGAGGCGTCGGCTAACATTAAGAAACGAGCCGGTTCCAACTCGTACCGCAGTGTCATAGTCAGGGTTCAGGAAGAGTTGACGGAAGGCATTTTGGATATCTTGTTTATGAGGCTGCAACTGTTCGAGCGAATAGTCCGCCAAAGCAATGGCTTGCGACTCAAAGATAGCGCGATTCAAGGGGCCGCGTCGACTCGACTCTCCCGGCGTCCAAAGTCGGAAGGCTCCACGTCCCATAATTTCATTGGCGTTGCGCATGGCCCGATCAAACGCTGCGGTCATAGTCCCGGTATCTATTGTCGAATTGGTTTCATGTTGATGATCAATCGATTGGGTGAACTTCAACAAGAATGCATCCAAGCTCGTGGCCTTTGCATACTCCTCAACGGGAAGTGTATAAAACGCACAAAAACGCAGCGCCATTTCCCGGTCCATCATTCGCTGGTTGTTTCGGATCCATTGTCCCGAAGCATCCTTGCTCCAAAACGCACGCCCCATTACGGCATTAAAACTCTCACTTTCCACTAACGCATTAAGGAAATTTCGAGAATGCACTTTACTCATGCAATGTCGAATTTCCTGAGCAGATAGGGGGCTTCCCCCTGTATTCACCCTATTGAAAATGTCGTACTTCACTTCAGCTGGAGTTTGGGGCTCAATCACATGGGCGACGATTTGGGTCCCCGCGAAGCGACGCCGTGTGGCAGCGTCCAATGTTTGATACGACGTCCCTTTGAGTTTTGACAAGTACTCCAATGCATCACCATTCAACGCCAAGCCATTAGACATGAAGTGTTTTAGTGTGGTGAGTCGCTGTACCCCGTCAATGACTTGATGTGCTCCGGTAACGTCCTGATTAAAGTAGAAAGCTGGGAGAGGAATCCCAAGGAGAATCGACTCAATCAATCGTACCTGCTGCTTATCCTTCCAAACAAAAGAGCGCTGGAAGTCTGGTGCGAGGTCCAGTTCTCCATCCACAATTTGGGTATAGATCTCTCTCAGAGTAAAGGTCTTTGTGGTAATACGAATATCCTTCGGATCCCACGGCTTTGTCGCCAAGTCCGTGCTCGATTTATCCTCATCTAGGGAAGGGTCGATCGCGTCGTCAATGATGACTGATGTATCAGTGGGACTATCGTTTGAATCTATCATGGCATTCCGAGTCGTTCTCACAAAAAACTGCTCCACCTGCTGATATGGCGATCTATCTGCGCGGCTTGCTCAACAGTGCTGCGGATGATACAGCCATGCACCCACCATCGCCCAACACCGTAAGTATTCCTATCCAGCCCGAGCAGGTCGCGGCGCATTATCTGCAAGCCCTGCTGCATTATGAAGACCGCTGGTTTTATTGGCATTTTGGCGTCAATCCCCTGGCCTTGCTGCGTGCCAGCTGGCAATGGCTGCGCCATGGGGAAGTCATCTCGGGTGGCTCCACCCTGAGCATGCAGGTGGCGCGGGCCATCGAACCCATGCCGCACACGGTGCGCGGCAAACTCCAGCAAATCTGGCGTGCCTGGCAACTGGAGGCACGTTTGTCCAAGCGCGAAATACTGCAGCTGTATCTGAACCACGCCCTCTTTTGGGTGAAGCGTGCCATTCAACTCCCCTCCTTTTCAAGGAGGGGTGCCCCGCAGGGGCGGGGTGGTAATCCGGAAACAGCAGCTTGGGGATTAACCCCCTCCCCCCTTCGGGGTACTCCCCCTTGGCAGGATTAACCCCCTCCCCCCTTCGGGGTACTCCCCCTTGGCAGGATTAACCCCCTCCCCCCTTCGGGGTACTCCCCCTTGGCAGGATTAACCCCCTCCCCCCTTCGGGGTACTCCCCCTTGGCAGGATTAACCCCCTCCCCCCTTCGGGGTACTCCCCCTTGGCAGGATTAACCCCCTCCCCCCTTCGGGGTACTCCCCCTTGGCAGGGGGAGAGTTTTGGGCGAAGCGCGTCATTCACCCCCCATGGGCGGCACCGTCGAAGGCGTGGAAATCGATAGCTACACGCTGGGCGTCTGGATCGGTCGGCCCGATGGCACGCCCAACCCCGGTTTCTTTGGCGCCAACGTCGCCGCCCCCCCTGTTGCAACCAATCCGGAAACCATACCAGCGTCGATTTCTGGGTGGATTTGTGATGTGTGATGTGCTCCTGATATAAGAGCTGTTCCCGCTTATTCCATGGAGCTTACAGACCGATTTGGTATGTAAAAACAGCCAGAAACGGCCAGTTTTGATGCTTCATGGCGGTTTTGGCGGCGTTTTGACCTGTTTTGAAGGGGGAAATTCAAGGCAAATCGGGCCGTATTCCTTATGGGATAAGCGGGAGTAGCTATGTTTTTTGTATAGACAGCGCCGCTGACGATTGTGCCGATCAGCGCATCCATTGGTGACAGGCAAAACCAGCGATTCAGACCTGCTGTCGGGTAGGGGCGCGCCGGAGAACAGGCCGCTTCGACTGCCAAACCGTGGATAGATAAAAATGCAGCCAAGCACAACCCGTCCCCGCCGTTGACGGTGAGCGCTGCAGTTCGCGTCTGTTTTGACCGCTAAACGGCAGCGAACTACATCTTGTCGATGAATTGCCGGATACGGGCCAGAATTTCACCCAGGTCTGGCTGTCCGTTGTAATACAGGGCAGAAGTTTTTCGATACTCGCAGGCAAACCGGGCGTGCTCTTGCGGGTCTTCCAGCAAAAAAGCCGGGTTCTTGGCAACCACAAGTTCGTCCCCACTGCGAAACCGCTGCACCTTGCGTTCCTCATAGGCGGGCGTGCCGATAAAAGCCTGGATCTCGGGCAGCGTCAGCAGGCAGTAGATGTCGTAATAGTGGCGCATGAAGTTGGCCGGGAAGGCCTCCCCCGTCTTGTGCAACCGGTACTTGGTCGATACCGTCTGCAACTTCTCAACAAAGGTATAGGTGGGCAGGTAGCACAGAACATCCACGGCACGATTGTCGTGAATCCGCACGCCCGCACTGCGCGCTGCATCAAAGGCCCAGGACGAAATTGTGACCGGGCGGTTGGGGGTCGTGTCGTCAAACCCCAGTTCCAGCAAAATGCCGTCCTTGATGCCACTGTGTTGTCCAACGCGATTGGGGTAGAGCAAGCGAATTCCGGCGCTGCGCATTTTGTCGTCATCAAAGGCCGTGTCGCGCCAGACCGTGTCGATTCCGGCAATGGCGATGTTTTTGGCGAGCCATTCGTAATAGGCCCGCCGGGATTCGATATGCGCAGGCTTGTTGTGGTTGCGCCCTGCTTTGACCTGCAAATCATCGGGCGGCTCGATGCGGATATCAATGTCTTCCGAAAATCGGTGAATGATGCCAAAGCCTTTCGAGAGCGATGTACCGCCCTTCAACTCAAACCGGAACCTGGATGCCTGCAAGCCCCACAGGCAATGCATGATCCAGTAGTCCTTTTCGACCAGCACTGGATCAATCCCGCGTTGTTCGGCCACGATAGCCACCAACGCATTGAAGTCGCGGCGCGCGTGCAGAAAATCAGCCATTCAGCCACTGCATGAAACGCTTCTTGGTACTGACAGAGGCAAAATCCGCAACGGCACGCTTTACCTTGGCATGATCGAAGCCGGGCAGCTTGCGCTGCACCATCTGAAGCACTTGGTTCTTGTCTTCTGCCAATTCATCCAGATTGTTGATGGCATCGACCAACAAAAACTCTGGCGTCAGACACTTCGGGAAACGCGGCTTGACGCGAAAATCGAACTGTCGGTTTCCGAAGGAGAAGAGTCCATGCCGCTTGTGGTTGTAGACAAGGGTTTTGTTGTAGAGCTGCGTTGTTCCCAAGCCTAGCGTGTTGTAGCTCGACGGGGAGAACACCAGAAAATTCTTATCACGCAGGAATGTGGCTACCAAGGCCTGATCATCAGGCGGCAGCATGCCAAACACGGATTTCTTGGGCGCGTAGTAAAGCCCTTGCGCCAATCGCATCAAAGCGCCGCTAGATACCAGCTCGCGAAGGTGCCGGTCAACGGCAGAAGAAACCGTTGCCAAGTCCTCCCTGCGATACACCTTACCGGCGTGCAGCATGCTCGCGATTTGATCCAAGGCGTACCGCCTTGTGGGTAGAGACGGACTGGAGACGGGGGCGTTTGCCAGTTCCATTGAATGAATCCTCTTTGACGTTTCATGCAAATTGTAGTCGCATGGATGTTCTTAACCACTTGCTGGCAACGGAATGCAGGCAGCCAATGGCGGCTATCGTTTATGGAGTGGAGATTCCGCCGATTTCGCCGATATGCGGCGGTTTGCGCATGTGGACATGGTGCGTGGCATCCGCTCACCCGGTTCGACGCTGAAACCTTTTTTGTATGCCATGGCTCTGGATGAGGGGCTGATCCATTCGGAGAGCCTGCTGGCCAACACACCGCAATCCTTTCATGGCTATGACCCCGGTAATTTTCAGGCGAATTTCTCCGGCCCGGTGAGCGTCGCCGATGCCTTGCAGCGCTCCTTTGAATGTACCGGCGGTTGACTTGCTGGATCGCATCGGTGCAGCGCGCTTTTACGCCCGTCTGGCCAATGCCGGTCTGCGCTTGCAGCTGCCCCCAAACTTCTGGAAGCCGGTGGCAATCCTGAGCGTGCTTTCATTGAAACGGGTGGCACTTCCCTGGCCTGGAAAACCGGCACCAGCTATGGTTTTCGTGATGCCTGGGCGGTCGGTGTGGTCGATAGCTACACGCTGGGCGTCTGGATCGGTCGGCCCGATGGCACGCCCAACCCCGGTTTCTTTGGCGCCAACGTCGCCGCCCCCCTGTTGCAACAAATCGCCTATGCCTTGCCCAAACGGGGTGAATTGAATCGCAGCAAACCCGCCACCGTCAGCAGCAGCGTGATCTGCTGGCCGCTCGGTTATGCAGCGGAAAAAACAGCGCCCGAACATTGTCACCAACAACGCAGCGCCTGGGTGCTGGCACAAACCATCCCTCCCACATTACCGGACCGCCTGCGCACACGCGGCCTGTTCGAAACCGTCTGGACCCATCCGGCCACCGGACTGCGCACCCTGCCGCACTGCCAGGCAAACGCCCAGGCACAAAAAATTGCCCGCTGGCCCGCTTTGCTCGAAGTCTGGCTCAGTGCCGCTGAAAAACAGCACTACGGCCTGACACAAGCGCAGCATTGGGACCCCGATTGCCAGCCACACTTCAACGCCAGCAAAATCAGGGTAAACGGCCTGAAACCCGGCAGCCGCCTGCGCCCCGTGCCGGGACACACGCACATCCCCCTGACACTGGAAGCCGTGGCGACGCAGGGCCCGCATTACTGGTTGCCGGGTGGCAAACTGGTCGCTCAAAGCCAGCACCAGCACAAGAAAACGACTCGCCTGGTGCTTGACAGTGCCGGACAACACAGCATCGCCCTGATCGACAGCGCCGGAAACCATACCAGCGTCGATTTCTGGGTGGATTTGTGATTTGTGATTTGTGATGTGCTCCTGATATAAGAGTTGCTCCCGCTTATTCCATGGGGCTTGCAGCCCGATTTGGCATGTAAAAACAGCCGGAAACGGCCCGTTTTGATGCTTCATGGCGGTTTTGGCATCGCCTTGACCCGTTTTGAAGGGGAAAATTCAGGGTAAATCGGGCTGTATGCCTTATGTATCAAGCGAGAGTAGCTATGTTTTTTGCATAAATAGCGCGCAGACGATTGTGCAGATCAGGGCATCCATTGGTGAGATGCAAAACCAGCGATTCAGACCTGCTGTCGGGTAGGGGCGCGCCGGAGGTACGCCAAGACAATCCCAAATGGCACACGAGCGGCGAAACAGACCGTTTCGACTGCCAAACCGAGGATCGCAATGTACCAAAATGGGGATTTTGAGGATGGGTCAGGATGCGATACTTGGGGTCGTGCGGTTGGATTCCCTATCCGCTTAGACACAATGATAACGGGACTAACTGCTTCTACTTCGTATGTGGTCAGACAAAAATCTACCCAAATGTCTTCACAAATCCGTCTTCCAACTGATTTATCAAGGCATGCGTGTCCGATTCAATCTTTAGCATCAAGTCGGAATCTGCGAGAAGAATTTCACGTGTCGCTGATTCAAATGGATCACCACTGACAGCATCCATAAGCTCTCCACACGCTCCGATCACGTCGAATTGGGCGTATTTTCTTTCCAACCGCTCAATTCTTGTAATGAGCCGATGGAGCTCAAACCGAATTTCTGAAGCACGTGATTTTTCTGATGAATCTGTCGCTGGTGTGCCAAAGTAAGTCCTGGATTTGATTACCAATTCTGCCAATAACTTGATGCAAGTGTCAATTTCTGCGCGGGTTTCTTTACGTTTTTCGCGGTTATTTGCTTGGCCATTTGAAACAAGCCAACCAATGATAGTGAAAAACCAGCCACCTGCAATCAAAAGATCCTTGGCTGTCAATCCAAGAAAAATCACATCCGGGTTAACCGTCGTTGGCATAGATTCGATTAGCCTTTTGACTTGGCTTGGTCAACGTAACTCCAGATTCGTTGCTCGTAGGTTTTGAGTTTTGTTGAAATACGAATTTTTTCATGAAGTATTTCAGCCGACAAACCAGCCTCACGAACTAAACCACCAAATGCCTCTTCGAGAAATGACGACCCAAAACCTAGTGCGCCATCAAGCTGCACCTCAACCAATTCCGACTGACGCAACGCGGGCAGCAATAAGTTCTCACGGAAAGCCTGTCCTGAATAAGGGCCATCCGTCAGATACCTGCCTGCAGGGCTGCGAGAAAACTGTTTTGCGATATTGAGTACGATTGTCATGACGTTGTTCCTGACAAGTTAAGCATCCATACTATTAAGGTTCCTGTTATTGGATTCGTCAGTCTGCCAACACTCTCTATTTGTTCGCGTTCGCTGTATCTGAAAAACCCACCACGGCTGAAAATTGCCAGTTCACCGTTTGTGGACATCCTTGTGAACTGTAGCATTTCAGGCAGCCCCTTTCCTCTGTACGGCAACTTTGTACTTGTTCTCCCTGCCGCTGCTGCCGAGATCAATTTTCCATCAGCCCTACCTTGCCACCAAACTTTTCCAGTCAGATAGTCCCGTATCCCTGGCTTTGCGAGCAAGGTTCCTGGAATTGACGATCCACGGTCATGCATAGCAACAATAACCTTGCTCTTAGAAATCGTTGCGAATATCCACCAAGCCCCGTCACCCATAGCGGTTGTGTACGCATGTTGCTTAACATTCGTCATGGCCTCATGAACGCAGTCCGCAAGCCCCATTTCCCGATTGCCAGCCACACTTCAACGCCAGCACCATCCGGATGAACGGCCTCAAACCCGATAGCCGCCTGCGCCCCGTGCCGGGACACACGCACATTCCCCTGACACTGGAAGCCGTGGCGACGCAGGGTCCGCATTACTGGTTGCCGGGTGGCAAACTGGTCGCTCAAAGCCAGCACCAGCACAAGAAAACGACTCGCCTGGTGCTTGACAGTGCCGGAAACCACACCAGCGTCGATTTCTGGGTGGATTTGTGATGTGCTCCTGATATAAGAGCTTATCCCGCACATCCCATAAGGCTTTCAGCCCGATTTGCCATGTAAAAACACCCGGAAACGGCCAGTTTTCCGCCCGTTTTGGTCTCTGTGGCGGTTGCTGGCGGCGTTTTGGTCTGTTTTGAAGGGCAAAATTCAAGGCAAATCTGGCTGTACGCCTTATGTACCAAGCGGGAGTAGCTATGCTTTTTGCAGAGACAGCGCCGCAGACGAATGCGCTCATTCAAACGCACCAAGCGGGACAGCACGCTTGGCACTTTGTGGGAGTGGCGGGAGCCACGATATTCGTGCCTTCCGGCTCTCCCACAGGAATCACATCCAGCCTGCACGGAAATGACAATGCCTTGCCTGTCCCGCCTTAAGTGGGAAGCCCTACCCCAACGGCTTGAGCAGCTCTGCCAGATCGGACTCGTTGAACAAAGGCTCCTTGCGTGTGCTAGAGCCGCTGTACATGGCTTCGCTGAGTGCGGCTTTGCGTTCTTGCAGGGCGAGGATGCGTTCTTCGATGGTGCCTTGCGCCACCAGTTTGACCACCCAGACGCTTTGGGTCTGGCCGATGCGGTGGGCGCGGTCGGTGGCCTGGTTTTCCACCGCCGGGTTCCACCACGGGTCGTAGTGGATCACGGTGTCGGCCTGTGGCAGATTCAGGCCCACGCCACCGGCTTTGAGGCTGATGAGAAACAGGTTGACTTTCCCGCTGGTGAACTGCTCGATCAAGGCATCGCGTTTCTGGCTCTGGCCCGTGAGCTTGACCCACTCAATCTTGCGTTTGGCCAGTTCGGCTTCGATCAAGGTCAGCATGCTGGTGAACTGCGAAAACAGCAGGATGCGCCGCCCCTCGGCCAGCATTTCGGGCAGCGTTTCCATCAGGTATTCCAGCTTGGCCGAGGATTTGACTTTTTGCGCCGCATCCAGTTTGACCAGGGCAGGGGAGCAGCACACCTGGCGCAGTTTGAGCAGTGCATCCAGAATGGTGATGTGCGACTTGGCCAGACCCTTGGTGGCAAGCGCTTCGCGCACGGCTTTTTCCATGCCCAGACGTATGGTTTCGTAGAGGTCGGCCTGTTTGCCCACGAGTTCGACACGCATCACGGTTTCCACCTTGGGTGGCAATTCGCTGGCGACCAGCGCCTTGGTGCGGCGCAGCATGAAGGGCGTGACGCGCGCGCGCAGTTGGCCTAAGCGCTCGGTGTCCCCCTGCTTTTCAATGGGTTTGCGAAACAGTTCGGTAAAACGCTGCTGGCTGCCCAGAAAACCGGGCATCAAAAAGTGAAACAAACTCCATATCTCGCCCAGATGGTTTTCCATGGGGGTGCCCGAGAGGCATAGCCGGTTGCGGGTTTTGAGTTCCCCCACCACCTGGGCGGCGTGGGTGTTGGCGTTTTTGATGTTTTGCGCTTCATCGAGCACCACCAGGTGCCAGACTTGCTCCAGCCAGCGTTCGCGGTCGCGTCCCAGGAGCGAATACGGGGCAATCACGATGTCTTGCTGGTCCATTTCGGTAGCGGCTTCATGGCGCTCCTTGCCGTGCAATACCAGGCTGCGTAGCTGGGGGCAAAAGCGCGTGGCTTCGCGTTGCCAGTTGCCCATCAGGCTGACCGGGGCGATGATGAGCGCCGGGTGGGTGAGGCGGCCTGCGTCTTTTTCAATCTGGATATGCACCAGGGTTTGCAACGTTTTGCCCAGCCCCATGTCGTCGGCCAGGATGCCGGCCAGGCCGTGTTGCCGTAAAAATTGCAGCCAGTTGACGCCCTGCTGCTGGTAGGGGCGCAGGCTGGCCTGTACGCTGTCGGGCACCGCAACGGGTGCGATGGCAACATGGCCGCTGAGTTGCTGCACCATGTCGCGCAGCGCCTGTGCTCCCTGCCACACCACGCCTGCCCCAAGTGTGGCGGTGGTGCGCATGGCGTCAAAGCGTGAGAGCCGCAGCGCATCGCCAGAAAAGTCGTGGCCGCGATCACTGGCCATCTCCAGCAGCGCCGCCATCCAGGGTTTGAGTGGTTCGGTTGGCAAACGGATAAAGCCCTGGCCGTCGGGTTTGGGTACGTACACAAAGGGCGGCAAGTCCGGCTGGCCGGTTTCGGGATCTACCGGGCTATTGGCCGCAGCAGCAATCAAATCCGGCAACCAGGGCAGGACGTTGTGCCGCTGGCCGTTGATTTCCATGCCCAGTGACAGGTCAAACCAGTCTGAACCGGTTTCGCTGTCCGCATCGCCACCGTCCTGGGCCTGCAGTTGCACGTCCAGGTTTTCTGCATGGGTGATCCAGCCGTCAAGGCCGGGGTCGAGGGTCAGGTCAAAGTTATTTTCGCGCAGCTCACGGTAGTCTTCGTCCGCCCAGCGCAACCAGGTTTGCTGACCAGAACTGTTGGCAAAAAAGAAGTGGCCCTGCTCGCCGCTAGACAAACCCAGGCCGACCAAGCGACTGATGGCATCGAACTCGGCTTCGGTATCGCGTTGCAGCAGTACCGGCCCTTGTGGCCCATCCACCCGCACCACGCGGCCGCTACCCGTCCACCAGCCGGTATGGCCCTGGTAGTCAAAACGCAGTCGGGCGAGCATCAATCCCCGGCTGCCGTTCTGGTTGTCGGGGTTAGGGGCTATATGCAAACAGGCTCTGGGCGTGATGCCTTCGAGTCGGGGGAGGTTCTGCAGCAAGGGTGGCGGGGGGATGGACCCCAGGCGTTGCATGACTTCGACCTGGTGTTTTTGCAGCGCTGCTGGCTGCAAAAGGGGGGCCTGGAGCAGCACCATCAGTTGGGCATCGCTCAGTCCTGGTACCTGCACCGGACCGCACAGATTGCGCTCGCTGTCCAGGTACAGCACAGGGGTGTTCAGATATAGCCTGCCATGGTTACCGGGAGTTCCTGCACCGTGGGCATCCGTGTCGGCGCGTAGCCGGGCGCGCAAGGCCCAGCCCTGTGCACCATTGCTGATGGTGGTGATTTCGGTCCAGCTCCAGTCGAGCGTACGCGCTGACCCCCAGTTCAGTTGCGATCCGATGTTGCCGTAGTCGTCGCCCAGGAACATGCGACCAGTGCTGGCGGCTTGTTCCAGCGCAATCAGGCCCATGCGGCCAGACAGTGTCGCGTGGGTAACGTTACCGTAGTTGTAGCTGTTGCTAGAGCGTGACAGCATGAGCAGCATGTTCAGCACTTCGTGGTCGGTTGGACTGGCTTGGTCGTATGCAGACTGCCCGGCGTAGGGGGGGTAGCGGATGGGTTTGACTTTGGACCAACCACCTTTGATTTTGGTGTAAGAAGTTACGGCCTCCAGCGCCAATCGCGGGTTTGGGGTGTGTGGTCCCACAACCCGGAGCAGGTACAGGTAGCGTTCCGGTCTATCGTTCTGGCGCAAGCCGCTGGGTATGTGCGGGTTGGTGCCACTGACTTGGTCGATTTTTTTCAGCCAGTCGAGTAATGCAGCCTCGGCCTTCTGGCGTTCGGCTTCCTTGATACGCTCTTGCTCTGCCTTGCGCTGGGCTTCGATGTCTTGTGGACTGGGCTGCGCAGAAAATATCTTGTCGGCCCCTGGTGCCGATGGACCGACGGTGGCGGCTTGCAGGGTCAAAGCGACGGCGTGTTTGCAGTTGAAGCCTACCGGGCAGGAGCAATCGGCCTCCCAGCTTGTAATTCTTCCTTCGGATGTCAGGCCAAGTTCGATGGATAGCTCATAAGGGTGCGGGTGACTGCCTTGCACCGAGCCCTCGATCAACCAGTGATCCGCAATCGGTGTGATGCGCAACGCGCGCACCTTTTTCAGATCAAACAGTGTCCGGCCGCGCAAGAAAGTCCCCGAGTCGGCGAAGCGAACGAGCGACTGGGCATTGAACCAGAATAATCTTGTAACCGTATTTTTTGACATAAAAATGGCCGCAGGCCCCGTGTACCGTGCGAGAGCTGCTATAAAGTAGAGAGTGTTGCCGGTGTGCCAAACCACACGCAGGCAGTGTCCATCGGGCTTTGGTGTGCGATTGTAGGAAAATGCAGATTGTCTATTGACCGTTGTACCGCAATCTTTATGCCACCGGATCGTCCCCGCAATGCCACCGGCGACTCCTTTTTTGCCTGGGAAGGCGATACGCTGATTGTCAATATTCTGGGCAAACCCGCAGCCAGCAAGGATGCTATTGGCAAGGTCAAGGGGACGCAGCTCAAGGTCAGCGTCACGGCTGCGCCCAAGAATGGCCGGGCCACCGACCACATGCTGCGCTTTCTGGCGCCGCTCTTTGGCGTGAACGTGGCGGACATCGAAGTGGTGTTTGGCCAGGAAAATGTGAACAAGCAATTGCGCATCAAATCGCCCAAAAAACTGCCCGCCGTGTTCGGACATCTACCATGACTTATCTACCTGCACTTTCCCTGTCTCATTGGCTGCGCGCGCGCAATACTCTATTTTTCATAGCTGCACTCGCTCTATGGACGGGCGTAAATGCCCAAAATGCCCAATTGGTGCTCAACACCGCGCAGCAGTCCAATCCTGCGGTGGTGCAGACTGCGCAGGTGCGCGCCGAGTTGCTGGCGCATGCGCCCGATGGCGTGGGGCGCGGCAAGACGGTATGGCTGGGCTTGCAGCTGGCGCACCAGCCGCATTGGCATACGTACTGGCGCAATCCGGGCGACTCCGGCTTGCCGACGACGCTGCAGTGGCAATTGCCTGCGGGCATCACAGCGGGCGACATTGCCTGGCCTCTGCCGCAGCGCATCCCCATTGGTAATCTGGCCAATTACGGCTATGAAGGGACGGTGCTGCTGCCGGTGCCATTGACCATTGCGCCGGACTTTCAGGCGCCACCCAGCGGTGTTCTGGATGTGCGCCTGGCTGCGTCGTGGCTGGTGTGCCAGCAAGAGTGTATTCCGCAAGACGGCAATTTTGTGTTGCATCTTCCCGTACAAGGCTCCACCGCACTGCACGCCGCCGACTTCGAGGCCGCACGCGCGGCAACGCCCCAGGAGCTTGCCGGTGCCACCGCCACGGTCACGGCCACGGTGGCAGGGGAGGGCGGCTTGAAACTGGTGGTGCAAGGCTTGCCCGCCAACTGGCATGGGCGCGCCTTGCAAAGCTTCCCCGAGACGGTCAATATTGCCGATCCGGTACGTGCGCCGCAAAGCGTGGATGCCGTCAGCGCCAGTACCAATACCACAGCCCTGCAGGCGGGCACGCAGGTCTGGCGTGAGGGCGTGTGGAGTGCGATGCTGCCCTTGTCGGTACAGCGCGAAACCACCGTGGAGCAGCTGCCCGTCGTGCTGGCTCTGGGTGCGCAGGGCGTGCGCGTGGTGGCGACGGTCAGCGGCACCTGGCCGGCGCTGGAGCAGCCGCCGCATCCGGGCGTTGTTGCGGCCCCTCCTGTTTCGATTGCACCGCCCGTGCGCCCGGCGGATGGCATGGCGGCTTGGTGGGTGGCGCTGGCAGCGGCGCTGCTGGGTGGTCTGATCCTGAATCTGATGCCCTGCGTGCTGCCGGTGCTGGCGATCAAGGTGCTGGGGTTCACCAGCCATGGCCGCGAGCAGCTTGCTTCGCACCGGCTCCAGGGGCTGGCCTACACGCTGGGTGTGATGCTGTCGTTTATCGGGCTGGGTGCCTTGTTGCTGGCGCTGCGTGCCGGTGGCGAGCAGCTGGGATGGGGCTTTCAGCTGCAATCTCCGGCGGTGGTGGCGGCGCTGGCGGTCTTGTTTACCCTGCTGGGCCTGAATCTGGCGGGCTTGTTCGAGATGGGGAATATCCTGCCACACCGGCTGGCGGCACTGCAGTCGCGCCATCCGGTGGTGGATTCCTTTTTGTCCGGCGTGCTGGCGGTTGCCGTTGCCTCGCCGTGCTCGGCGCCGTTCATGGGGGCGTCTCTGGGCTATGCCGTCAGCCAGCCCGCCGGGTTGGCGCTGGGGATTTTCGCGGCGATGGGTCTGGGCCTGGCATTGCCTTTTTTGCTTGCCAGCTGGCTGCCGGGGGTGGGCAACTGGCTGCCGCGTCCTGGCATCTGGATGGACACGTTGCGCCGCTTTCTGGCGTTTCCGATGTTTGCCACGGTCATCTGGCTGGTTTGGGTGTTGGGGCATTTGAGCGGTGTGGACGGAGCTGGCGCATTGCTGGCTTTGCTTCTGGCGCTGGGCCTGCTGATCTGGTCGCTGGGTCTGAGCGGGCGCAGTCGTGTGGTGTTTGCTGTAATTTCAATAGCTGTTCTCGCACTGTTGACGGGGGCTATTGGTCCATTGGTACTAAAAATGGATACGCCGGGAACGACTGTGGCCGCCGATGGCGACTGGCAGGCCTGGTCTCCGGAGCGGGTGCAGACCGAGTTGCGTGCGGGTCGGCCCGTGTTTGTGGACTTTACCGCCGCCTGGTGCATCACCTGCCAATTTAATAAGAAAACAACGTTGAGCCGCTCCGATGTACTGGCGGATTTCCACGCCCGCCGCGTGGCGCTGCTGCGCGCCGACTGGACGCGGCGCGACCCGGCCATCACCCGTGCGCTGGAAGAATTAGGCCGCAGCGGCGTGCCGGTGTATGTGCTGTACCACAATGGCCGAGCGCCGCTGGTATTCTCCGAAATTCTGGATGCGCAAGAGTTGCGCGCCAGCCTTGCCCAACTTTAGGAACATAGGACTCGTTATGACTGAAACTACAGACACCCAATCCGCCATTGCGCACATTCTGGACACGTACCGTACTGTGGCCGTCGTTGGCCTGTCGCCCAAACCGGAGCGTGACAGCTTTGAAGTCGCGCATTACCTGCAGTCCCAGGGCTGGCGCATCATCCCGATCAACCCCAATGCCAAAGAAATTCTGGGCGAAACAGCTTACCCCAGCCTGAGCGAAGCGGCGCGCCACCACCGCATCGGCCTGGTTGATGTGTTTCGCAACAGCGCCGACGTGCCGCCCGTGGTTGATGAGGCCATTGCCATCGGTGCCGAGGCCGTCTGGCTGCAACTGGGCATCACACACGATGCCGCTGCGGCCAAGGCGCGCGCTGCTGGATTGCGCGTGGTGCAGGACCGCTGCATGCTGATCGAGCACCGGCGCCACCCGCGCGCTTGACTTTGAAACACCACCGAAAGTTGCAGATCGGCTGTGACAGGTTTTCGTTTACATTGGAGTCATATTCCAATGTAAACGCACCATGTACCAGCGCACCCTTCAACAGACCATTCACACCATCAGCGAAAGCTTTCCGGTGCTCATGCTCACCGGACCCCGGCAGGTCGGCAAGACGACGCTGCTGGAGATGTGTTCTGAAGGTACGCGAACCTATGTCACGCTGGATGATCTGGAGGCACGCAGTCTGGCGCAGCGCGACCCGGCTCTGTTTTTGCAAACCTGGCAGCCACCCGTGACCATTGACGAGATTCAGTACGCGCCGCAGTTGTTCAGTGCCATCAAGATCATTGTCGATCGCGACAAACGCAATGGCCTGTTCTGGTTGACCGGTTCCCAGAAGTTTCACCTGATGCGCGGTATCACCGAGAGCCTGGCCGGGCGGGTGGCCATTGTTGACTTGCTGGGCCTGTCACAAGCCGAACTGGGTGGCCGCGCTGCAGCTTCCCGCCCTTTTCTGCCCACCACCCACTGGATCGCTCATGCCAGGCAGACAGCGCAGGCCCAACCCAAACACCTGAAAGACATTTACCAGAGAATCTGGCTGGGATCTTATCCGCGTCTGCTTGAACAAGGTGCACGGGTGCGCGACTTGTTTTGCCGCTCCTACGTTCAGACCTACCTTGAGCGCGATGTGCAGGATGTGCTCAAGGTGTCCGATCAGATGGCCTTTCACCGTTTCCTGGGCGCCGTGGCGGCCAGAACCGGCCAACTGCTCAACTACGCCAGCTTGGCAAGGGATGTGGAGGTGGACAACAAGACGGTCAAATCCTGGTTGTCGATTCTCGAGACATCGGGTCTGGTCTATTTGCTGCAGCCCTACCACCGCAACCTGACCAAGCGCCTGGTCAAAACCCCAAAACTCTATTTTCTGGACACCGGGCTGGCTGCTTACCTGACCAAGTGGCCCGACGCAGACTCGCTGGAGGCCGGGAGCATGTCCGGTGCCATTCTGGAAACCTGGCTGTTTGCCGAGATACTGAAAAGCTACTGGCATAACGGTCGGGAAGCCAACCTGTTTTTCTACCGTGATACCGACCAGCGTGAAGTGGACCTGCTGATTGAGGCGGGCGACACACTGTACCCGGTGGAATTCAAAAAGACGGCATCGCCCTCACAAAACGTTGCGCGTCAGTTCACGGCGCTCGACAAATTGGGAAAGACCATCGGGCCGGGGGCCGTTATCTGCTTTGTCGAGCGCGATACACCCTTGTCAGAAGCGGTGACGGCGATTCCAGCCAGCTATTTGTAGCGCGCACGCCTGCTGCGACAATTGGGGGTATGAATACCACACATACCCTCTCCCCTAATCCCACTTTCTCCGGCCTGCATAACCCCACTTTCTTGCAGGCTTGTCTACGCCACGCCACGCCCTACACGCCGCTGTGGCTGATGCGCCAGGCCGGGCGCTACCTGCCTGAGTACTGCGCCACGCGCGCCAAGGCGGGCAGCTTCATGGGCCTGGCCACCAATCCCGACTACGCCACCGAAGTCACGCTCCAGCCACTGGAGCGTTACCCGCTGGATGCGGCCATTTTGTTTTCCGACATCCTGACCGTACCCGATGCGATGGGCCTGGGGTTGTCGTTCACGCAGGGCGAAGGTCCGCGCTTTGCCCGCCCCGTGCGTAATGAGGCCGACGTGGACCGGCTGGCCGTGCCCGACATGCACAAACTGCGCTATGTGTTTGACGCCGTGGCCAGTATCCGCCGGGCATTGACGCAGGCTGACGGGCGTGGCCGTGTGCCGCTTATTGGCTTTTCCGGCAGCCCCTGGACGCTGGCTTGTTATATGGTCGAAGGCGGCGGGTCGGATGACTACCGTCTGATCAAAACCATGCTCTACAGCCGACCGGATCTGATGCACCGGATTTTGCTGATCAATGCCGATACGGTTGCCGCTTATCTGAATGCCCAGATTGACGCTGGTGCGCAGGCGGTGATGGTATTTGACAGCTGGGGCGGGGTGCTGGCCGACAGTGCCTTCCAGTCGTTCAGCCTGGACTACACGGCGCGTGTGCTGGGGCAACTCAAACGCTTTGGTGCCAAGGGCGAGACCATTCCACGCATCGTATTTACCAAGGGCGGCGGCTTGTGGTTGCCGGAGATGGCGGCGCTGGACTGCGATGTGCTGGGGCTGGACTGGACGGTCAATCTGGGCGTTGCCCGTGCGCTGGTGGGCGGAATCGAATATGCGCCAGGTGCCAGCGGACCAGGCAAAGCCTTGCAAGGCAATATCGACCCGAATGTGCTGTTTGCGCCACCGGCGCAGATCGTCACCGAGGCGCAGCGCGTGCTCGACAGTTTTGGCGCTCCTTACCAACGCAGTGGCACGGGTCCGACGCATATTTTCAACCTGGGGCACGGCATCAGCCAATACACACCACCCGATCATGTGGCGGCGCTGGTCGAGGCGGTGCATAGCCACTCGCGGCGCATGCGCCAAAGCCCACTGGAAATGGCTAGCACGATTTAGCTGCAAATCGCCACTTATGCACAAAATTAGTGAAGCGACTCTAGCGCACCTTGTGGCCCGGTGGGTAGCTGCTATGGAAAATGATGTTTGCGTAACTGGTTGATTTTCAATGGTTTTTTATTTTGCTGGTTTTGTGGGCAGTCTAACTAAGGCCTTGATTTGCAAGGCTTTGGCGCGATTGGCGACACCTTATCAACAAAGTTATCCACAGAAATTCTGGGTTTGTCAAAAAACTTTAATAATCAATAGCTTACGAAAGAATGCCTGCTTTTTTTCCTGCGTGGAACACTGGGGCATCCTGTGCATAACAAAACCACACACTGTTGCCGCTCGTAACCCCTAGCATGATTTTTGCCAGGATTGCTTTGCTGCTGGTACTTGTGCACAAAAAAAATCAAAGAACAAAACAGGAATTTTTCCCGGACCTCGCCTTGCTATGAAAGCCGTAGCCTTCGCAAGCTATTGATATATATAGATTTTTTATTTTGCTGATTTTTCAGGCAGTCTAAGAAAGGCCTTGATTTGCAAGGCTTTGGCGCGATTGGCGACACCTTATCAACAAAGTTATCCACAGAAAACCTGGGTTTTATAAAAATTGTGTGAAATCAAGTACTTAAATGACATTTGTGTGACTTTCGCGCGCTGCGCCCGTCTGGGAATCCTGTGCATAACCAGCTAAAAGGTTTTGGTGGGCACAATGGCTACCACGTTTTGGACCAGAATCGACGCCATGGTGGTACTTATGCACAAAAAAAATGCGGTGAAAAACACGGGTTTTTCCACTGGCGTGAATGCTGCTATGCAATCTACACCTTTTATAACGCGTTGATTCACAATGGTATTTTATTTTGCTGATTTTCTGGGCAGTCTAAGCAAAGCCTTGATTTGCAAGGCTTTGGCGCGGTTGGCGACACCTTATCAACAAAGTTATCCACAGAAATTCTGAATTTTTCATAAATTCCTTATAAATCAATGAGTTATGCTTTATGTTGAGCGTTCTGGTTCCAACCCCGGTGTATGCCCGCATTGGTTCGGTGTTGTGTTACAGCAGTACGCTGGCGTTGCCGGCGGGAACGCTGGTGCGTGTGCCCCTGGGTGCGCGCGAGACGCTGGGTGTGGTGTGGGATGCCGATGCGCAGCAGGTGCGCGGTGAACTCGATGCCGACAAGATCAAACCCATAACCTCCGTGCTCGATGGCCTGGCGCCTTTGAATGTGGCCTGGCAACAGTTGGTGGCGTTTACCGCCCGGTACTACCAGCGTTCGCTCGGTGAAGTGGCACTGGCCGCTTTGCCACCCCAATTGCGCGAACTCTCCACCGCGCAGATACAGCGCCGCCTGCAGCGCGGCAAGGCCCAGGGCGATGCAGCCGGGGACGCTGCCGGATTGCCGCAGGAACAACCACCAGAGCTGCCCCAGCTGAGTCCCGAGCAGGCCCAGGTGGTCGCGCAAATCCAGGCGCATGCGGGGCCGTTCCTGCTGTTTGGCGCCACAGGCAGCGGCAAGACGGAGGTGTATTTGCGCAGCGCGCAAGCCGTGCTGGCGCAAGACGCGCAGGCCCAGGTGCTGGTCATGGTGCCGGAGATCAATCTGACGCCGCAACTGGAGCAGCGCTTTCGGCAGCGGTTTGCGCCGCTGTGGGGCGCGGATGCTGTGGTGTCGCTGCACAGCGGCATGACCAATCCGCAGCGTCTGGCGAGCTGGCTAGCCGCGCACAGCGGCCAGGCGCGCATTGTTCTGGGCACGCGCATGGCGGTACTGGCGTCCATTCCACACCTGCGCCTGATTGTGGTCGATGAAGAGCACGACCCGAGCTACAAGGGCAGCGAGGGCGCCCGCTACTCGGCGCGCGATCTGGCGGTCTACCGTGGCCACCTGGAGGGTGCCAAAGTGGTGCTGGGTTCGGCCACGCCCGCGCTGGAGAGCTGGTACCACAGCCGCCCCGCTGCTGAGGGCGGGCGTTATCTGCGCCTGCACATGCCCAGCCGGGTCGGCGCCTCAGCGGCGGATGGCGTCAACGGCCTGCCCGTGGTGCGCCGGGTTGATATGAACCACCAGCCACGCCATGCGGTGTTTTCCGTCCCGCTGCTGGCAGCCATCAAGGAGCGGATTGCACGCGGTGAGCAAAGCATGGTGTTTCTCAACCGACGCGGTTATGCACCCGTGCTGCATTGCGCCGACTGTGGCTGGAAGAGCGCCTGCCCGCACTGCAGCGTGTTTCGGGTATTCCACAAGATCGACCGGACTTTGCGTTGCCACCACTGCGGCTTTACCGAGCCGGTGCCGCGCGCCTGCCCGACCTGCGGCAACCCGGACATCGCACCGCAGGGACGCGGCACCGAGCGTCTGGAAGAGCACTTGGCCGAGCTGCTGCTTGATGTGCGCCGTCCAGAGGGTGAGCTGGTGCGCATCGCGCGCATCGACGCCGATACGACACGCCACAAGGGCGCGTTGCAAAGCCAGCTGGCCGCCGTCCACGCGGGCGAGGTGGACGTGCTGGTGGGCACGCAAATGATCGCCAAAGGGCATGATTTCCGGCGCGTCACGCTGGTGGCTGCCGTGAACCCGGACGATGCCCTGTTTGCCAGCGACTTTCGCGCGCCCGAGCGCCTGTTCAGTTTGCTGATGCAAGCGGCGGGCCGCTCCGGGCGGGACGCAGGGCAGGTGGCGGGCAGCGAGGTCTGGATTCAGAGTTCCCAACCCGCGCATCCGGTGTATGACGCACTCAAGCGTTACGACTACCCCGGATTCGCCGCGCGCCAGCTGCACGAGCGCCAGCAAGCCAGCCTGCCGCCCTTTAGCGCCCAGGCACTGGTGCGTGCCGAAGCTCGCAGCCAGGAGGTGGCACAGCTTTTCCTGAACGCCGCCAGCGCCGCTGCGCAGACCGAGATGGCGCAGTGGCCCGGCTGGCCCGAGGTGCTGGCGCACATCACGCTCTACCCGTCGGTGCCCATGAACATCCAGCGTGTTGCCAATATCGAGCGCGCCCAGATGCTGGTGGAAAGCGCCTCGCGCACGGCCTTGCAGCATTTTCTGAGCGGCTGGCAGGCGATTTTGCACGCCACAAGCCAAAGCCCGGCGGCCAAGGGCTTGATCCGCTGGGCGGTGGATGTTGATCCGCTGGCGATCTGATGCTGGATTGGGGGCCGTTCAGGATCACATCTCGGTGGAATAGGCTAGAAGTTGACAGAGCTCCCAGACCGCACCAGAATGCAAATCCACGCGGCTGAAGTGCCGTTGCGTTGTAGACACCTGTTTTTGATGGAGGAGACTGTGATGGTTGGAAATAAGCGGATCGCTTTTGCTTTCCTTTTTGTGTTTTGCGCGTCTGCGCAGGCCGCCGAAAAAATTTATTACCCGCGTCCTGAAAGCGCAACCGATCCTCGCACCGAGTATCCGGTGAAACTGCTCGAACTGGCACTGAAAAAGTCAGACGCACAATACGACCTTCAGCCAAGCGTTGCGACCATGGTTCAGGGACGCGCCATCACCGAGGTCGAAAGCAACAAGGGTAATGTACATATCGTCTGGACAATGACATCGAAAGAACGCGAACAGCAATTATTGCCGATACGCATTCCAATCTACAAAGGCCTGATTGGTTGGCGACTGCCACTGGTCATGCAAAAGGATGCTGACCAGTTCAAGGGTGTCAAAAGCATTGCCGATATGAATCGCTTTGATGCAGGGCAGGGGCACGACTGGCCCGACACCGAAATATTGCGTTCAAATGGCCTGAAGGTAAACGGTGCGACGAACTATGAAGGCTTATTCAAGATGCTTGAGAATGGCCGTTTTCACTACTTCCCACGCTCGGTGGCCGAAATCTGGGCAGAAGCCGAAACGCACGCCAGCAAGGGCATCGTGGTTGACAAAAACATCGCCCTGCATTATCCGGCTGCGTTCTATTATTTCGTCAACAAGAACAACAAACAACTGGCAGACACGGTAACCCGCGGACTGGAAAAGGCGATCAGCGACGGTTCGTTCGAAAAGTTATTTCAACAATTCAATGGCCCCACGATTAAACGTTCCAACCTGGAAAACCGGGCAATCATCGAACTGAAGAACCCGTTATTGCCTGCCGAAACACCGCTCAATCGCAAAGAGCTCTGGTTCCGCCCTGGCATGTAGTCTGGTACTTGGTATTGGTACAGCGCGCCGTAAATTGTCTGGATAACGCACACCAGAAGTGGTTTGCCGATAGAAGTTATTGAAGTTATTCGCTATGCGCTGGCAATTTCAACCACTTGCTTGCCGCTGACCTGCCCGGCAAGCTGCTCGTGCAGTGCGGCAGTGACCGCCTCTGCTTCAAATGGCAATCGCTTGATCGGCAAGGCCCGGATGGCCCCGCTGGTCAGCAGCGCCAGCACTTCGTCACCCATGCGTGCCAGATCGGCTTGGGCATCCAGGCTGCCGGACAGCCAGGCACCCCCCAGAGTGATGAAATGCAGGCTGGGTGCCACGCGAAACACATTGATGTGCGTGGTGTCGGGTAGGTTGATCAAACAGGCCATGGCACCGCCATAACCCAACAGCCCCAGGTCGCGCTGTGCTGTTGCGCCACCAATCGCATCCAGCACGCCATGCACGCCGCGTCCTTCGGTAATGCGTCCCACCGTCTGTGCCACATCGTGGTTGCGGTAGTCGATCACGTGGTCGGCGCCCAGGCTGTGTACGTACGCATGTTTGGCTGTGGAACAGGTGGCAATCACGGTAAGCCCCAGGTGCTTGGCCATCTGCACGGCAAAGCCACCGACGCCGCCAGCAGCCGCCTCAATCAGAATCGTCTGCCCAGATTGCAGACGCAGCTTGCGCGTCAGCGCTTGCCAGGCGGTCAGCGCAGCACACGGCAGACTCGCAGCCGTGGCCCAATCGACGGATTCTGGCACCCGCGATGCCGCATGTGCCGCAACCAGCGCGTATTGCGCCAGGGTGCCGGGCCGGGACAAGGGAAAGTGGGCCAGCACCCGCTCACCCACGGCGAAGCGCTCAACACCGGCACCGAGCGCATCGACAACGCCCGCACCATCGACACCCAGGATATGCGGATACGTCCAGGCTGTATGGCCGCCAATCGCGAGTTTTGCATCCACCGGATTCAAGGCCGCCGCCATGATCCGCACACGGATTTCACCCGCACCCGGCTCTGGCAGGGCCGTGCGGCTTTGTCTGAGTGTGAATCCATGGTGGGCTTGGTCTAATAAGAGAGCATTCATCTGGTGCAGTGTACACGACACAAAGGGCGTCTCTGGTTACAGGCAAAATATGGCTGTAGCTCCCATGAAACGTGCGGGAACAGCTATCAAATTGAAAGTTACCTTTCCCGCCCACTTCCATCAATCCAGCAGGTCAATGCCGTTCGTTTTACTGCAAAGTCAGTAGCTGCTCCCGCACGTCAGTGCTTGCATCGGCAACGCAAACAGGCGCCCCAGTGGGTCGGCCCGCGCAGCGCGCCAGTGTGGTTTTTCCACATTGCCGTGGCCCCTGCAATAACACCACCGGGGTGTCGGTCAAACTGTCCTGGAGACTGGTCTGCACCAAACGTGGCAATACCTGGGAGGTCGACAGGATGGGGAGATTTTGCATCGGCTAATTGTAAATTTTTAGCACGGTCAATTGAAAACTTCCAATCCGGTCAATTGAAACAAATGTCGACCAAAAATCGACGGCAGGCGCAGCTTGTGCTGCAAGACGATATGCGCAAACAGGGCGTATACCAACGCGACACCCATATCAGCCCGCCGCCTGGGTGCCTGGGTTGGCATTCGAGTCAAAACAGGCTGCAGACCCCGTAGAACGTGCGGGAGCAGCTATTAAATTGAAAGCTGCCTTCCCTTCAACCCCCATCAATTCAGCAAGTCAATGCCGTTCAGAATGGCGCCCAGCACCCCGGCCTGGTTCTCGGGCGACTCGGAAAAGCCCATGAGCGCGGTCGTCTGGCTGTGCGCGCCCGTGTTGAGCTGCTCCAGCCACCAGGCATAGCCGGTCGCATCAGGCGTGCGGTGCAGCACGTTGTTGTACAGCCGGGTCAGGAAGTCGGCATTGCCTGGGCTGGCGCCGTACAGGCGCCGGAATTCATCGCTGCCGATAAAGCGCGCGGCCACCTCCTGCAAGGCCATGCCCGCATCCAGCTGGCCGATCCAGTACTTCAGCCCGTCGTTGTCCGGTACGCGGTTGAACGCGGCTTGGTACAGCCGGTAGGCCTGGCCCGCGTTGCCGCTGATGTCCAGCGCCAGCGTTTCATCGCCAAAACGCACACGCTCGACGTTGCTCAAGGTATCCAGCCCTTCGGCTTGCGAACTGACTGCCCAGCCCGCTGCGGTCTTGGTCACGGTGAAGCTGGAGCGGTTGCATTGGTAAATAACCGTGTCGATGCCCGCAGCCCCGTCCAGGCTGTCGTTGGCCGTGCTGCTGGCAAGCTGGTCATTCGCAGCAGTGCCGCCTGGCACCAGGGGGCTGTAGTTTTGCACGGGTGGCGTGTTGCACACATACACCGCAGCGCTGGCGATAGTGCCACCGCCCGCCGCGTTTCTACCCACCACGCCGTAGAGCGTCGTCGCCGTGGGCGACACCGTGCCGCTGGCCGTGGTGTCACCAAAACCGCTGTTGATCCAGCCATACGAGGTAGCCGCTGGCGTGCAACTGACGCGCAAGGTGGCTGAACCGCCCGCCGCAATCACCACGGGGCTGGCAGAAAGCGTGCAGGCCGGCGGGGTGGTGGTTGTGGCGGTGCTGTCCACCGCATTGCGCACCAGGAGCACTGCGTTGTTGCTGTAATAGTAGCCGCCATGATAGTGAACGAAGCCGAAGAGACGTTGGTCCACGCCAGATGTGTCGCCATCGATAAAGTTGACACTCCAGGCATACTCAGGGAGGTTGACATAGGGCGCATTGGACCAAACACCTGATAACGACGGAAAAATGCTGCGATTGAGTGCTGGGAAAGAGGTGCTGTAGTCCACCAGGCTCAACAACTCCTCTTCAGTGGGCAAGCGCCAGTCGTTTTGCCCGGCAAACTTTGGCCCTGCAGTCAGCGCATTGGCTTGCTCAAAGGTATAGGTGCTGGCCGTGCCATTGCACGCGCTGCCCGTCCAGGTCTGGCCTACCGCGCAACGTTTCCAGGTCAGACGGGTTGGCGTATGCGTCACCGTGCCATCACCATGGTCCACATAATCGCTCGTGGGGCGCGTAATGCGCAGCAAAGCGCTGGAAGACTCCCCGCCGCGCACCAGCAGCACCGCGTGGTTGGTTTTGTAACGGCGAAGGTTGCAGCTCACGGTGGGGGCACCATTGTAGGATTCAGAGTAAAAGGACACGCACCACGGCTGCGAGTAGCCTGGGTCGCGCATACCTGGCGTACTCGACCAAAAATCCGAACTGCTCATGTTTGGAAACGCCGCAGTGTCAATGGCCGGGTCGAAAACCGACCGGTTCACAATCGTTTGCAATTCGCGGATATTGGGCAGCCGCCAGTCGCTTTGACCCGCAAAGGTCACGGTGCCGGTCAGCGCATTGGCTTCATCGAAAGTGTAAGTGCGGGTGACGTCAGTGCAGGTGCTGCCATCCCAGGTCTGGCCCATGGCGCAGCGTATCCAGGTCAGGCCGGTTTTGGAGTCGGTGACTGTGCCGTCGGTGTTGACTTGTAATGAACTCGCGGGAGGCTTTGCCACCGTCACCGTCACACTAGCTGTAGCGTTTTTTCCCGTTGCTGCATTGATTCCCAGCACGCTGTAGTTGGTCGTAGCCGTGGGTGTGATCGTGCAGATGGAGCCTGTCGTGTTGGGGCAGGCGTTATCGCTCCAGGTGTAACGGGTCGCAGCTGGTGTGCAATTGGCAACCAGTATGACCTGGGCGCCAGCGGCGACCACTGACACTGAGGGTGATGCACTAAGGGTGCAAACAGGCGCTGTTGTCCCCCAAGACGCCCCCCCGCGCGCAAGCCGAACCGGGAGGTGTATGTCCCGTTCGTAAGAGTATGTAATGCCTGAAAAGTCATCAGCCCCCCACGCCTGGCTTGGAGAACCGAAACTTGGAAAATGGATGATTGGCATTACAGGCGAACTGGACCAAAACACATCAACTGGTGCCGCAGGGAAAATTTTGCTATTGATCGCCGAGGGGAGAATAATGCTGGTATCAGTAACTGTGTCGTGGGGGCTGTAGTCCGCCAGACTCAATAACTCCTCTTCGGTAGGCAAGCGCCAGTCGTTTTGGCCCGCAAATGCCGTTGTACCAGTCAGGGCATTGGCCTGGTCGAAGTCATAGTGCATCGCATCGCCGCTGCAGGTGCTGCTCGTCCAGGTCTGGCCTTCGGCACAGCGCTTCCATGTCAAATTGGTTGGTGTGTGCGTCACCGTGCCATCACCATGGTCCACGTAGTCGCTCGTTGGGCGAGCAATATTCAACAAAGCGCTGAAAGACTCCCCTCCGCGCACCAGCCGGACTGCGCCACCGCTACTGCTGAAAGTGTCGGTGCCGCCATTGGAAAAACGAATAACCATTCCAGAAGAACCTGACCAAAAGTACACGCTTGGCGTATTCGGGAACGCAGCGCTGTCAATCGCCGGGTTATAGACGGTCCGGTCCACAATGGTTTGCAACTCACGGATATTGGGCAGCCGCCAGTCGCTTTGCTGCGCAAATGTCACGGTGCCGGTCAGCGCATTGATCTGATTATTGAGGTCGCCGTAATAGATGTTGGCTTCGCCGCTACAAGTGCTGCCCGTCCAGGTCTGGCCCATGGCGCAGCGCATCCAGGTCAGGCCCGTGCCGGGGTCTGTTACGGTGCCGTCCGTGTTGTAGGTGTAGCTTTTGGCAAAAGCAAAAGGGGCGCTTACCAGCAGCAAAAGCGCCAGCAGCCAGGGTAGAACGAGTCTTGTGGCTTTGTTGGCGGATGTGGCAGGCTGTGGGTGCATGTGGTGCATCTGAAGCTCTCCTGAAAAATGAGTGCGCTAGAGTTTACCGCTTGGCGGCGGCGCCCTCTTGGCACAACCGCCTTTGTGTCTGGATTGATATTCGGGCAAAACAGGCTGTAGGTGCCGTGGAACGTGCGGGAATAGCTATTAACCTGATAGCATTACTAGGGACTGGACAGGGTTTGCGTCTCTTGCTTCGATGTAGTAACATGCCTACATTAGCGGTATATGCAGGAGGTGTCGTATGGCCATCACAACTCTATCCAGTCGGGAGCTGAACCAGGACGTTAGCCGCGCGAAGAAGGCGAGCAAAAATGGCCCTGTGTTCATCACAGATCGCGGCAAGTTGGCGCATGTGTTGTTGAGCATTGAGGAATACCAGCTGCTCACCAAGCAACGTCGCAACATTGCCGATGCGCTGGCCATGCCGGGGCTTGCGGAGATCGCGTTTGAACCGCAGCGCGTGCATATCGAAGTCCGTGCGGCTGATTTTTCATGATGTATCTTCTCGATACCAACGTGGTGTCCGAGCTGCGCAAGGTTCGCTCCGGAAAGGTGGACCCAAACGTTGCGGCATGGACTGAAAGCGTCGATGCCGCCGACCTCTTTGTGTCCGCCATCACCATCATGGAACTGGAACTTGGCGTTTTGTTGATTGAGCGCAAAGACGCTACCCAGGGGGCCATGCTGCGCGCATGGCTGGATCTACACGTATTGCCGGAATTTTCCAGACGAACGCTGTCCGTCGATACCGCCGTGGCGCAACGCTGCGCCCGGTTGCACGTACCCGACAAACGCGGGGAGCGTGATGCGCTCATTGCTGCGACAGCTCTTGTGCATGGTATGACGGTAGTTACGCGCAACGTGGCCGATTTTCAGCCAACAGGCGTGGTCATTTTCAATCCGTGGGAGTCGCTGTATCCCCCGTAGAACGTGCGGGAACAGCTATCAAATTGAAAGTTACCCTTCCCTCCCACCCCCATCAATTCAGCAGATCAATGCCATTGATGATGGCACCCAGCACCCTAGCCTGGTTCTCGGGCGACTCGGAAAAACCGGCTTCCCACTTAAGGCGAGACAGGCAAGGCATTGTCATTTCCGTGCAGGCTGGATGTGATTCCTGTGGGATCGTCGGAAGGCGCGAATTTGTGTATCTCACCACTCTATGCAAAAAACATAGCGTCTCCCGCTTGTTGTATAAGGCGTACAGCCAGATTTGCCTTGAATTTTGCCCTTCAAAACAGGTCAAGGCGATGCTGATACCGCCATGAGGCATCAAAACGGGCCGTTGTCGGGTGTATTTGTATGGCAAATCGGGCTGTAAGCCTTATGGGATAAGCGGGATAAGCTATTGTATCAGGAGCACTTTGGCTTTGACTGGGCGTATCCCGGAGCCTGTCACAAATCCACCAGGAAATCGACGCTGGTATGGTTTTTGGCGCTGGGCGGACAAGAGCAGCCACAACACCAGCAGCAGGCGGTGGCGGTCAAATAGCTGGGGCAAAGGCATCACGGCATATCTTCGTCCGCCGCCGTGCTTGCGCCGCCCTTGGGGCCGACCTGTCCGAGGCGGGCTTTGAGCGATTGGGGCTGGCCGGTGATGAGCGCTGCGTAATTGGTGGTGTTGGAGAGGACTTTTTTCACATAGTCACGGGTTTCGGAAAAGGGGATGTTTTCTGCCCAGATGGCGGCCTCAAGCATGGGTGCGCCCGCCTGTCCTCGCCATAGGCGCGGGCGGGCCGGACCTGCGTTGTAGGCCGCAGCGGCCATGGGCATGGAGCCGCCAAAGCTGTCGAGCACCAGTTTGAGGTAGCCGGTGCCGATGGCGATGTTGGTGTCGCGCTCGGTGATCTGTTGCGGTTCAAAATCTTTTAGCCCGATTTTCTTGGCCGTCCAGCGTGCGGTGGCAGGCATGACCTGCATCAGTCCAGAAGCACCCACACTGGATTTTGCATCCATGATGAAACGGCTTTCCTGGCGGATCAAACCGTACACGTAGGCCGGGTCCAGGCCAATCTGGCGCGTGCGTGCAATGACGGCGTTTTTGAACGGCATGGGAAAGCGCTGCTCAAAATCCATCTCGGTGCGGGTACGGTCACTGGTGTTGATGCAGCGGTCCCAGACCTCGTTCTTGCAGGCCAGGTCGGCAGCGGCCAGCAAGCTGCGTTCATCCATGCCGCCGCGCTGGTGCAGATTGGCGCTGTAGTTCCACTCGCGCACGCCTTCAGGACGCAGCCCGATGCGAATGGCGTGCAAGGCGCGTACGAGACCGGGATTTTTGCGCGCGGACTCCATTTCTTCAGCGGTGAGTGGCGCAGGCTTAGGGGGCACGGTGATGCGCTGGCCGAGTTCTTCGAGCGCCAGTTGCTCATAAAAGCCGCGCACGCCGGCAATGCCTTGCAGCAGTTGCAAGGCTTGCGTGCGCGCAGGCTCCGGGGGCGTGCGCAGCAGCAAAGCCCTGGCGCGCCAGTAGACCCAGGCCGGATCGTTGCGCTGGGCCTCAAGCATGGCGTCGGTGGCCTCGAACACATGGTTCCATTGTCCGGTCCTGATCGCGGCGCGTATTTTCCAGGCGAGGTGGTCTTCGTGCATGTCTTTCGCCTTGCCTCGGCTGAAATAGAGGGTGGCGTTATCGGACAATTTTTGTGCCGCACGTTTGCCAATCACACCCCAGATCCAGTTGCGCTCTTCTGCCGTGAGTTGGGTACGCCAGCGCAGTTTGCCCAGTTCTGCCGCCGCTTCGTCCGGGTCGAGGTAGGCCAGGCGGATCAATGCCAGCGACACCAGCTCGCGTGTTTGTGGCTGCAGCGCGGTGAATTTTTCCTTGAGGTATTTGGCCGGATGCAGGTAGATGCTGTCCACCGTTTTGGTCCACTTGGGGTTGAGCAGATCAATGGCCTGGTTCACTGTGCGCAAGCGGTCATTTTCCATGCCCAGACGTGCGCGCAGCCACACCACCTGGGTCACGTCGGGGTGTTCCTTGAGAAATTGTGCGGCCACGCTGGCGCAGGCTTCATCGGCCTCTTTCATTGGCAGCCAGATGTCCTTGAGTTTTGCGTCAATGTCGATACCGTTACCGTTACCGTTACCGTTACCGCTATCGTTACCGCTAGCCTGATGCTCGGCCAGCAAGGCGTAACAACGCACCGGGCGGTCATCGTTCATGCGGTAGAGCGGGTATTCACGTCGGAAAGTTTCCCAGTCGCGGTTGCGCCCCAGGTGCAGCAGCCATTCGACGCGCAGCCGGTCCTCCTGGTAACTGCCACTAAAACGGGTGAAAAATTCCTGAATCTCGCTACGACTGGCTTCGTCCAGGCGGGCCGACAAGTCCCAGTAGGCCGCCCAGGGTTCAAGCACGTGGCCGCGCGCCTGGGGCAAAAGGGCAGCAAGGCGCTTGCGGTCACGCTGTTTGTAGGCCTGCGCCATGTCCAGAATAAGCTCGTCGGCGCGCGTATTCTCGCGCTTTTGGGCGTATGCTGGCACGGGCAGGGAGGCAATCAGGCAGCCCAAAAGGGCAATCAATGTCAAAATAGATGAAAACTGCATAGGGGGATTATGAACAATTCGCAAGAGCCCGGACAAGAATCCAGGATTGAGGCCAAGAAAGCTTTGCGTAAAAAACTGCTGGAAGAGCGTCTGCGGCTTGCCCATAGGCAAGAACTGGCCGCTGATTTACAGCAAGTGCTGCGTATCTGGCTGCTGGGGCGGCCAGACACGGTGATTGGCGTTTACTGGCCCATCAAAGGCGAGTTTGACCCTTTGCCAGCCTTGCACCGCTGGAAAGAAGACGGCGAACTGCTGGAGCAACCGCAACTGCGCCGCATTGGTCTGCCCGTGGTGGACAGGGAACAGAAAACCATGCGTTTTCATGCCTGGTATCCCGGCTGCCCGATGGAAGAAGATGCCTATGGAATCCCCAAGCCCAAGGATACCGAGTTGATCGCTCCCACACTGCTGTTTGCGCCGTGCATCGGTTACGGGCCGGGCGGATACCGACTGGGCTATGGCGGCGGGTTTTATGATCGCTTGCTGACCACGATCAAACCGCGCCCGTTTATCGTCGGATTGGGCTTTAGCGCCGGATTCATCGAAGATTTTGAGCCCGAGCCGCATGACCAGCCGCTGGATGCAATTCTCAACAACTATGGCGTAGTCTGGCCGCTTTGACTCTGGTCGTTGTAGTCGGCAGCGAAACTTAACTCAGGAGAGACCCGTACCATGACTGATGCCTCCGTCACCCCCGTCAAGAAACCACGCAAACCCCGCACCGTGCAGGGTGCAACCAAGTCGTCCGTGCGCGCCGTGGCGCAAGGGGATGTGCCGCCATCAAACCGCGCCGCTGCGCTCAACCAGTTTGTCATTGACCAGGCAATTGATGCCGCCCAGGGAAAGGCCGTTGCAGCAGCGCTCAATCTGGTGCGCCCGGATGCCGACGAGGCGACCGCTGAAGAGCGTGCCAAGGGCTTGCGTGCGCTACTGGAGGGGGCTTCCGAGGACGATGCGCGTGTGTTGCGCGCTGCGTTGCTGGGTTCTATGACGCCGGGCACACACAAAAAGAAAAACCCGGATGAGGAACTCGCCGACGATTGGCGTGATGGTGGCTACCCTTACCGCAACCTGCTGCGCCGCAGCACCTACGAGGCAGAAAAATTCCGCCTGCAAGTGGAATTGCTCAAGCTGCAAGCCTGGGTCAAGGAGACCGGCCAGCGTGTGATCATTTTGTTTGAAGGGCGCGACGCCGCTGGCAAGGGCGGTACCATCAAACGCTTCATGGAGCACCTCAATCCACGCGGGGCACGGGTGGTGGCATTGGAAAAACCCAGCGAAGTTGAACGTGGCCAGTGGTATTTTCAGCGCTATGTGGAGCATCTGCCCACGCGCGGCGAGATCGTGCTCTTTGACCGCAGCTGGTACAACCGCGCTGGCGTGGAGCGCGTCATGGGTTTTTGCACGGAAGATGAATACCGTGAATTCATGCACCAGACCCCGGAATTTGAACGCCATCTGGTGCGCAGCGGCGTGCATCTGATCAAATTCTGGTTCAGCGTCAGTCGCAAGGAGCAGCGCCGTCGCTTCAAGGAGCGCGAAAACCACCCGCTCAAGCATTGGAAACTCAGCCCGATTGACATGGCTTCGCTGGACAAGTGGGAAGAGTACACCCGGGCCAAGGAAAATATGTTTTTCGAGACCGACACCGCCGATTCACCCTGGACGGTCATCAAGAGCGACTGCAAAAAGCGCGCCCGACTGGCCGCCATGCGCTACATCCTGCACAAGCTGCCCTATGGCAACAAGGACCTGGAGCACATCGGCAAGCTCGACCAGCTGATCGTGGGGCGCGCCTACGTGGTCTACGAGCGCGGCGAACGCCCCAGTGCGATTGTGTAGCCACACATCCCGATCATCCCGATCATCCCGATTGTCCGGGCCATGCCATTCGACCGCAGCGAACCGTCTGCTGCCAACCAGTATCAGGCTGCGTCTGCCGGACTGATTCTCGACAGCTACCGCCAGTTTGTGCAGCGTGAATTGCTGCCGCACTCTGCCAGTGTGTCGCATCTGGCCAGGGAGCTTTACCACGCGCCGTTTGTGGTGCTGGCGCACGACGGCGCGCCGGACCCGGTTTTCTTTTACGCCAACCTTCAGGCCCAGCAGTTGTTTGAAATGACCTGGCAAGAGATGGTCTGCCTGCCATCGCGCCTTTCGGCAGAACCGCTGGCGCGGGAGGAAAGGCAGCGCCTCCTTGACCGGGTGGCAAGCCACGGTTACATCGATGACTACTCGGGGATACGCATTTCCAGAACAGGCAAGCGGTTTCGTATCGAGCGGGCAACGGTCTGGAACCTGGTGGCAGGCAATGAAGCCGTGGTCGGCCAGGCTGCGGCCTTTGGCTCCTGGCTTCCCCAAAACTGAGACGACACTACTCCCCCACGCCCACGCCCACGTGCGATTTCAGGTTCCTTGTCGGGCCACGCTGGGCGCGGGCGATAGCAGGTTGCCCTGTACGCTCACGCGCGAACCCACGCCGAAGGACGGGGTGTGCTGTTCCACATAACGGGCACTACCGTCATCCATGCGCACCAGCAGGCGGTAGGTTGTTGTTGGCTGGTTCATCCGCTTTTCGACCACGTCGCCAGCGTAGGCACCTCCGATCACACCGGCCAGGGTAGCGAGCGTCTTGCCATCGCCTCTGCCGAACTGGTTGCCCAGCAAGCCCACCAGAGCGGCTCCGGTTACCGCACCTACACCACTGGGTTTGCTCTCGCTGACGACGGGAACCACCGACTCCACCGTGCCGCAGTTGGCGCACAGGGCCGGTGGTGGTGGGGGTGGCGGGGTCCATTCAGGCTGCGCAGGCGCGCGCGGAGCCTCAGCCACTTCCACGGGGGGAGTGGCAACTGCATTTTTCGTAGTGGGTGGCGCAGTGTGGACGCGCGCAACAGCGGGTTTTGGTTTGTGCACAGTGCTTGCTGCGCTGGTTTTCGGCGGGGTAGGGGAGGGCTGAACCTGCTCTGCGACCACAGGGGGGGCAGAGGCGGCCAGGGTAGCCGGGATGGCCGCATTTGTTGCACTGGAGGCAACCGCCGTTGTTGCGCTGGCTGCTGGCAACGGTGCTGGGGCCGCTGTTGCTGTTGCCGCACCCTGCTGCTGGCCCATCAGGTACAGGGTCGCACCGCCCGCACCTATGCCGGCGGCGCACAGGAGACCGGCAACAAACCAGAGCCACGGCGAGGCAAGGGCAGAGGCAGGGGCAGGGGCAGAGGCAGAGGCAGCAAGAGGGGCTGCGGGAGGGGTGAGGCTATGGGACATGGAAAGTTCCTGGCAAAGTGGGGGACTGCACCCCGAAACCTGAAGCAGTCGCATCCATAACGTTTGCACAAAGCCGCCGGATGACCGCGCAATTCCGGCTTTACCAAGACCCATGCACGTCCGTACCGGACTGCGGGTGTGCGCATGGTCACCAGTTCTTCTGCTGCGGTAAACCAAGCGCTGAAGACAAGGAGATTAAACCAGGCTGGTTTCAACTTACCATGGGAGATTGCTCCAGAGCGCTCCTCAAAGCGCTCCTGATACAAGAGCTGTTCCCGCTTGTCTCATAAGGCGTGCAGCCCGATTTTCCATACAAAAACACCCGAAAAAACCCAAAAACGGCCAGTTTTGACCCCTCGTGGCGGCTTCTGGCAGTGTTTTACCCCGTTCTGAAGGGTAAAACTCAATATGAATTGGGCTGTATGCCTTACAGGATAAGCGGGAGCAGCTATCATTTTTAAGTAGACACCACAAAAGCATCACTTTGAATCGCACCCCCGTACAGGCTACGCGCGGCTATTTCGTCGTCGCGATCAGCACGGCCTGCTTTGACACCACGACCAGACCGTCAGCGGTCCAGGCGAGCCGGTATGGCGTGTCCAGGCCTGCGGGCGCCGCGCCAAGAACGATCCCTGCCTGACCGGCACGACCCAGGACGGTACGGACAGTGCCATCCTGGCCGATGCGGCGCACGGTGTGGTTGCCGCTGTCGGCGACGTAGAGATTGTCAGCGGTGTCGAAGGCCAGACCCACGGGAGCAGCAAAACGCGCTGCTGCACCCACGCCATCAATCGCACCGGCCACCACCAGATCGCCTGCGAAGACGCTGGGTGAGCCGTCTGGTGGCAGTTTCAACACAGCATTGCCGAGGGTGAAATAGACCGCGCCTTGGGCGTCCACGGCCAATCCGGCGGGCAGGCGGGTAGTTCTGGTGGCCGCAGCGATGATGGGCAACTGTGGCGTAGCGGTGGAAAACAGCGTTTGCCACTGTCCGTCAGGATCCATACGGCGGATGGTGAAGAAGCTGAAGCCGTCGTCAAAGCCGATGGCAAAGCTGCCGGTGGCGGCGTAGAGCGTGCCCCTTGCACCCGCCTGGAGCGCCAACACACTCTCAGCGCCGGGCACAAGGGCCACGGTGCTGACCTGCTCCTGCGGCGTGACCTTGCGCAATCTTTGGTAGTCGCCGACGTAGACCGTGCCATCGGTGACGGCGGCGATGGCGGAGGGATATTGCAGCCGGGCGACTCCCGGCCCGCCATCCGCCGTGCCCCGTTCACCGACAACCCCGGCCCAGGTGCTCACAACGCCGCCAGCAATGCGCCGCAACACGGCGTTGCCGAAGTCGGCCACCAGCACCGCGCCAGCAGACCCGGTCAGCGCGATGCGGTATTCACCGAAGCGTGCGCTGGCAGCCGGTCCATCGGCAAAGCCAGCCTGCGGCGCTCTGCCGGCCCAGGTCGAGACCTGGCCATCCCTGGACAGGCGGCGCACGGTGTGTGCGCCGGCATCGCTCACATAGATATTGCCCAACGCATCGCGCGCCATGCCTGTCGGCTCGTCGAAGCGGGCTTGCGCAAACGGTCCATCGCTGCTGCCGCGTTGTTGGGCATTGCCAGCCAGAACGGTTTGTGTGCCGTCAGGCAACAGAGCTAGCAAGCGGTGGTTATCGCGGTCTGACACGAGCAAACGGCCTTCGTCGTCGAAACACGCGCCGCCGCCCCTATAGCTGCGCGCAACCATGCCCAAGGCCCGCGCCGGCTCGGTACCATCTGCGCTGCGGCGTCGCACTTCGCCGTTGGCCAGGCCATAGGCGAGGTTGTCGTTGTCGTCGAGCGCCAGCCAGGTCACCCCATAGGTGAGGTCGTCGAAGCCGCCGCAAAAAGACTTGCCTGGCCGCGTGAAACTCACGACCTCGGTGCTGATGCGACCGCTGCTGTCGATGCGGCGGATGGCGCAGCGTGTCCGGTCGGCCAGCCACAAGTCGCCGCGCCGATCAAGCACCAGTCCGTTCGCCACCGTCCCAGGGTCCAGCGACGGGCCGGACTGCTTCAGCGGATCGGCAAAAACAGTCGTGGCACCCTCAGCACCCACGCGCAGCACCACCCAGCTCGCCTGCGCCAGCGTACCCTGGTCGGCACTGGACCCGACGGGAGTTGTCCAGACTGTCTGCTGCGCAACGACATAGACACTGCCGTCGTGCCCTGCCGCCACCTGCACCGGGTCAGCGTAGCGCGTCTGCTGTACGCTGGCGTCGGTGGGAGAGGGTAAGCGCGCCACATCCAGCAGCACGCTCACCTCGCCAGATGCACTGATGCGCTTGACCTTCTGGTTGCCCGTATCGGCAACGAGCAGGCCGCCCTGGCCATCCGCAGCCAGACCTTGCGGCGCCGAGAACCGCGCCGCCGTGCGTTCACCGATACGGTCGCCACGGCCACCTTCGTCGGTCGTGCCGGCCAGCAGGGCAACACTTTTAAGCGAATGAATCGAAACGGGTTTTTCGGAAGGACTGTTTGTAATCTCTGGGGAGCCGGATGACGATCCACCGCCCCCACATCCAGTGAGTAGCAGTAATGGAAAAATGATCCAGGCGGCGAAATGCGCAGAAGTTGACGATAGCAGCTTGACCATTATGTTGTTACCTTGAGGGGTGGTGATGGTGATGGTGTCAGGAGTTTACACACGTGCAGATTCATGGTCAGCCAATAGCGTTGGACCGCATCGCCAGCGATGCTTTCTTGTGGTGCTTGGCGTTGAATCACTCTCAAATGAGATACTGATGTTACGCAGACGAAACCCCACAACATCCACGCTCCCCTCTCCCGCTCGCGGGAGAGGGTGCTCGTGGAAATTGACGGAGGGCAGCATGCAGAATAGGTCGAGTATGACCGCAGACGTGATGCCTATTTACACAGAAAAGGCTTCATCGTCCTGCGTTTCTGGAACAACCACCCTCTCCCCCAACCCCTCTCCCGCAAGCGGGAGAGGGGAGATTGCGTAACATCAGTGAGATACATAATTGGCGAACATACAGGATGCCAACCATGACAGAACAAACTTCCATGCTCCACATTCGCGTGGACGATAAGATCAAAGAGCAAGCCACAGTGGCACTGGCTGCAATGGGATTGTCCATGTCGGATGCCGTTCGACTTTTTTTACGCCGCGTGGTGATCGACCAGGAATTTCCCCTTGAACTCAAGGTCCCCAACGCCCAGACGCAGGCTGCGATGGAGGAGTCGCGCACTATGATGGCGACCCATCGCGCCCGTTTTGCCACCGCCAACAAGCTGTTTGCTGATCTTGAAGAAAACAGCCGTCAGTAAACGTGCGTCTTTGCCTCGGGCAGCGGACTACAGGGCGCACCTACGTGGTCTACAGACGCGGCGAGCGCCCCACCCGCCTATGCAAGCCCGTACCGGACTGCGGGTGTGCGCATGGTCACCAGTTCTTCTGCGGCCGTAGGATGCACGGCCAAGGTGGCGTCCAGCGCGCTCTTGGTGGCACGCAGTTGCAGCGCCACACCCATGAGCTGCGCCATTTCACCCGTGTCCGGGCCGACGCCATGAAAGCCCAGCACGCGGTCCGTATCACGATCCACCAGCAGTTTGAGCATCATTTTTCCCGTATTTTTTCCCGCCTGGCCCGATAGTGCGGATTTCAGGGGCCGAAAAACGGAGCGGTACACATCCAGGTTCGGATACTGTGCCAGCGCCTGCGCCTCGGTCAGGCCGACCACCCCGACCTCGGGCGTGGTGAAGACGGCAGTGGGCACCAGGTGATGGTCAACGCTGCGCGGCTTGCCGCCAAACACGCTGTCGGCAAAAGCGTGGCCCTCGCGGATCGCCATGGGGGTCAGGTTGACCCGGTTGGTCACATCGCCCACGGCATAAATGCCAGGAACACCGGTCTGGGAATACGCATCGACCGCAATGGCGCCCTGCGTATTGATTTCCAGACCGAGCGGCAGAAGTCGCTCCAGCGCCAGGCCGTGTGTATGGGGTGCGCGCCCCAAGGCACGCAAGACACAGTCGGCCTCCAGGCGGCGGCCATCATCCAGCGCAACCCGCAGGGCGGAGAAGGTCTTGCCGATGGCAATAATCCTGCGCCCATAGTGGAAGTTCAAGCCCAGATCCGCCAATGCCTTGCCCAGGTGCTGCCGCACATCCACATCAAAGTTGCGCAAAATACCTTCGCCGCGCACGACTACATCCACTTCTGCACCCAACAACTTGAGCAGGCACGCCAGCTCGACCGCAATGTAGCCGGCGCCTTGCACCACCACGCGCCCTGGCAGGGACTCCAGCTCGAAAAAACCATCGGAATTGATCGCCAGTTCCTGCCCTGGAGTGTCTTCACCGCCCGTGGGATGAGCGCCTGTAGCTATTAATACATGAGCAGCTGTTAATTTCCTGCCATCAGACAATTCCACCGTCTGGCGGTCCAGAAAACGGGCCTGGCCCTGAAAAATATCAACCCCGGCGGACACCAGCCCCTGGCGGTAGACTTCCTCCAGCCGCGCCACTTCGGCATCGCGGCGCCGCTTGAGTGTGGTCCAGTCAAACTGTGGCTCGCCCAGGGTCCAGCCAAAACCCTGCGCTTCTTCAAATTCCTGGGCAAAACGCGCAGCGTAGACCATCAGCTTCTTGGGTACACAGCCGCGAATGACGCAGGTGCCCCCCAGGCGGTGTTGTTCCACCAGCGCAACCCGCGCGCCATGGCCTGCTGCGATGCGCGCCGCACGTACCCCGCCAGAGCCGCCCCCGATGACCAGCAGATCGAAGCCGGGCGCGGTCACAGGCGAGGTCATTGATCGGACCGGAATCCGATCCGGGCGTGGGTGTTGTCGCAAAACGGCTTGTTGGCCGATCCGCCGCAGCGGCATAAGCGCGCTGTCTGCACCCGTTGAATGGTGTGTCCCGTTCCCCCGCAAATCTCCAGATTGCCAGTGAACTCCAGTGGTCCGTTGGGGATTGGCTCAATCGCCAGCTCGCCGGCACGGTTTTCCAGCGGGTCGGAGTCGATTACCGCGCGTTCTCCGGTGGCCGTAAAACCAACCTCCAGATGTGTACTGTCACAAAACGGCTTGTTGCGCGATTTTCCACAGCGGCACAGCGTGGCCCGAAACATGGGCTCCTGGCCTTCAAGGGCGATGCTGGCGCGCACGGCATAGGGTCCGTTTTCACGCACGCGCAACACGTTCACTTCGGGCGGCTGCTCTTGCGGGCCACCGTCGAGGCGTTCGTAGGTGATGGCCCCGGAACAGCAGTCCTGGGCAATTTCAGCCATATGGTCCGGGGTCGTGGCTTCGGGGTGCAACCACGGCCCGACGACGTTGGCCAGAAACACGCGCGGGGCATTGAGAACACAGTTGCGCGAGTGAATGCAGCGCTTGGTGTCGTAGTCAATACGGATGGCGTCGGTACTGGCCACGTTGGGATTGTCCGCATCCACCTTAAGAGGGGAGGGGGTTTTTGCTGCCACGACGGGCGGGATGATGGTCGTGGCCTGCCGGGCCAAAGGCGTGCCTGGTGTCAGGTCGCCTTCAAACTCATCGTGTAATTTTGCGAGTTTGCGCGCCAATGTTTCCAGACTGTCGGCAACGCCGGGGAGCGGCACGTCGGCTGCGATTTCCCTGGCGACGCTGGCAAGCTCCGCTGCACGCTCGCCGAGAATCTGTGCAGCGCAGCGCTGTACCAGCTGGCCCACGGAGCCAGGCAATTCAAAGCTCAAGCCTGCCCTCAACCCTGCATTGTGCGCACCACTTTCTTTTTTGAGCGGCAGCCGGGTGGCGGCTTCGCCGACGGTGGTCAGTGCGTACATCATCGCCGTTGCGGCTTGCGCCAGGCCGGTGCGCAGGGGCTGGGGCAGCGGGTTGGGCGCGTAAATCTGGGCAAAGGTGCGCAGCATCAGGCTGTACAGGCAATTGCCCAGATCGACCACGCGCATGGCCAGCGGGTGCGTGACACAGGTATGCGCCTTCGCCCGCAGCGGGTCCACCAGCACCGGGTTGACAACCGCTGCCCGGGCGGGTTCAAAGTCTGGCCGCGCAGCCTTGAGCTGTTTGAACTCTTCCAGCACGGTGCGAAACCGTGCGTAGTGCGAGTCATTGCTGTGGGCGGGTGCACCTTCCCCTTGGACCACGATTTCTTCAATCGCGCGATGGGCCGACGCCAGGTCCGTGACAGCAAAGAGGCCAGGCAGGGCGAACTGCGCACCGCTGACTTGCGCTTCTCCGTGCCCGGAAAACAGTGCGTCATGGCCGAGCCTTTGCACCAGCGCGTCAATGCCGTTGGCGATGGCGTGGTAGAGGTGCCCTTGCGAAGCGTAATCGGTTGGCGTGGGAGAGAAGAGGTCGCGGCGAATCGCGCGCCGGTAATGGTGCAGATGCCTGAAGGCGGTGCCATCCGGGATGTCGATTTCCAGAGGCTTTTCAATGAACATGAAGTGCTGCAACGATGACTCGCCAAACGGGGAGAGGTTCAGCTCAATATCTGCCGGAAAACGCCCCTGCGGAATGGGAAAATCGGGCCGTGCAAAATGGGGCGCAGAGCCAAAAGCGGTCAACATATTGTTGACCAGGCTCAGGTGCAGCATCTCTTGCAGCGCCACGCCACGAATCTCCTTGCGCCAGCGCTCGATGGCCGCCAGTTCCAGTTCGGTAACCCCCTCGTCGAGCGAACGCTTCAGGCTCATTCCGGCGTAGAGGTAGCTGCACATCACCGCGTGTTCAAATTCGGCGGCCTCGGCCAGCAGGAAAAGCAGTTCTTCGCGGTCTTTGATGGGGTTGGGATCGGTTTCCAAAATGGCTCCTTCAAGGAAAAATAAGGGTACGTGTAATGGTGGGAGCATATAGCGTTATCACTGACCGTGCATGAAGAGGATAATCGCAGAAGGTAACTACTCAGGTTACTGACCGATCTTCAACGGCCAGTGAGTGCAGTTCACGCGGGTGAAGGTTTGCGGTAGGCGATCCCGCGCCGACCACCCAGCTGTCAAGCGTCCGGGTTAGGCCGTTTCGGGTATGAACGGTTTGCCGACCAGCGCGTCTTTGATAGCGCCGAGAATGTTTTGCCCGTTCTTACGGGCTGTTGATATGTACCCCGAATGCGCGCAAACTGTTCGGCTCCAGTCTGCGTCCTAAACGTACCGGATATCTTCATCTTGGTTTTAATCATCCGAATGTCACGTTCGCTCAGATTGTTGTCGAACGGAACACGGAAATCGTTCATGAAGCGTAGCGTATCCTCCTGGAAATTCTTCAGCCGATCCAGCAGGTTGCGCGGTGGGCTCTGCTTTTCCCTTCGTCGTTTGACCGGAGCGTTTTCATCCTCGGGTTGCTCTGGATTGGCCGCAAATCCGGCTGCCAGTACCTCCTCATATCGCTTGACGAACTGAATTTTCAATTCCTCCGGCAGTTCCGTGGTGCCTCTATTCTTGCTTTCATCCACAGCGTCTTTGATGTCGCACAATACCTCGATCATGCTCTTCGCCCACGGCTGCTGCCAATTCTCAACAATACCAACCAGTTCACGCAACTGATGGGCGTTGCAGGCACCGTGTTTGAAACTGTACTGGAAATAGGGCTTCCAGTGATCATGAATCCCTGTGCCTTTGAACTTCGGAAGAATGCCAATTTCGTCCATGGCTTCCTTCCCTCGCTTGGCGTGAACAGCGTAATGCGTGAGCTTTTTGGTTGATGCCACATGAACCCAGTGCAACTTGCCTTTCACCCGCACGCCTGATTCATCGGTATGGAGAATTTCACCGTTTGCCAACAGCTCCTTTATCGCTTCTTCCGATGGCTTGACGGATTCGGACGTCTTGCCGGTGGCCTTCAACACAAAGGATTCCGATAGGTCTTGCCCGAAAAGGTCTTTGAAGATTTGCGTTGTCCTGTCTAACGGCACGTAGTGCTCGCAGTTGAGGTAGGTGCAAAGACTCGCAACGCCCTGCCCATACTGTACTGCAGCATTCACTCCTTCTGGAAATTCTCCTTCACCGTGCCACATTTCGGGCAAACCTTGGTTTTCACACGGTGTTCCGTGACTTCAATTTGCATGGGAGGAATGTCAAAAACTTGCCGTGACTCACTCGCGCACGCCTCAACACCAGACAGATCTTCCTCACACGACGCGCAATGTCCCGGTTCATGTTCTTCAAAATGATCCGGATTTTCTTCGGCTTTCAGCGTGTTGCCTTCATGACCGGGTTGTCCCCGTTGGGTTTCTGACCTTTGACGCGCAGACTTTTCGGCTGTGGCTTTTTGTAGCCATCGCTTGATGGCGGCTTGCTGCTGTTGTGGCTATCTTTGCCCAAGCTCACCTTCATGGCTTGGATCACATCCGCCTGCTTCTTGACCTGCGCCACCAACGTTTCAGCAATACCGATCAGTTTGTTCACCAAATCACGCGTCGCGCCCTGCCCATGCGCGAAGGCCGCATCTACTTCATCTGTGCTGGGAATCTTGATTTCCATGAATCTGCTGTGAGGTAGTATCGCTACGAATCAATCAGAGGGAGCACATTACGCGCTTTAAAGTAACTGGGTCTGAAGGGCAAATTTCGACCGGATGTCTGATGATACCAAGGGGAACGGGTAGTTACATCTGGACTTGATGGAGTGTGTATTTCGCTGGATGATCTCCTATTGCCACAAGGGGGGTGAGTAGTTACCGCAGAAGAAACTCCGGCGGGCTGCGCCGTTGTGTTGATACCCAAGCCCCTGGCATGATCACAAGGAGGAGCCAATCATGCGATCCCTGTTTGCTGCACTGATTCTTTGCATGACCAGCACGCCCGGTAGCGTGGCACAGACGCTCACGCTCAAAGGTGGCGTACCCGAGGGCTTGCCGGGCTACGCCATGGGCATGGATGGCAGCCTGACCATCGAGGTGCCCCTCAAAAAGCGTATCTTTCAATGCATCGAGAAGGCGCTGGACGCCCGTGTCGTGTGGGAAGCCTATCCCACCAGGCGGGTGGTGCAGATGCTTATCGACGGCAAGCTTGATCTTGCCTTTCCGATGGGCTTCACGAGCGAGCGGGCAAGCAAGATGCTGCAGAGCCGCCCGACATGGGAAAACCCCGACAACTGGTTGTCGATGCGCCCGCTGGACATCACCGACAAGAGCCTGCGCATTGCCGCGCGACTGGGTTCGCCCCAGCAAGTTGACTACCTTGCGGACGGTTACACCCATGTGGTCGGTACCTACACCTATGAGGAACTGGTGAGAACCCTCGTTCAGGGGCTCGCAGACGCAGTGATCGTCCCACAATCCGTATACGAGGACATGAAAGCTGACTGGCCAAAGGAAACCAGGGTAAGCGTGGGGCGTGCGCGTAATTCCGGTTTCTACCTCAATGCCACCGACCCCAAAGGTTTGCTTGCACCGCTGAATCGTGCCATTGATCGTTGTCGCGTGGCTGCAAAGTGATGACAAAGTAATTGCAAAATGATGGTGCCGCCGGGCCAGGTGTCGGTCTGCAAGAATGGGCATATTGAGGGAGGGGCAGGATGCGATGCTTGGGGTGTGTGTTTGGATTTTCTACCCACCAAAGAGATACTGGCTTACCAACGCAGCGGCGGCTGGCTGAAATTTAAGGAGATGTGAGCAGCCTGTGGCCGCGCGCCGAAATCATGACGCTACGCTACGCAAAGAGTACCGTAGTAGTGGTTTAATCGAATTTCCATCCATTCAAAAACTGGGAGACATTCATGAAAATGGCAATGACGATTTCACTGAAACAATCGCTGTCGGTGTTTGCGTTGTCCTTGCTGCTACTGGGCAACGTAGGGGCCGAAACGGTGAGACTGGCCATCGGGGACTGGGATCCGTACACCTCGCCCACCAATCCCAAAGGCAAGCTGCTGGAAAAGGTGGTGACCGAGGCGTTCAAACTCGAAGGTGTGGATGTCAAATACGACTATTTCCCTTGGAAGCGCAGCTATTCCAATGTGGAAGCGGGCGAATACGATGGCACCTTCCCATGGAACCGCAACGCCGAGCGCGAGAGTCTATTTCATATCCATAAAACATCGCTCATCAAGGACGACTCGGTCTACTTCCACCTCAAGAGCAAGCCTTTTGACTGGAAGTCCCTGGAAGACCTCAAGCAATACAGGGTCGGCGTCACCATTGGCTACAAGGAAGAAAAAATATACAAGGACAACGGGATCAAGGCCGACCCGGTTCCCACCGAAGAATTCAACTTCAAAAAAATGCTGTCCGGGCGCATTGATGTTTATATGACATCCAAGGTAGTGGGTTATTCCACCATCAACAAGTTATTCACGCCGCAGGAAGCCAGTCTCTTCACAAACCACCCTACGCCGGTTGAGCAAGGCGAGTTCTACATCCTGTTTTCCAAAAAGACCACCAACGGGAAAGTCCTGGCCGACAAATTTGACGCGGGCATGAAAAAACTCAAGGACTCGGGCGCTTACAAAAAAATTCTTGCCGAATACGGTGTGTAGGCCTTATGGATCGTGCGGATAAAGCTATTGTAAATATAGCGTCTTGCCCCTTCGGGTAGCACGCTGCCACCCAGCCCGGTTGCGCCGCACATCAGCACTCCAGAACCCCAGGAAAGCGCATACGCACGCCAATCGGAAAAAAATGGAGAGATTGCAGCGCGGCAGCAGATACATGGCAAGGCCGCAAAGGACGAAGGCAATGGCAATGGCAATGGCAACCAGGGTAATGTGTACCTGGGCTGACAGGGCAATGGTGCCGCCGGGCCGTGAGGAAGGCACTGAGGGGTGTAGGGCGAGGGCATAAGCATGCAGGTTTTTAAATCGCGCCACTTTAAGTGGCACAATAGTGGCGTGATAGTGGCGTAAGACCTGCTTTTGCGCCACTTCAAGTGGCGCGATACTGGCGGGTTTCCACACATAATCAAAGCAAGCAGAACCCATGCCGCGAACTATCCCCCAAACTGAGCTTGATCGGTTGCTTGCGCTGGTTTTGGGGCACCCCGATGGCATGGGGATAGATGCCATGGCCCAGGCGCTGGGCGGCAGCCTGAAGCGGCGCACCTTGCAGCGTCGGCTGGGCACTCTGGTAGCACAGGGGCGGCTTCGGATGGTGGGCGAGGCGCGGGCTGCGCGTTATGTGCCGGTGCCGGTTGGGCCGGTGCAGGCCTTGGGCGAGGTTTACGTGCCGACATCGCCGCAAGGCGAGGAGATCAAGGCTTTCGTGCGCCAGCCACGTGTGATGCGCCCGCCAGTTGGCTACAGATTGGCGTTTCTGGAGCAGTACCACCCCAACCACACAGCCTACCTGCCGCCGGATTTGCGGGAGCAGTTGCACGCCATGGGCAACGCAGGCACCGGGCACACGCCTGCTGGCACTTTTGCGCGCGACATCCTCAACCGTTTGCTGATTGACTTTTCCTGGGCATCTTCAAAGCTGGAGGGCAACACCTATAGCAGGCTGGACACGCAGCGGCTGATCGAATTTGGCCAGGCCGCCGAAGGCAAGGACGCGCTTGAAACCCAGATGATCCTGAACCATAAACAGGCCATCGAATACCTGGTGCTGGATCCGGCCCATGCCCAATTGACACCGGATTGCGTCATTGCCCTGCATGCCTTCTTGTCGGATGGACTGATGGCCGACCCCACGGCGGTGGGGCGCCTGCGCCGCCGGGCGGTGGAGATCGGGGGCAGCGTGTATTTGCCCATTGCCCTGCCACAGCGGCTGGAGGAGCTGTTTGGTATCGTGATCCAGATGGCCGCGCACATTGGCGATCCATTCGAACAGGCTTTTTTCCTGATGGTGCACGTGCCTTACCTGCAGCCGTTTGAGGATGTGAACAAGCGCGTGTCCAGGCTGGCTGCGAACATACCGTTCATTCGCCACAACCTGTGCCCTTTGTCCTTCATCGACGTACCGCAGTCGGCTTACGTGGATGCCATGATCGGGGTGTACGAATGCAATCGCATCGAGCTGCTGCGCGACGTTTTCGTCTGGGCCTACGAGCGCTCGTGCCAGCAGTACGGCGCGGTCAGGCAAAACCTGGTGCCGCCCGACATGTTTCGCCTGCGCCATCGCCAGGCCTTGAGCGAAGTGGTTGCTGCCATCGTCCACAACGACGAGGCCGCAACCGAAGCCACCGTGCACGCCAGGATGCCCGCAACGGTTGCAAAACCAGATGAAACCCATTTCACCAGGCTGGTACTGGATGAGTTTTTAGCCTTGCACCCAGGCAACGCGGTGCGCTTCGGTATCAGCCCCCTGGAGTTTTCCGCCTGGAGGCAAAGGCACGGTGCGTTGTCGGGTGGCCGCAAAGTGATACGTGGTGGCCAGTAGTTTCATATCACCCGTGATATTAGATACACCCAAACCGCACCACAGGTGCTCTCCGAAAGCCTGTGTGGCACGTTTTTAGCTTCAATTTGGCCTCAAATAAGCATCAAATCAGCCTGTAGCCCCCGTGGGACAAGCGGGAGCAGCTATTTAAAACGTAGTAACAAGCATTTGTCTAATGCGAGCGCTGTGCAGAATGCAATAATTGGCGCATGAGCCATGTACTTCCATTCCCGAATACCAAACCGTCCGCTGTTTATGTGGTCGAAGTCATTCATGACGAAGATATGTGGGTCGGCTCTTGCGATGCCTTGCACTGCTGCACCGAAGCGCCAACCTACGAAGAGCTGATGGCGCGGTTCTGGGAGGTAGCCCCGGACATTGCCAGCGAAAGCGGTATTCCTTTCGATGCCAATGTGCGCATTGACTTTGTGCAGGCCACGGCCATCGCACCAGAGGCGCTGTTGCAGGCGTAATCCTGTGGGGCGCTGGCATACTGCCCACTGGCTGCCGTGCGCTCACTTTACCGAGCCAGCAGCCAGCCTCCACGCAACAAAAGACAGCCAGAACAACAGCGCAATCGCGGACACGCGCTGGGCAATCCCTTCTGCTATCACGCTGCCACCCAGCCCGGTGGCGCCGCACATCAAGAGACCAGAACCCCAGGAAAGCGCATACGCACGCCAATCGGAAAAAATGGAGAGATTGCAGCGCGGCAGCAGATACATGACAAGGCCGCACAGGACGAAGGCAATGGCAACCAGGGCAATGTGTACCTGGGCTGACAGGGCAAGGGTGATGAGGCCTGCCAGCAGAAAACAAAAAGCACCGCCGCCCAGCAGCAGCGATAAAAGGAGCGGGAAGCCGTGGATGCGAAAACCCACGGCAATTGCAGCAACAGCGGCAGCCAGACCGCCAAAAGCACCCACGAGCAGCCCCCCGAAACGGCCCAGCGCCAGTTCGCTCATGAACTGCGTGCGGGGGTCATAACCAGGCTGGATGAGGTGCAAGGCAATGACAATGGCCAGAAAAACGGCCACGCCAATGCCCGCAATCAGGGACAGGCTGCGGGTATGCAAGTGGATTTTCAGAAATTGTCCAGTACCGCGCCCTTGCTGGCGCTGCAGGCGTTGAAGGCAAATTTGGCTTGTACGCCGCGCGTGTAGCGTGGCGCAGGTGCGGTCCAGGCGGCGCGGCGGCGGGCGATCTCGTCTTCGCTGACGTTGAGTTGCAGCAGCAGCTGGTGCGCGTCGATGGTGATCGAGTCGCCTTCTTCGATCAGGGCAATGGTGCCGCCCACCGCTGCTTCGGGTGCCACATGGCCGACGACCATGCCCCAGGTGCCGCCCGAAAAGCGCCCGTCGGTGATGAGACCGACCGATTCGCCCAGACCCTGGCCCACCAGCGCGCCGGTGGGCGCCAGCATCTCAGGCATGCCGGGGCCGCCCTTGGGGCCGAGGTAGCGCAGCACCATCACATCTCCGGGAACGATCTTTTCGGCCAGGATCGCTGCCAGTGCCGATTGCTCGTCGTCGAACACGCGCGCCGGGCCGGTCATGGCCGGGTTTTTCAGTCCGGTGATCTTGGCAACACAGCCTTCGGGTGACAGATTGCCCTTCAGAATAGCCAGATGGCCCTGGGCATACAGCGGCTTGTCCATGGGGCGAATCACGTCCTGGTTGGCATCCGGCGTATCGGGCACGTCCTGCAGGACTTCGGCGATGGTCTTGCCGGAAATGGTGATGCAGTCGCCATGCAGCAGACCGGCCTTGAGCAGCATCTTCATGATCTGCGGAATGCCACCGGCCTGGTGCAGATCGACCGCCAGGTATTTGCCGCTGGGCTTGAGGTCGCACAGCACCGGCGTTTTCTGGCGCACGCGCTCAAAGTCGTCGATGGTCCACTCCACTTGGGCCGCGTGGGCAATGGCCAGAAAGTGCAGCACGGCGTTGGTCGAGCCGCCGATGGCCATGATGACTGCCACGGCGTTTTCAATAGACTTGCGCGTCACGATGTCACGGGGTTTCAGGTCGCGCTTGATCGCATCAATAAGCACACGCGCCGATTCGCGTGCCGAATCCTGTTTTTCGCCATGTGGATTGGCCATGGTGCTGGAGTAGGGCAGCGACAGCCCCAGCGCTTCAAATGCCGAGGACATGGTGTTGGCCGTGTACATGCCACCGCAAGAGCCGGTTCCGGGAATGGCGCGGCGCTCGATTTGCAGCAGATCGGCATCGTTCATACGGCCAGCGGCGTTTTCGCCCACGGCTTCGAACACGCTGACGATGTTGAGGTCCTGGTTCTTGTAGCGTCCCGGCAAAATGGTGCCGCCATAGACGAAGATGGCGGGCACGTTGGCACGCAGCATGCCCATGACACCGCCGGGCATGTTCTTGTCGCAGCCGCCAATGACCACCACGCCGTCCATCCACTGGCCCTGCACGCAGGTTTCGATGCAGTCGCTGATGACTTCGCGGCTGACGAGCGAGTATTTCATGCCCTCGGTGCCCATGGCCATGCCATCGCTGATGGTCGGGGTGCCAAACACCTGGGCGTTGCCACCAGCTTCTTCAATGCCCGCAATGGCAGCATCGGCCAGGCGCTGCAGACCGGAATTGCACGGCGTGATGGTGCTGTGCCCATTGGCCACGCCGATCATCGGTTTGACAAAATCGCCTTCTTCGTAGCCCATGGCGTAATACATGGAGCGGTTGGGTGCGCGCGACTTGCCTTCGGTGATGTTGCGGCTGCGGGGGTTCAGTGCGATGGGTTTGGTGTTCATGCGTGATTGTGGATTTGATAATGGGATGCGCTGGAAAGTGCTGGCCAGCGGCCTGATCTTCTGACGGGACAGGGCGTTAGTATATTGGCAGGGGCCAGACTCACATGGGGCTGGCTGCGGCGGGCGCCGTTCCGGGCGCGGGTAGATCAAACACCTCCCACAGCGCAATCTCCACTGTGGGCAGACAAACCAGCTCCAGCGTTTCGTCGCCGCCAAAAACATCGCCCGCACCGTAGCGGCCCTCGCTGAGCAAAAAGCGTGTCACGTAGTATTCCAGGGGGTCAACGACGATGTACTCGCGCACGCCGTACTTCGCGTAGAGCGCCTTTTTCTCGCGTAGATCGCGTGTTGCCGTTGCCGGAGACAGCACCTCGATGACCAGGTCGGGCGCCCCATCAATGTAATGCGTGGTGATTTTTTTGGGATCGCACACGACGAGCACGTCGGGTTGTACCACGTCAGCGTCGGATAGCCTGACGTCAACCGGCGCAACAAACGGGCGGCAGGATTTACCCTTCAATGCCTGTTCAAGACGGGCCGCGAGCCGCAATGTCACGGACTGATGGGCAATGGATGGTGCCGGTGCCATGGCAAAGGCTTCTCCGGCTATCAGTTCCCAGCGTTTGTCATCGGGCCAAGCCTGGTAGTCACTCCAGGACCAGCGGGTTGCCGACCGGATGGCTGGCTGTGCGCACATGTCAATACCTCGCTAAATTATGTAAAAACGCTGAAATGCCCCGTAGTATATGCGGGAGAAGCTATTTTATTTATAGCGATCAAGCCGCAGGGGCAATCCGTATCGGAATGGTCACCGGCCCATCGTTGACCAGCTCGACTTGCATATCCGCCGCAAACACGCCCGTCTGGACTTTGGTGTGTGCCTTGCGTGCGGCGGTCACGAAGTAGTCGTACAGCCGCTGTCCCTCTTCGGCACTGGCCGCAGCCTTGAAGCTGGGGCGGTTGCCGGCGCTGGTGTCGGCTGCTAGCGTGAACTGGCTGACGATCAGCAAGCCGCCCTGCGTGCCTGCGCCATCCATGTCGGCAACACAGAGGTTCATCTTGCCCAGTGCGTCGCTGAATATGCGCAGCTTGAGCAATTTGGCCAGCAGCTTGTCGGCCTGCACGGGCGTGTCGCCCTGCTCGGCACACAGCAACACCAGCAGCCCAGGGCCAATTTCCCCGACGATTTTTTCTTCCACCAGCACCCGCGCCCGCCGAACCCGCTGCAACACTGCCATCATGAATCCACACTCCACTGAAAATATCGAAGGACCAGACGATAACGCACATCGCGTATCATCCAGCGCAGATGTACGATTGTGTACGATTGACTCAAGGCAAGGACATGGAGACTGATACAGAACCCAAGGGTTTGCCCGAAGGCCCGTTTGTTGGCTTACCGGCCTTTTCCCAACTGGTGCGCGATGCGCTGGAGTGCGCCGAGCGCGAGGGCTGGCCGGAGATGGTCTGGAGCGATGCGACATTTTCCCAATGGCCCCTGGCCGAAAAGGCGCTGACGGATTCCTTGCAGGCGTGGGCGCGCAATGGCCGCAAACTGGTGCTGCTGGCCAGGCGTTTTGAGGAAATTCAGCGCTACCAGGCGCGCTTTGTGACCTGGCGTATCCGCTGGGACCACATCGTCACGTGCAGGATATGCAAGACCGTGGATGAGGCGGATTTTCCCAGCGCCTTGTGGAGTCCGCACTGGCTCATGCAGCGGCTCGATCTGGTGCGCAGCACCGGCGTTGCAACCCGCGACGCGCAGCGCCGGGTGCTCCTGCGGCAGCAGCTCGACGAGATGCTGCACCAGAGCAGTCCTGGCTTTCCCGCTTCCACGCTGGGGCTGTAGAGCGCGCGCATCTTTGGCGCACAGGGGATGGTGTTCACGAAGACGTGTGCTTGGCGTGCACCACACGCTCGATGCGCCGATCCGGGATCAACCACATCAGCGCAACGCCGACATAGATGGCCTGGGCAACCCAGACATTGACGAACGCCAGTCCGCTGGACAGCGCGTACAGCACGATGGATGCCTTGCCCTTGAAGTCCTTGCCGATGGCTTGTGCCAGCAGCGAATCCGGGCCTTCCGTGGCAATGATGGCCTGCGCCAGCAGCCAGTAGGCGAAACCGGCCATGAACAGCACCACGCCGTACAGCGCCGTTGGCAGTGCGGTAAAGTGGTTTTCGCCCATCCATCCGGTCACAAAAGGCAGCAAGGACAGCCAGAATAATAAATGCAGATTGGCCCACAGCACACGGCCACTGACACGATGGGCAGTGTGCAGCATGTGGTGGTGGTTGTTCCAGTAAATGCCAATGTAGAAATACAACAGGATGTAACTCAAAAACACCGGCAGCAAAGGTTTGAGGGCGTCCAGTCCGTCGCCATGTGGCACCTTCAATTCCAATACCATGATGGTGATGATGATGGCCAGCACGCCATCGCTAAATGCTTCAAGTCGGCTTTTGTGCATGATGTATCGGTTCGGAAATTGTTTATCGTTGCAAACGCAAAGCATACCCTGGAGCTATAGCGTACAGTGCTGTATGGTTATATGGTTACAGGGCTGTAGCGTTTGCAGGGCATGCAGGACGTGCGGGGTTGGCTATGTATTTAATAGCATTTTTTCAATACGGATGACGACGGCAGCAAATTCTTCTGCCGGGACGGGTTTGGAAAAGTGGTAGCCCTGCACGTAACGGCAGCCTATCTGGTTGAGCAAGGCGAGTTGGACTTCCGTTTCCACGCCTTCGGCCACAACCGACAAGCCCAGGCTGTTGGCCATGGCAACAATGGCTTCGACCAGGGTACGGTCACTGTTGTCTTCGCCCATGTCCCGGATGAAGGACTTGTCAATCTTGAGTGTGTCCAGCGGAAAACGCTTGAGGTAGGACAGCGAGGAATAACCCGTACCAAAGTCGTCCAGGTAAATCTGAAACCCCTGTGCGCGTACCGCCATCAACCAGGTCTGCGCCTTGGCAAAATCGCCCAGCAGTACGCCCTCGGTGATCTCGATCACCAGTTTGTCCGGGTCCACGCCATGGCGTTTTACGGCATCCCCCAGGATTTGTGGTGGCAAACCCTCGGGAATCTGCCGACCCGAGACATTGAGCGAGAGATAGTAATCCTTGCCCTGCGCGCGCCAGTGTGCCAGTTGCTGGCACGCCACCTCCAGTGTCCACAAACCAATGTCGATAATCAGCCCACTCTCTTCGGACAGCGGAATGAAGGCGTCTGGCGGGACCATCCCGCGCGTGGGATGTTTCCAGCGAATCAATGCCTCGGCACCCGCCATGCGCCGGGAGGGAAGGTCAATGATGGGTTGGAAAAACAGCCTGAATTCGTTGTGGCGAATGGCCAGTTGCAGATCGTTTTCCAGCGAGCGCCGGTTCTCGGCATCCTTGGCCATGGTGGCTTCAAAAAATGCCATTCTGCTTCCGCCACCCGCGCGCGCCCGGTCCAGTGCCAGTTCGGTATTGCGAATCAGGGTGGGCAGGTCAGCCCCATCCTCCGGATAGGTCGCAATACCCAGGCTGGCGCCCAGACGCAGCGGGGTGTTGTCCACTTCCAGAAAGCTTCCCAGCGTTTGCACGATGCGATTGGCAATGTTGACAACATTTTCTTCATGGGCGGTGGCCTGCAAAATCACGACAAAGGTATCACCGCCCAGCCGGGCAATCATGTCCGACGATTTCAGGCACGACTGCAGTCTGGCGGCACTTTTGGCCAGAATCTTGTCGCCAGACGGCAATCCCATGGCCTCATTGATGCGTTTGAACCCATCCAGATCAATCAGGACCAGCGCAAAACCTGCATGGGGCCGCTGGATGCAACTGGCAATCAAATTTTCTGCGTGTTCAAAAAATCCACGCCGGTTGAGCAGTCCGGTGAGCGGGTCGGTAATCGTTTCCCGGCGGGCCTGCGCCTCGGCGTTCTTGTGCTGCGTCACATCGCTCACAAGCCCTTGTGCCCGTTTGCCACCAATGGGCGTCAGCGCCACACGCAACCAGCGAGGGGATTTGTTTTTGCTCTGGAATTCCAGGTCATCGGCTTGTGGCTTGTTGTCGGCAATGCAGGTCTGCATCAGCGCCACGAGCCGTTGCGGGTCACGCCAGGGCAAGTTGGTCACGTTGATGGCGTCCTGGGTATCCGCCATTTGCGGTAGCGCAAACAAGGTGGCCAGGGAGCGGTTCCATGATTCCAGCCATCCGTCTTCGTTGGAAATGTAGATGCCGGAGTCGGCATTGTCAAAAATGGCGTGGTACTTGCGCTCATCCACCGCATGCTGCAGGCGTGCTGCGCGCTCTTCGTCGTGCGCGGTCAGCAAGGTGGTGGTGAGATGGTTGATGTCATGAACCAGTCGGCCGATTTCGGTTTCTTCCTGGCCACTGGGCAAGCGCAGCAAGGTGTTGTCGCCGCGCACGCCCATCTTGTGCAAGCCATCGGACATACCCTTGACGGGGCGAATAATGCGCATCAACACGACCGCCAGCACAGCGGCTACGACCACCACGAGTTGCAAACCCAGCAGCATGGCCACAAAACCGACGTTTGCCCGGACGAGCTGGTCATTGGCCTGCGGGTTGGGAATCAACTGGATTTCACCCACCACTTCATCGGGGTCAAAGGGGGAGGTGATTTTGCGTACCAGACGGGTGCCGTTGGCGCGCTCCAGCAGGGCCGGGGTACTGATGGGCTTGAATTTATCGCCCAGTTTGATGCCACCGCCGGTGATGACGACACCCAGTACTTCGCTATTCTTCAGCAGGCCATTGGCGACCTCGGTGGCCAGTGCCTCGTCCTTGGCAAAACAGGCGATTTGCAGGGTGCTTTCGACGGTTTCCAGCAGTTCGCCCAATCTGCTGTGAAACTGGCTTTGGGTCCGGCTGTCGGTCACCTGTGCGGTGAGAAAGACAAACACGATGCCGACAACGGCCGCCACCCCCACCACCTGTACTGCGGTGAAGTAAAGAATGCTGTGCCGCCAGAAAGGTCGCATCGGTCGTGAATCCCCTGAAGCTTATGGAGCGGGAAGCTCGAACACAATTTTCTCCCGGTTTGTCACCTGGCTGCGCTCCATGTAGGCAATACCGCTGGGATTGGTGCGCAGTATTCTGAGGGCATCTCCTGGTGAGTCCACCTGAATGGGCGGCGCGGTGCGACCGGCAAAGACCAGACGTGCCCAGTAGGCGTTTATTTCAGCGGGTTCCTTCTTGACCAATGTCCGGTAGAACTGGGTGCGGGTGGCAGATGCAGGCATGTCAATGGGCTGCGCTGCGATACCCGAGGGAAATTCACGGAAGCGGCCCATGAAAATATTCACGACATCGGTACGACTCAAGGACTCAATGCCATTGGCCTGGTTTACCACGACGACAATCGAATCCGCCGCACCAGCCAGCAGCGGCAGCAGCAGCAGGGCCAGAACAAGAATGCGGATGCGAACGTGTTTCATCATGCAAGGAATTATTCAAAGAATGAAATCCAGTGCAATACTTAACACGCTGGTATGCCCATCAAAGGCTGCATCCACGCCCCGGTACGGAAAGACGGAACTGGGTGCGCCGCGTACCATATCCCCCTGTATCTTGAGAGCCATATTGCGTTGAAAATCCCAGCGCAGCCCCAGCGTCACCGTATTTTGCTGTACGTGGGATGCGTCGATAAAGAGCTGGATGCCGGCATCCACCGCGTTCGGCCCGATGACCCTGCCCAACCCCGTGTCCACAAACTTGTCTTGCGCGTTGATCCAGGAATAACCGGCAAACGGGGTCACGGAGCCGATACGGTAGCCCAGCAGGAACATGCCCGACTCGGTGCTTTTGGCCGATGCAAAATCCTTGTGGATGCGATTGACCATGGCGTGGATTTGCAGCGGACCTTCGTCGTATAACATGCCCAGGGAGTAGTAGTGGATGAACTTGTCCTTCATGGCAAGATCATCTGCTGCCGCTTGCGCACTGGGAAGGCGCAAAGCGGCGTTGTACTGGTTCAACCCACTAAGCAAGGCGCCCATTCCCGGCAACTCGCTGGACGAGCGCAGCTGCCCGTAGCTGGCACGCCACATCCAGGCGCCTTGCTGGTAATCGATGAATCCTCCCACCAGGGGCGAGCCACTAAAGTCCAGAATGTCGTTCAGGACGGGTATTTTCTCGCGCGCATGGCCTGCGTAGAGTTTGGCGCGCACGACCCCTTCACCCATGGGCTGGGTAACCTGGACATCCATACCGTCAAAATACGACAGCATCAAAGTGAAAAAGAAGTCGGGGGATGGGCGCACCGGCAAATAGGAATACCCGATCAGGCGCGAATCGGCACCCATGAACAAATCGGTCCCGATGCGCCCGCCGCGCAAGCTCAGGCGGGCATCGGGCTCATATTTCAGGAATGCCCAGCTTACTTCAGGCTTGAAATTGTCCTCGGCGCCATAACGGCTCACCGCCTGGGCCACTGCTTCCACCTTGTCATGCAAGCGGTAATTGGCCTGCACACCCAGAACGGAATCTATCTTGCCCGACCACTGGTCCGATACGCCGTAGGGTTGGCTCAGGTCGCGCGCAAACTGGGCATGTGCGCTGGATGAACGTGCCAGGCCCAGGGTGCCAAACGCGCGCAGCGCCAAAGCAGGTGCCTGGTCGCTGGCTTGCTGCGACCAGATGGGCGTGGACAAAGACAATGCCGCAGCCAGCAATGCTGCAAACCTTGCGCGGCGATTCAGGGTGGTAAGTGCGATCATGACAGCCGGATTCTAAGTTGCAATCGTCAATCGTCAATCGTCAATCGTCAATCGGATTTTCTTGCGGCGGTTGGCGCGACGGTATTTTCACTACAGCATCGCGCTGGACCATGCGCAGTCCGCCATGCTTTCACACGCGCCATACACGTGCCATGTGAGAGGGTCAAAGCCACGGGTGATGCAGGCTTTTGCTTCAAAATATATAGCTTCACCCGCTTGCAGCACAAGGGGTACAGCCCTATTTTTCTAATTTGCCTTTAGTGCCGGGCATCAAAGAAAACTTCTTCCAGGGTAGCAGCATCCAGAACCCGATCCAGCCAGACTTCCAGCAGTTCCGCGCGGGCATTGGCAATTTGCTCCACAGCGCTGGCTGGTAGGGCACCAAAACGCCTGACCAACAGTTTTTGCAAGGCCAGGGCTTCGCCTTGCTGCACGCCCCGCTGCATGCCCTTTTTAATGCCGATGCGCTCCACGCTGGATACGTATGCCACTTTTTTCTCCTGTTCTATCGTCGTAACATTCTGCCATAGCTGCTCGGACAGGTGCTCGGGCAGCCACATCATCCAGTCGATGACAAAAAACAAGTCGATGATGCGCTGTTTGTCCCAGCCCCGGCGGTAGAGCAGTTGCACCAGTTTCCACTTGGCCTCGAACCGCGCCTGCGGGTCTTTGCGTGTGGCACGGGTTTGCAAATGCGCCAGCGTCACCAACGCAAACGGATTCGGGTTCTCCTGCAAGGCATCTTCCTGCCCGGCGTAGTCCATCAATTTGGCGACAGGAAAGCGAATACCCACCTGACAATCGAGTACGTCATAGCCAAAGGTCTGCGGTTTCCAGTTGGGCGTATCGTCGGCCAGCAGTGCCAGACTGGCAACGGGCTTGCGGAATTTGTCAAGGTGCGGTAGTTGTAGACGAACATGCGCTCAGGAAATTCCGCCTGAACGTTGCCTTGCACCTCCAGGTGCAGGTAGACACAGCCTTCCTGGCCATTCAGCAGGGTTACGCTCACCAGCTTGTCGAGCAAACGCTTGCCCAACTGCGCATCCCGCACGATGGCGCGCAGTTCCTGCTCCAAAAAGGTGTAGCCTTTGCTCCAGTCAATCTGGCGGTAGACCTGGGGAAAGTAGAACGCCAGAAAGTCGGGAAAGTGGTGCTCAATGGCCTCTTTCCAGGGCGAGTCGTAGTCATCCGTGGCGGCGCTGGTGGTGGGTGTGTCGGTTTCGTGCTGCATGGTTGTGATGGTAATGGATGTAATGCAAAGGGTGTGGCAACCATTCACTGCAAAATATATAGCTGCACCCGCTTGCTGCATAAGCGTTGCAGCTTGATTTCCATTGGATTTTGCCCTTCAAAACGGGTCAAGGCGCTGCCAGCAAGCGCCATGAGGGGCAAAACTAGCCGTTTTTGGGTATTTTTACATGGCAAATCGGGCTGTAAGCCCCGTATGACGTGCGGGTGCCGCTATTGAAGAAATAGCAATATCAGCCCGGTTCGCCTTTAGTGCCGGGCATCAAAGAAAACTTCTTCCAGGGTAGCAGCATCCAGAACCCGATCCAGCCAGACTTCCAGCAGTTCCGCGCGGGCATTGGCAATTTGCTCCACAGCGCTGGCTGGTAGGGCACCAAAACGCCTGACCAACAGTTTTTGCAAGGCCAGCGCTTCGCCTTGCTGTATGCCTTGCTGCATGCCCTTTTTAATGCCGATGCGCTCCACGCTGGATACGTATGCCACTTTTTTCTCCTGCTCTATCGTCTCAACATTCTGCCACATCTGATCGGACAGATACTCTGGCAGCCACATCATCCAGTCGATGACAAAAAACAAGTCGATGATGCGCTGTTTGTCCCAGCCCCGGCGGTAGAGCAGTTGCACCAGTTTCCACTTGGCCTCGAACCGCGCCTGCGGGTCTTTGCGTGTGGCACGGGTTTGCAAATGCGCCAGCGTCACCAACGCAAACGGATTCGGGTTCTCCTGCAAGGCATCTTCCTGCCCGGCGTAGTCCATCAATTTGGCGACAGGAAAGCGAATACCCACCTGACAATCGAGTACGTCATAGCCAAAGGTCTGCGGTTTCCAGTTGGGCGTATCGTCGGCCAGCAGTGCCAGACTGGCAACGGGCTTGCGGAATTTGTCAAAGGTGCGGTAGTTGTAGACGAACATGCGCTCAGGAAATTCCGCCTGAACGTTGCCTTGCACCTCCAGGTGCAGGTAGACACAGCCTTCCTGGCCATTCAGCAGGGTTACGCTCACCAGCTTGTCGAGCAAACGCTTGCCCAACTGCGCATCCCGCACGATGGCGCGCAGTTCCTGCTCCAAAAAGGTGTAGCCTTTGCTCCAGTCAATCTGGCGGTAGACCTGGGGAAAGTAGAACGCCAGAAAGTCGGGAAAGTGGTGCTCAATGGCCTCTTTCCAGGGCGAGTCGTAGTCGTCGGCGGTGGTGGGTGTGTCGATTTCGTGCTGCATGGTTGTGATGGTAATGGATGTAATGCAAAGGTGTGGCAACCATTCACTGCAAAATATATAGCTGCACCCGCTTGCTGCATAAGCGTTGCAGCTTGATTTCCATTGGATTTTGCCCTTCCAAAACGGGTCAAGGCGCTGCCAGCAAGCGCCATGAGGGGCAAAACTAGCCGTTTTTTGGGTATTTTTACATGGCAAATCGGGCTGTAAGCCCCGTATGACGTGCGGGAGTAGCTATTGAAGAAATAGCAATATCAGCCCGGTTCGCCTTTAGTGCCGGGCGTCAAAGAAAACTTCTTCCAGGGTAGCAGCATCCAGTACACGATCCTGCCAAACTTCCAGCAGTTCCACGCGGGCATTGGCAATTTTCTCCACGACACCGATTTTGATTGGCACCGCCATGCCTTCATACGTGCCATGTGAGAGGGGCAAAGCCGATGGTGGTGCGGCCATCGGCCCACTCGACCACCGGGCGTTTGATGATGCTGGAGTGGTTCAGTGCCACCGCGCGGGCGCTGGCGGCGTCCACGACCGATGCCTTGACAGCGCCATCCAGCGCGCGCCAGGCCGTGCCCTTGCGGTTGATCACCGCCTCCCAGCCGAGAGACGCCAGCCAGGCGTCCAGCCGTGCAGCAGGAACACCCTGCTTTTTGAAATCAACAAACACGTAGTCCTGCCCCTGTTGCGTCAGCCAGGCGCGGGCTTTTTTGACCGTATCGCAGTTGGGGATGCCGTAGAGTGTGATCATCGCAAAACGTTTCGATTGGTGAATCAGCTGTTTAGTAGAAAAACAATTGCAGTAATCAGAAACATACTTCCAGAAACCATGGGCCAGTAAAGTGTTTTAACAATATGGCCATCATGGTAGCAAAAAATGGAGTTTTCCTCCTTCATCGCAATTTTGGTTGATGCAACAACCAGCCAGAAAACGACAAAATACATGAAGAAGTACATGTATTCGACATACAAAACATTGTCAGAAATTATCTGATTTCTTATGTTCAGCATTGAAAAGACAATAAAAAGCAGGAATGATGCGGCCACGGCCTGCATGTTGGATGGCTTGAATGCAAAGATGGAAATCTTCATTTCATCTCCACTGGTAATTAATAGTGCTATATATGCAATGGTTGAAAGCATAAAAATTGGGAGAAATGTCGAGAGGAAATTTGTCATGATTTTTCTTTGTATTGTTATATTGAGTGACAGGTCTTTTGTATACTCTGTAAGAACCTTGTTGCTGTAACCAAACGTGGTTGAATGGTTGCCACTCAATAAAGTAAAGTAGGTTTGTTTTATCAGCCACCCAGGAATGAAGGAATCTTTAGCGACAAAAGGATTCGAAGAGGGCGCGTACACGTCGTACGAGGAGAAGTCCGGCACAAGTTGAACTTTGTCTTGCGTGTTTTTCTGTTTCAATGTGATTTTGATCTGTAGCCTTTCAAAGGGATAAAGCGTACTATCAAAGTGTTGTGGCAAAGTTGCAGAGAAGTTCCAGCCAATGACGGTTGCGTTCCCAACTTCCGACCGATACGCTTCCTCCATGGAGGATTTAACAGCGAATGGCAACCGCACACCCTCTTTTACCGATATTCCCAAACTGATGGTCGGTATTCTTTGCCAGATGGTTCCTGAGACATCCACCTCGCTCAGGCCAGACATTTTTATTGAGTTGATCAAAATGCCGGTCGGGACTGGAAGAATCGCCTCTCTGTGCAAATCGAGCGCCGCTTGCCTGTTTGGTTTGATATTTTTCCCCGCCCGCGCGGGACGGGCCGGGGGCGGCGGGGGGGGGGGGGGGGGCCCCTATGCCGATTCGAGACTTCCCCTGTCTGCCACAAATCCTTTGTCTTCATGTGGTGACGGAAGGCCGAGTGTAATTTCAATCATCCAGATGGAGATAAGGCTGGTAGTAAACGTGATGGTAAGTATCGCCGCAAACAGGGACAGATTTTTAATCTTGTATTCAAAATCGCGGGAAAAGTTGAGGTATAAAATTAAAGAAACAATAAATAGGGTGAATGCAAATATAAAATCAATGCCAAGCCTTTTGACATCTCTATTCGTGAGACCAATTTCTGATTTAACCAGTGCGGTGCCAACATACCAGCCTATGGATTGGATAGGTTCGAGAGATATAACGCCCATCTGCCTGGTTAGCTTTGTCGGTTCTTGATACAGAATCGGCGCTGAACCTCTCAACCCTTCGTCAATGAGGTCCTGATTCTTTTTGCTGTAATTTTCTTTTGCGTAACCTAGTATTGTTTTCTTGTCAAGAACAAGTTTTTCAGAAGGATGAGCAATAAATGTTCCATCCTTGTAGGTTATAAATCCATAGCCAGAACTTCCTATATCCAGCGATGAAACCATTTCACTCACACTATTCAGTGAGATTACAGAAGATACTGTTGCAATGTGGCGCTCAACTCCTTCTGCATCTTTTCTGAGTATCGGAGCGGAATAGGTAACAACCATTGCATTGCTTGCTTTGCCCCAAAATGGTTTTGACCAGACCGCCCCTTCTTTTATCGGACGGTTGTACCATTCGTGATTCATGTCCGTATAGTCATAACTATCTTCTATGGCTGAAAATTCAACTTCAGCGCCCTTCCATTTTGCAAAAACGGAATGCAACCGCTGATCTGGTGAGAATGCGTAGGGCGCGTAGGCAATAGTCACGCCAAACAGGGTTCTATTGGATCTCAGAATATTTTCTAATGCTGCGTTTAGACCGGGATCGGGGGTCGCTGTAGTGTTGCTTTCATTTATAAATCCATTGACTACGACTTCGATATCTTTAAGTTTCTTTTCGATCATCAGCGCTGCTGCATGTGTCGCATTTCTAGCACGGGTTGTAGCTTGCACTTCGGATTGGTTATAAAAATCGACCAGCCTGAATAGACAGAATGCAGTGTAAGCAATAGATGCAATGATTAATAATTTATAGTAGAAACGATTATTTCTATATATTTTTCCTCTAATTGTCGCCATCTAAAATTTATCCTCGAATAATACGTTGAGGCAAAACTGCTTTTATCCCTTGCGCAAAGCATTGGCTACAGCGCTCAGGGCATCGGCGAGGCGGTTGGCAGTTTCTGGCGGTGGCAATGGCAGCTTGAGGCTGCGCACGCCGGTCTGCGGGTCTTTGGCAATCCACGGGTGGGACGCAGCGTTGGTACTGTTGGTATCGTCGGGGGTGGCCAGTGCCGCAAGAAACTGCATGCCGACTTGCAACAGCGCCGACCAGGGTTCTGCCTGGCCTGGCTGCGACGCTGCCGCACCAGAGTGCGCCACAGCATCGGGCTGCGGGGCAATTTGCCGGGCATCCGTTTCCGTTGGCTCTGTGGGTATGGAGTCAACGGCAGGCGCCGCATCCCCAGCACTGGTGTCCGCTGGTGCTGCCGCCTGTACTGCCTGTGCCTCTTCGGCTGGTATGGCTTCGCCTTCGCCCATTTGTCCGGTGACTTTTTCCACGTCCTTCATGAAGCGGTTCAGGCGTGAGCCGCCCAGCGAAATCTCGCCAGTCCCTCCGTCCAGAATACCGGCAGACAGCGAGCGTTTGAAAGCCAGAATCGACAACATACCCTCTTCGATGGAGCCTTTCGACACGAAGTTGACGATCTGCACGGGCTGCTTTTGCCCCATGCGGTGGATGCGGGCGATGCGCTGTTCCAGAATCGCCGGATTCCAGGGCAGGTCCATGTTGATGAGGGTCGAGGCATGCTGCAGGTTGAGCCCGGTGCTGCCGGCGTCGGTGGACAGAAACACCCGGCAATCCGGGTCTTCTCGAAAGCGATCCACCAGCGCCGGGCGTTTTTCAGAGGGAACGCCGCCGTGGAAGCTGACATAGCCGATGCCGCGCGCGTCCAGGCGGCGAATCAGGATGTCGTGCGTGCGTGTCCATTGGCTGAACACCACCACCTTGGCGGCGGGTTGCGCCATGAGTCCCTCGAACAGGATGGCGGCTTCGTCGGCCTTGACGCCGTGGTCGGTTTCCTGGTCCAGCAGGTACGTGCTGTTGCACACCATGCGCATGTTTTGCAGCGCACACGTCAGGCGGCGCTGGTCCTGGTCGGACAAGAACTTCATCTTGCGCCAGCGGTGCACGATCTTGGCTACCACGTCGGCATTTTCCTCGTGGTGCAAGGCCTGGGCTTCGGTCATGGGCACCAGCAGGGTCTGGTCGCTGCGGCTGGGTAGTTGCAGCAAGACCTCGGATTTGCGTCGGCGAATCATGACGGGTGCCAGGGTCTGACCGATTTTGTCCAGGCCCACGTAGCCCGTCACGCGCCCGCCCTCATCGCGCTGCTGGTGTTCGTGCAACAGTTTCCAGGTGGGGCCGAGCCGGTGCTGGTCAACAAACTGGACGATGGAAATCAGTTCTTCCAGTTTGTTTTCCAGAGGTGTGCCGGTCAGGACGATGGCGTAGGGACTGTCGATGCGTTTGAGCGCACGCGCGGCGATGGTGTTCCAGTTCTTGACGCGCTGCGCCTCGTCCACAATCACCACGTCCGGTGCCCAGTTGGCAATCAGGTCCAGGTCCGAGCGCAGTTTTTCGTAGTTGGTGATCTTGCAAAAATCCTCTTCGGCGTATTCCTTCTGGCGTTGTACACGCCCACCGGCGAGCACACGCGCCTGGCGACTAGAAAAGCGCGCAATCTCGCTTTGCCATTGGTATTTGAGCGAAGTCGGGCAAATCACCAACACTTTGGACGCACCAAAGTGCCGCGCCAACAATTCGGTTGCGGCAATGGCCTGAATCGTCTTGCCCAATCCCATTTCGTCACCAATCAGGGTGCGCCCGGCGCGCACGGCAAAGAGCGCGCCTTCCATCTGGTACGGATACAGCGCAACCTTGAGCAGTTTGGCCAATTGCGTGCTGGCAGCACCCTTGGGGTAGAGCGTGTCGAGCATGCGCACACGCTGACTGGCATCGCGGCAACTGGCGACAAAATCCAGCGCGGCATCGAAGGCGCGCAATTCGTGGGTACTGGCGGCCACCCGTGTCAAAAACGGTTCCAGTGCATCGAAACGCTCCAGTGGCAGTATCCAGCCATGCTCGGCGTCAAACAACTCGGTCGCAGCTTGCAATACCTCGGGCGGGCAATCGGTGCCAGGACGGAAATGGATGGTTCGGCCTGCGTCATAACGCAGATACAGCTCGGAATACACCGGCTGGTAGCCGCGCGCAAACGCCGCCTTGGCACCACGTTTTTGTTCCAGCTGCGCCAGGGTAAATTCGATGTGCTTGCAGGTTCCAAGCTCGTTGGTGGCAAAGTCTGGGCAGTCGCAATGGTTGTCGCCCGGTTGCAGGCCACGGATGACGACGCGGTAGCGGCTTTTGGACTCGGGATTGCTGATGGCAAACTCCGAAAAGAACGGCTGGCGGCCGATGTTTTCAAAACCAAAGGTCTGCGCCCGGCCAAACTGCCGCCGCAAGGCGCGTTGCCAGTCAACGGGCGTCAGATCGGGCGGCGCCTGCAGGCGTGACAGCTTGACTTCCTTGACTGGTTTTGCAACTTTGGCAGCTTTGACGGTTTTGGCTTGGGTTTTCATGCAATGCTCTTTCGGAATTCAGACGGTGGATTGTGCCAAAAGAGCCAGCGAGTCAATCAGGCGCCCTTGACGCGATAGCTAAATAGAAGAAATCAGGATGGCGAGATGCTAATAAATTAATAGCTACTCCCGCACATTCCATGCGGACTAGCGGTCAAAATGGCACATGGTTTAGGCCGACGACAACACTCCGACGAAATCATTGATAGTAAGACTGGTAACGCCCGTCAATGCGATTTCAAAATCAGCAACATTGTCGCGATTAACGTCGCCTTGCAACAAAGTATTAGTAACGGAACCAGAAGTTGTACTCACAAAGCGGAGTTCGTGGGCCGAGGAAGATGACCCAAAGTTGCGGGAGCCGATAAAAGTAAATTTATCGATTGTGGTCGAGGTTGACAGATTGGCGTCCATGGCCGACAGGTCGATCTTGTCACCCTGCACGGAACTAAAGTCTGTGATGACATCGTGTTTGTTTGTTCCGGGAGGGGATTCCTTAATATGTATATAGGTAAAACGATCAGCTCCCGTGCCGCCGGTCAGCGTGTCGCCTTCGCGTATGCCCCACAGCGGATCATTTCCATTGCCTGGATTTGGCGAAATGGATAATGGTTCTCCAGTGTCAGATTTGTTTGAGTAATCACCGTAAATAGTGTCATTACCGGCTCCTCCATCAATCTGATCACTCTCGGCTGAGCCTATGAGCGTGTCATTACCATCGTTGCCATACAAAAAGTCACGTCCCCAATATCCATCTTGATGGTACCAGACAACTGTGGGTCCTCCATGATTAATATAGTCGCCGACGATGTAATCATTGCCATTCCCGCCATATATCGTGTCATTCAGGAGTCCGCCTTCCAGCGTGTCATTACCATCGCCGCCAAATATACTATCGTGCCCCCAGGTCTCGTCAGGTGAACGAATGTTATAACTGTCACCTGTTATGAAGTCATCGCCACCCCAGCCATAAAGTTTATCTTCACTCCATCCCCCTGAAATTCTGTCATTACCGTCGCCGCCAAATATGGTATCGTCGCCGCCCGCTCCGTCAAGGGTGTCATTTCCGGGGCCGCCATCAAGGACGTCTTCCCCGCCATGTCCATCAAAATAATCATTACCCGCTCTTCCTATGAGAACATCATTCTTTGTGCCTCCAAAGTTTGTGTCATTGCCGACCCCACCTTCAAAGTAAAATGGGTCATCTCCCCCCCAATTTGCCGGATTAAGAGCATCACCAATCGCAGTAAAGGCATCCATTGCGAAATCCAATACGGCGCTTCCAGCATCCAGCACTAAACCACCTGCATTTTCCATTAATTTCAGGACGTATTTGGGTGCCATTAATAATGATTGCTTGGCAATCTCGACTGGCAGATTGGCCAAGTACGCAGGAGTGAAGTCGGTCAATGCAATATCGATCCCTCCCAAAACTGGAATATCGATTTTCAAGCGTCCTGAGCTATCTGCCGTAAACTTTATACCAAGATTACCGATGCCGGGTACCGAGATACCCAAACCCGCAGTGATGCTGAATGTGTTGTCTCTGTAGATAAAGCGGCCATTGGCCAGACTAATGCCGTTGATGGAAACATCTCCGTCGCCTTCTATATAGGCATCTCCAAGGTTCTCCTTGTCTACCGAGAATGCCAGGGTCAAGTCACCACCTGTCGTTCCGCTCATGGTCAGTACATTAGCAATAGTGATTGGTTCGATTCTTAGGTCACCAGTAACCTTGGAATAATCCACATTCGAATTCAGACTCAATGTTCCTGTCTTGCCCCACGCTTCAATCTGGGCATTGATGCCATAGCCCGCCTCCCAGGTTCGAGAACCCTGTACGACATCCGCCTTCAGATAGGTGACAAACGGGTCAAGAATCCCGTCTTTGTCGGAGTCGATGGACACGACGGTAATATCTTGGAAGACATTCAAAAGCATGGTGATGGGGGTATCCACCAAACCAACAAAATCTGCTGGTGGCGCTTTTTTGATCAAATTCCAGACATCGCCGAGATTGGCTTCATTTTTTATGGTGAGGGCACCACCCTTGTTCACTGCGTCCACTACAACGAGGCCGTCAATTTCTATCGTCTTTGTGCCGGATACCCAGGCGATATTTAACCCTAGTGCGTTTACCACGCCATTGGTTACCGTCGCCGCAAGGTACTTGACATCGACGCCCGTCATTCCAAATGGATCTTTCCAGGTGCTCGGTGGATCGGCGCTAAAAGATACGCGCACCCCCTGTTCTAGTTTCACTTCTCCTGTCAAATCCAGGGCAGGTTCACCCTTTTGGGTTGGATCATATCCACTAAGTTTTAGGATGGTGCTGATACTTACATATTTTTCATCATTGTCATTTTTGACTTGTAGAATAATTTGCGTACCTTTCATCAGTCGCGCTTGAAAGGATTCACCATTATTTTGGAATTTAACCAGATTTCTTTGTGTCTCATTAATATGCGTGACTTCCAGGTTTAAATCACCAGAATTACGGTTGTATTCCAGGTGCACATCAAGTTCAAGGTTATCTAATCCGATTAGATTTAGGAATTCTTTTACATTAGAAAGACTCGGGTCCGTCATTTTTGAAAAATCGAACTTCCCGTCCAGGGTGATGGCGCCTGAAGTCGCAAGGGCAGCATGGTTAATCAACAACGGCGCGAGCACTGGTTTTAGAGTTTGTAGCGGGCTTCCCACAGGGATAAACGATGCAATCGGAACGTTGTTCTCAAAGTTGATATCAACATCGGTGCCTGTACCGTCCTTGCTTACTTCTATGTCCGCTTTTTCATTAGTGGAAAAGCTGAATACCGGGTTTAATAGTGCATTCAACCAGCCATCAAGTTGCACGTCCGGAAAGACGAGCGTGTATTTTTTTGGATTCGTCCAGCCATCGACCTCAAGCCTGGGGCGGTCTATATTTGGCAGCGCTCTTATTTTTGCGACAATGGGACTGGTACTGCCGAAAAAGTACTCAGCGATAGGCGCGAACCAGCTTCCAATTGCAAAGCTATCGCTGCTTTGCAGTTGCCAACCGTCATTATCTGCCTCGAAGCTGGTACGGCTATTGGCAAAAGCATTCTTTATTTGTGTGACAGCAGTATTACCGGAAACTACCGATGGGAGTCCGAGTTTAACTGTGTCAGTTATAAATGTAACCAGGTCATTGACTGGCAGCACAGGAATTGACAGGCTATATTGTGCAGAACCTGATAGGGGTTTTTCAACATTCAATACCATGGTTTCCACCTTGATATTCGGCAGATAGGTAGAGATATTAGACCAACCAAATAGCTTGGCTGATGCACCAATTCCGAAGTTTGTTAATAAGCCATTCACCTGCTGTGTGGTTACATCGTAAAGCGTGATTTCGGCATTTACCCCCATATCCGGCGTACCATCCAGACTGATTTCGTAGTTGAGTGTATCTAGCGCATCCAAATTCCAGGGCAAGGTGGGCGTGTCTTGCAAAAAGCTTTTCAGATTCGTGTTATTTTTTGCTGAGTTGTCGTTATCCTTGATGGTTACAATGGTTGATAAATTGCTCGCCTTTGAACTGAGTTTAATATCTTCGGTTGGATTGTTTATTTCTACTGTAAAAGTGTCATCCGGTTCAATCAAGCTATCATTATTAATACTTATTGTGATATTTTTAAATATATCTCCGGCTTTAAACGTGATATTTCCTGTCAATGTCTCAGAACTTAAGTCACTTATCCTGGCCGTGTTCGGTGTTATGGTGTAGGAAATGCTTGATTCCTTGGTGACCGCTTGATCCAGGTTAACCTTGATCGCCACCGAGGTTGTGTTTTCGTTTACATCTTTTTTGGACACGTCCATTGTGGCCACCGAGTTGAGCGTATCGTCGTCATTGTTGATGGTGCCGGTGGCTGTTGATGTTTTTAGCGTAGCGTTGCTGCTGGGGCTGGACAGCGTGACGGTGAAGGTTTCGTCGCGCTCGGCGGTTGTATCGCCCAGAATGGGGACAGTGAAGGTCTTGGTAGTCTCGCCGGCAGCAAAGCTGAGCGTACCCTTGGTGGCGGTGTAGTCGTTGGTGGCCTTGGCAGTACCGTCGCTGGTGGCATAGTCGACCGTGATAGCCTTGGTCGTGGCGGCGCTCAGAGCTACCGTGAAGGTCATGTTGGCACTGCCGCTGTTGCCCTCTTTCAGATTCATGCTGTCCACCGAGATGGTTTGCACCGTATCGTCGTCAGCAATGGTGCCGGTGGCTGTTGCTGGTGATGTTTTTAGCGTGGCGTTGGTCGGGTTGGTCAGCGTGACAGTGAAGGTTTCGCTGGCTTCGGCTGTGGTGTCACCCCGGATAGGCACGGTGAATGTCTTGGTAGTCTCACCCGCAGCAAAGTTGAGTGTTCCGCTGGTTGCGGTGTAGTCGCTGGTGGCCTTGGCCGTATCGTCGCTAGTGGCGTAGGCGACCGAGATGGCCTTGGCCGATGCGGCGCTCAAGGCCACCGTAAAGGTCATGTTGGCACTGCCGCTGTTACCCTCAGAAATACTCGATTTGGCCACAGAGACGGTTGGCGGATTGTCGTCATCAGTAATGGTGACGTTGGCTTCCTGCTTGCCGTTCTCGGTTGCGCCATTGCCGCCACTGACTGCAGTGATCTCGACGATGGCGGTTTCGTTACCCTCATCCAGGGTGTCCTGCACGGCTTTTAGCGTTGCTGTGCCGGTGGTTTGGCCAGCGGCAATGGTGATGGTGGTGCTGGAGAGTGTGAAGTCACTGCTCAGCGCTGCTGTGCTGGTGTCCTTGCGCCCGATGGTGACGGTAGTGGCTTCTGCAGCGGCTGCGCTCAGCTTGGCGGTGATGGTGCTGGAGCCAGCGGCTTCGGCTACCGTGGCATTGCTCGCCGACAGGGTGATGGTGGGAATGTCATCATTGGTGATGGTGCCGGTGGCTGTTGAGGTGCCCAGTGTGGCATTGGTCGGGCTGGAGAGCGTGACGGAGAAGGTTTCATCACCCTCAACTGTGGCATCACCCAGGATGGGTACGGTGAAAGTCTTGGTGGTTTCACCGGCGGCAAAGTTGAGCGTACCGCTGGCGGCGGTGTAGTCGCTGCCAGCCGTGGCGGAACCGTTGCTGGTGGCGTAGGCGACCGTGACGGCTTTGGCCGATTTGGTGCTCAAGGCCACTGAGAAGCTCATGTTGGCACTGCCGCTATTGCCCTCCGTCAGACTTGTGTTTACCACCGAAACGGTCGGCGCAGCATCGTCGTCGGTAATGGTGACGCTGGCTTCTTGCGTGCCGCTCTCGGTCGCGCCATTGCCGCCACTGACGGCGGTAATTTCGACGATGGAAGTTTCGTTGTCCTCATCCAGCGTGTCCTGCACCGCCGCAAGCGTGGCCGTGCCTGTGGTCTGGCCCGCAGTGATGGTGATGGTGGCGCCAGAGAGCGTGAAGTCATTGGTCAGCGCTGCGGTGCTGGTGCTCTTGCGCCCAATGGTGACGGTGGTATCAGTGGCCGCTGCCGCGCTCAGCGTGGCGGTGATGGTGCTGGAGCCAGCGGCTTCGGCTACCGTGGCCTTGTTTACCGACAAGCTGACGGTGGGGGCTGCGTCATTATTGGTGATGGTGCCGGTGGCTGTTGAGGTGCCCAGTGTGGCATTGGTCGGGCTGGAGAGCGTGACGGAGAAGGTTTCATCACCCTCAACTGTGGCATCACCCAGGATGGGTACGGTGAAAGTCTTGGTGGTTTCACCGGCGGCAAGTTGAGCGTACCGCTGGCGGCGGTGTAGTCGCTGCCAGCCGTGGCGGAACCGTTGCTGGTGGCGTAGGCGACCGTGACGGCTTTGGCCGATTTGGTGCTCAAGGCCACTGAGAAGCTCATGTTGGCACTGCCGCTATTGCCCTCCGTCAGACTTGTGTTTACCACCGAAACGGTCGGCGCAGCATCGTCGTCGGTAATGGTGACGCTGGCTTCTTGCGTGCCGCTCTCGGTCGCGCCATTGCCGCCACTGACGGCGGTAATTTCGACGATGGAAGTTTCGTTGTCCTCATCCAGCGTGTCCTGCACCGCCGCAAGCGTGGCCGTGCCTGTGGTCTGGCCCGCAGTGATGGTGATGGTGGCACCAGAGAGCGTGAAGTCATTGGTCAGCGCTGCGGTGCTGGTGCTCTTGCGCCCAATGGTGACGGTGGTATCAGTGGCCGCTGCCGCGCTCAGCGTGGCGGTGATGGTGCTGGAGCCTGCGGCTTCGGCAACTGTGGCATTGTTTACCGACAGGCTGACAGTGGGGGCGGCGTCATCATTGGTGATGGTGCCGCTTGCCGTTGCCGTGCCGAGTGTGGCATTGGTCTGACTGGACAGGGTGACGGTGAAGGTTTCGTCGCTCTCAGCGGTGGTATCACCCAGGATGGGTACGGTGAAGGTTTTGGTGGTTTCACCGGCGGCAAAGTTGAGCGTGCCACTGGCGGCGGTGTAGTCACTGCCAGATGTAGCCGTAGCGTTGCTGGTGGCATAGTTCACTGCAATGGCCTGGCTCGAAGCGGCGCTCAGGGTGGCCGTGAAGGTCATGTTGGCACTGCCGCTTTTGCCCTCAGCCAGACTCACGTTGGTCACCGAAACAATGGGCGCAGTGTCGTCGTCGGTGATGGTGACACTGGCTTCTTGCGTGCCGCTTTCGGTCGCGCCATTGCCACCACTGACTGCGGTGATTTCGATGATGGCGGCCTCATCCGTTTCATCCAGCGTGTCCTGCACCGCCGTGAGCGTAGCCGTGCCGCTGGTTTTGCCTGCGGCAATGGTGATGGTGGTGGCTGAAAGCGTGAAGTCATTGGTCAGCGCTGCGGTGCTGGTGGTCTTGCGTCCGATGGTGACCGTGGTGTCGGTTGCAGCGGCTGCACTCAGCGTGGCCGTGACGGTGCTGGAGCTTGCGGCTTCGGCGACCGTGGCGTTGTTCACCGCCAGGCTGACAGTGGGGGCGGCGTCATCATTGGTGATGGTGCCGGTGGCTGTTGCCGTTCCGAGCGTGGCATTGCTCGGACTGGACAGCGTGACGGTGAAGGTTTCGTTGGCCTCAACGGTGGTATCACCCAGGATGGGCACGGTGAAGGTTTTGGTGGTTTCACCAGCAGCAAAGTTGAGCGTACCACTGGCGGCGGTGTAGTCGCTGCCAGATGTTGCCGTACCGTTGCTGGTGGCGTAGTTGACCGAGACGGCCTGGCCGGAGGCTGCGCTCAGGGTCGCTGTGAAGGTCATGTTGGCACTGCCGCTGTTGCCTTCAGCCAGACTTACGTTGACCACCGAGACACTGGGCGCAGCGTCGTCGTCGGTAATGGTGACGGTGGCTTCTTGCGCACCGCTCTCGACCGCCCCATTGCCGCCACTGACTGCGGTGATTTCGATGATGGCGGTCTCATTCGTTTCATCCAGCGTGTCTTGCACCGCCGCAAGCGTAGCCGTGCCAGCGGTTTGGCCAGCGGCAATGGTAATGGTGGCGCCAGAGAGCGTGAAGTCACTGGTCAGCGCTGCCGTGCTGGTGCTTTTGCGCCCAATGGTGACGGTGGTATCAGTGGCGGCTGCCGCGCTCAGCGTGGCAGTGACGGTACTGGAGCCAGCGGCTTCGGCTACGGTAGCATTGTTTACCGACAAACTGACGGTGGGGGTTGCGTCATCATTGGTGATGGTGCCGGTGGCTGTTGCCGTTCCGAGCGTGGCATTGCTCGGACTGGACAGCGTGACGGTGAAGGTTTCGTTGGCCTCAACGGTGGTATCACCCAGGATGGGCACGGTGAAGGTTTTGGTGGTTTCACCAGCAGCAAAGTTGAGCGTACCACTGGCGGCGGTGTAGTCGCTGCCAGATGTGGCCGTACCGTTGCTGGTGGCGTAGTTCACCGCAATGGCCTGGCCTGAGGCTGTGCTCAGGGTGGCCGTGAAGGTCATGTTGGCGCTGCCACTGTTTCCCTCAGCCAGACTCACATTGGCCACGGAGATGGTCGGCGCAGTGTCGTCGTCGGTAATGGTGACGGTGGCTTCTTGTGTGCTGTTCTCAATCGCGCCATTGCCGCCACTGACTACGGTGATTTCGATGATCGCGGTCTCATCCGTTTCATCCAGCGTGTCCTGCACTGCCGTAAGCGTGGCTGTGCCGGTGGTTTGGCCAGCGGTGATGGTGATTGTGGCGCTGGAGAGCGTGAAGTCGTCAGTCAGCGCTGCGGTGCTAGTGGACTTTGCGTCCAATGGTGACGGTGGTGTCGGTGGCTGCGACTGCGCTCAGTGTGGCGGTGACGGTGCGGGTACCACCGGCTTCGACGACCGTGGCGTTATCGACCGACAGGGTGACAGTGGGAACCCCTTCATCATTGGTGATGGTGCCGGTGGCCGTCTCCGTTCCCAGCGTGGTGTTGCTTGGGCTGGACAGCGTGACGGTGAAGGTTTCATTGTCTTCGACGGTGGCATCGCCCAAAATGGGCACGTCGAAGGTCTTGGTGGTTTCACCAGCAGCAAAGTTGAGCGTTCCGCTGGCGGCGGTGTAGTCGCCGCCAGCCGTGGCGCTGGCGTTGTCGCTGGTGGCGTAGTTCACTGTGATGGCCTTGCCCGAGGCGGCGCTCAGGGTGGCTGTGAAGGTCATGTTGGCACTGCCGCTGCTGCCTTCAGCCAGACTCACATTGGCCACGGAGATGGTCGGCGCAGTGTCGTCGTCGGTAATGGTGACGGTGGCTTCTTGCGTGCCGTTTTCGGTCGCGCCATTGCCGCCGCTGACCGCTGTGATTTCAACGATGGCGGTTTCGTCCTCTTCATCCAATGTGTCACCCACCGCCGTGAGTGTGGCCGCGCCGGTGGTATCGCCCGCAGTAATGGTGATGGTGGTGCTGGAGAGCGTGAAGTCGTCGGTCAGCGCTGCCGTGCTGGTGCTCTTGCTCCCGATGGTGACGGTGGTGTCGGATGCGGCAACTGCGCTCAGTGTGGCGGTGACAGTGCTGGTACCAGCGGCTTCGGCCACGGTGGCGTTATTGACCGATAGCGTGACGGTAGGCGCGGTGGACACCGTCACGGCTACCGTATCCGATGCGCTGGAGAATGCGCTGGAGGGAAGCAGGTTGCTGACATTGATGACCCGCAGGCCTGCGCTCCCATCCGCCACATAGGCAAAATTTCCGCTGACATCGACGTCGACGTCGAAAGCATAATTGCTGAGGGCCAAAGTACCCGCTAGAGTGGGGCTGGCCGGAGTGCTGATGTCGATGACCGCCAGGCCACCGGTTGTATCCGCCACATAGGCAAAATTTCCGGCGACAACCACGTCGCGAGCAGAAACGCTGGTGTCGTAGGTGCCGACCAAAGTGGGACTTGCCGGGGTGCTGATGTTCAAGATTACCAGGCCGGACGCGCCCGCTCCAAGATAGGCGTAATTGCCCCTGACGGCCACACCATAGGTATTGTCACTACCGGGGTGGAGGTAGGTCGCAGCCCATGCAGGGCTGGTCGGGTTGCTGATGTTGATGACATGCAGGCCGGTGCCACCATCCCCAACATAGGCGTAATCACCGCTGACAGCCAAACCAAAGGCAGTACCGGATGTGTCGTAGGTACCCGCCCAAGTAGGAGTCGCCGGAGTGCTGATGTTGATGACCTTCAGGCCATTCGTCCAATCCGTCACATAGGCGTAGTTACCACGCACAACCACATTGCTCACAGCTGCGACTGAGGCGTTATAGGTGCCGACTGAACTGGGGGCGTTCAGGCTGCTGATGTTGAGGATTTCCAGACCAGCCATCGCATTCGCCAGATAAGCAGAGTTGCCATTGATTGCAATAGCGTAGCCGTAACCACTACCGGGGTTGTAGAAGCCTGCAAGGCTTGGAGAAGCGGGGTTGCTGATGTTGAAAAACAAATATTTGGTGGGGTCATAACGATCCGCAACATAGGCGTAATTTCCGCTCACGGTCACCCCCACGGCCTCACCGCTGGTGTCATAGGTGCCGGTCAGCGTGAGGCCGGTGGTTACCACCCCCGATTGCCCGTTGGTGTATCCGCCAGTCCGGTCCCAGGCCTTGAAGGTGATGGCATCGCTCAGGCTGCCGCTGTAACCGTTGTTGGGTTGGAAATAGACGCGGGCATCGGCGTGCAGGGTCAGTGCTGACGTGGCCGAGACGGTGCCGGTGGGTTCTGTCCAGGTAGCGCCGTTATTGATGCTGAACCACAGTTTGCCATTGCTGCTGACTCCGGTTATGGCTATGCCGGCAGGATTACTGTCGATGTCACTGAAGTTGGTCAATGGGGTGGTGTTGATCAGATCCGACACCAAGACGCTGCTAGCGGTGCTGCCATTGCTCGGCGCAGCTAGGTTGGCAAGTACAGTGCCCATGGTGGGTGACTTGGTGTTGTCCAGTGCCGGAGCGTCGTTTACCGCTGTGATGTCGATGTTGCCACTGCCAATATTTGAATCCGCCGTGCCGTCATTGGCTTTCAGCGTGAACGTGGCGGCATCATCGCCGTTGGCGTTGGAGGCTCCGGTGTATTGAATGTTGCTGACGGTATCCAGCCATGTGTTGATGTTGGCCGCCGAGCCAGAGAGCGTTAACGTGACCGTGCCCGAACCGCCCACGGTCACGCTGCCGCTGCTTCCTGCGGCAAAGGTGCCTGCCGTCGCGCTCAGGGTCACAGTGAGATTGTCCCCATTCACGTCTGCCACGGTGACCGCCGAGAGGTCGAAGTTGCTCGCTACGTCTTCCACAACCGTCACGTCGGCGGGTACGCCAGCGACGGTGGGGGCCGCAGGGTAAAGAGCGACGATATCCGCATCAGCCAGCGCCCGGTTGTAGACTCTCAGATCATCAATGGCACCGGCGAAAAATTCACCGCCGTTCGGTGCTTTGCCGATTACACCGTTGGTAAGCGCAGCATTTATGCCACCTGCTGTTAGTTCTCCCTGTTTTACACCATCGAGCCAGATGTCACGCTTGGTGCTGCCACTGTCATACCTGGCAACCACCTGATGCCAGCCTGTATTCAGAAGGGGGATAGTGGGTGTCCCTACAATCAGATCGTTACCCCACCAATAATTGACCAATCCAGGCTTAGGAACCTCAGTAAGGTCATTTGTGCCAGTGGTTCTAAGTACATTTATTGCGTTATTTGAAGTATTTCCCCAGCCGGTGATAACTCCCCGGAGCGTCCCGGTTACCGAAAACCATGAACTGATGGTGTAACTCCCCGATGTTGGGAAGCCGGTCAGGTCCGCAATCGTAAATGCCGCATCTGTGCCGTTGAAAACCGCCGCATTGCCGATTTTTCCGGCAGCGTATGTGACATTCGCCGCCGTGGCATTGTTGTCACTGCCAGCAGCGTCAGTGCCATCACTTTCAAATTGGTAGTGCGCCACCAGCTCGGTGGTGAGGTCAGGTAAAGTGAAAGCATAGGCATCGAAGCTCAACGGTACGGCATCCAGCGGGCCGGTGCTGATTTCCAGTGTCCAGTCGCCGCCCATGCTGGCATTGCCGCTGAGGTTGTTGGAAGCAGCCAGGTCGGCGCTGGTCAATATGGCTAATCGGTCGAGAAAGTCTTGACCTGTACCCGCACCAACGTTACAGCCATAGAGCAAGATGTCGGCATCCTTGCTCAAACTTTGCCCGATGGATTGCAACGTGCTCTGGTGGTCTGCGAGGCTGGATTGATTCAGCAACAGTGCGCCCAGGTTCACCGAGGCTTCGCTGCCGTGGGAGATCAGGTGCAGTGCACCAATGCCGGTACGCCCGGCAAGCAAAGCGGCAATTTGCTGCAAACCGTCCTGGCTGGCATCGAGTACATAGACCTCTTTGCCAACGCCAATGCCCTCACGCAGCACGTCGATGCCGGGCACATTGCTCTCGATAAACACAATCTCCACACGCACTGGGTTATCCGGTGCCATAGGCAAGGAGTCAAAAACTTCACCATTAACGGTCAAGGCGTTGCTGAATTTATCAACTGAAGATGCAGCGTTGTTATTCATTTCCAATTGACTCCTGGGTATGTGGTAAAAGGCTAGTCTACGGTAATTTTCAAGATTACTCCCCACACAATAAATGCAGTAAATTTGCGGCTAATTTACGGCAACATGCTGAATTCAGTAACGAACAGTTAGCGAGGGGAATAGATTGCTAACGACCACTGTAAGGTGTTTATGAAGAAAAATGTTGTTTTTTTCGATGTAAGGATGACAGATCAACAGCAGCCCGTTGGGAATGTTTCCGGGTCAACAAGAATGTTTGCAGACGCTGCCGTTGATGACTACGGCGATACCGCTACCACCAGCGGAACTTTGGCTATCGGTGCTTCTGTAGTCGGCAACATCGAAGTTGCTGGAGATCGGGACTGGTTCAAGGTGAGCCTCAATGCTGGGGAAAGTTATGCGTTTTCTCTTTCCCAAACGCCCAATGGGTTGCCAGACCCTTACCTGGCGTTGTACGACTCGAACGGCACGTTGGTGACTGAAAACGACGATACGGGCAGTAATGCGAATTCTCAAATAGCCTTTATTGCAGGAATTGGTGGTGCTTACTACCTTTCTGCACAAGGTTTCGACCAAGAGACAGGCACTTACACGCTGGCTGCGGCAAGGACGGTTGTGGATGACTACGGCAGCACCGCTGACACAAGCGCTGATCTGCCCATGAATGGTTCCATAGCGGGCGACATTGAAATAGCGAGCGATACCGACTGGTTCAAGGTAAGCCTCATTGCCGGGGAAACATATACGTTCTCTCTTTCCCAAACTACCAATGGGCTGACAGACCCTTACCTGGAGTTGTACGACCCGAACAGCAAATTGGTAGCTAGAAACGACAATAGTGGCGACAGCAGTACAGATTCCAAAATAGTTTATTTTGCAGACTTTAGTGGTACTTACTATCTTTCTGCACGAGGCAGCAACGCAGAGACGGGCACTTATACGCTTGCGGCCACCAAGATTGTGGATGACTATGGCAATACCGCTAGCACTAGCGGCACTTTAGCCATTGACGCTTCTGTAGTGGGAAGTGTCGAAGTGGTTGGCGACCAGGACTGGTTCAAGGTGGAACTCAATGCTGGGGAATATTATGAGTTTTCGCTTACCCAAACGCCCGATGGGCTGGCGGACCCTTACCTGGAGTTGCATGACTCGAACGGCACATTGGTGGCTGAAAATGACAACGGCAGCAATAGCCCGAACTCCCGCATAGTTTATTCTCCGAGCCTTAGTGAAACTTACTATCTTTCTGCGCGAGGCCACGACGCACAGACAGGGACTTACACGCTTGCTGCCACAAAGATGGTGGATGACTATGGCAATACCGCTAGCACCAGCGCAGCTTTAGCCATGGGTGGCTCTGTGGTGGGCAACATCGAAGTAGCTGGCGATCAGGACTGGTTCAAGTTGGAACTCGATGCCGGGGAAATTTATGGGTTTTCATTAACCAAGACGCCCAATGGGCTCAATGGGTTGGTAGACCCTTACCTGGTGTTGTATGACGCGAGCGGTACATTGGTGGCTGAAAATGACAACAAGAGCGCTAGTACAGACTCTCAAATTCTTTAGGCTCATATTGGGTTTTGAGGTCATCACAATGGACAGGAAAAAGCTCGGTCGCTATGCTTGAAGTCACCACGTTGTGATGGAGGGTCGTTGCCATGTTTCATATCCAAGAGTTGATGGACGATGAGAAATGCTATGAAAAGATAAGATCGCTGCGTTGGCCGCGCTCTCGTCCGAATGCGTGCCCAAGCTGCACGTCCAATAAGATTGTCAAAAAAGGGTGCAACAACCGTCACCCTGCCTGCCGACGGTATCGATGCTTGAATTGTGGCAAGCGTTTCGATGATTTGACGGGGACGATTTTCTCTGGGCATCACCAACCATTACGCATATGGATAGCCTGTATGCATTTGATGGGGCTGGATGTATCGAATCTGCAGATAGCCAAAGAACTCGGGCTGAATCAAAGCGATTGTCAACAGATGACGGATCTCTTGCGCCATGGGATACACAAGCGTAGAAGGATTCCTCAGATGGAAGGAGAAGTAGAGTTCGATGAGGTGTATGTTATCGCTGGACATAAGGGCATCCTGAGAAGATCATTGGCCGTAAAGCGCGGCGCAACCGACTCAAAGGAGCACGAGGGCGGTACGCTGGCCAGAGAAAAGCCGCCGATCTTCGGGATGATTCAACGCAATGGCGATGTTCGAATAGAGATGCTGGAAAACGTGCAGCAAGCGACCATACGACCGCTTATTGAGCAAACTGTTAAGGCCGGCACACTGATTTACACCGATGAGTATGTGATTTATTCTGCGTTGCTCGAATGGGGCTATGAGCACAAGACCGTTTGCCATAGTGCTGGGGAATATGCTCGTGATGAAGATGGCGACGGATTCCATGAGGTTCATGTGAACACAATGGAGGGTTTTGGTCTCTGCTTCGTTCTTGGCTGCGTCCCCATCGCGGAATTTCCCAAGAAAAATTGCCCATTTATCTGAGTTTCTTTGAGTTCGTTCACAACGTGAGGCGGCGCGGGCGCGCTCTGCTGGGGTCTCTCCTTGAAATTCTGCTGCAACCCGAAGCATGCCCTCAAAACCCAATATGAGCCATTCTTTATTCCTCTGCCCTTAGTGGTATTTACTATCTTTCTGCACGAGGCAGCAACGCAGAGATAGGCACTTACACGCTTACCGCAGCCAAGATTGTGGATGACTATGGCAATACCGCTAGCACCAGCGGAACTTTAGCCATGGGTGCTTCTGTAGTGGGCAATATCGACATAGTTGGCGACCAAGATTGGTTTAAAGTGAACCTCAAAGCCGGGGCAAGTTATAACTTCTCTCTGGCCAGGATGCACGATGGGCTGACAGATCCTTACTTGGCGTTGTATGACGCGACCGGAACGTTGGTAACTGATAACAACGACAGTGGTGTTAGCCAAGATTCCCAAATCCTTTATTCCGCAAACCTGAGCGGGACTTACTATCTTTCCGCGCAGGGCAACGGTGCAGGAACTGGTGCCTACGTACTTTCTGCTGCAAATGCCACAAGCCCTACCGTAGTTCCGTCCTACACCGTCCCCGGCACATTGGGCAATGATTTCTTTTTGCTCTCAGGAGGCAACCGCCACCTCGGTGGTGGTGGCAACGACACCTACATCATCAGCTCCCACACGCTAAGTGGCACGGTGACTGCCAAGATTATCGACACCGAAGGCTCCAACGTGATTCAGTTGACCGATGGCCTGACGATTGCATCGAGCAGTTTCTACAGCAACGCAACCCAATTGACTCTCTCCAACGGTGCCAAGGTGCAAATCCTGGGCGCAGCAGCCTTCAGTTATGGGGTGGGCGCCAATGTTTTGGTGGGTGATATGGCCAGTAGCCTGACTTATGCGCAGTTCGCCAGCATGCTTGGTGCTTCAGTGCCAACCACGGGCTCCACGCCGGTCAGCGGTGCGCTCAACTACCAAGTTCCAACCAGCACCAGCGCAGCCATTCAGATGGTGGATACGGGCAGCGTTGGGATAGGGATTTCGTTGACGGGGGTGAACGGCTTGGATGTTTCTCATGTATCGGGGATGCTGATTATTTGACGCATCCACCCGGTATTGCGATGGTCACGGATTCTGGCTTCCCACTTAAGGCGGGACAGGCAAGGCATTGTCATTTCCGTGCAGGCTGGATGTGATTCCTGTGAATGAGCGCATTCGTCTGCGGCGCTGTCTATGCAAAAAACATAGCTACTCCCGCTTGGTACATAAGGCGTACAGCCAGATTTGCCTTTAATTTTGCCCGTCAAAACGGGTCAATGCGATGCCAGAAACCGCCATGAGGCATCAAAACGGGCCATTGTCGGGTGTTTTTACATGGTAAATCGGGCTGTAAGCTTTATGGGATAAGCGGGAGCAGCTATTGTATCAGGAGCAATCTGGCCTTGGCTGGGAGTATCCCGGAGCCTGTCACAAATCCACCCGGAAATCGACGCTGGTATGGTTTTTGGCGCTGTCAACACCCAAGTGCGCCGTTTTCTTCTGCTGGTTTTTCCCGACCAGTTTGCCATCGAGCGCCGGAAGGCGCGAATTCGTGGCTCCCGCCACCCCCACAAGGCGCCAAACGTGCTGTCCCGCTTTAAGTGGGAAGCCCGGATTCTTGAACAATCGGCCAAGCGTCGGTTGCGCGACAATCCATGGCACTATGAATACACCAACAACCTTTGAAGCCCTTGAGGACTGGCTGGCGTACTGCGAGCGTCTGCATCCCACGACCATCGAGCTGGGGCTGGAGCGCGTGCGCCGTGTGGCCAGGCGCATGCAGATCGGTTTCGATTGCCCGGTGATTACCGTGGCGGGCACCAACGGAAAAGGATCAACATGCGCCATGCTGGAAGCCATCCTGCTGCAGGCGGGCTATCGCACGGGCGTTTACACCTCGCCACACCTGGTGCGTTTTGAGGAGCGCTTGCGGCTGTCGGGCGAGCCGGTGGATGCTACTAACTTGATAGCTGCATTCGCACGTGTGGAGGGAGCTAGAGTCGAAAATGGCCGTGAAGTTTCCTTGACCTATTTTGAATTTTCCACGCTGGCGATCCTGGAGGTGATGGCGCACAGCAATCTGGATGTGGTGATTCTGGAGGTGGGTTTGGGGGGGCGGCTGGATGCTGTCAACATTATTGACCCGGATTGCGCCATCATCACCAGCATTGATCTGGACCACACGGAACTGCTGGGCCAGGACCGTGAGCGCATCGGATTTGAAAAAGCGGGCATCATGCGCACCGAACGCCCCGTAGTGGTCAGCGACCCGATGCCGCCGCAAAGCGTGCTGGACCGGGCGCTGGAGGTGGGGGCCGATCTGTGGCGGCTGGGCGTCGATTTCCATTTTTCAGGGGATAAACAGCAGTGGGCCTGGTCCACGGCCCCCAAACGAGGCATCCGGCGTTATAGCGGGCTGGCGTACCCTGCGCTGCGTGGCGCCAACCAGTTGCTCAACGCCTCGGGGGTTCTGGCTGCGCTGGCTGCGTTGCGCGCACGCTTGCCCGTCACGGCCCAGGCGGTGCGCAATGGCCTGGCGTTGGTCGAGCTGCCGGGGCGCTTTCAGATCGTCGCCGGTCAGCCGGTTCTGGTGCTGGATGTGGCGCACAACCCGCATGCGGTGGCTACGCTTGCAGCCAATCTGGACGCCATGGGCTTCTTTGCCAACACCCATGCCGTCATGGGCGCCATGGCCGACAAGGACCTGGAGCGCATGTTCGCAACGCTTTCCCCCCTGGTGGAGCACTGGTACTTCACTGATCTGCCCCTGGCGCGTGCCGCCAGCGCCGCTGCATTGCAGGCCCGCTGGCGGGCACAAAATACGCGAAAAGGTGTTTCTGACCACACATTTGGCAACCCGCAGGAGGCTTTGCTGGCGGCGCTGGCTAGCGCCGACCCCGCTGATAGAATCGTGGTCTTTGGATCGTTCCATACCGTGGGCGGCGTTCTGCAACACGGCCTGCCCCGGTTGCACGCCAAGCATCTGAACTCCTGACCGACCCTTACCCCATTCATGGCTTTTTTCAAATTTCGCAAAGATAGCGATGAGCGTCCCGCGCCGACGAAGGTTCCCGAGAGTGTGGAGGTCATGCGCCAGCGCGCCAGACACCGTCTGATTGGTTCGGCGCTGCTGGTGTTGCTGGGGGTTGTTGGTTTCCCCTTGCTATTTGACAACCAGCCCAGACCGATTGCTGTGGATATCCCGATAGAAATTCCCGACAGGAATCAGGTCAAGCCCTTGGTGAGCGTGGCTTCGGCAGCCTCGGCGCCCGCCTCAGAAATGGTCGCTGCCTCGGAATCCGAGATCGAGTTCATAGAGCCACCGACCAAGCCCAAGGCATCCGCGCCCCAGCCCGTTCCGGCCCCGGCCAAACTTGCTGCGGCACCTGCGGCCAAGGTGGCTGCATCCGCGCCGAGCACACCCAAGGCGGCTGCGCCTGTGAAGGCAAGCACCACGCCAACGGCGCCTGCCAAGGTGGCCGCTGCGTCCAGTGCACCGGCTGCACCCGTCAAGACGGCAACTGCGCCGCCAGTTGCCAAACCGGACGAGTCCGCACGGCGCAATGTCGATGACGGCGCCAAGGCACAGGCCTTGCTCGAAGGCAAAGAGCCCGTTAAAGAAGTGCAAAAACCTGCTGCCGAGGCACAAAAACCTGCTGCCGCAGGGCGCTTTGTGGTGCAGGTCGGCGCTTTTTCTGATACAGCCAAAGCCCACGAGGTTCGCCTCAAACTGGAGCGTTCCGGCTTGAAAACCTATGCGCAGATATTGCCCGCCAAGGATGGCACGGAGGGAAAACGTATCCGGGTGCGCATCGGGCCGTTCGCCTCCAAGGCGGAGGCGGATGCGACGGTGCAGAAAATAAAGAAACTGGATTTGCCAGCGGGGATTTTCGAACTCTGAACGCCCTGAACACACATAATGCCCACGCTGGACTGGCTATTTTTGGCGCTGTTGCTGGGGTCCATGCTGGTGGGAGCCTGGCGTGGCCTGGTCTACGAAATGCTGGCCTTGCTCAACTGGGTTGTGGCTTTTATGCTGGCGCAGTGGTTTGCGCCAATGGCCGCCAAACACTTGCCGCTGGGCGAGGTGACCGAGATCGTGCGCTACGCTGCGGGTTTTGTTCTGGTTTTCGTGGCGTCCCTGTTCGTGGGCGGCCTGCTGGCCTTTCTGGTGCGCAAGTTGATGGCCGCCGTGGGTCTGCGCCCGGTGGATCGGGCGCTGGGGGCGGTTTTCGGTCTGGTGCGCGGTGGTATCGTGCTGCTGGTGTTGGTCGTGCTTGTCGGCATGACCCCTTTGCACCGGAGCAAGGGGTGGCAGGATTCCGTAGGTACCTCCTTGGCCACCGGGGTCTTGCGGGGCATGAAACCTGTGCTGCCGCCGGATTTTGCAAAATACCTACCTGCGTGACGGGCTACGACGATTATCAATAAGGGTCAATATCTATGTGCGGAATAGTGGGCGTTGTCAGCCATGAGCCGGTCAACCAGTTGATCTACGATTCTTTGCTGTTGCTGCAGCACCGGGGTCAGGATGCGGCTGGAATCGTGACACAGCAGGGGCACAAGTTTTTCATGCACAAGGCCAAGGGCATGGTGCGCGATGTGTTCAGAACCCGCAATATGCGCTCCTTGCCCGGCAATTGTGGCCTGGGGCAGGTGCGTTACCCGACAGCGGGTAATGCCTATAGCGAGGAAGAGGCGCAACCGTTTTATGTGAATGCGCCTTTTGGTATCGTGCTGGTGCACAACGGTAATCTGACCAATGCGCAGGCGCTCAAGAGTGAACTGTTCAACACCGACCATCGCCACATCAACACCGAAAGCGACTCGGAAGTCCTGCTCAATGTGCTGGCGCACGAACTGGAGAAAACCACACGCGGCTTACCCTCACTCAAGCCCCAGGACGTCTTCACGGCTGTGCACAACGTGCACCTGCGTGTGCGGGGGTCGTATGCCGTGATCGCCCTGATTGCGGGGCACGGTATCCTGGCTTTCAGAGACCCGTTTGGTATTCGTCCGTTGTGCATGGGTAGCTGCGAAGGCAGCAGCATGGTTGCCAGCGAATCGGTGGTTCTCGAAGGTACCGGGTACCACCTGGAGCGCAACATTGCACCGGGTGAGGCGGTTTTTATCGGTCTGGACGGCTCGGTACAGGCACAGCAGTGTGCCGACAATCCCCGGCTGAACCCCTGTATCTTTGAATTTGTCTACCTGGCCCGACCGGACTCGGTCATGGACAATATTTCGGTCTACCAGGCGCGCTTGAACCTGGGCGAGGCCCTGGCCAAGCGGGTGATTTCGACGGTGCCACCGAACGAGATTGACGTCGTGATCCCCATCCCCGAATCGAGTCGCCCCAGCGCGGCACAATTGGCGCAGCTGCTGGGTCTTCCGTACCGTGAAGGCTTCGTTAAAAACCGTTATGTGGGCCGCACCTTCATCATGCCGGGGCAGTCGGTGCGTAAAAAATCGGTGCGGCAAAAGCTCAATGCCATCAGCAGCGAGTTCAAGGGGCGTAACGTGCTTTTGGTCGATGACTCGATTGTGCGCGGGACCACTTCGAAAGAAATCGTGCAGATGGCGCGTGATGCCGGTGCGCGCAAGGTGTATCTGGCCAGTGCCGCACCGCCGGTGCGCTACCCCAACGTGTACGGCATTGACATGCCCACCAGCAGCGAACTGGTGGCGCACAAACGCACGGTTGCGGAAATTTCGGAACTCATTGGTTGTGACGCATTGATCTATCAGGATGTCGATGCCATGAAAAAAGCCATTGGCGCACTCAACCCCCGGATCAGCGGCTTTGATGCCTCCTGCTTTGACGGAATTTATGTGACGGGCGACATCAACGCGGAAGATATTGACCGGATCAACGCCCACCGTGTTAGTGTCGACGAAAGTCAGGACGAAACTTCACGCTTGGCACTACCCAATCCGGCGGATTAAAGTTTGATAACAGGCGTGGAGCGTGAACATGAATCAACTACCTGAAAACTTGCATCCGCAAACGCTGGCGGTGCGTACAGCCATTGCCAAAAGCCAGTATGGAGAAAATTCCGAAGCACTCTACCTGACCAGCAGCTTTGTCCAGCCCAACGCCGAAACGGCAGCACGCCGTTTTGCGATGGAAGAAGACGGCTACACCTATACGCGCGTTGGCAATCCGACGGTCAACAGCATGGAGCTGCGTCTGGCGGCGCTGGAGGGTACCGAAGCCGCGATTGCCACCTCCACCGGCATGGCCGCTATCCTGTTGCTGGGTATGGGGGTACTGAAAAGTGGCGACCATGTAGTGTGTTCGCAGTCGGTCTTCGGCTCGACCATCCGGCTGTTTGCTGGCGAGTTTGCCAAGTTTGGTATTCAAACCAGCTTTGTCGCACAAACCGATCTGGCACAGTGGACTGCTGCGATCCGACCCAATACCAGACTCTTATTTGCTGAAACGCCAACCAACCCCTTGACCGAAATTTGCGATATTCAAGCCTTGGCCGATCTGGCGCACAACGCCGGTGCTATGTTGGCGGTGGATAACTGTTTTTGTAGCCCGATTTTGCAGCAGCCCAAACGTTTTGGTGCCGATTTCATCATCCACTCCGGCACCAAGTACCTCGATGGACAGGGGCGCGTCATGGCTGGTGCCATCTGCTGCAGCCAGCAGCACGTTGATGAACTGTTTTTGCCCATCACGCGCACTGCGGGTATGGTGCTGTCGCCCTTCAACGCCTGGGTGGTGCTCAAGGGTATGGAAACACTGGGCATTCGCATGCAGGCCCAAAGCGCGTGTGCACTGGCGTTGGCGCAATGGCTGGAAGACCACCCCAAGGTCCAGCGGGTGCATTACCCCGGCTTGCCCAGCCATCCACAGCACGCCCTGGCCATGCGCCAGCAGTCGGCCAGCGGCAAGGGCGTAGGTGCTGCCATCGTTGCCTTTGCGGTCCATGGGTCGCACGCCACCGAGCTGCGGCGCAAAGCTTTTGCGACGATTGATGCCGTGCGTGTGTGCTCCATCACCACCAATCTGGGGGATACCAAGACCACCATCAGCCACCCCGCCAGCACTTCGCATGGGCGCCTGAGCGAAGACCAGCGCCAAGCTGCTGGCATCGGTCAGGGGTTGATCCGCCTGGCTGTAGGCCTTGAACATATTGACGATTTGAAGGCCGATCTGGCCCATGCTCTGGACACTGTGTCATGACACAACAAACACAAAAAATACGCACCCGCTTCGCTCCCTCGCCAACCGGTTTTATTCATCTGGGCAATATCCGTTCAGCCTTGTACCCCTGGGCCTTTGCCCGCGCCAATGGCGGCGAATTCATTTTGCGCATCGAAGATACGGACCTTGAGCGCTCCACGCAAGCCGCTGTGGACGTGATCCTCGAAAGCATGGCCTGGCTGGGGCTGGATTACGACGAAGGCCCGTACTACCAGATGCAGCGCATGGCGCGTTACAAGGAAGTATTGGCGGGCATGGTGGCTGATGGCCAGGTGTACCCTTGTTATATGGGCGTTGCCGAACTCGATGCCTTGCGCGAGCGGCAGATGGCGGCCAAGGAAAAACCGCGTTACGACGGCACCTGGCGACCAGAGCCTGGCAAGGTGCTGTCGGCCATTCCCGATGGCGTGCAACCCGTGCTGCGTTTCAGGAATCCGGTTGGTGGCCTGGTTGCGTGGGACGACAAGGTCAAAGGGCATATTGCCATTGCCAATGACGAGCTCGATGATCTGGTTATCGCCCGGCCCGACGGTACGCCCACCTACAATTTTTGTGTCGTCGTGGATGATATGGACATGGGTATCACCCATGTGATTCGTGGCGATGACCATGTGAACAATACGCCCAGGCAGATCAATATCTTTCGTGCCTTGGGCAAGGAGCCGCCGGTCTATGCCCATTTGCCCACCGTGCTCAACGAGCAGGGCGAAAAGATGAGCAAGCGCAATGGCGCCAAACCGGTCACACAATACGCCACCGAGGGGTTTTTGCCCGATGCCATGCTGAACTATCTGGCCCGCCTGGGCTGGAGCCATGGTGACGAGGAAATTTTCAGCCGCGAACAGTTCTTGCAATGGTTCAACCTGGACCATCTGGGACGCAGCGCTGCACAGTTTGATGAAGCCAAGCTGCGTTGGGTCAATGCCCAGCATCTCAAGGCCCTGGCAGGTGAGGCGTTAGCCCCGCTGGTACAAAATATCTTGCACCAGCGTGGCTTGACGACCGATGCCCGCCTGGCGCCTTTGTGTGATCTGTTCAAGGACCGCTGCGATACCACGGTTGCACTGGCCGATTGGGTCGCATGCTTTTATGCCCCGGTGCAGCCATCCGCCGAATTGCTGGCACAACACGTAACCGAAGCCGTGCAACCCGCACTGCGTTTGCTGGCCGAAAAGCTGGCAACATGTGATTGGGACAAGGCGGGCATTGCCAGCGCCATCAAGGAAGTATTGACGGCCACCAAGCTGAAAATGCCTCAATTGGCTATGCCCGTGCGTGTGCTGGTTGTGGGCACACCCCAGACACCTTCACTGGATGCGGTGCTGGTCTTGTGTCAACGCGAAAAAGTAATTAGCCAGCTCGTCAACTCGTTTTAGCTGAAAATAGTACGCTATAATGCGAGGCTCAGGATTTGCAGCGGTTCCTCATAAGGGGGCTATGCAAGAGGTTTTGGGGGTATAGCTCAGCTGGGAGAGCGCTTGCATGGCATGCAAGAGGTCAGCGGTTCGATCCCGCTTACCTCCACCAGGTTTTGTTAGAATAAGCTGTAAGTTGTTTCATAGGTTTTGACCCCATCGTCTAGAGGCCTAGGACATCACCCTTTCACGGTGAGTACCGGGGTTCGAATCCCCGTGGGGTCGCCAAGTTTGTAGCACTTGGGCATCGAAAGGTGTCAAAGCTATCTACCAGGAGTGGTAGTTCAGTTGGTCAGAATACCGGCCTGTCACGCCGGGGGTCGCGGGTTCGAGCCCCGTCCACTCCGCCAAAATAGAAAAGCCCGCTGATTGTTCAGCGGGCTTTTTTTCGGTATGGTTCGACTATCAAATCAGCTTAAACGAAGCTATTCACCCAATTTCGCCAGTTCACGTTCTACCAGCGTTCTGTCCAGAAATGAACCTGCTGCAATCAGCTGCTCTATCAGCGGACGGGCCGCAGGTAGCAGGCCCAATCTACGGGCGCGCAGAATGATCCCCAACGTGCCAATCAGCGGCAATTCATGCGTTCGCGCGCACGCTCTGGCTTCACCGTCATCAAGCACTGCCACAGCAGAAATTTCGAGACACAACGAAATGACTTGGGACTCACCCGCTCCCAAATCCCAGTGATCGACCGTCGGCAATACTGGTACATCAGGATGCCGGTGCATGTCTGCCCAAGTAACTGAAGATGAGGTTGCAAGGTCACGTTGGTGGCCCTGGGATACTTCACGAATCACGCCTTCAGGCACATGCAATGAGGGTGCCATACGCTCCAGCAAATCCAGCCGATTGAGTTTACCCAACAGAATCAGCGGTGAGGCATTCACCACCCATGGCTTAGAGGTCGCCATGAATTTCCTGTTCAAGTTCTTCTGCACTGACCTGAATGGCAGGAACTTTGCGTCGGAACAGTTCATCCAAAAAACGGCTACGGCTCATACCAAGCATTTCGGCAGCTTTGGCTTGGGAAATACGCTGCTCGGCGTACCACTGCACGACGGCGGCCTGCTTGAGTTCTTCACCAAACTCTTTCGGCCCCAAACGTAATGCAGAGAATGCACTTGGTTCAAAGTCCATCACGATTTGTGTCATTTCAATCTCCTGAAGCCTGTCTCTCATTTGCGTATCGTGCCGTGAACCAAGGTCACATCCCAGATACTGATTGCAATGGGTTCTGTGGATGAATGGCAGTGAAGCAGTAAAGTTCGACCAACAGAAGCACAACATGCACCAAGAAAAGCAATACTATGCCATAGCCACACGCCAAAGATTCCATGACGACCCTTGCCGACTTTGTTGGCACAAGCCTGTGTGGGGGTGCCTCAGTGGATGCACAGGATCGCCAGGGCTGGCTCGTCCAAACTATCAACAGCGCAGCGGCTACGAATGCTCACTGTGACTGTTTTATACGGCACTGGAGCGTTGAGTTCTCTGAAGACAACCATCCTGATCCTGAAAGGTACCGACTATGGCTTACAAATGCGGAAAATATTCTTTCAGGTTGATCGCGCTGAGACGGCACCAGGCTTCCTTATATGCAGTCAAAAGTCTTAGCGGTTAATTACATCCTATAACGGATATTCCCCCATAACCTTTGCCACATCTATCTAAATCAATGACTTAGCAATTTTGTAGCCACTAATTTTTCTTTAGAAAATTTATTTTTTCATTGGTAATTTTGCAGTTTTTTGACTATATTTGTAGTCACTATGTATATCGACGCTTCTACTGTTCGTAACGGCGAGAAATCATACACCCGTTATCTTCTGCGTGAAAGCTTTCGCGATGGCGGAAAGGTCAAGCATCGCACCATTGCTAACCTAAGCAAGTGCTCTGAACAAGATATTGCAGCCATGCGCTTGGCCTTCAAACACAAGGATCAATTGAGCACGCTGTCTGCTCAACTTGACGGGCCTATTTCTGTCCCAAAGGTACCCCAGCTAGACACCCCCATTGCTGAGGCAAAGACCGCTGTTGTCAGTGACATTGATTTGATGCACGTGCAACTGCATCAAGGGCAGTCCATTGGTGCGATCTGGCTACTCGCAGAACTTGCGCGTGAGTTGGGTATTACGAGCGCTTTGGGTTCAGAGCGTGCAGGTCGTCTTGCGTTGTGGCAGGTGTTGGCACGCGCACAGACCAAGGCTCACGGCTGTCTGCGGTGCGCCTGGCACGCGTTCACGCATGCGGAATTTTGGATTTGCCACGTTTTGATGAAGACGATTTGTACCAAAACCTTGGTTGGCTCACCGAGCAACAGGAGTTCATTGAGAAAACGCTTTTACACACTCTCAAGCAAGCAACTACAGCGCACAGCATCACACACAGAGCGCACCTGAGCAGGTTACGAACAAGTCAGCACAACGTACATCAGATGGACTGTTTCTCTACGATGTCACCAGCAGTTATCTGAGGGTTCATGTAACGAACTCGGAGCCTTTGGCTACAACCGGGACGGCAAGAAGGGCAAAAGCCAGATTGTCATTGGTTTACTGTGCGATGGCTACGGAGTGCCGCTGGGCATTGAGGTATTTTCTGGCAATACTCAAGACCCCAAGACAGTAAAAAACCAGATCGACAAGCTCGCTGCGCGTTTTGGAGCCAAAGAGGTCACGCTGGTGGGTGATCGGGGCATGATCAAAAGCGAACAGATAGAGCTGCTTGCTAAAAAGGGGTATTCATACATTACGGCCATTACAAAACCTCAGATTGAGGGCTTGCTCAAGTCTGGTGTATTGCGGATGGACTTGTTTAAGGATGGCTTGGCCGAGGTCAGCGACGGAGTTGATCAGGTGCGCTACGTGCTGCGGCGCAACCCAGTGCGTCAGAGTGAATTGGCAGCTTCACATCAGAGCAAATTTGAGCGGTTGCAGGCACTTTTGGACAAAAGCAACCAGTACCTGGACGAGCATAAACGAGCCAAAACCAATTTGGCGCTGGCGCGAATTGAGAAAAATGCAAAGAGCTGGGACTACAGGCGTGGGTCAGCGTGACGCTCAACGAGCGCATACTCAGTTTGAAAGAAGACGCACAGGCAAAATCAAAACACACCCAACTCGATGGCTGCTACGTGATAAAAACCGATGTAAAAGCCAAAAAAAGCGAGCAAAGAAGTCGTGCACGCGCGCTACAAGGATCTGGCACATGTGGAGTGGGCGTTTCGCACCTCCAAGACTATGCTGGAAATGCGTCCGCTATACGTGCGGTTGGCTTCGCACACACGCGGACATGCCCTGGTAGTGATGTTGGCATATCGGTTGGTACAAGAGTTAGCTAAACGCTGGCGCAATTTAGATGTAACAGTGGCAGAGGGGGTTGCTCAATTGACCACGCTTTGTGTGCATGAGCTCAGTGTTAAGGGTGCTGAGAATCATCAGATCGTGCGCTGTGTCCCCACTCCCAATGATGCAATCCAGAAACTATTTGAACATGCCGGCATTGGATTGCCAAAATCACCAAACAAGGAAGTCAATGTGTCCACTAAAAGAAAATTGACCACTCAAAGAAAGTGAATTAAATCAATTAGTTGATGCAGTTTTGCTCGGTTGACTAGGGGGAAGATCCGCTATAAATGGACGTTCAATTACTCGTAAAAGTAGGTGCAGTGCATCCCGTATCTGTCAGAATGATCGTTTAACTTGCTCCCTTTCTTAAAATAATCCTGAATCCGTGACGCAATCGCGCAAACCGGTTTTGTCAAGAAGTCGTTCATCCTGGCTGCGGTGCAACGCCCTGGTTCTGGCGTGGCCGTCGGTATTAAATTGATAGCTACTCCCGCCCGTCAGCTGTGCGCCAGCGGCTGATTTATACCCTGGTGCATTACCCCAGCCGGAAAACATGCACCGTTTCCACCATCGCATCGGCCTGGCTCTTGAGTGCTTGTGTAGCTGCTGCGGATTTGTGTACGAGGTCGGCATTGCGCTGGGTGGCCTGGTCCATTTCAGAAATGGCGTGCTGAACCTGGTCTATGCCTGTGGCCTGCTCGGTGCTGGCGTTGGAGATGGATACCATGATGTCCGCCACATGGTGCACGCTGGTCACAATCTCTTCCATGGTGCTGCCGGCTTGCTGCACCAGTTTGCTGCCAGCGTTCACGTTATCGACGGAATTGCCAATCAGCGTCTTGATTTCCCTGGCGGCGGCTGCGGATCGTCCGGCCAGACTGCGTACTTCACTGGCGACCACGGCAAAGCCCCGGCCCTGCTCGCCCGCACGCGCCGCCTCGACGGCCGCATTGAGTGCCAGGATGTTGGTCTGAAAGGCAATGCCATCAATCACGCCGATGATGTCGGAAATCCGGGCCGAAGAAGCGTTGATCTGCTCCATCGTTTGCACCACCTGCGTGACAACCGCGCCGCCCTTGAGCGCGATGCTGGAGGCCGATTCCACCAGCTGGTTGGCCTGTTTGCTGTTTTCGTGGTTCTTTTTGACGGTAGAAGCCAATTCTTCCATCGCCGCAGCGGTTTGCGCCAATGCTGCGGCCTGCTGTTCGGCGCGCGCGGACAGTTCCAGATTTTCCGAGGCAATTTCGTTGGTCGCGCTTGCCATGGCGTCGGCTCCCTGGCGGATGCTGCGCACCACATGAACCAGGTTGTTTTGCATGGATTGGAGATTGGCTATCAGGCTGTGGGTGTCGCCGGGGCGCGTGTCCAGCTGCATGCGCAAATCGCCTCCGCCTACGTGTTGCACCAGGGTCGCAGCCTCGTCCGGCTCTATCCCCAGGTCCTTCCAGACAGAATTGATGATGGCCCAGGAGCCAATACCCAGCCCCAGCACGATCAGCAATCCGGTGACAGCGTTGGAGATCAGGCTGTCACGTTGGGCCTTGGCCAGCGCAGCAAAACGTGTATCGAGCGAGGTATGGGCTTGCTGGCGCGCAGTTTGCGTCTGCTGCGCCAACTCCTTTTGCGCGCTACCCATGCGTTTGAGCAGCTCAGGGTCCATGTTTTTCTTCAACAAGGCCTGCGTGGCCGCCAATGCTGCGGCCTGATAGGCTTCAAAAGCCTGGCTCAAATGCCCGACCAGCTCCGCTTTGCCGTGGAGCTGGCGCGCCTGGGTCAAGGATGCGCGTATCGTATCGGCCGTGGCTTGCGCGTCTTTCAGGCGGTCGGCGTCGTCCTCGGAGGCTGCTGCCTGAAAGTCGGCTTGCAACTGGTGCACGCCACGTTCGGCTTCGAACAAATACTCCAGCAGTGGGGTTTCGACGGTTTGCAACAGTTCCAGGTTGCGGTTGTTCTGGATACCGTTGACCAGCCCCAGGATGAGCGCAACACCCAACGCTGCCCCGGCACACAGGGGCAGCAGCCATATCTTCAAACGAAATTTCATTGCCAAGGTATCGTTAGTCGACGCTCAATAACACCTTGACGGAGGAATCGACCGCGCTTTTTTCGATATAACCCACCGTGTTGGGGTTGGATGCGACCAATTTTTTCACAGCCGCCGAGTTGGCGATTTCCTTGGGTGGCGTGGCCTTGCCGGAAAACATCAGCCGCGACCAGGCCGCCTTGACCTGTGCGGCGGATTTTCCCGTCACCTTGGTGTAGAACGTTTCGCGCACCGGCGCAGATTCGGGCTGGTCCAGCAGCAGCGCCACGCCCACGCCGGGCAGTTGCTCCGATTTGCCCAGAAAGAGCCCTGCTGCCTGTTCTGTTGTCAGTGCTGTAGCAGCGCTATTGGCGCCCACCACCACGGCGACTTGCGCCGCTCCCACCTGGGCCAGCAGCGTACCCACAGCGAACACGAGTGTTTTCGTAAGATGTTTCATTTTCGGCTTGTGTAATACAGTCAATCAAAACACGCGGTCGTAGCTGACGCGAAACACGGTGGCGTCACCACCAAAGTTGTTGGTCGTGTCGAAGTTCTTGTCAAACTGGCCCTTGATGGCGCTGCTGGAGTCCAGGTCGTAGCGCAGCGTGACGGAGGCGCGCTTGTAGGAACCCGGTGCGTACTGCGACAGGTCCGTGGTCTCTTCGGTGTATTTGGCAAAATTGATAAACGGCGTCCACTTGCCCAGGCGCAAGCCCGCGCCAATGGTCATGGCCGGAGCAGTGACCTTGTACTGGCTCAGGGTATGGTCGCGTGTGAGCTGGGTGAACTCGGACAGCACGAACCAGTTGTCAAAGTCCAGGTTGAGCGCCACACCGTAGGCTTGCAAGGCGGCGGTGTCGTCCACCGGGTTGGCCGGGTCGTTGTTGAGGGTCTTCACGTCGGCCTGCATGAACACTGCGCGCACGGTCAGGGGGCCATTGTTGGCCTCCACATCGGCGCCCATCAGGTTGTTCCATTGCACCTCGGTGGAGCCTGCCGGATAGTAGAGCTTCTGGAACGGGGATTCGTTGGCATGTTCGCGTCCGCCAAACACGCTGGCGCTCAGGTTGGTGTTGCCCATGTTGCGGTTGTAGCGCAGACTGGCGCCGTTGTAGTTGGTCGCATCCCAGCCGTAGAGCTCCGGCGGCGGAGTCACCCATGGGTACGACACGCCAATATCCTGAAAATCGGAGTAGTAATAGAGCGGGATGCGCTTGCGCCCGACCTGCACCTCAAAATTTTCATTGAATTTGTGGCTGCCATAGGCCCAGGCCACATCCGGCATTCCGTTGGTGCCCCGGCTGACCAGTTGCGCGGTCAGTCCGGTGCGGGGACCCAGGGCGTATTGCAATTGAATGCCAGCGCGCGATTCCGGCAGCATCGAATACGCGTTGCCATACACCCCGCCGTTGCTCCAGTCGGCCACATAACACGGGCAGCCGATATGCTTGATGGTGTCGGGGCCAACGTAGTCGGCATTCAGCGTGCCACTGAGCACCCGCCCGGCCACCAGCCCGACATAACCGGATATTTTGAGATTCGACTCGCTGCCCGCACCTTGCGCCAGGAGTCCGGTGGCGGGTACCAGGCCGATGCCCAGCATGGCAAGCTGTGCCAACGATCTGTGCATTCGGGATTTCACTTTGTTTTTGTAAGACATGGTTTTCAACTGATTGAAAGAAAAGAGAAATTGCGCGGCATAACACCAAAAAATGTGTGCGTTTCCATGCCGGAAATGGCCGACAACTGCCAGCATTCTGCCCTAAGTTGCAATAGTCAAGTCCGTAAGTCCCCGTTGTCTGGGACAACATGGGACAAGGCAAGTGCGTTATCGTGCCTTGGCACTATGCACAACCCGGCTCAAAGTGAAACGCAGTGCCTCCTATACGACACATATTCAGTTACTTGGAATTGCCGCAGTGCTGCTTGGGAACTGGTCGGTGTAACTGGCACGGGTGGTGCCATTACCGGACGCAGGATGCGCGAGTACACCCGGGTGTAAAACATTGCCGTTCGCAGCCCTCGGATTCGGGGGGTTAACGCCAACCTGGTGTCCTGCGCCCCAGATTCAATGTATTTTCAGCACGGTAAGCATGAAGCCAACGGCGACGGCCAGGAATGCGCCGAGTTTGATGGTCAAGCGCTGTTCCATGGATTCAAGTTTGGACTCGAAAGAATCCATGCGTTTTTCCAGCCTGGTCACGTCGGCCTTGGTCGCCAGCGAGGTATCCAGCGCCTCAGCCAGAACATCGCGCAACGCTTCGGCCTCCGCTTTGGCTTGCGGTTCGCTAACGCCCGCAGCTTTTAGACGTTCGGCGTACTTCAATGTGTCAAAAGTGATGGTGCCCATGGTGAAATCCGTTATTGCGATGCCTTATGAATCTGCATGATACGGCATGGGGCAAAAAAGACGCCCATGTTGAATGGGCTGGGGGGGCCATTTTTTCTCCAGACCCATCAAATGCATACAGGCTAGGCCACGGCCTCGCGGCGCAGTAAAAAACTTGGCTCTTTGGATGTTCTGCGGTGCTGTGGACGGGGTTATTTTTGCTATACTATTAATAGCTGCAACCGCGCATCCCACGGGGGCTGGAGGCTTATTTGATGCCTTATTTGTGGCCAAAAAGATGCCACAAAGGCTTGCAAGAGGGTTTCGCATCGCAGTTTTTGCATGTGTAATATCATGGGCAATATGAAATTCCAGCGCAAAGCCACCAGCAGCCCCTCTCCCCAGCCCTCTCCATAGCTGCCTCCGCACATTCTACGGTGGGTTTTAGCCGATAGCGCCTTGCCGCATGGCGGCGGCCAGTTTCATGTCGACTTCCAGAATGTGATGCCGCAGCCAGGTGTTCAAGAAGGTGAATACGGCGGTTGCACTGACTTTTTCACCGGCTTCCATCTTGGCTTTCAAAGCATGGACCTCATTCAGAAGCCGGGTGTGCTCGGCCTTGTGCGCCAGGGTTCCTGGGTAGTTGATGCGCTGCATTTCGGCTTCTTCACGATCAAAATGGGAGCGGGTGTAGATCATCAGATTGTTGAGCACCTTGGCAAGCACGTCATTGCCTTGTCCCTTGGAAAGGGCGTCAAGAAAGGCGTTGACCATGCTGGTGAGCTTGCGATGGTCCTCGTCGATAAAGGCATTGCCAGTCAACAGTTCATCGGTCCAGGAAATTTCCGGCATATTCAAATCACATTCAAAATTTATGGGTTTCACATCATGTTGCGTGGGCAAGAGCGCCCTGCGCGCATTATCCCTCAAGCATGGGGGGGTGATTTACACTTCAGCCCCCATGTCGGGGGACGCACGTACCGGAGGTTTCTTGCACCATGTCCATTGTCAATCCAGCCATTGGCGGCATCATTGGCCGCATTCTTGACAACCTTGAGCGGGTGATGTCGGGGCAGTCGGTCCCGTTGCGTCAGATTCTGGCTGCGTTTCTGGCCGGGGGGCACGTCCTGATTGAAGACAATCCGGGAACGGGCAAGACTACGCTCGCCAAGGCGCTGGCGCGCAGCGTCAATGCCAGTTTCAAGCGCGTGCAGTTCACCCCGGATTTGCTGCCATCGGACATTCTGGGGGTTTCGGTGTTCAACCCGAAAGAACAGAATTTTGCCTTTCATCCGGGGCCGATATTCACCCAGATTCTGCTGGCCGACGAAATCAACCGTGCCTCGCCGCGCACCCAATCGGCCTTGCTGGAAGCCATGGCCGAGGCGCAGGTCACGGTGGAGGGGAAAACTTCCAGGCTCGATGATCTGTTTTTTGTGATTGCCACGCAAAATCCCGTGGAGTTCCGTGGCACCTACCCACTGCCCGAAGCGCAGATGGACCGTTTTGCCGTGCGGCTGTCTTTGGGGTACGTCAGTCAGGAAGATGAAATGGCGCTGGTCGCGGCACAAGGGCAGCAGCATCCGCTTGATACCCTGGCGGCTTGTGTCGAGGTTGCGGACATTCTGGCCTTGCGAACGGCGGTCAAGACGGTGCGGGTGAGCCAGGAGCTGTTGGCTTACATCGTCAGCATAGCCCGCGCAACACGCACCGCCGCAGGTGTGCAATTGGGTGCCGGGCCACGGGCCTCGCTGGCCTTGACACGCATGGCGCAGGGCCTGGCTTTGGTGGAAGGTATGGAGTTCGTCACGCCAGACCACGTGCGCGCCCTGGCCGTGCCGGTGCTGGCCCATCGTCTGGCGCTGGACCCGCAGGCCAGATTTTCCGGGACCACGGCCAGCGCCATCGTGCACACTATTTTGCGCAGCACACCGGCTCCGACCTGATCCTCTGAAAACACCCGCACCATGTGGCGCTTTTCCCATCGGCTGTTTCGCACTATCGCTGGCGTTGGTCTGTGGGTGCGCCGCCGTCACACGCGCGCGGGTTTGCTGGCCCTTGGCACCCTGGTGCTGACGGGGGTTCTGGGGGTGGATACCGCGCTGACGGTGGCCTACCAGATTTTCACGGTGCTCCTGGCATTGCTGGCGGCGGCGTTTGTTTTGAGCCAGTTCGGGGACACTCCCGTGCGCGTGCAAACCCATGTCCCGCTATCACTGACCGTCGGTGAGCGCTTCAGCCTGCAGTTCACGGTACGCAATGTGTCGAATGCGCCGCTTGACGGTGTGACACTGCATATCCAGCTTGCGGACCCACGTCCTACCCTGGCCGAGTTCCGCAGCCGCTTGCGTTTTCCCAGTTATCGCGGCTGGATGATGCTCATCGCGGCCAATCGGGTGGCGACCATCGAAGAGGCAGTCGTTCCTGCCTTGCCCGCGCGTGCCGAGGTCGATGTGGTAGCGCATGGCCGCGCCTTGCGCCGGGGACGTTTGCGTATCACCGAGATTGCCACTGCGCGCTCCGAGGCTCTTGGGTTGATGCGTCGGCTGCTTCCGGCGCATGGCAGTATCGACATTTGCGTGCTACCTAAACGCTATGCTTTACCCACGCTCACCCTCCCAGGGTCGCGTCACCACCAGCCCGATGGCTTGCCGCATGGCAGTTCGGTGGGTGATTCCCAGGAATTTGCCGGTTTGCGTGACTATCGTCCGGGTGATGCCCTGCAACGCATCCACTGGCGCAGTTTTGCGCGTGTCGGCAAGCCGGTCGTCAGGGAATACCAGGATGAATTTGTGGCGCGCCATGCGCTGATTCTCGATACCTTCGGCGCTCCAGGTCTGGATGTGGTGAATGTGGTGAATGTGGTATTTGAAGAAGCGGTCGCCGTGGCCGCATCATTTGCCTGGACCATTGACACGCAGGAGTGCCTGCTGGATTTGATGTTCGTAGGCGATCAGGTGCACACTTTCACTGCCGGGCACGGCTTCATGTTGCCGCTGGGGTTGTTGCAGGTGCTGGCGGGTGTATCCCTCAAACGCGAGGGGGAGTTGCACATCCTGATTGACATGCTCCAGGCACGGCGTGCGCAGTTTTCTGCTTGTATCTGCATCCTGTTGTGCTGGGACGATGCGCGGCGTCAGCTGCTGGATACTTTGCGTGCCAGCGGGGCGACTGTGCTGGCGTTGCTGGTGAGCCCTGCTGCGCCAGCGGACTTGCCGGATGGCATTGTCCTGCTGCGTCCTGGGCAGATTGAACAGGACTTGGCGGCGTTGTGAACACCTTGCCCGGACTCCTTGGCGCAGTCATCCTGTTCTGGGGTTGGCAGGGCGGCTATTGGGCCGTGGCGCTGCCTTGCGCGGTGCTGGTTGAAGCAGCGCGTTGGGTGCCGCAGCGTTGGGCGTTCGATGCTGCGCGCCTGAACCGCATTGGCGATGTGTGCGCCGTGCTGACCTTATTAGCTGGTATTGTTTTGTATCTGACACTGGGCAATCCGCGTGCCGTCACACAGTTGTTTTTCTGGTTGCCCGTCATTTACCTGCCATTGGCTTTGGCGCAGGCCTATGGAAACCAGTCGGTCATCAGTCTGGGCGTGCTGCTGCCCACCATTCGCCGCTACCGTAACCGCACCCCCATGCACGTCAATTTGGCCTACCCATACGCAGGCTTGTGGCTCGTAGCCGCCAGTGCTGCCAACCGGCGTGATGGCACTTTCGAGATCGTCCTGGTCGGTATGCTGGCCTGGGCCTTGTGGCAGGCACGCCCGCGTTCGCGCGCATTGTGGCATTGGTTGTTGCTGGTGCCTGTGTTGGCGGTGACGGGTTCCGTTGGGCATCGCAGTCTGCGGGAGTTGCAACTCTGGCTGGAAGGCAATGCTGTGGAGTGGCTGAGTCGTGATGCGGGTGGCAACACCGACCCTTACCGAGCTGACACCAACCTGGGTCATATCGGGAGCCTCAAACAGTCTGATCGCATTGTGCTGCGCGCGCGCAGTCCTGTCGGGTCTACCAGGCTGGAGCCTCCCTTGCTGCTGCACCAAGCCAGCTACGATACTTATACCGGACTGCGCTGGCTGGCAAGGAATGCGCCTTTTACCGAAGTGCCACAAACCGCCAGCATGACCTGGCTTTTGCACGCACCCCCAACCCAAGAACAGGTCAGTACTACCGAGCTTGCCATTGTGGAGCAGACCACGCATGCACGACCCGTGCTGGCGCTGCCCGCCGGTACACAACGCATCGAAGGACTGGCCGCCAGCGACATGCGGCGCAATCCACTGGACGCGGTGCAGATAGAACATCGCCCTGGATTCGTGTCCTACCGGGTTATTTTTGCGCCCGGTGCGGCCGAGGCCATCGCGCCACGCCCGGATGACTTGGTGATTCCTCCACGTGAAGTGGCGGTTTTTAACCGGATTGCGCAGACGCTGGGTTTAAAGGGCATGCCAGCAGACCAGGCCGTGGCGGCGGTGCAGCGCCATTTTGCCGACGGTTTTTTCTACAGTTTGAAACAGGATGCACGGCAGCCGTCGATTCCGCCTCTGTCCGATTTCATGGAGCGCACGCATGCGGGGCATTGTGAGTATTTTGCCAGCGCAACAGTGTTGTTGTTGCGTGCTGCGGGTATTCCGGCGCGTTATGCGACCGGGTATTCGGTGCAGGAGTGGAGCGCGCGTGAAAACGCCTATCTGGTGCGCGAACGCCACGCACATGCCTGGGTACGTGTCTGGGTGCATGGCGCCTGGCGAGAAATGGATACCACACCAGCGACCTGGGCCGCACTGGAGGCCGACTCCGCCCCCTGGTGGGGCAAGGTGGCCGACTGGTGGAGCTGGTTGCGCTACAGCTTTGCGCAATTGCAAGCCGATGGAGCGCAAACACCCTGGCAACTCTGGCTGGTGTTCACTGTGGTTTTTGTCGTCTGGTTTGGGTGGCGGATATTTGGCAAGCCAACGCAAACCTTGTCCCGAACCGCACCCACGCGCACAACGCAAGCCGGACCAGGATCGTCTGACTCACCGTTTTACCGTATTGAGCAAGCATTGCTTGCCAGGGAGCGGCAACGTTTGGCCTATGAGACGGCGCAAGAATGGATTGCGCGCATCGGGCTGCATATTGCAAGGGTGGGTGCAGTGGAACTCGCTGCCTTGCTGCAACTGCATTACCGCTACCGTTTCGACCCGCATGGCTTGTCAGCACAGGAGCTGCGTGCTTTTGATGCACGGGTGACGGCTTGGCTCACTGCGGAAGTGGGTTCTCCTGCTGTTCCTCCTGCTCCTCCTGTGTAGGCAACCAGCGCATCAACTGTGCGCACAACGCCCCCATATTGATCGGTTTGGCAGAAAAATCGTCCATTCCGGCAGCAAGACAGAGGTGGCGATCTTCCTCGAAAGCATTGGCTGTCAGTGCAATGATGGGCAGGTGTGGCCGGGAATTTTCCTGCTCCCACTGGCGGATGCGTCTGGTTGCGGTGTATCCGTCCATGATCGGCATTTGAATGTCCATAAGGACAAGATCAATCGGTTCCCCGCGCACAACGGCATCCAGCCCTTGCTGGCCATTTTCAACCTCAAGAACGGCAAGTCCCATGCTGGCGAGTATCTTGCTCACGACCTTGCGGTTGATCGGATTGTCCTCCACTACCAGAATACGTCCCGACAGATTGTTTGGTACATTGACAGTGGGTTCCAAAGAAGGCGGGGGGGCAGCATCTTCCCGAAGCAAGGTGATCTCATCCTTAAGGGCAAAACCCGCGCGAATCTTGAACCAGAACCGTGAGCCTTGCCCCAATTGGCTTTCAACGCCCACTTCCCCGCCCATCAGATAAGCGAGGCTATGCACGATGGACAATCCAAGACCCGTACCACCCAATCCACCCAATCCACCCAATTGGTGCGGGTCGGATCGCCCGATTTGTGAGAATGGCTGGTATAAAAGTTCGAGCTTGTCAGCGGCAATTCCCGTGCCGCTGTCGCTTACCGAAAACTCCAGCACTGCCACGCCGTTCTTACGCGAGATTTCGCACGCTTCAATGCGCACCGTACCGTGTTCGGTGAAGCGGAGGGAATTGCTGACCAGATTGGCCAGCATTTGCTGCAGGCGATGGGGGTCCCCCATGAACCAGTCGTTGGTGTTGCCCAGCCAGTGTGCTTCGAGCGTCAGATTCTTTTTCTGCGCGGCTTCCATGAATTGCGTTTCCACGGTGCGCAGGACGTGGGCCGGGTCGAACGCAACCGATTCCAGCACCAATTTGCCAGCCTCAACCTTCGAGAGATCGAGAATGTCATTGAGCAGGTTCAACAAGCCTTGACCGGAGTGGAGAATCGTGCGGGCATAATCTTGTCGCTGGGCATTGGAGATGCTAGCCGACATCAGCAGTTGCGCCAGGCCAAGAATGCTGTTCATCGGCGTGCGAATTTCGTGCGAGGTGGTGGCCAGAAAGTGGCTCTTGGCCAGATTGGCCGCTTCGGCTGCGTGCACCGCCCGCTCCAGTGCTTGGCGAATCTCCCGCATGTCGGTGATGTCTCGTGCAATACCCAGGAACAGGGGTGCCAGGGCATCGGTATCGGTATCTGCATTGCGCAATGCGGTGCCGGTGGTCGCGTGCCAGCGCCAGGAGCCGTCAAGGTGCCTGATACGGTATTCGATGGCGTCTTGCTTCACGCTGGACGCGAGCACGCGCTGTAGAAAATCCTGAAACAGATCCACATCCTGCGTGTGCAACAGTTGCGCAAGCGATGTGCCAAGCAAGGCATCGGGTGCATAACCCAGGTGGTTTGCGGCAACCGGGGCTATGTAGGTGCAAATACCCTCGCTGGTGAGGGTGAAAATGGTGTCGTTGGTATTTTCAACAAAGGAACGCAAGCGTTCCTCGCAGGCGTGCAAGGTGATTTGTACCTGGTGGCATTCGGTCTCATCCCTGAGTACGGCAATATTGGACACTTGCCCGTTCTCTGCCTCTCGCATGGCTGATACGGACAAAGCGCACCACAGGGTCTTGCCGGATTTGTGGATATAGCGTTTCTCCAGGGCGAAATGTTCAATCGAGCCTTCGGCCAGGTTGCGCATCTCGGCATGACCAATACGTACATCGTCTGGATGGGTGATGGTCATGAAGGTCATTGCCTCCAGCTCACTGCGGTTGTAACCCACCAGCTGACAAAACCCATGGTTGACACGCAGAAACCGGCCCGTTGCAGGATCAACCTGGGCAATGCCTATTGGGGCATTCTCAAAAGTTGCATGGTAGCGCCCTTCCTGCTGGCGCAGTGTGTCCGTCACGCTCGTTAATTGCGTGGCAAGCCTGCTGGCGCGCTGCTTGGCGTTGACCAGTGCCCAGGTCATACCGCATAGCAGCAGTCCGATGAGGGCAAGCGCAAATTCGTACCAGGTCACGATGTTCCCTCTTTGGTATCCGTGGTGTCCCAACCGGCTGTTTGCATGATATGGCGCACACGCTCCAGAACCTGACCAAAACGCATTTCCAGCAGCAATTCTCCGGCTTCATCCATGGCCTGTGCGTGTTCCGATCCGGCCAGGAGTTTTTGTAGCGTCTGAAAGCGGGGAATGGCACTGAATCGTTTTTGCTCCAATCGGGGCAAAATTTCGCGCAAGAGATGGTGTACTTGCTCGATATCTACCGCTTTCGCTACTGTTGCTACAGTTGCTACAGTTTTTGCTACGTCATCGGGCACAGGTTTGGCGACAGAAGCGGGTAATGGGTGTTGTGGGTGTTGTGGGTGCTGTGGGTGTTGTGTGGGGTGCTGCACGGGGGAGATGGCGCTTGATGCCCGATTTCGCCTGGTTACCGCCACAGGCTTGCCGCCTGGTTTTGCGGCTGTACGGGGTACAGGCTGGCGTTCTTCGATTTTGGCAAGATGCTGGTGTGCCTGCTCGCGTGTGGTGAGCTTGCGATAAAGGAGCAGGCTAAACACCAACAGCACCATACTGACCGCACCAGCCGACAAGAGTACGGTGGTGCGGTATTGGCGGTGTGGCTGCATGGCATGCTCCAGGGATTCCGCCACGAAACAGATAGTCTGGTATTCCGGCAGTTTGTGGTAACCAAAAACCCGTTCAACGCCGCCAGGCGGTGTTACACGCACAAAGTCCCCTGCGTTAGAGTCAGTCAGCCTGGTGTCTAGCCATGTAAGCGATTTTCCCAGCATTTCATCCGCTTTCGGATAATACGCCATGACTTCACCGGTATCACGCACCATGCCGCTCAGCCCCTCATTGCTCAGATGCAAGTTGGCGTGAAAGTTGGCGTGAACGTGCGACAGCGTGTCGGGAGTGATCAAGGCTACGATGACTCCTGCAAAGACCCCAGCCTTCCAGATCGGGCGCGTGAATTGAATACTCCACCTGGCTGTTGTGCGTCCTTTGATCGGGCGGCTGATGAACAGGCGATCCTGGGCCTGGATAGTGCCCTTATGCACACGAAAGTATTCCCGGTCGCGCAAATCAGCACGACCGGCAGCAGGGGATGGACTGCTGAAGGCGAGATAACCCTCCGCGTTGATGACTCCTATCTGGAATGCAATATCGCTGGTATGTGCCTGGCGCGCCTGAACGGTTTTGGCAAACCGGCTCCCGTCCTCGTGCCAGTTGGCGCGTAAATCCAGCAGCAGTTCGTCCAGCCGTTTGATGGTGGAGCGGGCATTTTTGGCATAGGCCTGCGCTTGCAGGCGCGTGGTGGTTTGTGCTTCCTGTAGCCGCTCGTGGGCGCTTTGGTTCAGTGTGTGATAAACCAGACCCCACATCACCATCAGCAATGCCACTGCCGCAGCCAGGAGCCAGCGGACATGGTGAGAAAGGGATTTTCCCGTGTGTTTCATTGTGAGAGGGGTTGGTATCGAACCAGGGACAAAGACCGACAAAGACCGACAAAGACCTATTGTCAGCACTGTAACAAAAACCCGGTGCTATCCTTGCTGCATTGCCATACAAACATGACGTACATGATAAAACCCCATGCACAATCCTTTTTCTCTTCCTCTGTGGCCTTATCCGCGCTGGGTGGCGCATCGGGGGGCTGGAACTCTTGCTCCTGAAAACACCCTTGCAGCACTGCGCGTGGGGGCCGGTTACGGCTATCGCATGTTTGAGTGTGACGTAAAAATCAGTGCCGATGGTATCCCTTTTCTCATGCATGACACCAGTCTGGAGCGCAGCACCAACGCACGCGCCCTGTTCGGTCTTGATGCCAGCGCGGTTGGTGGCGACCATTCCTGGGGCAAATTGTCGCTACTCGATGCGGGCAGTTGGCACTCGCGTACCTTTGCGGGTGAGCCGTTGGCCACGCTGCAAGCTGCCGCTGCTTTTTGCAAACATAATGCATACTTGCTGAATATTGAAATCAAGCCCACACCTGGAGCCGAATTCCGAACCGGCGTTGTCGTGGCCGAGCACGCAGCGCATTTATGGCGTGGTCAGACTGTGCTGCCATTGCTGAGTTCATTTGCACCACCTGCCTTGCAAGCGGCCATGGAGACGGCCCCCGCAATGCCGCGCGCCTTGTTGCTGAAAAAAGAGTCCACGGATTGGCTGCGCGTGGCACGGGAACTGGGTTGCTGTGCCATTGTGTGCCAGCATACGCTGTGGAGCCAGGATACCGTCACCCAGGCCAGAAATGCGGGCTTTAGAACGATGAGCTACACCGTCAACGACATACAGGTGGCCCGGCGACTGCTGGAACTGGGGCTTGACAGCATCATCACCGATAGAGTCGATCTATTCTCCCCAGCCCAGAGCCTATGAAAACCATCCACAAATCCATTTTGATATGGTTCAGCCCCCAAGAAATGTATGGCTTGGTGACCGATGTTGAAAAATATGCGCAGTTTCTCCCCTGGTGTGACCACGCCCGGATACTGGAAAACCATGAAGATGGCATGACGACTGAAATTGGCCTGTCATTCGGCGGGGTGCATCAAAGCTTTTCCACGCGCAATACGCATGTTCTGAATCGGCGGGTTGATTTGTTGCTGTTGAACGGACCGTTTTCGCGCCTTGACGGACACTGGTGTTTCCACCCGGTAGGGGACGGCGCGCAACGTGCCTGCAAGGTCGAATTGACCCTGAGTTATGGATTTGATAGCCCCACCCTGGACAAACTGGTGGGGCCGGTTTTTGACAAGGTTGCGGCCAGTTTGATCGATGCCTTTGTTACGCGCGCACAGCAGGTGTATGGTGACTGAGGTAATTGAAGCGATGCAGACCCTGGTGGTTACGGTGGTCTACTCCCCCGGTCTCCGGCAGGTGCTGGAGCAGCGCATGGTGGTCCCGGCAGACAGCACCCTGGGGGAGGCGTTGCAAGCCAGCCAACTGCTGGCTGGTGTACCGCAGTCTGACATGCTGCAACTGGAGTTCGGTATCTGGGGGCGTAAGGCACAAACGTTTCACACGTTACAGGCCGATGACAGGATTGAGGTGTACCGCCCCTTGCGGGTTGATCCCAAATCGGCACGTCGCACACGGTTCGCACACCAGGGAAGCAGCAAGTCGGCTGGTTTGTTTGCCAAACGCCGCCCAAAACCCGACAACCCCGACAACCCGGATGCCTGAGAGAGTACCGCAGGACTACTGGCAGTCTCTCTCCATCACGCCCTGGATGCGTCGAACCTCTTCGGCGCGGGCGGCCTCGTCCATGACTTCCCGTTCGCCAGCAGCGTTGATGCGCGCGATTCGTATCCCGGAATCAAAGGTCGTCTTGCCTTGCTTGGCTCGGTTACAGTTCTCGGCCTTGGCGCGGGCGACGCGGTCTTCCTCAGCCATCACTTTGGCGCGTTCTGCCTCGGCAGCCTGCTTCTTTTTAGCTTCCAGTTCCTTGTCCAGTGCGGAAGTCTTGCCGGCGCTGGCCGGGAGTTTGGCAGCAATGGCACCGGAGGCGGCATCGCTGGGATTTTCCGCGCTGGTGGCCTTGGACGTTGTCGGCAAGACGCGCGCACCGGGGCGCTTCAGAACGTTTTTGTCAGGAATTTCAGCCGGAGGTGGGCGGTCGCTGAAAACCTTGCGCCCATCGTTATCGACCCATTGCCATTGGGCCGATGCTGCAAGACAGACCGCAGCCAAAGTCGTCATCAAGAGGGTTTGTAGAGGTTTCATGGCCTTAAGTGTAGCGTGTAGCGAGTAGCGTGTAGCGTTGTTGCAGGTTTTGGGATTTGCAAACGTCAAAAGTCTTTGGGAGTTTAGGAACCATTTGTACATGGCATGCCATACTTGGGTTGATGCGCATAACGATTTGCATAACGTACCCACCGAAAGAACTTCATGACCAAACCCAAAGCTCCCAAAAAGTCCGGTAATCGTAAACCATCCAAAGCATCGGGGGAAGCGCCCGGGCGGCATGTACGGGCTACCGATATTGCAGGATACGGAAAACTGGCGCTGGATGCAACCCTGGGGGTTGTGGACATGATGGGTGTGATGCACCGCAAAATTGTGGATACCCCCGGTGTTTTGGAGAGCCCGCTCCTTAAGGCAGTATCCGAAGCGGCGGACCTGGTGCTCGGCGGTATACGCGATGTTGCCCACTCCACGCGCGAGGGGGTTGACCGACTGGTTAAAGATATTGCGCCGGACATAGCGCAGATGCAATCCTCTGCACAGCGCGAAGCGGTCGTATCGGCGTTTAATGGCGTGGTGGGGGATCACCTGGCCAGCAGCAGCAATCCCTTGACCATTACCATGCGTCTGCGTCAAAACGGCCAGGCACTTGAACTGTCGAAACCCGCACTGCAGGCAATGACAGCTACAACGGCTGCAGCGCCCATCAGCGGCAAGATCCTGCTGCTGGTGCATGGCAGTTGCATGAACGATCTGCAGTGGATGCGCAAAAACCACGACCATGGCGCAGCGCTGGCGGCAGCGCATGGTTTCACTGCGGTTTATCTGCACTACAACTCCGGTTTGCATATCTCCAGCAATGGCCGCCAGCTGGCGAGTCTTTTACAGGAATTGGTGCACGCCTGGCCGACTGCGGTGCAGGAATTGGTGATCGTGGCGCACAGCATGGGCGGTCTGGTGTCCCGCAGCGCGTGCCATTACGCACAGCAGACGGGGCTTGACTGGCTCTCGCACCTGAGCCGGATGGTGTTTCTTGGCACGCCCCACCATGGTGCCCCCCTGGAGCGCGGTGGCAACTGGGTCACCATCTTGCTGGAGGCCATGCCAAGCACCAGCACCTACGCAGGTCTGGCAAAAATCCGCAGCTCCGGGGTTACGGATTTGCGCCACGGCAGTCTGCTGGATGAGGACTGGGCCGAAGGGGATCGATTCGCGCACTCCACGGATTTGCCAGGTTTTGTAGCACTTCCGGCACATGTGAAGTGCTACGCAGTGGGTGCAGTGTTTAACAAGGAACTGGACAATCTGGGCGCTACAGTGCTAGGCGATGGCATGGTGCCCCTCAATAGTGCCCTTGGCAGGCATGCTGACCCACAACGCTGCCTGGACATTCCTGATACCCATCAGGCCACCTTTTACGGCTTGAACCATCTGGACTTGCTGAACCATCCGGATGTGTTTGCGCAGCTTCAGCGTTGGTTGGTTGAGAGCTGAATGAGGGATAAATTGGCTGAAGTCCGCATGGATAGTGCGATAACAGCTATTAAAATAGAAGCGCTACACCAAAGGTTCACCCGTTTGCCGGACCGTATCCGGCCTGAATCTACCATCTACCAAAAGCTCAACAAGCGGCCTTTGACCACCTTGGACTCCAGACGTTTGAGGGGTGTGTTGCCGATTTTGATGCACGTACCGCTTGGGACATCGAATTGCCACTGGTGTTTGGGACAGGTCAGGGTGTTGCCATTCACATTCAGCGCCAGTTCCGGCATGTCGGTTCCCTGGTGGGGGCAGCGGCTGTCATACACCCGGTAGACCTTATTTTTGCGGTAGACGAACAAGCCCAGTCCATCGCATGTGGTGCGTAGCACTTCGCCATCCGGGATGTCTTTTGTGGTCATCAGGTCGTGCCATTGTCCGGTGGTTGTTCCGCTCATTCCGTCCGTCTTGGTCAGTGCGTCCAGCTCGAATCCGGGGATGTCCATTTCCAGAATCACATCCACGGCCCAGATGATCTTGGCAAACCCAAGCGCTGGAAACGCCATCAGCAGCGCATCCAGCACCTCTGCAGGTGTACAACCCTCCCGCAAGGCCCGGCCCAGGTACTGGCGCAGTCCCGGTTTCGTCTGGGAGTGGACTTTGGTGATAACGGAAATCAGACTGCGGGTCTTGGGGTCGAGATGCTTGCCCGCATCCTTCATGAAAGCAAAATAATGTCCCAGAGCCTCTGGCCGGGCTTTAAGCAGGTAATTCAGTGCGTCACTCATGATGGGGTTCTTTTACTATCATGAAGTCGCTTTTAAATTTGCTCAATTTGGACATGATCTGACTGACGTTGTCGTGCGGACCTTGAATGTAAAACGGCTGACCGTTCCGACCAAACGCATATTTGGGTACAAATGGGCGTGCGGACTCAATAACATACTGAGAGTCCTTCCAGTCCGGGTTGGGTTCAAAGCCAAGGTTGCGGGCGTATTCAATTCCGCCCAGGATAAGGCTGCGGGCGTCTTCATACTCGATCATCTCAAACTCCATGTTTGCTCGTGCAAGCATGCTCTGAACTGCCGACGCAGGCATGTTGGCATTGCAAAAAGTGTCCTTCAGGCCAAGGCAAAGCACATCCACCAGATAGCTTCCAAAAATATATTTTTGGTTGGGTAACTGACGAACGACGAAAATAGTTGCCAAGCCATTCTCTTGCCAGCCCTTGCCGATTACGCATTGAGAAACAGGATATTCAGTAGATTTTCTGATCAGTGAACGGGGGGACTCCTGGCTGACAGCGACTTCCTTTGCACGGCAGCAAAACTTGTATTTGCGACCGCTCCCGCAGGGACACGGTTGGTAGGGGTCAATTTTTTGAATCGGCATCATGTATTGAATCTCCATTATTTCACGGGGAATGGCAGCCTACACTGTGTATCGTAATGTACGGTAGCTGCGAGGTAGCACATTTTATGGGAGAGCTTTCTGATTGCCTTCTGGTGGAGAAAAAAGATCGAATCGGCCTGTAATCCTTGTAGTAAGTGCGGGAGAAGCTATATTTATGTGAGCATATTGGCAGTATGCTTTGTTGCTTGTGCCAAGTGGCAGGGCGGGGAAGGATGTTGACGCAGGAGGATGAAGCGATGTTTTCGGTGTACGGCAGGGCAGGGCGCATATTTCGCGGATCAATGGAAGAGTTGCGCAAGGTTGCAGCCGTGTCGGGCTTGATTCGCGCACGGCGTATCGCCCCTATCGGTCAGGATACGCAGGACATGACGCACGAGGCACACGAGACGCTCGACATGGCGCATTCTGTGGTGGATACGGTGCATGGTCGTGCGCAGGACATTGCGCACCGCAGCGCCATGGCCGCCTATACCCTGAGCGCCAGGGAGCAAGCACACCGCCACCCTCTTTCACGGGTGAAGCACATTATGACGAGGCCCGTTATCACGTTGCCCAATACCGCCAATGTGGGCGATGCCTGGGCCTTGTTCACCGAGCGCGGTGTGGGGCAGGCGCCGGTGGTGAATGCAGACAATGTGTTGGAGGGGCTTTTGACCCGCTCGCATCTGAGCCACCCGGACCGTCTGCCAGGCCCGGAGATGCATGTGCTGGAATGGCGCGCCATACTGGCGCAAAGGGTTGTGGACGTGATGTGGACCCCTGTACCCGGCGTGTCTGTGGACACCGATATTCGCCACCTTGCGCGGGTGCTGCTGGATACCGATCTTCCAGGTTTGCCCGTAGCGGATGACTTTGGCCAGGTGATCGGTTTTGTCTCGCGCACAGACATCCTGCGGGCCGTCGTGGCCGATCCTCCGCTGGATCTTTGGGGTTGAATTATTCCCCTCCTATGGAGGGGTGCCCGCAGGGCGGGGTGGTGTTTGTGGGGTTCATGTGGCTCCTGCGTTGACCACCCCGTCAGGCTTCGCCTGCCACCCCTCCACGGGAGGGGAATGGGGGGCGGCGTTTGGTTGCTGGCGGGAGTTATTCCCCTCCTGTGGACTGAGCATTACCCACATCTTTTTCCAGAACGAGTCGTGAAACATCTGGCCACCAGAGATGTCATTGATCCATGACAACTTCCGGTGAACGTGATACTTTTATTGCCCTTGAGTTTCATTTCAAAGGGGCAAATCATGGAGATCACCAATATTATTTGGGCGGAACAAGTATCTGCGGCATCTGCGCTACCTGATCGACGTATGAAGAGTCGGCTGAGCAGCATCATTGCGGATGCAATAGAGAGTCCATCAGCTTCAATTCCGCAGGCCACGGGAGGCGATGCTGCTCAGGCCAAAGCAACCTACAGGTTCTATGCCAACCGCCGCGTTAACGGTTCCATTCTGAATCATGGTTTTGGTCTTGAAACCGCCCGGCGTTGTATCGACCAAAGGTGCATACTGGTAGTTCATGACACGACCACGTTGAATTTCACGGGTTTACACAGCATTACCGAGCTGGGTCCGATTGATTCTGGCAACCTGGCCAGAGGAATGCACCTGCACTCTGCGATGGGGCTTACTGTGCAGGGAAATGTTATCGGGATTTTGGACCAGCAGTGCTGGGCACGGCCCCAACCGAAGCCAAAGGAGAAGAACGAGAGCAAGGAGAAAGAAAGCAGCAAATGGATTCACGGCATGGAATCTGCACGTTCAGTTTTGTACGAAGCGGCTGGGGAACTGGCAGTTCCGCGATTGATCCATCTGATGGATCGCGAGGGAGATGCCTATGAGGTCATGATGACGGTTGAAGATTCTGACGACAGTGCCATCATCCGTAGTGTCCAAAATCGTCGGACTGACGACCCATTGACCAAGTCGCACCAGGCGATACGAAACCAGCCAGTACTTGTCCAGGCAAGCATTGAAGTCAAACGCAAGAAGGACACTCCCCAACGAAAGGCGTTGGTGGAAGTGCGATTGATGGCAGTGACCTTGGAACCGGACCTGAAGAAGTATCCCCATGCCTGGCCAATGAGATGGAATCTGGTGGAGGTATGGGAACCTACGCCACCTCCTGGAGTCGAACCACTGCACTGGCTGCTGTGGACGCGCGAAATTGCGACGACGGCGGATGATGCGCTGGAAGTCGTAAGAAAATACACCTGCAGGTGGCCGATTGAGGAAATGCATTTGGTCCTCAAGAGCGGCTGTAGGGTGGAAAGATCTACGCCTGGAGACCTGGGATCGATTGGAAAATGCGGTACGGGTGAATGCCTCGGTGGCTGCACGGATCGTCATGTTACGGGACTGGAGCCGGGAGTATCCGCAGACCCTGGCTCTGCAGGTATTGGAGAAGGACGAAGTGGATGCCTTGGTCAGCCACTTTGGCAAAGGAAAAGCCATTGCTGCCGCAGATCCGACAATCCGTCAGGCGGTTCTTTGGATTGGCCGTTTGGGCGGCCATCTCAACCGCAAAAGCGATGGAATGCCCGGTGTACGGACGATGTGGCGTGGCTTGCAGGCCTTGGCTCTACTCGTTGCCGGATTCCGCGCAGGCCTGCGTGTCAACCAAGAAATGCTGGAATAGTTGTGGGTAATGCTCAGTCCTGTGGAGGGGTTCCCGCAGGGCGGGGTGGTTGGCGCCTCTACAAACGGGGCATTGGCATTACCCAGCGCTGGCTGTTGGTGCAAGTAGTTGATAACACCTGCAAGGTTCTTTTTGACATCGCTGTCTTGAATATGGATGACCGTCAGACCCAGGTTCAGCAAAAAAGCATCCCTTTCCTGGTCGTAGTCGGCCTTGTCAGCATGGCTGCTGCCATCCACTTCGATGACGGCGTTTTTTTCGGCGCAGTAAAAATCAACAATGAAATTACCGATGATTTTTTGTCGGTCGAAGTCCAGGCCGTTCAATTGCCTGTTTTTCAGTTGGTTCCACAGTATTGGACTTTGGATAAATTGGAGCAATACGCAGCCACTTGCCGATACTTGTTACATGGGGATCAGGATGGAGGTGTGCGATGTGCGAACGTAGCGATATTTTCAAAGCCTTTCGGCAACAAATTCACGACGGATTTGATTTTTGTGCAGATTCACTGATGAACTTGATTGACAGCCTGAGCGGCAGGCAAAATGCACAGTCGGTAGCGGAGTTGTCACTTGAACCATTATTTGATCGAAAGTACAGCAGTCTGTACAAGGCAATAAGCAGCGCATTTGTGCCTGAGAATAAGGGAAGAAGCCGCCAAGGAGCGTCAGAAAAGGTACTGGAACAGGTTAAGAGTTTATTGCCGGCCTTTGTCAAGCCATCGAAGCATCCATTTTGGTTGACTGCGATAGATGCGACACCGGCACTGCGTCCGTATTCAAACTGTCTTGCTGACCGAAGCATCACGTACTACCCGAATCCTGCACCAGGTAACAAGCCAATCGGTGTAGGACACAGCTACTCGGTGTTGGCGCTACTGCCTGAACGTGAAACCCACGCCCCGCCTTGGGTGGTTCCCCTAAGTTGCCAAAGGATTACGACACAGCAAAGCGCCAATGAGGTTGCCGCAAAACAAATGACAGCCCTGCTGAGTGAGCCAGGATTGCCGTTTGGAATTGAATTGACGGTCAACGCAGCCGACTCAGGGTACAGCAAAGCACCTTACCTTGGGGCTGTCGGTGGCTTTCCCAATCACGTGGAGGTAGTCCGGTCTGCGAAAAACCGCCGATTTTTCCAAGTTGCAGCAACACCTGAAGTTCATCCCGTGCATGTAGGTCGTCCCAAGAAATTCGGTGTGGTGTTCGATCTCAAGGATGAAACGACGTGGGGAGAGACTGTAGAGGAAACCGAAATGGATTGGCAAACTGCCTCGGGACGGCCGCTGAAAATTAAGCTACAGCGTTGGAACACCTTGTTGATGCGTGGCAAGAAAAATATCCCCATGCATGAGCATCCTTTCGACCTGATTCGAGCACGGGTGTTTGATCTTTCGGGCAAATTGGTGTTCGCCCGCTCCATGTGGTTAATCGTTATGGGAAACAGACGCGCAGAAATCAGCACCGTAGCGGCGTATGAAGCCTATCGTCAGCGCTACGATCTGGAGCATTTCTTCCGTTTTGGAAAAAACAAACTACTCATGGATAGTTTTCAAACGCCAACGCTCGAACACGAGGAAAATTGGTGGTGCTTGGCTTGCCTGGCGTACGTTCAACTTTGGCTGGCAGCACACCTTTGCTGCCCATTGCCAAAACCCTGGGAACGCTACCTGCCCGAATTCAAAGAACATCGTTTACCCAGCCCATCCCAGGTCCAACGTGACTATGGGCGAATTATTCGGCAGTTTGGGACACCGGCATGCCCACGCAAACCCCGTGGAAATTCACCAGGACGACCAAAAGGTGCATCACAATGCAAGCGTAAACGCGAACCGATAGTTTTTAAGCGCAGCAAACCATCGAAAGTCGTGACTTCTGGCTGAAGTTGCAGAAAATATTGGGCAGCTCCGGCAAGAGCTGTGGAATTTTTTTGTCCAAAGTCCAAACAGTAACACTTCTGACAAATTACCGGCTCGCCGCAGTTGTCGCGCCCGTTCTTTCAGTTGGGGATTGAAAGGGAGTGCAAAGTAATTTTTTGTTCCCCGCATTGCATGGCCTCCAGTTGAAAACGTCTATGACGCCGATGGTACAGGCTTTACTACACCATCCCCCGCACCTGCGGCAGGCAAGAGCCACAGTTGGTGCCGCACTTGAGCGTGGATTGCAAGGACTCCAGCCGCTGGGCCGGGCTGCCGCTGCATTGGCTCAGGTGTTGGGCAATGGCGGTGTCGGTCACGCCAAAGCAGGTGCAGACGATTTTGCCGCGCGATACCACCGGCACCGGGGGCTTGGCGCCGGGCATCAGGAGGGCGCGGCCATAGTGGTGCGCGGGCAAGGATTCCAGCAGCAAGGTGCTGATCCAGACCTGGGCGCTGGTGTCTCCGGCGAGCAGGAATGCGTCCAGCGTGGTGGCGTTTTCTCCTTCGGCCAGGCGAATCGTGCGGCGTTGCCCACGCTTTTTATCCACGTAGCGCAGCACGTTGCTGTATCGGGTATCGTGCAGTTGCAGTGCCGCCTCGATAGCCAACAACACGTCCTCGCCGGGCGCGTCGTGGTGCGCGGCGCGCAACAATACGCCGCAACGCTGCGGTGCATCACCCAAATTACCTAAATTACCCAAAGGTGTTGCCGCAGCGAAAGGCACGCAGCTGGCAAAGGCGAATTGCTGCATCAACGGCTGCAAGCGGTTGCGGGCGGTGAGTGCCTGGTCTTCTGGCAGCCAGGCCATGGTGAGAAGTGTCCAGGGCATATCGGCCTTAAGCACCTTGACTGCTGCGTGTTTGAACTCCGGTTGTTTGGAGTCAGGGCAGTAGGCGGAAGTTGTGAGTGCATTGACGCCAGTCAGACGCTGTCCGGTGGAACTTCGGCCGCTCAGGAATTCCTCACCCCAGTGCATGGCCAGAAAAACCTGCCCTGGTCCAGGTTCGGAACTGCTTTGCACGGGCAGCACAATGGTGCCGCGCTTGCTGGTGACGTACACCAGGTCACGGTCGCGCAACTGCTGGCGGGCCATGTCCTGCGCTTGCATGTGCAAAAGTGGCTCGGGTTCATGGCCGAATAATCGGCCAAGCTGGCCGGTGCGGCTCATGCCATGCCATTGGTCGCGCAGCCGTCCGGTGGTCAGGGCAAACGGGTAGCGTGCTTCGCGCGGTTCAGCTACGCCCCGGTACGCTGTGGCGATAAAGCGCGCGCGGCCATCGGGGGTCGGGAAGATGCCGTTCTCGTAAAGGCGCACTGTGCCTTGCGTTTGTCCTTCGGGCAGTGGCCATTGCTGCGGTGCGGCCTCCAGCATGGCGTAGGTCATGCCGGTGATGTCCAGATCGCGGCCTTTGGTGGATGCGCGGTGTTCGTTCCAGATGGCTTCCGGGCTGCTGTAGGCAAACAGGGATGCGCCGCTGGTGGAGCGGGAGGGAAGGATTTTTTCCAGGCGCTGCGCAAAGTCCACGGCAATCTGCCAGTCGTGGCGTGGGCCGTTGTGGGGTGATTCGGGTGAGTCTGGCGGTGGCACGGCGGCGCGCACGCGGCTGATGCGGCGTTCGCTGTTGGTGACGGTGCCGTCTTTTTCGCCCCAGGTGGTGGCGGGCAGCAGCAGGTCGGCGTAGGCGCAGGTGGCGGTGGTGGCGAAGGCTTCCTGCACCACAACGAACTCGGCGCGCTCCAAAGCGCGGCGCACGCTGGTCTGGTTGGGCATGCTGTGCGCCGGATTGGTGCAGGCGATCCACAAGGCCTTGATTTCGCCATCGGCTGTGGCTTCAAACATTTCCACGGCGGTCTTGCCCGGCTTGGCCGGTACCGACGGCACGCCCCATAGTGCGGCCACTTCGGCGCGGTGCTCGGGGTTGTCCAGGTCGCGGTGGGCGCTCAGTGCGGTGGCCAGGCCGCCCACTTCGCGCCCGCCCATGGCGTTGGGCTGGCCGGTGAGCGAAAACGGCCCGGCGCCGGGCTTGCCAATCTGGCCGGTGGCCAGGTGCAAATTGATGAGCGCGGTATTCTTGGCCGTGCCGCTGCTGGACTGGTTCAGCCCCTGGCAGTACAGACTGAGCGTGGGCGTGCGCGGTGCACCGTTCTGGGTACTGGTGCCGCTGATCCCGGCAAACAACCGTGTGGCCTGCAGCAGTGCTTCCTTGGTGATGCCGCATACCTGCGCCACGGCAAAGGGCGTGTAGTCGCGCACCAGATCTTTCAGGGCCTCCAACCCGCTGGTGTGGGCGGCAATGTAGTCCGCATCCATCCAGCCTTCCCACAGCAGGATGTGCAGCATGCCATGAAACAGCATCACATCGGTGCCAGGCTGGATGGGCAGATGCAGGTCGGCCGCCGCAGCGGTATCGGTGCGCCGGGGGTCGCACACCACGATTTGCAGGTTCGGGTTGCGGGTTTTGGCTTCTTCGATGCGCCGAAACAGGATCGGGTGTGCATACGCCATATTGGAGCCAGCAATGAACAAGGTCTGGGCGTGCGCCAGATCGTCGTAGCACGCCGGTGGTGCATCGGCACCGAGCGACTGTTTGTAGCCAGCCACTGCGCTGCTCATGCACAGGCGCGAGTTGGTGTCGATGTTGTTGGTACCAATCAAGCCTTTGACCAGCTTGTTGAAAACATAGTAATCCTCGGTGAGCAGCTGACCCGAGACGTAAAAACCCACGGCATCGGGGCCGTGTTCACGAATGGTGCGCGCAAACCGATCTGCGGCCATGTCCAGCGCGGCATTCCAGGCCAGCGGTTGGGGGGCATCGCCACGGTGCGCGCGCTGCATGGGGCTTAGTAACCGGGTTTGCTGTGCCAGCGTCGCGCTGGCGCTCAGGTGCAGCGTGCTGCCTTTGGTGCAGAGGCGGCCAAAGTTCGCCGGGTGCTCGGGGTCGCCGCGCACGTGGGTGATGTGCGGACCCACGCTCTCGATGATGACCCCGCAGCCCACGCCGCAGTACGGGCAGGTGGAGCGGGTTTCTCGCGGAGTACCCATGCCTAGGCGCAAGCAGCCTTGGGGCCAGCTATCGGGCGCGTCAGGTCTGTGGCGTAGCTGGCAAGTTCGGCGGCATGGAGGTACACCAGGCCCGCTTCGACCTTGACGGCGAATCGGGGCGTGCAGCCCGAATCGGGCGCGGCGGCCTCTCCCGTGTCCAGGCCAATCGTCCAGTTGTGCAAGGGGCAGGCCACGCTGCTGCCAAACACAATGCCCTGGCTCAAGGGGCCGCCCTTGTGCGGGCAACGGTCCAGCAGGGCGAATACGTGGTCATCGGCTGTGCGAAATACCGCCACGTCCATACCGCTGGGCCGCTTGACGCGCCGTGCACCGGCAACCGGGATGTCTTCGACGCGGCAAACTTTGGTCCATTCACTCATTTTGCTATTCCTTTGGTAGTCACTCCCGCTCTATCCATGAGCGGTACAGGCTGATTTGTTACTTGGTCACTTGATTAGGCCGTCAGGGCCGCAAACTGGCGCGTGTCAACGCCCGCCTTGTCAAACTCGGACCAGGGGTCGGGCTCGCCGTCAAGCGCAAACTGTAGTTGTTCCCACAGCGCCTTTCTGCCTGCGTTGTCTTCCAGTATGCGTTTTTTCACATAGTCCAGACCGACGCGGCCCACAAAGTGGACGGTGCGCTCCAGATACCAGCCTTCTTGCCGGTACAGCTCGCAAAACGCGCCGGTGTATTCCAGCACTTCGGCGGCGGTTTTCACCTTGACCAGAAAGTGCGCCACCTCGGTCTTGATACCGCCGTTGCCAGCCACATACATTTCCCAGCCACTGTCCACGCCAATCACGCCCACGTCCTTGATACCCGATTCGGCGCAGTTGCGCGGGCAGCCCGAGACGGCAAACTTGACCTTGTGCGGCGCGTACATGCGCCACATGGCGCGCTCCAGGTCCTTGCCCATCTGGGTGCTATCTTGTGTGCCCATGCGGCACCATTCGGAGCCGACACAGGTTTTGACCGTGCGCAGCGCCTTGGCGTAGGCGTGGCCACTGGGCATCCCCAGGTCTTTCCACACGGCGGGCAAGTCTTCTTTTTTGACACCCAGCAAGTCGATGCGCTGGCCGCCTGTGACCTTGACGGTGGGGATTTTGTATTTGTCCACGGCATCGGCAATGCGGCGCAGTTCGCTGGCCGTGGTTTCACCGCCCCACATACGCGGGATAACGCTGTAGGTGCCGTCCTTCTGGATGTTGGCGTGGCTGCGCTCGTTGATGAAACGGCTTTGCGGGTCATCGCGCGCCTCCTTGGGCCAGGTGGAGATCAGGTAGTAATTGACTGCCGGGCGGCAGGTGGAACAGCCGTTGGGGGTTTTCCACTCCAGATAACGGAACACTTCGCCAATCGTCAGCAGTTTGGAGCTGCGGATGGCGTCGCGCACCGCCTGATGGCCGTGGTCGGTGCAGCCGCACAAGGCTTTGGTCTTGGGTGTGGCGGAATAATCACCACCCGCCGTGAACATCAGCAACTGCTCGACCAGCCCCGTGCAGGAACCGCACGACGCGCTGGCCTTGGTGTGTTTGCGTACTTCGTCCAGCGTGAACAGGCCTTTTTCGCGGATGGTCTTGCAGATCGTGCCCTTGGTCACGCCGTTGCAGCCGCACACCTCGTCGCTGTCTTGCATGGCGGCGGCCTTGTTATGGCCCTCGTGTCCGCCTTCGCCGATATTGCTTTCGCCAAACATCAGCTTGTCGCGGATGTCAGCCACGCTACGCCCGTCGCGCAGCAGCTTGAAGTACCAGCTGCCATCCACGGTATCGCCATACAGGCAGGCACCCACCAGCTTGTCGTCTTTGATGACCAGTTTTTTGTACACCCCGGCATGCGGGTCGCTCATGACGATTTCTTCGCTGCCTTCGCTGCCCTGAAACTCTCCGGCGCTGAAGAGGTCAATGCCCGTGACCTTGAGCTTGGTGGAGGTCAGCGACCCCGTGTAGCGGCCAATGCCAAACTGCGCCAGATGGTTGGCCGCCACCTTGCCCTGCTCAAACAGCGGAGCGACCAATCCGTAGGCAATGCCCCGGTGTGCGGCGCATTCACCCACCGAATAGATGCGCGCATCGGTCACGGTCTGCATGGTGTCACTGACCACAATCCCCCGGTTGACGTGTAACCGCATGCTCTCAGCCAGCTCGGTATTGGGCCGGATGCCCACGGCCATGACCACCAGATCGGCAGGGATTTCGGTGCCGTCCTTGAACTGCAAGGCCATCACACGCCCGCCCTTGCCGCCATCCCAGTCGCCAATCAATGCCTGGGTCTGTCCACCCATGAAGAAGCGCAAGCCCCTATCAAACAAAGACTTTTCCAGCATCTTGCCCGCCACCGTATCGAGCTGGCGTTCCATCAGCGTGGGCATGACGTGCACCACGCTGACCTGCATGCCCCGGCGCATCAGGCCGTTGGCGGCTTCCAGTCCCAAGAGACCGCCACCGATGACGACGGCTTTTTTGTACTTCTGGCTGGCCTCAATCATGGCGTTGGTGTCGGCAATGTCGCGGTAGGCGAGTACGCCTTCCAGGTCTTTACCGGGAATGGGCAGGATGAACGGGTTGGAGCCGGTACACAGCAGCAGCCGGTCGTAGGATGCGCTGATGGTTTCCCCGTGCGCATTCTTTCCGTGCACGATGCGCCGCACACGGTCCACCTGGTGGACTTTGCAGCCCGCATGCAAGGTGATGCCGTGTTCCGTATACCAGCTAAACGGGTTGAGCACGATTTCATCCAGCGACTGCTCCCCGGCAAGCACGGGACTGAGCAGAATGCGGTTGTAATTGGGGTGCGGTTCGGCGCCAAACACCGTGATGTCGTAGAGGTCGGGCGCGATTTTCAGCAGTTCTTCAATGGTGCGTACACCGGCCATGCCGTTGCCGATCATGACTAATTTAGGTCGATTCATAGGTGGTGGTTCCCAAGTTTGCTTGGGGAAAGGAAAGCAAACTTTGTGCCAATACCCTGCGGAGGCAGCCACGAATGGTGCATGTGGCCTGGCAAGCGCCCCTTACGAGGGTGGTCAGGCAGTAAATGCATGTTTACTTCGGTGATTGTTGTGGTGTTCTGCATCTTTTTGGTGCGCCACTGGGTTTGCACGCCTCCAAGCCAGTGATAACGCATGCACCTGCACGGGTAAAAAATCTGGCATCGTTTTTGCTGGTTATGTCCTGACTTTCATTTGCCGTTACCCGTACTACCCGTACTACCCGCATTACCAGGAGCATTGCCATGACCAAACCTCTTACTCCCAGTCTCAACCGCCGTGGCTTGCTGCAAGCTGCCGCCGTGGGCGCCATTGCTATTGACCCCGCCTTGCGCGCTGTAGTTTATGCGGCTGGCTCTGATGCACCCGAAAAACCCGAAGTCAAGATCGGCTTCATTCCGCTGACCGACTGCGCCAGCGTTGTCATGGCCTCGGTGCTGGGGCTGGATAAAAAATACGGTGTCAAGATTGTTCCCAGCAAAGAGGCCAGCTGGGCCGGCGTGCGTGACAAGCTGGTCAATGGTGAGCTGGATTTTGCCCATGTACTGTATGGGTTGGTCTATGGCGTTCACCTTGGCGTCAGCGGTCCAAAAAAGGACATGGCAGTGCTGATGACGCTCAACAACAATGGACAGGGACTTACGTTGTCTAAAAAGTTGGCTGACAAGGGTGCCGGTAACCTTGAAGGTCTGGTGGCTCTGATGAAGAAGGAGCCGCGCGAATACACTTTTGCCCAGACCTTTCCGACCGGAACCCATGCCATGTGGTTGTACTATTGGCTGGCTTCTGCTGGCATCAACCCCATGAAGGACGTGAAATCCATCGTGGTTCCCCCACCCCAGATGGTCGCCAATATGCGTGTGGGCAATATGGATGGTTTTAGCGTTGGTGAACCCTGGAACCACCGCGCCATCATCGACGGCATCGGGGTGTCAGCAGCCACGTCCCAGGACGTGTGGAAGGACCACCCGGAAAAGGTGTTGGGCACTACGGCTGAATTTGTCAAAAAGTACCCCAACACGGCCCGTGCGGTAACGGCAGCCATCATCGAAGCCGGACAGTGGATTGACTCCGGCTTGCAAAACAAGAGCAAGATGGCCGAAACCATTGCCGACAAGAGCTACGTCAACACCAGTGTGGATGCGATCAACCAGCGCATCCTGGGGCGTTACCAGAACGGCATGGGCAAGACCTGGGACGATCCAAACTACATGAAGTTCTACAACGACGGCGCGGTCAATTTCCCTTACCTGTCGGACGGCATGTGGTTTTTGACGCAGCACAAGCGCTGGGGTTTGCTCAAGGATCACCCCGACTATCTGGCTATAGCCAAACAGATCAACCAGATCGACCTCTACAAACAAGCCGCTACCGCCGCCAAGGCCCCCATCCCCAAGGACGTGCTACGCACCAGCAAACTCATCGACGGCATGGTGTGGGATGGCAAAGACCCCAAGAAATACGCCGACGGTTTCAAGATCAAGGCTTAAAACCTTGCACATACAGGAGAAATCACCATGGTCAGCGCTGTATTCCACTCGCCCCTGGCTGCAATGGCAGTCAGCAATGCTATTGACACTACAAAAAATGAAGCTGCCCCCGCACCATCCATGCGCCCTACAGTCCAAAACGACATGAAAAATACCACACCAGCGGCATCATCTGCTGCACCTCCTGCCGCTCCCAAAGCCCCGCCCTTTGACTGGAACGCCCTGGTGCTGCGCGTGCTGCCCCCTGCGCTGGGGCTGCTCCTGCTGATCGGCATCTGGGGGCTGGTGAGCATCGGCACGAAAGGCAGCATCCCCGGCCCCATGGAAACCTGGCAGCAGGCGGTGACGCTCTTTAGCGACCCGTTCTACCGCAAGGGACCCAACGACCAGGGCGTGGGCTGGAACGTGCTGATGTCGCTGGAGCGTGTCGCCCTGGGCTTTGGCCTGGCGGCGGCGGTGGGCATTCCGGCGGGCTTCATGATCGGGCGCTTCGAATTTCTGAGCCGCATGTTTAACCCGCTCATCAGCCTGTTGCGCCCGGTGTCCCCCCTGGCCTGGTTGCCGATTGGCCTGCTGGTGTTCAAGGGCGCCAATCCGGCGGCGATCTGGACCATTTTCATCTGCTCCATCTGGCCCATGGTCATCAACACGGCGGTCGGCGTGCAACGTGTGCCGCAGGACTACATGAATGTGGCCCGTGTGCTCAACCTGTCCGAATGGAAGATTTTGACCAAAATCCTCTTTCCCTCGGTCCTGCCCTATATGCTGACCGGCGTGCGGCTGGCGGTGGGAACGGCCTGGCTGGTGATTGTGGCGGCAGAAATGCTTACCGGCGGCGTAGGCATCGGTTTTTGGGTCTGGGACGAGTGGAACAACCTCAACGTCAAGAACATCATCATTGCCATCTTCGTGATTGGCCTCGTCGGCCTGGCGCTGGAATACGCGCTCATCAAAGTTGCCACCGCATTTACGTATGAAGAGGTGAAATCATGAATAACGCCAAATTTATTGACATTCAAAACGTTGCGCAAACTTTCAAAACCAAAAAGGGTCCATTTGTGGCCTTGCGTGACATCAACCTGACGGTTGCCAAAGGCGAGTTCGTGGCGCTGATCGGCCACTCGGGCTGCGGCAAGTCCACCTTGCTCAACCTGATTGCTGGCCTGACCACGCCCACCAACGGCGTCTTGCTGTGCGCCGACCGTGAAATTGCCGGCCCTGGTCCCGAGCGCGCCGTGGTGTTCCAGAACCACTCGCTGCTGCCTTGGCTGACCTGTTTTGAAAACGTCTACCTGGGCGTGGAGCGGGTCTTTGGCGCTGCGGGCAAAAGCACGGGCGCACCGTCCGAAAACAAGGCCCAGCTTGCCCAGCGCACCGAAGCCGCGCTGACGCTGGTCGGATTAACGGCGGCGGCGCACAAGCGTCCCGGCGAAATATCGGGCGGCATGAAGCAGCGCGTGGGCATTGCGCGTGCCCTGGCGATGGAGCCCAAGGTGTTGCTGATGGACGAACCCTTCGGCGCGCTGGATGCCTTGACGCGTGCCAAGCTGCAAGACGAGCTGCTGGAAATCGTTGCGCGCACCCACAGCACGGTGGTCATGGTCACGCACGATGTGGACGAAGCCGTGCTGCTGTCCGACAAGATCGTGATGCTGACCAACGGCCCGGCGGCCACCATCGGCGAAGTACTCAGCGTTGACCTGCCGCGCCCCCGGTCGCGCGTTGATCTGGCCGATAACCTGGATTACCTGGGCTACCGCAAGGCGGTCATTGACTTCCTGTACACGCGCCAGGGGCATGTGGAGAAGGCGGCCTGACCTGCACCGCGTGCAGGCGATCCCAAACATGTTTACGTGTTGACATGTCCGTATTTAACACGCCAATAACTTCCAGAGGATATTCATGGTCATGGCCGGATTTCGTGATTTTTTGAAAAGCGGGCACACGCCCACCTTGTTTGCTGCGTTCTTTTACCTGATGTTCTCATTTGTCATCTGGGTGATGAATGGCGCCATGGCACCTTTTATCAGCGAGCAGTTTCATCTGAGCGCTGCGCAAAAGGGCATGCTGTTGTCCATCCCCATCGTGGCAGGGGCCATCATGCGCTTTCCACTGGGCCTGCTGGCGCAGTACGTGGGGCGCAAGACCGCGACCCTGGTGGAACTGTGTCTGATCACCTTCACCATGGCATTTGGTTACTTTTTTGTGCATTCCTACGACGATTTGCTGAAAATGGCACTGCTTCTGGGCGTGGCCGGAGCCAGTTTTGGCGTGGCCATGTCCTTGGGTTCCGGCTGGTATCCCCCGAAATACAAGGGACTGGCCATGGGGCTTGTCGGAGCGGGTAACTCCGGCACAGCGTTGGCGGCGCTGCTGGCGCCGCCGCTGGCACAGGCGTACGGCTGGCAGGCGGTTTACGGCATTGCGGCCGTTGCATCCCTGCTGCCCATGGCCGTGGTTCTGCTGCTGGCCAAGGAGCCGCCAGACCGCGACGAACACGCCAGCATGAAGGAGCATCTGGCTTGTTTGCGGGAGGGGGACGGCTGGGTGTTCAGCCTGATTTATGTGGTGACCTTTGGCGGGTTCATTGGTATCGTCACCTTCTTACCCACCTACTACTACGACCAGTTCGGCGTGAGCAAGGTGCAAGCCGGGCAACTGACCATGCTGGCAGCGCTGATGGGCGCCCTGGTGCGCGTGGCGGGAGGCTGGATTTCCGATCACTGGGGCGGTGTCAACACCTTGACCGTGGTGCTGGTGGTGGTGGCGTTTGCGTTAGTCGGCGTGGGGTTGTCGTCGGGTTCGCTGGTGCTGACCACCCTGCTGCTCATCTTGTGCTTTGCGGCGCTGGGGGCTGGCAATGGTGCCTTGTTCCAGTTGGTGCCGCTACGCTGGCCCACCTCGACGGCTGTTGCCGGTTCCATGATTGGTGAAATTGGCGCATTGGGAGGTGGCACGGTACCTGCGATGATGGGACAGGTCAAGCAACATTTCGGCAGTTTTTTATGGGGTTTTGTGGTGATTGCGCTGTTCTCGCTGCTGATGCTGGCCATCATGCGCCAGATGCAGGTGCGCTGGACGCGCACCTGGGCCGAAAAAGGCGGGCGCGCCCGCAGTATGTGATGGGGGGACTGGCACAGTCAACCATGGAAGGGTGCTAGTGTCGTTAGTGTCGTTAGTGTCGTTTCAAAAATAATAGCTGTTCCCGCACACCCCACAAGCGCTGGCGGCCTATTTTGGCAGGAACAAGAGCCAGATCACCAGTAGCACGTTAAAGATCAGGCTCAGGCCCAGCGCCAGTTTCCAGGCGGCGGTGGGGTCGCGTTGCATGAGCGGCGTGCCAGCGGGTGCGTTCAGGGGGCGTGAGGCGCCGCGCTCCAGGGCCAGCAGGAATTCTTCGGCGGTTTCAAAGCGCAGGCGCTTGTCGCGGGCCACGGCTTTTTGTACCACATGGTTCAGCCAGATCGGAATTTCGGGGTTGTGGCGGCTGGGCGGCGTGGGGTCGCGGTAGTAGCGCCCCACCTGGTAGGGCAGAACCTGGCCATAAGGCAGTTTTCCGGTTAGCAACTGGTACAGCGTGACGCCCAATGCGAACAGGTCGCTTTGGGCATCGGGCAACTCCTCGGTCGCGGCGGTGCTGCCTTGCATACTGGAGTGAGCCTGAAACCCCCACTGCTCGGGGTTGACAAAACTGGGGGTTCCGGCGTGCAGTTTGCGCATGGACTCGGGTTCGCGCCCGCTCAGGGCCACGCCCAGGTCCAGCAGGCGCAGTACGCCATCTTCACCCTGGTGCAGATTGGCGGGTTTGATGTCGCGGTGAATCACGCCCTGGCGATGCAGGCGGCCCAGTGCCTTGAGTGCTTGCTGTCCTGCTGCCAGCACCTGCGGCACGGCTAGGCGCGGCTGGCGCTCCAGCATCTGCTGCAGCGTCTCCCCACTGTGCCAGTCGTACAGCAGGTAAAAAGCCGAGCGCTCCCGGCTGCCGCCGTCGCCTGGATTGCGGTCATGGATGTTGACCAGGTGGTCGGCTGCGCGCGAGGATTGCATGCGTTTGGCCAACCAGGCCTCGTGGGCCAGCATGGCCAGTTCTTCACGGTCGTGGGCGCGTGCCGGGTGTAGGGTTTTGAGGACGTAGTGGCGCTGCATATCCGATTCAGACGAGGCGGCTGCAAGTGCCTGGGCCTGTACCTGTACCTGGTACAGGACATTGATGCCGTTGTCCGCCACCGGGGCCGTCACCACCAAGCCATCGAGTACATCGCCTGTCTTCAGGCGGGGTGGAGTGGGCAAGCGGTTGGCAGCGTGGTTTTCGTCCTGCAAGAGGGAGTCGAGCAGCCCCCGCACGCGCACCACCAGGGCGGTCACGTTGTCCAGGCTACCGGACTTGAGCGCTGCATCCATGAGTGCCTGGCTGGCGGACTGGGCGCTGTCACTTTGCTGGACCATGTGTTGAACCATTGCCCGTAGCTTGCGGTCGGACAGCACGCCGTGCACGCCGTCGGTGAGCAGCACGAATACATCGCCCACCAACAGATCGCCCTGTACATAGTCCACCGCCACGCGGTCTTCCACGCCCACGGCCCGCACCAGCTGGTGGTGAAAATCGGGGTGGTTGACCACGTGGTCGTGCGTCATGCACTGCAATTGGCCGTCACGCAACAGGTAGGCGCGCGAATCGCCCACGTGGGCCAGGGCATAGGACTGGCCGCGCAGCACCAGGGCCGTCAGCGTGGTCATGCCCATGGCGGGCTGGCGGCGGCGGTTGATGCCGCATAGCCAGGCGTTCTGGCTGGAGATGATGCGGTCCAGCGCCACCGTCGTGTCCCAGGTCTCGGGGGTGCCGTAGTAGTCGCGCAGCAGGCTTATCACGGTAGTCTGTGCCGCCTCCTTGCCCATGCCGCCACGGCTTACGCCGTCGGCCACCGCCGCGATGGCTCCCATGCTCTCGCGACCGGGTTCGGGCAGCATGGCGCCGCAGAAGTCCTCGTTGCTATCTTTGGTGCCCGCGCTGGAGCAAAAGCCGATGTCGATGTCAAATGCCATGCGCCAATGGTAATCAGAATATTCGTGGCAGAGTAGTCGTGGAAAAAACGGTGATCAGTGTAAAATTGATAGCTGTACCCGCACATTTTACGAGGGCTGGCGTCATGCGGCCCTATGGGGCACCAGCTTGACTTGAAGATCACAGCCGACAGCCTCTGCATAGCGCTTGAGCGTAGCGAGTGAGGGTGCGTGCTTGCCGGTAGACTCAAGGCGCGAAATGGCACTTTTTGTGGTGCCCATGCGTTCGGCGACGGCATCTTGCGTGAGACCGGCACGTGCTCTGGCCTGTAGCATCTGGTTGGCGAGTTGGTACTCCAGTTCCAAGGCATCGTAGGCTTTGCTAAAACCGCTACGCATCTGGGCGTTGGCAAGAAACTTCTTATGGTCGTGGGGAACAGGGTTGAATTTCAGATCAGGCATTTTGCATTTCCTTTAGGCGCTGACGCGCCAGTTTCAGCTCGCGCTCCGGCGTCTGTTGTGTTTTTTTGATAGCCACTTCCGCACGCTAGACATGCGCAAAGGAACTATTTGACCCTTGGTTATTCGACCCTCAATCGTAGCGCAGGGTAAATACCAGATCAACCGCGCTTTGCTCACCGCCTTGGGCGCGCAGGGAGAGGCGGCGGGACAGGTCGTAGAAGATGGAAAGCGTGCCCATAGCGCCGGTCATGCTGCTCTCATAGGCAATATAAAACTCGCGTGACACCCGTTTGCCCAGGGTAACGGTGGCACCGCCGGTCTCGCCATCGCCCACCGTGGTAGCGCTGCGCACGGACAGCTGGCTCAGTCCCAGCGATTCGGCCAGGCCACTGGTCAAACCCGGGCCACTTCCACCCAGGAGCGCCATGGCGGCCTGCTGGAGCATGGCCGCTTCGGCGCCGCCGTCGGCCGCCGAGCGGCCCAGTACCAGCCAGGCCAGCTTTTCCGTGTCGGGCAGGTCCGGCTCGGCGTAGAGCCGCACCACCGGGGCCAGCGCCGTGCCGCTGATTTGCACACCCACGCGCTGGCTCAGGTTGGGCCGGATGGCCAGCACGTCGAGCGCGGGGTTGTCAAAGGGGCCGGTAAAACGCAGCACGCCGTATTCCACATCCAACTCCTGTCCATAGGCTTTGTAGGTGCCGCGCACGGTGCGCAGCTGGCCGGTGAGGCGCGGACCATGCCGGGTTTGGGCATTGCTGCGCAGCTCCAGGGTGCCCGCCAAGCGGGTGGCGACCCCGCGCCCACGCACCTCAAAGTTGTCACCCAGGTCCAGGCTGAGGGCCACATCGGGCACCACGCGCACGGCAGACGCCTCGGACGCGGGTTGCGTCGGACTGTGCGGGATGGGGCGGCGCACACGCACATCGTCGCCCAGGTGCGGTGCGGAGTCCTCGGGCAGGATAAACAAGGCTTGGTCCGCCCGCAGCGTACCGGCAATGCGCAGGCGGGCGTCGCTGAGCTGGGCCGATACCTCACCCGACACCACCAGTCGCCGGTCGTCCCGCGCACTCACGCGCAAGCCTTGTGCCGTACCCACCAGCTCCATGTGCAGCCGGGCAGCCGCGCTGGTGGCGGGGGTGTTGGCGGGCAACCAGGTCACTGCGCCTTTGACGGCAAGCTGCCCGCTGCTGGGGCCTGCGGCACCATAAAGCTTGAACTCCTCAATCTCCAGGCGCTGCCCGTCCAGACTGGCGCGCAGAGTGCCTTGGCTGAAGTCGATACCGTCCACCACCGAGCGCACCGCCAGGTCTTGCGCCTGGAGCTTGCCGCGCCATCGGGGGGAGGCCACGGTGCCGGACAGGGTGGCGTTGGCATCCAGCGTGCCACGCATGCGCCAGCCCGGCGGTGCCAGTACCGACCAGGCCCCCACCGGGGGCAGTTTGGCGTTCAGGCTGCCGGACAAGGGGGCGTCTGCGGGCCAGCTCCAGGCACCGTTGCTGCGCAAGATCCGGGTTGCAAAGTTGGCTTGTGCCGTTCCGCCGCGTTCACTGTCCCACAACAGGGTGGCGTTGACGCGGTCGTGGTCCACCGCCACCACCAGACTTGCGTCACGCAGGCCCACTGGGATGGGGCCATTGCGCCCGTCGTCGGCCTGCAGTTGCAGGTCGCCCCGGGTGCGCTGCAAAGTGGCGCGCATTTTTAAGGTGTTATCACCGGTGGCGTCCCACTGGCCGCCAAACACCAAGTCGCCCTTAAGACCCAGATTGGCGATTTGGGTTTGTCCCAGTAGCTCCAGCCAGCCCAAGGGCAAGTCCTGCAGCGTGCCCTGGCTTTGCCACCGGGCGGGCGTGGCCGGTGCAGTGCTGGCCTGAGCCCAGCGGGCCGCCTGCCACTGCACCTGTGCAGTGCCCGGCGCAGGTCCCGTCAATCGGGCGGCCCCGGCCATCACCTCCAGCGCCTGCCCACGTGCATCTTGTCGCAGCTTGATACCCACTGTGTCGTTGAGATACAGGTTCCAGATGCCGGGCTTGGAGAGGCTTTGCATCTGCAGGTTGGCCGTGCCCAACGTGCCCTGCCACAGGCTGGTATCACCCACACGCCCGCCCTGCCCGGTGGCGTCCAGGGTCAGGCGGTGCGGGTCTTGCGCCACTTTGGCATGGAGGGTCAAGGCCACGCCGGGGTTTTGGCCCTGCGTCTGCCAGCCGCCAGCCCAGTTTGCACGCAACTCGGCACTGCCAGGACGCGCTTCAGCCAAGGGGCGCTCCGGTGCGCCCGTCAAGCGGTCCAGCCACTGTGTGGTACGCGCGGCGTCCGTGACGGTAGCGGTCAGCGTGCCCGCGCCCCGGTCACTGGCCAGGCTGCCGTCCACCAATGCCTGTCCGCCGGGCACGGTGAGTGCCAGGCGGCCTGTGACAGACCCGTTCAAGGTGTCCAGCGCGACCGTGCCCTGCAGCCTGGCATCCGAGGTTTGCACCAGCAATTTGTCCAGTTGCAAGGCGGGGTCGCGCCACGTGCCTTGGGCCTGCACGACTTGCAGTTTCAAGCCGCGCAACGCCAGGGACTCCAGCACGGCACCTTGGTCGCCCGTGCTTTGCAGCTGGGTGTCAAACCGGATTCCGCCGGGGGTTTGCTGTGCGGCGAGATGGCCGTCCAGTAACACAGCGTCGAGTCGGGACAGCACCTTGTGCGGATTGATGCCGTGCGCCGAAGCAGTCACCTGCCAGGCTGGTGCGGCCTGGCCAACCTGCCCCAACCCGCTGGCCCTGCCACTGGCCTGCAGTTGCCCGCCTGCACCACGGGCTTGCAGGGATTGCAGTGCCCATTGGCCCTCCCTATAGGTGAGTTGCGCCTCCAGCCGCTCCAGCGGTAGCCGGTGCGAGTCCCACGGGCCACTGCCGGTGTTGCGCAATTGCACCCCCGCTTGCCAGAGCGCACCCGACGGAGTGACATGGGCATCCCCCGCCAGTTGGGTTTGCGGCGCCTGGGGCCACAGGGCAGCCAGGTTCAGCGCCTGCCACTTAGCCGCTACACGGGCCAGGGGCTGCACCTTCCAGGGTGCCAGCTCGGCGGCAAGCGTGGCCCGCAAGGCACCATCCGCAACGCCACCAGACTGTGGGCGCAAGTCGGCGGTGAGTTGCAGCCTGTCGTCCTGGCCCGCCAGTGGCCCCGCCAGCGTGGCGTTGGCTGCAACTGTCATGGTTTGTTTACTGGACGGAATAGGGGCTGTGACCGTGCCCTCCAGTTGCGCCGCCAGCGCCATGGGGGCCTGGGCCTGCAGACTGGCTTTGAGCTGGTAAATTCCGGACGCAATTTGCACTTTGCGCACGTCCAGTATGTGAGATGCGCTATCAAACCGATAGCTTCCGGTCAACCCCGTCGCCTCCAGCGCAGGGGGGCCGACCCACACCACACGGTCCACCGCAAAGGCCACGCTCAGTTTGAGCGGCAGGCGCAGGTCGCCAAAGGGTTCTTTGTCGGCCGGTGCTTCGGGCGGGCCGCCGTCTTCTATGCGCAGTTCGCGAATGTTCAGTTGCCCCAGCTGCAGTTCACCGTCCCACAGGGGGCGCAGGCTCCAGCCCAGGCGAATATCGCGTGCTTGCACCTGCAGCGCGCCCCGGCTCCAGCGCAGGTTGCCGATCTGCCCGCCTTCGCGCAACGAGCCACTCACCGCTTCTACGTGCAGGCTTTGCCCTGCCGGTAGATAACGCGCCACGTGCGCTAGGCCGGCGGCCAGCGACGTACTGGAGCCGCCCCAGACCCACACGCCCCCGACCAGGCCCACCACAAGCAGCAGCAGGGCCAGCAGCCCGAGCAGAGTCACCTTGAGCCACTTTTTCAAAAGCTGAACCCCACGTTCATGTGCAGGCGCAGGTTTTTGACTTCTACGCCATAGGCCAGGTCAATTTGCAGCGGGCCGATGGGGCTTTTCCAGCGCACACCGGCACCTACGCCAAACTTGGGCCGCAACTCAGCGGGTTCGTCTCCTACAGCACCCGCGTCGACAAACAGTGCACTTTCCCAGTTGCCGGGTGCGCCCTTGACCGTGATCGGGCGCTGCCACTCCACACTACCGCTGGCCATGTAACGCCCAGGGGAGACTTCTCCGTTGGCCCGCAGCACACCAATGTCGTGGTAGGTGTAGCCGCGCACACTGGTGTCACCACCGGTCAAAAACAACTGGGTACTGGGCAGTGCAATGCCCTCTTTGGCCAGCACGGCGCCCACTTCAGCCCGCGTTGCAATGCGCCCGGTTTGTAGCGGCACGTACAGCAGCCCGCGCGTCAGCACCCGCCCATACGGCTCGGTCTGGGCACCCAGCGTTGCGCCACCACCGACTTCCAGACCAAGCCCCCAGCCCCGCGATGGGAACGGAGTGCTGTCGAAGTTGCGCAGGGTAAATGCATAGTTGGCGCTCAGCGACTGGGTGATCACCGGCAATATGCCATCCCGGCTGGTGGTGTTGGCCCGGTCGTATTGGGTGTAGATGGAGCGGTCCATCCGGTCTTCCTGCTGCCTGCGGCCCAGGCGCAGGCGCTGGCTGGTGACATCGGCGCTACCGGTTTCCTGGTTTTGCAACTCGCCCGAGGTCACCCAGCGCCAGTTGTCTTCGTCGGGGCGTCCGGTCAGCTCTGTGCCGATGCTGCGGGTTTCGCGGTCCACCGCGATCCTGGAGACGGCGCGCCAGCCAATGCCGGGGACTTTGTGGTGGGTGTGTTCCAGGCTCAGGCGCGGACCGGCATCGGTACTCACACCGGCAGCCAACACCAGTTTTTTAAGCTTGGCTTCGCCCAGTTCCACCATAACCGGGGCTGCAGCGGGGTCGCCTGCAGTGTTCAGCCACACATAGGCCGAATCAAAAAAACCACTGTCTGCCAGGCGCTGCTGCGCTGCCACCAGTTCGGTCTGCACGTAGCGGGTACCTGGGCGCAACCGGGCCAGCCGGGTGACCAGCTCCGTGTCATAACGTTCCAGCCCGCTAACGACCAAACCACCCAGGTAGTGTGGCGGGCCGGACTCCAGCACCACGCCAAGCCGGGCGCTGTGTTGGAGCGGGTCTATATCGGCCGTGGACTCTGCAAGGCGCCCAGTGGGGTATCCCCAGGTGGTGAGTTGGCGCAGCACTTGCTGTTTGGCAGCGGCCCAGGCACCCTGCGAAAAACGCATGCCCGCACGCAAGGGCCAGTTGCCCTGAATGTGCGCCATGTGCTCCTGGGCACCCGGGTCTTGCAGGATCGGCCCGGTAAATACAATGTTCAGGTTGGTAATGACTGTAGGCAGCCCCAGAGCAACGTGCAGGGTCAGGGACCGGGTACCGCTGGGTAGATTGGGGCCACGCTCCAGTGTGATGTCGGGTGCAAAATACCCCAGGGTAGCAACCAGGTCGCGGCTATCTTGGGTGGCCTGGGCCATGAGGCGATCCAGTTCGCTGTCGCTCAGGTCCGGCAGTGCGCGGTAGCGCTGCAGCGCAAGGTGGCGCTCCAAATCGGCACGAACCTCGTGGGGAGCATCAATGGTGAGTTCAAACGCCTGCGGCGCGCCCAGCGCGAGATCCTGCCCATGCACGGCACATACCCAAGCCCAAAGCAACAAAAGCAGCCAAATCCATCTCATGGGCTAAAGTATTACATCCGCCCCATGGCCGCAGCCGTGCTACAACGAACGGAGTGCAGATTTCAGGGCCAAAAAGGGACCCTGAAAGTGCGATGTTTAATGAACCGGCTGGCGCTGTCGAGAAGGCGGCGTAGGGGGCGTAATAAATTGATAGCTGTACCCGCACATTCCACGCGGTCTGCAGCCCGATTTGATCCATTCCATCGACTACATTGCCGATTCTCGGACGGAGTGGGAAACGGGCAAACGGTTGCTCCAGCCAGATAACCCATGCATGCGGCTACCAGTGTGGCTTCCTGACTACCTATTTTCTGGGGAAGCAAAAATCCTGAGCCATAGGAAGCCGAGTGTTCCTGCTGTTGCCGACGCGAGGAGAATTGCAATCTTTGCGGCATTTATTGTCTCTGCATGTCCGACAAAGGCGAGATTGGTGATGAAGATGGACATCGTAAATCCGATACCCCCAAGGATACCCGCGCCAATGATATGACGCCAATTCAAATCAGCCGGTAAGCGACATAGGCCGATTGCAACGGCCACGGCACATAGAACCGTTACACCCAATGGTTTGCCTACAATCAATCCGGCAGCGATGCCGACATTGTTCATGCTGGCCATGTTTTGTATCCAGTCCGCGCCGAAGATAACGCCCGTGTTTGCCAGTGCGAAAATCGGCAAGACGATAAACGCAACAGGTTTGTGCAGGAAGTGTTCCAGTTTGTGCGACGGCGACTGCTCGTCGTCAGTCTTGGCGGAGAATGGAATTGCAAACGCCAGCATGACGCCCGAGATGGTTGCATGAACGCCAGACTTGAACATGAAAAACCACATCAATGCACCGCCAGCGAGGTATGGAATAAGGGACATGATGCGCAAACGGTTCAACCCAAGCAACATGGCCCAAACTGCTGCAGCGGCAACCAGGTACCAGATTGAAAATTTGGCTGTGTAGAAGGTGGCAATAATCACTATCGCACCCAGATCGTCGATGACGGCAAATGCCACAATAAGAACTTTCAGGGACGCGGGAACACGGTTTCCGAGTATGGCCAATACACCAAGAGCAAACGCGATGTCAGTTGCCATCGGTATCCCGATTCCGTCTTGCGTTGGCGTTCCCGCATTCAGCGAATAATGAATCAGCGCAGGTGCGACCATTCCTCCGATAGCCGCAAAAATTGGAAGAAGAGCGTTTTTGAAGCTTGATAACTCCCCGTTATAAAGTTCGCGTTCGAGTTCCAAGCCAATGAGCAAGAAAAAGACCGCCATCAGTGCATCATTTACCCAATGCTCGATAGTCAGCCCTGCAACGTCTTGTTGCCAGAAACTCAAGTAACTGCCGCCTAGAGAAGAATTCGCAATCACGAGTGAGATTGCGGTGCAAATGACCAGCAGAATCCCGCCCGACTTTTCGGAGCCAAAGAACTTGTTGAAAGTGTTTGATAAGACTAGCGGACGCATAATTTCTAGTGGGTGCATGGGCAAAGTTACTCCGCGCGGCGGCCCGACCAACGCACAAACCTGTCACGCCGCAATAGGCAGCGCGTACACCCGTGGTGCATTCTATGTGATGCGCGCGCATCCTCATGATGCATCCTGCACATTGTCATTTACGTTTCGACACTTTTACCTTGCTTTTTTCAACCGGTGCGACGCTCACCTCCAATTGAACGTCATCTATATTTTCCAGACCAGCACGCGTACGCAAACCAAGACGCAGGCGCTGAATTTCGGCAGGAATCAATGGAGTCAAGAGTTTTAATTGCACAAGCAATAGCGGTCGTTCCAGCATGGACTTATTATTTAATGCGTCTTGAGGGCCTTCGGTTGCGCGATATCCTGATGTCACGCTAACTTGTAAGGCCTGCGGAAATTGTGCGCTGATTTCTGCGTAAATATCACGCAGCGGCAGTTGTCTGGCTGCCGTCTTGCGAATTTCTTCCAATTCCTTTTGAAGTGAAACAATGCGCTCCTCGCGCTCAACAATTTCTGTCCGGTTTGATTTCATGAAGTCTTGCAGAATGTCCTTTTTGACCGCATTGATGTCGGGCATAACCTGCCCCGACTGCTCCAATACCAACGCAGCATCGCCAATGCCGTATTCAGGCAGTTGTTTTTCCATGCTTTTGATCGTGGCATCCGCTAACCTGTCACCCGCCAGAGTCACCCGTATCTGCCTGGATTGGTAGTCTGTGCTTTGTGAGAGTATCAGCACATTGGGATTAACGCGGATTACTTCTTGTATATATCGACTGCTGTTTACGTCAAATACTTCTTTTTGTACCAGGTTGATTGCCAGGAAAAAGCTGGGTATCAAGGTCAATAAAACAACAATAGCAATCACCGTCCGGTGCTTGATCAGTGAGCGTTCTCCCAGTAGCTTGACGCTGGGCAGGTGCATTCGCTTTACCATCATGAGCGTGGCAATGGCAATAAACACGCAATTGATGGCAAATAGATAGAACGCACCCAGAAAGTAGTGCCAATTACCTACGGCTAACCCATAACCCGCAGTGCACAGTGGCGGCATGAGGGCCGTGGCAATTGCCACACCAGGAACCAGATTGGACTTGATGCGTCGTGTGGCTCCAATGACTCCTGCCAAACCACCGAAAAATGCAATCAGTACGTCCCAGATCGACGGTGTGGTGCGTGCCAAAAGCTCCGAATGGGCCAGGGACAGCGGAGTTATCAGAAAATAGGCTGTAGACGTTAGCAAACTGAGAAAAGCCGCTAATCCCAGGTTATAAAGGGACGCGCGCATCAAGGCTGAATCGTTGATTCCCGCCCCATAACCCAAGGCCATGATGGGTCCCATCAAGGGAGAAATCAGCATGGCACCAATGATCACGGCCGTTGAATTGACGTTCAATCCAATGGAGGCGATGAATATCGCAAAAATAAGCACCCAAAGATTGGTCCCGTGAAATTCGACTCCGCTACGAAAAGTCTGGTCTATTTCCGAGGTTTCGGCTTGATCTGGCTGGAGATCAAAGCGGTAATGGAAACGTTGCCTTAAATAATCAAACATCATGTTGCCTTATGTTTTTTTCGGTATTCAAAGATGCGCCAGAGGTGTTTCCTGAGCAGACTCGTCGGCATTTAACAGTCCAATCAGTTTCCCCAGGTCTTCGTCCATGCGCTGGAGTGTTTCTGCGCTCAATTGGCCCAACGCTGCTGGAAGTATCCCTTCAAACGGTCCTGGCACCTTTTCCAAGAGACGTGACCCGGCTGGCAGAATCTTGATGCACACATTGCGCCGATCATCTGGTGCTTTTTCCAGACTGATAAGCTCTCTAGCCAGCAAGGTCTTGACCAGATTACTTGCCGTGGATTGGTGAATATCCATGCTGGATGCAATGCCACCCATGCCAATGCCCGGATTGGCCTTGATAACACTCAATGCCCACACCTGAGCGCCACCGAGGCCTGCTTGCTTTTCCATTTGACGGAAATGGGTGCGCACGGCATTAAACACTACGCGAAAACGCCGAAGCACCTTGGCTGGCGTGACTGACTCAACGGGCAAGTGGGCTGCGGAATCCATGGTGCTTCTATGAATAAATTTTGACCCCCCGATGATAGATGTCAAATAGCACGACCACCGCGCAAAACGGTTGGTTACTTACGGCACGGACAGTTGTTCCCGCAGTTTTTTTGTCAACAAGTCTTCAAAGGAATAAAAGCCGTTGCCGCATTTTTCCAATTCACCTAACACAAATGCAGCCCCCGTGCCAAACGCCTCCCGTTTGATCGAGTCATGGGTCAGCCGCACCGTTTGATAGGGAAATCCAAAAATCACTTCATGGTGCCCAATAATTCCACCGAGACGCAATGAGGTTATTTTCTCCGACCCCAATTCCAGACTTTGTGCAATCTTTTTTGCAGTGCCGGATACTTCGGACTTTTCCTTGAAGTGCTGCTCCAGAATTTCAACATCCGCGAAAGGTGCAATGCTTCTGAGCAACCTTGATGCCATGATCAGGAAGTTGATCCCCAAAGTAATGTTGGGGGAGCACATGATACGTGTATACGCGCCAAGGCTGCGCGCATAGTCGAGCTGAAACTCGGTATATGCGGAGATGGCGCTGACCAGCATCATTTCCCTGCGTCTTAATTCTTCACCATACGCCATTAACGAATGCGGCACCGAAAAATCAACGATTGCATCAACCGGGTGTGTGTCAAGCCAATTTGAAAAGTTGGTTTCTTCAAATCCCACAACAGGAATTTCACGGTCTGCAAGTACCTGAACTTTTGAATGGGCTGTACGCTTGGCAATCCAGCACAAAGCAAAACGCGGATCTGTGCTCAGGATTTGCGCAACGGCGCTACCTGCCTTGCCAAATCCGAAAAGTCCTATCCTGATCATTGGATTGTCTCCTCATGCAGTTGAAAAAAAAGGAGCCACGAAGGGCTCCAACTCAACTCACTTTGTCAATCACGTTCTCACAATTCGAGATCAACGGATGTGATTGTATTGCAACAAATGTATTTGTTGCGCACTATTTTGATGCGTTTCTTGCGGTTCTTTGGTGGTATACACCATTACATTTGCTGCAATGTGGTAGATACATTTGTTGCAATGTATTATCATGCATGACGATGACAATTTTCTGAATTGCAGTTGCCGCAAATATGCACCCCCATTCCCACCCCCAGCACCATCCGCATGTCCCGACGGCTTTCAAAAGGGAACTGTCTGACCGGCACATGTGGATTGGACGCGGTGTAGTCATCGTCCTTGCGGCATTGACGGGTATGACCGTCGTGGCGTTTACCTGGCTTGCAGAACACGCGCTGGCCCAGTTCTTCACATTCCAAAGGGCTTATTGGTGGGGGCCGCTTCTTTGGATGCCTGTCTCGACTGCTGCCATTGTCTGGCTGACGTTGCGATTCGCTCCTGGAGCTGCCGGGTCTGGAATTCCCCAGGTCTTGGCAGCTTTGGAGCCGCAAGCCAGTGACGGAGTTCGGCAACTGTATGTATCTGTGAAACTATCAGCCGCCAAGATTCTATTGACGACGTGGGGCTTGCTGGCGGGTCTATCCATAGGCAGAGAGGGGCCATCGGTCCAGATTGCGGCTGGAGTGATGCACCATGCCAGACACTGGATGCCAAAGCGTGCGCACATTTCCGACCACAGTCTGCTCATCGCTGGCGGAGCCGCAGGAATAGCCGCCGCATTCAACACGCCACTGGGTGGCGTGATGTTTGCCATTGAAGAACTGTCAAAAAAGACCGAGCAGCGCAGTTACAGTCTGGTTATTGTGGCGATTGTGGTGGCCGGACTCATGGGCGTGTCCGCGTATGGCAATGCAAGTTACTTCGGCATTATTCGCGTGGAAAATTTTGGCACAGCGCTGATTATTCCGGCGATGTTGGTGGCCATGTGCTGCGGAGTCGCTGGTGGACTCTTTTCGCGCTTGCTGATCGTGTCGCTGTCTGGTAACTCACCGGACTGGTTTAGCAAGTCCCGCCGAAACTTTCCGATCATTTTTGCTGCGGGTTGCGGGTTGGCCGTCGCAATCCTGGGCTTGGTCAGTCATGGGGATACCTATGGAAGTGGTTATGCGCATAACCGCGCCATGCTGGAAAACAGCAACGACACTTCATCGTTGTACGTGCTGTTGAAGTTCGTGGCAACCTGGCTTTCCACGTGGGCGGGTATTCCTGCAGGCGTTTTTGCGCCCTCACTAGCCATTGGCGGAGCATTGGGAAACGACATTGCACAACTCACGTCTTATGCCAATGCGCCGACTTTGATCGCCTTGGGTATGGCAGGTTTTCTTGCAGCAGTCACGCAAGCCCCCCTGACGGCCTTCATCATCGTCATGGAGATGGTGGACGGGCACGCGCTGGTGTTGAGTTTGATGGCTAGTGCCATGCTGGCCAGTGGAATTTCCAGACTCATCAGTGCGCCCTTGTACCCGTCACTGGCAGAACTCCAGTTGTTGCGAATTAAAAAAATGGCGGAAGATGAGGGGAATGCGGCTGTAGTGCGCAGACATCCATGATCGGCTTGATCCCATGCCTGTTTTTATTAATGGTCGCGTACCCGACGACGGTAAGCGCTCAAAGGTGCGGCGCAACTTGTGCAAACGCAGAGTCATTGCTCGGATCATCTGAACAGGCGCTAATGGCATCCATTCCAGAACTGAAGCGGATTCCTAAGCCAGTTAAAGGGCCTCGCAATTCACGTGGAAAGTGGTTATTGCCGGACTTGTTTTTTGCAAAACAGCCCTACGCGGCCACCTACTACATAGAAATGGGAAAAGTAATCCAGATTGATCTTCTCAGCACGGCACCGAGACTGCAGTGTAAGCAAAGGACTCCTTTTGAGCTGGCTTTGCTTGAGCTTGGAAAAGCATACGAAAAAAGTAGGACCTTTGGCATATTTGAAGATGGTGGAAAGTCAATGCAATCGGTGGTTTTCAACTCGCAAGAAGTAGACGTATCTGTGCATTTTTCATTGGCTCCGGAAGATTGTGCGACAAAAGTTATTTATAGGATTCATGATGGCATCGTTGAATAAAACCCCTTTGTATATCATCCTGATCAGCGTCCATGGCCTGATTCGCGGACACGATCTCGAACTTGGTCGAGATGCCGACACGGGTGGCCAAACCAAGTACGTGGTGGAACTTGCGCGCGCACTGGGTGAACGTGCCGACGTTGAAAAAGTTGTGTTGCTGACGCGGCGCGTTGTCGACAGCCAAGTCAGCGCCGATTATGCTGAATGGTCTGAGCCGCTTTCTGAAAAAGCGTACATCGTTCGCATTGCGTGCGGCGAAGAAAAGTACCTGCGCAAGGAATTGCTGTGGGACTCTTTGGAGAATTTCTCCGACAACGTACTGCTCTACCTCAAGCGCCAGGAGCGCATGCCGGATGTGATTCATAGCCACTACGCCGATGCCGGTTATGTGGGGTCTCGCCTCTCGCACCAGTTGGGCATTCCCCTGGTGCATACCGGTCACTCTTTGGGGCGGAACAAACGCCAGCAATTGCTGGCCAGCGGCGTCAAGCGTAGCGAGATCGAATCCACGTACCACATAACACGTCGCATCGAGGCCGAAGAAACCACACTGGGAACCGCTGAGCGGGTCATCACCAGTACCCAGCAAGAGATTGAACAGCAATACGGTCTGTACGATTTTTACCAGCCAGAGCGCATGCGAGTGATCCCGCCCGGCACTGATTTGACACAGTTTTTTCCGCCTTTGGGGGACGAGAAAAAGAGCACGGTTGCCGGTGAACTCAAACGGTTTTTGAGTCAACCCCACAAGCCAATGATCCTGGCGCTGTCGCGTCCTGACCCCAAAAAGAACATTGTGGCCCTGATTGAATCTTATGCGGGGTCTGCGGCCCTGCAGCAGGTGGCCAACCTGGTCATCGTAGCGGGTAATCGTGACGACATTCAGGAGATGGAATCGGTTTCAAAAAAGGTGCTCAACGAGATTTTGCTGGTCATCGACAAATACGACCTGTATGGCAAGGTCGCCTATCCCAAACACCACAAGCCGCAGGATGTGGCGGTGCTGTACCGGCTGGCAGCAGCTTTACAAGGTGTTTTTGTCAACCCGGCGCTAACCGAGCCATTCGGCCTGACATTGATCGAAGCAGCAGCTTGCGGCCTGCCGCTTGTGGCGACCGAGGATGGTGGTCCGACCGACATCATTCGCAATTGCCAGAACGGCCATCTGATCAACCCACTAGACAGAGCGGCGATGTCAGATGTGCTACTGCAGACGCTGACGGACAAGGCGGCATGGCGGCGTTTTTCCAAGAATGGCATTCAGGGAGTTCGGCATTTCTACTCGTGGCCGGCACACGTTGAAAGTTACCTGTCGGTGATTCGTCCGCTGGTTGAAAAAACCGAACCCCTGAACCGGATGAATTTGCAGCGGCGTGTTGGCGTGTTTCGTGAACGGGTTATTTTTACCAGTCTGGATGAGAACCTTATTGGTGACCCCGTATCTCTGGCGCAATTTTTGCAGACCATGCAGACGTACCGCAAATCCATCATCTTTGGAATCGCCACCGGTCGTATCCTGGATGATGCGTTAGCAACACTCAAACGTCACCACATTGCGCAGCCAGATGTGCTCATCACAGGTCAAGGCACACAAATATATTACGCGCCCAACCTGACGGAAGATGTGGTCTGGTTGCGCCACATTGACCACCAATGGAACCGTGCGGCGGTATATGACCTCCTCAAAGACCTCCCAGGGTTGAGGATTCAGCCAAAAGCCTGTCAAAGTTCCATGAAACTGAGTTACTTCATCGACCCTACCGTGGCGAATGTCAGCGAGATACGCCAACTCTTGCTGCGCAATGAGCAGGCTGTGAACGTGATTTTTTCGTTTGGACAGTTTCTTGATGTGCTCCCGGTGCGGGCTTCCAAGGGCTTGGCCCTGCGCTGGTGTGCCGAACAATTTGGTTTCCCGTTGGAAAAAGCATTGGTAGCTGGTGTGACCGGTGCCGATGCAGACATGTTGCGCGGCAACACGTTGGGGGTTGTGGTGGATAACCGCCATCTGTCCGAGTTGTCTGACCTGGCCAACATTGAAAATATTTACTTTTCAAAGCAGCAGCACGCAGCGGGCATTCTGGAAGCCATGCAGCATTACCATTTCATTAGCGATGACCATGGGGCAGTAAGCATATGAGGCAGCTGCTGGTATGCACCGACCTGGACCGCACCTTGATTGCCAACGGCGCCGAACCAGAATCAGACGGTGCGTTAGAACTGTTCAGTCAATTGGTGCATCGGGAGGATGTGACACTGGCGTATGTGAGTGGCAGGCATCTTGCGCTGATTGAGCAGGCAGTCAGCGAATTTGGCCTGCCGACTCCCGACGCCATCATTGCCGATGTCGGTTCAACCATCTACCAGGCCACGCCGTCCGGTTGGCATCCGTATGAGAGCTGGAGTGCGCAGATTAACCCGGATTGGCGCGGTCTGGCGCATGAGGACCTGCACCGCCTGTTGAAGGTGTTTCCGGCCCTGCATTTACAGCCCGCGCAAAGCCAGAAGCGCCACAAGCTGAGCTACCACGTCTCGCTGGAGGAAAATTCAGCCCAGTTAATGGGTGCGATGGATGCCTGTCTGAAGAGCGCGCAAATCAAGGCAAATCTGATCTGGAGCATTGATGTGCCCGCCGGGTTGGGCCTGCTAGATGTCTTGCCTGCTAGTGCCAACAAGCTGCACGCCATCCACTTCCTGATGCAACAAAACGGGTATCAGGAGGGTGATGTCATTTTTGCGGGCGACAGCGGCAACGATCTGGACGTGCTGCTTAGCGGCATACCTTCCGTGCTGGTGGCCAATGCCGACCCGCAAGTCAAAAGCCAGGCCGTAGCCGCCAATCCAGGCAGACTGTATGTGGCACAAGGTGGTTACCTTGGCATGAACGGCAATTACAGCGCGGGCATTCTGGAAGGTGTTGCACATTACCGTCCCGAGATGGATGCATGGCTGCGCACACAAAGTTTAAACAAAGTTTGAAACCTCCGGGAGACCACGCATGTACGAACAAGCGTCACACGCAATGCTGAATGACATTCTGCGGGAGATCAAGCCCGAGATCGGCGATTTTCGGCTGCGCCATTTTTACACCCGCCTTGGAGCCAATTTTTATTCCATCCATTCGCTGTTTCGCTTGCTGTATGGTGATCGTTTGGACTTCAAGGCGCAAATGGTCAGCCTGGTGGAGACACTTGCGCTGCGCTACATGGAGCGGGTACCCGATTTGCGCAAGTCAGATTTGGCCAGGGAGCGGGATTACAACTGGTTCTTGAGCCAGAAATGGGTTGGTATGGCGCTGTATTGCGACCGTTTTGCCGGCGACTTGAAAGGGCTGCGCGCAAAACTGCCCTACCTTCAGGATTTGGGCATCAACATGGTGCACATCATGCCCATCCTGGACTGCCCACCCGACCATGCGGATGGTGGCTACGCCGTCAGGGACTATTTCAAGGTGGATGCCCGCTATGGCACAACGGAAGATGTAGAGGCATTGGGCATGACGCTCAAAAAGCGCGACATGCTGCTGGTGCTGGATGTGGTTGTCAACCACACCTCAAACGAGCACGAATGGGCGCAACGGGCGCAACGCGGGGAGAAGAAATACCAGGACTACTACTACGTTTTTGACGACCGGGATATGCCCGACACGTTTGAGGAAACCATGCCCGAAGTGTTCCCGGACACCGCGCCTGGAAACTTCACCTGGGATGAGGCCATGGGCAAGTGGGTCATGACCGTCTTCAATCACTACCAATGGGACCTGAATTACCGCAACCCTGCGGTGCTGGTTGAGATGATTGACATCATTTTGTTCTGGGCCAACAAGGGGGCCGATGTTTTGCGCCTGGATGCGGTGGCATTCTTGTGGAAGAAAATCGGCAGCACGTGCCAGAACGAGCGTGAGGCGCATCTGCTGCTGCAGTTGATGAAGGACTGCTGCCAGGTCACCGCGCCGGGTGTGCTGTTCATCGCTGAGGCCATCGTGGCACCGAGTGAAGTTGGCAAGTATTTTGGTGAAGATGCCATCAACGCCAAGGAGTGCGAGATTGCCTACAACGCCACCTTCATGTCCTTGCTCTGGGATGGAGTGGCTACCAAAAACGCCGTGCTGCTGAATCAAGGCATCAGACACTTGCCGGTCAAGCTGGATCGCGCCACCTGGCTCAACTATGTGCGCTGCCACGACGACATCGGCCTGGGATTTGATGACAAGGACGTGCGTCTGGCAGGTTATGACCCGGTGCAGCACCGGCACTTTCTGCTCGATTACTTCACTGGAAAATTTCCCGGATCAGTCGCCCGGGGGCTGCCCTTTGGAGAGAACCCCAAAACCGGCGATGCGCGCATATCGGGCTCGCTGGCCTCACTGGCCGGGCTTGAAACGGCACTGGCAAGCAAAGATCCTGCGCCCATCGACGCAGCGATAAAAACCATTGTGATGTTACACAGCCTGATCCTTTCCCTGGGCGGTATCCCTTTGTTTTATTACGGCGATGCCATTGGCACGCTCAACAACCTGGAGTACCTGAAAGACCCTTCCAAACGGGATGACAACCGCTGGGTAAATCGCTCCTATTTTGATTGGAGCAAGGCAGAGTTGCGCCACCAGAGCGGCACGCTGGAGCAGCGCATTTTTAATGAACTCAAGAAAATGATCACCTTGCGCAAAGAGTTGAACGCTTTTGCCGATTTCGACAATCGCCAATTGCTGGCAGTGGACAATCCCCATCTGCTGGTGTTTTTGCGCACGGACATGCACAACGTGCGCGACCGGGTGCTGGTGGTAAGCAACTTCAACACTGACGCGCAACGACTCCCATTGGGCACACTGCGCCCTTATGGTTTGTTTCAAAAGAATGCCATGCGCGAGCTTTGTTCCGGCGCGTGCTACACGGTCGAAAACGAAGCAGTGATGATCCCCGCGCTTGCCTGTTGCTGGTTGATTGACTGATTGTTGATGTCAATAGGAATGGGGTTTTCCTCAAGGAACTGTTTATGAATGTACGCGAGACTTCCCTGCGCAACACAATTCCATTGGTGATAAATTCATACAATCAGTTGTATTATTTGAAAAATTTCATCGATACATTCAGAAAAAACAGGTTCAATAATATATATGTGATCGACAATTGTTCCACGTACCCGCCTTTGCTGGATTACTATACTTACCTCCAGGAACAAAAAATCGCAACCATTTTCTTCTATGAAAAAAATTTCGGACCGCATTACTTTTTTGTTAAAAAGCTATACAGAGCACTATTTGAAGGTTGCCCATTTTTATATTCAGATCCCGATTTGCACTACACGGTCATTGCCGATAACTTTTTATCGCGACTTTTCGATATCAGTCGACATTTCAAGGTTTTCAAGGTTGGTAGCGCGCTGACACTGCCTGATCACAGCCAGATGAAAAATCCGCAACACCGTGGGGGGACGTACCCGGTGCTCGAATGGGAGTCGAGATTCTGGGAGGAAAAAGTACATGAAAATGTTTACTTGGCCGAGATAGATACCACGCTACACCTATTCAATACAGAATTCTATGACGAGAAAATCCATGCTTTTGAGCTGATTACGGGATTGCGAGTTGCGGGGCCTGGATTTGAAGCTGTGCATCTTCCGTGGTTTTTGTGGGACCCTTGTCCTTCGGAAGAATTGGAATATTATCAACGTGGTGCGCGTTTTAGTAATTGGACTTGACGCATCGGTCGCCAACGGACATCGTAAAGTTGCGGCAAATGCATCAACACGGCGGTGGGTGTGCAGCGCGTACCGCAGGACTACATGAACGTCGCACGGGCGCTCCACCTGTCCGAATGGAAGATTGTGACCAAAATCCTCTTTTCCTCGGTACAGCCCTACATGCATTCTCCTGATTCAATAGCTGCCCCCGCACGTTCCATAAGCATAGCAAGCCGATTAGCCCTGAAAAACACGCCATATACCAGCTTCCTGCAAGCCTCCTGGCCTCCTGGCGGGGCGTTTTGATGGGATGTGGACGTGCCGGGGGTGCAAAATGGGAATAAAATTTGGCTGTAGACCTTATGGAATGAGCGGGAGAAGCTATTAATTCAGGAGTAATGTGCAGGAGCTAGCAGATGTTTGCTGAGATCCAGAGAGTATTTGGCTTGCGCTGAGTCACGGCCTCCGGCGTCTAAGTCCTGATTGGGTGCGGACTCCCAAGTCTGGCGCATGACCGTGGCGTCTTGGGCGTCCAGGTATTTGGAACGCAAAGCCTATTCGATATCTATGAAAATGAAGTTGAAGTCGTAGCGGCGGGTTTGCTACCGGATAAATCTATAGGGTGCGGCTCTTTTCGGCCACAAAAAATTGAATCTTAAGCGGCCATTTTGATGACCTGCAGCATGTAAACGAACCAAACAAAGATGCGTCCTTGAATATGCACGAAAAATCCAGAACACCGGTCGGCCATGTATCAGTGCGAGGAACAACGGTGTCCGATGTGGATGCTTTGTTGGCACTGCAAGAGCGCGTCTATCCCAATATAGCACCCTGGCGACGCGATCAATTGACCCTTCAGTTGGGTATTTTTCCTGCAGGACAACTGGTCGCCGAACTCGATGGTGTTATTGTGGGCTGCGCCAGTGCGTTGGTTATTTTGTGGGATGAGTGGGCTGACGAGCACACCTGGAAGCAAATCACCGCTGCTGGAACGTTTAAGACGCACAACCCCGCAGGGTTCACACTGTATGGTGCCGAGGTGTTTGTGGATCCTTGCCTACGGGGTAAACGGATCGGGCACGAGCTCTATGAGGGTAGGCGCCAGTTATGCAAACAATTGAATCTGCGACGCATCATTGCCTGTGGTCGGCTGCCGGGCTATCACACCGTTGCCCACGATATGTCAGTGGAGCTGTACGTGAAAAAAATCCTCTGGGGCGACTTGGTGGACCCGGTACTGAGTTTTCAATTGCGGGAAGGATTTCACTACTGCGGGATCATGCCCGACTACATCCCCGAGGATATTGAATCACACGGTAACGCTTCGTTGATCGCGTGGGTCAATCCCGATTACGATCCTGCACAGCCCACGGCGTTGCAGAGAGACTCCAATATTTTCAAGCTTGCCAAACCATGAACAGAAGTGAAGTTAGCCACCAGCCCGTATTCAAACCGAGCCAGGGCATTGTCCGCATCGCCGCTGTCCAGTATCTGTTGCGTGCCATTGAAGATTGGGACGGATTTGAGAGCCAGGTTCGCTTCGTGATGAAAGCAGCAGGAGACTACAAACCACAGTTTGTGATGTTTCCTGAAATTTTCACCACCCAATTGTTGTCGTTTATGGATACCCGCAACCTAGGGGCTGCGGTGCGTCAGATGGATGCGTTTACGCAGCGGTATCGGGACCTCTTTGCCGAATTGGCGGCACAGTGGGGCGTTTACATCATTGGTGGAAGTCACCCGACCATGACGGATGGCAAGCTCATGAACACCGCGTATTTGTTTACGCCCGGGAAAAAGGTATTTACTCAAGACAAGATCCACCTCACCCGGTGGGAAAAAGAGAAATGGAAGGGCGATCCAGGACATAACCTGCGGGTTTTTGATACGCCTTTTGGTCGTATCGCCATATTGATTTGTTACGACATCGAGTTTCCAGAACTTGCACGAAAAGTCAGTGAAATGGGGGCTGACATTATTTTTGTCCCGTCTTGCACAGATGATCGCCAGGGATTTTGGCGGGTTCGGTATTGTTGCCATGCCCGTGCGATCGAAAATCAGGTGTATGTCGCGGTGACAGGTACCGTTGGCAACATCGCTGTGGAGGGGCTTGGACTGCACTTTGGCCAAGCGGCGATTATTACGCCTTCAGACTTTTCCTTTGCGCGTGATGGGATTGCTGCCGAAGGAGTGCTTAACATGGAGCAAATTGTGATTGCTGATGTTGATCTTGCTAAATTGGTCAGCAACCGGGTCAACGGCACGACCATTCCCCTGTACGACAAGCGATTCGATGTCTATGACAATGACGTTGAAGTGATAGCGGCGGGTTAGCTTCCAGTTAAATCTATCACTACAGCATGCTCCACTCCATACCATCCGATTTCCTGATTGCACCGTTTTGGGTGGGGTGGCGGCGTGCGCTTGCCTATGTCTTGTGCATCATTGTGATTTTTTTGTTGGGCGGTCTGCGGACTGCGACCGACGCTGAACTGGCCTTTGCATCGCTTGCCATGTTGCCTGTCCTCGTCATGGCGTGGATTGGTGGTAAATGGGCCGGCATCACGATGGCGTTCCTTGCTGCGGTTATGTGGAGTGTTGCCGATATTTACACCGCCCGGGAGTTTAGCGCGCATTGGATCCCTTGGCTCAATGGGCTTATTCGCTTTTTGAACTATGGCTTTGTGGTGGTGCTGGTTCTGCAAGTACGCCTGCAATACGCGCGTGAACACGAGCATGCCACCCGCGACGCTTTAACGGGGCTATTAAATCGACGTTCTTTTGTCGCTGCTGCTGGTTCTGAGGTTGATCGTGCCACGCGGTACGGCAGTCATTTCACGGTTATTTTTTTGGATTTGGACAATTTCAAGGGGCTCAATGACACCATGGGCCACGCGATTGGGGATGCTGCGCTGCAGGCTACAGCCAGGGCGCTGGTGGGTGCAACCAGAACCACTGATATCGTTGCGCGCATGGGTGGCGATGAATTTGCAGTCATTTTTCCGGAAATCGACTTTGATGCGGCAGACCTTGCCGCCCACAAACTTTTTGATGCGGTGAACCGCGCGCTGGCTCAATACCCCCCGGTTGGAGTGAGTGTTGGTGTGGCGTGGTTTGATGTTCCCAATGGTCCTCTTTCCGCGATGCTAAAAACTGCAGATGATTTGATGTACGCGGTGAAGGCCGACGGGAAAAACAAGCTGTTGACCCAGCGTTATTGTTCCTCCAAGCACGCAAACGCAAGGTGATGGGGCACTCTTGTAAATATTTTTGAAGGTTTGTAGGTGTATTTGGCTTGCAGACCTCGTGTAATATGCGCAAACAGCTATTAATTCAGGAGTGATGCACAGGGGCCAACAGGTGTTTGCTGAGTTCCAGTGAATATCTGGCTTGCGCTGAGTCACGGCCTCGGGCGTCTAAGTCCTGATTGAGTGCGGACTCCCAAGTCTGGCGCATGGCCGTGGCGTCTTGGGCCTCCAGGCATTAGGAACGCAAAGCCTGAATGTGGCGCAGGTCTGCCTTGAATAGATAGAAAATATCGGTCAGCATGTTCATGGTCCGTTGTTAGCACATCCATCTCAGCTTAATGCCCGAACGTGAAGTTCAATCCCGCAGCATTGGACGGCGTAGCATTCAGTGCCATGAGTTGGTTGAGCAGAACAAAGGTTGATTTGCTATCGAGGTCATTGTCAGCAATGTAAAAAATGAACCCCGGTACTGAATCGAAACACTGCTGTTTTTGGGCACCTCCGATGACGAGCGCACCAACAACACACCACCCAGAAGTTCCTGCCAGTCAAAATCATGACCGTCTCTGCGCCGTGTGCGTTGAATCCGACCGGCATCCAAATCTGCAACCGGTACCCTTATGCCGTGGGCAAGGTAGCCTAGAGTTGACATCAATGCACGGGTCGAAATGAATATCCGATCATTCTGCTGCTTCTCGTTGCCAGAAACGATGGGAAACGCATTGAGATGCTGGTCAAGCCCAAGAAGAAACTTGACCCGAGCAACCAAATCAGCATCATCTTCTGAAGCGTCGAATCGAATTTCCAATAATTCGCTACCCAATTGCCTTCCAAGTTCCATCACACCGCGTGTTTGCAGTATTCGCATTAGGCGGACTGTTTCCTTGAAATCCCGAAAATTCGGCTCCAGAATCGGGGTTGGACCGGTTGCTGATGGTGCATTGCGTAAGCCGTTCATCTCTTGGACAGCCAGCGAGAATACCCGGTCTACTGACCAGCCAGAATTCACTAACAGGAGCAGGAGATTCGGGTTCATAGGGGTGAGCATTTGGCGGACAAACTTCTCCCCTTCCACTGGAGCATAAAACACAGTTGGCTGTTCATTTAACGATAAAGTTGCGTCACCAATATTCAGCGCACGGGTCACGGCATTGGTAGCGCTTTGTACGTTTATACCGCCGCTGACGCTGCGATTGAACTCATAGGAAGCCGCGATGCGCTCTACCGTTGTGAAGTAAGTGGTGTCGCGGTATATGACGCGCACCAGATTGAGAAGCAACTCCTGATCATTAGAACGTTGTACTGCCTGGTTATAAGCAGGTCGGCTGGCGGAAATGGTAGACGGACCAACGGCGGTGCAACCCGTCAGCACCAGCGTGAATGCAAGAAAAATAAGAAAACGGTTCAACATTGTGTAGGTTGTAACGACTGCTGTTGTTTCCAAATGCCCGCCACTAACAAGGCTCCACCTCAGACCGACGAGGGCCGTACGGCGGCTCCGATCAAGCCGTCCGGGTTAGCGTTTGTGAAGTGCTGCGCGAACACGCCGTGTTAGACCGTGTGAGTGTATTGACCGTATGTACCTCAATGTAATGTACGCGGTGAATGTCGGCGGAAAAAACAACTTGTTGACCTTTTGAGGTTTGTAGGTATATTTGGCTTGCAGCCCTCGTGCAATATGCGCAAGCAGCTATTAATTCAGGAGTAACGTGCAGGAGCCAGCAGGTGTTTGCTGAGCTCCAGAGAGTATTTGGCTTGCGCTGAGTCACGGCTTTGGACATCAACGTCCTGGTTAAGTGCGGACTCCCAAGTCTGGCGCATGACCGTTGCGTCTTGGGAGTCCAGACATTTGGAACGCAAAGCCTGAATGTGGCGCAGGTCTGCCGCACAGACCGGGGCTTGGGCTACGGCGTCCACCAGGGCTTTGAACCATTCCCGCGCAGGTCTCCATTGTTGGGTAAACGGGTCAAAAAGCTGTGCGTCCAACCCATCGCGGCAGGCCAGAAAGCGGCTAACGCGCTCTGCTGTAGGCGGTGCAGGTGTCGTGGGCAATATCAGCATGCCGCTTTGCGCCAGCGCAGCGCAAGCGCGGGTGAATGCCGCCAGCCCCACGGCCTTGTGCACGGACAGCGGCGTGTCAAAAACGCGTACTTCAATGGTGCCAAACTCGGGCTTGGGCCGCACATCCCAGTAAATATCTTTGAGCGAGTTGGCCAATTTGGTGGAAAAAATCTCCTGCGCCAGAACCTCGAACGCCTGCCAGTCCTTGAGTCGGGGCATAGGTCCACCGTGGGGGTAGATCAAGGGTTCCAAGGGGCGTGAGGCGCAAAACCCGGTGTCCGACATTTGCAAAAACGGCGATGCCGCCGACAGGGCGATAAATAGCGGCCCTAGCGCTTGCAGCACATTGCCCAGGCGGATGGCGCTGTCCGTGCTGTCCGCGCCAATATGCACATGCATTCCATAGGTGGAGAACCGCTTTGGCAGGAAACCAAAGCGCCTGGACAATTCCTGTGCCCGTTCGGTGGGTGCCATGATGCGCTCATTCCAAAACTGGGTGAGCTGGGTGCCGCCCCCCCGAATCAGTAGACCCATGGGTCCTGCGATGTCGCACAGCGTCTGGATCAGCACCATGGCTTCGTTGGTCATGGCATCAGCATCGGTATGCACCGAGGTGTTGAGCTCCATGGTGGCAAGGGTTGCCTCCAGAGAGAAACGCTCCGCGTTCGCACGCTCTTTCACAATCTCCCAGAACCCCAGGCTTGCAGGTGACAGGGTGCCGGTGCTGGCGCTCACAATCTGAAGCTCCAGCTCCATACCGAATGTCAAGGCGTCTGATTTACGAAACTGCATGGCTGTCTCCATTTTGTGGTGTGGCTTGGGTCAGTTTTTGAGCACGCGCAAAGGCCAGGAAGTCCCTCAACATGGGCGTATCGTCAAACGTGACCGCGTGATTGTTCTGGCGAAACTCGGGGTGCCACTGCACACCGGCGACAAAGCCTGGTCCTTCTTTGCGGATGGCTTCGATGATACCGTCCTCGGGGCAGCGGGCTTCTACGACAAAACCCGGTGCCAGCTCACGTATGCCCTGGTGGTGAATGCTGTTGATGTGCGCATGGCGTAGCGCCGGGTACAGCGAGGCCAGGTGGGTGTTGGGCAGAATCTCCATCGGGTGGATGTTGTGCTCATACAAGTTGGCCTTGACATGCTCCAAGGCCTGCGGTTGCTGGGTCTTGATGTCTTGCCACAGCGTGCCGCCAAAAGCGACATTGAGCATTTGCAGGCCACGGCAAATGCCAAACACCGGTTTGCCCGCCTGTACAAAGGCGCGGATCAGCGCCATCTCGTAAGCGTCGCGCACGGCGTCCCCGGCCCAGGCGGGGTCTAGCGGGGTTTGGCCGTAGGTCTGGGGTGCAACATCATTGCCGCCTTGCAACACCAAGGCGTCCAGCGCTGCGGCATAGTGTCCCAAATGGAGTTCCTCCCGCTTGACAACGCTTTGTGCGTCAACCGCCGGAATCATCACCGGCAAGGCGCCGCCACCAATCAACCAGTGCCCGACAGACTGCTCCAGGTAATGTAAGGTTTTGGTCCAAACACCACCCAAATCCAGCACGGGACCTGCGGGGTAGTAAATGCGGGCTGACACGCCGATCAGTAAAGAGGGATTTTGAAATGGCATGTGAATGACTATACGCTGGCAATAAATGACCCAACGCGTGGCGCGGTTGTGGCATCCTAGCGTTTTTCAGAGCGTGGCCCCAGGTCAATCAGCAGAACCAGCGCCCGCACTCAGTCGACCGATGCGTCAGCCAAGCGCGAATGGCGGTCCAAAGCGAGTGATGACGGAATGGGTGGCTCCAGACACATCGATCATGCCGGTGATACCGCGCGGTCTACAGGTAGGGCTTTTGAGCCCTCCTTTGCATTCTGTGTCACCGTCATTGGGGTGGCAAAATGCAACGTCTGGGTGGGGAAAGCAAAATCAATCTGATGTTGCGCAAACTCGCGCACCAACTGAGTGTTGATCGTCTGCTGAATGTCCATGTACAGTTGATAGTCTGGATCCAGCACATAGTAGACAATTTCAAAGTCCAGTGACGAAGGACCGAAAGCCTTGAAGTGTGCTCTGTCAAACCGCACCTTCGCCATGGATTCAATTGACTTGCGGATTAGGCGGGGAATTTCCTCCAAGGTCTGAGCTGAAGTGTTGTAGGTCACACCAATGGGGAACACAACCCGGCGCTCTTGCATGCGCTGGTAGTTGCGAATACGGCACTTTAGCAAGTCGTTGTTTGAAAAAACAATTTGCTCTCCACTGAGACTTCGGATGCGGGTCGTCTTCAGTCCGACATGCTCCACAGTACCCATCAGGTCATCCACTATGATGAAGTCACCGATCACAAATGGTTTGTCAATTGAGATCGATAGCGAAGCAAAGAGGTCGCCCAGGATGTTTTGCACGGCCAGCGCGACTGCAATTCCGCCAATGCCCAAGCTTGTAACCAACGCCGTGACATTGAGCCCCATGTTGTCCAGCAACAGCAAGATAACCAATGACCAAAGAGCAAACCGACCCAAAAAAGACAGCATGGATTGCGTCATGGCGCGTGCACCAGAATCCTGCGAATCGCCCTGTGCAAACCGGTGCAACAGCCAAAATCCCATCGCCCGGTTCGTCCAAATCCCTGCTTGCAGTATCAGAGCAGCCACAAACAAACGATCAATCCATCGGCCCATGCTCTCAGGAAGCGTCAAAAAATGCGTCCCGAGATATAACCCAACGGCACCAGCAAACAGCAGGCGTGTGGATGACAGTACCTCTACGAAGAAATCATCAATCAAGGTGTCGGTGGCGGAGGCAACCCGATTGAGGTGGTGCAGCACAAGCTGCCGCGCCAAATAGATCGCGGCGATGGTGGTGATTGCCGACAGGCAGGCCAGTAACCACTCGTGTGTGCCGTTGGTGCTGAACAAAAGGGAAATCATTTTCATGGTTGGGTAGAGTGTCCGGTTAGTGCTGCAGCAGACTCATGAGCACGGTTGCTTCATTGCCAGAAACGTCCATGCCGGGAACGTATTAGGCAACGCTATGCCAGACTTGGACAAGCCAGTGTCAACATAGCTTCTCGCATCAGTGCGCTGTGTGCCGGTAGGCAAGTCGCAGCCAAACGGTATCCGCAGGCATATCTTCCAAAGCGCCCATCCGTGCGGGCTTCGTCCATTCAATATCAGGCCAAATGCGTTTTGCGGCAACACCCATGCGTTGCAATGCGTGGATCAATGCGTACAGCCGCCGCAGGCGACCCGATCGCGATGTCTTACTCGCCCCACCGAGCACCAGCTTGAAGTTAAAACCACGTTTCAACTTGCTTCCGATCCAGGACGCGAGAAGGCGCTCTTGGTTGGCGGACAGGTTACTCTCACCCTCGCCGAAACGCGCAACCATTTGCGCATCGACCGGACCACCGTCGAGCACAGGTTTAGAACCTGCAATGACCGCAACCGAACATTCGTTTGTATTTGCATTCATGGGCGTATTGTATTTGTACAAATATGTTTGTCAACTGAATTGGGTCGCATTCTGCTGCGCTACATGGAGCGGGTACCCGACGGATATTCCAGCGGACCCAAGGCGAGAGAGTGCCGTAACCTGGGCCTGTTCGCGTCGAAAAACCAGCATCAGCGTATAAATCCGCCAAATTGGGAATTGCTGACGCACAATGCAAGTGTGCCTATGTTGGCTACCGTACAAACGGAAAGAATCGCCAGGAGTACGCTAACTTCTTCGGCATATCATCGAGTCGCGCAGGAGTATTCCTTTCACCGGGGATCACAGGCTCCACCAATTGGGCGAAACAGATAAGCCATAAACGACGGGCCTATCATGATTTACAAGTTCAAGTCCCAAGCAGCCGCTGATGTCATCATGCTGCAGCTCAATGGTGAGCAAATGCTCAACATTGTTGGAAAGGAGCCCTCAGCGCAGGGAATCATCACCGTGGCCCAAATTCCTGCGGCTATCGCGGCACTGGAAGCAGCCATTAAAGTCCACGAGACCGCCGAAGTAGCGCGTAGCGAGAATCCCGGACGCATGACTGAAGTCGAAGGCGATAGCATCATGTTGCGTCATCGCGCTGCACCCTTCATCGATTTACTCAGAACCAGCGCGCAGGCAGGCAAGGATGTTGTCTGGGGCGTATGAACCTGGGTAGCGTGGTTGCTGTGCGCGGCAGCGTTGTGGACGTGCGGTTTGACGGGAATTTGCCATCTATTCACACCGTGCTGCACGCCGATAACGAGCGCATTGTCCTTGAGGTGCTGGTGCAGCGTGATGCACAACATGTACGCGCGATTGCATTGACACCGACGCAGGGATTGGCACGCGGTATGCCCGTTTTGGATACGGGCGCGCCACTCAGAGCGCCGGTCGGCAAGGCAATTCTTTCACGCATGTTTGACGTGTTTGGCAATGCGATAGACCGCCAGTCAGCACCGACCAATGTGCAATGGCGCTCCGTACATCAGGCGCCGCCGCCGCTGGCCAGACGTTCGACCCAATCCGAGATATTCGAGACCGGCATCAAAGTGATTGATGTCCTGTTGCCGTTGGAGCGCGGAGGCAAAGCGGGGCTTTTTGGTGGGGCCGGTGTGGGCAAGACCGTGTTGCTGACTGAAATGATCCACAACATGGTGGGACGTCATGAGGGTGTCAGTATTTTCTGCGGCATCGGCGAGCGCTGTCGCGAAGGCGAAGAGCTCTACCGCGACATGAAGGCAGCCGGTGTACTGCCCAATATGGTGATGATCTTTGGCCAGATGAACGAGCCGCCGGGCAGCCGTTTCCGGGTCGGACACGCTGCACTGACCATGGCAGAGTATTTCCGGGATGACGAACACCGCGACGTGCTGCTGATGATCGACAACATCTTCCGTTTTATCCAGGCTGGTTCGGAAGTGTCTGGTCTGATGGGGCAGATGCCGTCGCGGTTGGGCTACCAGCCCACGATGGGGACCGAATTGTCAGGTCTGGAGGAGCGTATTGCCAACACTGACACCGGCGCGATCACCTCGATTCAAGCGGTTTATGTGCCTGCGGATGATTTCACCGATCCGGCGGCCGTGCATACGTTCTCGCATCTCTCGGCATCCATCGTGCTCTCGCGCAAGCGAGCCAGTGAAGGGCTGTATCCGGCGATTGACCCACTGCAGTCGAGTTCCAAGATGGCCACGCCGGGCATAGTGGGCGATCGGCATTACGCGTTGGCGCGGGAAATCCGGCGCACGCTGGCCCAATATGCCCAACTAAAGGACATTATTGCCATGCTCGGCCTGGAGCAGTTGTCACCGGAAGACCGCAACGTGGTGGGACGCGCGCGCCGTCTGGAGCGATTTTTGACGCAGCCTTTTTTTACGACAGAGCAGTTCACCGGTATGCAAGGCAAGTTGGTAAGCCTTGAAGATGCACTGATTGGCTGTGAACGAATCCTGCGCGATGAGTTCAAAGATATCCCGGAGAGTGCGCTCTACATGATCGGGAAGATCGATGAAGTCAAGGCCAATCAAACAAAGACGGCCAACACCCATGAACCTTAAGATTCTTCTGCCGTTCAAGGTGTTTGCCGAAAAATCAGGCGTGTCGCGCATCGTCTCGGAAACCCATTCCGGCTCGTTCGGCTTGCTGCCACACCGACGCGATTGCGTTGCGGCGCTTGAGCCAGGCATTCTGATCTACGAGACACAGGCAGACGGGGAGGTTTTTGTGGCCGTCGATGGCGGTGTGCTGGTCAAGACCGGTCCGGACGTGCTGGTTTCGGTGCGCCGGGCCATGGGCGGCGCGGACCTCGGTCAATTGCGCCAGGCGGTGGCGCAAGAGTTCTTGGCACTGGACGAGCATGAGCAAAACGTGCGCTCAGTGCTGACGAAACTGGAGAGTGGTTTTTTGCGTCGCTTTGCGACCTTTCAACATGATTGATGAGCCTGGAAACAATTCAAAAAAGGAAGCGGGCCTGGCCGAGCAGGTTGGAGCCAAGGCTGCGCGCAAGCTCAAGGCGCAGCGCAACGCCACGCCGGGCGTGTGGTCTGGTCTGGGGTTGATGGGGGTGGTTGGCTGGGCGGTCGTGGTGCCTACCCTGCTGGGCGCTGCGCTGGGCCTCTGGCTTGACCGCAACTATCCCGGTGGGCGCACCTGGACTCTGGCATTATTGATGGCCGGTCTGACACTGGGCTGCCTGAATGCCTGGCACTGGGTCAGCAAGGAAGACCAGGCCATACGGGAGGCGCAGGAAGATGATGCATGAAGCACTGGCCCTGATGCTGGCATGGATCGCAGGCGGGGTGATCGGCGCGTTTTTTTTCGGCGGCCTGTGGTGGACGGTTAGAAAGAGTTTTGCTTCAACTAAGCCTGATTCGTCCAAACTTACCCTAAGTTTTTCCCCAACTTTTGGCCCCCTGTAACCACCCGCCGCCGAGGGGAAGTGCGTCAAATAATTTCTTCAACGACGAAAAACAAAATGTACCGAAATCGCTTAACGGTGCATTGGGAAACTTTGCGCTGATGGCAGGCAAATCGCTTACAGATATAGATTGGGCGGGAGGTTCTGACCAAGATTCAGTATCCGGGATGAGGACAAGGTGGCGTCGTCCAGGATTGTTCGCCAAGGTTTCCAAACTCCTGGATTTGGTAATACGTCTCGACGTTGTTTGCTCAACGAATCTACACATCCGATCACCTCTTTATGTTTCGCAACCGTGATATCAACAACATCTTGCGCATCCTGTTTCGTCAATGTTCCGCACAGTGCTGGTAGGTGAAAAGCGATTCGATCAGCATCCTTCACTTGCCCCATTCCCAGTCGCTTGCCTACACCAAACAGTGATTCAAGGACATCGGTGCTGATGGGCAAACCCGTTTGATTCAACCCCAGCCTATTGGCAATTTCCAACTGTGACTTTGCCCAATCAGTAAAACCGATTCGTATCGAAGAGGATGCGGGCATGACCTCAATCAACTTCTGACATTGCGCGTAGGTTGCAAGGTTCAACCCCTCTTGTTTGAGGATTTTTGACATGCCAGCATCGACTTTGCATCGCGAAGGAATCGTTTGATAAACGGCTCACACTCGGGCAATTGATCCAAGCTTGCTCTTAATTTCGCTAACATCGGTGCGTCTTCAGCCTGGTTTTGCGGCATGTTTGAGCAGTTTGTCCGCCCATTCGACCAAACGGTGCAAGTTCATAAAGCGGGCTTTGGTCGAGACCTTCGGAGGTGCAAGGCATGCCAAGATCGTCTGTTTGAGTTTCTTGGACACTTGGCCGCAGGCTGTGATGAAGGTGTTAAACAACGGATCCTCTGCATATTCGTGCTTGAAAAGATTGGCAACCATATGGGAGAGATCGTCGATGCACTCAAGGGATGTCCCTTGTTCATTCAACAAGCGGATGGCCTTTTCAAGATCGGTTCCGCCGTCTTTGAGGAAAGCAGCGGGAAAAATCCCACTTTGGCAAATACTTTGCGTAAAAAATTCGGCAATCGTTTCGCCATTCCAGGATTCCTCAACAGCGGTGGCGACACACTGAACATCCGCCAATCCTGGCGCATACTCATTTTGTTCATGGTGCCTGAGATTCAATGCCAGTACGCTGAGTATCTTCCCCGAGCCCAGTCCTATGCTGATATCAATAAGCCAAACCGTTTGCATTGCACCTCCAGCAGCGTTGCCAAGGGATTGGACGAACGTTTGCATTTTTGCGATGGATAGACGGGATACATAGTTGCTGACCGTTTGTGGACAAGGTGTCTTCAGCAGACCAAGGTAGGGGGCAAGCACGGCCAACACTCTTGCAATTGCACGGAATCCGATTCGTGCTGAGAGGAACAAGCACAAAACAAGGAAAACAACATCCACTTTGTTTTGGATGCACGCTACTGCTTGCTTGCCTTGTTTCGCCAATTCAGCTTTGGCTGCCTTGGCCTCCCCTTTAAATTTATCTCGTTCTTTTTTTAGTCGCCGGATTTCTTTACGAATCGCACGCACTTTGGTGGCACGATCAATCGCTTTTTTTTCCAAACCTCTCGACTCTTGTGCAGCTTTGACTTTTCACTCATGATGATGTTCCAGTAACAATACGAGAGATCATAAAACGAAGAACGACGTTTTCTTGTTCGGGCAAGTAGGGCCATTTCTTGGGGGAAAGAAATTGGTTATTTTGAAGCATTTTTGGACAGCCTAAACTAAGCCTGCGCTTTGGGTGTTGGGCAGTATGCTGCTGAGGATGGGCGTGACGATGACCGGCTTTTACTTTGTCTCGGGCGGCGACTGGCAGCGCTTGCTTAGCTGCCTGGTCGGTTTTGTCATGGTGCGCCAGCTCGCAACAAGGCTGACCCACCAGCCTGAAGAAAACCAGACGCGCCAGTTACCGGAGGCCCGCCATGCACCTTAGCCCCGATGAAATCATCTTTTGGCAATACGGGTTTTTCAAGCTCAACGCCACCATTGCTTACACCTGGGCACTGATGCTCGTGCTGGCTGTCGGCGCCAAACTGATCACGCGCAGGCTTTCCACCGACCACACCCGCTCGCGCTGGCAGAACCTGCTTGAGATCGTCGTGACCGGCATCGAAAAGCAAATTGAAGAGGTCGGACTAAGCCAGCCACGCCAATACATCGGCTTTCTTGGCACGCTGTTTCTGTTTGTCGCCATGGCCAGCCTGTGCACCGTGATTCCCGGCTACGAGCCGCCGACTGGTTCGCTGTCAACCACCGCCGCGCTTGCCTTGTGCGTGATGGTGACCGTGCCGCTGTTCGGCATTGAAGACCAGGGCCTGGGTGGCTACCTCAAGACTTACCTGGAGCCGACTGTCTTCATGCTGCCGTTCAACATCATCAGTGAAATCTCGCGCACGCTGGCGCTGGCGGTGCGCCTGTTTGGCAACATGATGAGCGGGGCGATGATCATCGGCATTCTGCTGAGCATCACGCCTTTCATCTTTCCGATCGTCATGACCTTGCTGGGGCTGCTCACGGGCATGGTGCAGGCCTATATTTTCAGCATCCTGGCGGCGGTTTACATCGCCGCCGCCACCCATGTGCCCAAGCCCAAGCCACAAGCTGAGCCGGTGCCCGAACTTTAAAACAACCTACCTATCAAGGAGTCGTTATGGACAGTATGACAATGATCGCGGTGGCCTCCATCGTCATCGCCGGAATCACCACGGGCTTTGGCACCATGGGGCCTGCATTTGCCGAGGGGCGGGCTGTCGCGACAGCGCTTACGGCACTGGCGCAGCAGCCGGACGCCTCGGCCACCATCACCCGGACCCTGTTTGTGGGCCTGGCAATGATCGAATCCACCGCGATCTACTGCTTTGTGGTGTCAATGATTCTGATTTTTGCCAACCCGTTCTGGAATCACGCTATCGCCCTGGTTTCCGGAAAGTAAGCCATGCTGATCGACTGGTTCACCGTCGGGGCGCAGGCGCTCAACTTTCTCGTCTTGGTGTGGCTGATGAAGCGCTTCCTTTACAAGCCTATCCTCGACGCCATCACCGCGCGGGAGAAGCGAATCGCCCTGACCATTGCCGACGCTGCCTTGAAACAAACCGCAGCGCAAAAAGAGCGCGACGCGTTTCAAAAGAAGAACGAGGATTTCGATCACCAGCGCAATGAATTGCTGGGACATGCCCAAGACGAGGCCAAGGCCGAGCGGCAGCGTCTTCTTGATGAAGCGCGACAAGTGGCCGACACCTTACGCGCCAAGAATCAAGTCGCGTTGACCAGCGAGTTGCAAACCCTGCATCAGGACATCGCTCGTCGTAGCCGCGAGGAAGTACTAGCCATTGCACAGAAGATTCTTACCGATCTGGCGGGTTTGGGTCTTGAAGAACGCATAGGCGCGGTGTTCTCGCAGCGTTTGCGAGAGCTTGACGACGAGGCCCGGGCGGGCCTTGCCAAGGCACTGAAAACATCGTCCAACTCGGTGCTTGTGCGCAGCGCCTGCGAGCTGCCCTCAACCCAACGCAATGACATTCAACAGGCGCTCAATGAGTTACTCTCGTCTGCCATCAAGATTGAGTTTGATACTGCGCCGGACTTGATCAGCGGCATCGAACTCACGGCCAACGGATGGAAGGTCGCCTGGAATATTGCGGATTTTCTTGTGTCACTGGAGCAGCACATCGGCGAACTCATCAAGAAACAGTCCGAACCGCAAGTCCACGCGGATGCGTCTGAGAAAGCTTCATGAACACGCCATCGGATAGCCTGAAAAGTGTCCTGGATGGCAGCTTTGCGGGCCTGAGTCAGGGTCGTGACACGTACAAGGCACAACTGATTCCGCAAGAGGTGGGCACAATCACCAGTGTTTCAACCGCCATTGCCATGGTGTCCGGCCTGCCCGGTGTGGGCTTTGACGAACTGGTGAAGTTTCCCGACCATTTGTTCGGCATCGCCTTCAATGTGGACGAGACTGAAATCGGCGTCGTGCTGCTGGGCGATTATTCGCGGCTACATGCGGGCGATAGAGTCGAGCGCACCGGTCGTGTGATGGATGTCATCGTGGGGGACGGCTTGCTGGGCCGAGTGATGGACCCACTGGGCCGCCCACTCGACGGCCAGGGGCCGGTGCTAGCCACCGCACGATTGCCCATTGAACGCCCGGCAGCGCCCATCATGGATCGCGCGCCGGTCACCGTGCCGCTGCAGACCGGCCTGAAAGTGGTTGATGCCTTGATTCCAATCGGGCGCGGCCAGCGCGAGCTGATTCTGGGCGATAGACAGACCGGCAAGACCGCCATCGCAATTGACACCATCCTCAACCAGCATGGTCAGGATGTGGTATGTGTTTATTGTGCGATTGGACAGCGTGCTTCGGCCGTGGCGAAGACGATCGCTGTATTAAAGGACAAGGGCGCGATGGTCTACACCGTCGTGGTGGTCACTGAGGGCAACGACCCTCCTGGCCTGGCCTACATTGCACCCTACGCCGCAACCAGCATTGCCGAGTATTTTATGGAAGCGGGCCGCGATGTGCTGATCGTGTACGACGACCTCACGCAGCATGCCCGTGCTTATCGCGAGTTGTCGCTACTGTTGCGCCGCCCACCCGGGCGAGAAGCCTTTCCGGGCGACATTTTCTATATTCACTCGCGCCTGCTGGAACGCGCAACGCGTCTTCGCGAGGAACGCGGCGGCGGATCACTTACGGCTCTGCCGATTATCGAGACTGAAGCACAGAACATTTCTGCCTACATCCCGACCAACCTGATTTCCATCACTGACGGGCAGATATACCTCTCGCCCGCGCTGTTCGAACTCGGCGTTCTGCCTGCCGTCGATGTCGGAAAATCTGTCTCGCGCGTTGGCGGAAAGGCACAACGCGCCACCTACCGCGCGGTGGCCAGCGACCTTAAGCTTGCCTATGCGCAGTTCGAGGAACTGGAAAGCTTTGCCCGCTTTGGGGCGAGGCTGGACGAGGGCACCACCAAAATCATCGAACACGGACGGCGCATTCGGGCCTGCCTCAAGCAGCCGGAATCTGCGCCGGTGCCTGTCTCTGCACAAATTGCGGTGCTCATGGCATTGACCGAAAAGCTCTTTGACAGCGTGCCGCTTGACCGTATGCCAGAGGCCGAGCAAGCGGTACGCGAAGCTGCGGCCAAGTTGCCCGAGGAGGTGCAGGCGTGTTTCGATACCGCCACCAAATTGAGTGATGCAGATAGGGATGCGATTGTCCAGATCGCCCGCACAGCGCTTGCCAGCTTTCAGCCCAAGGCTAAAACGGACTTCAGTTCTCAAACCAGGTCGGCTGGCAAGGAATCATCATGAGCGACACCACCGCCAGCCTGAGTCGCAAGATTGGCACCGCTGGCGACCTTCAATCCGTGGTGCGCACGATGAAGGCGGTGGCGGCCTCAAGCATCGGCCAATACGAAAGCGCTGTGCGCGCACTGGATGATTACTACCGCACGGTGCAGCTGGGGTTGGTCGCGTGCTTGCGCGAGATCGAACGGCCTGTTGTCCCAGCGCAAGCGCAGCACAGGGAAACTGCGGCCACAGCAGCCGTGGTGTTTGGTTCCGACCAAGGCTTGATCGGCCAGTTCAACGATGTGATGGCCGATTTTGTTGTCAAAACGCTGCTGGACTTACCGGTTCAAAAGACCGTCTGGACCGTCGGCGAGCGCATCCGCTCAAGGCTGACAGAAACAGATTTGCGGCTGGGCAAAAGCTTCATTCTTCCGGGCTCCATTGGCGCGATCACGCCGCTTGTTGGGCAGATTCTCATCGAAATTGAAACGCTGCGTGAAAAAGCTGAGATCGCGCAGGTCTACGTTTTTCACAACAGCCCCCACACCGGGGTGATTTACAACCCCACCTGCCAGCGGTTGCTGCCATTGGACGAGGTCTGGCGGAATGAATTGACGGCAATGGCCTGGCCGACCAAGAATTTGCCAGAGGTCATGAATGGCGGGGCAACGACCTTGCTGGCCTTCGTGCGGGAATACCTGTTCGTCTCGCTTTTCAGGGCCTGCGCCGAATCCCTGGCCAGCGAAAACGCCAGTCGTCTGGCCGCCATGCAGCGCGCCGAAAAAAATATTGATGAACTGCTGGAAGACTTGAATCGATCGTTTCACCGCCTGCGCCAGAGTGGCATTGACGAGGAATTATTCGATGTAACTTCTGGCTTCGAGCGGGAGGCGTTGCATGGGGTTCCGTAATCCGTCATTGGCAGACCTCCTGTTGTTGCGAATTGGGTGTGGACTGGGTTACCGCAAGGCGGTAATCGACTTCCTGTACACGCGTCAGGGGCATGTGGAAAAAGCGGCGTAAGGCTGCGTAAATTGATAGCTGTCCCCGCACATTCCACGCGGGCTGGTGTCATGCGGCCCTATGGGGCACCAGCTTGACTTGAAGATCACAGCCGACAGCCTCTGCATAGCGCTTGAGCGTAGCGAGTGAGGGTGCGTGCTTGCCGGCAGACTCAAGGCGCGAAATGGCACTTTTTGTGGTGCCCATGCGTTCGGCGACGGCATCTTGCGTGAGACCGGCACGTGCTCTGGCCTGTAGCATCTGGTTGGCGAGTTGGTACTCCAGTTCCAAGGCATCGTAGGCTTCGCTAAAACCGCTACGCATCTGGGCGTTGGTAAGAAACTTCTTATGGTCGTGGGCAACAGGGTTGAATTTCAGATCAGGCATTTTGCATTTCCTTTAGGCGCTGACGCGCCAGTTTCAGCTCGCGCTCCGGCGTCTGTTGTGTTTTTTTGATAAACGCATGCAGCACAATGACGCGCTTTCCAACCAAAAAACAGTAAAACGCACGACCAATACCGCTATGCCCCTTGGGACGCAGCTCAAACAAGCCATCACCAAAAGCACGGGAGTGTGGAAGACGTAGGTTGGGGCCGTGCTCCACAAGTAACTCAACGAGCCGCGCGTAGTCAGCCAGAACATCGACAGGCCACGACTCAACCTCCAGAAGGACACGTTCGTGAAAATATTCGATCGTAAAAGCCATGCCTCAATATTAGCAAATGTGAGAACTTTGGGTTTCTGGATTCAAGACGCTGAACGTTCGAGTCATGTGTTGTTCAAAGCGACGTAACTAAAAACATAGCTGTCCCCGCACATTTCACGCGGGCTGCAGCCCGATTTGATCTTCAAGGAGTTCTTGGCCGGGCTTGATAAACCACCTGTGGTAGTGCGGCAAAGTCTGCATCCTGGGTATATACCAGGGCATTATTCTGGACAGCGGTTTGCCAGATCATGGCATCGGCCATGGCGAGTTTGTGCTGCTGGGCGGCCAGGGCGGCGTTGCAAAGGCCCATGGCATCCAGCCCCACCAGACGGCCTTTGCACAAAAAATCCATGGCCAGTCTGGCGGCAGATTCTCCACGCAGGTGTGCCAGTCGGCGTGTCACTTCGTACACCACGACATGGGGTACGAGCAATTTCTTTTCGTTTTCAATAATGGGGGCAAAAAAGTCGGCATTCGGACCGTTGGCAAAGTATTCCAGCCAACCGCAGGAGTCCACGATGTTCATGGCACCAGCGCCTCGTCGTCATTCGGCACGGTGGTGTCGATACCAGCAAACAAACCACGCGCTGCCTGCATGGGTTGCAGCGGAATCAGTTCTATTTTTCCATCGGTCACACGTACTTCCAACTGTTGCCCGGCGATCAGATGCAGCGCATTGCGCACCGCTTTGGGAATGACCATCTGAAATTTAGGAGAAAGTGAGATGGTTGTCATTTCAAAAAATCCTTCAGAAAACAGAGGTAAGATTATCTGTCATGTGGATTGTGGGTGTCATTCTCCTGATTCAATAGCTGTCCCCGCACGTTCCATAAGCCTTGCAAGCCGATTTGCCCTGAAAAACCCGTCCTGTATCAGCCTCCTGGCCTCCTGGTGGGGCGTTTTGGTGGGATGTGAGCGTGCCGTGAGGGTAAAATAGGAATGAAATCTGGCTGTAGCGCCCATGGAACGTGCGGATGTAGCTATAAAAATCATACCATGGATGGTTGTCATTTGTGGCTTCCTGACGACCTATCTTTCCGGGGAAGTGAAAATCCTGAGCCATAGAAAGCCGAGTGTTCCTGCTGTTGCCGACGCGAGGAGAATTGCAATCTTTGCGGCATTGATTGTCTGTGCATGTCCGACAAAGGCGAGATTGGTGATGAAGATGGACATCGTGAATCCGATACCCCCAAGGATACCCGCGCCAATGATATGACGCCAATTCAAATCAGCCGGCAAGCGACATAGGCCGATTGCAACGGCCACGGCACACAGCACCGTTACACCCAAGGGTTTGCCTACGATCAATCCGGCGGCGATGCCGACATTGTTCATGCTGGCCATGTTTTGTATCCAGTCCGCGCCGAAGATAACGCCCGTGTTTGCCAGTGCGAAAATCGGCAAGACGATAAACGCAACAGGTTTGTGCAGGAAGTGTTCCAGTTTGTGCGACGGCGACTGCTCGTCGTCAGTCTTGGCGGAGAATGGAATTGCAAACGCCAGCATGACGCCCGAGATGGTTGCGTGAACGCCAGACCTGAACATGAAAAACCACATCAATGCACCGCCAGCGAGGTATGGAACAAGGGACATGACGCGCAGACGGTTCAACCCAAGCAGCATGGCCCAGACTGCTACAGCGGCAACCAGGTGCCAGATTGAAAGTTTGGCTGTGTAGAAGGTGGCAATAATCACTATCGCACCCAGATCATCAATGACAGCAAAAGCCACCACAAGAACTTTCAGGGACGCGGGAACACGGCTTGCGAGTATGGCCAAGACACCAAGAGTAAACGCGATGTCAGTTGCCATCGGTATCCCGATTCCGTCTTGCGTTGGCGTTCCCGCATTCAGCGAATAATGAATCAGCGCGGGTGTGACCATTCCGCCGATAGCCGCAAAAATTGGAAGAAGCGCGTTCCTGAAGTTTGATAACTCTCCGTTATAAAGCTCGCGTTCGAGTTCCAGGCCAATGAGCAAGAAAAAGATCGCCATCAGTGCGTCATTTACCCAATGCTCGATAGCCAGCCCTGCAACGTCTTGTTGCCAGAAACTCAAGTAACTGGCGCCTACAGAAGAATTCGCAAGCACGAGTGAAATTGCGGTGCAAATGACCAGCAGAATTCCGCCCGACTTTTCGGAGCCGAAAAATTTGTTGAAAGTGTTTGATAAGACTGGCGGGCGCATGATTTCTAGTGGGTACATGGTCGAGGTCACTCCGCGCGGCGGCCCGACCAACGCACAAACCTGTCGCGCTGCAAGACGAAGACTCAGCGCATACACCCACGACCATTCTAACCTGGATTGTGCATAAACACACGCAAAACCTATCTAACCATTTGATTTAATTGAATTTATTTCAATAACGTTTCGTAAAAAGCATGTAAAAAGCAGAGCCGGAAAAACTCAAGCATTTCAAATGGTTAAGCGATACTCGGTTAGTTTTGTGCAAAATCCGGGCTAGTGCTTCCGGCACTTGTGAACCACTTTTGAAACACAAGAGTGTTCACTGGATTTGAACCATGTCTTTACATATCCAGGCCGCTGAGCAATGCATGTAGTTCACTGACAAAGCGATCCGGGCACTGTAGCTGGGGGCTGTGATCTGCTGCGGGGTAATGACTCACCCGGCAGCATGCAATATGGTCAAGCAGGTATCGGGCTGTGGCGGACGTATAGAAATTGCTCTCGGCTCCCCACACCAGTAAGGTTGGAATGCTGATTTTGTGCAGCACATCGCGCAGATCAGCCGCCACCAACGACTCCCATATCGCGATTAATGGCCCGGGCTTGAGGTTACGCAAATAGTGGCGTAATTTTTGCCAGGCTGCACTGTTGCATTCGTAGCCATTGCGTGCCCGGGCATTCAGGCCATGGGCCGCTAGCCGCATCACTGCCTCGGCAAAATCGACTTGCATTTCGGCGATCAAGCGTTGCGAACGGGTCGCATCGAAATCCCCATAAATGCCAGTGCCATTCAGCATCCGTGACCAGTTTGGGCGACTGGTCGATGATGCAAAGATGGCTCAGGCGTTTACAACCATAGTCCCGAATGAATTGCCAGAGGGTCAGCGCGCCCATGGAATGTCCCACAACGGCCAGATTGTTCAATCCGTAGTGGACAATCAGATTCAGGACATCGCGCGCCAGACGTTCGATACTGGGTTGTGTCGTCGCCAACGTGCCATGCCCACCGTGGCAGCGGGCATCGGGGCAAAAAACCTGGTATCCAGCGGTCAGCGTTGGCAACAAGGGATTCCATACCGCATGGCTGGAAGTCCAGCCGTGCAAAAGCAGCACAGGCGTACCGTTGCCGACAATGCGCAGGTGCAACCGTTCGCCATCATCCGCAGTGAAAGTTTCCATCGCACCCATGGTCTGTCAGCGCTATGAACGACCCGTCAGCAGTTGCTGCATGATGGTCATTGCGGATCGGGCATACCCACCGAACAGCAGTTCGTGGTTGAGCACGTGGTACAACTGGTACAGCCCACGCCGCCATTGGTAGCCTGGTGCAAGACCCGCAAGCTCGCAGTACGCAGGCCAGAAGCCCGGCGGTGGTTTCCCAAAAAGTTCCATCATGGCCAGTTCTGCTTCTCTATCGGAGATGGACACTGCTGGATCAAAGATCACCGGCGTACCACGCGCCAGGCTACCCCAATTCCCACTCCACAGGTCGCCATGCACCAGACTCATCTGCGGAATATAGCCATCATCAAAAAATGCGGGCAGGATGTTCACCACCTGGTCGATGGTTGCGAGCAATTCGTGCGCAGCGTTCAAAGCTGCCAGATTCTCACGCATAACACCCAGGCGCTCATTGGCAAAAAATTCCAGCCAACCCGTCATACCTACTTCCTGGCTCCAATGGTTGCGCTGACGTGTGCCGCCCAGCATATTGTCACGATGCCAGCCGAAACGCCCAGCTCCATCCAGAAGGGGAACACGGTGCAATGCTGCAAGGGCTTGTCCCAAGCGTTTGCCAAAAGCATCATTTTGCATGGTGTGAAAATCAAGCCACTCAAGTGCAAGTACGGTCAGATTCTGATCCGTATCAGTCCAACACCCTACGACTTCAGGCACGGTCACGGTTTTTGTCGCTGCGATTGCACGCAACCCATCGGCTTCCGCAGTGAGAATGTGTTCTTGATGCGCAGGGACCGATTTCACGAAGAGGGTGCCAACTACACCATCAGCCCGCCATGTACTGCAAAAGCTGCTGGCATGAAGCGTCTGAACTTTCCAAGCGCCACCATATCTGGTTGAAAGGAGTTGCATTGGAGAAGTAGTCTCGTACATCTGATTATTTGACCACGTTGGCATTAACACTGGCCGTGTTTTGGGTACTGGTTCAGTTCAATTTGTTCGCCCTGAGCGGGTGTCAGCAGCATTTCATGGTGCCAATTCTTCTATTTCCTCCCGGCTCAACCCGGTGGTTTGCATGATGACTTCAAGCGCAACACCAACAGCCTTCATGTTGCGGGCAACCTTGGTCACGCCCTTGATCTCACCCTTGATCTCACCCTTGATCTCACCCTCGATCTGGCCTGCAATTTTGCCCTTATCGTACTTTTCTTCCAGGCTATAGCGGTCGGCTGCATCACGAATTTGCCAATATTCATAAATGTCCAGTTCCTCCTGGCTCCAGGTATTCATGGTGGCTTGCGTATAGGCTTCTTTCAGTTCTGGAATATCTTCCGCGCTCTTCGGGATCATGCTCAGGTTGCTGGCGTTCTTTATGAAAAATATCCACTTTTCGATAATACTTTCCAGTTCGTCTTCCTGTTTATTGAATTTCTTCAATTCAATGAAGTTGAATTCAAAATCGCGCAGTTCCTGCTTCAGCGTTTCCTTGTTCAATATCAGATGGCGGGTAAGATAATGCTCGCTGTCAAATGAGTTGAAGCCGAGGATGCCGATAAATATGACCTGGTTCAGCTTCGGATAATCTTCCCCCTTATTGATCTGTGCGGTGTAGGCTTTTGCCGTGTAATACAGGGCGCGTTTGTCAAAAAAGGGATGGTCTCTTACCTGCATTTCCACAATAAAGGTTACACCACGGTGATCGACCGCCTTGATGTCCAGAATGGTTTCCTTGAGCAGCGGCAAGTCCGGCGCTTGCCAGGGGTTCTTGAGCGTTACTTCCCGGATGCGTTTCTCACCTTGCAAATCCAGCACGGCATTGAGAAAACCAATCAGTATCTCTTTGTGCGCCTCGTTGCCAAAGACCTTTTTGAAAGCTATGTCGGTTTTGACATCAACAAATCGCATGAGAAAACTCCTTTGGACCGGGCAGCAGTTTTGCCCTCTGGTACTCTATTTTGGTGAGTGTTGAGGCTAGCATACAAGAACGTGGGCATCATGGGTACCGAATTTCACAGATTGGCACTGGCTCACGCCTTCACATAAGAAAGAATGACGACCTTGTGGTGCGCCCCCAAGGCAAAGGCCGCCGGACAGACCAGGTTGCCCACGTTTATTATCAAGGTCGGCGGGGGGTGGTGCGTGATCTACGTTGCCAAGCATTCCGATGCGGTCTACGTGCTGCACTGCTTTCACAAAACCACGCCCAGGACGGCCAAGGCGGATATTGACATTGCGGCCAGACGTTACAAACAGATTGAAAACAGCTTGAAAGATGAATCATGACTGAAGCGACCAAAACCCCTTTGCCCGATGATGCGATCACCGAGTCCTGCGGCAATGTGTTTCTTGACATTGGATTTCCGCCTGGAGAGGCTGCCGTGCTGGCCTTGCGTGCCGATCTGATGGGGCGTTTGCGCATAATGGTCAGAGACAACGAATGGACGCAAGCCGAGGCCGCTGAACGATTCGGCATTGCCCAGTCGCGCGTGAGTGACCTGGTGCGCGGCAAATGGAACAAATTCAGCCTGGACATGCTCATCACCATAGCCGCGCGCGCCGGACGCAAGATTGAGCTGTCAATGGTTTGAGGCTTGAGTGCCAAACCTGCCTCTACCACCCGTGTGGCGTGCGGGAACAGCTATTCTTTCATGAGCATTGACGCCACCCACGCCTGCCCCAGCGCCAGTCCGCCATCCGCCATCGCCCGGCGGGGCCTGACTGGCTTCGAAGACCGTCAGATTAGCGGAAAGCAAAGCCGAACGCAGCGCCTGCATCAAAACTGCATTCATGGCGCAGCCGCCACCGATTGCGATTCTGGTGCCCCCTGGCCTTCGTACTGCGCCACAGCGCGCCGCCAGGGTAAAATTGGGCTGTAGTCCCCGTAGATCGTGCGGAGACAGCTATTAAATCAGGAGTTTTTCCTACGCAGGCGATCCTGGCACTACAGGTCAAAGCGATCCAGGTTCATGACCTTGTTCCAGGCGGCGATGAAGTCACGCACAAATTTTTCCTGCGCGTCACTGGAAGCATAGACTTCGGCCAGTGCCCGCAGCTGGGAGTTGGAGCCAAAGACCATATCCACCACGGTGCCAGTCCACTTGACTGCGCCGGTCTTGCGATCACGGCCTTCCAGTACACCCTTTTGCGTGGCGGACTTCTGCCATTGCGTTCCCATGTCGAGCAAGTTCACAAAAAAGTCGTTGCTCAGGGTTTCAGGACGTTTGGTGAACACCCCATGCGCAGACAGGCCCACGTTGGCGTTCAGAGCGCGCATCCCGCCGATCAACACCGTCATTTCTGGCGCACTTAAGGTCAGCAATTGTGCTTTGTCCACCAACAGTTCAGCAGCCACGTCCTCAAGCCCTTTTTTGACGTAATTGCGAAAACCGTCTGCAGCGGGTTCCAACACGGCAAACGACTCCACATCGGTCTGTTCCTGCGAGGCATCCATGCGCCCTGGCTTAAAGGGCACCTGGACATCCTGACCAGCTTGTCTGGCTGCAGCCTCTACGGCTGCACAGCCCCCCAGAACAATCAGGTCTGCCAATGCGATCTTTTTGCCGCCAGACTGTGCATGGTTGAATTCCTTCTGAATGGTTTCCAGTTGGCCGAGCACCTTGGCCAGTTCAGCGGGTTGATTGACTGCCCAGTCCTTTTGCGGCGCCAGACGGATACGCGCACCATTGGCACCACCCCGCTTGTCGCTGCCACGAAAAGTCGATGCAGACGCCCAGGCGGTGTTCACCAGCTGGGCGACAGACAGACCCGAGGCAAGCAGCCTGGCTTTCAACACCGTAATGTCCTGCGCGTCCACCAGCAGGTGGTCCACAGCGGGAATGGGGTCCTGCCAGATCAGCACCTCCTGGGGTACCAGCGCACCCAGGTAGCGCGCGCGCGGACCCATGTCACGATGCGTCAGCTTGAACCAGGCGCGGGCAAAGGCATCGGCAAATTCAGCTGGGTTCTGGTGGAAACGGCGCGAAATCTTCTCGTAGGCCGGATCAAGGCGCAAGGACAAATCGGCCGTGGTCATCATGGGCGCATGCGTCCTGGACGGATCATGTGCGTCCGCAATCATGTGCTCGGGTTTGACGTTTTTAGCCACCCACTGGTGCGCGCCGGCCGGGCTCTTGGTCAACTCCCACTCGTAGCCAAACAGCGTATCGAAATAGCCGTTATCCCATGTCGTGGGATGCGGCTTCCAGGCGCCTTCAATGCCACTGGTGGTGGTGTGCACGCCTTTGCCGCTGCCGAAGCTGTTCTTCCAGCCCAGGCCCTGCTCTTCCATCGGTGCGCCCTCGGGTTCGGGACCGACCAGCTTGGGATCCCCTGCGCCGTGGGCCTTGCCGAAGGTGTGACCACCCGCCACCAGCGCCACAGTCTCTTCGTCGTTCATGGCCATGCGGGCAAAGGTTTCACGCACATCACGGCCAGAGGCCAGCGGATCGGGATTGCCGTTCGGACCTTCCGGGTTCACGTAGATCAAACCCATTTGAACGGCGGCCAGCGGATTCTCAAGGTCACGCTCCCCCGAGTAACGTTTGTCACCCAGCCAGGAATTTTCAGACCCCCAATAGATGTCTTCTTCGGGCTCCCAGATGTCCGCACGGCCACCCGCAAAACCGAAAGTCTTGAAGCCCATGGATTCCAGGGCAACGTTGCCGGCCAGGATCATCAGATCGGCCCAGGAAATCTTGCGGCCATATTTTTGTTTGATGGGCCACAGCAGACGGCGCGCCTTGTCGAGGTTACCGTTGTCGGGCCAGCTGTTGACAGGCGCAAAGCGCTGGTTGCCGGTGCTCGCACCACCACGGCCATCGCTAACGCGGTAGGTGCCCGCGCTATGCCAGGCCATGCGGATCATCAAGCCACCGTAATGCCCCCAGTCAGCGGGCCACCAGTCTTGCGAATCGGTCATCAAATCCCTCAGATCCTTGACCACAGCGTTCAAGTCCAGGCTCTTGAACTCCTGGACGTAGTCAAACCCTGTGCCCATGGGGTCGGACTTGGCGCAGTGCTGATGCAAGATACTGAGCCTGAGCTGATTCGGCCACCAGTTGGTGTTCGTTTGGACAGCGCCTTTCACGGCAGGGTTAACAACGGCGCCTGAGAATGGGCACTTGGCTTCATTTGACATGGTTTTCTCCTTGTGTGGTTTGCAATTCAATCAATTGTGACGGGACAAGTCAGAGAGTTCTGAGCAGAGCAGACTTTGAGAATATCAAACGGTGCTTCGTTGAGCCTGCGTGCGCGAAGCTGACCGCCATTTTTCCCGCCGAAACGAACATTGGTCATGTTCCGGTCATCGTCATGGACAATAAACAAGCGCCCATCGCCCAGTAGGGTTAGCCCTTCGGCTTTGTGTGGCAGTTCAAATGGCAAACCGTCGCTGGTTCTGACCAGTTGCAACGACGAACCCAACGTGCCGTTGTTATCCGGCAGAACCCATAGGTAGGCACCCACCGATTTCTCCTCGTCATTTTCAAACGTCGTTAGCACGTAAAGCTGTTTTTTTGTAGCATCGTATTCGATACTTGATATGCCGACTTTTCGCCCAACGATGCTGGCGGCATCCGAAAAGTCGCGGATGACTTCCAATTCGGCTTTTTCATCGAGAATAAATTCGCCATTCCTGATTGCATACTTACCCTCGATCAGGGTCACGTGGTAGTCAAATGCGGTATAGGTCAGACCGATTTCGCGGATACCAAAGATGATCCGATTGTCCGGCAGGAGCGCGATGCCCTCCAGCTTGAAATAATCCGCCTGCTCGCCGAATTTCTTACGAATCGCCTTACCAAGCAAGCCCCTGATTGCCCGTGAACTTTCGATGCCGTCGCGTTGGCTGGAGGAAACAATTTTTGCCTTCTGCGGGTCTGCAGTCGGCCAGGATATCAGCATGTTGAACTTATCCAGAGCAGAGTCTGCTTCATGGTAGCGGTCAAATGCCGTCGCGGCGATCACGTAATGTCCGTCCGGGGCCACGGACATGGCTTCGAATTTGCTGGCTTGTGAAAAGGGCAGGAAGGAATAAAAGCTCCGTGTCCCGCTTCCCTGAAAAACGCTGCCCGAATAAGGCATCGAAAAGACGCTCGACTCTTTGCCTGATTTTGGCGGTTTGTCGTTTCCAAACACAAGATAGCCATTGCCATCGGCCCCGGTACGCACCCAGACGACCGCTGACAGTTCGCAGCTGACAGAGGGCAATTCCGAGCAGACCACGGTACCCGATTGCTCAATGATCGCAGTGTAGGCGGGCGGTATGTCTGCACCTACGCCAATTGGGAACGTGGCGAGCGCAGCGATGGCAAGCATCAGGAGCAGATTGTTCATGGACGACGTAAGGCGTTGAGCAGGATGCCGATGGTACTGCCATTGTGCAGCAGGGATGTACTGACCGGGGAGAGCAGACCGAGCACGGCAGCGGCCAGAATGCCGGTATTGAGTCCGACGGTCAGCCGGTAGTTGGTGTCGATGCGCCGCATGACTGCGTTGGCCAGCGCCTTGGCGTCGGCTACCCGTTCGATCTTGTCTTCGAGCAGGGCGATGTCGGCCGTCATGCGGGCAATGTCGGCGCCTTTTTGCATGGCGATGCCGACGTGCGCGCCTGCCAATGCCGGGGCGTCGTTGATACCGTCGCCCACAAAAGCGATGTGATGACCGCTGGCGGATAGTTCTTCAACGATACGCGCCTTGTCCTCGGGCAAGAGTTCGGCGTGGCATTCGTCGATACCAAGCTCGGCTGCCAGCTCCTGGGCACGTTGCCGGTGATCGCCGCTGAGCAACAGGATTTTCTTGACACCCAGTTGGCGCAGACGTTGCAGCGTTGCCGCGCTGGCGGCGCGAACTTCGTCTTTGAGCGCGAGAATGCCCAGCAGCTTGCCACCGTAGCCGATGTAGAGCAGCATCTTGCCTTCGCTGCGCAGGCGTTCGATCACCGCCTCGTGCGGGCTGACGTCAATCATTTCGTCTTCCTCGACGAAGTGGCGCGAGCCAACCACAATGCGTTTGCCCTCCATGACGCTGGCCACGCCGTGGGCAACAATGAACTGCACTTCCTGGTGATCGAAGTGGTGCCGACTTGATGTCGCCTGTGCGGCCGCGACCACCGCCAGCGCGAGTGGATGAAAATAATGTTCCTCAACCGAAGCGGCGAGACAGATCAGGTCGCTTGGCGTGTAGGCGCTGTCGAAAGCAACCGAGTCAGTCACTTCCAGCGTTCCCTCGGTCAGCGTGCCGGTCTTGTCGAAAATGAAAGTGTCGGCTTCGGCCAACCGCTCAAGCGCGTTACCGCCCTTGACCAGAATGCCAGCTTTTCCCGCAGCGTACATGGCCGATTTGAACGCCACGGGCGTTGCCAGCTTGAGCGCGCAGGAGTAGTCGGCTTGCAGCACCGACGCCATGCGGGTCGGGTCGCCCGACAACAGATAAGCGGCCCCGGCCAGGCCGAGAATCGACGGTACCAACCGGTCGGCCAGCTTTGCCGCGTTGAGCTGGGCCTGGGTCTTGGTGAGCAACGATTGCGCCACGTAATCGGCGATCCGCGCGGCCGCAGTGCGGCTGCCGACTTGCTCGGCGTAGATGACGAGGCGGCCATCCTCGACCAGGGTTCCAGAAAGTACGGTGCTGCCGCGCTCCTTGGTGACCGCCACGCCTTCGCCAGTCATCGCCGCTTCATTGACCGTAGCCAGACCGCCCAACACCGTGCCATCGACCGGAATGACCGTGCCGGTCGCAACAATCACGGTGTCGCCAACCACCAATTCCTGGCACGCAATCAAGGTCTCGACACCATCGCGCTCGACCCAGACCTGGTCGCTGCTTGGCCGTAGCAAATGCCGGAGCAGGTCGTCGGAGCGGCGGGCAATCGAGTCTTCCATGTAGCCCCCGAGCGCCAGCATGAAGGTTGTGGCATTAGCTGCCGCAAAGTCCCGGCGCGCCAGGGAAATCGATACCGCCAGCGCTTCGAGCACATGCGAATTAACCCCTTCGCTGACCAAGTCGCCAGCGGCGTGTCTGAACAAGGGCGTGGCTGCAGCCAAGGCCAACGGCAACTGCAATCGGGCGGGTTGCTGGCTGCTATTGGTCAGCAAATTGACCAGGCTCATCAGAACCGCCCTGGCATCGAGCGGGCCAGCGCCCTGGTTCGCACCCGCCGCCATGGCGAGCGGCGAGAGTGTGAGAATGGCGGCGTGCAGCTTGGTGGCATCAATCAATTCTTCGTCGAAGTGGACCACCAGCGCATTCGCCTGCGGATTGACCCGCGCCGCAATCACGCCATGCAGATTTTCCACCGCCAGTTGCATGCCTGCACTTTCGCTGGCCATACCGCGCGTGCATCGATAGCGGAAGCGAACCCGCCCACGCAAGCAGTGGGCAATCTCCAACCGAGCGAACCAGACGCCTATGCTCACAAGGTCTCCTGGCGTTCCGCCTCCACTTCGGCCTGCATGTCGGCCATCTGTTCCTTGAATTCGGCCACGCCACCCATCAGGCTGGTGTAAAGATTAATCCCTGATTTCATCAGTTTGCTGCGTAGTTCTTCGTCGCTCAGCACATAAGTCACTGCCGCACCCAGTGCCGCTCCAAGCAGGAACTGTTCGGCGCGTCCGTTCGGCAACATACCAGCCAGACCGTTCATCAGCCCGCCGTTGCGCCCATTCATACCCTGCATTCTTTCCATCTTTTTCATCTGGAATTTCATCGCCGCTTGTTGGGCCTTTTTCTTTTGTTTTTTCTTGCTCATGTCACATCTCCTGGGGTGTTTGTTGCGCGTTTGCGCGCAAGGTTTGTTCAATCGTGAGGACCGTCGTTGCACCGGCTGCAACAGCAATCAGTGCGCGCAGGGCATTGCGTCGGACCAGGGCCTCTGCTGCAACCGAACCGGCTGCCAGTGCGATTCCGCCCTGCAGGGCGTGGCGCAGAATGCGTCGGCCATCGAAGGTTTGACCGTTGGCGCTGAACTGCCGCTGCGCACGATCCTGAAATGTCGCAAGCAACCCGGTGGCGACGAAACCGCGCGTAAAGTCCGACGCCAACATCCTGCCCATCGGTGCGCGGGCTGGTTTTTTAGCGCGTTTTTTCATGATTCAGCCGATTCCGTTGGGTCGGGCTTGGTGGTTTCATCGACTGGCGCTTCGGCTTCAGGCAAGGTCTCACCGGCTGGCGTCAGCTTGGTGCGCAGCCGTGCCGATGAGGCTTCTACCGCCGACAAGCCAGCAATCGCTGCCTCGCGCAATGTTTGCTGCGTGGCATCCAGGCTGCTGGCTGTTTTTTCGCGCCCGCTGGCGGTCACTTCCCGCAGCCGCTTCTGCGCAGCAATGGCGTTGGTTTTTGCCCTGCCGCTCTTGAGCCAGCGAACAGCGGCGGCACCGGCCAGGATGCCGGTGGAAAAGGTGAGCAAAGGGTGCACGAATAGTTCCTTTCATCAGGGGTTGGAAAAAAATCATTTGATCAAGTTGCGGCGATGCACGCCCAGGTGCACCAGCAAAAACAGCGTGAAGACGCCGCCCGTTACGGCGTGCAGGTTCTTCTTTCCCAGCGCAGCCAGGGCCAGCGAGAGCGGAAAACTGGCCAGCATAGCGACCTTGGCGACACGATTGAACTGTCTGGGCGTTGACCGCCGCCGCTCGACCACTGGCGCAGTCGCCATTTTTGCTTCGTCCGGCAGATCGGAGGCGGTCGCTGGTTCGCCCAACACACGCCCACACAAGATAGCAACTTGGGACTCCATGGTGCGCTGGTCACAGCGTGTCAAATCGTAATGAAACAACAGGCTACCAACGGTCACATTCGGCTCGACTATCAACGCACCATCCAGCGTATGGAGTGCAGCTTGCAGCCGGGCGTTGCAGCGCCCCTCGCGCAGCGCCGGGTGTCGTAACCTGATGCGCCCCGGCAGGCAAGAGGCCAGCACATTGTTTCGCGCCATCTCACCCGGCTCCTAGTGCCAGGGCAACGCGGTACGTGACAAACGACGCCAGATAAGCCAGTCCGAACAGATAGCCCGCCATAATGGCCGGCATCGCCCAGCCGCCCGTTTCACGTTTCACGGCGGCCAGTGTGGCCAGGCATTGCGGCGCAAAAACGAACCATGCGAGCAGTGATAGCGCAGTGGCCAGACTCCACTGCTGGGCAATCAGCGGCTCCAGCGCCGTCGCGGTTTCCTCCCCGGTAGCAGCAATGGCATACACCGTGCCGAGCGCGCTGACGGCGACTTCGCGTGCCGCCAGTCCCGGCACCAGTGCGATGCTGATCTGCCAGTTGAAACCAATCGGATCGAAGACCGTCGCCAGGCCGCGGCCAAGGGTCCCGGCCAGGCTGTATTCGATGGCCGCTCCGGTGGCGTCCTCTGGCGGTGCCGGGTAGCTGGCCAGCACCCACAACAGGATCGACAGCGTCAGAATGATGGTACCGACCCGCTTGAGGAAAATCATCACGCGCTGCCAGAGTCCGATGGCCACGTTGCGAATGGTTGGTAAATGGTAAGTCGGCAGCTCCATCATCAGCGAACTCACCTGCCGCCCGGCAGCGGTAAAGCGTTTCAGCAGCCAGCTCACCGCCATGGCGCCAACGATGCCGGCAGCGTAAAGGCCGAACAACACCAGGCCTTGCAGTTCCACCCAGCCGCCAACCATTCTTTGCGGGATAAAGGCACCAATCAAAAGCGCATAAACCGGCAGACGCGCCGAACAGGTCATCAAAGGCGCCAGCATGATCGTCACCAGTCGGTCGCGTGGACTGGCAATGGTGCGCGTCGCCATGATGCCGGGGATGGCGCAGGCGAAGCTCGACAGCAGCGGGATAAACGAGCGCCCCAACAGGCCGACGCTGCCCATCACGCGGTCAAGCAGGAATGCGGCGCGCGGCAGATAACCCGATTCTTCGAGCACCAGGATGAAGAAAAACAGGATCACGATCTGCGGCAGAAAGACCAGTACGCCACCGGCACCGGCGATCACGCCGTCGATCAGCAGCCCCTTGAGCCAGCCCTCCGGCAGCGCGCCACCGATGGTCTCGCTGACCCAGGCTGTGGCGGATTTGATCAGATTCATGGGCAACTCGGCCCAGGCAAACACCGCCTGAAAGATCAGGAACAGCACCAGCGCCAACACCAGCGGCCCGACAACCGGGTGCAGGATCACACGGTCGATACGGTCGCTGACCGTATTGGGCACCAGATCGTCGACTCCCAAGCGCTCAAGAATCGCGCGCACGACCTCATGATACGCCCTGCGTATGGGCCGCATCGGGCACCGCCAGCGCTTCGGCCGGCACCAGCTTCTTCCACGCAGCGGGGTCTTCGAGCGAGCGCCGCAGGTCATCGACACCATCGGCCCGGATGCCAACCGTACTTACTACCGGCACGCCCAATTCGCGCGACAAAGCTGCCGGGTCAATGACGATGCCCTGCTTCCTGGCCAGATCGGCCATGTTGAGCGCCACCACGCAAGGCAGTCCGAGCCGCCGCACCGCCAGCACCAGCCGCAGGTTGCGGCGCAGATTGGTCGCATCGACCACACAAACCGCAAGGTCGGGTCGTTTTTCCCCCTGAGCGCGGCCAAACAAGACATCGCAGGTGACCCGTTCGTCCGGCGAGCGCGGGTAGAGGCTGTAGGTGCCAGGCAGATCCAGCACACGCAGGTTTTTGCCTGACGACGTAGTGAGCCTGCCCTCCTTGCGCTCAACCGTCACACCGGCGTAGTTGGCCACCTTCTGGCGGCTGCCCGTGAGCAGGTTGTACAGCGCAGTCTTGCCGCAATTGGGATTGCCAACCAGGGCGACCAGCGGACCGCCAGGATGGAAATGCACGACGGCTTCGTTCATGACAAACCTTCCATCCGTTCGGGCATCGGCACGACGTGAATGCATGCCGCCTCAGCAGCGCGCAAGGCAAAAGTGGAACTGCCGACCCGAACGACCAATGGATCATTTCCTGGCAAACCCCGCGCCATCAGCATGACGGGTTCGCCCGGAATAAAGCCGATTTCCTCCAGCCAGCGCCCCCATTCCGGGGCATGAGGCGGCGCACCAACTGCATGCACCAGTTGCGCTTCGCCTATGGTGGCAACATGGAGTGGAAAGGATTTTTTGGGAGTACCCATGATGGAACCTCAATGTGAATCTGACAGTGCATGCAAGCATAGCATATTGAGAATGATTCTCAAATAGAGAGCGCGCACAATTTCATCCAATAGCGCTGGTGCAATGCAATCCGATGTCCTTCAGGTGTTTGCATCCGGTCAGCGCCATGGTCATCTCCAACTCATCGCGCAGCAGGCGGATCACGTGGGCAACGCCCATGGCGCCGTTGGCAGCCAACCCCCACACATAAGGGCGGCCCAGCAATACCGCCGATGCGCCATGGGCAAGTGCTACGAATACATCGCGCCCGGTACGCACACCGCTATCCAGCAAAACGGGAATGCGACCGCCCACACGTTTGGCAATCGCTTGCAGGGCATGCAGGCTGGGGGGCGTGCCCTGGAGAACACGGCCACCGTGGTTGGAGACAACGATAGCGTCGCACCCCGCAGCGATGGCCGAATCGGCATCATCCGGATGTAGCAGGCCTTTGAGCAGCAAGGGCAAAGGGGTTTGCTGGCGCAGCCAGGCAAGGTCATCCCAGGTTGGTGCCTGCGCCATCCATCCATTGAATACCGTGCCTGCGCCAGCCGGGCGCGCGTCTTTCTCGTCCTGTCCTTCCACATTTTCCAGGTTGACCGCAAAAACCTCTTTGGGTAACTGGAAACGGGCGATTTTGACCGGCGCGTCCACAGTGAACACCACTGCCGAGCAGCCTGATCGCATGGCGCGCTTCAATAGACGCAAGGTACGCTGGCGCTCACCCTGCCAGTACAACTGGAACCATGCCCCCTGGGCACCCTCTGAATTGGCCGCTCCGGCGATGGCTTCCAGTGGCTGACTGGCCAGACTGCTGATGAGAAATGGCGCACCCTGCGCACTGGCGGCCAGTGCACTGGCGATTTCGCCGTCGGGATGGAAAAGGCGCTGGTAGGCTATCGGGGCCAGCAAAACCGGATGGGCAAGTGTTTGCCTGAATAGCGTGAGTCGGGTATTGCCACCCCGCATATCCCTCAGCGGCCGTGGCACCAGGCGGCATGCGCGCAGGGCGCTCACATTGTCCTCGTTGTCACCATCCGCCAGGTATTCCCAGACGGCTGGCTCAAGGCTTGAACGTGCCAGCGCCGCGTAGTCCTGTACAGCGTGCACATGCACAGTCATACTAACTTTCGGCCCAACGCCGCAGGAGGTTGTGGTACGTGCCGGTGAGTTGCACCACGGGCGGTGTTTCACCCAGCTCGCCGCGCAACTTCAGCAGCGCCATGTCCATGTCGTACAGCAAGCGGCGTTGCCCCGGATCACGCACCATGCTTTGCAGGAACAGGAAACAAGCAATCCGCTCCCCGCGTGTGACTGGCGTGACGGCATGAATGGAGGAAGACGGATACACCACCAGACTGCCCGCCTGGAGCTTGACGCCGTGCGTGCCGAAGGTGTCCTCAATCGTCAGAACACCGCCGTCATAGTCCTGCGGCTTTGAAAGAAACAGCGTGGCGGAAACATCGGATCGCACATAGGTGCCCGGCTGCTGCGGCACCAGCCGCATCGCGTTGTCCGTGTGAAATCCGTAAGTATTGCTTGCGCCGCTGTAACGGTTAAAAAAAGGCGGCAGGATTTTCAATGGTAACGCCGCTGTAAAAAACAAAGGCGAGCGCTGCAGTGCATTCAGCACCAGATGGCGCAGTGCGGGAAGGTGCGGCGCATCTTCGGGCAGCTGCTGGTTATTTTTAACCTGTGCCGCCTGGATACCCGCCGTCAACTGCCCGCTGGCCCACTGCGATTGCTGTATCAGGCTGTGGACTGTGCCTAATTCATCGTCAGAAAGTACATTGTCAATCGTGATGAGCATGGTTTGGCTTTGCTTTGCGTATCAGAATTTGTATTCGGCAGTCAAAGTCGTGGTGCGCCGCGTGCCAGGCACGGTAAACCCGCCGTTGTCGTACACCGCGTCGTAGTACAACTGGTCAAACAGGTTCTTGACGTTCATGCGCAACGTCCATTTGGCTTGCTCGTATGCCACCATCGCATCCCAGCGCGCATAGGTCGGTGCTGTATTGGGGGTATAGGTGCCATTCAGGGTGGGTACAGCGCCCGCTCCGCTTGGATTGACGGCTTGGCGCTCGCCTTTGGCCTCGACGCCGCCGCCAATCTTCCAGCGGCTGTCGAGTTGATAGGTTGTCCAGAGATTGACGGTATAGGGCGGTGTATTGCGCGCGTTCTTGCCTGCGTATTCCGGGTTGGCTAATGTGATTGCCCCTGTTGCCGCATTCACGTTTTCAGCGACTTCAAGAATTTTTGCATCCATCAGTGATAGGCCAGCAAAAACTTCCCAATGGGCATTGATGCGCCCGGCAGCTTCAAGCTCTATGCCGTTGGTACGCCGCTTTTTGGTCAGAATGGCGGCGGTGGATTCGAGATCGGCGTTGCGTTCCCAGTTCTTGGTTGCTTGGTATACCGCAGCACGCAAGGCTAGGTCACCGTCCATCAGCAGCCACTTTGCCCCAAGCTCCACCACATCGCTACGCTCCGCTGGCAATGGCGCTACGGTCAACTGATAGAGGTCTGCTGTGGGGCTGAACGAATTGCTCCACGCCACGTAATAGTGGGTTTCGTCGGAAGGATGGTAGGACAAGGCGGTCCGGTAGCTGTTTTCTCCGTATTGCAGTTTGGGTGACGTGGTGCTGCTGTACGTCGCATCCATTTGGTCCCGGCGCACGCCTACGGTCGCTTTCCACCTCGGAATGAACTCTACCGTGTCTTGCGCATAGACCGCGTAGGAATTACTGGTAAAACTGGTCGGACTGCCTGCCACTGCTTCCTGGTAAGGCTGGAAGTCGGGCGCAGCAGTGGTGCCGAAGTTTTGCAGCCCCTTGCGGTAGCTGTCTTCCTTGAGGTACTCCATACCTGCCAGGACCTCGTGCTGCATACCCATGGCCTGAAACCTCGTGTTGTAGTCGGACTGCAATGTCACGGTTTTGTAGTTGGAGGTGCGCGTCGGATTGCCGCCAACGCCCCCCAACGCATCAGGCGCAACCGTCAGACTGGGGGTTTTGGCCCAGTAGCTGCGGTCGTAGTCGGAAAAACGCAATTGCGTGCGGATCTGGCTCTGGGACGATAGGCGGAAGGCATGGACAAGCGTTGTCATCTCGGTATCACTCTTGTCAAACGTTCGCGCATTGCCCCAGTAATAACTGGCTGGAAGAATGGCACCGGGTGTTTTAGTGGATGCGTCAAACGAAATGCCATAGTCCGGGTTGTCGTTGGTTTGCAAACGGTAGTAATTGAGCCAGAACTGGTGATCGGATTGCTGATTCAAACCAAGGCTCACCGCCAGGCCCTTGCGGTGAATCTCCGGTTCCGTTCCCGTGGTCGGATTGCTACGCCAACTGCCTTCATCACGTTGCATGGCGTTGATGCGCAAAGCCGTGCCTGCATTCAAGGGCTTGTTCAGGTCAGCAGTTGCTTCGCGGTAGTCGTCAGTGCCCACGCTGCCTGTCAACTTGTACTGCTCATCAAAGCGCATGGGGGTCTTGCTGACCTGGTTGATAACGCCACCGGCCTGACCACGCCCAAACAGCATGGCACCGGCACCGCGCAGCACATCAATCTGCTCCAGGTTAAAGGTCTCGCGGTTGTACTGTGCCGTGTCCCGGATACCGTCCAGATACATGTCCCCAAAGGTATAAAAACCGCGCAGGTTCATGTTGTCCCCGGAGCGCCCGCCTTCGGCTGCATTGAAAGACAACCCGGACACATTGCGCAATGCTTCTTTCAGTGACCCCACCTGTTGTTGCTCCATCATGGTTTTGGTGATGGTGGTCACGGCTTGCGGCACATCATGCGGATCTTGCAGCACCTTGCCAACGCGGGTGGCGGTGGCGCGCAGTCCATCGGGCTTGTCAGCGTCTGCCTGCACATGGATGGCCGGTAGTTCTTTGGCACCGTCGGCATGCACTGCCTGGGCTTGTGCAGGCTGCGATAAGGTAGAAAAACCGGCAAGCATGAAAGCTCCCAGGGGTAATAAACCCGCTCCCCCGGTATTTTGGGGAACAGTTGCGTTGCCGGACTGGATGGTATTTCGATTGGACATGGTCAAGTCACTCTCTTACGTTTTGAACGTGGTTGGTGGCTGGCTGGCGTGCCCGTTTGGCAGCATCTGGCTGGCTGGATAGGAATGCGGGATGAATAAAACGGTTTATTTGGTCAAAATCAGTTTTTCCTGGCGCGTGATGCGCAGCCGGTACTCCTCACCGTGGTGAACGATGACCACCTCACGCTGGCCTGCGAAAAGCTCCGTGGTGTTGAGTTTTCTGGGAGCCGATGCCGGAGGCTCTGCTGGCATCGGCGATTTGCTTGGATAAGGTGGGTAAACAGAGGTCATGGTCTGGTGGGGTCCGTTACAAAGCCAATACGCCCCACTCCGGCACGCGAAGCATCCGACATCACCTGTGCGACCTTTTCATAAGGCGTCGTGCGTTCGGCGCGGATATGCAGCTCTGGCTGGGGCTGCAATGCGGCTGCCGCACTGAGATGTTCCTGCAAACCCGCCGCATCCACCATCTGACCATTCCAGTACAGCAGACCCGCCGCATCAATGGAAAGCTGCACGTTTTCCGGCTTTGTCACATTGGGGGAGGACGAGGCTTTTGGCAACTCCACTTTGACGGCGTGGGTCAGCAAAGGTGCGGTGACTAGAAAAATCACCAGCAGAACCAGCATGACATCAATCAGCGGCACCATGTTGATTTCGGCCAGCGGCGCATTGTCTTCGCTGGCATCCATGCTGCCAAAGCTCACAGGTCACCGCCTTGGGCTTGCAGATGGCCCTGTGCCCGCACCAGAGTGATAACCTTGTCACTGGTGGCGCGCGTATCATCGCGCAACGGAGAAGCCTTGATGCCTGTTGCCAGAAAGTTGTGGACGTCGTAGGCAAACGAGTTCAGCTGGGTCAGCGTATTGCGGGTGGAGCGCGCAAAGCTGTTGTACGCAATGGCTGCAGGAATGGCAACGGCCAAGCCAATCCCGGTCATGATGAGTGCTTCGCCCACCGGGCCTGCAACCTTGTCAAGCGTGCCTTGCCCCGAAAGGCCAATGGCCATCAAGGCGTGGTAGATGCCCCATACAGTGCCCAATAATCCAACAAAGGGCGCGCTGGAAGCCACCGTGGCCAAAAAGGTCTGGCCGAACTCCAGGCGTCCTTTGTCTTCTTCAATGGCGCGGCGCAGTGCACGTGTCAACATCTCGTCCGGGGCGCCTGCATCAACGAGGCTGGGCGCCTCATTCCTGCGGCTCAAATGGTCAATAGCCGTAAAGCCGTGGTGCAGCAGGTGGGAAAAAGGCTCCGGGGTTCCCGTGCTGCGGATTTCTTTGGCCACGGCCTCCAGATTGGGTGCATCCCAGAAAACAGCGAGGAAGCGTTGGCTCTGGCGAGAGGTGCGCACGATATGAAAACCTTTGGTCACAATCAGATACCAGCTCACGACCGACCCCAAAAGAAGCAATCCCAACACCAGGCGCGCTACGCCATCGGTATGTTCCAGAAAATGGGCGAACCCAAGCGTTTCATGCATAGCACATCAACCTTTCAAACTAAAAACAATTGGTACAAGCACCCAGGCGCCAACCGCAACACTGCCTTGCCTGGCCGGAACAAACTTCCAGCGACTCACAGCGGAGATGGCGGATTTATCCAGCCGCTCGAAATCCGAGCTTTTTTGTATTTCCACCTGGCTTGCCAAGCCCGAAGGCTCCACATACACCTTGAGGACCACCTTGCCTTCTTCGCCTGCACGTCTGGACAATGGCGGATAGGCCGGTGCCGGGTTTTGCAAGTAGTCGGCATCAAACCGGGGTAGGCTTGGCTCAATCGCTGCTGGCGCCGGTGGGGGCAGGGACGCCTGCACAGGCGCTTGAGCCTTTGGTGCCTCACTCGTAGCGCTGGCCAGGGGACTTTCAGTAGCCAAAACAGGCGTTTCAACCGGATGATGCGGCGCACGCTTGGGCGCAACTGTTTGCGGTTTGGCTGGCGTAACTGCAGGTGCAGGCTTGAGCGGCTTGATTTGCGGACTTTTTGGTGCTTCGGCATGGGCAGGTATGACGTCCACCATCAGGACACTCGCAGGAATTTGCGGCGGAACAATGCGCAACGATGCCAATGCCGCCAGCCCACCCAGGTGCGCCAGAACCACCAGGCCAAGCGAGGCTGGAGACAGGCGCGGCCTATGCGCGTGCAGCCGCACCATACTGAGTCACCGTTTTGAGAGTTTGCATACCTTGCTTGCATCCATAATGAGAACTTCTCTCATTATAGATGAGAATCTATATCAACAAAATCCGGCGATCTGGCGTCTACGTTCACCTCGTTCTGGCACATCCTCTGTGCCAGTTTCTGCACGAGTGTAAAAGCGTTTTTAGCCTGTAAGGATCATGGATAGTGCGGATACAGCTATATTTTCATGAGTAAATCTTGGGGCTCAAAGCGTCAACCTCCCCACCCATGCCTGCCCCAGCGCCAGTCCGCCATCGCCCGGCGGGGCTTGGCGGGCTTCAAAAACCGTGAGCTTGGCGGAAAGCAACCCCACACGCAGCGCCTGCATCAAAATCCCGTTCATGGCGCAGCCGCCACCTATGGCGATGCTGGTCAGACCCTGCTGCTGTGCCACGCTTATCAGCCAGTGGGCCAGGCCATGCGCCACGGTGGCGTGGAACAGCGCTGCGCCATAAGCGGCATCCTCGCAGTCGCACAGGTGCAAGAGCAAGGGCAGGAAATCCGGGCCGCTTGGCTGCCAACACACGCCATGCGCCAGGGGTTCCACCGGGCCGTGCTGCGCTGCCAGGCTTTCCAGCTCCATCGCCGCCTGGCCTTCGTACTGGGCCACGGCGCGCAGGCCCAGCAAGGCGGCGGCGGCGTCGAAGATACGGCCCAGGCTGCTGGAAAACGGGGCGTTGAAGCCGCGCTCCAGCATGCCCAGCAAGGGAGTTGCCTGCCAGAGCCGGTGCCGGGATAACGCTGTGCCAGCCATTGCGCTGCACGTGCGCCCTGCCCTGCCCTGTGCAAAGCCGACACGGCCATGCGCCAGGGTTCGCGCGCGGCCCGCTCGCCGCCGGGCAGTTGCAAGGCTTGCACATGCCCCAGGCGTTCACAGTGCGCACCCTGTACGCGCAGCAGCTCGCCGCCCCACAGCCCGCCGTCGCTGCCCAAGCCGATGCCATCCATGGCCAGGCCCAGCACCGGTTCGTTTGCGTCAAGACCATGCTCGGCGCAGATGGCGGCAATGTGCGCGTGGTGGTGGGCAACGGCAACCGCAGGAACGCCCCATTGGGCGGCAAGCTGCACGGCCAAGCGGGTCGAGGCGTAATCGGGATGGAGATCGTGGGCGATGGCCTGTGGCCGCACGTCGAGTATGGCCAGCAGGTGCGCTACCGTTTCTTCGAGGAAACCGATGGACGCGGCGTTGTCCAGGCTGCCGACATGCTGCGACAGATACGCCTGGGAGCCGGTGGCCACGCAGACGGTGTTTTTCAGATGGGCGCCCAGCGCCAGCACCGTGGGTCCGCTGTGTGCCAGGGCAATCGGCAAGGGCGTGTAGCCACGCGCACGGCGGATAAAGGTTGCGGACCTGCGCACGGAATCGTCGCAGCGCGTGACGATGGCGCGGTCATGCAGCAAATAGGCGTCGGCAATCCCGCCCAGCCGCACAAAAGCTTCGGCGTTGTCGATCACCAGCGGCTCGCCATGCGGGTTGGCGCTGCTCATCACCAGCAAGAGGGGATGCGATGCGTTTAGCCAATCCGTCCCGGCAGGCCGCTGCGCCGCCTCGTGCCACAGCAGGTATTGCAGCGGTGTGGAAGGAAACATCACGCCCAGCCAGGCTAGGCCCGAGGCGATGCCGGGCAGCTCGATGCCCGTCTTGCGGCACAGCACGATGGGTGCGGCCGGGCTGCACAGGGCTTGCAGTTCCTGCGGACCGATCAGCGCATGCGCAGCCAACGAGGCGGCATTCAACGCCATGACGGCCAGGGGCTTTGCCTCGCGCTGCTTGCGCGCGCGCAGTTGCGCAACGGCAGAAGTATTGCGTGCATCGCAGGCCAGATGAAAGCCCCCCAGCGATTTGATGGCGACGATATGGCCGGTTTGCAGCAGGCGCAGGGTTGCGGTGATAGGGTCTGCGTTGACCACCGCGCCATGAGAATCAAGCAATTGCAACTGCGGGCCACAGGCTGGGCAGCAGGTGGTTTCGGCGTGAAAACGCCGGTCAGCCGGGTTGCGGTACTCGCGTTCGCACGTTGGGCATAGGGCAAAGGGCGCCAGGCTGGTCTGGGCACGGTCATAGGGGATGCTGCGGCTGACCGTAAAGCGCGGGCCGCAGTGGGTGCAGGTGGTAAACGCATAGCGCCAGCGCCGGTTGGCGGGGTCGCAGATGTCACGCAGGCAATCCGTACAGACAGCGGCGTCGGGTCCAATGGCGGTTGCCACGGTGCCTGGGACGCTCTCCAGGATGGAAAAACCAGGAAGTTCACCTATGACCGTGGCATCGTCAAGCATCTCGATGGCGTCGATACGGGCCAGGCGTGGCGCTTCCAGGGGCAAGCGGGTTAAAAAGGCATCCAGTGCAGCGCCAGAGGCGGCAATCAATACGCCCGCACCATCGTTGCGTACCCAGCCACTGAGTCCTAGTTCCGTTGCCAGTCGCCAGACATAAGGGCGAAAACCGACTCCCTGCACCAGGCCGCGCACGCGCAGGGTGCGCACGTCATGCGCCTTGTTCGCACCAACGTGCCCACATGTCGACCAGTGCCTGCTCAACCGCGTGCTTATACTGGCCAGGGTCGTCCTGTATGCCTTCCATGCGGGGGCGCAGGCTTTGGCGCAGGGCCTCCAGAGCTGGCAGGTCTTGCGCCCAGCGCAATACGATGTCCATATAGTCCTGCTCATCACGCGCTACGAACTGGGATAAACCGAACCGCGCCATGATCGCAGCACCCAGACGCGCAACGGTGCGGTCACCACGGAGTGTGACCACCGGCACACCCATCCATAAGCCAAACATTGACGCAGTGGCACCGTTGTAAGGGAACGTGTCGAGCAACAGGTCGATCTGGCCGGACAGTTTCAGAATTTGCGCCAGGTCAATTTTGGTATGCAGCACCAGGCGCTCCGGGCCAATGCCGTGTTGCGCGAATAACCCCAGAAGCCAGTCCTGCGTGCTCTGGTTGCCAGCGTTGCCCAGCAACAAACGCGCCTGCGGCAATGCCAACAGGATGCGCGACCAGGTCGCCACCACCTTCTCGTTCAGTTTTGCCATGTTGCTCAGACAGGCGACGGTAAACACGGAGGAGGTCAGCGCGGGCAAAGGGGAGACGGGGGGACTTTCATCCGGCGGCTGGAACGGGAAGGTTGCCGGCAGACGCACCAGCCGTTCGGTGTCAAACGCCTCCGACATGCCGGGCGGGTCAATATTGTCATCGGTGAAACGGTAATCCATGGCCGCAAGACCCGTCGTTCCGGGATACCCGATCCAGGTGATTTGTATGGGTGCGGGCTTGCGCGCAAAGGCCAGTAAACGATTGCCTCCGGTATGGCCCGACAAATCCACCAGAATGTCAATCTTGTCCGCGCGAATCGCCTCGGCCAGTTGGGCATCGCTCCAGGTGACACAGGAGCGCCAGCCATCCGCTGCGGCCTGAAAACGCGCCGTGACCGCGTCGCTGTAGCTATTGTTGTAATAGAAGAAAACCTCAAAACGCTCCTTGTCGTGGTGCGTGATGATCGGTTCGGCAAAATTGGCCACCGAATGGTTGTGCAAATCCGCCGAAACGTAGCCGATGCGCAAACGGCGCTCGGTACTGCGCTCATTGGGATGGGGTCGCCAATGGACTTTCAGCGGCTCTTCAAAGCGCTGCGCAAACGCCAGGTGGCGCTCAAATACCTGCTGTGCCGTGTAGCCGTGGTAATACAGCGACGCCATCAAACCGTTGCTGGCAATTTCCACACAATCAGGGTCCATCTCCAGCGCGCGGTCAAAGCTGGCCAGCGCCTTTTCAATTTGTCCAAGTCGCAAATACTGCACACCCAACTCGGAGTGGCATTTGGCCAGATCGGAAGACTCAGGGCATGTCGCCAGCGCATTGCGGCACACCGCGACCGCTTCGTCAAACCGGCTCTGGCGCGACAAGGCATTGGCCAGGCACACATGCGCGTTGACAAGCGAAGGTTTGATCGCAACAGTCTGGCGGAAAGCGGTGATCGCCCGGTCAATCTGTCCGGCGTCAACCAGCGCGATACCCAATGCCCATGGGTAGTCTGCGTTATCCGGTGCGCGTTTGACGGCTTGTTGCAACCAGTCAACCGCTTCCTTTTTCTGCCCCAAACCCCGGCAAATCGTTCCCTTGTAGTAGAGCACACCCGCATCACGGGGAAACAACTTCAACAACTTCTGTACCAGCGGTTCGGCCTCCAGCCAGCGTTCTTCCCGTATGTAGCGGTACGTCATGTCCGTCATCTGGGCAACCGTCAGCGCTGGCAGCGGTGGCGCCTTGTCCTGCACCGCTGGCGTTGCCTTGTTCATGCAGCATTGCTTGTACTTCTTGCCGCTGCCGCAAGGGCATGGATCGTTGCGATTGATCTTGGCCATGGCTGCTCCCGTGTTTCCCCTGTTTTATGATTGCGCCAGCTGGCGCTCCAGTTCGGCCACGCGGCGCTTCAAGGTGGCCACGCTCTCGCTGCGTCTGGCACGCTGCGCCTGCAAACCCGCATCAAGCCACGCCAGCCAGCTGGCCAGTCCTTCACCCGTGGTGGCCGAAACACGAATAGCAATGATGGACGGGTTGACACGCCGCGCATTGGCCAATGCCTGCTCGACGTTGAACGTCAGGTAGGGCAACAAATCACACTTGTTGAGCAATAACACCGTGGCCGCGCGAAACATGTCCGGGTACTTCAACGGTTTATCCTCCCCTTCGGTCACGGAAAGAATGACGACCTTGTGGTGTTCCCCCAAGGCAAAGGCCGCCGGACAAACCAGGTTGCCCACGTTTTCAATCAAAAATAACGAGTCATCCACCGGCTGCAGGCGCTCCAGCGCATGGCCGACCATGTGGCCGTCGAGGTGGCAGCCCTTGCCGGTGTTGATCTGCAAGGCAGGAACGCCGGTGGCGCGAATACGCTCGGCATCGACCGTGGTTTGCTGGTCACCTTCCACCACCTGAATCGGCACGCGCGCCCGGAGTGCTTCAATGGTCTTGACCAGCAGCGTGGTTTTGCCAGAGCCGGGGCTGGAAACCAGGTTCAGCGCAAAAATGCCACGCTCGTCAAAGTACTGGCGATTGGCCGCAGCGTAGGCATTGTTCTTGGCCAGTATGTCCTGTTCAATCTGCACCATGCGCGTCTGGCTCAGGCCCGGCGCATGGGAATGGACCTGCGTATGTTCATGGCCATCCTCATGGCCATGTGCATGTTCGTGCGCATGTTCGTGCGCATGGCTGTGCACCGTGCCATCTGCATGCACATGGCCATGGTCATGATCCTGCTGTTCCTGCCCCTCGATACGCACGTTATCCGTGCCACAACCACATACTGCACACATACCAGTCTCCTCGTTGTTATTGAACGTTATTGTGAACGTTATTCGATGCCAATTTCCAGCACCCGCATTCCGGTGCCGCCGGTTACCTGGGTTTGCATGCCACCGCACAAGGGGCAATCGCCGTACAGTTGCTCCATGGGGATCGACTGTGCACAGGTCACGCACCAGCCGACTCCGGGCACTTCGACAATCTCCAGTTCGGCACCTTCGGCAACGCTGCCTTTGCACACCGCTTCAAAACAAAATGCCAGCGCCTCATTTTCAACCGCCGCCAGTCGGCCAATTTCAAGCACCACCAACCCGACTTTTTGCGCATTTTCCCGCAGCGCAGTAGCCTCGATGACTTGCAGCACATTCTCGGCCAGTGACATTTCATGCATGGTGCTAATCCGTTAAAGCCAGCAAGGCCAGCGCTGCGCCCACGGCGTCCGGGCTGGCATTCGGGGGTTCGAGTTGCTGCGCCAGTGTAGCCAATGCCGACGTACCCTCACGCCGCAAGGTGGCAATTGCCTGCGCTGCCGCCTTGGGGGAATCGAACCCAAGGCTTTGCAGCAATACATGCCCGTGGGCATCGACCAACTTGAAATAAAACTGGCCACTCGGTTCACGGTATTGCTTGAAACTTGGCAGTGCAACCTTGCTGGCCTTCGGGGCAGATGCCTTGGTACTCAACCCCAGCGGGCGCAAACCCACGGCATGACGCAATTCAGCGATGAAGGGTCTGGTCTGCGCGCGCGCCTTGGCGGCGCCTGCTTGCAAAACCGCTTCTATCTTGGCAGGATGGGCCATCAACTCGTGGTACGCAGCACGCATGGGCGCCAGTTCGCGGTCAATGCGCTCGAACACCCGTTGTTTGGCCTCGCCCCAGGCAATACCCTGGGCATAGGCTGCGCGCAAGTCCTGGGTTTCTTCCGCACTGGCAAACGCCTGGTAAATCTGGAACAAGGCCGAGCCTTCTGTTTCCTTGGGCTCTCCTGGTACACGCGAATCGGTGACGATACCCGCAATCAGTTTTTGCAGTTCAGCGCGCGAAGCGAACAAGGGAATCGTATTGTCGTAACTCTTACTCATCTTGCGCCCATCCAGACCCGGCAAGGTAGCCACCGACTCTTCCACCGCAGCCTGTGGCGGCACAAAGTGCTCGCCATAGCGGTGGTTGAAACTGTGTGCCAGATCGCGCGCCATTTCGATGTGCTGAATCTGGTCGCGCCCCACGGGAACATGGTGGGCCTTGAACATCAGAATGTCAGCGGCCATCAGCACGGGGTACATGAACAAACCCACGCTGACATCCATGTCCGGCTCCAGATTGGCAGCGGTATTCTTGTCCACCGCCGCCTTGTAGGCATGCGCGCGGTTGAGCAGCCCCTTGCCGGCAACACAGGTCAATAGCCAGGTCAGCTCGGGAATTTCTGGAATATCGGACTGGCGGTAAAACGTGACCCGCTCCGGGTTCAAGCCAGCAGCTAGCCAGCTCGCAGCGATTTCCAGCGTGGAGCGCTGGATGCGCGCCGGGTCTTCGACCTTGATCAGTGCGTGGTAATCGGCCAGAAAATAAAAACTCTCCACACCCTGGCGCAAACTGGCCTGCACCGATGGCCGGATAGAGCCAACGTAGTTGCCCAGATGGGGCGTACCCGAAGTGGTGATGCCGGTCAGGAAACGGATGGAATGCATAGAAAATAGGAGAAATACAAGGCGGGGCGCTATGGGCGACGGAATTATCTCATTAGCCATCGCCAGCAAAATTGGCTCTTGTATTTCAACATCCCCCTGCACCCTCTTCACCCTCTTCAAGGCTGGAGGCTCTCTCGTGTTTGACCCTTCTTCCGGGCAGGAAACGAAAGGCCCACACTTTGGTTTGATTCTCAGTGGCAGGATGTTCAATCAACAAGAGTTGCTCATGATCTGTGCAATTCCTCAAGGTTCTGCTGCCGCAGCGCGCACCTATGGAACAGTGGTTACGTTGATGGGGTCTGGCACGGAAACACAAGGGGCCATTCATTGCCACCAGATAAATTTAATAGCGGCCCCCGCACATTCCATAAGCCTTACAAGCCGATTTGCCCTGAAAAATCCGCCCTATGCCAGCTTCCTACAAGCCTTCTGGCCTTCTGGCGGGGCATTGTGGTGGGATGCGGGCGTGCCGGGGGCGCAAAATAGCAATGAAATCTGGCTGTAGAGCGCATGGAACGTGCGGGGGCAGCTATCAAATAGTGATCCAGCGGACAGGCAGCTGGCTTGATGGCCTCCACCGGGTCGGGTAAGTCCATCTTGTGCCGATCAGCGCATCCATTGGTGAGAGATAAAACCAGTCAATGTGCAAAAATGGGGATTCTGAGGATGGGTCAGGATACGATATCTGGCGTCGTGCGGTTGGATTTCTTGGCCGCCGAATACCGCTGCCACCATCCCCGCCTGACACCCGCCACCGCAATTCAACATCGAGGAAACCCCGCCATGGCCAGAGTATTCATCAGCTACAGCCACCAGGACGAGGACTGGAAAAACCGCGTCGTCAAGCAACTCGGCGTGCTGGCGACCGAAGGGCTGGAAGTCTGGGACGACCGCAAGATCGCCGCCGGTGCCGCCTGGAGCGACGAAATCGGCAGCGCCATCGCCACCTGCGACGTCGCCGTGCTGCTGATTTCCGCCCACTTCCTGACCTCGCACTTCATCGTCGGGCAGGAAGTGCCGGCGCTGCTGCAACGGCGGCAGCAGCAGGGCATCCGCGTCGTGCCGCTGATCCTCACGCCCTGCACCTGGACGCGCATCCCGTGGCTGGCGCCGATCCAGGCCCGCCCCAAGGATGGCAAGCCGCTTTCGGGCATGAGCAAGCACGACGCCGAAGCCGCGCTGGCCGCCCTGACTGGTGAAATTGCCGACTTCCTGCTGCCATCGCCCAGCAAGATGTCTGCCATCGTGCCGCCGCGCCCGCCCGGCTCGCCGCCGCCTCCGGCTCTGGCGATCTGGCGTGAGAAACTGGAGTTCCTGCGCCAGCAGGAAGCCATCTGTTCCGACCCGGCGCAGAAATTCACGCTGAAGAAACAGATCGAGGAAGCTGCAGCGAAGGTGAAGGAATTGTCGTGAGCGCCAAGCCGCTCAAGGCATGGCGGGACAAACTCGCCCATCTGCAAGCAGCACGGGCGATTGCCAGCGATGCGTCGAAGGAATTCCAGATCGATAGCGAGATCGCAGAAGCCGAAGAGTGGATTCAAAAGCTTGATCAGGCAAAGCCTGGCGAGAATGAACTTCGCATCGACCTCACCCACCTCCCCGCCGGCGCCCCGCATTTCCTTGGCCGCGAAGCCGAACTCATCGCCCTCGACACCGCCTGGCAGCCCGCCAGCAAGACCGCCATCGTCGAACTCATCGCCCCCGGCGGCACGGGCAAGACCGCCCTGGTCAAGCGCTGGCTGGAAGGCATGCAGCACGACAACTATCGCGGCGCGCATCGCATTTTCGCCTGGAGCTTCTACAGCCAGGGCACCAGCGACGAACGGCAGGCTTCGGAAGACCACTTTCTCGCCGAGGCGCTGAAATGGTTCGGCGTCGAAGTTGAAGCCGCGCTGAACCCCTGGGACAAGGGCCGCGCCCTGGCGCAAGCCGTGGCGGCGACGCGCACCCTGCTGATCCTCGACGGCGTCGAGCCGCTGCAATATCCCCCCGGCGCGCTGGCGGGCGAACTGCGCGCGCCGGGCCTGAAGGCGCTGCTGTCGCACCTCGCCACCGCCAACCACGGCGCGCTGTGCGTACTGACCAGCCGCGAATGGCTGAAAGACCTCGACCAGTGGCTGCACGGCCCCACCCGCCCGCAAGGCACCGTCCGGCGCATCGATCTCGGCAACCTCAGCGACCAAGACGGCGCCAGGCTGCTCTATACCTCCGGCGTGGTGCGCGCCGGGGCCGCCGCCATCGGGCCGGACGATGCCGAACTCATCGCCGCCAGCCGGGAAGTCAAAGGCCATGCGCTGACCCTGACCCTGCTCGGCTCCTACCTGGCGCTGGGCTTTGACGGCGACATCCGCCAGCGCGACCAAGTCGATTTCAAGGACGCCGACCAGACCACCGGCGGCCACGCCTTCCGCGTCATCGCCGCCTACGAACGCTGGTTCGCCAGCCAAGGCGAGCAAGGCACCGCCGAACTCGCCGCGCTACGCCTGCTGGGCTTCTTCGACCGTCCGGCCAGCAAGGCGAATCTCGATGCCTTACGAGCAGCGCCGGCGATTGCGGGGTTGACCGAGGCGCTGCAAGGGCTCAGCGCGGCGCAGTGGAACGCCACGCTCAAGCGGCTTGGCGAATGCCGGCTGCTCGAAGCCGACGCCAAGACCGGCGGCCTCGATGCGCATCCGCTGGTGCGCGACTACTTCGCCGACCGGCTGGCGCAAGGCATGCCCGATGCCTGGTGCGTAGGGCACTGGCGTATCTACGCGCAGCTCAAGCGGGATACGCCTTATTGGCCTGATACGCTGGAAGGTCTGCAACCGCTGTATCAGGCGGTGGCGCATGGCTGTAAGGCGGGGTTGTACGAGGAAGCCCGCGCCGAGGTGTTTGTCAACCGCATCCTGCGCGGCACGAGGCATGACGGCTTCTACAGCACCAAGAAGCTCGGCGCCATCGGCGCCGACCTCGGGGCCGTGGCTTGCTTCTTCGTCGAGCCCTGGAAGCTGCTGGCCCCGGCGCTGGCCGAAGGCCATCAGGCCTGGCTATTCAACGAGACGGCCTCCCGCCTGCGCGCGCTCGGGCGGCTGGCCGAGGCGCTGGAGCCGATGCGCGTCGGGGCGGAGATGCGGGAAAAGCAGCAAGACTGGGTAAACGCCGCCGCCAGCTACAGCAACCTCAGCCAACTGCAACTGAGCCTCGGCCGGGTCGCCGCCGCCGTGGCCGATGCCGGGCAGGCCGTGGCCTATGCCGACCGCAGCGAAGATGCCTTCCAGCGCATGACCAGCCGTATCACCCTTGCCGACGCCCGGCATCAGCAAGGGCAGCGCGATTCCGCCCGCACGGACTTTGTCGCGGCAGAGCAGATGCAGGCACAACTCCAGCCCAACTACCCGCTGCTCTACTCGTTGCAAGGCTTCCGCTATTGCGACCTGCTGCTGGCCGAAGCCGAGCGGGGGGCTTGGGATGGGCGGGAGGATGCCGGGCTGGCAGGCGTTTGTGGGGAGGTGGTCAATCGGGCGGTGCAGACGCTGGTGTGGGCAAAACAGCATCTGGGCCTGCTTGATATCGCCCTCGACCATCTGACCCTGGCCCGCTGCGCGCTCTATGCCGATATCCTGCAAGGCCAACCGTCCGGCGAAACCGCCCGCCAAGAAACCGAAGCCGCCGTCGCCGACCTGCGTCAAGCTGGTCGGCAAGACTACCTCCCCCGCAGCCTCCTCACCCGCGCCTGGCTCCACCACCATCTCAACGACCCTGCCGCCGCCGAAGCCGACCTCACCGAAGCCCAGCAAATCGCCGAACGTGGCGAGATGAAGCTGCATCTGGCCGACATCCACCTGACCCGCGCCCGCTTGTTCCAGAACAAAGCCGAACTCGCCCGCGCCCGCGTGCTGATCGAGGAATGCGGCTATGGCCGCCGCCTGCCCGAACTCGAAGACGCGGAAGCCGCCGCTATGACCTGGAATGCCGCCGCCGTACAGCAAACGAACGAGTGATACCCGCATGCAAAAAAAGCCCCCCGAAGCGTTGCAAGCCCCTTTCCCAGCCGACATCTATCGCATCTGGTGCCAAGTCTGGCTCCATGTCCAGGACCACCGGCAACATCTGGTCAACCAGATGGTGCAACTGCCGTACCCGCAGGAGGAAGAACCGTCTTTTGTCCTTGCGCGGGACGATCTGGGCCAAGCGCTAAGCGATGTCCTTTCGCAACTGGATTCAGGCGGCGCCGATGATTCTGTTCTCACCCAGGCTCACGTCTGTTTACTGGAGCTTGAAACTCGCCAGCGAGCTGCGGCGCAACGGCACTGGCAGGTTCCGCCCGAGGTCAATACGGCCAGAGGGCGCCATGTGCTGATCCCATCCCTGCGTTGCACGGCTCGTTCTGGCGACCCGGACCAGTTGTTTCATATCAGCAGCGAACTGGGCATTGACCGAATTCTGGGGCTTGGATATCGGTGGTTGCCACTACCGAAAGAAGTCGTACTGGATTGGCGCGAGATCAGCCAGCTCGTCAGCCTGCGCGGCGCCCAAACCCTGCGCATCGGCCTGGCGCCTTGCGCCACAAAGGACGACATGATCTGGCACCTTGACCCCCAGGACAAGCGCGCTCCAGACGCGCGGGTGCCGATGCAATGCAGCGGTAGCCGCGACCCGGACGGACTCTGGGCCGTTGTCCAGAAAACGCTTGAGGCAGCCTGGGCAAATCGGGTCCAGGTGCTGCTTTTCCCCGAACTGGTGATGGATGAAGTCGTGCTTCAGCGCTGCCGCGACTGGCTGGAAACCCACAATCTGAGGGAAAATCGCCTGCACTTGGTCGTCGCTGGTAGCCGCCATGTTGATAATCTCGACGGCAGCTTTTCCAACCGCTGCACAGTGCTGGGCCAGTTGGGCGACATCCTGTGGGAGCAGGACAAACGCACTCCCTTCGTGATTGACGACCCCAAAACACTGAAGAGCCTGTGCTCTGAGCACATCGCATTGGCCGTTGAGCCGACCAAACTCGGCCCGAACCTTGTGCTGGCAGAAACCGCCGTTGGTCGGCTGCTCACGCCGATTTGCCTCGACTACATCGAAGGCGACCTGTGGCGGGAACTGGGCGCCGATTTCTACCTGGTACCGGCGATGTCGCCCAACCTCGCGCGCTTCAAGAACCGGGCGAATGCAATGGGCGCTCTTCACGGTGCGGCGACCTTTGTCTGCAACGCCCAGACGGCAGGCAATCATCGTTGTCTGACCTACCTTCCGGTCAAGAACGCCCCAAAGCCCACGAGCATCGCCGAGACGGAATTATTCACTATCGACGTGCCAATTGATGTGTAGTATCGTTCAACTGTGCCGTAATAATTCACACATTTCACAACTTGGGCTATAAATGACCATGCTCAAAGACCTCAAACAGCTCGCTCAAGACCTGCGGCTGGCCCTGATTGACGGCGACACCGCCGCCGCGTCGAACTACCAGAACAGGCTGATGGGAGAAGTCGCCGCTGGCCTGTTGCAGCAGGATACCGAGGCGCTGCTGGATCTGCGCGCCGCCGTGGCCGACCTGGCGCCAGTCGCCGACCGCTACGGCGACGGCAAGAAAGGCGACCGCTGGCGCGCCGTGTGGGAACTCCTCCATGCTATATGCGAAACCAGCCGCCCGCTGGAGCAGATGCGCCTGGCGCGTCCAAATCAGGTCTCCGGCCAACTGCTGAGCCTGATCAGCAACCAGCCCGGCATCACCCCCGGCGAGATGGGCACGCTGACGGCCAAGACTGACAGCCATATCTCGAACACCTTGAAAACCTTGATGGAGCAGGGCCTGGTGCACCGGATACCCAAGGGACGAAACGGGCACTATCACCTGAGCGCCATGGGACGGGACATGCTGGCCACTTCGGATAGTCAAGCGGCTCCGCCCGGCGTGAATGGCGAACAATTCCCTCACATCGACGTAAGCTTGCCTTGCCATTGGCTGACCCCCTCGGTGCGGCCAACTTTCTCAATCCACTAGTACGGGCACGCCTAGCCATGACAACCCCTCGTGCCCAAACCCACTTCATCGCCTTCTACTCCTACAAGGGTGGCGTCGGTCGCACCCTGGCCCTGGCCAATTGCGCCCGTGCGTTGGCCGCTCGCGGCAGAACGGTCACCATCATCGATCTGGACCTCGAAGCGCCCGGCCTTGAAGCTTTCGACGCCTTCCGTCCGGTCGGTGAGGCGTCTGTCGGCAAAGACGCCAAGGACGCCCCGCGACCACCGCTGGCGGGTTTTGCCGAATACATTGCCGATTGCCGCAAAAGTGGCCCGCCGCCCAGTCTTGCGTCCTACGTTCACCGCTGCAAGGGCGAGCCCGGCGACAAGGGCGTGGTGTACCTGATGCCCGCCGGCAAGCGCGGCGAAGCGGCCTACCGCGACATTCTCGTATTTGATTGGGATCGTTTCTATCGCGACGAAAACGGCTACCGCATCATGGAAAACCTGCGCGGCCACATCGCCCACGATCTTGGCGGCAACGAAAAGTCGCCGATCAAGCCCGATTACGTGCTGATCGACTCGCGCACCGGACTGAGCGAAACCGGCGGCATCGCCACGCATCAACTGGCCGATCTGGTCGTCATGTTGTTCAGTTTGAATCGCCAGAACCTCGAAGGCACGCAGGGGGTGCACGATTCGCTGACCAAGCTGCCGAACCCGCCGAAGATGCTGCTGGTGGCCTCGCCGTTCCCGGACCTGGGCGACGCAGCAGAAACCAAAGGCACCCTCCTGCACCGGCGCCTGGAGTTCGTCCGCACGCGTCTCGTCCAGGCCGTCAACGCCGCGCAACCGGAACGCATCCCCTATCGGCCCGTGCTGTCGCTCGAAGAACGCATCGCCATGGACCAAGAGGAAGACCGCCGCAGCGACCTCCACCTTCCCTACGCGAGGTTGCTGGACCTGATCCTGAAGACCCTCAATGCGCCGGATTTCTACCTGGACGCAGCTGCCGAAGCCATGCGCCAGAACCGGCTGGGCGAAGCGCGCGCCAGGCTGGAAGACGGCCTCAAGATGCACCCTGAACATCCGCCCTCTCAGGAATGCTCGCCAACCTGGCGGGCGACCGCAGTGCACCGCGCATCGACCTGACGTATCTGCCGTCCGGTGCGCCGCATTTCCTTGGCCGCGAGGCCGAACTTGCAGCGCTCGACGCCGCCTGGGAGAGCAACGGCAAGACCGCCATCGTCGAACTCATCGCCCCCGGCGGTACCGGAAAGACCGCGTTGGTCAAACGCTGGTTGGATGGCATGCAGCGCGACAACTATCGCGGCGCGCATCGCGTCTTCGCCTGGAGCTTCTACAGCCAGGGCACCAGCGATGAACGACAAGCCTCGGAAGACCACTTCCTTGGCGTAGCGCTGAAGTGGTTCGGCGTCGAGGCCGAGTCTGCGCTCGACGCACGGGATAAGGGACGACGGCTCGCACAGGCCGTCGCCGCCCATCGCACCCTGCTGGTCCTTGATGGTCTGGAGCCGCTGCAATACCCGCCGGGGCCGCTGGCGGGCCGATTGCGCGCAACCGGTATCGAAAGCCTGCTGAAACACCTCTCCACCGCAGGGCAAGAAGGTCTGTGCATCATCAGTAGCCGGGAATGCATGGTGGATCTTGCCGAATACGAGCGTAGCGCGAGTGATGACTCTGGAACCGTTCTCCGGCTGGATCTCGAAAACTTGAGCCCTACCGACGGCGCGCGACTACTGCACGCCTTGGGCGCGAACCGTGCCGGGAGCGCGCCGATCACCCCCACGGATACGGAACTGATGGTCGCCAGCAGCGAAGCCCAGGGCCATGCACTGACGCTCAGCTTGCTCGGACGCTATCTTGCCAAAGCCTTCGACGGCGACATCCGCCAGCGTGACCGCGTCGATTTGGCGAAGATGGACGCCCGCAGCGGCGGCCAAGCATCCCGCGTCGTCGCCGCCTATGAATCCTGGCTGGCCAGCGGTGGCGAGCAAGGAGCGCGCGAACTCGCCGCGCTGCGCCTGCTCGGCTTCTTCCACCAGACGGCCAGTATCGAAAATCTGGCCGTCCTGCGTGCTGCCCCAGCCATTGCCGGGCTCACCGAACCCCTGCAAGGTCTGGACGAGGGCGAATGGAACCTGACCCTCGCCGCCTTGGCGGATGCGGGGCTACTGCACCGTGCAGGCCAACAGCTTGACTCCCACCCGCTGGTGCGGGAACATCTGGCCGCCAGCCTGCGGCAACGCCTCACCGAAGCCTGGCGCGAAGGGCACCGACGGCTCTACGAGCAGCTCTGCGCCAGCGCGCCTCGCCATCCGGACGACCTCTCCGGCCTGCAACCGCTGTACCAGGCCGTCGTTCACGGCTGTTTGGCGGGCATGCACGAGGAGGCGTTCCGCAAGGTGTATCTTGACCGCATTCTGCGCATTGGCAGTGTCGACGCCCACTACTACAGCATCCGCAGACTCGGTGCAGTGAGCGCCGACTTGGGCGCTGTGGCCTGCTTCTTCGTCGAGCCGTGGCGTAAGGTGGTTTCGTCGCTGACGGATGGTGCCAAAAACTGGCTACTCAAGCAGGCGGCGTTCTGTCTGCGCGCCCTGGGCCGCCTGGAAGAATCCCTGGAGCCCATGCGCGCCAGCGTTGAACTGGGCGAGAAGTATGAAGACTGGCGATCCGTTGCCATCGGCTACGGCAGCCTCAGCGAACTGCAACTGAGCCTGGGCCGGGTCGCTGATGCCGTGGCCGATGCCGGGCAGGCCGTGGTCTATGCTGACCGCAGCGGAGATGCCTTCTTGGGCATAGCTGGCCGCACCACCCTCGCCGAGGCCCGACATCAGCAAGGGCAGCGCGAAGCCGCCCGCGCGGACTTTGTCGCGGCCGAGCAGATGCTGGCCCAGCGCCAACCCGGCTACCCGCTGCTCCACTCGTTGCAAGGTTTCCGCTATTGCGACCTGCTGCTGGCCCAAGCCGAGCGGGGGGCCTGGGATGGGCGGGAGGATGCCGGGCTGGCAGGCGTTTGTGGGGGCGTGAGCAAGCGGGCGGCACAGACTTTGGCGTGGGCGGAACCTCATAAGGTTTTACTCGATATCGCCCTCGACCATCTCACCTTGGCCCGCTGCGCCCTGTATGCCGATCTGCTGCAAGGCCAAGCACCCGGCGCAACCGCCCGCCAAGAAACCGAAACTGCCGTCACCGGCCTGCGCCAAGCCGGTCAGCAGGACGAAATCCCCCGTGGCCTGCTTACCCGCGCCTGGCTCCGCCACCGCCTCAATGACCCTGCCGCCGCCGCAGCCGACCTCATCGAAGCTCAGCAAATCGCCGAACGCGGCGAGATGAAGCTGCATCTGGCCGATATCCACCTGACCCGCGCCCGCTTGTTCCAGGACAAGAAAGAACTAGCCCGCGCCCGCGCCTTGATCGACGAATGCGGCTACGGTCGCCGCCTCCCCGAACTCGAAGTCGCCGAAGCCGCCACGAAAAAATGGCCCGCCCACCATCAATAACCCGCCCCCCAACCCACCATCACCGCAAAGGAGCCCCACCATGCCACGTACCTACGAATACGACCCCAACGCGCAATCGCTGGTCTATCCGACCCAGGGCCTCGGTGCGGAGGATTTCTTCGGCGGCTGGACACCGGAGCAATTCGGCAACCTTCCAGCCGTCTGCGCCGAGCTATGCCGTCTGGTTTACGGCGCGCCGGACTTCGTGAAAATGGTTCTTCTCGCCGCGAAAAGCAAACTCGGCCTCGACATTGTCAAATGGATCGGCGGCGAATCCGCAGAAGCGCGTGCCAGGAGTTGCGGGGCTGACGGCTTTGTCGCCGAGCGCGACGGCACGCTCTACGTGGTGTTGCGTGGTACCCAACTCAATCGCTTCGAGGACCTGATCGCCGACCTGACGGCGATCTCGGAAAAAAAACGTGGCGCGTGGCGCGTGCATGCGGGCTTCACCAAGACCTTCGAGCGGCACGAAGTAAAGGATCGCCTCGAGAAGCTGCTGGTCAACCGATCCGGCAAGGTGGTTTTTACCGGGCATAGTCTGGGCGGGGCCATGGCCACCCTCGCGGCAGCCAGCTTCGGCAAGGCGGGCGACCCGCTGATCACCTTCGGCTCCCCGCGTGTCGGCGATCCCGTTTTTGCAGCAGACCTGAAGCGCAAGGGACTGAAGATCGACCGTTACGTGCTGTGCTGCGACATCATCGCGCGCTTGCCACCCAAGCGGCTGCCGACCAATCATCCGGAAGACCTCACAACGGCGATATATGGGCACAACCCAGTGACCAACGGCATCGACAAGCTCCTGACCAAAATTGCAAACATGCTGGCGGGTGGCTCCAGCTACGAGCATGTCGGCGAAATCCATTACATCGACCGCAAGGGCGCGCTGCACCAGGAAGATTGGGGCTGGGAGCGCATCCATGACGACCAGGAGGCGGCGCGTGCGCGCTACTCGAAACAGTACGGCAGCAAGCTGCCCTTGAAGCTCGGCAAGCTGAAAGACTCCAATTCCACGCTGGTGCGCTTAGCGCTCGCCAAGCTGTGCGACGGCACGCTGCCGAACCGCGACGCCGCCGACCACAACCTGAAGAATTATCTGGGGCCGCTGCTGAACAACGCCAGCGTAGGCCCCGCACCGAAACAACCCTGACGAAAGCCGCATGCCATGACCACGACGCTTTTAATTTAATAGCTGTCACCGCACGTCCCATAAGGCTTACAAGCCGATTTGCCCTGAAAAACCCGCCATAAACCAGCCTCCTGGCCTCCTGGTGGGGCGTTGTGATGGGATACGGGCGTGCCGGGGGCGCAAAACAGGCATGAAATCTGGCTGTAGAGCCCGTGGAATGAGCGGGGGCAGCTATCAAAAACATACAAAAATTTAACAAGAATCAGCTTGGTGCATGATGCCAAAGCGCGTTGCCAGCGCGGCGAGGCGCTTATCCAGCGTCCATAGCTCTGCGCCCGGCGTCATGCGTGTGGAAGCCAGCAGCAACATATCCACCAGACCGCAGCCCAAGCCGAACAGCCGTTCATGTAGCCGTTCCTGTTCGATCCATGCCAGCACTTCCCGCACGCTTGCTTGTTGGGTTGCTTGTAAACCATCAAGGTCACGCAGCGTTTGTATGCGATTGGGCGGAGTTCCACAGGCGATTTCACCCACAACCAGTGGATGCACCATGACAAGATCCAACTCCAGCAGGTTCACCAGCATCCTGTTGCGTTGCCGGAAATGGTCAACCCAGACGGAGGTGTCAACGAGAACACCCCGCACTGTCACTGTTGCGCATCCTCACACGTATCCTCGCGGCGCCGGGGAATCTCCGGCATTTGCGGTGCGCTTGCACCCAGCGCGGCGAGGCGCTTGGCCCCTTGCACGCGGACAAAGGTCTTGATGGCCTCGCGGAACAGGTCGGCCTTGTCCATGGCTGGATCAGCCACTTCCAGTGCCCTTTCGTACAGAGCGTCGTCAATGGTTACGGTTGTTCGCATGGGATGGAGTTTTCATCTATGTTGATGCAATGGTACGTCAAAAATGATGATTGCGTCAGTGGCCTATTCCGATGCGGTGGCTGCTCCTGAAATTCTCCTGATTTAATAGCTGTCCCCGCACGTTTCATAATCCTTGCAAGCCGATTTACCCTGAAAAACCCGCCATAAACCAGCCTCCTGGCCTCCTGGTGGGGCGTTGTGATGGGATGCGGGCGTTCCGGGGGGGGCAAAATGGTAATGAAATCTGGCTGTAGAGCTTATGAAACGTGCGGGGGCAGCTATCAAATAGTGATCCAGCGGACAGGCCGCTGGCTTGATCCACTAGAATGCCCCGTTCTACAGAAAAATAACGGTTGCGTTATAAAATGGCTAAACTGGTTGTGACGAAAGAAATCGAGGATGAAATCGACCTTTTGTACGAAGTACAGCCAGACTTTGCGGACGCCATAGAGGTCTTGCTGGAAAGTTTGTATGAAGACCTGGACCTGTTGGAGCGCTTGCATTCACCGGACACCTACCCATTGCACACCCCTTTTTTTGAGGTGAAAATTTTTACTGAGGCACGTGGCGATGGCTACAACATGTATCTCCTGAAATTTAAGGACCTGGAGGGCCACAGAATCATCGGTTATCGGCTGTTTCTCGGCTTCAATGCGCAACGGGACATCTACTACGCACTCGCACTTACGAACAGAAACCATGCATATGATACAAATCACCCTGCCTACAGGGATCTGTGCCACCGATACGAGCGGTACGGAATACCAAGAATTCATTGATAGGGGTACCGTGCAGCATGGGCGCGCCACGATGCGCGCGACCGTGCTGGTACGTGATAAATGGGTGCCGCTTGTCCCTTTGGCCGACGACCCTGCCATTTTGAATGGTGGTGGTACGGAGGCTGGTGCGTTTTTTGCGCGTCGCAGCCGTGATCCTGCGCACGCCGCACGCCTGACCACTGCCAGAAAGAAATTGGGGCAGGCACTGGAAGCCACCCATGGGCCGTCTACGGGCCTGGTGGCTTTGCGTATGAAAGCGGGGCTTTCGCAAACAGAACTGGCCAAGCGCATGGGAACGCAACAGCCTAGCGTGGCGCGCTGGGAGCGCTCGCCAGAAAAAATGGGTTTTGAAACCATTGAAGCCTGGGCCAATGCCCTGGGCATCGACACAATGGATGTCTGTGCAGCCATCAAGGCGCAACGTGGAGCCAGGAACACCGAGGAAACGCATGAAACCGCTTGAACGCTGCAGCCTGCAATGTATTTATTGCGATGACATTCGGGCCGAGGCGCAGGGTAAAACCACCATAGTGGGCTGGCACACAGGCGAGCCTATCGGTTTGCCCGCAGAAGGGGCGCTGTTGATCCCCACACTGGGTATCGTGGGCATGCTGGCCATGCCGCTGGAATCAAAACATGAATCCATGAAGGTGGAGTTGTTGCAAGACCAGCATGTTTTGCAAAGCGTGGCCATGCCAGAACAGGCACTCCATGAGATGCAGGTGGATGAGGCACTGACCCTTGCTCCACTATTTGGGTATCAGGTTCATCAGGTTCGCATCGCCATCAAGATGAACAACCTGCAGGTGGCACAGCCTTGCGTGTTGCGTATGCGAGTAACCGTGGATGATGAAGAGGTCTATGGCAATGGGCTGCGTTTTACACGCTAGCCATTACGCCCGAAACCGTGATACTCCTCATTCAATAGCTGTCCCCGCACGTTCCATAAGCCTTGCAAGCCGATTTGCCCTGAAAAATACGCCATATACAAGCCTCCTGATCTTCTGGTGGGGTGTTGTGATGGGATGTGGGCGTGCAGGGGGGCAAAATAGGAATGAAATCTGGCTGTAGAGCCCATGGAATGAGCGGGGGCAGCTATCAAAAACATACAAAATACGTTGCGCATGAAACAAAAATTTCGTTTTAAAACCTTTTTGTTTTAAAACGTTTCCGTATTAAAACAATATTGTTGTGCAGTCTGGATCATTGGAGGATGGACACATGACCGACTACCCATCAAAGAGCTATGGACGAAACGCCGAAATTGCGAGCATTTTCAAAATGTTCGAGATCGGTAAGGACGTTTCGATGCCTGGCCCGCGCCGCCTTGGCAAGACCTTCGTGCTGGAACGGTTGGTCGATTCCGCATCGGCGGGAGGCTGGGCTGCAGTAAAAATCGAGGTCGCCGGTTGTCGTGACTCGCAAGCCTTCTTCCGCGAACTCTGCGACAAGATCGGCAGTCGACGCACGAATGGTGCCAATTTTCTGACGTGGATTCTGCAACGGTTGCACCAGGCAACGCAGCCGAGACAAGACCAACCAGGGCCGTGGTACCAACCCTTTCTCTCGCACGACCACCAAACCTATTTCGAACGCCTGATCAAAGCCCTCAATGACGACTCGACGCAGCGTTGGGCCTTGCTGATCGACGAATTGCCGATCTTCCTGAAAGCACTGCACGACAAGGGCACCGACGGCATCGCCGCAGCGCGCGACTTCATGAATCTGACCAGTCGGCTGCGCGCCGACTATCAGCGTGTGCGCTGGATGATCACCGGGTCCATCGGTATTGAGCCGCTGGCCCGTGCTGGCAACTATATGGGTGTGCTCGCCAAGTTCAGCCCCTTCGCACTCGAACCTTTGTCCAACGCGCAAAGCCGGGACCTGGTGCAAGACCTAGCCAAGGAAGGGCGTCTGATGCACCGGCAGCTCATCAACGACGCCGAAGCCGAGGCCATCGTGCAGGCGGTCGGCTGGAACGCCGCTTACTACCTTGAAGCCCTCGCGAACAAATTGACCGGCGCGCCCGCCAACGACGCGGGCGCTGGCAGCGCGGTCGCGGCGGCAGTCGAGAACCTGTTGCAACCGGGCGAGCAAACGACCTTCGGCACCTGGGAGGAGCATCTGCGCAAGCATTACCAAGGCGCGGAGCGTTTGTTGGCGTTCTCCATCCTGGCCGCACTGGCGCTCCATCCGGGCGGACTGAATGCCAGCGGGCTGCTCACGGCGATTGGTCAAGCGACGGTCACCGAAGCGCAGCTGCGCCAAACACTGGATCGACTCGACGCGGACGGATTCGTCAGCCTGCGACGTGACGACGAAGACGACCCACATGTGTCTTTCCGCAATCTTCTCCTGCGCCGCTGGTGGCAGCGCTACCCACCCCACGAAACGCTCTGACCCCTCCTTATCACCATGGATATCAGTTACTTCAATCCGCGCGCGCAGAGCGAGGCGGACTTGCTTGCCAACTTTATCGCGCGCCAGAGCACGCTTGACTTTTTCCTGAGACAGTTGCAGCTGACAAAGGTGGACCGCGCCGCGAACCATTATCTGGTGGTCGCACCGCGCGGCTATGGCAAGACCTCCCTGTTGCGCCGGATCGCCATCGCCGTGCGCAACGACAGCGATTTACGCCAGCGCTTCATACCCTTGTCGTTCCGCGAAGAGCAGCATAACGTCATCAGTCTCGATGTTTTCTGGCGCAACTGCCTGCAATCGCTGCTCGAAGCGCGCGAAGACGAAGGCGCGCCCAAGGATGAAATCGACGTGCTCGATGCCGCATGGGACAGGTTCTTGCCGCGCAAGGGTCTCAAGCGCGAAGAGCAGGATGGCATTCCGGCGTGGGAGGAATTCCGCAGCCATTGCGAGCGGCTGCAGCGGCGACCACTGTTGTTGATCGACAATCTCGACAGCCTGCTCGCCGGTCTGGAAACCAATCAGCAGTGGGCATTGCGCGCAACGCTTCAGCGGGACGACGGTCCCGTGCTGATTGCCGCCGCATCACGCTACCCCGAATCGACGCATGACCGGCAGGCCGCTTTCTTCGACTTCTTTCGCATCCACACGCTTGACCGCCTCAGCGACACTGAAGTCATGCATTGTCTGCGCCGCATGGCCACGCGCCGTGGCGAAGCCGGACGGGTTGTGCTGAATTTGCTCGACCGCGATCCTGGGCGCATCGTGGCGCTGAATACCTTGGCCGGTGGCAATCCGCGCACGCTCAGTGTTCTGTACAGCGTGCTGGAATCGCACCTGAGCACCGACATCCTGTCGCAATTGAGCGCCATGCTCGACACCTTTACCGGCTGGTATCAGGCGCGCACCGAAGAGCTGCCGCTGCAGGCACGTGCCGTATTTGACGCACTGGCGCTGAACTGGGACCCGATCAGCGCCGCCCGACTCGCCGAAATCACCGGCCTGGAAACCACTGCCGTCAGCAGCCAGTTGTCACGCCTGGAAAAGGCGGGCTATGCCGAAGCGGTGTCGTTGAACCGCAGCGGGACGGGACGCAATGCCTACCAGGTCAGCGAACGTTTCTTCAACATCTGGTACCTGATGCGCAACGGACCACGCCGGGTGCAGCAAAGCATCCAGTTCCTGACCAAGTTCCTCCAATCGTGTTTCAGCACTGAAGAGCGGCAATCGATTGCACAGCGGCTGCTCAACAACGGCAGCCTCAGAGAACGATTGATCGGCCATGCCCGCATGCAGGCGAGCGGTGACGAGGGGAACAAGGAATACGCAGTGACGATTCAGCAACTGCTGAATACCGTCGATTGCGCCGGGGAGAACGATACCCAGACGATGGACGAGTCCGTTACGGAACTGTCGCCCGAAGCGATTGACCAGCTCATCAAGCAATTGAGTCTTGACGCGGGGGCTGAAAACGCAGTGCCGTTGGCCACAGCGTTTATCAACAAGGGCATCACGCTGGCAAAACTTGGTCGGAGTGAGGAGGCTGTTGCCGCCTACGATGATGTGGTCGCGCGTTTTGGCGACGTCGGTGAACCGGCGCTGCGCGAGCGGGTCGCCAGGAAAAGGCACAGGGGGGAGGAGGGCAGGGGGGGGGCGCCCGGCCAGGGGGGCGGGCTGGGGGGGGGGGGGGGCGGGGGGGGGGGGGGGGGGGGGGGCCTCCACTCTACAAAGGCAACCTGCTGCTCGATTTCTGCGGCGATCCGTCAGGAGCCGTCACGGCCTATGAATCGGGTTTGTCGTTCAACGCACCACCGGGTTTTCAAGAGTTCTTTCATGCCAGCCTTGCTTATGCGCTTGCGTTGCACGGCGGTGATCCGGTGAAGGTTCGCGAGCACATTGGCGCGGCGCTGGCCGGTAGTGCAATTTTTCCAGCCGGGCGGCATTTATTGGGTGCGCTGGCAGGGGTGAATGAGGAGCGATGGCGCCGCCTCGATCACATTTTCACCCATATCGATCTGGCGCTTCAAGCCGACGATCCGAAACTATGGCCGAATTATCTAGACGAGTTGCAGAGCCTGTTGTGGTTCGTCATCGCGCGGGGCGACGGCGAGGAATTCCGCCGTCGGATGGAAGAGGCACGGTATCCGCAACGCTACGCGCCGCTGTACCACGCCTTCGTTGCCGCGATCAACACAGAGGACCATCTGCTCAAGATCAACCCGGAAACCCGACAGATGGCTGTGCGGATTCATGTGGGCATAGCGCACCGGATCAGGCGCGGTGCCTTGCGTGGGGCAGGTGGTCAACCAGATGTGCCGTAAAAGCCGAATTCCAGCTCCGGCTGGTGCCCGCTGATGCGCTCCGCCAGCGCCTTGCCCGCGCCCGCGGGTCTGGCCAATGTAGGGAATGTTGGTGGGCGTGGCCGCTCGCAGGCCGGCCCAGAAGTTGGGTGTGCCGATATTGCTGCCCCTGGCGGTCAGGTTTTCGGGTTTATGTCAGACCTATCTTCCCCCTGGTGCAGATTGGCGGGTTGGGTCAGCTTTTTGGTTGAGATGGTTCGTGTGAACCGTCGGTGGTGGGTGCCGGTTCCAGTTTGGTTACAAGTTGCTTCATCACTTGGGCAATAGTGGAATACGGCGGAATTTTCGAAGGGTTTTGAACATCACACCAATCCTTAAAAAAAACGACAGGTGCAATGTCCATGTCTTGCATGGCCAAAGCCAGATAGGCTGATTTTTCGATATCGTTGGCAAAATTTCCGTCGGGTTCACCCTCAAAAACGGAGTGCATGCGCTTGGCATACGCCTCGACTTTGCGCTTTGTCGTTTTGTCCAGGGTGCTGATGGTTGCTTTTGCCATCACGATATTGTGGGCGGCGTTCAGGGACGACCAGACGGATCGCACCGTGGTGTAAGCGTACACCACAATGACCAACAGGATTGCGTACCCGACCCACCATAACCAGCCGAAGTCTTTCAAAAACAGACAGGTTGGAATGACCCCGAGACCGACTACATTGAATATGAATTTCACGCCCTTGGCACCTCATAGACCGCATGGCATTGCTTTTACCGGGGGCGCGAACTTCACCCCCGCCAGCCAGGTCCGCAGTATATGCAGGATTTATAGCTGCTTGCGCACGTTCCATGCGCCGTAGAGGCCAGTTTGTTACTTATCAGCGGTGTGCGCCGATCTTGTCGCGCCAGCCGGGGAAGAGTTTGTCGGCATCGCCAGGGAAGGATTCAAAGGCGCGCGCAAACTCGCGGTGGCTTTTGGCCCATTCAATCGGGTCGGCCTTGGCCTTCCAGCATTCGTAGGCCTGGCGCAGGCTGCGCGCACCCGCTGCGGGGGAGTCGATGTGGCCGTAGGAGCCGCCGCCTGCGGTGTTGATGACGTTGCCGTGGCCCAGGTTTTCAAAGAAGCCCGGCAGGCGCAGTGCGTTCATGCCGCCGGAGATGATGGGGGTGGTGGGTTTCATGCCGTACCACTCCTGGTGGTAGACGGGGCCGGTGTAGCTGTCGCGCTCGATGATGTAGGCAATGGCGCGGTCATCCTTTTCGCCTTCCATCTTGCCGTACCCCATGGTGCCGACGTGGATACCCGAAGCACCTTGCAGACGGCTCATTTTCGCCAGCACGTAGGCGGTGTAGCCGCGCTTGGCGCTGGGGCTGGTGACGGCGCCGTGGCCGGCGCGGTGGTAGTGCAGGTACTGGTTCGAGAAGTTGCGCCGCGCTGTGGTCACCATGCCGGGGCCTCCGACATAACCATCGACCAGGAAGGCCACCTTGTCGGCGTCAGGGCCAAATTGTTCCAGAATGTATTCGCCGCGTGCGATCATTTCATAGTGGTCGTCGGCGGTGATGTTGGCCGAGAAGATTTTGGCCTCGCCCGTTTCGTCCATGGCGCGACGCATGGCGTCCACCACCAGCGGGATGGTCTTTTTCATCGGCGCAAAGACCTGGTTGCCCTGTGGTTCGTCGTTCTTGATGAAGTCGCCACCGAGCCAGAATTCGTAGGCTGCCCTGGCAAACGGCTCCGGGCGCAGACCCAGCTTGGGCTTGATGATGGTGCCGGCAATGTAGCCGCCGTCCTTGACCGGGCGACCCAGAACGCGCCACAGGTCAGAGATGTCCTTGGCCGGGCCGTCAAACAGCTGGACGGCGCGTGGTGGCATGTAAAAGTCGATGATCTTGGCGTGCTGGATGTCGCCCATGCCCTGGTTGTTGCCGATGACCAGCGTCAGGAAGCTGACCATCATCATGCGCCCGTCGGTGATATTGCGGTCGAACAAGTCGATGGGATAGGCAATGCGCATGTCCTCGGTGGACTCGTCGATGTAATACACCAGCGCATCTACGCCCTTGGTGAACTCGTCGGTGGTGCTTACTTCGACATTGGTGCCGGTGGACGATTCGGCGGCAAAGTGCGCGGCCGCTTCCAGGTAGCCATAGCCAGCCTTGGGCATCATCTTGTAGGCGACCAGAATATGGCGTCCGCCTTGAATCAGGTCTTGTTCTTTGAGGCTCAGGTCAGCGTAGCGGTTGGATTGATCCATGCAAATCTCCGGTGGTTGCGATAAGGTGGGGTGGACTATAAAGAAAAAGTCCCATAAGAAAAAGTAAAATATTTTTATGAATTCATAAGAAAAACTTTTGTTACGCGAAGTCTCTGGTAATTTCCATTCCCGCGAACAAAAGTAGACTAAAGTTGGTCAACTTTCATCTTCAAAAATCTTCAAAAGAGAGGTTTCCGTGGAAATGGTCAACATCTACGATGCCAAAACGCATTTGTCAAAATTGGTCGATCAGGCCGCAGCGGGTGTGGATGTCATTGTCAGCCGCAACAACAAGCCTATCGCCCGCATTACCCAGTTGGAGCAAGCCAAACGACGCATTGTCTTTGGGGTGCTGCAAGGCCAGGTGCAGGTTGCAACGGACTTTGATGCGCCACTACCCAATGACGTGCTGGCCGGATTTGAAGGGCGATGATGCGGGATAATGCTTCTATTCTGATAGCTGCTTGCGCACGTTCCATGCGGATTTCATGCCCAGGCTTCGATTAGTGGCCCGCCTTGTTCGATCAGAAATGCCTTGAACGCCTGCGCGGTGGGTGCCAGGTGTTTCTGGCGCAGGTGCGTGATGTACCAGTTGCCCATCAGCGGCATGCCACTGACATCCAGCAAGGCGATGTGGCCGCTGGCCAGTTCATGGCGCACGGTGCGCAGCGACAGGAAGCTCAGGCCCATGCCCGCCATGACGGCTTGCTTGATGGTTTCGTTGCTGGGCATTTCCATGGCCACCGTGAGTTTGACTTCGTTCTGGGCAAATAGCCGCTCCATCGCCGCGCGGGTGCCCGAGCCGGGCTCGCGCACGACAAAACCATGTTCACCCAATGCGGCAAAGGGCAGATGCTTGCGCCGTGACAGCACATGTCCGGGCGCGGCGACGATGCCCAAGGGGTTGGTGGCGAAGGCTGTGGCGGTGCAATCGAGCGTATCGGGGGCGCGGCCCATGATCACGAGGTCGGCTTCATTGCGTGAGAGCATGCCCAGGATATTTTCCCGGTTGTCGATGCTCAAGGTAATGTCCACGCCAGAGTAGAGCTGCTTGAAACGCACCAGCAGCATGGGAACGAAGTATTTGGCCGTACTGACCACCGCCAGGTTGATGCGGCCCTTGCGCATGTCCACATGCTCGGCCATGACGGCTTCGAGGTCGTTGAGTTTGCCAACGGCTGCAATCGCATGCGCCAGAAACTCTTCGCCTGCAACGGTCAGGCGGATGTTGCGCCCGGCGGCCTCAACCAGTGCGATGCCAAAGGCTTCTTCGAGCTGGCGCAATTGCATGGACACTGCCGGTTGGGTGACGAACAGGCGTTCGGCCGCTTTGGAAACCGAGCGCTGGCGCGCCACTTCGATGAAGGTCTGGATTTGCTTGAGGGTATAGTTGCGCATAGCTGTTATCCATAAGTATAAACTGATGAAAAATTCAAAAAACATGATTTGAGTTTATGTTTTCTGCCGGGTACAGTACCTCGACTTGCATAAAAAACTACCCTCGTTTATCCATCATGTTACGTGCTCTGATTTTTGATGTTGATGGTACCCTGGCCGATACCGAAAGTGCCCACCGTGCGGCTTTCAACCGGGCATTTGCCGAACTTGGCAGTGCCTGGGTCTGGGACCATGCCACCTACACGCGCTTACTGGATGTTTCGGGCGGCAAGGAGCGCATCCTGCATTACTGGCAACAGGTGCAGCCCGAAGTGCGTACTTGGCCACTGGATACGGTTCGCACCGAAATCGAACGCATCCATGCCCGCAAGACCGTGGCGTATGAACACGCCGTGCGCGATGGCTCTGTCCCTTTGCGTCCTGGTGTGCAGCAATTGATTGTCGCGGCGCATGCCGCCGGGCTGCGGCTGGCAATTGCCACGACCACCACACCCGCCAATATTGCCGCCTTGTTGTCTGCCACCTTGGGACCGGATTGGGCGGCTTACTTTGCTGTGATTGAGGACGCATCGACGGCGCCTTCCAAGAAGCCCGACCCCCAGGTGTATGTGCAGGCCCTGCAGCGTCTGGGGCTGCCCGTTAGCGACTGTCTGGCCTTTGAAGACTCGGCCAATGGGTTACAAGCAGCACGGCAGGCTGGTCTGGCGACTATCATTACCCCCAACGGTTTTACGGCAGACCATGATTTCACTGCGGCGCTGCGGATTTTGCCCGATCTGTCGGGTGTTTCCCTGGCGGATTTGCATGCCTGGCACGCCCGGATGCCGTCGATTTAACTTTAGAGAGATACCACCATGCCATTCTCCAAACGCTATACGCTGACCCAATACCTCATTGAGGAGCGGCGCCGTTTCCCCAGTGCCAGTGGCGATTTCAATGCCTTGATCCTGGACCTTGCCCTGGCGTGCAAGGCCATTTCGCGTGCGGTTGCCTTTGGCGAACTGGGTGGCGCGATGGGCAACCACGATGCCGATGGCGCGCATGCGATCAATGTACAAGGCGAAACCCAGAAAAAACTGGATGTCATCAGCAATGAGTATTTCACGCGCCTGACCGAATGGAGTGGTCACCTGGCGGGTATGGCTTCCGAGGAAATGGAAGAGCCGTACCAGATTCCGGCGCGGCACACGCGCGGCAAGTACCTGCTGGTGTTTGATCCGCTCGATGGCTCGTCCAATATTGATGTCAACGTATCGGTGGGCAGCATATTTTCGATCCTGCGCGCGCCGCAAGCAGTCATTGACAGTGGGCGCGACGTGGTGGATGCCGACTTCTTTCAGCCTGGCGCCACGCAGGCGGCAGCCGGTTATGCGCTATATGGCCCAAGCACCATGCTGGTCTTGTCGGTTGGCAATGGTGTGGCGGGCTTTACCTTGAATCCCAATCTGGGCGAGTTCATGTTGACGCACCCCAATATCCAGATTCCTGCCGACACCCATGAATTCGCCATCAACGCTTCCAACAGCCGTTTTTGGGAGCATCCGGTCAAACGTTACGTGGATGAATGTCTGGCTGGCAAGCCGGGGCCGCGTGGCAAGGATTTCAACATGCGCTGGATTGCCAGCATGGTCGCCGAGGCGCATCGCATCCTGATGCGTGGCGGCGTGTTCATGTACCCGCGCGACACCAAGGATCCATCCAAGCCGGGACGCCTGCGTCTGCTGTACGAAGCCAACCCGATTGGTTTCCTCATGGAGCAAGCCGGTGGGCGTGCCAGTACCGGGCGCGAGCCGATGTTGGCGGTGCAGCCAACGTCGCTGCACCAGCGTATCGGTCTGGTATTCGGCTCCAGGAATGAAGTCGAGCGCATCGAACGCTACCACAGGGAGCCGGTGCAGGTCGAGTTGACGAATCCCTTGTTTGCCGAGCGCAGCCTGTTCAGGGACTGATTGTTTTAAATTCAATTACGAAAGAGATGCTATGTCAATACGCCACCCCATCATTGCCATCACAGGCTCCAGCGGAGCCGGAACCACTTCGGTAACCCAGACTTTTGAGAACATTTTCCGGCGCGAAAACATCAAGGCGGCGGTGATCGAGGGCGATAGTTTTCACCGTTTTGATCGCAAGGACATGAAGACCAAAGGTGCCGAGGCAGAGGCTGCGGGCAACAACCATTTCAGCCATTTTGGCCCGGAAAACAACCTGTTCGCTGAACTCGAAGAACTGTTTCGCAGCTATGGCGAAACCGGTACCGGCAAGCGCCGCAAGTATTTGCATGATGCCGAGGAGGCCGCCCCCTATAGCCAGGAGCCCGGTACCTTCACCCCCTGGGAAGATGTGCCTGTCAGCACCGATTTGCTGTTCTACGAGGGGCTGCATGGTGGTGTGGTGACACCCGAGGTCAATATCGCCCAGCACCCGGACCTGCTGATCGGGGTCGTGCCGGTCATCAACCTGGAGTGGATTCAAAAGCTCTACCGCGACAAGTCCAAACGTGGCTACAGCACCGAGGCCGTGACCGACACCATTTTGCGACGCATGCCCGACTATGTGAACTTCATCTGCCCGCAGTTCATGCACACCCATGTCAACTTCCAGCGTGTGCCGATGGTGGACACGTCCAACCCCTTCATCGCGCGCGACATTCCCAGCGCTGACGAAAGCATGGTTGTGATCCGCTTCTCCAACCCCAAGGGCATCGACTTCCAGTACCTGCTGAACATGATTCACGACAGCTACATGAGCCGCGCCAACACCATCGTCGTGCCTGGCGGCAAGATGGAACTGGCCATGCAACTGATTTTCACGCCCTTCATCTGGCGCATGATGGACCGCAAGAAGAAAGCTTCCTGATAACCCCACCGCACAGCCATAGGCTGGTTACATTGAAGGACCCTATGACAACAACCCCCACCCCCGAACTCGCCAAACTGATGGCCAATGCCATTCGCATGCTCGCAGTTGATGCCGTTGAAAAGGCCAAATCCGGCCACCCCGGCGCGCCCATGGGCATGGCCGATATTGCCGAAGTGCTGTGGAACCGGCATTTGCGCCATAACCCGGCCAACCCGCAATGGGCCGACCGGGACCGCTTCGTGCTCTCCAATGGCCATGGCTCGATGCTCATTTACGCGCTCTTGCACCTCACCGGCTACGATCTGCCGATGGATGAACTGCGCAAGTTCCGCCAGTTGCACAGCAAGACTGCGGGCCACCCGGAATTCGGCATCACCCCTGGCGTGGAAACTACCACCGGCCCGCTGGGACAGGGCATTGCCAATGCCGTGGGCATGGCTTTCGGCGAGAAACTGCTGGCCAGCGAATTCAACCGCGAAGGCCATACCGTGGTCGATCACATGACCTACGTATTCCTGGGCGACGGTTGTCTGATGGAAGGTATCAGCCACGAAGCCTGCGCTTTGGCGGGCACCTTGCGCTTGTCCAAACTGGTTGCGCTCTACGACGACAACGGCATTTCGATTGACGGCCATGTGGAGGGCTGGTTTACCGACGATACGCCCAAGCGTTTCGAGGCCTATGGCTGGAATGTGATTGCCAATGTCGATGGCCACAACCTGACCGCTGTGGATGCGGCCATTCAAGCTGCCAAGGCACAAGCCAACACCCCGGATGGCAAGCCGACCCTGATTTGCTGCAAGACCGTCATCGGCATGGGTTCGCCCAACAAGGCGGGTACGCACGACGTGCATGGTGCTGCGTTGGGTGCTGCAGAGGTTGCCGCGACCCGCACGGCTTTGGGCTGGACCGAGGCGCCGTTCGAGATTCCAGCGGAAGTCGTTTCCGCCTGGAACGCTGTCGAGCGTGGCCGGGCGGTAGAAAACGCCTGGCGTACACGTTTTGACGCTTACCGCAGCGCCCATCCCGCGCTCGCTGCAGAGTTCGAGCGCCGCATGGCAGGGCAATTGTCAGAAGCATTCACTGCAAAGCTTCCCGAATTGCTGGCTGCCATTGCCGCCAAGCCCGATTCCTTTGCCACGCGCAAGGCCAGCCAGAACGCGCTGGATGCACTGGCACCGCTCTTGCCCGAATTCTTTGGCGGCAGCGCTGATCTGACCGGATCAAATCTGACCAATTTCAAAGGCTGCACCAAGGCCGGACGTGACACCTGGGGCAACCATTTGAGCTACGGCGTGCGCGAATTCGGCATGGCGGCCATCATGAACGGCATCGCGCTGCACGGCGGTTATCTGCCCTATGGCGGCACCTTCCTGACCTTTAGCGACTACAGCCGCAACGCCATCCGCATGGCAGCACTCATGAAGCTGCGCGTGGTGCATGTCTTTACCCATGACAGCATTGGCCTGGGCGAAGACGGCCCGACGCACCAGAGTGTCGAGCACATTCCATCCCTGCGCATCATTCCGAATCTGAATGTCTGGCGTCCGGCCGATGGGCTGGAGACGGCGGTGGCCTGGGCCAGTGCGGTAGAGCGCAAAGACGGCCCCAGCGCTTTGTGCCTGTCGCGCCAGAACCTGCCGCGCTTGACGAACACCGATATGGTCGAAGGCATCCGCAAAGGCGGCTACGTCATTGCGGATGCGCCGCAAGCCAAAGCCGTCATCATCGCCACCGGCTCCGAGCTGGAACTGGCCATGCAGGCCCAGGCCACGCTGGCTGCGGAAGGGATTGCCACGCGCGTGGTCTCCATGCCCTGCAGCAATGTCTTTGACCAGCAAAGCTTTGCGTACCAGGAAGAGGTCTTGCCTTCCAACCTGCCCGCAGTCGCCATTGAAGCCGCACACCCCGATTTCTGGCGCAAGTACGTGGGCCGCAATGGCGCGGTCGTTGGTATCGCCAGCTTTGGCGAGTCGGCCCCGGCCAAGGACTTGTATGCCCACTTTGGCATCACTGCTGCGCGTGTGGTGGACGCAGTGCGTGCGCGGGTAGCCAGTGCATGAGTCGTCTGCCCTTTGACCTGGTTTTATTCGACCTGGACGGCACGCTGATTGAAACCGCGCCGGAAATTTTCGACGCAACCAACGACACGCTGCGCCACTTTGGCGTGGGTGAAGTCAGCGCCCAACAGGTGCGCGACTGGATAGGGCAGGGCACACGCGAGTTGCTGATCCTGGCACTGGCCCATAGCACCCAGACCGCAGTGGAGGCGGTGCGCGCCAGTGCGGACCTGCCGGAAAAAATCGCTGAATTTGGCAAGCACTACCAGCGCCGCTGTGGGACGAACAGCTATTTGTATCCCCAGGTGCGCGAAACCCTGCTGGCGCTGCGCCGACAAGGCATCAAGCTGGCCGTGGTGACCAATAAAGAGGAGCTTTACACCCGTCTGATACTCGACGCGCACCAGTTGACACCGCTGCTGGATTCCGTCATCAGCGGCGACACCCTGTCCACCAAAAAACCCGATCCGCAAGGCATTGCCCGTTGCCTGGCCGAGTTTGGCGTAACGCCAGAGCGCGCGTTGTTTGTGGGCGACTCGTCGATTGATGTGCAGACCGCACGCAACGCTGGCGTGCCGGTCTGGGTGCTGCCTTACGGCTACAACATGGGCCAGCCCATCGAGGCGAGCCAGCCGGATCGGGTCATTGCCGATTGTTCGGCCTTGCTTTTCGGGGCGTAGCGCGTCTTCACGCCTGCGAATGCTCCACCTTTCTGCCAAGTTCGCGTTCACGCTCGTGTTCGCGCTGGCGTAGCACATCACACATGACGTTGAAGGTGCGCGCCAGACGGCCAATTTCGTCGGTGGTGGTGACCGTGACGTGAGCCTGGTCAAAATTGCCCGCCTTCAAGGCTTCGGAGGCGCGTGTTAATTGCAGGATCGGGCGCACCAGATTGCGCGAGAGCGACATGGCAAACAGGATAAATACCAGCCCGACCAGCGCCACGCTGTAGAGCATGTTCACAAACAACTGGTTCAGCGGCGCTTCAAATTTGCTCAAGGGCTCGCTCACCAGCAAATGCCAGTCGGTGCCCGGAACCGGCGCGTAGCCGGTGATTTCTTCGGCATTGGAAATCGCCGAGCGGTAACGCATATTGCCCGGCGCTTTGGCACCCAGTACCTGTTGGGCCAGCTCGGGCATGGGCAAATCGCTGACTCCGCCCTTACCATAACGCTGGTCTTGCTCGATCTCGACCTTTTTCTCTGCCGACAAGGGGGTGATGGCACGGTAGCGGTAGCGCGTATCGGGGTGGTGCACCAGGACGCCATCACCGTCAACCAGCATAGCGGTTCTGCCCTCGTTATCCCGCGTGGCATCAACCAGGCGCGTGATGGAAGCGCCATTGATGCGCATGGACACCAGCCCGATGATCTTGCGCTCTGGGTTGTAGATCGGATGCGAGAAAAACATGCCCGGCTCAGGGATCACCGCGCCCACGATCAGGCTGGAAATATGCACCCGGCCTTCCATTGTCACCTTGTAATAGTCACGAAACTTGTAGTTCACACCAATCACGCCGGGCACTGTGGACGCCAGCGTCAGGCCCTCGGCATCAATCACCTGCACCGAGCGCACATCGGGATTGGCCTGGCGCAAGCCATTGAGTTTATTGATGATTTCCTCACGGCCCGCATCGGTTGGCTGTGATAAGAACGCGATGAAATCGTTGTCCGAACCCAGATATGCGGCCAGATTGCGGCTGTCGTTCAGCAGTTGCGCCACCTCCCCGGCGGTGCTGATGGCTAGACTTTCCATATTGTGCAACTGGTTTTTCGACGTGCGCGCCAGATCGTCGCGCAGGTTGTAATACGCGGTAATCAGCATGGGCAAAATGGCCGCCAGCACCATGAAAGCCGTGATGCGGCTGACCAGGGGCCACGATCCGGGCTTGAGCACTTTTTCGCGCAGGGTTTTCCAACCACGCGCCAGCCGACTGGGTTCTCCTGTCGATTTCTGGTCGGATACAACCCGCGTTTCCTGTGCATCCGAGGCCAGAAACGCTTCTTGCAAATGCAAAATTTCCGGGTGGTTCGCAAACAGCGCTTTGCATAGGGCGGGGATGTCTGCGGGGCGCTGTGCGGGTTCAATGCTCAAAGCCCAGTCTATGGCCCGCAACAAGGCCACGCCATACCGTCCCTGGCCCAGTTCTGCGGCAGAGTGCATAGGTTCGGACGCGCGCCTGGGGGCGGGGATGGGTTTTTGGTCACAAACCATCCAGTACAAGGTTGCCCCCAGGGCATAGACATCGGTCCACGGGCCTTGTTCGTGGCCTTCATATTGTTCAATGGGTGCATAACCGGGGGTATAGACCACATCCGCATTCACCGCCGCATGGGTCGTGCGCCGCGCCGAGCCAAAGTCCAGCAGCACCAGGCTGCCGTCTTCTGCGCGCACGTAAATGTTGTCCGGCTTGATGTCGCGGTGCAGATAACCCGTGCTGTGGATATAGGCCAGGCCATCGAGCAGCGGTTGCAGCAGCGCCACCAGTTCGGATTCGGACAGATTCTTGTTTTGAGGCCACCAGTCCTTCAAGCACGTGCCACGTTCATAGTCCAGCACCATATAGGCCGTGGCATTGGCCTCGAAAAAGCGCGCCACGCGCACGATGTTCGGATGGCGAAACGAGGCCAGGGTGCGCGCCTCTTCCAGAAAACCATCGAGCCAGGCATGGTAAAGCTGCGCGTCCTCGGCACGGCGCAGCGGCTCCAGCTTGCCGTCTTGCATCCGGTGGGCAAACTGTTGCGGAAAGTATTCTTTGAGCGCGACCTGCACGTTCAGGTTCACATCGGTAGCCAGATAGGTTACGCCAAAGCCACCCCGTCCCAGCACGCGGTCAATGCGGTACTCGCCCAGCATATAGCCATTTGGCAGCGGCTCGGTCGAGCCTTCGTGCGCGTGCATGGCGATGGCTGTGGACTCCGAAATCTGGGTGGCATCGGGGTCTTCGGGGGCGCCAGGCTTGGGTGCTGGTTCATGCAACGGAGCCGCCATCACCTCTGTTGCAAGATACTCCGTCTTGTCTGTCGGGGACGGGGAATTGCTTGCAGGTGCTGCCGAGGCAATGCGCTGTGACAATTGCTCGCGCAGCTTGCGCTCCAGTGCAACGATTTTTTCCAGTTTGCGCACATGCTCTTGCAACTGGGCGATTTGGTTTACATCTTCGGTCATGGGAAATATGGTGGAATGGTCAGTTGGTTTATAAGTGAAATATGCCCTTATCGCTCGTGGGACGTGCGGGAGTAGCTATAAATTAAGTAGCGTACGCTGGTTTGCGCCCAGCGCATTGTGCAGTCCATCCAGCAGGGTGCTCAGTTCAGCAACCAGCTCGGCGCTCAGGGCCAGAATCTTCTGCGTTTCGGTACCTTGATGGAGGGCTAAGTCAAGAGCAGCACCTGCATCCGCCAAGCGGGTTGCAGCGACATTGCCTGCCGAACCCTTGAGGGAGTGCGCCACTTCTTTGAGGACGGCCATATCTTGTGTTTCTATGGCTTTGTACAGTTGCGCCACTTCACCTGCATGCCCTGCGGCGAATGTGTTCAACAGATGCGCATACCGGCTCACATCGCCGCGCATTTTGGCCACTCCGCGCTCGACATCCAGACCCGGAATCCGCAATAGGCGTTGCTGCAGCGCGGTCGGGTCCGGTGTTGCGGGGGCGGGGGCTTTGGACGCTTGCGTGGGCGTGCTATCGGTGTTGGTGTTGGCGAGCCACTTGCGTAGCATGGCGTAGAAAATGTGCGTTTCAACCGGCTTGACGATAAAGTCGTTCATGCCGGCCTCCAGGCAGGCCTGGCGGTTCTCGGTGAACGCGTTGGCGGTCATGGCCAGAATCGGGATTTTTGCCCCCTGGGCAAGCAAACGGATGGCGCGCGTGGCATCCAGGCCATCCATGCGCGGCATTTGCATATCCATGAGTATCAGATCGTAGGGCTTGGCGCGTACCATCTCCAGCGCTTCACGACCATCGTTGGCAACGTCCGCATCCAGGCCCGCACAATGCAGAAGTTCCAGCGCGACTTCCTGATTGACCAGATCGTCTTCGGCCAGTAAAACGCGCATGTCCCCGTGGTGCTTGCGCAGCCAGGATTCATCATCTTCGGTAACCCCCTGCTGGTCAGTTGTTGGTAGGACACCATGGCCACGCTGCAGGCGGGCCGTGAACCAGAACCGGCTACCCTGACCTTCCTTACTGAGTACACCGGCGTCGCCGCCCATCAATTGGGCCAGTCGCTTGGTAATCGTCAGGCCAAGGCCCGAGCCACCGTATTTGCGGGTGGTCGAAACGTCGGCCTGTTCGAAAGCCAGAAAAAGCTCCGCGAGTTTTTCAGGAGCAATGCCGATGCCGGTATCTTGCACCTCAAAACGTAGCAGCAAATCATCTCCGTGCTCTTCCACAAGTTGGGCGCTCAGGACGACATGGCCGTGTTCAGTGAATTTGACTGCGTTGTTGACGTAATTGAGCAGAGCCTGGCGCAGCCGGGTGGAGTCGCCGCGCAGCCAGGGAGGAACCCCTTCATGGACTACCATTTTGATGGCCAATCCCTTTGCCTTGGCCGCATCCGTAATCAACGAATGTACACCGTCAAGGGTGCTCGCCAGATTAAAGTTGCTTGCCTCCAGTGTGAGTTTTCCGGCTTCAATTTTTGAGATGTCAAGAATGTCGTTGATGAGTGATAGCAGATGCTTACCGGCTGTGTCAATTTTTGCCAATCGTTCAGTTTCTTGTGGCGTGTGCAGGGTGCGACGTAGCAGATTGGTAAGGCCAATGATGGCATTCAACGGTGTGCGGATTTCATGGCTCATGTTGGCCAGGAAGGCGCTCTTGGTGGTGTTGGCGGCTTCGGCGGCCTTTTTGGCTTCGGCCAGTTCAGTCGTGCGCGATGCCACTAGCGTTTCAAGATGGTGGCGGTGTTGTTCGAGTTCGACCTCGGTCTTGTACTTCTGTGTGACATCGCTGAAAACCAGCACCACGCCAATAATCTGATCAGCCGCATTGCGAATGGGTGCGGCGCTGTCGGCGATCTGGTACTCGTGGCCGTCACGCGCTTGCAGCACGGTGTGGTTCGCCAGGCCAATGACCGCACCACGTTCCATCACCAGCTGCACCGGATTGACCGATGGCAGGCGGGTCTGGGCGCTGACGATGCGAAACACTTCGGCCATGGGCTTGCCCAGCGCATCCGCCAGCGGCCAGGCGGTCAGGCGTTCGGCGGTCGGATTCATCCGGGTAATCCGTCCCGCAGCGTCCGTGGCGATGACGCCATCACCGATGGAGTGCAGCGTGATGGCGAGGTTTGTTTCGCTCTCCTTCAGTGACTCTTCCCGTCGCGCCAAGGTTTGCAGCAGGCCATTGAAGCCGCCAATCAGATCGCCGATTTCGTCTTGAGTCGTCACCGGCAAGAGCTGCGGCGTCTGGCTTACCTGCGGCAAAGTTTTGAGCATCTTCGACGTTGCAACCATCGGTTTGAACTGGCGTCGCAGCATCCCGGCGGTAATCCACCAGGATAGCCATCCGGCGAACAGCGTGAAGATTGCCGTAGCCCACAACATGCGCGTTTGCATGTTGCGGATCGGTGCAAACGCTTCTTCAACCGGCAAGGTGGCCGTCATGTCCCAGCCAGACACCGGGATACGCTTGGACGAGCCCATATGCTCGACACCCATGGCACCGGGAAAAACGAGCGTCCCCTCAAAGCCCTGAATAAAGCGGTCGACCGCAGGATTGACGCCGGGTGCGGGTAACGGCTGCATAATCCGGCGCTTGTCGGTGGCGGTGATGGTCAGCCGATCCTTTGGAGAATTAATCAAATAGCCGCCGGTCTTACCATAGCTGTTGTGAGTAATCCTGTCCGTGAAATTAGGTTTACTTAGGTCGATTACCCCGATCAGCGCCGCGACGACCTTGCCCCTGGCGTCGTGAATCGGCGTGGCAATGCCGAACACAGGCTTCTTCAACGCCTTGCCGATACGCGGTTTCCCGATCCTGGAAACACCCTCTTTCAAGGCGGCGGCGACATGATCCTGCTCCATGAAATTCATGCCGACCCGACCTGCAGAATGCGGTATCGACGCGATCGCCACACCATCGGGTCCGACGATATAAGCGCCGCCATTGAATAGCATTTGTAGCACCGGGTTACGCTCCAAGCCGGACTGCAAGATCGCCGTTTCACCCTGCGCCATCGAACCGAATTCGTGCGCGGCCTTCTCAAGTTCGCGTATCCGCATTTCCAGTTCATCATTGACCTGCGCAGCCAGCAAGGAAACCGCCGCAAACTGCTGGTCTCCCAACAGCAGTTCCATATCCTCGCGCAGCATCATGCTGACGTATAACGCCAGGGTCCAGATGCCGAGCACGAAAATGATCAGCGTGGACAGAGTCACCTTCGTCTTGAGTGAGCGCACTTGAAGGAAATTTATGTTCATTTGTTTATCCTTGCCCAGTTGCCCTTCGAAGGCCTGCTAGTCTTCGCTAAGCGCATTATGAATCCCATCCAGCAAGCTGCTCAGCTCAGCAATCAGCTCGGCGCTCAGGGCCAGAATCTTCTGCGTTTCGGCACCTTGGTGGAGGGCTAAGTCAAGAGCAGTACCTGCATCCGCCAAGCGGGTTGCAGCGATATTTCCGGCTGAACCTTTGAGGGTGTGCGCCACATTTTTGAGGACGGCCATATCTTGTGTTTCTATGGCTTTGTACAGTTGCGCCACTTCACCTGCATGCCCTGTGGCGAATGTGTTTAGCAGGCCTTTGTACCGCTCCAGATTGCCGCGCATCCTGGTCACTCCGCGCTCGACATCCAGACCAGGAATTTGCAATAAGCGCTGCTGCAGCACAGCTGGGTCCGGTGCTGTTTTGATGGTGGTATCCGGCGCGGGGGGGCGGCTTTCGGGCGCTGGTGTTTTTTGCGCTGCATCCTTGGTGCTTGCGAGCCACTTGCGCAGCATGGCATAGAAAATGTGTGTTTCTACCGGCTTGACAATGAAGTCGTTCATGCCGGCTTCCAGGCAGGCCTGTCGGTTTTCGGAGAATACGTTGGCGGTCAAAGCCAGAATTGGAATAGTGTCGCGTCCCGGAAGTAGACGAATGGCGCGGGTCGCATCCAGGCCGTCCATATGCGGCATTTGCATATCCATGAGTATCAGATCGTAGGGCTTGGCGCGTACCATCTCCAACGCTTCACGACCATCGTTGGCAACATCCGCATCCAGGCCCGCACAATGCAGCAGTTCCAGCGCGACTTCCTGATTGACCAGATCGTCTTCGGCCAGTAAAACGCGCATGTCCCCGTGGTGCTTGCGCAGCCAGGATTCATCATCATCGGCAACCTCCTGGTCAGTTGTTGGTAGGACACCATGGCCACGCTGCAGGCGGGCCGTGAACCAGAACCGGCTACCCTGACCTTCCGCACTGAGTACCCCGGCGTCGCCGCCCATCAGTTGCGCCAGTCGCTTGGTGATTGTCAGGCCAAGGCCGGTGCCACCGTATTTGCGGGTGGTTGAAGCGTCGGCCTGTTCGAAGGCCAGAAACAGCTCGGCGAGTTTTTCCGGCGCAATGCCGATGCCGGTATCTTCCACCTCAAAACGTAGCAACACATCATCTCCATGGTCTTCGACGAGCTGGGCGCGCAGGACAATGCGGCCGTTTTCCGTGAATTTGACCGCGTTGTTGACGTAATTGAGCAGAGCCTGGCGCAGCCGGGTGGAGTCGCCGCGCAGCCAGGGTGGAACCCCATCATGGACTACCATTTCGATGGCCAATCCCTTTGCCTTGGCCGCATCCGCAATCAACGAATGCACACCGTCAAGGGTGCTCACCAGATTAAAGTTGCTTGCCTCCAGTGTGAGTTTTCCGGCTTCAATTTTTGAGATGTCAAGAATGTTGTTGATGAGGGATAACAAATGCTTGCCGGCGGCGTCAATTTTTGCCAGGCGTTCTGTGTCTTGCGGAGCGTGCAGCGTGCGACGCAGCAAATTCGTCAGGCCAATGATCGCGTTGAGTGGTGTGCGGATTTCATGGCTCATGTTGGCCAGGAAGGAACTTTTTGCCACGTTGGCGGCATCGGCGGCGTGTCGGGCTTCATTCAGCTCCTGGGTGCGTTGCTGCACCAGTTCTTCCAGATGGTAGCGATGCCGCAACAACTCCGCAGCCGTTTGCTTTTTATCCGTGATGTCCTCGGTAGTTACCACATAGTGGGACACTTGGCCATCGGCCTGGTGCAGTGGGGTAATGGTGACCAAGCCATCGAATTCGGTGCCGTCATGACGTTTGTTGCGCAATTCGCCTTTCCACGGCTGTCCCTGGGTAAATGACTGCCACATGGCCTGATAGGCATCGGAGGAGGTCACGCCCTCGTTGAGAATAGAGAGGGATTTGCCGATTACCGCGTCGCTGCGAAAGCCTGTGGTGCGTTCAAATGCGGAGTTTGTGTATTCAATTTCGACCTGCAGGTTGGTGATGATGATGGCCTCGGAGCTTTGTTCAATCGCCAGAGACAGCTTGCGCAACTGGTTTTCTGTGCGCCGACGCTGCACGATGCGCCAGATTTCATTGGCGATCAGTTGCACCGACTCGACATCTGCATCGGTATAGGGCGAGGGCTTGTTGCCGACGCCGGCCAGCATTACTACGCGGCCATGTTCGATTACCGGAATGCTGATCAGTCTTTGCAGTCGGGCGTGCCCCTCGGGCAGGCCACGGCGGTTCGGTGCGGTTGGATAGTCATTGAAGACCACAGGCGCCTTACTGCGCAGCGCATCGGCCCAGATGCCCGCCTGGCTCACCGGGTAATGCTTTTCATGTGACGCTGTACAGTAGATATTCAGGGTACGTCGTGACCAGGCAACCAGTTCAATGCTCTCTTCGTCTGCGTTGATGAAGTGGAGGAAGGCGATCTCGCTTTCAGTCAGTTCTTCCGCGAGCTCAAGACCACGCTGCATGAAGGCCGACTCAGCAAAAATTTCGGCTGCATGGGGTAGTTCGAGCAGCGCCTTCGCCCGGTTGGCTTGCATCAGTGCTGCCTGTTCGCTGTGCTTTGTGGCTGCATGCATGCGTACTTCGGCGATCTGGCGTTCGCGCAGGCGGCGCTGGGCGATGCTGGTGAGTCCCAGTGAAATCGCTGCGGCCAGCGCAAAGACTGCAGCGCGCAGGGCCAGGTTGCGCTGCCACGTGGCAAAAACCAGGTCATACGGAATGGATACGCTCACTCCAAGATCGGTGTCGGCGATCGTGCTGACTACGTAGACGCGTTTGATTCCATCGACTACTGATGCGCCAATATGCCGGGTTATCTTCTGCCTGGAGTTGATGTGTTCGTGAAAGACCGGACTGCTGGTAATGTTGATGCCGTGGAATCTTTCTGGATTGGGCACACGATAAATCAGATCGCCTTTGGCGTTCCACAGTGTGGTGCTCGCACCGTCGCGCAAAGGTGTGACCTGATTCAGCACGCCTTCAAAATAGCGTGGATCGACACCCGAAACCACCATTCCGCTAAAGCGTTGTTGGTGGTCGTAGAGCGCCACCGAGAAAGCGATGCTCATGTCACCACCACTGGCTGTTTTGAATGGCCGCGAAATGTAGAAGTTCGGCGTTAGCGGGCCAGAAAGGTGGGCGACAAAATAATCGCGGCTGGACGAATCAAAGCCCTTCAGCTTTGGCGTAGCGGTCATCTCCACCCGCCCTTGGGCATTGATGACGACCAGCGAACGGACTTCGGGGAAGCGGGCCTTGCGTTCGGCCAGCACCGCGTCGTAGCCCTTGCGTTCCTCCTCAGTCAGTGAGGCTTGTTCATCGGCGATCTGGTTGAGAAACTGCCGGATATTGCGCAGCAGTCCGGACAACTGGGCCTCGGCGATGCGGTTGGCGGAATCAAGCGCGCGAAATTCCTGTTCCAGCGTCTGTTGGTACTCGTCAATGGAAAACCAGACCAGCGAAGCGGCGATGATCAGCAATGTCCCCAGTGGAATGGTCCATATCGAGGTGAGCCAGCCCTTCAGCAGGGTCAGTGGGAGGGGGCGGTTTGAATGCATGGTAATAAGCGAGTTTGTCTAGTTTTCGCCCAGCGCATTGCGCAGTCCATCCAGCAAGGCGCTCAGTTCAGCAACCAGCTTGGCGCTCAGGGCCAGGATATCCGGCATTGCCGCCCCTTGGTGGATGGCAAAATTAAGAGCAGTACCTGCATCTGCCAAGCGGGTTGCAGCGATATTTCCGGCTGAACCTTTGAGGGTGTGCGCCACTTTCTTGAGGGTTGCCATATCTTGTGTTTCCATGGCCGTGTAGAGTTGTGCCACTTCGTCGGCGTGGCCTGTGGCGAATGCGTCCAGAATACCCACGTACCGCTCCAGATTGCCACGGGTGCGGGCTAATCCGTGCTCGACATCCAGACCAGGAACCTGCAATAAGCGCTGCTGCAGAGTGGCTGAATCCGGTGCGTTGGGGGCTTCGGGCACTTGCGTGGGCGCGCTGTGGGTGCGGGATGTGGCATTGGCGAGCCATTTGCGCAGCATGGCATAGAAAATGTGCATTTCCACCGGCTTGCCAATGAAGTCGTTCATGCCGGCTTCCTGGCAGGCCTGCCGGTTTTCGGGGAATACGTTGGCGGTCAAAGCCAGAATCGGGACAGTGTCGCATCCCGGCAGTAGACGAATGGCGCGCGTTGCATCCAGACCATCCATGCGCGGCATTTGCATGTCCATGAGTATCAGGTCGTAGGACTTGGCGCGTGCCATCTCCAGTGCTTCATGGCCGTCGTTGGCAACATCCGCACCCAGGCCCGCACAGCTCAAAAGCTCCTGTGTGACGAGTTGATTGACCGGATCATCTTCAACCAGTAAAACACGTGCTGCGTGGTGGTGTTCGCGCAGCCAGTATTCATCATCTTCGGTGATCAACTGTTCATTCGCCAACAGGGCAGCGTAGCCACGTTGCAGGCGTGCTGTGAACCAGAAGCAGCTACCTTGGCCTTCTTCACTGAATACCCCGACTTCCCCGCCCATCAGTTGTGCCAGTCGCTTGGTAATTGTCAGCCCCAAGCCCGTGCCACCGTATTTGCGGGTGGTCGAAGTGTCGGCCTGTTCAAAAGCCAAAAACAGTTTGGCGAGTTGTTCCGGTGCAATGCCGATGCCGGTATCCTGCACCTCAAAACGCAGCAGCACATCATCACCACGTTCTTCGACAAGCTGGGCGCGCAAGCTGATGCTGCCGTGTGGGGTGAACTTGACTGCGTTGTTGGCGTAGTTGAGCAAAGCCTGACGCAGCCGGGTGGCGTCGCCAAGTAGCCAGGGTGGAACCCCGTCGTGGCTTATTTCGATGCCCAATCCCTTTGCCTTGGCCGTGTCTGCAATCAGGGCGTACACATTGTCAAGGACGTTCACCAGATTAAAGTTGCTTACCTCCAGCGTGAGTTTTCCGGCTTCAATCTTCGAGAGGTCCAGAATATTGTTGATGATGGATAACAAATGGTTGCCGGCGGTGTCAATTTTTGCCAGCCGCTGCGTGTCTTGTGGTGCGCGCAGCGTGCGGCGCAGCAGATTTGTCAGGCCAATGATGGCGTTGAGTGGCGTGCGGATTTCATGGCTCATGTTGGCCAGAAAGGCACTCTTGGCGACATTGGCTGCATCGGCTTGGGATTTTGCTTGAGTGAGTAGCCAGTTGGTGATTTCGAGATCGGCAGTACGCAGGCGAACCCGTTCTTCGAGGTCGATGTTGAGATTTCTGATCTCGGTTTCGGCCTGGCGCATATGCGTGATGTCGCGGGCAATACCGAAAAATCCGGTGAGCGCGCCCGACGCCGTGCGTTCCGCCGTAATTTCCCACTGCATCAGGCGAACGACACCACTACGGCTGACCTGGCGATTCTCGAACCGCAACGAATGCACTGCGGTATTAACCCATTCGCCAAAGGCTTTTTGCGTTGGTTCGCGATCATCTGGATGAATAAAGTCAAACGCCGACAGACCGACACATTCCTTTGGGTCCAGACCGAAAACAATTTTCGCAGCACCATTGACGAAAACAAACCTGCCCTGCGTATCGACGTGTGTGATCAGGTCTTGTGTGTTCTCGATCAGATTGCGGTAACGGGTTTCACTGGTACGCAGACTTGCGATTGACTGGCGAATCTGGCGTCTGAGCAGTCGGATAAAAATGGCAGCCATCAGGATCAGGCCGCCTAGTGCCAGTGCAGAATTGAGCAGCCAGCGCGGAGCTACCTCTACGGACGAGATGGCAGTTCCGTGAAACCATTTCTGGTATTGTTGGCTGTAGTTGGATCCAGGCTCGTTGCGAACACGCTGCAGGTATTCATCGCCCATGGCCAGAAGATCGGCGTTTTCCCCTTTGAGCGTTGCAAAATGGAGATCGAAGGGATTGAAAATGACTCCGGTAGAGTGGAGCCCGTATTCGCGGTGTTTGGCAGAACCGAACAGTACGCTGACTACACCTGCGTCGGCCTTGTGGCTGCGCATGGCTTCGAAAACATCGGCTGAATCGGCAGTTTCCACGTAAATCGGGTGAAATCCGAAGCGCTCGACCATATCCTTGAAGTACCTGGCGTTGAAATCATCCTGCACCACAGCCACGCGAGCGCCGTCGATATCCTTGATGCTGTGAATGGTCGGGGAGCCATCCGCATACAGTTCAGCCCAGGTGGTGAGAATGGGCTTTTGGCCAAAATCCAGAAAATGGTCTCGTTCCCCGGTTTTGGCGCTGACAAACATATCCACTTCGCCAGTACGTATCCATTGCAGATTCTGCGCCCAGGAACCGTAGACGTATTCGATGTCAAGCTGGTTTGCCTCGGCAATGTCGGAGAGCAAATCGACATAAAAGCCTTTCACCACGCCATCGCTATCCTTGAAAATGCCCGGATAGCCGTTGAACGCGCCGACACGGATATGCCTGCGTTCGCCGCCGTGGGCAGGCGTTTGCAGCAGCACCATGAAGGTCAATGCGGTCAGGACGGTCAGGGCGATCAGATGGACCAGTCGCGCAATGGCAGAGGTTTTCATTTGTTGATTTAACCAGAATTTGGGCGAAAGCTGGCGACAATGTTAATCCCGAAGGAAGTTTCATGAGTCCATCCGATAAAGTAAAAATTGCGCGCCATGTGCCCGACGCATCGCGCACTGCCGCAGAACTGCTGCACGAATTGCAAATTCAACAGAACGAGTTGGAGATGCAAAACGAAGCCCTGCGCCAGGCGCAGAATGAGTTGGAGGTCTCGCGCGACCGCTATGCCAATTTGTACGATTTCGCCCCGGTTGGCTATCTGACGATCACCGCCGAGGGCATGGTCAAGGAACTCAATTTCACCGCTTCCAGACTGTTCGGTATGGATCGCAAGCATCTGCTGCAACGCCGCTTTGCTGCGCGGGTCGTTGTTGACGATGCGGATCGTTGGATGCGGTTGTTTCTCAATCTACGCAAAGTCGGTGGCAATGGGAGTGTGGAATTGGCCTTGCAACGCGGCGATGGCACGGCCTTTCATGCGCTATTGGAGTACTCTACCCAGAGAGTTGATGCGGGTGATACGGAGATACGTATCACTCTGAGCGACATCAGCAAACGCAAACTTGCCGAAGAAGAGCTGCGTGTGGCCACTGCCGGTATGGCCTTGGCCAAGGAATCTGCCGAGCGCGCAAATCGGGCAAAGAGTGTCTTTTTGGCCAACATGAGCCATGAGTTGAGAACGCCGCTGAATGCGATCCTTGGCTTCGCCCAATTGTTACATCGTGATCAAGGCATGAGTCATGAGAGCTGCAAGAAACTGGCTACCATCACCCGGTCGGGTGAGCATTTGCTGGCGCTGATCAATGATGTGCTGGAAATCTCGCGTATCGAGTCAGGGCGTGTCATGGTCCAGAAGATGCCTTTTGATCTGGGTGCGGTGTTGGCCAGTGTTGAGGAAATGATACAAGCGCGTGCTCTGGTCAAGGCTCTTGCCTACGATGTCGAGTACGCGACCGACCTGCCGACTGTTGTTGTCGGCGATGGACTTCACCTCAAACAGGTGTTGATCAACCTGCTGGGCAATGCGGTCAAATTCACCGACCAGGGACGGGTGCAACTCAGGGTTAGTCGCCATCGGGATGATATTCACTTTGAAGTTTCCGATACCGGGCCGGGCATCGCAGTCGAGAATCAGGAACTGATATTCCAGCCCTTCTACCAGACCACGGAGGGAATTGCCAAAGGTGAAGGCACAGGCCTTGGGCTGACCATCAGCCAGCAGTACACGCAGCTCATGGGCGGCAGTCTGAACGTGCAGAGCCAGCCCGGTAAGGGCAGTACTTTCACCCTGAGCGTACCCTTGCCGCAGGTAGACTCTCCGGTGGAGCGCGTGTTGTCCCGTTTCGTCACAGGACTGGAGGCGGGGCAGGAAGGTTTGCGGGTGTTGGTCGTGGACGATCAGGTGGATGCCCGTGAACTGCTGGGGCTATTGCTGGAGGATGTCGGCTTTGAGGTGCGCCGGGCGAACGATGGACAGCAGGCGGTGGAAGCTTTCCAGCAATGGCAACCGGTATTTATCTGGATGGATATGCGTATGCCGGTGATGGATGGCTACCAGGCGACGAGGCAGATACGTGCCTTGCCGGGGGGCAACATGGTGAAGATCGTGGCGCTGTCGGCGAATACATTTGAGGATGAGCAGCGGGCCATGCTGGCTGCGGGCTGTGACGACGTGGTGACTAAACCGTTTGAAGAAGAACGCCTGTTTGCGGTGATGGGCGAACTACTGGGCTTGCGTTACCGCTATGGAGCGTCTGCGCAAGCGCAACAATCAGGGCCGACCGATGCCCCCGATCTCTCGGTACTATCGCCGGAAGTGATTGAAAAACTCAGGGGCGCAGCCGAAATCCTCGATTTTGAAGGGATGCAGCAGGTGGTGGCGCAACTGCGCCCGACGCAGCCGACGATTGCCGATGCGCTGGAATCTCTGCTGCACAGCTTTCGTTTCGACCAAATTGGCAAGTTGTGCCAGGCGGCCTGCGCCAGCAAGCCGACAAAGTTCTCGAACAGCCCGTATAGCCCGTAGATCGTGCGGGAGCAGCTGCTAAATTAATAGCAATTTACAAGTTCCAAGCCAGGTACAACGTACAACCATGGATGAATTAGCTAAACCCATTACCGACGATACATCGGTGCCATCGGCGCTCTCGGCGCTCCCATCCCCCGCATTCCCCATTGTTGGCATGGGTGCCTCGGCCGGTGGCCTGGAAGCCTTCGAGACTTTCTTTCGTACCTGCCCGATAGATACCAACATGGCCTTCGTGCTGGTGCCGCATCTCGACCCTGGCCATGCCAGCTTGCTGACCGAAATCCTGCAACGCTGCACTGCCATGCCGGTGGTCGAGGCGCTCGACCAGATCGCAGTCGAACCCAACCATGTCTATGTCATCCCGCCCAACCGCGAGATGGCGATTCTCCATGGCGTGCTGCAACTCTCGGTGCCGGAACTGGCACGTGGGCAGCGTATGCCGATTGACAGCTTCCTGCGCTCACTGGCCGAGGATCAAGCTGAACGTGCCATTGGCATCATCCTCTCCGGCACCGGCACCGACGGTACGCTGGGCCTGCGCGCCATCCTTGGCGGTTGCGGCATCTGCATGGTGCAAGAGCCGTCCACCGCCAAATACGACGGAATGCCCAGCAGCGCCATCCATTCCGGCTACGCCACCCACATCTTGCCGGTGGAGCAAATGCCGGCCATGCTGATGCGTGTGGCAAGTCAGGCACTCTACCGGTTGCGAGTGGCACCCGTTGTGCCGGAAAAGGTGCAAAGCGGTATCAACAAGATTTTGCAGCAACTGCGCAGCAGCACGGGGCACGACTTCTCTTTGTACAAAAAAAGCACCATCGCGCGCCGTATCCAACGCCGCATGGCGCACAACGCTATCGAGGACGAAAGCGACTATGTGCGCTTTCTCCGGAACAACCCGGCTGAGACGCAACTGCTTTTCAGGGAACTGCTGATCAACGTCACCCGTTTCTTCCGCGATCCCGAGGCATTTGTCGTCCTCAAGGAAACCATCTTGCGACCACGGCTGTTGGAGATGTCGGCCGGATATGATTTTCGCGTTTGGGTGGCCGGTTGTGCCAGCGGAGAAGAAGCCTATTCGATTGCCATCGTACTGATGGAGTTGCAAGAGGAGCTAAAAAACCGCCACGCTCTGGAGATGACTGTCCAGATATACGCTACCGACTTGGACGATGAGGCCATTGCCGTGGCGCGAACGGGTCGTTATACGCCCAATATCGCGCAGGACGTGACGCCGGAACGTCTGCGCCGATTCTTTACCCAAGACGATGCGGGATACAAGGTCAAGAAGGACATCCGCGACATGGTGGTGTTTGCCGTTCAGAACGTCATCAAGGACCCGCCCTTCACCAGGCTCGACTTGCTAAGTTGCCGTAACCTGATGATCTATCTGGAGTCGGAGCTGCAAGACCGCCTGATCCACAGCTTCCACTATGCCCTGCGGACGAACGGTGTGTTGTTTTTGTCCACCTCGGAGAGCATCACCAGCCACCCGGAACTGTTTACGGCTATCGACCGCAAGTGGAAGTTTTACCGCACCAGCTACAGCCCGACGCAGTCCTATCCCAAGACCCCTGTTGGCATAGCCTTGACCAGCAACAACAACAACAACGGCATCACGGAGCCGCTCAGCACCTCGGCAGAAATGACACCCCAGGTGGACAGTGGCCAAGCAAGCACCGTGCGCTTACCCGGCAATGTCGCCACACTGAGCACCCATGCGCTGCTGCAGAACTTTGCACCCGCCTCGGTGACCACCGACAAGCGTGGCAACATTCTCTACGTGCATAGGGATACCGGTCGCTACCTGCGCCCGGCCCCTGGTCCGGTAAGCAACAACGTGGTCGAGATGGCGCGCGAGGGACTACAACTCGACCTGCGTAACGCCATCGCCCTAGCCGCCGCGCAGTCGCAGCCCACGCTGAACCGGCAGGTTTCGGTAAAAACCAATGGGGGTTTCTCAGAGGTGCGATTCAGCGTTCGCGTCTTGCCGTCGATCAAAAGCAGCGAGCCTTTGTTGCTGATTAGCTTCGAAGACATCGCCGGTTCAGAAAAATCTGCTGCCCAACCCGCAGCCACCCATCGTCCGTTGGCAAGACGTGGCAAACATGGTGCAACCACATCAGAAAAGGACGCACGCATTGAAGCGTTGGAGCGTGAACTCGCCTACGCGAGGGAAAACCTGCAAACCTCCAGTGAAGAGCAGCAGGCGTTCAATGAAGAACTCAAGTCTATCAACGAGGAATTGCAATCCACCAATGAAGAGCTCCAGTCCTCCAACGAAGAACTGGAAACCTCCAAGGAAGAACTGCAATCGTTGAATGAAGAAACCATCACGGTCAACTCGGAGCTGAATGCCAAGATCGAGCAATTGACGGGTATTCAGAACGACTTGAAAAATTTGCTCGACAGCAGCAACTCGGGGACGCTGTTCCTCGACCACCATTTGTGTATCCGACGCTACACGCCTGCGGCGGTCAACGTGTACCGTCTGATCGCCAGCGACATTGGCCGCCCCTTGAGCGACATTACCTCCAACCTTGCCGACACGGACCTCTCAGTCGATCTGCAGTCTGTGCTCGATACACTGATTCCCGTCGAGCGCGAAGTACACAGCAGCGATAGAGCCTGGTATCTGGCGCGCATCCAACCCTACCGCACGCTGGACAATGTGATTGAGGGGGTGGTGCTGACATTCACCCCGATAACAGACTTCAAGCGCGCCAGCGAAGCAGCGCAGCGGGCCTCGGAACAACTGGCGTCCACGCGGCAGGCAGGCACGCAACGGATGCTGGACTTAGCCGAAGGCATCGGCAACACCGTGGTCGAGCCGCTGCTCGTGCTCGATGGCAGCCTGAAGGTAATCTGTGCCAGCCGCTCCTTTTACCAGTACTTTCAGCTTACAGCCGAGCAAACCGTGGGCCGCAATATCTACGAGATCGGCAACGGCCAGTGGGCTATCCCTGCCTTGCGTGAACTGCTGGAAAACATTCTGCCCAAAAATCGGGTGATGGACGGTTTTGTGCTGAATACGACTTATCCATCCATCGGCCCACTGCGCATGGTGCTGAATGCCCGGCGCATTGTCACTGCGTCCGGTGATTCCGATTTGATCCTATTGGCGACGGTGGCGATGGATGTGAAGGAAGTATGAAAATCTATCTGGTTGGCGGTGCAGTACGGGATGCCCTGATGGGTATGCGCCCGGATGTGACGCTTGAAGAAGACTTGGCACGACGGGATATCACTATCAATGCAATAGCTGCTCCCGCTTATCCCATGGGTCTTACAGCCCGATTTGCCATGTAAAAATACCCGGAAACGGCCCGTTTTGATACCTCATGGCGGTATCAGCATCGTCCTGACCCGTTTTAAAGGGCAAAATTCAAGGCAAATCTGGCTGTACGCCTTATGTACCAAGCGGGAGTAGCTATGTTTTGTGCGCCCAGCATGGGCGTGTTCCTGCGGGTGAAAGTCCCGCCGTAAGTTGGTCATGACGAACGAAGTGAAGCGCAACTGCATGAGGGTGACCGAGTGTGGGAAGGAAGCGTGGAGCGTAAATCGCGAGCCGATGAACAAGAATCGGATAGAAGGCGACGCACAGCAGGGCGAGCAGGCAATTATCTGCAAAGCTCTTGTGACCAAGGCGAAGTGGCGTAAATCCGGCGGTTGTGCAATGAAGGAATGCGGACCCTTACCTGGGGAGATCTCGCCTCATGCCTGAAAGGGTGACAGTGCAAGCTGGAGCGAGAAGTCAGCAGAGGCCGTAGTAGTCCGAGGCGAAACCCGATGTGGGAGAAGACCGAAGGCGAAGGGCCAAACGAGAAGGAGTGTTAAAGGACATGTCGATGTTAAAGGTAATGCGTCAGATGCCCACGCAAGTGGGGCGGGCAACAAAAGGGGGCGGTGAAGCCGTGCCTGAAGAAGCCAGCGACGAAACCTGCGACCCGCGACATGAGCCCCAAGACACGGGGTCAGCGCTGCTGCAAGCGGCGCTGACGAGAGAGAACCTGCAAAGTGCGCTCAAACGAGTGCGGGCCAATAAAGGCGCTGCGGGTGTAGATGGACTGGACATCAACCAGAGCGTCGAACACCTCAAGAGTGCATGGCCAGCCATCAAAGAGCAGTTACTGGCAGGCACGTACCGCCCCGATGCGGTACGACGGGTGACGATTCCAAAACCCGATGGAGGTCAGCGCGAGCTGGGTATCCCGACGGTAACGGATCGGATAATCCAGCAGGCACTGCTACAAGTATTGCAGCCGCTACTGGATGCCAACTTCAGTGAAAGCAGCTACGGATTTCGTCCTGGACGTAGTGCCCACCAAGCGGTGATGGCCGCACAGGCACATGTTCAATCGGGCAAGCCAATCGTGGTGGATGTGGACTTGGAGAAATTTTTCGACCGAGTTAATCACGACATTCTCATTGACCGCCTACAAAAACGCATCAATGATGACGGAGTAATCCGGCTGATACGTGCGTATTTGAACAGTGGAATTATGAGTGAGGTGTAGTGCAGGAGCGCCACCAGGGCACGCCGCAAGGCGGGCCGCTGAGTCCGCTTCTGGCCAACGTCCTGCTCGATGAGGTGGATAAGGAACTGGAGCGGCGAGGGCACAGCTTCGCACGCTATGCCGATGATTGCAATATCTACGTTGGCAGTCTTAAAGCAGGCGAGCGGGTTATGGCATTGTTGCAGCGGTTGTATGCAAAACTCGGGCTCAAGGTCAATGAGACCAAAAGCGCGGTGACTGTTGTGTATGGGCGCAAGTTCCTGGGCTACAGCCTGTGGGAGACGCGAAAAGGCGAAGTCAAGCGCCGTGTGGCGGATAAAGCGTTGGTCAAATTCAAGCAACGTGTCAGGCAACTGACGCAGCGCAACAGTGGACGCAGTATGGAGCAAGTGGTTGAGAAACTGCGACCTTATCTGCTGGGTTGGAAAGCATATTTCAGGTTGGCACAAGAACCAAAAGTCTGGCGCGAGCTTGACGAATGGGTGCGCCGACGCTTGAGAACGATTCAGCTCAAACACTGGAAGAGAGGGACGACAATTTATCGAGAGCTGCAAGCCCTGGGGGCATCATCTAAAGTGGCTGTACAAGTTGCAGGAAACGCAAGTAGGTGGTGGCGTAACAGTGGGCGTGCGATTAAAAGCATTCTCACGAACGCCTACTTTGACCGCCTTGGAGTACCCCGATTCTCATAACCTCAACTTCTCGAACCGCCCGGTGCGGACCCGCATGCCGGGTGGTGTGGCAGGGGCGCAGTCAGCGATGGCTGCCCCCTATGCCGATTTGCACAGCCAGCGCCGCATACGAATGCGCTCATTCAAACGCACCATGCGAAAGAACTTCAGATTAAACGTTCCGGTGCCCGCGTGACCGCTGGCTTACTTTGGGCCAGCCGCCGCACCGCCCTGCAAAACGCCGTTGTTCGCGCTGAGCCAGCACCACTCAGCAAGTATCATGGCGCAGAGGAAAAATCCAGAGCAATCGAGCACTTTCATGGTCAAACAAACCGAAGCCTTCGCCCGCACGCGAGCAGTGCGCACCTTCTTTTCACAGACCGACCTGGAGCGCCGCGCCGCCTTGCTGCAAATGCGCCTTGACCCGCTCACTGTTGCCATAGACACCCGCATTGCCGGGCGCGACTACCAGGTGGACTGCCTTGAGACCGTTTGCCGTGAAATTGGCTTGGGGCGGCGCAAGGTGCTCCTTGAAATGGTCACTGGCACCGGCAAGATGCTGGGCCGGGGCACGCGCAAGTCGCAAGGCAAACCCGTGTTCACCCTGTTCGATTTCGTGGGTGTTGCAGATGCCCATGAGGGGGACGACGGTTATGCCGAAGGCGGCAATCTCACCGAGCGTGATCCACGGCCACGGCCAGATCCCCGCACGCTGGTAACGGTTGACCAGAACGATGAAATCGACCCGCTAACCCGTTCCTGGGTGACGATGGACGACGCAGGCAATTTTGTGTTCATGGAAGCGTCCGAAGAAAAAGCCAACGAGTTGGGCGCGCGCTTTGAGGGCTGGTTGATGGGGCAGGAATTCACCCTCGACCACCTGGAGTTTCCACCGTTCAGCCTGCAAGGCGGTCGGCGCAAAGCCGCTGAACTCTTTGGCGGTGAAACTCCGCTCTCTGGCGTACTCGCCAACCTTTCGCGGTCGGTTTACGGCGCACCCCTTCAATAAACCTATTATTTATCCAAGGAGAAACTGCATGAATGCCATTGCTGAAAGAGTCCACTTGATAGAGCGCATCGCACATGACGATGAACCCACGCGGCGGATGCTGGACAAAGTCATTGATTTTCTGCTTGAAAAAGACCGGAAAAAACTAGCTAGATTCCGAGAAGAATTGACAGCGTTTGAACAGCAATACCGCATGAGCACAGCTGAGTTTCAGCAAGGATTTGACTCTGGCAAGCTTGGTGATGCTCCGCAGTGGTTTGATTGGGATGGGCTAGCTGCCATCGTCGCCAGCCTAGAGGCCAAACTCAACGCGGTGGATGCCGGGCGTGAGTGATGTGCTCGAAAGATGGGTGGATGCGGTTGAGGTGGCCCTTTTAACCTGGCCTCATTCGCGTCACGTGTCGATGGACTATGTTCGGATGGGTGAAGGTGTGGCGCACTATCGCTTGCGCACAACACTTGTGGAATAAACTTGGGGGCGTGCGGTTGGATTTCCTATCCGCTGGAACGAAAGACGAAAGATGAGGAAAAATACCAAATCAGAACTTGTTTCTCTGAAAGAGAAATTTGAAACCATTATTCAATCCATCCCGATTCCTGTCTTTGTCAAAGACGGGCAAAGTCGCTTCCTCCTGATGAACAAGGCGTGCGAAATTCAATTTGGCATGTCTTTCGCCGATCTGCAAGGCACCGACGCGAGCCAGTATTTCCCTGCCGATCAGATGGCACACTTCTTGGAAATTGACCGGCAAGCCTTTGCCAAAGGACGTTCCTTCGATTTGGAAGAAACCGTCTGGAGCGCAGAGCATCAAGAAAATCGTCAGTGCCGTACCTTTAAGAACCCTGTCTTTGATGGTGACGGCAAACCTTTATTCCTGACATGTGCAATGGTGGACATCACAGACAGGAAACGCCTCGAAAACGACCTGTTGAAAAATCAGCAAGCCTTTCAAGCTATTCTGACCGCCACGCTTGATGGCTATTGGGGCGTAGATGCCCAAGGGCATCTGACCGACGTCAACCTGACCTACTGTCAGCAATCAGGTTATTCGAGGGAAGAACTCATTGGTATGCACGTTTCTTCGCTGGACGCGACCGAGAATCCTGAGGACGTCGCTGCCCGGATGCAGGTGATCACCGCCAAAGGCAACATGCAATTTGAAACCCTCCATCGTCGCAAGAATGGTTCGTTGTGGCCGGTCGAGGTGAGTGTCACGGGTCTTGCTACGAATCCAGTCCGACTTTTTGCGTTTTTCCGTGATATTACCCAGCGCAAGCTGGCGGAGGAAGCACTCGCCAAACAGTCAGAATTGCTTGAGCGCACCGCTGAAATGGCGAAGGTGGGGGGGTGGGAACTCGATCTCGCGACCCGGCGAGTCACTTGGTCGAAAGAAACCGCTCGCCTGCATGAGGTCGATCAATCCTACATCGCGCCATTGGTGGACACAGGAGACCAATGGTACCCGCCGGAGGTATGGCCAATCGTCATCGCTGCCGTAATGGCTGCGATTGAAAACGGCACGCCATATGACCTGGAGGTGCCGTTCATTACAGCCAAAGGGCGGCGCATATGGGTGCGGGTTCAGGGGTTTGCCGTGCAAGTTGCCGGAAAAACGACCGGCCTGCGAGGTACGTTTCAGGATATCAGCGAGCGCAAGCAAGCCGAAAATGCGCTGAAAGAGAGCGAAGAACGTTTCCGTAGTGCATTTGAGACGGCCGCACACGGCATGGCTCTGGTGTCATTGGAAGGGAAATTCGTCAAGGTGAATGCAGCCTTGTGCGCCATGGTGGGATACGGCAATGCCGAGCTGCTGGCTACAGACTTTCAGACGCTCACCCACCCAGAAGATTTGACCGCTGATCTGAATTACGTGCATCAACTGCTGGAGCGGAAAATTGAGAGTTACCAGAAGGAAAAGAGGTATTTCCATAAAAAGGGAAATGTCATCTGGGTATTACTGAGTGTATCGCTGGTTCGAACAAGCGAAGGGGTTCCGGTTCACTTCGTTTCCCAGATTCAAGACATTTCCCGGTCCAAGGTGGCAGAACAGGAATTGCGTATCGCGGCGGCAACTTTCGAAACGCATGATGCCATCATGATTACCGATGCAGATGGAAACATCCTGAAGGTGAACCAGGCATTCACGACCATTACAGGATATAGCCACGAGGAAGTGCGGGGCAGGAACCCGCGCATAATGAAATCGGGGAGGCACGATAAGTCATTCTTTGTCGAACTATTTCATAAGTTGGAGCGCGATGGGACGTGGGAAGGAGAGATATGGGATAAGCGAAAAAGCGGAGAAATATATCCGCATTGGATGGCCATAACTGCCATCAGGGATTCGCAGATGAAAATCGTTCAGTATGTGGCCATATTTAGTGATATTACCGTCCGCAAGAAAAACGAGGAGCTTATCAACCAGCTGGCTTATTATGACCCATTGACTAATCTGCCCAATCGCCGCATGTTGACTGACCGTTTGGGGCAGGCAATGGCATCGAATAGACGAAGCGGTAAATACGGCGCAGTGATGTTCATGGACCTGGATAAATTTAAGCCCCTTAATGATATGCATGGGCATGCGGTGGGTGACTTATTATTGATTGAAGTCGGGCAACGTATAAAAAATTGTATCCGTGAGGTTGACACGGTTGCCCGTTTTGGCGGTGATGAATTTGTGGTGATGCTCGGCGAGCTGGATGCCAACGAAACTACATCCAGAAATCAAGCCAGTAACGTGGCTGAAAAAATCCGCATTTGTCTGGCCGAAACATATTTCCTTAAACGCCAGGATGGGAACGATTCTGAAAGTTGTGTTGAACATAATTGCTCATCAAGTATCGGTGTGACTCTATTCAATGGTCACGAAATAAACCAGGAAGCAATTTTGAAACAAGCCGATACAGTGATGTATTTGGCAAAAGAAAGCGGTCGTAATTCAGTTCGCTTTTATAAATGTTAGCGGCTGTCAAAAGCGCATGTAGCGTGTTTTAAACAATGATATTGGGTATAATAACCTGATATGTATGCGAACGACGCTTATATTCCCGCGCTGAAGGGCGGGGCATTGTGCTTCAATCGGATATTATTAATAATACCGCAATCATGTCTGTGCATTCCATTTTAGTTCGTTGAATTTTCCATGCACCAAACCCTCAAAAACGTTTTTGGTTACTCACAGTTTCGAACCGGACAAGAACAAGTGATTCAAGCAGTACTGGCTGGGCGGTCCGCTGCCGCAATATTCCCAACAGGTTCTGGTAAGTCGCTGTGTTATCAGTTGCCTGCGCTATTGTTGGATCATTTGACGCTGGTTGTTTCGCCGCTTTTGGCACTTATCCAGGATCAGTTGGCATACCTCACACGCTTGGGCATTGCTGCGGCTAGTATCGACTCAACTCAAAGCCGCGAAGAAACCCATGCTGTGATGACGCAAGCCCGTTCTGGGCAGCTAAAAATATTGATGATTTCGGTAGAACGACTAAAGAACGAGTCTTTTCGCAATTTTTTAAGTCAAATTCCAATTTCGTTGCTAGTGGTTGACGAAGCGCATTGCATATCAGAGTGGGGCCACAATTTTCGCCCGGATTATTTGAAACTACCTGACTACCAGCGTCAATTTTCAATTCCTCAAGCGTTGCTACTCACCGCTACTGCCACACCACAGGTGGCTGCTGACATGCAAGCCAAATTTGCTATTGCACCCGACGATGTGGTTAGTACCGGCTTTCATCGACCAAATCTGAATTTGCTGGTTGAGCCTGTAAGTGGAGAGCAAAGGCTGCATCGTCTGACTCAATGGCTTTTGCAGCGTACGCATCAGTCTGGCATTGTGTATGTGACCTTGCAAAAGACTGCCGAACAGGTTGTTGAACATCTAAATCACCAAGGCATTGCCGCACTCGCCTATCACGCTGGTATGGAGAATCCGATACGCGAATCGATTCAGCAGCAGTTCATGGCTGGGCAGGTTAAATGCATTGTTGCCACTATTGCGTTTGGCATGGGGATCGACAAAAGTGATATCAGGAATATAGTTCATTTTGATCTGCCAAAATCTATCGAGGGCTACAGTCAGGAGATTGGTCGTGCTGGTCGCGATGGATTGTCGTCTGACTGCCTCGCAATGGCCAACCGCGATGGCCTGCAGGTGCTGGAAAACTTTGTCTACGGTGATACACCGCAACCTCAAGGTATCCGTTGCGTATTAGACGAAATTGGATCGCTGCCAACTGATTCAAACTGGGAGATTACTCTCTATTCACTTTCTGCGCGTAGCAATATTCGTATGTTGCCGTTAAAAACTCTATTGGTTCAATTGGAACTGCGCGGAGTCATTGCATCGCGGTATTCCTTTTTTGGTGAATACCGCTTCAAATTTCTGGTGCCAACTAATACTGTATTGGCCCGCTTTAAAGGTGAGCGATTGCAATTTGTAGAAGCAATTTTGCGTAGTGCTCGAAAGGCTATAACATGGCACACAGTGGATTTTGATGCGCTTTATAAAGTCTATGCGACTGAGCGCAGTCGGGTAATCACAGCGTTGGGCTATTTTGAGAAGGAAGGTTGGATTGAGTTGGAAGCCAAACAAATGACGGAGGTTTATGCTGTACTAACTCCTGGCTTTGACGCAAATGTTCTTGGTCTTGAATTGGCTGGATATTTTCAGTCCAGGGAGGTTAGTGAAGTCAAGCGCATTCACGCCATGCTAGACTTCTTTGCCAGTGACAGGTGTCTTGGCAATCAGTTGGCTCGCTATTTTGGCGATGTAAACGTTCCTGATAAGTGTGGACATTGTTCGGTGTGCAACGGACAAGTAGTGCAATTACCAGAATCTGCGCTGCTGCCCGCATTGGATGAACAGAATTTTTTTGAATTGTGTGGGGATGTCATGCAACGCCATCGGACACACGAAAACCAAGAGATGAGTGTCGAGAGTCTGACGCGATTTTTATGTGGAATTACCGAACCTGTGCAGACAAAACTCAAGGCCCGTAGTATAGGTGGATATGGCGCTCTGGAGAATTACCCATATGCGATGGTGCGAAACTGGGTGAAAATGCGATAATGCGATTTCAAATCTATCACTGAATGGCGCCATTAGCGCCATTAGCTCCATTAGCGTCGTTAGTGCCGCTACTACTGGCTTTGGATGAAGTTGTCGAAATACTGCTGGCTTTTGAGGTAGCTGTCCAGAGCGTCAATCAGGTTTTTCGGTTTGGCCATCTGGCGCATCAAAGTCTTGGCTTCGTCAATTTCGCCGGGCGACATTTTTTCCATCAGTTTGCTGCGCGTTGCAGCGCTTGCTTTTTCCAGGTTCGAATCTTTTGCTCCAGCCAGGTTGTACAAGGCCAGGGCGATCACGCGATCCGGGGCGGCTACCCCCTGGCCTTTCACGTACATCACGGCCAGGTTGAACTGGGCGTTGGCAAAACCCTGGTGGGCGGCCAGGCGGAACCACTTGACGGCTTCCTTGGGGTCCTTGGGGCCGCCCTGGCCGCTGGCATAGATCACGCCCAGGTTGTACTGGGATTGGACATTGCCTTGCACACCAGCGAGGCGGTACCAGCGCAGGGCTTCTTTTTCGTCTTGCGGTACACCCTGGCCGTTGGCGCATTTCACGGCCAATCTGTACTGAACAGCAGGATCACCCTGACCGGCGGCGAGGCGGTACCACTTGAGGGCTTCCTTGGGGTCTTTGGGGACGCCCTGGCCGTAGGAAAAAATATCCCCCAGCTTGTACTGCGCATCGGCATCGCCGCGCCTGGCCTGGATGATCCAGTCGAGCAGATCTGGCGTGTAGTGGTCTTTTACTTCGAACGAAGGCAGCGAGTCCTCTTCTTCGCCGTCTACAAGCGCTGCCGACACCATTGTGGTCCAGAGGATCAGTGGAACGGCATAGAACCAGCGGCTTGTCATGTTTATCAATGTCTCCGAATGTGTGATGGCAGCAGTTTATCCCGGATTTGTCATGATCCACCTTCACCGTTTCTTGAGCGCTGCCAATTCAAAGTGGTGGTGCATGGCATCCAGCAAGGTGGGTAGCAGACTAGCAGGCAAATCGTGTCCCATGCCGGTGATGGGGAGCAGTTTGGCATGCGGGATGCGTTTGGCAGTGTCTGCGCCACAGGCGAAAGGTACTAAAGGGTCTTTCTTGCCGTGGATCACCAGGGTAGGGGCGGCAATTTTGTGCAGATGGTTGGCGCGGTCGCTGTCGGCAATGATGGCGACCATCTGGCGCAGCGTACCTGCGGGGTGGAAGCTGCGGTCCAGTCCGAAGGCGATGCGTGCGCGCAAGACGGGCTCCGGGTCGATGTGGTCCGGGCTGCCTATAAGCTGGAAGAGTTTGAGTCCGTGCTCGATCATGGCTTCCCGGCCACTTTCGGTCGGGCGGTTCACCATCATCAAACCGACTCTGGGGTGCGGACCCGGCAGGCCGCGCGCGCCGCTGCTGCTCATGATGCTGGTCAGGCTGAGGAGCCGCTGGGGGGCTTGCAGCGCCACACGTTGGGCGATCATGCCGCCCATGCTGACGCCAACGACATGGGCTTTGCGGATGTTCAGCGCGTCCAGAACACCCACGGCATCGCGCGCCATGTCGCTCAGGGAGTAGGGCGCATGAACAGGCAAGCCCATGCGGCGCTTGACCGCCGCCACGGCAACGCGCGGCTTGCCCAGGTGGTCCAGGTGTGAAGACAGGCCAATGTCGCGGTTGTCAAAACGCACCACGCGGTAGCCGGCATGTATCAAACCGTCAACCAGTGCGGGCGGCCAGCTGGTGAGCTGCATGCCCAGCCCCATGATGAGCAGAACTACCGGGCGATTGGTGTCGTTGGTGTCGCCACTGTCTTCAACCTTGATGGACATGCCATTTGCTTGTACGAACATGGTGTGTATGTGCTCCGTGTTTTTCGTGTGCGTTGTGTGCGTTGTTGTTAAAGACCGCCCTGGCACAGGTATTTGAGTTCCAGGTACTCGTCCATGCCTTGGCTGGCGCCTTCGCGGCCCATGCCGGACTGCTTGATGCCGCCAAAGGGCGCCACCTCGTTGGAAATCAATCCCTCGTTGATGCCGACCATGCCGTATTCCAGCCGCTCGGCCACGCGCCAGATGCGCGCTGCATCGCGCGTATAGAAATAACTTGCCAGACCGTAGGGCGTATCGTTGGCCAGCGTAATGGCTTCCTCCTCGGTGTGGAAGCGAAAAATCGGCGCCAGGGGACCAAAGATTTCTTCCTGCGCCAGCGCCATGCCGGGCTGGGCATCCAACAGCACGGTGGGCGTATAAAAGTTGCCGCCCAGCGCATGCCGTGTTCCCCCGATGACCACCCTGGCACCCTGCGCCACCGCATCGGCTTGCAGGCGTTCCAGTTTGGCAAGTGCCGTAGCGTTGATCAGCGGGCCAATCTGTACCCCGGCCTCCACACCCGGCCCGACCTTGAGCGCGGCCACGGCTTCGGTAAGCCGCTGCACAAACTCCGCGTAAATTTCGTTTTGCACCAGCAGGCGGTTGCTGCAGACACAGGTTTGTCCGGCGTTGCGGTATTTGGAGGCCAGCGCGCCACGCACGGCGGCATCGACATCGGCATCATCAAAGACGATAAATGGCGCATTGCCGCCCAGCTCCAGCGACAGGCGTTTGACGCTGTTCGCGCATTGCGCCATCAAAAGCTTGCCCACCGCAGTGGAGCCGGTAAACGAGAGTTTGCGCACGATGGGGCTGTCACACAGTTGTGCCCCCACCTGCGCCGGACGTGCTGTGGTGATGACGTTAATGACTCCAGCCGGAATACCCGCGCACTGCGCCAGCCAGGCAAGCGCCAGGGCGCACAAAGGCGTGGCTTCGGCAGGTTTGAGGACGACCGTGCAACCGGCAGCCAGCGCGGGCGCGAGTTTGCGCGTGACCATGGCGATGGGAAAATTCCACGGCGTGATGGCGGCCACCACGCCCACCGGCTGTTTGAGCACCAGAATGCGCTTGTCGCCTTGTGGTGCGGGAATGACCTGTCCGTTGGCGCGTTTGGCTTCTTCGGCAAACCATTCGACGAACGACGCGCCATACAGCACCTCGCCACGCGCCTCGGCCAAGGGTTTGCCTTGTTCACTGGTCAGTAGCAGCGCCAGATCATCCTGATGTGTGAGGATCAGATCGAACCAGGCGCGCAGCAGGCGTGCACGCTCTTTGGCCGTGGTGCTGCGCCAGGCGCTCCAGGCCGCTGCCGCTGCGTCGATGGCGCGCCGTGTTTCGCCCGCGCCCATATCGGGCACGTTTGCCAGCGTTTGGCCATTGGCCGGGTTGGTGACTGCGTGGACGGCAGCGTCGTCGGCATCCAGCCACTGGCCGTTGATGGTGGCTTGCTGGCGTAAGAGTGAGGAATCATGGAGTTGCATGGCAGCCTGGGCGAGTTTTTTCTGGCCAGTCCCCAAACCCGCTTGGGTTGTACGGTCAAGGCCAGTAGTATTCCTGTAGTATGCCAGTGTTCGGTTCGGGTGAATGGAGGGGATTGGTTCATGATTTGACTTTGAAATTACGGACTACCACTGAGGATTTAACACCATGAAATACTTGACAAATGGACTCCCGCCCATCCATCCGGGCGAATTTCTGCGCGAAATCGTTGATGAATTGGGCTTGACGCAAATCGCTTTTGCCAAGGCCATAGGTGTTTCGCCCATGCGGGTATCGCACATACTCAAGGGGCAGCGCCCGGTAACGGCGGAACTTGCGCTGCGCCTGGGCGCGGCATTCGGGCAGACACCGCAATACTGGCTCAATTTGCAAGCGGCCTACGACCTGAAGCTGGCGCAAGCCGAATTCAAAGACAGTTTGCAAGCGGTGCAGAAGCTGGCGGCGGTGTGAAATTGCGAGCATGTCAAACACCCTTCAGCCGCCACGCACACCCTGGAACGTGGCCGGGTATTGGCAGCGGTTTGCTTGACCGGCAAGCCCCATTCCGCCAAACTGACGCCATCTTCAGAGCGTTTGTACGCATTAAGAGCAAAACATGGAACAGAACTTGAAAACTGGTGGCTTGGACGTTTCGCTCACGCCTTCGACGCGCTTACTGAATCAGAAGCTCGGTATCTCGCCCGCACCGAGAGACCTGACACCATCCGAGATCGAATTGCTGCGAGCGAGTAAGCATGAGTTGGCAGCGCTGGTGTCGTCCAAAGCCACATTGACCGGCGACCTGAAGTCCGTAGTGGCACCCGTCACTCCTGCGTCTGTGGCGCTGTCTCTGCAAAAAACATAGCTACTCCCGCTTGGTACATAAGGCATACAGCCCGATTTGCCTTGAATTTTGCCCTTCAAACGGGTCAAGGCGATGCCAGAAACGACCATGAGGCATCAAAACGGGCCGTTGTCGGGTGTTTTTACATGACAAATAAGGCTGTACGCCTTATGGGATAAGCGGTAGCAGCTATTTTATCAGGAGCGCTTTGGCTTTGGCTGGGGGTATCCCGAAGCCTGCCACGCCTGCATAGGAGGGGAATAATGCGCCATCAGACACACAGTGTGGCAAGCACTTGCCGGGTGGCTGGCGGGATGGGCGCTGATTTGCCGCTGGCGCGCTCGACATAGACATGCACGAAATGGCCGACAGCCGCGACCACTTCTTCGTCATTGCGAAACAGCCCGACTTCGTAACGCACGCTGGAGGTGCCGAGTTTGGTGACGCGAATGCCAGCGTGCACCAGATCGGGAAACGCCATCGGGCGGTAGTAGCGGCAGGCGGTTTCGGCCACAAAGCCGACCACCGCGCCCTGGTGAATATCGAGCACGCCGCGTGCAATCAGGAACTGGTTGACGGCGGTGTCGAAATAGCTGTAGTAGTGCACGTTGTTGATGTGGCCGTAGATGTCGTTGTCCATCCAGCGTGTGGGTATTGCCAGGAAGTGTCGGAAATCTGACCGGGTCATGGTTCGGGTGGGCATGGTGGGTGTTTCCCTCGTAAGGTACTCAGACGGTGGCCGTGGTCGTGGCGTTGGCGGCAGCCAGCAGCAGTTCTTGCATCGCCGTGGTCAGTGTGTGGGCGGTTTCGGGTTGGAGTTTGCCTGCGTCGTAGCCCACATTCAGAATCAATCGGTCCTTGTAGGTGCTGACGGCATTGAATAACACCTGGTACGGCATGGGGCACAGCGCAAACGAGATGGCTTCAACGGCGGGGTCGTTGTCTACGCTGGCCACGACGCCGATATTGCTGACCATGGTGTTTTGCCAGGACGACAGTACCGCCTTGCCAAAGCGCGCCATGCGATCCGGGCTTATCGTTCCCCCATCCAGTCCATACAGGTTGTAAAACAGATGCCCTTCGCCGCGTGCGGCCTGGCGGCGTGTCTGGGCGACGACACGCCGCGCCAGATCCCAGAAATCGGTATGGGTATCCAGCATCAGGGAAGCGGAGAGCAAGCTGGTGTAAAAACCGATGGGGATTGTTGGTTGGATTGGCTCCAGATGCGTACGCAAGTCGATAGGGCAGGTTAAAAATAGCGTACTCGGCTGTTCGCCGCCGTGCAGGCGGTGCAAACGGTATTGCGCCAATAGCTGCGCGGCGCACAAAGCGCCATGCACACTGCTTTCATGCGCGCGCGCTTGCATCAGCAGGCGGCGCGTCGCCTCGGGTGGCAAGCTCAGACGGATGAGACGCGGAATACGTGTAGGTGCGGCGCTATTCAACCAGGGTTGGCGTGCCACCAGGCCATGGCGTTTGTAGTCACGCATCTGCACATCCATGAGCGCTTCGGCCTCTTCTTCGCGCTGTGTCCAGCGAAAACGCTCGGGAACGACTGCGGACATGGGCGGCATGCCGGTAGGCGGTTTGATTGCATCGGCCAGCGTCGTCTTGTTGGCGATGCAATCGAGCAGTCGGCGTAATAAAGCCTCGCCTGAGCGGCCATCAGCGATGGAGTGGTGAAAGCACACCACCAGCACGGAGTGGGCTGCAGTATCTACATCTGCGTCTATTTGCAGGTACAGGCAGCGCGCCAGTGGCGCTACGTCCTCGGCAAACGGGCGGGCTAACTCATTTTCGATGTACGTTAGCCAATTGTTTTCTGTAACTGGATGGCATTCCAGGGAGATGGGTGCATCCGGTGCGGGCTCGAAGCGCAGGCCATTTTCTTCATTCCAGACGATGCGGGTCTGCAGCAGCGGGTTTTCTTGCTGAATGACATTCAGTGCGTTGCGGATTTGTGTGGGCTCCAGCGTCGCGCAGCGTTCGGCAAACAAAACAAAGTTCATGCACGAAACGCGGTCGGTCATATAGAAGAAGGCTTCGCCGGGGTCCAGCGGACGGGAAGGTGTGTTCATGGGTAAATGGGTATTCAAAAGGTCTGGAATGGAAGAATCTTAGCTGGTGCAGCGTTTATCATCGCCGACTGCACCTTGCAGGTGCAAACTGGTGCTTTTGCCACCTTCTTGCTCATTTTCTGTCAGTCCGTAGGGGCTTATTGTTTTGTTACACCATGTTTACTGAGAGTCCGCTTCATTTTTTTGCACCCACTACACCAGCGCATTCCTTGTCCGATCTCGACCCCATTGTGGGCAGCCGGGTAGAACTGCAATTGCTTACAACCCTCAAGTGCAATCTCAAGTGTAGCTACTGCTCGCTGGGGGTGGGTGAGGTGCTGGGTTCCCAGATTCATGTGGAATACGATATTGAGCAACTCGCGGCATTTGTTGAAAAGCACCTGAAAAACAAGGAGGTGTATGTCACTTTTTATGGAGGAGAGCCCACGCTCAACAAATCGTTGATGATGGATGTGATGCGGCGCTTCCCGCTTTTTCGCTTCCAACTGCAAACCAATGCCACGCTGATTGACAATTTACCCGAGTGGGTTTTGAACCGCCTGTCCAACGTGCTGGCCTCCATTGACGGCGGCGAATCGACGACGGATGGTTATCGGGGGCGTGGCATTTACCGCCAGGTCGTGAAAAACCTGAACGAGGTGCGCGACCACATCGGCGGGACGGTGACAGCCCGTGTGACCTGGGGAAATCCTGATACCAGTTTTGAAGAGCTGGACCGTTTGGTGGCGGAAGATACACCGTTTGATTACCTGTACTGGCAGTTCGTTGCCGATGAAATGTATGCAGGGGATTCGCTGGACAAGCGCAAAGCGGTGCTGGTGCAGTTGATTGACAAATTCTTCGCGCGCACGGACGCTCTGTACCCCCTCATCCCGCTGATGGGTATGGTGCGCAATAAACTGTTTCCGACCCGTGCGCAGGAACTCTATGCAGGCAAAACGCAGTGCCGGGTGTCGACCCATCTGCTCAACGTCATGCCCAATGGCGAAATCTATCCTTGCCCGGACATGATGTACGCGCCCAATATGAAGATGGGCGATGTCAAAGCCAACTGGCTCATCAAAAGCCCGTTGCAGGCTACTCCCCAGATGCCTTGCGGGGATTGTGAGGCCTATGCCTGGTGCCGTGGCAATTGCATGAAAAATCTGCACCTGGGATACGTCAAGCAAGATGAACGTTATCGCACCAATGTGGTGGAACCCATTTGCGAATTGATCCGGTTCATGGGGCAAGAAATTGACAAGCACAATCCACAAGGCTGGTTCGAGCAGGCCACTTTGCCTGTGCGCCAGCAGATCATGGGGTGCGAAGTGTATGAATATGTGGAAATCATGCCCTGAATGCAATCACATTCCTTTGTTTCCAGTATTCCCAGTGTATCCATCCAGACGGCAGACTTTGACGTAGCCGCAGAGATTGCCGCCTTGCGCAGTGGCGACTGCCGTGTTGGGGCGGTGTGCAGCTTTGTTGGCACCGTGCGTGATTGCAGCAACCCTGCGCATACCCAGCAGGGGGAGGGCGCGCCACCGATTTTTGCGATGGAGCTGGAGCACTACCCCGGCATGACCGAGCGCGCGATTGAAGCCATGATTGCGGTAGCCAAAAGCCGTTTTGACATTTTTGCCGCACGCGTCATTCACCGCATTGGCCGCTTGCAGCCGGCCGATCAGATTGTTCTGGTGGCAGTGACTTCCGCTCACCGTGGTGCGAGCTTTCAGGCATGCGAATTTTTGATGGACTATCTCAAGACACAAGCGCCGTTCTGGAAAAAAGAACATAGCGCCAGTGGTTCTCGCTGGGTGGATGCGCGCGAGAGTGACGATGCCGCGCTGGCGCGCTGGGGAATTGTGTCTGGTAATGCTGGGTGATGGGCAGAAGTTCAGCGTGCATCTTCAATTCCTTCAAATATTCACCATATAATCGAAGGCTTTGCCACACACGCCCCGTGCATTTGACTTGAAATTTGGTGCTTTCGTGAAATGTCCATGATGGTTCTTGCACGCGGATACGGTACTGAGGTGGATGAAGCCGAAGATGGGTACTTCGAGCCACTGACTGCCGAACAGGCCAGGATATGGCGCGCAAGCAATCCTGTTTTGTCGCCGTGGTCGGTAGTGGGTTTGCAGTGTCTGGCTGGCATGCTGGTTGTTTTGTGTACCTGGATTTTCTGGGGCAGGGCGGCGGCCTGGTCTGCGGGGTACGGGGCGGTGGTGGTGGTTGTGCCGTCTGCCTTGTTTGCACGCGGGTTGATGGGGCAGTTTTCTTCCCTGAATGCGGCCACGGCAAGTTTTGGTTTCTTTTTGTGGGAGGCAGTGAAGATCGCGGTGATGGTGCTGATGATCGCTCTGGCTCCGCGTCTGGTGGTTGGTCTGAACTGGTTGGCCTTGCTGGCTGGTCTGTTTGTGACTTTAAAGATGGTTTGGTTGGCGTTATTGCTGCGCCCCAAGAATAAAACAAATTTGAGAGCTTGAAAGAGTTGAAATATGTCTGCAGAAGCGCATGCCCCATCGGCCAGTGAATACATCCAGCACCATTTGACGCATTGGCAAAACCACGAGATGGGTGGAATTGTTGATTTTTCTGTCTTCAATATCGATTCGCTCTTTTTCTCTATCCTTTTGGGTGTCACGGCCTGTTTTCTGTTCTGGAGGGCTGCCAGCAAGGCAACGGCGGGTGTGCCGGGGCGCTTTCAGGCGGCGGTGGAAATTCTCGTCGAAATGGTGGATCGCGAAGCCAAGGGTATTGTGCATAACGCGACCAGCCGCAAGTTGGTAGCTCCTTTGGCCCTGACGGTGTTTGTCTGGATTTTTCTGCTGAACACTATGGATTTGCTGCCGCTGGATTTGTTGCCGCTGATCTGGCAAAAGCTTTCCGGCAACGAGCATGCGCTCCTGCGTGTGGTGCCAACCGCTGATTTATCGGTCACCATGGGTATGTCGGTTTCGGTGTTGCTGGTGTGTCTGGTTTATAACGTCAAAATCAAGGGCGCAGGTGGTTGGGCGCACGAGTTGGTGACTGCGCCTTTTGGCACCAGTAAGAACCCTGTCCTTTTCCTGATTCTGGCGGTGGTCAATCTGGCCATGCAACTTATTGAATTCGTTGCGAAAACTGTATCGCACGGTATGCGATTGTTTGGCAATATGTATGCGGGTGAGTTGGTGTTTATGCTGATTGCCTTGCTGGGTGGAGCCTGGGCTTTCTCGTTCCAGCCTTCGGGTCTGCTGCTGCTGCTGCTGCACGTGGTGGCGGGTTGGGCCTGGGCGGTGTTTCACATCCTGATCATCACATTGCAGGCTTTTGTGTTCATGATGCTGACGCTGGTGTACATCGGTCAGGCGCACGACACGCATTGACGCATTGACGCATTGAGTTTGTCTGGTTCTGGTTTTCTCGTTTTCTTTTTTGTTTGTTCTTTAAGGAGTCATCATGGGTGTTATTAGTTTTGTTGCTTTGGCCGCTGGTCTGATTATTGGTCTGGGTGCTTTGGGTGCTTGTATCGGCATCGGCATCATGGGCAGCAAATACCTGGAGTCGGCTGCACGTCAACCTGAACTAATGGGCGAACTGCAAACCAAGATGTTCTTGTTGGCCGGTCTGATTGATGCGGCCTTCATTATCGGCACAGGTATTGCCTTGTGGTTCGCGACAGCCAACCCGTTCCTGGCTCAAATCGCTAAAGCCCTGGCTGCCGAAGCGGCAAAGTAAGAATTTCCTGCAACGCCTCGTTGAGGGAGATCGACTGTGAGCATAAATGGAACATTGGTGGCGCAAGCCATCGTTTTCGCCTTGCTGGTGTTGTTCACGATGAAATTCGTGTGGCCACCGATTACTGCAGCGCTGGATGAGCGTGCGGGCAAGATCGCGGCTGGTTTGGCTGCTGCGGATAAGGCCCGGGCCGATTTGTCGTCGGCCAATAAGCGTATCGAAGATGAGTTGGCCAAATCCCGTACGGAGATTGCGGCCCGTCTGGCGGATGTTGAGCGTCGCAGCCAGGCCATGATCGAAGAGGCCAAGGGCAAGGCGACCGAAGAGGGTAGCAAGATCGTTTCAGCCGCCAAGGCCGAGGCCGATCAGCAGGTCGTCAAAGCGCGTGAGGCCTTGCGTGAGCAGGTTGCCGTGCTGGCGGTCAAGGGGGCCGAGCAGATTCTCCGCAAGGAAATTGATGCTGGTGTGCACGCCGAGCTGTTGGCCCGTTTGAAGACCGAGCTGTAAGAGATCATCATGGCTGAACTTGCCACCATTGCACGACCGTACGCCGAAGCACTGTTCAAATCTGTGGCACAGGACCTCGCGTCCGCTGCAGTCTGGGTGGATGAGCTGGGTGCGGTTACCCAGGACGCGCAACTGCAACAATTTGCCAATAGTCCGAAGGTAAGCGTTGACCAGGTGTTTGACGTGGTCACCTCCGTTGCCAGATCGGTTACGACCGATCAGGCAAAGAACTTTCTGCGCACGGTCATTGACAACGGCCGCCTCAGTGTGTTGCCTGAAATCGCGGCCCAGTTCCGCGCTTTGAAGAATGCCCAAAGTGGTTCTTCTGATGCGCTGGTGTATAGCGCTTTCCCTTTGGGCGACACGGCATTGGCACAAGTCGCTGCCATGCTGGAGAAGCGCTTTGGCCGCAAGCTCAATGCCCAGCTCATGCTGGAGCCTGAGCTGATTGGTGGTATTCGCGTGGTGGTCGGTGACGAGGTGCTCGATACCTCGGTCAAAGCCCGTCTTGAACAAATGAAAGTAGCTCTGACGGCCTGAGGCGTTGCGCCTTAAGGCTGTCGGGGCTGTTGGACCCATTAACGAAAGAAGGAAAGAGTCATGCAACTCAATCCCGCAGAGATTTCTGAACTGATTAAAAGCCGTATTGAAGGCTTGACCACAAGCAGCGATATTCGCAACCAGGGCATCGTGATTTCCGTGACCGACGGTATTTGCCGTATTCATGGTTTGTCCGATGTGATGCAGGGCGAAATGCTGGAATTCCCGGCTGATAAGGACGGTGTGCCCACGTTTGGCTTGGCCTTGAACCTGGAGCGTGACTCCGTTGGTTCCGTGATTCTGGGTGAATACGAGCACATTTCCGAAGGCGATACCGTCAAGTGCACGGGGCGCATTCTGGAAGTGCCGGTTGGCCCGGAACTGATTGGTCGCGTGGTGAATTCCCTGGGACAGCCAATCGACGGTAAAGGTCCGATTGATGCCAAGATGACCGACGTGATTGAAAAGGTGGCGCCAGGTGTGATTGCACGCCAGTCGGTAAGCCAGCCGATGGCAACCGGCTTGAAGTCCATTGACTCCATGGTGCCGATTGGCCGTGGTCAGCGTGAGTTGATCATTGGTGACCGCCAGACCGGCAAGACCGCTGTGGCTATCGACGCCATCATCAACCAGAAGGGTCAGAATATGACCTGCATTTACGTTGCGATTGGCCAGAAAGCCTCGTCGGTCAAGAACGTGGTGCGTGCGTTGGAACAAGCGGGTGCGATGGCGTACACCATTGTGGTGGCTGCTACCGCTTCCGAGTCGGCGGCCATGCAATATGTGTCAGCCTACTCCGGCTGCACCATGGGTGAATATTTCCGTGATCGTGGGCAGGATGCATTGATCATTTATGACGACCTGTCCAAGCAGGCCGTGGCGTATCGCCAGGTTTCCTTGTTGCTGCGCCGTCCGCCGGGTCGTGAAGCCTATCCGGGCGACGTGTTCTATCTGCACAGCCGCTTGCTCGAACGCGCGGCCCGTGTCAATGAAAAATACGTTGAAGATTTCACTAAAGGCGCGGTGAAAGGTAAAACGGGGTCGTTGACAGCGTTGCCCATCATCGAAACCCAGGCTGGTGACGTGTCGGCGTTCGTTCCGACCAATGTGATTTCCATTACCGACGGCCAGATATTTCTGGAAACCTCGCTGTTCAATGCGGGTATCCGTCCCGCGATCAACGCCGGTATTTCGGTGTCGCGTGTGGGCGGTGCTGCGCAGACCAAGCTCATCAAGGGACTCTCGGGTGGTATCCGTACCGATTTGGCACAGTACCGTGAGTTGGCGGCATTTGCACAGTTCGCATCCGACCTGGATGAGGCCACCCGCAAGCAGCTGGATCGTGGTGCCCGTGTGACTGAATTGCTCAAGCAAGCGCAGTACAGCCCCTTGCCGATCAGCCTGATGGGGGCCACCCTGTTTGCGGTCAATAAAGGTTTCATGGACGATATTGATCTGAAAAAAGTATTGCCATTCGAGCACGGTCTGCATGCCTACCTCAAGGACAAGCATGCCGCCCTGCTGGCCAAGCTGGAAGCCACCAAGGCTATGGACAAGGACGCGGAAGCTGAATTGACCAATGCCGTGACCGCTTTCAAGAAAACCTTTGCCTGATTTGAACTCTTTCATGCAGAGTCACGCACGCAGGTTTAAGCATTAAGGCATTAGGCATTAGGCATTAGGGGCAACTATGGCATCAGGCAAGGAACTACGCAGCAAGATCAAATCGGTGGAAAACACCAAGAAGATCACCAAGGCCATGGAAATGATTTCCGTGTCCAAGATGCGCAAGGCGCAGGAGCGCATGCGTGCGGCTCGTCCTTACAGCGAGAAGGTCCGCAACATCGCCACGAATCTGGGTAAGGCCAATCCTGAGTACGTGCATGCCTTCATGAAAACCAACCATGCCAAGGCGGTTGGTTTCATTGTGGTATCCACCGACAAGGGGCTATGTGGTGGTTTGAACACCAATCTGTTTCGCGCTGTGACGGGCAAGCTGCGCGAAGCGCAGGCAGCGGGCAAATCGTCCACCAGTGTGGCCATCGGCGGCAAGGGCGTAGGTTTTCTGGGGCGCATCGGCGTCAGGGTGGAGGCGCAAGTCACCCACCTTGGTGACAAGCCGCATCTCGACAAACTGATTGGTCCGGTCAAGATTTTGCTCGACGCGTATGCCAAAGGTGAAATCAGCGCTGTCCATGTGTGTTTTAACCGTTTCGTAAGCACCATGAAGCAGGAGCCGGTGATTGAACAATTGCTTCCCTTGTCGGCTGAAAAGATGGCAAACGAAGCCAAGGCTGGTGGTAGCGAGCCGAGCTGGGATTACATCTATGAACCCGATCCGCAAACCGTGATTGATGAGTTGTTGGTTCGCTATGCCGAGGCTATTGTGTTTCAGGCCGTGGCGGAGAACATGGCCTCTGAACATGCGGCGCGTATGGTCGCCATGAAAGCGGCCACGGACAACGCTGGCAATGTGATCAACGAACTCAAGCTGGTCTATAACAAAACACGCCAGGCGGCAATCACGAAGGAACTTTCGGAGATTGTGGCGGGTGCTGCGGCGGTTTAATAAACGAATTTATTTTTGGAGCGAATAACGATGGCTCAAGCAAATGTGAACGCAGGCGTTCAGGGGAAAGTTGTGCAGTGTATCGGTGCCGTGGTGGACGTGGAATTTCCGCGCAACCGGATGCCACGGATTTATGATGCTATCAAGATGGATGGCTCGACGCTGACGCTTGAAGTACAGCAACAATTGGGTGATGGCATCGTGCGTACCATTGCTCTGGGGTCGTCCGATGGACTGCGCCGGGGTATGGTGGTGACCAACACCGCTGAGCCGATCATGGTGCCGGTTGGTAAAGCTACACTGGGACGCATCATGGATGTGCTGGGCAACCCGATTGACGAGCGCGGCCCGGTCGATGCGGTCTTGCGCTCATCCATCCACCGCAAAGCGCCTACTTATGACGAGCTCAGCCCTTCGCAGGAGTTGCTCGAAACCGGTATCAAGGTGATTGACTTGGTGTGCCCTTTCGCCAAGGGCGGTAAGGTGGGCCTTTTCGGTGGCGCCGGTGTGGGCAAGACCGTGAACATGATGGAACTCATCAACAACATCGCCAAGGCACACTCGGGTCTGTCGGTGTTTGCGGGCGTGGGCGAGCGTACCCGCGAGGGCAACGACTTCTACCATGAAATGGCTGAGTCCGGCGTGGTGAAACTGGACAATCTGCCAGAGTCCAAAGTTGCCATGGTCTATGGCCAGATGAATGAGCCCCCCGGCAACCGTCTGCGCGTGGCATTGACGGGACTCACGATTGCCGAATCATTCCGCGACGAAGGCCGCGACGTGCTGTTCTTTGTCGATAACATCTACCGTTACACCCTGGCCGGTACCGAAGTGTCCGCGCTTTTGGGCCGCATGCCTTCCGCTGTGGGTTACCAGCCGACGCTGGCCGAGGAAATGGGCCGCTTGCAGGAGCGCATTACTTCGACCAAGGTGGGTTCCATCACCTCGATTCAGGCCGTGTATGTGCCCGCTGACGACTTGACCGACCCGTCTCCAGCAACCACCTTTGCCCACCTGGACTCCACCGTGGTGCTGTCACGCGATATTGCTTCGCTGGGTATTTATCCGGCGGTTGATCCGCTGGATTCCACCAGTCGCCAGCTTGATCCGAATGTGGTGGGTGAGGACCACTACAACACGGCACGCGCCGTGCAGGGTACTTTGCAGCGTTACCGTGAACTGCGCGACATCATCGCCATCATGGGCATGGACGATCTGGCGCCCGAGGATAAACTGGCTGTGGCACGTGCACGCAAGATTCAACGCTTTTTGAGCCAGCCTTTCTTTGTGGCCGAAGTGTTTACCGGCTCTCCCGGTAAATACGTTCCACTGTCTGAAACCATCCGTGGTTTCAAAATGATCGTGAATGGTGAATGCGACCACATGCCCGAGCAGGCGTTCTACATGGTGGGTACCATTGACGAGGCCATTGAAAAGGCCAGGAAGATGGCATAACCTTCTTCAAGGAAGCATATGAACACCATTCATGTCGATGTCGTCAGCGCCGAAGAATCCATCTTTTCGGGCGAAGCCCGGTTCGTGGCCCTGCCGGGAGAGTCCGGAGAGCTGGGTATTTATCCACGCCATACGCCCCTGATTTCCCGAATCAAAGCCGGCTCGGTGCGCATTCAGAAGGCCGATGGCGAGGAAGAGTTCATTTTCGTCGCCGGCGGCATTCTGGAGGTACAGCCGCGTTGCGTGACCGTCATGTCCGACACCGCGATTCGCGGTAAGGATCTTGATGATGAAAAGGCCAATGAGGCCCGGGTTGCCGCAGAGGAAACACTCAAAAATGCCAAGAGCGAAATTGATATGGCGCGGGCCACGTCCGAACTCGTGTTGTTGTCGGCACAGGTCGCCGCCTTGCGCAAATACCGCCAGAAAAGATAGGATCATCGACCCGATTGGATGAAACCGCTTTATGAGACCGCCTCCGGGCGGTTTTTTTGTTTATTTTCTCGGCAAACCGATGTCCAAAATTCTCCGCCAAGCTGTCCTGTTCGGGTCTCCTGATGAGCTTGAGGCCACGTTTTACGAGGCTTTGTATGCTGCGGATATCGAGAAATTGATGGGATGCTGGTCCGATGATGAGGGTATCATTTGCGTGCATCCAGGTGGGACTCGCCTGGTTGGCGCCAACACTATCCGGCTGGCATTTGAAGCCATTTTTGTCCAGGGTGGGGCGATTCGCATTTATCCCCAGGCCATTCGGCGCATTGACGCCATGACCAGTGCGGTGCATAGCGTACTGGAGCGCATCGAACTCATGACCAGCGAGGGGCCGGCGCAGGCCTTTGTCCTGGCAACCAACGTGTACCATAAAACCCCTCAGGGGTGGCGTATGGTGTTGCATCACGCCAGTCCTGGGGCCGAGGATGAGTTTCAGGAATTCAGCCGGATGTCTCCAACCTTGCACTAAAAGTTCATGGATGATATCGTCAAACAAGCCATGGGAAAGTGGCCCGATGTGCCTGCCTGCTACGGTTGGTTGGGGCTTGATGCGCGTGGAAATTGGTACATGCGAACCGAGCAGGTGCAGCGACTGGGGGCATTTGCCAGTGGATATCCGGATGTAAAAGGCTCACTGTTACGGCATGAAAAGCTGATAGCCTTTATCCAACGCAATTACGCAAGCGATATGCAAGGACAATGGTTCTTTCAAAATGGTCCCCAGCGTGTTTTTGTCGAGTTGGAAATAACCCCCTGGATCTGGCGTGTGCAAGAGGACTTCTCGCTATGCGCGCATACGGGAGCACGGACCCACAGCACCGCTTGTTTGACGGATGAACATGGTTGGCTTTACCTGGAAACACCGTTGGGTTTGGGCTTGGTACATACCCAGGATATGGTTTTGGCGGTACAGGCCATAGAGGCGGGTCTATGGATACCGCAGAGCGTGCTGCGCAGTGACTTGCCCACACGTTATGGTTATACCCTCAGCCCGGCGCGAACGCAGCAGGAATATATATCTACTGCAAAATAGATAGCTGTACCCGCACTACCTATGCGCTAACAAAACAACCCAGCAGTGTCAATGTCATCCAAAAATTCTGAGGCCTTCGACGTTCTTCGTCGCAGGTGTTTGGCCCGAATGCTCGCTGGTATGAGCGTCATCAGCGGATTCGGGCTTGCTTCCTGTCGTCAAAGTCAGAGTAAATCAGGCAGACCAGGACGCGATGACCACTTTCCCGAATTTTCCTTAGCCGCGCTTGACCAGAGCAGGCACTCCAGCCAGGATTACATGGGTAGGCCGTTATTGTTTAACCTTTGGGCAACCTGGTGTGCCCCCTGTCGCAACGAAATGGCCGACCTTGAAACATTGCACAGGGCGCTTGCTCCAAGAGGTATGGTGCTAATTGCCATCAGCATTGACCAGGACATCCAGCTGGCACGCGAATTCACCCGCAGGCAGGGGCTGACATTTACTGTTTTGTCTGATCCTGGGCAGCGCTGGGCTGGTTCTGCCCTGAAAGCTCCGGGCCTTCCGACCAGCTACCTGGTGGGGGCGGATTTTGTTATAAAGGATGTTATGGTTGGCCCACGCGCCTGGGCTGATTCGAACATCCAGGCCGCAGTGGCAGCGCAGCTGGCACTGCGAGAAGGATGACTATTTGCCTTTTTCCGTAATTCCAAGGGATTGCCGGGCCTCACCGTTGGCCTTGATAGGCGGCTCGTATGCATCGCATACCGATGCCCTTGATATCCAAGAAAAAGATATGAGAGATATGCAGTGTGCATGAGTTCACACAGTTCTCCTTTTGCCGTTTTTTGTGAACAATAAACTTTCGTTTCAAAATCTTCGCATTCGCTACAAGCTCATGATGGTCGTGGGGATAGCGGTTTCCCTGTGCCTGATTGCCTCGGCCTTCATGTATACCCAGTGGCAGGAGCGCATCGTGATGGCTCAAAACGAGCAATCCATGCGCAAGCTCACGGGGAGTGTCATTGAGGGCTTGCGCAGTGTGATGCTGGCGGGATCGGCGGATATGGCCCGTGCGTATGCAGACCAGCTGAAAACACTTCCTGAAGTAACGGACTTTCGCATCCTGCGCGTCACGGGTGAGGAAGCGTTTCATGACAATACCACCATCCATGAAGTCAACCGCCGCCGTGGTGAGGAGACGTTTGCACCGCGTGATACCGAAGCGCGGATTGACGTACTGGCGAAAGACAGTGAATTGTTGCGCAATGCATTGGCAGCCTCGGAGCCGACATTTTTTTACCGTGACGAAGACGTTGGCAAAATGCTGACGTTCCTGGCCCCGATTCAAAACCAGGGGGGCTGCTACAAGTGCCATGGCAAGGCACAGGCCGTGCGGGGCGTGTTGATGCTGTCCACTTCGTTGGCGGGCGCCGAACTGGAACTGGTCAGAATCCGGCACAACGCCTTGCTGGTTCTCGGCCTGGCATTGATGGCCTCGGTTTTGCTGACCGGCTACACCATGGGGCGTTCGGTGGTTGGCCCCATAGAGATCATGGTAAGCGAAATGGCACGGGTTGCGGATGGCGACCTGGAACACCAGATTCCCGTGGCGACCCAGGACGAGTTCGGGCGCATGGCGGCGAGTTTTAACCGCATGACCGCAGAGGTCAACGCGATCTGCAGCGGACTGCGGCAAGAGCAGGACAAGCTGAAAACCATCATTTTTGGCGCGGGCGAAGGCATTGTGGCCACCGACAGCGAAGGTGCCATCGTGTTGGTGAACCCGGCAGCGGAAAGGCTGCTGGGCAAGACGGCCATGGAAATCGTCCGGGGTGGTTTTTCCAACCTCACGGGCGATCCGGTCACCTTGCTCCAATGGCTGGAAGAAGAAGACAAGTCCATCAGTAATACCTGTGAAATGGGTGGGCGCTGGCTGCAGGTCTATATCGAAACGATTTATACGGTTGATGGCCACGTGGTGGGGTCGGCATGCCTGTTGCGCGATATAACCGAAGCCAAACGTCTGGAAGACGAACTGCGCCGCTTGTCCACTTCCGATGCCTTGACGGGTATTTTCAATCGGCGCTACCTGGATGCGACACTGCTGAAGGAATTCGAGCGGGTCAAACGCACGGATGGCCCTCTTTCGGTCATTCTTTTTGACGTGGACCATTTCAAGAAATTCAATGATACCTACGGCCACGACCAGGGCGATAGGGTCTTGCAGGCGGTAGCGGCGACTTTCCGCGATGCCTTGCGCAAATACGACTCGGCCTGCCGGTATGGAGGCGAGGAGTTTGTCGGCATTCTCCCGGATACCCGCGCAACGGACGCTTACCAGGTGGCGGAACGTTTGCGCAAGGCCGTTTCTGCCACGACCGTTAATGGTTTGCAGGTCAACATCAGCCTGGGCGTGGCAACATTTCCCGATCTTGCGGTCCATAGTGCAGCCGAGCTTCTGGAGGCGGCGGATACCGCCTTGTACCGATCCAAGGCAAACGGGCGCAACTGCACCACCTTGGCCACACACCATGCGGAGCCGTCGCCATCATGATGATCCGGGGGAAACTGCGCTACCACGTGACCTTGGCAATCGGCGTGACGCTCACGGTGGTGTTTGCCTGTGTGGCTTATTTTTATGTCCAATCGCAAGAGCAGTCGATCCTGGGCGAGTACAAACGCTCGCTGCACAAGGTCACGGATTCCCTCTCCAAGGGGCTGTCTTCGATCATGGTGGAAAACCACGCGGAAATCATGCCAGCCTATGCGGCGCGCCTGAAGTCGCTGCGAGGGTTTAGCGAGTTTGTGATTCTGCGCACCGACGGCAGCGAGGCATTCCGGGACAACCTCAGCATCAACAGTGTCAACGCCTTGCTGGGCTCCCAGGCATTTGCGACGCACAGCAAGCCCGAGCGCGTACCAAACATGAACCCCACGACCCCGGCGTTTGCCCGCGTGCTGGCCAATGCCGGGGATGCGTCGTACGAAGTGGTGGATGGCAGTGGCCGCCGCCAACTGGTATTCCTGGACGCCATTCCGGGTGGTCCGCCCTGCATTCGTTGCCACGGGGCCGACCAACTGGTGCGGGGGGTCATCAAAATCGTCACGCCCATGAACACCATCGAGACAGAAATCCTGAATATGCGGATTCAAACGATACTGGTGATTGGCGCTGCGCTTATTTTGAGTACGCTGTGTGTGGGCTACTTGCTAGGCAAATCGGTGGTTCATCCCATCGAGGCGATTACCGGCGCCATGGCACGCATCTCTGCGGGTGAATTTGACTCCAAGGTGCCCTTGCAGGGCGGTGGAGAAATCAAACGCATGGCCGAGACCTTCAACCTGATGACGGCCAGCCTGAAACGCGGGTATGACCTGCTGCTGATCGAGCGTGGCAAGCTGACCACCATCATCGAGGCCGCACGCGAGGCCATCATCGTCACCAATGCCAACGATGAAATCGTGCTGATCAACAAGGCAGCATCTGAAATTCTCGAAAAAACCGATGCCCAGGTGCGCCAGGAGGGATTTTTGTGCCTGCTGGACGATGCCGCTCTGATGAACCAGCTGCTGCACGGCGTACATACCCAGACCGTGGCCTACCGTGGGCGTACACTGCAAGTGTCTGCCGCTTCGATTGATGCCAAGAACGGGCGCTTGATGGGTTCGGCAGCGCTCATCCGGGATGTCACCGAAGAGCATCGCATGCTGGATGAGCTCAAACGTATCTCCATAACGGATGCCCTGACGGGTTTATTTAACCGCCGCTACATTGATACCACCCTGGCGACGGAATTTGACCGCGCCAGACGGACCAACAAACCCTTGTCGGTGCTGCTGCTGGACGTTGACTTTTTCAAGAAATTCAATGATACACATGGCCACGACCAGGGGGACCGCGTGTTGCAGGCCGTGGGCGCATGCATGAAGTCCTCGATACGCCATTACGATTCTGCCTGTCGTTATGGCGGGGAAGAATTTGTGATGATTCTCCCGGAGACGGGTGTGCAAGGAGCCTGTACCATCGGCAATAGTTTGCGCGTGGCGGTGGAGGAAATGGCAGTGGACGGTTTGAAGGTGACAATCAGTCTGGGTGCTGCCACTTACCCTGGGTTGGATGTAAGCAAAGCCGAGCAGTTGCTGGAAGCGGCAGATGCAGCCTTGTACAAGTCCAAGGAAGCCGGGCGCAACAGACTGACCAGCGCCAATGCCATGTAAAGGCTGTAATGTTTTAAGGCTGCAAGACTTATAGAATGTGCGGGTGCAGCTATGAATATGGGAGTATCTATGAGTAAGCAATTTGATGTGATCGTCATCGGGGGTGGCCCTGGTGGCTATGTTGCCGCCATTCGTGCGGCACAACTGGGTTTTAGCGTCGCCTGTATCGACGCCTGGAAGAACGACCAGGGAGGACCGGCGCTGGGGGGAACCTGTACCAATGTGGGTTGCATCCCGTCCAAGGCCTTGCTCCAGTCGTCCGAGCATTTTGATCAGGCCAAAAACCATTTTGCCGAGCACGGGATTGCTGTGGAGGGCCTGTCCATCAATGTGGCGCAGATGCTGGCGCGCAAAAACATGGTCGTCAAACAAAACAACGATGGCATTCAGTACCTGTTCAAAAAGAACAAAGTTACCTTCTTCCATGGCCGGGGTTCGTTTGTCAAGGCGCTGGAAGGCGGGTACCTGATCAACGTAGCCGGTCCGATGGCCGATGCACTGGTGGGCCGGCACATCATTGTGGCAACCGGATCAAGCCCGCGTGCCCTGCCAGGGGCAGCCTTTGACGAAGAACGCATCCTGTCCAATGAGGGTGCCTTGCGTCTGAACACGGTTCCCGAGAAGTTGGCCCTGATTGGTTCGGGCGTCATTGGCCTGGAAATGGGTTCGGTCTGGCGCCGACTGGGCGCGCAAGTCACGATTCTGGAGGGTTTGCCGACCTTTTTGGGCATGCTCGACGAGCAAGTGGCCAAAGAAGCCTACAAGGCATTCACCAAACAAGGCCTGCGTATCGAGCTGGGCGTGGCGGTAGGCGAGGTAGCGACCAGCGAAAACGGGGTGTCGGTGCTCTACACCAATGCAAAAGGCGAAGCACAGGTGCTGGAAGCAGACAGGCTCATCGTCTCGATAGGTCGCACGCCCAATACCACCGGCCTGAACGCCGCAGCCGTGGGCTTGCAACTCGATGAACGTGGCGCGGTGGTCGTCGATGGCGATTGCAAAACGAATCTTCCCGGTGTCTGGGCCGTAGGCGATGTGGTACGCGGCCCCATGCTGGCACACAAGGCGGAAGAGGAGGGCGTGGCGGTGGCCGAGCGCATCGCTGGCCAGCATGGTCATGTGAACTTCAACACCATCCCCGGAGTGATCTACACCAGCCCCGAAATTGCCTGGGTTGGTCAAAATGAGCAGCAGCTCAAGGCTTTGGGGCGCGCGTACAAGGCGGGGGTGTTCCCGTTCATGGCCAATGGCCGGGCACGTGCGCTGGGCGATACCACGGGGTTTGTCAAATTTCTGGCCGATGCCACCAGCGACGAGATTCTGGGCGTACACATCATCGGCCCACAAGCCAGCGAGCTGATCGCCGAAGCCGTGGTGGCCATGGAGTTCAAGGCCAGCGCCGAAGACATTGCCCGCATCTGCCACGCCCATCCTTCCCTGAGCGAAGCCACGAAAGAAGCCGCACTGGCGGTGGACAAGCGTACGCTGAACTTCTGAGGGTTTATAGCCCTTAAATGGCCACAAGCCCCGTAGAACGTGCGAGTACAGCTATTCATTCAGTAGCTGGCGGTGTTGTGCTTGCCATGCTGGGCGCGGTGGCATTCAGCGGCAAGGCCATCATCGTCAAGCTGGCCTACCGCTATGGCGTGGACGCCATCACGCTCATCATGCTGCGCATGCTGTTCGCGTTCCCCTTTTTCCTGGCCATAGGCTGGTGGACCAGCCGCCGCACTCCCACCCCCGATGACCACCAGGCAACGTCCCTGACGCGCCGGGATATGCTGGGCATTTTCTGGCTGGGTTTCAGCGGCTATTACCTGGCCAGTTTCCTGGATTTTCTCGGGCTACAGTTCATCACCGCAGCACTGGAGCGCCTGATTCTCTACCTCAGCCCGACGATGGTGCTGCTGCTGGGCTTTGTCATTTTCCGGCGCCGCATCGGTTGGCACCAGGCGCTGGGCATGGCCATCAGCTACTGCGGCGTGCTGCTGGCGTTTGCACATGAACTGACCGGCGCACACAACAAGGACGTGGTGTGGGGCACGGTACTGGTTTTCCTGAGCGCGACCAGCTACGCGATTTACCTGTTTTACAGTGGTGAACTGGTGCAACGCCTGGGCGCGATGCGACTGGTCGGGCTGGCCACATCGGTTGCCAGCGTGTTGTGTATTGCACAATTTGCCCTGCTGCGTCCGATGGGCTCGGTGCTGGCGCTGGCACCCGAGGTGCTGTGGTTATCCCTGCTCAATGCCACACTGTGCACCGTGTTGCCCGTCATGCTGGTGATGGTTGCGGTGGAACGCATCGGCTCCAGCCTGGCCGCCCAGGCCGGCATGATCGGCCCCATGTCCACCATGTTGCTGGGCGGGCTGTTGCTCGACGAACCCTTGACGGCCTGGCTGCTGGCAGGCACCGTATTGGTGATCGCCGGGGTTTTTGTCTGCAGCCGGGCGCGGTTGGAGTGAAGGAGTGATGGCCTTATAGCCTTATAGCCTTATAGCCTGATTTATTTGCCATGTTGCATCGCCACCTCAACCACCAACGCTTCACCCTTGCCGCCATCGACGACGTGATCGCGCGTGGCCGGTGGCAGGACTGGGCCGATCTACGCCGGGCCGTTCTGGCTGACCGCGCCCTGCTGGACAAGGTGGAGCAAGTTTGCCGCCCTTACGTCTGCGACCCTTATGCCCAGCGCCACCACTTCTGGATGCACTATGTCAAAGAACACCGCACCGCTGCCTGACTGGGAACTCGTCTTGTCCTCTGCCGCGCGGCTCCAGCGCATCCTGCCGGACGCCGTTCTGGTTGGCGGAACCGCCTCGGCGATCCATGCCGGACATCGCTTCTCGCGTGACGCCGACCATGTGCTGACCGACCTGCGCCATCGTTTTGATGCAGTGCTGGCGCAGCTGGAGTCGGTCGCTGGCTGGAAAACGGCACGTGTGCAGCGTCCCGTGCAAATCCTTGGCAGTCTTGATGGCATCGAAACCGGGGTGCGCCAGCTTATCCGCGACGCACCGCTGGAAACGGCAGTGGTGGATTACCACGGAGCCAGAATCACCGTTCCAACCGAAGGCGAGATTCTGCGCATCAAGGGCGTGCTGATCCTCAAGCGTAATGCCACGCGGGACTACCTTGATTTCGTGGCCTTGGCCGACCACATGGGCGATGCACGTGTGGCCCTCGCCCTGCAATCGTTTGACCGGCTCTACCAGCAAGACAGCGGGGAGTCGCCGTTACAGCAGTTGCAGGTGCAACTCGCCAACGCGCTGCCCTATGACCTGGAAGAAACCGAACTTGGCGAATACAAGAACCTCCATCCCCGCTGGCATGACTGGCAGGTGGTTAAATTGGCTTGCGCGCACCTTTCGACCGCCATTTTTGACCGGGTGTGTCAGATGGACTTTGGCGCTCACGGAAATTGACCCACCCCTGCTCATTGGAATTGACCCACAGACTTTGGCTGAGAGTACGTTGGCATGTGGTGATAGACGAACCCACAGCTCTTGGATGAATGCCTGAGGCTGACGTTCTTGCGTATGTCAACCGCCATTGCTTGAATTAATTCGTTGTCCAGACTCAAGATATCGTTTGACAAAGGCAGGCTTGGTCAATGTGGGTACGGATAGTTGGTGGTCTGCCAAGACTATGAATTGGCACTGCGCCCGACAAGCGTGTAAAACGCAGATGTAATGAAGAACGGGCGCACCAACCGCTTTCGACCCGAACAAGTGATTTCGGCTAGCGCGCCCCACCCGTATCAGCCACGAGTGCGCACCAATTATTGTCCCCAGTCGTGATCAATGTCCAGTGCTGAATGTGCTGTGAGCATGAACCACGGATCGACTTTCGAGGTGTCCATTTGAGGCTCCAACAGGAGCGCTGAATGCAAGCTGCATTGAGCAGTGGACGCACGCTGCAATGTGCGTGCTGTCAAACCGAAGTGCTAGTGTGTACGCCTTGTGACCGAGGTCAGCGCTACTGCAGCGCTGAGTGTCGCAAACAGGCACGTCTAGCCAGTCAACGCAGAGCCTCCAGGATATATCAAAGCAGCCGTGTCGGACGCTGCAACCACGCCCGTCGTCAACAACGATTACGCCTACGCCAGCGAGAGCAGGAACTGCCTCCAAAAAATAGTGACTCATCAGGGCCTTCCCAAGAAGCCTGTGCGGGTGATTTACTACCACCACAGCTCGATGTGAAGCCAGCGCAACTGTCCAAGCCGACACCAGCGGGCATTGCCACTGGTGCGCGCGCCCTGTGGCGAGCGGAGTTCGCCGTAGTCGGCTGCTGCGGGCAACGAGTGAACCGATTTTCGACCCATAAAAGACAAGGAATTACCCATGACCGACTCCTTGAAAGCCAGACCAGCAACACCCATGGCTTTGGCGCTCATGAACAAAGTGTGGGCGGGTACGTTGGCGCAAGACAAGTCGATTTACACCGCCTGGAGCTGCGCTTTGAGGCCACCCGCATCGCCGATACGGCGGCAGTGCAGCGACTGACTGAATCGATACGCACAAGCGGACAACTGGTAGCGTGCATTGCCGCTGACGACCAAGACAGTGGTGCCCTGGTACTGATTGACGGCTACCGGCGCCTGAGCGCGCTCAAGCGACTGGGCGCAGACACCGCCCTGGTGCAATGCTGGCACTGCCCGGTGGGGCCTGCGCTGGCACAGATGCTGGCCCACTCGTTCTCGCGGGCATTTGACCCCATGGAGGAAGCCCTGCTGCGCGCGAGCTGATCGACTCCCTTGGCCTGAGTCAGCGCGAAGCTGCACGTCAATGCGCCCGTGATGTGAGCTGGGTACAGCGCCGCTTGGTACTACTGGGGGCACTGTCCCAGGACCTGGTGCAGGCGGTGCGCAGTGGGGGCATATCGAGTTGGGCGGGCTCACGCATTGTGGCCCCGTTGGCGCGCGCCAACAGCGAGCATGCCAGTCAACTACTGGCCAGCATGGCAAGCGACCACTTAAGTACGCGTGAACTGCAAGCCTGGTTTAGCCACTACCAAGCCGCCCAACACACGCAGCGCCAACGCATGGTGGAACACCCACGCCTGTTTATCGACAGCTTGAACGAGAGACAAAGCCAGAGCATTGCCAAAGACCTGCGGGGCGGACCTGAACGGAGGTGGCTGCTGAGCTGGGTTACCTGCAAGCACTGCTGCAACGCGCACACCGACGCCTAGTGCCACTGACCGCCCCGTTGGAACCAACGCTAAAGGGCGCGTGTCTGCGCCTGCATGTAGCGCTGGAACAAGTGAACAACGAACTTACCAGGCTGGTGCCATGACCCCGATAGATATTCGTGCCAGTGTGCTCACCTTGCACCAACAGAGCACAGGTTTACGTGAAATCAGCCGGGTGCTGCATCTCTCGCGCAACACCGTGCGAGGCATCCTGCGCGAGCCACAAGGCGTGCAAACACCTGCCCACCCGGTGAATGAGGTCACCCAACAACAACTCACCGAAGTCTATGCCAGAGCCAAAGGTAACGCCGTGCGTATGGCCCAGATACTGGCTGATGAGTACAAGCTGCACCCGCCCTACAGCACCCTCACGCGCTGGGTGCGCCAAGCTGAACTGCGCCAACCACCCAAGCGCTCCGGCGAATACCACTTCGAGCCCGGCCAGGAGATGCAGCACGACACATCGCCCCATAAGATGGAGGTGGCGGGCAAGAGCATTACCGCCCAGTGTGCAGGTCTGACCTTGGCGTACTCGCGGCGTTTGTTTATCTGGTACTACCCACGATTTACCCGCTTTGAGGCCAAGGACTTCTTGTTGCGCGCAGCCCAGTTCATGGACGGCACTTGCCCACTTTGCGTGATCGACAATACCAGCGTCATTCTCGCTGGTGGTGCTGGGCCTGATGCGGTATTCGCACCAGAGATGGCCGCCTTTGCACGCGCCCTGGGCTTCAAGTTTATGGCACACCGTGTCAATGACCCTGATCGCAAAGCCAGAATCGAGCGCCCCTTTGCATGGGTTGAGGACAACTTCCTGCCTGGGCGCAGTTTTAGCTCTTTCGATGACTTGAACGCACAGGCGCTCAAGTGGTGCGTTGAAGTGGCCAATGCCAAGCCAAAACGCAGTCTGGGCATGGCACCTGAGGTGGCGTACGTGATGGAGAAGCCTTACCTCACCAGCCTGTCAATCGTCTTGCCAGCAGTCTACGAGGTGTTTGAGCGGGTGGTGGACTTGTACGGTTTTGTCAGCGTCGACACCAACCGGTATTCGACACCTGAACGGCTGGTGAGTAAGACGGTGACGGTGTACAAGCATTACGCCAGTATCGAGATTCATTACAAACGCACCCTGGTGGCCAGTCATCCCCGTTTGCTGGGTGTGCGTGATGCGCGCTCCACCTTGCCCGGGCATCACACCATACCCAAACGCACGCCTCGCCAGCCTTCGCTACAGGCGCAGTTGTTGTGTGGTCAATCTCCTGTTCTTGATGCGTACGTCTACAGCGCTCATCAAGCACCTCAATGGGCGTGGTACACGGGCACTGAACCGACTGCTACAGATTAAACGGACCTACCCAGCGCAGCCGTTCCTAGCAGCGCTGGAGCAGGCGCTCAAGTACGGTCTGTTTGATTTGACGCGACTGGAGTCCATGGTGTTGCGCCATGTGGCAGGCGACTTCTTTGCGCTAGGTGAGAGCAGCCATGACAACCTCCCCAATGAACCGGATGATAAAGACGATGAGCAAACCAAAACGACAGCGACCCCGACCCCGCGTGAGGCCTTGCACGCATTGCTAACGGAGTTGAAATTCAAAGGCATGGCGCGTGTGCTGGACAGCGAACTTGATCGCGCTGAGCGCAATGGCACCTCTTGCGCAGAGGTGGTGCAACGCCTGCTAAGCGAGCAGGCTTCGTTTCAGCGGGAACGCTCATTAGTCAATCGGGTGGCGCAGGCACACCTGCCCCGGCAATGGACGATCGACACCTTTCCCTTTGATCGCCAAAGCGGGGTGAATAAGGCACAAATCCTCGGTCTTGCCGACTTGGAGTTTGTGCGTCGCGCCGACAATCTGGTGCTCATTGGTGGCACCGGCACCGGCAAGACCGGCATCGCTCTGGGACTATTGCGCCAGGCCTGCATCAATGGCTGGCGGGGCGCTTTACAGTGCGCAGGCGCTGCTCGATGAGCTGTATGCCTCGCTGGCAGATCGCTCCACAACCAAGCTGCTCACGGCGCTTGCACGTATGCAGCCGCTTTGCATTGACGAGCTGGGTTACTTGAACTTGAAGACAGAACAGACCAACGCGTTCTTTCGTCTGATGGATCAACGCTATGGGCGGGTGAGCACCATCATCACTACGAATTTGGACTACCCCCAGTGGTACGAGTTGTTTAACAACAAGCCGCTGGTCGATGCCTTGCTTGATCGGCTGCAGCACCACTGCATCACCATCCGCATTGACCGTGGATATGTGGACAACCTTGCAAGAACGCCCAGGTTGACCACATACCCACACCTCCCACCCGTACTTACCCACAAGGGTTATGCCTTTGGCCTGACGCGCTTCGCTTGCCAAATTGCCATTTGAAAATAAAACCATGAAGACCAATACCAAGACAAAAACCCGGGGCAACGCCATCCAGTTGCATACGCACAAAACGAGAACAGCTTAAATTAACTGAAAATTTTGTCTTGACTCTCAGTTCCACCTTACACCGGTTCACCAAGTATCAAAACCGGTATTCTGCCAACAACGCAAGAGCCTCGATTTGATCAGCAACGGTGATGGATGCAGCAATCAATCCATCACGGAAGGTGATCATGCTCAGTCGAGCAGGGTGGCAACCCATGCTTGCGTAACCAAATTTCATCTTCAAACGGGTTGCTTCTTCAATGAACTGAAGTCGCTTCTTCACGCACATTGGTCGAGCCAATGATCGCCGATTCTGTTTCCTGCAGGCCATCAAGTTACAAACAGCCGCGCAACCGGTGGGTCAGCTTTCTGTGAGCACAGGTGGGTCAGTTATTTTGAGCGCCGAAGATCTTTTGTTGGCATACCTTCGAAAAGTGCGGATTCTCAAGGCAAAATAGCGGGCTTTGTTGATACTGCTTGCAGCACTGGCACAAAAACTGCTTGCAAACTCGGCAAAATTTCTCAACTGTGCATGTTTTTTGAAATAGGAGTATTTGATGGCCAAGACCGTTGCTGACGTGATGAAGATGGTGAAGGACAACGAAGTCAAGTTTGTGGACTTCCGTTTCACCGACACCCGTGGCAAAGAGCAGCATGTCACCGTGCCTGTGTCGCATTTTGACGAGGATAAATTCACATCGGGCCATGCGTTTGACGGTTCGTCCGTGGCAGGTTGGAAGGGCATTGAGGCCTCTGACATGCAGCTGATGCCTGACCCCAACACAGCCAACATTGATCCGTTTTTTGAGGAAACCACGCTGTTCATGAGCTGCGACGTGGTTGAACCCAGCGACGGCAAGGCCTATGACCGGGATCCCCGCTCCATTGCCAAGCGCGCCGAGTCCTACCTCAAGGCATCGGGCATTGGCGACACGGCATTTTTCGGCCCCGAGCCAGAATTCTTCATCTTTGACGATGTGCGCTGGAATACCGATATGTCGGGCACCTTCTTCAAGATTGATGAATTGGAAGCGCCCTGGAATTCCGGCAAGAAGATGGAAGGTGGCAACAAGGGCCATAGGCCTTCCGTCAAGGGCGGTTACTTCCCCGTGCCGCCGGTTGACAGCACCCAGGATATGCGCGCCGAAATGACGCTGATCCTCGAATCCCTGGGTATTCCGGTCGAAGTATTCCACCACGAAGTTGCCGGCGCTGGCCAGAATGAAATTGGCACCAGGTTCAGCACCCTGGTGCAGCGTGCTGACTGGACCCAGATTCTTAAATATGTGGTGCAGAACGTGGCCCATGCCTATGGAAAAACCGCCACATTCATGCCCAAACCCATCGTTGGTGATAATGGTTCGGGCATGCACGTGCACCAGTCGATCTGGAAAGATGGCAAAAATCTGTTTGCCGGTGACGGTTATGCCGGTCTTTCCGACTTTGCCTTGTACTACATCGGTGGCATTATCAAGCACGCCCGCGCTTTGAATGCCATCACCAACCCTGGCACCAATAGCTACAAGCGCCTGGTTCCGGGCTTTGAAGCTCCTGTCAAACTGGCCTACTCGGCCAAGAACCGTTCGGCTTCGATTCGCATTCCGTTTGTTGCCAACCCCAAAGGCCGTCGCATTGAAGCACGTTTCCCCGATCCTCTGATGAATCCCTACCTGGGCTTTGCCGCGCTGATGATGGCTGGTCTGGATGGGGTGGAAAACAAGATCCATCCAGGCGAAGCTGCCACCAAGGATCTGTACCATTTGCCACCAGAAGAAAACGCGTTGATTCCCACGGTTTGCCACAGTCTGGATCAGGCCCTGGATTGTCTCAATGCCGACCGCGCCTTCTTGACCAAGGGCGGTGTCTTTACCGACACCATGCTGGATGCGTATGTCGAGCTCAAGATGGCTGAAGTCACGCGTTTGCGCATGGCCACGCACCCGATTGAGTTCGACATGTACTATTCGCTTTGATACCATTGGTTCATGCGCGGCAGACTTGGCATTGGCGCTGCTACGCATATTGATAAGACGGCTCCGGCCGTCTTTTTTTCATTTCTCGCGCGTTTTGACGCATACTTGCGGACTCTCTTGTATGGATGCCTGAAAACAGTATGAAAATTGTCCTGAAAATTGTCTTTGTGATACCTTTGATTGTTACTTTCCTGGCGGCCAACAGCAGTTGGGCGCAAGGGCGTATTTACCGTTGTGGTAACGAGTACACCAATACGGTTTCAGAAGCTCAAGCCAAGGATTGCAAACTTGTTTCTGGCGGCAACGTCACGGTGGTGCCTGCCTTTCGTCCCCCTGCGCGCACTGCGTCCTCTGCCCAGCCGGGTGCGCGTGTGGACCCATCGGAGCAGCGTTCCAAGGATGCCGATTCACGCTACATCCTGGAGTCCGAATTAAAAAAAGCTGAAGCGCGACAAGCCGAACTGCTCAGAGAATATAACAACGGTGAGCCAGAAAAAATGGCACAAGAGACTCGCAACCATCAAAAGTACCTGGATCGCGTTGCCGAACTCAAGGCCAGTATCAGTCGCAACGAGAGTGATATTGCCGGTATCCGGCGTGAACTTGAACGCCTTGGACAGTCTTCCTCGCCCTCACCAGGGAATACAGCGAAATAAGCATTTTGGACGCAGCATCCTCCCGGTTTCAATCCCTGGACCTGCTTGTCACGCTGGTGGCGGTAGTTGATTCTGACGCGACCGTACTATTTGCCAACGCGGCGCTGGAAGATGCGCTGTGTGTTTCCCGCCGTCTTATAGTAGGCTCGTGCCTTGAGAATGTGTTCACCGAACCGCATCTGTTGCAAAATGCCCTCATCGGTGCGCGGGATAATGCGTTTTCAGCTTTGCGCTATGATGCTTGGCTCAAGCGCCACGGGCATGATACCCTGCCTGTACACGTGATCATTGCCCGCCCGGAGCCGACCGATGAAATCATTGTCGAGATGGTTCCGCAGGAACAACAATCCCGTCAGGACCGGGAACAACGTCTGGCCGAACAGTCAAAGACCAATAAGGAACTCATTCGCAATCTGGCACACGAAATCAAGAATCCATTGGGAGGCATCCGTGGTGCGGCCCAACTTCTGGAGATGGAAATCGAGTCACCCGAGTTGACCGAATACACCCAGGTCATCATTCACGAAGCGGATCGCCTGCAAAGCCTGGTGGATCGGCTACTGGCTCCGCACCGGCGACCGCATACGGTGGGTGATGTCAATATCCACGATGTGTGCGAACGGGTGCGTTCACTCATTCTGGCCGAGTTTCCCAAAGGTTTGACAGTGGTGCGCGACTACGACACCTCCATTCCTGAATTGCGCGGGGACCGTGAACAACTCATTCAAGCGGCACTCAATATTGCACACAACGCCTGCCAGGCGCTGGCCGAACGCATAACAACGGGTGATGCATGCCTTACCTTGCGTACACGGGTAACGCGACAAATCACTTTTTGCAAACAACGCTATAAGTTGGCATTGAAGTTGCATGTTATCGACAACGGACCGGGGATACCCGATTCAATCAAGGAACGCATTTTCTACCCGCTGGTGTCGGGTAGGGAAGGTGGTTCTGGATTGGGCTTGACTTTGGCGCAAACCTTTGTGCAGCAGCACAATGGGCTGATCGAAGTAAGCAGCATCCCCGGCTGTACGAATTTCATGATATTGATTCCGCTGCCCTGAATTACTAGCGTACCAGCAGCAGCACCGATGAACCAGAAAGGTCCCTGCTGATGAAACCCATTTGGATCGTAGATGATGACCAGTCCATCCGTTTTGTGCTGGAAAAAGCATTGCTGCGTGAGCACTTGCCGACACGCAGCTTCTCCAATTCCCGCGACGTGCTGGCAGCGCTCAATACCGCTACCGATGAGGAGGGTCCACAAATTCTGGTCAGCGATATTCGCATGCCGGGTCCTTCTGGTCTGGATTTATTGGATAAGGTAAAAGCCAAGCATCCTAGCCTTCCAGTCATCATCATGACTGCCTATTCGGATCTAGATAGTGCGGTCAGCGCTTTCCAGGGAGGGGCTTTTGAGTATCTGCCCAAACCGTTTGATCTGCCAAAAGCGGTAGAACTCATTCGACGGGCTGTGGAAGAAAGTCAGCGCGAGGAGATTAGCGAAGAACGCATGGCCCAATCGCCCGAAATGTTGGGGCAAGCGCCAGCCATGCAGGATGTCTTTCGCGCCATTGGTCGATTAAGCCAGAGCAATGTGACGGTTATGATTACCGGAGAATCAGGCTCAGGCAAAGAACTGGTGGCACGTGCCCTGCATAAACACTCTCCCCGTGCCAATGGCCCATTTGTCGCCATTAACACAGCCGCCATCCCGAAAGATTTGTTAGAAAGTGAATTATTCGGTCACGAACGTGGGGCGTTCACTGGTGCACAAGCCATGCGCCGGGGTCGTTTTGAGCAGGCTGACGGTGGGACCTTGTTTCTGGATGAGATCGGGGATATGCCGTTTGAGTTGCAGACCCGACTGCTGCGTGTGTTGAGCGATGGTAATTTTTACCGTGTTGGTGGTCACAGCGCAGTCAAAACGAACGTCCGGGTCATCGCCGCTACCCATCAAAATCTGGAGCAACGTGTCAAAGACGGGATTTTTCGCGAGGATTTGTTCCATCGTCTCAACGTTATCCGCTTGCGTCTGCCAGCCCTGCGTGAACGCAAGGAAGACATTGCCACCCTGACGCGACACTTTTTACAACACAGTGCACAGCAACTTGGCGTCGAACCGAAACGCATTTCTGATGCAGCCCTGTCCTGGCTGGAGGCGTTCGGCTTTCCGGGTAATGTGCGGCAGTTGGAAAATATCTGCCACTGGTTGACTGTTATGGCTCCCGCTCAGGTCATTGAGCCCAAGGATCTGCCTCCAGAAATTGGTGTTACCTTTTCCGAACAACCACACCACTCCAACCTTCCCAGCAACCCAGACGCCGCAAGCCATACACCCATCCCAGTTGCAGACCCATCTCTTACTTCTAATCCTGGCTCACCATCTGCCGATCCCTCTTCCTCTAGTTCCATCACCTTGACTGCATGGGAAGCAGCACTGGAAAACGAAGCCAGAACGATGCTGGATGCAGGGCAGGGCGATGTGTGGGACACGCTGACGCGGCGTGTCGAGTCACGTCTGATACTGGCAGCCCTGGCTAACACCAAGGGCCGCCGCATAGAAGCCGCTCATAAACTGGGCATTGGTCGCAACACTATCACACGCAAAATCCAGGAGCTTGGCCTGGAGTAAACCCTGTGATTAATTGCGTGACTGATCCACCAGCTTGTTTTTCTTGATCCATGGCATCATCGCGCGCAGTGTTTCACCCACTTGTTCGATCTGATGTTCGGCTGTGAGGCGACGGCGACTGAGTAAGGTGGGTGCTCCGGCTTTATTTTCCAGAATAAAACTCTTGGCATACTCACCCGTTTGAATGTCTGTGAGACATTGGCGCATGGCCTTTCGGGTGTCATCGGTCACAATACGCGGGCCGGTGACGTACTCACCGTATTCGGCATTGTTGGAGATTGAATAGTTCATGTTGGCGATACCACCTTCATAAATCATATCCACGATCAGCTTGAGCTCGTGCAGGCATTCAAAATAAGCCATTTCGGGCGCATAACCGCCTTGCACCAGTGTCTCGAAGCCAGCCTTGATCAATTCCACCGTACCACCGCATAAAACAGCCTGCTCACCGAACAAATCGGTTTCAGTCTCTTCACGGAAATTGGTTTCAATAATACCGGCCTTACCCCCACCGTTGGCCATGGCGTAGCTCAATGCCAAGTCACGGCTGCGGCCAGACTTGTCCTGATGAACGGCAATCAGGTGCGGCACGCCGCCACCCTGGGTGTAGGTACCACGCACGGTGTGTCCGGGAGCCTTGGGCGCGACCATCCAGACATCCAGATCGGCACGAGGAGCGACCAGGCCATAATGCACATTGAAACCATGCGCAAAGACCAAGGATGCACCTGACTTGATGTTGGGTTCAATGTCATTGCTGTAGACAGCACCGATCTGCTCATCGGGTAACAAGATCATCACAACATCTGCGGACTTGACGGCATCCGCAACTTCAGCCACCTTAAGACCGGCCTTTTCAACTTTGGGCCAGGAAGCGCCTCCTTTGCGCAAACCGACCACTACTTTCACGCCACTGTCGTTGAGGTTTTGTGCATGTGCATGGCCCTGGCTACCGTAGCCGATGATGGCCACAGTCTTGCCTTTGATGAGGCTCAGGTCACAGTCCTTATCGTAATAAACCTTCATTATTTCTCCGAAGTTAACAGGAATGGCGAGAAAACGCCAAGTTTGGAAAACAGATTGAACAAATTGAACAAATTAAACAGATGACTTATTGGCGCTACACACGCAAGATGCGCTCACCACGGCCAATGCCGCTGGAGCCGGTGCGCACCGTTTCCAGAATGGCGGCGCGCTCAAGCGCTTCCAGGAATGCATCATTCTTGGAATGGTCACCCGTGAGTTCGATGGTGTAACTCTTATCCGTCACGTCAATGATGCGGCCACGGAAAATATCGGCCATGCGCTTGATTTCTTCGCGTTCCTTGCCAACTGCGCGTACCTTGACCATCATCAGCTCGCGCTCGATGTACGCGCCCTCGGTCAGGTCAACAACCTTGACCACTTCGATCAGGCGATTCAGATGCTTGGTGATTTGTTCGATGACTTCGTCCGAGCCAGCAGTTTGTATGGTCATACGCGACAAACTGGGATCTTCGGTCGGCGCGACAGTCAGCGATTCAATGTTATAGCCACGGGCCGAGAAAAGCCCGACCACACGGGAAAGAGCACCAGGCTCGTTTTCCAGCAATACAGCGATGATGTGTTTCATTTCAGTGGATTCCTCTTTTCGTTGCCCTCCCCCGGCGGCGGTAACAACCGGGCTTGGCACACAATAGATTCGTCGAGTTTATATGGGGTTAAAGATCTTCGGAGCCGAGCAACATTTCGGTCAGACCCTTGCCGGCTTGTATCATTGGAAAGACGTTTTCCGTTGGATCGGTGCGGATATCCAGGAACACCGTGCGATCTTTAAGCCGATATGCTTCCCGCAAGGCAGGCTCCACATCCTGGTGTTTTTCAATCAGCATCCCGACATGACCATAGGCTTCAGCTAGCTTGACGAAATTGGGCAAGGCGTCCATGTAACTGTGGCTATAACGACCTTCGTACTCCAGCTCCTGCCATTGGCGCACCATGCCAAGATAGCGGTTATTCAAGGAAATAATCTTGATTGGCGTGTTGTACTGCAGGCAAGTCGACAACTCCTGAATGCACATCTGCACCGATCCGTCGCCGGTGATGCAAAACACATCGCTTTGCGGATGGCCCATCTTGACTCCCATGGCATAAGGAATGCCCACGCCCATGGTTCCCAGCCCCCCGGAGTTAATCCAACGGCGAGGCTCATCAAATTTGTAATACTGAGCAGCCCACATCTGGTGCTGGCCTACATCCGAAGTGATGTACGTATCCGTACCCTTGGTCATGTTCCAAAGGGTCTCGACCACATACTGCGGTTTAATCACAACGCCATCGCCTGGGTTGTACTTGAGGCATTCGCCTTGACGCCAGCCCTCAATGGTGCTCCACCAGGCGCCCAAGGTGTTCGGGTCGGGTTTGACAGGACTTTCCTTGATCATCGCGATCATTTCACCAAGAACGTCCTTGATGTCGCCCACAATGGGGATGTCCACCTTGACGCGCTTGGAAATGCTTGACGGGTCAATGTCAATGTGGATAATTTTTCGCTCGTTTTGCGCGAAGTGCTTGGGGTTGCCAATGACGCGATCATCGAAACGGGCGCCAACCGCCAACAAAACATCACAATGTTGCATGGCATTGTTGGCTTCCACCGTACCATGCATACCCGGCATACCAAGAAACTTGGAGTCACTGGCCGGATACGCGCCCAGACCCATCAGGGTATTGGTGCAGGGATAACCAAGCATATCAACCAGCGTGCGTAGTTCTGTCGATGCATTACTGAGCAAAACACCACCACCGGTATAGATATAGGGCCGCTTGGCTGCCAGAAGGAGCTGCAATGCCTTGCGAATCTGCCCACCATGTCCCTTGCGCACCGGATTGTAAGAGCGCATTTCGACGGACGCCGGATACCCGGTGTAGGGCACCTTCTTGAACGAAACGTCTTTTGGAATATCCACCAGCACCGGGCCGGGGCGACCACTGCGTGCAATGTGGAACGCCTTCTTCATGATCCAGGCCAAGTCACGCGCATCCTTGACCAGAAAATTATGCTTTACCACTGGCCGGGTGATGCCAACCGCGTCACACTCCTGAAACGCATCCATACCGATGGCGTGCGTTGGCACCTGCCCGGAAATAATGACCAAGGGGATGCTGTCCATGTATGCAGTGGCAATTCCCGTCACTGCATTTGTCACGCCTGGCCCGGATGTCACCAGCGCCACACCCACATCGCCGGTGGACCTGGCATAACCATCGGCGGCATGAACGGCGGCCTGCTCGTGGCGCACCAGCACATGCTTGATGGTGTTTTGCTTGTAAAAGGCATCGTAAATGTGCAATACCGCACCACCTGGGTAACCCCAGATGTACTTGACACCCTCTTCCTGGAGAGCCTTGACAAGAATCTCGGCAGCGCGGAGTTCCTGCACCTCGTGGGATTTGTTCGTTGTTACAACAGACGCTGATGTGCCATCAGCTTTTGAAATTTCCATGATGAACCTTTGTGAATTTCTCTGACGAAAAACCTTGGGTGCCCCTTCGCAGACACTTGTGGAGTCGCGTCGGGACTTAGGATTGAAGCCATAAGCACATTGATCTTTGTGCCGGGCAAAAACCCGTTTGCCTTCTATTGATTGCGGGGACGATTATCGCACCTGTTCGCATGTGTTTTCAGGCAAATAGCCAAAAGTTGGGGTTGCCAGTGCCATAATTCCGCCTGCAGGGCAAATTTTGCCTTGCAATGCAACACCGCTATCTACCGCTATTACAACCAATCTTACTGGGCTTTCGTCTTTGGCATCTGACCGTGAACTGTCTGACTTTTTGAAAAGCGTGGAGAAACGCGCTTTCAAGCGCTCAGTCTATCATGTTCGTGATGACGAGGCAGCTTTGGATATTGTTCAGGAAAGCATGATGAAGCTGGCTGAACACTATGGGCACAAACCGGTAGAAGAATTGCCCATGTTGTTTCAGCGCATATTGTCCAACTGTACCCTGGATTGGTTCCGGCGCCAAAAGACGCAAAAGGTTCTTTTTTCCACCATGAGTGACCTGGAATCCTCCAGCGAAGATGGTGATATCGATTTGCTGGAAACCTTGAGTGCGTCGAACAGTTGGGAGCAGAACGAAAGCGCACAAACGCAAGTTGAAAGGACGCAAACCCTGTTGGAAATCGAGAGTCAACTGCAACAGTTGCCTGCGCGTCAACGGGAAGCCTTTTTGATGCGTTACTGGGAAGATATGGACGTCGCCGAGACGGCTGCGGCCATGGGTTGTTCGCAAGGCAGCGTCAAGACGCACTGTTCCAGGGCGATTCGTGCTCTGGGGAAAGCCTTGGTCGCAAGGGGAATCAAACTATGAACGCACAAACTCCACAAACTCCAATTAAGAGCACAGATCATGAAGATCGGTTAGGCCGGGCTATTGCCACACGTCTATCTGATACTACGCATCAATTGCCAAATGACATCCTGGAGCGACTCAAGGCAGCTCGGGTACAGGCTGTGGCAAAACGCAAGGTTGCCAAGTTTCAGTTGGTATCTGGGATCAATGTCGCCAACGGGTCTGCAAGTTTGCATGCGAATGATCCTGATAGCACGCTCTGGAGTCGCTTTGCAGCCTTGCTTTCCTTGCTGACCCTGGTGATTGGTTTACTGACCATTGCCATGGTCCAGGACCAGAAGCAGCTTGATGACATCGCGGCTGTGGATGTGGAGTTGCTTGCCGACGATTTACCTCCTGACGCTTATACCGATCCCGGATTTTTGCACTTCCTGAGAATAGATCGGCACGATTGAATCGTTGCCTATAGTTGCATGCGCTTGACTGAATCACTTTCAACATTGGCCCTTGCATTGGTGGCTCTTGGTTTGCTTGTTCCTGCGCCCGGCGTCTTGGCTCAAACTGGCACCAGCAGCCCTGCTTCAGCTGAGGTTGTGGCGGCGCCACTACCGCTGCCTCCGCCGCAAATTCCAGCGTCCTCGGCACCTTTTCCACAAAACCCGGTATCTCTGGCATCTGCTGCACCAGTTGCCAGGCCAGTTGGCCCTCTCTGGCTCGATTTGACCAAGGCGCAACAGGAGACACTGCGTCCTCTGGCTCCGATTTGGTCCTCTCTGAGCGCTAACCACAAAAACAAGTGGATTGCCCTGGCGCAAACCTATCCATCCAAAACACCCACCGAACAGGAAAAAATGCAAAGCAGGATGGTGGAGTGGGCGGCCCTCAAGCCCAGTCAACGTGAGTTGGCACGGCTGAATTTCGCCGAAACGAAAAAACTTGCTCCACCCAAGAAACGCACCGCTGACTGGGAAGCGTATCAAGCTTTGAGTCCGCAAGAAAAGCGTCGATTTGCCACGCGAGAGCCTGGCAAACCGGCAGGTGCTGCCGTTGCCATTTCGCCTGTTCTGCAAAGAAGAATCACCCCGGTTCCCATCACACGCCACACAGTGGGTGAAACATCCGTGCCCAGGCCCCAGCTGGACCGCAATACGCTATTGCCATTGTCCATTTCGTCACGGGCGTCACAACCTTCCCAGGCTAAATAAGCTGTACCGCCCGTGGGACAAGCGGGGTGCGCTATATTTATTTCAGCGTCGTCTGCCGCCCATGATGCTGCCCATGACACCGCGCATGATTTCACGCCCGACGCTGGAGCCAATGGAGCGCACAGCCGATTTGGCCATGGTCTGGGCCAGCCCGTCGTGTTGACCGCCCCTGGGGCCGGTGGAGCCAAATAAAAAGTCGTTGAGCCCGTCCATAAAGCCCCCGGAGCCTGCACCGCCGGTACCGCCGGTGTTGCCGACTGCTGTGCCTTGCGACGTTGTGCTGCCCGTGTTTGTATTTGTGCGGGCGTTGAGCCGCTCGAAAGCCGATTCGCGGTCCTCCATCTTTTCATACACCCCGGCAACCAGTGAGCCCTGGAGCAATTCCTGGCGTTGGGCCGGGCTGATCGGGCCTATCTGACTGCCCGGTGGCAGCACATAGACGCGCTCGGTGATGCTGGGGCGGCCTTCGGTGTCGAGCAGACTGACCAGGGCCTCGCCCACGGCCAGCTCGGTGATGGCGGTCTCGATGTCGAGTCCGGGTTTTTGGCGCATGGTTTGCGCCGTGGCCTGGACGGCTTTCTGGTCGCGCGGGGTGTAGGCGCGCAGCGCGTGCTGCACACGGTTGCCGAGCTGGGCCAGCACCGAGTCGGGAATATCCAGCGGGTTTTGCGTGACGAAATACACCCCCACGCCTTTGGAGCGCACCAGACGCACCACCAATTCGATGCGCTCAATGAGCACTTTGGGTGCGTCGGTGAAGAGCAGATGCGCCTCGTCGAAGAAAAATACCATCTTGGGCTGCTCCAGATCACCCACTTCGGGCAGTTGTTCAAACAGCTCGGACAGCATCCACAGCAGAAAAGTCGCGTAGAGTCGGGGGGAAGTGAGTAATTTATCGGCGGCCAGCACATTGACCACGCCCAGGCCAGAGACGGTCTGCATGAAATCCTGGATATTGAGCATCGGCTCGCCAAAGAACTTTTCGCCCCCTTGAGACTCAATCTGCAGCAGGCCGCGTTGAATCGCGCCAATGCTGGCGGCACTGACGTTGCCGTAGCGTGTGGTGAAATCGCGCGCGTTCTCGCCCACGTACTGCAGCATGGCGCGCAAATCCTTGAGGTCGAGTAGCAAAAGGCCGTTGTCGTCGGCAATCTTGAACACCATGGCGAGAACGCCAGCCTGGGTTTCATTCAGATCGAGCATGCGTGCAAGCAGCAAAGGCCCCAGGTCACTGATGGTGGCGCGCACCGGATGCCCTTGTTCGCCAAACACGTCCCACAGCGTGACCGGGTAGGCGATGGGCGCGGGGCGCTCCAGCGCGCGCTGTGCCAGGGTTGCGCCCAGTTTTTCGCTGATGTTGCCAGATTGGGAGATGCCGGTCAGGTCGCCCTTGATGTCGGCCATGAAGACCGGCACGCCGCAACGTGCGAAGCCTTCCGCCAGGGTTTGCAGCGTAATGGTTTTGCCGGTGCCGGTTGCTCCCGTGATGAGTCCGTGGCGGTTGGCCTTGCTGAGTAACAGATGGCATTCGGCTGCGCCCTGGCGCCCCAGCAGGATGGTTGGGTTGTTTGTGATATTGGATGAAAAAGTCATGGGTGTTTGCTAAAAGTACAATCGACGGTTTATCGCGTAACGAATTATTAAGGAAGCTTCGTGGCAGGACACAGCAAATGGGCGAATATTCAGCACCGCAAAGGTCGTCAGGACGAAAAACGCGGCAAGATCTGGACACGTATCATCCGTGAAATCACGGTTGCCGCGCGCGCCGGCGGTGCGGATCTGGGCTCCAACCCCCGTCTGCGGCTGGCCGTGGAAAAGGCCAAGGCAGCCAATATGCCCTCGGATCGTATCAAATACAACATCGACAAGGCTACTGGCAACGCCGAGGGCGTGAGCTACGAGGAGATTCGCTACGAGGGTTATGGCATCGGTGGTGTTGCCGTGGTGGTGGACACCATGACCGACAATCGGGTGCGTACGGTGGCGGAAGTGCGCCACGCTTTCAGCAAACATGGTGGCAACATGGGAACCGAAGGTTCGGTGGTGTTCCAGTTCCAGCACTGTGGCCAATTGGTGTTTGCCCCTGGAAGCAACGAAGACCGGATCATGGAGGTGGCGCTGGAAGCGGGTGCCAACGATGTGATTAGCGACGAAGAAGGTTCCATCGAGGTATTGACCGCCGTAGCCGATTATGAAGCGGTCAAACAGGCGCTGGAGGCTGCCGGGTTCAAGCCTGAAGTCGCAGGCATCACCATGCGGGCCGAAAACACCATCGAACTCAGCGACGAGGATTGCGCACGCATGCAAAAATTGCTGGATGTGCTCGAAGACCTCGACGACACGCAAGACATTTACCACAACGCTGCCTTATGAACCGGAACTGGAGTTTATTTCCATGAATGTACTCGTCATTGGGAGTGGTGGGCGCGAACACGCCATGGCCTGGAAGCTGGCACAGTCCGACAAGGTGCAGGTGGTCTACGTGGCACCCGGCAACGGTGCCATGGGCTCCAGCGGGCGTATCCGCAGACTGCCTATCACCGATATTCTGGAGCTGCGCCACTGGGTACAGACCAACAAGATCGGCCTGACCGTGGTGGGACCGGAGGCGCCGCTGGCCGCTGGCATTGTGGACGCCTTCCGGCAAAGCGGGCTGCGGATTTTCGGGCCGACGCGCGCGGCCGCCCAGCTGGAGAGTTCCAAAGCCTTTTCCAAAGCCTTTATGCAGCGCCACGGCATCCCGACTGCGGCCTTTGAGGTCTTTACCGAAGCGGCTGCCGCCAAGGCTTATGTGCAAAACGTGGGTGTGCCCATCGTCATCAAGGCCGATGGCTTGGCTGCCGGCAAGGGCGTGGTGGTGGCTACATCGCTGGAGCAGGCGTATGCAGCGGTTGATTTCATGTTGCAGGTTAAAGGCGCAGGTGTCACGCACAATGCAGGGGACGATGGCCAGGCGGTGCCGCGTGTGGTGATCGAAGAGTTTTTGCAAGGCGAAGAAGCCAGCTTCATCGTCATGTGCGATGGCAAGGAAGTCGTGCCGCTGGCTCCCAGCCAGGACCACAAGCGCTTGCAAGACGGGGATATGGGGCCGAACACCGGCGGCATGGGCGCCTATTCGCCCGCACCCGTGGTTACTCCGCAGGTCCATGCCCGTGCCATGCGCGAAATCATCTTGCCCACTCTCAAGGCAATGGAGCAAGAAGGCAACCCCTATACCGGTTTTCTGTATGCGGGTCTGATGGTCACGCCTGCTGGCCAGGTCAAGACCCTGGAATTCAACTGCCGCATGGGCGACCCGGAGACGCAGCCGGTCCTGATGCGCCTGAAATCCGATTTTTACGACGTATTGATGGCGGCCACCGAACTTGGCGGCCTGGAGCACGTCGAGCTGGACTGGGATCGCCGCGCCGCATTGGGCGTGGTACTGGTGGCGCATGGCTATCCGGCGGACCCCCGCAAGGGCGATGCCATTACCGGCTTGCCGGTGGATGGCGACAACAGCATGGTGTTTCACGCAGGAACCGAGCACAGCAACGGCGCCTTGCGTACCAGCGGCGGGCGGGTTCTGTGTGTCACTGCCCTGGGTGACAGCGTGCGCGCCGCCAGGCTCCTGGCCTACGAGACCCTGTCCGGTATTCGTTTTGACGGCATGCAGTACCGCACCGACATAGGCCATCGCGCCGTGGTGCGTTCGTAGCGGTATGGAGCAAGCCCAGGCCGTACGGGATTATCTGCAAGACCTGCAGTCGCGCATCATGGCCGCCGTTGGCGCCATCGACACGCACGATTATGTGAAAGATGCCTGGTCAAAAGCTGCCGGTGAGCCGCTGCAAGGCGATGGCGTTACTTGCATTCTCGAAGGCGGTAGCGTTTTCGAGCGCGCCGGCTGTGGCTTTTCACACGTGCGCGGCCCCAGACTGCCTGCATCGGCCACGCAACACCGGCCCGAACTGGCGCTGGCACCGTTTCAAGCCATGGGCGTTTCGCTGGTGTTTCACCCGCGCAACCCTTACGTGCCTGCGGTACACATGAATGTGCGCATGATCAGCGCTGCGCATCCTGGTCAGGAGCCGGTGTGCTGGTTTGGCGGAGGCATGGATCTGACGCCGTGCTACGGCAATGCAGACGATGCACGCCATTTTCATGCGGCCTGCCGCGATGCCGTGCAGCCCTTCGGTGAAGACGCGTACCCGCGCTTCAAGGCGTGGTGCGACAGCTATTTTTTCCTCAAGCACCGCAACGAACAGCGTGGTGTTGGCGGTATTTTCTTCGACGATTTCGCTGAGGGTGGCGTCGAGAACGGCTTTGCGCTGATACGCGCCGTGGGGGATGCGTTTCTGGGCGCTTACATGCCGATTGTGCAGCGGCGCAAAGATACACCCTACGGTGTGCGTGAGCGCGACTTCCAGCTCTACCGCCGTGGGCGCTATGTCGAATTCAATCTGGTCTGGGATCGGGGAACGCATTTTGGCCTGCAGTCGGGCGGCCGTACCGAGTCAATCCTGCTATCCATGCCGCCCCTGGTAAGCTGGTCGTACCAGTTTGTCCCCGAACCTGGTTCACCAGAGCTTGCGCTGCTGACCGATTTTCTGGTCCCCAAAGACTGGGTTTAAGCACACCGGCTTACCCATACCTACATAACTATTATTTTTATAGCTTATCCCGCTTTATCCATAAGGCTTATAGCCCGAAACAACCTATCAACCGATGACTACATCCACTGCCGCCAAAAAAGACATCTCCAAACTTCAGCGCGCCATTGTCGATGGCCTGGAAAACACCAAAGCCCAGGACATCCGGGTGTTCGATACCGAACATCTGTCGCCCTTGTTCGAGAGAGTCATCATGGCCTCGGGCACATCCAACCGGCAGACCAGGGCTCTTTCTGTCAGTGTGTGCGATGCGGTGCGCAAAGCGGGTTTTCCCAAGCCGCGTGTGGAAGGGCAGACCAACGGCGAATGGATCATTGTCGATTGTGGTCGGGCTGTTACGCATATCATGCAGCCCAACCATCGCCAGTACTACAAACTCGAAGAACTCTGGGGCGAAAAACCCGTGCGCATCAAACTCGGTGCCGAAAAACCCAAGCCTGCAGCCCAAGGTGGCCAAAATAGCAGCACCCCGGCGAGTACCGTTCCCACAAAGGCACAGCCTCCTGGCCTGAGACGCTCCAGCGCAGCCAAAAAAGGTGTGGAAGAGGCATTCCCGTCCAAAGCAGCTGCCAAAAAGGCCCGCGCGGCAGCAGCAGGTGGCAGTGCCCCGGCTCCCGCACGCAAGAGGGCCGCACCCAGCAAAACCAAAGCAGCCGGACAAGATCAACAAACCCCGGCACCGGCCAAAAAAGGCATAGTCGCATCCCTTGTCTCCAAGGTTGTCGCTCTAGCCAGCGCACGCAAGCCTGCCAGCAAGCCCTGATATTCCTGATATTTCCGATGCGCTTGTTGCTGGTCGCCGTCGGATTGCGGATGCCGGATTGGGCCCAAAGCGCCTGGGACGATTACGCCAAACGCTTTCCTCCCGAGCTGCGCGTCGAACTCAAAGCCGTCAAAACCGAGCCGCGCAGCTCCAAAACACTGGAAACCCTGCTCGCCGCCGAGCGCGCGCGCATCGTAGCGGCCATTCCCAAAGGCGCGCGCATGGTGGTGCTCGACGAGCGCGGCACGACGCTAACCACCGTGGCGCTGGCCGAAAAACTCAAGGACTGGCAGCGCAGCGGCGACGATGTGGCGCTGGTGATCGGTGGCCCGGACGGGCTGGAGCCAGCCTTGCGCCATGCTGCGCACGAGCGCATCCGTCTATCCGACCTGACGCTGCCGCATGCCCTGGCCCGCGTGCTGCTGATCGAACAGTTGTACCGCGCTTGGTCGATCAACGCCGGGCACCCTTATCACCGGGAATAACACCGTGAATAGCCCGGAATTTATCTATCTGGCCTCGCAAAGCCCACGGCGCAGCCAGTTGCTGGAGCAACTCGGCGTGCGCCATGAACTGTTGCTGCCCGACGCGAGCGAGGATACCGAAGCACTGGAAGCCGTGCTGCCCAACGAAGCGCCCAAAACCTACGTCCAGCGTGTCACGGCACTCAAACTGACAGCCGCCCTGGCGCGCCTGCAGCAAAGGGCATGTCCCCAAGCGCCGGTTTTGTGCGCCGACACCACCGTGGCACTGGGCCGCACGATCTTTGGCAAACCCGAAAATCCCGAGGACGCACGGCGCATGCTGCACACCTTGTCCAACCACGAACATCGGGTCATCACGGCAGTGGCACTGGGCTATCAAGGACACCAATGGAGCGCATGCAGCGTATCGCGCGTGCGTTTTTCCACAATGGATGACGCGGCGATCAATGCCTATGTATCCAGCGGTGAACCCATGGGCAAGGCCGGCGCCTACGCCGTGCAGGGCAGGGCGGCGGCCTATATCGCACACATCAGCGGCAGCTACTCCGGCATTATGGGATTGCCTTTGTTCGAGACAGCCCAGCTTTTGCGGGTTTTGGGTTTTTGTGTTAAACGAGCCGCTAGCGCTTGTGGGACGAGCGGGGTCAGCTATTTAATTCGTAGTATTTCGTAGTACTGGACGCAGGGTCGAACCCTTGCCAGCGAACAGGAAAATCGGGCTTCCCACTTAAGGCGGGACAGCCGAGGTATTGTCATTCCCGTGCAGGCTGGATGTGATTCCCGTGGGAAGCCGCATGGTGCGTTTGAATACGCGCATTCGTCTGTGGCGCCGTCTTTACATAAAACATAGCTGCTCCCGCTTATCCCATAAGGTGTACAGCCAGATTTGCCTTGAATTTTGCCCTTCAAAACGGGTCAAGGCGATGCTGATACCGCCATGAGGCATCAAAACGGGCCGTTTTCGGGTGTTTTTACATGCCAAATCGGGCTGCAAGCCTTATGGGACAAGCGGTAGAAGCTATTTTTTCAGGAGAATTTTGATCGAGCACCGGAAGGCGCGAGGCGCGAATATCGTGGCTTTCACAAAGTGCCGTGCTGTCCCGCTTCAAGTGGGAAGCCGGAAAATCGCACCCCATCCGGGTGTATCCTTTTGGCGCGCAGGTTATAGTGCAGGCATCAAACAATCTCCCGGATCTGCTCCGGCGGATGGTCCGGTTTATTTTGTCGTCTACTCGGGAATGCCGAGCTGGACGCTTGGCTACATCAAATCAGCGATGCGTAGAACCATGAAACTTGAACGGCGTTGTTTTTTGAGCCGCGTAGCCGTGCTGGTGGGGGCACTTGTATTGGCTATTCCCGTTGCTCAAGGTTTCGAAGAGATCGCTATAGGCAGCATCAGCCCCCAAAAAGTGTTTCCCGATCCGCAGGCTGCAGCTTTGGTCGATGCCATTGGGAGGGAGGATATCGCCGGAATCGATGCGCGATTGGCAGAAGGCGCTGATATAAACGCCTTTGGCGTTATGAAAATTACGCCGCTGCATTGGGCGGTAGCCAAGGAAGGCATCAAGGCAAACGTCATCGAGCATCTGTTCAGGAAAGGAGCCAACCCGGCTTTGATTTCCGAGTTCGGTACTTCACCGGCATGGGACGTGGTCAACACCAATCGCGCCGACTTGCTGGAGATCATCCTGAAAAATGGCGCTGATCCCAACGTGCGCTACGGCCAAGATTCCCTTCTTGCGAAGGCCACGTACTACCAGCGGGATGAGAACATCAATGTGTTGCTCAAATATGGTGCAGATGTCAATGCCGTCAGTAAGTCTGGACAGGGGATTCTTTGCCTCGAAACCGCGACAGTAGGCCGCTTTGATCTGCTGGTACGCTACCTTGACCTGGGTTTGAATGTCGGCCTGGTCAACTGTGCCCGGCTTCTTGAAGACAGCGGCGTCTGGGACGGCTCCCCACAAGATCAGTGGCGCGAACAAGCCTTAGCGCTGATGAAGGAAAAGGGCGTTACATTCCCTGTGCCGTCCATACCGGGGCCAAAGCCCGAACTCGTGTTAAAACCGGGCGCCAGGCTGGAAGTGACGTCGTCAAAGGGCAATATTGCTATCGTCGCTGGCAAACGTCTGGCGAGACAGTACCAGTGGGACGGTTGTGCCCTTGAATCGAACATGCACGCTCGCACCTCTCGATGGTACGGAAAACTGGGCGCTTACGATGGTGGTGGACGTTATGGAAAAGATCACTATCTCAAGTTTCCATCGTGCAAAGGTGTGACCAGAACGAGTGTTCAAGAAGCTCAGCTTAATTTTCCTGACTTGGAGGCCGCAGAGAAATGGATAGGACAAAACTCCAAATCATGGACAACTGTCTGGACGAATGACGGACTTTTCGTTTCATGGGTCTTCAGCCCCATGCAGTCCGACGGTGTTGCTACAGGCGCTTTGAGTCTTGAACTTACGCTCTTGTGCATCAATGGGCAACGCCCAACGAAACTTGCCGGTTCGTCCGACCAGGCAATCAAGTTGGTGCATCCAAACGGCCCCGGTCAAGCGGTACATGAATGCGCCGTTGTTAGTAACGACGTAATGCAAAAGAATGGCACCAATCGCTAATCCGGTAGCCGGGAGTTTCTAGCTCCCAAGCCCCCACACCACCCACCGTGCTGCAGGGCGGCGGCTTACATCGCACACATCAACACATCAGCGGCAGCTACTCCGGCATCATGGGATTGCCATTGTTCGAGACCACCCAGCTTCTGCGGATTTAGATTTTTATATTGAAATTGCCGCTATACACCGTGGAACGTGCGGTGTAAGCTATTAAATTCAGAGTATTTAACTGGGCGTTGCGTCCCTGTCAGGCATGATGCAAGTCATCCGGATTGATGATGCGCACGTAGGACAGAGCCAGCACAGCGCACAATCGTTCATCTGCTGCTGTCAACACGACAAGGACCCCACTGTGGCGCATTTTTTGCTTAACCCTGGTGCATCTGGAATTATTTTGCTCCAGATGCACCAATAAGCAGCATTTCACACAAAGAGGTTTACATGGAAGCACTCAAACAGGGCGCAGATGCCTTGTTCATTCTTCTGGGGGGTATCATGGTCTTGGCCATGCATGCCGGTTTTGCGTTTCTGGAGCTGGGCACCGTGCGGCGCAAGAACCAGGTCAATGCACTGGTCAAGATTCTGGTTGATTTTTCGGTGTCCACAGTGGCATATTTTCTGGTGGGCTATACGGTCGCCTATGGCACCAGTTTTTTTGCCAGTGCGGAAACACTGGCCGCCAAAAACGGTTACGAGCTGGTCAAGTTTTTCTTTTTACTGACCTTTGCCGCTGCCATTCCGGCCATCATTTCAGGTGGCATTGCCGAACGCGCACGCTTTTGGCCACAATTGATTGCCACAGCAGTGATTGTCGGTTTTGTGTACCCTTTCTTTGAAGGTATCACCTGGAACCAGCATTTTGGTATTCAGGCCTGGCTCAAAGGCTTGACGGGTGAAGAGTTTCACGATTTTGCCGGCAGTGTGGTGGTGCATGCAGTCGGGGGGTGGATTGCCTTGCCTGCCGTCATTTTGCTGGGTGCGCGCAGCAATCGCTACCGCAAGGACGGGGAAATTTCGGCACACCCGCCATCGAGCATTCCATTCCTGGCGCTGGGCGCGTGGATTTTGACGGTGGGCTGGTTTGGCTTCAATGTGATGAGCGCCCAGACATTGGACAAGATTTCGGGTCTGGTTGCCGTCAACTCGCTGCTGGCGATGGTGGGTGGTACGTTGGCCGCACTGGTTGCGGGCAAGAACGACCCCGGCTACGTGCATAACGGCCCGCTGGCCGGTCTGGTGGCGGTGTGCGCAGGCTCCGATGTGATGCATCCCTTGGGTGCCCTGGTGGTGGGCGTTTTGGCAGGCACCATTTTTGTGCGGATGTTTGCGTTGACACAGAACAAGTGGAAGATCGACGACGTACTGGGGGTCTGGCCGCTGCACGGACTGTGCGGTACCCTCGGCGGGATTGCTGCTGGCATTTTTGGCAGCAAGGCGCTGGGAGGTCTGGGTGGCGTGTCGTTTGCTGCCCAATTGATAGGCACGGCCATGGGAGTCGCCTGGGCACTGCTATGCGGGGTTCTGGTGTACAGCGTGCTCAAGGCTGGAATGGGCTTGCGCCTGAGCCAGGAGGAAGAATATGACGGCGCCGATTTGTCCATTCACAAGATCAGCGCCACACCCGAACGCGAAGCGAACTGGTAAAACAAAAACACCCGCTCGCAAGCGGGTGTTTTGGCAGGCTCAGAATTCAGCCTGATTGCCGCGCGGAGTTATTCCGACGGCGTAACGTTCTCAACTGGTGTTGCAACTGGCGCTACTGCTGCCGGTGTTTCAGTTTTCTCTTCTGGTGCTTTGGTAGCTTTGGGCTTTTTAGGCGCAGGCTTGGCGGATGCCTGTTTGGCAGCTGGTTGGGCCTGTTTGCTGGCAGTGGTAGTAGTGCTGGTAGTGGTGGTGGCGGCTACCTTCTTGGTGGGTGCCTTGGCTGCTTTGGGGCTTGTAGCCTTGGGCGTTTGGGCACTACCGGAGGCTGCGTTCCAGGTCAGGCGGGCTTCCTTGGCCAGCTGCACTACCTTGGCAATGTCCTCGTCGCTGTAGACACCGTTGACACCGGAAATGGCCGAAAGCTTCATGCCGTGTCGCAGGCCAAGCTTGTAGATTTCCTTGACCTTTTCCCACTCGGTATCGCGCCCGACGGTAAAGACCTCAAAGCGACCTTCCAGGGCCAGCACAATGGTCTCAGCCAGGCAGGCATAAACCACATTCTGAGGCAAACCAATGTTTTTCAGGCCATGGACTTCGGTCGGTAATTCAATTTCGCCCGATTCGATCACCAGCACATCGGGGCGCTTGGCAACTTCCTTGGGTGGCAGGTCCAGGGGACGCGCCACATCGGTGATGACGCAACCGGGTTTGACCTTGGTGATGTCCAGGATTTCCTTGCCTGCCCCCGAGGTGGAGGTGACAATCATGTCCATGTCACCCAACAGGCTGTTGTAGTCAATGGTTGTGAATACCTTGGCCTGTGGTGTTTCTTTTAGGATGGATGCCTTCAACTCGTCGAGTTTCTTGAGCGTGCGCCCCGCCAGATAGACTTCATCGAAAGACATGGCCAGCAAACGCGCACTGACCGAACCAATGGAGCCGGAAGCGCCAATCACCATGGTTTTGGCTGCAACTTTATTCGTTGCCTTGTTCAGATGCACCAGACCCATACGGCGCATGGCATCGGCTGCTGCCCACAAGGCACCGGAAGCCGAGTAGCTATTGCCGGTAGTGATTGGCAGCCGCGAGCGCCGCGCCACAGTCACGCCCGCATCGCCCACCACCTTGGTGAACGCACCCAGCCCCATGATCTGGGCGCCCATTTTTTCGGCCAGCTTGGCGGCCTGTAGCAAACGCCGGTAAGTGAATTCGGGGCTGCGTGTCAGCATCTCCTTGGGGGTGCCGCCGACGGTAATCAACCAGCCTTCCGCCTCGGCGCCGGTTGGGGAGACGATGTTGTCCATTTTGCAATAGACAATGGGCGGCATGTGGGCGGCAAGCGTTTCCACTTTGTCCATGACAAACTTGGGGGTAGCCTTGGGGATCGGGAAACCCTTCTTGATGTAGTCCTGGCTCAAGGGGTGGATCACGAAGGCGAAACGGTGGATATTGCGGAACTTGCCTGTGGGGTGTAGCAGACGTGGTTTAAGGTCGAGTTCGTCCAGGATTTCTGCAAAATCATCATCCGAGATTTCTTCTGGCGCCTTATCCAGCGAGGCCAGGATCATGGCTTCTATGGTGTTGATACCCACTACTTTTTCAAATATCTTGGGTGAGACATCGACCACCAGGTTGACCTTGCATTCGGTGAAAAAGGCCATACGCTCATCGTCCACTGCCGAGGTGATGATGGTTTTACCCTCCAGGTTGGAGGGGGTTCCCACGCTTTTGATCTCCGGGAATGTGCCGACGATCACATGGGATTTGGCCACTGCAGCAGCAGCACGCTTGATCTTGTAATCGGACAGGGACGCTTCCAGCATCCCGCCTGGTTTGCCACTGAGTACCAGGTTGCTGCCTTTGGCATACAACTCCAGTTGCTCCAGTGAGGTCAGCATGGTGGGTGCTCCGGTTTGAAACAGCGCATCGGCAAAGCTGAGATTTTTCGTGTAGTCGGACATGGCAACGGCCATGTCGTAATTGCGCATACCCGAGAGAAACAGCACCAGGTTGTTGTTGAAGTAATGGCCGATTTCCTTTTGCACGTAGCGCACGGCACGCACTTGCAGCAAGCGGCGCAAGGTGGCACCCGTGGTGACCGGAACGCGCGTGACCACATTCACCAGGCGTTTGGTTTCCTTGTTGATCAGGCTACGCAGTCCTACGTTGTAGTGATCGCTGATTTCGCCCAGACCAATGGCATCGGCATTCGCTTGCTGGCGGCGCATCAATTCCCAGGCCTTGCCAGTGTCGCGATCCGTGCCCATGCGGCGCACGGTGTAGGTTTGTCCCAGGAACTCGGTGGTGAACTCGAAATCCTTTTTGGAAGAACCCAGGGTTACTGTTACTACTTTTTTCATTTGCTTGTTTCCCATTGTGTTGAACTATATTGCCAACGGGCCGAAAAAGCGGGTGATGTCTTTTTCGGCCCCTCCTCGACAGGCCAGCGACCGTGTATGGTCCGGTTTAAGCCGTTTTTTTGGTGCGGCGCTTGTGTGCTGTTTCGTGTGCCGATGATGCTGGTGGCAGCAACTCCCGAATCAGATCTTCACATTGGGACTGCGACATGTAGCGTGGCACCGGGTAGCCCGTATGTGCTTCCCAGCAAGCGGCCTTGGCCAGAGCGGGAATGTCTGCTTCCTTGAGTGTGGCAAGGTGGGTGGGAATGCCCACATCGTGGTTGAGCTGGTCAACGGCATCCAGGAATTTTTGTGCCAGCACTTCCTCGGCTTCGCCTTCCGTTCCAACCCGGGCAGCGACTGCCAACAATGCAAGCCGGTGCTCGATGGCGGGCCGGGAGTATTTGAGCACATGGGGCAAGACGATGGCATTGGCCAGGCCGTGCGGGGTGTGGTACAGGCCGCCGAACTGGTGGGCAATGGCGTGCACATAACCTACGTTGGCGCGTGTGAAGGCAAAGCCCGCATACGTGGAGGCCAGGGCCATGTTTTCGCGCGCCTTCAGGTTCTTGCCGTCGGTGTAGCAGGTACGCAGATTTTCAAATATCAGACCAACGGCTGCGATGGCCATACCGTCGGTGTAGGACGTTGTCCAGTTGCCGATAAAAGCCTCGACTGCGTGGGTCAGGGCGTCAATGCCGGTGGCTGCGGTAACGGGAGGCGGCAGTCCGGTCATGAGCGTGGGGTCCAGCGCGGCCATTTTGGGCACCATGCGTGTGTCAACAATGACCATTTTGGTATGTGCCTGCGGATCGGAAATGACAGCCGCCACCGTCACTTCAGAGCCAGTCCCAGCAGTAGTTGGTACCGCATAAATCTTGATCGGATTGCGCAATCCCTTGAAATAACCGGCTAGTTTGCGCAGCGGTTTGGGATTGGTAACGGCCACCGCAATGGCTTTGGATGCATCCATGGATGAGCCACCACCAAAAGCCACGATAGCATCACAGCCTTGTTCCTTGAAAAATTCAATGCCTTTTTCAATCAGGGGAATAGGTGCGTCGGGTGTGATTTCGTCAAATACCACGAATTCGGCTCCGCCCTCAGTGAGTGCATCGGTCAACTCTTTGAGCAAACCAAGTTTGGAAATGATGGTATCGGTAACGATCAGGATTTTGTGGTGACCAAAACCGGCGATGGCCTGACCAAGACGCGCGCTGGAGCCAGGACCCACCAGCAAAGTGGGCTGGGGAATAGGAAGAAAGCGGGTGACCAAGCCGGCACCACGCATGATGGCGCCCAGGCCGGTGGCAAAAATTGCATTGCGCTGAGATTCAGTTAACAAGGAATATCTCCTGAAAGAGGGGGAAAAAAGAGTCCGTAGTATGCCAAAGATATGCCAAAGAGCGCACCGCACAGTTTGCAATTTTGGCGCTGTACAGACCTTGATGCTAACGCAGGCGAATGGTAACGGTTTCTTACGCCAAAAGTTGCGCCAAAGCCGTTAGAGCGGCAGTTTCCGCACGTAATATTCGCAAGCCCAGGCTTACCGCCGTAAATCCGCTGGCCAGGGCCGCAGTCTCTTCCGCTGCACCCAGACCACCCTCGGGTCCTGAAAGAACCAGGATGCCGTTTTCACCAGATAAATGCATTGCATGCTGCAAGGAAGCGGATGCCAGGGACAGTGACAGCAACAAACGTGCTGTGGAGCCGTTTGGTGTTAGTGTTTGCAACCACTCCCGCAAACCCAGGACCGGATGCACAAGGGGAACACGGTTGCCGCCACATTGTTCGCAAGCCGCAATGGCCACGCTGTGCCAGTGCGCTGTTTTGCGCTGCGCACGCTCACCCGACAGACGCAAAACGCTGCGCTCGGTCATCAGCGGTTGAATGCTTGCCACACCCAGTTCGGTGGCCTTTTCGACCAGCCAATCCATCCGTTCGTTGGCTGGCATGCCCACAGCCAGATGCACCGCACGCTGTGCCTCGCGCTCGATGGCGTGGTGCGCGTCGATCTGTACCTGTACCGAAGAGCGGCCCATGCGCACGATGCGGGCAGAAAACTCGCCCATGCTGGACTGTGCAGACCATCCGCCATTGAAGAGCGTCACAGTATCCCCCGGCTGCAGGCGCAACACCTGCGCATGCCGCACGGCGTTATCGGGCAAGTCCAGTAACGTACCGGGAACCAATGGGGTGGGGCAGTAAAAGCGGGGCATGACGCTATGGATCATGTGAAAAAAAACCCAGCTCTACGCTGGGTGGAACCCTTACGGGCCTGCTCAGGGAGGATGAAGCAGGGGACCGTTACGATCCGGGCGGGAATATAGCATGTTCGGGGGGTGCAAAGTCACAGAAACCCTCAATCGCCTACCAGCTCCATAGCCAGTTCGCGCGGGTTGTCCGTTCGCTGGCTAACGTCCAGCATTTCAATACCAAGAACGCGGCCATCGGTATCAAGATCAAATACCACACCTGGTCGAACTTCGTCGCTATCGGCCACAACGCCTGCTCGTAACCGGATGTACATGGCGTCCGCGTGCTGGTCATATTCGATTTTCATGTCTTTTGGTTGTCCGCGTTGCATTCGAAATCCTCGGTCAATTGCTATTAAATTAGCAGCTGCTTACGCAGTATATACAATGGATACAGCCATAAAATGCATAAATTCTGCTCAAGCCAGCCAGCGCTTGCGACGCTTGTAGCTTTTGACGTCCTTGAAGCTCTTGCGTTCACCCCCGCCCATGCCCAGGTAGAACTCTTTAACGTCTTCGTTGCTGCGAAGGTCGGTCGCAGCGCCATCCATCACCACACGGCCACTTTCCATGATGTAGCCGTAGTCGGCATACTTCAGGGCCATGTTGGTGTTTTGCTCGGCCAGCAAGAACGTAACTTTTTCCTTGATGTTGAGATCCTTCACGATCTCGAACACCTCCTCCACAGTCTGCGGGGCCAGCCCCATGGAGGGTTCGTCCAGCAGCACCATGCTGGGACTGGCCATGAGCGCGCGGCCAATGGCGCACATCTGCTGCTCGCCACCCGAGATATACGCCGCCTGACTGGTGCGCCGGGTTTTCAGTAGGGGAAAGTAGTTGTAGACCTTTTCAAGATTAGCCGCCACCTCCACCTTTGATTTACGGGTGTAGCCACCGGTCAGCAGGTTTTCTTCAATGGTCAGGTGGGAAAAACAGTGCCGCCCTTCCATCACCTGCACCACGCCGCGCTGCACCAGCTCAGCGGGGTTCAGGTTCTCGATGCGCTCGCCCCGCAGCGCAATACTGCCTTTGGTCACAGCACCCCGCTCACCCGCGAGCAGGTTGGACACCGCACGCAGCGTGGTGGTCTTGCCCGCGCCATTGCCGCCCAAAATGGCCACAATACCACCCTCGGGCACCTGCAGCGACACGCTCTTGAGCACCAGAATGACGTGGTTGTAGATGACCTCGATGCCATTCACGTTGAGAACAATTTTTTTAGGTTCCATGACTCAGCCTTGTTGACCATGTGCGCGGCAAGCCCCGGCCTTCAGGCCGGGGTCAAGAGCGCGGAACGCGAAGCGTTCCTTGAATTGTTTTTGGTTTCCATTTGTCAATCAGGACTCGAAGAGCTTCAACGCCAGCCGCATCAATTTTTTCCCACTGCGCCGGGGTCATGCGTATGGATCGCAGGATCAAACGCTCTGAATCTGGTTTTTTTGGTCTGCCAATGGTCTTTTTTTGTTGTTCCATGTGGGGATTATCGGTGATACACAAAATACTTTCAACACATACTTTGCGTGATACAATAACAACATGGACACCGCAAAAAAATCAAACAATCCAGTCGTTCGCTTTGAGTGTGCGGGCGGGTGCGGTAAATTCCAGATGGTAAGACCGTCAAAAATAAGTAAGGCTGATTTCTACGTGTGTAATTCCATTTGTCAGTCGCGTATTCCTCCAAGACTTCCGGGGCAGATTGTTTCGATTGAATTTGGGGCTTGCGGTGGCTTCAATGGCGTGAGCTACAAGTGGCCGGATTCCGCTGAAATTGAATCCCTAGAACGTGCGCGTAATATCAAATTTGCTGGATTGGCACAACTGGTATTGGAAAAGGCCAAAAACTGATGAAGACGATCAAGACTCTCAAGCTACGCATCAAGGACAAGCACACGCCTGTTCTTAGTGCGATGGCGCGAGAGGTTAATCAAGTCTGGAATTACGTCAACGAACTTTCAAGCCGCTCCATTCGAGAGCGCGGCAAGTGGCTCAGTGGATTCGACCTGCAAAAGTACACGGCTGGATACAGCAAGTGCGATGGCATAAAAATTGGCAGTGCGACAGTTCAACTGGTTTGTGAGGAATATGCCACCCGGCGCAAGCAATTCAAAAAAGCGCGTTTGAACTGGCGCGTCAGCAACCCCAAGTCGTCCAAGTACAGCCTTGGATGGATACCGTTCAAAAAAGGTGGCGTTGTCTATAGAAACGGCCAAGTCATATTCGCGGGTTTGAACATTGGGTTCTGGGATAGCTACGGACTGAGTGAATTTGAACTTCGTGGCGGATCATTCAACCAAGACAGCCGGGGTCGTTGGTATCTGAATGTGGCCGTAGAGGTTGAAGTAAAACCAAGCACAGGTACGGCAAGCGTTGGTATCGACTTGGGTCTGAAAGAGTGCGCTGTTGCCTCTGATGGTCAACGCATCGAAGGGCGCTTCTACCGCAAACTTGAAGTCGATCTTGGTGTTGCACAGAGAGCCTGCAAGAAGAAAAGAGTCAAGGCGATCCACGCCAAAATAGCAAATCAGCGCAAGGACATGCTCCACAAGTTCAGTTCAAAACTTGTTGCAGAGAATGCCGCTGTTTTTGTTGGGAATGTCTCCAGCGAGAAGCTGGTGAAGACGAAGATGGCCAAGTCCACGCTAGACGCGGGTTGGTCAATGTTTAAGACGATGTTGGAATACAAAAGCCATCAGGCTGGTATCGTCTTTGAGGAAGTGAACGAAAGCTATTCAACCCAAACTTGTTCTCAATGCGGAAGTATTGAGGGGCCGAAAGGCTTGGCAGGTCTTGGTGTGCGAGAGTGGACTTGCGAATGTGGAGCGGTACATGACCGAGACACAAACGCCGCAAAGAACATTCTCGCAAAGGGATTGAATATGCTGGAGAGAGCGTTTTCCATTGCGGGGGAGGCGAAAGCCGGTGAATCCGCAGTGAATAAGAGTCCGCAAGGATTCGGGGCTGGATATGGCCCTCTGGCAGCAGGAATCCCCGTCCTTTAGGGCGGGGAGGATGTCAACAAATGAAAGCCCCGGTAGCCGGAAACTTTCATTTCGGGGGGGCGTGCCTGGCTGTTTTTAACTTTGGCAATCCGCCGGGGTGCGCGGTGTCAGCTTTTTCTCGGCGGCGTACTTGGCGGCCGTGGCTTTCACCAGGGGTTTGATGATTTGCTCGTCACCCTGCAACCAGTCCGAAGTGAACTTCCAGGCTTTGCCGTCCCAGGTGTGGATTCGGGCCCAGCTTGCACCCGCGTGGTCCGTGCACGACGTACTGATCGGCCGCATGACCCCGGAAAAACCCAGCGCATCCAGCTTGGGTTGTGTCAGGTTCAGGTTTTCCAGACCCCAACGCACTTGCTCACCCGACATGACCTTGCCCTTGCCAAAACGCTCTTGCGCCGAGCGCACACCCTCCAGGGCCAGCATGGCACTCATGGCGCCTCGCATGTACAGCACCTGGCCCACTTCTTCCTTGGGTCCGGTGCCTTGGCCCTTGCTATGCACCATGGCCATCACCTCTTTGACCAGCTTGCTGTCGGGTTCGGCGCCATGCTGCATGGTGACTGCGTTGTAGCCCTTGGCGCCGTCAGCCACGTCTTTCACATCGGGCTCGGCACCGGCCCACCATACGCCGTACATCTTTTCACGGGGGTAGCCGGTGGCCTGCGCCTCCTTGATGGCGGTGCTGTTCATGATGCCCCAGCCCCACAGAATGACGTTATCCGGGCGGGCCTGGCGCACTTGCAACCAAGTGGCTTTTTGTTCCACGCCAGGGGCCGTTACGGGAAGCAACTGCAAGGTAAAGCCATGCATGGCCGCACGCTCTTGCAAAAGCGGAATTGGCTCCTTGCCAAACGGACTGTCGTGGTACACCAAGGCAATCTTCTTGCCCTTGAGATTGTCAAAACCGCCCTCTTTCTTGGCAATGGCCTGCATGATGGCATCCGCAGCCACCCAGTAGGTGCCCGCAATGGGGAAATTCCACTTGAAGACCGAACCGTCCGCGCTCTCGCTGCGACCGTACCCCACCGTCACCACCGAAATCTTGTCAGCAGGTGCTTTCTCGGTGATGGCAAAGGTCG
>JADJFE010000002.1 GCA_016708725.1 Candidatus Aalborgicola bjergmarkensis
TTTTTGCAACAGATGCGGCTCGGAAAATACGTTCTCAAGGTTCGAGCCTACGATCAGGCGGCGCGAAACACACAGCGCATCTTCCAAAGCTGCATTGGCAAATAGCACGGTCGCGTGAGAATCAACCACAGCCACCAGCGTGACGAGCAGGTCAAGGGATTGAAACCGGGAAGATGTTGCGTTCAAAATGCTTATTTCGCTGTATTCCCTGGTGAGGGCGAGGAAGACTGTCCAAGGCGTTCAAGTTCACGCCGGATGCCGGCAATATCGCTCTCATTGCGACTGATGTTAGCCTTGAGTTAGGCAACGCGATCCAGGTACTTTTGGTGGTTGCGAGTCTCGTGTGCCATTTTTCTGGCTCACCATTGTTATATTCTCTGAGCAGTTCGGCTTGCCGCGCTTCAGCTTTTTTAATTCGGACTCCAGGATGTAGCGTGAATCGGCATCCCTGAACGCTGCTCCGATGGGTCCACGCGCACCCGGCTGGGCAGAGGACGCAGTGCGCGCAGGGGGACGAAAGGCAGGCACCACCGTGACGTTGCCGCCAGAAACAAGTTTGCAATCCTTGGCCTGAGCTTCTGAAACCGTATTGGTGTACTCGTTACCACAGCGGTAAATGCGCCCTGCGCCCAACTGCTGTTGGTCGCCAGGAAAGTAACAATCAAAGGTATCACAAAGACAATTTTCAGGACAAATTTTCATACTGTTTTCAGGCATCCATGCACGAGAGTCCGCAAGTATGCGTCAAAACGCGCGAGAAATGAAAAAGACGGCCGGAGCCGTCTTTCAGCGTGGCACGCCAATGCCAAGTCTGCGCGCTGAACCAATGGCATCAAAGCGAATAGTACATGTCGAACCTCAATCGGGTGCGTGGCCATGCGCAAACGCGTGACTTCAGCCATCTTGAGCTCGACGTACGCATCCAGCATGGTGTCGGTAAAGACACCGCCCTTGGTCAAGAAGAAGGCGCGGTCGGCATTGAGGCAATCCAGGGCCTGATCCAGGCTGTGGCAAACCGTGGGAATCAACGCGTTTTCTTCTGGTGGCAAATGGTACAGATCCTTGGTGGCAGCTTCGCCTGGATGGATCTTGTTTTCCACCCCATCCAGACCAGCCATCATCAGCGCGGCAAAGCCCAGGTAGGGATTCATCAGAGGATCGGGGAAACGTGCTTCAATGCGACGGCCCTTGGGGTTGGCAACAAACGGAATGCGAATCGAAGCCGAACGGTTTTTGGCCGAGTAGGCCAATTTGACCGGCGCTTCAAAGCCTGGAACCAGACGCTTGTAACTGTTGGTGCCAGGGTTGGTAATGGCATTCAAGGCGCGGGCATGCTTGATGATGCCACCGATGTAGTACAGGGCAAAGTCGGAAAGACCGGCATAACCGTCACCGGCAAAGAGATTCTTGCCATCCTTCCAGATCGACTGGTGCGTGCATGCCCGAACCATTATCGCCCACGATGGGTTTGGGCATGAATGTGGCAGTTTTTGCTAGGCATGGGCCACATTTTGCACTACATATTTGAGAATCTGGGTCCAGTCGGCACGCTGCACCAGGGTGCTGAACCTGGTGCCAATTTCATTCTGGCCAGCGCCGGCAACTTCGTGGTGGAATACTTCGACCGGAATACCCAGGGATTCGAGGATCAGCGTCATTTCGGCGCGCATATCCTGGGTGCTGTCAACCGGCGGCACGGGGAAGTAACCGCCCTTGACGGAAGGACGATGGCCCTTGTTGCCACCTTCCATCTTCTTGCCGGAATTCCAGGGCGCTTCCAACTCATCAATCTTGAAGAAGGTGCCCGACATATCGGTATTCCAGCGTACATCGTCAAAGATGAAGAATTCTGGCTCGGGGCCGAAAAATGCCGCATCACCAATGCCCGATGCCTTGAGGTAGGACTCGGCGCGCTTGGCAATGGAGCGGGGATCCCGGTCACAAGCCTTGCCGTCGCTGGGTTCAACCACGTCGCAGCTCATGAACAACGTGGTTTCCTCAAAAAACGGATCAATGTTGGCTGTGTTGGGGTCAGGCATCAGCTGCATGTCAGAGGCCTCAATGCCCTTCCAACCTGCCACGGACGAACCGTCAAACGCATGGCCCGATGTGAATTTATCCTCGTCAAAATGCGACACAGGCACGGTGACATGCTGCTCTTTGCCACGGGTGTCGGTGAAACGGAAGTCCACAAACTTGACTTCGTTGTCCTTCACCATCTTCATCACGTCAGCAACGGTCTTGGCCATCAAATACTCCTATTTCAAAAACATGCACAGTTGAGAAATTTTGCCGAGTTTGCAAGCAGTTTTTGTGCCAGTGCTGCAAGCAGTATCAACAAAGCCCGCTATTTTGCCTTGAGAATCCGCACTTTTCGAAGGTATGCCAACAAAAGATAGACAAAGCAAAGTCTTGCATGCAATGGATGCACCAATTACAGTCAATACAGTCAACTGCATCACGCACAAAAAAGGTGCGGCACGGCTTATGCTTCAATTTGGTGCAATTTCTCAGGAGCAAAGGGTTAACTCGAAGGCCGCATCATCGCTACAGGGGTGCAGGTGGTCATCGGCCTCATGACGCATCAAGCGGATCGAAACCATCAAACGGTTGCCACTGATTTCGGGGATCAGATTGACATCGTCTTTCAGTGCCATGCGCAGCAACTGAAAGCTGCGACCCTGCGGCAAGTTTTGCTGAAACTGCCCGCCAACGGCCATCACCTTCTGGGGAGAGCCTGAATCGCGTAGCAATTTGAGCAGCAGATGAATAGACTCGGCCAATGGGGTCAGCGATGCGACCCAGTGTTGCAAATCAGCCTGACGCGAAGACGTATCATGGTGTTGCCAGGCAAAGTAGGCGGGCAAGTCGAAGGCGCATGTTCCTCCGGGAATACTGACCCGACTGCGAATACTCATAAGCCAGTCATTTTCGGTCAAGGTCTGACCAGCCTTGCCAGGCTGGCCATTGAGTGTGGCGAAGCAGTTTTCTAGCCGTGCGACGATCTTGTCCAGCACCGATTCAGCAATTGCCGGATTGCCTCGGTAGGAGTTGAGGGTCTGTTTTTGTTTGTCCAGGTCTTTGAGCACATCCGACTTCAGATCCGCACGCGCCCCCACATCCATTACCTCAAAAATAGTGGCAATGGCAAAGTGGTGGTCCAAAGGGGTAGAGCGAAACATCAGCTCAGATAGCCGCAGAAACAGGTGTTCGAGACGCAAATAGGTGCGAATGCGCTCGTTGAAGGGGTATTCGTATAGGATCACGCTGAAAAATTATCCGTTTACCGAATCATAGCCCGAACTCGGTGCCAATTTCTTGCATCCGCTGTGCTAAATCTTCAATGGAAATGCCATCATTGAATACTATCAGGTCCGCAGCAGCCAAACGCCGGGGGCGTGAAGCCTGTGTTGCCATGATTTTTTGCACATCTGCCGCTGCCATGCCACTGCGAGCAGTGACACGCGCAATCTGGGTCTCTTCCTCACAATCAATGACCAAAATACGGTCCAGCATCTGGCGCCAGCGCCCCGACTCTACCAGCAACGGGATATCAAACACCATGCATCGCACCTTAGCCGCTTGTGCCTGTTGTTCCTGCTGTGCAATGGCTTGCCCTACCAATGGATGCACAATGGCCTCCAACCGGGCCTTGGCTGCGGGTTCGGAGAAAATGAGGCGACGCATTTTTTCCCGATCAAGTGCACGGTTCGCAGTCAACACGCCGTCTCCGAATGCAGACTGAATCGGGTGGATTGCGATCCCGCCAGAGGCGGTTATTGCGCGCGAGATAGCATCCGCATCAATCACCACAGCCCCTAGACGTGCCAGCATCCCGGCAGCGGTACTTTTACCGCTGCCAATGCCACCGGTCAGGCCCAGGCGGTGCGCATGAAAAGTATCCGTTTGCATCGGTTTTTTAGCGCCTGCGTGCCATGCGTACACCGGCAAGTTCAGCCAAAGTACCTAATACCTTGTTCAGACGTGCAGCATCACCGACCTCAACCGTAAAAGTCATCCAGGCAGTGCCGCGTACCGACTGCGTTTGAACCCCGATCACATTCATCTTTTCCTTGGTGAATACCTCGGAAATGTCGCGCAGCAAGCCCTGCCTGTCATTGGCCTCCACCGCAACATCCACCGGATACACGCAGCCTGTTGCAACGCTGGCGCTACCCCACTGCACCTCGATCAGGCGGTCGGCGCCAAGCGCCACCATATTGCGCAGGTTGGAGCAATCCGCCCGATGCACGCTCACACCGCGACCGCGCGTGACAAAACCACAAATAACATCGGGAGGTACCGGTTTGCAGCAACGTGCCAATTGCGTCATCAATGAATCCACACCCACCACCAACACACCACCTTTGGCTGCGTGAGTGGGTGTACTGGGCTTCTTGAGCAACAAAAGTTCGTCCGCTGGCGCGACCGGTTCTGGGGGACGCAGCACGACCTCAATGTTGCGCAAGGACAATTCATCCTTGCCAACGACTTCAAACAAGCCGTCAGCGGAATTGAAACCCAATTGCACCGCAAGGTCATCGAGCCGGACAGCAGTTTTACCCAGACGTTGCAAAAGCTTTTCGACCGCCTCACGGCCTTTGGCAACGGTTTCTCCCAAGGCCTGGGCATTAAACCAGGCACGCACCTTGGCACGTGCACGGTGGCTGACCAGAAAACCCAGATCCGGGTTGAGCCAGTCACGCGAGGGGCCACCTTCCTTGGCGGTTGTTATCTCAACGGTCTGCCCATTCTTGAGCGGGGTGCTGAGAGTCGCCATAATGCCGTCTACCCGGGCGCCACGGCAACGGTGACCAAGATCGGTGTGCACACTGTACGCAAAATCTATGGGTGTTGCTCCCTGGGGCAATTCCACAATGGCGGCATCCGGAGTCAACACATAAATGTTGTCTTCGAAGAACCCGGCACCCAAAGTCTGGGATTGTGCGTCCGATAAATCGCGCTTCCAGGCCAACAACTGGCGCAACACGGCAATCTTGGCATCGTAAGTTCCGCTGGCCGAGACACCTGCGTACCCCTTGACGCCAGCTTCCTTATACGCCCAGTGCGCGGCAATGCCGTTTTCGGCGTGTTCGTGCATTTCCTGCGTGCGCAGTTGCACTTCGATGGGTTTTCCCGATTCGTCGCGCACCACCGTGTGCAACGATTGGTAGCCATTGGTCTTGGGTCTGGCAATGTAGTCATCAAACTCGGCGGTGATCGGCACAAAATGGCTGTGCACCCAGCTCAATGCGGCATAACAGTCCGGAACGCTGGGCACCACGATGCGCAGTGCCTGTATGTCATAGACCTGCGCAAATCCAAGCGATTTGCCGCGCATTTTCTTGACGATGCTGTAGATGTGCTTGGGGCGGCCCTGTACGGTGGCCGCAATACCCTGGTGCGCCAGGTCCTCGGCCAGCTGATGACGCAAGGCTTCGACTTGCGTTTCACGCTCGACACGCTTTTCATCCAGCAAACGCGCAATCTGATGGTACGTTTGCGGCTCCAGAAAGCGAAAAGAGAGGTCTTCCAGTTCCCACTTGATTTCCCAAATCCCTAAGCGATTAGCCAAGGGGGCAAAGACGTGCAGGGCTTCGCTGGCCAGTCCAGGCGGCGGTGGCTGCCGGGTCGCGGCGTAGTGGCGCAGCGTTTGCAAACGCGAAGCCAGACGCAACATGACAACACGCAGATCGCGTGAAAATGCCAGCAGCATCTTGCGCACACTCTCGGTTTGCGTAGCAGCCGTTTGCGCCATGGGGGTTGGGTGCGTTGCTGCTACTCTGGCTGGCAGCACGTTGCGCCAGGCGTGACATGCGTTGCACGCGCATCAATTTGGTGGTTTCCAGCGCCAGATCGGCAAAGTTGTCACCAAAGGCTTTGGCAATCACCTCGTGCGGCTTGTTCAAATGGTCGCAGGCATATACCAGATAACTGGCTGCCTGCATCGTTTGCGAACCGCCAATGGAGCGCAAAATATCCGCCACCGCGTCGGCGTGGGCTAATATGTTTTCGCCCGTGTCCAGACAAGCATTCGCCAGCAACGGTTCTGCAAAGGCACGTGCGCGCGCCAGCGCATCGGCTTGTTCGGGCAAGCTATGCGCCGTTGCGGCAAGCACAGGTACTTGCGACACGTCCGTATGGTCGGCTGACAGGCTCTTCATGCTGTGGCAATCGTTCCAGAAATCAGTTCTTCAGCAAGAAATCCACCACCGCTTGTACCTGGTCAGGCGCAATCAATGTCGGTGCGTGACCAACCCCGGCAAACTCCACCAGACGTGCCCTGGGACCACGCTGCGCCATCAGCCGTGCGGTTTCAGGCGACAACAAATCGGACTGGGCACCGCGCAGCAGCAAAACCTGCGCGCGAATGGCATCGTACAGACCCCATAACGCAGCGGCACCTAGTTCTCTTTCGACAAGCTCTGGCGTCATGGCGGCGAACGGCACCGCGATGCCCGGATCGTAATGCAAGGTGATGGTACCCGCAGCGCCCAAAACGGGTTTGACCATGTGGCGTGACAACTCCAGCCACTGCTGCGCGGTATGCGGCCCGAAAGTGCTGGAAGTGGTCCACAGGGCGTCCGCAGCCTGCTGCAAGGACTCGAATTGCGGGATGCGATCCAGGTAGGTTCCAATACGCACGATGGCAGGCCATTCAATCACCGGCCCTACATCATTGAGCACCAAACGGTGGACTGGCACTGGCAATGGAATTTGGGTTTGCCCGCATACCGTCATGCCAATCAGTCCCCCCATGCTGGTGCCAACCCAATCGACTCTCTGGACACCACTGACTTGCAAATTTTTCAGCAATTCCAGCATGTCCATCGCATAGTTGGGCACTTGGTAGCCATTGGGGTCTGCCAGCCAGTCACTTTGGCCACGCCCCACCACATCCGGGCAAATGACCCGAATTTTCGTACCTGGGTGCGAGACCAGGGCCTGTGCCAACACGTCAAAATCACGCCCCTGGCGCGTCAGACCATGCACACACAGTACGACGTGAGATGCGCTTTCCGAACCCCAGTCCCAATATGCCATACGGTGACCAGTGCCACCATCAGGACAGGAAACATGGTTCAGCTTGGGTTCGGACATGGCACGCCTGTAGGTAAATAGTTGGAACTAATATCCCTGGGCTGTAGCCACTGCAGCAGGGCAGCGCCGACTTTCTGGCTATCGAGCAGGTCCAGATGATGCACACCATAGACCGTCTTGCGGTGTTCTGGCGAAAATCCCACGCACCTGGCCGGGTCTTTGTGCTGCCCCAGCGCGCTTTGTAATAGGACAACCCCATCGCCCAGAATCTTGCCATCGGGATCACTTGCGTCCGGGGCAATGGCACCGCCAATGGCATAACACGCAACCTGGTCTGGCAGGGGTACGATGCGGCGTGGGTCCGGTTGCACGGCGAAGCGGTCTTTTCCCTGCCAATCTTCATCCAGCAGATTGCCGTAGCCCAGATCGGTAGCGCCTTCACTGCGAAATTTTGCCAGCTCGGCATAGACTGCGGTGTAGGGATGCACGCCCAGTATTTCGCCCAGCCAGTTGTTGGCCCGCTCCAGGTGGGAGCCATGGTGCGGGGTGCCAATTGTGACCAGTGTGCGCAGGCGGCGTGGCCATTCGTGTCCGGCCTGTTGCGCGTAATGGCAGGCGCTGCGCACCACCAGGCCGCCCATGCTGTACCCCAGCAGAACCAACTCCTGTACGGGTGTGGGCCACTGGGCGAGCAGTGTTTCGAGCAGATCGGAAAAATTGCGTCCGTTGTCCGAAATATGCAAGCCCGAGCAATACCGCAGATACACATCCGTGTAGCCATGCCGTGCGGCAATGGCTGCACCGTGGTTGTGCCCATTGCGCAGCCACTGCACATCGCTCATGCAATGGCCGTGTACCAGAACGACCAGACGGGTGCTGGCCTGGGGAATTGCCGTGGCCAGGGCTGTGCGCGTCAGCGTCAAAGGCTTTCCCGCGCGTCGCAGATGCATAGGCAAAAATAGCGGGTTATCACTGGCACGCAAACGATCACCCAGCAGCCCGTTGAGGACGGAAAGCACGGCCTCACGTTCGGCGGATGATCCGACCGTCTCCAGGCGCTGCGGCAACTGCGCCAGAACCGTATCCACGCCCTCCCCCACCGTGCGGGTGATGCTGCGGATCGTGTCGTAGATCAGATCAACCGGAGCGGGTGCAAGCATATTTTTATGCACGCGCTCCAACGCATCGGTCATGCCAACGGTGGTATCAACCAGCAGCTTTCCCAGTCCCCGCGCATCCGATAGGCTGGGCATGTTGGACATGTTGGGCAGGTTGATCATGTGTGCAACACCTCCAGCAGCCGGTCCAGACCGCCGGTATGGATGGCCACGTGCGCGCGTGCGCGCACCGTTGGTTTGGCATGGTAGGCAACGCAAAGACCTGCAGCGCCCATCATGGGTAAATCGTTGGCGCCGTCGCCCATGGCAATGGTTTGTGCTGTCGAAATTCCCAGCAAGGACGCCACTTCCAGCAGGGTTCGGCGTTTTTCAGCGCCATCGCAAATGTCCCCCCAGGCCTGATCGACCAGCCGCCCGGTCAAGGTGCCACAGTTGGGGCCACTGCTTTCCAGTTCCAGCACGTTGGAGCGCACAAAATCGATGCCCAGGCGCGCACGGATGCGGTCGGTAAAGAAGGTAAACCCGCCGGACACCAGCAGTATCCTGAGCCCGGCCTTTTTGCAAGCGGTTACCAGCTCCTGTGCCCCCGGATTCAGACGCAAACGCCGGGTGTAGACCTCTTCCATGTGTGCCATGCTTACGCCTTTGAGGAGTGCTACACGCTGGCGCAGGCTTTCCTTGTAGTCGGTAATCTCTCCGCGCATGGCGGCCTCGGTAATGGCGGCAACTTCAGCCTTGCGCCCTGCGGCATCAGCAATTTCATCCACACACTCAATGTTGATGAGTGTCGAATCCATGTCCAGGGCAATCAGCTTGAAATCCGACAATGCCAAGGGTGGCGTGATACCTTGAATAACCAGGCCCGGAGAAATTTCAGTAGTTTCAGTGGGTTCGGTGGTTTGCATGGGATATAAAAAAACCCGAGCCAGTCGGGTTTTTATAGTTCAAGTACATGTGAAGAACGCATTACCGCAGCTTCATTTCCTTGTAGTCCACGTGCTTACGTGCCTTGGGATCAAATTTCTTGATCAGCATCTTCTCGGGCATGGTTTTCTTGTTTTTGGTCGTGGTGTAGAAATGCCCGGTGCCCGCCGTTGATTCAAGCTTGATTTTTTCGCGTCCGCCTTTGGTTGCCATTTTGAATGTCCTTTTTGTATCTGTTTAGCACTATTTCAGGCTTGGCCGCGCGCACGCAGGTCAGCAAGTACCGAATCAATTCCATTTTTATCGATCAGGCGCAAACCCGCATTGCTGATGCGCAAACGAATCCAGCGATTTTCAGATTCAACCCAGAAACGGCGGTATTGCAGGTTCGGCAGGAACCGGCGTTTGGTTTTGTTATTGGCGTGGGAAACATTGTTCCCGACCATGGGGCCTTTGCCCGTGACTTCACATACGCGTGCCATGAAAGGACACTCCGATACTATAAAAAAACAGCCAGGGCACAAGCCACCAGCCTCACCTCGCCAAGAAAAAGGTGGCGGTAACCCTTCCTGCCAGACACGGGTATACCGACTCCAGCAAGGGGGCGCATTATAGCGATATTTCTACGGCAGCCCGTTTTCAAACGGCATCAACAACCGTGAGCGTGATATCGATATTGCCCCGCGTGGCGTTGGAGTACGGGCAGACGGCGTGGGCCTTGGCCACCAGGGCTTCGGCGGCGGCGCGTTCCATGCCGGGAACGTGGATGCGCATTTGCACTTCAATGCCAAAACCAGCCGGTATCTGGCCAATGCCCACGGTAGCATCAATGCGCGTGTCGGCAGGCAAGGCAATTTTTTGCGTACCGGCGACAAATTTCATGGCACCGATGAAGCAGGCGCTGTATCCGGCGGCAAACAACTGCTCGGGATTGATGCCGCCGCCCGCACCGCCCATTTCCTTGGGGACGGCCAGCTTGAGGTCCAGCAAGCCGTCTGACGTGCGGGTGGTGCCGTCACGTCCGCCGGTGGATGTGGCGTGGGCCTGGTAAATCACTTTTTCGATGGTATTGGGCATGGGGTGCTTTCTTTCGGGGTTGGTGGGGGGTGAATTATCACCAGCCTTGCATTTCCCCATGCCCAATAGGCCAAAGGGCCAAAGGGCCAAAGCAACCCAAATAGCCAAGGTCTGTGCTTTGTCTAGTAAGGCTTGAAGTTTCCCCCGGCCATGACGCGGCGCTCTTTGGCCACCGGCAGTCGGGGCGAGGACGTGCGGCGTGTGGCCAATCTGGCCTCGGGCAGGATGGCATCATCGCGCGCTGCCTGTACGCCCCCGGTGTTCCCGGTATTGAAGAATGCCACGCTTTTTTGCAACTGCGAGGCCTGGCTGGAAAGCTCCTCACTGGTGGCTGCGAGTTCTTCCGAGGCGGCAGCATTTTGCTGGGTGGCCTGGGACAGTTGCGCCATGGCGCTGCTAATTTGCGTCACCGACTCACTTTGCTCGGCACTGGCTAAGGCAATCTCCTGCACCAGACTGCTGGTTTTCTGGATGCTGGGAACAATTGCATCGAGCAGACTGCCCGCACGCTCGGCGGTGCTGACACTGCTGGTGGCAAGATCGCCAATTTCCCTGGCGGCCTGCTGGCTGCGCTCGGCGAGCTTGCGCACCTCGGCGGCCACCACGGCAAACCCTTTGCCGTGTTCGCCAGCCCGCGCGGCCTCGATAGCTGCATTGAGGGCCAGCAAATTGGTCTGGTAGGCAATGTCATTGACAATTCCAATCTTGGTGGCGATCAATTTCATGGCCGATACCGTCCGGGTCACGGCACTTCCGCCGTCCGCTGCTTCCTTGCTGGTCTTGGTGGCCATACCATCGGTGACTTTGGCGTTTTCGCTGTTCTGCCCTATGGATGCACTCATGTGCTGAATCTGCGCCGAACTTTGCTCCACAGTGGCAGCCTGCTCGCTGGCAGCCTGACTCAGAGACTGCGCGGTAGCGCTGACCTGACTGGCTACGCTGGTGAGTGCGTTAGCCGCATCGCGCACCTCGGCAAGAACACGGGTCAGATTTTCCGAAGTAGCATTGGCTCTTTCCTTGACCTTGGCGAACATCCCCTGGTAGTCGTTCTCAATACGTTGGTTCAGGTCGCCACGGGCAAAGGCATCCATAAGGTCGGCGATGTCGTTCAACCCTTTTGCGCTGGTGTCGAGCAACTGGTTCATATTGGTGGTGAGCCCGGCAAAAAATCCGACCTTGCCGTTGGGGTCCAGGCGACGGCTGAAGTCACCTTGCGCTGCGGCGCTGACCACCATACCCACTTCCTGTTCTATGCGTACTTCTGCAGTGCGGTCAACCCACTCCAGCACGGTACCCAGGCGTTGGCCGTTGCCATCCAGGATGGGACTTGCCGCCAGGCCAAAGTGCAGCGAACCCAGGGCGATCTGCGTGCGGTGCGTGCTGTGCAGCGCGTCCAGCAGGCTACGCTGGTGTGACGGGTTTTTGTGGAACATGTCCATATTGCTGCCAACCAGATTGTGTGCATCGAATGCCGGCAGGCTGTGGCGGATTTCGGACTGGCTTTGCTGCATCAAGCTGGCCACGGTGTCGTTCATGAAAATGATGGTGTGGCTGGCATCGGCAATCATGATATTGGTGCTGGCCTTGTTGAGCGCCTGCACCACCCGCTCGTTGGCCACCGAGGTGTCGCGCGCGGCCATGAGTCTGGTACGCGCTGCATTCACCACCTCGGTAACACGTTTTTGCTCGCCGGGCAATACCGGCATTTCCTGGTCAAGCGCGCCATTGGCGTAGTGGTCCATGAGGTTGATGGCATTACGATTGATGGCGATGTGTGCTTTCACCATGTCATTAACACCGCGCGCCAGATCACCATAGGTGCCCGGCAAGTTGCCCGCATCCATGGCCACCGAAATGCGCCCCTGCTGGTGCTCGCGGGCCATGCTGGCCTGTGCCGTCTGAAACCCGGTCAACACCGTCTGCATGGCCTTGAGCGCCGACAGGAGCCGCGCAGGTTCATCATGGCCTTGCACTTCAATGGGTGTATCCAGTTTGCCCTGCGCGACAAATCCGGCAACGCTCACCGCCTGGGCCAAAGGACGGGTGATGGAACGCACAATAAATACGCCCAGAACCAGAATCAGCACCAGCAGGATGCCCGTACCGACAATAATTTGCAGGCGGTCGCTCTTGGCTGCGGCAATCCGCTGCGCCAGCACCCGATCCAGAGCCTCTTGCGCAACCCTGGAAAACTTGCCATGCGCCTCCAGTGCCACGCTGATCTGGGAAAAATATTCGGTTGCAGAATAATTCAATGCCTTGGCATCAATGATGTGCAAGCGCGCCAGTTGAATCGATTTGGCCGACGCCGTCTTGAGTTGCTGCAAGCCGTCACCGATTTCGGTCTTGAGGCTGGGGTCGGCTTCAATGGCCTTGTTGAATTGTTTTTCGACCGCGTCCAGTACCCGGTTGGCTTGCCGTTCCAGCAAAATCAGCCCCGCCTTGTCGGCCTCGGAGACCGACCTGGCCGCCAGCAGGCCACTGCCCTTGCCACGCAACTGTGCCAGACTCTCGGCAAGGTCGGGCATAAAAACAACCCAGGCATTTTGCAGGAAGTAGCCGTTGGCATCCGGGTCCAGTGTCAAACCAAAGTCGTCCGCCAGATCCTGCGCGGTATCAATGACACTGGCAATCAGTTCACTGTGTTTTTCAAAAGCCGCAGCCGCAACCAGATTTTTGCTGGCCACGGCATTCTTGAGATCGGGCCATTGGGCTTGCAATTCTTTCCATTGGGGCTGGATATGGTGCACTGCCATGGCAACCGGGGTCAGCGCCTCCAGTTGTTTGTCAACTTCAGCCGCCAGAGACTCGCGTTGGGATGCCACCTCGGCGTTACCATTGAGCCAGACATTGCTGATACCCCGGTGCCTTTGCATGATCACCATAAGGTCCAGCGCGCGAGCCGCAGGAGCCACACCATCGTGTTCGCGCTCGGTCGTGCTGATGGACAAGGACATTGACCGCATCAACAGCCCCATGGGAACGGCAAACATGATGAGGCCCAGAACCAGCAGCACCGTGAGCTTTTGCCACAAAAACATTCTGGAAAGAAGCATGCCCATAAAGTACCTCAATCAACAAGGAGGGGAAAATATGGTTCATTATCTTCAATTTTTCTTGAACACATCGCTGCTGCGCCAAAGGGACAATGCGGCATATTCTTCCTCAACCATTTACTTTTTCCCATTTTGCATGTCTGCCCGAATCTATCTGGCCCCGATGGAAGGGCTGCTTGACTGTGTGCTGCGTGACATCCTGACCCGCGTGGGCGGGGTGGACCGTTGCGTGACCGAATTCATCCGCGTCACCCATACGCTCTTGAGCGAGCGCAGCTTCTTGCGCACCATGCCCGAGCTGCTGAATGGCGGACGCACGCCAGCTGGCGTTCCGGTGCGCGCGCAGCTGCTGGGCTCGGACCCGGTGAGCATGGCCGAGAACGCCGCACGCCTGGCCGCTCTGGGTCCGCATGGCATTGACCTGAACTTTGGCTGCCCGGCCAAACTGGTGAACCGCCATGGCGGCGGCGCGGCACTGCTGCAAAATCCTGAGCAACTCAATCGCATCGTGTCAGCCGTGCGCCGTGCCGTGCCAGCGGACATGCCCGTGTCTGCCAAGATGCGCTTAGGGTTCAACGACGACTTGCGCGCCGTGGAGTGCGCCCAGGCCATAGCCGATGGCGGCGCCGAAGAGCTGGTGGTGCATGCCCGCACGAAAGCCGACGCCTACCGCCCACCGGCTTACTGGGAGCGCATCAACGACATCCGCCTGGGCGTGGGCATCCCGGTGGTGGCCAATGGTGAAATCTGGACGGTGGACGACGCCCGCCGCTGCCGCCAGGCGTCTGGCTGCGAGCACCTGATGCTGGGCCGGGGCATGGTCAGCGACCCAGGACTGGCCCTGGCTATCCGCCAGAGTCAGCGTCAGGGTGATGCCAACACCGATCCGGTGCTGCCCTGGAGCGATGTGTTGCCGCTGATGGGTGCCTTCTGGCTCTTGGTGGTGGCCCGGCTGGAGAAGCGCCAGCAGGCCGGGCGCCTCAAGCAGTGGCTCAACTTCATGCGAAGGCGCTACCCGCAAGCGCAAGCCGCCTACGACGCCCTGCGCACCCTGCACGACCCGGAGCTGGTGGCGCAGTGGTTGCAGCAGCAGGGTGCACTCAGACAAGATTTACTACAAAGTTAATAGCTGTCCCCGCACGTTCCACGGGGGTTACAGCCCATTTTGGCTTCAAAAACACCCCTCTCGTATCCCCTGGGGTGGCCATTTTGCACTTGCCAACCCCTCATGGCACTGCCCATGCCGGCTATTTTGAATAGAAAATCTGGCAGTAGCCCTTATGGTTACTGCGGAAGCAGCTATATTAACGATAGCATGCCATCAAACCGTTCCTAAAACCATAGACAAATGTTCCATCGCTAAAATGGGACATCCGGCCAGACGTTCCCCGAACAGTTTTGGGAACGATTCGCGCCACGGGATCGCGCCGTGGAATTCCAGATAGGACACACTCCCGGACTTGCGAGCGGAGAGGTGGCGGGCGGTTTTATGCGCCCCACACCGGAAATGCGCTACATGCGCCGCTTTGAGACTTGTCCTGACCTTCGACCAGAACGACCCACAGCTTGGCCCGATTCCTTGCAGGTAGGGCGAAGGTGACATGGCCGCCGTTGCGTGTTGGCACGAGGGCCTCAGGCACGGTCGGACGTTCGGACAATCCCAATCCGCGACGGGGGATGGCGTAAGCCGCGCCCTGCTGTACTGAAATGCCTTTGCCTGGGCGAAATTGACCGCCCCGATTACCGACGTATACGCCGGATTCACTTCGATGACTTCGATGCCAGCGCGAAATGCCGCCGCTTTGATGCTTGAAGCTATCTTGTTACAAGCAAAGGACGAAATCATGCGGGCCTGCTTTGGATTCGTGGTTTCCAGTTCGGCCTTTTTCTTCTGGAAGTTCAGCGTCTCCAGAACAATTGGCTTGCCCGCAGCCTGTGCCTGGGCTGCAAGGGCTACCGCAGCATCCCCAATGAGCGCTTTGGCTTGGTCTTGTGTCTTGCCGTAGGTAACCAGATCAATTCGCCGTGCGCCAATCAGGTTACCGAAACGATCCATTTCCGACACAGCCAGATGGTCGGCATTGACATCAACGCCAATGGCCCCAAGTTCTTGCCGGGATACCTGCTTGACTGGCCTTGCTTCGACACTGACGAAGATACGCCAACCTTTATCGTCGCGCACGAAGCGGTAACTCAGCGCCGTCCCGATCCGTTTGACGCTTGGCTTGCCGTCCTTGGTTTGCGTGTGAATACGCTGACTGGTGCCCAGCGCTGCAATGATTTGCTCATGTCCTAGGCGAAGCGAATGCCGGTGATATTCAGATACTTGCCGCTCGTCGTCATTGCATTGGGCAAGCGCAGTTGCAAATTCAGCGTGCCATCTTGCGCTAGTGTTGCCTGACAGCCTTGGCATCCTGCCGTTTCATCCTGACTGCCCAGGACAAAGAACTGGCTCGACCGCTCCCGCTGCCAGTCAGCCTTCCATTCGTCATGATCGGCATAACCATTGGCTTGAAGGTCGAACTGCGCATGAAACAGTTTCTTGCTGCCAAGCACAGACGCACGATTCCGGTTTCCTGATTGGATTTCAGCGCCCAAGCCGGTCTTGCAACGCCGTCAACCGCCGTTTCTTCTGGTGCAACTTGTTGGAGCCGGGCGCATTTTCTCCAATTTTGCGACAACCTTGGCAGCTTTACGGATACGCTTCCCGGTTTCGGCAATCAGTTCGGGGCGACGTTCCTTGATTGAGTCGATCTTGCCTTCAAGTCCTATGCGCATCGCGTTGAACTGGCGTGCAGTTATGTCGAACTCAGGCAGAAATTCGCGTTTGAGGTCATTGACTGCGCCACCGGCCTGCATAGCGGCAAACAGGCTGCGCTCTGCGCAACCGTCAGTTCTGCATAAGCATCAAGCGCCAAAACCTGCGCAGCATCGAGCACAGGTCGTGTTTGGTAGGTAAAGATGGGGCGCTCACCATGCGATGCCTCCTGCATAGCATTGAGCGCCTTCTGGCCCGGTTCTTGGCTGAACGCTTGCCGTACAGTCTGGCGCACATCGAAACAATCACTTCGTGCAGGTCGCGCACAATGTCGTCGGTCACTTCCTCGGATTCCACAACAAGCACTTTGCGACCTTGTGCCGCCAGCGCCGATTCAACGTATTCAAAACCGAAACGCATGAGTCGATCCCGGTGCTCGACCAGGATGGTTTGTGCTGTAGTGCTGGACAGGAGTCGCATCATGCCCTTGCGGTGTCCATTCAGGCCGGAGCCGACTTCCTTGACCGCATCAACGATGATCATTTTGTTGGCAACGGCATATTCCGTCAGGCGTGCTAACTGACGGTCAAGGTCGTTTTTTTGGTCGCCACTGGAAACTCTGGCATAAAGTGCTACGCCATTGGCTTGGGGCTTGGCATCCACAACCACCGTGCCGGTGGCTAGCTGGTACGCAGGAACAGGCAGTGTCTTGGCCTTCCACATGCGCCATGCAGTTCTGTAGCTGATACCTTGCAGTTCGGCCCATACGCTGAGTTTCATGTATGAATGATAGTACGTTTGTGTACATTTGCCTATATTTTATTTAGCTGTTGGCAGCCCCTCAATCCACTCACTGTAGTTCCGCCGGACGAGGCGGTAGCGGATCGGGGCCGAGTAGGGTGAGACCAGCCAGCCGAGGTGGGTGTAGTGCGCTGCCAACAAGATTCTCCGGTGATTGGGCATCAGCCCGTTTGACTACTGGCATATTTTGCATGTAATCATGTAATCAGCTCGCGGATCTGCTGCAGGGCTGCCGGGTCTTCCATCGTGGTCAGGTCGCCCGTGTCGCGGCCTTCGCACACGGCCTGGATGGCGCGGCGCAGCAGTTTGCCGCTGCGGGTTTTGGGCAAGGTTGACACAAAATGTACCCGTGCCGGGCGACCCACGGCGCCGATGCGCTGGTCCACCACTTTCATGACTTCGGCCTCCAGTTGCGCGCGTGCGGCATCATTTTGCAACGCGCTGGCGTCCTTGACCACGGCAAAGGCAATGGCCACCTGGCCCTTGAGCGCATCGGCCATGCCGACCACGGCTACTTCCGAGATATTGGGGTGGCTGGAGATGCTTTCCTCGATCTCGCGCGTGCCCAGCCGGTGCCCGGCAACGTTGATCACGTCGTCGGTGCGGCCCAGGATGAAATAGTAGCCATCGGCATCACGCACGCCCCAGTCAAAGGTGCTGTAGACCAGTTTGCCGGGGATGCTGTTCCAGTAGGTGTTGACAAAACGCTGGTCATCGCGCCAGATGGTCTGCATGCAGCCCGGCGGCAGCGGCCCTTCGATGGCGACCACGCCTTTTTGATTGGCCTGTTGCAATTCTTCTCCCGTGTTCTCGTCCAGCAACTTGACGTTGTAGCCATACATAGCCACACCAGGGCTACCGAATTTGCTAGCCGCCTTCTCCACGCCATTGGCAATACTCAAAATCGGCCAGCCGGTTTCGGTCTGCCAGTAGTTGTCGATGACGGGTTTGTTCAAACCTGCACTGATCCATTGCGCTGTCGGTTCGTCCAGCGGTTCACCCGCCAGGAACAGTGCACGCAGACTGGAGAGGTCGTAGAGGGACAAAAAGGCCGGGTCCTGTTTCTTGAGTACGCGCACGGCGGTGGGCGCGCTGAACATCACCGTGACCTTGTATTTTTCCACCAGACTCCACCAGATGCCACCGTCAGGCCGGATGGGCAGCCCCTCGTACAGGATGGTAGCCATGCCCGCGATCAAGGGACCGTAGATGATGTAGCTGTGGCCCACGACCCAGCCAATGTCGCTGGTCGAGAAGTAGGTTTCACCCGCCTTGCCGCAGTAGATGTGCTGCATGCTGGCCGCCAGTGCCACGGCATAGCCGCCGGTGTCGCGCTGCACACCTTTGGGCTTGCCGGTGGTGCCGCTGGTGTACAGGGTGTAGCTCGGATGGGTGGCATCGACCCAGACGCAGGGCACGGTGGTATGCAGATGTTTTTCCCGCAGCGTCGCCCACAGATGGTCGCGCCCGCTCACCAAAGACATGGCCGCCAGCTGGCGATCCACCAGCAATACGGCATCGGGTTTGTGCTGCGATTGCACAATTGCCTCATCCAGCAAGGGCTTGTAGGGCACCACCTTGCCGTTGCGGGAACCGGCATCGGCACTGACAACCACCTTGGGCTGGGCATCGTCGATGCGCGAGGCCAGCGAACCCGAAGCAAAACCGCCAAACACCACCGAATGGATGGCGCCAATGCGGGCGCAGGCCAGCATGGCAAAAGCCGCCTCGGCGACCATGGGCATGTAAATCAGCACCCTGTCGCCTTGCTGAACACCCAACTCCTGCAGCACGGCCGCCATACGCTGCACCTCGGCATGCAATTCGCCAAAGGTATACACCCGCTCGGAGTTGGTTTCCGTTGAAACTGCAATCAGCGCCGCCTGGTTTGCACGGTCTTTCAGGTGGCGATCCACCGCGTTGTGGCACAGATTGGTCGTGCCACCGACGAACCAGCGTGCAAAGGGTGGGTGGCTGTAATCACAAATCTGTCGTGGCGGCGTATGCCAGTCGATGCGCTTGGCCTCTTCGGCCCAGAAAGCATCCCTGTCCTCAATCGAGCGGCGGTAAAAGTCCTGGTAGGTGGTGATAGTGGCCATGGCGGTCATGCTGTTCTCCTCGGTGCGAATGGAAAACAATAGTATCAGGCAGTTGCGGATTTGATCAGCGGCAAGTAGGCAAAGCGTTCTTTGAGGTCGCGCTGAATGGTGCGTCTGGGTGTACTGCCGGAGGGACACGCTACAGTTACATAGTTATACTCCATAAATATCTTTTGGAGTATAACTTTGGCGATGTTTATAGAGCAATCTGCTGCCGCACAGACTGCGTATGCAGCCCTGGCTCAGGCTGCGCGCCAGCGCGATCTGCAACGCTCCATTGCTGACTTGCCTGGCGGGTTTGTCAGCAAAAAAATCAAGGGGCTCCAGTATTGGTATTACCAGTACAAGATGCCCGATGGTCAACCACAGCAGATTTATGTTGGCCCGGATGACGATTCGACGCAGCTCTTGCTATCCGAGCGCCACAATCCATCGGCAAAACAAGCCAGAAGTCACCTGGGCACCATGTGTGAGGCTGCTAGCGTTTATGGTTGCTACAGCGTCACGCCCAAGCATGCGCGGGTGTTGGCCCGACTGGCAGACCACGGACTCTTTCGGGCCGGCGGGGTGCTGGTCGGAACCCATGCCTATCTGTCGTACCAAAACCGCTTTGGCGTGCTCTGGAAAGGTGGTGAAACTACAGTCGATCTGGATTTTGCACATCCAGGGAGAAATATTTCCCTGGCGATCAACAACGACTTCACAATCGACGCACACGCGGCCATTGATTCGCTAAAGATGGGCTTTCTTCCCGTGAATGCTGGTACGCGCTATGTAAAGGAAGATGAGCCTGACTTTGATCTGGATTTTCTGACGTGCATCCACCGTCGGGGGGATGAGCCGGTGTACATTCCCCAACTCAACCTCACACTGCAACCCTTGAAGTTCATGGAATTTTCCATGCAAGACCCCATCGTGTCGGTACTGATTGCCGCAAGCGGGCCAATCGTTGTGAATGTGCCGCGCCCGGAGCGTTACGCCTTGGCCAAACTTATTTTGTATCGGGAGCGACTCGACAGCAGGCAACCGGAGAAGGCGAATAAAGACTTGCTGCAAGCGGCAACCTTGATTGATTACCTTGGTAGCAGCGAACCAGAATCGCTGCAAGGTGCGTGGGATGATTTGCTGGCGCGTGGCCCCGGTTGGCGTAGCCGAGCCAAAGCAGGGAAAGATGCCTTGCACGCCCGCTATCCCGAAGTCGGGCGCATGCTTGCTATTGCCTGAGCGGGCGCGGCTGGCGCCTACGTAGAAGGTTTTCTGAGCTGGCGCAGTTTCAGAAAAGCCAGCGCGGCCATCACCGCATCGTTCAGGGCATCGTGTGCGGGCCACAGTGGCAGGTGCAGATCGGCCAGCAGGCTGTTAAAGCGCAGGTCAATCGCCCGGCTGTCGCGCGCATGCGGCGGCAGTTGCTGGTATTTGTAGTCGTAGTACAAGCCCGAGACCTCGATTTGCGCGTGCGGCAGGCCACAGCCCAGCAGCGGCGTGAGCACACGGTTGATCAGCGCCACATCGAACTCCAGGTAGTAGCCCACCAGGGGACGGCTGCCGATGAAATGCAGCAATTGCAAAACGGCATCCTGCGCGCTGATGCCTTGCGCCACGTCCTGCTCGCGCAAACGGTGCACGCGCACACTCTCGGGTGAGATGCGTTTTTTATCGGGACGCACCAGCAACTCCAGGCGCTCGCTGGTCATGACGCAGTTGCCACGGATGCGCACGGCGCCAATGGCAATGATGTCATCGGTCTTGACGTTCAAACCCGTGGCCTCGCAATCCAGCGCCACCCATTCTTCGACAGGCGGTGGTTCCCACATGAAGCGAAACCGCGCATCGCGCAACTGGCGTAGCATCCAGCGCCGTTGCAGGGCCAAAAACAAGCCGGACGCCATCACAGATTGTCCAGGTGAAAGCGCTGGTTCAGCAGCACTTTGAACTGTTTGACTACACCCAAAGTGTCGTTGAGCAGATCACGGTCCAGGCTGCTGAGTTTGTCAAGCTGGATGCCACCGGATACGGCGTGCCCCGTGGCCAGTTCCTGTAAGCCGACCTTGAGCTTGAGTTCCATGAAAAAGTGCAGGCTGTCGAGCAGATCGGCGCCGAGTTTGGGTGGAAGCTTTCCTGTAGCCGTGAGTGCTTCAATACGCCCAACCGTCGATACCGTCGTCAGACGCTGCGCCAGGGCCAGGCTGCGAATGCCGTGTACCAGCGGGAAGGTGCCCACTTTTTTCAGATCCAGCTGCGCATTGCCCTTGTCTGTGAGCGCCAGAAAACGGTTCCACCAGCCGCTGCTGCTGCCAAAGAAATTGATCGCGGCAGCAAAGCGCGCCAGCATGGCATCGTTGTCGGTGCTGAGGTCAAAGACCGCACCGCGCACCTGCTCCAGCAGTGCCACATCACCGCATACCGGATGGGCATCCAGAAAGATGGCCAGTTCCATCAGATTGTCGGGGCTGGCATTCACCGACCACAGCCGCACCATCTGGCTGAAGTTCGCAACACTCTGGCGCCAGTGCGGGTTGCTGACCATGATGTTGCCAGGGCATTGCGGATAGCCAAAATCGCTCAGGGCGGCTGAGAATTGTTGGCAAACCTCTGCCAGATCGACACTGGGCACATAGCCGTCGCGCAGCACCAGGCCATTGTCCTGGTCGGTTTTGAGTACCTGCTCTCCCCTGCCCTCGCTTCCCATGACAAACAGGCAGCTATTGGCCAGCAACTCGGGCGGTGCCAGCAATTGCCAGGTGCGCTCGAACAGACGCAAATTGAGGTCTTGTACCAGGCGCGCAATCAGATTCACCTTGGTACCGTTGCGGTGCAACAGCGTGATCAGGCGCGTGATGAGCAAGGCTGCAGCCTTGAGGGCACCCATGTCCTGGGCAGCCACGATCTGCTCGTTGATCTGGTAAGACTGGTTGGCCAAAAAGCCAAAGAGATCGAGGGCTTCCAGCACGCCGATGACGTGTGCATCCTCGGCCACCAGCACCCGGTGTACCCGGTGCTTGATGAGTGCAGCCAGCGCGTCGCCAATGAGATCGCCGGGGCGCACCGTGATGAGCGCGTAATTGGCCAGATTACCAACCGGCAGTTGGTCCAGCGGTATGCCGCTCAGAATTGCACGCTGCAGGTCCGAGACCGTGAAAATACCTAATCTGGATGCGGGTGGAGTGCTCTGCGTATCGTTGGTATCGTTGACTAGCACCGTGCCGATGCGCAGGCGCTGAAACGTCCTGACCACATCCAGCACACTGGTATGGGCATCAACATACTGTGGCGGGTGCACCAAGGCCGCATCCACCCGCGCCATGGTCAGCGACTGCAATTCGTGCTGGCTTTGGCGCTGCGAGCGCGCCAATAATTTGTTCGACAAATCGGAAAACAGCAAAGCGCCAAACGTCGCATTCTCGGCAATCAGGTGGCTCACCGTCTGTTTGGCCAGTTGGTACGCCACGACTTCTTCTGTCGCAACAAATTTATTGCTGACCTTGCCGGCAACCAGGCCGCGCCCGTCAAAACAGTCCTCCGGGCCATAGGTGGCCAGAACTTCGTTGCCGTCAAATTGCTGGACATAGCCCTTGATGACGATGAACAGGTGCGTCGGCTCCGTACCAATAGCCAGAATCACTGCACCTTCGGGAAAGTAGGCAATGTCGATGCTATCGCGCACCAGACGCTGTTCTTGCAGCGTAAGGCAATCAAAGGGCGACGCCGAAAAGTTGAAAGCACTGGGCATGGACGTTCTCGTACATCAAAAGGCCGGGCATGCGATACTTTGACGGTACTTATTCAAAAATGAGGAGATTTATATTATGGTTGATGCGGTTAATCCCATGGTGGCCAGAATCGAGGCCAATCCCAAGTACCACGAATTACGCCGCAAACGCAATTCCCTTGGCTGGTTTTTAGCCGCCTTGATGATGCTGGTGTACTACGGCTACATCGCGCTGATTGCTTTCAACAAGCCGTTTCTGGCACAGCCCATCGGTTCGGGAGTAACTACGCTGGGGATACCGATTGGCATGGGTGTCATCGTTTTCACCATCATCATTACCGGCTTGTATGTAAGACGCGCCAATGACGAATTCGACCGCCTGACGGCCGAGATTCTGAAAGAGGCCGCCAAATGACCTCGCAAATTTTGCCATCTCTGTTGGCCCTGGTGGCCATGGTCGCAGTCGGCGCGGCACACGCTGCTGGCGCCGACCTGGGCCAGGTGGACAAACAAGCCACCAACTGGGTGGCCATCGGCATGTTCGGCACGTTTGTGGTGTTGACCTTGTTCATCACCAAATGGGCTGCAGCCAGAACCAAATCCGCTGCTGATTTTTACACCGGCGGTGGCGGCATCACCGGCTTTCAGAATGGGCTGGCTATTGCAGGCGACTACATGTCGGCGGCCTCCTTCCTGGGCATTTCGGCAGCGGTCATGGCTTCCGGCTACGATGGCCTGATCTACTCGATTGGTTTTTTGGTCGGCTGGCCGGTGATTACCTTCCTGATGGCCGAGCGGCTGCGCAACCTGGGCAAGTTCACCTTCGCCGACGTGGCGGGCTACCGTTTTCAGCAACGTCCAATTCGCATATTTGCCGCATCCGGCACGCTGGTGGTGGTTGCGTTTTACCTGATTGCACAGATGGTGGGTGCCGGTTCCCTGATCAAACTGCTGTTTGGCCTGGACTACTGGATGGCGGTGGTGATTGTGGGCGCGCTGATGATGATCTACGTGCTGTTTGGCGGCATGACCGCTACCACCTGGGTGCAGATCATCAAGGCCTGTCTGTTGCTGTCGGGCGTGACCTTCATGGCCTTAGCCGTGATGGCGCAATATGGTTTCAGCTTTGAAGCCCTGTTTGCCAAGGCCGTGGCCGTGAAGACCGACATCGCTGTCAACTCAGGCAAACAAGCCGAAGAAGCGGCCCAGATCGGTCTGGCTATCATGGGGCCGGGAGGCTTTGTCAAGGACCCGATTTCGGCCATTTCCTTTGGCATGGCGCTGATGTTCGGCACCGCCGGACTGCCGCACATCCTGATGCGCTTTTTCACCGTGCCCGATGCCAAGCAGGCGCGCAAATCGGTGTTCTGGGCGACGACCTGGATCGGTTACTTTTACATGCTGATCTTCATCATCGGCTTTGGTGCCATCACACTGGTGCTGACCAATCCCGAATATGCGGATACGGCCAAGGGCATCATCAAAGGCGGTGGCGGCTCGGCCAACATGGCGGCAGTGCTGGTGGCCAAAGCCGTTGGCGGCAATGTGTTTTACGGCTTTATCTCCGCCGTGGCCTTTGCCACCATCCTGGCCGTGGTTGCGGGTCTGACGCTCTCGGGCGCCTCGGCCGTGTCGCACGACATTTATGCCACCGTCATCAAACAAGGCAAATGCGACAGCGCCTCCGAGCTCAAGGTGTCGCGTCTGACCACCCTGGCTTTAGGGATTGTGGCCGTTACCCTGGGAATACTCTTTGAAAAGCAGAACATTGCCTTCATGGTGTCGCTGGCATTTGCCATCGCGGCTTCGGCCAATTTTCCGGTGCTGTTCATGTCGGTGCTGTGGAAAGACTGCACGACCAAGGGCGCAGTCATCGGCGGCTTCCTGGGGCTGATCTCCTCGGTCGCGCTGACGGTAGTTTCGCCTTCGGTCTGGGAAGCGACCCTGGGTAACCCCAAGGGTTCGTCCTTGTTTCCCTACTCCTCGCCCGCGCTCTTTTCCATGACCATTGGTTTTGTGGGCGTATGGCTGTTCTCGCTACTGGACCGCAGCCCGCAAGCGGCCCGTGAGCGCGATGCGTACAAAGCACAGCAAGTCCGCTCCGAAACCGGATTGGGCTCCTCTGCTGCTGCTGCGCATTGAAGTAATGTCCACCCCGCATCCCGCCCCTGTTGTGCTGGTGACTGGCGCGGCCCGCCGATTGGGCCGTGAAATTGCCCTGACGCTGGCCGCTGCGGGCTGGTGCGTGGCGGTACATTACCGTGACTCAGCGCAGGATGCTATTACTACAGTAGCTGACTGCGCACGTCTGACAAGCGGTGCAGCGGCTTTTCATTGTGATCTGGCCAACGAGGACGCTGTGCGTGCATTATTGCCGCGTGTGCTGGAACAATTGTGCCGGGTCGATGCCCTGGTCAACAGCGCTTCCAACTTTGAACACGACACGCCGGCGACATTCAGCTTTGCGGCTTTGGAGAAGCATCTGCGCAGCAACACCGCAGCGCCGGTGTTGCTGGCGCAAGCCCTGTACCAGCACATGCAGGCACGCTTCCCGCAGGAGTCCGATGTTCCGGCGCCAACGACCGGCGTTGTGGTCAACCTGCTGGACCAGAAGCTGTGGAACCAGAACCCGGATTTTTTCAGCTATACGCTCTCCAAAGCCGCGCTGGAAGCCGCCAACACCATGCTGGCCATTGCCCTGAGCCCGCGTTTGCGCGTGGTGGGGGTCGCACCGGGCCTGACGCTGACGAGCTACCTGCTGGACGATGCCAAATTTGCAGCGCTGCACAAAATGTCCCCCCTGGGGCGGTCTTCCACCGCACAAGACGTTGCATCCGCCGTGCTGTTTGCCTTGCAAAACCAATCCATCACCGGCACCACCTTGCTGGTGGACGGCGGCCAGCACCTGATGCGTTTTGCGCGCGATTTTTCCTTGATGTGAGCTTATATCCCCCCATGCGACCCGCACCCACCACGGGAACCCAGATTCTGACGCTCACCGGCTTGCGTTTTGACGCCAGCTTAGGGATTCTGGCTTCAGAAATCGACCGCCCCCAGCCGATTCAGGTCGATGCCGAACTCTCCTTAGGGCCACAACCCCTGCTGCCGCGCGACGACGACATTCACCACGTGCTGGACTACCGCAAGGTGCGCCAGATCATCATCAACGAATGCACTGCCGAACACGTCAACCTGCTGGAGAGCCTGATTGGAAAACTGGCGCACCGCCTGATGCAATTGCCGGGCGTTCTGGGCGTGCGGGTCAGAATCGCCAAGCTGCGCATCTTTGATGATTGCGAAGTAGCCATCCGGGTTGAAACCGGGCAGTGGTGATACGGATCATCCACAGGGGCCAGCGGGCGACTTGCACACCCGCCGATTTTTTGAAACTGCTGGAGAAAACACCATGAGCAAAGTTGCCCTTCGTTTGCCCGATTCACTGCACCAGTTTGCCAAAAAAATGGCAGCGCAAGATGATGCATCCTTGAATCAATTCATCGTGACCCGGAACGTGTCAATGACTTTGCTACACCTGGCTTCATAAATTTACTGTGCGGGGCTGTGTTGGTTCAGTGGTTTTCTTTTCCTCCTGTGGTGGGTTGATCCACGCGGCTGTTGGCATGGGTTTTAGGCTTGGGCGCACGCCCTTGAAGCGATTTGGTGTTGCGTCAAATGCTGCGTTGAGCGTCGCTTGGCGCGTCTCGCGTATAGCCAGTGCCTGCCCGTAGTGCACGCTGTGGGGTGTCATGTAACCGATCCCTGAATGGCGGTGCTGGTCGTTGTACCAGGGAAAGAAGGTTTGACAATGGCTTCTGGCGTCTTCGATGCTGCCAAAGCGCTCTGGGAAATCGGGGCGATTTTTCATGGTCTTGAACTGCGATTCCGAATACGGGTTGTCATCCGAGGTGTAGGGACGGCTGTGGCTTTTTGCAACATCCAGATCAACCAACAAACTGGCCACCGGCTTGGAGCGCATGGAGGTTCCGCGATCAGCATGCAGCGTGAGTTTTCCGGGCATCACATCGTGACGAGACACGGTATCGGCAATGAGCTGCTGAGCCAGCTCAGCGCTCTCGCGCGGTGCAATCATCCAGCCTACAACGTATCGGCTGAAGATATCCAGGATGACGTACAGGTGAAAGTAAGTCCATTTGGCCGGCCCCTTGAGTTTGGTGATGTCCCACGACCAGACTTGGTTGGGCGCGGTGGCCAGCAGTTCCGGCTTGGCATAGGCCGGGTGGCTGCGTTGGCTGCGGCGCTCGGCACTGCTGGCGTTGGCAGCCAGCAAACGGTACATGGTACGCACCGAGCCCAGGTAGACGCCCTCATCGAGCAAGGTGGCGTGCACCTCCGCCGGAGCGGTATCAACAAAACGCTCGCTGCACAGAGCCTGCAACACCAACGCTTGTTCCATCTCACTCAAGGCCAGGGGCGAGCGTGGACGTGCTGGTCTTGGCACCACCGGTGGCCCCACAAAGGCGGCACGGTGCGCACGCGCCTCGTGTCGGTCTATGGCACCACGCCACAGTCCCATGGCGGTACAAGCCGCACTAGTGCCCAGGGCTGGTGCCAGTTCGTAGACGCCGGCCATCAAGGACTCGCGAACCTGGTCGGCGGTGTGAGTTGATCGAGCAATGCGGCAACTTTTTTTTGGACGTCAATAACCAACTGCGCATTGCGCAGTTGCACTAACAGCCGGTCGCGCTCATGCGTCACCAACGCTAATTGTTTGAGCTCAGCACGAGCCGGGTCTGCTTTGGGACCACGTTTTGTGACCGTAGCGTCTGACAATTCACCGGCTGCATATTGGCGCCGCCATGTGGCCAGCGACGAGGAGTAAACGCCCTCGCGACGCATCAGTGCACCGATTTCGCCAGGCTTGGTGCACGCGGCAGCGGCAAGCACAATGCGGCGTTTATCGGTATTTGTAATGTTGCGACGTTTGGCAACGGCCACGACTTCGGAATCTATGCTGGGTGACAACGGCCGCGCCGATTCAGGCGCATTTTCAGTCGCCCTTCGGGCTCCTTGCAACGGATCTTCCCCCTAGTCAACCGAGCAAAACTGCATCAACTAATTGATTTAATTCACTTTCTTTGAGTGGTCAATTTTCTTTTAGTGGACACATTGACTTCCTTGTTTGGTGATTTTGGCAATCCAATGCCGGCATGTTCAAATAGTTTCTGGATTGCATCATTGGGAGTGGGGACACAGCGCACGATCTGATGATTCTCAGCACCCTTAACACTGAGCTCATGCACACAAAGCGTGGTCAATTGAGCAACCCCCTCTGCCACTGTTACATCTAAATTGCGCCAGCGTTTAGCTAACTCTTGTACCAACCGATATGCCAACATCACTACCAGGGCATGTCCGCGTGTGTGCGAAGCCAACCGCACGTATAGCGGACGCATTTCCAGCATAGTCTTGGAGGTGCGAAACGCCCACTCCATGTGCCAGATCCTTGTAGCGCGCGTGCACGACTTCTTTGCTCGCTTTTTTGGCTTTTACATCGGTTTTTATCACGTAGCAGCCATCGAGTTGGGTGTGTTTTGATTTTGCCTGTGCGTCTTCTTTCAAACTGAGTATGCGCTCGTTGAGCGTCACGCTGACCCACGCCTGTAGTCCCAGCTCTTTGCATTTTTTCTCAATTCGCGCCAGCGCCAAATTGGTTTTGGCTCGTTTATGCTCGTCCAGGTACTGGTTGCTTTTGTCCAAAAGTGCCTGCAACCGCTCAAATTTGCTCTGATGTGAAGCTGCCAATTCACTCTGACGCACTGGGTTGCGCCGCAGCACGTAGCGCACCTGATCAACTCCGTCGCTGACCTCGGCCAAGCCATCCTTAAACAAGTCCATCCGCAATACACCAGACTTGAGCAAGCCCTCAATCTGAGGTTTTGTAATGGCCGTAATGTATGAATACCCCTTTTTAGCAAGCAGCTCTATCTGTTCGCTTTTGATCATGCCCCGATCACCCACCAGCGTGACCTCTTTGGCTCCAAAACGCGCAGCGAGCTTGTCGATCTGGTTTTTACTGTCTTGGGGTCTTGAGTATTGCCAGAAAATACCTCAATGCCCAGCGGCACTCCGTAGCCATCGCACAGTAAACCAATGACAATCTGGCTTTTGCCCTTCTTGCCGTCCCGGTTGTAGCCAAAGGCTCCGAGTTCGTTACATGAACCCTCCAGATAACTGCTGGTGACATCGTAGAGAAACAGTCCATCTGATGTACGTTGTGCTGACTTGTTCGTAACCTGCTCAGGTGCGCTCTGTGTGTGATGCTGTGCGCTGTAGTTGCTTGCTTGAGAGTGTGTAAAAGCGTTTTCTCAATGAACTCCTGTTGCTCGGTGAGCCAACCAAGGTTTTGGTACAAATCGTCTTCATCAAAACGTGGCAAATCCAAAATTCCGCATGCGTGAACGCGTGCCAGGCGCACCGCAGACAGCCGTGAGCCTTGGTCTATTGCGCGTGCCAACACCTGCCACAACGCAAGACGACCTGCACGCTCTGAACCCAAAGCGCTCGTAATACCCAACTCACGCGCAAGTTCTGCGAGTAGCCAGATCGCACCAATGGACTGCCCTTGATGCAGTTGCACGTGCATCAAATCAATGTCACTGACAACAGCGGTCTTTGCCTCAGCAATGGGGTGTCTAGCTGGGGTACCTTTGGGACAGAAATAGGCCCGTCAAGTTGAGCAGACAGCGTGCTCAATTGATCCTTGTGTTTGAAGGCCAAGCGCATGGCTGCAATATCTTGTTCAGAGCACTTGCTTAGGTTAGCAATGGTGCGATGCTTGACCTTTCCGCCATCGCGAAAGCTTTCACGCAGAAGATAACGGTGTATGATTTCTCGCCGTTACGAACAGTAGAAGCGTCGATATACATAGTGACTACAAATATAGTCAAAAAACTGCAAAATTACCAATGAAAAAATAAATTTTCTAAAGAAAAATTAGTGGCTACAAAATTGCTAAGTCATTGATTTAGATAGATGTGGCAAAGGTTATGGGGGAAGATCCGTTGCAATGCGCCTGAATCGACAGAATTGGTGATTTCAAGCATCTGTGCCTCGGGTTGATTGTTGATCGTCATACCTACCTCTTTACTCACTAAACTGACAGGGGTAGGTGTAGCAGGTCATTCTGGCACGGGGGGATTGCACCGGGAACCTGATGCGGGAGGAAGAGACTATTACGTTGGCCAAATAACTTCACACAGCAAGACAGTAGGACAGGTTTTGGCGGAGATATCCGACAGTCCAGAAAATATTGCGAGTCTTACTGGTGTCATGGAAAACGGCGTTGTTTATACCCCTTGGGTTTGATTTGGCGTATTCACCCGGTGCTGCATCTGGATGCGCAAACCGGGTGGCCTATACGCAAATTTGGCTGTAGAGCTCATGGAATGTGCGCGTGCAGCTCTTAAAAATAGAGCATACCGATCTTGGAGCCAACACGGCCCAGCATTACTGAACAGACATGGGGTCAGCTTCTGGCAAAGGCGAGTAAGAGGGCGATGTCACGCGCGTCGGCGGCTCTCAAGGCGGCGATGTAGTTCTGCCGTGTTTCGCTGGCATCAATCAAGCTACGGCTACCCCAACTGAAGCGGGGCCGTCCAAGCCGTTCGACCAGCAGATCGGCCATCAACCGGGCATGGCGGCCATTGCCATTGGGAAAGAGATGGATAGCGACCAGCCGATGATGGAAGCGTACGGCGATTTCGTCTGCCGCAAAGGTGCCGTACACGACCTGGTAGCGTACGTCGTCGAGCAATTTTTTGAGCTCGATGCCAATGTGGAGCCAATCGACGCCAATATTCTTGTCGGACTTGCGAAAGTCTCCCGCCCACTTCCAGGTTTCACCGAACATTTTTCGGTGCAATTGGCGCAGAAAAGTCTCGTTGAGAATTTCCTTGCGCTGCTTGCGCGCCCAATTCTCACCCTGAACGATGTTGAGTTGCTCCCACTCGTTCAACTCCCCCTGCGTGGTGATGTGGCTGGGAATCAGGCAGTCCAGTTCGTCAGCATCGAGTGGTGTGGCACCTGTGGGATAGTCGAGTTGGACGGTCATCGGGACGATTTTTCCATGCCGGTTTCTTTCCACAAAGCGCGGCGCGAACCCTTGAGGAGTTCCTCGGCCAACGCGCGCGTCTGCGTCTCTACCGCTTCGCGCGAGGTTGACTGCGCCTCCAGCGCCATGGTGTGGCTAATGGCCGCCATTTGTCGGCGCGCCAACGCCATGGCGCGATTCTCCAGTGTGTCGCTCAAACTCTGCTTCGGTATCAAGGCGTATTGCAGTTCGCAGCCCAAGGCTTCGGCAGCACGGCGCAGGGTCGCCAGACTGACAGTGTCATCAACTTCGGAAGTTTCCAGTCGGATCACTGTGGACGTGGTGACCCTCAGCTTTGAGGCAAGATGCGTCGCGGCCATGCCAAGACCCTCGCGGATCGCCTTGATCCAGCCTGACTGCGGGCGTGGCGGCAAGTCGGCACTGCGCCAGCGGTACAGCGCAGTGTCGAGTTGGCGAAGCTTGAGTTCCGAGAAATCTGATTTCATTCGTTTGCACCATGACGCAAAATTTAATACTTATATATTGCACTAAAGAGCAATTTTAGTAAATGTATTATTGCGTTATAAAGCAATTTTTATCGCACGCCACCCGTTCGGTCCAGTATTACTGAACAGACAACTGTACGTTGATGGCCCGCTTGCCTAGTGGAGACGATGTAGGTATTGGTGCATCAATAAGGCTGTATGGCGCATGGGATGTGCGCATACAGATATAAAATATAGAGCACATCAACCCTGAAGCTAACAATCACAGGGAGCTTGATCAGCCACGCCGCAAGTCGCGCGTGAGCGGGAACTCCCGGCTGCCGACAACGTGGATGGTGGCCGGTGGAATCTCCAGCATTCCCGGTGTGTGGCCCATGGCCATGAAGCGGGTGAGGCGGCGGCTTTCGGCTTCAAACGCATTGACCGGAAAGCTGTCATAGCTGCGCCCGCCAGGATGGGCCACGTGGTACTGGCACCCCCCCACAGAACGCCGCATCCAGGTATCGACGATGTCAAATACCAAGGGGGCCTGCACGCCAATGCCGGGGTGCAGGCTGCTGGGCGGGTTCCATGCCTTGTAGCGCACACCGGCCACGTATTCGCCCACGGTGCCGGTGGTGTGCAGCGGCACGGGCTGGCCATTGCAGGTGATGGTGTAACGGCTTTCGTTCAGGCCCTTGACGTGGACTTCCATACGTTCGACGGACGAATCCACGTAACGCGCCGTGGTGCCCGCAGCGCCCTCCTCGCCCATGACGTGCCAAGGCTCAAGGGCGCAGCGCAGCGTCATTTCCATGCCTGCAAACGCGAAGCTGCCAACTTTGGGGAAACGGAATTCCAGATGCGGTGCAAACCAGCCCGGTTCAAACGGGTAACCGGCTTGGCGAAGATCGGCCAGCACGTCCTCAAAATCCATCTGGAGGAAGGTCGGCAGCATGAAACGGTCGTGCAGTTCGGTGCCCCAGCGGGTTGCGCTCGCCTGAAACGGTGTTTGCCAGAAACGTGCTACCAGTGCGCGCAGCAGCAACTGCTGCACACTGCTCATGCGCGGGTGCGGGGGCATTTCAAAGCCGCGCAGTTCCAAAAGCCCCAGCCGCCCGGTGGCCGAGTCGGGTGAATACATTTTGTCGATGGAAAATTCGCTGCGGTGCGTGTTGCCGGTAACATCGATCAGGATGTTGCGCAGCGTGCGATCCACCATCCAGGGTGGCATGGATGCGCCATAGATCGCCCGGCTCTTGTGGATTTGTGCCAGCGCAATTTCCAGTTCGTACAACTGGTCGTTGCGCGCCTCATCGACACGCGGCGCCTGGCTGGTGGGGCCGACAAACAATCCGCTGAATAGATAACTCAGGCTGGGGTGGTTGTGCCAGTAGAGCAGCAAGCTGGCCAGGAGTTCGGGGCGGCGCAGGAACGGGCTGTCGGCGGGTGTGGCACCGCCCAGCACAAAATGGTTGCCACCGCCCGTGCCGGTGTGCCGGCCATCGAGCATGAATTTCTCGGCAGACAGGCGTGACTCGAACGCGGCTTTGTACAAGAACTCGGTGTTGCTGACCAGTTCACCCCAGGTGTTGACCGGATGGATGTTGACCTCGATCACGCCGGGGTCGGGTGTGACTTGCAGCATTTTCAGGCGTGGGTCACGCGGTGGCGGGTAGCCTTCGAGCACCAGCTGGAGTTTCGTCTCCCGCGCCGTGGCTTCGATGGCGGCCAGCAGGTCCAGATAGTCCTCCAGACGCTCCAGTGGCGGCATGAAGATGTACAGGATGCCGGAGGCTTTGCCCTGCCCTTCCGCCTTGGGTCCGCTGGCGCGGCGCGGGTCGCGCACTTCCGCGCACAAGGCGGTGCGCGTAATCCAGTGCGCCGATTCCTGTTTTTGAGGCACGCGCCCCAAATTGGCGCCCGGATTGGCGTATTGCAATCTGGGCTCGGGCATTCCCTGCGGTTTTTGCGCGGTCTGGTAGCGCGCCACCAGTGCGGCGTGGGCGGGCAATGGGGTGCGCGGGACGCTGGGATCGGTCTCGAGCAGGTAAGGAAAATCGGTCTGGCTCACCCAGGGCAGCGAGTCCAGTGGCAAACGCAGGCCCATGGGCGAGTCGCCGGGCATCAGGTAAAGCCGTTCATCACGCAAAAACCAGGGGCCGGTACGCCATCTGGGCATGGACATCTCCAGGGGATCACGGGGTTGTATGGGGAGTGCATAGCCAACTGGCTGGTCCAGGCCGTGCATGAACACGCGGCGCAGGCGTGCGCGCTCCATTTCATCGTCGAGCCGGGAGTTGAACGGGTCTACATTGACCGGCAGGCGGCGCTCGCGCCACATGTAGTACCAGGCGTCTTCAAAGGCAGGCAGGATGGTGTTCTTCGTCAACTCCAGCCGTGTGGCCAGCGCGTGGATAAAGCGCTGCGCATCGTCTGGCGTGTAGTGCGTCGGGTGGCGTTCATCGGCAAATAAACCGGGGTCCAACCAGATGGGCTCTTTGTCGCTGCGCCAGTAAACCGACAGCGCCCAGCGTGGCAATTGTTCACCGGGATACCACTTGCCCTGGCCAAAATGCAAAAAGCCGCCCTGGCCGTATTCCTCGCGCAACTTGTGCACCAGTGTCGTGGCAAAACTGCGTTTGGTGGGGCCCAGCGCGTCGGTGTTCCACTCGGCGGCGTCGCGGTCATCCACGGCCACAAAGGTTGGCTCGCCCCCCATGGTCAAGCGCACGTCATGGGCGATCAGCTCTTTGTCCACCGCTGTGCCCAGCGCCATCACGTCGGCCCATTGGGAGTCGGTGTATGGCAGGGTCACGCGCGGGGATTCATGGATGCGTGTGACGGCCATGCTGTGGCTGAATTGCACCTCGCACTCGTCCACCGCACCTTCGATGGGCGCAGCGCCCGAGGGCTGGGGCGTGCATGCCAGCGGGATATGCCCTTCACCGGCCAAGAGGCCCGAGGTGGCATCCAGACCGATCCAGCCCGCGCCAGGCAGATACACCTCGCACCAGGCATGCAAGTCGGTAAAGTCATGGTCCGTTCCGCTGGGGCCGTCGAGCGACTTGACATCGGGCTTGAGCTGGATCAGATAACCCGAGACAAAACGTGCCGCCAGCCCGCAATGGCGCAGCAATTGCACCAGCAGCCAGCCCGAGTCCCGGCACGAGCCCGAGCGCAGGCGCAGCGTTTCCTCGGGTGCCTGCACGCCAGGCTCCATGCGGATCAGGTACTTGATGTCCTGGTGCAGCATCCGGTTCACATCCACCAGAAAGTCGATGGTGCGGCGTTTGCTGCGGTCGATTTTTGCCAGGTAAGTATCCAGCAGCGGCGTGCGTTCCCCGGCCACGAGGTAGGGCGCCAGTTCTTCCTGCAGCAGTTTGGCGTACTGGAACGGGAACTCTTCGGCACTGGGCTCCAGGAAGAAGTCAAACGGGTTATGGACGGCCATTTCCACCACCAGATCGACGGTTATCTTGAATTCCTGCGTTTTTTCCGGGAAAACCAGACGGCTTTGGAAGTTGGCAAACGGGTCTTGCATCCAGTTGACAAAATATCCCTTGGCAGGCTCGACGTGCAGCGCATACGAGATGATGCGGCTGCGGCAGTGCGGCGCCGGGCGCAGGCGGACCACTTGCGGCCCCAGGTTCACCAGGCGGTCGTAACGGTAGTGGGTAACGTGGTTGAGTGCGGCGTGAATGGACATAATTTGGACGTATCTAGGTTTTTGGCAAGGCAAACAGGTGGCAAAACTCAATCTGCCAGGATGGCAACAATAACACACGCAAGTTTCAAGCCATGTAAGCGTGTTTCGATTACCATGGCACTTTTATCAAGGGGACTCTGGTGAACGATGCAAAGACCGCAGCGCCAAAAATGCACTGGACCAGCATTGATGTGATGCGCCCCACCCAATGCGCGGTCGGTTTCCTTGAGGTGCAACTGAAAATGCAGGAGTTGCGCGGGCGTGCCCAAAAGCCCGATTTGCTACAGAAATATCTCAAGGGCCACCCCATTCCCGCCGTGCTGGGGCCGGATCGGCGCATGTACCTGACCGATCACCACCACATGGGGCTTGCCCTGGTGAAGTTGGCCGAGGAGTGGGATGCAAGCGACAAGCCGGCGGCAGCGAATCCGTACCGGGACTGCTGTTTTCAGGTTGTGAAGGACATGTCGGATCGGCACGAGATGACGATGCAGCAGTTCTTTGCCAAGCTGGAGGGACAGCACCTTAGCCATCCGTTTGATGGTCAGGGAAAAAGAGTTACGCAAATCCCCAGGCATTTGATCGATCTGGTTGATGACCCGTACCGCAGTCTGGCGGGCCTGGCGCGCAAGGCCGGCGCTTACGAGAAAGTCCCGGTGCCATTCACCGAGTTCAAATGGGCGGACTTCCTGCGCGACAAGATAGATGCCCGTCTTGTTTGCCCCGAGCAGATGGCACAGGCCATTTTCCAGACCGTGCAACTTGCCAACGGGCCAAGCGCCGCCCACCTGCCGGGCTACCACGGTGGCAGGCCGCAGACGGATCTGCCCACCCTGGAAGAAATCCATGCCCGCCTGACCAAGCGGTACGGTGCCGATGATTCTGCTGCTGATTTGCCTCAAATAGGCCACTACCGCACGTCTGACAAGCGGGGATAGCTATTAAATCGGGAGCATTTGTTCATGATGCGAATCGCACTGATGCTGCGTTTTCTGGTGGCTATTGCTGCCATGGGCATCTTGTCTGGTAGCCTGGCCCGCGTTCTGGCGCAGCGTGATCTACGGCTTGTGCGTTATCTCTTCGAGCCGTGATAGCATCGTTTTCATGCGAACTTTCCTTTTTCTGCTCCTTTTCGGGTTGGCTGACGTGGCTATGGCTGGTATGCCGGTAATCTCACTGTCGGACATGGCAAAACTGCGCCTTTCAGGGATTTCGTTTTTCGTCGTACTGATCTTGCTTGTGGCGTTGCTGGTTCGCTTTCTTTGGAATTTTCTGCGTCGAGATTTCCCGAAGCTGCCGTCTCTCGATTTCAAACGTTCACTTGCGTTGGTGTTACTGCTTGGTTTGTGTTTCAACCTTATTCTGTTGATGATTTCCGGTACCCGCGAACTGATGACACCCGGAGCCTGGGAAAAGCGCGGTGCCACTTTCAAGTTGAAATCCTCCTATGAAAAGTAGGTGTGCATGAATACCCCGCTAGTTGGAGCGTCCACTCCTGAAAGACCACTGCAGCGCGTGTTGCAAATACTCAAAGTGTTCTTGAAGTGGACGGTATATGTGCTTGCTTTCCTTGCCTATCTTTTTATCTTCCCAGCCATCTTTGGTTTTTGGCCTCTTGAACTTATCTTTTACCTCGCGTTCGGTTGGATTTTTTTTATCGTAATCAATCTGGAGAGCATGGAAGTCAACCGCTTGCTGCTCTTCGAGGGCGTATTCTTTGCGCTCGCCCTTTGGGTGGGAATACACTACTTTTTGGGCTGGCTGTATCGCGCCTGGGGTTCTTCTGATGGGGGCGGCGTAGCACTGTCTGGGCGTGTCTGGCGCTGGCGTTGGAGCACCAGTGGACTTGCGCTTGTGCTGCTTCTATTTGTGGCTGGCATCGGAACCATCGGCGCAACCCACCAGTTTGCGTGGTTATTCAACGCCGACGAACCATTGCTGGAGAATGACAAAAAGCGCATGATCGCCGCGAACGAAGGATCGGGAGCTCGTAATGCTGTAGCCAAGTACTACAAAAGCACGGGTCGATTACCACAAAGTGGCGAGGATGCCGGTTATGTACCTGAATTGTCCAAGTCGAGCCTGGCATCCACCGTTCAAATTCGGGAAAAGGGCGTGGTAGTCGTAACGCTTCGGGAAAGACGCCCATGGTGGAAAGAGGGTGAAGAACTCATCTGTGCCCCCGAGGAGGATGCAAAGTCCAAGGGGGAGATCGAGTGGAACTGCCGCTGGGGTTCACCCGCCCGCTGAATACCACATCGCCTACGGCTTCATGGCCGATCAACCTGCTACCTTATCGGCCTCGGAGGTGAAGGCATCGGCAAAGAATTCTTCTGGCGGCAACTGCGCCTGGGCGCAAAAATCCCGGCGTGCAGCATCAATAACGACTGGAGCACCACACGCATAAACCTGGTGGCCACTCAGATCGGCAAAATCCTCCAGCACGGCGTGGTGCACAAAACCCGTTCTGCCATCCCAATGCTCTTCGGCGCTTGCGTCCGACACCACCGGAACATAGCGCAGCCAGGGGGTCGTGGCGAGCTGCTGTTGTATCCAGTCGTGCAGATACAGATCGGCAGGGCGGCGCCCACCCCAATACAAGGCACAAGGGCGCGCCATCGCCTTGTGCTGCATGTGCTCAATCAAGGCCTTGATGGGTGCCATGCCGGTTCCCGATGCCAGGAAGATGATGGGCTTGCTGGATTGTTCACGCAGGAAGAAGCTGCCATAGGGGCCTTCCACACGCAGGATTTCCTTTTCCTTCATGCCACCAAACACATGGTCGGTGAATTTTCCACCCGGCATCTGGCGGATGTGGAACTCCAGGCCTTGGCCCGTGTGCGGGGCACTGGCCATGGAGTAGCTGCGCCGGGTGCCATCACGCAGGATAAATTCAACGTATTGCCCGGCCCGGTAGGTAAAACCATCGTTGGCGGGCACTTGCAGCTGCAATACCATGACGTCCGCTGTTTTTCGGACCATTGCGTTTACCCGTACCGGCATTTTCTTGACGGGCAAGGCATCGGCTGGCACCACCTGGGGTGCATCCAGCACCAGATCGGATTGTGCCGACGCACAGCAGGTTAGCACGTAGCCATTGGCCTCCTCTTCGGGACTCAGCGCCTTGGTCTGGTGCGCCCCATGCTGCACGCTGCCGGATAGCAGCTTGCATTTGCACGAACCACAGGCACCGTCCTTGCATCCGTAGGGCAAGCCAATGCCCTGGCGGATACCGGCTGCGAGAATTGCCTCGCCTGGGGCTGCCTCAAACCGGCGTCCGCTGGGTTGCACCAATACTGAAAAATCTGCAGATGTCATCTTCTGGGTATCCTTGAAGCTTTTAACTCTTTTTGAACGGGGTGCAATTTTGCCTTCAAATCAGACACCACTTGGCGCCTTACCGGCCCGATTTCGCCGGGAGCGGGTACTAATCGTCGGATGTGGCGATGTCGGCTTGCGTCTGGCACAACGCATGCGGGGGCGCGTGCGCTTGCTGGCGTTGACTTCCAGCCCCGCACGCCGGGCCGAATTGCGCGCACAAGGGCTTACCCCTTTGCTGGGCAATCTGGACGATGCCGCCAGCCTGCGCCGCCTCGCAGGGCTGGCCACGCGCGTGGTGCATCTGGCGCCCCCGCCGTCCGAAGGCCACCAGGACCCACGCACCCAGGCGCTGATACGTGCCCTGCGCCAGCGCAAACATGCGATAACACCCCCTATAACGCTTGTTTACGGCTCCACCAGTGGGGTCTACGGTGACTGCGCGGGCGATTGGGTTGACGAAACCCGCGCCATCCATCCCGAAACCGCACGCGCGCAACGCCGTGCGGATGCGGAGACGCGCTTGCGGCGCTGGGGTCGGGGTTTGGCCGTGCGCATCAGCATCTTGCGCATTCCGGGCATCTATGCCGCTGACCGGGACGGTGGCACGCCACGCACACGGCTGCTCAAGGGGCTGGCGGTCTTGCGCAGCGAGGACGACGTTTACACCAACCACATCCACGCCGACGATCTGGCGCGCGCTGCGCTGCTGGCACTGTGGCGCGGAGCAGCGCAGCGCGTTTACAACGTCAATGACGATAGCCAACTGAAAATGGGCGATTATTTCGATATGGCGGCTGATCTGTATGGTCTGCCCCGGCCCCCGCGCATCACCCGCGAAGTTGCCGCAGAAACCATGCCAGCGATGCAACTCAGCTTCATGCGTGAATCGCGCCGTATGCGCAATACCCGCATGAAAAAGGAGCTGCGTTTGCGCCTGCTACACCCGACGGTCATGGGTGGTTTGCGCTGAACGGCGCTATTCATGTACAGACCATTCCCGCCTGGCACCGGGCAAAAAGGGAAAAGGCTTCCCACTTAAGGCGGGACAGGCAAGGCATTGTCATTCCCGTGCAGGCTGGATGTGATTCCCGTGGGAAGCCGCATAGTGCGTTTGAATGAGCGCATTCGTCTGTGGCGCTGTCTATGCAAAAAACATAGCTACTCCCGCTTGGTACATAAGGCGTACAGCCAGATTTGCCTTGAATTTTGCCCTTCAAAACGGGTCAAGGCGATGCTGATACCGCCATGAGGCATCAAAACGGGTCGTTTTCGGGTGTTTTACATGACAAATCGGGCTGTAAGCCTTATGGTACAAGCGGGAGTAGCTATTGCATCAGGAGCAATTTGGCTGGAAGTATCCCGGAGCAACTGTCACAAATCCACCCAGAAATCGACGCTGGTATGGTTTTTGGCACTGTCAACACCCAAGTGCGCCGTTTTCTTCTGCTGGTTTTGCCCGACCAGTTTGTCATCGAGCGCTGGAAGACGCGATTTCGTGGCTCCCGCCACCCCCACAAAGTGCCGTGCTGTCCCGCCTTAAGTGGGAAGTCGGACATGGGCAGCATGTTACCGCATGGTTTGGGCTGCTGGTATGAATACTGTTATTTTGATAGCTGCCTCCGCACATCTGGCAAGGCGTACAGCGTGTATTCTCCTGTAGGAGCGGTGCCAAGCCGCGAATGCCTCGAAAGCTGCATTCGCGCCTTCCGGCGCTCCTACAGGGGTTACTACGCAAGGCTCAATTCGGCAACTCAATGCCGTTTTGGATGGCAGGTAACACGCCAGCCTTGTTCTCATCCGACTCCGAGAAGTCTGCCAATGCCTTGGTCTGGCTGCGCCGCCCGGAGTTGAGTTCGTCCAGCCACCAGTCGTAGCCGCTTTGCTCCGGTTGACGGTGCAGCACGTTGTTGTAGAGCTTGGTCAAGAAGCTGGCATTCGCCGGATTCGTTCCGTACAGGCTTCTGAACTCGTCGCTGTCCACAAACCGTGCGGCCACTTCCAGCAACCCCATGCCCTTGTCCATTTGCTCGATCCAGTATTTCAGTCCGCCACTGTCCGGTGTGCGGTTGAACGCTGCCTGGTAGATGCGGTAAGCCTGTCCCGCATTGCCGCTGGTATCCAGGGCCAATGTCATGTCAGCAAATTGCAGGCGCTGCACATTACTCAATTTGTCAAACCCATCGGAAATCGAAGACACCACCCACCCGGTCGTGGTCTGCTGCAAGGTGAAATTAGCACGCTTGCAGCCGTAAACTACAGTATTCACTCCCCCAGCTCCATCAATTGTGTCGCTGCCATTGCTGTTGATGAAGCGTTCGTCGCCATCCGTTCCCTTGAGCGTCACACCCACTATGGAAGTTGGTGGCTGTTTATTGCATCCGCCGCGTACTAGCCGAACAGAGAGCTTGTAGCTGCGGTCATCTTCGTTTGCGTAGCCATAATTGAAACTAACGATCCACGCTCTATTAGACCTGTAGACATAAGGAGAAACCGACCAAAAATGGGAACGTGGCGCTGCCGGGAAAACACCGCTGTTTATCTTCGGCTCTGGATAAACAACGCTGTAGTCAACCAGGCTCAGCAGCTCATCTTCCAAAGGCAAGCGCCAATCGCCCTGACCAGCAAACGTCGTGGCTCCAGTGAGCGCATTGGCTTGGTCGAAGGTGTACTCGCTGGCCTTACCAGTGCAGGTGCTGCCAGTCCAAGTCTGACCCATAGCGCAGCGCATCCACGTCAGATAAGTTGGCGTATGCGTCACCGTGCCATTGCCGTTGTCTACGTAATCGCTCGTTGGGCGCGTGATGCCCAACAAAGGGGCGAAGGCCTGCCCACCGCGCACAAGCCGGACCGCGTATCTAACTAGCCTTGAGCCGTTGTTGGCGGCACTGCCGTCGCCGAAATTGACGAGCCACACATTACCCGAGTTGTCAACGTCGGGAGAACTAGACCGAAAAACCGAATTTGGTGTATTTGGAAACACCACACTGTCAATTGCTGGTCTGTAAACCGAGCGATCCACGATGGTTTGCAGTTCACGGATATTGGGCATGCGCCAATCGCTTTGACCCGCAAATGTCACCGTGCCGGTTAGCGCGTTGGCTTGATCAAAGGTGTACTCGCTGAGCGTGCCGGTGCAGGTGCTGCCGTCCCACGTTTGACCCATAGAGCAGCGCATCCAGGTTAGGCCCGTGCTGGGGTCAGTGACCGTTCCGTCGTTGTTGATCGTAAAGGCTGCTTGAGCGAAAGGGGCTATCAGCAGCAAGCAGGAGAAGAGCAGTGCTTTGAATAGGTTGAATGTAGATTGCATCATGGTCGTCCTCTGGTTTTCGATATTTGGGGACTTTAGCAGAAGAATCGGAGAAGGAAGTCAAAATTTTCCGCGTTGTCACTTATATGCCAAATATGGCTGTAGAGCTTATGGAACGTGCGGGTACAGCTCTCTATTTGATAGTATTCAGACATGCGCTGCCATCGCGTCCATGCAGACCGAAACCGCCCCCACAACCACCAACAACGGATCAGAAAGTCTGACCTTGCAGCCAGGCACAGGCCCAATCAACAGCCTGGGCCAGATTGGTTTGGGCTTGCGCACTCATCGCCTCTCCCAATTCAAAGCGCTCGCCGCGTATGGCCAGTTGGGTGCACGGTGGTGGCGGGCTGGACTGAAGGCGTTGGAACACGTCCAGAACCGCAGCGGGTGATAAGGCGTGTGTGCTATAGCTGGCATCGCGCGTAGCCTCTACGGTGCTGACGGCAAACGGTGCCGCGCAATTCAGGCTGGCATCCACAAACAGCACACGCTGGCGACCCACCAGATCAAGTGCGTGCTCAACCTGCAGCTGAAAATCTTCCACAAACTCGAACGCGCCGGATTCCCCCACACGCGCACGCAGCTGCTCCAGACACAAGGGACCCAGGGCATCATCGCCCCGGCTGGGGTTGCCCCAGCCAAGGATCAGAACAGGTGGGCAAGTCATTCCACATCCATACCCATGCTGCGGGTCATGGCACCGGACTCTGAGCGTACCACACGGTCCAACAGCGCGCCGTCTGGCCCCAACAAGGACACATCCAGCGGCATCTGCCCCAGTGCGTGGGTCGCGCATGACAGGCAAGGATCATAGGCACGAATGGCGACCTCGATGTGATTGAGCAAGCCTTCCGTCAACTCCTTGCCATCCAGATAATCCCGCGCCACCGAACGTACCGCCTCGTTCATTGCCTGATTGTTGTGCGTTGTGGAAACAATCAGATTGCACATGCTGATCAAGTCGTTATTGTCTACCGCGTAGTGGTGAATCAGGGTGCCACGGGGGGCTTCGATCACGCCCACACCAGTCGTATGGCGCGTGCCACCGGCCATCAACTCGCCGCTTTGCAAGGCGGGGTCGCGCAACAATTCGGCAATGACCTCCACAGAATGCAGCATCTCGATCATGCGTGCCCAGTGGTACGCCAGGCTGGAATGAATCGGTCGCCCTTTGCCCCAGGCAATAAACTCCTGGCGCGCAGCTTCCGCCAGCGGGCTGGGAATGAAATCGCAGTTTTGCACCCGCGCCAGCGGCCCCACCCGATACCAGCCCTGCGCGCTTCCCAGCTGGCGCAGGTAGGGGAATTTCATGTAACTCCAGGGCTTGACCTCTTCCTCGATCAAATCCAGATAATTCTGATCAGAAAAATTGTCCACCAGAATATGGCCATCGGCATCGCGCACGCGCAGCACGCCATCATAAAAATCCATCGCACCGTCGGGACGCACAATGGACATCATGTTGGCCGGGGAGCTGCCAAAGTTGTCGTAGAGCGCCGGATTTTGCGTATGCAGTTCCTTGACCAGCGCAACCGCCTCCTGTGCCCAACCCAGCATCTGATCAACATCGCGTTGCAAAATGTGGTGGTCGGCGCGGCTGAGGTGTTTGTTGACGCCACCTGGCACCGAACCAGTGCCATGCACACGCTTGCCGGCCGTGACACGAATCACCTCCTGGCCGAATTTGCGCAACAGTACCCCTTTTCTGGCGATATCAGGATGCGCCAGGGCAACGCCCACGATGTTGCGCTTGGCGACCTCCGAGTCAAACCCGAACAACAAATCCGGCGAAGAGAGATGGAAAAAATGCAGTGCATGCGACTGCATCATCTGCCCGTAATGCATCAGACGGCGCAGTCTGTCCGCACTGGCGGTAATCGGTTTTGCTCCTACCACATGGTCAAACGCCTTGGATGCCGCCAGGTGGTGCGACACCGGGCAAATACCGCACAGCCGCTGCACCATGACCGGTATTTCCCAGTAGGGGCGGCCTTCGATGAATTTTTCAAAACCACGAAACTCAACGATGTGCAAGCGAACCTGTTGCACGCGGTTGTTTTCGTCAAGCAATATCGTGACCTTGCCGTGCCCCTCAACCCGGGAAACGGGGTCAATCGCCACGCGGCGCAAACCGCGTGCATCCGCAGCTGTTTCCAGATTAGTCAGATTAGTCATAGTGCACCAGTCCGTGGCCGAGATGCGGGGTGCGTCCGGCCATCAAATCGTTGAGAAAACTCCAGATCGCATCCGCTGAAGGCGGGCAGCCGGGCAAGAAATAATCGACATGCACGACTTCGTGAAGCGGATGCACCTTGTTCAGAGGCAGTGGAAGTTCGGGATCGTTGGGTATCCGGCTGGCCGAACTCAAACCATGCCGCACGCAATACACGCTGACAAGCAAGGCCCCGATGTCATGGTGGTTGCGCTGCGCAGGCAAGCCCCCATTCACGGCACAAGCGCCTACGGCAATCAGCGTTTTGCAATTTTTCCTGAACTCACGCAAAACTTCCACATTCTCCGAATTACACAAACCGCCTTCGATCAAACCGATATCACATTTTCCAACGGTCTTGATATCGGTCAATGGCGAGCGATCAAATTCCACCAATTCAATCAAATCAAACAAGCGCTCGTCAATATCGAGTATGGACATGTGGCAACCAAAGCAGCCAGCCAGGGACACCGTTGCGACCTTGAGCTTGCGCGCAGCATGTAAAGGAGGGGCTGCTATTGTCATGATGGCTGCTCCCCGACCATTTCCGCTAAAGGTTTGATGTCAAACACACGCTGGCCGATGGGCACAGCGAAACCGACGCGCTTGGGCAGAATCACGCCTACCGGGCACACCTGGGCTGCTTTGTCGGTCAACGCCATGTCGGTGTCACCCAGCTTGCCGGTTTCGCTGTTGATGACCAGATGCGTGTTCATGCCATGCCCACCGATGGCAAAAATATTTTTCCCGTCAATATCCCGGCTTGCCTGCACGCACAAACCGCACAGGATGCAGCGGTTGAAATCCAGCAAAATGTCGGGATGGCTGGCATCGACCATGCGGTTGGGGTAAAACTCCTCGAACCGGGGACCACGCATTTCCAACTGGTAAGCCGTTGCCTGCAGCAGACAATTTCCACTCTTTTCGCACGATGGGCAGAAGTGATTGCCCTCGATAAACAGCAAGCGCAAAACCGTCCGTCGATGGTGTTTCAGTTCCTCTATATCGCTTTCCACTTCCTGGCCAGCGGCGGCCTTCAAGGTGCAGGAGGAACCCGGTCGGCCATTGATCTTGACGATACACAACCGGCACGAACCATGTGGATGGAAACCAGGCTGGGAGCACAGGTGCGGGATGAAGTGCCCCGCACGCGTTGCCGCCTGCAAAATCGTTTCACCCGGCTGGAACTCGACCTCGTTACCGTCCAGACTGAATGTTTCGTTCTCGTAACGCGCCATGTTTTTTGACATTTCAATCTCCAATCATTTCAGATCATTCTGTGTGCTGGAAATGCGCCGCCGCATCATCGCGACCCGTCACACGGCGCGCAATCGAAAGCTCATCGTCCAGGCTAAAACCCGGTTCAAAGTAAAGTGACTTTAGTTTGCTCTCGTAGGCCGGCCTGAACTTGGCGATGGTATCGCGCAACGGATTGCATGCTGCTGCTCCCAAGCCGCAGTGGGTTGCAAGGTGCATCAGCTTGTCCATTTCAAACAGCACGTCAACGTCATAGCGCGAACCGTAACCCGCCACCAGTTTGTCCATGCGTTTGACCACCAGCGCAGAGCCCACCCGGCATGGTGTACAAAAACCACAGCTTTCATGGGCAAAAAATTGTGCAAAACAATGCGCAACGTCGAACATGTCACGTGAACGGTCAAAAACCATGAAAGCACCGGCGGTGGGCACGTCCTCGAAAGCAATGCGGCGACCGAATTCAAATGCCGAGAGGCACAATCCGGATGGTCCGCCTACCTGCACGGCCTGGGTATCTTTGGCACCACAGTCGGAAAGCATGGTGCGCACACTGGTGCCGAAAGGATACTCATACAAACCAGGCCGTTCACAATCGCCTGAAATCGAGTGAATCTTGGTCCCTGTCGATTTGCGCGTACCAATTCCAGCCCACCACTCTCCGCCGTGCAACACAATGTGGTTGACTGCACAATAGGTTTCCACGTTGTTGACCGTGGTGGGGTGGCCCAGATAGCCCTGTTCCACCGGGAATGGCGGACGAATGCGCGGCGTGCCACGCTTGCCTTCCAGGGACTCGATCAATGCGGATTCCTCGCCGCACACATAGGCCCCGGCGCCGATATGAATTTCAATGTCGAAATCAAATCCTGCACGCCCCAGGATCGCCTTGCCAAGCAGGCCCTTTTGCCTGCGTTGCTCCAGCACGGCATGCAAGCCGTCCAGCAAGTAACGGTACTCGCCACGCAGATAGAGAAAACCACGCTTGGCATTCCCCCCCAATACCCAGGCAGCCAGCGTCATGCCTTCAAACACGGCATCGGCATAACTGCTCAGCAGCACGCGGTCCTTGAAGGTACCGGGCTCGCCCTCGTCCGCATTGCAAATCACGATATGCTCTTGCCCTGCCGCCTTGCGGCACAGCTCCCACTTCAGCCCGGTCGCAAACCCGGCGCCACCACGGCCGCGCAGATTGGATTTCTTGATCTCCTCCAGCACCCCGTGTGGTCCACGGGCCAATGCGGCCTGCAATGCACTGCCCAATTCCAATGGTGTTCCCAGCAATACATCGGGGCGACGAATGTTGTCATGGATCCGAAACCACTCCGTAGGCCACTGGGCCACGGGGACGCGGGCACGCACCAACTCGGACATGGTGGCAATTTTCTCGGCGTTTAGTGCAGGTATTGCATACCGATGGTTGATAAGCACCGAAGGCCCCTGGTCGCACAGACCTATGCAGGAAGTAGCCGCGACGCTGACCAGATTGTCCTTGTCCACTTCACCCGGTTTAAGGTTCAGACGTGCGCACAAATCAGCCATCAGCGCTGCACTGCCAGCCATGCGATCCGTGATGTTGTCACTGAACAAAATCCGGTAATCTCCCACCGGAGTGGTGTGAAAGAAGCGATAGAAGCCAACCACACCTTCCACATCGGCCAGCGGCATTTTCAAGGAACGCGCAATCTGCACAATGGCCTTGCGCGGCAGCCAGCCAAGATGGTCCTGTACCTCGCGCAATATCTGCACCAGCGCGTGTGGATCATGGTTGCGCTGCGTGAGCACCGCAGCAACCACTTCTTGCGAATTGTCTGCACTCGTAGAAACGTCTGAAACAGGAAAGCCCACATCATCCCCTTCACAATTTTTAACTCTTGTTTATCAACCGCCGCAGTATAGGGCGGAGTTGACGTTTCGCTGCGAACTGTGCGGCAAAAATGCGTCAATTCGAACGATTGATATTTCAGGATGTTGGCATCATTGCAGACATCAATCCAGGAGTTTCCCATGGGTATATTTTCTCGCTTAGCCCTTATTGTCAGTACGTTGTCATGTGCCGCTCTACTTTCGGGCTGTCCATACGAGTATTACTGCAATTCTCTCGTCTCCAACTGTTCAACATTGCCAAAACCCTCCGTGGTGGCTTCGCCGACCAAATTGACGGCGGTTGGTTACGGAGCTATGTCCGGGTATGGGCAATATAACCAGGCACAGCAGAAACTGATGGCCATGCGGGCTGCACAAGTCGATGCCTATCGCAATCTGGCCGAACAAGTTCAGGGTTTTCGAATCTGGGGCGGCACAGCGGTTTCCGCATTTGCAACCCAAAGCGATTCGATACGTACCTACGTCGATGCCTATATGCGCGGCGCACGGGTTGTCAGCATTGTTTCCATATCCGATGGGAATTTTGAGGCTACGGTAGAACTCAATATCTCGGAGCAATTTATCGATTGCTTTTCCCCCAATAGCCATTGCGCCATGGCGGCTCCGGTATCCAGTTGCACTGCACCCGGATGCAGCGCACCCAGCGCAAGTTATTTCAGCAACTAGGCTGTGATAAACAATGGGCGCTATGGGCACAATGGGTACGCTGATGCGTTGGCTGTTGATGCTGGTGCTTCTTGCCCTGGTAACGGTCAGTAGGGTCAGCGGGGCTGCGGAGGTCATTGTCGAAGGCAGCGCCCCGATTCGTGATGGGGATGTTGGCAAGGCACGCGAAATCGCCATGCGACGTGCTTTGGCACGCGCTGCCGAGTCGCAAGGCGCCATCGTGAATTCTCAAACCACGGTTCGCGCCGGTTCCGCCCTGGAAACGGCCCAGGTGCGGGCGTCGGCCTGCACGGGTGAGTCACAGGTGATTGCTGAATCGATCAAGAACGACGAACTGACCGTCACGGTGCGCGTCACGGTGCTGGCGTCCGGTTCCTGCGTGGCGCGCTGCCAACGCAGCTACATCAACAAGGTCGTTGTTACAAATTTTGCATTCGAATTCCCGGAACATCTCCTGCCCGGTGAACGCGCAATCCTGCGCTACTACTCGGCCGGAGAAACCGCCCGCATGATCCGCAAGCACCAACGTTTGCTGGTGGATTTTGATAGTTTGAGTTTTCCTTATGAATCTCCCGCCCGTGCACCCGAGCCCTTCATGGGCAAGGGTGAAACGGAAACGCCATTTGCGGTACTGGCACGCAAACACCGCGCCCAATACGTGCTCTCGGGGGTGCACCGGGATTTTGCCCTGAGCCAGAAAACCTGGGGTAAGTTGAATCGCCGCATTGAAATCGAGGTTTTTTTGCATGATGGCGCCACGGGCGGCTTGCTCGACAAGCGCAGCTTTGCCCGCGAGGCGGTCGGCGATGTGGTGCTCTCCGATGCTTCGGTGATTGGCAGCCCCGGTTTTTATAAAAGTGATGTTGGCAAGGTCCTGGGCGCACAAATCGAAGACATAGCACGCTGGGCCGAAGACCGCGTGGCTTGCCTGCCCTTCATGGCGCGGGTCATCAAATCAGAGGGGCGCACACTGCACATTGATGCCGGCGCTGAATCCGGCCTGTCGGTGGGGGATACGCTCAATTTACACATCTGGCGTGCTAACGACGTACGTGGTATCAACGACCAGGGGCTGGGCCGGGAAAAGAGTTTTCAGACGACTGCGGCGCTGAAGACGATTTATCCGCGCTTTGCCATCGTCGAACTGATTGAAGCACCTAAAGTGCAGGAACCCATCCACATTGGTGATCTGCTCTACAGCCAATAGTACAGACAGTACAGACAGCACAAATAGCACATCATCCAGCTTCGTGCCGGGGCGAGGTCGTAAAATGCGCGGTTCCAATAGACTGCAACAGACTACGACTTCCCAAGGACCCCACGATGAGCCCCTTATCCCCCCCCTTGTCCGACCGCGATGGAAAAATCTGGATGGATGGCCAGATGGTGGACTGGCGCGACGCCAAAATCCATGTCCTGACCCATACCCTGCACTACGGTTGTGGCGCATTTGAGGGCGTTCGGGCCTACAACACCAGCGGAGGAACAGCCATTTTTCGGCTGACAGAACACACCGAGCGCTTATTCAACAGCGCCAAAATCTTGCGCATGAAAATCCCGTTCACCCAGGAGCAGGTGAATGAAGCGCAAAGAGCCGTGGTGCGAGAAAACAAGCTGGAAAGCTGTTATCTGCGACCACTTACCTGGATTGGTGACAATAAACTGGGTGTCAGCCCCAAAGGCAACACCATTCACCTCATGGTCGCCGCCTGGGCCTGGGGTGCCTATTTGGGTGAAGACGGCATGAAGCGCGGCATTCGGGTCAAGACTTCAAGCTATACCCGCCACCATGTCAATATCACCATGACACAGGCCAAGGCGGTGAGCAATTACACCAACTCGATCCTGGCCAATATGGAAGCAACCGATGATGGCTACGACGAGGCTTTGCTGCTGGATGCTTCCGGGTTTGTCAGCGAGGGTGCTGGCGAAAACCTGTTCATCATCAAGAACGGCGTGGTTTTCACTCCGGATTTATCAGCAGGCGCATTGAATGGCATTACCCGCAACACAATATTCCACATCTGCAAGGATCTGGGACTGGAGTTGGTGCAAAAACGCATCACCCGTGATGAGGTATACATCAGCGATGAAGCGTTCTTTACTGGCACCGCTGCGGAAGTGACACCCATCCGCGAGCTTGATCGTCTGGAGATTGGCAGCGGCAGCCGTGGGCCCATTACCGAAAAAATTCAGAATGCGTTCTTTGATATCGTCAATGGTCGCAATCCCCACTATGCCCACTGGCTGACCAAGGTTTAAAAAAGAGAAATAAGAGAAATCCCTATGAGTCAAACCATGATCGAAATCCGTGCCAAAGACCTTAACCGCGCGGGCGGCGTATTCTGCCCCAGCCCCTTGGTCAATATGCAGACGTGGAACACCCATCCCAAGGTATATCTAGATGTGGCCCACACCGGTGAAGCCCAGTGCCCGTATTGCGGTACGCTATTCAAGCTAAAAAGCGGTGAGCACTTTTCCGCGCACTGACTCTCATACTCCAAGAATATGACAGCTTCCTTGATCATCGCGCCACAGTGGATTGGCGATGCGGTGATGACCGAGCCCCTGTTGCGGCGTCTGCATACACGTGGCGAAGTCTTGACGGTAGCTGCGCTGCCTTGGGTTGCGCCCGTATACCGTTGCGTACCACAAGTGGATGAAGTGCTGGAACTGCCTTTTGTCCATGGCAAGTTGCAATGGAGTGAACGGTACAACCTGGCACGCCGATTGCGCGGCCATTTCGATGCGGCCTATGTTTGCCCCAATTCATTCAAAAGCGCGTTGGTGCCCTGGTTGGCAGGTATCAAAAAAAGGATCGGTTATCTCGGAGAATCGCGGCGCTGGCTCCTGACGCAACGTTTGCCTAACCCCCTGCCTGACCACACCCCGCAAATGGTGGATTTCTATACAGCGCTTGCTGGCGAGAGCCCTTTAGAGCCTGCCGAAGTTCGCCCCCGCTTGCAGCCAAACATTCCGCTCGTTGCATCGACATTGGGCAATCTGCGTGTACAACCCCAAGGTTATTACGTTATTGCACCTGGCGCGGAGTATGGTCCGGCCAAACGCTGGCCAACGCACCATTTTGCCGTTCTGGCGGGACAATTATCGCTGCCGGTACTGTTGTTGGGGTCGGACAAGGATGCCCAGGCATGTGCAGAGATTGCACGTATTGTCAACGCAGCACGCCCTGGCCAATGCACCAACCTGGCAGGACGCACCTCTTTGGATCAGGCGATGGCCATCATCTCTGCCACGAAGTCGTTGATCAGTAACGACTCCGGCCTGATGCATGTCGCAGCTGCATTTGGCGTACCTCAAATTGCCTTGTTTGGCTCCTCCAGCCCGCTGCATACACCACCGCTTAACCCGCAAGCACAGGTAATATGGCTCAAAAACGATCCAGGTTACCAACCTGCACTGACTTGTGCACCATGCTTTGAGCGCGAATGTCCGCTGGACCATACCCGTTGCCTGGTCGATATTCAGCCATCCAGAGTGCTATCTTTGTTGCAGCTTATCCCGCCCGTTCCATAAGGGCTATCGACCTGCGCCATAAGTCCTATAAGATAGCGGCAATACAGTAAAGGGTTGAAGTCCGTGCTCCAGAAAGTCTTGATTGTTGATGACACAGAACTCAATCGAATTCTGTTTTGCGCACTGGTAAAGAAACTGGATTGTCTGTCTTACGCTTTTTCCAATGCCCGCGATGCGTTGGCATGGGCTGTGCACAACGAACCCGATCTGGTGATTGCCGATTACATGATGCCCGGCATCAACGGCCTGGAATTTGTACGCATGTTGCGTGAACTACCTGGTCTGGATGTCGTTCCTGTACTCATGATCACGGCCAATGATCAAAAATCGCTGCGGTACCGTGCTCTTGACATGGGTGGCAGTGACTATTTACTCAAGCCGGTAGACAAGGTTGAGTTTCTGGCTCGGGCCACAAACATGCTCCATCTAAGCGATGCACGCAAAAAGTTGACAGATCGAGCCGAGTGGCTGGCAAGAGAAGTAAAAAAAGCCACTGCTGAAATCGTGGAACGTGAGCGTGAAACCGTGGTGCGTTTATGCAAGGCTGCAGAATACCGCGACCCCGAAACCGGCGCGCATATCCTGCGCATGGCACACTATTCGCAACTAATTGCCAAACGTCTTGATTTACCCGAAGATGAGCAGGATTTGCTGCTGGAAGCTGCCCCGATGCACGACATTGGCAAAGTAGGCATTCCAGACAAGATACTACTCAAACCTGGACGCCTGGACGCAGAAGAATTCGAAGTAATGAAGCAACACGCCATTTTTGGTTATGAACTGCTACAAGGCAGCTTGTCGCGCACACTGCAAGCCGGTGCAGCCATCGCCCGGGGACACCATGAAAAGTATGATGGAACCGGATACCCCTTTGGTCTCAAGGGAGAGGCTATCCCCATCTTCAGTCGCATTGTGGCGGTAGCGGATGTTTTCGATGCCCTGACATCGGAACGACCCTACAAAAAAGCCTGGACACTGGAAGCATCCGTGGATCTTCTGCTGCAAGGGTCTGGCAAGCATTTTGATCCAGACTGTGTGCAGGCGTTTCTTGAATCCTGGGAAGATGTTCTAGCCATCCGGCAGCGGTTCCAGGATGCAGACTAAGCTAAATTTTGATACCAAGGAACAGGATACACTCCCTTGGCAAAATGTAATTTGCAGTATCACAAACCACCACAATAAGGAGTCACCATCCATGTCATCTTCCACCAAGTTCGTCTATGTTTTTGGTTCCACCAAGACCGAAGGCGATGCCAGCATGAAAAATCTGCTCGGCGGCAAAGGGGCCAATCTGGCCGAAATGTGCCGTTTGGGAATCACTGTGCCAGCAGGTTTCACCATCAACACCGAATCCTGCGCCATCTTCACCAATGACGGACGCGACAAGCTGCGCACGCTTATCCTCAACGAGGTTTTACAGGGCATTGCCAGTGTTGAAAGTGAAATGGGGAAAAAATTTGGCGATCCCAATGACCCCCTCTTGTTGTCCGTGCGCTCCGGCTCGCGTGCCTCCATGCCTGGCATGATGGACACCATTCTGAACCTTGGCCTGAACGATGAAGCGGTAGAAGGCTTGGCGCGCAAAGCCAATAACGAACGTTTCGCCTGGGATTCCTACCGACGCTTTGTGCAAATGTATGGCGATGTTGTCATGGGCCTCAAGCCGGTTTCCAAAGAAGACCATGACCCCTTTGAAGTCATCATCGACAAGATCAAGTCCGAGCGTGGCGTCAAACTGGACACCGACCTCGACACCGGTGACCTCAAGGAAATGGTGCAGCGCTTCAAATCGCTGATTCGCGCCCGTGTGGGCCGTGACTTTCCCACAGACCCCTGGGAACAGCTCTGGGGCTCCGTGTTCGCGGTGTTCGAAAGCTGGAACAACGAGCGCGCAAAAACCTACCGCGAACTTTACGATATTCCGGAATCCTGGGGTACGGCTGTCAACGTGCAGGCCATGGTGTTTGGCAATCTGGGCAACAACAGTGCCACAGGCGTGGCGTTCTCGCGCGACTCCAGCACTGGCGAAGACCTGTTTAACGGTGAATTCCTGGTCAATGCCCAAGGCGAGGACGTGGTTGCCGGCGTGCGCACTCCCCAGCAGATCACCTTGATAGGCTCGCAACGCTGGGCGCAACTGGCAAGGGTTGACGAGGCCACACGCAAGGCACAGTTTCCCTCGCTTGAGGAGCTGATGCCCGATCTCTACAGGCAATTGATCGACGCCGAAATGCGTCTGGAAAAACACTACAGTGACATGCAGGACATGGAGTTCACCATCCAGGAAGGCAAACTGTGGATGCTCCAGACCCGCAATGGCAAACGCACGGGCGCCGCCATGGTGCGCATCGCCATGGAAATGCTCAAGCAAGGCATGATTGACGAGAAAGAGGCGCTCAAACGCATCGACCCGGAGCGGCTCAACGAATTGCTGCACCCGATTTTTGACCCCAAGTCCTTGCAATCCGGCAAGGTTATCGCGCGTGGCCTGCCTGCTTCACCTGGTGCGGCAACGGGCCAGATCGTATTCTTCGCCGACGAGGCGGAAGCCTGGGTGAAAAAAGGCAAGGCTGTGATACTGGTGCGCCTGGAAACCTCGCCCGAAGATCTGCGTGGCATGAGTGTCGCCAACGGCATCCTGACAGCGCGTGGTGGCATGACCTCGCACGCAGCGGTGGTCGCACGCGGCATGGGCAAATGCTGTATCTCCGGTGCGGGTGCAGTGCGCGTGGATTACAAGGCACGCACCCTGACGATTGACGACATCTCCTTCAACGAGGGCGACTGGATTTCCCTCAACGGCTCCACCGGCGAAGTGTTTTCTGGCAAAATTCCCACAGTTGAGGCGCAACTCAGCGGTGACTTTGGTGACTTGATGACGCTGGCTGACCGTTATAAACGCCTGGACGTGCGTGCCAACGCTGACACTCCGGCCGATGCGCGTGTAGCCAGGAACTTCGGCGCCACGGGTATTGGATTGTGTCGTACCGAACACATGTTTTTCGAAGGCGAACGCATCGTTCCCGTACGGGAAATGATCCTGGCCGATGATGAAGCTGGCCGACGCAAGGCTCTGGCCAAATTGTTGCCAATCCAGCGCGGTGACTTTGAGGGCTTGTTCCGTGCCATGGGCGGCCTGCCGGTCATCATCCGCTTGCTTGATCCGCCGTTGCATGAGTTTGTGCCGCACGATGAAGCCAACCAGCGCGTCATGGCCAACGATCTGGGCGTGTCGTTGGGCAAGATCAAGATGCGCGTCGAAGACTTGCACGAGTTCAACCCCATGATGGGCCACCGGGGCTGCCGTCTGGGCATCAGCTATCCCGAAATTACCGAAATGCAGGCGCGCGCCATCATCGAAGCGGCGCTCAATGTGCGCCATGAAGGAATCGTGGTCAAGGCGGAAATCATGATCCCATTGGTGGGTTCGGTGCGTGAGTTTAATGCCCAAGCCGAAGTCATTCGCCGCACAGCCGCAGAAGTGTTTGCCGAGCGTGGTGAACAAATTGATTACCTGCTGGGCACCATGATCGAAACTCCGCGTGCTGCAGTTGTTGCCGATAGCATTGGCAAAGCAGCGGAGTTCTTCTCCTTCGGCACCAATGACCTGACCCAGATGACCATGGGCTTTTCGCGCGATGACGCTGGTAAGTTCTTGCCCGATTACATCAAGAAGGGTATTTACCCGTCCGATCCGTTCCAGTCGATTGATCAAAAAGGTGTCGGCCTCCTGGTTGAAGGGGCGGTGCGCAAAGGACGTGAGGTGCGCCCCGACCTGGAGATCGGCGTTTGCGGCGAGCACGGTGGCGATCCAAAATCCATCGACTTTTTCCACCGTGCGGGTTTGAACTACGTCAGCTGCTCGCCCTTCAGGGTGCCAATTGCCCGCCTGGCGGCAGCGCAGGCAGCCATCGCCGGGTAAAAATACACCTCGGTTCATTGTTCCAAAAGGCTCTGCGGAGCCTTTTGGTTTTTTAAGCACCAAACAAACCAAACAATACCGTAGTCATCACGACGTACCGGGCAAACTTGCCCAAGGCCATATAAGCCAGACAGGGCCAGAATGGCAGTTTGAGCCAACCTGCCACGCCGCACAACGGATCACCTACCACAGGCAGCCAACTCAGCAAACAGGCTTTGGGTCCCAGTTTTTCGAGCCAAACCAGGACGCGCATGTGCTTTTCAGTGTGGTGGTGGTATTTTTCCACCACAAACAAGGCGCTGTAACCCAGGAACCAATTCAACATACCACCCAAGGTGTTGCCAACAGTCGCTGTCCAGATCACCGGCCAGAAGAGCTCGGGATTAAGCCGGATCAAACCAAAAACGACTGGCTCAGAACCCAGTGGCAGCAGTGTTGCCGAAACAAACGAGACCACAAATACCGCACCCAGGCTGTATTGCGGCAAGGACAGCATGGCAAGCAAATGTTCAATCCAGGTGGGCATGGGCGCACAGTGTAACCAGTAGACGCACAACTCCATTCCACTAGACTGGGGTGTCCTATGCCCAAACCAGGGATTTCTCGATACTGGCGGTGTTCGAGTCATCGAAAGGTATCGTATGTCAACCACCGTAGTTTTAGCCCTGGTATGGGTAGTTGGGTTTGCTTGCGCAGCTGTTGGGCTAGCTGTGTATCTCCCTAGCAACAAGAAGGACCTGGATAGCCAGCTGTAGGGATTTTTTCTGTTACGTCGGATACGACGGACACAGCTTCCCCACGTAAGGCGTGCCATGCAAGGATCGCGCTCCACCTGGAGTGCTAGGGCTGTCGCTTCCTCGGCGACTCCATGGAATTGAAATTACTGTATATAATTACAGTATTACGGATGATCAATGGGGAGTGAACAGCCATGATGTATTTCCAACATTCTCAACATGCACGGACACTGGATTTCAAGCGCCAGTGGAAACTTCCAGATGCATTTCCGGGCCGTCGGATTCTCCTGGCAATCTGGGCATGGTTATAAGTTCCAGGTTCGCGCCCATGCTGGTCACACACATTCGACAACGTATTCAGGAAAATGGTGGCTGGCTTGGTTTTGATGCCTTCATGGCGCTAGCGCTCTACACTCCGGGTCTGGGCTACTACGCGCGCGATGCGGTGGTCTTTGGCGCAATGCCACAGGGTCTGAAAAACAGCCAGGGCGAGCGGCTTGGAGCTGGCAGCGATTTTGTCACTGCCCCCGAACTGACTCCTTTGTTTGGTCAGGTGCTGGCGCGTCAGGTGGCGCAGGCATTGCAAGCCACGGGCACCGACGAAATCTGGGAGTTTGGCGCCGGTACCGGTGCCCTGGCGTTACAACTGCTGAATGCGCTACAGGGTCTGCACGTGCCGGTGCGGCGCTACACCATCGTCGAGGTGTCTGCCACCTTGCGCGCACGCCAGCAAACTGCCTTGCATGCGCATACAGCCAAGGTGTGCTGGGTCGATGCATTACCGCCCATGATGCATGGCGTGGTGGTTGGTAATGAAGTTCTGGATGCCATGCCCGTACAGTTGCTGGCGCGTGTGCAGGGTGTGTGGTATGAACGCGGCGTGGCCTGGGATTCCGATAAGGCGCAGTTGGTTTGGCAGGACCGCACGACCACGCTGCGCCCACCCTGCCCTGTTTCCGGCGAACACGATTACCTGACCGAAATTCATGCGCAGGCCGAGGCCTTTATCCGCACACTGGCGGATAAACTGCACCGGGGGGCTGTGTTTTTATTGGACTACGGTTTTCCCGAAGCGGAGTATTACCACGAACAACGCCACATGGGCACCGTGATGTGCCACCGTGCCCACAAGGTGGACAGCGATCCGCTCACGGATGTGGGACTCAAGGACATCACGGCGCATATCAATTTCACCGGCATCGCATTGAGCGCGCAGGACGCAGGTTTTTCGGTGCTAGGCTACACCAACCAGGCGCATTTTCTGCTCAACTGCGGATTGGCGGATGCCATGCAGAATGCGTCCCTGGCACAGCGTGTAGCCGCACAAAAGCTTATCCTGGAACACGAAATGGGTGAATTTTTCAAAGCCATTGGCTTGACCAAGGGCGATCCATGGGATGCCATCGGTTTTTCGCACGGTGATAAAACACACCGTTTGTAGCCAATATCAGGGATTGAGCAGCAGGGCTGCCGCACCCATCGGAACTTCTGTACCATCGGTGATTGCCATATACATCACCTGTTGCGCCAGATTGCCGGTGGGGGTTAAAAAGTGGTAGTCGTCAATGAATCCTTCCGCTGTGGCATCGAGCAAATCCCCGTTGGGCCACAGGAAATTAACGTTGCGGGCGCTGGACTGTGCCTCCCAGTCTTCAAAATCCACCCGGTCAGCCTGTCCGGTGCGTGTACCGTCGCCATAAATCAGCACTTTGGGACCGAGAAATGGCAGGGTGGTGCCAGCTGGTCGGGTCGCATCGGCAGTTGTGGTATCTGCGTAATACATCTTGTAGCGAACGCCACCAATATGCATCGGGAGTGCAGCCTGCGCACTCTTGAACATTTTGGGGCAACCACCTGAAGCTTCGTACTGAACATTCCAGCGAGTACCATCCCATACTGCGTAACCATGATTGGCATTGCCTGTTGTGCACCCAGTGGTTTTATCGATGGTAAAAACCAGGAAGGTGCCCTCCGAACCATCCCAGCGCCAGTCGGTCAAGCTGGGAAAACCGAGCTTTTGCTGCCGGGCATTACTCACTTTGGCATTGCTGTTATCGGCATCGCCTTCGACACCAATGACTAAAGTGGGTGGACAATCACCACCGCTTTCAAAGGCGGCGGCAGTTGCACAAATGCTGGAAGAACCCGCATTGAAGTCGCGTCCAACCCATCCATCAACGCTATCAATGGAGTAGATGCGCGTTTTACCATCCGGACCTTCTGATTCAAAAAACAAGCGCACCTTGGCCCCCATACTGGTGGACAAGGGAACACCCTGCCCTGTTCCTATCCCTTTGATGCGGGTTGAACTGCTCTCCGGTGCCATCAATCCACTGCTGCCAGCCAGACTGGTGAAGGTGGTGTAGCTGGTGGGATTGCTGGCATCAACGACAGCAACACTGGCTGCCACCGACAGGCTGGCACGTGGCGCTGCTGATGACAAGCGCGGGCCGTAATAAAGCTGAATGCGTCCGGCAGTGACACCATTGGCATCATCTCCAAACCGGGTGGCGCTGATACGTGCGTTGCCGTCACTAACAATGGGTGTAAGACCAGCGAAGGTACTACCACTGCCCTGCAGTTGCCAATATTCCTCGCTCGTCGTTGCATTGACAGTTGCAGATTCCCTACCGCTATTGCACGCGGAGTCATCGCAGGCGGTGACCGTGATCACATAAGCAGTGCCCGCCTTCAGATCACCCATTTCCGCGCCAATGGCGGAAGAAAGTGCAGTTGTGCTGGCTGCGCTGCTACCAATGCTTTCGCGTGCATCCACCCGGTAGTGGTTAACCGTTCCTGCAGTTGGAGCGACCCAGTTCACCTGCAAGCGCGTCGATGAAGCAATGGAGCGCGTGCCAACGGTTTGTGGCAGCACGGCGGTGACCGTAACGCCCGTCGGCGCGGTGGCCGTACCGGATGTCGAGCTTTGAACCACAAAGTTGGCGCTGCCACTCACCGCAGAAGTACCTGTTGGAACGCTGGCGCCAAGTGTTGCCGCAAACTGCGCGTAGCTCTGGCTGCTGACCGCCTGGCCTGCCGGTGCATTGGCACCTAACTGGTAGCCAAAGCTGGAGGCGCCCAGAATTTGCACGATAGCACCATTGGAAAGCACAAACTGCACGGCGTTGTTGAAGAAGCTGCTGGACGCTATCGTCAGTCCATTGACCAACTGGATGACGTTGGTGCCTTCGGTGTCGATGATCTTGGCTGTCACCGCGCCGCTCAGCGTGTAGGGGCTGATGATGTAGGTGTCACTGCCACCGCCGCCAAGATAGTTGTTGCCCCCGGCTGGCACGAGAACATCGTCGCCCAGGGTGCCCGCTACGGTGCTGGCATTGCCTGTAACGCTCGCCACGGGCGCAGTTGCCTGTGTGAAGCCCGTGGGCACGACATAGCCCGCAGTTCCCGATACCGGGAGTGTGCCACTGGTCAAGGAGGCGCCCAAACTGGTGACGAAATCGGTATAAGTCAAGACAGCTGCCGTGTCCCCCGCCAGCGCGTTGGCTCCCAACTGAAACTTGAACTTCGAAGCACCCAGTATCTGCACCTTGGCTCCGTTGGAAAGCGTGAGTTGCGCGGCATCCGTGTAGAAAGCGCTGGCTGTCACGGTCATGCCATCCACCAGCTGGATAAGGTTATCCCCTTCGGTATCAACAATCTTGGCCGTAACAGAACTACCCAAGGTGTTGGGGCTGATGATGTAGGTGTCATTGCCGCCGCCCCCGTAGTAGAAATTGCCAGCTGTGAGAACGAAAACATCGTTGCCCAATGTGCCTGGCACGGTGTAGGACGTTGTGTTGGCCGCAACCGTTACGGTCGCGCTGGCTGCCTGACTGGTTCCACCCGTGTTGACACCTGTTACGGTGTAGGTCGTTGTGGTCGTGGGACTGACTGTGCAGCTGGATGCAGAAGTCCCCGCGCAGGTGCCGCCTGTCCAGATGTAGCTGGTCGCCGCCGGGCTGCATGTGGCCGTCAGCGTTGCGCTGGTGCCCGTGGTGATACTGGCAGGACTGGCTGAGAGGGTGCAGACGGGGGCGCCCGAAACACCGCTTGTACTCAGGAGGGATTTGTATTGATCCAGTAGCTGATTTACATTGCTGCTGTTCAGCATGAACCCGCCATGGTCGCCATTGGGATCCGCGACGAAAAGAAGCACGGCTGCTCCATATTGCGTAACCCAGTTCTTTGCGGCGGTCATGGCAGTGCAGCCGTCCCGATCGGGGTTGGGATCCTTCTCGCCACAGTACATAGCCCAAGGTATCCCGCTAAAAGGCAGCGCGCCATAGGTTCCCTTGATAATCTCCTCGTTGGGCGGATAATCAACAGCCGCACCGCCTGCATTGGAATGCACCAGACCAAAATGGCGCTGACCCGTGCTGGCGTAATCAAGGGCCGCGACAGCATAGCTGTTTGCTGAGCCTCGGGAAAAAGCTGTGAACAGTGCCTGGCCAGGGCCCACGCCTTTTGCTTTCAGTATCCCTGAGAGCAACGGGTACATCTCGCTCGGGGTGTAGTAGTCCATCGTGCTGTCACCACTGCCGAACCACCAGGACAAAGTCAATATGGCATGACCACGGGCTTCGGCGTAGGGTAGCCAGAGAGACAGTCCCGAGGTGGCATAGCCCCCAGTGCCGTGTAATGGAACGATAACCCCGGCTGACGGCGTCCAGTTGGCAGGTTGCCACCATCCATAAAACGAACGGTTGTCAGACGTGTAGGCAAAGGTTGCGCCTTTGCTGATTGCGTCGGTATAACGAGTCAGATCACTGGATTTTGCTTGGGCAAAAAGACTAGCAGAATCGGCAAGGCCCGGCGCGCAGCGCATCGCCAGAATCAATACAAGTAGCAAACGTAGCAATGTAGTCATTCAAGCACCTCAATAACATAACAAAATAGCCGAAACCCTTATGAATAGAGCGAATGCAGCTATAAAAAATGGATCAACTCAACCCCTGATACAACATTATGGACGGGTCACGACGGTCTTCGCTGGACAATATCCCTTCTCACCGGCAGATGGGTTCAGGACCGGGTCAGGGTCGTTATAGAACGAGAGGGGATACTGGGGGTCAACCTCGTGCTGTGCGGGAAAGAAGACAACTGGTTGAGGTGACGACACTGAACCATCCGAATTTTCCCAAATAACGTAGGGGCGTTCTATGTGCTTCGGATCGGTGGGAGTGGGGGACCAATCCGCGCCGAAATAGAGAAAATAAACCCAGACCTTGCCCGCGCGGTCGCGCGTCACCCCTGGAACACTCGCCCCCATGACAAGCGGATTGCTCTCGGTAACCCAGTTGCTAATGCCATCCGCGCTTGTCGCCCGAAACAGCATGTGATCCCGTGGATCGGGATCGGAATCAGGAGGCACCAATCCCTTGAAATACATCACGTAGCTGCCATCTGATCGCTGCACGACCGCAGGGTCGCTGATGGCCGCAAGTCCCGGATATCCGACATCACTTGAACGAAGAACCGGGTTTTTCGTAGACGGTTGAAGTTGCCCCCCGGTGATCGTAGCCATGCCGATACCATCCGTCATGCCATAGTAAGCGCGGGCTTCGCCGTCTGCGTCCGCAATCGAAGGCGCTCCACCGGAAAGCACTCCGCCATTGGCCGTTGCCTCACGAAAGTACAGGTCACCAGGGGTTCCCTTGCTGCCGCTGCCCGGGAAATTCGGGCACGTTTCGCTCTCGGTGTACCGAAGCCATCCATCGCGCACTCCCTGGACACTGGTCGTGCCCGCAACGAGCCGCCAAACGCCGTCCGACCCGACTCCCCACGCCGGATCTGCCATGTCACCATGCGTGAACCACTCCGATTCCTCAAGGTAGAAGTTAATTCCATCGGAAGAGATTGCGCTACGGATCGTTTCGACAAGGGAGCAGTAATAGCCTTGGTTCGGATAGGTCGTATTGGGATAGGCGCACTTGGGGTCACCCAAGGCTTTCGTGCGACCGGTAATGGTGAACATCATTCGGATATCCCCTGCCGTCGTAGAACCTTGAACCACAAAGTTGGCGCTGCCACTCACCGCAGAAGTACCTGTTGGAACGCTGGCACCAAGTGTTGCCGCGAACTGCGCGTAGCTCTGGCTGCTGACCGTCTGACCAGCCGGGGCATTGGCACCCAACTGGTAGCCAAAGCTGGATGCGCCCAGAATTTGCACGGTAGCACCGTTGGAAAGCACAAACTGCACGGCGTTATTGAAGAAACTGCTGGACGCAATCGTCAGACCACCCACCAACTGGATGACGTTGGTGCCTTCGGTGTCAATGATCTTGGCTGTCACCGCGCCGCTCAGTGTGTAGGGGCTGATGATGTAGGTGTCATTACCACCACCACCAAGATAGTTATTGCCCCCGGATGGCACGAGAACATCGCCGCCCAGGGTGCCCGCTACGGTGCTGGCATTGCCTGCAACGCTCGCCACGGGCGCAGTTGCCTGTGTGAAGCCTGTGGGAACAACATAGCCCGCTGAGCCTGACGCCGGAAGTGTGCCACTGGTCAAGGATGCGCCCAAACTGGTGACGAAATCGGTGTAAGTCAAGATGGCTGCCGTATCGCCCGCCAGCGCGTTGGCTCCCAACTGAAACTTGAACTTCGAAGCACCCAGTATCTGCACCTTGGCTCCGTTGGAAAGCGTGAGTTGTGCGGCATCGCTGTAGAAAGCGCTGGCTGTCACGGTCATGCCATCCACCAGCTGGATAAGGTTATCCCCTTCGGTATCAACAATCTTGGCCGTAACAGAACCACCCAAGGTGTTAGGGCTGATGATGTAGGTGTCATTGCCGCCGCCGCCATAGTAGAAATTGCCAGCTGTGAGAACGAAAACATCGTTGCCCAAGGTTCCCGGTACGGTGTAGGACATTGTGCCGGCCGCAACCGTTACAGTTGCGCTGGCTGCCTGACCAGTTCCACCCGTGTTGACACCTGTTACGGTGTAGGTCGTCGTGGTCGTAGGACTGACTGTGCAGCTGGATGCTAGAGTCCCCGCGCAGGTGCCGCCTGTCCAGATGTAGCTGCTCGCCGCCGGGTTGCAAGTGGCCGTCAGCGTTGCGCTGGTGCCCGTGGTGATGCTAGCGGGATTTGCGCTCAGTGTGCACACCGGGGCAGTACGCGCCAACGTGTACTTCAACCCATACACTGCCGGAATTCCAGTACTGCTATCGTCATAGACAACGTGCAAGGTATCACCCCGCAGCAAAAAGTGCGCGCGTGTCGCGGAAATCGACGTTGGCGTCATGTCTTCCGAATAAGTCTGTGCAAAGGATGTGCCGTCAAAAACACGCAAATAAATCTTTCCATTGTCCGCATTGCCGCTTGATACATCCTGGAACGTGTGACCAACAATCAGGCTATTGGAGTCCGCATCGTAAGCCAGTCCGGTAGACATGAAAATCCCGTCACCATTGACCGTATGGGTCAGCGTCTTGCTATCCACCAACTTGAAGGCGGAAGTATCCACTGCCGTCCAGGACGTATCAAAACGCAACAACAACAAATCGCGTTGCGTTTGAACCTGGCCGCCGGGTATGAAATCTGATGGTGCAACAATCAGCATCCGGCCACCTACTTGTAAAAGGGCGGCAGTATTGATGTGCTTATGGGCATTAACCACCGTTCCAGATAAAACCGGATTCAGGTTGGTATCAAAAGATTTGATCAAATGACCGCTGTTTTGGTTATTGTTCAGGTCGCTGGGTCTGAACTCCCCGGTGATGATATGGGTTCCATCTGTGGCCAGCAGCATATCGTTGGTTTTAGTATTGGTACTGCCAATGGTTACTGTGGCTGTGGCACCGACCTGGGTCAGGTTGCTATCGAGTTTGATAAGAAAAAGACCCGAGTCCCCAGTCGTGGAATAGACTAAGTAATGGGCACCTTGAAAATATATGTGCTTGTGATCAGTGACCGTGCCTACGGATGTCAACTTTTTCTCAGAACCCAATGCACCAAAGTTACTGTCATAGCTGCGCACGTACAGATCGTTTTGCTTGGCGTAGCTGACGACGATATTGCTGCCGTCATGCACGATGCCGGGAAAAATGGCGTTGCTATCGAGTAGCACCGGCGTCCCTTTGGAGAAAGTTAGCGCCAGCGCAATGTTGCATGGCAGCATGCATGCTGTGCATATAACAATACACATCAGGTATCTGACAATTCCTAGTTGTTTCACCATAAAACCTCCAAAAATGACAGGGACGGGAACGAATATACAAACGGTATCGGGTTAGGGCCGTGGCACAACGGTCTTGGCTGGACAATATCCTTTCTCACCGGAAGCAGGATTCAGAACCGGGTCAGGATCGTTATAAAACGAGAGGGGATACTGAGGGTCAACCTCATGCTGCGCGGGAAAGAAGACAACAGCTTGGGGCGACGACACCGACCCATCCGGGTTTTCCCAGATAACGTAGGGGCGTTCTATATGCTTCGGATCGGTGGGATTGGGGGACCAATCCGCACCGAAATAGAGAAAATAGACCCAAACCTTGCCCGCACGGTCGCGCGTTACCCCTGGGACGCTCGCCCCCATGACGAGTGGCTTACTATCGGCAACCCAGTTGTTGATTCCATCCACGCTGGTCGCCCGGAACAGCATGTGATCCCGTGGATCGGGATCGGAGTCAGGAGGTGCCAATCCCTTGAAATACATCACGTAACTGCCGTCTGATCGCTGCACAACGGCGGGATCGCTGATGGCAGCAAGTCCCGAATATCCGACATCACTTAAACGAAGAACCGGGTTTTTTGCATACGGTTGAAGCTGCCCCCCGGCGATAGTGGCCATGCCGATGCCATCTGCCATACCAAAGTAGGCGCGGGCTTCGCCGTCTGCGTCCGCAATCGATGGTACTCCACCGGAAAGCACCCCGCCATTGGCCGTTGCCTCACGAAAGTACAGGTCACTAGGGGTTCCCTTGCTACCGCTGCCCGGAAAGTTCGGGCACGTTTCGCTCTCGGTGTACCGGAGCCACCCATCGCGCACCCCCTGGACACTGGTCGTTCCCGCAACGAGCCGCCAAACGCCGTCCGACCCGACTCCCCACGCCGGATCTGCCATGTCACCATGCGTGAACCACTCCGATTCCTCAAGGTAGAAGTTAATTCCATCGGAAGAGATTGCGCTACGGATCGTTTCGACAAGGGAGCAGTAATAGCCTTGGTTCGGATAGGTCGTATTGGGATAGGCGCACTTGGGGTCACCCAAGGCTTTCGTGCGACCAGTAATGGTGAACATCATTCGGATATCCCCTGCGGTCGTGGTGGTACCGGATGTGGAGCTTTGAACTACATAGTTGGCACTGCCACTCACCGCAGAAGTACCCGTTGGAACGCTGGTGCCAAGTGTTACCGCAAACTGCGCGTAGCTCTGGCTGCTGGCCGTCTGTCCAGCCGGAGCATTGGCACCCAACTGGTAGCCAAAGCTGGAGGCGCCCAGAATTTGCACGGTAGCACCGTTGGAAAGCACAAACTGCACGGCGTTATTGAAGAAACTGCTGGACGCAATCGTCAGACCACCCACCAACTGGATAACGTTGGTGCCTTCGGTGTCGATGATCTTGGCTGTCACCGCGCCGCTCAGCGTGTAAGGGCTGATAATGTAGGTGTCACTACCACCACCGCCAAGGTAGTTGTTGCCCCCGGATGGCACGAGAACATCGCCGCCCAGCGTGCCCGGTACGGTGCTGGCATTGCCTGCAACGGTTGCCACGGGCGCAGTTGCCTGTGTGAAGCCTGTGGGCACGACATAGTTCGCAGTTCCCGCCCCCGGAAGTGCGCCACTGGTCAAGGATGCTCCCAAACTGGTGACAAAATCGGTGTAAGTCAAGACGGCTGCCGTGTCCCCCGCCGGTGCATTGGCTCCCAACTGAAACTTGAACTTCGATGCGCCCAGTATTTGTACCTTGGCTCCGTTGGAAAGCATGAGCTGCGCGGCATCGGTATAGAAAGTGCTGGCAGTCACGGTCATGCCATCCACCAGCTGGATAAGGTTATCCCCTTCGGTATCAATAATCTTGGCCGTAACAGAACCACCCAATGTGTTGGGGCTGATGATATAGGTGTCATTGCCACCACCCCCGTAGTAGAAGTTGCCAGCGGTAAGAACGAAAACATCGTTGCCCAATGTGCCTGGCACGGTGTAGGACGTTGCATTGGCCGTGACCGTTACGGTCACGCTGACTGCCTGACTGGTTCCACCAGTGTTGACACCTGTTACGGTGTAGGTCGTCGTGGTCGTGGGACTGGCTGTGCAGCTGGATACAGAAATGCCCGCGCAGGTGCCGCCCGTCCAGACATAACTGCTCGCCGCCGGGTTGCACGTGGCCGTCAGCGTTGCACTGGTGCCCGTGGTGATGCTGGAAGGACTGGCCGAGAGGGTGCAGACGGGGGCGCCCGAAGTGCTGCCGCGACTTGAGAGCATATTTTCGTAGGCCGCCAAAGCGGATTCGACATTCACGCTATTCAACATAAAGCCGCCATGGTCGCCGGTGGCATCGTCAATGAACAGGGCAACTGTCGCACCATACGCTGCGACCCAATCTCTGGAGCCTTTCATCGCCGGGCAGACGATAGGGTCCGCATCTTTTTCACCGCAGTACAACACCCACTGCACACCGGTATACGGTTTGCTGCCGAATTTGCCGGCAATGATCTCCTGGTTGGGTGGGTAGCCGCTGGCCATCTGGCCGGAAACGGACAACACCATGCCAAAGTAACGCTGGGCTGCTACCGCATCAAACGCAGCCACCGCATACGAATTGGCCGAGCCGCGCGAATAGCCCTCCAGCAACACCGTTCCTGGTGTGATTCCCTTGCTTTTCAGCTGCTCCGCCAGCAGCGGATACATATCCATAGGGGTGTAGTAATCGCTGGTGGCATCACCGCTGCCAAACCACCACTGCAGAGCCAATATCGCATAGCCGTATTTTTCTGCATACGGCTGCCACAGGTAAAACTCATCGGTGGCGTAGGACTGGTGACCATGCAGTGTCACGATCACGCCCTTGGGGGTGATGGTGTTGGAAGGTTGCCACCAGATGGAAAACGCGCGGTTGTCGCTGGTTGCGCGTATTTCGGCATTCTTGTCGACGGCAAACTGGTAGCGCATATTGCTGATGGTCTGGACCTGGGCCAGGAGGCTGGCCGAATCGGCAAGGCCCGGCGCACAGCGCATTGCCAGAATCAATACAAGTAGCAAACGTAGCAATGTAGTCATTCAAGCACCTCAATAACATAACAAAATAGCCGAAACCCTTATGGATAGAGCGAATGCAGCTATAAAAAATGGATAAAAATCAAACTTCAGTCCAACATCATGGACGAATACAAGCTTAGGGGTATCCCTGCCGATGCACTGACCGTACCGGATGTCGTAGAACCTTGAACCACGTAGTTAGCGCTGCCACTCACCGCAGTAGTACCTGTTGGAACGCTGGCGCCAAGTGTTGCAGCAAACTGGGAGTAGCTCTGGCTGCTGACCGTCTGACCAGCCGGGGCATTGGCACCCAACTGGTAGCCAAAGTTGGAGGCACCCAGAATTTGCACGGTAGCACCATTGGAAAGCACGAACTGTACGGCGTTGTTGAAGAAGCTGCTGGACGCAATCGTCAGACCACCCACCAACTGGATGACGTTGGTGCCTTCGGTGTCGATGATCTTGGCTGTCACCGCGCCGCCCAGCGTGTACGGACTGATGATGTAGGAGTCACTGCCACCGCCGCCAAGATAATTGTTGCCCCCGGATGGCACGAGCACATCGTCGCCCAGGGTGCCCACTACGGTGCTGGCATTGCCTGCAACGCTCGCCACGGGCGCAGTCGCCTGCGTAAAGCCTGTGGGCACGACATAGCCCGCTGAGCCTGACGCCGGCAGGGTTCCGCTGCTCAGGGATGCACCCAGGCTGGTGACGAAATCGGTGTAAGTCAAGGCAGTTGCTGTGTCCCCCGCCAGCGCATTGGCTCCCAACTGGAACTTGAATCTGGAAGCGCCCAGTATCTGCACCTTGGCTCCATTGGAGAGCGTGAGCTGCGCGGCATCGCTGTAGAAAACACTGGCTGTCACGGTCATGCCATCCACCAGCTGGATAAGGTTATCCCCTTCGGTATCAATAATCTTGGCCGTAACAGAACCACCCAATGTGTTGGGGCTGATGATGTAGGTGTCATTGCCACCACCCCCGTAGTAGAAGTTGCCAGCGGTAAGAACAAAAACATCGTTGCCCAATGTGCCTGGCACGGTGTAGGACGTTGCATTGGCCGTGACCGTTACCTCTACCACCTGCACGCCGTAGGCTGGAAGACTCAGGGTGAGTTCCGCCTGACCACCACTGACCGCCAGGGATTCGTATGTTTGCTGGGAAACGCTGCCAAGCAAGGCCTGTACTGCCGATGGATCGGGTGCTCCTGGGGTGCCAGCAAGTGCCAATTGCTGCACACCATCAGGGGGGGACAGAACGACTGCGCGCACCGATGAACTGGTCAGTCCCTTGAGACGCAAGGTGTAATTTGCGGTGCTGGCGCTGTCGTTGGTAATTACCACTGTTTGCTTACTGCCAGACTGCCCGGCCAGTGCCAGCAAGGGAGCGGATTCCGCTGCGTACCCGGCCACACAACTACCGCTGCTTGTACACACTTTGGCACTCAAGGCAGTGGCTCCACGTAGTTTTGTATGCGCCCAAAAGGCCCAGCTCGATGGATTGATCAAGGCTTTTCCACTCATCGAGACCAGATCGAACAAGGCCATGATCGGCACGCCCGCGTAGAAATGCGCTGCTTCAATGTTCTGGGCGGAATCTTGCATCAGGGTCAAAACACCTGAGCCATACGAGCGGGTGCGCTGCTCACCATAGAACGCGTTGCCGCAGCTCTGCCCCAACCCGATATTCCATTCGGTAATCTGCAGCGGCAGCGCTGATCCCCCCTGGGAGTTGACTAATGCACGCACGTTGCGCAGATAGGTGGCTGCGTCAGAAAGGGTCGATTTTGAACAACTGCCGTAGTAGTGCGCTGAAAAAAAGTCGGGGCCGGAGGCATTGACCGCAGTCAAAAAACCATTGGCAGGATTACCAGAGAGAGAGGCATTGGCCAGTAGATTGGTGGTAAATCCCGGCCCACCAACTTTGACCGTGTGCCCGGCTGCGCTGGCAGCGCTCTTTACCCGGTTGACCGTTTCGGTAAACAGCGTATTGAAGCTTGTGGTCGTTCCACGCCAGAAGCCCCCATCGGGTTCGTTGTGCACTTCAACGTACGCGGGGTCCACCGCAAGGCCTGCCGTTGGCTTGAATACACCAATCACATGCCGATAGATGTTTGCCGCCACTTTTGCCCAGGCAACCGGATCATCGGTGTCGTTCGGGCCGTTGTAACTTTCGCCCAGTCGCAGATAGACCTTCGCTCCGGTAGCCACCGTCTTGCGGATGGCTTCATCAACTAACGTGAAGTCATAATTATCGGGATTGTCGAGATCGGCGTCGGCTGTGGAACTGGGTGTCCAGATCAGGTGCGGCGCAGCGGTTGTACCTTGCAACTTGCAACCGCTGACTTCCACCTGCGTGGCTGTGCTGGCATCCACTTTTCTGGCAGCTGTGTAGGTCGTGCAGAGGTCAATGTCGTCATCGTGCAAGCGTACCTGCGAGATGCCAAATGCAGAATACAGGGCGCTGGCATCAAATTGCGTTGAACCAGACTTATCCGCAAAGCCAGGCTTGCGATTGACCCCAAGTACATCACGAATAATTCCTTGTGTTTGCGCAGTATCAACTTCCACTACAACCGTGTCTGCTGCTTGGGCAACGAACGTTGGCTGCCCAAGCAAGGCCAAAACAAATAGCAAGGTTTTAGATAAACGGGATTGCATAAAATCTCACCTTAAAAGTCGGCTAGTCACACAGGTTATTCATAATACAGTAGAAGCACTCCGATGCTAAACATTCCAAACTTGCCATGAATCCAATCACTTCTGAACGCTCGATCCATCTACCCCCCGGTGCAGCACCTGTTGCCTGTGTTGACCTTGGTGGCACCAAGGTGGCCGTAACAATTGCCGACGAACACGGTGTGCGGGGGCGTCTGACCGAGCCCACTGCTACCGTGGGTACGAACGATGCACTGGCATTTCAAATCATTCGGCTGATAGGTCAAAGCTGTGCGGCTGCCGGTGTATCTGTGGCCGACATTGCTGCCGTGGGAGTGGCTTCGTGCGGCCCGTTCACGATGCGTAACGGATTAATCGAATTGTCTGGTCCGAATATTTGCGGCGGCCTGGCAGGCAAGGAACGTGGCCTTCCCAATGACTGGACAACTGCACTGCTGGAAGCCCCGCTGCGCCAGGTTTTTGGCAATGTCCGTGTGGAAAATGATGGCATCGCTGCCCTGGAGGCCGAGCGCCGCTGGGGAGCATTGCAGGGCATGGACCACTGCGCCTATGTGACCTGGAGCACGGGTATTGGCTGGGGCTTGTGTGTGGATGGTCGCGTTTTGCGCGGCAAGAACGGCAACGCCGGCCACGCTGGCCACACCTTTGTCTGCGACAACACGGATGCCCTGTGCGGCTGCGGCAACGTGGGAGATGTGGAGGGGCTGATTGCGGGCAATGCCATCGCGCGCCGCTTCGCCCATGCGGGTTATGCGGATGCTGCAGCTCTTTTCTCAGCTGCCTATGCAAACGATGTGCAAGCCCAAGCCCTGATTGATGGCCTGTGTGAAGTCATGGGACGCGCCATTTACAACCTGGTGGTCACCTTGGACCTCCAGCGTATCAGCCTGGGTGGCAGCGTCTACTGGCACCACCGCGACCTGCTCTTACCCAAGGTCAGCGCCTACCTGCGCAACAAATTGCCCGCATTGACCAATGGGGTTGATCTGGTCAGTGCGGGATTGGGAGAGTGCGTGGGCGATTATGCTGCCTTGGCCCTGGTCATGCCAGCCTGATACCGACCTAAATCATTCATTGCTTGACCGCGCAGGTGCTGATGCCAAAAATGGAATACAGCGGGCACCAGCCCATCGCACCCGTTGCCAGCGGGACAACACCTACCCATCCCCATACGCCCACCGTGCCGGTGGCCGCCAAGCCCACCAGCACAACCCCAGCGGTCAATCGCAAAATACGGTCGAGGTTTCCTTCATTCTTTGCCATGTTATTTCCAATGAGTTGCAGAAGTCCCCATTGGACCAAAGGCGCCTAGCTGTGTCTGTGACTTTAGTCACCAGGAAATTTCGATTGAATTAATTGGATCAACACGCTGGATCACGCAGTTCCTTGCGGATGGCATCAATGGCGGACAATATTTCGGTGGAAAGTATTCGGCCATAGGCGTCAATGTTTTCGTCCAGTTGCGCCACCGAGGTCACGCCGATGATGGTGCTGGCAACCTGCCATTTGGTGTAGCAAAACGCCAGTGCCAGTTGCACCGGGCTCATGCCGTTGTCACGCGCCAGAGCGTTGTAGCGGCGCGCCGCTGCCAGGGATTCCGGGCGGCCCCAGCGCTGTTTGCGCATCGAAGCGAATTTGGCAATGCGTGCTTCCTGCGGGGCGTGTGGGCCTTCAATTCCGCTGGCGTCGTATTTGCCCGTCAGCAAACCAAAAGCCAGCGGCGAGTAGGCCAGGAGCGACACCCCGAGCCGATGCATGGTTTCATCGAGCGCATTTTCAACGCCACGGCTGATAAGGCTGTACACGTTTTGCACCGTGGCCACGCGCGGTAGTCCGTGTTGTTCGGCCAGACGGATGAATTCATGCACCCCGTAAGGCGTTTCGTTCGACAACCCCACGGCACGCACCTTGCCGGCCTTGACCAGCTGGGCCAGTGCCTGTAGCTGCTCCAGCATGCCCGTGATGGGAGGCTCTTGCTCCGGGCGGTAGTACATGGCACCAAATACGGGCACCGAGCGGTTGGGCCAGTGAATCTGGTAGAGGTCAATCACATCGGTCTTGAGTCGGCGCAGGCTCGCGTCACAAGCCGCCAGGATGTCGTCGCCCGATACATCGTCCCGGCCGTTACGAATCCACGGCATGCCACGTGAGGGACCGGCAACCTTGGTGGCGATGGTCAGCTTTTGCCGTACGCCCGCACGGGATGCGAGCCAGTTGCCAATGATTTTTTCGGTGGCGGTAAAGGTCTCGGGACGCGGTGGCACAGCGTACATTTCCGCCGTATCCAAGAACGTGACACCGCGCTCCACGGCGCGATCCAGTATGGCGTAGGCACTAGGCTCATCCACCTGCTCGCCAAAAGTCATGGTCCCCAGGCAAATGGGGGGAACGTACAGGTCGCTGCGGCCAAGTTGAACAGTTTTCATGGTCAGTCATGTGGGATGAAGTGGAAGGTGGCGCCGAGTTTAGCGGGTGCCGATCATCGAAGCGCTGAAGAGGGCAGACACGCAGGCGACAAGCGCTGGTGTGCAAAAAGAACCATATGAATCACAATGCGACCCATCGAATCCCAGCCCCAAACGCACACACGCACACCTTTGCGAGGACACCATGGACGAGCCTATCCTGACCAACGATGAACGCACAGCGATCAATTCCGGCCGCTGGTTTTCATCGCTTTCGCCCTCACTGCGGCATGACATCTTGCGCTGCGCCTTTGTCAAGCGCTTCAAGGATGACGAGCTGATCTGCGCCCGAGGCGAGGCACCCGAAGAATGGATTGCCTGCGCCAAGGGCGCCGTGCGCGTGAGCTCCACCTCGATTTCGGGCAAGCAGATCACGTTGACCTATGTCGAGCCGGGTATCTGGTTTGGCGATGTTGCCATTTTCGATGGCGACCGCCGCACCCACGACGCCTACGCGCATGGCAGCACCAGCATCTTGTGCGTAGCCAAGGCGGACTTCAAGAAAATATTGGCCAACCATGTCGAGCTCTACGAGGCACTGTTGCGCCTGCACGCACGGCGCATCCGGCAGCTGTATGGCCTGGTCGAGGATTTGAACACCTTGCCCTTGCGCGCCCGGCTGGCCAAGCAATTGCTGCATCTGGTCCGAAGCTATGGCGTGCCTTCTCTCAGCGATGCCGCCGAGATGCGCATTGGTCTGCATCTGGCCCAGGAGGAGCTGGCCCAGCTGCTGGGTGCTTCGCGCCAGCGCGTCAACCAGGAACTCAAGGCGATGGAGCGCGACAACGCCATTCGCATCGAACCAGGCGGCCTTGTCATCCGCAACCGCGATGCGCTCATGCGCGTCATTGAATCCGAGGATTGAAACTATGAGTGAATTTGACCATTTTTCAGGCACCAAGCCGATGGCTGGCCGACACGCGATTGACCTGGACGCACTGTCCCATTGGCTGGAAAAGAATCTGGATGGATTTGCCGGGCCTTTGACGGCGGAGATGTTCAAGGGCGGCCAGTCCAACCCCACGTACAAGCTGTGCACGCCAGGCAAAAACTACGTCATGCGCTCCAAACCGGGGCCGGTCGCCAAATTGCTGCCATCGGCGCATGCCATCGAGCGCGAGTTCACCATCATGCGCGCACTGGCCGGAACCGATGTGCCTGTGCCGCGTATGTATTGCCTGTGCGAGGACGAGTCCGTCATCGGACGTGCCTTCTACATTATGGAGTGCATGGAAGGCCGGGTGCTGTGGGACCCGTCCCTGCCCGGCATGGATGCAACGCAGCGTAGCGCCATGTACAGGGAAATGAACCGCGTCATCTCTGCGCTGCACACGGTACGCTTTGCCGAGCGCGGCTTGCAGGAGTATGGCAAGCCCGGCAATTATTTTGACCGCCAGATCGCCCGCTGGAGCAAACAATACACCGCCTCCATCACCGAACCCATTGCCGAGATGGACCAGCTGATGGAGTGGCTGCCACGCAATATCCCCGCCATGGCGCGCGATGACCGCATGGTCAGCATCGTGCACGGCGACTACCGCATGGACAATCTGGTTTTCGATCCGCTGGAGCCAAAAGTCATTGCCGTGCTGGACTGGGAACTCTCCACCCTGGGGCATCCGCTGGCCGACTTCAGTTACCACTGCATGGCCTGGCATATTCCACCGGGCACCTTTCGCGGCATTGCCGGGCTGGACTGGGCCACTTTGGGCATTCCCGATGAAGACGCATATATCCGCTGGTACTGCGAGAGCACGGGCCTTGCCACACCCGCGCAGCTCAAAGCCGACTGGAATTTCTACATGGCCTACAACATGTTCCGCATCGCAGCCATCCTGCAAGGCATTGCCAAACGCGCCCAAACCGGCACGGCATCCAGCGCCCAGGCCGCCAGTTCAGGCGCAGGTGCCCGGCCGCTGGCGCAAATGGCCTGGAAATTTGCACAGAAAAGCTGATTCAAGCTGATTTTTATCGCCCACGAAAGACAGAAAGACCCACATGGACTTTGACTATTCCCCCAAAACCAAAGAGCTTCAGGTGCGTTTGCTGAAGTTCATGGACGACTACATCTACCCGGCTGAAGGGGCATTCTTTGCCGAAATAGAAGCCAATACTGCCGCTGGCAAACGCTGGACCCCGCTGAAAACCATCGAAAACCTCAAACCCAAAGCCATGGAAGCAGGCTTGTGGAACCTCTTTTTGCCGGTGGACACGGCTGAAGCTTCGGGCTACCTTGGGGCTGGTTTGACCAATCAGGAATACGCGCCTTTGGCCGAAATCATGGGCCGGGTGCTGTGGTGCAGCGAGGTATTCAACTGCTCGGCACCCGACACCGGCAATATGGAAACCATCGCACGTTATGGCTCGGAAGAACTCAAGGCACGCTGGCTCAAACCATTGCTGGAGGGCAAAATCCGCTCGGCCTTTGCCATGACTGAACCACAAGTCGCCTCCAGCGACGCCACCAACATCGAAACCCGCATCGAGCGCCAGGGCGACAACTACGTCATCAATGGCCGCAAGTGGTGGATTTCCGGCGCGGGCGATCCGCGCTGCGCGGTCTACATCACCATGGGAAAGACCGACCCCAACGCACCACGCCACGTGCAGCAAAGCATGGTGATTATTCCGGCGGACGCGCCCGGACTGAAGGTGGTACGTCCGCTCAATGTCTTTGGCTACGACGATGCACCACACGGCCACATGGAACTGTCCTTTGAAAACGTAGTGGTACCGGTCGGCAACATCCTGCTGGGTGAAGGCCGTGGCTTTGAAATTGCCCAGGGCCGCCTGGGGCCGGGGCGCATCCACCACTGCATGCGCCTCATCGGTCTGGCCGAACGTGCGCTGGAGTTGATGTGCCGACGTGCAGTTGCGCGCGTGGCCTTTGGCAAACCACTGGCCGCGCAGACGGTCACCAGGGAGCGCATCGCCGAGGCACGCTGCAAGATCGACATGGCGCGGCTGCTCACGCTCAAGGCCGCCTGGATGATGGACATGGCCGGCAACAAGTTCGCCCAGTCAGAAATCGCCATGATCAAGGTGGTGGCCCCCAGCATGGCATGCGAGGTGATTGACTGGGCCATACAGCTCTACGGCGGCGCGGGTATGTGCGACGACTTTCCGCTGGCGTACAGCTACACCGCCGCCCGCACCCTGCGCTTTGCCGATGGCCCGGACGAAGTACACCGCAACGCCATCGCCAAAATGGAACTGGGCAAATACATGCGCTGATGTGCGCTGATGTCTGGCGGGGTGCCAGGGGCGATGCCCCAGGCTGGTATGGGGTTGCGCCGTTGGCGCGTAAGGCGCGTAGGTCCGGTATTGGAGGGCCAAAGGCCCGGTTTGATACCAGCCTGGGGCATCGCCCCAGGTATGCAGGTCACAAAATTCCCAAAGGGCTGAAAGCCCGCCCTATTTCATAGCGTATCATTTTTTAATAGCGGCTCCCGCACGTTCCATAAGCCTTGCAGCCCGATTTGGCATGTAAAAACACCCGGAAACGGCCCGCTTTGATGCCTCAATGGCGGTTGCTGGCGTCGCCTTGACCCGTTTTGAAGGGCAAAATCAAAGGCAAATCGGGCTGTACACCTTATTGGATAAGCGGGTGCAGCTATGTTTTTTGATCATACACCACGAAAACGTAGCCAAACGTGAGAGCAAAACCAGCGATTCAGACCCGCTGTCGGGTAGGTCCGTTCCGGCGATACGCCAAGACAATCCAAAATGGCACACGAGCGAAAAAACAGGCCGTTTCGATTGCCAAGCCGAGGATCGCAATGTGCAAAAATGGGGTTTTGAGGATGGGTCAGGACGCGATACTTGGGGTCGTGCGGTTGGATTTCCTATCCGCTGAATCGCTGGTTTTAGCGCTCCTGATACAAGAGCTATACCTGCTTATCCCATAAGGCTTACAGCCCGATTTGCGGCATGGTTCAAAACACGCCAATCAAAGGCTACACCGTTTCAGGATGAGTCCATAGGGTGGCGTGTCCTAAACCGCGATCAAAGTGTTACCCAAGATTGAACCACGCCGTAAAAACAGCCAAATCTGAACCATGCCCGTTTTCAAACGCAAGCCGCTACACCTACTTGCACTTTTTTAATATTTCTCTTCTCAGTTGTTGAGGTGTTCCGTTTGTCTTGTAGACAAGGCGAGCTACGATCAGTCCAAGACCCAATTCTTCTGGATCGGAGACATCTCGTTTTAGTCTGTTTACCACCGCAGCAAGTGGAATACCAGCATCTCTCAAGCTAGCAGCATCTTTCGCCATATCAGCCATTACTTCGCAGTTACCGGCATTCGCGGTGGTAATAATTAAAGAGAGGAATGCCGCTAAAGCAAATCTAACGACCATTTTGACAATTTCCATACACAGAATCTTTAATTTGATCAGGAGTCAGTGATTTTCCAGCTATATAGACTCTATCTAAGATGTCTTTGATTTCCATTTTTGTCAAATCAGAGTCAGCAGTATTGGCCAATGTATTGTTCTTGCGTGATACACCTCTGTCGCGTTCCATCGCCGCCATTCCATGGAGCATCATCTGCATATTGCAGCTTAATGGCGTTGGCGCTGCCATCGACCCACTAGTAACACTCAAGCAAAAAGCTGAAGTGAAAAGGTAAGAAAGTACTGCCACTTTTTTCATTCAATCTCCATCATTGTTCAACTAAGCGAGTCACAACAAGTTAGTGTAACCAAAAAAATTTCTAGGATGAAGGCAACGTTGATTTACCACTTTTTATCAAAATGCTCTTTGCAACGCAATGCTACGAGATCCTTTAATGCAGCCGTAGGTAGATTTATATTTGTGAGCGCTATATTTCTACCAAAATCCATCATTTCCACTATGTATTTATCGTTGGCTCTTGGTAGGTTGGCGGAAGAATCTGCGCCAATAGAAATTCCTAGCTGCTCAACTGCGGCAGATGAAGCGGCTATTGTGCAGTACCTCTCGACTTCTTCCGGCGACTTCTTAGTTAATGTAATAAAAGAAGCAGCAAGCAAGACCAGAATAAAGATCGCACCTGATATAACTTTTCTATTATCTTTAAACATGATTTTAGATTTTGACGAGGATTGAGGCATTGGGCTGCTTGCGGATAGGAAATCCGGCATGGTTCAAAAACCGCGTTTTTTACTGAACACTGATCCTACAAAAGTGTTCACTGGATTTGAACCTCACGGTTCGCTGATTTCCAAGGCCAGTTACTCAGATTGCCTGCTCAGCCCTTGGTAAATCGATACCGGGAGTCCAAGCAAGGACAAAATGCGCGTCTGCACCGCATTCAGCGATGACACATTGTTCCAGCTTGCGTCACCTTGGCGGATGTTAACGCTGTGGATGCCAGAGAATGCCTTCAGCAGCATCTCGGTCGTTGGCCTAGCAGTGGCTCGTTTCGGATTTCCTGCGTAAATACCGGCGAGCTTTTCTGCCTTCCTGCGTAACGCCTCGCGTACCGTGTGCTCGACTATGCACAACACCCGTAGGCCGATGCAAAGCAGACGAATCAGACCTTTGATGCGGATGGTGGAATCGAGGTACAGCGGTGTCATGCCAAGCATCTTGCCGCGCAGGCGGTTAAAGTTGCGCTCAATGAGGTACTCCTCCCGGTAGGCCAGGAACGGCTTCTTCCAGGCTCAATTCAAGGTCATTGCACACAAACACCCGCCAGCCCAGTGTCCGTACGCGCTCATCGTAGGCGGCGTTGTCGCGCTCTGCCTGAACAGTTACATCGACCGCGTAACGTCCCGTGCCGCTTGTCCGCGATAGGCCACGTTTGGCTGTGGTTTGGGTTTGCGTATGGTATTCGACGTGTATCAAGTCCGTCACCCCACAATCCTTGAGGATGGCTTGCACTGCCGCTTTCGTTTGCTCTACATCGAGGTGTTTGTGGCCCCGACCACGCTGGTTGAGAGACGTTATTTCCTGCAGTGATCGCTCAATACGCTTGTCAAGGCCCTTTTGCTGGGTTTTGGCGTGTGCAAAGGATTGCACAACCAATCGATTCTCCTGCCATTGCGTCTCCCCGGATTCGAGCGTTACGCTAAGGATGAAGCCGTCAGCAATGTGCTCAAGCTCATCGGGTGTTGCTTGTAATGCACGCTTTACCGGCGTGAGTAACTGTTGGCCAGACAATACCGGCGCGAGCAAGGCTTGCAGCTCTGGCGCAGGCATTTGCACTGCTGGCAGCGGGCACAAATAGTAGTCCTGACTCTGTGCAACGTAGGCTCGGGTTGGAAATGCCGCCATCTTGCAGTCACCCACGTAGAGTACACCGTGGTGATCCAGAGTTGCCTGAACTTTTCGTATCTCCGGCACATACAGCGGGTCGTCTGCACACTCGCCGCTGACGATGGTTGTGCTCAGCGGCATGCCCAACGGGTCCAGCGTAGACAGGTTGATCTTCAACTGCGGCAGATCGGGGCGATGCTGCTTACTGTGCCCGGAATTGGAACAGTCCGTCTTCGCTGATTTTTACAGGAAAGTGGGCATCCAGCAATGACGCTATCTCCATCTTCTTCATCTGCGCCAATAACAATGGGATGTCATCGACTCGCTCAATATTGACTACCTCCGGTGATGATTCCATGGCATTCGCTCCCGAATTGAGAAAGTGCCACATTACTCAAATCTTGCGACCATGGGTAGAAATTAAGCGAACGGTGAGTTGAACCATGTCCAAAAGCCAATGCGATTGACTTGCAAACCGAAAACTTTGATTTCATAGTGAGTTGCCGGTCACCGCTCATGACCTACTTGATGGTGATAGCCTTTGTGCCCCAAACCAGCGGGTCGGGGCTATTAAACTCAAGCACCGGTGCACCTGCTTGGTAGATATTCATCTGGACCATTATTTTTCTGACTTTTTTGGCCTGTGCTATAAATCTTTGTTGCCCTTGGAGAAATACATGGTCAGACCTACCGTCAGCAGGTGGAGACGCCTGAAACGATACTGGCGGCGCATCTCCAAATCGTACTTGAACTGAGCAACCGGTATAGCTTGGGCACAACAGCTGTCCTTTATCAATCGACACTATAACGCTGATACCATATTTTGGGTGTTTTCTAACCATCAATTCCCCATGATTTGTACCGCTGTATGGGAATGGCAGATTGAGTGAGTTGTCGCTTCCTAGCCTTGCATAGGTTATGAGCTTGTCCGCCATTTCATCCACTTCTTTGCTGTACGACCAAGACGAGGCAAAACTTGCAGAAGTTACAAATAAAAACAAAAAAACAGCGATATATCGTTTCAATTTACTTCCCCTTTTTTGAGATTCAAATGTACATCATTGCCTAATGGTTCGGCCTAAGTGAAATTTCTGGCATGGTTCAAAAACCGCGTTTTTTACTGAACACTGATCCTACAAAAGTGTTCACTGGATTTGAACCATGCCCGAAACCCATCGAGAGTTCCATCGGATGAAATGCTTGCTCATGCCATGAAAATGGCAGTAGCCAGAATTGAAGCGGCAACAAAAAAGCGTCTGAAAGCTGGTTAGGCGGAACTACGCGTATACGAACCGCGTAGGTAAAACCACTTTTTTTAGACCTCGTACCAACATGCAGACCAACATCAAGGCAAATGTACCCACCACCATTGGGTGGTGGGCATGCCCTGCTGGCGATGTAAAAATAATTTTAGTCCCAACTATCAGAACGTGCATACATAATGAGCGTATTAAGCTCAATTTTTCTTAGAATGATGCCAATGATAGCATCGCTGTTAAAAGGCTTCGTTCTTTGCTCGGCGATTTCCTGTGTTAATTTTTCGTTTTTTCTCATCGTTTCTGAAATTACTTCTGGCTTTAGACCATGACCTTTGACAGCCATGCATTGATTCATACTTCCCTTCCAAGTGTCATTAGGGTCTGTTTGAACTGAACCTGTTCTTATTTTGCAAACTTCGAGATCAATTTTTACAGTGGTTTGAAAAAATAGCAACCAAACCATAATCACAGAAACCGCAACAATTCCATTGACGATACGATTTTTAGTCAGCAAACTTGTCTTTATATCTGTTGTGGATAGGGGCATTGGGCGCATCACCATTTCCACTTCCGGTAAATCTTTCCCGCAGTATCTGCAAATTTTTGCTTCAGCTTTAACGACTTCAGCGCAATAAGGACATTTTTTTCCACCGTCAGCTAGAGCATTAGCTTCAGATATTTTTGCATCAGCCTTCAGGTTTTTCCCATCAAAATTTCCAAACACAAACAGGATTACCCCAACAACAACAAGCACGGATGCCACCATAAGATGGTTGCGTCGGTCATCCATTTTTCCAATGTTATTTACTTTCCCGCCCGGAATATAGGTTTCACCAATAAATTTACTGTCAGTTGAGACAGTCGTATCTGCATTAAAGGCAACCAGGCCCCAAAATGCGCCAATCAATAGCAACACAATTCCGAGTTTTTTCATCTCATCTCTCCAGATTAAAGGGCCAAGCCAAAATTAGTGCGTGTGTTGTAAGCGTGTAACAACAAGTTAAATAAATACCTACTTTTGTCTCGTAAGTTGTTGATTTACAAAGAGGATAGGAAATCCGGCATGGTTCAAATCCAGTGAACACTTTTGTGTGGACAGTGTTCAGTAAAAAACTTGGTTTTTGAACCATGCCGTAAAGTTCAGCGGCAGCTTGTCAGTGGAACGAGGAACGAGCGATGCTGCCAAGCCATCCGATGCAACGCAATGTTAGCTAGATTTAACAAGATTTAGTTTTTCATCAATCTCTTTTGAGATTGATGCACAGCGGGCTTTGTAAGCTTCAGTTATCTTGCTGGCCTCTTTTGCATATTCGTTTAGTTGTGACCGCCATGCAGAAGCAATCCAGATTCCTATGGCTATAAAAATAATACCAATGACAATGCCAAACGAACTATTTTTGTTACTAAACAAAATAAAAAAGAGCCCAAATCCAATAAAGAATGGTACCCTTGGAGACCATACGTCCATACTTGAGTTTTTAATTTTGGCCATCGAAATGAGATTTTGGCATTGAACTGCTTCTTTAGTTAGATCATCACGAAGACGTTTAATAGCAAGTTCCGCAGCAGTCTTGTCTGTACCTACTTGTACTTTGGTAATGGCATCACCAATCAGACTAAGTGCAACAGTCCCCCCCCGCCGTAGTACGACCTGCTCTGAGCCACAATAGCCACATGAAAATTGATTTAAGTCGGGTGCCACCTCTAGGGTTGCACCGCAATTAGGGCATTTCAGGCATAAACCTTTAAGTTCAACACTCATAGGCTCAAACCATCTAATCTGCAGCAGTGCGGTGCTTTTGCACTTTCTACGCTGGGTTTTAGTGTAAAAGCAGAGCCGACTGAGAATACTAAAGCAAGCGTAAGAAGTAAATTTTTCATTTATTTGTCATTCGTTCCCAATGGGGTGTAAATCGAGTGCAAATTGCCTCTTCTTGCTCTTTCTGCAACTTCATGCAATTCTCGGATAGATTGCGGGCGGATAGGAAATCCAACCGCACGACCCCAAGTATCGCATCCTGATGCATCCTAAAAACCCCCATTTTGGCACATTGCGATCCTCGGTTTGGCAATCGAAACGGCCTGTTTTTTCGCTCGTGTGCCATTTTGGATTGTCTTGGTGAGTAGACACTGTGCCCCGCCGTTGTGTGTCCGTTCGATGGAAGGGCTATGCCTGCCCATCGGTCTCGGCACACCCGAAGAGAAAGTCTTCATCTTCCGCAAGGTTTGATTCCGTTCGATAGCGAACCCAGTCGTCTTTGCCTTGCATCACAGTGTGGGCCTGCAATGCCGGAAACGACTTCACTACCTCTGCAGCAGGCTCCCGTTCACCTAGAAAACCGACCACGCGATAGCTTTGATTCCACTCGACCGCCCAAGACCACGTGGCTGCGCTCGGATGCCGACGAACAGCAGCTTTGAAGTAGCCCCCTGCCGTTGTAACTAGAAATCGTGGCTCCCAGCTTTGCACGGAATTCATGAACGCCTTGAGCACTGGATTGCCCCAATCTGATCTCGGGGCTCTCATGACCGGACAGAACTCACCCGGCCAGAACCCTCCCGTTCTTGCTTCGTGGTTGTAGGTGATGAAGTAGAAGAACGCACTCATATGAAGGCGCGCAAGCTCGTAGACGCGCGCACTGTCGAGTTGAGGTGGCGAGACCATGGTGAACGTGAGTTCAGCGTGTGACCCAACTGGAAACTTGAGCGACATCGTCTCTGCACTCTCTGCGACACGTTTCCCTGTCTTCCGGCTTCTACTGTTCTGTGCTTTCCGCTTGGCATCGATTGCGAGCAGTTCCTCTGGCGTTGCATGAAGCCCAGTAGCATCGGGTTGCATCGTGATCGCGGAAACGTCGTCCTCAAGATCGGACTTTCGGTTATTGCAAGGTTTGCAGGCCCGAACGATGAGATTCCAGTCCCCATTCAGAGAGCCCTTGGGAACGAACCGTCTCCCGATTACGTGTTCCTTGGTATCAGCGCCAGGCTCGATGCGACATCCGCAGTAGACACACGTTTCGTTCCGAAGAAGAACAGCGCGGTTCGGCGGTAGGTGGGTCAAACGGGTAGTGAGCATTGAGGGGTATGTGCTGCGGGCCGAACATGGAGTTAAGGGGCTGCGCGCTTTTGCGCAGTCCCGCTTGAGCGCAGGGTTTAGAACTACTTTGGATCGGAGATGCCAAGGTCGCGGCAAATCTTAACCGCCAAGTGGTTGTTGATTTCATTATGCCGTGGAACAGCGCTTCGTCTGTTTGATTCAGAATGGCACCACCAAGAATGGCTGGCACCTTCACGGAGCAATGCGCAGCCATGTGAAGTGAGGTGTATCAGTAAATCTCGCCGCTTCATACGGCTATCGAAAGCTCTTCAAAACCATAGCCTACAGCTTCCAGCGCATCTGCACGATTTAACTCGATGGCCTCAGCTAATGTTTCTCGGAGAGACTTCAATAACTTTTCGCGTGTAGATTCTTGGCAATTTACGCCAGGAACTTCTTCAATCCAGCCAATCCACCAATCGGCATCTTGTTTAATTACTGCGGTGTAGTTTGAATTCATATAACTTGGTCTCCTTAATCGGCATCATAGCAAAAGGGGGCAAGAAGTTCTAACGTGGAGCTAAGGGGCTGCGCGCTTTTGCGCAGTCCCGCTTGAGCGTAGGGTTAGACATGTAATTTAGGCTACTTAAGTTTATTAACTGCAATACTTTCGCTCGCATTGCAAGATGGGCATTCAACATGTATGTGGCTCACTGCTGAACGAAATCTACCTTCGCCGAAAGTACGAGATAGCCAGTCGTGCTGGCATACGTTGCAAGTAATTTGCAATGATTTAACGCCTATAAGTATTGGCTGCGATGCACGTGCAGAATTAATCTCTTTAGACTCTGCATAATTAAAAGACACGTCTTTTATCAAGAATTTTTCTGTTTCAATTGACATGAGTCTTCCTTCTCTAACGAATAAGGTAAGCGGCGACTTGAAGCTGTCCGCTTGAGCGCCGGGTTAGCACCACACAGCGCCAACGCATAAATAATTTGACCCTGGCCCCTTTATTGCCTCACTTTCGCGCAGTTCAACAGCAAGCTACTGAAGCTTCAGGTCAATGCGCTCGTCGTTAAGTAGCACCACGGACTGGCCTACAAGTTGCTGGCCTGATAGTTCCTGCTCCTTGTAGCGTCTCACTGCGTCCTGGGGCATCAGAAAGCGGTACTCCAACTTCGTCGGCGTCGCGCTTTTTCCCGTGAAGTCCTTGGCTGCGGATAGAAAATCCAACCGCACGACGGCAAATATCGCATCCTGACCCGTCCTCAAACCCCCCATTTTGGCACATTGCGATCCTCGGTCTGGCAGTCGAAACGGTCTGTCTCACCGCCCGTGTGCCATTCTGGGTTTTCTTGGCGTATCGCCGGAACGGCCCTACCCGAAAGACCCGAAAGCAGGTCTGGATCGCTGCTTTTATCTCTCACCAATGGATGCACTGATCGGCACAATCGTCAGGTGCTGGCTGTGCTATTTCATCCCAATCAGGCAGCGATTCACCGGGAGTTTCCAGCCCCCTGCCCTCACGCCACCCACCACACGATCACACAAAAAACATAGCGCACCCCGCTTGCTAAACAAGGCATACAGCTCGATTTGCCTTAAATTTCCCCCTTCAAGCATGCGATTGAACTGGACGCACTGTCCCATTGGCTGGAAAAGAATCTGGATGGATTTGCCGGGCCTTTGACGGCGGAGATGTTCAAGGGCGGCCAGTCCAACCCCACGTACAAGCTGTGCACGCCAGGCAAAAACTACGTCATGCGCTCCAAACCGGGGCCGGTCGCCAAATTGCTGCCATCGGCGCATGCCATCGAGCGCGAGTTCACCATCATGCGCGCACTGGCCGACACCGCCGTGCCTGTGCCGCGCATGTACTGCCTGTGCGAGGACGAGTCCGTCATCGGACGTGCCTTCTACATTATGGAGTGCATGGAAGGCCGGGTGCTGTGGGACCCGTCCCTGCCCGGCATGGATGCAGCGCAACGTACTGCCATGTACAGGGAAATGAACCGGGTCATCTCCGCGCTGCACACGGTACGTTTTGCCGAGCGTGGCTTGCAGGATTATGGCAAGCCCGGCAATTATTTTGACCGCCAGATCGCCCGCTGGAGCAAGCAATACACCGCCTCCATCACCGAGCCGATTGCCGAGATGGACCAGCTGATGGAGTGGCTGCCACGCAATATCCCCGCCATGGCACGCGATGACCGCATGGTCAGCATCGTACACGGCGACTACCGCATGGACAATCTGGTGTTCGATCCGCTGGAGCCAAAAGTCATTGCCGTGCTGGACTGGGAACTCTCCACCCTGGGGCATCCGCTGGCCGACTTCAGTTACCACTGCATGGCCTGGCATATTCCACCGGGCGCCTTTCGCGGTATTGCCGGGCTGGACTGGGCCACTCTGGGCATTCCCGATGAAGACGCATATATCCGCTGGTACTGCGAGAGCACGGGCCTGGCCACACCCGCGCAGCTCAAGGCGGACTGGAATTTCTACATGGCCTACAACATGTTTCGCATCGCAGCCATCCTGCAAGGCATTGCCAAACGTGCCCAGACTGGCACGGCATCCAGCGCCCAGGCTGCCAGTTCGGGCGCAGGTGCCCGGCCACTGGCGCAAATGGCCTGGAAATTTGCCCAGAAAAGCTGATTCAAGCTGATTTTTATCCCCCACGAAAGACAGAAAGACCCCCATGGACTTTGACTATTCCCCCAAAACCAAAGAGCTTCAGGTGCGTTTGCTGAAGTTCATGGACGACTACATCTATCCGGCTGAAGGGGCATTCTTTGCCGAAATAGAAGCCAATACTGCCGCTGGCAAACGTTGGACCCCGCTGAAAACCATCGAAAACCTCAAACCCAAAGCCATGGAAGCAGGCTTGTGGAACCTCTTTTTGCCGGTGGACACGGCCGAAGCTTCGGGCTACCTTGGGGCTGGCCTGACCAATCAGGAATACGCGCCTCTGGCCGAAATCATGGGCCGGGTGCTGTGGTGCAGCGAGGTATTCAACTGCTCGGCGCCCGACACCGGCAATATGGAAACCATCGCCCGTTATGGCTCGGAAGAACTCAAGGCACGCTGGCTCAAACCCTTGCTGGAGGGAAAAATCCGCTCGGCCTTTGCCATGACCGAACCGCAAGTCGCCTCCAGCGATGCCACCAACATCGAAACCCGCATCGAGCGCCAGGGCGACAACTACGTCATCAACGGCCGCAAGTGGTGGATTTCCGGTGCGGGCGATCCGCGCTGCGCGGTCTACATCACCATGGGCAAGACCGATCCCAATGCACCACGCCACGTGCAGCAAAGCATGGTGATTATTCCGGCGGACGCGCCCGGACTGAAGGTGGTGCGCCCGCTCAATGTTTTTGGCTACGACGATGCGCCGCACGGCCACATGGAATTGTCCTTTGAAAACGTAGTGGTGCCGGTCGGCAACATCCTGCTGGGTGAAGGCCGTGGCTTTGAAATTGCCCAGGGCCGCCTGGGGCCGGGACGCATCCACCACTGCATGCGCCTCATCGGTCTGGCCGAACGTGCGCTGGAATTGATGTGCCGACGTGCAGTTGCGCGCGTGGCCTTTGGCAAACCACTGGCCGCGCAGACGGTCACCAGGGAGCGCATCGCCGAGGCACGCTGCAAGATCGACATGGCGCGGCTGCTCACGCTCAAGGCCGCCTGGATGATGGACATGGCGGGCAACAAGTTCGCCCAATCGGAAATCGCCATGATCAAGGTGGTCGCCCCCAGCATGGCGTGCGAAGTGATTGACTGGGCCATTCAGCTCTACGGCGGCGCGGGCATGTGCGACGACTTCCCGCTGGCGTACAGCTACACCGCAGCCCGCACCCTGCGCTTTGCCGATGGCCCGGACGAAGTACACCGCAACGCCATCGCCAAAATGGAACTGGGCAAATACATGCGCTGATCGATGATGTGCGCTGATGTCTGGCGGGGTGCCAGGGGCGATGCCCCAGGCTGGTATGGGGTTGCGCCGTTGGCGCGTAAGGCGCGTAGGTCGTCCGGTATTGGAGGGCCAAAGGCCCGGCTTGATACCAGCCTGGGGCATCGCCCCAGGTATGCAGGTCACAAAATTCCCAAAGGGCTGAAAGCCCGCCCTATTTCATAGCGTATCATTTTTTAATAGCGGCTCCCGCACGTTCCATAAGCCTTGCAGCCCGATTTGCCATGTAAAAACACCCGAAAACGGCCCGTTTTGATGCCTCATGGCGCTTGCTGGCGTCGCCTTGACCCGTTTTGAAGGGCAAAATCAAAGGCAAATCGGGCTGTACACCTTATTGGATAAGCGGGGGCAGCTATGTTTTTTGATCATACACCACGAAAACGTAGCCAAACGTGAGAGCAAAATCAGCGAGTCAGACCCGCTGTCGGGTAGGTCCGTTCCGGCGATACGCCAAGAAAACCCAAAATGGCACACGAGCGAAAAAACAGACCGTTTCGACTGCCAGACCGAGGCACGCAATGTGCCAAAATGGGGATTTTGAGGATGGGTCAGGACGCGATACTTGGGGTCGTGCGGTTGGATTTCCTATCCGCATGCGGGCTAGCGACGATATTGAAGCCAAATAGGTACGCAACATATATCCAACTTGGCTAATGATTTCGGTAAATCTTTTCGAGCAAGGAACAAGATCATGGGCGGATACAGCAGCGGCAGGCACGGCGGCAAGCGCACCACCAACGATATGCACGTCTTGGACATTCGCAAGATTGCGCGTTCCGGGCTATTGAAACCAGGTTGTTCATTCAGTTGGCAGTGGACGCGCGGCGGCGAAAAGATTGCATCTATCGGCTTGCGCACCGAGACCGACCGCGTGGTTCTGGACTATCGCAGCCGGTCCAACGGCGACGAATGGCAGGATATGCATTACCCCGTGTACCTGGCCTGGAGTGGCTGCAACTACGGCGGGCAGCGCGCCTGGTGGCTTTGCCCTGCTGCGGGTTGCGCGCGGCGCGTGGCGGTTCTATTCGGCGGCAAGGTGTATGCGTGCAGGCATTGCCACCAATTGGCCTACCGCACACAGCGCGAGCAAGACTACGACCGCGCAAGCAGTCGGGCGGACACGATCCGCAAACGGCTGGGCTGGGAAGCTGGCATTTTGAACCTACCGCGTGGCAAACCAAAAGGGATGCACTGGAGGACGTTCGAGCGGTTGCAGGCTGCGCACGATGCGCACACCAATCAGGCGCTGGCTGGGATGGCGGCAAAGTTGGGAATCCTACGCGGCAGGCTGGGTTTGTAGGACGGAGGTTATAGTTTGCCGTGCCCTACATAACAACTTCAATTCATGCTGACCGTTGCTGATGTCGATTCGTTTCTGAACGCGCCTAAAAGTGCCGTTTCAGCTATGGATTGGCGTCCGGGGCTCTCAAAGAAAGACGTGCAATGGTGGGCTTGGGATTGCGCAATCGAGGTAAACGGTATGGTCCCAGAGGGCGCGCGCATTATTCTTCAATGGCGTCCGGTAGTAGGTGCCGCCTCTGAAAAGCTGAACTGCGGTCTGTTCCATCAAAATCAGCGCGTGTATGCGATTGACTTTGATCCGGACACCCAGCACACGAATAAGGTGGGTTTAGGTCGCCCGCAGTATCGTCAGCGGTTCGGGCCAGGAACCCATGAGCACACTTGGTCAGAGGAGGGTTATGGATATGCCGAGCCAATCCAAAATTTTGTGGACTTCGCCGCATTGTTTGCGTATTTTTGTACAAAGACCACTCTTCAAGTCGAGGGTGGATTTAGACGGCCTCCCAGTCAACAACTTTCATTGGGGCTGATATGAACTGCACGAACCTGCTTGAAAACCTAGGTTTTACCTGTGCGCCTCGTAACAATGGCGCGCTTCGGCTATGGTCGCCATTCACCTTTGATGATGGTGAACACTTGGGCCTTTTTTTGGAACCCCTAGGCGGTGATCAATGGTTGATCACTGACCATGCCGATACCCTTATGCACGCCAGTGCAATGGGTGCAAAGCTCACAAAACCGCGCCTTGAGCGCATTCGCAGCCGTTTCCCTAGTGTCGAATTGACGGAGGGCGGCGCGCTGCGCGCCACGGCAACACAGTCTGAATTGTCAATGACGGTCACTGCTGTATTGAACACCGCCATTGCAATCAGCCATGCCGAACCCGGCTGGTTGCCAAAGACCAAGGAAGAACTATTCAATCAGATGGTTGGCCGTGAACTGGAAGCCGTTGCAGGCGCGCATTTGCAACGCGGTGTTTCAGTGCAAGGTGTTTCTGGCCATCAACTTGAAATCCCGTTTGTTATCGACCTGCCCAATACCGGCCGCCACTACATCCAGCCAGTTGCCAGCGGCGATGAGCATGTGGACTGGGGCAATGTGTATCGGGCAGGTGGCAAAATGCTCGATCTTAAGTCGGCAGGTGCTGACGACCACCAGCGCATTGTCGTAATCGAAGACGTACCCGGCGACGAGGAACTGGGAAAGGCCATCACATTCCTAAGTGTGACGACTTCGGTGTTGATGTTTAGCCACCGGAACCAGTGGCTTGAACAATTCCGTTTGGCGGCTTAGGGCTTTCAAAACGAGTCCCGCTAGTTGTAGATTTGTCGCGCAGAACTGACTTGCAGCACAAACCTACTTTCTGCTGTTCCATTGCCGCCTTAGCAGCAGCGTCATGAATTCATCCACCAGTTCCCGGTGATCCGGCGTCAACGCGGAATACTTGCTCCAAGTCATCGCAGGATCAGGTTCCGAGGGCTTCTGGCTGCCGATGCCGCCACCGGACTTCCCCGTGCTTTGTGGTGCGGTCTCCATCCTCCGGTGTAGTTCAGACACTGTCACTCCCAGCGCTGTAGCAATGCGCTCCAAAGTTTCGGGCGAATAGCCCTGCGTACCGCGCTCAATGCGGGACAGGTTGCTGGCATTAGTGTCGGCAGCCAAGGCAATTTCCTCAAGCGTCGCTTTGTGCGCTTCCCTTATCTCCCGAATGACTTGCCCAATTTTCATGGGCGCAATGGTTGCTGGCATTGACGTATCGCGCAAAGCGTGACACGTCAAATAGAATGACGCCTCACGTCAATTACAAACACGCCACATGCCTTTTCTTGATTGGGTCAATAAGGCCCAGGCGCAGCGCACCACTGCTGACGTTCCCTATCACTTGTTGCAATTCCAGTCTGCCCATGGCGACCCGCAATCGGAAAACCTGCTGATTCAGGGCGACAACCTGCTGGCGCTCAAAGCGCTGTTGCCGTTTTACCGTGGGCAGGTGAAATGCATTTATGCGGATCCTCCGTTCAATACTGAACAGGCATTCCCCGATTACGACGACAAGCTTGAGCATTCGCAGTGGTTGACGATGCTGTTTCCTGCTCTCCAGTTGCAGCGCGACTTGCTAGCGTCAGATGGGACTTTGTTCATACACATTGATGACAATGAACTGGGCTATCTGCTGGCAATTGCCGACGAGGTCATGAACCGAAAAAACCGTGTTGCAATCGTCACCTTCAAGCAAGGCGCAGCGACTGGTCACAAGTCCATCAATCCGGGCATGGTTAGTACCACCAACTTTATGGTGGTGTACGCAAAAAACAAAGCAAGCTGGAAACCCAATCGCCTGTTTACCGGACGAGAGCGAGACAAGCGCTACGGACAGTTCTTAATCAATCCCGACAGCCCTTGCGATCAATGGCAGATAACCACGCTTTCCGCAGCCTTTTGTGCCGCCAATGGGGGTAAAAAACTCAATGAGCTGAAGAAGGAATTGGGACCATTGGTGTTGGAAGAACAGCTTAATGAATTCGTGATTTCACATGCGGGCCAAGTGATTCAGCCAGTGCGACCTGACTACGATGCGGTCAGTGAGGCTGCTCAAAAACTGATTGACAAATCCATAGCGGAACCGAACAGCATTCTGGTGTTAGAGCGAGATGGCTACTCGACTATGTATTTCAGGGGCGGTCAACGCCTGATTTTCTACAGCGGAAAGCTGAAAGAAATCGACGGAGTTTTGGTGGCTGGCGAACCATTGACCACGCTTTGGGATGACTTGCTTTCCAATAATCTGCACAAGGAAGGTGGTGTGGAGTTTCCAAAAAGCAAGAAGCCAGAAGCGCTGCTAAAACGAATTTTGGAATTGACGACACGCCCTAATGACTTGGTGTTGGACGCGTATCTTGGTTCTGGCACGACCGCTGCAGTCGCCCACAAAATGAGGCGGCAATACATTGGTATTGAACGCGGTGAACACGCTGTAACCAAATGCCTGCCGCGTCTGAATAGTGTTGTTTCAGGCGATCAAAACGGCGTCTCGCAGTCCATTGGCTGGGAGGGCGGTGGCGGATTCCGTTTTCACAAGCTGGGCGAACCAGTATTCGACGCCGATGGTGGTATCCACCCCGCCGTGCGATTCGCCGCACTAGCCGCCTACCTCTGGCATTTCGAGACAGGCAAGCCTGCGCGGCAGACTTTCGATTCGCCAATGCTGGGCGACCATGAAGGCACCGCCTATGTACTGCTTTACAATGATTCGTCCAAACTTACCCTAAGTTTTTCCCCAACTTTTGGCCCCCTGTAACCACCCGCCGCCGAGGGGAAGTGCGTCAAATAATTTCTTCAACGACGAAAAACAAAATGTACCGAAATCGCTTAACGGTGCATTGGGAAACTTTGCGCTGATGGCAGGCAAATCGCTTACAGATATAGATTGGGCGGGGAGGTTCTGACCAAGATTCAGTATCCGGGATGAGGACAAGGTGGCGTCGTCCAGGATTGTTCATAAGGTTTCCAAACTCCCTGGATTTGGCAATACATCTCGACGTTGTTTGCTCAACGAATCTACACATCCGATCACCTCTTTATGTTTCGCAACCGTGATATCAACAACATCTTGCGCATCCTGTTTCGTCAATGTTCCGCACAGTGCTGGTAGGTGAAAAGCGATTCGATCAGCATCCTTCACTTGCCCCATTCCCAGTCGCTTGCCTACACCAAACAGTGATTCAAGGACATCGGTGCTGATGGGCAAACCCGTTTGATTCAACCCCAGCCTATTGGCAATTTCCAACTGTGACTTTGCCCAATCAGTAAAACCGATTCGTATCGAAGAGGATGCGGGCATGACCTCAATCAACTTCTGACATTGCGCGTAGGTTGCAAGGTTCAACCCCTCTTGTTTGAGGATTTTTTGACATGCCAGCATCGACTTTGCATCGCGAAGGAATCGTTTGATAAACGGCTCACACTCGGGCAATTGATCCAAGCTTGCTCTTAATTTCGCTAACATCGGTGCGTCTTCAGCCTGGTTTTGCGGCACATGTTTGAGCAGTTTGTCCGCCCATTCGACCAAACGGTGCAAGTTCATAAAGCGGGCTTTGGTCGAGACCTTCGGAGGTGCAAGGCATGCCAAGATCGTCTGTTTGAGTTTCTTGGACACTTGGCCGCAGGCTGTGATGAAGGTGTTAAACAACGGATCCTCTGCATATTCGTGCTTGAAAAGATTGGCAACCATATGGGAGAGATCGTCGATGCACTCAAGGGATGTCCCTTGTTCATTCAACAAGCGGATGGCCTTTTCAAGATCGGTTCCGCCGTCTTTGAGGAAAGCAGCGGAAAAATCCCACTTTGGCAAATACTTTGCGTAAAAATTCGGCAATCGTTTCGCCATTCCAGGATTCCTCAACAGCGGTGGCGACACACTGAACATCCGCCAATCCTGGCGCATACTCATTTTGTTCATGGTGCCTGAGATTCAATGCCAGTACGCTGAGTATCTTCCCCGAGCCCAGTCCTATGCTGATATCAATAAGCCAAACCGTTTGCATTGCACCTCCAGCAGCGTTGCCAAGGGATTGGACGAACGTTTGCATTTTTGCGATGGATAGACGGGATACATAGTTGCTGACCGTTTGTGGACAAGGTGTCTTCAGCAGACCAAGGTAGGGGGCAAGCACGGCCAACACTCTTGCAATTGCACGGAATCCGATTCGTGCTGAGAGGAACAAGCACAAAACAAGGAAAACAACATCCACTTTGTTTTGGATGCACGCTACTGCTTGCTTGCCTTGTTTCGCCAATTCAGCTTTGGCTGCCTTGGCCTCCCCTTTAAATTTATCTCGTTCTTTTTAGTCGCCGGATTTCTTTACGAATCGCACGCACTTTGGTGGCACGATCAATCGCTTTTTTTCCAAACCTCTCGACTCTTGTGCAGCTTTGACTTTTCACTCATGATGATGTTCCAGTAACAATACGAGAGATCATAAAACGAAGAACGACGTTTTCTTGTTCGGGCAAGTAGGGCCATTTCTTGGGGGAAAGAAATTGGTTATTTTGAAGCATTTTTGGACAGCCTACCCCAAATCCAGCCCGTCCAAGGCGCGCTGGCTCAAACCCTTGCTGGAAGGAAAAATACGCTCGGCCTTTGCCATGACCGAACCGCAAGTCGCCTCCAGCGATGCCACCAACATCGAAACCCGCATTGAGCGCCAGGGCGATAACTACGTCATCAACGGCCGCAAGTGGTGGATTTCCGGCGCGGGCGATCCGCGCTGCGCGGTCTACATCACCATGGGCAAGACCGATCCCAACGCACCACGCCACGTGCAGCAGAGCATGATCATTGTTCCGGCGGACGCGCCCGGACTGAAGGTGGTGCGCCCGCTCAATGTCTTTGGCTACGACGATGCGCCACACGGCCACATGGAACTGTCCTTTGAAAACGTGACGGTACCGGTCGGCAACATCCTGCTGGGTGAAGGCCGTGGCTTTGAGATTGCCCAGGGCCGCCTGGGGCCGGGACGCATCCACCACTGCATGCGCCTCATCGGTCTGGCCGAACGTGCGCTGGAATTGATGTGTCAGCGTGCGGTTGCGCGCGTGGCCTTTGGCAAACCACTGGCCGCGCAGACGGTCACCAGGGAGCGCATCGCCGAGGCACGCTGCAAGATCGACATGGCGCGACTGCTCACGCTCAAGGCCGCCTGGATGATGGACATGGCAGGCAACAAGTTCGCCCAATCAGAAATCGCCATGATCAAGGTGGTGGCCCCCAGCATGGCGTGCGAAGTGATTGACTGGGCCATACAGCTCTACGGCGGCGCGGGCATGTGCGACGACTTTCCGCTGGCGTACAGCTACACCGCCGCCCGCACGCTACGCTTTGCCGATGGCCCGGACGAAGTACACCGCAACGCCATCGCCAAAATGGAACTGGGCAAATATATGCGCTGATGTCTGGCGGGGTGCCAGTCCCTGGGGCGATGCCCCAGGCTGGTATGGGGTTGCGCCGTTGGCGCGTAAGGCGCGTAGGTCCGGTATTGGAGGGCCAAAGGCCCGGCTTGATACCAGCCTGGGGCATCGCCCCAGGTATGCAGGTCACAAAATTCCCAAAGGGCTGAAAGCCCTCCCTATTTCATAGCGTATCATTTTTTGATAGCGCCCCCCGCTTGATCCATAAGGAATACAGCCCGATTTGCCTTGATTTTCCCCCCTCAAAACAGCTCAAAGCGTCGCCAGCAGCCGCCACAAAGGGCAAAACTGGTCGTTTCCGGGCATTTTTGCATGGTAAATCGGGCTGTACGCCTTATGGGATATGCGGGGGCAGCTCTTATATCAGGAGCGAATCACACATCCATCCAGAAATCGACGCCGGTATGGTTTCCGGCGCTGTCGATCACAAAGCGCTGTTTTTCCGGGGCGCTGAGCCAGGCTTCGAGCAAGGCGGGCCAGTGGGCAATTTTTTGAGCTTGGGGCTTTGCCTGGCAATGCGGCAGGGTGTGTGGGGGGGTGGGCGATTGCAATGTTTTGGCTATGCATTTCGTTTATTTCGTTTAAAATGGTTTCCGACTGAACTACTCCTGATGAGGAGGCATCCATGAACGCTCCTGCTATCCCCAAAACTCTGCCTTCCGAAGAAGACATCGCCCTCGCTCGGGAGTCGGGCCGTGCGTTGTCGTCCGTACTTCAGATCCGGGCCGAAACCCAGCAGATCGACTTTCGTGACGACAAGGGGACAGTACACGCCGTTCGTATCCCGACCTCGGCGCTTCACGTGTTGCTGGACGTACTGACCGAGATTGGCCGGGGCAATGCGGTATCGGTCACCCCGATCCACGCGGAACTGACGACACAGGAGGCGGCGGACGTCCTCAACGTTTCGCGCCCCTTCCTTGTCCAGTTGCTGGAGAAGGGGGATATACCGTTCCACAAGATCGGCACGCATCGGCGCGTGCGCCACCAGGATGTGATTGCCTACAAGAAGCGCATTGATGCCGAACGCCGCAAGGTTCTGGATGAGCTTGCTGCGCAGGCCCAGGAACTTGGCATGGGGTACTGACCCGGATGGGTTCGCACTTCACCGTCATCTATGACGCCTGCGTGCGCTATCCGGCTAAATCGGCATAGGGGGCAGTCATCGCTGACTGCACCCCTGCCACACCACCCGGCATGCGGGTCCGCACCGGGCGGTTCAAGAAGTTGAGGTTAGATGAATTCTGCAACAAGAAGCGAAAACTCCCGTTGCTTTGGCATCATTCCTGTGTCTTGGGTTTCATGACGCGGGCCGCAGGTTTCGTCGCTGGCAAGATCACGCTTGGTTTCACCTTGCGCTACGCTTACCCGCCCCACTTGCGTGGGCATCTGACGCATGACCTTTAACATCGACATGTCCTTTAACACTCCTTCTCGTTTGGCCCTTCGCCTTCGGTCTTCTCCCACATCGGGTTTCGCCTCGGACTACTACGGCCTCTGCTGACTTCTCGCTCCAGCTTGCACTGTCACCCTTTCAGGCATGAGGCGAGATCTCCCCAGGTAAGGGTCCGCATTCCTTCATTGCACAACCGCCGGATTTACGCCACACAGACTTTGGTCACAAGAGCTTTGCAGATTTTTGCCTGCTCGCCCTGCTGTGCGTCGCCTTCTATCCGGTTTTTGTCCATCGGCTCGCAATTTACGCTCCACGCTTCCTTCCCACACTCGGTCACCCTCATGCAGTTGCGCTTCACTTCGTTCGTCATGACCAACTTACGGCGGGACTTTCACCCGCAGGAACACGCCCATGCTGGGCGCACAAAATATAGCGGCCCCCGCTTGATCTATAAGGCGTACAGCCCGATTTGCCTTGAATTTTCCCACCCAAAACAGCTCAAAGCGTCGCCAGCAGCCGCCACAAAGGGCAAAACTGGTCGTTTCCGGGCATTTTTGCATGGCAAATCGGGCTGTACGCCTTATGGGATATGCGGGGGAAGCTCTTATATCAGGAGCAAATTACAAATCCACCCAGAAATCGACGCTGGTATGGTTTCCGGCGCTGTCGAACAAAGCGCTGTTTTTCCGGGGCGCTGAGCCAGGCTTCGAGCAAGGCGGGCCAGTGGGCAATTATTTGAGCTTGGGGCTTTGCCTGGCAATGCGGCAGGGTGTGTGGGGGCATGGGCGATTGCAATGTTTTGGCTACGTTGCTCTCCACCTTTGACGTGGACAACATCCCGGTTGAAGCTCTGTTGTGGCAAACCGGCTATCTGACCATTGCCGACTTCTGGCAGATTCCCGGACGGCTCGATCTCACGCTCAAATACCCCAACCGCGAAGTGCAATCCAGCCTGAACGATTGCCTACTCCAAAGCCTCACCGGCAGCCCTTCTGCGCCCGGCCAACAGATCAGCCGTTTGTACCGCTTGCTGCAAACACGCGATTTTGCGGGGCTGCAAGCGCTGTTCCACGCTTTTTTCGCCACCATCCCGCACGACTGGTACCGCAAAAACGCACTCTCCGGCTTTGAGGGCTACTACGCCAGTATCTTTTACAGCCACTTTGCCGCTTTGGGCCTGGACATCCAGCTTGAAGACACCACCAACCATGGCCGCATCGACATGGCGGTGCTGTTTGACGGCCATGTGTTCCTGTTCGAGTTCAAGGAGGTGGAACTGGTGCCCGAAGGCAAAGCCTTGCAGCAGATCAAGGATAGGGGCTATGCCGACAAATACCTTGGGCACGGCGAGCCGGTGCATCTGATTGGCGTGGAGTTCAGCAAGGACGCGCGCAATGTGGTCGGGTTTGAAGTGGAGACGCTCGCTAATTCATAGCTGCTCCCGCACGTTCTATAAGGGTTTCAGGCTCATTATTCTTGAAAGGCATGTCAGCCACTTGTCTGTTTGTGTTTATTCCTGATTAGGCATCAAGTGGATTCACAATGGTAAGCTGGTTGTTGATCTGCTGGCCGTGCTGCATGTCTTCACTGTACAGAATGGAGCATCCTGCATCGAGCGCAGCCGCGATGATCAGACTATCCCAATAGCTGAACGCACCCTTTTCACGCAATTGCGAAGCTAAAACATGTTGGCCCACATGCGAGTGGATGATTTCACATGTTGACGACCAACCGACTAAAAAACGTTGCAGCTCCACTTCGGAACGGCTCGATTTCTTTATCAGGTTGTGGCAAGTTTCGCGAATAACCTGCGAGTTGATCATGGGGCGTTTTAGCTGAAAAATAAAATCAGCCGCACGTTGATGCCTGGTATCCGCCGGATTTCGCACCAGTGCGTACAGCCATATGTTGGTATCCACGAACACATTAGCGCGCATTTGCTTCGTCCCTGCTCATCGGTTTGAAGCCGGGCACCACCACCGGATTGTTGATCCAGTACGCCAGCGATGATTGGGCGAGTGTGGCGGTATGTTCTGGCAGTGCCTGGTTGCGCTGCACCAAAAATTCGACAAAGTCAAAGACCTCCGCTTGCTTGTCCTCTGGTAAAACCTGCAAACGACTGATCAGTTCAGCGTAGCCCATAGAAAACTCCTGGAAAAATATGGTTCCACAACGGTAATGGTAGATTGTAAAAATCCAAAAAATACTTCGAGCCGCCAAAGGCGGCACCCCAGGAACAGCCCTCTCACATAACCCACCATCGCTGCATTTTCAAGGGGTAAAGGAGTCAAGGGGAGCGCTGCCTACGGCAGCATCCTGGCTAAACGGAAACCGATGAGGTAGAGCCGGAGCGTAGTGTCGTTCCTGCCGCAGAGGGCCGCGCGCGCGTCCGCTGGAATGTCGTCCCAGGAGCCGCCGCGCACAGCGCGCTGACCACAATCTCCTTCCCAGCAACTGTCCGTCCATTCCCAAACGTTACCACTCATGTCGTATAAACCAAATCCATTGGCTTGCTTGGTGCGCACGCGGTGAGTGGTGCTGCCGCTGTTTCCGTCGTACCAGGCCACGGCGTCCACACTGTAACTGCCACAGTACTCGGTCTGTTGACCACCCAGGCAGGCGTATGCCCACTCCTGCTCGGCTGGTAACCGGTAGGTTTTGCCCGTTTTGGTGTTGAGCTTTTGAATGAAGACTTGTGCGTCGTCCCAGTTTACATTTTCCACCGGGCAATCGGTGCCGCATTGCTGGAAAGAGCTGGGGTTGTTGCCCATTACCGCCTGCCACTGCCCCTGGGTGACTTCGGCCTGGCCCATAGCCATGGTGGCTGCGCCACCACCACTACTAGGCAGCACCACCATATCGGGGCAGTCCGCACAGTCCTTGAATACACTGCCGGGGCGCATTTCAGCCTTTACGCTGGCAGCAGCAATGCTAGCACTAATAGATGCTTTGGTTTCAGGGGGCGATGTGGACTTCAGTGCATTCAGGGCGATCCTGGCTGCAGTGGCATAGCGTCCCCTGGGGAAGGCTTCCAGATACATTTCGTAGCCCGCTAGCGAGTTGGCCCGCTCAGCAACCGTCCAGGTTTCAGTTTCGGGGTCACGCGCCGATGGCGGGGATGGCGGGGATGGCGGGTTGATGCTGATATTGACCGGACCCTGGATAAGATAAAAGTCACCATCGAGCGAACCATAACGCCACGGCTCTTGCACGCCCTTGGTGGATTTCTTGACACCCTGTTGCACTTTGCGCAGCAGTTGTTCGATTTCAACACCCTGCGGCGCTTGCAGTTCGGCCAGCAGCGCCTGGGTGTAGGGACTGTGGTTGCTATTGCCATCGGAGGCGGTATTGCCGTGTTTGGTGGCAAAGGAGATGAGCGTGCCTGCCGTTTCCACAGGTGCTGCCATGCCACGCGGGCCGCCGCGTGTGAAACTGCGCGCCAGCGGGTTGTCACGGCAGGCATCCCAGAACACCAGCTTGACCTTGGCAGTGGCCATATCGTCAATGATGTCGTCCATTTTGATCATTTCCCGCTTCAGGTCACGCTCATTTTGTGGCTTGGCATCTATGGGCACCAGGTAGTTGTAGCCGCCAACTTGCAAGCCATGCCCGGCGTAAAACACCAGCGCAGCATCGGCGCCTTCAGCAGCGCGAGCAAACCGTTTCATGGCCTGATCGATTTGGGATTTGCTCGCATCAAGGACCAGTTCCGCTTTGAATCCGAGCCGTTCTTCAAGAATTGCGTGCATCGCCCGGGCGTCATTTTTCGGGTTGTCCAACGCGCCGCTTGGATAGTCGCTATTGCCAATGACCAAGGCAACCCGGCCAGAAGCCTTGCTTGCAAACGTGCTGGCATTGCGCTCGGCGGCAAGCGCGTTCGTCAACGGTGCGGCTGCAACGATGGCAATCAACAAAGAGGTGACTAGGCAAACGAGTTTGTGCAACATGGGCATGGTTGGCATATGGGCAGGGGCTGCCATGTTAAAGGAAAAACACGGCGCAACGCCAAAGGCAGCCTTTCCCCTGACCAGAGAGACGTTTTACATGCTAAATCTGGCTGTACCCCGCATGCATTATGCGGATACAGCTATTGTTTTCATGCTGACTGTGAGCGCTACAGCGACGATTGGGCTGTTTCGGCAATCAGGGCAGGAAATCGTGCAGGCATCGCCCCCAGCGCAAACCGTCTACCTGCGCAAAGTGGGCATCCAGACTCAACACTGCAGCCCCGTGCTCCATCGCGCTGGCCGCAATCCAGAGATCGTTACTGGGTATGGGCTGGCCCTTGCGGCGCAAGCAATCCGTTCGGCCTTTGCCATGACCGAACCACAAGTCGCCTCCAGCGATGCCACCAACATCGAAACCCGCATCGAGCGCCAGGGCGACAACTACGTCATCAATGGTCGCAAGTGGTGGATTTCCGGCGCAGGCGATCCGCGCTGCGCGGTCTACATCACCATGGGAAAGACCGATCCCAACGCACCACGCCACGTGCAGCAGAGCATGATCATTGTTCCGGCGGACGCGCCCGGACTGAAGGTGGTGCGCCCGCTCAATGTCTTTGGCTACGACGATGCGCCACACGGCCACATGGAACTGTCCTTTGAAAACGTAGTGGTGCCGGTCGGCAACATCCTGCTGGGTGAAGGCCGTGGCTTTGAAATTGCCCAGGGCCGCCTGGGGCCGGGACGCATCCACCACTGCATGCGCCTCATCGGCCTGGCCGAACGCGCGCTGGAGTTGATGTGTCGGCGTGCGGTTGCGCGCGTGGCCTTCGGCAAGCCACTGGCCGCGCAGACGGTCACCAAGGAGCGCATTGCCGAGGCACGCTGCAAGATCGACATGGCGCGCTTACTCACGCTCAAGGCCGCCTGGATGATGGACATGGCAGGCAACAAGTTCGCCCAATCAGAAATCGCCATGATCAAGGTGGTCGCCCCCAGCATGGCATGCGAGGTGATTGACTGGGCGATACAGATCTACGGCGGCGCGGGCATGTGCGACGACTTTCCGCTGGCGTACAGCTACACCGCCGCCCGAACGCTACGTTTTGCCGATGGCCCGGACGAGGTACACCGCAACGCCATCGCAAAAATGGAACTGGGCAAATACATGCGCTGAGGTGCGTTGATTTGCGCTGATGTCTGGCGGGGTGCCAGTCCCTGGGGCGATGCCCCAGGCTGGTATGGGGTTGCGCCGTTGGCGCGTAAGGTGCGTAGGTCCGGTATTGGAGGGCCAAAGGCCCGGCTTGATACCAGCCTGGGGCATCGCCCCAGGTATGCAGGTCACAAAATTCCCAAAGGGCTGAAAGCCCGCCCTATTTCATAGCGTATCATTTTTTAATAGCGGCTCCCGCATGTTCCATAAGCCTTGCAGCCCTATTTGCCTTGAATTCCCCCCCTCAAAACAGCTCAAAGCGTCGCCAGCAACCGCCACAGAGGGCAAAACTGGCCGTTTTCGGGCATTTTTACATGGTAAATCGGGCTGTAAGCCCCGTGGAGTAAGCGGGGAAAGCTCCTGTATCAGGAGCGAATCACACATCCACCCAGAAATCGACGCCGGGAGGGCTCCCGGCGCTGTCGAGCACAAAGCGCTGTTTTTCCGAGGCGCTGAGCCAGGCTTCGAGCAAGGCGGGCCAGTGGGCAATTTTTTGAACCCGGGCATTTTCCTGGCAATGCGGCGGGGTGTGTGGGGGCATGGGCGACTGCAATGTTTTGGATAGGGGCTATGCCGACAAATACCTTGAGCACGGAGAGCCGGTGCATCTGATTGGCGTGGAATTCAGCAAGGACGCGCGTAATGTGGTCGGGTTTGAGGTGGAGACGCTCGCTAATTCATAGCTGTTACCGCACGTTCTATAAGGGCTTCAGGCTCGTTTTGCTTGAAAAGGCATGTCAGCCACTTGTTTGGTTGGAATCCTGTCATTCAGGCATTTTTCTTGCCAAATTTTGTCAAACGATCTACCATAAACCCATGAGCACCATGAATATTTCCCTACCCGACACGCTGAAATCCTTCGTTGATGAGCAGGTCGCCCAACGCGGCTACGGAACCAGCAGTGAGTATGTGCGTGATTTGATCCGCAGGGATGCCGATCTTTTGCAAATGCGTAGCCTGTTGCTCAAAGGCGCAGCCTCGGCCCCCACTGCACCGGCCGATGCCAGCTATTTCACAACACTGCGCGCACGCGTTCAAACCCATTCACAGAGTCAGGGATGAAGGCCAAGCCCGTCGTCCCGCGTGAACTTGCCAGGCAGGATGTGGACGAAATCATCGAATATTATTTGGGTGAGCACGCCATGCAAGCGGCACTGGGCTTCATCACCGCCCTGGAACAGGCCTACGCGCATATTTCGCGCCATCCCGCCACAGGTTCACCACGCTACGCCCACGCCTTGAACCTTCCCGGACTACGCTCCTGGCAACTGAAACGCTACCCGCATTTGGTGTTCTACATCGAGCGCGAAGATTCCATTGACGTCTGGCGCGTCTTGCACGGGCAGCGTGACATTCCCGCCTGGATCAGTTCAGACGCTGATCCAGGCAATACCCACTAGTCTCTTTCTATCAAAGGTTCAAGGGGTAAGCTGCCGGTTACGGCAGCATCCTGGCTAAACGCAAACCGCTGAAGTAGTTGCGGAACGCTGTGACGCTCCTGCCGCGGTTGGCCGCGCGCGCGCCCCACGGCTCGTTGAACCAGGAACCGCCGCGCACAGCGCGCTGACCACAGTTTCCACTCATCCAGGCACTCCCGTCTGAAGGAGCGCCATTGTAGTTTTCATTCCAGCAGTCCTGCGTCCATTCCCAGACGTTGCCACTCATGTCATACAACCCCCAGGCGTTGGCCTGCTTACCGGCCACTGGCAGGGTTTTGTCGCCACTCTTGCGCCCGTATACCGCCACGCTGTCCACATTGTCGCTGCCACAGTAGGTTTGGTTGGCACCAGCCCGGCAGGCATATTCCCATTCGGCCTCGCTGGGCAGGCGATAGGTCTTGGCGGTCTTTTGTGACATCCATCGCACGTAGGTCTGGGCGTCGTCCCAGTTGATGCAAGCCACCGGGTCATTGTCGCTTTGCGTAAAGCCTGGGTTGCGCCAGTTGCGATCCGCCGTGTCTGCCCATTTACCACCCGTCAATGTCCAGCAACTGTTGCCCGCGTTGTGACCAGTGGCGGATACAAACGCTGCAAACTGGCCTCGGGTTACTTCGGTCTTACCCAGCGCAAAACTCCTGATGCTGACGCTGTGCACAGGCTTTTTATCGCCATCGTTGCTACCCATCTGGAAGCTACCCGCTGGTGGGATCACCACCATCTCCGGACAGTCAGGGCAGTCTTTGAAGGTGGTGCTGCCCGGTTTTTTTAGATAACCCAGGGCGATCTTGGCCGCAGCGGCATAGCTCCCTTTGGGAAAGGCTTTGAGATAGGTTTTGTAGCCTGTCAGAGAGTTGGCCCTTTTGGCCGCTTCCCAGGCTTCGGTATCTGCGGGGTCACGCGCCGGAGACTGATTGACGGTAATGTTGACCGGACCCTGGATGAGATAAAAGTCGCCATCGAGCGAACCATACTTCCACGGCTCTTGCACGCCCTTGGTGGATTTCTTGACACCCTGTTGCACTTTGCGCAGCAGTTGTTCGATTTCAACACCCTGCGCCGCTTGCAGCTCGGCCAGACTAGGCAAACGAGTTTGTGCAACATGGGCATGGTTGGCATATGGGCAGGGGCTGCCATGTTAAAAAATGCATTCCTCTGACAGACGTTTTGCATACCAAATCTGGCTGTACCCCGCATGCATTATGCGGATACAGCTATTGTTTTCATGCTGACTGTGAGCGCTACAGCGACGATTGGGCTGTTTCGGCAATCAGGGCAGGAAATCGTGCAGGCATCGCCCCCAGCGCAAACCGTCTACCTGCGCAAAGTGGGCATCCAGACTCAACACTGCAGCCCCGTGTTCCATCGCGCTGGCCGCAATCCAGGGATCGTTACTGGGTATGGGCTGGCCCTTGCGGCGCAAGCAATCCGTTCGGCCTTTGCCATGACCGAACCACAAGTCGCCTCCAGCGATGCCACCAACATCGAAACCCGCATCGAGCGCCAGGGCGATAACTACGTCATCAATGGCCGCAAGTGGTGGATTTCCGGCGCAGGCGATCCGCGTTGCGCGGTCTACATCACCATGGGCAAGACCGATCCCAACGCACCACGCCACGTACAGCAAAGCATGGTGATTATTCCGGCGGACGCGCCCGGACTGAAGGTGGTGCGCCCGCTCAATGTCTTTGGCTACGACGATGCGCCACACGGCCACATGGAACTGTCCTTTGAAAACGTGACGGTACCGGTCGGCAACATCCTGCTGGGTGAGGGCCGTGGCTTTGAGATTGCCCAGGGCCGCCTGGGGCCGGGACGCATCCACCACTGCATGCGCCTCATCGGTCTGGCCGAACGTGCGCTGGAATTGATGTGCCGACGTGCTGTTGCGCGCGTGGCCTTTGGCAAACCACTGGCAGCGCAGACGGTCACCAAGGAGCGCATTGCCGAGGCACGCTGCAAGATCGACATGGCGCGCTTACTCACGCTCAAGGCCGCCTGGATGATGGACATGGCAGGCAACAAGTTCGCCCAATCAGAAATCGCCATGATCAAGGTGGTCGCGCCCAGCATGGCGTGCGAGGTGATTGACTGGGCGATACAGCTCTACGGCGGCGCAGGCATGTGCGACGATTTCCCACTGGCCTACAGCTACACCGCAGCCCGCACGCTGCGTTTTGCCGATGGCCCGGACGAAGTACACCGCAACGCCATCGCAAAAATGGAACTGGGGAAATACATGCGCTGATGTCTGGCGGGGTGCCAGTCCCTGGGGCGATGCCCCAGGCTGGTATGGGGTTGCGCCGTTGGCGCGTAAGGCGCGTAGGTCCGGTATTGGAGGGCCAAAGGCCCGGCTTGATACCAGCCTGGGGCATCGCCCCAGGTATGCAGTCATAGCGTATCATTTTTTAATAGCGGCTCCCGCATGTTCCATAAGCCTTACAGCCCGATTTAGCATGTAAAAACACCCGAAAACGGCCCGTTTTGATGCCTCATGGCGGTTGCTGGCGTCGCCTTGACCCGTTTTGAAGGGCAAAATCAAAGGCAAATCGGGCTGTACACCTTATTGGATAAGCGGGGGCAGCTATGTTTTTTGATCATACACCACGAAAACGTAGCCAAACGTGAGAGCAAAACCAGCGATTCAGACCCGCTGTCGGGTAGAGTCGTTCCGCAGACTCACCAAGACAACCCAATGCGATACTTGGGGTCGTGCGGTTGGATTTCCTATCCGCTAAGCTACGGAATAAAGGAGACATCAATTGACAACCATCGATATAGTCAAGCTACCGACAGCGGAGAAACTCAGACTGATGGAATCGCTGTGGGATTCGCTTTGCATGACGCCGTCCGACGAAATAAAGCCCCCGAACTGGCATACCGAAGTGTTAACCGAGCGCATTCGGCAGCTTGATGCAGGAAACGAAGCGGTATCGTCGTGGAGCGAGGCCAAGGAGCGTATCCGCCGCCAAGCTCGACCCATCTGATGCAGATCAGGATTACCGACTCCGCAGAAGCCGATTTGTTGAACGGATTTGCATTCTACGAGAGACAACAACAAGGAATCGGCGAGTATTTTCTCGACAGCCTTTATGCGGATATCGATTCGCTGGCGCTGTTCGGGGGCATTCATCCCAAACCGGACGGCCGTTTGCATCGGACACTGTCCAAGCGTTTTCCGTTTGCGATTTACTACGACGTGCAAGGCGATATCGCTACTGTCGTTGCCGTACTCGATTGCCGCCAAAATCCTGCATCGATCGTCGATCGGCTACTGCGAAGCTAAAGGTGACAAAGGTGGCGCAGACCAGCGACGGTTTTACAAACGGTTGATTACCGTGGCCGATGAGCGATATGAGGAACATTTAGTTTCTTTGAGCCAACAAGGCAAGGAGTCCTAACATGGCAAGAAAACTCGATGATGTGATGGCGACTCTGCCGAAAGAGCGGCAGCAGCGGATTGATGCTCGTGCGATGAAACTGGCAACGCTGAAAGACTTGCGTCAAGCCGCACAGCAAACACAGGAGCAGTTGGCTGCCACCTTGGGCGTTGGGCAGGACACCATCTCTCGACTGGAAAAGCGCAGCGACATGTTGCTATCAACATTGCGACATTATGTGGAGAGCATGGGTGGAAAACTGGAACTTGTAGCCCAGTTTCCGAACCGGCCACCGGTGGTGATTGAGCATCTGGGGGTTGATGCAACGCCTCTGCGCAAGGCCGAATTAAAGGGGTCGCGAATTAAAGGGGTCAGACCCCTTTGACCCAAGGCCAGTTGAACCGGACGCGTCAGTTGATGAACGCCCATGTTCGGGACAGTCTTGTCACCGGGTTTGAGCACCTGATTCCGTTGATCAATCTTCCCGATCCGGGTGACCGCCATGTGGCAGTCGCCGCTATCCACCTCAGCAAAAAACATTGCTACGCTTTCAAGAGCTACTCCCGCTTGATCCATGGGCGCTTTGGCTTGTTTTGGCTCACAAAAACGGCCCCTGGCGTGCCATGGAAGCTGGTTTGGGTCGAATTTGGGTGGATTTTGGTGAATTTTGGCGTTGAAAAGGCATTTTTTAAGGCACAAATTGCCTTGTAGACCTTATGGGACAAGCGGGAGCAGCTATGTAAAGTAGAGCAATCTGGCTTTGATTCGAAGCAACTCGAAAAGTCGGATGGCCAATTTCTCTTTGGTCTTGGTGTTCGCTTGCGAACCGATCCAGCGCGTACTCGTTCCCACAGTTTGGGCCACTCTCTACCGAAGGCTGGCATCCCACACAACCACGCGATTGCGCCCCTGGTGCTTGGCCGCGTACAGGGCGGCGTCGGCGCGGGCCAGGACGCTTTCTGCGTCGGCGTCGCTGACTTGCAAGACTGTAACCCCTACGCTGGTGGTTACCACCAGGCTGTGTTCACCCAGGGGAATGGTGGTGTCGGCAATGCGCTGGCGCAAGCGCTCGGCCAGCAGTTGTGCGTTGGCCAGATGGGTTCCTGTCAGCAGCAAGGCGAATTCCTCGCCGCCCAGGCGGCCCGCCAAGTCGGTCTTGCGCAAAAATGCGCGCAAACCGTCGGTAAAAACCTGCAATACGAGGTCGCCAGCGGCGTGGCCATAACGGTCATTGACCTGTTTGAAGTGGTCCAGATCAAACATCAGCAGCGCCGATTCGGTAATCGAATGGCGCTGGATGCGGGCAAGCTCCAGCGTGAGGGTTCGCATGAAATGCCGCCGGTTGGCGCAGCCGGTGAGTTCGTCCGTGGTGGCCAGGCGGGTCAATTCGGCCTCCATCTTCTTGCGCTGGGTAATGTCCTGAAACACCACCACCGCACCTGTTTGAACCCCGGTTTGAATGATCGGCGCAACGGTCATCTGCACGGGGAAAAACACTTCATTTTTATGAATGAAGCTGCTCTCCACCTGCCGCATCACGCCATCACGCAAGGTCTGGTAAATCGGACAATCGGCGTGCGCGTAGTGGCTGCCGTCGGTGTGCTGGTGGTGAAACAACGCATGCTGGTCTTTGCCCAATACGTCAGCCTCTTCAAAGCCCAGCAAGGACAAGGCCACCGGGTTGATGAAGGTGCAAATGCCAAACAGATCAACACCGTAAATGCCTTCTCCTGCCGAGTTGATGAGCAAGGCCTTCCAGGAGGACAAACGTTCCACCTCCGCCTTGCTGGCATGCAAGGCTTCTTCTTCCTCCACTTTTTGCGTGATGTCGCGGCCAAAGGACAGAACGGCCACCCGGTGGTATTTGTCGTTGATGCGTGAGTTTTGCCAGGAAATATGGCGCACCTGGCCATCCTTGGTCAAAATGGGGTTTTCGAACTGGCTGGCGGGACTTGCAATGGTTGGGTGGGTGGAGACGTGGACAAACTCCTGCCAGACTTCAGGGAAGCGATCCTTGGGCACCAGGGATTCGAACCAGTCGCGGCCCAGAACCTCTGCGCGTGTGTAGCCAGTCAACTGTTCCGCTGCCGCATTGAACAAGCTGATGCGCCCGGCATCATCGAGTCCCACCACCATCACGTTGGCCGTTTCGATCAGGTTGCGCGCAAACGCCTCGGAGCGCACCAGATGGCGTTCCCGGCGCACGACCAATGGCGCCAGAAACAACGCCAGTCCAGTTGCAGCAGCAAAACCGATGAACTGGCCAATGATGGCCCTTTGCCAATCGGCCATGATGTCCGCATGGTCGCGTGACATGACAATGATGAGGCCACTGTGCGGTACGTCCAGAAAAACGGAAACCCGTTTCACCTGGGCTAATTTGACTTCGTTGAGGTGTTTGGTCATGGTAGCGCCGGACGCCATGTGTTCGCCAAAGGCAATACCGCCTTGCAAGTTCTTGCCAACCAGGGGGGCTAGTGCCGCAGGATAGGCATTGATGATGTCACCTTCACGGTTGATCAATGTCGACTGGCAATTGCTGGTGCATTCGTCGATGCGCAAAATATCGTCGAACAACTTCGGTGTGATGGTTGCATTCACCACGCCCAGAAAATGACCCTGGGCATCGCGCAGGGCGCGCGATACGCTGATGACAAATGTATTGTCACGGCGGGTTCGAAAGGGGCGCGAGACATGAAAATCATCCGGTTTGACCGTGGCTTGGCGATGCACCTGAAAGTATTCGCGGTCGGCGACATCCAGACCCGTCACATCGTTACGGTTGGAGACAAGCACGCGCCCCTGCGCGTCGGTGATCAGCAAATTGAACACTTCAGGGAACTGTCGCAGGCGAGAGGTCAGCTCCTTTTCCGTCAGAGTTTGCAGCGGATCAACGGCGGGCGTCCAATCCTCGACGACGCTTTGCAACAACAAATCAACGCTGCGCAAAGCCCCGCTGAGGTTCGCTTGACGTTGGCGCGCCTTGACCGAAAGCACCCGGTACTCCTGGTTGAGGACGCTGCGGTACTCATCGTAAGCAATCCAGGCCAGCCAGAGAAATGCAGCAGCGATGACCGAACAGGTCAACACCCAAACCGATATTCCGGTCATTCTGGTCATTCTGGTCATCTTGGTTATTTTGGTCATCTCGGCACCACCGTGAGCGGAACAAATCTACAGGCCCAGCGACTCGTAAAGACTATCCATGCGCGTTTGCACATCCGGGTCCATGGTGATGGTGCGGCCCCATTCGCGCTGGGTTTCTCCGGGCCATTTGTTGGTGGCGTCGATGCCCATCTTGCTGCCCAGGCCACTGACCGGGGAGGCAAAATCGAGGTAGTCGATGGGGGTGTTTTCGACGTGCATGGTGTCGCGCACCGGATCAACACGCGTGGTCAAGGCCCAGATCACCTCACGCCAGTCGCGCACATTCACATCGTCATCGACCACCACGATGAACTTGGTGTACATGAACTGGCGCAGGTGGCTCCAGACACCCATCATGATGCGCCGTGCGTGTCCGGGGTAGGCTTTTTTGATGCGTACCAGCGCCATGCGGTAGCTGCAACCTTCGGGCGGCAGGTAAAAATCGGTCACTTCGGGAAACTGGCGCTGCAGGAGTGGAATGAACAACTCGTTGAGCGCCATGGCCAGGACCGCTGGCTCGTCGGGTGGTTTGCCGGTATAGGTTGAATGGTAAATGGGGTCACGGCGCAGCGTGATGCGGTCCACGGTGAATACCGGGAACATGGCCTGTTCGTTGTAGTAGCCCGTGTGGTCGCCGTAGGGGCCTTCGAGTGCGTGCTGAAATCCGCTGGGGTGTGTGGCATCCGGGTAGATATGGCCTTCGAGCACGATTTCGGCGCTGGCGGGCACGCGCAAGTTGCTGCCCAGCGCCTTGACCAGCTCGGTGCGGCCACCGCGCAGCAGTCCGGCAAACTGGTATTCCGAGAGGTTGTCGGGCACCGGCGTCACGGCACCCAGAATGGTTGCCGGATCGGCCCCGAGAGCAACGGCCAGCGGGTAGGCCTTCCCAGGGTGCAGGGCTGCATGGTCACGAAAATCCAGCGCACCGCCCCGGTGCGCCAGCCAGCGCATGATGAGCTGGTTGCGCGCGAGCACTTGCTGGCGGTAAATCCCCAGGTTCTGGCGCGCCTTGTGCGGGCCTTGTGTGATGACCAGTCCCCAGGTGATGAGCGGCGCCACATCTTCCGGCCAGCAGTGCTGCACCGGCAGGCGCGCCAGATCCACATCCAGCCCCTCCCACACCACCTCCTGGCAGGGGGCGCTGTGCAACTCCTTGGGCGCCATGTTCCACAGGGTACCCAATAGTTTGCGCATGCCGACCATCTGCTTGAAACCTCGGGGTGGTTCGGGCTCCTTGAGCGAGGCCAGCAATTCCCCAAACGCACGCAAATCCCGCACATCGGCAACCCCCATGGCACGGGCCACACGCGCGGGCGTGCCAAAGAGATTGCCCAATACCGGCATGCTGTGTCCTGCGGGCTGCTCAAAGAGGATGGCGGGTCCGCCCGCGCGCAACACGCGGTCGCACAAGGCCGTCATTTCCAGGTGTGGTGAGACGGGTTGCGCAATGCGGCGCAAGTCGCCGGTTTGTTCCAGTTGGGCAAGAAAGTCGCGCAGGTCGCGGTAATGCATGGCGGTCATGGATGTTATGGCAGTCCCTGCCAGCGTGGCATCAAGGTGTGGTTGGTATGGGGAATATGGAGCAGATCAAGCACGCGCGCGACGCTGCCATCGACCACCTCGGCCAGCGTCTGAGGCCGGGTGTAGAACGTGGGCAGTGGGGGGCAGACGATGGCACCCATTTCGGTGGCACTGACCATATTGCGCAGATGCCCCAGGTGCAGAGGCGACTCGCGCACCATCAGCACCAGCGGGCGGCGTTCCTTGAGGGTGACATCGGCCGCGCGCGTCAGCAGGTTGTCGCCCAGGCTGTGTGCGATGGCAGCCAGGGTGCGCATCGAACACGGTGCGACTACCATGCCGCTGCAGGCAAACGAGCCACTGGCGATGGAGGCACCCACATTGCGCACATCGTGTACACAATCGGCCAGCGTTTCGACCGTTGCGCGCTCCATACCCTGTTCGTGCTGCAAGGTGCGCCAGCCGGCGTCCGAGACGACCAGGTGGGTTTCAATGTTTTCCACGTCACGCAGCACCTGCAGCAGCCGCACGCCATAGACTGCGCCGCTGGCGCCGGAGATGGCGACGATGATGCGCCGGGGCGCTGTGCTCATGTTGCTTCTTGTGCCAGTGCGGTACGAAGATCGTGGACCACGTGCGCCAGCACCTCGGCAGCTTGTTCGGGGTCAAAGTCTTCGTGCTGGCGCTTTCTGATGCCGAAATGCTGCAATTGGTAATGGCGCTCAGGGGTGATGCCGTGGCGCGCCAGCGCGCTGTGCACGCAGACCAGGGGGCAGCCATCCAGCGCAATGATGGGACGTCCGGACTGGGCGATTTTGAGCAAATGGGGCACATCGCCGCCCACACCGGCGATGCAGGACATCTCGGCCACACCCTGGCGATCCAGCCGCACGGCAACATGGTTGGCCAGTTGCGCTGCACTGGAGCATCCCGAGCAGGAGTACACCAGCGGGAGCTTGGAGAGTTTGCCTGGCGCGTCGCTCACTTCGGGCCATCCGGTTTACCGGAGGAGGGGCGGCGCGGGAAGAATCGGGCCAGCACCTTGTCGGGTGCCCATTGCTGCAGGTCCAGCACCGGCAACACCGGCATTTCCAGCGCATCGAGCGCATTTTTGACCATCAAACCTAGCTCGGTGTCGCCTTCCATCGTCAATCGGCGATTGAAAAACAGCGTATCGGGGTCTTCCTGGCGCTGGGCCAGGCGCAAGAAATCCTGTGCGCTGGCGCTGATCGTCAGATCGGTCAATTCCTGCTTGGGAAAGGCCACGAAACGCTGTCCGGTGCAGCTGAAATCAAAGGTCAGTTGTGCATCGCGCACATGGATGCGCAGTTTCTTGCCCAGCAGATTCTGGCGCACGTCCGCCGGAAGCTGCCCGGCCAGGATGCGGTTGAGCGCGGTCACCAATAGCAAGGAGCCGGGGTAGGCCGGCAGATGCGACAACAGTTGCCCCACAGGGCGTGGGACGACAAAGGGGGCAGGAGATGTCATGCTGTCACCTCCAGGGGCTCTACCGGATTTTCCTGATTTACCTGATCCACCTGATCGAGTCCGGGGCGGCCATGCCAGTAGCCATTGCATTGTTCGGATTCGGGCACCAGGGCTTGCAGACGCGCCTGCGCCTGCTGCGGGCCAAGTGTTTGGGTGCGTAGCGCATCAAACACGGCAATGATTTCGGCGCTGTGCTGTGATTGTGGGCTGATGCGCACGACATCCACACCCAGCGCCTGCATGTCACCCCAGGATTGCAGCAGGTTGTAGACCTTGGCAGACTGGGTCTGGATGCCATTGAGCACTAGAAATTCTTCGTGCTCGCGGGTTTTGAGCATCAGACCATCCGGGTCTGCCATACAGCTGAAGCGGCAGTCGTCCTTGGGCAGGTTGTTGTGGCGTGCGGTAAAGCAGCGGGCGGAAAAAGCCAGGGGCATGCGGCCAAAAGCGAATACCTCGGTCTGCATGCCAGCGGGCCTGTCCTTTTGCAGCACGGCCAACGCACTGCGCGCCATCTCCATGGGAATGACCCAGCGCAGCGCGCCGAGGGAAGCCATCCATTGCAGCGTGGGCAGGTTGTAGATGTTCAGGTGCGGCCCGGCAACAAAGGCCGTTTTGCCCGCCAGACACTGCACCGCGCCCATGTCGTTGGCTTCGACCATGAAGTCGCCATTGGCCGCGATTTTGTGCATGGTGCCCAGCTCGGCACCAGACTCCAGCAGCACCTGAGTGGAGAGCAGCACCTCCTTGCCTGCCTTGCGCAGCCGCTTGGCCAGGTCCACCCAGTCGGACAGGCGCAATTCATGGCGGCGTGAGCAGACGGTCTCGCCCAGGTACACCACGTCCACCGCCGTGGTGGCTATGGACTCGTAAAAATTCAGAATGGTTTCGCGCTGCCAGTAGTACAGCAGGGGTCCTAATGCGATCTTCATATTATTTATATCATTTATTTCCAGGGTCTGTGGTAGGCGCCCAATGTGTGCTGCTGGCCTTCGGCTACACCATCCAGGCGGCTCATCCAGGCCGGTTTGGGGGTATAGCGGTGCGGGTTGGCGCTGCAGTGGTCAATGGCTTCGCGCCAGACTTTGGTGACTTGTGCAACGTAGGCCGGGCTGCGTTGGCGGCCTTCGATCTTGATGGCGCGTACCCCGATTTTCATGAGCTGCGGCAGCAATTCGAGTGTGTTCAGGCTCGTCGGCTCTTCGATGGCGTAATAGTTTTCATCGTCGCCCACGTCAAAGCGCCCTTTGCACAGCGTGGGATAACCGGCGTTTTCCGTGGGGGCGTAGCGGTCGATCAGTACACCGTTGAGGCGCGATTCGCGGCCTTCGGGTGTTTCGATCCAGCGCACGGCCTTAGGGGGGGAGCACACGCCGTGGGTATTGGGTGATTCGCCCGTCACGTAGCTCGATAGCGCACAACGCCCCTCGACCATGACACACAGGCTGCCAAAGCCGAATACCTCGATTTCCACCGGGGTTTTTTCAATCAACTGCTGCACCTGGACCATGGAGAGCACCCGTGGCAACACCGCGCGCACCACGCCAAACTGCTGGTGGTACAGGTTGATGGCGTCAAAATTGGTGGCTGAACCCTGCACCGACAAATGCAGGCGCAGTTGCGGGTGGTGTGTGCGGGCGTACAGCATCAAGCCTGGGTCAGCCAGGATGACGGCATCCACACCCAGGTCCGCCGCCTTGTCCACGGCATTGTGCCAAAGCGCAACCGCACTAGCCTGGGGAAAGGTGTTGAGCGCCATGAATACCTTGACGCCACGCGCACGCGCGTAGGCAATGCCACTGGCAATGCTGGCTTCGTCAAAATTGAGTCCGGCAAAATTGCGCGCATTGGTTGCATCGCGCAGTCCGAGGTAGACGCAGCTTGCGCCATTGTCCACCGCTGCCTTGAGCGCTGGCAGACTGCCGGCCGGGCATACCAGCTCCAGAGTTGCGGGGGCAGTCGAGCTTGAGAGTTCCATGGGGAATGTGTCGAATGTGTCTTATGAATGTCGAATGGATCCGGGGATGATTTTCGCGCCGAAGTCACGCATCATGGCCTGGACGAAGGGCAGATTATGAATCATCTCTTCGGCTGCGCGCTGTTTTTCAGCCAGGGCCGCCTTGTTACGCAGCGCCGGACAGTCGCTCACCGGACCAGACTCCAGAGACAGCGTAATGTCAAAACCTGCCGCACGCAGCGCAGCGTTCAGGCGCTCACGCACGTTGCCCTGGTTGAGCGATTCACGTTCGATGCGCAACAGCCATTTGCCCGCATCGCGCGCCACCAACTGCGACTGCAGCGCCAGTTCACGTACCATGGCGTTGATGGCGTCCTGGGCAATGAGCTGCTGGACCGTTGCATGCCAGAAGTCGCCCAGCACACGCTGCGGTTCCGGTTCCGGCTCCGAAACGGCAGGGCGTGGCTCGGGCGGGGTGCGCACCGGCAACGCTATAACATTAGTAGCTTCTACCGCACGTTCTACGGGCGCTACAGCCGGTTTTACTGGTTTTTCTGTTGATTTTTCCGCTGACGCTGCAGCATCAATCAGAGTTTTTTTTTCAGCCGAAGTTCCAGTAGGCGAACCCTTGGGTTTGAAAGCCAGCAAGCGCAGCAGCACCATGGTCAGGGCTGCGTATTCGTCGGGCGCCAAACCCAGGTCACCTCGACCATGCAGGCAGATACTGTAGAGCAACTGGGTTTCATCGGCAGGCAGCATGGCCGCCAGGCGCTGGATTTCGCGCGCTTCGGGGTCGTCATCATCCACCACAGCGACCACCGCGTTGTCTGCCAGTGCCTGGAGCACCGCCATGCGTTGCAGCACCGTGGACATCTCCTCCAGCGTGGATGCAGCACTTAAACCATTCAGGCGCAGGGTCTCGGAGGTTTCCACCACCGTCTTGCCATCGCCTTGCGCCAGCGCTGCGATCAGGCGAAAGACGTAGGACCTATCCACGCTGCCAAGCATCAGGCGCACCGAGGCTTCGCTCAATTGTCCCGAACCAAAGGCAATTGCCTGGTCGGTCAGACTCAAGGCGTCGCGCATCGACCCTCTGGCACTGCGGGCCAGCAAACGCAGGGCCTGTACCTCGAACGCAATTGCTTCGGTTGCCAGTACCTGTTCCAGGTGTGCGCGAATGGTCTCGGGCGCCATGGGGCGCAGGTTGAATTGCAGGCAACGCGACAACACCGTCACGGGAACTTTTTGCGGATCGGTGGTGGCCAGCACAAACTTCAGATACTCGGGTGGCTCTTCCAGTGTTTTGAGCATGGCATTGAAGGCGTGCCCGGTGAGCATATGCACTTCGTCAATCATGAACACCTTGAAGCGCCCCTCCACAGGCTTGTAGACCGCTTGCTCCAGCAAGGATTGCACTTCATCCACGCCACGGTTGCTGGCGGCATCCAGTTCGGTGTAGTCCACAAAACGGCCGCTATCAATAGCATTGCATGCTGCGCACACACCACAAGGGCTGGCGGTTATTCCGCCCATGCCATCCACGCCCTGGCAGTTGAGCGACTTGGCGAGAATCCGTGATACCGTGGTCTTGCCAACGCCCCGTGTTCCGGTAAACAGATAGGCGTGGTGCAGACGCTGCGTCGTCAGTGCATTGCTTAGTGCCTGAACCACGTGGTCTTGCCCTACCATTTCGGTAAAACTGCGCGGACGGTATTTTCGGGCAAGCACAAGATAGGACATGCGCGGATTCTAAAGCCGCTTGTGTTGCGCTTGCGCATAAAACCTTCTATGCGTTGTCACCCTGTTGGTTGACCAAAGATTGTTTATGCGAGAATCTCCCGCTCAAATGAAGCTTCCAAGTACTTTCAAACCCTCGATTCTGGGAGTTGCATTGTTATGCGCTGCCACGGATAGCACCGCCCTCGTTCTGGGCAGTGTGCATGATTCCGTGTATCTGGGGCAGCCTCTGAAGCTTTCGGTTCCGCTTCAGCTGAATGCACAGGAAAAAGTATCCGATCTGTGCATCGTCGCCGAGGTGTTTTACGGGGATGCGCTGCAAAGTTCCGGCGTGGTGACGGTAGTGGAAGATCTTTCCGGGCCGGGTAAGTCCGCCGTTGCAAGTGTGACGGAATCCAACATTGTTAATGAGCCGGTTGTAAGCGTAACCGTTCAAGCGGGTTGCAAACACAAGACCAGTCGGCGCTACGTGTTGCTGGCTGACTTGCCGCCTACCAACGCGGCCTCATCCACCGCATCCAGGACTACAACACCTGAGCGCACCCTCTTATCCCCCACAGCACAAACGCCCCAGTATCAGGAGGAAATGGCTCTGCCTTCCAGCGTGTCAGAGTCGGTGGCGCAGTCCAGATCAACAAAGACCCAAAAGCCCAAAAAGTCCCAAAAGACTGCAAAACAACTGCGTGGTACAGGGGGACAAGCACCCTTACGGCCACGTTTGACACTGGACGTGCTGGACCTGCACACACAACAACCAGAAGCTGTGCTCACATTCAGTAAAGAATTAACCATTAACAGTAATCCAGAAGATATTGACCCAGCCAAACGTGCCGAGACCAAGGCGTTGTGGCATCTGCTCAATATGGGTTCGGATGATGCGCTGCGCGAATACGCCCAATTGCAGTCAGTGGAACAGGAACTCAAGGATTTGCGGGATGTAACGGCCAGGAACCGCTCCACATTGCAAGAACTCTCCGCTCGCCTGGAAACAAGCGCGTCCAATCGGTATCCGGCTGTGCTGGTTTATGGTTTGCTGGCTGCGTTGCTGGTTTGTGCAGCAGCGCTGCTATACACATGGACGCGTATGCGCCGTGGTGGTACTGCAACTGCACCGTGGTGGCGCGATGGCGATGCTGCAGAGCCGTCCGCGTCCGGTATGGAACCTGCGGTAACGACGGACCCACGGACTGCTGCCACATGGACTGCTGGACCACCTAAATCCGCATCAACAACAAAGAACGATAAGTCTGATGTTGATATTCGCCTGGAAAAGTCGGCATCACCACCATCACCATCACCATCACCATCACCATCACCATCACCATCACCACCATCACCATCACGCCAGCCTACTCCACCAGCATCGGGTCAACGTGACTTTGTTGATAGCGCCACCGCTGCGCTACGTGCGATCAATACCCATGAAATGCTCGACGTTTCGCATCAGGCGGATTTTTTCCTGACCCTGGGGCAACACGATGCAGCCGTGGATCTGCTCAAGGACAGTATCCGGGCTAGCCATGAGTCCAATCCCCTGGTGTATCTTGATTTGCTAAAGGTACTGCATAACCTGGGGCGCAAAGCGGATTACAACCAATACCGCAATGCGTTTCACACACTGTTCACAGGCCGTATCCCACCTTACGCCGGCTTCGGCCAGCCCAGCAAGAACCTGGAAGCCTACCCTGAAATTTGTCTGCGGATTGTGACGTTTTGGCCCGGTTTACAAGCCATTGCATTCATTGAAGACTGTCTGGTGCGCCAGTACGGAGATGCGGATGCGCATACATTTGAACTGGATGCCTTTCGTGATCTGCTACTGTTGCATGGTGTTGCCACAACCCTGTTATCTTTATCTTCCACAGATACGGGGGCAATACCGTTTACTGCGACACAAAAAGTGTCTGTCGCACAAGCTGGTGCCAAGCGCAGTCCGGCAGAAAAAGCGCCGCCACAACAACAGCCAGCTTCCAAAGAAATGTCCATTGATCTGGATCTATCGGAAGAACCAACGGTCAATCTGAAGGGCAATCTGATGGATTTTGATGCCAGCGGTTTTTCCAAAACTCCTGGCAGCATCAAGAAAACCACCACTACCAGCGCACCTGCAGCGCGGCGGGGTTGATCACATTGCTGGGATTTCCCTTGATGAAGTTGATAACATCGTCAAAGGCTGCATTGAACTGCCATTCGTAATTATTTTGTTCCACACAGGCAATATGCGGCGTGCAGACGCAATTTTCAAGCCGCAATAATGCGTGGCCCTGCAGGATAGGTTCCACTTCGAAAACATCGACTGCTGCCATTCCGGGGCGCCCCCGGTTCAGTGCCGAGATCAACGTATTGGTTTCTATGAGTTCCGCTCGCGCAGTGTTGACCAGGAGGGCGGTGGTCTTCATGCGTGCCAGGTCGGCATGGGTCACCATGCCCCGTGTGGTGTCGCTCAAACGAATGTGCAAAGACAAAACATCGCACATTTCAAAAAAGTCTTCACGGCTCGTTGCCGTCGCATAACCATCTTGCTGTGCTCTTTCGCGTGATGTCTCACTGCCCCAGATGACAACCTGCATGCCAAAGGCCCGACCATATCCTGCCACCAGCTGGCCAATTCTGCCGTAGCCCCAGATTCCGAGTATCTTGCCGCGCAGTTCGCTGCCCAGACTGAAATTGGTTGGCATGGAGCCAGCCCTCAGCCCCGACTGCTGCCATGCTCCGTGCTTGAGGTTACCCATATACTGCGGAATCCTGCGCATTGCCGCCATCATGAGAGCCCAGGTGAACTCTGCCGGAGGTACTGGAGACCCCATACACTCCGTAACCACGATCCCGCGCTCGGTGCAGGCTTCCAGATCGAGATGGCTGCTGACACGACCAACCTGGCACACCATCTTGAGTTTAGGCAGTTTTTCGATCAGTTGCCGGTTGATGTGTGTGCGTTCCTGGATCAGGATGATGATGTCGGAATCCTTCAACCGTACCGATAGCTGGCCAAGCCCCTTGACGGTATTGGTGTAGACCTTGGCATTGTATTTTTCCAGTTTGGCAGCGCATTCGAGCTTGCGTACAGCATCCTGGTAGTCGTCCAGAATCACGATATTCATGGTTTGCAATCCTTTGTAAGCTGCCGATTTCATTCAGTCCAGCGTTGCACAACGCCACCTGCAACCATTGACAAACACCCCATTCGCCTAGCGCGATGTGATAAGGCTGCCATTTTGACCAGCGGCCACATAGAAAACGGAAGTACCACTAAGTCCGTACAGATTAGCCGTACTGCCAGTGTTCTTCCGGGTCCAGCTCGCCCCCCCATCCACACTGGTAAAGGCCGCACCTGCCATGCCAACGGCCAGAAACTGATCGATTCCGGCTGCAAGCGCCGTAAGGTTCGGAGCTGAATCGATTTGCTGGGTACTCCAGGTCAGTCCATCGTAGCTGCGCAAGACAGTGCCAGCGTCACCCACGGCAACAAAGGTGTAAACAAAAGCGGTTTGCACGGCGACTGCCTTGAGGTTGGCACTGGTGCCGGAAGCCAGCGCACTCCAATTGCTGCCATCGGTGCTGGTGAGCAAGGTTCCGCCAGCGCCCACTGCAACCCAGCGGCCATTGAGGGCGTACGCTACTCCATACAGATTGGCGGTAGTGGGCACACTGGCAGCAGAGTACCACGTAGCAGCATCCGTCGAATAGCGTATGGTTCCGGTATCACCAACAGCCACGGCCAATGACCCGTTAGTGGCAAGCGCATGGAGATTGGCGCTGGTATTGGATGCAGCAGCGCTCCAGAACGAGAGGTCGCTGCTGTAAGAAATAGCTCCGGCGGCACCTGCCACCACGAATTTACCCAGCGCATTGAGGCTGGCGTTCAGGTTAACTGCCGGCCCAGGACTGATATTGGTCCAGGTAATGCCATCCGTGGTCTTGAATATGGCTCCTGCATCACCCACAGCGACGAAATTGCTGCCGCCGCTATCACTGGTCGATCCAAAGCTCAGTCCACGCAGCGTATTCGAACCCAGCGCAGGGCCTGGTGTCCAGATTTCCCCAGCCGGACGTGGGATCGCCGATACCGACGGGGTTCCTGGCCCACCTGGGCCGCCACCCGTTCTGCCATTGAGCGTAAACGAATACGTGGTGCCATCGACCAGGCCGCTGACCACATAGGGCGAAGTAATGTTGGTGGCCCACAGGTGCCCGGCAGGTAAGTCGTTGGTCGAAATGCTGGCGACTGGTGCGTAGAGCAACCAATATTCAACACCAGGGGTCATGGTCCAACTGACGGTCACCTGTCCGCCACCGGGTGTTACGGTCAGTCCACTTGCCGGGGGTGGTGCAGAACCACCACCTCCGCAGGCACAAACCAGCATGGACAGCAGAATAGCGACGAATTTCAATCGGAGGTAGTGAAAGGACATAGACTGGTGATAGCAAAAAATTGAAATCCAAGGCGGCAAGATCCGGGGTGATTGACGTGGTTGACGTGGTTGACGGACTTGTTGTCAGCCTCGGGACATGAAAGTCATTTCACGCAAAACCGCACATTGTAAGAGCGTGTAGCAAGCCGTAGCAGGCACAGGGGGCACGACATATTCGTCAGGCCGGGAAAACCCCTGTTGAAAGGTAGCGGTCACCCCGGTCGCAAACGATAAATACCACGGTTGCATTGCTTTCGCGCCGCGCAACTTCCAAAGCCGCCCAGCAGGCACCAGCTGCGGAAATACCGCCAAAGATACCTTCTTCGCGCGCTAAACGGCGGCACATGTCTTCGGCCTGGGGCTGGCTTACGTGGATCAATTCATCCACGTTGGTCGGGTCATAGATGGCGGGCAAATACTCTTGTGGCCACTTGCGGATACCGGGGATGCGCGAGCCTTCGGCGGGTTGTACGCCGATGATGCGTATCGACGGATTTTTCTGTTTCAGATAACGCCCCACACCCGTGATTGTCCCGGTCGTGCCCATGGCGCTGACAAAATGGGTTATTTTCCCCCGGGTATCGGCCCATATCTCGGGGCCCGTGGTTTCAAAGTGGCTGCGCGGATTGTCGGCATTGGCAAATTGGTCCAGTACTTTCCCCTTGCCCTCTTGCTGCATACGTTCAGCGAGGTCGCGTGCGTACTCCATACCGCCACTCTTGGGTGTCAGAATCAGTTCTGCACCAAAGGCTTTCATGGTTTGTGCGCGCTCCACCGACAAATCCTCGGGCATGATCAGCACCATGCGATAGCCCTTGATGGCCGCCGCCATTGCCAGCGCTATGCCGGTGTTGCCCGATGTGGCTTCGATCAGGGTATCGCCCGGATGAATCTCACCGCGCTCCTGGGCACGCCGGATCATGGACAAGGCGGGCCGGTCCTTGACCGATCCCGCCGGGTTGTTGCCTTCCAGTTTCCCCAGAACGACGTTATGCCGTTGCGCATTGTCGACTGCATCAATGCGCTGCAAGGCAACCAGCGGCGTCTTGCCGATGGCATCTTCGATGGTCGGGTACTTCATATGCGTCGGGATGAATCCCGACCTACTGCGTCTGCGTTGCCGAAGTGATGACCACGGGTGTTGCTGGCCAGGAGTTCGATGTTTGCACTGCAGAAATCGCATCCACAACGGGGAGTCCGTTTACCACCTTGCCAAAGACGGCGTACCCGCCCCCGGTCGTGTCCAGCGCCACATTGTCCACCGTGTTGATATAAAACTGGGATGTCGCCGAGTTAAGCGCCGAGGTTCGCGCCATGGCCACGGTACCACGCAGGTTGCTCAAACCATTGGGTACTTCGAGTTTGATGGGGTCACGGGTCGTTGCAGCTTGCCCGGCGCTATTGAATCCACCGCCCTGAATCACAAAGCCCGGCACCACGCGGTGAAAGATCAGGTTGGTATAAAAATTACTCCACACGTATTGCAGGAAATTGTTGACCGTAATGGGGGCTTTGTTCGGATCAAGCTCCAGCAGCATGTCGCCCATGCTGGTTTTCAGGCTGACTTGCGGCAGGGGAACGATCAGACTTTTTTCAAACAATACCGATCCATTGTTACTTTGAACCACCACGGGTATGGTGCCGGTTGCTGTGGGCGAACAACTGAAAACCTTTTGTGTTGCCGTACCCCCTGCCGCCTCGGTCAAACCACTGCACATGGATAAAAAGGCACCCACCACAAAATTGATGCCCTGATCCAGGTTTTGTCCTGTGACTGTGAATCTGGTGGTATTGGCAAACATCAGACGGTCCGGCGTCACACTGGTAACGGTTGGTGTGATGGCGGTGGATGGCGTTGAATTACTGCTACCGCCACCGCCGCAACCCGCAAGCAGGGTGCTGATAACGGAAACAATGGCCAATGTCTTGATTTTCATAGGTACGTTCTTTCGAGTTGCAAAATATCTGGCCGATTTTATTCTGGTGTTTGTTTATGTGTTTTTGCTGCATTGGCAAAGTCACCCGCCAGCACCTGGACCAGTCTGGATGGATCGATATATTTGACAATGGTTGCGTTGACTTGCGCCAGGGTAGTGTCTTTCAGGCGCGTTTCAACGTCTGCGACAAACTGCATGGTACGGCCCTGAAACAACTGGTTGATCAAGGCACCCGCCAGCGATGCGTCCTGGGAGCGATGCAGTAACTGGCCTTGCAGAATGCCGTTTTTGGCATCAACGAGTTCCTGCTCCGTGATGCCAGCCTGGACAAACCGGCCCAACTCTTCAGCAAGGCCCGTTTTAAGTTTTTCCAGATTCTGGGGCGCATAGATCGCGTAGAGTAGCAAATCGCTATTCGGTTCATACGGATTCAGATGCAAGGCCGAGCCAGCACCATAGCTGATGCCGTCCTTTTGTCTGAGCCTGTCTGCCATACGGCTTTTCAAACCACCACCACCCAAAACCCGGTTGGCCAGCGCCAGTGCCGGCGCGTCGGGCGCGTCATCTTTCAAGGGCAGCGCCAGACCTGCCATGTAACACGCATTGGCCTTGTCGGGTGTCTCAAAACGCAATACTGCTCCCGGAATGTTGTGTAGCGGCACCGGGACGCGGGTGAATCTGGATTTGCTACTCCAATTACTCAGCCATGTCTTGAGTGCATTCTGGGTCGCTTCAGGATCAAAATCCCCTACCAAGGCCATCTGGCCGACATTGGCACCATAAAAGCGTTGGTGAAAAGCCTTCAAACCTTGCAGGTTGATGGCCTTGAATGCGGAGATTTGTTCGGCAAAACTGCTGGCATAGCGGACATCTCCCTTCTTATAGGGATTTCCGTGGCGTGCCAGTTCGTTATGGGCAACGGCTTCGGGCTGACGACGTTGTTCCTCGATGGCCGTAATCCATTCGGTGCGGAACTTCTCAAATTCATCTGCGGTAAAACCGGGGTTGCGCAAGAGGTCGTCGATCAGCGCAAGCGTTTCTGCCAGATGTGCGCGCCGGGTCTCAAAGTTCAGGACGACCGTATTGCCGTCGGCAGTATTCACACTGAGCTTGGCCTTGAGCTCATCCAGGCGGTCAGCAATTTGCTGCCGGTTCAGCGTTTTTGTGCCGCGCAACAGCATTTGCGCGACTGCCTGAGCGGTTTCACGTTGACCAAACAGGCTTTGCTCATCCCCCATGCGCAACGCGATGGCGCCATTGACAGTGTTTCCACGGGTCGCTTTGCGCAGCAGGGCTGCCTGCATGCCATTGGGCAAGGTAAATCGTTCGGTACGTTGCTCGATATTTTTCGGGCTGGGGTCAAATACCTCGCCCTCGGTTACCGCCGCCTTTCCCCGGTAATCAGCCAACAATGTCTCCAGATTGGGTGCGGCCGGTAGCACAGCCCGTTGCGGTGTTTCGGTGGGCATGAATTGCCCGTAGGTACGGTTGCTTTCGATCAGATAATATTCCGCCACCCGTTGCACATCTGCCAATGTTGCTTGCTCTATCCTGTCCCGGCGCAGGAAATATAAACGCCAGTCACCCTTGGCAACGGATTCAGACAAGCCAATGCCAAATGAAACCGGGTTGGACAATGCCTTGTCAAAATCGTTGAGCCAAGCCATTTTGGCGCGTTTAAGTTCGGCTTCGGTGATCGGGTTTTTCTTCACCCCTTCAACGACATCGACCAGGATTTTTTTCGCCTCCGCGATGGACTGGGTTTTGTTCAGATTGGCAAACAACGCAAGAAAACCAGGATCATGCAGCGCCATGGAATCGGCGCTGATGCCCGCAACCTTCTTTTTATCCACCAGTGCGCGATGCAAGCGTCCGGTTGGTGTATCACCCAGCACAAATGCCAGTAGTTCCACATACACGGAATCAGGGTGTGTACCGGATGGAATATGGTAGAGCGTTCCCATCAGATAACTGTCGCCCACGCGGTGGATCGTCACTTCCCGTGGGCCATCCTGTGGCGGATCAAGGGTATACAAATGCGGCAGAACCCGTGCGGGCTTGGGGATAGCGCCAAAGGTTTTTTCTATGTGCGCCAGCGTTCTTGCTGCGTCAAACTTGCCGGTGACGATGAGCGTGGCGTTGTCCGGCTGGTAATAGGTGCGGTAAAAGGACTGCAGGTTCTCGATTTTTACCTGTTCCACGTCGGTCCTGGCGCCAATTGTGGTTTTGCCATAGTTGTGCCATTGGTACGCCGAAGACGTCATGCGCTCCCACAGAATGCGCTCCGGATTGTTCTCACCCATCTCCATTTCGTTGCGCACCACCGTCATTTCGCTATCGAGATCGCTACGGGCGATAAAACTATTGACCATACGATCCGCTTCCATCGTAAGCGCCCAGTCCAGGTTATCGTCGCTCGCTGCGAAGGTCTCAAAATAATTGGTGCGGTCATAGAACGTGGAACCATTCATACGCATCCCGCGCCGGGCAAATTCTTCCACAATTGTCTTGCCCGGCAAGCTGGGTGTTCCCTTGAAAACCAGATGTTCCAGCAGATGCGCCATGCCAGTTTCGCCATAATTTTCGTGGCGACTACCCACCATGTAGGTGATATTGACCGTGGTGCTTGGCTTGGATGCATCCGGTGCCAGCAACACCCGCAGGCCATTGGGAAGGCGGTATTCCGTGATGCCTTCCACAACAGTGAATTTGCTGGCCTTGACCGACACGACAGGTGCAACAGGCTGAGGGGTACTTTCAACCGGTTCCGTAGCACCGGCCAATGCAGTACCAAGCACCAGACACGAGCTGGCAATCATTAGGCGCATAAACAATCTTTCAGAGTTATTCAGAGTTAAATCGCAAGGGGCGATGATACAAACACGAGGGGCTTACCCGATTGGCGCATGAACACCCCGCACTGGCTTACCGTTTCATGTATTGTCTGGCACAGGTCATTTCCCGACGTTTGCGCCGGACATCGGGAATGATGGCCGACTTTTTGAGCGACTCTAATTAACCTTGACCTTAACTTTTATCAACTTTTTTTGCGGGTGATTTCAGAATTTTTGGAATGCTGTCCATCACCATTTTTTGCATGCTTTCGGTCAAACGGAAACCCTCCGGCAAGAAGATGGAGAGGATTTTGGTCGGGTCATAGTCGCTCAATATGTCCGTGGCTCTTTTTTCAAACTTGGCGATGATGCGCTCCTGCACGGCCTGGACATCGGGAAGCCCCATAGTGTCCCTGACCTCCTTGGGGGTTGCTTCCACTTCGATTTCCATCTTGATTTTCATACTTTACTCCTCGGATTTGAATTTTTTACACCATTCGCGGCTTGCGCCGCGAAAACACAAAAACAGTATTATTTTTTGTCAACCTTTTCGACTTTTTCAACCTGCCCCAGCAGCCGCGATGCAATCTCGCCTACTTTCTGATTGACTAGGCGAATGGTTTCATAAACGTTGCCAATCGAGCGGTTCAGCACTTCCTTGGAACCCTCAGCGGCGCTCTCAAGCACGTCAATACGCGCGAGAAAATCCAGTGGCATACTGGCCAGGCGCTTGTGAATATCCTCAATGGTGGTGGCACCATTGTCTATGGATTCCTGTACAAATTTTTGCAGTGAATTCAGCATTTCCATCGTATGTGTTCCTTGTTGATTGCGGTCATCGGGGTCATTCGGGCCATTTGCAGCATTGTGTTGCCGCAGCAGCATTCTAGGCCAGGCTGCGCAGCACATCGCGCACCATCTGTGCGCGGTCTTTCACTTCGGCCAGTGCGCGTTCGATGCGCAGTTTTTCGTTGCCAACCAGTTTGATGTGCTTGTGCTTTTGAATCAGGGCGATGATTTTCATCGGATCAATGGGTGGATTTTTCTCAAAGGTGATATTGATGCCAGAGGGTGCGGCATCCACCTTGAGAACGCCATAGGGTTTGGCCAGTACACGCAGACGGTGCACGTCAATCAGTGTCTGCGCCTGCGGGGGGAGTTTGCCAAAGCGGTCAATGATTTCTTCCAGCAAGGTATCGACCTGATCGGTGTTTTTTGCCGTGGCCAGTTTTTTATAAAACGACAGGCGCAAGTGCACGTCGCCACAATAATCGTCCGGCAGCAAAGCCGGTGCGTGCAGATTGATGTCGGTCGTGGCGGTCAGCGGACTCAGCAGATCGGGTTCGATTCCCGCCTTGAGACAACGCACGGCCTCGGACAGCATTTCGTTGTAGAGCTGAAAACCGACCTCCAGCATATTGCCGCTCTGGCTTTCGCCCAGCACCTCACCGGCACCGCGAATCTCCAGGTCGTGCATCGCCAGATAAAAACCACTGCCCAGCTCTTCCATCGCCTGAATCGCGTCAAGCCGCTGGCTGGCCTGTTTGGTCAAGCCTTGCAGATCGGGCACCATCAGATAGGCATACGCCTGGTGGTGGCTGCGACCGACGCGCCCGCGCAACTGGTGCAACTGCGCCAGGCCAAACTTGTCGGCGCGGCTGATGACAATGGTGTTGGCCGTGGGCACGTCAATGCCGGTTTCAATGATCGTCGAGCACAGCAACAGGTTGTAGCGCTGGGCGATGAAGTCGCGCATCACCGCCTCCAGCTGGCGCTCGGGCATCTGGCCGTGGGCAATGGCGATGCGTGCTTCGGGCAGCAACTCTTCCAGTTTGGCGCGGCGATTCTCGATGGTCTCGACCTCGTTGTGCAGAAAATACACCTGCCCGCCGCGCTTGAGTTCGCGCAACACGGCCTCGCGGATCACACCGTTGTTTTCCGAGCGCACAAAGGTCTTGATCGCCAGACGGCGCTGCGGCGCGGTGGCAATCACGCTCAGGTCGCGCAAGCCCTCCAGCGCCATGCCCATGGTGCGCGGAATCGGCGTGGCGGTGAGCGTCAACACGTCAACCTCGGCACGCAGCGCTTTCATCGCCTCCTTGTGGCGTACACCAAAGCGGTGTTCCTCGTCGATGATCAGCAGGCCCAGCTCCTTGAACTTGGTGTCCTGGCTCAGCAGTTTGTGCGTGCCGACCACGATGTCAATCGTGCCATCGGCCAAGCCCTTGAGCGCGGCATTGATCTCCTTGGTCGAGCGAAAGCGGCTCATCTCGGCGACCTTGATCGGCCACTTGGCAAAGCGGTTGGTCAGCGTCTGGTAATGCTGCTCGGCCAGCAGCGTGGTCGGTGCCAGCAGCGCGACCTGTTTGCCGCCCGTGACCGCGACAAAGGCGGCGCGCAGGGCCACCTCGGTCTTGCCAAAACCCACATCGCCGCACACCAGCCGGTCCATCGGGCGTGGACTGACCATGTCCTGAATCACGCAATGGATGGCCGCGCGCTGGTCGGCGGTTTCCTCAAAGCCAAAGTCGTTGGCAAAGGTTTCATAATCATCCGCCGCAAAGCGAAAGGCATGGCCCTCGCGCGCGGCGCGGCGGGCGTAGATGTTCAGCAGCTCGGCAGCCGAGTCGCGCACCTGCTCGGCGGCGCGGCGTTTGGCCTTGTCCCACTGGCCGCTGCCGAGTTTATGCAGCGGCGCTTCTTCGGCGCTCACACCTGTATAGCGGCTGATGAGCTGCAACTGGCTCACCGGCACATACAGCACGGCCTGGTCGGCGTATTCCAGGTGCAGAAATTCCTGCAACTGCGGCGTGCCATCGGCTGCCTTGTTGCCCAGGTCCATGTTGACCAGCCCCCGGTAGCGGCCAATGCCGTGCGCCGAATGCACCACGGGGTCGCCGATATTGAGCTCGCTCAAGTCCTTGATCAGGGCTTCAACGTCGCTGACCTGTTCCTGCTTTTTGCGCCTGCGGGTGCTGGGGCTCAGGGCAAACAGTTCCGTCTCGGTTACCAGGTCCATGCCGCCATCCGGCCAGCCAAAACCCGTGCTCAAGGCGGCGGTGGCGATGCCGAATTTTCGTGGCTGGTCTGAAAATCGAGCAGGGAATCGAATGCCGGTGGATCAATGGCGCCACTGCGCAAAAAGTCCAGCAGACTGGCACGGCGGCCATCGCTTTCGGCCAGCACCAGAATGCGCTGCGCGGTGCCCAAGGCATAGGCCTTCAGCCGCGCCAGCGGGTTTTCCGTACCCCGTTGCACCGACAAGGGCGGCAGCGCATGGGTGTGGCTGGTGTCTTGCTCTGTGGCTGGCCGCAGCGCCAGTTGCGCATACGCATTGGCCTTGGCATAAAACTGCTCGGCGCCCAGAAACAGCGCTTCCGGCGGCAGCACGGGCTGCTCACGGTCGGTTTGCAGCAGACGGTAGCGCTCACGGGTGTCTTGCCAGAAGCGCTGGAAAGCCGCCTGCACATCGCCGTGCAGCACGACGGTGGCGTCCATCCCCAGGTAGTCAAAAACGGTGGCGGTGTCTTCAAAGAACAGCGGCAGGTAATACTCGATGCCCGCAGTGGCTATTCCCTGGCCAATATCCTTGTAGATACGGCTTTTGGTCGGGTCGCCATCGAGCAGTTCGCGCCAGCGGCTGCGAAAGCGCGCACGCGCCGCCTCGTCCATCGGAAATTCGCGCCCCGGCAGCAGGCGCACTTCGGGCACCGGGTACAGGCTGCGCTGGTTGTCGGGGTCAAAGGTGCGGATGCTGTCGATCTCATCGTCAAACAGATCGACGCGGTAGGGTACGACGCTGCCCATTGGAAACAGATCAATCAGGCTGCCACGCACGGCGTATTCACCGGGACTGACCACTTGCGTCACATGGCTATAGCCCGCCAGCGTGAGCTGCGCCTTGAGTTTGTCCGCGTCGAGTTTTTGCCGGGTCTTGAAGCTAAAGGTATAGCCTGCCAGAAAACCCGGCGGCGCCAGCCGGTACAGCGCGGTGGTGGCCGGCACCAGAATCACGTCGGCGCCCGTTTCCTTGTCGCGCTGCGAGATACGCCACAGCGTAGCCAGGCGCTCGCTGATCAGATCGTGGTGCGGCGAAAAGCTATCGTAGGGCAGCGTTTCCCAGTCCGGGAACAGGGCGCAGCGCAGACCCGGCGCAAAAAAAGGAATTTCTTCCAGCAAACGTTGGGCATCGCTGGCATCCGCCGTCACCACCGCCATGGGCTTGCCAGCAGCCTTCTCGCGCTCGCCCAGCTGGGCCAGCAAAAGGGCATCCGAAGAACCGGGAGGACATGGCAGGGTAAAACGTTTGCCTAGGGGGAGTTTGGGTAAATCCATCATGGAGCGATCACTACCCAGAGATTTCACGCTTGAGGCGGGCGATGGTGGCTTCGAGGTCGAACTGTCGTGCTTGCTCCGCCAACTTTGCAACACTGTAGCCTGCTTCGGCATTCAGGGCAGCTTTGACGGCCCACAATTCTTGCAAAACCGGGTCTTCGCGGCCCAGTCGGACAGGATATTGTTTCTCACGGGACAATATTTCGGCATTCGGGGTCTCGGTGCGCGGAACCCGCCCGGCGGGGGGGGGGGGGGGGCGCAGTAAAAGGTGCAGGCTTTTCCTGCTGGGCGAGCTCCCGTCGCTGGTCTGCGACCAACTCCCCTCGACAGCGCCCAGCCCCGGCGCAGGCGCTGGGCCTGCTGGGCGTCGCGCCTGACACTCGGCAAGAAGCTCGTTAAGGGGGCGTCTGCTTCAACCTGGCTCGTTGTCTTTCGACTCCAAGCTCCGGCCTTTAGGCCGGGGTAGTTGACGATAGTGTCTCCAGGAGTTCTTCCGGTGTGGCGAGCAAGGGCGGAGTAAAGCCCAGTTGCTCGATATGCTTTTGCAAACGGTATTTCGCTGCAGGTGAAACCATGTGGGCAAAGTTCCAGGTGGCGATGTATTCAACCTGGACAAGCGTCGCGAGTGCAATGTGTATGGCATCTTCCTGCTCGGTCGGTGGCACGGCGCCTGCCGCAATGAGGCGTTCAGCCAGTTCTTCGCAGTCTGCCTCGACGGAGAATTTCGGCAATGGCTGACAAGCTGACAAATAGCGAGCCGTCGCATAGCGGCTTCGGGGTTTCCGGCGGCAACTTCTCTCAGCACCAGATTCGATGTGACCGCCTCAAAGGCGACACCGCGTTTTTCCCGCCATTCGTTGGTCAACTCCTGTCGCGCCGCAATCACCAGATCACGACTGGGGCGGGAGGTGAGATAGCTGATCACCGAGGGTTCAATGTAGATGCGGGGTAGCATGACGGATTTTGAAAAAATACTATTTTAATTTACATGGAAAATATGGCCATATCCGGCTGAAATCCATATGGACCCTGCGGGAATAGCTCTTTATTTTATAGTAAATGGGTGGTGGTAGACAGGGTACAGGGCTTCCCACTTAAAGCGGGACAGCACGGCATTGCGACAGGCTCCAGGATACTTCCAGTCAAAGCCAAAATGCTCCTGATACAATAGCTGCTCCCGCATACTACATAAGGCTTATAGCCCGATTGTCATGCAAAAATACCCGACAATGGCCCGTTTTGATGCCTCATGGCGGTATCAGCATCGCCTTGACCCGTTTTGAAGGGAAAAATTCAAGGCAAATATGGCTGTACGCCTTATGTACCAAGCGGGAGTAGCTATGTTTTTTGCAGATACAGCGCCGCAGACGATAGGGGTAGAGAAGGACGCCGTCCTCCCCTCCCTCCGAACCGTGCGTGCAGTTTTCCCGCACACGGCTCTCCAGTCAGTGGTTTCCTCATCGGGATTGGCTCGCTAACTGATAGGCTTGCGTCATGGTGAACAGTCCCCAAGTTTGCGAAGTAAGCATTTGGCCAGCGTGTATGATCTTCTCGGCATCGTCCCATACCCGGTCGTTTGTCCTGCTTGCGCAGTATCGCCCGTAGTCGCCTGCGGATAAATCCGTCCAGCGTTGGAATGTGCGTCGGTGGGCATGTTTGAAATATCCAAACCAGCCTTTGATTGTCGGGGTGAGGTCTGCAACAATTACGCTCATGCTGTCGCCTCTGGTACGAGCCGTCTTTTGGCGTATTTTGTCCTTGAACCCTTGCAGGCTCTTCTTCCTCACCCAGCGCCTGCCTGCCTCAAACCGGTAGCCCAGAAACTCGAAACCTTGCCCATCTACCAGACAGTCTCCTGCATGGGTCTTGTCCGGGTGTAGGCTTAGGCCGTTTTCTTCTACCCACGCTTTGACTTCTTCCAGCGCCTTATGCGCTTGTGGCGCACTTTTGCACAAAATCACAAAGTCGTCTGCGTAGCGCACCATTTTGTAGCCTGACCCTGTCATTTCACATCCAAAGGATGCAGATACAGATTGGCCAGCAGCGGGCTGATGACAGCTCCTTGTGGGGTGCCTGCCGTTGGTGTCCATCGCTCTGCTTCCTTGACAATGTCCTGACAAAGCCAGCTATCGAGCAGTTCCAGCAATTTGCCATCGCTGATGCGCCCGAATCCTGGTTCTTAGCAGTTCGTGCGGAATACTGTCGAAGTAGCCCTTGATGTCGGCATCGACCGTGGGTGTAGCCTTGCTTCAGGTACGCATCAACTTCCCGCAGCGCATCCTTGCAGCCTTTGCCAGGGCGAAATCCGTAACTCATGGGTAGAAACTCCCACTCAAAGATCGGCTCAATCACCATTTTCACCGCCGTTTGGACGATTCTGTCTTTAACGGTGGGTATCCCCAGTGGACGCGTTTTACCGCCGGCCTTGGGTATTTCACACGTTTGACTGCCTGGGGTTGATACCTTCCTTGTTCGAGGTCTTTCGCCAGTTCGTTCAGATATACCAGTTCTTTGGCTGCAAACATTTCAACACTTTGTCGGTCTATTCCTGCTGCCCCTTTGTTGGCTTGAACTTGCGCCCACGCCGCTTGCAGAGTGCTTGGTCGATAGACCTTGTCGATCAAACTGAACCATTTACTTCCTTTGACGCCGTTACCCAGCGCCGCCAACATACGCTCTGTCCAGATAGTACGATCCACCCATCTCCATTCGGCTGGGACGGATTCAGTTTGTTTAGCCATTTCTGGCACTGGCACTAATTCGCTCATGCTCTCGCTCTCTGAATTTCACGTTTCCACTTTCCTACCACCTTCCCTGGCGCGGCTTTCCCTACTCCGCGTTTCTCAGACTGCTGTCTGCAATGTTTAGGCGCGAGGGGCGAACCCCGGTTACTCAAACTCGCGTTTATCGGATCGTTTCAATCCGTGTTGGCCCTGTTTGCTCTTGCAGCCCATCGGTACTACGATGGCTCTGACTCCTGCCGCCGTCACCTCGGCTGACAGGTCTCCCCGCTTATCTCTACACCTTCTCAACGTTGCGCCTCCAACCACGTTATGCAACCCCGGCATCGCTTTACACGCCATTACAGCGTACCGGGCGAATTTCGGACTTCGCCATTTCCCAGCAGGCTCGTCGTCACACGCCGCCGAATCGAGTTCGCTTTACTGCGCACCGCCAATTCGTCTCCAGTTGCTCTCCACCCGCTTCGCAGCGACGCAGTTACTTTCGACTACAGGGCTTTGGCTTACCTGACACGGACTTTCACCGTGTTGATGTAGCGCCTTCACGGGCGCACTGGGAGTGGCGGGAGCCACGAATTCGCGTCTTCCGGCGCTCCCACAGGAATCACATCCAGCCTGTACGAAAATGACAATGCCTTGCCTGTCCCGCCTTAAGTGGGAAGCCGCAATGTGGAACCCATGCTGTGACGCTCGCGTACCTGCTCGACACGAATGTGGTCTCCGAGCTTCGCAAGCAGCGCCCGCATGGTGGCGTGGTCGCCTGGCTGGAATACAAGAAATGTGGCTGACTTTCATGCGCTCGGACTAGAGGTTTTCAATCCATTCGCTCCTGTGTAGACCTGTGGGTACATACTTTTTCCAGTACTGCGGCATCTAGCGAAGCGGCACCACGACCTCGGGCGTAAGCCCCAGGCGCTTGGCGCGGCGCGCAAACCGTCGGTCATCGAAACTCATAAACTCCGTGCAGCCACTGCTGGCCAACAGGTGCAGCGCATCGGCAAAATCCAGCCCGTCCTTATGCAGGGCCAGTGCGTCGTTCACGCGCGCCCATTCTTCGACCGTCACGTGGGAAAGCCCCAGCAAATGCTGGACGACCCGCACAAAGTCATCCACTGCAAAGCCGTAAAAAGCGCGCAACACCCATTCCAGTTCCAGCACCACCGTGAGCGGAACAAATACGGGTCTGGCCTGCGTCAATAAACGGTGGGCTATGGGACGCTGCAGGGCAGCTTCCGGGTCTGCGGGGTCGTCCACATAAAAGCGGGCCAGTACATTAGTATCAAGCGCTATCATCTGCGCCCTCACGCATGGCCGATGCCACGTCAAAATCGGCCAGACTGCGCCGCCCCGGCTTTTTGCACACCAACATGCCAAAGCCGTCTTCGGCCTGGGTGGGCGTCAGCTGGCGTTTTACTTCGGCGTGGATCACATGTCCCTCCAGACGAAAATCGAGCTGGCAGCCGGGTGTAATGTTCAGTTTGCGCCGGATGTCGGCTGGTATGACAACCTGGCCCTTGTGTGAAACGGTAACGGTAACGGTTGACATGGCATCTCCTTGTCTTACTTGGTAAGACGAATTTAGCCCGGCGATGCACAGATGTCAACGGTCCCTTTGCCTGCAATCCTAGAATACGACCCTACCATGACGACACCCCCCGCCACCCCCTTCCCCAACCCACGTATCTGGGCACTCATTCCCTGCGCCGGCAGTGGCGCCCGTGCGGGCACCGATGGCCCCAAGCAGTACCAGCTTGTGGCGGGCCAGCCCATGGTGCTGCATACGCTGGCGGCCTTTGCTGCCGTGCCGCGTCTGGCTGGAACCTTGGTGGTGGTGTCCACTGATGACACCTTTCTTCAGGATATGGATGCTTCCCTTTTAGTAGCTGCTTGCGGTGGTGCCACGCGGGCTGCAAGCGTTTTTAATGGTCTGAATGCCTTGCTGGGGCACGGTGCTGCTGCCAGCGACTGGGTGCTGGTGCACGATGCGGCACGTTGCCTGATTACACCAGCGCAGATCAACCACCTGATCGATGCCTGCATGGGCGATGCCGTGGGCGGCTTGCTGGCGTTGCCCTTGCCCGACACGCTCAAAAGCGAGGTAGCGGGCCGTGTGGCAGACACTATCGCGCGTAGCGACAAATGGCTGGCGCAAACGCCGCAGATGTTTCGCATCCATGCATTAAAAGCAGCACTGCAAGCCGCTGGCGAGCGCGTAACCGACGAGTCCAGCGCCATGGAGTTGGCAGGCTTTGCTCCGCTGCTGGTCAGGGGAAGCGCACAAAACTTCAAGGTGACTTATCCGCAAGACTTTGCATTGGCGCAAGCGCTGCTGCTGGCACGTGCTACAAACGAAGCGGATAAGGCAGACAACAAGGAAAAACGTATGCCACTACCTCCATTACGCATTGGCGAGGGTTGGGACATTCACCAATTGGTCGAGGGGCGCAAACTCATGCTCGGCGGCGTGGAAATTCCCTACGACAAGGGCTTGCTGGGCCACTCGGATGCCGATGCCCTGTTGCATGCCATTACGGATGCACTGCTGGGTGCTGCGGGTTTGGGCGACATCGGTCGGCATTTTCCCGATACCGATCCGCAGTTCAAGGGGGCTGATTCGGGCGTACTGCTTGCCGAGGCTCTACGGCGGGTACGCGCCCAGGGCTTTGCCATTGGCAATCTGGATTGCACCATCATCGCCCAGGCCCCCCGGCTGGCGCCGCACATCAGCAGCATGCAAACACGTATTGCAGCGCTGCTGGAACTCGCACCCGATCAGGTCAACGTCAAGGCCAAGACCGCCGAGAAAATGGGGCCGGTGGGTATGGGGCAAGCTATTGAGGCACGTGCGGTGGTGCTGGTGCTGAACGAAGCTGACGATTGATTGATGCACTTTTTGGCGCTTTACAAGGCAAATAAGGCTGTAACTCGCATGGATCATGCGGGAGCAGCTATAAAAATGGTAAATTTTTGCATGAATGAAATCCCGTAGAATAAAAACTGCGCGTCGGATTATTTGATGCGCAAAATTTTGTCATCGCGAGATGACATTCTGTAAATTTCACCCACATGGAAAGGTTTTTATGGCTACCAAAGCAGATGTTGCACGCATAATCGCCCAAAAAAGTATCAAGGATGCAGCCTATCGCAGCGAGTTGATTTCCAACCCCAAAGCAATGCTGGAACGCGAGTTGGGCTTCAAACTGGATCCAGAGGCCAAGGTAAGCGTGTTGGAATGCGATACCGATACCTTGCTTATTCCGATTCCAAAGGTTTCCAGTGATGCACTGTCGGAGCAGGAACTGGATGCCGTCGTAGGCGGTGTGAAATGTTCGACCACCACGGGTTGCGTGTTCTGCTGGTGTATGTAGTGCAAGGTGTTGACCCAAGCAAATCCATCCTGGAACGCACGCTTGGAAGAGCGTTTGCTGGATTCACTGGCATTCGCTCGTTTTCTGTGGCAACGGATTTGCACAAGTCCACAAACATTCTGGCAGCAGGAGGTCGCACCGCTGGTGCGACGCTCTGACCGTGTTGCAGGCGAAATAGCCGTACTGGCGCTGGTGGCTTCGCGTGTCCGATCTGATAATGTCGTTGGTGGCGTGGATGTTTCCGTTCGGGATGTGTTTTCGGTTCTGCTCCCAACGATTCGTGATGAGCGCCGTTTGACCTTGCTGGCGCGTTTTCCAGAAACGGTGCTTTCTTTGGGCGTGCCGTCTCTCATTGCCTCCCATCTGGGGTTTACAGACCAGCGGTGCGATGTGCTTGTGGCGGGGAACCTGCGCGATTTTGCCGATGGTCGCGCCGGTGAACTTGAGAAAACGCCCGTGCACATTGCCCATTTTCACTGGTTGATGAACTTGGCTGGCAGCCCTGGTGTTATGCCAAGCGTGATGCCAAAACAAGAGCACTCCATCCTGCATCGGGCGTTGCATCCCTTCTACATGAACGGTTCGGATGCCTATGTTTTTACCCACAGCCTGTTTTTTGTTTCGGATTTCGGCAGCGCGCATGTTCATGATGCGTTTTTCCGTACCTTGGCCGAACCCCTGGATGCGATGCTCGCTTGGGGCTTGGTTGATAGAAATCTTGATTTACTCGGCGAACTCTTGATTGGTGTGTGTATCAGTGGCAACTGGGCGTTCTGTCGCTATGCACACATTGCCTGTGCAGTTTATTTCAGCGCCTGGAATCTTGTCGGCGCCCTGCCACAACCAGGCCAAGCTGACGATGGTCTGGCCAATGTGTACCATGCAACGCTGATCGGTGGGTTACTTTGCGCGGTCTTGCTGCAACAGGATGTTACCCTTGCTGATCCGGCTCCAAGCGATGCCGAGCCTGGCCCACCGTGGAATGTGTCGTGGAATGCGTTGTGGAGTGACGAGCGCTTGCAACGGTGCCAAAACCGGCTGGAAAGTCTGGACAAGGTGTGGGGCGACCTGCAGAACCAGCCCGGAGAAACAGCGGACTGCCTGCGCAGCGATATGCAGTTGATCGACCTGGCGCGGCGCTACGATCTGGACGGACTCATCTATCACCTTGAGCAGGATGTCAGCAGGGTTGCCCATCACACATTGACCTTCCATGAGGGTATTCGGCTGGTGCGACGCCAATTGCGCTCACCCGAATGCGCCGCCCGCTATGGCTTTCGAGGCAAGGGACTGTCGGTTGATGCTGTGGAGCGGATGCTCACGCAATTTCTGGGCAAACTGCCTGCCGATATGCGCGAGGAGGCAAGCCATGTCGCTGGATGAATGGCTGCAACAGATTGCCGGACGTTCGGCCACCCTGGAGGAACGCCTGCGTGGCCGGTGGTGGGATGGCGAGGTAGCACAATTCACCAGCTTCACCAACGTTTCCAGCAAAGCGGGAGATGTCGGAAAAGCCGGTGGTCAGGCCCGCGCAGAGCAACGCATGGCACGCTGGAGCAAGCGCATTGCTTGCCCTGCACCTGCGCAATTCACCCGTAGGCTGGCCTGGGACGGCCTGAATACCGAAAGTCTGCTGGAACAATTGGGTGGGGGTCCGACAAAGGTTGAGCCTTTACCACCGTGGACAACGACCTTGACCCAGATGATGGCTGCCGTGTTGTCGCGACGAAGCAGTATTGCCAGCCGTGTTGCCAGCCGTGAAACAGAGGGCGAGTTTCTTGTCGGTGATGCACCTGTACCCTTCCAGGAGTTGTTGTCACCGATGGTCCACCTGGCGCAAGCGCGGCTGGAAGAACGATCTGGCGAATTGGGCGCGCAACTGCTTGCACAGGCCAGGTCTGATGCCGCGCGGACGCTACTGATCGGGTTGGCGCGGATTCTGGGGCGCTCGCTGTGGACGGATTTCGAACGTTTTCGCCAGCATAAAGGGCTGCGGGAGGGAAGTGGCGCAGGCTCCTCGGTATACGGCGAATTTTTGCGTGTCAGGGCGGATGATGGTTTGTTCAGCTTCCTTGGCGAATTTCCGGTAGCGGCACGCCTGGCGGCGGTCTGCCTCGACAACTGGGTTGACGCACAGCACGAATTTCTTGTTCGCCTGCACGCCGACCGCGTGGCGCTTGAAGATCGCTGGCCCATTCAGGGCCGCGTTGCCACCCTGTCAATGGGGCTGTCCGATGCCCACGCCGGTGGGCGCAGCGTGATACGACTTTGTTTTGAATGTGGAACCAACATCCTGTACAAGCCGAAGGATATGCAACTGGAGGGAGACTATCAGTCGCTGCTGGCCTGGCTGAATCTCCAACACCACCAACACCACCACTTGCCGGATTTTTATATCGTTCAACTGATTGTTCGGCAAGGCTACGGCTGGAGCGCGTTCGTCGCGCATGAATCCTGCCAAAACAGCGCGGATATCCGTGCTTACTACAGAAGAGCCGGTGCGCTGGCCGCTGTGGTTTACCTGCTTTTTGGTGCGGATTGCCATTTTGAAAACATCATCGCGCACGGAGCCTGGCCGGTATTGATCGATGCGGAAGCGTTGCTGCACCAAGCCATGAAGGAAGTCGCCGTTTCGGACAGTGACCTGGACCTGGACGAATCGGTGCTCGGTACGGGGCTGTTTCCCTGCTGGAGTGGGGCGTCGGAGACAGCCTCTTACGATATTGGCGGCTTTACTGGTTCTGGCGGGCAGAAAGTTCTGGATCAAGCCCCGACATGGGTTGCGATCAACACGGATGCCATGCGTCTGGAGTATGTTCCCCTCAGCACCGCGCCGACGCGAAATTTGCCGCATCTGGACGGCAACCCTGCCTTCGCCGTGAGCCATGTGGATGCCATCACGGATGGCTTTACTGCCTGCTGCCGATTCTTTCAGCGTCAGGCAAGCACTTTGCTGGCTGTCGATGGGCCACTGGGGTGCCTGGCCCAGGGACGAACCCGTTTCGTGTTTCGTCCGACACGGGTGTACAGCTTTTTGCAGCACCACCTTTTGGCACCCGAATACTTGCGCGATGGACTGGACTGGGGCATTGAACTGGACGGCTTGGCACGGGCCATGACAGGAACCAACGAGCAAGCCGTCCCTTTCAACTGGCCCTTTCTGGCGCATGAAAAGGCCGCCCTGGTACGTGGCGATGTGCCGGTGTTTTTTTCTGCCGCCGACTCAACCGATGCCTTTACCAGCGCAGGGCTGGTCTTGAAGGATTGTTTTGCGCAAACGTGCTGGCAGCGCGTGCAGGCCCGTATGGCGCAACTCGACGAAGATGACATCACCCGGCAGACCGGGTTTATGCGTGCTGCGCTCCTGTTGTCGGCAGCACCGGCACACGCTGAACACCTGGGCGACGTTCGCGTGCAAGCCACCATGCAGTCCGTCATGGATATTCCGTCTTCACAGGTTTTTCTCGACCTGGCGCTTGGCTTGGGCGAGGAAATCGAACGGCGTGCGATTCCTGGTCGAGGCGATACGCACGGTGGCCGTCGCCTGGGCTGGTTGAGTGTCGAATACCACGCAGGCACACAACAAAAGCGCCTGGAGCCAATGGGCCACGGGCTGTATTCCGGGCTGGCCGGGGTGGGTTTTTTTTATGCCGCCTTGGCACGCTGCAGCGGTGAAAACCATTTCGGCGACGTTGCGCGCCAACTGTTCGCGCAGATCGTGCAGGATATTGGGCGCGGTGCAGTTTTGAATACCGGCGGTTTTGGTATGGGCGGACTGCTCTACGCACTGATTCGCGCAGGCCAGTTGCTGGATGCGCCCGAACTGATCGACCAAGGGCAGAAACTGGCGCAAGTCTTTCCCGAATCATTGATTTCCAATGACCGTGTGTTTGACGTTCATGGTGGTGTGGCCGGGCTGCTATTGGGTTTGTTGGCGACCTGTACTGCAACAGGTGGGGGTCAGGCGCTGGATCGGGCGATAGCCTGTGGGCGCCATCTTGTTCAGCATCGCAGCGGCTTGTCGGGACGGCGTACCTGGGCCGTCGCAGGGTCACCAGCCTTGACGGGTTTTGCCCACGGAGCAGCAGGCATCGCCCAGGCACTGAAGCGACTTTACGCCCTGGCCCCGGAAACCTGTTTCAAAGATGCTGCGGATGAAGCGCTTGACTGGGAGCACAGTTACTATTCAGCGCAGGACAAAAACTGGGCGGACTTGCGTCTGGCCTCGAACGTGCCGCAGTACCGGCTTGGCTGGTGCAACGGTGCACCCGGAATTGCCCTGGCACGGCTGGAGGCACTATCGGTTGACCCAAGCTCGTCCGGTTCTGAGCGCGACTTGACCGATATACAGGCCGGATTGCAAACCACCATGTCCGCCGGATTGCGCGATGTGGACAATTTGTGTTGTGGCAATTTCGGCCGCATCGACATTTTGCTGGCAGGAAAAACCGTGCTCGCGCAAGCGGGCGATGTCGCCTATGCACAGGCCGCAGCACTGGTCGGTAATGTTGGTAACGTTGGTAACGTTGGTAACGTTGGTAAGGGATTGAAGCAGGCCAGCGATTTCCGTCTGGTTTCCAGTCTGCCACGTGGCATTTTTTCCCCTGGGCTGTTTCAAGGTGCGGCAGGCATCGGCTACGTGCTGCTGCGTCTGGGCAATCCGTCCACCATTCCCTGTGTCCTTGCGCTGCAATGATGGAACAAGAAATGCATGGCTGATTCCATTTTTCGCGCAGCGGCGCTTGAGCGTTTATCCACTCCTGAACAACTCGACAGGTTGGCACGGATCACCCGGCCAATTGCCTGGGTAGCGTTGACAGCATTTTTTCTGGTCTGTGCCCTGGCGCTGGTCTGGAGTGCTTTTGTCAGTTTCCCGGTGCGGGTTCCGGCACAAGGGATGCTTGTCGCCCCCGAAGGGGTGATGGATGTGATGACGGCCCACCGGGGCCGGGTCAGCATCCTGGTCAAGCCAGGAGACACCATCCGTGTCGGACAACCCGTAGCCCGACTGGAACAGCCGGATATCTCACAGGAACTGCAGTTGGCACGCATGGAAGTGGCAGAACTGGATGAAAAATATGCAGCACTGGGGTCGCTGACAGATAGCGAAACACGTGCGCGCTTGCAGGCCGATGAGGATCGCCGCGCCGGCATACGCCAGGCGATTTCCTTCAAGCGTGACCGCATTGCCTGGCTGGAGGAAAAACTGCGTCAGGAAAAGGACATGGTGACCAAGGGTTTTATCTCCAGCCAGCGTGCCGTTCAGGCGCAGATCGAACTGAACGCGGCCCGTAGCGAGCTTGCAGCACTGGAAAATGACCTGAAACAGCTTGACGCCGCATACTCCAGCTACGCGATCAACAGGCAGCGCTCACTGATGGATACCGATTTAAGACGCAACGCTGCCCGGCGCAAAACAGCCGAATTGCAGGAAAAACTCGACCGGCAGGTCACCTTGCTCAGTCCTTACGACGCGCAGGTGGCGGAACTCAAGGTCAATTCCGGCGAACTGGTGGAATCCGGTGCTTCGCTGTTCAGCGTGCAACGCAGTGGCGCTGTGGCGCAATCCCTGATGGCCGTGATCTATGTGGCGCCGGAGGATGGCAAGCGCATTGTTCCCGGCATGCGCGTGCAGGTTTCGCCATCAACCGTCAAGCGGGATGAATACGGCTTCATGCTCGGCAAGGTGTCTCGGGTGGCGGTGGTACCCTCCACCAGTGAGGGCATGATGCGGGTGCTGAGGAACCGCTCACTGGCTGACAAACTCGCCGGGGGTGGTGCACCCTTTGAGGTATGGGTGGAGTTGGAAAGGGATGCGGCATCGGCCACCGGCTTTCGCTGGTCATCTTTTAATCCTCTGCTGATGAAAGCCACGCAAAGCAAAGGGCCGCAGATCAGCATAGGCAGCAATACCTTGTGCTCGGCACACATCGCCGTGAGCGAAAAGCGCCTCATCACCTTATTGATACCGGGACTGGAGCCCTTGTTTGACGCTTCGGTAACAACGCATCCGGCAGCAGGATCGTGAAGGTGAAAATTCCTTTTCTACACAGGCTACACAGACTCAGCCAGTCTCCGGCCAGTTCCCCGGTGCGCACCCCCACTATTTTGCAAATGGAAATGGTGGAATGTGGTGCTGCCAGTCTGGCCATGGTGCTGGGTTATTTCGGGCGGCATGTGCCGCTGGAAACCTTGCGTTACGACTGCGGTGTGTCGCGCGATGGCTCCAGTGCCAGCAACCTGTTGAAGGCGGCAAGACGCCACGGACTCAAATGCAAGGGTTTCAAGATGGACTTGCAGCGGCTGGCTACCACGCCACTGCCTGCCATCATCTTCTGGAATTTCAACCATTTTGTGGTGCTTGAGAAGGTTGGCGCAACTGGCTACCGGATCAACGATCCGGCTTTGGGGCGGCGTCTTGTTCCCGTCGAGGAGTTCGACGAATCCTTCACCGGCGTCGTCCTTGTATTTGAAAAGGATGAGAATTTCCGTGCCGAGGGCCAAGCCCCCAATCCTTGGCGGGGACTGCTTCGTCGCATGGCAAGTGAGAAGGCGGGCTTTGTTTTTGCGGCCTTGATTACCCTGGGTCTGCTCGTCCCCGGTCTGCTTTCACCGGCATTTTCCCGCTTGTATGCCGACCATTTCCTGATTCATGGTCTGGCTGACTGGGTTGCCCCCCTGGTGATGGCCTTGTGCGGGCTTGGCGTTTTGACGGGCGCCCTGGCCTGGGGGCAGCAATGGCAACTGATGTTGTTGCGTAACAAATTGTCAACTGTGTGGTCCAGCCAGTTTGTCTGGCATACCCTGCGTCTGCCGATTCCCTTTTTCCAGCAACGTTCACCGGCTGATATCGCCAGCCGACAGCAGCACAATGAACAGGTGGCAATGCTGGTCGCTGGTCCCTTGTCCAATGTCACGCTCAATGTGGCGCTGGTTTTTTTGTACACCGGACTGCTGTATTTTTACAGTACGGCATTGGCGGCGGTCGCGGTGGTTTTTTCCTTGCTGAATGTGGCCTTGTTTGGTTGGATTTCCAGCCGTTTGTCCGATGAAAGCCAGAAACAAGCCAAAGAATACGGTTTGCTCTATGCCACCTTGATGCAGGGTCTGCGGATTATCGAAACGATCAAGGCAACCGGCACGGAAGCGCATTTTTTCAGCCGCTTTGCCGGCTTTCACGCCAAGATGGTCGATGCATCCCAGTCTGCGGAACGTTTGCGCTTGTTGCTCAATGCCCTTCCCGTCGTGCTGGGCATGCTCTCAAGCGCCTGCGTGTTGCTGATTGGCGGCTGGCAGGTGATGGAAGGTGCACTCAGTATTGGCATGCTGGTGGCAGCGCAAACCTTGCTGAACAATATCGCCGCTCCGATGGGCAGTCTGGTTGGTGCCAATGCACAGGTGCAAGCCGCACAAGGCATGCTGGCCAGACTGGACGATACGCTACGCCATCCGCAGGATCGCGAGTTCACTTCCCCCGGAACCCGCACACCGGCGCAAACCTGTGGCAGACTGGTTCTCGAAGGCGTGTCCTTTGGTTATAGCCCGCTATCCGCGCCGCTGATCGAGGATTTCTCGCTTAGCCTCGAACCAGGGCGCTGGGTTGCGCTGGTGGGCGGCTCGGGCAGCGGCAAGTCCACCGTGGGAAAACTCGCTTCCGGTTTGTTTGCATGCTGGTCGGGCCACATCAGCCTGGATGGCGTGCCCATACACGAATTATCGCGGGAGGTGTTGCGCAGCACGGTTTCCGTGGTCGATCAGAAGATCGCGCTGTTTGAAGGCACGGTCAGCGAGAACATCAGCCTGTGGGATACACGCATTGCGGGAGAAACCATCGTCAAAGCCGCGCGCGATGCGGCCATCCATAATGACATTCTGCAACGCCCCGATGGTTATGCCAGTCCTGTCGCAGAGGGTGGCCGCAACTTCAGTGGCGGGCAGCGTCAGCGCATGGAATTGGCCCGTGCACTGGCCTTGAACCCCAAGCTGCTCATTCTTGATGAAGCCACCAGCGCCCTGGATGCGGCCACCGAGGCATCGGTGATGGCCGCCATCCGCGCCCGTGGTTGCGCCTGCATGATCATCGCCCATCGTCTGTCTGCCATTCGTGATGCTGACGAAATCATCGTTATGGATCGCGGCAAGATCGTCGAACGTGGCAACCATGCCGAACTGTTGGCGCTGAACGGTCGCTACGCCCGCCTGGTGGAAAACTGAGGCTTTTCATGCAGCAAAACGTACAAGGCGTAGGCGTACAAAGCGTACAGGACATACCGGAAGATAAGCTGCATACGGCGCTCGCCCGCCTTGCGCATCTGGCGGCAGGATCGCATTCCACTGCAATGGGTTCGATGAACGGACCACTGGAAACTGCCGTGGGGAGAATTGCAGCCTGGTTCGGCCTGGTACCGATCAGCGTGCGCGCACACCCAGGTGAATCGGCGCTGGTACACGTCGAACGGCTGGCAGGAGGCATGGGCCTGTCCGTGCGCCAGGTGAGTCTGCGCAGCGGTTGGCTGCTCAGCGACGCGGGTCCACTACTGGCGTTTACGCCGGAAGGTCAGCCGCTGGCCTTGCTGCCCTCTGGTGGGCGTTACGTTTGCTGGAATCCACAGACGGGACAGGAAATCCCGCTTGGCGATGAAAGCACCCTGGCAATGGGTTCGGTCGCCTTCTGTTTTTACCGACGCCTACCAGATCGGGCCGATCAACCGGGGCAGGCAATGCGTCTTTTAACCCTGTTGTCTTTCGGACTGCGGGGCTTGCGTGCGGACGTGCTGACCCTGCTGGCCTGTGCCGCCGGAGGTGGGCTGCTCGGGCTGGCAGTACCGATGATGACCGCGCTGGTATTCGACGAAATTGTTCCGGGACATTTTCGCGGTCTGCTCGTCCAGGCCGCAGTGGCCCTCGCAGTTCTGGCGCTGCTGCAATTGGTGTGGAGCCTGGCCAATGGTGTGGCGATGTTGCGCATCGAATCCAAACTCAAGCTGGCCTTGCAAGCGGCCACCCTGGACCGCCTGATTCGTCTGCCTGCCGCCTTTTTCCGCCAACATGCCGCTGGCGATCTGGGACAGCGCGCACTGGGCGTGGAGGTCATCAGCAGCCTGGTGACGGGCAGCGTGGCAAGCAGCCTGTTCGCCGGGATATTTTCGATTTTTGGTTTTGCCCTGCTGTTTCACTACCATTGGCAGGCAGCGCTGGTTGCCGTCGGGCTGTCTGTGCTGCTGGCAGGCACGGCGGCCTTGGCCGGCATCTTGTCGATGCGTGCATTGAAGGACAAGGAGCGCCTGGCGGGCTCTCTCAGCGCAATGGTGCTGGAACTTTTCAACGGCATGGAGCGCATCCGGCTGGCGGGAGCAGAAGCGCGCTTGTTTACCCGCTGGGCGCACCGCTACGCCGACATGAGTGAAATTTCGCTGCGTGCCCAGCGTATCAATGCGCTGTTTTCGGCCTTCAATACCGGCTACCGCATCCTGGCGGTGGGCGTCATTTTCGGCGCACTGGCCTGGCTGGGGCTGGGTGAGGCTGGGGGTGGGGGGCGCATGGCGACCGGGGCATTTCTGGCTTTTGTCAGCGCCTTTGGCACCTCCTTTGTCGCCCTGTCACAAATGGCCGGCACCCTGGTTGATCTGTTGTCCATCGGGCCGATCTGGCAACGGATGCGACCGATCATGGAGTCCCCTGTCGAAGCCACGGCAGGTGGTGCCGATCCGGGGCCGCTGTCTGGTCTGGTGGAAATGAACAATCTTCATTTCCGCTACGCCGAAGGCCTGCCCAACGTGTTGCGCGGGATCAGCCTGCGCGCAGCAGCAGGCGAGTTTATTGCCATTGTCGGCTCCTCCGGCTGCGGTAAATCGACCCTGTTTCGCTTGCTGCTGGGCTTCGAGAAACTCGCAGCGGGTGCCATCTACATAGATGGCCACGAGTTGGGTAGTCTGGATATTCGGGCGGTGCGGCGCCAGATTGGCACGGTACTGCAACACGACACGCTGATCACGGGATCGATCTACGAGAACATTCGTGGTGCCCATGACATTTCGCAGGAAGAAGCCTGGGAAGCCGCCCGTCTGGCCGGCATCGGCGAACATATTGCTTCGCTGCCAATGGGCATGCACACCATGCTGGGCGACAACCCGGGCTTTTCCGGTGGAGAAGTGCAGCGTTTGCTCATTGCCCGCGCCCTGGCCATGAAACCGCGCATCCTGCTGCTCGACGAGGCCACCAGCGCACTGGATAACCGGACGCAGGCAGAGGTTTCGGCCAATCTGGCCAGCTTGACGGTGACGCGAATTGTGATTGCCCACCGGCTCAGCACCATCGAAGCGGCCGACCGGATCTACGTTCTGGACGGTGGGGTCGTGGTACAGGAAGGGCCCTACCAAAAGCTGATTGAGGAAAAGGGCCTGTTTGCCGAGCTGGTTCGAAAACAACTGATATAGGAAGAGAAGGCGATTATGCGCAAGGTACTGTTCATTTTGGGGCAACTGAGTGATGAAGATGTCGATTGGCTGGCTAACACCGGTAGCCGGATCGATGTCGCAACGGGAATCACCATTATTGAAGAAGGCAAACCCGTGCGCGATATGTACATCTTGCTGGATGGCAAAATGAGCGTGAGTGTGCAGGGTGTCGGCGAGATCAGTCAAATTGGTTCCGGCGAGATCATCGGCGAAATGTCCTTTATCGACAACAGCCCCCCGGCCGCTTCGGTCAAGGCAATCATCCCCTGCCGCCTGCTGCGCCTCCCCCGCTCAGCTTTGGAACGGCGCATCGCGGAAAACCCGGTGTTTGCCGCCCATTTTTACAAGGCGATTGCCACCTTCTTATCCGACCGCCTGCGTGGAACAGTATCCAGACTGGGCTTTGGCAAAGCGGGTGCATTGAAGGACGAAGAAATGGAGGGCGAACTGGATCTGAACATTCTCGACAATATCCACCTGGCAGGCGCACGATTTGACCGAATGTTGAAGAAACTCAATGGGATGGTAGGTTAGGTTAAATGGGGCCGGTGGGTATGGGGCAAGCCACTCGCCCAGACCCTGGCTGGAGTGCCGTGTCAGTGCTTGAGCAGGGTGACGATCACACCCACGGCAACCACCAAAAAGGCGCCGAGTTTGATCGTCAGGCGCAGCTCCATCGATTCGAGCTTTGCGTCGAATCCAGCCATACGGGCATCCAGATACGTGCGTAAATCGGCAATGTCGCGTTTGGTGGCGACATCGACTTCACCGATTGCCAAAGCAACCGCAGCAGCTTGCGCCTCGGCCTGTTTATCCGGGACGCCAGCTGCCTTCAAAGTGTTGGAAAATTTCAGTGTGTCAAAAGTGACGGTGCTCATGCGTCAATTATTGCGCTGCCGAGCCTGTCACCAATACTTTTTTCCAGACCAGCCGGTTACGCCTGTTCTGGTGAAATCCCCAGAGCAGTTGCCAACTCGGTAGCGCATTTCTTTTTTGCGTACTCCCGTCCATCGCCCCGCCAATCTGCGCGCACGCCGCTCCGCCAACGGCTTCGATCACGGCGTCGCCTGCATGTTCCACACGGTAGGTTTGTCCCTCGGTGAGAAACACATCACCGGCGGTGCAGGGGTGCTTGTTGGCCGATACCGTCAACCAGATGGTTCCCGCCGTCACCCGTATGCGCTGGCCCGGTGTGCAGGCGGCAAGCCGCTTCGTCTGCTTGTCTGCCAGGCAGATGTCCAAGATGTCTGTTTGCTGTGCCATATCCATCTCCTTCAACGGTTGCAATGCGATGTAGTGATGGTAGGCAAGAGCGGCAAACCGATACAGATGCAGACAAGGAATATTGTTACCATCACAGTTGCGAATCTGGCAAACTGTACTGCCTGACTTTGCGGGCAACTGTACTCACAGCAAACACCGATAAACCGCCACAATCTGCCCATGCTGCTCTACGAATCCCTGGCCGATGAATTTGCCGCACAAATCAGTGCTGGCCACATGCACCCCGGCGACCGGCTGCCCTCGGTACGCCACCTGGCCCAACAGCGCCAGTTGTCGGTCTCGACCGTGGTGCAGGCTTTGCGCACGCTGGAGAGCCGGGGCATGGTCGAGGCGCGGCCCCAGTCCGGCTACTACGTCCGTGTGCGCCATGGCCGCGTACTGGCAGTGCCCGCCAGGCAGCGGCTGGAAAAGCCGGTGGTTGTGGGCTTGAGCCAGCGCTTGCTGTCGGTCCTGCATGCCAATGAGGCGCCAGGCATTGTGCCGTTCGGCTCGGCCCTGCCGTCGCCGGATCTGATGATCTCCCAACGGTTGAGTCGGCTGTATGCCAGCGTTGCCCGTCGCTATCCACAACTGCTCTCCGGCACCAGCCACGCAGCGCTGAACGAACCTTTGCTGTTGCGCGCCATTGTCCATCGCGCGCTCGAATGGGGTTGCGCCATTGCACCGGAGGAGGTGGTGGTCACCAATGCGTGTACCGAAGCCATGAGCCTGTGTTTGCGCGTGGTGACAAAACCTGGCGACACGGTGGCGGTGGAAGCACCCACTTACTACGTGATGCTGCAACTCCTGGAGAGCATGGGGTTGCGTGCGCTGGAGATTCCGACCGATCCGCAGACGGGTGTCTCGATTGAGGCGCTGGACCTGGCCACGCGGGAGCGCAAGATTGCAGCGTGCCTGCTGATTCCCAATGCAGGCAATCCGCTGGGCTGTGTCATGCCGGATGCGCACAAGCAGCGTGTGGCCGATATGCTGGCCAGTCGTAATGTGCCGCTGATCGAAGACGATATCTACGGCGACATCTGCTTTACCCCGGCCCGTCCACGTCCGGTTTATGCGTTTGACCGCAGTGGCAACACCATGCTATGCACCTCGTTTTCCAAGACGGTCAGCCCGGCCTTTCGTCTGGGGTTTGTCGCAGCCGGAAAACGCGGTGCCGAGATCGCTCTGGAAAAGACCCTGACCAGTGGCAAGTCCAATCCCTTGTGCCAGCGCGTCATGGCCGAACTGCTGGATACAAGGGGCTACGATGCGCATTTGCGCACCTTGCGCAGGCGTTTGGCCGACCAGGTGGCGCGCACGCGCGACGCCGTGATGCGCCACTTTCCCGGTGAGGTGCGCGTGACCGAGCCAGCCGGTGGCCTGGTTTTGTGGGTCGAATTGCCGCAGCATGTGGATGCAACCGAATTGCACAAACAAGCCATTGCGCGCGGCATCGGTTTTGTCCCCGGTGAGATGTTCTCGGCCAATGGCCGCTTCAAAAACCACATGCGCCTGGCCTGTGGGCATCCGTGGCAATCCAGCTTTGACGATGCCATCAAGACCCTGGGGCAGATGGTGTGCGCGGCTTCGGTTACGGGTGGCGTTTAGCGGTGTAGATTTAGATTTACAGCATGCCCTGTATTCATTTTGCAGCGCAAGCCGTCAGGCGATGATCACCATGTCGGGTGACTTCCAATTCTCGTGGCGCTACACCAGCGGGCGCATGCGGTACCGCTGCCACATCCGCAAGGTTGATGGAGAGTGTCAAAAGCATCACTTTCTGGCAATCGAAACGGCTTGCTCCACCGCTCGTGTGCCATCCCTCCCACATTACCGGATCGCTTGCGCACACACGGCCTGCTCGAAACCATCTGGATCAATCCGGCCACCGGATTGCGCAGCCCGCCGCATTGCCAGGCAAAGCCCCAAGCAGCATCGATTTCCGGGTGGATTTGTGACAGGCTCCGGGATACACCAGCCCAAAGCCAAATTGCTCCTTATACAATAGCTGTTCCCGCTTATCCCATAAGGCTTACAGCCCGATTTGCTATGCAAAAACACCCGACAACGGCCCGTTTTGATGCCTCATGGCGGTTTCTGGCATCGCCTTGACCCGTTTTGAAGGGCAAAATTCAAGGCAAATCTGGCTGTACGCCTTATGTACCAAGCGGGAGTAGCTATGTTTTTTGCAGAGACAGCGCCGCAGACGAATGCGCTCATTCACAGGAATCACATCCAGCCTGCACGGAAATGACCATGCCTTACCTGTCCCGCCTTAAGTGGGAAGCCCGGTTTTGGCAAGCGTAGCAGGCGTTTCAGCCGTGTTTTTGGTAAGCCCCAGATCATGCAATGCCATGCCCGCCGCCTGATCCAGAGGGGTGTGCGGCTCGGCACCCAGTAGCGCGACCAGTTTGCGGTTGTCCAGTGCATGCGCCTTATCCCACAGGTAACGCATCTCCAGCAGCGACGCCCAGGTCGGCACAAAAAGCGCACCGATGCGGATGATGGGCCAAGGCAACTGGCTGTAGCGCAGGCCGGCATGGGGCTTCACCCAACCCTGGGCTTGCGCAATGGGCTCCATCGCATCGAGCCATTGCTGGCCGGTGATGCTGTGGCCTGCAAAGTGGAAGACTTCGAAAGTCTTGAAGGTGTCGCGGCGGGCAGCCACTTCCGCAAAGGTTCGGGCCAGATCCGGCAGGTAGGCCCAGGCAGTGGCCACGTCTTTGTGGCCGGGGTAGGTGAACTTGCCTTTTTGAATGTCTTTGACGATGGCCTGATCAAACCAGGTGCCTTTGCCACTGCCAAAAAAGTCCCCGGCGCGGATAACGATGGCACGCACGCCACTGCGGCGGATGTGCTCTTCCATGGCGATGCGGATCTGCCCTTTGATGGTTCTGGCCCGCTGCGGCGTGTCTTCGGTCAAGACGGCAGGCATATCGGCGCCAAAGTTGTAAACGTTGCCCATCAGCATCAAGGTCGCGTTCAGCGCGCGGGCGATGTCGATGGCGGCTTCGGTCATGGGCAGGGCCTGCGTCCGCCATGCCTTGTGGGTGTATGCCGACGGATTCAGGGCATGCACCACCACGCTGGCACCCTGGGCGGCACGGGCTATAGCGGCTGTGTCTTGCAAGTCCACAGTCAGCCACTCGATGCGGCGATCCGCTGCGGCTTCGGCAGGCACTTGGGCGCCAGGACGTATCAGCCCCTGCACACGCCAGCGGGCGTCGGCAAAGGCACGGGCGGCCACCAGACCGAAACGTCCGCGTGCGCCTAAAATCAAAACGGTGGACTGCATGCTGTATTTTCCCTTGTGAATGAAAACGGCGCTTGCCATGGCCTGAACCATGGCCTGAATTGTGAAGGCAAGGAACATAACTCACAATTGCATAACTGATGTTACGCAGACGAAACCCCACAACATCCACGCTCCCCTCTCCCGCTCGCGGGAGAGGGGAGATTGCCAGGCTCCGGGATACACCAGCCCAAAGCCAAATCGCTCCTGATACAATAGCTGCCATCGCTTATTCCATGGGGCTTACAGCCCGATTTGCCATGTAAAAACACCCGATAACGACCCGTTTTACCCCTCATGGCGGTTGCTGGCATCGCTGTGACCCGTTTTGAAAGGCAAAATTCAAGGCAAATCTGGCTGTACGCCTTATGTACCAAGCGTGAGTAGCTATGTTTTTTGCTAAAACAGCGCCGCAGACGAATGCGCTCGTTCAAACGCGCCATGCGAAAGAACTTCAGATTAAACGTCTGTGGGATAACTGTGATGCGCCGGTTTACGAGGTGCTGGAAGCGCTGCCGGATTGGGATCAAGCAGCGCAGCCAGAACCGGACGATTGTGCCGATCAGCGCATCCATTGGTGAGAACAAAACCAGCGATTCAGACCCGCTGTCGGTAGGGCCGTGCCGGCGATACGCCAAGAAAATCAAAAATGGCACACGAGCGGTGAAACAGACCGTTTCGATTGCCAGACCGAGGATCGCAATGTGCCAGAATGGGGATTTTGAGGACGGGTCAGGATGCGATATTTGGCGTCGTGTGGTTGGATTTCCTATCCGCATGCAGCTTCGCTTTTACGACGGTCGGATCATTCTTGCCATGGACTAGCTCAAAGACTTTGTTGCAGTAACATACTTGCGAGAACAAATTACAAGCCAAATGCCAATGCGCCGCCGCGACATATATAGCGATTTTGTTAACGAGGTTTTATGAGGAAGAACTTTTCAAACGCGGAAGCGCCGCCATCAAATCAGGAAGAGGTGGAAGGCCTAGATAATTCGCAATCCGAAGGATGGGGCGGGGATTACCCGCTAGATGCTGTTTTCGTTCGCACCGAAACTCGCACCGTTCAAGAGGTTGTTAAACGCATAAAAGCAGGCCGTTATCAACTCGATCCAGATTTTCAGCGTGATTTTGTTTGGCCTGTGGATAAACAATCCCGCCTAATCGAATCCTGCGTTATGCGGGTCCCACTGCCGGTATTTTATGTTGCTGAAGCCAAGGATGGCCGCATTGCTGTAGTTGATGGCTTGCAGCGCTTAACGACATTTAATCGCTTTCTTGCCGATGAATTCAGCTTGATTCTTAGAGCCGACGAAGATCAACCCGCCCACCCGCTCGACGGCAAAAAATACGGCGAACTTCCACTGCTTTTGCAAGAGCGGATCGAAGATACGCAACTGACACTCTATATTCTCGATGCAAAAGCTCCAGAGAGAGCAAAACTCGACATCTTCGAGCGAGTAAACAGCGGAGTGTCCTTAACCCGACAACAGATGCGTAACTGCCTATTCAACGGACCAGCAACGCAGTGGCTTAAGAAAGCCAGCAAGAATCCTGAATTCCTCTCGGCAAGCGGGAGATCCCTTGACAGTAAATCGATGCGTGATCGCGAAGCCATCAATCGGTTTTGTGCCTTTTATTTGATTGGTGAAGAAAAATACTCTGGAGGCGATATGGACGCCTTCCTTGCTCGGGCATTGGAGAAGATGCAGAAAGAAAGCACCGACCTGGATCAGCTTTATTCCACCTTTACATATTCAATGAAGGTGAACCGGTATCTATTTGGTAATCATGCATTTCGTAAATCATTAGAACATTGTGAAGCGCTCGCCTCACGAACTGTACTCAACATTGCCCTATTCGACGTTTGCTCGGTACTGCTTGCCGATATCGATAAGGATATCATAAATAACAATACGCAAGCATTGCGCGAAATGTTTTCATCTTTAATTAAAGATGCGGTTTTCAATCATGCCATTACCTACTCAACCAATAGTACGCGCCAAGTAAAAAAACGTTTTGAAATGGCTCGGGTAGCGATCTCGAAGGCTCTATATGTTTAATTGTCTTCATATCCAGGACTTCAAATGTTTCGAAACCCTATCGCTGCCGCTGGCGCCCATGACATTGTTGACCGGCTTCAATGCCGCAGGGAAATCTACGACTCTACAGGCCATGCTGCTTCTGGCGCAAGCTCAGCGCCAAGGAGGGCACTTGCCGCTCCTTCCACTGAATGGATCATTGATACGTCTTGGATCACCCGGTGATGTTTTGCGCAAAGGTGGCGGACCTACATTGGTCCTGGGGATTGAAACTGCCGAGGTCCGAGTCGACTGGTCTGGGAGGATGCTCGTGAATCCAATGAGGAAGACTATTTTGAGCAAGATGGGCAGGACGTAACCGATCTCGGACTTGGTGAAGCGGCGCGGCGCTGGCTTGCCGGTCAATATGCATCTAGCTTCAGTTTTATCCGGGGTGGATTCGATTACACACCGATTGAGATTTTGCAAGGCTTGCCTGAAGCTCCTATCAATACAGTATCGGTGTGCAACCTCTGGACTACGGATGCTTTGCGCCAAAGTGCCCAAAGTGCTGTTCCGGCACCTGTGAACTGGTTGCAGATGCTAAAACACGCTAAAAACCGCTTTGATAAGTTGACTATATATTCCAGTTCAATAATCTCCCTTCGCAGCGAACCATTTGGTCAGTACGTTGTAGAGCGGATATTCGTTCTACTAGGCGTGCTTCAAGAATTCATGGAATGCCTTCATACGGATGGAAGCTATTCAGGCAGAAATAATGAATTGATAGCAACACACTTTTCGGGCGCAAAGGCGTGGTTCACCGATGAATCGGATACAAACAAAAGAGATTATTTCGAAAAATTGAGTTTCCCCGACCCGGAACATGACGGAAATATTTTCTGTCCGTGGCATGGGAAAATAAAGACCCCCCAATACAGAATTCATTTTGAATGGCCAATAGAAAGCAGAAAGTCGTTACGAGTATTTTACATTGGCCCCAAGATAACGAAAAATTGAGCGGTCTTGATCCATGCGCGGCAAACCTCGCCCTTCAGGGCGGGGTCAAGAGCGCGGACAGCGAAGCTGGCCTTGTTTTCTGGTTGTGTCATAATTTCCCTGTCGCAAGACCTATGGCGGGATACGCCAAAAGTAATGCTTGTGGAGCGAATGTGAGACCTGGGGGAGCATGGCGTCGGCTCATAGCCGTAAAGCTCCCCACTGTGGGAGCTAACGGCGAAAACCAAGCCATGCACCCCTGGGCAGTCGTGGTGAAGCAAGAACCCACCGAAGTGACTAAATGTGAGGTAACTCATGTTTTGCACCGTAGGAATCCCCTTCCTTTAGGGAGGGGAGGATGTCAAGAACTAATAAACGCCGAAATCATGAATTGGACTGGGGTTTTCTCAATTTAAGCTACCAATTGAAATTTGAACCTGGTTCATTTTCGTGCCTTTCTCCGCACTTTTTTCCTGAGATATGATCAGGGTTTCGGTGAGCCGTTTGAAATTGAGATAAGGCAGCAGGAAGATGGACAGCAGTGTGACCGGGATCACAATCTTCATCGTTTCAATCGCCCGCTCCATGTATTCGAACTGGCCACTCCAGGTGACGTAGTAGCCGGGCGGGAATTTGACTTGCGCGGCGACGGCCTTTTTGGCATCGGCGACATAGCCGCCGATGTCGCGGTCGCGGATATCGACGTAGATATAGGCGAAGAGCAGCGCGTTTTCGGTACGGATGCCTGGGGCGCCCTGGGCGATCACCACTTTGGCCACCTATCCCAACGGAATCATCGCGCCGCCCATGGTAGGGGCCAGAACTTCGCGGGCGATCAGTTGCGGGTCGGAGCACAACTCGCGGGGGTATACACCAGCCCAAAGCCAAATCGCTCCTGATACAAGAGCTGCCCTCGCTTATCCCATGGGGCTTACAGCCCGATTTGCCATGTAAAAACACCCGATAACGGCCCGTTTTACCCCTCATGGCGGTTGCTGGCATCGCTGTGACCCGTTTTGAAAGGAAAAATTCAAGGCAAATCTGGCTGTACGCCTTATGTACCAAGCGGGAGTAGCTATGTTTTTTGCCAGTGGAATCGGGTCGACTGCCGTGGCTCAACCGCAGCAGTTCAGCGGATCAGTCAATGCTTGTGCCCCATATCCGTCAACCCCATCCTGGGCGCAGCCGGTGCGCTACCGGGGGCGGTGGTGGCAACGGGCAGGGTGATTTCGGTCTTGCTCTCCACACCTTTGGTATCCTTGAAAATCAGCGTCAGCCTGATGGTTCGGTCCTTGGTCAGAGTTTCCTTCAAGTCCATCAGCATGACGTGGTAGGCTCCTGGTTTGAGTTCTACGGCCTTTCCGGCAGGCAAATCCAATCCGTCCTGCATGGCGCGCATCTGCATGATGTCGTTGTCCACCTTCATTTCATGAATTTCCACGACGGCAGCTACCGGGCTGGAAACGGCCACCAGCTTGGTTGACTCCTTGGCGGTGAGTTTCATAAAAGCGCCGGTTGCTTTCTGACCAGGGACCGTTGCGCGCACCCAGGCATCGGTAATGACCACGGATTGGGTGGATTGTGCGGATTGCGCGTACAGGCCGGTGCATGCCAAGCCAAGGGTAAAGGTAAGCGTGGCGCAAAGAAGTTTGAGTTTCATGGGGTTTGATTTCTCGTATGGTATGGAATGGCTGGTATTTTGAGGCACAATTTTCTCCCATGACACATTCCACACACTACGCACATTATCCCCTTGGCCGCCCGCGCCGCCTGCGCCGCGATGCCTTTACCCGCAACCTGGTACGCGAGCACCGTCTTACGGCCCATGACCTGATTTACCCGGTTTTCGTGGTGGACGGCAAGGGGCAGCGCATACCCATTGCCTCCATGCCGGGTGTCGAGCGCCTGAGCCTGGATCTGCTACTGCCTGTGGCGCAGGAATGCGTGGAGTTGCAGATTCCGGTCATGGCGCTGTTTCCGGTCATTGACCAGTCGCTTAAAACCTACGACGGTAAAGAGGCGCTGAATCCCGATGGTCTGGTGCCGCGCGTGGTACGGGCGTTGAAAAAAGAGTTTCCCGATCTGGGGGTGATGACCGATGTGGCGCTGGACCCCTTCACTAACCACGGCCAGGACGGATTACCCGATGTGCGTCCCGAAGAAAACGGCTACATCCTCAACGACGAAACGGTGGCGATTCTGGTGCAACAAGCGCTGACCCAGGCGGACGCGGGCGTGGATATCGTGGCCCCCAGCGACATGATGGATGGGCGCATTGGCGCGATTCGCGCCGCGCTGGAAGCCAAGGGCCATATCCACACGCGCATCATGGCCTACAGCGCCAAGTATGCCAGTGCGTTTTACGGGCCATTCCGGGATGCTGTGGGGTCGGCCAGCAATCTGGGCAAGAGTAACAAAAAGGTCTACCAGATGGACCCGGCCAACAGCGACGAGGCTTTGCGCGAAGTGGCGCTCGATATTGCCGAGGGTGCCGACATGGTGATGGTCAAGCCCGGCATGCCGTATCTGGATGTGGTACGCCGCGTCAAGCAGGAATTTCACGTGCCAACCTTTGCCTACCAAGTCTCGGGTGAATACGCCATGCTCAAGGCCGCTGCCGCCAATGGCTGGCTTGACCATGATGCCGTCATGCTGGAGAGTCTCTTGGCATTCAAGCGCGCCGGGGCCGATGGCGTGCTGACCTATTTTGCCCGTGATGCTGCCCGCTTGCTAGCAAATAAATAGCTACTCCCGCACGATCCATGTGCTTTATCCGAGGTTAGAGGTCTTGATGCGAATTTTCCACATCCAAAACAGCAGCAACGTGGCCGAAATCGCCGAGCTGGAAGATCTGAGCGCTTCTACGCTTGGTCGGCAGTCGTACGTATGGATTGCCTGTGCGCGTGACGAATTCGAAGGAAAAATCAGCCAGATCCAGTCTACATTGAATGCCCTGACAGGCTTGCAATTGGTGGATTTGCACGTTTCCGATTTACGCAACAACCACTTACCCTCGCATTACGATTACACCTCGGAATACGACGTTCTGGTCTTTCGGCGCCTGGCAACCGGCGCTGAATCGGGTAACGAGATAGCACCTCCCGATGTGGACCGCCGCCGTAACAGTCTGCCCATCCTGCGCCGTATCGACACCAGTCCGGTCGGTTTTGCCATGTTTGACCGGGTTGTGCTGACCGTACACCCAGCCGGTTGTCCGGTGCGCACGGCCTACGCGAGTCGCTTATTGCAAGCAACCAGCGCCGAGTCGCGCGCAGCCGGTGTACGCTTGCCTACCAGCCCGGCTGATTTGATGCTGCGTATTGTCAATCTGATGGTCGATGGTTATCTGGAGCTGCGCCGCGAACTGACCCGTCAATTGGACCACTGGCAGGCGGCATTGATCGAGCCAAAAAACAAGTTCAATGATTGGGGCGCGTTGCTCGATGCCCGGCTTTCGCTGCACCAGCTCGATGAAATTTGCGAAGACCAGCGTTCTGCCATACAGGACTGGATCGAGGCGCTGAAAACCTGGCCCCAAGCCGCCAGCCCGGCAGAACAGCGCGAACAGGATTTGTTGCATGTACGCAGCCGCGATGTGCTGGAACACATCGAGCGCGTGGTACACCATGTCCAGCGCATGGAACAAAGCACCGAGACGGCCGTGCAGATGCATTTCAGCGTGCAAGGGAGCCGCACCAACGAGATCATGCGCACGCTGACCGTATTGACCTCGATTTTTTTACCACTGAATTTCATGACCGGGTTTTTTGGCATGAATTTTGAATTTTTGCCCTTGATTCACCACCAAACCGGATTCTGGTGGGCCATAAGCGGCATGGTGCTCACCGGCATTAGCTTGCTGGTGCTGTTCTGGCGCAAGCACTACCTGGGGCGTAGCACGCGGTAGGATGAAGGTTTCTACTTGAAAATCACAGTCTTGTGGCCGTTTTGCAGCACGCGATGCTCGCTGTGCCATGCAACGGCCCGTGCCAGCACCTGGCTTTCGGTGTCACGGCCAATGGCGCTGAGGTTCTCGACGGTTTTGCTGTGGTCCACCCGGGCCACGTCCTGCTCGATGATCGGACCTTCGTCCAGATTTGCGGTCACGTAGTGGGCGGTGGCACCGATCAGCTTCACGCCCCGGTCATGCGCCTGGTAATACGGTTTGGCGCCCTTGAAACTCGGCAGGAATGAGTGGTGGATATTGATCGCCCGGCCTTCGAGCTTGCGGCACATGGTCTCACTCAGAATCTGCATATAGCGTGCCAGAACCACCAGTTCGGCACCTTCGGATTCGATGATTTCCAGCTGACGTTCTTCCACTCGGGCTTTGGTGTCGGCGCTTACCGGGATGTGGTGAAAAGGGACGTTATAACCAGCCGCCAACTGGTAGAAGTCGCGGTGGTTGGAGATGATGGCGCGGATGTCAATGGCCAGCAGGCCGCTTTTCCAGCGAAACAACAAGTCGTTGAGGCAGTGCCCTTCCTTGCTGACCATCAGAACGGTACGCATGGGTTGCGCTGTAGCGTGCAAGCCCCAGCGCATGGAATAGGGGGTGGCGAAAAAACCCAATTGGGTACGTAAGTCATCGTGTGTCAGTTGCACGCAACTGAATTGCACCCGCATGAAAAAGAGTCCGGTAGCGGGGTCGTTGTACTGCGCGGCTTCTTCAATGTTGCCACCACGTTCCAGCAAAAAACCGGAGACAGCATGCACAAGCCCCAGACGATCCGGGCACGAGAGGGTAAGGATATAGGTTCTGCTCATGGCACCTTAGTGGTCAGTCAGTGAATTCGTACCGGATTTTGCGCCAGTTCCGCATATTGTTCGAGTGTGTGCTCAACTTCTTCCTGGCTGGGGGTTTTGAGCTGCCAGGCCATGATGTGCTGCTGAAACAGCTCGGCCCAGGAGCCATCCAGATACACCTCCTTGCCCGAGCGCTTGTCAACAATCTCAAAACCGTGGCGTGGCAGCATCGGCACGCCGCCAGGATACTGGGCCGTTTTGATGCTTCCCACCTCCGGTTTGCCATCGGCTTGCGCGTTGGCCAGCATGTGGGTCACCGAATATGTTTCCGAATCATAGAGTGTTTGCATAGGGGGTATATGGTAAGGGTTCTTGTTGAATATATCGGTACCAGGCGCTTCTATTCAAGAGACAAGCAAGGGCGATTCTGACAGAATTTTTCCCCTCTACGGCGCTTGTGTCGAACGCCACTGCTGCTCCACAAAGTCTCCATTGGCCTGGCTCAGGCGAATACGCACGGGTAGATAGGCCATTTCGGGCGCCAGCCACAGTTCGACCTTGGGGTCGTATTCGCCCGTAGGGTCGCGCCAAAGCCGCACGGCGTGCACATCACCACCGGGCAGGCTGAGGTTTTCCGTGCCACCTACCGCGAACGTCCACGTATCCGACGAGCGCGGGCCCACGGCCTGAAACGACACGCTGCGTCCTGGCGTCCATGCCTGGGGTTGCGCGCCCAGCATGACGCCTAACTGGATGATGATGCTGAGCTGATCCTGTGCTCCAGGCTGCAAGGGGGCATCGGGCGTGTTGGCGCTGAAGATGACTTTGCCCTTGTCGTAAACAAAATGCGCGGCAACTTCACTACGCACCTTGTCGCCAAAGCGACTCGGCATCAATCCCTGTTCCGTGAGCTGTCCGGTGCTCGTCTGTACCCGTGATCCTAGCAAAAAATGGCTCACTTCCATGCGTGCCGAGTAGGCCTTGCCATCTTGCAACCAGAGCAATTCACCGTTGACAAAGTAGGGAATTCCCTTGATCTCACCCTTGATGGCGTATTTCAGGCGTGTGGATGGCGGAAACACATGGATGGGGATCGGCTTGGTCGCAGTGGCTTCCGTGGGTTTTTCTGGTGCCGGATGGTGGGTCATGGTGGCCACATTGACAGGCTCCTGCGTTGTTGCGGGAGGCGTGTTGTCTTTGGTGTCCGAGTTTGCTACTGATTCAGTAGCTTCTTGCGCTTGTCCCACGGGCGATAGATGGATATCCGATCCGGAATTTGATTCAGGATGCGAAGCTGGAGATGGTGCTGCGGTGTGCGTTGCTTTCGGGGTATGTCTGGCAGCAGGGTTGCGCGCTGCAGGCAGTGGCGGGCGCTGTGGCGGTAGTGTTTGCTGTGGTGTTGGTGTTGGTGTTGGTATCGGCAAGCTGCGGGTGTTGAACGCCCAGTTGCCCACTGGCTCTAAAGTCTGCGCCGCTGGCAGGGGCAATGACACAGCACCTAACAACATCCAGTGCGCCAGTAACACGCCCAAAGTCAGCAAGGCAGGTCGCCAGGGGATGTTGTGATATATATTAGTACAGGTGTACACTGATTTTTTTACTCGCTACAGGGATGCGCTAGGGTAGGATGGCCACTCCCATTCTAATAACGAGGGGATTGGTCTGGTGTGCAAGAAGCCGAATACACCGACTAAGTTTTTTACTAGCAACATGGAGAACCCTGGATGAAATTGAACCGTAACTTCTTTCGCTCGGCGCTATTGGCCGCAGCACTTGGCGTTGGAGCCATGCATGTGCAAAGCGCAGAACCACTGGAAGTGGGCTTACTGAATTTTCCGCCCTATTACGTGCTGGAAAATGAAAGCAAGGTGGTTGGTGGTTATTGGTACGAGTTTCTTAAAACCCTGATGGATCGTACCGGGTTGGAATACGCCTTCAAAGGCTATCCGCCCAAGCGCCTCTATCTCAACGTAGGCGAAGGTGTTACCAAAATCTGGATGGGAACGATAGGGGTTGCGGAGTACGAGGGCAAGGTGTTGGTCAGCCCCAAGGCCATCTCGGAAATCAACATGGAACTTTATACCATGGGATCGGAAGACTCTCTGCCCAAAAGCGTCGAGGAGCTCAAAGGCAAATCGCTCATCACGATACGCGGCTACAACTATTCCGGACTCATCAAGGAACTGAGCGACCCGAAAAACAACATAAAGCTGGAAACAGCGAACACCCACGAAGCGGCTTTTCAAATGCTGCAGGCCGGACGTGCCAGTTTCTTGCTGGACTACATCGAACCTGCCAGCGAAACCTTGGCAAAACTGAGTTTTCCCGCAGTCAACAAAGTTTCCCTAAAGCGTGTACCGATTTACATCATGGTCAGCAAGACCCTGCCGGATGCCCAGGCCGTTATGGACAAGATCATGAAAACGTATGAAGTCGTAAACCTCGAAAACAAGCTCAAGGCCGAGACGAAGTTCAAAAAACGTCCCTGATCGCTTTGTTTTTCCGGGGCAGCTTTGCCTGCTCCGAGGGGTAGGCCGACTTGCTTCCCATACCATACATTTTTAATGCACGTTGTTAATCGTGTAAATACTCCTTACTTCCTGTCAGGTTATCATCAGCCTGGGGTTCAGTGGTCTGGATGGCACGTGTTCTTGATCGGGGGAATGGGGGTATGGATAAAGCAACAACAGCGAGTTCGCTCAGTTTCGCTGCACGAATCAAATTGGGGTTTGGCCTGCCAGTTGTATTGATCGTTGCATTTATGGGTTGGTTGTGGTTCGCCAACGGTGAGATTGGTGTACGGGCCGAACAGATGCGCAGCACCGGTTTGCAACGCATGCTGGGTAGCAAGGAAATGGACAAACAGGTGGTCCAGGTGCAGCAGTTTTTAACCGATGCATCGGCAACACGCACGCCAGAGGGCGAAGGGTCCTGGAAGGAAGCTGAAGCTGCACGGCAGCAGTTTTTGCAATTACTGGATGGTTTTGAGAGTGTCTACCGACAGCAAAATGACCAGGAGATGACGCGTCAACTCAAGGAATTGCGTCAACGCTTCGATGCGTTCTACACGGAGGGTGTCAGCATGGCGCGGGCCTACGTCAGCAATGGCACCGAAGCCGGCAATGTGGTGATGGAAAAGTTTGATGCCAGTTCGCTGGAATTGCAACGGGTGCTGGAGCCTTTTGTTGCCCATGAGCTAGCCGATGGTAACCTGAGTATGGCGACGGTTAGCGCGCAGTCGCAGTGGGTGCGTTGGTGCGGTATGGGGTTGGGGCTGGCACTGGTGCTGGTAACGCTGCTGACCGGCGTGCAGATCGTGCGCAGCACATTGTGCCAACTCGGTGGCGAACCCGCTTTGACAGTGGAGATTGCCCAGCGGATTGCGCGTGGCGATCTCGCAAGCCAGATTAAATTGCAAACCGGCGACAACACCAGCCTGCTGGCTGCAATGGGCGTGATGCAAGAGAGCATCCGTTCGCTGGTTGTCGATGCCCGGATGCTGGCGCAAGCAGCCATGGAAGGGCGGCTTGCGGTGCGGGCTGATGCGGCGCGCCACCAAGGCGATTTTTTTGCAATCGTCCAGGGCATCAATGAAACCCTGAACAATGTTGCAGGCCCGGTACACGAGGTAAAACGGGTGGTGAGCGCGCTGGCAAACGGCGACATGGGCCAGGCCATCACACTGGATTGCCAAGGCGATTTTGACGAATTGAAGCGTGCCATCAACAGCACCATCAACCGCCTGGCTGGGACCATAGAGCAAGTCAGTCAAGCAGCCGACGCATTGGGTAATGCTGCCACCCAGGTTTCGATGACGGCACAGAGTCTGTCGCAATCCTCTTCCGAGCAAGCTGCCAGTGTGGAACAAACGACGGCCAGCATCGAACAGATGACGGCCAGCATTACGCAAAACACCCAGAATGCCACCGTGACGGATACGATGGCCAGCCGTTCTGCGGTAGAGGCTGGAGATGGCGGCGCAGCGATGAGGGATGCCGTTGCAGCCATGCGCCAGATTGCAAAACGGATTGATGTTATTGACGAAATCGCTTATCGCACCGACCTGCTGGCACTGAATGCCGCGATTGAAGCTGCAAGGGCCGGTGCACAGGGCAGTGGATTTGCAGTCGTGGCAACAGAGGTCGGCAAACTGGCTGCACGCAGCCAGGCTGCTGCACTGGAGATTAGCAAGCTGACGGGCGATGGCGTTGGCCGCGCTGAAAAGGCGGGTGAACTATTGGCGGCAATGCTGCCTTCTATCCAGAAGACTTCGGCATTGGTGCAAGAAATTTTCTGCGCAAGCCAGGAACAATCGAATGGGGTGGGGCAGATCAACAGCGCAATGGGACAGTTGAACATGGTTGCCCAGCAGAACGCAGCAGCATCGGAAGAATTGGCGGCAATAGCCAAGGAAATGACAAGCCAGGCGGCACAGCTGCAGGAACTGATGGCGTTTTTCGATACGAACAGGGCAGACGAGGCAGCATGGTAGTGATTGTCAGTATTCTTTCTTGTCTTCCCACATCTCAGCGGCAAACCGGACTACCTGGTTGCGTCCGCTGTGTTTGGCCTTGTACAGCGCCACGTCGGCGAACTTGATGGCTTGCCAGAACGTGTCGCTGTCGGTGGGAAAGTCTGCAATCCCGATGGAAATGGTTTTTTGCAAAATCACTCCACCAACCTGCGTTTTCATGGCTTCCACCGCCAGGCGAATGTTCTCGGCAACCTTGTCTGCAGCCTCGGCTTGCGTGTTTTGCAGGATGATCAAAAATTCCTCGCCCCCGTAACGGATCACCATATCCGAGGCGCGCACCTTTTGTTTGAGTACACGCGCCAAGGCCTTGAGGACAGCATCACCGGCATCGTGTCCGTGCGTGTCATTGACCATCTTGAAATAATCAAGATCGAGCATGAGGATAGCCAGATGGATGTTGTTGCGCTGTACGTTGCTCAACAATGTGTCTACATACTCCTCAAGAAAGCGCCGGTTGCTCAGGCCCGTCATCGGGTCACGCAGATTGGCTTCGCGCAGGGTTTCCATCAGGCGCTTGGTCTCCAGCACCGGGGCTGACTCTCGCAAGTAGACGCCGATGTAGGGAATCTTGTCGTGTAGTTGCTGTCCGGCTTCGGGAGTGACCACCAGCTGCATCACGCTGCCAACCGAGCCGGACTGCATGATGGGAAAGCAAATGTGTCGGCGGTTTTCGGCCTCGGTGGGAGGCGAGAAGGCGTAACAGATTCCAGGACTGTCAACACTATCGACAATGTGGCCTGTGCGCCGTGCGCGGCAGGCTTCCGGGCGGACCTGAATCTGCGCATCGCACCAGCGGCACGCGCCATTTAATTCGCCGTCCACGATGATCGGGGTTATCTCGACCTTGGTACGGCCCACTTTGTAGAGAGAGTATTCCCGAATGCCAAATTCGTTCTCCATTGTTTTGGCCAGACGCTGGTAGATCTCCTGGGTGGCCTCGTCCTCCTCAATGGCTTGCTTGAAGCGTGCCGCCTTGGTCAGACTGTCCACGGTGTCTATGGTGGCGGTCAGCAGGTTTTCCCCAGGAGACGGCGTTCGTTCCGTTAACCGGGCCACATTGGTGCCTATGGTGTTGAGACCTTCGTTCAGAAAACTCAGCAACCGATTCATGTCCCGTGCGATCTGGCCTATTTCATCGTGGGTTTGTATATCGATCTGCGATTTGAAGTTACCCTCCAAAGCGTCATGCACCGCGATCTCAACCGCATGGGCAGTGGCAGAAACCGGGCGCAGGAGGCGGCCCAACAGAAACAGCACCACCAGCGTGAACAGGGCAATAACAACCGCAATGCCAAGCACCGTCAACATGGCCTTGTTGCGTAGGCTCTCAACCGACATGGTCATTGTCACCGCACCAAGAACGGCCCCGGATTTGACCTGGTGGCATTGAAGGCAATTGGGCGTTCCAGAAGAAGATGCAATGTAGGGGATGGTGGCGCGCAAAATCGTGTCGTCTGGAAGTTCTACGACATCAAAACGCGCCTTGCCGTCCTTCAGAACGCCTAGCTCGACTTCATCTGCGGCAGTTTCCGTATTCAAGCCCTTGCCGAACTGGCGTGTAACTTCCTCGGAGCGTACGACATGGGCCGATTTGATCCCCTGGACTTCCATCAGACGGTTGAGAAACTGCTCACGCTTGTTGATAACGCCATTAATCATGGATTCGGTCAGGTGGACCCGCACAATTTCTGTGGCAGTGCGCAAATGATCTCCCACGGCGGAAATGGAGAAGGAGCGAAACGCATACAGACACAGACTCACCAGGACGATCATCAAACCCACTGACATGGCGACAAAAAACAGCGTAACTTTGGCGTTGAGCTTCATTTTTCCAACCTTCGTTTTTTCGTTTGCACCCACAACATCCTCAAACACGTGCTGACGGCTGTTATCTATGGACATTGTATAAAGTAAGGGATAAAGCCAAGAGACGTTACGGGTGTGATTCAAGTGATGTGGTCGTGATGTGGTCGTTGGATTTAGCTCCCTCGCCCCGGCGGGGAGAGGGCTAGGGAGAGGGGACTGGCTTGTCATGGTGCGGCTCTCTGGATGTTCTGCGGTGCTGTGGACGGGGTTATTGCTGCTATATTATTAATAGCTGCAACCGCACATACCACGGGGGCTGGAGGCTTATTTGATGCCTTATTTGTGGCCAAAAAGATGCCACAAAGGCTTGCAAGAGGGTTTCGCATCGCAGTTTTTGCATATGTCATATCACGGGTAATATGAGATTCCAGCGCAAAGCCACCAGCAGCCCCTCTCCCCAGCCCTCTCCCCGCTGATGGCGCACGGCTTTGAATTCAAAACCAACCCGGTTCTCGACCCATTGGATCAAATCGAATGCCGCGATGCGCTGCTGACCGAGGGAGCCGAAGCGCGTTGGCCCAAGGTCGTACCGTTCTGGAGCATTTACTTGCCAAGCCCATTTCAGTCCATAATTCGCCTCATGAGCACGATCACTTTCGACACACTGCAATTGGTGGAGCAACTGCGCTCGGCGGGCATATCGCAGGAGCAAGCGGAGGCGGTGGTAAAAGTCATCGCCAAGAGTCAGGACAGTCTGGTGACGGTGGACTACTTCGATCGCAAGCTGGAATCAGCACTGGCTCCACTGCGCACCGATCTGGCTGTGCTCAAGTGGATGATGGGCGTGGTAGCCGCCGGGGTCATGTCCTTGGTGCTCAAAGCCTTCCTCTAATCCCGATCCCACTTTCCATTTTTAACGCCTGGGCCGATGAGCCTTGGGTCAACGAAGGCGCTGCGGTGCGGGTGTCGCTGGTGTGCTTTGGCGTGGATAAGCACAGCGCTCAACTCAACGGCCAGCCGGTGCCGCGCATTCATGCGGATTTGACGGGGGGTGTGGGGTACGGGTTCCCACTCAAAGCGGGACAGCACGGCACTTTGTGACAGGCTTCAGGATACTCCCAGTCAAAGCTAAAGCGCTCCTGATACAATAGCTGCTCCCGCTTGTCCCATAAGGATTTCAGCCCGATTTGCCATGCAAAAACACCCGACAACGGCCCGTTTTGATGCCTCATGGCGGCATCAGCATCGCCTTGACCCGTCTTGAAGGGCAAAATTCAAGGCAAATCTGGCTGTACGCCTTATGGGACAAGCGGTAGCAGCTATGTTTTTTGCAGAGACAGCACCACAGACGAATGCGCGCATACTTTGTGGGAGCCGCAATATTTACGCCTTTAAGTGGGAAGCCTGCTTATTCAAACAGCGTCGCGACCTTCGCCAGCACTTCGTCCATGAGGGGCGCTGGCAGGGTATCGATTTTGCAGGCATTACGAGCGACCAAATCGAGCACACGGGGTTGGTCACAGCGCACGATACCGGTGGTCTTGATTCCTGTCACGGGCACGGCGAACCCCAGGCGGCGTACGAAGTCGCCGCCCTTGGTGATCGGCAGAATCACGGGTAGTCTGGTTGCCGCGTTGAACTCGCCCGGCGACACGACCAGAACGGGACGGCTGCCACTTTGTTCAGGCCCTGCTGTCGGATCGAGTGACACCAGGTAAATATCGCCGCGCTTCAAAGCAGCTCGCCACCTACGGCTGGCGCATCAACCCATTCACGTTCTTCTGGCGGTTGTGGTTGCGAATAGTCCGAAGCGGCCAGCAACTCCGCCAGCGTATAGCGCGGTCGTGGACTGGGGTTAACCAACAGACAGCCGTGATCAACAGCCAGACCGACCGTTGCACCCGCTTTTAGATGCAGTTGATCGAGGAAGACCGGCGGTACGACTAGCATGACCGAGCCGCCGACTTTGCGCAGATTGGTGGTGTGCATGATGCACCTCTGAATGGGTTAAATTATATTTAAATATAACATATTGCCATTGGTACTGCATGCCACACAATCACGCTATGACAGCAAAAGGTTCTTGACCATCTCCAGATTACCGCCTGAAAGCATCGCTGATAAACTTGATCCATGAAAACTGCATTACAACCCGTAGAACATCTCGGCAAATTTGAACGCCTTCAATTGGTGCAGGATTTGTGGGATGAGTTCGCCCATGAATCTGACGTTGAAACCCGTCCAGAGGTTTTGAATGAACTGGAACGCCGCGCACTCTGGCGTGACAACCATCCCAACCAAGGCAAGAGCTTGCACCAGATCGCCCAGTTGCTGGGCGTCCACTTGTGACCTGGAGTACGGCTGGGGCGACTACACGCCAGATATGCCGGATGAGGAGATTTTGCAACGGCTGCTGGCGTTGAATCTGGAACATAGTTAGTGCTTGACAGAAAATCCTGAAAATGCCCATCCCGCGTATCTACGTTGAAACCTCGGTCATCAGTTACCTGACCTCCCGCCCCAGCCGTGATCTGGTGATTGCCGCACGACAGGAAATGACCCGCGAGTGGTGGGAATTGCGCAACTTGGTCTTTCAACCCCTGATCTCGAATCTGGTCATTCAGGAGGTTGCGGCAGGTGATCCTGGTGCCGCGCTGTTGCGGTTGCAAATGTGTCAAAAGGTCGAACAACTCGGTATTGATCCGGCGGCCAAGGAACTTGCCGCAAAGTTGATCGAAGTGAAAGCGATTCCAGCGCATGAGGAGGAAGATGCGTTGCATATTGCGCTGGCGACCATTGCCCAAGTCGAATACATTGCTACCTGGAATTTTGTTCACATGGTGTCACCAGCAGCCAAATTCCGCTTGCAAAATCACATTCAACAACTGAATTTCACTTCTCCTCTGCTGGCCACACCCGAAGAACTCCTGGAGAGCTTGCCATGACTACCCCCATCCCCCAGTTTCCCCCTCAGGAAGCTGTGCGCCCACGCTTGGGCCGCCACGATCCGATCCTGCAAGAGTTGTGGGCAGTAAAGGCTGCACTCAACGCTGAGGCTGGCTACAGCATTGACAAATTAATCGAGCGGGCGAACAGCTTTGATCTCGAAGCCACCATCGCCCGCCTCAAGCGCGAGGTTTCGAAAACGTGATAGTCACCCCGAATATGACCATGAAATATTGCACACCCCCTTCTTTTGACCGGTTTGGTAAATCCTTCGCACTATGTCTGCTGCTGTCCCTGGTACCCGCCCAGGTGCTATTGGCGTCATCGCAAGACAGCAGTAATAGCAATCCCCCCAAGGCGCCCAGACCCGCCATGACCGTCACCACCGTGCGGCCCGTGCAAGCCAGCCTACCCTTGCGTCTCTCAGCCAATGGCACGATTGCCGCCTGGCAGGAAGCCAGTGTGGGCTCCGAGGCCAACGGGTTGCGTTTGTCCGAGGTGCATGCCCATGTGGGGGATACGGTGCGCAAAGGTCAGGTATTGGCCGTATTCGATACCGAGAGCGTGGCGGCTGATGTGGCGCAGGCCAAGGCTGCCGTGCAGGAAGCACAGGCGCTGGTCAACGACGCCGCAGCCAACGCGGTGCGCGCCCGCAGTTTTCAGGCCAGCGGCATGATGAGCGCCCAGCAGATCAGCCTCTTGCTCACCGCAGAACAAACCGCATTGGCGCGGCTGGAAAGTGCACGCGCCATGCTGGCGGTGCAGCAGTTGCGCCTCAAACGCACCCAGGTGCAGGCACCCGATAGCGGCATCATCTCGGTACGCACGGCAACCGTGGGCGCTGTGGCCGGGCCTGGCACCGAACTATTTCGCCTGATTCGCCAGGGACGGCTGGAGTGGCGCGCAGAAGTTACTTCGACCGAGCTGGCACGCCTGCAAAGCGGTATGCCAGTCACGCTCACTGCGGCCAGTGGAACCCGGCTTGCGGGCAAGGTGCGCCTAGTGGCACCCACGGTGGACATGCAGACACGCAATGCGCTGGTCTATGTCGATCTGCCCACCAGCACGGCGACAACCAGCACGGTCAAGGCCGGGATGTTTGCGCGCGGTGAATTTGATCTGGGCGACAGCGCAGGGCTTACCCTGCCACAGGCCGCCATCGTCGTGCGCGACGGCTTTCATTTCATTTTCACCGTTGCACCCGGCGGCGAGGGCATTCAGCGCGTGACCCAGCACAAGGTCAGCGTGGGGCAGCGCATGGGGGAGCGGGTGGAAGTCACCCAGGGGCTGGCGCCGGATGCCACCGTGGTTCTGGCGGGCGCCGGTTTCCTCAACGATGGTGACACGGTGCGCATCAACAACGCTTTTGTCAATCCTGTTAATCCAATGCCAAATCAGCCGCAAGACAGCGCCAAACGTGCGCAAGCAGCTACTAAATAAGGAGCATTGGCGATGAATGTCTCTGCCTGGTCCATCAGGAATCCGGTTGCGGGTGTGATGCTGTTCGTGCTGCTCACCTTTGCCGGCATCCTTTCCTTCAAGGCCATGAAGGTGCAGCAGTTTCCCGACATGGACCTGCCCACCATCAGCGTGGTGGCCTCCTTGCCGGGGGCTGCACCCGCACAGATGGAAACCGAAGTAGCGCGCAAGCTGGAAAACAGCATTGCAACGCTTGCGGGACTCAAACACATCTATACCAAGGTGCAAGACGGTGGTGTCACCATCACCGCCGAATTCCGCCTGGAAAAACCAGGTCAGGAGGCGCTGGACGATGTGCGCTCCGCCGTATCGCGCGTGCGCGGTGACTTGCCCGCCGACTTGCGCGAGCCGCAGGTCAACAAGATGAACCTGTCCGGTCAGCCCGTGCTGGCTTTCACCGTAGGATCGCAAAGACTGGACGACGAGGCCCTGAGCTGGTTTGTGGACAACACCATCACCAAGCGCTTGCTGGCGGTGCGTGGCGTTGGCGCCATCAACCGGGTCGGGGGTGTCAGCCGCGAAGTGCAGGTGGCGCTTGACCCCCTGCGTCTGCAGGAGCTGGACGCCACTGCCTCCGATATTTCACGCCAGCTGCGCCTGGTGCAGCAGGACTTTTCCGGTGGCCGTACCGACATCGGCAGCAGCGAGCAACCCGTGCGTACGCTGGCAAGCGTGGGTTCTTCGGACGAACTCGGCCGCCTTGAGTTAACGCTGTCCGATGGAAGGCGCATCCGGCTGGACCAGATTGCCACCATCCGCGACACGATTGCCGAGCCGCGTTCCGTGGCTTTGCTCAACGGCACACCGGTCGTTGGTTTTGAAGTAGCGCGCAGCAAGGGCGCCAGCGAGGTGGAAGTGGGTGCGGCGGTGCAAAAGACGCTGGCCGAGATGCGTTTGCAATACCCGGAAATTGACATTACCGAAGCTTTCGATTTTGTCACGCCGGTGGCAGAAGAATATGACGCTTCGATGGTTTTGCTGTACGAGGGTGCGGTCCTGGCCGTGCTGGTGGTCTGGCTGTTTTTGCGCGACTGGCGCGCCACGTTCGTCTCGGCTGTAGCACTGCCCCTGTCGGTTATTCCGGCCTTCATCGGCATGTATTTCCTGGGATTTTCGGTCAACGTGATTACCCTCTTAGCCTTGTCGCTGGTCATCGGTATCCTGGTGGACGATGCCATTGTCGAAGTGGAAAACATCGTGCGCCACCTGCGCATGGGCAAAACGCCGTACCAGGCGGCCATGGAAGCAGCGGATGAAATTGGTCTGGCGGTGATTGCCACCACGTTCACCCTGATTGCGGTCTTTCTACCCACGGCCTTCATGAGCGGCATTGCCGGCAGATTTTTCAAGCAGTTTGGCTGGACAGCGTCATTGGCGGTTGCGGCATCGCTCCTGGTCGCGCGCGTGCTCACGCCGATGATGGCGGCCTACATGCTCAAACCCATTGTCGATGCGCATAAAGAGCAGCGCTGGATCGGTGTCTACATGCGCTGGGCCAACTGGTGCATACACCACCGATTCCTGACCATGCTGGGCGCCAGCGGGTTTTTCGTCGGTTCCCTGATGTTGATTCCGCTGCTGCCGCAAGGCTTCATTCCACCGGATGACAACTCGCAAACCCAGGTGTACCTGGAACTGGCCCCCGGCGCCACCTTGAGCCAGACGCGCGCGCTGGCCGAGTCGGCACGCTTGCTCGTCAGCCAAGAGCCCCACGTACGCAGTGTGTACACCACCATCGGTGGCGGCAGCGCCGGCAGTGATCCCTTTGCCCCGCAGGGTGCTGCCGAGACGCGCAAGGCAACCCTGACCATTTTGCTGGATGAACGCGGCAAGCGCCCGGTGAAACAACACATCGAAAAATCCCTGCGTAACAAACTGGAAGCCTTGCCCGGTGTGCGCAGCAAGGTGGGGCTTGGTGCTTCAGGAGAAAAATACATTCTGGTCATCACCGGCGATGATGCGGATACCTTGCAAACTGCAGCGCGCGCGCTGGAGCGCGATTTGCGCACCATTCCGGGCCTGGGCAATATTGCATCGAGCGCCAGCATGGTACGCCCCGAGATTGCGGTGCGCCCCGATTTTGCCCGCGCCGCCGACTTAGGGGTTACGACCGCCGCCATTGGCGACACGCTGCGCATCGCCACCGTAGGCGATTACGATGCCGCGCTGCCCAAACTCAACCTGAGCCAGCGCCAGATTCCCATTGTGGTCAAGCTCGACACCAGCGCGCGCGCCGACCTGGAGTTGCTGGGCCGATTGTCGGTGCCCGGTAGCAAGGGTCCGGTCATGCTCAACCAGGTGGCCACGCTGGAAGTGGCCAGCGGCCCGGCCATCATCGAGCGTTACGACCGTGCGCGCAATACCACCTTTGAAGTCGAACTGACCGGAATGCCGCTGGGCACCGTTGTTGATGCGGTGCAGAACCTGCCTGCCATCAAGAATCTGCCAGCGGGGGTCAAGGTGGTGGAAGTGGGCGATGCAGAAGTCATGGCCGAGGTGTTCGCCGGATTCGGCCTGGCGATGCTGACCGGCGTTTTGTGCATTTACATCGTGCTGGTACTGCTTTTCAAAAACCTGTTGCACCCGGTAACGATCCTGGCAGCGCTGCCCTTGTCGCTGGGGGGTGCCTTTGTCGGCTTGTTGCTGGCCAGGATGAGTTTTTCCATGCCCTCGCTCATCGGCCTCATCATGCTTATGGGGGTGGCTACAAAGAACTCCATCCTGCTGGTGGAATACGCGATTGTGGCGCGGCGTGAGCACGGCATGTCGCGCCTTCAAGCGCTGCTGGACGCCTGCCACAAGCGCGCGCGCCCCATCATCATGACCACGCTGGCCATGGCCGCCGGCATGATGCCGATTGCCATTGGCCTGGGGGCTGCCGACACCAGCTTTCGCGCCCCGATGGCGATTGCGGTGATTGGCGGCTTGATTACTTCGACCTATTTGAGTCTATTGGTGATTCCAGCCGTCTTTACCTATGTGGACGATGTGGCGCTGTGGCTGGAAAAGATGCATTCGAAGGTACGCAAAAAGTGACCGCCAACAGCACTGGAGTCGGCTGCGCCGTTTGCTGGCGCACACACCCAGCGCCGGGAAGCGACATTTGACAATCGAGAATGGCAACATCAACCAATTGACCTTCACCCGATTTTTCGCGGTGATGCAATGCGGCTAATATTCCGATCACCGTAAAAAGATGGTGTCAATACGTCGTTAATTATCAATGTGAAAACAATGGGTTCCCAGCGGTCTAGCCGCGTACTCCTTTCCACATCATGTAGGCTGCCAGAGCGTACAGAACTAGTGCAAAAATCTTTTTTAGTTTGGCAACCGGCAGACGGTGCGCCACTTTGGCACCCAAGGGTGCAGTAATCACGCTGCAACTGGCGATCACGGCCAGTGCGGGCAGCCAGACATAACCCAGAGAATATTCGGGCAAGCCGGGCAGGACGCTACCACTGAGCACATAACCAGCGGTATTGACCAGGGCAATGGGAAAGCCCAACGCCGCGCTAGTGGCCACTGCGTTCAGGATGGGCACGTTGTGTGCCAGCATGAAAGGCACGCTGATAAAGCCACCACCGACACCGACCAAACCCGACAAAAAGCCAACGATGCTACCCATCGCAAGTTGTCCCGCAACGCCCGGCATCTGCCGACTGGGCTTGGGCTTTTTGTCCAGAATCATCTGGGTCGCCGAGAATCCCACAAAAAGTGCAAAAAAGATGGCCAGAGTCGTGCCCTTGATCAGGGCAAAAGCGCCGACGCTCGCCAGCGCACCGCCGAAGACAATGCCGGGAGCCAGCCCCCGGACGAGGTCCCAGCGCACCGCACCGCGTTGGTGGTGGGCACGCACACTGGAGAGGGAGGTGAACATGATGGTCGCCATCGAGGTCGCAATCGCTATCTTGACCGCCAAATCGGCTGGGACGCCGCGCACCGACAGGAAGAGGGTCAGAAACGGCCCCATCAACCCGCCGCCGCCTATGCCCAACAAGCCAGCCAAAAAGCCGGTCGCCAAGCCGAGTGCGGCCAGTTCAACAATCAAGAGGGGTTCAAGCATGAGAAAGGGGGGGGTGTTGCGGAAAGGAGTATTCATTCATGAGGCATTCTGACGTCATTTTCGCAGCGTTATCTGCATTGGTATTTTCTTTCCCCATGGGCATTCAGGCCCAAACCAAGGCCACGGCAGCAGACGCCACCGCCATGGTGCAAAAGGGCGTGGCATTCATCAAAGCCAACGGTAAGGAAAAGGCCTACGCTGAAATCACCGATAAAAAAGGGCAGTTCACCAAATACGACCTGTATTTGACGGTTTACTCCCTGGATGGAACGGTACGAGCCCACGGAGCCAACGAAAAAATGGTGGGCAAAAACCTGATAGCTTTCAAGGATTCTGATGGCAAGGAATTCATCAAGGAACGCATGGAGCTAGCCAATAGCAAAGGCACATTCTGGCAAGACTACAAGTTCACCAACCCGACCGAAAAGAAAGTCGAACCCAAGACCACGTACTGCGAAAAGCTCGACGACATCGTGGTGTGCGGCGGCATCTACAAATAAGACAAACGGTCAGGTGTAGGGGAAGGTGCGCTCGTGTTGTGGATATGTTTAGGAAGTCGCCATGAAATTGGGAACCAAGTTATTGATGGCGCCGCTACTGACGGCGCTTGTGTTTTTGCTGACCGGCCAGATCAATGTGGTATTGCGGGCGCAGGGTGATACCAAAGACATGGCAAACTCCGACGCGACCTTGACTCAATTCAGGACGGTGGTCAATGTGCAGCAACAACTCTACCAAGTGCATTCCAGCGTGTATAGGACAGTCGGTTTGGTCGCTTCTTTTGACGATGCCAAAGTTAAGTCTTCCCGTGCTGATATGGCCAAACAGATCAACGGCATCAAGGCCATTGCGAATACCCTCGTTGAGACACCCAGCGCCAACGCCAATTTGCAATCTGCTGTCAGCAATATTAGCAAGGAACTGGAGAACTACATACGGCAGGCTGACTCTGCGATTGATCTTGCTTCGGTTGACCCCAACACCGGTGTTATGGCGATGCAATCGGCGGATGCCTCTTTCATTGTTTTAAGCAAAATCATCAACGAGATCGTTTCAGCGGCTACATCAAGAGCCAACGACGACTCGCTGAGCCGTTCGCGCACCATCAATGTGGTTATGCTCATCGTCGAGCTGCTTGCCACCTGTCTGGTGGTCTGGTTATCGTGGCTGATGCAGAAAAAAATTGTGTACGAGCTGACGCGCGCAGTCAATGTGGCGCATGAGGTGGCCAGCGGCAACCTGGTGATCGATTCCAGTACCACCCGCCAGGACGAGGTGGGTGACTTGATGCGTGCACTAGCCAATATGCAGGACAGTTTGACCCAGGTTGTCACCAAAGTGCGCCAGGGGGCCGAAGGGGTTTCTACGGGTAGCGCGGAGATTGCCAACGGCAATCAGGATCTGTCGGCGCGTACCGAGAGCCAGGCCAGTTCATTGGAAGAAACCGCTGCCTCCATGGAAGAACTGAGTGCGACGGTCAAACAAAATGCAGACAGTGCCCGCGAAGCCAATCAGTTGGCTGTGAATGCGTCTTCGGTCGCGGTAAAAGGCGGCAATGTGGTCGCTCAGGTCGTAGAAACCATGAAAGGCATCAACGGTGCCTCACGCAAGATTGCCGACATCATCCAGGTGATTGACGGTATTGCGTTCCAAACCAATATCCTGGCCCTGAATGCTGCGGTTGAAGCCGCCCGTGCAGGGGAACAGGGCCGTGGTTTTGCCGTGGTGGCCAGCGAAGTGCGCAGCCTCGCTGGGCGAAGCGCCGAAGCCGCCAAGGAAATCAAGAGTCTGATCAACGCCAGTGTGGAGCGCGTCGAGCAGGGCACGGCACAGGTTGACCAAGCCGGAGTCACCATGACCGAAGTGGTCAGCAGCATCAAGCGTGTCACCGACCTCATGGGCGAGATCAGTGCCGCCAGCAGCGAACAAGCTGCCGGGGTCGCGCAAGTGGGTGAGGCGGTCACACACATGGACCAGACCACGCAGCAAAACGCCGCCTTGGTGGAGCAGATGGCCGCTGCAGCTGGCAGTCTCAAGAGCCAGGCGCAGGAATTGGTGCAAGTGGTGGCCGTGTTTAAGCTGGGGTCAGAAAGTGGCTTACTTCGGCAAACGCGACCCACCTACGCGCGCATCCGTTCTGCTGTGTAGCTCTTTGCGCAGCCGGTCCATGGCCAATCACCGCGTGGATGGGTTTATGCTGTACGGGCGCAAGAACGTTTTTAGGCTGTATAGCTCATGGATAGTGCGGGAACAGCTATTTTTTCATGAGCAAAGCCTGGGGTTGCCTCAAAACATTGCCGAGTCGCACAGAGGGTGGCCGCGCGCCCTCTGTCACTTACCTATCCCCAAACCCCCGCACCAGCGCCCGGCAAGCCGCCTCGGGGTCAGGTGCTTGGGTGATGGCTGAAATAACCGCTGCACTGGCTGCACCTGTGGCGCCCACTGCGGCCACGTTGTCCATACCGATACCGCCTATGCCCACCACCGACAATGGCAGCAGGCCCGCCCAGTAGCGCAGGCTACGAGCTTCGTGGCCTGCAAGAAAAGGAAACTCCGCTTCTCCTCAAACTTGCCCGCAAGGCCGTTCTGGGCGCTATTCATGCAATTCCCATCTGGGCGAGAAAGCGATTGAAGAAACCACGGGCGTGGTGACAATTGATGAGCTTGACTTGCACCTGCACCCCCAATGGCAAAGCACAGTCATTCAAGATTTGCTCACGGTTTTTCCAGTGCCTTTTCTCGCAGTACTGGCTTTAAAGCGATCGTTTTTTTCTAGGCGCTCTACCGGGACGATTAGGGACACCTGAGATTAGTTCAGTGTCTTGTGCTGGCGACATTTTAAGATTGTCTGGAATGGGCAAGGCAACTCCACGAAAACCTGCAGCCAATAGATGTTCTTCAGCTCGTTGCCTCGCCAGATAGTGCACCATGGCGAAGTAGGGGATCATTAGGTCATCAGGCATATCTGCCCAATTTTCGAATCCCCCCTTGCCCTGCAATTGAAAGAATGCCACTGAAGTGCACTCGTACTTGCACAACTGTCTGGCGTCTTTCTCAAAGCTCAATATCACGGTGTAATGTATCTTTACGCAAAAGTCAGTAACCTTCGTGTTTTCAGGGATGCTAAATTCAAACGTCGTAGTCGTTTCATTGCGGATTTTTGACTTCTCCCCTTTGCCATTTTGGAGAATAGGGTCAGTCGTAGATAGCTTCTCGTCAATTTGACGCACCTGACTTATCACTCCCATCAAGTACGCTGCCGTGCTCCCTTTTTTTTCACTTGGTTTTGTCATATCTTGGTTTCCTGTGTGATGAAGAATATTTGGTAGCGCCTCAGAGCGTATTGCAAAATCTAAATTTAATATAACGAAGACTATACTCCTCATTTTTTCCATGGACTTTGCGCAGGGAGAATCTGTTTCAATATAATCCTGATAATTGAAATGCAAATCATATTCTTACCTGATTGCGTTGTTTGCTCTTGATCTCTAGATAATTTGATATAAGCGAGTATAAATTTATAGAAAATTATTACAAATCAATAAGTTATATTTCTCAATACACTCTCCGACTTGTGCGTCGCTACTTTTGCAATGCACAAATCCGAGGCACTACTGGAAAATTGAGTGCGATCATCCTCATGGCCTTCCATATCCTGTGTGATGGCTACGTTTGCATTGGCGCTTATTACGAGGCGACGCTGGTAAATATGGCCGCCATCGGTCGCCTCACTTATCAGACATTCACCGCCACTACTTTGTGACTTGGTAATCTCAACTATCAGTTTTGGAACATCAAAGCGATAAGACCACTTCCCACCCACATGCGAAAGGACGATCTTGTCTGTTGGAAATCGTGTGGCACCGTCATGAATTGACAGTATTTCGCCAATCGACACGCTGGGCTCGTATCGACCGAAAAATCGGGTGCGAATTGCCAAATCAACCAACTTTGGAACGGCGGCATCGGATTTCTCCAACCGCGCGACTGTCTGAGTATCGCGGTCGATCAACGTGCCAAAAACCTCTTGGGATATTTCAAGCCCACGCCTGAGAAATCGCAACTGGCGGCCATTCAGCCCTCTGGGAATGCGGACAAGAATTTTTCGAACACATGCCTCCAAGGCATCTTCGTCCACGTAAGAAACGATTTCACCGTACGACGACTCCTCTACCAAATATCCATTTTCCAGGTGGAGATTCGGCATGGCGAAATGTGGGTATGAAATCATGGCAATCTTGAAGTTCATTTGTCAGGGAAGACCGTTATTACGACCACCTTCTTGGCGGGGATCAACGACGCTGCGACGATGAGGGTCTCATGGTCCACTATCGCTTCAATTCGAAACGTGTACTCGATATCTCCAGAACGGTTTGGAATTGTCGGACTCTCAGTGAATACGCCTTTTTTCAAGCACTCTTTGACTTGTCCCTTGTCAATTCCTCTCAGAGCCATCCTTTCTTCTGCATGGCGTGTCCAGCCGATTCGGTTGGCGGAAACCAAATGCCGAACTTCTGTGGCGACTTGAGCATCTGACAGCGGCTTATTCGACATTTATGGCGCGAAGTATATACAAAAATCTATCAAAATGATAGATTTTAATTTAAGAAGGCCCCACTCCCGCACCAGCGTCCGGCAAGCCGCCTCGGGGTCAGGCGATTGGGTGATGGCAGAAATAACCATTGCGCTGGCTGCACCTGTGGCTCTCACCGCAGCCACGTTGTCCATGCTGATACCGCCGATGCCCACCACCGGCAATGGCAGCAGGCCCGCCCAGTAGCGCAGGTTGTCCAGTCCTTGCAAATCTACGACTTCCCCGTAAACGCCAGCTGCTGCAGCAAGGCGAACAGGGCGTCGAGTTGGGCCAGGGCCGTGCGGTGGGTGGCTTTGAGGGCTTCAATGGCTTGGGTGCGGGTGGCGAAAAGTCAGACTTGACAGAGTATCAAGAAACTAAAAGAGAATCTGCTTTACTTTCGCATTCAGTCGCGCCCGCTCAACCGCGTTATGCGACAAAAGCGGATGACTCCAGAGCGCTGTTCCGTGTTTCATCTGCGCAGCATTCAGCCGCCAAAGCTTTCCCGATGTTTTCAAGCGAATCGCCATATTGCTTTTTGAGTGGTTCAGGTTCACTCGACGTGCCGAGTAAAAACACACGATCTACCAAATCGAGGGGTATGTGCGCTTTGAACTTGGCGGTACGCTCTTCGACGTGATCATCAAAATCGATCAGCAGCACCAGATAGCGATTCGGATACCGACGAAGTCCCGCAACGTGATCTTCTAGAAAGCTGCCAAGCACCTTGCCCCAGCCTCCGACGCGAGGCAACACCTGAATGTTGCGCGGCTTCAATGAGGGATCCAGAAGAAAACCGTTTGCGATATCGCGATCAGCATCGTCCTCTGGTACTACAAGCACATGGGGTTTATAGACGTTTACGCTCACAACTCTAACTCCCCAAGCATCAGCGACTTAATTACATCTGAATCAAAATCCAGTTCACCCAGCAGACGCTGCTGCGTTGGCTCCAAGTGGCTCTTGCGCTCCAAGAGCCAAGTGTTCTCATTTGAAAACTTGCGTATGGCCTCCTCGTTGTGGGTTGTCATGATGATCTGCCCTTGCCCCTCGAAGGCTCGCCGCAGATGCAACACAAAATGGCCAACCTCCGCCAGCGAAAGGTAGTTATCCGGCTCATCCAAAAAACAAAAGATAGGCCCGTATGACTGGTTGGCTGCCACGATGACAGCACACAGAAAAAAGCACCTCTCTCCGTCTGACAGCTCATCAAAATTCAGAGGAAGTACACCACCTTCGCTCTTGAACTGAATGACTAACCGTTTGGACTCCTTACCCAAGCTTTCGTATTTGAAGTCCCGCAGGTCAGGCATTACATCTTTCAGGTAACTATCAATGGTGGTATAGGCCGCCGGATACTGCCCCAGCAAGCCAGCCAGCCAGTCCACCGTATTACTGGTGTCTGTCAATGGCCAAAGGGATTCGTCGTTAGACTCGCCCACCATTAACTGCGGCACCGGCGCAATGATCACCATCTGCGCCAGCCATGTCTTGAAAATGTGGACAGGATCGGTTTCGGACTGCACTTGAATCAGTGGCAGCGCCACCAGATGCCAATCCACCATGAACCGGGCATCGATAGTCGCCTCAGGCAGCTTACGCAGCAGCGATACCTGCGCCTGCTCTCGCACATAGACGATGTCGCCTTGCAACTCCAGCTTCTCTTCCAGCACCCGCAACTCTTTGAATTTCTCGGGCAATTCGAGGGCCAGGCTATAGCGATACCACTTATCCTGTAGTAGCACATCTACTACAAAGCGCATGGGCACTGCGGACTGACCGCAAAAAAAATGGCGAGGGTTGACCAACTGCCCCACGCGATTCACCCCACGTCCAATGCTTTGCAACACTTGCAACGGATCTTCCCCCTAGTCAACCGAGCAAAACTGCATCAACTAATTGATTTAATTCACTTTCTTTGAGTGGTCAATTTTCTTTTAGTGGACACATTGACTTCCTTGTTTGGTGATTTTGGCAATCCAATGCCGGCATGTTCAAATAGTTTCTGGATTGCATCATTGGGAGTGGGGACACAGCGCACGATCTGATGATTCTCAGCACCCTTAACACTGAGCTCATGCACACAAAGCGTGGTCAATTGAGCAACCCCCTCTGCCACTGTTACATCTAAATTGCGCCAGCGTTTAGCTAACTCTTGTACCAACCGATATGCCAACATCACTACCAGGGCATGTCCGCGTGTGTGCGAAGCCAACCGCACGTATAGCGGACGCATTTCCAGCATAGTCTTGGAGGTGCGAAACGCCCACTCCATGTGCCAGATCCTTGTAGCGCGCGTGCGACTTCTTTGCTCGCTTTTTTGGCTTTTACATCGGTTTTTATCACGTAGCAGCCATCGAGTTGGGTGTGTTTTGATTTTGCCTGTGCGTCTTCTTTCAAACTGAGTATGCGCTCGTTGAGCGTCACGCTGACCCACGCCTGTAGTCCCAGCTCTTTGCATTTTTTCTCAATTCGCGCCAGCGCCAAATTGGTTTTGGCTCGTTTATGCTCGTCCAGGTACTGGTTGCTTTTGTCCAAAAGTGCCTGCAACCGCTCAAATTTGCTCTGATGTGAAGCTGCCAATTCACTCTGACGCACTGGGTTGCGCCGCAGCACGTAGCGCACCTGATCAACTCCGTCGCTGACCTCGGCCAAGCCATCCTTAAACAAGTCCATCCGCAATACACCAGACTTGAGCAAGCCCCTCAATCTGAGGTTTTGTAATGGCCGTAATGTATGAATACCCCTTTTTAGCAAGCAGCTCTATCTGTTCGCTTTTGATCATGCCCCGATCACCCACCAGCGTGACCTCTTTGGCTCCAAAACGCGCAGCGAGCTTGTCGATCCTTTGGCGCTCACGGAAATTGACCCACCCCTGCTCATTGGAATTGACCCACAGACTTTGGCTGAGAGTACGTTGGCATGTGGTGATAGACGAACCCACAGCTCTTGGATGAATGCCTGAGGCTGACGTTCTTGCGTATGTCAACCGCCATTGCTTGAATTAATTCGTTGTCCAGACTCAAGATATCGTTTGACAAAGGCAGGCTTGGTCAATGTGGGTACGGATAGTTGGTGGTCTGCCAAGACTATGAATTGGCACTGCGCCCGACAAGCGTGTAAAACGCAGATGTAATGAAGAACGGGCGCACCAACCGCTTTCGACCCGAACAAGTGATTTCGGCTAGCGCGCCCCACCCGTATCAGCCACGAGTGCGCACCAATTATTGTCCCCAGTCGTGATCAATGTCCAGTGCTGAATGTGCTGTGAGCATGAACCACGGATCGACTTTCGAGGTGTCCATTTGAGGCTCCAACAGGAGCGCTGAATGCAAGCTGCATTGAGCAGTGGACGCACGCTGCAATGTGCGTGCTGTCAAACCGAAGTGCTAGTGTGTACGCCTTGTGACCGAGGTCAGCGCTACTGCAGCGCTGAGTGTCGCAAACAGGCACGTCTAGCCAGTCAACGCAGAGCCTCCAGGATATATCAAAGCAGCCGTGTCGGACGCTGCAACCACGCCCGTCGTCAACAACGATTACGCCTACGCCAGCGAGAGCAGGAACTGCCTCCAAAAAATAGTGACTCATCAGGGCCTTCCCAAGAAGCCTGTGCGGGTGATTTACTACCACCACAGCTCGATGTGAAGCCAGCGCAACTGTCCAAGCCGACACCAGCGGGGCATTGCCACTGGTGCGCGCGCCCTGTGGCGAGCGGAGTTCGCCGTAGTCGGCTGCTGCGGGCAACGAGTGAACCGATTTTCGACCCATAAAAGACAAGGAATTACCCATGACCGACTCCCTTGAAAGCCAGACCAGCAACACCCATGGCTTTGGCGCTCATGAACAAAGTGTGGGCGGGTACGTTGGCGCAAGACAAGTCGATTTACACCGCCTGGAGCTGCGCTTTGAGGCCACCCGCATCGCCGATACGGCGGCAGTGCAGCGACTGACTGAATCGATACGCACAAGCGGACAACTGGTAGCGTGCATTGCCGCTGACGACCAAGACAGTGGTGCCCTGGTACTGATTGACGGCTACCGGCGCCTGAGCGCGCTCAAGCGACTGGGCGCAGACACCGCCCTGGTGCAATGCTGGCACTGCCCGGTGGGGCCTGCGCTGGCACAGATGCTGGCCCACTCGTTCTCGCGGGCATTTGACCCCATGGAGGAAGCCCTCATGCTGCGCGAGCTGATCGACTCCCTTGGCCTGAGTCAGCGCGAAGCTGCACGTCAATGCGCCCGTGATGTGAGCTGGGTACAGCGCCGCTTGGTACTACTGGGGGCACTGTCCCAGGACCTGGTGCAGGCGGTGCGCAGTGGGGGCATATCGAGTTGGGCGGGCTCACGCATTGTGGCCCCGTTGGCGCGCGCCAACAGCGAGCATGCCAGTCAACTACTGGCCAGCATGGCAAGCGACCACTTAAGTACGCGTGAACTGCAAGCCTGGTTTAGCCACTACCAAGCCGCCCAACACACGCAGCGCCAACGCATGGTGGAACACCCACGCCTGTTTATCGACAGCTTGAACGAGAGACAAAGCCAGAGCATTGCCAAAGACCTGCGGGGCGGACCTGAACGTGAGGTGGCTGCTGAGCTGGGTTACCTGCAAGCACTGCTGCAACGCGCACACCGACGCCTAGTGCCACTGACCGCCCCGTTGGAACCAACGCTAAAGGGCGCGTGTCTGCGCCTGCATGTAGCGCTGGAACAAGTGAACAACGAACTTACCAGGCTGGTGCCATGACCCCGATAGATATTCGTGCCAGTGTGCTCACCTTGCACCAACAGAGCACAGGTTTACGTGAAATCAGCCGGGTGCTGCATCTCTCGCGCAACACCGTGCGAGGCATCCTGCGCGAGCCACAAGGCGTGCAAACACCTGCCCACCCGGTGAATGAGGTCACCCAACAACAACTCACCGAAGTCTATGCCAGAGCCAAAGGTAACGCCGTGCGTATGGCCCAGATACTGGCTGATGAGTACAAGCTGCACCCGCCCTACAGCACCCTCACGCGCTGGGTGCGCCAAGCTGAACTGCGCCAACCACCCAAGCGCTCCGGCGAATACCACTTCGAGCCCGGCCAGGAGATGCAGCACGACACATCGCCCCATAAGATGGAGGTGGCGGGCAAGAGCATTACCGCCCAGTGTGCAGGTCTGACCTTGGCGTACTCGCGGCGTTTGTTTATCTGGTACTACCCACGATTTACCCGCTTTGAGGCCAAGGACTTCTTGTTGCGCGCAGCCCAGTTCATGGACGGCACTTGCCCACTTTGCGTGATCGACAATACCAGCGTCATTCTCGCTGGTGGTGCTGGGCCTGATGCGGTATTCGCACCAGAGATGGCCGCCTTTGCACGCGCCCTGGGCTTCAAGTTTATGGCACACCGTGTCAATGACCCTGATCGCAAAGCCAGAATCGAGCGCCCCTTTGCATGGGTTGAGGACAACTTCCTGCCTGGGCGCAGTTTTAGCTCTTTCGATGACTTGAACGCACAGGCGCTCAAGTGGTGCGTTGAAGTGGCCAATGCCAAGCCAAAACGCAGTCTGGGCATGGCACCTGAGGTGGCGTACGTGATGGAGAAGCCTTACCTCACCAGCCTGTCAATCGTCTTGCCAGCAGTCTACGAGGTGTTTGAGCGGGTGGTGGACTTGTACGGTTTTGTCAGCGTCGACACCAACCGGTATTCGACACCTGAACGGCTGGTGAGTAAGACGGTGACGGTGTACAAGCATTACGCCAGTATCGAGATTCATTACAAACGCACCCTGGTGGCCAGTCATCCCCGTTTGCTGGGTGTGCGTGATGCGCGCTCCACCTTGCCCGGGCATCACACCATACCCAAACGCACGCCTCGCCAGCCTTCGCTACAGGCGCAGTTGTTGTGTGGTCAATCTCCTGTTCTTGATGCGTACGTCACAGCGCTCATCAAGCACCTCAATGGGCGTGGTACACGGGCACTGAACCGACTGCTACAGATTAAACGGACCTACCCAGCGCAGCCGTTCCTAGCAGCGCTGGAGCAGGCGCTCAAGTACGGTCTGTTTGATTTGACGCGACTGGAGTCCATGGTGTTGCGCCATGTGGCAGGCGACTTCTTTGCGCTAGGTGAGAGCAGCCATGACAACCTCCCCAATGAACCGGATGATAAAGACGATGAGCAAACCAAAAACGACAGCGACCCCGACCCCGCGTGAGGCCTTGCACGCATTGCTAACGGAGTTGAAATTCAAAGGCATGGCGCGTGTGCTGGACAGCGAACTTGATCGCGCTGAGCGCAATGGCACCTCTTGCGCAGAGGTGGTGCAACGCCTGCTAAGCGAGCAGGCTTCGTTTCAGCGGGAACGCTCATTAGTCAATCGGGTGGCGCAGGCACACCTGCCCTGGCAATGGACGATCGACACCTTTCCCTTTGATCGCCAAAGCGGGGTGAATAAGGCACAAATCCTCGGTCTTGCCGACTTGGAGTTTGTGCGTCGCGCCGACAATCTGGTGCTCATTGGTGGCACCGGCACCGGCAAGACCGGCATCGCTCTGGGACTATTGCGCCAGGCCTGCATCAATGGCTGGCGGGGGCGCTTTACAGTGCGCAGGCGCTGCTCGATGAGCTGTATGCCTCGCTGGCAGATCGCTCCACAACCAAGCTGCTCACGGCGCTTGCACGTATGCAGCCGCTTTGCATTGACGAGCTGGGTTACTTGAACTTGAAGACAGAACAGACCAACGCGTTCTTTCGTCTGATGGATCAACGCTATGGGCGGGTGAGCACCATCATCACTACGAATTTGGACTACCCCCAGTGGTACGAGTTGTTTAACAACAAGCCGCTGGTCGATGCCTTGCTTGATCGGCTGCAGCACCACTGCATCACCATCCGCATTGAAGGTGCATCTTTGCGCACCAGCGCACCTGCCACAGCACCTGTGCAGAGCTCAACCAGTCCTGCGAGCCCCAAGGCAAAGTAAAACCGTCTCACCACCGCCGTGCAGTATCTGCTTGATGGATAAGTAGGGGGTCGGCGTGGATATGTGGACAAGCTTGCAAAACGCCCAGCTTGACCACATACCCACACCTCCCACCCGTACTTACCCACAAGGGTCTTGCCCACGGGCCTGACGCGCTTCGCTTGCCAAATTGCCATTTGAAAATAAAACCATGAAGACCAATACCAAGACAAAAACCCGGGGCAACGCCATCCAGTTGCATACGCACAAAACGAGAACAGCTTAAATTAACTGAAAATTTTGTCTTGACTCTCAGTTCCACCTTACACCGGTTCACCAAGTATCAAAACCGGTATTCTGCCAACAACGCAAGAGCCTCGATTTGATCAGCAACGGTGATGGATGCAGCAATCAATCCATCACGGAAGGTGATCATGCTCAGTCGAGCAGGGTGGCAACCCATGCTTGCGTAACCAAATTTCATCTTCAAACGGGTTGCTTCTTCAATGAACTGAAGTCGCTTCTTCACGCACATTGGTCGAGCCAATGATCGCCGATTCTGTTTCCTGCAGGCCATCAAGTTACAAACAGCCGCGCAACCGGTGGGTCAGCTTTCTGTGAGCACAGGTGGGTCAGTTATTTTGAGCGCCGAAGGTCGATCTGGTTTTTTACTGTCTTGGGGTCTTGAGTATTGCCAGAAAATACCTCAATGCCCAGCGGCACTCCGTAGCCATCGCACAGTAAACCAATGACAATCTGGCTTTTGCCCTTCTTGCCGTCCCGGTTGTAGCCAAAGGCTCCGAGTTCGTTACATGAACCCTCCAGATAACTGCTGGTGACATCGTAGAGAAACAGTCCATCTGATGTACGTTGTGCTGACTTGTTCGTAACCTGCTCAGGTGCGCTCTGTGTGTGATGCTGTGCGCTGTAGTTGCTTGCTTGAGAGTGTGTAAAAGCGTTTTCTCAATGAACTCCTGTTGCTCGGTGAGCCAACCAAGGTTTTGGTACAAATCGTCTTCATCAAAACGTGGCAAATCCAAAATTCCGCATGCGTGAACGCGTGCCAGGCGCACCGCAGACAGCCGTGAGCCTTGGTCTATTGCGCGTGCCAACACCTGCCACAACGCAAGACGACCTGCACGCTCTGAACCCAAAGCGCTCGTAATACCCAACTCACGCGCAAGTTCTGCGAGTAGCCAGATCGCACCAATGGACTGCCCTTGATGCAGTTGCGTGCATCAAATCAATGTCACTGACAACAGCGGTCTTTGCCTCAGCAATGGGGTGTCTAGCTGGGGTACCTTTGGGACAGAAATAGGCCCGTCAAGTTGAGCAGACAGCGTGCTCAATTGATCCTTGTGTTTGAAGGCCAAGCGCATGGCTGCAATATCTTGTTCAGAGCACTTGCTTAGGTTAGCAATGGTGCGATGCTTGACCTTTCCGCCATCGCGAAAGCTTTCACGCAGAAGATAACGGGTGTATGATTTCTCGCCGTTACGAACAGTAGAAGCGTCGATATACATAGTGACTACAAATATAGTCAAAAAACTGCAAATTACCAATGAAAAAATAAATTTTCTAAAGAAAAATTAGTGGCTACAAAATTGCTAAGTCATTGATTTAGATAGATGTGGCAAAGGTTATGGGGGAAGATCCGTTGCAATGCCTTGGCCACTGAAGACTTACCCGCACCGTTTTTGCCCAGTAACAGCGATGAATGCTTGCCTTGCGGCTTGAGCTCAAAGTTCTGAAAGGTCTTGAAATTGTGAATGTACAGACGTTGCAACATGTTGGCGCTACTCAAGTAAGAAACTAAACGAATTGTCGGCGATGTCCAACTCGGATTGAAAGCACCTTTTCCTGCGAAATGTTCTTCATTGACCCCCAAACCCCCGCACCAACGCCCGGCAAGCCGCTGCGGGGTCCGGCGACTGGGTGATGGCCGAAATCACCGCTGCGTAGGCGTGGCACAGTGCGTGGGTGGTGGCCATCTTGGCCAGCACCACAGCGTCGGCCACGCAGTAGCCACAAGCCAGCGCCGCAGCGGCGGTGGATGCAAAGGTGCAGCCAGTGCCGTGATGGTGATGGGTATTCACGCGCGGCAGGCTCAACCAGCCGCTGGTCTGGGCGCATTGCAGCCAGTCGCTGGCCAGGCCTGTGGCGGGTGCTGCGTCGCCCCCGGTGATGGCCAGCGGCGGCTGGTTCTTCGTACCAGATGTCTGCCCGATGTGCAGGCCCAGGCGCCTGGCTTCCGCGCGGTTGGGTGTGGCCAGGGTGGCGCGCGGCAGTAGCTCTTGCATGTAGGTCTGCACCAGTGCGTCGTCAGCAAAGCTGGCTCCGGTGGTGGCGCCCAGTACCGGGTCCACGACCAGGGCCAGCGCATGGCCTCTTCCCCGCAAACGGTCCACCCAGTCGCACACCACGCGCAGATTGTCCACGCTGCCCAGCAGCCCGGTCTTGATGGCCTGTGGCGGCAGGTCTTGTGCGAGCGCGGCCAGCTGGGCATCCAGCAGAGCGGCGCTGACCGGCTCCACGTGTGTGACGGACACCGAGTTTTGCGCGGTGATGGCGGCCACTGCCGTACACCCATGCACGCCAAAGGCTTGCAAGGCCTTGAGGTCGGCCTGCAGTCCGGCGCCAGCACCTGGGTCGGAACCGGCCACGCTCCAGACCACGGGACGCATGTCGGCGGCCAGCGAGCGCACTTCAGTGCCAAATGTGCCTAATGTGCCTAATGTGCTCAATGTGCTTGCAGCCCTTGTGGGATGTGCGGGAGCAGCTTCTTTTTTCATAGTAGATTCACAGCAGGATGGGGTGGCCTGCGACGGGTGTGGACGCTACCGCCATGTCCTGACGCGCCATGATTCCGGCCTCAAAGGCCAGTCGCCCGCCTCGCTGCCATGGGCCAGCTGGCGGGCTGGTATGAACCAGATCAAGTTCACGGGTTCGGCATCCATCTCAGCGCAACCATTGCGCACCCCGGACAAAGGGCGAGTGTACGTAGGGGATGCGTCCCTTGACCGGATGTCAACTGCGCCCGGATGCAGCGCAGGTGAACATGGCATCCACACACATCGGCGCGGTGGCTTTCATCCACCAGTTTGGCTCCAGTCTGAACGAATTAGGGTCGTACATCTAATTCACTATTGGAAAAATTAAACGAACGTTCGTACAGTTCCACGCGACCGTCACCGGTTTTTTATTAAATGTCTAAATTTTTAAACGTGGAGTTCGATCATGCAACAAGTCTCAAAAAGGCGCCCTCTTTTCTTCCGCGCCGCTTTCGTTGGTTGTGCTAAAGCACTAACCGTCGAGGATTCCTCTACAGCCGATGTCGCCTGCTGGTTCAAAAAACCTACGGCGGCGAATTTAATCTGATGTGAACAGTCTGGCAACCATTGCCGTGTTGACTGAAATTGCAAACAAATCGGTTTTTTTTTAGGGGACTATCATGAGCAACCAATTACTGGTGTTGGAGTCAGGTTTTCAGGTACCGTCGACTTACACCTTCACCCAGAGCGAGCGCCTCAGCTATTTGAAGAACTATGGCGTTCATTCCATGGCGTTTTCAACCTTGCAGCCTGATATGGAGTATTTTGATGTTCCAGGGGTTGGGTATATTGCGTATGCCCGCTACCTGGGCTTGAAGTTTGTTCTGTCAGATCCAATTTGTGATCCATCACACGTGGAGTCGATGCTCAATCGCTTTGTTGCCAAGTATCCGAATGCAGTATTTGCACAAGTTACCAAGAACGTGGTGGACATACTGCACCGCAATCACGGTTATTTCGGTACCCAGTTTGGGTCCGAATCCAAAATACCGCTGGCCGACTGGGATCTGCGCGGCAAGAAAAAACAGATCATTCGCACGGCCATCAACCAGGCCGTCGCACAGAATGTCGAGATTCGCGAGGGTTGTTTTGATCACTATACCAAGAAGATTTCCGAATCGTGGATCAAGACACGCAAGTGCAAGAGCAATGAGATCCGTTTTCTGATCCGTCCCATGCTGATGAGCTACAAGGAAGGCACGCGTTACTTTTATGCCTACCAGAATGGCGAAGCAGTGGGCTTTGTATTTTTTGACCCCATTTACCGCAATGGCAAACTGGTTGCTTATGTGCCGAACATTTCCCGTGCTTGTGCCACGTTCAAGCAGGGATTGTGGTATCCCATGATGGCACACGCCATGGAGGTATTCAAGGCCGAAGGGGTGGAGTATCTGGACATGGGTCTGATACCACTCATGCTGGACGATGAGATGGAAGCGCAAGAGTCACGTTCCCTGCGTTCGGTGCAAAACCTCATATCGAAGTGGGGAAACTCTCTCTACAACTTCAAAGGTTTGGGGTTTGCCAAATCCCGATTCCAGGGGCGTATCGAAAAAACTTACTGCTGCCACCGCAACCAGTTCCCCGGTTTTGCCATGTTTGCCATGTTCCGGTTAACGCGCCTTATCTGAGGCCTTATCTGAGTCGTTTGCACTACCCAAGGTCTCGTAAAAACACAGGGTGTTGCGGCCCTTGGATTTTGCCTGGTACATGGCCAGATCGGCTTGTTTGATGATGTCTATTGGATCGCCTGCGCGCCCCAGGAACAGGGTGACACCCATGCTGGGGGTCAAGGTGTGGATACGCCCTTGCAGGGTATAGGGATCATTCAGACTCAGCAGGATTTTGTGCCCCACGGCATTGGCATGTTCGCGTGCATCCGATGCGGTGCTGCCAATATTTTGAATCAGCACGACAAATTCGTCACCACCGAGCCGCGCCACCGTGTCAATGGCGCGCACGCAGTGCTGCAAACGCTGCGCGACTTCTTGCAACAACAAATCACCGGCATCATGGCCGTAGGTGTCGTTGAGTAACTTGAATTTGTCCAGGTCCAGAAACAGCAAGGCACCATAGCTGCTATTGCGCTGGCTGGCCGCGCGCGCAATGTCCATGCGGTCCATCAACAAGCGCCGGTTGGGCAGACCCGTCAGCGTGTCGTGGAACGCCAGATGTTCAATGGCTTTTTGTGCCTGCTTGCGCTCGCTGATGTTGCGCGCGATGGCGATCAGGCGTTCTTCTTCTCCGCTTTGGGTTGGCTTGCGCACGACCGAGAGTTCAAACCACTGCCAGCCTTGCGCCAGTTCCAGGCTGTATTGCTTGCCGCTGGAGCGGCCATTGGCCAGCGCTTCGTTCAAGGCACTTAAACAGATATCGGCTGCCTCCTGGGGCAATATCTCGGAGATATGGCGGTTGATCTGGTATTCCACTGGCGCAATCAGGTCGCTGGTGTTGTGGCTGTGAATTGCACGGTAATGGCCATCGGCGCTGAATTCGAACACCAGATCGGGCAATGCGTTAAGCGTGGCTTGCAGCTCGGCCTGGGTGGCGAGCAGTTCTGCTTCCATCTGTTTGCGTCTGGATATATCCATGACGGTCCCCACCATGCGCAGCGGCTGGCCATCCTGGCTGAACTGCACGACCTTGCCCCGGTTACTTAACCAGACCCAGTGCCCATCCTGATGGCGTGCCCGGTATTCTGCCTCGTAAGCGTTTGCTTCACCATGAAGGTGCGCACGCATGGCCTTCAAGGTGCCTGGCAGGTCATCGGGATGAATCAGATGCCCCCAGGGGCGTGCATATTTGCTCTCGGAAATATCGCGCCCCAGCATGGTGCAGGTGTGCTCATCCATGCGATAGCCTTTTTCCACGGTCAGATCGTGGTCCCAGCGGCCCAGGTCGGCGCCCATGATCGCCAACTCCAGTTGCTCGGTAATCTCGCGCAGCAGAGCCTCGGAGCGCTTACGCTGGTGGATGTCGCGCGCAACACCCACGATGCCGATGATGCGCTCGTTCGCGTCGCGCAGTGGCGTTCGGATGATTTCAAAAAGAGTGCCCGAGGTCTGATTGGCGCGATCCATGACCTCTTCGCTGACCACGGGTCTGCCTGCCTGGAGCGCGGTACGGTCACCCTTGAGAATGTGTGCGGCGAAAACCTGGTCCACCCAGTCGCTGTCACAGCTTCCCACAATATCGCTCGTTCTGGCATGGTAGCCTGCCGCAAAAGCGTCATTGCAGCTCAGATACACACCATTGATATCCTTGACCCACACCCTGTCGGGAATCATTTGTAGCGCGGCAGTGGCAGCGTGTTGCTGTGTGATGTCTTCAACGGTACCTTCAAGGTACAAAGCTTCACCCCTGGCATCACGTACCAGGTGGGCCTGTTCACGAATCCAGATGCGCTCTTTGGATCGGATGCGCCTGGCTTCAGAAACGAAGTCCACAACCCGCCCCTCCAATTCGAGCAAAGAGCGAAACTGCGAATGCCTGCTATGATCCACGTAGCAGTTGCTGACAAGCGGCCCGTCATCCGTCAAACACTCGGTTTGACTAGAATAACCGTATATTTTGAGCCAGGCAGCGTTTACATGCAGCAGCCTACCATCGGGGTTGGCACGGTAAGCTCCGATGGGCAGCAGGTCAAACAACGTGGATAAATCTGGGACATCGTGGGACAAAGCCGAGTTTCCTTGCTAGGTGGTGGATTTTCAGTGTAACAAAGCGCCCTGGGCGCCAACCATAAATTACTTTAAACCAAACCGGAGTCCCCGTGCGACTGGCCTTGCTGTCCGATATCCACGCCAATTTGCAGGCATTTGAAGCCTGCATTGCCCATGCCCGCGCCCAGCGGGCGCAACGCTTTGTTTTTTTGGGTGATTTGGTGGGCTATGGCGCCCATCCGGCGGAAGTGGTCGAGCGTGTCATGCACATGGTGCGAGAAGGCAGCGTTGCCATCCAGGGCAACCACGATGCAATGGCCGTGGATCCTCCGGCAAAGGTCAAAACGGTAGGCGCAAGTACTGCCTCCTGGACACACGACCAGCTCGGCAAGGAGCAGCTTTCCTGGCTTAAGAAATTGCCCTTGACACTGCACCACAAAAATCTCCTGTTTGTGCATGCCAGCGCCCATGAGCCCGAAACATGGCCCTATGTCTACGACCAGGATGCCGCCAAGGTCAGCATGGATGCCGCCATGGCAAACTGGCCCGATGTGCATTACGTGTTTAATGGCCATGTACACGCACAAACGCTGTATTACCGGGCAGGAGGCAATAGTCTGGTGTTATTCAAACCGCAGCCGGGTATCGCCATTCCGGTGCCCCGGCACCGGCAGTGGCTTTGCACCGTGGGATCGGTCGGTCAACCACGCGACGGCAACCCTGCGGCCATGTACTGCATGATGGATACGCAACGCGCACAATTGACCTATTACCGCGTACCCTATGACCATTACGCTGCGGCCACATCCATTCGCCACGCAGGTTTGCCGGATTTTTTTGCCACCAGACTGGAGGAAGGACGTTGAAAACACCCAAGATCGGCTCCGAGTATGACGGCTTCATGCTGGAAGAGCACATGTACTCGGGTGGTATCTCCGATATCTACCATGTGCGGCCTAACCCAAAAAAGCCGGATCCGGGGTTTGCGCTGGTGATGAAAATTCCGTGCGCGTCCACGGGCGACTCAGCGGAAAACATGGTGCATTTCGAAGTCGAATGCCAGATCATGTCGGTACTGCAAGGTAGCCATGTGCCGCGCTTTGTCGCAGCCGGTGATTTGCAGCGTGAACCCTATTTGCTCATGGAGTACGTCAACGGCCAGACCCTGCAACGCAAGCTCAATACAAAAGTACTCCCCAGCGTGCAAGAGGTAGCCAGGCTGGGGGCGAGCATGGCGCGCGCCGTGCATGCTGTACACCAGCAAAACACCGTGCATTCCGGGCTCAATCCCGCCAGGGTGTTGTTCCGCCCCGATGGCAGCACCGTGCTACTGGGCTTTGGCCGGGCGTGCCATGCCCATTACCCCGACTTGCTGGCCGGACGCTTACCCAAGCCCACGGGGGCAACGGCCTGGCTTGCTCCCGAGCAGATCGTGGGGGTACGCGGTGATGCGCGCAGCGATGTTTTCACGTTGGGTGTCATGCTCTATGTGTTGTGTACCGGACAGCTGCCCTTTGGCATTGCGCAAACCCCGCTGGATTTGCGCCAGCGCCCCTGGCTCAAACCGATACCGCTGCGCAAGTTGCGGCCCGAGTTGCCTGAATGGCTGCAGGAGGTCGTGCTACGTTGCCTGGAGCGACATGCTGAGAACCGTTACGCGTCGGCCGCACTTTTGAGCTTTGACCTCTTGCACCCGAATCAGGTTGCCATCACCGGACGCGGCCGCAAGATCACCAAAAGCCAGTTTGGCAACTATTTCAAACGTTGGCTTGGCACCATCGGCGTGCTGCGCTACCGGCCCAGCCCGCTTGTCACACACCCCGTGGAGAACACCCCGATTGCGATGGTGGCCGTTCCCTACTCCAACGTGACCGATGCCACGCTGTATTCGCTGCGCGATGCAGTGACCCGTTTGCTGGGAACCTTGCCCGATGCCCGGCTGTCCTGCGTGACCGTCATCGCGCCCACCCACCATGGCCGCACGCCCAGCATATCCGTCGTATCCGGGGAAGAGAGTACCGCCAGCAATGCGTACCGGCGCCACCTGGCGACCCTGCAGCGCTGGGCGCAGGCGCTGAATACTCCCGGCCGCCAGATTTCATACCACGTGCTGGAGTCGGGTGATGTAGCGCAAGCCTTGCTCAACTACGCAGCAGGCAACCATGTAGGCGTCATTGTCATGGGTGCGTCCACCCACGGACGCAAGACCCAGCGTTTGTTAACTACCGTGCCAATCAAGGTTGCCATGTCTGCCCCTTGCACCGTTATCCTGGTCAAACCGTCCTTGCCCTCCGGTCTGCTGTTGAGTGAGCAACCCGTGGAGGAAGCATCGGGCAGGGTTGCTACCGACCCGTCGTTGTACGGCGATGACCTGGGACCCTTGGGGTAATCAAACAGTAAGTTCCATGAGCATTCAGACCGACGATTTTTCCGCGCCACCTGCCAAACGCACCGTGTCTGCGCAACCGGCCTCGCCCAACGAGGTGGCGCTGGAACGCGCCTTGCGGCCCAAGCTGCTTGACGAGTATGTGGGACAGGTCAAGATCCGCGAACAACTGGAAATCTTTGTCAGTGCTGCCAGAATGCGCAACGAAGCGCTGGACCATGTACTACTGTTTGGTCCTCCGGGTCTGGGGAAAACCACGCTGAGCCATATCGTTGCCGCCGAACTGGGTGTCAAACTGCGCCAGACCAGCGGGCCGGTGCTGGAAAAGCCCAAAGACCTCGCGGCGCTGTTGACGAATCTGGAAAAAAACGATGTGCTCTTTATTGATGAAATCCATCGTTTAAGTCCCGTGGTGGAAGAAATCTTGTACCCGGCGCTGGAAGACTACAAGATTGACATCATGATCGGCGAGGGGCCGGCCGCGCGCAGTATCAAGCTGGACTTGCAACCCTTTACGCTGGTGGGTGCCACCACACGTGCCGGCATGCTCACCAACCCCTTGCGTGACCGCTTTGGTATCGTGGCGCGGCTGGAGTTTTATACCCCTGAAGAACTGTTGCGCATCGTCACGCGTAGCGCCGGACTGCTCAAGGTGCCCATGGATGCCGACGGCGGTTTTGAAATCGCCCGGCGCTCACGCGGCACGCCACGCATTGCCAACCGTCTGTTGCGCCGGGTACGCGACTTTGCCGACGTCAAGGGCAAAGGCCACATCAGCCTGGATATTGCCAGCCGTGCGCTGGCCATGCTGGACGTGGACCCCATGGGGTTTGATCTGATGGACCGCAAACTGCTGGAGGCTGTCATCCTGCGTTTTGATGGCGGCCCGGTAGGTCTGGACAACATTGCCGCCAGCATTGGCGAGGAGCGCGAAACCATCGAGGATGTGATCGAGCCTTACCTGATCCAGCAAGGCTTTTTGCAACGCACCCCGCGCGGGCGCATCGCCACGCTGGCGGCTTACCAGCACCTGGGTGTGGCACCCAAAAGCACGACCGCCGATTTGTTTACGGCTGGCTAAACGCAATGAACACAACCATGGTGTTCATGGTGAGGTAGGCAGCGCCGTAGCGCGGTGATTGGCTTGTTCCTTGAGGCGCTTGTCGCGCTCCAGACGGCGTTGGATCAGGGCTGCCTGCTTTGCCTGGTAGTCCGCACGATTCTGGGCAATGGTGGAGGCATCCAGGCCCGCAGGCACCTTGGCTGTGGAAAGCTTCGGACTGGCCGGGGATAACGGGTGGCGTTTTTCCTGCGGGGATTTGGGGTGCTCGGCTGACTGGCGCTGCCGCTCCCAATCGTCCAGCTTGTCCTGGCTGCGCAGCAGTTGCTGCGCGCCTTTCTGATGCCGCTGTGCATCGTCGAGTTGCACCTCCTGGTTTTTCAGATCGGACAGCATTTGCCGACGGCGCACGGCCACGGTGTTCTGGCAATCGGTCACGGCGAATCTGGATTGGCACTGTGCATCCTGCGCGTCGAATTCCGCCATTTTCTGCTGACGCAAAGTGGCAATGCTCTGGCGTGTGGTTGTTGATTCTTCCTGGGCCTGTGCCACAGGGGCCAGCAGGGCCAGGGCGGCGGCCATGCACAGCCCGGTCATGTTGATCATGTCAGACCCGTATCCACCACGCGCCGCTCCTGCGCCAGATACTCGTGCGACTGCATCTCCACCAGACGCGAGACGGTGCGGGCAAATTCGTGCGCCATGGGGCCTTGGGTATAGAGGTCTTCCGGCGCCACCTGGGCCGAGAGCACCAGCTTGACGCGCCGGTCGTATAACACATCGACCAGCCAGGTAAAGCGGCGCGCCTCGGAAGCCATGCGCACGCCCATGTGCGGGACATCGCTGAGGAAAACCGTGTGGAACAGCGACGCAATTTCCAGGTAATCGTTTTGCGAACGCGGCCCGCCGCACAGGGTTTTGAAATCAAACCATACCATGCCACCGGCGCGGCGGCGGGCACGGATCTGGCGTGCTTCGATATGCAGCAAGGGGTCCTGGTCGTGCGAAGCCGCCAGCACATTGAACGCCTGCTCCATGGCCGAATCCGCATCACTTCCGTTGGGAACATGGTAGACCTGCAGGCTGTCGAGGGTCTGGCGGCGGTAGTCGGTGCCGTTATCGACATTGATGACTTCCAGTTGCGCGTTGAGCAAGGCTATCGCTGGCAGGATACGGTTGCGGTGCAAGCCGCCGGGGTACAGGTCGTCGGGGCGGAAATTGGAAGTCGTGACAAAACCGACGCCGTGGGCAAACATGGCATCCAGCACGCGATGCAGGATCATGGCATCGGTGATGTCGGCCACATGGAACTCGTCAAAACAGATCAGACGAAAGCGTTTGGCCATGTGCTTGACCAGGGCATCCAGCGGATTGACGGTGCCTTGCAAACGGGCCAGTTCCCGGTGCACTTCACGCATAAACTCGTGAAAATGCAAGCGTGTCTTGCGTTTGAGCGGCACGGCGTTATAAAAGCAGTCCAGCAGGAAACTCTTGCCCCGCCCTACCCCGCCGTACATATACACGCCACGCGGGATTTCAGGGTGGTTGATCAGTTTCTTGAAAGCGTTGGAGCGTTTGAGCTTGAACGTGGCCCATTCGCCGGCGCAGCGCTCCAGCGCATCAATGGCCCGTAACTGCGCGGGGTCGGCTACATGACCACGACTAAACAGTTCAGCCTCGTAGGTTTGTTTGACGTTCACGCCGATGCCTCGCAATTTACTATTAAATAAGTAGCTGTTCTCGCACATTCCATGCGGGTTTCAGCCAATTTTACCCTGAGTTTATAGGGTCACCATGTCCCCGATAGAATCCGGTAGCTGTCAAAAGGAAAAAACCATGTCCCACCACGATGCGCTGGCCATTGTCACGCCTGAGGAGGCTATCGAGCGGCTCCAGCAAGGAAACGAACGATTTTTGAGCGGAAAAACTAACCACCCGCACATCGCCCGCAAGTGGCTGGAGGAAACCTGTGAAGAAGGCCAGCATCCTTTTGCAACCGTCATTGCCTGTTCCGATTCGCGTGTGCCCGTGGAGGAAGTGTTCGACCAGGGCGTTGGCGATATTTTTACCATCCGCGTGGCTGGTAACGTGGTGCATGCCGACGAAACCGGCAGCGCCGAATACAGCGCAGCACACCTGGGCACGCCGTTGATCGTCGTCATGGGACACACCAAATGCGGTGCGGTTACGGCTGTTGTGCATAAAGACAAACTCGAAGGCAACATCCATAAACTTGTTCACAATATTGCCTCGGTCGTCAAACGCTCCAGGGCCAAAGGATTCAAGGGAGACGCGCTGATTGACGATGCAATCCGTGAAAATGTCCAGGAATCCATCAACGGTCTGCTCAAGGGCAGCACAGAGATTCTCCGGCTCGTCGTTGAGGGCAAGGTAAAAATTGTCGGTGCGATTTACCACCTGGAAAACGGTCGGGTAGAGTGGATATAACCCGTCGCTTTCCCTTCCTGACGTCCATGCCGCATGGAAGCCCGCAAAGTTACGTGCTGACGCTTGCGTTGATGGGTCTTGCCCTGTGGGTGCGCCTGGCAATTGCACCTGTCAATGCCGGGTTGCAGTATGTGACATTCTTTCCCGCCGTCACCATCGCGGCCATTACCGGGGGACACCGGGCAGGATTGCTTGCCACCGCCGTGGGGCTGGTGTTCGCCACGTACATCTTCACACCGCCCTACTACTCCCTATCCATAGAAGTATTGGTGGCCAGCGCGTGGTCGAACTTGGTATTCCTCATGGATGGGATCATCATTTCTTATGCCATCGAAGCCATGCACCGGTACCGCCAGCGTTATGCGTTGGAATTGCAACAATCCAGGGATGCACATGCGGCGCTGGAAGAAAGCACACAGTACCTGAAAACCATCATCGACAACCTGTTTACCTACGTTGCCTTGCTGGATGTGCATGGCGTCGTTCAGGAAGTCAATAAAGCCCCCCTTGAACGGGGCGGATATTGCCGTAAGGATGTGATTGGCAAGTTTTTCTACGACACGCCGTGGTGGACGCATGACCAGACGGTGCGCGCGCAATTGATGGCGGCCATGGAAGCGGCCAGGCAGGGACAGACGCGACGCCGTGATCTGGTGGTACGCATGGGCGATGACCTCGTTCCTATCGACTTCCAGATTTCGCCGGTACGCGATGGCGATGGCCGGGTTGTGGGGTTACTGCCAACGGGAGTGGATATTTCTGAGCGTAAGCAGATGGAAGCAACGTTGCTGCAGAGTGAAGCCACGCTGGAACAATTCAAATTCACCCTGGATCACACGCAGGATGGGGTGCTCATTTTTCTTCCCACCACCTTGCGTTTCATCTACACGAACCATGGTGCCAAACGGCAAGTGGGTTATAGCGCAGAGGAGTTGCTGCAGATGACGCCGCTGGACATCAAGCCGGGATTTAGCGAGCAGCGCTTTCGTGCCATGCTGGAACCGCTGCTGGATGGCAGTCTGCAGGTGCGATCCTTTGAAACCGTCCATCGTCACAAGGATGGACACGATATTCCCGTGGAGATCGTGCTGCAACTGGTGCAACGGGTTGACCTGGAGTCGCGCTTTGTCGCTTTTTCGCGTGACATTTCCGAACGCAAGCGAGTCGAGACAGAACTCCGTATTGCAGCCGCTGCCTTCGAATCACAAGAAAGCATCATGGTGACCGATGCCAATTGCGTCATTTTGCGCATCAACACGGCATTCACCAGGACCACGGGCTACACAGCGAAGGAAGTTATTGGCCAATCGCCGCGCATCGTGCAATCCGGTCGCCACGATACGGCCTTTTATGCTTTGATGTGGGAAAGCATCAACCGCACGGGTAGCTGGGAGGGAGAAATATGGAATCGGCACAAGGATGGCACGATTCACCCCAAATGGCTTTCGATTACGGCAGTGAAATCGGATGACGGCACGGTGACCCACTACGTCGGGGCCGAAACAGACATCACGCAGCGCAAGGAAATTGAAGATGCCGTACGCTATCTGGCGTCTTATGACCCGCTCACCAAACTGCCGAACCGCCGCCTGCTCTGTGACCGATTGGGCCTGGCCATGGCCGCCAGCAAGCGCAACGGTTTGCATGGCGCGCTGATTTTTCTCGATCTGGACAATTTCAAGCCACTGAATGATACGCACGGGCATGAAGTGGGCGATTCGCTGTTGCTGGAGGCTGCGAATCGGCTCAAGAGCTGCATCCGGGAGACAGACACGGCCGCGCGCTTTGGTGGCGATGAGTTCGTGGTGGTGCTCGGTGAGCTGAATACAGCCAGGGACAAGTCGATAGAGCAAGCCATGTCCGTTGCGGAAAAGATCCGCAGCAAGTTATCAGAGCCTTATTTTCTGACCATCAAGCGTGTGGGTTTGGATGAGGCCAAAACCGTTGAACACCATTGCTCGGCAAGCATCGGTGTGACGGTGTTTACCAATCACGCCATCAGCCAGGAAGACATCATGAAGCAGGCGGACCTGGCCATGTACCAAGCCAAGGAAGCGGGACGCAATCTGATCCGGTTTTTATAGCTGCTTGCGCACGCGGGACGGGCGAAAGAGCGTATTTTGGCATATACCCGACATTCCGCACCCCATTTTTTCATTTGGCAATTTTTTTTGACCGAGTGCATCAAAAGCAGCCAGGTTGGTTGTGAACAAAAGGAGAATCGGCCAACTATCAGAAATTGCTTAACGCCACTCGGATGAAGTACGGGGATGAGTCTACGCGTCAAATCGGTTTACATGAGCCGCAATTGAGTAAGCTTGATAGATGTTTTACTTTTGCCGTGCACTACTCCGTCATGAGCAGTAAAGAGACCATTAGCACTCAATATGCCAGTTACAACCTTGACCATTTCGGGATGGTTGCAGGCATGGTTGATGAACTGGGCATAGTTGAAACGATTGACACATTGATCGTCCAGGATTTTGATCAACGCCTTGTTTCTGTTGGAACTTTGGTCAAGGCAATGATATTAAATGGCCTTGGCTATATCAACCGAACCCTGTATCTGATGCCTGATTTTTTCAGGGACAAGCCGGTTGAGCGGTTGCTCGGACAGGGGATAACGGCAGAGCAACTCAACGACGATGCCTTGGGGCGCGCACTGGATTCAATTTTTGATTATGGTGTAGAGAGCCTGTATTCCCAGGTGGCGGCATCAGCGATGAACAGGTTGGGTCTGCTGTGCCCGGAAGGACATCTGGATTCAACCAGTTTTCATACTGATGGCAAGTACAACAGCGAAGCCGAATCCACGGAAGGTGTGATTCAGATCACGAAAGGCTACAGTCGCGACCATCGCCCCGATCTGAATCAAGTGGTGTTGCAAATGATCACTGATGGTCAGGCGGGTATTCCGATATTGATGCAGCCATTGAGCGGCAATAACAGTGATCAAAACAGCTTTCGTGCGACTGTTGACGAGCATATTAAACACTTGAATGCTGACTTTGGCATGAAACTGATTGTGGCCGATAGCGCCCTGTTCAATGAGAAAAGTCTTGCAAAACTGGGGCGCTTTCCCTGGGTCAGTCGAGTGCCAGAAACGATTACAGCGGCCAAAGAACTGATCAAGGCAACAGCCGAGGCTTTGATGCAAACAGGGCAGGAGCAAGCCCATTGTTCACTGGGTGTAGTCTACGCAAAAATCAAACAACGCTGGTTGGTTGTATACAGTGAAGCCGCTCGACATCGTGTGCAGAAAACGCTGTGCCGACAGCACCTGAAGCAAAGTAGCGCCAAGCTCAAGGCATTCGATCAATTGTGTAGGCAATCCTTCAATTGCACGGAGGATGCACAAGCTGCTTTGGCCAAATTTGAAAAAGGTCTGAGTCTGATGTTTGTCAGTGAAAGCCAGATCAAGCAAATTCCCCAGTACAAAGACAAGGGCCGTCCCCGCAAAGACCAGACCCCGGATAGCTACATTTATCAGATAGAAGGCCAGCTAGCCTGCAAGCCTGATGTTCACAACCAGAAGTTACTGCAGAAAAGCTGCTTCATTCTTGCCACCAATCAACTTGATGAGCTGTCCCTAAGCGATGCGTATCTTATTGAAGCGTATAAGAAAGATCAACAAAAGGTAGAGCGAGGCTTTCGTTTCCTGAAAGATCCACGCTTCATGGCATCCACGCTGTTTCTAAAATCTCCCACGCGAATCATGGCATTGATGATGGTGATGACGCTTTGCTTGATGGTCTATGCCGCCCTTGAGTGGCGTATCCGCCAGTCCCTCAAGGAGAGTCAGAAGACCTTCCCCAGCCAACAGGCAGTGGCGAACAACAAGCCAACCGCCCGCTGGGTGTTCCAGTGCTTTTCTGGCATTCATCTGCTGAAAATCGGGGAAGGACATGCGCGTGTTTTAAATCTGAACAAGCATCACAGATCTTTGTTGACATTGCTCGGCAAACAATACGTCGCCATATATGCCGACACGGGATAGGCAATTAACACATGAGAAGTTGATCCGCAAAGGCGGTTCTAACAAATCGCGGAATTTCGAAGGGGGGTGCGGAATGTCGGATATACCACTCGCGGCTTTAGCCAGACACCGTAGGTCGGGATTTATCCCGACAATCGGGTTGAAACCCGACCTACCTTGCGCTATTTTCAAAACCCGAGAATTGCACCGTGCGAGGCATATAACTATGCAACCAGTTGCATTGGTCGCAATTATCGGGTAAAGTTCCATGCAACCAGTTGCATACATTTCATTCCATCCCATTCACTATCGACGACGGAGTTCCCATGCCCTATCCCCACCTGCTCAAACCCCTGGACCTCGGCTTTACCACGCTCAAAAACCGCGTGATCATGGGCTCCATGCACACCGGACTGGAAGACATTGCCAATTCACACAAACGCATGGCGGCCTTTTACGAAGCGCGTGCCAAGGGCGGATGTGGCCTGATCGTGACCGGCGGTTTTGCGCCCAACAAGGAAAGCGTGGTGGTACAAGGCGGCCCGATCTTTGATAACGAAATCGAGGCGCAAAAGCACCGCATCATTACCGAAGCCGTACATGCCCACGGCGCCAAGATCGTGGTGCAGCTCCTGCACACCGGGCGCTATGCCTATAGCAAGAATCTGGTGGCTCCCTCGGCCATCAAGGCGCCCATCAATCCTTATACGCCACGCGAGATGACCGAAGAGGACATCCAGCGCACCATCTCCGACTACGCCCAGTGCGCCGCCATGTGTGTGCTGGCGGGCTACGATGGGGTGGAGATCATGGGATCGGAAGGTTACCTCATCAACCAGTTCATCGCCCTGCGCACCAACCAGCGCACCGACCGCTGGGGCGGCGCGTTTGAAAACCGCATTCGCTTTGCCCTGGAAGTCGTGCGTGCCGTGCGTGCGCGCGCCGGGCAGAACTTCATCATCATTTTCCGGCTGTCCATGCTCGATCTGGTGGAAGGTGGCAGCACCTGGGACGAGGTGGTGGCACTGGCCAAGGAACTGGAAAAAGCGGGCGTGAGCATCATCAACACCGGCATTGGCTGGCACGAAGCGCGTGTGCCCACCATCGCCACCATGGTGCCGCGCGCCGCCTACACCGCCGTGACACGGCGCATGATGGGCCAGGTCAAGATTCCGCTGATTTCAACCAACCGCATCAACGACCCTGCCGTAGCCGATGCGGTCATCGCGCGCGGCGACTCCGATCTGGTGTCGATGGCGCGCCCCTTCCTGGCGGACGCCGAGTTCGTCAACAAAGCCGCCGCTGGCCGTCCCGAGACCATCAACACCTGCATCGGCTGCAACCAGGCCTGCCTGGACCATGTGCTGGTGGGCAACATCACCTCGTGTCTGGTCAACCCCTTTGCCTGCCACGAGCTTGAGGTGCAGGTCGAGGCCACCACCACGCCCCAGCGTATGGCCGTTGTGGGTGCCGGCCCGGCGGGCATGGCCGCTGCCACGCTGCTGGCCGAGCGCGGGCACCAGGTCACGTTATTTGACGCTGCGGCGGATGTGGGCGGCCAATTCAACCTGGCGCGCAAGATTCCGGGCAAGGAGGAGTTTGGTGAAACGCTGCGCTACTTCCGCAACCGCCTGGACGCACTCAAGGTGGACTTGCAATTCAACCGCCCCGTCAGTGCAGATGACCTCAAAGGCTATGCCCATGTGGTGCTTGCCACCGGCATTGTGCCGCGCACACCGGCGATTGATGGCATCCACCACCCCAAGGTCACCAGCTACATCGACCTGATCGAAGGCCGCAAACAGGCCGGTAAACGGGTGGCCATCATCGGCGCCGGTGGCATTGGTTTTGACGTAGCCGAATTGCTCAGCCACGCCAGCCCACACAGCGATGACCCCGCCAGCCCCGTCAACCTGGAAGCCTACCAGAAGGAATGGGGCATCGACGTTCAGTACGGCGATGTGCGTGGCGGCCTGACCGCACCGCAAATGCCCGCCGCCGTACGCGAAATCTGGCTATTGCAACGCAAAACCGGCAAGCTCGGCGAAGGCCTGGCGCGCACCACCGGCTGGGCGCGGCGCCTGCTGCTGCAAAAGCGCGACGTACACATGCTCGGCGGCGTGGAGTACCGCAAAATCGACGATGCCGGTCTGCACATTGCCATCGACGGCAAGGAGCAAGTGCTGGACGTGGACACCGTGGTCGTCTGCGCCGGGCAGGACCCACGCCGCGACCTGGTGCAGGGGCTGGATGCGCTGGGCATCGCCTACACCCTGGTGGGCGGCGCCGATGTGGCCGCCGAACTCGATGCCAAACGCGCCATTGCCCAAGCAACCGAAGTCGCACTGGAACTTTGAGAAGACCAGCCCATGTCCGACGCCATCATCAACCGCCGCGACCTCGACTTCCAGCTTTTTGAGGTACTGGACACCGAAGCACTCACGGCCCACCCGCGCTTTGCCGAGCACAGCCGCGAGACTTTTACGGCGGTACTCGACACGGCACAAGCCATCGCCAGCGAAAAGTTTGCCCCGCACAACCGCAACGCCGATGAAAACGAGCCACACCTGGTAGATGGAAAAGTGCGCCTGACCCCCGAGGTTGCCGTAGCGCTGGAAGCCTTTGTGCAAGCGGGTTTCCTGGCGGCCAGCTATGACTTTGCGGAAGGTGGCATGCAGCTGCCTGCTGTGGTGTCGCAGGCGGCGATGTCGATCTTCGCCAGCGCCAACATGTCCACCACGGTCTACCCCCTGCTCAGCATGGGCAACGCCAGCGTGATCCACCGCTACGGTAGCGCGGAACAAAAAAAGACATACTGGGAGCCGCTGATGGCGGGGCGCTTCTTTGGCACCATGGCGCTGACCGAACCGCAGGCAGGCTCCGGCCTAGCCGACCTCAAAACCAGCGCCACACCCAACCCGGATGGCAGCTACGCCATACGAGGCAACAAAATCTTCATCTCCGCTGGCGACCATGCCTTGAGCGACAACATCGTCCACCTGGTACTGGCGCGCATTGAAGGCGCACCGCCCGGCGTCAAGGGCATCTCGCTCTTCATCGTGCCCAAATTCCGCGTGCAAGCCGATGGCAGCCTGGGCGCACGCAACGATGTCGCGCTGACCGGACTCATCCACAAAATGGGCTGCCGGGGTGCGACTTCCACCATGCTGGCCTTCGGGGAAAACGGCGCGTGCCGGGGCGAGTTGGTGGGCGAGCCGCACAAGGGCCTGCGCTACATGTTCCACATGATGAACCAGATTCGCATCGGCACGGGCATTGGCGCCGTCATGCTGGGGTATAGGGGCTACCAGGCATCGCTGGCCTACGCCAAAGAGCGCCTGCAAGGCCGCGCGCCCACCAGCAAGAATCCCGCCGAGCCACCGTTGCCCATCATCGAACACGGCGACGTGCGGCGCATGTTGCTGGCGCAAAAAGCTTATGTGGAAGGCGGCTACGCGCTGTGCCTGTACTGCGCCCAGCTGGTGGACACCCAGACCACCGGCGCAGACGAAACCGCCCGGCGCGAGGCTGGCATGCTGCTGGAACTGCTCACCCCCATCACCAAGTCCTGGCCCTCGCAATGGTGCCTGGAAGGCAACAGCCTGGCGATCCAGGTGCATGGCGGCTACGGCTACACCCGCGACTATCCCGTCGAGCAGTATTACCGCGACAACCGGCTCAACGCCATCCACGAAGGCACCCACGGCATCCAGGCACTCGACCTGCTGGGCCGCAAGGCCTTCATGCACAACGGCGCTGCCAGCCAGCTGCTGGCGCGTGCCATCCAGCACACACTGGAACAGGCCGACGAAGCCGACAATGCGGCGGAGTTGCAGGAATTCACCACCGCTCTGGGGGCCGCACTCATGGACATGGCCAGCACCTTGCAAACCTTGGGCGCCGCCCTGGCAAAGGAGCCCGAGCGGACCCTGGCCAACGCCAGCGTATTCCTCGAAGTCTGCGGCCATACCGTCATTGCCTGGATGTGGCTACGCCAAGCACTCGCCGCCCGCCGTGGCCTGGCGACGCATACCTCGACCGACAACGCCGCCGAGCAGGCCTTCTACCAGGGCAAACTCAGCACCTGCCGCTGGTTCTACCGCTGGGAATTACCCAAAACCCGCGCCTGGCACGCACTGCTGCGCAGCCTGGACGACACCGCACTGGCGATGCCGGATGGTGGGTTTTGAAGCTGTGGGGGTGATCTGGGCGGTAAGCGCCGCGAGTGGCCGTTAGCGAACCTTGGGTAGCGTGGTGGTGCGGCCTTGGTTGGCTGGCGCGTGTGGCCGATGTGTACAACGTGGAGCTAAGCCGACCGGTGCCGCCACTTACCTCAAACAAAAACCATAAAAACGACGGCACCAAGTCGGCCTTGAGTGACCAGTTAGCACCTACTATTGGCTATAAGTATCATACTTAAACAAGAAAATTATCAATTTTACAAATCAACTCATCTAACTCATTTATTTTTCTGCCGAGTGTTAAATAAATGTCCGAGTAATCCAAGCATTCAACTGTGCGCTCTATTTTATTTTTTCTCTTTCTATTTTTACCGTCTAAATATGATTTTCCTGCGAGTTGATAAATTGCATGTAGGTCTTCCGCTGGGTGATCTCGAGTTGTCATATCATCATTACAAGGATCAAATCCAACTCTTGACACTATAAAAGAATTGGTAAGTATTGTATCAACAAACTGGAAATGCTTGCATTCCGCCAAAAACCAAGATTCCACTTCTCTTACAGCAATAATGATTGAGGTATTGATAGGTAATGGTAGTGCTATTTTAACACCATTTCTTACGACTCCATTTCTTAAGTTAGATTGAAACAGTTGTAAATCTGTCCTAGGATACAAGTCTAGCAGACCTACAATTTCCGTGTATCCTTGTAAAAACAGGCGCTGATAGTCTTCTAGCATCCTAGATTTAACGCCACCATCTCCTGCACAATCAAAAATAAGAGCATGATGTCTTGGGTTACTTGGTTGAGAGGTTGTTTTTGGATATATTTCTGTACAACAGTTCTTTCCCGCTCCTTGGAAACGTTCTAGCTTAATCTCTATGTTCTTTTGACCTGCAATTTCTATTAAAAGTTTATTTATAAATAACTGCTCTGTCAGCCCTTCAACATAAAATGCAATCTTTTTCATAAGAGACTAATCCTCTGCATTATCAATATAAAATTCAGAGGACAAGAAATCAAAATTACTCAACCCTGTATACTTGAAATCTTCAAATGTTGCTTTTGAATTTCTATGATTGTAAAACAAAGATTTTTTAGAAACCCTCTGAATAACAGACCAATACTCTAGAGGAACCTCATTCATTACAAATCTATCATTAGTTGTCATGATAACCTGAACAGATGAGCCAGAAACTTTTTGAATAATTAAATTAATAAGAGTTTTCGATCTGTCAAAATCAAGACCTTCTCCAATATCATCAATTAAAATACAACTTGGCGCCACACTCAAAAGAGAGTAATTTAATTGTATTAGCAAAGACAAAACCCTAAACATACCCTGCGACATTTCTCTTTGATCGGTAATATCATCCAGTTCATTTTCTTTAACTGTTAAACCATATCCTGTAATAGGGAAATTTTTCAAAGGTTTAGCATCTATATCCTTTATGTCATAAGATATAGCTTTCATATCAGCTATAATTCCATTACTAAATGAATCTGGAAATAAGCGCTTACCTCGAATAAAAGCTTCGGTAACTTCGTGACCATCTTTTAAATCCACTTCATCATCATCTTTGATCGCATCCAAATCTCTTAGGTATGCATTTTTGCCTAATTGATCTCCGAATCTGTAGTGGCTTAAATTCTTACCCCAAAAATATAGCTTTTCAAAAAAAGAATGTTGTTTTTTATCTCTCTTTGAGACAGCCAAGACACCATCATCAGTCTGAAAATCCAGAAAATCGTTGGCCCCTTCATACCACAACTTTCCTAATGATCTATTGAGTTTCTCTACACCGTTAACAGTAAGAGTTTCATCGGTAATTTTTCCTTCTGCAAAATTTATATAATAATCAATTGATTCATTTTCATCAGTAAATTTTAGTGAATACTCTGCTGTTCCATAACCTAGCGTGTTAAGTACGGACAGCTTTACATCGCTTGATAACAAATCCGCAATATGTCTTATTGCATTAATAGTTCTGCTTTTTCCAGATGCATTTTTTCCAACAATAAGGTTCACATTATCTAATGTTAACCATTGTTCGAAATTCCCTTCTTTAGGTCTTCCTTCAACGGCCCATTCATTAGGTTGACCTTTAAATCGGCAAAATTTCAATGCCTTTAAGTTCATTTCCGCAACTCCAAAGTTAAAAATAATGGTAGCTTAAAATGAATTCGCTAACCTAATGTCTGGAGACACACCCGTGTCTCCCTAACATGGCGGTTGCTCCATAACATGGCTGGACGAAACCCCTGCAACCCCGCATGAAATAAGACTTTCATCCAATATTCTGTATGCATCAGCAGTCATAATATCCCAGAAAAACCAGCACGCCGGTTTTCGCGCCAACCCGGCTGCTGGATCAAGTACGTGCACAGATGCGCCACCGGCACTATAGCCTCAGCGCCAAAGAGATATACCTGTACGGGGCGATTTTTTTGTTCGCTGACGTGGGAGCAACGCAATATGTCCGTTCCCACCCGAACCCCAAACCAGTGCCTGAGAAAACCCGAAAAACTCCCATTTCAATAGCTGTTCCCGCACGTTTCATGGGGCTTTCAAGCCGATTAGCTCAAAATTTAACCCAAAAACCACCCCATCACACACCAGCCGCCCGGCAAGGCGGGGAGAACCTGGAAGTCTTGTTAGGCTAGATGTTTACCAATGAATAACTTGAATGTCTAAGTCCTGCGCTGTCATGGCAACTTCTATACCTTCTTCGTTTGCACGAAATGCTGGGGCCTCATAACGCTGCATATACGAAACATAAGTATCCGCCTTCAATAATCCATCTGATGGATCTAAGTAGGACACCCAATAATTATTCGACTTGCGATCTAGAAAAACACCTGTCAGCACGGTCGCATGCCTTCCGAACTGATTATCAATGGTAAACCATACTGGTCCAAAATCTTTTAAAAGTGAAACCAGGCCATTTTCAGAATAACTTTGTGGTGCAGCGTATTTCAGATTGGCCGACAATAATAATGTCAACTTGTAGCTATTAGGTAAAGGCGCATCGCGCTCATATAAAGATAGAAACTGAAGTCCCAAACTTTTAACAGCCTCATTTTCATCAATTTCTTGACTCAACCTCCAAGAAGTCATCATTGCTATAGCTGCAACCCAGCAACGGTTAGAAGAGGATTGCTTTACAGGATAAATATCTTCCAACCAAACTAATTTTTCGAACTTATATAAAGTTTGCGGCAAGCTGGATTGAAGTTTTGTCAACGGCACCGATGTGGGAGCGGTAGTTTTAGCTTTTTCATGCAAAATATTAGTAAGAGTGGATGCTTCTTCATTGGTAAGCTGTTCTCGACGAGATTTCATGATGAGCCGAGCAAGATCATCCCCACTACCTGATTCTCCCGGTTGCAAGTCCAAGACATTGATGGGTCTGAACGAAACAACTTTTTGTGTTTTAACAGCATCTTGCTCGGTGTAGATGCTTCCATTTGCACCAAAAGCCATGCCTTTTATTTTTCCATCACCAGTTTGCTTTCGGAATCGTCTAACTGTTATATCAGTGACAATTACATTGTCTATAAAAAAGTAATCCTTGTTTGGTATGGGGTGAACCTTTCCTAGAGACTGAAATGGAATATCAGTTTGATTTTTATAGCCAAGCACTAGCTGATTTCTTATTGTTACTTCGGCAAGCTCATCACCAGTGGCGTCACCAGAAGTAAGTTGAAAACGACCGCCAAAATTTGCTTTTGCAGAAACTATCCCATGATATAATTTTTCTTCGATAATTTTCGTCTTAATCAAGTCACGCGATGGTCGATTCCTAGGGTCAAACGACCAAGTGACTTTTCCATCTTCAGATTGTGTGCGAATGGCTATAGCCCCTATCAAGTCCATTATCGAATCTTCATCAGCAGAAAGCGCTGGCATACTAACATAGCCACTTGCTATCTGATCAAGTACATTTTCATTGATTTCAACTTGAACATCACTAAATGACACAGTATCGTTGACCATCTTAGATTTAAGAATAAATGCACCAACAGCTGATCCAATAAGCACTACTGCTAAAAGAATAGATATTTTTATATTCATCTTCACACATCTTGAAAAATTTTATATGCAAACAGTTCGTGATGATCGGACAAAGCCATTTAAACGCTCTATCCGGTATTCCGAACCCGACTTTTCTCATAGGGTGACGTACCCTAAAAAATAACCTGCCTAACGTCCAAGTTTAGGGACAGGCAAAAGCGAAGCTTTTGGCTGTCCGCTGGAACGAACTGTTAGAGGTTTTGTCTGGAAGAGAGTTGCCATATGTGTTCTCTATCCAAAATACACACGAGCTCAAATTGATCGAGTGCCGTACACATTGTTGTACCAACTAGCTTAATGCAACTATCCCATTCAGTTGGGTGTGATTCGTCCTTACAATAAATTATAAGAGCGGTGCCTTTTGGGTATTCCTTTCCGAGTTTCTTTGCTAGAACTCTCGCCAGAATTCTTCCCCGCTCAGCTACCCATTCTGAGTCGCGCTTTATCGCTGTTACAACCCCATTCCTATGGAGTTCAGTACGTGTCTTGTGCTCGGTTTGATCCTCGAGGGATGTAACCTCAATGAAGTTAATTTTAGAACCACTATCGTGCTCATGTTCAACGGTTGCATCGTATGTCTGATTCCCTAACTTCAGGGAAACTTTGGCTTGTGGCGCCTCAAGCTTTAGAAATAGTTCACAGAAATATCCAATTGGTACCATTTCATCACATAGTTCTTTCGCTAGGCCGATGCGCTTGAGAAATTGTTCCTCACCAAATGGCGTACTTCTAACAAGTGCGCATAAATTCCAAGATTTCTGAAGATATTCAGCAACTGAATATTTACGCTGCATTTTTTCTTGAAGCCATTCGTTCGTAATTTGAATCATATTGATCGCTTCGAAGCCAAAAACCAGGGGAAAGGATGCCTAACTCAATATGAAGAGACACTCTCGCGTCTCCGTAACATGGCCGGGCAACATCCGCGCAAACCCGCATGAAATAAGGCTTGTAGCCGACATTCTGTATGCATAAACAGTCATAACATCCCCAGAAAAACCAGCACGCCGGTTTTTGCGCCAACCCGGTTGCTGGATCAAGTACGTGCGCAGATGCGCCACCGGCACTATAGCCCAAGAGTTGAAGTGGCCTATTTGTATTGAGCGAATTTTTTTGTTCGCCGACATGGGCACAATGCAATATACCTAGCCCACCAGTAACCAAAGCTCTCCGCACCGAATTCTGCGTGTGCAGTCATCCAGCCAGGAGAAATCCGACAAACTCCCATTTCAATAGCTGTCTCCGCAGGCTCCATGAGGCCTTCAAGCCGATCAGCTCAAAATTCAACCCAAAAACCACCCCGCCACACACCACCAGCAGCCCGGCTAGGTGGGATGGTTTTGGGTTGGTAGCCCCGGAATAAAGAGAAAATATGGCTGTACCCCTCATGGAATAAGCGACAACAGCTACAAATGTAGAAGCACTCTACAGCAGGGAGCAGGCCATAAACTCTACTGCGACACGGAAACAAAGTAGCATCAATACCCGCCACCACCCCCAAACGCATCGCAGTAGTCGGCGCCGGCCCGGCGGGCATGGCCGCAGCCACTTTGCTGGCCGAGCGCGGGCATCAGGTCACGCTGTTTGACGCTGCGGCGGATGTGGGCGGCCAGTTCAACCTGGCGCGCAAGATTCCGGGCAAGGAGGAGTTTGCGGAAACGCTGCGCTACTTCCGCAACCGCCTGAACGAACTCAAAGTGGACTTGCAATTCAAGCGCCATGTCAGCGCAGATGACCTCAAAGGCTATGCCCATGTGGTGCTTGCCACCGGCATTGTGCCGCGCACGCCCGCGATTGACGGCATCCACCACCCCAAGGTCACCAGCTACATCGACCTGATCGAAGGCCGCAAACAGGCCGGTAAACGGGTGGCCATCATCGGCGCCGGTGGCATTGGTTTTGACGTGGCCGAATTGCTCAGCCACGCCAACCCACACAGCGATGACCCCGCCAGCCCCGTCAACCTGGAAGCCTACCAGAAGGAATGGGGCATTGACGTTCAGTATGGCGATGTGCGTGGCGGCCTGACCGCACCACAAATGCCAGCCGCTGTACGCGAAATCTGGCTGCTGCAACGCAAGACCGGCAAGCTCGGCGAAGGCCTGGCACGCACCACCGGCTGGGCGCGGCGCCTGCTGCTGCAAAAGCGCGACGTACACATGCTGGGCGGCGTGGAGTACCGCAAAATCGACGATGCCGGTCTGCACATTGCCATCGACGGCAAGGATCAACTGCTCGACGTGGACACCGTGGTCATCTGCGCCGGGCAGGACCCGCGCCGCGAACTGGTACAAGGTCTGGCTGCGCTGGGCATCGCCTACACCCTGGTGGGCGGTGCCGATGTGGCCGCTGAACTCGATGCCAAGCGCGCCATTGCACAAGCAACCGAAGTGGCACTGGAACTCTGACCCACCACAGCAAGCCTAGCCATGTCCGACAGCATCATCAACCGCCGTGACCTCGACTTCCAGCTGTTCGAGGTGCTGGACACCGAAGCACTCACGGCCCACCCGCGCTTTGCCGAGCACAGCCGCGAGACTTTTACGGCAGTGCTGGACACGGCACAAGCTGTCGCCCGCGAAAAGTTTGCCCCGCACAACCGCAACGCCGATGAAAACGAGCCACACCTGGACCCGGTGGATGGGCAGGTGCACTTGATTCCCGACGTTGCCGTGGCGCTAGAAGCCTTTGTGCAAGCCGGTTTTCTGGCGGCCAGCTATGACTTTGATGAAGGCGGCATGCAGCTGCCTGCTGTGGTGTCGCAAGCAGCGATGTCGATTTTCGCCAGCGCCAACATGTCCACCACGGTCTACCCCCTGCTCAGCATGGGCAACGCCAGCGTGATCCACCGCTACGGTAGCGCGGAACAAAAAAAGACATACTGGGAGCCGCTGATGGCGGGGCGCTTCTTTGGTACCATGGCGCTGACCGAACCGCAGGCAGGCTCTGGACTGGCCGACCTCAAAACCAGCGCCACACCCAACCCCGATGGCAGCTACGCCATCCGGGGCAACAAAATCTTCATCTCTGCGGGCGACCATCCCTTGAGTGAAAACATCGTCCACTTGGTACTGGCACGCATCGAAGGCGCTCCGCCCGGCGTCAAAGGCATCTCGCTCTTCATCGTGCCCAAATTCCATGTGCAAGCCGATGGCAGCCTGGGCGCGCGCAACGATGTCGCACTGACCGGACTCATCCACAAAATGGGCTGCCGGGGTGCGACTTCCACCATGCTGGCTTTCGGGGAAAAAGGCGCGTGCCGGGGCGAGCTGGTGGACGAGCCGCACAAGGGCCTGCGCTACATGTTCCACATGATGAACCAGATTCGCATTGGCACGGGTATTGGCGCCGTCATGCTGGGCTATCGGGGTTACCAGGCATCGCTGGCCTACGCCAGGCAGCGCCTGCAGGGCCGCGCACCCACCAGCAAAAATCCCTCCGACCCCCCGTTGCCCATCATCGAACACGGCGACGTGCGGCGCATGTTGCTGGCACAAAAAGCCTATGTGGAAGGCGGCTACGCACTGTGCCTGTACTGCGCCCAGCTGGTGGACACCCAGACCACTGGCGCGGATGAAACCGCCCGGCGCGAGGCCGGTATGCTGCTGGAGCTGCTCACCCCCATCACCAAATCCTGGCCCTCGCAATGGTGCCTGGAAGGCAACAGCCTGGCGATCCAGGTGCATGGCGGCTACGGCTACACCCGCGACTATCCCGTCGAGCAGTTTTACCGCGACAACCGGCTCAACGCCATCCACGAAGGCACCCACGGCATCCAGGCGCTCGACCTGCTGGGCCGCAAGGCCTTCATGCACAACGGCGCTGCCAGCCAGTTGCTGGCGCGCGCCATCCAGCAAACGCTGGAACAGGCCGACGAAGCCGACAATGCGGCGGAGTTGCAGGAGTTCACCACCGCCTTGGGCGCAGCACTCATGGACATGACCAGCACCCTGCAAACCCTGGGCGCCGCCCTGGCAAAGGAACCCGAGCGGACCCTGGCCAATGCCAGCGTATTCCTCGAAGTCTGCGGCCACACCGTGATCGCCTGGATGTGGCTACGCCAGGCACTCGCCGCCTGCCGTGGCCTGGCGACGCACACCGCAACCGACAACGCTACAGAGCGCGCCTTCTACCAAGGCAAACTCAGCACCTGCCGCTGGTTCTACCGCTGGGAATTACCCAAAACCCGCACCTGGCACGCACTGCTGCGCAGCCTGGACGACACCGCACTGGCGATGCCGGATGGGGGGTTTTGAAGACGTGGGGGTGATCTGGGTCGCAGGCGCTGTCAGTGCTGTCACTGCACCTTGGGCAGCACGGTAGCACGGCATTGGTTGGCTTGCGCGCGTGCAGCTGACGTGCACAACGTTTGAATTAACCGGCTGGCGCGGCTTTATCGCGCCAGTCCGTGTTGAATGATGGGTTAGCGGCCGTGTGAAGTTCGACCATGAAGAACATAGAGATTTTCTGTTTCGGCAAATTTGAGTACCGCAAGATGCGCTTTTAATATCCTTATCATATAAGGCAAGTCATCGCCATCCCATTGGCTGTCCGGGTTCTGTTCTGTAGGAAGGCTTAACCCTTCAAGGATTTCACTTTCTGTCCAAGAATCTTGCTCAACGCAGATGGCAACTGCACGGGGATCTTTTTCGAAAGACACCAATAACGATTCGATATCTTTAATGGCTTGGTATACCTTTTCTGGATTGAGGGTTGCGGCGCTTTCTGAAAGATATGCGAGATATTTTTTATCGTATGCCCGAACCACTTTCTCCAGCATATTTGATAGTGCAGGTTTTCTGTTTGAGTATCCGAAACAAAACGGACCGCCATTGCTGATTAGGTGTGAAATGTCATCCAGCGACCCGAATTGAGGGGGAATTTCATCCGCTCGTGCTGAAACAGAAAGTAAGGCATGGTCATTCGCCATAGACGGCTAACCTAATGTGTGGAGACATTCTCGTGTCTCCCTACCATGGCGATTATCTCCATGACATGGCTGGGCGAAACCCCTGCAACCCCGCATGAAATAAGATTTTCATCCAATATTCTGTATGCATCAACGGTCATAACACCCCAGAAAACCCAGCACGCCGGTTTCTGCGCCAACCTGGCTGCTGGATCAATTACGTGCGCAGGCGCGCCACCGGCACTATAGCCTCAGAGCCGAAGGAGCTTGCCTGTATGGAGTGATTTTTTGGTTCGCTGGCATGGGCACAGTGCAATGTGCCCGGCCCCTCCCGCAACCAAAGCCAGCGCCTGAGAAAACCAACAAAACTCCCATTTCAATAGCTGTTACCGCACGTTCCATGAGGCTTTCAAGCCGATTTGCTAAAAATTTAACCACAAAACGACATGACGCAGGGGAGCGCCGTCAGGCGTGAGCTTGTGCTTCAAATGCAGCCACCGATACCGGGCGGCTCACTGCCACGGACCTGCGCAAAGTCTTGATGCGTTCAACTTCATGCATGGTTGCGGCGGTGAAATACGACTCGCCACAGTTTGAGCATGACCATAGGGGGATGCCCTCAATAACAAGCAAGTTCGCACCTTTTCCAAAACTACGGGTGACGTGCTTGAGTTGTACCGACGGGCTACCGCAGTGCTCACAGATATGTTGATTAGCAGACATAGGCAGTAATGACAATGAGTTTTCCGGTAAAACCGACTTTGACGACAACCTCTGCGGCGGTGCCATTGAGCGTAGTGCCCGCAATTACAAACTTTGTTTCGTTTGTTCTGGTGTCGCGTTGCCGCTCAACGACATCCCCGGAAAGAACGATGCTCTCAAGGTCGAGGACTGAAAGGCCGTCATCTTCAAGCTCTTCCGCAGCGTGTGACGAGACAAAGTAATCGAGGTTACGAACCAGCCGTCGGAAATGGTTGATCGTGTAACGTGCCATGCGTTCCAGTTTAGCAGGCTGCGGCGATGAATGCGCCGCTAACGAAGGTACCCACGGCATCCAGGCACTGAACCTGCTGGGCCGCAAGACGTTCCGATGCACAACGGCGCTGGCAACCCAAACCAGCGCCTGAGAAAACCAACAAAACTCCCATTTCAATAGCTGTTCCCGCACGTTCCATAAGGCTTTCAAACCGATTTGCCAATAATTTAGCCCAAAAACCATCCCGCTACACACCGACCGCTAGGCTGGGCGAGAGAGTTTGGTGGTTGGCAGCCCTGGAATAAAGGTGGAATATGGCTGTAGCGCTTATGGGTCAAGCGGCAACAGCTGCAAATATAGAAGCGCCTTACAGCAAGCACCTGCCGCTGGTTCTACCGCTGGGAATTACCCAAAACCCGCGCCTGGCACGCACTGCTGCGCAGCCTGGACGACACCGCGCTGGCGATGCCGGATGAGGGGTTTTGATGTCGGCGGGGTGATCGGGGCCGCAAACGTCGTCAGTGCTGTCAGCGCACCCTGGGCAGCACGATTGCACGGCTTTGGCTGGCTTGCGCGCGTACAGCCGATGTGCATAACATTCTGTATGCATCAACAGCCATGACATCCCAGAAAAACCAGCACGCCGGTTTTCGCAGCGGTGTGGCGGAAAAGGTATTTTCAGAAGAATTGAAATAGTGAAGGCACGATCTAACCTTACTCGTCAGGCAATTACGTTACCCGATTGACGCTGTTCGTTCTTTTCCAGAACCAATAACCTTTTCAGGTACGCGGCGTGGGGGGCGATTGATAACTGGACGAGAAGAGTTTTTTTCCCGCTCGATTAAATCAGCAACAATAGCCGCCAAATCATAATTGAATCGAGCAGCATGAGCCTGCCTATGCGCTCTTACTTCTTCGACGATGGGATCATCAATCATTGTCAAATACTCCTAGTTCTTCGGGGGAACAGAGAACGGGGCAGATGTAGCCGCTTGCTTCAATAACCTTGGCAATAAGTGACTTGGTTTCTGCATTATTGATGTGCTTGAAATTCCAGGTAAGCAGATATTCCGTTCCTTGTGCCGCCGCAATGGCAATGTGCATGGCATCTTCCACACAATGGGGAGGTACAGCTTTCGAGGCAATCAGGCTTGCGGCTAATGTCTGCGCTTCGGGGGAGATTGCCACGCTAGAAATAGATGAGACTGCTTTTATCCGCTGTTCGGCGGCAATGGGATCACCAGAAGAAATTTCCTCTTCAACCAGCGCCGAAATGTAAACCTCATACTTGTGGCGTTGGTTTTGCCACCAGTCGAGCGTGATTGCTTGACGCGCAGCAGTAACGACATCACGGCTTGGCCTGGCCGTGAGGTAGCTGATTACTGAAGATTCGATGTAAACCGACGCAGGCATGGGTAGTTCGCTAGCCTTGAATAATTTGGGGATAGAAACGTCAGATAACGAGGCCACCAGCACCAGTTTTCTTGGGAACCTTTGCCCCACATTTCGGACACGGCCACCGGCACTATAGCCCAAGCGTTGAGGCGGCTTATCTGTACCGGGTGAAATTTTTTGTTCACTGGTATAGACACGGCCCGGCGGGAAGCACATGCAAGGCGTGCAAAGCCTGCCACGAGGATTTCCGCAAGGACTGATGCGCTATTTCGCTATTTAATCAAGAGCTGTCCCCGCACGTCCAGCAAGCGCAAAGTGCCGATTTCGTATCTGAAGAATGCAGCAAAAAGCAGAGCAAATCGGTGTGCGTGCGGCGCAATGCCCAACACACCCAGCCCACCCGCAACCAAAGCTCTCCGCACCGAATCCTGCGCGTGCAGTCGCACATTCAGGAGGAATCCGACAAACTCCCATTTCAATAGCTGTTCCCGCACGTTCCATGAGGCCTTCAAGCCGATTGGCTCAAAATTTAACCCAAAAAAACACCCCGCCACACACCAGCCGCCCGGCGAGGCGGGAAAAATTGGGGGTAGGTAGCCCCGAAATAAAGAGGAAATATGGCTGTAGCGCTTATGGAACAAGCGGTAACAGCTACAAATATTGAAGCGCCTTACACAGCAAGCACCTGCCGCAGGTTCTACCGCTGGGAGTTACCCAAAACCCGCGCCTAGCACGCACTGCTGCGCAGCCTGGACGACACCGCGCTGGCGATGCCGGACGGGGGAATCTGCCGGGGTGATCGGGGTCGTCAGTGCACCTTGGGTGGCGCGGTAAGGAAATTTTTCAGAAGCTACGCGCTAATTCAAAATGACATTTTGTTAATTTCAATAATTCCCAGCTTTTGGTTTTTATCGAATTCACTTATGATGATTGCGTTTTTCCGAATAATTCCCTCTATATCTGATATTTTGCAGTTCCCTATTCTTAACCAGATTACCTTTGGAGGAAAACCACGGACCAGATTGATTTCATTATAATCCGCATCTTTTGTTACAATTGTGAAACCATTCTTTTTTGCAAACTCCCATATATCTTTGTCTTCAGCTTCATCCAGGCGCTCTATCATCACATGTGTGGAATAGGGAAAAATGTCATCAAGTCTTGCTGCCAGTTTATGAGAAATATTATTATCAAACAACAGCTTCATGCACACATCCTGACTATGTTGCTTTCTCTTTCAGCGGCAAAAGCCAGGCAGGCGAGAATATCATCTCTTGTTATCTTTGGGTAGTCATCTAAAATTTCATCATAGCTCATTCCATCTGCAAGCATGTTCAGGATGTCGTAAACTGTAATCCTTAATCCCCTTATACAGGGTTTTCCAGATCTTTTTCCTGGCTCAATAGTGATATATTGTTTGTAGTCAATCATTTGGAACTTGCCAGAAGGCACTCTTTAGGAATTATTCACGAAAATATGGCCCGGTTTTTTTATTTTTGACACTGCCCCGATTTTTCAATAATGGTTAAAACACCACAACTCAATCCTGATATCTTCAGGCTATTTGGATTTTTTATTCCAGCCTTGACAATTTCTAAAACTTGGCTCTCCTTCACCTCGGGAGCGCAGTGTTCTATAGTACTCGGCAGCCGATACGCTGTGTACATGAACAGCCATAACATCCCCAGAAAATCAGCATTCCGACTTTACGTCACCCCCGGCTGCTGAATCGGTTATGTGTACAGACGCACCTCCGGCGCACTATAGCCTCAGAGCCGAAGAGATTTTCCTGTACTGGGCGATTTTTTTGTTCGCCGACATGATGGACACAATGCAATATGCCCAGCCCACCAGCAACCAAAACTCCCATTTCGATAGCTGCTCCCGCACGTCCCATGAGGCTTTCAAGCCAATTGGATCAAAATTTAACCCAAAAACCACCCCGCTACACACCGACCGCCCGGCAAGGCGGGAGAAGTTGGGGGTTAATAGCCCCGAAATAAAGATGAAATATGGCTGTAGCGCTTATGGATCAAGCGGCAACAGCTACAAATATAGAAGCGCCTTACAGCAAGCACCTGCCGCTGATTCTACCGCTGGGAATTACCCAAAACCTGCGCCTGGCTTGGGAGCTCGGGATGTAAGGGAGAAGACCTACTCTGTGGACCGGGCGGGGATACACGCCATGTCATGCCTTCAATACGAGATATAAACGCTTGAGTTCAGTTATGACAGTTGGCATGGAAATAGGTCTCGTGAAAGAACCTCCATGCGCAATCGCATTACGTTCCTTGTAGTAATCGAGAACCAGGCTGTAGTCGGTGCCGCCTTTTTCCGTCAGCAAAGCAAGACGTTTTTTAAAAGGATAATCTTCTCTTGAGGTTGAAGGAAGAATATCCCAGGCTGCCCGTTGACGCCATGATTGAATGGATGTTTGTTTTTTTGTTATCAAGTCAGCGCTTTGAATCCTGATGCGATCCTCAAGGCGAGAAAACATAAAAAGAAAATAAGCCTGGTCATTCAACTCTCTTTTCTTTTGATATTGCTGTTCCTTGTTGTTCCAGCCCTTCGTCCTTGCCTCGAACTCTGCGCTTGCGTATTGATTGTCGATTTCTTCATATTGGGCTTCCAGTTCATCGAATATGCCCATAGCTCAGTGCACCAGCGTTTCTATGAAGTTGGCGTTAAACTCGCTTCCTTTTTTTCTATTTTTTGGAGTAAACACCTTCCAGTCAGGGTGAGCATCATCTTCCCCAAGGTCCACCAATATATAAGACCCCTCTCTTGTAAGAATGTCTATGCGTCCTTTTGCTCCGACAACCCACAGACCCACAGGCTTGAATGAGGCTTTTAACTGATTGCCTACGAACATATCGAAAATTGGTACTTTTTTTGGAGGAACTCCATATTTTTCCATTAACTCCTCCTGCATGACCATATATTGTTCAGATTTAAAACTTACATCCGAATCACTTTTGAGAGCATTTTTTATATCAGCATATAGTTGCTCGACTTTGCTGATCCATCCATCTGATCTCCTGTCTATGTAGTTTTTATCTATTTCTGGTGCATCGGGCATCTGGAAACTCCTTTGTTTTTGAGAGCATAAGGTTCGATGGAAAGAATATTAGCCCAAAAACCACCCCGCCAAATGCCAGCCCCCCGGCCAGACGGGAGAATTTGGGGGTGGGTAGCCACGGAATAAATGGGAAATATGGCTGTAGCGCTTATGGAACAAGCGGCAAAAGCTACAAATACGGAAGCATATTACAGCAGGGAGCAGGCTATAAGCTACTGCACAACACGGAAAAACGGGTTGACAACCCGGTGATGCACGGGCAAACTGGTCAGACAACTGGTTTGATTGGAGTTACACCATGCATACATGGCCCGTACAAGATGCGAAAGCACGTTTTAGTGAGTTCCTGGAGGCTTGCCTGTCCGAAGGGCCTCAGATGGTGACAAAGCGAGGCGCTGAGGCTGCCGTGTTGGTGCCCGTGACGCAGTGGCGCCGCTTGCAGTCCGCTGCGCAGCCGTCACTCAAGCAATTGCTTTTGTCTGAACTGGCACGCACCGAATTGCCCGTGCCGCCGCGCGGCCACGCCAGGCGGCGCCAAGTCACTCCCCTGGGCTGATGTGCATGTATTTACTGGACACCAATGTCGTTTCCGAACTGCGAAAACCCAAACCGCATGGCGGAGTCGTTGCGTGGCTGCAGTCGGTGGACGACGCCAGCTTGTTTTTGTCTGCGGTCACGCTGGGAGAAATTCAGGCCGGAATCGAACTGACACGCGAGCAAGACGCAGCCAAGGCAGCAGAGCTTGAAACCTGGCTGGAACTGGTAGCCGGGGCCTATAACGTTTTACCGATGCATGCGGCTGCGTTCCGAAACTGGGCAAAGCTCATGCACCGCAAATCTGACACGCTGTACGAGGACGCCATGATTGCGGCCACGGCAAGAGTCCATGGCCTGACCGTGGTTACCCGCAATGTCGCCGACTTTCAGGCGCTAGGCGTCGAGGTTTTGAACCCTTGGACATCCTCTTGATGCGATTGGTACAAGCGGCTACACCGGCTCGTGGTCGATTCCGTAGGCTTCGATCAAAACTCCCATTTCAATAGCTGTCCCCGCACGTTCCATGAGGCTTTCAAGCCGATTGGTCAAAAATTTAGCCCAAAAACCACCCCGCTACACACCACCCGACCGGCGAGGCGGGAGAATTTGGGGGTGGGTAGCCCCGGAATAAAGAGGGAATATGGCTGTACCGCTTATGGGTCAAGCGGCAACAGCTACAAATATAGAAGCGCCTGTATGTTGGAGGTATCGCGCTGGCGATGTCGATGTCGAATGGGGGGTGGCAGCCGGGACCATCGTTGGCAATCGTTTATAGTTTCAATCTGACCTGATCCGACCTGATCTGACCTGTATAGTCAGACACCAAGGAGTGCAACGATGCAAACATGGCAATTGCAGAGCGCCAAGGCGCGGTTTTCTGACCTCATCAAGCGTGCGACCCATGACGGACCGCAGGAAATCACCGTGCATGGCCATCCGGTTGCTGTTGTCATTTCGCGCGCACTGTTTGATCAACTCAGCGGCAACGATGAATCCCTGGTGAGCTTCATGCGCCACTCGCCTCTGGCCGATCAGGAAGACATCGTGTTTGAACGCGACAGCGGCGCAGCGCGTGAGGTCGCGTTTTGAGCTATCTGATCGACACCAACGTCCTGTCGGAACTGCGACGCAAACAACCTGATCCGCAGGTTGTAGCCTGGATGCAGGATAGACCACGCCAGTCGCTGTACCTGAGTGTGTTGACCCTGGGAGAGATTCGCAAAGGTATCGAGCGTCTGGATGACCCGACGCGCCGCCAGAATTTGCTCGACTGGCTGGAGGTCGAACTACCAAACTACTTCCTTGGCCGTTTGCTGGCCATCGATATTCACACTGCTGATCGCTGGGGACGGTTGATTGCTTCTGTCACGCGGCCACTGCCTGCCATCGACGCCTTGCTGGCGGCAACGGCCTTGCAGAACAATCTGGCGCTTGTCACACGCAATACCAGGGACTTTGCGGGGATGGGTGTGCAATTGATCAATCCCTGGCAAGCCTGAGCTGTTTGCCTCACCCGTCGGCGTACCAGTCCTTGCCGTTTTGATGCCACCGCTCCTCCACCGCAAGAACAAAGCGAGTTTTTTGTTCACTGGCATGGGTGCAACGCAATATGCCCGCTCCCACCCGCAACCAAAGCCAGCGCCTGAGAAAACCCGATAAAACTCCCATTTCAATAGCTGCTACCGCACGTTCCATGAGGCTTTCAAGCCGATTTGCCAAAAATTTAGCCCAAAAAACACCCTGTCACACACCAGCCACCCGGCGAGGCGGGAGAATTTGGGGGTGGGTAGCCCCGGAATGATGAGGAAATATGGCTGTAGCGCTTATGGATCAAGCGGCAACAGCTACAAATATAGAAGCGCCTTACACAGCAAGCACCTGCCGCTGGTTCTACCGCTGGGCCGTCAGCGCACCTTGGGCAGCACGGTCTTGGCTGGCTCGCGTGCCTGAAAGCGCATCATTTCTTCCCTGAGCGCCTCGCGCTCCACGGGCAAGCCGAGGTGATCAAGGCTGAGGAAGTACTCGATGTACGCATCCATCGCTTGCGCCGACGTCCGGGCGGCTTCGCGCATGCAGCCGACATGTCCCTGCGACGCGCGCGGCCACCACGAATGAAAAGCCTTGACCCGGCGCGCAATCAGCCCGCGAAAGAGGGTGTGCACGCGCGCTTGGTCGCGGGTCTTTCGCAGGTGATGGCCCAGCGTGATGATTTCCTCCAGGCCGCCGTCACGGCCAAAATTGGCGAGGATGGTCCGGATCAGCGCATCCAGGCGGCCTGCGTCTATCCACGACTGGAACAGCTCGCCATCGAGCACGCGCGCCTCCTCTTGCGTCAGATCGCGTCCGAGGGTCTTGGCACGTCTGGCCCAAAGTCGCTCGAATTCGACACTGTAGCTTGGCATGGGGGCTGTAACGGTGTTTCGTGGAGATCAGAAGCGTGACCCCGGCTGCTTCAGAAACTCCACTTCCTCAGGCGTGGAAGTACGCCCCAGAATGTCATTTCTGTGCGGATACCGGCCAAAACGATCAATCATCGCCTTGTGCCGCAACTCGAAGTCGTGGTTTCCAGCGGGCGCAAAGTCTCTATAAAGCGACTCTGCCACAAGGTGTATCTGTCTTGACTCACTGTGCATATACGGGAGCAGAAGAAAGCTTCTCTGCGTGGGGTTCAGCGTGTTCAATGCGCCAGACAAAACGGCCTCCTGGGCCAGCACGAGCGCGATGGTGTCCTGGGCGAATGCTTGCGCGGTGTTGCGGTAGACGTTGCGCGAGAACTGATCCAGCACGATGATTTCCGCGAGGCGACCTTCTGCCGTAGCCCGCCACGGGTACAACTCTCCGGCAGCAGCTTGCTGCATGACGCCGAGAAAGCGTTGCCGGATCAGATCGTCGAAGTTCTTGTCCGAAGCGAACCAAAGCCTCGGCTCGATTTCCTGGAACCAGAATGACAGGACTGCTGTGTGCATTGGGGACATTGGGGACACCTGCGCTTTCAATTCAAGAGACATTCAAGAGACATGCTCGTGCCTGCGTGGCATGGCGGTTGTCGCCGTAAGATAGCCGGGACCAGCCGCCCGGCGAGGCGGGAGAGTTTGGTGGTTGGTAGCCCTGGAATAAAGGGGGAATACGGCTGTACCTCCCATGGAACAAGCGGCAACAGCTACAAATATAGAAGCGCCTTACACAGCAAGCACCTGCCGCTGGTTCTACCACTGGGAATTACCCAAAACCCGCGCCTGGCACGCACTGCTGCGCGGCCTGGACGGCAGCACGGTGGCACGGCCTTGGCTGGCTTGCGCGTGCAGCCGACATGCACAACGTTCAAGGTCAGGGGCGCTGCGCGGCTTTATTGCGCAGCGCCCCCTGCACCGCAGGGTTGGGCGTCTTGTGACTCGACTCAACAGTCTTCTTACGCGACTTCTTAACCGGGTTAACTACTGCGGCATCCACGGTTGTGAGCCCGTCTGTCCTTGATGGCATCAAACCAATCCGGGAGACACCAATCATTGCTCCAGGAGTAAGGGCCGTAGGATCAGGCCCAACCGCCCCCGTCCCAATCTGGAATTCAACCAGTAAGTCGAAGTGTCCTTCATGAATGCCGTAGTGTTTAACCAGAACGCCGGCAAGATCGTGCATAGACAACGGCGCATCAACTGGTGTCGGCGTCCAATTCGTAGCGGGTTTATCAGTGGACATGGGCTGTTCCCCACTGTGTTTGTGCTGACGCGCTAGATACAAGTGTCTTCATGGATTCTTCCGGAATGTTGAGCGTCACCCGCACGTTATGGTTAACAACAGGTTGGATATTTACGAATGCATCCAAGGCTCGAACTGCAACATCATTAAGCGAAACATTGTCTGCTAACGCTCGTAGTGCTACCGCCTTATGCAACGCTGGAGGGATGCGGACATTAAACTGTCCTCTTAGAGGTTTTTGCGGTTCTCTTCCAAGAGTCGTGCAAGTCTCAATGTAATCATCCACCGCAGCCTCGAATTCCGTCTGCAATTCAGCGGGAGATGTGGCCTCATATGTGACCAAGTCATCAATAAATAGAATCTTCCCACGGCAAACCCGGCGAGCCATATCTAGCTCTGTGGTACCTTCGTAGTCTTTGTACTTGAGAATGTCCATGTCGTCCTCTAAATGAATCCATTCGTCTTCAGATGCTCGATTACGTCGGCGATGCAACCCTTGTCGACGTCCGGTGAAGGGTGTGGTGCATGGCAGATAATCAACGCATTCCTGGCTTGATGGTAGAACTTCCTCCGCGATCCACTGCCCTTCAACATGGTGTAACCGAGGTGCTCTAGCACGCTCTTGAGTTCATCCCATTTAATGTCGGCGGATGGCGGCGTTGCGCACAGTTTCTCCAGAGCCTTGCGGTGTTTTGCCATGGTAGATCAGCCGAAGTGATGTTTGATTGTAACTGAAAAGTGGTTACAGAATCTGCCGGATTTGTCCCGAACGTCGAATAACTGCCGGAAGAGCGTGCCAGAGACGGTCAAAACCGGAGGGCGAGGTCGCCCTCGCAAGACGCTCAAAAAGGGACAAAAGCTCTTGCGTATTTTGGATGAACATGCGCTTCTGGGCTGCATAAACAGCGACAGCAACCTATCCGTAGAATACAAAAAGCACTTAAGCCTGTGATCTTTGCCGAAAATTTACGCCCGGTTGTAATACACGCGAAATAGCACAAATCGAAAAAATGGCGGATGCCTGGAGAATATCCCGATGGCATTACAGCCATAATGCCTCCATTTGTGGCTGTGCTGTGCATGCCGCTTTGCTACAACAAACTCAGGAAAAAAGGAGCAGACTTAAGTGAACACCCGCCCCAGGGTTCTCGCCGTTGACGATATTGCGCTCAACCTGGAATTACTGCGCCATTTGCTGGAGAGCAGATACGAAGTCATTCTGGCCCCTGACGGTGCAAGCGCCTTGCGTCTTGCCGGACTTTCGCCCTTGCCCGACCTGATTCTGCTCGATGTGATGATGCCCGACATCAATGGCTACACCGTCTGCGCGCGGCTCAAGTCCGATGCACGCACTGCCGACATTCCGGTCATTTTTCTGACGGCCAACACACAGCGCGAAAGCGAAGCACGTGGCTTTCACGAAGGCGCGGTGGACTACATCTCCAAGCCCATTCATGCCGAAACGCTGCTGGCACGTGTGGCAACCCACATTCAGCTCAAACAAGCCAGCGCTTTACTGAAAGATCAGAACAAACTGCTGGAGCATCTCGTTGCCAGGCGCACTGCCGAAGTCGAAGCCATGCAGGATGCCACCATTCTTGCCATGGCAAGCCTTGCGGAAACGCGCGACAACGAAACGGGCAACCATATCCGGCGCACCCAGCACTATATGGCCTCGCTGGCCAGGCAATTGCAGGACCATCCGCGTTTTTGTGCCGAACTGAGCAACGAAAATATCACACTGCTATTCAAATCAGCAGCCTTGCATGACATTGGCAAAGTGGGCATCCCGGATCGTATCCTGCTCAAACCGGGCAAACTCGACACCGACGAGTTTGAAACCATGAAACTGCATACGGTATATGGCCGCGACACGCTGCTTGCAGTGGAACACCATCTGGGAACCAGCAGTGCCTTTTTGCGCTACGCACGCGAAATCGCCTACGCACACCACGAAAAGTTTGACGGTTCGGGCTATCCCGAAGGGCTGGCGGGCGATGCAATCCCCATTGCGGCGCGCCTGATGGCCGTTGCCGATGTCTACGATGCCTTGATTTCAAAGCGCGTATACAAGGCTGCAATGGACCACGATACAGCCATTGGCATCATCCACCAGGGACGCGGCACCCATTTTGATGGTGACATTGTGGATGCCTTGCTGACAATACAAAATGACTTCGCACGTATTGCCCAAAAGTTCCATGACGAAAACACACACCACGCAACGGATACCATGCCAGCCTCAACCGTGGTGATGAAACCACCGGAAAAACCTGCAATGCCTGCAATGCCTGCAGTGCACGTACAGCAAGCAACGCTGCGGGGTTTCAGTTCCAGGGCGCAACAATCCATACGGCGCGCTTTTGTGAGCGAGGCACCACGGCTGCTTGCCGTGGTAAAAAGCGGATTGGATACCGCAGACAGCAAGACCGTGGCGTTGGCGGCCCACAGCCTCAAGGGTTCTGCAGGCTATTTTGGCGCCACCGATTTGCAGGAGCAATGCCAGCAGATAGAACAAGCCGCCAACGGCAATAATCTCGCCTGGATTGCACAGCAAATCCCCGCCTTGCAACAAACAATAGACACAGCGCTGGAGCGCATCAATAGTGGTGGTGCTTGACCCACCGTATTTTTTCAGTTCAATAATTACGAAAAAAAATTCGAAATGAAGGTATTGGTAATAGATGACGATCTGATTTCGCGCATGGCTCTGATCGATGTCCTGGGGAACCTGACAGGCATTGAGGTCTGTGAAGCCGAGTCGGGTGAGCATGCCTGGGAACTGTTATCACAAGGCTTGCATCCGGTGCTGTGCTGTTGCGATGTGCGCATGCCGGGCATGTCGGGCATCGGCTTGTTTCGCCGCATGCGCGCCACACCCCGTTTTGCCCAAATCCCCGTCTTGATGGTGACATCGGCTTCTGACCGGGAAACGGTAACAGAGGCATTGAAACTCGGCGCCAGAGGCTTTATCGTCAAGCCGTTTCACGCAGCCGACGTGCGCGCCAAAATCGAAGCAACGCTGGGAAGCAACCTGGAGTCCATGTTTGAGGATGCCCAAGCCACCATCAAACGCCTGGGTATCCCGATGACCCGCTATGTAACCTATCTGGACGCACTGGCCGGGCAAATCGACGGCGCCCTCCAGAAAGCCCAAGCCGGCGCCGCACTCGACCACCGGGCTCTGGACGCGCTGCACACCGGCTGCCTGACCCTGGGCGCCACCCACTGCTCCCAGGTCATCCACACCGCACTCAAGAGCCTGGAGCGCGCACCCCTGACACCCGTGCACATCCAATCCATCACCGATCTACCCGCACTCCTGCGCCAGCGCGCCGCCAAGTTCCGGTAGGCAGCGTCGGCGGCCACACCGGCATGGCCCATCCAGAGAAGGGGTCCGGGGAGCACCTCAACTAAATACGGCGTATAAACACCTATGCGCTCAAACACTGGAGTAATTATGGATTCTGTCCGCTGGAATATTGCTGTGTCGCCCGACACAGATCAGTCTGTGCGCATGTTTCTCGCCGCACAGGGAGGCGGGCGCAAAGGTGACTTGTCGCGCTTCATTGAGGAGGCGGTACGTTCGTACATCCTGGAGCGAGCTGCTGAGCAGGCCAAGGCCGCCACCGCCGGCATGAGCGAGACCGAGGTGACTGACTTGATCGACGAGGCGGTGCAATGGGCGCGTGAGCACTGATGCGCGTCATCCTCGACACCAACGTTTTGCTCAGTGCGTTGATTTCGCCGTATGCCCCGCCCGACACGATCTATAACGCCTGGAGGGCCGCACGGTTCGAGCTGGTGACCTCAATCGTCCAGCTCGATGAGTTACGACGTGTAAGCCGCTACCCAAGACTTAAAGCCATCCTTCCGGCTCACCGCGTCGGTGCGATGGTGAACAACATGCAACGTGCCATCGTGCTGGAACATCTGCCAAGCTTGCCGCAAGGCATCGAGATCAACGACCCGAATGACGCTTTTCTGTTCACGATGGCCTTGGCCGGTGAGGCAGACTATCTCGTGACCGGGGACCGTCGTGCCGGATTGCTGCAACTGGGCAACGCCGGTCGCGCGCGCATCCTTACCCCAACCGCCTTTTGTGCTGACGTACTCTGACGTCCAATCCATCGCCGACCTACCCGCACTCCTGCGCCAGCGCGCCGCCAGATTCAGGTAAGCAGCGTCGGCGTCGTTTTAGCGTCCTAACGCTTTGGCCGGAACGCCTGGCACACGCTTGCGTGGGTTTCGATGTAAGGTCCGCCGATCAGCTCGATGCAGTAGGGCACGGCGGCAAAGATGCCCGGCGTCAGCGTGGCACCCGTGGCATCCTTCAGGCCTTCGAGCGTCTGGGCAATGGCCTTGGGTTGTCCGGGCAAGTTGATGATGAGGCTTTTGTCCCGGATCACGGCGACCTGGCGGGACAAAATGGCCGTGGGTACGAATTTCAGGCTGATCTGGCGCATCTGTTCGCCAAAACCGGGCATCTCCTTGTGCGCAACAGCCAGGGTAGCCTCGGGCGTCACGTCACGCACCGCCGGGCCGGTGCCGCCCGTGGTCAGCACCAGACTGCAACCTTTATCGACCAGTTCAATCAAGGTGGCGCTGATGCGCGGTTGCTCATCGGGAATCAACCGGGCCTCGAAATGAATCGGATTTTGCAAAGCGCGTGTCAACCAGTCCTGCAAAGCGGGCAAGCCCTTGTCCTCGTACACGCCGCTGGAAGCGCGGTCGCTGATGGAGACAATGCCGATGTGGATCGTTTCCAATGTGGGTTTTACTGTGCTCACAAGTCAGCTCCGGGATTGGGGGGGATTGGGTCAGGGCCAGCATCGGGTGCGGCATCCGCCCGCAACAGATGTTCGCGCACGATCTGGAAAATCTCACGATAAGGGCGGCCATGGCGCGGTGCCTGGCCCGGTTTTTCCGGCTTGGCGTCCTTGCGCGCCTGGCGAATCAGGGCGCGCAACTGCTGCGCGTCGGTTGCAGGACTGCTCTGCATCCATTGGTCCATGGCACCGTCGTCGGCCAGCAGACGCACGCGCCAGGCCTCCACCTGGTGCAGCAGCAAGGTTTCCTGCGCCGACGGTGCATGCTGCGCGGCCAAGGCACCACGAATGGCATCCAGCGTCTGGGCATCGAGCAAGCGCATCTGCTTGCCGATGAACTGCATCTGGCGGCGGCGCCCCTCGAAATTGGTGATGCGTCTGGCCTCGGCCAGCGCCTCCACGAGTTTGTCGGGCAATGCCAGCCTGGTTAAAAATTCGCTGCGCAAGTCCAGCATCTCAACACCCAGCGCTTGCAATGCGCTGCTTTCGTGTTTACGTTCGGTGCGGCTTTGTTCATCCGTTCCCTTGAGTTCGCGCTTGAATTCCTGGTCCAGCGCGCTGCCCTCGGCAACAAATTGACCCCGCACAAAATAACCTTTTTTCAGTTTGCTCATATTGGCAAGTATCATAGCCTCCGTTATGACCAAAATGACCCAACCACACACCCCGGCCCAAACTACCGCTACAACTGCCACTGCCGATAGCGGTTTTGCCTACAGCCGCACGTTTTTCGAATCCCTGGTGGATGCCGCACTCGCGCACGCCACCAAACTCGGCGCCAGCGACGCTGCGGCGCAAGTGTCCGAAGGCTGCGGACTGAGCGTGTCCGTGCGCAATGGCGAACTGGAAAACGTCGAGCGCAACCGCGACAAGTCCCTGGGCGTCACCGTCCACGTGGGCAAACGCCGGGGCAACGCCAGCACGTCGGACTTTTCCCAGGGCGCGATTGAAGAAACGGTGCGTGCTGCCTACGACATTGCCCGCTTCACCGCCGAAGACCCCTTTGCCGGCCTGCCCGAGCTGCAGGACATTGCCCCGGAAAACGATCGCACGCGCGACCTCGACCTGTTTTTTCCGTGGAGTATCCACAGCGAAGAAGCGGCCAAGCTGGCGCTGGAGTGTGAGGCTGCTGCCTTTGCCACCGACAAACGCATCGCCAACAGCGAAGGCGCTGGCGTGTCAGCGCAACAATCGCACTTCTTCATGGCGCATACGCACGGTTTTCGTGGTGGCTACGCCAGCTCCCGCCATTCGCTGTCCGTCTCGCCCATCGCTGGCAAGGGCCGCGACATGCAGCGCGACGCCTGGTACAGCTCCATGCGCCATTCACAGGAACTGGCTTCCCCGCAGGCGGTTGGCCGCTACGCTGCCGAACGGGCACTGAGCCGCCTGAAAGCGCGCAAGATTGCCACAGTGGAATGCCCGGTACTGTTTGAATCGCCTTTGGCCGCCGGATTGCTCGGAACTTTCGTGCAAGCCATCAGCGGCGGATCGCTCTACCGCAAAAGCACGTTCTTGCTCGACTCCCTCGGCAAGGCCGTGTTTCCCAAGCATATCGACATTGCCGAAGACCCGTTTGTGCTGCGCGGCAAAGGCAGCTCGCCGTTTGACGATGAAGGCGTGCGCGTGCAAGCGCGCAAGGTCGTCGATGCCGGGCACGTGCAAGGCTATTTTTTAAGCAGCTATTCCGCGCGCAAACTCGGCATGCCCACCACCGGCAATTCGGGCGGCTCGCACAACCTGTACCTGAGCTCGCGCCATACCCGCCCCGACGATACCCTGGATGCGATGCTGCAAAAACTGGGCACCGGCCTCTTTGTCACCGAGCTGATGGGCCAGGGCGTGAACTACGTCACGGGTGACTATTCGCGCGGTGCTTGCGGCTTCTGGGTGGAAAACGGCCAGATTGCCTATCCCGTACACGAAATCACCATCGCCAGCAACATGCACGCCATGTTCAAGGGAATCGAGGCTGTCGGCGCCGATACCTACAACTACGGCGCAAAAACCGTCGGCTCCATCCTGATTCACCGCATGAAGGTTGCCGGAAGTTGAGCCGGTTTTTATGCTTGCTTTCTTGTCTTTTTGCCCTGTTACCGGGGCTGGGCGCGCAGCCGATTTCCTTCGGCCTCTTTGGTGATACGCCCTACAACCACTGGGAGCGGGAGCAGTTGCCCGACATGCTGGATGCAATGGCGCACGAGAACCTGGCGTTTGTTGTGCACGACGGTGACATCAAAAGCGGCTCCAGCCCTTGCAGTGATGCGGTGTTGCAGGACATTCTGGGCGTTTTTCAGTCATCCGCCCTCCCCCTGGTCTACGTGCCTGGCGACAATGAATGGACCGATTGCCACCGCAGCAACAACGGCAGTTACGACCCGCTGGAGCGCCTGGCGAAGTTGCGCACGCTGTTTTTCACGGGTGACACCACGCTGGGTCGCCGGACCTTGCCCTTAGCGCGTCAAAGCCGCGACCCGGCGTTTGCGCTGTACCGTGAGAATGTGCGTTGGCAAGCGGGCGGCGTGTTGTTTGTCGGCCTCAATCTGCCCGGCAGCGACAACAATTACCACGGCAGTACACAAGATGGTGGCCCGACTCCCGAATACCTGGCGCGCAGCAGCGCCAACCGTATCTGGCTGCAGCAGGCCTTTGCCCTGGCGCGCGCACAAAAACTGGCCGGACTGATGCTTGTGATCCAGGCCAACCCCGGATTTGAAGCCGCCAACGACAACACCCCCAAACTGGCTTACCGCGACTTTTTAAACCAGTTGCACGAGGAAACCCAGGCCTTTGCGGGCCAGGTGGTGCTGGTGCATGGTGACTCGCATAAGCACAAAATCGACCAACCCTTGCTGGACGCCACAACCAGGGAGGTCATCAAGAACTTCACGCGCGTGGAAACCTTTGGTTATCCTCTCATGGGCTGGATCAAAGCCACGGTCGATGCGTCCGACCCCAGGGTCTTCACCTTCTCCCCCCGGCGCTGGAACCCGTCACGGTAACTTAGCCAGTACAAGCCTAGCGATTCGACGCGCAGTTTGGCGTTTCCCAAGGCCAAAACAAAGATTATTGTTGTTTTTTTACAAAAGGCGATAAAATAACGCCACACTCATTCAGGCTTGGTTTTCGGGCTTGGTGTGCTGGAAAAAAGGTCTTTGCTTTTTCGTTAAATTTGACGTAGATTTGACCAATGACCCGCGAGGCGACACCATGAACATCAACGACTTTATTAACGCCAATTCAGCCAGTAGATTCCTGGGTTCATCTCCCGCTGCGCGCACGGCTGCCAGCACCGATGGTCTATCCAAGGGACTGCAAAAGGCCGAAAACCGCATTCAAGCCCAGGTGGATAGCACCAATGTCCAGCTTTCGGCATTTGGAAAGCTCCAGTCCGCTGTCTCACAAACTCAGACCAGCGCAAAAGCTGCGGCGGGGCTGTCAAGCAGCGCAAAAGCCGAGGATGTCAAGACTGCAGCAACCAAACTGGTGGATGCGTTCAACAACACCATCGACACCGCCAAGGGAGCCGCCAGTGCTGCGGGAGAAACGGCGACTGGCCGCAATGCCACACGGGTTGGCCGCGATCTGACACGCACTGTGACTTCGGATGACAGCACTTTGGCGGCACTGAAACAAATCGGCGCCAGCGTCAATGCCAACGGCAAGCTGGTGCTGGACACGGCAAAGTTTGACGCAGCACAAAAAACCAACGCCACCGATGTACGCAACAGCCTCGTCAAACTGGGCCAGCAGATTGACAAGACCGCACTCAAGGAACTCGGCAACAATGGCAGCGTCGGATCGACCGTATCCGCACTCAATCAGCGGTCTTCGACGCTGAAATTCCAGCAAGCCAGCCTGGCATCGTTGCAACAGACTACCGGCTCATCCTCAAGCGGCTCGAATCCGCGTTATTTTGGCTTAGCGGCTTACCAAAACGGTTGAGCCACCTAAACCAGCTGATTGCGGATTGCGTACACCGCCAGTTCGGCATTGTTCGACAGCTTGAGTTTTTCCAGTAAACGCGACCGGTAGACGCTCACCGTCTTGGGGCTGAGCATCAGTTCTTCGGCGATTTCCGAAAGACGTTTACCGGAGGCAATTTTCAACAAGGTTTGTAGTTCACGCTCCGAAAGGGTGGAATGCAAGGTTTGCGCCCCCGGAGAAGAGAGACTGCTCACCAGCATTTCTGAAATTTCCGGAGTGACATACTTGCGGCCACTGGCCAATACCCGTACGGCAGAAATCAGCTCGACCGGATCGCCTGCCTTGTTGAGGTAACCGTCGGCACCGGCACGCAGGCAACGCAGTGCATACTGGTCTTCAGCAAACATGGAAACGATCAGCACCCGAATCGGCGAACCGACTTCCCGCAGACTCGCCAACACCTCCAGGCCACCCCGTCCTGGCAGGTTCAAGTCCAGAATCAGCACATCGCATGGAGTCGTGCGTAACACTTCCCGCACCTCGGCATAGCTGCCGGATTCACCTACAACCTGAATATCGACCGCATCCGAAATGGTGTCCCGGATGCCGCGACGAACCATGGCATGGTCATCGCAAAGAACCACCTTGATCATTGAAATTGCTCCTCGGATGCATGCTGCGCGTGCATGGTGTGCATGGTGTGCATGGACTGGGTCAATGGCACAGAAAGAATGATTGTCGTTCCCGCACCCACACGCGTACTGACATCCAGCCACCCGCCAACCGTTTTTGCGCGTTCATGCAAGCCGCGAATGCCAAAGGACTCGGATTTTTTGAGTTGTTCGGCTGAAATGCCAATGCCGTTATCGCTGATTTCCAGGGTCAACACATCTTCCGCATCCGACAGCTCGATTTGAACCAGATTGCAGCTGGCATATTTGGAAATATTGGTCAATGCCTCCTGCGCTGTCCGGTAGGCGGTCAGCTGGACGGATTTGGATGGACAAAGTTGTTCATTATTCGAGCGCAGGGAGGTTTTAATACCCGTACGCTTCTCAAATCCCGCAGCAAGCCATTGAATGGCGGCAAACAAGCCCTGATCCAGAATGGAGGGTCGCAAATTCATCATGATGCGCTGGCTGGCCCCCAATGCATGCTGCAGCATGTCGGTTGCCGCCTGAACGTGTGCAAGAACGGCGGCATCAAGACTGTGCCTGGCAACCCACGATATGTCCAGCCTGGCCGCAGCCAAGGCCCCGCCAATGTCGTCATGGATTTCACGCGCAATCGCGGCACGCTCGTGCTCAATTGCAGTCTGCAGGTAGCCTGCGAATTCAGAGAGCCGTTGCTCGGACGCTGCCAGGGCCTGGTTGGCTTTTTCCTGTGCGGCTCTTGCCTGATGAACTTCAACGGCCCGTTGAATCACACGGTCCAGACGACCGAGCTCGTCCTTGTGCAAATAGTCGCTGATGCCTACATGTATGGCCGATACCGCAGCTGCCTCCCCGATGGCTCCCGATAGCAGGATAAACGGCGGACGCTTACCAGACTCCGGCAAGGCAGACCACGCATCAAGCGCCGTAAAACCTGGTAGTCGATAATCGGCAAGGATAACATCGTAAGATTCGGCTGTAGCCATGGCTACGAACGCCTCCAGCGTTTCAACCCGTGCAATCGAGAACGCGAGATTGGCTTTCTTGAGCGCGCGACAAACCAACTGGTGATCCAGGGCAGAATCTTCCAGATGGAGGATTTTCATGGGATGTATTGACGGCTTATTTCTCAAATTTGAGGTACCATTTGAACCACTGCAAAACACTAGCTGGTGAAGTCTTAGAAACAAGTATATTCTCGTTGTTAGTGAGCGAAAATTGCCACCCTCCCGAGTTTGCTGCTAACCTAGAGACCTGCCAAGTTTCGGGTTTCCAAAAAGACATGAACTCGTTTGACATGAAGAGGGGGTATTAGGAGATATGACAATGCAGCCATCAATGACCGCTCCGACAGTTCCAGCGGTGCAACTACCTGTCATGCTCGTAGCAGAAGTGCAGGATTCCTTGCTGGTGGTCGTGCACGATTTGACACGGCTTGACGGCTTGCTTGCACACACTATGGAAAACCTGATGGAGCGTTTTACCAGCGCCAGCGCCAATCTGGCCCATCCGGCTTTAGTCAATTCCAAAGAGCTGGATGACGTGCGCAATACCCTGCGAGCTGCTGTCACTGAGTTACAGTTCCAGGATATGGCGTCGCAACTCATCGTGCATACCTCCAAGATTCTGCAAGGCTGCGCTTACCGTCTGGCCTCTGAAGCCATGGGGTCTGAAGACGGGGAAGCGGTGCCTTTCGTGGAAGAAGTTCCCGATAGACCGAATCCTGTCACCCAAGACGAAATGGATGCGGGTTCCATTGATTTGTTCTGATTTTTCTCCCGATAACCAATATTCCAATACTCTAGTACTCTAGTACTCCAATACTCTCTTAGCCGGAGCTTGACATGCCATTAATTCTCGCCGTTGATGATTCGCCTTCCATGCGCAAGATGGTGTCCTTCACCCTGACCGGTGCGGGATACCAGGTTGTGGAAGCAGTGGATGGACAGGATGCCTACGAAAAGGCACAGACACAAACTTTTGATCTGGTTCTTACCGATCAAAACATGCCCCGCCTGGATGGATTGGGCTTGACCCGAAAGTTGCGTAGCCATCCCATGTTCAAGTCAACCCCCATCCTGATGCTGACTACCGAATCCAGTGATTTGATGAAGCAGGCCGGCAGGGCTGCAGGGGCAACGGGTTGGCTTGTCAAACCATTTGATCCAGCAAGGTTGCTAGAAGTCATCAAGAAGGTCATTCGCTAACAAACAACTTGTTGGCTGAGAAGAAAGTACAAACCAGGAGTGTTGCATGGCAGAAACGCATCAAGATAGTGGGAGCGGGGGCGGTGATTTTGATTTAACCCAGTTCTACCAGATATTTTTTGAGGAAGCGGGTGAGAATCTGGATCAGATGGAGCAGATGCTGCTCAATCTGAATCTTGAGACTGCGGACGATGAAGAGTTGAACGGTATTTTCCGTTGCGCCCATTCCGTCAAGGGCGGCGCCGCTACGTTTGGCTTTGCTGATGTTGCAGAATTGACACACCAGATGGAATCCCTTCTGGATCGTTTGCGCCGCCATGAACTTCAGCCAAACTCAGCCATGGTGGATGTCTTGCTGGAATCGGCGGACGCCTCGCGGGGCTTGCTTGCCCGCCATCAATCGGGTGGAGAAGGCAGTGCCATTCCAACATCGGACCTGGTTCGGCGTATCAGTGAACTGGTTGCCGGACGGATGCCTGTTGTGTCCGCGCCGCCCGCACCACCAGCACCCACTGCGCCACCCGCACCCAAGGTTGCCACCCCAAAGCCTGCTGCCGCAAAAAAAGACAAGTCCGCAGCACGTTCTCTGGAAATACAGATTGGTCCGCTCGAACGACCGGAACAGGCCGATGCCGTGCAGGAGCTGTTTCGGGATATTCCTGGCTTGGGAAAAATATCTGCATTGCCTTCAGAACGGAAAAATATCCGGCTTTTTTCCGTAGAAACTACATCCAGCGATGAAGATTTGCTTGATCTGTTTGCCTTTCACGTATCCAGGGAAAATATCAAAATCACCGAGGCTGAATCGGCGGCAGAGCCAGCAGAGGTAGCAGAGGTAGATACTCCCGCAACGACCACAACGACTACAGCGGAAGCCCCCGAAGAAGCCCCTGCCCCTTCGTTGTCCACTTTTCCAGGATTTGGATTTTTTGATGGCGCTCCGGGCGCGCCCCCGACGACATCCTCCACGCCTTCAGGATCAGGTACAGGAGGAAGCAGTGCAACCACCACAAGCCAGGGAAGCGCAAAACCAGCGGCCAAGGCTGCTTCCAAGGCCGCAGCCGGTGGCCCGATAGCCCAACCTGAGGCTGCAACGATCCGCGTGGCCATCAGCAAAGTGGATCAATTGATCAATCTGGTTGGGGAACTGGTTATCACCCAGGCCATGCTGGCGCAAAACAGCCGCGCGCTGGACCCGGCTGTTTACCAGCAACTCCTGACAGGATTGGCTGATCTGGATCGCAACACCCGTGATTTGCAGGAATCTGTGATGTCGATCCGCATGATTCCCATGTCCATCGTCTTTAGCCGATTTCCGAGAATGTTGCGTGATCTGGCGAGCAAACTGGGTAAAAAAGTGGATTTTGTTACCCAGGGAGAAGCAACCGAACTGGACAAGGGATTGGTGGAGAAAATCACGGACCCATTGACCCATCTGGTTCGCAACAGCTGTGACCACGGCGTTGAATCGCCTGCGGAACGGTTGGCAGCGGGTAAACCCGAGACGGGAACCATTACCCTCTCCGCGTCACACCAGGGTGGGTCAATTGTGATCGAAGTCAGGGATGACGGCAAAGGCATGTCCCGGGAAAGAATATTGAACAAGGCGCGCGAACGCGGTCTGGATGTTTCGGACCAGATGTCCGACAGCGAGGTCTGGCAATTGATCTTCGCACCGGGATTTTCCACGGCTGAGGTGGTGACAGATGTGTCCGGGCGAGGCGTCGGCATGGATGTAGTCAAACGCAATATCGCAGCCCTCAATGGGACCGTTGATATTGACTCCTCCGAAGGCTATGGGATGAAGGTTTCCGTGCGCTTGCCTTTGACGCTTGCCATCATGGATGGCATGTCGGTCGGGGTTGGCGGTGAAGTGTATATTCTTCCGCTATCCTCGGTCGTTGAGTCCTTCCAGGTCAAGGGTGATGCGGTCAACACGGTGGGGCAAGGATCGCAACTGGTCAAGGTTCGCGATGAGTACATGCCCGTAATAGAGCTGGAAAAAATCTTCCAGGTTCCACGCTTCGATTTTGACAAATCGTGCGACATCATGGTTGTTGTAGAGGCGGAAGGTAGCCGCGTTGCGCTATTAGTGGATGAGCTTCTGGGGCAGCAGCAAGTGGTGGTGAAAAATCTGGAAACCAATTATCGAAAGGTCCCCAACGTTTCCGGGGCAACGATTTTGGGCGATGGCAAGGTGGCACTTATTTTGGATACAGGTGCCTTGGTCCGTCGTTCGCGGCATTGATACCAGGGTATAAAGGGAATGCACTATGGGCATGATGGAAAAACTTGATGAACTAACGTCTTCCGGCGCACGTGAATATCTGACCTTCCGGTTAGATCAGGAGGAATATGGCATCGACATATTGAAAGTACAAGAAATCCGTGGTTACGAATCACCAACCCGTGTAGCCAATGCGCCCGACTTCATCAAGGGCGTCATTAATTTGCGCGGCACCATTGTCCCGATTGTGGACATGCGCCTCAAATTCAACTGCGCCAATGCGGATTACAACGCATTCACCGTTGTGATCATCTTGAATCTGAGGAGCAGAATCGTTGGCATTGTTGTTGACTCCGTCAGCGATGTCATGGAGCTGCCTCCTGAGAGTCTTAAAGCCGCCCCGGACATTGATAGCGTCATCGACAGCTCGGCGGTTCTTGGTTTGGGTTCTCTGGGAGAGCGGATGTTGATACTGCTCGACATCGAACGTTTGATGTCCACGCCGGATATGGGACTGGTCGGCTCGGAATAACAGAACAACATTTACAGTGGACCGTATGAAGATTTCGCCTGCAACCGGCAACGATACTGGTTTGGCAGGTACGATCCCAAACCGCGAATTTGCCTGGACAGACGAAGACTTCAACAGTGTTCAGGCACTGATTTTCAAACGTGCAGGTATCAGTCTGCACGATGGAAAACACGCGATGGTATACAGCCGGTTATCACGCAGATTGCGCGATACCGGGCACCAGAGTTTTCGCGATTATCTAACCTGGCTGGAGTCCAGTGAGGGGCCTGAGTGGCAGGAGTTCATCAACGCACTGACAACCAATCTGACTTCTTTCTTTCGCGAACACCACCATTTCGAAATCTTTGCCGACCACCTCAAATCAAAACCCGCGACTACCGCGTGGAAAGTGTGGTGCAGTGCAGCATCAACCGGGGAAGAACCCTATTCCATCGTCATCACCGCACTGGAAACATTGGGCCCACGCGCCAACTTTTCCTTGGTAGCCAGCGACATTGATTCCAAAGTTCTGGCATCGGCACAACAAGGCATTTACCGACTCGATGGACTCAAAGGAATTGACACCAACCAGATGCAGCGTTTCTTCCTGCGCGGAAAAGGTGACAATGACGGCATGGTCAGGGTAAAACCAGAGGTATCAAAATTTATTAACTTCCTGATCGTGAACCTGATCCATGACGATTGGCCTTTCAGGGAACCATTCGATGTGGTGTTTTGCAGAAATGTGATGATCTACTTTAATGCACAAACACAAAGAAAAGTGCTGGAACGTATTTACAGGGTGATAAAACCGGGTGGCTTGTTATTTGTCGGACATGCAGAAAATTTCAGCGATTCACGTGATTTGTTTGTATTGAAAGGAAAGACTGTTTATGAACGCCGTTAACATACCCGGCTCCCTGCACGCGCCTGACTACCTATAGGTCCTGTCTTACTTTTGTCCACGGAATAACAAAGCATAAATGAATCTGCCTCAATACAGTGCTGGAGTTTCGGCAAACAGAACGCCCCCGGCAAAAATGTTGGCGAATGGAAGAGTCTCCAAGGTCGATCAACTCAAGGCACAACCCCGCAAACCTGGTGAAGCATCGTTCTTTTATACGGATCACCATTTCCAATACGATGCTGTCAAGGTGTTGCCGGGCGAATACTACGTTTCAAACGAGGACATCGTTGTAATGACAGTCCTTGGGTCGTGCATTGCCGCATGCATATGGGATGGCAAGGCGAGAACCGGAGGCATGAACCATTTCATGTTGCCAGATGGGGATGCTGCCGATGGCTTTGGCAGATATGGATCGTATGCCATGGAATTATTGATCAACGAAATGTTCAAGCTAGGCGCACGCCGTGAAACCATGCAGGCCAAGATATTTGGCGGTGCGCAGGTTATGGCGGGTTTCACCACCATGAACGTGGGAGAACGCAATACCCAATTTGTGCTGGAATACCTGTCAACTGAACGTATACCTGTGGTTTCACAGGACGTTCTGGATATTCACCCGCGCAAGGTCTGTTTCTTTCCGGTGACCGGCAAGGCATTGGTCAAACGGCTGGCGCATTCCCATCCTGAAACCCTCGTGGTGGAAGAGCGACGTGGCAATGCAGCTACCGTTGCAAAATCCAATGCAGGTGGTTCGGTGGACCTGTTTTGAACGATTCTTGAAAGATTCTTGAAAGATTCACTTGAAAAAGATTCGTGTTGTAGTCGTTGACGATTCTGCGCTGGTTCGCAGCCTGTTGTCTGAAATCATCAATCGCGAAAAAGACATGGAATGTGTCGGAGCTGCCAATGATCCACTCATTGCCAGAGAGATGATTCGTGAGCTGAACCCGGATGTCATCACCTTGGACATTGAAATGCCCAAGATGGACGGTATCGATTTTCTGGCCCGGCTGATGCGCCTGCGGCCCATGCCCGTGGTCATGATTTCGACATTAACCGAACGCGGCGCCGAAGTGACCATGCGTGCATTGGAACTCGGAGCGGTTGATTTTGTAGCCAAACCCAGAATAGGGCTGGTCGATGGCATCAAAGACCTTGCCGGACAGATCGTTGAAAAAGTCCGTATTGCAGCCTCAGCCCACATACGGCGTTTGACACAAGCCAATGCACCAGTGGCGGATGGTGGAGCAACGGATACACCCGCAGCGTCTGTGCAACGCCCGGAATTACCCATTCTTGGACGTGTTTCGACCGAGAAACTGATTTGCATTGGAGCATCAACCGGCGGAACGGAGGCAATCAAGGAGATACTGATCCGTATGCCAGCCAACTCCCCAGGCATTGTGATTACCCAGCACATGCCACCTGGATTCACAACCAGTTTCGCAGCACGTCTGGATGGTTTGTGTCAGATCACCGTACAAGAGGCGGCCAATGGCGCGCGCATTCTTCCCGGCCACGCATACATAGCACCGGGCGGCAAGCAGTTTCGTGTAGACAGAAGCGGAGCAAATTACGTCTGTGTTGTCGAAGATGGCGAACTGGTCAACCGACACAAACCTTCGGTCGAGGTACTATTCAAATCTGCCGCGCGCGTGGTGGGCAGGAACGCACTGGGCGTCATGCTCACAGGTATGGGCAATGATGGCGCGCGCGCGATGAAAGAGATGAAAGACTCCGGCAGCTACAACTTTGTCCAGGACGAAGCAAGTTGCGTCGTGTTTGGCATGCCACGCGAAGCAATATTGCATGGAGCCGCAGACGAAGTGCTGCCTTTGTCCAATATCGCTGCAGCCTTGCTGGGCAAATTAGCCGCTTCAGGCGACCGCTACCGTGTTTGATCCGGTTTACAACATGTGTGTCACCAGTTTGAAGCTGTGGTCTTCTGCATAGGTTTTGCTTAAAAACCCCAGCCTGCGCATGAGTTTGAGCATGGTTGGATTGTTGGTTAAAACCAGCCCATTCATCTCGGTCAAACCTTTTTCGCGTGCAACGTCCATGATACTCAGCATCAAGCGCGCCCCCAGGCCCTTGCCCTTAAAGTCTTCGGCAACCACCAACGCAAATTCGCAGCTGAATTGATCGGGATTCATAACATAGCGCGACACCCCGATGATGCGCTCTGTTTCGGAAAATTCACCGTTTTCCACCGCAACACGCTCCTTGAACACCGCCACCAATGCCATCTCGCGGTCATAGTCGATCAGCGTGAAACGCGCCAACATGCTCGGCGGTAGCTCGGAAATACTGGAAACGAACCTGAAATAGCGACTTTCCGGAGAAAGCTTATGCACCATGTCCTGCAGCATCTGTGCATCATCCGGCCGAATGGGACGCACAGAATATTCACCACCTCCAGGCAGTGGCCAAACCTGCGCGTACCGTGCCGGATAAGGCAAAATGGCCAAATGGCTATAGTTGTTGGGAATACCGCTGGCCGTCTGGGGTGCGTGGTCAACGACGATGCGCGCATCCACCGCAACAGCACCGTTTTCATCCACAATCAGCGGGTTGATGTCCATCTCACGTAGCTGGGGTAACTCGCACACCATTTCCGAAACCCGTAATAACACGTGCTCCAGCATGTCCATGTTGACGGAGCCACTCCCACGCCATTCCCCCAGCGTTGCAGACACCCGGGACCGCTCGATCAGGCGCCGTGCAAGAAACTGGTTGAGCGGCGGCAATTCCATCGCGCGATCATTGATGAGATCAACCATGGTGCCGCCAGCACCAAACACGATAACGGGACCAAACGGGTCGTCTGTGAGCACGCCGATGAATATCTCACGACCACGCTTGGCGGCAGCCATGTTTTGCACCGTGACGCCATGGATCTGCGCCTGCGGTTGTAATTTTTTCACCGCCTGCACCATGTCGTTGTAAACATCGCGTACGCCGGTGGCATTTTCGATATTCAGAACAACACCCTGAACGTCTGACTTGTGGCTGATGTCGGGCGAATCGATCTTCAATGCCACCGGAAACCCGAGTTGCGTGGCAATCATCATCGCCTCATTGGCCGTGCGCGCCAACATGGTCTTGGTCACAGGGATGTGAAATGCGGACAAGAGCGTTTTTGACTCCATCTCCGTCAACACCTTGCGCCGTTCAGCCAGCACGCTTTCAATCACCAGTCGAGCGCCCTCAACATCCGGGGTTTTAAGTGTGGACAATGGATGCGGCGTTTGCTGCAGCAGCAACTGATTCTCATGGAACGCGGCCAGGCAACCAAATGCGGCAACCGCAGCCTCCGGCGTTCGAAAACTGGGGATGCCTGTTTGCCTGAAAATCTCGCGCCCAACGCTTGCCGAGGTATCGCCCATCCAGCATACGAGCAACGGTTTGTTGGTGGCACGCTTCAAGTCCGTCAGGGTGTTGGCAATCGCCAGCGCATCGACAGATGATTTGGGAGCGTAAATGACCAGAACACCGTCGATCTGACGATCATTCTCGGCAACGGCAATCGCCTTCCTGAAATGTTCTGGTTGCGCATGTTCTGACAAATCAATCAAGTCATGCAAGCTGGCCAATGGGGACAAAAGGGGTTTGAGTTCAGCAACAGACTCCGGCGACAACTGTCCCAGTTGCAGTGCAATTTCATGCACCCAGTCCACGGCCAAAACCCCAGGCCCACCACCGTTGGTGATAATCGCCAACCGCTTACCCACCGTCCGCAAGCGTGTAGCCAAGCACTTGGATGCGGAGAAAAACTCTTCCAGCGAACGTACCCGGACCGCGCCAGCGCGACGCAACGCGGCATCAAAAACATCGTCGCTCCCCACATTGGCCCCGCTGTGGGTTTGTGCCGCCCGGTTGGCAAGCAGTTTACGGCCTGCCTTGAGAACGATCACCGGCTTGGTCTTGGCCGCCGAACGCAAGGCACTCATAAACCGCCTGGCACTGGAAATGCCTTCCAGATACACCACGATACTATGGGTTTGCGCATCGTTGGCCAGAAAATCCAGTACCTCGGCAATCTCCACCACCGTATGCGGCCCCAGCGACACCAGCAACGAGAATCCCACGCCGTTGCTGCTGGCCCAGTCCAGCATGGATGCTGTTACGGCACCGGATTGCGACACCAATGCCAGAGACCCGCTTTGGGCCAGACGCGCTCCAGCCATGGCGTTGAGCTGCAACTGCGGACGCTGAAAACCCATGGAGTTCGGCCCCAACACATGCATGCCTTCGTTGTGGGCAATCCTTTTGAGTTCCTGGGCCATTGCAGCCGTAATACCACTGGAAACCAACAACACCGCACGACAGGCAACACGCGCTGCCAATTCAAGTGCTGAAGTGATGTCTTCTGCTGGCAGGGCAATGATGGCGAGATCGGCCCGTGTTTGTGCCAGATCCGCCAATGTGCCGCTGGTATGAATGTCCCAAAAGTGCAACACCCCCTTGAACTCCTGGGTACGCAGCGCATTCAGCAATGCCTGTGCATGCGGTGTTTGCGCCGTCGGATCATCTGCCCGGCTGGCAAACACAATGACCGATTCCGGCTCGAATAAGGAAGTGAGGTAATGCTTGTCCATTCAAATCCAATCAGTCTATAGCGCTCATGGAACATGCGGGAAACGCTGCAAACAGTTGTGTGGCGGGCTTGGGCGGCATAAGGATTCCCTTGGCGGATTGGCTTTGTCACAGTTTAACCGCAGCAACACTGCTCGGTGGCTAGCTCCAATCGCTCCTGATACAAGAGCTATACCCGCTTATCCCATCGGGCTTACAGCCCGATTTGCCATGTAAAAACACCCGGAAACGGCCAGTTTTGCCCCTCATGGCACTTGCTGGCGCCGCCCTGCCCCGTTTTGAAGGGCAAAATTCAAGGCAAATCGGGCTGTATGCCTTATGGGATAAGCGGGAGTAGCTATGTTTTTTGCAGAGACAGCGCCGCAGACGAATGCGCTCATTCAAACGCACCATGCGAAAGAACTTCAGATTAAACGTTCCGGTGCCCGCGTGACCGCTGGCTTACTTTGGGCCAGCCGCCGCACCGCCCTGCAAAACGCCGTTGTTCGCGCTGAGCCAGCACCACTCAGCAAGTATCATGGCGCAGAGGAAAAATCCAGAGCAATCGAGCATTTTCATGGTCAAACAAACCGAAGCCTTCGCCCGCACGCGAGCAGTGCGCACCTTCTTTTCACAGGCCGACCTGGAGCGCCGCGCCGCCTTGCTGCAAATGCGCCTTGACCCGCTCACTGTTGCCATAGACACCCGCATTGCCGGGCGCGACTACCAGGTGGACTGCCTTGAGACCGTTTGCCGTGAAATTGGCTTGGGGCGGCGCAAGGTGCTCCTTGAAATGGTCACTGGCACCGGCAAGATGCTGGGCCGGGGCACGCGCAAGTCGCAAGGCAAACCCGTGTTCACCCTGTTCGATTTCGTGGGTGTTGCAGATGCCCACGAGGGGGACGACGGTTATGCCGAAGGCGGTAATCTCACTGAGCGCGATCCACGGCCACGGCCAGACCCCCGCACGCTGGTAACGGTTGACCAGAACGATGAAATCGACCCGCTAACCCGTTCCTGGGTGACAATGGACGACGCAGGCAATTTTGTGTTCATGGAAGCGTCCGAAGAAAAAGCCAACGAGTTGGGCGCGCGCTTTGAGGGCTGGTTGATGGGGCAGGAATTCACCTCGACCACCTGGAGTTTCCACCGTTCAGCCTGCAAGGCGGTCGGCGCAAAGCCGCTGAACTCTTTGGCGGTGAAACTCCGCTCTCTGGCGTACTCGCCAACCTTTCGCGGTCGGTTTACGGCGCACCCCTTCAATAAACCTATTATTTATCCAAGGAGAAACTGCATGAATGCCATTGCTGAAAGAGTCCACTTGATAGAGCGCATCGCACATGACGATGAACCCACGCGGCGGATGCTGGACAAAGTCATTGATTTTCTGCTTGAAAAGACCGGAAAAAACTAGCTAGATTCCGAGAAGAATTGACAGCGTTTGAACAGCAATACCGCATGAGCACAGCTGAGTTTCAGCAAGGATTTGACTCTGGCAAGCTTGGTGATGCTCCGCAGTGGTTTGATTGGGATGGGCTAGCTGCCATCGTCGCCAGCCTAGAGGCCAAACTCAACGCGGTGGATGCCGGGCGTGAGTGATGTGCTCGAAAGATGGGTGGATGCGGTTGAGGTGGCCCTTTTAACCTGGCCTCATTCGCGTCACGTGTCGATGGACTATGTTCGGCTGGGTGAAGGTGTGGCGCACTATCGCTTGCGCACAACACTTTTGGATGGGTCCATGCTGCAATGTGCAGAACGCGCCAGCTTGCGGTTTGGGCGCGTGCATATTGACAAATACAGCTTTCACTGGCAACGCCCCGATGGCAGTTTGATCCGCCGCTGGGACAACGCCCCACACCACCCCGAGATTGCCAGTTTTCCGCACCACGTGCATGAGGGCGATGAGCAGCACGTACTGGCACATGAAGCGGTGGACGTGTTTGGTGTGTTGGAGTTGATAGAGAAGACGTTGCCGGAGATACGGGCGTGACAGCAAAATCCTGAAACACATCGGCGTGGACTCTGCGCCCCCACGCATCACCCCGCCGCACGGGGCCACTACTGTGGAATAAACTTGGGGGCGTGCGGTTGAATTTCCGGCATGGTTCAAATCCAGTGAACACTTCTGTGTTTCACAAAGGGCTCACAAGTGCCGGAAACACTAGCTTCCAGAGGGAAAAGCCTCGAATACAGTGTTCACTAAATCACGCAGTTTTTGAACCATGCCAAAAAAGGCATGCAGCAAGGCATGCAGCAAGGCGAAGCCCTGGCCTTGCAAAAACTGTTGGTCAGACGCTTTGGCGCCTTGCCAGCCAGCGCCGTGGAGCGAATTGCCAATGCCCGCGCGGAACTGCTGGAAGTCTGGCTGGATCGGGTACTGGATGCCGCTACCCTGGAAGAAGTTTTCTTTGACGCCCGGCACTAAAGGCGAGTCGGGCTGATATTGCTATTTCTTCAATAGCTACTCCCGCACGTCATACGGGGCTTACAGCCCGATTTGCCATGTAAAAATACCCGAAAACGGCTAGTTTTGCCCCTCATGGCGCTTGCTGGCAGCGCCTTGACCCGTTTTGAAGGGCAAAATTCAAGGAAAATCGGGCTGTACGCCTTATGTACCAAGCGGGAGTAGCTATGTTTTTTGTATAGACAACGCAGCAGACATCAGCCTACATCCGCTCGAAAATGGCCGCGATACCTTGGCCACCACCAATGCACATGGTCACCAGCACGCGGCTCATGTTTTCCGCGCCACCGCCAATAATCCTGTTGGTTAATGTTGGTTAATGTTGGTTCATGTTGGTTAAAACGTGGCATTACTTTTTGAGCAATTTTTCAAGCATGACGGGGTCTTGTCTGGCTACGATCTTGTCTTTCAAACGCTCGTAAACATCGCGTGGCAGGATACCCCGTGTGGTCAGGTGGGATTTGCTCCCGTACGGCCGCGAGGCAACTATCTGTGCAGCGTAGGCTGGCGTCATTCCGGGCAGTGTTGCCAATTGGGCCTTGCTGGCACTATTGATGTCCACCAGTTTTACCGTCTTCTGTTCTGCGGCTACGCAAGGCAAAACAGACACTGACAATAACAGGGCGGTGAGGAATGTACTGACTACATGGTGCATGGGTTTTCAATACGATGGAAAGGTTGTACAAAAAGCAAAATAGCCCGGACGCACAGGCGATACGGGCCATTTTGGCAGAAAAAGACGGCAGGACATGGCAAGCCATGCCCTGCATCCGGCTATTTCTTATGCGCGACGATAACGTCCTTTTCCTTGTTCACACCATGGCAGTTGGCACAGGTTTCACCTGATTTTCCGGCATTGGCGGCTATGTTGGCACTGAAAGCACTACGGGTTTCATTGACCACTGCCGTGCGGAATCCGGCAAAGTGGTTTTTGGCATTGGTAGAGCTATGGCACCCGATACAAGCCGCAACATAGGGCGAATAAACCTTGTCGGTCAGGTTCGGGGTGTCCAGCGATGCCTTGGCCAATGCTGGAGTAGCCGGGCCAGTAGCATAGGCTGCGTTGATTGACTCGTAGGTTGATGCCAGGGCAGCATCAGGAACGCTCGCATAGGTTCCCGGTTTGTGACAAGTTTCACAGTTATTGATCTTTCCAGGGAAATCCATACGCTTGAAGTCAAGCAATGTGATCGCCGAGGGTGTGCGGTCACGCGCATCTACGAATGGAGTGGCCGTATCCCTGCCGGCATGGATACCGTGGATCATGTCCTTGAAGTTGTTGGTCGTGACCGGGAACTGCAATGCCGCATTGGTCGCGCTCTTGTTAAAGCCCCAGCTGGCTAGCAACTTGTTGTCCGCAGCCGTGAACGAGGCGTATGCAGCCAGTGTCGCATCCGCAATTCCCCGGCCACTGGTGGCCAGGCCCGGTGTGTGACACATGACGCACACCTGGGTCTGGTAGACGCGGTTTCCTCCGTGCCCTTCAAACCATTCGTGGCAGTTGGCACACTTGGCAGAATCGACCACGGTACGGCGCTCCACGTCACCAGTCACGGCTTTCACCACCGAAACGGCATGCCGGGCTGAAGCAGGAGAAATCTGGGTGAAGTACCCCTGCAACGCAACCGCACGCATGGTGGCCCCGGCCGGGAATTTCCTGGTGCCAGTAGCATTACCCTTGACAACTGCCGTGTAGTAGCCGTTTGCATCCGCGTTAGCAGACAGAGTGCCCACCGTATTCGCCTTGCTGGTGCTGAGCAAGTCCGCCAGGGACACACTGATGGCCTGGGCCTGTTTCACGCCTGCATTGTTGTAATCAACCGGCGTTGCAATGCCATCCTGCGGCTGCGCGTAGGCAAGCAGGAAGCTGGGCGAGCCGGTGAATCCGGGAAGCGGAGCCGTTACCGTCGCAACGGGAGCGATATAAGACACCGGAGTGCCGTTGGCACTGATCTTGAAGACAATCCGAAGATCGTTATTTTCATCCACAGTGGCCGACTTGATGTCGTAAGTGAAGCTCACCAGACCATCCTGGATGGTCGGGTTGTGGGGCGTGATGTTCTCGGTCTGGTGGTAAACCTTGATATCCGCAGGTTTGTGGCAAATCGAGCAAGCAGCATCATCCAGCGCCTGTCCAGGCAAGTGCCCCGTTTTGGCAAGTACCGGATTTTTGCTGGCGGGAGCTGCGTTGAAGGCTTGCCCATCGGCAATCGTCGATCCCTTGCCGGTAGCCCAATCAATGCCATCATGGCAGGAACCGCAAGCCAATTGGCTGGGTTTGGTATTCCAGTTGTCCGCTTGTGCGGCCTTGGTGTTGTCATGGCATTTGATACACATCTTCTGGCCACTACCCAGCATGGAAAAGCCTTTTTGATCAAACACGACGTTGGCCAGGTTGTAGTTTTCCTTCACCAGGTCGGTACCACTGTGGATTCTGTGCACCATGACGGGGAAATCACCAATGGTCACGCCATCCGCAACCGACATACGTGGCGTATAGGTATAGCTGGCAATACCTGTTGTGGGATTAACCGTCTTGGTCTCCGTCAAGGCCGGGAATTTGCCATTGGTCGAAACGGTGCGGGTCGCGCCAAACTTCAATTGGTCGGTGTGGCAAACCACGCAGTACTGGGTTTCGTTGCGTGAGCCATGCAGGGTCAATTTTTCATGGCACTCGTTACAAACCGTTTTTGAAATGACCTCGCGCTGAAAGTCTGCAGCCGTCACAGGTTTTCCGGTAGCCGGAATAAAGTCATAAATGACGTTGACCGGATTCGCCATGGGTACGGCAGCCACACCAGAATTGGAACCATCGGGCGTATTGGTGCCTGTACCACGGGCATTGCCGTACACCTGTATCGTCAGCCGGTGGGTCAGCGTTGGGTCGAAGCTGAGGTCGCCCAGGTCTGCTGCCACCTTGGGTGGCGAAAGTGTGGCAGACGCAACCACATCCTTTGCTTGCCGGATGTCACGGGCAAAGGTGTAGGTGTAGGTACCATTGCCGTTATCGACCAGGGTTCCTTCCCTGTCGGTGGTAGGTGTTCGGGGAGCGGCTGGGTTGATACTGCCATCCGGGTTGTAGGTTGGCACTGTGGTCACGACGTAGTTCACCCACTTACTGGGGTTACCGTCTTTGCCCGGCACCAGTTTGGCAAGGGAAAACGCGTAGTTGCTCAAAATGCTGACGCCCGTTGATGCGGGTTTGCTTCTGAAGTTCAATCCAACGACCGGGTTATTCTCCGGGGAACCATCCGAAATGGCGAACGTGACCACCGGAGGACTGTTGATAGCCACCCCACCCACCGTAACAGCAGGTGTAAGCGCTGCAAACTGCTGGGGCGTCAACTTTGCCACATTGACCGGCGACGTGCCGGTAGGAGCAGTTACCGTTGGTACAGCCACAGTGGAGGCATCACTGCTGCTACTGCTACCACCACCGCCGCAAGCTGCCAGCGCCAGCGCCACCACACCTACCGCTGCGAATCTGGCCCACTGCGCAGCAGGCCCATACTTGTCCGGTTGCCGGTCAATTTTCATTTGTCTCTCCTTGGTTGTTAATGTGATCGATACTGGATACTGGTCAGTGGAAACGGTAACTATAGGTTATGCCAATCAAACTGACGGTCTGCGATGGTTTTTGCACCACGGTGCTGCCATCGGAATAGGTGAACGGAACGCCGTTGTAACCCCAGGTCCAGTCGTCCACGCTGGTGCGGTGCTGCACCAGATCAAGACGTACATCGGAATGCTTGTCCAGCGCATACTTGCCATACAGTTTGAGGGCCGTTTGCCGGTATACCACATCGGGCAAGCCGCCGGTGGCCGCCAGCAACGCCATGCTGTCCGCCCCGGCGTAAGCATCCAGTTTTTGCGCGTGCACACTCTTGTCATCGCTGTACATCAGATTTCCACCTATCTCCACTACGCTGGAAAGTCTACCGGTGAACCCGATACCCACGTTGATGTTGGTGTTCTCGATTGCCATGACATAACCAGCGTAGCGTGACTGGTTAAAGGTTTGCACGCTTTGTGCAAGGTAGCCATTAAAGTTCCAGTTAAAGGACTCGGCATACACCCAGTCAATTCCAAACTGGGACATGCGGCTGTCCTGAAGACCATAGACACTGGGCGAATCGAAATGGTCTTTTCCTTCTTCGGCGCTCAATTGCACCGTCAGCTTTTTATTGGGTTGCCATTCGCCGAGCAAACGCAGTTTGTCCCGCTTGCGATCCGCCAGCATGGGGGTGAATATCGCACTTGGAAGAAACCCGGTGGCGGAATTGGCAACTTCGCTGACTCCACCCGCACCATTGTCACGCAACCAGTTCGAGCCAGTGCGTTTGCTGCTTGACAGGCTGATTGACCCACTGAAATCCTCGTTCATCTGGCGGCGCAACTCGGTCCGCACGCCATTTTCTTCGGTCCTCTGCCGCAACGCGCTGACACCATCAATCACACTGCTGGACGTAAATGTGCCGCGATCAATCGCCTCATAATCGGACGCCACGGTCAGCTTGTAAGCCCCTGGGAACTGCCAACTGGCTTGCAGTTTACCGCTGTCCTTGCGGTTGGGGAGCCTGCGATTGGTATAGGAAATATCTGGACTCGCATAGTTGTAGTAGGCAATGGGGGTATTGTCGTCCTTGTATTCGTAACGCCAATCTGCCAATAAGGAGAGTCTGTCACTGGGGCGCGAAGTCAACCCCAGGCGCACCAATGTGGTGTCCACATTGCCGCCTAAATTGGTGATGCCTGTTGGCGCCCCCGCCAAACCTGCACTGGCAAAACTATCGTTCTGGCTGGCGTTGCTGTAGCCCAGCTTGAAAGTTCCATGGGTACGTTCCGTGAAAGCGTAGTTGCCGCTCACATCAAAATGGTTGGCTTGGTTATCCGGGGCCAATGCCACGGGTTGGTTGAGTAACGCCTGCAAGCCAGGCCCCAAAGCCAGGAGGCTTCCCAATGGATTGTTCAGGCTACCTGGCACCGACGGATTCAGCGTGGAATTGTCGTTGCGGTAAATGGAGCCGTAATACCCCACATGCAGGTGCAGTTTCTCGCGCGCATAACTCAGCCGGGCCTCGATCTGGCTATGGTTGGCGTGAATGGGTTCTGGCAGCATGAGCACGGCCCAGCCGAGCTGGGTACTATTGGTATTGGCAGTGCCGCAAGGTGCAATCCCCGTCGGGCAGTTCATGCCAATGCCAAAGAGGCGCGAGCCTTCCTTGTTTTCACTCTTCAAATCGACATCCAGCTGAAATGCAGAGTCAATAATCTTTGAAAACCCAAGACCCAGCCCCGTGCGCCTGGTCTTCAGTTCGGAATCAACGCCGTTGTTGGCAGTGATAGTGTATGGATCGTTGCGAACCAGTTCACTGTAGTCTGCGGTGAATTTCCATTCGCCTGGATGCTTCCAGACGAGATGCATCTCGCGTGTATCACGAAGCAAATCATCCCCGGAAAAGTCAACCCAGGTAGAAGTTTCCGGCTTGCGTAAATGGTAATCCAGGCTCAACAAGCCCAGCACATTGCGATCAGACCCTAACCCGTTGTACTGGCCATAAACACCCCGGTCGCCCGTTGAGGCACTCGCACCAAAGTTGAACGTTGCTTCCACGGGCTGGCTGTCTGTTTCATCCTCAGCCCGTGCTTGCAAACACACGATGTGCGATGCCAGGAATAGGGCCGTCCAACGTGCGCAAGAGGAAAGAACAGATGGTGTCGTCATCATGGGTCGTCTCCGTGCTTTCAGCGCATCAAGCGCTGAGGGGTCGCATTGGTCGTCGATGGATTATTGGAGCCGTGTACCTGCGTGTGGCAATTCATGCAGCTGCGGCCCTGCCAAAGATTGACGACATTCTTTCCACCCGTTGTGGCTGTGATCAGTGCCGTAGTCTGTCCGGGTGCTGCCAAACCGTAGACACCACTTTGACCACCAACCGCACCCACACCACCGGCGGTATGGGGCGTATGGCACTGCTGGCACAGCATAGGGGCGCGTACCTTGAGCATACCGGGAACCACACTGCCATGGGAATTATGGCAATTGGAGCAATCCTCCGCCACCGGGTCGTGCTGGCGCACAAAGGGGCCGCGCTTCTCGGCGTGGCAGGTGTAGCACGTGTCGTTGGTGCCGTTACGTTTGGTCAGCTTGGCGCCCGCAGAACCATGGACGTTATGGCAATCAGTGCAGCCCATCTTGCCTTCCGGTACCGGGTGGCGCGAGGGTTTATTCATCTGGGCACGCTGCTCTTTGTGACAGGCGTAGCACATTTCAGTTTGTGTGATTTTCTTTAACACCTTGTCACGTGGGGTATGCACCTGGTGGCAACTGTCACACGCAATATCAGCCGCCTGGTGCTGACTACCCAACCACAGCGCACGTTTGGCATCCTTGTCATGGCATGACTCACACACACGGCTGCGCTGGGCAGCAGGAATGGTTGAAACTTTGCCAAAAACCTTGCCAAACGTCACATCCGGGGGCGCACGCTCCTTGGTTTTCGAAGAATCATCCGCAGAATCATCGGAATGCGCCTCGCTTGGACCGTGACAATCGACACAAGTGGAAGAGCGCGGATTGGAAGAATCACCCATCGCACGTTTGGCCAAGGCTGCTGCGGCATCCGCCATAGGCGGCTTGGTAGTGGGTGCTTCGGCGTGGGCGGTACCGCTCATGTCAGGCAAGTCATCCTTGTCATGGCAACTGACACACCCGGCTGACCCCCTGACCTCTGCGCCCCAGACGGGGCCGACGAGACCCAAAAGACACAGCGCAACGATGGTGAGTATGTCTTTGATTTGCATGGTGATTTTCATTGGCGATATTCCCAAGATCACTTCTGACCGTGAACCGTGTCCACACCCTTGAACGTGCCACTCGCATGGCAGTCGTTGCAACCCTCCTTGGGCAGACCATGAATTTGCGCCTGTGTCTTGTCGCCAAATGCAGCCGGTGGGTCACTGAACGTCGTCACGTGTCCCATAGCCTGTTTCGAGTCGTGACAGGAGGTGCAGCTAGCCGCCATGGGCGAAATGACCTTGTAACCCGAGGGATCAGCGCCGCTGACACGCGGTGAAACACTGGCGCCCAACGTCCCCAGGTCTTGTTTGTACGAGTCATTGATGTGGCAGGCATCGCAGTTGATACCCACACCCGGCCAGGCCACCTCGGCCGCGTAATTCTCGACCGCAGGCGTTCCATCGGCCTTCAACTGTGCTGAAAGCGGTGCACCACCCGTTGCCGAACTACCATCCATATTGAACACACCCACCACCGCATTACCATACGTAAAAGGACTTGTACGCTTGGAATTCCCATGGATGCCATGGATCATGCGCTTGAACTGGTACGACTCGTTCAACGCCAGCCCATTGGTCATCATGGTCGATGACGCACGGTTGGCGTCATGGCATACCGCACACGACTCGACCGTATTGCGCGCACCATCGTGAAATGCGCTATCAGCCGTGTTGGAGCCAGAGGTTGTACCCAACGCACCATGACAGACATTGCACTTTTCATTACTGACAACAGCGCGGCGAGGATTCAGGACACTGCCTGTAAGCAAAACATCCTTGTACGTGTGCTGCACAACAACATTGGTCGTGGCTGCGGTACCCACACGTGTCTTGACATCGACTTTCTTTTCCACCACCTGCCCATAGCTCACCACCCGCGCCGTCCCGGATGCAATCGCGTTATCACTGTCGTCAGGAACCCGAAGATCAAGTTGAAAGCGGTTACCACCTATGCTGACACCATCCATGGCATAGGCATTCGCCGTGTTGCCACCGTTGTTGTAGGCAGAAAACTCCGTGATGGCGGCGGGCTGGCCGTTGGCAATCTGCAATGGCATGTTCTGATAGGCCAGAACAAAACGCAATTTGCCAAACCTGGCTGTATCGGAGCGGACATCCCAATTCGTACCATCAAGGGGGTTTGCAAGGGCGTAGGTGACGGAAACCGAGCGCCCTTTTTTGTTGGGCGTGTCGTTGAACACAACACCCTCGATATTCATCTTGTACTTGGCTGCATTTTCTTCATTCTGATTCCAATGCACCCGCTCCGGGGTAATGCTTGCATCACCCAGATGACAACCCGTACACCAGCTATCGCGCATGTCCACGGCCTTTGCCGCAGAACTCTGCAGCATGGTTTTGGCAATAGGCGTGTGGGTGGTGTACCAGGCCGAGCCTTCCTTGCTCGCATGGCACGTCAGACAGGCTTCCCTGGAAACCTTTGTTTTCCAGTTATCACCCTGCGGGGTGCTGGGGTTGGCTGCCGAATGGCACACAGCGCAATTACGCAAGTCCTGGGGGAAACCCACTTCGGAGTAATTGTGTTTACTGTTGCCATAACCCCAGATGGTGTAATCCTCGCCAAGTTGACTCTTGAGCAATTTACCGGCGTGTATCTTATGCACCATGGTAGAAAGATTCAGGTTATTGCCACTTTCCGGATCAACCGTTGTGGGGTTGTGGCAGATGACGCAATACTGCGTATCAATGCGTCCGCCACCATGCAGTGCAAGCTTGTCGTGGCACCCATTGCACGATGCCACGTCCGTCATCTTGCGCGTTTTGGTCGGGTCCGTAACCATGCGCGCTACACCATCAACCAAGGTAAAGTCGACATACGGATTGGCCAGCACGGTTTCGCCAGCTGCGTTCTTGTAACTCAGCTGGATGGCAATGCGGTGGGTCAGCGCAGGCTCAAACGGGATACCAGGCACTGATTTAATGTCGGTCGAGAATGTGTAGGAGTAGTAACCCGCCGGGTTGTACACCAATTGCGCAGCACTCGATGTATCCGTGGTGGCCTGCGTGGCTGTGGCGAGAACAGGTTTTCCGCCAGGGCCAAAGCCCGCTTGTCCCTTGACCTGCCTGTTGATGTAGCTGACCCACTGGTCCGGTTCGCCATTGCTCCCAGGCACCAGTTTGGCGATTGCAAACCGCACATTGGCACTGGTCAGGTCCGTTTTCACCTTGCCATCAGAAAACACGGAAAAATTGACAGTGGTCGGGCCATTCGTGTTGACCACAGGAACGCCCGCATCCTGAACCACCGTGAAGGGAGCCGATGGATTGATGGCCGTATCGTTGCCGGCAAACGCACTGGCTGCAGCAATGGCGGAGTTGGCAGGCGAAGCATCCACCGATGCGCTGCCATCACCCCCGCACCCCACCATTGCGGACAATAATGCCAGAGCCACCCCCCATCGAATCCACGAAATCAGCGACCAATTCATCTTTCTTCTCCGACTCGACAAGCTCAGCAAGGGGCGTCCATCAATCCTGACACTACATCATCAACGCATCAATGTGACAGGTACCAGTCAGCCATGTTCTTGAGTTCCTTGGGGTCTTTGGTGTCGATGACCTTATGATTTTCCTTCTTGCCACTTCCCTTGGGCCGCAACTCAACCTCATAGCCTTCGGTCATGTTTTTAATGGCTTTCTCTTGCCCTTCTGGTTTTCCACGGTACTTGTCCGCAATCTCCTTCATGGAAGGACCCTTTTTCTCCTTGTCCTCACCATGGCATTTAAGGCAGTCATTGCTCTTGGCCAGAGCCTTGGCCGCCGCAACATCAACAGCTGAATGCGCCGGTGCTGCGACGAACAAGGCCGCGCATGCAACCGAAACGAACAGGGACAGTGATTTTTGTGTCATTTGCATCTCCATGATTACTAAGAAATATCAGATTTTCCTCAACGATACCGTCTTTTATTAACAGTCTCATAACCCGTGAGCATCGGCTTGATGTGCGCGAGCAGCGTGTGGCCCAAGGTGATCAGATAGAGGTGCATGATGAGGAATGCGGTACAGACAATGAACATCAACACATGTACCGTATCAACCATACGTATCCCCCCGAACATGGCCACAATCGACGCAAACTGCGTGACATCCCACAGCAATAATCCGGAAAAAAACAACACGGGTACCACCAGAAGCATGATGATCTGGTAAGTCATGATCTGCATCGGATTGAATTTATGGTAAGCAGTTGCCACATGCGGCTCCACTTCACCAAGAAAAATACCGTGGCCATAGTATTTCAGCTGCTTCCAGAATTCCTGAAAGAATTTGGCTGCATTCATCTCGGGAAGATACACGGTGATCTTGTCGCTAAACATGTAAAAACCAAGCCACAGGAAGTAGTTGGCAATCAGCAAGAGGCCCACCCAGTTATGCACCATGACTGCCGTTTTGAAGGGGAATAATTGCACCAGGTCCAGATACCGGATTTGCACCCCCGTGGCGATCATCGTCAAAAAGCCCAAGGCATTGACCCAATGCCATATCCGTACGGGAAGCGGGTGAATATAGTGTTTTTCCATGTTTGTCTCCTGCTACTTTCCCTTGGTCTCGTTTTCGGATTGGCTTTCGGCATCAAACTGGCTTTGCATGAAATCCGAATGCCGCTGCTCTTTTAGTTTCTCACGTCGGCTCCTGAACATTCTACGGGCAGTCATATGTCCCACAATCACAAGCAAGACCCCCGACACAACTATCAACAGCAAATAATCCAGCAATTTGATACGGGTGCTGCCGATGGCATAAAAACCATGCAATGACCCGCCGGCAGTGATAGAACTCAGAACCTCCTTCTCCACGCTGTGGCGCAAAGGGCGGCCGTCTTGCCCGGCAATCGTCAGCACGATGCTTTGGAACGGCGTCGCGCCCGCAGTGTGACACACCCTGCAATCCTTGATTGCCCTGGATTTTTCAGCCAATTGGTGCGCCTGAACACCCGAACGCACCTCAAGCCTGCCATTCAGAATGGCCTTATTCCCGGTATTTTCGAGGTTAAATTCCTTCAGAAAGGTTTTCAATTCCTGCTCGCTCATCCCGGCCTTCTGTTGGTCAGCAGACTGGGCCAGGCGTTCAAACTTTGGAACGCCTTTTTGTTCAATGAGTTGCTTTTTGTCAACACTATCTATCATACGAAGGTTTACGCGGCGCTGTGCATCGGGAGCATGGCAGACCGGACACGAAATCACGTCAAAATGCAGCGCAGCATTGGGCAACCAGTCCTCGTGTGAAACTGCTACATCCTTGTGGCATTTCACGCAATTATTCTTGATAGCATCGCCCAACGACGCAGCCTGGATGGAGTGGGCAGAGTGGCAGTCCGAGCACTGCGGCCCCGTCTTGCCTTTGGCGACACGCTCCAGTCCATGAACATCTTTCGAATAGGCCTTGAAAATGTCTTCATGACACCTGGCACAAGGAATCTGTTCGAGCGGGGTAACAATCTTGACAGACTTGACGGTATGCGAGTTGTGGCAATCCGAACAGGTGGGCGCCTTGTCACTACCGTCCCTGATCAACGCCGCATGCACTGTGTCTACGTAGAGCTTGACGTTTTCCTTGTGGCAAGAGGTGCAGGATTTGCTCATCTCCAGCGAAAATTCTCTTTTGCTTGCCACGTGGGAAGGCTCTTTTCCGTGCTCCTTGCTATCCAGATTGTCATGGCAATCTTCACAACTGGTCTTGTTGTGCATCGACTCACGAAATGCCTGGGTCGAAATGCTCAAAGGCAGCGTTTCGCCCTTTTCTGTCTTCATTTTCAGACCAGCTTTGTCATGGCATTTCAGACAGGCCAACTCTGCCTCGTCCAGCTCAACGCCCTCGGCAAAGGCCGAAGAAGCGCCAAGGACAAGCAGAAAAAAAACGAAAACGAAGAAGTCTTTCATTTTTTCCCTTGTGCAGACTCTCGCAGGTCGCGCTTTGCCAGTTGAAAAATCTTTCCCGGCAATAAAACCGCATAGACCAGGCTGATGTAGGGCGATGCCAAAAAAAGTGCGATATTTTTGAGGCGACTTGCCGCCCTGGCAAACAGTGCACTACCGCCCTTGGGTGAAGGATCCATGACGCTATTCCGAAGTAAGATTATCAAAAGCCGATATTGAAACACAGTCTGCAGGATGCTACCGCGAAGTGGATTGACAAATGGCAAGGGTTGCGCCGAATTACGCCAATTTCGCTTTTGACAGCCACCAAGATGCGATACTGCGCCAAAATTGTTCAAAAATAACTGCATAACCGAAGTGCTCGAAAGGAATCAATGGAAATCATAGAAGCAGATGTTGCCATCGTAGGCGCAGGTGGCGCGGGTTTGCGAACCGCCATTGCGCTGGCCGAGGCGGACCCGAAACTGCGCATTGCGCTCATCTCCAAGGTCTACCCCATGCGCAGCCACACCTGTGCAGCCGAGGGAGGTGCTGCGGGTGTCATCAAATCCGATGACAGCTTTGCGTTGCATTTTGACGACACAGTGGGTGGCGGCGACTGGCTCTCGGATCAGGACTGTGTGGAGTACTTTGTGCAAGAAGCTCCCAAGGAATTGTTGCAACTGGAACACTGGGGCTGCCCCTGGAACCGTGAAGCCGATGGCTCGGTGGCAGTGCGGCCTTTTGGTGGCATGAAAAAGCAGCGCACCTGGTTTGCCGCCGACAAATCCGGCTTTCACATCCTGCACACGCTGTTTCAAACCACGTTGCAGTTCCCGTCCATCACCCGCTACGACGAGTATTTTGCCCTGGACCTGCTGGTGGATGAAGGCCGCTGCCAGGGACTGACCGCCATGGAAATGCGCAGCGGGATGATCAAGCAGTTCAATGCCAAATCGGTCATCATCTGCGGTGGTGGCGCCGGGCGCATATTCCCGTTCACCACCAACGGGGCCATCAAGACCGGCGACGGCATGGCCATGGCGTATCGGTCCGGGGTGCCTCTGAAGGATATGGAATTCGTCCAGTACCACCCCACGGGGCTACCCAACACCGGCAGCCTGTTGACCGAAGCCTGCCGGGGCGAAGGCGGCGTGTTGCTCAATAAAAATGGCCGACGCTACCTGCAAGACTACGGCATGGGGCCGGAAACCCCATTGGGAAAACCCCAACTCAAGACCATGGAGCTGGGTCCGCGTGACCGTGTGAGCCAGGCCTATTGGCACGAGCTGCAAAAAGGCAATACCGTGAGCACCGAATGGGGTGAATGTGTGCTGCTCGACATGCGCCACTTAGGTGAAAAATACATCGACGAACGCCTGCCACTGGTGCGGGAACTGGGCATCGCCTACCTTGGTGTCGATATCGCCAAGGATGCCATTCCCATTCGCCCGGTCGTACACTACATGATGGGTGGAATTTCCACCAACACACAGGCAGCCACCACACTGCCGGGCCTGTTTGCTGCAGGTGAATGCGCGTGTGTGAGCTTGAACGGTGCCAACCGTCTGGGCTCGAATTCGCTGGTGGAACTGTTGGTGTTTGGCAAGAATGCCGCCATGTCCGCCATTGCGTACAACAAGACCGCCGCACCCGTCAACAAGGCCGCAATCAAGGCACGCGCCGAAGAATCACAAGCACGTATCCGGCAATTGTTCTCACGAACCGATGGCACCGAATCCTTGTCCGGTTTGCGCAAGGAGATGATGGACACCATGGAAAAGAACTGTGGTTTGTACCGCACCGAAGCAGGCCTGCAGGAGGCTGTCGCCAAGATTGCCGAGTTGCGCAAACGTTACCAGAAGGTGGTTTTGCACGATAAAAGCAATGTGTTCAATACCGACTTGTTCCAGGTGCTGGAACTCGGCAATATGCTCGACTGCGCTGCGGCCCTCACCGTCGGCGCATTGGCACGCAAGGAGTCACGTGGCGCCCACCAGCGGCTGGATTACGTGGAGCGTGACGACAAGAATTTCCTGCGCCACAGTCTGGCCTACTACCAGGGCGCGGACATGCCGCGCGTTGACTATCTGGATGTCATCATCACCAAATCGCAACCGGGCATCAGGGACTATTCGGGAGGCCACAAATGAAAGAACGACTGGTTCAGCTGGAAGTATTGCGCTACGACCCGGAAAAGGATACCGAGCCACGCTTTCAGCGCTATGAAATCATGTGCAAAGAAGAGTGGGTGGTGCTGGATGCGCTCAACGCCGTCAAGGAAAACCTGGACCCAACCCTGTCCTACCGTTGGTCGTGCCACATGGCTGTGTGTGGCAGTTGCGGCATGATGGTCAATGGGGAACCCAAACTCTCATGCCATGCGTTCCTGCGCGACTATACGGGCGTCATTCGCGTCGAGCCTTTGGCCAACTTTCCCATTGAACGCGACCTCGTTACCGTGGCCGATGACTTCATTGAGAAACTCAAACGGGTAAAACCTTACCTCATCCCCAAGGAAAAAAAGTCCATCGAAGCGGGCGAGTACAAACAGACCCCGGCCCAGCTCATGAAATACCGGCAATACTCGATGTGCATCAACTGCATGTTGTGCTATGCCGCCTGCCCCGAATATGCCCTGCAACCCAAGTTCATTGGCCCGGCCGCCATTACCCTGGCGCACCGCTATAACCAGGACTCGCGCGATGGCGGACGTGACGAACGCCAGGAAGTCATCGCCACCGACGAAGGCGTATGGGAATGCTCCTTTGTGGGTGCCTGCTCCGAAGTCTGCCCCAAGGCGGTGGACCCTGCTGGCGCATTGCAGCAAGTCAAGGTCGCCAGTACGCTGGACTGGTTCAAGGAACACCTACTACCATCACCCGGAGGTTCAAAATGAGTCGCAAACCCTACGTGCGCCCGGTTTCAAAAACGGGCTGGTGGCTAAGGCATCCGCGTTATATGCGCTACATGTCACGCGAAGTGACCTGCATTTTCATTGGCGCATTTGCACTGCTGATGGTTTGTGCACTGGAGCGTCTCTCACACGGACAAGCGGCCTACGAATCGTTCATCGCGGCTTTACATGGCCCGATAAGCGCTTTCGGTCTGGTGCTGGTACTGGCATTTGCCCTGCACAATGCAACCAGCTGGTTCAATGTCACGCCCAAGGCGCTGCCGGTACAAATCGGTGAGGAGTTTCTGGATGGGAAATACATCATCGGCGCCCACTATGCGGTGTGGATCGTGCTTTCCCTGTTGGTACTGTTTCTTGCGGGGGTACTCTGACCATGGCCAAGTCGAATAAGCCGATTTTCTGGAGCCTGTTTGCGGCTGGGGGCACACTGGCGGCCTTTCTGGCCCCGGTACTGGCCTTGTTGTTTGTCATGCTGGCTTTTGGGGTCGTGCCACCCGTATTGAGCTACGCCGGTCTGCACGCATTTGCCGCCCACTGGTTTGGCAAACTGTGCTTGCTAGGGGTCATCACACTGTTCTTGTGGCATGCAGCACACCGTTTGCGCGTCACACTGCATGACTTCGGGCTGCGCCAGGATACACTGGTTGCATGGGCCGTCTATCTGACAGCCGCTGCCGGCACCGGACTGACTGCACTCTACCTGCTGCGTATATGAGTATATGATTCTGGCCTCTGCGACCAAGGACACCAAGGACACTTGTGAATCCCAAACAACCCACGGCTATTGCAAAAGCAGTTCATGTACCAGAACCAGCCGCAGGCATTCCTGAGTACCTGGAAAACACGTATTGGTGGGCTTATCTACACCCCCGTGCAGTACATATTTTTGAACGCCAGTGGCTTGTGAACCTGATTCTGTGGGGCAACTTCGCCAAACTGCGCGATGCGGCCCTGCAGGAGATGGGTGATGTGATTCATGGCAAGGCATTGCAGGTTGCCTGTGTCTACGGGGACTTCACCGAACATCTGGCGCGCCGCCTCGGCCCCAAGGGCAGCCTGGATGTGGTTGACGTGGCACCGATCCAGATCAAGAATCTGCAAACCAAATTGAGCCGCCCGGAGCGCGTCAGCGCACGCCTGCAGGACTCAACCGAGCTGCATTTCTCCGATGCCAGCTTCGATTCGGTCGTGGTTTTCTTCTTGCTGCACGAACAACCCGCTGATGTGCGCAAGAAAACCATTGCCGAAGCGCTGCGCGTGACCCGCCCCGGCGGCAAACTGGTGTTTGTGGACTACCACCGCCCAGCGCTCACCAACCCGTTCCGCTACGTCATGGTACCCGTTCTCACGACGCTGGAGCCGTTTGCCATGGACCTGTGGCGCGGAGAGATTGCCGACTGGTTGCCTGCAAACCTTGCGATTTCGCGGATCGAAAAACAGACCTACTTTGGCGGCCTGTACCAAAAGGTTGTCATCACCCGCTGATCAGCCGGTAACGAATGCTGCGCGTAGTCAAGGAAGAAGTTGCTATTGCTAGTCAATAAATTTGTCATATTCAGCGTGGCTGCCAATCCATATCCACTGTATTCCATCCGGTGCATCAATACCTATTGCCCGATAATGCTTTCCTACCCGCACAGACCACAGCTCTTCAATGCGTTTCAGTTGCAGCGATGGATGCCGTGGATTTTCCTTTAGCAATCCATAGTTTTTGTCAGCCAGTTCCTGAATTTCAGCCGGAAGAGCCAGATACAGCTCCCAAAAATCGGATGAAGCATAGTGCTTCACAATTCACGGGCCTTGCCTTGGGCGAGCTCTGCCCGTGCTTTCTCAATGCGTGTATTAAATTTTCCGGCCTTGAAATCTGCGCTGATTTGTTGATCCCAAAGGTCGTCTTCAAGCCGAAGAAACCACTCCCGGAGCTTTGAGAAATCTTCGGTTGGTAAATTGCGAATCTGTATTTGAAGTTCCTCGACTTGACTCATGGGCGTAACTCCTTCTTAAAAGATAAGAATCGCGGCAATTATCCTCCCGTAACGGGCGGGAAAAAGGCTACTTCAGCCCCGTCCTGCAACGGCGCATTTTCATCACACAGCACCTGATTCAAGGCCATGCGTACGGCCTTGCCAGGCTGGAGCGTCTGGGCATAGACTGCACTACGCCCTATCAGTTCTGCGCGCAATCCAGCCAGGGTTGTGGCCGTGGTATCGGTGGTTTCGCCATCCGTGCCCAATGCCTCCCGGATGGAAGCAAAGTATTTGATGTGAACTCTCACGCGAGTAACTCCGCAAAGGAAATGAAGTGCACAGGGTCTCCTGGTGCAATGGTGCGTCCAGGGGGGTTATCCACCAGACCATCACCCCAGGCGACGGAGGTGAGCACGCCAGAACCCTGGTTCGGGAACAAATCCAGTCCGCCATCCGGGTTATGCCGCACACGCAGGAATTCACGGCGCTTATCGGCCTTGGCCCAGGTAAAGTTGGCGCGGGCAACGACTGGCCGCACGCTGACCTGGGGCACGCCCTGCAAACGCAGCAAAAAGGGCCGCACCAGTACGAGAAACGTCACCAGACTGGCCACCGGGTTGCCTGGCAGCCCCATGAAATGGGCCTGGTTGATGCGGCCATGGGCAAAAGGTTTACCCGGTTTGATTGCCACATGCCACAAATCCAGCGTGCCCAGGGTCTGCACGGCAGGTTTTACGTGGTCTTCCTCCCCGACCGAAACACCCCCGCTGGTCAGAATCACGTCATGGGCATGTGCCGCCTCCTGCAATGCAAGCACCGTGGCCGCGCGCTGGTCCGGTACCGTACCCAGGTCACTGACCACACAGCCCATGCGGCGCAGCAGGGCATTGAGCACAAAGCGGTTGGAGTTGTAGATCACACCAGGTGGCATATGCGCCGGATCGACTGTACCGGGCATGACCAGCTCGTCCCCCGTGGAAAATAACGCCACCCGAGGGCGGCGCGCCACGTGCAAACGGTCCATGCCAATGCTGGCCGCCAGACCCAGCGCCGCTGGCCCCAGACGCACACCCTTTGTCAGGACAACGGCACCATGCGCCACGTCCTCTCCCGCACGGCGGATATTCTGGCCCGGCTTCGGGATGGTGTTGATCCGCACACGCGCGCGCGCGGAATCGTCAGCCGAGCCCCCTTCCAGCGCGGTACAGTCTTCTTGCATCACCACGGCATCGGCTCCGGGTGGAATGGGCGCCCCGGTAAAGATGCGCGCAGCACTTCCCGGCTCCAGAACGGTGCCGCTCGTACCGGCTGCAATGCGTTGGGACACCGGCAACTCGGTGCCTGGCGTCAATGCCTCGGCACAACGCAGCGCGTAGCCGTCCATGGCGCTGTTGTCCTGTGGTGGCACCTGCAAGGCAGACACCACATCCTGCGCCAATACACGGCCATCGGCATCACCAACACGCACCGGCTCGCTGTCCAGCGGGGTGCCCACAAAGGCAAGCAGCCGCTCCAGCGCCTCGTCCAGTGGCAACAGTGGCAACATGTGCGAACGCGGTGCTGGCGTCATGACAATCTCCATCCGAAAGTTATAAACTATGTTTTTTATAGCTGCCCCCGCACATTCCACGGGGGTTTTGACGCATTTTCATGCTGAAGGTGCCGCTTCACGGGCAATCAAGTCCTTCAGGGCTTGCAGGTCGCAATCCAGCACCAGCACACGCTTGGGCAGGGCTTCGATGCCGTCGAATTTGGCCGGGCGCTCGGGCTCGCGCCCCAGGGCTTCGACAATGGTTTCGGAAAACTTGACCGGCAAGGCAGTTTCCAGCACCAGCATCGGCACTCCGGCGGTCATGTGCTCTTGCGCTACCTTGACACCATCGGCGGTGTGCGGGTCAATCACCACACCGTGCTGGCTCCAGGTAGCGCGAATCGTGGCCAATCGCTCGTTGTGCGTGCTCTTACCGCTCACGAAACCATAGCGACGTGCGCAGTCGGCAAAGACTGCATCACGGCTCAGGTCAAACTGGCCATGCTGCGCCAGTTGTGTGCCAAAGAGTTCGGCCACACGCGCGCCATCGCGTCCGAGCAGGTCAAATACGAAACGCTCGAAATTGCTGGCTTTGGAAATGTCCATGGACGGGCTGGAAGTCTCAAACGTGTCGGCACCGCCGCGCACACGGTAGATGCCCGTGCGGAAAACTCGTCGAGCACATCGTTTTCATTGGTCGCCAACACCAGTTGGTGAATCGGCAGCCCCATCATGCGTGCAATGTGGCCCGCGCAAATGTTGCCAAAATTGCCACTGGGCACCGTGAAGCTGACCTTCTGGCTATTGGACTCGGTGGCCTGGATATAGCCAGCAAAGTAGTACACCACCTGCGCCAGCAAACGCGCCCAGTTGATCGAGTTGACCGTGCCGATGCGGTACTGACGCTTGAATTCCAGGTCGTTGCTGACCGCCTTCACCATATCCTGGCAGTCGTCGAACACCCCCCGGATAGCGATATTGTGGATGTTGGCATCCATCAGGCTGAACATCTGCGCTTGCTGAAAGGCGCTCATACGACCATACGGGCTCGTCATGAAGACGCGCACGCCCTTCTTGCCGCGCAAGGCGTATTCGGCCGAGCTGCCGGTATCGCCGCTGGTCGCACCCAGGATATTCAGCTCTTCACCCCGGCGACCCAGTTCGTACTCGAACAGATTGCCCAGCAGCTGCATGGCCATATCCTTGAACGCCAGGGTCGGGCCATTAGACAAGCCCTCCAGGTACAGCGGCGCCTGGCCGTAGCGCGTCGGAGGGTCTTCCAGGTGGCGCAGCGGCACGATTTCACCCGTGCCAAACACCTCGGCGGTGTAGGTTTTCTCGCACAAGGCGCGCAAGTCCGCAGTCGGGATGTCGTCAATGTACAGCGACAAAATCTCGAAAGCCAGCTCGGCATAGCCCTGCTTGTGGTAGACCGTGCGCCAGCGGCTCAGGGTGGCGTCATCAATCTGTGGATAGGATTCGGGCAGGTACAGCCCGCCATCGGGGGCCAAGCCTTCGAGCAGGATTTCGCAGAATTTGCGGCCCTGCGCCGCCGTGGTGGCACGGGTGCTGGTGTACCTCATGCCAACTCCTCCTTGCGGATGCGGATGATGGGCTGCAGCACCGTGGTCAACTCCTGCATGCGTGCGATGGCGCCATCCATGCGGGCTTCGGCGCAATCGTGCGTCAGGATGATGAGGTCGGTCTGCGGCACGGCACTGCTACCTTCTGCGCCCTGCCCTGCCACATCCTCCGCCTCGCGCTGCAAAACCGCGCCGATGCTGATGCCCGCATCGGCCAGAATGCCGGTCACGCGCGCCAGTACCCCGGCCTCGTCCGCTACGCGCAGCCGCAGGTAGTAGCTGGTGACGACTTCGCCCATGGGCAATACCGGCAGCGAATGCATGGCCTTGTCAAAGGTGTTGGGCTGGAACGCCAGATGCGGCACGCGCTGCGCGGCATCCGCCGTATGCAAGCGCGTCACATCCACCAGGTCGGCAATCACCGCGCTGGCGGTGGGCTCGGCGCCCGCGCCCTTGCCGTAATACAGCGTGGTGCCCACAGCGTCGCCTTGCACCATCACCGCATTCATGGCGCCTTCTACGTTGGCAATCAAACGCTTGGCCGGAACCAGACACGGGTGTACACGCAACTCGATACCGTCCGGGCGACGCTTGACGATACCTAGCAATTTGATACGGTAGCCCAGTTGCTCGGCATAGCGGATGTCGCTGGCGACGAGCTTGGTGATGCCTTCGACGTAGGCTTTGTTGAACTGCACCGGAATCCCGAAGGCAATGGCCGACATGATGGTAGCCTTATGCGCAGCATCCACGCCCTCGATATCGAAGGTCGGATCGGCCTCGGCATAGCCCAGACGTTGCGCCTCTTTGAGCACCACGCCAAAATCCAGCCCCTTATCCCGCATTTCGGACAGGATGAAATTGGTCGTGCCATTGATGATGCCCGCAATCCACTGGATACGGTTGGCCGTCAACCCCTCTCTCAGCGCCTTGATGATAGGGATGCCACCGGCCACCGCAGCTTCAAACGCCACCATCACGCCCTTGGCCGAAGCCGCGGCGAAGATTTCGGTGCCATGCACGGCCAAAAGCGCTTTGTTGGCCGTGACCACATGCTTGCCAGCCGCTATGGCCTCCAGCACCAGGGTTTTGGCAATGCCGTAGCCGCCGATCAACTCGATCACGATATCAATGTCCGGGTTGGCAATCACGGCACGCGCATCGCTCACCACGGCCACATCCGGCCCCACCAGCGAGCGGGCGCGCTCCACATTGAGGTCAGCCACCATCGTGATGACAATGCCACGACCGGCGCGGCGCTGAATCTCTTCCTGGTTGCGCGCCAGCACCTGAAAGGTTCCGGCACCCACCACGCCGATGCCCAGAAGACCTGCTTGAATAGGTTTCATAAATTTCCTTCAATAACGGCTGTAGACCCCATGGATCGTGCGGGTACAGCTATTAAATTAATAATTAATTCGTTACGTGCCGCAGCGCTTGCGGTAAAGCTCCAGGAACCTGGCCAGGCGGCCAATGGCTTCGCGCAGATCGTCCTCATGTGGCAGAAAAACGATGCGAAAGTGGTCCGTCGTCGGCCAGTTGAAGCCCGTTCCCTGCACCAGCATGACCCGCGTTTCCTGCAACACTTCCAGAAAGAATTCCTGGTCATCCGGAATCGGGTACATGGCCGGATCGAGTCGTGGAAACATATACAGCGCAGCGCTTGGCTTGACACAGCTCACGCCTGGAAGGTCGGTGATCAACTCATACGCCAAGTCACGCTGGCGGCGCAGGCGCCCGCCTTCACCGACAAGCTCATTGATGCTCTGGTAGCCACCGAGCGCCGTCTGGATGGCCCATTGGCCCGGAACGTTCGAGCACAAACGCATGTTCGAGAGCATGTTCAGCCCCTCGATGTAGTCACGCGCTGCACGCTTGTCGCCCGAGACAACCAGCCAACCAGCGCGGTAGCCACAGGAGCGGTAGCTCTTGGACAATGAATTGAACGTCAACGTCAACACATCCTCGCTCAACGAGGCCATTGCCGTGTGCGTAACGCCGTCGTACAGCACCTTGTCATAGACCTCATCGGCAAAAATGACCAACCCATGCTGGCGTGCAATATCCACAATACCTTGCAACAATTCACGTGCATACAAGGCACCCGTCGGGTTATTGGGGTTGATAACCACGATGCCTTTGGTCTTTGGCGTGATCCTGGCGCGGATATCGTCCAGATTGGGCATCCAGCCATTGGACTCGTCGCACAGGTAATGCACTGGTGTACCACCCGACAGGCTGGCCGCTGCCGTCCACAGCGGATAGTCGGGTGCGGGCAGCAGCAATTCATCCCCCACGTCCAACAGGGCATTGGTGGACATCACGATCAATTCGCTCGCGCCATTGCCCAGGTAAATATCGTCGAGCGTCACCCCTTTGACACCCAATCTTTGCGTTTCGTGCATCACGGCCTTACGCGCCGCAAAAATACCTTTGCTGTCCGAGTATCCAGCAGAATTGGGCAGGTTACGGATCATGTCCTGCTGGATTTCCTCGGGGGAATCAAAACCGAATGGTGCCAGATTACCAATATTGAGTTTGATGATTTTCTGGCCCTCTTCCTCCATCTGGCGTGCAAGGTCCATGATGGGTCCACGGATGTCATAACAGACGTTGGCCAGTTTGGCCGATTTGCGAATGGTCTTCAAAGTCCCTCCAAGGCTCAATGTCACAGGACGAAAACTATAATTTGACCACAGTTCAGCCAGCAGCAAACTCTCCCAACTCTCCCAGACTTTCCCCAAGCACCATGAAACTGCGCCCAGACACCATCCCAGGCCTGTCCGTTACGGCCTATGGCCCCGGCTGGGTGGCCATCAACGGCGAAAAATGCACCACCAGCCTGGTCGTCAGCTCTACCGGAGAACGTTTTTCCTGGGGGTGCGCCAAGTTTGAAAATCTGCAGGCCAGCCATTTTGACCGTCTCGCCGCCATGGACACCGAATTAGTCATTTTCGGCAGCGGAAGTCGCATCCAGTTTCCGCAACCACAGTGGCTACAAGCACTGTACGCCAAACGCATCGGACTGGAAACCATGGATACGCAGGCTGCATGCCGCACCTACAACTTTCTGGCCAGCGAAGGGCGCAAGGTGGTGGCAGCCTTGTTGTTGTGAATCTGATCCAGGATCAGATTGCTGTGACTACCCATAGGAATAAGGTAAAATACGCCCCCACAGCTAGGGGCGCAAGACGATAACACGTTTTACCCCACTTCCTTCGACTGAAACCCCTAAAACACGAGACTCAAAGTATCCTATGGCTATCGTTGTTAACAAACCTCTGCCGGAATTTGAAGCCACCGCAACTGGCGGCGTCAAGATCACCAATACCACGCACGTCGGCAAAGCTGTAGTGTTGTATTTTTACCCCAAGGACAATACACCTGGCTGCACCACCGAAGCCATGCAGTTCCGCGACAAATACAAAGATTTTGTCAAGGCCGGAGCTACGGTTTTCGGTGTTTCGCGCGACAACATGAAATCGCACGACGAATTCAAGGGCAAACTTGAACTTCCGTTTGAATTGATCGCTGACACTGAGGAAAAAATGTGCCACATGTTTGGTGTTGTCAAGAACAAGATCATGTACGGCAAGAAAGTAAAGGGCATAGAGCGCAGTACCTTTTTGGTAGGGGCCGATGGCCTCTTGAAGGAAGAGTGGCGCGGCCTCAAGGTTCCAGGTCACGTGGACGATGTTCTAATGGCGGTCAAATCGCTCAAAAAACACGCTTGATGACACGTTGCCCGCTAGCTAGGTAGGGGGCAGCGGGCAGCCAACACCTTCGGAGGCCCCAATTCCATGCCTTTACCACCCGCCCCCACCAAAAAAGCTGATCGCTTGCCTGCCAAGGCGTTTACGGTGCTCGCTCACAGCGTCGCCCACGCGCCCTCCCCGCAAGAGCCGACAGAAACAAAAACCGTAGCCGTGGCAACGGTGGCTGCGGTCACGACCAACCAACCGGCCACCCGCAAACCCAAACCGGCATCTGTGGTGAAAGTGGCGACGCCTGGAAGTCTGACCAAGCTCTTCGTCCTCGACACCAATGTGCTGCTACACGACCCGACATCGCTGTTTCGTTTTGAGGAACACGATATTTATCTGCCCATGATTGTGCTGGAAGAGTTGGATGCGCACAAAAAGGGTATGACCGAGGTCGCCCGCAATGCACGACAAACCAGTCGCGCACTGGATGCACTGGCTGGCATACAGGGTGCAGATGTCGCCACCGGCTTTGACCTGGCCAGCACCGGCAACAAGGAAGCACGCGGCAAGCTTTTGTTCCAGACACAGCCCCTGGACTACACACTGTCCGCCAGCTTGCCCCAGGGCAAGGCCGACAACCAGATTTTGGGCGTGGTACAGGCTTTGCGTCAGGCTTTAACGCCGCGTGAGGTAGTGCTGGTTTCCAAAGACATCAACATGCGCATCAAGGCACGTGCGCTGGGGCTGAAAACCGACGATTACCAAAACGACAAGGCGTTGGAAGACGGCGATTTGCTGTATTCCGGAACCCTGGCCTTGCCCCCGGATTTCTGGACTAGCCACGCACAAGCCGTCGAAAGCTGGCAACAGGGCCAGCACACGTTCTACCGGATCAGTGGCACCATCGTTCCCGACATGCTGATCAACCAGTTTGTGTATTTTGAATCTCCCGGAGAGCCCAATCTTTATGCACGTGTCACTGAGATACGGGGAAGCACGGCGGTCATTAAAACACTGCGCGATTTCACCCACTTGAAGAATGCCGTCTGGGGCGTTACCGCACGCAACCGGGAGCAAAACTTTGCCATGAACCTGTTGCTGGATCCGGAAATCGATTTTGTCAGCCTGACCGGCACAGCCGGCAGCGGCAAAACCCTGATGGCGCTGGCAGCCAGCCTGACCCAGGTACTCGATGACCGCCGTTACACCGAAATCATCGTCACCCGCGCCACCGTCAGCGTCGGTGAAGACATCGGCTTCCTGCCGGGTAGCGAAGAAGAAAAGATGGGCCCCTGGATGGGCGCGCTTGACGATAACCTGGAAGTGCTCAGTAAAACCGACACCGGCGCTGGTGAATGGGGACGCGCAGCAACCAGCGAACTGATCCGCAGCCGCATCAAGATCAAGAGCATGAACTTTATGCGCGGACGCACCTTTCTCAACAAATTCGTCATCATTGACGAGGCACAGAACCTGACCCCCAAGCAGATGAAAACCCTCGTCACCCGCGCAGGACCTGGTACCAAGATCGTCTGCATGGGCAACCTGGCCCAGATCGACACGCCTTACCTGACCGAAGGCTCTTCGGGCCTGACATTCGCCGTGGACCGGTTCAAAGGCTGGCCCCACAGCGGACACATCACGCTGGCGCGCGGCGAACGTTCTCGTCTGGCCGATTTTGCCAGCGATGCGCTTTAGCTATAACTTTAATAGCTTCTTGCGCACGTTCCATGGGCGTGGAGCACGGTTTTCATTGCATACAGTTTTACCCCACAACCCAGCAAACACTAGACAGATATGAATCCAACGTCCGTGTTGATCTATCACCTTGACTCGGTGATGTATGCCATTCCCCTAGCCAATGTTGACCGGGTGACACGAGCGGTCGAAATCACAACCGTGGCCGAGTTGGACCGTACGTCCAATATCCTGGGCGTTATCAACGTTCATGGGGCCATTGTTCCGGTCATCAACACCCGGCGCATGCTAGGCTTGGTGGAGCGCACACTCTCTATCGACGACGTATTCATCATTGCCGATAGCGGGCAGCGTAAAGTAGCTCTGATAGTCGAAGGTGTGGATCAACTGGTGACTATCAATGCGGCGCACCTGACCCAGGCGCACAGCGTCTTGCCCGAATTCCCGCATCTCAAGGGTGTAGCCCGCATGGCCGAAGGTCTGGTGTTGATTCACGATCTGGAGGCTTGCCTAAGCGCTGGCGATGCCGCTGCCATCAACACCGCCCTGAAAATGGCGCAACCAACAGCAACACACGGAGTTGCTGCGTGACAGAAGTGCAAGATGCCATTGCCGACAACGACCCGTATTGGATTCAGGTACGTGATGCACTGGTGGCCAGAATGGGCATCCATATCGCAACACCACGTTTGCCAGAATTGGCCGCAAAACTTGCCAGTGCAAGTGAACGATCCGGCAGCAGCAGGCAAACGCTGATCGAAAATCTGCTGTCCGGACGTTTGCAGGAAAAAGAATTTGATGCGCTTGCAGATACCTTGACCATCGGAGAAACCTATTTTTTCCGCGAGGCAGATGCTTTTGAAGCACTGGCTGAAGTCGCCTTGCCGGGGCTTTTGGCTAGTGGCCAGACCCCCGTGCGTATCTGGTGCGCCGGTTGCGCCAGTGGCGAAGAAGCGTATTCAATAGCCATGTTCTTGCGTACCCGCTTTGCCAACGTGAACCCACGGCAGTTCTCCATTCTGGCCACCGACATCAACAAGACTTTTTTGGCCAAGGCACGGCAGGCGAAATACACCGAATGGTCCTTTCGCACCCTGACACAGAGTTACAAAAATCGCTACTTTCGCCCCTGCGATGACGGGAGTTTTCAGGTAGTCGATGAAATCCGTAATATGGTCGAATTCCGGTCGCTGAATCTGGCCGCCAATAGCCACCCGTCGCCCGCTAACGGCACCAGTGATCTGGACATCATTTTTTGTCGCAACGTGTTGATGTACTTCACCCCGGACGTGATTGCCAGCATCGCCAACGGCTTCCATCAAGCGCTTCGACCACCCGGTTGGCTGGTGGTAAGCCAGACCGAATGCTCCGAATTGTTCGCATCCGGCTTTGAGACGGTGCCAGCCAGGGGTGTTTTCATCTACCGCAAAAGGCAACCGATCAAGCAACCGATCCCGCACGCTGCGGCGAGCGCAACCACGGTGCCGACATCCTCACGCCCTGCAGTGAGCGCCACTTCTGGCCAATTAGCTCCACGCACAAAATCACTCCCCCCCCTCCCCCAACCGAATGCGCAAACAACCGACCATTTTGCCGATGCCCGGCGTTTGGCCAATCAGGGACGTTTGACGGACGCACTGGCGGCCTGCGAAATCGGGCTTGGTACCAACTCCTTGAGCGTTTCCGGCTACCACTTGCACGCGGCGATCCTGCAGGAACTAGGCGAACTTGGAAAAGCCAGCGAGGCTTTGCGCAAAGCGCTTTATGTGGATCAAAGCTGCATCATTGCGCGCTATACCCTGGGTACAGTGGAACAACGCCTGGGTCGGTTGCAGGATGCACAGCGAAATTTCGATATTGCCGCCCGTATGCTTAACGGCCTGGCGGACACTGTATTACTACCCGAATCGGGTAACATGACCGCCGGTCATTTAAAAACCGTTCTAGCGCGCCAGAGGAATAAACCGTAAACAACAAACTATGAACGACTCTGCCAATCACCAACGCATTCTGCACGAACGTGCCCTGGCTCTGGCCAAGGAAAACACGTCCCTTGCGACAGAAGAAGCGTATCTGGAAGTCACGTCTTTTCACCTGGGCCGGGAACAATACGCTTTTGAGTCGCGCATGATTCGTGAGATCGTGCGGCTGCGCGAATACACCCCCTTGCCGTGCGTTCCGCCCTTTATTGCCGGAATCCTGAACCTGCGCGGCTGGATTATTTCGCTGCTCGATTTGCGCCAGGTTTTTGGACTGCCTGGTGCTTCCATCACCGAAAGCACCCAGGTCATCGTTCTCAGCGACAATGACATGGAATTCGGGGTCTTGATCGATGCAATTGATGGCGTTTCCCATATCCCACTGTCCTGCATTCAGCAGCATGCGCCCATGCTCGACCACCAACACCACAAGTATGTACGTGGTGTGACTACCGAACGGATGATCATTCTGGATGCACAGCAGCTCTTGCACGATCCGCTATTGCGCGTGCAAGAAGAAGTCAGCTGATACAAGCAAAATTGAAAGGAAACTGAAAGCATGAACTGGTCGATTAGCAAAAAAATGAGCGCGTTGTTTGCGTGCGTGGTTGCCGCCATAGCGGCTTTGGGTTTTATTGCCCACCAGAACACGGTTGCCTCGGAGGAAAACGCCGAGCTGGTACGCCACACCATGCAGGTTATCGAAACACAGCAGGAAGTCAGCAAGGATCTCTTTTTGGCCGGTGACAACATGCGCGGTTACTTTGTTACCGGCAATACCGAATTTCTCAACCTCAACCATGAAAATGTGCGACACCTCCAGCGCGGCATGGATGAACTCAAGAAACTCATCAAGAATGAGAAAGCGATACGCATGATGGAAGCCCAGGAGGCTGCTATCAATTTGCGTATTGACTTTTTTAACCGCGTCGAGCGGGCGTTTCAGAGCAAGGGGCTTGCCGGAGTCCAGGAGATTCTTGGCAGTGGCGACAAGGTTATCAGCACAACCAAAGAGTTCATCAGGGCTGCCAATGCAATCATTGAAGTGGAAGAGGATTTGCTCAAGCAACGCACCCAGGCCCTCAACGATAGCAACAAATCCCTAGACAATATCGTTCTCTATGGCATTCCGGTGGCTATCCTGTTTATCGTTCTGGGTGGCTATTTCATGACCCGTAGCATTGCACAACCCCTGCAAGACCTAACCTTGGTCGCTGAAAATATTGCCGGTGGTGACTTGTCCATGCGCTTGCAGAAAACGGCGCGCAGCGATGAAATTGGCATCCTCTATCGCTCGTTTGAAGGCATGAATAACTACCTGATGGGCATGTCGCGCATTGCACAAGCCTTGGCGGAGAGGGACTTGTCGATCAATTGCACACCGGTATCCGAGCGTGATGTGCTGGGCAATGCGTTTACTGCCATGGTGAACAATTTGCGTGGCATGGTTAAGGAAATCCAGGAATCCTCCAAGGAAATCAGTGGTGCCTCGGCCCAGATTGCAGCGCTGTCTACGCAACTGGCCACCAGCTCGGCTGAAACCGCCGCCGCCGTAAACGAGACGGGCACCACCATCGAAGAAATCAAGGTGACGGCACAGCAGGTGAATCAAAAATCAGCCTTTGTATCCGAGCGCGCCCGCGAGAATGCCAACCTGACAGAAAGCGGTCGCACCAACGTGGCCGAGACGATCAACGGCATGAGCAAAATCCGCCAGCAGGTGGACTTTATTGCCAGCAGCATCGTCAAGCTCTCGGAGCAAAGCATGGCCATCGGCGAAATCATTACCTCGGTCAACGACCTGGCTGGCCAGTCGAATCTGCTGGCGGTCAATGCCTCCATCGAAGCGGCCAAGGCCGGTGAACACGGCAAGGGCTTTGCCGTGGTGGCACAAGAGGTACGCAGCCTGGCTGATCAGTCCAAGGACGCAACCGAACAGGTCAAGCGCATTCTCAACGAAATTCAAAAAGCCATCAGTTCCGCTGTCATGGCCACCGAACAGGGTGGAAAAACGGTGGAAATCAGCGTCAAGCAATCGTCAGAAACCGAACGCTCCATCAGCACCATCGAACAGGGTGCATCCGCCACGGTACAGGCGGCTGCGCAAATTCTGGCCTCGACCAACGAACAAGTGGTTGGCCTGAACCAGGTGGCGCTGGCCATGGACAACATCCTCAAGGCCAGCCAACAGATTGTGACCAGCACGCGCCAGGCTGAAACCGCCACCGGTTCGCTCAACGAGATGGGCCGACGGCTGTGGCATCTGGTCGAGCGCTTCAAGGTGAACTGATGGAGCAATGGGAACAGGCGTTGCACGCGCGACTGGTAGAGGGTTTCCTGGTCGAAGCACGTGAACTTTTGTCTGCCATTTCGACCAGTGTGCTGGAGTTGGAGCACAACAGCGATGCCGCGCGTACCCAAACCTTGGTGGAGACAGCTTTTCGCGCGGCCCACAGCTTGAAAGGCGGTGCACGCATCGTCAATTTCACGCTCATCGAAACACTCTGCCAGTCGCTGGAAAACTGTTTGTCAGCAGCACGGCATGGCAACTTGCCATTTGGTAAAGCCTTGGTGGATCTGTCCATCGATACGACAGACATTGTTGAGAAAATACTCGCATCCAGCACTCCACAGGCTCCCTCGGAGTCGCTGCAATCTGCCGCGAAGGGATTGTGCCACCGGCTCGAAGCCCTGTTGGGCTCCACCCGGACACAAGAAGATACTCCCCCGGCCACACCAGCCGTAGTGCCTGATGAAGCGCAGGAACCATCGGTCCCGTCTGCTGCCGACCCGCAGGTGCGTGCTGGCCCGGTAGAAACCGTCAGAATTCCGGCCGCCCGACTGGACGAATTGCTGCTGCAGGCCGAGGAGATGATTGCACTCAAGCTCACACTGCGTCAGCATGTGGTGCGACTCAAGGAAATCAGCTCCTGCGTTGCGCAAATCCGCCACGACCATGCGCTCAGCATGGTATCGGGTAAGGAGGCGCAACACGAACTCGACCGTTCCTTGGGACAGCTTGCCAAGCAGGTGGGACTCCTCAGGCACAGCAGCGAAGAAGATGCCCGCCTTGCCGCCGGAAAAATTGAATCGTTCATCAACAGCACCAAAGCGCTGTTGATGTTTCCCTTTTCCTCGATCACCGAGGGTTTGTCGCGCCTGGTTCATGACCTGGCACGGGAGCAGCATAAGGAAGTCGTGTTGCGACTCACTGGGGAAACCCTGGAGCTTGATCGCCGTATCCTGCAAAGTCTCAAGAGTCCACTGATTCATCTGGTGCGCAACTGCATTGACCACGGCGTAGAGGTTCCCGCTGAACGCAATGCAGTTGGCAAGCCTGCGCAGGCGCATATTGATATCAATGTCAGCAGCATTGGCAATGGCAAAGTGAAAATTCTGGTGCGCGATGACGGGCGCGGCATTGATACGGCCAGGGTCATCGCATCAGCCACCCGCGAAGGCATCATCAGTGCAGAAGATGCCCAAAAGATGGGGGATGAGGAGGCCAAGTCGCTGATCTTTCGCTCCGGAGTTTCGTCCGCTGCCACAGTTACCACCATTTCAGGGCGCGGTTTGGGCATGGCGATTGTGGCCGAGCAGGTCGAAAACCTGGGTGGCAGCATCCAGGTTGACAGCCAGACGGGCGCTGGTTCACGTTTTGAACTCGTCATTCCCACGGCTTTGGCAAGTTTTCGCGGCATCCAGGTACAAGTCGGGGATCGTTTCTTTGCCCTGCCCACCATGGGTGTACGCAAGGTGGGCCTGGTAGCCGAATCCGACATCAAGACCGTGGGCAACCGGGAAACCGTGGTGGTGGATGGACAAACCATCCCACTGGTATCTTTGGCGGCGATTTTGGGAATTCCAACCCATGCATCCGGGATTGCTGGCAAGCGCACCATCATCGTCCTTGGCAGCGGGGTGGAATGTGTCGCGTTTGAGCTGGACAAGGTGATCGGCGAAGACGACATGCTGGTCAAGGGTTTGGGTTCGCAACTGGTGCGGGTGCGCAATATTTCCGGCGCAACCGTGCTGGGCAATGGCACCGTGGTTCCGATCCTCAATGTCATGGATTTGCTGTTTTCGTCCGGAGGCAGCCATGCAAACCAGCCCATACGCATCAGCGCCGAAGCCAGCGCTGCAGAGAACGTGGCGCGCCGCGTGCTGGTAGTGGACGATTCCATCACTTCGCGCACCCTGCTAAAAAATGTGCTCGAATCCTACGGCTATGTGGTCGCCACGGCCTCAGATGGCGCCAATGCCATGGCCATGCTGCAGGCCGAAGCGTTTGATCTGGTCAGCAGCGATGTGGAAATGCCCAATGTGGATGGCTTTGAACTGACCGCGCGCATTCGTGCCGATGCACGCCTGAATCGTATCCCGGTGGTGCTGGTCACCAGCCTGGAATCCGCTGCAGACAAACAAAAAGGCATCGAAGCTGGCGCGGATGCCTACATTGTCAAATCCAGCTTTGACCAGGGCAATCTGCTGGCCATCATCTCCAAATTGATTTGAAAGATTGAGACGCGCCGCATGATCCAGGTTCTGATTGCTGACGATTCCCCCTTTGCCGCCCAGTACCTGGGGGCATTGCTAGTCAGCGATCCGGAATTTCGCGTAGTAGGCGTGGCCAAAAGCGGCACCGAAGCCGTCAGCATGGCGCAAAGCCTGCGGCCGGATATTATTTGTATGGATGTCAACATGCCAGGCGGCGACGGTTACTCTGCCACGCGCACCATCATGGCGAATAACCCCTTGCCCGTTGTCATTGTCAGTTCGGATACCGATCAGGGCCAGGTGGCACTGTCCTTTAAAGCACTTGAAGCCGGCGCCCTCACCTTCGTCGCTAAGCCACCGGGCCCCACCAGCCCAGGATATGCCAGGGCAGTCCGGGACTTTATTGCAACCTTCAAAGCCATGGCAGGTGTCAAGGTGATTCGCCGCAGCAGTGCAGGTTCACCGAACAATACCGTGACTTCCGCCGCAAACTTTGCTTCCAAAACAAACCGCAATGTCAGAATCGTAGCCATCGCAGCCTCCACAGGTGGCCCGCAGATGCTACAAACCATTTTCCAGAATCTGCCCCGACTGTTATCGGTGCCGGTTGTGGTGGTGCAACATATCACCCCAGGCTTTGAACGGGGTTTGGCAGACTGGTTGGGCAAAACCTGCAGTCTGCCCATCAGCATCGCTATAGATGGAGAAACCCTGTACGCAGGCCAGGTGTATATCGCACCCGATGGTTTTCATCTGGAAGTGTCTCGTGGCCTGCGCGTGCTGTTAGCATCTGGCCCACTCGAACATGGTGTCAAACCGGCGGGATCACGTTTGTTACGCTCGGTTGCCAAAGGGTTTGGAGCGGATGCCATCGGTGTGGTACTCACTGGCATGGGCCGTGATGGGGCAGATGGATTAAAACTGATGCGCGATGCGGGTGCGCTAACCATTGCCCAAACTGCTGACAGTTCGGTGGTGCACGGCATGCCTGGCGAAGCCATTCGCCTGGGAGCTGCGTGCCATGTGCTTGATCCCCTGGGCATTGCCCGGATGATCGTCTCAGAAACGTGAACCACCGCATCGATGACGGATTTTGAAAGAGTTAATCATGCCACCCCTTACCACTATCCAGCACGATGCACTAATCGAGATATTCAACATCAGTCTGGGACGTGCGGCCGCTGCGCTAGGGAAACTCGTCAAGGCGGAAATCATCATGCGTGTGCCGTCTTACAAATTTCTTTCGCTCACTGCCGCCGCAGAGCAATTGAATGGAATGGCAAAGCACCATATTTGCGGCGTCTCTCAACGCTTTGAAGGCTTGTTTGCCGCCGATATCATCCTGATGTTTCCCGAAGAACGCAGTCTGGAAATCGTGCACATGATGCTGGACAACGATTCATATAGTTTGTCCGAGCTTTCTGAACTTGAACAAGAAGCCATGAGTGAGATTGGCAACATCATCATCAATGCCTGCGTTGCCACCATTGCCAACATTGCAGGAGAACATTTTTCCTCGACCTTGCCCATTTTTCGCAGAGGATCATCCATGGACATTCTCAAAGCGGCAACCAGTACCAGTGACGAGGGTGTCTTGTTTGTGTATATCGATTTCAACATCATGCAGCACCAGATTACCGGCTACCTGGCTTTCATGATGAGTATTCAATCGGTTGCAGGGCTGGTGCAAACCATCAACCGTTTCTTGCAGCCAATCAGCCAAGATTCTGCCGTACAGTAACATCTTTATTCACAAGTTTCGCAAGTCCAAAAGGAGAAATGAATGGGCACACCCATATCGGTATTGATCGTAGATGACAGCATGGTGTCGCGCATGATGGTTCGAGGTTTTATTAAACAGTATTGTCCAGACTGGACAATCACCGAAGCCAAAAACGGCGACGATGCCTTGACAAAAATAGCGGAAATAGCTCCCAACCTGGTTATTCTGGATGTCAATATGCCTGGCATGGATGGTTTTGAAACTGCCGAAAAAATTTCAGCCATCGCTCCACAAACCAAAATTGCCTTCCTGACCGGCAATATTCAGGACAGCTCAAAATCCAAGGCCGGAATAATGGGCCACGGCTTTGTGGAAAAACCCGTCACGCCCGAATCCTTTGCCAAACTGAAGGCATTCATGGACCAATAAACATGATCGCCCTAACCGAACTGCAGCGCGACGCGCTCACCGAAATTTTTAATATCAGTATCGGACGAGCCGCCGCCGCCATGGGAAGGATTGTGCATAACGAAATCACCCTGATGGTTCCGCGCTTTGAATTCCTGACTTTGGGTGATGCAGCTAAAAATTTGGGACAGTCTGGCGATGAGCGCGTCTCCAGCGTGTCACAAAAATTTAATGGCCCCTTCAGTACCGAAGCCATACTGATGTTTCCCGAGGAAAAAAGCCTGGAAATTGTGCGCATGATGCTCGGCGGCGATTACCCGCTGTCCGAGTTGTCCGATCTCGAACAAGAGGCTATGAGTGAAGTTGGCAACATCATCCTCAATGCCTGCATCAGCACCATTGCCAACATTTCTGGCCAGAAATTTTCGTCTTCATTGCCAGTATTCCGCATGGGCAGCAGCCAGCAAATTTTGTGCAGCAATCCCCCCCCTTCTAGCGATGAGATGGTGTTGTTTGTTCATATCGATTTCCTCATCACCCGGCAAAGCATTCATGGGTATCTTGCGTTTTTAATGAACATTCCGTCCGTCGCCGGTTTAATAGCAATGGTTGATGCCTTTCTGAGCCAGGCTTGAGAATGGACAAAGTAGCGAATGATCCTTTGATCGCCGCCTTGTTGCACACAATCAGTGTGGGTCTGGTGGTACTGGACCGCGATGGGCGCGTCGTTCTATGGAGTGCATGGCTGGAGGGCACTTCCGGTGTCTCTGCACAAGCGGCACTGGGTCAGCGCTTGACCGACCTCTTTCCCGAGTTGATAGATAGCCGCCTGTGCTCGGCCATTGGTGTGGCACTTCAGGACGGTTTATCGTCGGTCTTGTCACAATCCCTGAACCGCTCGCCCTTCCCCCTCTTTATCAACGATACGTCCAGCAAAACCAGGCTGCGTATTCCGCAGAAAATCAATGTCAGTGCTTTGTCGCATGACAAGACGGCTGCGTATTGTCTGATTGAAATTTTCGATGTCTCAAACTCGGTACATCGTGAACGGGTATTGAACGAACAAAAAAAATTCCTCAATACGATTCTGGAAAACGAACCCGAATGCGTCATGGTTCTCTCCGCCGACGGAAATCTGGTTCAAATCAACAAGGCGGGTCTGAAATTGCTGGAGGTAGCAAACATTGACGAGGTGCGTACACCAGGGTTCGTCAGTTTCATTCAAGCCGAAGACAAAGACGCATACGCCCAGCATTTCCAACAGGTACTGGACGGGGCACGTGCCATATTCGAATTCCGTGTACTTGGAAAACGTGGAAACCAACGCTGGGTTGAATCCCACAGTACCCCGTTGCGGGGTGAAAATAAGGACGTCAACGCGGTATTGGCCGTCGTGCGCGATATTACGGAACATAAAAAAGCCGAAGAAAAAATGCGCCAGAGTGAAGCACGCTACCGTTTGCTGGCGGACTATAGCCACGATGTGATCTGGACGGCGGATTTTCGCAAGCGACGCTTTACCTACGTGAGTCCATCTGTCGAGCGTTTGCGCGGCTTTACCCCGGAAGAGGTTATGGCGCAACCCATAGAGATCGCGCTCACCCCTGAGTCCGTGGTGAAAATGAATGAATCCGTCTCGAAAATGATGGCGAGAATCTCGACCGGCGAACGTACCAATCTGACCAATGTGGTCCAAATTGAGCAACCGCACCGCGATGGCCACATCATTCCAACTGAAGTGGTAACGACCTGGGTACTGGATGAAGCGGGTGAACCCCTCACGGTTTTAGGCGTAACCCGTGACGTCACAGAACGCAAGAAGGTTGAAATGGCGCTGGAGAAGTTGGCGCGTACCGACGTGCTCACGGGCCTTGCCAATCGCCGACATTTCATGGAAGTGGCCGAACAGGAGTTGTCACGCACGCTGCGCTATGGGGGCGAGTTGTCGGCACTGATGCTGGACATTGACCACTTCAAAAACGTAAACGACACCCACGGCCACCATACCGGTGACTTGGTGATACAAAAACTGGGGGATATTTGCCGCGCCGCCCTGCGCGACATTGACTGCGTTGGTCGCATTGGCGGGGAAGAATTCGCCATCATTCTGCCGCAAACCGGCATTACCCAGTCTGCCGAAGTTGCCGAGCGGCTACGCCTAGCCGTTAACGCTGCGCGCGTACCACTGGAAAAAGGCCTGCCACTGCGTTTTAGCGTTTCAATCGGAGTCGCCACCCTGCGGGAACCCTGCAACCTTGACACATTGCTAGTGGCCCTGGCCACAAGTTCTGCACGAAATTAGCGGGTCACTAAAATGGCAGATTGGTGCAATTTTTATAGTGGGTTGTCTATGCAAGGAAGAAAACCACGAGACGTACTGGTCATACAAGAATTGCTCGTAGCCCAGTTTGCCATGGTTCCAAGTGCAACACACCACGATACTTGCAGTGGCTGATGGTGACCGGGAAATCCATGAGATGAGTGCGATCCATCGACGGTGTGGCGTGTCTGTCGCCGCTATGAAAATGAGGGGATTGAAGGGGTCTTTCAGAATTACCACGCAGCGGCCATCCTGCCGATTTTCCTGTTGTGCGCACAGATCGTGAATTGGCTTGTCTGGAACCCGTCGCCAAAGGATTGCACATTACCCACTGACCAGCAGGAATTGGCGTCAAGCGGTGATTGATGGGATTGTGTCGAACATTCACGCTCCATACAACGCATTTTGCATGAGGTTGACCTGCAACCATCTCACCCGACTGGAAAACCTCACGCGTTGATCAAGAATTCAACGCGCCGAACAGGTTTTGGGCTACGCAAATGCTAATAGATTGATTGATAACGGTTTTCTTGTCGTGTCGATGAAATGCCGAATCAAGCCATCGAACGCAACCCGATTCGTCCCGCCATTCCCATTCTATTGAACACAACCCGTCATGGCACTGTAAATGTTCTGCTGTTTCTGTCAGTACAGAGCGGGCAGATGCACGTCCTCTTCCGGAACGTAAAGATGCTGCCCACTACATTGAATCGTGAAGTGGTTTCAAAGTTGTCATCAAAACATGCGGGAGCATCCTGATTCAGGACGGTGATCCGAGTCACACGGCATTAAAAACGCACGATTTGACGCGAGGCGCTGATTATGCATATTGATGCTGCTTGCCCTGAGTACAACGACCTCTATGCCCATCCGTTTGAATGGACCTGGACAAATCACAAAATGCGCAAATGGTTCACCGAGCATACCGTGGATGCCGACGATGAAAACGCCTGACTTAATTTCGTGCAGAACTTGTGGCCAGGACCACTAGGGTCTGCCGATACCGCCCTGTACACAGCCAAGAACAGTGGACGTAACCGGGTTTGCATCCATGAACCTTCTGGTAGCTGACTCGGCTTCCCACTTAAGGCGGGACAGGCAAGGCATTGTCATTTCCGTGCAGGCTGGATGTGATCCCTGTCTGTGGCGCTTTCTCTATAAAAAACATAGCTACTACCGCTTGGTACATAAGGCGTACAGCCAGATTTGCCTTGAATTTTGCCCTTCAAAACGGGTCAAGGCGATGCCAGGAACCGCCATAAGGCATCAAAACGGGCCGTTGTCGGGTGTTTTTTCATGGCAAATCGGGCTGTAAGCCTTATGGGATAAGCGGGAGCAGCTACTGTATCAGGAGCGCTTTGGTCCAGTCCTCAAAAGGGCCAGAGCACAGCCCACTGTCCATCACCAAATGGAACCTTGTGCGCTGCAACCGGCATGTCACTTACCTACTGCACCAGTTCCACCACCAGTTCGCGCACTTGCGAACGTCCGTCCGTCCGCATCGACCACGCGCCATGCGGAATCAGGTTGCCAGGTAGCAACCCAGGCAGGTAATTTCTCTGGCGGCATGGGCCGGGCAATGCCGTAGCCTTGGGCCAGTTCACAGCCAAGTTGCAGCAGAGCGGTGCCATGCGCGACCGTCTCCACCCCTTCAGCAATCACTTCGCGTTTGAAAGCTGCTGCCAAGCCAATCACACCCCGCAAAATGGCCAGATCATCGGGGTCTACGAGCATATCGCGCACAAAGCTTTGGTCGATTTTGAGCAGGGCTACCCGCAGACGTTTCAGGTAGGTGAGTGACGAGTAGCCGGTGCCAAAATCGTCCAGCGCAAATTTCACGCCGATCTGGTTGCAATATTCAATCACCTTCGACACCTGCTCCATATCGGCCAGCGCACTGGTCTCCAGCACCTCCAGTTCAATGCAAGCCGCAGGCACCTGCGGGTGCTTGTCCAAAATGGATTGCAAGCGTCTCACAAAGTCACTTTGCTGCAACTGGTATGCACCGATATTGACACTCACCGGAAGATTCAGCCCTGCGGCCTGCCAAAGCTCTACTTGGGTCAGTGCGGTGTCGATCACCCACTCGCCCACATCCACCGCCAACGAGTGGTCCTCGATCACCGGCAGGAAGGTGGCCGGTGCCAACAACCCTTTTTCTGGATGCTGCCAGCGGATCAGCGCCTCGGCACCAACGACCTGACCGCTTTGCATGTTGACTTTCGGTTGGTAGTGCAGCACGAACTCGTTATTCTTCAGTGCCAATCGAATACGCTGCAGACTTTCGTGTTGCACGCGAATGTTGCTGTCCTGCGCAGCATCAAAAAGGTAGTAGCGATTTTTACCCGCCAGCTTGGCCTGGTACATAGCCTGATCGGCTTGGCGCATGAGTTGGTCGGCATCGATGTCTTGTGCTTGCGGATAGAAGGTGACGCCCAGGCTGGCTGAAACCTGCAAGCTCAGGTCGCCTACCTGCACCGGTAGTGCGACCGCTGCCAGCAGCCGGTCGAGCAAAGTCACGCTGGCTGACGGTTCTTCCAGGTCAATCAGCACCGCCACAAACTCATCGCCGCCAATGCGTGCCAGTGTGTCGCTCTCGCGAACCGCCTGCTTCATCCGAATGGCCAGAGCGATCAGCACTTGATCGCCGGTCTCATGGCCGTGATGGTCGTTAATCGCCTTGAAACCATCCAGGTCCAGGTACACCACTGCCAACTGTTGGTCGCGCCGTTGCGCCTGAGCCATGGCTTGATGCAAACGGTCGGCCAGTAGCACGCGGTTGGGCAAGTCGGTAAGTGCATCAAAGTGGGCAATGTGTTCCAACTGGCTTTGATGTTCTTTCATGGCAGTGATGTCGGAGAACAGCGCCACATAGTGTTGCGTTTCACCTGTGGCATCGGGCACCGCGCTGATGGTGAGTGTCTCCGTGTACACCTCGCCGTTTTTGCGTCGGTTCCAAATTTCACCACTCCAGTAACCCCGCTGCGTCAAAACGCCCCACATGGCGGCATAGAAAGCTCGGTCCTGCCGCCCGGAACTGAGGATGCGCGGGTTTTGTCCGATGGCTTCCTCGCGCAAGTAGCCAGTGATGCGGGTGAAGGCTTCATTAACGTCCATGATGATGCCATGCGCGTTGGTGATGAATATGCCTTCACGGGCATGTCTGAAGACTCCAGCGGCAAGTTGAAGTTTCGATTCAGCTTGCTTACGCTCGGTGATGTCTTCGGTTGATGTCAAAATTCCGTTCGGTGCCCCTCGCTCATCACATAGCAGAACACTGTTACAGGCCACGAGGCGTTTCTGCCCGTCGGCATTGATGATCTGGCTCTCGTAATAGTCCAGTAAATCCGTTTCTCCGGTCATCAACTGCGCAAAAACCGTACGCATCACGCGTCGTTTTTCGGCCGGAATACAGTTTTCGATCCAATCGACCCCCAGTAGTTCACTCTCCGGTTTACCCAAAAGTTGAGAGCCCTTCTTATTGATCATGGAGATTCGGCCATGCTTGTCAACCGCTATGAGGGTCACCCCGGCAATATCCAGATAACGTTGCGCCGCGTCACGCTCCTGCGCCAGTTCGGCGGTACGTTGCTGTACCTTGGTTTCGAGCACCCGATGGGCCTGCTGAATATCGTCCGCCATGGTATTGAACGACCTGGACAAGGCTTTGAGCTCGGCACTCTCCTGGGGAAGAATGCGCGTTCGTACCGACAGGTCACCGCTTCCCAATTGTTGGGCCACCAGCATCAGCGATTTCAACGGTCGCGTCAGGCGATGGGCTACCAGGATGATTGACGCCAGGCAAACCAGTGTCAGCAGGAAGCCGACAAAACCCAGAATTCGCGCTTGTCCCCTCAAAACATCCAAGGCTTCATCTTTGCTCCAGTAATGAACGAGTCGCCAACCCTGTGTGCCACTGAGTTGTAGATGGCGATAGACCACCATCAATTGCTGGCCTTTGGCGTCGGTTTCCAGCACCGTTCCTTCAAAGTTCTTTGCCACCTGCGGGTTTAGTTTGAATTCAATACTGTCCGTGCCAGAATTTTGCGCACGCGCGATGAACCGACCAGTTGAGTCAAAAAACATGGCCGTATCATTCCTTCTGGCAGTCGGCGATTCGCTCAGAACATTCTCTCCGAGGAGTTGTTGCGCATCCAGCAACGCAATCAAAATGCCAACCAGCTTGGGGCCGGGATGTCCGTCGGCATCCAGAGCGCGAATCTGCCGGACAATCGCCAGTGTGGGAACACCACCCGGCAGCACAACCTGTTCGACTAATTCGGTAATGCCCGGTTGCCTGGCGCGGCTGATGAGGTCAAAATCCTGAAACACAAGGCCAAGGTCCGCATCATCACTACTCGCACGAATGCGACCGTCTTTGGGGTCTACGATCATCAAGCGTAGATAACGATCCGGATAGGCCCGCATCAATCGGTCAAAACCCTGCTTTTCTTCATGATGAACGATTTTGTTTTCGTCTTCCAGTGGCTTGCTGATCGTCGTGTCTTCGGCGATGAGCAAAATATCGCTCCGCCGCTCCCTGATGTTGCTAGAAACCAGGGCGTGTCGATAGTCGGCGGTATATTCCAGGTGGCGAATTGCCTCGGCTTGCATCTGGTTGCTGGCTCCGACCAGACCCAGCGGCGTTAAGCCAAAATACCAAAGGGCCATCAAGCTTCCGATGGCGAGCAGAAACAGCCCGGCGAAATAGGCACCGATGCGCACTGCAAAGGAAATATTCATGCAGTGTGCCCGTGCTATTGCGGGTAATCGAAAGTATTGATCTGGAATTTTCTGGATTCGCCCATCACTTGCGCCACACCGTTGTAAGTGAAGGCAGTTGCGATGCTTTCCCACTTCGCATTCGCAGGGAGTTTGCCTAACTTCCTCAGAAACTCAAACTCAGCCTTGAGTGCGGGGGCCGTCGGACTGTGGGCAATGATGGGTGCCGACGCAATGTCCAGCAAATTTCGTCGGGTGATGGCTACGATTGCCGCAGGCGCCAAGGTCTCCGCTTTTCCGGAAAAAGCTTCTGTATCGGCCATGGCCCAGCGAACCGCCTTTTCCACATTGCGCTGGGAACGGCGCATCCACTCAACGGCACGCAACAATCCGGCGACAAGATGCAGCGCGGCTTGCGGCGAACGCCTGGCGAAATCCCGCTCAATAACAAAACAACTCATGCTCATGCCGGTAAAGACAATCCGATGCTTCTCGCTGCTACTCAGGGCATTGGAGACGGCAGGTTCCCAGCCTGAAAAAGCGTCTATATCGCCACGCGCCAGGGCGTCTGGCATTTCATTCATCGGTAAGGAAACCAGCTTTATCTGATTTTCGCCAATGCCTGCTGCTGCAAGCCCCTGCAACAAGGTGTGATGGGAAGTGGATGCCTCGACATAGCCAATACGCTTGCCAACCAGCCCATCAACTGAGGTAACCCCCTGCGCCACGATGGCGGCACGGGACTGCTCGACCAGTCCAATAATCCAGATGTCGCCGGTGGACGCGGCGCGGATGGTTGGCATATCACCGAGAGTCGCGCTTTCCAGGCGGTGATCGGCCAACAGCGCGAGCATGTCACCACCGCGTTTGAAAGCATGCGTTTTCAACGGTTGCTTGAGTTCGGCCAGTGCATTTATAAGAATTCCGTCACGACGCAGCACGCTAGCAAGCACACCATCGGGATAGGCCAGGGGCTGGACACCGATATCAACGCTTGGCGAGGCAGGTGACAGTCCGTAATGCTCAAAGTATTCTTCGGCCAGCACCGGCCCCGAAAAGACCATCGCAAGAGCCACGCTTGGAATAATTCTTTGCAACGTAAAACAGCTCGGTTTCATACGTTCCCCTCAAATCATTAATTATCATTTTCCGAACTCATTATCCCTGAGCAAACCGGGATAGAAGAAGAATTTATGACCATACCGACTGTCGATAGTCGATAGTTTGGACCGCCTGACTTATGCAATCCTGATGCCAACGTGGGTATGCTGAAGCCATCATGAAAACTGCTTCTGCTTCGCACGACGTGCGCCAGTCCTGGCGCAAAGCTGGGGTGTTCGTCTCCCTGACGGTGACCGCCACGGCGGGCGGGTTCCTGCTGGATCACCATGTTTCCCTCACCAGCCAGGCCATGCTGTACGTTCTGGCAGTGGTGCTGGCCGCATATACCCTGGATTGGCTGAGCTCGGTGGTATTTGCCATCACGGCGGTCACCCTGTTCAACTTCTTCTTTGTGCCGCCACGCTGGACTTTTGAAGTCGATAGCCGTGAGCATCTGATTGCCCTGTTCACCATGTTGCTGGTCGCCCTGGTCATCAGCCATCTGACCGCAGCGTTACGGCGCGAGACCGACATTGCCCGGCGCAACGAACAGCGAGCGCGCCAGTTGCAGGAATTGGCCAGCGCATTGTCTGGCGTCGGTTCGGCACAAGAGGTCATGGCCTTGGGACATGACGCGCTTGCGTTGGCGTTCGAGGGGCCTTGCACCCTGGTGCAATGTTTGCCGGACAACAGTCTGGAGTGGGTCGGCAAGGAAAGCCCTCAGCTGGAAGACGGCATGCGGCATTGCATGAAGGATGCAGCGGTGCTGGGGCCGGGAACCGGGCGCTGGCCGGGACTCAATGCCTGGTATCTGCCGCTGGGAGACAAGGAGCACATGAACGGTGCAGTGTGCATTCAGAATGTACAGGCAAGCGATGTGCAGGGGCGGGAGCATGCGCAAGCCCTGTGTGCCTTGTTGGCGCAGGCACTGTGGCGCTTGCGTTTGTCGGCGTCCATGCTGGCGGCGCAAAACGAATCGCAGCGTCAGCACATTCAAAGCACCTTTCTGGCAGCTATTTCGCACGACTTTCGCACGCCGCTGGCGGCGGTGGTCGGAGCGGCATCCGCGTTGCAAACACAAGGAGAAAAGCTCGACCCGGTTGAAAAGCAGCGTTTGCTGGGCAGCATCATCAGCGAAGCCAATTACCTGTCGGTCGTGACAGAAAACACGCTGCAACTGGTGCGCTTGACCAATGCTCCTCTGGATATTCAACACGGCTGGGAGTCCATGGAAGAAATCGTTGGCGCCGTCCTGGCGCGTGTGCGCCAACGCGATCCGGCCCGGCGCATCAAATCCAGGGTTCCGGCTGGTTTGCCCTTGATTCGGGGAGACCCGGTTTTGCTGGCCCAACTGATCGGCAATTTGCTCGATAACGCACTGAAATACAGCAGCGACACCATCGAACTGGAAGTAGTGCAGACCAAGGACACCATGCAGGTGTATGTGAAAGATCGGGGTCCGGGTATCCCGGAGTCGGAACGCGCAGCCATTTTCGAGCCGTATTCCCGCACGGACCAATCGGGTCAGCGTGGCGTCGGGCTGGGCCTGGCGGTGTGCCGCGCCATCGCCAAAGCGCACGGCGGCAGCCTGATGCTGCGCCCGCGCAGCCTGGGCGGAAGCAGTTTTGTGCTTTCCTTGGCCGTAGACCCTGAACAACCCACGCAGGTGAAGGAGATACCATGACTTTGCGCGTTCTGGTGGTCGAGGATGACCGCGAAATCCGCTCCATGATGCAGTCTTCTCTGGCGGTGGAAGGCTTTTCAGTCCAGACTGCGGTGTCGGTCAGCGAAGCAGGTGCGTTGCTACAGCATGACCTTCCAGACATCCTGGTGCTGGACCTGGGGCTGCCCGATGGCGACGGCATGGTGTTGGTGCAAGCCGTGCGCAAGCGCCACAATTTGCCCATACTCGTCGTATCAGCCCGGCATCAGGAGGCGCAGAAGATTCAGTTGTTGGACGCCGGAGCCGATGATTACCTGACCAAACCGTTTAGCGTAGGGGAACTGTTGGCGCGTATCCGGGTAGCGCTACGGCACCGGGGCACAACGCTTGCGGCGGCAGTCACGCTGCATGAACTGGACGACTTGCGGATTGATTTGACAGAGCGTCTGGTGCAAAGTCGCAATCAAATCCTGCACCTGACGCCCACCGAGTTCAAATTGCTGGCATGTCTGGTACGCAACGCAGGCCGGGTGGTGACGCATCGGCAATTGTTGACCGATGTCTGGGGCGCAGAATTTACCGAGCATACCCACTACCTGCGCCTCTACATGGGCCAGTTGCGTGCCAAGATCGAGGTGGACCCGGCGGAGCCCCGCCATCTGCTGACGGAAACCGGTATCGGTTACCGTCTGGCAACGGTTTGAAAGCCATCCGCAAACCCGTACTTATGCGTTCCTGATGCGCGGTGCTCGATAGTAGCCGTCTGTTCAATGCCAGGGAATTGCCATGGAGAATGCTTCGACCAGTCGGGAAAAACATGCGGCGCTCATGCTGGGCGCCTTGGGCGTGGTGTACGGTGACATTGGCACCAGCCCGCTGTACACCATGAAGGAGATTTTCAGTCCGGCAACAGGCATCACGGCGGATGCCGAGCATCTTGTGGGGGCCGTCTCCGTGATTTTCTGGGGGCTGATGATGGTGGTCACCCTGAAATACGTTCTGCTGATCCTGCGCGCGGATAACAATGGCGAGGGCGGCATCATGGCGCTGACGGCCTTGGCGCTCAAGGCAGTAGGAGAGTCACAGCGACGCCACGTGATGCTGCTGCTCGTTGGCGTCTTTGGAGCGGCGCTGTTCTATGGGGATAGTGTGATCACTCCGGCTATTTCGGTGCTCAGTGCGGTCGAGGGGTTGGAGGTCGCAACACCTGCCTTCAAACCCTATGTGTTACCGATTTGCGCCGGGGTATTGATTGGGCTGTTTGCGATGCAGCGCTACGGCACCAGTGTGGTCGGCAAGCTGTTTGGCCCGGTGATCGTCGTCTGGTTTTTGGTTCTGGCTGCCACCGGAGTGGCTGAAATCGCACAACAGCCGGCCATTCTGGCGGCGCTCAACCCCTTGCATGCCTTGCGATTCCTCAGCAACCAGGGTTGGCACCTGTTTGTCGCCGTGGGGGCTATCGTGCTGGCCTTCACCGGCGCCGAGGCGTTGTATGCAGACATGGGGCACTTTGGCAAACGACCCATTCAATATGCCTGGGGTGCGCTGGTTCTGCCGTCATTGGCCCTCCAGTACCTGGGGCAAGGAGCACTGCTGATGCGCGACCCGGCAGCGCTGGAAAATCCGTTTTTCCACATGTTCCCCAAAGCTTGGCTCATTCCAGCAGTGGTCCTGGCCACAGTGGCAACCGTTATCGCGTCGCAAGCCGTGATTTCGGGTGCCTATTCAATGACCCGGCAGGCCGTGCAACTCGGTTTGCTACCACGCATGCAGGTGCATTACACCTCTGCCAGGGAGATCGGACAAATCTATATGCCAGAGGTCAACCGGCTGCTGCTGGCGGCCGTCTTGCTGGCGGTGTTCGGTTTCGGCAGTTCATCGGCCATGGCATCGGCCTACGGCATTGCCGTCACCGTGACCATGCTGATTACGACGCTGCTGACGTATTTCGTCATCCGGTATGGATGGCATTACCCGTTGCCGCTGGCTCTTGCCGCCACCAGTGTCTTCCTGGTGCTGGACCTGGTATTGGTGGCATCCTGCGCTGTCAAGTTTTTTCAAGGCGGCTGGTTCCCGCTGGTGCTGGGCGGAGCCATTTTTGTGGTTATGGCAACCTGGCGGCGTGGTCGCACGCTGTTGATTGACAGCATTCGCCGTAACGATCCAGAGCTCGTGCCGTTTGTGACTGCGTTGTCGGCGGACACCGTACACCGGGTTGCCAGAACGGCGGTGTACGCCGTTGCCAACCCCGGCACCGTACCGCAGGCGTTGCTGCACAATTTGAAGCACAACCAGGTATTGCATGAGCGCAATGTCATTTTGACGGTGGTTTTTCACACTGTACCTTGGATTCCCTTTGCCGAACGGGTGGAGGTGGAACCATTGGTAGCAGGATTCTGGCGCGTTCAGGTGAACTATGGTTTCAAAAATACACCGGACATTCCAAAAGCCCTGGAACTGTGCAAGGCCCAGGGGCTGCCGATCAACCTGTTTGAAACCTCGTACTTTTTGAGCCGGGAAATCGTCGTCCCGACCAAGGGGAACGGTAGAGACGGTATGGCGCGCTGGCGTGAGTCCTTGTTTGCACTCATGTCCCGCAACGCAGGCAGCGTGGCCGGATATTTTCGTCTGCCCAACAATTGTGTGATCGAACTGGGAACACGGGTGCAAATTTAAACGTTTCGTCGCTGACAAGATCACGCTTGGTTTCACCTACGTCAACTCTCGCGCTTTTTGGCTTCATACATGGCAGCATCGGCTTCTTTGATAATCTGATCGGGGTCGTCATCCGCGCCACTGAACAGCTTCAAACCAATGCTGGCTGAACCATGATGCCGGACATCACCGAGAACATACTCTGCGCTCAAGGCTTCCAGAATCTTGTGTGTGACGGCGCTGGCGTGTTCAGTCGCTTCGGCCCCCAATCCTTCCAGCACCACCACAAACTCATCGCCACCCAGTCGGGCCACGGTATCGCAATCGCGCACCACCCCTTGTAAACGCAGGGCAACTTCAACCAGCAATTTGTCGCCGACATCGTGCCCGTGTGTGTCGTTTAACTGTTTGAATTTGTTCAGATCGAGAAACAGCACGGCACCAAGGGTGTTCTGGCGCTTGGCTGAACGCAATGCCTGCTTCAGACGATCCAGCAGGAGACGCCGGTTTGGCAAGTGTGTCAGCGCATCATGGAAAGCGATGTGGCGCAGTTCCTCTTCCATGCGTTTGCGCTGCGTTAAATCCACAAACTGAATCAGCAGATGGTCTTCACCTTTGAGGTGGGTTGGGATGCTGCGGTACTCAACCCATACCGTTTTACCAAATGACGTGACAACATGAATCTCCCCCTGTGCCGGGGTCTTATGCGCCAAGGCAGTGCGGCAATCTGTGAGCATGCCTGATTTTTCCCACGCATCGATGCCATGAAAGTTCTGCGCCAACAAGGCTTGCGGCGTTGCGCCAACCAGTGTGGCATAGGCCGAGTTGGCACGCACACATTGCCCATTGGCAGCATAGACCCCCATCGCCAGCGGTGAGTCCAGCAAAATAGTCTCGCTGAATTCGAGCGCCTGCGAAAGGTCTTGGGTACGCTCTTGCACGGTTGCTTCCAGGCTGGCATTCACCTGCTCCAATTGCAGATTGTGCTGTCGCAGGTCTTCAGCCCATCGCGCGCGCAAGTTTTTTTGCCCCGCTACCAAAGCCTGCAACAGCAGGATGACAATGGCCGAAAAACCGATAAACGCCTGCATCGAGGCATGGGTTATGGCGTCAATCGAAGAGATGAAGGGGCCGTAGCCGCTACTGGTGCCAACCCATACCGCAAAAAATGTCAGCGCCAATAACAAAAAGGTGAACGTCTGACCGCAGGTCACGGCAACAAAGACCAGAGGAATCAGGATAAACGAGGGTTGCCGGAAAAACAACGACAACTGTGCTTGCCCCGGCCCGAAGATGAACCACAGCATGGCAAACAAACCAAGGGAGATTGGCAGATAGACCTTCAACCGCTGCCAGTGAAACGCTGTAATGCCGCTCACCCAGAGCTTGACCAGCAATGGCGTTATAACGAGGGCACCGACGCTATCGCTGATGACCCAACTCATGATGCCCGTAAGATACCCGATCGACCAGGGTTGACCCACCAGCCAATACACGCCCACTCCGGGTAGTGCGGAAAGCAAACCAAAAACGAAGATGGCTACCAGGAATCGGGAGGCAACCCAGTCAAATTGGGTAAAAGAATCCTTGTGCTGGTCGACGCGACCGCATATCCGCAGCGCAATAGCTGCCGCCAGGGTGTTGCCCACGACCGTGGCCAGATTGATCGCCAGGTTGGCAAGTGAAAACAGGGGCTGGGCCGTCTCCAGAAAATAGGCCAGCACCGCCAAGTGTGTGCCCAATGCGATGCTTGGCCATATCCGTGTGCCAAACACGAGAAATGCCGCTAACGCCACCCCCGCAGACGGCCAGACCGTGATCGTTTTGAAAACCGACTGGGTGAGCACCGCCAGTGACAGATAAATTGCCAACACCATGATGTGGTCAATTAGTGCCGGTTGCTTGCGGCCATCATCGGATCGAACTGCTGAATATGTCGTTGGATCGTTATTCATTTGATATAAAATTCATAGCGTACACCGCACGGCTATAGAGGCCAAGCGCCCGATTTGCTATATTTTACAGTCTGCGGCGTGCGCTGTAACCTGTATGTCAGCATGTCGCTTAGTGAATGCCCTGCAGCAACCGATTTACCGCCGCCGCCAGCGCATCGGTTGGCACCTCTTCGATGCCGATATGCTGGCCGCCATAGTTATCCAGTAGAGTCTGAAATGCCTGCGTACCCTCACGCAGCACAAACAGGCCCGGCAGGCCGGAACTGGCCAATGCCGTGCGCAGACCCAGCATCCAGTCCTCGAAAGGGCCAGCGCACAGCCCGCTGTCCAGCACCAGTGCGATGACATCGCCGTGCTGCTCGATGTACGCCACCGCCGCTTTTTCATCGTCCACCCGCGCAACGCCGTAGGTTAATGCGGCACCCAGACGCGCGGCCAGCTCCGCGTCCGTAGACAGCAGCAAGACCTTCATGCGCCGGTCGGCCTGATTATTGCTGCCCACGTCAAAGTTCAGCAAACCGGCAGGCTTGCCGTGTTCCTCGGCCAGTTCGGCCCAAAATTTCACACCCAGCACCTGTTGCACTTCCTGCGGCGTGGTCATGCCCGAAACAATCCAGGCCTTGGCACTGGCCGCCATCGAGCGGCGGTGGCCCACCACCGCTTCTTTCAGCGTGGCCAGACTGCGTCCGCCGTTCAGCAGAGCCTGGCGCAAGCCCGCCGTCATTTCGACATATTCAATGATGGGCAAGCGTCCGTGGTAGCCCGTGTAGCCGCATTGTTCGCAGCCCACTGGGCGGTAGGCGGGCAGCTCCCCGGTAATGCGCTGGAATTCTTCTTCGACGGCCAGCCAAGGGGGCTGGCGGCAGACTTCGCACAGACAGCGCACCAGGCGCTGCGACACCACGCCGATCAGCGCGTCGGCCAGCACGCTGGCATCCAGATTCAGATCGAGCAGACGTGGAATCGTGCCCAGTGCGTCGTTGGTGTGAAAAGTAGATAGCACCAGATGCCCGGTCAAAGCGGCTTGCAAAGCAATTCTTCCGGCCTGATGCAAATTCCAGCCCCGCCGTGCTGGAAGCCGATCTTGAAGCGGTGGTGGACGCGATTGAAGCCTACCGGTTTTCCCAAGGCCACTATCCGTCGATCCTGGGTCAGGTGCGCTTCCCGGACAGCCTGGCGCAACTGGTGAATGGTGCGCAGTTGGCCTATCGCCCCGACGATAAGGGCTATGCACTGGAATGGAGCCTCGCGCACTGGCGCGCCAGTTACACCAGTGAAACGGCAAAGATCAGCGTTGAGCCGCTGCCCAAGCGCTAGCCGGTTGCTGCAAAAGAGGATGCCGCCTTTTTTTTGGCTTCATACATGGCGACATCGGCTTCTTTGAGAATCTGATCCGCATCGCTCTCATCGCCATTGAACAGCTTAAGACCGACGCTTGCCGAACCATGGTGCCGGACGTGACCGAGAACATATTCCGAACCCAAGGCCTCAATGATTTTTTGTGTGACTGCCATGGCGCGTTCGGTGGCTTCGGTGGGCGCGGTTCCCAATCCTTCGAGAAGCACCACAAACTCATCGCCCCCCAGCCGGGCAACGGTATCGCAGTCGCGCACCACCCGTTGCAAACGCTGAGCAACTTCAACCAGTAATAAGTCGCCAATATCGTGACCGTGCGTATCGTTTAATAGTTTGAACTTGTCCAAATCGAGAAATAGCACGGCCCCATAGGTGTTCTGACGCTTGCTGACCAGAATGGCGCGTTTTAGTCGATCAATGAGGAGGCGCCGGTTGGGCAATTGTGTCAAAGCATCATGGAAAGCGATATGCCGCAGTTCCTCTTCCATGCGCTTACGTTCCGTTAAATCGAAAAACTGAATCAGCAGATGGTCTTCACCTTTGAGATGGGTCGGGATAATTTGATATTCAAACCACACGTCCTTGCCGAATGAGGTACGCGCATTGGCTTCGCGTTGCTGCGGCGTGTGGTGTGCCAACGCCGTCAGGCAGTCACCCAGCAGACTGGTCTTTTGCCATGCGGCGATGTGGTGGAAGTTCTGTTTCAGAAGGTCTTGCCGGGTCGCGCCGACGAACTTGGCATACGCATCGTTTGCCAGCACGCATTGACCATTGGCGGCGTATACCCCGACGGGAATCGGGGAATTGAGCAAAATGGTTTCGTTGAACGCTAGCGCATCGGCAAGATTGCGGGTGCGTTCCGCCACGGTTTCTTCAAGATGGAGGTTGACGTTCTCCAACTCGCTGCGGGCCGCGAACAGGCGCTTTTGCATTGTGCCCATCGCACCCATCAGGCGCCCCAATTCATCCTGATGCGGATAATCAAGTGAAATCGTCTCATTCGAGTCCGCCACAAATTCGACGTGAGAAACGATCTGGGTCAGTTGCGACAGGGGCCGCGACAGACTCCTGGAAATGACCAGATAAAAAATCAGCCAGAGTCCGGCCGTTTTGATCATTGAGTTGATCAGAATCACCATGAAGCTGTACTTAACCCTGTCCACGGCGACTGAACGATTGGCGTATATCGTCAACTGCCCTAATTCCCGTGTTCCAGTAGGTGTTGTCCTGAGTAAGCGCGTGGCGCTGACCTGAAAGGGGGCGAGAATGCCTTCGGAGTTAGTGAATCCTACAGCCGGAACCTCTCCAATGCTCGCGTAGGTTGCCCCTTCCCTGGACGAAATCCTGACCCCCGTGACGATGGACGATTGCGCTATTCCTTGTGCAATGGTCTTCAGCAGGGAACGATCCAACTCCCACATGGCACCGGCCACACCGCCATTGAATGATTTTCCGAGGGCATCAATATCCCGGCCAATCGTCTGGTGGACCGAGGCATATTCCAGGGCCAATTGGACCATCGTCACCAGAATGGTCAAGACAACATAGCCGCCGAAAACCCGCTTGAACAGTCGGCCCGTCAAAGATTGCCAGTAGCCCATTCAAACCATTCAAAAATCGACACCCGCCCTGGCTTCAGCCGGTGACAGATACCGTGCATAAATCTTCTCCAGTGTGCCATCGGTGCGCATTGCTCGAACCACATTGCGCCAGCGCACTGCTTCGGCCTCCGAAAAGCGGCTCTTCGCCATGACCAGGCATCCGAGCGAGGCTTTATCTTTCGGGGTCCAGTCACGAATGACGACCTCATCTTGCATTTTCATTTCCTGGAGTATCTTGCGATACACAACCGGTAATGCAAAGAGGCCGTCGATGCGTCCCAGCTTCAGCTTCTCAAACAGAATGCTGATGCTGGCACTTTCCTGCACGCGCTGGGTAGATCGCAGTTGCTCCAGCCACTTTTCCTGCGCTGGTTGATGGACGAACCCCCGCACCACGCCAAACTGCAATTGGCCTTGCGCCATGAAATCTTCCGCACTGGAGACAGTTGCAGCCGTCGAAGTGCGGACTAACGCAAAATTCTTGAAATACGAGTACGGTGCAAACCAGGCAAAACGGTCACGCTCAGGACTTTGGACACCGGACAGGCTCATGTCCAGTTCACCCGTTGCCAGATCGGCCCAGACGCGCGCCCGTGGCATGGTTTGCGTACTGAACTTGCAACCCGTGCGTTTGGCGAGTTCGTCAACGAAGTCCTTGTCAATTCCTCTGCCTTGACCATCTTGCTCGAAGTACAGGAATCCGAAATCAAAAAAGGCGATGCTTATCGGCCTGTCACCGCAATCGACCGGACCCGCCACTACGGTAAAACTGGCAAAGCTGGCGAGGCTCAGCAACAACCCGGCGATATGTCGCCAGAAACTTGAAAATGGTGTCAAGAACTTCATGAGAGTGCCCCGCATTCGTATAAAAATCCTAAATTCATAGCGCATCCCGCACGGTTATAGAGGTCCAGCGGCCGATTTGCCATATTTTTTCGGTCTGTGGCGTGCGCTCCAGCAGCCAAGCGCTGAACAAAGGTGCCAAGGGCGTAACATCCGGATCGATAAGCAGAACATAACGTGGCTCGTCAACGAGCGCTTTCTGGTATTCGTGCAACTGACCCACCCAGTCCAGGGTGCATAGGGCGTGCAACAACGGATCCAGACGTAGTGGATCAACCTGCAGCAAGGCGCACAATTGCTCCAGCGTCAGGCCTTTTTCGTTGCGTTGGCGCACAGCCTCAAGTTGCCGCACCACCTCCAGCGAAAGCTGGAAACGCCAACCATGTGGCAAGCGGCGCTGCGTTCCTCCGGCAAGCAAACCGGGTAGATAGGCCGTCAGTGCTGCACCGAGCAACACGATCACCCACACGACATAAATCCAGACCAGCAAAATCGGCAAGGTGGCAAAAGCACCGTAGACCACCGAATAGGTGGGCACAAAACTGACGTAGAGAGAAAGTGCATTTTTGGCCAACTCCATACCAGTGGATACGAACAAGCCACCAATCCAGGCATGCCCCCAATGCACGTGGGTGTTGGGAACATAATGAAACAAGGTTGCCATGCCGGCTGCCAACACGAAAAACTGCAACACAACCAATAACACGGACAAAGTTTGCGGCATGTCGCCCACCAGACCTTTGGAGGCCGAGAGAGCGTAGGAAGTCATGCTCAGGCTCAAAGCCAGCAGCAATGGCCCCAGCGTAATCGAGGTCCAGTAAATCAACACCCGCTGCCCCAGCGGACGCGGTGCACGCACCCGCCAGATGCTGTTGAGCGTGCGATCAATGGTGAATACCAGCGCCAGGGCCGTACCCAACAGTGCCGCCAAGCCCAATCCGCCGAGCTTACTGGCTTGCCCGGCAAACTGGTTGAGATAACCCAACACTTGGCGCGCGATGTTGTCGGGCACCAGACTGGCAATCAACCACTTTTGCAGCACATCCTGAAACTTGGCAAACATGGGAAAAGCGGTAAACACCGCCAGGGCCACGGTAATCAGGGGCACCAGTGCAATGGTGGTGGTAAAGGTCAGGCTGCTGGCAGTCAAACCCAGGCGATCCTCCCGGAAACGCTCTTTGAGAACATGCAAGGCATGCAGCCACGGCACTTGGGCGACTTCACGCAACCAGGACAGAAAAATTTTATATATCGACATTCCGCTATGATGCCACCGCCATGCCCCTATTCGCCCAATGCTCCATACATTCCATACATATATCCAATTCAGCCGCTGGTTTGCCGTACTCAACGTACTGGGATTGATCGTGCTGGTGCTGGTTTGGGAACTATTTCTTGCACCCTTGCGCCCAGGGGGTTCCTGGCTGGTTCTCAAAGCCCTGCCGCTTTGCATCCCATTGGTAGGCTTACTTAAAAACCGTTTGTATACCTACCGCTGGGTCAGTCTGGCGCTATGGTTGTATGTCACCGAAGGCGTGGTGCGCGCCTGGGGTGATAAACCGCCTGGCAACGTTCTGGCGCTACTGCAGGTCATCTTGTGTCTTCAACTTTTCGTGGTTTGCCTATTGCACGTACGCCTGCGCTTAAAGGCGGGTGTATGCACCAGTCCAACCACCTCCACACCCTCACCATGAACGATTATTCCCCACTGCTAGAGGTGCTGCGCCAGATCGTCGGCAGCGATAACGTCATAAACCAAGGTGATTTGAGCGCCTGGGAACGCGACTGGCGCAAACGCCAACATGGCAAGGCACTGGCCGTGGTGCGTCCTGCCAATACCGAAGAAGTGGCGGCCGTGGTGCGCGCCTGCGTTGCAGCGCAGGTCAGTATCGTTCCCCAGGGTGGCAACACGGGCATGGTGCTGGGTTCCATCCCTGACGACAGCGGCACACAAATTGTCCTGAGCCTGCAACGCATGAACCGGGTACGTGCGATTGATACCGCCAACCTGACCATCACACTCGATGCGGGTTGCGTGTTGCAGTCCGTACAAGAGTTCTGTAAGGGTGCCAGCTATTTATTTCCCTTGCGTATGGCATCCGAAGGCAGTTGCACCATTGGTGGCAATTTGAGCACCAACGCCGGCGGTACCCAGGTTGTGCGTTACGGCAATGCACGTGAACTCTGCCTAGGGCTGGAAGTCGTTACCCCGCAAGGTGCCATCTGGGATGGTTTGACGGGTCTGCGTAAGGACAATACCGGCTATGACCTGCGCCATTTGATAATTGGATCGGAAGGCACCTTGGGTGTGATCACCGCCGCTGTCATGAAACTCTACCCACTCCCGCGCGCGCAACTCACTGCCTTTGCCGCAGTACCATCCCTGGAGGCTGCAGTGGATCTGCTGGTCCTGGCGCACGAGGAACTTGATGGCGGACTCAGCGGGTTCGAAATCATGGGACATTTTGCACTCAGCCTGGTGGGGCGGCATTTCCCCCATTTGCGTTTGCCGCTACAAGAGAGCAAGACACCCTACAACGTGTTGATCGAATACTCTAGCCTGGAAACGGAGACAAAAGCAACCGAACGCTTTGAATCCTTTATGCCCCTTGCCATGGAACTAGGCTATGTCAACGATGCCATCGTTGCCAAGAACTCCACCGAAGCGCGCCAGTTGTGGCATATCCGGGAGAGCATTCCGCTGGCGCAGGCCCAGGAAGGGCTCAACATCAAACACGACATTGCGCTGGCAGCATCGCGCATTGCTGCATTCGTACAGCAAACAGATGCCTTACTGGCACAAGCCTACCCGGGTGTGCGACTGGTCAACTACGGCCATCTGGGAGATGGCAATCTGCACTACAACGTGCAAGCGCCGGAAAACTGCGATGCGGCAGCGTTTTTACAGGAAAACGAATCCGCCGTACATGCGCTGGTCTATGCGCAGGTTGTACGCCACCAAGGCTCCATCTCCGCCGAGCACGGAATCGGCACCCTCAAGCGCGACGTGCTGGTGCAATACAAATCACCCCAAGCGCTGGCCATGATGCGTGCCATCAAACATGCCCTGGACCCTCTGAACACCATGAACCCCGGGCGTGTCATTCGAATGGACAAATAACCAGATAAATAATCAAATTAACAATTATCCCGGATGTGCTCGTATTCTCTCTGCATTTCACCCTTGCTGACATTCGCCACAAATTCGGCCAGCTTGCCGCCGATCAAGGGAATACTGCATTCGAACTTCAGGCTAACATCATTGGTACAGTTATTGGCGTCACCCGACAAAATGAACTTCCCAGTGATAGTCACGGGGACACCCTTGATTTCGACCCGGATATCGCCCTCATAACCTTTGCTGGCGCTGCCTTTCCAGTGCTCTTCCTGGGTAACAAAGTTCCATTCGCCAATAAATTTCTTGAGCAAGGCGGGAGCATCAATTGGTGCTTCTCGGGTTACGAGCAGATCCAGGGAAGTCTTGGTTAATTTGCAGGTTTCAACCTTGACATTACGCGCATGCAAAGTTGTAAATTTTTGCACAATTTTTTCCTTGTTACCAAAGTTTTGCAATACCGTCTCCACTCCATGCGGGTAAGCATGTTTGGCTTTTATTTCCATAAGTTTCTCCTCTTTGTTTTCGGGTTAAAAAATACGACAAGAAAAAATTAACTAACCACCCCGAACGGCTTTGGCTGCTTCTGCGCGGAATTTGACAGCCTCCGCCTGCGTCGGAACTTCCTTGGCCAATGCATCAATCACAGATGCCGCATCATTCAATTGATCAAAACATTCTTCACACACGATACTGGCAATCGGGCCAATATACTTTTTCAAAGTGGTTTCCAAAGCCAGTCTGACCTCTGCAGACAAACCCAACTGGCTGGTTTTTTGGTCCCATGATACGTCCGACGTGCTGGCGGACGCACCAACAGTACTATTGAATGCGAAATAAGAAAAGAATGCCTCACTGGACAAATCCACCGAAGCTGAAGGGGCCACCTTTTCATCAAAACGAAAACTGCACGAACGAATGCTGCGTATGTGCTCAAGCGCATCCTTGCCACGCTTGTTTCGAAAAATGGCAGTAACAACCGCCCCTTTGCGCAAATGCACCTGCGCCAACCGGTTGTCGTCAGAAATCAAATATGCTACCCCGGAACGCGCTTTCTCACATAACAACTCGATTTCCATGAGAGCCGTTTGCAAGGGAAAAAACGACGAATCTTTGAAGTCTGTAGCCATCTGAAAATCCTCTGGAAGGCTGAATAACCAATAAGCCTGAACAGTATCAACCGGGGTTGGCAATAGGGGTTGGCAATAGTTAATAGTTACTTCTTACGCAAGCGATCCATCGCAACCTTCAGGCTGATGCGCATGCGTTCGAGAACCTTGCCAAGGTCGCCGATTTCATCATTCGACGTCACTTCAATTTTCACATCCACATCACCATCTGCCAGATTGGAGGCAATTTTTGTAAATACGGTCAACGGCCGCAAAATGTAATTAACAATCAAGATGACTGCAGATACTGAAATGAGCAGAATAACGGACATGATGCCAAGCAACGAGTACAGGATTTCTGTCTTTTGACGGTTGAGTTCATCAATGGAAAGTCCCACCCTGAAGTTGCCCCACTGCCGACCTTTTACCATAATGGGCGAAGCAACATCCCACATGGTCTCTCCGGTATCCCTTTTATAAATCTGGATAAAACCCTCAATGCGGTTCTCCGCTGCCTTGATTCCCACCGGGTCGGCGAATATGCGCTTGGCGCGGTTTCCCACCTTGTCTTTTTCCACGTCTCCGGTAATAGCGCGTTGGAATTTTGAATTATGGGTCGGAATATATCCGTTTTTATCGGCCCCCACAGCAAATACCACGTTGGTATTTTTCATGAATTCATCGATCAAGTCGATCATCACCCGGTCAGTATAGGCATCGAACTTGGTGTTGAATTTTGGTGGGTCAAAACTGCCAAACTTGACATACTTCGTATCAAAGACATCGTCCAGCGATAAAACATTGGTATTGACACCCTCTTCCAGCAGTCGGGCATACGCCTTGGCACCGAAAGTCGCCATCAATTTTCCTCCCGCTTGATACCTGCTCTCCATGTTCGCCCATTGCTGATTGACCAGAAACAAGGTTCCAACCGCCATGACGCAAAACAAAATCAGATTCACAAATACCGCAACTTTGACGCTGATTCTTCTAAACATGTCTCTCTCCAGTAACGACAACAAGGGTACAAGGGTGTGATATGCGCCGACACTGCAGGGACTGCATCGGTGCTGCCGCAGACCTGCAACGGATCAAAAGACCAATTGGCGAATCGAGTATATCCGCCCAAAGGGCCACGCCACCAGATGATTGTGGCATCTGTGCATCTCTTTTTTCCCTGAATCATCTCCCCCTAGAATAGCTTCGACTCACCCGAACCAACCCAGGAAAGCACAACGTCAATCACCCCGGCCTGAAGGACCGGGTTTTACGCGCAATCTGATGAAACTGTAAGCGCGCGCAATGCACACACCATGAGTACACCAGAAACCATCACCATCCACGCCGACGACGGCCACCGCTTCGAGATGAATGTCTACACGGCGGCCAAGACCCGTGCACCTGTTTTGGTGTTCTTTCCAGCACTGGGAACACCGGCCAGGGTTTACCGTCACTTTGCCAGCGCGCTCGCCGCCCACGGCGCCCACGTCTGCACACCGGAGTGGCGCGGTATTGCCAGCAGTTCACTGCGCCCCTCGCGCCACACAGCTTTTGGTTACCGCGAATTGCTGGAAATCGATGCCCCGGCCATACTTGCGTCCGTGACCCAACGCTTCCCCGGCGCACAGGTCTGGCTGGGTGGCCATAGTCTGGGTGGCCAGTTAAGCACCTTGATAGCAGCCAGCCAGCCCGAGGATGCACAGACACCGGTGAGCGGACTGGTATTGATCGCCAGTGGCAGCGTGTACCATAAATGCTACCCGCAGCCACTGCGCACGGGCATCCGACTGGTTGGCGTGATCAACCGCCTGAGCGCCCCCTTGGGGTTTTTTCCCGGCCAGCGTATCGGTTTTGGCGGTCGCGAGGCCACGGGTGTCATGCGCGACTGGGCACACGTCGCAGCAACAGGCCGTTATCACCCCCAAGGATCACGTATCGACTATGAAAATAAACTGACAACGCTGAAGCTGCCGGTACTCGCATTGAACTTTTCCGCCGATGCCTGGGGACCAGCCGCTGCCGCCAGGTACCTGCTCGCCAAGCTACCTGCTTGCAAAACCGAACACTGGGTATGGGGTGACGAAAATACCGGAGGCATCCGCCTCGACCACTTCTCATGGACCAAAAATCCCCAGCCGCTCGCAGCACCATTGGTTCAGTGGATGATCCAGCACCGGCGGGGTTGAATTTCTCATCGTTTAGACTTACCGATCTACTCCTATCCACCCAACAGGAAGCCAGAAGAATGGACAACGAACTTGTAAGCAAGGTGCTGGTACTTGAGAACGACCCGTCGCACTCCCAGGCAATACGGCAGTTTTGCAAGGAGCATTGTCTTGTGGCGCTGACGGTGGATAAAAACCATTTGCTGGCGGTCATGCGTTCCAACATTGACCTGGGCGCGATCCTCATTGCGGAGAACTTTGCCGGGGATCCCGAAGAAAGCCTTGCCATTGCACGTGCGCTTCACATGGCACGTCCGGAACTGCCCATCATCCTGCGGCGCGACACGGTGGCTACGCTTGACGACCTGCCGGAGGCTTTTCAGCCGATCTTTAGTACCGCTTTCGTTGCCGACGACATGGAAGTGCTGGGCCGGGCGATTGACGAATCGCTCTTTAGCATGGTCTACCCGAACGCATTGCTGCGCGGTATTGCGGAAATTACCCTTCCTGCTCTGGAAAGTCATTTCCGAGGGTATTCCGTCACCGTCGATACACCCTACATCGTTCGGGATCGTCTGACATTTGGCGAAATCTTTAGTTTCATTCCGCTGGAAAGCACCTGGTGTCGCGGTTACATGATGCTGCAAACAGAAGAAGATCCATTGCTTGTCGTACTCAACCAGAAGAACGAGAACCAGGAGAAGACCCATTTCCGCACAGCCAACAACCTGATCGGAGAAATCACCAACCTCATATGGGGAGCATTCAAGAACCGCTTCATTGGTGACGCTGCCGCTGACTCAGGCAGCACGATCCAGGTGCCCATCGTCATGAACCAGAAGCACGGCTATGTCTCCTTTGGCGCCGAGAATCCGGAGTTGTGTTACCGCTACACCCTCACCAGCGAAAATCCCGCACTGACAGTGGTGATCTACCAACGCTTTTCTTTCAATCTCCAGTGGTCCCCGGAAAAATTCAAGGAAATCGAGCAAGAGGTTGCCGAATCGATCGATACCGGTGAACTGGAGATGTTCTGAGCTACGTCACACCTACTTCACACCCGCTTTACACCAAACCCATTTCCAGTGCGGCCATCTGCTCGGCGGCCTCAAAGGCTTGCAATGCTTGCACCACATCACCCAGGTCGCCATCCATGATGGCCAACAGCTTATAAAGCGTCAAATTGATGCGGTGGTCGGTCAAACGCCCCTGGGGAAAGTTGTAGGTACGAATCCGGTCGCTGCGGTCACCGCTGCCTATCAGGCTTTTGCGCTGGGCAGCATCGCGCGCGGCGCGTTCTGAACGGTCTTTTTCGTGGATGCGTGCGGTCAACACCCGCAGTGCCTGGGCTTTGTTGCTATGCTGGCTGCGCCCGTCCTGGCATTCGGCAACGATACCCGTTGGAATGTGCGTGATACGCACTGCCGAGTCCGTCTTGTTGATGTGCTGGCCACCAGCACCGCTGGCACGGTAGGTGTCGATGCGCAGGTCCGCCGGATTGATGGTGATGGCTTCTTGCTCATCCGGTTCCGCCAGTACGGCCACCGTACAGGCGCTGGTATGGATGCGTCCCTGTGCCTCTGTGACCGGAACGCGCTGCACGCGATGCCCGCCCGATTCAAACTTGAGTGCGCCATACACATTGTGACCTTCCACGCGCGCCACCACTTCCTTGTAGCCGCCTAGCTCACTGCCGGATTCACTGACAATTTCCACCCGCCAGCCTTGGCGCTCGCAATAGCGGGTGTACATGCGTAGCAGATCGCCCGCAAACAGCGTTGATTCATCACCGCCGGTACCCGCCCGGATTTCGATGAAGGCATTGCGCGCATCGTCCGGGTCCTTGGGCAGCAACATGCGCTGCAATTCAGTGGCTATCTGGGCCAGTTCCGTACTGGTGCTCTCGATTTCCTCGGCAGCCATTTCGGCCATTTCCGGATCAGCCTGCATTTCCTGCGCGCCCGCCAGGTCGGACTCCAGTTGCTGGTAACGCCCCCAGCGCGTGGCTACCGCAGCCACATCGGTATGCTCACGCGACAGGGCCAGAAACTGCGGCATGTCCTGCATGATGTCCGGGCGTGAGAGCAAAAACTCCAGCTCGCCCAATCGGTCGGTATAGCGGGCAAGCTGTTGGCGTAAAAAAGGTTTCATGAAAAAAAGTACCAACAGTATTAGCGATTGCCACGCAAAAAGAAATGTGCAATGGCGTTGCTGGCGCGTTCGCGCGCAGCCGCATCACCTGCGTGCAGTTCGGCCAGGGCGCCGTGGAGCATTTTTTGCGTCAGACCTTTGGAGAGCGCCTCCAGCACCGCATCCACGGGCTCGCCCTTCGCCAGCAGCTTGCGCGCCCGCGTGAGCTCTACCGCACGCCAGGCATCGGCCTGGGCGTTGAGTTGCTGAATCAAGGGCACAGAACCACGCTGATCCACCCAATGCATGAAACTCTGTACACCGGCATCCACAATAGCCTCCGCCTGCGCAACAGCCGCTTGCCGATTGGCCTGTGCGGTTTGGACAACACCCGCCAGATCGTCCACCGTGTACAGGTAAACGTCTTCCAGCTCCTTGACTTCAATTTCAATATCGCGCGGCACGGCCAGATCGACCATGAACATCGGGCGGTGGCGGCGTTTTTTCAGGGCACGCTCGACCGCACCCAAGCCGATGATGGGCAAGGTGCTGGCCGTACAGCTGACAATGGCATCAAATTCGTGCAAGCGCGTCGGCAACTCGCCCAGACGCAGGACTTCCCCGCCAAAACGGCTGGCCAGTTTTTCACCGCGCTCCAGCGTGCGGTTGGCAATCGCCAGGCCCAGGGGATTTTTGGCGGCAAAATGCGTCACGCACAGTTCGATCATCTCGCCAGCGCCCACAAACAGCACCCGGATTTTTCCCAGGTCTTCAAAAAGCTGCCCTGCCAGGCGCACCGCCGCTGCGGCCATGCTGATGGAGTGTGCGCCAATCTCGGTGGACGTGCGCACCTCCTTGGCCACTGCAAACGAGCGTTGAAACAATTGGCTCAGGGTCGTTCCCAAAGCGCCCGCAGCATCGGCGGCCCGCACCGCATCCTTGAGTTGGCCCAGGATTTGCGGCTCGCCCAGCACCATGGAGTCCAGCCCGCTGGCCACCCGGAAGGCGTGGCGCGCCGCACGCTCATTTTCCAGCCGGTAGGTGTAACCACGCAACTCGTTGGGCGAAACACCACCCGTGGCCGCCAGCCAGATCAGGGTACGCTCCAGTTCGGATTGATCCGCAGCACAATAGATTTCGGTCCGGTTGCAGGTGGATACGATGGCCGCCTCGGGCGTGCGCGACAAGGATTGGCGCAACTCCTGCAAATGGGAGCCAACCTGGTCCATGGCGAAGGCAAAACGACCGCGTAAATCCAACGGTGCTGTGGTGTGGTTGATACCTAATGTCCAGACTGCCATATTCCAATCTTTGGCGAAGCAAGGGCTGATTATAAAATCACAGCGACCATCCTATGGACGTATGGACGCTATTACCCTCCTCATTCACCTGCTGAACTTCCTTGCACCCGCCCTGGCCGTGGCATCGGCCCTGGCGTTGCTGGGACCAATGATTTTAAAAAAAAGCCCTGCAGCGCCCGGCTGGATAGCGCATACAGCTATTAATTTCGCAGCATCCATCCTTCCCCTTGGCCTAGGCTTGTGGTACTTCGGACGCGATGGCAAGATGGCCAGTTACGCAGCCATGCTGGTATGCTGTACGGTCAGCCAGGCACTGGCATCACGGCGCTAGCACCGTTGCGTACTCATATAAAAATAGCTACCCCCGCTTGCCGCATAAGGTCTGCAGGCCTATTTGTGTCCTTATTGCTGGCTGCCTTGTTGTTGAGTGGGTTCATGCTTACCGGCGCTGCGGCGCAAACTGCAACAAACATTGCCGTGCTCTACCCCGAACTGGATGAACCCTACCGTAGCCTGCTGGGCAAAATCATGCAAGGCATCGAGCAGCGCGCCACGGGACAGGTCATTCGCATGGCAATCACCACACCAGCCAATCCCCAGGAGGTCAGCGCAAACCTGCAGCGCCAAAATGTGCACGCAGTCATCGCATTGGGCCGCTCCGGCCTGAGGCTTGCCAAACAGTTACAACAGATTGAACCACCAGGCGTTGGGATGCTCATAGGCGCTGTGGTCACCGTGTCCGAGGCCGATGTACGCGACCTGACTGTCGCCAGCCTGGCACCTGATCCAGTTGAATTACTGAACCACCTGCGCACATTCAGACCCAGGATCAAACGGGTATTTATGGTCTATGACCCGAACCAGAACCACTGGATGGCGCATCTGGCCCAGGCAGCAGCAACGGCACGTGGCATCGAACTGCACGCCTTTGAAGCCAGCGACCTGCGCAGCGCCATGCAGCGCTACCAGAACATTCTCGCCAGCATGGATGCGCACAGCGATGCCCTGTGGCTTCCCCTGGACACCGTAACCGTCAATGACACCATTGTGCTGCCGTTTGTGTTGCAAGAAGCCTGGACACGCAATCTGGTGGTGTTCTCCAGCAACCTGGAACATGTCCGCCGTGGCGCATTGTTTGCGCTTTACCCAAACGAACTGGCAGTGGGCCATCACCTGGCCGAACTGGCTTTGCAGCAGATGCACTCCACCAAGCCCAGACCAGGCACAGTGCTGTCGCTCAGAAACGCACTACTGGCTGTCAACGTGCGTACCGCTGCACATGTGGGCATCGACACAGCGCGCCTGCAAGCTGATGCGCAACGGGTGTTCCCGGAATGAGCAACATATGAGCGACGTATCTATGTTTGCACGCTGGTTGCGGGGCAAAACCTTTCAACAACAAATCAACACAGTGGTGACGCTGGGAGTGTTACTCTTTGCCATCAGTGCATCGTTGGTGATTTCATGGCTGGGCAGAAGCCAGATGCGCGACGCCCAGGTCCAGCAAGGCATGCAGATTACAAACAATCTTGCCAACCGAAGCCGGTTGACACTGGCGTTTTTATACCCCTCGGCTGAAAGCGCCACCGATGCACTCGATGCTGCGCTTACCCCCCCGAACATGAAGACACTGGCGCTGCTCTACGCTTCAGCCGAAAACACCACCGACATACTCAATGCCGCGCTGGCCTTCCCGGACATGAAGCGTGTCTGTGTGTTGCAAGCCGACGGGCAAGTGCTGGCGAGTGCCGGTGATATGCAGCAGTTTGACACCCTCACGATAACACCGGACCGCACTGCACACACGGCGTATCTGGCAGCCGAAACTGCGGACAGCCTGCTCTTCATTGCCCCCGTGTACACGCGCCCGACAACCACACCGCTGGATGCAGCAGATGTCCGTGAGGAATTGCTGGGTTTTGTGCGAGTACTACAGGGCAAAGATTCATTGGCCCAGGCCCAACAGCGCCTGCTGATGGTCAATCTGGGTATTTCATTGCTTTTTGCCGTGTTTCTGCTAGCGGCACTGGGTCGGTTGGCGCAGCGCCTGACGCGACCCATCATGGCACTATCGGTCAATATGGCGCGCGCCGGCCAAGGTGACCTGAATGCGCGCGTCAAAATTGAAGGCAGCAAAGACATTGCGGACATGACAAATGCATTCAACCTGATGGTCATTGCCTTGCGAGACCGTGAAAAACTCATAGAACAAGTCCATGCTGCAGAAGCTGCCAATTCCCAAAACCTCCTGTTGGCTATGCATGAACATGCCGAGCGCGAGCACCAGCGGCGCTTTCTGGCAATGCTGACCCACGAGTTAAAAACCCCGCTGTCCATCATCCGCATGCGTTTGGGTAGCCAAAAGCCGTCTGCCAACATGCAAAAACACGCGCTCAGTGCCATTGCCGACATGGATGGCATCATTGGGCGCGTGGCGTTGACCAGCCGCATTGAAGACCAGTCGCTCCAATTGCAACCCATCCCTTGCTGGCCAACCGCCCTGCTGGAAGGGCTACTTTCCCAAACCCCTCAGGCGGCGCGTGTGCAACTTAACAAACCCGCCGATGCCGACACATTGCTATTGCACACGGATCCCCTGCTACTGCGCACTGCCGTGGCAAACTTGCTGGATAACGCACTGAAATATGCAGCGCCTGCTGCCAACGTGCAAGTAACGCTGGCAACCCAGACACGCGCCGATAAACCTGGCCTGCTCATTTGCGTTGAAAATCCGACTGGCCCGGCCGGCGTACCCGACCCGGCACAAGTTTTTGTCAAGTATTACCGTGCACCCGCCGCACGCCAGCAAAGCGGCTCCGGCCTTGGTCTGTACATTGTGCAAGAACTGGTGCGCCGACTTGGCGGTCAGATCAACTACTTGCCCAGCGCGAACACCGTGTGCTTTGCGCTGTGGCTTCCCATGCAACAACACAGCCAGTCCACACCATGAACAGCATTCTGAAACTCCTGGTGGTGGAAGACCACCACGGCCTGCGCGAAGTCACCGTTGAAACACTTGTCGATCAAGGCCATCAGGTGATAGGTGTGGACTGTGCGGAAGCTGTGGGTGAATTGCCTGCTGACTTTACCCCTGATATCGCCATCGTTGACCTCAATCTGCCAGGCGAAGACGGACTGCAACTGGCTGCGCGCCTGCGGCAGGTGCAACCCGGCATTGGCATCATCATGGTTACAGCCCGCCATGCATTACACGAAAAACTAGCCGGTTATGAACATGGGGCCGACCTTTACCTGACCAAACCGACCGCCCCTGAGGAGTTGAGTGCCGCCGTTGAAGCGCTCGCCAGACGCATCAAACTTACTGCAACTGATCGCACGTCCGGTTATGGCCTGAATGTGCATGAGCGCATACTGCATACCCCATGCGGCAACGTCGCTTTGCGTTCGGCTGAAGCCAATCTGTTGCACAGCCTGGCACTTGCTCCGGATCAAACACTGGAAACCTGGCAGCTGCTGGAGCGGCTTGGCAAGACCGTTGATGAGGACGGCAAGGCCCAGTTGCAGGTACTGGCATCACGCCTGCGCAGCAAGCTGGCCGAACATGGTCTTCCCGACCGCTGCCTGCGGGCCGAGCGCAACAAAGGCTACCGACTGGGTTTTCCCTTGCAGATCGTCTAGCCCCGCCAACTGGGAGGCAAGGAATGGCAAGTTTCGCCGGTTGGCTACCGGTATCGTCACACTTCATCGAGATAGCTTCCGTCCGAATGAGGTGTCAAACTGTGAATACGAGGCTGCAACGCAATAATCCACATGATCCAAACGCACATCTGCTGCTTGTGGACGATGACCGTCTGGTTTTGACCACCCTGTGCCGCGAACTGCAGCATTTCGGCTATGCAGTCAGCCCGGCAGAATCCCTGCAGGATGCACTGGACTTGTTAAAAAGTGGTCTGCGCCCCGATTTGGCCATTCTGGATATGCGCATGGACGACGGCGATGGGCTGGAATTGGCGCAATACCTGCATGCATTCGACAATCTGCCATTCATCATGCTCAGTGCCTATAGCGACACTGCTACGGTACGAAAAGCTGCAAACATTGGTTCGCTGGCTTACATGGTCAAACCCATCAATGCCTCGCAACTGATCCCCACCGTTGAGTCCGCCCTGAGGCGGGCACGCGACATTCGCGTGCTGAAGGACCAAGCCACGCAATTGCAAAGAGTGCTGAACACAGATCGTGCAATTGATGTGGGCGTGGGCATCACCATGGCCCAGAACCGCCTGGGTCGGCTGGCAGCGCTGGAAGTACTGCGTCAATCTGCACGCACGCAGCGTCGCAAACTCTCGAACCTGGCGCACGACCTGATTCAGGCTATCGAAACCATTCGGCAACGCTGAAAACAACTCCGCATAGAACTGGCACACAATGTGCTTTATTGGTGTGTCTCTCTCAACTGCATTGGAGTTATTTATGCACACCACAGCCAAATCCATTCTCGTTTTAGCCTGCACCACACTCAGTTTTGCCGCTGCAGCACAAACTGCGGCAACACCCGCGTCCACATTGAGCTTCAATGTCGGAGCGGTCAGCGATTACCGCTTTCGCGGCCTGTCCCAAACTTCATTCAAACCGGCACTCCAGGCTGGCGTGGATTTCGGTCACAAAAGCGGTGTCTATATTGGTGCATGGGCCTCGAATATCAAGTGGATCCAGGACTATGTTGGTGCCACTGACGGCGTCATGGAGGTGGATCTGTACGCTGGTTTCAAAAAGGAAATCGCCAAAGACCTCACTATGGACGTAGGCTTCATTACCTACCAGTACCCTGGCAACACGACCGACAAGGTGCTCGTGAATGCCAACACCGATGAGGTGTATGCCGCACTAACTTGGGGCATTCTGACTGCCAAATACAGCCATAGCACCAGTAATTTCATCGCCAACCCGGACAGCAAAAACAGCCGCTACTTCGAACTCGCAGCCAATATTGACCTGGGCAACGGACTCTCACTCACACCGCGCGTGGGACGCCAGTTCATTACCAACCAGATTGACAATGCAGGCGATTACACCGACTACGGGCTGGCGCTGGGCAAGGATTTTGGCAATGGCGTTTCGGCCTCGCTGGCAGCTTTCCACACCAGCGCCAAAGACTCCTTCTACAAGGCCAACGGGGTCGACAACCTCGGCAAGAACGGCGTTGCGCTGGGAGTGAAGTACAGCTTTTAAGCAGGTGACAATCGGGGGATGAACTCTTCTAAAGAGCATCTCTCCGCACTGCAGATTCTGGCTTGTGGCGCCACGGTGGTCACATTGTCCATGGGCGTGCGCCATGGTTTTGGCCTCTGGCTGCAGCCCATCACCCAGGCACAGAACTGGTCGCGCGAAGCCTTTGCGCTGGCATTGGTCATCCAGAACCTCGTCTGGGGCATAGCGGGCATCTTTGCCGGCATGGCGGCTGACCGGCTGGGCGCCTTTCGGGTCATCATCGTATGCCACCACACCCTTGCAATTCGCCCTGGGCACCGGCGTGCTGATCGGCATCGCACAGGCGGGCACCACCTATGCCGTCATTTACGGCGTCATTGGACGCAATATTGCACCCGACCAGCGCTCCTGGGCCATGGGCGTGACGGCGGCGGCGGGTTCGTTCGGCCAGTTTCTGATGGTGCCAACCGAAGGTTTTTTAATCAATCACTTTGGCTGGCAACAAGCACTGGTGCTACTCAGTCTGGCTTCACTATTCATGATCCCGGTTTCCTGGGGATTGCGTGAACCGGGTTTTGTGGGCAGCACCGTTCCCAAACGTGAACAAAGCATCACCCAGGCTTTACGCGAAGCATTCAGCTATCCCAGTTTCCAGCTGCTGATGGCGGGTTATTTTGTGTGCGGTTTTCAGGTCGTGTTTATCGGCGTGCATATGAAATTCCTCCGCAACCATTGTCTCTACTGCGCGAATGTTTGCGGCGTATTGAACACGGCTGGGAAGTCGACATCATGCAATCGCACGGCCACCCACATGGTGCGAACACCATGCTGACTGAACGGGGCGGTAAGGCGCGCTGTACGTGCTATAACGTACTTCGATATTTGTAGCTGTTGTCGCTTGTGCCATGGGCGGTACAGCTGTATTTCCTCTTTATTTCGGGGCTATCCGCCCACAACTCGCCCTGTCTCGGCGGATGGGTGGTGTGTTGTGGGGTGGTTTTTGAGCTAAATTTTTGGATGGATCGGCTTGAAAGCCTTATGGGACGTGCGGGGACAGCTATTGAAATAGGAGTTTTTCTGGTTTTCTCAGGCGCTGGCTTGGGTTGCGGGTGGACATGGGCATATTGCGTTGTATCCATGCCTGCGAACAAAAATCCGCACAGTACAGGTAAATTCCTTCGGCTCCGAGGCTATAGTGCCGGTGGCGCATTTGCGCACGTAACTGATCCAGCAGCCGGGTTGACGCAAAAACCGGCATGCGGGTTTGCACGGGTATCGCTTGGCCATGTTATGGCGACAACCGCCATGTTGGGGAGGCACGGGTGTGTCTCCCTATATTGAGGTTATCAAGCCTAATCACAGACAGGGGATTTAAATAGTATGGTGAAACAATTCGATGTAATTATTGAAAAAGATTCTGAGGGATATTTTGTAGCTTCCGTTCCGGCCCTTAAAGGTTGCCATACACAAGCTAAGTCACTAGATATACTTATGGAGCGCATTAGAGAAGCTATTGAGCTTTGTTTGGAAGTTCATTGCGTTGAGGTGTTGCAAGGCGCGCTGTAACGTGCTTTTATATTTATAGCTGTTACCGCTTTTTCCATGCGCGGTACAGCCGTATTTATCTCAAATGTGGTTCGCTGGAGCGTGGCAATGCCCTTGCCACCTTGTTTCAATCCGAGATGCAAAAGGATATCGGATGTTCAAATCTCTAGCCGATGGCCTGCAGCGATAACCTACACTTGCGCCCCATGACAGAACTTTTTTCCAGCGATCACGCCTCTGCGTACACCGCGTACACCACGTACACCACCCTTGCTTTTGCCATAACCTTATGCCTTGGCACCTGGTTCAAATTCTGGTTGGCTGGGCGTCAGATGCGCCACGTCGCACTGCACCGCCAGACGGTCCCGCCAGCTTTTGCCGAGCGAATTTCCCTGGCAGCCCACCAGAAAGCAGCTGACTACACGCTGACCAGGACACGTTTTGGTCTGATGGAGCTGGCCTGGGGCGTCTTCCTGACGATTTGCTGGACGCTTTTGGGTGGCCTGTCAACCTTGAACCAGTGGCTCGTTGGCTGGATGGGGCATGGTCTTGGGCAGCAGGTGGCGCTGCTTGCGTCCTTTGTGGCCATTGGCGGCTTGCTGGATTTGCCGTTTGCGCTGTACCAGACCTTCGTGATTGAACAGCGCTTCGGGTTCAATAAAACGAGTGTTGCGCTGTGGGTGCAGGATTTTGTCAAATCGCTACTGCTTTCCGCCTTGATTGGTTTACCACTGGCAACCCTGGTGCTGTGGTTGATGGCGGCCAGCGGCTCCTGGTGGTGGCTGTGGGTCTGGCTGGTCTGGATGGGCTTTAATCTGCTGGCGCTGGTGATTTATCCAAGCTGGATTGCCCCGCTCTTTAACACCTTCAAACCCCTGGAAGACCCGCAAACCAAAGAGCGCATCACGCAATTGATGGCGCGTTGCGGCTTTACATCCAAAGGTTTTTTCGTCATGGACGGCAGCCGGCGCAGCGGCCATGCCAATGCCTATTTCACCGGCTTTGGCGCGTCCAAACGGGTGGTTTTTTTCGACACCTTGCTGGCGCAACTCAACCCGGATGAAATCGATGCCGTGCTGGCCCATGAACTGGGGCATTTCAAACACCGGCATATCGTCAAGCGCATCATTGCCCTGTTTTCCTTGAGCCTGCTGGGTCTCTCTGCGCTGGGTTGGGTCAGCCAGCAAGCCTGGTTTTATACCGGCCTGGGCGTTCTCCCCAATCTGGGCGCGCCCAACGATGCACTGGCGTTGTTGCTGTTCATGATGGTCACGCCCTTGCTGGGTGTTGTCCTGGGGCCGTTGTTTGCCTACCTGTCGCGCCAGCACGAGTTCGAGGCCGATGCGTATGCCGTGGCCCAGACCAGTGGCACGGCACTGGCCGCAGCGCTGCTCAAGCTGTTTGAAGACAATGCCTCGACGCTGACACCGGACCCGGTGTATGCCCAGGTGTACTACTCGCACCCACCCGCTGCCGAACGTCTGGGCCGCATCCTGGCACCTACGAACTGAACGAACTGAAAACGCTCCGTGGCAGATGCCTCCAAGCTCAAGCCGGGTCTGGTTGTCGCCAGCCATGGCCGCCATGTCTGGGTGGAAACACCCGATGGGCAGCGTCTGATTTGCCATCCGCGTGGCAAAAAAAGCCAGACGGTGGTCGGTGACCAAGTACTCTGGCAAGCCAGCGCGGATGAGGGCACCATCGAGAAAGTGCAAACACGGCGCAACCTCTTTTACCGCCAGGACGAAGTACGCACCAAGTCCTTCGCCGCCAATCTCGACCAGATTGTGATCCTGATCGCCGCCGAACCCGAGTTTTCGGAAACCCAGTTGGCATATGCCCTGATTGCTGCCGAAGCCGAACGGATCCGCCCCATCATCGCCCTCAATAAAAGCGATCTGGCGCAAGCCTTCGAGCGCGCCTGGCAGCGCCTGGCAGTCTACCGCGCCATGGGCTACAGCGTGCTGCCCATGGCGCTCAAACCACGCGGGCCTGCCACCACCATTCCCGTCGTGAACCCGCTTGACGCTGTACTCCAGGGCAAGACCACCCTGGTGCTGGGGCCGTCGGGTTCGGGCAAGAGCACGCTCATCAACCGGCTGCTTCCCCAGGCGCAGGTTCTTACCCAGGACCTTTCCAGCGCGCTCAATGCGGGCAAACATACCACCACCAGCACCACGCTGTACTGGGTGGACGCCCAAAGAACCACGGCGGTGATCGACTCTCCCGGCTTTCAGGAATTCGGGCTGCAACACATCGAACCCATGCGCCTGGCCAGCCTGATGCCCGACATCCTGGCGCACACGTCCCAATGCCGCTTCTACAACTGCAGCCATACCCATGAACCCGGTTGCAGCGCCATTGCCGCAGTAGCTGCAGGTGAGCCACCAGCCGATGCAATGGAGGGCAATTCGGCCTTTATAGCCTCTACAGCTTATAGAATCAGCGCAAGGCGCTATAAAATCTACAGTGATCTGTTCACTGCACTGTCGCAGAAGCGCTACTGACAACGGGTTGCGGGTTTCCAGGCGTGGTTCGAAACACGCCGTAAAATTGTTGCCAAAGGGAGAGCGATCATCAGCCAAAGACGACAAATTACCACCAGCGGTTCTGAAGACCGGCTGGAAAGCCTGATCCGTGAGCGGATGCAGTCTGGTGCCGACAAGGCACGCATTGATGCGCGCATCTGGGATATTTTCGGCGAGGACTGGTGTGTGATGTTTACCGACCTTGCCGGCTTTTCGCGCCACGTGGCGGAGTTCGGCATCATCCATTTTCTGCAAACCGTCTACGAGTCGGAGCGCTTGCTGATTCCAGTGATCGAGGATCATGACGGAATTCTGCTCAAGGTGGAGGGTGACTCGATGCTCGTCATTTTCCGCAATGCGGCCAAGGCGTTGCAGTGTGCGGTGACCATGCAAAAAGTGACCGAGGTCTACAACAGCGTGCGCAATAAGGAAGATCAGGTTCTGCTGTGCATTGGACTGGGGTATGGCCGGGTGCTGCGTATTGGTGATGTCGATGTGTATGGCGCAGAAGTAAATGCCGCCAGCAAGCTGGGAGAAGACCGCGCCGAAGCGGGCGACATTCTCACTACGGGCGGATTTCGCGAACAATGCGGCGATGCGCCGGGTCTGCGCTTTGAAAGCTTGGACGAAGTGCCCGCCGGTTGCACTGCTGCCTACCGGGTTGTTTGTTCGCCGAGAAAATCTGTTTAACCCAGCAACCGCGCAAGCGATAGCAAGGCCAGAAACACCATCCACATCACCACGTTGCGCCACACCAGGCCCACGACGGCGTGCAGATGCACCGGCTGTGGCGTCTGGCCCGAACCGAAACGGTCTTTTTCTCCCAGGCTGACACCCACAGCGCCGGAGGTTGCTGACAGCACCACGCCATCGTTGTCACCGGGAAATTGCGCTTCGTGCTGGCGCCAGCTCTCCACGGCGTCTTCAAAACTGCCAACAAACGCAAACCCCAAGGCGGTAATGCGCACAGGCACCCAATCCATGATGGCCCAGGCTTGGGCTGCATTGGCCTGCAAAGCGGGGCTGATGGGCGGCTCGGATGGCAGGCGCAGGCGATGGGTATGCCGATAGAAATACTCACCCACACGGTAAAAAACGGCGCCAGCTGGCCCCAGGCCCAGGACTGCGAGCAAGGAGTACCAGGCAAATACCCCAAACACGCAGCGGTGGGCGCTTACCACCGAGTATTCGATGACATGGCGCACCACCTCGCTGCGCGGCAGCATGCTGGCATCCATGTGCATCCACTTGGCCAGACACGCGCGCGCCTGGTCTTCCTTGCCGGCCAAAAGCGCATCCCGGATGAGGGTGAAATGGTGGCTGAACTGGCGAAAACCCAGTGTGGAATACAGCACGGCAACGCTCCACACCACCGCAGCAATCCAGCCCAACGCCCAGACCAATAGCCAATGCACCAGAAAAACCACCACTGCAGGCACCGTGACAGCCAAGCTCCAGGCCATCCAGCCGTGGTGCGGCTTGCCAGAATCCAGATTGCGTATCACCCAACGCACCCAAAAGCGTATGCCATTGTGTACCGGGTTCACGAGTGCCAGGGGCCGCGCCTGCTCCAGCAGCAGCGCAAACAAGATGGAGAGAAAACTCATGCGGCGATCATACCGAATTTAATCCAGCAAAAAGCGGTACAGATTGCGCAGCATTCCAGCGGTAGCACCCCAGATGAAGCGCTCCACCGTACCCTCACCCTCAACATAAGGCATGGAAAACCACTCACGCCGTGCACCAGCCCAATCCACCGCGTGCCGACGATGGTTGGCAGGGTCCATCAGGAAATCCAGCGGCACCTCAAACACATCCGCCACCTCATGCGGGTTGGGCTGCAAGGCAAAGCCCATGCGTACCAGTGCAACCACGGGCGTCACCATGAACCCGGTACCTGTGGTGTATACCGGCAAGCTACCCAGTACATCGACAAATGCGCGCTGCAGACCGATTTCTTCCTCGGCTTCGCGCAAGGCGGCGGCAACACTGTCGGCATCTTGCGGGTCTTTCTTGCCGCCGGGGAAGGCAATCTGGCCGGAATGACTGGAAAGTTCTGCGGTGCGTTCGGTCAACAGCACCGTCAAACCGGCGTCGCGCAATACCAGGGGCACTAAAACGGCAGCATCCACTGGCAGGCGCTCCAGGAAACGGGGTTCGGATAACAGCTCGGGCGTCCAGACGTGCGCACCGGCAAAGCGACCCTGCAATGCCTGCGGCTGCAATGTCTGCGGCTGCACCCTGGGCAGGTGTGCATCGGTTCCGACAACCGGGATGCGGCGTGGATCAAACAGAGGCACAGTGCTCATAAAAAAACCGCCACACGCTTGCGCTCAGGCGGTTTCGGGTATCACAACAACAGCACCAAGGCTCAAGCTGTTGCTGTTGCTGTTTTCTTGGCCGGCAATTTTTCCTTGATACGTGCCGACTTGCCGCTGCGGTCACGCAGGAAGTACAGCTTGGCGCGGCGCACGTCACCACGGCGCTTGACTTCGATGCTGGCAATGAGCGGGCTGTAGGTCTGGAACGTGCGTTCCACGCCTTCGCCGCTGGAAATCTTGCGCACGATAAAGCCGCTATTGAGTCCACGGTTGCGCTTGGCAATCACCACGCCTTCGTAGGCCTGCACACGCTTGCGGGAACCTTCGACGACGTTGACGTTGACAATGACCGTATCGCCGGGAGCGAAGTCGGGGATTATTTTGCCGAGCCGGGCAATTTCTTCTTGCTCAAGAGTCTGGATCAGATTCATGGTTTCCTTGGGTCGATCATGTATGCGCCAGCACCACAATGGCCGCCAGCAACGCCGTCGAAAACGGGAAGGGCAAGATTGGCCATACAGAGGATCAAAGTTGGGCGGCGATTATAACCACCCGGTTACGTCCACCGTGTTTGGCCTGGTACAGCGCAGTATCTGCTGCGCGTATCAGGGACGAGGGAGCGTCTGCCTGCCGGGGCACACAGGCTGCCACGCCGATGCTCACGGTCACGACACCGGAGATGCCACGGGCATGGGGAATGGCTTCGGCTTCAATCGCAGCCCGTATGCGTTGCGCCACGGCACCCGCCCCAACGCCATCCAGGCCTGGCAGGATGAGGATGAACTCTTCCCCCCCATAACGGGCCGCTAACTCCCCTGATCGCTGGGCATGGTGGTCCAGAATGCGCGCCACCTGTTGGAGGCAGTCGTCTCCGGCCAGATGGCCATAGTGGTCGTTGTAATGCTTGAATTGGTCCACATCCACCATCACCAGCGCCACTGAAAACCCGTGGCGGACGGCGCGCTGCCATTCGGCCTCCCAGGCGCTGTCAAATTTACGCCGGTTGGCAATGCCGGTCAAACCGTCGGTGGAGCTTTGGGCCTTGAGTTGCAGGTTGGCGGCTTCGAGGGTTTTTTTGGCATGCGCCAACTCCTCGCGGGCTTGTTTGTTGGCGGTAATGTCCTGGGTGCTGGTGCGAAACCCCAGGTGACGCCCCTCGGAGTCCAGAATGGGGCGCCAATGGACCAAGGCCCAGAAGTGGCTGCCATCCTTGCGCAAAATGCGGCATTCCACGCTGCCATTCAAACCACTGAGCGCTTCAACGTATTTTTGCAAGACCATAGGCCGGTCTTCTTCGATGACCATCATGGAAAAGTAGTTGTGCGAGGCAATATATTCCTCCGGCGTAAAACCGGTAAGTTCAGTGGAGTGGACATTCATCCAGACCAGTTTGCCCTGGGGCGTGAACCATGCCTCCCAACTGGCCGAATAATCGGCAATGGCGCGAAACTTTTGTTCGCTTTGGCGCAGCGCGGATTCGGCTAGTTTGTGTTCGTTGACATCACGTACCACGGCCAGCAAAATGCGCTTGGCGTCCAGATGCATGACGCTTAGTGCAATATCGGCGTAAAAGGGCTGGCGTGTGTCCAGACGCTTGTGCACCCACTCAAAATGGTGCCAGCCATCGCGCAAGGCTTGGTCCAGATGTTGTTTGGCCAACAGCAGTGAATTGCTACCCGAAGGTTGCTGTGTTGGCGAGAGTTCACCAGGGTGCCTGGAAAGTAGATCCGCCTTGGAAGCACAACCGAATATGCGCACCGCAACCGCATTGCAGTCCAGAATGCGGCCGTCGTCGAGTACCAGAATGGCATCCCCCATGGCCTCGTACAAGGCGCGCAACTTCGCTTCAGAAGCTCTCAGCGCCGCATCGTTTGCGAGGTATTGCGTGGTACCGGGCCACAAGAGGTAGAGGGCTTGCTGTCCCATCAGAGTGAAGCACACCAGAGTGACCACGGCAGTAAACGTCGCGCCATCCGCACGGGCGAAAACCCACTCAAAACGCCGCTCACCGTTTTCCAGCGCATTGGCAATGTAGCGCTCCATCCTGGCGTGCGAAGGCTCGCCATCGGGTTGCAACTGCGGTGACACCTGGGCCGGGTGGCAGGCGAGCAGTAGCGTTTGCTCTGCATAACCCAAGCCTTTTAACGCGGATGCATTGATATGGACAAACTGACCGTCCACGAGAACACAGACCGGATGGGGCAATTGCTCGAACAGTGTGCAAAAACGCAGTGCGCGCAGTGCGTCTGCATCGGCTTCTGAATCGGCTTCTGAATCGAATATCGCCGGGGTTGGCTGATCCTGGGTCTGATTGGTCACGATGGGGTTCCCCGTTGCAGCAAGCGATTTTCTCCATGTGGATGCGCGAGCATAACAGAGTGAACGCATGAAAAAGGCTTTCGTTGCCGCATAATGGACCACCGAGACACATTGCAAAGGAAGCGGAAAAATGGGGCTTGTCTACGCGGACATTGAAGTAGGAAATCTGTTTCAAAAGCGGACACTGCCTCTGCGGGCATTGGTGGACTCCGGGGCGGTATTCCTTAGCATTCCTGAGCACGCCGCTATTCAGTTGGGATTTGATACCAGCGAAGTAGTCACACGCGAAGTTGTGTTGGCCAATGGCCATCGGCAGAAGGTTCCGATGATAGGCCCGTTGCGGGTGCGCTTTGAAAACCGCTTCTGTGACCTATCGGCTCTGGTGTTGGGTGATGAGCCATTGCTGGGTGCGGTTCCCATGGAAATGATGGACCTGATCCTGCACCCGGCGACCCAGACACTCTCGGTTAACCCGCAAAGTCCCTACATTCCCGTTGCCCTGGCAAAATAAGCGGTTTCATACAACGTTCATACAACGTAGCAGCTCACGAGGTCCACCACCATGACGATACCGGCATCCATCTACCACGCCTACACCAGCAATACCTACCTCTTTGGTGGCAATGCGCCTTATGTTGAGGAGTTGTATGAAAAATACCTCACCCATCCCGGCAGCGTACCCGACACCTGGCGCGAATATTTTGACGCGCTGCAAAACGTTCCCGCCGTTGACGGCAGCACGACCCGCGACATCCCCCATTTGCCGGTCATCAATGCTTTTGCCGAGCGCGCCAAACAAGGCGGCACACGCGTGGTGCAGGCCAATCCGGATGCCGAGATGGGGCGCAAGCGCACCGCCACCCAGCAGCTGATTGCCGCGTACCGCAACATCGGCCAGCGTTGGGCTGATCTGGACCCGCTCAAGCGTGCCGAGCATGAACACATCCCCGAGCTGGAGCCGTCGTTCTACGGTTTTACCGACGCCGACCAGGAAATCATTTTCAACACCAGCAACACCTATTTCGGTAAAGACCGCATGAGCCTGCGCGAGCTGATCAATGCCTTGCGCGAGACGTACTGCGGCACCATCGGCGTCGAATACATGTACCTGACAGACCAGGTGCAAAAGCGCTGGTGGCAGCAAAAGCTCGAATCCGTCCGCAGCAAGCCGCACTTCACTGCCGAGAAGAAACGCCACATCCTGGAACGCCTGACAGCCGCCGAGGGGCTGGAGCGCTTCTTGCACACCAAGTACGTCGGCCAGAAACGCTTTTCACTCGAAGGCGGTGAAAGCTTCATCCCGTCCATGGACGAATTGATCCAGACCGGCGGTGCAATGGGCTTGCAGGAAATCGTGATTGGCATGGCACACCGGGGCCGGCTGAACGTGCTGGTGAATTCGCTGGGCAAACTCCCCGCCGACCTGTTTGCCGAGTTCGATCACACCGCGCCCGAAGACCTGCCCAGCGGCGACGTGAAATACCACCAGGGCTTTAGCTCGGACGTGTCCACCCCCGGCGGGCCGGTGCACTTGACGCTGGCATTCAACCCCTCGCATCTGGAAATCGTCAATCCGGTGGTCGAAGGCTCGACGCGCGCGCGCATGGACCGCCGCAATGACCCCAAGGGTTTGCAGGTACTGCCCGTTTTGGTGCATGGTGATGCCGCATTTGCCGGTCAGGGCATCGTGATGGAAACACTGGCGCTGGCCGAAACACGCGGCTATTCCACAGGCGGAACCGTACACGTCGTCATCAACAACCAGATTGGTTTTACCACCAGCGATCCGCGCGATAGCCGTTCGACCCTGTACTGCTCGGATGTGGTCAAGATGATCATGGCGCCCGTGTTGCACGTCAACGGCGACGATCCCGAGGCCGTGGTGCTGTGTACGCAACTGGCGCTGGAATACCGCATGACGTTCCAGAAGGACGTGGTGGTCGATATCGTGTGCTTTCGCAAACTCGGCCACAACGAACAAGACACCCCGGCATTGACCCAGCCTCTGATGTACAAAAAGATTGCCGTACACCCTGGCACACGCAGGCTGTACGCCGACAAGCTGGTCGCCCAGGGTTTTGGCGAGACGATTGGCGAGGACATGGTACGCGCCACACGCGCGGCACTCGATGCCGGCAAGAACACCTTCAACCCGGTGCTGACCAATTTCAAGAGCAAGTATGCGGTGGACTGGGCGCCGTTCATCGACAGGAAATGGACAGACGCCGCCAATACGGCTATTCCATTGCCTGAGTGGAAGCGTCTGGCCGAACGGTTGACCATCATCCCTGCCAGCATCACACCGCATTCGCTGGTGCGCAAAGTTTATGACGACCGTGCTGCCATGGGGCGTGGCGAACTGCCGGTGGACTGGGGCATGGGCGAGAGCATGGCGTTTGCCTCGCTGGTGGCCGGTGGCTACGCCGTGCGACTTTCGGGCGAAGACTGTGGCCGGGGCACGTTCACGCACCGCCATGCGGTAGTCCATGACCAGAACCGCGAAAAGTTTGATGAAGGCATTTATACCCCGCTGATGCACATTGACACGAATCAGGCACCGTTTGTGGTCATCGACTCGATTCTTTCAGAAGAAGCGGTGCTGGCTTTCGAGTATGGCTACGCCTCGAACGACCCCAACACCTGCGTCATCTGGGAAGCGCAGTTTGGCGACTTTGTGAACGTGGCACAGGTCGTGATCGACCAGTTCATCGCCTCGGGTGAGGTCAAATGGGGCCGGGTCAACGGTATCGTGCTGATGCTGCCGCACGGCTACGAAGGCCAGGGCCCCGAGCACAGCTCGGCGCGGCTGGAGCGCTTCATGCAGCTCAGTGCCGACACCAACATCCAGGTAGTGCAACCGACCACGGCCAGCCAGATTTTCCACGTGCTGCGCCGCCAGATGGTGCGCAAACTGCGTAAACCCCTGGTGATCATGACGCCCAAATCCCTGCTGCGCGCCAAGGATGCCGCCTCCCCGCTGTCCGAGTTCACCGAGGGCGGCTTTCAAACCGTCATCCCCGAAAACCGGCCACTCAACGCCGATACAGTCAAGCGCGTGCTGGTCTGCTCGGGCAAGGTGTACTACGACCTAGTGAAAAAGCGCGACGAAAAGGGCATCAGTGACGTGGTGATCCTGCGCGTCGAGCAGCTGTACCCATTCCCGCACCAGGCGTTTGCCACCGAGTTGCGCAAATACCCCCAGGCAACCGAGATCGTGTGGTGCCAGGATGAGCCGAAAAACCAGGGCGCCTGGTTCTTTGTGCAGCACTATATTCTCGAAAACATGGCTGCAGGCCAACGGCTGGGATACTCCGGGCGGGCCGCTTCGGCCTCTCCCGCCGTGGGATACGCACACTTGCACATGGAGCAACAAAAAGCGCTGGTTGAAGGCGCCTTTACCGAAATCCAGGGCACAACCCTGAGCAAGTAATCCGCCAAATAATCCATCTTTATTGAATACCCTCGCGAAAGAACACCATGGCCATTGTTGAAGTCAAAGTCCCGCAACTCTCCGAATCTGTCGCCGAAGCCACCTTACTGCAGTGGAAAAAAGCTCCTGGCGACCTGATCGCCATCGACGAAATCCTGATTGAAGTAGAAACCGATAAGGTGGTGCTGGAAGTTCCGGCACCTAGCGCCGGTGTACTGGTCGAAATTGTCCAGCCCAGCGGTGCAACCGTTACCGCCGGACAACTCATCGCCCGCGTGGATACCGAAGGCGCCGTTGGTGTAGCGTCTGCCGTGCCCGCTGGCGCTGCACAAACTCCCCCTGCACCTGCAACTGTACCCGTAGCCACAGGCAATGCCCGCTCGGACATTGCCATGCCAGCGGCTGCCAAACTCTTGGCAGACAACCAGTTATCCGCAGGCAGCATCAGTGGCAGCGGCAAAGACGGACGCATCACCAAAGGCGATGTACTGGCTGCGGTTGCAGCAGGGACAGCTATAACTACCAAATTAATAGCTACTCCCGCAATACCCACGGGCGTTCCAACCACATCACTGCCCCAGGTAGCCGCACCGCGCATTGATCTGGGCGAGCGACCGGAGCAACGTGTGCCGATGAGCCGCCTGCGTGCCAGGGTCGCCGAGCGCCTGCTGCAATCACAAGCCACCAATGCCATTTTGACCACCTTCAACGAAGTCAACATGGCGCCGGTGATCGAAATGCGTAAGCGTTTCCAGGAACGGTTTGAAAAAGAGCATGGCGTCAAGATTGGTTTCATGAGCTTCTTTGTCAAGGCTGCAGTGCATGCACTGAAAAAATTCCCGGTCATCAACGCCTCGATTGACGGCAACGACATTGTTTACCACGGCTACTTTGACATCGGCATTGCCGTAGGCAGCCCGCGCGGGCTGGTGGTTCCTATCCTGCGCAATGCCGACCAGATGGGTTTTGCCGACATCGAAAAGAAAATTGCCGAATTCGGCACCAAGGCACGCGATGGCAAGCTGGGTATTGAAGACATGAGCGGGGGCACCTTTTCCATATCCAATGGCGGTGTTTTTGGCTCCATGCTCTCAACCCCCATCATCAACCCGCCCCAGTCGGCCATCCTGGGCGTACACGCCACCAAAGACCGTGCCGTGGTCGAAAACGGACAAATCGTGGTGCGTCCGATCAATTACCTGGCATTGTCCTACGACCACCGCATCATCGACGGACGCGAGGCCGTGTTAGGCCTGGTGACCATGAAAGAAGCGCTGGAAGACCCGGCACGACTGTTGTTCGACATCTGACTTACGTCACTTTCCATCCTCTCATACCTGTACCCTCATGCTAGACATCAACCTGCTGCGCAAAGACCTGGCCCACATCGTGGCCCGGCTGGAAACGCGCAAGAATCCCCAGGAATTTCTCAACGTGGAGACATTTACCACGCTGGAGGCCGAGCGCAAAACGATACAGATGCGCACCGAAGAATTGCAAGCCAAGCGCAATGCCAGCAGCCGCCTGATCGGCCAGCTCAAATCCAAAGGAGAGTCCACCGAGGCCCTCATGGCCGAAGTCGGCTCCATCAAGGCAGAACTGGAGGCCTCCGCGTTGCGGCTGGACGCCATTCAGGCAGAAATGCAAACCCTGCTCCTGGCCGTGCCCAACCTGCCCCACGCGAGCGTGCCACAAGGCATGGACGAACACGCCAACGTCGAAGTGCGCCGCTGGGGAACGCCCAGGGTGATGGACTTTGCCGTCAAGGACCATGTGGATGTCGGCGCTCCGCTGGGCCTGGACTTCGAGATGGGCGTCAAACTCGCCGGTGCGCGCTTTAGTGTCATGAAAGGCCCGGTGGCACGTCTGCACCGCGCCCTGAGCCAATTCATGCTCGACGTACAAACCCAGGAGCACGGTTATACCGAGTGTTATGTACCTTACGCGGTTAATGGTGAATCGCTCAAGGGCACCGGCCAACTCCCCAAGTTTGAAGCCGACCTGTTTGCCGCGAAGAAGGGGGGGCAAGAGGGTGAAGCACAGCCTGACCATGTCGCGCTCTATCTGATTCCCACCAGCGAAGTCCCGCTCACCAACTTCGTGCGCGACACGGTTGTTCCTGAAACCGATCTTCCCATCAAATTGACGGCACACACACCATGCTTTCGTTCCGAAGCCGGCAGCGCCGGACGCGATACACGGGGTTTGATCCGCCAGCACCAGTTTGACAAAGTGGAGATGGTGCAAATCGTACACCCCGACAAGAGTTACGAGACATTGGAAGAAATGACCCGCCATGCCGAGGCCATCCTGCAAAAACTCGAACTCCCCTACCGTGTGATGGGTTTGTGCACCGGCGACATGGGCTTTGGGTCAGCCAAGACCTACGACCTGGAAGTATGGATGCCAGGCCAGGATACCTTTCGCGAAATCAGCTCGGTTTCCAACTGCGAAGCCTTTCAAGCCCGCCGTCTGCAAGCCCGTTTTAAAAATTCCCAGGGCAAAAACGAATTGGTGCATACCCTGAACGGCTCCGGATTGGCCGTGGGCCGCACCTTGGTGGCAGTACTGGAGAATTACCAGAACGCCGACGGATCTGTCACAGTCCCCGAAGTCTTGCGACCCTACATGGGTGGCATGGATCGGATAGCAACGTTAGCAAAATGAATGGATGCGTAAATGTGGTGGACGGCGGCCTGCTAGAATCCTGCCCGCTGTGCCTGTGACACACATGACACGACAAAACGCCCGGAGCGATGGCAGAGTGGTTGAATGTACCTGACTCGAAATCAGGCTTACCGCAAGGTAACGAGGGTTCGAATCCCTCTCGCTCCTCCAATAAAATCAACAACTTAGCTCAACTCACAAGGTTGGGCTTTTTTGTTTTTGGTTTCCGTGTAGCCACTGTGTAGCCACCAGTACAGGGTTTTGGTACTTTTGCGCCAGTTTGTTGCATCGCTGGCGCATGAAACCAGCGAGGTGTTATGGGAAAAGTGGAAATTGACGATGTGGCCGATGCCCGCTTGACTGATGCCGCAGAAGACATGCTGCTGGCATTACAGGCGTGCGTGCAAAGGCTCGCCTGCAATGCTGACCATTTTTCAGCCATAGGTCTGAAAGACGAGGCAGCGGCCAATCGTGTGCTGGTCAATTCGTGCATGGGCGTAATTGACCAGGCGCTGAACGGTTGAGGCCAACCGGGAACCAGCAACAAAAAAGCCCAACCTTGTGAGTTGGGCTAAGTTGTTGATTTTATTGGCTCCCCGACCTGGGCTCGAACCAGGGACCTACGGATTAACAGTCCGGCGCTCTACCGACTGAGCTATCGAGGAATGCAGGTCCGCATTGTAGCAACTACTTTGTGTCGATTTTTTAAATGGATCGTGTATTGCAAAAATATTTGTGATCGGATTTTCAGAATCACCGGAAAGCTTGGCTCATACCTTGGTGGCGGCCAATATCTGCTGCACGAGGGGATGCTGTAAACCACGGCGGTTCCGGATGGCGTAAATCTCCTCATGCACGGTCTCGCAGCGGCCCAGTAAACGCAGGCCGTGCATCATTCCCACGTCGTTAGCGCCCAGTCGGCTGATTGGAAATACCCCGAGTCCGCGCGCAGCAAATACTGTCATGAGGGCGCTGTCTTCAAATTCTCCAATTACGTTTGGCCGCAGCTTTTGCTCCTGAAACCAGCGCTCCAGCGTGGATCGTAAAACCGAGTGTCCGGTCGGCAGGAGTACCGGGAGGCGTTCCAGTACCTGGGGGAAATTTTCTACTTCTTCTGGCCCGAGCAGATGTTCCGGGCCATGCCAGTCCACCGCGTTCGACGCAATGCGCTCGCTGCTCAAGCGCAAATTGGGGTTGACTGGGGCACCTTGCCCGGCGAGGACCAGATCGAGGTTGTGTTGGGTTAACTCTCCCAGCAGCTGCTCAATTTCGCCTTCGTGGCACAGTAGTCGCAGGTCCGGTGTCTGAAGTATGGGCGCCAAAAGGGCATGGGCGGCAAGTTTTGAAATACCGTCCGATAAACCTATAGCCAGTTTGATGATGCGTTTGCTACCCGCTTCGGATACTGCCTGTTCCAGAGTTTGTCCGATCTGGAAGATCTCCTCCGCCTTGGCAAAGGCTACTTCGCCTGAGGTAGTAAGCGCCACGCCACGTCCTGCAGGTTTGAGCAATTGATGGCCCAGGGATTTTTCCAGTTCGCGTACCTGGGAACTGATGGTTTGAATGGCCATGTCCAGTCGCTCGGCGGCACGGGCAAAGCCGCCTTCCTTGGCGACTGCCCAGAAGTAATACAGATGGCGGTAATTTAACATGATGACTTCTGTTTTTTAGAAGTAAAAGTAAACTAAATTCTGCTTTATTCTACAATTGGATGCTGCCATCATTCGGGTTCGACCCAATATTTTTTTTAACCGGAGTACATGATGAAAACTTTCTCTCTTTTTGCCCTGATCCTGAGCCTGGTGCTCACATTGGGCATGGACAACGCCGAAGCCAAACGTTTGGGCGGTGGTCAGTCCAGCGGCATGCAACGCCAAAACACCACGGACAAAACGGCGACACCTGGCCCGTCGCAGTCAGCGGCAACACCAACGGCGCCTGCTGGCGCGGCAGCCACGCCGCCGAAGCGCTCCTGGATGGGGCCGCTGGCCGGTCTGGCCGCAGGTCTGGGTCTGGCAGCCTTGGCCTCGCATTTGGGTTTTGGTGAAGGCTTGGCCAATATGCTGATGATTGGTTTGCTGGTCATGGCTGTTGTCGGGGTGATTGCCTTTTTCATGCGCAAGCGCGCAACACCACCGCAGGCGGCCCTGGCGGGCATGGGAAGTACGGGTGGGATGGGGAGCGGCATGCCTTATGCCAATTCCAGTACCGATTCCCTCGCACACAAAGCCTACGATGTCTCCATGCCTGCACCGCAATCAAGCGGGTCACTGATCGGCTCCGGTCTTGCGCCCAACACCAGCGCGCAACCCAATATCCCTGCGGACTTTGATGTGGCCGGGTTTGTTCGCAATGCCAAAGCACAATTCTTGCGCTTGCAGGCGGCCAATGACAGCGCCAACCTTGATGATCTGCGCGAATTCACCACGCCGGAAATGTTTGGTGAACTGAGTTTGCAAATCAGTGAACGCATGGGGGCCGTGCAGCGTACCGATGTGCTCCACGTGGACGCCGAAGTGGTGCAGGTAGAGCAAGAGGCCACGCGCTACGTAGTGAGTGTCCGCTTTACCGGCAGCATTCGTGAGGACAGAAACGCGCCCGCCGAGGCATTCGAGGAGATTTGGCATCTGACCAAGCCCCGTAGCGGCAATAGCGGATGGATGTTGGCCGGAATTCAGCAAGTTGCGTGATAGGCGGGTAGGGTGGTGGGCTACTCCACCACCTGCAACAAGGCAGCGCCAATAGCAGTGCGCGCATGCAGGTTAACCCGACGGATGCCGTCCGGTAGCACTTGCAGTTGTATATCAAGGTCGGCAAGAGGCAAGGATGGCCCGGCTTTTTCGGGCCATTCGACCAATTTAAGGCCTTGGCTTGCAAAAATATCGCGCAAACCGGCGTCTGCCCATTCCTGGGGGTCGGTGAAGCGGAAAAAATCAAGATGCCAGGCTTGGAAGGCTGGCAATTCGTAGGTTTCAACGACGGTGTAGCTTGGGCTTTTGATGCGCCCATGCACCCCCAGGGCGCGCAGCAGGTGACGCACCAGTGTGGTTTTTCCAGCACCCAGATCACCACGTAAGGTGATGAACGCCTGAGCAATGGCGGGTTGTGCGGCCAGGGTCTGGGCGAAGGCTTGGGTTGCTGACTCGTCGGGCAACAGCAGGTTTTTCATCATTGGATAGGCGCAATTGGCATAGCTATGCTATTTATAGCTGTACCCGCTTGTCCCATAAGCGCTACAGGCTATTTTTCCATATTTTATAAGCAAGCCCTTAGCGCGGCCTCTGGCCGCAACCAAATGGTGTCGCCTCTGTTGCCTGCGGATTGAATTTGTGAGGACAATATCCTCGACCTCAATGATGAGGAAGACCACCACGATGCGACGGAGGCGACATGAACATTTTCCTCGAAAAGTTTCACAATCTTATTCAAGGTGTCATCGAGGGATTTGATCGATTAATCTTCAAGGGGCATTTGACCTCCCTGTTCCCGCAAGGTGCCTTTGGGCGCTACCTGTCCAAGCGTGGCGTGTTACTCAAAGATGCGGGCAAGTTCTTCGAAGCCGAAACGGCCCGCATCGTCAATCATGCCAAGGATGTCGCTGAGCAAGCCGGTCGGCCCTACATTTATCTCGAATCCGCCCACACCCACGCCAGCGGCCAGTCCAAGGAATCTAAGGCTCAAGAGATTGCCCAGCGTGACCAAATTACAGAAGGTCTGGTGTGCATCTTCGCTGTCCTGGAGGTCTGCTCATCGTTTGCAGTGATTGGTAACCGCAAAACACATCGTCTCGAAATTGTCAGTCGTAAGCGCAAATGCTTGCACCTGTATTGGTATTTGATTGATCCCGAGTTTGGCTGATGCATGTGCGTGTGCAAACCTGGGCACCTTTACACGATTCAGATATACATCAATGGTCGCGAGTGGATGTCGCCAGCTCACCAAGCAAGGTGTTGATTTTCAACGCAGTGACAACAAGATTGTGTGGTGTGCTGACTTGGAGGCTGCCGCAAAACTGAGTGAGAAGTTCAATCACATCGACTGGCCAAGCACGCTGATTCCAAAAGTACGCATGGTCAATCCACTGATAGATGATCTGGCCAAGGCAGGTTTCGCAGGCTACTGGCTTGGCACCGATCAAGCCGAGTTTGCCACCGACATTCTCTTCAAATCCCAAGCCGATTTGCAGCGCATCTACAAGGACATCAGCACCGCCGCCATTACCGCATTCTCAGCCACCGACGTCATGAGCTTTCTTGGTCGCAAACCGCACGGCAACTTCACTGGCGAAGTCATCATTGATAGCAAAAAACGCCCCCAAGGCACACGCATCAAGTTCCGCATGAAACGTAATTCCATCAAGATTTACGATCATCTCAACGTCTTGCGGATTGAAACCACCCTGAATAATCCGGCAGAGTTCAAAATCCTGACGTCATCTGAAAATGACCAGGGTCAAACCGTCTGTCGGTGGTCGCCTATGCGCAAAGGGGTTTCAAATTTCTGGCGTTACTCACATGGTCACACACACCCGCTTGGCCCCACGGCGTTTGCCTTCAATCAGGGCGTGGCCGGTCAGGCGTTGGCCGCTGACGCCGTATGGGTGGCCTACGGCGATGGCGCCGCCGTTGACGTTGAGTTTGTCTGCCGGGATGCCGAGCCGGTCGCGGCAGTAGAGCACCTGCACGGCAAAGGCTTCGTTGAGTTCCCACAGGTCGATGTCGTCGTCGCTGACGGTGACTTTTTTGGTCATCAATCCCATGACCTTGTCAGCCACGCCCATGGTGACGGTGATAGGGGCGATTTCGTCCTTGAACAAGCCATTTTCCAGCGCGGCGGCGGCACGCTGCTGGCTGGCGGCGCCGTATTCGTCCATGGCGGCGCGACCGATGTTGTACCGCTTGGCGACGTTTTCGGCGGTTTTGAGCATGTCCCAGTAGATTTCGGGCTTGGCTTTGAGCAAGGCCGGGTCGGTCAGCATGTGCTGGTTCATTTCCTGCTGTACGCAGGAGATGGCTTCAACGCCACCCGCCACGTAGACATCGCCTTCGTTGGCGATGATGCGCTGCGCGGCGGTGGCGATGGCTTGCAGGCCCGAGGAGCAGAAGCGATTGAGCGTCATGCCCGAAACGCTGACCGGGCAGCCCGCGCGCAGGGCGATCTGGCGGGCGATGTTCATGCCGGTGGCACCTTCAGGGAAGGCGCAGCCCATCACGATGTCATCGACGGCACCGGCTTCGATACCTGCGCGGCTGATGGCGTGTTCGACCACGTGGCCGCCCAGGGTGGCGCCGTGGGTCATGTTGAAGGAACCTTTCCAGCTTTTGGCCAGGGGCGTGCGGGCGGTGGAGACGATTACGGCAGAGGTCATGGCTTTTCCTTGAAAATGTTTTTCACCCCTCGCCCGCTCGCGGGAGAGGGGCCGGGGGAGAGGGACTGGGAGGGCGCGTTTAGTTGAAAGTCTTGCCAGCGGCGGCAAGTTTGGCCAGCAAGGGCGCTGGTTCCCAGAAGGTGGCGTCATCCAGCGGGTTCTGGGCGAAGCGGCGCATGGCCTGGACGACGTTGAAGAGGCCCACTTCGTCGGCATATTTCATGGGGCCGCCACGGAACGGGGGGAAGCCGTAGCCAAAGATGTACACGATGTCGATGTCGCTGGCCTTGCTGGCGATGCCTTCTTCCAGAATGTGCGCGGCCTCGTTGACCAGGCTAAAGACCAGCCGTTGCACAATTTCCTCGTCGGAAATCTTGCGCGGCGTGATGCCCAGCGCCTTGCGGTGTTCTTCGATCATGGCCACCACTTCGGCGTTCGGGATGGCGTCGCGTTTGCCGGGCACATAGTCGTACCAGCCCACGCCGGTCTTCTGGCCAAAGCGGCCTTTCTCGCACAGCAGATCGGCGGTTTTGCTGTATTTCATGTCGGGATTTTCCTGGTAGCGGCGTTTGCGGATGGCCCAGCCGATGTCGTTGCCCGCCAGATCGCCCATACGGAATGGTCCCATGGCAAAACCGAATTTCTCCAGTGCCTTGTCCACCTGCTCGGGTGTGCAGCCTTCGTCGAGCAGGAAGCCGCTCTGACGGCCATAGTGTTCGATCATGCGGTTGCCGATAAAGCCGTCGCACACGCCCGAGACCACGGCGGTTTTCTTGATCTTCTTGGCCAGGGTCATGACGGTGGCCAGCACTTCCTTGGAGGTTTTGGCGCCGCGCACGACTTCGAGCAGTTTCATGACGTTGGCCGGGCTGAAGAAATGCAATCCCACCACGTCTTCGGGGCGCTGGGTGAAGGCGGCTATTTTGTTCAGGTCCAAAGTCGAGGTGTTGGAGGCCAGAATCGCACCGGGCTTCATCACGCGGTCCAGTTCCTTGAACACGGCTTCCTTGACACCAATCTCTTCAAACACGGCTTCGATGACCAGATCGGCATCCATCAGTTCGTCGTAGCTCAAGGTGGTGGAGAGCAAGGCCATGCGCTGGTCGTATTTGTCCTGCTTGAGCTTGCCTTTTTTGAGCTGAGATTCGTAATTCTTGCGGATGGTGGCAATGCCGCGATCCAGCGCCTCCTGCTTCATTTCCAGCATCCTGACCGGAATGCCCGCGTTCAGGAAGTTCATGGCAATGCCGCCGCCCATGGTGCCTGCACCGATGACGGCTACCGATTTGATAGTGCGCTGCGCTGTATCGGCGGGCACATCCGGGATTTTGGATGTGGCGCGTTCGGCCAGGAAGATGTGCTGCAGCGCGCGGCTCTCAGGCGTGAGCATCAGGTTGGCAAAGGTTTCGCGCTCCACGGCCAGGCCGTCGGCAAATTTGCCTTTGGTGGCTGCGGCCACGGCATCGACGCATTTGAGTGGCGCGGGGTAATTCTTTGACATGGCCTTGACCATGTTGCGCGCAAACTGGAAATAGCCGTCCCGCCGGAGCGCAGGATTAGACCGCAGATGGCAAGCAAGTCACGGTCTTATACAATGAAACCGTTATGGTTCCATGATGGTTGGAGAGACTAATGCCTACAACGCTGACCTTGAAGAACATTCCCGATGATGTGTACGAACGGTTACGCGTGGCGGCTGCGATGCACCGCCGCAGCCTGAACAGCGAGGCCATTGTGTGCCTTGAAAGCGTGCTTACACCGATCAAGATAGTCCCCGGCGAGCGACTTGCTCGTGCACGTCAACTGCGTGCCGGGTTAAGCGCGGAGTTTGGCGCCCACGATATGGATGCATTCAAGAAGCAAGGACGCCCGTGATCGTCGTGGACTCAAACGTGCTGGCGTATCTGTACCTGCCGGGGGAATATACGGCAGCAGCGGAAGCGCTGATGGAACACGACCCCGATTGGGCTGCACCTGTGCTGTGGCGTAGCGAGTTTCGGAATATTTTGGCCGGATACCTGCGACGCGGAACACTGACGTTCGAGCAGGCGCACGCACTCCAAAGTGAAGCTGAAGATTTGCTCCGTGGCGCCGAATACGAGGTGGACTCGCGCAGCGTCCTGGAACTGGTACGCGACAGCGAATGTTCCGCATACGATTGCGAGTTCGTAGCGCTTACGATGCAGCTCGGCACGAAACTCGTGACCATGGATGGCAAAGTGCTACGTTCATTTCCAGGCATCGCGGTGGCGCTCTCTGCGGGCTGACGTCGGAATTCACCGGACCCGTAGGTGCCCGTGTGGAATGACCAGTTCGACCTCACGCCCCTCTTCAGTTTCATTTGGGAAGCATTTGCGTGTGGATCACCGAGGAGCGCGTCCGGGACGCGAATTCCAAAGTCGTGAGCATCGCACGGAGATAAAAAAACATGTAGCCATCCCCGTTGGGATCATCAAATTCATCCCAATATCGAAAATCGGCTGATTCACGAACCATCCTCAATACGCCTTCGGCGGAGCGCCCACTCCATTTGATAGCTTCAGCGGCCGCGGAGGCACCTGCTACGGTCTCGCACCAAGCAAGCAGTGAACGAAGTTCAAAGGCCGCCGCTTCGATTTTTTTGATGTCATCCAAGACCGTGACCAATCCAACGCCCCATGCCAAGTTTTCAAAGCGAAGGTCGAACTGGTCGTATCCCAGGAATCCCAAAGAACGATTGTTTTTGCGGCATTGCACCAACCTGTCTACGCTATCGGCGGCCATCCCGCCTCTAGAACTGGCCGTAAACCAAAGGCACGTGGTATGCGCATCCAGAAAACGCACGCCTGCCCAGCCCGGATCCAATTTTCTGGCGACATCGAACTCGGCGACGGCTCTCGCTTGCCATATTGCCTCGAGTGCGCGTAGCTTCTCCTCGTTACGAGGAAGTGGCGGTGACGCTGCGTCGAACGGCACCGTGTACGTGTCTGAGTGATAGGAGTCAGCCATTTCTGTTTCCCGAAGTTTCAGACTGCGCGGCCTTTGGTGAGGTCGAATTTAATGTATAGAGACACGTCCGCACCTCCCCAACACAGCGTCTGCCGCCGTAAGATGGCCATGCGCGATCTGCGCAACCCCACTTGCGACAAGGCTTGGAGCCAATGCATTGGGCAAATGAACAGTCATAACACCCCCAAAAAACTAGCACGCCGGTCCTTGCGCCAACCCGGCTACTGGATCAGTTACGCGCGCAGACGCGCCACCGGCACTATAGCCCAAGAGTTGCAGTGGCTCATCTGTATCGGGTCAATTGTTTGGCTGGCATGAACACAACGCAATATGCCCGTATCCACCCGCAACCCAAGCCAGCGCCAGAGAAAAGCAGCAAAACTCCCATTTCCATAGCTGTCCCCGCACGTCCCATAAGGCTTCCAAGCCGATTCGCCCCAAATTTAGCGCAAAAATCACCCCGCCACACACCACCCACCCGCCGAGACAGGGCGAGTTGGGGCTGGATAGCCCCGAAATAAAGATGAAATACAGCTGCACCGCCCATGGAACAAGCGGCAACAGCTACAAATATCAAAGCATGTTGTAGCACTTTACAGCACGTACAGCGCCCGTAAAGCGCGCCTCACCGCGCCCTACCCCACCATCACAACACCTCAAACACCCCCGCCGCACCCATGCCGCCGCCGATGCACATCGTCACGCACACCCGCTTGGCACCACGGCGCTTGCCTTCGATCAGGGCGTGGCCGGTCAGGCGTTGGCCGCTGACGCCGTAGGGGTGGCCTACGGCGATGGCGCCGCCGTTGACGTTCAGGCGATCTGCCGGGATGCCCAGCCGGTCGCGGCAGTAGATCACCTGCACGGCGAAGGCTTCGTTGAGTTCCCACAGGTCAATGTCGTCCATTTTCAGCCCCAGACGCGCGAGCACCTTGGGGATGGCGAATACCGGGCCGATGCCCATTTCGTCGGGTTCGCAACCGGCCACGGCAAAGCCCAGGAAACGGCCCAGGGGTTTTAGTCCCTTTTGTTCGGCCAGTTTTTCGTGCACCACGACCACGGCACCGGCGCCGTCGGAGAACTGGCTGGCGTTGCCTGCCGAGATCAAGCCGCCGGGTACCGCCGAGCGCAATCCGCTGATGGCCTCGACCGTGGTGCCAGCGCGAATGCCTTCGTCGTCGCTGACCGACACTTTTTTGGTCATCAGGCCCACACCCAAGTCGGCTACGCCCATGGTGACGGTGATGGGGGCGATTTCGTCCTTGAACAGGCCTTTTTCCAGCGCGGCGGTGGCACGCTGCTGGCTGGCGGCGCCGTATTCGTCCATGGCGGCGCGGCCTATTTGGTAACGCTTGGCGACGTTTTCGGCGGTTTTGAGCATGTCCCAGTAGATTTCGGGCTTGGCTTTGAGCAAGGCCGGGTCGGTCAGCATGTGCTGGTTCATTTCCTGTTGCACGCAGGAGATGGCTTCGACGCCGCCCGCCACGTACACATCGCCTTCGTTGGCGATGATGCGCTGTGCGGCGGTGGCGATGGCTTGCAGGCCCGAGGAGCAGAAACGGTTGAGCGTCATGCCCGAAACGCTGACCGGGCAACCGGCGCGCAGGGCGATCTGGCGGGCGATGTTCATGCCCGTGGCACCTTCGGGGAAGGCGCAGCCCATCACGATGTCATCGACGGCACCGGCTTCGATGCCTGCGCGGCTGATGGCGTGTTCGACCACGTGGCCGCCGAGCGTGGCGCCGTGGGTCATGTTGAAGGAACCTTTCCAGCTTTTCGCCAGGGGCGTGCGGGCGGTGGAGACGATTACGGCAGATGTCATGGCTTTCCTTGAAAATGTTTCTCACCCCTCGCCCGCTCGCGGAGAGGGCCAGGACGGGAGAGGAGCGATCAGTTGAACGTTTTGCCAGCGGCGGCAAGTTTGGCCAGCAAGGGCGCCGGTTCCCAGAACTTGGCATCGTCCAGCGGGTTCTGGGCGAAGCGACGCATGGCCTGCACGACGTTGAACAGGCCCACTTCGTCGGCATACTTCATGGGACCGCCACGGAACGGGGGGAAGCCGTAGCCAAAGATGTATACGATGTCGATGTCGCTGGCCTTGCTGGCGATGCCTTCTTCCAGAATGTGCGCGGCCTCGTTGACCAGGCTAAAGACCAGCCGTTGTACGATTTCTTCGTCGGAAATCTTGCGCGGCGTGATTCCCAGGCTCTTGCGGTGTTCTTCGATCATGGCCACCACTTCGGCATTCGGGATGGCGTCGCGCTTGCCGGGCACATAGTCGTACCAGCCCGCGCCGGTCTTCTGGCCAAAGCGGCCTTTTTCGCACAGCAGATCGGCAGTTTTGCTGTATTTCATGTCGGGATGCTCCAGGTAGCGACGTTTGCGGATGGCCCAGCCGATGTCGTTGCCCGCCAGATCGCCCATGCGGAACGGTCCCATGGCAAAGCCGAATTTCTCCAGTGCCTTGTCCACCTGCTCCGGCGCGCAGCCTTCATCCAGCAGGAAGCCGCCCTGGCGGCCATATTGCTCGATCATGCGGTTGCCGATAAAGCCGTCGCACACGCCCGAAACCACGGCGGTCTTCTTGATCTTCTTGGCCAAGGTCATGACGGTTGCCAGCACCTCTTTGGACGTTTTGGCGCCGCGCACGACTTCAAGCAGCTTCATGACGTTGGCCGGGCTGAAGAAGTGCAATCCCACCATGTCTTCGGGCCGCTGGGTGAAAGCGGCTATGCGGTTCAGGTCCAGGGTCGAGGTGTTGGAGGCCAGAATCGCGCCGGGCTTCATCACGCGGTCCAGTTCCTTGAACACGGCTTCCTTGACGCCAATCTCTTCAAACACGGCTTCGATGACCAGATCGGCGTCACCCAGTTCGTCGTATCTCAAGGTGGTGGACAGCAAGGCCATGCGCTGGTCGTATTTGTCCTGTTTGAGTTTGCCTTTTTTGAGCTGGGATTCGTAGTTTTTGCGGATGGTGGCGATGCCGCGATCCAGCGCTTCTTGCTTCATTTCCAGCATTTTTACCGGAATACCGGCGTTCAGGAAGTTCATGGCAATGCCGCCGCCCATGGTGCCGGCACCGATCACGGCTACCGATTTGATAGTGCGTTGCGATGTATCGGCGGGCACGTCCGGGATTTTGGACGTGGCGCGCTCGGCCAGGAAGATGTGCTGCAACGCGCGGCTCTCAGGCGTGAGCATCAGGTTGGCAAAGGTTTCGCGCTCCACGGCCAGGCCGTCGGCAAATTTGCCTTTGGTGGCGGCAGCGACGGCATCGACGCATTTGAGTGGCGCGGGGTAATTCTTTGACATGGCCTTGACCATGTTGCGCGCAAACTGGAAATAGCCATCGCCCTGCGGGTGCTTGCACGGCAAATCGCGCGCCAGCGGCAAGGGGCGCACATCGGCGACCGAGCGCGCAAACGCCAAGGCTTCGTCGGCCAGGGTTTCGGCGGACGTGGCAATCTTGTCGAAGAGTTTCTGCCCTGGGAGCATGGCGAGTTTTTCGCTGGGGATGGCTTCGCCGCTGACGACCAATTCAGATCGCTTTGAGGAAATTTATTAAATCTTGCATAGCCGGGTGAGAAAAGTCCCAGTAACCCTGTTTTGCTGCAATGCCCAATTTATTGCAGGGGTCGGTTGTTGCCGCAAGAACACTCAGAACTTTTGATTTTGCCACTCTTGGAGATATGCCAAAACGTCCTTTTTCTGAAGTGTGAGGGCATCGCTCCTGCAGATTTCCAATATATACATCTGCCATTTCTTTGACTGGCGTTTCTTCCAACGTCTCCAGAAACATATCCTCCAGCACTCCTTGTCTGTTTTTACCAGGAAAGAGATAGATGCCAACCTTCACGCCATTTTCTGTGCAAAATTCCCCTGGTTTTTTCGGGGCTGGTTGTCCTGTTTTCTTCAGTATATACAGAATTCTATCGAATGTAGATTTAACATTATCATCCGCATCCTGCATTATTCCATAAGAAGTTACATCGATAAATCCAGGTGTTTTTATCAAAGCGGGAAATTCTTGTTTGAATTTTATATTCCCGCCGCATGCTATTACCTGAAGGTTATCAATTTCAATAAATGGAAGTAATGACTGTAAAACTTCGACTTCATCTTTCCCTTCAACAATAACCAGCTTTTCGGATGTTATGCTAGTGGCCATCACCGCACCTCATATTCTGCATCAAGTGCGTCCTTGAGCTCTTTGGGTGAATATCTTATCGGTTTTATCATATTTGAGTTCCTGGCGCGGTCAAGGCGAATGTATGCAAATAACCCATCATCGTCCGATGTAAATATTCTTGCGGCAGCTGACAAACACTCATAACTATGGGTTGTTGCCACAAGTTGACTTTCTGCAGACTCGACCGCAGTTTTAATCACCCTCCAGAAATCAGGCAGCTTTGAATGATGGATTCCATTTTCTATTTCATCTATCAAAATGACTCCCTTGGGGGTTGTGATGATAGATAATATGATGGATACCAGACGCGCCACGCCATCACCCATAAGGGAAATTGGCACTTTCCTGGAAAAACCCTCAATGCTTGCATGAATTGTTGCCTGCTCACCTAATGCCACCACCGATAGGGACTGAACGCGAGGTTCAATTATTTTTATTGCCTGCAGTACAGATTCTGTATTGTTCTCCAGATCCAGGCGGCTGTATCTGGCCGCATCTTCCTGTGGCATTGTCCTGGCAATAGATGCAATATAAACAGCCGGTCTGGTTGCGGAAGTGTTCTCGGATTTGACTACCTGATGAATTGCCCCCTGCTGTTGCATGACGAGATACGATTCCTGAATTTCATTCCCTGCATATTTTGTGGTTATTTTCAGGGCTTTTGATGGAGGGGCGCTGCTGGTTACGCCAGATTGAGTCCTGAAATCTGGCGGGAATTTCTGATTTGTTGCAAGATTGGATGCGACATGATTATCAATATATGCAATAGACAACGCAAGCCACTTTCTCCGATCATCCTCCAGACTGATCTGAATGTTTTTTGAGAAATCATAATCATGAAATGATGGCCGCCACCAATAATCAGGATCGAACATTATCTGGCCAACCCCGCGCCAGCTAAAATGCCTGGAAACAATATCTGGACTTAACCCATCCATTGCCAGGAATATTGCCTCAAGCAGCGTGCTCTTGCCAGCATTGTTTTTCCCGCCAACCAGAAGTATCCGGGGGACTTTATCTATCTCAAGCTCACTGATATTCTTGTATTCCAATATTTTTAGAGATTTAAACATCCGATATCCTTTTGCATCTCGAATTGAAACAAGGTGGCAAGGGCATTGCCACGCTCCAGCGGACCACATTTGAGATAAATACGGCTGTACCGCTCATGGAACAAGTGGTAACAGCTATAAAAACAAGAGCACGTACAACGCACCGTACAGCACATCAACGTTGGCGCTGACCGGCCCGCAACAACTGCCGCGAAGCGGCCTCCTGCTGTTGTGGATCCGTGTCGATTGACATGTTATGCAGAAGAGACAAATTTCGCGCCGATTCCTATTTCGGCACTTAATTCTCTCGCAAAAAACAACAAATCTTTTGGCAACATACAGCTAGTGCTATACAGCGTAGTACGCATCGTGATCTCGATAAAGGCATGAACGTGATCGTTCACCAGACCGCGAGCAGCAGAACTCTTTTCAATGAGCCAAGCCACGTGATCAGAAATTTCATTCGACATCACGGCTTGACCGCTAGTAAAACCCCAAGTGGCCTCCTCGTAGATGCCTAACAGGCGACCTGTTTTCTTATGCCGACGTTCAGACCCTTTGGCGGCTGAGAAGATTGGCACGACGTCAAACGCAAGGCCTATCTTGTCCGGGGCGAAGTCGCCGATTAGGTAAAGACCAACCTCGATCTCTGGCGATTCGGCGGTATCAGTTTGCTGCATAACTCAATATGAAGAGACTCCGGCACGTCTCCCTAACACGGCGGCTGCCTCCTTGACATGGCTGGAAACCCCCGCAAACCCGCATGCAGCAAGGCTTCCAGTCAACATTATGTATGCATAAACAGCCATAACACCCCAAGAAAAATCAGCATGCCGGTTTTTACGTCACCCCGGCTGCTGGATCAGTTACGTGTGCAGACGCACCACCGGCACTATAGCCTCAGAGCCGAAGAGATTTACCCGAATTCCAGCACCGCAAAAATTATTCGCATTTGACCCACGATGTGGTATCGCATCTTTACGGGCTAGGATGCATGAGGCATGAGGCGACGTGCCTGCCACTCTCAAGGGCTGCCGGGAAACTTAGTCAAATAAAAATGCGAATAATTCTTGCGGTCGTGGATTGAGTGAATTTTTTGCTCGCTGGCATGGACACAACGCAATACACCCATGCCCACCCGCAACCCAAGCCAGCACCAGAGAAACCCGATAAAACTCCCATTTCAATAGCTGTCCCCGCACGTCCCATAAGGCTTACAAGCCAATTCACCCCAAATTTATCCCCAAAAACCACCCCGCCACACACCAACCACCCGGCAAAGTAGAAAAATCGGGGCTGAATAGCCCCGAAATATAGGTTAAATACAGCTGTACCCACCATGGGACAAGCGGGAACAGCTATAAACATAGGAGCGCCTCTACAACACCTCAAACACCCCCGCAGCCCCCATGCCGCCGCCAATGCACATGGTCACGCACACCCGCTTGGCGCCACGGCGTTTGCCCTCGATCAGGGCGTGGCCGGTCAGGCGTTGACCCGAGACGCCGTAGGGGTGGCCTACGGCGATGGCGCCGCCGTTGACGTTCAGGCGGTCTGCCGGGATGCCCAGCCGGTCGCGGCAGTAGAGTACCTGCACGGCAAAGGCTTCGTTGAGTTCCCACAGGTCGATGTCGTCGTCGCTGACGGTGACTTTTTTGGTCATCAGGCCCACACCCAAGTCCGCTACGCCCATGGTGACGGTGATGGGGGCGATTTCGTCCTTGAACAGGCCTTTTTCCAGCGCGGCGGCGGCACGCTGCTGGCTGGCGGCGCCGTATTCGTCCATGGCGGCGCGACCGATGTTGTACCGCTTGGCGACGTTTTCGGCGGTTTTGAGCATGTCCCAGTAGATTTCGGGCTTGGCTTTGAGCAAGGCCGGGTCGGTCAGCATGTGCTGGTTCATTTCCTGCTGTACGCAGGAGATGGCTTCGACGCCGCCGGCCACATACACATCGCCCTCATTGACGATGATGCGCTGCGCGGCTGTGGCGATGGCTTGCAGGCCGGAGGAACAAAAGCGGTTCAGCGTCATGCCCGAAACACTGACCGGACAACCGGCGCGCAGGGCGATCTGGCGGGCGATGTTCATGCCGGTGGCACCTTCGGGGAAGGCGCAGCCCATCACGATGTCATCGACGGCACCGGCTTCGATACCGGCGCGGCTGATGGCGTGTTCGACCACGTGGCCGCCGAGCGTGGCGCCGTGGGTCATGTTGAAGGAACCTTTCCAGCTTTTGGTCAAGGGCGTGCGGGCGGTGGAGACGATTACGGCAGAGGTCATGGCTTTTCCTTGAAAATGAATTTCTCACCCCTCGCCCGCTCGCGGGAGAGGGGCCGGGGGAGAGGGACTGGGAGGGCGCGATCAGTTGAAAGTCTTGCCAGCGGCGGCAAGTTTGGCCAGCAAGGAAGCCGGTTCCCAGAACTTGGCGTCATCCAGCGGGTTCTGGGCGAAGCGGCGCATGGCCTGGACGACGTTGAAGAGGCCCACTTCGTCGGCATATTTCATCGGGCCGCCACGGAACGGGGGGAAGCCGTAGCCAAAGATGTACACGATGTCGATGTCGCTGGCTTTGCTGGCGATGCCTTCTTCCAGAATGTGCGCGGCCTCGTTGACCAGGCTGAAGACCAGGCGCTGTACGATTTCTTCGTCGGAAATCTTGCGCGGTGTCAGCCCAAGGCTCTTGCGGTGTTCCTCGATCATGGTCACCACTTCGGCATTCGGGATGGCGTCGCGTTTGCCGGGCACGTAGTCGTACCAGCCCGCGCCGGTTTTCTGGCCAAAGCGGCCTTTTTCACACAGCAGATCGGCGGTTTTGCTGTATTTCATGTCGGGGTGCTGCTGGTAGCGGCGCTTGCGGATGGCCCAGCCGATGTCGTTGCCCGCCAGATCGCCCATGCGGAACGGTCCCATGGCAAAGCCGAATTTCTCCAGTGCCTTGTCCACCTGCTCCGGCGTGCAGCCTTCGTCGAGCAAGAAGCCAGCCTGGCGGCCATAGTGCTCGATCATGCGGTTGCCGATAAAGCCGTCGCACACGCCCGAGACCACGGCGGTTTTCTTGATCTTCTTGGCCAGGGTCATGACGGTGGCCAGCACCTCTTTGGAGGTTTTGGCGCCGCGCACGACTTCGAGCAGCTTCATGACGTTGGCCGGGCTGAAGAAATGCAAGCCCACCACGTCTTCGGGGCGCTGGGTGAAGGCGGCTATGCTGTTCAGGTCCAGCGTTGAGGTGTTGGACGCCAGAATCGCACCGGGCTTCATCACGCGGTCGAGTTCCTTGAACACGGCTTCCTTGACGCCAATCTCTTCAAACACGGCTTCGATGACCAGATCGGCATCCATCAGTTCGTCGTAGCGCAGGGTGGTGGAGAGCAAGGCCATGCGCTGGTCGTACTTGTCCTGTTTGAGCTTGCCTTTTTTGAGCTGTGACTCGTAATTCTTGCGGATGGTGGCGATGCCGCGATCCAGCGCTTCTTGCTTCATCTCCAGCATTTTTACCGGAATCCCGGCGTTCAGGAAGTTCATGGCAATGCCGCCGCCCATGGTACCCGCACCGATGACGGCTACCGATTTGATAGTGCGTTGCGCAGTATCGGCGGGGACATCCGGGATTTTGGACGTGGCGCGCTCGGCCAGGAAGATGTGCTGCAGCGCGCGGCTTTCAGGGGTGAGCATCAGGTTGGCAAAGGTTTCGCGCTCCACGGCCAGGCCGTCGGCAAATTTGCCTTTGGTGGCGGCGGCGACGGCATCGACGCATTTGAGCGGTGCGGGGTAGTTTTTCGACATGGCCTTGACCATGTTGCGTGCAAACTGGAAGTAGCCGTCGCCCTGCGGGTGCTTGCACGGCAGATCGCGCGCCAGCGGCAAGGGGCGCACATCGGTGACCGAGCGCGCAAAGGCCAAGGCTTCTTCGGCCAGGGTTTCGGCGGACGTGGCGATCTTGTCGAAGAGTTTCTGCCCTGGGAGCATGGCGAGTTTTTCGCTGGGGATGGCCTCGCCGCTGACGACCATGTTCAATGCGGCTTCGACGCCCAGAAGGCGCGGCAGGCGTTGCGTGCCGCCCGCACCGGGCAGCAGGCCGAGTTTGACCTCGGGTAAGGCGATGCTGGCACCGGGCGCGGCGCCCCTTTTTCTCGTTTTTCTCAAATCCCAGCGGTGGCCGGAATGGAAACGGAAACAGAAAGGCAAAACCGCCAATACTACGAAAAAGCGAGCTTCAAACGCTTGCCAGATAAGCTTCAGTGGCTGTTTTACGTTTCCAACACGTGGCCAAGGGCGCAAGGTTTTCCCAGTGTGAAAGACCTGTGGTGCAGGGCACAAGGTTACACGGTAAAGGAAAAACCCACTTCGTCGAGCGTGCCAACTCGTTGAACCGCCCACTGCGGATGCGCACGGTGGGTGGTGTGGGGGCTGGGAGCTAAAAACCCTCGGCTTGTCGATTAGACCACGCGCCCAGAGTACTCTAACCGGCATTGAGATCGCCGCTGCCTGACGAAGAGTGCTTAGCGTCACTACTCCCTGGTGCCCCCGATGAGGTGGAGGCCTTGGGTGGCTTCAAGAGTTCTCGGAGATCGCCCAACAGCGCAACCTCAGAGAGACTCTTGGGTTGCTTTGAGAATGGGTTGCCTCCAATCTTGTGATGCCCGCTTGGAGCGCGCAACTGACGCTCTATTTCGATAACTTCACAAGAATGAGCTCGTGCTACGAAAGACGAACTTACGGCAGCGGCTAGCGAGGAAAGCACAAAGAGTGCACTGAGCAATAGCTGATGCAGACTAAACTTGTCCCTTGCAGCGCTGGATTCATCCGACAGTGGCTTCATTTGCTTGAGCCGATCAATAGTCGCCTGCCTATTGTCGCGGTCCGCTTTCAGGTTCTTAATTTGTTCCATCTCCCGCTCGCTTCGGCGACTCTTGGCAGACTCGAACAACTGGCGAATGTCTCGAACGTCAATGGATCCTCTAAACTCGACCACTTCCTTTTGCCGAAAGAGTTGCTTGCCGATGCGAACTCGCTCGATGACAGGTAGCGACAAGTTCTGGATGCGTTCCACAAGTTGACTTGCCTCAGAAAGAAACTTTGAGGAAAGCGCACAAGTCGAGTTTGTCAAATACTCATCGACTTCAGCCGCACCGTTGGGGTACCAACCCTTTCTCACGATTTCGATGAGATCATCAATGATCAATCTCTGCCTCTTGCAGCCGCTTTCTGAGGTGATCGCACCTGCTTGTACTGCCTGTCTTCGGCGCTCAAAATAACTGACCCACCTGTGCTCACAGAAAGCTGACCCACCGGTTGCGCGGCTGTTTGTAACTTGATGGCCTGCAGGAAACAGAATCGGCGATCATTGGCTCGACCAATGTGCGTGAAGAAGCGACTTCAGTTCATTGAAGAAGCAACCCGTTTGAAGATGAAATTTGGTTACGCAAGCATGGGTTGCCACCCTGCTCGACTGAGCATGATCACCTTCCGTGATGGATTGATTGCTGCATCCATCACCGTTGCTGATCAAATCGAGGCTCTTGCGTTGTTGGCAGAATACGGTTTTTTGTCTTGGTATTGGTCTTCATGGTTTTATTTTCAAATGGCAATTTGGCAAGCGAAGCGCGTCAGGCCCGTGGGCAAGACCCTTGTGGGTAAGTACGGGTGGGAGGTGTGGGTATGTGGTCAAGCTGGGCGTTTTGCAAGCTTGTCCACATATCCACGCCGACCCCTACTTATCCATCAAGCAGATACTGCACGGCGGTGGTGAGACGGTTTTACTTTGCCTTGGGGCTCGCAGGACTGGTTGAGCTCTGCACAGGTGCTGTGGCAGGTGCGCTGGTGCGCAAAGATGCACCTTCAATGCGGATGGTGATGCAGTGGTGCTGCAGCCGATCAAGCAAGGCATCGACCAGCGGCTTGTTGTTAAACAACTCGTACCACTGGGGTAGTCCAAATTCGTAGTGATGATGGTGCTCACCCGCCCATAGCGTTGATCCATCAGACGAAAGAACGCGTTGGTCTGTTCTGTCTTCAAGTTCAAGTAACCCAGCTCGTCAATGCAAAGCGGCTGCATACGTGCAAGCGCCGTGAGCAGCTTGGTTGTGGAGCGATCTGCCAGCGAGGCATACAGCTCATCGAGCAGCGCCTGCGCACTGTAAAAAGCGCCCCCGCCAGCCATTGATGCAGGCCTGGCGCAATAGTCCCAGAGCGATGCCGGTCTTGCCGGTGCCGGTGCCACCAATGAGCACCAGATTGTCGGCGCGACGCACAAACTCCAAGTCGGCAAGACCGAGGATTTGTGCCTTATTCACCCCGCTTTGGCGATCAAAGGGAAAGGTGTCGATCGTCCATTGCCAGGGCAGGTGTGCCTGCGCCACCCGATTGACTAATGAGCGTTCCCGCTGAAACGAAGCCTGCTCGCTTAGCAGGCGTTGCACCACCTCTGCGCAAGAGGTGCCATTGCGCTCAGCGCGATCAAGTTCGCTGTCCAGCACACGCGCCATGCCTTTGAATTTCAACTCCGTTAGCAATGCGTGCAAGGCCTCACGCGGGGTCGGGGTCGCTGTCGTTTTTGGTTTGCTCATCGTCTTTATCATCCGGTTCATTGGGGAGGTTGTCATGGCTGCTCTCACCTAGCGCAAAGAAGTCGCCTGCCACATGGCGCAACACCATGGACTCCAGTCGCGTCAAATCAAACAGACCGTACTTGAGCGCCTGCTCCAGCGCTGCTAGGAACGGCTGCGCTGGGTAGGTCCGTTTAATCTGTAGCAGTCGGTTCAGTGCCCGTGTACCACGCCCATTGAGGTGCTTGATGAGCGCTGTGACGTACGCATCAAGAACAGGAGATTGACCACACAACAACTGCGCCTGTAGCGAAGGCTGGCGAGGCGTGCGTTTGGGTATGGTGTGATGCCCGGGCAAGGTGGAGCGCGCATCACGCACACCCAGCAAACGGGGATGACTGGCCACCAGGGTGCGTTTGTAATGAATCTCGATACTGGCGTAATGCTTGTACACCGTCACCGTCTTACTCACCAGCCGTTCAGGTGTCGAATACCGGTTGGTGTCGACGCTGACAAAACCGTACAAGTCCACCACCCGCTCAAACACCTCGTAGACTGCTGGCAAGACGATTGACAGGCTGGTGAGGTAAGGCTTCTCCATCACGTACGCCACCTCAGGTGCCATGCCCAGACTGCGTTTTGGCTTGGCATTGGCCACTTCAACGCACCACTTGAGCGCCTGTGCGTTCAAGTCATCGAAAGAGCTAAAACTGCGCCCAGGCAGGAAGTTGTCCTCAACCCATGCAAAGGGGCGCTCGATTCTGGCTTTGCGATCAGGGTCATTGACACGGTGTGCCATAAACTTGAAGCCCAGGGCGCGTGCAAAGGCGGCCATCTCTGGTGCGAATACCGCATCAGGCCCAGCACCACCAGCGAGAATGACGCTGGTATTGTCGATCACGCAAAGTGGGCAAGTGCCGTCCATGAACTGGGCTGCGCGCAACAAGAAGTCCTTGGCCTCCAAAGCGGGTAAATCGTGGGTAGTACCAGATAAACAAACGCCGCGAGTACGCCAAGGTCAGACCTGCACACTGGGCGGTAATGCTCTTGCCCGCCACCTCCATCTTATGGGGCGATGTGTCGTGCTGCATCTCCTGGCCGGGCTCGAAGTGGTATTCGCCGGAGCGCTTGGGTGGTTGGCGCAGTTCAGCTTGGCGCACCCAGCGCGTGAGGGTGCTGTAGGGCGGGTGCAGCTTGTACTCATCAGCCAGTATCTGGGCCATACGCACGGCGTTACCTTTGGCTCTGGCATAGACTTCGGTGAGTTGTTGTTGGGTGACCTCATTCACCGGGTGGGCAGGTGTTTGCACGCCTTGTGGCTCGCGCAGGATGCCTCGCACGGTGTTGCGCGAGAGATGCAGCACCCGGCTGATTTCACGTAAACCTGTGCTCTGTTGGTGCAAGGTGAGCACACTGGCACGAATATCTATCGGGGTCATGGCACCAGCCTGGTAAGTTCGTTGTTCACTTGTTCCAGCGCTACATGCAGGCGCAGACACGCGCCCTTTAGCGTTGGTTCCAACGGGGGCGGTCAGTGGCACTAGGCGTCGGTGTGCGCGTTGCAGCAGTGCTTGCAGGTAACCCAGCTCAGCAGCCACCTCACGTTCAGGTCCGCCCCGCAGGTCTTTGGCAATGCTCTGGCTTTGTCTCTCGTTCAAGCTGTCGATAAACAGGCGTGGGTGTTCCACCATGCGTTGGCGCTGCGTGTGTTGGGCGGCTTGGTAGTGGCTAAACCAGGCTTGCAGTTCACGCGTACTTAAGTGGTCGCTTGCCATGCTGGCCAGTAGTTGACTGGCATGCTCGCTGTTGGCGCGCGCCAACGGGGCCACAATGCGTGAGCCCGCCCAACTCGATATGCCCCCACTGCGCACCGCCTGCACCAGGTCCTGGGACAGTGCCCCCAGTAGTACCAAGCGGCGCTGTACCCAGCTCACATCACGGGCGCATTGACGTGCAGCTTCGCGCTGACTCAGGCCAAGGGGGAGTCGATCAGCTCGCGCAGCATGAGGGCTTCCTCCATGGGGTCAAATGCCCGCGAGAACGAGTGGGCCAGCATCTGTGCCAGCGCAGGCCCCACCGGGCAGTGCCAGCATTGCACCAGGGCGGTGTCTGCGCCCAGTCGCTTGAGCGCGCTCAGGCGCCGGTAGCCGTCAATCAGTACCAGGGCACCACTGTCTTGGTCGTCAGCGGCAATGCACGCTACCAGTTGTCCGCTTGTGCGTATCGATTCAGTCAGTCGCTGCACTGCCGCCGTATCGGCGATGCGGGTGGCCTCAAAGCGCAGCTCCAGGCGGTGTAAATCGACTTGTCTTGCGCCAACGTACCCGCCCACACTTTGTTCATGAGCGCCAAAGCCATGGGTGTTGCTGGTCTGGCTTTCAAGGGAGTCGGTCATGGGTAATTCCTTGTCTTTTATGGGTCGAAAATCGGTTCACTCGTTGCCCGCAGCAGCCGACTACGGCGAACTCCGCTCGCCACAGGGCGCGCGCACCAGTGGCAATGCCCCGCTGGTGTCGGCTGGACAGTTGCGCTGGCTTCACATCGAGCTGTGGTGGTAGTAAATCACCCGCACAGGCTTCTTGGGAAGGCCCTGATGAGTCACTATTTTTTGGAGGCAGTTCCTGCTCTCGCTGGCGTAGGCGTAATCGTTGTTGACGACGGGCGTGGTTGCAGCGTCCGACACGGCTGCTTTGATATATCCTGGAGGCTCTGCGTTGACTGGCTAGACGTGCCTGTTTGCGACACTCAGCGCTGCAGTAGCGCTGACCTCGGTCACAAGGCGTACACACTAGCACTTCGGTTTGACAGCACGCACATTGCAGCGTGCGTCCACTGCTCAATGCAGCTTGCATTCAGCGCTCCTGTTGGAGCCTCAAATGGACACCTCGAAAGTCGATCCGTGGTTCATGCTCACAGCACATTCAGCACTGGACATTGATCACGACTGGGGACAATAATTGGTGCGCACTCGTGGCTGATACGGGTGGGGCGCGCTAGCCGAAATCACTTGTTCGGGTCGAAAGCGGTTGGTGCGCCCGTTCTTCATTACATCTGCGTTTTACACGCTTGTCGGGCGCAGTGCCAATTCATAGTCTTGGCAGACCACCAACTATCCGTACCCACATTGACCAAGCCTGCCTTTGTCAAACGATATCTTGAGTCTGGACAACGAATTAATTCAAGCAATGGCGGTTGACATACGCAAGAACGTCAGCCTCAGGCATTCATCCAAGAGCTGTGGGTTCGTCTATCACCACATGCCAACGTACTCTCAGCCAAAGTCTGTGGGTCAATTCCAATGAGCAGGGGTGGGTCAATTTCCGTGAGCGCCAAAGCCTGTTGGTATTTCTGATAGCTGGTTTCAAATCTCTTAAGCAGTTCTTCATCGGCGGCCGTAATTGATTTAGAGGCATTCGGAATGTTGCTGGTCAAACAGAAGGCGTCAATTGCGCGTTCTGGAGATTCAGAGAGAATCCGGTAGCCGAGTTCCGCCATCGCCTGCGGCAAGAAGGAATCGAGCATAGGAGGCCCCAGTTTGACGACTCCGCCGACGAAGGAGAATTTGCAGCTTCGACCAAATGGGGAGTATTTTCGGGAGTTTGAGATTCTTTCATTTCCGACAACACGCAGCAGTCGCCTCTGCTGCTGAAAAAATCGCTCAATGCTTGCGGATTCGTCGCCCAAGTCGTCATCCGGAGGTATGAAGTCCTCTACGGTAAATGGACTTCCGTCCTCATCCTTCCCTTCGATGAAGTCTATTTCTTCGGCTAGTTTCTTGTTTGTCTTCTCAAGCTTCTCAACTTGCTCCATGGTCTGCCTGTATTCGGCAATTGCCTGATATTGTTGAGCAAGCGACCAATACCCGATATAGGGTAAATGCAACCAATACTCCGAGAAAGGCCAGTACAACCCAATTAGATATACCCGCTTGCCTTTGATGGTAGGCGAGGGCAAGCTCGGCGGATTTTTGGTTCTGTGGCTGCTCCATTTTATGAGGATCGGAACTTACTCGAACTAAATTCGGGATGGCGCCCCCGCGAAGGCTGTTTCGCGCGATCTAACGAATATAAGGAGACACACCCGCGTCTCCCCACCATGGCTATTATCTCCATAACATGACTGGACAAAACCCCCGCAACCCCGCATGAAATAAGGCTTTCAGCCGTCACTCTGTATGCATAAAAAGTCATAACATCCCCAGAAAAACCAGCATGCCGGTTTTTACATCAACCCGGCTGCCGAATCGGTTACGTGCACAGATGCGCCGCCGACACTATAACCTCGCAACCGAAGAGGCTTATCTGTACTGGATGAAATTTTTGTCCGCTGGCATGGACACAACGCGATATGCCCATGCCCACCCGCAATCAAAAAAAGCCAGCGCCAGAGAAAACCAACAGAACTCCCATTTCAATAGCTGTCCCCGCACGTCCCATAAGGCTTTCAAGCCGATTAACCCCAAATTTAGCCCCAAAACCACCCCACCACACACCGACCACCCGGCGAGGCGGGGCGAGTTGGGGGCGGATAGCCCGAAATAAAGAGGAAATACAGCTGCACACCCCGTAGAACAAGCGAGAACAGCTACAAATATAAAAGCACTTTACAGCACGTACAGCGCCCGTAAAGCGCGCCTCACCGCGCCCTACCCCACCATCACAGCACCTCAAACACCCCCGCCGCCCCCCATGCCGCCGCCAATACACATCGTCACACACACCCGTTTGGCCTCACGGCGTTTGCCCTCGATCAGGGCGTGGCCGGTCAGGCGTTGGCCGCTGACGCCGTAGGGGTGGCCTACGGCGATGGCGCCGCCGTTGACGTTCAGGCGGTCTGCCGGGATGCCCAGCCGGTCGCGGCAGTAGATCACCTGCACGGCAAAGGCTTCGTTGAGTTCCCACAGGTCGATGTCGTCCATTTTCAGCCCCAGACGCGCGAGCACCTTGGGGATGGCGAATACCGGGCCGATGCCCATTTCGTCGGGCTCGCAACCGGCCACGGCAAAGCCCAGGAAACGGCCCAGGGGTTTGAGTCCCTTTTGTTCGGCCAGTTTTTCGTGCATCACGACGACGGCACCGGCGCCGTCGGAGAACTGGCTGGCGTTGCCTGCCGAGATCAATCCGCCGGGCACCGCCGAGCGCAATCCGCTGATGGCCTCGACCGTGGTGCCGGGGCGGATGCCTTCGTCGTCGCTGACCGTCACTTTCTTGGTCATCAGGCCCACACCCAAGTCCGCTACGCCCATAGTGACGGTGATGGGGGCGATTTCGTCCTTGAACAGGCCTTTTTCCAGCGCGGCGATGGCACGCTGCTGGCTGGCGGCGCCGTATTCGTCCATGGCGGCGCGGCCTATTTTGTAGCGCTTGGCGACGTTTTCGGCGGTTTTGAGCATGTCCCAGTAGATTTCTGGTTTGGCTTTGAGCAAGGCCGGGTCGGTCAGCATGTGCTGGTTCATTTCCTGTTGCACGCAGGAGATGGCTTCGACACCGCCCGCTACGTACACATCGCCTTCGTTGGCGATGATGCGCTGCGCGGCTGTGGCGATGGCTTGCAGGCCGGAGGAGCAAAAGCGATTGAGCGTCATGCCCGAGACGCTGACCGGGCAGCCGGCGCGCAGGGCGATCTGGCGGGCGATGTTCATGCCGGTGGCACCTTCGGGGAAGGCGCAGCCCATCACGATGTCATCGACGGCACCGGCTTCGATACCTGCGCGGCTGATGGCGTGTTCGACCACGTGGCCGCCGAGCGTGGCGCCGTGGGTCATGTTGAAGGAACCTTTCCAGCTTTTGGCCAGGGGCGTGCGGGCGGTGGAGACGATTACGGCAGAGGTCATGGCTTTTCCTTGAAAATGAATTTCTCACCCCTCGCCCGCTCGCGGGAGAGGGGCCGGGGGAGAGGGACTGAGAGGGCGCGATCAGTTGAAAGTCTTGCCAGCGGCGGCAAGTTTGACCAGCAAGGAAGCCGGTTCCCAGAAGGTGGCGTCATCCAGCGGGTTCTGGGCGAAGCGGCGCATGGCCTGCACGACGTTGAAGAGGCCCACTTCGTCGGCATATTGCATGGGGCCGCCACGGAACGGGGGGAAGCCGTAGCCAAAGATGTACACGATGTCGATGTCGCTGGCCTTGCTGGCGATGCCCTCTTCCAGAATGTGCGCGGCTTCGTTGACCAGGCTAAAGACCAGCCGTTGTACGATTTCTTCGTCGGAAATCTTGCGCGGTGTGATGCCCAGCGCCTTGCGGTGTTCTTCGATCATGGCGACCACTTCGGCGTTCGGAATGGCGTCGCGTTTGCCTTCCACGTAGTCGTACCAGCCCGCGCCGGTCTTTTGGCCAAAGCGGCCTTTTTCGCACAGCAGATCGGCGGTTTTGCTGTATTTCATGTCGGGGTGCTCCAGGTAGCGGCGTTTGCGGATGGCCCAGCCGATGTCGTTGCCCGCCAGATCGCCCATGCGGAACGGTCCCATGGCAAAGCCGAATTTCTCCAGTGCCTTGTCCACCTGCTCCGGCGTGCAGCCTTCATCCAGCAGGAAGCCGCCCTGGCGGCCATAGTGCTCGATCGGCCACCAACGTAAAGTTGCGCAAATGGCAATCGTAGGTGGCTTGGAAAAGTTGTTAACCCTTTGTGGCACTGGATAATTTTCAACATTTCTCGTGTTTTCGCTGGTGTGGCGGCACAGAACTGCGCAACTTTACGTTGGTGGCCGCTCGATCATGCGATTGCCAGCACAAACACCCCCGCCGCAAGCGTACCCCCAACAGCCAGATCGCCTACGAATGAACTGGAGAGGCAGAAAGTTTCACGCCCAAGGCATGCAGCAGTTTGAGTACAGTGTCATAGCGCGGCTTGGCACCAGGCGTTAATGCCTTGTAAAGGCTTTCGCGGCCCAAGCCCGTATCTTTGGCAAGTTGCGTCATGCCACGCGCGCGGGCTACATCGCGCACTGCGGTTAAAAATACGTCGGGGTTGGGGTCTTCCAGTGCAGCAGTGATGTACTCGGCGATGGTTTCTTCATCATCCAGATAGTCGGCAGCGTCGAAAGTGGCAAATTTGGCCATAGCTTTCACTCCTTATCTAAAGCCCGCGCCATCTCTATAGCGCGCTTGATGTCACGCTTCTGCGATGACTTGTCGCCACCCAGCAAAAGCAGATAGAGCACCTCATTACGACGGGTGAAATAGACGCGATAACCGGGGCCGAAATGAATGCGCATTTCGAAAACCCCCTCACCTACAGGCTCGCAGTCGCCGAAGTTGCCATGCTCAGCGGAACGAATGCGGTACGCAATGCGAGCACGCCCCACCTTGTCGTTCAAAGCCACAAGCCATGCGTCAAATTCATCAGAGCGTTGAAAGGCGTTCATGTAGGCCAGTGTATCCGAATGAATACAGCAATACAACCGGCGCACCACCAACGCTACGAAAAAGCGAGCTGCTTACGCTCGTCAGATAAGCGCCAGCGGCAAGGGACGCACATCGGCGACCGAGCGCGCAAAGGCCAAGGCTTCGTCGGCCAGGGTTTCGGCGGATGTGGCGATCTTGTCGAAGAGTTTCTGCCCTGGGAGCATGGCGAGTTTTTCGCTGGGGATGGCCTCGCCGCTGACGACCATATTCAGCGCGGCTTCGACGCCCAGAAGACGCGGCAGACGCTGCGTGCCGCCAGCGCCGGGCAGCAAGCCGAGTTTGACCTCGGGCAAGGCGATGCTGGCACCGGGCGCGGCGATGCGGTAATGGCAACCCAGCGCCAACTCCAGCCCGCCGCCCATGGCAACGCTGTGGATGGCGGCGATCACGGGTTTGGGCGAATGCTCCAGCACGCCGATCACGCTGGGCAGATTGGGCTCACGCATGACCAGATCGGTACCAAATTCACGGATGTCGGCGCCGCTGGAGGGATAAATCTGGCCTGCCCTGTTTTTTTCAAGGTCAGGGACGCTGCGCGGCTTTATCGCGCAGCGTCCCCTGCACCGCCAAGTTAGCCATCCCAGTCGACCGATCCATCAGGTTTTCGCGGGTATCCTTCTGCAACCCTTTCAAAGAATGTCTTGTCACTGCGCACAACTTTTGTAGCAAATAGCCAAGTTCCGGCAACTCGTTGGCAGCGTAGCAACTGAGTAAAGCTTCCGTTTCGACCGATGTAGAAGATATTGAATCTACGACTGTTCCCAGGGCCGAGGTTAATGCTCTCTTGAAGATATCTTGCATGACCAACCACCAGATTGCCAAAGTTGCGTTGGAACTCACAACGCTGAAGATTTTCTCTTGTGAGGTTATTCTTGATTTTGTCAAACTCATCCAGGTCAGTAATTTGAGCGCTTACTTCATAAAGTGGATGCCTGCCGACGTGAACCAGAAGTAGTTGGGTCCAAACATCTGTTTCAGGATTAGGCCCCATCAAGTAGCACACGCTTTCGCCACCACTGATGTAGCCCACTAAGTCTGCTGTCTTCTCGTCGAGCGCATGCAGCGTGCTCTTCACGCTTGCCTCGATACCGGACAGCCCCGCCTCAACTTTTTGTTGCTTTCTTACACGGTGCCATTGGGCGGAAAGCCAACTTACAAAGAAGAAACTCGGGCCAAAGACATTCACAAATGTTCGGACTGACCATTGTCCTTGCGGCGGTTCGGAGACGTTATACAGTGTCCACGCAAGTGCAATAGCAAGCGGTAGCAAGAACTCTCTCAGTAACTGCTTCATTACTTGCATAAGGATGGCTAACGTGTAGGTAACCTGCAACCGCGCGAGGCGGGCCGTTCGAAGAGCACCCCGCTTACGGTTGTCAGGTTGACCGGAAAGTTAGGAGTTGCTGAGTTTGATAATTCCTCGAAAAAACGTAATGAGGTTCTCGTACTTTTTGTTTCGAGCGACGGACGATTTCTGCGCTTCATTAAGTTGCTTTTCTTTAAGAGGGTCCCCAGGGCGCTTAGCCAGATATAGCTGATAGAAGAACGCTGCCTCGAAGAAGTTACGTGATTCGAAGAAAGAATTTGCCAGCTTTTCAATTGCCGAAAGATCGTCAGGATCACCAACTAACTTTGCGGAGTACAGGCGGATAGCTTTTTCATGGTCTTTCAGCTGGCGAAAGGTATAGACAAGTGCATGTTTCAGCTCCATTTCGTCAGGGGAAATTGCATATGCGTTGTAGTACGCACGCTGCGAGAGGAAGTATTGCCCCGAACAATTGAGGACGCTTCCAATTTCCTTCCAAAGTGCCGCTTCGAAACAGTCGGCCTCTTGAGCAAGTCCAAGGACTTTTTCGACAGCGTTCGCATTCGCCTCATTGAAGCGCGCAGCACGCATCAAAGCTTCTTTCGCTTCATTCCAAGAAAGTGCCTCGACTGGCCGAAAGGCATTGAGAAGGTCATCTAATTTTTCTGCTGATTGTGGAAAAGTCACGGCCAATAACTCCTAACGAATAGCGTTTATCTGTCGCACTGCAATGCTCAAACAAACCATAAACGCCACCCGTAACAGATAAACGCCATTCGTTAAGCCGCAGTTGCAGCCGCATTGTAGGCGTGGAGTTCGGAACAATGACGTTCACAGAACTCAAGTGCGTTAACCCTTCGACCCAGTAGCTCAACATAGAAGTAGTACTCAGGTTTGAACACCAAATCGACTCGTCCCGGCACCTTCGGCGGTGGAGGAAAAAGCTTGGGCGGGCGGCGGAACGTGAGTACCACTTGATCACCCGACGGTGGTTCATAGCCAGCAAGGTCCACTTCAGTGTGGCTGAGGTGCACAGTCTTCGCTCTCTCCCCACCCTTCGATCCGTCCGCGTAGATCATCGGATACCGAGCTTTGAAAGGCCGAGTGTCATGACCTTCCTTGCGCATTACTTCGACTACCGAATAGAAGGCGTTAAGAATGGCTGCATACAGGAACGAGGCCTCGGCTTCGCTGTCATCCAGATGCGTCAAAGACGACCCGCGTTCTTGAAGCGCATGTAGCAACTCGATGAAGAATGCGGCTTCTTGAAGCTTACGGTGGGAACTCATATGCGGCCTAAATCGGTTACGTGCGCGGACGCGCCACCGGCACTATAGCCCAGGAGTTACAGTGGCTTGTCTGTACTGGATGAAATTTTTTGTTCGTCGGCATGATGGGCACAACGCAACACACCCAGACAACACGCAACCAAAACCCTCCGTACCGAATCCTGCGCGTGCAGCCGCCCAGTCAGGAACAACCCGATAGAACTCCCATTTCAATAGCTGCCCCCGCTCGTCCCATAAGGCTTACAAGCCAATTCACCCCAAATTTAGTCCAAAACCACCCCGCCACACACCAGCTGCCCGGCTGGGCGGGGCGAATTGGGGTTGGGAAACCCCGAAATAAAGAAGGAATACAGCTGTACCCCCCGTAGAACAAGCGGAAACAGCTACAAATATCAAAGCACTTTACAGCACGTACAGCGCCCGTAAAACGCGCCTCACCGCGCCCTACCCCACCATCACAGCACCTCAAACACCCCCGCCGCCCCCATGCCGCCGCCAATGCACATGGTCACGCACACCCGCTTGGCCCCACGGCGTTTGCCTTCTATCAGAGCGTGGCCGGTCAGGCGCTGGCCGCTGACACCATAAGGGTGGCCTACGGCGATGGCGCCGCCGTTGACGTTGAGGCGGTCCGCCGGGATGCCGAGCCGGTCGCGGCAGTAGATCACCTGCACGGCGAAGGCTTCGTTGAGTTCCCACAGGTCGATGTCGTCCATTTTCAGCCCCAGACGCGCGAGCACCTTGGGGATGGCGAATACCGGGCCGATGCCCATTTCGTCGGGCTCGCAACCGGCCACGGCAAAGCCCAGGAAACGGCCCAGGGGCTTGAGACCCTTTTGTTCGGCCAGTTTTTCGTGCATCACGACGACGGCACCCGCGCCATCCGAGAACTGGCTGGCGTTGCCTGCCGAGATCAGGCCGCCGGGTACCGCCGAGCGCAATCCGCTGATGGCCTCCACCGTGGTGCCGGGGCGGATGCCTTCGTCGTCGCTGACGGTGACTTTTTTGGTCATCAGGCCCATTACTTTGTCGGCTACGCCCATGGTGACGGTGATGGGGGCGATTTCGTCCTTGAACAGGCCTTTTTCCAGCGCGGCGGTGGCACGCTGCTGGCTGGCGGCGCCGTATTCGTCCATGGCGGCGCGGCCTATTTTGTAGCGTTTGGCGACGTTTTCGGCGGTTTTGAGCATGTCCCAGTAGATTTCGGGCTTGGCTTTGAGCAAGGCCGGGTCGGTCAGCATGTGCTGGTTCATTTCCTGTTGTACGCAGGAGATGGCTTCGACGCCGCCCGCCCATACACATCGCCCTCGTTGGCGATGATGCGCTGCGCGGCTGTGGCGATGGCTTGCAGGCCCGAGGAGCAAAAGCGGTTGAGCGTCATGCCCGAGACGGTAACGGGGCAGCCGGCGCGCAGGGCGATCTGGCGGGCGATGTTCATGCCGGTGGCACCTTCGGGGAAGGCGCAGCCCATCACGATGTCATCGACGGCACCGGCTTCGATACCCGCGCGGGCAATGGCGTGTTCGACCACGTGGCCGCCGAGCGTGGCGCCGTGGGTCATGTTGAAGGAACCTTTCCAGCTCTTGGCCAGGGGCGTGCGGGCGGTGGAGACGATTACTGCAGAGGTCATGGCTTTTCCTTGAAAATGAATTTCTCACCCTCGCCCGCTCGCGGGAGAGGGGCCAAGAGAGGGACTGGGAGGGCGCGATCAGTTGAACGTTTTGCCAGCGGCGGCAAGTTTGGCCAGCAAGGGAGCCGGTTCCCAGAACTTGGCATCGTCCAGCGGGTTCTGGGCGAAGCGGCGCATGGCCTGGACGACGTTGAAGAGACCCACTTCGTCGGCATACTGCATGGGGCCGCCACGGAACGGGGAAACCGTAGCCAAAGATATACACGATGTCGATGTCGCTGGCCTTGCTGGCGATGCCTTCTTCCAGAAGTGCGCAGCTTCGTTCACCAGGCTAAAGACCAGCCGTTGCACGATTTCTTCGTCGGAAATCTTGCGGGGCGTGATGCCGAGCGAGGCGCGGTGGTCCTCGATCATCTTGACCACTGCGGCGTTCGGGATGGCGTCGCGCTTGCCGGGCACGTAGTCGTACCAGCCCGCGCCGGTCTTCTGGCCAAAGCGGCCTTTTTTTCGCACAGCAGATCGGCGGTCTTGCTGTATTTCATGTCGGGGTGCTCCAGGTAGCGGCGCTTGCGGATGGCCCAGCCGATGTCGTTGCCCGCCAGATCGCCCATACGGAATGGACCCATGGCAAGCCGAATTTCTCCAGTGCCTTGTCCACCTGCTCCGGCGTGCAGCCTTCGTCGAGGGAAGCCGCCCTGGCGGCCATAGTGCTCGATCATGCGGTTGCCGATAAAGCCGTCGCACACCCGAGACCACGGCGGTTTTCTTGATTTTCTTGGCCAGCGCCATGACGGTTGCCAGCACCTCCTTGGAGGTTTTGGCGCCGCGCACGACTTCGAGCAGCTTCATGACATTGGCCGGGCTGAAGAAATGCAATCCCACCACGTCTTCGGGGCGTTGGGTGAAGGCGGCTATGCGGTTCAGGTCCAGGGTTGAGGTGTTGGACGCCAGAATCGCACCGGGTTTCATGACGCGGTCCAGTTCCTTGAACACGGCCTCCTTGACGCCGATGTCTTCAAACACGGCTTCGATGACCAGATCGGCATCCATCAGTTCGTCGTAGCTCAGGGTGGTGGAGAGCAAGGCTATGCGCTGGTCGTATTTGTCCTGCTTGAGCTTGCCCTTTTTGAGCTGCGACTCGTAATTCTTGCGGATGGTGGCAATGCCACGATCCAGTGCTTCTTGCTTCATTTCCAGCATCCTGACCGGAATCCCGGCGTTCAGGAAGTTCATGGCGATGCCGCCGCCCATGGTGCCCGCGCCGATAACGGCTACTGATTTGATAGTGCGTTGCGCTGTATCGGCGGGCACGTCCGGGATTTTGGATGTGGCGCGCTCGGCCAGGAAGATGTGCTGCAACGCGCGGCTTTCCGGCGTGAGCATCAGGTTGGCAAAGGTTTCACGCTCCACGGCCAGGCCGTCGGCAAATTTGCCTTTGGTGGCGGCGGCCACGGCATCGACGCATTTGAGCGGCGCGGGGTAATTCTTGGACATGGCTTTGACCATGTTGCGCGCAAACTGGAAGTAGCCATCGCCCTGCGGGTGCTTGCACGGCAGATCGCGCGCCAGGGGCAAGGGGCGCACATCGGCGACCGAGCGCGCAAACGCCAAGGCTTCGTCGGCCAGGGTTTCGGCGGACGTGGCAATCTTGTCAAAGAGTTTCTGGCCCGGCAGCATGGCGAGTTTTTCGCTGGGGATGGCTTCGCCGCTGACGACCATGTTCAATGCGGCTTCGACGCCCAAAAGGCGCGGCAGGCGCTGCGTGCCGCCTGCGCCGGGCAGCAGGCCGAGTTTGACTTCGGGCAAGGCGATGCTCGCGCCAGGGGCAGCGATGCGGTAATGGCAACCCAGCGCCAGTTCCAGACCGCCACCCATGGCGACACTGTGGATGGCGGCGATCACGGGCTTGGGCGAGTGTTCCAGCACGCCGATCACGCTGGGCAGATTGGGCTCGCGCATGACCAGATCGGTACCAAATTCACGGATGTCGGCGCCGCTTGGGGGATAAATCGAGCTTGGCCACTTTTCTCATCTGGCTGGAATGCGGCGCTGACTAACATTAGGCAGTACCGGCTCAGATGGAACCCCACGAGTTCAGACCTTCATTTTTCCTTGCGCTTCGCGAATAGGAGCTTCGCGGGGTACGGCGACACCGGAGCGTCGTAAGCGACGTTCCAAATAGTCCAAAACAGGATTATGCGCATGACGGCGGATAGAGCTTCAAAAAATCAGCAGATGACAATGATGAATATGTTTGCTTCCGCAATAAACCACGGTTGCCTAGGTCGTCAGCGCGAAGTTTTACTTCTTTAATGCGCTGCATTCTCTCTGGACTAATGTTAGTCGACGCTTTTAAAATAGCTTTTTCAACACGCTTTTCAAAATTAGAAGAAACAGCGACTGTGGAGGAAGTGCTTGTAGTCATTGCGTTCAATATAGTCTGTGAGGAAATCGCTGTATGCAAGAATACTAGAACGAATTTCAGTATTTTTTGAGTAATCTTCAATGCGTAGTTTTAAAACATTTTTTAATGTGGATATGCCTATCATTCTTCCATGTGAGTGCCATAATTTATTATCTGAAAGCATAGTAGCTATTTCTTCTGCTCTGGCTACCTTTTGTTCCAATGTTACTGGTTTATTTAAAACAAGCGGACTTGACTGATGCGTTTCCCAGTCCTTGAACTTATAGTCAACCAACCATTTTTTAAGCAGTGTAATTGTTAGATTTTTAGCTTGCTCAAAACGACTAAGCATGGCTAAATCTTGAGCTTGGAATATTATTAGCTCCGCATCAGTTAATTCTCCTGCCTCGGATTTTTTAATCATTTTTTCAACCTGGTCAAGATAGCCAAGCGCTGGAACCCAATCTTTGCCATTATGAATCTGTGGATCTATTGGACCAAGCGATGACGTATAATCCATGTATATTTTATCGCCAGACATGCAAAAAATAGTTCCCGCTGACATCGCTTCGTCAGGTACTACGAAAAATACTTCTTGATAATGAAAACGAATTATTTCAACAAGTTTTTCAACGGTTTCAGCGTGTCCGCCAGGGGTGTTTAAAAATACAATGAGGCGCGTCTGATTTTCGCCATTTTCTTTTAGTTGCTCAATAAAGTCGCGGAATCGCTTTTGGACCGATGGGAAGATCGGGCCATAATAAAAAATAACATCGCCGGACAACAGTTTCTCTATTGCAACAACTCTTTGGCGTAATGTTTCACGGACTTGATTATCGAACTCGCGCATAAACACCCTTTGTTTTAAAAAACTGATTCTTTGAATGCCTAACGTAAAGTTGAGGGGCTCGCCGCTTTTGGCACGTCCCTCTCGAACTCATTATAGGGAGAATCACCAGCGCCCCCCTAACATGGCTGAATGAAATCCCCGCAACCCCGCATGAAATAAGGCTTTCAGCCGCCACCCTGTGTACATAAACAGTCACAACACCTCGAGAAAAACCAGCATGCCGGTTTTCACGTCACACCGGCTACCGAATCGGTTACGTGCACAGACACGCCAGCGGCACTATAGCCCAGGAGTTGCAGTGGCTTGCCTGTATTGGGTGAATTTTTGTCCGCTGGCATGGACACAACGCGCCATGCCCGTATCCACTTTCCTATTTCAATAGCTATCCCCGCACGTCCCATAAGGCTTCCAAGCCGATTAGCCCAAAATTTAGCCCCAAAACCACCCCTCCACACACCAACCGCCCGGCGGGGCGGGAGAAATTGGGGCTGAATAGCCCCGAAATAAAGAGGAAATACAGCTGTACCCCCCGTGAAACAAGCGGCAACAGCTACAAATATAAAAGCACTTTACAGCACGTACAGCGCCCGTAAAGCGCGCCTCACCGCGCCCTACCCCACCATCACAGCACCTCAAACACCCCCGCCGCCCCCATGCCGCCGCCAATACACATCGTCACACACACCCGTTTGGCCCCACGGCGTTTGCCCTCGATCAGGGCGTGGCCGGTCAGGCGTTGGCCGCTGACGCCGTAGGGGTGGCCTACGGCGATGGCGCCGCCGTTGACGTTGAGGCGGTCCGCCGGGATGCCGAGCCGGTCGCGGCAGTAGATCACCTGCACGGCGAAGGCTTCGTTGAGTTCCCACAGGTCGATGTCGTCCATTTTCAGGCCCAGACGTGCCAGCACCTTGGGGATGGCAAACACCGGGCCGATGCCCATTTCGTCGGGCTCGCAACCGGCCACGGCAAAGCCCAGGAAACGGCCCAGGGGTTTGAGTCCCTTTTGTTCGGCCAGTTTTTCGTGCATCACGACGACGGCACCCGCGCCGTCGGAGAACTGGCTGGCGTTGCCTGCCGAGATCAATCCGCCGGGCACCGCCGAGCGCAATCCGCTGATGGCCTCGACCGTGGTGCCGGGGCGGATGCCTTCGTCGTCGCTGACCGTCACTTTCTTGGTCATCAGGCCCACACCCAAGTCCGCTACGCCCATAGTGACGGTGATGGGGGCGATTTCGTCCTTGAACAGGCCTTTTTCCAGCGCGGCGATGGCACGCTGCTGGCTGGCGGCGCCGTATTCGTCCATGGCGGCGCGGCCTATTTTGTAGCGCTTGGCGACGTTTTCGGCGGTTTTGAGCATGTCCCAGTAGATTTCGGGCTTGGCTTTGAGCAATGCCGGGTCGGTCAGCATGTGCTGGTTCATTTCCTGTTGTACGCAGGAGATGGCTTCGACGCCGCCCGCCACATAGACATCACCTTCATTGGCGATGATGCGCTGCGCGGCTGTGGAAATGGCTTGCAGGCCGGAGGAGCAAAAGCGGTTGAGCGTCATGCCCGAAACGGTAACGGGGCAACCGGCGCGCAGGGCGATCTGGCGGGCGATGTTCATGCCGGTGGCACCTTCGGGGAAGGCGCAGCCCATCACGATGTCATCGACGGCACCGGCTTCGATGCCTGCGCGGGAAATGGCGTGTTCGACCACGTGGCCGCCGAGCGTGGCGCCGTGGGTCATGTTGAAGGAACCTTTCCAGCTCTTGGCCAGGGGCGTGCGGGCGGTGGAGACGATTACGGCAGAGGTCATAACTTTTCCTTGAAAATGAATTTCTCACCCCTCGCCCGCTCGCGGGAGAGGGGCCGGGGGAGAGGGACTGAGAGGGCGCGATCAGTTGAAAGTCTTGCCAGCGGCGGCAAGTTTGGCCAGCAAGGGCGCCGGTTCCCAGAATGTGGCGTCGTCCAGCGGGTTCTGGGCAAAGCGGCGCATGGCCTGGACGACGTTGAAGAGGCCCACTTCGTCGGCATATTTCATGGGACCGCCACGGAACGGGGGGAAGCCGTAGCCAAAGATGTACACGATGTCGATGTCGCTGGCCTTGCTGGCGATGCCTTCTTCCAGAATGTGCGCGGCTTCGTTGACCAGGCTAAAGACCAGCCGTTGTACGATTTCTTCGTCGGAAATCTTGCGCGGTGTGATGCCCAGCGCCTTGCGGTGTTCTTCGATCATGGCGACCACTTCGGCGTTCGGGATGGCGTCGCGCTTGCCTTCCACATAGTCGTACCAGCCTTTACCGACCTTCTGGCCAAAGCGGCCTTTTTCGCACAGCAGATCGGCGGTTTTGCTGTATTTCATGTCGGGGTGCTGCTGGTAGCGGCGTTTGCGGATGGCCCAGCCGATGTCGTTGCCCGCCAGATCGCCCATACGGAATGGACCCATGGCAAAGCCGAATTTCTCCAGTGCCTTATCCACCTGCTCCGGCGTGCAACCTTCGTCGAGCAGGAAGCCGCCCTGACGGCCATACTGTTCGATCATGCGGTTGCCGATAAAGCCGTCGCACACGCCCGAGACCACGGCGGTTTTCTTGATCTTCTTGGCCAGCGTCATGACGGTGGCCAGCACCTCTTTGGAGGTTTTGGCGCCGCGCACGACTTCGAGCAGCTTCATGACGTTGGCCGGGCTGAAGAAATGCAATCCCACCACGTCTTCGGGGCGCTGGGTGAAAGCGGCTATGCGGTTCAGGTCCAGCGTTGAGGTGTTGGACGCCAGAATCGCACCGGGCTTCATGACGCGGTCGAGTTCCTTGAACACGGCCTCCTTGACGCCAATCTCTTCAAACACGGCTTCGATGACCAGATCGGCGTCGCCGAGTTCGTCGTAGCTCAGGGTGGTGGAGAGCAAGGCCATGCGTTGGTCGTACTTGTCCTGTTTGAGCTTGCCCTTTTTGAGCTGCGATTCGTAATTCTTGCGGATGGTGGCAATGCCGCGATCCAGCGCTTCTTGCTTCATCTCCAGCATCCTGACCGGAATACCCGCGTTCAGGAAGTTCATGGCAATGCCACCACCCATGGTGCCTGCACCGATGACGGCTACCGATTTGATAGTGCGTTGCGCTGTATCGGCGGGGACATCCGGGATTTTTGACGTGGCACGCTCGGCCAGGAAGATATGCTGCAACGCGCGGCTTTCCGGCGTGAGCATCAGATTGGCAAAGGTCTCGCGCTCCACGGCCAGGCCGTCGGCAAATTTGCCTTTGGTCGCGGCGCGATTAGACGCCATTGCCTCGAATCGCGATTGAACTCAATGCCTTCCGCATGCTCATTGTTGACGCGTGCTCAGACCCAAGCACTCGCTCTAGGATTTGAACGCCCTCATGAAGCAATGTCGATGCCGCTGAAATATCGCCCATCTCACGCAGTGTGGACGCCAGATTACCCATTACTACAGCAGTGGTCGGATGGGCATCGCCAAGAACTCGCCGATAGGCCGCTAGCGCCCGCTCGAGAAGCACGCGTGCTCCCACTAAGTCCCCTTGGGATCGAAGCGTCCCGGATAGATTGTTCAATGCGGTGAGGGTGCTGGGGTGCTCCTCTCCAAACACCTGTCGACTAAGCTGTAAGGACTGCTCTTGAAGAGCCCGTGCACCATCCAAGTCGCCCTGCGCGTGAAGCGTACTGGCAAAGTTATTCATTGCAATCAGCACATTTGGGTGGTCGTCTCCCAGCAATCTGCGACGGGCAGCGAGAACTTGCTCCTGTAGTGCACGCGCACCGCCTAGATCACCCATATCCGCTAGCGTTGCTGCAAGGTTGCTTCGCGAAGTGATGGTGTCGGGGTGATCGTCACCCAGTACCGCAGATCGGACGTACAGCACCTGCTCCTCTAGCAAACGCGCTGCAGTTATGTCACCCACACTGCCCAAAGTACCTGCGAGATTGCTCATTGCTTTCAGTGTGTCCGGGTGATTCTCGCCCAGTACGCGACGACTGATCTCAAGCGCCTGCATCTGCAATCTCTGGGCGGCAGCGAAGTCGCCTCGGTGCTCGTGGAGGGTCGCGAGGTTGCTCAAGTCAGCGGAAACTCGCGGATCATTTTCGCCGTAGGCGTGCTGGTCGATTTCCAATGCAGTGCGCAAGCAACGTTCTGCGGGTTCCAGTTCACCCATCGCGAGATAGGTAACGCCGATCTTTCGTTGAATTCGTGCTACGGCGGGGTGAGCATCGCCAAGTCGCGCATGACCTACTGCGAGAGCCTTCTGATAAGGTGAAATTGCTCCGCTAAGGTCGCCAGCTTCGCGGAGCCTGTCACCGACTTCTTCCGAGTCGGCAAGCTCACCCGTCCTTGGGTCTGCCGTCAGAACTGCGGCAATTCTTTTGAGCTTTGAGTCTTCGTTCTCTGCGTCACGCAAGTCTATTGACTGGTACGCACGCAATGCAGGTGCGAGATTCTCAACCGTTGACCCCGGAAGAAATACGGGAACAATACGAAAACGATCATCGGACAACGTGCGATCAAGAATTGCACGAAGCTCCACAGCCTGCCACTTTCCTGGCGGAAGGCTCCCAACCAGCATCAGTACCACGCTAGCGTTTGCCATTGCGTTGCGAAGCTCGCTATCCCACCTGGTGCCGGGGACTAATTCGGCTTCGTCAAACCAGACCGCGATCCCAGCTTCTGAGAGAAGACGATAAAGGTCGCGTGCGATCAGCTTGTCTTTTGAAGCGTAACTTAGGAAGACAATGGGTTCCTGCGCCATCACACTGTTCCCCCTGCATCTAACCACCGATCCAATATCTTGCGTTCAAATTCAATAATGACCTCCTCGTGAACACCAAGTGAACGAAACCGCGCTAACTCAATGATCTTCTGCTCGTACTGGCGAAGCATTCCGCTTGGTTTGGATTCATCCACGACAGGCCAGCGACCGATAGGTTCACCTTTGATTCCTTGCCTTAGTACATGCAATGCGTAGTCTGAATCCTGCCCGTTCCGAAAGTCAACCCATGTTCGAAGCGACAGAAAACCCGGAACGGAACTTGGGTCAGCGTCGGGGAGAAGGACTGGTATTACTCTGAAGTTAGAATTTCTTGTTTGAAGATCGAGCGCGCGCTCAATCTCCTCTTGAAACCAGCCTTTCGGAGTGTGTGCGCCAATGAATACAGCGCAGCTTGCAGCTTCTTCGAGCCCTCGCGCCATAGCCTGTTGCCAACTATTGCCAGGAACTAGTACCCATTTGTCTAGCCATACCTTTAACGCGCACTGGTCCTCAAGTCGGCGCGCCAGCCCTTCGACCCACGGCGCGTCGTCGTGTGAATGACTCAAGAAGGTGTCAGTGGTCATCTTAAGTGCATGCTACTCGGATGGCGTCTAACTTAATATCAATAGACTCCCCAGAGTCTCCCTACCATGGCGATTGCCCCATAACATGACCGAGCAAAACCCCCGCAACCTCGCATGAAATAAGACTTTCACCCGACATTCTGTATACATCAACAGTCATAACACCCCCAGAAAAACCAGCACGCCGGTCTTTGCGTCAACCCGGCTACCGAATCAGTTACGTGCACACGCGCCACCGGCACTATAGCCCAGGAGTTGCAGTGGCTAATCTGCACTGGGCGGATTTTTATTCGCCGACATGGGAGCAACGCAATATGCCCGCCCACCCGCAACCAAAGCCAGCGCCTGAGCAAACCAGAGAAACTCCCATTTCAATAGCTGTACCCGCACATTCCATAAGGCTTTCAAGCCGATTCGCTCCAAATTTAGCCCAAAAACCACCCCGCCACACGCCACTCACCCGCCAAGACAGGGCGAATCGGGGCTGAATAGCCCCGAAATAAAGGTGAAATACAGCTGTACCCCCCATGGAACAAGCGGCAACAGCTACAAATATCGAAGCATGTTGTAGCACTTTACAGCACGTACAGCGCCCGTAAAGCGCACCTCACCGCGCGCCCTACCCCACCATCACAGCACCTCAAACACCCCCGCCGCCCCCATTCCACCACCAATGCACATCGTCACACACACCCGTTTGGCGCCACGGCGCTTGCCTTCGATCAGGGCGTGGCCGGTCAGGCGTTGGCCGCTGACGCCGTAGGGGTGGCCTACGGCGATGGCGCCGCCGTTGACGTTGAGTTTGTCTGCCGGAATGCCCAGCCGGTCGCGGCAGTAGAGCACCTGCACGGCAAAGGCTTCGTTGAGTTCCCACAGGTCGATATCGTCCATCTTCAAGCCCAGACGGGCGAGCACTTTGGGGATGGCGAACACCGGGCCGATGCCCATTTCGTCGGGTTCACAACCGGCCACGGCAAAGCCCAGGAAACGGCCCAGGGGCTTGAGGCCCTTTTGTTCGGCCAGTTTTTCGTGCATCACGACCACGGCACCGGCGCCGTCAGAGAACTGGCTGGCGTTGCCTGCCGAGATCAGGCCGCCGGGTACCGCCGAGCGCAATCCGCTGATGGCCTCGACCGTGGTTCCGGGGCGGATGCCTTCGTCGTCGCTGACGGTGACCTTTTTGGTCATCAGGCCCATTACCTTGTCGGCTACGCCCATGGTGACGGTGATGGGGGCGATTTCGTCCTTGAACAGGCCTTTTTCCAGCGCGGCGGTGGCACGCTGGCTGGCGGCGCCGTATTCGTCCATGGCGGCGCGGCCTATTTGGTAGCGCTTGGCGACGTTTTCGGCGGTTTTGAGCATGTCCCAGTAGATTTCGGGCTTGGCTTTGAGCAAGGCCGGGTCGGTCAGCATGTGCTGGTTCATTTCCTGTTGTACGCAGGAGATAGCTTCGACGCCGCCGGCCACATACACATCGCCTTCGTTGGCGATGATGCGCTGTGCGGCGGTGGCGATGGCTTGCAGGCCAGAGGAGCAAAAGCGGTTGAGCGTCATACCCGAAACGGTGACTGGGCAACCGGCGCGCAGGGCGATCTGGCGGGCGATGTTCATGCCGGTGGCACCTTCGGGGAAGGCGCAGCCCATCACGATGTCATCGACGGCACCGGCTTCGATGCCTGCGCGGGCAATGGCGTGTTCGACCACGTGGCCGCCGAGCGTGGCGCCGTGGGTCATGTTGAAGGAACCTTTCCAGCTTTTGGCCAGGGGCGTGCGGGCGGTGGAGACGATTACGGCAGAGGTCATGGCTTTTCCTTGAAAATGTTTTTCACCCCTCGCCCGCTCGCGGGAGAGGGGCCGGGGGAGAGGGACTGGGAGGGCGCGATCAGTTGAACGTTTTGCCAGCGGCGGCAAGTTTGGCCAGCAAGGGAGCCGGTTCCCAGAATGTGGCGTCATCCAGCGGGTTCTGGGCGAAACGGCGCATGGCCTGGACGACGTTGAAGAGGCCCACTTCGTCGGCATATTTCATGGGGCCACCACGGAACGGGGGGAAGCCGTAGCCAAATATGTACACGATGTCGATGTCACTGGCCTTGCTGGCGATGCCTTCTTCCAGAATGTGCGCGGCTTCGTTGACCAGGCTGAAAACCAGCCGTTGTACGATTTCTTCGTCGGAAATCTTGCGCGGTGTGATGCCCAGCGCCTTGCGGTGTTCCTCGATCATGGCGACCACTTCGGCGTTCGGGATGGCGTCACGTTTGCCTTCGACGTAGTCGTACCAGCCCTTGCCGACTTTCTGGCCAAAGCGGCCTTTTTCGCACAGCAGATCGGCGGTTTTGCTGTATTTCATGTCGGGGTGCTCCAGGTAGCGGCGTTTGCGGATAGCCCAGCCGATGTCGTTGCCTGCCAGATCGCCCATGCGGAATGGCCCCATGGCAAAGCCGAATTTTTCGAGTGCCTTGTCCACCTGCTCGGGCGTGCAGCCTTCGTCGAGCAAAAATCCGCCCTGGCGGCCATAGTGCTCGATCATGCGGTTGCCGATAAAGCCGTCGCATACGCCCGAGACCACGGCGGTTTTCTTGATCTTTTTGGCCAAGGTCATGACGGTTGCCAGCACCTCTTTGGAGGTTTTGGCGCCGCGCACGACTTCGAGCAGTTTCATGACGTTGGCCGGGCTGAAGAAGTGCAATCCCACCACGTCTTCGGGGCGCTGGGTGAAGGTGGCTATGCGGTTCAGGTCCAGCGTTGAGGTGTTGGAGGCCAGAATCGCGCCGGGTTTCATGACGCGATCCAGTTCCTTGAACACGGCTTCCTTGACGCCGATGTCTTCAAACACGGCTTCGATGACCAGATCGGCATCCACCAGTTCGTCGTAGCGCAGAGTGGTGGACAGCAAGGCCATGCGCTGGTCGTACTTGTCCTGTTTGAGCTTGCCTTTTTTGAGCTGCGACTCGTAGTTTTTGCGGATGGTGGCGATGCCGCGATCCAGCGCCTCCTGCTTCATTTCCAGCATCTTCACCGGAATCCCGGCGTTCAGGAAGTTCATGGCAATGCCGCCGCCCATGGTGCCTGCACCGATGACGGCTACCGATTTGATAGTGCGTTGCGCTGTATCGGCGGGCACGTCCGGGATTTTTGAGGTAGCGCGCTCGGCCAGGAAGATGTACTGCAGCGCGCGGCTTTCCGGCGTGAGCATCAGGTTGGCAAAGGTTTCGCGCTCCACGGCCAGGCCGTCGGCAAATTTGCCTTTGGTGGCGGCAGCGACGGCATCGACGCATTTGAGCGGCGCGGGGTAGTTTTTCGACATCGCCTTGACCATGTTGCGCGCAAACTGGAAGTAGCCATCGCCCTGCGGGTGCTTGCACGGCAGATCGCGCGCCAGCGGCAAGGGGCGCACATCGGCGACCGAGCGCGCAAAGGCCAGCGCTTCTTCGGCCAGGGTTTCGGCGGACGAGGCGATCTTGTCAAAGAGTTTCTGCCCTGGGAGCATGGCGAGTTTTTCGCTGGGGATGGCTTCGCCGCTGACGACCATGTTCAGCGCGGCTTCGACGCCCAGCAGGCGCGGCAGGCGCTGCGTGCCGCCTGCGCCGGGCAGCAGGCCGAGTTTGACCTCGGGCAAGGCGATGCTGGCGCCGGGGGCGGCGATGCGGTAGTGGCAACCCAGCGCCAGTTCCAGCCCGCCGCCCATGGCGACGCTGTGGATGGCGGCAATCACGGGTTTGGGCGAGTGTTCCAGCACGCCGATCACGCTGGGCAGATTGGGCTAGCGCATGACCAGATCGGTGCCAAATTCACGGATGTCGGCACCGCTGGATGGGTAAATCGAGCCTGGCCACTTTTTCTCTTTTTCTCAAGTCCCAGCAGTGGCCGGGATGAAAACGGAAAGGCAAAACCGCCAATGCTACGAAAAAAAGAGCTTCAAACGCTTGTCAGATAAGCGTCAGCAGCTGTTTTACGTTTCCAAAACGTTGGCAAGGGCGCAAGGTTTGTTTAGTGTGAGAGGTCTGTGGTGCAGGGCACAAGGTTACGCGGCAAAGGAAACACCCACTTCGTCGAGCGTGCCAACGTACTGAACCGCCCACTGCGGACCCGCACGGTGGGTGGTGTGGGGGCTGTGAGTTAGAAACTCCCGGCTACCCGATTGGGCCTAGGGTCATGGAACGATGGGTTTGCCAATGCCATAGAGGCGGAGAACGCCTGTCGTGGCTTTAAATGTGTAGCAAAGCCATACCCAGATTCTGGAACCGCCCTTTGCTAGAACAGCATCCCGCGCTTCTAGCATGGCTAGTAATCGCTGCCCCCTTGAGTTCGGATATGTCGCGGCACCGCAAAACAAATCAGCTTCGTTCATTAGGGCGAGCAATTGCTTTATGCGTTTTGGACGAACACTTGCAGGATTGGCCCAAGAATCGACTACGTAGTACGGCTTGAGCGGCTTTGCAACTTCAGAAGACGGAGGGTATAACAGTGCGATAACGCTACCTGAGACAAATTGCGAAAATACCAACGACGGTTGTTCCTCACTCAATATCTTAATGGAGCCTTTGACAGGCGCGACGGCTATGGCAGGAATTGGCCTGCGACCGAGGCTAATAGTGATTGAGTCACCCCAGATTTCGGATTTCTGATTATCAAAATAGCCTCTTGCAACATCTTGGCTCAGTACCGACATGTGCGGCTCTTTAAGGTGCTGCGTTCGCTGTTGCGACGAGAAGCTTTGTACCTCTGCTTCGATTATTGGAAGAAGATGCGCTTTCCAATTCACACGAGAAAAATACGCCTCCAAGTGCATGTGTTGAGCTATTTCAATCAATGTCGGTGCATTGACCAAATAACGATAGCCATCAGAAAACTTACTCAATAGACGCATAGAAGGAATAGCCCGTACCGGATGAATATCACGATGCCCAACGACACAGCTCAGGGGCGCAGTGTTAGACCGTGAATGGTAAGTTGTCGATAATAAGTTAAATACGCACCTTTGCTACGCAAGTTGTTGATTTATAATAATAGGATACGTATCTAAATTATTAATAACAACTTAACGGCGGGACATGCTACAAATGTGGGCGCTGCAAATACATCAGCCAAGGCTAAGTGCTACGCGTACAATCTCGCTAGTAAGGCCATGCAAATTCCATTGCGTTGTTGCAGAGTAAGGAACTACTGCATTTACCGGGGAAAACACACGCTTAACTTCCGCAATCTTTTTGTTGCTGTTTTGCATCTGAAGTTCGGTAGGAGCGGGATCTGACTTTCTATCAAGAGGCTCAATCTTATCGCACTGACCTAATGCATAAACGATTCGTTTCTTTATAGATGCCTCCATGAAAAGCCTCCTTGTGGTTTCCTCATCAATTGAATAGTCGCGCGCGTCCGCACGGATTACATGAATAATAACGGAAGCATACCCAAGAAAATCTTGATACAACTTGAAATACTCCTCATCACGAACCTGATTTTCGCCGACGCCTGGTAGGTCTCCCAACGATAACCAATACCTTCCCTGCACTCGATAATCGACGCACTGACAAACCCTTGTGCAGGAAGAAACATCACTTGTCTGAAAATAGTTAGTTCCTGAAATTACATTCACCGTCGTGGACTTTCCATATCCAGTTTTTCCTACAAAAATCATCATTTTTTCGCACGAAATCTCCTTGGTATCTGAATCAGTCCACTCGTGCCATACGCCAAGGTTAACAGTACCTTTGATCTTCTCAAAGGCACTGTGCCTGCGCGACAACTCTTCGAGCTTCCCGCGATGGTGATAGTATTTGACGATCTTCATCGAACTCACCACCAGCTGAATATTTTTTCAATTATCGCTTTCCCAGCCTTAATAACGCCTTTAACAACAGGAGCAACCGGAATAATATCAGTAACGATGTCGATTACCGTATCCCAAAAGCCGTTTTTGGCTTCTTGCTTGGCACTGCTTGACCGATTTTCCTCCTTAACCTCTTCAAGGAGGATTGCCTTCTTGTCTTTGGGCAACGAGTGGACAACATTGTCTACAAGTTCTATTAAGCCGTATCGCTCATTTGCAGAAACAGCAATCACGCTGGTCAATGGCAGATCAAATATGGACGCAACACTTCTTCTCTTTTCTTCGATGTTCTGCGCCTGCTTTACGCCGGGCATTTTTGTTGCTTCGTTCCACTCCCGGAATGGTTCGATCTTATCCACTTGATTCAGTACGATAAAAAATGGGCGGCCCTTATCGATATACGGCCTAACAAGCTTTTTGTAGAAGATTTCGTCAGACGAGAACGCGCGATCATCGCCTTTAAGTACCCAAAGAACAATGTCAAGTTCCGGAAGTAGATTCTTATATAACTCACCATACTCCTTGTCTCGCTCTACGCTCTCACCTATGCCAGGAACATCGAGAAGCTTGATTCCATTCTTTCCCATTGAAAGAATCACTTCTTGAGGTGCGCGAGTGCACGCAGCAACATCGCAAATCTTGCATACGTCCTGACCAAACACCGCATTACACAAACTCGACTTCCCTGTGCCCGTCTTCCCAAAGACGCCAACCCTTGGCTGATAACTCATGACGCTGTTCAGCCGCTTCTCAATGCTCTCGCGATAAGCAGGATCAATAACTACACCCTGCTTCTCTAACGATTCAAAAATATTTCTATAACCACTCATTGTCATTCTCCTTATGCGTAGGGTTGGTAAAGCATGGTCAACAAAAATTCATGATAGCCGCAAATTGAACCGCGATTATTCAATCGCGCGACATATTGTGTCGCCCACATGTGCCGCCAAACGTGGAGTTGAGGCACCTGCGCGGCTTTTCGCACAGGTTGCCTCAAACGTAGTGTTAGGCGACTGGTTGCAAGTTGTAGTTTTCATCAACTCTGTATAAGTCATATGTTCCAAGCCTACCGCCGAATTCTTGCCGTCCAAGATCGTAGAGAAAAACAAAGCCGCCATGTGTTGCAATGTGGAGATATTTTTTGATCGACTGAACGACACCATTCTGTTTTCGTGTTGCAGTAATTGTTTCGTAGCTAAAGGTTAACGAATAGATTCCTATGCCGTTGGACTCTTCGACAAGCTCCGCAGTAAAGCCGCCGACTTGGGGCCATTCGCGGAGCGAAAAGTAGAACTGCTCCATGGTACGTTCCTCTTTCTCATGACAAGACAATTGATGCAAATAAGTCGTCTAACTCAATATGAAGAGACTCCTGGAAGTCTCCCTACACGGCGATTATCTCCATAATATGACCGAACACCCCCCTGCAACTCCGCATGGAATAAAACTTTCATCCAACATTCGGTATACATAAACAGTCATAACACCCCCAGAAAAACCAGCACGCCGTTTTTTACGTCAACCCGGCTACCGAATCAGTTACGTGCGCAGATACGCCGCCAACACTATAGCCCAGGAGTTGCGGTGGCTTGTCTGTATTGGATGAAATTTTCGCCCGCCGACATGTACACAACGCAATGCACCCGCAACCCAAGCCAGCGCCTGAGAAAACCAACAAAACTCCCATTTCAATAGCTGTCCCCGCACGTTCCATAAGGCTTCCAAGCCGATTCACCCCAAATTTAGCCCCAAAAAACACCCCGCCACACACCTCCAACCCGCCGAGACAGGGCGAGTTGGGGGTGAATAGCCCCGAAATAATGATGAAATACAGCTGTACCGCCCATGGCACAAGCGGCAACAGCTACAAATATAAAAGCACTTTACAGCACGTACAGCGCCCGTAAAGCGCGCCTTACCGCGCCTTACCCCACCGTCACAGCACCTCAAACACCCCCGCCGCCCCCATCCCACCGCCGATGCACATCGTCACGCACACCCGCTTGGCGCCACGGCGTTTGCCTTCGATCAGGGCGTGGCCGGTCAGGCGTTGGCCGCTGACGCCGTAGGGGTGGCCTACGGCGATGGCGCCGCCGTTGACGTTCAGGCGGTCTGCTGGAATGCCCAGCCGGTCGCGGCAGTAGAGTACCTGCACGGCAAAGGCTTCGTTGAGTTCCCACAGGTCGATGTCATCCATCTTCAACCCCAGACGCGCGAGCACCTTGGGGATGGCGAATACCGGGCCGATGCCCATTTCGTCGGGTTCGCAACCGGCAACCGCAAAGCCCAGGAAACGGCCCAGGGGTTTGAGGCCCTTTTGTTCGGCCAGTTTTTCGTGCATCACGACCACGGCACCCGCGCCGTCGGAGAACTGGCTGGCGTTGCCTGCCGAGATCAGGCCGCCGGGTACCGCCGAGCGCAATCCGCTGATGGCTTCCACCGTGGTGCCAGCGCGGATGCCTTCGTCGTCGCTGACGGTTACTTTTTTGGTCATCAATCCCATGACCTTGTCGGCAACACCCATCGTCACAGTGATGGGGGCGATTTCGTCCTTGAACAGGCCTTTTTCCAGCGCGGCGGCGGCACGCTGCTGGCTGGCGGCACCGTATTCGTCCATGGCGGCGCGGTCGATGCTGTACCGCTTGGCGACGTTTTCGGCGGTTTTGAGCATGTCCCAGTAGATTTCGGGCTTGGCTTTGAGCAAGGCCGGGTCGGTCAGCATGTGCTGGTTCATTTCCTGTTGTACGCAGGAGATGGCTTCGACGCCGCCCGCCACATACACATCGCCTTCGTTGGCGATGATGCGCTGCGCGGCTGTGGCGATGGCTTGCAGGCCCGAGGAGCAAAAGCGGTTGAGCGTCATGCCCGAGACGGTAACGGGGCAGCCGGCGCGCAGGGCGATCTGGCGGGCGATGTTCATGCCGGTGGCACCTTCGGGGAAGGCGCAGCCCATCACGATGTCATCGACGGCACCGGCTTCGATACCCGCGCGGGCAATGGCGTGTTCGACCACGTGGCCGCCGAGCGTGGCGCCGTGGGTCATGTTGAAGGAACCTTTCCAGCTCTTGGCCAGGGGCGTGCGGGCGGTGGAGACGATTACTGCAGAGGTCATGGCTTTTCCTTGAAAATGAATTTCTCACCCCTCGCCCGCTCGCGGGAGAGGGGCCGGGGGAGAGGGACTGGGAGGGCGCGATCAGTTGAACGTTTTGCCAGCGGCGGCAAGTTTGGCCAGCAAGGGAGCCGGTTCCCAGAACTTGGCATCGTCCAGCGGGTTCTGGGCGAAGCGGCGCATGGCCTGGACGACGTTGAAGAGACCCACTTCGTCGGCATACTGCATGGGGCCGCCACGGAACGGGGGGAAACCGTAGCCAAAGATATACACGATGTCGATGTCGCTGGCCTTGCTGGCGATGCCTTCTTCCAGAATGTGCGCAGCTTCGTTCACCAGGCTAAAGACCAGCCGTTGCACGATTTCTTCGTCGGAAATCTTGCGCGGTGTGATGCCCAGGCTCTTGCGGTGTTCTTCGATCATGACGACCACTTCGGCGTTCGGGATGGCGTCGCGCTTGCCGGGCACATAGTCGTACCAGCCCGCGCCGGTCTTCTGGCCAAAGCGGCCTTTTTCGCACAGCAGATCGGCGGTCTTGCTGTATTTCATGTCGGGGTGCTCCAGGTAGCGGCGCTTGCGGATGGCCCAGCCGATGTCGTTGCCCGCCAGATCGCCCATACGGAATGGACCCATGGCAAAGCCGAATTTCTCCAGTGCCTTGTCCACCTGCTCCGGCGTGCAGCCTTCGTCGAGCAGGAAGCCGCCCTGGCGGCCATAGTGCTCGATCATGCGGTTGCCGATAAAGCCGTCGCACACACCCGAGACCACGGCGGTTTTCTTGATTTTCTTGGCCAGCGCCATGACGGTTGCCAGCACCTCCTTGGAGGTTTTGGCGCCGCGCACGACTTCGAGCAGCTTCATGACATTGGCCGGGCTGAAGAAATGCAATCCCACCACGTCTTCGGGGCGTTGGGTGAAGGCGGCTATGCGGTTCAGGTCCAGGGTTGAGGTGTTGGACGCCAGAATCGCACCGGGTTTCATGACGCGGTCCAGTTCCTTGAACACGGCCTCCTTGACGCCGATGTCTTCAAACACGGCTTCGATGACCAGATCGGCATCCATCAGTTCGTCGTAGCTCAGGGTGGTGGAGAGCAAGGCTATGCGCTGGTCGTATTTGTCCTGCTTGAGCTTGCCCTTTTTGAGCTGCGACTCGTAATTTGCGGATGGTGGCAATGCCACGATCCAGTGCTTCTTGCTTCATTTCCAGCATCCTGACCGGAATCCCGGCGTTCAGGAAGTTCATGGCGATGCCGCCGCCCATGGTGCCCGCGCCGATAACGGCTACCGATTTGATAGTGCGTTGCGCTGTATCGGCGGGCACATCCGGGATTTTGGACGTGGCGCGCTCGGCCAGGAAGATGTGCTGCAGAGCGCGGCTTTCAGGGGTGAACATCAGGTTGGCAAAGGTTTCACGCTCCACGGCCAGGCCGTCGGCAAATTTGCCTTTGGTGGCGGCGGCCACGGCATCGACGCATTTGAGCGGCGCGGGGTAATTCTTGGACATGGCTTTGACCATGTTGCGCGCAAACTGGAAGTAGCCATCGCCCTGCGGGTGCTTGCACGGCAGATCGCGTGCCAGCGGCAAGGGGCGTACATCGGCGACCGAACGCGCAAAGGCCAGCGCTTCTTCGGCCAGGGTTTCGGCGGACGAGGCGATCTTGTCAAAGAGTTTCTGCCCTGGGAGCATGGCGAGTTTTTCGCTGGGGATGGCTTCGCCGCTGACGACCATGTTCAACGCGGCCTCGACGCCCAAAAGGCGCGGCAGGCGCTGCGTGCCGCCTGCGCCGGGCAGCAGGCCAAGTTTGACCTCGGGCAAGGCAATGCTGGCGCCGGGCGCGGCGATGCGGTAATGGCAACCCAGCGCCAGTTTCAGACCACCGCCCATGGCGACGCTGTGGATGGCGGCGATCACGGGTTTGGGCGAGTGTTCCAGCACGCCGATCACGCTGGGCAGATTGGGTTCGCGCATGACCAGATCGGTACCAAATTCACGGATGTCGGCACCACCCGAAAACGCCTTGCCCGCGCCGGTGATGATGATGGCGCGCACGGACGTATCGGCGTTGGCTTGGGCCAAGCCGTCGGCAATGCCTTGGCGGGTCGCAAGCCCTAAGCCGTTGACCGGCGGGTTGTTCAGCGTGATGACGGCGACATCACCATGGACTTGGTATTGAACACTCATGTGGGATTCCTCATCGCAGGGGGTTAAAAAGGGAAAAGAAAGAAAAAGAACGGTCGTTCTTTTTTATTGTAGAAGGGTTTGCAGTCCCTTACACAAGCTATTGTCCCGGCTGGGACAAAAACGCCCGATCTTTTTTGTACCCTCGCCCGACTCGTTATGATCCACGTCCGCGCGTTTGTAGTGTGTAAAGCTGGGAGGAATTGGCATGAAATTGTCCGCTGTTGCTGTTTTGCTGTTGGTGAGCCTGTTCACCCCTTGTTGGGGACAGGGTTCTGGGTCCGGTGATGCAGACAAGCACAAGCTGGTGGAACAAAAATACCGCCTGATCGAAACCCTGCTGAACGCACCGACTGCCAATGCGGCGGAATCGGCGGCCCTCACGAACAACAGCCGCAGGTTGCTGGGCCAAGCACGCGAGGCCATGAACAACGCGAAATGGGATGAAGCGGCCCGCTTGCTGGATGAAGCATTGAAGGCGGCATCGTCGGCTTCCAGAAAAATTTCTCCCGATGGCAGTGGTGGTGGTAGCGGTGGTAGTGGCCTCTCGGAAGCTGCCTTGCAAAAGAGTCTGGCCGACAAGGCCCAGCAGGTGGCGACATACCGCGCATCCCTGGTTGACATGACACGCGACCCCAAACAAGGCGTCGCCGCGCGCCAGCTGTTGGCGCGCCTGGATGTGTTGCTCTCCGAGGCAAAACAATTGTCCGATGGGGGCCGTCTGAGCGAAGCCAACAAGAAGATGGCCGCAGCTTACAAGTTGACGGTGGAAGAGATTGCCAAACTGCGCGCCGGGCAGGAGGTCGTTTTATCGCTGACGTTTGAAACCCCGGCAGATGAGTATGCCTACGAGCAAAGGCGTTTTGACAGCAACCTCACACTCGTGGAAATGATGGTGGCCGAAGGCCGGGCCGAGGGCCAGAAGCGCGGATTGGTCAATGGCTTCGTGACCGAGGGGCAACGGTTGAAGACGCTCGCGCACGCCGATGCCGAAGCCAAAAGGCACAAGGCGGCCGTGGAACTGATGGAGCAAGCCAGTGGACAGTTGAACAAAGCCTTGCAATCCATGGGACTACCCGTTTTTTGAAAAAGCACATAAACAATACGAACAACACGAACAATACGAACAACATGAAAAATATCTACAAGTTAATCCTGAATATTGCCTTCGTGCTGCTAGCCAGCAGCGGCTTCGCCCAGAGTAGTAATAGCAGCCCTGCACAGCCCGGCGCAGTCAACCGGGCTGGCGAGCAGCGCATGCTCTCGCAGCGCATCGCCAAACTGTATTGCCAACAAGGGCTTGGCATCCTGCCCGAGCAAACACCCACCGCGCTTACCGAAGCCAAAAACCGCTTCGAAGCCAACCTGAAAGCGCTCAAGCCGGTAGTGGTAGCGTCCCGCTCCACCGAAGCCCTGCAGGCCTACCAGCGCCTGGGCACCGAATGGACGGCGTTAAAACGTACCATGCGCGTACCCGTATCACGGGATGCCGCCGTGCGCCTTGTGCGCCAGGCCGAGTTGACGCTGGTAGCTGCGGAAAACCTCACCGGAGTGATCGAGGACGAAAGCCGTTCGCCCAGCAGCCGTGTCGTCAACATTGCCGGGCGCCAGCGCATGCTGTCACAGCGCATTGCCAGCCAGTATCTCTTGCTGAGTTGGGGCGTGGAATCCTCTGCTGTGCGCACACGACTCGAATCCGCCATCAACGACTTTTCCGCCGGGCTGTCCCGCTTGACTGCGAGAAAAGACAACCCTCCAGGCGTCCAGAGCGCACTCTCCGAGATCGCACGGCAGTGGGAATGGTTGCAGACTTCCCTGTCCCTCGAAGGTGCCAGCACCTATGCCTTGCTGGTGGCCGAATCGGCTGACTCCATTCTGGAGGCTTCTGACCGCGTTACCCGGCTATACGAGCAAGCGCCACACAACTGAGCCACATACGTTCATACGTCAACTGAACTGGCCAAGGTTTGAGTTGCTCAGTTGAACGCAATCGCGCCCGGTTGCTTTTGCACGGTACATCGCATCGTCTGCATTCTTCATCAATGTAACCGCATCGGTGCCATCTTCGGGGTAAACCGCAACCCCGATGCTGCATGAGACGCGCAGTTCATGCCCGCTTGCCACGAACAGGGGGTGCAAGGCATTGCGGAGTTTTTCTGCCAACGCCAGGGCAAAGTCCGCATCGTTGAGTTCAGCCAACAACACCACAAACTCGTCACCACCGATGCGGCCTACCGTATCCATGGCGCGAACACAATCCTGAAGGCGTTTGGCGACCTGTTGCAACACCCGATCACCTACATCATGGCCATAGTTGTCGTTAATCGGTTTGAAATGGTCGAGGTCAATAAACACCATGGCAAAGCGTCCGCGCTGTCGTTTGGCGCGAGCCAACTCTTGCTGGAGCCGATCACTGAACAAGGCGCGGTTGGGTAGCTGCGTCAGCGGGTCGTGTTGTGCCATGTAGCGCAATTCTTCCGTCATTGCAGCAGCAAGTTGCAAAGCACGCTCCCGTCCGTTTACCATCAGCCAGGCCAGCAATGCCAGCAAAAAGCTCAGAGCGACTCCGGTCACAGCCTTCACCACCTCCATTCCCCGGCCATAGCGTTTTTCGAATGCCTCTTGTGTGCTCAGGGAAAGCGTCCAGTTGTGTCCTGCCACGACCATGTATTCATTCGCACTGACGGCTGCCTGACGCTGTGATGCACCCATGGCGACACTCGCATCGGACAGGTACAGCAAGGACGCATCCGTCATATCCGTTCCGTCATGAATGGCCAGTGTCAGACCGGGCAGCTGGTGGCCATACAAACTAGCCATGAAATCGTTCATGTGGAACGCGGCATAGACCCATCCGATCAACTGCGCGCGTCGCTGTTCCATCGTGTCGTGCGCTTGGTCATAGGCATACACGGGCAGGTACATGACAAAACTCGCAGGCGCAGGGCCGCTCGCAGGGTCGGAATCCTCCGTCAATCGAACTTTGCCGGAAATTGCCGCCATACCGGAGTCCCGCGCTCTTTCAAGGGCAGTCCGCCGTACCGGATCAGACCAGACATCGTACCCCAGCGGTGCCCGATTGCCTCCCTCATGGGGCTCACGTTGAATGATAGGGGCATGGAACGCGCGCTCCCCATCCGGTTTGATGGTTTCAACGAGGCCTATGACCTGAATGCCTGAGAAATTGGCATCCAGCTGGAGTGCCTCCACGTAACGATGCATCGCAGCGTGGTTTTCCAAAGGGGTCGTGGCAAACAGCGCTTGCACGCCATGCAACATTTGCTCGTAGCCAAGGACACGCTGCTCTATGCGGCTAACAGTTTCACGCAGGGCGAAATCAAATTGTGAACGCAAGGCCTTGCGGGTGGCCTGACGTTCCTGATCCCAGATGAACCAGGTGGCAGCGAGTGTGACAGCGAGTATGAACCACGGTAGCAGAACCAGGGAAATGCGCGTGATGGCATGGCTGATGCGGGCGCGGTTCATTGCCGGCTGCGCTTCAAAAATTTACCAACGCTGCTGCCAGCTCGGGTTTAAAGTATTTCTGGAAGATACGCAGCATGGTTCCATCGGCGCGCATCCCATGGACGATACCGCGCCACTGCTCCATTTGTGCTGCGGACAGTGCCTTTTTCGACATGATCAGGCCATGCGCAACGGGCGGATCGTTGAGTTCCAGAATGGTGGTTATCTCCCGAATTTTCTTCTCTTCCAATGCCGGAAAGTCAAACGGTTCAATGATCATCCCCTGAACGCGGCCACTCATCAATATCTGATACAACGGTGCGAGTCCCCCGGCCAGACTCAGGCGATTGGCCTCTTGCAGTTTGTCAACCAGGCGATTGGCGGATTCGCTGTACCGAAAGCTACGGATCACACCCAGCTGGAGTTTGTCGTTTTGCTCGAAATCCGACAGCTTATGAACGCCTGCATCGTTGCGCACCAGCAAGTAGTATTTGTTGCTGAAATACCAGGCAAAGTCGGCAAACTTGGCGCGCTCGGCATTCGTAATGCCCGACAGACTGAAATCCAGTGCACCGGATTCAATGAGCTGCCATATCCGCGCACGTGGCATCAGGCTCACCACCACCTTGCACCCGCTACGGCGAATCAGTTCGTCCGCCACGTCCTTGTCAATCCCTGTATCCGTATCTGCCGAATAAAGCAGACCGTGATCGTGCAGGGCCAGGGTATACGTGCGCGCGCAGTCGATGGTGCCAGCCCAGCCACAATGGCTGAATGCAAGCAATGCCAATACTAATGGTGCAAGAAATGATCGGCCCGACATGGTGTTCCCCAAAATTGAAGGAATCTGAACTACTAAAACCTGGAGAACTGGCTCCGATCCATATCGAAAGCTGTTGTGGCAACCGGGTTCCTGGTCGGCTTACGAGAGGAGTTAAGTCCTTTTGTCGTTTTTTCCCTGCCAAGGGTGCGCACTGTAGCGTGGTCCGCATCCTTGAGCTTGAAGAAGGACATGATCTGTTGCAACTGTTCAGCCTGGCTGCTCATCTCTTCAGAGGTCGCAGCAAGTTCCTCCGAACTCGACGCATTTTGTTGCGTGGTCTGGTTGAGCTGCCCCATGGAAGAATTGATCTGCGACACACCGGATGCCTGCTCGGTCGATGCCACGGATATTTCCTGAACCAGATCCGAAGTTTTGCGAATGGCAGGCACCATCTGTTCGAGCAGTTTGCCCGCTTTCTCGGCCAGTTCCACGCTGGAACTGGCGACCTCACCAATCTCCTGTGCGGCTACCTGGCTGCGTTCGGCCAGTTTGCGAACCTCTGCGGCCACCACGGCGAAGCCCTTGCCATGTTCACCCGCACGCGCTGCCTCTATCGCAGCATTGAGCGCCAGAAGGTTGGTCTGTGCGGCGATGTCGTCGATGATGCTTATTTTCTGGGCAATCTGCTTCATCGCCGACACGGTGGCATTGACCGATTCGCCACTTTCGACGGCGTTCGCTGCCGCTTTGCTCGCCATACCCTCGGTGATTTTGGCATTTTCCGTATTTTGCGAAATGCTGGATGTTATTTGCTCGATGGACGCGCTGGTTTCTTCAACACTGGCGGCTTGCTGGCTGGCGGCTTGTGAGAGCGCTTGTGTTGTGGCACTCACCTCTTCGGAAGCACTTGCCAAGGCTTGCGCGCCGTTGTTCACATCGGCCACCACCTGCGAGAGCTTATGCAGCATGTTGTTAACAGCGGACTTGAGTTCATCCCAGGTGCCGTTGTAATTTTGCTTCATGGGCAGGGTCAGGTCACCACTCTCGATGGTGCCAAGCACGTTACGCAGTTCCTGCACGGGTGCGTTCATGGCCAGCATCACGGCGTTCAAACCCTCTACCACCTTGCGGAAATCTCCCTGGTGTTTGCTGGTGTCAATCCGTGTATCAAGTTTTCCGTTCACGGTGGCGTCGGACAGCATGTTGGCATCGGATACCAGGGCATTGACCGCCTTGATGACCTCAATCAAGCTTTTGGCTAAAACATCTTGTTCCGAACGAACCGTGATTTTTGCGCTCAGGTCGCCCAGGGCGATAGCCTGTGCCGCTTCGGCTTGCTGGCGGGTAGCATCAATGCAGGCATTCAGGTTGTTTTTGATGGTGTTGAAATCGCCGTTGTACGTGTCGGTTATCCTGGGTGGAACAGTGCCTTTTGCAATGTTTGCCACGTAATCTGCCGCCACGTTCAGCGGCCCAATCACGGCATCGAGCGTATCGTTGACGCCAACCACGATTTTCTGGAAATCTCCCTGGTGTCTGGACGCATCGGCGCGGGTGGCCAATTTACCTTCCACCGCCGCTCTGGAGAGCACACCCGCATCGGCCACCAGCAGGTTGACCGCATCAATACAGGTATTGAGGTTATTTTTAATGGTGTTGAAATCGCCGTTGTACGTGTCGGTGATCTTGGCCGGAATATTGCCCCTGGATATGTTCTCTACATAGTTCGCCGCCACGTTCAACGGTCCAATCACGGCATCAAGCGTGTCATTGACACCAGAAACCACCTTGCGGAAATCCCCCTGGTGTCTGGATGCATCGGCACGGGTGGCAAGTTTGCCCTCCACGGCTGCTTTGGATAGTACAGCAGCATCGGCCACCAGCAGGTTGACCGCATCAATACAGGTATTGAGGTTATTTTTGATGGTGTTGAAATCGCCGTTGTACGTGTCGGTGATCTTGGCTGGAATATTGCCCCTGGAGATGTTTGCCACGTAGTCTGCCGCCACGTTCAACGGTCCAATCACAGCATCGAGCGTATCGTTGACACCAAGCACGATTTTCCGAAAATCTCCCTCGTGTTTGCTGGCATCTGCGCGGGTAGAAAGCCTGCCCTCCACCGCCGCCTGCGTGAGGAAACCTACTTCGTCACTCATGGATTTGACCGATGTTATGGCGTTGCTCAAGGCACGCAGGATCATCCCGATTTCATCCGTGCCCGATGTGTCAATACGTGCGCTGAAATCCCCCACGGCAATCTTCTCGGCAATACCCACCGCTTTATTTACCGGGCGTGTAATGGAGCGTGTGATCCATACTGCGATACCGATACCGGAAACTATGGCGGTAATGGTAAGCGCCAGCACCAGGTTGAAACCGGATTGGTACTCCTGATTGGCATGTTTGATCAGGTCATCGTTCAATTTTTCCTGCAGAGTGATCATGGCGTTCAAATCAGCCAGCCATTTGGTTTGGGGCTCCTTGGCATCGCGCATGAGTAACATGCCACCCTCGGCACCGAAGCCAGACATCGCCAACTTCATAGCCTTATCAATGAATGGCTTGACAACCGCCTGGTCATTTTCGATGTCATCCATGATCTTTTTCCCGGCATCGTCAAGCGCCATGCTCGACAGTTTGTCCCGTAGTGCGTTGTACTCCTTGCGGGCGGCGGCGATTATTTCGGACTCCAGTTGTCTATCGGAGTCTTCTTCGGCCAACGCCATGCTGCGTACCGAACGGGCGATGATGTTGACCTGGTTGATCATCTTGTTGCTCAAGCTGATCCTGACGGCGTTTTCCTTGATCGCAATGTCAAAATTATCCTGAACTTCCGACAGTTGATTGGTGCCGATGACTGCGATAAGCAGCAATAGGGCCAGTACCAAACCAAAGCCAAGTTTCAGACGCGTTACGATCTTCATACTACCCACCTTCTTGTTTTTGCGAATTTCAAACTTTTCCAGTAGGGTTGCCCGTGCGTGCCGGGCAACCCGCTTGAGGGAATACCAAAAGTTATTTATCGAGTGCTTCGGTCAGTGTCGTTATCTTGCCAAAGCGCTCTTTCTGGACAACCGTGAGCAAGCGCTTTGCTTCGGCCTCGTTGCCAGCCACAAGTGCTTCGCGCAATTCCTTGTCGCGCGTATCCAGGAACGCCGTGGCGAGGGTTTTCATTTCTGTGAATTGCGCTTCCTTACCGGCAGGTGCCTTCAAAGCAGCCAATGCGGTCTTGGCGGCTGCGGACTTTTCGTCTGCTGCTTTCCATTGCGCAGGCTGGCGCTTTTCCTTATCCATCATCAGGTCAATCATGGAAGTCCGAACAGTCAATATCTTTTCGCGAAAATCGCCAAACTGACCCGCTTGGGCAGAGAAAGAACATAAAGAAAATAAAGTTACTGCGGTTACCGCCAACAGCTTTTTCATTAAACGACTCCTTGTAAAAATTTATCCACGGTTTACAGGAAACCCCGTGATTCACACGCGCAGCTTGAGACTACGCTGCGTAAGCGGTGGTTTCCCGGAGGGGGATTTTGACAGAACACCATCCCAGCGGTTTGGGGTGTGCTACTAGACTACTGGCAATAAAATCGCGCAGTGAACGCTGCCCCGCCCTCCCCTCCTGCTATGACTTCTGCCCTTGCCTCCACCGCCCAGCGACGCCCGATTCGTGAACTTTCCAACGCTTTAATCAGCCAGATCGCTGCGGGCGAGGTGGTTGAACGCCCCGCCTCGGTGGTGCGGGAACTGGTGGACAACGCGCTTGATGCCGGTGCCACCCAGATCACGGTACGTTTGCAAGCGGGCGGCGTGCGCCTGATTGCCGTTGAGGACGATGGCATCGGCATCCTGCCGGAGGAGTTGCCCATGGCCTTCAAACGCCATGCCACCAGTAAGATTGGCAGCCTGAGCGATCTGGAGTCGGTCGCCAGCATGGGTTTTCGGGGCGAGGCTCTGGCGGCTATCAATTCAATAGCTGCATGCGCTATCCTGTCAAGGGCTAGCGGCCAAAACGATGCCTTTTTGCTCGACGGCCACACCGGCGAACTCAAACCCGTGGCGCGCGGGTATGGCACGACGGTCGAGGTCCGGGAACTGTTTTACAGCACCCCGGCGCGGCGCAAATTTCTCAAGACCGATGCCACCGAACTGGGACACTGCATCGAATCCGTACGCCGCCACGCGCTCTCCCGCCCGGATGTCGGCTTTGCCATCTGGCACGAAGGCAAACTGGTCGAACAATGGCGCCGCTGCGTGACAAGTGCGACAGGTGCGGCGGAGTCGATGGATGCAGTGGATGCGCAGGACCAGCGGCTGGGCGCGGTTCTGGGCACCGATTTCATGGCCCGGTCGCTGGCCGTGGACTGGCAGCAGCCAGCAGATGCGAACGGCTTGCACGACCTGCGTGTATGGGGCCGCATTGGCACACCCGATGCCGCACGGGCACGCGCCGACTTGCAGTTTTTCTACGTCAATGGCCGTTTTGTGCGCGACAAGGTACTCACGCACGCCGTACGCAGCGCCTTTGAAGACGTGTTACACGGCCAGCGCCAGCCGGTCTATGCCCTGTATCTGGCGATAGACCCCAAACAGGTGGATGTCAATGTCCACCCGACCAAGATCGAAGTGCGCTTTCGCGATGGCCGCGCAGTACACCAAGGCGTGCGCTATGCCCTGGAGGATGCATTGGCCTTGCCACGCGCAGCAGCTAATGCGGATAGGGCGGACAGGGCGGATGCAGTACAAACGGTACAAATAGAAAAACAGCCTGTAGCGCCCATGTACCAAGCGCAGACAGCTATAAATTTCAAAGCAAATTCCGAATCAGGCGCGCACCGCGTCAACGACCTGGGGGCACTCTGGCAGCCAACGCCGCGACCAGCAATTCCAGTTCCAGGTCCGATTCCACATCCAATTTCCAGCGATGAAGCCCCTGCACCTACACAGCCCGCACAGCCTGTACAGGCTACACAACCTACGCAGGAATGGCCGCTGGGGCGTGCCCTGGCGCAGTTGCATGGCATCTACATCCTGGCTGAAAATGCACAAGGGTTGGTGTTGGTGGACATGCACGCCGCGCACGAACGCATCCTCTACGAGCGGCTGAAAAACCAGTTGTCCCAGCAAGGCAAAGACAGTAGTGGCGCACCACCGCGCCTGGGCAGCCAGGCCCTGCTCATTGCGGCCACCTTTGCAGCAACCCCGGCCGAGCTGGCCAGCGCCGAGGCACACGCAGAGACACTGCACACGCTGGGGCTGGAAATCACGCCTTTTTCCGCCAGAACCCTGGCCGTGCGCGCCGTGCCCAGCGCACTGGCGCAAGGGGATGCTGTGGAGCTGGCGCGCAGCGTGCTTGCTGAATTGGCCCAACACGCGACCAGCAACACAATCACCCAGGCCCACAACGCCGTGCTCGCCAGCATGGCCTGCCACGGTGCCGTGCGCGCCAATCGCCGCCTAAGCCAGGACGAAATGCAGGCTCTGCTGCGCCAGATGGAAGCTACCGAGCGCAGCGACCAATGCAACCATGGCCGCCCCACCTGGCGCCAGATCAGCTTGCGTGAGCTCGATACGCTGTTTTTGCGCGGACGTTAGAAACCACCCCACCCCTGCCGGGGCACCCCTTCACGGGAGGGGAATTGCAGTCAGGCGGTAAGCCGTGGTACGGAATGGGAGCTATTGGAACCATCCATATCCGGTGACACATCACCGGAATGTTCAACCTCTCCCAAAGTGAATACGGCCATGCTTTCCACCAAGGCCTGCGCCTGGGAACTCAGGCCGTCGGTCGAGGCGGCCATTTCTTCTACCAGCGCGGCATTTTGCTGGGTGGCTTGTTCCATCTGAAGCAAAGTCTCGCCAATCATGGTCACGGCTTCGCTTTGCTCCGCACTGGCGGAACTGATCTCACCCACAATGTCGGACACCCGGCGAATGGAATCCACGACCTCGGAAATGGTCACTCCCGCCTCATCCACCAAGGTCGTACCCAGCTCCACACGCTCGACGCTGGTGCTGATGAGAACCTTGATTTCCTTGGCGGCCTTGGCGCTTCTGCCGGCCAGACTGCGCACTTCGCTGGCCACCACCGCGAATCCCCGGCCTTCCTCTCCGGCGCGGGCGGCCTCCACAGCGGCATTGAGCGCCAGGATGTTGGTCTGAAACGCTATGCCATCAATGACGCCAATGATGTCGGCAATCTTGCGCGAGGACTCATTGATCCCCTGCATGGTTTGCACCGCACGCGCCACCACATCACCGCCCTTGGCCGCCACATCCGATGCCTGTTTGGCCAACACACTGGCGTCGCGGGCGTGATCCGCATTCTGACTGACAGTCACGCTTAACTCCTGCATGGAAGCAGCGGTAATCACTAGGGAGCTGGCCTGTGTTTCGGTACGGCTGGACAAATCCTGATTACCCTGGGCAATTTCATCGCTGGCATTCGCTACGTGTTCAGCTCCCTGGCGTACACCGGCAACAATGCCGGATAGGTTGACTTCCATATTTCCAAGGGCCACGAGCAGCTGAGACACTTCGTCCTTGCCGCGAACCTGAATACTTGAAGACAGGTCACCCGCAGCCACCCGGTTAGCTGTTTTCAGTGCCAGATCAATCGGGCTTGTGATGCTGCGCGTCACGACCACGGCAAGCATGGCCGCCAGCGCCAGTGCGCAACTCGCCAATACCAGCACGACGATCTTGGCGTTCGTATAGGTTTTTCTGGCCTGCTCGCCAGCTTCTTTCATGGAAGTGGTCAGATGCTCTTTTTGCGCATTGATGGCTTTGACGTAACGCAACCGGCTAATGGGCAGATTACCCAGCAAAAAATCCTTGGCATCGTCGGTCTTCTTGTCGGCAACCAATTTGAGAAACTTGGCCAGTTCAGGCATGTAACCGTCACGCGCCTTGAGAATATCGCCAATCAGCTTGCGATCATTCTCGTCAACTGCTGCCTTTTCCAACGTAGCAAGATTGGCATTGATGTTTTTGCTTAATTTCTCGATAGTGGCGACCTCGGAAGCAATTTCCTCGGTTTCTTCGGGATCCAGCACCAGTGCGTTACCAGCCGTGATGATGATCTGGTTGAGCTGGTTGTGCACATCGTAAATGGCAAGGACTTTAGGGTACTCGCCGTTGACGATGTCATCCGTGCCCTCGTCCATGGCCGCCAGTCGTGTAATCGAAATAAGTACGATCAACGCCATCAATGCCAGAACGAAACCGAAAGACAGGGAAAGACGGTATTTGATTTTCAGGTTGTTCATACCTTGAATGGGGGTCTAAAAAGCGAAGCGCGAGTCTATCAGCAATGGCTAGCAATAATTGCCCGAATTTATTTGCCGACAACGCAAAAACCAAAGGCTGTATAGGGATAATCCCCGCCCTGCGCCCTAAATTTTCCAGAAATTCCAGCAATGACTGTGAGGTGTTTATGAAAAGTACCCTTTTATCCATGCTGACGACGACCGCCGTCAGCGCCTTGCTCGCAGCGCTTGCGCCCGCAGCCCATGCCGCCGACGCCGAAGCCGCCAAAGCCCTGGCCCGGCAAAACAAGTGCCTGAACTGCCACGCTGTGGAAAAGGAAAAGGAAGGCCCGTCCTACAAGAAGGTGGCCGAAAGATACCGTGGCAAATCGGATGCCGAGGCATCCATCCTCAAGCACATTTCATTGGGAAAAAAGGTCAAGTTTCCGGATGGCCATGAGGAAGAACACAAGATCGTCAAGACCACGCCTGCGGACGACCATGACCAGGTAAAAAACCTGATCGCCTGGATTCTGGAGCAGTAAATCATGAAATTTTCCATGAAATTTTTCCAGAATATCCTGGCGGTCTGCATGTTGGTGAGCATGCTGGGCACCGCCCTGCCCTCCTGGGCCGCTGACAACAAGATGACGGACGCCCAACCCACCGATGCCACGGCCAGGGCCGCCTTGGCCAAGGGCGGACTTAAACAGGACGCGGTATGTACCCGCTGCCACGATGAGGGCGACCAGTCTGCCATTTTGAGCATCTACCAGACCAAACACGGTGTACGCGGTGACGCGCGCGCGCCCACCTGCCAGTCCTGCCACGGCGAAAGCGAAAAACACATGAAAGGCGACGCCAACGTGAAGGGACGTGCGCCGACAGACCGTGGCTTTCGCAAAGGCGTTGACGATGGCCTCAATGGCGAAGACCAGTGCATGAGCTGCCACAGAGGCACCAAACTGACCAACTGGGATGGCAATCAGCACCAGAACAATGGCGTGTCATGCAATGATTGCCACACCATCCATAAGCCCACGGACAAGGTGTTGACGAAGGCCACGCAAGTGGAAGTGTGTGTCAATTGCCATAAGGAACGCCGCGCCGATATGCAAAAAGTTTCTTCACACCCGATCAAAACCGGCAAGGTGGTCTGTTCCGATTGCCACAACCCCCACGGCTCTGCGGGTGTGAGTCTGCTGAAGAAAAATACCGTGCTGGAAACCTGTTTCCAGTGCCATGCGGAAAAACGCGGCCCCTTCCTGTTTGAACACCAGCCCATGACTGAGAGCTGTGCCCACTGCCACAACCCGCACGGCTCCAACATCGCGCCCTTGCTCAAGTCACGCTCGCCGTTCTTGTGCCAGGAGTGCCATGATGGTTCGCATATCAGCGCATCCCCCGTTGGCCCCAACGCTGCAGGCAAACAGTTCGGCTTGACCGCTGCACCCAGCGCTGCAGCCACCGGACGTGCATGCATGAACTGCCACAGCCAGATTCACGGCACGAACAGTCCGGCTGGCGGCTTCTTCCAACGTTGATGATGAACAAAATTGGAGAGAGATGATCATGTTTGAAAATAAATTCCAATTGAATGCACTGGCGCTTGCCGTGCTTGCCATGCTGGGCGCCATGTCGGCGCATGCGGACGATGACGAGGCCGCTGCGCTGAAAAAACCCGCCAATTTCATGAGCTTAGGCATTACCAACGTCAATGGCCAGTCGGTGCGGTTTGGTGAATACAACGGGCTGGATAAGTCGGTTGTGACCCTGAATGCCGATGTGAGTGTGCGCGATGGCACTGCCTACCAGCAAAACGAGGACGGTGGCACCAGCCGGTGGTCATTGACCGGAAGCGATCTGGGCTTGAGTTCCCGCACCCTGGGCGCGAGTTTTGCCAACCAGGGCACCTGGAATATCGGCCTGGGCTACGACGAACTGACGCACCGGCTGGCGGACACGTACCAAACCCCGTACAAGGGGGATATGGGTGGCGGCAGCTTTGCCCTGCCCATCTGGTTCGGCACCGCTGCCAACACCAACACCTTGAATGCCGCACAACAGTCTGCTTTGACAACACTGGATATTGCGACCAAACGTGTCAATTCCTCCGTCAACGCAGGTGTGAACATCACGCCACGCCTGTCGCTCAATGTGGACTTCAATCATCTGCAACAAACCGGGGCCAAATTGTTGGCGTTCCCCGCATACGGTTCGACCAGGCCAGCGGCCACTGCTGGCTTGAGGGTCACGAACTCTGCCGTTGCCGTGCTCCCTATGCCCACGGAATACCAGACCGATACCGTTACCCTGGCGTTGAACTGGATGGGCGAGCGCGGCCATTCCACGTTCTCCTACTTTGGTTCGTTCTTTCGCGATGGTTTTGACCGCGTAAGTTTTGACACATTCGCAGGTGCCAACAAAACGCAGACCATGACCACGATGCCCGGTAACGAGTTTCACCAACTCAACCTCAGCGGTGGTTATGCCATCAGTCCCAGGACAAAGTTGACCAGCAATATCTCCCATGGACGCAATACCCAGAACAGCGTTTTCGTAACACCCGACACCGGCATGCTAGGCGCGGCCCTGCCCAAGGCTTCGCTGGATGGCCTGGTCGTTACTACCCACGCCGACGTGAAATTGACTGACAAAACCAGCAAAAATCTGGTGCTGTCCGCTGCATGGCGCTATGACTTGCGCGACAACCAGACCGAATCGTACATTTACAACTACTATTCCGTCCGCGACACCAATCCGGTTTATCCCAATACCCCGTTGAGCAACAAGAAAAATCGCCTGGAGCTGGCGGGCGACTACCGAATCAAGCCGGGACACCAGTTCCGGGTGGAGTTGAACCACGAAGAAATTGACCGTTGGTGCCGCCAATACGCAGTTCTGCCACCCACCTACCCGGAAGGTACCAACTGCGTAGTGGCAGACAACAGCCGTGAAAATAAACTGGACACCACATACCGCATCAAACCCACCGATGCGATCAATCTGAACCTGGGCTACGCCTACAGCAAACGCAACACCAACCTGGACCCCACAGCGGTGGCTGCTTTCAACAGCACCAAAGCGGGCAGCAAGGGTTTGAATGCCGGTGACTTTCTGGGTTTTGCCGCCTACTTTGCCGACTCCAAAACCCAGCAGATCGCCAAGGCCAGCAGCAACTGGCAAGTCAATGACCTGCTGTCCCTTGGCCTGGGTGGACGTTACACCGACGATGTGTACGACGTGACCTATGGCGTGAAGAACGGCAACACCTGGAGCCTGAATCTGGACGCAAGCTACGCCTACAGCGCCAAAGGTTCGGTGACATCCTACGTGACGCAGCAACACCGCCAGCGTGACATGACGAACCTGCAGCTCACCACACCAGCGGTTGCTGCTACGGCAACGGCCATAGGCGTTCCGGCCAATGCCACCTGGACCAACAAGCTCAAGGACGATGACATCACTGTAGGTCTTGGTGTCAAGCACAATGGTCTCATGCGGGGCAAACTCGACGTGACGGGGGACATCACCTACTCGTTGAGCGAAACCGGCTACAGCACGCAACTCAATTACAACGCAGCAACAGCCACCGGAGTGACCTGCGCCAGCCCCGCCTTCCTGACCTGTGGTGACCTGCCGGTCATCCGCAGCGAGACGTTCCAGTTCAAGCTCACCGGAACCTACCACGTCGAGAAGAACGCCAGCCTTGCCTTGGGGTATGTCTACCAGCGCCTCAATGCCAGCGACTATTTCTACAACGGCTACCAGTATGGCAACACGCCTGCCACGCTCATGCCGACCAACCAGCAAGTGGGTGAGTATGCAGTCAACCTGGTTTCGCTCAGTTACATCAAGAAGTTCTGAGTTTTTATGACGCTCCTGCACAACAGCTTGTTGCTGGTCGCCATGTGTGCAGGCCCGCTGGCCGCAGCCGCAGAATTACCCCGCATCGACTGGAGTGGTATTGAACCGGGCAATGTGGTTTTATTCCATCCCGGACAATCATCCTATGAATGGGTGCGTAGCAAAGTACACCAAGGCGCGCACCATGATGTGAAACAAGGTGAGTCCTGCGCCTTTTGCCATGACGAGGAAGATGCTGAAAAAGAAATCGGCATCGTCAACAGCAAGGGTGGCCGGCTGGAGCCGCATCCCATCGCGGGAAAAATCGGCTTCATTGACCTGGGCATACAAGCGGCCTTTGATGCGCACAACGTGTATTTGCGCTTCCAGTGGAAAACCAATGGTCCCAATAGCCAGCAACCTGGCCCCGAGCATCGCTACATGCGCTTTGACGGCAAAGTATGGAAACCCTGGGGGTTTTCCAGGCTGGACCAGGAGGTACGCGATGGCCAGATGCAGCCTTTGGTGGAAGACCGCATCTCCATCATGCTCGACGACGGCAAGGTAGCCGACTTTGCCAAGCAGGGCTGCTGGTTGACCTGCCACGACGGGATGCGGGATATGCCACCCCAGTTTCCATCAAAGGATGGCGCAATCAACACCGGACTGCCACCCATAGCCCAGGACGCCATCCGCAAGTACCTGCCCGACAGCCGCCACGACCCGTCCGACTGGAAAACCCGAAAATCCGCCAGAGAAATTGCCAGGCTCAAAGCCGACGGCAAATTCCTGGAACTGATTCAATGGCGCGCGCGCAGCAGTCCCGACGTGACCCCCGTGGACGATGGCTATGTGCTGGATTGGGGGTACGTCGATACCAAAAAAGGAAATTCCGACAGCAACATCGGCAAGAACCAGTTGCCTCAATTCATGTGGAATCAAAAGGCAACGGGCTTTCGCGCCATCCGTGACGATGGTGCCGTGCAAAACAGCAATGTATCCCTGATTCGCGGACAAAACGCCGTACCGTTCGATCCACGTGTGCGCTGGCAGGCAGGTGACATACTCCCGGATCGCGTTGTCAGTCCAAAAGTCACCAAGAACATCACTGGAACCCGTGCCCAGGGGTCGTGGTCCAACGGGGTATGGACGGTGGTCATTGCACGCCCACTGCGGCCCACTGGCCCTGGTAGCAAGGCTCTTGCGGAAGGAAACGTATACAACGTCGGCTTTGCGGTCCATGACGATAACGTGGGCACGCGCGCACACCACGTATCGTTTGTGAAAACGCTGGGGCTGGGCGTGAAGGCCGACATTCAGGCGGTAAAGGTTCCGTAAAGGTTTCGCAAGCCAAGCGCTATAATTTTAATATCTACTTCCGCACGTCTGACGGGCGTTACAGGCCAATTACCATACGCCGCGCGCGCTGTAGCCCAAAATCTCGTGATGGCCATTTTGGATATTCATAAGTGTTCCCATTGTGCAACAGTCCCCAACGATAGCCAGGGAATCAGGGAATAATGCGGGCTATGGCAACACAGTCCCCTTTTTCCATCCTGGAGGGTATTCTCCAGAACCTTGGTCTTCCCACCACCCCACCGGCGTGGATCGTCGATGAAACGCAGCGCCGCCTGGTTTTGCTGCTCAACCATGTGTTGATGCAAGAACCCCAGGCCACCGAACGCCTGATCCGTCAAAAGGGCCGGGTGATTCGCATGCAGTGGCGTTCTCTGGCTTTTACGGCAAAAGTGACCCCGGCAGGACTGCTGGACCTTGCGCCGGGCGCAACAACGGATTTATCCCTGGTGATTACCGAAGATTCCCCCCTGGCAATCGTCCAGCAACTGATGCAAGGCAGCAAACCTGCCGTACACATCGAAGGCGATGTGCAACTGGCAGCCGAAGTGGCCTGGCTGGCGGACCATGTGCGCTGGGACGTGGAGGAAGACTTGTCGCGTATCCTGGGCGATGCACCGGCGCACGCGCTCACGCAGGCACTGGCTACATTGATGCAGGGTGTGCGCCAGTTCGTCGGCGCGCGCAGGCCCGATAACACCACCACGACCAGCACGACTAGCACAACCACCACAACCGGCACCACCAGTGGGACTGCTGCATGAGACGACTGATTCGAGGGGTTTTTATCGTCTGGGTGGTCATACGCTACGGGCTCGATGAGCTGGTGCTCAATAGCTTCAAGAATCCGTGGCTGATTCGTCTGGCGCGGGTGTTGGTTTTGGGGCGGACCTTGACGGCGCCACGTGGACAGCGGCTGCGGGAAGCGCTGGAGCAGCTCGGACCCATTTTTGTCAAATTTGGCCAGGTGTTATCGACCCGACGCGATCTCTTGCCCGTGGACATTTCCGATGAACTGGCCAAGCTGCAAGACCATGTACCGCCATTTGCCTCCGATGTAGCCATCAGCATCATCGAGCGGGAGCTGCGCAAGCCCGTGCATGAAATCTTCGTTTCCTTTGAACAACAACCCATCGCCAGTGCGTCGATAGCGCAAGTGCATTTTGCCGTGCTGCGGGATCGCAACGGCCGTGATCGGGAAGTCGCGGTCAAGGTGCTGCGCCCCGGCATGCTGCTGGCCATTGAAAAAGACCTGAGTCTCATGCGCATGATGGCGCATTGGGTGGAGCGTCTGTCGGTCGAGGGCAAGCGTTTGCGGCCACTGGAAGTGGTGGCGGAGTTTGACAAATACCTGCACGACGAACTCGACCTGATCCGTGAAGCCTCCAGCGCGGCGCAACTGCGGCGCAACATGGAGTCCTTGCAGCTGGTGTTGATCCCGGAGATGCTGTGGGATTACTGCACGACCAATGTGCTGGTGATGGAACGCATGCATGGCGTACCTATCAGCCAGGTTGAGCGGCTGCGCGCAGCCGGGGTCGATATTCCGAAGCTGGCGCGCGATGGTGTCACCATTTTCTTCAACCAGGTTTTCCGGGATGGTTTTTTCCACGCCGACATGCATCCCGGCAATATCCAGGTCAGCATCGCGCCGGAGACTTTCGGGCGCTACATCTCGCTGGATTTCGGCATTGTGGGCACGCTGACCGAATCCGACAAGGAATACCTGGCGCAGAACTTTGCCGCATTTTTCCGCCGCGATTACCGGCGCATTGCCGAACTGCACGTCGAATCCGAATGGGTGCCCGCAACAACCAGGGTGGACGAGCTCGAAGCGGCGATCCGTGCGGTGTGCGAGCCCTACTTTGACCGTCCACTCAAGGAAATTTCGCTAGGGCTTGTGCTGATGCGCCTCTTTCAGGCCTCGCGGCGCTTCGAACTGGAAATTCAGCCCCAATTGGTGTTGCTGCAAAAAACCATGCTCAACATCGAAGGTCTGGGGCGTGAACTAGACCCCGATTTAGACCTGTGGGCCACCGCCAAGCCGTTCCTGGAACAGTGGATGCTGGGGCGCGTCGGGCCGCAAATGCTCATGGACCAACTCAAGAACCAGGGGCCGCAGTACGCCAAGCTGCTGCCTGAACTGCCACGTTTGCTGCACGCCTATCTGCGCAACCATGGCAACGGTGCCGACTCCAGCCGGACCATGGAGCAACTTCTGCGGGAACAAAAACGCACCAACGCCCTGTTGCAAGGATTGGTATACGTCGTGATCGGCTTTGCCCTGGGACTGGTTGTCACGCAAATGATTGTGCGTGTACGGGTTTTTTGACGAGACGCATATAATTTGCGGCTTCATTTTCCACAGTCCTGAAAACCATGCCCATTTACGCCTACAAATGCCAGTCCTGCGGGTTTGCCAAAGACGTGCTGCAGAAAATATCCGATTCCCCCCTCTCGTCGTGCCCCAGTTGCTCTGAGCCAACGTTCACCAAACAACTGACCGCCGCTGGCTTTCAGCTGAAAGGCTCTGGCTGGTACGTCACAGATTTCAAGGGCGGCAACAACAACACAGCCCCCTCCCCTGCTGCTGCCGTTACCGACGCATCTACACAGGCAACAACGTCCAAGCCGGAAGCGCCAACACCCGCTACTACCGCTGTTACCGCTGCCACCCCTTCCACGGGTACCAGCACCACGCCTGCTGCTGCATCCGGTGCCTGATTCTTTCGCATTCCCAAGCCCTGGATTGCACACCACCCGTGCCGTTTAAGAAGTATCTTCTCACCGGCCTGATGGTCTGGTTGCCTCTGGCCATCACCCTGTGGGTGTTGCTGTGGCTGATTGGCTTGCTGGATGCCGTGTTTGCCAGCCTCCTGTCCGTGTTGATTGCCATCGCACCGGCCAATATGGCGAGCGCTTTTGCCCGCTTGCACCATGTTCCCGGTTTGGGCCTTGTGCTGGTGGCCTCGGTGCTGCTGGGCACCGGCGCGTTGGTATCCAATGTGGCGGGACGCTGGTGGATCGCGCAATGGGATCGGTTGTTTGCCAACCTGCCCTTCGTCAAGTCCATTTACAACAGTGTCAAAAAAGTATCCGACACCCTTTTCTCCAGCAATGGCAATGCGTTTCGCACCGCCTTGCTGGTGCAATATCCACGCACCGGAGTCTGGACGCTGGCGTTTCAGACCGGAACCCCCGGCGGAGAAGTGGCGTCGCGCCTCGGAGCTGGCTTTGTGAGCGTGTACGTGCCGACAACGCCCAACCCGACCAGCGGCTTTTTTCTCATGCTACCCAAAAGCGATGTCATTGCGCTCGACATGAGTGTCGATGAAGCCCTGACCTACGTCATTTCCATGGGCGCTGTTGCACCTTCTTCACCTCCTTTCCCGTCGTCCACCAACCCGGCTGCTGATTGAAAGCTCGAAAAGCAGCCCCCTGAAAGTTATCGAAAGTTATCTATGGCCATGCGCTCCCACTATTGCGGTCTGGTGACCGAAGCCCAATTGGGCGAAACTGTTTCCCTGTGCGGCTGGGTCAATCGCCGACGCGACCACGGTGGTGTGATTTTTGTCGATCTGCGTGACCGCGAAGGTTATGTGCAAGTGGTGTGCGACCCGGACCGCCCTGAAATGTTCAGTGCCGCAGAAGGATTACGTAACGAATTTTGTATTCAGATCAAGGGCTTGGTGCGTACGCGCCCCGAAGGGACCGTCAACGAAAACCTCAAGAGCGGCAAAATCGAAGTGCTGTGCCAGGAGTTGACGGTGCTCAACCCCTCGGTTACGCCACCGTTCCAGCTCGATGACGACAACCTGTCGGAAACCACACGCCTGACACACCGCGTGCTGGACTTGCGCCGCCCCTACATGCAAAACAACCTCATGCTGCGCTACCGCGTTTCCATGGAGGTGCGCAAGTTTCTCGATGCCAACGGCTTTGTGGACATCGAAACCCCCATGCTCACCAAGTCCACGCCCGAAGGCGCACGCGACTACCTGGTGCCCAGCCGTGTGCACGATGGCCATTTTTTCGCACTGCCGCAATCGCCCCAGCTGTTCAAGCAATTGCTCATGGTGGCAGGTTTTGACCGCTACTACCAGATCACCAAGTGCTTCCGCGATGAAGACCTGCGCGCCGACCGCCAGCCCGAATTTACGCAGATTGATATTGAGACCTCGTTCCTGAGTGAAGAAGAAATCCGCGCCATCTTCCAGGAAATGATCAAGACGGTGTTCCAAAATACCATTCAGGTCGATCTGGGTGATTTTCCGTCCATGAGCTACTTTGACGCCATGTTGCGCTATGGCTCCGACAAGCCGGACTTGCGCGTGAACCTGGAGTTCACCGAAGTAACCGATGTGATGACCGATGTGGATTTCAAGGTCTTCTCGGGTGCTGCCAATATGCAAGGCGGGCGGGTGGTGGCCCTGCGCGTGCCCGGTGCTGCACGCGAAAACGGTGGTATGCCACGCAGCGAAATTGATTCCTATACCGAATTTGTCAAAATTTACGGCGCCAAGGGCTGGCCTACATCAAGGTCAACGAACTGGCCAAAAAGCGTGAGGGTCTGCAAAGCCCGATTGTCAAGAATATCCATGACAAGGCACTGGAGACGGTGTTTGCACGCACCGGGGCACAAGACGGCGACCTGATTTTCTTTGGTGCCGACAAGGCCAAGATCGTCAACGATGCCATGGGTGCCTTGCGCGTCAAAATCGGCCACAGCGAGTTTGGCAAGAAAAATGGCTTGTTCACGGCCGGCTGGCGTCCGCTGTGGGTGGTGGACTTTCCCATGTTTGAATGGGACGAGACTTCCCAGCGCTACATGTCCACACACCACCCGTTCACCGCGCCCAAGGATGGTCACGAGGACTGGATGGTGAGCGCTCCGGAAAAATGCATTTCCAAGGGCTACGACATGGTGCTCAACGGCTGGGAAATGGGCGGTGGCTCGGTGCGGATTCACCGTGCAGATGTGCAGAAAAAGGTATTTGATGCGCTCAGAATCACGCCCGAGGAAGCACAGGTCAAATTTGGTTTCCTGCTCGAAGCACTGCAATACGGCGCACCACCCCACGGTGGCCTGGCCTTTGGTCTGGACCGCATCGTGACCATGATGACCGGCGCCGAGTCCATCCGCGACGTGATTGCCTTCCCCAAAACCCAGCGCGCCCAGTGCCTTTTGACCCAGGCGCCGAGTATGGTGGACGAAAAGCAGTTGCGCGAGTTGCACATCCGCCTGCGTAATCCCGATGCGGTGCGCCCTTCCTGAATAGGTGTTCCCGCAAGACATGCGTGATGTATGAACATCTTGCGCGTTGCCACCTACAACATCCACAAGGGTGTGCAAGGCATTGGTCCCGTGCGGCGTCTGGAGATTCACAACCAGGCGCAGGCCATCGCGCAACTTGATGCGGACATCGTATGCTTGCAGGAAGTCCGCAAGGTTCACCGGGGCGAAGCCGAATATTTCCCGCACTGGCCGCAGCAGCCACAGGCGGATTTTCTGGCACCGCAAGGCTATACCGCCATCTACCGCACCAACGCCCACACCCGCCACGGTGAACATGGCAATGCCATGCTGTCGCGCTGGCCGGTACTCACACACCAGCACGAGGACATGTCGGACCACCGCTTTGAACAGCGTGGTTTATTGCATTCCGAAGTGTTGGTGCATGGGCGAACGGTGCATGTGGTCGTGCTGCACCTGGGGTTGATCAAGTCCAGCCGGGCACGCCAGCTGGCACAGCTCCTGCGTTTCATCCAGAGGGAAATTCCCCCCGAGGCCGCGCTGCTGGTGGCCGGTGACTTCAATGACTGGAGTGCTTTGGTGCCCAGCAAACTGGACACGGTGGGTCTGGTGTCGCTGCGTGGGCGCAATCTGGCAACCTTCCCCTCGCGGCTGCCACTTGTGCAACTGGACCATATCTTTGCACGTGGCATGGAGCCCCTGGGCCTTGAGGTACCGTCTGGGCATAACTGGAGCCGCATGTCCGACCACCTGCCGCTCATTGCCGAATTTCGATTGTCCTGGAGCGCAGCGTGACACTGCAACCCCTGGTTGCCGGTCACACCCTGCGCTTATTGCGCGGTGGTGCCGATTTTTTCCCGGCACTGGTGGAGGCTATCGACCACAGCCAGCATGAAGTACGGCTGGAAACCTACATCTTCCACTTCGACTCCAGCGGTGAATCAGTCGCTGACGCACTGGTACGCGCCGCACAGCGTGGGGTTGCGGTGTATCTCGTGGTCGATGGCGTCGGCACCCCCCCCTTGCCCGCTGGCTGGATCAGCCAATTTAACCAATCCGGGGTTCAATGGCATCGTTTTGCACCGCTTGGGCCTTTGGGGCTATTGATTCCGGTCGGTTGGCGGCGATTGCATCGTAAATTGTGTGTCGTTGATGCCCGCATTGCTTTTTGTGGCGGCATCAACATTCTGGATGATTATTGCGACCTTGGTGGCATTCAACTGGATACACCCAGGTTTGATTTTGCCGTGCAGGTCAGCGGAGCGCTGGTGCTGGATATACAGCGCAGCATGGTGCGCTTTTGGGAGCGAATGCAGATTACCCGCCAACTGGAAAAATTTGCGTTCAAGGATGCGCACAAGACATGGAAAGACTCCACCATGCCCGCGCGACCATCGGCAAAATTGGCAAAATCATCTGAAGCCCATCGCCTTGGCGTCCATGCCATGCTGGTACTGCGTGATAACCTGCGCAACCGCAACAGCATCGAGCGTACTTACCGCAAGGCGATTGCCAACGCGCGCCACGAAGTGATTTTGGCCAACGCCTATTTTCTACCGGGAGGCAAGCTGCGCCGTGCACTCATCCATGCCACACACCGGGGCGTGCGTGTACGGCTTTTGCTGCCCGGCATCCATGAACATATCCTGCTGCGCCACGCAACCCGTCCCGTATTCGACGCCTTGCTGACTGCAGGAGTCGAGATTTATGAATACACGGGTGGCTTCCTGCATGCCAAGGTGGCGGTGGTGGATGCACACTGGGCGACAGTGGGTTCATCCAATATGGACCCTTTGAGCCTGCTTTTGGCGCGCGAAGCCAACGTGGTGGTTGATGATGCTGCATTTGCGCAAGAGTTACGGCAGTGTCTGGTGTCTGCCATCGAAACCCAAAGCCTGACGCTGGATTACAAGGCCTACGCCAACCGCCCATTGCAACAGCGTGTGTTCGACTGGCTGACATTCGGGGCTGTGCGCCTGCTGCTTTTTGTGAGTGCCAGCAATTATTGAAGAATAAACGGCCACCAACGTAAAGCTGCGCAGATGGCAGATGGCAGATAGCAACAAACCGTCAGTCTTCAAGGGCGATTCCCTGAATCGCACCCGGAACGTCATACGCTTCGACGACGCTCTTGTGATCTGGGACGATGTGTTTGGGCGCGGTGTTCTCGTCTGCGATCATGTCGGCTGCAACAACACTGGTCAGAAGCCGCCTGCGGTACGGCGATTGTCGAATTGGCAGTAACTGGTAAGGACGAAAGCATGTGCATCAGATTGTCGATGGTTTCGATACTGACCTGCTGGACACGCTCAGCCAGCAAAACGACATCGCTGGCATCCACCAAAGCGGCATCTTCAGTCCGCACGCAGGCATCAAAATGGCCATTGCGAAGTCGGATTTTTGCAAAAATTCCGTTTGCGATGGTCACCAGGGCAAGAATGCCCAAAGGTTTCAAGAGGTGCTCAAGCACGGCAACGCGCAAACACACAGGAGCAGATTCGTAGACCTGCCCAATGTGTTCAGGGACTGAAATGGGCGGTTGCATGCTTGCCGTCATCGGCAAAAAATTGTTTGAAGCTTGATTCATAGTTGTTTTTTTGTGTTGATTTTGTATCCCGTCGCTCAATCCGACCAGATTTCTGTGCGAACCTGCCGTTCGTAACTCGTTGATTTCAAACGATCACATCTCTTGAGCGCTCAAGAGATTAACAGAGAACAGAGAGAGAAAAGGGATGAAAAACGGGTAAATTAGACCAAAAATGGGCCAATTCAAGGGTGCGACGCTCAAGAGGCAAATGCACGTAAGTGCGCGTCAGCAGTGGGGTTTTGGGAGATAGAAAAGCCAACCGATATGGGTTGGCCTGATGAGGGGTGGTGGTGATAGGTGGATTTGAACCACCGACATCAGCATTATGAATGCTGCGCTCTAACCAACTGAGCTATATCACCACAGGGGCGCAATTATAGCCTCAGTTCGTGGTACGCAAAGAGGCGAAGAATGCATCGTGGCAACTATTTTGCCGGGTCCAGCGTGAACGTCACCGGCGCGGTGACGTTGATCGGCGACAGCACTCCGCTGCAGAACGGGGCTTTTACGGGTGTCTTGCGTGCAGCCTGCAGGGCAGCATTGTCCAGGTCCTCATGGCCAGACGATACACGCACGCTGGCCCGTGCCATGCGGTCATCGGTACACACGGACACCGACAACAGCACTTCACCAGTACGCGAGGTTTGCACAGCTGCCGCAGGGTAGCGCACCGCCTGGCGCAGATTGCGCACAAACTCCTGCGTCCAGGCTTCCGTTTCCGCTGCTGTACACGCCGTGGGCGCATTGCGCACACATTCGGCCACGTCGTCCATGGCGTCAGGGCGCACCACGACCCGTGCGCCACCGGCGGAGGTTTTTTGCTTCGCAGCGGTTTGTTCCTGTGCCAGTTTTTGCGCCTGAACCTGGTCCAGCAGGGTCTTGGCACCCGCATTGCCGTGGCTATGGGCACGGTTGAGCCAATACACTGCCGAGTCATAGTCACGGCTCACGGTTGGATCGGTGCCATACATGCTGCCCAGGTTGTACTCCGCAGGAGAATAATGCTTATCGGCTGCCATGCGGAACCAGCGTATCGCTTCCTTCTGGTCAACGGCGCGGCCATAGCCGTAGCGGTGCATCATGCCGATGGTGAACTGCGCCTGTGCGTCGCCAGCTTCTGCCTGGGGCATCAACAGGCTGTAGGCACGGGCATAGTCCTTGTTGCGGTAGGCATCATACCCTTGTTGCTGGTTTGGGCTTGGGTTTGGGTTGGACGTCACGGCGGCGGTGCTTCCTTTGCCCGAGGTCGCCGCGCCATTGAGCAGGACCACCCGTTCGGGTGCCTGGAAGTTGTACAGGTCCTGGTCGATGTAAATCAGCTTTTCGGCCAGTTTGGCGTTGCGCATCCAATCGACAATGGAATCGACGGTGACCGTCTCAATGCGATTTTCGTAGCGTTTATGGTCGGGATGGTCGTCAAAAGCCACGTTGGCCGAGCCTACGCGGGCGCCCAGGCGCGTCAATGGGCCGATCTGCAGTACCGACGGGCGGTAATCCTTGCCCAACAGCCAGGCTTGTGCCTGGGAGCGGCTGTAAGGACCGCCATCCGGGTTATCCACCGCCATGGCCAGGGTCTCCAGAGCCCATTGGTTGGATTGCTGGTATTTCAGCCCCCAGACATAGCTGACCAGACTGTATGGCCGCGCGTTCATGACGGTTGCACGCGCATTGTCAGACAGCACGGGCAGAAGTTTTGCCTGTATATCGGCTTGTGGCACCACGGCGATTGCGGCATAGCGCCAGGGGTTATCCATGAAAAACTCTCCCAGGCCCTGGCGGAAAAGCGAGGCTTCTGCGCTGCCGCAATCGTTGAGCTTATGCAGCACGCGCCACACGCTCGTGCCATCGGCATCTTTCTGGCGGTAGGCAAACCCCAGGTGGGAGTAGCGCAAGTTGTAGGCGCTCAGATCCTGCCCGGCGCGGCCCAGCAGCACGACATCGGCACCGCTGCGCTCCAGCACGTCCTTGGTGCGCTGCGCCATGCGAAAGCCGTATTCCAGTGATCGCGTCTTGGGTTGGTGTGCTGGCTCGCACGGGCGCCCCGCCTGGGCCTGCGCCATGAAGACACAAGCCAGTGTGAACAGCGCCGCAGCCCGGAATGTGGGTAGTACCCGTTTCAGAAATTTTTGCATGACGGCAACTCCTTAGCACTTACCACGTAAGACGTTCATTGTGCAGCAAGGCACGACCAGACTCATTCGGCAGGAAGGCAATCACCTCCCCGGCAACCGACAGCACCACGCCAGCGGCGATCACCGACGTCGTCACCGGCGCACCCGCCACGATGGATGCGCCCACGGCGGATGCACCGACGACTTCGATACTGGTGCGCGTGCCGTCTGAAGCATTCTCCAGGACGTAGACCACGCCGCGCGTCGAAGACTCCACGGCGCGCAATACTACGACCCCGCCCGATACCAGGAGCATGGCCGGAATGGCAACCACCGCGCCAGCCGCCACGCTGGCGGCCCCAACAACGGATGCAATGGGCACCAGGGACACTGCGCTGCTGGCGCTGGCGGCTGTATATATTCCGGTCTGGGCCGACGCTGCCGCAGGCGCAAGACCCGACAACGCCATGCAAGCGCAGGCTAGCCAATGCACGCTGCGTTGAAAGAATGTTGTCACGGAATTTCCCTTTCAGTTTTTTCAGTCTTTTCAGTTAACCGGAACCGCAACTCTACACCACCACCCACCACCTGCAACGCTCAGTCTTTCAGCCCTGCCGCCGCAGGGGACTGCGCTGCGCCAACTCATCAAGGTAGGCATGGATGCTATCGGCTTCGCGGTCCAGAAAATGGGCAATCGCCTGGGCAAATTCCGGGTGTGCCAGCCAATGCGCGCTGGTGGTTTTGACTGGTAACAGCGCCCGCGCCATCTTGTGCTCGCCTTGTGCGCCCCCTTCAAAGCGCTGGTAACCGTTCTCGATGCACCATTGCACGGGTTGGTAGTAACACGCTTCAAAGTGCAGGCAATCCACGCGCTCCAGCGCGCCCCAGTAGCGGCCATAGGCCACTTTTTGTATTTTTTGCCCTTTTTCGCCGGTAGCGCTTGCGGGCTGTGCGGTAACAGCTATCAAACTTGAAGCAATCGGCGTGCCGTGGCGCTCGGCAATGAACAGCAGCCAGTGCTCGGGCATGCAGCGCTGCATGTGTGCAAAAAAGCCACGGTTCAGGTAGGGCGCGTTGCCATGCTCGAAATACGTGCGCTCGTAGCAACGGTAGAAGAAGTCCCAGTCCGCAGCGCTGATGTCCGCCCCCAGTGCCCAGCGAAAGCGCACGCCGGAGTTGAGCACGCGCTGTCGTTCCTGGCGGATTTTCTTGCGTTTGTCCTGGGAGAGCGCGGCCAGAAAATGCGCAAAGTCAGTGTATCCAGGGTCGGTATTGTTCCAGTGGAATTGCACGTTGTGGCGCAGCAGCAGACCGGCGTCGGTGCAGGCCGCCACATCCTGTTCCTGTGCAAACAGCAGGTGCAAGGACGACATGCCGTTTCTTTTGCACCACTGCAGCAATGCCTGCACCAGCGCCGCGCGTGCTTCTGCAGAGCGTGCCAGCAGGCGTGCACCCGGAACCGGGGTAAACGGCACCGCCACCAAAGCCTTGGGGTAGTAGTCCAGTCCATGCTGCGCGTAAGCGTTGGCCCATGCCCAGTCGAATACATACTCCCCATAGGAGTGCGTTTTTTCATAGACCACACAAGCGCCAGCCAGGGTATGCGGGGCAACGCCCGAGTACAGCACGATAAAGTGTGGCACCCAGCCGGTCTGCGCTGACGCACAGCCGCTGGTGTGCAGGGCCAGCAAGTAGGCATGGCGCATGAACGGGTTGGGGTTTTCCTGGCTGTCGAGCAAGGCGTCCCAGGCGGCAGCGTCGATTTCCAGCGGTGAATGCAACACCGCGATGCCATAATCTTCAGCCAAGGCGCACCCCGCCCATCCAGACCCGGCCCCAGCCCTCAACCCAGACCCATCTTTGTTCCATGACTCTTAGCATTTGTGTTGCACAACTCAATTTCATTGTCGGCGATCTGGCAGGCAACGCGCAAAAAATCATCGCCGCAGCGCGCCAAGCCTATGAACAGGATGCACGCCTGCTGCTGACCCCCGAATTGTCGATTTGCGGCTATGCTGCCGAGGACCTGTTCCTGCGTCCGGCCTTCATCCAAGCCTGCGATGATGCCGTGAAAATGGTAGCCCAGGAACTTGCCGGGTTAAAGGATATGACCGTCGTTGTGGGCCACCCGAGCGGTGGCGATGACCGCACACGCAGCGTGTCCGTGCCCAGACGCTTCAATGCCGCCAGCGTGCTGCGCGAAGGCGCCGTGGTGGCACGCTACGCCAAACGCGAGTTGCCCAATTACCAGGTTTTCGACGAACGCCGTTACTTCACGCCCGGTGACAAGGTGTGTGTGTTTGAGGCCGGGGAGGCCGGTCAGCGCCTCCGCGTCGGGCTGTTGATCTGCGAGGATGCGTGGTTTGAAGAGCCCGCCCGCCAAGCCCAGGCCGCAGGTGCGCAGCTGCTGGCGGTCATCAATGCCTCGCCCTTTCACCTGGGTAAAGGCTACGAGCGCGAAAACACCATGCGCCAGCGGGTGCGCGCCACGGGGTTGCCGCTGGTCTATGCGCATCTGGTCGGCGGCCAGGATGAAGTCGTGTTTGAGGGCCACTCCTTTGTGCTCGACAGCACAGGTGCCGTGCGGGGCCGTGCACCCAGTTTCAAGGAAAATCTGTTTCTAGCCCTTATGGAATGTGCGGGGACAGCTATCAATATAAAAGCAAGCATCGAGCCGGTCCGAAGCCCGGAGCAGGACCTGTGGGATGCGCTGGTGCTGGGTGTGCGCGACTACGTGGGGAAAAATGGCTTTCCAGGCGCCATCCTGGGCCTCTCGGGCGGCATCGATTCGGCCCTGGTGCTGGCAATTGCCGTCGATGCGCTGGGCGCCCACAAGGTGCGCGCAGTCATGATGCCCTCCCCTTACACCGCCGACATCAGCTGGCACGATGCGCGTGACATGGCGCAACGGCTGGGCGTGCGCTACGACGAAATCTCGATTCAACCCGAATTCGACGCCTTCAAGTCCTCGCTGGCGCAGGAATTTGCCGGCTGCCCCGAGGATACGACCGAAGAAAACATCCAGGCGCGTATCCGTGGCACCTTGCTCATGGCGCTGTCCAACAAGTTCGGCAGCATCGTGCTGACCACCGGCAACAAGTCCGAAATGGCCACCGGCTACTGCACCTTGTATGGCGATATGGCGGGAGGCTTTGCCGTCATCAAGGACCTGGCCAAGACGCTGGTGTTCAAAATGGCACGCTGGCGCAATGCCAACGACCCCTATGGCACGGGAGCCAACCCCATCCCCGAGCGCATCATCACCCGCCCCCCCAGCGCCGAGCTGCGCCCCAACCAGACGGACCAGGACAGTCTGCCGCCCTATGAGGTGCTGGACGCCATCGTGGACCGCTACATGGAAAACGACCAGAGCATAGAAGGCCTGATTGCCGCCGGTTTTGCCCGCGCCGACGTCGAAAAAGTAACCCGGCTCATCAAGATCAACGAATACAAACGCCGCCAGGCTCCCGTTGGCATCCGCGTGACGCACCGCAGCTTTGGCAAGGATTGGCGCTACCCGATTACCAACCGCTTTCGGGCGTGAGCACTACGTAGTAAGGACGCGCGACCCAGACGGCACTTCTCTGGAAAGTTCAATAACTGGCCGTTTCCGGGTGTTTTTACATGGAAAATCGGGCTGTAAGCCCCGTAGAATAAGCGGGAACAGCTCTTTTATCAGGAGCGCATTACCGCAAGATTGGCCGCCGGGCCACCCAAGACATTCTGAATTCGCCTCAGCACCGTGGCACACAACGCTGCCGGGTGTTGTGTCAAAAAACAAAAAACATAGCTGCCCCCGCTTGATACATAAGGCGTACAGCCCGATTTGCCTTGAATTCTCCCCCTCAAAACAGCTCAAAGCGCCGCCAGCAACCGCCACAGAGAGCAAAACTGGCCGTTTCCGGGTGTTTTTACATGGCAAATCGGGCTGTAATCCCCGTAGAATAAGCGGGAACCGCTCCTGTATCGGGAGCGATTCGGCATCGGCTGGGTGTGAATATTGAGCTGTATCCCACCTTAACAGCATCCTGTTGGCCCTGGGCAAGAAAGTCGGCAACAGTGCAACGGTGGTGGCGAAATGGAAATTCAGACGCCCGTCATGCGGTTCAGAAACGCCTCCTGGTCGTCAGTCCACGGACTTCCTGCTGCCCGCCATTCATCCTCTGCCTTCTGCAAAGCCTTATCAGCGTCCTCGTACATCTTGCGCTGCAAATCAGTCATCTTTCCGGAAGTGGATTTACCAGTGTTGATAGCCAGTGGCATACCACCGTCTGACATTAACTTCACATCTCGTGCGCCCATATTTTGATCGCTCCATTTTCTGTGTATTCCACAAGATCAATCACAACCGATGTACCGTGTGACAACAGCACTTCACTTTGCCCAGGTTTACTCGATAAAGATGAAATATCCCTACCTGTCCTGCTGATAATAGTCATCCTTGCCCTCCCGCGCAACATTTCAGACGCATTTGCCGTGCATCCTGAAAGACCTTGCAAAGAAACAGTCCCGTCAACTACAAACTGGGAAAGAAATGCACTCCATTCTTCAGCCTGCATTTTTGCTTGCTTTACAGCCCGGTACACCACACCTTCAAACGGCGGTAATTTTTCAAGCGCAGACTGAATTCCATCTATCAAAGGCTGCACCGTTGCAACCTCCGTGCTGCTGGTGTCCGCCATGCGCAACACCCGGTTGATACGGGAAAACCACGGACCCTTGCTGGTGTCCAGGGTCCAGGTGTAGAGCGCCACCTGCTCGGCCATTGTCAAACCCGCCGCTGAAACCGCTGGCGGCAATACGCGGGACGACAAATCGGCCACGACTGTATGCCAGGCATCGTCACCAACAGATTGGCGGATAAAAGTTTCGTTCACACCAGCGCCAAAGCAATAGCCTCTGCCACCTTGATGCCATCGACTGCGGCGGACAAAATCCCCCCGGCGTATCCAGCACCTTCTCCCGCCGGGTACAAACCCGCGATATTCACGCTTTGCAGGTTGTCGCCACGCGGGACTCTCAACGGCGAAGATGTGCGCGTCTCCACCCCTGTGAGCACCGCGTCAGACATGTCAAAACCCTTGATACTGCGACCAAAAGCGGGCAGCGCCTCCCGTATGGCCTCTATGGCATAGCCTGGCAGGCTGGTGCTGAGATCGGTGGGCATGACGCCGGGCTTGTAGGACGGTTGCACGGCGCCAAAGTGGGTGGAAGCGCGCGCGGCGATGAAGTCGCCCAGCAGCTGGCCGGGTGCCTGGTAATTGCTGCCGCCCAGCACGAATGCGGCGGCTTCCAGCTGGCGCTGCAAGGCAATGCCGGCCATCGGATGGATCGGGTGGGGAATGCGGGTTTCCTGTACCTGCTGTGCATAACGCAAGCCAGCAATCTCACCAAAGGCAGCGATAAAGCTGGCTGCATCATGGGGATAGTCACTTGGCTCAATGCCGACCACCAGACCCGCATTGGCATTGCGTTCGTTGCGGGAATACTGGCTCATGCCGTTGGTGACCACACGCCCGGCTTCCGAGGTCGCTGCCACCACCGTTCCGCCAGGACACATGCAAAAGCTGTACACCGTACGGCCATTGCTGGCGTGGTGTACCAGCTTGTAGTCGGCGGCGCCCAGCATAGGGTGCTTCGCGTGGCGTCCCCAGCGGGCGCGGTCAATCACGCTTTGCGGATGCTCGATGCGAAAACCGATGGAAAAAGCCTTGGCCTGCATGGCCAGACCCCGTTCATACAGCATGGCAAAGGTGTCGCGCGCGCTGTGGCCCAAGGCCAGTACCACGTGCGTCGCGGGCAGCTCCTCCAGCGTGCCGTCCACAGTGTTTTCCACCTGCAGGCCCCGTAAAACGTGCGAGTCAAGCTCTTTTTTCAGTAGCACATCAACCACGCGCCGCCCGCAGTGCACTTCGCCTCCCAGGGCAATGATCTGGGCGCGGATGTTCTCCACCACCTTGACCAGCTTGAAGGTTCCGATGTGCGGGTGCGCTTCAAACAGAATCTGCGGCGGCGCTCCGGCCTTGACCAGTTCCTGCATGACCTTGCGCCCCAGATGGCGCGGATCCTTGATCTGGCTATACAGTTTGCCGTCCGAGAACGTGCCCGCGCCGCCTTCGCCAAACTGCACATTGCTCTCGGGATTGAGCACCTGTTTGCGCCACAGGCCCCAGGTGTCCTTGGTACGCTGGCGGATGGCCGCACCGCGCTCCAGCACAATCGGCTTGAAACCCATTTGCGCCAGCAGCAACGCAGCAAACATGCCGCACGGGCCAAACCCCACCACCACAGGCCGCAAAGGCACATTGGCTGAATGGGTTGAATGGGTTGGCGCCTGGCGCACCAGCCGGTAGTGCATATCAGGCGTCGGGCCAATGTGCGGGTTCTGGGCATGGCGTTGCAGCAGCGCGGCCTCCATTGCCGGGTCGTGCAGCGCCACATCCACGGTATAAACCACCAGCAATTCGGACTTACGGGCATCAAAGCTGCGTTTGAAGACCTCCAGGCTGGCAATGGCCGCAGCGCCCGTGCTTGTACCATCAATGCCCAGCGCCTGCGCGGCCAGTTGCTGCAGGGCGGCAATGGGGTGCGGTGGCAAGGCGCGGTCCGATTCGGTCTCGGTTGGTGCATCCGCCGCACGGCGCGTGGCCGGGGGAAGGGCCGAGAGTGACAATTTGAGTTCGGTAATGCGTATCATGGGTCGGCGATTGTATGCAGGACACTTGAAAACAGCCCCCTGACCCCCAGCTTCCCTGCAACCGATCCTATATCCCTATATCCCTATATCCCTATATCCCTTCCCGAGGAACACCCATGCGAATCGAAAAGTTGACCACCAAATTTCAGGAAGCGCTCAGCGAGGCCCAAACGCTGGCACTGGGCCACGACAACGCCTACATCGAACCCGCCCACGTCCTGCTGGCCATGCTGCACCAGGACGATGGCCCCAAGGCGCTGCTGCAACGTGCCGGCGTCAACGTATCCGGCCTGGCTGCGGCAGCAGAAGCAGCCATCAAGAGGCTACCCGAAGTCCACGGCCAGGACCAGGTGCAAGTCGGGCGTGACATGGTGACACTCTTGCAAGCTGCCGAGAAGGAAGCACTCAAACGCGACGACCAGTTTGTCGCCAGCGAACTGTTTTTGCTGGCCCTGGCCGATAGCAAAAGCGACATCGGCAACCTGGTACGCAGCCATGGCCTCAGCCGCAAAAGCCTGGAATCCGCCGTTGATGCCGTGCGCGGCGGCCAGAATGTGAACAGCGCCGATGCCGAGGATCAGCGCGAATCGCTGAAAAAATACTGCATCGACCTGACCGAACGCGCTCGCATGGGCAAACTCGACCCGGTGATTGGCCGCGACGATGAAATCCGCCGCGCCATTCAGGTGCTGCAACGCCGCACCAAGAATAACCCGGTGCTCATCGGCGAGCCTGGCGTGGGCAAAACCGCCATCGTCGAAGGCCTGGCGCAGCGCATCGTCTCCGGTGAAGTCCCCGAGTCGCTCAAGGACAAGCGCGTACTGAGCCTGGACCTGGCCGCTTTGCTGGCGGGCACGAAGTTTCGGGGTGAATTTGAAGAGCGCCTGAAAAACGTGCTCCGGGACTTGGGCAAGGACCAGGGGCAAACCATTGTTTTCATTGACGAATTGCACACCATGGTGGGAGCTGGCAAGGCCGAAGGCTCCATGGACGCGGGCAATATGCTCAAACCCGCCCTGGCGCGCGGCGAGCTGCACTGCGTAGGTGCCACCACGCTGGATGAGTACCGCAAATACATCGAAAAAGATGCCGCGCTCGAGCGGCGCTTCCAGAAAATTCTGGTGGGCGAACCGACGGTAGAAGCCACCATCGCCATTTTGCGCGGCCTGAAAGAGCGCTACGAAGTGCACCACGGCGTGGACATCACCGACCCGGCCATCGTGGCCGCAGCCGAATTGTCCAACCGCTACATCACCGACCGCTTCCTGCCCGACAAGGCCATTGACCTGATCGACGAAGCCGCTTCCAAGATCAAGATCGAGCTGGACTCCAAGCCCGAGGTCATGGACAAGCTCGACCGGCGCCTGATCCAGTTACAAATCGAACGCGAAGCCGTCAAACGCGAAAAAGACGAAGCCTCGCAAAAACGCCTGGAACTCATCAACGACGAAATCAAGGGTCTGCAAAAGGAAATTGCCGACCTGGACGAAATCTGGAAATCGGAAAAAGCCACAGCGCAAGGCAGCGCCCAGGTGCGCGAAGACATCGACAAACTACGCCAGCAGATCGAAACGCTCACCCGCAAGGGCGACCTGGCCAAAGTCGCCGAGTTGCAATACGGCAAGTTGCCCGAGATGGAAAAACGCCTGAAAGAAGCGCAGGACAAGGAAAGCGGCAAGGCCAAAGGCGGCGATGGAGCGGCGCGCCAACTGCTGCGCACCCAGGTCGGCGCCGAAGAAATTGCCGAAGTAGTCAGCCGCGCCACCGGCATTCCGGTTGCCAAAATGATGCAGGGCGAAAAAGACAAGCTCTTGCAAATGGAAACCAAGCTGCACCAGCGCGTGGTCGGCCAGAACGAAGCCATCGCCGCCGTCTCCAACGCCATCCGCCGCTCCCGCTCAGGGCTGTCCGACCCGAACCGCCCCACCGGCAGCTTCCTCTTTCTGGGGCCAACAGGCGTGGGTAAAACCGAACTGTGCAAGGCTCTGGCCGGATTTTTATTCGATAGCGACGACCATCTGATTCGCGTCGATATGAGCGAGTTCATGGAAAAACACTCCGTCGCCCGCCTGATTGGCGCGCCACCCGGCTACGTGGGTTACGAAGAAGGCGGTTACCTGACCGAAGCCGTGCGGCGCAAACCGTATGCCGTGCTGCTGCTCGATGAAGTCGAAAAGGCCCACCCCGATGTGTTCAATATCCTGCTGCAAGTGCTCGACGATGGCCGACTCACCGACGGCCATGGCCGCACCGTGGACTTCAAGAACACCGTGATCGTGATGACCAGCAACATCGGCTCGCAAATGATCCAGAACATGGTGGGCAAGGACAGCGAAGACATCAAGGACGCCGTGACCGCCGAGCTGAAAAACCACTTCCGCCCGGAATTCCTGAACCGCATCGACGAAACCGTGGTGTTCCATTCACTCAACGCCAGCCACATCGCCGACATTGCCAAAATCCAGCTGCAAGTGCTGATCGCCCGCCTGGCCAAGATGGACCTGGCGCTGTAGTCAGCGACGGCGCCGTAGCCGAACTGGCCAAGGTAGGCTTCGACCCGGTATTCGGCGCACGCCCCTTGAAACGCGCCATCCAGCAACGCATCGAAAACCCGCTGTCCAGGCTGCTGCTCGAAGGCAAGTTTGCCCCCAAGCAAACCATCCACGTCAGCGTAGACGCCATCCGCGCGCCGGGGGAGTTTCACTTTAGTTGATGGGGTGAGGGGCTGATTGGCATAAGCCTGCGGTCCGGTGTGATTTTGCGGGGTGCTGTTTAATGGCAAAATCGGGCTGTGGGGCTTGTGGGATGAGCGGGAACAGCTATTATATGAATAGTAATATTGGCCCCAAGCATGTCGTGCGGATGCTTCAGTCCGTGGAACCGGATGCAGTTTTTTTTGGCCCCGGTAGACGTAGGCGGGCATGGGTTGGGGTAGAGTGTGGCGCACTGACAATCCGTCGCGGAGATCGGGATTTCTTTCAATCCCCTTATCGCCACCGTCCGTGGGCGGCGGTTCAGTCCAACAAGGTTTATCTGTCGCGGAGGACGTTCGTGGTTCTTTTGAGCATTGCAGCGCGACAAATAAACGCTATTCGTTACATAGACCTTAAGTGAGGAAAGGAATAATTATGCAAGCTGGCGATCATCTCGTATCCACCAGAGTCGGCTACACACATCATGGAATTTACATAGGAAATGACTATGTAATTCACTATGCCGGTTTTTCCGATGGTTTTAAAAAGGACTTAATAACGCTTACGACATTGGATGAATTTAAAAACGGAAACGACGTTACGGTAAAAAATTATATTCTAAGAACCCACAATTATGAAGAAACCGTTAGTCGTGCCTACAGCCGCCTGGGTGAAGATATGTATAACGCCTTAATTAATAATTGCGAGCACTTTGCAACGTGGTGCGTAATGGGCATTCATTCAAGCAGCCAAGTAAATTCACATAGAACTGCCGCTGAATTAACGATAGGCTCATCTATTGTAGGCAGGGTCGCAGCATCACCTTCAACTCTAATCAGTTCGGGTATTGGCTCAACTGCTGGCATTGCGGTTTCTGCTTTAACAGGCGTAGCCAGCTTGGCTTCAACAGCTATTTTGCCAGTCGTTGCCGTTGGTGTGGTTAGCGCAGCTGCCGGTTACGGATTAAAAAAAGCTTGGGATTGGCTAACAGATTAGCCTTATAAAACATTGAAATGAAAATTGGAAATAAAATCGAAGGCAGTGCTACTGTATGAGATTTTGTCAAGCTTGAACTTACTGAAAATCAAGAGCTTGATGGTTTATTTCAAAAGTATCATTAATGTTCCTTGAACACCTTAAAGACAATGCGGGGATCGGTGGATCGGTCGTACTGGTGGATGCCAACATGCACATGCATTCGCAAAGGCCTTGCTATCGGAGGTCAAAACAGGATCGAAAACAGCACCACAGCGCACAACGCCGGTTGCGGCACAAGCAAAAAACATAGCTGCTCCCGCTTGGTACATGCGGTATACAGCCCGATTTGCCATGGATATTGCCCCGCCAAACGGATCAAAACGCCGCACCAACCTGCCTGCAAGCGTCCAAACCAGCCGTAACCGGGTGTTTTTACCTGCCAAATCGGCCTGAAAGACTTATGGAATAAGCGGATGCAGCTCTTGAATCAGTAGCGATTGGGTTTGGGTGATGCCATGAAAAATTAAAGGGGTCAGACCCCTTTGTTCCGCGACGCCGATTGCGGTGCTTGCAAAAACATAGCTGTTCCCGCTTTCTACATGCGGCGTACAGCCCGATTTACCGTGGATATTGCCCCGCCCAACCGGTCAAAACGCCGCCCCAACCCGCCTGCAAGCGTCACAACCAGCCAAAACCTGCCATAACCGGGCATTTTCACCTGCCAAATCGGCCTGCAAGGCTTATGGAACAAGCGGATACAGCTCCTGAATCAGGAGCGGTTGGGTTGGAGATGAAGGAGGTGCACGCCTCTGGCGCACCCATGGCGTTGGGATGGCATTCGTTGCAAGACCGCAGCAAGCGCTTGAACCGGTGCACGCACTGCGTTGCGGATATGATGTGCGCCGTCATCCAGAGGCCGCAGCGCGTCGCATGGCTGCGTTACAAGACATTCCCGAACTTCTAACCACCCCTGATGTTCTGATTCTTGGACTTGAACTCATTCGGTGCAACGCGCTCCCGGCCAAAGCAGAAATCGACGCATACCATGTGGCATCCGCAGCCGTGAATGGCATCGAGTATTTGCTCACCTGGAACTGCACCCATATCGCCAATGCAACGACACGGCCAAAGATAGAAGCAACATGCAGAGCATTGGGTTACGAACCGCCTATTATCTGCACACCGCAGGAACTCACGGAGCTTTAGTCATGTGGCAAGACCCCATCGTTCAGGAAACCCGCGCATTGCGCGAGCAATACGCACAGCAATTCAACCACGACCCGGTAGCTATCTACGAGGACATCGTTAAACGTCAGGCAGCGCCGGGCAAGAAGCTGGTGTCTTTTCCACCGCGCAGGCCTGTGGGATTCGTCGCAAAACAAGACACTCCATCCCCTACCCATGCATCCGCCTCGCTGGAGCGCGGGGTCGGTTGAATCACCGGCAGCAGTTCCTGAACAAGGAGCATTGTGGCGTTGGGCGCATACCGTCCCTCCCGTTCCATCCACGCCGCTGTTCTGTGGCGCGAACTGGCACAATGGGAAGCTGCGCCCGGCGTGGGCGCCACCATGGAATTCTGTCTGGATGGAGACCAACCGATGGCCACAGTGCAAAAAACAAGCGCATCGTCCAAAACCCAACGCCCCACCTGGAACGGTGCGGTTCCGGCTGCCGCGACGGCGGTGGTTAAGCGCATTGAAGGATTTTTCAGCGCCCCGTATGACGACAATGGCGCATTGCCCGGCGGCACCTGGACGATTGGCTATGGCTCCATCGTGGACGCCAACGGACACCCGGTCAGCCCGGCGACGCCGCCCATCACCGAAGCCGAGGCGCAGCAGTGGCTGCGGCGTGACATGGAAGGCGCCGCCCGCGATGTCAAACTGCGCGTCAAAGTCGCACTGCTGGAATGCGAGGCCGCAGCCCTGATCTCGTGGACGTACAACCTGGGGGCTGGCAGTCTGGGCAAATCCACCCTGCTGACGCGCATCAACGCCAACCAGAAGGCCGACGTGCCCGGCGAAATGCGCAAGTGGATTTACCACGAAGGCAAGCCCCTGGTTGGTCTGCTGCGCCGCCGTTGGGCGGAAGCGGCAATCTTTGTCGGCCTGGACGCCACCAACGCCTGCGTGCGGGCGTGGAAAGAAATTGACAGCCTGAACGACTGGCCACCTTTCGCCTGAAACCTGAAACCCTGCGCCACGGTGCAAGCCGCAAAGTTCCCGGCCACGGATGTACTATCGAAAAGCATAGCTGCTCCCGCTTGACGTGTAAGGCGTACAGCCCGATTTGCCGTGGATTTTGCCCCGTCCAACCCGTCTGCAAGCGTCCAAACCTGCTGTAACCAGCTGTAACCGGATGTTTTTACCTGCCAAATCGGCCTGTAAGTCCCATGGAATCAGCGGGAGAAGCTCTTGAATCAGTAGCGACAAGACACTCAATCTCCTGCCCATGCGTCCGCTTCCCTGGGGCGCTGGGTCGGCTGAATCACCGATCCGGCCATTGTGGCTACGGCTGTGTGGCGTATAAAATTCGATACATTGGTGCCGGGGAGGCGTATGGGCGAGAAACCGATTGACTGGCGAGGGTCTTCGCTGCGAGACATCAAGGATGACAACATCTTCACGCCGCATGCGCGCAAGGAGGCTGGACACCAGCTTAGTCGGGTTCAGGCTGGACTTGAACCGGATGACTGGAAGCCGTTTGATGTGGTTGGTGCGGGGACGAAAGAAATCCGCATCAATCTCGACGATGGCTGGTTTTTGCGTGATGTACGTCGCCAAGTTTTCCGAAGCGGTTTATGTGTTGCACTGCTTCAAGAAGAAGACGACTTCAACCAGCAAACACGACAAGGATATTGCGGCCACGCGCTACAAGGCCGTTATCCAGGAAAGGAAGCAATGAGTATTGAGACCAAATCCATGCACATTACCCCCGTCGGCGGCAACGTGTTCGCCGACTTGGGGTTTGAGCCGGAAGAAGCGGCGGCGCTGAAGGCGCAGTCGCAACGCATCATCTCTGAGAAACTGGCCATCAAGGAATCCTTGATGACCGAGCTGGCGGGATGGATTGAAGCGAAAGAACTCAAGCAAGCCGAAGCTGCGGAAATTCTCGGCGTAACACGCCCGCGTGTTTCCGACGTAATCAACAAGAAGGCCATTAAATTCACCATTGATGCTTTGGTGGACATGCTGGCACGCACAGGCAAGCACGTTCGGTTGTCGGTTCAGTAGGTTCTGCTGCCAGGATTAAAGGGGTCAGATTAAAGGGGTCAGACCCCTTTGTTGGACCCCTTTGTTGTGGAATACTGCCGTTGATGGATTTGGCAATCACGACCCCGGAAGCGGTCGGTACGAACAAGCTAAATCTGATTGGGATGTCATTCACGAAGGCAGGGCATGGGCAAATAAGTGCAATGGAAAACATGCTGAAAAAGACGCCATCATTTCCAATATTCACCTTCACCTCAGGAAGTTGGGGTCGTCGCAATGAAGACGCTTGAAATATTTTCAGGTGCAGGCGGTCTGGCAAAAGGTCTGGAATTATCCGGATTCGAGCACACAGCCTTTGTCGAGCTTAATAAGCATGCTTGTGAATCGCTTGCTGAAAATTTTGGTTCTGCACGTGTCTTCTTTGGCGACATAAAAGATTTTGATCTGGACAGCCTTGAGCATATTGATATTGTCGCAGGAGGTCCGCCGTGCCAGCCATTTTCACTGGGCGGGAAACACGGAGCCGACCAGGACAGCCGGGATATGTTTCCATATGCTGTGCGCGCCATTGAAAAACTCGCACCAAAAGCATTTGTATTTGAAAATGTAAAAGGCCTGCTTCGCAAGACTTTTTCCGATTATTTTGAATACATAATCCTCAGACTAAGTTACCCGGATTTTGTGTCTGATAATAAACACAACTGGAAAGACCACCTGGACGAACTCCGCAATATTGACAAGTTTTCCCAGGCAGAGAAAAAGTACAATGTCCAGTTCAAATTGATAAATGCCGCAGATTATGGCGTTCCGCAAATACGCGAGCGGGTTGTGATTGTCGGGACAAGGGTAGACATCCCGTTGCCCTGGTCATTCCCGGTTGAAACACACGCGCAGGACAGGTTGCTATGGGATATGTACGTAACGGGAGAATACTGGGAGCGTCACAAAGTACCTGAACCATTGCAAGCGGATAGGGATGCAGCTCTGAGGGAAAGAATAACTCGATTAAAAGACAAGTACGGGATGTTTGAACCAGAATTATTGCCATGGCAAACCATCCGGGATGCCTTATCTGATACACCAGACCCGAAATCGGATCATGGAATAATCGACCATATATTTCGGGATGGTGCGCGCACATATCCAGGGCATACAGGCAGTGATTTTGACTGGCCGTCCAAAACAATAAAAGCAGGCGGACACGGGGTTCCAGGTGGGGAAAACATGATTCGTTTCAAGGACGGGAGCGTTCGCTATTTGACAACCTTTGAAGCTAAACGCATTCAGACTTTTCCGGATGATTTTGTTATCAAAGGCGCCTGGGGTGAGGCTATGCGCCAGATTGGAAATGCAGTTCCTGTATTACTTGCAGAAAAAATTGGCCTCAAGCTGGCAAGGCAACTGAAAACCAAAGTGGGCCACGAATTTCGCTCCGGTAGACATAAACAGACATAAACAGACGTATTAGGCGAGGTAATGCATGACAACCCATTCTCGAAAAGTTCTTCCACCCTGGTTCACGTCGGAGGGTATCGACTTGTCGCTATGCCCCATCGACAACGTGCTTCGCCAGGCCTTGTCTGCGGATGAGCAGCAGTTTCGAACGGGGTGTACTCTCTTGAAGTCCATGTGCTGCTCCGGTCGGACGGAGGCAGGTGTCTTTCTGCTCGGCCTGCTCAAACGGCACCCTGACGACTATGGCCGTCTCCTCATCATCGCCGATGCGCTGTCTGCGTTCCCCTGTCAGGAGACTGTGGAACTATTCGCAAGTGAATTACGGCGCGTCAAAGGGTCAAGTTCGACACGGGCCTATCTGCGACGCCTCATCGAAGCGCTTGAGCATTTTCCGATAGCACTGACCGAGGCGACGGTGCGGCGCTTGGCAGTCGACACGCTGGTCGGACCACGTTTCCGTCAACGCCTCGGCGCGCTGGTCGATCACCACGACTACCATGACGACGCCTGACACTTCGGTCGAGGAAAGGACACAATGCGTATTGAGACCAAATCCATGCACATTACCCCCGTCGGCGGCAACGTGTTCGCTGACCATCAAGGAAACCAGGCTGCCCGAACCTTTCATCAACCCTTTCGACTCCATGAACATCACCATTCGCCCTGAACGCCCCAATGACGAAAACGCCATCGCCGAAGTTACGCGCCTGGCGTTTGAATCCCATCCTTTCAGTCACCAGACGGAACACTTCATCATCCGCGCTCTTCGAGTAGATCATGCGCTCTCGGTGTCTCTTGTCGCCGAAGATGCCGGTCGCATCGTAGGGCATATTGCGCTCTCGCCTGTAAACATCAGCGATGGTGCCACTGGTTGGTTTGGGCTTGGCCCAATTTCGGTCGAACCCGATTTGCAACGCCGTGGCATCGGGCGGGCACTTATGGAAAGAGGTCTTGCCGAGCTACGCAGGATCGGAGCAAATGGGTGTGTGCTCGTTGGCGACCCTGCGTTCTACATCCGTTTTGGGTTTGCGAACAATCCTGCTCTCATGCTTGATGGCGTTCCTCAAGAGTATGTCCTCGCCCTATCTCTTGGTACTTCTTCCGCTCATGGCAGTGTCCAATTCCATCCGGCATTTCAAGCCAAGGGCTAATCAGGTAGCCGGGAGTTCCCAGTTCCCAGTTCCCAGCCACCACACCACCCACCGTGCGGGTCCGCAGTGCCCGGCGAAATGCGCAAGTGGATTCACCACGAAGGCAAGCCCCTGGTCGGTCTGCTGCGCTGCCGTTGGGCGCCAAGCGGCCTTCTTTGTCGGCCTGGACGCCATCAACGCCTGCGTGCGGGCGTGGAAAGAAATTGACAGCCTGAACGACTGGCCACCTTTCGCCTGAAACCCTGCGCCACGGTGCCAGCCACAAGCCGCAGGCCGCAAAGTTCCCGGCCACGGATAATCTATCAAAAACATAGCTGCTCACGCTTGTATTGTAAGGCGTACAGCCCGATTTGTCGTGGATATTGCCCTGCCAAACGGATCAAAACGCTGCCCAAATCGGCCTGCAGGCGTCACAACCAGCCGTAACCGGGTGTTTTTACCTGCCAAATCGGCCTGCAAGGCGCATGGAATCAGCGGAAGCAGCTCTTGAATCAGGAGTTTTTTTCACCGTCCCCATGCATGCAGGCATCTATCCCGGACTGGGTGCTATGATCCTCCCAATTCGGGAGTAATGGACGGTGCGGATAATCGCCAAGAAAACCCTTCGGGAGTTTTGGGCTCAGAAGCGGTACACGGATGCACAGGGGCCGCTTGAGGCTTGGCATGATGAGGCCAGCGCTGCCGCATGGAAAACACCCCAGGACATCAAAAATTTGTATGCGAGCGCCAGTTTTGTCGGGAGCGACCGGGTTGTTTTCAATATCGGTGGCAACAAGTACCGCCTCGTTGTAGAGGTTCAATTTGCGGCTGGAATCGTATGGGTCAAGTTCGTGGGTACACATGCCCAGTACGACAAGATGGATGCCGCAACGGTCAACGACTACTAGCGTTTAGTGAATTGAGAAGGGTGACGCATGCATATCAAGCCAATCCGCAATGACCAGGACCTGCGTCAGGCGTTCGAGCGGCTGGAGGAAATCTTCCAGGCCAAGCCGATGACCCCTGAATATGACGAGATGGAGATTTTGACGACGCTCATCGAGGTCTATGAGAACAAGCACTATCCCATTGGCCCGGCCAGCCCCATTGAGGCAATCAAGTTCCGCATGGAGCAGCAAGGGCTGAGTCTGCGGGATCTTGAGCCTTACATCGGCACGAGCGGGCGCGTGTCGGAGGTTTTGAATGGCAAGCGCTCCTTGAGCTTGCGCATGATCAAGAAGCTCCATGATGGTCTGCGTATCCCTTATGAGAGTTTGCTTTCCGCATCTGCGTAATGTGTTATCGGGTGCGTACGGGGTGTCAAACTACTCGCTGAAGGGGATGGCCCTGACGTAAAGCCCGATTTGGCTGGGAACGAAGGGGTCAGACCCCTTTGTTGCACTTTGTTGCGGATAAGCCATCAAAAAACATAGCTTCTCCCGCTTGATGTGTAAGGCGTACAGCCCGATTTGCCGTGGATATTGCCCCGCCAAACCGGTCAAAACGCCGCTCCGACCCGCCGACAGGCGTCCAAACCAGCCGTAACCGGGTGTTTTTACCTGCCAAATCGGCCTGCAAGGCTTATGGAATGAGCGGGAACAGCTACTGTATCAGGAGCATTGTGGTGTTGGGTGCATGCCGCACCAACCACGCCGCTGTTCTGTGGCGCGAACTGGCACAATGGAAAGCTGCGCCCGCCGTGGGCGCCACCATGGAATTCTGTCTGGATGGAGACCAACCGATGGCCACAGTGCAAAAAACAACCGCATCGTCCAAAACCCAACCTCCCGCCTGGAACGGTGCGGTTCCGGCTGCCGCGACGGCGGTGGTCAAGCGGATTGAAGGATTTTTCAGCGCCCCGTACGACGACAATGGCGCATTGCCCGGCGGCACCTGGACGATTGGCTATGGCTCCATCGTGGACGCGAACGGACACCCGGTCAGCCCGGCGACGCCGCCCATCACCGAAGCCGAAGCAGAGCAATGGTTGCGGCGCGACATGGAGGGTGCCGCCCGCGACGTCAAACTGCGCGTCAAAGTCGCACTGCTGGAATGCGAGGCCGCAGCCCTGATCTCGTGGACGTACAACCTGTGTTAAAAGGGGCCAAGCTCACAATAAATGAACCAAGGCTGATTATGAAACGTAAGGTTTACATTGAAACATCCGTCATCAGCTACCTGACGGCACGACCCAGTAAAACCATTATTGGTGCGGCCCATCAGCAAATAACGCAAGCATGGTGGGAGTTACGTTCGGACTATGAACTTCTTGTTTCCCAGTCGGTCTGGCAAGAGTGCGCCGCTGGCGATCCGGTGGCTGCGCAAAAAAGGCTGGCGGCACTTGAGGGGATATCGGTACTCGCGGTAACGCAAGACATGATTCGCTTGGCCGGATCGCTTATTGGGCAAGCCATCATTCCCGCCAAGGCGATTGAGGATGCGCTTCATATTGCTGTTTCGACACTGCATCACGTTGATTTTCTACTGACCTGGAATTGCCGCCACATTGCCAATCCAGTGATTCAGGAAAAGATCGCCGTGTATCTTGAGCCGCTCGGATTGTTCCTCCCGATCATATGCACACCCGAGGAACTTCTTGGAGGAAATAACGATGACTGACGAAATCATGATGGAAGTCCATGCTATCAAGGACGCGATTGGCGCCAAGTATGGCAACAATCTGGACGCACTGTTCAAAGAGATACAACTTGGCGAGGCCAGACTGAAGGCGGCCGGTGTCCAGGTTTTGGAACCCCCCGTCAATCCCACAAATCTGCCTAACACTGCATTGCAGCGAACTCGCTTCGCTCACCGTTGAATTTAGGCGTTCGCGCCCGGCGTGGGCGTCACCATGGAATTCTGTCTGGATGGAGACCAAGCGATGGCCACAGTGCAAAAAACAAGCGCATCGTCCAAAACCCAAGGTCCAAGCTGGAACGGTGCGGTTCCGGCCGCCGCGACGGCGGTGGTCAAGCGGATTGAAGGATTTTTCAGCGCCCCGTATGACGACAATGGCGCATTGCCCGGCGGTACCTGGACGATTGGCTATGGTTCCATCGTGGACACCAACGGACACCCGGTCAGCCCGGCGACGCCGCCCATCACCGAAGCCGAGGCGCAGCAATGGCTGCGGCGCGACATGGAGGGCGCCGCCCGCGACGTCAAACTGCGCGTCAAAGTCGCGCTGCTGGAATGCGAGGCCGCAGCCCTGATCTCGTGGACGTACAACCTGGGGGCTGGCAGTCTGGGCAAATCCACCCTGCTGACGCGCATCAACGCCAACCACAAGGCCGACGTGCCCGGCGAAATACGCAAGTGGATTCACCACGAAGGCAAGCCCCTGGTCGGTCTGCTGCGCCGCCGTTGGGCGGAAGCGGCAATCTTTGTCGGCCTGGACGCCACCAACGCCTGCGTGCGGGCATGGAAAGAAATTGACAACCTGAATGACTGGCCACCTTTCGCCTGAAACCCTGCGCCACGGTGCAAGCCGCAGGCCGCAAAGTCCCCGGTCACGGATAAACCATCAAAAAACATAGCTGCTCCCGCTTGATGTGTAAGGCGTACAGCCCGATTTGCCGTGAATATTGCCCCGCCCAACGGATCAAAACGCCGCCCCAACCCGCCAGCAGGCGTTACAACCAGCCAAAACCTGCCGTGACCGGGTGTTGTCGGGTGTTTTTACCTGCCAAATCGGCCTGCAAGGCCCATGGAGTAAGCGGCAGCAGCTCCTGGATCAGGAGCGGTTGGGTTGGAGAGTAATCAACAGCTAGAATTGCCCCATTGGTTCTGAATGGAGTCCAGGTCATGAACACTCAACTCTTGCAACAAGCGCGTGGGCTCGACATTGACGAACAAATCGAGCTGGTTGAGGCCATCTGGGATGGCATCGTTAGCCGTGGTGCCGCGCCATCGTTGACCGAAGCGCAGGAAATGGAGCTTGACCGTCGCCTCGCAGACCACCTTGCCAACCCCGCTGATGTAGTTCCCTGGAGTGAAGTAAAGGCTGCTGCTCTCGCCAAGATCAGGCAATGAGTCTGCCTGTTACTTTTCATCGTGCCGCCAGTGCAGAGTTCATCGAAGCAAGTGCGTGGTACGAAACCAGGCGAGTTGGTCTTGCTCTGGAGTTCATAGATTAAAGGGGTCAGACCCCTTTGTTCGACCCCTTTGTTCCACCCTTTGTTTCAGCATTGGCTTCCCTATGAGGTGGAGGAACTTGGCGCGCATGCGCTTGCGGCAGGCCATGAGCGCGAGTTCGCTATCTGCACACTCTTAGTTGTCGCAGCTGTTAGAAGTGGCTTCGACTCGGCTACGAGTCTCTCTACAAAGTTTGGTGAACAGGCGGAGTCTTATGATGCACTGCCGCCTGTGTTGCGGGAGGAGATACTGAATGCGTATGAAGCAGCTGAGTGTTAACAAGGTCGGCCAACATGGACCCGCAACAGCAGGAGGCGGCTTCGCCGCTGCGTGTTGTGGTCCGGTCATCTTCACGTTAGTCATCTAAAATTCCGGGCCGCGCACTAGTCCAACAATCGTTTCAGCAGTTGTGTCATGCTATCAATTAATACAGGAGGCTCAAATGCCATCTCATATTTTGGACCTTGAAGCTGAAGTTTTGAACTTAGGTGCGACTGAACGCGCTCATCTTCTTGAGCGGTTGATTGAAAGCTTTGAGCCCAGTTCAAAGATTAAAGATGCTTGGGTGTCAGAAGCACTTAGGCGAGAAGCTGAAGTCCAGGCAGGTAAGGTTTCCCTTGTGCCTGGGCAAGAAGCCGTTGCTCGCGTCCGTGCGCGCCTTGCATGAGCTATTGGCTGCATCCTGAGGCGGAAATCGAGTTCACCGATGCTGCGCTGTACTACGCAGAACACGCGAGCAATATTATTGCAAACGCGTTTGTGACCGAGTTCGAGCGAGTCGTCGCGCTGTTGGAACTAAATCAAAAGCTCGGCACCCCGGCAAATGAGGGTTTGCGCGTTTATCCATTTCACCGATTCCCCTACTCATTGGTGTACCGCGAAGACGATTCCGGGCCGCGTATATATGCTGTTTCTCACCAAAGTCGCGAACCTCGGTATTGGCAGGGCCGTCTGTAGCAACGGAACTTGCCGGGATAGTTTGCGTGTCGACGCCAGACGCCGAACAAAAATGGGCGTTTGGTGCTGTCGGAACCGTTTTGGGCTTCTGGTTGAGAAAGTGAGCTATCTAATCGGGTAGCCGGGGGTTCCAGCCCCCACACCACCCACCGTGCGGGTCCACAGTGTGCGGAACAAACAAGTTGGCACGCTCGACGAAGTGGGTGTTTTCTTTACCGTGTAACCTTGTGCCTTGCACCACAGGTCTTTCACTCTGGGCAAACCTTGCTCCTTTAGCGATGCATTGGAAATTGCCCAGTTGATAACCGGGGTTCTGACGCTCTCAAAGACATAGCTGCTCCCGCTTGGTATACAAGGTGTACAGCCCGATTTGCCGTGGATTTTGCCCCGCCCAAGGGATCAAAATGCCGCACCAACCCGCCAGCAGGCGTCAAAACCAGCCGTAACCGGGTATTTTTACCTGCCAAATCGGCCTGCAAAGCTCATGGAATAAGCGGATGCAGCTACTGGATCAGGAGCGGTTGGGTTGGAGATGGATGCCTCCGGTGCACGCACTGCGCCCAGACTGGGTGCTATGATCAGCGCACGCGGCTGGACAAGTATGGCTGTGTGCGCGGCTATCTGACCCGCTCAAAAAGTATTCAAGGCTTTCAGACCGGCGACATGGTGAAAGCCGAAGTAACCAAAGGCAAGAAGGCCGGTACTTACTCCGGACGGGTTGCGGTTCGGGCAGCGGGAAACTTCAATATCCGACCAGCAACGGTTTGGATCAGGGCGTATCGCACCGTTTTTGCACCGTAGTGCAACGCGGGGATGGATACGGGTATTCACTGGTGGCAAAAACGGACGTGACAGGTGCGCCACCGCAGCAGGGGGATGCTTTGCATCCCGCGCTCTACCTCCCCGCCCTGAAGGACGGGGTTTCACGCGCAATCTGATGAAAAAACGCTTAATCCATTCGACTGCACAAACGATGACCCATGCCAGTAACTGGTTGGATCTCGATAAAGTTGCCGAGGTAGAGATCAGTTCCGAAGATGTTCGTTATCCGATTGAGAATGCCCTGTCATTGGATGGTGATCCCTCGGGTTGGGTTGCTGCCGAGCCTGGCGCGCAAACTCTCCGCTTGGTCTTCTGCGATCCGCGCCATATCAAACGGATTCGTCTGGTGTTTGTCGAAACCTATATCGCGCGTACTCAGGAATATGTGCTCCGCTGGTCGGGTGATGGTGGACACTCCTATCGCGATATCCTACGTCAGCAGTGGAATTTCAATCCCGATGGGAACACCCGCGAAGAAGAAGACTACCGCGTCGATTTGCCTGGGGTCACGACACTTGAGCTACACATCATCCCAGAGATCAGCGGTGGCAATGCCATGGCCAGATTGGCGAGGTGGCAAGTGGAGTGAGTTCAAGGAGATTGGCGGAAATCAAATTGACCCGCACCACTCAGCCGTAATGATTGCCAAGCCGCCCCTCTTTGCCTCACCTACGACACCAACATCGCCCGCTGCTTTTGCCAATCATCGGGAATCGGCTGCCGCAAAACCGACTCCAGATTGATCCGACTGATGCGTTCAGCTTCTGCTCAGAAGCCCGGCTTTCAGATCATCTTGTACAGGATTTTCGCCAATCCAAACCCTGAACAAAGCCTTACGGAAATCTTCGCCCGGGATTTCTTTGCCCTGTACCTTGCCATTGACGGTGACTTGTGTTCCCTTCCCAGGAACCCAGTCAATCAGAACGACCGAACCTGCTTTGACCTCGCCCATACTTTGCATAATCTCAGCAAGCAACTTCACGCGATCCTGAATGGACGCCATCTCACCAGCACTGGTATTGTCTTCGATAGCCGAAGAAAATGCCTTGGCAAAGGTGTGACCATCAGCGTCCTTGAGCAGATGCAAAGCGATGCGTTGGGGGCCCCTGGCAGCCAGTATGGCACTGGCATTGCTCGATTTCTCGCCCACATAGAGCGCTGCGACATAGCGCTTGCCGAATTTGCTGCGCACACCGGTACCGTTGAGGACCAGATCAGCATTTGCGACCTTGACGTTTTCATCAAATCTGGTACCTTCGACCTCAACGGCCAGAGCTAGATTCAATGTGACTGCCGTCGCAACGGCCACGAACAGGGGTTTCAAAGGTTTGAAAGAAGAGGTCATGATAATCTCACTTTAAAAAATTAAACAAGAAAAAAATTAACGTTTTCGAGGTGATTCATAGTCGCACGCCAGACGCTCTCGCAAGAGCCACTGGCACCTGCGGATTGCCATCACTTCAAGACAATCCGCTGAGCTTACTGACTGGTTCCGGTTGCCAACACGTCACCTATCAAGCCGACTACGGACACTATAGTACGACCGTTCTATTCGATTAGCAATATGAGCGCAAGTGTTTGTTAGACCGAGCTCTCAAAGAAAGTCAGAAACGCTTGCTTTGATCGCAATATTTCGATCTGTATGATGGATTTGACCGTTTGACCAGACCGCCATTGCGGTTTTTGAAGTATTCACCGACCAAGTCGAATCGAAACTGCGCTTTTGCAGCCGTTGTTGTACCGTTGTTGTGCCGTTTTGTTGACCGTGCGTGCATTGAGCGCGGTCAGCGTATGGGAGTCATTATTTTCCAATGCACGACAATCCGGGTTCTGCTCACAATAACGCCATGCAAACCAAGACTTTCTCCTTCCACCCTGTCATCTTCGCAATCGCCGCTGGTGCCCTGATTTCCGGATCGTCTTCTTCCGCGCGTGTGCACCACGCCACCAGGACGGCCCCTGAGTCGAAGGCAACGGCAGCCGTAAACACGAAACCCCCACTGCCTGCCCAGACCGTTGGGGGGGCACTGCAGTTGTCCGCCAAAGCGTGGCTGCTAATGGATTTCGACTCCGGTGAAGTGCTCGCCTCGGCCAACGCTGACGAACCCCTGCCGCCTGCATCACTCACCAAAATGATGACCAGCTACCTGGTCGAGCGGGCGCTGGGCTCTGGCAAGCTCAAGCAAACCGACCTGGTCTCGGTCAGTCAAAACGCCTGGTGTCGAGGGTCGAGCACCGAGTCGTGCATGTATCTCCCACTGAACGGCCAGGCCACGGTGATAGACATCCTGCGTGGCATCATCATCCAGTCGGGCAACGATGCATCCAAGGCGATTGCAGAGCACATGGCAGGCTCCGAAGAGGGTTTTGCCAAGCTGATGAATGCAGAAGCCATGCGCCTGGGCATGACGCACGCGCATTTTGTGAACGCAACGGGTCTGCCTGACCCGCAGCATAAGGCGTCCGCACGTGACCTCGCCATCCTGGCGCGCGCAATAATCCGCGACAGCGTCGACTACTACCCCCTCTACGCGGAACGCGAGTTCAAGTACAACGGCATCAAGCAAGGCAACCGCAATGCGCTGCTCTACACCGATCCCAGCGTTGACGGACTGAAGACTGGTCACACCGAAGCGGCGGGCTACTGTCTGGTCACTTCGTCCAGGCGCAATGGCATGCGCTTGATTACAGCCATACTGAACACCAGCAGTGCACAGGCACGTGCTGACCAGACGCGCGTGTTGCTGGGTTGGGGTTTCAGCAATTTCGAGAAGGTCTCCCCGATTGCGTTGGACAAAGTGGTCACCACTGCCAAGGTCAGCTTTGGCAAGGCAGACACAGTCCCGGCAGGGCTGGGGGTGCCGTGGTTGTTGACGGTGCCGCGCGGCCAGCAAGTGCAGACAACGGTTGAGGTCACACCGGGCCTTGAGGCGCCGGTGGCCAAGGGCACCGTGATCGGCAAAGTGGTGGCGACTTCGACGGGTAAGCCGTTGGGTGAAGCGCCGCTTGTCGCACAGGCTGATGTAGAACGCGCGGGCCTGTTGCTGCGCGCCTGGCAACACATAACCAGGTTGTTTGGCAGGTGAACGCTGGCAGCCCGGCGTAAATCAAATCAACGGATAGCAAATACGAAACTTGGCTACGATACCTGCATGTATCGAAAGTGAAACAATGATTGAGGAAGACGTTTCCTATTGGCAAATCGTATGGGCTGGGCGTTGGATGACCACACCCACCCGATTCACGGAAGCGGCCATCTTATGCTTAGTTGGAAACACGTCCAAACGCAGGTGCGCAGAGTTTGCTGAATCAACAAGGGCCTCCAACGATGCAAAAGAATAAAAAAGGTCCAGGCAGTGGATTGGTGGCGCTGCTGGTGTTGCTGCCAACGGCAGTGCTGTTGCTTGGTACGCTGTACATGCTGGGAATGGAACATCTGGAGAAAAGTCCACGCACCTTCTTGCAGAGCCTGCAGTGGGCATCAGAGACGATGACAAATACGGGTTACGGTGCAGATAATCGCTGGGACCACCCGTTGATGGCGCTGTTCGTCATCATCACGCCGTTCATTGGTCAGTTTCTTGTCTTCCTGATTTTTCCAGTGCTGGTACTACCGTACTTTGAAAAAAAGTTCGAGGTTCGGCTACCGAATGAACTACCGCCAATGGCAGGCAAGGTATTGTTCTATGGCTATGGTTCGGCCATTGAATCCGTGCTGGAGGAATTCGACAGCGCCAACAGCCCCTTTGTCATCTTTGAAGAGAACTTGCAACTGGCCCGAAACCTGCGTGACAGAGGCTACAGTGTGGTGTTTGGAAAACTGGCAGAGGATACCCGTGCAATTTCCCGTGTCGTTCAGGCGCGCGCCGTGGTTGCCAATGCTGGAGACCATGCAAACGCCACCTGCACGCTGCTGGTGCGTGAACTAGGCTACACGGGTATGCTGTTTGCCCTGGCGGAAGACCCGCTCTACCGCGCACCCATGGTGCAGATTGGTGCTACCGAAGTCTTCACGCCTGCGCATGTACTTGGAGCTGCTCTGGCTTCTCGGGCCAGTACCCGTATCAGTCCACCGGCCGAAGGCATGCATCTTCTTGGAGACCGGGTGGCATTGGCGGAGTTTCGGGTCAGTGCCGGAAGTCCGCTGGCCGGTCAGCGATTGGGCGATCTGCAGTTGCGTGAACGGCACGGGGTGTCGGTTATTGGCCAATGGCTGGGAGGAAGTTTCACTACCACCAAGGGGCCACAGACGCAGGTCGAGGCAGGTGCGATCCTGGTGGTGGTGGGCGGCCAAACCAGGCTCGAAGCCGTGGAGCGCATGGCGATGCCAATTAGCAGGTCTGGCCCGATTGTGGTGGCCGGTTTCGGTGCCGTGGGGCAAAAGGTGGTGGAGATGCTCAAGGATGCTGGCGAAGCTTGCACTGTCATTGATCGGGTTGCCGGTACAGGCGTCGATGTGGTGGGCAGCGTACTCGAGCGATCCAGCCTCGACAATGCCAAGGTGCGCGAAGCCAGCGCCGTAGTACTGGCGCTTAGCGACGACGGCGAGTCGGTTTTTGCCACAGCGGCAGTTCGCTCCTATGCTCCGAAAGTACCGCTGATTGTGCGCGTGCTGCGTACACCCAACACGACCAGGCTATACCGCTCGGGAGCTGATTTTGCAATTTCAGTTGGACAGGTTGCTGGCCAGATTCTGGCCTACCACCTGTTGGGCGAGCAGACCATTCGAGTTGAAAACCGTGTCAAGTTCATACGAGTGAATGCGGCCAACCTGGTTGGCGAACATCCCTGGCGCTGCGAAGTGCTGGAGCGCACCGGTGCCAAAGTAGTAGCCGTGGAGCGAAAGAATGAGGTACTGGTGGAGTTTGACGAAGGATTTGTCGTGCGCACGGATGACACGCTGTATGTGTGCGGTTCGGTAAACAGCCTTGAGCGCTATCAGCGCATGTTTGAAGCGCACAGTGGCGTGGGTGAGTCTATGACGAGTTGAGGTCGCACCGAGCGTGGCAACCGTCCTGATTTTTTGGAGTACGGGAATTGAACAAGCTTTTGGATGCCGCCATCTGTGTTAAATTTGAAAGGTAGTAACATTTGACTACTAGCCGAATTGGAGCAAAAAATGAGCCCTACCAGCATCGTGAGTAAACCCACCAGTTTGAAATTGCCAGCAGCGCTTAAAACGCAACTTGAGAATGACGCCCAGAAGGCGGGATTAAGCCTGCACGCATTCATGGTGCAGACCCTAGCCGACTCGGTGCGCCGCACTCGTTTGCGTGAAGCATTTACGCGAGACTCTATGGTTGCATTGAACGACATGAAGACCAGCGGGTCGGGCTACGAACTTGGTAATGTTCGTGCCTATTTTTCAGACTTGACCAGTCACCGCAAAGGGCAGAAAACCAAGCCGCAAGACCTTGCGCCAACGCAATTGGGCTGATTGTCATGTCGCGTGTATTCCTGAGCCAGGCAGCATTCAACGACCTTCTTCGGCTGGAGGAATTTCTTGTCGAGTCAGATGATCTGATGGCTGGTGAGTTGCTGGATTTCATCCTGGACGCTTTGCAAGTTTTAACGCATCAGCCCTGTATTGGACGGCCAGTTGAGGGGGGGCTGCGAGAGCTCATTATTTCGCGTGGGCACAGCGGTTATCTGGCGCGCTACGAATTCGACGATGACCGCGATCTGGTTCTTGTGGCACGCATTCGCCATCAACGGGAATCTGGGTACTCGGATGGTGAGCTTTGATGAAAGGGAAATCACCTGGGCATTCGCATGAAATTGACCACAACGGCCTGATCGACTTACTCAAGCCGCTGCGCGTGAATACATGGCTTTAAACCATCCCCAAAACACTACGGTAGCAGCCCTTTGTACAAAAAGAACCCGTAGGAACCAACCAGTCCCACACCCAGAAAACGCGGCAGTCGCCCCATGATGACGATAGACAAAAAATGCGATGCAGTCGCACCCAAAATCAGGTAGATGCCAACCTGGAAAAAATCGGGAATGTTGATGGTATCAAACAGGGCAAACAGCCCGATGCACATGGGAATGCAAATGTGGCCGTCACCCACCTGGGAACTTACCACAATGTCCTGGCGCCCTTTGTAGGTGTAGTACAAAGCGATAAAGGCATTGGGCAGTACCATGAGCGCACCGCTGAGCCAGCCCAGATAGGCAGGATTGAAAGTACTTTCCCCGAGTTTGGACACCCAGGCCACCAGATGGTCCACGCTCTGGTACACACCCCAGGCAGCCAGGGCAATCAGGGTCAGGTCAAACACGATGCTCCATTGGAACGAGCGGTTTTTACGCACGTTGTTTTTTAAAATTTCAAACACGTGCAGAATCTGCCAAAACACAAACAGTCCCACTAACACCAGAGCGTCGTAAAAATCCAGTACCTTGTCCTTACCCAGTGCCCACAGCGTGCCGGTGAACAGGAACACAGCCACCAAGGTGAACAGCATGTCCAGCCGATACAGACGGTACACATCACCCGATGGTTTGGCTTTGGGGGATGAACCTTTCTTCTTCGTGCTGACCACTGCCGGAACAGCGGTAAATATGGCGCTTAAACCCAGTATCAGCGTGAGATTGGTTACGTTATTGACAATACAGTTCTCAATCACCAGTCGACCATTACCCCCGGAACGACTCATGACAAAAGCAAACACCAGGTTCGCAAAGCCCGAGCAGTAAGGCATGATAAGTGTTCCCACCACCGTGCCTTCAAAACCCTTGTTTTCAATGACGCTCAACCGCCAGATCATCAAAGCCGATGCAAGCGCAAATAAGATAAAGGAGCAGAGCGGATTGTTCAGGTACTCAAGGAGTTGCTGTAAATATTTCAGCACAATGGCGTTGGGAAGTGAGATAAATCCGAAGGATAAGGGTTTTTCGCACGTTTTCCGCTCGTACATGATTGTCACGTGCGTACTTGAGTACACTGTGTATTTTTGCACGCATACCCCCTATGAACACCACCTTCGATCTCCCGGCTGACGATGTCGCTGAACGTATCGTTCGCTACTTTCAATCAGAAGGCTTTGCTGGTATTACCGAGGCTTTGATTGTGCGTATCCGCTTGATCAAAGGCGACCAACAGGAGGTCGATGCTGCGTTTGACCGGGCCGTGAATCGCGAAGTAACGCCGCCAATACGCGAGTTTTTTGAAATCCGCCCTTATGGTTATTTCTCGCAGGAGCGTGACTTCCCGGCCGCAAAAGCAGCGTTCGCGGGTGATTTTGGTGTTGGCCTGCGCCGCGAACTGCCCGCCATCTACTTTGACAATGCACCTGTAGTGGTTGACGACGCGCTCGCAACAGGCACCAAGTACGACGCCATGCTCAAACTGCGTGACAATGTGGATGGGTACGCCATGGCGATATTGCTCAACGACCCTAACTCTTCCTTTTTCGAGTATCTGGGTGCCCACAGCACCTACGATTGGAATCAGATCATGGGCGACTTCGGTGCGGCCGCCACTGCGTTAGCCCTGGATACCGATCTACTTTGAACGTTATCCTGAAACAACACGATAGGCGATGGGCAAGGTAGCACGTTCAGCAGAGTATCTGTTAGACCAACTCGGTGAATTGAGTTCATTTCTGACCAGTCGTCCGTTACAGGGTCACGACTATTTTGAGAGGCCACTGCAGATCATTCATCAGGCGCTGGGTTTTCATATCAGCGTTCTCTACCGGATCACCAATGTGGTAGAGAACGATTTGATTCTCGAGGTAGCTGCAGTTTGCAACCCCGAGCATATCCGTCCCGACCTACAGGTGGGAGTTCGACACAACTTGGATATGAACAATCCACCACCCCAATTTACCAACGAAGTCAGAGCCTTCCGCAATCGCAGTGTTTCGGCGATTAACGTGCCAGGATGGGGCTGTGACATTGTTGGCTGCGTCTATTTGCCGGAAAACCTCGGCAATGGCTACCTGCTGGGTGGCGACTTCTTCGGTGACGAGTCGGATATTCAGCCCCGCGAGGTGCATGTGTGCGAGGTAATGTGCAATCTGCTGAGTTCAGTGTTGATGAAGACGCAATTCGAGAAACTTGCCAGTTTCGACGGACTGACCGGCCTGTTAAACAGCCGCACCATTCGCGAGGAAGTAGAAAAGGCCTTCCAGCGACAGAAACGGCGCGGCGACAATCTTGGTGCATTGGCCCTGGCCGATATTGATTTCTTCAAGAAAATCAATGATCAGTACGGTCATATCCAAGGCGATTCGGTGTTGCAAGAGGTCGGCCAGATTCTTGACTCTGAAATACGTCGGCATGTGGATGTGGCTGGCCGCTACGGTGGCGAAGAGTTTTTGCTGATTTTTGGCGACACCGGGGCCAATCAGGTGCTTACGCTGATCGAACGGTTGCGGCAGAAAATCGCCGACCATGCGTTCAAAAGGATCTCCGTTGATGGTCGTCCGGTGGACGGAGAATTTCTTCGAGTCACTATGTCGTTTGGCATCGCCAACCTGCACGACCCTTTGGCCAGCAGCAGCCAAGAGATTGTCGCCCGCGCCGATGCGGCGCTGTACGCTTCAAAAAACGCCGGACGTAACCGCGCTACTCTGGCCGCATATGGTTGTTCATCGGGCGTCTGACGTGAATCGGTGGACGCCGTATTGCCGTGGTTTATCCTGTTCAAGAAGCTACGCATTGTGCGATGGTCGATACCAAACACAACATTCAGCCTCACCGCGCCTGACTTTGAACGGCATTGGCGTGGAGATTGGCATTGGAACTGGCCTTGAATTCTTCCTGCAAGAAACGCGAGTGGTTCAGAAAAGCCTGTGCATCTTGTGCCGAAAGCGCCTCGCCAAGCTGGTTGACCTTGCGGCTCAGGTCATCGAGCGTGGCGTTGAAGGTCTCCTGCGCAGTCTTTCCGTTGGACAACACCTTGGTCATGGCAAACTGTTGCGGTATGGACAGGTAGGTTCTCAGTGCATCGGGCAAATAGCTGGTGGCGATGTGCTGTGCATAAAAACTGTCATCCAGTGACAATTCTCCTTTGCTACGCTCCCATTGTTCAAGCAGGGCATACAACTGCTGGCACAGACTGAGCACCTTGGTGCGCAGGCTTGCCGGCAGGCGCCCCTGGGGGTTGTTGTCGGCCAACTGGCGTACCGCATCCAGTGCATGGGCCATGCGGCTGTGCATATCACCTTGTTCGCCTTGTTCGCGGTCAAAATTCAGCGCATCCCAGGCGTCGCCCGACAGTTTCGGGAAGCCCAACCACAGCCCTGCCATACAAAAACCAACTGCGTAGCCCAAAGCCGCCAAGGCAAGGCCACCCCAACGGGTCAATCCCAAGGCACTGAGCACGAGTGCCACAGAGGACAGGGCCAGGCCAAACCAGTTGGCGGGTGACTGCAAAAAGCGCCCAAGCTTACCCATGAGGTCGTTGGCAGGCTATTGGTAGGCCCGGATATCCTTGAATACGCTGTAGAGCGAAGATTTGCGCGCATCGAAAACGCGCCCGCCCGTGGTGGCAACCAGGTCCTTCAACGCAGCCTCGTTGGCCTCACCGAATAGCACCATGAACACTGGAATGGCGCGCACGTCTTCTGGCAAGCGGGCATAGGCCGCCTTGAACTCGGCCAGACTCAGCCCCTTGTTGTTTTCCCCATCGGTAAAAGCCACCACCGAGTACTGGTAGCCGGGGTTTTTCTGGCGTTCATCGTTCATATTGGTAAGAGCCCGCAGCACGGCGTCGTACAGGGCTGTGCCGCCGGTCATCTGGAGTTTTTCTGCAAAATTACGTACTTGGCCCAGTACCTCCTGCTTGGCCTGTGAGTCGGCTTGCAATGCCAGTCCCTTGCCAGCACCCGGTTTATCCCCACTTTTTTCCCCGCCTGGCAACTGGAAAAAGGTCGGCGGAAAAGCCTGATCGGAAAACGGCAGCATCCAGACCTTTTCACGGTTGGTCAGGCGTGCAATGCGTCCGGTCAGCGAAGCATCGTCACCCGCGATGTATTGCAAGGCCTCCACCAGCTGCTGGCGCCTTCCATTGCCATTCATGCTGCCACTGACATCCAGTACAAAAGTCGAGGCAATTGGTGTGCGAAATTCGTTGAGGTAGGCGCCGATCAGGCCATCGGCCAGTTCCCGGTTGGTCGAAAAGGGCAGTTCCACCAACATCCCCTGGGGGAACAGGGCAGCTTGCGCCTGGGCCACCTGGGTGTTGATGGGGCGGCGCAAGGTGGTCTTGGCCAGCCAGGTCTGCGCGGCTTCGCCCTTGAGGTACGCCACCACCTTCTGATACGCCTCGCGTTTGGCATCGTTGAGCAACATCAACGGGTAGTCGGCGGTGGCAATGCCTTCGTGCGGGTAGATCAGGGTCAGCTTTTCCTTGAGTTTGCCCGATTGGTTGAGCGAGAGTAACCAGCTCTCGTAATTGATAAAGGCGTTGACACGGGTGTTTTGCTGCTCGATGAATTTCTCGCTCAGGTAGCTGCTGTTATCGCCAACCAGTTTGTAGCCTTTGATAAATCCGCTGATGGCGGAGCGGTCCACATCTGCTGCCGTCAGCGCTTCGGATTTTTGCGCTGCCGAGGCCACCACGCCCATCAAGGCCATGAAACCCTGGTTGGATGTGGCCGGATTCGACAAGGCGTACTTGAGTTTCCCATCCTGTGCGGCCTTGGCAATCACTTTCCAGGTGATTTGTCTTGCGGTTTCGGGTTGGTCCCAGCCAAGCGTCCTGGCATGGCTTTCGCTCACCCCCACAACCAGCGGGGAGAGCATGATTTTTTCCTGCAGCTTGACACGGGTCTGGCCCTGTGGGTCGGATAAGAGGTAACGGGCATTGGCAAACCACGCAGCGTCGGTTTTGGATTGACCCGTTAACACCGCTTCGGTGCTTTCCATGGTGCCACCAAAACTGAAGCGCAGTTTGACGCCCGTTGCCTTTTCAACCATGGGCTCCAGTGCCTGCACGTCCTTGAGATCACTGGTGGCCAGTACCGTGAATACGTCTTGCGCGGATGTCGGTGGACTGTCGGGTTTGGCATCCGTATCTGATTTTTTTCCACAGGCCAGTAAACTTAGTAACAGCAGGCATACATAAGCCCCGTGTGCGATTCTTTGTGTCAGTTTCATGGTGTAGTTTTTCACTGTGTCATATCACGGGCGATGGTATCAATCATTTCCCCCATGATCTCGAAGCTGGGCGGATCAATCACCTGGGTCATCTGTTCTTGCACATGCACATTAACCGCCTTGGCCGCTTGTGCAAAGTAGGCTATGTCGGCAATGCGAAAGCCATACTCCACCGCCACTTGCTGCAATTCGCGGTCCGTGGACAAAATCTCGCCGAGCTTTTTGGCACGCTCACTCACCGCAATGAACTGCACCTTATTAAACAGGGTTGGTTGTGGATACAGCAAAACCATACCGCTGCCCAGTCCCTTTTTGGCAATGGCGTGGCTGACAAGCTGGCTCTCGTAAATGAAGGCCAGGGGAGTCTTGCCGATGCCGATGGACACATAATCGTCAAAGTTGCCGTTGACGTAATTTTCCTGATACCCCTGGCGTTTGAACAGACTGGCGATACGCAGCGCTGTTTTTTGCGCCGTTTCCCGGTCAGTGACAATTTCACCGCCATTGACCGCATACGACACCAGCGCCAGATACATTGCCGCCGAATTGCTCTTGCGCACATCCGTCGTGGAAACCAGCACCGCCTTGCCGACATCGTAGGCTTGCGCGTCCTTGAAATCTTTCCAGCGCTTCTTGTCCAGCATGGTTTGCGTCAGGCGTGCCAGGTCCACGTTCCAGACGCCCGGACCTGCTGGTGTTGCCAGTCCATTGGCAGCCAGGATTTTGGCAATGGGCTCCCAGGAAGCAATCACCAGCGGCGTGTAGATAGGCGAATAAACGGCGGTTGTCAGGTTGGCTTTTTTGGCCGCATCATTGATCTGGCTGGCAGCAACCACGCCAGAGGCATAAAAGAAGTCCGGCGTCTGACCAGGCAGAACACGCGCTGCCATATCCCGCGAGCCGACCCGTTTGAGCGTGAGCCTGAAGCCCTTGTCCAGCAGCGCTTTTTGTACACGGGCATCCTGAAAATACGACTCCACTTCCAGGGTGATGAGACCCGAGAGCTCTTGTACGTCAACAACCCCGGTGAGTTTCCCAGCCAATCCACCCAAGGAGCCTGATGCGCTACCAGAATCAGTTTGTCTGGCGGTCTGGTAGAGAGAAAAATAAGCTGCCGCGCCAAAGGCTGCCAGCAGCAGCATGGTAACAATCGCCTTGCCTGCCTTACCCATGATTAGAACGTTTCCCAATCATCATTCCCACCGGCGGGGGCAGGTTTGGCCTGTGGTTTTGCCGCTGAGGCAGGGCGTGGCAGGGCGCTTGGCTTCTTCTTTGTCGGTGTGGAAAGTTTTGCTGCACCTGGCGCACGTTTGATGGCCGGTGGCTTGGGCCTGGCAAAGTTTGTGGTCGCCCGCCGACTGGCTTCCTGGGGCGCGTGCCTGGAATCATCCTGTTGAAACACGGCGACTGCCTGTACCAATTCCTGCGTTTGTGACTTCAGACTGCTGGCCGCTGCGGCCATTTCTTCCACCAGGGCGGCATTTTGCTGCGTTGCCTGGTCCATGGAAGCCACCGCTTGCCCAACCTGCTCCACGCCAGATGCCTGCTCGGTGCTGGCGGCACTGATTTCGCCCATGATGTCCGTCACCCGGCCAATGGCCGTCACCACCTCGGCCATGGTGCTCCCGGCCTGGTCCACCAAGGTGGTGCCATGTTCCACCCGCTCCACGCTGGCGTTGATCAGCGACTTGATTTCCTTGGCCGCTTCCGCACTGCGTCCGGCCAGACTGCGCACTTCACTGGCGACCACGGCGAAGCCCCGGCCCTGCTCGCCTGCGCGTGCCGCTTCGACCGCGGCGTTCAGGGCCAGGATGTTGGTCTGAAACGCGATGCCGTCAATCACACTGATGATGTCGGAAATCTTGCGCGAACTCTCATTGATACCCTTCATCGTGTCCACCACCTGGTTGACCACTTCTCCACCTTTTATCGCCACCGCAGAGGCATTCATCGCCAGCTGGTTGGCTTGGCGGGCATTGTCCGCAGACTGCATGACGGTTTCGGTCAGTTTGGCGGTGCTGCTTGCGGTAGCCTGCAAGTTGCTGGCCGTTTGCTCGGTGCGATCACTCAGGTCATTGTTCCCGCTGGCGATTTCCGCAGAAGCAACTTCTATGCTATGCGAGCGTGTCCGCACCGTGGCCACCACAACTTCCATACGCTCCAAAGTCTTTTTAAGGGCTTGTGCGCCTGCCGTAGTGGTGGGGACATGGGCAATTTGCAATGAAAAACCATTGTCGCGGTTGATTTCTGCCACCAGACGCACCAGTTCTTCTCCCTCGCGTGCTGCCTTGCTGATGAACAGCGCCAAGATCACTTCCACCCCCGACTGCACGACTACATACACTGCATGCAAAAGAATCCTCAGAAAGTCAGGTTTTGCGGTGCAGTAGATTTCAAAACCGACGGCCTGCAAGCGGTCAAACACCACGTGGTGCACGGCGAAAAGCGCCGCACCGAACACGATCACTTTCCAGTCCAGATAAACCAGCAGAAACGCCAGCACAACAAATACCCCGAAATGAAACTCAAGCTGACCGCGCGCGAGGTGTATGTGCAGCGCTATGAAGGCGACCAGCACGAATGTCAGCACGTAGCGACAAGCTGCAGTGTTCCGGCTCATGGCGTAGCCCAGTGCGGCGAGCACCAGCAGCGCAACCGTCCAGCCCATGGCCAAACCTGTGCTGTCGAAAGAAAGCCCTAAAACAACACTGGCCAGTGCGCTGATGCCAATGGCGCCCAACAAGACCCTGTCCCCCAGCTGAACCAGGGTTGAAACTGAATTGAAAGACCCTGGTGCATCGGTATTCACATTCATCATGGTGGCTCCTCAAAGAGTAGGGCAAAAAATAATAGGACAGGAGCTTAGTCGCGTGCGACCTATCCACTTGATACATATCAAGCTTGAGCGTCAAATTATGTCACCTACGTGACATCAACCCCGTATTCAAGGCCTGAATTCCTTTTTTTGGTGTGATTCGCTTCTAAACTCGGCAGCAGTATCTAAAGTGTGCATCGTTTTGTATCTTTCTATCCACAGGAGTCAGGACCTATGCCCCGTTACAGCACCGTTTCCCGCCACCCGCATGTTGGCCCCCCAAGCACATTGAGTTCTTTTCTGGAAGCACGCACCTTCCTGGAGATTGCGTTACTGCCTGCATCCTTACCACTATTACTGGAAGCACCGCGTGGCGATGGGCATCCGGTGTTGCTGGTTCCGGGATTCATGGCTGGAGAATCCACCCTGATTGCACTCAAACTGTACCTGCAATACCTGGGGTACGACGTTTACACCTGGGGCATGGGACGTAATCTGGGTTTTCGCAGCAAACACGCCAATGCCCTACCGGAAAAAATCCGCTACATACACCACACCACCGGACGCAAGGTCAGTCTGGTTGGATGGAGTCTGGGCGGCGTGTTCTCGCTCTATGGCGCAGACTCTGCGCTGAATTGTGTGCGCTCCATCATCACCTTGGGCAGTCCTGTCAGCGTGGATGCCGTGGGCAACCAGTCTCCGCAAGCATTGAAGGCACTGTACCGGCTGGTGTCGCACCGCCTGGGTACGTCCGCCCATTTGATGCAGCCGCGCGCCAAAGCGCTGCGCGAACAGCGCCGGTTACCCCTGCCGACGAGTTGCCTGTATTCACTGACCGATGGCGTGGTACCTCCACAGGAAGCGACGATTGATGGCGATCCCAGCATGCATGAAAACATCCAGATTCCGGGTAGTCATTGCGGATTGGGTTTCAACGGTATCGTGTTGGCTGTCGTGGCAAATCGTCTGGCGCAACCCGAAGGTGCCTGGCAGCCTTTTGCACCCGAAGGTCTGCTTGGAAACGTTTTACGTTTGACAAACTGTCAAAAAATCCAGGAAAAACTGGCTCTGATTGCCTGAATCCGCCACCTGTGCAAGAAAACAAGAAAGCAAGAAAGAAATCCATGCGACAACTCAGCGAACACGATGCCGCCTTCATTTATTCAGATTCGGATCACGCCAACTCCAACGTGACGCTGGTACACATTTATGATCAATCCACCGCTGCCGGGGGGGTCGTGCGTTTCAAGCGCATTCTGGAACAATTGAAGAGCCGGTTGGATCGTTTGCCCAATTTCCGCGAGAAGATTCTGCGCGTACCCCTGGACCTTGACTACCCGTACTGGATTGAAGACGAAAATTTCAATCTTGAATACCATGTACGGCATATGGCACTGCCAAAACCGGGGGATTGGCGCCAGTTCTGTATCCAGGCCTCACGCATCCACGCGCGTTCGCTGGATCTGCATCGTCCACTGTGGGAGATGTACGTCATTGAAGGTCTGGACAGCTTTCTTGACTTGCCGGTGGGCAGTTTTGCCGTACTGGTCAAGGTTCACCATGCGGCTGTGGATGTCGAGCATGGCAATGAGATCACGGCCTTGCTGCACGACATCTCACCCACGTCGTCACCGCCGCCACCGGCACCACCCTGGTTTCCGGCTGCAGCGCCAAGCAATTTGCGTTTGCTTGTCAAGGCCGGGATCAACCTTGTGGGCTTTCCGCTGCGCATGGCACAGTCCATGGGTACCAACTGGATCGCGATCAAATCGACGGCAAAAACTTTCCTGAATGAGATGCTGGGGCGGCCACACCCTTTCCCGATGACACGTTTCAATACCGAGGTGTCACCCCATCGGGTGTTTGAGACGCGCCGTTTTTCACTGCATGATTTCAAGGCTATTCGTGCCCTCGTGCCCAAGGCCACGGTGAATGATGTGGTGCTGGCGGTGTGTGCCGGTGGTTTGCGGCGTTACTTAGGGTTACAAGATGAGTTGCCCGATGAGAGTCTGGTGGCGGCAGCGCCGATTGCCGTGCAATCTGAACTGGATCAAGACCGGCGCGCCCGGTTTTCCTGGGTGCGTGTCAGCCTTGGCACCGATATTGCCGACCCACTGCGACGTTTGACGGCCATTCGCAATGTGAGCTCGTCTTCCACCACCATGTCCAAGGCCGTCAGCGCGCGTGAACTGACCCATCTGGCGCAGCAGGCACCGTCCGTTGCCATTGCTGCAACCAGTCGAATGTTGCGTTCGGCCTCGGCATTGATGGGCGACTGGATTCCACTGGCCAATTGCGCCATTACCAACGTTCCAGGATCGCGCGTACCGCTGTACCTGCAGGGCGCCAAGCTCACCTATGTGTCCGCCATCATGCCGATCTCCGATGGCATGGGACTGGTCTTTTCGGTCACCGGATACAACGAAACCATTGTGGTCTCGTTTACGGCCTGCTACGAACAAATGCCCGACCCGGAGGTCTTTGCCCAGTGTCTGCGGGACAGTTTCCAGGAATACCTGGCGCTGACACAGCCCAAACCGCCACGCAAACTGGCGTCACCGGCGGCGAAAAAACCAAAAACCGTGCGCAAGGTCAAGGTTCCTGAAGAAGTGGTTGTATAGCTTTGCTTCTAAAAGAATAGCTGTGCCCGCGTGTCTGGCAGGCCCTGGAGGTGTAATTCGTGTTTACGCTGGTGACTCGCGCAGGCCAAATACTTCCCAGAGCGCAATCGGCAACTCGTTCAGGGTTTGCACCACCAGAGTTTCATTGCTGCCAAAAACCGCACCCTTGTCATACAGACCATCGGCACCGAGCAGGTAACGTATGGCGTAATGCTCCAGCGGATCGACGACGATGTATTCACCCACGCCACAGCGTTCGTACAGTGCTTTTTTGTCGCGCATGTCACGCGCCGCCGTGGAGGGCGACAACACCTCAAACACCAACTCGGGTGCGCCTTCGATATGTCCGGGCTTGATTTTGTCCGGCTGACAAATCACCAGCACATCCGGCTGCACCACATCGTCTTCCGACAGGCGCACATCAACGGGCGCAACAAAAGGCTGGCAGGGTTTGCCAGATAACTTGTGTTCCAGCCGACTGTACAGTCTGCCGACTATCGCCTGGTGGTTGGTGGTTGGAGCGGGTGCCATGGCGAAAGCCTCGCCGTCAATTAGCTCCCAGCGCTCACCCTCGGACCAGGTGCAGTAATCAGACCAGGTGAAGCGTTGCCGGGAACGGTAGGCGGGCAGGTTCATGGTTCATTCTAGTCCATCTTGACAATGGCAAAAAAACCCGCCAGGTCCGAACTGCGCGACAGTCGGACCTACTTTGTCAGCGATGAGCGGCTGCGTGCCTTCGGTCAGTTGAGTTACGCGCAAAGGCTGCAATGGGTGGAAGAATGTTCACGGTTTGTGCGCATGGCGCAAGCAGCCAAAAAAATTTCGCTCATATGGGGAAATAGATGGAGCGAGTCGGATTGGCATCTGAAAGGATTTGGGTAGGTTGTCGCAAAAGGCTATTTTCATCCAAAAACGCCCTCTGGTTCTCAACAATCGTTCGCCAGCAAATGCAAACATATCATTTCAAATCAATGTGTTATGCAGTTCCTGTCGCATTGGTTAATCCATAGAGTGGGAGTTGTGGCTCTGCTAAGCCCGCCGAATTTCGACAGCTAGATGGGCATGTAAAGTGCGCTCCATCTATTTCCCCATATGAGCGAAAAATTTATGAAAATAAGGCTGAAAGTCCCGTGGAACGTGCGTGAACAGCTATTAATTGGATAGCTTTACCCACACGTCTGACAAGCCTTGCAAGCATGATAAGCCCTAAAGGCGTAATTCATGCCAAAAGGCAGTCCAGCATCGCAAGGCCTGGTCCACGGGAAGGTCAGTCTGGTTCAGCTCCGGCAGACCGAGTGTGCGCGCCGCCTGCCGCAACGCGGCCTGCACGGCTTGTGGGCTGCTGGTATCGACAGCCAGGGCGCCGTTTTGCTTGGAGAGCTTTTCGCCATTTTCCCCAAGTACCAGCGGTGTATGCAAGTAGCGCACGCCAGGCAGTCCCAGCATGGCCTGCAGCACGATCTGCCGCGCCGTGTTGTCCACCAGATCGCAGCCACGCACCACGTGCGTGATGCCCTGCGCGGCGTCATCCACGACGACCGCCAGCTGGTAGGTAAAGCAGGCGTCGGCGCGCTTGAGCACAAAGTCTCCCACCTCGGTTGCCACATTCTGGGCTTGCAGTCCCAAAAGGCGGTCCTGCCAGTGAATCATCTGCATTGCTTCACTATTTATAGCTGTACCCGCTCGTTCCACAAGCCCTGTAGAAGGATTTACTCTATAACAGTCGGTGCGCAAACGCCAGCAGGCATGGGGTGCAATAGCAATAGGAATATGCATACCGGATGGCCTGCAGGTTCCTGGGTAGACCGGCGCCTGATGTCGCGCACGCAACCGGCCCTGGCGCTGTAAGGCGGCTTCAATATCTTTGCGTGAACAATGGCAGGGGTAGGCCAGACCTTGATCCACCAACCCATCGAGGGCTTGCTGGTAGCGCTCACTATGCGCGGATTGTTGCAGCACAGGTGCATCGGGAATCAGGCCGAGGTCGTGGAGCTGGCGCTGGATATGCGCGCTCGCACCCGGTACCGTGCGCGGCGTGTCCACGTCTTCAATGCGCACCAGCCAGCGCCCGCCATGCGCCCGTGCATCGAGCCAGCTGGCCAGCGCCGCCACCAGGGACCCGGCATGCAAGGCGCCAGTAGGGGAAGGCGCGAATCGTCCAATATAGCCCGACAAGCCTGACAATCTTCTTTTGACCTCAGCCTGCGCCGACTTCCCAGGTTTTTGCGACCGACAAAGCCAGTTCCAGGCCCGAAACATAGGCATCTTCCACAAGACTGCCCAAACACCAGTCGCCGCACAGGCCCAGGCCGCTTGTGTGGTCCCACAGGTGGGACTGGCCCAAAGGCATCTCCGTTCTGGCATACAACCAGCGTTTGGTATCCACGTACGAAGGTTCGGCGTGAATCCCGGTTAGTTCGGCAAAGGTCTTGACCAACTTGGCCTGCACACGCTGGGCATCGTCGTGCAGGTGATCACGGGACCAGGTGGTGCTGGCTTGCACGGTCCAGCGTTCAATCTGGCTGCGCCCCGGCTTGCTGGATTCGCGGCTCAACCAGGCAATGCGCTGGTGCATGCTACGTGCAGCGTTCCATTGCGGTCCCAGCGCGGACAGATCCGGCTGCATGGCCTGGGGAAACGCCAGCATCAGTGTCCAGCAAGGCGACATTTTGACCGCAGCGGTTTGTGCGACCAGCGCCTGGGCCTGCGCTACATCCTTGAGCAGCACCTGTGCCTGGGGTGCGGGTATGGCCAGCAGCACCGCATCAAATCCTCCGTAGACATGGCAGCTATCGTCCTGGCCTTCGGTGCGCAATTGCCATTGGGCACGGTTTAATGAATCACGCTCAATGGCGATAACACAGGTTTGCATCTCGATGCAACGCGCTTCCAGCAAGGGTTGCAACCAATGCTTCGCCAAGGTGCTCATGCCGGGGCTGGCAACCCAATGCGGTTCATGGGTCGCAATGGAGCTTGGTGCGGTGTTGTGGCCTTGTTCGTCGAGCAGCTGCGTCACATTGGCGCTCCAGGGTTTGCACACCGTTGGAGTGGCTTGTACGGCTTGCATGAAACGCGGGTCATGCACCGTGAAATACTGGGCACCGTGGTCAAAGGTACCAAAGGGGCTGTTGCGCGTAGCCATGCGGCCACCCAGGGTATGGCTTCTCTCGAATACCGTAATCCGGTGCCCGTCCTGCAATAGGGTACGTGCGCATGTGGCTGCGGCTATCCCTGCGCCAACGATGGCAATGTGTCGGGAAGCGGTCATGGGGCGAATCTCCAGATAGTTGGCAAAAAGTTGGCAAAAAGTTGCAAAAGTGTGCAATGGCAGACAGTTTAAGGCACGGATCAAGGCCCGGATTAAAAATAGCCGCGATGCTGCGCCAGCAAGGCCGTGCGTGTGACGGGACTTTCGAGCTGCTGCAACCACCATTGCAGGGCGCGGCCCTGAATCATGGTCTTGGCTGCGCGCCAGGCGTAGTGCAAGATGACCTGGCGCTGTGGACGTTCGGTTTTCTTGACCACCAGGCGACCGGTCTGGATGTACGGGGCCGCCATGGACAGAGGCACGTTGCCGCCACCAAGACCGCGCAGCTGCGCATCCAGCTTGGCCTGCATACTGGCCACCGTAAACACCTCCTGTCCACCCAACAAGCCATAGGTCAGCCCCCGGCCACGCTGAACGGAATCCGCAACGGCGACAGCACGGTGTTGCTGGATCAGCGCATCGCTCAAAGGCTCTGGTGCACTGGCCAAGGGGTGGTGGGGTGCTACAGCATAGACAAAAGCGACGTCACCCAAAGGCTTGCTGTGGATGTCGGTGTTGTTGTGCGAGGCATCGGACGCAATCCCGATGGCCAGGTCCGCCTGTCCAGACGTGAGTGCCTCCAGGGTGCCCAACAGGGTTTCATCGCGTAAACGGATGCGGGTGGGGGCCGCCTGACTGAAAAAACTTTCGCACAACTCCATGAGTGTCCCCTTGGAAATCAGGGTATCGACAGCGATGGTGAGTTGCGCTTCCCAGCCGGTGGCCACACGCTTGACCCGGTTGGCAACGGCGTCAATATCATCCAGTAGCCGCAGCCCTTCGCGTAATAACTCGGCCCCTGCCGGAGTTGGCTTGGCCTGGCGGGCACTGCGGTCGTACAACAGCACGTCAAGCGCGTCCTCGATCTGGCGCACCCGGTACGTCAATGCGCTGGGCACCATACCCATGGCACGCGCGGCGGCCGCAAAACTTCCCGTTGCTTCAATGGCCTGCAGCATGGCTAGGGCATCAGGAGTCAGAACGTCGCGGGCAGTTTGCATGAGCGCGATTTTAGTTTAAATATTTTGAATGATGCCATCAAACCCGGTGGACCACACAACGACGCACAACACGTACAGTTGCACACATATTCAGGAAGTTTCAGAAGTTTCAGGAGTCTTATATGTTGAGCATTCGCAAATCCGCTGATCGGGGCTACGCCGACCATGGTTGGCTCAAGACCTTCCACAGTTTTTCTTTTGCTAATTATTACGACCCGCAGCACATGGGCTGGGGCAATCTGCGTGTGATCAACGAGGATTACATTGCCCCCGGCACCGGCTTTGGCACCCACGGCCACCGTGACATGGAAATCATCACCTACGTGGTCCAGGGTGCATTGGCGCACAAGGACAGTATGGGCCATGTCGAAAGCATTCCCGCGGGCGACGTACAACGCATGAGCGCCGGGCGCGGCGTACTGCACAGCGAATTCAACCACGCGCCCGACAGTACCACCCACCTGTTCCAGATATGGATCGAGCCGAAAGAGCGGGGCATAGAACCCGGTTACGAGCAAAAAACCTTTTCCCTATCCGACAAAGTGGGGCGCTTGCACCTGCTGGCCTCGGGTGATGCACAGCCTGGAGCCGTACGGATGCATGCCGATGCCAGGCTGTACAACGGCTTATTTGATGCCGGACAAGGCTGCGAACTGGAACTGGCGCAAAACCGCAAGGGCTACGTACAAGTGGTACGCGGCACCATCACCGTCAATGGCACGCCTTTAACTGCAGGCGATGCCGCCTTGCTGACCAACGAGCGCCTGATACGCCTGGACCAGGCCCAGGATGCCGAGGTCCTGGTATTTGACCTGACCGATTAAGTATCCCATTCAAGTATTCAATTATTCAATTTTTTTCAGCGGAAGTTTCATCCCTTCCATCTTTTAACCCTCAAGGAGAGTCATCATGACAAAAGTAGTCGTCGTTTTTCATTCAGGTTATGGGCACACGCTGCGCATGGCGCAATCGGTAGCCGAAGGCGCAGACGCCGAACTGCTCCCCATTGATGCCGATGGCAATTTGTCCGAAGCCGCCTGGGCCACGCTCAAGGAAGCCGACGCCATCATCATGGGCAGCCCCACCTACATGGGACAGGTGAGCTGGCAATTCAAGAAGTTTGCCGACGCATCCAGCAAACCCTGGTACAGCCGGGCCTGGAAAGACAAAGTCTTTGCCGGCTTTACCAACAGCGCCAGCATGAATGGCGACAAGTTCTCCACCCTGCAATACTTCTTCACACTGGCGATGCAGCACGGTGGCATCTGGGTCGGCACGGGAACGGTGCCCTCCAACAGCAAGGCAGCGCAGCGCAACGATGCCAATTACCTCGGCTCTTACAGCGGTGCCATGGCGCAAACACCATCGGATGCGAGTGTTGCCGAAATGCTGCCTGGCGACCTGGAGTCCGCCAAGCTGCTTGGTGCGCGCGTCGCCGAGATTGCAAAAAGGCTCAAGGCCTAAAGACCGAAGATTGCTAAAAATTCAGGGCATCTTCCACATCCTTGCTGGAGAGATATTTTGAAAAAATCTTCTTTAGCGTGCCATCCTTGCGCATGGCATCGATAAGTTTTTTCATGTCCTTCACGTCATTTTCCGAGAAATGTGCTTTGGCCAGAATGAGGCCGAGCACAATCGGTTTGGATGCCGTGTCCCAATCGTAGACCGATACTCTGGATTCAATGCCCATATCCCGCATTTCCTTGAAGAATGCGGGTTGGGAAATGATCATGTCCACCCGGTCTCCCGAGTTGAGCATCAGAAACAGGTTATGAATGGTGGGTACTTCCGTCACACCGCCATTGGCGCGAACCTTCTCCACGAGTTGATCGAAAAACTCACCGTGCTTGAACCCCCTGACCACCGCTATCCTGGCCGCCTTGTCGGCAACCAGGCTCTCCGGAGTTGTGTGCTTATTGCCAATGACAAGCGCCTTGTTCTTCTGCGCGATATAGGGGACAAAGTAGGCAAACTTATCGCGCTCTGGATTCTGGATTCCCGAGACGCTCATGGGTAACGAACCAGCCTCCAGGTCTTTCCAGATTCTCACCCTGGGCCGCTCAAGGTAGTTAAAACTATAGCCCCCCCTGTTCTTGATCTCATCGACCACGTCTTTGTCGATACCCACTCCGTTGGAATAAAAGTAGCCGCCCTCATAAAAAGCGACATCCAGGCTTTTCTGCCCCTTTTTCTCGGCTGGTTGTGCCCAGGCGGTGATGGCACATCCGATGGCCAGGATCAACAACAAAAACTTGACAAGTATCTTACGCATTTTGTTCCTCTGATAGTAGATATGTGGATACGATGAACGGAGTAGCCCGTGCGGAAATCCTCGCACAGTATAAACTTCGAAGTCAGTTTTCGGTCTGTTCCAGCGGCAATCGGGTGTGATCCAAAGTGATATGGCCGTTGGGTTTTTACTCCCTCGCCCCAGCGGGGAGAGAGGGCTGGGGAGAGGGGACTGGCTTGTCATGGTGCGGCTCTTTGGATGTTCTGCGGTGCTGTGGATGGGGTTATTGTTGCTATATTATCAATAGCTGCAACCGCGCATTCCACGGGGGCTGTAGGCTTATTTGATGCCTTATTTGTGGCTAAAAAGATGCCACAAAGGCTTGCAAGAGGGTTTCGCATCGCAGTTTTTGCATGTGTAATATCACGGGCAATATGAGATTCCAGCGCAAAGCCACCCACAGCAACCAAAAAGCAATCAAAACTTGAAAAATTGAAGCACAAAACGCTGTGCTACAATGCTTCCCGTGTTGCGGCTGTAGCTCAGCTGGATAGAGTACTTGGCTACGAACCAAGGGGTCGTGGGTTCGATTCCTGCCAGCCGCACCAACAAAATCAAGGACTTAGCTTCGAAAGGGGCTAAGTCCTTTCTTTCTTGTGGCTGTAGACACTGCTCTGGTTGCCGTTCGGTTGCCGTTTTTCAATCGCTATCGGGTCTCAAGCTACGTTCGTGGCAAACAACACCATGTATTTGGTGCTCAAGAAATCACGATAACGAGCACTGGCAACCCACCTCGCGGCGACGCATTTGCCCTTTGGCTAGCCTTCGGCTCTACAGGCCTGGCACCGGGACTTTCACCCGGCTGGATTCGTGTCGTGCACGGCACACACATCCGAATTCAGGGGCGCGACGCGGCTTTATCGCGGCGCGTCCCTGGAATGAAGTGTTAGCCCGCATCGTCATCATTGCCGGGTCTCCAGGAATATGCGGTCAACGCGATTCAGGAATTTAGTTGAATTGAATTCTGTGCTGTTTACCATCACTACCGAGGCAATACCTTTTGCAGGATAAATGCGCATCTCGGAATGGAAGCCACCGCCACCGCCCTCCTTGAAAAAATAGGCAGCCCCGTTTGTTTCGCCAATGTGCCACCCCAGTGTCATCGGAATGGGTCGGCCTGCGCCATCTGTCTGTCGAGTTTCCAACAGACGTTTGGTTTCCATCCCGAACAGCACCGACTCGGCCCGCAACTGGTCTTGCAGGAATCGGCTGAAGCCACGTGCCGTGCCGATCAGTCCACCAAAAGCTGGTCCATTGAGGTAATGGCTTTTCAGCCGTAGCCAGTGTCCTTCGTAGTCGCCCACGAACTTGCTGTCGATAAAGAACCCTTTCACCAAATTCATCAATGAATATTTCGCAAGATAACCTTGGGCGTGACGGGATTCGTCGGGGATGACAAAACCCATCCCTAGCGACGAGAGTAGCAACGGCTGGAGGATATTCCCCCGAATATAGGTTGGATATGATTGACCAGATACCTGTTCGACTACCTTGCCCAGAAGCCAGTATCCGATATTGGAGTAGGCATACTTGCGGCCCGGCTCAAACGCAAGACCAGGGTTCTCGCCCAGAACCGTAGCGAGTGCCTCAGCTTCATTAAAACTTGAATCCTCTGCTGCCAAATGCACCCACCGAAGGGGAATCGGATTTGGAACGCCGGACGTGTGGTTGAGCAGCTGACGCAGGGTGATGCCGTGACCGTGGTATGCGGCATTCGGGAGATAGCGGTCAATCACGTCGTCCAGGCTCAGCTTCCTCTGCTCTGCCAATTGCAAAATCGCGACAGCAGTAAAGGTCTTGGTCATCGAGTACGCCATCAGAGTAGTGTCGAGTGTCATCGCTTTCTGACCTTGGATGTCAGCCCAGCCACCGGCGTACTCGAAGAGTACCCGGTCAGCAGTTACGGCGATGTATTGCAGACCGGGAACCTCCGACCGAACGCACTGATTCAGGTCGCTTGTCGTGTTGTCCTTTGCAAAAACGCCGTCAATCATCTTTGCTCCCAGCAACATGGTAATGAACGGGATCAGCAGCAGCTTTGGAATTCGCATGGTCATCGAGCTTGCGGGCGAACTCAATATAGGGAGACACACCCGTGTCTGCGTAACATGGCGGTTATCGCCACAACATGACCAGGCAACACCCGCGCAAACCCGTATGCAATAAGGCTTGCAGCCAATATGCTGTATAAATAAGCAGTCATAACATCCCAGAAAAACCAGCATGCCGGTTTTTAAGTCAACCCAGCTGCTGGAACAGTTACATGCGCACCCGCCGCCCGCACTATAGCCTGTACACCAAAGAGATTTTTTCGTGCTGGCGGGATTGGGTGCGATTCAAGTGATATGGCCGTTGGGTTTTTACTCCCTCGCCCCAGCGGGGCGAGGGAGCTAAAATCCAGGCGTTTGCAACGCAACATTCACCTGGCCACGCTTTACTCTGTCCTCAACAAGTTCTTCGACATCCTGCCCGAAGTGTTGATTGGCGCGGCGGTGGATGAACGGGCCAGACCTCGGCCAGCTCGGTCCACGGGCCTGCCTGTATCCATTGGGCGGTGTAGCAAGCTCAGAGCCAGCGCCGAACGGACTGCGCGTAGGTCAGGAACTGCTGACCGAAGTGCCGCTCAAGCGCGCGCTCCTCTGGCTGGATTTGGAACCGGTTCATGTACATGATAAACACCGGCAGCAAAAGCGCGCAGGCCCAATTGGCCAGCCAGATACACCAGCCAAGCAGGGCCAGCAAGAAGCCGAGGTACATGGGATTGCGGCTGTAGCGGTAGATACCGCTGGCGACCAGGGAAGATGAACGCTCGGGTGTGAACGGATTGACCGTGGTCTTGTGCCGACGAAACGAGACGACACCCGCTAAAGCGACGACCGCACCGCTGAGTACAAAAGAAAGGGACAGAAGTAGTTTTGCCGGAACCTCAACTCCCGCTGGCACCACGATGGCAACGAGAGCCATCAGGACGCCGACGATCAGCACGACAGCTACTGGTGGAATGCGTAATTCAAGTTTGTGCATGGGGTGGCTAAAAGTGTGGATCATAGAACAGCACGTCCGGTCACAAGTCCAGCGCCTGCCGCACCGCCGACACGCCGTCCCCCACGCTGGTCACCACGCGTAGCGCAGGCCAGGCGCGCTGCAACCCGATGTGCAGCGCCTGCGCCAGCGAGGGCTTGTCTTCGGCAATCAGGGCGGTGGGAGCGGTGGTGTTCATGGTTATGGTTTTATAGGAAATACGGCGCTAGCGCTTGTGTGATGTGCGGGGGAAGCTAGCAGTTTAAGAGTAGCTGCTACACGCGATATGCGAAGAGGGTGCGATTCAAACTGATGTGGACGTTGGGTTTTACTCCCTCGCCCCAGCGGGGAGAGAGGGCTGGGGAGAGGAGACTGGCTTGTCATGGTGCGGCTCTCTGGATGTTTTGCGGTGCTGTGGACGGGGTTATTGTTGCTATATTATCAATAGCTGTAACCGCACATCCCACGGGGGCTGTAGGCTTATTTGATGCCTTATTTGTGGCCAAAAAGATGCCACAAAGGCTTGCAAGAGGGTTTCGCATCGCAATTTTTGCATGTGTCATATCACGGGCGATATGAAATTCCAGCGCAAAGCCACCAGCAGCCCATCTCCCCAGCCCCGCTGGGGCGAGGGAGCCAAATCCAACGACCACATCACTTAAGAGCCATCGCGTATCACGCTGGCGACACGCCCTTGAGCAGGCCGTGGGCACAATCGCGGCTTTTCAACTTTCACCTTCATTTACCTAAAGGCACGCCCATGACTGCAGGCACCGTTCGCACCGTTCAGCAATTGTTTGACCTTCGCGGCAAAACCGCACTTGTTACCGGCGGCTCGCGCGGCCTGGGCTTGCAACTCGCCCACGCCCTGGGCGAGGCGGGAGCCCGGATCATGCTGAGTTCGCGCAAGGCGGACGACCTGGAAAACGCCTGCGCCGAGTTGCAGGATGCCGGTATTGATGCGCGCTGGGTGGCCGCCGATTGCGCGCAGGAGTCGGAGATCAACCGTCTGGCCGATGAAACCCTGCAACGCATGGGGGATGTAGATATTCTGGTCAACAATGCCGGTGCTACCTGGGGCGCGCCTGCCGAGGACCATCCGCTGGAGGCCTGGGACAAGGTGATGAATCTGAATGTGCGCGGCTATTTTCTGCTCAGTCAGGTGATTGCCAAGCGCAGCATGATTGGCCGCAGAAGCGGGCGCATCATCAATTTATCGTCGATTCAGGGACTGGGTGGCAATCCTGAAGGCCACAACACCATCGCCTACAACACGTCCAAGGGGGCAGTGTTGAGCTTTACCGAAGCGCTGGCGGCGGAATGGGGCAAGTACAACATCACCGTCAACGCCATCTGTCCCGGCTTTTTCCACAGCAAGATGACAGCGGGCATTTTCAAGAAGATCGGCGCGGACAAACTCATAGCCGCAGCCCCCTTGCAGCGCGTGGGCGACGGCGAAGACCTCAAGGGCGTGTGCCTGCTGTTTGCGTCGGATGCCGGCAAGCACATCACTGGCCAATGGCTGGCCGTGGACGGCGGCGTGAGCATCGTCACCGGCGCTTGAGTTTCTTATACAAAATCGGCCCCTATCGCCCTCCAGACGTGCGGGTACAGCTACTTAATTCATAGCATTATTTAAACATTATTTTTGCATTCACCATGATGAAAGACTTCAAAAACAAAACCGCTGTTCTCACAGGCGCTGGCTCGGGCTTTGGCCTGGAGTGTGCGCGCATTGGCGCTAGGCTGGGCATGAACCTGGTGCTGGCTGATGTGCAGCAAGACGCGCTGGACAAAGCTGTGGCCGAGGTCGCAGCCAGTGGCGTTCAGGTAGTGGGCCTGCGCGTGGATGTTTCCAAGGCAGCACAGGTTGAGGCATTGGGCGCGGCGACGCTAGAGCGCTTTGGTGCGCCGCATCTGGTGTTCAACAATGCGGGGGTGAGCGCAGGTGGTTTGATCTGGGAAAGCACGGCGTCCGACTGGGAGTGGGTGATGGGTGTCAACCTGATGGGGGTGGCGCACGGCATCCGGGTCTTTACGCCCATGATGCTGGCTGCCGCTGCCAAAGACCCGGATTACCGGGGACATATTGTGAACACCGCCAGCATGGCGGGTCTGGTGAGCCAGCCCAACACGGGCATTTACAACGCCACCAAACACGCTGTTGTCACCGTCACCGAAACGCTGTACCAGGACCTGGCCCTGGTCACCGACCAGATTGGCAGCAGCGTTTTGTGTCCCTATTTCGTCCCCACCGGCATCGTGCAAAGCCAGCGCAATCGCCCCGGTGAACCCAAGGCCGACGCCACGTTGACCCAAAGCCAGCGCATCAGCCAGGCCATGGGGGAAAAGGCCGTCAACAGTGGCAAGGTCAGCGCCGCCGAAGTCGCGCAAAAGGTGTTCGACGCCGTGGCCGCCAACCAGTTCTACATCTACAGCCACCCCAAAGTACTGGCCGCCGTGCAGACCCGCATGGAAGACATCCTGCAAGGACGCAACCCCAGCGACCCGTTTGCCCAGCGGCCAGAACTCGGTGCCAGCCTGAGGCAGGCGCTGCGGGCCTGAATAAGAAGTTTTCGCCCCGATTCCCCTGTACTGTCTAGTGGCATGGGTATACAATGTATATACTATTTCGTATGTATTTGTAAGTTTACCCATGATTGCAACCGCCAAAGTTTTTACCACAGGAAACAGCCAGGCCATCCGGTTACCCAAGGCGTTTCGCGTCAATGCGCAAGAAGTCTGGATCACCAAGATTGGAAATACCGGAAACATGCGCATTCAACCCAAACCTACCGTGGACGAACTGGATGCTTTTTTGGCAGAACTGCATTCCATGCCCACCACGGCAGAGTTCATTCCCCCGCGCGATGACGCACCTCGCCCAAGTCCTTTTGCGGATTGGGGCAATTAGTGCGTTACCTGCTCGATACCAATATCGTCAGCTATTTCCTGCGACGCACTTCGCCTGCGCTGGAGGAAAAGCTCACCGATGCCCTGCGGCGACACAAAGTCGCCATCTCCGTCATTTCACGAGCTGAATTGCGCTATGGACAGGCGGGCATGGCACCTGAAGACCGTCGCCGGGGTTTGATTGACAGTTTCCTTTTGCGCTTGCCAAGCATCGAATGGAGCGCCGAGGCTGCAGACCACTATGGCGCGCTAAAAAATGCGCTCAAGCGCCAGGGCAAGCCCGTTGGCGATATGGACACATTGATCGCGGCCCATGCACTATCCGAAAAGCTGATTCTGGTCACCCACAACACCCGCCATTTTGAAAATGTGCCGCATTTGAAACTTGAAGACTGGATGGTTTGAGCATGGTCGGCAATCGTAAAAAATAGTACATAAAAATAAATATTTTTATATTCAAGGCGTTGGTTTATCTGTAGATGGATGCATTTTGTTTTGTAAAACCCCTACTGTCTCCCCGGCAAAGCCGGGGGATTACCTTTTTTAATGTTACGCAGAATAATTTGGCGGAGTTGATGAAGCCACTTTTTGTTCTATAGGCGTTCGCACCACGGGAAAAGGTGGCAACCCGGCCAGAATCTGTCGGCCATAGCCCGTGGAGCCGAGCCGGATATCACACACCGTTATCACAGCCTTATCAGTGACCGTGCGAATGCCCCGCCCGGCCCATTGGGCAAGTTTCATGGCCGCACGAGGCACCGAAATCTCGGTAAAGGGATCACGCCCCTGGGTGCTGAGCCATTCCGCCAAGGCTTCTTCAACGGGTGAAGTCGGTGGCGTAAAGGGAAGCTTATCGATCAGCACATGCTCACATAATTGTCCAGGTAGATCAATCCCTTCTCCAAACGATTGCAATCCGAAGATGATGCTGCGCGCACCGCTTGCGACGCGACGGCTATGTTCCTTGAGCAACTGGGTGCGTGAGCACTCACCCTGAACTAGAACCTGCAAAAACAAGTCGCGGGGTAGGGCTGTGTGACAGGCTTGCATCTGACGTTTGGAGGTAAACAGCACCAACTGTCCATGGTGGTGCTCACGCAGCAGTTCGGGTAGTTTTTGACACAACTCCGCAGAAAACCCGGCACTCTTGGGTGAATGCTGCATGGCTGCGATGCGCAACTCACCTTGAATGGCGTAGTCAAACGGAGAGCTCACTACCAGGCTGCGGCGTTGAGGGAAACGATTCAGACCGCTAAGCCGATCAAAGAAGTCAAAGCTGCCGCAGGCGGTAAGCGTAGCAGAGGTGCACACGGCCGCGCTAACGCTTTTCCACAGGCCACGCGACAGGATTTGAGCTGCAGTCATGGGACTTGCGCACAGCCAGGCATCAGGGGGATATTCACCGCCGACACCAGAGGCCCCGATTGCGCTGCCTGCACCACCCGAAACTCCCGTGCTGCCGGCACTGCTTTCCGCATACTCCATCCATTTGGCCCAGGGTACCTTGTCGTGCGTAGCCCAGGCACCAAAAAGCCGCTCCAAAGTTTCAAGTCTGGACAGGTACACGCCAAGTTCCAGGCCAGCGCGACTTTGCTCCTCGCGCTCGGTGGGGGACTTTGACTCGTCGTTCTCCAGCAAGGCCGCTGCAACACTTCCGACCACCGTGCTGAGCGAGTGGATGATGGTTGCCAACTGTGCGCACTCGTTGGCCAAATCTTCGGGGATATGGCCCTGCCGGAAACGGTGGATGGGGATTTCGGTACTGACCAAATTCGCCTGAATCCAATAGTCTTCCAGCAGGGCAAGCTTTTCTGTGCACTGCGTGATGGTTTGCGCAAAGGCCACGGGATCAAGGCGGCTAGAGGGGGGCAGGTCCCGTCCATGTCGTGGCACAACGGTGCGCAAGCTAGTTAGCAGCTTGACGCTGGTACCCAATCGGGCGCGGTACGAGAACTGATCGGTCGCGATGCCCGGAAGGTGGTGCGCCTCATCAAATACAAACAAGGTGTTACCCGGATCTATCAGCGTACTGTCGGTTTGCAGGGTTGCCAGGATCAGGGCGTGATTGGCGACTTGCAGCGTGGCCGTAGCGGCCTGACGGCGCGCCTTGAAGAAAGCACAGCTTTTGAAATACGGGCATTGACCGCCGTTGCAAACCTGGGCATTGGCTTGCACCTGATTCCAGACCTGCGGGTCGGGCGGCAACTCCAAACTGTCGCTGTCACCATCCCATTTACCAGTGCGCAGCTGCTTGGCTACTGTCTTGAACCACCGCATCGCCTTTGCCGTGTCACGAGGCAGGCTTCGCACGTCGTTACGGCTGTCAATCAAGGACTCCTGATACGCCTGACTTGCAATAGCGTCTTGGTCTTCCCCGTGAAGTGCACCTTCCAGGCGGCTCTCGCAGACATAGCGTCCACGCCCTTTGAGAATGTCAAAGCGTAATTCCGGGATGATTTCGCCCAGACGGGGCAGATCTTTTTGAAACAGTTGTTCCTGCAATGCCACGGTAGCAGTCGAGACAATGACCGTTTTTTGCAGAAGTTCAGATGCCACGATGGCTGCCAAACAGTAAGCCACCGTCTTGCCCGTACCGGTGCCTGCTTCCAGTTGTGCTAGGTTGTTGCCTGAGCGCGTCGTATCCTCAGGCGCTTTGGCGCATAGAAAGGTCAGCAGGGCTACGTGCATCATTTGGTACTGACCGGGACGGGAGATAAAACCAGGCCAGGACTTTGCCACCTCGGCGTATAAAAACTCCAACCGGGTGCGTGCCTGCTCCAGCAACGCAGGGTCTATGCCCTGGGTCTGTGCATGTGCCGGAATTTCATCATCGGACTCGCTAACCGGCAAAGCTGGCTGAGTTGGGGGAGGGACGTGCATCTATTTATTATTGCTCATGCCTATACTCAGATTTTCTGATCCCGATTCGGGGCGCCAATCGCTAATGGCTTTCTGATGCCACTTTCATTTCGGCTGTGGTCATTTCCATCGCTTTAGAAATTACGTAAGCGGGTGGAATCTTCGATGGATTTGAAACGTAACACCAATTGTCCGAAAGAACTACGGGTTCGATTTTCATTTCTATCATGGCCAAGGCAAGATACGCCAATTCCTGAAGTTCGTTTTAGTTTCATGTTGAAATCCTTGCACCGTTGGGGTTGAGGCCGGATGGTGCAAGCATTGTCCCTGATTCATTTCTTTGCATCAAATCAGCCTGTACCGCACGTCTGACAAGCGGGAGAAGCTATTGTTTTCATAGTTGATATGCGATGGGCTGACACGCTTGGTCACACTTGGTTCATGCTGAAATTTACCGTATAGTTTCACCCAAAGGACAACACCATGCCCGCAACCATTCCCACCGCCCGTCTTGAAGCCCGTATCAGCACCGATCTTCATGCAATGCTCAGGCGCGCTGCTGAACTTCAGGGGCGCACCATGACCGATTTCGTGGTGGCCGCCGTCCAGGATGCCGCGCAACGCGCCATTGAACAGGCCGAAGTCATCCGACTTTCGTTGGCCGATCAGGAATGCTTTGCACAGGCTTTGCTGTCACCACCGCAAGCGTCACCGGCATTGGAACGCGCCTTTTCCCGTCGCAGCAAACTCTTGCGCCCGGAATGAGCCTTGCTCCGTTCAAACTTGCACCACTCGCCACTGCGCACGAACGCACTGCATTCCATTGCGATTCGGAACCGTTGAACCGCTATCTGCGTGAGCAAGTCACCCAGGATGTGCGCCGCCGAGTCGCTGCGTGTTTTGTGGCCTTGGCAAACGAAAATCGCATCGTCGGCTACTACACCCTGGCATCGTCAAGTATTCTGCTGGCCGATCTTCCAGCCGAAACGTGCAAGAGGTTGCCGCGCTATCCGACTGTGCCAGCTGTGCGCCTGGGTCGCTTGGCAGTCGATCAGGCATTCAAGGGGCAAGGTTCTTGCCACTGGCAACGATCAAGTCATCCTCAAATGCGCCGTTTAGCATCACCTAATGCGCAAATCAGCCTGTACCGCACGACTGACAAGCGGGGACAGCTATTTATACAATAGCAATTTGACACAAGGCATGCAAAGCAGCAGATGTGGTCGCAGCTGCCGCTGCTCCCACGCAGGCGCGTTACTGAGTTACCGAATCAAGCTGCGCTTGCCCTAAACTCGCGCAGTCACAAAGGAAGAATCATGCTGGTTTTGGGGATTGAATCGTCTTGCGATGAAACGGGCGTGGCCCTGGTTCAGTGGCAGGAGCAAGGCCTGCCCAGGCTGCTGGCGCACGCACTGCATAGCCAGATCGACATGCACCAGGCTTTTGGCGGGGTGGTGCCGGAGCTGGCCAGCCGTGACCACATCCGCCGGGTTGTGCCGCTGACACAAACCGTGCTGGAGCAGTCCGGGCAAAGCCTGGCCGATATTGACGTATTTGCCTACACCCAGGGGCCAGGGCTTGCGGGTGCGCTGCTGGTCGGCGCCGGGGTGGCCTGTGCCTTGGGTGCGGCGCTGGATAAGCCGGTCCTGGGTGTTCACCACCTCGAAGGGCATCTGCTATCGCCCTTTCTCAACACCGACAAAGCGCCGGAGTTTCCTTTTGTGGCGCTATTGGTTTCGGGGGGGCACACCCAGTTGATGCGCGTCGATGGCGTGGGCCGTTATGCGCTGCTGGGGGAAAGCATTGATGACGCTGCTGGCGAGGCGTTTGACAAATCGGCCAAGCTGATGGGGCTGGATTATCCGGGCGGAGCGGCTTTGGCACGGTTGGCGGAACAAGGCAACCCCAACGCCTTCAAACTGCCCCGGCCCTTGTTGCACAGCGGCAACCTGGATTTTTCCTTTGCAGGGCTCAAAACCGCCGTGCTGACGCAGGTGCAAAGGATGGTGGCGCAGCACCCCCATGCTTCCAGCGTTGACCTGGGCGCGGATTTTGCCCTTCTTCCCCTGTCTCAGCGCTGTGATCTGGCCGCATCGGTCCAGGCGGCGATTGTGGAAGTTCTCGTGAAAAAGTCGCTGGCAGCATTGCAGCAAACCCATCTGATGCGGCTGGTGGTTGCCGGTGGCGTGGGTGCCAACCGCAGTCTGCGCGAACAGCTCACGGCTGCGTGTGGCCAGCGTGGTATCCGGGTACATTACCCGGCATTGCAGTGGTGCACCGACAATGGCGCCATGATCGCCCTGGCCGCAGCGATGCGCCTGCAAGCCGGTCTGGAGCAAGCCGACAAGCGCTACGCCTTCAACGTCAAACCGCGTTGGCCGTTAGGTGATCCGGGTGACAATGGACCGTGAGGAACAATATACATGAGGCATTCAACTACTAAATGGATAGTTGCCAGCGCAGTTATCGCTGCACTGGCATTAGCGGGTGTACGTGTACTCTTTGCACGTAGCGCGCAAAAGGCCAGCCTGGAGGCACAGCAGACCGCCGCGCAATCCCGTGCCGTGGTGGAACTCGGGCCTGGCGATCTGGTGCAGGTCCAGGTGCTGAGCTTGCAACAAGGTGTGGCCCTTTCGGGTTCAATCAAGGCCGTCAGTTCTGCCTTTGTCAAGGCGCGGGTGGCCGGTGAGCTGCAAGGCTTGACGCTGCGCGAAGGCGATCCGGTCAAGGTGGGCGATGTGCTGGCCAAAGTCGATTCCACCGAGTACCAGGCGCGGGTGAACCAAGCACAGCAACAAGCCGAAGCCGCCAAAGCACAGGTGGATATTGCCAAACGCAACTTTGACAATAACCGCTCCCTGGTGGATCGGGGTTTTATCTCAAAGACTGCTTTGGATACCTCGCTGGCCAGTTTATCTGCTGCCGAAGCCAACTATCGGGCGGCACAAGCCGGTGCGGACGTGGCCACCAAGGCGCTGGCGGACACCGTTTTGCGCGCGCCCATCACGGGCGTTGTCTCACAGCGTCTGGCACAGCCTGGTGAGCGCGTGGGGGTGGACGCACGCATCGTGGAAATCGTGGACTTGAGCCGACTTGAACTGGAAGCCAGCGTCAGCGCCGCCGATGCACCGCATGTGCGTCTTGGCCAGAATGCACAGCTCACGCTGGAAGGCGTTGCAGAGCCAGTCACAGCCAAGGTGGTGCGTATCAACCCTAGCGCTGCGGTTGGCAGCCGGGCCATGCTGGTCTATCTGGCATTGCCACCCCATCCGGGCCTGCGCCATGGTTTATTCGCCCAGGGCAGCCTGGCAACGGGTAGCACACAGGGTCTGGCTGTTCCCTTGAGTGCCGTGCGTACCGATAAACCCGAGCCTTATGTGCAGGTGGTGCGCGACGGGTTGGTACAGCACCAGGGGGTCACCCTGGGCGCGCGTGGTGTATCGGGTGCGTCCAGTGCGTCTGGTGGCGGGCAGACCATGGTGGCACTGACGGGTGTTCCAGAGAGCGCAAGCCTGCTGGCGGGCAGTGTCGGCAGTCTGCGCGCGGGCACGCAGGTCAAACTCACGCAAAACGCACAAAACGCAAAATAACTTATGTGGTTTACCCAGGTCAGTCTTAAAAACCCGGTGTTTGCCACCATGGTGATGGTGGCGCTGGTGGTGTTGGGCCTGTTCTCGCTGCAACGTTTGCAGGTGGACCAGTTCCCGAATATTGATTTTCCCGTGGTCGTGGTGACAGCGGAATACCCTGGTGCCGGGCCGGAAATTGTCGAAAGCGAGGTTTCCAAGAAAATTGAAGAAGGCGTCAACTCGATTGCCGGTATCAATGCGCTCACCTCACGCAGCTACGAAGGCCAATCGGTGGTCATCATCGAGTTTGACCTCAGCACGGATGGGCGCAAGGCTGCGGAAGACGTGCGCGAAAAGGTGGCTGCCGTGCGCCCTACCCTGCGTACCGAGGTCAAGGAGCCACGGGTGCTGCGCTTCGATCCCTCGTCCAGGGCTGTCTGGTCGGTTGCCGTACTACCCGATGCACCAGCCGGTGGTACACCTGCAATGAATGCCGTTGAACTGACCAACTGGGCCGAGCAAACCTTCAAACGGCGCCTGGAGAATGTGCGTGGCGTAGGCTCGGTTACTTTGGTCGGCGGAACCCGGCGTGAAATCAACATCTACCTGAAGCCCCAGGCGCTGGAGGCTTTTGGCGTATCGCCCGATCAGGTAGTGGCCGCAGTGCGCAGCGAAACGCTGGACGTGCCGCTGGGAGCGATTCGCTCCCTGGAACAAGAGCGTGTCATCCAGATTGATGCCAGCATGCAGCGCCCGGAGGACTTTGGCAAGATCATTGTTGCGCGCAGAAACGGCACGCCAATCCGCATCGAACAGCTTGCCAGGGTGTCGGATGGCGCGCAGGAGGTCGACAGTCTGGCGCTGTACAACGGCCAGCGCACCCTGCTGCTCAACGTGCAAAAGGCGCAGGATGAAAACACGATTGCCATTGTCGACAAGCTGGAAAAAAACCTGGCCGAAATGCGCAAGCAACTGCCCCCCGGTGTGCGGCTGGAGCCCATCACCGATGGCTCACGCCAGATTCGCGTGGCGGTGAACAATGTGCGCAAAACCCTGCTGGAAGGTGCAGCCTTAACGATACTGATCGTCTTTTTGTTTTTGAATTCCTGGCGTTCAACTGTCATTACCGGATTAACGCTGCCGATTGCCCTGATCGGCACCTTTTTGTTCATGCACATGCTGGGCTTTACCGTCAACATGATTACGCTGATGGCGCTGAGTCTGTGCGTGGGCTTGCTGATTGACGATGCCATCGTGGTGCGCGAAAACATCGTGCGCCATGTGCAAATGGGCAAGAATGCCTTTGACGCCGCCATGGACGGCACGCGGGAAATCGGACTGGCGGTGTTGGCCACCACCCTGTCCATCGTGGCCGTTTTTTTACCGATTGGTTTCATGGGCGGCATCATCGGCAAGTTTTTTCACGAATTTGGCCTGACGATTGTGGCGGCGGTGCTGATTTCGATGTTTGTCAGTTTTACGCTGGACCCGATGCTCTCCAGCGTCTGGCATGACCCCAGCATCGAAGCGCATGGCAAGCGGCATGCACCCGTCACCTGGTACGACAAGACCATCGGGCGCGTGACCGGCTGGTTTGACCATGCCACCGACTGGCTGATCGACGTATACCAGGGCATCCTGCAATGGGCGCTGGGGCACAAACTGGCGACCATTGGTTTGGCCCTTGGCATTTTTATTGGTAGCATTGCGCTGCTGCCACTGCTGGGAACCGAATTTGTTCCCAAGTCCGATTTCTCGGAAACCTCGCTGAATTTTTACACCCCGGTAGGCTCCTCGCTGGAAGTGACCGAAGCGCGGGCGCGGCAGGTGGAGGAAATCGTGCGCGCGTTTCCCGAAGTGCGCTACACCCTCACCACGATCAACACGGGTTCTGCTGCCGGGAAAATGTACGCCAGCATGTATATCCGCCTGGTGGACCGCAAGGACCGCAGTGTCAGTGTGGATGCCATGTCGGTACTGCTGCGCCAGCGTCTGCGCCAGGTTCCCGGCATTACCGTCACCCACGTTGGCCTGCTCGACTCGGTAGGTGGGCAAAAGCAGATTCTGTTTTCCATCCAGGGTGCCGATACGGCTGAACTGGAACGTCTGACCGCGCTGGCCAGGGAAAAAATACAGCATATTCCCGGTCTGGTTGACCTGGATTCCAGCATCAAGGCCAACAAGCCCACGCTGGATGTGCAGGTCAAACGCGATGTGGCCTCCGACTTGAGCCTGGGTGTGGGACAGATTGGTGCGACGCTGCGCACCCTGGTTGCCGGTCAGACGGTGACGAATTGGCGCGCCCCCGACGACCAGACCTACGATGTCAATGTACGGCTGGCACCATCGGCGCGTGACAATCCGCAGGACATGGAACTGTTGCCTTTTGTCATCGGTGCCAATGCCGATGGCAGCCCGCGCATGGTGCGCCTGAACCAGGTGGCCAAGGTGGTTGAATCGACCGGGCCGAACCAGATCAACCGGCGCGATCTGACACGCGAAGTCGCCATCAGCGGCAACGTCTCCGGGCGCTCGGCGGGCGAGGTGTCCGCCGACATCAAGGCCGCCATGGATACCATTGCCATGCCACCGGGCTACGGTTACAAGTTCAGCGGCTCGACCAAGGACATGGCCGAATCTTTCTCCTACGCCATTTCGGCGCTCATCATGGCCGTCATCTTCATCTACATGATCCTGGCCAGCCAGTTCAAGAGTTTCTTGCAGCCACTGGCGCTGATGACCGCCTTGCCGCTAACGCTGATTGGCGTCGTGCTGGCATTGATGATGTTTAATTCAACCCTGTCGATGTTCTCGGTCATTGGCGTGGTGATGCTGATGGGGTTGGTGACCAAAAATGCCATTTTGCTGGTGGACTTTGCCATCCGGGCGCGCGAGCCGCAAGTCGATGACAACGGCCAGCCGCTGCCCGCCATGGAGCGCCATGCCGCGTTGCTGATGGCCGCCAAGGTGCGGCTGCGCCCCATTCTCATGACCACACTGGCAATGATTTTCGGCATGGTGCCATTGGCCTTTGCCCTGAGCGAAGGCTCTGAAATGCGCGCCCCCATGGGACAGGCCGTGATTGGCGGGGTTATTACCTCCTCGCTACTGACCCTGGTGGTGGTGCCCGTGGTCTACTGCTACATGGATGACCTTGCGCAATGGGCACGCAGGCTCTGGAGCGGGCGTAAAAATGGGCACAAAACACCTACCCGGTAAAATCTGTAATAATCCCCAACATACCCCATGGAGTATAAATAATGAATATTGAGCTTTCACGCATGCACATGATCGAACAACAGATTCGTCCGTGGAATGTGTCTGACCCACAGATACTGGAAACATTTTCCGTGGTCAAGCGCGAGGATTTTGTTCCGCCAGCCTACCGATCCATCGCCTTTGCCGATTTGCGGATTCCCTTGCTGGGCACTCTCGAAGAGGCGCTGCAATCCGGTCACTGCATGCTGGAGCCCAAAGTGGAAGCGCGCATGCTGCAGGACCTGGCATTGCAAACCAGTGACACGGTGCTCGAAGTCGGTGCGGGCTCGGGTTATATGGCCGCGCTGATGGCAAGAAAGGCCAGGCGGGTGGTGTCACTCGAAATCGTGCCGGAGCTGGCCAGCATGGCGCGCAACAATATCCGTCGTGCCGGTATCGACAATGTGGAGATTCGCCAGGCCGACGGAGCCAGTAGCATTGCGGCGGAAGATCGCTTCGATGCCATCGTCCTCAGCGGATCGGTCGCCGAAGTACCCGATAACCTGCTGACGCTGCTCAAACCCGATGGCCGGCTGGTCGCCATTGTTGGCCAGGAACCGATGATGCGTGCCACCTGCGTCACCCGTATCCAGACGGACAGATTTCGCGTGTCCCAAGGCTGGGACACGGTAGCGCCACGGCTGCAGAACTTCCCGGAACCATCGCGTTTTCAATTCTGAACGAATGCCTTCATCCATGATTGAGCAGATTCGTCCTGCCGAACTGGGCCAGTGGTTACAAAGCATGCAAGCGCTGGGTCAGCCCGTCGTATTGGATGTACGGGAGCCGTTCGAGCTGCGCACCGCTTGTGTCAAACCGGATGGCTTTGCGTTCGTTGCCATTCCCATGGGATTGATCCCCTTACGCCTGGCAGAACTCGACCCGCAGCGCCCCACCCTGTGCCTGTGCCACCATGGTGTACGCAGCATGCAAGTGGCATTGTTCCTGAAGAGCCGTGGCTTTTCCCATGTAGCCAACATTACTGGCGGTATCGAAGCCTGGTCCAGGGAACTGGACCCGGAAGTCGCGCGGTACTGATCACCTGACATCACCGGACATAACCAAGTTACGAAATCGAGAAATACCACCATGTTGCCCCCATACCGTTACCATTTCCGTTTCCCGCAATTCAAAATACTCCCCCTGGTGTTGGCAAGCCTGGCTTGTGCATCGGTACAGGCGCAAAGTCTGGTTGAGCTCCATGCCGCTGCGCGCGGTTACGATGCCGCATACCAATCCGCCAAAGCGCAATTTGACGCCACATTAGCCAAAGCCGATCAGGCAAGGGCGGCGATTTTGCCCACCGCCGGGCTGGGCGTTTCAGCCAGCCGAACCAGCCAGGAAGTACTACCCGGCCCCGAGCGTTACTACAACGCCCAGTCGGCAACCCTCAGCGCATCACAGCCTTTGTACCGTCCAGCCAACTGGGCCGGATACGCGCAGGGAATGAAGCAAATTACACTGGCACAAGCCCAGTTGCATGCAGCCGACCAGGACCTGATCGTGCGCATCAGCCAAGCGTATTTTGATGTCCTGGCATCGCAGGACAGTCTGGAGTTTGTCAAAAGCCAGAAAACTGCCGTATCGGAACAACTGGCGCAGGCCAAACGCAATTTTGAAGTCGGGACCTCGACCATCACCGATTCACGCGAAGCGCAGGCACGTTATGACCTGGTGGTGGCACAGGAACTGGCGGCAGAAAACGACCTGCGCGTCAAATCCCTGGCACTCGATCTCCTGGTTGGTCAGACGAAAGTCGCGCCCAAACCTTTGAAAACACCCGTGGATTTGTCACTGGTGGAGCCACCCGATGTCGAACACTGGGTCGCACTGGCGCGGGAAAAAAATCCCCTCGTGCAACAGGCGGATGTCGCGCTGGAAGTCGCGCGCCTGGAAACCCGCAAGGCCAACGCTGCGCACCTTCCCACGCTGGACCTGACGGGAAGTTACTCGGCCGTCAACAACACCGGCAGCTCCTCCTCCACACTGGCGGATAGCCGTATCAATGTTGCCAACATCGGTTTGAATTTGAACGTGCCCTTGTTTGCCGGGTATTCGATTCAAAATCGTGTCAAGGAAACCCTGGCGCTGGAAGAAAAGGCGCGTGCAGACCTGGAGGCGGCCCAGCGCGGCGTGGTTCAAGGCGTGCGCACGGCCTTTCTGGGCGTGCAGTCGGGCCTGGGACAGGTAAAGGCACTGGAAGCCGCAGCGATTTCCAGCCAAAGCGCACTGGATGCCAACAAGCTGGGCTACCAGGTGGGCGTGCGCATCAATATCGACGTGCTCAATGCGCAAAGCCAGGTGTTCGACACCAAAGCCAAGTTGTCCAAGGCACGCTACGACGTGCTGGTGGGCGGCTTGAAACTGCGCCAGGCCAGCGGCACGCTCAATGAGGAAGACCTGCAGACAATCAATCGCCAGTTGGCGCCTTGAGCATTCATGCAGCCTGCGGCGTGTGGCCGTCGATGTAATACCAGCAGCCATCCTGGCGGACAAAACGGCTGACTTCATGCATACGCTCGGCACGGCCATTGACACGATAAAGCGCCACAAACTCGACCACGGCGGCATCCGCTGACTCCGTGGCCTGACGCACGTCCAGAGACAGCCATTTAACCGGCGGCAACTCCAATTCACCCGGTGCGGTGGAGGGGTGCCAGGTGGCCAGCAGATAGTCAATCAGACCCAAGGCATAGGCGCTGTAGCGCGAGCGCATCAGCGCCTGTGCACTGGGGGCGTACTCCTGCTGGCTCCAGCCCGCATGCCAGCGTTCACAGCACAGGGTATAAGGCTGTTCACTGCCGCAAGGACAGGGGGCGATGTGCAAGGCGTGGCGCGAGCGGCTGGACATAGGATATTGGCTAAAAAATATTGAAGCAAAAGGCAAGCAGTGAGTTTACGCCCGGCAGCATGCGCCATAATCATGCACCCTATGCGCCCCAAGCGCGGGTGCCTTGAGCCACATATGCTGGCCTTCATATCCCGGATAGAAACCGTTTACTACACCATGCACCGCACCATTTTCGGAACCCCGATCATCAACACCTTGCTACGGCTTCTATCGCTTGCCTTTTTAAAACTTACCGGCTGGAAGGTCGAAGGCAAGTTTCCTGCCAATCTGCAAAAGTGTGTCTTCATCGCTGCACCCCATACCAGTAACTGGGATCTACCCTATATGCTGATGGTGGCTTTTGCCCTACGCCTGAATATCTACTGGATGGGCAAAGAACAGCTGTTCAGGCCACCATTTCGCCATATCATGATGTGGCTGGGCGGCATGCCGGTGCGCCGCGAAACATCCAATAGCCTGGTGGCTACATCGGTAGAAGTCATCAAGTCAGCCAACCAACCCTTGCAACTTGTAGTGCCACCAGAAGGCACACGCAACAAAGTGAACTACTGGAAAACTGGTTTTTACTACATCGCCCTGGGGGCACAAGTTCCCATCGTCATGTCGTATCTGGACTACTCACGCAAAATCAGTGGCCTGGGCCCTGTGCTGTATCCCAGCGGGAATATTGATGCCGATATGGTTGCCATCAAGGCGTTCTATGCACCTTTCAAGGGTAAAAATCCCCGCCAGTTTAATGTAGAGTAAGGGCGGGGTCCTGGCAGAAAATCCGCCCGCTGGGCCGCCCCATCTTTTGTGGTGGGTGGCAGCGTAAGGAAAACGCGGAAAAGGCAATTGGAGCCGGGACCACCCGTGTGGCGTGGGGTCCGCGCCGGCGTGTTTGGTATGGCGCCGGCCAATCAAGAGAATTGTTGCCCGCCGATGGCCGTCCGTTGGGGGGGGCGCCGTGGTGATGCCCCAGGGGGCGCGCCACTGGAAAAGACCATACCTGAAGGGCAAAGACCCCGTCACCAGCTGACCAGGGTCTTTGGCAAGCTTTGCGCAAGAAACGCGGGCTTGTTTACTTGGAAACTACACGCACCATTTCCAGGCACTTGTTGGAATAGCCCCATTCATTGTCGTACCAGGCCACCAGCTTGACGAAGGTGCCATCGAGTGCAATGCTGGCATCGGCATCGAAAATCGACGTACGGGGGTCGGTACGGAAGTCGGTCGCCACCACCTTGTCTTCGGTATAACCCAGAATTCCCTTCAAAGCACCCTCGGACTGGGCCTTCATTTCGGCACAGATTTCTTTCAGGGTAGCCGGGTTGTTCAGTTCTACCGTCAAATCAACCACCGACACATCGCTGGTCGGCACACGGAATGCCATGCCGGTGAGCTTCTTGTTCAGCGAAGGAATGACCACGCCCACGGCCTTGGCGGCTCCGGTGCTCGATGGAATGATATTTTCCAGAATGCCGCGTCCACCACGCCAATCCTTGTTGCTGGGACCGTCCACCGTCTTTTGTGTAGCAGTAGCAGCATGCACCGTGGTCATCAGGCCGCGCTTGATACCCCACTTATCGTGCACGACCTTGGCCATGGGAGCCAGGCAGTTGGTAGTGCAACTGGCATTGGAAATGATGGACTGGCCGGCATAGGTGCTGTCATTCACGCCGAACACGAACATGGGCGTATCATCCTTGGAGGGTGCCGAGAATATGACCTTCTTGGCGCCTGCAGCCAGATGCTTTTCACCACCCGCCTTGTCCAGGAAAATTCCCGTAGACTCGATGACCACATCGGCGCCGACCTCGTTCCACTTCAGATTGGTAGGGTCTTTTTCCTGGGTCAAGCGGATTTTCTTGCCATTAACGACCAGGGTGTTGCCATCAACCGAGACGCTGCCCTTGAAGCGGCCATGTACGGAATCGTACTGCAGCATGTAAGCCAGGTAGTTTGGCTCCAGCAAATCATTGATGGCGACGACTTCAATATCGTCAAAACTCAGCAAAGCCGAGCGCAGCACATTGCGGCCGATGCGGCCAAAACCGTTGATACCAATTTTGATTGTCATGTTGTAACTTCCTCGTAAAAAAAATAATAAACCACTACCTCTTCGCTAATGCGGCCTGTACTATATCAGCCACATCGGGCGAAAATACTGTTCTTTCAAATTCATCGCATGCAAGGCTTGCACCTCACCGCCGATATCAAACGCTGCCAATGTGATCCTGCATGGCTGCCGATCCGCCGGCCGGTCCAGGGCCACAAGCAGGTCTGCACCAGTCAACCATGGCACACACCTTGCGGCCAATGGCCCCGGCGGCGGACCGCTGCCGTACGCTTCCGAATCGCACCTGTGCGTCCATACCTGGCCCGAGCAAGCCAGCGCCACACTGGATGTGTACGTCTGCAATTTTGGCGCCGACCATTCAGCCAAGGCGCAGCATTTGCTGGATGCCCTGCTGACCTTGCTGCAACCAGAGCAGATACTGCGGCAGAATTTGTGCCGTGGCAGCGTTGGAACTGACCCCTAAGCCCATAAGCCCATATATCTGCTCCTGATTGCGTGCAAATTATGCTAATGCACACAGCAAATTGTGGTGAAGTGCCTTGCGGCTGGGGTAACATAAACCCCCCATACTGAGAGGACTTTTCATGTTCAGTGGACTTTTTGGGAAGGGTAAAAAATCCAGTGACCCACCACCAACCGACAGACAAAACAGCCTGGCAAGTGCACCCAAAACTACCAGAACAATCAAGTCAGAGGTGCACACACCGGGATTGGAGGTTGTCGAGGACGATCCTGAAACCACCTGGGGTTTGTGGGACGAGGCCCAGGCCGAGCAGGACTCCCGTTTTGCGGAGTCCGTCTTGCCACCGCTACCCAATTCCCCGCTGCCCACTTTGCCCCTCCTCCCGGAGCAGCCAGATGCACCGCATATGCATGCTGACTTTGAGTTACCCACACAACCCATGCAACTGGAGCCCAAAACGCCCGAACAGCGCAGAGATACGGCTTTGCGGATCATAGAAATGCACCACCCCCGCATTGCAAAAACCCTCAGCAGCATGTGGGGCTACAAGGAATGCGGCGATTACATCACCAAATTGGTGCTGAATGGTGTTGACGACAGTGGCCATGCCCGCGTAGGCTTTAACCACAGAGCCGTGGAGGCCATGCTGGAACTGGCAGATCTGCACGACGCGTTATTTGTGGAGAACCCGGCCGACAACAAAGATCCCAGATCCAACAAATCAGGATCGTTTACCGGCTGGGGCGGACTTGGCTAATCACATATGCCCTAGCGCACCAGGGCCGCAGCAGAGGCCGATTCTTGCGCTTTTTTAGCGAATTCCGCGCGCAAGGCCTTGAGTTTTTCACGCGGATCTTCACGCACGGTAGCTTTATCCAGCCCCATTTCGGCAATAAAACGGCTAGGCAAGGCCGCTACCGTTTCGCGGCCTTTTTTACGGCGGCGCGTCCAGCTCACCATCAAACTGCGTTGGGCACGGGTAATGCCGACATACATCAGCCGGCGCTCCTCCTGTAAACGTTGTGCCTGCTCCGATTCGACAGACACTGCTGCGCCCTCTTCTCCCAGCTTGAAAGGCAGCAAGCCCTCGGTCACCCCGACCAGCATAACGTGCGGCCACTCCAGGCCCTTGGCGGCATGCAAAGTAGACAAGGTAACAACATTCTGGTCTTTTTCGCGCTCACTGAGGGTGGAAAGCAGGGCAATGGTTTGCGCAACTTCCAGCAAAGATTTAACCGTGCGCTGTGCTACGCCAGCCACATCGTCGATCTGACCACCACAACGCTGGGCCATCCAGTCGCAAAATTCGAGCACATTGGACCACTTGGCCGCAGCGATTTTTTCACTCTCCTCGCCGTCGTACAGATGTTTTTCGTAGTCGATTTCCTTGAGCCAATCGGCTAAAAACGCCGTTGCGCTTTCCACGCCACTGCTGTGGCGCGCGCGGTATTCCAGATCGTTGATATAGCGGCCAAACTCGTGCAGACTGCCCAGCGCGCGGGGGCCTATGGCACTGCCCAGCGAAGAAGAAAACAAGGCTTCAAACAGACTGAGCTTGTACTGGCTGGCGTAGACCCCCAAGGTGCCCAGGGTTTGATGGCCGATGCCCCGCTTGGGCGCCGTGATGGCGCGTAAAAAAGCCGGGTCGTCGTCAGTGTTGGCCCAGAGTCGAAACCAGGCACACAGATCGCGAATTTCTGCCCGGTCAAAAAAACTGGTGCCCCCCGAAACCTTGTACGCGATATTGGCCTTGCGCAAGGCTTTTTCCAAGGGTTTGGCCAAATGGTTGGCTCGGTACAGCACAGCAAAGTCACGCAGCTCCCGGTATTGCGCCCCGGCCTGCGCCATAGTCCCTTCAGCACGCAGGCTCTGGATACGGGCAACCACCCGTTCGGCCTCGTGCTCCTCGTTATCCGCGTTCACCACGCGCACCGGCTCACCCTCACCGAGGTCGCTCCACAGATTTTTAGGGTAAATCTTGGGATTGGGTGCAATCACATTGTTGGCGGCACGCAAAATGGCGCTGGTTGAACGGTAATTTTGTTCCAGCGTGATGACTTTGAGCGCCGGAAAATCCAGCGGCAAGCGTTTCAGATTGTCCAGCGTGGCGCCACGCCAACCGTAGATCGACTGGTCATCATCCCCCACTGCGGTGAACCGGGCCTGCGCCGCCGACTTGCCTGCGACCAACAGCTTGAGCAAGTCATACTGCGTGGCATTGGTGTCCTGGTACTCATCAACCAGCACATGCCCCATCTGCTCTTGCCATTTGCGCCGCACCTCGGCATGGTCACGCAGCAATCGCATGGGCAAGCTGATCAAGTCATCAAAATCCACGCTCTGGTAGGCCGTCAGACGCTCTTCATAGCGCCCCATGATGACCGCCGTCGCCCGCTCAGAGTCACTTTGCGCCTGCGCCAGTGCCTGGGCCGCGTTCAAGCCGGCGCTCTTCCAGGCACTGATGGCCCATTGCCACTGGCGCGCTGTGGCTGCATCCGTGCTGCCCCCCGCATCCTTGAGGATGCTGGTCACATCGTCACTATCCAGAATGCTGAATTGCGGCTTGAGGCCCAGCACCACACCATCCTGGCGCAGCATACGCACACCCAGCGCATGGAAGGTGCATATCAACACGTCTTTGGCTGACCTGCCAATCAGCCCCTTGGCGCGCTCGCGCATTTCGGCTGCGGCCTTGTTGGTGAAGGTAATGGCGGCAATGCGCCCAGGCGCCACGCCCGATTGAATCAGGCGTGCGATTTTGTGTGTGATGACCCGCGTTTTGCCAGACCCGGCGCCAGCCAGCACCAGACAGGGGCCGTGTAAATAATTGACGGCTTCCTGCTGGGCCAGATTCAGGCCGTGGGCGGCTGGAGACACGGGCCTGTTCAATAAGGCTTAAGCCGCAGCGCGACGCGACAACACCTCGAACGCTGGCAAGGTCTTGCCTTCCAGCACTTCCAGAAATGCGCCGCCGCCGGTGGAGATATAGCCAATCTGTTTCTCGATTCCATACTTGGCGATGGCTGCCAGCGTATCGCCGCCACCGGCGATGGAAAATCCACTCGACTCGGCAATGGCATGGGCAATCGTTTTGGTGCCGCTTTCAAACGCAGCGAACTCGAACACACCCACCGGACCATTCCAGACAATGGTACCGGCTTCCTTGAGCTGCGCAGCCAGCTGTGCGGCAGTTTGCGGGCCGATGTCCAGAATCAGGTCATCGTCTGCCACGTCGGCAGCATTCTTGGTTTGCGCCGGCGCATCGGCGGCAAAGTTCTTGGCCGTCACCACGTCGCTGGGGATAGGCACCGCCGCACCACGCGCACGCATGGCCTCGATCACCGCGCGGGCTTCGTCCACCAGACTCGGCTCGGCCAGACTCTTACCAATATTCAAACCAGCGGCCAGCATGAAAGTGTTGGCAATACCACCACCCACGATCAACTGGTCCACCTTTTCCGCCAGACTCTTCAAAATCGTCAACTTGGTCGATACTTTAGAACCGGCCACGATAGCCACCAACGGACGCTTGGGCGCCAGCAAAGCCTTGGAAATGGCATCCATCTCAGCCGCCAGCAGCGGACCAGCACAGGCAATGGGCGCGTGTTCGGCAATACCGTACGTGCTGGCCTCGGCGCGGTGCGCAGTACCAAACGCATCGTGCACAAAAATATCGCACAAGGCCGCCATCTTGCGGGCCAGATCGGGATTGTTCTTCTTTTCACCTTTGTTGATGCGGCAGTTTTCCAGCACCACCAGATCACCCGCCACCAGCTCTTTGCCGTTCAGCCGCACGCCATCAACCCAATCGCTGACCACGGAAACGGAACGTCCCAGCAGCTCGCCCATGCGCTGCGCCACGGGTGCCAGAGAGTCTTCCGGAGTAAATGCGCCTTCGGTCGGGCGGCCCAGATGCGAAGTCACCATGACGCTGGCGCCGGCATCCAGCGCCATCTTGATGCAAGGAATGCTGGCGCGGATACGCGTGTCTTCGGTGATTCGACCCGCATCATCTTGTGGCACGTTCAAATCGGCCCGAATAAAAACGCGCTTTCCTGCCACCTGGCCGCGAGCGCACAAATCGGAGAAACGGATGAAATTCATGGAATTAGCCTCAATTGGATATTGGTTATTGGATAAAGGAACGGATGCCGGACGACAGCGCCTGGGCGGCCCGGATTGTAGTGGCGCTTAGAGCAAGCTACCTAAAAAGGGCGGCTATCCGGTACGGATTTTCTGCAGCAACCCAGTGGTGGAATAACCCGACACAAACGGCAAGGCCACGGCGTGCCCCCCCCAGGACTGCACCAACGCGGTCTCCGGCAAGGTTTCCATGACGTAATCGCCCCCCTTGACCAGAATGTCGGGCCGGATTTCGCCAATGAGTTGCAGCGGCGTATCCTCGTCAAACCAGGTCACCAGACCCACCGATTGCTGGCTGGCCATGACGATGGCGCGGTCCGTGGCATTATTCAAAGGTCTGTCCTCCCCTTTACCCAAACGCCGCACCGAAGCATCGGTATTGAGCGCCACAATCAGGCTGGCACCCAGCTCCCGCGCCTGCGCCAGATACACCACATGCCCCCGGTGTAATACATCAAACACGCCATTGGTAAAAACCCACGGTCTGGGCAAACTCGACAAGGCCGACGCCACATCCTGGCGTTGACAAATCTTGCGCAGCAGCGCAGAGGGGATTTCGGTTTCGTTCATCAGTCAATTGTAGGCAAGAGGCGGCAAGGAAAAATCAACCCGGAAATTAGGGCTTTATATCTAATTTGTCATTGGTAAATTAGAACGAACGTTCGTACAGTCTCCAGTGACCGTCACAGGTTAATTCGTAAATGTTAATTTTTTAAACGTGGAGTTCGATCATGCAACAAGTCTCTCAAAGGCGCCGTCTTTCCTTCCGGGCCACTTTCGTCGGTTGTGTTCTTGCAACCTTTGCCATTGACGGGTTTTGCCTCGCCGATGGTTATTACAAACTTACGGTAAAACACAGTGGCAAGGCACTGACCGTCAAGGATGGTTCTACTGCCGATTCTGCCAGCCTGGTTCAAAAAACCTACGGCGGTGGCGCTGAACAGATGTGGTACGTGGAAAAAACCTCCGACACCAATCCCGAGACTTACATGCTGATCAGCGCCAAGAGCCAAAAAGTGGCAGATGTCAAAGGATCATCGACACTAAATGCCGCGCAATTGGTTCAGTACCACTACAACGGCAATAACAACCAGCGCTACATCCTGGAAGACATCGGCAGCGGTTATTTCAAGATCAAAGCCAAGCATAGTGGCAAGGTTCTGGATGTTCAGTTTGCGTACACCTCTGACAACGCAAACGTTGTTCAATATACCAGCGGCACGGGTGACAACCAGAAGTGGATGCCCGTAGCGGTGAATGCACCTGTTCCAGCGCCCTCTACCGGAAGCCAAGCCTGCAATACCAAATACCCTATTTTGCTGCTGCACGGCGTTGCGCTCAAAGACAACACGCTTGGGTACAACTATTTTGGCAGAGTACCTGCCAACCTGCGCTCGCGTGGGGCCACGGTTTTTGGTGGTGAACAGGATGCATGGGGTTCGAACACGACCAATGCCGATCAGATCAAGAAGCGCATTTTGCAAATCACCGACCCCGCTTCCACCAGCAATCCCGGTGGTTTGAATTTGGGCAAGGTCAACATCATTGGCCATTCCAAGGGTGGCTTGGACACGCGCGAGATGCTGTACCTGTATCCTGATATGAAGAGCAAGATTGCATCGATCACCACCATGGCCACACCGCACCGCGGCACCGCCTTGGCCGATTGGGCGTATGCGTCGAATTTGGAGCCTTATCTGAGCTTTTTCGTCAAGATCATGGGTTTTGTTCAGGGTGACAAAAACACCGATTTCGTAGCGGCTACCAAACCGATGCGCCGCGCCGAAGCGCAAGCATTGAACAACACGTGGAACAGTCTTGGTGGATACACCGGCATCCTGTCACAAAGCTATGCCGCCGAAATCAAGACCGGCGATACACTCAAGGTACTGGACGTTGCGCTGCTTGCCACTGGTTACGTAATGGGCAATCTCGCACCATCACCGACGCAACCGTACAACGACGGAGCCGTTCCAACATCCTCTGCGCCCTTTGGAACCTTCAAGGGTACGAACGTTGGCGTGACCGCTGGTTATGGTGGTTTGACCCACTTTGGCATCACGGACCGTGGAGTTTTGATTTTCCCTGGACTGACGCCCGGCTTTGATGGCCCGGCCTTCTACCGCAATGTCGTTGCGAATCTGAAGACTGCTGGCTATTGATTATTGATCCGTCAATCACCCCGGTAGTGCATTAGACTTACTCCCCATTGCCTTGGCGATGGGGAGTAAGTTTTTTTTGGCCCGCCGATAAAACAAGAATGGGTTGCCCTGCATAAAAGAGTGAAGAGTGTTTCATGCGTAATAAATGGATTTTGATTGTGATAGTTCTGGTAACAGCCGTCATTGCGGCTTACCTGATGGGCTCTGGTGATGATTCCGGATTAACTCTGGATTCCGCCAACACCCGACTGGCATCGAAGGGAAGCATTTTGAGTGCCGATAGCCAAATTCGTGCTGACAGTTACGTGACTGACTACATTGTTGACAAACAAAACCAGATTCCGTTCAAAGACACGCACCTGAATGAGCAAAGGCCAGACACCGAGGCGGGCCTGAGTGAGTCCATTGCAATCGGCACGGTGAACCGGGATACCGTGGACTATTTCCGCTTTCTTCAAACCCATTTCAATGAAGGATCATCGCTGCAGGAAAACACGGCCCTGATTCACCAGCACCTGCTGACCACCTTGCCCAGGGACAAAGGAGAGGAACTTTTCGCGCTGTACCAGAAGTTCGTCGATTTTGAATTTTCCCTCGGGGAAAAGACAAAAGGCTGGAAAATGCCAGAAAGCGCCAACGAAACCCTGGAACTGATCAAAAAGATGCAACAGTTGCAACAACAGCATTTTGGCGTGGAAACTGCCGACCTTCTTTTTGGTGGCGAACTGAAAACGATGGAATACACCGCCAGGCGCTCCGGCATCCTGAATGACCAGAGCACGCCCGGAGCAGCGCAAAGAAGCGCTGCTGAACAAGCTTGCCGTGAACATGTTCGGCACCGATGCCGACAAGCTGGATGCACAAAAAAATCCCTACAACCTTTTCGAAGAAAAGCTTTTGATATATAAGAACGACCTGGACAAGTTAGGGCCGACAGAAAGAGAAAAGATGATCAATGATCTGCGGGCCCGGTACTTGCCCAACAAATAAGACAGACAATTTAATCAGAAACATTATGAAATTATCCAGCATTAAATTCAGACTCAACCTGTTTTGCATATGTATCCTGTCCACATTATTCATCCTGTTTGGCACGCTGGATTATTTCAGAATTAAAACTTCATTTGAGAATTCAATGGCGGAACAGGTCGAAGCCAGCACGGAGCGGCTGTCCAAAAGCCTGCCAAGATCCCTCTGGAACTACGACAAGGAGCTTATTGCACAAGGCCTGGCATCGGAAATGACGGCAAAGTTCATTACCGGCATTCTCATCAGGAAAGGAGGTAATATATTGGCGGGCGCTGCCCGTGACGCTGACGGAAAAGTTATTACCTCACAAGACACGCCACCATCGGACACCCTCAAGGAATTTGATCTTGAATATGCCGAGGACGGGAAACCGGAAATTGTCGGGCGCGTGACGGTTTATATATCGCACAAGCAGATCAATGCAGCACTGCGCGACGCGCTGAAACGAACGATTATTGAAATCGTGATCCTGAACGCCATCGTCGTTGCCGCCATGTCAAAAATTCTGAGCTTGATCGTGATAAACCCAATGACACGCGTAAGTCAGATTTTTCGCGATATAACACGGGACGCCGATCTGACAAGGCGCATCCCGCTGGACAAAACAAATGAATTCAACGACATGGCCGATTGCTTCAATCAATTCATTGAGCGACTGCAGACGATTATCTCCCAGGTAAACGATAGCATTCTGGCCATCACGCATGCATCCAACGAAATTGCCAGCGGAAATATGGATCTTTCCGCGCGCACCGAATCACAAGCCAGTTCTCTGGAGGAAACTTCCGCTTCCATGGATGAATTGACCCATATGGTCAAAAAGAATGCCGACAGTGCACAAGCCGCCAATCGCATCGTAGGCTCCGCCGCCGAAGTCGCCGTCGCGGGAGGTTCGGTGGTGCAAAAAGTTGTGCAAACCATGGGGTCCATCAACTCATCGTCAAACAAGATTGTGGACATCATCGGCGTGATTGATGGCATTGCATTCCAGACCAACATTCTGGCGCTGAATGCCGCCGTCGAAGCCGCCCGCGCTGGCGAACAGGGGCGTGGCTTTGCGGTGGTGGCCGCCGAAGTACGCAGTCTTGCGGGACGCTCTTCAGCCGCAGCCAAGGAAATCAAGACCTTGATTGATGAATCGGTCTCCAACGTAAAAATCGGCTCCAAACTGGTCGATGAAGCAGGTTCCACCATGACCGAGATTGTCGAGAGCGTACACAAGGCCACCAGCGTGATGGCCGAAATTCAATCCGCCAGCGACGCGCAGACACTGGGCATCAGCCAGATCAATGAGGCCATCCGGTTAATGGATAATAATACCCAGCAGAATGCTGCCCTGGTGGAAGAAGCAGCTGCGGCATCCGGTGCGATGCAAAGCCAGGCAGAGAACCTGGCCCAGGCGGTGGGTATTTTCAAGATTTAAATCACACTTTAAATCACACGTTTTTATTTCAAAACCTCAAAGGAGACAATATGACAAGTAAGACCAGTAACCGCGTATTCAAAACCCTGCAAACTTCTGTCCTGTTACTAGCCACTCTGGCTGCAAACAGCTGGGCGGAAACGGTCACGATTGGCGCCGAAGACGATTGGGCGCCCTACAGCTCCAAGGTGGGCAAGGACGCCAAAGGTTTTGCCGTGGACATCGTGCGGGAAGCCTTCAAGGCTGCAGGAGTCGATGTAGTATTTTCCCCCATGCTCTACGCCCGTTGCATGGCGGTGGTCAAGGATGGTGAAATGGTGGGCTGCTTTGATGCAGCACGCAATAGCGCACTGGAAAATAACTACCTGTGGCATGCAAAACCATTATTCAACGGGAAAATCAACCTCTATTCAACAGCCGACTCCACCGAATCCAACCTGTCGACCAAAGACCTTGTTGGAAAAAATGTCGGTGTTACCCGCGATTATGAATATGGCGAAGAGTTTGATACCAACAACAATATCAAGCGTAGCGTGGCCGACAAGGACATCCAGGGTTTCCAGAAGTTACTGAACAAGCGTATTCCTTACATGGTTGCATACGAAAAAGTAGCCAATGCGCTATTTGTCAGCAACAAGGAATTCACGAATAAATTCAAGGTCGTCGGCGTGGTTGCTGATCCTGGTTTATATATTGCATTCAGCAAAAAACACCCGGATGCTTCCAAATTCCTGACAAAATTCAACCAGGGTTTTGAGACCATTCAGAACAACGGAAAATACAAAGCCATCGAGGCTCAGTGGAAATAAGCCGTCAATAACGGCCAGGGCAGTGTTGACGCAAAGTCAAGCGAGACACTGCCCATGCACCCAAGGCCAATCCAGCAGCCGCACTCATCATAATTTCATAGCTGCTACCGCACATCCCATAAGGGCTGCAGGCCAAATACCCTTCAAAACACCGCACCTGACACCACGCCCGTCGCCGCTCCCGCTTGCGAGAGAGGGGAGCATGGATGTTGTGGGGTTTTGTTTGCGTAACATCAGTTAATTTCCTGGTTCCCGGCGTAATTCATGCCGCGCTCAGAAGGAGTAGGTTCCTTTTTGGACCATCGCGGACTACAATGGCCCCATTTCACAAATGGTTCCTATGGCCATCAACGTCAAACTCCCAGAGGCGCTGGTCGAGAGCGCCAAGCGCTACGGCTTGATCGAACATCGTTCAGTGCCCAAGCAAATCGAATACTGGTCCCAGATCGGCAAGATTGCTGCCGAAAATCCTGATCTGCCGTTCAGCGTCATCCGTGACATTCTGATTGCCGATCAGGAAGAACCCGTGGGTGAATACCAGTTTGGCTGATGCGCATTCTTGTCACTCCAACGTTCGAGCGCACGGTTAAAAAGTTGCACCGTCAACAAAAGGTTGTACTTGACGAAGCTGTGCGGACGATAGCCAGTCAGCCCGACATCGGTGAAGCCAAAGCGGCAGACCTGATAGGCATACGGGTCTATAAATTCCGCATGGACAACCTCCTATGCCTGTTGGCCTATCGGGTGCTGGATGAGAATACCCTCAAGCTTCTGATGGTAGGGCCACACGAAAATTTCTACCGCAACCTCAAACGAACAGAGCACTGACAGAAGGCCATGCAGCAAATACGCTCATCATTTAATATCTGCCCCCGCACGTCCCACGTGCGCTACAGCCTGTTTTTGCCTTGATTACCTTGCCGCTGCCACCTCGTGGGGCGGTGTGGAGGCCACACGCTGGTCGTCCGAGCGCCTCCAGGTGCCGATTTTTGATGCCGTTTATGGCCACAGCCCCCGACAGCCGTGCGGGAACAGCTATCAAAAATACAGTAAACAAACGTCACGCACATGGCGACACCCCGCTGACTGCCGGACTTATCAGTTTCCAGTATACTCAAAATAGCCACATGCCACAGGCCTGATGTGCCCCAGGCGTGTTTCCCACAAGTTCCAGAAGGTTTCCCATGTTGTCTATTCGCTCAAGCCGTAAGGCGGGTAACTCATCTATGCCATCCGTATCACGCTTGCAAACCAGCAAAGGCGCGCTGGTCGCCGCTGCTGCTGTGCTGCTTGCTGCCTGCGGTGCCAAGGAAGGTGCGCCGCCCGCAGGCGCAGCACCGGCAATGCCCCCGGCCCAGGTGGGCGTGGTCACGGTGGCCAACGAAGCGGTAGCGTTGCAGACCGAATTGCCGGGGCGCGTCAGCCCGGTGCGTGTGGCGCAGGTGCGCGCGCGAGTCAGCGGAGTGGTGCTCAAGCGGCTGTTCCGCGAAGGCAGCGATGTCAAGGCCGGTGAACTGCTGTACCAGATTGACCCTGCACCCTACCGTGCTGCGCTGGACAGTGCCCAGGCTGCCCTGCTGCGTGCCCAGGCCAACTTGGCACAGACCAGCGCCCAGGTCGAACGCTACCAGCCCCTGGTGGCGGACAAGGCCATCAGCAAGCAGGAATTCACCACGCTGGTGACAGCCAACAAACAGGCCGAGGCCGATCTGGCTGCGGCCAAGGCAGCCGTGCAAACCGCCAAGATCAATCTGGATTACGCCAGCGTGACCGCGCCGATTTCCGGGCGCATTGGCCAGGCGCTGGTGACCGAGGGCGCGCTGGTCAGCCAGGCCGAGGCCACGCAGTTGGCGCTGATTCAGCAGACCGACACCATGTATGTCAACTTCGTGCAGCCGTCTGCGGAGGTGCTACGCCTGCGTCGCGCGCTGGCATCCAGGCAGGTGCGCGCTTCCAGCGATGGCTCGCTTGCAGTGCGCATCGTGCTCGAAGACGGCAGTGAGTTGCCGCAAAAAGGCAAACTGCTGTTTTCCGATCTGAGCGTGGATGCGGGCACGGGGCAGATCACGCTGCGCGCCCTGGTGCCCAACCCCGATGGACTGTTGCTGCCAGGCCAATACGTGCGCGTGCGTCTGGCGCAGGCCACGCTGCCTGCGGCCATGCTGTTGCCCCAGCAGGCCGTCACGCGCACCAACCAGGGCGATACCGTGCTCGTGGTCGGCGCTGACAACAAACCCAGCCCCAGACCCGTCAAAGTTGGCAACGCACAAAACAACCAGTGGGTGATTCTGGATGGACTCCAACCCGGCGAGCAGGTGATTGTTGATGGCTTTCAGAAAATGATGGTGCCCGGTGCGCCGGTCAAACCCGTGCCGTGGACGGGGAATGCCCCTGCGCCCTCCCCTGCGCCTGCGGCCAGCGCAACACCTGCCACAACGGCAGCAGCGTCGGCGCCCGCATCGGCCCCAGCCAAATAAGAGGCACATCGTATGGCCCAGTTTTTTATCAACCGTCCCATCTTCGCATGGGTGATTGCATTGTTCATCCTGGTGCTCGGCGGCGTAGCTATCACGCAGTTGCCCGTGGCGCAATACCCCACGGTTGCACCACCGTCCATTGTCGTCAGCATGGCCTATCCGGGTGCTTCGGCGCAAACGCTGGAAGACAGCGTGATCAGCGTCATCGAGCGCGAAATGAACGGCTCGCCCGGCCTGATCTACATGGAGTCCGTGGCCCAGGCCGATGGTTCTGGCAACCTCACTCTGACCTTTGAGACCGGCACCAACCCCGATCTGGCCCAGGTTGATGTGCAAAACCGGCTTTCGCGCGCATCACCCCGGCTGCCTGCTGCCGTCACGCAAACCGGCGTGCGGGTGGACAAGGCACGCTCGAACTTCTTGCTGTTCATCATGCTTTCTTCCAGCAACCCGGCGTTTAATGTCGTGGCGCTGGGCGATTATGCGTCGCGCAACGTGTTACCCGAGGTGCAGCGTCTACCAGGCATTGGCCAGGCGCAACTTTTTGGCACCGAACGCGCCATGCGCATATGGATCGATCCAGCCAAACTGATGGGCTTCAATCTCTCCGTCAGCGAGGTCAATGCCGCCATCCGCGCACAAAATGCCCAGGTGTCCTCGGGTGCCATCGGTGACTTGCCCAATCTTGCGGGACAGTCGATAGCCGCGACCCTCATCGTCAACGGCCAGCTCGCCAATGCCGATCAATTCGGCAACATCGTGCTGCGCGCCAATAGCGACGGCTCCAGCGTGCGCCTGAAAGACGTGGCGCGCATCGAACTCGGCGCACAAAGCTACGCCACCAGCGCGCGGCTGAACGGCCAACCCGCCGTCGGCATCGGCGTGCAGCTCTCCCCCAGCGGCAATGCACTGGCCGCCGCCCAGGCTGTGCGCGCACGCATGGCGCAGTTGCAACCCTACTTCCCCTCGGGGGTACAGTGGTCGGTACCGTATGACAGCTCGCGTTTCATCAAAATTTCCCTGAGCCAGGTGGCCGAGACGCTCGTCATCGCCGTGGTGCTGGTGTTTCTGGTGATGTTTTTGTTTCTACAAAATTTTCGCTACACCATCATCCCCACCATCGTGGTTCCAGTTGCGCTCATGGGCACCTTTGCCGTGCTGCAGGCCATGGGGTTTTCGATCAACGTCCTGAGCATGTTCGGCATGGTGCTGGTGATCGGCATCGTGGTGGATGATGCCATCGTGGTCGTGGAAAACGTCGAACGCATCATGAGCCACGAGGGCTTGACGCCACTGGAAGCCACGCGCAAGGCCATGGGGCAGATCTCGGGTGCCATCATTGGTGTGACCGTGGTGCTGATTGCCGTGTTTGTGCCGCTGGCTTTTTTCAAAGGCTCGGTCGGCAACATCTACCGCCAGTTTTCCGTGGTCATGGTCAGCGCCATCGGTTTTTCGGCCTTCATGGCGCTCTCACTCACGCCCGCGCTGTGCGCCACCTTGCTCAAACAGGTCGAGGCCGGGCACCACCATGCCAAAACAGGATTTTTCGGCTGGTTCAACCGGGGATTTACCAGCACGGCCAAGCGTTACGAAAGCCTGGTGGCGCGCATCCTGCGCCACGCTGCGCGCTATCTGGTGATTTATGGCGCCATCATCGCCGCCGTGGTGGTGGTCTACCTGCGCTTGCCCACGTCCTTTTTGCCCAATGAAGACCAGGGAACGATGCTGGTCAATGTGCAGTTACCCCCAGGAGCGACGCAGGAGCGCACACTCGCGGTCATGCAACAGGTGGAAAGCTTCATCCTGAAACAGCCCGAAGTACAAAGCATGGTCGGTGTGCTGGGTTTCAGTTTTTCCGGCCAGGGCCAGAATGCCGCGCTGGCCTTCGTCACGCTCAAGGACTGGAGCGAACGCAAAGGGCCGGAGCATTCGGCGCAAGGCTTGGCGGGACGCGCTTTTGGCGCACTGATGGGCATCCGCGACGCCTTCATTTTCCCCTTGAGTCCGCCGCCGATTCCTGAGCTGGGCAATGCCTCGGGCTTTACCTTCCGGCTGCAAGACCGGGGCGGCAATGGCCACGAGGCGCTGGTGGCCGCGCGCAACCAGTTGCTCGGCCTGGCAAGCAAAAGCCCGATTCTGACGCAGGTGCGCCCCGATGGCCTGGAAGACGCACCACAGCTGCAGCTGGACATCGACCGCGACAAGGCCAGTGCTTTGGGTGTCAGTTTTGATGCCATCAACAGCACCATCTCCACCGCACTGGGCTCGGCCTATATCAACGACTTCCCGAACCAGGGCCGCTTGCAGCGCGTCGTGGTGCAAGCCGATGCCAAGGCGCGCATGCAGCCCGAAGATTTGCTGCAACTCACTGTCAGCAACGCCCAGGGCAAGCTGGTGTCCTTGGCGGCCTTTGCCAGCACGCGCTGGGTCAAGGGCGCGATGCAGACCGTGCGCTTCAATGGCTACCCAGCCATGCGCATCGGCGGCAACGCCGCACCCGGCTACAGCACGGGCGCCGCGATGGCCGAGATGGAACGTCTGGCAGCGCAACTGCCCGCAGGCTTTGCCTTTGAATGGACGGGCCAATCGCGCGAGGAAAAACTCGCCGGTGCCCAGGCGCTGATCGTTTATGGATTTGCGATTCTGGCGGTGTTTTTATGCCTGGCGGCACTGTACGAAAGCTGGTCCATCCCGATGGCCGTGATTCTGGTCGTGCCGCTGGGTGTGCTGGGCGTGCTGCTGGCAACCCTGTCACGCGGCTATGCCAACGACGTGTATTTTCAGGTCGGCCTGATTACCATCATCGGCCTGTCCGCCAAGAACGCCATTTTGATCATCGAGTTCGCCAAGGACTTGCAGGCCCAGGGCAAAAACGTGGTCGAAGCCGCACTGGCTGCGGCCCACCTGCGTTTTCGCCCGATCCTGATGACTTCGATGGCCTTTATGCTCGGCGTGCTGCCACTGGCCATTGCCAGCGGTGCCGGCTCGGCCAGCCAACGCGCCATCGGCACCGGCGTGATCGGCGGCAGCCTGTTTGGCACCGTGCTGGCGGTGATTTTTGTGCCGATTTTCTTCGTGGTCGTCCGGGGCATCTTCAAAGGCAGCGAACGCCAGCACCAGTTCGACATGCAGCACAGCCACCAGATGGGAGTGAAAGCCGATGAATAAGCCATCCCTCCTGCCCGTACTGGCCGCGCTGACGCTGGCTGCTTGCAGCTTCACTCCGGCCTACGAGCGCCCCACCGCCCCTGTAGCCGACACGTTTGCCAACGCTGCCCCCGCCACAGGCGCAGGCGCAGCCGCCGCCACCGCTGCTGACATCGGCTGGCAGACGTTTTTCAGCGATGCGCGGCTCAAGCGATTGATTGCCATCGCGCTGGAGCACAACCGCGACCTGCGCGTGGCCGTGCTGGGCATTGAACAAACGCGCGCCCAGTGGCAGGCACGTGGTGCCGATCTGTGGCCCACGGTCAATGCCGGGCTGGGCGGCACGCGTGCGCCCGACCCCACGGGGGCGCTCACCACCACGCTCAATGCCGGACTGAACGTCACGGCCTATGAATTCGACTTCTTTGGCCGCGTGCGCGCCCTGAACCAGGCGGCACAGGCCCAATTGCTGGGCAGCGAGGAAGCGCGCAACACCGTGCAGATCAGCCTGATTGCCGCCGTTGCCAGCACCTACTTGAACCTGCTGGCCGACGACGCGCTGTTGCGTCTGACGCAGGCCACCATCACCACGCGCGAAGAATCTCTCAAACTCACCCAGCTCAAGTACGACCACGAAACCGCCTCCAAGCTGGAGCTGGTGCAAGCGCAATCGCTGCTGGAGGGCACCAGGGTGACGCAAGCGCAACTCACGCGCCAGCGCGCGCAGGACGAAAACGCCCTGGTGCTGCTGCTGGGACAGCCCTTACCCGCCGATTTGCCAGCGGGCCAGGGACTGCTGGAGCAAAACCTGCTGCCCGATCTGGCTGCGGGCATTCCTTCCGAGGTGCTCACCCGCCGCCCCGATGTGCGCCAAACCGAGCACAACCTGCTGGCGCAGCACGCCAACATCGGTGCCGCGCGTGCGGCCTTTTTGCCGCGTATCACACTCACAGCCAGCGCGGGCGTGGTCAGCAACGATCTGGAGCGGCTGTTTACCAACGGCACCTTTGCCTGGAGCCTGGCACCACAACTGCTGCTGCCGATTTTTGACTCTGGACGCAACCAGGCCAATCTCGCGTCCGCACGCATTGGCCGCGAGCTGGCATTGGCGCAATACGAAAAAGCCATTCAGACCGCCTTTCGTGAAGTCTCCGACGCCCTGGCCGCACGGCGCACGCTGATCGAGCAAGTGCGCGCCCAAAACGCGCAATTAGCAGCCGAGCAAACCCGCGTCCAGCTCACCGAACTGCGCTTTGCACAGGGTGCCGCCAACGCATTCGACCGGCTCGACGCACAACGCAGCCTGTTCGCCGCACAGCAAGCCCTGGTTCAAACCCAGACCCAGCAATTGCAAAATCTGGTCACGCTGTACAAGGTGCTGGGCGGCGGCTGGAAATAAGAACAATGACGCATGGTTCTGGTGGAATTAGTATTATTTTGATAGCTGCACCCGCAAGTTTCATGGGGGTTTACGGGCTTTTTGTCCCATAAACTGCACATTTCACACGCAGATATACTTGCCAGCATACTTGTTCGTCCCCCCAAAGGAGCTTGAAAGGAACTTGCCATGTCACAAATCACGCTGTATCTGGACGATGCGACACAGTCGCTGGTGGAACAGGCCGCGCAGGCCAATGGCGTATCAAAAAGTCGCTGGGTAGCTAACATCATCCGCAAATACGCCACCCAGGAATGGCCCAAAGACTGTTTAGCCTTGGCGGGAAGTTTTACTGATTTTCCGCTGCGCGAAGAAAACCCGACTTCGCTGCCCGCCGATGTGCCGCGCGTGGGTTTTTGATGGTTGACCATGCTAATTCTTGACAGTAATACCATCAGCTACTACTTTCGTGGCGATCAACAGGTCGTTCCGCGTCTGCAAGCCCTTTCTCCCGCCGATATTGGCGTGCCAGCCATTGTGGAATACGAGCTACGGTATGGCTTGCTGCGCCTGCCGCAGGAGGCAGCCAACCCCCGTCTGGCGGCATTGGCTACTTTGCTGCGTCCCATGCAGCTTTTACCATTTGACAGCGAATGCGCGGCCCAGGCTGCCCGCATCCGTGCGGAACTGGAGGCCGCAGGAACACCCATCGGAGCGCACGATACGCTGATTGCCGCTACGGTATTGCGCCATCAGGCCACGCTGGTGACGCGCAATGTACGTGAGTTCGCCCGTGTGCCGGACTTGCAGTGGCTGAACTGGCACGCTGCCCCATGAACGCCGTAGAAATAGAACAGGCCATCTCGGAACTGGCCCAGGCGCCTTTTGATGCCGAAGAATTCCCATTTTCCTTCCTGGCGGCGTTCGGCAATAAAGACACGACCCTCAAGCGCCTGCGATCCGGCAACAACAACGCATCCGACATACCCGCTGGCGTGCTGCTGCGCAACAACATCCACATTGCCGTGTGCGCAGCGGGCGGCGTGGGCGACACCCTCAAAAAATTACGCGCAAGCCCGGCCACAACCAAAGCCCGCGCCAAATTCATCCTCGCCACCGACGGCCAGACCCTGGAGGCAGAAGAACTGGCTGGCAGCGAAACCATCGCCTGCGCCTATCCCGACTTTCCCAACCACTTTGGCTTTTTCCTCCCGCTGGCGGGCATCTCCACCATCAAGGAGATCAAGGACAACCCCATCGACGTGCGCGCCACGGGCCGCCTGAATAAGCTCTACGTCGAACTGCTACGCTCCAATCCCGACTGGGCCACCGACGAGCGCCGTGCGGACATGAACCATTTCATGGCACGCCTGATCTTTTGCTTCTTTGCCGAAGACACCGACATTTTCAATGGCGAGGGGCTGTTCACCCAGACCGTCGAGCAGATGAGCGAGCCAAGCGCGGCCAACACCCACATGGTGCTGTCGGAAATCTTTCGCGCGATGAACATCAGGACCAACGAGCGCGCCAAGGCCGAGCCCCGGCTTCCCGCTTGGGCCGACCAGTTCCCCTACGTAAATGGCGGCCTGTTCTCCGGTTCCACCTCCGTGCCACGCTTCACCCGCATAGCGCGCACCTATCTGCTACATGCTGGCAATCTGAACTGGAAGCAAATCAACCCGGACATTTTCGGCAGCATGATCCAGGCTGTCGCCGACGACGCAGAACGCAGTGCGCTGGGCATGCACTACACCAGCGTGCCCAATATCCTGAAAGTTTTGAACCCCTTGTTCCTGGATGATCTGCGGGCGCAACTGCAATCCGCTGGCGAAAACAAGAGCAAACTTCTCAATCTGCGCAAGCGCATGGCACGCATCCGCGTATTGGACCCGGCCTGCGGCTCCGGCAACTTCCTGGTCATTGCCTATAAGCAGATGCGGGAGATCGAAGCGGAAATCAACCGCCTGCGCAGCGAACCAGACCGGCGCAGCGACATTCCGCTCACCAACTTTCGCGGCATAGAGCTACGCGACTTCCCGGCAGAAATCGCCCGCCTGGCACTCATCATCGCCGAATTCCAATGCGACATGCTCTATCGCGGCCCCAAGCTGGCGCTGGCGGAATTTTTACCACTGGATGCGCAAAACTGGATTGTCTGCGGCAATGCCCTGCGGCTGGATTGGCTCTCCATCTGCCCCCCCACGGGCACGGGCGTGAAGATGCTTGCGGATGATTTGTTTGAAACACCACTGGAGCAGGCCGAGATTGATTTTGAGAATGAAGGCGGAGAAACGTATATCTGCGGGAATCCGCCGTATTTGGGCAGCACATGGCAGGCAGATGAACAAAAAGACGACCTGCGCGCCATTTTTGACCGCCGTTGTAAAAACTGGAAATCACTCGACTACGTGGCAGGCTGGTTCATGAAAGCCGCCGATTACGGTACCCATACCCCCACCGCCGCCGCGTTTGTATCCACCAACTCCATTTGCCAAGGGCAACAAGTACCCATTCTTTGGCCCTTGGTGTTCAGCACAGGAAACACCATCGCATTTGCACACACATCGTTCAAATGGGAAAACCTTGCCAGCCACAACGCCGGGGTGACGGTGGTTATCGTGGGTTTATCGTCGCAAATAAAAGCGCCACGCCGCCTGTACTCCATCACCAACGGTAGCAAAAATGCCAAAGTCGATGTGAAAGAGGTGGAACATATCAATGCCTATTTGGTGGCTGGTGCTGATGTGGTAGTTGAAAAATTGTCTGCACCAATAGACGAGCGCAACATGGTCGATTCTGGAGGGAAACCAGTTGAAGGCGGCAACTTGCTTTTGACAGTGGACGAAAAACGTGATCTTCTGGGAAGTTATCCCGGTGCTGTTAATTTTTTCAAGCGGATCTATGGTGCGAGTGAATACATCCGTGGGGATATTCGGTATTGCCTTTGGCTAGGAGACGACGATGTAGAGGAAGCAATGTCAAATCCTGCAATTGCAGCAAGGTTGAAAAGTGTTGCGAAACTACGTTTAGCGAGTCCAAAGCCAGCTACTCAAAAGGGGGCGTCCTGGCCGCATAAATTTGAGGAAGTAAAACAGACTGGCTCAGAAGTTGTCACGATAATTCCGAAGGTTTCTTCTGAGTCTCGCGAATATCTGCCTGTTGGACTTTTGCCTCCAGGCTCCGTTATTACCGACCTCGCTTTTGCTCTCTACGACGCCCCCCTGTGGAACATGGCGCTTATCGCCTCCCGCTTGCATCTGGTCTGGATCGCCACCGTCTGCGGCAAACTAAAAACAGACTTTCGCTATTCCAACACCCTCGGCTGGAACACCTTCCCCGTGCCGTTTCTCACCACGCACAACAAGGAAGATTTGACAGCCTGCGCAGAAAATATCCTGCTGGCGCGCGAAGCGCATTTTCCTGCCACCATCGCTGATCTGTACGACCCGGAAAATATGCCTGAGAACCTGCGTGCGGCCCACGCGCACAACGACGAGGTGCTGGAGCGCATCTACATTGGTCGCCGGTTCAAAAACGACACCGAACGGCTGGAAAAGCTGTTTGAGATGTACACGCAGATGACGGCGGCGGCCAAGTCTGCGCCGAAAGCGAAAAAACAGTAGCCACGTGCTACAGTGAATACATGTATCTGACCGGAGGCTCTGACATGGTTACTTCAATTCGCCTCGCTCCTGAAACCGAGCAAAGACTGGACTTTCTCGCAGCCCGGACTGGGCGCACCAAGGCGTATTACCTGCGCCAAATCATCGAACAAGGCATTGAAGACATGGAGGACTACTACCTTGCTTCGGAAGTGTTGGAGCGTGTCCGCAAAGGGCAAGAGCCAGTGTATTCCGCTGCTGACGTGAGAAAAGACCTTGGCCTGGACAATTGATTACACCCAGACGGCCAAGGAGCAGTTGCGTCAACTCGATAGGCAGACGGCGCGGCGTGTTGTTGATTTCATGGACGAACGCATCGCCGGGCTGGAAAATCCACGCAGCACCGGCAAAGCGCTGACAGGCCCGCTGGGTGGGCTGTGGCGTTATCGGGTAGGCGATTGCCGGGTGGTTTGTGACATTCAGGATGGCGCGTTGCGCGTCCTTGTGGTGCAAGTTGGTAATCGGCGGGAAATTTACCGCTAGGAAAAATACATGCGCGCCTTTGCCCAGGCATGGCCAGATGCGGGATTTGTGCAGCAGGCTGCTGCACAATTGCCTTGGTTCCACCAGACACATTGACGAACGACGATGCACAATGACCACCCCCACCACCTCTGAAAATCCTACCAACGCCTACACCGTGCCATCGGTGTCCATCACCACCGCACGCACGGGCGCCTCTGCCAAGGCCAATGAACTGGGTATGCGTGCCATGCAGGAGCGTGCTTATGCCAGGCGTGGCGAGCAGTATTTGTTGATCAAATCCCCCCCGGCTTCGGGCAAGTCACGTGCGCTGATGTTCATCGCACTGGACAAGCTCCACAACCAGGGTTTGCGCCAGGCCATCATCGTGGTGCCGGAGCGCTCCATTGGTGCAAGTTTTGCCGACGAACCCTTGCGCCAGTACGGCTTTTATTGGGATTGGCAAGTCGCGCCGCAATGGAACCTGTGCAATGCCCCCGGCGCGGACGATGCGCAAGTCGCCAGGTCCAAGGTCAAGGCCGTGGGTGCGTTCCTTGCCAGCAGCGACCGGATATTGGTATGCACCCATGCCACTTTTCGCTTTGCAGTGGAAGAGCTGGGAATCGAAACCTTCGACAATCGCCTGATTGCCATCGACGAGTTTCACCACGTCTCCAGCGACCCCGCAAGCAAGCTGGGCAGTCAACTGGGCGCGTTCATTGCCCGTGACAAGGTGCACGTGGTGGCCATGACCGGCTCCTACTTTCGTGGTGACAGCGTGGCCGTGTTGACCCCGGCGGATGAGGCGCGGTTCGAGACCGTCACTTACACTTACTACGAGCAACTCAATGGCTACCAGTGGCTCAAATCGCTGGACATCGGCTATTTTTTCTACACCGGCGCTTATGTGGATGCCGTTGCCAAGGTGCTCGATCCGGCGCTGAAAACCATCGTGCACATCCCCAATGTCAATGCCCGCGAAAGCCTCAAGGACAAACAGCGCGAAGTCGATGCCATCATGCACGGTCTGGGCGAATGGCAAGGCGTTGACCCTGCCAGCGGTTTTCATAGGGTGCTGGCCCGCGATGGCCGTACCCTGAAAGTTGCCGATCTGGTGGACGACAGCGATCCGGCCAGACGCTCCAGGGTGCTCACAGCGTTGAAAGACCCGGCACAAAAAGGCAAGCGCGACCATGTGGACATCATCATCGCCCTGGGCATGGCCAAGGAAGGTTTTGACTGGATATGGTGCGAACATGCGCTGACCATTGGCTATCGCAGCAGTCTGACCGAAATTGTGCAGATCATTGGCCGCGCTACGCGGGACGCCCGTGGCAAGGAGCGCGCACGCTTCACCAATCTGATTGCCGAACCCACCGCCGAACAAAGCGCCGTGGCCGAGGCGGTGAACGACATGCTCAAGGCCATTTCCGCCAGCCTGTTGATGGAACAGGTGCTGGCTCCGCGCTACGAATTCACACCCAAAAACAGCGGGCCGCAAGAGGGATTCGATTACGGCGCGGATGGCTACACAATGGGCAGCCCCAACATGGGGGTGAACCCGCACACCGGCCAGATTCACCTGGAGGTCAACGGACTGAAATCGCCACAAAGCCCCGAGGCTACGCGTATCTGCAAGGAAGACCTGAACGAAGTCGTGACCAGTTTCCTGCAGGACAAAACCGTGCTGGAGCGCGGTCTATTTGACCAGGAAAATACCTTGCCCGAAGAGCTGACCATTTTGCGCATGGGGAAAATCGTGCGCGAACGCTACCCGGAATTGGATGAAGCCGACCAGGAGGCCATCCGGCAACACGCCATTGCGGCCATGAACATCACGCAACAAGCCAAGCTGGCACTGGCCCGGCTTGATGCCAACGGCAGTGGCAGTGGCCATACGGCGTTGCTGGATGGGGTGCGCAAGTTCGTCAACGTGCGCGACTTGAACATTGACCTGATCGACGGCATCAACCCCTTCGAAGCCGCCTATGCGGTGCTGGCAAAAACGATGGATGAAAAATCGCTGCTCCAGGTGCAAGCCAGCATTGCTGCAAAAAAGATGAGTATTCCCGAAGAGGAAGCCCGCGAGTTGGCAAAACGCGCCCTGTTGTTCAAGACGGAGCGGGGCCGCCTGCCAGACAGGAACTCTACCGACCCCTGGGAGCAGCGCATGGCCGAAGGTGTGGCCGCTTTCGCACGCTACCGCGCACAGGCCAAGGCGGCGCAAACGCAAGGGGAGTCTGGCCGTGGCTGAGATGGACGATGACGCGCTGCTGGATGCGCTGGGGGTGGAGATTGCCCCGCTCAAGGCGCCAAGCCACACCCCGCGCGAGGAACGCATCATCGCGGGTTTTGAGGATATTCTGCGCTTTTATCAAGCCCATGGCCGTATCCCCCAGCATGGAGAGGGGCGTGACATCTTCGAACGTCTGTATGCCGTGCGCCTGGAACAATTGCGCAAGTTGCCCGAAGCACACCATTTGCTGGCTGGATTGGATAGTCCGGGCCTGCTCCATGGTGCGACACTGGCAACGTCAATCGCTGCTGCTGTCGATACCCTGGACGAAGACAGCTTGCTGGCCGAGCTGGGTCTTGGTGAGTCAACGTCCGATGAAAACGACATCACTGTGCTGCGCCATGTGCGTTCGTATGCCCAAAAACGTGCAGCACAAGAGATTGCGGATCGGACAGTGTGTGCGGATTTCGACAAGTTTCAACCACTTTTTGAACAGGCCGAACGGGAGCTGAAAGCAGGCATACGCCAATCCCGCCAGTTTGGACGCGACTCCAGTTTCAAGGTGGGAAATTTCTTCGTTCTGGGTGGTTTGTTGGTGTACGTGGCCGAGCAGGGTGACATTTTTCGTACCGGAAACAACGAACAGGATGCACGCCTGCGTGTCATTTACTCCAACGGAACTGAAAGCAATCTGCTGATGCGTTCGCTGCAGCGTGCGCTGTACAAGGACGAAACCTCTCGCATGCTAACGGGCGTGGACATGGGGCCGCTATTCGGCGATGCGCCAGAGTCTGACGATATGGAGACCGGAACCATCTACGTGCTGCGCAGCCACTCCAGCCACCCGTTCGTTCTGGAGCACCGCGCGCTGATCCACAAGATCGGCGTCACCGGCAGCACAGTAGAGGCCCGCATTGCCGGTGCAGTTAAGGATGCCACATATCTGCTGGCCGATGTGGAGGTGGTCGCCACCTACAAGCTGCACAACATCAACCGTACAAAGCTGGAAGCCATTTTTCACAAATTGTTCGCCGCTGCACAGCTCGACTTGACGATCCAGGACCGTTTCGGCCACCCGGTCAAGCCCAGGGAATGGTTTCTGGTGCCACTTTATGTGATTGACGAAGCGGTGCAGCACATTCGCAATGGGACGATTGGCGATGTGGCCTACGACCCGAAGACCGCGCGTTTGCTGACCTGAACACACCATGCACATCCCCATCCACCATCTTGCCTGCCAATCCTGCCTGTCCTTCCTGTTCCTGCTGCTGGCCATGAGCGGCTGTTCCAGCGTGCGCCCCTGGGTCAACGAGCCCTTGAGCGCCGCCGAGTTGCAGTCACGCACCGCGCCGCGTCCACGCCACGATCCATCCCTGCTGGTGGCCGTCACGCTCTCGGGTGGTGGCGCGCGGGCGGCGGCGTTTGGTTTTGGCGTGCTGACGCAGATGCAAAAAACCACGCTCGCATGGAATGGCAAGCATACCAACCTGCTGGCCGAGACCGATCTGGTGAGTGGTGTCTCCGGCGGAAGCATCGTTGCGGCCTATCTGGCAGTCTTTGGCAGCGAGGGACTGGCCCGGTTCGAGCAGGATTTTCTGCGCCAGAATTTTCAGGATAACCTCATCAGCCTGGCCTTGAAACCCGCGAATCTGGTGGCGCTGACTTCGCCCTGGTTTGGCCGCACGCACCTGCTGGCGCAGCGGCTGGACCATTTGTACCAGGGCGCCACCTACGGCGACCTGTCCCACCGGCCCAACCGGCCCCAACTGGTCATCACCGCCACCGATATGTCGCTGGGCACCGGGTTTGAGTTCAGCCGCAGCCAGTTTGACCTGATCTGCTCGCGCTTTGGCAACGTGCCGATTGCATTCGCCGTGGCAGCATCTTCGGCAGTACCGTTGTTGCTCAGTCCGGTAACGGTACACAATTTCTCGGCCACCTGCCCACGTGCGGCGCACCAGTCGCGCCTGGCTGCGTCCGGCGATGGCGACTACCGTGCGCGGATGATGCGCGCGCAGGAGCGCAGCTACCTCGACGGTGCGGCGCGGCCCTACATCCATCTGGTTGATGGCGGTTTGTCCGACAACCTGGGCGTGCGCCGCGCCCTGGACCAGATTCTGGGCGCCGGTGGCCTGCGCGACTCGATGCGTGAGTATGGTTACGCCAAGGGCAGTATTCGTAAACTGGTGCTGATTTCGGTCAACTCCGAGCGGGACCCGTCCGACAACATCGACACCAGTGACCGCCTGCCAGCCAATGCCCAGGTCATCGACACCTTGCTGTTTGGCACGGGCGCCAGGGCCACCAGGGAAACCCAGGAGTTTCTGGCCGACATCACGCGGCAATGGCAAGCCGAACTCGCCGCCCCCGGCGAGGTTGGCAAGGATGTCTTTGCACCCGACGCCGAGGTGCATGTCATCCAGGTCAATCTGCGCGACACCCCCAGCGAACTGGGGCGCAGAGCCCTGCTACAGGTACCCACGGCCTTCAGCATCACGTCTGGTGAGGTGACGCAACTGATCGACGCGGGCAGCGCCACGCTGCGCGAATCGCCCGAATTCCAGCAATTGCTGCGCAGCCTGGCGGCGCCCCGGTGAGCCATCTGCACATGCACGATCCAACGGCTGCGGACTGGGAACGCAGTGGACAATACGGCAATGAAACCGTATCCGCAAACACTTCCAAATGCTGAAAACGCAACAATACGTGATGACAAATTTGCAAAATATGTACTGAATTTCGGTAGCGAAAGAGGCCGTCACAAGGCACTTGTGTTCCAGTCTGCCCTTGGATACAACCTGACAAACTATGAAACACTGGTTGAGCAGTTGAAGACTGGGGTCGCCAAGTATCCGTGTGTACTTGGCCCGCTTGATGCGCATGGGCAGCGCTATACTGTGGATATGCCAGTCAAAGGCCCGGATGGCGAGGCGGTTGTGACGACGGGATGGATTGTCCGGCCTGGTTCGGATATTCCCGATTTGGCGTCGGCTTATGTCAAGAAGGTCAAGGGGAAGCGCGATGTTTGAGATGTTTCAGTCCGTAAAAACCGTAGTTCCGGTTCCACAGCTTGGGCTGGCATCCGGGGCAAAGGGTGCGATTGTCGATATTTACACGTCACCCTATCCAGCCTATGAGGTTGAGTTCTTCGACAATGAAGACAACACAGTTGGTTTTCTGTCGATGCGCCCTGAAGAGTTGGTGTCGGATACCTTTTCAGATAGCACGTACAAACTCGCCGCCTGAACCCACCCGCCACCCACGCCTGGAGCCCCTCGTCGCAGGGGCTTTTTCACGCCTGCCCCTGAATGCACTCCACCGTACGCCATGAGCACCACAACCCCCTCCACCATTGACCTCAAACGCTACGCCAAACTGTCGATTGCTGCGGCACTTGTTACCATTGTGCTCAAGGGTGCAGCCTGGTGGTTGACCGGCTCGGTTGGCTTGCTCTCGGATGCCATCGAATCCTTCGTCAACCTCGCCGGTGCGTTCATGGCGCTGTGGATGCTGACACTGGCCGAGCAACCCGCCGACCACGACCACCCTTATGGACACAGCAAGGCCGAGTACTTCTCCAGCGCCTTCGAGGGTTTGCTCATCATGCTGGCAGCCATCAGCATCGCCTATGCAGCCATTGGACGCCTGCTACAGCCGCAGGCGCTGGATGCGCTTGGTGTCGGGGTGCTGGTCTCGGCAGTGGCTTGCGCTGTTAATCTGGCCGTTGCCAGGCTTTTACTGCAAGCGGGCAAGGTTCACCGATCCATCACGCTGGAGGCCGACGCACACCACCTGATGACCGATGTCTGGACTTCGGTGGGTGTCATTCTGGGAATCGGCCTGGTCGCGCTCTCAGGCTGGAACTGGCTGGACCCGGCCATCGCCTTGCTGGTGGCGGCCAATATTGTCTGGACCGGCTGGCAACTCATGCACCGTTCAGCCTCGGGCCTGATGGATATTGCACTGCCCGCCGCTGAAATGGCCAGGGTGCAATCCGTGCTGCAACGCTACGCGCAATATGACATTACGTACCACGCCCTGCGTACCCGTCAGGCCGGGCGACGCTCCTTCATCACACTGCACGTGCTCGTACCGGGGGACTGGACGGTCAAAATGGCGCACGACTGGGTGGAGCGCATCGAAAGCGATTTGCGTGCAACCATTCCCGGCAGCCACATCATTGCCCATCTGGAGCCGATGGACGACCCCTCTTCGATGGACGACCAGGAACTTGACCGCGACTGATTTTCTTGGGCTTGCGCGCCCGCAATGCAGCCTCCAGCGCCAGCCTGGCCCACGGTGCCATCTGCTGGGGTGACTCCATGGCCTCTTCCGGGGCGCTGTAGTAGTTCATGCCCATGGCTTTGCCTTTGGCATGGTAGACAAAACGCTGGCAGCCTGCCGCTTCAAACTGCGCGCGCGAGTCGTCGTCGGCCTTGAGCCAAAGCATTTCACCACCCCCAAGGTCCGCCACAATCGCCAGGGTCAATCCGTCCAGGCTGATGCCATGCCCGCCAAACATGCGCCTGGCCACGCATACACCCAGGCTGGAGAGCAGTTCACAGCTATAGCGGGCAAATTCGTTCGATGATGCAGCCATAAAGCACCTCCGTTCTGTTCCACGCTATCCCGCCATATCCTGAACAATACTTTCCAGCACGTTCTGCCAATCTCCCGGATGGTCCTGCCGATACAAGCGCATACTGGGATACCACAGGCTGGAGGAGCCAGCGAACTGCCAGCGCCAATCGGGCAGATAGGGCAGTAACACGCGCACATCCTTGCCAAGCGCTCCCGCCAGATGCACCGTCGAATTGTCGATGGACACCACGCAATCGCAAGCACCCATCACGGCGGCCAGACCATCAATATCCTGCAGATTATCAACCTCGGGATAGTGCAGCACTTCAACGCCAGTTTCACTAAAAACCGCTGCACGTTCTGCGGCTGTGTCACCGTATTGCAAATTGACCAACGCATAACCGGTAGCCGCCAAAGCGCTGACGAGTTGCCGCAATGCGATGCTGCGCTGAGCACCAGTCAGCGGATTTTTGCAATACCAACTGATACCACACAACCTGGTGTCTTTCCCTTTTTGCAAGGCATGGCGAATCTGCATGGACCGTTGCGTATCACAGCGCAGATAGCCATTTTGTGCGTTTTGTGCGGATGAAAAACTCTCGGGAGAAGCGCGCAGATACTGGCACACGTTGCCCATCGGGATATGGACATCGTAAATATCCTCGGGAACCGTCAGCAGCGAAGGTATGAACGTGGCCACTTCACGTGGAAAAGAACGCGACAACAAAGGAATCAGGCGTGTATCCGCCAGAACAATCAGCTCCCTGCAACGCGCGCTGAATTCGGGTATCAGGGAACTGAACATCAGCTCTTCGCCAAGACCCTGCTCGGCCCACAGCAACACCCGCTGACGACCCCCTTCGTTCCAGACCGGTCGGCTGGTCTGCAATGGTTTGGTAATGAAATCTGGCACGTGCCAGCGCCAGCCATACATCCGCCAACCACGCGCATAATCGCCCAACGTCAGCAAGGCCAAAGACTTGTTCCAATGGGCTTTGGCGTAATCGGACTTGAGCGCAATGGCGGCGTCGTAGCAGGCAATGGCCTCGGGTAGTTGCTTGAGCTCATGCAGTGCAATGCCGCGATTCAAATAGGCTTGCGCATGGTTGGGCCGGATCTCCAGCGCACGTGCATAGCAAACCAATGCGGCTTCCGTCTGCTGCAAATGTTTATACGTATTGCCAAGATCAAAATAGGCATCGGCATGCGTGGGCGCCAGCGCGATGGTTTGCCCGAAACTGTGCGCGGCTTGCTCGAAGCGTCCTTGCTTGTAGCGTGCAATTCCCAGCCGGTAGTGGCTCTCGGCATTATTCGGGTTGATGGCCAGGGCGCGTAGATAACTTTCTTCGGCTGGCGCATACTGGTGCAATTGCACCAGCACATTCCCCTGGTTGAAAAGCGCCTGGGTGAAGCCGGGTTTGCATGCAATTGCGCGGCCATAACTGGCAACGGCTGCCTCCAGCTGGTTCAGGATACGCAGCACATTGCCCTTGTTGTAATGCGCTTGTGCAAAATCCGGTTGCAGCGCAATGGCCCGATCCAGGCTTGCCAGGGCAGCATCAAGCTGCTGATTGTCCAGAAGCACGGTACCCAGATTGCAATGAAATGCCGCATTGTGCGGTTGCAACAGGATAGCCTGACCAATCAACTCTGCCGCCCGTACAAAATCGCGCTCCTGGCTGACCAGCACGCCCAGCAGATGCAGGGTATCGGCATGTTTTGGCTCAATGGAGAGAAGTTGCGTGTACAGCGCTTTTGCAGCGGGCAAATCCCCTTTGCGATGCAACTCCAGGGCTTGCGAAAACAATCCCTGAACTTGTGAACCAGCACTCTTTTCCGCCGGCTTGTCAGTCGAATTGTTTGTCTTGTTTATCTTGTTTGTCGGCCGTTTCTTACGCTTTGACATGGTAAACCCTTCTGTTCACGAAAAGCTATTCAAAGCTACACATGATTTATCCGCACTTGGTTGATGTGCATGGGCACCCAACTCAAGCCTCTTGACGCTCAGTTGCGCCGGAGAACGTGCGAGCAGGATTCGACGCACTTCCTTATAGGGAGTGAAACGAGAAATATCGTTGTCGCCTAGTCTTGCCAACACGTTCAAAGCAGCGTTGTGGTCAGCCTGGAGAACATCCCCGTTTTCACGATAAAACTTATCGCCAATGCGCTTGCCTTGCAGCAAACCAGTGGTCGAGTCCATTTGCGATGTGTAGGCTGAATTTACCAAGACGTGCTTGGCTTTACGCTGCGTGCTTACCGAGTCCAGGGCATCGGCCAATGTGCCTTTTGCCCAGGAACTCATCCTTCGATTAAATTTCTTCCATTGGTGTTTTTTCGCAATGGGCGAGGTCAGGTCCTCGGATACCACCACAGCAGCCTTATCCACAACGCTGTGCGCGGCTTGGAAGGCGATATTGCGTAGTTCACCTTGCGTTTTCTCGCGCCGTGCGTCTATCTTCTTGCGGCCAAGGTTGTGCAACTTGATGCGATCCGCTTTGGCGATGTGTCCATCCCTGCGGTGTTTCTTTTCCAGCGCGTGCAACCTATTGCGTTGTTTGTTTGTGTCAAAGGTCTTATCGCTGTAATCGGTCAGCACTGCGCCAAATTTCTCTCCGTGCGCCTGTCCGTCTGAATCGGTGAACGCTTCGGTGTAGCCTTTGTCTATGCCGATGACCTGGGTGCCACATTCGCGTCCGTCGCCTTTTTCAGCAGCATAGTGAATCTCGGCGTGACCCTCTTTTGCGATGATGCGCAGGTTGCGGCCAGTGAGATCGATGTTCTTACCATTCGACGTTGTTACTAGCGTTATATCGTTGCCGTACTTCTTGGCGATACGGGTTGTGATAGCCAACTGGCCATCAACCACTTTCGATGATTGCTTGTCAGAGCGGACGATGAACTGGTTGGCAACCGTTGACCTTCCATGCCGGAAATGCTTGCGCATCTGACGGTGTAGAAAGTTGTCCGTTTGCCATTTATCCTCGCGCAGCAGGGTGTAGAGACGCTTCTGTTCGGCTTTGTCTTTGGTTCGTGCATGGATAGCCTGACGAACCAAAGACCTAGCCGCTGCTTTGTACGTCAGAATATCGTTGATGATGTCCTTGGTTGTTTCGTTGCGGATGGTTCCATCGACCGGCAAGCCGGTGTAGTATTCCCCCGCAGTTATTTCAGAGCGCATATCCAGATTGCTTTTACCGACGTTTTTCAGTGCTCCATAGCGCCGCCAGATATCCGCCCGGACAAAGCCCAAGGTCTTGCAAATGGCTGCAAGGCCTTTCGGTACATCCGCTTGAAGAATGCGCGTGACGTTCATTGCAGCTCCTCTTGGGTATGCCCCAGCTTATATTGGGGGAAATCCTCTTTGATGACCTTGTGATACTTTCGCATTCCGTGCAGCCGACCGCTAAAGGTGTGAACGATAGCCATCAAGTCTTCTACCATTTCCTGTTGTGGCGACAGTGATTCCTGGTTAGCCACAACAATCTCGCAACCGTTTTCAGCAGCAATGTGGCTAAACAAATCAAAACCAAATCGCATCAATCTGTCCTTGTGGGCGACTATCAGTTTCACAATCTCGCCACGTTGGATACGGTCAATAATGGATAAGAAACGTTTGCGTTTGAAATTCATCCCGCCGCCAATCTCTTGCACCCACTCATCAACCGGAATCGCACCTGCCAAGCAATAGGCTTGCATCGCCGCTATTTGTGAGGCTAGATCATCTTTCTGCCCGGCACTACTGACACGGCAATAGACCACAATGCTTTTCTTATCTGGCGCACCGCCCAACAATAAACGCACGTCCGATTCATCGAAATACCGATGACCCGACGGCAGGCGCTTCGCTATCAGCTTGCCCTCACGCTCCCAACGACGAATCGTTTGAGTCGAGCGACCAACTCTTGCGGCAAATTCATTGATACGGTAATTACTCATTACGGATAATTATAACTATTTTTGAATAAATTTTAAGAAACAGTTTTTAGCTCTATCTTCACTATTTTCAATTATCTGAATGTGCGCGCAATCACGCTACTGTACAGGACGGGATAATCCGGAGAATATGCCACACTCCGACAAACCATCGTCTGCATCGTCTGGCCCGCCCACCGAGACGGAACTGAAATTCGCGCTGCCCCTGCGCAGTCCCGGCGATCTCGCAGCCATGCTTGCGCACGTGCCTGTACTGCGCCGCCGCCGGGCCGTGACCGTGACGTTACATAACGTGTATTACGACACTGCCGAGCAACTGTTACGCCAGAACATGATGGCGCTGCGGCTGCGCCAAGTCGGCGATACATCCCATCCGCGCTGGGTGCAAACCCTGAAGATAGGAGCAAGCGATGCGTCCGCCTTGAGCCAGCGCGGCGAATGGGAAACCGAACTTGCTGCCAGTGAATTGCACCACGCTGTCTTGATGGCTACCCCCTGGCAGGCATTTGACCCTGATGCCCGCATTTTTGCGTCGCTCAAACCCTGTTTCACCACTGTTTTTGATCGCACCAGCTGGGTCGTGCGCAAACGCGATGGCAGTGCGCTGGAAGTTTGCCTGGACATCGGCCATGTTCTCGCCGATGGCAAGGCAGAGGCGATTTGCGAACTGGAAATTGAGTTGCTCCAGGGGTCTTGCGAAAATCTGTTCGACATCGCCGAAGAAATTTCCCGCTCACTCTGCCTGATCCCCTTGGGCATGAGCAAGGCCGAGCGTGGCTATCGGGCTGCGCAGGGAACACTGCACGCGCCACGGTACGCGCAGCCCCCTTCCATCACCCCGGATATGCCACCGGCCCAGGTGGCAAAAATCCTGCTGCGCGAGATGTTTCAGCAGTTCACCGCCAATCTCGTGGGCATGCGCACATCCGATGCGCCGGAACTGGTACACCAGGCCAGAGTCGCCTGGAGGCGTTTCAGAAGCCTTGTCAAATTGTTCAAAAACCAACCCGTCCTGACTGGTTTGCCCGCACGCGAACCACTGGCACCCCTTCTGGATGCCCTGCGCGCCATGCGGGATACCGACGTCGCCTTGACCGAAACACTGCCCCTGTTTGCCAATGCCTACGTCGCAGGTGACTTGACCCGGCAACAGCAATGGCGGGAGATGGAGCGCATGCTGGCTCAGACTGCCCGCGACCAACGCTTGACCGTTCGCAATGCCCTGGACAGTCCCGCGCTGGGTTTGGCTCTGGTGCGGATTGCGCGCTGGCTGGAACTGCCCGAAGCAACAACACCTTCCGACTCCACCACAAACACAAACACAAACACAAACACAACATTGTGGGCCAAACGCCGCATGGAACGACTCAACAAGCAATTGAAGGCCATTCCTCGGGATTCTGACGACCCGGACGTGTTGCATGCCGCACGCATTGTGTCCAAGCAATTACGCTACTGTACGGAGGCCCTGGGTCCCTTGCTACCCAAACGGCACGCCAAACGCTGGCGCAAAAAAGCGACCGCCATGCAAACCAACATCGGTGCCATGCGCGACTTTACTCAGGCGCTGAAAATACTGGCACAAATGCCCGCCGCGCCCGACCTGCTCGCGTTTGTACGCGGTGTTGCAGCGGGACAAAAATTGCGTAAAACCTGAATTTCAATGTGTATCTCATTGGAAGGCGTATATTGGCCCTTGCGGCCTTGGGGTGAAACATGGCTGAAAAAGAAATCTTCTACGAAATGCTCTGGGACTGCGCCCAGTGCAATACCAGGGGCATGCTCGGGGGCAGTCATCGCCATTGCCCAACCTGTGGTGCAGCGCAAGACCCTGCGCACCGCTATTTCCCGAAACCGGGGGAAGAAGTCGAAGCCAAAAACCACAAGTATGTCGGCACCGATTGGAGCTGCGCCTACTGCAACTCTCCCAATTCGGCGGCTGCGGCACACTGTACGAATTGCGGCGCAGGCCAGGATGGCACCAAGCCCGTGGCTATCATTGCCGACACCGTCAACGCATCAATTCCGCTACCCACACCTGCGGCTACAGCACCAGGCTCGCATTGGGTGCGCTGGGTATTCGGACTTTTGGCGTTGGCAATGGTTGTCATCGGGATAATGTTTTTTACCACCAGGGAAACCACGGCCACTGTTTCCCAGCGAAACTGGGAGCGAAATATCCAGATCGAACGTATGCTCAGCGTGTCCGACTCTGCCTGGTGTGAAAGTCTCCCGGCAGATGCCTATTCCATCTCCCGAAGCAAAGAGGTTCGCTCAACCAGAAGGGTGGAGGATGGCCAGGATTGTCACGACGAACGTCAGGACAAGGGCGACGGGACCTTTGTGAAAAACCGGATATGTTCACCACGCTACCGCAGCGAGCCGGTCTATGATTATCTTTGCCATTTTCAGATAAACCGATGGCAGACTTACCGTACAGTGAAAGCCAGTTCGCAGGATTCACTGGTTCCGATGTGGCCTGGCGTTGGTCGGTTGAGTAACACCGTTGGAACCATGGGTCCGATGGTTACGTTGGGTGCAGAACGTCTGGGCTCGCGCCACGAAAGTTATGCTCTCACCCTGACAGCGGGAGGCAAGACCTGGACGTGCAACGTATCAGAGCCTGTGTGGACTAAGCATCCTGAAGAAACCACCACGCCAATCAAGGTGCGCATGACCGGCGGTGTGGATTGCGGGAGCTTGAAATAATTATGACGCGCCGCATTGCCCACCTGGATATGGACGCTTTCTATGCATCGGTCGAATTGTTGCGTTACCCGCAGCTCAAAGACCTGCCGGTGGTAATTGGTGGCGCACGCAGAACCGAAGATGAAACGCTGCGAAAGATCGGTGAAGAACTTACCCTAAGTCGTATTCCATTGAAGGCATTCCCCCGACTGGCGGACTACACCGGACGTGGTGTTGTCACCACCGCCACCTACGCCGCCCGCCAGTTTGGCGTGGGTTCGGCCCTGGGTCTGATGAAAGCCGCCAAACTGTGCCCGCAAGCCATCTTGCTGCCGGTCGATTTCAATGAATACCGCAAGTATTCACACGCATTCAAGGCCATTATTCTGGACATTGCGCCGCTGATGGAGGACCGTGGCATTGACGAGGTCTACATCGACTTCTCCCACGTGCATGGTGGTCAACGCGAAGGCGGGCGGGTACTGGCTCGCTTGATTCAAAAAGCCATCTTTGATGCTACCGGCCTGACCTGCTCGGTTGGTGTCGCGCCCAACAAGCTGCTGGCAAAAATGGCCAGTGAGTTCAATAAACCCAACGGTATTGCCATTGTTTATGAAACCGATGTGCAAGAGGGAATCTGGCCACTGGCCTGCCGCAAAATCAATGGTATCGGCCCCAAGGCGGAAGAAAAGCTTAAAAAATACGGTATCGAAACCATCGGCCAGCTTGCGGCCCAGGATCTGCAGTGGTTGATTGACCATTTTGGTCAAAAAACCGGCGCCTGGCTACATGATGCCGCCAATGGTCGTGATGAACGTCCCATCGTGCTGGAAAGCGAGCCAGTATCCGTCAGCCGCGAAACTTCTTTTGAGCGAGACCTGCACGCCGTACGCGACAAGGCCCAGTTGACACGCATTCTTACCGAGTTGTGCGAGAAAGTGTCCGCTGACTTGCAGCGTAAGGGTTATGTGGGCAAAACCATCGGCATCAAGCTTCGCTACGACGACTTCAAAAGCGTGACCCGCGACCAGACCCTGCCCACCTACACCGACAACACCCAAACCATTCGCCGCACCGCCCGGCTGTGCCTCAGGCGGGTTTCCTTGGAGCAACGCCTGCGTTTGCTGGGCGTGCGCGTGGGCAACCTGACCAAGGCGGGCAGTCCCGAAAGGTAAGTGCAAATAGTGCTGCAGGACATGATTTTCAACACTTGATACGCAAAAATATTCACTGGGAAAAATATCTTGAAATAAATGAAAAGAGGCTCAGCTTGGGTACATGCGGCGCTCGCTGTGAGGGCCGCGCAATGTACAAGGACTCATACCATGTTTTTTGCCACGACCACCCAGCCTTTGATTCGCCGCCAAGCCTATGCCCAGTCGGGTCGTACGCTGGAGCGTTTTATGGATGAAGCCCTGCGCTCGACCAGTAGCCGCAGTTGCTCTTACACACAGGATGATGCGGCATTCATGCTGTCACTGGATTTGCCCGGCATCGCCAAAGACCAGCTTAGTATCGCGGTTGAGGGTGCAGTAGTGACTATTGCCAGCAAACAAGGCGCTAGCCGCAAGTACAGTGTGGCCTATGAGCTGCCTCAGGAAATCGACACCAGCTTGAGTGAAGCCACCCTGGAAAATGGCGTACTGAACTTGAAACTGGCAAAGAAAGTGCCGGTAAGTAACGCTACCGAGCTGACCATTCATTGAGTTGTAAAACACGCCAATTTTCTTACCTATCGCAAAGACGCATCCTGCGATAAAGTGGTGATGCGTTCGCGTGCGAACTGGTAAGCCGCTGCCAGAGCCGCTTCCTCGTTGGGATAGTCATTGGGAACCTGCTGTGTCTGCGCAACATGCGGGTGCAAGTGCGCGAAATAGCGGTCACGCTCCCAACTCACCCAGGAAACCCAGCGGCAGGTCGGTTTTTTCTGTGTCGATACGGATGCGCAAAATCCGTCCTGCTCGACCAAAGGATAGCCAGTCATACAACCTCCTTTTGCTACCGGAAACGCCCGGCAGATACCGGTAAGAGTAGTCAAATTGGTGCCACAATGCAAATGCGCCCACCCGACCCGACAGCACAACGCACACACCTACAAACACATGTTGTTCGGCGCGTAGCGAACCATGAAAAGACTCTTTTTGCTCGATCCCGCTGTAGTATTCCTGAACCATGGCTCATTCGGCGCTTGCCCGTCCGAGGTGTTTGCCGATTACCAACACTGGCAGCGCGAACTTGAACGCAATCCAGTGGACTTTTTAGGGCGGCGTTCCGGCGCACTGCTGGCAGAGGCTCGCGCCGTGCTGGCCCAGTACCTGGGCGTGCAGGCGCGCGATCTGATTTTTTTGCCCAACGCTACGACCGGGGTCAACATCGTGGCACGCTCCCTGGCGCTGGAACCCGGCGATGAAATCCTGACCACCAACCACGAATACGGTGCCTGCAATGCCACCTGGGCCCATGTATGCCAGCACACAGGTACACGGATAGTACCCGTCGACATCCCGCTGCCGTTTTGTGCGGATGAATTTGCTTCAAGAGTCCTGGATGGCGTCACACAGCGCACGCGGGTGCTTTTTCTGAGCCATATCACCTCGGGAACAGCGTTGATCTTTCCGATTACTGACGTGATTCGGCGTGCCCGCACCGCCGGTATTCTGACAATCATTGACGGCGCCCATGCATCAGGTCACATCCCCCTGAACCTGGATGCCCTGGGCGCGGATTTTTACACCGGGAACTGCCACAAATGGCTGTGTGCCCCCAAAGGATCGGCCTTTTTGCACGCTCGCGCCGAACACCACCATCTGCTGCAGGCACCTGTCATCAGTTGGGGTTACACCCCGGTGGATAACGGACACGCAGCTTATACCGGGACCACCATGCTGGAACGCCGTCTGCAATGGCAGGGTACGCGTGATATTGCCGCCTACTTGAGCATTCCCGCTGCCATCTCCTTCCAGCAACGCCACAACTGGGCTCAGGTGCGACAGCGCTGCCACGCGTTAGCCGCTGATACTTTGGAGCGTGTGTGCGCCCACACCGGCCTTGCGCCGGTGTCCAGTGACGCGGACTTTGGTCAAATGGTTGTGATACCCGTTCCACCGATGGATGCACAGGTTCTGGGCAAGCGCTTACTGAACGAACATTGCATTGAAATCCCGGTTACCGTGCACCAGAACCGCCTGTTCGTACGGCTCTCGGTACAGGGCTACAACACGCAAGACGATATGGATGCACTGGTGCAAGCACTGCGGTGATGAAGTAAACACTAGTGGGAGTCGTTGACATACCGACGCATCTGGATGGCATTGAAGGGGCAGATTGTTTTGCACTTGCCGCAGCCAGTGCATTTTTCGACACCGTGGATCACAGCTGATTTCACCCAGTTCTTTGCCTCAAGGCTGAGCAGGTGTAATGGACAGGCACCAACACAGCGACCGCACCCAGTGCACCCTGCGGTGTTGATTATCGGAATGGGAAGGCTTCGAACCATCATCTGAATGGCCTTTGGATGCACGACAGCCTGAACCTAGGTGCGATCAACGCCAAACGTCCGAGCCATGGATTGTGCATGCTCCCTGATTTCATCATCTAGCTCCAGATATCGCGGTCCAAGCGCGTACCGCTCTATCGTTGCTCGGTCCACGTCATGGTACAGCCACTCAAAATAGGCTCCGGCAAAGATGTTGCTCACATACAGCACATCTTGCAAACTGTGGGGCACATCCGGTATTGCACGCTGGCAATCGTGATCGCGTGTGGCTTCCACTATGTCTTCCGGGAGTCCGAGCGCATCAAGCAAGGTCATTCCAACACTTTCGTGCCATTGCACCACCAAGTGCTTGAGGCTTTGCGGCCTTGCCACCAATTCCGGGTACTGCGTAGCACGATATACCATATAGAATGCTCCCAGGTCATGTACCATTCCGGTGAAATAGGCTTCATTCGGATCAAGTCGTGTCATGCGCTGTGCCACCACTTTGCATGCTGATGCTGTCAACAGCGAATGCTCCCATAACTGGTGCGTCATGTCCGCAAAATTCACCATATTCTTGAGCAGCAGCATTTGACGCATGGCCAACGTAAGGCTGGTTGAACGCACCACGGTCAAGCCCAGACGCGCAATGGCAGTGCCGACTTCACGCGCCGGCTGACTGGCTGCGTTAACTGCGGAGTTTGCCAATAGCATCAATTTGCTACTGATTAGTGGATCGGCCTGCACCACTGTAGCCACCTGCTCCAGCGTAGAGTCAGGATCGTTGGTCACTTTGCGGATGCGGGCTGCTACGTCAAAACAAGTTGGAAACAGCACTGGGCCCGCCAATTCCTTTGCTAGATCCTCCAACATTTGAAACCGTTGCGCGGCTAGGTCATTTGCGAATTTATCCGGGAATCCCCCGGTTCTACCCGTTTGCGCCATATCCTTACCCACCCCCATATAACATTCAGTAACCAGACAGTCCAGAAAATTGCCCTAACATTGTGTGAGAAATGACCGAGATAAACGCATAACCGGATTGGAATTATTTATGAACTCAACGCCATCCATAGCCGCATCGGGCATGCAAGCCGCCCAGATGCGTTTAAGTTCCAGTGCAAACAACGTTGCCAATGCGAGCACCGCAGGTTTTCGTCGCCAGGAAGTGATGCAAGCAGCACAAGCAGAAGGTGGTGTATCGGCGTCTGATCGCAGGGCTTACGCTGAAGGCGCAGAACTTGAAACTGATCTCGCGGCTCAGCTCCAGGCCAAAAATTCGTTCCTCGCGAATCTGACAGTTTTCAAGAAAAGCGACCAAATGGTCGGAGTGCTTCTGGATACGAAGGTGTAGGCGTCTATGCTTTGAATTTACCTGCACCCAGCGGGTTTTCGTCCGACGGCGCCTTCTTGCGCAATTTGGCTATACCCTCAAGCGGCTCTATCTTTTCAGGCGCTTTATTCAGATGCTGAAGGGTTTCGACAAATTCCCGAGCTTCCTGGCGCTGCTTTTGTGTGAAAGTTTTTCCGGCTTCACCGGTCAGCAGCACTTCCAACAGCCCTGTCAGGTGAAGCTGGAACTTTTCGTACTCTGGATGCGTGGCCATGAGTGAACCCACGATTGCCATAAGCCCTGCTTGAGTAGCTATCAGGGTATCCAATTCAGATTGCAATTGTTCATCGTTCAATGGGGTGTCTCCATGGGCGCGTTCGTCCGAAAAAACGATCAGATTCTATTCCACGATCAAATCAATCCCCGACTGAAGTTCAGGAAATGTCCGCGATAGGCTTTACCAGTGCTTTGCAGGGTGTTCGCACGCTGTATGTCCGGCGCATAGCCTAAGTCGACCATATTTCGACAAAAGCTACTACGGTTGCCTCGATCAGGGTCCAGCACGATGATGTCGACCCGATTACTGGAGTGACAATCAATAAAGCGTGAAAGGGTTTCAGGCATATCTCGCTCATACAAGACATCACTGGCAATGATCAGGTCGAACTTGCCAAGTGACAAATTCTCCCGACCCCAATGAGCAGCCTGGTATTTCATGCGCGGCAAGGCATTGAGGCGCAGATTTTCTTCGAGGAAAACCTTGGTCAAAGGGTGGCAGTCGCTGGCTGTTATATCGCCCAGGCGTCGGTGAATCACCAAGCTGGCAAGTGCGAGTCCGCAGCCAATTTCCAGAATGCGTTTGCCTACGAGGTCGTAGGTCTGCATGGCATTGGCCAGCACGCGAGCGGAAGGCCATATCACACCAAACAGTGGCCAAGAAGCAGATGAAATTCCCGCAGCTAACGCTGCACCATCCGGATCGGCATACTGCTGACGATCTAGCAATGAGCGGATTTCAAAACTTGAAGTGCCCAATAAGTGGGTCTCCTGTTTAACCTGGTAGCCTGGCATTTAGTCGATTCACGAGTGGATGGTTGTATTGAGAGAAAAGTGTTTCGCTCAACAAACACAACACTTGCACACAAATGCGATGCGGGTGGACTAGACGCCGTTGTACAGGACACGAAGACCCGACCACGCTAGTGTACCGAGTTACCCAAGAGCAAAAATCCGGTACAACAGATAGTTCGTATTTTCCATCAGTAATTGGAACCCAGGTCGGCACAAGCCTCCCTGAAGACTATACGAACCACAGCCCATCCGCGCCAAACTGAACGCTATTTACCTCAGCCGCCATAATCCACTGCCCGACTAAGTGCAGAACATAAAATGGCGCGTTTTGCGCCCAATCGCTAGGAAGTCATTGCCATGGATTACACCGGAAACTTGTTTGTTGTTGCTGCCCCCAGCGGGGCTGGAAAATCCAGTCTGGTTAGTGCCTTGTTGGCACTTGATTCGCGTGTACAGCTTTCGGTGTCGCATACCACCCGTGCTCCTCGGGGGCAGGAACAGCATGGTTGCGAGTATTTTTTTGTATCCGCGCAAGAATTCGATGCAATGGTTGCGGCGGATGCATTTGTCGAGTGGGCGCAGGTGCACAACCACCGTTATGGTACTTCCAGAAAAGCCATAGAGGAACGCATGGCGCAAGGGGTGGATGTCATTCTGGAAATCGATTACCAGGGTGCAGCTCAAATCAGGGGCATCTTTGCCAGTGCCGTTTTGATTTTCATCCTGCCGCCAAGCTGGGAAGCGTTGCGCGCCCGGCTGGAGCATCGCGGCGAGGACAGCGCCGATGTGATTGCCACGCGCTTGCACAATGCCGCCGTCGAAATGGCGCATGTCGGGCAGTTTGACTTCGTTATAATCAACGAGCTGTTCGAGTCTGCGCTTTTCGATTTGAGATCGATTGTCCATTCCCGGCGGTTGACGCTTGCAGCGCAGCGCAGTTCCCATGCTGACACATTCAAAGCCTTGCGCCTTGTCTGATCCGATTCCAGCGCCCCATTATCCACCGCACCAGAGAATTCCATGGCCCGTATTACCGTAGAAGACTGTTTGCAAAAGATCCCCAACCGGTTTCAACTGGTTCTTGCCGCAACCTACCGTGCCCGTATGCTCAAGCAGGGGCATACGCCAAAAATCGAGAGCAAAAACAAGGAAGGCGTTACCGCTTTGCGTGAAATAGCGGCAGGCAAGATTGGCATCGAGATGCTCAGGAAGGTTCCTCTTTGAGTTGTGGCTGATTTGAGTCAGATTGGCTCCTGGGGGTTTGTTTGATTCGCCTGTCCTGCTGCAAAAATTGTGGCTTGGGGCTACATTTGAGGTATGTGGACATCATTCAAACTTTGGCGACAACAAGGCACAACGGCGCCAGACAAGGGTGCGGCTGACGCTGCCTCCAGCGCTGCTGCCACTGCGGCAGCGGCCAGTATCGCGGGTCTGATTGCAAAACTCGACTACCTGTCGCGTTCGGACATTGAGCATGTGCGCCAGGCGTATCGCTTTGCTGACCAGGCGCATCTGGGGCAGTTACGCAACAATGGCGAACCTTACATCACGCACCCGATTGCTGTGGCCACCTTGTGTGCCGACTGGAAGCTCGATGCCCAGGCCATGATGGCAGCGCTCTTGCACGATGCATTGGAAGATTGTGGTGTGACCAAGGCCGAACTGGTCGAAAAGTTCGGCACTCCGGTAGCCGACCTGGTGGATGGTTTGACCAAGCTTGATCGCCTGCATTTCACCACACGTGAAGAAAGTCAGGCCGAATCGTTTCGCAAGATGTTGTTGGCCATGGCCCGCGACGTGCGTGTCATTCTCATCAAACTCGCAGACCGCTCGCACAACATGCGCACCTTGTCGGATGTGCCGCGCGAAAAATGGCACCGCATTGCCTCCGAGACACTGGATATTTATGCACCTATTGCCCACCGTCTGGGCCTGAATCAGACCTTTCGGGAATTGCAGGATTTGTCCTTTCGCCACCTGCGCCCGTGGCGTTACGGAATTTTGGCCAAGGCTGTGGCGAAGGCGCGCAGTCGGCGACGTGACCTGATTAAAAAAGTACAACATGAGGTGGAAGCTGCCTTTGCCACAGCGGGCATGACGGTGCGCATTGCCGGGCGCGAAAAGTCGCTCTATTCCATCTACAAAAAGATGAATGACAAGCACCTCAGCTTCGCGCAGGTGACCGATATTTACGGTTTTCGCCTGATTGTCCCCAAGGCGATTGACTGTTACACCGCACTGGGTATCCTGCACCAGCTTTACAAGCCTCTTCCTGGCCGCTTCAAGGACCATATTGCCATTGCCAAACCCAATGGTTACCAGTCACTACACACCACCCTGGTCGGGCCTGCGGGTGTCAACATCGAGTTTCAGATGCGTACCGAGTCCATGCACGTGGTGGCTGAGTCGGGCGTGGCCGCGCATTGGCTCTACAAGGTCAACAAGCGTGGCGCTACGTCCCTGGATCGACCGGATACCAAATGGCTGCAGTCTTTGCTCGATATTCAGTACGAAACCCGGGATTCCGCCGAGTTCTGGGACCATGTGAAGGTCGATTTGTTTCCGGATGCCGTGTACGTGTTCACGCCCAAGAGCCAGATCATGGCTTTGCCCAAGGGTGCGACCGTAGTTGATTTTGCCTATGCCATTCACAGCAGTGTGGGTGATCGCACGACCGCTGCGCGCATCAATGGCGAACAAGTGCCCTTGCGAACCGAACTCAAAAGCGGCGATATGGTCGAGGTGGTAACTGCGCCTGTAGCCACGCCTAATCCGGTCTGGCTGGATTTTGTGCGCACCGGGCGGGCGCGCTCAAAAATTCGCCACCAGCTCAAAACTTTAGCTCAAACAGAGTCCGAGGACCTGGGTGAGCGTCTGTTGATTCAGGCCTTGCGTGCCGAGGGTATAGAGAATTTTCCGAATGATGCACTCGAATACGAACCCATCTGGGAGAAATTGTTACGTTTTACGGGTAGCAAAAACCGCCAGGAACTACTGACCGACATTGGACTGGGTAAACGCATTGCCAATATCGTGGCCAAACGGCTGGTGTATCTGCTAGCTGAAAAAGGTGAGCGTCCCAATGCGTTGTTATTAACCCGTGAACGTTTCACGGCCCACGAAACCGCATCCCGTGGTCTGATTACGCTGGATGGTAGCGAAAATGCTTCCGTAAAATTCGCACAATGCTGTCGTCCGATCCCAGGAGACTCCATTGTGGGTTATCTTGGGCGTGGTGAAGGTTTGGTCGTACACCGCGATGTTTGCTCCATCGCCAAGAGGTTGTTGAACCGGGATGCGGAGCGTTTTATTGGTGTCGTCTGGGCCGACCATCCGGTGCGGGTGTTTGAAGCCGGCGTGGTTGTGACCGTCAGCAATGCCAAGGGAATCCTGGCCAAGGTGGCGGCCACCTTGTCTGCAGCTGAAGCCGATATCATCCACATTGACATGGGGCAGGGCGCGGCGCTGGAAGATACCGATTTGCACTTTTTGGTCACCGTGCGCGATACGCACCATCTGGAATCAGCTCTGCGCAATCTTGGTCGCACACCCTCGGTGCTGCGTGCGGTGCGCAGCAATTCATCCTGATTCGTTCTTGGCTCTTTTGATTCAGGGCGCCGGATAGCGCACGTCAAGCACTTCGATTTCGTCTATTCGGTCCGGCATGACCAGCTTGAGCACATCGCCCACGCGGGCCTTGAGCAAGGTGCGTGCAATCGGCGCAATCCAGCTTACTTCGCCCTGGGCACTATTGGCTTCGTCAATACCTGTAATGGTGATGGTGCGTTCCTCTCCCAGGGTGTTTGCATAGGTTACGGTGGCACCGAAGAAAATCTGGTCGTTGCCAAAATGCAGTGATGGGGTGGTGATTTCGGCAATTTCCAGGCGTTGTGTCAGAAAACGGATACGGCGATCAATCTCACGCAAGCGCTTTTTTCCATACAGGTAGTCGCCATTTTCCGAACGGTCACCATTGCTGGCAGCCCAGTGCACCACTTCCACGACCTTGGGTCGTTCGTTGTCGATCAGATCCAGCAACTCGACACGCAAACGTGCGTAACCCTGTGGCGTGATGTAATTTTTTCCACCCGCTGGCAGCGGTGGTAGTTGTGGATCATCGTTGGCATCATCTGTTTCTTTGGTGAAAGCTTTGCTCATAGGATTTTTCAGGTGCGTAGTCTGTCATGCTAACGCAATAACGCACAAAACGTGGAAACTTCCCGCGTTCGCGCTTGGGCGTTTTACAATCCAGAGATGAATTTGCGATTGTCGACATTCTTGGTGAATGCTATATTTTGTATAGCTTCTTACGCAAGTCCCACGAGGGTTTGTGGTGATTTCGCCGCAAAAATACCCAATGTAAAACCCGATTTGTGTGAAGCAGCCAAGCTGCAGGATACGCACGCCCGTTCTGTTTTAGGACGCACTATCTGGGGGCGGGACATTAGAGCCAGCGGTGCGCAGTTGCGGGTGCTGGTATTGGGAGGCATCCACGGCGATGAAATGTCATCGAGTTCCCTGGTTTTCCACTGGATTGCCCTTGCACAAGAACCTGTAATCGGCCTGGGTTTGCCGATTGACTGGCGCTTTATTCCGTCCCTCAACCCCGATGGCTTGTTTGCGCACCCTGCCAAGCGGGTCAATGCCCGTGGCGTGGATTTGAATCGCAACTTCCCCACCCCCAATTGGGAGCGTGACGCCCGCGTTTATTGGGAAACCCGTACCGGACGCGACCCGCGCCGCTGGCCCGGAACAAAGCCCTTGTCGGAGCCTGAAACACGTTTTTTGCTGGAACAAATGAACAGTTTCAAGCCCCACCTGATTGTCAGTGTGCACGCCCCGTATGCCTTGCTGGATTTTGATGGCCCGCCCATGCCACCTAAACGCTTGGGGCGTTTGTATCTGGACCAGGTAGGTGTTTATCCTGGTTCACTGGGTAATTATGGTGGTGTTCACAAGGGTGTTCCGGTTGTGACCATTGAGTTGCCCGATGCCTCGCGCACTCCCGCAGATAACGAGATACGCCAAATGTGGCAAGATTTGCTGCGCTGGACCGTGGCTAAACTGGGCGGCAGTCAGCTTGCCGCTTCAGCAATCGGGGATGGCAGGTAGTTTCTCTAATTCCTCTAATTTTTCTAACGTCCGCTGGTTACCACTGCCGGCCCCATGTCCTGCAAGGGCCCTAGCGGGTTGGTCTGGATTTCCACTTCGTTGATAACGGGTTGTCCGCCCCAACCCCGGTACACAACGACATCATCAACTAGGAGAATCATGGCATTGAAACGCCAACCGGTGGTTTCTATGCGGCGTTTGAAATTCAAAAAATCGGCAAAAAAGTTGCCAGTGCGGGCTTTGGAGATGTTGGCCACGTTCAATTCCCACCCCCGGCAGGCATCACGTGCTTGTAAACAGGTGACGATACCGGGGTCGAGATCCTTGCGATCCAGTACATTGCCACTGACCATTTTTCGTACCACATCGGCATGGGTGAGGATGACGGTATTGGGCTGGCTGGTTGGGGTCAGTCCCTTTTCTGTCAACGTGGCAATGTTGCTTGTTTGGGGGATCAGCGACTCGATTGCCTGGCGCGCAGCCTCAAAGCTTTGAAAGGCGGGAGATTCCGTGCGGGCCTGGGGTAGCAGGGAAGCGCATGCGCACAGGAGCACCGTGGTGCAAAGCACGCTGGCGGTTTTGAGGAGCGGGTGCGTTTCCATGGACATGGCTTGGAAGAGGCCAACCGCAGCACGTACCCTAAGCCAGCCTTATACGCTAGTCAAGCGCTGCCGCCAGCGAGTCCAGCGCGGAAGGTTTAGGACGCGGCACCTTGATTTGCACCTTGAAGCGCTCGTTGAGTAACTGGTAATACGCCTGGGCTTCGGCATCGGCCATCCATTGGACATACTGCTTGCGTTCTTGTTCTACGGCTTTCGGGGGGGCAGGATTGCGTGGGAGCACCTTGTTGATGCGCACAACGGCATAACCATTTGTGCCAAGATCAACACCAGCCCAGGCAGGCAGCTTGCTGGTATCTGCATGCAATGCAGCTTCCAGTATCGTGCCGGGAACATTCTGGCTTGCATCGCGGGAAAGTGTCAATGGCGGGGGGGCGTTTTCAGGCGGTGTTTGTTTCCAGGCAGCAAGTTTTTCCTGTCCTTCCTTCTTGGCCAATTCAGCACTGCGATTGGCTATCAGCATCGTGCGTACTTTGGAGCGAACCTCTGCCAGTGGTTGCGTGGAGGCCGGCGTGTATTGGGTAATGCGGGCAGCGGCCAACTGGTTAACAGCCACTTCAATGGCCTCGGTATTGCGTTTTTTGTCAATCGACTCCGGGCTAAAGAGTGCCGAGAGCAGCTTGGGGTTGGCCAGTACCCCAGTTGCTCCAGGCGTTGGTTGACGTCCAAGTTTGGTTGCCGTTTTAATCTCGAGTTTCATCCGCTCGGCGACAGGTTTCAAACTGTCCGATTGCTCGTACACGCCATTGGTAAAGGCTTCGGCGGCCTCGGCAAATTTCCCCTGCGCTTGTTGTGACTTGAGATCTGCTTCGATGGACGGGCGCAACTCTTCGAAACTACGTTGCCTGGGAGCCTTGATGTCGGTGAGCAAAATGATATGGAAACCAAAATCGGATACCACCACGTTGCTGATTTCGCCCTTTTTCAGGGTAAACACAGCCTCTTCAAAAGGTTTGACCATGGCGCCCCGTGAGAAGAAACCGAGATCGCCACCGTTCACGGCGGAACCCGTATCCTGCGAATTCTTGCGTGCCACGTCGGCGAAGGATTCAGGAGATTTGCGCACCTGGGCCAATAGCGTTTCGGCGCGTTCACGTGCCTTGGTTCGATCCGCTTCGGCCATATCCTTGGGTGCGTTAATCAGGATGTGGCTAGCTTTGCGCTCTTCCTTGCCACTCAGGCGCATGGCGTTTTGTTCGTAGTACGTTTTCAGATCGGCTTCGTTGAGTGTGATGGTTTTCTTCACGGCATCCATGTCCAGCACCACATACTCGACATCTGCACTCTCCGGAACTTGAAAGAGAGTCTGATTGGATTGATAAAAAGCATCGACTTCCGCATCGGTCAAGCTGACTTTGCTGGCGTAATCGCTGGCATTGAAGCGGCTGATTTGCACTTCCCGCCGTTCGAAATATGCATTAAAAGCAACATCCGATAAGGCCACAGGCATAAATGCGGTTGGCGCGATGCCTGCTTCGACTTGCCGTAGTATCAAATCATTGCGCACTCGGCGTTCAAAACCCTCTGGTGTGAAGCCCTGACTGGCAGCGAGCTGGCGGTATCGCTCGATGTCAAACGTTCCATCGGGTTTTTTCAAGGAAGAGATGATCCGATCCTCCTGCAATTCACGTGCCAGACGCGCATCCGTGGTGTTGAAGTGCGCATCGTTGGCGGCATCGGACAGAACGCGATCACGCACCAACCGCTCTAGCGAGGCATAGCGTGCTTCCGGAGAGTCTAGCCGTTTGCCATCCACGTTGGGATTCGAGGCGCGCAGACGGTCCACATTTTGTTTATGGGCTGCATCCCATTCACTTTCGGTGATGCTGTGGCTGCCAATTTTAGCCACGGTTGCGCCAGTGCCACCGATGCGCCTGAAACCATCCACGCCTACCAGTACAAATGCTGGAATGATCAGCAAGAACATCAGGCTCATCATCACCTTCGTGTGCTTGCGAACAAAATCGAACATGTGCTTTACTCTCCATGAAATAATAAAAAAGGCGAACATCGCTGCTCGCCCTTGACCAATGTGGTGATGGCGGGTTGAATCAAGTCTCTGCGCCACGTAGAAGGCGCAGCAGCATACCATACGGCTGCGCGGGTAATTTTTCTCAATCAGCGAACCGTGAGTAACATCAGTTACAATGCGGAGATATTAGGCCCGGTAGCTCAGTTGGTAGAGCAGAGGACTGAAAATCCTTGTGTCGATGGTTCGATTCCGTCCCAGGCCACCATATAAATCAACAACTTAGCCCAGCTCACAAGGTTGGGCTTTTTTGTTTCTGGTGCTCATACCTGCGCTATGCCGCCAGCGGTACACAGTTTTGCACCATGTAGCCAGCGCCAGCGAATGCCACCATTCAGCGGTTTTGCACTTTTACAACGGTCTGTTGCCTCGTTGGTGCAATCGTGGTTGCATCGGGCGAAAAACCCAGAGGGTAAGGCTGGGTCGGTCTTGGTGGGCGCTTGGTCACAGCTTGGCATGAACGTATGGCATTAAGGCGCGGGCAGCGTCAATCCTTAGTCTCAGGTCTTGCCGGTCATCACCCATAAGCGCCATCAGCCATTCCAATGGGTCAGCACAGTACGGCAGCAGCCGGGCGGCTTCATTGCGGGCAATGGTGCGCGGGTTGAGCGTGCCTTGCTTGCGGCCAGCGCCACGGCGGGCACCTCCCCAGCCTGTTTTACGGTCGTTCGGCATCTTGATTGTTCTTCTATGGGTTTTTTTTTCCGCGCATGCGAAAACGTGCGGTCTACGGGATGGCGAAGTCCCAAAGAATCGCCCTCCCCCCGTTCCAGAAAAATTTCCTCAACTCGCGGGTGTGTGCAAAGAGGGGGACATCCGGTCTATGTCCTGCAAAGCGCCAAAGACTAGACCGGCCCCCGGCCCAGAAGGGTAGGGGCTATCGCCATCCTTGGCACTTCACGCTGGATAGACCGATAGTCCCTCTCTTTACGCACACCCGCGAGTTGAGATATTTTTTCTGGGAATGGCTTTGACCCCCTATTGCTAATTCGCGGCTGTGCAAACAGGATGGAACCCTCGGTCTGGGCTGGTCGGTGCTGTAGGGATTAGCCTAGCCCCGCCATGATATTCTGGTTTTGCGGATGTAAAAAAAAGGCTGAACATACGGTTTCCTCAGAACCTTTCGCCAGAGATTTACACGGCCCCCGGCCTCGCGCGCGCACACAACGGTTTTACCGACAAGTTGGGTGTTAGCGATTGTTTGAAGCGGAACATCCGGTCTTGGTGGCATGAGGTTGTAAAGATGCGCCCGTCCCCTATGGGTCAGGCACACACTAGGATGGCCGTGGTTGCGTCGCAGGCGCATGATTGATAGCAGCGCATCACCCAGCATCACAGCGGCCCCAATGCCTGCATCACATCCCGGCAGTCACGCGCCACGAAAGCCACGCCACCACCAGCCCGAACACGCTCAAGAAACACAGCTTGTTCTGGCCTCAGCTTTCCCTTGGGCGCTTTCACTTCAACACCCAGCAGGCGGCCATCACGCAACATGCCCAGCACATCAGGGCAACCCACGAAGCCAAACCGAACGAAACGGCCACCGACACGGGCGGCCCCGCTGTTCATCCGTTCGCACCAGACAACGGCAGGGTGTGCCTTGAGTGCCTTCAACACCTCGCACAGTGCAGCGGCCTCGGGCTTGCTGTTTGTGCGCTTGGTGGGCGCTTCCATGCCGAACAGGTCTGGTGCACCAGAGAATGATTTCTCAGTCATTGCATTGGCTCCTTGCATCCAGTTTTAACCCAGGTACAAAAGGTACACCCCTAAAGGGTGTTGTACCTATCTGTACCTTTTTGGGTGTGGGTACAACGGGGTACGTGTACCTATCTGTACCTATCTGTACCCGGCTCATTTGGCTACCCCGGCAGCGCAAACCATGCCAGCGGCTTCATGAATAGCAGCGGCTGTAACCAGTGACTTCATGGCGCGGTATATCGGCCCCTTTTCGTACCTGCCTTCAAAGTGCGTCACCACGTCACGTTTTTTGATTCCGATTTTGTGGGCCACCAGAAACTCTAAAACTGCCCCGTCACATTCGCTCAGGCGTTTCCCCTGTTGCTTCACTGGCGCATCGGCAGCAGTCACCACGCAGCTTGTCGCAGGACTGCCCCACTTGGTATGCCCCAGCGTCACCACGTCCAGCCTGAACCCGATACGTTCACCCTTGCTGGCCAGGTCGCGCTGTTTGGTTATCTCCACGCAGCGCCCGGCAGGTGAATCGCTGATTTCAATCTCGGTGTCCACGGCAGCACGAATGCCGCTCCAGCCACGCGCACCAGCGGCAGCAGCTTTGCCGGAATGGTGAATCAGCAGAAAATGCGCTTTGCACTCGGTGCGGATTCTGTCGAAGCGGCGCACCACCAGGCCCATGTCCTGCCCGGCGTTTTCATTTGCACCAGCGCTCAACCGGGCCAACGTGTCGCCCACAATCAAACGCACCTTTTGCCCTCGCTGGCGCTCCAGTTGCTGAACCAACGTGATAACCCGGTTTGTGTCCGCGTCACCGTCGAACAGGTCAATCGGGCTTTGCACAATGGCGAAGTTCGGCACCTTGCAATTGTGGTGCTTTTGGTAGGCTTGTAGGCGGCCACGTACCGAAGCGGGTGATTCGGCGGCCAGGTACACCACCATGCCCGACTCGGTGCGTTTGCCCATCCACGGCACGCCACGGGCCACGCTTGCGGCCATGTCGATTACCAGAAAGGTTTTACCGCTGTTCGAGTCACCGTACAAAACAGAACCGTCGCCCGAGGTTAAAACACCTTCCACCAGCTCATCAGGCGGGTCGTAGTGGTCGGGCAGTTCGTCAGCGAATGCCACCGACACCGGGTAACTCACGGGCGGCATGGTCGCACCTTCCAGCAGCGCGGCCAGAACGTCGAAGCCATCGCGACAAAACAAATCGTTAATGTCGAAATTGTTCGGCTCAGACTCGGGCAGGCAGGCCACAGCACAATTGAACTCAGCCGCTATCTTTTTTGCGTCGTCCTCTTTGCCACGGTCGGGCGCAATGGTGATTTGCGTCTCAGGCTCTTTCTGGCGCAGCCTTGTCCAATGAGGTGTGAGCCTGAACGAGGTGCGTATTTCCAACGAGGAATGAGCCTGAAGGAGTGGATTTACTTACTGTTTTGGTTTGATCATCTACCGGATGGTGATCAACATGAACGAAACAAAGCTGCGCACGATTGCGCAATTACAGGAATTTCTGGACGCTACTGCTGAGGTTAAATTCAGCGCTGCAGCAGAGCAGTCGGACGAAGAACGCTACGAGCACATCAGCAATGTGCTCAAGCGTTTTGAGGGTGCAAAGAGAAGCAAAGCCGAGCGCGGTGTAATACTGGCTTATCTGCGGCGCACCACCGGTTACAGCCGCGCTCAAGTCACCCGACTGGTCAAACGCTGGCATGCCAACCGTCTGGCAACGACGCCTCTGCTCAAGCGTTACCGAGCGCCCAAGGAACCCTTTGCACGCAAGTACACAGCGCGTGATATTGAGCTACTTGTGCAGATTGGATCGAGCCAACGAAGACGTGTGCGGAGCAGCCATTGTTCACCTCTTTCAACGTGCGTGCAAAGTGTATGGCGATCAGGATTATGTGCGTCTGGCAAACCTGTCCGTTTCGCACTTGTACAACCTGCGTAAAAGCGCCGACTACCAAGCTCAGCGCAAGGGATTTACCAAGACCCGTGCGGTATGCAATTCCATCGGTATTCGCAAGGCACCAAGGCCCAAAGGACGCGCAGGCTGGGTGCGCATTGACAGCGTGCATCAGGGCGATCTCGACGGTGTCAAGGGTGTCTACCACATCACTTGTGTGGATGCCGTTAGCCAATGGCAGGTGGAGGCTTGCGTAGAGGGAATCAGCGAGGCATTCCTGTTGCCAGTGTTGGAAATAATAATAGCGCAGTTCCCCTTCGTGATCCTGGGATTCCACTCTGACAACGGCTCAGAATACATCAATCATCAAGTCGCAAATTTGCTCGAAAAACTGCGCATAGAACAGACAAAATCCCGCTCGCGCCACAGCAACGACAACGCCCTGGCCGAGAGCAAGAATGCCAGTGTGGTGCGCAAGCATATGGGCTACAGCCACATCCCCCAAAAGTACGCAAAACTCATCAACACGTTTTATGTCGGGGTGTTCAATCCTTGGATCAATTTTCACCGCCCCTGCATGTATGCCACAGAGATTGTGAGTGACAAGGGAAAAGTCAAAAAGGTCTACAAAAATGAAGATGCGAAAACACCGCTGGAGTGTCTGGAGTTGCTCAATGCAAAGGGTTTGGTCACCTTCAAGACGGGCATAAGCCTTGATGATTTACTGGCCAAGGCAAAGGAGAAAACGGACTTGGAAGCAGCGCAGGAAATGCAAAAGGCAAAGGCCAAATTATTCGAGTTGTTCAACAAGTCAAAACCAACCCCGCAGGCTTGATGCACCATGCTCAATCAAGAAAATCTAGTCAACTGCGCATTCCGGTTCAGCGTGACCGACGATTCCGGTTGCGTGACCGACACTGAAAAACAGCCACGCCTGACGGCGGGATCATGCATGAGTACATGCATGACCTTTAAGGGACATCCGGCGGCCTGGCAGGGGCCTAGATTGTCCCCCCATTACGCTGACAAAGCGCAGCGGAAACGCCGGTCACGATGCCGGAATATGCGCAGCCTACAACGTACTCGGGGGGGGCCTCCGGCGGCCTGGCAGGGGCCTTATTAGAAAATTTCAGAAGACAAAAACCAATACCTTAAACTCTAACTTTCAACCCGATCAAGCCAAACAAAAAGTCACCGATTCATAACAGCTTCAGGCTCATACCTGAATTGGAAAATACTATTGGCTAAAACATCGGCCAGCTTGTCTGGCGTCAATACTTGCCAGCTGGTGATGTAAGGTATTGCCCGCACTGGAATGGCATCACGACCATTGACTTGGATTACAACGTTCATTTGCACTCCCCGTGCAATCCCCAATTTGTAGCGCCACCAGCAGGCCAGCGTGGAGCACTGGCTTTTCAGCAGGATTGCGGCCCTGCCTAGCTGGGGCAAAAACTGTTAAGCCAATGCTGGCGCAGGTTGCACACGCATGGGTACTTCCTTGAATCGTTGTTCAGCCTGCCACACGTCATAGGCGCTCTGCTGGGCCAGCCACACACGGGCATCGCCACCACGGTCAACACCTAGCCATGCTTCAACACGCAAGGCCATATCGGGCGAAATAGCGGCCCTGCCATTCAACACGCGAGACAACGCCACGCGCGACACGCCCAACTGTTCGGCGGCTTGAGTCACACTCAGCCCCAGCGCAGGCAATACGTCATCCCGCAGCGTAAGGCCGGGGTGCGGGGGGGTAAACATACGTGCCATCGTCATCTCCTTGTCAGTGGTAATCCTGGTAGTCCACCAGCACGGCATCCGTGCCATCAAAAGTGAACGTCAGGCGCCAGTTACTGTTCACAGACACAGCCCAATGGTTTGCAAGGTCGCCATGCAACGGGTGCAAGCTCCAGCCTGGGACGTTCATATCATTCGCGTGCATGGCTACATCAAGCCGCGCCAGCAAGCGTGCCAGCTTGGGCGCATGGTCTGGCCGGATACCTGCTTTTGTGCTGTGCTCGAAAAACTCCTGTATCCCTTTGTGCCGGAATGTCTTAATCATTGTATTGCGTGGCGTTACAGTTTACAGATTATCCACCATTGCCACAACCCAAAACAGGGGGTTTTGTAGGTTTCGTAGCGTAGGCATCAGGGGCATTTTCAAAAAAGCAGGGGGTTTTGGCCCTGATTCTGTGAACTTGGTGAACTTGAAATCCTATTGGGCGGGGTCGCTCGCGCGTGCATATCGCCCCGGCTTCCATGCTCACACGTCCGAAAACTTCTGCTGATACCCCTGATACCTCACTTTTTAAGCTGGTGCTGTCATCGGCGCTATGCGCTTGCGGTCTTTGGATCGTTCCAGACTATAACAAAAACATATGGAATCCATATAATCAACGCCATGGAAAAGAGCATTGCGCATTACCCGTTGGATGAGATCAAAGAACGGGTTCTTGTGCATGGCCTGCGCGCATTCACACAGACCGCTTCGGACAACGCTCGTTTGATGGGGCTTGACCGCGTGGCTGCTGTGTCGGTGGTTCTGGGCTTGAAGCGTGAGATGTTGTTCAAAAGCATGACTACCCATGCCGATCACCGCGTATGGCAGGATGTGTACTACGCCCGCTGCCCCAACGGAAAAACGGCTTACATCAAGGTGACGATTCAGGCTGGTGCCACAGTGATTCAGTTCAAGGAGAAGTGAAATGGAAGAAAAACGGTTTTGTTTGCAGTGCGATGAAAACCATGTGCTTAGTTTCCTGGAGTACGGCGCACGCGATTTGTCATTCACACGCAATGGGCGCACGCATACCGTCCCCCAGGTCTTTGGCTGGCACTGTCCAGTGTGTGGGGACTGCCACTTTGATGCCGGAGAGGGAGAGCGATATGGCGAAGCCATGGATGCGTTCAGCGCACAGGTTGATGCAGAGATAGCCGCAGCACTACGCGCTACACGCAAGAAGCTGGGACTGCGCCAGGTGGAAGCCGGGCATCTGTTTGGCGGGGGCAGCAGCGCATTTTCCGAGTACGAACGCGGCAAGACACAGCCCCACAAATCCACCGTGCTGTTGTTCAAGCTGTTGGACAAGCACCCGGAATTGCTCAACGAAATAAGGGCAGCATGATGCAAGATGGCTGCCTTGACCACGCTGATTTTTTCATTGGCTTGGAGTTCTGGACTGAAACAGGGCGCTGGCGTTGCACCGACGTTGGCGCGCGCACCATTTGCGCCATCAGCTTGGAGCCGCACGAGATAACAACCCGGAACCCAGATGGCACGCAAACGACAACCATCACAGACGATCCATCCTGGTTGAACGGCCCCCCGTACGCAGTGGTTGAGCGTGTCTTTGACGAAAACGATTTCGGCGCGCTATACGCCAGCGCCGCCGATATTCCTGCGTGATGTGGCAATAGCCTGAAAATCGTGGGCATCGTCCCTGCTGTGTCTTGGTAGGCTTTCAGCCAGTCACCACACGCAGCGCACCAGACACTGCACTGGCATCGAACGTCACACCAGCCTGTTCCAATATCCACGCCTCTATCTTTTCGTGATGCACGCGCAGCAGGTCCAGCGGTCTGACGGTGTAATGCTTTTCCGCTGTGGCACTGGGCTTGTGCCCCATGAGCTGCGCCACTACGCCTGCAGGTATCTCTAGCCATTCCGTCAGGCTCTTGAAGGAGCGGCGCAGGCCGTGCAAGGAAACATGGTCAACCCCGGACACCTCGCATGCAATATTCAGGTTCTTTGCCGGGCGGGTCAACGCATGTTCACCAGCGCCAGCAAATACCCACCCTCCCCTCTTAGGAAGGCCCGCTATCAGGTGGTGAACGTATGGCGTCAAGGGTATTACACGCTCGCCCTCTACCTTGTCGCGTATGGTCAGACCGCGCCAAGCCATGTTTACATCCTCCCAGCGCAGCGCCAGCAGTTCACCGGGGCGTGCACCAGTCAGCAACAGAATTTGAAGGTACGCTGATATGGCCGGATTGACTATCTGGCGCACGGCACTAAACCAAGCTGGCAACTGCTCACGCTGCAACGAATCACTTTTTGCACCGGGCTTACCAAGTGCTTCACGGGCTTTGCGGCTTTTTGCAGCATTGGCACCATTCACCAGTGACGCATATTCCGGTTGTTCATCGCACCACGCCAGAAATGCCCGCAACAGTCGCCATGCCAGTCGTGCGGTTGTTGGTCGGGTCTTCGCTTCCTGTTCAGCCCATGCGGTGATTTTGGCCGAATCAAGGTCAACCAGTCGCACTGCCAGCAAAGCATACAGCGGCCCAGGTACTGTCAATCCTTCGCCGCGTTTGCGCTGCTGTCCTGATTTTCAATGAATTGGTTATTTAACACGCTCTTAGCCGCTTTCACCTCAACACCCAGCAAACGGCCATCACGCAACATGCCCAGCACATCAGGGCAACCAACAAAGCCAAACCGAATGAAGCGGCCACCGACACGGGCGGCCCCGCTGTTCATTCGTTCGCACCAGGACACGGCAGGGTGTGCCTTGAGTGCCTTCAACACCTCGCACAGTGCAGCGCCGTCCAGCTGCAAATGCAATAGAGAAAAGCTTAAATTGACTGAAAAATTGTCTTGACTGATGGGTCCACTTTAGTGCATGGTGGGTGAGCGGTCATGCGTGTTCTGGAACGACACTCAGGCGCAACCCAACGGCATGCAGAACCTTTTGCACCGTGGCAATAGTCGGGTTTCCATTGGCGCTCAGCGCCTTGAATAGCGTTTTGTCTCCCACATCGGCCCGGCGTGCAACCGCTGCCATTCCATGCGCTTTTGCAACATGGCGCAGTGCCACCAGCAATGCCGCTGGGTCGTCAAGTTCTATGACGGCATCGATGTAGGCTGCAGCTTCCTCTGGCTTGCACAGCATGGGTAGCAGTGTTTCTTCATAACTCACATCACGCGGCACATTCATGGTTTACCCCTTTGTTTCCAATCTTTCAGATACCCAATAGCTCGTTCGATGTCTCGGGCTTGGTCGCTTTTGTCGCCACCACACAGCAGCAGAACCACTACCGGCCCTTGTCGGCTCAGGTAGACGCGATACCCCGGCCCGTAGTCAATCCGCAGCTCCTGCACACCATCGCGCAGCGGTTTGCAGTCGCCAAAGTTGCCAGTAATCAAACGTGCAAGTTGGGCAATGATGCGTTTTTGTCCTTGTTTGTCCCGCATGGCATAAAGCCAGTCACGAAACGGTATCGCTCCTACGGCATCGATGTAATTTACAACCTGCATACCAGTATCTTTAATCATACTACCCCACAGCCACCACACGCAAAGCACCAGGCACTGCCTTGGCATCAAACGTCACCCCGGCCTGTTCCAGAATCCATGCTTCAATCTTTTCGACCTGTACGATTCAAAATCCCATTATTTGCTTGAAAACCTGCCGCACGGCGCAGATCATGCGTATTCAAATACGCAACGAAGGAAACTAAAGTGGACCCCGAATTTGAGACAGTGATTTAAGCTTGATACTGTTACAAGAAATGGGGAAATCATGAGTGAAACAAAGAGTCGCAAGGTACACTGGATACCCACAACTCAGCAGCGCCAGCGGGTAAGCTATCGGGCGGCCCCGCTGTTCATCCGTTCGCACCAGGACATGGCAGGATGCGCCCTGAGTGCCTTCAACACCTCGCACAGTGCAGCAGCCTCGGGTCGGTCATTGGTGCACTTGGTGGGCGATTCCATGCCGAACAGGTCAACGGCGGCAGGCAGTCGCTTACCCATGCTGCCCCCTTTCAGCTCCAGCAGATACCGGGTCGCTGTGTTGGCGGCCTCGCTGTTGTCGTGTCGGTCTGGGTGGCAAAGCTGAATCAATCGGCGCAACATGTCCGGCTCGATTGGTGCTGTGGTCGTGACTTGCGCCGGGGCGGGCGGTGTCTTGCCTTTGCGCTCCAGATAGCAGCTAAGGCATTGCATTTTCCACCTGTAGTCTCTGAAGTATGTTTCTTCGATATGTTTCTTCGCAAGTCGGGCAAATAGCAGCGCCAGGAATGAATTTCTCAGTCATGGCATTGGCTCCGTGTCAGCTTTTCCCGATTCCGGCCATTCACGCCCCTAAAGGGTCGCGTGAATAGACGTGAATATTCATGGGTGCTTGTGGAATTCCGGCATGAACAAACGTGAACAGACGTGAACAGGTTTTTAATCATGGTTTACCGCCAATTAGATGCACCATGTGCGGGTTCGCAGCGGACGGTTCAAGGTTCAGCGCATCGGCACGCCCGACGCACAGGATCGAGGACAGGACCCCAGCGCACAACGCCGGTTGTGACACCAGCAAAAACAATAGCTGCTCCCGCTTGGTACATAAGGCGTACAGCCAGATTCGCCTTGGATTTTGCCTCCGGCAACGGCTTCACACGGCGCCAAAAACCGCTATTGACCGCTATGAACCGTCCCTGGCGGCCAAAACTTGCCGTGACCGGGCATTTTTGCATGCCAAATCAGCCGGAAAGCCCTATAGGATAAGCGGGAACAGCTCTCATATCAGGAGCGTTTGGTTGGTTGATCCGGTTGCTGCTGGTTGGCCTGTTTGCCGCCGCCGTGCTGGCCGCATCGGTCAGTACCATTCGTTTGCATGTCGATGCCGTAGATACCCTGCCCATTGCTGGCATAGGTAAAGCGCAGCGCCAGCTTACCGGCGTAGCCCTTGGCCTGGGCGACGCCGGAGGTACAAGCCTTGTCCCATGCTTTGGCCTCAACCACCGCCAGCTTGGTATTGCGGAATTCCAGAACATAGTCCGCCGTCAGCGGCTTGCCGCGCTTGCCCGCACCTTCCAGACGACCGAGCGTGATCGGATATTCGCGCCGGATGCGACTGCCGTCCACCACGCCCCAACCTGCCGCAACAAGGGCAGGGTCAATGTGTTCGGCACGGGTTTCGGCTTCGTTCATGGTGGTTTTGGTCAGGGAATTTTCCACACATCAAGTACAGTTCGGGGCGACAGAATTTGTAGCGAACCCACGGGATGCAGACACAGCAAATCGTCGTCCCCCGTGACAAGCCAAGCCGCGTGCGCTGCCTGCGCCGTGTGGATAAACATATCGTCCGCTGCGTCACGACAATACGCGGTGGCCGACAGGGCGGGTGGTACCTCAACCCATAGGGCGTTGGATTCCATGTCACTCAAAAACTTTTTCCGTTGCTCCAGCGTGACGTAGCGGTCGAACTTGGGTCGCCACACGCGGTCTTTCAATTCGGCAAAGGTCTGGGCAGAGAAAACCGCTTGGCCCATTTGCACTACATGACGGGTCAACAGCGCCACTGTGCCGGTTCTGGTCAGCAAACCGCTGATCCAGACGTTGGTATCAATAACCACCTTGAACGGGTTGGTGTTCACAATCCATTTAGCTTTCATCTGCCAAAAGCTGGTCAAGCAATTCTGGCGTTAACCCGGCTTGTTCCGCCATTTGCGCCGTTTCGTCCATGGTCTTGCGCAAACGGTCGGCATAAAAAACGCGCATGGCTTCGTAGTCTTCGGCGCTTACCATGACCCCGACCACCCGGTCGTGGCGCATCACGCGCACCGGCTCGCGCTGGACACGATCCAGAAATTCGCCGAAATGGGTCTTGGCTTCATTGGCGGTAAAAGTTTGCATTGCAGTACTCCTTGAAGGACGGGATTTATTCGTGCAATTTAGTCGAATCGTTCGATTTGGTCAATAGCGAATAAGAGCGCCATGGCGTAGTCTTTATTGGCTTGCGGGTCAGGCAGTGCAATCGCCAGCAATACGCTGGCGTCCACAATCACGAGTTCAGTCATGGCCGCAGTCGCGGTCTCTGCGCACTTCTGCCGTTATGCCTTGGCTGGCAATAGCAACCACGGCAGAGGCTTTGCACATCTTCACCAGCTTGGCAATGGCGGCGTGCTGACGTTTGGGGTCGGCAGTGGTTTTGAGCATGATGCTCGTCGCCTGCTGACGCGCCTTGCCGGGCTTCGTTGCAAATTCTCCCGCTTGCTACATAAGGCATACAACCCGATTTGCCTTGGATTTATCCCCCACAACGGGTTCAAACGGCGCCAAAAACCGCTATTAACCGCCCTTGACGGCAAAAACTTGCCGCCATCGGGCATTTTTGCATGCCAAATCAGCCTGAAAGCCCCATAGGATAAGCGGGAACAGCTATCGTATCAGGAGCGATTCCTGGATGACAGTGGATGCAGTGACGAATTCTTGGCCTTGCAGCGCGGCAGATAAGTGGAAAATTCCGATTCCCACCGACTTTTCCCTCTGGAGTCCACATGAACCCAAGACAAGACTTTCCCGGCTTGGCCGCTGGCCTGGCTGCTGAACTGAACCTGCCGATCTGGCGCTGTGGTTGCCGCGCGGTGGCCGTGCTGGCGGCTGCGCTGGGCGAATTGGGTGTTGTGATGTGGTATTGCTCACAGCACTGGGCGCCTGGTAGGGCGTTGCCTTGTTTGTCGAACAACTGGCCGTGCCTGGCCTGCTGGTGGGCATGGCGGATGCGGCGTTGCGGGCTATTACGGCGGATGTGCCTTGATGTGTGGCGGATCACCCAGTGCCCCGGTCGATCCCGCAGTTTGTCCGCCGCGCTGTGCTTTGGTTTGTTTGGCCACAAGTAGTTTGGCTTCCAGTCTGGAAATCACCGTTTCAGCGGGGATGCCGCTGTTATCACGTTGTGTTGCTTCGATGGCGGCAATGCCGCGCCGCATAAACTCTGCCTGAGTTTTGCGCTTGGCCACCGTGGCACGAACCGCGTTTTCCACAAATTGCGACAACGATTCATTCGGTTCAAGTACATTTTCGAGTTCCAGCCTGAAATCAGGAGCAACTCGGACAGGTGGGAGTGTGGCTGTTTTCATGGATCGATTGTATTGCAAATGCTATGCAAACCTCATTAATAAGCGCTCCGCTGAAAGCCTGGTGCAGCAGCGATTTTTTCAACGCGTCGAGGGCGGTTAGCTTTTGCCGGTAGATGGATTCGAGACGTTGGGTTTCTGTAGAGAGTTCGTCGAATTTTTCTACGGCGCTGCGCATTTCAGGTAACGGCGGCAAAGGAATCTCGAACCGGGCCAATCCAAAACGTCGCCTTTGATTGCTGTGTGTTTCTGTATCTCGTTGCGCAATCGCTTAATAGTTTCGTCGCTAATGAGTTTCGACGCATCGGGGACGATGCTGTCGCCGACTATGTTTATCGGGTTTACCAAAGGAACGCCGTCATCGACGTAGTCCGATTTGTGCAGAACTGATCCGAACGGTCCAGTCGCAACAGTCGCGTAATCGCCAAGACATTTTGTCTGCCACCCTGCCTTCATGGCAATCCCCCGACATGCTCCACGGCACCTCCGCGCTCGTAAAACACCTTTCCAACCCGCTCAATATGCTCGCGCAAGGCCAGGTTTTCAATTTGCTCAAACAGCGACAAATCGACGGTGTAGGGTGTATCCGAGTCGTCCAGCGCTGAGGCGATCAACATCAGTAGACGCTGATTCAGCGCTGTGCCGTACAAGGTGAGGTCAATGTCCGAACCCGGTTTGTAATTCCCTTTGGCCCGAGAGCCATAAATGACAGCTTTCTCTACTGCCGGGAAATCAGCAAGAATCTGCCTGACGATAGCAACAGTTTTATCGGGAAGGCCAAATGCAGGCATAGTCAAAGTTCCCTGGAAAAGCGTTGCTGTAGCTCCAAAAATGCCGGGTAGTACTGTTCGTGAATAGCCAAAGCCAGTGTATCAGCCACCTCCTTGTTGTATGTGTGACTGGAAAGGTTTCGTTTTTGAATCATGTCGATCCAGGCCTCGCCATCGCTTACCAATCCCCGCTTGAACGCCTCACGCACGGTACTTCTCGAACCGACCAGACCCTGTATCCCTTCCATCTCCAGATAGTCCTTCAAGACATTCCATGCGAGTTCATGGGTGAACTCGAACCCCTGAATCAAGCCCTGTTTTTCAAGGTCGGAAAGATTGCGCTCTTCCATGAGTTGGATAGCAAGGGTCATTTGATGCAGGGCACGTTGAAAATTGTCAAAACGTTGCTTCCAGCGAATATCTTCAGACATGTTTACTCCTTTGTGCATCACCAGAATCGTTGCCAGTCACTATCAAATTTTTAATGTTTGCCAACACCTCCGCACTCTCGGCATCCAGCGCGGCGATCTCGTCCATGATGGCTTGCGGGCTTCGATGGATGATTTCCTCGCCACCGTTCGGGTTCTTCACCGAAAGGTCATAGGTCGCGGCATCAATCTTTGCAGCATCGACGCTCCAGCTTTTCGCAGTAATGGCCTGCGTCTTTTGCAGTTCGACAAACTCGCAGAGGTCGGCATCGTTGAGCGGGTTGGTCTTGCCCATGTTGCGGCCCGGATCGAGCTGGTAGTACCAGACATTGCGCGTTGGCGTGCCCTTCTCGAAGAACAGCACCACGGTCTTGACGCCCGCGCCCTGAAACGTGCCGCCGGGACAGTCGAGGACGGTGTGCAGGTTGCACGATTCCAGCAGTAGCTTGCGCAAACTCACTGATGCATTATCCGTGTTCGACAAAAAGGTATTCTTGATGACCACCCCGGCACGGCCACCCGCCTTGAGCATCTTGATGAAATGTTGCAAGAACAAAAAGGCCGTCTCGCCGGTGCGAATCGGAAAGTTCTGCTGCACTTCCTTGCGCTCGCCACCGCCAAAGGGCGGATTGGCAAGGATCACATCCATGCGATCCTTGTCCTGAATATCAGAGAGGTTCTCGGTGAGGGTGTTGGTGTGGATGATGTTGGGCGCTTCAATACCGTGCAGGATCATGTTCATGATCGCAATCACATAGGCCAGCGGCTTCTTCTCCTTGCCATAGAAGGTACGCTCTTGCAGCGTCTTGAGGTTGTCGGCGGTCAGTTTGGGTTGGCTACGCAGGTAATCGAACGATTCGCACAGAAAGCCCGCCGACCCGCAGGCACCGTCGTAGATGCGTTCGCCCACCCTGGGCTGGATGACCTGCACCATGGCCCGAATCAGCGGGCGCGGGGTGTAATACTCGCCGCCGTTGCGCCCGGCGTTGCCCATGTTCTTGATCTTGGCTTCGTACAGGTGCGAAAGTTCGTGCTTCTCTGCCTGAGAGCCAAAGCGCAGTTCGTCGATGTGGTCGAGTTTGCCATCCTTGTCCCTCGGTGCGGCCCAGGATGACCAGCGGTAAGGTACATCGAGGATGAATGCGTACTTTCTGCCCTCCAGTTCCGCCTCCATCGCCTTGTCCTGCTCCAGTCCGTCGAGATACTTGAGAAACAGCAGCCAGGATGTCTGCTCCGTGTAGTCGAGTTCGGTGGTGCAACCCGCTTCGTTGCGCAGGTCGGCGTCAATATTCTTGAAGGCTTGTTCAAACATGCAGTGTCGGCCTCTTTTTGTATAACTTGCCTGCGATGTTAATCCACAGGGATTCATGTTTTTGATCCATGCGCGGCAAACCCCGCCCTGCACGGCTCTGGTCATGGCACTAGCAAAAACAATAGCTGTCCCCGCTTGGTACATAAGGCATACAGCCTGATTTTCCTTGAATTTCGCCTCCGAAAACGGGTTCACACGGCGCAAAAAACCGCTATGAACCGCCCTTGACGGCAAAAACTAGCCGCCATCGGGCATTTTTGCATGCCAAATCAGCCTGAAAGCCCCATGAGATAAGCGGGAACAGCTATCGCATCAGGAGTGATTTCTTGGATGAAGGTGGATGCCGTGATGGACTTTTTACCTTGCAGCGCGACAGATAAGTGGAAAATCCTTATCCCCACCGATTTTTCCCTTCGGAGCCCACATGAACCTGAAACAAAACTTCCCCGGCCTGGCCGCTGAACCTGCCGATCTGGCGCTGTGGTTGCCGCGCGGTGTGGCCGTGCTGGCTGCGGCACTCGGCGGATTGGGTGTTGTGATGTGGATTGCTGCCAACTGGGAGTCCATGGGGCGCGTGGGCCATTTTGCGTTGTTGCAAGGGCTGGTGCTGGCCAGCGGTCTGGGGGCGGCTTTTATCCAGACGGCGCGGGTTCCGCTGGGTTTGCTGGCCATGCTGGGCATTGGCGCGCTGTTTGCGTACTTTGGCCTGGCGGTTGCATCCATCACCCTGACCGCTTTGGGCGGTTTGTTATTCCACGCTGTGGGCGCGCAGTACCCCGTGGGGCTGCTGGTCATGGCCGTGGGCGCAGGGGTGGTGGGGACGCGGCGCCTGCCGGATGTGTTCACCCTCAGTGCGCTTGCCCTGGGCATCAACGCTTTGCTGGTGTGCGGGCTAGTGCGCTGGTTGGGTGACGGATCATGGAGCCACGACTGGCTGGGCCGGTTGCTGCTGGTTGGCCTGTTTGCCGCCGCTGTGCTGGCCGCATCGGTCCGTGCCATTTTGAAGATTTCGCGCCGCGCCGCCAGCGCGACTTTGAACACGGGAGAATCGGCATGAAACAGGCAATCGAACAGACAAACGAGCGGCCCTGGCCGGTGGTATTGCTCACCGCGCTGGGCGCCTGGTTTGCCGCTGTGCCCTTGCTCATTGCCATCGGTATGTTGCTGGGCGACATGCTACGCACCGGCACCGGCGTGGGTATCTATTTCATCGGCGTTCTGGTGTTGTGCGCATCCGTCGTGGTGCTGCGCGCCCAAGGCGTTGCCTTGTTTGTCGAACAGCTGGCCGTGCCTGGCCTGCTGGTGGGCATGGCGGATGTGCCCTGATGTGTGGCGGATCACCCGGTGCCCCGGTCGATCCCGCAGTTTGTCCGCCCGCATTACACACATAAGCCAGGGGTGTCCTCCTGATACAAAAACGGCTGGAATCCGCTGAACACTTTTCCTATCTCATCTGGCCTGCCCAGGTCGGCTACTGCATCGGGAATCGAGTCGTGGTATTTCAACTTCAATAGCGGGGTCAGCGAGGTGGTGAGCATCGTCGGGATGTGTTTCTCGTTGTCCTGAAAATCCCGTAACCACTGTTCGCCCAGGGCACCATCATTGGCCGTTACGCGGTGGCAGTAGTTGGGGTCGGTGCTGGTCTTGATCTGGTTGATCAGGTCACGGATCGCCAGGGCATGATCCCGCGTGGCGCAGAACACCAGCGTCTTTTCCCGCTGGTCGATCAGCGACATGAATATCTCGACGCGCTTCTTCTCGCGCGCCAGTATCTCGATGATCTTGTTGAAGTCGGATTCTTCGTAGCGTTTGCCGGGTTCGATTTCGCCTTCCACCACTTTATCGTCGGACGTATAGACGTATTCGTCGAACGTCGTCGAAATCTGTTTGACCCGGAACGGCGTCAGGTAGCCGTCGTTGATTCCGTCCTTGAGCGAGTAGATGAACACCGGCTCGCCGAAGTAAACGTAGGTATCGACGTTGTCCTTGCGCTTCGGGGTAGCGGTCAGGCCAAGCTGCACAGCAGGTGCAAAGTAATTTTGGCCCGGCCCGCTCATGAAGGTCTGGAAGATAGTGAAAAAGATGCTGCCGTTCTTCGGCACCTTGCCTTTCTTGCGGATGTCCGCCGGGTCGATCCGTACCAGCGCCCCGTGGCTCTTCTTATTGTCAAAGGCAGAAAATGCGTTATAGGCTTGGTCGGCGAGGATGTTCCTGTCCGCCAGGAACAGGATGCGGGGTCGCCGCGTAGGCTCACCTTCACCCTTGGCATCGGTCAGGTTCCAGCGGCTCTGGAACAGCTTCCATGCAATCTGGAAGGCGATGAAGGTCTTGCCGGTGCCGGTCGCCAGCGTCAGCAGAATGCGCTCTTGACCAGCCGCAACTGCCGCCAGCACCCGCTCGATGGCGATGTCCTGATAGTAGCGTCCCTGAAAGAAGCCGCCCTTGTCCTCGAACGGCATAGTAGCAAACCGATCCCGCCAGGCGTTTTTGGTCACGAAGGTGCGTTTCCACAATGCATCGGGTGATGGGAAGGCGGCAATCTCGCCTTCCTCGCCCGTTTGCATGTCGATGCCGTAGATACCCTGCCCATTGCTGGCATAGGTAAAGCGCAGCGCCAGCTTACCGGCGTAGTCCTTGGCCTGGGCGACGCCGGAGGTACAAGCCTTGTCCCACGCTTTGGCCTCAACCACCGCCAGCTTGGTGTTGCGGTATTCGAGAACGTAGTCCGCCGTCAGCGGCTTGCCGCGTTTGCCCGCACCTTCCAGACGACCGAGCGTGATCGGATATTCGCGCCGGATGCGACTGCCATCGACTACGCCCCAACCTGCCGCAACAAGGGCAGGGTCAATGTGTTCAGCGCGGGTTTCGGCTTCGTTCATCACGGAACCCAGCGCTCAACACCATTGGCAGCCAAGTGTGGGAACAGTTTTTTATCCAGCGTGGCCAGTTGTGCGTCGTTGTCGAGCGCTGCACGCACGTAGGCACCGTCGTAGCTGCCACAACCCAGCGTCATGGCATCTGCATACAAGGTTTGCGCATCGCGAATATCCACCACATGCTGAAAACTGATGTCGGTCAATAGTTCAAAAAAGGCACGGACTTTTGCAGCCGTTATGACTTGCCCCCGGACCTTGCGCACCAGCTTTGCAGCCACTTCGTGGTGACAAAGGTGCGTTAAAACGGGAGTCACATCACCTTGGTCAATGGCGAACAAGAGCGCCATGACGTAGTCTTTATTGGCCTGTGGGTCAGGCAACGCAATCGCCAGCAATACGCTGGCATCAATAACAACGGGATCAGTCATGGCCGCGATCGCGGTCTTTGCGCACTTCTACCGTTATGCCTTGGCTGGCAGTAGCAACCACGGCAGAGGCTTTGCACATTTTCACCAACCTGGCTATGGCGGCGTGCTGACGTTTGGGGTCGGCAGTGGTTTTTAACACGATGCTCGTAGCCTGCTGACGAGTCTTGCCGGGTTTCGTTACAAAACCAGACAGTTGCACCTGTGGGGCTTGGGATGTGGCGTTCGTGGATGATGTGGTGCTTTTCATGGTTTCAGTTTACTGCAACGAGGGCAATTCAGTCTTTCAAAGCGCCCCAGAAAAGGCTTGGTGCAGCAGCGATTTTTTCAGCGCGTCGAGGGCGGTGAGCTTTTGCCGGTAGAGGAATTCGAGGCGTTGGGTTTCATCGGCAAGGGATGACAACGTTGCAACGAGGCGCTTCTGCTGTTTTCAGCTCCTGAATTGGCCTTGGTGAACCACCACGCGCAATTTGGCACGTATCACCGAGTGTTCTCGTCTGCCACCCCGCCTTCATGCCCCAGCCCACAACGTATCCGCTTCCATCCAATGCCGCAACAAATCTAAGCCAAATCGGCCTCTATCCACCGTGGATCGTGCGGTAGAAGATATGAATTCTGTAGCAATTGTGAGAATCAAAAACCCAATCCAACGCTTAGCCATTGCTCTTCCGATCACGCCAGTAGCCCGGTTTGCGCGCGTCAGGTGCAACCGCAAGCACGACAATCTCGGACGCCTGAATGCGGTATACCACGGAGAATGGAAACTTTTTGGGGAACACCCGACGGGTGCCGTATTTGAACGGCGCACCCATCTCGGGGAATTCGGCGGCTATGCGGGTTGCAGCTTCTACCTCGCTGGCAAATCGCTCACCGAGTCCGCTGGATTTGGACTCGTAATACACCGCCTCGGCGGTGAGCTCTTCCAATGCCTCACTATGAAAACGTAAAGGCTTGCTCACTGAATCGCACGCCGAACCTGTGCAAAGGCATCTTTGGCAGACACCAGTACGGCGATACCCCGATCTACCTCGTCAATACGGCGCAGCAGTTCTGCATCCCAGGCATCGTCAATGGTGCTATCGGACTTCAGGTGAATCGAATCCAGCAGCAATTCGGCTAAGCGTGCCCGGTCTTGCGCACCCAGTGACTGAGCCTGTTGTGACAACTCAAGGACTAGATCAGACATGGTATTTCTCCTGTTTGCAGAATTTCAGGCTCTGGGGTGCCATTTAAAAACTCAACCATATTCTATATTCTTGAGCCAAATCTGCGTCTAGCCCTAATGGAACATGCGCAAACAGCTATCAATGCAGTAGCAATCACAGCAGATCCCGAATCGTCGTCAGCACCTCAGCAGCCTCGGCATCCAGCGCAGCGATCTCGTCCATGATGTCCTGCGGGCTGCGGTGGATGACTTCCTCGCCGCCGTTCGGGTTCTTCACCGAAAGGTCATAGGTTGCGGTATCAATTGTGGCGGCATCGACGCTCCAGCTTTTCGCAGTAATGGCCTGCGTCTTTTGCAGTTCGACAAACTCGTAGAGGTCGGCATCGTTGAGCGGGTTGGTTTTGCCCATGTTGCGGCCCGGATCGAGCTGGTAGTACCAGACCTTGCGCGTTGGCGTGCCCTTCTCGAAGAACAGCACCACGGTCTTGACGCCCGCGCCCTGAAAGGTGCCGCCGGGGCAGTCGAGAACGGTGTGCAGATTGCACGATTCCAGCAGTAGTTCCTTGCGTTCGCCGCCGCCAAAGGGCGGATTGGCGAGGATCACATCCATGCGATCCTTGTCCTGAATGTCAGAGAGGTTTTCGGTGAGGGTGTTGGTGTGGATGATGTTGGGCGCTTCAATACCGTGCAGGATCATGTTCATGATCGCAATCACATAGGCCAGCGGTTTCTTCTCCTTGCCATAGAAGGTACGCTCTTGCAGCGTCTTGAGGTTGTCGGCGGTCAGTTTGGGTTGGTTGCGCAGGTAGTCAAAAGATTCACACAGAAAGCCCGCCGAACCGCAAGCACCGTCGTAGATGCGTTCGCCGATTTCGGGCTGCACCACCTGCACCATGGCCCGAATCAGCGGGCGCGGGGTGTAATACTCGCCGCCGTTGCGCCCGGCGTTGCCCATGTTCTTGATCTTGGCTTCGTACAGGTGCGAGAGTTCGTGCTTCTCTGCCTGAGAGCCAAAGCGCAGTTCGTCGATGTGGTCGAGTTTGCCGTCCTTGTCCCTCGGTGCGGCCCAGGATGACCAGCGGTAAGGTTCGTCGAGGATGAATGCGTACTTTCTGCCCTCCAGCTCCGCCTCCATTGCCTTGTCCTGCTCCAGTCCGTCGAGATACTTGAGAAACAGCAGCCAGGATGTCTGCTCCGTGTAGTCGAGTTCGGTGGTGCAACCCGCTTCGTTGCGCAGGTCGGCGTCAATATTCTTGAAGGCTTGTTCAAACGTGCAGTGTCGGCCTCTTTTTGTATAACTTGCCTGCGATGTTAATCCACAGGGTTTCATGTTTTTGATCCATGCGCGGCCCCCTCCCCCGCACAACGCCGGTTGTGGCACTAGAAAAAAACAATAAAAACAATAGCTGCTCCCGCTTGGTACATAAGGCATGCAGCCCGATTTCCCCTGAATTTTGCCTCCCACAACGGGTTCACACGGCACCAAAAACCGCTATGAACCGCCCTTGACGGCCAAAACTGGCCGTGATCGGGCATTTTTGCATGCAAAATTGGCCGGAAAGCGCCATGGGATAAGCGGGAACAGCTCTCGTATCAGGAGTGCTCGGTTGAATGACGGTGGATACCGTGACGGATTTTTGGGCTTGATCGGTCACTATGTTGAGTCGCCCCAAGAGGGCAATGAAGCGTTGTGAATCTGCTTCCGTCACGAGCCCCCTGGATTCAACCTTTGCGACAACATTGGCTGCTTCAAGAGCCAGCAGCGACGGCACAATGGCTTGCGATTCTTTGAGTGCCTTAAGGGCCGCGCTGGCATAACCGACGCCTGCTGGATTGGTCTCAGGAACTAACCAGAGCAGTACTACAGACGCATCCAGAACAAAATTCATGCCCTTCCTTCGTTTACGAGTGCCTTGAGATCATCGACATGACCAACCGACCTGCGGGCCTGCATGAAGACCAGCATTTCATCTGCGGCTACAACTGCATCTGCGTACCGGGTAGCCTGCGCTGACACCAGTTCGGCCACAGCCTCACCCCGCAGGGTGATTGTGTAACGGTTACCCGCCTGGACTCCGCGCAGCAGTTCCGGTAGCTTCGTCTTGGCTTCGTATGATCCAATTTCGATGTTCATGGATGGGTTCCAATTAATATGTAGACCAGTCTATCAGGGTCAAGTATGCACTGATTGGCGTTATTACATTGGAAGGACTTGCAGAATTGAAAACTGCCTCGTTCGGGGCAAACTCTTGCTTTTGCCCATTGCGCAGACGTAAGCCTCTTCGGTTCTGCGGCTATAGTGCGGGTGGCGAATTTGCGCACGTAACTGATCGAGCAGCCGGGTTGACGTAAGAATCGGCATGCTGGTTTTTCTGGGGATGCTATGACTGTTCATACATACAGCATTTTGGCTGCAAGCCTTGTTTCATGCGGGTTTGTACGGGTGGCGCTTGACCATGTTAGGAAGACACGGATGCGTCTCTGTACATTAGGTTGACCATGCCAATTCCTTCCTTCGATCTCGGCGTTTTGCAATCCATATCAGATGTGCTTGGGGCCACTGACCATGGATTTTCCGGTTCAGAGATTGGCCGTTACCTACGCGAATGCAATATCCATGACCCATTTCCAACGCATACAAAGCGCCTTCGCATATTTGAGGCACTAAAAGAAAAACAAACTATTGATGGGTGCGGTAACCATGTCGCTGCCTTTATTCAGTACTCAATGAACCCTGTGCGGCACCACGATGCCCGTGAATGGTTCGAAGACACTAGATCAAAACTGAATCACGTTCTCGCGTTTGCTGGCCTGGAGCTTCGCGACAACGGCAAGCTACATCAGGTTGAAAAGGCCGAAACACATTCTCAGGCTGTTGCGCGGGCTTCCACATTGCGCGAACACCTACTGATCCGAAAAGTCCACCCCGATGTGCTTCGGTACTGTAGAGAAGAGCTACTGGTCGACAATTACTTTCATGCAGTCTTTGAAGCCACAAAAAGCGTTGCGGATAAAATTCGAACTTTATCGGGTCTCACATCGGATGGTTCCGGGCTTGTCGATGAAGTTTTTTCATTCAAGTCTGCGATTCCATTTCTGGCACTCAGTTCATTGCGAACCGAGAGTGAACAAAGCGAACAGAAAGGGTTTATGAATCTCCTCAAGGGACTCTTCGGCACCTTTAGAAATACAACCGCACACGCCCCCAAAATTACTTGGAAGATCGAGGAACAAGATGCTTTGGATATATTGTCATTGGTGTCATTAGTTCATCGAAGGCTGGATTCTGCAACCCGTGCAAGGGCAGTCTATGAAGGCAAGGTCTAACCCCTCATTGCAGCGGACCTGCGCCAACTGCGCTGGCTGGTCCGCTGAATTCGAACGTTAGCCATTGATTGATAAGAATACGACGCGCATGGTTGTGCCAAAATATATTCCGCTGGTTTGTATTATTTCCGCCGTCGTGTGGTGGGTATTTTTTGAGTGGCTGCGACATCGGTCATACAAAAAACATATTCACACAGGTTTTGCTCCCGGTACTCAGCACCTCTCATTGCTTGCAAGTTTCGGTGCCTTGGTATTAACAATTGCGGGTTCTGTTTTGCAGCTTTTCGTTGAAAAATAAAAAATGCCTGTGGTATTGCTTTATCTCCAGCGGTCGCAGCCGCGCGGCACCTTTTCTAAGTCAACTTGCTGCCTCCACCGCTGTTTGCAGCGCAGTTTATAGTCAGCGGTCTCCCTGGCGGCAGCCAGAAAGAAGGTAGCCTTATGTTCCTCGACCGTTTGCAGCATTCGTTACCGCGCCGCCCGTGGCAAGGTGTGTGGCATTCGTGGCTTGCGAGGCAAAATGGCTGCTGTGGCTTATGCAGCCAGCGCAGATAGCTCCATTTTTCGTAGTGTTGCTGGCACTCGTTGTGCAGCTGCCAATCGCAGTCTAATCGGGCAGCCGGAAGTTTCTAGCCCCCAGCCCCCACACCACCCACCGTGCGGGTCCGCAGTGGACGGTGCAACGCATTGGCACGCTCGACGAACAGGATCGAAAACAGCACCGCAGCGCACAACGCCGGTTGTGGCATTAGCAAAAACAATAGCTGCCCCCGCTTGCCACATAAGGCGCACAGCCCAATTTGCCCTGTATTTCTCCCCGAAAACGGGTTCACACGGCACCAAAAACCGCTATGAACCGCCCTTGACGGCAAAAACTAGCCGTCATCGGCCATTTTTACATGCCAAATCAGCCTGAAAGCCCCATAGAACAAGCGGGAATAGCTATCGTATCAGGAGTGCCTTCTTGGATGACGGTGGATGCCGTGATGGACTTTTTACCTTACAGCACGGCAGATAAGTGGAAAATCCCGACTCCCACCGACTTTCCCTTCTGGAGTCCACATGAACCCAAGACAAGACTTTCCCGGCTTGGCCGCTGGCCTGGCCGCTGAACCTGCCGATCTGGCGCTGTGGTTGCCGCGTGGTGTGGCCGTGCTGGCTGCTGCGCTGGGCGGGTTGGGTGTTGTGATGTGGATTGCCGCCAACTGGGAGTCCATGGGGCGCGTGGGCCACTTCGCGCTGCTGCAGGTGCTGGTGTTGGCCAGTGGCCTGGGGGCGGGCTTGATTCAGGCGGCGCGGGTTCCGCTGGGTTTGCTGGCCCTGCTGGGCATTGGTGCGCTGTTTGCGTACTTTGGCCAGACCTACCAGACGGGTGCGGATGCCTGGCAGCTGTTTGCCCTGTGGGCCTTGCTGGCGCTGCCGCTGTGCCTGGGGGCGCGCTCCGACGTGCTGTGGGTGCCCTGGGCGCTGGTTGCGGTGACGGCGATTGCGCTGTGGACCCATACCTACAGCGGCCATCGCTGGAGCGTGCAGCCCGATCAGTTCGGGGTACACCTGCTGGCCTGGACGGCCATGCTGGCGCTGGTCGCGGCACTCAGTGGCTGGCTGCAACGCTATACCGGCGCGGGCATCTGGGGCTTGCGCACGGCGGTCACGCTGGCGGTTGCATCCATCACCCTGACCGCTTTGGGCGGTTTGTTTTTCCGCACCGTGGGTACACAGTACCCCGTGGGGCTGCTGGTCATGGCCGTGGGCGCAGGGGTGGTGGGGACGCGGCGTCTGCCGGATGTGTTCACTCTCAGTGCGCTGGCCCTGGGCCTGAACGCCTTGCTGGTGGGCGGGCTGGTGCGCTGGTTGGGTGACGGATCATGGAGCCACGACTGGCTGGGCCGGTTGCTGCTGATTGGCCTGTTTGCCGCTGGGCTGCTGGCAGCATCGGTCAGTGCCATTCTGAAGATTTCGCGCCAAGCCGCCAAAGCCACCAACAAAGCGCTGGACACGGGAGAATCGGCATGAAACAGGCAATCGAACAGGCAAGCGAGCGGCCCTGGCCGGTGGTATTGCTCACCGCGCTGGGCGCCTGGTTTGCCGCAGTGCCCTTGCTCCTTGCCATCGGTATGCTGCTGGGCGATATGGTGCTCACCGGCACCGGCGTGGGTATCTATTTCATCGGCGTTCTGGTGTTGGGCGCATCTGTCGTGGTGCTGCGTGCCCAGGGCGTTGCCCTGTTTGTCGAACAACTGGCCGTGCCTGGCCTGTTGGTGGGCGGCGGTACGCTGGCCATGGGTTTGTACCGGGATTTCCACCGGGTGGGCGGATCGCTCATCCTGCTGGTAGTCGTGCTTGGGCTGGCACTGGTGCTATCCAGAACCTGGCTGCGGGTTTTGTTCGGCGCTGTGGCAGCTTCCTTGCTGGCGTATGCCCTGATGCCGGACTGGCTCTGGGAGCGCCAGCGGGGCAGTGCGTTGCTCGTTCTGCACGGCTTGCTGGCGGTGTGGCTGCTGTCCTTGTGGTTGCAGGCGCGTGTGTCTGCCGTGGCGGCATGGGTCGAGCCGGTGGCGGCGGGCTGGTTGCTGACCACGCTGGCCGGGCTGACCTGGATGTCCGGCACCACCTTCCTGGTCGGTGGCGCGGTTGGCTCCAATGAAATCGGCTTTCTGTTGAGCTTGTTTGCCGATCCGCAGCGCCACACCTGGCAAGCTGGCGCCAGCGTGCTGGTGCTGGCCGGTGCAGGCGTCGGTGCGCTGGCCTGGCCGACGTTGCGGCGTTTCCTGCCATTGACTGTTGCGCTGGTGCTGGCTGTGCTGGCCTGGTTCATCCCCTTGCTGGGTGCGGCGCTGCTGGCCTTGATGGTGTGCACCACCACCCGACGCTGGCGCTTGGCTGCTGCCTGCGCGCTGACGGCGGGCTGGGTCGTGGGCGCTTTCTACTACCAACTGCATTGGCCGCTGGTGGACAAGGCACTGTTGCTGGTCGGTGCGGGCGTTGTGCTGGCTGTCCTGGCGTGGCTCGACCAACGGCATGAGACACACGATAAAACCGCCCACCCCGCAATGCAGGTAAGCCCCGGCGGCCTGGCCATGCTGGCCGCCACCCTGCTCACGCTGCTGGTGGCCAATGGGGCCATCTGGCAAAAGCAGGACTTGATTGCGCGCGGAAAGCCGGTGTTCATGGCCCTGATGCCGCTGGACCCGCGCTCGCTGATGCAAGGCGACTTCATGCGTCTGCGTTTTACCACGCTGGACGCCCACCAGTTGCCCCTGATCGAAGACCTGCGCGGCACACGCCCGTACATGGTGGTGCAGCTGGATGCACGCGGCGTGGCTACGCCTAAGCGCCTGCACCGCGCGGACCAGCCTCTGGCGGTCGATGAAATGCTGGTGCAGCTCACGCCCAAGAATGGCGCCTGGGTGGTGGTAACCGATGCCTGGTTCTTCAAGGAAGGCGAGAGCCAGCGCTGGCAAGCCGCCAAGTTCGGCGAGTTCCGCGTACTGCCCGATGGTCGGGCACTGCTGGTGGGTATGGCGGATGTAGCTCTTGTGGCTATTACGGCGGATGTGCCCTGATGCGTGGCGGATCGGTGGGTCGGTGCGATTTTGACGGGGGTTCGTTTGGCGTTTTTTTGTTTGATAGCCGGATCGGGCTATGTCGCTTGTGGGGCGTGCGGGGTGCGCTATGTTAAGAGTAGCGAAGCGTGTTGGTGTGTCAGCGTCTGAACGTGAAACCGGATGTGGTTTTTTTATCCAGTAAGCGTAGACAGACGTAAGCCTCTTTGGTTCTGGGGCTATAGTGCAGGGGGCGGATTTGCACACGTAACTGATTCAGCAGCCGAGTTGGCGTAAAAACTGACATGCTGGTTTTTTGGGGGATGTTATGACTGTTCATGTATATAGATTGACGGCTGAAAGCCTTGTTTTTTTGGCAGGACAAACATAATGCCGAGATTATTTTCGCCAAGATTATTTATTAGTTACTCTCGTCAAGATCTCGTACTTGCAGAAAGAATCGTTGGCGCTCTTCAACGTAGAGGTTTTCGCGTGTTCTTGGACTCCAACGATATAGATCCAGGAGACAATTTCGTTACCAAGCTTTCTGAAGAGATCAGACTGGCGACCGCGATTATTCCTGTGATTTCACAAAAATACTCACTAAGCAGGTGGGCACAAGCGGAGTTATATCAGGCTCTAACTACTAATAAGGTAGTGATTCCGATCCTGATCTCTAACGACTCCATTTTCAGCCTCGACGATCCACTGCAAAGACTTTTAAAGGACAGGCAGTACGTAACGATTCCAAGTGATTCATCTGGGCACATCATCACTGAGCGCTTTGCAGAACTCCTCTCAGTTGCGCATCGACGTTATAGATATGAATTGATTAAAAGGTCTATCCCTTTTGGATTAGGTACTGCGATATTTATATCGGTCATATGGTGGGCGATCACCAACTTGAACGAATTAGACAAAGCCAGACAACGGAAGGTTGCTATTAGCGAAATATCAGAATCCAAGAGCATACTTCAGCATGAGCGGATTTCCTCTCTTGCTTCAGTGTTGACAGAAGATAAGCAAGCACTTGGAGAGATTAAATTTCTCTCACATGATTCAGCTCAAACAGACACGACACGACTCAATGCACTTGCACTTGGAGCGGAAATTGGAAAAGGGCGCAAAGCATACCGATGGTACGTGCAAGGAATTGATATCGGACGGGCTAAATTTCAGGATGCCATTATCTCAAATGCATCGTTTATCGGCGGCTCTTGGAGAGAAGTTGATTTTAGAGATAGCATCCTTGCGGACGTCTTTTGGGAAAAAGAAAAAGGATTCTCTTTATCTGGCAGCAACTTCGACAATGTTAAGTTTCTCGGAAGTCAAATCGAAGCGATCAATGCCATTGACGTAGCCTTTAGGAATTGTAAATTTGTAGGCTCCGTCATTGACACAACTAATTTTTCAAAAGTGCGATTTTTTTCAGATAGCCCTCAAAAAGAGGGAAATCCGATTATCACACCGTATTACACAAAATTTGAACGAAGCGTATTGGTTAGTGGTAGATCGCCGCCGGAAAAAGGTGTTTTGAATTTGACGATGACTGGAGATGATGTCGTTTTTGATGATGTTCTTTTTGTCGATTGTCGTCTTGACGGCTGGTTTAGCCCAGAGTGGTTTAGAAACTCAACTTTTTTGAACTGTGAATTGCCTGACAGTCTAACGAAAGAATCTCTAGAACGCGCAGGAAACCAGATACGATCACATTAAGTTGCCTAACGAGTAAATGCAGTTTACCTACTTCGTCTTCATTATTGCAATTTTTACGCCTCCGAAATCGAGGTGGCGGGTGGGTTGTTTGTGTGAAAAACTAGGGCACATGGGAGTTGATTTTTGACCAGTCGAAAGCCATTGCAATGGCGCATTGGTCGAATCCAGAATGCCCTGGACAGCCCGGCAGCCAATTTTGCGGTAAAGTTAGCGCATTACGGCCCGCTGCAGAGGTTGCGATTTTTTTAATCCCCTTATCGCCACCGTCCGTGGGTGGTGGTTCAGTCCAAAAAGGTTTATCTATCGCGGGAGGCGTTTGTGGTTTGTTTGAGTATTGCAGCGCGACAGATAAACGCTATTCGTTAGGCTCGTGATGCAAGTCCCCATGTAAGGAAATTGTATGAAGATTCTATTTATTGGTTCTATACCGGGGCACAAGCCTGAATCCGGACAAAAACCATTGCCGGAACATGATGCCCTTTTTACGGCAGCGCGGGAAATAGGAGAGAAAGCAGCAGAGAAAGGCCATGTAATCCTAATCGGAAGTGATAGCAAAAATACGGTGGATTACTATATTGCCCAAGGTGTAATGGATTATTGTCGCAAGAATAGCGGAATGCAAAGGCAAATAGAGGTTCACAGGCCTAACGATTCCAAATCCCCATTTGTCGAAGATGTTCCTGAAAACTTAAGCATAGTGAGGCAGTATTATCACGAGGATTCAAGTAATCCGCATAAATGGATAGTTACTCATGTTAGGGCGCTTGATTCTTGTGATTGCATTGTTACACTGGGAGGAGGCGCTAGTACGAGAATTGTTGGAAATATCGCTGCTGATCGCGAGATGGCGATAGTTGCGATTTCTTCTTTCGGCGGCACTTCTGCTGAATTGTTCGACCGATTGCAATATGTGTATAAATATAAAGTAAAAAATAAGAGTGTCATACAAAGCATTATTCGTCCTTGGTCTGCTGATTCTGCTGAAAACGTAATAGCAATATCTGAAGCCTTAACGGAATCCGGAAGAAAAACACCGCATTTATATTTTATTAGTTATAGCTGGACTAATTCCGCTGAAGCGGATCATGTCGAAGCATTGTTGCGAAGAAATGGTCGTAGTGTGCTTCGTGATGAGAATAATGTTAAAACCGGTGGTAGCTTATCTGGGGCTATAGAGTTACTAATAAAACAATCGGATACGTTTTTGGCTTTATGGAGTGATTCATACTCAAGAAGTTCTTGGTGCCCTCAAGAACTTGAGTTCGCTATCAATAAGTCATCAAAAAATGAAAAACCTACGAGAGTGGTCGTTTGTGCACTGGACGATACCTCAACACCAATTAGAGTAACTGACACTTTGCGGAGCCAAGGGCAAGATAGAACTCAACGAGAATTGACTATTCTGCGTCTGTTGAAAGAAGAAGGCTAACAATCACATGCACTCGGACAAAAAGCGCCGCTCGTTCCTCGCTCTGCTTGTTGCTGCCGGTGATGTAAAGCGTTAGTCGTCTTCGGATACCATGAGCAACTATCAGCCACCGACTTGCTGGATATGCGGCGACCAAGCCAATACAAGTGAGCATCGAATTAAAAAAGCAGACCTTGTACGATCTTATGGAAGAGGGCCATACAAAGGCTCCTTGGCGCCAGTACATGTTCGGAATGGCTTAGTTACTGCAATACAGGGGCCACGTGCCGCAGTGGTGAAGTATTCACCTTCGCTATGCGGTCCCTGCAACAGCACCCGAACACAAGCCTATGACTTGGCTTATGACCGTTTTGTATCCTGGGTATTGGAAAATGAGGAAACAGTTCTATACAAGCGATTCATCAATTTTGCGGATGTCTATGGTGCCGACTTCGAAGAATCGCAACGCAACCTTTTCAAGTATTTCGTCAAAAGTTTCGGTTGCAGGCTTGTGGATGCAGGGACACCTATTCCAGCCGACTTAGTCGCTCTACTGCCTGAAAAGTCATTTTGCACCGCGCTTAAGCTTACATTTTGCGTGAACGAAGATATTCTGCTGCTGCCACAAGTAACTCGATCGGTATTTCTTGGTAAAGGTGCCCTGATTGCGTGGGCATCCAAGGATGCACCATCAATTCACACTGGATACACTTGGAACGAGCACGTATCGTGGCTCACGATGAATTACTGGTATAGCCAACCTTCCGAAGGGTATATGGGTTCTACGTGGATTGCTGATGGTCAGTACCTTTATCTTGGAAGTATCCAGCCGCTGTCATCTGAGGAGAGAGCTGCATTTTTAGAGAAAATACACGATGACGTTGAAACCTAGTACACGGCTAATCGTGCAGCCGGAAGTTTCTAGCTCCCCGCCCCCACACCACCCACCGTGCAGGTTCGCAGTGGACGGTTCAACGCATTGGCACGCTCGACGCACAGGATCGAAGACAGCATCGCAGCGCACAACGCCGGTTGTGATACTCTCAAAAACAATAGCTGCCCCCGCTTTCCACATAAGGGCTACAGCCCGATTAGCTTTAAATTCCGCCCCCGAAAAAAGCTTCACACGGCACCAAAACCGCCAAAAACCACCCCTGGCAACCAAAACCAGCCGCCATCGGGCATTTTTACATGCCAAATCAGCCTGAAAGCCCTATAGGATAAGCGGGAACAGCTCTCATATAAGGAGCGCTTCCTTGGCTGACGGTGGATGCCGTGATGGACTTTTTGCCTTGCAGCGCGGCAGATAAGTGGAAAATCCCGATTCCCACCGATTTTCCCTCTGGAGCCCACATGAACCCAAGACAAGACTTTCCCGGCTTGGCCGCTGGCCTGGCTGCTGAACCTGCCGATCTGGCGCTGTGGTTGCCGCGCGGTGTGGCCGTGCTGGCGGCTGCGTTGGGCGGATTGGGTGTTGTGATGTGGATTGCGGCCAACTGGGAGTCCATGGGGCGCGTGGGCCACTTCGCGCTGTTGCAGGGGCTGGTGCTGGCCAGTGGCCTGGGGGCGGGTTTGATCCAGGCGGCGCGCCTTCCGCTGGGGTTGCTGGCCATGCTGGGCATTGGCGCGCTGTTCGCGTACTTCGGCCAGACCTACCAGACGGGTGCGGATGCCTAGCAGCTGTTTGCCCTGTGGGCTTTTCTGGCGCTGCCGCTGTGCCTGGGGGCGCGCTCCGACGTGCTGTGGGTACCCTGGGCGCTGGTCGCGGTGACGGCGATTGCGCTGTGGACCCATACCTATAGCGGCCACCGCTGGAGCGTGCAGCCGGATCAGTTCGGCGTGCACCTGCTGGCCTGGACGGCCATGCTGGCGCTGGTCGCGGCACTCAGTGGCTGGCTGCAACGCTATACCGACGCGGGCATCTGGGGCTTGCGCACGGCGGTCACGCTGGCGGTTGCATCCATCACCCTGACCGCTTTGGGCGGTTTGTTTTTCCGCACCGTGGGTACACAGTACCCCGTGGGGCTGCTGGTCATGGCCGTGGGCGCAGGGGTGGTGGGGACGCGGCGTCTGCCGGATGTGTTCACTCTCAGTGCGCTGGCCCTGGGCCTGAACGCCTTGCTGGTGGGCGGGCTGGTGCGCTGGTTGGGTGACGGATCATGGAGCCACGACTGGCTGGGCCGGTTGCTGCTGATTGGCCTGTTTGCCGCTGGGCTGTTGGCAGTATCGATCAGTGCCATTCTGAAGATTTCCGCCAAGCCGCCAAAGCCACCAACAAAGCGCTGGACACGGGAGAATCGGCATGAAACAGGCAATCGAACAGGCAAGCGAGCGGCCCTGGCCGGTGGTATTGCTCACCGCGCTGGGCGCCTGGTTTGCCGCAGTGCCCTTGCTCCTTGCCATCGGTATGCTGCTGGGCGATATGGTGCTCACCGGCACCGGCGTGGGTATCTATTTCATCGGCATTCTGGTGTTGTGCGCATCGGTCGTGGTGCTGCGTGCTCAGGGCGTTGCCTTGTTTGTTGAACAGCTGGCTGTGCCTGGACTGCTGGTGGGCGGCGGTACGCTGGCCATAGGTTTGTACCGGGATTTCCACCGGGTGGGCGGATCGCTCATCCTGCTGGTGGTCGTGCTCGCTCTGGCGCTGCTGATATCCAGAACCTGGCTGCGGGTCCTGTTCGGTGCCGTGGCAGCGGGCTTGCTGGCGTATGCCCTGATGCCGGACTGGCTCTGGGAGCGCCAGCGGGGCAGTGCGTTGCTCGTTCTGCACGGCTTGCTGGCGGTGTGGCTGCTGTCCTTGTGGCTGCAAGCGCGTGTGTCTGCCGTGGCGGCATGGGTGGAGCCGGTGGCGGCGGGCTGGTTGTTGGCCACATTGGTCAGGCTGACCTGGATGTCCGGCACCACCTTCCTGGTCGGTGGCGCGGTCGGCTCCAATGAAATCGGCTTTCTGTTGAGCTTGTTTGCCGATCCGCAACGCCACACCTGGCAAGCCGGTGCCAGCGTGCTGGTGCTGGCTGCTGCAGGCGTTGGTGTACTGGCCTGGCCGACGCTGCGGCGCTTTTTGCCATTGACTGTTGCGCTGGTGCTGGCGGTGCTGGCCTGGTTCATCCCTTTGCTGGGTGCGGCGCTGCTGCCCCTGATGGTGTGCACCACCACCCAACGCTGGCGCCTGGCCGGCGCTTGCGCGCTGGCGGCGGGCTGGGTCGTGGGCGCTTTCTATTACCAACTGCATTGGCCGCTGGTGGACAAGGCACTGTTGCTGGTCGGTGCGGGCGTCGTGCTGGCCGCCCTGGCGTGGCTCGACCAACGGCATGAGACACACGATACAACCGCCCACCCCGCAATGCAGGTAAGCCCCGGCGGCCTGGCCATGCTGGCCGCTACCCTGCTCACGCTGCTGGTGGCCAATGGGGCAATCTGGCAGAAGCAGGACCTGATTGCGCACGGCAAGCCGGTGTTCATGGCCCTGCTGCCGCTGGACCCGCGCGCGCTCATGCAAGGGGACTTTATGCGATTGCGCTTTGCCACGCTGGACGCCCACCAGTTGCCCCTGATCGAAGACCTGCGCGGCACGCGCCCGCATATGGTGGTGCAGCTGGACGCACGCGGCGTGGCTACCCCTAAGCGCCTGCACCGCGCGGACCAGCCGCTGGCCACCGATGAAATGCTGGTGCAGCTCACGCCCAAGAACGGCGCTTGGGTGGTGGTCACCGATGCCTGGTTCTTCAAGGAGGGCGAGAGCCAGCGCTGGCAAGCCGCCAAATTCGGCGAGTTCCGCGTACTGCCCGATGGCCGGGCGCTGCTGGTGGGTATGGCGGACGATGCGCTGCGGGCTATTACGCCGGATAAGCGTTGAGCCCCACATCATCAGTCTGCGCAAGGCAGAGAAACATGAAATCCGTCGCTACGCGAAAGAAACTACCGGCTACTCCGGCTGAATGGGAAACACTGATTGCCGCCGCTCCGGGAAAGGATCGGGAGCTGACTCCTCAAGAGGAGAAGAAGATGGCCAATTCCGTGGTCGTGCCTGGCGGCGGCTATGCCGCTGTGAAGGAGGCACTGGCCAAGCGCAGGCGCGGCGAACGCGGGCCACAAGTGGCTGCGACCAAACAACTCGTCAGTGTCCGCTTCAGCCCAGAGGTACTTCAATACTTCAAGTCAACTGGCGCCGGTTGGCAAACCCGTATGAACGAAGTGCTGCTTCAATGGGTGAGCAAGCGTTCTGAGAGAGGTCGCAGTGGGGTCTGATAGCCAGATCGGGCTATATCGCTTCCTGCATTCCAGTCTATGATCCTGACCATTCCTATGGGGAACACCGTTTTATCCTGCTGGGTCAATCAGCACAAGGGCGAATATTTTCGGACCGTTGATGTACCGCCTGAAATCGGGCTATATCGCTTGTGGTACGTGCGGGATGCGCTATCCTAAGAATAGCAATGCGTATCAACGTGTCAACGCGAAACCGGATGTGATTTTTACCCAGTAAACGTAGGCAGACGTAAGCCTCTTTGGCTCTAAAGGCTATAGTGCGGGTGGGGAGAGTGTGCGCACGCAACTGATCCAGCAGCCGGGTTGACGTAAAAACCGGCATGCTGGTTTTTCTGAGGATGTTATGGCTGTTCATGTATACATGCATATTGGCTGCAAGCCTTACTGCAAGCGGGTTTGCTTTGGCTGCCGATGAAATGCTTTTGCAGCTTGCGTAGCGCATTACTCGTTGCTGGTTCGGTGCTGGCCCTGCTCGCAGGCTGTGTGGCGCTGGATGCACCGAAAAAAACGGTATTGCCACCCGATTTACGTCAGGGCGAAGGCATCCTGTGGACGGACCTCGACAGTGCCACGCGGCAAGCGCGCATTGCCCGGCTGCTGCCTGCCACGGTCAAGGACCGCAGTGGCTGGGCGATTGATTTGCAGATTACCTACGACGCGATTGGTATTCCTGCTGCGCCGACCACGTTTTGCGCCAGCATCGCCGTCATCGAGCAAGAATCCGGTTTTCAGGTCAATCCCGTAATTCCCGGCCTGCCCGGCATTGTCCGCCGTGAACTGGAGCGCCGCCTGGGCAGCTACAACATTCCATTATTTTTGCTGGATGCCGCCTTGCTGAAAAAATCGCCCAATGGCAGCAGCTACGGCGAACGCATTGCCGCCCTGAAAACAGAACAGCAGGTGAGCACGCTTTTTGACGAGATGATTGCCGAATTGCCCTTTGGCGAAGCGCTGCTGGCCGACAAGAACCCGGTGCATACCGCCGGACCCATGCAAGTCAGCGTGGCCTTTGCCGAGAAATACAGCGCGGAAAAGCCCTATCCCTATGCAAGCAACAAACGCATGCGCGATGAGCTTTTTACCCGACGTGGTGGCTTGTATTTTGGTGTGGCCATCTTGCTCGACTACCCGGCCCCTTACGATGATGTGCTCTACCGGTTTGCCGATTTCAATGCCGGGCGATTCAGCAGCCGCAACGCCGCCTTCCAATCCGCACTGGCAAAACTTACTGGCGAGGCCATCGCGCGCGATGGCGATTTGCTGCGTTACGCATCCGGCAAACCCAGCGATGCCGTGAGCGCTGTCGAAAGCGCCCTGCTGGGCATCTCGCACCGCCTGGATATGCGGCGCAGCGACATCCGGCGCGACCTGTTGCTGGAAAAATCGGCTGAATTCGGCAGTAGCCCTCTATACAAAAAACTGTTTCAGTTAGCCAATGCCAATGCAAATTCCAATGCCAGCACAGGCAGCCCCCTGCCCCACCAGGCGATGCCCACTATTGACCTGAAGAGCCCGAAAATCACCCGCAAGCTCACCACCGACTGGTTTGCGCACCGTGTGAAAGACCGCTACCGCCAGTGCCTGGCGCGTGACGGGTGATGGATGATGGATATCAAAAGCCCGGCAGCCGGTTGAGCGCCCGGCGTACCTTTTCCGCATTGACGATGACCCGCACATGCTGGTAGCTGACCGGCTTGTGGATCGCGTAGGCTGGCTCGGCGGTGTTGTAGGGGGTGTAGCGGGAAACGGGCATGCCTTTTTTGTCCAGAATGCCAATCACCCACGGCGTGTTGGCGCGTGTGCCACGGCGCGCGGATACGGCAATTTCTCCGGTGACCAGCTGCACGTAGCTGCCCGGTGGATAAAAACCCACCGCCTGGGCCATGGCGGAACCCAGCTCCACCGTGTTACCCGTGGCCCCGACGATCATGGACTTGACGGCTTGCACCGGAGAAATGGGTGCGCGTGTTTCCCGCGTTGCCATCTTCGCCACAAAGGTATCCGCCAGACTCAACAGGCGTCGGCTCATGAGGTTACCCGGAAAGCCCAGCGGGGAATCCGGTTCGTGGTGCCATTGCACGATGTCGATCTGGTCAAAGTCACCGACGTCAAAACTTTGCAATATGTCCACGCTGCGTTGCGGATGTTGCCGGATGCGTTCACGCTGCGCATCGGATGGCGCCGTTTTCTGGCGTGCGAAGCTATCCTGATCGCGCGCCATGCCAATGTTCATGGTCAGTGCGGCGCGCAGCAAGGACTGGCGTTGTGTACTATCGAGCGCCAGTTTTTGCGCTGTCAGTTCGCAAATGGCCGCACACAGCAAAGCGTGCGTGGCGCAATAACCGAGGTTGAGGTCCGGCAGCGCCTGAAAGAGAAGAAACAGACTGTCATCGGGGTCTTCCTGGAGCAACTTCAAAACCTTGGTCTCGATGTTGGTCAGACGTTGCAAGGGGTTGATGGCCAGACCTCCCTGGTACAGGATGCCGCGCAGCACCTCTTGCAAATCCAGCCAGCCACCGTTGATGTGCTCACTGACAATGTAATCACGCTGCAAAATATTACTGGGCATGGGTGCCTGGGCGATAGTCTTCAAGTCCACTCCGTCACGCAGCATGGCATGCACCATGCGTTCGTAGGAACGCTGCCAGGCCTGGGCATCGGTTGCGGTGGTGGATGCCTGGAAGGCATGCAGCTTCTCCCGATGTTGTTCAGAAACAACCAGTTGGCCACGCCGCAACAACAGTTGCCCCGATGGGTTCCAGATATCGACCGGCAAGGGTTTGCCGATTGCCAGCATGTCAATGGGAATCGAAACGTAATCCACTTATGCAACCTCCACCACAACGCGCCGCGCCAGTGCGCACATCAGTTCATATCCTACGGTACCAGCACGGTGCGCGACTTCATCAATCGACAAGATGGTACCGTTGGCAGCACACCCCCACAGCGTAACAACACTGCCCACGCCCGCCTGGGGCAGTGGCGTCAGGTCTACCGTCACCATGTCCATGCTGACACGCCCGACGGTACGGGTACGCACACCATCGACCAGTACCGGGGTTCCCGTCGGGCAAATGCGCGGATAACCATCGGCATAACCGCAGGCCACGACACCGATACGCAACGCGGCATCGGCCACGAATTGTGAGCCATATCCGACGCTATCTCCCGTGGATAGTGCCTGAACAGCTATTATTTTTGCTGTTAGCGTCATACTTGGCAATAAACCCCAGTGTGCGGCGTCATGTTGTGGATAGTCCGGGGCGCTGCCGTAGAGGGCAATGCCGGGACGCACCCAGTCGGTCGCCAGTGGTGTGCCCTGGTAGCGCAGGATGGCCGCACTGTTGCACAGGCTGCGCTCGCCCGGCAGATCACGGGTTGCGGCCATGAAGGCGGCCATTTGCTGCTCCACCCCCTTGTGTCCATCGGCATCGCTGAAATGCGTCATCAGCGCTATTTCATCCACCTGGGGCAGTGCATTGAGCCGCGCCCAGGCGGATCGGTAATTGTCCGGGCGAATACCCAGCCGGTTCATGCCGGAATTCATTTTCAAAAAGACACGGTGCGCAAGCTTTGTCTTGTGCGCGGCCAGAAGGTCAATTTGTTCACTGCAGTGCACGACATGCCACAGGTCCAGGCGCGAACACAGTTCCAGGTCGCGCGGTTCGAATACGCCTTCGAGCAACAAAACCGGCCCACGCCAGCCCAGATCGCGCACACGCTGCGCTTCATCCAGGTCCAGCACGGCAAACCCATCGGCACCGCGCAGACCTTCAAAAACATGGTCGATTCCGTGCCCATAGGCATTGGCTTTGACCACCGCCCACAGCCGGGAATCTGGTGCAGCGCGGCGCATGCGTTGCAAATTGTTGCGCAGGGCTTGCAGGTGAATGGTGGCCTGTATGGGACGGGGCATAAAAATAGTGGTGTAACGGGTGGAACTGGTGTAATCGGGAATACCGGGAGAGCGATTTTGACACCACCGGGCGTGCCAGTGTGCCCACGGGTTCCAGGCCGTGCAGTTTGCGTGGTTTGCCGCATTCCTATTTTGATAGCTGTCCCCGCACATCCCATAAGCCCTGCAGCCTTATTTTTCATGAAAACCAACCGCGCGGATTTTTGGCTGTTTTTCCTGACTCCCGTGCTACCATTCACAGAGCCAAGGACTACCAAGGACTACCAAGGACTACCAAGGACTACAGGAGCACACCCCTATGATGCGGTCTACATTCAATGTGTTCAACGGGCTGCTCTCTGGCATGCTGGTGACCTTGCTGCAAGCAGGCCTCCTGGCATTGTCCAGCGCTTCGCTGGCAGCTGATCCATTGCATGCACCAGACAGCAACAGGGGCGGCGGGGAAATTCAGCCACCGCAGGATGACATCAGCCCAGCGACTCGCCAACGGATCAACCGAAATATTGACGCTACGCGCACGAGACTGGAGGCGTTGCGGATACTTCCACCAAGAAACGCTGCCCCGTTGGCGCGCAGCATGGTTTCTGGTTTTGCCTGGCCCTTGCGCCAGGCCGCAGGGCGCACGGATAACAGTTATTACGGCATCGCCAACTTCGTTGACCAGGACTCCGTGTACGCAACCGACACATCCCATGTCAAGGATTATTTTTGTGGTACCCGTTCTTACGATACTGCATCAGGATACAACCACCAGGGGACTGATATTTTCAGTTGGCCATTTAGCTGGAAAAAGATGGACAACAACGATGTGGAAATCGTCGCAGGTGCGGCCGGGACCATCATCGGCAAGGACGACGGTTACTTTGATCGCAGTTGCAGTATGAGCTCTGACCCGTGGAATGCGGTGTATGTTCAGCATGCGGATGGGTCGGTTGCCTGGTACGGGCATATGAAAAATGGCTCGCTCACTACCAAGGCAGTTGGCGCTTCAGTTTCCGTCGGCGAGTATCTGGGGGTTGTTGGCAGCTCGGGAAGCTCCACAGGACCGCACCTGCACCTTGAACTCTATGACGCCAGCAACAATCTGGTAGACCCCTGGCTGGGTGCTTGCAATTCAAAGAGCCAGGAGGTTACCTGGAGCAACCAGCCTCCCTACTACGACCCAACCATCAATGCCATCACCGTGGGGCCAGCTTCCCCTGAATTTCCTGATTGTCCGACCGCTGAAATCAGCAATGACACGGGGTTCGTGGTACCTGGAAGTGTTGGATACTTCACCGTATATCTGCGGGACCAGCGCAGCACCGATGTGGTCTCGGCACGCTGGTACCAGCCCGATGGCAGCTTGTGGAAGACGGCCACATCGGGTGTGCCATCCAGCTATTACTCTTCTGCATACTGGTATTGGTACTATACGTTTCCCACATCACCCACGGGGATCTGGCGTTTTGAAGCCACCATGAACGGGAAAACCGTCAGCAAGAATTTTCCCGTTGGCGATGCAGTGACGCCGTGCAGCTACACCTTAAGTGCAAGCAGCGCATCATCCAGCTCCAGTTTGACGCATGGCACCGTCAGCGTCGCAAGCAATGCAAGCTGCACCTGGGAGGCTAGCAGCAACGCCAACTGGCTCACCATCACCTCGGGCACATCGGGTAGCGGCAACGGGACTGTGGCCTACACCGTGGCGGCCAATACGGGCACTACCACACGCACGGGCACGCTGACTATTGCGGGAAAAACGTTCACGGTGACACAGGCGGGTGTGCCAATTGCAGCCCCGGTTTGCACCCTCAGCGCCAATCCGTCCTCGATCACTGCGGGTAGTAGCGCAACCTTGACCGCCAGTTGCACCCCGGCGGCAACAAGCTACATCTGGACGGGTGGCACCTGCGCAGGCACAACCGGCACCACCTGCACGACCACGCCCACAGCCACGACCACCTACAGCGTGGCAGGAACCAACGCAGGTGGCACCAACCAGGCGGCCAGCGCGACGGTCACGGTCATGCCCAACACCACGACCACGTCCTACACCGTACCCGGCACCCTGGGCAGCGATGTCTTTGTTCTTACAGCCGGAAACAGCTACTACGGTGGTGCTGGCAATGACACCTTCATCATCAGCCCCAACACCTTGCAAAGCGATGTGACGGCCAAGATCATTGACACCGAAGGCGATAACTTCATCCAGCTGGTCGATGGCCTGACCCTGACAGCCAGCACCTTCTACGCCGATGCCGCGCAGCTCACGCTGTCCAACGGTGCCAAGGTGCAGATACTGGGCGCTTCGAGGTTCAAATACCAAGCAGGTGCCAATCTGCTGGCAGGCGATGGCGCAACCGTTTTGACCTACTCCGGGTTTGCCACCAGCCTGGGTGCATCCCTGAACGGCACGCTGCCGACAGCAGGCACTGCGGGCTATGTCGTACCCACAGCCTTTACGCAAGCAGCCGCACCTGTGCCGGGCACAGCAGGCAGTTCGTACACCGTTCCCGGAACACTAGGCAACGACGTGCTGGCACCCTCGGGCGGCAACAACTACCTGGGCGGCGGTGGTGGCGACATCTACATCATCAGCCCCTACGCCTTGAGCGGCACTGTAACTGCCAAGATCATCGACACCGAAGGCGGCAATGTCATTCAACTGGTCAAAGGGCTGACGATTGCCTCAAGCAGCTTCTACACCAACGCGGTGCAACTTACATTGTCCTCCGGTGCATTGGTGCAAATCCTGGGTGCATCCAGTTTCATCTACCAGTTGGGCGCCAATGCTCCAGCGGGCGAAACGGCGACTAACCTCAGCTATGCCCAGTTTGCCGCCGCGCTGGGTGCCCGTGTGCCGACGACAGGGGTGGCGAATGGCAGCCCCAACTTTGTGGTGCCAAGTCCCTGATGAATTTTCAGCAAATTAGCCATACAGACTTATGGAGTGTGCGGGTACAGCTATGGATTTTGCAGTACCCCAGTATGGCGTTCAAAAAGTCAATCAGCACCGGCTTGGAGTGCTGTGAGCCAAAGACCTTTTTGAAGGCAAAGTCGGTTTTTACGTCAAGAAAGCGCATGGCAGGCGTGTGGTTTCAGTCTAGGAGGCTGTCGGACTTGATTTGTAACTTATTGATTCATAACGATATTCCGATTTTTCGCAAAATGACAATATCGTTCAAAATCAACAGGTTATATGCTTAAGTCCGACAGCCTCCTAGCACGCCCTCCCGATATTCCCCCGCCCCGCCGGGCGGTGGGAGTTGTAACCGCCGGCTTCCCACTTAAAGCGGGACAGCACGCTTGGCACTTTGTGGGAGTGGCGGGAGCTACGAAATTTGTGACAGGCTCCGGGACACTCCCAGCCAAAGCCAAAGTGCTCCTGATACAATAGCTGTTCCCGCTTACCTCATAAGGCTTACAACCAGATTTGCCATGCAAAAACACCCGAAAACGGCCCGTTTTGATGCCTCATGGCGGTTGCTGGCATCGCCTTGACCCGTTTTGAAGGGCAAAATTCAAGGCAAATCTGGCTATACGCCTTATGTACCAAGCGGGAGCAGCTATGTTTTTTGCATCTTCCCACTTAAAGCGGGACAGCACGTTTGGTGCCTTGACAGGAATCACATCCAGCCTGCGCGGGAATGACAATGCCTTGTCTGTCCCGCCTTAAGTGGGAAGCCTAACCGCCGACTTGGCCGCGTCTTCAAAGCAGCAGCGTGCATAGCCTGCAAAGCAGGTTTACTTTATTCCTGTTTTTATAGCTTTACCCGCACGTCCCATGAGCCATACAGCCATATTTCCCTTGCATCACACGTGAGAGTGGCGCCAAGCCGATAAGCCGTAAATTCCATCTTTCTGCGCGTGTCCTGCTGTTATAGTGTGCAAAAAATCAACCGAGGAGACAATGAATGGCGCCCACCTCCACCATCTGCAGCGTTTTGCGTTGGCTCCTGGCTTGCTTGCTCCTGCTAATCGCCCCTTTCGCACAGGCTACCTTGACCATCAACAATGATGGCACCGTAACCGACCCCAACACCGGCCTGACCTGGATGCGCTGCTCCATGGGCCAGACCTGGGACGGCAGCACCTGCACTGGCTCGGCCAATATTTACAGCTTCTATCAAGCAGAAGCCCTCACAAGCACGGTGACATTTGCAGGCCAAAGCGATTGGCGCATGCCCAATATCCGTGAGCTGCAAACGATTGTGGATCGGTCGGTTTACAGTCCGGCGATTGCCAGTGGTGCGTTTCCGAATACGCCGAGTTGGGTTTTTTGGTCGGGTTCGCCCGATGCAAATACATCGTACGCTGCGTGGAGTGTCTATTTCGGCGATGGTTTCGCCAGCCGCTCCCGCAACAAAAGCGAATATCTCGCATTCCGAATGGTACGCGGCGGGCAATCTTTTGATTCTTTATTGGCTGTTGCTCGGCCAACGAGCGACTACGTGGACAATGGTAATGGCACGGTGACGCACACGCCCACCAATTTAACCTGGAAGCGTTGTGCACAAGGCCAGACATGGACAGGCAGCACGTGCAGTGGTACGGCCAGCTTTTATACCTTTGACCAAGCCAATACGCTCACGGGCACAACAACGTTTGCTGGTCAAAACGACTGGCGCGTGCCTACGGAAAATGAACTGATAAGTTTAGTAGACTACAGCATCGTTCAATATAACGATGGGCCGGCGATAAACAGCAGTGTTTTCCCGGCAATACCCGATCCGTACTTTTTGAACTATTTTTGGTCTGCATCTCCCCAAGCTGGCAGTTCGACCAACGCGTGGTACATCGATTTCGACCTTGGTAACGCCTACAACTACGATCGAAGCAGCAACTTTGCAGTTCGGCTTGTGCGCGGCGGACAGCCTGCTGGTTCCTTTGTTTTGGCAGTCAGCAAAAGCGGCACGGGAACGGGCACCGTCACCAGCAGCCCGACTGGTATCAGCTGTGGCTCCACGTGCAGCGCATCCCTTGCCAGCGGCACCAGCAGAACACTGACGGCAACCCCAGCAACAGGCAGCACCTTCACCGGCTGGAGCGGTGCGTGCACTGGCACGGGGAGTTGTACCATCAGTATGACCGCAGCCAAGAGCATTACAGCCACGTTCTCCCTCAACGTGACAGCCCCGGTATGCACCTTGAGCGCCAATCCGACCACCATCACTGCAGGTGGCAGCTCAACCCTGACAGCCAGTTGCACCCCGGCGGCAACAAGCTACACCTGGACTGGCGGCACTTGCGCGGGCACGACCGGTGCCACTTGCACGGTTACACCCACAGTCACGACCACCTACGCTGTGGCGGGTACCAATGCGGGCGGAACCGGGGCGGCGGTTGGTGCAACGGTAACGGTCCCAGTCGCCAGCACGTTGTACCCCAACGCCGACGGCACGGTCACAGACGCATCTACTGGCCTTACCTGGATGCGCTGCGCCATGGGCCAGACCTGGGACGGCAGCACCTGCGCCGGTACAGTCAGCACCTACACCTTCGCCCAAGCCAATGCGCTGACTAACACGGTGACATTTGCAGGCCAAAGCGACTGGCGCATGCCCAATATCCGCGAACTGCAAACGATTGTGAACCGGTCGGTCTACAGCCCGGCAATTGACAGCGCAGCATTTCCAAACACGCCAGGTTCGTACTTTTGGTCGGGTTCATCCTACGCCAACGCTTCAATTTCCGCGTGGCGAGTTTATTTTCTCAACGGCCACGCCAACGGCGACTCCACTAGCAGTACCTATGCGGTTCGACTGGTGCGTGCTGGTCAGTTGCAAGCGTCTTTGTTGAACATTGCACGGCCAGCAAGCGACTATGTTGCCAGTAGCGATGGAACCGTAACGCATAGCCCTACCAATCTGATGTGGAAGCGTTGCGTGGAAGGTCTGACATGGACCGGCAGCACGTGCAGCGGCACCATCAATGGAATGACATTTGAACAAGCGGCGGTATTCAGCAGCGGTTTTGCCGGGTACAGCGACTGGCGTTTGCCCACGGAAGAAGAGCTACTGAGCCTAGTGGACTACAGCACCCATAGCCCAACGATCAATTCCAGCATCTTTCCCGTAACACCAAGTGCGATTTCTTGGTCGGCTTCGCCCTACGCCAACTCTTCAAGCCGTGCGTGGGGTGTTGACTTTGACGATGGCCACGTTTATGACAACGGTCGCAATGGCAAGTACGCATTTCGGTTGGTGCGCAATGGACAGTCTGCAGCACCCCTTGTTCTGACCGTCAGCAAGAGCGGCACGGGAACAGGCACCGTTACCAGCAGTCCGACAGGTATTAACTGCGGTACAACATGTAGCGCATCCTTCACCAGCGGTACCAGCGTAACGCTCACCGCCACGCCAGCAACGGGCAACATGTTCACCGGCTGGAGCGGCGCATGCACCGGCACGGGGAGTTGTACCGTCAGCATGACAGCAGTCAAGAGCGTCACGGCCACGTTTTCCCCCAGCGTGCAACCCCTGCCATGCACCCTCAGCGCCAGCCCAACCACTATCACTGTTGGCTCCAGTTCAACCCTGACAGCCAGTTGCAACCCGGCGGCAAGCAGCTACACCTGGACGGGTGGCACCTGTGCGGGCACTACAGGTGCTACCTGCACTGTCACGCCAACGGCCACGACCACCTATACCGTAGCGGGAACCAACGCGGGTGGGACAGGGACTGCGCCTAGTGTTACGGTGACGGTGACGGTGAATCCCTGCACGTATGCGCTGGGCACCAGCAGTGCGTCGGTTGCCGCGTCTGCCAGCACCGGCAATGTCATCAGCGTGACAGCCTCTTGTGCCTGGACTGCGACGAGCAACGCAAGTTGGCTCACCATTACCTCGGGAGCTTCAGGCAGCGGTAGTGGCAGCGTAGGCTACACAGTGGCAGCCAATACCGGCACCAGTTCACGCACGGGTACGCTGACCATTGCCGGGCAGACTTTCACCGTGACGCAGGGCATTTCTCCGCCATCATGTACCCTCGACGCCAATCCGTCCTCGATCACCGCTGGTAGTAGTTCAACCTTGACCGCCAGTTGCATCCCGGCGGCAACCAGCTACACATGGACTGGCGGAACCTGTGCAGGCACAACCGGCGCCACCTGTACGGTCACACCCACAGCCACGACCACCTATACCGTAGCAGGAACCAACGCGGGCGGGACAGGGACTGCGCCTAGTGTTACGGTGAATGTCTGCACGTATGCGCTGGGCGCCAGCAGTGCGTCGGTTTCTGCGTCTGCCAGCACTGGCAGCGTAAACGTGACATCCTCTTGCGCCTGGACTGCGACGAGCAACGCCAGTTGGATCACCATCTCCTCGGGCGCATCGGGCAGCGGTAGTGGCAGCGTAGGTTACGCAGTGGTAGCCAATACCGGCACCAGTTCACGCACGGGCACGCTGACCATTGCCGGGCAGACTTTCACCGTGACGCAGGGCGTTTCTCCGCCATCATGTATCCTCGACGCCAATCCGTCCTCGATCACCGTTGGTGGCAGCTCAATCCTGACGGCCAGTTGCACCCCGACGGCAACAAGCTACACCTGGACGGGCGGAACCTGTGCAGGCACAACCGGCACCACCTGCACGGTCACGCCCACAGCCACGACCACCTACACTGTAACAGGGACCAACGCAGGAGGAACCGGCGCAGCGGCCAGCGCGACGGTGACATCACCCAACGCCGATGGCACAGTGTTCGACCCAAAAACGGGCCTTACCTGGATGCGTTGCTCCATGGGCCAGACCTGGGACGGAAGCACCTGTATCGGCACAGCCAATACCTACACCTATGACCAGGCCAATGCGCTGATCGGCACGGTGACATTTGCTGGGCAGAACGATTGGCGCATGCCCAATATCCGCGAGTTGCAGACGATTGTGGATCGGTCGGTTTACAACCCGGCGATTGACAGTATTGCGTTTCCGAATACGCCGAGTCTATTCTTTTGGTCGGGATCCCCCGATGTTGGTAATTCCGACTATGCGTGGATGGTCTCTTTCTACCTTGGCAGCGCCTACGACGGCTACCGCTACGACGACTACTACGCGGTTCGGTTAGTGCGCGGCGGACAGTCTTTCGGTTCTTTGTTAAGTGTCACGCGCCCAACGAGCGACTACGTGGACAATGGTAATGGCACAGTCACACATACCCCGACTAATCTAACATGGAAGCGTTGTGTCGAAGGTCAGATTTGGAATGGCAGCACCTGCACTGGCACGGCTAGTACCTACAGCTTTGACCAAGCCAAAGCGTTGACTGGCACAGCGACATTTGCCGGACAAAGCGACTGGAATTTGCCCACCGAAGATGAATTATTGAGCTTGGTGGATTACACCATTGCTGCTCCGGGGCCGACAATAAACAGTAACATTTTCCCGGCGACACCAAGTTCGTACTTTTGGTCTGGTTCTACCTATGACGACAGTTCAAGCTACGCATGGTATGTCAGTTTCAGTTTTGGCGCTGCCTTGGGTTACGACCATCACAGCGGCTACAACGCAGTCCGGCTTGTGCGCGGCGGCCAATCCGTTGGCTCTTTTGTTTTGGCAATCAGCAAAAGCGGCATGGGAACAGGCACCGTCACCAGCAACCCTACTGGTATCAACTGCGGCTCCACCTGCAGCGCATCCTTCACCAGTGGCACCAGCGTAACCCTCACCGCCACACCAACAACAGGCAGCACCTTCACCGGCTGGAGCGGGGCGTGCAGCGGCACGGGGAGTTGTACCGTCGGCATGACCGGAACCAGAAGCGTCACGGCTACGTTTGCCCTCAGCGTTCCGCCCCCACCATGTACCCTCAGCGCCAATCCAGCCACGATTACTGCAGGTGTCAGTTCAACCTTGACAGCCAGTTGCAGCCCGGCGGCGACCGGCTACACCTGGACGGGAGGCACCTGTGCGGGCACTACAGGCGCCACCTGCACGGTCACACCCACAGCGACAACCACCTATACCGTAACAGGAACCAACGCGGACGGGACAGGGACTGCAGCCAGTGCTACGGTTACGGTGAACCCCTGCACGTATACGCTCGGCACCAGCAGTGCGTCGGTTGCCGCGTCTGCCAGCACCGGCAATGTCAGCGTGACATCTTCTTGTGCCTGGACTGCAACGAGTAACGTAAGCTGGATCAGCATCACCTCGGGCGCTTCGGGCAGTGGCAACGGGACTGTGGCCTACACGGTGGCTGCCAACACTGGCACAGCCGCACGCATGGGCACACTGACCATTGCTGGAAAGACGGTCACGGTGACACAATCATCCAGCACACTGCAAGTCAACGCCGATGGAACGGTCACAGACCTCAATACGGGCCTTACCTGGATGCGCTGCTCTATGGGCCAAACCTGGGACGGCAGCACCTGCACCGGCACGGCCAGCACCTACACCTTTGACAAAGCCAATGCGCTCACGGGCACGGTGACATTTGCCGGACAAAACGACTGGCGTATGCCCAATATCCGTGAATTGCAGACGATTGTGGATCGGTCGGTATACAACCCGGCGATTGACAGTGCTGCGTTTCCGAATACGCTAAGTTCGGCCTTTTTCTCAGGTTCTCCCTATACCTACGATTCGAGCTACGCTTGGTACGTCGAGTTCTACTATGGCGGCTCCTACAACTACCGCCGCAGCAGTAACTACGCGGTGCGCATGGTGCGTGGTGGACAGTCAGTTGATTCTTTATTGAGCATCACGCGCCCAACAAACGACTACGTAGATCATGGTGATGGCACGGTGACACATACACCAACCAATCTAACGTGGAAGCGCTGCATCGAAGGCCAGACTTGGACGGGTAGCACCTGCACTGGTACGGCCAGCACCTACACCGTTGACCAAGCCAATACGTTGACTGGCACAACAACGTTTGCCGGACAAATCGATTGGCGTTTGCCCACCGAAGATGAGTTATTGAGCCTAGTGGACTACAACTCCTATAACCCAGCTATCAATATCAGCATTTTCCCTTCGGTACCAAGCTCGCGCTTTTTGTCGAGCTCTCCCGATGTCGGCTATTCGTATCTTATGTGGGTCGTCGATTTTGACTATGGCGGTGCCTATCACGGTTATGGAAATTACGTGGTTCGGTTAGTGCGCGGCGGACAGTCTTCAGGTTCCCTTGTTCTGGCAGTCAGCAAAAGCGGCACGGGAACAGGTACCGTTACCAGCGGCCCTACTGGTATCAACTGCGGCACCACGTGCAGTGCATCCTTTACCAGCGGCACCAGCGTAACTCTGACGGCCACACCAGCTACTGGCAGCACGTTCACCAACTGGGGCGGCGCGTGCAGCGACACGGGGAGTTGCACAGTCAGCATGACCGAAACCAGAAGCGTAACGGCTGCGTTTTCCCTCACGGCCCCGGTCTGCACCGTAAGCGCCAATCCGGCCAGCATCACTGTTGGCTCCAGTTCAACCCTGACCGCCAGTTGTAGCCCAACCGCGACCAGTTATACCTGGACAGGTGGCACCTGCGCAGGAACGACCGGGGCCACCTGCACGGTCACGCCCACAGCCACAACCACCTACACCGTAGCAGGAACCAATGCGGGCGGAACAGGAACTGCGGCCAGTGCTACGGTGACGGTAGCCTGCACGTATGCGCTGGGCACCAGCAGTGCGTCATTTTCTGCGCCTGCCAGCACCGGCAATGTCAGCGTGACATCTTCTTGCGCCTGGACTGCGACGAGTAACGTAAGCTGGATCACCATCACCTCGGGCGCTTCGGGCAGCGGCAATGGGACTGTGGCCTACACGGTGGATGCCAACGCTGGCACCAGTGCACGCACGGGAACGCTGACCATTGCGGGCAAGACATTCACAGTGACACAATCGACCAGCACAGATGATGGAACGGTCACAGACCTCAATACGGGCCTTACCTGGATGCGTTGTGCCATGGGTCAGACATGGACTGGAAGTGACTGCAGCGGCGCAGCCACGGCCTATACCTTCTATCAAGCCAATGCGCTGACCGGCACGGTAACATTTGCGAACCAAAGCGACTGGCGCATGCCCAATAACCGTGAGCTGCAGACTATTGTGGATCGGTCGGCCTATAGCCCGACAATTGACAGTGCAGCATTTCCGAATACGCCAAGTGCGTACTTCTGGTCAGGTTCATCCTTCGCCCAAACGTCAAATCTTGCGTGGCGTGTTTATTTTCTCAATGGATACGCCGACTACGAAAACCTCAGCAGTAACCCAGGCAGTAGCCATGCGGTTCGGCTGGTGCGTGGTGGACAGTCGCAAGTGTCTTTGTTGAATATTGCTCGGCCAGCAAGCGACTATGTTGCCAATAGCGATGGGACCGCAACGCATGGCCCGACTAATCTGATGTGGAAGCGTTGCGTGGAAGGCCAGACATGGACTGGCAGCACGTGCAGCAACACCACTATCAACGCAATGACATTTGAGCAGGCTACGGCATTCAGCAGCGTTTTTGCCGGGTATAGCGATTGGCGTCTGCCAACGGAAGAAGAGCTACTGAGCCTGGTGGATTACAGCACCGATAACCCAGCGATCAATTCAAGCATCTTTCCGATAACACCCCGTGCTGCTTCCTGGTCGAATTCGCCCTATGTTAATTCTTCAATTCGTGCGTGGGGTGTTGATTTTTCCAATGGTTACGTTTACGACAACGGTCGCAATGGTTCTTATGCGGTTCGGTTGGTGCGCGGCGGACGACCTTCTGGCTCTTTTGTTTTGGCCGTTAGCAAGAGCGGAACGGGAACAGGCACCGTCACCAGCGTACCGGATACCATCAATTGCGGTAGCACTTGCAGCGTAGCCCTTGCCAGCGGCACCAGCGTAACCCTCACCGCCACACCCGCAACAGGTAGCACCTTCGCCGGGTGGAGTGGGGCATGCACCGGCACGGATAGTTGCGTCGTCAGCATGACAGAAACGAAGAACGTCATCGCCATGTTCAACCCAATGGTTTGCACCCTGAGCGCCAATCCGTCCTCGATCACTGTGGGTAGTAGCGCAACCTTGACAGCCAGTTGCAGCCCGGCGGCAACCAGCTACACATGGACGGGAGGCACCTGCGCGGGCACAACCGGCGCCACCTGCACGGCCACACCCGCAGCCACGACCACCTACACCGTGGCGGGAACCAATGCGGGCGGAACCAGCGCAGCGGACAGCACCATAGTGATCGTTACGTTCGACCCTGATGGCACGGTGTTCGACCCCAAAACGGGTCTTACCTGGATGCGCTGCGCCATGGGCCAGACCTGGACAGGTAGCACGTGCAGTGGTGCAGCCAAAACCTATACCTTTGATGGAGCCAATGCGCTGACTGGTACGGTGGAATTTGCAAACCAAAGCGACTGGCGCATGCCCACTATCCGCGAATTACAGACGATTGTGGATCGCTCGGTTTATAGCCCGGCAATTAACAGTGCCGCATTTCCGAATACGCCACGTTCGAGCACCTGGTCAGGCTCTCCCAGTGCGAACGGTTCGACCCTCGCGTGGCTCGTTCATTTCAACTATGGCGGCGCCTACTACGGCAACCAGGGCAACAGCTACACGGTTCGGTTGGTGCGCGGCGGGCAGTCTTTTGGCCCTTTGCTGGACATCGCGCGCCCAACGAGCGACTACGTGGACAATGGCGATGGCACGGTCACGCATACGCCGACCACGCTGACGTGGAAGCGTTGCGCACAAGGGCAGACCTGGACAGGTAGCTTATGCATCGGTACGGCCAGTACGTACACCTTTGACCTGGCCAATGCGCTCACGGGCACAACAACGTTTGCAGGAAAAAGCGATTGGCGCTTGCCTACGGTGAATGAGCTGGTGAGTTTGGTGGACTATGCCATTTCTTCTCCGGGGCCGATGATCAACAGCAGCATTTTTCCGGCAACACCCGGTTTGAACTTTTGGTCTTATTCTCCCTATGCCTCCGATTCGAGTAGCGCGTGGTTCGTTCACTTTCTCGATGGCGACACCTACAACGGCAGCCGAGGCGACGGCAATGCAGTCCGCATGGTGCGCGGTGGACTGTTTGTGGACTCTTTTGTTGTGACGGTTGACAAAAGTGGTGCGGGAGCAGGCACTATCACCAGCGCTCCGGCTGGCATTAGTTGCGCAAGCACGTGCAGCGCCACGTTTACCCGAGGCACGAGCGTAACACTCACGGCCACGCCTTCCACCGGCAGCACCTTTACCGGCTGGAGCGGCGCTTGCACGGGTACGGGCAGTTGCAGCGTGACGGCAGCCAAGAGCGTCAACGCAACGTTTGCGCTCACCACACCCCCCCCTGTGTGTAGATTGAGCGCCAATCCGGCCAGTATCACGGCTGGCAGCTCCGCGACCCTGACTGCAAGTTGCACCCCGGCAGCGACCAGTTACACATGGACGGGTGGCACATGCGCAGGCTCTACAGGCACCACTTGTACGGTCACGCCGACGGCTACAACCACTTACACCGTTGCGGGTACCAATGCAGGTGGAACCGGAACGGTGGACAGTGCTTCCGTGACGGTTACGACCCCAGGTGGTGCCCCGGTTTGCACCCTGCGCGCCAATCCGGCCTCCATCACTGCAGGTGGCAGTTCGACCCTCACCGCAACTTGCAACCCTGCGGCGACCAGCTACATCTGGACGTTTGGCGCTTGTGTCAGTACTTCGGCCACTTGTACGGTGAAACCAACGGTTACGACCGCCTACGGAGTGCAGGGTAGCAATGCCGGTGGCACCAATCTGGCAGTTAGCGCCGCCGTAACAGTCACGGCTAACACCACGTCCTACACCGTCCCCGGCACCCTGGGCAACGATGTCTTCGTGCTTACGGCTGGGAACAGCTACTACGGTGGCGCTGGCAACGATACCTACATCATCAGTCCCAGTACCTTGCGCGACGGCGTGACGGCCAGGATCATTGATAGCGAAGGCGATAACCTTATCCAGTTGGTCGATGGCATGACCGTGACGGCAAGCAGCTTCTACACCGATGCCGCGCAGCTCACGCTCTCCGGTGGGGCCACGGTGCAGATACTGGGTGCTTCAAAATTCAAGTTCCAGGTGGGAGCCAATGCACCGGCAGGCGATACGGCGACGATTCTGACCTATGCACAGTTTGTTAGCAGCCTGGGCGCTTCTTTGACCAGCGGAACGCTTCCGGCATCGGGCACAGCGGGTTATGTCGTACCAACGGGCTTTACACAGGCATCTGCGCCCGCGCCAGCTGTGGTGGGCAGTTCCTACACTGTACCTGGCACCCTGGGCGATGATGTTCTCGTGCCATCCGGGGGCAACAACTACCTCGGCGGTGGCGGCAATGATGTTTATATCATCAGCCCTTACACCTTGAGCGGCACGGTAACAGCCAAGATCATCGACAGCGAAGGTGCCAACGTGATCCAACTGGTCAATGGAATGACGATTGCATCCAGCACCTTCTACAACAATGCCATGCAACTGACGCTATCCAACGGCGCCACGGTGCAAATTCTGGGTGCCTCCGGCTTTGTCTACCAGTTGGGTGCCAATGCTCCGGCGGGCGAGACGGCCAGCAGCTTGAGCTACGCGCAGTTTGCCGCCACGCTGGGCGCCAGTGTTCCGACGGGTACTTCTGCGGTGAGTGGCAGCGCCAACTTTGTTGTTTCAAGGTAGCAGCCATCAAGGATAGTGGTGTAATCGGGAATGTTGGGAATGTCGGAAATGTCGGGAGCGCGATCCTGACACCGCCGGGCGTGCTATAACCGCAAGCCGCTTGCCAATCAACCAATCAACCCTACAACAACCAGACCAATCCTGTGCATCAATCACCCCTGGTGCGCACGCCACTTACGCATGAAACGCGGTTTTTACACCATCATGTCAGCGCAGTTTTTCAGCTCGCTGGCAGACAACGCCTTATTTGTTGCCGCAGTGCAATTACTGCGCAGCAACGGCGCGCCCGAATGGCAGCAAGCCGCTTTGGTGCCCATGTTTGCCCTGTTTTATGTCGTGCTGGCACCGTTCGTCGGCGCTGCAGCCGATGCCTTGCCCAAGGGGCGGGTCATGTTGCTCAGTAACAGCATAAAAATTTTTGGCTGCCTGATGATGCTGTTTGGCTCACACCCCTTGTTGGCGTATGGCATTGTGGGCCTGGGAGCTGCGGCCTACTCACCGGCCAAATACGGCATTTTGACCGAGTTGTTGCCAGCATCCCAGTTGGTCAAGGCCAATGGCTGGATTGAAGGGCTGACCATTGCCTCCATCATTCTGGGTGTCTTGTTGGGCGGGCAACTGGTTAGCCCCGCAGTCGCCGTCAAGTTGCTGGATTGGGACTTTCCTGTCATTGATACGGGCGTTGACACTGCGCCGGAAGTTGCCATTTTCATACTCATTTTTGTGTATTTTCTGGCAGCCTGGTTCAATACGCGCATTCCGCTCACCGGCGTGCCCATGCGCGCCCTGCCAGGCAATATCCTCACGCTGCTGCCGGACTTCTGGCATTGCAACAGCCGTTTGTGGCGGGATCGCCTGGGGCAGATTTCGCTGGCCACCACCACCTTGTTCTGGGGTGTGAGCGGCAATCTGCGCTTCATGGTGCTGGCCTGGGCCTCTGCTGCTTTAGGTTATGGCGTGACGCAAGCATCGAACCTGGTCGGCGTGGTGGCCATTGGTACGGCCATTGGTGCCATAGCGGCCTCCATGCGCATGCGGCTGCACCAGGCAACACAGGTCATCCCCCTGGGCATTGGCATGGGGGTTTTGCTCCTTTTGCTGAATTTCATCAACAATGTATGGGTTGCCGCGCCATTTCTGGTGCTGCTGGGCGCCCTGGGCGGTTTTCTGGTGGTGCCCATGAATGCCTTGCTGCAACACCGGGGGCATAACCTCATGGGTGCCGGGCGCTCCATCGCCGTGCAAAACTTCAACGAACAGGCCTGCATTCTGGGCCTGGGCGGCCTCTACAGCCTATCCACTGGCGTCGGTTTGTCGGCATTTGGTGCCATAACGGTCTTTGGCCTGATGATTGCCGGTTTCATGCAGCTCATCAAACGCTGGCATGAAACCAATTGCCGAAAGCACCACGCCGAGGTCGAGCATCTGCTGAATCTGGCCCGGCACGATAACCTGCATGGCTAAAACTTCGTCGCGGCATCGGGGGGTATGCGAAACAGCTTGCGCACCAGCGCCAATGCCTCGGGACTGTCCCACTCCTTGGCGCCATAGTGCTTGCCGAGAACCCGGCCCTGCGCATCAACCAGAATTGTCAAGGGCAGCCGGTTGGCGCCCAGCATGTTTTCCAGTTGCAAGGCGCTGTCAATATAGTGGTTGAAGGTTGCATTGGTTTGCCGCAAAAAGGCCTTGGCGCGGTCCGGGTAGTCGTCGGTGGAGATGCCAATCAGCTGAAAGTACCGGCCTTCGTCGCGCCAAGCCAATCTTTCGAGCGAGCCCATCTCCTGCCGGCAAGGACCACACCAACTGGCCCAGACATTGATGATGAGAGGTTTGCCACGAAACGACGACAAGCGGCGCGGCGGACCGTTGAGGCCCTGCATGGTCGCCTCGCGCAAGGTCTGGCCGATCTCGACCTCGCCCACCGTCGCGCCAAAGGAGGGGGCGCATACGAAAAAACCCAGTACCACGGAAAAGAAAATTGATCGCATCATGACCCAATGAAAGAAAAACCCTGCCCTGCCTTACCCTGCCCTACCCATCGCGTGCCAGGCACTGGCGGTAGCGCTCCTTGACCCGGTGGGCGAACCAGTCGGTGGTGAGCTTGCGGGTGATTTTAGGACTCTTGAGATTGATAGCGGGCATCACCTGCCGGGGTAGCGGGTTGTCGGCATTGGCACTGGCATTGGCATTGGCCAACTGGAACAGTTTTTTGTACAGCGGGCTATTGCCGAATGCAGCAGACTTTTCCAGGAGCAGTTGCACCCCGGGCTGGTATGCCACGCCCCTTTGGGGCTTTGGGACATCGCCGGTTCACCAACGGGGCTTGGAATTCGTGCCCCAACGGGGCACCGCATACCAGCGAAGGGCAACGCCCTGGAAAGGGCACAACGCCTGGAAAGGGCACAACGCCCCGGAAAGGGTACAACACCCCGAGACCGGCAAAACACGCTCCGAACAATTCCCACAATCCCCGTGTTTCATTGAATTTGTGTCGTTCGAGATGCCAGCCGCCGCGTAGGTTTTCTTTGGGGTTATGACAGTAAAAGTGCGGTCTTGGAGTGCGGTCTTGGCAAGAGTTCATCCTGCTTGGTATGGCGCAAATTCAATGAAACACGGGGATGCTGTAGTTGCCCAGGCGGCGTTCCAATCCACTTGGATTCCAAAGGTCTCGCGAACCCACATCGCGGGCATGGCCCGCTCCTACAGGTGAAACATCACATCAGTTTCATATCACCCGTGATATTAAAAATACCAAAGCCGCACTATAGGCGCTCCCCGCAAGCCTCCGTGGCACGTTTTCAGCCTCAAATCAGGCATCAAATCAGCCGCTAGCCCCCGTGGAATGTGCGGGTACAGCTATTAAAAACGTACTTCACCTGGAAGATTAGAATGCAAGCGCAGTACGACTCCGCCAACAGTAACCCGATGATCCAGTAACCCGATGCACGCATTACAGCTTTACGCAGGCCCGAAGGCATTTTCCGCTATCGAGAAAAACGGCTTGCAGCCCAGCGATGTTTGCACCATTCCTGCTGCTGCGGGAGGCCCGAAGGGGCTGATTCTAGGGGCTTTGGACCGCTTCATATTCGGGGATTGGCTGGCAGGGTCCAGTCACCCGGTTGATCTGGTGGGTGCTTCCATAGGCGCCTGGCGCATGGCCACGGCCTGTCTGGACCAGCCGGTGCAGGCGTTCGAGAGGCTGGAGTACGAATACATTCACCAGCATTACGAACTGGCACCCGGCCAGAAGCGCCCCAGCGCAGAGTTTGTGAGCGAACTGTTTGGCAGCAATCTGCGCGCTTTTTATGGCGGACGAATCCCCGAGGTATTGGGCCACCCGCGCTACCGGCTACACGTCCTCACCACGCGCGGACGCCATTTCCTGCGCCGGGAGCACGCTGTGGGCACCCCGCTGGGGTATCTGGGTGCGTTTTTGACCAATGCCGTACACCGCAAGGCAATGGGCGCCTGGCTGGAGCGGGTGGTGTTTTCGAGTCCATCCCCGACCTCGACCACCACCAGCGGCGCGCGTTGTGCCGCCTTGCCGTTTGGCACTGCAGACTACCGTACCCGGCAGGTGCTGCTGACCGAGGCCAACTTCAGCCCGGCGTTACAAGCGAGCTGTTCGATTCCATTTGTACTCAACGCCGTGCATGACATCGCCGGTGCGCCCCCTGGAGCGTATTGGGACGGTGGCATCACCGACTACCACCTGCATCTGGATTACACCGCATCTGCTACATATGCTATAAAAGAGAGAGCTGCCCCCGCACGATTGACGGGCGATAACGGCATAAATGGCATAAACGACGTGGGTGGCATAAACGGCATCGTTCTGTACCCGCATTTCCAGAAGAACGTGGTGCCTGGATGGCTCGACAAAAGCCTGAAATGGCGTCACCACGCCAGCCACCATCTGGACACCATGCTGCTGTTGGCACCGCATCCGCAGTGGGTGAAAACGCTGCCCAATGGCAAGCTGCCAGACCGCACCGATTTCACACACTACGGCAATGATCTGGCTTCCCGCGTCAAGGCATGGAACGCGGCAACACGCGCCAGCGTGCAGATGGCCGAGGAATTTGCCGAGTGGCTGGAACGTCCCGATATGGGACGGGTGCTGCCGCTGTAACCCATAAACAAATAAACAATAACCAATAGGGAGCAACAGATGGCTCGGCATGTTTTCCACTTCTCTATTGCCATGCTTGTGCTTACCGCCACGCTGCTAGCGTGTACGGGCAAGACCGATCCTGGCCCAATACCGGCGCCGACGGCCAGCAGCGCAGCCGGCAAAGCGCCGGTGGCGGTTGTGACCGTGCCAGCACGCCAAGGCGATCTGGATGTGGTGCTGGAAGCGATTGGCAGCGTGACTGCGCTTGCCAGCGTGGAGGTGAAGGCGCAGACCACGGGGGTGATAACGCAGGTGCATGTGCGCGAGGGGCAGTTCGTGCAGGCCGGGCAATTGTTGTTCACGCTGGACGCGCGTGCGGATGAGGCCAATGTAGCCAGGCTGGATGCCCAGATGGCGCGCAACAAAGCCTTGCTGGCCGATGCGCAGCGCCAGTTGGCGCGCAGCCGCGATCTGGTTGCCAGGAATTTCATTTCCCAGGGTGCGCTGGATACGAATCAGGCCCAGGTCGATGCCCAGAGCGCCAATCTGGCAGCGGATCGCGCCGCACTGGCAGCCGCCAAGCTGGCGCTGGCCTACAACCGCGTACATGCACCAGCCGCCGGACGACTGGGAGCAATCACCGTCTACCCAGGAACGGTGGTGCAGGCGAATCAGACCACTTTGGTGACCGTGACACAGCTCGACCCCATCAACGTCAGCTTCAACCTGCCACAGCGTGCCCTGCCCGGCGTGCTGGCGGGTCTCCAGGATGGCGCTGCCAACGCCGTCCAGGTCAGTCTGCCCGAGGGGCGGGGTACGCGCACGGGCCGTGTGCATTTTGTTGACAATATGGTCGATGCTGCCACTGGCACCGTCAAGGTACGCGCGCGCTTTACCAACCCGGATGGCGCCTTGTGGCCCGGCTCCTTTGTGACCGCAGCGCTGGTCTCAAAAACGCTCCAGGGTGCGGTTCTGGTGCCAACGGCTGCCATCATCCAGAGCACACGCGGCAGCATCGTCTATCTGGCCGTCAAGGACAAGGCGGTGTTGCGCCCGGTCAAGGTGTTGGCAGCACAAGGTGAGGAGTCAGCCGTGACCGGTGTCAACGCCGGGGACATGGTGGTGCTGGATGGCCGCCAGAACCTGCGCCCGGATACTCCGGTGACTTCGGTTACTCCGGCAGCAAAACGCGCTGCCTCGTCAGCTTCACCAGTCCCGCCAGCCTCATCACCATGAATTTGTCAGAACTCTTCATCCGCCGCCCCGTCATGACGGTGCTGCTGAATCTGGCCATCATCATGGCTGGCATCATTGGCTATCGCAGCATTCCCGTAGCGGCCTTGCCCAGTTACGACACGCCGGTGATTACGGTCACGGCATCCTTTCCTGGTGCCAGTCCGCAAACCATGGCTACCTCGGTCGCGTTGCCGTTGGAAAAGCAGTTTCAGACCATTGGCGGACTCACACTCCTCAGCTCCACCAGTACCCTGGGTAACACCTCGCTGACGCTGGAATTTGCCGAAGGACGCGCTATTGACGGTGCCGCCCTGGATGTGCAGGCGGCCTTGCTGCGCGCCCAGCGTAGCTTGCCGCAGGATATGACGCAACTGCCGGCCTACCGCAAGGTCAACCCCGCCGATGCGCCGGTGCTGCTGATTGCGCTGACTTCGCCGTCCATGCCCTTGTCGGATTTGCAGGATTTTGCCGAGCATCTGATCTCGCCCACCCTGTCCACAATCGATGGCGTGGCGCAGATCAATATTTTTGGTGCCAAGCGTTTTGCCGTGCGTGTGCGGGTATTGCCCGATCAACTGGCGGCACGCAACCTCAGTCTGGACGAACTGGCAGCGGCCCTGCGCGCGGCCAACGTCAATACGCCGGTGGGCACCTTCGAAGGCAAACGCCAGATGTTGACCTTGCAAGCCAACAAACAACTGCGCAATGCAGCGGAGTTTGCCGAGCTGATTATTGCCAGCCGCAATGGCAACAGTGTGCGGCTCAGGGATGTCGCCCGTGTGGAAGACAGCGTGGAAACCGTGCGCTCCTTTGCCAACCTCAATGGCGAACCCTCGATCACGTTGGCCATTTTGCGCCAGCCGGGTGCCAACACCGTGCGTGTGGTGGATGCCGTCCGGCAGATGCTACCGGGTCTGCAAGAACAACTGCCGCAGTCGGTTGCCATGACTGCCGTCAATGACCGCTCGGTTTCGGTGCGCGAAGCCCTGCACGATGTCTCGCTGACCCTGATGGGCACGATTGCCCTGGTGATTCTGGTCATTTTTCTGTTCCTGCGCCGCTTTGTTGCCACGCTCATTCCTACGCTGTCGCTGCCGGTGTCGCTCATCGGGGCCGTAGCCTTGCTCTGGGGCTTGAATTACAGCCTGGACAATATCTCGCTGCTGGGCCTGACTTTGGCCGTAGGCTTGGTGGTCGATGATGCCATCGTCATGCTGGAAAACATCATGCGCCATGTCGAGAATGGCGAAAAACCATTTAATGCGGCACTGCGCGGCGCGCGCGAGGTGGGTTTCACGATTTTGTCGATTTCCAGCTCGCTGATTGCCGTCTTCATCCCGATTTTCTTTATGCCGGGTGTCATCGGGCTGTTGTTCCATGAGTTTGCCGTGGTGGTCGGGCTGGCGATTGTGGTGTCGGCCTTTGTCTCGTTAACCCTGGTGCCGATGCTGGCCAGCCAGTTCCTGACCATGGAGGCGCACGGAACACGGCACAGCCGCATCATCGTACTATTTGAACACGCCTTCGATGCCATGCTGCGCGCCTATACCCGCACGCTGGACCTGGCCCTGTCACACCGCAAAACCGTGCTGTTTATTGCCTTTTTGACCTTTGTGGCAACAGTCTGGCTGTTTATGGTTATCCCCAAGGGGTTTTTCCCGGAAGAAGACATTGGTCAGATCACCGTCAGCACCGAGGCGGCGGAAGACACTTCGTTTGCCGAGATGGTACGCCTGCAAGAGCAGGCCGCCAGCGTGATCCGCGCCGACCCGAATGTCTACACTGTCAGCTCCTTCAATGGCGGCAGCGGCGCGCAAAACACCGGACGTATGTTCATCAACCTCAAGCCGCGTGCCCAGCGCCAGCCCATGAAACAGGTGCTTGAGGGGTTACGGCGCAAGCTGCGCGGCGTGGCGGGCATCAACGTTTTCATGCGCCCGATCCAGAATCTGCAACTCGGTGGACGCCCCAGCAAGGCGCAATACCAGTACATCTTGCAAAGTGTGCGCGCCGATGAACTCAACGATTGGGCGAACAAATTGCAGGACGTACTGCGCGCCGACCCCCTGTTTCGTGATGTCACCAGCGATGCACAATTGCGCGCGCTGCAAGCCCAGTTGCACATCGACCGGGATCGTGCCAACGCGCTGGGCGTGTCCATGGATGCCATCCGCAGCGCCCTGTTTGCTGCCTTTGGTGAGCGCCAGGTATCGACCATCTATCTACCCACCGACAGCTACCAGGTGATCCTGGAGGCTGCACCGCAGGCCAAGCTGGACGAGAGTGCCATCAACGGCATCTATGTGCGCGCCAACACCGGCGCCCTGGTGCCATTGGCAGCTTTTACACGGGTCGAGCGCAGCGTGGGACCGACCGCCATCAACCACGTGGGGCAATTACAGGCGGTCACGGTATCGTTCAATCTGGCGCCCGGCACGGCTTTGGGTGACGCCACGGCGCGCATTGACAAAGCACGTGCCGTGATTCAGCTGCCGAGCTCCATCATCACGCGCTATGGCGGAGACGCTGCGGTCTTCAAGAATTCGCAGGGCAGTCAGATGGTCCTTATCCTCTCGGCGCTGCTGGTGATTTATGTGCTGCTGGGCGTGCTGTACGAGAGCTATATCCATCCGCTAACCATTCTGGCAGGCTTGCCTTCGGCGGCGGTCGGGGCACTGGCTTGCCTGATGCTATTTGGGCAGGACCTGACCCTGATTGCCACCATCGGCATCCTGCTGCTCATCGGCATCGTCAAGAAAAACGCCATCATGATGATCGACTTTGCGCTCGATGCCCAGCGTCACCATGGCGCAGCACCCGCGCAAGCCATCCGCGAAGCCTGCATTTTGCGTTTTCGCCCCATTATGATGACCACACTGGCCGCTTTGATGGGAGCCTTGCCGATTGCATTGGGCATCGGCGCCGGAGCTGAATTGCGCCAGCCCTTGGGTTTGTCCGTGGTGGGGGGATTGGTTTTTTCGCAAGCCGTCACGCTCTACATCACCCCCGTGCTCTATCTGGCGCTGGATCGCTTCAGCGGGAGTGGCCCGGTGCTGACCCCGGAAACTGCAACGGATTGAAGCTCATGCATCGATTTCGTCGATGGCGCTTGCGTCCAGATGGCGCGTGTCGGACCAGTCCACCAGCGTCAGAGCCTGCGGTGTCCAAAGCAAACGGTTGATGGCGGCATTGCCCAATTGCCAATTGCGCGGGGTTTCGATGGGTTGCCTGGTCGCCATGCGGTACAAAACGTCCATCACACCACCATGCGCTACCAGCACGATTTGCTCTCCCTGGTGTTGGCTAGCAAGTTCATGCAGCGTGTTGGTCACACGCGCATCCACCTGAAACAGGGATTCTCCACCCTCGGGGATGAAATGTGGATCGCGCGCGTGCCAGCGCCGGAACTCCTCTGGCCAGTCAATGGCAATCTGGGCGTAGGTTTGACCCGCGAAGATACCAAAACCGCGTTCGCGCAAACCCGTATGCAAACGCGGTGGACGGGCGCTTGCGCTGCACGATTGTTCGGCAATGGCCTGTGCGGTCGCCAGTGCGCGCAACAAATCGCTGGTATAAATGGCGGCAATCGGTTCATTGACCAAGGCACGTGCCAGACACTGTGCCTGCCAACGCCCCTTGTCGTTGAGTTCCACGTTCAGGTGGCCTTGCAAGCGTGCTGCCACATTCCACTCGGTTTCACCATGGCGCACGGCGATAATGCGGGTTGCTGCGGCACTCATACGACTATCAGTCACTCCATCAATCAAAGGTTCGATGGTACCGTAAGCGGTAAGGCAGGACGGTTTGAACAAATGTTTGAATAAGTCCCTGACATTACGAGCCTATGTGCGCACATAGGTTGATTGGGATGCGAAAATTCTTTCCCCCTAGAAAACCCACAACAAATTGCAAACCAGGAAAGTGTTAGTGACTCAAAATCCTCTTAAGGCATCGGTGGAGATGACGCAGGCGGTTACCGCTCGTCTGGGGCTGTGGCTACTTTTGCTCACCGTAGCGCTGGCAATGATGGGTCTGGCCCAGGCGCAGACGGCACCGGATGCAGGGATGCTGCGCCAGCAGATTGAGCAAGGTTTGTCACCCGCCCTGCCCATGCCTGCGCCGCTGGAGCGCCCGGCCCCGCCGCCCGCCATGCAGGAACTGCCAGGCCAGGTAACCGTGCAAGCGTTCCAATTTGCCGGCAATACACTGCTGCAAACCGAACAACTCCAGCCCGTTGTGGCAGGTTGGCTTAACCGACCGCTCAACTTCAACCAGCTTCAAGGTGCCGCTGCCGCCGTGGCTCAGGCTTACCGGGAGGCTGGCTGGATCGTGCGCGCCTACCTGCCGCGCCAGGAAATCCAGCAGGGCATCGTCACCATTCAGATCGTTGAAGCTTTGTTCGGCGGGGTGCATTTCGAGCCGGACGTGTCCCCACGCATCCCCCGGCACAGGTTGGAACGATGGATCACCCACACCCAAACCCCAGGCCAGCCGCTCAACGCCCCGGCGCTGGACCGTAGTCTGCTGCTGCTTGGCGATCTGCCCGGTGTGACAGTTGCGGGCAGTCTACGCGAAGGCACACGCCATGCCGAGTCCGAGGTGGTTCTGACGGCGACCGACAAACCTCTGATCACCGGTGATGCATCGCTAGATAATACCGGCTCACCCTCCACCGGCAAGGTTCGCCTGGGAACCAATATGCAGCTCAGCAGCCCCCTGGGTCTGGCAGATCAGGGAAGCATCAACTACTCACACACCGAAGGCAGCGACTACCTGCGCCTGGCCTATTCACTCACGGTTCGCTGATTTCCAAGGCCAGTTACTCAGATTGCCTGCTCAGCCCTTGGTAAATCGATACCGGGTCAAGCAGGCAAGGCGTCTGCCCGCATTCAGCGAGACCATTGTTCAGCTGCGGGAGTTCGGAGCCGGAAGCCTTCAGCAGCCTCGGTCGGGCGGGCTCGTTTGGATTTCCTGCAAAACCGCTTTCGCCCTGCGTAACGCCCGTAGGGGCAAAGCAGCGAATCAGGCCTTTGATGCGAGGGGACAGAGCGGGCGCACTTGCCGGGGCGGTTAAGTGCCTCAGAGGACTCCTCCCGGTAGGCCGAACGGCTTCTTCCAGGCTCAATTCAAGGTCATTGCAAACACCCGCCAGCCCAGTGTACGCGCGCTCATCGTGGCGGCGTTGTCGCGCTCTGCCTGAACAGTTACCGCGTAACGTCCCGGCCGCTGTCGCGATAGGACGTTTGGCGGGTTTGGGTTGCGAGGTATTACGTGTATCAAGTCCGTCACCCCACAACCTTGGGATGGCTTGCTCCGCTTTCGTTGCTCTACCGAGGTGTTTGTGGCCGCGCTGGTTGAGCGTTCGCAGTGATCGCTCAAACCTTCAGGCCCTTTTGCTGGGTTTTGGCGGTGCAAAGGTTGCACAACCAATCGATTCTCCTGCCATTGCGTCTCCCGGATTCGGCGTTACCAAGGATGAAGCGTCAGCAATGTGCTAGCTCATCGGGTGTTGCTGTTGCCGCTTTCGGCGTGAGTAACTGTTGGCCAGACAATACCGGCGAGCAAGGCTTGCAGCTCTGGCGCAGGCATTTGCACTGCTGGCAGCGGGCACAAATAGTAGTCCTGACTCTGTGCAACGTAGGCTCGGGTTGGAAATCGCCATCTTGCAGTCACCCGTAGAGTACACCTGGTGATCCAGAGTTGCCGAACTTTTCGTATCTCCGGCAACAGCGGGTCGTCGCACACTGCCCTGACGATGGTTGTGCTCAGCGGCATGCCCAACGGGTCCAGCGTAGACAGGTTGATCTTCAACTGCGGCAGTCGGGGCGATGCGCTTACTGTGCCCGAATTGGAACAGTCCGTCTTGCTGATTTCACGTAGCTCTTCGCCGTGGTGCTGTCACACGCACGCGCTGCGTCTTCAAATCGTACCACGCAGCAACGTGGCTTTGATCGCGCTCATAGCTCTGCCACTTATCATCGTCCTCACCAAGATAATCCAGAACCTGCCAAACGGTCATCGCTGAAATCGAGTTCGTAGGTCGCTTGCCTCCAGCACAACTTCAATGTCTCCAACCGTCCGGCAGCCCAGTCCGCACGCATTGAGTCATGGTCGCCCTCGCTCAATACGAAACTCAACCAACGGTGAGATTTTCCAAGCTGGTCCTGCCAATCCCTGTACAGGAAAGTGGGCATCCAGATGACGCTATTCCATCTTCTTCATCTGCGCCAATAACAATGGGATGTCATCGACTCGCTCAATATTGACTACCTCCGGTGATGATTCGGCATTCGCTCCCGAATTGAGAAAGTGCCACATTACTCAAATCTTGCGACCATGGGTAGAAATTAAGCGAACGGTGAGTATTCACTCCCGCTGGGCTACGACGGCCTGCGCGTCGGACTCAACACATCCGAAATGCGCTACCGCCTCATCGGGGAAAACTTTGAAGCGTTGAATGGTTTTGGCAACTCCGGCACCTGGGGCCTGGACTTGAGCTACCCACTCTATCGCACCCTGCTGTCCAACGTCTACGGCAATGCCGCGCTCGACCACAAAACCTTTGACAACAGCTCCGGTGGCTCCACCACCACGCGGTATCAGATGAACACCGTTTCGCTGGGGCTGAGCGGCAATACATCCGACACCCTGGGTGCAGGGGGCACCAGCTTCGCCAGCCTGACGCTCACCACAGGCCACGTCAACCTGGACGGCTCCCCCAACCAGGGGGCCGATGCCGCCAGCACCCAGACCGCCGGTCAGTTCAGCAAACTGCGTTTCGCGGCCAACCGCTTGCAAACCATCTCTGAGCGACTGGCCGTTTTCGTCAGCCTGAGCGGTCAGCTAGCCGGTAAAAACCTGGATTCGGGTGAGCGTTTCTACCTGGGCGGCCCCAGCGGGGTACGCGCCTATCCCGGCAGTGAAGCCGGTGGCTCCGAAGGTACACTGGCCAGCCTCGAATTGCGTTGGCAAAGCGCCCCAGGCATACAACTGACGGGCTTCTACGATACCGGCAGCGTCACCGTCAACCACAACAACGATTTTGCGGGAGCACCGGCCCTCAACCGCTTGAGCCTGCAAGGCGCCGGACTGGCACTGGAAGCAAAAGCGTTCAGCGCAGTCAATCTTAAACTCACCTGGGCCAGGCGCATCGGCGAAAATCCCAACCCTGCCAGCACCGGAAATGACCAGGACGGCACACTGCTACGCGACCGCTTCTGGTTGAGTGCAACCCTACCGTTCTGATGAACAACCGTGACAGATTGCTCAAATTCGGTGAAACGCAAAGTCAGGCGCGGTGAGGCTGAATAACCACAGGGGTGTCCGGTTTTTCTGTTCCCTTATGCACCGGCACAAGGGCCAGTCCTTGCTCGGCAAATTTGGCGTTCACAAAAGTCCAGATATCCGATTTAGCCTGGGATTTCTTGGGCAGATTTTTAACACGGTAACCAGCAGAGAATTCAGCGACCCAATACCCGTTGACATTAACGATTCCCTTATAACGGGCAAACGGATCATAGTCCTGATCACCCTTAAGAACTGCCTTGCTATGTGCCAATGCATCATTGATGATGTCTACGACCTGATGCGCGTCTACATCATGGGGGGTGTGTATCACAGTCTCGGCAGCAATACCGTGGGGGATCTCGCTATAGTTTTCCATAAAGGATTCAGACACCTTGGAATTTGCCAGACTGACCATCTGGCCATCATTGGATTCGATGCGTGTGGTGCGCCAGGTGATGTCCTTAACCTGGCCAATAATGTTGTTGATCTTGATGTAGTCGCCCACCTTGAAGGGCCGCTCGATGTTCAAGATGATGCCGGAGAACACATTGGCAATATTGGCCTGGACGGCAAAGCCAACCACCATGGCAAAAACGCCCGAGGTTGCCAGCAAGCTGGTGAGCGCCTGGTTGAAGACAAAAGCCGTGATGCCGGCAATCGCCAGTAAAAACAGCAGCAGGCTGGTGAAAAATTTCATCACATTCGGCACCTTGCGCTTGGTACGGTACTCAAGCGTTTCCCATATAAAACGGCGTACCGCCTTGTCGAACAGCCAGGCGCCAATGATCCACCACAGGCTTTCATAAACCGTGACAAGGGTACGGGTGGTGTTGGGTGTCAAATTGGCAAAGGCCCAGTCCAAAGACATATTGCCACAGGAAAGCAGCAGCAGTGGCCAAAACATGACGCGCAACAGCCATGAATGCAGTGCCCATTGCCGCGTCCACTTACGGGTGTCGAGCACGATCGCAAAGAAAGTTCCAAGCACGCCAAAAATGGCAAAATAAACGAAGAACTCGTCCGGAATCAAATCATGCGCTGTAGCCGTTGCGGGTTTGAGCAAAACCCCCAGAGTGATGGTGGAAAAGAAGGGCTGTTCGCCGGTCATACCGACGTACTGTGGGGCACCGTCACCGCGCTCACGCGCCAGTTCTTGCGATACCCAAGCGTTGTCAACCTCCCATCCTGTGCTCGACTTGACCACCTTGCGCGTGAGCAGATCGTCGATCAGCGCGTTGCCGGTTGGCATACCTAGCACATCGACCACGTACATAAGATTGTTGCGGTTCAAAGCCCGGTGGCGGAAGGTGATGCCTGCTACATGTTGGCCGTAGGCGCGTTTGGCCTGGGTAAAGTTGAGCTGGAACTTTTGCTTGATGCGGTAACGGCGATATTGAACCTGGTCGCTTTCCTTGCTTTCTTCCGGGGTATCGAATTTGACGGGTTCGACCGCATTGGCGATTTGCAAATCCTGTGGAGCAAAACTGCCACGGTAGCGAAACCAGACCGACATATCCAGCGTGGCCACTTCTTTTTGCAAATCCAGATCGCTGACCTCATTGAGTGTGACGCCAACATAGACTACATTGGTCTTGAACATGAAACGGTTATTGACGTAAAGCACCCTGCCCTGGCGCAGCGCCTCGATGTAATTGAAGCTGGCACCCTTGGCAATGGGTAGCATCTGAACCGGTGCCGAGATGATGCTTTCGCCGTTGTAAATACCCATCTGAATGGGTAACTGGCTCTGTGCGTCGGAGAAATGCAAAACCCCATTGATTCCCTTGACATCGTCGACACCCGGTTTGGCCGCCAGTGCCACTTTTACTGCATCGTAGGCATAGGTGGCGAGCCAGTCGGGTGATGCGCCAAATTTTTTCTGGAAATGGGTTTGAAAGCGCTGCGCTTCTTCGTTGGCGGTATCAAATAGAACCGGGGTGGCAGCAACAATGCCATGCGTTTGAATGGATGCATCCGATCCAGAGATGGCCTTCATTTCCTGACCAAAGGCTCCCATCGCCATCTGCGCCGGACCATAAATTTCCAGTGCGTTGCCGGTGGCACGTATGCCCTTGACAATACGCGCTGCCAGTGCCGGGTTTGTCGCCACATACACCGCACCAATATCTATTTTTTTGATCTCTGCCATTACCGCCGCCAGATTGGCTTCCATCCCGGCGCTAGGTACCAGCGTCCATATTTCCCGCACCGGCGTGTCGAAACGCTTATAAACCTCCAAAAATGGTTCCACCAGAGGATCGAACTGTGTGCCACTCTCGCGCACCACGTACATCAGGCGCTGCTGCTGAATATTGCGCGCGTAGTTGGCGGCAAAACGTGCTTGTTCCTGGGGATCAAGTCCCATCGATACCACGCCATTGAGCGCCTGGGTCAGATGTAAAGGCGTGACAACCGGTATCTTGCTAAGGGCATACAGCGGGGCGGCCTGTTGCAGCAAGGTCGCATCAAGATAACCGACGACCGCAACAAAACGCTTATCGGCACTGATGGCTTGCTCGGTCTGGGCTGTTTCTTCCAAGGCAACCACCTCCACCTGACGACCTTTATGCCCACCTTTGCGGTTGATCACTTCCGCATAGAGTTCAGCCCCCTGGCGCAGGGCAACGCCAACGGGAGTTTGCATGGGGCCGACGACTGCGATGCGTGGACGTGTGGCAACGTCATCGTGCAAGAAGGTGTAGCGTGCTACAAACGATAGCAAAGTCCCCAAAACGACGATGACCAACAATATCAGGCCAAAGGCTTCCCATTTATGGTCACTATGCAATAGTGCATTGATTTTGTTAAGAACTTTCATGGTGTTGTCAATTATTGGAATTGTTGAAAAAATCGGCAAACGGGAAAACTGCTTATTTTGGCATTGCGCCTTCGGTCACATCCAGTGTGAAGCGCTGACCAGACAGCGCCACTATCGCACGCAGCGGCAAAGCCCCTGATGGAACCTCGGCGGCAACAAAAGACTTGGAGCTTATATCAAAGCGTAACCAGGCTGGCAGCGGCTTACCAGAATCGGTCGTCACTTCAACTTTATTGCGACTGGATGTAATCAGCTTTGCCAGTGACTGGGGCAGAGGATAACGGAATGCATTGGCGGCCTCGGCGCGTCTAGCCAGTGCAATAGCTTCTTCCACTGGCACACCTCGCGCCAGCGCATTGCCCAATGCCTGCTTAAAGATGCGGCTGTTGCCTGGCGAGGAGAGCAGCGTATCCACATTTTTCCCCGAAGCCAGCGCCGTTGTCGGTGTCTGAACCTCGGTGGGTAGTTTTTCAACCACTTTGCGTGCGATGCGAATGGCATTGGCAGGCGACTCACCACGGCTGACTGCCTGCGCCAGTGCGTGATCAAAATGGGCATCTCCCTGGGGCAAGGCGTTGTTGCCGCCTTTGGAAAACCCGACCAGCTCGCTGCGCGCATCGGCTTGAATAGCACGCTGCTCCTCTGCATCAGCTTTTACGGCCATTTCCATGGCCTGCGCTGCCGGCACACCCCGATTCATCAATACTCCCAGGGTTTTTCCAAATGATCCTTGCAAGGGAAACTTATCCAGTGCTGAAAAATTCCCTGATGAAAGTCCCACCATCGGGTTTTTGGCATCGGCTTCGGCTGCTGCATCGGCATCTGCCGCAGTTTGTTCAGCCTTGGCCATAGCCTGCTCAATGGGAATTCCTTTGGCCAATAAACTGCTCAAAGCTCTCTGGTAGCCTGGGCTGGTTTTGGCGAAAACATCTGTCTTGGCATTGCCATTGGCCAAACTTGCCTGAGGTGTCTTGTCAGCGCGTGCCAGCGTTTCTGCTTGCTGGACGGCATTTTGTGCAGATTTGACCGCATCGGAAAAATCACCGCCCTTGAGCATGGCCACCGCCAGCGCCTTCTCGAAGGCCTGCGTGCCTTCGGACGTTTTGGCCCCTGCCAGCGCTGCCAATTTTGCATTGACATTTTGCGCCATGTCAGAAGATGCAATATTCTTGACAACCGCCTCCTGCGGCGACTTGGGAACCGGAAAACTAGCTTCAATCTGGAAGGTTTTTTGCGCCAGCGCCACCGCCTCACCCATCGGCAGACCATTGCTGATGTGTTGAACCAATGCTTTCGTGTAGGCATCGCCCGCCTGCTGCGCCTGCTCCTGCGGCATACCGCGTGCCACCGCTGCTGTAACTTGTGCGTTTGACAATGTATTTAATGCCGTGGTGGTCGATGGACCACCGCTATCTCCGTTACCACCGTTGGCAGCCTGGCTCTGGATGGAGCTGACAGCGACTTGCAATACCGGAGAGGCAACCATATTGGCAAAGGCAGCGGGTGACGCCATGGGCTGTGATGTTTCCGGGATAACCATTGTCATTGCACCTGCCTCAGCGACGCCTCCCGCAACCGCAGCGCTGTTTGGGGCCGGATCAGTCACTCCCACACTCACATTGCTAACATTGTTGATTGCAGCTGCGTCTGGTGCAGTGCTCAAAGATGGGGTGGGCGTTGCACTGGTTGTGCTCGCTGCTGTAGCAACGGTAGCGAGACCAGTGGTCAAGGCACTGTTCGCCCCACCAGATGTGGTGGTGGTAGTTGTGACTTGGTTATTTGCGGATTTGTCCGTAGCGACTACTGTAGACGCTACCCCTGTAGTGGCATTGCTTGTCGTACTTGTCGCTTTTGTATTGGTGCTAGTGACCACACTGGCTTTACCGCTTGTATTCGTCCCAGGGCTATTGGCACCGTAAGTGCTTTTGCTACCAGAGATACTCACACTACCACCACTGCTACTTGTATTGCTGCTGGCTGTGTTTGTGGTGTCAGTGGTGCTACCCGTGCTGGCCAGTCGCAGTATTAGCGCCACCCTCTGCACCACCACTTGTGCTTGTGCCAGGGCTGCTGGAGGTGCTCACACTACCTCCACTGCTGCCGGTATTGCTGCTGGCTGTGTTTGTGGTGTCAGTGGTGCTACCCGTGCTGGCCGTCGCAGTATTAGCGCC
>JADJFE010000003.1 GCA_016708725.1 Candidatus Aalborgicola bjergmarkensis
CATCTCAACTCGGACTTCAAGCACACGCCCTGATGCCCAGAGACTTTCGCCCCTGCACGTTATTGGGGGCGGTGAATATGGAAATGGGGAACTACGGCATTGGTCAGGAGTGGTATCGGAAGGCAGAGGATCGGGGTGCCACAAGGGATGTCATTGATCACGAACTACGTGTCATTTTCAGGCGTGCCGACAAAACCAAACGCGCAGAAATCAAAGCCTTCTTGCTTGGGGAAGACCCAGTTCGGTACGAGTGGGTCGATTCCAATTAAGCGATACCGCCTATCAGGGGAATTTGGGCGTGGTTCAAAACACGCCAATCTTGGGTAACACCGTTTCAAGCTGAATTCATAGGGTGGCGGTCCTAAACCGTGATCAAAGTGTTACCTGAGTTTGAACCACGCCCAATACAGGTGTATGGAATGAAGGGAAGACCGGGTTCGTCGCTGATTTTGATACATACTTGTATGATAAACGCGAGGAACTTTTTAGAAAGAACGCTGTTTTGCGTTGGATAGAACGTGACGGGGGCCAGCGGTAACCCCCACCCCGATATGCCACTCGAATGACGTAAATCCGCTCGCTTAAAGGCACACCGTTACGCGGCCAATTATAGGACACCGTCGCCGATGCGGGCCACTATCTGCAACTGGAGCGCCCGGAGCTGGTGGTAGCATCGGTGCTGGAGGTACTGCAAAAAGTTGCTACACAACCATGACACACCCTAACACACACTCCACCCTGCGTACCATGGCACTGGTTGCCGGAACAGGGCTGCTGGCCATGACCGTGTGTGCGGTGGTTGCCATTGCCTTCGTTTTTGGAAAAATCATTGTTCCCGGCAATGCCATGGCCACAGTGGGCAATATTCTCGCGGGCGAGACGCAGTTTCGCATGGGCATTGCCGCTTTGCTGGCGGTGGCGATTCTGGATGTGCTGGTGGCGTGGGCCTTGTACGTCTTTTTCGCACCGGCCAACAAGAACCTCTCCTTGCTTGCCGCGTGGTTTCGGCTGGTGTACGCCGCCATGCTCGGTGTGGCACTGTCTGGCTACACGCATGTCCTGCGACTTTTGGAGGCGGTACGCCCCGGCGCGCTGGGTGAAGCCACCCCGTTGCATGCCGACGTGATGCTTTCGTTGCGTATGTTTGATGACGGATGGGCCATGGGCCTGGTGTTTTTCGGCATCCATTTGCTCATCCTCGGCTACCTGGTTTTTCGCTGCGGCTACACCCCCAAGGTACTCGGCTTCGCACTGGCCATTGCCGGTGCAGCCTATGTGACGGACGGTTTTGGACGGTTCCTGCTCCCCCACCACAACCTGCAGCTTGCCGCATGGGTCGGGTGGATGGAAGCGCTGTGGATGGTGTGGCTCTTGTACAAGGGATTGGCACCACCGCGCATGGATAAAGCGTGAGCAGCTATGCTTTTTGAAGTTACTTGAAGTTACGCCCCTGGCGGGCACCCTAACGCGCCGTCGGGTTGTAATTGCTCTGCAGCAAAAAGTGGTCAATTTCCATCTGCATGGCCTTGGCCAGCTTGGCGTAGAGCTTGAGTTTGCGGGCGTTGTCACGCAAGCGCTCGGCCAGGCGCGCAGAGATGGACAGCAACAGCTTGGCGCCAATGTGGGGTTCTGCGGAAATAAGCACCTGCAGCGAGCGGCGTGACAGCACAGCACACAACACATCCGTGCTGGCCGTGCAGGAAGCCGAGCGCGGTTCCTTGTCCACCAGCCCCACCTCCCCCACCAGACTGCCCGGCCCCAGCACCTTGAGCGTGAGCGGTTCGGTGCGACTGACGGTGATGCTTTCGACCACGACCTCCCCGTCGAGCAGCAAAGCCATGAAACCTTCGTCGCCAGCATCGCCTTCGCGAATGAAAGTGGTATTAGCCAGAATGAAATACGGCACCATGTAGCCCACCACCACACGCGCTTCTTCCAGCGTCAGATGCATTAGCGCGCTAGGTGCGGTCAATAACTCGGACGCATGCTCAAAGGTCTTTTCACGATCAAAATCAGGGGGCAAAGAAGCATGTGGAATAGCCATAAATAACTACTTTTCGTCAGTACAACAAGGGACCGTATGTTAAACCACCGGCACCCAGGTATTCCCGATTAGAATCACGCCCTCCAAGGAGCGTTGCAGCGGGGCTGGAAAAGCCTTACGTCAGGCTTGGAGTACACGCTTTACAACCGTAACGACGCTCACCTGGCCATTTTTCCACAGGTGAGACGCATGTCTGAATTGTTTACCCCCCCTTTGAAACTCTCCGGTCTGGAGCCGCTGCGCATCGAAAACGGCTCCTTGTTCGTCAACATCGGCGAGCGCACCAACGTCACCGGCTCCAGGGCTTTTGCGCGCATGATTTTGAACGGCGACTTCGAACAGGCGCTGGCGGTGGCGCGCCAGCAGGTCGAAAACGGCGCGCAGATCATCGACATCAATATGGACGAGGCCATGCTCGACAGCCAGGCCGCCATGGTGCGTTTTCTGAACCTGATTGCGTCCGAACCCGACATCGCGCGCGTGCCCATCATGATCGACTCGTCCAAATGGGAGGTGATCGAAGCCGGGCTGCGCTGCATGCAAGGCAAGGGCATCGTGAATTCGATCAGCATGAAAGAAGGCGAAGACGCCTTCAAACGCCAGGCCGCCCTGGTGCGCCGCTATGGCGCTGCCGCCGTGGTCATGGCCTTTGACGAACAAGGCCAGGCCGACAGCTATGCGCGCAAAATCGCCATTTGCGAACGCGCCTACCGCATCCTGGTTGATGAAGTCGATTTTCCGCCCGAAGACATCATTTTTGACCCCAACATATTTGCCATCGCCACCGGCATCGAGGAACATAACAACTACGCGGTGGACTTTATCGAAGCCACGCGCTGGATCAAGCAGCACCTGCCCGGCGCCAAGGTCTCGGGCGGCGTCAGCAACGTGTCGTTCAGTTTTCGTGGCAACGACCCGGTGCGCGAAGCCATGCACACCGTCTTCCTCTACCACGCCATCCAGGCCGGCATGGACATGGGCATTGTCAACGCCGGAATGGTGGGCGTTTACGACGATCTCGACCCTGAACTGCGCGCGCGCGTCGAGGACGTGGTACTGAACCGCCGTGCCGATGCCGGCGAGCGTCTGGTCGAAATCGCCGAAAACGCCAAGGGTGCCGCGCGCGACGAGAGCAAACGGCTGGAGTGGCGCGCCGCCCCCGTGCAGCAACGCCTGACACACGCCCTGGTGCATGGCATCACCGAATTCATCGCCACCGACACCGAAGAGACCTACCGCGCGATTCTTGCCCAGGGCGGGCGGCCCCTGCACGTCATCGAAGGCCCGCTGATGGACGGCATGAATATCGTCGGCGACCTCTTTGGCCAGGGCAAGATGTTTTTGCCGCAGGTGGTCAAGAGCGCGCGCGTCATGAAGCTGGCCGTGGCACACCTGGTACCCTACATCGAGGAAGAAAAACGCCAGCAGCAAGCCGCCGGGCAGGATGTAAAAACCAAGGGAAAAATCATCATCGCCACGGTCAAGGGCGACGTACACGACATCGGCAAGAACATCGTCACCGTCGTCTTGCAGTGCAACAATTTTGACGTCATCAACATGGGCGTGATGGTGCCCGCACACGAAATCCTGGCGCGCGCGCGTGCAGAAAACGCCGATATCATTGGTCTATCCGGTCTGATCACCCCCAGCCTGGAAGAAATGCAGGCCGTGGCCAGGGAAATGCACAAGGACGACTATTTCCGCCTGCGCAAGATGCCGCTGCTCATCGGCGGAGCCACCACCAGCCGCGTACACACCGCCGTCAAGATCGCCCCGCACTACGAAGGCCCCGTGGTCTACGTGCCCGACGCCTCGCGCAGCGTAGCCGTGGCGCAAGGCTTGCTCGGCGCCCAGTCTGAGCGCTACATCGCCGAAGTCAGCGCCGACTACGAACGGGTACGCCAACAACACGCCAACAAGAAGCAGACCCCCTTGTGGCCGCTGGAGCGCGCGCGCGCCAACAAAACCACCATCGACTGGCACAGCTACCACCCCAGCGTACCCACGTTCATCGGTCGGCGCGTGTTCAAGAACTTCGACCTCGGCGCCTTGGTACCCTACATCGACTGGACCCCGTTCTTCCAGACCTGGGACCTAGCCGGTGCGTACCCGGCAATCCTCAACGATGCCGTCGTCGGCGTGCAAGCGCAGCGCGTATTCGCCGACGCGCAGGCCATGCTGAAAAAAATCGTCGAAGGCCGCTGGCTCACGGCCAACGCCATCGTGGCGCTGTACCCAGCCAACAGCGTCGATGCCGACGACATCGCCTTGTATGCCGATGAAACCCGCAACCAGCGCGTGCTGACCTGGCACGGCCAGCGCCAGCAGACCGAAAAACAGGAAATCGACGGCGTACAGATGCCCAGCCGCTGCCTGGCCGACTTTGTGGCGCCAGCCAGCAATGCCACGGACTACGCTGGCATGTTTGCCCTGACCACCGGCATCGGTGCCGAACACCGCGCCGCAGCCTTTGAAACCGCGCACGACGACTATTCGTCCATCCTGCTCAAAGCACTGGCCGACCGCCTGGCCGAAGCCTTTGCCGAACTGCTGCACCTGCGCGTGCGCACCGACCTGTGGGGCTATGCAGCCCATGAGTCGCTCACCCCCGCCGAACTGATCGCCGAAAAATACCAGGGCATCCGCCCCGCGCCCGGCTACCCGGCCTGCCCCGACCACCACGTCAAACGCGACATGTTCGCCCTGCTGCGCTGCGAAGACATCGGCATGGCGCTCACCGAAAACCTGGCCATGACCCCGGCAGCCAGCGTCTGCGGCTTTTATTTAGCCCACCCCGAAAGCCGCTATTTCAACGTTGGCACCATCGGTGAAGACCAGGTGCAGGACTTGGCAAAGCGAAGGGAAAAATCGGGTCAATCTGGCTGAATCCCCGATGGGATGTGCGGGGGCAGCTATCAATTAACAAGTGAATGCGCGCCATGATTCGCTGGATTGCGGGCCTCATGACAAGTCTTGACGGACTCTCGGGGCTTTTGCCTGTAGTGGTTGGCGTCGGGTACATCGCTTACGTCACGCTCACATGGGTCATCCATTGGGTCAACAACGGGCAATACCTGATCGCGGCGACAAGCACACTGGGCGTGCTTACAGTGTCAGCATTTGCCGCACTGCGCATACCTATTGCCCTGTGGCTGTTCTTTGGCACAGCAGCATTGCTGGGCACGGTATTTCTGATGGGATCAGGCAATGTCGTCTTGCCTTGACCGCTTGCCCGGCGCAGGCACACAGCCGCAAAATGCCACGTCGTTGCGTGGCAGATAGTGCTATACATTCAGAAGCTGTTCCCGCACGCCCTGCAAGCGCTACAGCCCGAAATGGCATACATTCAGCCGAATCCAGCAGCCTGTTCCGGCATGGATTTGGCCAAAAACCTGGCAATCGCCCCGAAAACCAGTGCTTTTCATTGGGTAAATCTGGCTGAAACGCTTATGGGATGTGCGGGGACAGCTATTAAATCGGGAGTTTTATCGGTGCTCCATGCATTGGATGATGGCGCATCTGGGCGTTGCATCCTTGTCAACGAACAAAAAAATCTCACCCCATCCAGGCATACCCTTTTGGTGCGCAGGTTATAGTGTTTGTACTGTAGAACCTCCCGAAGCTGATCCAGCAAACGAGGCGACTGGGGAATATAGGAGACGGGTTTGGTGGATACCACGAGCACTGCAATTGCATACAGTACATGCAATTCGAATGTAGACTGCACGCGGCGTAGCGCCGCTTTGCGCTATTTTGATCGAACCCGCCTGGCCCAGTTTATTTCGTCGTCTAACCTGGGAATGCCAGGATAGGCGCTCGGTTGCATTACGTTCGGCCTCACGAAGCCTCAATGTAAACTATCGCCTCATACCGTGAGCAGTTCATTTGCTAGACGCTGACTCGCGACGTAATTCATACAGGAGCACGCAGATGACAGGATACGACTATAACCGACCATTCGTTTCTCATATGGCATTGCAAGCGTACACAGCTATAGACGCCGCTGAGGCGGCCAGATACGGCAAGACTGTTAAAGCGGCACCACTCTCAAATATCGAATACAAGATCCGGTTTTCACGTCTCGGGGGGGAGAACAATATGAAACCTCCCCCAGGCTGCGGGCGCATTTTCATGGGCTATCTCATAGTTCGAAAATGTGACACCCCGGAACAGTACGAAACTTGGATGCCGGACCATGTATTCGAGGAGCTCTATCAAGATGCGCCACATGTAACGGTCACGGGAGCCAACAATTAATGAGCGGTACTTCTCAAACTCGAACGTATGGGCGAAAAATGAGGCCGAACCTATCATTCCACCGGACCTTGCGCATAAATCCGCGCAAGGCCGGTGAATTCAAACGTTATCATCGGAGAGGTGGAAAAATCGGTCAAATGATTAACCCCGTACGACAGGCACAGCCTGCGCCTAATCAGGTAGCCGGGAGTTTCCACCTCCCAGCCCCCACACCACCCACCGCGCGGGTCCGCAGTGGGCTGTTCAACGAGTCGGCACGCGCAACGAAGCCAGTGTTTTCCTCACCGTGTCACCCTGTACATTGCCCCAAAAATCTTTCATCCTGATGCGGGCGTGGCAACATGCTACGGATGCAGTTTGATACCAATTCAGGTTGAAGCCCCCATGGGCTGTGCGAGAGAAGCTATGTTTTTATGAGTTCCGTGTAAAGTCTGGCAGCGCGTTGTCATTACCGGCAGGAGCAGGTCAAGCCTCAACCGCATATTGGGCTCTGCGGGTCTTTACGATTTGCGGTGTGTACTTGTTCTTTTCCACTTCGTTAACAAACCCAAGCCGTTCGTACACCGAACCGCCTACGCCCGGATCGACATAATCACCATTCTTCTGGCTGTTCGTCGCCAGCCAAAGGTACTCGAACTTGTCCGCAATATCTTTGGGAAATTCCTGGGCCAGGCGTTCCTGCGCCCCTGCAGACCGAAAAACAGGAAACCGACAGCATGCCAATACCCGGCCACTGTTTGGCCGACTTCGTGGCGTCAACCACAGCAACGCTATAAATTCAGAAGCTGCTCCCGCACGTCCTGCAAGCGCTACAGCCCAAAATGGCATAAATTCAGCCGCATCCAGCAGCCTGTTCCGGCATGGACCTGGCCAAAAACCCGGCCATGGCCCCGAAAACCAGTGCTTTTCATTGGGCAAATCTGGCTGAAGTCCTTATGGGATGTGCGGGGACAGCTATTAAATCGGGAGTTCCATCGGTGCTCTATCCGTCGGTTTGTGGAAATAGCAGGCTTGGGATGCAAGACGGAACCGCTCTGACCCAGAAGAGTTCAAAACTAACCAACCAGGTTATAGTCCACCCATGGAAAAACGTACCCCCCATTGCAGGCTGGTCGAGGTCAAAGCCTTGGTAGAGGCAGGCAAGGTGCGTGCGACACGTTCAGCCAGGCTCGGGGCTACCGGGTTAGGACTTACGCTTTCCGACATGCTGAACGTGGTGATGGCGTTGACGCCAGCGGATTTTTACAAGAGCATGACCATTCATACCGATCACATGGTATGGCAGGACGTGTACCGCCCCAGCACACAAGTGGGCGACGTGTACCTGAAGCTGACCGTCATTGATGACGTGTTGATCGTGTCCTTCAAGGAGTTATGACCATGAAATGTCCTGTTTGCGGCGAAGCGGAGCTGATTCACGACACCCGCGACCTGCCCTACACCTACAAAGGCGAAACCACAACCATTCCTGCTGTTACGGCTGACTTTTGCCCTGCGTGCGATGAGTCCATCACCGACATGGCTGAAACCGAGCGCGTCATGCGCGAAATGCAGGCGTTCAATAAGCAGGTGAATGCGGCAATTGTTGATCCCGGATTTATCGCCAGCGTGCGCAAGAAACTCGATCTCGGCCAACGTGAAGCCGCCGAAATATTCGGCGGTGGAATCAATGCATTCTCGCGTTATGAAAACGGCAAGACCAAGCCGCCATTAGCCTTGGTGAAATTACTCAAAGTGCTTGAGCGTCACCCGGACTTGCTCGACGAGGTAAAAACCGCTTGAAAACAAGTAGGACGCACAGCAACGCTATAAATTCAGAAGCTGCTCCCGCACGTCCTGCGAGCGCTACAGCCCAAAATGGCATGAATTCAGCCGAATGCAGCCGAATGCAGCCGACTATTTCGGCATGGGTTTGGCCAAATACCTGGCAATCGCCCCGAAAACCAGTGCTTTTCATTGGGTAAATCTGGCTGAAACGCTTATGGGATGTGCGGGGACAGCTATTAAAATTGAAGTCGTATCGGTACTCAAACACAACGCACTCACAACAACCCAATATCCAGGAGATTTGACAATGACCACGCTTCAAATCGAATTGCCCGACGGTACAGCACAAGCGGCACGTGCTGCGGGCTTGTTGACACCGCAAGCTCTGGACCGATTGCTGACTGAGGCGCTGCGCAAACGCGAGGTGGCCAATTCGCTGCTGTCCATTGCTGACCGCGTGGCCGCCGCAGGTATTGCGCCCATGACCATGGAAGAAATCAATGCCGAGGTAAAGGCCGCGCGCGTCGAACGCGGGCCGTTGAACTGAACCCGATGCGCGCAGTGATTGATAACAATGTGCTGTTGTCGGCCTTGCTGTGGGGCGGCACACCGCATGCCCTGCTGGAGCATGTGCGCAATGGCACGGTGACGCCCATCAGCAGCCCAGCATTGCTGGCAGAGCTGGCCCGCGTGCTTGACCGTCCCAAGTTCGATGGGATTTTGTTGCGCACGAATACGTCACGGGAGCAGACGCTGACAGAAGTGCGGCTATTGGCAGAGGTAATTGATCCGCAACCCCTGGCGCAGCCGGTGTGCCGCGATAAGGATAATGACGCAGTGTTGGCCTTGGCCATTGCCGCGCAGGCCGACATCGTGGTCTCGGGCGATGATGATTTGCTGTGCCTGGTCAGCTTTGAGGGGATACCGATTTTGACACCAGCCCAGGGGTTGCAGCAGGTGCTGGCATCGCTTTAACGAGCGAGAGTACAGGGTCAAAAACAGGAAATCGACGGCGTACAAATGCCCGGCCACTGTTTGGCCGACCTCGTGGCGTCAAGCACAGCAACGCTATAAATTCAGAAGCTGCTCCCGCACGCCCTGCAAGCGCTACAGCCAAAAATGGCATAAATTCAGCGAATGCGGCAGCCTATTCCGGCATGGACCTGGCCGAAAATCTGGCCATGGCCCCGAAAACCAGTGCCCTGCATTGGGTAAATCTGGCTGAAACCCTTATGGAATGTGCGGGGAAGGCTATTAAATCGGGAGTTCCATCGGTGCTCCATGCATTGAATGATGGCGCATCTGGGCGTTGCGTCCTTGTCAACGAACAAAAAAATCTCACCCCATCCAGGAATACCCTTTTGGTGCGCAGGTTATAGTGTTTGTACCGTAGAACCTCCCGAAGCTGATCCAGCAAGCGGGGCGACTAGGGAATATAGGAGACGGGTTTGGCGGACATCACGAGCACTGCAATTGCATACAGTACATGCAATTCGAATGTAGACTGCACGCGGCGTAGCGCCGCTTTGCGCTATTTTGATCGACCCCGCCTGGCACGGTTTATTTCGTCGTCTAACCTGGGAATGCCAGGATAGGCGCTCGGCTACATTACGTTAGGCCATCACTAAAGACAGAGAGGAACACGACATGCTTCAATTGCGACCAAGCTGCGAGTGCTGCGACAAGGACCTTCCTCCCGATTCCACTGAAGCGCGTATTTGCTCATTTGAATGCACCTTTTGCGCGTCATGCGCCGAAAGCACACTTGCGGGTAGCTGTCCAAACTGTGGGGGTGAACTTGTCGCTCGCCCTCGGCGACCTGCACTCAAACTGGCGAAGTTCCCGGCATCAACGGAACGAGTCGTGAAGCAGCACGGCTGTAGTGAGGCTGCGTGAACTCATTCGCCTGCGCATCTGTCACCAGCCTAACCGGGCGGTCAAGCGGACGCTAATAAGGGCCATGGGCTTCGCCATTTTCATGGCCCTTATTGGTGCCCTCCGCACCTTCGGTGCTCTGGCGCCGCTTACCTCGGCGTTAGCCGTCATCAAATGCGATAACGCCCCAGCTTGTCGTCAGCGACTGTAAAATGCAGTGGGTTTCCATAGGAGTTGTGATGACTGAATCAGTTTTGGATTTGGCAATACGCGGTCGTTCGTTGATGCCTGAAGACCGTGAGCGGCTCGTCGAATTGTTGCTTGAAACGCTTGTAGAACCCGCAGCTCCAGAGCTTGAGGAGGCATGGAACAGAGAGATTGAGCGCCGCATCGCAGCGTACAAAAATGGTGAGGTTGAAACTTACGACCTTGATGATGTGCTTGCCGACGCGAAGCGCATTGCACCGTGAGGAAGGTGCGGCTTGTCCCTGATGCGCGAAACGAATTCCTGAAAGAAGTCACTTATTACGATGGCATACGCAAAGGTCTCGGTAGGCGTTTCCGAACTGCTGCCACGGCCGCGTTTAAGAGGGCGGGTGAGTCGCCTATGTCAGGAAAACCTGGAGTCGCCGAAACTCGAAGAATTCTGGTTAAAGGATTTCCGTTTGCGGTGGTGTACCTGTCAACCGAATCCGAAGTGGTGGTCTTTGCGGTAAGTCACTTGTCTCGTGAACCAAATTATTGGGTTGGTCGGCTCCCAAATGACGGCTAACGGGTTGATCGATTGGACCGCCAACGGCGGCCAGCACTTCTGCCATTCTTCGGCGGCGGTCACGCCGTTGTCGTCCAATCATCGCCAACGTTATCCTCGGAGAGGTGGAAAAATCGGTCAAATGATTAACCCCGAACGACAGGCACAGCCTGCGCCTAATCGGGTAGCCGGGAGTTTCTAGCTCCCAGCCCCCACACCACCCACCATCCGGGTCCGCCGTGGGCGGTTCAACAAGTCGGCACGCGCAACGAAGCCAGTGTTTCCCTCACCGTGTCACCCCGTGCCCTGTCCCACAAATCTTTCACCCTGATACGGGCGTAGTCGCTGTAGCTACGGCTGTTGTTATCTGTTGTCAACATGGCAAAAGCACCTTGAACGCAGCATCGAATGTTGTGGCATCCCTGGCTCCGCCGGATGTTTTACGTTGCCGTTGCAGATATGAGGTCACGGCTTTTTGTTGATCGTGGAGGGATACGGGGCAGAGAGGGTGAAAGGGCTGAACCCTGTTCGCGTTGATGCACAGGCGCAATTATGAAGGAATGGAAGTGGCCAGTACCAGCAGACCGAAAAACAGGAAACCGACAGCATGCCAATGCCCGGCCACTGTTTGGCCGACCTCGTGGCGTCAACCACAGCAACGCTATACATTCAGAAGCTGCTCCCGCGCGCCCTGCAAACGCTACAGCCCGAAATGGCATACATTCAGCCGAATTTAGCCGAATGCAGCAGCCTGTTCCGGCATGGATTTGGCCAAAAACCTGGCAATCGCCCCGAAAAACAGTGCTTTTCATGGGGTAAATCTGGCTGAAACCCTTATGGAATGTGCGGGGACAGCTATTAAATCGGGAGTTTTATCGGTGCTCCATGCGTCGATTTGTGGAAATCGCAGGTTTGGGATGCAAGACGGAACCCAGAGGATTTCAAAACTAACCAACCAGGTTATAGTCCACTCATGAAAAAACGCCCCCCATTGCAGGTTGACCGAGGTCAAAGCCTTGGATGACGTGTTAATCGTGTCGTTCAAGGAGCTATGACCATGAAATGTCCTGTTTGCGGCGAGGCGGAACTGATTCACGACACCCGCGACCTGCCCTACACCTACAAAGGCGAAACCACAACCATTCCTGCTGTTACGGCTGACTTTTGCCCTGCGTGCGATGAGTCCATCACCGACATGGCTGAAACCGAGCGCGTCATGCGCGAAATGCAGGCGTTCAATAGGCAGGTGAATGCGGCAATTGTTGATCCCAAATTTATTGCCAGTGTGCGCAAGAAACTCGATCTCGGCCAACGTGAAGCCGCCGAAATATTTGGCGGTGGAATCAATGCATTCTCGCGTTATGAAAACGGCAAGACCAAGCCGCCATTAGCCTTGGTGAAATTGCTCAAAGTGCTTGAGCGTCACCCGGACTTGCTCGACGAGGTAAAAACCGCTTGAAAACGTCGGCGCCATCGGTGAAGATCAGGTTCAGGATTTGGCACGGCGGCGTTCTGTTTTGGAAAAACCTGGATGAAACGCTTATGGAATGTGCGGGGACAGCTATTAAATCGGGAGTTCCATCGGTTCATCCATGGATTGGATGATGGCGCACCTGGGCGTTGCGTCCTTGTCAACGGACAAAAAATCGCACCCAAATCCCCCTGATCTGGTTGCGCAAGCGCCCGGATACATCAGTCAAGTTAATCAAGTTAAAACCGTCTTGTTCCTCGAGCCAAGCACATGCACATTTGGAAACGCATCGGTCTTCTCCTATCGGCAGGCATCGTTGGCGGATGCAGTATTCTCCCGTGGGGAAAACTTCATGCGCCGGAAAGCTTTGGGTTGACTCCGGTCGCGCCGCGAATTTACGTCGAGGCCGGTGCGGATGAGGCAACAAGAACAATGCTCCGCGACGCAATGGAGAAGGCCGAAAGTGCAATACGTGCCGCCTATGGAAATGTAATCTCGCGCCCCGTAGTCCATGCGTGTATCACCGAAAAATGCTACGCGGTGTTTGGCGGCTACGGCTCCAGAGCAAAAGTGTACGGTGACCGCATTCTGCTTTCACCGCGCGGACTGAATTGGCATTACCTTGCGCATGAATGGTCGCACGCCGAAATGCACTCCCGCCTTACGTTCAGCGCGTGGTGGCATATGCCGCAATGGTTTGATGAAGGTGTGGCAGTTGCAATCAGCGAGGCACCGGAAAACTCCGAAAGTCACTGGCAATATCTGGTTGCGTCCGATGTCCCTCGTCCTACACAACGAGAACTGTATGGTTTCAAGTCGCTGAGACAATGGGACGATGCCGTCGGACGATATGGCGAGAAGAAGAATGCAGAACGAAAGGCAAAAGGAGAACCGGAAATTCGCCCTGTCTATACGGCAGCAGGACATGCGTTGCGGCCTTGGCTTGCAACGGCAGGCACCCCAGGTCTCTTAGCGTTCATAGAGAAGCTGAATGATGGAGAAACATTCGAGTCCGCCTATCAGACGGCTAATCCATCGTTCGCTCCGGGGGACGCTACGCGATAAAACCGCACAACGCCCTTGAACTCAGACGTTAGAAGTCATGGAAGAGATGATTCGTGTCACATTGCGTGGCGATGTTGTGCAGCCGGTCAATCAAACCTTTAAAGTGGTACCAGCGTAGGCCACGTCGCAACGCAGCAGGGGAGTGGCTGCTACCAGTGCGGGCAGGGCCGCCAGCAGCGCTGCACAGGTGAGTCCGGGATGTATGGACAGCGCCATCCGGTCCTAACCCATCCATGCGGTGTAGGTGATGCCGTTTTCGATCACACCGGCAAGCTGGGCAATGTTTTCCGGGCTGTCGGATATTTCTGCCAGCACCTGGCCCACGGTTTTTGTGTGCGTGCTGATCTGGTTGATGTAAAAGTCCCGCCCACCGGCATCCGGCTCCCGGCCCAGGACGTTTTTGTAAAAACCTGTGACCAGATTGGAGATGTTGGCACCTGTGCCGAAGTTGTCGGTGGTTTTGGTCGCGTAAACGCTCTGGAACTCCTGGGAGTAGGTGAAGTCTATCGCCATGGCAACGGCGTTTTTGCCCTTGTCGGCCTGGTCAATCCAGTATCCCAGGCCGCCAAGGTCGGGGGTGCGGTTGAAGGTGGCCTTGTACAGACGAAAGATGCCCCCCGCGCTATTGGGCGCCTGGAGGTCAAAGGCCAGATTGGAGTCGGCAAACTGCAAGCGTTCGATGTTTTGCAGGCTGTCGTTGCCTTCGCTTGCCGAACTGACGCTGATGCCACCGGATACCTTGGGCAGCGTGTAGTCGGAGCGGCTGCCGGTAAAGACGGCGGTGTCGATGCCAGCGCCCCCATCCAGGGCATCGTTGCCGCCGTTGCCGCGCAGCACGTTGTTTGTGGCGTTGCCAATGAGCGTATCGTCGCCCAGGCCGCCGATGGCGTTTTCAATGGTGGTGCTGGCAGCAAGCGTGAATTCGCCGGAGCCTGCGCTGGACTTGTTTCCAGGCGTTAGGTCCAGCCGTACTGCATTGGATATTGCTGCTGCGTTGAGCACGTCCACGCCGCTGGTGTCTGTCAGGGTCGGGTTGGCAGCAGCGAACTCGTTGGTCAACACGTACTGGGAATTGTCGGAAACTGCCGATCCCCAGGCACGCACGGCCAAGGTGTTGAAGCTGGATGTGGTGGATGCGCCCGAATACTTGTCAGTAAGCCTGAGCGTCCAGGTTCCTGCGCTGTTTTCACCCAGAAATGCGGTCGAACCAACGGTGAAGGTGGACGGCCAGGATGGCTCGGGGCTGTTCATGTCGGGCACGCCATTGACAAGGTTGCGCGTCAGTGGCTGGTCAAAGAGCGTGATGGTGGTGCCGCCGGGGGATGTGATGGTGGCGCCGAGCTGGCTGGGTCTGGCGGAACCCAGATTGAGATCAAACTCCATGCGCTCTATGCGTACGTTGTTGGCAACATTGGCGGTGGCAGTGAAGCCAGTCGGGTTGTCTTGTGGAATGCTGCCACTGGCGGTAGCAGAGATTCCTTCGGCGCTTTGCCAGTTGGCAACGGTGCCTGCAGCCAGGGGCCAGGATTCGGCCAGACGCACCGCTGCCGACACGTCCAGCAGTCCGTAGCCAAAATCACGCGAAAAGTGCATTCCGCCCAGGTTCCAGTCGCTGGCAGCAGTTTTTACCCAGCTGGGATTTCCCACATCCACCTGGCGTGCGGTGAGTGCCAGGATGGTCGAGACATCCCGAAAACCCAGTTTGGGGTTGGCTTGCAGCATCAGCGCAGCCGCGCCGCCGACCATGGGGCCGGAGTACGAGGTGCCCTGGTTCTGGTAGGTGTAGTCGCCCTGCGTGCCGGATGCATTGTTGTAGCCCGCTTCGCCCTGCACATCGGCTGACACAATGCCAAAGCCCGCGTCGGTGTTTGTCGGACCACCCACGCCGCCGGGGGCGGTGAGCAGCAAACTGGCGCCCCGGGTGGAGTAGTCGGTTGGAGCGCCGGTTTCGGTAATGGCGCCAACGGCGATGGTGAGCTTGTTGCCCGTGAAGTTGGACAAGGCGGTATCCGCATTGTTGCCACGCTCGTTGCCGCCGGATACTTCGATCACCATACCCAGACCGTTGCGCGCTTCGGTCGCGGCGCGTGCCAATGCGGCGCCCCACTCCCTGTCGGCCTGGCTTGCGGATGCACCAAAGTTTTCGGCAAACGCGGGGTCAGCCCCCCAGGAGTTGACGCTCACGCCAGCACCAGCTGCCAGGTTGGCGAGAAAGAGTTTGGCCGAGGGACCAGAGGCTGGCCCGAAGGCTGTGCCGGGAACAATTTTGGCTTCATACGCTACGCCGACACCACCTATGCCGTCGTTGCCAGCCATGCCAACAATCGACCCTACCACCGTGCCATGCGAGCCGGATGCGCCTACAAAGCCCTGTCCTACGGTGTCGCGCGCGCCGTCGTATGCCAGGTTGGTCAAGAGGTTGGCAGTCAGCGCGGGGTGTGTCAGGTCCATGCCGTCGTCATTGACAGCGATCACCACGCCCTTTCCCGTGTATTTGTCCCAGGCCGACAGCACATTGATGTCCAGTCTGGATGAGCCACCGCGCTGCCCGGTATTGACCAGATACCACTCGGAAGTAAACAGGGGATCATTGAAGGTTTTAGCCATTTAGGGTTACTCCAGGGGATAAGGGGTGAGGGATAAGGGGGTAAGGAAATACTGTGCTGAAACGAGCTATTTTTTCAAACTTTGAAAACCTTCAACATGACTGGGGATTGGAAGGTGCTGGGAAAACCGCCGGTAGTATTTTCTGGGATGCTGGTGTGGCATGGAACAGTAAACCGCAATCTGGTGTAGAGTGGTGACCGGATGTGCGTCGCAAGGTTAAATTGTTTTATCAAGAATGGAGTTCACCATGGCAAAAGGTCAGCAAAAAGCACTAAAGAAGCGAAAAAACCCAAAAAGGATACATCGCCCCCCAAACCTGTTTCCGGTTCCGGTGAGGCCGTGCGCCCAACCGTGACGACGGCAGTGATACCGCGTGGCAAGATCAAGGATAAGTGATCAACAAGTGGGCCGTACGCTGCGCGCTAGAACGACCACCTGAGTCCCAGCTCCAGCGTCGAGTCGGTTTGCGCGGCGGCCAGTTTGGCACCATTGGGGCCGGTCAGTGCGTCGGAACTGCTGTCTGAATAGGCGAACGAAACCGAGGCCTTGGGGAGGAACATGTAACTCAGGGCAATGGTTTTTTGCTGCTGGTTTTGTCCGATGACGGTGCGGCTCGGGCTGAAGGATACGTCCATATTCCAGGCATCGGTCATACTCCAGCTCACCCCCACGGTCTGGCTTCGGTCGAGCAAATCACCCAGTTTGCCAGCCATCGTTACACGCCGTACTTTGCGAAGCAGCAGGGCGCGCGCCATATCTACCGGATCGGAGCTGTAGTCGTACAGTTCCAGACCCCAGTAGACATCCAGTGCATCGTTTACACCCTGGCGGATATCCAGCCGGGTGCGTCCCTGGTTGGGGATGCGGTCATTGAGAGCTGCCGAGGCGTTGGGTGCCGAGTAGTCGTTCAGGTCGCGTTCCAGTTCCAGGTGTGTGGTGCGGCGCCCCTGCCAAAACTTGTGCAGGTTTGCGCCTACGGAAAGGCCGCGCCCGTTGACCTTGACAAGATCGTCGTTCATGGTGGACAGGTGGGCGGCGAATGACCACACAGGCGATGGGCTCCAGCCCAGCGTCATGTTCGCCTGCATGGATGTTTCAACCCCATTCAGCGTACTCTGGGTGGCATCGAGTCCCAGGGACAGGGGCAAGGCAGCATGTTCGATGTTTGCAGCAAGACTGTGGGAAGCATAGCCGTTGCTGCCGTTACCCAAGGTGTAAGACACATCCCCCGTCAGGCCGCTGCCATGGTTTTGAGCTTGGGTTTGTGCCTGTGCAGTGCCGATGCATACGTTCCATGTGAGCGCAGCCACAGCCAGGACGCAGGCCAGTCGCCCCTGGGGGCATTGGGGAGAGGAAAAAGCAGGTTTGCGGTATGTGCGGGTCATCGGGAGAATCCTTGTGTTCTGAATGGATGGTGTCAATCGCCGTTGCGTTTTTGTGCCCTGCGTATCAGGCGCTTGCGTGCAGTTTCGCGCTGGTCATCGTTCAGATTGTCCCATTTCTCCCGCACGGCCCTGGCCATCTCCGGGCGGTCTTCGAAGCGGCCTTCGAGACGGCCTTCGAGGCGATCCCCGATGACCTCGCGCATGCGCTGGCGCAGGTTTTCCTTGCGCGTCTGGATACGTTCTTCCAGGCGCAGCAGGCGTTGGCCCAGAAACTCGGGGCGGTCCGCCAGCAAAACGGGTAACGCCTGGATGTCTTTGGCGGCAAAACCGTTCTGGCCCGCTTGCACATGCAATTCGCCCTGCGCACTGCGCACGATGGTCGCACCTTCCAGTACCGAATCGTAGGTGCCGGCATGGTCACGGCCGCCGCCAACGTCCACCACGGTGACTTCGTGGTCTGTGCCTCGGATGCCGATGGTGGCGGTCGAAGTGGTCACGCGGTAGCCGCCAGGATTGAGTTTGCCAATCCATCCGGTGATGGAGCGCAAGGCGCCGCGCACCAGTGACATGTCAATCACCGATTTGTCGTCCTGCGTGGCCTGGTAATGCAACATCTTGAAGGTGGAGTTGGGTCTTAGCGCCAGCAATCCGCCGTCTTCGGTCACGGCGTGCAACTCGCCATCCTTGTGGGTCTGTACAGTCTGACCTACCAGCAGTTTCTGGCCCAAAGCAGGTGTTGCCGTCGTGCCGTCGGTGCTGACAATCTCCACGGCGCCATTCACTGCGTCCACGGTGCCAAAGACCTGCGCCAACGTACACATGGGGATTAACAGCAGCCCCAGCCAACCAAGAAAACGTTTCATACCTTGCTCCGAAATCGCATTTTCAGGGGTTCGCCGTTGTGCCTGAGCCTGACTGCTTGATGTCGAGCAGTGCGTCCCTGAGTTTCGCGTCGGCGGGTGACGGGCCGAACCAGACCGACATCAAACCCCGGAAAAACTCGATTTCCTTGATCGGCTCGCCTTGCACCTTGTCCTTGACGGTGATGACCAGACCCTTGCCAGGAATCCAGTCGATGATGTTGGATTCACCAGGAACAAATGCCTTGTTGGCGTTGAACAGCTCACCCATGCGCAGCAGCCCCGGTACCATGGGCGACAGTTGCTCCTTGGACACGTTGTCCTGCACCCCGCGCGTGAGCAGCTTGCCAAAGGTCGAGGAGTCGATTTCACGCAGGAAAACCATTTTCATGCGTTTGGGGCCGGGCGCCGCCATGAACTCTTCAAAGCTGTGCACCTTCTTGGTCGTATAGAGTCCGGCAGCATAAACCTTGAACAGCAATCTGGTACGGACTCCGGCACCGTTAAGCTGCAATTTGGTGCCATCGAGCATGACGCTGTCTTCGAACTTGACACCGGCGATTTCGACGGTTGCCGCCAGCATGGCGCCACTGGACAGAATGAGCACCATGGCCAGTGCGCCAACCCACAGTTTTTGAATAAGTCGCATACAAAGTCTCCATTTTTAATTTAGGGACTTTCATGATAGTGCTAGTGCGGCGTTCGCGCAATCTGATGAAGGTTTAGTGTCTGAAATGCCGCACGCCGCTAAAGACCATGGCCACTCCACGTTCGTTGGCTGCGGCTATCACCTCGTCGTCGCGTACCGAACCGCCGGGCTGGATCACACAGCTTGCACCCGCATCCACCACCACATCCAGGCCATCGCGGAACGGGAAGAATGCATCGCTGGCCACCACCGTGTCCTGCAGCGATAGGTTGGCATGTTGCGCCTTGATCGAAGCAATGCGCGCCGAGTCCAGGCGGCTCATCTGGCCGGCACCCACCCCCATCGTCATGCCGTCCTTGCAAAACACAATGGCATTGGACTTGACGAATTTGCCCACTTTCCAGGCAAACAGCATGTCCTGCAACTGCTCGGGCGTTGGCTTTCGGGTGGTGACTACCTTCAGGTCGGACAGGCTGAGTTCGTGGTTATCCGCCGTTTGCAGCAAAATACCGGAGCCAATGCGTTTCATGTCCACGGCGTTGCGGCCCTGGTCCCAGTCGGTGGGGCCGCCCTTGGGCAGGTCGATCTGCAGGATGCGCACGTTGGCCTTGGCTTTGAATACATCCAGCGCTTCGGGCGTAAAGGCCGGTGCGATCAGCACTTCAACAAATTGCTTTGAAATTTGTAGCGCACCCCGCTCATCCAGCGGGGTGTTGAGGGCAATAATGCCTCCAAAAGCCGAGGTCGGATCGGTCTGGAAGGCCTTGCTGTAGGCTTGTAGTGCATCCGCGCCCAATGCCACGCCGCAGGGGTTGGCGTGCTTGACGATCACGCAAGCGGGTGTGTCAAAGCCCTTGACGCACTCCCAGGCGGCGTCGGCGTCGGCAATGTTGTTGTAGCTCAGTTCCTTGCCTTGCAGTTGGCGTGCGGTGACCAGCGAACCGGGTGCGGGAAACAGGTCGCGGTACAGGGCCGCGCGCTGGTGCGCGTTTTCCCCGTAGCGCAGGTCCTGCACCTTGATAAAGCGGCCATTACTCTGACCGGGAAAGAGGTCCAGCGCTGGAGCTGTTTGGTCTGCCGGAGCTGCATCGGCTATGTCGGGCGTACGCACTGCGCTCAGGTAGTCGCTGATGGCTGCGTCGTACTGGCTGATACGGTTGAATGCGGCGACTGCCAGGGAAAATTTCGTTTTGCTGCTGATTTGGCCTGTCTGCCCCGCTGCATTGAGTTCGGCAATGACACCGGGGTATTGTGCGGGGTCGGTCAGTACGGCCACGTCTTTCCAGTTCTTGGCGGCGCTGCGCACCATGGCGGGGCCGCCGATGTCGATGTTTTCAATCGCGTCTTCCAGGGTGCAGCCGGGCTTGGCCACCGTGGCTTCGAACGGATACAGGTTGACCACCAGCACATCGATGGTGTCGATCTTGTGCGCGGCCAATGCCTGCATGTGCTCTGGCACATCACGTCGCGCCAGTAGACCGCCATGCACGCGCGGGTGCAGGGTCTTGACACGGCCATCAAGCATTTCGGGAAACCCGGTCATCGCCGCCACTTCGGTCACCGGCAGTCCGGCGTCAGATAGCAGTTTGGCGGTGCCGCCTGTGGAGAGCAGTTGAATGCCCCGTGCATGCAAGGCTTGGGCGAGTTCGAGAATGCCGGTTTTGTCGGAAACGGAAAGAAGTGCGTTCATAAAAGTTTATAAAAGTTTGTGTTCCAGTAGTTTCTTGCGCAGGGTGTTGCGGTTGAGTCCCAGCCATTGTGCAGCCTTGGACTGGTTGTTGTCGGCGTGCGCCATGACCACTTCGAGCAAGGGTTTTTCCACCGTGCGCATCAGCATGTCATGCATGCCGGTGGGTTCGATGCCGGACAGGTCCCGGAAATACGTTTCCAGGTTTTCACGCACACATTCATCAAGGAGTTTGCTGCTCATAACGTCTATTCATCGGTTCATTCAAGGTATTCAATGTATCTAGAAAATGTGACACTGCGGCCACCTGCGCCGAACAGTCTTCCACGGTGTTGATGTGCGCGCGAAACGCCTCGCCGCCGGGCAGGGCGCGCAGGTACCAGCCAATGTGCTTGCGTGCCGAGCGTACACCCAGGTACTCGCCATACAGGCCATAGTGGTCATCCAGATGGTCCAGTAACCAGCGTTTGACTTCTTCCACCAAGGGCGGTGCAAGATGCGTGCCCGTGGCGATAAAGTGGGCGATTTCACGAAAAATCCAGGGGCACCCCTGCGCGGCGCGGCCAATCATGATCGCATCGGCCCCCGTGGCCCGCAAGACCGCGCGCGCTTGCTCCGCAGTGGTGATGTCACCATTGGCTACCACCGGGATCGTAACCGCTGCCTTGACTGCCGCAATGGTGTCGTATTCAGCTTCGCCCCGGTAGCCCTGTTCGCGCGTGCGGCCATGCACGGCAAGCATCTGCACACCGGCTGATGCAAAAGTGCGCGCCAGCGCCACGGCATTTTTCTGGTGCGCGCTCCAGCCTGTGCGCATCTTGACCGTCACCGGCACCTTGTGCGGCGTACATGCTGCCACCACCGCTTCGACAATGGACAACGCCAGCTTCTCGTCTTGCATCAGCGCCGAGCCCGCCCATTTATTGCAGACCTTTTTGGCCGGACAGCCCATGTTGATGTCGATGATCTGCGCACCCTGGGCAATATTGTGGCGTGCCGCATCAGCCATCATGCGCGGTTCGGTGCCGGCAATTTGTACCGCAATCGGGCCAGGCTCCCCCTCATGGTTGGCACGCATCAAGGTCTTGGGTGTTGCGCGCAGATCGGGCCGGGCGGTGAGCATTTCGCTGACCGCATAGCCCGCACCGAGCCGTCGGCACAATTGGCGAAAGGGGCGATCCGTCACACCCGCCATGGGAGCGACAAAAAAACGGTTCGCCAAGTCAAAATGACCAATGCGCATGGAAAGTGCAGGATGCAGGTATGGGATTACGTGGGGTTGGGGATTGGAGCTGGCGATCCGCAAAGGTGCCAGCTTTGCATTTTAGTGCCTGGGAAGCACCGCAACCTTGGCCCTTTTGGCCAAGGGGCTAAACTTCGCAACCCAGGATGCTATATTTAGAATAGCTGTACCCGCACGTCCCACAAGGCTTAAAGCCTTATTTTGCATGGATTATGCTTTAATACTGAACCACAAAGCCGTCCAGTTGAAGGGCGTGAACTTTTTTCACAGCGTCCAGCGCCGCGATACGCGTGGGATAGGGCCCCACCCGAATGCGGGTCAATGCACCTTTTTGGGTATCGGTACTGTAGGAGACGGCTGGCAAGCCAGCGGCGACAAGTTTTTTGTAGGCGGTTTTGGCATTTTCTTGCACCGAAAATACGCCGACCTTGATATAAAAGCCCGGCTCCAGGTTGAATCCACCTTCGGCCGCAGCCTTGGCAGAAGCTGGCACGCCCGTCTTTGCCGGGGTGCTCGCAGCGGCAGCGGGACTTGCCATCTCCGCTTGGGGCGCCAGCGGCACCGGCCTGGTGGTCGCGCTCGCAATGATGGCCCGTGTTGTGGCTTCGGGGCAGGCCGGGCAGGTGCAGGAGCACGCGGATGCCGCAGGTGCGGGCGGTGCTGGTGTTGGTGTGGGTGCCTGGGTTTGCATCTGGGTTTGTGCAGGAGGCTGGGGCTGTGTTTCCGGCTCTGGCACTTCAGGCTCGGTCGCGCAGCCTGCCAGCAAAGCCACGGTTACCAGGGCAAGCAAGGCAAAGTGCTTTTTTGTCAACATGGGGTGGAATCCTTCGTAACGTTCGTATTAAGCGAAAAGTTTGCAGACTGTACCGCAAGCCGTGAAGTGGGCTACCTAGTCGCAGACTATGCAGGAAAAAATCCAGCCCCCCTCGTTACAATGCGGGGCGTTCAAAAAAACCCAGCCGTCCCAGGCGTCCTTGCATCCTTTCCCCCTCACTGGTCTATTGCGAAAAATCATGTGTGGGTGAAGCGTGGGCGCGTTTGGGACCTCGTTGCAACCCATTCGGAGAACCCAGTGCTTTTGTCTCTCAAGGGAAACACCCCACCGGCCATTCTGGCGCTCGCAGACGGTACGGTCTATATTGGCAATTCCATTGGCGCACCTGGCGCTACGGTCGGCGAAGTCGTATTTAATACTTCGATGACCGGTTATCAGGAAATCCTGACCGACCCCAGTTACTGCCAGCAAATCGTCACGCTCACCTACCCCCACATCGGCAACTACGGCACCAACGCCGAGGATGTGGAGTCCGGGCGCATCCATGCTGCCGGTCTGGTGATCCGCGATTTGCCACAGATTGCGTCCAATTTTCGCAGTACGGCGGCCTTGAGCGACTACCTGCGCCAAGCCGGTACCGTGGCCATCGCCAACATCGACACCCGCCAGTTGACGCGCCAATTGCGCACCCAGGGCGCACAAAATGGCTGTGTTCTGGCGCTGGGCGAGGGGGAAACAGTGACCCCTGCGGTCGTGGAACGAGCCGTTGCTGCGGCCAGGGCTGCGCCCTCCATGTCCGGCCTGGATTTGGCTAAGATCGTGTCGGCCACGCAAGCCGCGCCGTGGGAACAGGGCGAATGGGCGCTGGGCACAGGTTATGCAGCGCCGAGCACCGCACGTTTTCATGTCGTAGCCTTTGACTTTGGCGTCAAGCGCAATATTTTGCGCATGCTCAGTACACGCGGTTGCCGTGTCACCGTGGTGCCGGCGCAAACACCGGCGGCGCAGGCGCTGGAGCACCGGCCCGATGGCATTTTCTTCAGCAATGGCCCTGGTGATCCGCAACCCTGCGACTACGCCATTGCCGCTGCGGCGGAATTGATGGCGTCCGGCATTCCCACGTTTGGCATCTGCCTGGGGCACCAGATCATGGCGCTGGCTTCGGGTGCGCGCACCTTCAAGATGAAGTTCGGCCACCACGGAGCCAACCATCCGGTCAAGGAGTTGGCAAGCGGCAAAGTCAGCATCACGAGCCAGAACCACGGTTTTGCCGTCGATGAAAAGTCCCTGCCCGCGCACCTGCGCGCCACCCATATCAGCCTGTTCGATGGCACCTTGCAGGGGCTGGAGCGCACCGACACACCGGCGTTCTGTTTCCAGGGGCACCCGGAAGCCTCACCGGGACCGCACGACATCGGCTATCTGTTCGATAAATTCATAGCGCTCATGGAGAAAAAGAATGCCTAAGCGTACCGACATCCACAGCATCCTCATCATCGGCGCTGGCCCCATTGTTATCGGCCAGGCCTGCGAATTTGATTACTCCGGCGTGCAAGCTTGCAAGGCGCTACGCGAAGAGGGCTACAAGGTCATTCTGATCAACAGCAACCCGGCAACAATCATGACCGACCCGGCCACGGCGGATGTGACCTACATCGAGCCGATTACCTGGCAGACGGTGGAGAAAATCATCGCCAAAGAACGCCCGGATGCGATTTTGCCGACCATGGGCGGACAGACGGCACTGAACTGTGCGCTGGATTTGTGGCACAAGGGTGTGCTGGATAAATACCAGGGCGCGGCCACCCATAAGCCCATCGAGTTGATCGGTGCCACGCCCGAGGCCATCGACAAGGCCGAAGACCGCCTGAAGTTCAAGGACGCCATGACGCGCATCGGCCTGGGCTCGGCGCGCTCCGGCATCGCACACAGCATGGCGGATGCCTGGGGTGTGCAGAAAACGCTGGGATTCCCGGTCGTGATCCGCCCGAGTTTTACGCTCGGCGGAACGGGCGGCGGCATTGCCTACAACCCGGAGGAGTTCGAGACCATCTGCAAGCGTGGTCTGGAAGCCTCGCCCACCAACGAGTTGCTGATCGAAGAATCGCTTTTGGGCTGGAAAGAGTACGAGATGGAGGTGGTGCGCGATAAGGCGGACAACTGCATCATCGTCTGCTCGATTGAGAACCTGGACCCGATGGGTGTGCATACCGGCGACTCCATTACCGTGGCACCCGCGCAGACGCTGACCGACAAGGAATACCAGATTCTGCGTAACGCTTCACTGGCGGTTTTGCGCGAGATTGGCGTGGACACCGGCGGCTCAAACGTGCAGTTTGCCATCAACCCCGATGACGGGCGTATGGTCGTGATCGAGATGAATCCGCGTGTGAGCCGCTCTTCGGCGCTGGCATCCAAGGCCACAGGTTTTCCGATTGCCAAGATCGCCGCCAAGCTGGCGGTGGGATTTACGCTGGATGAATTGCGCAACGACATCACGGGCGGCGCCACACCGGCGAGCTTCGAGCCGAGTATTGATTACGTCGTGACCAAGATTCCGCGTTTTGCGTTTGAAAAATTCCCGGCTGCCGACAGCCGCTTGACGACGCAGATGAAGTCGGTCGGCGAAGTCATGGCCATGGGGCGCACGTTTCAGGAGTCGTTCCAGAAAGCGTTGCGCGGTCTGGAAGTGGGCGTGGATGGCATGAACGAAAAAACCCAGGACCGCGAGATTCTGGAGCGTGAACTGGGCGAGCCTGGACCTGAGCGCATCTGGTACGTGGGCGACGCCTTTGCTGCGGGCTGGAGTGTCGAGGAAGTGCATGCGCTGACCAAAATTGACCGCTGGTTTCTGGTGCAGATCGAGCAGATCGTGCAGATCGAACTCGAAATCGAGCGACTGCCGGTACCAGGCACCGGGTCGGCGCTGGATAACATCGACGCAGTGACGCTGCGCGCCCTCAAGCAAAAAGGTTTTTCGGATCGGCGCCTGGCGCGCCAGTTCAAGACTACGGACAAGGCAGTGCGCGACAAGCGCCGCGCTTTAGGCGTGCGCCCGGTCTACAAGCGCGTCGATACCTGCGCGGCCGAATTCGGCACCAACACCGCGTACATGTACTCCACCTACGAGGCCGAAGGCGCCGAGTGCGAGTCACAACCCACGCAAAACAAGAAAATCATGGTACTGGGCGGTGGCCCGAACCGTATTGGTCAGGGCATCGAATTTGACTACTGCTGCGTACATGCGGCACTGGCCATGCGCGAGGACGGTTTCGAGACCATCATGGTCAACTGCAACCCGGAAACCGTATCCACCGACTACGACACCTCGGATCGGCTGTACTTTGAGCCGCTGACGCTGGAAGATGTGCTGGAAATCGTCGACAAGGAAAAGCCCTTGGGCGTGATCGTGCAGTACGGTGGGCAAACGCCGCTGAAACTTGCACTCGACCTGGAGGCCAACGGCGTGCCCATCATCGGCACCTCGCCCGACATGATTGACGCAGCCGAAGACCGCGAGCGCTTCCAGCAACTGCTGCACGCGCTGGGGCTGCGCCAACCGCCCAATGCCACGGCCCGTACCGAAGCCGAAGCGCTGCAAAAAGCTGCTGCACTGGGCTACCCGCTGGTGGTGCGCCCCAGTTATGTGCTGGGCGGGCGCGCCATGGAAATCGTGCACGAGCAGCGCGACCTGGAGCGTTATATGCGCGAAGCCGTCAAGGTCAGCAACGATTCGCCCGTGCTGCTGGACCGCTTTCTGAACGACGCCATCGAGTGTGATGTGGACTGTTTGCGCGACCCGCAGGGCGTGACCTTTATCGGTGGCGTGATGGAGCACATCGAGCAAGCGGGCGTGCACAGCGGCGACTCGGCCTGCTCCTTGCCACCGTATAGCCTGAGCAGCGCAACGGTCGCCGAGATCAAGCGCCAGACCGCTGCCATGGCGCAGGCGCTGCACGTGGTGGGCCTGATGAACGTGCAGTTTGCGATTCAGCACATTGCCAATCAGGACGTGATCTATGTGCTTGAGGTCAACCCGCGCGCCTCGCGTACCGTGCCTTTCGTCAGCAAGGCAACCGGAATTCCTCTGGCCAAGGTGGCCGCACGCTGCATGGTGGGCCGCTCGCTGGCCGATCAGGGCATAACAAAGGAAGTCACGCCGCCGTATTTCAGCGTCAAGGAAGCCGTGTTTCCGTTCGTGAAATTCCCCGGAGTGGACACCATCCTCGGGCCTGAAATGAAATCCACCGGCGAGGTCATGGGCGTGGGTGCCACGTTTGGCGAGGCTTTTGTGAAGTCACAACTGGGTGCCGGGGCCAAATTGCCGCGCTCTGGCAAGGCGTTTATCTCGGTCAAGCAAAGCGACAAACCCAGGGCTGTAGCCGTGGCGCGTGCGCTGCTGGCCATGGGCTTTACGCTGGTGGCCACCAAGGGCACGGCGGCAGCCATCCAGGCAGCGGGATTGCCGTGCGCGGTGGTCAACAAGGTGGCCGAGGGGCGCCCGCACATCGTGGACCTCATCAAGAACGAGCCCTTGGCCATGGTCATCAACACCGTGGAAGAGCGGCGCAACGCCATTGCCGACTCGCGCCAGATACGCACCTCGGCGCTGCTGGCGCGCATCACCACCTACACCACGATTGCCGGAGCCGAAGCGGCGGTGGAAGGCATGAAATACCTGGACCAATTGGGAGTGCTGTCGATGCAGGAGCTGCACGCGCAACTCAAATCCCAGGTCTTGGCATAACTTGGCATAATCGCATCCTTTTTCGTTTTTCTATGACCACCATTCCTATCACCAAACGCGGCGCCGAGTTGCTCAAAGCCGAACTACACCGCCTCAAAACCGTGGATCGTCCGGCAGTCATTAGTGCTATTTCGGAGGCGCGCGCCCAGGGTGACCTGAGCGAAAACGCCGAATACGATGCCGCCAAGGACCGCCAGGGCTTCATCGAAGGCCGCATCCAGGAAATCGAGGGCAAGTTGTCCGCTGCGCAGATCATTGATCCGGCTTCGCTCCATGCAGGTGCGGGCGGCAAGGTGGTGTTTGGTGCCACCGTGGAGCTGGAAGATGAAAACACAGGTGGCCGCGTACGCTACCAGATCGTAGGCGAAGACGAGGCGGACCTGAAATCGGGCCGCATCAATATCGCTTCACCGATTGCGCGCGCGCTGATTGGCAAGGAAGAAGGCGATAGCGCCGAAGTGCAAGCTCCCGGCGGTGTCAGGTCTTATGAAATTGTGGCGGTGCAGTACGTCTGACAATAAACAATCGAAACCCGTCTAAACCCGCTTGGCCAGTTCCGCTGCCAGCCCGGTGTAGCTTGCCGGGGTCAAATCCAGTAAACGCTGTTTTTCTGCATCGGGTATTTCCAGATTGGCGATAAAACCCTGCATCAGTTCGCGCGTCATGGGTGCGCCACGGGTGAACTTCTTGAGTTGCTCATAGGGCTGGTGCAGGCCAAAGCGGCGCATGACCGTCTGAATTGGTTCCGCCAGCACCTCCCAGGAGTCGTCCAGATCGGCGGCGATGGCGATGTGGTTGAGTTCCAGCTTGTTCAAACCCGTGAGCAAAGACTGGTAGGCCAGCACGGCGTAACCCACGGCAACCCCCATATTGCGCAGCACCGTGGAATCGGTCAGGTCACGCTGCCAGCGGCTGACGGGCAGCTTGGCGCTCAAATGCTTGAGCAAGGCGTTAGCCATCCCTAAATTGCCTTCGGCATTTTCAAAGTCAATCGGGTTGACCTTGTGCGGCATGGTGCTGGAGCCAACCTCACCGTCCCGGACCTTTTGCTTGAAGTAACCCAGGGACACATAACCCCAGACATCGCGCGACCAGTCGATCAGGATGGTGTTGGCACGGGCAATGGCATCAAACAACTCGGCCATGTAATCGTGCGGTTCAATCTGAATGCTGTAGGGCTGAAAACTCAAGCCCAGGCCCAAGGGTTCGGGTGTTTCAACCACCTTGCGGCTAAAAGCCTCCCAATCGAAATCAGGCCAGGCCGACAGATGTGCGTTGTAGTTACCTACCGCACCGTTCATTTTTGCCAGTATTTTGATGTTGGCAATGGTTTCACGCGCCGCCGCCAAGCGCACTACGATGTTGGCGACTTCCTTGCCAACGGTCGTGGGGCTGGCGGTCTGTCCGTGGGTGCGACTCAGCATGGCTATGTGGGCATAGGCATGCGCCATCTGGCGCAGGCGGGCTATGACGGCATCCAGCGCGGGTAACAACACCTGGTCGCGCGCGCTCTTGAGCTGCAAGGCGTGGCTGGTGTTGTTGATATCTTCACTGGTGCAGGCAAAATGAACAAACTCCTGCGCGGCCAGCAATTCAGGGCGCGCATCGAACCGGGACTTGACCCAGTATTCGACCGCTTTGACATCGTGGTTGGTGGTTTTTTCTATGGACTTGATGGCTTCGCCATCGTTTTCCGAAAAGTTCTTGACCAGTGACAACAGGTAAGTGCGTGCACCGGGCGTCAAGGGTTTGAATTCGGAAAACCCGGCGTCACTCAAGGCAATGAACCAGGCAACCTCGACCTGGACACGGCGGTGCATGTAGCCTTGCTCGCTCATGAGCGGGCGCAGGGCAGTCATCTTGGAGGCATAACGGCCATCCAGGGGCGAAAGGGCGGAAATAGATGAAAAAGTCATAGGGCGAATTGTAGTTTGCGTACCGTTCAATGCGTCTGTGGTTTTGTACGCAATTCCTGGGTATGGGGAATGGATAGAATCGAATGGCACTTACTTTAGTTCTTACGCATGTCCATGCATCTTGATTTGTCGGCGAGCCTGGGCACGCGGAACCTTCAACAATGGATAGGGTTTTGGTCGTCGTTTTCGCATGCGTGGCTCGATGCGCCCAGGCCGATTTCCCACTCTGCACTGGGCGATCAATATGAACAACCGCCCGCCATCTTTTGTGGCCGACAGTCCTCGCGAGATCCACTCTGTCCACAATTGCACCGTATGTTTGAAGCTCAGCACGCGCGGGTCTATGCCGGCGTTGCAGGCGGCCTGAGCCATGAGCAGTCGGATTACGTTGTATGCCAGTAGATGGACCCACAGCTGCTTCTCGTTCATCTGCGGCGTCCGGCAGTTCAGCACATCCATACCCGTTGTGGTCTTGAGGTTTCGCAAATCAAGCTCGACGTTCCAGCGACGCCTACAGCGCCGAGAGCGGGGGGCAACGGGTGACCAACACTTGATGTGCGACTTTGACTTCACGGACTGTGATTTCGTCGGGGAAGTCAGCGTACTGCTCGGGCGTCATCCACTCTGGGCGGGCCGCAGGTTTGGACCAGCGAACGATGTGGTCGCGCACGCCAGCGACTGTCCACGGCGAAAGTCGGTGATGCGCGCTCCGTTTTGCTCACGTCTACGCCCAGGCTACAGTGGCAACACCAATAGTTGCATACAGGCATCGGCGACCACCACCTGGGAGAAACACAACACCAGCTCTTGGCCTCCAGGGGCCCAGACCGGCCCTGTTCTTGGTAGGCGGCACCATCACCCCTTCGGGGCGCGGAACACTGCACAACCCCCCCCACCGTTGACCGCCTTCGCCCGTTTACGTTGATGTAAGGCATACACCATGGCTGCCTGCAAAAGTTTGGGAGCTTTGTAACACCACCTGTCAACCCATATTCCACAAATCAAGCTTGCGGACGGACTTCAACGTCAGGGCGAAAGGCCATTCGGATAGAATCGGCACTCTTGAATTTGCAAAAGCACCCATGAAATTACTCGGATCTACCTCCAGCCCCTATGTGCGCAAAGTGCGCGTCGTGATGTCGGAGAAAAAACTGGAGTATGACTTCGTACCCGAAAATGTCTGGTCAGAGGACACCACCATTGCAGAGTTCAACCCGCTGGGCAAGGTTCCCTGTCTGCTCATGGAGGGTTCCGATGCCCTGTACGATTCGCGTGTCATTGTCGAATACCTCGACACCCTATCGCCCGTGGGCAAACTGATCCCCAAGGTCGGGCGCGAGCGTGCAGAAATCAAAACCTGGGAGGCATTGGCGGATGGCGTGCTGGACGCTGCGGTTTCGGCACGCCTGGAGGCAACCTGGGCCGGGCGTAGCGAGGCACAACGCTCTCAAGCCTGGATTGAACGGCAAATGGTCAAGATCCATGCCGCAGTAAAAGCCATGAACAAGGGTCTGGGCGAAAAACCCTATTGCGGTGGCATCCACCTGAGCCTGGCAGATATTTCTGTCGGTTGCGCCTTGGGCTATCTGGATTTTCGTTTTCCGCAACTCGACTGGCGTACCGGGCATCCCAATCTGGTGCGTTTGTACGACAAACTTAAACAACGCCCGAGCTTTGTTGACACGACCCCCGCTTGAATATTGCTTACCAGGATCGGTCGGGGACCGCAGTCAGCGGTAGTAGCCGCTCCAGATTGATTTTCACCTTGACATCCCGGTGGGGCAGGCTTGCGACAATGCGGAAATCGCGCAGGCTGGTTTCGCGTATCGTGTACTCGATGGTTGGCATGCCACTGCGGTTGATCAGCACCGCGACCCGAGGGGTTGTCGTGGTGCGTCCGCGTTTGATTACAACTGCCACTTCGTCGGTTGCCAGGCGCACAAACGATCCGGGCTGGTAAATGCCGACCGCCTTGATGAGCGCTGCGCCAGCTTCATCCATTTGCCGGTTTTCATCGAAATAACACGCCTGCATCGCAGCTGCAGGTGCAAGCGGTGCCCGTCCGGCCTTGGGCGCCAGCCGATCTGCAAACATGTCGGCGCGTTGCATGAGCCTGACAAATTGCTGTGCTGTAGTCCTGCCCTCCAGGGGGCCTGGCATCTGGATGTGGTGTTCACGCACGGCCTGCAACCAGGTGACATCGGTTATCCCCATGGCTGACAGCATTTCTGCCGATTTCACCGGATGCTCGTCAATCGCCTGGAGTTGCACGGCAGTAGGTGGGTCAACCTGTGCTGCCAACTGATCCTGCAACGCGGTCAGACTCAGATTCATGGTGAGGGCCGCTTTGCACAGCAAAACCTCCAGTTCCTTGGGCCATTTAAGAATCTCCCGTGCGGTCAGTCCGCATGTCAGACTCACCAGCATGGAATGGGTTGCACTGTACATGCGCGTTTCGGTACCCGCCAGATAAACCAGCGCAAACAGCGCCCCATCGGGATTGCGGTGTGCACAGCTGCTCAGCGTGGCTTGCACCCGTTCAAGCCGTTCCAGGAATTGGACTGGATTGCGATCCAGCAACAGTGTGTTGCCTTGTGCCTGCAAATCCAGCCAATCGGGGGGTGCATCAGCCGCTGCTGCAGCGCGCACGTTCAGCATGTTCGGGCTTATTTTTGTGTCAGCGATTTCGCCCAGCGCCTTGCCATCGCGCACCAGTCCGTGCAAGCGATCCACATAGGCCCGGTGGTGGGCCTCCGAATCGGCCACGTCAATAAACAAGCCGCCACCGCGTTGGGAAATCTCTTCAAGGTCCTTTCTGGACCCAATGACGTAGTTCTTTTTTGCCAGCAAAACCCCATCCTTATCCATCAAGGCGAATGGCAAGGGTTGCTTGAGGAGAATCGAATCGATGTTGACAGGAACTAAATGCATAGGAGACCGATTATCTTAGATTGTGACAAGTCACGGGTACACACGGAAACACACGGATACAATTTCGCCTTTTGGAGCTTTGACATGCGACTCCTCGGTAAAGCGCTCACCTTCGATGATGTGTTACTGGTGCCCGCCTACTCCCGGATACTACCAAAGGACACTTCGCTCGCCACCCGATTCTCCCGCAACATTGCCTTGAATCTGCCACTGGTGTCTGCGGCCATGGATACCGTTACCGAAGCGCGCCTGGCCATTGCCATTGCGCAGGAGGGCGGCATGGGTATTGTGCATAAAAACATGAGCCCTGCCGACCAGGCTGCCCAGGTGGCCAAGGTCAAACGGTACGAGTCGGGTGTGTTGCGCGACCCGGTAGTGATTACACCCAGCCATACGGTGCGCCAGGTATTGGCCTTGTCCGAGCAATTGGGCGTTTCCGGGTTTCCGGTCTGCGACGCCGGCAAGGTGGTGGGCATCGTGACCGGGCGTGATTTGCGTTTTGAAACACGCTACGACCTGCCGGTCAGCCAGATCATGACGCCGCAGGAAAAGTTGATCACCGTACCGGATGGAACGACGATCAGCCAGGCCAAGGTCTTGCTGAACCAGCACAAGATCGAGCGTTTGCTGGTCATCAACGAAGCCTTCGAACTCAAGGGATTGATTACCGTCAAGGACATTACCAAGCAAACCAGTTTCCCCAACGCCGCCCGGGATGACTTGGGCAAGCTGCGCGTGGGTGCTGCAGTGGGCGTGGGCGAGGGCACCGAAGCGCGCGTGGAAGCCCTGGTGCGCGCCGGTGTTGATGCCATCGTGGTTGATACGGCGCATGGCCATAGCCAGGGCGTGATCGAGCGGGTGCGCTGGGTCAAGAAGAACTATCCGCAGATAGATGTGGTCGGCGGCAATATCGCCACAGGCGCTGCAGCGCGGGCATTAGTCGAGGCCGGGGCCGATGCTGTCAAGGTGGGTATAGGTCCGGGTTCCATCTGCACCACACGCATTGTGGCCGGTGTGGGCGTGCCCCAGATCACGGCCATCGACAACGTGGCCACTGCGCTCAAGGGGACCGGCGTGCCACTGATTGCCGATGGGGGCATTCGCTACAGCGGCGACATTGCCAAAGCCATTGCTGCGGGAGCCGGTTCGGTCATGATGGGGGGGATGTTTGCCGGTACGGAAGAAGCTCCCGGCGAAGTCATCCTGTTCCAGGGACGTAGCTACAAAAGCTACCGTGGCATGGGCTCCATCGGCGCCATGCAGCAAGGCAGCGCGGACCGCTATTTTCAGGAATCCGTCGGTAACCCGAACGCCGACAAGCTGGTACCCGAAGGCATCGAGGGCCGCGTACCTTACAAGGGTTCCATGGTGACCATCGTGTTTCAGATGGCCGGTGGTGTGCGCGCCAGCATGGGCTATTGCGGCTGTGCCAACATCGAAGCCATGCAAGCACAAGCCGAATTCGTGGAAATCACCACAGCCGGTATCCGTGAGAGCCACGTGCACGACGTGCAAATCACCAAAGAGGCGCCCAATTACCACGCCGACTAAGCCCCTGGTCACAACAGAGGGCGCCCGGCCAGCAGCGATGCGCTTCATCATGCTGGCGGTGTTGATCGACATGATGTCGATTGGCCTGATGATTCCGGTGTTGCCCCATATCGTTGGCCTGTTTACCGCTTCCAGAACCGACCAGGCCTTCTGGTTTGGTGCCGTGTCGTTTGCTTTTGGCATTGCCAACTTCTTCTCATCTCCCATTCTGGGCGCGGCTTCGGACCACTTTGGCCGCAGGCCCGTGCTGCTGATCGGTTTTTGCGGACTCGCCTTCACCTTCTTCATGACAGCGGCAGCCACCAGTTTGTGGATGCTGGTAGTCGTGCGCTTCATTGGCGGCGCCATGCAGGCCAATGTGGCCATTGCCAATGCCTACGTGGCCGACATCACGCCCACAACCGACAGGACACGGCGTTTCGGGCTGCTGGGTGCCATGATGGGCCTGGGTTTCATCCTGGGTCCGGCCATCGGAGGCGTTCTGGGCGATCTGGACGTGCGATTGCCTTTTGTCGCAGCCGGAACGCTGGCAGTCATCAACTGGTTGTACGGCTACTTCGTCCTGCCCGAGAGCCTTCCTCCGGAAAAACGCACACCCTTTGGCTGGCACAAGGCCAACCCCATCACCGCCTTGCGCGGGCTGATTGATTTGAGAGGTGTTGGTATGCTGGTGGCCGTCATGGCCCTGAGCACCTTGTCGCAATTCATGCTACACGCCACCTGGGTGCTCTACACCAGCTTCAAATTCGGCTGGGGACCGCACGAAACCGGCTTGTCGCTGATGACGGTCGGCGTGGTCAACGTGGTGATGCAAGGCGTTTTGCTCAAACACGTGCTGCGCTGGATATCCGCGCCAACACTGGCCATGATTGGCCTCTTCAGCGCAGCATGGGCCTACACGGCATTCGGCCTGGCCACGCAGAGCTGGATGTTGCTGGTGATCATCGTGCTCAACATGCCATCGGCTGCAACCAATTCCACGCTGCAAAGCATTGTTTCTAACGCAGCACACGCCGGCATTCAGGGCCGCACCCTGGGCGCTGTCTCCTCGCTCAACAGCATGATGGCGGTACTGGCACCCATGGCCGGAGCCGGATTGCTGGCGCTGGTATCCGAATCGCCCCAAGGGGACATTCGCTTGGGGCTACCGTTTTTTGTCGGCGGACTGCTCCAGGCCCTGGCCCTGGCACTGGCCATCTGGCATTTCCGACACCAGCCAGCGCATCACGCGCTACCTTCCACGGACCACACCCGGTAAACCTTTCATGACGCACCAACCGCACCAACGTATTCTCATTCTTGATTTTGGCTCCCAGGTCACCCAACTGATTGCCCGGCGTGTGCGCGAGGCGCATGTGTTTTGTGAAATCCATCCCTGCGATGTCAGCGACGACTGGATGCGCGCCTACGCGCAAGATGGCAATCTCAAGGGCATCATTCTTTCCGGCAGCCACGCCAGCGCCTACGAAGACCATACCGATAAGGCGCCGCAAGCGGTGTTCGAACTCGGCGTTCCGGTCCTGGGCATTTGCTATGGCATGCAAACCATGGCACAGCAGCTCGGCGGCATGGTGCAAGCCGGGCAGACGCGCGAGTTTGGCGCCGCGCAAATCCGCGCGCGTGGCCACACCCGGCTGCTGGACGGCATTGCCGACCACACCACGCCTGAAGGCCACGGCCTGCTGGATGTCTGGATGAGCCACGGCGACAAGGTGACCTCCATGCCACCCGGCTTTGTCCTGATGGCCTCGAACGACGCCTGCCCGATTGCCGGCATGGCCGACGAAACACGTGGTTTTTACGCGGTGCAGTTTCACCCCGAAGTCACGCATACCAAACAGGGCCAGGCCATTTTGCAGCGCTTTGTGCTGGACATTTGCGCCACGCGCCCGGATTGGATCATGGGTGACTACATCGCCGAAGCCGTGGCCAAAATCCGTGTCCAGGTTGGCAATGAACAGGTCATCCTGGGCCTGTCGGGGGGCGTGGACTCCTCCGTTGCGGCCGCACTGATCCACCGCGCCATCGGTGACCAGCTCACCTGTGTCTTTGTAGACCACGGCCTCTTGCGCCTGAACGAGGGCGATATGGTGATGGATATGTTCGCTGGCAAGCTGCACGCCAAGGTATTGCGTGTCGATGCCAGCGCACAGTTCCTCGGCCAACTGGCAGGCGTGGCCGACCCGGAGGCTAAACGCAAGATCATCGGACGTGAATTTGTCGAAGTGTTTAAGGCTGCCGCCCGCACACTACTAGCGCAAGCAGCTATTGAAACAGGAGTAAGTGACGACACGACACAGCACGCTACCTTCTTGGCGCAAGGCACCATTTATCCGGATGTCATCGAGTCCGGGGGCGCCAAGAACAAAAAAGCCGTCACCATTAAAAGCCACCATAACGTTGGCGGCCTGCCCGAGGAACTGGGGCTCAAGCTGCTGGAGCCGTTGCGCGAACTGTTCAAGGACGAGGTGCGCGCACTCGGCGAAGCACTGGGCCTGCCGCACGACATGGTATACCGCCACCCGTTCCCCGGCCCCGGCCTGGGTGTGCGCATTCTGGGTGCGGTAAAACAGGAATACGCCGACCTGCTGCGCCGGGCGGATGCCATCTTTATCGAAGAATTGCGCAATTTCCAGGATCCTGGCAGCGGCAAAACCTGGTACGAACTGACCAGCCAGGCCTTTGCCGTCTTTTTGCCGGTCAAAAGCGTGGGCGTCATGGGCGATGGCCGCACCTACGAATACGTGGTCGCACTGCGTGCCGTGCAAACCAGCGACTTCATGACCGCCGACTGGGCCGAACTCCCCTACGCCTTGCTCAAGAAAGTCTCGTCCCGCATCATCAACGAAGTGCGCGGCATCAACCGCGTGACCTACGACGTATCAAGCAAACCCCCGGCGACGATTGAGTGGGAGTGATAGGGTTGTCAGCGGTATTGCAGGGTGGCGGATCCAGGCCAGACCGGTATAGCCACATGTCCGAAACCTGCCAACGCAAGCCACGCCCGCCGCCTATGATGGCAGCATGTCCGACCCACTGCGCCAGCCTGCCGATGCCCCACCCGAACTGCCCGACAGCGAGGGTTGCTACCGTGCCCTGCAAGCCCGCGATGCCCGCTTTGACGGCCACTTCTTCACGGCGGTGACCAGTACCGGGGTGTACTGCCGCCCGGTGTGCAAGGTGCGCACGCCCAGGCAGGCCAACTGCCGCTTCTTTGCCCTGGCCGCCCAGGCCGAAGCGGCCGGGTTTCGCCCCTGTCTGCGCTGCCGCCCCGAGCTGGCCCCGGCCTCGTCCGCCGGGCGCGTCTGGTCCACGCAGGACGCCAGCGGCATCCTGGCAGCACAGGCCGCGCAGTGGTTGTCGCGCCCGGTGTACAACGACCCCGCCCCTTCCATGGCTGCCGTGGCGGCACGCCTGGGCGTGAGCGAGCGCCACCTGCGGCGCATCTTCCACACGGCCTTGGGCGTCTCGCCCCTGCACTTCCAGCGCACGCACCAGCTACTGTGTGCCAAGCAGTTGCTTACCGACACCGCGCTGCCCATGGCCGATGTTGCGCACCTGAGCGGTTTTGCCAGCGTGCGCACGTTCAATGCCGCCTTGCAGGCCCACTACCGCCTTACCCCCGGCCAGGTGCGCGCCAGTGGCGGCCCACCGGCGGCCACCGCCCTGTCGCTGCGCCTGTACTACCGCCCGCCGTACGACGTGGCGCAGGTGCTGGCCTTTTTGGCGCAGCGTGCCATCCCTGGCATGGAGGTGGTGGACGCAGCACAGCGCAGCGTCCAGCGCACACTGCGCCTGGTCCACGGCACCACCGTGGTGACTGGTTGGCTGACCTGCCGCTTTGACGCCAACGTGCCGTGCGTGCACGTGCGACTGGCCCCGCAGCTTGCGCAGTGCCTGCCGCAGGTGCTGGGCAGGGTGCGCGCCTGGCTGGACCTGGATGCCGACCCGCAGGCCATCGCTACCGCGCTGGCCCCCACCTGGGCGGATGCCGCCGGGGTGCGCATTCCCGGCGCGGTGGACGGTTTTGAGCTGGCGGTGCGCGCCGTGCTGGGCCAGCAGATCACCGTGGCGGCTGCGCACACGCTGGCGCAGCGCCTGGTGGCGGCGTGCGGCGAGCCCTTGTCCTCGCCGCACGTCGGGCTCACGCGGCTGTTTCCCGCGCCGACGCAACTGCTGGCCACCCCCGACGACGCGCTGGGCGCGCTGGGTATCGTGCGCCAGCGCCAAAAGGCCTTGCGTGCGCTGGCCCAGGCCTGTGCCGACGGTGACCTGCAACTCCACCCCGGTGCCCCGGTGCCCGCTACCCTGGCGGACTTGCAGGCGCTGCCAGGCATCGGCCCCTGGACGGCGAACTACATTGCCATGCGCGCCCTGTGCTGGCCCGACGCATTCGTGGCCACCGACGTGTCCCTGCACAAGGCTCTGGGCCTGCGCCAGCATCCCCAGGCCGCCGAGGTCGCCGAAGCCATTGCCGAACACTGGCGGCCCTGGCGCAGCTACGGCGTCGTTTGCGCCTGGCAATCGATATCGAATTCATAGCTGTCCATGCATATTTCACGGAGGCCAGAGAGCAAAATGACCACAAAACCAAGCCCATCCATGCTGCTACGGCACCACCCCTCGTGCCTGGGACCCATGCTGCTGGCGCGCACGCCGCTGGGACTGTGCGGCGTGTGGTTTGTCGGCCAGCGCCACTTCCCGACCCCCCTGGCGGGCACCGAAGCACCCGAAGACCCTGTGCTGCGCGAAGCCGCTGCGCAGATCGACACCTACCTGGCAGGTGCGCGCCAAACCTTCCATCTGCCGCTGGATATGGGCCGTGGCACGGCCTTCCAGCAAACCGTGTGGCGGACCCTGCTGGGCATTGCCTGCGGGCAGACGCTGAGCTATGGCGCACTGGCGGCACAACTGGGCCAGCCGCGTGCCGTGCGCGCCGTGGCCGCCGCGGTGGGTCGCAACCCGCTGAGTCTGGTGGTGCCCTGCCACCGCGTACTGGGTGCCAACGGCAGCCTTACCGGCTATGCCGGGGGGCTGGAGCGCAAGGCGGCCCTCTTGCAACTGGAGCAGGAACGATGAATACGGTCATCTCACCCGACGTCTCGGGCCTGACCATCAAGCTCGGCACCTTCCTGGCCGTGGCTGTGGGCGTGCTGATTGCGGTGCTTAAAACACACTGATTGCCAAATCGGCCTCTGCCGCCCGTCAGTCGCGCGGCTGCGGGGTTGATAATGTGTGAACCATGAATTACAATTGCCCCATGTTTGAAATCATCAAATCCCCAGAATTCACCGATTGGGTTACCAATCTGCGTGACAGGCAGGCCGAAGCACGCATTGTGGCCAGACTTCGCAGGGCGGAGCATGGCAATTTGGGTGATTTCAAATCCTTGCGCGATGGTGTCAGCGAAATGCGCATTGACGTAGGGGCTGGCTATCGCCTGTACTTCACTCGGCGCGGCAATACCGTTGTTGTGCTGCTGTGCGGTGGCGACAAGAGAACGCAGGATGCCGATATTGACCGCGCCGTTGAAATGGCAAAAATCTGGAAGGAATGAACCATGATGACCACTGCACCACTGACGATCAACCTCCCGGAGGGATACAGCCGCTGGGATGTGATGGATCACCTTAAAACCGAAGAAGATATGCAGCTCTACCTTCAAGCTTGCCTGGAGGAGGATGAGGGGGATGGTCGTCTGGTGCGCACTGCCCTGGGTGATATTGCCCGCGCGCGCGGCATGACCCAACTGGCACGTGACACGGGGCTTGCGCGTGAGAGTCTTTACAAGGCGCTGTCCGCCGATGGAAACCCCGAGTTTTCCACCATCATGAAAGTGATCAAGGCACTGGGTTTGAAACTGAGTGCGACCAGGGTGGATGCGCAAGCGGCTTGATTGGCGGCTTCGTGGCCGGTCATGTTGGACCGGAATACGCACAGAGGTAAAACATAATCATATCACCTGTGATATTAAAAACACCAAAACTGCACTACAGGTGCCCCCGCCAAGCCTGCGAGGCACGTTTTTAGCCTCAATTTGGCCTCAAATAAGCCTAAATTTAGCATCAAATCAGCCTGTAGCCCCTGTGGGACAAGCGGGAGTAGCTACTAAAAACGTAGTAATAAGAGCTTGCCTACAGACAACACATTGCATCGCGCCCGTTGACAACCTGCCCAGGTGTTAAAGTAGCCTGTGCGCGTTACGTGCATTAACGTGCGTTACATTGCAACATCCTGAACCCGAGGTGAAACCATGGCTGCTCCCGATATTGGCGCTTGCATTTCTGCTGGCATAAACGGACTGAAAACAAACCCCGTCACGCATATCGTGACAACCCTGCTGATTTCCGTGGTGGGCGGCGCAAGCGCCGGTCTGCTGACTGGCCCGATGGTCGTGGGTTACATGCGCATGCTCAAGGTGGAGGAAGAAGGCGGCAAGGTCGAATTTCTGGATGTTTTCAAGGGCTTTGATGACTTTGTTCCGGCCTTGCTGGCCGTGCTGCTGTCGAGCATTCTGGTGTCCATCGGCTTCATGTTGTGCTTTATTCCGGGGCTGCTGATTGCGGCGCTGGTGCCAACGGCGGCTTATCTGGTCGCAGTGGGGGAAAAGGACGGCATCAACGCCATCAAGCGTGCTTTTGAAGCGCTTAAGGCCAATCTGTTTGGCGCCTTCCTTTGCTCCCTGATTCTGGGCATCGTGGGCTCTATCGGAATGATTTTCTGCTTTGTCGGGATGTTCCTCACACTGCCGATTGCCTTCATCGGCATGTACCACATGGCCAAACAGCTGACCGATGGGGGCGGTAGTGGTGATGGCCTTGTCATCACGCTGTCCTGACCCCCAGGTCTTGTGCGCGTCCGAGCGCCAGTGGCGCGGGGCCGCGTTGCTGGCCTGGCCGCTGGCGCTGGGTGCAGCACCCTGGCTGTTGGCGTGGGGTGGTGTCCCCTTGTGCCCCTTTCGTGCGCTTACCGGCATTCCTTGTCCGCTGTGCGGCGGCACGCATTTTTGCGCAGCGCTGGCCACAGGTGATTTCCTGGCCGCCTGGCAGGCCAACCCCGGACTCGTGCCGCTTTTCCTCATCGCAGCCGTGCACTCCCTGGTGCTGGCGTGCGAGGCCTGGTCGGCGCGCCGCTTGCCGCCTTGGCATATGGGCGCCGGGGTCTGGGGCATGGGCGGCGTGGCTCTGGTCGGAGCCTGGTTGTTGGGGCTGACTAGAATGCAGCACACTTTTTCTTTTTTGCCTTTTTGATTGCGCTGCATGTCGTCCTCCTCGATTCGCCGTTGGTTGTTTGTGCTCCTTGTCCTGGGTCTTCTGGTCGGGGGCGTGGCGTGGCTCAAGCGGCCCAAGCCTGTGGCGGTGTTGGTGACGGCCATTGACCGGGGGCGGGTCGAGTCCAGCATTGCCAATACCCGTGCCGGAACGGTCGAGGCCTGCCAGCGCACCAAACTCTCGGCCACCATGGGTGGGCGCATCGAGGTGCTGGCGGTCAAGGAAGGCGACCGGGTGCAAAAAGGCCAGTTGCTGATGAAACTCTGGAACGACGACCAGCAGGCGCAAAGCGCACTGGCGCTGGCGCAAGTGGAGACGGCGCGCAAGCGGGTACTTGAGGCCTGCGCTGTGGCCGCCAATGCCCAAAGCGAGGCCGAACGGCAGACTGCCTTGTTCAAGCAGGGTTTTGTCTCCGGCGCGCGCGAGGAACAGGCACGCACGGATGCGCTGGCCAGACGCGCCAGTTGTGATGCAGCCCGTGCCGATGTCAACCAGGGGCAGGCCCGCGTCAACGCCACCCGGGTGGAGCAAGCGCGCACGGTGTTGTACGCGCCGTTTGCCGGTACCGTTGCCAAAATCGTGGGCGAGGTCGGCGAGTATTCGACGCCTTCGCCGCCGGGTGTGCCAACGCCGCCAGCCATTGACCTGATTGACGATACCTGCTTGTACGTGCGCGCGCCGATGGACGAGGTGGATGCACCCAAGCTGGCCGCCGCGCAGGTGGTGCGTATCAGCTTTGATGCCTTGCCCAAACAATCCTTTCCCGGCAAGGTCAAACGGGTCGCGCCTTATGTTTCGGCGGTGGAAAAGCAGGCGCGCACGGTGGATGTGGAAGTGACGCTTGATCCGCAATCCAAACCCCCACGCTTGCTCGTGGGGTATAGCGCCAATGTGGAGGTGATTCTGGCGGTACGCGAGCAGGTGTTGCGCGTGCCGACTTCGGCCTTGCAGGAGGGAGGCCGTGTGCTGGTAGCGGGTGCAGATGGCAGGCTGCAGGAACGCCAGCTCAAAATCGGCCTGGCCAATTGGGAGTTCACCGAAGTGCAAGAGGGTTTGGCGCAAGGGGAGCGTGTCGTGACCTCGCTCGAACGTGAGGGTGTCAAAGCTGGCGCCCTGTTCGTGGTCGATGACAAGCCCAAGAAGTGAGTCTGCATGAGTCCGTCCCAGATTGAGCTTGCCGGGATTGCGCGGGTGTTTCACCTGGGCGACTCCGAGGTGCATGCGCTGCGCAATCTGAACCTGAAGATTGGCGCAGGCGAATACGTGGCGGTGATGGGGCCATCGGGTTCGGGCAAGTCCACCTTGCTGAATCTGCTGGGCTTGCTGGACAGGCCCGATGCGGGTGTGTACCGGCTCGAAGGGCGCGATGTCACCACACTCTCCAGCGACGAGCAAGCGCGCGTGCGCAGCCAGCGTATCGGTTTTGTGTTCCAGAGCTTTCATCTGGTACCGCGCCTCACGGCCGCCGAGAACATTGCCCTGCCCATGGTTCTGGCCGGTCTGCCCCCGGCGCAGCGCGCTGTGCGCGTGGCGCAGGCGCTCAAGGATTATGGTCTGGAGAATCGCGCGAGCCACAGGCCCGACGAACTCTCGGGCGGCCAGCGCCAGCGCGTGGCCATTGCGCGCGCGACCGTCATGCACCCGGCAGTCATTCTGGCCGATGAACCCACGGGCAACCTGGACCGTGGCACGGGCGAAGAGGTGGTGCGCCTGCTGGAGACGCTCAACACCCAGGGCGTGACCCTGATCATGGTGACCCACGATGCCCAGCTGGGTGCACGCGCGCGGCGCCAGTTGCTGATGGAAGACGGTGCCGTGCAACACGACAGCGCTGACAGCGCAGCATGAAATGCCATGCGCTCCGCTGACCTGATCCGCTTTGCGCGCGACGCGGCCACCGGCAACCCGCTGCGCGCTGGCTTGCTGGTGCTGGCCATGGCCATCGGGGTGGCTGCGGTGGTGGTTCTCACGGCGCTGGGCGATGGCGCCAGACGTTACGTGATGAACGAATTTTCTGTCCTGGGCAGTAACCTGGTGATTGTGATGCCGGGGCGTTCACAAACCGGCGGATTCAACCCCGGCGGTGCCATCACGAGCACGCCGCGCGATCTGACGGTGGACGATGCGCAGGCCTTGCAGCGCGCCAGCGCCGTCGTGCGGGTGGCACCGTTGGCGATTGGCACCTCGGAAATCAGCTTTGGTGGCAAGTTGCGCGAGGTCATGGTCGCCGGAACGACCGACGAATATCCCCAGTTGCGGCGCCTGGCGCTGGCGCAGGGGCGTTTTCTGGCGCCGGGAGATTGGCGACGCGGTGCCGCTGAAGCCGTGATTGGCTCCAACGTGCGCCAGGAACTCTTTGGGACGGAACCGGCGCTGGGGCAACTGGTGCGCGTGGGGGACAGGCGTTTTCGCGTGGTGGGTGTGCTGGCGGCCAGTGGCCAGGGTTTGGGCATGAATGCCAATGAAGTGGTATTTGTTCCGGTGGCGCAGGCGCAGGCCATGTTCAACAGCAATACCTTGTTTCGCATCCTGGTCGAGGCCCGTGACCGCGCGGCCATCGCAGCCGCCAAGACCCAGGTGGCCGAAATTATCCGCTTGCGCCACGAGGGCGAACAGGACGTGACCGTCATCACCCAGGATGCGGTGCTGGCCACTTTTGACCGTCTGCTGGGGGCGCTGACCCTGGGTGTTGCGGGCATTGCCGCCATCAGCTTAGGGGTTGCGGGCATTCTGGTCATGAATGTGATGCTGGTTTCGGTCACGCAACGTACGGCAGAAATTGGCCTGCTCAAGGCATTGGGCGCAACGGATGCGGGCATTCGGCTTGTGTTTCTGACCGAAGCCGTGCTCTTGTCATGCACTGGCGCGTTACTGGGCTTTGTACTGGGGCAACTGGGTGCTGCGCTGGTTCGCCAGCTGTACCCGACCTTTCCGGCCTATCCACCCGACTGGGCCGTGCTGGCCGGTCTGGGCACGGCCTTGCTGACCGGCGTGGTGTTTGGCGTGCTGCCCGCACGCCGCGCGGCTGCGCTGGACCCGGTGCAGGCTCTCTCACGGCGTTGAAATAATCCTAATTTGATAGCTGCTACCGCTCTATTCACGGCGCTACAGGCTTGCGGCTTACATTGTGGCTACTTCAGCGCTGCCTGGATCGCAGCTCTGAAGTGTGGGAGTAAATAAGCATTCCCGTAGCCGCTCACATGGTCGGCATCAAAGAACAATGGCTTTGCACCGAGAAAGGCGTTACAGTGTTCCTGCCCGGGCGGGCACAGCACCGCGAAGGGATCCCACACCGAGACGGATGGTTCCTGGGTTGCCAGTCGGCTAAAGGCAGCCAACACTGGCGCCCGGAACTCTTCAAGCAACTGGCGGTCCATGCTGGTGCCCGGCTTGCAAATGAGGTTGCTTTGGTTGTAGGGCTCTGCGCAACGGTAGGGTGGGGCCAGAAAAACGGGTTTTGGTGCTTCCAAAATGATACGTGCTCCCGTCTTGCCAAGTTCGGCCAACACCGCGCCCGCAGCCTTCTCTGCTTCTTGACGCCCGTGTATGGCCACGTCGGAAAAGAATGCATGCCGAACCTGATCCATGGGAAACAGTGCCCACTGGTCCGAAAACCGCGGCAGGCGCAGCGATGTCAGAAACACCACATCCCGACTCGCAAGCCGCGTTTTCATGTCCACCATAGCGGCTGCGCTGCTAGTCTGGCAACCTGGCGCTGCTTCGAGGTGAGGGCGCAGGCTAAGAAATGGGCACCCGCCATTGGCGTAAACAAACACCGTGGCGCCGGTTTGGAGTACATAGCGTTTGTACATGGCGATATAAGCTACAGCATGAGAATCTCCAATGACAAAAACACGCGGTGCGGCGCTTGCGGGTTGGTCGCAGCCAACGCGGGAGAAGGTGGTATAGGAGCCAGAGGCAAGCGTGGTACCGGCTGATTGCACGCGACATCCCGGTATGGTGGGGTCGCTGTCCGCGCCTTGTGGGTACCAGTCAGCAGCGTTGCGTGTAACGGTACTGATCGACAGGTGGGGCTTAACCTGCGTAACGGCCAGGGCTACGGAAGCAGTGGTACCCACGCACAGCAAGCCTGCAACCACGATCACACCCCGCCTAACGCCTTGCAACGCCGGCCATCTGCGCACCGGTGTCTCAACGAACTGGTAAGAGAGCGCCGACAACACCAATGCAATGGCTGTGGCGGCGATACGTTGTGGCGTGCTATCCAAGCCGATGGTCCAGCGAAACAACACGAATACAGGCCAGTGCCACAGGTACAACGAGTAGGAAATACGGCCTATGTAGAGCACTGGGCGCAGTGTCAGCAGAAGGACTAAAGGGTTCGCTTTGCCCACACCATGCAAAAACCCAAGCAGGCCCAGCGTTCCCAAAACCGTGGGCAGCGAACCCGGAAAAGCATAGTATTGCGGTTTGGAGGCCACCAGTCCATAAACTACCAACCCCAGGGAAACCCAGGCGGCCACCGTGCGCAAAAAGGAAATGTGTTCTTCCCTGGCATCCATGGGTCTGCCCCGCAGTGCCATCATCTGAAAGAGCAATACCCCAGCGCCGAGTTGCCAAAAGCGGCTCGTTACCATGTAGAAAGCGGAGGTTCTGTCAACTCCCCCAAGCCATGCTGAATACCCTACCGAGGCGATGAGCAGTACAGAAAACAGCACGACCGACAGTTGCCTGCGTCTGCCATAAAACCCCCAGAGGAAGAACATGAATGGGAAGATCAGATAAAACTGCTCCTCCACGCCCAAGGACCAGGTGTGGGTGAACGGATTGAACTCAGCGGCAGGTGAAAAGTAGTCTTTGTTGGTGCTGGCAAGAATGAAATTGCTTAGACCGAAGAACGCAAACAAACCCGTACGTTCTATGCCATCGCTTAACCAGGCTGAAGGTATGAAAACAGTGGTTGCCAGCGTTGTGGCAAGCAGACACACCACCAGCGCGGGAAAAATTCGCTGAATCCGGCGTGCATAGAAAAACACCATGAACCGTACCAGGGGAACGCATTCCAACCGGCTGACCGAGACGCTGACGATGAAACCGGAAATTACAAAGAACACATCCACCCCGGAAAAACCGCCTGCGAGCCAGGCGGGGTTCAGGTGGTACAAGAGCACAGACAGAACAGCCAGGGCGCGAAGGCCGTCAACGTAGGGAAGATATTTGTGCATGGCAGACGGGAGATTCAAGACGGCCCTGGGGCGCGCACGTATCACCGAAATGGCGGTGGGCGATTATGGCAGCTTGCAGGCGGGAAGACGGCTACAGCGTAGTGCCAACCTGCCGATCTTCAGCGATGTGGCATGTGTAGAATCGCCGCTTGACCACCTCGCCCAAGAGGGTGACAAACGCTGATTCCCACTCGTTGCTCCCCATCACCGCCTACCGGGTGATTGTGCAACTGGGGCGGCGCCACTTGGCGTGGTCACGTGGCCATTGTTTGCGTAGAATGTAAACTGGTCAAATAAACTGGTCCAGTCATGCGAACCACTCCTGCCCAATCGCCCCCCTCAGCCTGGCGGCTGCAAGACGCCAAGGCGCAATTCAGCGCATTGGTGGACAACGCCATGCGTGGTGTGCCGCAACATGTCACTCGCCGAGGCAAGCAAGCCGTGGTGGTGCTGTCGGAGGCCGATTTCGAGGCATTGCAGCGCAATGCGTCCAGCCGGTCAAAAAAGCCCATGGGGCTGATTGACCACTTGCTGGCCATGCCAAAGGCACCGATGTCCTTGAAGTCAAAGACGCAAGCTGCCGCTGACGCGCAAATACCAAGCCTCGACCTGCAACCGCGCTGTGCCACAACCTGACCATTGTCACGCGCAACGTCAGACATTTCGAGCCAACAGGGGTCCGCGTGTTTGATCCCTTCAGCGCGTCGGCTTAGACGCCAGGCTTCGGCTTGGGCATCTAAATTGTCGTCGGTGCGGCTGCGCTGGACCCGGTGCAAGCACTCTCACGGCGTTGACGGGTTGTTTGTGCAACTCCTGGCAACTCCTTATTTGATAGCTGCACCCGCACATTCCACGGGGGATACAGCCTGATTTTAGATAATTAGCGATTAGCGCTCATTGCACCGACTCCCAACTCCAAAAGAGCCAATAACTGTTTCCCTCTTCTATCTTGTATGATTGAATTTTGATGTGAAAACGTTTTTATGCGCACCACTCTTGACATCCCGGATGAAACGTTTCGCCAGCTCAAGTCACAAGCAGCGCTGAGCGGATTAAAGCTCAAAGAACTCGTGGCCCAGTTAATCCAGCGTGGTCTTGCCGCTGGCGTGCCGGTGCCACAACAAAATCCGACAGCTTCGGGCACTACTAACCCGGCTTGCGTCTATCCAATCCCAATTGCACGCGAGGCGGATGGAACGTGTACGCCTTACCTGACGAATGCCAAACTCCATGCCATTCTTGATGAAGACGATCTGGTGCAATACCAGCGAGTGCGAAGCACAGAAAGCGGGCAATGAACGATCTGCTGGATGTAAATGTCTGGATGGCACTGGTGGACAAACGCCATGTCCACCATGCACTTGCTGCCCACTATTGGGCCGATGCTACAGTGCAAAGCCGCGCCTTTTGCCGCGTTACCGCCAACGGATTTTTGCGCCTGTGCACGCATACCAAAGCAATGCCAAACCCGCTAAGCATCCACGAGGCCTGGATAATCTACAGGCAATTTCTATCGATTCCCATGATTCGTTGGTTGCCTGAATCACCGCAACTGGACGACCGATTCTGTACGTTGAGTTGTGCGCCAGGTTTTTTGCACCATCTCTGGACCGATGCTTATTTGGCCGCCTTGGCGATGGATACCAACCATAGGCTGGTGTCGTTTGACGGAGATTTCAAGCGCTTCACTGGGTTGAACTTTTTGCACCTCACACCATAGTCTGCCTTTTGTTACGTCCTCGGAGTAAGCAGTTTGACAGCGCCAGCAAAATCAAGATCGGCAAGGTGCATCATTAGATTGATCCCACCGCCTGTGCATGGCGTTGACAGATTGTCTATGTAACTCTCCTGATTTAATAGCTGTTCCCGCACATTCCACGAGGTATACAGCCCGATTTTGTGTATAAAACGAGGGCAGTTTGCGCAAGGGATACGTTGTGACCGCCGATGGTATTATTGTGCGCAAGTGCAAAAAGGGGGAGCGTATGAATCTTGAAAAAGTCATCTTCGGTTTTTTTATCATCCTGGCGGCGACGCTGAATTTCGGTTTTTTCATCGGCGATATTGCCCGTCCGGAATTGCACAACGTCTATGAACTGTTCGCGGCGATTGTCGTCAACCTGATAGCAACCGTGCTGAAATTCGGTGACCGTACGCAAATCGGCGCGCTGCATCTGGCCACCAGCCTGGTCGCCGACCTGCAGCTGATCGCGGCAGGGATTGTCTGGGCGATGGCTTCGCATGTAACAGGCACTGGCATGACCGTTGAAGCGACTTCGAGCGTGGTCTCGCTCTCAGGAGGTGCCCTGTTTGCCAATATTGTTTCCGTGGTCATGCTTATTTCCGAAACCGTGATGATGCGCCGCTGAAGGTGAGCCGACGTGAACAACGTCTTCTTTCATGTGTTGCGCCGCATGCGGGTGCCTTTGATCGTCCTGATCACCCTCTACGCGGTCTCGGTTCTTGGCCTGACACTGATTCCTGGGGTCGATGCCGCAGGGAAGCCGTCGGCGCCGATGAGTTTCTTTCATGCTTTCTACTTCATCAGCTATACCGCCACCACCATAGGCTTCGGTGAGATACCGACGGCATTTTCCGACGCGCAAAGACTGTGGGTTGTCTTTTGTATCTATCTGACCGTGATTGGTTGGTCGTATTCGATTCTGACCATTCTTGCATTGTTCCAGGACAAGGGTTTCCAGAACACGCTGGTGGCCAACCGCTTTGCGCGCCGTGTGCGCCATATCCGCGAGCCTTTTTATCTGATTTGTGGCTGTGGCGAGACCGGCAGCCTGGTTTGCCAGACGCTGGATCGCCTCGGTCGTAAATTCGTGATTCTCGAAAAAAATGAACTGTGCGTGCAGGAACTGGACCTTGTTGACTTCAAGACCGACACGCCGGTGCTGGCCTGCGATGCCCGACTGCCCGCCAACCTGATGCTTGCCGGTTTGCGACATGACAAGTGCTGCGGTGTTCTGGCACTGACGGATAACGAGGAGGTGAATCTGGCCATCGCCATTGCCACCCGACTGGTTAATCCCGACGTGCAGGTACTGGCCCGCGCGCTCTCGCCGCTGCTGACGGCAAACATGGCATCCTTTGGCACCAACCACATCATCAATCCTTTTGAGCGTTTTGCCGAATATCTTGCGCTGGCTGTTGCCGCACCGCAGCGCTACCGACTGCTCGAAATCCTGACCGGACTGCCAGGTACACCCTTGTCCGAGCCGCACCGCCCCCCGCGTGGACGTTGGGTGGTGTGCGGTTATGGGCGTTTTGGTCACGCCATCGTTCAGCGCCTTGCGCTGACCGGCATCCATCTGACGATCATTGACCCCAGACAACCCGACGCGCCGGATATGCACTGGATACAAGGCATCGGCACGGATGCCGCGACCTTGCGCGCTGCGGGCATAGAAGCCGCCGATGGCATTGTTGCTGGCAGTGACAACGATGTGAACAACCTGTCCATCGCCGTCACCGCCAGGGAACTCAATCCGCGTTTGTTCGTCGTCACTCGGCAGAACTACAACGCCAACACCATCCTGTTCGAAGCGTTCCGCGATGATTTCTGCATGGTGCCCAATCGCATCATCGCCCAGGAGAGCATCGCGATCCTGACCACGCCGCTGCTGACACGTTTTCTCGATCAGGTGCGTACAAAAGAGGAACCGTGGTGCCATGGCCTGGCGAATCAGCTGGAAAAGCTCGATGAAGGAAGATTCCCGGACATTTGGGGATTGCACCTGAATGTTTCTCAAGCGTTCGCGGTACACCGGGCCATCCTGATGGATGACGTGAAAATCACGCTGGCTGACCTGCAAAGAGATAACGTTGAGCGCGACAAATCCATTGCCATGATGCCGCTGTTGCTGGTGCGTGGCGAACAGTTGCTGGTGACCCCGGAACCCGGCACCATGGTCGAAGCGGGTGACCAGATTTTGTTCGCCGGGTGTGCCGGTGCGCGCAGCCAACTCGAATTGACGCTGGACAATGCCAACGTTCTTGATTACGTTTTGACAGGCCGTGAACGCCCCAATAGCTGGATCTGGCGCTGGATATCAGAAGGGTCGCCAATCCGTACTCACGCATAATTGCGCTCAGGATGCATCTAGCCGGGCTGCAGGGCTAACATCCGGCAATTTTCAACTACCAAACGCGACCTATCACGCGATACGAGAAAGCAACGAGGAAACAAACATGAAAGACGGTTACTGGCTGGTTGGATTTCAATACGAAGTCACCGGCACGTTGTACAGCCTGGGGCGTATTCCGCAATGCAAGGTGGCCATGCTCAAACATCTCCAGCCTGGCGCGAAGATTCTGATTGCCGGTGTCGGTCATGGCACCGAGGCGATTGAGGCGAGCAAACTGGGCGTACACGTCACTGCGGTGGATCTGTCCAGGACCATGCTGGACCACCTGCAAAAACGCATCGACAAATTCCGTCCGCCAACGCCCGTCCGCATCGTCCATGACGACATTTTCAACGTCAAGGAGTTTGAACAGTACGACATGGTGATCGGCAACTTCTTTCTCAATGTGTTTGGCGAGGACACGGTGCCGAAAGTGGCGCAGCATTTGTCGGCCCTGGTCAAACCCGGCGGCCATCTGGTGGTGGGGGACTTCATGCTGCCGGAAAAAGGCTGGCGCGGCTGGCTTCAGCGCCTGAACTGGTACCTTGCCATCAGCATCTACGCTGCCACCACCGAAGCGGTGCTGCACCCGGTATGGAACTACGCCGGATTGGTGGAAGGCACAGGATGCAAGGTGCAGGAAATCCAGTATTTCCGCATTCTCGGCCTCAAGCTGTACTGGTCCATTCGCGGCAAAAAACCGGGCTGACGCGCAGGTCTGGGGCCGAGCATTACACGTGCGCCCTGCCCTGCCCTGTGTTCCTCCGCATTGAACCCAAGCGCCAGCGCGAACAATGCGATACTCTGCTTGATCAGAGCTGGCCACTTACGCTCCTGGTTTTATAGCTATCTGCGCACTATCCACGGGGATTTTGCGTGATTTGTATTGAAAAGTTACATTGATTTCATGTCTTCTCTTTACCTGGATCATTTCGGACTGCACAAGCCTCCGTTTCAAATCACTCCGGATCTGGACTTTTTCTTTGCCGGGGGACATCGGGGTGACATTCTTTCGGGATTGTTGCACGTCGCCGAACACGAAGAGGGCATCATTACGCTGGTTGCCGAGGTTGGCAGCGGCAAGACCTTGCTGGCACGGCTGATGCTCAGCCGTCTTGGCCCGCACATCAGCACGGTATACCTGGCCAATCCAAGTTTTGGCCGTGACGAGATATTGGGGGCCATTGCCCGTGATCTGGGGCTGGTCGATCTGCCCGCTTCCACCGAGGCGCGTCTGGCGGCCTTGCAGCAGGAATTGTTGCGCAGGCACGCACTCGGACAACGGGTGTTGCTGGCCATTGATGAGGCCCACGCCATGCCGGCCGAGTCGCTGGAGGAAGTTCGTCTGCTCTCGAATCTGGAAACCGGGCAGCACAAATTGGTCAATATCATGTTGTTTGGCCAACCGGAACTCGATGAACTGCTGGCCGATCGTCGCTTGCGCCAGGTGCGTGACCGGGTGGTGCATCGTTTCAAATTGCTCCCATTGCCCCCGCCAGAGGCCAGTGCCTACGTTGACCATCGTTTGCGTGCTGCAGGCTGGAGGGGTGGCGCGTTGTTTTCCCCGCAAGCCATGGTGCTATTGATCAAGGCCGCAGGGGGGCGGGCCCGCCGCATCAACCTTCTGGCCGATAAGGCACTTTTGGCGGCCTATGCGCAAGGCATGCTGGTCGTGCAGCCGCAGCAGGTGCAAGAAGCCATCGGCGAGTTGCACGATGATTTTTCTGGTCCGGCATCTTCCGCCAGACCAGTCTGGTTGAAGTGGTTGGCGCTGAGTACCGGTCTGGCCGTTTGCATGACCGGGATTTCCGTGTGGATGCTGGAGCGTTGGCGCGAGGGGGTGGCGGTCCCTGGCGCTGTCCATACGCAGCCGTTGACAAACCCTGCAGGTGCGCTCGCGCTGCCGAGCGCTTCCATGGCAAAGCCCACAGTACCCTTCCAGGCTGCTGTGGCACAAGTGAAGTCATCATCACCTGCTGCTGCGGCGGCTGCGGCTGTTGCTGCGGCTGCGGTAGTACCGGACGCTGACTTGCAAAGCTACGTCACACGTGCTGAAGCCTACCTGCGCACGCCGGAACTTGCAGGATTCACCTTACAGGTCGCAGCGCTTCCGCGTGATGCAAGTGTGGCAAAATACGTGAAGATGGTCGGCCAATATGTTGATTCAAAAGATATTTTTGTATTGCAAACTCACTACAATGGCCACGATTATGTATCGGTCTTTGTTGGTCGCTTCGCGACCCTCACGCAAGCCAACGCCACGCTAGCCGACTTGCCGGCTCCGCTCAAATCCAACAAGCCACTGATCAGAACGTGGAGCAAAATTAAACAGGATCAGTCATCTTGAAGCGATTTCTCATTGACTTTGCAATACTGGCTGTGCTGGCTGTGCTGGTGCTCCCAGGGTGCTCCTCGCCTCCTGCGCTTTTCCTTTCCAAGTCCCATTTGCAGGCAACAGCGCCCACGCCGGGCAGCGCGCCCGATTTTGTATTGGCACCGCCCATGCCCAATCCACCACGCACAACACCCAAACAGGAGGTTTACAGCGTGGTGGTGCAAAACATCGATGTCCAGGACCTGCTGTTTGTGCTGGCACGCGATGCCAATCTCAACGTGGACATTCATCCCGCCATCACCGGCGTGGTGACCATGAATGTGCGTGACCTGACGTTGCCGGAAATTCTGGACCGGATGGCGCGCCAGGTGGATCTGCGCTACGAAATGCAAGGGCGCAACCTGTCCGTTCTGCCGAACCTGCCGTACCTCAAAATCTACCGGGTCGATTATCCGAACATCCAGCGCGATGGTTCGATCAGCATTTCCACCTCCACCAATGTGGCCAGCACCGGCACCGTGCCGGGAGGCTCCGAAAGTGGTACGGGCAGTAATGCCTCCACGTCAGAGATCACCAGTAAATCCAACAACCATTTTTGGGACACCCTGGTTGGCAATGTACGCGACATGCTGCGTGAAACCGACAAGGTGTTGCCCGATGCAGCGGCGCCCGCAGCACCATCCGCTAGCGCACCCCAAGGGGCTGGTGCAAGCGCTACGCCTTCACCTCCCGCCACAGCGCCAGGGCCGGCCGCAGCCGCGTCAGCCCCCGCAGCCACGGGGCGAACCATATTCCGCGAGGCCGCCTCGGTCATGGCGAATGCGGAATCGGGATACCTCAGCGTGCGCGCCACGCAAAGCCAGCACGAACGGGTGCGCGAGTTTCTGGACCGGGTCATGCGTGCAGCGCGTCGGCAGGTCATGATCGAGGCCACCATTGTGGAAGTGGACCTGTCCAACCGCTACCAGCAAGGCATCAATTGGTCTTTGATCAAGCCCTATGGCACGGCGTACGACTCTTCCTTTTACGTCACACCCACAGGTCCGACCAGCGGATTTCAGACCGGTGGTTCCGTCAGCGCCTTGACTACGTTGACTTTGAACGGTCCAAGCCTGATCAAGGGGTTTGACCTGACCGGAGTGCTGAGCATGCTGGAATCGTTTGGTACCCTGCGCGTGTTGTCCAGCCCCAAGATTTCGGTGCTAAACAATCAGAGCAGTGTCTTGAAGGTGGTGGACAACAAGGTGTATTTTGTCCTTTCCGTGACAGCGGGCACACCTGCAACACCCACAACAGCGGCAACCCCGGCGACTTATGCCACCACCATCAGAACGGTACCCATTGGTCTGTTGATGACCGTGACCCCCCAGATCAGCGAGTCTGGCGAAGTCATCCTCAATTTGCGTCCTACCATCAGCCGCATCACGGGTTACGCCTCCGATCCCAATCCGGTGCTGGCGCAATACCAGTCCGTCAACCGCATTCCCGAAGTGCAAACGCGCGAAATGGAGTCGATGTTGCGGGTACAGTCGGGTGGCGTGGCCATACTGGGGGGGCTGATGCAGGATTCGCGCAACAACAATTCGGACGAAGTCCCCGTCTTGAACCAGATTCCCGTGCTGAGCAACCTGTTCAAGTTCCGCGATGAAACCAGCAAGAAGACCGAGCTGGTGATATTCCTGCGTCCCACCGTGCTGGAAGACCCGACGCTGGAAGGTGATTTCCGGGACTTTCGCAACACGCTGCAAGAAGCGCGCGATGCCATGAACGCCCCCTCGACACCTGCCAGACCGGAGTTTCAATTACCAAGGGCACGGCCATGAGTCTTTTACTTGATGCGCTACAACGCGCCAGCAAGGATAAAGCAGCATCCGCAGGTCTGGCCACGCCTACCCAGACCCTGAAGCTGGATAAAGCAGCGCACACTGCGGCATCCTTCCCGGACCTCACGCTCAGTCCTGCAGAACCAGAGCACTTGCCAGAAAAACCCTCCCCTCCCCTGCCCCTGGAGCCGACATTGGAGCTGACGCTGGAGTCCGCACCCCGGCAGCCCCTCCCACCGGAGCCGGATGTTGCACCCGCTGCACCCGCTGCACCCGTTGCGCCCGTTGCACCCGTTGCGAGCGGAGCCACTGCGGTAGCTTCTGCAACCGTTCCACCCTTGGCGACGCCAGGCATGCAGGCCCGGCAGGAAAGCAGCCCCCAGCAGGAAAAATCTGCAAAAGCCACGCAGCCCACGAGCCAGATCGCGCAGCAGATTCGCCGTGCCTACGCCCAACCCAAAACCGAGTCATTCGTCCGGAATCGGCGCGCGCTGGTACTGGGAGGAAGCGCCATCGTACTAGCCCTTGCCATTGGCAGCCTGTTGCTGGGGCTGTGGGGTGAACCAGAAAAATTGCTGGGGCTGGTGTCTGGGTCTTCCAGCATCATCCCGGCACAGCCTGCGCCTACCGAACTACCCGCACCGCAAGCAGCACCAGAAGCATCCGCATCGGCAGAGATTCTGGTGTCAACACCTGCATCAACATCTGCCCCCACAACATCGGCAGTGTCAGTGCCGGTGCGATTGGCCGCTGCACCCAAACCCGGATTCACAGCACCTGCGCCCCGCGCAAAGCCCATGCAAAACGTACCGGCACCACTGGGCAGTACCGCCGACAAAACGGTCATTTCTTCCCGCACCCGTGAACCTGGTGCACTGGAGCGTGCCTACTCCGCACTGCAGGCTGGACTATTCAATGATGCAGAGCAGGCCTACGCGCAAGCACTCCAGAGCCATCCCGACGAGCGGGATGCATTGCTGGGCATGGCCTACATCAGCCACCACAGGGGGCAGTTGGAAGCGGCGCAAGCCTATTACCGCAAGGTGCTGCGGCAGGAACCCGGCAATGCTATCGCGCAATCCGGTTTACTGGCCCTGGATGCCAGCAGTGATGCAACGCTGTCCGCCGGTCGCGCCCGCGAACTGGCAACGCGCCAGCCGAACTCTGCCGCAGCCCTGAGCATGTTGGGAAACGCCTTGGTTCGGGACGGTTTGCTGGCGGATGCGGCACAGGCATTTAGCCGTGCACAGGCACTGGAGCCGGGCAATCCCTTGCACGCCTACAACCATGCCGTCGCACGTGATCGCCTGGGACAGTTTGCCCAGGCATTGCTCCTGTATGAAAAAGTACAGAGTCTTTCAAAACAATCTGCCGGTCCCACGCCGGGTTTTTCCCTTGAATCGGTGCTGGCACGTATCGAACAACTGCAACAGACGCCTGAAAGCGACCAGGACGCGGCACCATGAGCACTTCGAATACCGCCCCACCAACCAAGCCTCCGGTTCGCCTGGGTGACAAGCTGATCCATCTGGGGCTGATTTCCCAGGATCAGTTGCGCATTGCGCTGCTGGAGCAAAAGAGCTCCGGCAAGCCCCTGGGTGAGGTCTTGCTCACCCTGGGTTTCACCACAGAAGAGGCGATGCGCGGCGCGCTGGCGGACAATCTGGGCGAAAAGGCCATCAGCCTCAAGGGAATCGTGGCCAACCCGGCCGCATTGGCGCTCATTCCCAAGCCCCTGGCCAAACGCCATGTGCTGTTTCCGGCGAGCCTGGATACCAAGACCAATGAACTGGTGATTGCCAGCGCCAACCCGAACGACATCGTTGCCGTGGACCAGATCACGGCCATGCTCGCCGGGGGTCCGACACTGCACTGGAGACTGGCCAGCAGTGCAGAAATTCTGGCCTCCATTGAACAATTTTATGGACATGAGCTGTCAATCGACGGCATTCTCCATGAACTGGAAACCGGCAATGTGGATGTCGCCAGCCTGACCCAGGTCTCCGAAGGCTACAGCCATCCGGTGGTGCGCCTGATGGACTCGATCCTGGCCGATGCCACCTTGCGCCGGGCTTCGGATATCCACTTCGAACCGGAATCCCAGTTTTTGCGCATTCGTTACCGCATTGACGGCGTCTTGCGCCAGGTCCGTTCCCTGCACATGCGCTATTGGTCGGCGATGGTGGTGCGCCTGAAGGTGATGGCCGGCATGAACATTGCCGAAACGCGGGCACCGCAGGACGGGCGGATTTCGCTCACCATTTCCGGGAGGCAGGTCGATTTCCGTTCTGCGGTGCAGCCCACCATTCACGGCGAAAACTTCGTGCTGCGTATTCTGGATCGCAAGCGCGGCATCGTGCCACTGAATGGTCTTGGCCTGTCGGACGATCAATTCAACACCATGCAATTGATGCTGTCGCGTCCGGAGGGCATTCTGCTGGTGACCGGACCGACCGGATCAGGCAAGACGACCACGCTGTATTCCATTCTGGGGCATCTGAACAGTGAGGGGGTCAATATCATGACACTGGAAGACCCGGTGGAATACCCCATGCCCATGATCCGCCAGACTTCCCTGTCCGACTCGGTAAAAATGGACTTTGCCGAGGGCATCCGCTCCATGATGCGCCAGGACCCCGACGTCATTCTGGTCGGCGAGATACGCGACAAGGATACGGCCGAAATGGCGTTTCGCGCTGCCATGACCGGGCACCAGGTATTTTCGACCCTGCACACCAATTCCGCCATCCGCTCCATACCCCGCCTGGTCAATCTGGGCATCCAGCCGGAAGTTCTGGCCGGTAATGTGATCGGCATCGTGGCGCAACGCCTGATACGCACACTGTGCAAGGTCTGCAAGGCTGCGCACGATCCCAGTCCGATTGAATTGCGCTTGCTCGGTATCGGTATTGCGCCTGGTGAGGAGTACCAGCTCTTCAAGCCTGTCGGCTGCAGTGCCTGTGAGCACCTTGGCTACAATGGGCGCACGTCCATCCTGGAGTTGCTCAAGTTTGATGCGGCGCTGGACGAATTGGTCACACAGCGCGCCAGCCTCAAGGTGATGACAGACCATGTCCGGGCAGCCGGCTTTGTCTCCATGGCCGAAGACGGGTTGCGCCGCGTGCGCGAAGGCGTGACCACGATTGAGGAAGTCGGACGGGTGGTGGACCTGACCGAGCTTATTCTCTAATGCTCTGATTTTCCCTGATTCTTTGAAGTACCCCTGCACCCATGCCGCAGTACCAATACCGTGCCACCAGCATTGATGGCAATATTGCCAAAGGCCGGGTCGAGGCGCTGCACGAGATCGACCTGGAAGCGCAACTCAAACGTATCGACCTGGTATTGCTGTCAGCCAAAGTGGTGGCGGCGCGCAGCAAGACCATCAAGTCCATGCCCAAACGCGAGATTCTGGGCATACTGTTTCAACTGGAAATGCTGGTGCGCGCTGGCGTGCCCATACTGGACTCGCTGGCGGATTTGCGCGATGCCTCGGAAACGCCCGCCGGGCGCGATCTGGCGGGGGGGCTGTTTGAAAAAATCGAAGCCGGCGCCACCCTGGGCGAGGCAGTGGGCAGCTTTCCGGGCATATTTTCAGAAACCGTCATCAACCTGATCCGCTCCGGCGAAGTAACCGGGCAATTGCCGGATGTGCTCAAGGAGATTGTGCGCTCCCTGAAATGGCAGGACGAGATGGCCGCGCAAACCAAAAAGCTGTTGACTTACCCGGCCTTTGTCCTGGTCGTCATTGGCGGCGTGGTGTTTTTCCTGATGATTTATCTGGTGCCGCAACTGGTGGGTTTTTTGACCAATCTGGGCCAGGAGATACCTTTACAGACCCGTCTCCTGATTGGTTTGTCCAACATTTTTGTCCACTACTGGTGGCTGATCCTCTCCATGCCCCCGGTGATCGTCGTGGGAATATTGTCCTTGTCCGCCGCGTTTCCGGGTGTGCGCTACAAGCTGCACCAGCTCGAACTGGTATTTCCGGTGCTGGGGCCGGTCATGAAAAAAATGACCATGGCGCGCTTTGCCGATACCCTGGCACTGATGTACAAAACCGGCATTCCCCTGATTGACGGACTGACCTATTGTGAAAAGATTACTGGCAACCAGGTCATTCAGAACGCCATTCGCAGGGCCCGCGAGCGGGTGGTCACGGGCACGGCACTGTCGGATGCCTTTGCCAAGGAACAGTTGTTCCCACCGTTCGTGATCCGCATGCTCAAGGTCGGCGAATCCACCGGGGCTCTGGACAAATCCCTGGCAAATATCAGTTATTTTTATTCGCGTGATATCGACGAATCCATCGCCAAGGTGCAAGCCATGATCGAACCGGCCCTGACCGTGGTCATGGGACTCATTCTGGGCTGGATCATGCTGGCCGTCCTGGGGCCGATCTATGACACCATCTCCAAAATGAAAACCTGAACCCATGCCTACGGTTTTACACATCAGCGCAGCAGGTGCCGTTTGGTGGGAAAAAACCGCCAAGGGCTGGAATACGGTTGACGGACCGGCCAACCACCCGGTCTGGGTGATGACCGACCTGTCGGAAGAAACTTTTGTCGAAATCAGTGTGCCGCGCGTCTTCGGCACGGATCGCGAGGCATACATCCAGCGCCAACTGGCCAGCCGCTTTCCCGAGACGGTATTTTGCCGAGCGCTCCCCCCCAGGCGCAAGGGCAGCATCATGGAAAGACTGGCGCCGCCGATGCAAACCCTGACCGCCATAGAGCCTGGTGATCGCATCCGTGCAGCGCTCAAACCGCTGAACGTGCCGATTGCCGGGGTCTGGAGTGCCTCCGCGATACTGACACAATTGGGGCGACGCTCCAGTTTCCCGCGCAATATGTTTATCGTACTGTGCCAGTCCACGAATCTGCGCATTCTCTTTTTGAAAGAACGCGCACCGGTGCTGACCCGCCTGGTGCGCTCAGCCCAAACGGCCACAGACCAGGGCGCAGAAATCGTACGCACCCTGCGACACCTGGAAAATACCCACGTCATTGAACGCAATGCGCAGCGTTTTGGCATATTGCTGCTGGGAACGGTGGAGGACTTGCCCCCGATTCTGACGCGCGACCGCCTGGATATCGTTCCCACAACGGTATTGGAAGGAAGGAAATTTGATGGCGACTGGCAGTCCCGGCTATTTGATCTGGTCTGCCAAAGCCCCATGGGACAGTTGGCGCCGATATCCTACCGCGCCTCCTATCTTGCGCGCAACATGGCAAAAGCCGCCTACCTCGCATCTGCACTGATCCTGCTGGGGGTCTTGTGGATGGCCAGCGCCAGCATCAACGACATCCTTCGCACGCAGCGCGAACAGACTCAGGCGCAGCAAACCCTGAACCAGTTGACGGCACAGACCAGCGAGCTGGATGAGGCGATTCAGGCGTTTGGCGTTTCGCCGGATGCTGTGCGCAATGCCTTGGCCCTGGATACCGATGAAATTGTTTCTGCACCCGATATGCAAGCGCATCTGGTGCGCCTGTCCCAGGCCGTGGGCGCCGTAGCAGGTGCGCGTCTCAAAAGCCTGCAATGGCAGCTTCTTGCGTCGGGCGAGGCGGCTTGTGCGCACACCGATGCGCTTGTCCCCGCCGCAGTACCAGTGCCTGACCCCGCCGACAATCAGCCGCCCTCCCGCCTGGTGGAACTGCAAATGGCACTACAACTTCCTGAGGATAGCGGCCCGCGCAAAACTGCGCTGCAGGCAAGCGAAATGACCCGGCAACTGGCGCAGATGGAGGGTGCCGCCGTGCTGATTGATCCGACAAAATCCCTGCTCACCGGCGACATTCATATCGGCTCCACCCAGAGTCAGACCGACGGCGGCCGTGATCTGACATGGTGCCTGACACTGCCGGGCAAAACGCCACAAAATCCCGAAAACAAGGCAGGCAAGCCATGAACGACTGGAAGGCCGTACTGGTATTGGCCAAGCGCAGCCTGGTCATTCTGGGGCTGACCTGCATCGTAAGTGCCGCAGTGGTGTTTGGATTGCAGCATTTTGCAGGTGGCTTGAGAATCGCCCTGATGCAGATGCAAGCCGCAGTGCAAGGGCAACAGACGCAACTGGAAACCCGGCAGGAAGAACTGCGCAATGTGCGCGCCAACATCTCCCGTTTCGAGACCTTGCGCAAGCAGGGTCTGGTGGGTGTTCCGGACCGCGCACTATGGGTGGAGCAGTTGCAATCGAGTTACCAGCGTCTGGGCCTGACGGGCACCGTGACCATGGAACTTTCTGCAGCCAGACCCCTGGGGGCAAACGCACAAGCCGTTGCGCCAGTCCAGCCAACCGAGCCGATCACCGGGCCTGTGGTGCATGATCTGCAATTTGGCATGCGTGATGCGCTGGAGGCAGAGGTGCTGGCACTGGTAAATGATTTTCGCGCACAGGCCAATGGCCGGTTCCGGCTGAATGCCTGCAAATTCCACAATCCCATCAGCACGGGGCTGAGTGCCCAATGCCAGTTGCGATTTTTCAGCATTTCGTCGGAAACTCCTCCCGCACCCATGCCCACGCCATGACGATCCTGAAAAATTCTTCAACTGCAACGCGCTGTTTTGGCATCGCGCTCACGCTCACGCTCCTTTGCACATGCCAGAGGGGCCTGACCGAAGAGTCGGTAAAAAGCGCCGTGAACGCGCCGGACCACCTGGGCACCTTGTTTTACTCTGCCAGCGAGCGACAGGAGATACGCCAGTCCCGGCAGTTGCAATCCGGTGCATCGCTTGGGCCGACGCCGCCAACAACGGTACATTTGCAGGGCGTGGCAAGCACCCGTCCAGGCAAGGCAACGGCGTGGGTCAACGGCCAGGCATTGTCAGAAAGAGAACCCGATGCACCAAAAATCCTGGGTGTGGATGCGGTGCTGAAAGGGCAGCGTCTGCGTGTGGGTGAGTCATTGGATTTGACCAGCGGGATCGTGCACGATGTCGTCGCCCCCGGCGCCGTGGTTTCCGGACCATCCAAAACACCCAAAACATCCAAAACATCCAGATAAAACATCCAGATGAATGCTGGCCATGACCACCCGCCCGCACCCGCTTCTGGCACGGCAGTCCTGCTGGTGGAAGACGATGCAGCGCTCTGCGGCTACCTTGCTGCCTCCCTGCGAGGCATGGGGTACCACGTCGAAACGGCCCACGACCGCAGCCAGGCCATCGCCTGCTTGCAGCAGGTCAATGCCCCCGGACTGGTGTTGCTGGATCTGGGCTTGCCGCCACATCCCAGTACCATGCGGGAAGGACTGGCGGTGCTGGATCAGGGCCTGCTGTTGCATCCGGGATTGAAAATACTGGTACTCACCGGACAGGACGACAGCACTGCGGCCCAGGAAGCGGTGCGCCGGGGGGCTTTTGACTATTTATCCAAGCCCGTCACGCTGCAAGTCATAGCGCAAGCCTTGCACCGCGCAGAACTCTTTGCCAAAGAAGAAGCGCACATTGCACGCGCTGGCGAAACCCGCCTGCACATCACGGCGCGCATCGGCGAAGGTCCCAAAGAGGCGGGAGCGCAGGCCGAAGAGCAATTGCTGCGCCGTACCTTTGCCGCAGCAGGCTACAAAGTCTCCGAGACAGCCCGGCAGTTGGGGCTGGCCCGTGAGCATGTGTACTACTATCTGAACAAGTATGGAATCCGGCGTCCTGAATAGTTTGTCGCTGATGTTCCTGGTGGCCGGGGGCACGCTCTGGCTGACCAGTCTGGCGTTGACACGGCGGGCGCGGCAGTACCAGGCGGCCATGCAAACCCTGCTCAAACTGGCCAGTCTGAACCTGGAGCCACTGGAAATTCCCGCCGCCGCATGGCCGGTATTGCAGACAGCGGGTTGGCAAGGACTGCACTGGGAGGGCGACTGGTACGGGCAGGACGTGCAAGGTACCCTGGGGCGGACACAGGATGCCATGGGCGCAAAGGCATTCGTGCAAAACTTTGCGTTGACCAGTGGCACCGAGGTGCAGCTAAGCGTGTGCCTGAGTCACAACACCAACCTGGGCGAGCGCCATTTGTTTGCCAGCCAACTCGCGCAAGTTTTTTTGCTGCTGCTGGAGACCCGCCTGCGCGAACGCACCGGCGCTTTGTCCGTGGCCCTGGCCGAGCGGGCACGCTTGTCGCTGTATTTGCAGCATGACATGCGCAATATGGCGCAATGGGTGTCCTGGGTAAGTGCCGATTTTGTCAGCGCCCAAACGCCCCATGCCTTGCAGGACGCCGCGCAACGCCTCAAGGACAACGCCCCGCTGGCGCAGGAACGCGCCTTGCGCCTCATCGCTGCGCTGGGTAAATCGCCCCATGCCGTGCATCCGTGCCAGATCGACTTGCGCCTCGCCCTGGATCAGGCGGCACAGCTTGCCGGTCTGGAGTTGCAGGTGGAGGGGGCTGCCACGGCCTGGATTGCACCCGACGCACTGGCCAGAGCCCTGGATAACCTGCTAGGCAATCTGGCCAGCGATTGGCGCAACAGCAGTACCGCCATGCCATCGGTCAAGCTGGCCGAATTGCTGCCCGAGGGTCAAAGATTCCCCATCGCCAGCATTACCCTGTGCTGCCCGCTGCCGACCCACGGCATGGGTGTGGCCCCCGAGAAATTGTTTGAACCCTTTGCCAGTGGTCGCCCTGGCGGATTGGGGCTGGGCTTGTACCAGGCTCGCCAGAGTTTGCGGGAGGCCGGAGGACGCCTGAGCGCCTCGGTGCAGGGCGCGCAATTGCAATTTGTGCTGGAGTTGCCACAACAAAGCATGCAGGAGGTCTTGTAAAATTTTCTGACACCCTTTCTGCACATTAGCGGCTATATTGCATCGCTTGCAGTGTGGCTGCACCGGCTGTCTGCAACGATTATTTAACACAGGAGAAACACCATGAAATCTTTCAACACGTCCCGCTCCCGCCAGTCGGGTTTTACGCTGGTGGAAATCGCCATCGTTCTGGTCATCATCGGCTTGCTGCTCGGCGGCGTACTCAAAGGGCAGGAGCTGATCGAAAACTCCAAGACCAAGGCCATCGTCAATGACATGAAGGCGATTCAGGCCGCCTATAACGGGTACATCGACCGTTACAAGGCGATTCCTGGCGATGAAACCGCAGCCACGATGTTGGCGCGTGGCTGGGCAGGCACTGCGGGTGCGCCAGCAGGAACTGCTGGCAATGGCGTGCTGAACATCACCGCTGCCCAGACTTTTACCAGTGGTGCAGCAGCCACTGAAGCAGCTGCTTACTGGCGCGGATTGCGCGCTTCGGGCTTGTTGGCGGGTGATCCGACCGTGGTGGCTGTGGCCGCGTTGCCACGCCATGCCAGTGGCGGCTTGCTTGGCGTAACCTCAGATCCGGCGGGTATCTATGGTCAGTCTGGAACGTTTGTCTGTGCCGCAGGCTTGAGCACCAAACAGGCGGCCGCAATTGACGCATTGGTTGACGGCGCATTGCCAGCAACCAATATTGGCAACAATGTGGGCACGTTGCGTGCAGCGACGAATGCTGCCAATCCGCTGGCACCAGCCAATGCGGCTCCTGCTGCTCTGGCCTACAACGAAACCACCACAACAACACCCTGGACTGTTTGCATGCGTATCTGAGTTGGCACAATTTTCACTGGATGTTGAAAGAACCCGCTGCGGCGGGTTTTTTGCCAAAGCCGGTTTCCTTGCTAGCCGATTTTGGCAAAGTTAGACAGGATGATCTTTCATGCATTACGTCACAGCCGCAACCCCACGACGCCGCCTTTGCAGCGTTGGCTTCACGCTGGTGGAGATGGCGGTGGTTGTCGCAATCATGGGAATCGCCCTCACCCTGGGGCTGCGGATGCTGCAGGCCACGCAAAGCAACGCGGCCTGGAGCGAAACCAGGATCAAACAGGAGCGCATCAAAGTGGCGCTGATTGGTTTTTTGCGCACCAACGGCCGCCTGCCCTGCCCGGACTCTGCCTTACCACCGACCGGGGTGGAGCCTGCGGCCTGCCTGGTCAACCTCGGGCGGGGGGTGCCGCCGTGGAAGGTATTGGGTCTGTCGGTGGGTGATGTACAGGATGGTTGGGCCAATTTCATCACCTACCGAGTGGCCAACCGCACCCCGGCGACCAGCAGCAACTGGACTACCAAAATCGGCGCAACCGCCTTCACCCTGGGCGAACTGACTGCACCACGGATAACTTTTGCCCTGCAAGAGCGCAGTGATGCCGGGGTCCTGGGGGTGGCATTGACACCCAATCCTGTGGTGATGCTTATTTCGCACGGCAAAAACGGTGCCGGTGCCCGTTCCCTGCGCGGCGCGGCACTCATGCCCATGCCCACTGGTGCTGATGAGCTGGCAAATGCCACGACGGCTTCCACTGCGTTTGTCATGCGAACCCCCACCGATGTCACGGGGGCTGCAGGCGGCGCCTTCGATGACCTGGTAACCTACCTGACACCCAACCATCTTTTACAACCGCTGCTGGACGATAAAACCCTCAAAGGCGTTTGCTCCGCCTATTGCGCCGTGCCCGGCCCCGGTTGCGTTGCCGCTGCAGTTCCCGTGGGCAACCCCACGCCCACCTGTCCATGATTTTTTATCCCTAACCCTGTGAAATTTTCAAAAAGGAAGTTCACCATGCCACGCAACACCCGAACCCAACGCGGTTTTACCCTGACCGAAATGGCCATTGTGGTCGTTCTGGGCGGCATTTTGCTTGCTGCGGGCCTGATGGCCGGGCGCGGCCAGATCAGCCGCTCCCAGGCGCAGGATGTGATACAAATGGCCGGTGACTTGCAAACGGCCTCCGCCAGTTTCAAACAACGCTATGGTTATCTGCCCGGCGACTGGATTTATGTGGCTAACCAGATTCCGAACATCGTGGCAGGCGGCACCACCGGGGCGCTCGGCAATGGGTTGATTACCGGAACCCTGGCAGTCGCTACCGGTCTGGCCACCGCTGCGTCGGAAATCGGGCAAGCACCCGTACAACTGTACCAGGCCGGCTTGATCGGGAAACTGGGTACCAATGTACAGATGCGGCTTCAGTCGCAGTTTGGCCCGGTTCACATGGTAGGCGCTGCGGCCAACGCCACGGCGGCCTACACCACAGCCAACCCGAGCGTAGCCAACGTCATCGTTTTCTACAACCTGCCTTGTGAAGTGGTTCTGGATGTTGATCGCTCTCTGGATGATGGCGTTGCCACGACCGGCAAAATGATGGTTGATGCTGCGACATGCAACGGTGGCGCCACCGCGCTGCGCACCTTCATACCACTGTGAAACCCGTCTTTGCGCCATTGATCCCATCCCGCCACGGCGCTCGGGGCTTTACCCTGGTGGAGATTGCCATCGTGCTGGTGATCATCGGGTTCTTGCTGGCCGGTATCCTCAACGCCCAATCGGTGTTGCGCAACGCACGCACCAAGGACACCATCAAGGCGGTGACCGACATGGCCAATGCGGCGCAGCAGTTCCATGATCGCTATGGCGCGTGGCCGGGGACCTTGCAAAATGCCACCACGGCCATCCCCAACCTCTCCGCTGGCTGCGTGGGCAATGCCACGGGCTTGATAGCCACTGCGGCGGAATCCAGGTGTGCCAGTGAAGAGCTGATTCGCTCCAGCATGCTGCGCGGTGATGCTGCCTCCCAATCCATACGCACCAATGGTGCCAATGGGCTTACAACCCTCAGCGTGACGGGAGCGGGAGCGGCGCTGTCCGGTGTGGCCGGATTACCCGGCAACTGGCGCAATGTCATTCGTATTCAGTCCAGCGATTGCGATGTAATCGTCCAGATGGACCGCCTGCTGGACGACGGCAGCACCAACACCGGCAATTTGCGTACTGCCGCCAATGTATGCGGGGCAAACGGCTCGGACCAATCCGAAATCCTGCTGGTGACAGACGCAGCACTTCGCCTGAACTGATCAACTGATGTTACGCAATCTCCCCTCTCCCGCTTGCGGGAGAGGGGCTGGGGGAGAGGGTAATCATAGCTGCTCCCGCTTGATACATAAGGCTTACAGCCAGATTTGCCTTGAATTTTGCCCTTCAAAACGGGTCAAGGCGATACTGATACCGCCATGCGGCATCACAACGGGCCGTTTTTGGGTGTTTTTGCATGGCAAATCGGGCTGTAAGCCTTATAGGATAAGCGGGTACAGCTATTGTATCAGGAGCACTTTGGCAAGTGCCGTGCTGTCCCGCTTTACGTGGGAAGCCTTCATGGGCAACCCTGATTCAACCCGGCACCATTGTCCTTGATGGTCATGACGCTGGTGGCCGATGCTCCCAGGCTGTCAACCACCGTAAATGTGACATCGTAGGTTCCGGACGTAATGTAGACCGGCGGCGTATCTTCTGTCACCGGGTTAATACACCGGTTGCCACTGGACCCAACCGAAGTTGTCAGGGTATTGCCCGTGATGGCAACGGGGGTGGCCTTGACCAGATCACTGCTGAACGCCATGGTATAGATGCCTGAACCGCCAAATATCTTCAGGTCGATGCCGCCGACTTCATTCTCGCCAACAATAAAGGCGCTGGGCGACAAGCGCAACTGATTGGACACAGAACCCACCGTAATATCAAAGGACTGGGTTTGACCCAAAGAATCACGTACCGTCACCGTAGCAGTTCCCACGTTGAGCAGCAAAACGGTGAAGGTTCCGCCATTGACTGCGACGTTCGTCGTGGAGAGTCTTGCGATGCTGGTGTTGCTCACACTCTGACTGTAGCTTGGCGAGCCACCCAGCAAGGTAAATGTCAAGGTATCCCCCACATTGCCGCTGGCGCCACTTGGCAGCACGGTCAGTGCAGCGCCAGTACGGGATGAGACATGCACCTTGATGGAAATTCGGGGGCTGGCACCTGAATCCATCACCTCGATGGTCGCGTCGCCGACCGATAGTCCATTGATACTCAATGCATTACCCGTAATGGAAGCAGTGGCCACCGAGGTATTGCTGCTCGTCACAAAGTAGGGCAATGTTCCACCGAAGACGGAATAAGCAACAGGAGTTGCACCACTGACAATGGTGATATCACCTGGTGCGGAGGTGAGAAGACTCGCTGTAGCACCGGCAGTGACCGTGACTTTTATGAGCACCTTGGCTCCCGTAGCGTCAATCACCAGCACTTCCACATCCGACCCGGTGCTTGATCCGGCAGTGAGCGTCAGGAGGGTGCCATTGACAGCGGCGGTAACTACGGCATTGGCGCCACTGCTGGCAAGATAGGGCGGTGTGCCTCCCGCAATGGTGTAAGTGCCTGTGCTACCAACGCCAAGCGTCACGGAATCCGGTGCAGTCGTGCGCAACACGGGGGAACTTGGCGTGGTGGAGCTTACCGTTACATCGTATTCAAGGAAGGAGCCAACTGCATCAAGGACCAGAATCCGGGAATCACCGTTCCCGCCACTCGTGATCATCAGGCTGGTTCCTGAAATAGACGCACTGGCTACGGATGCATTGCTGCTGCTGACAGCATACGGCGGTACGCCGCCGCCAATGCTGTAACTGGCTGACGCGCCACTGCTGGTGAAGGTGACACCCTTGCTGGGTATCGAGGTGTACAAAGCCTTTGCCGTCGCTGCATTGACCGTGACCGTAATTGCGGGCACCTGGGTTCCCGTGGCATCGCTGATCAGCACCTGTGCATCCCCGGTGACTGTTCCACCAATGAGCGTCAGGGTGGCGCCATTGACAAGCGTCGTGACAATACCGGGCGCGCCGCTGCTGGCAATGTAGGGTGGCGTACCGCCAAAAATGGTGTAAACCCCCGTACTGCCCGAGTTCAGCGTGATTTTATCGGGCGCGCTGGTGCGCAAGGTGGGCGTTGTAGTGGTCGTGCTGGCCGTTACCGTGACCAGCAGCGCAGGCAGTTGCGCTCCCGCAGCGTCAGTCACCAGCACGGGCACATCGACCCCGGCGCTGGTTCCACCGGTGAGGGTCAGGGTGTTGCCATTAAGAGCAGCCGTGACGATGCCGGGTGCGCCGCTGCTGGCGATATAGGGTGGTGTGCCACCGAAAACGTTATAAACACCCGTGCTACCCGTGCCCAGGGTGATTTTTTCGGGTGCGGTCGTGCGCAATGCAGGCGCTTGTGTTGTGCTGGCCGTTACCGTAACCAGCAGCGCTGGTAGCTTTGCTCCCGCTGAATCGGACACCACCACCGGCACATCGACACCGGCGTTGACTCCTCCGACGAGCATCAGGGCACTCCCATTAACAGAGGCCGTGACAACCCCAGGCGCACCGCTGCTGGCAATGTAGGGTGGCTTGCCGCCAAAAATCGTGTAAACGCCCGAGACACCCGTGCTCAGGGTGATTTTTTCGGGCGCGCTGATCTGCAAGGTGGAGCCTGTTGTGGTGGTCGTGCTGGCCGTTACCGTGACCAACAGCGCAGGCAGTTGCTCTCCCGCTGCATCGGTCACCAGCACCGGCACATCGGCACCGACACCTGGTCCACCCACAAGTGTCAAGGTACCTCCATTGACAGAGGCCGTGACAATGCCAGGTGCGCCGCTGCTGGCAATGTAGGGTGGCGTACCACCGAAGATGGTATACACGCCCGCACTTCCCGTACCCAGCGTGATTTTGTCTGGTGCACTGATACGCAAGGTGGAGCTTGGCGTGGTGGTTGTGCTGGCCGTCACAGTAACCAGCAGTGCAGGCAGTTGCGTTCCCGCTGCATCGGTGACCAGTACCGGCACATCGGCACCGGCGTTGACTCCCCCGGTAAGTAGCAGCGTGGTGCCATTGACGGAAGCCGTGACAATGCCGGGCGCACCGCTGCTGGCAACGTAAGGCGGAACGCCACCGGATAGGGTGTAGATACCCGCACTGCCCGCGCTAAGGGTAATCTTGTCTGGCGCATTCGAACGCAGGGCACCCCCTACGGTCACCTCAAACCTGACGCTGGAACCGACCGAATCGAGCACAAGAATTGTCGCCTTGCCGGCCACCATGCTGGCAAGACCCAGGCTGTTGCCAGAGGTTGATGCAGCAACTATGCTTGCGTCACTGCTACTGACGGCATAGGGCGGTACGCCGCCGCCGATGTTGAATCTGGCCGCACTTGCAGTGGCCATATTGAGTGTGTTTGGCGCAGAAGTGAACAAGACAGGGGTGGTAGACGAACCGACACTGACTTCAAGAACCAACTGGGTTCCCGTTGCGTCAATTACCAGCACCTGCGCGGTACCCGACGCAACGCCACTCACCAGCAAAAGCGTCGAACCGTTCACCGCTGGCTGAACAATGGCGGTGTTGCTACTGCTGGTCCGGTAAGGAGCAGTACCTCCCGAAATCGTGTAAGTACCTGAACCACCCACAGCCAGGGTAAGTTTGTCAGGCGCGGTCGAACGCAATTTGTCGCTTGGTGTGGTAAAGCCTACGGTAACCGTCAGCTCAACCCTGGTACCAACCGAGTCCAGCACCCAGACATCGGCGCTCCCCACGGCACCAACGGCAATATTCAAGCTGGATTTCGAAACAGTGACGGTGGCAACCGCCGAATTGCTGCTACCAGCAGCATAAGGCGCAACTCCGCCACCAATGGTGTAGTTTACTGCAGAGGCACCACTAGGAAAAGCGAGTGCGCTTGGCGCAGTGGTGTACAACTTGACAGGCACCTTTGCCGCCTCGGCCGCAGCCGTTGCGACCTCGGCATCATGCATGTCGCGGTTACTGGTGCCGCCACCGCATGCACCCAACAACACACACAACGCCAGCAGGAGTACGATCTGCATCCACCGACCCAGGCAACGCTGCATGAAACTCTGCATGAAACTCTGCATCAAATGGAGCATGAAGTGGTGCATCGTTGAATATTCGCAGTGAAGTCTCATGGTCGTCCTGGTCGTCCTGAATCGCAATAAAAGCCAGTTTCCAGGCATGTCGGACTATCCGTTCGCCACCCTGGTCAACTCTGGGCGAATAATACACTTGTTGGTTTCCCACTTAAGGTGGGACAGGCGAGGCATTGTCATTTCCGTGCAGGCTGGAGTTGGCAGCCATCCAGGAACGTATGAAGAGCATATGAAATTATGAAAATCAATTTGCAACGCACCATCATCTCCCTGACCAACGCGCTGGATTTTGTCGGGGCCGATGAGTTTCACCACGGCAAGCGCGTGGCCCTGATGGCCGTTGCCATTGCCAGGGAAATGCACTGGCTGCCGGCGCGCTGCGACAAGATGTTGTACTTTGGCATGCTGCACGACTGCGGTGTTTCCCGCACCAGGGAACACCGGGCACTCACCGAGACCCTGGAGTGGCAGGGGGCGCAGGACCACTGTCTGCGCGGTGCCGGGTACCTGGCCGACTGTCCACCGCTGGCGCACTTTGCGCCCCTGGTGCGCTGGCACCACACGCGCTGGGAAGCGCTGTTGCAGGAGGATCTGGACGACGATCTGCGGCTTGAAACCAACCTCATATTCCTGGCCGATCGATGCGACGTTTTGCTCGCACCCTATTTTCTTGCGGCCACACTCAAGAACGACATTCTGTGGGAGTACCCCGGCATCGTTGAGCGCATTGCCGCGCTCGGCGGCACCTTGTTTGCGCCACAACTCGTTGCAGCCTTTCGCAGCGCCGCTGGCCGTGAGTCGTTTTGGCTGGCCATGGACCCGGTCTACATCGAGAGCGAGATCGAGGACCATTCGCGCGCCGGTGAGTCGGTCGAATTGGACGCACGGGATGCGGTGGCCATCTCCGGCGTGTTTGCGCACACCGTCGATGCCAAGAGCACCTACACCTTGGAGCATTCCACCCGCGTGGCGCGTATTGCCCGGCACCTGGCCCAGGTGTCGGGTTTTCGTGGCGAGGCACTCGACCAGATCGAGATTGCCGGTTTACTGCATGACATTGGAAAACTGCGCGTCCCCGAGGACATCATCGACAAACCCGGTCCCCTGACGCGCGAGGAGCGGGCCTATGTCATGCGCCACAGCTATGACACCGGGCAAATCCTGAAAATGATATTCCCCGATCAGCCGATTGCCGACTGGGCATCCATGCACCACGAGAACCTGCTGGGCACCGGCTACCCATTTCGCAGCCAGGCGGTGGAGATTCCCCGCGAAGCCCGGCTGATTGCGGTGGCCGACATTTTTCAGGCACTTTCCCAGGAGCGCCCCTACCGGGGTCACATGGACAAGGCCGAAGTCATGTCGCGCATGGACGTCATGTGCGCCCAGGGGCGCATTGACGCCGACATGGTCGCGCTGCTGCATGCGCAGCTGGATGTCTGCTATGCGCTGGCGGTGGAATAGTGCGGCGCCACTCACCCCTTGATGTGCAAAATCACCTTACCCCTGGCCCTTTTGCTGCGGCTCAGGTCGTGGGCTTTTTGGGCCTCGTGCAACGGAAAGACCGAATCCACCACCGTTTTGAGCTGGCCCTTTTGCACCAGTGCGGCAATGGCTTCCAGTCCGGTGCGCTCAGGCCTGACCATGACCACGGCGCAGCGTTTGCCGGACTTCGATACGGCATGCCTGAGCGTGCTGGTGAATGCGGCGACAAAATTTCCGGGAGCTGGCACGGTGGAAACGTACACGCCGCCCGGCACCAGAATACCGCTGCAGCGCGCCAGACTTTCCCGCCCTATGGTGTCAAAAACAATGTCATAGACAGCGCCATTTTTCCTGAAATCCTCGGTTTTATAGTCAATGGTCAGGTCGGCCCCCAGGCTCTTCACCAGCGCCTGGTTGGCAGCGCTGCAAACCCCGGTGACCACCGCGCCCAGCGCCTTGCTGATTTGTACGGCAAAGGTTCCGACCCCGCCCGATGCGCCTATGACCAGCACGCGCTTGCCGCGCTGGATACCCGCAATGTCCACCAGCGCCTGCCAGGCGGTCAGGGCACACAAAGGCAGTCCGCCCGCAGCGTCAAAGTCCATGTTGTCGGGCTTGCGCACCAGGGATTTTTCGTTGACGGCAACCAGCTCGGCGTGTGCGCCCAGGCCCTGCGCCGGGTTCTTCATGCCAAATACCGGGTCGCCCGGCTTGAAACGGGTCACGCCGGGGCCAACCGCCGCCACCACGCCACTGATGTCACTGCCCAGCACCAGCGGAAAAGCAGGCACCAGGAACTGCAACTGGTACTTGCCGGAGCGAATCAGCCAGTCCCTGGGGTTGATGCTGGAGGCATACACCTCCACCAGAACCTGGTGGCGGCCTATGGAGGGCGGGGGCAGGTCGCCGTGCACCAGCACGTCACTGCCGCCATATGTTTGCTGAAATACCGCTTTCATGTTTGTCCTTCGGTTAATTGGTTCGCTGGCGAACCATTTGCTTAAAAGCCAGGCTCTTGGGGGTGAGCTGGATCAGCTTGACGCGCTGGTCGGCGGTGTCGGTGGTCTTTTCGACGTAGCCGAGGCGGATCAGCTTGTCGACCAGCTCGGTGGTGGACGATTTCTTCTTGCCGATGATTTTGGAAAGCTCGGGATTCGGGAAACCAGATGATGCCGGTGCCGGGGCAGGCCTGGATGGGGCAAATGCTCATGAAAACATAGCTACTCCCGCTTGGTACATAAGGCGTACAGCCAGATTTGCCTTGAATTTTGCCCTTCAAAACGGGTCAAGGCGATGCTGATACCGCCATGAGGCATCAAAACGGGCCGTTTTCGGGTAATTTTGCATGGAAAATCGGGCTGTAAGCCTTATGGGATAAGCGGTAGCAGCTATTTTATCAGGAGCAGTCTGGCCTTGGGTCACAAATCCACCCGGAAATCGATGCTGCTGTCCGGCGCTGTCAATCACCAGGCGCGCCGTTTTCTTCTGCTGGTTTTGCCCGACCAGTTTGCCACCCGGCAACCAGTAATGCATGCCCTGAACCCGTCGGCATACACCCACAAGGCATGGCGGACGCAGGCCCCGCCCATGGGAAGAGCACATCCGCCGCAGTGGCGTGCGCGCCATCGTTATCCGCGCCGGGGACTTTTTTGGCAGTGGCAAAGGCACCTGGATGCAGCCGGTTATTCGGCAAGCTCGACGCGGGTGGAGGTTTTGACCTGCAAACTGTCCGTAAGTGTCAGTGCTTGTGCTTTTCCACCATATCCTGCAATCCTGCAGCATCGCCCACGACGACATCCCAGGCCCAGATGCCAAAGCCTCCATGCGCATTGACCGCATCCACCCACTGCGCCAGCGCAGCACGCTTGGCTTGGTCTTGCGGTGTATCTTCGCCCTTGATCTCCAACACCAGCGTCTTCCCCGATGTATAGCGCACCAAAAAGTCAGGGATGTACTTGCGTTTCGAGCCGTTCCACAAATACAAAATGTGAAATCCCAGGTGATCATTTTTCACCCAGGCTGCCACCTTGGGGTGCGCCTCGACCACGTTGGCTGCGTACTTCTCCCAACCGCTGTCCACCACGATGTGGCTCACCTGGCAGCGTTGCGTGGGCTCGGCAATGCGGGTGGTGTACCAAGTGCGCATGTCACGGGTGCTGCCAATCGGGCGCTCGCCGTCAAACACCGGCTCCAGCTTCAAGGTGTTTTGCTCGATCACGTACTTCATCAGGTGTTGCGTGATCAGGTCGATGTGCAGAGAATACAGAATTCGCTTGCGCAACGGGTCTTGGTGAAACAGCGACGGCAGGCGGTCCAGCCCCTCGACCCAGCGGGTGGCTTCGTCCAGGTCAATACCCAGTGCCTCGGCCTCTGCCTTGCTGATCTTCACGTCGGCGGGCGTGCGGTAGGCGTGGTGCGCCTCGTCGTTGATCACCACCAAGTCTTTGTAGGCGGCCAGCTTGCCCAACACGCGCTTGGTAAAGGCTTCGTCGCTTTCCTTGCCTTTTTTGACTACCGAACGCTCTTGCTGCTTCAACGGCATCAGCGTGTGCCAATTTTCAATCAGCACCTCGGCGCGGTTGAGCTTTTGACGCATGGCCTCCGATGGACACAGCTCAAAGCTGTCGTAATAGTTGTCGGTGTGGCCGGGCATCAGTACCTGCAAACGGGATTTAACCGTCAAGCCCGGGGCCACCAAAAGAATAGCGCTGGAATATTTGCGCGGCGACTTGGGGTAGGTCAGCGCATTGAGCACCTGCCAGGTGATGATCATCGCCATGACCGTAGTCTTGCCGCTGCCGGTAGCCATCTTGTTGCACAACCGCTCAAACGCGCCACCGTCGCCCTGCACGTTGATGCCTTGGCGGTACTCGGATTGCGCTTCCAGCATCCACATCAGGGTTTCAATGGCTTCCAGTTGGCAGAAGTAAAACGGGTACTGGCGGCGTGACACGCAGTCCTTGTCCCACCAATGGGTCAGCAGTTCCAGCGTCACGGCGGTCACACCGGGCCAACCGGCCTCGCGCCACTGGCCCACACGCTGGCGGATGTCATCCACCAGGGGGATAGAGACCTGGCGGCGCGTGTTCTCACGGGTGTCGATGATCTCGTAGCCTGCCGGGCGGCGCGTGGGCTCCTGACGCAGGGTGCGGTCGGTGTTCTCGGCCCAATGCTGTTGCGGCTCGATAAAGGCCGAATTGATGATGAGGGAGGTGGGCGCGGTCATGCGTGCGCGACTTCAGTGAGTGTTCGCAACAAAACTCGAAAGCTGCTCGACTGGTTGCGGGCCAGGTCAAGATGCGGCGAAATGGTCCGCGCGCCTTCGCGCTTTTGATAGGTGGGGATCAGTCGTTTAATCTCCCTGGACGGACTACCCAGCAAGTCCGGTGCCCGAAATTTTGCTTTTCTGGCATGCGCTGCCAGCTTGGGCTGCCCAAACCCGGCGGCAATGGCTGCCCAGTCACCGACAAAGAAGGTCTCAAGCTCTTTGCAGACGATGCGCACGGTGGCTTGCGGCTGCCCCGCAGTTGCACACAAGTTCAATAAGTGCTTTTTGATGATTCGGCAGTCACCACTATCTTGATCGCGCATCACGATAAAGCGGCTGTTGGGCCGCAACCAGCGCTTCATGCGCATCACCAATTGCTTTTCTAGATCCTGTTTACCGTCAAACACCAGAAAGTGCGGCGTGATGTGTGCAGGCAATACGCGGGGCAAAATCCCCTCCAAAAATTCCCGCGCGGAAGGCTCTTCCAGGAAGAAAACCAAGTTTTCAATCACGGATTGGCTCCCTCAAAAAAACCTTGTTTCCATAAGTAGCCCATCTGATCGCCTTCTGCCATGTAGGCTTTGAGCTGGGCATCGTCCCGGGCGCGGTGCACGCTGGTGTACCCGTCTTTCTTGACCAGCCAAAAGACTTCATCCAGCCCCACAGCATTTAAAAAGTCAGGCGAGTGGGTGGTCACAAAAACCTGCCCGCCGCGCTCGGCATAAGCCCGAAACTCTTCAGCCAAATCCCACAGCAATGACGGATAAAGTTGGTTCTCAGGCTCTTCCACACACAGCAGCGGGTGCGGTGTCGGGTCAAACAGCAGCACCAGATAGGCGAGCATTTTGATGGTGCCGTCCGATACGTAGCGGGCCAAAAATGGGTCTTCAAAAGCCCCGTCCTGAAACTTCAACAGCACACGCCCTTCCTCGGTCGTTTTGGATTCCACTTTGGTGACACCCGGCACACGCGACTGCAAGCGCGACAGGATGTTCAAGAATACTTGCGGATGGTGCTTGTGCAGGTACTCCACCACCAGCGACAGGTTCTCCCCCTCGCGCGACAAATGCTCCGCGTAGCCGGTCTCGGCTTCGGGTCGTGCGCGGCTGATATGAAAGTCCGACAAATGCCAGTTTTCAATCAAGTTGCCTAAGGCCACCACTGCCGGAAAACGCTCAAATTGTGCCAAACCTTTGATGGCCAAAATGTCGGGGCTTTTCAGCGTTTGTTGTTCGCGTTTCAGTTCCGCTTCGTCCGTGACCGAATCCAGCTCGTTGGTCACCGCTTCGCCCACGCCATTGGAAAAATCCAGAAAGTGCCACGGTTGCCCACTGCTGCCGCGCCGGTATTTCAAAATCTCGCGCGCCACTGCGGGCCGACCGTTTAACTCATCAATGTGAAGTTCATAGGTGATAAGTTGACTGCGCTTGCTTCCCAAAACGGTGCGCAGCTTTATTTCAATCTCAATCGGCCCGGTTGTACCTCGGCTGCGTACCTCTTGCAGCCCGCGGCTACCCCCCAATCGGCCTAGGGCTGCGGTCAGATTGGTTGTCATGGCATCGCGCAAAAACGCGAACACTGTAAAGAGTGTGCTCTTGCCCGTGCCATTGGCCCCCACCAGTACACAAAAACGAGGAATTTCGCGCAGCGTCACATCCTGAAAAGTGCGAAAGTTTTTCAGACGAATAGATACAATTTGTTGCATAGCTTATTTCTCCAAAACCGTCAGCTTCATCACCTTCAGCGACTCAATCCCCCGGTCGTCCACAATTTTCACCGCCACCGTAGCGTTAGCCCCTGCCTCAAATGGCAGCGACACAGTACCCACAAAGTGTTTGAGCAAGTCTTCGTCCAATTCAGCGCGAATGTCTTTCTTCAGCTTCATCCAGCCATCAATCTTGCCCGCCATGGGGAAGAAGAACTGGTGCGGGAACAGGCTGCGCCCGTCGTAATCGGTGTCCAGACTCCAGGCGGCAATTTTGGCTTTGCCGCCCGACACCAGCTCGCCCTTGGCGGTGTCAAAGTAGTCAAAGCCATTCACCTCCACCTGCCACAGGCCATCGGGCAGGGCCGTCAAATGCACATCGGGTTGGCCCATGAGCCAGAAGCTCTGGTTGGTGGTGGATTTAGAGCTGGCTTTCTTCAAGTCTTCGGTCAGTAAATCCGTGTTCATTTGCGCCTTGAGCGCGGTGATGCCTTTGAGGGCGTCAATGTCTTTGGCGGCTTCGGGGTCAAAGGCGAAGGCGCAAAACACAATCATCTTGGGCCGGGGGAACAGGTCCGCCGCTTCGCCCAGGGCGTGTTCGACTTGCCGTTGTTCGAGCGCCCCATGCTCGGGGCCAAAGCTGATGACCACGCGCTCGCCCGTGTCCAAATGTCCGCTGGCGTGCAGGCAGGCGGTGCCGGGCAACACTTCCAGCTCGGCAAACTTGAGCATCTGGCCGCCCTTGCCGCGAATGCCTGCTTTGAGCAATTCGTCACGCCAGGTGTGCTGGCGGCTGGTGTTGCCGCTGCGGGCCACCGACATATCGGCCCGCTCAGTGTTATGGGTCAAATTGGCCTCCAGCCCTTGTGGAACGTGCGCTGCATGCTCCTGTAACGATAGCACGGTGGGAAAGGGAACGGCCTCTACAGTGAACGGGCCGGACACGCGCAGCTTGTTTTTGGACTTCTCGGGTTGGTCGTACAGCGTCTCGTTGTCGGCCTGCGCGGCGATGGAGCGGTCCATCTCGGCCTGCATCTTCTGGCGGGCGGTGTGAAAGGCTTTGAAGGCATCCACCACCGGGCCACTCAAAGCATCCGGGGCCGTGCGGTCGGCGGGCCAGTCGGCTGGGTAGTCAAATGGCACTTCCCACTCCAGCAGCGCCATGCCTTTTGTACCCAAGGCCAGTTTCTGCCCCTTGCGTGCTCCCTCCGTCACGGTGAATGCATTAGCGGGAGGCTCGGCTGCCAGCGCGGCATTCAACCCGGCCAGAGCCGCCTCAATGCCGGGATGCAGGCGCTCATAGATGGCGTCAATCTCGGGGTTGTTGGCAATGCTTTTGAGGGTGACGTGCGGCACGGTCTTGTAGATGAAACCGCCCTTGAGCCCTTCGTGCGGGTAGCGCAGGGCAAAGTAATCGAAGCTGGCGGTCATCAGCCGCTGCTTGGCCAGCGTGATGGCCACGCGCGAGGTGTCGCAGGTGATCCAGCGGCGGCCCCATTTCTCGGCGACGTAGGCGCTAGTGCCACTGCCGCAGGTCGGGTCTAGCACGAGGTCGCCGGGGTCGGTGGTCATGAGCATGCAGCGTTCGATGACTTTGGCGTTTGTCTGCACGACATACACCTTGTCACTTGCACCTGCCAAGTCGTCCCACAAGTTGCCCAGTGGATTGGCAGGGAAATCATCCAAGAATTTCTTGTAATTGAGGCTGCTGGTTCCTGCAAAAACCCGATTGGCCTTAACGAGGTTGTCAAAACCAATCTGATTTGTGGTCCAAGTGCGATTACTTGGCGGTAACCAGCCGCTTCCCTGAAACCCAAAGTTAACAATTTCGTGCTCGCGCGCTGGCCGATTGGACGACAAAGTAACGTTTCTAAAAAAACGAACCGGCTCAATAACTTGAGCGGCGCGGCTGGCTGGGATGGCTTGACCCGAAGCCAAAAGCGCTTGGTCATACCGTTCGCCGGTTGTCGTCCCTTCACCTGGTCGCATTTCGCGCAACGGCTGTCGATATTTGATTTTCTGAATATCCTTCGCGTACCAAATCAAGTAGTCACTCACTGGCGAAAGTAAGTTGCTTGTCTGACCGCCAGTTTTCTTAACGGTAATGACTGAGACAAAATTCGACTCACCAAAAATTTCCGCGACAATGTTCCGAACATAGTGCAGGTTTTCGTCAGAAATTTGCATGAATACGCTGCCCGTCTCACTCAGCAAATCCTTTGCAAGCAACAACCGATCACGCAGGTAAGTCAGGTAGGAGTGAATACCCAGCTCCCAGGTATCCCGAAACGCCTTGATCATCTCTGGCTCTTGGGTCAGGTCGGCATCTTTTTGATCCTCAACCTTTTTTTGCCCCACGAACGGCTGAAAGTTGCTGCCGTACTTGATGCCATAAGGCGGGTCGATGTAGATCATTTGCACCTGCCCGGCCATGCCTTCTTTTTGCAGCAGGCTGTTCATCACCAGCAGGCTGTCGCCCGCCACCAATCGGTTGGCCCAGCCCCGGTCGTGCTTGTAGAAGTCGATGGCGGAATGCAATGGCAGGTTCTCAAACGGGGCATCAAACAGTCCCGGCTGGAAGCCTTTTGCATAGTTTTGAGCTGTAGCGCCCGTGGAACGTGCGGGAGCAGCTCTCTTTTTTGAAGCATCCTGGCGCTTGGAGACTGCGCTCAGGATGCTCATGGCGTCGATGCGCTCATGCACGTGCAGGCTTACGGTGTCCACTTCGAAGTTTGGCTTTTTTTGGGGGCTTTGGCAGTCTTCTTTACCGCCTTGGATGATTGCATCGCAGGAGGGGCTTCCTGGGATGTCAGTTCAAAATCGGGCGATTCCTGGTTTTCAGGCTGTTCTTGCGGTTGTATTGGCTGCGCACTATCCATTGGTACTCCCGGATTCTTGATGGATGCAAAGCGTACACCAGCATTTTGCAAAATGGCTTCGTGCTACCAGTAATTTGTGCAAAAACCGTGTACGCCTCGGTTTGGCAATCGAAACGACCTGTTTTTTCGCTCGTGTGCCATTTTGGGTTGTCTTGGTGTATCTCCGGCACGACTCTACCCGACAGCTCTGAATCGCTGGTTTTGCTCTCACCAATGGATGCGTTGATCGGCACAATAGTCCGGTTCTGGCTGCGCTGCTTGATCCCAATCAGGCAGAGCCTCCAGCACCTCGTCAGCCGGTGCATCACAGTTATCCCACAGACGTTTAATCTGAAGTTCTTTCGCATGGCGCGTTTGAACGAGCGCATTCGTCTGCGGCGCTGTTTCAGCAAAAAACATAGCTACTCCCGCTTGGTACATAAGGCGTACAGCCAGATTTGCCTTGAATTTTGCCCTTCAAAACGGGTCAAGGCGATGCTGATACCGCCATGAGGCATCAAAACGGGCCGTTTTCGGGTAATTTTGCATGGAAAATCGGGCTGTAAGCCTTATGGGATAAGCGGGAACAGCTATTGTATCAGGAGCAATTTGGCCTTGGCTGGGAGTATGCCGGAGCCTGTCACAAATCCACCCGGACATCATCCGCCTCCCAGCGCCAGGGCAATGCGGTAAGTGGCAAACGACGCCAGATAAGCCAATCCGAACAGGTAGCCCGCCATGATGGCGGGCATCGTCCAACCGCCGGTTTCACGTTTCACAGTAGCCAGTGTTGCCAGGCATTGCGGCGCAAACACGAACCAGGCAAGCAGTGACAGCGCGGTTGCCAGGCTCCACTGTTGGGCGATCAGCGGCGCCAGCTCCGTCGCGGTTTCCTCCCCGGTAGCGGCAATGGCATACACCGTGCCAAGCGCGCTGACAGCGACTTCGCGTGCCGCCAGTCCCGGCACCAGCGCAATACTGATCTGCCAATTGAAACCAATCGGTTCGAAGACCGTCGCCAGGCCGCGACCAAGGGTTCCGGCCAGGCTGTATTCGATGGCCGCTTTGGTGGCTCCCTGCGGCGGTGCCGGGTAGCTGGCTAACACCCACAACAGGATCGACAGCGCCAGAATGATGGTACCGACCCGCTTGAGGAAGATCATCACGCGCTGCCAGAGGCCGATGGCCACGTTGCGAATGGTCGGCAAATGGTAAGTCGGCAGTTCCATCATCAGCGAACTCACCTGCCGCCCGGCAGCGGTAAAGTGTTTCAGCAGCCAGCCCACCGCCATGGCACCACCAATACCGGCAACGTAAAGGCCAAACAACACCAAACCTTGCAGTTCCATCCAGCCGCCAAGAACCCGCTGCGGGACAAAGGCGCCGATCAAAAGCGCATAAACCGGCAGACGCGCCGAGCAGGTCATCAGAGGCGCCAGCATGATCGTCACCAGCCGGTCGCGTGGACTGGCAATGGTGCGCGTCGCCATGATGCCGGGAATGGCGCAGGCGAAGCTCGACAGCAGCGGGATAAACGAGCGCCCCGACAGGCCGACGCTGCCCATCACGCGGTCCAGCAGGAATGCGGCACGCGGCAGGTAACCCGATTCTTCCAGCACCAGGATGAAGAAAAACAGGATCACGATTTGCGGCAAAAAGACCAGTACGCCACCGGCACCGGCGATCACACCGTCGATCAGCAGCCCCTTGAGCCATCCCTCCGACAGCGCGCCACCGATGGCCTGACCGACCCAGGCCGTGGCGGATTTGATCAGACTCATGGGAAACTCGGCCCAGGAGAATACCGCCTGAAAAATCAAGAATAGCACCAGCGCCAACACCAGCGGCCCGGCAACCGGGTGCAGGATCACACGGTCGATACGGTCGCTGACCGTATTGGGTACCAGGTCATCGATTCCCAAGCGCGCAAGAATCGCGCGTACAACCGCATGATCGCCCTGCGTACCCTGCGTACCCTGTGTATGGGCCGCATCGGGAACCACCAGCGCTTCGGTCGGCGCCAGCTTCTTCCACGCAGCAGGGTCTTCGAGCGAGCGCCGCAGTTCATCAACACCATCGGAGCGGATGCCAACCGTACTGACTACCGGCACGCCCAATTCGCGCGACAAAGCTGCCGGGTCAATGATGATGCCCTGCTTTTTGGCCAGATCGGCCATGTTGAGCGCCACCACGCAAGGCAGTCCGAGCCGCCGCACAGCCAGCACCAGCCGCAGGTTGCGGCGCAGATTGGTCGCATCGACCACACAAACCGCAAGGTCGGGTCGTTTTTCCCCCTGAGCGCGGCCAAACAAGACATCGCAGGTGACCCGCTCGTCCGGCGAGCGCGGGTAGAGGCTGTAGGTGCCAGGCAGGTCCAGCACACGCAGGTTTTTGCCTGACGACGTAGTGAGCCTGCCCTCCTTGCGCTCAACCGTCACACCGGCGTAGTTGGCCACCTTCTGGCGGCTGCCCGTGAGCAGGTTGTACAGCGCAGTCTTGCCGCAATTGGGATTACCAACCAGGGCGACCAGCGGACCGCCAGGATGAAAATGGACGACGGCTTCGTTCATGCCAAGCCGCCTATCCGTTCGGGCATCGGTACGACGTGAATACATGCCGCCTCAGCAGCGCGCAAGGCAAAAGTGGAACTGCCAACCCGAACGACCAACGGATCATTTCCTGGCAAGCCCCGCGCCATCAGCGTGACCTGTTCGCCCGGAATAAAGCCGATTTCCTCCAGCCAGCGCCCCCATTCCGGGGCATGTTCCGGCGCTCCAACTGCGTGCACCAGTTGCGCTTCGCCTAGGGTGGCAATATGCAGTGGAAAGGATTTTTTGGGAGTAACCATGATGAAATCTTGTGTGAATCTGACGGTGTGCGCGAGCATAGCATAATGCGAATAGTTCTCAAATAGAGAGCGCGCACAATTTCATCCTTTCGAAGGATGCGGCAAGGATGGATTGGTGCCGCCTGTGCCGGTCTATACTTGGCTGACCACCACCATGCCATATGGCGCCGGGTCAACGAACGCGTAGATTGATGCCGCTTGGCTGTCCCGCCAAAATAGGAACCTAGATGGCCATCACTGAAGCAGAAATTCTTTCCCGTGTCATGATGACGGTGGGTCTGTTAACCTGTATCGGCTGGGCATTTCTGGGGGTGAGCACGAACGTTTCGCGCGCTTCTGTGTTGCAATTTTGTGCTGCCAATCTGATCCTCGTCGTCGCGGATGTGTTGCCCATGTTTCGCGGACCCGGCATTGCTTACGCTGACTTTTATCAGTCGTTCAACTACTCACACCTACTATTTTTGCTTGGGACGATGTTGTTTCGCTCGGGCATGCGCGAGCTTCACGGACTATCCCGCACCAGCCCCCTGGAGTTGTGTCTGGTTGGGTTCGGGATGGGCATCGCATTGGTCATGTCCCGAAGTTTTGGCTGGCACAACGTGGCCATTGCGGGTGTCTACCTCGCTTGCGCCTGGTATGCACTGAAGGGATTCCTGGAGTGCAACGCGGCTCTTGCCCCAAAACTGCGCCTGACGCACCGCTGGCTGTTTTTGTGGCCGGTTTTGATGGCCGGTGTGTTGTACTTTTTGCGCGTGTTGGACGATGGGATAGCTTTGGTGTCCGACAACATGGGCCAGACGGCTGTGTACCAGTTCCTGGCACCTTATCACTGGGCGCATTTTTTGGTGCGGCTGTTGGTGAATGCCTCCCTCATAGGGCAGACGCTCATGCTGATTTTTCAAAAGATAAACGCCTTGGCCGAGCGACTACAAAACATTTTGGACACTGCACCCGTTGGGGTTGCGGTCAGCTCACAAGGTGTCATTCGATTTGCCAACCCCAAATTAACCGATTTGATCGACATGAAAGTCGGCGATTCTGCATCGAAGGCATTGGTTTTGCCTGATGACCGTGAAAGAATAGGTGATCTGATGAAGGTTGGGGGTGCTGTCAGCAACATGGAGTTGCAGATGTACAGCCCGAGTCATACCGTGCGAGATCTTTTGGTGACCTACATGCCCATCGACTATGAGGGCACACCCGGCGTCCTGGAATGGGTGATTGACATGACAGAGCAAAAGCGCATTGAGCGCGCAATTCTCCAAGCCAACAACGAACAAGCCGCCATTTTTGAATCCGCCACGCTGGGCATGGCATTTATCAAGGAGTGGAAGATTTTGCGGGCCAACCATCGCCTGGACGATTTGTTTGGCTGGTCACGGGGAACACTCGTGGGCCAATCGCCGCGCGTTTGGTATGCCCCCGAGATGGCCCTCACCATGGGCCCTTATGAGGACATCCTGCGCGGCGAGATTCACTACAGCACCCAGGAAATGTGCCGCAAGGATGGCAGCCGTTTCTGGTGCCGCATCAATGGCAGTGCAATCGATGCCAACGATCTTTCACTGGGAACGGTCTGGATGTTTGACGATGTTACCGAAGAGCGCAAGGCGGCAGAACTTACACGCCTGGCCAAGGAATTGGCGGAAGAAGCAACGCAGATGAAGTCCAATTTCCTGGCCAACATGAGCCATGAAATTCGCACGCCGATGAACGCCATCATCGGCATGTCCCAACTGGCGCTAAAAACCGACCTGAGCGCCAAACAGCGCAATTACATCGAGAAAGTCGACTCAGCCGCGCGCAATTTACTCGGCATCATCAATGACATTCTTGATTTTTCAAAGATCGAGGCAGGCAAGATGCAGTTTGAGTTCGCAGACTTTCACCTGGAGGATGTCCTGGAAAATCTGGCGGACCTGACCGTTATAAAGGCCCAGGAGAAGGGTCTGGAGTTGCTTTTTGATGTCGGTGCCGACGTGCCCACTGCGCTTGTGGGTGACTCCCTGCGGCTAGGCCAGGTTTTGCTCAATCTGGTGGGCAACGCCATCAAATTCACCGACCATGGGGAAGTAACCGTTGGCATTCATACCATCGACTGCGACCCGGATGCCCGGCCCGGCAAACTACACCTGCGCTTTGACATTGCTGACACCGGCGCGGGTCTGACCAGGGAGCAATGCGACAAGTTGTTCAGCGCCTTTTCACAAGCTGACGTGTCCACCGCGCGCAGGCACGGCGGTACCGGCCTGGGTTTGACCATCAGCAAACGCCTGGTTGAACTGATGGAAGGCCAGATCAGTGTCGATAGCCAGCCAGGCGTTGGCAGCACCTTCACTTTTACCGCGCAATTCGGCTTGCAGACCAGGCAGCAGGTGCGCCCGGCACTGGCGCAGGAGTTTCCCGAGCTGCGGATTTTGGTGGTCGATGACAACGCACGGGCGCGGCACATCATGCTGTCCATTCTGGCCTCGCAAAAGTTCGCCGCGACGGCTGTCGAGAATGGTCAGCAGGCGCTGGATGCGCTGAAAGAGGCGCAAGGCGCTGGCGTCCCCTATGGACTGGTGCTGATGGACTGGATGATGCATGGCCTTGACGGCCTGGAAACGATCAGACGCATGCGCGCTGAGCCATCGCTGGACGAAACACCGGCATTTGTCATGGTGACGGCGCACAGCCGCGACGAACTGCTGGAGCAATCCGAGGGCACAAGACTAGACGGTCTGCTGCTCAAGCCCGTGGGGCCATCGGCCCTGCTGGACAGCATTCTTGGTGTTTTTGGCAAGAATGTGGCAAGCTCCCGACGCAAGCACCAACGCCGGGAGGCCACCCAGGAGGCCGTGCAAAGCGTGTGCGGTGCCTACTTGCTGCTGGTCGAAGACAATCTGGTCAACCAGGAACTCGCTCTGGAGATACTGCAAGAAGCCGGAATCCGGGTTGACATCGCCAACAATGGCGTTGAAGCGGTTGACCAGGTCGAGCGCGCCGACTATGACGGCATCCTGATGGACTGCCAGATGCCGGTGATGGATGGCTTTGAAGCCACACGCGTGATCCGGGCGCAGCAGCGTTTTGCTGACTTGCCGATACTGGCCATGACCGCCAACGCCATGCGTGGTGACCGGGAATTGTGTCTGGCAGCGGGCATGAATGACCACATTGGCAAACCCATCGACGTCAACCAGTTATTCGAATGCCTTGCGCGCTGGATCAAGCCCAAGAACGCCCAGGGTACTGCCTTGCCGCCGACACCAGTCGGGGCGTCAACGGCGCGCAGCAGCCACCCATTGCCCGTGATTGCCAGCCTGGATATGAACCTGGCAATGCGGCGCATGGGCGGCAATGCCCATCTGTTGCAAAAACTGATTGGCCGCTTTGCACAGACCCAGACCGATGCCATGGCGCGCATTCACCATGCCATCCAGAGCGCAGACCTGAACACTGCCACGCGCGAAGTGCACACCATCAAGGGACTGGCTGGCAACATTGGCGCCACCCGATTGCAGGCGTGCGCCGGGACGGCCGAAGCGGCCTTGCAACATGGCCGCAAGGAAGAGCTACCCCAGGCATTGGAAGCCCTGGCGCAGGAGTTGCGCACCGTGCTGGATCAAATCTCGGTCACGCCGGGTTTCAACGACACGGGCTTCGCTGAGCCAGTGATCGAACAGGAGTTCGGACGCGATGCCCTGGCAGCCAACATGCGCCAACTTGCTGCGTTTCTGACGGACAACGACTCCCGCGCCGCACAGCTCGCTGAACGCCTGGTCCATCCATTGCGCAGCGTGGGGCAAGGCGCTGCGGGCAAACAACTGGAAAGCGCGATCAGCGGCTACGAGTTTGAAGACGCGCTTGCCACCTTGCAAGCGCTGGCCCAGGCGCTTGGCATCACGCTTGAATCGGGACTTAGGTGAGCGTGACCCGCGCAAACTTGCGCTTACCCACTTGCAGCACGTAGGTTCCGGCGCCCAGTTTGAGCCCCTTGTCGCTGACCACGCAGGAATCCACCCGCACCCCGCCGCCATCAATCAAGCGGTTGCCCTCACCACTGGAAGCCGTCAGTCCGGCTGATTTGAGAAGCGCACCAATGCCCAGCGGCGCGCCATCCGGCCCGAGGGCCAGGTTCACGGCGGCGATATCGTCTGGAATACCGCCCTTGCTGCGGTTGATGAAATCCTGCTCGGCCGCATCCGCCGCCACAGCCGAGTGAAAGCGTGTGGTGATTTCCTTGGCCAGGGCCACCTTGGCGTCCTTGGGATTACGGCCTGCCTCCACCTCGGCCTTGAGCGTGGCAATCTGCGTTTCGCTCTGAAAACTCAGCAAGGTATACCAGCGCCACATGAGCACATCGGAAATACTCAACACCTTGGCAAACATGGTGTTGGCATCTTCGCTGATACCGACGTAGTTGTTCTTGCTTTTGGACATCTTCTCCACACCGTCCAGCCCTTCGAGCAGTGGCATGGTCAGGATGCATTGCGGCTCCTGACCATATTCGGCCTGCAACTGGCGCCCCACCAGCAGGTTGAATTTCTGGTCTGTGCCGCCCAGCTCCAGATCGCTGTGCAGCGCCACGCTGTCGTACCCTTGCATCAGCGGATACAAGAACTCGTGCACGCTGATGCTTTGTCCGGCTTTGAAGCGGTCGTGGAAATCGTTGCGCTCCATCATCCGCGCCACGGTGTAGCGCGAAGCCAGCTGAATCATGCCACGCGCACCCAGCGGGTCGCTCCACTCGCTGTTGTAGCGAATTTCGGTTTTTTCAGGGTCCAGCACCAGGCTGGCCTGTTTGTAGTAGGTCTGCGCGTTGGCCTCGATCTGTTCGCGCGTCAGCGGCGGGCGCGTGCTGTTGCGCCCCGATGGGTCGCCGATCATGCTGGTAAAGTCGCCAATCAGAAAAATGACCGTGTGCCCCAGATTTTGCAGCTGGCGCATCTTGTTCAGCACCACGGTGTGTCCCAGATGGATGTCCGGCGCAGTGGGGTCCAGGCCAAGTTTGATGCGCAAGGGCTTGCCGTTGGCTTCGGAGCGGGCCAGTTTTTTGACCCAATCGTCCTGCGGAATCAGTTCATCGCACCCCCGCAAAGTGATCGCCAGCGCCTCACGAACGCGGTCGTTTGCTGCAAAATGTATGTCTGTGGTGATGACTGTAGACTGGTTCATAAGGGTTTTTTCAAAATTCAATTGTCCGTGTATCACGCAGATCTTGGCTTGAGTTGCAGTCCGACCAACGTTTTTTCGGTATCGGAGAGGTCACCGATGATTTTGCGGATCGGCTCCGGCAACTTGCGCACCAGGGTGGGAATGGCGATGATCTTGTCGCCCTCGGCCAACTGTGGTTTTTCCAGAAGATCCACGACCTCGACCAGATAACGGCCCGCAAGATGCTCCTCGCAGATACGGTGCAAATTCGATATGGCTGCCAATGATTTGGGCGCCTGGCCGGCAATGTAGAGTCGCAGCACCCAATTTTCGGAAGGTTTCATCATAGGACAGAGTGAATAGAGATTTTCGTGTCGGGCCGGGCTGGTTCGGCTCGCAGGGTTGCCAGTTCGGCCATGCTGGTTTCGGCCAATTGGGCCTGCATGTCCTCGCGCGCCAGATCGGCTTCCAGGGTATGCAGTTCTTCCTCGTATTCAGCACGGATGACAGCGATTTTCCCCTCCGCCACCTGACGCCGCTGCTCAACCAGGGTACGGCGGCGTGCCGCTTCATCACGTCGGGCGATCATTCTGCTTTCTTTCAAGCTCTTGTGCAACTGGCGGGCCGATCCGGTAAGTATCTGTCCACTAACATCCACCAGTACATCCACCAACTCAATGCCGGAATTGGTGAGACGAAATTCCCGAATCTGGTTGGAATGCGCCGTCCCGCGTGCCTTGCAGACATACAGACCCCGGGTGCGCTCACTGGCGGACTCCAGATTGCGCAGCAGCAACCACACATCAACCAGGGAAGAGATGGCCACGGAGGTCGATTCGGGCGCATCACCACCATAGGTCAACGCCGTGAACAAGGAGGTGATGCCTCTGGTCTTGAATAGATCGACGGCGCGCACGAGCATCATTTTGACCCGTTCGTCATCGGCAGCAATACTGAACGCCGTGATCGGGTCTATGACCACGAGATGAGGGTGAAACTCGTGTACCAGGCTCATGAGGGTAGCGAGATGGATTTCAAGTCCGCTGGAGGTGGGGCGGGCCGCATGGAAGCGCAGCCGTCCGGCCTGCCGCCATTGCGCCAGATTCAGTCCGATTGAGGACATATTGCGTTCTATCTGGTCGGGGGACTCCTCGAATGCGAGGTACAGGGCACGCTCGCCACGTCGGCAGGCGGCATCCACCATGTTGGCAGCAATGCTGCTCTTTCCGGTGCCGCTGGTTCCGGTTACCAGCACGCTGCTGCCACGAAACAGTCCACCGCCAAGCATCGCGTCCAGACTTTCGACGCCCGAGGAAATCCGCTCCTTGCTGATTGGATAGGTCAGACCGGCGGATGTGATTGGCATGACTGTGAATCCGTGGCGATCCAGAACGAAGGGGTATTCATCGCCGCCATGCGCCGAGCCCCGGTACTTGACGATACGTAGCCGCCGGGTGGCAAGCTGATTTTCTATGCGATTGTCCAGAGCAATGACACAATCGGCGATGTATTCTTCGAGGCCATGCCGGGTGATGGTAGTCGTGCCCCGTTCCGTGGTCACGACGGCGGAAACCCCCTTGTCCTTGAGCCAGTTCATCAGGCGACGGAATTCCGAACGCAGGATGCGCAGATCGGTAAAGGCCGAGAACAGGTTTTCGACGGCATCGAGTGCAATACGGCGCGCTCCCGTCGCGTCGATGGCAGCCCCCAGGCGCAGAAACAATCCGTCGAGATCATACTCACCAGCCTCAATCAGTTCGCTGGGTTCGATATCGATGTTGATGATGCGCAAGGTATTCTCGTGCTGGTGACGGGAAAGATCAAAACCCAGCGAGGCCACATTGGCAGTGAGCTCCGCAGCGGTTTCTTCGAAGCTGACAAATACGCCAGGCTCCTGGAAGTGTTCGATCCCATGCAGCACAAATTCCAGGGCAAACAGCGTCTTGCCTGCCCCGGCATGGCCGGCAACCAGGGTGGGACGTCCGCGCGGCAGACCTCCACCTGATATCTCATCAAAGCCTGCGATTCCGGTTGGGCACTTTTCAAGCGCGGCAATTGTTGCATTGGACATGGTCATGTTGTCTCCTGGGTAAGGTGGGTTATGCCGTGCTCGAAGTAGCGAAAGCCCCCTTTGCCGGATGCCTTGGCCGAATAGAGTGCCGCATCGGCACGTTTGAGCAAGCTGGCGGCCTGGATGCCATCTTCGGGATAAACGGCAATTCCGATTGACGCGCCGGTGCGCAGCGGGTGTGGATGTTTCCCCGCCGGGGCTTCCCATGTCAAGGCCAAACATAACTTCTGGGCCAGAACCGCGCACTCCGCAGCCAATTCCAGTTCTTCCATGATGACGACAAATTCATCGCCGCCAATGCGCGCCACGGTGTCCGAATTGCGCACACTCGCCTTGAGTCGGTTTGCCACCTCTTGCAGCAATTGATCACCCACATGGTGCCCCAAATTGTCATTGATGGCCTTGAATCCGTCGAGATCGATGAACAGCACACCAAGCCGGTTTCCCTGGCGTTCGGTTGCTGCGAGTGCGTGGTTCAGACGGTCGAGTAACAGGGTGCGGTTGGGTAGATCGGTAAGATGGTCGTGGTAGGCCAGGTGGGCGATCCGTTCATTTTTGCTCCAGAGTTCGGTGGCATCGGTGAATACCGCCACATAGCAGTCCGGTTCATCATACTGCGGCAACACGTGATTGATGGTCGTCCATTGCAGATAGGCATTGCCATTTTTTCGCCGGTTCCAGATTTCCCCCCGCCAGTGGCCGTCCTTTTGCAGCGCATGCCAAAGCTGCGCATAAAACTCGGTGCTGTGGTGCTGGGAACGCAGAATGCGGGGGGTGCTGCCAACAGCCTCGGTAGCGCTAAAGCCGGTGATATCCGAAAAAGCCGGATTCACCGAGAGAATGCGACGGTGCATGTCCGTCACCATCACGCCCTGCATGGTGTTTTCGATCACGCTGGAGGCGAGTCGCAGTTTCCCCGTTCGCTCGGCGATCAATCGTTCCAGCTCATGCTCGGCCAGCATACGCCTGGTCAAGTCACTCACCACTAGGCAAACAAATTGGTTCTGCCCCGTCGATAGCGGCGTCACCGACAACTGAACCAGCGAAACCCTGACCGGGGCAACATCAGACCCCACCTCGGACGCCCCATCCGGTGCGGACTTCAATGTAACTTCGATGGAGGTCGTGCTTGTGCTCTTCAAGAGTGCCGCCACCGACATCTGCTCCATGTCAATGACACAGGAAAGCAGCGACCGTCCACGCAGTTCTTCGGCTGATAGCCCCATCATGGCAGCAAAACGCGGGTTACAGTGCAGGATGGTGCCTGCGCCGTCGAGTGTGACACCTCCTTCGTTCATGGCACTAAAGAAGGTAACGTAGGTACTGTTGGCACCGTCCAGGTAAAGCACCCCGGTCTCGCCCAGCAGCGCATCGGCAGCCCCGGTGCGCAAAGCCGCCAACGCACCTTCCGCCTCCGCCAGTCTGAGGCGAAGCTCCTCGCTTTCCCTGTCGTTATCGTTATCGTGCAGGATCATTGCTTGTCACTGCCCTTGCTGCCCCGATAAAAGCCGTAGGCATTGCGCCCTGCTAGCTTTACCTGGTACATCGCTTCGTCGGCAGCACGCGACAATTCAACAAGGTTACTCCCGTGCTGGGGAAATATGGCGATACCGATGCTCACGCCGATGTGCAATTCGATCCCTTCAATCAGGAAAGGGCTGGCGAGCGCCTTGATGAACTTTGCTGCGACCTCCGCTGCGGCACGATCACTCTCCAGATCGGGCAAAACGGCATTGAATTCATCCCCGCCAAAACGGCTGAGGGTATCGCTGGCGCGCAAGACTGCGAGGAGCCGCTGTGCAACTTCCCTCAATAGCGTATCGCCAGCGCGATGTCCCAGTGTGTCGTTCACGCTCTTGAACTTGTCAAGGTCAAGAAACAGGATGGCCACCTGCCGCCCTTTGCGCAAGGCTTGGGTAAGCGCAAGTTCTACATGGTTATTGAACAGGAAACGGTTGGCAAGTCCGGTCAACTCATCGTAGTGGGCAAGATAGCGCAGCCGTTCTTCATTTTTCTTGGCCCGCGTAATGTCTGAAAAGATGGCTACATAGTGGCTGACTTCGCCATCATGGTCGTGAATGGCGCTGATATTGATTGACTCTGGATAAATCTCGCCATTCTTGCGCCGATTCCATATTTCCCCCCGCCAGTATCCGTGGTCGGTAATGGCTTGCCACATACGCTCGTAATACTCCTTGTCATGACGGTCCGAGCGCAACAGACTCGGCTTGCGACCCACCGCCTCCTCCACGGAATAACCGGTAATCCTGACAAAGGAACGGTTGACGGTCTGGATGAACCCTTTGGCATCGGTCACCATGATGCCTTCACGGGTGTCGTCAAAAATCCGGCTGGACAAGCGCAGTCGCTCTTCAATTCGCTTGCGTCCCGAGATATCTTCGACCATGCAGATCAGCCCGGTGGTGACCCCGTCCTGGTTGCGAATCGGCGCCAGAGACACGCTGATGCGGATCTCGGCCCCATCACTACTGCGGATGTGCCTGATTTCCTTGCCCGTAATGGTCTTGTCCTGTCCTGCGGCTGCGCCGGTAGCGGGCACCACGGACTCCGGCAGTTTGAGCAGTTCGAAGAAGTTTCGACCGAATACCTCGTTCGCCTTCCAGTCAAAGATGGCCGTAGCGGCGGGATTCCAGAGTTCGATGCAGCCGCCGGGCGTCGTCGCAATGATCCCCAGGGGGGCGCAGTGGTACAAGGCGGCCAGTTGCTCTTTTGCCTGGACAATCGCTTGTTCCATCGCCTTGCGTTCACTGATGTCGCGCAGCATGGCAACAAAGGACTGCTGCTTGCCACTGCCGGTATGGGTATGGCTGACGCGCATTTCGGCGATGAGCTGCGAACCATCCTTGCGCCGCACGTTGATTTCGGTCGATTCTCCTGTCACCAGCGGAAAACCAAAGACTGCCCCCTGAAGCATGTAGGTTTTTCTCTGGAAAAGTTGCGCAAAGGCAAGGTTGCAGAAGGTAATCCTGCCTTCGGCATCAACCACCACAATGCCGTCGGCAGCGTCTTCCACAATGCACTGAAACAGATCGTTTGACCTGCCTGTTCTCACACTCGCATTTTGCATCAAGTCCTCAGCTGATCCGTGGCTAAACCGAGGGAACGTCGAAGGGTGTTTCGCGCGGATTTCCGGCCAGAATGCCGGTCACGTTGCGAAAGGGTTGCCCAATGTGCATGCCTGTGCCGTCGATATTGAATTCAAGAATGTCTTTATCGTGAAGCGAGCCACGCATTTTCAGCACCGTCAGGCAGCGACGCATGGAACCGTTCATTTCGACATAGCGCAAGAGAATGATGGAATCGGTCAGTGTGGAAATATGCGATTCCGTCACCGAGGTTCCCCCCATCAGACTCGGTGTGGTTGAGGTGAACAAACCAGCAACCTCCTGGTGCTTGATGAACGAGGTCAGGCTGATAACAAACTCGCGAAATCCCTTGGGTGTCGCCACACGCTCCAGCGCCGAAAGGCTATCGACCGCCACCCGATTGGGCTTGAAGTGTTCGATGATGTCCTTCATCTCGATGAGATGATCCTCAAGGCTGGCGGATTCTGGATAGGCACAAACCACCTTGAGCAGCTTCGACTCTTCCAGCGCTTCGAAATTGTGTCCCCAACCGTCGGCATTGCGAAAAAGTTGCTCGCGACTTTCCTCAAAAGCAAATAGCAGACAGCGCTCACCTCGCTCTGCACCGCCTTTGAGGAATTCCGTGGTAATCAAGGTCTTGCCTGTTCCCGTCGCGCCGGAGACAAGAATGATGGAATCACGGAAGAAGCCGCCGCCGCACATGGCATCCAGATCGTCATTGCCGGAGGTGATGCGCACGTTCGACGATTTCTGCTTGAGCTCCATCGCCGACAGCGGAATGGCCAGAATGCCGCGTCCCGATACGATGGTAAATGGGAATTCGCCCTTCTGATGGCTGGTACCACGGTACTTGAGAATTTCCATGGTGCGACGACGCTTTTCGTCCTCCAGCACATTACGCAAAATGACCACGTTGTCCGCCACGAATTCTTCAACACCAAAGCGGGCGATTTCGCCATATTCCTGCGTCCTTTCCGAAGTCATCAGGGAGGTGACATTCAACTTGCGCAAAATCGAGGAAATGCGAAACAGTTCGCTGCGCACAATGGCACCATCGCGGAACTGGGCAAACACAGCCCCCAGTGAATCCATGGAGAGCCGCGTGGCACCAATCCTGGCGACGGCGTGTTCTATCCGGGCAAGCAAGGCACCCAAGTCGTAGCGACCCGCTTCGACCTGATCCTGCTCCGGGTCCGGGGAGGCATCGACAAACAGCCATTTGCCGGCGGCCTCCCAAATCTCGATGTCCCAGCCCAGTGATTTCACATTGCGTCGGATATCCGCCGGCTCTTCCTCAAAGGTCACGAAAATCCCCGCATCGCCACTACGCTGGATACCTTCGGCCAGGAACTGAACCGCAAACAGGGTCTTTGCGCTGCCTGCCGTGCCGGATACCAGCGTCGTTCGCCCCTTGGGCAGACCACCATTCGAAATAAGATCGAAGCCAGCGATGCCAGTTTCGATCTTTTCTATCTGGGGGTAGTTTGGAATATGCGAAAACACGGTTGTTTCTCCGTAAAAACGATCAAAAAATCCTCACCGTCAATGCGCGCGCAATCCCATTGCTGCGAGTACCTTGGCGTGGTCGGAAAGATCACCGATGACCCGACGAACCGGCAGGGGAGACTCCTTGATCAGCGTCGGGGTTGCGAGGATTTTCTCGGTCTCGGCTATCTCTGGCTGCTTGATTACATCGACGATGATGAGTTCGTAACGACCAGGAAACTCTGCTTCGCAGAAACGCTTGAAGTTGGCAATGACGAACTCGGTCCTTGCAGTACCGCCTACCACGAACAGTTTCAATCGATAACGGGTATCCGAAGCAGGTGGGCCGACCATAAAAAGAAAGAGCTAGCTATTTTCGTCGAAATGGGTATTGATGAAAATCAAAAAAATACATAACGAGGCTTGTATTGGCAATGGAGTTTAGCGGAAACCCGGCAAATTTGCTTCTGCAGTACGTCAAAGACCAAAAAAAGGGGTAGTAGGTGCAAGCCGACACCGCGCCTGCAGCGAAGCAATGCCGTGGTGCTGCGGAGGTAGTTATACTCGTGACCCTCTTTTCGCCACATGAGGGTCACGGGCAGAATTTTAGTCGTGACCTGATCGTAGTCCGGGGTGCGACGCCACACGGTGGCAGCATCCTCCCCTTGACGGAGTTTGAATTTTGAAATATCGACTGATCCAAGCCGCTGAGGATTCTTTTACCCATCTCAAAGATATTGCACAACGCCACCCCAAACAATTCACCGCAGGCGTGGCCGCCTTGCTACTAGGCGGTGCTGGCGCCAGTTTCGCCGTAGCCTCGCTGGAAGCGCAGGAAAACACCCCCCCTGCGGCGCAAATACTCATCGAAGACGTGACAACGCTGCCCATTACGGCTACTACGGCTACTACGGCTCGCAGTAACAGTAATGCGCTACAACCCCAGTCCATACGTCTGTACCGCTCGGATACCAGCCGCAGCAACGACACCGCCGAGTCCTTGCTCAAACGCCTGGGCGTGGTGGACCCTTTGGCCGCTGCGTTCTTGCGCTCCGATAAGCTGGTACAGCAAACCCTGATGGGCCGTCTTGGGCGCAACGTCAGCGTGGAAGCCACCGAGCGCCATGCATTGCAAAAACTCACGGTACGCTGGAGTCCTGAAGACGATGGCATGTTCAAACGCCTGACCGTGGAAAAAACGCCTGCAGGCTTCAAATCCCGGCTGGAAACCCTGCCCATGAACGTATCGTCCCGCCTGGCCAGCGGCACCATCCATTCATCCTTGTTTGCCGCAACCGATGACGCCCGCATGCCAGACTCCATCGCCGTGCAGCTCGCCGACATATTCGCCGCTGACATCGATTTTCACCGGGGCTTGCGCAAGGGCGACCATTTCTCCGTGGTTTATGAAACCCTGGAAGGTGACGGTGAACCGCTGCGCGCCGGGCGCGTGCTGAGTGCCGAGTTCTTCAGCGCGGGCAAAAACCACCAGGCCATGTGGTTCCAGGAGCCTGCGAACTCCGCCAACAAGACGGCGGCACCCAAGGGCGCCTATTACACCCTCGCGGGTGAGAGCCTGCGCAAGGCATTCCTGGCCTCTCCCATGGAATTTTCGCGGGTCACGAGCGGCTTCAAAATGCGCTTTCACCCGATTTTTCAGACCTGGCGCGCCCACCTGGGGACGGACTACGCCGCCCCCATTGGCACACCGGTGCGCAGTGTCAGCGATGGCATCGTCGAGTTTTCCGGTGTGCAAAATGGCTTTGGCAATGTTGTCATAGTCAAGCACCGCAACAACAATACGACGCTTTATGCCCATCTGAGCCGCATCAACGTGCGCAAGGGACAAAGCATCAGCCAGGGACAAAACATAGGCGCTGTGGGCCAGACCGGCTGGGCGACCGGGCCGCATCTGCACTTTGAATTCCGTGTCAATGGCATGCACCAGGACCCGCTGACCGTTGCACGCCGCAACGAATCGCTGCCTGTCGCAAGCTGGGCGCGGCCTGCATTCAACCAGGCAGCCACACAGGTCAAGATGCAACTGGCTGCAGCAGCACAGATGCTGCCCGGCAGCGCCCAGTAGTTTTGCATTTTGTCCGTCTTGTCCACAGAGCTGCCCAAAGAACTGTATATCGGCCTGATGTCGGGCACTTCGCTCGACGGCGTGGATGCAGTACTGGTTGATTTTGCGTCTGCCCGCCCGGTGGGTCCTGTGGTATTGGCGCACAGCAGCGCAGCACTGCCGAGCGCGCTCAAGGCCGACTTGCTGGCCCTGAATACGCCCGCAGACAACGAACTGCACCGCGCAGCCCTGAGCGCCAATGCGCTGGCGCGGTTGTATGCCGACCTGGTCGCCGATCTGCTGCAATCCCACGGCATCACCAGCGCCAGCGCCATCACAGCCATAGGCGTACACGGGCAAACCGTGCGGCACCGCCCGCAGGAGTTTGATGGCACCGGCTACACCCTGCAACTGAACAACCCGGCACTGCTGGCGGAACTGTGCGGCATGGATGTCGTCGCAGACTTTCGCAGCCGTGACGTGGCCGCAGGCGGACAAGGCGCACCGCTGGTGCCACCCTTTCACCAGGCATTTTTTGGCATAACCGACCGGCATCTGGCCGTATTGAACATCGGTGGCATGACCAACCTCACGCTGCTCGGTCCCGAAAACGCCCTATGCGGCTTTGACTGTGGCCCTGGCAATGCGCTGCTGGATGCCTGGTGCCAGGAACACACCCAGCAAGCGTTCGATGCAGCAGGCCGCTGGGCAGCGCAGGGACAGGTACACGCCGCCCTGCTGGCCAGGCTGCTGGATACACCTTTTTTTGCCAAGCCACCGCCCAAAAGCACCGGGCGTGACCTATTCAACCGGCAATGGCTGGCAGATGCCCTGGCCGTAATGGCGCCGCTGCCCGCACAGGATGTGCAAGCGACGCTGGCCGAACTCACCGCGCAAACCTGCGCTACCAGCCTGAAAACGGCGCTGCCAGAGTGCCGCACCCTGATCGTCTGCGGCGGCGGCGCCCTGAACGACGATCTGATGGCCCGCCTGCAAGCCGCCCTGCCCTCCTGCCGGGTCGCATCCTCGGCGGAATTTGGCCTGCCTGTGCTCCAGGTTGAAGCCACCGCATTCGCCTGGCTGGCCCGCCAAACCCTGATGCGCCAGAGCGCCAGCGTACCAAGCGTCACCGGCTCCCGCGCAGCACGCATCCTGGGCGCCATTTATCCGGCAGCGCCTTTGGCAACTGAAAACCCAAAAGAATAACTCCTTATTTGATAGCTGTACCCGCACGTTCTACGGGGGCTACTCAGGGCTTGAGTGCAGGCTGCTCCCAGCCGGGCACGTTCACAGCGTAACGCGTGGCCTTGCCCACGCCTTCCACGCGCAGCAAGCCTTTGGCCAGCAGATCGGCCAGATCGCGCGTGGCGGTGGCTTTGGAGGCGCCGGTGATCCGGGCGTACTTCTCGTTCGTCATGCCACCCAAAAAGCCACCTCCACCACTACCCGAGCGCACATGCCCGGCTTCCAGCAGGCGCTCCAGCACCTTGCTCTGGCGCTGATTGATTTGGCACTGCGCCGCGCGCAGCCGGAACTGCGCTTTCTCCGTGGCATCCAGCACCACGGCCTGGCTGGCAACGCACGCACGGGTGAAAGTCTGCACAAACCACTGCACCCAAGGCGTGACATCCAGCGTCACATCCAGCGTTGTGGCCTCGGGCGCCATGCCGCGCAGGCGCTGCGCCGCGTTGAGCGCGTCGTAATACGCGGCACGGGTTTGCAGCATCTGGCGGGCCATGCCATAGACACGCACCAGCGCGGGGTCGGCCTGCGGGTCGTGCGCGTACATGTCCTGGGCCAGCGCCATGTCGGCCAGGGCACGACCCAGGCGGCCATTGCCGTCTTCAAATGGGTGGATGGACTCAAACCACAGGTGCACCAGCGCCGCGCGCGCAATGCCATTCACCGCTGCGCCTGCGCTGGCTCCCGCCCTGGGCCGGGTGCTTTCAAACCATGCCAAAAGTTGCTCCATATGCGCGTTCACCTGCGCAGAAGGCGGCGCCTCGTAGTGCACCACCTCGCGCCCCAGCACCCCGCTGACGATCTGCATGCCATCGGCATCGGCATGGTCACGCACACGCCCTACGGCAATACGCATGATGCCCGACGTACCCCCCGGAAACAGCGCCGACTGCCAGCGGCACAGCCTATCCATATCCAACGCAGCGCTGTGGTTGACCAGCGCGTCCTGCATCACCTGCACCAGTCCCTCGGCCAAGCGGTCAGAACCCGGCGCATCGGCCAGGCAAAGCCGGTGCGCCACCGACGAGCGCAAGGATTCCAGATTGAGCTGCTCGCCTTCAATGGCGGCGGTAGCCAGCGCCTCTTGCACCCACAACTCGCGCTGCACCGCATTGGCCTGCTCCAGCCCGATGGCCCCCAACAACCCCAGCAACCGCCCCTGCTCCAGCCGTGCCTGATCCAGGGCGGTAGCCAGCGCGGCGGGGTCAAAGGTCAGCCGGGGCCATGCGAGGTGTTGCCAGATGTAGCGGGGGGGTACGGACGGATTTGGGGGCAGATTTGGGGGCGGATTGGGGGTGGGCATGCGGCGTATTTTAGGGAATACGGCTCAGAGTGTGAGGGGTATTTGCGGGGAGGCGGATCACGACCTCTCGACGAACGATTGGCAGGGCCTGCTGGACGCCGTGGCGCACAACGCCGACCAGGACTTCAGCCTGGAACGCCGCCGCGCGCGGGCAGTTTCGTTTCTTGTGAAAATGGCACATATGCGTCTTGCAACGCTTGTCGGCGCTTGACCTCTCTGGAGGGCCAAAGGCCCGAAGCCATACCAGCCTGGGGCAACGCCCCAGGTTGAAAGCCCGTTTCATTTCGTGGCTCATTTCGTGGCTAGTTTGGTGGAAGATCATGTTCGTGATGCCACGAAATTGATGCCCGGCCTCGTTTCCGACCTCGTAATCCGGGATGCGTTGGATCGAGCCGTCATTCCTGGTGGGTGGGGCGATTCGGGTGGGACGCGATACCTGGGGCGATGCCCCAGGCTGGTATGAAACCGCACCTTTGGTGCTCTGGCACGCGCACCACCGTCTCCTCTGGTGATGGGAAAAGCTGCTGCATCAACCATTTCTTGCGGCTTTTGAACATCCCAACCATTTGGTAGGCGACTATTTTGGCGCCAGCACTTGTGGGATGTGCGAGAGCAGCTATCAAAACTGAAGTAAATAAAGACCTCAATTGCCCGAACAAACTTTGATTGACATCAAGTGTTCGCATCCATACGGATTATCTTTGGCGCACGGTTTTGCTCGATTGCAAGACTTGACCCCGTCACCTCACTGAAATTTAACGTTGGAATTGACCGGCACGCGGCAACTGTAGCGCAGCGGCCTCCTGATGTCGCGTGTCCGTGTCGGACGACTGGTTAAACGACACTCTACTTCACCTCCCACTTTCCGCCGACTGCGTCGCGAAACCACCGCGCCTGAACTGACGATAGGTGAACATAGGGCGGCCACTTTGCACCAGATTTAAGTTGCCCACAATCGGAACCAAGCCAGTTCGGGCCGAGGTCGACGCGGCACAGAGGAACTTCGCCCGGGCCAACAAAGAAAACGCTCGCCTGCGGCGTAGGATATGTGTGCCATGTATACCCCCAGCCACTCTGGAGAGGCGACAGAGCTTCGACAAATCTGTCAATTGAAGACCGCTCCGTGAGCTGCACGCCTTTGGACACGGCGAGCCTGGAAATACCCTCAGCCCTCGGGAAGGTCGGGGGAGGCGACGGCTCGTCCTGCAACGGGCATCCAGAAATCAACAAAACCAACAGGAGAACAAGCAGCGTGTGCATGGTGCCGTTTAACGTGAAGATGACCGGACCACAACACTTTGCGGCGAAGCCGCTTCCTGGTGCGCCCGTGAAGGCGCTACATCAACACGGTGAAAGTCCGTGTCAGGGTAAGCCAAAGCCCTGTAGTCGAAAGTAACTGCGTCGCTGCGAAGCGGGGTGGAGAGCAACTGGAGACGAATTGGCGGTGCGCAGTAAAGCGAACTCGATTCGGCGGCGTGTGACGACGAGCCTGCTGGGAAATGGCGAAGTCGAAATTCGCCCGGTACGCTGTAATGGCGTGTAAAGCGATGCCGGGGTTGCATAACGTGGTTGGAGGCGCAACGTTGAGAAGGTGTAGTGAGATAAGCGGGAGACCTGTCAGCCGAGGTGACGGCAGGCAGGAGTCAGAGCCATCGTAGTACCGATGGGCTGCAAGAGCAAACAGGGCCAACACGGATTGGAAACGATCCGATAAACGCGAGTTTGAGTAACCGGGGTTCGCCCCTCGCGCCTAAACATTGCAGACAGCAGTCTGAGAAACGCGGAGTAGGAAAGCCGCGCCAGGGAAGGGTGGTAGGAAAGTGGAAACGTGAAATTCAGAGAGGCGAGAGCATGAGCGAATTAGTGCCAGTGCCAGAAATGGCTAAACAAACTGAATCCGTCCCAGCCGAATGGAGATGGGTGGATCGTACTATCTGGACAGAGCGTATGTTGGCGGCGCTGGGTAACGGCGTCAAAGGAAACAAATGGTTTAGTCTGATCGACAAAGGTCTATCGACCAAGCACTCTGCAAGCGGCGTGGGCGCAAGTTCAAGCCAACAAAGGGGCAGCAGGAATAGACCGACAAAGTGTTGAAATGTTTGCAGCCAAAGAACTGGTATATCTGAACGAACTGGCGAAAGACCTCCGAACAAGGAAGGTATCAACCCCAGGCAGTCAAACGTGTGGAAATACCCAAGGCCGGCGGTAAAACGCGTCCACTGGGGATACCCACCGTTAAAGACAGAATCGTCCAAACGGCGGTGAAAATGGTGATTGAGCCGATCTTTGAGTGGGAGTTTCTACCCATGAGTTACGGATTTCGCCCTGGCAAAGGCTGCAAGGATGCGCTGCGGGAAGTTGATGCGTACCTGAAGCAAGGCTACACCCACGTGGTCGATGCCGACATCAAGGGCTACTTCGACAGTATTCCGCACGAACTGCTAAGAACCAGGATTCGGGCGCACATCAGCGATGGCAAATTGCTGGAACTGCTCGATAGCTGGCTTTGTCAGGACATTGTCAAGGAAGCAGAGCGATGGACACCAACGGCAGGCACCCCACAAGGAGCTGTCATCAGCCCGCTGCTGGCCAATCTGTATCTGCATCCTTTGGATGTGAAAATGACAGGGTCAGGCTACAAAATGGTGCGCTACGCAGACGACTTTGTGATTTTGTGCAAAAGTGCGCCACAAGCGCATAAGGCGCTGGAAGAAGTCAAAGCGTGGGTAGAAGAAAACGGCCTAAGCCTACACCCGGACAAGACCCATGCAGGAGACTGTCTGGTAGATGGGCAAGGTTTCGAGTTTCTGGGCTACCGGTTTGAGGCAGGCAGGCGCTGGGTGAGGAAGAAGAGCCTGCAAGGGTTCAAGGACAAAATACGCCAAAAGACGGCTCGTACCAGAGGCGACAGCATGAGCGTAATTGTTGCAGACCTCACCCCGACAATCAAAGGCTGGTTTGGATATTTCAAACATGCCCACCGACGCACATTCCCAACGCTGGACGGATTTATCCGCAGGCGACTACAGGTGATATTGTGTAAGCAGGACAAACGACCGGGTATGGGACGATGCCGAGAAGATCATACACGCTGGCCAAATGCTTACTTCGCAAACTTGGGACTGTTCACCATGACGCAAGCCTATCAGTTAGCGAGCCAATCCCGATGAGGAAACCACTGACTGGAGAGCCGTGTGCGGGAAAACTGCACGCACGGTTCGGAGGGAGGGGAGGACGGCGTCCTTCTCTACCCCTATCAGTTGTGGTTCCGTGTCGATTGACATGTTAAGGCCGACTGAATGCTTTGCGAACAAACGCGACTCCCATCCCTGAAATGGACACACCGAATCCGTACCACATGACAACAAAGGTCCAGTATGCATTCGGTTGATCATCGAGAGAAAAACTCGTCGTGCACATTTTGAGCACACAGTGCACGGTACCGGAATGCACTGCAGAGAACGCCAGATAGACACAAACCAGCCCAACTCCGAGGAAGAAAACTCCGCCCAACAAAAGCGCAAATGGTCTATGCACTTGCGGCTGCTTCCAAGAAATGGCTTTCTTTGAGTTTGAGATGAAAAGGACACAAGGCACAAAGGCGGCAGCGAGCGCCAAATATAGCGAGACCTTCCAAAAATCCAAAACTTCCACGAGCAAGCCTTAACGTAATGTTCAGAGCACAACCTGCTCTATAAGTTGGGCGCTGCTCCATAAGTTGGCCATGAAATTCCTCCTGAAAGTGGCTTTCAGCCTTGCTGCATGCTGAATATACCGGATGAATATCCCGTTATAAAAATTCCATGAAACCCAGCACTCTACCGAGTGCGATTTACAGCCTCCGGGCAAAAACACCATCCCCCCCCACCCCCAAAACCAACCTCTGCGATGCCCGCGTCGCCGCCACATAAAACACCCGCGCCGCATCCTTCTCATCCTCCCCCGGTGCGGGCATATGCCCCACGCCGGGGAGCGCCACCACGGGGAATTCGAGGCCTTTGCTGGCGTGCATGGTCATGACCTTGATCTTGTTGCTTGAGGGATCGTAGTCGCCGCTTTTGATGCGGTTTTCCAGCGGCAGTTTGCGCTGGTGGAGCACCCGGGCGCATTGGTCGCGGGTTTTCCAGTCGGCGCAGAGGACTGCCATGTCGCCCCAGGCGTGGCTCCTGGTGGGACAAGTTTTTCCCGTCCTTCACCTCCAGAATCAGGATGCCACGGCTGGGGTGCAGCACCACAAAGTCGGGGTGGTACTGCCGGGGGCCGATGGGCACGTTGTACCAGAGCAGGTAATCGTCGTCGAGCTTTTGCTCCAGCCGCTCGGCCAGCCGCCGCTCGCCGGTAGTGTCAAATGCCGTGGTGCCGATAGCGGGAATGAGAGTTGCCATGGAAAGCGTGCTGGGCTGAGGTTTTTCCGATTGTCACGCATCCTTTGCTGCAGTATTCGCCGCATAAATTGCGGTGAATAAGTCCGATAATCACCGCATGCGCCCCCACCGTCCTCATCGTTCTATTCGCACCCCCCGCTACATCTGGCAGCTGCCCGACTGGCCGCACCTGACTTTTGATGCTGCTGCGCTGGCTGCGCCGCTGGCACAGGTGCACCGTGCGCAGGGGGTGCTGGCGGGCGCATGGCCGAGCTGGGGCTGGCACAGTGACCAGGCCACCTTGCAGGTACTCACGCAGGAGGTCATCACCACCAGCGCCATCGAGGGCGAACGCCTGGACCAGGAGGCCGTGCGCTCGTCTGTGGCGCGCAGGCTCGGGCTGGACATCGGTGCGCTGGCGCCCAGTGACCGGCATGTGGACGGCGTGGTGGACGTGGTGCTGGACGCCACCCACAACTACCACCAGCCGCTCACCCCCGAGCGCCTGTTCGGCTGGCACGCCGCCCTGTTCCCCACCGGCTACAGCGGGCGTCTGCGCATCCGCGTGGCGCAGTGGCGCACCGACGCCAGCGGCCCCATGGATGTGGTATCCGGCCCTGTGGGGCGGGAGAAGGTGCACTTCACCGCCCCGCCTGCTGCCAGCTTGCCCGCACAAACACAAGCCTTCTTTGACTGGTTTGATGCCCCACCGGCGGGCGACGCCCTCATCAAAGCCGGGCTGGCCCACCTGTGGCTGGTGACGCTGCATCCGTTTGACGACGGAAACGGCCGCCTGAGCCGCGCCGTGGGCGACATGGCGCTGGCGCGTGCCGAGGGCTCCAGCCAGAGGTTCTACAGCTTTTGCGCCCAGATTCAGCGCGAGCGCAAAGCCTATTACGAGCAACTGGAAGCCACCCAGAAAGGCCCGCTGGACGTGACTGCGTGGCTGGACTGGTTTCTGGGCTGCCTGCTGCGTGCCGTGCAGGGTGCAGACGTCCTGCTCTTGGGCGTGCTGGACAAGGCCCGATTCTGGCAATGCTGGGCAGGCACGCCCATGAACGCACGGCAAACCCTGGTGCTGAACCACGTACTCGACGGCATGGAAGGCAAACTCACCAACGCCAGATGGGCAGCGGTTGGCAAATGCTCGCCAGACACCGCGCTGCGCGACATCAACGACCTGCTGGCGCTCGGGGTGCTGCGCAAGCTGGAGGGCGGCGGGCGGAGCACGGGCTATACCGTATGCATGAAATAATTTGCTCTACTTTACAGAGCTATTCCCGCTTGTCCCATAAGGCTTACAAAGCAATTCGTGCCTTAAAAAATGCCCCAAATGCCCCTTTTGCGCCAAGATTCACCAAAACCCACCAAAATCGACCCAAATCAGCGCTGCCATGGCACTCCAGGGGCCGTTTTTATATGCCGAAACAACCAAAAACCCTTATGGATCAAGCGATAACAGCTATCAAAACTAAAGTGAGTTATCCCATGGCAAGTACCAACGCAGGTACCAACACCGCGCGCAGCAGCTTTACCACGCTGGGCATGCAGATCAAATTCTGCTTGACACCCTTCCAGTCGGATATATACCATGGTAAATATCCCGCATTCAGGAGTCACCATGTTGCAAACTGCCAAAGTATTCGTCACCGGCCGCAGCCAAGCCGTGCGCTTGCCGCTGGAGTTCCGGTTTGATAGCCCCGAAGTCTTCATCCGGCGCGACCCGGCCACGGGCGATGTGGTGCTATCGGCAAAACCCACCGATTGGCAGGGCCTGCTGGACGCCGTGGCGCACAACGCCGACCAGGACTTCAGCCTGGAGCGCCGCCCCGCACAGCCGCGCCGCGACCCTTTTGATGGCTGGGAAGAATGAGCCCGCGCTACCTGCTGGACACCAACATTGTCAGCCACATCATGCAAGGGCGCGACAGCGTGCTACTACAGCGGCTGGCCGCACTGCGCGTGGGCGACGCCGTGATTTCCAGCGTCACCCTGGCCGAACTGGAATACGGTCTGCACCGCCGCAATCAGCCCCCCAAGCTGCGCAACGCACTGACGCAAGTACTGCTGCGCATGGACGTGCTGGCGTGGGACGAAACTGTGGCGCGCTGCTACGGAGAACTGTGTGCCACGCTGGAGTCACGCGGCATCAACCTGAGCGACCTGGACATGATGATCGCTGCGCACGCCAAGGCGTCCGGCCTCACCCTGGTCAGCCGGGATCGTGCCTTTGCGCAAATCGCTCCAGAGGTGGTGGTGGAGGTTTGGTAGGCGGCTATTTTGGCGCTAGCGCTTGTGGGATGTGCGGGAGCAGCTATTAAAACTAAAGTGAGTAACCCATGGCAAGCGCCAACGCTGGCACCAACGCCTCGCGCAGCAGCTTTACTACGGTTGGCAACGGTGCCGCCTCCAAAGCATTCTTTTTGAGAAACGCCTTCCACAGAGCCTGGCGCGAAGCATCGTTGGCAAACTCGTCACTCAGCCCCATGGGCGTATCCATTGGCAGCGCAGTTCCCCGGCGGGTGAAAGTTGCCTCGATGGCCGCCGCCAGGGTGGCCCGGTCCAGCGTTTCGCGCTCCAGCAACACGGACAAATCCAGATAGTCTTTCACCCGGCTATTGGCCATGCCCAGCAGCACGATGGCGTGCAACTTCTCTGCCACCACCGTGTAGACCGGGTAGGTGCGCAACTGCGGCGCCGGGAAACCGGACAGCAGCACGGGGTAGCTGGCATCCACCGGACCGGGGGTAACGGCATCGCCAAACCCGATGTCCACTTGGACCCTGCACCGGGCGCGGGCCAGCTCGGCTGACACCAGCACACGGGCACCGGCGTAGCCTGCGTTCTTGCGAATCTCGTCCACCACCACCGTGGCGGCATCGAACACCATGCTGTCCTCAGCGGCCACCGACACAATGTCCCGAAACGCCTGTGCGATTGCACCCAGATCACTGGCGCCAAAGCCCAGCAAATCCACATCGCGCGTGGGCCGGTGCGGCATGGCGTACCACAGGTTGAACAGCATGGCGCCTTTGAGCACAAAACGCTGGGCATGGGCCGACTGGCCCAGCCGGTACAAAAAGCGCTCCAGTGCATAGCGCACCAGCACGGCGTTGAAATCGGTTTTCTCCGCCTTGGCAATCTGCAACAAACGCGCCCGCACCGAAGCCGCCAGATCGGGTGCCATCTATGCCCCGTGCCCCAGCGCTTCCAGGTAGGGGCGCATCACATTGGCCACGCGGCACACCTTGGCGTAGCGCCACAATTCATCGGCGCTGGTCTTGCGGCTGCCGAGCGCGTCCTTCAAGGCTTCCAGCGCCACATCCAGCCCGATCTTGTTGCGGTGCTTGAAGCAGTCGGCCACCGTCTTGGCCACGCCATACACCCGTAGCGGCACCTGCTCTGCGTGGATGGTTTCCACGCCTTGGGAGTAGGCATCGCCCGAGAACTGCACCATCTTCACCGGCGGGTAGTCCAGCGTGGGCGCGTGGCTACCTTGTGGCATGGCAATCCACACCTGACGCGGCAGCTGGGTGGTGAGTCCGTGCAGCTGCAAGGCGGTGAGCAGACAAAACACCGCCTGCGGCACCCGCACCGCCAGAGTGGCCAGGCTCTCGTGCTCCGACGCCTGCGTACCCGGCAGCCGGTACACCCCGCGCCCCACGCGCTCCAGCTGCCCGCTGGCCGTAAGCCGTGTGAGCACCACCCGCCCGATACCCAGCGCCTGCATCTGGCTGGCGCGCAGCAGCCCGTTCTGCCGGGCAAGGTCCAGTACCTGCTGGGGATTGGTGGGTGGAGTCATGGGGCGCGCGTATGTTCCGTTTATTCGTTAATTGAAAGCAATTCAATGGATTATGGAACATCGACCAATCTGCGAGCACACGCCGGACGGCGGGAGGCGACGTATGCAGTATGTATGAAATAGGGCACTAGCGCTTGTGGGATGGGCGGGAGCAGCTATTAAAATAGAATGAATGTCGGGAGACGCATTGCAGCCCTAACGTAATGTCCAGAGCACAACCTACTCTATAAGTTGGGCGCTGCTCCATAAGTTGGCCATGAAATTCCTCCTGAAAGTGGCTTGTGGCCTTGTTGTATGCTGAATATGTCGGATAAATACCCCGTCATAAAAATTCCATGAACCCCAGCACTCCCCAGCACACCACCCAGTTCGCCTTACAGCCTCCGGGCAAAAGCACCATCCCCGCCCACCCCCACCACCAACCTCTGACTAGCCCTGGTCGCCGCCACATAAAACACCCTTGCCGCGTCCTTCTCATCCTCCCCCGGTGCGGGCATGTGCCCCACGCCGGGGAGCGCCACCACGGGGAATTCGAGGCCTTTGCTGGCGTGCATGGTCATGACCTTGATCTTGTTGCTGCTGGGGTTGTAGTCGCCGCTTTTCACGCGGTTTTCCAGCGGCAGTTTGCGCTGGTGGAGCACCCGGGCGCATTGGTCGCGGGTTTTCCAGTCGGCGCAGAGGACTGCCATGTCGCCCCAGGCGTGGCTCCTGGTGGGGCAAGTTTTTCCCGTCCTTCACCTCCAGAATCAGGATGCCACGGCTGGGGTGCAGCACCACAAAGTCGGGGTGGCACTGCCGGGGGCCAATGGGCACGTTGTACCAGAGCAGGTAATCGTCGTCGAGCTTCTTTTCCAGCCGCTCGGCCAGCCGCCGCTCGCCCGTGGTGTCAAAGGCCGTGGTGCCAATAGCGGGAATGAGTGTTGCCATGAAATGCGTGCTGCGCTGAGGTTTTTCCGATTGTCACGCATCCTTTGCTGCAGCATTCGCCGCACAAATTGCGGTGAATAGGTCCGATAATCACCGCATGCGCCCCCACCGTCCTCACCGTCCTATTCGCACCCCCCGCTACATCTGGCAGCTGCCCGACTGGCCGCACCTGACTTTTGATGCTGCTGCGCTGGCTGCGCCGCTGGCACAGGTGCACCGTGCGCAGGGGGTGCTGGCGGGGCGCATGGCCGAGCTGGGGCTGGCACAGCGTGACCAGGCCACCTTGCAGGTACTCACGCAGGAGGTCATCACCACCAGCGCCATCGAGGGCGAACGCCTGGACCAGGAGGCCGTGCGCTCGTCTGTGGCGCGCAGGCTCGGGCTGGACATCGGTGCGCTGGCGCCCAGCGACCGGCATGTGGACGGCGTGGTGGACGTGGTGCTGGACGCCACCCGCAACCACCACCAGCCACTCACCCTCGAGCGCCTGTTCGGCTGGCACGCCGCCCTGTTTCCCACCGGCTACAGCGGGCGTCTGCGCATCCGCGTGGCGCAGTGGCGCACCGACGCCAGCGGTCCCATGGATGTGGTATCCGGCCCTGTGGGGCGGGAGAAGGTGCACTTCACCGCCCCGCCTGCCGCCAGTTTGCCCACACAAACACAAACTTTCTTCGACTGGTTTGACGCCCCTGCGGCGGGCGACGCCCTCATCAAAGCCGGGCTGGCCCACCTGTGGCTGGTGACGCTGCATCCGTTTGACGACGGAAACGGCCGCCTGAGCCGCGCCGTGGGCGACATGGCGCTGGCGCGTGCCGAGGGCTCCAGCCAGAGGTTCTACAGCTTCAGCGCCCAAATACAGCGCGAGCGCAAAGCCTACTACGAGCAACTGGAAGCCCGCAGAAAGGCCCGCTGGACGTGACTGCGTGGCTGGACTGGTTTCTGGGCTGCCTGCTGCGTGCCGTGCAGGGTGCAGACGTCCTGCTCTTGGGCGTGCTGGACAAGGCCCGATTCTGGCAATGCTGGGCAGGCACGCCCATGAACGCACGGCAAACCCTGGTGCTGAACCACGTACTCGACGGCATGGAAGGCAAACTCACCAACGCCAGATGGGCAGCGGTTGGCAAATGCTCGCCAGACACCGCGCTGCGCGACATCAACGACCTGCTGGCGCTCGGGGTGCTGCGCAAGCTGGAGGGCGGCGGCGCGAGCACGGGCTATACCGTATGCATGAAATAATTTGCTCTACTTTACAGAGCTGCTCCCGCTTGTCCCATAAGGCTTACAAGGCAATTCGTGCCTTAAAAAATGCCCCAAATGCCCCTTTTGCGCCAAGATTCACCAAAACCCACCAAAATCGACCCAAATCAGCGCTGCCATGGCACTCCAGGGGCCGTTTTTATATGCCGAAACAACCAAAAACCCTTATGGATCAAGCTGGGGAAGCTATCAAAACTAAAGTGAGTTATCCCATGGCGCTCTGGAGGGCCAAAGGCCCGAAGCCATACCAGCCTGGGGCAACGCCCCAGGTTGAAAGCCCGTTTCATTTCGTGGCTCATTTCGTGGCTAGTTTGGTGGAAGATCATGTTCGTGATGCCACGAAATTGATGCCCGACCTCGTGTCCGACCTCGTAATCCGGGATGCGTTGGATCGAGCCTTCATTCCTGGTGGGTGGGGCGATTCGGGTGGGACGCGATACCTGGGGCGATGCCCCAGGCTGGTATGAAACCGCACCTTTGGTGCTGGCACGCGCTGTCATGGCAAAGCGGGCGCTTCAACATCGACCACCATCAACAAATGACCATTGGGGGTCAAACGTAAGGTAACTGCGTCGTCAGGGGGCAAATGACATGGTTGTTGAGTGAAGCGGTTCGTCCTTGGGTTTGAGTTCGAAGCACATGCACTAATGCGGCAGGTCAGTGGGTTTTGTTTTCAGACGTGAATACCCCGCGAGTACCTTTTGGGCCAGTCGCGTACTGGAATGGATCAGGTTATATGCATCCGCCAGGATATGCGCCGCCTCAATCTGAAATATGTCCTTGGCATCTTTTCTTGCTTTTTCTGCTGCCAGATCTTCGGCAAGACTGCGCTCATTGGCGTACAAGCCATCATCTTGAATATTTTCTTTGACTGTCGCACCATTCGATGCATTTTTTTGACGCAAAGTCTCACGGGCTTTGAGTTTGGCTTCGCGGGCATCACGTTCCTTTCGACGCTCTACTTCGTTGAGTGAAATGCTCTTCTTCTCTTTATTCTCCAGGTACTCTCTGATGTCTTCCTTGAGAAAACGGAATTCCGCATCTTTGGCAATTCGTTGTTCGTGTTTTGTTTGCAGAATCGGCACGATGTCGGCAAGATCACCCAGCGGTTGGAAGTCGGCCGGTTTGATTTTTCCCCACGGCAGTGCATTGTCATAGCCGGATTCACCACTATCAACATCGAAAAGCGTAGGTAGCTTGATATCGGGAATAACGCCGTGCAGCTGGGTGGTAGTGCCATTGACCCGGTAGAACTGAGCGATCGTCATTTTTACTTCACCAAGTCTCTTCTTGTCATTGTGTGCCAAGGTGTCCAGATTAACGATGGTCTGCACCGTTCCTTTACCAAAACTGGGCTCACCAATAATGATGCCTCGACCGTAGTCCTGCATGGCAGCAGCAAAAATTTCCGATGCTGAAGCTGAACCTCGGTTGATGAGCACACCCAGTTGCCCATCCCAGGCCGCAGTGGCCTTGTCACTGCCCTCGACACGGACAGCGCCGCGTGTATCACGCTGTTGCACCACAGGTCCACTGCCAATAAACAAATTGGTGAGCTCAACCGCTTCCTTGAGTGAACCACCGCCATTGTTGCGTAAATCGATCAACACGCTGTCAACACGCTCTTTCTTCAATTCTTCCAACAAAAGAGCTACGTCGCGAGTGGCGCTTTTGAAGGCCTTGTCACCCCGTTTTTGCGCCTCGAAATCCTGGTAAAAAATAGGCAACGCAATAACGCCAATGCGAAGTGTCTGATCCCCATTTTTAACCTCCAGGATTGATTTTTTCGCGGATTTTTGCTCCAGGGTGATTTCTTTGCGGACCATGACTACCAAGGACTGTTGCGCATCGGGGTTGGCATCTGCAGGCAAAATGTTGAGCCTTACCTTGGTGCCTTCGGCGCCTCGAATCAGTCGAACCACATCATCCAGGCGCCAACCGATTATGTCGGTCAGTTCGGCATCATTCGCTTGCGCTACGCCAACAATACGATCTCCCACCTTGAGTTTGCCAGATAGCGCAGCTGGCCCACCGGGCACTAATTCCCGAACCACTGTCATTTCGTCCCGTTCTTGCAAAACGGCACCAATCCCGACCAGTGACAATTTCATGGAAATATCAAAATCTTCCGTGGCCTTGGGGCCAAAGTAGTTGGTGTGCGGTTCGATTGACGTGGCGTAGGCATTCATGAAAAGTTGAAATACGTCTTCACTTTTAAGTCGCTTGATGCCTGCTAGCAGGTAGTCATAACGTTTTTCCAAGGTCGTGCGAATAGCGACATTGTCCTTTCCAGCCAGTTTCAGTCGCAGCCAGTCGTTTTTGACACGCTGGCGCCACAAGTCCTGTATTTCGTTTTCGGTCTGTGCCCAGGCTGCATGCTTGCGTTGAAAGTTGTAGCTTTCTTGCTTGCTGAAGTCAAAGCTCTGACTCAGTAACCCACGCGCATAGGTCAGTCGCTCACGTAGAAGGTATAGGTAGCGGTTGAACATTGCGAAGGGCGTCGTCATATCCCGGTTTCTGATCGCATCATCGAACTTGTCCCGCGCGGGTGAAAACTGATCGACATCGGCCTGAGTAAAAAGCAGTTTGTCCGAATCCAGTAACTTCAGGTAACGCGCGAATATCTTCTGTGACATGACGTCGTCCAATGGCATCGGAGTGTAGTGAAAGCGTGTCAAGATATCCGCAACCATGCCGGCGGCCTGGATCTGTTGTTGCGCAGGTTCCAATACAAGTGGCATTGACGTGTCGGACGCAGCGACGCTTGTCAGCGAAAAAATTGCCAACACCATCGACAACAGAATTCTTTTCATCGGAAAGCTCCAGGAAGAGCAGATAGGTATTTCAAACGCATGCGCCCAAGTATGGCATGCCTTATGAGTACACGAAAATGGCGGTTTTGTTTACCCTGTTTCTTCTGGGTTTACGCTGGAACTGTTACGCCGCCACGCCGTCCTGTTCTCCTGCAAGAAACGTACTGATTTTCATCCGGAGATCGTGGCCTGATTCCGCGCTCTTTGTTGAAGGCATCTTCCAGCAACTCTCGAATTCGCAAAGACATGAAGCGATTCCCAACGGATAATCAGCATCATGAAACCACCTCCCAGACTGCAATCCCTCATCGAAGAGGGTCTTATCGATACGGTGGTTCGCCAGTTGATGAGCGGCAAGGAAGCCATGGTCTTTGTTGTACGCATTGGTGCTGAGACACGTTGCGCCAAGATCTACAAAGAGGCCACGCACCGCAGTTTTCGCCAGGCGGTGGACTACACCGAAAACCGCAAGGTCAAGAACTCGCGCTCATCCCGCGCCATGGCCAAGGGCAGTCGCTTTGGTCGGCAAGAAATTGAAGCCGCTTGGCAAAGCGCTGAAGTAGATGCACTCTACCGCTTAGCCGCTGCTGGCGTGCGCGTACCCCAGCCCTACAATTTTCACGATGGCGTCCTGTTGATGGAACTGGTGACCGATGCCCATGGTGACGCCGCACCAAGACTGAACGATGTGGCGTTCACACGCGAGCAGGCATTGCAGCACCATGCCACGTTGATTGCGGAGGTAGTGCGCATGCTGTGCGCAGGCGTGGTGCACGGAGACTTGTCCGAATTCAACATCCTGCTGGCCCATGCGCCAGGCGTGGATGGTGCTGAGGGTTTTGATGCGCCCGTCATCATTGACCTGCCCCAGGCGGTGGATGCCGCCGGCAACAATCACGCCCAACGAATGCTGCTGCGGGATGTGAACAACCTGCGGGACTTCTTTGGCCAGTCCGCACCCGAGTTGCTACACACCCAATATGGCCCCGAAATCTGGAGTCTGTATCAGGCAGGTTTACTCGACAACGGGACCGCGCTGACCGGTCGTTATGAACGCCAGCACGCTGATGTGGATATGCAAGCCGTATTGCGTGAAATTGACGACGCGCGAGCGGAAGATGCTGCTCGGCGCTTGCGTATGAGCATTGCAGCATCACCTTAGGGTGCGACGAGAAACCTGCCCTGCGACCGTTCGCAGCGGTTTGCATGACAACAAAGAGATTGTCCAGTGTAGAACACCGACTATACAACTCGTACCAGAACTCACCTTTTAATAGCTTTCACCGCACGTTCCGTAAGGCATTCACCCCAATATCCCCTAATTGGCAAAGTTGACAGTCCTGGCAGTAGTCCTTTCGAACTACGCCAGGCACCCGAGTAGTAGTTCCATTGCACCGGCCCACACCTCCATCAGGCGGATAGTAAAAGCAGCGCCAATCGGCGAAAGTTGGTGCATATTCTGGGAGAAGGAAATATGGCTTCTGAACTGCGCAATGCGAAACAGGCTTGGTCGGTGTTGATTGTCAGCACGCTGGCTTTTACCGTCTGCTTCATGGTCTGGATGATGTTTGGCGTGATCGGCATTCCGATCAAGAAGATGCTCAATCTCAATTCCACCCAGTTCGGCTTGCTGACCGCCATGCCGGTGCTGACCGGCTCGCTGATCCGCGTACCGCTGGGTATCTGGACGGACCGCTATGGCGGGCGCATCGTGCTGGCCTGTCTGATGGCGACCACCGTACCGGCCATCTGGATGATGAGCTACGCCACGGAGTTCTGGCATTTTCTGGTCATCGGCTTGTTTGTCGGTCTGGCGGGCGGCTCGTTTTCCGTAGGTACGCCTTATGTGGCGCGCTGGTTCCCGAAGGATCGTCAGGGTATGGCGATGGGCGTGTACGGTGCGGGCAACTCGGGTGCTGCGGTCAACAAGTTTATTGCCCCCGTGCTGCTGGTGGCCTTTGGCTGGGCGATGGTGCCGCAGGTCTATGCGGCTGTGATGCTGGGCACACTGGTGCTGTTCTGGATGTTCAGCCACAGCGACCCGGCCCATCTGGTACCCAGCCACGTCACGTTCATGGACCAGCTCAAGGCGCTGAAAGACCCCAGGGTGATCAAATATTGCCAGTACTACAGCATCGTGTTTGGCGGCTACGTGGCCATGAGCCTGTGGATGGTGCAGTACTACGTGGGTGAATTCGGCCTGGACATCCGGGTTGCTGCCCTGCTGGCAGCGTGCTTTTCCTTGCCTGGCGGCGTCTTGCGCGCTATCGGCGGCATACTTTCCGACAAGTTTGGCGCCCACTCCGTCACCTGGTGGGTGATGTGGGTCAGCTGGGTTTGCCTGTTTTTGCTGTCTTATCCCCAGACCGATCTGACCATCACCACGGTCAACGGCCCCATGACTTTTCACGTCGGCCTGAATGTCTATGTATTCACCACACTGATGTTCATCCTGGGCATCGCCTGGGCCTTTGGCAAGGCCAGCGTCTTCAAGTACATCAGCGATGACTTCGGCGCCAACATCGGCACGATTTCCGGCATCGTCGGTCTGGCCGGTGGATTGGGTGGCTTTGTTTTGCCGATCATGTTCGGTGCGCTGATGGACATAACAGGCATTCGTTCCAGCGCCTTCATGCTGATGTATGGCGTGGTCTGGGTGTCCTTGATCTGGATGTACTGGACCGAAGTACATAAGGTGCAGTCCCGCGACAGCCACAACCAGGATTTGATCTGATCCATCTGACCGTTTTCCCCCTACTGGAGTACCCCGCACCATGAGCGAAAAAATTTACTCATCCGCCGACATTGCCGATTGGCGCCCCGAGGACGCGCAGTTCTGGGAGAGCACTGGCAAGTCGATTGCCAACCGCAACCTGTGGATTTCCATCCCCAATCTGCTGTGCGGCTTTGCCGTCTGGGGCATGTGGGGCATGATCACGGTGCAGATGCTGAACCTGGGCTTTCCGTTCAAACCGGCGGATATGTTCACGCTGACCGCCATTGCCGGGCTGATGGGTGCGACGATGCGCATTCCGGCGTCGTTCTTTATCCGTCTGGCGGGTGGGCGCAATACCATCTTTCTGACCTCGACCTTGCTGATGGCTCCGGCCATCTGGACAGGGATTGCCCTGCAGGACAAGAACACGCCACTGTGGGTGTTTCAGGCCTGTGCATTTTTGTCAGGGATTGGCGGCGGCAACTTTGCCTGCTCCATGTCCAATATCTCGGGCTTTTTCCCCAAGGCCAAACAGGGCACGGCGCTGGGTCTGAATGCGGGTCTGGGCAATTTTGGCGTGACGACGATGCAGATTCTGATTCCGCTGGTCATGACCGTGGGGCTGTTTGGCGCCGTGGGCGGTGGCTCGATGGTGCTCATCAAGGACAGCGGCTGGATCATGGGCAAAATTCTTGCTGGCACCCCCACCTTCATCCAGAATGCCGGTTTCATCTGGGCCGCCATTTTGCTGCCGCTGGTGATTGCCGCCTGGTTTGGCATGAACAACCTCCTGCCGCTGTCGCCCAACTACGGTGGCACGCTGGCCGCATTTGCCAAGATCATTTACCTGTGGCTTTTGAGCGGCCTCGTCGGTGTCGTTGGCCTGTATCTGTATCTGCCCGCGCCCACGGGGTTGGGATTGCTGAATATGTGGGTCGCGCTGCCGCTCATCATTGTGGCCACGCTGATGGTCATGAAGGTGGCAGCCTTTGGTGAGATGAAGGGCAATATTGCCAAGCAGTTCGCCATCTTTAACAACAAGCACACCTGGTCGATGACCGTGCTGTACATCGTGACCTTCGGTTCCTTCATCGGCTTTTCGATGGCGCTGCCCCTGTCGATCACGGTCATTTTTGGTGTCAGCCACGTGCCGGACGCCGCCGGTATCATGCAGCACACGCTGAAAAACCCGAATGCACCGTCTGCGCTGACCTATGCCTGGATCGGCCCCTTTGTCGGTGCCCTGGTGCGGCCCATTGGCGGCTGGATTTCGGACAAGGTGGGCGGCTCCATCGTGACACAAATCATTTCCGCCGTCATGGTGGTTGCCAGCGCATGTGTAGGCTACGTTATGCTGCAAGCCTATGGCTCGGCCACGCCCGAGCAGCACTTTCAGACCTTCATGTGGCTGTTTGTGCTGCTGTTTGCTGCCAGCGGCATCGGCAATGGCTCGACTTTCCGCACCATTGGCGTGATTTTTGACCGCCAGCAAGCCGGCCCGGTGCTGGGCTGGACTTCGGCGGTCGCCGCCTATGGCGCGTTCATCGCCCCGGTGGTGATTGGCGCGCAGATCAAGGCGGGAACGCCGCAAAACGCCATGTACGGCTTTGCCATCTTCTACGCGCTGTGCCTGGTGTTGAACTGGTGGTTCTACCTGCGCTCGGCTTCGGAAATCAAGAACCCTTAATAACTTTTAATAACTTTTTACTTTCACCAAAGGTCCCACCATGAGCCATTTTCTGGATCGACTCAGCTACTTTTCCAGCCCCAAGGAGCCGTTTTCGGGTGAGCATGGTCTCACCACCGGCGAAGACCGCACCTGGGAAGACGCCTACCGCGACCGCTGGGCGCACGACAAGATCGTGCGCAGCACGCACGGCGTGAACTGCACGGGTTCGTGCTCCTGGAAAATCTACGTCAAGGGCGGCATCGTCACCTGGGAAACCCAGCAGACCGATTACCCGCGCACCCGCGCCGATCTGCCGAACCACGAGCCACGCGGCTGCCAGCGCGGCGCCAGTTATAGCTGGTATCTCTACAGCGCCAACCGCGTCAAATACCCCATGGTGCGCGGCAAGTTGCTGCAACACTGGCGCGCAGCGCTGGCGGTGGCCAAAGACCCGGTCAATGCCTGGGCCAGCATTGTCGAAAATCCAACAGCGCGCGCCGACTGGCAAAAGCAGCGCGGACTGGGCGGATTTGTGCGCAGCACCTGGGAAGAAGTCAACCAGCTGATTGCCAGCGCCAACGTCTACACCGCCAAAAAATACGGCCCGGACCGCGTGATTGGCTTTTCGCCGATTCCCGCCATGTCCATGGTCAGCTACGCCGCCGGTAGCCGCTATCTGTCCTTGATTGGTGGCGTGTGTATGAGTTTTTACGACTGGTACTGCGACCTGCCCCCTTCCAGCCCGCAAATCTGGGGCGAGCAGACCGACGTGCCCGAATCCGCCGACTGGTACAACTCCAACTTCATCATCGCCTGGGGCTCCAACGTGCCGCAAACGCGCACACCGGATGCCCACTTCTTCACCGAAGTGCGCTACAAGGGCGCCAAGACCGTGGCCATCACGCCCGACTATTCCGAAGTCGCCAAACTGGCTGATCTGTGGATGCACCCCAAGCAAGGCACCGACGCTGCCGTGGCCATGGCCATGGGCCATGTGATTCTCAAGGAGTTTTACTTTGACCGGCGCTGCACCTACTTTGATGACTACGTGCGCCGCTACACCGATATGCCCAACCTGGTGCAGTTGGAAGAGCGCACGCTGCCCGATGGCCGCAAAGTACTGGTCCCAGGGCGTTATCTGCGCGCCAGCGATTTCGACACCAAACTCGACCAGGGCAACAACCCCGAGTGGAAAACCGTCGCGCTGGATGCTAGCGATGCGGTGGTGGTGCCCAATGGCTCCATTGGTTTCCGTTGGGGTGCAGAAGGCCGCGCCGATGTGGGCAAGTGGAATCTGGAAAACAAGGAAGCCCGAGCAAACGCTGAAGTCACGCTCAAGCTCAGCCTGATGGAAGGCGCTAAAGCCCAGTACGAAGTCGGCGACGTGGGCTTCCCCTACTTTGGCGGCATCGACACGCCCAACTTCAACGCCAACAAGCAAAGCAGCGCCACCGGCGACGTGCTGGTGCGCAAGGTGCCGCTGCGGCGTATACAACTCGCTCAGGGCAATGTACTGGTGGCGACCGTGTTTGACCTGACCGTGGCGCACTACGGCGTGGCACGCGGTCTGCCGGGTGATACGGGTGCGACCAGCTTTGACCAGAACACGCCCTACACCCCGGCCTGGCAGGAAGCGATTACCGGCGTCAAGCGCGACCAGATCATTGCGGTGGCACGCCAGTTTGCCGACAACGCCGAAAAGACCACGGGCAAATCCATGGTCATCATCGGTGCGGCCATGAACCACTGGTACCACAGCGACATGAACTACCGGGGCATCATCAATATGCTGATGCTGTGCGGCTGCATCGGCCAATCCGGTGGCGGCTGGGCGCACTATGTGGGCCAGGAAAAACTGCGTCCACAAACTGGCTGGACGGCATTGGCTTTCGCGCTGGACTGGGTACGCCCGCCCCGGCAAATGAACTCCACCAGCTTTTTCTATGCCCACACCGACCAGTGGCGCTACGAAAAACTCGGTGTGGAGGAAATCCTCTCGCCGCTGGCCGACAAAAAGCAATACGGCGGCAGCCTGATTGACTACAACGTGCGCTCCGAGCGCATGGGCTGGCTGCCCAGCGCGCCACAACTGCAAACCAACCCGCTGCAGGTGGTCAAGGACGCGCAGGCCAAAGGCATGGATGCCAAGGACTACGTGGTGCAGTCGCTCAAGAGCGGCGCGCTGAAGATGAGCTGCGAAGACCCGGACAATCCGCAGAACTGGCCACGCAACCTGTTCGTCTGGCGCTCCAACCTGCTGGGCTCCAGCGGCAAGGGGCACGAGTATTTTCTCAAGCACCTCTTGGGCACCACACACGGCGTACAGGGCAAGGACTTAGGCACCGGCGAAGCCAAACCCGCCGAAGTGCAATGGCACGCGCAAGCGCCCGAAGGCAAGCTCGATTTGCTGGTGACACTCGACTTTCGCATGAGCACCACCTGTCTGTACTCGGATATCGTGCTGCCCACCGCCACCTGGTACGAGAAAAACGACCTCAACACCAGCGACATGCACCCCTTCATCCACCCGCTCTCCACCGCCGTCGATCCAGCATGGCAGAGTAAATCGGATTGGGAAATCTACAAGGGCTTCGCCAAGGCCTATAGCCAGGTGTGCATCGGACACCTGGGCGTGGAAAAGGAAGTCGTACTCACGCCGCTGATGCACGACACCCCGTCCGAACTCGCGCAGGCGCTGGACGTGAAAGAGTGGAAACGCAACCAGGTCGAGCTGATCCCCGGCAAGACCGCCCCCTCGATTGCCGTGGTCGAGCGCGACTACCCCAACACCTACCAGCGCTTCACCTCGCTAGGCCCGCTGATGGACAAGCTGGGCAACGGCGGCAAGGGCATTGGCTGGGACACCAAGACCGAAGTCGAACAGCTTGGCGATCTCAATGGCCGGGTGCGCGCCAAGGGTGTGAGCCAAGGCATGGCCAAAATCGAAAGCGACATCGACGCTTGCGAAGTGATTTTGCAACTGGCACCCGAAACCAACGGCCATGTGGCGGTGAAGGCCTGGGAAGCCTTGTCCAAGATCACTGGCCGCGACCACACGCATCTGGCACTACACCGCGAGGACGAAAAAATCCGCTTCCGCGACGTGCAGGCGCAGCCGCGCAAGATCATCTCCAGCCCCACATGGTCGGGACTGGAGAGCGAAAAGGTCAGCTACAACGCCGGTTACACCAACGTGCACGAACTCATCCCATGGCGCACCCTGACCGGGCGCCAGCAGTTCTACATGGACCATCCCTGGATGCTGGCTTTTGGCGAAGGCTTGTCAAGCTACCGCCCGCCGGTGGACCTGAAAACCATCAATGGCATCAAGGAGCGCAAGCCCAATGGCAACAAGGAAATTTCCTTGAACTTCATCACGCCGCACCAGAAATGGGGCATCCACTCGACCTACACCGACAATTTGCTGATGCTCACCCTGAGCCGGGGCGGCCCGTGCGTGTGGATCAGCGAGGACGATGCCAAGGTAGCGGGCATTGTCGATAACGACTGGATCGAACTCTTCAACATCAACGGCGCCATTGCGGCGCGTGCGGTGGTCAGCCAGCGCGTCAATCCGGGTATGTGCATGATGTACCACGCACAGGAAAAGATCATCAACACCCCCGGAGCCGAAATCACCGGCACACGCGGCGGCATTCACAACTCGGTGACGCGCATCGTGACCAAGCCCACGCACATGATCGGCGGCTACGCGCAGTTCAGCTACGGCTTCAACTACTACGGCACCATCGGCACCAACCGCGACGAGTTCGTTGTCGTGCGCAAGATGCGCAAGATCGACTGGCTCGACGACGAAGGCACCGACACCATCCAAGCCTAAGGAGAAAAACATGAAAGTACGCGCACAAATCGGCATGGTGCTGAATCTGGACAAGTGCATTGGCTGCCACACCTGTTCCGTCACCTGCAAAAACGTCTGGACCAGCCGCGCCGGTATGGAATACGCCTGGTTCAACAACGTCGAAACCAAACCCGGCATCGGCTACCCCAAGGAATGGGAAAACCAGGACAAATGGAACGGCGGCTGGGTCCGTAACGCCGACGGCTCGATAGCACCCAAGCAAGGCGGCAAATGGAAGATGCTCATGCGCATCTTCGCCAACCCCAATCTGCCGCAGATCGACGACTACTACGAACCCTTCACCTTCGACTACGACCATCTGCAATCGGCACCCGAGACCAAAGCCGCGCCGACCGCACGCCCGCGCAGCCTGATTACGGGTCAGCGCATGGAAAAAATCGTATGGGGCCCGAACTGGGAAGAAATCCTCGGCGGAGAGTTCTCCAAACGCGGCAAGGACGCCAACCTGGCCAACTTCGAGCAGGTGCAAAAGGACATGGTGGGCCAGTTTGAAAACACCTTCATGATGTACCTGCCGCGCCTGTGCGAGCACTGCCTGAACCCGGCCTGCGTGGCCTCCTGCCCGTCCGGTTCGATCTACAAGCGCGAAGACGACGGCATCGTGCTCATTGACCAGGACAAATGCCGGGGCTGGCGCATGTGCGTCTCGGGCTGCCCGTACAAGAAAATCTACTACAACTGGAAGAGCGGCAAGGCCGAAAAGTGCATCTTCTGCTATCCGCGCATCGAAGCCGGTCAGCCCACGGTCTGCTCGGAAACCTGCGTCGGGCGCATCCGCTACCTGGGCGTGGTGCTGTATGACGCCGACCAGATTGCCGAGGCCGCCAGCGTTGCCGATGAGAAAGACCTGTACCAGGCCCAGCTCAAGATGTTCCTCAACCCCAACGACCCGGCGGTGATTGCGCAGGCGCGTCTGGATGGCGTACCCGAAGCCTGGCTGGAAGCCGCACGCAATAGCCCGGTCTACAAGATGGCGATGGACTGGAAAGTGGCCCTGCCGCTGCACCCCGAGTACCGCACGCTGCCCATGGTCTGGTACATCCCGCCGCTCTCCCCCATCACGTCCGCTGCCAATGCCGGGCATGTCGGTGTCAACGGCACGATTCCCGACATCGCCCAGATGCGCATTCCCGTGCAGTACCTGGCCAACCTGCTGACCGCGGGCGACACCGCTCCCGTGGTGCGTGCGCTGGAGCGCATGCTGGCCATGCGCGCCTACCAGCGCAGCAAACACGTCGATGGCGTGGAAAACCGCGCCGTACTGGATCAGGTGAGCCTGAGCACCGAGCAGGTCGAAGACATGTACCAGATCATGGCGATTGCCAACTACGAAGACCGCTTTGTGATCCCCTCGGCACACCGCGAATACGCCGAAAACGCCTTTGACCTGCGCGGTGGCTGCGGCTTCTCGTTCGGCAACGGCTGCTCGGACGGCGACAGCGAAGCCAGCCTGTTCGGCGGCGCCAAGCCCCGCACCATCCCGATCAAGGCCCTGGTCTAAGATTACAAAGGAACAGCCATGACAGAAATCCGCTATTCGCTACGCGCACTCGCGCTACTGCTGGGCTACCCCCACGACGGACTGCGCGCGCGTTTGCCTGCGCTGATCGAAGCCATTGACCAGGAAGCCGCCATCCCCCAAGCGCGCCGCGCCGAGCTGCGTGCATTGGCATCCGAACTGGCACGTCTGGACCCGATGGAAGTCGAGTCGCGCTACGTCGAAACCTTTGACCGAGGACGTGCGACCTCCTTGCACCTGTTCGAGCATGTGCACGGCGACTCGCGCGCACGCGGCCCGGCGCTGGTCGATCTGGCGCAAACCTACGAAAAAGCCGAACTATTCCTATCGCCGGACGAACTGCCCGACCACCTGTGCGTGGTGCTGGAATTCGCCTCGACCCAGCCGCCAGAGCTGGCGCGTGCATTCCTGGGTGAAATGGCACACATCCTGACCGCCATTTTCAGCGCCCTGCGAGAGCGCGGCAGCCCGTATGCCGCAGTCCTTGCCGCCGTGCTGGAACTCTGCGGCCAGCAAGTCCAATCCGTCGCCATTGCCACCGAAGAATCGCTCGACGCTACCTGGGCCGAGCCAGAAGTCTTTGGCGGCTGCAGCAGCGCTGGCCAAACCCGGCCCAACACCCCCCAACCCATTCACATTGTCCGCAAACCCCAAGGAGTCGCCGCATGAAAACCCTCGACAACTTTCTCTTTGGTTATTACCCCTACATCTGCCTGACGGTCTTTCTGCTGGGTAGCCTGATCCGCTTCGACCGCGACCAGTACACCTGGAAAAGCGACTCGTCGCAACTGCTGCGTGCCGGGCAACTGCGCCTGGGCAGCAATCTGTTCCATATCGGCATCCTGTTTTTACTAGCTGGTCACACCGTCGGATTGCTGACCCCCCACTTCCTGTACGAACCCTTCATCAGCGCGGGCCACAAGCAGCTCATGGCCATGATCTCGGGTGGATTTTTTGGCGTTCTGGGCTTTTTGGGTGTCACCATCCTGCTGCACCGGCGCCTGAGCGATCCACGCATCCGCGTCAACTCCAAGGGTAGCGACATTTTGCTGCTGTGGCTCTTGTGGCTGCAATTCGCGCTGGGCCTGTCCACCGTACCGCTGTCCGCGCAGCATCTGGACGGCAGCATGATGATCAAACTGGCCGAGTGGGCGCAGCACATCGTCACCTTCCGCGCCGGTGCCCCTGAGTTCCTGGCAGATGCGGGCCTCATTTTCAAAGCGCACATGTTCCTGGGTATGACGATCTTCCTGGTCTTCCCGTTCACACGCCTGGTGCACGTCTGGAGCGGCTTTGGCACGCTGGCCTATGTGATGCGCCCCTACCAACTGGTACGCAGCCGCCGTCTGGGCGTTACCCCCACCATGCCCCTGAGCCAGCAACGCCCGAACTAAGAGCCAGCCCCCATGAACGCCCTGCCCTCTACCTCTGCGACTTCCACGACCTCCTCCGGCTGCGGCAGCGGCCACTGCCAATGCGCCAGCGCAGCCGCCACCGTGGCTGTTCCCAGCATCAACGGCATCGCCTTGCACGCGCCCGACGCGCAGCCTGACCCGGCCACCTTGCAGGAGCTGGCCTACACCGAACTGCTGCGCCAGCAGGCGGTCAAGGCGGGTTTGCTGCCACGCCACACGGGGCTGACGGCGCCCACACTGAGCGATGCACAGCGCGACGTTCTCGAAAAAATGGTCGAGCAAGCGGTACAGGCACCCGAGCCGACCGGGGAAGAATGCCAGCGCTACTTTGATGCCCACAAAACACAGTTTGTCGTCGGCCAGGCACTGCATGTCCGCCATATCCTGTTTGCCGTCACACCCGGCGTGGATGTCCGTGCGCTGGCCGCACATGCCGAAAAAGCCTTGCTGAGTCTCCTGGGCAAGGACGTGTCCCCGGATCGCTTCACCCAACTGGCCGCCGAACTCTCCAACTGCCCCAGCAGCACCCAGGGTGGCGATCTGGGCTGGGTTGGCCCCAACGACTGCGCGCCTGAACTGTCCAAGGCGCTATTCCACCCCAGCGCACCGCTGGCACTGGGCGTCCAGCCGCAGCTGGTGCACACACGCTTTGGCTTTCACATCGTTGACGTGCTGGAAAAACGCGCCGGAGAGCAAAAAACCTTTGCCGACGTGCGCACCCGCATTGCCATGCAACTCACCATGCAATCCCGCGCACGCGCCTGGCACCAGTACATGCAACTGCTGGCCGGGCAGGCTCTCATTGAAGGCATTGATCTGGATACAGCCGATTCGCCGCTGGTGCAGTAGGCAATAGGCGAGACGCGAGGCGTAGAAATCCAGTCGGGGTATGCTACGCTTTTAGCAGCTGCCCCCGCACGTTCCATAAGGGGTGCAGGTTGATTTCGTGTGAATATCCAGGTAAAGCGTTGCCAACGAGCGGGTTTCGCGAAACACAAACAACGTGATGGCACATCGTTCAGCGCGGCCACTCCTTTGCGCGACCCGGCAATGCTTTGAGCGATTCAGACCCGCTGTCGGGTAGGGTCTATCGCAATCCCAGCACTGCGTATACAATTCTTCACACATACCCGCTGGCAGCGTGCTGTCAGCTCAAAGGGCCACATCTTCGGGTGCGGCCCTTTGCTTTTTTTGGAAACAGCATGTGCATCTGGGTCTATATCGACGGCTTCAACCTCTACTACGCCATCCGCGATTCCGGCTGCAAATGGCTCAATATCAAAGCACTGACCGAGGCTGCAATGCCTGCGGGCATCATCGTCGAGAAACTCAAGTACTACACGGCGCGCGTTTCCGGAATCACCGACCCCGACCAGCCACGGCGCCAGCAAATCTATTACAACGCGCTGCGGACGCTGCCGGAGGTCGAACTTTTCTTCGGGCAATTCCTCGCCAAAGCAGTGTGGCGCCCCGTGCTTAACTTGCCCGTTGGTGACCGTGCAATTCAGCATGGAAACGGACCGACGACACTACCGCCTGGAAGCTATCCAGTTGACCCAGATGCTGCCGTCAATGGTAATCAGCGTGAATCGCTGCCCGTCGGGAAATACGGCAAGGGTAACAAGGTCCGCCAGCCAGCGCTTGGTGCGGTCAAGGCGCTGGTCCATGTCATGGAGGAGAAAGGCTCGGACGTCAATCTGGCCAGCCATCTCATCAACGACGGCTGGGCGGGCCGCTACGAAGCGGCCATAGTCATCTCGAACGACACTGATCTGGTTGAGCCCATCCGTATCGTTGTGCAAGAACTCAAGAAACCGGTAACCCTGCTTTGCCCATCACCGTTCGGGGTTGCCAAGCCGCTCGCGGCGGTGGCCAGCCATGTTCGGCACATTCACGCCGCGCACCTGAAGGCTTCCGTTTTCCCCGACACGCTGCCAGGGACTGGCATCACAAAACCGGCGAGCTGGTAGTGCTCATCAAATTGGAGGCGTTACGCACTCTCGTATCTGGGCGAAACCGATTCGCCGCTGGTGCAGTAAGCACAATAGGCGAGACGCGGCCCAGCGGGACATGCTACGCTTTTAGAAGCTGCTCCCGCACGTTCCATAAGGGGTGCAGGTTGATTTCGTGTGAATATCCAGGTAAAGCGTTGCCAACGAGCGGGTTTCGCGAAACACAAACAACGTGATGTCGGGCACGATGCGGACGCTGGTGGTGATTCCGGCCATGCTACTTGCTGAACTCCAGGATACTGCCCGAAGTGTGCAGCACTGGCAGCTTGGGTATAAATCTGGCTGAACCACCCGAAGTGTGGACCGGGTTACTGTTACTGCGTTATTGATAGCTATTCCCGCACAGCCCTCGGGGGCTAGAGGCTGATTCGATGCTGATTTGATGCCTGATTTGTGGCCAAAAAGGTGCCACAGAGGCTTGTAAGAGGGTTTTGCATCGCAGTTTTTGCATTTGTAATATCACGGGTGATATGAGATTTAAGCTGAAATTCCAGCGAATCGCGTGACGAACTGGCTGCATACCGGACGCACGCTCCCATGCTCACAGCCCCTCACCCCAGCCCCGGCTGGTGCGAGGAAGCCAAATCCAACGACCACATCACTGAATCGCACCCGATGCGTGATGCGTTAGGATCGGTCGATCCTCTTGAAGCGTGACAGTTTGTGCGACAAAATGGTGTCGTTCTTTGTCATTCTTTGTCGCGCTTGAGCGCCATTGCCGGACATTTTTACCCTTCAAGGACAACCGATGCCACGCACCACGTCAACCGAAGAGATGCTACAGATTGAGGCCATCGTGGCAGGCCTTGCCCATGGGGCGGGCATTGCCACCATTGAAGCCGAATTGGAGCGACTGCACGGACACAAGCCCAACCGTCGCACACTACAGCGCCGCTTGCACAAGCTCGTTGCGGAAAACCGCCTCACTACAGAAGGTGAGAGCATCGCCTTGGTCTACAAGCGGGTGCCTGGAGCCGTGGTTCAAACCACCACTGCAGCGGTCGCAACGGCTGTCGGGATTGCGGAAGCGGAGTTGTACGTGCCGATGTCTCCAGAGGGCGCCGCCATTCGTGATCAGGTCCGCCGTGCTTTGATGCACCGTCGTCCTGTGGGCTATCAGCGTGAATTCCTGCAGGCTTACCAGCCCGGCACCACATTCTATTTGCCGGAGTTGCTGCGACGTCAATTGCACGACATGGGATGCACCCCTGCGGGCGAGCGCCCGGCGGGCACCTATGCCCGCGAAATACTGGGGCGACTGCTGGTGGATCTGTCCTGGGCATCGTCCAGGCTGGAAGGTAACACCTATAGCCGACTCGACACCCGGAACCTGATTGAATTCGGTCAAATCGCCCAGGGCAAAGATGCCATTGAAACCCAGATGATCCTGAACCACAAGGCGGCCATCGAAATGCTGGTCGAGGATGTAGACGAGGTGGGCTTTGATGCCTTTACGTTCAAGAACCTCCACGCTGTGCTGTCCCAGGACCTGATACGCGACCCGCAGGCCAGTGGGCGGCTGCGTCGCAGACCGGTCGAGGTTTCAGGTACGGTGTTTCACCCCCTGGCCTTGCCCCAAGTGATTGAGGATTGTTTTCAGCTTTTGCTGGATAAAGCCACAGCCATCCCGGACCCCTTCGAGCAGGCGTTTTTCTTGATGGTGCAACTGCCTTACCTGCAGCCGTTTGAAGATGTGAACAAACGGGTTTCGCGTATCGGTGCGAATATTCCGCTCATCAAACACAACCTGTGCCCCTTGTCGTTTATCGATGTTCCTGAGCGTGCTTACATTGAGGGTACGCTGGGTGTGTACGAGATCAACCAGGTTGGGCTGCTGCGAGATGTGTTTGTTTGGGCCTATGAGCGATCATGCCAGCGTTACCTGGCCATTACGCAAACCATGGTTGAGCCAGACCCCATGAAGATCAAGTACCGCGAGGCCTTGATTCAAGCGGTACAGGCCGTTGTCAAAGGGCAAAAGCACCCTGATCGAGATGTCATTGCGCAACTGTCCGTCGGGTACGCAGAAGAAGCCGATCACACTGCGTTTGCGAAGATGCTGATGACGGCTTTACAGCAGTTGCACGAAGGCAGCATCGCGCGGTATCGACTGCGCCGGTCCGAATACCTGGCGTGGCAACAGATGCAACCGGATGTGAAAACCTGATACATCCGCACCACTGGCATAGCAGATGTGCAGCACTGGCGTCTTGGGTATAAATCTGGCTGAACCCCACGTGGAATGTGCGGGTACAGCTCACAAAAATATAGCTTCACTGCTTGTGAGAAGTGGCACGTGACACGCATCCAGACTGGCTGTGTTGTCGATTTCATACAACATGGTATGGCCACCCGTTTCGTTGGAGATGATCGGAATTTCTCGAAAAATTTTCCTCTAGAATGGTTCGGCCCCACCATCGCCAATAGCCGAATCACCCGACCACACGATGCGCAACATAGTAAAATCCGCAGACCGCAGACCGCAGACCGCAGACCGCAAGGTAGCTGGGTCGTCCGCAGCGCCAAAATCTCCCGGCGCGAAATCCTCCCCCCACCAGTTTTCCCAACTTCCCACTCTTGGGTTGGCGTTGCCTGGGCGCATTCTCCAGGCATTTCAACGCACATCTCGCCTGCCTCATGCTGTGACAAGCGTGGTTCACCGCATCGCCATCAACTTTGCGTCCCAAGACTATCTTTCCCTGACACGCCATCCTTCGGTAATTGCTGCCGCCAAAGATGCGCTCGACCGTTTTGGTCCCCATAGTGTGGCCGCCGGGAAGAAACTGGAATTCATTCAAAGACATTCCCCGCTTTGATGCCGGGCGTAAGAGTAGAAAAAACAATCACATATTTCCTCATGAGTAGACGACAAGCGTATGAATATTTTCAACAAAGAAGCATTGAAAAATTTATGGAAAAATATCAAATCGTGGTGTTTACGATCTTTTCAGTATTTAAAGGAGTGGCGTTGTAAAAAAGACAAGGCACCTACTCCGGGTGAAAAAGACACGGCATCTACTCCGAACGAAAAAGACAAGACATCTACTCCGAGCGAAAAAGATACGAATGACAAAAAATCCTGTTTTGAATTATTCATTTGCTCACTTTTCAATTTGTTTGGAATGGTATGCAATGCAGCAGCGTTAATCGTAATTTTTGCTGTGGCAATCGCATTACTTTTTATATCAGGACATTATGAAGAAGAATATAAGTCTGAATTAAATCGCATCCAGAAGAATGCTGCTACTTTCAAGGAGAAATGGGAAGACAAAAAGGTTGATATTTTTCTACAATTTGGCGATCAATTTGCCAAAGATGAAGCCAAGAGACTCAGGGAATGCATTAAAAATCCTGGTGCCGACGAAGCAAAAGGCATTCTTACAAAATACCAAGAAACGATCAACAGCATTGATGGTGCCCATGCCCTGCGCTCTCAAAAGCCAGAGGGAAAAAAGGCTTGTGACAAAACAGCAGCTCCGGTCAAGAAGGCATCAGCGCCAGCCAAGAAGGCATCAGTGCCAGTCTGCCCGACATTAGCGCCAGTCAGCACGGCATCAGAGCCAGTAAACACGACATCATCGGGGGGGGGGGGGGCGGGGGGGGGGGGCAAAAAAAAACAAAGGGGGGGGGGGGGGGGGGGGGGGGGGAAGAGAAAAAAAACGGGGGGGGGGGGGGGATCAGAGCCAGCACACGACACGGACGGCACAGAGCCAGCCAACACGACATCAACTCGGTCAGGGGCGGCACACGGCAGGGCTCGCGCCAGCCTGCACGTCATCAGCATCAGCCTGCACGGCATTGGCGCCAGTCAAGACGGCATCAAAATCGGTCAAGACGGTATCAGCGCCAGTTTGCGACATCAACGACGGTCAACACGGCATCAGCGCTGGTCAACACGGCACCAATGCCAGCACCTGCTGCTTCCAGTTCCAATACTAATGCGGGATATTTCGATCATGTTTTCCAGCTTATTACACCAGAAGGAGTTAAAAAAGCGTTGTTCGATGAAACTGGCGGCTTACACACAGCGTACAAAATATTCACTACGTTTTTCAATCTGGTTCTTGTCAGTGTAGTTTGCATACTGCTTTACTACTTATTATCAAGAAGTCCCATCAAATCCATGCTGGAGAAGTTTTATGAGATTATTCTTGAAATAATTAAGAAAAACGATGGCGCTACTGGCGCTGCCGCCAAGACAGCATCGGTTCTTGTGCTGGCCGCTGGAATTGTAGCGGTGCCTGCAATAATTATTTACCTTTCATTTCAAATGAATGGCACTCCACCCAAAGCACCAGAAACAAATGGGCTGAAAGAATATATTGCAGAATTAAGAGAACTAAAAAAGGAGTTCGCCACCGAACTTGACATACGCACAAAGCAGAATGCAGCGGTGCTCAATGAATGGAAAACTCAGTTGAATGTTTTCCGTGTAATCATTTCAAACCCCGATTTGAAAAGTGCCGCTGCCGACATCAAGGATGCAGCAAAAAATCTTAATGAAACAGTAACAAAAATGAATACTTTGGGCGAGTCCATAAAAATTTCATCTGCCAACATGATTGGCGGCATTGAAAAAGTTGGAAAAGAGCTATTAATACTTGGTAAAAGACAAGAGCAAGTCCTCAGTCATATTCAGGAATTGGAAAAAGATTTTATTTTACCGCTCAGTATCCAATCGGCTGAACATGCAGAAATTCTCAAACAGGCAGTTACCAGCGAGTACGAAATACCATCTAAATTTTGTTTGGACTTACTAAAAAATGGACCTTTAGGTTATAAAAATTTTCTTGACGAAAGAATCGCCCGTTTCAAAGGGCTTAATTCGGATCACAAAAATAAATTTTGCGATGCAGCCGTAGTTCTTTGCAGCGTTCAAAAAGGAGAGACACCTTTGCGCAAGTCATGTAACTATCAATCAATCCCATAAGCAAGAATCCCACCATGTCAAACATACTAATTGCCAGCATCAAATCAATCATTCCGGGCTACGGCAATTCTTATGGGGAGTTGGTCAGCACGGAAGAGATTGCCAGACGTATTGCACATCCAGATCCAAGCAAAGGAATTGATCCGAAAATAATTTACAAAATGACAGGTGTGAAGTCGGTGGCATTTACCGCAGATACCATTAACTTCTGCCGGGCCATGTGGGACGAGAATTTGCCGCTATCTGAGATTTTTGCCGCCTGCCAAGCCACAGAAAACGAAGCACTATTTTCAATGCTAAAGGTTGCAATTTCCTTTACGATAGAACAAGCAAGCCAAAAATATCAATATGAAGTAAGAAAACATCTGCTTGCTCATATTCACATTTTTACAACCAAATCACCTAAAGGTTTCGAAGTTTCAGAAAAGGGCACGCAGTTTGGATTAAGTTTCAAGTTCGATGCCCCAATATATCTTCAGCAAGGCTGCTCCGGGATTGTACCGGCATTGAAAATTGCCGAAACATTATTAGAAAGTGAATCAGATAAAAATGCCATGGTGTTGATCACGGCTGAGAATGACATGCTCACACATGCACATCAGCGATGCACCAAATATGCAACCATGGGGAATCTCAATCACTGGATGTGGCCCGCAATCTTTGGCGAAGGTGTTGGGGCAATTTTATGTGGAAAGAAAACGCAAGAAAAACGCAGTAAATGCAATCCTCAGTGGCACATCGAAAACATGACGTTTAGCACATGTGAAAACGAATGGCGAGTCAACCATGAATTGGATATTAAAAATAAGACGGTAAACATACTGGTGCGGGCGCAGGAGGTCAAGAAGACATTTTTAAATAACATACTTCGACTCGTAAATACAGCCATCCAGGACTACGGTGACAAAGAAAATATAAAGACAATTTGCATTCATGAGTCCAATCCAAATATGGTCAGAAAAGTTATTAGAGAACTAGGATTGAACATAAACCAGGTTCCGCTATTTAGCGAGGATGTTGGAACCCTGGCGGGTGTTTCGGCATTTACGCTGCTTGACCATGCCATCAGCCAATGCGGATCAACAGTTACAGAAAAACCAATTACTCTGAGTGTGATTGGCGAGGCGGGGGGGCGTGTTACGGCCGGAAATATCTACCTGCAACAGTGGGAGCCTTGATGTGCGGTGTAGATAATTTTCAAACAATCCGGGTTTCCGATGTGGGTGTGCTATTTTCCATCACGCTCAATAGGGAAAAAGAGAAAAACGGAATCAACCGGGTGATGCTGGACGAAATCGCACAGGCTATCCGCAAGGCCGAGGAATCCACGCAATGCAAGATTATCTTGATTGAAGGACATAAAGGTTTCTTTTCGTATGGAATGGATTTGGAAGAAGTGGTCGAAGGTAAATCCACGATTCTGGATCGTGACAAAAATGGCGGCGTGGGGTTTTTCCAGATTTTGCGGAGTTTGATCCAGTCTTCGAAACTTGTAGTGTCTGTTATTGATGGACGAGCACTGGGCGGGGCTGTGGGATTGATTGCTGCAAGTGATATTGCCATCTCGACACAACGCAGTGTGTTTAGCCTTCCAGAGATACGGCACGGACTGATTGCTGCGAATGTATCCCCCTTTTTAATTCGGAAAATAGGGTTCGCAAAAACCTACAAGATGGCATTGTCTGCGGCGATTTTGCGCGCCAACGAGGCTCAGCAGATTGGACTGATTGATTCGATTTGTGACGACACCCGGATGGCGGTAGCCGGGATCGTTGAGAAATTCTCTTTTATAGATAGTGACGCCATAAAGCGAAACAAGGCGTATTTCAACAAACTGCATCCAGTGAATGCGCATGAAGAAAACATTGCTTTTCTGGCAATTCAATCCTGTTTGCATGACGAGTTGGTGATTGAAAGGATACGCAAAAATCAACAGGGGGTTTTTTGAAGTGTAGCCTGACCAGAAACTGCATTTTGTACACGAGAATAACATGAGGAGATTGATTATGAATAAAGTAAATATCGGGATAGAGTCATTGGGGTTTTATTCGCCGCGATATTATTTTCCACTTTCATCACTTGCACAAGCAAGAGGGCTTGACGATGATGAGAAGTATGGCAAGGGTCTTTGGCAAGAAAAAATGTCAGTTGCGCCGCCAAACGAGGATATTGTCACCATGGGGGCAAGTGCTGCTGCGTATGCACTCGAAGGAGTGGATAAAACGACGATTTGCGCCATTCTTTTTGCAACTGAATCCAGTTTCGACTATTCCAAGTCGGCGGGTATTTTTATTCATGATCTGCTGGGCCTGCCCCAAGCGTGCATGGTATTGGAATGTAAGCAGGCTTGTTCAAGTGGCGCCGCAGCATTGAAAATCTCTTTGGGCCTGCTTGCATTGCAGGATTCCCATAAAAAAATCCTCGTCATCACTTCCGACATCTCGTTATATGAACTTGGCTCTGCTGCTGAACCGACACAAGGTGCGGGCGCATGTGCATTTGTTGTTTCCACCGACCCAAAGATTTTGACAATCGAGAATTACTGGGGACATCACGCAAAAAATGTACCAGATTTTTGGCGGCCAAACTATATGCTCCACCCGATAGCGAGTGGCAAACAATCTATCGAGAATTATTTGCAAAGTCTGCAAGGCGCATGGCAACAATACCATCAGGAATCAAATTTCCAGTTACAGAATATTGATGGCTATTGCTTTCACCTGCCTTACTCAAGAATGGCAGAAAAGGCAATCATCCATTTGTACAAAAAACTAAACAAACAAACATTGCCAGATGAAATGTTTGAACGCTGCATGCTGTCAACGTCATACAGCAAGGAGATCGGGAATTGCTACACCGCATCATTATTTATTGGCTTATTGTCCCTGCTTGAAAATAATGCATCTTCCCTGGAAGGCGCAAGAATTGGCATGTTTAGTTATGGGTCTGGATGCTCGGCAATCTTTTTTAGTGGCATTATTTCCGAAGGCTACGCAAAGCATATAAGCCAACAACATACTCGCGTAGCGCTTGATGAAAGGTCTCCACTTTCTTACGATGAGTATGAAAAATTCCATACGTTCGCAGTCGCGGATGCAAGTGGAAATATGGCGATACCCCAGTATCAGACCGGAAGATTCAGATTGGACTCGGTGGTTGGACATCACAGAAACTACGCCACTGCATCGTCCTGAAATTCAAGCAATCAAAAAATTATATATTTATCGGAGACACATCTATGCCAACAATTCTTCATCGCCTCGCACATTACTCGACCACCGATCCTGATCGAACGGCTTTTATTCTCGAAAAAATGGGCTGTCAACCCATCTCTCTGAGCTACGCGCAATTGCATAGCAGGAGTAACGCCGTGGCTGCCTGGTTGCGACAACAGGTTGCGGCGGGTGATCGCGTCGTTTTGGCATTTCCAAACGGGTTGGATTTCGTGGTGTCGTTTTTTGGTTGTTTGGCGGCAGGGGTACTGGCCGTACCTGTACCCTTGGCGGCCAAGGGCAAAGTGCATCATCGCCTCAACTCGATTATTCATGACAGCAATCCAAAGTTGATTCTGACGCCACGAATCTCAGTTTCGGGTTTTGCAGAACAAAATGTAGCTGTCCAGGCGTTTGAAGATATTGATCTTGATGGCAACAGTTCTGATGTTATTCCACTGTCTGCAAATCCGGATGATATTGCTTATCTTCAATATACTTCTGGTTCGACACGTGATCCGAAAGGAGTAATGGTTTCTCACGGGAACATTATGGCCTGCTGCGAAATGATCAAGATTTCATCTGCCACGAAGAATGATACGCGGATGGCATCGTGGCTACCTAATTATCACGATTTTTCATTAGTCGCTTATACACTTACTCCCGTATATGTATCCACACTGGCGGTTCTGATCGAACAGGATGAATTCTTGCAAAATCCACTATTCTGGTTGCAAGTCATATCGAAATATAAAATAGAACATTCCGGTGCGCCAAATTTTGCTTACGATTATTGCGTCAAACGCATCAAGGATGAAGAAAAGTCCAAGCTCGATCTGTCCTCATGGCGAATAGCTGTTAATGGTGCCGAACCAGTTCTCGCAAAAACTCTGACGCGGTTTACCAAAGCATTTTCAAGTTGTGGTTTCAAATTTCCCCAGTTTGTTCCAGCTTATGGCTTGGCGGAAAGCACGCTTCTTGTGGCAGGCAAAGCCCATGATAAGTCGATTGTTATTCAAATAGCCGACAAACAGGCTCTGGAGCAGCACCGCTATCAGGCTGCTGCATCGGAAAGTAAGGATGGCGTGGCGCTTGTCGGCTACGATCTTGGCTGGGGTGATACCGAGATTCGCATTGTGGACCCTACCACGCTCCATTCGGTCGATGAGGGTTTTGTGGGGGAGGTTTGGGTGCGTGGGAGTGCAGTATGCCAGGGATACTGGGATCGCCCTGATGAATCGTCGCAGACATTTCATGCAGTTTTGTCTGGAGATACAAAAAGCCATCGCTATTTGCGAACGGGAGATTTGGGTTTTATATACGATGGTAAGTTGTATATAACGGGCCGACTCAAGGATTTGATTATCATCCGGGGCCGGAATTTATATCCACAGGATATTGAGCACAGTATCGAACTGGCCGTACCAGATATTAAAAAGCCTTGCGCCGCGTTTTCGCTTGATGTGGACGGGGAGGAGCGCCTGGGGATTGCCATTGAACTGCGCAGCGGGCTTTATGAAAAATTTCATCAGATTGCCATAGACCCTTATGCTTTTTGCCGAACGCTTGATTCACTGGTGCGGCAAATACGTGATGCCGTGTTCCGGGCGCACGATGTCAACCCTTATGCCATTGCCTTCATTCGTCCGGGCAAATTTCCGGTGACTTCCAGTGGCAAGGTCCAGCGGGGGCGTTGCCGAAATTTGATTACCGCGCATACTCAGGCGCCGCATGAACCGGCGTTCTATGTCTGGTGGCAACAGCAAGAAACGTTCGCTCCAGAACACGAACAAACTGCCGATGGGCCACAGCCATCGTCTTCGGTTTTAGCCTTGATTCAGAAGGTTCTTCTCGACTACATGAACATGGCGGGCTTGGCAACCGCAACCCATGTTGACCCGGACACGCCGTTTGGTGCGCTGGGCTTGGACTCGCTCGGTGTGGTGGCTTTGGGGATGGAGATTGAACGGCAAAGCAATTTTCGCCTCGATATGGACCTTATCTATGCCCACGATACGGCAAGAAAGCTGGCCAAATGTCTGGAGGATCGCAGCCGGATTGCCAGCGAACAAGAGGTTCCTCGTCTACCGGATCGCCTGTTGGGCCTCAACGCGCGCGTCGAGAAAGTCAGGCAGGCTGGGCTGTATTGCTTTCAGCCGACCATTGATTCCCGCAGGGGGGCATGGGTTACGGTGGATGGCAAAGATTCTTTGGTCATGGCATCCTACAGCTATCTCGGTCTGATGGGCGATCCGCGTGTCGAGCAAGCGGCGAAGGATGCCGTAGACCAGTTCAGCACCGGCACGCATGGCGCGCGGATGCTTGCTGGCACCTTGCGCCTGCACCGCCAACTGGAAGCAGCCATCGCCCGCTTCAAAGGCATGGAAGCAGCACTGGTTTTCACCAGTGGCTATATCACCAATCTGTCGGCGATTGCAACGCTGGTGGGGCCGGGCGACACGGTTATCGGTGACAACCTGAATCATGCCAGTATCGTGGATGGCTGCCGCTTCTCCGGCGCCCGGTTCATGCCCTTTCACCACAACGACCTTGCCGATCTGGAACGTTGCCTAAAGGCAGCGGAAGGATTGCGACTGGTCATCGTGGATGGCGTTTTCAGCATGGAGGGAGACATCGCACCGCTCCCCGAGATTGTGCGACTCTGCCGAACCTACGGTGCTTCGCTGATGGTGGATGAAGCGCATAGCGTGGGCGTAATCGGTGCCACGGGGCACGGAATTGTCGAACATTTCGGGTTGCAACCGGACTGTATCGACATCCACATGGGCACCCTGTCCAAAACGATTCCCAGCAGCGGCGGCTACATCGCGGGGAGCCACGCGCTGATTGACGCGCTCAGCCATAACGCACGCGGTTCCATTTTTTCCGGCGCAATGGCACCTGCGCAGGCGGGTGCGGCCTTGGGTGCCTTGCGCGTCATCGAAGCGCAACCCGAGAGAGTGCGCGATCTTCAGGCCAAGGCTGAATACTTCCGCAAGGGGTTGCAGGCGCTGCAATTTGACACCTTCAAGTCTGAAACTGCGATTGTCCCCATCCGCTGCGCCGACGAGAGCCAAGCTTACCGCATGACCAAATCGTGTCAGGAGAAGGGGCTGTTTGTATTGCCAGTGGTTTATCCGGCAGTTCCCAAGGACGCCCCGCGACTGCGTACCACGGTCACGTCTGCCCATACCTACGAAGACATTGATTTTGCCTTGCGCGTGTTCGCAGAAGCAGGCCGGGCGTGTGGGGTCATTTGACGATCAGCTCAGGGGAGGACTTCCACATGCACAACAGTCTGAATAGCATCGGTCGATTAAAGAAGCTGTTCCCTTTGCAGCGCGCCACACCGCTATCGGTACGTCTTGCCGCACATCCAGAGGAACGCGCAGCCTTGATTGCGTTGCGCACCCACACCTATCGGCAAGTCGGCAAACACCAGAAAGAGGAGCTGATGACGGATCAATTTGACGCGGATGCCCTGTTGGTTGGCGTGTGGCAAGGCGAAGAGCCCATTGCAAGCGCACGGGTCATCTGGCGCAAACCCGACGACGAGTGGGAGCATGACCGCTTCGTCGAATGGTCTGATATATTTCCCCCGCGCGAGAACTGCGTGGAGATTTCACGGTTTTGCGTCACCGAGAAAGCGCGTAGCTGGGCCGCCATACGCGCCCTATGTACCGGGATACTGGAAGCCCTCTGTCGTACCGGAAAAGCGGAATTCGTTGCCTGTTGCACGGATGAATTTGTCCCGCTCTATCGCCAATTCTTCGGCGCCCAAATGCTGGGACAACCCTTTATTCATAGTGACTTAGGCCCAAAACCGCATTACATGTTTCGATGCGACTATCGTTCCTGCAGTGTTTGTCGCGGAATCACCTTCATCCCCTGGCTCGTGCTGTGGCCGAGCGGTACCCGTTCCTTCATGCGGCAGTACCCGCACATGTTTCCCGATGTCACCAATGCACAGCGGGCGCTACTGCTTGCGGGTGCAATCGTGGAACCTTTCGCCGCTTACGTGTTTGGTGTGTGGCGGCAGGGGAGGAAGAAGCGGTGAGTATGGTGGCTGTGGCCCAAGGAGGACAGCCGCATCGAAAACCAGAAACCCGTTGCGTTGGATCACAGCTCAGGCGAATTGCAACTCAATCTTGCCGGGCCGACGACGCACCGGGCCAACGATGATCTTGACGTCGTGGCCTAGCTTCGTCACCAACTCAAGCAGCTTGACTTCGCTCACACCACGGAACTGGCCCCGCGTGATTTGCGACACCTTCGACTGATCAATCCCGAGCAATTCGGCGGCACCCTCTTGAGTCAGGCGGCGCGCTTTGATTGCGCGGGCAATCTCAGCTGCGAGTTGAGACTTGCGCTGCATCTCTGCCGCATCGGCATAACCCAGGTCGGCGTAGACGTTCGTGCTGCCTTCCTCGATGGTGATTTCGTTGTTCCCATTCATCCTGATTCTCCTTGCTTGATTTTCCAGCTCTCGAAATCCTGTCTGGCGACCTTCAGGCGGGCGTTGATCAAATCCATATCTTCTTTCGACGTTTTGTTTCCGCTCTTGGACTTCTTCTGAAAGCAGTGTAGGACGTAGACCCATCCAGTGAACTTGACCGTGTAAACGGCCCGGTAGGTGTCACTGCGAAAATCCTCGACCACCTCCAGAACTCCAGCGGAGCCGAACCCCCTCATCGCCTTGGCATCCTGGTGCTTGCCACCCGCTTGTGCAAGGTCAATGGCGTGTCCGAAAACGTCTTTCACGTCCTCGGGCATTAAATCCAGATCGCGCTTGGCCGAACCGATCCATTTAAGAGGCTTGCGAGTCTGCTTCGTCATTGGCTTGATTATGCCTATTTAAGCGCAAGCGTTGGCTGAGCGGCGTCGAAGCCAATTCAGACCGCACCAGATGAACGCTTGCTACCTGCTTTTTTTGCCACTGCGAAGTCGCTATAGTCCCGATACATCGGCATTATCCTGGAGACGTGAAAACCAGCTTGTTGCAGGGTTTCCTTGAATTCTTCCGTTGTGTGTGTCCAGTAAATGCCTGATTTCTGATTATTTGCAATAACTTTGTTGTGCGCAGAAACTGTCCTGCCACGATAAAACATCTTCAGTGTATAAAGAAATCCATTCTGCACTACATTTTTTCGGAAGAAATAGAATGCCCAATCTTTGATATCCAGTATCCTTCCGAGGTCACACACTACCAAGTGGCCATTCGGCGCTAATTTTTCATAAATACCGGAGATGGCTTCCTTGGGATGGCTCAATGGATATATGGCGTGCACAGATATTACCGCATGTAATTTTCCAGCATTATTCAAGTATTCGGTCGTGTCGCTGTTTATGAATTGAATGTTGGAAATTTTTTGTTGGGCTGCTTTTTCCCTGGCTAATGCAATCATCTGTGGATTGTTGTCAACGTGATGGATGATTGCATTGGGTTTGAGTCCTGCAATGGCAATGGAGAAATTTCCGGTACCAGCGCCCAGGTCGGCAATAATGCCTCCATCGGGTATGGGTATGTCAGCAAACTCACTGATGGCCTGTTTCACTATGTCCTGATAAGACGGATTGTTACTTGCCATAATGTCATATACATGTGCGTAGCTTGACCAGTCCATTATCTTTTGCTCCTATGTGAAGTTCCCGATGTAGAGAAATATCTGCATCGCACCTGCCATGATGGACGATAGCACAAATGGTCTGGTGGTTGATTTGTTGCAGGATCACCCAATGGTGCAGGGCGTGCCGACCTCATTGTTGGTCAAAGGCCAAAACGGGTTTTCCAGAACACGGAATATTGCGCCATCATGTTTTTGCAATGGTAGCCAGCAGTGTTGCATCAAACGTCAATAAATCAAGACCATGCTGGCTTGCGGTTGCTGCGATGATCGCATCCGGCAACTTGATTTTCTTCGCACAGCGAAGCGCAATGGTCGCGTCTTCAATTTCGGCGGTAATGGGTAAATAGGCAAAGCTGGATAAACGGCTACGGATTAGTTGATCTTCCAGCAAAGTGATTCCTGGAAACCCCAATAACTCCATTCGTGTGATTGCGCTGTAAGCACATTCGTCTGCCAATAAACCACGCTGCGACACCCATTGAGTTGTTTCCGGTGTCGCCTTGAGCATGCCCAAAATGAAATTGGTATCGAGTAGATATTTAACGCCACTCATCACGCAGCTTTCTCTGAATATCAACGGGATTGGCTGCAAAGGTCGCGGAGTTTTCCAGCCCCCCACACAAATCGGCTAATTTGACCGCTTGTGTGTTGGCTATTTGAGCCTTGGCAAAAGGCTTTGCCGCCGATGTTTCGGACTTGTTGGAGGCCGCATCAAATTCGGCAAACCATCGCCGGAATTCTGCAAGCTCCTGCTGCGGCAGATTCGAAACAACCTGCTCCAAAGATTCCACTGTAGTCATACGATCACCCTCAGAAAATGTCAGACCAACTCAGCCAGCAACTCCGGGTGGCGGCTGACCAGTTTGAGCAGGCTTTGCGCCGCGCCGCTGGGTACCTTGCGCCCTTGCTCCCACTCTTGCAGCGTGCGAACTGAAATGCCGGTGGCACGGGCAAATTCTGCTTGCGACATACCGGAGCGCGCACGCGCCGCCATAAGCTGCCACTTGGGGCCGGTGAGTACTTCCTGACGCTCCAGCGTGCCGTCGCTGGCCGTCACGGTGCGCCGCACACTGCCATCGGGCAAAGGTTCAAATGTCGTGGTGCGCCCTATTTTTCCAGCTTGCAGTTCACGCACCGCCTCCAGCAGTTCAGCGCCGATGTTGCGTGTGGCATCGCGCTGCTTCAGTTGTGCATCAGTCATCATGGTCAAGCAATTCCTTCAATTGTTTCAATACCGCGCCTGGGATGCTGGATTGTGCCCCCTTGGCGTAAATTACCAACAGCAGGATTTGACCCGCTGCAGTGCGCGTGTAGTAACACACCCGCACGCCACCCGATTTACCGCTGCCAGGGCGCGCCCAACGCACCTTGCGCACGCCGCCCGAGCCCTTGACGACCGCTCCAGCGTCCGGCTGTTCCAACAAAAACTGCTGAAACGCGGTGTAGTCGTCTTCGCTGAAATAGTCATAGACCATTTTGGAGAACACACTGGACTCGATCAATTCAAATTGCATCGCGGCAATTGTACGCCTGAGACGTATAAAAACGACTGGATCGAGCTCTTCAACATCAACGGCACCATTGCGGCCCGTGCGGTGGTCAGCCAGCGTGTCAATCCCGGCAGCTTCAGCCCAGCGCACCGCTGGGCTTTGGCGTACAGCCGCAACTGGTACACACACGCTTTGGCTTTCACATCGTTGACGTGCTGGAAAAGCGCGCCGGAGAGCAAAAAACCTTTGCCGATGTGCACACCCGCATTGCCATGCAACTCACCATGCAGTCCCGCGCCCGCGCCTGGCACCAGTACATGCAACTGCTGGCCGGACAGGCCCTGATCGAAGGCATTGACCTGGGCGGGGCCGACTCGCCGCTGGTGCAGTAGGCGATAGGCAGTAGGCGAGACAGGCGAGACGCTAGGCGTAAAAATCCAGCCGGGACATGCTACGCTTTTAGCAGCTGCTCCCGCACGTTCCATGCCGGGTACAGGTTGATTTCGTGTAACTATCCAGGTAGAGCGTTGCCAACGGGCGGCTTCGCGGAACAGAAACGACGTGGTGTTGAGCACGGTGCTGACGCTGGTGATGATTCCAGCCATTTATGCGCTGGTGCAGCAGTGACGCATTGGTGCACAATTCCCCCATTAGGGTATATTTGGACATGGAAAAAAGCACGCCGCATTACGTTCTGGCTGAAATTCAAGCCCAAATGCAAACTGTTGCAGACATGAATCTGACCGTGTCCGCCCGTTCAGGCATTCGGGATGCTGACATGGCTTTGGCAGGATGTCTATCACGGCGATTGGAATGGCTCAAGGCTCTATGTGAAGTTCCAGCGCGCAGGTGAATATTTTGTGATTTCTTTCAAGGAGTTATGACATGGCAAGCAAATGGGATGGTCAAACCTGCCCGCTGTGTGCCGAGGGCACGTTGCACGATGGCGTTAAAACCATTTCGCAGAGATACAAGGGCCATATATTCACGTCTGACACACACGGAGCCTTTTGTGACCATTGCACAGAAGGGTTTGTGGAGACTGATGACCAAGAAGAAGCCGCGTGGCTGGCATTTCGTGACCAGGTGGATGCCGCCGAGGCAGCGGAATTGGTGCGTATTCGTAGAAAGTTGAAACTCACACAAATGGCGGCCTCCCGCTTGGCGGGCGGTGGAAAAAATGCTTTCTCCCGCTATGAACGGGGCCGCGCCAAGCCGGTAGCAGCGGTGATCCATTTGTTTCGCTTGCTTGACAGGCACCCTGAGCTACTTGCTGAACTCCAGGATACTGCCTAGCGGATGTGCAGCACTGGCGGCTTTGGTATAAATCTGGCTTTGGCTTTCACATCGTTGACGTACTGGCCATGCGCGCTGGAGAACAAAAAACCTTTGCCGATGTGCACACCCGCATTGCCATGCAACTCACCATGCAGTCCCGAGCACGCGCCTGGCACCAGTACATGCAACTGCTGGCCGGGCAGACCCTGATCGAAGGCATTGACCTCGATACAGCCGATACGCCGCTGGTGCAGTAGGCCGTGTAGGCACTATCGGTTGGATCGGTTAGAGTTGTGGCATGTGCCATCCAGAAAGGCGGATCAATGACCACTGCTGAAAAAATCCTCGAAGAAGTCCTCAGCCTGCCTGAGTTCCAATTGCGCGAAGTGCTGGACTTTGTTGGCTACCTGAAGTCGCGCCTGCCACAACCGGCTGCGCCTGAAACTGACCGTGGGGCCGAGGCCGACTGGGCCGAGTTTGAAAAGGGCGCAGGTCTATGGTCGGGCAAGTTTATTCGCGCAGAGTGCTATGACCGCAAGGTTCTTCGCTGACACCAACATTGCCGTTTATGCGCTTGATGCCGACGTGCGTGCGACAAAATGGTGTCGTTCTTTGTCATACTTTGTCGCGCTTGAGCGCCATTGCCGGACAGTTATACCCTTCAAGGACAACCGATGCCACGCACCACGTCAACCGAAGAGATGCTACAGATTGAGGCCATCGTGGCAGGTCTTGCCCACGGGGCGGGCATTGCCACCATTGAAGCCGAATTGGAGCGACTGCACGGACACAAGCCCAACCGTCGCACACTACAGCGCCGCTTGCACAAGCTTGTTGCGGACTGGTGCGCGCGCCTGACACCAGTACATGTTCAAGTTCAACAACATCTGTTTTTTTCGATACACGCCACTGCTTGACTGCTTTGTTCGCAGAGATACAAGGGGTGACTTTGCTGCGCCAGCATTCCGTTTTGAGCATGGGAGTGTGTTACGTGTGAATCCAGTTCGTCACCCGATTTTCTGGAATTTCATATCACCCATGATATTACAAATGCAAAAACTGCGATACAAAACACTCCTGCAAGCCCTGGTGGCATTTTTTTGGCTATAAATCAGGTATCAAATCAGCCTATAGCGCCCGTGGGTTGTGCGGGAGCAGCTATCAATAATGCAGTAAAAAACCCAGCCCACTTTACTCGACTCCGATGTGCAGCAGAGCGCTACGCTTTTAGCAGCTGTACACGCACCTTTCATAAGGCCTGTGCTTGATTTTGCCAAATTCTTAATGTGAAACACCAGGCCCTTCACGTGATGCGTGATGCGTTAAAACCAGTCGATTCAACAGAAGTCCTCCATGCGAACCACTCTTGATATTGCCGACGATGTTCTGTTTGCCGCCAAAGACTTTGCGCGACGCGACAAAAAGACCTTGGGCCAAGTGATCTCCGAGTGGGGACGCATGGCCTTGCATAACAGTTCTGCCTCGCAGATACCGAGCGATCAAGTCGAGAATAAGCAGGCTGCAAGCGCGGTTGACCAGCAGTTTCTCGCCTTGGGCTTCGTGACGCTACCCATGCGAGACGGTGTCGGCCCCATCAGCAACGCACTGGTCAATCGGATTCGCGACGAAGAAGGGGTTTGAATGAAAGTTCAATGCACCTCCACCGACGCGCTGGGCACGGCGCGTGACCGTAGCGCTGTCGCCATGATGCCGCTGGCTACGATGGTGGCGATGCCTACCCAACCGATGGGGGGGATCGGGTCGCCAAACAGGGTCAGGCTGAAAATGGCGGCAAAGACAATGCCGGCGTACTGCATGCTGGCCACCACCAGGGTAGCACCCTTGCTGTAGGCGCGCGTCATGCACCACTGGGCCACAGATGCCAGGATGCCGATGGGAATCACCCAGGCTGCGGCCACCGGCTTGACGTGCGTCCACGGGGTCAAGCCGGAAAAGAGCGCAGCAAACACGCCCGCAATGGCTGCGCTCACGGAAAAGTAAAACACGGTACGCACCTCGGGCTCGCCAGCCTTGCCTAAAGCGGTAACTTGCAAATACGCCAGCGCGGCACACATGCCCGAGAACAGGCCAATGAGTCCGGCAAACAGTTGATGCTGCTCAATGGTGGGGCGCAGCGTCAGCACCACCCCCACAAAGCCCAGCAGTACCGTCCCCATCAGCGCCCCCTGGCGCTCCAGGCGGCCATAAAGCAAAGCGCCACCCACCACGAAAGCCGCCACCCAGACGCTGCTCATGTAATTCAAGGTCACGGCAGTGGCCAGCGGCAATCGGCCAATGGAATAAAACCAGGAACCCAAGGCCGTCACCCCGATGACACCACGCCACACGTGCATCCAGGGCACCGAGGTGCGCGGTGAAACACCACGCACGCGCAACACCACGGCCATGAAGACCAGGCTCACAACGCCACGGTAAAACACCAGCTCCAGCGTGCCAAAGCTCTCGGAGGCAAACTTGATGCCCACGGCCATGAGCGCAAACAGGAGCGAGGCCAGGACCATCCAGAGTGCTTGCATTAAATCAGCCCATAACCCTCGTGGATAGTGCGGGTACAGCTATCAGAAAGATAGTGAACCCTCGCCCGCCCTGCGCCGGTACCAGTCGTGAAAATGGCGCATACCATCTTCCATCGGGCTTTGGTACGGCCCGATCTCGTCATCGCCACGCGCCAGCAAGGCCGCACGTCCGGCGTCCATGCGTTCGCCAATTTCATCGTCCTCAATGCAGGTTTCCATGTAAGCTGCCTGCTGGGCTTCGACAAACTCCCGCTCGAAAGCCTGGATTTCTTCCGGATAGTAAAACTCCACCATATTCATGGTCTTGCGCGGCCCCAGCGGGTACAGCGTCGATATCGTGAGTACGTGCGGATACCACTCGACCATGATGTGCGGGTAATACGTCAGCCAGATGGCGCCCTGCTTGGGTGGCTCGCCGTTGCGGTAGGCCAGCAGCGCCTTGTGCCAGCGTGCGTAGACCTCTGAGCCGCCCTGCACACTGGCTTGCGCCAACTGGCGCGACACACCAACCGTCTGCACGGAATAGTTTTCCTTGAACTCCCAGCGCAGGTCGTCGCAGGTGACAAACTGGCCCAGGCCGGGATGAAATGGCCCTACGTGGTAGTCTTCCAGATAGACTTCGATAAAGGTTTTCCAGTTGTAATTGCAGGTGTGCATCTCAACCCGGTCGAGTACGAAGCCGTCAAAATCCAGCGCAGCGCGTGGACCCATTGCGGCCAGATCGGCTTGCACGTCACAACCGTTATCCTCAAACAAGAGACCATTCCATTCGCGCAGGGGATAGTTTTTCAGATTCAGGCAAGGGTCGTGGTCGAAGTGTGGTGCCCCGATCAGGGTGCCAGCGCCGGGCTTTTTGCTGCCACTCTGGTCGGTGCTGTAGGTCCAGCGGTGCAGGGGGCACACCATATTGCCACCGCTGCTGGCCACCTGGCGGCCATGGGGCGTGACCGGGTTGAGCAAGGAGTCCCGCCCCTTGAGCATGATGGCCTGGCGGTGGCGGCAGACGTTGGAAATCAGTTCGACACCCCCGGCGTTGCGCACCAGCGCACGCCCTTCCTCTTCCTGGGGCAAGGCGTAATAGTCGCCCGGATTGGGAACGCTCAGACCATGCCCCACGTAGCGTGGGCCGGTCTGGAAGATGTGTTGTAACTCGCGTTGGTAAAGCGCCTCGTCAAAATAACTCGCAACCGGTAATTGGGATACTCCGACGGTCTGAACAGTCTGGCGGGAAGAATGCTTGCTCGGTGTCATGATGCCTTTAATAAAAAAGCGCTGCAGGCAGTTACCTTGAGAACTGCCGAAGGGGGCGAATTGTACGGCAGCGCCCTTAACCAGCGCTGTGCGCCAGCTTGTGTTCGATCAAGGCCACAATGGCATTCTGGTGCTTGGCCTTGGCAAAAGCCAAAGGCGTTTCGCCCTGGTGCGATTTGAGTTTGAGGTTGGCGCCGGAGTCAATCAGCAGCCTGGCTGTGTCCACATTGCCCTGCCAGATGGCATCGTGCAAGGCGGTGTAGCCGTTGTAGGGGCCTTGTTTATCGATGGCGATGTGGTGTTCGATCAGCAGCCGCGCGGCTTCCGTTCTTCCGGCGTAGGCTGCTGCGTGCAGGGCCGTGGCCTTCATGCCTGGGTCCACGGCCGTGACATCGGCACCCGCTTCCAGCAGCAAGCGCACGATTTCGGTGTGCCCCTTGTACGCCGCCATCACCAGCGGCGCGTCCTGGTTGGCATCCAGCGCATTCACATCCACGCCCTGCCCTATGAGCTGCTTGACCAGGCTTGCGTTGTTAGCGTTCACGGCGTTCATCAAGGTCGTCATGTCTGGTTTCCCTTTTCAATCAATGCGAACCTGCGCAGATGCAGATAAACCGGATGTATCACGTGGCACGATGTGACCGATGGTGTAGACGGTTTCACCATGGGCACGCAAGGTCCGCGCGCAGTCTAGCGCATGGGCTGCGTCCAGGATGACAACCATGCCAATGCCATTGTTGAAGGTACGGTTCATCTCGGTGTCGTCAATTCTGGCGGTCTGCTGCAGCCAGGAAAAAAGTTCGGATTGCGGCCAACTGCCCTTTTGCAGGTGCGCCGACAGCCCCTCGGGTAGCACGCGGGGAATATTTTCCAGCAAGCCACCGCCGGTGATGTGCGCCAGTGCCTTGATGGGGTGCTGTGCCAGCGCCGCCAGCACACTTTTGACGTACAGCCGGGTGGGTTCCATGATGGCCTGGCGAAAGGGTTTGCCATCCAGCGTGGCGGGCAGTGCGTCGCCCGCGCGTTCGATGCATTTGCGCACCAGGCTAAAACCGTTGGAATGCACGCCGCTGGAAGCCAAGCCCAGCACCACATCGCCACTCTGCACATCAGTGCCTGTGAGAATGCGGGATTTTTCCACGACACCGACGGCAAACCCGGCCAGATCGTACTCTCCCGGTGGATACATACCGGGCATTTCGGCGGTTTCACCACCAATCAGGGCACACCCCGACTCCTCACATCCCAAAGCAATGCCCCCCACCACGGCGGTGGCCGTGTCCACATCGAGCTTGCCGCAGGCAAAATAGTCCAGGAAAAACAAGGGTTCTGCGCCTTGCACCAGCACATCGTTAACGCTCATGGCCACGAGATCAATACCGACCGTGTTGTGCATTCCCCACTCAAAAGCCAGCTTGAGTTTGGTGCCCACGCCGTCGGTGCCGCTGACCAGCACCGGCTCGCGGTAGCGTTTGGGCACCTCGAATAGCGCGCCAAAGCCACCTATGCCGGCCAGCACGCCCTCGCGCAGCGTCTTTTTTGCCAAAGGCTTGATGCGCTCGACCAGGGTATCGCCAGCGTCAATATCGACGCCGGCATCTTTGTACGATAAAGGAGTAAGGGAGGGGGTAAGGGGGTTCGAATGGGTCATAAAAATACAGTCGGTAGCGCGCTACGTTGCGCAGCGCTATAAAATTTGCCCAGATTTTAAGGGTTTCCCCTTTTCCGGTTCTTTTCGATTCTTTTGATGCAATTAACACCCACCCAAAAAAGTTTTGCCGCCTGGAGCCTGCTGTGCGCATTCCTGGGCACGGCGCTTTGGTGGCTCGCTCCGGTTCTGACCCCCTTTGTGGTGGCTTGCGTACTAGCCTATGCCCTGACTCCGCTGGTGGACTGGATCGACAATCTGGCGCGTGGCCGCATTCCGCGTCTGCTGGCGGTGGTGGTCGTCGAGCTGCTGTTCATTCTGGCAGCGTTGGGCATTGTGCTGCTGATCGTTCCCATTCTGGTCAAGGAACTGCCCTTGATGCGCGAACAACTCCCGGTATTGATGGATACGGTCAATGCAGCCGTCAAGCCCTGGTTCAAACAATGGGGCATCCGGGTGACGCTGGATGGCGCCAGCATCAAGGCCTTTGCGGTAAAGTACCTCAGCGCCAACGTGGACGATGCCCTGACTTCGGTGCTGGCGTCGCTGAAAATCGGTGGCAGTGTGGCCTTCGCATTGATCGGCAATGCCATTTTGATTCCCGTGGCACTGTTTTATCTTTTGATGGACTGGAGCCGCTTCATGACCCAATTGCACGCCTTGATCCCCCCGCGCCTGCACGCCACCTGCGACCGTTTTCTGGCCGATGCGGACGCTGTGCTGGGCCAGTACCTGCGCGGACAGTTGCTGGTGATGCTGTTGCTGTCGCTGTACTACAGCATAGGTCTGGCGCTGTTTGGCCTGGACCTGGCGTGGCCCATCGGCATTTTTACCGGCCTGGCGGTTTTCGTTCCTTATCTGGGTTTTGGCCTGGGGTTGGTGCTGGCTACGCTTGCGGGTTTGCTGGAGTTCTCCTCCGTCGCGGGTGGCGTGACGCATGCCTTGCTGATGGTGGCGGTGGTCTACGGCTCCGGGCAGATCATCGAAGGTTTTTTCCTGACCCCCCGACTGGTGGGCGAGCGCATCGGCTTGCATCCGCTGGCGGTCATTTTTGCCTTGCTGGCGTTTGGCCAATTGTTCGGCTTTGTCGGCGTGCTGGTGGCGTTGCCAGTGAGTGCCGTGCTGCTGGTAGCGATGCGCCGCGCCAAGGCCACGTACCACGCCAGCCAGTTGTACCAAGGCTAATGAGGCTAAAACTATACCCATGAAACAAATTGCTCTGGACTTTGGTTTGGCAGTGCTACCCACACTGACCAATTTTCATGTCGGACAGAACGAAGCGGCATTACACCATCTGCAAGCATGGCTGGACTGCATTGTCGATAGTGGCTCCAGCCTGCCACCCAATCCGCCAATGCCCACCTACCTCTGGGGCCCAGGGGGTAGCGGCAAAAGCCACCTGCTCAAAGCAATGCGGGAAGCACTGCGCGAACAGGGCGCGGCCACAGGCTGGATGGATGCATCGGTGCACAACCCGCCCGAATTCAACGCCGCCTGGGCGGCGGTGCTGTTCGATGATGTCCACCTCTTCACCGAGCAACAGCAACACACGGCATTTAACTGGTTTGTCAACGCCCAGACGCACTGGTGTCCGGTACTGGCGGCGGGCGTTTTTGCGCCGGTCGACCTAAAGCTGCGTGACGACGTGCGCACGCGCCTGGGCTGGGGCCACATTTTTCACCTGCAACCCTTACCCGAAGCACAGCAGCGCATGGTGCTGCGTGAAGCTGCCGATGCGCGGGGCATTGCCATGGGGGATGATGTCATTGACTTCATACTCGCACGCTTCAGCCGCGACCTCAGCAGCCTGACAGAATTGCTCGACCGGCTGGATATCTATGCCTTGCAGACCCATCGCAGCAACATCACCATCCCCTTGATCAAATCCATGATGGAGAACCCATGACCCCCCGCAAAATGGAAAAAGTGGACAAAGTGACCAAATTGGCATTGTTTGATCTGGACCACACGCTGATTCCGATTGATTCGGATCATGCCTGGGGCGAGTTCACCATTGGCCTGGGTTGGGTTGATGGACCAGACTTCAAACGCCAGAACGATGCGTTTTACGAACAATACAAAGTCGGCACGCTGGATGTGTATGCCTACATGCGCTTTGCCACTGCAGCCATTTGCCGCCAGGGGGAAAAAAACGCCCTGGCCGCGCATGCCGCTTTCATGCAGCAGGTGGTCAACCCGGCCATAGGCGAGCCAGCGCTGGATTTGTTGCGCCAGCACCAGCAAGACGGCGATGCGGTGGTGATTGTGACCGCCACCAATGAATTCGTGACACGCCCGATTGCTACGGCGCTGGGTGTGGCCGAATTGATTGCCGTCGAACTGGAACGCGACATAAGCCCTGGGGGCAATGGCTGGTACACCGGCGCCATTCGCGGCACTGCATCGTTTCGGGAAGGCAAGGTGACCAGGGTGGATGAGTGGCTGCAGACACACGGCCTGGATTGGGACACGGTGCAAACCACGTTCTATTCCGACTCCCTGAACGACCTGCCCTTGCTGGAAAAGGTCAGCGTGCCCGTTGCCACCAACCCCGAACCAGGTTTACGTGCTCTGGCCACAGAACGTGGCTGGCGCATACTGGAGTTGTTTGATTAAACACATCACATGATTAAAAAATTTATCGACAAACTGCTAGACAGAACCTCTGCCTCCCTGACGCGCAAAAAGCCCAAGTTTGGCAAGCGGATGGACATCCCACAGGCGACGCACGGCATTGACCCAAGCCTGGTGGATGAGCGTGCGGGCAACGTGGTACGCACCCTGCATGAAGCGGGTTTTGAAGCCTACATCGTGGGCGGCGCGGTGCGTGATTTACTGGTGGGTCTGCGCCCCAAGGATTTTGACGTGGCAACGAATGCCACGCCCGAGCAGATCAAGGCACTGTTTCGGCGTGCTTTCATCATCGGGCGGCGCTTTCGTATCGTACACGTGGTCTTTGGTCGGGGCCGCGAGCACGAAGTGATTGAAGTCTCCACCTTTCGCGCCTACCTGGACAACGCCGCCGCCGAGCAGGTTGCGGGCAACGAAAAGACCAGCCGCAGTGAACTCGCCGGCATGCAGCACGCAGTGGACAGCAGCGGCCGCGTGCTGCGCGACAACGTGTGGGGGCCGCAGGAAGAGGACGCCACGCGGCGCGACTTCACCATCAATGCACTGTATTACGACCCGCAGTCCCAGGTGGTGGTGGACTACCACCATGGCTTCAAGGATGTGCAAAAGCGCGTCATCCGCATGATTGGCGATGCGACCGCCCGCTACCGGGAAGACCCGGTGCGCATCATCCGCGCCGTGCGTTTTTCCGCCAAACTCAGCGCCCTGGGTTTCACGCTGGAAGCCAAGACCGCCGCACCATTGGTGCAGTCGCAGGAACTGTTGGCGGATGTGCCGCAAAGCCGATTATTCGATGAAATCCTCAAGTTGCTGCAAACCGGCCATTCCCTGGCATCCATAGAGCAGCTCAAGCGTTTGGGGATGGAGCGCGGCATTTATCCGCTACTCGATGTTGTGGTGGAACGCGCCGAACAGCCCTTTGTCAACGCCGCGCTCAAGGACACGGACCGCCGCGTGGGCGAAGACAAGCCGGTGGCTCCCAGTTTTTTGCTGGCGTGTGTCCTCTGGGCCGATGTGCTCGCCGCCTGGACACGCAGACTGGAACAACAACAGCATTCCCACCCCGCGCTGCTGGATGCCATTGATGAAGTCTTCCAATCCCGTATTGGTGACGTATCCGGCAGCGGCAGAATCGCCGGAGATATGCGTGAAATCTGGCTCATGCAACCGCGCTTCGAGCGCCGTGTGGGCAGTGGACCATTCGGTCTGGTCGATCAGCCGCGTTTTCGTGCCGCTTTTGACTTCATGCGCTTGCGCGCCGATGTGGGTGAAGTCGAAGAAGTTCTGGCCGACTGGTGGCAAGAGTTCAGCATGGCCAACGACAGCCTGCGCCGCGATCTGGTCGATCAGGCACGCGAAGAGCAACGCCAGCGCCAACGCCAGCATCCACCCAAGGTGCACCGCGTCACACCGCCTGACGCCGCCCCCGGTGCCACGCCTGCGCAACCCTCCGCCGACGCAACCGGCGAAGAAACTGGTCCCTCCGCACCACGCAAACGCCGCCGCCGCCGCCGCTCAGGCCCTGGCAAGGACGCCGCTGCGGGTACAAGCACAACCTGAGCCCCATGCGCCAGAGTGTCATTGCCTACATCGGTCTGGGTGCCAATCTGGGCGATGCCCAGCTGGCGGTGCTGGCGGCAATGGACGCCATCGCCGATCTGGATGGGGTTGCGCTGCTGCGCCGCTCGTCGCTCTACGGCAGCGCCCCCGTGGACGCAGGTGGTGCCGACTACGTGAACGCCGTCGTCGAGGTGCAGACCCGCCTCAAGGCACAAGAACTGCTCACCGGCTTGCAACAACTGGAGCGACAGGCCGGGCGCGAGCGCAACTACCACAACGCGCCGCGTACGCTGGACCTGGACTTGCTGCTGTTTGGCAAGGAGCATATTGCGCACCCCGATCTGGTGGTGCCACACCCACGCATGTGGCAGCGGGCATTTGTGCTGCACCCCTTGGCGGAACTGGCCCCCAAGCGGGTGTCCGAAGCCGACTGGAAAGCCGTCCGGCACCAATCCGTCTGGCGGCTGGAGCAAGACGCATCAAAAAATGCATAAAGTGTGTGAAGTGTGTAAAGCCCACCGATAAGCCGGATTCTGTGCATGCGGTCAGGAGTTCTCCTTTCCGCACGTGACCACCATTACTCTGGGCCGCTGGTCACCCAGTCGGCTCGATGCTACCTACCCGCCAGCTCCGGGGGCCCCGTCAACGCTGGCCTACTTGGTATTGCTGCGCGTAGAGATTGCCCGTTTCACCCGCCAGGTAGCCTTGCGGCTCCTTTGCGACTCGTCTCTGTTGCTCTGATCCGCACCTTATGCCTCCCCCTTGCGGGCAAGGTTTTCAGTGGACAGCCGTTAGCTGCTACGCTGCCCTGTGCAGTCCGGACGTTCCTCCAGTGCCTTGTTTCCAAGATTGCACCAGCGGTGGTCTGGTGGGCTTTACGTTGCCGATTATCCACCGGAAAACCGGAGAAAAACCGGGAAAACGGGGATCGTTTATGCTCCAGGTATATTGAATTGCCGCATTTCCCATGTCTTCGCTTCCAACTCCGCCCAAAGGTGAAAACTATTTCCGCACGCTGTTCGAAGCCTGTGGTGAATCCTTCATCGTAACCAATGCGCAAGGCCAGGTGATAGATTGCAATGACGCCGCGCTGGACCTGTTTTCTTGCTCAAGAAGCGACATTCTCGGAACCACACCGCTGGATTGGTCGCCTGAATTGCAGCCCGATGGCAGGCGCAGCGACGAATGGGCGACAGAGATATTCTCCCGTGCAGCCGCAGGCGAAACAGTCTGCTTTGAATGGGAAAACTATCGCCTTGATCGCAAGCCTGTTTTCGTCAGTGTGACCGTGCGGCGTGCTGTGATTGACGCACAGGTGTGCTACCTGATCGTCAGCCGCAACACCTCAGACCGCAAACAGGCCGAAAATGCATTACGGGAGGAGCAGGATCGCTTTCAAACCCTTTTCGAGTCCTCGCCAGACCCGGTCTGGATCATCGAGAACAACACGTTTACAGAATGCAACGAGGCTGCCGCAAAGATTCTTGGTTATCCGAACCGGAGCCAGCTGCTGTTTGTCCATCCATCCAGGCTTTCGCCGGAAATTCAGCCGGATGGTGAGTCCTCGTTCATAAAGGCCGAGCGCATGATGGAAATAGCGCGCAAAAATGGCATCAACCGTTTTGAGTGGATTCACACGCGCGCCAATGGAGAAAATTTTCCCGCAGAAGTCACGCTGTCCGCAATCACCTTGCAAGGTCGCCCGGTTATCTATACCGTCTGGCGCGATATCACCGAACGGCTGCGGGCGCAGGAAGCGGTAAAAGCGAGCGAGGCCCGTTTTCGGACCTTGTTCGAACAGGCGGCCGTTGGCGTAGCCGAGATTGACACCTTGAGCGGCCGTTTTCTGGCAGTGAATCGCAAGTATTGCGACATCGTCGGCTATTGCGAAGCCGAAATGCTCCAGCTGGACTTTGCCAGCATTACCCACCCCGATGATCTGGCGGATGATCTGGCCCACATGGAAAAGCTCAAGTCCGGTCAGATTCGCAATTTCGATATCGAAAAGCGCTATGTCCACAAGGATGGTCATCTTGTCTGGGTTGAACTGACCGTCTCGCCCATGTGGACACCTGAAAATCCGCCAGACAAACATATAGCCATCGTGCAGGACATCACCCTACGCAAGGAGGTGGAGTGTCAACTGGAGTGGCTTGCCCATACAGATGACCTGACCGGACTGGTCAATCGCAGGCATTTTCTTGCCCAAGCCGAACTTGAACTGTCACGTTCAATACGCTACGGTCGTCAGATGTCGATTTTGATGGTGGATGCTGACTTGTTCAAGAGCATTAATGACCTGTATGGTCACGCTGCAGGCGACAGCGCGCTAAAACAATTGGCCGATATTTTCCGGGGAACATTGCGTTCCGCAGACCTGGCCGGGCGTATTGGTGGCGAGGAATTTGCCATTCTTTTGCCAGAGACGGACCATGAAATGGCAATTGAATTAGCGCAACGGCTAAGAAGGGTTGTGGCAGAGTCAAGAGTAGCTCTAAAAACAGGCCTGCAGTTGCAATTCACCGTATCGATTGGTGTGTCGTCGCTGATCTCCAGAGATGACAATCTGGACATACTCATCGGCCTTGCAGACAAAGGGCTCTATCTGGCAAAGAATGCGGGGCGCAACAAGGTTTGCTCATCCCTGGTCCCGTTCGTCATAACGTCATAACGTCATAACGTCATAACGTCATAACGTCATAACGTCATAACGTCATAACGTCATAACGCAGTTCATTGACAATGTAGTGCGTTCCGTTTTTTCACCTTGCTTCACCTTGCTTCACCTTGCAATTAACTGATTGGAGTTTTTCATGAAAGCCAACACCATCCTGGACACCATTGGCAACACCCCGCACGTGCGCATCAACCGCCTTTTTGGCGATACGCACCAGGTATGGATCAAGTCCGAACGCGCCAACCCCGGCGGCTCCATCAAGGACCGCATCGCCCTGTCCATGGTCGAAGCCGCCGAGCAAAGCGGCGAACTCAAGCCAGGTGCGACCATTATCGAACCCACATCCGGCAATACCGGCGTCGGCCTGGCCATGGTGGCGGCTGTCAAGGGCTACAAACTCATCCTGGTCATGCCCGACAGCATGTCCATCGAGCGTCGGCGCCTGATGCTGGCTTATGGCGCCAGCTTTGACCTGACCCCGCGCGAAAAAGGCATGAAAGGCGCGATTGCACGGGCGCAGGAACTGGTGGCAGCCACACCCGGCGCCTGGATGCCCCAGCAATTTGACAATCCGGCCAATATTGCCATCCATGTGCGCACCACCGCCCAGGAAATCCTTGCCGATTTCCCCGATGGCATCGACGCCCTCATCACAGGTGTGGGCACGGGCGGACACATCAGCGGCGTGGCACAGGTGCTCAAGGCAAAATTTCCGCAGCTCAAGGTCTACGCCGTCGAGCCCAAGGCTTCGCCCGTCATCTCCGGCGGCGCACCGGCTCCACACCCGATTCAGGGCATTGGCGCAGGCTTTATCCCGACCAACCTCAAGACCGAACTGCTCGATGGCGTGATTCAGGTCGATGCTGAGCCAGCCCGCGAAATGGCACGCCGCTGCGCCGCACAAGAAGGCATTCTGGTGGGCATCTCCAGCGGCGCCACCCTGGCCGCCATCGCCCAGAAACTGCCCGAACTGCCCGCCGGTAGCACCGTACTGGGCTTCAACTACGACACCGGCGAGCGCTATCTGTCGATAGAAGGATTCCTGCCGGCATGAAACTTGCTACCTGGAACGTCAACTCGCTGGGCGTGCGTTTGCCGCAGGTGCTGGATTGGCTGGCGGCCAATCCGGTGGACGTGCTGGCATTGCAAGAGCTGAAAATGACCGACGACAAGTTTCCGGCCCACGCTTTCCTGGAATTGGACTACCACGCGCAGTGCTTTGGCCAGAAGACCTACAACGGCGTGGCCCTGCTCTCACGCACCCAGCCCGCTGCCGTGGTCAGAAACATTCCGGGATTTGCGGATGACATGGCACGGGTGATTGGCGCTACCTTTTCCTTTCCCGACACAGCGGTTGCCGATGTGCGCATCATCAACGCCTATTTTCCCAACGGGCAGGAACCGGGAAGCGCCAAATTTGCCTACAAGATGGCCTGGCTTGCGGCCCTGCACCAGTGGGTGCGCGGTGAATTGGGCATGCATTCCCGACTGGTTCTCATGGGCGACTACAACATCACGTTTGACGACCTGGACGTGTGGGACCCCGAAGGCATGCGCGGCCAGATCCATTGCACCGAAGAAGAGCGCCAGCACCTGCGCGCGCTGATTGACCTCGGCCTGAGCGACAGTTTCCGGCTCTTTGCACAAGCGCCCCAAAGTGACAAAAGTTACTCATGGTGGGATTACCGCAATTTTGCTTTCAAACGCAACCACGGCCTGCGCATTGACCATATTCTGGTCAGCCAGGCACTCGTCCCCCTGGTGCGCTCCTGCGTCATTGACAAGGCCCCCCGCAAGAACGAGCGCCCCAGCGACCACGCGCCGGTGGTGCTGGAGCTTTATCCTTAAAATTAAAGGAAACAATAAAACAAGGATAAATCGTGTTCGCAGACCTCACCCCCAATCAAGCCAAGGTCTTCGTGGATGCGCAGCAGGCTTATCGCGCCTGCCAGGATACCCAGGAGAAGGTCAATCACCCCGCCCTAAAGGGCGGAGCTTGGAGTCAAAAGACAACGAGCCAGGTTGAAGCAGGGAAAGCGGTATCCAACCCGCTACGTTAGTAACAGGTCGTCAAGACGCACCAGCGAATGCTTCCTCAGTTCGCTGCTCTGCAAGGCTTAGATCATGCAGACCAAAGGTAAAGGGTCGAAGGTTTTTGTCGCTACCAGAAATGGTAGGAGCCGGTTACTGACATTCCCGAGGGGAGATTAGTCGCAAGACTAGCGTAACAAGGCCCGTAAGGGCAGAAGGATTTGAAATGGCAGTATTTGTTTTAGACAGGAGCGGCAGGCCACTGATGCCGTGCGACGAGAAGCGGGCCAGATTGCTACTGGAGCGCGGTAGAGCACGTGCATAGGGTGATGCCGTTCACGATACGTATCAAAGACCGCAAAGCCGAAACTAGCGAATTTCAGGTATTGCGCGTAAAACTTGATCCGGGTAGCAAAACGACAGGCATTGCATTGGTACGTGAGACAAAGGACGCAGGCGTGGCAGTGGTCAACCTGTTTGAGCTGTCTCACCGTGGCAAGCAGATCAGCGAAGCGCTCACCTCAAGGCGGGCACACCGCAGACTACGGCGTAGCAAACTGCGTTACCGCGCCCCCCGGTTCTTGAACCGTGGCAACAAGAAAAAAGGCAGGCTAGCACCGAGTCTGCAACATCGGGTTGATGCCTGTATGGCCTGGATGCACCGACTGGAACGTTTAGCCCCGGTATCGGCCATCAGTACCGAACTGGTGCGTTTTGACATGCAGGCGCTGGAGAATCCTGAAATTGAAGGAGCACAGTACCAGCAAGGCACGCTGGCCGGTTACGAAGTGCGTGAATATCTCTTGGAGAAATGGGGCCGTGTTTGCGCCTACTGTGGAACCAAAGACGTGCCGCTGCAAATAGAGCACATTCACCCAAAATCGAAAGGTGGATCAGACCGCGTCAGCAACCTCACATTGGCTTGCCAGTGTTGCAACGAAAAGAAAAACGTATTGCCGATTGAGGTGTTTCTAGCAAAGAAACCCGACGTGCTCAAACGCATCCTGGCCCAAGCCAAACGGCCACTCAAGGATGCCGCAGCGGTCAATGCCACTCGCTGGGCCTTGGTCAACGCACTGAAAACTACCGAACTGGCAGTTGAAACCGCATCGGGCGGCAGAACCAAGTTCAACCGCAGCCAGTTCGGCATACCCAAAACCCATGCACTCGATGCAGCTTGCGTTGGAGACATAGCAGGCATCACTGATTGGCAAAAGCCAACGCTGGCGATCAAGTCTATGGGGCGTGGAAGTTACCAGCGCACGCGGCTGGACAAGTATGGCTGTGTGCGCGGCTACCTGACCCGTTCAAAAAGCATCCACGGCTTCCAGACCGGCGACATGGTGAAAGCCGAAGTAACCAAAGGCAAGAAGGCCGGTACTTACTCCGGACGGGTTGCGGTTCGTACAGCGGGAAACTTCAATATCCAGACCAGCAACGGTTTGGTTCAGGGCGTATCGCATCGTTATTGCACCGTAGCGCAGCGCGGGGATGGATACGGTTATTCACTGGTGGCAAAAACGGACGTGACAGGTACTCCACCGCAGCATAGGGATTTCGCCCCCGCGCTCTACCTCCCCGCCCTGAAGGACGGGGTTTCACGCGCAATCTGATGAAAGCCCCCCAGTTCCAGTACACCCGGCTCGAACACCAAAATAGGCCGTTTGACAGGCTCCGGGATACTCCCAGCCAAAGCCAAAGTGCTCCTGATACAATAGCTGCTCCCGCTTATCCCATAAGGCTTACAGCCAGATTTGCCATGAAAAAACACCCGACAACGGCCCGTTTTGATGCCTCATGGCGGTATCAGCATCGCCTTGACCCGTTTTTAAGGGCAAAATTAAAGGCAAATATGGCTGTAAGCCTTATGTACCAAGCGGGAGTAGCTATGTTTTTTGCATAGACAGCGCCGCAGACTCCGGGATTTTTGCTTACAAACGCAACCACGGCCTGCGCACTGACCATATTCTGGTCAGCCAGGCACTCGCCCCCTGGCCCGCTCCTGCGTCATTGACAAGACCCCACGCAAGAACGAGCGCCCCAGCGACCACGCGCCGGTGGTGCTGGCGCTTGGTGCGCTTTGAATGTGGGGGTTATTGCCCTTGTTGCCGTTATCCAGCCTCCACCAGTCGGGCCGCAGGGATCACGAGCACCAACTCGGACTCATCCACCAGACTGAACACCGGGCGCTTGCCTGACAGGCGCTCACTGTTGTCCAGGATGATCTGCACGCCTTCCCCTCGTTTATCCATCATTGCGCGGCGGCCGGTGAAGCCGTCATAACCGTCTGGAACAACGCATTTCGCCAGCAAACTGGTGATTGCCTCGTTTCGTACGGCTTGCCTGTAGGGCAGGCTTTCAACCGTCATGGTGTTGGGGATGCCTCCTGGCGAATAGAGCGCAAGCCGGTCTGCGAACATCCGCAGTCTGATCTTCGCGCCATGGATGGAATAGTCCCGGTGGGCCACCGCATTTACCAAAGCCTCAAACACTGCCGTCAGATCGTACTGCGGCAGATCGTGCCGTCCTGTCTGCTTGCTGGCAAAAACCTGCATGTTCTTCCTGACAAAGTGGCAAGCTGCGAGCACCTGGGCATCCAGCGGGCCGGTGATGTCTTGCGCATCCAGCTGGTAGGCCGCAGCGCCCTGGGGACGTACGTCCGTTCCCCGATAGGCCACCGCCTGAATGAATGCATTAGGCAGCCAACGGCGCGGGTCGGGGCTTGCCAGCAAGACCCCGGCAATGGTCGGGCGAGTCGTACCATCGGCGTCGGGCCTGGCCATTGCGAGCTTATCCAGCAATACGTCCCTGGCGTCCTGGATGCGCGTACTGGCAAAGCGCAGCCACAGCGGATCCGCCAGGTCGTCGAGCGTTGCCCCTGGCACCGGCTGCTCGTCGAAGCGGATGATGCGCACCTGGCTACGTTGCTGGAACAAACGCGCCAGATAATCGGGCGCCATCTCGCGCTTGGCACTGCCGACACGGTGGAAATATCCGCCGGGACTTTTGTGTACAAACAGGCTTTTCGGCACGTCCACTTTCAACACTGGCAACTGTTCGCCAGTACTGCTGGGCAGTGTCAACCGTTCAATCACCGGCGCAAGGGGCGGGCTGATGCTGTCCAGGCACAGTTGCCGGACAAAATCCTCAACCAGGTCCAGGCGTTCCAGCGGCACGCCAAGTACCTCACGGGAATCATCCACGCCCAACACGCACACCCCCCCTCGGCCATTGGCAAATGCCGCCAGTTCATCGGCAAGCGCGTCGCGGTGGGGGGCATTCACGCGCTGCCCGGCAAAGCGCACTTCCTTGAGTTCCAGGAAGGAGTCTTCACCCAGGCGGATTTTCTCCAGCAAGTCAGCCACGTTATCGAACATTTCAGGCCACTCCTCCCAGCCGTTGGTAGCGGCGCTCGAAGGCCTCCTTGCCGCCCTCCATCACCTGGCAAACTTCACCGCGCATCGCCAAGTCCTGGAGGGACCCCGTTTGCTTGACGAAGCACTGGCTATTGAAGTCCAGCACATGAATCAACTCCGCATCGCCGTTTACGACGATGTTCGGATTGTGGGTCACGATGATAAGCTGGCGACGCAGTTTGTTCGCGCGAATCTGCTGAACCACCAGGCCATAGATCAGATGGTTATCCAGATCGTCTTCGGGTTGATCCAGCACCAGGGGTTCACTTCCATGGGCCAACAGGAACGCCAACATGGCCGCAGCACGCTGTCCGGCGGATGCCTGGGCAATCGACTGAAAATCACGGCCATCACCCTTGCGGCTGTACTCCACGCACAGACCATCTTCCGGGAACCAGCACAGTTCATCATCTTGGGCTTTGGGATGCAGTTCCCTGTGCGCGCGTTCCATGGTGTGCGCATCCCGGCCATAGGGAATGATGGCCATCCGCACATACGGGTTGCCTTCGAGTGTGGACTGCAGAAATTGCGTTCGACAGGTACTGATTGCCCGTCGTGCTGCGCGGACTTCCTCCAGTTGCACCTGCGCTTTGTCCCCGAGGCTTTCACGCAGTTTCTGCAGCGCATCCAGGCGCTTTACTTCGGTGTCCAGACGCTGTCCTTCCTGGACCAGTCGCCCATACGCACTCGGATCGTTCACCCCCTGTTGCTGCAAGTCGGCCTTCAGTTTGTCATAAGCTGCCTTCGCGTCCGCAACCTTTGCCATCCAGCCAGAGCTGCTCAGTTCCGTCAGAAGTACGCTGCTCTGTGCATCAAGCGTCGTGGCCACGTGCTCGACTTCCGAGCGTGCCTTGGCGATGGCTGCTTGCAGTTTTTGAACGGTTTGCAGCGCCACTTCGTCAGCACCCGGATCGAATAGACCCTCGGGCAAATCTTCCGCCAGCAACTCCTGTGCAAAGACCTTTAGTCGATTAGCCAGATCTGCCGCGCTCTCGAACTGGCGCTCCACCTCACGGCCTTGCCGGCTGGTGCGCTGGTAGTTTTTCAGCACCGCTGCGTGGTCTGCCCCTTCGAAGCGCGCGAGTTTGCGCTGCACGTCCTGCAGACTCAGTTCCAGCGCATCGCGGGCGCGCAGCTTGCCATCCAGTTCGCGCATCTGTGCCTGCGTTGCCAGGAACGCTTGCCTGGCCTCTTCAAACTTGAGCTGCTGCGCAGCTGTGCCAGCCGCATCGTCAATCACCTTCAACAAGGCTTGCTGGCTGTCACCCGCCAATGCTGCAATTTGCCCCTGGCTGAACAGCCGGATCGGGAAGCGCTGCGCGCTGATGGCCTGGCTGCCTGACGGCTTGAATGCCCTGGTTGTATCGTCCCACTCCTCAACGGCATGGCCCTGGCCATCTTGTCGCCAAGTCAGGCGGTAGGTGCATCCATCCCGGCTGACCTGAACACGAATTTCGGTCTCGGGGCGCAATCCTCCCTCATCAACGTGACGCCCCGCAACCTTGTTGAATCGGTCAAAAGTCTGACCAGCCTCCGAACCGACGGGGAGCTCTTTCTCTCGCTGGTACGCCAATCGCACAGCATGTACCACGGTCGATTTGCCCGTTCCGCGACCACCGATCAGTGCATTGAAATAGGGATTGCAAGCGAGCACCGCAGGCTTGCCCTGCCCCATGAATCGAGCGTTGTGTATCTCGATGGACTCGATGAAATGTTCAGGTTTTTGAAACGGCTTGAAGTCGTCGCCGTCGTCACTGTCGTCACTGCGGCGCACCGACACGCCTTGCCCATCCAGCAAGGCCAGACGCAAGCCTTCCAGGCTGGGGGCTGCCATCTTGATCCAGGTGTACTTCGCACTGTCCACGTGGGCCGGGATCACGATGCCGCCTGCTACCAGAATTTTTTTGACGCCCTCAGCTCCGCCCTCCCTGGTGCCGCAATCGTTCACTCGCGCCAGCAAGTCATTGATGGTCCGACTGGTCGCCGAAGGATCAAAGATCGCCAACAAATGGATTCCACCCTGAACGGAGATTTCCACGCCAGGAAACAGGTATAGCTCCCGAAAGCCAACCGGAGGCGTGTCCGTACCGGCTGCTTGCTTCAGATTGTCGTATGCGGATTTCAGCTTGTCGATCCAGTCGCCGCTGTTGTGGTCGGTTATCGCCACGCAATCAATCTCGGCGGCCATGTATTTGCGCAGCCAGGTTTCCGGCGTCAACTCCTGCGGCATACCGATAGCAGTCTGCCAAGCGTCCGTATCCCTGGATGCAGGGGTGTGCGTGTGGAAGTCAAACTTCCACCAACGGGCGCCAGGGTAGTTCCAGTTCTGGTTCATCAAAGACTAACTCCGATTTGAAATCGCCCCATTCAGGGAAAAAGAAAAATAATGCCAAATCGGCCCCTACCTCCCGTGGAATATGCGGGAGAAGCTACTAATTTAGAAGCAGCCCCTCCCCGAATCCCGCATGCCTTAGACGTTAAACGTTGAACAGGAAATTCAGCACATCACCATCCTTGACGACGTACTCCTTGCCTTCGGCGCGCATCTTGCCTGCGTCCTTGGCGCCTTGCTCGCCCTTGTTGGCAATGTAATCGTCAAACGCAATGGTCTGGGCGCGGATGAAGCCGCGCTCGAAATCGGTGTGAATCACACCGGCAGCCTGGGGTGCCGTGTCGCCCACATGGATGGTCCAGGCGCGCACTTCCTTCACACCGGCGGTAAAGTAGGTTTGCAGCCCCAGGAGCGTGAAAGCCGCGCGGATCAGGCGGTTCAGGCCCGGCTCATGTAGGCCGATCTCTTCCAGGAACATCTGGCGGTCTGCGTCGTCCATCTCTGCCATGTCGGCTTCGAGTTTGGCACAGATGGCCACCACCGGTGCCTTTTGTGCCTGGGCATAGACGTGCAGCCGCTCCAGCAGCGGGTTGTTGTTGCCAAAACCGTCCTCGGCGACATTGGCCACGAACATGGCGGGCTTGGCGGTAATCAGGAAGAACTGGCGCAGCTCAATGCGCTCTTCTTTGCTCAGGTCGATAGCGCGCACCGGCTTGGCTTCGTTCAACACGGCCTGGCACTTTTCCAGCAGCGCAACCAGGCGTGCGGCGTCCTTGTCACCTGCGCGTGCGGGTTTGGTGTGACGCGCCAACGCCTTTTCCACCGTGGACAGATCGGCCAGACACAGCTCGGTCTGGATCACCTCGATGTCAGCAAGCGGGTCCACCTTGCCAGCCACGTGTACCACGTTGTCGTCTTCAAAACAACGCACGACGTTGACGATGGCGTCGGTCTCGCGGATATGGGCCAAAAACTTGTTGCCCAGCCCCTCCCCGGTACTGGCGCCAGCCACCAGACCGGCGATGTCGACAAACTCGACGACCGCTGGCAGCACGCGCTCCGGTTTCACAATGGCCGCGAGTTGCTGCAAACGTGTATCGGGTACCTCAACGATACCCACGTTGGGCTCGATGGTGCAAAAGGGGTAATTTTCTGCTGCAATCCCTGCCTTGGTCAGGGCATTGAACAAGGTTGATTTTCCTACATTGGGTAAGCCTACAATGCCGCACTTTAAACTCATAAACACCTCTGAAAATGGGAAGACAAGTGTATGCCATCCATGCTGGAGCGTTTGCCGTTGAGCCTACTGAAACTATTGCGGCTGTTGGGTCTCGTGTTACTGTGTATCGGCACAGGCTGGTCTGCCGAAGTGGTGCAGCCGGAAACCCTGGTGCTTGGCGATAACACGGCGGGCTTTCAGGTCAAGGGCGACATACTGACATGGCTCGACAATAGCGCGCAGGGCACCGTTGCGACAGCGGTCGCCAATCCGGGAAATTTTGCCGCGACTTCGGCACTGGCTTACTACGGCTTGGGGAAAAATGACACCTTGTGGATCAAGTTACGTCTGCTGCGCCCCAATGGCAGCAAGTCCGAATGGACCTTGAATATCCCCAACCCTTCGGTGGATGCGCTCGTTCTGTACCAACGCGATGCAGCAGGCAACTGGAGTGCGCAACGCGCTGGCGACACCATCGCGCAGACCGATTGGCAAAAGGCCGGGTTGTACCCGGAATTTGCCCTTTCTCTGCCACCCGGCGTGCCGCAGGATGTGTTTTTACAGGTGCGCAATTTCAAGCCCATGGGGGTGCCCATGCGGCTATTCACCACCCGGCAAAGCGAGGCCCAGCGGCAGCTGGAACTCCTGACCGTTGCGCTGATGATCGGCTCGCTGTTGAGCCTGGTGGTGCTTTCATTCATCCGCTATCTGGAGCACCACAACCGTCTCGACATCCTGGCCTCGCTGTTCGGGCTGTTGATTACCGCCAGCATTGCCCAGCTCAATGGTGTTTTGAATAATTTTGTCTGGTTTGCCACGCCGAAAATCGGCAACTACGCCTCGGGCGTCATGCCGATGCTGCTTTTGGGGTGCGGTTTGCTGTTTGTGCGTAACCTCTTTGCCCTGGCAACACACCACCAGGGGTTTGGCAGTTTCCTGTCCCTGATCGGCTGGGGGGCGATTCTTGCCGTCCTGGGCTTTGGTCTGGCGGACCGTTTTGTTGCCGACTGGTTCATCTCTGGAATCCTGTTGCTTGCCGCCCTGCTCGGACTGTTCCTGACCATCCTCATCTGGCGGGCAGGCAACCCGGCCGGGCGCTGGCTCATGGCGACGATGCTGCCGCAGTGCCTGTGCGCCTTGTGGATGACGGTTGAATCCACCGGGCTGATACCCGTTATCTGGGAAATACGCTATGTCACCTCCTTGTGCATTTCGGTGGCCGTTCCCATCCTTTTGTACATCCTGAGCCAGCTCACCCAGGATCGCAAGCAGTTGGTGATGCGTGCCAACCACCTGCCGACCCAGGATGCCCTCACCGGATTGCTGACGTCCGCCGCATTCCAGACGCACCTGGAAGATGCCGTTGAGCGTGCCATCAGCCGACGCGAGCCTTTGTCCCTGGCGCTGGTGCGCATTGTCAACCACGAGCAGATTCGCCAGACCATGGGCGACCCGGTTGCCGAGCAATGCCTGCTGCGCGCGGTGGTGAAAGTGCAGCGCGTGCTGCGCGATGTGGACCCGGCAGGGCGCGTTGGCACCGCCCAGTTTGCCTTGTTGATGGAAGGCGTTGCCACACGCGAAGCCCTCTCGGAACGCTTGGTCAAACTGATAGGCTCGGGATTCATCCCCCTGCCCGGACTGGAGCCCGAAGTCACCTTGCGCTTTCAGGCAGCTTGCGTCATGTTGCACAAAAATCCGATTCCGGCCAATCGCGTGCTGAGCGAACTGCGCGCGGTGCTCGAAGGCATGTCCTACACCACACGCCGCCCCATCCGTTTTCTCGATGCCGTGGCCACACAGGTCATGGACCACGGATTTGATGCCGAGTCAACCCGCGCACCCATGGATACCGACATAACCCTTGCGCCATCTACCGGAATCGGAACTTCTACAATCCATCCATGAGCAGACCGTTTGACGTGTGTATTCGTGGCGCGGGCATCGTCGGGTGCACCCTGGCCTTGCATCTGGCGGCACGGCAATTGCGCGTGGCGCTGGTCATGCCAACACCAATACCAACACATTCATCCGATTCATCCGATTCATCCGATTCATCCGATGTACGCGCTTACGCCCTGAACCAGGCGTCGCGTGGACTGCTGGAGGCGGTGCGCTGCTGGCCGGATGAACAGGGCTGCACCGCCGTGCTGTCCATGCAGGTGCATGACGGTGTCGGTGGCTCTGTCGTTTTCAACGCTGCCGAGACGGGAGTCGCAGCGCTGAACTGGATTGTCGATGTCCCCGCACTCGAAAAGCGCCTGGGCGAGGCGGTGCGCTTTCAGCCACTGATCGAAGTGTTCGACACCCCGCGCCCTGCAGCGCTTACCGTGGTATGCGAAGGCCGCCATAGCAGCAGCCGCGACGAGTGGGGTGTGCAATGGGACGCAACGCCCTACAACCAGTATGCGCTGGCCAGCCGCGTGCAGTGCGACCAGGGCCATGCACAGATTGCACGACAATGGTTCAACCAGGGTGAAATTCTGGCATTCTTACCCATGGGCGGTGCACAGGGCAGTGAATGCGCCATTGTCTGGTCGCTCAGTCCACAGCGCGCCCAGACGCTGCAAGCCGCACCCGTAGAAGAATTTTGTGAAGCGCTGCAAGCCGCCAGCCAGGGCGCTCTGGGTGCCTTGCATCTGCAGGCCGAACGCAAGGTCTGGCCCTTGCAGCAGGCACTGGCCAGGCGCTGGAGCGGCACAACGGCACAGGGGGCGTGGGTGCTGGCAGGGGACGCGGCGCACACCGTGCATCCCCTGGCTGGCCAGGGGCTGAACATGGGACTGGCCGACGTGGCCGAGCTGGCACGCATACTCGCCCAACGGCCCTACTGGCGCAGCGTCGCCGACCCCCACCTGCTGCGCCAGTACGAACGCACCCGCAAGGCCGAGTTTGCACTCATGGGCCAGGCCAACGATGCCTTGCAACAATTGTTCACCAACGCCCATCCGGTCGTGCAGGCTTTGCGCAACTGGGGATTGAACCAGTTTGAACGCAGCGGACCGATTAAACAATGGGTTGCACGGCGCGCCATGGGCACGCAAAACCAACCCGCAACCCAAGGTAAAACACCACTATGAATACCAAACCATGTAAAGCCCTTCTGGGCGGTGTCCTGGCCCTTCTGGGCGCCAGCGCAATGGCCCAGGAAGCCGTGATCCGCAAGAACCTGCCGGAACGCTTGCCCCAGCTTAAAACGATTGACGAAATCACCAAGACCGGCATTCCCGGACTGTTTGAAATCCGGGTCAATGGCAGTGACATTTTCTACACCGATTCCCAGGCCAACTACCTGATCATGGGCAACCTGATCGACACCCAGGCCAAGCGCAACCTGACCGAAGAACGGCTGGAAAAGCTCTCGGCGGTCAAGTTTGACGATTTGCCCTTCAAGGACGCTTTCACCATCGTGCGCGGCACGGGCAAGCGCAAACTGGCGGTGTTTGAAGACCCCAATTGCGGTTACTGCAAACGCTTTGAACGTGATTTGCAAAAGCTCGACAACGTGACCGTCTACATGTTCCTGTACCCGATTCTGGGACCCGACTCCGCCGAGAGGTCCAAGGCCATCTGGTGCGCCAAGGAACCCGCCAAGGCCTGGCAGGACTGGATGCTGCGTGACAAGCAGCCCTCCAGCGCCGCCGCTGGCTGCGACAGCACCGCGCTGGCGCGCAATGTCGATCTCGGGCGCAACTACCGCATCAACGGCACGCCAACCATTATCCTGAGCAACGGCCAGCGTATTCCAGGTGCTGTGGATGACAAACAACTTGAAAAAGCGCTCGCAGAAGTCAAAGGCTGAAAGGTCAAAGGCTGAACGTGATGCGGGCGTTGCAGCAGCAGCAATCCACTACCGCGTAACGCTTGCCAACCTGCACGCCCACCTGTTTGGCGTCAGCCTGCACATTGCCAGGCCAGCGGCCCAGCAGGTATTGCGCCTGCCAGTCTGGATTCCGGGGAGTTACCTGGTGCGCGAATTCGCCAGGAACCTGCAAAACCTGCAGGCGCATCAGGGAAAAAACCCGGTTGCAATACGGCAAATCGACAAAACCAGCTGGCTGCTCGAATGCCAGCCGGATCAGGAGCTGCTGGTGCGCTACGAGGTGTATGCGTTCGATAACTCGGTGCGCAGCGCCTGGCTGGATGCCACACGGGGCTTCTTTAACGGAACCAGTCTGTTCCTGGGTGTCGAGGGCCAGACTACGCAAGCGCATACCCTGGAGCTGGTGCCGCACAAGGACCGTGCAGACTGGTGCGTAGCCACCGCAGCCAAGGCTGTAGTGGTTGACCCACGCGGTTTTGGCTGCTACCACGCCCCGGATTACGACACGCTGCTCGACTGCCCGGTGGAAATGGGCACTTTCTGGAGCGCCAGCTTCAGCGTGCACGGCATCCCGCACCGCTTCGTCGTCTCAGGTGCCAGCGCCAGCTTCGATGGCGCACGGTTGATTACCGACACGCGCGCCATTTGCGAAGCGGAAATCCGTTTCTGGCACCCGGAAATTATCAAAAATAATAGCGCACACCGCACGACTGGCAAGCGCAAGAGCGTGATTCCGTTTAAAAACTACGTATTCATGCTCAATGCTGTCGATAATGCCTATGGCGGTCTGGAGCACCGCAATTCGACGGCCCTGGTATGCAAACGCCAGGATTTGCCAATGCTTGCGGAAACATCCAACGATACGCCAGGCGAAGAAGGCCAGACCTATACCACGCTGCTGGGCCTCATCAGCCACGAATACTTCCACGCCTGGAACGTCAAACGCCTGCGCCCGGCGGAATTGACACATTACGACTATTCCCAGGAAAACTACACGCAGCTTCTGTGGTTTTTCGAGGGTTTTACCAGCTATTACGACGATCTGTTGCTGCTGCGCGCAAACCGGATCGACACCCCCACCTATCTCAAACAACTCGCCAAAACCATTAACCAACTGGCGCAGATTCCGGGGCGCAAGCTCCAGAGTGTTGCGCAGGCCAGTTTTGACGCCTGGACCAAGTTTTACCGACCAGACGAAAACACGCCCAACGCCACGGTCAGCTACTACGCCAAGGGCTCGCTGGTGGCGCTATGCCTGGACTTGACCCTGCGCCTGGAGGGACACAGCACACTGGACGCGGTCATGCGTGCCCTGTGGACACGCTGTGAGGGCGGTCCGATGACCGAAAATGATCTGCACAAAGTCCTGGCCGAATTGGGTGCGCGCTCCTATGCCAGCGAAATCACCCGCTGGGTGCATGGCACGAACGAATTGCCCGTGGAAAACCTGCTGGAGCAGCACGGCATTGAAATCAAATATGAACCGGCCCCCATTGCACAACGTCTGGGACTGCGGGTGAAGGAAGAGCGCGGTGTGGTCATTACCCACGTCTTGCGCGATAGTGCCGCAGAGGCAGCCGGTTTTGCCAGCGGGGATGAATGGCTGGCCGTCAAACCCCATGGCACGACCATCCAGGACGTGTGGCGTTTGCATACGCTGGACGACCTGAAGCTCTACCTGGGCCCAGCAAAAAAGTTGACGGCCACCGTGGCGAGGGATCGTCGCTTGCTCCAGCTGGAACTCTCATTGCCAAAACCCGGACAGCTTCTATCCTTGTCGGTGCGCGACGCCGCGCTGGCTGAACCTTGGCTTGGTTTGCGCACCTGATATTGTTATTGATTAAAAATTATGTTGAAAACACTTGCACTGACCGAATCGCCAGAGTTGGTTGCCAAAGCGCTCCATTTCTTATGCCAGAGCAGAGCCAGCTTTGCACTGGAACAAGAGGAGGCCCAGTGTATCGTCACCTACATGCGCTGGGTGCGTTACCCGCCAGGCTCCGTTTTACTCCTGGAAGGCGAAGGTTCCCGAACAAGCTATATGCTGTTATTGCTGGAAGGGGACGTGTCCGTGGACACCGAGGCTTCTGGTCGTGCCGACAGGGTTGCCATTTCCGTCATTGGCCCCGGTTCCCTGATTGGTGAAATGGCGCTGCTGGATGGCGAGCCGCGTTCGGCCAGTTGCACGGCGATCACCAGCGTACAGGCAGCGGGCTTGTCGCATGCCGGGCTGGAACTCATGGCCAGCGCACACCCCAGGGTGGCTTTCAAACTGATGGTTTACCTGGCACGGCATACTAGTGGTCGGCTGCGGCTACTCAGTGAGCAACTGAACATGTATGACCAGCTCAATGCCGCACTCCATCAGGAAATGAACCAATTGCGCACGGCCAACGGCAATAAGACCCCATAAATAAAATACCCATGCGCGCCAGATCCCGCATCCTCGTCGTTGAAGACGAAACCGTGATTGCACTGCACACCCAGATGCAGTTGCAAGGTCTGGGCTATGAACCTGTGGGCATGGCAACCAGCGGCGAACAGGCCATTGAACTGGCCATCCGGCTGCGTCCCGATCTGGTACTGATGGACATACAGCTCGCAGGCGCCGTGGACGGCATTACCGCCGCGCAAACCATACGCCAGCACCATACGCTGCCGGTGGTTTTTGTCACTGCGTATTCCGCCGACGAGGTGCTGGAACGCGCGCTGCTGAGTGAGCCCTACGGCTACATCCTCAAACCCTATTCCGAGCGCGAGTTGCGCACGGTACTGGAGATGGCACTCTACAAACACCGCACCGAAGTGCAGTTGCGCGACGCATTGCAGCATACCCAGACCATTCTGGACCAGATGCTCGATGCGGTCATCACCATCAGCGAACAGGGTTGCATCGAATCCTTCAACAAGGTTACCAGCTCCATGTTCGGCTTCGCACCCGAAGAAATGCTGGGGCGCAATATCAGCCTGCTGCTTCCCTCGCTGGACACCCGCACCGCCACGCAAGCACACCAACTCGAAGGACAACACAGGAACGGCAGTCTGTTCCCCGTGAATCTGTCGGTGTCCGAAACCACACGCCAGGGCAGGCGCGCCTTCATTGTCCTGGTGCGCGACATGACGCAACACTACCTGGACATGGAGGAAAACCGGCGCCTGGCCTATTCAGATCCGCTGACCGGCTTGCCCAACCGGCGCTTGCTCCTGGACCGGCTCAAACAGGCCATGCTGTCCGCACAACGTTCAGGCCAGCATGGCGCACTGATGTTTCTGGACCTGGACAATTTCAAACAGCTCAACGACAACCTGGGCCACGAAATGGGCGACGTGTTGCTGCAACAGGTGGCATGGCGCTTGAGTGCCTGCTTGCGGGAAGGCGACAGCGTCGCCCGTGTCGGGGGGGATGATTTTGTGGTGCTACTGGAAGCCCTGAGTCCGCAGGAACGCGAGGCGGTCACCCAGTCGGAAGGCATCGCCAGCAAACTGCTGCATGCCTTGGAGCAAATCTACACACTGGACGGGCATACCCACACCTGCACGGCCAGCGTCGGCATTGTTGTCTTCAAGGATGGGCATGAAAGCATGGATGCGCTGATGAAAGAAGCCGATGTCGCCATGTACCAGGCCAAGGCTGCAGGACACAACACCATCCGTTTTTTCAACCCCGCCATGCAGGCCGCCGCCGCCGCACACGCCAAACTGGAAAAGGAGATGCGCCGGGGGCTGGCCGAAAACGAGTTTTTGTTGCACTACCAGGTGCAAGTCGATGGCAACGGCACCGTCGCAGGCGTGGAGGCGCTGGTACGCTGGAACCACGCCCAGCACGGCATGGTACCCCCAGGCCGATTTATTCCGCTGGCCGAAGAGACCGGCTTGATTCTGCCGCTGGGCCAATGGGTTCTGGAAGCCGCCTGCGCCCAGTTGGTGGCCTGGTCCGGCGACCCGCGCCGCGCCCACTGGAGCGTGGCCGTCAACGTCAGTGCGCTGCAGTTCGCCCAAGCCGATTTTGTCAGCCGGGTCGATGCGGCTTTGCATAAAACCGGCGCCAACCCCAGGCTGCTCAAACTGGAACTGACCGAAAGCATGCTGGTCAAGGACGTGGAGGAAACCATCGCCAAGATGAATGCCATCAAATCCCGGGGCGTCAGTTTTTCGCTGGATGACTTTGGCACGGGCTACTCGTCCCTGACCTACCTCAAGCGCCTGCCGCTGGCACAGTTGAAAATTGACCAGTCCTTTGTGCGCGATATTCTGACGGATGCCAGCGATGCCGTCATCGCCCGTACCGTGCTGGCCTTAGGGCATAGCCTGGGCCTCAAGGTCATCGCCGAGGGGGTGGAAACCGCACAGCAACGCGACTTTCTGGCTGAACTGGGCTGTGATGCGTTTCAAGGTTACTATTTCGGTCGCCCAATCCCCGCGTCCGAACTAGATGAAATACGGCCATAGGGCTCGTGCATAGTGCGAATACAGCTATGCATACGATAGCACCCCGATCCGATGCCCTGGCGATGCTGGCATTTGCACTGGTCTATGCCGCACTTCTCAGGATTTCGACCTACTGGTTCTCCATCGACGCAGTCGCCTGCTTTGTCTATTTTCCAACCGGCCTGGCGCTGGCCCTGTTCCTCCTGAAAGGAGCACGCTTCCTGCCATGGGCTTTGCTTGGCGCCACGCTGGGCAATGTGCTATCGGGCACCTCCCTGGCACTGGCGATGGCCCTGGGGGCGTCGCAAGTGCTGGGCATGCTGCTGTGCGCCTGGATTTTGCAGCAGCACACCCGCTTTGACCTGCGCTTGCTGTACCCACGCGACTTTGCCTTGCTGCTGGCGGTGGGCATTGCCTGCTGCACACTCACCGCACTGGCTGGACCCGCCTTGTTATGGCTTTTCAGCTCCATGCCCGCGAGCCAGTCGTATCGGGAAACGGTACTGGTCTGGTGGCAAGGGGATTTACTGGGCGTACTGCTGCTGGCGCCGACCATTCTGGTCTGGCAACAGACTCCACGCATCACGCTACGCCAACCCCGGCAATGGATCGAAGCCCTGTTTTGCTTTGGCTTGAGTTTTTTGTGTGGGCAAGTGGTTTTTCTGGGCTGGCTCAACGCATCCCTGGGGGATATGGTCGAAGACCACTGGATTTACATTTTTGTTGTCTGGAGTGCCTTGCGTTTTGGCCGCCACGGCGTTCTGGCCATCATCTTGCTGACCGCCATTCAGGCGCTCGCAGGTGCTGCCAGCGGCGCAGGAGGATATGCGCACGACTTCATGCGTTCCCACTCCATCCATTTCTGGACATTTGTCTCGATTGCCATGTGCGTCGGCATGAGCCTGGCACTCATCATCCGCAGCCGGGACGAGCTCCAGAGCAATCTGCAACGCAGCGAAAAAACCTTGGCCACGATTTTGCAAACCCTGCCGGTGGCGGTTTTTGGCAAGGATATCGCCCAGGGCTATACCTATTCCATCTGGAACCAGGCTTGCGAGCAGCTCTTTGGTCTGCCGGCACAGGACTGTATTGGCAAACGTGACCAGGAGGTGTTTCCCCAAGAGCAAGCCGGGTATTTTGCCCAAACCGATCTGCAAGCCAGTCGCAGCCCCGGCGTACTGGACATCCCGCCGCGCGAAGTCACCTACCAGCAGGGAAAACGGATCATTCACACCCGCAAGATCGTCGTGCGGGATGCAAAGAACCAGCCCAGCATCCTGGTGGGCATCAGCGAAGACATCACGGAGCGCAAAAGGGCGGAAATCGCGCTACGCGAGAGCGAAATCCGCTTGTCTGCCGCTTTCGAAAACGCCAGGGTCGGCATGGCGCTGCTCTCACCCATGGGCCAGTGGCTCAAGGTGAACCGCGCCTTGTGCGACCTGCTCGGCCACAGCGCGGATACCTTGCTGACCATGAACCTGCAAGACCTCAGCCAGAACGACGACTATGCGGCCAGCGTGGAACAGTGGCTGCAACTGGTCGCCGGCCAAACGCACGCCTTCCAGACCAATATGCGTTTTGTGCAAAGCAGCGGTTCCCTGATCTGGTGCCGATTGGGCGTCTCGCTGCTGCGCGCCTACGAAGGCTCACCCGAATTCCTGGTGGCGGAAATTACCGACATCAGCGCAAAAAAAGCCGCCGATCAGGCATTGCGCGACATGGTGGCGGAAAAAACCGCGCTGCTCAACGAAGTGCACCACCGCGTCAAGAACAACCTGCAAATCGTCACCAGCTTGCTGAATATGGAAAGTCGGCGCAGCCCGCACCCGCAGACCAAGGACGTGCTGGGCGAGATGCAGGGCCGCATCCGCTCCATGGCCTTGTTGCACGAGTTTTTATACCGCTCGGGCACCTTTGCTTCGGTCGATCTGGGTGTCTATCTGGGTGAACTGGCAACCCAGGCATTTCGCAGCCAGAACGTCACACGCGGTGCTGTGCGCTTGCAACTGAACCTGGGCCACACGGCTGTGAGCATGGACCAGGCCACACCATGCGGCCTATTGGTGAATGAGCTCATCAGCAACAGCCTCAAACACGGCTTTCCCAACGGACGCAGCGGCGAAATTCAGGTGGAACTGCGCCTGGAGTCCGACCCGACCTACCTGTACCTGTGCGTCAGCGACAACGGCGTCGGTCTGCCTGCGGACTTCGCGCCCGAGAAGCTGTCCTCCCTGGGCCTGCAACTGGCGTATGCCCTGGCACAGCAAATTGGCGGCGTACTGAATGCGAACACCCATGCCACAGGAACCACAGGAACCACGGGAGGAGCCCGTTTCTTTCTGCGCTTCAGCCCGGACATGCATAAAGAAAATAAAGAGGCAAGCGCAACGGCTTAGGGACGCGCTTGCCGAAATTCATATCACCCGTGATATGAAAAACACCAAAACCGCACCGCAAATGCTCCCCACAAGCCTCCGTGGCACGTTTTTAGCCTCGATTTGGCCCCAAATCAGGCATCAAATCAGCCTGTAGCCCCCGTGGGACAAGCGGGGACAGCTACTGAAAACGTAGTAACAAGAACCTGCCCCCCAGCACCCCGAAAAACCCAAAAAAGGCGGCAAGGGGCGCAAGGGGCGCATCAGCCTGTAGCCAGCTCGTCACCCGGCATGGGTGGCGCATCGGGGCTCTGGGCAAGCCAGGCATCAAAACCAGCCAGATCACCGCGCGCTGCACGCTCCTTGAAATACGACTCGGTTTTCAAGGCCGAGACTTTTTCGGCGATGGCGGTCACAAAAAACTGGTTCATCGACACTTTTTCCTCCGCCGCCACCAGGCGGGCGTAGGCAAACAGCGACTCGGGCACCCGCAAAGCGTAGCTGGACATCACATTTCCCCTTGGTTTAACTGTTGCAAGAACTCCACCGGGGTGAGCACCGGCAGCGCGAATTTCCGGGCGGCTTCAAAGTCGCCCCCATTAAAAGTCACCAGCGCTCCAGCCCGACCGTTGAGTGCCGTCTCCAGCACCATCTCATCCGCTGCGTCACGCAGTTGTGGGCGCCAGAGGTAATACAGATGAACCGGCTCAACCCGCAACACCAGAGCATCCAGAAAGGCATCCACGCTGACCACACTGCGCTGCCCCTGGGCCAACCGCTCGGGCCGCTTCAACACCGCTTCGTATTCCAAAAACAAGGGAACCGAAGCCAGCATGCAAAACTGATTGGCGCGCAAAGCATCCAGCAAGGCAAACGCTGCACCGTTGCGGCTACACGCCACCGCCGCCAACACATTGGTATCCAACACCACACGCTGAAGTTTCATATCGCCGATGATATTACAAATGCAAAAATCGCACGACAAACCCCTCCTGCAAGCCCCGATGGCACGTTTTTAGCCTCGATTTGACCCCAAATCAGGCATCAAATCAGCCCGTAGCCCCCGTGGGACAAGCGGGGGCAGCTATCAAAAAGAGAGTTGAAGCACATGCTCAAAACCGGACCAGCGTGGGCCGCGTCCCCGGACTGATGAGTTTCGACCCCAGCAGCCAGGAGAAAACCGAATCCACCGTGACCGTCTCGATGCGATCCGTGAATCGTTTTTCGTTCGGATGGTCATCAAAAGCCACGTTGGCCTCCGTCACGCGCGCGCCCAGGCGCGTGAGCATGCCCAGCGCCAGGGTTGTGGGCTGGTAACCCTTGATGTTCAGCCACTCCTGCGCCTTTTCCCGCGAGGTGACATCGGGCTCCATCGCCGCAGCCAGGGTCTCGATGGCCCACTGGTTGGACTGCTGGTATTTCAGTCCCCGGTAGTAACTGACAATGCTATACGGTCTGTGGTGCATGCCGATGGCCCGAGCCGGGTCTTGCAACAGCTGCAACACGTTCTCCTGCACCTGTGGCGAGGGTGCCAGCCAGACCGCTTCGTATTTCCACAAATCATCGAGAAAGAAATCGCCCAGACCCTGGCGGTAAATCGCCGAGTGGCTGGTGCCGCATTCATTGAGCTTATGCAACACCCGCCAGGTAAGCCCTCCCTGCCCGTCATCAACCTGGTAGGCAAGGCCCAGATGCGAATAACGCACGCCGTATTTGCTCAGGTCCTGCCCGGCGCGGGCTAAAAATACCACTTTATGGCCGCTGGCGTTCAGCGAATTCAGCGTTTTTTCGGCCAGGGTCAAACCACGCTCCATGATTTGCGCAGTCACTTTCTTGCCGTCACACGAACGGCCCGCCAGTGCGGGTGTCGATAGGCACACCGAACACAACAGCAACCATGCCGACGCCAGTTTTTTGGGGATACGCATACTCTCAGACTCCTGTTCTTCTACCGCGTCAGCCGTTCGTTGTGCAGCAACGCCCGCCCCAGGGCATTCGGAATAAAGGCAACCGCTTCGCCCGCAGCGGACAGGATCACACCGGCAGCAACCACACTGACAACCACCGAAGCCCCGACCACCATGGAGGCACCCGCGACACCCTTGCCAACGATTTCAATACTGGCCTGGGCACCATCCGAGGCCCGCTCCAGCACGTACAGCGTGCCACGCGCCGTTTTTTCCACCGCCTTGATGACCAGCACCGCACCGGCGGTAGACAACACCACGGGTATGGCAACGACCGCCCCGGCGGCAGCGCTGGCGCCCACCACCACAGAGGCCACGGGCAAGGCCGACAAGGCACTCAGTTCCGACTGGGCACGCGCTGGAATGCTGGCTCCCAGCAGCAAGGTACCCGCAATCCAGCAAGCAGCAAAAGTGATTTTCATAATGGTCCCCTTATGGTTGGTTCAAGCCTGGTTCATATCCGCATTCCTGGCAGCAGGTTGCGCCGACGCGCGGGCAGAACGCGCAGACGCTGCCAGTGCAGCTTCGCTCAAATCGGCCTCGTGCCGGTCACGCAGGGTTTTTGCCAGTGTAAAGCTACAGGTGATGAGGTAGAGCCAGCTTACGCCCAGAAATGCCTTGTACGTTTCGTTGATTTCCATGCGCACCAGGCCCCAGCCGGTGAGCGTCATCGCCAACAGAAAACCGCCCCAGACAACCAGCTGAAACATCGGTGTGTCATCCTTGCGGTCATTTTGCTCGGCACTTTTCTGTGCGTCACGCAGGTATTTGGACAAAACAAAGACCATGGACAGGCAAAACAGATAGCCCATGAACATGAAGGCCCGGTCAATATCGGTGCCCGGCAGGAAGGATAAACCCACAGCGCACAGAAACGCTGCGATCAGGAAAGATATCCAGACCTGCATCTGCCACGCTTTCGAGTCACGGTGAATAATGGTTGGCATAGAAATGAAACCCTCAATAGTTGAAAAACGACCAGTCGTGCTGGCTGTGCACACTGCGCATTCTATGAAAGTGTTGCAAACCCTATCGTTTAGCCTGTCTACTCTAACCATATTCTGGTGAATGGAGTCCAATTCGCCCAGCGCATGGGAACACATACGCATCCGCTTGGTGGTTCTTCTTGCGCAACGAGGTGTACACGTTTGTGCACCGTTGATTCGAACGAGAGGTAACCCATGAACACCGCAGTACTGATGAGCCCTGTAGACGAACCTGTTGCACCTGCTCCTGCTCCTGCTCCTGCATTAGCGCCTGAAGCTGAACCCAAAATTGAACCCCAGATGGCCTTGCTGCTGGAATTCACACAAAAAAACCAATCCAGCGTCACCCCCAAGGAAATCAATGCCACCCTGGCATCGGTTCTGAAAAATTATGATGAACTGACGGCGCGTTATGCCGAAAACAGCGAAAAAATAGACGCCGAACTGGAAAACATCCGGCAAAACGGCTCTGCTGTCTCTGAACAATTGCAGCAGCTGCACGCCGACTTGCAACAACAAAGGCAAGCATTTACCGCCCTGGAAACCAGCACCAGCCAAAGCGTGCAAACGCTACAAAATGACCTGGAAATCCGGCTCAACGAAAATAATACCCAGTGGCAAGGGCAGCTGACAGACCTGCACAGCACACTCGATGGCAACATCAGCGCACTCGACACGCGCATTACCGCCCTCAATGGACTGCTGGAAACGCAAGAACGCATCATCCGTGAACAAAGCACGCGCCTGGACCAGTTCAACGCCGCACAAGAGTTGCTCGATACCGCCACACGCGGCAACCGCAGCCGCATTGAAGTGGTGCGCGAACAGGCAGAAAACCAGCACGCCGTCCTCCAGACACAGATTGCGGGCTTGCGTGCCCTGCAAAACGAGCGCTATGCCGAATTCCAGAAAGTGCAAACTCTCGTCGATGAGCTGCATGCCCTGCAGCAATCACACTATGCCGAACTCCAGAAGCTGCGCAGCAGCGTGGATGGCCTGCGCATCGAAACGCAGCGTATCGACCAGAATGTCCAGCACGTATCCACTGAACTTGCAACCACAACCGCCCAGACACATTCCCGCTTCAAGAAAACCCACGGCGCCATGCTGGCCGTGCTGGCGCTGAGCGTAGCGGGCTTTGCACTGGTCAAATGGGCACCCGCCTTTGCACCGGCCAGCACCAGCCAGTCGGTTGCACAACTGGATCGGCAAGTCGATATCGTCGGCGCCCAGGTGGACACCCAGATCAACGAGTTGACTGCACTCAAGGAAGCGTCCATTGCCCAGGAAGCGAAGCTCACGGCGCAAGAAACGAAGATAAGCGCACTATCGGGTCAGGTTGTGCATCTGGAAAACAGCTACAACGACCTCGGCAAGTCGGTGCAAACCCTGCGCGCTGCCACACTGGCGGCAGCCGTTGGCGACCCCAGTAGTTTCCCGGCCCATGACAGCCGCTGGTTACTGGCACAAAACCCGAAAGCCTACACCGTGCAACTGCTCAGTGCCGACGACCCTGCGGAGATGACCAAGTTCATCGCCAGCAGCGAAGGCCAGTTCGCCGAGATCGGATTGGCATATTCGGTCACGCAACGTGAAGCGCGTGAGCGTTACAACCTGTTCTACGGGATTTTTGACGATGTAGCCCAGGCCCGCGCCGCCATTGACGAGCTACCGGCAAACCTGCGCGTCAACAAACCCTGGGTCCGCCGCGTGCAATCCGTACACGATGCCCTGCGGTAAAGCCATTAAAGCTATGCCAGCAAAGCCCCCAGGCGGGGCAAAGCCTGGCATGCGTTCTCACACGTAGCCTTCGCCAGAGCCTCGACCGTGATGCCGCGCAGCCCAGCCACTACGGTGGCAATGTGCGGCAACTCTGCTGGTTCGTTGCGGCCCTGCATGCTCCCCTCATTTCGTTCCTGCATGTTGACATAGCGCCATTGCGGCGGAATGTCGGGCGCGTCGGTTTCCAGAACGATGGCGTCCAGTGGCAGGGATTGCGCCAGGTGGCGTAGACGCGACGCACGCTCAAACGTGACGGCCCCACCAAACCCCAGTTTGAAACCCAGCTTGATAAATTCCTGCGCCTGCACCGCACTGCCATTGAAGGCGTGTGCTATTCCCGACCATCTATGCCCGGTTCGCGCCACCTGGCGCAAAGCCTGCAACACCCGGTCCACGGACCGGCGTACATGCAGCACCAATGGCAGATCGAAACGCTGCGCCAACTTGACCTGCGCGTCAAAAAAATCCTCTTGCCGCTCTCGCAAGGGCGCCTGGAGCAGCTCGGGAACAAAATAATCCAGCCCCACCTCCCCCACCGCCACCAGCCTGGCATCCGCACAGTGGACCTCCAGGGCCTGCTGCAGGGTCTGAAGGTGTTCCACAGCGGCATGCCTGGTATACAAAGGGTGAATGCCCAGGCAGTAGCTATCCCCACCGGCATGGGCCATGGCGCGCACGGATTCAAAGTTGGCCACAGCCACGGCGGGAAGCACACAATGCAGCACACCAGCCGCACGGGCGCGCGAGCGTACCGCCTGGCGATCCGGGTCGAATTCGCTGGCATCCAGGTGGCAATGGGTGTCGATCCAGTCAGGAATGTGTTCCATGGTTTTTCCTGATGACTACCCAGTTCTGGCGCACAAAACAAGCCAACGAGCTTGCTACCACCAGTACCAGCGCATATTGCACATGCCGGTTTTCCTCAAAGTCCTGCACTTCCAGCAACAGCACACCCCCGGCGATCAGCACCACCACAGCAAGCAGACGCAAACTCCAGGCCGTCGGCTGCATATGGGCCTCCCCCATACGCACCAGCAAACAGTTGCCCAGCATGCCAGCGAACAAGCCCAGGCATAGCCCCACGGCCACATCGCCCGGCCAATGGGCGCCAACGGCGATACGCGACAAGCCCGTTCCAGCCGCCAGAACAAACAGCCAGAGGTGGCGTCGGCGTCCCTTTGGCGGCAGGGCAAAGTAAATTGCCGAGGCCACCGCAAAGGCCGTCAGCGTGTGCCCGGAAGGCATGGAAACGTTATGCAGGGTTTCGCCAATGATGCGCATATGGGCGTTGTCCACCACAGCCGCCGGACGCGGACTGAAGATCAAGGCCTTGCCAACACGGGCAAAAACAATGGCAAAAGGCGCCGCACACAACCAGGCCCACAACAGGCGTGGCGCCAATACCAGTAGCGGCGCAGTCACACCCAGTATGCCCCATGCGTTGCCTAAAAGAGACAACCCCGTCCACACCGGCGCCGCCACCGGGGTGCAGAAGACATTGATCGCCAGGAACATGGCCGGTTCAAAGGTATGCAGCCACAGCGGCGCACCCAATACCAGCAACAAAGGTGGCAAACACCAGACCCAGCGCGCAATGGTAGTGGTGGATGGAGAAAAAATTGACATCAAACCTTGCCCTGGGGTATGGGTTGCGGCGCACCGGACCAGTTGTGGCAAGCGTAGAAGCGGAATGTGGCCACCTCCACGCCCAGCCGCGCCACCGCTTGCGTATCCAATAACGTACAGGTGCCAAATCCATGTGATCCCAATGGCACTGTGTAGGACATCTGCGACCAATCCACCAACAGCGTGCTGCCCCCTGGCGGTAGATCACCCGCCCACAGATCAAACTGGTCAAAGCGGTCCTGCAAAACATACACCGGCAAGGGGCGTGCATACCACCCCAGACGACTGGCCAGCGTCCAGTTTTGCACCCCCACACCCGTCAAACCATGCTGCGCAGCCAATGCAAGGGCGCGCGCGCCAGCCTGATCCCAGCCATGCACGTCGGCAAACGGATTGGCAAAAGACCAGGAAAATGGCCAACCAGCCGTCAGCATCAAGCCCAAGGCAGCCACGCTTATCAGGCCCTGCACCCATGCCAAGGCCGTTCTCAACGCACGCCACCCCTTGTGTACCGTGTCTGCCAAAGCGAGTCCGGCAAACGGGGCCAGTGCCACCCAGGCCGGCGCCGTCCAGTGCGGCAGGCTGCTGCCGCCACCGGACAGGGCGGCAAAAACCGGAAAAGGTATCAAAAAAAAGAGCGCCAAGGCCCGCCCAGCCTGACCAGTCTGCCCAAAGCAGCGAAACACACCCGCAAATCCCCACAGCAGCAAAGGCCCATACACCAGGAGCTGCAATAGGACAAACCGCAACACATGCACCCACTGCCAATCCCCCCCTGCCCCATGCCGTGCCTGATAGGTGAAGGAAATCCAATCCTGCCCATAGTTCCAATACACCACCGGAGTGACCAACAACACCGCAATCAGCACACTCCACCACAGCCAGCGTTGCGACACCAGCGCACGACCATGCACCAGCAGCAGACAGCCGCCAAAAGCCAATGCCTGCAAGATAGCGGTGTATTTGCTCAAACCCGCAAAGCCCAGCACCAGCCCCACAGCCAGCCAGAGCCAGGCACGGTGCAAAGCCGTCGGCTCCATCAGCCTTTGCGTCAACCACATCAGTGCTGCTGTAAAAAATACCAGCAAGGTATCGGGCAACAACCCTATACCCAATACGTGGAACAAGGGCGCCAATGCAAACACCAGCACCGCCCAATAACCCGCTCGGGACGTGGCCAAGGTGCCACTGTCACGATTGCTGGCTTGCAAGCGCTCGGCGACGGCATACACCAAAACGGCAGTCGCCAGCCAGAGCAGCTCGGGAAGCAGCCGCAACACGGCAGTCGGTGCATGCAGTGCTACCAGTGGCCATTGCACCCAGCCTACCAGGGGCGGATGGTCAAAATAGCTCCAATCGAGATGCGTTGCGTACAGCGCGTAGTGCGCCTCATCAACGGAAAGACCGACCAGTGCGCCAACGCAAAAATGAAGGGTGCAGGCAAAAGCCAGCACCACGCGCACATCAGACACTTTGCACCGCGAACTTGTCAGGCAAGCTGATGACCGTCTCGAACGGTGTTGACTCAGTCAAGGATGGCTCTTGCGTCAGCCGCAGTTCAATACTTCCGCCCTCGCGTTCGAGAAAGCCCTTGACGGCATCCATGCCCACGCCGCGCCCGGAGACTTCCGTGACCTGTTCCGCAGTGGAAAATCCTGAGGCGAAGATCAGCTGCGCCAGCTCCTGCGCGGGCATATCCTGCTCTTCCTTGATGATCCCCTTTTCAATCGCCTTGCGCCGGATCACGCCCAATGCCAGACCTTTGCCATCGTCGCGCAAGCGTATCCACAGCTGCCCATCAGCCAGCGAAAGCTCCAGCTGGATATGCCCTGCTGCTGGCTTGCCGCTATCCAGGCGCTGCTGGGCACTTTCGATGCCATGGTCCATGGAGTTGCGCAGCAGATGCATGAACACGTTGCGCAGCAAATCGGCGATCTGGGTCTTGACCACAATACCGTTGTCGATGACGCTGACCTGCGGGGGTTCTTTGCCAAGCTCCTGCGCCAGCGAAGGCAGGGAGTCGATGACCCCGGCGAGCATGACCGCCAGCTGTTCGGTGCCAATCAGACGCAACATCTGGCGGATACGCCGGAACACATCGCTCAGCAGCAAAGGGTTGCTGGTATCCACGCTCTCCATGTGCGTCAGCATCTCATGCACCTGGTCGCGCTGCACCATCAGGAACTTGTCCACGCTGCCACGGCGCCCCGGCCCCCGGCGGCCCAGTTTGCCCTCGTTGAGCCGGACGTACTCCTGCAAGGCTTCGTAAGCCTGCTGCAACTGGTACAACAATTTAGCCTGGTCCCACTGCACATGCTCATGCTTGCGCATGTCATCGTAGGTCTGTTCGGCCTCGTGCACCGTATTGGTCAACAAACGCAGACCGTAAGTACGCGCATTGCCCTTGATGGTGTGCATGTTGCGAAACAGCAGGCCAATAACGTTCGGATCTTTACCATGGGTGTTTTTAATCAGCGTTTCGTTCTCGCGAATAAAACCACTGGCACTATCGACAAACTCATGGAACTTGTCCTGGTTAACCGCAAGGATTTGGCCAATCATTTCCAGCTCACGCTTTTGTTTATCCGCTTCAGCCACCAGTGCCTTGAGACGGGTCACATCGCGCATACAGACCATCAAGCGCTCGCAAACATCATCCTCATTGCAAATCGGCGACCAGACCAGTTCCAATGATTTGGAGAGTCCGCTGGGCATTTGCTTGTCAAACTCCCGGACCATCAAATGCGCATTGAAATCAAAATTCATCCGGTCTTCACCAATACATGCACCCACCACGGCATCCACCTGCGCCAGAATATCTGCACCCAGATTGGTATTGGAAAAAATCAGCGCCATCATCTGCCGCCCGGCAATTTCCCTGGTCTCAAATAGCGCCTCCAGATAAACCGAGTATTCGCCGTGTATCGACCCGTCGGCAGTTACCACTAACACGCCCTGCGGCAAGTTATGCAACATGGCCTCTATATCCTGCTGCTTTTTCTTGAGTTGCAAGGTGCGTTGCGTGACCAGGTTTTCCAGTTCTTCGTTCATCCCTCGCAGGCTGTGGGCCAATTGCTTGTTTTGTAGGAATGTGTTGGCAAAAATCTGGCTTGCAACATACAACATGGCTCCAGTGAACACACCCACACCGGTAAACAGCATGGCTACCGACTCGATTTTCCCAAGTGCCAGTAAAAGATCGTTGGTGGCAGTGCCAACAAAAAACACCATACCCAGAAACAGAAACAAAGAGCCGGGTTGTTTCAGCCTCACACCCTGCCATGTCGTGTAGATTGCGGTGATTATTGGAATAATCGTCATAACCAAATAGATCGGACGAAATTTCTGAAACAGTTCTACATTCGGCACCACGGCCATCGACCCCATGAGCAGGGCTGCAGCGGCAAAAACACCCCCGTATATCCAGTTGAATCTGGGGGTGAATTTATAAAAGAACTGGCAGAACAAATAAAAAAACATCGATCCATAAAGCCCGAAATAATGCAGATAGAGCAAGGGTTCAGGATCGAACACCTTCAAAAAAATGTCCGAAGGTGCCGCAAAGAAAGGGGAGATCATGGCCGTACCGGAGAACGCCACCAGATACAAAGGGTATCTGGTTTTAACGTACACCAGCAGGAAAAACAATCCAAAAACCAGCGCAACCGCAGCCACAATCGCACGCAATTCGCCCCCCCAGAACTGGTACCAGGCAAAACTGGTATCGTGCACATCGTACTTGTGCAATTCAAACGGCAGTTGGTACACACCCAGCATCATCGGGGTTTCCACCCGAATGGCAACAACATGGCGCGGATGGGTAATCGTGAAACGAACTGGAATCGGTTGCACGGAGTAGTAGCGCTCAATATTGATATTGCCGGGGCGACGAAAGACTTCCTGGCCATCGACAAAGACTGCAACCCGGCTCATATAGGCATCGGCAAGCAACACCACCTCCTGCCCCATCAGATCCGGGGCAAATTCAAAGTTGGCGCGATACCACCCAACAGTAAATTTCTTGCCATCGTCATAGGCTTTCTTCCATGGTCCGGGCGCCTTGACGACAGTCCACGCGCTGGTGTCAAGATCAATATCATTGTTGCGCGGACTGTCATCGCGCGTGAATAGCCAGTTACCACTGAGCTTGAATGGTTCGTCCAGACTGTTGACCTGGAAACGACAGGAGTCACACGGCAAACGCTCGGTTGTTTGTGCAAAAAGCTGCCCCGAACTCAGCCACCCCAGTAACAAGAAGCTCAAAATGAAATAAACGGTGCGTATCACGTTACGCGCCTTGTGTGAATCAGAAGAATTTTCCATTGCCAGGAAAAAACCGATGCCAAAAACGTTCATACTTCCCCTCTAGTGCAATATTTTTATAACGGACACAACCACATGACATGAAAAAATGGCAGCTAGGCGAGAATACACCATTCACATCTCTGAACACACAGTGTTACCGGAGCCTTTTGGACGTTGCCGAGCACGCTTGTTGTTTAATTGAGTCTTATGGAAAATTTTGCTTTGATTCGTTCGGCGCGTCTTATTGAACATCTGATTCTCCTCAGTGGCCTGCGCAAACGCGATGACTTGTTGAGCAGCATCACGCTTGCGTTGTCAGAGACAACGGATGTCTGTCAGGTTGAAATTTACAATCTGGTCCAGGATGGTGGCCAGCGCTACTGGCTGCCACTGACACAGATCATCAAGGGGTCGGGGGTACGATTCCTGTCGGACTTTCTACGGATGGATCTGGATTCGATGCTGCCCGATGCCAGCAATCCAGAGCGCTTGTTGTGTCTGGATCGGATCATGATGGTACGCACCCCTCCCAGCACCTTGCAAGCACGCCACCTCACACGATTTCCCATGATGCTGTCAGCCGGAGCAACCCCGTGGGGCGTGGCAGAACTGCACTCCGAACACGCTTTGCAGGAATCCGACATCACGGCAGCCACACAATTGTTGACGCTGCACAGCAACATGCTGGACTTGCTGGACTACAGCGAATGTGACGCCCTCACTGGCCTTTGGAACCGCAAACCTTTTGACGACCTGTTTTACAAGATCATGCCATCGGCTGAATCCACCGAACCGCTTTCTGAAAAAGATGATCTGCGCACGCCGGTACCCGACAGCAGTTTCTGGCTTGCAATGATCGACATTGACCACTTCAAACAGGTCAACGACACCTATGGGCATTTGATTGGCGATGAAGTTCTGCTACTGGTAGCACGCATTCTCAAAAGGTCCTTTCGTGTATCAGATCGGGTTTACCGTTTTGGCGGCGAAGAGTTTGTGGTGGTACTACGCTGCGCCGACCACGACGCAGCAGTGGCTGCTGCCGAACGTTTTCGCATCAACATGGCTGAATTCGACTTCCCCCAGGCTGGCCGAATTACTGCCAGTATTGGTTTGACACAAATTCTGCCTGGCGACTTGCCCAGTGGTGCCTGCGAACGGGCTGACCAGGCGGTCTACTATGCCAAACACCACGGACGCAACCAGGTGTGCAGCGAAGCCGATCTGGTGCGCCTCGGATTGCTGAAGTCAGACATCAAGGTGGGTGATGTCGAGCTGTTTTGAGGCTTGTCGCCATAGTCGCCATGATATCCAGCATCAGGGCAATACGCGCCTTGACCGCAGACAAACCTTGCGCGTGGGGAAGCGCTGCGTCAGAACCTGCGCCGGGAACCACACACCCCTGCGGGCAGCGGGTGGCGCGCACCACCTTGACACCCTGGCGTTGCGCTTGCCATAAGGCTGCTTCCAGGTCGTGGTGCAACGTACCATTACCGGTTCCGGCCACCACAATGCCCTGAACTGCCGGGCTGGAGTCGGATGGTTCAACACACAAAGCACGCACCGTAGCACCGGTAGCACCAACATAATTCATGACAATCTCAACCCTTGGCCAGGGACCTTGTGACCAACGCTCCAGCAGTTCCGGGGTAAATGCCGTATTCCGATCCGACTGCGGACAGCGCTGCACCCAACGCACAGCCCCCTCTTCCACATAAGCCAAGGCAGCAGCATCCCCCGAATCAAAAGCATTCAAACGGTAAGGATGAACCTTTTGCACCGCGTGGGCCGCGTGTACACCACCGGCGCACACCACCAGAACACCGTGCGCTGCCTGGGAACGCGCCACAACCACCGCATCCAGCAAGTTTTGCGGGCCATCAGCGGCCAACGAAGATGCCGGGCGCATGGCACAGGTAAGCACGACGGATTTGCACGCCAGACCATCCCGTGGCAGCACCTGGGACAAGAAAAATGCTGTCTCCTCCAGCGTATCGGTTCCATGCGTCACCACGATGGCGGCCACATCCGGCATGGTCAGGTAGTGGCAAACACGCCGCACCAGCGCAAGCCACTGGGGCCAGCCCATATCCTTGCTATCGATTTGCATGACCTGTTCAAATACCGCTGTGCATTCCCCCAGCGTATCTGGTAAGGCGGGTATGCAGACCAGTAATTGGTCCACGTTCAACTGTGCAGCGGTATAGCCAACATTGTCCACCGCACTGGCAGCGGTACCAGCAATCGTGCCGCCCGTACCCAAAAACACTATTTTTTTTGACATTTTTCACCCCTTGCGCTTGCGAGCAGCATAAAACTGGTTAAAAATACAGCACTTTATGCAAAGCCACGAGGAGTCCAGCATGTTCGAAGGTCGCAAACTCACTGCACGGCAGCAACAAATCCTGGATCTGATCCAAAGCGCCGTCGCGCGCACCGGCGCCCCTCCCACCCGGGCCGAGATCGCCAGCACACTCGGCTTCAAATCACCCAACGCAGCGGAAGAACATCTGCAGGCATTGGCCAAGAAAGGGGCCATCGAACTGGTGGGCGGTACGTCGCGCGGCATCCGGCTCAAAGGCGATGCACTGCAAGCCATCAACGAAACCCGCTTTGGCCACTTGGCCAGCAACCTTGCAGGTTTGACACAACGCGCCCTGCCCTTGATTGGCCGGGTGGCTGCCGGTTCGCCGATTCTCGCCCAGGAGCACATTGAAAGAACCTACTATATCGAAAACACCCTGTTTCAGCGCCAACCGGACTACCTGGTAAAGGTGCGCGGCATGTCCATGCGCGATGCGGGGATTATGGATGGTGATCTGATTGCAGTCCAGATTGCCAGGGATGCCAAAAATGGCCAGATTGTCGTCGCCCGCCTGGGGGATGAAGTCACTGTCAAACGTTTCCAACGCACCCAGGACAAGATCGAACTGCAACCGGAAAATCCGGACTACCGAACCATCGTGGTCAGTCCGGAAGAACCGTTTGAAATCGAAGGCTTGGCCGTGGGCCTGATCCGCAACACCCTGCTCTGATGGCTGATTACCCCCATTGCCCTGTCACAGCGGCACAGCAACCAAATCGTGCCCTTGTGTGGCCACAACCCGCACCTGGGTGAATTCGCCAACTTTCAGGGTTTTGCTGATTTTTTCACTGGGCAGCACATGCACCACGCCGTCTATCTCGGGCGCGTCTGCGTAGCTGCGGCCAATACCCCCCTTGCGACCAGCACCCGGTGCCGAGTCCACCACAACCTGCATGTGGGAGCCAATCCGTTGTTTCAGCTTAGCCACCGAGACATCCTCCGCTGCCGCCATAAAACGTGCCCGACGCTCTTCGCGCACTTCGATGGGCAGCATGCCAGGTAAGGCATTGGCCTGTGCACCCGGCACTGCACTGTAGGAAAAACAACCGGCACGGTCAATCTGCGCGGCTTGCACAAAATCCAGCAAATGCGCGAATTCTTCTTCGGTCTCACCCGGAAAGCCGACAATAAAAGTGCTACGGATGACCAGTTCGGGACATTCCTGGCGCCATTGAAAGATGCGCTCCAGATGCTTTTCGCCGCTGGCAGGGCGTTTCATGCGACGCAGCACATCGGGGTGGCTGTGTTGCAAAGGGATATCCAGGTAGGGCAGGACGTGGCCTGTTGCCATGAGAGGGATAATTGCATCCACGCTGGGGTAGGGATAGACGTAATGCAGACGCACCCAGGCACCAAACGGTGCGGCAATATCCCCCAGAGCCTGCACCAGTTCCAGCATGCGTGTCTTGATGGGACGACCGTCCCAGAAGCCGGTACGGTACTGCACATCCACACCATAGGCTGAAGTATCCTGACTGACAATCAGCAATTCCTTGACGCCACCTTCGAACAAGGCACGTGCCTCGGCCAGGACATCGCCCACAGGCCGGGACACCAGATCACCCCGCATGGAGGGAATGATGCAAAAAGTGCAATGATGATTGCAGCCCTCACTGATTTTCAGATAGGCATAGTGCCGTGGGGTCAATTTCACACCGGCAACACCAAAGGAATTGGGAACCAGATCGACAAACGGATTGTGCGGTCTGGGCAGGTTTTTGTGCACCGCGTCCATGACTTCCTGCGTAGCGTGCGGACCAGTAACCGCCAGCACTTTCGGGTGCATCTGGCGCACCAGATTATTGCCATCCTCACCCGTTTTAGCCCCCAGACAGCCGGTAACGATGACCCGACCATTCTCGCTCAGGGCTTCCCCAATGGTATCGAGGCTTTCCTTGATGGCATCGTCAATGAAGCCACAGGTGTTCACAATCACCAGATCGGCACCCTGAAATGTCTTGGAAGTACGGTATCCTTGGACGCTCAGTTGCGTGAGAATCAGTTCCGAATCGGTCAAGGCCTTGGGACAACCAAGCGATACCATACCTATAGTGGGGATTTTTTCCATTCAAGCATTGTAAATGCCAGCACCATGCACCCTTATCCCGAATCCGGATTGGCAGATTACCTGATACCGCAGTGGCCGACTCCAGCCGGCGTGCGTGCGGTGTGCAGTACACGCGCCGGTGGGGTTTCGACACCTCCTTACGACAGCCTGAATCTGGGAGACCATGTTGGCGACGATCCGTCTGCGGTACAAAGCAACCGTGTACGCCTGCAACGCACACTCAAAGCCAAAGCTGTATTTCTGAACCAGGTGCATGGAACACAGGTGCTGGAACTGGTACCGGATACGCCCGACAAAATACCCGCCGATGCAGCCTTTACCCGCCATACGGGTTTGGCGTGCAGCGCACTGGTTGCCGACTGCCTGCCCATACTACTGTGCGACCTACGTGGCAGCGTGGTGGCCGCAGTACACGCTGGCTGGCGTGGTCTGGCTGGCCAGGATGGAAAAGGAATTCTGGAGGCAGTTTTTGAGGCTATCCAATCCCCAGGGCTTATGGAATGTGCGAGAGGCGATACAGAATTTATAGCATGGCTCGGACCGTGCATCGGCCCGCAGGCCTTTGAAGTAGGCGCTGAAGTCGTATCAGCCTTCACAGACGGCAGGCCACAGGCAAGCAACTGCTTCAAGGCGCGCGGCGCCGACAAATGGCTGGCCAACCTGCCGGCGCTGGCACGCCAACGGCTGCAAGCCTTGGGTGTAGTGCAACTATTTGGCAATGACGGCAGCCCTGATTGGTGCACATTCACTAACCCCACACGCTTTTTTTCCTACCGACGCGATGGCCGCGCCACGGGACGGCTTGCAGCCTGTATCTGGCTTGAATGATGGACGATAGATGATATGGATACAAGATGATGAAACTCTACATTGGCAACAAAAACTACTCCTCCTGGTCCATGCGTCCCTGGGTGCTGATGACCCAGACAGGTATCCCCTTTGAGGAAATTCTGGTGCGTTTTGACGCATTCACGCCGGATTCCCGCTTCAAACAAACCCTCAGCCGCATAACACCCGTCGGCAGAGTGCCTGTGCTGCTTGATGCAGGCCTAGTTATCTGGGACACACTGGCGATAGCCGAATACCTGGCCGAACAATTCCCGGACAAACACTTGTGGCCTGTCGAGCGCGCGGTTCGTGCCCGTGCCCGCAGCGTATGCGCCGAAATGCACAGCGGTTTTAGCAGTCTGCGCAGCTACTGTCCCATGAACATCGAAGCGCATCTGCCCGACACCGGCGCACTGATCTGGCGCGACCAACCAACAGTGCGTGCCGACGTGCAGCGCCTGGTGGAGATGTGGAGTGATCTGCTGGACACGCACGGCGGCCCCATGCTATTTGGCGCCTTCAGCATTGCCGATGCCTTTTTTGCTCCAGTCTGCATGCGTCTGAAAACCTATGCGCTGCCACTGCCCCCAGGCATCGCCAGCTACGTCGAGCAAGTCCGCACCTTACCCAGCGTCCAGGCGTGGATTGCCGGCGCGCTGGCCGAACATGACTTTCTGGCGTTTGAAGAACCCTATCGTCTCAAGCGCTGAAACCAGGGTCCCAAAACATGCAAATCTATCTGGTTGGTGGTGCAGTGCGGGATGCCCTGATGGGTTTACCTCTTCAGGATCGGGACTGGGTAGTGGTCGGCGCCACGCCCCAAATCCTGCTGGACCAGGGATTCATGGCGGTAGGGAAAGACTTTCCGGTGTTCCTGCACCCGAGCACGCGGGAAGAATACGCACTGGCGCGCACCGAACGCAAGACGGCGCCGGGCTACAAGGGTTTTTCGGTACACACCAGCCCGGATGTGACGCTTGAAGAAGACCTGGCACGACGGGATATTACTATTAATGCGATAGCCGTCCTCGCGCATTCCACAGTGCCTGGAGGCCCATTTGATGTGCAAATCTCGCCAGACCCGGCGCTTTGGACGCTAACGGACAGCGTGGTTGATCCTTACGGAGGCCGCGCCGACATCGCCAACAAGGTATTGCGCCATGTCACACCGGCCTTTCGGGAGGATCCCGTGCGCATTCTGCGCCTGGCGCGCTTCGCAGCGCGCTTCACCGATTTTCATGTCGCCCCCGAAACCCGGCAACTCATGCGCGAAATGGTTGATGCCGGAGAGGTTGACCATCTGGTCGCCGAACGTGTGTGGCAAGAACTGGCCAAGGGCCTGATGGAGGCGCAGCCAGCGCGCATGATCGAGGTGCTGCGCGACTGCGGTGCACTCAAGAAGTTGCTGCCCGAGCTGGATCGTTTATGGGGTGTACCGCAACGCGCTGAATACCACCCGGAGATTGATACCGGCGCCCACGTACTACTGGTTCTCGACATGGCTGCGCGGCTCCGTGCCAATCTCGCCGTGCGTTTTGCTTGTCTGACACACGACCTTGGAAAGGGGGAAACACCCGCTGACGTATTACCACGCCACATCGGGCACGAAGAGCGCAGCGTGCGTCTACTCAAAAATCTCTGCCAGCGCCTGCGTGTTCCCACTGAATGCGCCGAATTGGCCCAGGTAGTGGCACGCGAACATGGCAACATCCACCGCAGCGCATCACTCAATGCAGCAGGCATCGTGCGCCTGTTGGAGCGTTGCGATGCCCTGCGTAAACCAGAACGCTTTGCCGACATACTGCTGGCTTGCGAATGCGACGCACGCGGGCGACTCGGCCAACACGACGCACCCTATCCCGTCGCAAACACCCTGGCGCAGGCACTGGGGCACGCCAAATCAGTTGTTACACATTTAATAGCTGAATCCGCACAATCCACGGGGGCTAGCGGTCAAACGATTGGGAAAATGATCCACCAGGCACGTATTCAGGCTGTACAAGCGGGGATTGAGGGAGATTAAGGAGATGCGAGCAGGGTGAAAACCCCGTCAAATTCAGTGAAACCTTTTTTCGTTTCCTCCAGCACACATTAACACACGGTTAGAGATGCGCTGAAGGAAACGTCCTCAAAGAGATTATGAGGGCGTTTCCACGGTGGCAATAGCCTGACGATGACCTACTTTCACACGGGTATCCGCACTATCATTGGCGCAGAGGCGTTTCACTGTCCTGTTCGGGATGGGAAGGAGTGGTACCACCTCGCTATGGTCGTCAGGCGTAACTTGTTGCCATCCTGACAAAGTCAGGAGGGCCAATTTATAGAGCTAATCAGCTTATTTCGAATGCGTCAACTTGGCATAACTTCCTTGAGACACTTACGTGAATCAAAGTTATAGGGTCAAGCCGCACGAGCAATTAGTATCGGTTAGCTTAACGCATTACTGCGCTTCCACACCCGACCTATCAACGTCCTGGTCTTGAACGACTCTTCAGGGGCTCAAGGCCCCGGCAGATCTCATCTTGAAACGAGTTTCCCGCTTAGATGCTTTCAGCGGTTATCTCTTCCACACTTAGCTACTCGGCAATGCCACTGGCGTGACAACCGATACACCAGAGGTGTGTCCACTCCGGTCCTCTCGTACTAGGAGCAGGCTTCCTCAAATCTGCAGCGCCCACGGAAGATAGGGACCAAACTGTCTCACGACGTTTTAAACCCAGCTCACGTACCTCTTTAAATGGCGAACAGCCATACCCTTGGGACCGGCTACAGCCCCAGGATGAGATGAGCCGACATCGAGGTGCCAAACACCGCCGTCGATATGAACTCTTGGGCGGTATCAGCCTGTTATCCCCAGAGTACCTTTTATCCGTTGAGCGATGGCCCTTCCATACAGAACCACCGGATCACTATGTCCTGCTTTCGCATCTGCTCGACTTGTCAGTCTCGCAGTTAAGCACGCTTATGCCATTGCACTATCGTCACGATGTCCGACCGTAACTAGCGTACCTTCGAACTCCTCCGTTACACTTTGGGAGGAGACCGCCCCAGTCAAACTGCCTACCATGCACTGTCCCCGATCCAGATAATGGACCTAGGTTAGAACCTCAAACACACCAGGGTGGTATTTCAACGTTGGCTCCATGAGAACTAGCATCCTCACTTCAAAGCCTCCCACCTATCCTACACAGATCTGTTCAAAGTCCAATACAAAGCTACAGTAAAGGTTCATGGGGTCTTTCCGTCTTTCCGCGGGGAGATTGCATCATCACAAACATTTCAACTTCGCTGAGTCTCGGGAGGAGACAGTGTGGCCATCGTTACGCCATTCGTGCAGGTCGGAACTTACCCGACAAGGAATTTCGCTACCTTAGGACCGTTATAGTTACGGCCGCCGTTTACTGGGACTTCAATCAAGAGCTTGCACCCCATCATTTAATCTTCCAGCACCGGGCAGGCGTCACACCCTATACGTCCACTTTCGTGTTTGCAGAGTGCTGTGTTTTTAATAAACAGTCGCAGCCACCGATTTTTTGCAACCTCATTGGGCTCCATCCGCGAGGGACTTCACCTACTAAAGGCACACCTTCTTCCGAAGTTACGGTGTCAATTTGCCGAGTTCCTTCTCCCGAGTTCTCTCAAGCGCCTTAGAATACTCATCTCGCGCACCAGTGTCGGTTTGCGGTACGGTCGTGTGTAGCTGAAGCTTAGTGGCTTTTCCTGGAAGCAGGGTATCACTCACTTCGGCTGCAAGCAGCCTCGTTATCACTCCTCATCTAAGCTTGGCGGATTTACCTACCAGGCACGACTACAAGCTTGAACCAACATATCCAACAGTTGGCTGAGTTAACCTTCTCCGTCCCCACATCGCACTACACATCGGTACAGGAATATTGACCTGTTTCCCATCAGCTACGCATCTCTGCCTCGCCTTAGGGGCCGACTCACTCTACGCCGATGAACGTTGCGTAGAAAACCTTGCGCTTACGGCGAGGGGGCTTTTCACCCCCTTTAACGCTACTCATGTCAGCATTCGCACTTCTGATACCTCCAGCATCCTTTACAAGACACCTTCACAGGCTTACAGAACGCTCTCCTACCACTCACAGTAAACTGCAAATCCGCAGCTTCGGTAACTGGCTTAGCCCCGTTACATCTTCCGCGCAGGACGACTCGATCAGTGAGCTATTACGCTTTCTTTAAATGATGGCTGCTTCTAAGCCAACATCCTGACTGTTTTAGCCTTCCCACTTCGTTTCCCACTTAGCCAATTTTAGGGACCTTAGCTGGCGGTCTGGGTTGTTTCCCTCTTGAGTCCGGACGTTAGCACCCGGTGCTCTGTCTCCCAAGCTGTACTCGTCGGTATTCGGAGTTTGCATTGGTTTGGTAAGTCGCCATGACCCCCTAGCCAAAACAGTGCTCTACCCCAACGGTAATACTTGAGGCACTACCTAAATAGTTTTCGGAGAGAACCAGCTATTTCCAAGTTTGTTTAGCCTTTCACCCCTATCCACAGCTCATCCGCTAGTTTTGCAACACTAGTCGGTTCGGACCTCCAGTACCTGTTACGGCACCTTCATCCTGGCCATGGATAGATCACTTGGTTTCGGGTCTACACCCAGCGACTGATTCGCCCTATTCGGACTCGATTTCTCTACGGCTTCCCTATTCGGTTAACCTTGCCACTGAATGTAAGTCGCTGACCCATTATACAAAAGGTACGCAGTCACCCCTTGCGAGGCTCCTACTTTTTGTAAGCACACGGTTTCAGGATCTATTTCACTCCCCTCCCGGGGTTCTTTTCGCCTTTCCCTCACGGTACTAGTTCACTATCGGTCAATGATGAGTATTTAGCCTTGGAGGATGGTCCCCCCATATTCAGACAGGATTTCTCGTGTCCCGCCCTACTTTTCGTTAGCTCAGTACCACACAGGTCATTTCACGTACGGGGCTATCACCCGCTATGGCCACCCTTTCCAGAATGTTCCGTTATGTCTTGTGCTATCACTAACAGGCTTCTCCGATTTCGCTCGCCACTACTTTCGGAATCTCGGTTGATGTCTTTTCCTCGAGTTACTGAGATGTTTCAGTTCACCCGGTTCGCCTCGCATACCTATGTATTCAGTATGCGATACCTTTGCAGGTGGGTTTCCCCATTCGGAAATCTCCGGATCAAAGCTCATTTGCCAGCTCCCCGAAGCTTATCGCAGGCTATCACGTCCTTCGTCGCCTATCATTGCCAAGGCATCCACCATGTGCTCTTATTCACTTGACCCTATAACTTTGACGTTTCTTACGAAACCAAAGCCATCTTCAAGGAATGTTTGTCAGGTCTTTCACCTGACGCGTTATGCCGTATTCAATTAACTTGAATAACTCGAATTCAAACGTGAAGTTTGATATTCATTTTGACGCAATCAAAATTACATCGCTAGCGGCACGGTGCACACAAGTATGCTTTCCGCTAGCAACGCTGATTAAACTCTATAAATTGTTAAAGAACAGCCAGTTGATCAAACAATGCAGACCAACACCAAAGCTGCCTTTTACAAAGCAACTTTGGTGTTGAAACCAATACCGAAAATTGTGTGGAGGTGACAGGACTCGAACCCGCTACCTACTGCTTGCAAAGCAGCCGCTCTCCCAGCTGAGCTACACCCCCATATCTCACACAAAAACCCAGAATTCATACCAGAAAAACGTTGGAGGACAATGGTGGGTCTGGTTGGTCTCGAACCAACGACCCCCGCCTTATCAAGACGGTGCTCTAACCAACTGAGCTACAGACCCAAGCCGGTCACTTATGACAAGACTCAAAGCCTTTGTCGTTAGCGACAACCTTCCAACAACCGATAAGCGTGAGCGTTCAAATTAAACTGCAGTTTTCCAGAAAGGAGGTGATCCAGCCGCACCTTCCGATACGGCTACCTTGTTACGACTTCACCCCAGTCACGAACCCTGCCGTGGTAATCGCCCTCCTTGCGGTTAGGCTAACTACTTCTGGCAGAACCCGCTCCCATGGTGTGACGGGCGGTGTGTACAAGACCCGGGAACGTATTCACCGTGACATTCTGATCCACGATTACTAGCGATTCCGACTTCACGCAGTCGAGTTGCAGACTGCGATCCGGACTACGACCGGCTTTATGGGATTAGCTCCCCCTCGCGGGTTGGCAACCCTTTGTACCGGCCATTGTATGACGTGTGTAGCCCCACCTATAAGGGCCATGAGGACTTGACGTCATCCCCACCTTCCTCCGGTTTATCACCGGCAGTCTCATTAGAGTGCCCAACCAAATGTAGCAACTAATGACAAGGGTTGCGCTCGTTGCGGGACTTAACCCAACATCTCACGACACGAGCTGACGACAGCCATGCAGCACCTGTGTTACGGCTCTTTTGCAAGCACTCCTCTATCTCTAAAGGATTCCGTACATGTCAAAGGTGGGTAAGGTTTTTCGCGTTGCATCGAATTAAACCACATCATCCACCGCTTGTGCGGGTCCCCGTCAATTCCTTTGAGTTTCAACCTTGCGGCCGTACTCCCCAGGCGGTCAACTTCACGCGTTAGCTTCGTTACTGAGTCAGTAAAGACCCAACAACCAGTTGACATCGTTTAGGGCGTGGACTACCAGGGTATCTAATCCTGTTTGCTCCCCACGCTTTCGTGCATGAGCGTCAGTGCAGGCCCAGGGGATTGCCTTCGCCATCGGTGTTCCTCCGCATATCTACGCATTTCACTGCTACACGCGGAATTCCATCCCCCTCTGCCGCACTCCAGCTTTGCAGTCACAAATGCAGGTCCCAGGTTGAGCCCGGGGATTTCACATCTGTCTTACAAAACCGCCTGCGCACGCTTTACGCCCAGTAATTCCGATTAACGCTCGCACCCTACGTATTACCGCGGCTGCTGGCACGTAGTTAGCCGGTGCTTATTCTTACGGTACCGTCATTAGCCCCCTGTATTAGAGAAAGCCGTTTCGCTCCGTACAAAAGCAGTTTACAACCCGAAGGCCTTCGTCCTGCACGCGGCATTGCTGGATCAGGCTTGCGCCCATTGTCCAAAATTCCCCACTGCTGCCTCCCGTAGGAGTCTGGACCGTGTCTCAGTTCCAGTGTGGCTGGTACTGGGCACGTTCCGATATATTACTCACCCGTTCGCCACTCGCCACCAGGATTGCTCCCGTGCTGCCGTTCGACTTGCATGTGTAAGGCATGCCGCCAGCGTTCAATCTGAGCCAGGATCAAACTCTATAGTTCAATCTTGATTTTTTTTCGCTTCTCTCGAAGCAACTCATAAAACGGAATTGAAGTGAACTTCACTTCTACTCTCATGAGCGTTTGTAAGCCACTTAAGACTTAGTTCCAAAGAACTTGGCAATCGCCTTCAAACGCCCACGCTTATCGGCTGTAACTTTTTAATGAACCGAAGACTTTTTCTACATTCTTCGTCTGCTTCGCTGCAATCAGCGAAGCCTTCAATTCTAACACACTTTTTTCGTTTCCTCCAGCACACATTAACACACGGTTAGAGATGCGCTGAAGGAAACGTCCTCAAAGAGATTATGAGGGCGTTTCCACGGTGGCAATAGCCTGACGATGACCTACTTTCACACGGGTATCCGCACTATCATTGGCGCAGAGGCGTTTCACTGTCCTGTTCGGGATGGGAAGGAGTGGTACCACCTCGCTATGGTCGTCAGGCGTAACTTGTTGCCATCCTGACAAAGTCAGGAGGGCCAATTTATAGAGCTAATCAGCTTATTTCGAATGCGTCAACTTGGCATAACTTCCTTGAGACACTTACGTGAATCAAAGTTATAGGGTCAAGCCGCACGAGCAATTAGTATCGGTTAGCTTAACGCATTACTGCGCTTCCACACCCGACCTATCAACGTCCTGGTCTTGAACGACTCTTCAGGGGGCTCAAGGCCCCGGCAGATCTCATCTTGAAACGAGTTTCCCGCTTAGATGCTTTCAGCGGTTATCTCTTCCACACTTAGCTACTCGGCAATGCCACTGGCGTGACAACCGATACACCAGAGGTGTGTCCACTCCGGTCCTCTCGTACTAGGAGCAGGCTTCCTCAAATCTGCAGCGCCCACGGAAGATAGGGACCAAACTGTCTCACGACGTTTTAAACCCAGCTCACGTACCTCTTTAAATGGCGAACAGCCATACCCTTGGGACCGGCTACAGCCCCAGGATGAGATGAGCCGACATCGAGGTGCCAAACACCGCCGTCGATATGAACTCTTGGGCGGTATCAGCCTGTTATCCCCAGAGTACCTTTTTATCCGTTGAGCGATGGCCCTTCCATACAGAACCACCGGATCACTATGTCCTGCTTTCGCATCTGCTCGACTTGTCAGTCTCGCAGTTAAGCACGCTTATGCCATTGCACTATCGTCACGATGTCCGACCGTAACTAGCGTACCTTCGAACTCCTCCGTTACACTTTGGGAGGAGACCGCCCCAGTCAAACTGCCTACCATGCACTGTCCCCGATCCAGATAATGGACCTAGGTTAGAACCTCAAACACACCAGGGTGGTATTTCAACGTTGGCTCCATGAGAACTAGCATCCTCACTTCAAAGCCTCCCACCTATCCTACACAGATCTGTTCAAAGTCCAATACAAAGCTACAGTAAAGGTTCACGGGGTCTTTCCGTCTTTCCATGGGAGATTGCATCATCACAAACATTTCAACTTCGCTGAGTCTCGGGAGGAGACAGTGTGGCCATCGTTACGCCATTCGTGCAGGTCGGAACTTACCCGACAAGGAATTTCGCTACCTTAGGACCGTTATAGTTACGGCCGCCGTTTACTGGGACTTCAATCAAGAGCTTGCACCCCATCATTTAATCTTCCAGCACCGGGCAGGCGTCACACCCTATACGTCCACTTTCGTGTTTGCAGAGTGCTGTGTTTTTAATAAACAGTCGCAGCCACCGATTTTTTGCAACCTCATTGGGCTCCATCCGCGAGGGACTTCACCTACTAAAGGCACACCTTCTTCCGAAGTTACGGTGTCAATTTGCCGAGTTCCTTCTCCCGAGTTCTCTCAAGCGCCTTAGAATACTCATCTCGCGCACCAGTGTCGGTTTGCGGTACGGTCGTGTGTAGCTGAAGCTTAGTGGCTTTTCCTGGAAGCAGGGTATCACTCACTTCGGCTGCAAGCAGCCTCGTTATCACTCCTCATCTAAGCTTGGCGGATTTACCTACCAGGCACGACTACAAGCTTGAACCAACATATCCAACAGTTGGCTGAGTTAACCTTCTCCGTCCCCACATCGCACTACACATCGGTACAGGAATATTGACCTGTTTCCCATCAGCTACGCATCTCTGCCTCGCCTTAGGGGCCGACTCACTCTACGCCGATGAACGTTGCGTAGAAAACCTTGCGCTTACGGCGAGGGGCTTTTCACCCCCTTTAACGCTACTCATGTCAGCATTCGCACTTCTGATACCTCCAGCATCCTTTACAAGACACCTTCACAGGCTTACAGAACGCTCTCCTACCACTCACAGTAAACTGTGAATCCGCAGCTTCGGTAACTGGCTTAGCCCCGTTACATCTTCCGCGCAGGACGACTCGATCAGTGAGCTATTACGCTTTCTTTAAATGATGGCTGCTTCTAAGCCAACATCCTGACTGTTTTAGCCTTCCCACTTCGTTTCCCACTTAGCCAATTTTAGGGACCTTAGCTGGCGGTCTGGGTTGTTTCCCTCTTGAGTCCGGACGTTAGCACCCGGTGCTCTGTCTCCCAAGCTGTACTCGTCGGTATTCGAGTTTGCATAGGTTTGGTAAGTCGCCATGACCCCCTAGCCAAAACAGTGCTCTACCCCCAACGGTAATACTTGAGGCACTACCTAAATAGTTTTCGGAGAGAACCAGCTATTTCCAAGTTTGTTTAGCCTTTCACCCCTATCCACAGCTCATCCGCTAGTTTTGCAACACTAGTCGGTTCGGACCTCCAGTACCTGTTACGGCACCTTCATCCTGGCCATGGATAGATCACTTGGTTTCGGGTCTACACCCAGCGACTGATTCGCCCTATTCGGACTCGATTTCTCTACGGCTTCCCTATTCGGTTAACCTTGCCACTGAATGTAAGTCGCTGACCCATTATACAAAGGTACGCAGTCACCCCTTGCGAGGCTCCTACTTTTTGTAAGCACACGGTTTCAGGATTCATTTCACTCCCCTCCCGGGGTTCTTTTCGCCTTTCCCTCACGGTACTAGTTCACTATCGGTCAATGATGAGTATTTAGCCTTGGAGGATGGTCCCCCCATATTCAGACAGGATTTCTCGTGTCCCGCCCTACTTTTCGTTAGCTCAGTACCACACAGGTCATTTCACGTACGGGGCTATCACCCGCTATGGCCACCCTTTCCAGAATGTTCCGTTATGTCTTGTGCTATCACTAACAGGCTTCTCCGATTTCGCTCGCCACTACTTTCGGAATCTCGGTTGATGTCTTTTCCTCGAGTTACTGAGATGTTTCAGTTCACCCGGTTCGCCTCGCATACCTATGTATTCAGTATGCGATACCTTTGCAGGTGGGTTTCCCCATTCGGAAATCTCCGGATCAAAGCTCATTTGCCAGCTCCCCGAAGCTTATCGCAGGCTATCACGTCCTTCGTCGCCTATCATTGCCAAGGCATCCACCATGTGCTCTTATTCACTTGACCCTATAACTTTGACGTTTCTTACGAAACCAAAGCCATCTTCAAGGAATGTTTGTCAGGTCTTTCACCTGACGCGTTATGCCGTATTCAATTAACTTGAATAACTCGAATTCAAACGTGAAGTTTGATATTCATTTTGACGCAATCAAAATTACATCGCTAGCGGCACGGTGCACACAAGTATGCTTTCCGCTAGCAACGCTGATTAAACTCTATAAATTGTTAAAGAACAGCCAGTTGATCAAACAATGCAGACCAACACCAAAGCTGCCTTTTACAAAGCAACTTTGGTGTTGAAACCAATACCGAAAATTGTGGAGGTGACAGGACTCGAACCCGCTACCTACTGCTTGCAAAGCAGCCGCTCTCCCAGCTGAGCTACACCCCCAAATCCTACGCAATATACCAGAAAAACGTTGGAGGACAATGGTGGGTCTGGTTGGTCTCGAACCAACGACCCCCGCCTTATCAAGACGGTGCTCTAACCAACTGAGCTACAGACCCAAGCCGGTCACTTATGACAAGACTCAAAGCCTTTGTCGTTAGCGACAACCTTCCAACAACCGATAAGCGTGAGCGTTCAAATTAAACTGCAGTTTTCCAGAAAGGAGGTGATCCAGCCGCACCTTCCGATACGGCTACCTTTGTTACGACTTCACCCCAGTCACGAACCCTGCCGTGGTAATCGCCCTCCTTGCGGTTAGGCTAACTACTTCTGGCAGAACCCGCTCCCATGGTGTGACGGGCGGTGTGTACAAGACCCGGGAACGTATTCACCGTGACATTCTGATCCACGATTACTAGCGATTCCGACTTCACGCAGTCGAGTTGCAGACTGCGATCCGGACTACGACCGGCTTTATGGGATTAGCTCCCCCTCGCGGGTTGGCAACCCTTTGTACCGGCCATTGTATGACGTGTGTAGCCCCACCTATAAGGGCCATGAGGACTTGACGTCATCCCCACCTTCCTCCGGTTTATCACCGGCAGTCTCATTAGAGTGCCCAACCAAATGTAGCAACTAATGACAAGGGTTGCGCTCGTTGCGGGACTTAACCCAACATCTCACGACACGAGCTGACGACAGCCATGCAGCACCTGTGTTACGGCTCTTTTGCAAGCACTCCTCTATCTCTAAAGGATTCCGTACATGTCAAAGGTGGGTAAGGTTTTTCGCGTTGCATCGAATTAAACCACATCATCCACCGCTTGTGCGGGTCCCCGTCAATTCCTTTGAGTTTCAACCTTGCGGCCGTACTTCCCCAGGCGGTCAACTTCACGCGTTAGCTTCGTTACTGAGTCAGTAAAGACCCAACAACCAGTTGACATCGTTTAGGGCGTGGACTACCAGGGTATCTAATCCTGTTTGCTCCCCACGCTTTCGTGCATGAGCGTCAGTGCAGGCCCAGGGGATTGCCTTCGCCATCGGTGTTCCTCCGCATATCTACGCATTTCACTGCTACACGCGGAATTCCATCCCCTCTGCCGCACTCCAGCTTTGCAGTCACAAATGCAGGTCCCAGGTTGAGCCCGGGGATTTCACATCTGTCTTACAAAACCGCCTGCGCACGCTTTACGCCCAGTAATTCCGATTAACGCTCGCACCCTACGTATTACCGCGGCTGCTGGCACGTAGTTAGCCGGTGCTTATTCTTACGGTACCGTCATTAGCCCCCTGTATTAGAGAAAGCCGTTTCGCTCCGTACAAAAGCAGTTTACAACCCGAAGGCCTTCGTCCTGCACGCGGCATTGCTGGATCAGGCTTGCGCCCATTGTCCAAAATTCCCCACTGCTGCCTCCCGTAGGAGTCTGGACCGTGTCTCAGTTCCAGTGTGGCTGGTCGTCCTCTCAGACCAGCTACAGATCGTCGCCTTGGTGGGCCTTTACCCCACCAACTAGCTAATCTGATATCGGCCGCTCCAATCGCGCGAGGTCTTGCGATCCCCCGCTTTCATCCATAGATCGTATGCGGTATTAGCACAGCTTTCGCTGCGTTATCCCCCCACGACTGGGCACGTTCCGATATATTACTCACCCGTTCGCCACTCGCCACCAGGATTGCTCCCGTGCTGCCGTTCGACTTGCATGTGTAAGGCATGCCGCCAGCGTTCAATCTGAGCCAGGATCAAACTCTATAGTTCAATCTTGATTTTTTTTCGCTTCTCTCGAAGCAACTCATAAAAACGGAATTGAAGTGAACTTCACTTCTACTCTCATGAGCGTTTGTAAGCCACTTAAGACTTAGTTCCAAAGAACTTGGCAATCGCCTTCAAACGCCCACGCTTATCGGCTGTAACTTTTTAATGAACCGAAGACTTTTTCTACCTTCTTCGTCTGCTTCGCTGCAATCAGCGAAGCCCTCGATTATCACACACTTTCTATCACTTCGTCAAATTCAGTGAAACTTTTTTCGTTTCTTACTTGATGTTTCTCGTCTGAGACTTACAAGTGGCTGTCATTTGCGAAGCCTTCGATTATGGCACACTTTTTACTACTCCGTCAAATTCAGTGAAACTTTTTTCGTTTCTTACTTGATGTTTCTCGTTTGAGACTTACAAGCATCCGTCATTTGCGAAGCCCTCGATTATGGCACATTTTTTCTATGGAATCGAAAAATGGATGCATCAAAATACTCACGGTTCGCTGATTTTCAAGGCCAGTTGCTCAGATTGCCTGCTGATGCAATGTATCCGCAATCCATGCGATTGCCGTGAATGGGGCGCGAGGAAAGTCCGGCACAATGTCGAATAGCTATATATTTACGGGTAACACATTCAACCCCGATTCATTTCAGGAGCAGCTTCATGGCCAATAACGCAATCCTCGCCCGTTTGTCCAATTTGTGGACCGGATTCATCTCACTTTGGGTCTCTGATATCGAAAAGGAGCATCCAGAGATTGCCTACCAGAATGCGATCACGTCAATGATCGACAAGTATTCCCGGCTCAAGGCCGCCACAGGCTCCATCATTGCGCGCCGTCAGGAAATCACCTCACGCCTGGAAACGCACGAGCGCGACCTGGCTGCGGTGGCTGCCGATCTGGAGACGGCCTTGGCCACCAACCAGGACGATCTGGCGGTGGTGCTGATTCAAAAGAAAAACACGCTGGAAGCGGCCATTACCGAGCTGCGTACCGATGCAACCCAAGCCACGGCGGATGCCGACAATGCCAAGGACTCGCTGATTCAGGTCAAATCTGAAATTGACAAGCTCAAGGCCGAGAAAGACCGCATGCTGGCACAGATGCAAAGCGCGCAGGCCCGTATCCAGATTCAAGGCCAGCTCGACGGTTTGTCGGTTGATGCCGAAGTCAAAGCCTTGGGATCGGTGCGTGAGCACATCAAAAGCCAGGTGGCCCAAGCCAGTCTGGGTGCCGAGTTGCAGGCCTCGGACCTCGATACCCGGTTGAACAAGCTGCGCCAAAGCAGCGGCAGTGTTACCGCCAAGGCGCAGCTCGATGCCATGAAGGCCGCGCGCGCAGCAGCGGCGCAGGCTCCGGTTAAAACCTTGTGAGCATGATTCACCCATGACTGCAACCGTCAGCACACGCAACCTGCTACCGCGCTGGGCTGAAGCCCTGCGCCAGAAATACCTGGCGGGAGAAGCATCCACCTTTGTGCTCTACCGCAATGTGTTCGACAACTTTCTGGTGGCCGACACGCTGCACAACCTGCAATCTTTTCTGGTGGCCGAGTTATTCAAGGAAACCAAGAAGCAGGTCGTGGAGATCAGTCTGGAGCGCGGCATTCGCATGCTCAGTGGCAAGCCCGGCAGTGCCTTGGTCGCAGTGGGTGACGACGCCAATGCCACCATGCTCCAGTCCTTGCATGCGCTTGAGCGCCAGATGCGCAGCGAACCATCCACCGCCATCATCGTGCCGTATGCAGATGCCCTGCTGCCCGCAGGCGACCCGAGCTTCATGGCGCAAAGTGACCGCCAGACCTACCTCACATTCCATCGCTGGTCATTGGACAAGACACTGACCAGCGGCGACAACATCACCATCCTGGTGACCGAATCGCTGGGTGCCATCAATCCTGGTTTGCTTTCCAACCCCAAGGTGGTAGCTATCGAGATTCCCATGCCGGATGTGGTAACGCGCCGACGCGTCATTTCCCATCTGGCTCCTAAACTGACGCCCGAGCAACTGAGCTTGTTTTCCGAGCGCACGGGTGGATTGCGTACCGTACAACTGGCGAGCATCATGGCTGGTTCCGAAGACCATGGACTGCGCGAGGAGCAACGGCGCACCTTGATTCTGGAGCTGCTGAGGGGCACGCCGGATGCCGAAAACCGGGCCACGACCCTGGCAACCATCACCGCTGGCATGACCCCGGCGGAAATTGCACGCCTGATCGAACCCGCAAAAACCTTGCCTGCCATTGACGCCAACCAGGAAGTGCTCAAGGTCATTCATACGCGCAAGCGCGAAATGATAGAAAAGGAATGCGCCGGGCTGATCGAATTCATCGAACCCAAACACGGTTTATCCGCAGTCGGCGGGCACGCCAACATCAAAAGCGAACTCCTGGCGATTGCCAAAAACCTGAAAGCGGGCGAAACCACGCTGACACCGATGGGGCTGCTGGCTGTGGGCCCCATGGGTTCGGGCAAGACTTTTGTCATCAAGGCTTTTTTGAAAGAAGCCGGCCTGTCAGCGGTTGCGTTGAAGAATTTCCGTTCGAAATGGGTCGGCTCGACCGAGGCCAATCTGGAACGGGTTTTGGCAACCGTCAAGGCCATGGGGCCGATAGCGGTCATCATCGACGAGGGTGACCGCAGCTTTGGCTCCGGCGGTGGTGATGAAAGCGATGGCGGAACCGGCTCACGCATCATTGCCCGGCTCAAGGAATTCATGAGTGAACCCGAAAACCGTGGCCAGGTGCTGTTTGTGATGATGACCAACCGCCCCGACAAGCTTGACAGCGACATCAAGCGCCCAGGACGCCTGGATCGCAAAATCCCGTTTTTCTACTGCGACTCTACCCCCGAACGCGTACAGGTGCTGCAAGCCGTACTGGCACGCTACGGGGAAGTTTGCAGCGCCAGTGTTGAAGCACTTTCTGCCGTGTGCGACACCCTGGTCGGTTATTCCAATGCCGACCTCGAAGCGCTGGCGCTGCTGGCAATCGAACTGGCGCGTAACCAGAATCAAGCACTGGACGAGCAGGCATTCAAACAGGCCGCACAGGACTTCATGCCGCCGCAAGAACAAGACATGATTGAATTCATGGAGTTGCTGGCGGTGTCCGAGACCTCGCGCCGCTCCTTGCTGCCCAAACGCTATGGCGACATGTCCCTGGCCGACATCCAGAGCAGGCTGCAGGCCGCCAGACGCCGCGCGCTGACACGCTAACCCCTTCCTTGTATCTTTTTCATATTCAGGAGAACCCCATGCACACCATGCCCGATCAAGAACTCAGCCCGCAACAGGTCATTCACATCACCAAGGCCATGCTATCGGTTGCTTACATAGACGAATTGCATCCGGCAGAGGCAGCGCTGATTGGCCAGTTTTATGAAACCTCGCGCAACAGCGACATGCCCACCACCGCCAGTTTCCTGGCCGACCCTAAATCCCGCATATTCGATGCCAGCCCCCTGGCAGACAGCACGGCAGAATTTGCCGACACCGTGGTGCTGATGTGTTTGATGGCGGGTTATGCCGACGGCCACCTCAGCGCGGACGAACGGGCCCATGTGCATGGCATTGCCACTGCCTTGGGCGTCGATGCGGCGCGTTTCGACTTGCACCTGGCACAAGTGCGTGACCAATTGATGGCAGCACTCTCCCATTTGCCGGATGCTGCTTCGGTCGCCAAAGTCGTACGTGAACTTTAAACCAGAACATGAGCCAGGAAGAAAATTCCACAGCGACCGAAGAAGCGCACTACCTGAGCGCCGAACAGTTGCGTCCGGGCGTTTACGTGATACTGGATGTTGCCTGGTTCCGGCATTCGTTTACGCTCAATAGTTTCAAGATTCGTAATGCGGAGCAGGTGCGCGAACTGCGCGAACTGGGATTGCCACGTTACCGCTTCGACCCCAAGCGCTCGGATGCCGCCGAAACCCTGAATCCGGTGCCTGTGCCGCCTGAGCCACCCAAGGCGGATGCAGCCAAACCCGAACTGGATGCAGCGACGCTGGCACAACGCGAGAAACTGGCAGCAGTTTCTGCCTGGCGCGATACGGTTGCCAATGTGGAACGCGCCTTCGGCAAGGCCTCCACGGTCATGAAAAACCTCAACCGCAACCTGATTGCGCGTCCCAAGGAGACGCTGGAAGAAATGGGCGGACTGGTTGATCAAATGGTGAGCGCCTTTTTGGACAGCCAGAATGCCACGCTGCAAGTCATGAGCGACAAAGTGGGCGGTGAAGAGGTCTACTACCATAGCCTGAATGTCACCATTTTGGCCCTGATGCTGGCAAAAGATCTCGGTTTCCCCAATGAGATGGCGCGTGAACTCGGCATAGGCTCCATGCTGCACGACATTGGACTAATCGAAATTCCAGACCGTGTACTGCTGAAAAACCCCGAGGAATACAACAACGCCGAGCGCACGCTGCGCGCCCAGCACGTGGAATATGGCCTGGCTATCGGGCGCAAGATCGGTCTATCGCCCCAGGCTCTGGCAGTCATCAGCCAACACCATGAAATGGTCGATGGCAGCGGTTACCCCAAAGCCTGCAAGGGCGATGCCATTTCGGCTGCAGCGCGTCTCGTAGCCGTGGTCAATAGTTACGACAACCTGTGCAACCCGCTGGACATTCAACAAGGCCATGACGCCACATGAAGCCTTGTCGTTCATGTACGCCAAGCGGCGCGATAAGTTCGATACCAGGGTATTGCAACTCATGATTCGCTGCCTTGGCGTTTACCCGCCTGGTTCCATCGTACAGTTGTCGAACAATTCGCTGGCAGCAGTCACTTCCGTCAACCCCAAAAAACCCTTGCGACCCTGGATCATGGTCTACGACCCGACAGTCCCCAAGGAAAAAGCGTTGATGGTCGATCTGGAACAGGAGACAGCCATCAGTATTGCCAAGGCGTTGCGGCCATCGGTCCTGGCGCCCAAGGTCGCTGCTTACCTCAATCCACGCAAGCGGGTGACTTACTTTTTTGACGATGGTAAAAACACGTCGTCCAACGGCAAATAGCACGTAGCAAATAAATCCACCCCATCATGGATGCGCCAAGTTCCACTCTTACGCCCCCGGATGAAGCAGCGCGGCTACTGCTATCGGCATCGCGCGAACTGCTGTTTCTGGTGGATGGCCACAGCATGACCATCCTGGAGGTCAACGAAACGGTGCCGCGCGTGCTGGGCTACACGCGCACCAAGATGCTGGGCGCCAACATGGCGGATGTGGAGTGTGCGCTGTCTGACATGTTTTTCTGGGACGACATGCAAGAACGCGAACAAGCCACCGCCGATAGCACCTACCGCTGTGCCGATGGATCGGTGCTGGAGGTTTCCAAGCAGGTCACACGGGTCAGCACAACCCCTTTGCTCTTTACCGTTTGTGCATCGCCCACCGGACAACAGCACAAGACTGCCAGCGATCTGAACATCATGGGCTCGCACCTGCGCGCCACGCTGGAAGCCACGGCCAATGGCATTTTGCTGGTCGATACCGAAGGCGCCATTCTCAATATGAATCGCCGCTTTTCGACCATGTGGGAGGTACCACAAGCCCTGCTGGATAGCCGTGACGATGCAGGCATCATGGCGCATCTGTATACCCAGGTGGAGGCCGAAATCGATCAGGATAGCGGTTTTGGCAACACGGCATCGGATGCCGATTACTTTGAAACCCAGTTCCTGAAAGATGGCCGGGTTTTCGAGTGCAGCTCGCATGCCGCGCGCTCAGGGGAAGAGATCATCGGACGGGTCTACTCCTACAACGACGTCACCGAACGCTACCGCACCCAAAAAGAGCTGATCGCCGCCCACGACGAGGCCCGGCGCGCCAGCCAGGCCAAGGGTGATTTTCTGGCCATGATGTCACATGAAATCCGCACCCCCATGAACGGCGTTCTGGGAATTGCACAGTTGCTCGGTGGCACCGAACTCAACCCCGAACAGGCAAACTACCTGCGCATCATCCGCTCCAGCGGCCAGACCTTGCTGGCCATTTTGAACGACATCCTGGACTATTCCAAAATCGAGGCAGGCAAACTGGAACTGGAGCGCACCGACTTCACATTAGCGCCTTTGCTCGAAGAAATTGATGCCCTCTTCCGTTTTCGCCTGAAAGACGGCGGACCCACGCTGCATTGCAACGCCGCTGCCGATGTGCCGCAGCGCCTGTGCGGCGATCCGGTGCGTTTACGGCAAATACTGTTCAATCTGGTGGGCAATGCCTTCAAATTCACCGAACGCGGCAGCATCCGCATTGGTGTCACACTGCACGATGCAACAGCCAATATGCTGCGTTTTTCCGTGCGCGACACCGGCATTGGCATTCCCGTCGAGCGCCAGGCAGGCGTATTCGAAGCCTTTGAACAAGCCGATGCGTCCACCAACCGACGTTTTGGCGGCACCGGCCTGGGACTGTCGATTTGCCGACGCCTGGCAACACTCATGGGCGGTAACATCGGCGTTATCAGCACGGTCGGCGAAGGATCCGAATTCTGGTTCACCGCCCGGTTTGAATCCCCCTCCCCTGCGCCCGCCGTGGCGCCCATCACCAGCGCACCGGCCAACGCACCCGCCCCCGCTGTTTTAAAACCCGACACCCGCATCTTGCTGGTCGAGGACAATCCCATCAACTGTATGGTCATGAGCGGCATGCTCAAACGCCTGGGCGGCGGTGCCCCGACGGTGGCCGTCAACGGCGAAGAAGCCTTGGCCCGCATGGCCGAAGCTTCCTTTGACCTGATTCTGATGGACTCGCAAATGCCCGTCATGGACGGCCTCGAAGCCACGCGGCGCCTGCGTAGCCAGGGTTTTACCCTGCCCATCATCGGCGTGAGCGCTGGCGCCATGGACGAAGAGCGCCGCGCCATGCTGGACGCGGGTGCAACTGACTACGTGCTCAAACCCGTTGAGCTGCACGCCCTGGCCGCAGTACTGGAACGCACCCTAAGTACCGCCGAGACATAAAAACGGGTGGCTCTTTGGATGTTCTGCGGTGCTGTGGACGGAGTTATTGTTACTATATTATTAATAGCTGCAACCGCGCATCCCACGGGGGCTAGAGGCTTATTTGATGCCTTATTTGTGGTCAAAAAGATGCCACAAAGGCTTGCAAGAGGGTTTCGCATCGCAGTTTTTGCATGTGTGATATCACGGGCAATATGAAATTCCAGCGCAAAGCCACCAGCAGCCCCTCTCCCCAGCCCGCTCCCCGCTGGGGCGAGGGAGTAAAAACCCAACGGCCACCTCACCGTGACGCAATGCGTGCGCATCCACCCAAAACCATGATTCGCATGGTAATGGTCTGCTCAGTAGCGCGGCTGGTGGCGGCGCAGGGTTTCCTGGACGGATGCGCTCAGGGCAAAACCGGCGCCGAATTTCTGCTCTAGCTCTGCCGCGCGCGCGGCGAAGGCTGCTATGCCCATGCCATAGATAAACTGCATGGCCCCGCCACTCCAGGCCGGAAAGCCGATACCGAATATCGAGCCGACGTTGGCCTCGTGCACCGAGGTCAGTACGTTTTCGTCCAGGCAGCGTGCCGTCTCGATGGCCTGGCGGTAGAGCAACCTGTCCTTGAGGTCGGTGATGTTCCATGGCACATCGGGCTTCTCGAACAAGGACTTCAGCTGCGGCCACAGGAATTTTTTGGCGCCCTTTTCGCCGGGGTATTCGTAAAAACCGCCGCCGCCTACACGGCCAGGGCGCTGGTGGGTGCGCACCATCTGCACAATCAGCTCTTCGGCTGGAGTCACTACGTAGGGTTTGCCTTCGGCTGCGCAATCGGCGCGCGTCTGCTCCAGGATGTGCAGGGTGAGCGTCAGCGTGGTTTCATCCTGCACGGCCAGTGGACCCACCGGCATGCCGCACTGTAGCCCGGCGTTTTCGATGGCTGCGGCAGGAATGCCCTCTCCCAGCATACTGACACCTTCCAGAATGAAGGTGGAAAACACACGGCTGGTGAAAAACCCGCGTGCATCGTTGACCACGATGGGAATCTTGCCAATGGCCTGCACGTAGTCGTAGGCACGCGCCACGGTTTCGTCACTGGTTTGCGCGCCACGGATCAGTTCGACCAGTTTCATCTTGTCCACCGGACTGAAGAAATGGATGCCAATGAACTTCTCTGGCGCAACGCTGGCGCGCGCCAGTCCACTGATTGGCAGCGTCGAGGTGTTGGATGCGAAGAAGCCCCCGGCAGCCAGCATCGATTCGGACTCCTGCGTCACGCGCGCCTTGAGTTCGCGGTTTTCAAATACGGCCTCGATGATGAGTTCACAGTCCTTGAGGTCGGCGACCGCATCCGTTGCCACGATACGGTCCAGCAGTTGTTGCTGCTCTTGTGCCGTCATACGGCCCTTGGCCACCCTGCCCTGCGCAAGTTTGGCGCTGTAGCTTTTTCCCTGCTCGGCCCTGTCCTGGCTTACGTCCTTGAGCACCGTGGTGATGCCCTTGCTGGCTTGCGCCCAGGCGATGCCCGCACCCATCATGCCTGCACCCAGGACGCCTACCTTGGTCGGCTTGAAGCGGGGCACTGCTGCGGGGCGCGATTGGCCGCTCTTGATGGCATTGAGATTGAAGAAAAAGGTGTTGACCATGGCATGGGCATTGGTGCCAACCATGAGTTTGGCCAGCGCACGGCTTTCCAGGCGCAGCGCGGTGTCGATGTCTACCTGCAATCCTTCGACCATACAGGCCATGATCGTCTCGGGCGCCGGGTACAGGCCACGGGTCTGCTTTTTGAGCATGGCAGGTGCCACCATCAACATGCCCGCAACGGCAGGTGAAGACGGCAAGCCACCAGGAACCTTGTAGCCCTTGACCTCCCAGGGGTGCTGCGCCTGCGGGTTGGCCGCAATCCAGGCCAACGCACGCGCGCGCATCTCGGCGTGTGCGTTCTCACCGGGCGCCACCAGTTCATGCACCAGTCCCAGTTGCCTGGCTTCGGATGGAGAAAAGAGTTTGCCTTCAACCAGATACGGCTGTGCGCCCACGAGCCCCAGGTGGCGCGTCAACTTGGTCACGCCACCCGCGCCAGGCAACAGTCCCAGCGTGACTTCGGGCAAGCCAAACTGGGTCTTGGGTGAGTCGATGGCGATGCGGTAATGCCCGACCAGAGCCACCTCCCAGCCGCCGCCCAGAGCGGTGCCATTGAGCAGGCTGACCACGGGCTTGCCCAGGGTTTCCAGCGTGCGAAAGTGCTTCTTGAAGCGCTCAAGCTCGGTGTACAAGGTGCCACCATCAGCGGGTGTGAGCTGCATGGCGGCCTTGAGATCGGCCCCGGCAAAAAACGTGGCTTTGGCTGAGGCCAGAACGATGCCCTTGATGGCGTTCTGGTCCTGCAAAACCTGCGCCGTCACCTCTCCCATATCGTTTTGCCACTGCAGGCTCATGGTGTTGACGCTCGCATCGGGGTTGTCGAAGGTGATGGTGGCAATGCCGTCGGCCAGGGTGTATTGAATGGTTTTCACGGTTTTCACGGTTTAGATCCTTTCGACAATCGTGGCAATGCCCATACCGCCGCCCACGCACAGGGTGGCCAGACCATAACGCAACTTGCGCCGGTGCAACTCATCAATCAGGGTGCCCAGGATCATGGCTCCGGTTGCCCCCAGCGGATGGCCCAGTGCGATAGCGCCGCCATTGACATTGACCTTGTCGTGCGGCACGCCCATTTCCCGCATGAAGCGCAGCACCACGGCAGCAAAAGCTTCATTAACTTCAAACAGGTCGATCTGTTCGATACTCAGGTTCGCCTTGGCCAGCGCCTTGCGCGTGGCCGGCATGGGGCCGGTCAGCATGATGGTCGGATCGGCACCGCTGAGCGCTGTAGCAACAATGCGCGCACGCGGCGTAAGCTGGTGCCGTCTGGCCGCAGCTTCGGAGCCGATCAACACGGCAGCCGCACCATCAACAATACCCGAGGAATTGCCCGCATGGTGCAGATGGTGGATGCGCTCCACGTGCGGGTAGCGGGTGAGCGCCACCTGGTCAAAGCCCATGCTGCCCATTTGCTCAAACGAAGGTTTCAGCGCAGCCAGTCCTTCCAGCGTGGTCTGGGGTTTGATGAATTCGTCGCGCGCCAGAATCACCTGCCCCAGGGCATCTTTTACCGGCACCACCGAGGCATCAAAATACCCTGCGGCCTGCGCGGCTGCCGCGCGTTGCTGCGAGGCCAGCGCAAACGCATCCAGATCGTTGCGCGTAAAACCGGCGAGTGTGGCAATCAGATCGGCACCGATGCCCTGCGGGACGAAAGCGGTTTGGGTGTTGGTTTCGGGGTCCAAAGCCCAGGCGCCGCCGTCAGAGCCTATGGGCACGCGGCTCATGCTCTCCACCCCGCCGGCGACCACCAGGTCCTCCCAACCGGAACGCACTTTCTGCGCCGCCAGATTGACCGCCTCCAGACCGGACGCGCAAAAGCGGTTGATCTGCATCCCGGCACACCGAAAGTCCCAGCCCGCCTTGAGCGCGGCTACCTTGGGTAGAACAGCGCCCTGATCGCCCACGGGGGAAACGATGCCCATCACCACGTCGTCCACCTGCGCGGTGTCAAACGGGTTGCGCTGTTGTAAATCAGTCAACAGTCCGGCGAGTAACGTGACGGGCTTGACCTCGTACAAACTGCCGTCTTTCTTACCTTTGCCACGCGGCGTACGGATGGCATCGAACACAAATGCTTCGGTCATGGCCAAAAGCTCCTGGGAATATGAAGGTTGGGGGGAGTGCGGAGAGTATATGGCATATTACCAAGCAAATGCTTTGTAAAACTAAACCAGGAAGCACAGGATATGGTTGTTGTTAAACTCCGCTGCCAGGTGGATTACACAGTTTTTCTGCTATTCACCTGCACCTACCAAAACCTCTTCCAAAGGAGACACACCATGAAACATTTATTCACTGCCGTCGTGATGGCACTATCCCTGCAAGCAGCCTCAGCCATTGAGGTCGAAGGCGCAAAATTTGATGACAAGATAAAGCTGGGAAATGCTGATCTGGTTATCAATGGCACAGGCGTTCGCTCCAAATTTGGCAAACGCTATGTCGCTGTGCTCTACGTAGGCGCAAAATCCGCCGATCCCAAAACCGTCATCGAATCCAAAGGCCCCAAGCGTGTGGTGTTACACCTGCTCAAGGATGGGGATGGCAAGACTTTTTCCAAGGCATTTTCCAGCGGGATCAAAGACAACGCTGGTTCTGGCCTGGCTGCCATTCAAGATAAGGTCAATGCGTTTTCTGACGTCATGTTGAGCCTGGGTGATGTCAAAGCTGGAACAGTCATCACCATAGACTTTGTTCCCGAAAAAGGCACCCAGGTCAATGTCAACGGCAAACCTCAAGGTAAGGAAATTCCTGGCGAAGATTTCTTCAAGGCGTTGCTCAAGGTTTGGCTTGGCGACGATCCTGTGCAAGATGACCTGAAAGCCGGACTGCTGGGCAAGTCCTGAAATATTGCTTCTGACGTAGCGGCTACGCACGCAGTGGCCGCTACAGCTACAAAATAGGTTGCCTGCAGCAGCAACCATGTCCTCGCCCCTGGCGGCAGTCCCCGGTTTCCTGAATGGCGCCGCATGCGTTGTTTATACTGCCTTGCACTTTGCCCCTTTGATTACCGGAGAACCACTGCATGACCATCCCGAACACCGAGTATGTCGAAAACCTGACCTATGCTGAACTCAACGTGGGGCAAAGCGCGCGCATGTTGCGCACATTGACCACGAATGATATTCAGGCTTTCGCGGCTGTATCGGGTGATACCAACCCGACCCATCTGGATGTCGAATACGCCAATGACACCGTTTTCCATGGTGTGGTGGCACACAGCATGTGGGTCGGATCGCTCATTTCGGCGCTGCTGGGTACGCAATTTCCCGGCTCAGGCACGATCTACCTGGAGCAAAACCTGCGTTTTATCCAACCGGTGCGTGTGGGCGACACACTGGCGGTAACCGTGGTCATTACGCGCAAGGACGATGCCCGGCAAACCGTTGATCTCGATTGCCAGGTCATCAACCAGAAAGCACAGGCCGTGCTCCTGGGAACGGCACGCATCCTGGCGCCAACGCAGAAAGTGCGTCTGCCCAAGGTAATCGCACCCCACATCCAGTTGTTTGACCCGGAAGCCCGTTTCAACGACTTGCTGGCGCTGGGCCAGGACATGGAGCCGGTACGCTGTGCAGTGGTTCACCCCTGTGATATCGGCTCACTCACCGGCGCCATTGACTCGGCGCGCCATGGCTTGATTACTCCAGTACTGATCGGCCCTGAAATTCGTATTTTGCATCTTGCAAAGGAGGCGGGACTGAATCTGGCGGGAATTGAAATCATCTCGGTACCCCACAGCCATGCTGCAGCCGAGCGGGCGGCGGACATGGCGGCAGCGGGCGAGGTCGAGGTGCTGATGAAGGGCAGCATGCATACCGAAGAACTGATTCACGAAGTACTCAAACGTCCTGCACTGCGCACGGGCAGGCGCATGTCGCACGTATTTCGTTTTGATGTACCGCTGTATAACAAGCCTTTGCTGATCACCGATGCTGCACTGAACATCACCCCCAATCTTGCGGAAAAAGTGGACATCATTCAAAACGCCATTGATTTTGCCCGCATCATGGGGGTCGAGTGCCCCAAGGTCGCCATTCTGGCTGCTGTGGAAACAGTCAACCCTGATATGCCTTCCACCGTAGACGCTGCCGCATTGTGCAAGATGGCGCAGCGCGGCCAGATTACCGGAGGCATTCTGGATGGCCCCCTGGCCTTTGATAATGCCATTTCCAGCCATGCAGCCGAAATCAAGCACATCAAGTCGGTAGTGGCTGGGCACGCCGATATTCTGGCCGTACCCGACCTGGAGAGCGGCAACATGCTGGCCAAACAACTCGAATACCTGGCCGGCGCTTCTGGCTCGGGCCTGGTTCTGGGTGCGCGCATTCCCATCGCGCTGACCAGCCGTTCCGATGGACCGAGGAACCGCGTTGCGTCGGCGCTACTGGCTAAACTGGCGGCACATAACGCACGGCGTGACCGTGCGCGCGTGGTCTGGCAAAACCCCACCTGATCCACTGACACTAGACACCAGACACCAGACACTATCACACAGCTCACACCATGGCCATTCTTGCTGTCAACGCGGGTTCCTCCACGCTTAAATTTTCATTGCATCCACTGCAATCAGGGCAGGTACAAAGCAGTCTGTTGACCGGCAACATTCAAGGGTTGGAACCCGGTGGCAGCCCCGAAATGGGCTGGACCTTTCAAGGTCAGGCGCAACAGCGCGCCCTCCCCCGTGGTCTGGCGGACCCATTTCCCCATGCGCTGGAGAGTCTGCGTGCATTGCTGGCCACTACCGCTGGAGTGCCAAGCATTGAAGCCGTGGCACACCGTGTAGTGCATGGAGGACAAGCCTTTCGCACCAGTGTCATCGTGACCGATGCCATACTGGCTGAATTGGGTACGCTCAACTCCCTGGCACCACTGCACCAGCCCCACAACCTCGAAGGCATACGGGCCTTCAAGGCAGCTTTCCCGCAACTGCCGCAGATCGCCTGCTTCGACACGGCTTTTCATGCCACGCTGGCTGAAGTGGATTACAGCTTTGCCTTGCCACAAGCACTGGCCGCGCAGGGTGTACGCCGCTATGGTTTTCATGGGCTTTCGTACCATTTCATCATGGATACCCTGCTGCGCGACAGCCAGCGCGCGCGCACTCGGGTGCTGATGGCGCATCTGGGCAATGGCGCCAGTCTGTGTGCGGCGCTGGATGGGCGCAGTGTTGCGACCACCATGGGTTTTTCTGCACTCGATGGCCTGGTGATGGGCACACGTACCGGGACGCTCGATCCTGGCGTGTTGCTGTATTTACTGGAGCAGGGTTGGGACCATGGCCGTTTGCAAACGCTGCTGTACAAACAAAGCGGCTTGCTTGGCGTATCCGGCATTTCCGCCGACATGCGCCGCTTGCGCCAGGACGGCAGCGTAGCGGCGCGCAAGGCCATTGACCTGTTCACGCACCGGGTGGTGCGCGAGTCCGGTGCACTGACTGCCTGCCTGGGTGGCCTGGATGTGCTGGCCTTTAGCGGTGGTATTGGTGAACACGATACCGTGCTGCGCTCCGAGGTCTGCGCACGCCTGGCATACCTGGGCGTCAAGCTGGACGAAGCACGCAACCAGCAGGCGCAAGGTACGTCTGTGCTGGCGATTCACGCGCCCGACAGTCTGGTCGAAGTCTGGGTCGTTCCCACCGATGAAGGTCGCGTGGCCGCACGCGAGGCAGCAGCGCTGCTGTCGCCACCAGCAGGCTAATGTGCCCCATGGTCCTGCACTGCATTCAACGTGGGCTGTATGGCTTGCTTGCAGGGTGGTGGATATTATGGTGTCTGCTATTACAAGCACCATTGGCTGTTGCAGAGCCAGGTTGCGATGCGTGTAAGTTTCAGATCGAACAGCTCGATAAGCCTTTCAAGTTGACAGGAACCTGGCTGTTTACCCGTGAGGATCGACCTGAAAACAAGGACATCGTATTGGATACCCGGATATGGAAAATCGTGCGGGCGCCAGGTCCATGGAAAGGGATTTATCCGGACAAGCAGGATTTTCGCGTTGGCTGGTACAGGGGGAACTTTCATTTCGCTCCGTCCCTGATGGACCAGGAAGTCGTCTTGCTGGTTGATCCTTTTATGGCGCGGGTGAATGCATACGTTGACGGTGTCGAGATATTCCGCCGCCCAGGAAACATCAACGTCGAGCGCTATTACGCAGTACAACCTATCCCACTGCGTTTTACCATAACCCGCCCTGTGCACCAGTTTGCCTTGCGTGTGGAGACTCCCTTGATGAGCGGCATCTACCAACTCCCGTTCGAATTGCGCCGCTACGATCCACACGACGCTGGCCTGGTGTGGCACCAGTTTCTCGGTGGTGAACTGCGCCTGATTTCAGCTACCGTGGCGTTTGCGTTTGGTTTGTTCTTCCTGCTGGTTTTTCGCAAGGCACGCCACGGCCTGTATCGGCTTGCCGCCTTGAGCAGTTTGAGTATCGTGCCTTTTTTCATCATGCCGACCGATCTGCTCTTGCGCGTATACCCGCCGGAGAACTTGCTGGTGCTGCATTACCTGGGCTTGAGTTTTGGATATTTTCTCTACCTGTTCAGCCAATATTTCCACCGCTTCACACCACGCATCAACTGGGTCATAGGTATCTTGTTTGCCGGCGCCAGTCTGGCAATGGTTTCCACGCTGATCTGGCCGAATCTGGAACTGTTCCAGGCCATGCGCAGCCTGCTGTTCCTCTTGATGCTTCTCAGCGGCCTTGGCGCCACATACATGTGGGTATATGCCACCATCAACAAAAAACCGGGCGCAGTCATCCTGCTGGTGGGCATGTTGATCTACCTGGTCTGCGGTATCAACGATTTATCACTGGCGCTTGGCATGATTGACTCGGTACAAATACAGCCTCTGGGCATGCTGTTTCTGATGACGACCATGCTGATGGTGGCAAGCAATATTTTTGGCAATACTTTTCGCCACAATCAGCATCTGGTCGTCAACCTCACCGCCATGAATGACCATCTCGAAGAACTGGTGGATGAGCGCACCGAGGCGCTGGGTCTGCTCAATGAAGAATTGAATGCCACCAACCAGCAGTTGCGCGAATCGCTTGAAGAACTCCAAGCCACCAAAGACGACCTGGTACGCAGTGAAAAGCTTGCCGCGCTAGGTTCTCTGGTAGCCGGTGTAGCACACGAACTCAACACGCCCATCGGCAATGGTTTGATGGCAAACACAACCTTGGCGGACCATCTCAAGGCATTTCAGATTGATATGGCCGAGAAGGGTTTGCGACGCAGCAAGTTTGAAACCTTTCTTGACTCTGTAAAAACTGCCGTTGATATTTCGATCCGCAGCCTGCGTCGCAGTGCCGAACTGGTGACCAGTTTCAAACAACTCGCCGTTGACCGCACCAGCGCCAACCGGCGTCGGTTCAAACCCGGCGAAGTGATAGACGACGTGCTATGCGTGCTGCGACCAACCCTGAACCGCACGCCCTACCAGATCGAAACGGCCATCCATTCCGATCAGGTCATGGACAGCTTTCCCGGTGCCCTGGGGCAGGTTCTGACCAACCTGATCAATAACGCCATCATTCATGGCTTCGATGGGCGCACGCATGGCTTGATCCAGATTTTGCTGAATCCGGCAACACCCGGTTACATGGAACTGCGCATCCGGGACAACGGCGTCGGCATTCCGACAGCCAGTTTGCCACGCATTTTTGACCCCTTTTTCACCACCAAACTGGGGCAAGGGGGGTCTGGCCTGGGTCTGCACATTTGTTATAGCGCAGTCACGCAGATTCTGGGGGGCACCCTCACGGTCAGCAGTGCGCCTGGCAGCGGGACCGAATTCACTGCCACCATCCCTTTGGTTGCACCAGCAGCAGAAACCGAAGGGGAAGCAAAATCACAAGCGCAGAGCAGATAAACAAGATGGGTACATCACCAGGCGTTTCTGCAAATAATTTGCGCGGCATCTTGCAGGAGATATTTGGTTATACGCAATTTCGCGGCGCACAGCAGGCCATCGTCGAGCATGTCAGCGGTGGCGGCGATGCCTTGGTGCTGATGCCCACAGGTGGTGGCAAATCACTGTGCTACCAGATACCCGCCATTGCCCGCCAGCGCCAGGGGTATGGTGTTTGCATCGTTGTCTCGCCCCTGATTGCCCTGATGCATGACCAGGTGGGCGCGCTGCGTGAGGCCGGCGTATCGGCAGCGTTTTTAAATTCGACCCAGGATTACGCAGAGGCGTATGGCGTGGAACAAAGCCTGCAAACTGGTGCAATCACCCTGCTGTACGCCGCGCCCGAGCGCGTGACCACACCGCGTTTTCTGGGTCTGCTGGATGCCCTGCATGCACGCGGCAAGTTGAGCCTGTTTGCCATTGATGAGGCGCACTGCGTCAGCCAGTGGGGCCATGACTTCCGGCCAGAATACCGTGCGCTCACCGTATTGCACGAACGTTTTTCCACGGTTCCACGCATAGCCCTGACAGCCACCGCCGATGCGCTCACCCGCGCCGACATGCTGGAGCGCTTGCAGTTACAAGACGCACGTGCATTTGTGAGCAGCGTTGATCGGCCCAACATCCGCTACACCATCGTCGAAAAAAAGCGCGATGCCACACAACAACTGCTGCGCTTCATTCAGGGCGGGCATGCGGGCGATGCCGGTATCGTTTATTGCCAGTCACGCAAGCGGGTGGAAGACGTGGCGCAACTATTGGCCAACGCCGGTGTCCATGCCCTGCCCTACCACGCTGGTCTGGACAGCCGTGTACGCCAGGAGCACCAGAACCGTTTTTTACGTGAAGATGGCGTGGTCATGGTTGCCACTATCGCATTTGGCATGGGTATCGACAAACCCGATGTGCGTTTTGTAGCGCACATCGACATGCCCAAAAATATCGAAAGCTATTACCAGGAAACAGGCCGTGCCGGACGCGACGGCCTGCATGCCCACGCCTGGATGGCCTATGGTTTGCAAGACGTTGTAAACCAACGCCGCATGATCGACGAAAGCCCGGCTGCCGAGGAGTTCAAACAGGCCTTGCGCGGCAAGCTCGATGCCTTGTTGAGTCTGGCAGAAGCCACCGATTGCCGCCGCCAGCGTCTGCTTGCTTATTTTGACGAAGAGTCGGGCAATAGGGATAAATGCAATTGCAAAAACTGCGACAACTGCCTGGAACCTCCCGCAGTCTGGGACGGAAGTGATGCAGCACGCAAACTGCTCAGTACCATCTACCGTATTCATCAATCGAGTGGAATGGCATTTGGCGCGGGCCATGTGATGGACATTGTGCGTGGCAAAACCACCGATAAAGTCACTCAGCACGGCCATACCACCCTGAGTACTTTTGGCATCGGCGCTGATTTCAGCGAACTGCAATTGCGTGGCGTCCTGCGCCAGCTCATTGGCATGGGGGCAGTTGCCGTGGATGCGCAAGCCTACAACACCTTGAAACTGACGCCTAAGTCGCGCCCGGTGCTGCGCGGGGAGGTGCCGGTTCGCTTGCGTGCATCGGTGTCAACCCCAAGCAGCTCAAAAAACAAAAAACACAACGGAGTTGGCCCTGCGGCCATCAAGGCACCGCTGGCACTTGATGCTGCAGCACTGGAGCGCTACGCAGCGCTCAAGGTCTGGCGGGCCAGCATCGCACGCGAACACAATCTGCCCGCCTACGTTATTTTCCATGACGCAACGCTGGCAGCCATCGCCAAACGCGCACCACACTCGTTAGATGATTTGATGGACATCAGCGGCATCGGCAGCCGAAAACTCGAAGCCTATGGACAGGATGTGCTGCGCGTCATGGGCAAACACTGAGGATTACAGAAACTACAGAAATGTCACCTATGCTGCCGCATGGTGGCGGAAACAGTTTTCGTAAGACATGGCTGCGCCAGACATCGTGTTTTGCAGGCGCGCAATGGCACGGCTGTGGCGCATGCCATCGTTGGCATCGTCCATATGCTGGCGATGGTGTTGCAGCAGCGATTGCAACTTGGCACGGCACGCATCAAGCACACCCGCAAAATTCAACGCGATATAGGCTGAATGGTCAGCGTGCGTCTGGCGGTATTCATCGGACCAATAATCAAAGAGTTGCCATTGGTATGTACCCTTCTCAGGCACCTTGATAAGTTCTTTTTGCATGATCATCAACTCAAAAATAATAAAAAAACCGGGGCATTCAAACCGATGTATTCCCATCGCATGTACACGGTCAGGAACAACATCCGCGTGCAGCATATGACGCGCAAAGCCCGCGATTGGTTGACAAGCGATGCAAAAAGACTATTGCAAAAACCCCATGGAACGTCCCGTACGTACGTCGGGTTTGATACGGTGTTCGGCTTCCAGTTGCTCCAGAAATTCGTCCGGAGCCAATTGCGTATCGAGGATCAGCGACTGGCGTTTGACCGCAGCAAAATCGCCCAGACACAGTTGTTCCATAGCCATGAGGCGCGTTTGCAACTCGGATGTGAACAAGTCGGTGTTGCCCGCACAAACCTCGGTAATGAACACGCGCTGACGTTGCGCGCGATTCAACGCTTTGAATTCGATCTTGAAAGTAAAGCGACGCAAGGCCGCTGGATCCATGGACTCCAGCAAATTGGTTGTGCAAATGAAAATGCCATGAAAGCGTTCCATGCCCTGGAGCATTTCGTTGACCTCGCTGACCTCATGGTTGCGTTGCGCACCACGGCGATCCAGCAAAAAACTATCCGCTTCGTCCAGTAGCAAAATCGCATTTTCAAGCTCTGCCTCACGAAACATGGCAGCCATGTTGTTTTCGGTTTCGCCAACATATTTGCCCATCAAATCACTGGCTTGCCGGATGAAAAGGGGCTGCGCCAAGGTGCTGGCAATATGCTCGGCCAGCGCTGTTTTACCGGTACCAGGTAGTCCGTAAAAGCACAATGTGCCGTGGCCGGAAGACTGTAGCGCCTGCACCACGCGCGTAATCTCAAAACGGCTTTGCACATTGAGCAATGTCGGATCATAGTGACTCAGCGCCGTTTGGCGTGCTGCAGCCATCGGCCTGTTCCCCAAAGCCAAATCTGCATTCTTTAGTTGCCGCGCTATCAGTGTCTGGATTTGTTCCGAATGATCGGGATGTTCCAAATGTTCACTATCCACGCAAGCCAGTTCGGCAAAACGTACCGCTGTGCGAATCTGTGCTGGCGTGAGCTCCTTGCGGCTGGAGAGTTGTGTGACGAACGCATCCGATACGGCATGCCCGGCCAGTGACTTGCGCACCAGGTCTTCGCGTGCACCCGGTGGTGGTGATTTAAGCTCCAGGTGGTAGGCAAAGCGGCGACGGAAAGCCGGATCAATCTGTTCGACATGGTTGGTTATCCAGATGGTGGGAACCGCGTTGGATTCCAGTACCTGGTTCACCCATGCCTTGCCGCTGACACTGCCGTTGGAACCCGCTGTTGCATCGGCCCTTGTCATCCAATGCGCAACCTCACGTGTCATGGGCGGGAACACATCTTCGACCTCATCAAACAGCAGTGCTGCCTGAGCGCTATTTTTCAGAAAAACCTGCGCGATTTGCAGTGAACGGTAGCGGTCACGGCCACTGAGCGAATTTCCATCGCGGTCCGCGTACTCGACCTCGAACAACTCCAATCCGGCGCTCTGGGATACCACTTTGGCAAGCTCGGTTTTACCGGTTCCCGGTGGACCATAGAGGAGGATGTTGATCCCCACCTCCTGCCGTGCTACAGCATTTGCCAACAAGGTACAAAGCACCCTGGCATCATCGGCCACAAAGGAAAAATCAGGCAAAGACAAGGTACTCTTGGTCGATAGGCGGGTAAATACCGCCATCAACTCCGCCTGGTCACGGTAAGGACGCATCAGCACCGGCGGCAATTTTTCGCTGACTTTCATCAAATCAGCCAGATCGGTAATGTTGTGTTCCGAAATCAGATTCTCAACCAGACCGATACGCTCCAGCCGCGAACCGGCACGCAGCGCCTCTGCCACCTGTTCGGGCTTGACGCCCGCCACATCAGCTATCGCTGCATAGGCTTCGGATGCGTTGTTGACTTTGAATTCGACCAGGATGCTGCGCATGTCGCGCTGGTAACGCGCGAGTGTTCCGTAGAACAACAAAGCACGTTCGGCTTTGTTGAGTTGCAATAATCCGGCTAAGGCATTGATGTTTTTCTCAACCAGAGTGGACTGACGTTTAAGAGAGTGGCTCAACCATTCCCCGGTCACGGTTAACACCGAAATCAGATCCTTGGGATGATCTTTGGCGTACTCGTCCAGGAAGAAGTACAGCGTTGCCTCATCATAAACACCACGCCAGATACCGTGGCGCTCCAGAAAATCCGAGGGACTCAATGTCTCATGGCCACGCCATAGCTCGTTATTCACGCAACGGTGCGATAAAAATTCACGCAAACGCCCCAGCACCGATAGCGGCCAAACCAGGTGCCGCCCAGCTAGGCTAACAATGCCATCAATGCCGTTGTGCACACTCAGCCCGGCACCCTGACGCGCAATCAGGGAGAGAACAAAATGCGAGCACATCAAATCCAATACCGGCGCCTCCAATAGACCCGGTGAGGGAATCAGGTGCCCACCCAATGGGGGGGATAGTGAACGCTTGGCCATCAACTGCCTCCGGCACAACAACATGCCAAGATCACAATACCGCATACTGCCCCTAGATGGAAGTCTCTAGTGTTGAATTTTCCCAAAATCCGCGCACAATTGCCCTATGTTGGCTTGCAACGACAACATCAGCTTGTCCGATAAGGGCTGCCCCATAATCCAGGTACAAACGTAAGGGACATCTTGAAAACAAAACGCATGCGGACAATCGCACTGATCGGCCTGCTGGCGGTCATGCCTTTTGCCACAACACAGGCCGAAGAGTACTTTGAGCGTTATGGCTTGACGCCTGCATCCCCCAGCGTCGATCTTGGCATCCAGCCTCTGGCCTATCCGGCGGCCATCGTCGCCTCAACCATGCGCCATGATCGGTTGCTCAAGCGCAGCTTGACCGAAAACAAGCAGGATATCAAAACCCACGCCTTCTTGCGGGGTGCAGATATGCTGGCATTGCTAGCCGACCAGCGTCTGGAGGGTGGGGTGTTTGGCGACATGCCAACGATTCTGTCATCCTCGCATGGCAAGGTATGGATCGCCGGACTGCTCGCACAAACATCCACCGGTGTGGTGGCCAAGGGAGATACCAGTATTCAGGGTCTGGTCGGTAAACGCGTCGGCTATGTCCCGGCTTCGACAGCCTATAACACCTTGCTACAGGGCTTGTCGTCCGCCGGTCTAAGCGAAAATCAGCTCATACTGGTGAGCATGCGTGTCGACGAAATGCCTGAAGCACTTGAGCGTGGTGATATTGACGCCTTCGCCGGATGGGATCCGGCAACATCCATTGCACTACGCAACAACCAGAAAAACCACGCTATTTTCCGTGGTCAGAGCGTGGACTATTTCGTTCTGGAACGCGAATTTGTAAAACGCTCGCCCGAAGCAGCGCGCCATGTGGTGGCCTCCCTTGTGCGCGCCGTCGAATGGCTGCGCCGTTCGCAACGCAACCTTGAGAAGGCCATTCGCTGGGCCATGGCAGATGCCAGTGCATTCTCTAACAAACCCGAGTCCTTATCGGTGACTGAGATTGCCACGATTACGCGACGCGACCTGTTGAACATTCCTTCCGCACCAGCCATCGTCTTCAACCCCAACCAGCCACCGCTAAAACATCAGTTCGATTTTCTGGTCAAACAAGGCAAGCTTCCGGCAACGGCCAAGTGGGAAGAAATCGAAAACTCCTTTCGCTACGATGGTATAGCCAAAGTATTGGCGGAGTCACGCAAGTACCAGATCAATAGCTTCGATTACGAAGACTAACCGACGAACTGTTCATGAACGTGCGTTTTTCGGCCAGGATTGCCGCTTACTTTTGCTTGCTCTTTCTGGCCGCAATGGGCTGCCTGTTCGCCATGTGGTATATCGGTCAGCCACAGATCGGCCTGGTCGGTGCCAAAGAGCAACGCCTGAGTGAGACTTTACGCAATCTCGAAATCAAAGCCGACTTCAAGCGCGCCATGATTGCTAGTCGCATACAAGAAAGTCGCGGCGATGTCATGCTCATCGCCGAGAACACGCTGCTCACACGATACCTGGAACAGGGCGACCAAACATCCTTGCGCCAGGAATTTGCCCGGATTTTCGATGTACTTCAACGTGCCTATCCTGATCGGTACATGCGACTGGATATCGTTGCACCGAACGACGCATTGTTTCTGGTCAGCAGCATGCCCGACGACACTGCGACAGCATTCAACGACATGGAACTGGTTCGGCGAGCAAGCCAACCAGGTGCTCGTGAACTGGTCGACCAAGTGCAGAGCAAGAACGGGCCGACTGTAGGCATCGTCAGGCAGATGTTTGCCGCCGGCGATGATGGTTTTGCCAGCGACAAGCTGGTCGGTATTGTCATCGTACTGCTTGAGCCTGAACAACTTGTCAGAGAGAACATTGGAGAAGAAATTGCCGGCCACCAAGGTACGACACTGCTTTTCGATCACAAAAGCACCGTACTGGCACGCTGGCCACAGGGTAACTTGCCGGAAACGGTGTTGCACACACCGAAGAAAGAAGTCAACGAGGGATTTGAAGGCACGTTGATAGAAACCGATAGCCACGGCAGGGAGTGGGTGGTCGTTTACCGCTATCTACAACTGAATGGCACGCAGGGCTGGAAACTCGTGCATCTGATCAGCAAGGAAGCTGCGCTGGGCAACCTGCTTGGCAGTGCCAACCGCTTGATGCTTGCGGGTCTGGTGCTAACGCTGATCGCTTTGGTCGTTATCACACTGCTCTCAAGTCAACTCACTCGACCACTGCAAGCGCTTGCGCGGACTGCCAGACAACTCGGTACGGGCGATCTTTCCGTACGGGTCGTTAGTGGCAAGTTCGAGTCGGCTGAGGTTTCGGATCTGGCCAGGGCCTTCAACAACATGGCGCAGAGCATTCAACACGCCCATGAGACGCTCGAAACCAGGGTGCGGGAACGCACCAACGCGCTGCAACTGTCGGAAGTTCGTTACCGCACGCTATTTGAATCGACAGCCGATGCCATCATGATTCTTGACCAGGATGGTTTTCTCGACTGCAACCCGGCGACCTTGAAAGTTTTTGATGCCAGTCAGCGCGAGGACATTCTTGCGCGGCATCCATCGGAACTGTCGCCGCCAACCCAGCCAGACGGCACAGACTCGCACAGCGAGGCGAATCGCCGGATCGCAACGGCACTGGCCGAAGGCTCACTCCGGTTTGAGTGGTTGCACCGCCGCCGCAACAGCGGCGAAGTGTTTTTTGCCGAAGTACTGTTAAGCCGATTGGAGATCGAAGGCACACCACTACTCCAGGCCACCGTACGCGACATCAGCGAGCGCAAGCACGTTGAGAGAGAAATTCTGATCGCCCGAAGCCAATTACAAGCCACACTCGACGCGATTCCCGATCTGCTGTTCGAGGTCGGGCTGCAGGGGAGAATTTACGACTATCACACCCCACGTGCCGACTTGCTGGCCGTGCCACCCGAAATTTTTCTGGGCAAGAACTTTACTGATATTCTGCCACCCGAGGCGGCACAACGGTGTCAATCGGCCATCGATGAAGCAGCCAACCTGGGCACTTCCTTTGGCAAGCAATACATGCTCAAGTTGCCTGTCGGCGAGCTCTGGTTCGAGGCATCGGTCGCACCCAAGTCCGAAATCGATGGCCAGGAAAAACGTTTCATTTTCCTGGCCCGAGATATCACCGCGCGCAAGAACATCGAGCGGCAGTTGCACGAGCAGAACGAACACCTGGAAGAACTGGTAAGTAAACGCACGGTCGAATTGTCTGTGTCCCTGGAAGCAGCCGAGGCCGCCAACCGTGCCAAGAGTGTCTTTCTTGCCAACATGAGCCACGAATTGCGCACACCGATGAATTCCATTCTCGGATTTTCTCAACTCATGGAACACGACAATCGCCTGGGAGAAGATAGTCGTATCAAGCTGGGAATCATCAACCGTGCAGGCCGACACCTGCTGACCTTGATCAATGACGTTCTGGATATTTCGCGTATAGAAGCCGGCCGTGTCACGATTCAGCGCCAGCCTTTCGATCTTTATGGCATGCTCAACGGCATCGAGGAAATGAACCACTCGCGCGCCCAGGCAAAGGGTCTGGCCTTTCAGTTCGACTACGCGTCGGACCTGCCAATGTTTGTCAACGGCGACGAACAACATCTGCGGCAAATACTGATCAATCTGCTCGGCAACGCAATCAAGTTCACAGAACAGGGCAGTGTCAAACTGCAGGTTTATCCGCACAACGGCGAAATCGTGTTCTCGGTTATTGACACCGGACCAGGTATAACATCCGACGAAAGTACCAAAGTCTTCGACGCCTTTCACCAGACACCAGTCGGACAATTGAAGGGAGAAGGAACCGGCCTGGGACTCTCCATCAGTCGCGAATACGCACGACTGATGGGCGGGAGTATCGAGCTGCGCAGCCTGACAGGTCAGGGCAGCGTCTTCAACTTGAGCGTTCCGCTGCCCAAAGCCGAAACACCGCAGCAAAAAATCCCGCTCCAACGTGTTGTCGGTCTCGAAGCGGCTCAGAAGGAGCTACGCGTGTTGGTCGTCGATGACCAGGCCGACAATCGCGAACTTCTACGCTTCATGCTTGAAGACGTCGGCTTCGCGGTCCGTTCGGCAGATAACGGCCATGCCGCCATCGAGGTGTTTCAGGCGTGGCAACCGGTATTTATCTGGATGGATATGCGCATGCCAGTGCTGGATGGCTATCAGACAACGAGACAAATACGCGCACTGCCTGGCGGCAAGCATGTGAGGATCGTTGCCCTGACGGCCAGCGTCTTCGAACAGGATAGGCGTGAGGTTCTCGCTGCGGGTTGCGATGATCTGGTAAGCAAGCCGTTTGAAGAAGCGAAGATATTTACCGTCATGCATGAGCAACTCGGTACGCGCTACCGTTATGGAAACCTGACCATAACAAAAGCCATACCGGATGAACCATTTGAAAATATCAACCTTTCATCCTTGCAACCAGATATTGTCGACAAACTACGGACAGCCGCAGAAGAACTTGATATTGAGAAAATCCAGGCAATCGCCAACCAGCTTGAATCAATGCACCCCAAAATCGCTGAGGCGCTCAACGGCCTCATAAAGAACTTTGACCTGCACAAGATCGCCGATCTGTGTAGGCGTGAATAAATTTTGCTTGATTCCTTATGCAATCGCCAGCGCCTGCACAGGAGCCTGCAAATGCAGCCAGGACTACAAGGCGCCACGCGAGACCCCGGCGTCACCCGTCATCAGATCAGCAGTGTTCAGCAGTGTTGGCATCGCTACGCTTTTAAGAGCTGCCCCCGCTTGATCCATGGGCGCTTTGGCTTGTTTTGGCATAAAAAAACGGCCCCTGGCGTGCCATGGCAGCTGGTTTGGGTCGAATTTGGGTGGATTTGGGTGGATTTGGGTGCTGAAAAGGCATTTTTTAAGGCACAAATTGCCTTGTAGGTCTTATGGGACAAGCGGGAGCAGCTATGTAAAGTAGAGCAGTTGGCGATCTCAAGTACGAACTGCGTGAGGAACCAGATCATAGCGCGCGACGGTCAATGGCTGGCAAACACCTGCGCCAGATCGGATGCGTCCACGCTGCGGTCAAACCATGCTTCAACCGGCCAGCCTGACGGCCTCCGGCGTGCGCACTGCAATACGCAACAATGTTTTTGCAGCCCCTGATGGCGCGCGCCTGCCTTGCTCCCAGTCTTGCAAGGTGCGCACCGACACACCGAGCAGCTTTGCAAATTCAGACTGCGATACGCCCACCTTGGCGCGCGCATCGGCAGCAGCCGTCAAGGCCACAACAGTGGTACGCGCTGCCTTGCCAGCCTTCATTTGCCGCACAGACTCCAGCAAGTCGGCCTGGAATTGCTCCATTTCAGGATCGTGCTTTTCGGTCTTTTTAACCATGTTCCACCTCATACCTCAGTTGCGCCAGAAATTTGGCGGGAAGGGTGTCGAACTTGGCTTTGGTATAGACCATCAACAACCAGATTCGCTCCGGCGAAAAAATCACAGCAGCACTGGTGCAGCGCAAGGTTGACGAGTTCAAGGCATCTGGCCAGGTGGTGCAGCTCTCACACCACCTTGTTGACGAAGGTGTCGGCGTTTTGCCGTACCCATAAAAAAAGGGATGGATTCTGAATCCACCCCCTTTGCATGTGTAGCTTCTACGCAAAAAATGCAGGTTTGAAAACCCGCTTTTTCATACTTTTTTCATACTACCAAAAAATCAACTATCACAAAATGGCGTAAGTTATTGATTTTATTGGTGGGCGGTGCAGGTTTCGAACCTGCGACCCCCACAGTGTGAATGTGGTGCTCTACCCCTGAGCTAACCGCCCGTGAACCGAAATGAGCGGCGATTGTACTAAAAAATCACAGTACGATCCGGGCATCCGAACTTGCCTATGAAAAATGCCCAATGCCCAATAACAACACAAGCAACACAATCCACACAAGCAACACAATCCACACAAGCATGCAGTCCCATGAAATCCGCATCATTGGCGGTCAGTGGAAGCGCAGCAAACTCAAGGTGATGCATAAGCCTGGTTTGCGCCCTACCCCGGATCGGGTGCGTGAGACATTATTCAACTGGCTGGGACAGGATATGCATGGCCTGTGCTGTGTAGATGTTTTTGCCGGCACCGGCGCACTTGGTTTTGAGGCCGCCTCGCGTGGTGCGGATGATGTTCTACTGATTGAACAGGATGCTGCGCTGGTACAACAGCTGCAGCGCGTGCAAAGCCAGCTACAAGCACTTCAGGTTCCAGCGCGTGCCACATCCCAGCGGCTGCGCATTCAGCGGGGTGATGGACTTGCCGTATTGCGCCAGCTGCCTGCGGCCAGCCAGGATGTGGTATTTCTGGACCCGCCCTTTGACTTCGACGCTGGCACTTATGCAGCAGTTTTAAGTGCCGCCCGCCCTGCCCTTTGCGCCCATGGTGCTATTTATCTGGAAGCGCCCCTGGCTTGGAACACGGCCATGCTGGCGCCTTTTGGCCTTGTGCCATACCGTCACCTCAAGGCCGGGGCCGTGCATGCGCACTTGCTTAAAGCATACAATGGCACACAGCTAAGTACTTGAAAAAGATAGATTTTTATGAAAGGAACACCACCATGACAGAAAACGTAGAGAACCTGATGCTTGAACATCTCAAGCGTTTTCAGGCTGGGCAGGATCGTATTGAACGCAAGCTGGAAGAGATTACCCGACGCGTGTCAAATCTTGAAATGGGGCAAGCGTCAATCATTCAGCACCTGGGGCATCTTGCTTCGGCGGATGCACAGCAGCAGATTTCCTCGGATGGATTCAATCAGCGGCTGGAGCGTATCGAGCGCAGGCTGGACTTGGCATAACCCCACAACCCCACGCCATGTTGAACCCCGTAATTGCCGTCTACCCCGGCACCTTTGACCCCATCACCTTGGGCCACCAGGACATCATCCGGCGTGCCGCGCGTCTGTTTGGCAGCGTCATCGTGGCAGTGGCCGCCGCCCACCATAAACGCACCCTGTTCAGTCTGGATGAGCGGCTTCAGACGGTGCGTGAGGTGCTTTCGCCCCTTGCCAATGTCCAGGTGCAAGCATTTTCCGGATTGATCCGTGACTTTGCGCTGGAAAACGGCGCACATACCCTGGTGCGCGGTGTGCGTTCGGTGAGCGATTTTGATTTCGAGGCCCGGTTTGCTGGCATGAACCGCGCCCTGGCCCCCGACCTGGAGACCGTATTCCTGACCCCGGACGCACGCTACCAGTACATATCCAGCACGCTGGTGCGTGAAATTGCCACGCTCAAGGGCGACGTGGCGCAATTTGTAGCACCATCTGTTCTGGAGCGGTTGATGCAAAAATTAAGCCTTGAAAAATAAGGAAAATCATGAAAATCTTGTTACCCGTTGACGGTTCGGAACTGGCACTCGAAGCCGTTCGCTTTGCCATTCGCATGCTGCTGGCCGGGCTGCGCGGCGAAGTGGTGCTGGCCAATGTACAAGAGCCTGCCAGCTTCTATGAACTGCTGGTGGCGCATGACCCGGAGGTGATAGACCGGGTCAGCGCCGAAGCCGGTGTCCATGCGCTGGCAAGCGCGCAGGAGTTACTCAATGCCGCACAACTGGAGTACGAGTGCGAAGTTGCCAAGGGCGATCCGGCGCACACCATCATCGACATTGCCGAACGTTTTGCCTGCGACCTGATTGTCATGGGCGCACGTGGCAACAGCGTATTGCGCCGTGCCATGATGGGTTCGGTCTCCAACGAAGTGTTGCACGCCAGTCCTATCCCGGTCATGATCGTCAAACCAGACCCCGTGGTGGCGGATGTGGAATAAAGCCCGATAAAGCCCGGATATGGCACTGACCATTACCGACGAATGTATCAACTGCGACGTATGCGCGCCGGTATGCCCCAATCAGGCCATCACCATGGGGCCGCAAATTTACGAAATTGACCCGCAGCGCTGCACCGAATGCGTAGGCCACTTTGAAGAACCCCAGTGCGTGCAATTGTGCCCGGTAGCGTGCATACCGGGACATCCGCAATGGGTCGAGAGCCAGGAGAGCTTGTGGCAAAAGTACCGTCGTCTGCAGTTGGCGCCGGTAACTGCTACCACCCAGCCCCTGCTACCACCCCGCCCCCTGCTACCACCCCGCCCCTGCGGGGCACCCCTCCTTGCAAAGGAGGGGAGTTGAATGGCACGCTCCGTCCAAAACTCTCCCCCTGCCAAGGGGGAGTACCCCGCAGGGGGGAGGGGGTCAACTCTCCCCCTGCCAAGGGGGAGTACCCCGCAGGGGGGAGGGGGTTACTCTCCAATTGATAGCTGTACCCGCTCATTCCATAAGGTTTTTAGCCAGATTTCATCATTATTTCGGCCCATCACACCCACCAGACTCCGCCCACACGGCGCCCGGCGGCGGGTGTATGGCGGAGTTTTGTGTGCGAATCGGCTTGCAGGGCTTATGGGACGTGCGGGATCCGCTATCAAATCAGGATAAATTTAAATGAGAAAAAACTTGCGTGCAACGGGATGCATTTAGTCCAGTGTCTTGCGAAAGCGCTTGAGGCCGATTGCCAGTACCACCGTGATGAATACCAGCAGTGGCCACAGGTGCGCCCACACCAACGCCAGATCGTTGCCCTTGAGCATCACGCCGCGCGCCAGCCGGATGAAATGCGTCAGTGGCAATGCCTCGCCAATAACCTGCGCCCAGCCGGGCATGCCCCGGAACGGAAACATGAAACCCGAGAGCAGAATGGATGGCAAAAAGAAGAAGAAAGTCATCTGCATGGCCTGCATCTGGCTGCGGGCGACGCTGGAAATGGTGATGCCGACGATCAGATTGGCGGCGATGAATACCAGCACGCCCAATAGCAGCAGTGGTAGCGAGCCGACAAAGGGTACGCGAAACAGCAATTTCGCCGCCAGCAGGATCAGCACCACCTGAACGCTGCCGATGAGGATAAAGGGCAAGACCTTGCCAATCATCACTTCGATGGGCCGTACCGGGGTAGCCAGCAGGTTTTCCATCGTGCCGCGCTCCACCTCGCGGGTCAGGGCAACGCCGGTCATCATGATCATCGTCATTGTGAGAATCACACCCATGAGGCCGGGAACGACATTCCAGGCGGTCAGGCCATCCGGGTTGTAGCGCCGCTGCACGACCAGTTCAAAGGGTGGTTGACCGCCAGCGCGTACCGCCAGCGGCCCGGTAAGATCGTAGCGCAGCAGGGTCGGCGCCATCTGTGTCAGTGCCGAGATGGCATTGCCGGTGGCGGTCGGGTCGGTCGCATCGGCATCCAGCAACAGTTGCGGACGCTCACCACGCACCAGCTTGCGGGTGAAGTCGGCTGGAATCGTCACCGAGAACTGTGCCAGACCTGTCGCAAGCATGTGGTCGGCCTCCCCGGCGGTGCTGGCGGTGGATACGATGTCGAAGTAGTTGCTGTGCGTCAGCGCCGCAGTGATGCTGCGCGCCGCAGCACTTTGTTCACCCGCCACCACAACCGTTGGCAAGTGCCTGGGGTCACCGTTGATCGCAAAGCCGAACAGGGTCAACTGGATCAAGGGGATGCCGATCATCATCGCAAAGGTCAGCCGGTCGCGCCGCAGCTGGATGAACTCCTTGCGCATCACTGCAAGCATGCGGGCAAAAGAAAGTCTGGAAAATCTGGAAAGTCTGGCCATTGTCATGTCAGTGCGCTCCTGGGAAGTTGTCGCGCGACTGACCCATCAGGTGGATGAACACGTCTTCGAGTTGCGGATCGGCGGCTTTCCATGCGAGTCCTTCCCTGTCGCGCCACGGTGCAATGGCCATGGAGAGTGCTTCTGCGCTGGTGCCGCTGACGTGCAGCGTGTTGCCAAAGCGCGTCAGCATATCGACACCTGGCGCGTGGCGCAGTGCATCGGCCAGCGTGCTGATCGTGTTGACGGTGTTTCCGGTCACATGCCAGGTTGCGAAGCCGCTGTTTTCCACCAGTTGCTGCGGAGTACCCAGTGCCAGCAGCCGACCGTAAGCGATGTAACCGAGGCGATGGCAACGTTCGGCTTCGTCCATGTAGTGGGTGGAGACCAGTACGGTGATGCCCTCGGCTGCGAGCGCATGGATTTCTTCCCAAAAGTCGCGCCGCGCCTTGGGATCAACGCCCGCAGTCGGTTCGTCGAGCAGCAGCAATTTGGGCTCGTGCAGCATGCAAGCAGCCAGCGCCATACGCTGCTTCCAGCCACCGGACAAGCCACCGGCGAGCTGCTTGGCGCGGCTGGTAAGTCCCAGTCGTTCGATTGCGGCGTCAACCCGCTCCCGGCGGCGATCCATGCGGTAGATACCGGCAACAAAATCGAGGTTTTCGCGGATCGTCAGGTCTTCGTACAAACCGAAGCGCTGCGTCATATAGCCGACTTCGCGCTTGATCGCAGCGGTGTCGCGCAGGATGTCATAACCCAGCGTATGGCCGCTGCCGGCATCGGGCGTCAGCAAGCCGCACATCATGCGGATGGACGTGGTTTTGCCACTGCCGTTGGGGCCAAGGAAGCCAAACACCTCGCCGCGCCGCACGGTCATCGAGAGCTGGTCAACCACGGTTTTATCGCCAAAACGTTTGGTCAGACCTTCGACGTCAACCGCGATCTGCGCAACGGGAATATCCAGCGGGGAAATCAGGGCGTTGCGGGTGTTCACTGCGCCGCCCCGGCACGGACTTCGACCGGCTGGCCGGGAGCGAGCTGCGCATCCCCTTGCGGGCGCGCTTGTGCCATATAGACCAGCTTGGCGCGGTTGTCTTTCGAGTAGATCACCGGCGGCGTAAATTCGGCGCTGGAGGCAACCCAGGTGATGTGCGCCTGAACCGCAGCGCCACAACCATCACACACCACCTCGACCTTGCTGCCGACCGGAAAGTTGGCAAGGCGCGCTTGTGGGATGTAAAAGCGCAGCCTGGTGCTGCCCGCAGGGAGCAGGCTGACCACCGGCGTGCCGGCGGGTACCCATTCGCCTTCGCGGAAATACGTATCTTCCACCCGCGCGGCGGCGATTGCCGTGATGGTTTTCAGATCAAGCCGTACGGCCGCCAGGGCCTGTTGCGCTTCGGCGGCCTTGAGTGCCGAGGCGGCTGCGCTGCGCTGTGCCTCGCGCCCTGCCAGTTCGGCAGCCCGCAGGTCGGCACGCGCTTGTTCGAGCTGGGCGATGGTGCTGTTCACACGCTCGCGCAGGCCATCCAGCCCTGCCGAGCTTAAGAAACCTTGTTTGGCCAAGTCCTGTTGCCTGCTCAGGTCCTGCCTGGCCAGGCGCAGTGCAGATTCCGCAGCGTTGATGCGCGCACGCAAGGCGTCCAGTTCCGCTGGACGTTTACCGCTTGCAAGGTCCGCCAACTGCGCTGCGCTTTGTTCCCGGCGTGCCTGGGCTTCGAGCAGCGCCGGGCGCTCAAGGTCCGAATCCAGGGTGAAAAGCGGCGCGCCCGCTGCGACCGTGCCGCCCCGTGTGACTGCCAGCTTGACCAGCCGACCCGCATAGGGCGCTGCGACGCGGGTAGGCTCGACCTCGACGTAGCCGAGCATGGGCGGCTCGATCTGCTGGGGGGTGCAGGCAGTGAGAGTCAGCACTGCAAGCAGTGGAAGCGAAAATATGCGCAGAATCATGGCGGATTTTTTGGGGAATTTAGCTCCCTCGCACCAGCGGGGAGAGGGCTGTGGACGGGGTTATTGTTACTATATTATTAATAGCTGAAACCGCACATCCCACGGGGGATGGGGGCTTATTTGATGCCTTATTTGTGACCCAAAAGATGCTACAAAGGCTTGCAAGAGGGTTTCGCATCGCAGTTTTTGCATATGTGATATCACGGGCAATATGAAATTCCAGCGCAAAGCCTCCAGCAGCCCCTCTCCCCAGCCCTCTCCTCGCTGGGGCGAGGGAGCTAAATCCAACGACCACATCACTTTGAATCGCACCCCTTGGGGTCATTATTGTTTGAGGTGTGTTAAAGATGGGTAATATCTTCCAGTTGTTCCAGCAATCGGACAAACTCCATGGAAACCAACTCAAATTCCAGACCATAGTAGTAGGCATCAAATTTCTTGCTCATGTGGTGAACCACACCGGTGATGACCGCAGCGTCAGGGTGCGCAGATATCTGGATGGAAACTGGAAACGGGGCCGTGGTGCTTAGTTTGTCGGAACAATAAAAGCCCATGCCACCTTTGCTGATGTTATCGACCTGACACAAAAGGAATGGAAGGGAAGAATCCGATTTCTTTACACAAATCTGGGCGTTCTGGAGTGCGACTCTCTTTCCCATTTTCCGCTTAAGGTGGTTCTCGGTGGTGATGCTGCGCTGTGCGTCGTTGAGGATTTGCTCGCGGACAAAGGACTCAATCAACCCATCCAATTCATGGGGTGCGTAAATGAAAACGATACCGTAATGGTCAGCATTTGGGTGGGCGGATATGCGCGTCACTATGCCACGCGACGCAAATTTATCCAGCCCTCGGTAGAACTCCAGGTTAAGCTTTTGTCCCAACTTGGCATCCAGCCATCGACTGGCGATGCAAGCACCACTTTGGCTCACATCGATCAGTTCACAAAATTCGTAGTGATTCGCCCCGATCAGCCTATTGCTCACGACCGCAAGCTTCAGTGCGGGCGATACGGCACGCGGTTCGCGGCGCTGATGCGCATCTGATTGAAAGTCGCTCATGTTGGTAAACGATCAGAATAATTGAATGTTGATACGTGTTTATACGCAAAACACACAGATATACGGAAAATATCTGCGACTGTAACTTTTTTGTCAATGTATGCCCCCATCGCCTGCCTCGACTATGCGCAAACTGATATCCACGCCTTGCACTTTCTGGCCGAGCATGACAATGCTGCCTGGTTGCCGGTTGTTGCCCGTGTCACTGTACTCGAAGGTGTAGGTGCGCTTGAGTACGAGGCGTCCATTTGCGTCCCGCTGGGGCCGGATGCTGGCGATGGCAACCGTATCGTCGAGGAATTGCACGCCATCGCGATGGCATTCCCTGCGGGCGCGCTCCACCGCGATCTCGTGGATACGGGTGCTGACGATCCACTGCCAGAAAAGGACTCCCAGAATGCTTACGCTGATGATTTCAAGCCAGGACATAGCTATAAGTCGCTATAAATCGGACACCACCACACCCATGGGCAGGCGCGATTTGGGAAGTCTGGCGTTGAAATCCTCCCCGCTACGATAGCCCAGGGCGGCAAGCACCACGCTGGTCAGTCCTTTTTCACGCAGGCCCAGTTCGTCGTTGAGGATGCGCGCATCAAAGCCCTCGATGGGGGTTGCATCGATACCCAGCGTGGCAGCGCCCAGTAACAGGGTGCCCAGCGCCAGGTAGACCTGCTTTTCCATCCAGTGCTGCGTGTCTTTGAGATCATAGCGGTGCAGGTTGACGTAAAAACTGCGGCCCTTGAACTGCGCCGCCCTGGCGTCCGGGCCGGAGAAACGACCATCGTGGTTTTCCTGCTCGGTAATGGCGGTAATCTGGGCCTCATCCATCGTTGTGCGCGCGCAGAAAACGACGACGTGCGAAGCGTTGAGAATTTTTGTCCCGTTTGCGGCATAGACCGGGTGCTGGGTCGCCTTGGCGATGCGTGCCTTGCCTGCGTCGGATGCAGCAATGATGAAATGCCAGGGCTGCGAATTCACGGAGGACGGGCAGTTGTGCAGCAGTGTCCTTAGCTGTTCGATCTGCTCGGGCGAAATCTTGCGGGATGGGTCATAAGCCTTGCAGGTATGACGGGAAAGCGCGATGCTGGCAATATCCATGAAATGACCTATGCTATCGAAAAAGAAGCTACTTGCGCACGTCCTGCCTGCGTAACTGCACGATTTCCATGGATTGGGCGCTGGAAGAGCTTCGGTTTCGACCGCCGAGCTTTGCATCGTAGAGTGCTGCGTCGGCGGCGGCGACCAGTTCGTCCATGGTATTGCTTTCGCCGGGTCGCATGACGCAGATGCCAATACTCAGCGTCACATGGTTGGCAGTCGGTGAGTCGGCATGGGGAATGCCAAGTGCTGCGATGGTCGCAAGCAACTCCTGGGCTTTTTTCTGTCCGGCGGGGTGATCGCATTCCGGCATCAGACAGACAAATTCTTCGCCGCCATAACGCGCCACCAGATCATGCGAACGCTGTAGACCTGCCTTGAGCGTTGCCGCGATTTTTTGCAAGCAGACATCGCCAGCCTGGTGACCATAATGGTCGTTGTAGCGCTTGAAGTGGTCGATGTCGATCATCAACAAGGTCACCGCATTGCAACTGCGCCGACAGCGGCGCCACTCGATGGGCAATACTTCGTCGAAGCGGCGGCGGTTGGCAACGCCGGTAAGCCCGTCAATGAATACCAGCGAGCGCAGCAGATCGGTCTGTGCCTTGAGGGTGATATGGGTTTTGACACGGGCGCGCACCACGGCCGGATTGACCGGTTTGGTGATGAAATCAACGCCTCCCGCTTCCAGTGCGCGGGTTTCATCAATGGGGTCCGCGAGGGCCGTGACAAAGATGACCGGAATGTCCGCCAGGGCGGACTCCGCCTTCAGGCGGCGGCAGACTTCGATGCCATCCATCCCCGACATCATCACGTCCAGCAGTATCAGGTCGGGCGGCTGGTTGTCGCGACAGAACGCAAGGGCTTGCATGCCACCCGTGGCCATGAAGACTTCGTAGTCGGTGTGAAAGACCTGGTAGAGTGTCTGGATATTGATCGGTTGATCGTCCACGACCAGCAGGCGCGCCCGCTCCGGCAGCGTGATCAGTGTGCGAACCTCTTGCACAGGGTTGTGGGTGGGTGTCATTGCGTCAATAACTCCTTCAGGTTGGCAATCTTTTCACGCGCAGCGGCAAAGTCGAGTTTAAGCAATGCGTCGTCGAGGGCTGCCAGATTTTCGGAAAAAATGCCACCGGCCTCGCGTTTGAGGGTGGCGAAGACATCGAGCGCACGCATATTGTTTGCTCCAAGCAACGCGTCCAGTTCGTCAAGGTGTTCAAGAACCCTATCGTGGTGGAGGGGCACGTCTTCGGCGTCTTTGGTGTGGGGGGCATGCGGCGGGTCGAATGCGTCGGCGGTGGCGCGCAGCACGGCGGCGGCGGCATCAAGCCCTTCGCCAAGTTCCACAAGATGCCGTGCATCATCATGACTTTCGACCGACTTGAAGGAGGCCTCTGCCTCGGCGGCCTGTTGTGCCAGCACCTTCGCGCCTAACGTTGCTGCGAGTCCCTTGAGCGTATGCATTTCACGCGCTGCGGCAATCCGGTCGCCCTGGCGTAGCGCTGCTGCCGCAGCTGCGAGCATGGTCAAACGATCCGTATCGAAACGCCGGATGAAGCTGGCAAACAGGATGCGGTTGCCATCGACCCGCGCCAGCGCGCCAGCGAGATCGAAGCCTTCGGGCTGGGGCGGAAGTTCAGGGGACGCCAGTAACGCTGGCAAGGTGGCAGAACCCTGGTCCGTTGCGTTGTTGCGGCAATAACGCAATACCAAATTCGTCAACTCGTGGATATCGAAGGGCTTGCCGATGTGGTCATTCATGCCAGCAGCCAGACAGGCTTCGCGGTCAGAGGACAAGGCGTTAGCGGTCATGGCAATAATCGGCGTGGTGATGCCCTCTTCGGTGCGTAAAACCTGCGTAGCCGTGTAGCCGTCTATGCCCGGCATCTGGAGGTCCATCAGAATGACATCGAAAGGCACCGTGGCAGTCTTGACGCGCACGATACCCTGTCGGCCATCACCGGCAACCTCGACTTCGGCCCCGACACTGGCAAGCAGTTCGCGCGCCACCAGCTGGTTAAGCGGATTGTCTTCGACAACGAGAATGCGCAGACCAGCCAGTGGACGGGCGCTATTGTCGTAACGTTGATCAGAGCGAAAATTCTGCGCCACCAGTTCCCCCTGTGTGGCTTGCATTACCGCGTCAAATAGCATGGAAGGCGTTATCGGCTTGGTGAGCAAACCGTCAAGGGCTTGCGATTGCTCTGCGGACTGTTTGGAGATCAACTCGCGGCCGTGGGCTGTAATCATCAGGATTGTCGGCAGGTGCTTCGTGCGATTGGCGCGGATATGCGCAATGGTTTCCCAACCGTCCATGCCAGGCATGATCCAGTCCACGCAGATAACGTCAAACGGCGGCTGCCCGGCGGATTCGACTTCGCGCAAGCGTTCTATGGCTTGCAAGCCGCTCGTCACCGTCTCCGCCTGCCAGCCGAAGGACGCAGCCATGGCAGCCAACACCTCGCGGGCGGTCGCATTGTCATCCACAATCAGCACACGCAGGACATGCGGCGGGGCGTGCGCCACGACGTGTGAAGTGGCGCCATCACTGCGAAAGTCGATGGTGAAGTGGAAGCAGCTGCCTTGTCCAGGTGTGCTTTCCACCACCAGCTCGCCGCCCATCAGACGCACCAGCCGCTGGCTGATCGCCAACCCGAGACCGGTGCCACCATAACGCCGCGTTGTCGAAGTTTCCGCTTGCGTGAAGCCTTCGAATATCGCCGCAAGGCGGTCTGCCGGGATGCCGATACCGGTGTCACGCACCGAAAATTCGATGCGCTCCACGTTCGGGTCGGCTTGTGGGTCGGATTCGAGTCGATTCAGGGCAATGACGACTTCGCCGTGCTCGGTGAACTTGATGGCATTGCCGGCCAGATTCAGCAGCACCTGTTGCAAGCGCAATCCGTCGCCACGCAAGGTACGCGCAATACCGGGGTCGAGCTGAAACAGAACTTCAACTTCCTTACGCTGTAGCGTTGAAGAAAGCACAACGGAGAGATTGCGCAACAACTCGTCGAGATGCAAAGGCGCATCGTCGAGTTCCAGCTTTCCGGCTTCTACTTTTGAGAAATCCAGGATGTCGTTGAGAATCGCCAGCAAGGACTGCGCGGCCCCCTGTGCCTTCTGAACATGTTCAAGCTGGCGCGCGTCTAGTTTGGTAAGTTGCAGCAGTTGCAGTAGCCCCAGCACCGCATTCATCGGCGTGCGTATCTCATGGCTCATGTTGGCGACAAAGGAACTCTTGGCGCGGCTGGCGGTCTCTGCGAGCGCCTTGGCGTTGGCCAATTCACGCGTGCGATCTTCGACTTTGGACTCAAGATCTTGATTGGCCTGTTCAGTGGCGTGGCGTGCCGCAGCCAAGCGCTCCTGCATAAGGCCCATGGCCACCACCAGGCGGCCAAGCTCGTCCTGATGGGCATAGTCCAATGGGGGGGAATTCTGATCCTTGGCGACGAATTCCAGATGCGAGACGACCTCGGTAAGCCGTTTCAGCGGGCGCGCCAAACGTTTATTGATCACAAGATAAAAAATCACCCAAAGACCAGCGGTTTTGAAGAGTGAATTGATCAGGATAATCAAGAAGCTATCCTTGATCCGGTTAAGAGTGACGTGACGTTCAGAATAGATTATCAGTCGCCCCAAGGACTCTTTACCCTCAGGTGATACATATTCCAAAGGTGTGATGCTGGACTGATACAGGGGGAAGATACCGAAGCCATCAGGGTCATCGGATGGAGGAATTTGCCCGACAACCATCGAAATGTCGTCGTTGCTAAACGCCTCCACCTTGACGCCCGTAACAATGGTGGACTGAGCAAGCCCGCGAACCATCGATGCCAACAACGGACGATCAATGGCCCACACCGCACCGGATACGCCGCTCTGGAACGAGTTTCCCAGTGAGCGCAGATCGCTGGCGATCATACGGTTGTTCAATCCATATTCAAGAACCAATTGGATCGCCGTCACGCCAACGGCCAAAGCCAGGTACCAACCAAAGACCAACTTGAACAGCCGTCCGGTAAGCGACTGCCAGAAGTTCATAGTCATGGGCTCCTGAAAAAGCCTTTTTCACTCGCCAGTAAAGCCTGCTTGCCGGAATTACTATCGCGGTGATAAACCAGTTGTAGCTCAAAAGAACTCTCGGAGCCGGCCAGGACGCTTAATTTCTTACCCGATTGGGTAATAAGCGTTTCGCATTCAAAGCTCAAGCAGTTCAAGAAATCCAGACGTCCAGCGAGCATCATTTCAAATGCCTGTTGGTTGTTTTCAACACTGACAGGCTGTGCGTTCATTTGTTTGGCAATATCAATCCCGATTTGGTCGTCACGTAATACCGCAATCCTTTTCGGACTCGCAACAGCGTTGGTATAGTCGCTGGACACCAGAACCCTGTGGGTAACATTGAGATTGGTGACGTAATCCAGCTTGTCACTTGCTTTGAACTGGGAGATGTGGCCGGCAAAAAACGCATCTTTATCCATCAGGAATTTTTGAAAGGCGCGGGCCACAGGGTAATACTGCACGTTTACTCGATGCCCAGCGCGTTCAAAGGCCTTTCTTATATTCGTAATCGCCAGCCCATCGCGTCCATCCTGGTAGGTATAGGGGGGATAGTGAAAAGAGATAACCCTGAATTCGTCGGCGAAAGCACTTTTGCAAAAAGAAATGAAAATAATCAGGATCGTCACCAAGAGCTTGTTAGCGGGCATCATTGCGTCAGACTCTCTTTCAGGTGGGCAATTTTCTCGCGTGCAGCGGCAAAATCGAGTTTAAGCAAGGCTGCGTCCAGTATTGCCAGATGTTCGGCAAAAATGCCACCGGCTTCGCGTTTGAGGGAGGCAAAGACATCGAGCGCACGCATATTGTTTGCTCCAAGCAGCGCATCCAGTTCGTCGAGGTGTTCGAGAACCTTATCGTGGTGGAGGGGCACGTTTTCGACGTTTTCGGCGTCTTTGGTGGGGGGGGCATGCGGCGGGTCGAATGCGTCGGCGGTGGTGCGCAGCACGGCGGCGGCGGCATCAAGCCCTTCGCCAAGTTCAGTAAGACGCTGCTTGTCACGTTCATCATCATGGTCTGCGACCGCCTTGAAAGCAGCCTCTGCCTCGGCGGCTTGGCGCGCCAGCGCCTTCGCGCCCAGCGTTGCTGCAAGTCCCTTGAGCGTATGCATTACGCGCGCTGCGGCAATCCGGTCGCCCTGGCGTAGCGCCGCCGCCGCCGCCGCGAGCATGGTCAAACGATCCGTGTCGAAACGCCGGATGAAGCTGGCGAACAAGCTGCAGTTGCCATCGACCCGCGCCAGCGCGCCAGCGAGATCGAAGCCTTCGGGTTGGGGCGGAAGTTCAGTGAATGGTTCAGGGGACGCCAGTAACGCTGGCAAGGTGGCAGAACCCTGGTCCGTTGCGTTGTTGCGGCAATAACGCAATACCAGCTCCGTCAGCTCGCGGATGTTGAAGGGCTTGCCGATGTGGTCATTCATGCCGGCAGCCAGACAGGCTTCCCGGTCGGAGGACAAGGCGTTAGCGGTCATGGCAATAATCGGTGTGGTGACGCCCTCTTCGGTGCGCAGAATCCGCGTGGCCGTGTAGCCGTCCATGTCCGGCATCTGAATGTCCATCAAAATTACGTCAAAAGGAACCGTGGCAGTCTTGACGCGCACGATGCCCTGTCGGCCATCAGCAGCAACCTCGACTTCGGCACCGACACTAACAAGCAGTTCGCCCGCAACCTGCTGGTTAAGCGGATTGTCTTCAACAACGAGAATGCGCAGACCAGCCAGCGGGCGAACGCTATGAACGCTATTGTCGGAACGTCCGTCAACGTCGAATTTCTGCGCCACCAGCTCCCCCTGTGTGGCTTGCATTACCGCGTCAAATAGCATGGAAGGCGTTATTGGCTTGGTCAGCAAACCGTCAAGGGCTTGCGATTGCTCGGCGGACTGTTGGGTGATCAACTCGCGGCCGTGGGCCGTAATCATCAGGATGGCCGGTAGGTGCCCCGCGTGGTCGGTGCGGATATGCGCAATGGTTTCCCAACCGTCCATGCCGGGCATGATCCAGTCCACGCAGATAACGTCAAACGGCGGCTGCCCGGCAGCTTCGACCTCGCGCAAGCGTTCTATGGCTTGTAAGCCGCTCGTCGCCACATCCGCCTGCCAGCCAAAAGACTTAGCCACGGCAGCCAGCACCTCGCAGGCGGTAGGATTGTCATCCACAATCAGTAAACGCAGGACGTGCGGCAGGACGTGGGAAGTGGCGCTTTTTGCTGCCTGGTGTTCGAACACGCCACTCTCATCGTCACGGCAAAAGTCGATGGCGAAGTGGAAACGGCTGCCCTTTCCGGGGGTGCTTTCCACCGCCAACTCGCCACCCATCAGACGCACCAGACGCTGGCTGATTGCCAACCCGAGACCGGTGCCACCGTAGCGCCGCGAAGTCGAAGTCTCTGCCTGCGTGAAACCCTGGAACACTGCCGCAAGGCGGTCTGCCGGGATGCCAATGCCGGTGTCGCGCACCGAAAATTCGATACGCTGCGTGTTTGGGCCGTTCGGGTCGGATTTCGGGGCAACTTCGAGCAGATTCAGCGCAATGACGACTTCGCCGTGCTCGGTGAACTTGATGGCATTGCCGGCCAGATTCAACAGTACCTGCTGCAGGCGCATGCCATCGCCACGCAAAGTGCGTGCAATACCAGGGTCAATCTGAAACAGCACTTCGACTTGCCGGCGTTGCAGGGTCGAAGAGAGCACAACGGAGAGATTGCGCAGCAACTTGTCGAGATGCAAAGGCGCATCGTCCAGTTCCAACTTTCCGGCTTCGACTTTCGAGTAATCCAGGATGTCGTTGAGAATTGCCAGGAGCGCCTGCGCGGCCCCTTGCGCCTTCTGAACATAGTCAAGCTGACGCACGTCGAGTTTGGTAAGTTGCAGCAGTTGCAGCAGCCCCAGCACTGCGTTCATCGGCGTGCGTATCTCATGGCTCATGTTGGCAACAAAGGAACTCTTGGCGCGGCTGGCAGCCTCCGCTTCGGCGCTGCGCAGTGTAAGTTGCGTATTGAGCCTTTCCAGGTCAAATTGCGCTTGCTTGAGTTCCGTGATGTCCGAGACCATCACAAAGAAACCGCGCACCTTGTCATCCACCTTATCGGGAATGTAGTGCGCCCAGGTGTAACCCGTGCTGCCGTCTGCCTTGGTGAGGGTGCGCTCGAAACGCTGGTATTCGCCACGCAGAGCAGCACGTATCAAAGATTCGTTTTTCTTGAAAAGCACCTCGCCCATCAGCTCCTGAATGTGGATGCCACGCATCATTTCCGGTGACTTGCCGAACCATTCCTGATAGGCGCGGTTGGAAAAACCGCAGCGCAGTTCAGCACTCCAATAGCCAACCATGCCAGGAATAATGTCAATCAGCGCGTGCATGAAGTGTTCGCTTGCAGCCAGCGCGTCGTGGGCAACGGCAGCGGCTGTCTGTGCCCTTCGCCGCTGACGTTGGGTCAGGAACAATCCATATACGGTGATTGCCATGAACAAAGCGTAGATACCGCCCACCAAAGCCGCTTCTTGGTACCACTTGGCATACATGGCACCCAAATCGCGGCTGATGCCAATGACCAGGGGCTTGTTCATCTTCAGTGCAGGCGGCTGCAAGGTGTGCATCGCCAGTATGCGCTTCTCACCCGTGAGCATCACCGTGTCGGTCATAACGCTGGCTAGCTGGCCGCTGTCGCGGTGGCGTGAAAACAATGATCCTGGCTTGGCCAGATCCGTTCCCAGTAACGCATCGCGCGCAGGGACCATCAGGAACAGTTTGCCATCACCATGCGCCAGCGCGGTCCAGATGTCGGGCGCGTAGCGCACAGAATCCAGGACATGCGTGATACCTTCCGGGTCGAGCGTAGCGCTAACGATACCTGCGAATTCGCCGTTTGCGCCAGGCAACATACGCACCAGGTTCATACCAAAAACGCCAAGGGCGGATTTGAACGGCGGGCCAAGATAGAGTGTGTCAATGTTCGGGTTCTTGGCAACTGTCTGAAAATAATCGCGTTCGCGAAAATTTTTGCCCATCAATTGCTCGTGGTTGGCAGCAAGGGTATTACCCTGGGCATCGAGAATCAGCAAAGTACGCACGTATGGCATGGCATCTTCAAAGATCTTGAGCTGGCGTTTTGCATGCGCCACGCCATCGACTTCAGCATGCCAAAGGGGCCACTCATCACGAATACCAATCAGTGTGCGATTTATGGTGTCGATTTGACCGGCGAGCAAGTCGTGCATCACGCGGGCCTGCGTTGAGAGTCGCTCGTGTTCGCGCTTGTCGATTTCAACACGCATCGCATGGAAAAAATACGCGATGGTCAGCGCAGAAACAAGCAATGTGGCGCCGAGCAGCAGCCATTCTGATGTGTAGCGGGAAATGGAGCGGGCGTTGGGCATGGATTTATGGATTCATGGTACCGGTAGCACGGCGAATTGGCCTGGAGCAGCGCCGCAGTTTAGTGCAAACACCTGAAAAGCATGGATCGGCAACGGTTTTTCGAAAAAATAACCCTGGTAGTTGTGGCACCCGAGTTTTACCAGGAAATCCCTTTGCTCCCGTGTCTCGACCCCTTCAGCAATGACCGATAGCCCCAGATTGTTTGCCAGGACGATGATGGTCCCGGCGATGGATGCATCGTTGGCATCCGTCAGCAAATCCCGGATAAAGGATTGGTCAATTTTCAGCTGATCCAGCGGCAGACGCTTCAGGTACGCCAGGGAGGAATACCCGGTGCCAAAGTCGTCCAGCGCAAAGCCTATGCCATGCGTGCGCAGTTGTGCCATTTTGGCAATCATCTCCTCGACATCATCCGCCAGAAGACTCTCCGTGAGTTCCAGTTGCAGTCTGCTTGGGACGATGCGGTTGGACGTGATGGCCTTTAATGCACGGTCAACAAAGTCTGGCTGCTTGAACTGGCGCGCACTGATGTTCACCGCCAGCGTCAGGCTGGCAAAGCGGGCATCCTGGCTCCAGACGTGGAGTTGCTGGCATGCAGCCTCCAGCACCCATTGCCCCAGGGGCAGAATCAGCCCGGTTTCTTCGGCCAGCGGAATGAATTCACCCGGAGAAATGGTTCCGCGCCCCGGAAACTCCCAGCGCACCAGCGCTTCTGCACCAATGACCAGACCCTCGGAATTGACCTGCGGCTGAAAAAGCAGTTTCAGCTGGTTATGGGCAATGCCAAAACGCAAATCCTCTATCAGGGCCGTTCTGACCATCACGGCGGCTTGCATCTCCGGGTCGAAGAAGCGAATGGTATTGCGACCGGCTCCCTTGGCCTGGTACATGGCCATATCGGCACGTTTGAGCAGCGATTCCAGACCCTCGCCCTGCACGCCGATCAAGGCAACACCGATGCTGGGCGTGCTCAGGTATGCATGGCCCTTGAGCTGGTAGGAAAGATTGAGTTCGGCCTGGATTTTCTCGGCAATAACCTCCGCCCGGTTGGCGGCTGCCGGACCCGTATCCCCTAAGTCCCTGAGCAAAACAACAAACTCGTCCCCACCCAAACGGGCCACGGTATCGCCCACACGCACCGATTTTTTCAAACGCAAGGCGACTTCGACCAGTAACTCATCGCCATAATCGTGCCCCAGGGTGTCGTTGAGGGTCTTGAAGTTGTCCATGTCAATGAACAACAGCGCCCCCGACTTTTCACGCCCGCGATCTGCCAGCATCTGCTGCAGGCGGTCCATGAACAAGCGCCGGTTTGGTAGTCCCGTGAGCGCGTCGTAGTAAGCCAGCGATCTGGCCCGCTCTTCGGCTGCCATGCGTTCATCCTGCAAGCGTCCGGAGATCAGCGTGATAAACAGCATCAAGCGCCCCACCGCAGAAATCACAAAGGTCAACAGGAAAAACCCCTCCAGGGGATTGGGGGCGGCGTAACTGCCAGAGGGCGGCATCACGATGGCGCCCAGCATGCGCAGAAAGTGCAGCAAGACGTCAATACCCAGGAAAGCACGCAGCAAATTGACCTCGATGGGCATGGAGGGGGATTTTTGCAACAGCAGTTCGCGCAAAGCCAGCGCCGAGCCAAAGCCATTGAACAAGGAAACGATAAAAATGCGCGCAGCCACCGATGGCCAGACGAACGTACATACCAGAAGCAGCAGGCTCGCCACGGAAATGTTGAAAACAAGAAAGCCTTTATGCAGGGGTTTGGCATAAAAAGCGCGCAGCCCGAACCACAGAAAGAAGGTGGCGCAAAAAACCAGGGAATTAGCCAGATTGATAGCCAGAATGTCGGGAATGGTTCCGTTGAGCAAAATGCCGACAAACCCGAACATCGCAGCCAGAGAGCCCAGCCCCCACCATCCTGGCCCTGGCAAATGGGGGTGGCGGCGCACCGTGAGCCAGTAGATAACGGCTCCCAGAGCCTGAACCAGCATGAAAACCAGAAAAATGGTGGTCTTGTCTATCAGCATATCGGCATATCAGCACTGTTACATCCACCTCTCAAGGCGCAGGTCCGACACGGAACGGCAAGCCAGGCAAGCCGGATTCATTCTATTGCAGGCAAGGAAAGGCGGCAAAAAGGGATAGCAATTCCCGTGCGCTACAGTGTGTTCGCCATGTAGACGCGGCTTGAAGACAAGCGCTACAAGTGCCATTTAGCGCTGTAAGCCTTGTCAGATAAGCGGGTACAGCTATTAATTTTGAGTGTGACTGATTACGGTGCAGTAAACCAGTTCACCAGCCGCAATCCGGTCAAGTCAGGTAATTGCACTTATTGCACTCACCAGGAAAACTCCCGACCTGTGTCTACCTGACGCACGTTGGCAAACGGATCATCCTCAGGCGCAGCCGTGTCAGATGCCAGGTGTGCCAGGTACATGGTTCGCCAGCGACCCAACCTTTCTGCAAAACAGGTTGCACCACCACTTAGGCGCTGGTATTGCTCGAAAGACATCAATACACCAGCAACCTGCCCACGCCGCGAGATTGAAATCGGCTCATTGCCAGCCTCTACGCTACGCAAAGCATTGGCCAAATGGGCGCGTGCTTCGGAAAATGGAAGTGTTTGCATGACAAAACCCTAAAACCATAAATATACTGTTGAATTGTTCATTTCAAGTGCCGTTTCGCGCTGTAGGCCCCGTCAGAGAAACCAGCGGTTAACATTATCGGCATTGCTGCCCTACCCTTATTTCCTCATGTCATCCCTTTACCTTACCACCGCGCTGCTAGGACTTGGCCTTGCTGCTGCCATCATGTGGCTCCTGCGCCGCGATCACCTGCATTTGAGTCACGGTGTGTTTTGGCTCATGGTGGCAGTGGTTGCGGCCATGCTGGGCGTGTGGCCTGGAATCATGGACCGGCTGGCCGAGTTCGTGGGGGTTGCCTATCCGCCTTCGCTGGTGCTGCTACTTGCCGCCATCGTCTTGCTCGTCAAGGTCTTGCACACCGACATTCTCAATACCCGCATCGAACGCCAGCTCAAACGGCTGAACCAGCGCTTGTCCATCATGGAGCTTGAACAACAGGAAGCGCGCGCCGGGCAACCCAAAGACTAGCTTGTAACGGTAAACTCACGGGAATGAGCACTATTACTTTCGACACATTGAAATTCGTACAACGGCTTGAAAAGGCCGGTGCTACCCGTGAGCTTGCCTCTGCAATGGCCGAAGCGCAACGGGATTCTTTTGCTGAGGCGTTTGACGCCAGTGTGGCAACGCGGGCAGACATCGCCCGTCTGGATGCCAACATCAAAGCCGATGTTGCGCGGCTGGAGGCTACGGCAAAAGCCGATGCTTTGCGACTGGAGAACCGGATGGAATTGTTGGCAAAGGAGATGCAATCCGTGGAGCAGCGCCTGACCATCAAACTCGGCGCGTTCATGGCGGTGTTCACAGGCATCATCATCGCCGTGCTGCGCGCACACTGACCTGACCCGCCAACCCATCATTGCCACTAACGCTGGCGTGACTTCATGGCCCGCTCGACCTCGCGCTTGCCTTCGCGCTCCTTGATGGTGTCGCGCTTGTCGTGCTCGGCTTTTCCCTTGGCCAGGGCGATCTCGCATTTGACCTTGTTGTCCTTCCAGTGCAGATTCAGGGGCACCAACGTATAGCCTTTTTGTTCCACCTTGCCAATCAGACGCTGGATTTGCGCCTTGTGCAGCAGCAGTTTCTTGGTGCGCACCTTGTCGGGGTTGACGTGGGTGGATGCCGTGTGCAGGGGGTTGATCTGCAGGCCGATGATGAACATCTCGCCGTTGCGGATCACCACATAGCCATCCGTGAGCTGTACCTTACCCAGGCGCAAGGATTTCACTTCCCAGCCTTCCAGCACCAGCCCGGCTTCGAACCGTTCTTCAAAAAAGTAGTTGAATGCCGCTTTCTTGTTGTCTGCAATGCGGGTGTTGGGCGCAGGTTTTGTTTTTTTGCTCATGTTTTGTTTCCTTTGTCCTTACCCTTGCTGTGCGCCCGTGGGTGTGCGGCATCGTAGGCTTTGGCCAGGTGCTGAAAATCGAGCCGGGTGTAGACCTGGGTGGTGCTGATGTTGGCATGTCCCAGCAGTTCCTGCACGGCACGCAAGTCCCCGCTGGACTGCAACAAGTGGCTGGCAAAGCTGTGGCGCAACATGTGCGGATGCACGGGGGCAGACAAGCCCGCTTGCACACTGCGTGCGCGCAGACGCTGCCAGACGGCCTGGGCGGTGAGCCGCGTGCCATTGCGCCCGATGAAGAGGGCCGGGCTGACCTGCGTGGCGCGCGCGCCCGGCATGCTGGCCACAAAGACGCTGCGCGCTTGCAACCATGCCTGCAGCGCCTGCAGCGCAAGGCGGCCCACGGGAACCGCGCGCCACTTGCTGCCCTTGCCGCAGACTTCGGCCTGCGCCTGTTCCAGGTCAACCCAGCCCAGCCCTTGCGCACTGCCCACCGTGCTGGCGTATACATTCAAACCAATAAGTTCGGCCACCCGCAAGCCGCTGGAATACAGCAGCTCGACCATGGCGTGGTCACGTGATTCCAGAAAAATAGCCTCTTCAGATGCATTTAAGCTACAGGTCCCGTCATTCGTGCGGGAGCAGCTCTCATTTTGAGAGTTTTCATAGTTGGCAAACTGCACGGCTTCATCTACGCCCAGCGCCTTGGGCAAGGGTTTGGCGGCCTTAGGCGTGCGCACGTCCTGCACCGGGTTACACGCCACGCGCCCCATGCGACCCAGCCAGGCGTAAAAACCGCGCCAGGCGGACAGGATGAGCGCAATGCCGCGTCCGCTACGCCCGCTGGCGTGCATGTGCGCCACCCAGCGGCGTACATGCTGGTTTTGTACGACTGTCAAGGCCACGGGAAGTTTGTCGGCATAGTCAATAAGCTTTTGCAGGTCCAGCGCATACAGCTCAACGGTGCGTGCGGCCAGGCGTTTCTCGACGCGCACGTACTCCAGATAGCGCTCCACCAGCAAACTCTCATCCACAGCCACCGTTGCCAATGTCGTCATGGTTATTTTGTTATTTCAGACGCGAAACCGCTGCGCTGACCAGTTCACCGATGCGGCTCAGAAAATCCGTACCCATGCCGCTGTGGAAGCGGTGTGCATCGGGTGAGGCCAGCACTAGCAGACCGAACGCCGGGGTCGGCTGGGCGCCGACGCTGCCACTGCTGCGCAGCGGAATGAGCGCCAGGGACGCCACGCTGGCTGGATCGGGCAGCCAGTTGACGGCCTCAAAGCCGGTGTTGATGCCACAAAACGGCTCCAGGAGCGAGGATGCGAAGATGCGTGCGTCCTCGCTGACTTCCCTGGTTGCACCCAGGCCGGCGTAGGCTGCTGCCATACCCCACAAGCGCATGCCGACCTGGGGTACGGTGAACTGGTGTGCGATGCCTTCCTCAATCGCCGTGGGCAGCGTATGCAAATCGCTGTGTACCAGCAAACTGCGTGCCCAGCGCAGGATTTTGTCCGACAGGATGACGTTGTCACTGCCGTTGCGCACCATCTCCATCACGCGGTGCTCCAGGGATTTGATCTTTTCCCGCAGCAATTCGGCCTGGCGTTCCTGCAGGCCGACCGTGCGGTGGCTGTAGGGGCTGGTGAGCTGTACGCTTGCCAGCAGTTCGGCGTGGCGCAAAAAGAAATCGGGATTAAGGGCCAGATAGTCGGCAATGTCATCCTCGGTAAAGGGGTTGCCCAATGCAGAGTTCGTGGAAGTCGTCATGGTTGGTTCGTTTGCTTCTTCAGTCAAAAAATCAGGAATATCAGGAATATCAGGAATATCAGGAATATCAATCTCACCCCGGAACACGGTGGTGGCCGGGCCGGTCATCAAAACGCTTGCTGTGCCGCCATCCCAGGCAATCCGGAGCAAGCCGCCACGGGTCTGGACGGCAACGCTGGCGTCCAGCAGCCCCAGGCGAATACCTGCCACCACGGCAGCACAAGCGCCCGTGCCGCACGCCAGGGTTTCGCCCACGCCCCGCTCGACCACGCGCAGCCGGATATGCGTGCGACTTTGCACCTGCATGAAGCCCACATTCACCCCCTGGGGAAAACGCGCACTGCCCTGCACCAGCACAGCCTGTTCGGACACGGGTGCTGTGTCCACATCGTCCACCAGCGTGACCGCATGGGGGTTTCCCATGGACACAACTGCTATTCTAATAGGAGCTGTACCCGCTTGTTCCTCGGGAGCTAGCGGCCAAAATAGCCATGAACCCGTGGCGTGGGGCTGCAAGCCGTCGGCGTTGAATGGAATCTGTTCCAGTTCAAAAACTGGTGCGCCCATGTCCACCGTGACACGGCCATCGCGGGTCAGGTGGAGTTCGATGACGCCTTTCATGGTCTGCACACGCAAAACGTCCTGGGCGCTCAAGCCTTTTTCGCGCACAAAACGCGCAAAGCAGCGCGCGCCATTGCCACACTGCTCGACTTCTCCGCCGTCGGCGTTGTGAATCACGTATTCAAAGTCAATGCCTGTTCTGGGACTGGCGCGCACGCTCAGAATCTGGTCGGCGCCGACGCCAAAGTGCCTATCGCCCAGAAAGCGGTAGTGCGCGCTGGAAAGCCCCAGCCGACCACGGGTTTCGTCGAGCACAACAAAGTCGTTGCCAGCTCCTTGCATTTTGGTGAATGGGATACGCATGGCGCGAATTATCGCCCCTGTTAAGCAGGTGAATGCGGCAATTGTTGATCCTGAATTTATCGCCAGTGTGCGAAAGAAACTCGATCTCGGCCAACGTGAAGCCGCCGAAATATTCGGCGGTGGAATCCATGCATTCTCGCGTTATAAAAACGGCAAGACCAAGCCGCTGCTAGACCATCATGGAATGTGCGGGGACAGCTATTAAATCGGGAGTTCTATCGATTCCCCATGCGCTGAACGATGGCGCACCATGGCGTTGAGCACCTGTCAACGAACAAAAAACGCACCCCTTCAAGTCGATAAATCAGCAGGATGCGGGTATTGGACATGTCTTGTACTCAAAGAAAGACTATGTGCACAAAAAATTCAGAGAAAAGCACAGGGATACAAGCAGCAAAAACCGAAGTATCGCATGCAATCAAGCTGAGATAATGCTACAAAATAGCAAGCGATACCCGCTTATTTTATGGGCCTTAACGGCGAATATACCTTTTTTCTTGCTGCCCATTTTCTGCGAAATGGTTCCACATAAAACGCACAAAAACGTGCATGGTCTTTTCCCGATGACTTAGCAATCGGGTATCCTCGGGGTTTTACTTAACCGATCTGACTGGAGATAAGCTCGTGGCAGCACCCAAACTGATACTTGACTACGTTTACGACAATGAAGCAAAGCATAAGGACAAGGTTTACCTGACCCAGCCAACCGGCGGCAGTCAGGTCATTGACTACACCTGGCGCCAGACGATGGACCAAGCCCGTCGTATGGCCGCCCATTTGAAAGCCCAGGGGTTTGAACCCGGTGCCAAGATTGCGATCTTGTCCAAAAATTGTGCGCATTTCATCATTGCCGAGTTGGCTATCTGGATGGCGGGTTACACCACAGTCGCCATTTTCCCGACCGAGACGGCCGACACCGTCAAGTATGTGCTGGAACACAGCGGCGCCAAGCTGTTGTTTGTCGGCAAACTCGACACCTGGGAGCAACAAAAGCCCGGCGTTCCTGCCGACATGCCGTGCATTGCCTTTCCCCTGGCGCCCAAGACCAGCTACGAGCCTTGGCATGCCGTCGTGCGCCGCGCTGCCTTGACCGGGCGTATCGCGCGTGCGGGTAGCGATATTGCCATCTTGCTGTACACATCCGGCTCCACGGGAACACCCAAAGGGGTCATGCACAGCTTTGAGCGCATTTCACGGGTGAGCGAAAGCATTGCCAAGACCATCGGCGACCAGATTGGCAATGTTTCTGAAAACCGGATTCTTTCCTATTTGCCCCTGGCCCACGTGTTCGAGCGTGCCTGGGTTGAGTGCGCCTCGCTTGTCGATGGCAATACCCATATCTTTTTTGCCGAGTCCCTGGACACCTTTTTGAAGGACCTGAACCGGGCGCGGCCAACGACCTTTATTTCCGTTCCACGGCTGTGGCTCAAATTCCAGCAGGGTGTTTTCTCCAAGATGCCGCCCGAAAAGCTCGAACGCATGCTGCGCATACCGCTCCTCAACCGCATTGTGAAGCGCAAAGTGCTCAAGAATCTGGGTCTGGACAAGGCGTTGCTGGCTGGCAGCGGTTCTGCCCCCATCCCGGCCGATCTGATTTCCTGGTACCGGAACCTGGGATTGAATCTGATCGAAGGCTACGCCATGTCGGAGGATTTTGCCTACTCGCACAACTCCACCATCGACATCAACGAACCCGGTTGCGTGGGCGTGCCACTGCCTGGCGTCAAGGTGCGTATCAGCGAAGAAGGCGAAATCCTTATCAAATCACCTGGCCAGTTGATTGGTTACTACAAACGCCCCGACCTGGACGCAGAAGTCTTTACCGAAGACGGATACTTTCGCACCGGTGACCGGGGCGAGCGCCGTGCCGATGGTTTGCTGAAAATTACCGGGCGGGTCAAGGAAATTTTCAAGACCTCCAAAGGCGAATATGTGTCTCCGGCACCCATCGAAAACCGCATCAATGCCCATCCGCTGGTCGAGTCCTGCATGGTGTCTGGCGCGGGACAGGCTGCAGCTTACGCCATGGTGGTGCTGGCAGAAAACATTCGCCCCAAACAAAACGACCCAGCTGTGCGCGCCCGGGTTGAAAAAGAACTGACGCAATTGCTGCAGGAGGTGAATGAAGCACTGGTAGCCTACGAACGGCTGCAAATGCTGGTGGTGGCCAAAGAGCCATGGTCCATTGACAATGGCTGCCTGACACCCACCATGAAAATCAAGCGCAACCGCATTGAAAACAATGTCAGTAATCAGGTGCCTACATGGTACGGGAACAATGCCAAGGTGCAATGGGCCTGAGTCGGTTTAGTACTTTGTAGGAGTGGCGCCAAGCCACGAATCGCGCCTCCCGGCGCTCCTACAGGTAACGTAACGTCAGTCGCCTGTCAGTTCAGTAGGCACGCACCATATCGGCTTCTATGGTGCAGTCGCGCTCGAACAACTCGACCGCCGTTTTGGCAACTTCCAGGGTGTCAAAGTAGGCAAAGGCTCCGACACTAACGGCACCCAGCAGGGGGACAAAACGTGTGGCGCTCTTTCGCAACATGGTTTTGCTGACCAGGATGCCGAGCTTTTGCGCTTCCATTTGCAAAAATTTCAGCGCAGCTTCCCGCACGACCACGCGCTCGCCCACACGCACCACCACATCACGGAACACCTGGGCGGAGATGTGCTTGAACAGGCAATACAGCATATGCTCATGCCCCAGGCTGGTACGTTTTCCATAGACAGCGGAAATGTCCGCCACCATTTGCGCCTGTATTTTCCATACCCCCACCAGTTCGGGGACCATGGTCAACCACCCCAGCACACCTGGAGGCAAGGCCAGTGAACCAGACAGCAAGCTGGCATTGCGCGCTGCATTGCGTGCAATGGCCTGTGAACGCGCCACCGGATCGTCTCCCATGGGTTCCGCACTGTCGGGAATGTACAGAACCAGCTCCAGAACTGCATCCGTCAACGGGCCGACAGCGGGTGAAGGGTTTTCTTTCATAGGAATTTCAAGCAATATCAATCAAGTGAATACCGAATTGTCCGGCATGACGGTCAAAAAAATAACGCTCCAGCGTTTCCTTGACGGTACGAAATGCAATTTCCTCCCACGGTATTTCGTGTTCGGCAAATAAACGCGCCTCCATGGTCTCGATGCCGGGTTGAAACTGTACGTCGAGCAACCGGGCGCGGTAAAACAAGTGTACCTGTCCCACGCGCGCTACGTTGAGCAAGGTAAAAAGGCCCTGCATCTCGAACTGTGCACCGGCTTCTTCCAGGGTTTCGCGCGCCGCGCCCTGGGCTGTGGTTTCCCCCAGCTCCATGAAACCGGCTGGCAGGGTCCATTTGCCGCGACGCGGCTCGATATTGCGTTTGCACAGCAGCACCTGATCGCCCCAGTGCGGCAGCGTGCCCACCACATTGAGCGGATTTTCGTAATGCACGGTATGGCAGGCCGGGCACACGGCGCGCTCCTTGGTGTCACCGTCATCGGGCAGACGGTAGACAACCACCGCACCACAGGCTTTGCAATGTTTGATCGGGCTACGCAGCATGGTGAGAAAAACCGGCATGGTTCATCATGAAAGGCAATTCAAACACTTCGGATTTGGGAAAACGCCCGGCTGAGTAACCTGGCAGCGTCCAGACGATGTCGGCCACGCCATCCCTGGCCCGGTCGTAGCGTTGGGCGGGGGTACCGCCAAGCTGCATGGCAAAAAATCTCGAGGTGGCGTCTCTGGTAATTCTTGCAGCTGCGCGGTTGAAGAATCAAAAATGTGTGATCGCAGGGCCTGGAAGGGGTGAGTTTGGATAGTATTTCTTGAATATCGTCCCGAAAGAGCCATCCTTCTTCATGGCCTCCATGGCCGAATTCCACTTAGCGACAACGCTGGGATCGGTCTTTCTGGATGCAGCGATAAACGACTGAGTTTTGAGGAAAACATACACCGGCTTGACGTCTGCGGATTTATAACCAGCACGCTCGGCATCGTTTGCGATTGCATTCCCGCCACTTGCGTACATGCTGACTCGGTCAGACATTAGTTTTTTAAAATTGGAGACATTGTCGTTCGTTCGATCCAGATTATTGAATCCCGCTTTTGTTAAAAACTTGTCACGGACATCATCCCTGTACACACCAATAGAAGCTATTTTTTTTGCGTCTTCCAAACTTGCAATGGATATCTTCGAGTCAGCTTTTACGTAGAAAGCGTAATCTGACTGTGCAACGGGGCCGATCCACTGATAAAGATCGTTTCGATCCTCGGTGCGTGACATAGTGAAAAGCAGAGTATCTGGTTCCGAGTCAAGAGATCTCAGGCCACGGGCCCAAGGTACCATCTGGATTGGATCCGTGTTGCCAACGCGTTTTTGAACCTCTGAAACCATCTCCACTACCATTCCTGTAAGTTTTCCGTCAGGTCCTTTAAACTGAAATGGCGCATCGTCCTCGCAGTAAATATTGAGGCTGTACGCTCCTGATGAAAGGATAAAGAGAAACGCAGCAGTGAAATAAAGTGCAAGTTTTTTCATGGTCTATCCTCGGGTAGCGATTTCTATTGAAAAACGGGGAACCCCTTCGCAAAAGGGGAACCGGAAACACAGACGCATTTTTTGCGCTTGTTTGATTCACCAATTCCGCCGTAAGGCGGTACCTAAAATTAGTGTCTGTCTTTCCAGACTGCCAGCTAAATAAATAGCAACCAGGGTTTCCCCCGTAAAGTTTTCCTCGACAATGAATTTTGTGCTTGTTAGGCTGCATACCTTCGCTTTATACCCATCTAAAGCAGCTTGATATACAACGACAGAGCTACAAACTGGAAAGCATTCGTAGGTGTCGTAACACAAAAATCGTAGCTAATTTAATAGCTTGGTCTGGTCAATAATTGGGACTCTTACAAGCCCCCGCCTTTAGGCGTGGGGTTATTGACTTCAATTGCTCTGCGCAAACCCGCCCAGGTTCCCTATGGCAAGCATATCGTTGCGCGCATCCACCAGTTTTGCCAGCAAAGCCGCGCTGCCTGCAAAGATAATTCCACAGGGTTTACTTGAGCCGCCGCACATCACCGATTCAGCCAATTGGCCCGTCATCGACATGTCGAACGGGATGGAGTGTAGCGGAATGCCAATCAACACCCCGGCCAACGAAGCGGCCTGATGCCATACCTGGCGTACGATGCCGGGTAAACGCGGGTCAACAGCGTTGACCGCCTGGGTATCCACGCCGTTGGCGCCCTCGCCTTGCGCAACCTCCCCCAACTTGCACTGCACGTGTACGTTGCCGTCGTACCAGCAGTACCAGACAGTCGCATTGCTGGGCGGAACCTTGTTGACATACTCTTCAGGTATTTCGGCGACTACCGCCTTGGCCCTGCGTGCATGGGCTGAAGTAACGATCATGCTGAGCAGCATGAGGATAAGGACGATGCCGAGGTGTCTCATTTCAAAATTCCTCTCGAACCAAACTCAAACAATAAATTTGGAACCGAGAGGCATCTCGGCACCACGGCGGCCCCGCTGGCATCATTTCTTGACGAAATGGAAGCCCGGAAGCTTTGCGTCGCTGGTTTTCACCAGTTTTGCCTTTATGGAATCTGACTTTTTTAACTTTTCAAATTTCACGCAGTTAATTAACTCTAGAGTCTTTAGCCTAAAGTGTCAACTTTTTTTATAAATTATTTTTTTGCATCATAAAAACAACACTTCAATGACAACAGACAACGACAAAAGTGCAATCAGGCCCGTAACAGGCTGCTGTGAAACGATGTTGTCGGGTGTTGATGCTACGATTGGCCCAAAATCCCTTACAACAACCCATCCTTAGTAGGAGCAACCATGTCATCTGGAAAAATTCTTGTCGCACAAGGCGGCGGCCCGACAGCCGTCATCAATCAATCACTCGTGGGCGTAGCGTTGGAAGCGCGACGCTTTCGCGGCATCGAGCACGTGTACGGCGCCCGCCACGGCGTGCGTGGTATCGTTAATGAAGATTTTGTGCATCTGACCCAGGAAACCAGCCACAACCTCGAAATGGTGGCCAATACACCCGCGTCGGCGCTGGGTTCGACGCGCGACAAGCCCGATGAAAAATATTGCCACGAGATTTTCAAGGTGCTGCAGGCGCACGGAATCGGGCACTTTTTCTACATTGGCGGCAATGACTCGTCCGATACGGTGCGCATCGTCAGCGCCGAAGCGCGCAAAGCCAACTACCCGCTGCGCTGCATACACATTCCCAAAACCATCGACAACGACCTGATGGGCAACGACCATTCGCCCGGCTACCCGTCGGCAGCGCGCTTTGTGGCGCAGGCCTTTGCCGGTGCCAATCTGGACAATGCCGCCCTGCCAGGCGTATACGTGGCAGTGGTGATGGGCCGCCACGCTGGCTTTTTGACCGCTGCATCGGCTCTGGGCAAAAAGTTCCCCGATGATGGCCCGCACCTGATTTACATACCTGAGCGCACCTTTGTGCTGGAAAAATTTTTGGCCGATGTCAAGGCCACTTATGACCGCCTGGGCCGCTGCGTGGTCGCCGTCTCCGAAGGCATACACGACAGCACAGGAACCCCCATTCTTGCCAAGCTGGCCAAAGACATGGAGCATGATGCACATGGCAACGTGCAACTCTCAGGCAGCGGGGCGCTGGCTGATCTGCTGTGCGAGGAAATCAAAAGCAAGTTGGGCATCAAGCGGGTGCGCGGCGATACGCTGGGCTATATGCAGCGCTCGTTCATCGGTTGTGTCTCGGATGTGGACCAGCGCGAAGCACGCGAAGTTGGCGAAAAGGCCGTGCAGTTCGCGATGTGGGGCGATAGGGACGGTTCGGTGGCCATCAAGCGCACGGGTTTTTACTCGGCCGACTACGAACTGCTTCCGGTCGAAGCTGTGGCCGGCAAGACCCGTGTCATGGAGGACGAGTTCATCAGTGCCAACGGCACGGACGTGACCGATGCCTTCCGGATGTATTTGCGCCCCCTGCTGGGTGCAGACATGCCCGATGCTTTCCGGCTGCGCTTCAATCCTGTTGCCAAGGTATTGCGGGATGCTTAATTGCGAGATATTTTTGCAAAATTAGGCTGTAGGGCTTATGGGGTATGCGGGAGCAGCTTCCGAAAAGTGAGCATCACCTCATAAAGCCACCCGCTACCCGCCTCGGCACTTTTTCACCATGCTCTCTGGGCTGCAGCCCCCGTGGAAAGTGCGGGAGAAGCTCTTAAAACAAGAGCATACTCCGCAATAATCACGCCCGCATCACACCAGCAGGGCGTTCACCCGCTTGACGTAACTTGCCGGGTCCGCTGGCATGCCGCCTTCGGCCAGTAGCGCCTGGTCAAAGATGATATGGGCCAGATCGTGGAAGTGCACCGAACCGTCGAGCTTTTTCACCAAGGGGTGCTCGGCGTTGATTTCCAGTACCGGCTTGACATCAGGGGTATTTTGTCCGGCTTGCTTGAGCATGCGCGCCAGCTGGGTACTCATGCCGTGATCCTGCACCACCAGGCAAGCGGGGCTGTCGACCAGCCGGGTGGTCACGCGCACATCTTCGGCTTTGTCCTTGAGCGCGTCCTTGAGCTTGGCCAGCAAAGGTTTGATGGTTTCTGCCGTTTCTTCCAAAGCTTTTTTCTCGGCTTCGTCTTGCAACTTGCCCAGATCCACCGCACCCTTGGCAACACTTTGCAGCGGCGTGTTATCAAATTCATGCAGATAGTTCAGCGCCCACTCGTCCACACGGTCAGTCATCAAGAGCACTTCGATGCCCTTTTTCTTGAACACTTCGAGCTGCGGGCTGTTTTTGGCAGCGGCCAGGTTGTCGGCGGTGATGTAATAGATGGCCTCTTGCCCTTCCTTCATGCGCGCCTTGTAGTCCGCAAGGCTGACGCTGGTTGCATCGCTGCTGGTGGACGCAAAACGCAGCAGCTTGGCGATGCGCTCGCGGTTGGCAAAATCCTCTCCCAACCCCTCTTTGAGCACGGCACCAAATTCGGCATAGAACCTGGTGTATTTGCCCGCATTTTTTTCTGCCTCGGCCTTCTCTTCGGCACTCAGGACGTCGGTTACACCATCGGCTGAGTCGCCGGGTAATTTGTCGTTTTTGGCCAGGTCTTCCAGCATGGAGAGCACGCGCTTGGTGCAGCCTTCGCGGATGGCTTTGACATCGCGGCTTTCCTGCAGCAACTCGCGGCTCACGTTGAGCGGCAGATCCGCTGAATCCACCACGCCTTTGACAAAACGCAGGTAGACGGGCATCAGGGCTTCCGCATCGTCCATGATGAATACGCGCTTGACATACAGTTTGAGTCCGCCCTTCTTGTCGCGGTTCCACAGATCCATCGGCGCCTTGGACGGCAGGTAGAGCAGTTGCGTGTACTCGGTGCTGCCTTCAACGCGGTTGTGCGTATGGGCCAGCGGAACCTCGTAGTCGTGGCTGATTTGCTTGTAGAACTCGTCGTACTGCTCCTGGGTAATGTCCTTCTTGGGGCGTGTCCAGATGGCGCTGGCCTTGTTGACGGTTTCCCAGGTGCCCGTTTTGACCATGGAGCCAGGCTGTCGACCGCCCTTTTCGTCATTGGGGTCAATCAGTTCACCGTCTTTCCACTCTTCCTTTTCCATCAGAATGGGCAGGCTGATGTGGTCGGAATACTTGTTGATGATGTTCTTGACCTTCCAGGTCTGGGTGTAGTCCAGGGAATCGTCGCGCAGGTGCAAGGTGACACTGGTTCCGCGCTGGGGGCGGTCAATGGTTTCGACCTCGAACGCGTCCCCTGCACCACTGCTGCCACCATCGGAAATCCAGCGCACGCCCTCAGACGCACCCAAACCGGCACGGCGCGACTCCACCGTGATCTTGTCGGCGACGATGAAGCCGGAATAAAAGCCCACGCCAAACTGGCCGATGAGTTGTGAGTCGGTTTTCTGATCGCCACTGAGCTTGCTCACAAAATCCTTGGTGCCACTCTTGGCGATGGTGCCCAGGTTGTCAATCGCCTCCTGTTGTGACAACCCGATGCCATTGTCGGTAATCGTCAGGGTTTTGGCATCCTTGTCAAACGTGACTTTGACATTCAGATCGGAGTCGCCCTCAAACAGTACGGGATTGTTGATCGCCTCAAAACGCAATTTGTCGCAGGCATCCGAAGCGTTGGAAATCAATTCGCGCAGGAATATCTCCTTGTTGGAGTACAGCGAATGGGTGACCAGGTGCAGCAGTTGTGCGACTTCAGCCTGAAAGGAAAGGGTTTTCTTGTTACTCATAGGTATAGGTATTGGAATGAAATGCCTGAAAAAATCCGTGCACCGCAACGCGGCGCGCGAAGCCCTGAATTATGGGCGAAGCGCCTTATTTCAAGAGCTGAGTGCAAAGGCAGCGTGCTGATCCTGCTTAAGCACTGCCAGTATCTGTGGTAATGCCTGCGCAAGTGCGGCCTTGAGCGTATGCGGCGGATTGATGATAAACATGCCGCTGGCTGGCAAGCCGGGACGCACGGTATTGCCCATGTCGTCGTGCAGCAGTTTGCTGGATTTGACGCTCAGGGTGGCGCCAAGCCAGTCCTTGTGCGCCTTGTTGGCCAAGGTTTTGAGCCGTTTGGGTAAGTCATGCGCCTCTGGCCGGGGAATGATCGGATACCAGATCGCATAACAACCGGTGGCGAAACGCTGCAAGGAGTCAGCCACCAGATCCACAACCCGCGCGTAGTCGGTTTTTATCTCATAACTGGGGTCACACAGCACCAGCGCGCGCCGCGTGGGCGGTGGCAGGAATTTTTTCAGCCCCTCAAAACCATCCTCGCGCAAAATCGCAATCTGGCGTCCGGCTTCGAGCTGCGCGATATTGGCGCTCAGCGACTTGCTGTCCGTCGGGTGCAGCTCGAATAACTTGAGTTTGTCACGCTCACGCAACAAGCGCTGAATAATGAACGGCGACCCAGGGTAAATCTTGTAACTCTTGTGACTGCCCGGAGTGTTGAAACTGGCCACCAGCTCCAGATAATCCTGCAAGGCCGGGGCAAGGGGCTGTGGCAGCGCATCGGGGGCCACCAGGCGCAAAAAACCCTCGGATGCCTCGGCACTGGTCTGGGCAAAGTCCCCATCAAGCCGGTACAAGCCCGCGCCAGCATGGGTATCAAAAACGGTGAGCGCCGTATCCTTTTGCGTCAAGTGCCGCAAAATGGCAAGCAATACCGTGTGTTTGAGCACGTCGGCATGGTTGGCGGCGTGAAAAGCGTGTCGATAACTGAACATGTCCGCATCGTAACATTGACGCACACCCGTATAATCGCGCCCTTCGCAGCGCCTTTGTGGCTCCGCGGCGAAGAGGTCTTGGCATGCTGCCCAAGGTATCCCCCACCTAAGAGATTCCCGCCAGAGGAACGCCGACCGTGGAAAAGAGCCCGCCAAACCCTCCTTTTCAATAAAAGAGAAACTCATGTCAACTTTCAGCGCAAAACCCGCTGAGGTCGTGCACGAGTGGTTTGTGATTGACGCGACTGATAAGGTCCTCGGACGAGTAGCCAGCGAAGTTGCTCTCCGTTTACGCGGCAAACACAAGGCCATTTACACGCCTCACGTCGATACCGGCGATTTCATCATCGTCACCAATGCAGCCAAGCTGCGTGTCACCGGCGCCAAGTCGCTGGACAAGGTGTATTACCGCCATTCGGGTTACCCCGGCGGAATTTCCTCCACCAACTTCCGCGATATGCAAACCCGGTTCCCAGGGCGTGCGCTGGAAAAAGCCGTCAAAGGCATGCTACCCAAAGGCCCGCTGGGCTACGCCATGATCAAGAAGCTCAAGGTCTATGGTGGTGCCGAGCATCCCCATGCTGCCCAGCAGCCCAAGGTGCTGGATATTCCCGGTATTTCTTCCAACGCAGTGAAACAAGAGGCCGCCCAATGATCGGAGAATGGAACAATGGCACTGGCCGGCGCAAATCCAGCGTCGCGCGCGTGTTTCTGAAAAAAGGCTCCGGCCAGATCGTCGTCAACGGCAAGGCAATTGATAAATTCTTTGGCCGTGGCACGTCCATCATGATCTGCAAGCAGCCACTGATGCTGACCAACCACGCCGAGACCTTTGACATCATGGTCAATGTATCCGGCGGTGGCGAGTCGGGCCAGGCCGGTGCTGTACGCCATGGCATCACCCGCGCCCTGATCGACTACGACGCAACACTCAAACCCGAATTGAGCAAAGCGGGCTTTGTGACACGCGATGCACGCGAAGTGGAACGTAAGAAAGTTGGCTTGCACGGCGCTCGCCGACGCAAACAGTTCTCCAAGCGCTAAACCGCTGTACGAGTCCCAGCGAGGACAATACTGGTCGGCCACCCTGGCTTTGTCGGGGTGGCTATTTTTTTGCTCAGGCTACCGACGTGCGGCAACCGTATGCGTCTTCAACTCTGCCTGCTTCTTGGCGTTGCGCCGGTTTTCCAGACCTATCGCCTCATCAATCGCTTCGAGTGACTGCGTGAGCAGTTCAACCAGTTGTTCTGTTGTTGGTTTCTTGTAGTCACGCAACAGTGCTGCAGTGAGGATTGCTGCAGCTTCCATTTTCGTGTGCATAAATCAGGCTCCGATCAGGCTCCGTAGGGGGGCCGAATAATAACCTGTATAAAACCCGTACCGCCCATGAATCCTGTAGGGTCAAATAAGACTGGCAGAAGAATTCCCGAGAAAATTGCTGTAGTATCGACTTATCGCTTTGTCCATCGACCTCTGAGGAAAAGACTATCCATGAATGCGCTAGCCGAAAACATCCAGACCGAAATGCCTGCCCCCATTTTGTTTACCGACAGTGCGGCAGCCAAGGTGGCCGACCTGATTGCCGAAGAAGGTAATCCCGACCTGAAGTTGCGCGTTTTTGTACAAGGTGGCGGCTGCTCCGGCTTTCAGTACGGTTTCACTTTCGATGAAATCACCAACGAAGACGACACCACCATGACAAAGAACGGGGTGTCCCTGCTGATTGATGCCATGAGTTACCAGTACTTGGTTGGCGCTGAAATCGACTACAAGGAAGACCTGCAAGGCGCCCAGTTCGTCATCAAGAACCCGAACGCCACCACGACTTGCGGCTGTGGTTCTTCGTTTTCATAAATCAACCTGCTGCAGACTGCCGACCTGACCCGATTCGTACAGGAACACTCCGCTACTGCGTACCTGGCCCAGGCTTTGGTTGTTGGCATCCCGCACGGAGAATGGGCTTGCCACCTGCCCCAGGTGCAAGGCGCCCACACCGCTTTCGGCTAAAGTGCCCAACTTATCCTGCCCATCGGCGCTGCGCTGCCAGACACGCAACTGGGCAAAGATTGCGTCGTTAGCGTCGATCCAGTTGTTGCCATCGCTGTCGTAACGCGCCAGATCGTCAAAACCATTGCCACTGGCCGGGCCAAACAGCTCACTGCCATCGTTGATGCGGCCATCCTGGTTTTTGTCCAATGCCAGAAAACCACTACCTGCAGCCAAGGTGGCAATGGATTCCTGCTGCCCATCGGCATTGATATCAAAACTGAAGCGCGTGTCGCTGAGTTGTGCGGCGGTTCCGTTGAAATTGATCACCAGCGGATCGGTCTTCGGCGCAGCGGCATCCCCCATACGCACCGATGCTTGTGTTTCTTGTGAAAATTCACGGCGCATGGCAAGCTGCATGGCAAAACGGATTTCCTGCCCATCCGCCGTGCGCACCACGCCACGCGCTGCAACCTGGGTTTGTTCAAACTCATACACGGATTCGGTGCGCGTAACCTCCACCCCCCAGCCCGCGCGCGGGGCAGTTGCGCCATTCTGGGCTTGGCTTGTCTGCGTCGCCTGGCTGCCATTGACTGCGGCTGCCGGAGCTGCACGCACCTGCAGTTCGCGCGCATCGAATACCCGCACAGCCCGACCGGTGATCGCTTCGACCATTCTCATCACCAGCTGAATCTTGGGATCGTTGGCAATACTGTCTTCGCTATTGGCAATCGCGTTGGCATCCGCAGCCGCACCCGTATCGGCCAATGACCGGACCTGTGCCGTGTGCTCGGACAAGGTCGCTTGCGCCAGCGCCGCGCGCGCCTGCACGGACAGCGACAACTGCACCCCGACCGCCTGAGCCCTGTCGTTTACGTTGCCGCCCGTATCCGGGCGCTCGGGTCGCCGTGCGCCCACCCAGGCGCGCACGGATTCTTGTTGTGAATGCGAAGCCACACTGGCGTGCTGGCTTTGCAGCGAAACGGTAGATTGGGCGATTTTCATGATATCCAGGCTATCGGCAGAAATGCCCCTGGATTCAAGGTCTGTTCTTGCTTTATTTTTCTGCTTTATTTTTTTAGCTCAACGGCGGGGTGGCAGTCAGCACCTCTTCAATCACCGTCATGCCTTCGGCAACACGCAAGGCACCCGCCAGACGCAAGGGACGCATGCCATCGGTAATGGCCTGGCGGCGCAGCGGATCAATACTGGGTTCGCTGGTGACACATGTTTTGAACGCCTCGGACACGACCAGCAACTCATAAAGTCCCATACGCCCCAGAAAGCCTGTCATGCGGCAATCCACGCAACCAACCGCTTTATAGGGCTTGTAGCCTCCGTTGATTTGCCAGGGCTTGACCATCTCGGCCAGTGCCTCACGGCTAGCTTCCTCGTCGCGCACACGGCACTTTTTGCACAGGGTGCGCACCAGTCGCTGCGCCAGCACCCCCAGCAAGGTGGCATTGATGAGGTACTGGGGAATACCCAGCTCCAGCAGTCGGGTGACGGCAGAAGGCGCATCGTTGGTATGTAATGTGGAAAATACCAGGTGTCCCGTCAGCGCCGCCTGCACCGCCATTTCGGCAGTTTCGCGGTCGCGGATTTCACCCACCATGATGATGTCCGGGTCCTGGCGCATCAACGCCCGCAAGCCTTGGGCAAAACCAAAATCGAGTTGTGGCTGCACCTGGGTCTGGTTGAACGACGGCTCGATCATTTCAATCGGATCTTCCACCGTGCTGACGTTCACTTCCTCGGTGGCAATACGCTTGAGCGAGGAGTACAAGGTGGTCGTCTTGCCCGAGCCGGTGGGGCCGGTAACCAGAATGATGCCATGGGGACGCTTGACCAAAGCCTCCCAACGCTGGCCATCGTGGCTGGAAAAACCGAGTTCGTCGAGATTCTTGGTCGCACTCTCGGGGTCAAAAATACGCATCACCATTTTCTCGCCGAAAGCGGTGGGTAGAGTCGAGATACGCATTTCAATCTCATCACCCGCCGGGTTGCGGGTTTTGATGCGGCCATCCAGCGGACGACGCTTTTCGATCACATCCATACGCCCAAGCAACTTGATACGCGCCGTCATGGCGTTCAGAACCCCCATGGGCATCTGGTACACCTGATGCAATATACCGTCAATGCGAAAACGAATAACGCCCTGCTCGCGCCGAGGCTCCAGGTGGATATCGCTGGCACGCTGGTCAAAGGCGTACTGCCACAACCAGTCCACGACCTGTACGACGTTCTGGTCATTGGCATCGAGCTGCTTGTTGGACTTGCCCAGTTCAACCAACTGCTCAAAACTCGAACCGGTGTTGCTGCCAGCCTTGTTGGCGGCCCTGACCGACTTGGCCAAGGCAAAAAATTCAACGGTATAACGATGAATTTCCTGCGGACTGGCCAAAACCCGGCGCACGCTGCGGCGCGACTGGCGTTCGACTTCGGCCACCCAATCGATGACAAAAGGCTCGGATGTCGCCACCGTGAGTTCACTGGGAGTGACCACCACCGGCAGGATGCGGTGCCTCTCGGCATACACCGCACCCATGGCATCCGCCACCCGGCTGACATCCACCTTGAGCGGATCAATACGCAAATAGGTCATGTTGACACGCGCTGCCAACCACTCGGTCAGCAGTTCAATATCGAGCGCCTTGTTGTCTGCCGCACGGCGCATGGACACACTGGCCAGACGCACCAGGGGATGCTGCACACTCTCGGCTTGCGCACAGCGCTTGATGGTGCGCGTGGCTTCGTCCTCGGAAATCACGCCATCGGAATGCAACCATTCAACCAGCCTGCGCCACTCCAATGGACCGGATGATGGAGCTGCATGGGGTTTTTTAAGATTGGGCTGATGGTGCGATGGAACATTCATGGATCATGGATCATGGAGTTAGCGGATTACAAAGGCGGGGCCACTTTTCGGACGCCAGACCCCAATTACGTGCAATGGTAGCAGCACGCTCCTGCAACAGCGCGCGCGGCGGGCGTGTGGGGTTGCGCTGCGCCAGTACCACGGTATTGCCTTCGCGTGTAGCCTTGAAAGCCCAAAGGGCATCCCGTCCAAAGGCCGCAGCCATTTTGTCCACACTGCGCTCAAAGCTCGATTGATTGCCAAACAGATTGACGCTCATGCACCCATCATCGGTCAACACCTTGCGGCAATCAGCATAAAACGCTTCACTGTCGAGCACTGGCGCTGCTGCCTCCTGGTCATACAGGTCCACCTGCAAGGCATCCACCACGCCCTGCCAGCGCATCTGCCTGATTTCCTCCCCGGCATCGGCCAGAACCACCTGCAAACGCGGGTTGTCCTGCGGCAGTTTGAACCAGCTGCGACAGGCTATCACTACCTGCGGATTGATCTCGATGGCACAGGTTTTCATCCCCAACTGGTGGTAACAAAACTTGGTCAGCGACCCCGCGCCCAGGCCCAGTTGCAGCGCCTGACGCGAGGAAACAGAGGACAAATCCTCGACAAACAAAAGCCAGGCCATCATGTTCTGGATGTACTGGTGCACCAATACTATCGGGGCATCACGCCGCATGGAGCCCTGAACCCAGATGCTGTCCAGGTGCAGGTGGCGTATGGGGCCTTGGTCCGAGAACGTGACGGAAGGGGGAAAGGAAGATGAAAGTGATTTATTTCTGAGCATTGGGGAGTTATACCAGCAGTGCACACTGCAAAAAAAAGACCTGCGCGAGGCAGGTCTTTGGATTTTGGAAAAACTGCTGAATTATTTAGTAGCTTCTGCTGGAGCTGGAGCTGGAGCTGCTGCTGCAGCTGCCTTTTTAGCCTTGCGGGCTTTCTTCTTCTGCGCCTTCTTGGCGCCTGCTGCAGGGGCCGAAGCTGCGGCAGTAGCTGCCGGTGCGGACGAAGCAGCAGGAGCGTCAGTCTGGGCAAATGCACCTGCTGCAAACAAACCAGCAACCAACAGAGCGAGAATTTTATTCATACAAAAAATAACCTTTCAAAGCGTGGAATCAACCCTGAACCATCCAGAGCTGGTACCTCAACGTGGAAAAACGGGTTCCGGTTGACGGACACGCCGCGTATTATTGCTGGCGCTACTGGTACTTCCTGTTTATTTTTTCCGTGGTGCCGTCCTTTTCCATCTCCTTCAGTACGGCATTGAGCTTGTTCACCGTTGCCTCGGACACACTCAGGCTGCAAGCAAGGTACAACGAGGTTTTCTGAAAGTTCAAGACGGGCTTGATTTTGACCCCGGCTTTTTTGGCAACCCAAGGGCCGGAGGAGCTGCCCGTCGCCATGAGATCAATCCGGCCAGCCAGCAGTTTCTTGAGAGATTGCTCGTCATTGGTTGCATTGTCCAGCTTGAAACCATGCTCTTCAAGATACAAAGCAACCGCATCGCCACGGTAGCCACCCACCCGGAATTTCTTGGCGTCATTGAGAGCGGTCAGGGTGATCTTGCTATCCTCCTTGGCATACAACACCCAGTCATTCGGAGCAACCGGACCTACCCAACGAAATTGATCCTCCCTGGGCTCCGTGCGGGTAGTGGAGTAGACGCAGGTATTGCGATCATTGGTTGCCATCGTGATGGCACGCACCCACGGATACAGGGTAATCGTGTAGGGAATGCCAGCGCGTTTGAACAGTTCGTGAATCTGCTCGGTCGCACTGCCAATAATGGTCTTGCCATCCGCAGCAAGCATATTGGTGGGGGGCGCATCTTCCGTGGTCAAGATCATGGGCTCTTCGGCCCACGCGCATTGGCACACCAGCAAGACAAGAAACAACAGCTTTTTCATGAATATCTCCTAATGGTTGTTGCCCATCACGATGCGGGGAGGGGGGGGATACTAACACGCCCGCCGGGACGATGCAAATGATGCGTCGGTTCAGTTTCATATCACCCGTGATATTAAAAACACCAAATCCGCACTACAAATGCTCCTGCCAAGCCTGAGTGGCACGTTTTTAGCCTCGATTTAGCCAAAATCAGGCATCAAATCGCCCATCCCCGTGGGACAGGGGGGGGCAGCTATTGAAAACGTGGAAGCAGAAACGACGCAGCATCAGGGGAATTCATGGCCATTTATGGCTGGTGGCCGACAAGGACGGTGATGTTGGGGTAGCGGCTGACCAGATTTTTCAGTTGCAGCAGGCTCTGGCGATTGCGCCCCTGGTAGTGCGTAAAAGCACCAGGCTCCACCGAATGGTCCCAGCCCCAACGGGTGTGGCTGGTGTCGCCGGTCAGCAATACCGGCCCCTTGGTGGTACGAACCAGGTAAGCTGTGCTGCCGGCGGTGTGGCCGGGAACGCTGATGGCAAAAACGGATCCGTCTTCAAACACGTCGATCAGACCTTCCAGACGGCCCTGCGGATCAGGCTGAAAATCCCATTCCTGCAACTGGGGCTTGCCATGCAACAGTCGATTGGCAGAACCCTGTGTGAACACCTGGAGCCAGTATTTGTCGGTGGATTCCGAGCGCCCGACGTACAGCGGCACATCATCGGGAATGTCCGGCATGCCAGAAATGTGGTCAAAATGCAGGTGGGTGAGAAACACCCCTGAGAGTTTGCCCGGCAAATCCTTCAGGATTGCTGCGGTGCTCTTTCTCAGGACCAGACTTTCCTTACGCATGGATTTGACAAGCAGCCAGCTCAGGCCCGCTTTCTGCGGATCGTCATTGACTATCTGTGCAATGCCGGTATCCACCAGAAAATTGCCACGCCGGGGGTGCTTGAGCACATGGGCGTAGACCTGGATCGGCTCCTCACGGTTACGCAGTCCCGCTTCGATGGCGGCGGGGCTGCTCAGGTTCACCAGGCCTGAGAGTGGACCGGACCAGTCGGCGCTGTTGATGGATTCGAGTTCCACCGGGCCGGGTTGCATCAGCAGGCTCTCCATGGTGGCGCTGCTGCTGGGTATGCCGATGGCCTTGCTGCCAAGCCGGTGCGATGTGGAACTGCAGCCTGGCAGCAGGATTGCCAGGGCCAGACACAGTGCCAGCATGAAAAAGGGTTTCGTTTGCATGGTTTTCCTTATAAACGGTTGTGCAATGTTAACGTGCAAGCCCAAGCGCCGTCTGCAAAATTCTGGCGGCCTCGATGGCGCCAGTCGGCTGTAGTCCTGGTGGTGGTGGCTGTTGCCACAACTGTGCCAGATCGTCGATAAAATCACCGCCCATGACACGCTCGCGGGATAATTCCCGGCTACGTGCGTGCTGGGCAAGCCAGGTAGCGAATGGCGTGGTTTCCGGCCAGTCTCCACGCTCCACATACAAAATGGGAACCCCCGCACAGGCTGCTTCCACAAACGTTCCGTAACCGGGTTTTGTGACGACGGCATCCACGCTGGCCAGTATGTCCGAAAACGCCAACTCCTGGTGCTCAAACGAACATACGTCGGGGCGCACAATCCCCCACGCAGAAGGAACCAGCCAGACCACCCCCTGGACCGGTTCCCAGCTTTCGATGGGCAAGCGAAACTCCATGCCACCCATTGCCAGCAGTACCCAGCGCAGGTCGTGCGCAATACCGAGTTTCTCGGAAACGATTGCTCGATTGCGCCTTCCCAAGTGCGCAATCGGACCAATCTCATACAGACGCTCCATATCCCGCATGGGTAAACCTGGAGTGGGTCGCAAAAAGCATTCAGCACCTTTGTACGCATCAAGCATCTGCGCGTGTATTTCTTGCGCCCAAGGTGCATTCGCAAAGGAGGGGCCAAAGTAATGGAAGAACACATCGGCCCAATTCAGCGAGCATAGGCTGGCTGCTGCAATTCCTGCTTTTGCTGCCCCGGCCAATGGCAAATACGCCACGTTGCTCAGTACCGCATCTACCCGATGAACGTTCAGCCAATGGCTTTCTGCGGCAACTTTCTGCGGCCAGTCGTGGTGGAACTCCCGGTATGCACGGGCGCTGGCCTTTAGGTCAACATCGACTGCACTGTGCATGACAAAACCAAAATCACGCGCCTCCTGGATGTGCGCGAATCGGACGCCGATACGTTTTTTCAGCTGGTGCAGCGGCAAGGCGCTGCGCACCGTCAGTTCAAGCCCTGGCACCTCGGCGCAAAGAGCCGCGATTACCGGTGCGGTTTGCGCCAGATGCCCAAGTCCATGGGCTGAAATATCAACGAGTAAATGCATATCCATCCTTCCGTACCGCCAGATAGCGTACACCCTGGCTTTCCAGCCAGTCAACGGCGCTGTGGCCCTTGAGCATGGCAATGGTGGACAAAGCGCCCGCCGTGGTGGTGTTGGCCGCCAGCACGCTGACGGACTGCCAATAAGAGACCGGCCAGCCACTGCGCGGATCGAGCACGTGGCAATAACGCTGGCCCGCATGGATAAAAAAACGTTCGTAATCCCCACTGGTGGCCAAGCCACCGCGCGCCAGTGGCAACCGGGCTAGCGCCTGGTGGGGTTGGCGGGTATGCGACGTGTCGGGGCGGGGATGCTGGATGTCGATATGCCAGGGCGTGCCACGTAATTCGGGCAGGCCACGTTCACCCAGCGCATGCAAGTCGCCCCCAAGGTTGATCAGTGCGTGGGCAATTCCCAGGCTGTGCAACACACTGGCGGCGCGGTCAGCGGCATATTCCTTGCCAAAACCGCCAAAGTCCAGTTCCATGCCGGGTATGGGGAGATAAACCTGTGCGTTGCCGCGCTCGACGTGGTTCCAGCCGACCTTGCCAAGCAAGCCCTGTATCTGCGCGGGCTGTGGTGGTATGCCGGTTTTGAAATCCCAGGCCTGGCGCAGCACGCCGGAGGTGATGTCAAACAGCCCTTCGCTTTGCCGCCACAGTGCATCGGCAAAGTCCAGCAGGCTGCTGGTTTCTGCATCCATGTCAACCGCATTGCGGCCAGCGGCCTTGTTGATGCAGCTCACAACGCTATCAGAGGTATAGCGGGAAAACTTCTTTTCAATGCGCAAAACCTCGGCGATTGCTTGCGCTGCGGCATGGCGCATGGCGGGCTCATCCTCACCGTCCATCTGCAGGCTGCAGGGGGACGCCATGGCCAAAAACTCAAACCGCAAGGTGCGCCAGCTGCCCACAAAAGAATCTCAAATCTCAAAAAATCCTAAAAACGGTGGCTCAGGCCGATCTGCACGAAGTTGGCGGCAAAGGGGTCCAGGCCAGGACTGCCGTCGCCACCCAGGTGCAGGCCTGCGGCTTGTCGATAGACTGCGAACTTGATGTCTGCCAGCGTGTCCGGTGTGAATGCGTAACTGACTTTCAGGGACAGCGTAACAGCACCAAGGGCCGCCAGGCGCTGGTCGCTTGATTGGTCGCTGCCAAATTGTCTGATCGCCCGCGTCAGCACGGCCAGCTGGTCATACTGGCCTTGCGCGTCCTGAATCGGGTCCAGGTAAAAGTGCGCCGCGCTCTGGCTGTAGTAGCGCACGCCCGGCGTAAAGGTCCAGACACCCTTTGGCTGCACCCAGTCCATGCCCAGCGTATACGCTTGCACGCCAAAACTGTCACTGTAGTAGCGGTAGCTGCTGCGTACCGAGGCGTTCAAGGGGGCGACGAAGTGGTTCCATCTGGCCATGGCGATCCAGGCATCGCGCTGGTTTGGCCGCTGGTCCAGGGTCTTGTAGGGGTCGCTGTAGTAACCGCTGCCCAGGCTGCGCGTCAGGGTGAACTGGGCGATGTCGTTGGTGGTCAGCACCTGTGTCAGGCCGAACAGGAATTCGTTGGTCGTTTTTTGCCGATCCACCGCACTGCCACCGCTGGAGCTGGTGTCGATGCGATCGCTGCTATGGCCAAAGCCTGCCGACCAGGTGCGGTTGTTGTCCTCGTCGGACCAGCGTGCGTCCAGGCCCAGCGCGTTGGAGATGTAGTCGTTTTCGCTGGAGTGGGCCACGCTGACGGACATGGCCGAACGTGACAGATAGCGGGTGACTTTGATGTCCCCGGCTCTCCGTACATCCCCCATCTGACTGGCACCCGATACTGCCGTGTGCTGTGTATGCCAACGCGGCGTGGCACCGGAAACAGCGTCCACGGTTCCCGATGCTTCAACGGCCCAATCGCCCGCAATGGGCGCTTGCACATAGACCTGGGGTGACGTTGCCGTAATGCGCTCCCAACCTGGTTGTTCGTCGCTGTAGCGGCCAAACTGGATGGCGATGGTCGTTTTTTCCGGTGCACTTTCGGCGGCAACCAGGGCAGGTGCTGCGCAGGCCAGGGCGGCAAGTCCAGGCAGGACAAGGGATGCCAGCAGCACGCCAGCGGCGCTGTGGGGGTTGTCGGTAGTGTTGGGCGGTGTTTGCATAGTGGAATTCCTAATTGCAGCCACAACCGCCACCACCGACGCTGCCGCCACCGCTGGCGGCTTCCTTGCTGGTGTAGATGTGCTGCAAGTAGCGTTGCTCCAGCGGATCGGCGTTCAAGGACATTCCCGGCTGGGCCAGATTGCCTTTTTCCCAGGCATGAACCAATCCCAGGTCCGCACAGCCGCCCAGCCACGGTAGCAGTGCCAGGATCAAAATAGGTTTTTTCATGGGTGTCATGGGTGTCATGGTTGAAGGGCCTGTTGAATGTCTTGCTCCCGCTGGGCGCGTTCATCGTCTCGAAATCCTCGGTGTACGCTGAGCACCTTGCCACTCGGGCCAATCAGCATCGACGTTGGCATGACTTTGATAGCGTAATTCTTCGGGGTGGTGCCTGTCTGGTCAAACGCCAGATTGAAGTTCGCAGGATTGTTTTTCAGGAACGACAGGGCATCCTGCCTGTTTTTATCCACGCTGATGCCTACAACGTACAGCCCCTTGGACGCATAACGTGCCTGCATGGCGTTCATCCACGGAAACGACTGCTTGCACGGGCCACACCAGGAGGCCCAGAAATCCAGATACACGGTTTTTCCCCGGTAGTCGCTCAGTTTCACAGCACCCTGCGGCCCCTCCAGGTCAAAGCCGGGCGCCACTTCACCCACTTCGATGGCGGTTGCCGGCAGAGCCAGCAAAGCTGCCAAAGCCAGAACGTAGTGTTGTGTGCGAATTTTTTTCATGAAAGCTTAGCTGCTGCTTATCTGCCGTTGGGCATCTGATCCAGGAAACTGCGTAAGGTTCCCAGGTTGAGAATGGCAGCACCGGGTGTTCTGCTGTCATAGAACCAGGCGAAACCATCTTTGGAACCCGCGTAAATGCCGGTATCGGGATAGTAGCGGTAGGTGTAACCCTGAAGCTGCCCGGTTACCTGCCTGCGGGGCGATAGCAACTGCATGTAGGTGTCCTCGGCCCAGTTTAACAGTCGGTCGGTGTCATTGGACTTGTCGTCGGGCAAGCCCAGAAAGGTGGCAATGTCGTTGATGGTCTGTGCGCCCAGTGCCAGATTGCCTCTCATCGCCGGAACCCGCTGGAAAGCTGCGGTCAACCCTGCGGCATTGAAGCGGTACGGGTCAAAACGTGCAGCAGTGGGCGGGTCCACATGGCAACTTTGGCACAAGGGAAAGGCTGCCCGACCGGCATCGACGCTGCCTGCGCCCCAGGCCGACAGTGAAAGGGTTGTTGCTACGAAAAGAGTTGCACAGCTGGTTTTCATCATGGTAGCTCCTTGGGTTGAATGGAAAATAGGGGGTATTGGTGGTTGCCGATTTTCAGGCAATACAAAATAATTTGCTTCAAGTCAATGTCGTTGACCATGGGACAATCCAGGAATGCAAACCCCTGACCCTGCCCCTGATCGCCCATCCGTTCTACCCACCCTGTTTGCATCCCACGGCGCGCCACTGTTCGCCCTGGAGCCGGGGATGAGCGGACTGGCTTTGAACACCTGGGCAAAATCCCTCGTGCCTGCGCCACGTGGCGTGGTGGTGCTCTCGCCACACTGGATAGCGCGCGGCCCCAGCGTCATGTGTGCAGCCCAGCCCGCAACCTGGCATGACTTTTCCGGCTTTCCTGCGGAGCTGTACCAGCTTCAATACCCCGCACCCGGCAGTCCCACCCTGGCGCAGGAAATACTTGACCTATTGCAACGCGCCGCAATGCCCGCGCAACCCGACTTGCAACGTCCCTTTGACCACGGAGCCTGGGTTGTGCTGATGCACCTCTTTCCCCAGGCGAATGTACCTGTGGTGCAGCTTGCCCTGCCCTTTGGCTGGAATCCTGAACAGGTTTATGCATTGGGCGCGGCGCTGCAAGGCTTGCGCGCCAGTGGCGTGTTGCTTGTCGGCTCTGGCAGCATGACGCACAATCTGAGCGAGTTTTCCGGGGCGGGGGCGGCATCCGAACCTGCTCCGTATGTCGCAGAATTTTGCCGCTGGGTGGAAGCCCGATTGGTGCAAGGGGACATCCGCACGCTGTTCGACTACCTCGCTCAAGCACCGCACGCCCGGCGCGCGCACCCCAGCGACGACCACTTCCTGCCTTTGTTCTTTGCACTCGGTGCGGCTGGCGCAGCAGCACGCCCACACTACCTGAGCCGCGAGGTGCTGTATGGCATGCTGGCCATGGATGCTCTGGTTTTGCAGTAGTCTCTGGCTACGGTTCAAAACGGCCCTGCTCCCAGTCGCGCAACATCGCCACGGGCGTATCAATCCGATCAGCAAACGCTTGCTACGACAGCCCAACCTTGGAGCGCGCCTGGCGCACCAGCATTTGCGCAGGCGTGGTGACGCGCCCAACTATGCCATTCTTGGCTTGCGTCAATGCCTGCCGAATGTCAGGCAAGCTTTCTCCAAAATCAGCTTCGATAGCTTTTGCGACGGATTCAACGTCCAAATCAGGTATTGCATACGCATTCATCTTTAAGTCCCCGGATGGTTTTTGCAGAGATGTTTTCCTGCTCACTCTTGGCATAAACCGCCAGAAGCACTACAAAATTAGTAGCTGTACCCGCATTATCCACAAGCTCTACATGCCAATATGCCAAAAAAAACAGCGCCAGGGCATGGCGCTGCACGTGATCACAATCAAGGTCGCATCACGGACCGCTGCGTGACACCACAAAGTTAGCACTACCACTCACCGCAGAACTACCCGTCGGCACACTAGCCCCCAGCGTGGCGGCAAACTGCGCGTAGCTCAGGCTGTTAGCCGTCTCGCCCGCCGGGGCATTGGCACCCAACTGGTAGCTAAAGCCAGAGGCACCCAGGACTTGCACTTTTGCACCATTGGAGAGCGTCAGTTGCACAGCATTGCTGAAGAAGCTGCTGGATGCAATCGTCAAACCACCTACCAACTGGATCACGTTTGTGCCTTCGGTGTCGGTAATCTTGGCCGTCACCGCACCGCTCAAGGTGTAGGGACTGATGATGTAGGTGTCGTTGCCGCCACCGCCCAGGTAATTATTGCCACCCGAAGGCACGAGAACATCATCGTCCAGGGTGCCGGGCACGGTGTAGGAACTACCAGCAACACTCGGCACAGGCGCGGATGCCTGCGTAAAGCCCGTGGACACAACATAGCCCGCTGTACCCGATGCTGGAAGCGTGCCGCTCAAGGACGCGCCCAGGCTGGAGACAAACTCTGAGTAGGTCAAAATCGCTGCCGTATCGCCCGCCGGTGCGTTGGCCCCCAACTGGAATTTGAATCTCGAAGCACCCAGTATCTGCACCTTGGCCCCGTTGGAGAGCGTAAGCTGCGCAGCATCCGCATAGAAAGTACTGGCCGCCACGGTCATACCATCGGCCAACTGGATGAGGTTGTCACCTTCGCTATCAACGATCTTTGCCGTCACGCCGCTGCGCAAGGTGTTGGGGCTGATGATATACGTGTCGTTACCGCCACCACCATAGTAATAATTTCCAGCTGTGAGAACGAAAACATCATTGCCCAAGGTACCGGGTACTGTGTAAGACGTGGTGTTGGCTGTGACTGTAATGGTCGCGCTGGCCGGTGCGCCAGTTCCCACTGTATTGGTTCCTGCTACGCTGTAGGACATCGTGGCCGTGGGGCTGACCGAGCAAGAAGCGCCCGTCGTTCCGGTACAAGTGCCGCCAGTCCATGTGTAACTGCTTGCTGCCGGGCTGCAATTGGCTGTCAGTGTTGAACTGCCGCCTGTAGTGATGCTGGCAGGGTTGGCACTCAAGGTGCAAACCGGAACAGTGCCAGAAGACTGCCCACTGCGGACCAGCCGAACCGTGTTGCTGCCGCTCCGGGTGCTGCGGTAGGCGTAGCCATCGCCGAAGGCCACGAACCACGCATGGTCTGCAGCGCTGACGTAGGGCGAACTCGACCAAGACCAATTACCCGGTGTAGACGGAAAAATGCTGGTATTGATCGCAGGTTTGTAGGTGCTGTAGTCCACCAGACTCAACAGTTCCTCTACCGTAGGCATACGCCAGTCATTTTTTCCGGCAAACGTTGTGCCAGCTAGTGCCTGTGCCTGGTCAAAAGTGTAGTCGCTGGCCGGGCCGCTACAGGTGCTACCGATCCAGGTCTGGCCCATAGCGCAACGCATCCAGGTCAAATTGGTTGGTGTATGCGTAACCGTACCATTGCCATGGTCCACATAATCGCTCGTTGAACGCGCAAGGTTTAACAAAGAACCAAAAGACTGTCCGCCGCGCACAAGCCGAACCGCAAGGTTGGCATTGCGGCTGCTGATGTATAGGGCGCTGCCATCGTTGAAGTCAATGTTCCACGCACCGTCGCCACCTTCGGCATAGGGCGAACCCGGCCAGAAATTCGAATTTGGCGTATTGGGAAACGCATTGCTGTCAATGGCTGGGCTGAAAACTGACCGATCAACAATGGTTTGCAACTCACGAATATTGGGCATGCGCCAGTCGCTTTGGCCAGCAAACGTGACCGTGCTGGTTAGCGCGTTGGCTTGGTCAAAGGTATAGGTACTAACCGAACCGCTGCAAGTGCTGCCAGTCCAGGTTTGTCCCATAGAGCAGCGCATCCAGACAAGACCTGTCTTAGGATCAGTTACGGTCCCATCGGCGTTGGGTTGCAGTGTGCTGGTTGACGGTGTTGTTACCGTCACTGTAGCGCTGGCTGGCGCGCCGGTGCCGCCCGTGTTGGCTCCCACCACGGTGTAGCTGGTCGTGGCTGTTGGCGCAACCGAACAGGTAGCACCAGTCGTACCCGCGCAACCCCCACCTGTCCAGACGTAGCTGGCTGCGACCGGGATACACGTAGCTGTAAGGGTTGCGCTGGAGCCTGCAGTGATGGTCGCCGGATTGGCACTCAGGGTGCAAACTGGGGCCGTGACGACTGTCGCTCCCGCCTGCGTCACGGTGAAAGTTTGCCCGGCAATGGTCAGCGTGCCCGTGCGTACCGTGGTGCCGGTATTGGCCGCTACAGCATAGCTGACGATGCCATTGCCGCTACCCGATGAACCCGAGGCTATCGTGATCCAGCTTGCGTTGCTGGTAGCCGTCCAGGCGCAAGTGGATGCCACGCTGACACTACCCGTACTGGCAGCAGCACCTGCTGATGCGCTGGTATTGGCCAGTGTCGGGTTACACGCGCTGGGATTGACTGTAACCGTGGCACTGGCCGCAGTTCCCGTAACGCCGGTATTGATACCTGTCACGGTGTAAGTGGTGGTACTGCCTGGCGTGACTGAACAAGTAGCGCTCGTCGTACCGGCACAGGTGCCGCCCGTCCACGTAAAGGAGGTGGCCGCCGGGCTGCAATTGGCAGTCAAGGTTGAACTACCGCCTGTAGTGATGCTGGCAGGACTGGCACTCAAGGTGCAAACCGGGGCAGGATTGGAAGCAGGCAAGCCACCACGCACGAGTCGAACTCGGTTGCTGATTTGGCTCCGGGGGATGGTGTCACTTCTTCCACTACCGAAATCGACACCCCATGCGCTACCTCCACCGACAACGGCAACGGGCGAACCCGACAAGAATAACGAACCGGGTGTATTAGGAAAAATCGCGTCGTTAATAGCTGGGCCACCACGGCACTCTTCGACCAAACTATTCAGTTCCCTGATGCTGGGCAGGCGCCAATCGGTTTTGCCCGCAAAGTTGCTGGTGCTGGCCAGTGCCAACGCTTGCGCCCATGTGTAGCTGCTGTGAGCAGTTCCGGTACAAGTCCCGCCCACCATAGTTTGTCCTTCGCTGCAAATCTTCCACACCAAACCGGTGGGCACGTGGGTGACGGTGCCATCGTCGTTGTCGGTGTAGTCCGTATCTGGGTTGCTGGCTGGAACGTTGTTACTACAAGTCACTGCTTGGGCCAGAGGCGCAGCGAGACATAAGCTCAGGCATAACGCCAAATCAGAGAGAATGATTCGAGTGTTCATTGCAAATTTTTTTCTGGAATAATTTTGGGTGCCAAGAATTACTGTCCGCTACGCACAAGGCGGACTGCGTATTTGCTACTTTTGCTCTGCCTGTTGGCGTAGCCGCTGCTGAAATCCACATCCCACGCTCCAGCACCTGACAGTGGGGCATAGAACGAACCCGACCAGAACTCCGAGCTAGGTGTGTTGGGAAAATAGGTCGGGGCAATCGACGGATTGGAACGTCCGTAATCGACAAGACCTTCAAGCTCTTTCTTGCTTGGCATGCGCCAATCGGCGGCACCGCACAGTCGGGCGGCATTGACGTCAGTGGCAAATTTTTCGGTATCGCAATGGTCTGCCATAAAACAGGTGCCGCCTGATGATGTACCAGAATCGCTACCGTTGGTCGCCGGGTTGCTGTTGTACCAGGAGTAGGTGTGGTCTTTGCTGCGCATGCCCGAGGTGGTTTTGACTTCCCAAATCAAGCCGGTCACGTTGTCGCGCGTACAGGCCCAGTCTTTGGCGCCACTGCCGAACGCGGCAGAGGCAGACAACTCGGAGCCATCGTTGGCAATCTTTGTGTAGTCAAACCCCCTGCTGCCGAGGCCAATTTTGATCAGCGTGCCAGCCACCGCTTGCGCATCGCGGCCATAGCGTGCGTCCTGACGCGGAAAGGTGCCGCCATCGACAGCCACTGTGGCGCAATTGGCAGTGTTGGTCGTGGCATCGCCACAAAAATCAATGCCCGTATCGTTTAACGCTACAGCTTGCGCGGTACTGGCGCACAGCAGCAATATGGGCACAATCGGGCGGCCAAAAAACCCAAACAAGTTTGGCATAGGTAAAGCTCCAAAATGGAAAAAAACCGCCCGGCGCTAGAAAGCGTGGGGCGGCAGGACGGGAGAAAACCGGAGGAGAAGCGAGGGAAAACTACGCGCGCACCATGGGCGGCTGGGCTGGGCTGGGCTGGGCATTTTAGTCGTCTTCCAGTGTGTGAATTTTGGGCATCGTAGCATGAAAATTAGATGCGTCAGCCAAGATTTTGCGTGTTGTTTGTTTTATGCGAATATGGCTGCATGGCGCATGGAACGTGCGGGTATAGCTCCCATTTTTGCAGCATTTTCAAGACGCGGCTGTAACGGATGAAACTTGAAACGCATAGGAAAACGCTCCATAACGAAATGGAAAAATAGGAAAACGAAAACCGTGAAAGGAGGCGGGGTCGGGGCCTCAAAGAGCCAAACAGCGGGGGCAGGGGTGCTTGGCGTGGTGCGCCAATATAACGCATTCCAAACGGATATTGACTGCCATCGGCGTATTTTTTTGATCCGGTTCCATCCCGGATGCGCAAATGCGCAAAAGGGCTGCTGCACGTGCGCCCTCCCCGTCCACACTGCCGCGCAAGAAGCTGCCCATAGGTATTCAGATTCGAGGCACCACCGGGACGTTTGCAAGACTACACACCGCACGACCCCTGCGCCGAACGCAGCGCCCGCGCCATATCCTTCGGCAGGAGATAAAGATGCAACGGATTGAAGCGGGCTGGCTCGAAACCGTAGGCTTGGTAGAACGCGCGGGCCGTGTCGTCAGCGGCATGCACCAGCAGCGCCCGGCTGGCCACCTGTTCGTGCGCGACGAGAAAGCGCTTCATGGCGTCCTTGAGCAGCGCTTTGCCTAGTCCCGCCCCCTGTTCGGATTGATCAACGGCCAACCGCGCGAGCAAGGTGAGCGGAATCGGGTAGCGTCCGGCGCCCTGAAGCACGCGCGGCGGAGCCTGATCGGGTTCGATGGACGCGGCGGCCAAGCTGTAATAGCCCACCACGCGATCACCGCGCAGCGCGACGAAGGTACGCGCAGTATTGGCGCGCTGGGCATGCCAGGCATGGCGAATCAGGTAGTCATCAAGGGCAAAACGACCGCAGGAAAATTCCGCCACTGCGAAGTCGGCTGCCAGTGGCACGGTGCCGAAAAGAGGGAGCGTCATCCGTCTATTCCTGCGTCAATGTTCGAGAACGCTCTTTTCGGCAAACAGCTTGGTGAGCGCCGGGATGTCGCGCGCCGGTGCGTCCAGCGCGGCGCAAAAGGCATCGGCCAATTCTTGCGAAACAACAAAGCGCGTTTCGTCGGCCAACAGGCTGGCGGCGCGTTCCAGTGCCGCACCGACAATGAAATGTGAGAGACTGGCATGCTGACGCTCCGCAGCGCGACGCAACATCTCCTTGGTCTCGGGCGTAATGCGAATGGCGAGACGTTCTTCCTTGGCGGTGGCAGTGGTGGTCATGGCGATCTCGAAAGCTATGTGATTACGTTGTACACACATGATAGCGTAATTCTGGGCATGGTTCAAATACGGCCTGTTTTGGTGAGCCATGGACGTAAAGCACCCAGCCCGACAATTTGCTTGAAACCTGGAGGCATCGGGTACTGGATGTCCAATCACCATATCCAGGTTTTACAAGACACGCCACATGCAAAATATGGCTGTATGGCTTATGGAACGTGCGGGAGCAGCTATTTATTTAGTAGCATTTTGCACCCTGCCCTTTGCACTTCCATTGTCACAACGCAGAACAAATCACAACTTGCTTGTAATACCGGCTTGCTTGAGGATGGCGTTGGCAATCGGTCTTTTGGAGATGGTCACAGAAACAGGGAAACGCGAGCCGTTGATGGGGCTTTGCCAAATTTCATGGCTTCCTTTGCCTTGACGCACCAAGCTACAGCCATGATCCAGCAAGATTTGGCGCAACTGCGCGTAGAGGTTTGCCCCCACACCGTTACCGTGCGACGGCTTGCCGTTGTGCCTCATGCTGGAAGAGCAAACGCAGGCGACTTTCTGGAATGCACAAGCCGTTTTCCATGGCCATTTCAGGCGCAATCTGCCATACACGATCCACCAGCGCATCAAACGTGGGCGCTTCGGTGACAAGGTGTAAGGCATCACATTCGGCCATCCAGGCAACACCATCATCGTCCATCAGGTGCGTCACTTCAACGATGAAGGTTATCTTTGCAGGCTCAAACTGTATGACGTTGCTCATGCGCCGATTATTGCATTCTTGCTGCCGGGGCGCACTTTAGCCTGCTGTCCAGGTTTTACAAGACACACCACATGGGGGATATGGCTGCATGGCTTATGGAACGTGCGGCGACAGCTCTCAATACAGGAGCATTCCGAACTGTAACAATCACCCGTTGGATTGGCTGCCACAGCCTGACGTTTCCGGTCGTCAAACTGACACTACAAGGACACCTACAGCACCCGCGCTCTTGCCCCTGCCCTGAAGGGCGAGGTTTGCCGCGTTTTCCTTTGATCAAACCATAACAATCCGCTGCAATACTTCTGCGGCCCAAGGATTAATCTTGCCGTATTGCTTGACCAGTACACCAGAGGAGACACGAAACAACAATCGGGCCGCAGCATAGTCTTGAGAGTTGTCGTAAATATAGGCTCTGTCTGCTGCGCGGATGGCGGGTAGGCAATTGGCCAACGAACGGGTGTAGCGTGCAATGATCTTGCTGATGGGCACATCGTGCCCGCCTTCCATAACGCGCAAGGCAACACGCTTGGCGTTGATGGTCGGGTCATCCGTTCCGACAAAAAACAGGCGCACAAAAAATCCCGCCTGTGCCGCGCGTCGCATGAAATCAATCTTGTCGGGCATGGACAATACGGTTTCAAAGGCCAGACTGCGGCCTTCGCGCAAACAGTTTTCACGCAACGTGGCGGCCTGCACCGCCGCACGCCTGACGGCATCGGGCGAATTCCAATCACCATAGCAGTCACGGGCGATGTTGTCCGCATTGACATACTCGCACCCACTCATCCATTCGTGGCGCAAGAGTTGCTCGGTAATGGAAGTTTTCCCGGCGCCATTCGGGCCAGCAACAACGATCAGTCGCGGTTTACCTGCCTCGCTCATGCCGATTGTCTGTCTGCCAATGCCAGGTCTTCACGCAAACGCTGCATCAAGGCAATGCGCGCCTGTTCGGCCCGTAATGCAGCTTCGACGGCTACCGACTGCATCAATGCTTCCAGTTGCTGGTCAGTCGGCTCGTTTTGAATGTCATTCAAATCAAAGTGTTCGTTTTGTGTTGTCATGGCAAAAACCGCCTGGTATCAGGTAGCGCGGGGCGGCTGAAAAGAGGGGAAAGGGTTTAGACGGGCGTGGGAACGGCTAAGGCTTGGCATTGTATTTTCGTCCCTCAATGTGCAATTTTTGGGGATCGTAGCAGAAGAATCAGGGGAATCAGACAAAATTTTTCGTGCTGTCTGTTTTATGAAAAATCGGGCTGTATGGCTTATGGGACTTGCGGGAGTAGCTATCAATAAGTAACTACTTCTGCACGACTTATGCCGCATCCAGTTCCTTCATCGCCTCATCCAGCACGGTTTGTGCAACGCCGTGTTTTTTCAAAACTTCCATCAAACGCGATGTAGGGTCTGACATGAACAGTGCCTCGTCCCTGCGCAATCCATCGCTCAAGTACAGCTTGAGCAGCGTTTGGTATCCGGTAAAGCCCCGCCGTGGGGCAATGGCCTTCATTGACTCCACCACATCCACTGGAATACGCAATGTGATGGAGGTCATGGGACGGTCTTTGACCAGCCGTGATTTCAATCGTTCAGACAACATAAATTTGCTCCTCATGGGGTTGCCGCACGCGCGCGGAAATGATGCGGATAAACGTTACTTCGACTTCGATGTGCACCACATACAGCAGCCGCCCTACCGCGTCAAAACCAATTGCAGCATCGCGCGCCTCATCGTTGCGCGATGCCTGCACCAGGACAAACGCCGGGTCTGCAAACACAGTGACCGCTTCTTCAAAACGCACGCCATGCTTGAGCAGATTCTTTTGCGCCTTGACCGCATTCCAAACAAAGGAGTCTCCGTTCAGATTAAAGTGAATGTCCATGCCTGTGCATTATAGAATGTGTATTTACTTTGTTAATACATTTGCCGGTAAAAATGCCCTGCGCCATTCTGCCTTTATAAAAAATCTGGCTGCAGGGCTTATGCAATAAGCGGTAGCAGCTATGTTTTTTGCATCGTTACCTGGTAATCCCAGCCAGCAAGACTATGCACAGCCTACAATTCCGTCCTATGGCTCAACACGACAACGGCTACAAGAATCTGTTCTCGCACCCGCAGATGGTGCGCGATTTGCTTGTGGGCTTTGTGCACGAGCCGTGGGTGGCCGAGCTGGATTGGAACACGCTGGAAAAAGTCAGCGGCAGCTACGTGACCGATGACCTGCGCGACCGCGAGGACGATATTGTCTGGCGCGTGCGCTTCAATGAGCGTTGGTTGTACGTTTATCTGCTGCTGGAGTTTCAGTCTTCGGTGAATGAATTTATGGCGGTGCGGCTGCTGACCTACCTGGGCTTGCTGTACCAGGACATCATCAAGCAAAAGATGTTTACGCCCAGTGGCAGACTTCCGCCGGTGCTGCCCTTGGTGCTCTACAACGGTGTGCGGCGCTGGAACGCCGCGCAAGAGATCAGCGCGTTGATCGAGGTGCCGCCGGGACGTTTGCAAGACTACACACCGCACCTGAAATACCTGCTGCTGGACGAAGGTGCCATCGACGAAAGTGCACCGTTGGCCCTGCAAAACCTGACGGCGGCATTGTTCCGGCTGGAGAAAAGCCGCACACCCACGGACATGGTGCAGGCCGTGGCCGCGCTGGTGGACTGGTTGCAAGCGCCTGAGCAAACGAGTGTGCGCCGCGCATTTGCCGTGTGGATACGGCGCGTGCTGCTCCCATCGCGCTTACCCAAAACCGAACTGCCCGAGGTGGGCGATTTACTGGAGATGAAAACCATGTTGGCTGAAACCGTGATGGACTGGACGCAGCAGTGGCTGCAACAGGGGTTAGAAACAGGCAGGCAAGCGGAGGCAAGTCGGCTTTTGGAACGCCAGCTTACCAAGCGCTTTGGCCCGCTGCCGCCGACAGTACGCACGCGGCTGGCACAAGCGGCGGTGGAGCAATTGGAAGACTGGGCCGAGCGCATCCTCGATGCCACCAGCCTGGATGCGGTGTTTACCCAGGACACTCAATAAACGAGCAATCTGGTTACAAGCGTATGCTGTGTCGCTTCTGCTTATGCCGCTTCTTGCAACAGCGGGAAATGAATGTTCACCTCGGTGAACGGGACGAATACATCTCCACCATCCGTACGCTCCACCAAGCCAAGGGCTGACAGTCGCTTTATGTCGGTGTGGATGTTGGAGTAATTACATTCTGCCGCCTTTGCCAGCGCGTACACACTGCAAGGTCCAGTACGCCGCAGCAATTCCAGCAAATCCATGCGAGCGGCTGTCAACTCGGAAAACAGCGACCTGGCTGACTCGAAACGCAGCAAAAAATCCGCTTCTTTCCCTGTGGCTTGAGTGCCAGCTATCTGGGCGCGTGCGGCGGTAAACACAGAGCCGCGCGGGCTAATCTCGATCAAGGCTTTCATGAATTACCTCCAGTTCGTGACATCAGCCTCAAAGTCAGCCAGCAAAGCATCCAGGCTGCTAAAGGAATAGGGCTGCTCAACACCCGCGATATGCCGGTGATCTCCCTTGCCGCGCTCGTTGTCGTAGCGCACCCGGCACACGCCATTGCTTCCGTAGTACAGCCGGTACTTGAAGCAGTGCACACACGGCAAAAGCGGCTCGGGCAACTGCCACACCACAATCTCGATGACCGATCCATCATCTCTCACCTCCCCGCGATAGCCGATCTGGACGCTGACCCTGGAGCAACTGGAGAATATCCAGCAACAATGGATTGACTTTATCAAGAACGCCGGAGACTTGAAATTCATCCCCGAGCGGCTCAACACCCCGAGCATCCACCAGGCTTTTGACATGATCAACGAAGCGGGTATGAGCGCTGAGGAACTGGAGCAGCAGCACAAGCGCCGTGAGTTCATCTTCATGCAACGTGACGCACTGGAAAAGGCCCAGGCCGATGGCTGGGCAGAAGGCAAGGCAGAAGGCGTGCAAACCGGGGAAGCTCTGGCTCTGCAAAGGCTGCTGCACAAGCGTTTTGGCGCATTGTCCGCAGAGATTTTGCACCGCATCACCACCGCCAGCGTGGCGCAGATTGACGACTGGCTGGATCGGGTGCTGGGTGCCGCTTCCCTGGAAGAAGTTTTCCACGAAGCCCGGCACTAAAGGCACTAAAGGCAAATTAGGCAAATAGGGCTGTACCGCTTGTGCAGCAAGCGGGTACAGCTATATATTTTGCAGTGAATGTATGCCACACCCTTTACATTACCATCACGGCCATGCAGCACGAAACCGCCACCTCCACCGGGTGCGATTCACTTGAATCGCACCCGGTATGTGCTGCTGTCCAGGTTTTACGAAACATGCGCCACCACTCGCCAAATTTGCCTAAATCTTGCGCTTGATACCTGCGTCCCTCAAAACACCATTTGCCATGTTGCGTGAATTCACGGTTACTGCCAGCGGAAAATTGCGACCGTTGATCGGGCTGTTCCAAACCTCGTGGCTGCCTTTGCCTTGGCGCAAAGGTGCAGCCGTGAGCCTGCAAGATGCTCCGCACCTGCGGATAGAAGCCGCTGCCCATGCGCTACATCACCTTGCGCGAATGGGCTTTCTCTGTGTGCAAAAACTGCACACGGCTGTTCGCATCAAAAGCAATGCCGTTGAGTTCGGCAATCTCCGGGGCAATCTCCCAGAACCTGGCTGTCATGGCTTCGTAGCTGGGTGCTTCTGTCGTCACACTCAGTTCTTCGCAGGAAACAACCCACATGCTGCATTCCGGGTCAAATACCACTTCTGCAATAAACGGGGCGCGGGCGAAATCAGGGCGGATGATGTTTGTCATGTCCGCAGTGTACCGCCGCCATGCGCCGTTTGCGTCGTCGTTGATCATCACGGCGCACGGGTTGCCGCCGACGCAAGCAGCCATTCGCGGCCAGGGTGATCGGGTGCTCGATGCCCAAACGCTAGAAGATGTTTTTGGCGAAGCTCGACACTGAGTCTGGTGTCGGCCTTGCCCGCAGCGCGGAAACACTACAAAATTCGCAGCAACTCCCGCACACTCCATAAGCCAGACTGGCCCGTCAGTCTTCGTAAATTTCCTTGAACGCCCGACCGTAATAACTGTCAAGCAGCAACTGCTTGAGTTCGCCAATCAGCGGGAAACGTGGATTGGCGCCGGTGCATTGGTCGTCGAACGCTGCTTCGGCCAGTTTATCGACCTTGGCAAGAAAATCCGCTTCGTTGACCCCAGCGGCCTGAATCGACGGAGGAATCTCCAGCACTGCCTTGAGTTCATCGACCCACTCGATCAACTTCTCGACGCGCTCGTGGTCGCGCTGCGCTTCCAACCCCAGATGCTTTGCAATCTGCGCGTAACGCGCCACGCCTTGCGGGCGGTCGTACTGGCTGAAGGCGGTCTGCTTGGCTGGAATATCAGCGGCGTTGTAGCGGATCACATTCGAGATCAGCAGCGCATTCGCCAGACCATGCGCCAGGTGAAATTCAGCACCCAGTTTGTGCGCCATCGAGTGGCAAACGCCCAGAAAGGCATTGGCAAAGGCGATACCGGCGATGGTCGCGGCATTGTGCGTTTGCTCTCTGGCGCGCGGGTCGTTGGCGCCGTTCTTATACGCCGAGGGCAGGTGCTCTTTCAGTATCTTGAGGGCTTGCAAGGCCTGTCCGTCGCTGTATTCGTTGGCCATGACCGACACATAGGCTTCGATGGCATGCGTCACCGCGTCGATCCCGCCGTAAGCGGTCAGCGATTTGGGCAAGTCCATCACCAGATTGGCATCCACGATGGCGATGGTCGGCGTGAGTTCGTAGTCGGCAATCGGGTATTTCGCACCGTTCGTCTCGTCGGTCACCACGGCGAACGGCGTGACCTCGGAGCCGGTGCCGGAGGTAGTGGGCACGGCCACCAGGATTGCCTTGGCCCCCATTTTCGGAAAGCGGTAGATGCGCTTGCGAATATCCATGAAGCGCAGGGCCAGATCGGCAAAATGCACGTCGGGATGTTCGTACATCACCCACATGATCTTGGCCGCATCCATCGGCGAGCCGCCGCCCAGCGCCAGAATCACGTCCGGCTGAAACGCATTCGCCATCGCCAATCCCTTGCGCACCACGGCCAGCGTCGGATCGGCGGCGACTTCATAAAAGCACTCGACTTCCATTCCCTGTTTTTTAAGCAGGCGCATCGGCTCGGCAACGTAGCCGTTTTCCAGCAGGAAACGGTCGGTGACGATCAGGCAGCGTTTCCTTCCGGCCAGGTCTTCGAGGGCGACGGGCAGACAGCCACGGCGGAAATAGATCGACTTGGGCAATTTGTGCCACAGCATGTTTTCAGCCCTCTTGGCGACGGTTTTCTTGTTGATCAGATGCTTGGGGCCGACGTTTTCGGAAATCGAGTTGCCGCCCCAGGAACCGCAGCCCAGGGTCAACGACGGCGGCAGGCTGAAGTTGTACAGGTCACCGATGCCACCTTGCGACGACGGCGTATTGATCAGAATGCGCGCGGTTTTCATCTTGTCGCCGAAATAGCGAATGCGCTCGTTTTGCAAATCCTGGTCGGTGTACAGCGCCGAGGTGTGGCCAATGCCGCCCATCGCAATCAATGCCGCCGCCTTGGTGCAGGCATCGACAAAATCATCGGCGCGGTACATCGCCAGGGTGGGCGAAAGCTTTTCATGCGCAAACACCTCGCTGGGCGAGACTTCGCTCACCTCGCCGATCAGCACCTTGGTGTACGGTGGCACGCTGATGCCGGCCATTTCGGCAATGCGCCGCGCCGACTGGCCGACGATATCGGCATTCAGATGCCCCCCATGAAACAGCACGGCGCGCACCGCCACTGCCTCATCGGGCGAAAGAATATAGCCGCCATGGTGGGAAAAACGCTCGCGCACCGCGTCGTACACGCTGTCAACAATGATGACCGATTGTTCGGAGGCGCAGACCACGCCATTGTCAAACGTCTTGGACATCAGAATCGAGGCCACGGCGCGTTTGATGTCCGCCGTTTCATCAATCACCACCGGCGTATTGCCCGCACCCACGCCGATGGCCGGTTTGCCCGACGAATAGGCCGCGCGCACCATGCCGGGGCCGCCGGTTGCCAAAATCAGGTTGATGTCGGGATGCTGCATCAGGTAGTCGGACAATTCGACCGTCGGCTCATCAATCCAGCCGATGATGTCCTTGGGCGCGCCAGCGGCAACTGCCGCTTCGAGCACCAGACGCGCCGCCTCGCAGGTCGATTTGCGCGCGCGCGGATGCGGCGAAAACACCACGCCATTGCGTGTTTTGAGGCAAATCAGCGCCTTGAAGATCGCCGTAGACGTTGGATTGGTGGTCGGCACAATGCCGCAGATGATGCCAATCGGCTCGGCGATGGTGATCGTGCCGAAATTGTCGTCCTCGGACAGCACCCCACAGGTTTTTTCGTCCTTGTATTTGTTGTAGATGTATTCGGATGCAAAATGGTTCTTGACAACTTTGTCCTCCAGCACACCCATGCCGGTTTCTTCGACCGCCATGCGTGAGAGCGGAATGCGGGCGTTGGCCGCCGCCAGCGCTGCGCTGCGAAAGATGGCATCGACCTGCTCCTGCGTAAATCCGGCGTAAATAGCCTGGGCTTTTTTGACCCGTGCCATCAACGCATTCAACTCCCCGATAGTGGCAACCGCCATGGCGCTTCTCCTTGAATAATGTGTAAGATTGTTGTAATTACGATATGGTCCGGGCATCCCGTTCACTCAATGCGTTTACGAAAGAATTATCCATGAAGCTTAGTGTCAAACTTCCTCTTGCCTTTGCCTTGTCCATGGGCTTGCTGTTTGCCGGTGCCATGTTCGGCCTGCTAACCTTGTCCGGGACGATGCAGACGTTTGAACAGGAGATAAGTATCGCCAGGGAGTCCAACGACGGGGCGACAAAAGTTGGCATCGCGTTTGCCTCGGCCATTCAGGAGTGGAAGAATGTACTGCTACGCGGCAAGGACCCCAAAGACCTGGACAAGTACTGGAATGCCCACACCAAACAAATGCAATCGGTGGAGGCAACGCTCAAGTCTCTCGATGACATGTCCTTGCAAAACGAAGACAAGGTGCTGGTTCGCAAGTTGACGCAGGCGTTGGCAACGGCCAAAGAGGGCTACGTCAAAGGCTTTGAGGCCTTCAAGTCCGCCAACTTTGACCACCAGATCGGCGACAAGGCCGTGCGCGGGGTGGACCGGGAGGCGCATACGCTGGTACAGGAACTCGGCAAACGGTTGAATACGGAAATGGTTCAGGCACAAGAGCGTGCCAGGGCCAATGCCCAACGCAACAAAATCCTGGCTTATGGCATCATGATCTTGTTCACGGCTGCTGGCGTGGCGGGCGGGCTGTGGTTGAGTCGGCAGATTATCCAACCGCTGGCAGTGGCCGTCCAGGTGGCCGATCAGGTCGCCCGTGGTGACCTTGGCAACACGATTGAAGTAACGCACCAGGACGAAATCGGTGACTTGTTGCGCTCGCTCCAGCACATGCAGACCAAGCTGGCGCGGGTAATCATCAACGTACGCAAGGGCTCCGAAACCGTGGCCACTGCGAGCGCCGAAATTGCATCTGGCAACCAGGATCTTTCCGCCCGCACCGAGCAGCAAGCCAGCGCACTGGAAGAGACCGCCGCATCCATGGAGCAACTGGGTGCCACCGTCCGGCAAAACGCGGACAACGCACGCCAAGCCAACCAACTGGCCATGGGCGCCTCGACGGTTGCTGTCACGGGTGGTGAAGTGGTTGGCCAGGTGGTGGAAACCATGAAAGGCATCAACGAAGCCTCACGCAAGATCTCCAGCATCATCCAGGTCATCGACGGCATCGCGTTCCAGACCAATATCCTGGCGCTCAACGCCGCCGTGGAAGCAGCACGTGCCGGAGAACACGGGCGCGGCTTTGCTGTCGTGGCCTCCGAGGTGCGCTCACTGGCCGGACGCAGCGCCGAGGCCGCCCGGGAAATCAAATCGCTCATCAATACCAGCGTCGAACGGGTCGAACAGGGCACCACGCTGGTCGATCAGGCGGGCAGCACCATGCAGGAGGTGGTCAGCAGCATCCGTCGCGTCACCGACATCGTGGGCGAGATAAGCTCGGCCAGCCAGGAACAGGCCAGCGGTGTGGCGCAGGCGAGCGAGGCCGTGACCCAGATGGACCATGCCACCCAGCAAAATGCGGCCCTGGTGGAAGAAATGGCCGCCGCCGCCAGCAGCCTCAAAGCCCAGGCGCAGGAACTGGTGCAGGTGGTATCGTCCTTCAAACTCGGTGCCAATGACACAAGCGCTACAGGCTTATCCAGGGTTGCCAGCAGCTGAATAATAAAATTGCATTTAATACCCTTAAATGGCATAATATCAAGATGAAATTAAGCGAATGGGCAAAGCAGCAGGGTCTCACCTACAAAGGTGCATGGAAGATGTTTCATGCGGGTCAGTTGCCTTTGCGCGCTGAACAACTGCCCACTGGAACCATCATTGTTCATCCAGCTGAGGCCAAGCCACAAGGTGTTGCGCTTTATGCTCGGGTTTCCAGCGCCGATCAGAAAGCCGATCTGGATCGGCAACTTGCCCGGCTATCGCAATATGCGGCTGAACAGCGACTGCTGGTGGTTGAATCGGTGCGTGAAGTTGGTTCTGGTCTGAACGGCCATCGACGCAGCATGCTGAAGTTGCTGTCGAATCCACAGGTTAGCGCAATTGTGGTGGAGCATCGTGAGCGGCTTATGCGTTTCGGTTTCGAATATGTTGAAGCCGCCTTGGTTGCCCATGGGCGCAGGCTCATTGTCATGGAACCTGACGAGATGACCGACGACATTGTGCGCGATTTGCACGAGGTCATTGTTTCGATGTGCGCCAGACTGTACGGCGAGCGTTCAGCCAGGAAGCGGGCACAGAAGGCACTCGATGCCATGCAAGAGGCAGTGCATGAGTAAGCGTCCCGTCTTTACCTACCAGACGCGCCCTGAGCTGAACCCTGAGCAGGCGGCTATCCTGGATGCCTATGCCGACTTGTACGGCAAAGCCGAGCGCAGCCTGTTTGCGGCAATCCAGGCCGGGGACGCACTCAACGACCTCAAACGGGAGTTTTTGCCAAAGTTCGATATAACTGCACGCCAGTTCAATGCGATGCGCATAGGGCTTGAAGGCAAGATTGACGCGATCAAGGAACGTCGCCCCGAACTGATCGCCGAGGCCGAAAAGCGTATCCGCAAAGCGGAAAAGGTCGTTGTCAAACTGGAAACCAAAGCACCTGGTTCCAATAAGCTACATCAGAAAAAACGGCGCCTGGCAACGCTGCAAAACCGGCTTGTGGCGCTCAAGGCCGACGAGAAGGCTGGCACCGTGCGCCTATGCTTTGGCGGCAAGAAATTGTTTCATGCACAGTTTGATCTTGAAGCCAATGGTGATTCGTCCAAACTTACCCTAAGTTTTTCCCCAACTTTTGGCCCCCTGTAACCACCCGCCGCCGAGGGGAAGTGCGTCAAATAATTTCTTCAACGACGAAAAACAAAATGTACCGAAATCGCTTAACGGTGCATTGGGAAACTTTGCGCTGATGGCAGGCAAATCGCTTACAGATATAGATTGGGCGGGAGGTTCTGACCAAGATTCAGTATCCGGGATGAGGACAAGGTGGCGTCGTCCAGGATTGTTCGCCAAGGTTTCCAAACTCCCTGGATTTGGCAATACATCTCGACGTTGTTTGCTCAACGAATCTACACATCCGATCACCTCTTTATGTTTCGCAACCGTGATATCAACAACATCTTGCGCATCCTGTTTCGTCAATGTTCCGCACAGTGCTGGTAGGTGAAAAGCGATTCGATCAGCATCCTTCACTTGCCCCATTCCCAGTCGCTTGCCTACACCAAACAGTGATTCAAGGACATCGGTGCTGATGGGCAAACCCGTTTGATTCAACCCCAGCCTATTGGCAATTTCCAACTGTGACTTTGCCCAATCAGTAAAACCGATTCGTATCGAAGAGGATGCGGGCATGACCTCAATCAACTTCTGACATTGCGCGTAGGTTGCAAGGTTCAACCCCTCTTGTTTGAGGATTTTTGACATGCCAGCATCGACTTTGCATCGCGAAGGAATCGTTTGATAAACGGCTCACACTCGGGCAATTGATCCAAGCTTGCTCTTAATTTCGCTAACATCGGTGCGTCTTCAGCCTGGTTTTGCGGCACATGTTTGAGCAGTTTGTCCGCCCATTCGACCAAACGGTGCAAGTTCATAAAGCGGGCTTTGGTCGAGACCTTCGGAGGTGCAAGGCATGCCAAGATCGTCTGTTTGAGTTTCTTGGACACTTGGCCGCAGGCTGTGATGAAGGTGTTAAACAACGGATCCTCTGCATATTCGTGCTTGAAAGATTGGCAACCATATGGGAGAGATCGTCGATGCACTCAAGGGATGTCCCTTGTTCATTCAACAAGCGGATGGCCTTTTCAAGATCGGTTCCGCCGTCTTTGAGGAAAGCAGCGGGAAAAAAATCCCACTTTGGCAAATACTTTGCGTAAAAATTCGGCAATCGTTTCGCCATTCCAGGATTCCTCAACAGCGGTGGCGACACACTGAACATCCGCCAATCCTGGCGCATACTCATTTTGTTCATGGTGCCTGAGATTCAATGCCAGTACGCTGAGTATCTTCCCCGAGCCCAGTCCTATGCTGATATCAATAAGCCAAACCGTTTGCATTGCACCTCCAGCAGCGTTGCCAAGGGATTGGACGAACGTTTGCATTTTTGCGATGGATAGACGGGATACATAGTTGCTGACCGTTTGTGGACAAGGTGTCTTCAGCAGACCAAGGTAGGGGGCAAGCACGGCCAACACTCTTGCAATTGCACGGAATCCGATTCGTGCTGAGAGGAACAAGCACAAAACAAGGAAAACAACATCCACTTTGTTTTGGATGCACGCTACTGCTTGCTTGCCTTGTTTCGCCAATTCAGCTTTGGCTGCCTTGGCCTCCCCTTTAAATTTATCTCGTTCTTTTTTTAGTCGCCGGATTTCTTTACGAATCGCACGCACTTTGGTGGCACGATCAATCGCTTTTTTTTCCAAACCTCTCGACTCTTGTGCAGCTTTGACTTTTCACTCATGATGATGTTCCAGTAACAATACGAGAGATCATAAAACGAAGAACGACGTTTTCTTGTTCGGGCAAGTAGGGCCATTTCTTGGGGGAAAGAAATTGGTTATTTTGAAGCATTTTTGGACAGCCTAAGCCAATGGTTACGCTGGCCACGAAGAATGGAAGGCTGACTGGAGCAGGGCGCGGGCAAGTCAATTCTTTGTCCTTGGCAGTCAGGATGAAACGGCAGGATGCCAAAGCTGTCAAGCAACGCTTGCGCCAGATGGGACGCTGAACTTGCAACTGCGCTTACCCTTGCGCGTGGCGACCAGCGGCAAGTATCTGAGCATCACCGGCGTTCGTTTTGCTTATGGGCAGGAAAAAATTGTTGCCGCGCTGGGAACCAGTCAACGTATCCACACACAAACCAGGGACGGCAAGCCAAGCGTCAAACGGATCGGTACGGCGTTGAGTTACCGCTTCGTTCGAGACGACAAAGGCTGGCGAATTTTCGTCAGTACAGAGGCGCAACCTGTCGAGCAAGTATCCAGAATCGAACTTGGAGCCATAGGTGTTGATGTCAATGCCGACCATCTGGCTGTGTCGGAAACGGATCGGTTTGGCAATCTGATTGGCACGCGGCGTATTGATCTCATCCACTACGGCAAGAAACAAGACCAGGCCAAAGCGCTCATTGGGAATGCGGCGGTTGATGTTGTGCGTCAGGCACAGACTGCGGGCAAACCGATTGTGGTGGAAGAACTGAACCTCCAGAAAAAGAAGGCCGAACTGGAAACCACCGATCCCAAGCAGGCGCGACTCCTATCTTCGTTTGCCTGCAACAAGGTGGCCTCCAGCATCAAGGCGGCGGCGTTTCGTGCAGGCATTGAAGTCATCGAAGTCAATCCGGCGTATACGTCGGTCATCGGAGCGGTCAATTACGCCCAGACAAAAGGCATTTCAGTACATCAGGGCGCGGCCTATGCCATCGCCCGTCGAGGATTGGGATTGTCCGAACGTTCGACCGTGCGGGTGGGCCTTGTGCCAACACGCAACGGCGGCCATGTCACCTTCACCCTACCTGCAAGGAATCGGGCGAAGCATGTGTGGTCGTTTTGGTCAAAGGTCAGGACAAGTCTCAAAGCGGCGCATGTAGCGCATTTCCGGTGTGGAGCGCATAAAACCGCTCCACCACCTCTCCCGCTCGCAAGTCCGGGAGTGTGTCCTATCTGGAATTCCACGGCGCGATCCCGTGGCGCGAATCGTTCCCAAAACTGTTCGGGGAACGTCTGGCCGGATGTTCCCTTCTAATGGGAATAAAAGGCCATGGTTTTAGGAACGGTTAATGACGCTCAAGCCAGCAGCCTCAAATGGCGATGTGTCGCGCGTGGCTACTGCCAAACCGTGCGCCGCCGCAATGGCTGCAATATAGCCATCTGCCGCCGCAATGGCCTGCCCGGCGGCGCGGGCTCGGGCGCGCAGTGTTGCATAGGATTGCGATGCGGGGTCATCAAACGTCAGGATGCGACCCGCGAACAACGGCAAGACGCGCTGCGCAAGACTTGCATGCAGCGCATCGCGGCGTTTTCCCTCCGGCAGGGCAGCGATGCCGAAGCGCAGTTCCGCAAGGCTGATGGTCCCGCTCTATTTCCAGATTGACGCCACCCATTTCGCGGCCAATTTCGGCCAGCAGGGTGCCGAGTCTGACCCGACCCTCGGGCCGAACGGCAGATTCGAGGATCGCCCGGATTTCAGCCTCGGTACTACGGCCATAAATATCTTGAAATTATGATAAACAAAATGCACAATAGTCTCCATGGAAGCTATTAATCAATTTAAAAGCCCCGAAAAGAGCCGTGATGTAACTCGTTTGCCTATGCCTCTGCCCGTCTCACGCGCTGTGACTAAACTCGGGGAAGACATCAACCGTGCACGCCGCCGCCGGCGCATGACCCAGCAGTCTCTGTCCGAGCGCATTGGTGCGTCGATCACCACCATTAAGCGCATGGAGTCCGGAGATCCCCGCATTCCTTTGCACTTTGTGGCTCGTACCCTTTACGTGTTTGGAGAGATTGATCGGCTGAGTCAGCTTCTGGACAGCGGGCAGGATGAGATTGGCCTGAACCTGATGGACGATCAATTACCCAAGCGCATCCGTACCTCGCGCAAATCGACGGTCAACGCTTTATGAAGCCTGCCAAGCAAAACACCAACCAGCAACTAGATGTCTGTATCGGCAGCGCTGGTGCGTCTGTAGGGCGGCTGACCTTTGTGAAGCAGGGCCAGCGAGAAAATTCTGTTTTTGCTTACGCGCCTGAGTGGCTGTTGAGTCCTGAACAGTTTGAAGTCTCCCCAGACCTGCCGCTGGTCGCCGGGCACCTATCGCGGCGTGCCAAGAATTCTTCTGATTCAGTCTTTCATTTCGCCCTGGCTGATACCGCCCCCGACGCCTGGGGTCGACGCGTGATTGCACGGGCGCATGCCAAACTGCGCAAGGAAGCGCCGGAACTGGCAGCGCTCACCGAATTGGACTACCTTTGTGCGGTTGATGACTTCAGCCGTGTCGGTGCACTGCGACTGCGCGACAGTCGGGGCAAGTACCTGAGAACCGTGGAGGAGGGCAAGCGAACAACCCCACCGCTGATCGAACTCGAAAGGATGGTCGCAGCCAGCCGCGCGGTTGAAAATAGTACGGAGACCATCGAAGACCTGAAATACCTTCAAGGCAAAGGAACGTCACTCGGTGGAATGCGACCAAAGTGCACCGTACTTGATGAGAATGACCGCCTGGCCATTGGCAAGTTCCCCAGTGTGAACGATTCCCGCAGCGTCACGCGTGGAGAGGTACTGGCCTTGCAGTTGGCGCGCAAGGCTGGCATCCAAGCTGCAAACGCACGCATCGTCGTCATCCAGAACACACCGGTTGCCGTCGTTGAACGGTTCGATCGCGCAGCAAACAACGCCCGCATACCTTACCTGTCGGCAGCATCCATGTTGCAGGCGTCCCGCGATGACACGCTCTCGTATGCAGAAATCGCCGACATCATCCGATCCCGTTGCGTGAACCCCAGCCAGGATGCACGTGAGCTGTGGCGGCGCATGCTGTTTAACCTGCTGATCACGAACACCGACGACCATTTGCAGAACCACGGCTTTCTCTATGCTGGCGATAGCCATTGGCAGCTCGCTCCTGCGTTCGATCTGAACCCCATGCCCGACAAGGATCGAGAGTCCAAGACATGGCTGACACCTGAATCGGGACCTATTGACTCGCTAGAGATGTTGCTGGATGGTGCTGCCTATTTCTCTCTGACTTCTACCCAGGCGCTGGAGATGGTCGCGCAGGTTCTGGATACGGTAGAGGGCTGGAGGACTTTGGCTGTTTCCACCGCCATTGGCATGCAATCCAAAGAACTTGCAGACTTTGAGAATGCGTTTGAGCATGAAGTGATCGAACACGCGCGTAAAGCGCTGGGGCGACCGCTGCTGAAGGGGGATGGACGCTTCTGATTTGATAGCCACTCCCGCACGTCCTGCAAGCGCTACAGCCCAATCAGGCCGTGGATTCAGATTTTTTGTACACTTGTTCACTTTCATGATCGGAGAAACCATGCGGCGCATTTCAGTGTTCGTGATGACTAGCGTGATGATTGGCGCAATTTTCAGTTTTGTCAGTTTTGCACAGGCCCAGACGATTGTTCCGAATCTGGATGAAACCGGAGCGCGTGGCGACATCGCACGCAAGATGAAAGACAAATCGGTGGCCGAGTTTGACGCAGCGGACACCGATAAGGATGGCAAGTTGTCAAGGGAGGAAGTAGATAAAGCTAAAGCCTTCAACTACTTTTCTGCCAACTTTGACAAACATGACCGCAATAAAGATGGCTTCCTGGACTGGAACGAATTCGTAGGCCATAACCGTTGGCCAAAATAGCAGACGTCACTGGAAATACCTCGGTCACGCCTGGAAATTCACCGATGAATTGCTTGCGGCCTGTTGGGCGCCGGTCGTGTTGTAACCAGCCAGATTGGTCCGGGTGTTGCCAGCGTTATTGCCCCACGCACCGGATGCCGGGATGGACCTTCCATTGAAATCGATTCCGCTGCCATTTTGACCGCCTATCGTGCTGGCTCCGGGGGGAGCCCAGATCGGCTCCTTGTACGAGGCGCCGCGAGCGATGGCGGTGGCGTTTGCCAGCTGGAACTGGTTGAGTCCTTTTTCCAGGCCAAATTCTTCGATCTGCCCCGTTGTGGGGTTTTTGTCGAAGAACGTGATGATTTCCGCCCGCGAGAGATTATTGCCCTGGCCGTCAATGATCCCGCTCAATCCGCTGCGGTCCAGGCCTGCGGGAAGGTCGCCAAAAATGGCTTTGAACGTTTCGGGACCAAACTTCGATGTCACGCCGCCGGTGAGAAGTGTGGCGACCGTCGAAGTCGCTGCGGAACCCATGTTGGCGGTTGCAGTGGGCGTTACGGTGGATGGTGCGGTGGGCGTTGCTGCCGCCTTGGCAACGGTTTTGGAACTGGAACTCGTGGTAGCACGCTGCATGGCGCCTTTGCCCAGGGCAATGGCTTCGGCCTGGGCAACCTGGGCTTGGCTCAAGCCCAGTGCTGCAGCGGTGCTTTGGATTTGTTCCATGCTGGGGTTTTGTTCAAAAAAGGACAGAATCTGTTCGTTGCTGAGATTGTTTCCCCGTGCATCCACAATCCCGCTCAGGCCACTGCGGTTCAGATTGGTTGGTATTTCCCCGAAAATCTCCTTAAAACTCGCGCTGCCAGAGGCTGCACCTGCATTGGCTGTGGGGGTGTTGGTTTTCTGGCTGTTTGCCGTGGCGTTAGAACTGCCGATGCTGCTGATGCTCATGGTGTACCTCGCAAAGATGTTGAGATGTTGAGATATTGGATAAGGACAATCATCTACTTGCGCGTGAATTGCAATGCCCGGATAAGCAGTTTAAATTCAGGGTTATTCGTAGCGTAGCGCCTGGATCGGCAGCAGCCGGGAGGCTTTGCGGGCAGGGTAGTAGCCAAAAAATATCCCCACCAGTCCGGAAAACCCCACGGCCAGCAGCACCGAGGCCAGACTCAGACTGACCTGCCACTCGGCAAAGTACCCCACACTCCACGTGGCAGCAGCGCCCAGCGCCACGCCGAGCGCGCCACCGATCAGGCTCAGGGTCATTGCTTCAATCAAAAACTGCGCCAGGATGTCGCGCCCGCGCGCACCGACGGCCATGCGCAGGCCGATCTCTCGGGTACGTTCGGTCACGCTCACCAGCATGATGTTCATGATGCCAATGCCACCCACACCCAGACTGATACCCGCAACAGCTGCCAGCAGCAAGGTCATGACGCGGCTTGATTCTTCCTGGGCCTGCAATACCTCGGTCAGGTTACGCACCGAAAAAGGGTCTTCCACCCCGCTTTGCACCTTGAAGCGCTGGCGTAGCAGGCTATTGATGCTTTCTTCCACGGCCTTCATGTCCAGTCCGTCATACACCTTGACCGAAATGGCCCCCACCCGTTTGAGGCGGCTGGCGGCCTCGCCTCCCCAGATGCGGTTGCGCAGCGTGCCCAGGGGAACCATGATCACATCGTCCTGGTCCTGCCCCATGGAGTTTTGTCCTTTGGGCGCCAGCACGCCAATCACCGTCATGGGGATATTGCGCACACGCACCACCTGGTCTACGGGATCCTGGTCGCCAAACAATTCCCGCACCACGGTGGCACCCAGCCATGCGACCTTGGCAGAGCCAGCCAACTCACCCGGATCGAATACGCGGCCCGTGGCCAGCGGCCAGTCGCGCGCTTCCAGGTAGTCGTTGGTAACCCCAAGAATGCTGGTGCCCCAGTTGGCATTGCCATACACCACCTGGCCGTTGGTGCGTGACGTGGGTGCCGCCACCTGCACTTCGGGAATCTCCTGCGCTATCGCCTGGGCGTCTTCCTCGGTCAATCGCTGGCGGGTCTGCGCGCCCAGACGCACACCGGCTTGCGACACGCCGCCTGACATCACCAGCATGATGTTCGAGCCCAGACCCTTCATTTGCTCCTGCACGCGCAAGGTGGCACCCTGGCCGACGGCGATCATGGTGATGACCGCTGCCACGCCAATGATGATGCCCAGCATGGTCAGGATGCTGCGCAAGGTGTTGGCAGCGAGCGAACGCAAGGCGCTGCGCAGGGCGTTCAGCCAGCTCATGGTGCCGTCCCCCTCTTCACCAGTGTGCCCCAGTGTGCAAAGGGCATACGCTCGGTGTCTTCCACGATCTGGCCGTCCCTGAATACCAGTTTGCGCCGCGCCCAGGCGGCAATATCGGCCTCGTGGGTGACGATCACCACCGTCATTCCCTGGACGTTGAGTTCTGTCAGCAAGCGCATGATGTCCTGGCTGGTTTGCGAGTCCAGCGCGCCCGTGGGCTCATCGGCCAGAATAAGCTGTGGCTGGTTCACCAGCGCGCGTGCAATCGCCACACGCTGCTGCTGCCCGCCGGAAAGCTCGGAAGGTGTATGTTCACACCGATCCAGCAAGCCTACACGCTCCAGCGCAGCGCGCGCACGTTCATGCCGTTGTGTGGCGTTGACCCCGGCATACACCATGGGCAGTTCGACATTTTCCAGCGCGGAGGTGCGCGGCAACAGGTTGAACTGCTGAAACACAAAACCAATGCGCCGGTTGCGGATCGACGCCAGCTGGTCCTGCGCCATGGACTCCACCGCCTCACCGGCCAGGTGGTACTGGCCCTGCGTGGGCAAATCCAGACAGCCCAGAATATTCATCAAGGTGGATTTGCCCGAGCCTGATGCGCCCATGATGGCGACAAAATCGCCCTGGACAATGTGCAGCGACACGCCACGCAGGGCATGCACGGCCTGCTCCACACCACCGCCCATCCGGTAAACCTTGCTCAGGTTGTGCGCCTGAATCAGGGTAGTCAAGGCATTCAGGGCATTCGGGGTGTCTTGCATAAGCACGTGTCAAAACCGCATGGGTGGGGTATGCGGCACTGGCTTGGTGCTTGTCCTGGACGTGGACGGAAGTCCAACCAGAACCGGCACGCCTTCCTTGAGTTCGGACGCAGCCGCTGCATCGGGCTTGATCAGCAACTCCGTGCTGCTGCCATCGGTAATGCCAAGTCGCACAGCCACAGCACGCGGTTTGCCGGAATCATCCAGCACATAGATGCGCCCCCGTGTGCTGGCGCGCACCGGGCCGACGGGGCCGACCGGGCCATCGCGCATTCCGGCAGCATGCCCGTGCGCGGCTGCGGCGGATGCTGGTGCGGATGCGCCCTGCGCCGCAGGCGGCGCTGCCGCTTGTTCCGTGCCCGCAATGCGCACGCGCAAGGCGGCGTTGGGAACCTTGAGCACGTCCTTGCGCTGGTCGGTGACGACCCGCACATTGGCCGTCATCCCCGGCAACAGGCGCCCCCCTGCATTGGAAAAACGCACCACGGCTACATAAGTCACCACATTGGCCACGTTCTGGGCTGCCTTGCGTACCTGGCTGATTTCGCCCTCGAAGGTTTGCCCCGGAAACGCATCCACGGTAAAACTGGCCTTTTGCCCCGCACGCAAACGCCCCACATCGCTCTCGTCAATAGCCGCGTCCACCTGCATGTCCGACAGGTTCTGGGCAATCACGAACAACTCGGGTGCTTGCAGGCTGGCGGCCACGGTCTGGCCGCGCTCGATGGTGCGTTTGATGACGATACCGTCAACCGGCGAGGTAATGCGCGTGCGCGCGAGATCAATACGGGCCTGTGCCAACGCTGCCTCGCGCTGCTTCACATTGGCCTGGGCACTTCTGATCTGGGCCTTGGCTACCCCGACCTGCGCCTGCATGGCCTTGAGGGTTTCGGCGGTGCTGTTCAGCAAGGCGCGTGCCTTGTCCGCTTCGCTTTGGGCTATGAACTGCTGTGCCACCAGACGTTGTTTGCGCTCAAGGTCGCGCTGGGCTTCATCCACATCCACCTGGGCGCGGGATACCTGCGCCAAGGCGGCAACGTGGTTGGCCTGTGCCGTCATCACCGCCGCGTGCGCGGCCTCCACATCGGCCTGTGCCGAGCGCACGCGGAATTCGAATGTTGCCGGATCAATCTGGGCCAGTAACTGCCCCGCCTTGACCTCAGAATTGAAATCCACCAGCAAATCCCGAATCTGGCCGCTCACCTGTGAGCCAACCGACACCTGGGCCACAGGGTTGACCGCCCCACTGGCCGCAACCGAGGCTTGCAGATTGCCACGTGTCAAGGGTGCCGTGCGGTATTGGCTGGCATCGCTACCCTGCTTTTGCCACCACCACCAACCGCCCCCTGCGGCCAGCACCAGTACCAATCCCGCAATGCCAACGATCAAGATAGACTTTTTCATGGCCGCGATTGTAGAAAGTCCATGCGCACTGATACTGGTACCGTGGACATCATCAATCCTGTCTTGTTACTACGTTTTCAGTAGCTGTTCCCGCTTGTCCCACGGGGGCTTGAGGCTGATTTGATACCTGATTTGAGGCCAAATCGATGCTAAAAACGTGCCACGCAGGCTTGCGGGGAGCATTTGTAGTGCGGTTTTGGTGTTTTTCATATCACAGGTGATATGAAAACAGACGCACCCCGTTTATCGTTTATCGTTTATCGTTTATCGTTTATCGTTTATCGTTTATCGTTTATCGGTTATCGGTTATCCTACCGGCCTCATTTCATCAAGCACCCTTGAAAATCGCTGCCTGATGGTCTTTGAGGCCGTGACCCCGCCTCGTTAACGCATTCATTCGCTGCCCTGTGTGGGCTGCGTGTGTGGGGGAGTCATGGTAAAAAAAATCAGCCACCTCGTTTACATGCATCTGGTGTGGAAAAAACGTGTGGAAGTCGCCATCTGCATCAACGCTTGGTGTGTCCCGCCAGAGATACTGCATGGTGGCGGTGAGATGTGCCCATTTGGAAAATGGCTCAGGAGTGCAGAACGATGCATGCATTGCCAATCCACACCGCACTTCGGTGATGTCAAGGTGTTGTATAGAAATTTTCACCAAACGACCCGACGGATCGGGACCTTGCTCGCAGCCGGAGAGCGTATGCAAGCCAGAGAATTGCTGAATTCCGAATATTCCATTGCTTCCAGAAAACTGACTCTGGCAATTTGTGCCTGGAGCAAGGCTACCGAGCGGGATGGCCTCCATCCCTCTTGTCTGAATAACCTATAGACAGTGGGAAATGTAGGTCTGTACATGGTATACCCCGAGTTTGACGAAAGCCGCCTGTACACCTACCCGGAGCACCTGCGCGCGGCGATCACGGATCTGCCGTCTTTACCGGGGGTGTACATTTTTCACGGCGAAGAAGGCGATTTGCCGCTCTACATTGGCAAAAGCATCAACATTCGCAGTCGCGTGCTGGCGCATCTGCGCACGGTTGACGAAGCGCGTATGCTGCGCCAGACCCGGCGCATCACCTTCGAGCGCACTGCTGGTGAAATTGGCGCTCTGCTGCTGGAGGCCCGACTCATCAAGCAACTGCAACCCCTGCACAACCGGCTCTTGCGCACGCGTCGGCAATTGCTGGCCTGGAAACTGACAGCCGGTGTACCAGAACTGGTCAACGCACGCGATGTGAATTTCGCCCATGAACCCAAGCTGTACGGCCTGTACACCAGTCGGCACAGTGCCGAGCAACACCTGCGCGATCTGGCCGACCTGCATGGCCTGTGCTATGGCGTGCTCGGGCTGGAAAAACTGTCTACCGGGCGGGCATGCTTTCGCGCGCAGTTGCGCCAATGCCTGGGAGCCTGCTGCGGACGCGAGTCCCTGGAGGCGCACCAGTCCCGCTTCATGGCCGCTGTGCAGGATATGGGCCTGGTTTGCTGGCCGTATGCTGGCGCCGTTGCCCTGATGGAGCAGCAAGACGACATGCTGGACATGCATGTGCTGCGCAACTGGTGTTATCTGGGCAGTGCATCAACCCTGGAGCAGGCCCGCGCACTGGATACGGTCAGCGCATGTTTTGACGCCGACAGCTACAAGATACTGTGCCGCCCGGTCGTTGAAGGCACGGTGCGCATCGTTGCACTGTGAACAGTGACGCTGCGGTATAGTGATCCCATGCATCTGATCATCTCCCATGCTGCTGGCGCTGGCGTGCAATGCCAGGCTGCAATCGCACAACTGGCACTTCCCAACCTGGAGAAACTGCTGCGGCTGTCAAATACCACCCGCACCTTGCACGGCGCACCCGAAAGCCTGACCCCGCTGCCTGAGCGGGTGCAGGCTAACAGTATGGGACTCCACGGCCAGGACGGCTTGCTCCCCTGGGCTGCAGCCGAAGCCAGAGAACGGGGTCTGACCAGCGTGCATGGCGCTGCAGGCTGGGCCTGGATCACGCCATGCCACTGGAGGGCGCATACGCAACACGTCGAGATGCTGGGTCTGGGTCCGGCAGAACTGGACCTGCGCAGCGACGAAAGCGAGGCATTGCGCACCAGCATGGCGGGCTACTTTGCCGAAGACGGCATCGCGCTGCATCCCGGCACCCATAACCACTGGCACCGCTGGCTGGCCTTTGGCACAATTTTTCATGATCTGCCCACCGCCTCGCTGCAGCGGGTTGCAAACGCAACCATCAACCCCTGGCTACCACGCCAGCCGCAGGCTAAAGGACTGCGGCGACTGCAAAGCGAGATGCAGATGCTGCTCTACACCCATCCCGTAAACGATGCCCGCGAAGCGCGTGGCGTCCCCAGTGTCAACGCCTTCTGGGTCAGCGGTACCGGCACCCTTGCCCGCCCCATCCCCCGAGGTAGCATCAGAACCAACCACCGTGGAGACCCTGCGCCGCAGCGCCTTGTGCGACGATGCGCCGTCCTGGGCCGCCAACTGGCAAACGCTGGACCAGACGCTGCTGGCCGATGCGCTGGCGCGTGCATTGGCGGGCGCCCCACTTCAAATCACGCTATGTGGCGAAAACAGGGCGGTGACGCTGGCTGCGCAAAGGAAAACCTGGTGGCAGCGATTGCATCAGCGTTTCCTTGCCGGGTCACAAGTACTCCCACTTTTGCACTCCCTGTAGCGGACCCGTGTCGATTGAGGTTCTTGGCGATTAACATCCATGCCTGAAGATGAAATTGAAATTCCACCAAAGAAAGAGTGACAGACTGTGCAACAGTACCATTGCGATGTGCTCATAGTAGGCGGCGGCCTGGCCGGGATTACCACGGCGCTGGAACTGCAAGGGAGCGACAAATCGGTTTTACTGCTGGATCGGGATGAAGAAGCCGTATTCGGTGGCCTGGCCAAGGAGAGTTTTGGCGGCATGTTCTTTGTGGACTCGCCCGAACAACGGCGTTTGGGGATACGCGATTCGACCGATCTGGCGCTGCGTGACTGGAGCAGTTTTGCCGAGTTCGGAGCCGATGACCATTGGCCCAAGGCATGGGCGCAGGCCTATGTGCAGCGCTGCACCCCGGACGTGTACCACTGGGTACGCAACTACGGCATCGGTTTTTTTCCAGTGGTCAACTGGGTCGAGCGGGGCGAATTCCAGCCGGGTAATTCGCTGCCACGGTTTCACATCGTCTGGGGCACTGGCCACGCATTGATTGTGCAACTGGTTGCTGCCTTGCGCGCGCAGGCCCAGCCGGACAAGTTGGGCCTGCGTTTTGGCCAGCGGGTTGAGCAGCTGATCGTGGAGCGTGGGCGGGTGTGTGGCGTGCGCGGTGTCACGGAAGCGACAGGCACACCCTTTGAAGCACACGCCGAACAGGTGGTGGTGGCCACCGGCGGCATCAATGGCAGCATGGAGCTGGTGCGCAAGCATTGGCATGCGGACTGGCATCGTCCACCCGAGGTGATTCTCAACGGTTCGCACCGTTTTGCCGATGGCCTGCTGCACCGGGCGGTGACCGAAGTGGGTGGCAAACTGACGCATCTGGACAAGATGTGGAACTACGCAGCCGGTGTGCACCATCCGCGTCCACGCAAACCCGACCATGGACTGTCGCTGATACCGCCGCGCTCGGCGCTGTGGCTCAACTGGCGGGGCGAACGCATGGGGCCACAGCCGCTGGTATCGGGTTTTGACACGCGCCGGCTGGTGCGTGACATCTGCGCCCAGGAACGCGCCGAACACGCTTACTCCTGGCAGGTGCTCAACCACCGCATCGCGCTCAAGGAGCTGGCCATTTCCGGCGCCGAATACAATCCCAGCGTGCGTGACAAGAACGTGTTGGGTTTCTTGCGCGACATCCTGCTGGGCAACCGCTGGCTGCTTGGCGATATGCTGCAGAACTGCCCGGACTTTGTTGTGGCGCAAACCGTGCCGGAATTGGTGGAAAAAATGAATGCCCTGCAGGGCGATACTGCTGTGCAGCTGGATCTGGTGCGCGATGCCATCGAACGTTACGATGCCACCATTGCCCGAGGCCGCAATCTCATGAATGACGAACAACTACGCCGCATTGCCGAAATGCGTCAGTATCGGGGCGATAGGGTGCGCTTGTGCAAATTTCAGCCCATCAACGACCCACAGGCGTTGCCGCTGATTGCCATTCGTGAATTCATCACCAGCCGCAAAAGTCTGGGCGGTATTCAAACCGACCTGCACAGCCGTGTGCTGAGTGCCTCCAATTTGCCCGTACCAGGCCTTTATGCCGTGGGTGAAGCTGCCGGGTTTGGTGGTGGCGGTGTACACGGCTTGCGCGCGCTGGAGGGCACCTTTCTGGGGGGTTGCATCTTGTCCGCTCGCATCGCAGCCCAGGCCATAGTGAAGTCTGCTTGAAGTCTGCTAAAGTTTTTTACAGGAGAAAAAGATAGTCAATCACCCCGGCCTGAAGGCCGGAGCTTGGAGTCAAAAGACTTTCGAGCTAGGTTGAAACAGGGAAAGCGGTACCCAACCCGCTACGTTAGTAACAGGTCGTCAAGACGCACCAGCAGATGCTTCCTCAGTCTGCTGCTCTGCAAGGCTTGGATCATGCAGACCAGCGTAAAGGGTCGAAGGTCTTTGTCGCTACCAGAAATGGTAGGAGCCGGTTACTGACATTCCCGAGGGGAGATTGGTCGCAAGACCAGCGTAACAAGGCCCGTAAGGGCAAAAGGATTTGAAATGGCAGTATTTGTTTTGGACAGGAGTGGCAGACCATTGATGCCGTGCGGTGAGAAACGAGCCAGATTGCTACTGGAACGCGGACGGGCGCGAGTCCACAAGGTCATTCCGCTCACCATCCGCGTCGTTGACCGCAAGGTCGAGGCAGCGATTTCCAGGTGTTGCGCATCGCTTGACCCGGCAGCAAGACCAGGCATTGCGCTGGTGCGTGAGACAAAGGACAAAGGCGTAGCGGTGGTCAACCTGCTGGAGTTATCTCACCGTGGCAAGCAGATAAGCGAAGCGCTCACCTCAAGGCGGGCGCACCGCAGGCTACGGCGTGGCAAACTGCGTTCCCGTACACCTCGCTTCCTGAATCGTGGCAATAAGAAAAAAGGCAGGCTACCGCCGAGCCTGCAACACCGGGTAGATACCTGTATGGCATGGGTGCGCCGTCTGGGGCGCTTAGCCCCAATATCGGCCATCAGCATGGAGCTGGTGCGCTTTGACATGCAGGCGCTGGAGAATCCGGAAATCGAAGGCGTACAGTACCAGCAAGGCACGCTGGCCGGATACGAAGTGCGTGAATATCTGCTGGAGAAATGGGGCCGTGTTTGCGCTTACTGTGGTGACAAGAACGTACCGCTACAAATCGAGCACATACATCCCAAATCGAAAGGTGGCTCAGATCGCATCAGCAACCTCACCCTGGCTTGCCAATGCTGCAACCAGAAAAAAGGAGTGTTGCCTGCTGAATTGTTTCTGACAAAGAAACCAGACGTACTCAAACGCATCCTGGCACAAGCCAAACGGCCACTCAAGGATGCAGCAGCGGCCAATGCCACCCGCTGGGCTTTGGTCAACGCACTGAAAACTACCGAACTGGCAGTTGAAACCGCATCGGGCGGCAGAACCAAGTTCAACCGCAGCCAGTTCAGCATTCCAAAGACCCATGCACTCGATGCCGCTTGCGTTGGAGACATCGGAGGCATCACTGATTGGCAAAAGCCAACGCTGGCGATCAAGTCTATGGGACGCGGAAGTTATCAGCGCACGCGGCTGGACAAGTATGGCTGTGCGCGGCTACCTGACCCGTTCAAAAGCATCCACGGCTTCCAGACCGGCGACATGGTGAAAGCCGAAGTCACCACCGGAAAGAAGGCCGGTACTTACACCGGACGGGTTGCGGTTCGGGCAACGGGCAGCTTCAACATACAGACCAGCAACGGTTTGGTTCAGGGCGTATCACACCGTTATTGCGCCGTAGTACAGCGCGGGGATGGATACGGTTATCAACTGGTGGCAAAAACGGACGTGAACAGGTACGCCACCGCAGAGAGGAACGCTTCGCGTTCCGCGCTCTACCTCCCCGCCCTGAAGGGCGGGGTTTCACGCGCAATCTGATGAAAAAGACGGGTGCCTGGCTGGCAACCTATGCGCTGGAGCAACTGGGGGTGCGTTTCACCTTCGGTATTCCGGGGGTACATACCACGGAGTTGTATGACGAGCTCAACAGCTCGAAACAAATCACCCCCATCCTGGTGACGCACGAGGGGGGTGGCGCTTTCATGGCCGATGCCGTCAGCCGCTTGTCGGACTCCGTGGGTGTGCTGGCTGTGGTGCCCGCAGCGGGGCTGACGCACGCGGCCAGTGGCATTGGCGAGGCTTTCCTTGATGGTGTGCCGATGCTGGTCATCTGTGGAGGGCCGCGCACGGATACTGCGCACCAGTTTCAGCTGCACCAGATGGACATGCGCCAGTTCATGAGCGGCTTGACCAAGGCCACGTTCAAAGTGGCTAACCATGAAGAGCTGGTCACCACACTCTTTAATGCCCATGCCGTTGCCACCGGCGGCGAGCCCGGCCCGGTGTTTATCGAGATACCGGTCAATATTCTGATCTATACCGCCGAAGCGGGACCGCTGCCAAAGTATGTGCCGCCCAAGGAACCCGTTTTGCGCTGCAACGCCGAAATTGAGCACGCGGTGGAATTGTTGTGCAAGGCCAAAAATCCAGCGCTGTTTGTCGGCTGGGGCGCACGTGATGCGTTCGAGCAGGTCAAGTGCGTGGCTGAGTGGTTGGAAGCGCCTGTGGCCACCACTTTACAGGGCCTTTCAGTCTTTCCCGCCAACCATCCGCTGCACGTGGGTTTTGGTTTTGGCGCGTCAGCCGTCCCCGCTGCCCGCCATGCCTTCAAGGACTGCGATTGCCTGCTGGCCGTGGGCACCCGTTTTTCTGAAATCGCCACGGGCAGCTATGGTGTTACGGTGCCGGAAAATCTGATCCACATCGACATCAACCCGCAGACCATTGGCGCCAACTATCCCGCCAAGGTCGGCATTGCCGGCGATGCGGCGCGGGTGTTGAGCAAACTGCACCAGGCGCTCCTGAACACCGGGCTGGCGCGGCCCCTGCAAAGGGTGTTGCGCGCAAAAATCCAGAGCGACAAACTGGCCTTGCGTACCCAGTGGTACAAAAGCGATGCAGCCGACATCGTCAACCCTGCGCGCTTTTTCGACCAGTTGCGTGTGCACACGCCAGACGATGCCATCCTGGTCGTTGACGATGGCAACCACACCTTCCTGACCGCCGAGCTGATGCCCATCCACGCGCCCAAAAGCGTGATTTTGCCCACCGACTTCAACTGCATGGGCTACGCCGTGCCAGCGGCAATTGGCGCCAAGCTGGCGCATCCTGGACGATTGGTGCAAGCCATTGTCGGCGACGGTGCGTTTTTGATGACGTGCATGGAAATACTCACCGCCCAATCCAACCAGTTGGGTATCGTCTATTACGTCTTCAACGACGGTAGCCTGTCACAAATCGCCCAGGCGCAGGACATCACCTACAACCGCAAACCCTGCACCGAGCTGGGTTACGTCAATCTGGAAGGCGTGGCGCTGGCCACGGGAGCCGCTTACATCCACATCGCGAATAACGACGCCATTGCCGCTGCCGTGCAACAGGCCATCGAGCTGGCCGCATCGCGCCGGCCCGTGATCGTGGATGTCAACATCGACTACTCCAAACGCACGTCTTTCACCGAAGGCGCGGTCAAGACCAACTTTCAGCGCTTCCCGCTGGATCAGAAAGTGCGTACCCTGACCAGGGCCGTCACCAGGCGCATCACAGGCTGAATTACGGGTTGATTTTCTTATGCACCAGTCCCCTTTGGGTAAAGCGGTGGAATATCCCAGCCAGTACGATCCCGCGCTGCTGTTTCCCATTCCCCGCGCTGCGCAGCGCCAGGAGCTGGGGCTGCGTGGCGCCACCCTTCCCTTCTTCGGCGCCGATATATGGAGCGCTTATGAGTTGAGCTGGCTCAATGCACGGGGAAAACCACAAGTGGCACTGGCGCACTTCACCGTACCGTGCGAATCAATCAACATCATCGAAAGCAAATCCTTCAAGCTCTACCTCAACAGTTTCAGCCAGACACCATTTGCGGACGTCGAACAGGTCAAGACCCATTTACGTGCGGATTTGACAGAAGTTGTCTGGCGTAACGATCCTGTGTGTACGCCAGCATCGACGGTAGGCGTCAACTTGCTGCTGCCCGATGTGTTTGACCGGGAAATGGTGCAGGAATTCGACGGATTGAGTCTGGACAGACTCGACATAGACTGCACACGCTACACCCCGGCACCTGAATTGTTGCGTGTAACCAAAGACGAAGCGCCCGTGTCCGAGGTTTTGACCAGTCGCTTGCTCAAGAGCAATTGCCCCGTCACCGGGCAACCCGACTGGGCCAGCGTGCAAATCAGCTACACGGGCGACCAGATCGAACAAGGCGGCCTCCTGCAGTACCTGGTGAGTTTGCGCCAGCACAGCGGATTTCACGAGCAGTGTGTGGAGCGCATCTTCATGGACATCTGGACACAGTGCAAACCGCTGAAGCTCACCGTGTATGCGCGCTACACGCGCCGTGGCGGACTGGACATCAACCCGTTGCGCACCAGCCACCCGCAACGCCTGCCACCCAATATCCGCACCGCGCGGCAATGAACGGCGAGGATTCCAAAGGCAGGTTTGCTGCGTTATTGCGCGATTTCAATAGGACAGGGAAGTCTGAACTTGAAGGAGCGCCGAATCTGATTCACCACGAAAAATCGGAGTTGCACTCCGAGTTTTCAAGGTAATATGTGACCATGATTCAACGCGAGTACCACTTAAAGCACATTGCGCAGGCGCTGGGGCAATTTCCGGTGGTGGCCCTGCTGGGTACGCGCCAGGTAGGCAAGACCACACTGGCGCGCCAATTGGCAGCGCAGTGGGGCGGGCCAACCCACCATTTTGATCTGGAAGACCCGGACGATCAGGCTCGCCTCAGTGACCCGGCCTTTGTGTTGCGCCCCTTGACCGGCCTGGTGGTGCTCGATGAGATTCAGACGCAACCCCAACTCTTTGCGTTGTTGCGCGTGTTGGCCGACCGACCCGACGCACCCGCACGTTTTTTGATCCTGGGCAGCGCGGCACCCGAACTGCTGCGTAATACGTCAGAAAGTTTGGCGGGCCGGGTCACTTTCTACGAACTGGATGGCCTGGGGTTGAATGAATTGCCAGCCGATCAATTGGATACGCTTTGGCTGCGTGGCGGCTTTCCGAGGGCCTTTTTGGCAGAAGACCTAACCACCAGCCGAGCCTGGCGCGAGGCCTTCATCCGCACCTATCTGGAGCGCGACTTGCCGCAACTCGGCATTAACCTGCCAGCGCTGACCTTGCGCCGTTTCTGGACCATGCTGGGCCACTACCACGCACAGACCTGGAATGGCAGCGAGCTGGCACGCGCATTGGGCGTGAGCGACAAAACGGTGTCGCGCTATCTGGACATTCTGGAGGGTACGTTTATGACCTGGCGACTGCGCCCCTGGCATACCAACCTGGGCAAGCGCGAGGTCAAGGCGCCGAAAGTGTATCTGTCAGACACCGGGCTTTTACACAGTTTGCTGGGAATTGCGGGGCATCAGGATTTGCTGGCGCACCCCAAATGCGGCGCCTCATGGGAAGGGTTTGCACTGCACGAGATTATTCGCCACACCGGTGCCAGCCGCGACGAGGTTTACTTCTGGTCACTACATTCCGGTGCCGAACTGGATTTAATGACCCTGCACAACGCAAAGCGCCTGGGATTTGAAGTAAAGCTGACGCGCTCGCCCAAATTAACGCCCTCGATGCGCGCCGCTCAAACTGCCCTGCAGCTCGATCACCTGTATGTGGTGTGCCATGGCAACGCGGCAGACCCGCCCTGGCCTTTGGCCGAAGGCGTTACCGCGCTGCCTTTGCCCGCCCTGCACCGTCTGGCACTAGCCTGAGAGCGCCGAGAGCGTGTGGTCTAACTTGGCGCTAGCTACTGCTACAAAGCCTTGGCTGCCAACTTCTTCAACTCGGGTCGCAGGCGATCCAATTCCAGTTCCAGGTCTGCCAAGCCTTGCGCGAAGTCAGCGCAGCGCTCATCCAATGCCATGCGTTCAATTTCTACGCAAGCGTTGTATGCGGCTTGGGCGCCAACCATGACCAGGCTGCCTTTGATGCGATGCGCCGATTCAGCCACGGCCTGTGCATCCTGATGGGTCACGCAGGCGATCAAGCGAGGGCGGTCTTCTTCAATTTGCTGTTCCACCATGAATGCCATGGTGCGCAGCACATCCTGATCGCCATCCACCAACGCCAACGCTTGCGCCACGTTCAAGACTGGTTGTTCAGTATCCGGGGCAGCAGGCATGATGGCGTCGAGTTTTCTGAGCAGTTCCGCGCCTTGAATGGGTTTGGAAATGTAGTCATTCATTCCCGCCGCAAGACACTGTTCGCGAAACCCTTTGATTGCGTGTGCGGTCAATGCGATGATGGGCGTTTGTAGCCCCTTGCTGCGCAGTTCCCTTGTGGCCACAAATCCATCCATCACGGGCATCTGGATGTCCATCAGTACCACATCAAAGGCATGGGACAAGGCCATTTGAACTGCATCCGCGCCGTTATGGGCTAGCTGAACCTGGTGCCCCGCTTTTTGCAGCACTTGCAGCGCAAATTGGTAGTTCACCGGATTGTCTTCGGCTAACAGGATATCCAGGGATTTTCGGTGTCGTACACCGTCGTTCGGGGCCGTTATTACGGCAGTTATTGCCTCGGTGTGCCGCACATCAGACACTGCGCGCGAAAATTTTGCTGTGAAAGAGAAAGTACTGCCTTTACCCACTTCACTGTCTACCCAGATGCGCCCCTGCATCAATTGAACCAGTGAACTGCAAATACTCAGTCCCAGTCCAGTGCCTCCGAACCGGCGGTTGGTGGCACTGTCGGCCTGGACAAACGCCTCGAAAATGGATGCCTGCTTGATCTGCGGAATCCCGATCCCGGTATCTGCAACGGTAAAGAGCAGAACTGCATCGTTGCTGCCAACTGCTTCGGGCATCACGCGAATGGCGATCTCGCCCGTATCCGTAAACTTGATGGCATTACTCACCAGGTTGACAATGATTTGCCGCAGCCGTACCGGGTCCCCTGTCAGATGCGTCGGCACGGCCTCATCAAAATGAAAACTCAGCTTCAGTCCCTTTTCGGTGGCGCGCAAGGACAGGGTGCGCAGGGTTTGCTCAAGGTTCTTGCGGACATCGAAAACAACCGATTCCAGCTCAAGTTTGCCAGCATCTACCTTGGAGATGTCCAGCACATCGTTGATGATGGACAGCAGACTTTGCGCCGAGGAATACACCAATTCCAGGTTTTCACGCTGTTCCTGCGACAACGCAGTTTCCAGCACCAGCTCGGTCATGCCCATGATGCCATTCATGGGGGTGCGGATCTCGTGGCTCATATTGGCCAGGAATGTTGACTTGATCCTGGCCAGATCGCTGGCTTCATTCTTGGCCATGATCAGTTCCAGTTCATTATTCTTCTCCTGGGTGATGTCCTCCACGACCACGACCGCCCCAACAATTTCCCCTTGGGGGTTACGGTAAGGCAAGGAGCGGTGTTTTGTCCAGAAACGCTGGCCATTGGATTTTTGCCTTTGCACTTGCAGACTTTCAGGTTGTCCACTGTGCAAGGAACGGCTAAGCGGACAATCCACGCACAACTCCCCGCCGGCCCCACCGGTGTGCGCACATTCGAACCCTTTCCCGTCAGAATGGCAATAGTCGAAACGCTGCATGGCCTGATTGAGCATGACGGGCTGGAAATTTTTATCGACCAGCGCAATCCCCAGATCAATGTTTTCAACCAGCGTGCGATACAACTCCTTGCTTGAGAGGATTTCCTCCTGAGCGCGCTTACTTTGCGTTATGTCTTGAAACGATAGGACCGAACCTGCCCATTGTTCCTTGCGCAAGAGTGGCGAAACATTCAGAGATACCGGCATCAGGCTGCCATCCTTGCGCCAGAAGTGATCTTCCAGCAGATGATGTTTTCCCGACATGGCCGCAATGTCAATCCTGCATTCAGATGGGGGGTACTCGCGACCATCGGGATAGTGGTGATGAAACAGGCTGTGGGTATTTTTCCCTACGATTTCGGTCTCGGTAAATCCAAGCATCCGGCATGCTTGCTGGTTGACCAGGGTGATGCGCCCGTAGCGATCACGCACGTAAAGACCTTCACCCAGGTTCTGGGTAACATCCCGCAGGAATTCTTCTTTTTCTTCCAGCTTTTCCTGCGCCTGCAACTGGCGCTCCTGATTAACCCGGATGCGGGCCACGAGCTGGTTGTATGCGCGTGCCAGAGCGGCAGTGGTACCTTCCATGCCAGACAGCGCAACGGGGAGCAAGGATGAGGCATCTTCGGACGATTTACTGATGTGATCGGTCAGATCAAGAAGCGGTTTGGTGCTACGCCGTAGAAAAAAGATGATGATGAATACCCCGATCAGGGTTACGGCAATGATGGCCGTCAGAGCATAGCGGCGGGCCGAATAGATGGGTTCAAAGGCCTCGCTGAGTGGGAACGACACCGCCAGTATCCACCCCGTAGTCTCCATGCGCTTCACACCCACCAGCATCGGAATGCCACGACTGTTTACAGTAGTTCCAGCGCCTTCATACCCCTCTATTGCACGGTCAAGCATGGCATTGCTGCCCGGCGGAATATCTTGCTGAAAAATGCGTTTCTGGTCGCGGTGGACCAGAAACATCCGCTGAGGGGTAATCAAGTAGGCGTAGCCCGATAATCCGATTTTTAGTCCAAGGATGGAGCCTGTGAAGTCGGGCGACAGGGTGCTGATAATTCCAGCCAGCACGTGTATCACCCGGCCTTGTGCATCACGCACCGGGTAGGCAAAAACCAGGCGGGGCGCATCATGCGACATTCTGGGTTCAGGAAGGTACGGTTTGGACATATGTATTCTCTGGGTCTGGATAGCCTGCGCAATTGCAGCCCCAAATGGCGCTTCCAGTGCCAGCGATGAGTCATCCGTGTCCTCCGACTCGATAACGCCACTGGCATTGGTCAGATACGTTCCCATCGGAAAATGAAGATTCAGCAAGGGGTCTTTTGCCAGAAAATCCGGATCGACTTTTTTCCCGGCACGCACCGTTTGCTCCAACGTGCGACCAATGATACTGAGGATATGCTGGCGATCCTCCACCATGCGATTAAGTTCATTGGCCGTCTGTTTGGCCAGCGCAAACTGCTGATCTGCCAACACCTGGACAAACCGACGTTCGATCTCCGCTCCCACCAGCAAAGACAGGATAACGCTGACCAGCAGCATGGGCAACGCGGTGGCAAGAATGAGCTTTTTCGACAGGCGCATGGTTTCAATGAAAAACAAAATATCTAGCAACCAAGTGGGCATCCGGGTCTATCCGGTGTACAGCAAGTATCGCAGGTGCATGCCCCGGTCATGCAGAGACGGCGGTTAAAATTCTCCCAACGTCATGTGGTTCTGGACCGCTGGCGTCACTGATCCATGACCTCACTATCTTCAAATCGAACACGCCAAGCACTTAGCCAAATTGTTTTTTCCATCGTTACTTTGGCAAGCTTTGCTTTCTGGGTCGTTGAACTGAACTTTTCGCTCTCCAGCCATGTGGCGCAGGAAAATGAACTGCTGGAGCACCATCAGCAAAATCTGCTGGAACACCATGCAGAGTCGATTCGTGACCTGCTTGGCAACCTGTACCAAAACGCACGCATCATTTCGTTGTTGCCGGCAATTCGTGATGTCCAGGGAGACAACCGCCATGCGGTACACGAAAACGTGGTGCAACAAGGGCGCTTGTCCATTGACACACATTGGATGCTACAGCAGGTGTATGCCAATCTGGCAGCCTATGTGCGCTTGTCGGAAATCTACTATGTTTTGGACGGATTTTCCCCGGAAAAGGTGAAGTGCCGTTTTTTATGTATGACGACGCAGCCCGTCACCGGATCACCATGGTGCCAACTCCGGACCAACCCCAAGCCATGCCCGATGAAGATGAACAAGCTGAATATGCAGAAATAGTGCAGCAATTGGCGTGGTTCAGAAGCAACGCCCCGGTGTTTCGCTACGCAACGGAGCTGAATGCCATTCCCGCCCGGCTCTCTCCCCTGGTCAAGACATGTGATGTCTCGCAGTTCACTGGAAGTCAACCTATCGATGTGCGGGACCAGCTGGGATTTGTTTATTCCGTCCCGGTTTATGACACCCGTTCAAACAAGTTCAAGGGACAGATATCCGTCATTGTGCGCTCCAACGTGTTCGAGGCCCAGTTGATCAATGTACCCTTCCTGCCGATTACAGAGAATGATAAGTCACATATGGCTGCCCAGGGGTGGATCATGCCCCCTCCATCCCCCTTCGTGTTGACTGAAAAGTCGCAGCGCATGGAAATTTTTGATCGGCGCAACCCGGTGTTCAGCAACGGACTCCAGAGCGCGCGTAATAACCCATCACTGGGCGGACGGTGGGCATCCACCCCCATTTTCCTGAAAAATCAGAACAACTGGGAACTTCACCACTATCTCTCGGAGTCCGAAATACGGGAAATGACTGGCGGCATTGAGCGCAAAAAACTTCTTTCCATAGCCTCCCGTGTGCTTCTGCTGTTTGTCCTTTCAGGCTTCCTCTGGTGGGGATTCCGGTTGATGCACCTCTCACGGCGTGAACTGGTCAAGATGTCGCACTACGATCCTTTGACCGATCTGCCAAACCGCCGCTTGTTTTTTGAGCGCATGGAAAGCGGGATCGAACAAGCCAGACTCCAAAACACCAATCTGGGGCTTTTTTTCCTTGACCTTGCGGGCTTGAATGCAGTCAATGACAAGCATGGTCACCACGGCGGTGACAAGCTCCTCAAGCAGATGACGAATCGCTTGAATGCGCGTTTGCGCAAATCGGAGATTGACCTCAGAAAATCCCAAGACAACAAGAAATCCAGCGACGCCCTTTCACCGACAACGCCACCAAAACTGACGCTCTTTCGGCTTGGCGGCGATGAATTCACCATCATCTGCAATAGCCTTCCGTCACCAGACGATTTAGAAACGATGGCCGAGGACATCGTCGCCTGTGTCGGTCATCCTTTCATTCTGGACGATGAAATGGTTGACATTGGCATCAATATTGGCGTTGCATCTTTCCCTAATGATGCCAATAACGCTGAGCGGCTCTTGATGAGCGCCGACAGCGCCATGCACGAATGCAAGAGCACGCACAGCCGATTCATTCTGTTCAATGAGGAAATGCGCCAACGCGCGGAGCGCTTGCACCTGTTGACCCTGGAATTGGTTGGTGCAATACAGAAAGAACAGTTCGAGCTGTATTACCAGCCCAAAGCCACCTTGCTCGATGGCCGGGTTGCGTCGCTGGAAGCGCTCATCCGCTGGCACCACCCGGAGCTGGGGATGGTTTCCCCGCTTGAGTTCATCCCCATTCTGGAAGCCAACGGCGCCATTGTCGAGCTTGGAGAGTGGATTGTCGAACAAGCCTGCCGGGACTTGCATCGCCTGAGTGAAGCCGGTTATCCAGAGGTCATGGTCAGCGTCAATGTTTCCGTGCGACAGTTGCGCCAAGGCAATTTCCCCGGTTTCCTGGAAAAAACCCTGGCGCAAACCGGCATCAATGCCAATCGGCTGATACTGGAAATGACCGAAACCATTGTGATGGACGATCTTGAAAAGGGCCGGGAGATTTTGCTCTCATTCAGAAAACTGGGTATCAGCCTGGCCATTGACGATTTTGGCACGGGTTACAGCTCCCTGTCCTACCTGCAACACCTGCCGCTCGACTACCTCAAAATCGACAAGAGCCTGATTGACGGCATGGTTGACGAACGCTCGATACATGTGGTTGCTTCGCTGATCAGTCTGGCGCAGGGCCTGACACTGAAAACCATTGCGGAAGGCATTGAGACTGCACAGCAGCGTGACCTGCTAAAACAACTTGGCTGCAACATGATTCAGGGCTACCTGCTCTCCCGCCCACTGCCTTTTTCGGCCATCATCGACTGGCTGAACGCACGCGGTCAGCCGCAGGATTGAAGGCTGGCACCTTGTTGCAGCAACTTGCGCACGGGTGCAGGCAGACCGAGCTGGGGCCACTCGTGCGCGGCCAGCCAGCGCCCTTCTTCCCGGTACAGCGCATCATCGGCATCAGGCAAAGTCACATGCAAGGGGTGCAAGTGCAAATCCTTGTGCGTCAATACGTGTTTGAATGCCGGCTGGCGCTGCAATCGGCCATGCCAGTGCGTTGGTAGTGCACGCATCAGGGCGGCTTCGCTGTCAAACAAGGGAAAGCAATGCAGACCCGCCCACACACCGGGCGTGGGGCGCTGCGTCAGCAGAACAGCGCCGCGCGCGGACTGCATCCATAAAAGCCAAAGGGACTGGCTGGAGCGCTTGCGTACGCGGGTACGCATCGGATAACGTTGTGGATCGCCACTGGCTGCGGCAGAACACAGGGAGCGCACCGGGCAACTGCTGCAATCGGGATTTTTTGGCAGGCAGACCATCGCGCCCAGGTCCATCATGCCCTGGGTATACACCGGCATGGCTTGCGCTGCATACGCGCCTTGCGGCAGCAGATCGGCGGCCATGCGCCACAAGGTCTGTACGTTCCCGGCGCGCGCAAGGTCAGCATCAAACCCCAGCACCCGTGCCAACACCCGTTTGGCATTGGCGTCCATGATGGCAACCTGTTCGCCAAAACACAAGGCCGCCACCGCTGCGGCCGTGGATCTGCCAATGCCGGGCAAGGTTTCCAGTAATTGCGCGCTTTTCGGAAAAACACCGCCGTACTGTTCCACGATACTCTGCGCACAGCGGTGCAGGTTGCGGGCGCGGCTGTAGTAACCCAAACCGCTCCACAGACCCAGTACCTCGTCCAGCGGCGCCCCGGCCAGGCTCAAGACATCTGGAAAACGTTCGATGAAGCGTGCATAGTAGCCGCGCACCGTTGCCACCTGGGTTTGCTGCAACATGATTTCCGACAGCCACACGCGGTAAGGGTCCTGGGTGTTTTGCCACGGCAAATCATGGCGTCCATGCCCGCGCTGCCACGCCACCACACTACCGGCAAAGTCGGTAGCAAAGTCGGTAGATAGGGTACTCAATGGAGGTCATCCGCAACGGCTGCAGATGCTTCGCCGGGCTCCATCAGATATTGCGTCAACTCCATCAATTTGGCATCTATCTGATCCAGGGATGCGCTTTGTTGCTCCAGGTCACGAATACGGTCTGTAAGCCCCCCTGCGGCCTGCTGGATACGGTCTATAGCCTCGATTCTGCGGGTGAAGTTGCGTCGGCGCTCGCGCAGTTGGGCATCCAGTTGGGCAGCGGCCGATTTGCTCCAGAGTTCGATATCTGCCAAAGCCGCCTCGTAAATGCCGCGCAAACGGGTGGAAAGCGCACGCACCAGGCGATTGGAAAACTCGGGCTGCGCCAATTTGAACGCATTGCCAATGCTCAGATACTGAATATGGCTGCGCTCGGCAAGATCGAGGTCGTGCAGGCGCGGCGCCATTTGTGGCTCGGCTGGCACTTGCAGGGAAAAACCGAATTCACCATTGAGTTGGCGGAAAGTGGCGCCAAGCATGGATTCAATTTCGCCACAGAGCTCTTGCACCTTGTTCAAATTGGCGCGTAAACGTCCGAATGTCTCGCCATAAGCTTTTCTGACACCCAGTTTGAGCCCTTGCTGGGCCAGCAAGTTTGTCAGGTGCGACATTTCCGCCTTGAGATTTTTGCTACCCAGAATGTGGAACACCTCACGCAACAATTTCAGGTGTACCGAGCGCACGGCATGGATTTTTACTCCGCCGAGGTCAAAATCCGCTTGCTCTTGCACTATGCGTGCGCGCATGTGCCGGATAACCGTGGTATTTTTTCCTTGCAAGCCCTTGAGTTCCAGGGCTTGCTCGGTAATGTCGCGCTTGCGGATGTTGATGATCCGGGTCGTTTCGGTGCGCAAATCGCCAATACCCACGGCCATGGCCGCGATCAGCATTTTTTGCCGCTTGCCCATCATGTCGTTGCTCAGGACGTTTTCCAGCGCAGGCAAGCAACTGAGCTGCAACAAACCGTCATCGTTGGTGACCTTGGCCACCAGGGCTTTTTGCGCCGACACCGCAATCACCCGCTCCCTGGCAATACCCAACACTTCTGCAGCCGTTGCCTGCTGGCGTTCAATCTGGGCGGCAATCTGAGCCGGGCTGCTGAGTGCATCCCACAGGGTATCGATCTTGTTGAGCACCACCAGGCGCGTATCCGCAACATCGGACTCGCACACCAGATGTTCACGCCAGATGGCCAGGTCAGATTTCGTCACCCCGGTATCCGCACCCAGGATGAAGACCACCGCATGTGCCTTAGGGATAAGGCTGACGGTCAGTTCCGGTTCTGCACCCACAGCATTCAGCCCTGGCGTATCGAGTATGACCAGACCCTGCTTGAACAATGGATGGGCGATATTGATCAATGCGTGGCGCCATTTGGGAATTTCCACCAGCCCCCGTGCATCCACAACGGGATTGTCTTCCTGGTGCTCGTCATGCCAAAAACCCAGGGCGTGCGCCTGCTCCTGGCTCACTTTCAGGGTTTCTGCCACTTTTTCCAACGATGCGGCCAGATGTTGCGCATTGTTGACATCCAGATCAACGCGCGTCCATTTCTCGGGCACCATGCGCCACTCCATGAGCGCTTGCGGTTGCAGGCGGGTTTCGATGGGCAGTAAACGCAGACAAGGTGGCGTGTCCGCATCAAAGCCCATTTCGGTGGGGCACATGGTGGTGCGTCCGGCACTGGCTGGCATGATGCGACGGCCATACCCTGCAAAGAAAATGGCATTGATCATTTCGGATTTGCCACGGGAAAACTCGGCGACAAACGCCACCATGACCTTATCGGAACGGACCTGGGTTTCCAGGCGGCGCAAACGTTCCTCAACGGCGGAGTCCAGTAACTCGTTGCCCTTGAGCCACTGTGCAAGCAATTTCAGACGCAAGGCAAACTCCCGCCGCCATGCCCCCAGTTGATCAAATTGGTCGTTAAATGAAGTAGCCAAGAATTTTCTCCATCAAGCCGCCCAATATAGCACCGCAATTGCACCCCCCGCTCAGGGCATCAGGGCTTTTGACACGCGGGACAGAAAAAACTGGAGCGCTGGCCCTGACGGATAACGCACACGGTGCTGGCGCAAACCCTGCAGGGTTGCCCGGCGCGGGCATACACCATCGTCTCCAGCTGAAAATGGCCTGCTTGTCCCTGGGCGTCGGAAAAATCGCGCAGCGTGCTGCCGCCACGCTGGATCGCCCGCTCCAGCACTGCGCGAATGGCCTGGTGCAGGCGCTCCATGCGCAGGTGATCCAGATCGCAGCAGCGCGTTTCGGGATGGATGCCAGCCTGAAACAAAACCTCGCAGGCATAAATGTTGCCAACCCCCACCACCAGCTTGCCGGACAACAAGCCTGGTTTGATGGCTGCCTTGCTCCTTGCCAATGCGACCTGAAACGCCTGCAGATCAAAATCCGCTCCCAAAGGCTCCGGCCCTAAGCGTCCCAGCAGTTTGCGTATGACGGCATCCTGCTCACTTTGCGCGTACACCACGGCGCCAAAGCGGCGTGGGTCCTTCAGACGCAGCGTGCCAAGGCTGGTTTGCAACGCAAAATGCTCGTGCTTACCCAATTTATCCAATTTATCCAGTTCGGACGAAGGCTGGTGTGCAAACGACAAGCGCCCGGACATGCCCAGGTGAATCAGCAACACGCCCACGTCCAGGTCCAGCAGCAGGTATTTGCCACGTCGACGCACCGCCTGCACCCGATGCCCCAGCAAATCTTCTGGTGCACAGTTCAAGGGCCAACGCAGAACGCCTCCCAGCAGCACGCCATGAATCTGCGCACCCGCAATGCGCCCAGCGATGCTCCGTCGGGTTACTTCCACTTCGGGTAATTCAGGCATGACGCAAAACAGACTCCAGTTGGTTTATTATGTCCCGATGTTTCAATTTCAATCCAAACGACTTATTACTTTGGCCCTGCTCATGGCAGGGGTGTGTTACAACGCTTGCGGGGCTAATTCTGACGCCAAAACCCAGGGATCGAATAGTTCGAGCCTGAATAGCGAACTGATGTACCAGATACTGGTAAGCGAATTCAGTGCCCAGGCCGGTGATCTTGACTCCGCCTACGCCGTGGCTTTGAGCGCCGCGCGAAAATCGAAGGAGCCCAAGCTGTATGAACGGGCCGTGGACCTTGGCTTGCGCTTGCGCAAGGGCGACCTGGCGCTGGAGGCCGCCAAAGCCTGGGTCCAGGCCTGGCCCACATCGCAGCCCGGCAACCGCTACCTGTTCCAGATTTACGTACTCCTGAACCGGGTCGCCGAAGCGCAAGAACCCCTGCGACGCGATCTGACCGCGATGACCCCGGCGGAACGCATCGTGGCCATCAGCATGTTGCCGCGCCAGTTTTCCCGTGTCTCCGACAAGAAATTGGCGGCCAGCATCGTCGAAAAAGCCCTTGCGGCAGAACTGACCAACCCGACCACCGGAACGATGGCATGGTCTGCCCTGGGCAGTTTGCGTATACAAGCAGATGAGACAGAAGGCGCCCTGGAGGCAGTGCGCAAAGGCGCCGCCATCGACCCCAAGGCCAGGGAACCTGTTTTGCTGGCGATTGCACTCATGGGCTACAAGATGCCGCAGGCCGAAGCCATCGCGCTGAAGTACCTCTTGGACCAACCCTTGCCGGAGATGCGCATGGCGTACACACGCCAGTTGCTCGCCCTGAACCGCAATGCCGACGCCTACGCACAGGTACTGCAATTGACAGACGAAAAGCCCGACTATGCTCCGGGCTGGCTGATACGCGCCGGACTGGAGTTGCAAGAGCACAAACTGGCGCAGGCCAAAGCATCCATTGAAACGTATCTGAAACTGCATACCAAACCATCGGAAACCGAACCGAGCACGCCGATGGATGCGGGTCTGGTACAGGCCTACTTGATTCTGGCGCAGGTTGCCGAGCAAAACAACCAGCTTGACGAGGCTATTGGCCACCTGGAGAAGATTGACAGCCCGCACGATGCGCTACGGGTGCAAAAACAGCGTGCCTCGATCCTGGTGCGCCAAGGCAAGCCCGATGCGGCGTTGGCAGCCATCCGCAGTGTGCCGGAAATGCAGGCCAATGACGCCCAGGCCAAAATCAGCGCCGAAGTGCAGGTGCTGCGCGAAAGCCGCGACTACACAACCGCTTACCGTTTGCTGCAAGATGCGATCACACGCTATCCCCAGGAACCGGATTTTGTCTACGACCAGGCCATGCTGGCGGAGAGAATGGGAAATCTCGACGAGATGGAGCAACTGTTGCGCCAGGTCATTGCGAGCAATCCCGACTACTACAACGCCTACAACGCCCTGGGTTACACGCTTGCCAACCAGAACGTGCGTTTATCCGAAGCACGTGCACTCATTACCAAGGCGCTGGAGTTTGCGCCCAATGATCCTTACATCATGGACAGCCTGGGCTGGCTTGAATTTCGTTTAGGCAATACGGCTGAAGCCTTGCGTCTGCTGCAAAGCGCCTACAAGACACGCCCGGATGCGGAAATTGCCGCCCACCTGGGCGAAGTGTTCTGGAGTCTGGACCAGAAGGAAGAAGCCCGCGCCATCTGGAAAGAAGCCATCCGCTTGAACCCGGAAAACGAAACCCTGGTTGAAACACTCAAGCGTCTGCAGATCAATCCATGAAGGCCAGGAAGGTCGTTCGGTCTGCCAGGGCATGGTCGGCTTGGCTTTTTGCTGTATTTTTCATAGCTGGATGCGCAGGCCATGCGGTACCTGTAGCGCCACATTGGCAGGGTCGCCTGGTCATGCGTGTGCACAGCGATCCGGTGCAGGCATTCTCGGCCGATTTTGAACTGCATGGCAGCCCCCAGACGGGCAGTTTGAGTTTCTTTTCGCCATTGGGCAATACGCTGGCGCGCATGCAGTGGGACACCAGCACAGCCACGCTGCAAACCGGCGCCGAGCAGCAGCACTTTGCCTCGTTGGCAGCGCTTACCCTGCACGCCACAGGCTCCGAGTTGCCTGTAACCAGCCTGTTTGCCTGGCTACAGGGTCTGGATTCGGATGCACAGGGCTGGAATGCCGATCTGCAAAACGTGTCCACGGGACGCCTGCGCGCCTGGCGTGCACAGCCCGAACCCCCGGTGGAACTGACTATCATCCTGGAACGCTAAAAACCGCGAACTTGTACGCGAATCTGAACACCCGCCATGCAGTCCATTTATGACGTTTGTGCTCCGGCGAAACTGAATTTGTTTTTGCACATCATTGGTCGCCGCGCCGATGGATTACACCTGCTGCAATCGGCCTTCATGCTCATTGACTGGTGCGACACGCTGCACTTTCATGTGCGCAACGACGGCCAGATCAGCCGCGAAGACCTCAGTCTGGCACTGCCTCCCGATGACCTGGTGCTGCGTGCCGCCCGCGCCTTGCAACGGACGAGCCAGTGCCCTTTGGGTGTGCATATCGGCATCCAGAAAAACATCCCGGCCCAGGCCGGGATGGGCGGCGGGTCATCGGACGCGGCCTCAACCCTGCTGGCGCTCAACCGCTTGTGGAATCTCAATCTGGCTCTGCCCGAGCTTGCACGCATAGGACTGGCGCTGGGCGCCGATGTCCCTTTTTTCCTCAGTGGCGGTCACGCCTGGGTGGAAGGCATTGGCGAGCAAATCACGCCAATGGAGCTGCCCCAGGCGCAAAATGCGCGTGATGCGCGTTTTGTAGTGGTAAAGCCCGACGCAGGGTTAGAAACAAAGCGCATTTTTTCGGACCCGGCGCTTAAACGCAATACCAAGCCTGTTATACTGCGCCGCTTCGTTGCACACGCACTCGGCAATGTAACCGCTCTCGCGACTTATGGCCGAAACGACTTGCAGGTGGTTGCCCAAAGGCTATGCCCGGACGTTGCTCAAGCCCTAGCTTGGCTGAGGTCGCTGGGACTGGCCCCGAGGATGACGGGTTCTGGAAGTGCGGTGTTTGCGCAACTGCCGCCGGAAATGCAGGAAGTGGATGTGCCTGTCGCGCCTGAGGCCATGCAGGTTCGTGTTTGCGGTAGTCTGGCTGTTCACCCCCTGGCGGGTTGGGCAGGCAACGATGGTTTTTCGGTGGGTGGCTCGTAGCCGCCGACCTGTGTAGGGGAGTCGCCAAGTTGGTTAAGGCACTGGATTTTGATTCCAGCATGCGAAGGTTCGAATCCTTCCTCCCCTGCCAAATCTGTAATGTAAGTCCTTAAGCCCATAAGTCTATAAGTCTGTTGACGGCATGCACAACGTACCTGTCAACCCACTCTCTTTGCTGGAATCCGCATGCAGGCACCAATCCCCCCCGATTTCATGATTTTCACCGGGAATGCTAACCCTTCCCTGGCGCAGCAAATCGCCCATGATCTGGGGACTTCGCTGGGAGCCGCCAAGGTTGGCCGCTATTCCGATGGCGAGGTGACGGTCGAGATCAACCAGAACGTGCGCGCCCGCGATGTTTTTGTGGTGCAAAGCACCTGCTTTCCGACCAATGACAACCTGATGGAGTTGCTCATCATGGTCGATGCGCTCAAACGCGCCTCGGCTGAGCGCATCAGTGCCGTCATCCCCTATTTTGGTTACGCCCGGCAGGACCGCCGTCCACGCTCGACACGGGTACCGATCACGGCCAAGGTGATCGCCAACATGTTGCAAACCGTGGGCGTGGCGCGTGTCCTGACCATGGACTTGCACGCCGACCAGATTCAGGGTTTTTTCGATATTCCTGTTGACAATATTTATGGTTCCCCCTTGCTGCTGGGAGATTTACGCCAGCAGAATTACAAGGATCTGATCGTGGTTTCGCCCGATGTGGGCGGCGTGGTGCGCGCGCGCGCCATGGCCAAGCAGCTCGACTGCGACCTGGCCATCATCGACAAACGCCGTCCCCGGCCCAATGTCAGCGAAGTCATGCACGTCATTGGCGAAATTGATGGGCGCAACTGCGTCATCATCGACGACATGATCGACACCGCCGGCACGCTGGTCAAGGCCGCCGAAGTGCTCAAGCAGCGTGGCGCCCAAAAGGTCTACGCCTACTGCACACACGCCATCTTTTCCGGCCCGGCCATTGAGCGCATCGCGCACGGTGATGCACTCGATGAAGTCGTGGTGACCAATACCATTCCGCTGAGTCCTTCGGCCCGGAATTGTCAAAAAATCCGTCAACTCTCTGCAGCGCCGCTGATTGCAGAAACCATTCAGCGCATTGCCAAGGGAGAGTCGGTCATGAGTTTGTTCTCGGACCAGGAAAATCTATTCTGAATTTTCTGGTCGAAGCAATGCAGCAAACGCACAGCCCGCAATGAATGTAATCAAGGCGGCAGGCGTTTTTTTTAACCGGAGTCACACTGGTCGCGGTGGACTTCATCTGGAGTGAATGTTTATGAAATTTGTCGCTTTTGAGCGCACCAAGCAGGGGACGGGTGCGAGCCGCCGTCTCCGTCATACGGGCCGCACCCCCGGCATCGTTTACGGTGGCAGTGGTGCACCTTTGTTGATCGAACTGGACCACAATGCCTTGTGGCATACCCTCAAGAATGAGTCTTTCCACGCCTCCATCCTGGACATGGAGCTAGGTGGCAAGGAGCATCGGGTGTTGTTGCGTGACGTACAGATGCACCCCTACAAGCAACTGGTTTTGCACATCGACTTCCAGCACGTCGATGCCACCACCAAGCTGCACATGAAAGTGCCACTGCACTTCAGCGGTGATGAGTTATCGCCAGCGGTCAAGACCGATGGCTGCATTGCCAGCCACGTCATGACCGAAATCGACGTGCTGTGCCTGCCCACCGACTTGCCGGAATTCATCAACGTGGACCTCAGCGGCCTGAAAAAAGGCAAGTCCCTGCTACTGAGCGACATTGTGCTGCCCAAGGGCGTCAGCGCCGTCACGCGCGGCAAGGGCAACCCGGTTGTTGTCGCGGTAGTCCCGGTTGCTGCAGCCGAGACGTCAGCCGAAGGCGAAGCGGGCGCAGCACCAGCACCCGCCGCTGCCCCGGCCAAGGGCGGCAAGGCAGCTCCCGCAGCCAAACCAGCCGCCGCCAAGCCAGCCGCAAAACCGGCAGCCAAGAAGTAAGCCAAAAGAATCTGGGGCACAATTGCCACCGGCGCTGCAAACGGCCCACCTCGGTGGGCCGTTTGCGTTTTCATCCCAAGGTATTCCAAGTATTCCAAGGTGTTGCATGATGAAACTGTTTGTTGGCCTGGGAAATCCCGGGCCGGAATATGAAGCCACACGCCACAACGCCGGCGCCTGGTGGGTCGAAGCCCTGGCGCGTGAACTCAAGCTGGGCTGGACCCCGGAGCGCGGCTTTCATGGCCTGGTGGCCAGAGGCAATGTGCATGGCCACAGCATCTGGCTACTGCAACCCCAGACCTTTATGAACCTGTCGGGCAAGTCGGTAGCCGCCCTGGCCAGATTCTTCAAGATTGCCCCGCAGGAAATCCTGGTGGTCCATGACGAACTCGACATCGCACCCGGTCAGGCCAAGCTCAAGCAAGGCGGCAGCCACGCGGGCCACAACGGCCTGCGCGACATCCATGCCCAGCTCGGAACCGATGCCTACTGGCGCTTGCGTCTGGGCATCGGACACCCCGGCAACAAGGCCGAAGTCATTTCCTGGGTCCTGAAAAAACCCCTGCTCGACGACCGTATTGCCATTGATCAGTGCATCGACCGCACGCTCAAGGCACTTCCTGCCCTGCTGGCCGACGACATGAACAAGGCCACCTTGCTCATCCACACCAGCAAACCGCCACGACCACACGCCGTGCAAGCCCCCGCCAATCCCGCCAATCCCGTCACAACGGAAAAACAGCCATGAAGAAGCATTTCCCGATTGCTATGCTTATAGTAGCTGCATGCGCTTTACCCATGAGCGGTTGGGGGCAAAATGTCTACCGATGCGGCTCCACATACAGCGAAACACCGTGCGAAGGTGGCGTTTTGATGGACATCCAGGACCACAATACCCCGGAACAAAAGACCCAGACCAAGGCCAAAGCTGCTGCCGCGCGAACCATCAAACAAGAGCATGCGCGCCAGGAAGCCATCGCGCGCGCCGAGCACCGCCTGTATATCAAGCACGCCACCAAGGACGCAGCAATCCAGGCACGCGCCGAAGCCGATGCCAGAAAAGCTGCAGCGCGGGAAAAGGAAAAGAGCGATCAGGCAAGCAAACGCACTGCCAGATAGCGCCCGTAGAACGTGCGGGAGAAGCTATCAAATTGAAAGTATTTCTCCCCTTCAATTCAGCAAGTCAATGCCACTCAGAATGGTACCCAGCACGCTGGCCTGGTTCTCGGGGGACTCGGAAAAGCCCATGAGCACCGTTGTCTGGCCGATCCGCACGCCGCAATCACCACGGGGCTGGCTGCGGTGGTGCTACGGAAAAAAAGAGAGTGTTTCAGCGGATTTATGTGCTTTGTCATGTGCTTTGTCATATGTCAAATTCATACAGAAGTCTGTACTAAAATTTCTTCATGAAAACCACGCTCAACATTCACGACGCACTGCTTTATGAAGCCAAAGCCTTCGCGGCGCAGCAACGAACGACACTCACAAAGCTGATTGAAGAGGGTTTGCGCATGCGCTTGCAGCCTGTGCAGGGTGCACCTCGCGCCAACCTGGCTGCAATCGAGTTGCCGACCTTACCTGGCAAGAACGGGCATGGCATGCGCCCCGGCATTGACCCGTTGTCCAACAAAAGCCTGTACGACGCAGCGGATGGTTTGTCATCTTGAAATCGTATTTTCCGGATATCAATGTACTGATCGCTTGCGCACGTGAGGACCACAGTACCCATGCTGCGGCAAAAACCTGGTTGGCGCAAGCGGCCCTGGATGCACGCAATGGCGAATGCAAACTTGCCTTGCCCATGCTGGTGGTGTCGGGTTTTTTGCGGATTGTGACCCACACCAGGATCATGAATCCACCCAACTCCCCTGACGAAGCGCTGGCCTACATCTCCGCATTGCTGGAGGTGCTGCAAATCACCGTGAGTGAAGCGCAAACCTGGGAGCCATTTAAAGCCTTGATTGCGCGCCAGCAACTGTCTGGTAACGATGTGCCCGACGTCTGGCTGGCAAGCCATGCACTAGCCACAGGTGCCGTGGTGGTGACGTTTGACAAAGGTTTCAAAAAGCTACTGCCAAAGTCGCAAGTTCTGCTACTCAGTCCACGCTAGGGCGGCTGCGGTTCGCGTTCTTTGTGTCCGCCATCACCATCATGGAGCTGGAACTTGGCGTTTTGTCGATTGAGCGCAAGGACGCCACCCAGGGGGCCATACTGCGCGCATGGCTGGATCAACACGTATTGCCGGAGTTCTCCAGGCGAACGCTGCCCGTCGATACCGCCGTGGCGCAACGCTGCGCCCGGCTGCACATACCCGACAAACGCGACAAACGCGGCGAGCGTGACGCGCTCATTGCGGCGACGGCTCTTGTGCATGGCATGACAGTAGTCACGCGCAACGTGGCCGACTTTCAGCCAACAGGCGTGGCCATTTTCAATCCGTGGGAGTCGAGCCATTGACGGCTGCAGGCACCGTAGAACGTGCGGGAGCAGCTATCAAATTAAAAGCATTTCTCCCCCTTCAATTCAACAAGTCAATCCCGTTCAAAATGACGCCCAGCACGCTGGCCTGGTTCTCGGGGGACTCGGAGAATCCCATGAGTACCGTCGTCCGGGTGTGCGCACCTGTGTTGAGCTGATCCAGCCACCAGGCATAGCCGCCCGCGTCCGGCGTGCTGTGCAGCACGTTGTTGTAGAGCCGGGTCAGGAAGTCCGCATGGCTCGGGTTGGTGCCGTACAGGCGCCGGAACTCGTCGCTGTCGATGAAGCGCGCGGCCACTTCCTGCAGGCCAATGCCCGCATCCAGATGGCCGATCCAATACTTCAACCCGTCATTGTCAGGCTTGCGGTCGAATGCGGCCTGGTAGAGCCGGTAGGCTTGGCCCGCATTGCCGCTGATGTCCAGCGCCAGCGTTTCATCGCCAAAGCGCAGGCGCTCGACGTTGCTCAGAGTATCCTGCCCTTCTGCTTGTGAGTTGACCGTCCAGCCCGCTGCGGTCCTGGTCAAGCTGAAGTTGGAGCGGTTGCAGTTGTAAATCACAGTATCGACACCAGCCAGGCCGTCCACCGTGTCATTGCCCATGGCACCGGCTATCTGGTCACCGTGCACGTTTCCGCTCAATACCAGGCCGGAATAGTTTTGCAGCGGTGGCGTGTTGCAGACATAGACCTCTGCCGTGGCCGCCAGGCCACTGCCCGCTGCGTTGCTGCCCACCACGCTGTAGCGCGTGGTCGCCGTGGGCGACACCGTGCCGCTGGCCGTGGTGCTGCCAAAGCCGCTATTGGTATTGGTATTGGTCCAGGTGTAGGACGTGGCCTCTGGCGTGCAGCGGGCCGTCAATGTTGTGCTGGCTCCTGCGGCAAGCACCACAGGGGCGGCAGAAAGGACGCAGTTGGGTGCCACTGCCGCAAAAGACTTTCCACCGCGTACCAGCCGGACGGCGAATTTCTCGTACGTGGCACGGCCCATGGTGCGGCCAGAGAAGAAGTTAACAGCCCACGAATTGGGTGATACGCCTGGCAAACTTGACCAGAAATATTCATTCGATACCGCAGGGAAGATGGTGCTGTTGATCGTCGGGCCAGGGTGGGCGATGCTGAAATCAACCAGGCTCGACAGCTCATCCAAGGTGGGCACGCGCCAGTCGCTTGCGTCCGCAAACGCCGTTGTGCCATTCAGGGCATAGGCCTGGTTAAAGGTGTAGGTGCTGGCTGTGCCGCTGCAGGTGCTGCCCGTCCAGGTCTGGCCCTGCGCGCAACGCTTCCACGTCAGATTGGTCGGTGTATGCGTCACTGTGCCATCACCATGGTCCACGTAATCGCTGGTCGGGCGCCTGATGTCCAGCAAGGAACCCGCAGACTCTCCACCACGCACCAGTCGAAGGGCATAGAAATAATCGGAATAACTGGAATGACTGTATGTTTCGTAGGTGTAACCATTGAAGAAATCAACGGCCCACGCCCAGTCCAGGTTCAAGCGCGCATCAGCAGTACCCGACCAAAAGGGTGTATGGGGTGTATTGGAGAACACAGTGGTGTCAATGGCCGTGTTGAGAGTCGGGCCGTTCACTATGGTCTGCAGCTCGCGGATAGTGGGTATGCGCCAATCACTCTGGCCCGCAAATGTCACCGCATCAGTCAGCCTGCGGGTCTGGTCGAAGGTGTAGGTGCTGGCGGTGCCGGTGCAGGTGCTGCCCGTCCAGCGCATCCCCACGGCGCAGCGCATCCAGACAAGACCCGTTTTGGTGTCGCTTACCGTGCCATCGGCGTTGGCTTGTAATGTGCTGGCGGGAGGTGTTGCCACCGTCACTGTCACACTGGCGGCCGCACTTTTTGCCGTTAGTGCATTGACGCCCTGCACGCTGTAGCTGGCCGTGGCCGCAGGTGTGAGCGTGCATATGGAGCCTGTGGCGCCGGGGCAGGCGTTGTCACTCCAGGTATACCGGGTTGCTGCCGGGGTGCAAGAGGCCACCAATGCGACGCGGGTGCCCGCAGCGACCACAGGCGCTGACGGGGAGGCAGAAAGGGTGCAGACAGGCTCTGTCGCACCCCAGGACGGCCCGCCACGCACAAGCCGAACCGCGTTGCCTTCGCCCCGATAGCTGAAGGAAGCCTTTCCGCCCTCGTCGAAGCGAACCAGCCACGCAACGCCCTCCATTGTTGGTGAACTGGACCAAAAACCCAAACTGGGTGCCACAGGAAAAATGCTGGTATTGGTCGTTGTGCCATAGCTGCTGTAATCCACCAGACTCAATAACTCGTCTTCGGTGGGCAAGCGCCAGTCGCTCATTCCCGCAAACGACGTTGTGCCAGTCAGCGCATTGGCCTGGTCAAAGTCATGGCGCAGCGCCTCGCCACTACAGGTGCTGCCCGTCCAGGTCTGGCCCTCGGCACAACGCTTCCATGTCAGATTGGTCGGCGTATGCGTCACCGTGCCATCGCCATGGTCCACGTAGTCACTGGTCGGGCGCGCAATGCTCAGCAGAGAACCAGAAGACTCTCCACCGCGCACCAGCAGAACCCTGCGAGGGAGGGCAACTTGGTCAGTGGCGCTATTATCTGGATAGGATGTTCTGAAGTAAAAATCGACAATCCACGGCACGGTATCGGTGGTACGGGTGGTACTGGTCGTGTCGCTTGTAAACGTTCCTGAAACAAGCGACAAACCAGTCGCAAGAACTGGAAACATGGCGCTGTCAACTGCCGGGTTAGCAACCGTCCGATCCACGATCGTTTGCAACTCGCGGATATTGGGCAAACGCCAGTCGCTGTGGCCCGCAAACGTGGTACCGTTCAGTGCGTTGTAGACGCTGGCGTCGTAGTGGGCGTAGTAGTCATTGGCTATGCCGCTGCAGCTGCTGCCCGTCCACGCCATCCCCACGACGCAGCGCATCCAGGTCAGGCCGGTGCTGGGGTCTGTCACGGTGCCGTCAGCGTTATCGACGTAAGTTTTTGCAATAGCAAAGGGGGCGCTTAAAAGCAGCAGCAGTGCCAGCAGCCAAGGTAGAACGAACCTTGTGGCGGATATGGCAGGATGTGGGCGCATGCGGTGCATCTGGACTTCTCCCGGAAAATTGGTGCGCTGGAGTTTACCTTTGGCGGCTGTGCCATTGGCAGTTGGATTGGAATTCGGGTAAAAACAGGCTGCAGACCTTATAGAACGTGCGGGGACAGCTATTTAATCAAGAGCAAAGATACACACCGCCCCCGCACCGCAACCCCCATCAGGTATATCAGGCATCCTTGGCAAACGCGACCACGTGGTCCACTTCGACGCGAATGCCGATGCGGTCACCAATCGCGTGGTTGTGGTGCGAGGGTACCAGCGCCAGCACGGTATGCCCACTATCGAGCAGCAATGTATAGAGAAACTCTGCACCCCGGAATGCACGGCGCATGATCGTGGCCTTGGTGGGGGCGAGGTCGTCGTGCACGATGTCATCAGCGCGCAGCAGCAGATCACACACCCCGCCCGCATAGGCATCGGGCAAGGGGCATTCCTGCGGGTCGCGTAGCGTGCCCACCGGCGTTGCCACGGCCACACCAGCGCCGTCGGGCACCAGACGTGCGGGCAGAAACACGCCGTGGCCGATGAATTCGGCCACAAAGCGCGTGACCGGGCGGTGGTAGAGCGCAAAGGCGTCGTCCCACTGGTGCAAACACCCGGCGTGCATCACGCCAATGGAGTCTCCAATGGCGAAGGCCTCCAGTTGGTCGTGGGTCACGCACAGCGCCGTGGTACCGGCGGCCTTGAGAATGTCGCGCACCTCATAGGCCAGGCGTTCACGCAAATCCACATCCAGATTGGAAAATGGCTCGTCCAGCAGCAGCAGGCGTGGCTCTGGCGCCAGCGCGCGCGCCAAGGCGACCCGTTGCTGCTGCCCGCCGGAGAGTTCGTGCGGGAAACGCTGGCGCAAGTCCGCAAGCCCCACCCGCTCCAGGCACTCGCTCACCCGTGCGCGCGCCGCTGTGGGGGCCAGTGATTGCAAGCCAAAGGCCACGTTTTTCTCGACGGTGAGGTGGGGAAACAGCGCATAGTCCTGAAACACCATGCCCACGCGCCGCTGCCTGGCAGGCAATTGGGCGCCTGCTCCGCCGAGGCGCTGCGCATCCAGCACGACATCGCCCGCTTCAATGGGTTCCAGCCCGGCAATGGCGCGCAGCAAGGTGGTTTTTCCACAACCCGAAGGACCGATCAGCACCCCGATATCGCCGGTATGCAGGGCAAACGACACCGATTGCACCGCCGGGTGTGCGCAGCCGGGGTATCGAACGCAAAGCTGATTGACGTGCAAGGACATGCGAGGATTCTAGTTGCATACAATTCTCATATGCCATCCTCCCAAGCGCCCCCGCCCCTTCCCGCCCCCTTGCAACGCGCGTCCTGGGTCTTGACGGCAGTGGGACTCTTGCTGCTGTGGCCGCTGCTGGCCTTGCTGGCTTCCTGGTTCCTGCTTGACGCTGCGGGCGTGCAAACCCTGCTGGCCATGGTGGAGACGGTTTTGCCACGCTACACCCTGACCTCGGTATGGCTGTGCCTGGCAGTTGGTGTGGGCGTCGCGCTGGTAGGCACAACCACGGCGCTGGCGGTCACGGTATGTGATTTTCCGGGGCGGCGCTTCTTTGAATGGGCGCTGCTGCTGCCGCTGGCCGTGCCGCCCTATGTCGTCGCCTATGCCTATACCGACTTTCTGCAATATTCCGGCCCCTTGCAAACCATGCTGCGTGCGGGTCTGGGGCTGCAAGGGCGCGTGTTTCCCGAGGTGCGCAATCTGGGCGGGGCCATCTGGGTTTTTACCTTCACGCTGTACCCGTATGTGTACCTGCTGGCGCGCACGGCCCTGAGCGAGCGTGCCGTCTCCTTGCTGGAAGCCGCCGCCTTGCTGGGCGCATCGCTGCGTCGGCGTCTGTGGACCATTGCCTTGCCGATGGCCCGCCCGGCGATTGCCGCTGGCGTGGCGCTGGCGCTGATGGAAACCCTGGCCGACTATGGCGTGACAAGCTATTTTGGCGTGCAAAGCTTCACCGCCGGCATTTACAAGGCGTGGCTGGCGCTGGATGACCGCTACGCCGCCGCGCAACTGTCCTGTGTGCTGCTGGCCCTGGTCGCCTTGCTGTTGCACATCGAACGCCGGGCGCAAAAACGCATGCGCTACAGCGCCCGCCAGATCACCGGACGCACCAGCGCCGCGCACACCCGCATACTGGGCACCCGGCTGACGTGGGCTGCCTGGACGCTGTGCAGCCTGCCGCTGCTGGCGGGTTTTGTGTTACCCGTGCTGTTCATGCTGCGCCCGCTTTGGGGCAGCTGGGACGAGCTGCAGCTGGCGCCGTTTTATGCCTGGACCTGGAACAGCCTGCGTCTAGCCAGCCTGACGGCGGTGCTCGCCACCACGATAGCGGTGGCCTTGGGGCTGCTGTACCGCGTGCGCCCTGGGCGTACCTCCTCCCTCCTGGTGGGCGGTATTGGTCTGGGCTATGCCGTTCCCGGCGCCGTTGTGGTGGTGGGTTTGTTGCTGCCGGTGGGCTGGCTGCAAAACTGGATACCCCAAAGCCCCCTGGGCGCGCTGCTGACGGCCAGCAGCGTGGGGCTGGTGTGGGCCTATCTGGTGCGTTTTACCGCCGTTGCGCTGCAACCCGTGCAAAGTGGCTATAGCCGCATTCCCCGCAGTCTGGATGAAAGCGCACGCCTGCTGGGTTGCGACGGCTGGCCCTTGCTGACGCGGGTGCATGGCCCCTTGCTGCGCCGCACCACCGCAGCCGCTGCGTTACTGGTGTTTGTTGACGTGATGAAGGAGTTGCCCGCCACCCTGGTACTGCGCCCCTTCAACAGCGACACCCTGGCGGTGATGGCCTACCAGCTCGCCCGCGACGAGCGCCTGGGTGAAGCCGCCCTGCCCTCTTTGGCCCTGGTGCTCGTCGGGCTGCTGCCGGTCATCGTCATCAGCCGCACGCTGCGTGCGCGCTAACCGTTAACCGTTAACCGTTAACCGTTAACCGTTAACCGCTAACCCTTAACCGTTCGTCGTTTATTTAAAGTCTACCCGGTCCAGCATTTGCTGCACCATGGCCTGGTTCATGCCCACGGCACTGATGGGCAGCAGCTCGCTCTTGAAGTCGCCACCACTCATGGCCTGCAGGGCCGGGTTGTCCAGTTTCACGCCCTTGGCCACGGGCCATTCGTTGTTGCCGTTGGCAAAATGGTTTTGCGCAGCCGGACTGACCAGGTATTCGAGGAATTTCACTGCGTTGTCACGGTTCTTGGCATGGCGGGCCACACCGCCGCCCGCCACATTCATGTGCGTACCCCAGCTGGACTGGTTGGGAAACACAACGCCGACTTTATCCGCAATGGCACGTTCTTCCGGTTTGCTGGAGCGCATCAGGCGCGCCAGATAGTAGCTGTTGGTGACGGCGATGCCACATTCACCACTGGCCACACCCTTGATCTGGTCGGTATCCCCCCCCTTGGGCGCACGCGCCATATTGGCGACCAACCCTTGCAACCAGGCTTGCGTCTTCTGCTCCCCCAGATGTTCGAGCATGGCGCCAAACAAACTCAGGTTGTACGGGTGGGAGCCACTGCGCATACACAGCTTGCCCTTGTTGCTCGGATCAGCCAGCTTTTCGTAGGTGTCCACGTCGGACTTTTGCACCTTGTCCTTGTCGTACACCACGATACGGGCACGGGTGGACAGGCCAAACCAGGCGAAGCCGCCAACATCGGACTGTCGGGAGCGCAGATGTGCAGGCACCGCATCGTTCAGCACCTTGGAGCGCACCGGCTGGAACAAGCCATCCACATCCGCACGCCACAGGCGCGACGCATCGACCAGCAAAATCACATCGGCGGGTGATGCCGCCCCTTCAGCACGCAGCCGGGCCAGAATACCGGCGTCGTCCGCATCCACCCGGTTGATCTTGATCCCGGTGGCCTGGGTAAAGCCACTGTACAAGGCTTCGTCGGTGGGGTAATGGCGCGCTGAATACAGGTTCAACTCCTGGTTCTGGGCGTGTGCAAGCCCGTAAAAACCCAGGGTGGTGCTCAAGACAGTGGCAAAAAATGGTAGTCGCATGGTGTGAAAAAGAAGAGTTAAACAGAGTTATCGGGTGGCCGCAGTATACAACAGATGCGAATCATTCTCATCTTGTGTCAACTGGTCAGTAGCGCCTGTGCTACGGCAATCAGTGCGGGCCGACTCTGCCCCTCTATTTCTATGGTGTTCCTGGTTTTGATCAGATAGCGACCCTGGCCATGATCGGTCACATGTATCAGCGTCACTTCAGCGCGCACCCGCGCACCCACTTTGACGGGGCTTAAAAACCGCACCTTGTCCAGACCGTAGCTGATGGCCACAGCGGCATCCGCTGGCACCACGCCAATTTCCATGGCGAATTTCGACACCAGCGACAGCAACAGATAGCCATGCGCAACAGTCCCGCCAAACGGGCTTTCCCTGTTGGAGCGCTCGACATCGAGGTGAATCCACTGATAATCGCCCGTGCAGTGTGCGAATGCGTTAACCAGTTCCTGGGTAATCGGCATCCACTGGGACACCCCCAGGCTTGTGCCAACAAAGTCGGCAAGGGTGGTCATGGAATAGTGTTGTTTTTCCTGGTGCATGATCGTTACAAACCCTATTACAAATCCTGTTACAAATCCTATTGCAATCAGTATCCGGGATGTGACCCTGGTTCGCGGCACGACCACGGTGTTTGATCATCTCACACTGCAACTCGACGAGGCGCGCATCGGGCTGATTGGCGACAACGGTGCGGGCAAGAGCAGCCTCTTTCGCCTGCTCTGTGGTCTGGACACACCGCAATCCGGCGCGGTGCTGGTCCGTGGTTACGATGTACGCCAGGCCAACCCGCAGCGCGCCCAGTCGGTCGGCATGCTGTTTCAGAACCCGGAAGACCAGATCATTTTCCCAACGGTGGAAGAAGAACTGGCGTTCAGCCTGCACGCCATGCACCTGTCACGGCGTGCTGCGCGTGTACGCACGCACGAATTTCTGGCTGCGCGTGGCCTGGAGCATTGGGCCGGTCGCACCATCGGAAGCTTGAGCCAGGGGCAGCGCCAGCATGTCTGCTGGCTGGCATTGCTCATTGCATCCCCCCACGTGCTGCTACTGGATGAGCCGTTTTCCAGCCTGGACCTGCCAGGCAGAGTCCTTCTCAGCCAGGAAATTGCCAATGCCGCGCAGCAAATCATCCTCTCCACACACCTGCTGGACCACGTGCGCGACTTTGCGCGCGTGATCTGGCTCGACAAGGGACAGGTGCGTGCCGATGGCCTGGGCCGCGAAGTGTGCGCGGCCTACGAAACGGATGTTGCGCAGCGCACCACCAACAGGACATTGGGATATGGGAAGCCTCTACTCTGAACACCGAACCTGGATGCATGCGGTCCCGGCTGCCGTCAAGTTGATTCTGCTGGGCGTGCTGGGCACTTTCCTGTTTCTGACGCAAAGTACCACCACGCTGTTCCTCAGCGCTGCGGCGTGCTGCGGGATGTTCCTGTCGCTGGGCCGCGCCTGCCTTGCGGCCCGCAAGCTGATTGTTTCTCTCGTGGTTGCCGGGCTGCTGGTCGTGGCACTGCACACCCTCCTGGGCCAGGCGATGCTGGGTGTGGTCAGCGCCACCCGCTTGCTCAGTGCGGCGCTGCTGGGTATTTCCCTGACCTTGACAACCCGCTCCAACGACTTGCTGCATGTTTTTGAGCAGCTGCTCCTGCCGCTCCAACGCTTAGGAATAAGAACAGACCGGCTGGCCCTGCAACTGGCCCTGATGCTGCGCTTTACCGAGCACTTCTTTGTGCAGTGGAAACGCCTGGACGACGCGCACCGGGTGCGAACCGGAAAACCCGGTGGGGTGCGGATACTGGCGCCCTTGACGATCCAGATGCTCGTCTGCGCTCGCAGGGTCGCCGATACACTGGACGTGCGGCTGGGCGATTGACAGCAAAAAACATAGCTGTCCCCGCTTGTCCCATAAGGCGTACAGCCCGATTTGCCTTGTATTTTGCCCTTCAAAACAGGTCAAGGCGATGCCAAAACCCGCCATGCGGGATACAAACGGGCAGTCATCGGGTGTTTTTGCATGTCAAATCGGGCTGCAAGGCTTATGGAACGTGCGGGAGCCGCTATCAAAAAATGATACGCCACGAAATGAGGCGGGCTTTCAGCCCTTTGGGAATTTTGCGACCTGCATACCTGGGGCGATGCCCCAGGCTGGTATCAAGCCGGGCCTTTGGCCCTCCAATACCGGACCTACGCGCCCTACGTGCCTTACGCGCCAACGGCGCAACTCCATACCAGCCTGGGGCATCGCCCCAGGAACTACGCACCTCGCCAATTGATAGCCTTCCCCGCACATTCCACAAGGCGTACAGCCCGATTTTCCTTGTGTTTTGCCCTTCAAAACGGGTCAAGGCGATGCCAGAAACCGCCATGCGGGATACAAACGGGCCGTTATCGGGTGTTTTTGCATGGCAAATCGGCCTGAAAGGCTTATGGGACAAGCGGGAGCAGCTCTTGTATCAGGAGCACTTTGATTCCGAATGGGTGTATCCCGGAGCCTGTCACAAATCCACCCAGAAATCGACGTCATCTACACGTACGCAGAGTCCATTTCCCGTCTTCAGTATATTTTTCGTACCCAATAGATTTAACTAAACTTGCTTGAGTTTCTGATACGGTAATGAAGTGACCAAATGTAAATCCGATGTGTGGTTCTTTCCGGTCGCCGCACATTTCTATTTTCACGAAAATTCCGCGTTGCGCAAGAATACCTCGTTCATTTGATAGTGCTTCATTTTCTGATTTTTGGTCTCCGAACTGTGCTTCAACGGTGTCATTATATCTCAATAATTTTAACATGACAAAATCGTTTTCCGGAGGGGTGCTTGAGCCGCCACCGCAAGCAGTCAGTGCGAGCAACAAAATAATATGCAAAATTATGGTTAATTTATTTGTTTTCATGTTAAATAAACATCCCCCGGCAAAACCGGAGACATTTCAAAATGTGAGCCACTCAGCGGCAATAACGGGGTCGCTAACGCGGCCCCAACTCGTTGGTTTGATTATCTCGTCGTTATCGAATATTTCCGGCAAATTCCTCATTTTGGCACATTGCGATCCTCGGTCTGGCAATCGAAACGGCCTGTTTTTTTCGCACGGGCTCGCACGGGGTTGGCGCACCAGCGCCCGTCCGACGCGCACCGGGTGCGAACCGGAAAACCCGGTGGGGTGCGGATACTGGCGCCCTTGACGATCCAGGTGCTCGTCTGCGCTCGCAGGGTCGCCGATACACTGGACGTGCGGCTGGGCGATTGACAGCAAATCGGCATAGGGGGCAGTCATCGCTGACTGCACCCCTGCCACACCACCCGGCATGCGGGTCCGCACCGGGCGGTTCAAGAAGTTGAGGTTAGATGAATTCTGCAACAAGAAGCGAAAACTCCCGTTGCTTTGGCATCATTCCTGTGTCTTGGGTTTCATGACGCGGGCCGCAGGTTTCGTCGCTGGCAAGATCACGCTTGGTTTCACCTTGCGCTACGCTTACCCGCCCCACTTGCGTGGGCATCTGACGCATGACCTTTAACATCGACATGTCCTTTAACACTCCTTCTCGTTTGGCCCTTCGCCTTCGGTCTTCTCCACAGCGGGTTTCGCCTCGGACTACTACGGCCTCTGCTGACTTCTCGCTCCAGCTTGCACTGTCACCCTTTCAGGCATGAGGCGAGATCTCCCCAGGTAAGGGTCCGCATTCCTTCATTGCACAACCGCCGGATTTACGCCACACAGACTTTGGTCACAAGAGCTTTGCAGATTTTTGCCTGCTCGCCCTGCTGTACGTCGCCTTCTATCCGGTTTTTGTCCATCGGCTCGCAATTTACGCTCCACGCTTCCTTCCCACACTCGGTCACCCTCATGCAGTTGCGCTTCACTTCGTTCGTCATGACCAACTTACGGCGGGACTTTCACCCGCAGGAACACGCCCATGCTGGGCGCACAAAACATAGCTGTACCCGCTTGTCCCATAAGGCGTACAGCCCGATTTGCCTTTTGTTTTGCCCTTCAAAACGGGTCAAGGCGATGCCAAAAACCGCCATGCGGGATACAAACGGGCCGTTATCGGATGTTTTTGCATGTCAAATCGGGCTGTACGCCTTATGGGACAAGCGGGAGCAGCTCTTGTATCAGGAGCGCTTTGATCCTGAGCGGGTGTATCCCGGAGCCTGCCACAAATCCACCCGGAAATCGGCGTCATTGACACGTACGCCGAGTCCATTTCTCGTCTTCAGTATATTTTTCGTACCCAATAGATTTAACTAAACTTGCTTGAGTTTCTGATACGGTAATGGAGTAACGTACTGAAGTTACTTCGGTTTGCAACTCTTTCCAGTTGCCGCACATTTCTATTTTCACGAAAATTCCACGTTGCGCAAGAATACCTCGTTCATTGGATAGTGCTTCAATTTCTGTTTTTGGGTATCCGGTCTGTGTTTCAATAGGGTTATATCCCAATTCTTTAAACATGACAACATCGTTTTCCGGAGGGGGGCTTGAGCCGCCACCGCAAGCAGTCAGTGCGAATAACAAAATAATATGCGAAATTATGGTTGATTTATTTGTTTTCATGTTAAATAAACATCCCCCGGCAAAACCGGAGACTTTCAAAATGTGAGCCACTCAGCGGCAATAACGGGGTCGCTAACGCGGCCCCAACTCGTTGGTTTGATTATCTCGTCGTTATCGAATATTTCCAGCAAATTCCTCATTTTGGCACATTGCGATCCTCGGTCTGGCAATCGAAACGGCCTGTTTTTTTCGCACGGGCTCGCACGGGGTTGGCGCACCAGCGCCCGTCCGACGCGCACCGGGTGCGAACCGGAAAACCCGGTGGGGTGCGGATACTGGCGCCCTTGACGATCCAGGTGCTCGTATCCGCCCGCCGGGTCGCCGATACACTGGACGTGCGGCTGGGCGATTGACAGCAAAAAACATAGCTGCCCCCGCTTGTCCCATAAGGCGTACAGCCCGATTTGCCTTTTGTTTTGCCCTTCAAAACGGGTCAAGGCGATGCCAAAAACCGCCATGCGGGATACAAACGGGCCGTTATCGGGTATTTTTGCATATCAAATCGGGCTGTAAGACTGATGGAACGTGCGGGAGCCGCTATCAAAAATGATACGCCACGAAATGAGGCGGGCTTTCAGCCCTTTGGGAATTTTGCGACCTGCCCTGGGGCGATGCCCCAGGCTGGTATCAAGCCGGGCCTTTGGCCCTCCAACACCGGACCTACGCGCCCTACGCGCCTTACGCGCCAACGGCGCAACGTGGCACAGGCCAATTTCCAGCACTTTTCGTGTTTACGCTGACAACCCTTTGTCCTGAACCGGCTTCAGATGGCCAGATGGCTGATTTCCGTTAGGATTGCGATTAACTGGCCTTTTTCACCTCTCATAACCCAAACTGTCCATAATCAAAGAAATACCATGGCCGAACCCCTTGCGCAACCAACATTGACCGTATCCGACTATCTGAACTGGGAGTCACAACAACCGGACAAACACGATTTTTTTCGCGGTGAGGTGTTTGCCATGACCGGGGGCACCTTGCGGCACAACAGAGCCACTCTGCGCAGCACGCTGGCATTTGAAAACCATCTCACTGGCACGCCCTGCAAGGTTTTTTCGGGCGATGTCAAGGTCGCCGTGAACGTCACCGAGCACTGGTTTTACCCGGATGTGGTGGTGACGTGCAGCGCCAAAGACTTGAGCGATATGGGGGCGGTGGCCATCAGCGAGCCGAGCCTGATTGTGGAAGTGCTGTCGCCCTCAACGGCAGCCTATGACCGGGGCCAAAAATTCATCAGCCTGCAAAAGCTGGCATCGCTCAAAGAATACGCCTTGCTCGACACCGAAGCCCCGCGTCTGGAGGTGTACCGGCGCAACGCCGCAGCGCGCTTTGAGTTGTATGTGTTTGAAGGTGCAGACTGCGAGGCCGAACTTGCCAGCATTGACTGGCGCGGCCCGGTGGCTAGTTTGCTGGACTGATTGCAATCGGCATCAACACTGTGCCATAGGAGCCTGGCATTTTTTCACACCACTGCGCAACTTTACGCTGCTGGCCCATACCTGGGGCGATGCCCCAGGCTGGTATCAAGCCGGGCCTTTGGCCCTCCAATACCGGACGACCTACGCACCTCACGCGCCAACGGCGCAACCCCATACCAGCCTGGGGCATCGCCCCAGGAACTATCCAGCGCTGCGACTTAGCGAACGCAGCAAAGTTGCAAAAAACTCGTCTGGATTGAATGGCTTGATCAGGAAGTCATTCATGCCTGCATTCAAACATTGGATTTTGTCATCGGCAAAAACGTTGGCGGTCATGGCGATGATCGGTGTGTCACGATACCCGGCAAGCTGGCGTATCTCCTGCGTCGCTTCCAACCCGTTCAGCTTCGGCATCTGCATGTCCATGAAGATGGCCACGTAGCTGTTCTTCCGTGCCATTGCAACGGCCTCGGCTCCATCCTCTGCGGTGTCCGCGACCATATCGACTGCTTCAAGCTGAATCAGGGCTATTTCCCGGTTTACAGGCTCGTCATCAACTACCAGAATTCGCTGCCCGGCGTAGCGTCGCCGAACCTCCATTTCGGCATCGACTACTGCTTCCGTTGAAGCGAAAGTTGCCCCGTGATACTTCTTAAGCTTCACGGTAAACCAGAAGGTGCTACCCGCCCCCGGTGTACTCTCAACGCCGACTTCACCACCCATGAGTTCTGCCAGGCGCTTGGTGATCGCCAGTCCAAGTCCGGTTCCGCCGTATTTGCGGTTCATCGAGTTGTCGGCCTGCTCGAAGGCGCTAAAGAGCCTCGGTAAGGATTGCGGCGCTATGCCGATACCTGTGTCGGTGACTTCGAAGCGCAGCCGTAGCGATTCGGCGGTCTCCTCCTGCAAGATGGTGCGCAGCAGTACGGTGCCTTGCTCGGTGAATTTGACGGCGTTGGTGGCGTAGTTGAGCAGTGCCTGTTGCAGTCTTGTAGGGTCACCCATCAGGTTGTGCGGCAAGTGCTCGGCCTCAATCAGCAAGCGGATGTTCTTGGCCTTGGCGCGTTCGGAAAGGATGGAGCAGACGTTGGCCATCAAGCTGCTGACGATGATCGGGGTTTCATCCAGGGTGAACTTGCCAGCTTCAATCTTCGATATGTCAAGGATGTTGTTAATGACCGACAACAGGTGCTGTGCAGAGGCGTCGATGACGTCGAGGCGTTTTTCCTGTTTGCTGGTAACACCTTCCCGACGCAGGATGTTTGCCATCCCGATAATGCCATTCATCGGGGTGCGGATTTCGTGGCTCATGTTTGCCAGGAAGGCACTCTTGGCGAGATTGGCGGCTTCTGCGGCTTCCTTGGCAAGGGCCAATTCAACGGTGCGCGATTCCACCATTGCTTCAAGATGATTGCGATGTTTTTCGAGTTCGGCCTCGGCCAATTTGCGCTCCGTGATGTCGCGCAATATGCCGGTGAAAAAAAGACCCTTTTCTGTTTTCCACTGTGCTACTGACAGTTCCAACGGGAATTCGCTGCCATCCTTGCGCCGTCCTGAGACTTCGACAGATTTCCCGCCAAGAGGTGAAGCGCCGTCCGATACCCGTTTCTGTAGCCCCTCGTGATGCCGCGTGTGGTAATGCTGCGGTACGATCATGGAAATTTCCTGGCCGATGATTTCGTCTTCTGTATAGCCAAAAAAGCGTTCGGATGCCGGATTCCAACGGACGATGTTTCCGGTGGAGTCGATACTTATGATGGCATCGTTAGCGGACTGGGTCACTGCCCGGTAGCTCTCCATATATTCTTTGAACCTGGCTTCGGCTTGCTTGCGCTCTGTGATGTCACGGACAAAGGCGCAGTTACGTTCTTCGTCGCCATACTTGACATAATTGGCAACGATCTCAACCGGAAACAGCCGTCCGTCCTTGGTTCGTTGTTCGGACTCAAACGTCATCGAACCGCGTCGCCGAAGTTCGGCAAAATGTTGTGGCCAAAGCGCAGCGTTATAGTGCGCATCCACGTCCGGAACACTCAGATGCTGCAACTCCTCCCTGGAATAACCGAGGGTACGACATGCCGCCGCATTAACATCCACAATCCGGGCGTCCGGCGTTATCCAAAATAGTGCATCGGATGCTGCCTCCACGCTGAAGCGCGTTAGACGCAACGCATCCTCCGCCCGGTATTTCTCCGTAACATCGCTGAATACCAGCACCACGCCAACGATTTTTCCTTCGGGATTGCGGATGGGGGCAGCACTGTCAGCGATCTGGTATTCCTCCCCGCTCCTTGCGAGCAGCACCGTGTGGTTGGCGAGACCGACCACCTGCCCGCGTTCCATTACCAATTGCACCGGGTCGGGTACGGTCACGCGTGTTGTTGCGTTGATGATGCGAAAGACTTCGGTCAACCGGTGGCCCATGGCGTCGGTCAGTGTCCAACCGGAGAGGCGTTCGGCGGTAGGATTCATCTGCGTCACCCGTCCCTCCGGGTCGGTGACGATTACGGCATCACCGATGGAGTGCAAGGTAATGGCGAGGTTTTGTTCGCTGTGCTTCAGCTTGGCCAAGGCCCGTTTGCGCTCGTTTTCAACCGCATTGAGCTTGAATATCGTGGTCAGGACAATCAACAGGCCGGTAAGCGTGCCGGTGACGATGATAAGGAAGGAGGTGTTGGACACATTGTTCGCGACCAACTGCAGTTGCTCGACATGCCGGTGATTCGAAATGTCAATCTGATCAACGGTGTCAGTCAGGTTCTTCAGCAGGCTTTCGCCGTGCCGTACCATGGTGTTGCGTTCATCTGCGCCGACGCCGGATTGTCTGGCGTCTATCACCTGTTGGAGCCAATTGAGTAGGGTTATTGCCGGAACTTCAATCTTGGCAAACTCGCGCTGCGCATGCGGGTTATCAACAACGAGTTTGCGCAACAACTCCAGTTTTGCATAGCTATCGGCCTTGGCTGCAAGGTAGTTGGCCATCATCCCTTCATCACCGGTGATGACGTAGCCACGGGTATGGGATTGGGCGGCGAGCACTTCAAGCATCAGCTCCATGTTGCTGCCCATCGCCTTTTCGCTGTAGGCGATCTTGTGCGCCGTCGCCTTCAACTGGAATTGGGCGCGGCTGGTGGTGAGTCCGATGATTGCCAGCAAAGCAACGCATGACAGAAATGCCGCTGTGGCCTTTCTGTCGAACGCCCACGCCAAGGTATCCGGCATCCAGCATATCCGCAGTACGGACATGCCCAGCAACGTGAACAAAATGGCCGTGTGCATCGCCATGATGGTCAAGCCAAACCACCCATAGGCACCCAGAACCGGCGTGGCATATGACAGCATCGCCGCCAGCGCCAACGCCGCGACTAGAAGGTTGACATTCGCCGCCACAAGGATTTTCAAGCGAGACTTGTACGCGGAACCGCTGAGCCATAACGCCACCGCCAGCGCCGCAAAGCAAAAAGCCGTCTCCGGTGCCATCCGTCCCGGATTGGAGGTGCCGACTGTGCCTGCTGGCTCGATAAACAACCATTGGTCAATGCCGGGATCCCAGCCGAAGATATATTCACTCAGGGTCAGCAGACCGATCAGGCCAGCCAGGCCACTGAAAGCGCGTGTGAAGCGAAACAGGCTGGCCGCGCGTTGTGGATCTGGCACTGAGGCCAATCTGGCGGCAAACAACAGCGCAACGCCGATCAGGATGAAGCAAACCGCAGTATTCGCCTTCATGGAAACCCAGCCCGGCAGGATGCTCTTCAGGATGGCTATATCGAAGGCCCATCCGACCAGCACCATGACACCTGCAACGACCGTCAGAAACGCTGTTAACGTTGCGAACCGGCTTGCGGGAACGGCGTTGCTTGTGGCCTGGCGCAGCGAAATCATTCAGGAACTTTCCATGAGAAGTGTGAGAAGTGTGACAGGTCCAGCAGCATACACTCGACGTGTGGCTGGGCGGTTGACCACGGCCCTTGCTAATGCTGGCCCTGCGTCGCCACGGCTTCCACCTCGCGGCTACTGGATGATGGACAAGATGCTGCTGTAATCATCCTTCCATGGGCGAAACCCGGCCTGGGCTGGGATGACTATAGCACTGCTGAGATCGGGGTGGCGCAAAAATTCCGCATCACGGGTAAGCAAAGCCCAGCTTGAACGTAGGACTAATTTTTCTGGAACACCGACCGCATTCACCAGGCGCACTTCTGTGCCGAAATGTTCGGCGGCCGTTTGTACCACGGGGCGCAAGTCCAGAAAACGGTTGGTGATATGCACCGCCAGCACACCATGGGGCTTGAGGTGGCGAAAGAATTGCGCAAAGGCTTCGTAGGTAAGCAGGTGAACGGGCACCGAGTCGCCTGAGAATGCGTCCACGACCAGCAGGTCAAATTGCTGATCGGGTTCCATTTCCAATTGCAGTCGGGCGTCCCCCAGCACGATTTCGGTGCGAGCTGCCGTGCGCGACAGATAACTGAAGTTTTTGTGGGCGATATCGATGACCAAAGGGTCAATTTCGTAGAGCCTGAAGTAATCGCCCTGGCGGCCATAACTGACCAGGGTGCCCACACCGAGTCCGATGACCCCCACACGCAGGGGGCGGCCCTGGGCGCGCAGGATCAGCATGGCTTTGCCCACTCCTCCCTCCGGGCTGTAGTAGGTGGTAGGCATATCCAGCTTGTCGGGCGCCGTGAATTGTCGGCCATGCGTGATCTGGCCATGGAACATGGTGCGCGAACCGCGTTCGGTGTTGTTGAACACTTGCAGCGTGCCGTAGAAGTTGCGTAGTGTGACCTCGGCTCCACGGGTCTCCTCGATATGGTCGTCGATGCGCAGCCAGCTCAGCCCGATCAATAGGGTGGCGGTGCCCGCCAGGCTCAGGGTGCGCCACAGCGGGCGGGAAAATCGCGTTCTGGGAATCACTGCTATCGCCGTGACCAGCCCGGTCAACACGATGGCAATGGATAGTTCGTAATTACTGTTGAAGGTATAGGGCGCAACGACACCAACAAAAAAGCCACCTACCACGCCGCCCAGCGACAGCATCAGGTAGTACCCGGTCAGGTGGCTGGGGTGGGGTTGCTGGCGCGAAAGCTCTCCGTGGCAGACCATACAGGCCACAAAAAACGCGGACAGGTTGATGCCCATGGACAGGTAAATGGGCAGGGCATTGATGCTGAGCGTGGGTAGGTACGCCAGTGCGCTGAGCCCGAGGACCAACAGCGGCAGGTAGATCCGCCGTTGGTAGATTCCACGGCGCTCGTAGGCCAGGATGAACGACAGCAAGTACAGCGCCAGCGGGGCCACCCAAATCATGGGCATGGGAGCGATGTTGGTGGTTAAAAAGCTGGTGTCTGCCACCATCAAAATGGAGGGACATGCCGCCAGGGCCGCCCACAAGAGCTTGTCGCGCCAGTGCGGAGCAGGACCATCTGCCTGCGTGGGCAGCACCAAAGCCTCGCCATGGCGCCCGCGCCAGGCCAACAGACCGCAAGCCGCCACAAAGCAGGCATACAGACCCGACCAAAGATACGATTGCCAGAGGGTGGGAAATACCGGCTCGACCGCAATCGGATAGGCCAACAGGGCCAACATGGAACCAAAATTGGACAGCGCAAACAGGCGATAGGGAACGAGACCAAAACGCTCGCGCGCAAACCAGGCTTGCAGCAGTGGCCCGGTGGTAGACAGCACAAAGTAGGGCAAGCCGATCGAGACGGTCAGCAAGCCCAAAATCCGCAGCGTCGGGTTCTCGGCACCCATGGGCTTCCAGTCCACACTGGGTGCAATCGGAATCAGCAACAAGCTGACCAAGAGCAAGGTCCCATGCACCAGACTTTGGCGCGTGGGGCTAAGGGTTCGGACCACCCAGTGCGAATAAAAATACCCCAGCAGCAGGACCAATTGGAAAAACAGCATGCAGGTGGTCCACACTGCCGCCGAGCCGCCAAACCAGGGCAAGATCATCTTGCCAATCAGTGGTTGCACCTGAAACAGCAGAAATGCGCTCAGGAAGATCGTGAGGCCATAGTGAATGGCCAGCCGCAAATTCATCGTTTTCATGGAATGATTCCGTTGCGCTAAGGTTTTGCGTCCATGACCAGACGAATGCCCACCAGGGTGTAGCGGGTTTGTGGCGAATTCCAGTTGCGGTACGACGAGCGCGTATACAGCGCCCAGGTGTGCCAAGAGCCGCCCCGGCGCACATACACAGAGCCATCGGTGGGGCCTTGCGGGTCATCGACGGGCGAGTGGCTGTAGTAAGTGGCATCGTGCAAGTCGTTAGTCCACTCCCACACATTGCCATGCATATCGTAGAGGCCAAAGGCGTTGGGTTTGAAACTGCCCACCGGTGCGGTAAATGCGTAGCCATCGCGTTTTTTCAATGCATGCGCTTGCATGCCCGGCCAAAAACGTTTGGCGCCGGCGTCAAACGTGTTGGCAACTTTATTCTGGGCTTGTGGGTCATCGCCATTATGGTAGCGGGTGCGCGTGCCCGCCCGGGCCGCATACTCCCACTCGGCTTCGGTTGGCAGGCGGTAGGTGCGACCCTCTTTCTCGCTGAGCCACCGGGCCAGGGCCTGGGCATCGTTCCAGGTCACGTTGACCACAGGGTGGCGCTCGGTTTGCGCAAAGCCGGGATTGGCCCAGCTATAGCGGGGGTCGCGGCCTTCAAACAAATCGCCCCGCTCGCTCTTGGCCGGATCATAGCGGGGGTTGTAGCCATAACCTCCCGTTCCATCCGCAATCGACTCGGGGACATACCCGGAAGCCTTCAGGAAACGCCGGAACTGGCCTACGGTCACTTCGGTCTGTGACATGTAGAAGTCTTTGGTAATGCGTACCCGGTGCACCGGCGCTTCGTCGGACAGGTCACTCAAGCGCTCAGGCTCCATAAGGGGGTAGGACTTGGCCAAGGATTGTGCAGACTCATCGCTACCCATCAGGAATTCGCCTGCAGGAATGTGGGCCATTCGCATGCCCAGACTGTTGGTGCGTTGGCTCGATGAAACCTGGGGTGCGGCCATTGCGAGCGTGGCAGTGCCAGACAGCAGACTCAGCATCAGCAAGTGACGCATAAGGTGACGCATACATAGGGGGTGAAGAGAGGTCATGGAGGATGGGAGAGGGTAAACACGCACTATTTGAAACGGATAGCCAATTGCGGATAGGAAATCCAACCGCACGACCACAAGCAACCCCAAGTATCGCATCCTGACCCATCGCCGTTGACGATCCAGATGCTCGTATCCGCCCGCCGGGTCGCCGATACACGCGACGTTCGGCTGGGCGATTGACAGCAAAAAACATAGCTTATCCCGCTTATCCCATAAGGCGTACAGCCCGATTTGCCTTGTGTTTTGCCCTTCAAAACGGGTCAAGGTGACGCCGAAAACCGCTATGAGGGATAAAAACGGGTCGTTATCGGGTGTTTTTGCATGGCAAATCGGGCTGTAAGCCTTATGGGATAAGCGGGAGCAGCTATTAAAAAATGATGCGCCACGAGATACGCCACGAACATACCTGGGGCGATGCCCCAGGCTGGTATCAAGCCGGGCCTTTGGCCCTCCAATACCGGACGACCTACGCACCTCACGCGCCTCACGCGCCAACGGCGCAACCCCATACCAGCCTGGGGCATCGCCCCAGGAACTATCCAGCGCTGCGACTTAGCGAACGCAGCAAAGTTGCAAAAAACTCGTCTGGATTGAATGGCTTGATCAGGAAGTCATTCATGCCTGCATTCAAACATTGGATTTTGTCATCGGCAAAAACGTTGGCGGTCATGGCGATGATCGGTGTGTCCCGATACCCGGCAAGCTGGCGTATCTCCTGCGTCGCTTCCAACCCGTTCAGTTTCGGCATCTGCATGTCCATGAAGATGGCCACGTAGCTGTTCTTCCGTGCCATTGCAACGGCCTCGGCTCCATCCTCTGCGGTGTCCGCGACAATATCGACTGCTTCAAGCTGAATCAGGGCTATTTCCCGGTTTACAGGCTCGTCATCAACTACCAGTATTCTCTGCCCAGCGTAGCGTCGCCGAACCTCCATTTCGGCATCGACTACTGCTTGCGTTGATGCTAAAGCCGCCTCGTGATACTTCTTAAGCTTCACGCTAAACCAGAAGGTGCTACCCACCCCCGGTGTACTCTCAACGCCGACTTCACCACCCATGAGTTCTGCCAGGCGCTTGGTAATCGCCAGTCCAAGTCCGGTTCCGCCGTATTTGCGGTTCATCGAGTTGTCGGCCTGCTCGAAGGCGCTAAAGAGCCTCGGTAAGGATTGCGGCGCTATGCCGATACCTGTGTCGGCGACTTCGAAGCGCAGCCGTAGCGATTCGGCGGTCTCCTCCTGCAAGATGGTGCGCAGCATCACAGTGCCTTGCTCGGTGAATTTGACGGCGTTGGTGGCGTAGTTGAGCAGTGCCTGTTGCAGTCTTGTAGGGTCACCCATCAGGTTGTGCGGCAAGTGCGCGGCCTCAATCAGCAAGCGGATGTTCTTGGCCTTGGCGCGTTCGGCAAGGATGGAACAGACGTTGGCCATCAAGCTGCTGACGATGATCGGGGTTTCATCCAGGGTGAACTTGCCAGCTTCAATCTTCGATATGTCAAGGATGTTGTTAATGACCGACAACAGGTGCTGTGCAGAGGCGTCGATGACGTCGAGGCGTTTTTCCTGTTTGCTGGTAGCACCTTCCCGACGCAGGATGTTTGCCATCCCGATAATGCCATTCATCGGGGTGCGGATTTCGTGGCTCATGTTTGCCAGGAAGGCGCTCTTGGCAATGTTGGCGGTTTCTGCTGCCTCCTTGGCAATGGCCAATTCAACTGTGCGCGATTTCACCATTGCTTCAAGATGATTGCGATGTTTTTCGAGTTCGATCTCGGCCAATTTGCGTTCAGTGATGTCACGGACAAAGGCGCAGTTACGTTCTTCGTCGCCATACTTGACATAATTGGCAACGATCTCAACCGGAAACAGCCGTCCGTCCCTGGTTCGTTGCTCGGACTCAAACGTCATCGAACCGCGTTGCCGAAGTTCGGCAAAATGTTGCGGCCAAAGCGCAGCGTTATAGTGCGCATCCACGTCCGGAACACTCAGATGCTGCAACTCCTCCCTGGAATAACCGAGGGTACGACATGCCGCCGCATTAACATCCACAATCCGGGCGTCCGGCGTTATCCAAAATAGTGCATCGGATGCTGCCTCCACGCTGAAGCGCGTTAGATGCAACGCATCCTCCGCCCGGTATTTCTCCGTAACATCGCTGAATACCAGCACCACGCCAACGATTTTTCCTTCGGGATTGCGGATGGGGGCAGCACTGTCAGCGATCTGGTATTCCGCCCCGTTCCTTGCGAGCAGCACAGTGTGGTTGGCGAGACCGACCACGTGCCCGCATTCCATTACCAATTGCACCGGGTCGGGTATGGTCGCGCGTGTTGTTGCGTTGATGATGCGAAAGACTTCGGTCAGCCGGTGGCCCATGGCGTCGGTCAGTGTCCAACCGGAGAGGCGTTCGGCGGTAGGATTCATCCGCGTCACCCGTCCCTCCGAGTCGGTGGCGATTACGGCATCACCGATGGAGTGCAAGGTAATGGCGAGGTTTTGTTCGCTAGCTTTTGTTAACAGCTCAGCGGCTCTTCTACGCCTTCTGTTTACCAGCAAGGCCGCTATCAAGAGTGACTGCGCCGCAATAAAAACCGTAGCACCAAGCAAATAGTTTCGGTAATTCTCCCAAATGGTCGGTACACGATTGACAAACACGCTATCCGCGCTAAGGCGAGCGGGATCGCTGCCCCATCGCTGAATCTGGCCCCAATCAAACATTGGAATGACGGGCATGTCGATCCGGGTCACGGGTGAACTCAGGACCAATTTGTTGTGCAAGAGGTCAAGCAAGGTTTGCGCGGTCTTGCGGCCCAACTCGTTGACGCTGACAACTGAGCCGCCCATGCCGCCGTTGATCAAATTAAAGTCATAGAGCCCGAACACCGGTGCGTTCGCTGCCTTCACAATCTTTCCCTCAACCTCATAGGCGACAGTGACAATCCCTGTGGTGTCACGGTTGTATTGGGTGAATAGGATGATGCTTTGGGGTGGCAAGTTGGCGACCCGCCGCAACAATGCTTCAAGAGAGATGTCAAATGTGTACTCGAATTCGAGTTTGCCGCGCCAACCTTCCGCAATACTCGCCGCAATACTCGCCGCACCACCAGCTACCTTACGGTCAGCCTCACTACTGCCTGAGACAACAACGACGCGCCTGGTATCCGGGAACAGGTCAAGTGCACGTACTAACGTACCCTTGATGTCGAAGTTGGTGACCAAACTTGCCACGTGGCGGGTGCCTGCGTTGAAAGTACCTGGTAGGGGTGCCTGTACCGTAACCACAGGCGCGTCAGGAACGATTTCCTTCCCTTCATTTAGCAAAAACTCTATCGCTGGTTGCTGTACCGTAAGGATGGAGTCAATGTGCTGTCCGGAGTATTTGCGCTGCAACTCTTCACGCAGACGTTGCCGGTACTGGGGGACGTCCTTGTTGCGCTCCAGATCCAGAAACTCAAAATACAAGTTGTTCGTGGCTATACCCGCCGCACTCAATGTGTCAATTAAACTATTGTCGAATACGCGAATACCCCTGCCACCGTGGCCGTAGGAGTAAAGCAGCAGCAGATTTTTCTGGTTTGCGTTGGGTTGGGTCTGCGTTGCGACTTGCCCAAAGGCGGCGCCAAGCAGGGCCAGTGAGAGCCAGAAAGTGAGAAAACGAACCAAAACTTTTCGCATATCACATCATGTTGAAGGTTCAAGATCCTTTTGCGATGTTAGCGGATAGGAGAAATCCAACCGCACGACCCCAAGCAACCCCAAGTATCGCATCCTGCCCCATCGCCGTTGACGATCCAGATGCTCGTATCCGCCCGCCGGGTCGCCGATACACTGGACGTGCGGCTGGGCGATTGACAGCAAAAAACATAGCTTTACCCGCTTATCCCATAAGGCGTACAGCCAGATTTGCCTTGGATTTTGCCCTTCAGAACGGGTCAGGGCGATGCCGAAAACCGCCATGAGGGGTAAAACGGGCCGATTTCGGGTGTTTTTGCATGGCAAATCGGGCTGCAGGGCGCATGGAATCAGCGGTAGCAGCTCCTGGATCAGGAGCGTGTTTTATGATCAACGCAAATTTCATTGCTAGTGCCAAGCTAACCGGAAAATACGGTCGGTCGAAATAGTACGAGTGCTGCGCAGAATATCACCACTCCTGGCGTCCTGCTTGACAAAGCAAAAGCGCACTTCCCGTTGAAAACGGCTCTCAGCGGCCGACAAGCAACTTGAGTGCCTCTTCAACCCGTTTCAGGTGGTTAGTACCCAGCGTTGCGAGCGGCTGCGTACCCATGAATCGTTGGTTTGATATGGCGCGGATTTGATCGATGAGCAAGTCAGTTTCCTGGAGTAACCCAGGCTGGTTGACCAAGGCGATTCGAAGAGGAAAGTAGTCTTTATCACGCCTCACTTGGGTAGTGCCCACCACCACGATGGTGGTTTGGTGGCCAGCCCTGTTTAAAAGGTCGGTCTGAATTACCAGGGCAGGTCTATTGCGTTTTCCGGGCTCTTCTTTGTGGGTTTGCGGCTCGAAATTAACCTCCCAGATTTGCCCGCGTAAGAAATTAATCGAGGCCATCTGTCAGGGATACCTCAAGCGATTCATTGATAGCCAAGTGTTCGGCGGAAAGCTCTCTGGAAAGGGCGGCAATACGTTGCGCCATCACATGCTCGTTTTTCTCACGCACAGCTTGACGGATGTAGTCTGAACTCTTCAGGCCAACGCTGCTGGCAAGCGCGCGGGTTTGCTCGGCGAGGTCGTTGTCTGTTCGAAAGGAAAGTGTGGTTGCATGCATGGCGATTTCCTTGTTTGCAAATATGCAAATATGCAAATATGCAAATATGCAAATAAAAATTAACGATGAAATTGTAATACGTTTTTGTATCTTGAAAGCAGATTGCCCCACGAGCAGGGGAAACAAGCATACCTGGGGCGATGCCCCAGGCTGGTATCAAGCCGGGCCTTTGGCCCTCCAATACCGGACCTACGCGCCTCACGCGCCTTACGCGCCAACGGCGCAACCCCATACCAGCCTGGGGCATCGCCCCAGGGACACGCACCTCGCCAATTGATAGCTGTCACCGCACATTCCATAAGGCTTGCAGCCCGATTTGCCTTGAATTTTGCCCTTCAGAACGGGGCCGGACAGTGCCAGAAGCCGCCATGCGGGGTCAAAACGGGCCGTTATCGGGTGTTTTTACATGGCTAATCGGCCTGCAAGGCTTATAGGACGTGCGGGAGGAGCTATCAAATCAGGAATATCAGGATCATTCCGCTTGCGGATGGACACTATCCAGGACGCACACGCATGGCGTTACGCCGTTACGCCATGGGCCAGTGAACAAAAAGCTTCTTCCAAGATGGAATCCGAGTCACGATTCGCGCGGCTGAATTTTCTGTCCACACCTCAAAAAATGTACACTTACTTCTACATTTATGACAAAACCGATTAATTGGCGTGGCAGTTCCCTTAAAGACCTCCGGGCGTTCCCGGATGATGCCAGGCACAAGGCTGGTTACCAGCTGCGCAAGGTTCAGCAAGGAGAGCAGCCCGACGAATTCAAGCCTATGCCAGACATCGGTGCGGGCGTGAATGAAATTATTGTGGATACCGCCGATGGGTGGTTTCGTGTGATCACGCAAAGCGATAAAGACGTGGCTAGGCGCCGGTACGGTGCGGTATTGATTGGAAGGAGGATGAAATGAAAAAATCTCATCTGACCGGCGAAGATGATCTGGCGAGTAGCCACATCACGCCCGCTGGAGGTAATGTATTTGCCGACCTGGGTTTCCCGCCGCAGCAGGCAAAAGCCATGCTTGAAGATGCCGATGCACGCATTGCCAAGTCCCAAAAACTAAAGAGGGATGCAGCGACTGCCATTGCGCAGTGGATGCAGTCCGAGAAACTCACGCAGATGGCCGCCTCCGAGATTCTGGAGGTCTCGCGCCCGCGTATTTCTGATTTGGTAAATGCGAAGCTTGGTCGCTTTTCATTGGACACACTGGTTGCCATGCTTTTGCGTACCGGCAAAAGTGCTGAACTGGTTATCCATTGAGTTGGCCGGAATATGCAACAAGTCTGTAAATTTTCTTTTAGCCTTCGCAACGTGACGGGGCGCGGCTCGCACCTGTACTCGCCAATTGATAGCTGTCCCCGCACATTCCATAAGGGCTACAACCAGATTTCCTCATTATTTCCCCATCATTTCGGCCCATCACCTCTCCATCTTGGCCTACCCGGCGGTTGGCGGCTGGTGTATGGCAGAGTTTTTGTATGCTAATCGGCTTGTAAGGCTTATGGAACGTGCGGGAGCAGCTCTTTTATCAGGAGCGCTTTGGCAGTGCATGCGTCATGCCTCATGCGTTATGCGTCGCTAATGCGACGTTCCCTTGGAGCGCGCCACGCCTTCATACGTCGCCCCCCGCATCACCACCGCGCGCAAGCCGCCGTGCCTCCAGCTCGCGGCGCGTTTTTTCCAATTCCCCGGCCAGCAGTTTTTCATCCGGCAGCGCCGTCCGGTATTCAGCCGTCAACACCTTGTTGGACAAACCTTCCAGCGTGTAATGTGCTTCGTTGCTGCCTTGGCCTGAACACAAAATCAGCCCGATGGGCGGGTTTTCGCCGGGTTTCATCCAGTGCTGGCGGGCGTAGTTCAGGTACATATGCATTTGGCCCGCATCGGCGTAGCTGAATTGGCCAACTTTGAGATCAATAACCAACAGGCACTTCAAGCTGCGGTGAAAGAACAAGAGGTCGATACGAAACCAGTTGTCGTCCAGCCGCAGGCGGCGCTGGCGGCCGACGAAGGCGAAGTCGTCGCCCAATTCCAGCAGGAAGTCGGCCAGGTGCTGGATCAGTGCGTCTTCAAGGTCGGACTCGGAATATTCGTCCTTGAGGTTGAGGAACTCCAACACGAAGGGGTCTTTGATGGCCTGCTCGGGCGTGATGGCATCGCCGGGCTCGGCCACTTCGCCTTTTTCGAGCATCGCTGCCTTGTTGCGCGACAGGGCGGTGCGTTCGTAAAACTGGCTGTTGACCTGGCGGTCGAGCTGGCGAACCGACCAACCGCAACGTAGCGTCTCGGTTTCGTAGAAGGCGCGCGCCTGCGGATTTTTGACCGAGAGCAGGCGCACGTAGGCTGACCAGGGCAAGGAAAATGCCTGGGCCAGTGCAGGCAGGTCGATGAAATTCCGAGGCAGTAATTCGGAATTTCCGGCGGCGAAGGATTTGCCAGACGGTGTCTGGCGATTTTTGAGGGTTCCCAGCAGCTGAATAATACATTGCATTTAATGCCCTTAAATGGTATAGTATCCAGATGAAGTTAAGCGAATGGGCAAAGCAGCAGGGTCTCACCTACAAAGGTGCATGGAAGATGTTTCATGCTGGTCAGTTGCCGCTGCGTGCTGAACAACTTCCCACTGGAACGATCATTGTTCATCCAGCTGAGGCCAAGCCGCAAGGTGTTGCACTTCAAGAGGCGACGCATGAGTGAGCGCCCCATATTGGCAAAACCCCAAGTCCGCACCTACCAGACGCGCCCTGACCTGACGCCGGAACAGACTGCGATCCTGGACGCTTATGCCGATTTGTATGGACAGGCCGAGCGCAGTCTGTTTGCGGCGATCCAGGCTGGCGACTCGCTCAACGACCTCAAACGGGAGTTTTGCCAAGGTTCGATATAACTGCACGCCAGTTCAATGCGATACGCATAGGACTTGAAGGCAAGATCGACTCGATCAAGGAACGCCGCCCCTGAACTGATTATCGAGGCCGAAAAGCGCATACGCAAAGCGGCCAAGGTCGTTGCCAAACTGGAAACGAAAGTACCTGGCTCGAACAAGTTGCACCAGAAAAAACGGCGGTTGGTTGCGTTGCAAGACCGGCTTGTGGCACTAAAAGCCGATCAGGAAACGGGAGTCGTGCGCCTTTGTTTTGGCAGTAAAAAACTGTTTCATGCGCAGTTCGACCTTGAAGCCAATGGTTACGCTGACCACGAAGAATGGAAGGCCTGACTGGCAGCGGGAGCGGTCAAGTCAGTTCTTTGTCCTGGGCAGTCAGGATGAAACGGCAGGATGCCAAAGCTGTCAGGCAACGCTAGCGTCAGATGGGACGCTGAACTTGCAACTGCGCTTGCCCTTGCGCGAGGCGACCATTGGCAAGTATCTGAGCATTCCTGGCGTTCGCTTCGCATATGGACATGAGCAAATCATCGCAGCGCTGGGCACCAGTCAGCGTATCCACACGCAAACCAAGGACAGCAAGCCAACCGTCAAACGGATCGGGACGGCGCTGAGTTACCGCTTCGTGCGCGACGACAAAGGCTGGAGAATATTTGCCAGTGCCCTGGCCCGTCCAGTCGAGCAGGTGTCCAGGAAAGAGCTTGGAGCCATCGGTGTCGATCGCTTTGGCGCTCACGGAAACTGACCCACCTCTGCTCACTGGAATTGACCCACTGACTTTGGCTGGGGCGGCTGGGATGTAGTGATGCACCCGTCCGCCGTGGACAAACCACCTGCCCACTGGACAAGATCAGAACAGCCCTGCGGGTACGTGGTTTGCCCCCGCTCCTCGACAGATGCCTACGGCCGACGCGCTTGCGCTTGTCGAACAGCCTTCTTAAAAAGGAAGTCAAAGACAAGACAACCAAGAGTCAATGACTACCAAAACCCCACCCCCCGCCTGACAATTGATACCGTGTCGTCTGAATAAACAGGTGATCCCGCCAATAGAAACAAGAAAGTGAAAAAGAGTTGACGAACGAAAGATTTGCGGTTGAGAATGTATCATCGTAAAGGTTCCGGAGCATGCAAACAAATTTTGAGCCATAACGACCCTCTTTACGAAATCGCCGACCCTCGGTAGTGTTTGCAAGCACCAGAAATTGGCTGCCGATCAGGACTCGTTGGCGCGCCAACACTAGCAACCCGTTGATTTATAAGAGTATTCCATTTTTCGAACACATTGCTATTCGCAGAATCAAACAACTGTGCAGTCGGTGGGTCAGCTTCTGTTGACATAAGTTGGTCAGAAATATTGAGCACCGAGGCGATGGTCGATGCCTTGCTTGATCGGCTGCAGCACCATCCGCATTGAAGGTGCATCTTGCGCACCAGCGCACCTGCCACAGCACCTGTGCAGAGCTCAACCAGTCCGCGAGCCCCAAGGCAAAGTAAAACCGTCTCACCACCGCCTGCAGTATCTGCTTGATGGATAAGGTCGAGGTGGATATGTGGACAAGCTTGCAAAACGCCCAGCTTGACCACATACCCACGCCTCCCACCCGTACTTACCACAAGGGTCTTCCCAGACGCGCGCTTGCCAGCCTGCCACTTGAAAATAAAACCATGAAGACCAATACCAAGACAAAAACGGGGCAACGCCATCCAGTTGCATACGCAAAACGAGAACAGCTTAAATTAACTGAAAAATTTGTCTTGACTCTCAGTTCCACCTTACACCGGTTCACCAAGTATCAAAACGGGTATTCTGCCAACAACGCAAGAGGCCTGATTTGATCAACAACGGTGATGGATGCAGCAATCAATCCATCACGCAACTTGATCAATTCAGACAGGAATAGCATCACGGAGGTGATCATGCTCATCGTCGACCAGGGTGGAAACCCGGCTTGCGCAACTGAATTTCATCTTCAAACGGGTTGCTTCTTCAACGAACTGAAGTCGCTTCTTCACGCACATTGGTCGAGCCACGATCGCCGATTCTGCTTCCTGCAGGCTATCAAGTTACAAACAGCCGCGCAACCGGTGGGTCAGCTTTCTGTGAGCACAGGTGGGTCATTTATTTTGAGCGCCGAAGTCGATCTCAATGCCGACCATCTGGCTGTGGCGGAAACGGATCGGTTTGGCAACCTGATTGGCACGCGGCGTATTGATCTCATCACCTACGGAAAGACAAAAGACCAGGCCAAAGCGCTCATTGGGGATGCTGCGGTAGCCCTTGCAGCCCAGGCACAGGCTGCGGGCAAGCCAATTGTTCTGGAGACGCTGAACTTCCAGAAGAAAAAGGCCGAACTGGAAACCACCGATCCCAAGCAGGCGCGACTCCTATCTTCGTTTGCCTGCAACAAGGTGGCCTCTAGCATCAAGGCGGCGGCATTTCGTGCAGGCATTGAAGTCATCGAAGTCAATCCGGCGTATACGTCGGTCATCGGGGCGGTCAATTACGCCCAGGCAAAAGGCATTTCCGTACATCAGGGCGCGGCTTACGCCATCGCCCGTCGAGGATTGGGATTGTCCGAACGTTCGACCGTGCGGGTGGGCCTTGTTCCAACCCGCAACGGCGGCCATGTCACCTTCGCCCTACCTGCAAGGAATCGGGCGAAGCATGTGTGGTCGTTCTGGTCGAAGGTCAGGACAAGTCTCAAAGCGGCGCATGTAGCGCACTTCCGGTGTGGGCGCATAAAACCGCCCCACCACCTCTCCCGCTCGCAAGTCCGGAGTGTGTCCTATCTGGAATTCCACGGCGCGATCCCGTGGCGCGAATCGTTCCCAAAACTGTTCGGGGAACGTCTGGCCGGATGTTCCCTTCTAATGGGAATAAAAGGCCATGGTTTTAGGAACGGTTGGAGATTTTGCAGACAGTGTCTGCACAATCTGGTTGGCGGGCCAAGCAAGGTAGAACGTGCGCATCTGGGCCAGATTGCGCCAGCCAAAACCGCGACCAAACTGGCGACTTAAATCGCCCCCGAGTCGCTTGATCATTGCCTCGCCGTAGCTGGCGCGTTCCTGCCCGCCTTGTTCAAACTCGACGATGCGCCGCCCGATTTCCCAATAGCTGGCGGTCATCAGGGCGTTGACACTGCGTGCTGCGGCGCGGCGGGCCGACTCCAGCAACGCGACGATGTCGCCATGGACGGCGGCGTAGTCGGTCTGATCCGGTACGGCTGACGAAGTGCGCTCGGTCATGCCTGCACCTCGGTCACCAAAGCCTCGAACTCGCGGCAGGTATCCGCCTCAGTGATTACGCCTTCTCGCACTGCCTCCCCCTTCATCGTATTGCCCATAGTCCTCCATCATCCGCAACAGGGCTTGGTTGTCTTCGGACAGCACCACAGCCATCGTGGCCATCAATGGTGCGAACCAGACTGTCGGACGGATAGAAAATTCCACCGCATGCCCTCAAGTATCGCATCATTAAAAATAATAGCTGCTCCCGCTTTCCCCATAAGGCCTGCAGCCAGATTTGCCTTGAATTTTGCCCTTGAGAACGAGATCGGACAGTGCCAGAAGCCGCCAAGGGGATAAAAACGGACCGTTTCCGGGTGTTTTTGCATGGCAAATCGGGCTGTAAGCCTTATGGGATAAGCGGGAGCAGCTATTAAAATATGATTCTCCACGAAATGGGGCGGGCTTTCAGCCCTTTGGGAATTTTGTGACCTGCATACCTGGGGCGATGCCCCAGGCTGGTATCAAGCCGGGCCTTTGGCCCTCCAGTACCGGACCCGGACGACCTACGTGCCTTACGCGCCAACGGCGCAACCCCATACCAGCCTGGGGCATCGCCCCAGGAACTGATCCAGCAGCCGGGTTGAAAAAGGTACCAAATAACGGTACCATTCGCCGATGAAGCGAAAACACCAACGCACGCTCGAACTCATCTTTGCAAGACCAACAAGCGCCAACATCCAATGGCGTGACATTGAGAGCTTGTTTGAGGAACTAGGTGCAGAGGTCAGCGAACGAGAAGGCAGCCGCGTAGCTGTTGTGCTGTTTGGCGAAGTGCGTGTCTTTCACAGACCCCATCCCTCGCCCAACACCGACAAAGGCGCCGTCGCAAGCATTCGCAAATGGCTTGAGCAACACGGAGTAGCACCATGAACGTAATGACAGTTGACGGTTACCACGCCAAGATTGAGTACGACGAAGAGCTTGACCTCTTTCGTGGTGAAATTCTTGGGCTAAATGGCGGCGCGGACTTCTACGGCAAGAATCCAACGGAACTGCGCACCGAATTCAAGAAATCCTTGCAAGTATTCCTGGAGGTTTGCGCTGAAAAGGGCATCGAACCCAAAAAGCACTTCTCTGGAAAGTTCAACCTCAGAATTCCACCAGAGTTGCATGAACAACTTGCCATTGCTGCACAAGCCGAAGGCAAGAGCATCAATATGCTGGCCCAAGAAGCCCTGCGAACCCGTGTCACATCTTGAGCGGCACTTGTTGCCTAATCGGGTAACCAGAAATTTCCAGCTCCCAGCCCCCAACCAACCACCGTGCGGGTCCGCAGGGAATTTTGTGACCTGCATACCTGGGGCGATGCCCCAGGCTGGTATCAAGCCGGGCCTTTGGCCCTCCAATACCGGACCCGGACGACCTACGTGCCCTACGCGCCAACGGCGCAACCCCATACCAGCCTGGGGCCTCGCCCCAGGCACGTAGTCATGAACCCGCCGGTGGATGACGCGCACCGGGTGCGCACCGGAAAACCCGGTGGGGTACGGATACACTCGATGTCCGGCTGGGCGATTGACAATGCCCCCCTGAATCCTTACCACCCTCATTTGCTAAACTCGCCCCCCATGCAATCATCCTCCCGCTCCTTGGCCTTGGTCGCCCTCTTTGCCGCCATGATGGCCGTCTTCGGACTTATTCCCAAAATTGACTTACCCCTGGGTGTACCCATCACACTCCAGACGCTAGGCGTCATGCTGGCCGGTTGCCTCTTGGGGCCAAAAAGGGGTATGCAGGCCATTTTGCTGTTTCTGTGTGCGGTTGCCATCGGATTGCCGCTGCTGTCGGGTGGACGCGGGGGTATGGGGGTTTTCTTTGCGCCATCCAGTGGATACCTGATCGGCTTTCCCTTTGGTGCCCTGGTGACGGGGTACTGGATGACCATCCTGCCCAGCGCCACGCCGCGCCGTGCAGCGGCAAGCGCCTTTATGGCCTCCGCGCTGGGCGGCTTGCTGACGGTGCATGCGTTTGGCGTCGTTGGTCTGGTTCTCATGGCCAATCTCACATGGACGCAGGCCTTGTACGGCACACTGGTTTTTGTTCCCGGTGACCTCATCAAATGCGCCCTGTGCGCCATGATTGTGCACACCGTCGCGCGTGGTATGCCGGATTGGCGTTTTGGTGGTCGCACGGTCTGATGCCATTGGTCCATGCACCGCTGGCGCAATGGGCTCGTGTGCGTGGCGATGCGGTGGCGATCAGTGATGGTGCACATGCGCTGACCTTTGCGCAACTGTATGCGGCCACGCAGCAGCGCGCCGACACGCTGAACCGGATGCAGGTGCCAGCGACTGTTTTTGTCGATGAACACCTGGACTTGCCCGACCAGGTGGCTGATTTTCTGGGGATCATCACCAGTGGCCGTTGCGCGGCTGTGGCAAATCCGGATTGGTCCGCAGCGCTGCGCGCGACGGTGCTGGCCTCCATCGAGCAACAGCCTGCAACACCATCCCCGCCACAACCAGAATCACCTTTTTATATTGGTTTTACCTCCGGCAGCACGGGAATCCCCAAGGGATTTCGGCGCAGCCACCAGTCGTGGGTCGCAAGTTTTCATGCGTGCGTGGACAGCTTTGGGCCGGATGCTGCCGAGCGCATCCTGGCTCCTGGAAAGATTTCACACTCGCTGTTTCTCTTTGGCATATTGCACGGCATCTGGAGTGGCGCGGGTGTCGTCGTACAAAGCCGGTTTTCCGCTTCCCACGCACTCGATACCCTGCAACAGGGCGAAACGCCGTGTCTGATCGCTGTGCCGAGTCAACTGGTTTTGATGCTCGTTTTGGCCGCGCGCCGGGCCATGCCTGCCATACACGGGGTGCGGCTGATCCTGGTCAGTGGCGCACGCTGGATGCGCGAGCGCACACCCGAACTGCAAGCCCTGTTTCCCGACGCCCGGATCATCGAGTTCTATGGTTCGTCGGAAACCAGCTTTGTCGCCTGGATAGAAGCCAATGAGAATACACCTTCGGCGGTGGTGGGATACCCGTTCCCCGAGGTGGAAATTGACATTCGCTCCGGGCTGATTTTTGTGCGCAGCCCCATGCTGTTCATGGATTACGTCAACGTCCACGCCGAGGCGACGACTGCCTTGCGCGCGGGGGAATGGCTGTCGGTCAGGGACATGGGCACCATCGACGATGAAGGACGGTTATGCCTGTCAGGCCGCCAGAACCGGATGATCGTCACCAGCTCCGCCAATCTGTTTCCCGAGGAACTGGAAGCCGTGCTGGAGAGCCACTGCGCCATTGCAGCCGCGTCCGTGCACGGCGTGGCAGACCCCTTGCGTGGGCAGCAGGTCGTGGCGGTTCTGAGGATCGCACCCGATAAAGCCGGGGAGTTACCCTGCGCACTGGATATATCCGCCTGGTGCCGTGCCCGATTGGAAGCTTTCAAGGTACCCAAACGCTACTTTATCTGCCATAGCTGGGATGACTGGGATATGACCAGTAGCGGGAAGACCGATCACCATGCGATTGGGCTGCGCCTGGCCGCCGCCGCACCATGCCTACACCCGCTAATCCCACTGCTTTGATTGCTGCCTGGGCACGTAGCGCGGTCGCGCCTGTGGGCGGCGCTTTCAACCGTCTGTTGCCCCACGAGATTGCGGCACCCGTGGTGCAGGCGGTATTAGCGCGCGCCGGAATTTTGCCCGAAGCAGTGGATGCCGTGGTGGTGGGCAATGCCATGGGTGCCGGTGGCAACCCGGCCCGGATGGTGGCCCTGGCCAGCGGCCTGGCGGAGCGTTGTGCAGCCTTCTCGGTCGATACGCAGTGCTGCTCCGGGCTGGATGCTGTGGCGCTGGCGGCGGGCCTGTTGGCCAGCGGCCAGGCTTCGGTTGTCATTGCGGGCGGTGTGGAGGCCTGGAGCCGCGCCCCTCTCCGGCACACAAGGCCGCTGCACGCAGACGACCCGGCTGTTGCTTACGAGCGCCCTGCTTTTGCACCCGACCCGGCGCGTGACCCCGACATGCTGGTCTCCGCCAGCCGTTATGCGGCAACGCACGGCACCACGCGCATCCAGCAAGACGCCTATGCCGTGATGAGCCACCAACGTGCCATCACCCACCAAGCGGTGCTGGCAGATGAAATCGTGCCGGTTGTCGGCCTGGCACACGATGCCTATCCACGCCCCATGGATGCCCGGCGTGCGGCACGTATGCCCACCGTAGTTCCAACAACAGGAGATTGTTCAGTGAGTGTCCTGTCGGTTTCGGTCCGCGCGGACGGGGCTGCATTTGTCCTGCTGGCAACCCCACAAGCCTGTGAACGCTTGGGTATACAGCCCAAGGCCGCGTGGATCATGGGCGACGCAATTGGTTGCGCGCCGGAAACACCCCTGCTGGCTGCGGCGCAGGCCGCGCAGGTGGTACTCCAGCGCAGTGGCATGCAGAGCTGCAACCAGCTGCATGCCATCGAACTACACGATGCCTTTGCGGTGCAGGGTTTGAGCTTTTGCCGGACTCTGCATGTCGATCCCGCACGTATCAACCAGCGTGGCGGCGGCCTGGCGCGCGGCCATCCCATCGGGGCTTCGGGTACCATCGCACTGGTGCGTCTATTGACCGATCTGTATCGGGATGGCGCACGCGGGGTGCGTGGGCTGTGCGCCATAGCAGGTGCGGGCGGGATTGGTTCTGCTGCACTGGTTGAAAAAATATAACGCGCCTTTTTTCCTCTTTTTAAGATTCCAACCCATGAAAACTATCCTGGCACTCGTTCTTAGCACTTCCGTCCTGGTGTGGCCCTGCACATCGGCAGCACAAGCCCCTGCTACAAAAACAGCAACGACCCATTCGGCCAATTCGGTCAACGGTGAAGTTCTGGAAATCAAGAATGTGGACAGTTACACCTACATGCGCCTCAAGACACCAGGCGGCGAAACCTGGGCTGCCGTGACCAAGGCGGACATCAAGAATGGCGCACAGGTGACCATCGAAAATGCCATGGTCATGAACAATTTTGAAAGCAAATCGCTGAAAAAGACCTTCGACACCATCGTATTTGGCACCCTGGGCGCATCTGGCAAACAGATTCTCAGCGCCCATTCCAATGTCAACGCCAATGTCAACGCCAATGTCAATGCCAACACAAAGGTCGATGCAAAGGTCGATGCAAAGCTTGACTCTGCCCCCATCAAGGTGCCCAAGGCGACGGGAGCCAATGCACGAACCATCGGCGAACTGTATGAAAAATCAGCCGCCCTGAAGGACAAGAGCGTGGAAATCCGTGGCAAGGTTGTCAAGTACAACACCGGGATCATGGGGAAAAACTGGGTTCACCTGCAAGACGGGTCCGGCAGTTCTGCAAACGGCACCCATGACCTTCTGGTAACCACTTCAGGGCAAACGAAGCCCGGCGATGTGGTCACCGTGCAAGGCGTGCTACACACCAACAAGGATTTCGGCGCAGGCTACTCTTACAAAGTCCTCATAGAGGATGCGACCCTCAAGCCCTGAAATTGGCATCATCCAATGGCGTCAATTTCACGGTGGCGTTTGAGCGTTATCCAGCGTGCGGCGAAGCGTTGCGCAAGACACTCCACCAGGTAGACGGAGCGGTGCTGGCCGCCCGTGCAACCAATGGCTACCGTGACATAACTGCGATGGTCACGGGCCAGGGCGTCGAGCCAGTATTCAAGAAACTGGGCAATATGCGCACGCATCACATCCACTTCGGGTTGGGCTTGCAAAAAGTCGATGACTGGCTGGTCACGCCCGGTCAGGGGGCGCAGTTCTGGTTCGTAGTGCGGGTTGGGCAGCATACGCACATCAAAAACATAATCCGCATCGCTGGGCACACCACGTTTGAAGGCAAAGGACTCGAACACTAGCGTTAATTGCTGGCCGGTGGCGGCAATCAGTTCCTTGACGTAGGCCTGCAACTGCGAGGGGCGAATGATGCTGGAGTCGATCACATGCGCCTGTGCACGCAACTCAACCAGCAAATTGCGCTCCAGCTCGATGGCATCCATGAGAGCCCGGCGCTGGTCATTGTCACCTTGCACGGACTGAGACTGGGACAACGGGTGCTTACGCCGGGTTTCCGAATAACGCCGCACCAGGGTTTCGGTCGTCGCATCCAGAAACAAGCAGGTGATATCCATACCGCGACGCTGCAACACACCCAGCTGGTGTGGCACCAGGGGCAAGGAACTGGCGCTGCGCACGTCCATGGCAATCGCCACCCGTTTTGCCTGCTGCTTTTGCTCCAGCTCAATCAGATCCACCAGCAACTCCGGTGGCAGATTATCGACACAGAAAAAACCCGAATCCTCCAGCGCATGCAACGCCACCGATTTGCCAGAACCCGACATGCCGGTAATCAAAACGATCTTCATACAGGGTTTCAGGGTTTCAGGGTTTCAGGCGCCAAGCTGCAACATTTCCTTGGCATGCGCCAGTGTGGTGGTGGACAATTTCTCTCCCCCGAGCATACGGGCAATTTCAGCCACACGCTGCTCGCCTTGCACAGCCGCTACGGTGCTCAGGGTTACCTTGCCATCGCGCTGTTTGGCGACCACCAGATGGTGGTTGGCGCAAGCTGCAACCTGCGGCAAGTGTGTCACGGCCAGCACCTGCCGATCCAGGCCGAGCTGGCGCATGAGACGCCCCACCGTTTCTGCAACCGCCCCGCCGACACCCGCATCCACTTCGTCAAAAATCAGCGTTTGCGCCGTTCCCAGCTGGCTGGTGGTGACGGCAATGGCGAGTGCCATACGCGACAGCTCACCCCCGGAAGCCACCTTGCCCACCGGCCGTGGCGTGCTGCCCGCATGCCCGGCGACCAGAAAACTTACCTCTTCCAATCCGCTTTGCATGGGCTGGGCACTGGGCTCCAACGCCACCTGGAATTGCCCACCCTGCATACCCAGGCCCTGCATGGCCTGCGTGATGGCACGCGCCAGCAGGGGTGCTGCCTTGGTGCGGGAACGGGTCACAGACCGGGCCTCGGCCAGGTAGACTGCATGCGCATTTTTCTCGGAAGTATGCAGGCCCTCCAGGTCCGTGGCTGCGTCGAGCCGCGCCAGCTCCGCTTTCCACGCGGCCAACAGTTGCGGCAACTCCTCGGGGCTGCGTTTGTAACGCCGTGCCAGGGACATCCAGAGCGACAAACGTTGATCCAATTCGGCCAGGCGCTCAGGCTCCAGTTCGGTGCGGCGCAGGTAGGCGCGCAAGGTGTGCACGCTGTCTTCAACCTGGGCCAGACTCGATGCCAGCGCATCCACCGGGTCGTTAAAGCCGGTTTCCAGATGGGACTGGTTTTGCAGCAATTGCAACGCAGCATGCAGCAGCTTGAGGGCATTGCTGTCGTTTTCTTCCAATAACTGCAAGGCACCCTGGGCCGCATCCAGCAGGGCTTGTGCGTGGGACAGGCGGTTGTGGTCGCTTTGCAGCGTATTCCACTCGTCGCTTTGGGGAGCGAGTTTTTCCAGCTCGCCAATCTGCCAGGTCAACCGTTCGCGTTCATGTTGCAAGGTTTCCTGGGCAGCCAGCGCCTGCGCCAGAACACCCTGCGCCTGGCGCCACGCCTGCCAGAGTGAGGCCAAAGTGCTGGTTGACAGCCTGGCATAGGCATCGAGCAAGCCGCGCACCGCATCCGCGCGGGTCAGGCTTTGCCAGGCATGCTGACCGTGGATATCGAGCAACTGCTCACCCAGCATGCGCAATTGCTGCGCGGTGGCAGGACTGCCATTGATCCAGGCCCGGCTCTTGCCCTGCACATCGACCGTGCGGCGCAGCAACAACACATCATCCCCATCGAAGCCAGCGAAACCCGCATCTTGCAGGATAGGATGCAGATTGGCATGCGCGTCAAACTCGGCACTCACCTCGGCGCGCTGTGCACCTTCACGAATCACCCCGGTGTCGGCACGCGCTCCGGTCACCAGCTGCAAGGCATCGATCAGAATCGACTTACCAGCGCCCGTCTCGCCCGTCAGCACGGTAAAGCCGGACTCCAGCTCCAGTTCGAGCTCGCTGATAATGACAAAATCCCGCAACACCATCCGCCTAAGCGCCATGTCAAGCCACCTCTTCATTCCAGTGTAGTTTTTGCCGCAGCGTATCAAAATAAGTCCAGTCCCTGGGGCGCAAAAAACGCGCCTGGTATTTGGAACGGGTGACCACAATGCGATCACCATGCAACAAGGAAGCCAGCGACTGTTGGTCAAAGCTGGCACTGGCATCACGCCCCGCTACCACTTCAATAGCTACCTCCGCAGCGTTGGAGAGCACAATGGGCCGATTGGACAAAGTATGCGGAGCAATTGGCACCAATACCCAACCCGGAATGGAAGGATGCATCAATGGCCCGCCAGCCGATAATGCATAGGCTGTTGACCCGGTGGGTGTGGCAATAATCATACCGTCAGCCCGCTGATTCGCCACAAAACGGCCATCAACCTCCACACGCAACTCCACCATGCCCGCAGTAGCCCCGCGATTCACCACCACATCATTCATGGCCTGCGCGGAAAACACACAATGCCCATCACGCATCACACTGGCGGCCATGAGGCTACGGTAATCCTCCTCAAAAACGCCCGCGAGCATGGGACGCAGCCTGGCCTGGAAGTTGTCCAGCGGAATATCGGTAATAAAGCCCAGACGCCCCTGGTTGATGCCAATCAGGGGGACGCCGTACTGCGCCATCTCCCGGCCAATACGCAACATCGTGCCATCCCCACCAACGGCCAGGCACAGGTCGCACGTTGTCCCTATGGTGGGCACATCTGCAACGGCATAATGTGCCAGACCCATGTTGGAAGCCGTTTGAGCCTCCACCACCACCTCACAGTCATGGTCCATGAGGAAGTGTGCAATCGTTTCCATCACCTGGCGCGCATGGGCGCGCGTGGCACCGGACGAAACGGTCTGGTACTTACCGATAAGGGCGATATGACGGAATTGGGACTTCATATGCAAATTACATCACTAAAATGCGCCCATGCTCGATGAACGATCCAAGTTGTTGTTGAAAGCGCTGGTTGAACGCTACATTGCCGAGGGGCAACCTGTGGGTAGCCGTACCCTGTCGCGCGCGTCCGGGCTGGAGTTGTCACCTGCGACCATCCGCAATGTCATGTCCGATCTGGAAGACCTCGGCCTGATTGCCAGTCCGCACACTTCCTCTGGGCGTATCCCCACCGCACGCGGCTACCGGCTGTTCGTGGACACCATGCTCACCGTGCGGCCTGGAGAGTATGGAACCCACGTGCTGGCTCCCGATCAACCGCAAAAGGTAATCTCCAAAGCTGCCAATTTGCTCTCCCACCTATCGCATTTTGTCGGCGTTGTTATTGCACCACGGAGATCGTCCGTTTTTCGCCACATTGAGTTCTTGCGCCTCTCGGAACGTCGCCTGTTGTTCATCATTGTCTCGCCCGATGGCGACGTGCAAAATCGTGTCGTCTTTACGGAACAGGACTACTCACAAGCTCAGTTGATCGAGGCGGCAAACTTTCTCAACAGCCATTACGTCGGCCAGGATATTGAAAGTGTGCGTGAGCAATTGCATGGCGAGATCGACTCCTTGCGCTCCGAAATTGCCACACTGATGCAAGCTGCTGTCACCGTCAGTTCCGAAACCATCAGCGCCACACAAGACGAAGTCGTTATTGCAGGAGAACACAATCTGTTGGCCGTATCCGATTTTTCCAGCAACATGGACCATTTGCGGCGAGCCTTCGCGTTGTTTGAGCAAAAAACCCAGCTCATGCGCCTGATGGACACGGCTGGCCGGGCCGAAGGGGTGCGCATCTTCATTGGCGGCGAAAGCCAGGTGGTGCCTTTTGAAGACCTGTCCATCGTGAGCAGTCCGTACGAGGTCGATGGAAAGATTGTGGGCACCCTGGGCGTGATCGGCCCCACACGCATGGCCTACGACCGCATGATCCAGATTGTGGACATTACATCCAGACTGGTGAGTAACGCGCTGAGTTACAACAAATAACACCCAGTTTCCGAGGTCTCGCGCAACTCCACCTGTAGCCACCGGGTAAAGGCATCAAAAAAGGCATCAAAGCAGTTGCCCTTCGGGGGATCAACACCCACACTGCCGAAATGCAAGGCCTGCAGCCGGGCTATCTGCATGAAGTACTGGGCGGTGCAGTCGATGTACACACTCTCGATGCGTTCGAGCAACTCCGCCCGGAAGCGGTCATGGTCAATTACCGTACCGCGTTCACCATGCAACACGGGGTATAGCCGCCACACCCCTGCGGCGGTGCCATCTTGCTCCAGGCGAAAACACTCCCGCCCATGCAGGTTGATCGACATGGCGTTGCCATCGGCGCGGGTTTGAACTCCTGGGTATTGTTTCATGTCCTGTCTCCTGTGTGTCCTCTGTATATCTGCAAGATATCGACATTTCTTGAAACCACTGCAGGAAATAAGCACCGATATCCCCCGTTTATTGCACCATTGCCTTACTGCTTACCTGCTTACTTGATACACACCGAACGCACCATTTTCAGGTCCGTTAACCCCATCATGACTTTTTCCATGCCGTCCATTTTCAAAGTACGCATGCCGCCTTCAACTGATGCCGCAAACAGCTCGGCCACCCGGGCACGTTCCTGGATAAGTTTTTTTACGTCATCCGTGGCTACCAGCAATTCATGTAAACCAACGCGCCCCTTGTAACCGCTCTTGTTGCACTTGTCACAACCGACCGCCTTGTAAAACTTTATTTTTCCATTGTCACCATAGGTCTCGGTCCATTGCTGGATCATTTTTTTGGTCTCACCTGCGTAGTCTGCTTGCCATGCCTTGGAGTGGCGCAACTCCTCGGCGTACTCAATCGCGAAGAGTCGCAACTCTTCGTCATCCGGATAGTAGGATGCCTTGCAATCGCACAATTTCTTGGCCAGACGCTGGGCAAGAATACCCAGCAAAGCATCCGCAAAATTAAAAGGATCCATGCCCATGTCCATCAAACGGGTGATGGATTCAGGCGCAGAGTTGGTGTGCAAGGTTGAGAAAACCAGGTGGCCCGTGAGCGAGGCTTCCACCCCCATGGAAACCGTTTCCTTGTCGCGCGACTCGCCCACCATGATGATGTCGGGGTCGGCACGCAGGAATGCGCGCATCACCAAGGGAAAGTCGATACCGGCCTTCTTGTTGATCTGCACCTGGCGCAAACCCTTTTGGGTAATTTCGACCGGATCCTCCGCTGTCCAGATTTTGGTGTCCGGCGTATTGAGGAATTTGAGAATGGAGTGCAGGGTGGTCGTTTTACCGGAGCCGGTCGGACCGCACACATAGAATAGTCCATAGGGCTTGCTAACAGTCGATTCAACCCTGGCCTTGTTATGCGGAGTCAAGCCCAGTTTATCCAAAGGGATCGGCTCACCTGCTGCCAGAATCCGCATCACAACGTCTTCGACACCACCCGCCGAGGGAATGGTGGCAACGCGCAATTCAATATCGAGTGGTCCGTACTTTTTGAACTTGATCTTGCCATCCTGGGGCTTGCGACGCTCGGAGATATCGAGATCACACATGATTTTCAACCGGGTTGCCATGGCCTGGCGAAAGTGGGCTGGCACCTCGACGTAATGTACCAGGCTACCATCGACACGAAACCGAATCCCTGTCTTGAGTTTTCCCGGCATAGGCTCGATATGGATGTCCGATGCCTTCTGGTTATAGGCATCCACAATGACCTTGTTGACAAACTTGACCAACTCATTGTCGGCTGCTGCAGATTCCAGCGACTCGTCATTCGATCCGTCATCAATGGGAGCGCTGTCCATGCCAGCCAACAACTCATCCACGGTGGTGGTATCGACCGGGGCACCAAAGAGTTGGGCCAATGAATCCTTGAACTCCTTCAGGGTGGTAACGCGGTAGGCAAACTTGGTAATTTTCTGGAAGACCTGTGGAACGATGCGCGAACCACGCACCGCCTCCGGGTCCAGACACATGATCACCAACCCCTCGGGCGACTCCTCCAACGGAATCCAGCCCTGCTCAATGATGAACTCGCGTTTGAGCGCTCCATGCAACATTTCAGATTTGATACGCCCCGGGTTGAATGGTTCATAAGGGACACCAAAAAACTTGGCCAATGATTGACCAATGTTTACCGGCTTGACTTGAAAACTGTCAATGAGCAAGTCCTCAACCGGTTTGCCATCGCTGCGCGCATCCGTTATGCACTTTTCCAGTTCATCTGCCGACAAAATCCCGTCGCTTATCAAACCATCGTATTTGGTGGCCTTTCTGCGCGGGGCCGGAACCGCCCCATGGGCACGCTGTCGGATGGCTGTGGCCAGTGTCTTGCATAATTCAGCCACTCCATCGACTTCCAGATCGCCAAAGGGCTCGTCATTCTTGTTGTTGATGACTTGCAAGACACCGTGCAGAGTGTCTCCGTCCAGAATGGGTGCCACCAACATCTGCTTGGTTCGATAGCCTGAACGCTTGTCCACGACTTTCAAAAACGTCAGGGATGGGTGAATTTGCTTGAGCGCCTCGTCGTCATACACATCCGGCAAATTCAGCGACTTTTTACTAAAAGCCACGTAGCCCGCAATGCTCTGCGGTGAAATAGGCAATTTCAGGTCACTGCTGCTGTTCAAGCCGGTCTTGATCTTGGAAATGATAGCCGTCTGATCGGCATTGACCACATAGAGCGTCAAGCGGTCCGCATTGAGCAGCTTGCAAATGTCCTGGCTCGCCTCCAGCATGATCTGCTCGATGTTTTCGGTATCGTGTATGCGTGCCGTAACATGGTGCAACTGACGATAGAACAAGGCTTCAAAGGTCATCCCGCGTTTTTCGGAGGAAGCTTTTACGTCGTAGTTTGAATCGACAAATCCTTGCGGGGAGGTCTTTTCAGCAGGTTTATTCGACAAAATGACGTTCATATTTCATACTCCTGCCCGGCAAACATCCTGCGGATGTCGTGCACAACATTGGGACCGAAGGGTTGAGTCTGATCGAAACGCTGTATCTCAGCCATGATAAGTTCGGTTTCCGCCGGTTTGGTGTGGGTAATGCAAATCGGATATTTTTTGTTGGGGGCGATACAGTCAAGCTCACTCGCCAACACGGTGGGTGACAAATGCAAACTGCGCCGGGCTAGATCTTTCTCCCGATTGCTGAACGCAGTTTCGATCACCAGCATCGCCACATTCAACTGGTTGATCCGGCGCCAAAATGCCGGGTTACGCTCGGTGTCCCCTGAATATACCCAGCAACCCGTTCCAGCCGTTATGGCATACCCAACTGCCGGAACCGTGTGAACTGCTGGTAAAACTTCCACATATTTGTCAAATAACTGAAAGGTTTGCCCAATACTGATTTCATGAAAAGTAATGAATGGTGCCTGCGGTGTGGGTATGCGCGTAAAGTCAGGCCAAATGACATTGTTGAAGATATGGGTTTTCAAGGCCGTGATAGTTCCGGGCAAGGCATAAACCCTAAGCGGCTCCCGGCGCATCGCCGCCACGGAGTCGACCATCAATGGCAATGCGGCAATATGGTCCAGATGGGAATGGGACAGCAGTACGTGACCAATGCCACACATTTCCTCCAGCGTCAAATCCCCAACGCCAGTTCCGGCATCCACCAGAATTTGCCCATCAATCAGAAAAGAGGTCGTTTTGCATTCCTTGGCAATGGCACCCGAGCAACCTAATACACGAACTTTCACGGCAAGCGTCTCATTTGGTTTCGAAATTGGTTGCACCATCCCAGGTTGGGTCAAATGGAAGCAAACGCATGGAGGCCACCCGCTCGGCATAGAGCTGGTATAAGTATTTTTGCGCATTCATGCGCATCAGATTGACGAGGAGCAAATCGGCCTGGTCCCAATTCTGGGCCCGATACGCCTTGAGGCAGGCAGCCCAGGTTTTAAGCTCTGCCTGCTCTTTTTCATTTGCCACGTCAACATATGTCACGGGGAAAAAAATCGCTACCGCCTGCTCCTTGCCTTTCACACGCACACGATCCAGTTCCTGCCAGGCAAACTGCGGTGCCAGTTTGCGCGTGGTTTCGCTGATGACAATCTCGACGCCATACACCTTGGACAAACCCTCAAGCCTGGAGCCCAGATTAACCGCATCGCCAATCACGGTATACGCACGGCGAATATTGGAACCCATGTCCCCCACGCACATGCTGCCGGTGTTAAGCCCGATACCGATGCCAATCTCCGGCAAACCCCGTGCACGATGTTCCAGATTGATACCACGTACGGCCTCCGCCATTTCCATCGCCGACTTGACCGCCAGGTGGGCATGTTCGGGTGTTTCAACCGGAGCACCCCAAAAGGCCATGACACAATCGCCCATGTACTTGTCAATGGTTCCCCGATTGGCCCGGATCACACTGGTCAAGCGGCTGAAGACACCTGTGAGCAACGCTTGTAATTGTGTGGGCTCCATCGACTCGGACATCTTTGTGAAGCCACGCATGTCACAAAACATGACCGTCAACTCCCGGTTGGTGGCCTCCATGCTATAGCTATCGGGATCCTTGACCATTTCATCTACCAGTTCGGGCGGAACATACGTCCCGAACAAGTTTGCCAATTCCCGCTTGGATCGGGTTTCAACAAAATATCCGTAACTCATGTTCAAAGCAAAGGCGGTCAATGCCATGACCAAGCCAGATGCGAGCGGCAAAACCAAACCATACGAGGAATACAGCCAGAAGTTGATTCCGACCAATAATGAAAGGATCAGCAAACTAAGAAACACAGCAAGAGGAGCAGACACCAATGGCAACCAGAAAGCCAAGGCCAATCCGACGATGGTCAGCAATACCACTTCGTATCCCAGGCTGTAATCCGGCTTGATCAATGTGTGTCCATCCAGGAAGCCGGAGATCAGATTGGCATGCGTCTCCACACCGGGATACACCTCGCTAACCGGTGTGACACGCGAATCCTGCAATCCAGGTGCAGTGGTGCCAACCAGAATGATTTTGCCTTTCAGGCTGCCTACGGCTAAGCGATCAGCCAGAATATCGCTGGCCGATACATAACGAAACGACCCTCCCGAAGGGCCACCCGGCCCGCGAAACGGTACCAGCGTCGCCATCCGCTCATCAACCGGCAAAGCCAGCGTGTATGCACCACTCTTGAGTAGCACACGATCCAGACCATGCATACTACGCGACAAAAAATTTTCACTTGAAAACCCAGCTTCCACGGACGGTAAACCAGTCAATACCCGAAACATGGCCAAAGCGGTCGACTCGTAATACCCGTCTTGATGTTGGGCAATCAAAGGCAGGGAACGCACCACACCATCGCTATCGGTAATGGAATTGAAGTAACCAGCAACGGGGGCAGCAGCAGCCAGTTGCGCAATATTGGAGCCATAGCCATCCCAAGTGGTTACGCGTAGTGTGCGCCCCCGCATGGACTGTCCGGACATAACTGGCGCGGGCAACACTCCAGATTTGCGCCCTTCCCGATCACTGGTGAGGTAATAGCCCAAAACAACCGGTCTGCTCTTCAGCGCGTTGGCAAAAATACTGTCGTAATCCAGACTGGACTGGATTTGCTCCAGACGCTCAGAGAATGCTGGCTGATCCTTCAATTCATTCCGCGCCAGCGCATGCAAACGTGCCAGCCCGGAACTTTCGTCGGCTTCTGCAAACACCACGTCAAAACCCAGCACAGCAACCTGCTGCTGCTCAAACAGGCGATCCACCAGTTTGGCAAGCTTGTTACGCCCCCAAGGCCAACGTCCCACTTCTGCCAGACTTTTTTCGTCAATATCCACAATGACGATACGCTCATCCAGCGTTCTTGGCATGGCAGTGCGCAAACGCGCATCGTAGATGATGTTATCCAGCCGTTGCAGCACCTCGATGCGCGCCACGCCGAGGACGTGCAACAACGCAAAAATCAGCGGCAGCAGCGTCACTGCAACCCGTTTCCAATGCCGCGCCAGCACTGTCATGCCACATCAACCCGAAAACTGGCGCACCATGCACGGCCACACACAAACACAAGCACAAGCGCTCAAATCTGAACAAATTGCATTTGCGTGCCCGCCAACTCGATCAGATCCCCATGCTTGAGGGGAATGGGGTCCGATTTGATAGGCGCGCCATTGAGCGTCGGATTTCCGGCTCCTTCTACATGATGCACCACAAAACCGTGCTGCCGCCGGGTGATTGCTGCCACGGCAACGCCGGGCTTGCCAATGGTGGTTACCACCTTGGTCAACGGAACTTCTCGTCCAGCAGCGGCGCCCGACAACACCTTGACCGCAGCATGCAATGCCCCTCCCAACCCGACGGAGTCCCCACTACCCGCAGGAAAGGTTGAGGAAGAAGCTGCCGCCGGCTGCTGCTGAGGTGGACGCGGTGCCTTGACAACCATGGTCTTGTCAAAACCATCATCCGCAGCGTCGCTCAGAAAACGAATCTTGTACTTGCCGACTTCGATGTTGTCGCCATTGTGCAGTTGTTGCTTTTTAACGGCTTTGCCGTTCACATAGGTTCCATTGGTACTATTGAGATCCTCCAGAAGTACCTCATTGCCATTCATGTGAATCATGGCATGCTCGCCGCTCACCGCCAAATTGTCAATCACAATATCGTTGTACGGTCTGCGCCCCAAGGTGGTTTTATCCTTGGTGATTTGTACTTCCTTGATCACGACCTCATCGATCGAAACGATCATTTTCGGCATGATCGACTCCTTTTCCTGTAATTTGGTTTCTGGGAAACGCTGCAATGTCAATGTATTACCGCCCTAGCCACCGCGCAATCAAACCGCGCTTCTCTGGTGTCTCGTGCACTTCAATCATCAATACTGAAATGTTATCTCGACCGCCATTTTCATTGGCTGTAGCCACCAGTTGCTCGGCCTTTTGTTCCAGTGTATCTGGGGAGGAAACGATTTTAACGATTGTGGCATCATCCACCATATCCGAGAGTCCATCGGAACACATCAGGTAGATATCCCCCACTTCAACGAGATGGTCGTTGACTTCCAGCAACACTGTATCTTCCACACCCAGGGCACGGGTCACTAAATTCTTGATCGTGGAAGTGGCCGCCTGCTCAAGGGTGATCAACCCGGCATCAATTTGTTCCTGCAAAAGCGAGTGGTCCTTGGTAATCTGCGCCAGCGTGCCACCCCGCAATCGGTAGCAACGCGAATCACCAATGTGCCCCAGGACCAGTTTGCCGTCACGAAAAACACCCACCACCAAAGTGGTCCCCATGCCAGAGTAATGTGCATTGGCATTGGCAGCATTAAAAACGGATCGGTTGGCGTTATCAACACAGATTTCCATCGCCCGGCGCACGTCCCTGGCCTTGACGCCGACTCCCGCCTCGGTCAGCCAACGGCTGAGTTCCGACTTGATGAAGGCCGTCGTCATGCCGCTGGCCACTTCACCGGCGTTATAGCCACCCATGCCATCGGCCAGCACCGCCACCGAAGTTGGCTCATCGAAAGCCAATGAATCTTCGTTGTTTTCACGGGCGCGACCCGGATCTGTCCTTGCACAAAATTGGTACATCATCATGAAGTTTTACATCTTGGTATCCGAACGACGATCAATTCTTTGAACAACCGTTTTCTCAGCATCGGCCATGTTACCCATGTTACCCGAAGCCACCGTAGAAAATGCCGTTGTTTTTTCGCTGGCAGCAGTGCCTGCCCCTGCCGTCCCTGCGACCGCCCCACCCACCACGGTACCCGTAGTGGCAGCACCAGCGTATTGGTTCATGACGCTGCGCAACTCGGCTGCAAACTGCTCCCCTGTCTGGTAGCGGGTCTCTGGCCGTTTACTCAGTGACAGTGCAAGCACATCCGCCAGCGCCTGGGGCAATTCAGGGCGAATGATACGCACATCCGGCGCGTTCTCATTGGCAATCTTGTACATCAGCTCCGACATGGAATCTCCGCGAAATGGCAACACCCCGGCCAGCATCTGAAACAGCATGACACCCAGGGAGTAGAGATCGGACCTGCCATCCACTTTCTTGCCCGCAAGCTGTTCCGGCGACATGAAACTGGGGGTTCCCAGAACCAGTCCGGTTTTGGTTTTGCTTGAGTCTGTGATACGCGCAATACCAAAGTCCGTAACCTTGACGGTATCACTTTCAGTTTCGTACATGATGTTGGCGGGTTTGATGTCACGGTGCACCACATTCTGCTTATGGGCATACGCCAGGGCCTCGGCCACACGCGCCACGATGCTCAAAACCACGGGAACAGCCAGCAATTGGCCCTGCTTGCAATAGTCTGCCAGATCACGTCCCTTGAGGAATTCCATGGCGATGTAGGCCAGGTCGTGCTCTTCTCCGGCGTCAAAAATGGTCACGATGTTCTGGTGCTGCAAGCGCCCGGCCGTTTCTGCCTCACGAAAGAATCGCTCACGCGCATCCACCAGTTCGTCGCCGGAAAACTCCTGGCTCAAGGCCATGGTCTTGATGGCCACCACGCGGCCAATCTTGGGATCCTTGCCCAGGTACACGATGCCCATGGCACCTTTGCCCAACTCCTTTTCGACCTGGTAGCGCCCGAGCATGGGTTTTTCCACCCCGCCACCGTCGAGCAACATGGTTCCACCCGCATGTCCGGTGCCACCGCCCAGGATCACGGTATCGGACAGATTCTTGGCGCGGTTGAGCTTAGCCTTGACGTCCTTGTAATTTTCATCAAAGGCCACCATGTGCTCATACACCGCCTGCGCCTTGTTGAACTGGCGTTTGCGTTCGAAATCCAGTGCCAGGCTATACAGGTTGCCCATCACCGCTTCGTTCATGGGAACACGCCGGAAACGGTCAAAAGCCATATCCAGCTGCCCCTGCCCCTGCAGAGCCAGCCCCATCATCCGGTTGGTTTCCGCCGAATCCTCGTCTGCGCGCACCTTGCCCGCCTCGGTCACCAGGAATCGCTTGGTTGTCAAGGTCAGGTGCCCCACAACCAGGATCGACGCCAGAAACACCAGTTTGAGCCAGGTTGCGGCTACCGATAACAAACCAAACTCGAATGCCAGCAAGGCCACAAAAATCACCGCCGTAGCACTAGCAGCCATCCCGGCGGACAAACGGGGCAAGGCAAACACCACATAAGCCGCCACCAGCAAAAAAAGCAGCAAGGTAACCCACACACCCCAACTCGGTTGGACGATGAAGTGTTCACTCAGAATGCTGGAAGTGATATGGGCAATGGTTTCGGCTGGAGACAGCGCCGGATTTCCAGGCACGGGAAACTGCACGCCCACACCGGCTGCTGTTGCACCAATGACAACAATCTTGCCGGCGTACTTGCTGGCTGGAATCTTGCCACTCAAGACATCGTAAAAAGAGTCCACGGCAAAAGCGGAGCGTCCATCACGCCCCTTGTAAAACTGCGGCAGCATCAAGGCAGCATCATCCGTCTTGATACGCAACTTACCAATTTGCACAACAGCGTCCCCCACACGCAAGCGCACATCGGCAGACGACAGGTTCAGACTTTTGATGGCAGCCAATAATGCCATGGAGGGCACCGCTTTTCCGTCGTAATGCACCAACAATGGCTCCTGACGCACCGCACCATCAACATCGAGTATCTGGTTAAGATGCCCCACGCCCGCCGAGGCACCACCCAAGGATTCAATCGGCTGCTGCCCACGCACAGCGGACACGGAAAACCGCTCAGGGTCCTCCAACGCACTCCGGAGCGCAAAGTCTGGCAAAGGGGTATCAGGATTGCCTTGCTGCTCGCCCAGAACAAACAGCGAAGGCAACAGCACATTACCCGCATTCTTGAGGCTATTCGCCAGCACGGCGTCCGTATCCAGCGCCACCTCGGCCTCAGCAATCAAGGTAGACAATTGCTCATGGGTAGCCGTCGCCTCGGATTCAAGCCCCAGAGCAGCCTTCATCTTGCGGATGAAAACCAGGCCCGGGTCCACTTGCGGCTCAAAGAAAAACGCGGTATGCACAATGGTTTTTGCTTTGGCTGCGGCAAGCTGGTCAATCAGTTTGGCGTGCATGTCACGCGGCCAGGGCCAGCGCCCCAGATTGGCAATACTCTGATCGTCAATGGCAATAACTGCGATCCGATCCGATGGCTGGCGTGACGTACTGGTGCTGGCAAAGTCATAAAAGCGACGCTCCAATGTGCCAATGAAATCGGTTGCCACGTGCAACACAATCACCGCAAGCACAGCGACAATGCCGACAAACCAATCGGCCCGCCAGAACACGCCAACCTTGGATAAAGAAGATTTCGCCAATTACTCCTCCTGCAGCATCTCTCGGAATTCAAGTATTTTCGGCGCGGTTTTGTCCACGTCTTTTGAGCATCTGCCCCACCATCCACACCATACCAGCCCCGAGTGTACCCATACCGTAGTTCCACACCGGGTCTGGTGCAAACCAGCCGCGCACCGCCGGGTCGGAGTAGGCCATGGTACCGGCAATCCAGCCCAGCAACATGCCACCCACCGTGATGATGAAGGGAAACCGGTCCATCAGCCTAAGCACCAGCTGGCTGCCCCAGATAATGATGGGCACACTCACCAGGAGTCCAAAAATCACCAACGGCAACTGGTGCGCCCCGCCAGCTCCGGTAGCCGCACCGGCGATGGCGATCACGTTATCAATGCTCATCACAAAATCCGCCAGGATCACCGTCTTGACCGCTGCCCACAGCTTATCGCTACTCTGAATGCTGGAGTGTTCGTGCTCTTCTTCTGGAGCAATGAGTTTGACACCAATCCACAACAGCAACAGCGCCCCGACCAGTTTCAGATAGGGAACCTGCAGCAAGGTCAATGCAAATGCGATCAGGACCACACGCAGCACGATGGCACCAACCGTCCCCCACAAGACACCCTTGAGCCGCAAATCCGGGGGCAACTGCCTGCAGGCCAAGGCAATGACCACCGCGTTGTCGCCGCCAAGCAAAATGTCGATCATGATAATCTGACCGACAGCGACCCAAAAATGGACGGTGAGAAACTCTTCCAAGATAGCTCTGAATCAGTTGAGTAAAGCTTTAAGCAACCGGCCCATCTCAGACGGATTGCGCGTGACCGTGAAGCCACACTCTTCCATGACCGCCAACTTGGCCTCGGCAGTATCGGCCCCACCGGAAATCAAGGCCCCGGCGTGTCCCATGCGCTTGCCCGCAGGCGCCGTAACACCGGCGATGAAGCCGACAATGGGTTTTTTCATGTTGAGCTTGCACCAGCGCGCCGCCTCGGCTTCATCGGGGCCACCAATCTCTCCGATCATGATGACCGCATCGGTATCGGGATCGTCATTGAACGCACGCATGACGTCAATGTGCTTCAAGCCGTTGATGGGATCGCCACCGATACCGACCGCGCTGGACTGGCCCAGGCCGATTTCGGTCAATTGGGCGACCGCCTCGTAGGTCAAGGTGCCCGAACGACTGACCACCCCGATACGGCCCTTGCGGTGAATATGCCCCGGCATGATGCCGATCTTGATTTCTTCCGGCGTGATGAGGCCGGGGCAGTTGGGGCCCAGCAGCAGGGTTTTCTTGCCGCCTGCTGCTTCACGCGCACGCATGCGGTTGCGTACCTCTAGCATGTCGCGCACCGGAATGCCCTCGGTAATGCAGATCGCCAGATCAAGCTCGGCCTCCACCGCCTCCCAGATGGCAGCAGCCGCACCGGCTGGAGGCACATAAATCACCGACACGGTCGCACCCGTCTGGGCAGCTGCCTCCTTGACCGAGGCAAAAATGGGAATATTGAAAATCGACTCACCGGCCTTCTTGGGGTTTACGCCCGCGACAAAGCAATTCTTGCCGTTGGCGTATTCCTGGCATTTTTCGGTATGAAACTGCCCGGTCTTGCCGGTAATGCCCTGCGTAATGACTTTGGTGTCTTTATTGATAAAAATTGACATGATGTATTCCTGGTCCCCGCAAATTACTTGGTTACTTGGCCACTGCCTTCACCGCCGCTTGCGCCGCCTCGGCCATGGTATCCACGGACACAATCGGCAGGCCACTGTCGGCCAGCATTTTCTTGCCTAAATCCTCGTTGGTACCCTTCATGCGCACGACCAGCGGCACACTCAGATTCACCGCCTTGCAGGCAGAAATAATGCCGGTGGCGATGGTGTCGCAGCGCATGATGCCACCGAAGATATTGACCAGAATGGCCTCCACCTTGGGGTTTTTGAGCATGATCTTGAAAGCCTCGGTCACTTTTTCTGGCGTTGCCCCACCACCTACATCCAGAAAATTGGCTGGTTCGGCACCGAACAGCTTGATCGTGTCCATCGTTGCCATGGCCAGACCAGCACCATTGACCAGGCAACCGATATTGCCATCCAGGCTGATGTACGCCAGATCGAACTTGCTGGCTTCCACTTCCGCCGGATCTTCTTCGTCGAGATCACGCAGTGCCACGATTTCGGGATGGCGGAACAGGGCATTGGCATCAAAGTTGAATTTGGAATCCAGGGCGATGATGCGCCCCTTGCCGTCGCGGTTCAGGGGATTGATCTCCACCAACGATGCATCGGTGCTCATGTAGCACTGGTACAGCTTCTGGAACACGTCCACCGCCTGTGCCGTGGAGTCGGATGGCAGACCGATGCCGTTGGCCAATTCCGTCGCTTGTGGCACAGTCAGACCCAGGAGCGGATCGACAAACACCTTGATGATTTTTTCGGGATGGGAGTGCGCCACTTCCTCGATGTCCATGCCACCCTCGCTGGAGGCAATAAAGGCCACCTTCTGGCTTTCACGGTCCGTCACCACCGACACGTAGTATTCTTTTTGAATGTCAGCGCCATCTTCGATGTAGAGACGGCGCACTTTCTGACCTTCAGGGCCGGTCTGGTGCGTCTTGAGCTGCATGCCCAGAATATCGCCTGCGAGGCGCTTCACATCCTCAATCGACTTGGCGACCTTGACGCCGCCCCCCTTGCCACGCCCTCCGGCGTGGATTTGTGCCTTGACGACCCAAACCGGGCCACCCAGCTTCTGGGCGGCTTCAACCGCCTCCTGAACGGTAAAGGCGGGGATGCCACGGGGCACCGGAACGCCAAACTGACGCAAGATTTCCTTGCCTTGGTATTCGTGAATTTTCATACGTCTTTGGTGAAACTGAAAAAAATGCACCGTGTGCCCCAGCCTTGCGGCCAAGGACCGCAGCGCGGCGAAACAGCAACCGGCGAATGTATCATGTTGTGATTCATCCCTTTGAATGGCAAGTTTTATGAAAAAAATTTTTATTGATGGTGAGGCCGGTACCACCGGCTTGCAAATCCGCCAACGCCTGCAAGGCGTCCCCGGCATTGAACTCCTGAGCATAGACCCCGCCTTGCGCAAGGATACCCGTGCCAAACAGGCGTTGATGGCGCAGGCCGACCTGGTGGTATTGTGCCTGCACGACGACGACGCCATTGCCTCCGTCGCCATGATCGACGCCATGGAGCGCACCAACGGGCGCCCTGGCCCACGCATCGTGGATGCATCCACCGCACACCGCACGTCCGCCGACTGGGTGTACGGCTTCCCGGAGCTCCACGCCACACAAAGCAAGGCCATCGCCCAGGCACGCCGTGTAGCCAATCCGGGCTGCTACGCCACCGGAGCCATTGCGCTGATTCGTCCGCTGGTGGATGCGGGTTTGCTGCCGGCGGACTTGCCCCTGTGCCTGCCCGCCATCAGCGGTTATTCCGGCGGCGGGCGCAGCATGATCGAAGCCTACGAGCAAGGCAGCGCCCCGCCCATGGAGCTCTACGCCCTGGGTCTGAAGCACAAACACATCCCCGAAATCATGCGCTACACCGGACTGACACGCCGTCCGCTCTTCATCCCCTCGGTAGGCAACTTCCGCCAGGGCATGCTGGTGCAATTGCCCCTGCACCTCGACACATTACCAGGACAACCCAGCGCACAGGACTTGCACGCTGCGCTGCAAAACCACTATGCCGGCAGCGAATGGGTCAAGGTGTTACCCGCCACCGACAACCAGAAACTCGATGCTGTGGCGCTGGCAGATACCAATTGCATGGAATTGCGGGTATTTGGCAACGATGCCCGCCAGGACGGCTTTGCCCACGCGGTGCTGGTCGCGCGACTGGACAACCTCGGCAAGGGCGCATCCGGCGCAGCCGTGCAGAACATCAAACTGATGCTGGGGCTTTGATAACGCAAAAGTATCTACAATGTAGACACATTAAGGACTCTTTATGCAAGTTGAAATCCAGAAATGGGGAAATTCTGCTGCCGTTCGTCTGCCCGCTACGATTTTGCGCGATGCCGGCATCGCTTTGGGGCAGGCATTGGATGTGACCATCGCGGATGGAAAACTGGTTTTTTCTCCGAAACCGCACTATAAGCTGGAAGATCTGGTTGCAAAAATCAGTCCTGACAATTGCCATGCTCTTCTCCTGGACGATGGCTTGAGAGGCAATGAAATTTGGTAACCTCCAGAATGTACACCCCGGAACAAGGGGACGTGGTGTGGCTTGATTTCGATCCCCAGGCTGGGCATGAACAAGCAGGGCGTAGGCCTGCCTTGGTTCTTTCACCGAAATCCTATAACCAGGGCACGAAGCTGATGCTATGCTGCCCGGTCACATCGCGCGTGAAGGGTTACCCTTTTGAAGTTGCGCTTGTGGGTTCTTCCCACATATCGGGAGTCATCCTCTCCGACCAGATACGCAGCCTGGACTGGGTGGCACGCAACGCACAATTCATTGACCATGCGTCGGAATCTATTCTGTCGGAGGTTGCCATGAAACAAAAACTGCTGCTACCGGCATGATGGTGACAATTCCCGTCACAACCAGGCAACCCAAGACACTTCGACACGTGTCTTAGAATCTGGCGCTTTTCAGCAACACCCTCCCTTGCAGGCAACGCATCCCCATGAGCACTACAAGCACAACACCCACCACCCAGATTGATGGCGTATCGGTCACGACCCAGGCCAATGTCTTTTTCGACGGCAAATGCGTCAGCCATCGGGTCACATTCCCCGATGGCAGCAAAAAAACGGTCGGCGTGATTTTGCCTTCCACCCTGACCTTCAACGTCGGCGCGCCCGAGGTCATGGAATGCGTCGCCGGGAGCTGCGAATACCGGCTCGCGGGCAATAGCGCATGGAACACGTCCACTCCCGGCGAGCGTTTCAGCGTACCGGCCAACACCAGCTTTGACATCCGCGTCCAGGATGTTTACCACTACATCTGCCACTTCGGCTGATTTTTTCAATTACTCATGATTTAATAGCTGCTCCCGCATGCCTGACAAGCGGTACGGCCATATTTAACCGATCTTATGTCCAACACCATTCTCCAAAACCTGCCCATCGGCCACAAGGTTGGCATCGCTTTTTCGGGCGGCCTTGACACCAGCGCCGCGCTGCACTGGATGAAGCTCAAGGGTGCCCTGCCGTATGCCTATACCGCCAACCTGGGCCAGCCCGACGAGTCCGATTACGAGGAAATTCCGCGCAAGGCGCTGGAGTATGGTGCACAAAAAGCCCGCTTGATCGACTGCCGCCCCCAGCTGGCAGCCGAAGGTCTGGCGGCGCTGCAAAGCGGCGCGTTCCATATCTCCACTGCCGGTCTGGCCTACTTCAACACCACACCCTTGGGCCGCGCCGTGACCGGCACCATGCTGGTGTCGGCCATGAAGCAAGACGATGTCCACATCTGGGGCGATGGCAGCACATTCAAGGGCAATGACATTGAGCGTTTTTACCGCTACGGCCTCCTGACCAACCCGGCGCTGAAAATCTACAAACCCTGGCTGGACCAATCGTTCATCGACGAACTCGGCGGGCGCGCGGAAATGTCGGCGTTCATGACCCAACACGGCTTTGGCTACAAGATGAGCGCCGAAAAAGCCTACTCCACCGACTCCAACATGCTCGGTGCCACACACGAAGCCAAGGACCTGGAATACCTCAACAGCGGCATACGCATCGTCAACCCCATCATGGGCGTGGCGTTCTGGCGTGAGGATGTGGCCGTCCCACCCGAAGAGGTCACGGTGCGCTTTGAAGCGGGCCGCCCCGTGGCGCTCAATGGCGTGGAATACCCCGATCTGGTGGCTTTGTTCCTGGAAGCCAACCGTATCGGCGGACGCCACGGTCTGGGGATGAGCGACCAGATCGAAAACCGCATCATCGAAGCCAAAAGCCGTGGCATTTACGAAGCACCAGGACTGGCGCTGCTGCACATCGTCTATGAGCGGCTGGTCACGGGCATCCACAACGAAGACACCATCGAGCAGTACCGCATCAACGGCCTGAAACTGGGGCGTTTGCTGTACCAGGGACGCTGGTTCGATTCGCAGGCCATCATGCTGCGCGAGACTGCCCAGCGTTGGATAGCCGGGGCCATCACCGGCAGCGTCACGCTGGAACTGCGCCGGGGCAACGACTACAGCATCCTCAACACCGAGTCCCCCAATCTGACCTATGCCCCCGAGCGCTTGTCGATGGAAAAGGTCGAGGATGCACCGTTTTCACCGCTGGACCGCATCGGCCAGCTCACCATGCGCAACCTGGACATCACCGACACCCGCGCCAAACTCGGCATTTACGCCCACAACGGCTTGCTCTCTTTAGGCACGGGCGACGATTTCTTGAGCCTGGGGGACGCGGGCAAAAAGTAAATTCTTGCCCACGGTGCTCATGGGCTTCCATTCGTCCGGTTCCTGACCGTCTTGATCTCGATCTTGACAGTACATTGTACGGACAATATTATCCCGATACCGATACCAAACAAAGGGGTAACAAGCATGTCTGCAGTAGCCGCATCCAAATCTGAACGGATCGATGTTCGGGTGACTCAGCCAGTAAAACAACTTTTACAGGATGCTGCCCGTGCAGCGCATAAGAACGTCAGTGAGTTCTTGCTTGATGCGGGCATTCTGGCTGCGAACCAAATGCTGGCAGATCGTTTGCGCTTTGAACTAGACCCGCAACAGTGGGAGGCTTTTCAGGCAGCATTGGATCAACCGGTAACTTTGAAACCAAACCTCAAGAAGTTGATCGATGAACCGGGGCTTCTGGGTTGACCGCGAAAACCTTTGAAGCGGTTCGCACCTTGCTGACCACCGACCGGTTGGATGCATTCGACTGCGGGCAAATAGCGCTCAACCAATATCTCCAGCGATTTGCACTGAACAATCAAAAGGCCAACCATGCACAGACCTATGTTGTCTGTAGTGATGGGCGTGTGGTCGGTTTTTACAGTCTTGCTGTTGGTAGCGTTGTGCCAGGTGCGGCAACGCCTCGGGTTATCAAAGGTATGCCACAGCACCCTGTGCCTGTCATGCTACTGGCCAGACTCGCCGTGGATGGCAAACACCAGGGTTTTGGCCTGGGCCGTGCATTATTCAAAGATGCATTAATTCGCACGGCCAGGGCCGCCGACATTGCTGGCATACGTGCATTGGTCGTTCATGCAAAGAACGATGAAGCCAGGAATTGGTATCTTCAATGGGAGTTTGAGCCCAGTGTTACCGACCCTTACCATCTCTTTCTATTGATGAAAGACCTCAAAGCGATGGTTCACAGAGGGTCTTGAAGCCAGAATACTACAAAAACAGAAGCTGCTCCCGCACGATCCACAGTGCTTGCAGCCATTTTTTGAATTTAGTGCTTCATCAGGGTTGCAATCACGCCAACTGCAACCACCATCAAGGCTCCAAGTTTGATTGTGAGGCGCATCTCCAGTGCCTGCATATCGGAGCGAATGGCTGCAATTTCGGCTTTCAAGTCAGACTTTGATCCCGCAATATCTGCTTTCAACTCTGCTTTGACGGCTGCCAAGTCGCCACGTGTGGCAATGTTGGAATCCAGCGCCTCTGACAAGGCATCTTTCTGCGCTTCAACTATGGCCGAAGCTTGCTCCCGTGATAAACCAGCCTTTTCCAGCTTGTCCACGAACTTGAAAGTGTCGAAAGTAGTGGTACTCATGCCTACAGTGTACCGTTGCTACACAAATCCGCAATCCAGCGTTATGCAGGCATTTCAAAATCCAAAACCAAGTCGTGCTCCTTCGAAATATTTGTCAAAGTTCAAGGGCTGCAGGGTGTGGGCATAACACCGGCCCGGCAAGCCAGATCACTACAAAAACAGAAGCTGCTCCCGCACGATCCACGGCGCTTGCAGCCACTTTTTGCATGTAGACATGGCATTCAGCGATGGCGTGCAAACCACTGTCGCAAGCGCAGTGCATCCGCTTCACCAAAGCCGCATTCGCCATCGACCAGAATCAACTGCGAGCAGTCCGCATCAAAAAACCGCGCGCAGTCATCCAGCGCCACCCATGACAGGCCATCATCACCGGCCTTCGTTTGCGCCAGCAGCGCCTCAATTTCCCGCTGCCGTCCGCCAGGGTCAAAGCAGTTTTCCAGCAAGGGCGTGGCGCCAATAATCAAGCCGCGCATCTCCGGCGGAAAAAACTCCAGCAGTTTTTCAAAGGAATGGTCCATGCGCCAGGACGAACTGATAACAATGTCCACACCGGGCATATCCGCCAGCACCGATTGAAAATATTCCAGCCGGGAAAACGACGGATACCCGTCTGGGTGCAGCACGCCGTCGATGTCTAGGAAGAGTAGTTTGGTGGGGTGGGATTTTGGCGGCAATCCGCTTATGCCAGCGTGTGCCATGATCTCTGAATCTGGTACGTTGGCCGCTCCTGGTTCCGACCAATGTTTCGATTCAAAACCAGCGTCTGACAGGGTATCGACCCGGCGCGGGGACAGGTTTACAGTCCCATGCAGGGACTAAAATGCCGCCATGCGTGTGATCGCCCTGTCAACTTTACGAGATTTCTGGGAGCAGCCCCAGTACCGCGATGCCCAGGAGCCTCTGGTTGCGTGGCTGCAGGAGGTGCAGGCGTGTGTATGGCGTGCACCTGCCGATGTCAAAGCACAATTTGGCAACGCCAGCATCCTCAAAGGACGCCGGGTAGTGTTCAACATCAAGGGCAACGATTACCGTCTGGTGGTAGCCGTGGCGTATCGCTTTGCGGCGGTATATGTGAAATTTGTCGGCACCCATGCGCAGTACGATGCCATTGATGCAGATACCGTGGAGGTGCAATCGTGAACGAATCCGAATGGGTACTGCGGCCAATCCGCACCGAGCAAGACTACCGTGCCGCGCTGCAATGCGCCGAAGCTTTTTTTGACGCGCCAGAGGAGCCAGACCCGCAAAGCTCGCAAGGGGCTTATTTCGATGCTTTGCTCACCCTGATCGAGGCCTATGAGCGCAAACATTGTCCGATTGACCCGCCAGACCCCATCGAGGCAATCAAGTTTCGGATGGAGCAGCAGGGGCTTAAACCAAAGGACTTGCAGCCGATGATTGGCGGTCTGAACCGGGTGTATGAGGTGCTGGCGCGCAAACGTCCGCTCACCTTGGCAATGGTACGCAAGCTGCACGTCGGACTGGGTATCGCAGCCGAAAGCCTGATTCGGCAATGAACTGTGCGGACCAGCGTTGAGTTGCTCCGGCCACCGGGCATAGTCGCCCGGAGCGTCCGTTCATTGGCGAGTAGCGCTGGGCTTTCCAGACCAATCCACTATGAAGATGGTAGCTTCTCCCGCAAGATCCACAGTGCTTGTGGCCATTTTTGGCATGCACAGCTTGCCCGCTTCGTTGGCTACTGCCAAATGGATAAAGTCGAGCTGAACGAAAACACATGATCGCATTGTGAACCGGTCCCGGACATTTAGCCAGTTTAGAATCCGGCGCTTATGCACTTTTTATGCACTTTTCCAGGCAAGTGACGCCCTCCCCCGCCGATACCCCCAAGCACCAGCATTGCACCTGCACCATGTACGCAACGCCTTTATCCATGCACTTTACTGCGCCCTTACCCCTGCAAAGCGGTGTGCGCCTGGGTGATCCGGGCAAGAAGTAAATGGGACTCCCTCAAGCCATTCACACCATGACCGCACAGGAGTTCTCTGCGTGGGAACTGGACCAGCCCGAGCGCCATGAATTCTTTCGCGGTGAAGTGTTCCGGGTTTTTGGCATGGGCGGGGCGCGGCGCGAGCATGTCCGTGTGACCATGAACATCGCCCGCTCACTTGACAACCATCTTCGCGGCACACCTTGCCAGGTCTATATGGCCGACATGAAGGTTCACGTTGCAGCCACTGGCGACATGTTCTACCCCGATATTCTGGTGACCTGCGACCCACAGGACCTGCGTGCCTCGCTGGAGATGCACAACCCGAAGCTGATTATCGAAGTACTCTCCCCTTCAACCGCCACCTTTGATCGTGGCGATAAATTCCTGAGCTACCGGCGTATCGACGCCTTGCAGGAATATGCACTGGTGGACCCTCACGCCAAGACCTTTGAGGTGTACCGTCGTCAGGCCAATTTGCGCGACTGGCTGCTGACGCAAGGCAACACGGAAGAAGGCATGGTACTGCACAGTGTTGCCCTGACGCTGCCAGCGGATGTGCTATTCGAGAACGTCTGAACCGTTTACCATGCTCCTCTTTTCCTAGCTCGACCCATTCCCTGCACCATGTACGCAACGCCCTTGTCCATGCACTTTGCCGCACCTTTGCCCCTGCAAAGCGGTGCCAGCTTGCGTGACTACCATCTGAGCTATGAAACCTACGGCACGCTCAATCCCACCCGATCCAATGCCGTGCTGATTTGTCACGCACTCAATGCCTCGCACCATGTCGCCGGGGTCTACCAGGGGCAGGAGCGCTCCGAAGGCTGGTGGGACAACATGATCGGGCCGGGCAAGCCGCTGGATACCGAGCGGTTTTTCGTCATTGGCGTCAACAACCTGGGTTCGTGCTTCGGCTCCACCGGCCCCATGCACCCCAATCCCGATTCGCCCACCGGCCAGCCGTATGGTGCGGACTTTCCGGTCGTGACGGTGGAAGACTGGGTAGATGCCCAAGCACGGCTACTGGATGCGCTGGGCATAGAAACCCTGGCAGCGGTCATGGGCGGCTCGCTGGGCGGCATGCAGGCCCTGAGCTGGACGCTGCAGTACCCCAGCCGGGTGCGCCATGCCGTGGTCGTGGCCAGCGCGCCGAATCTGACCGCCGAAAACATCGCTTTTAACGAAGTGGCGCGCCGGGCCATTGTGACCGACCCGGATTTTCATGGTGGCCACTTTTACGCGCACAACACCGTTCCCAAGCGCGGATTGCGCATTGCGCGCATGATCGGCCACATCACCTACCTCAGCGACGATGTGATGAATGAGAAATTCGGTCGCACGCTACGCGACACCATCACCAGCGCAACGGGCTATAAATTCAGTACGCAGGACATCGAATTCCAGATTGAAAGCTACCTGCGCCACCAGGGTGACAAGTTTGCCGAATACTTTGATGCCAACACCTATTTGCTCATCACCCGTGCGCTGGATTACTTTGACCCGGCACGCGCCTTCAGAGGCAACCTGAGCCGGGCGCTGGCACAAGCCACGGCCAAATTTTTGGTAGTGAGCTTTAGTACCGACTGGCGTTTCAGCCCCAAACGCAGCCGCGAAATCGTCAAAGCTCTGCTCGATAACCAGCACGATGTCAGCTACGCCGAAATCGACGCACGCCATGGCCACGATGCGTTTTTGCTCGATGACGCACGCTACATGGGCGTGGTCCGCTCTTATTTCGAGAGAATATTCAACGCATCAGGAGCCAAGCCATGAGCGATCTGCGCACCTTGCATGCCATCGCCGAACTGGTGCCCCAGGGTTCGCGCGTGCTGGACCTGGGCTGTGGAAATGGTGCCATGCTGGCACATCTGCAAAGCGCACGCGGCTGCACCGGCTACGGCGTGGAAATCGACGATGCCAACGTGCAGGCCTGCGTGCAACGCGGGGTCAATGTGCTGCAACTCAACCTTGAAGACGGCCTGGCAGTATTCGATGATGCATCCTTCGACGTCGTGCTACAGATCGACACGCTGCAGAACCTGCGCAACGCCGAGACCATGCTGCGTGAAACGGTGCGCGTGGGCCGCATCGGCATTGTGACGTTTCCGAACTTCGCGCACTGGCCCAACCGCCTGAGCGTGCTGCGCGGGCGCATGCCGGTCACACGCCGCCTGCCCTACCAGTGGTACGACACGCCCAATATCCGCGTAGGCACCCATGCCGACCTGGCCATCCTGGCCGCACGCAATGGCCTGCGGATACACGACAGCTTTGGCCTGCAAGAGGGCCGGTGTGTACGCCTGTTGCCGAACCTGCTGGCTGGCACTTCGGTGTACAAGCTGGCACGTTGATGTTCATGTCTGCAAAATATGCCGACTCCCAGCCCTTTTATGACGACTGCGGCCTTACACGCTTCCGACAGCCTGGGTCGGTTTGAGTTGCGCAGGATATTGGGCCAGGGCGCCCAGTCCACCGTATGGCTGGCATTTGACCCGCGCATGGAGCGGGAGGTGGCCATCAAGGTGATGCGCCCCGGTGCCGGCTCCGACACCCAGGCCATTGCCCAGTGGCTGCAAGAGGCCCGCAGCGTCAGCCGCGTGGCGCATCCGAATATCGTCGCGGTGCATGAGGCGGACATTCAGGATTCCCACCCCTACCTGGTGTTTGAGTATGTCGCTGGCCAGACCCTGCATCAGTTGTTGTCGCAACGTGGCGCACTGCCGCCTGTTGAAGCGGTCGGTTTGATGATGGATGTGCTGGATGCCATTGCCGCCGCCCATGCCGCCGGTGTGGTGCACCGCGATCTCAAACCTTCCAATGTTCTGGTGGGTGCCAACGGCCATGCGCGGGTCACGGACTTTGGCATTGCAGCACGCATCCGCGATAAAAATAGCACCGGGCCAGATACACCCAGCGGGGGTACTGCGGGCTATATGTCGCCCGAGGCAGCCAATGGCGATGCGCCATCGGCCTGCATGGACATTTTTTCAGCGGGTGTGGTGCTGGCTGAATTGCTGATCGGCAAACCCCTTATCCAGGAAACGGATGCACACCGCGCCATCTACCGCGTTTTGAACGAACAACTGGTTTTACCAGCGAACATGGGTGTCGGCGTGGATGACCAGTTGCGCGCCATCGTCATGCGGGCCATTGCCAAGGACCCGGTGCAGCGTTTTGCCAGCGCACGCGCGTTCTGGAACGAACTGGAGCTATGGGCCAAGCCGGTATCTGGCTCTGTGCAGGGCGAAGGCCAACAGGCAAGCCACCATGGCACGCTGGAATTCATGTTGCGTCGCATACGCCACAAAAGTGATTTTCCGGCCCTTTCAGACTCCGTGGTACGCATCCAGAAAATGGCCACCTCGGAGACGGAAAGCCTCAACAGCGTCACCAATGAGATATTGAAGGATGTGGCGTTGACCAATAAGTTGTTGCGTCTGGTCAACAGTGCTTACTACGGGCGCGGGGGCAACATCAGCACGGTATCACGAGCGGTCAGCCTGGTCGGGTTTGAGGGCATACGCAATATGGCCTTGAGCCTGGTGCTGCTGGAGCATATGCAGGACAAGGTGCATGCAGCACACCTCAAGGACGAGTTCCTGCGTTCGCTCATGGCCGGCTCGATTGCCAGCGAAATGTGCCCCGTGCAGCATGACAGGGAAGACGCCTTTATTGGCGCCATGTTTCAAAATCTGGGGCGGCTTTTAGTGGAGTTTTACTTTCCCGAGGAAGCGCGCCAGATACACCATCTGATGCAATCCAAGCGTGAGAGCGTGACGGAACATACCGCATCCGTACGCATTTTGGGCCTGAGCCTTGAGCAACTGGGCTTGGGTGTTGCCAGGGCGTGGGGTTTACCGGCGAACATTCAGCGTTGCATGTGCAAGCCGGAAGGGTCGCCCCCTTCCAGAACGCCCAAGGAAAAGGAAGAGCGCATACGCTGGCTCGCGCTGGCGGCCAATGAAATTGCGGATGTGTTGCTGCAATACGCACCGGACGAAATCCAGGCCCGCATCATCCTGGTGACGCGCAAGTATGCACAAACCATGGCGACTGCATCCAGCGACTTGCTGGACCGAACCGTGCGTGGCCGACAAAAACTGATCGAAATGGCAACTGCCATGGATATTCAGGTAGCACACGGATCCATGGCAGCAAGGCTCTTGGTACCGCCCAACAGAGGATCTACCCAGACGCCCGACAATGCAATCCTGGCTGAGGATCGTCTGGAGAATTTTGAGCTGCAGTCCACCCAGCCCATGCTGCCACCAGCCAAAAATATCGTCATCGTCAAAACAACACGGGTGGCGCAAGTGTTGACTGCCGGGATTCAAGACGTTACCAACGCCATGGTGGAGGATTTCAAACTCTCGGATGTGCTACGCATGATTCTGGAAACCATGTACCGCGCCCTGGAGTTTGATCGCGTCATTTTTTGCATGCGCGAGGCCAAGACGGACATGATGACGGGCCGCTTTGGCCTGGGGTCGGAGGTTGATGTATACGTCAAGACCTTCAAATTCCCAATGAAAGACAATACCCGTGAGCTGTTCGCCGTGGTCTGCGCCAATGGCTCCGACAGCATGATCAGCGACGCGCATGACGCGCCCATTGTGCATCGCTTGCCCGAGTGGTACCGCAAAGGACTCAACGCGCCCACTTTTTTGCTCTTGCCACTGCAAATTAAGGGGGCGGCATTCGGATTGATCTACGCCGACAAGAAACTAAAGGGCGCACTGGAACTGGATGAGAAAGAGCTTGGCCTGTTACGGACCTTGCGCAACCAGGCACTGATGGCGTTCAAACAGTCCAGTTGACACCCGGGGTCAAAACCAAATTACTCTTAATACAATAGCTTCTCCCACTTATCCCATAAGGCTTACAGCCCGATTTGCCATGCAAAAACACCCGACAACGGCCCGTTTTGCCCCTCATGGCGGTATCAGCATCGCCTTGACCCGTTTTGATGGGCAAAATTCAGGGCAAATCGGGCTGTACGCCTTATGGGATAAGCGGGTGCAGCTATGTTTTTCCCTGCAGTGAGCAGTTGACATTGGGCGCTACGTCGGGTGCCATGCCTCCCCCGGAATGGCGCCCGGCAAGGCGCGCAGCTCCTGAAGCACCTCCCCCGCCAGTGTCAGCACCTCCGGTGCCGCACCGGCCAGTGCTTCGCCACTGGCGGCGGCACGGAGCGCCAAAGAAAACGGCAACAAAAAGGACTCCCAGGCACTGACCTCCATCAGCTCTGCCAGTTGTGGCCCCAGACCCATCGGGTGGCATTCCCAACATTGCTCGCGCAGGCGGAAAAAGGCATTGGCGTCCCCAGCGGATGCCGTCTGCGCCAGCCTCTCCAATGCCTGCGCAGCTAGGTCGCGGTTGCCCAGCCATAGGTGGGCTTGTAAGCACAGTGGAATATCATCGTCGTCGCTTGGCACAACTTCAAGCACCTTGCGGAAACTGCGGTTCGCATCACTTCGGTTGCCGCGCACGACCTGTAGCCGAGCCAGATTCGCCAGCGGATAGGCGTATTTCTCATCGAGTTCGATGGCGCGGCGGTAGGCGGCCTCGGCTTCATCAAAGCGCTTGAGGTGGTCTTGCAGCAGGTCGCCCAGGCCGTTCCAGGGCCAGGCGTATTTCTCATCGAGTTCGATGGCGCGGCGGTAGGCGGCCTCGGCTTCATCAAAGCGCTTGAGGTGGTTTTTCAGCAGGTGGCCCAGGCCGTTCCAGGGATGGGCGTTTTTCTCATCGAGTTCGATGGCGCGGCGGTAGGCGGCCTCGGCTTCATCAAAGCGCTTGAGGTGGTTTTTCAGCAGGTGGCCCAGGCCGTTCCAGGGCCAGGCGTTTTTCTCATCGAGTTCGATGGCGCGGCGGTAGGCGGCCTCGGCTTCATCAAAGCGCTTGAGGTGGTCTTGCAGCAGGTTGCCCAGGCCGTTCCAGGGATAGGCGTATTTCTCATCGAGTTCGATGGCGCGGCGGTAGGCGGCCTCGGCTTCATCAAAGCGCTTGAGGTGGTTTTTCAGCAGGTTGCCCAGGCCGTTCCAGGGATGGGCGTTTTTCTCATCGAGTTCGATGGCGCGGCGGTAGGCGGCCTCGGCTTCATCAAAGCGCTTGAGGTGCTCTTGCAGCAGGTTGCCCAGGCCGTTCCAGGGATGGGCGTTTTTCTCATCGAGTTCGATGGCGCGGCGGTAGGCGGCCTCGGCTTCATCAAAGCGCTTGAGGTGCTCTTGCAGCAGGTTGCCCAGGCCGTTCCAGGGCCAGGCGTTTTTCTCATCGAGTTCGATGGCGCGGCGGTAGGCGGCCTCGGCTTCATCAAAGCGCTTGAGGTGCTCTTGCAGCAGGTTGCCCAGGCCGTTCCAGGGCCAGGCGTTTTTCTCATCGAGTTCGATGGCGCGGCGGTAGGCGGCCTCGGCTTCATCAAAGCGCTTGAGGTGGTTTTTCAGCAGGTTGCCCAGGCCGTTCCAGGGCCAGGCGTTTTTCTCATCGAGTTCGATGGCGCGGCGGTAGGCGGCCTCGGCTTCATCAAAGTGCTTGAGGTGGTCTTGCAGCAGGTTGCCCAGGCCGTTCCAGGGCCAGGCGTTTTTCTCATCGAGTTCGATGGCGCGGCGGTAGGCTTTCTCGACCCAGGTGTCATGGTGTTTGGCACTCAATAGGTCCAGTGCGAATTGGTAGGCTCCCATATCGCTGGCAAAGCAGTGCTCCAGTTGCGCAAAGGCCAATTTGCTGTCTTGGCAATCGGGGAAGAAGTCGCCATCGCGCACCGCTTCATAGACCTTGCGGGTTGCTGCCTGCCCTTGTTTATCTTCAAAGACAGCTTCCTCCTCTTTGAATAGGTTAACCAAGGCTTTGAATTGCCATTCGCTTAAGGTCAGCGCAGCGTTTGCAACCCTTTCCTTGTCTTCAAGCGAGAGCGATATAAGGCCCTTTAGCCCCGCCACCCAACCGCTTGCCGCATTTCCTTGTGCATGGGAGCATAGACGCAGCTTGGCCTCCAGTGCGTCAAAGCGCGCCAGGTAATCCGCAGCGGATTTGAATTCAGCATGTGCGCCGTCTGACTCCAGCAAACCGGGCAGCAGTTTGGCGACGGACTGGCGGGTGCGGCAACTCTCCCGGTGGACGGCAGACATCACACTCCATTCCAGAGCCAAGCCGTTCTCACCCATGGCTGCGGCAATGGCGCGTGAATACTCCAGCGAATCGCCGTCATTGAGTTCGCCGTGCCGGTGGCGCTTGATGCGTTGGCTGGCCACATGGTCAAGTTCATTGCGGCTGTACCACATGCGCATGAACTCCACCAGCCAGGCCAGGCGTTGGCGCACGCGGCGCGAGCCGCTGCGCATCAGGTGCCAGACGTTGAACAGGCGCTCTGCTGCCTGATATCCACTGCGCTTAGTCGGCCCGGTAAGGCGGGTCTTTTCGACCAACCCGGCGGCTTCCAGCTTTGTAAGTTGGCCGCTCAGCGTGCTGGCGACAATGCCGGAAACCTCTGCCAGCTCGCGCACTCCCATCGGGTGCCAGTTTTCCATCAGGTGGGCGAACAGTTTTCGGGGCAGGTCGGCCAGTGCGTCCATGCGAGCCATGTAGAGCGGGGTCATGATGTCGAGCAGAACTTTCAGGTCTGACTGGCCGCTGTCTTCGCCACCGCTGGCAAATAGCTCGTACAGCATCACGGTGGCGCGCGGGTTGCCGCCGGTCAGTACGCGCAAGGCTTTCAGGCGCTCGGGCCGGGTGTCGAGAATGCGGGCCATTTCCTGTTCGGCGGGCTCACCCCTGGTTGCTTTTCCGGCACCAAAGCGCCGCGCCAGCGACAGCAGTGCGGTGCGCATGTCATCCACGGACAGGGGTAGCAGTTCGTGCAGGGTAAAAAAGTCGTGAAAGGTGTCGTGGTAGAGGTGCTGGCTTTCCAGCGCCTCATAACTCGCACCGATCCAGAACAGGCCGCACTGGTGCGACAACGTCTTGCGCAAGCGCCACAGGGTGGTGGCGCTTGCATCGCCGTTGGCGGTGCTGCTTTCGCCGCTGGACAAGGAGGCAAACAGTTGGTCGCTGCTGTCAATCAGCAAGACCAGGCCACGATGGTGCTTGTCGATCCAGGCGGTCATGACTTCCAGCGCGGCGGCTTCGCGCTGGTTTGGCGCAAGCGCTTCCAGGCGCGCAATTTGCGCGTCCAGGGCCATCAGTTCAGCGGGCGTGGCTCCCTCACGGCTCAACGCGTCGGCCAGGGCATCTAGCACATTGAACCAGAACTCGGCCAAGGTGCGAACCGTGTATTGCACCTCGGGAAAGGTCAGCGCCAGCCATTTGGCGGCGAGTTCGGGCGCGTCGGCAATGGAAAGTGCCAGGCGGCGCAGCAGGGTGGTTTTGCCCATGCCGCGATGGCCGGTGATAAGTATGTGCTGGAGGACTTGATCAGGGCTGGCATCGGTCAGTGCTTCGACCAGCTCTGCCAGTTCGGTTTGCCTTACGGCAAAGATGGCCCGTAATTCATCCGGCCCCCATAGGTGCGGGTTGTATTTAAGCGAGGCATTCAGCGGCATATCGGCTGCGTTGACGGGTTCAGAACGCATGATTTCGCTTCCAGTAGTCGCGCAGCAGGAAAGACAGGAACTCGATAGTCTGACCTTCGTAGATCAGGTAGCCTTGTTCTTCCAGGTACAGCAGAGTGGACGAGAGCCGTTCTGCACGGCGTGGGGCCAGCGGCTCTAGCTTGACCAAACGGGCCAGCATTTGGGCGCGGCTCAGGCCTTTGGCGGCCTTTGCCGCATGGCTTAGCACGGCCAGACAAAAGCTCAAGTCTGGCTCGGCCAGATCGCGTGTCAGGCGTTTGTGCCAATGGATGAAACGCGAGCGAGTGGCCAGCAAGCGATCATAGGCGTCGTCCACGTCAATGGTTTGCAGAATGCGGTTAACCTCTGTGCTTTCGAGTAATCGGTCGCGGGCGGCCTTGCGGGTTTCGTCAAGCAACAGGCTGAGATAAAACGGCGAGCGCCAGCCAATGCGGTCACAAAGGTGGCGGGCACAGTCTGCATTGATTTGCCATTCCTTTCTTTTGGCCAGCTCAGCCAGCATGTCACACGCTTCACCCAGCCGGAAGGGCCCGAGTTTGAAGTCGTAGCAGTCGTTCATGCGGGTGCTCAGGTTGTGGCGTTCCAGCAGCGTATTGATGCCAATAGAGCCTGAAAATACAAGGCGTGATGGTGTTGTGCCCTGTCGCCAGGTGCGCAGCCACCCCAGCAGAAGCTCGGCCTCGTGTGCATCACGGGCAATCAGTTTTTCCAAAAACACCGAGAACTCATCGATCAGGATCAACACCGGGGCATCGGATAGCCGCTGCTGCACTTCTTGTGCCTGCTTGCGCCACGGGGTTTGCGGCAGTGCTTGTAGCTCCACGCCGCCACCTCCCATGCCAGCTGGGAGTGTGAGGTTGGCCTTGTGCACACGGCCTAACCAGGAATTGATCTTTTCAGCGTATTTCTTGACGAATCCTTTGACTGTCGTGTCTGGAAAAGCATCTTCTATAGAAGCTACAAATTCCTCTGGAGTATCAATGCCTTCGACATCTATCAAACGCGACAGCAAGCCTTGGTCTTCAGCCTGTTCAGCCAAGCGCTTCAGCAAGGACGATTTACCCAGGCGACGGGGGCCGGTCAACACGACGTGATTGCCTTCCAGGTAGTCCCAAAAATCTTCCAACTCTGTTTTACGGGCAAAAAAGTCGTTGCCCTCAGCGATGTTGCCCAGTCGTATAGTCATGTGTCGCTCCAAAAATTTTAAATGATACACTCAAGTTTGAATATATTCAATATTAAATATATTTAAACTTGAGTGTATCTATGAATTAACGCCAATCAAGGCGCGTATCGACATGTTGTCCACGGGAATTCGTACGCCGATCGGCATCAAAGTCTTCGGCAAGGACTTGAATGAAATGGAGCGTCTGGCCAAGCAGATCGAGGCGGTCGTCAAAACCGTGCCCGGTACCTCCAGCACTTTTGCCGAACGCATCACCGGAGGTTTTTACCTCAACATCGAGCCGGATCGAATGCAACTGGCGCACGGAAGAAGGCATGGTGCTGCACAGTGTTGCCCTGACGCTGCCAGCGCAGGTGTTATTCGAAAATGTCTGAACCGTTTGCCATACTCCTATTTTCCTAGCCACTCACGCACACATTGCACCATGTACGCAACGCCTTTGTCCATGCACTTTAAAGCGCGCCAGATACACCATCTGATGCAATCCAGGCGTGAGAGCGTGACTGAACATACCGCATCCGTACGCATTTTGGGCCTGAGCCTTGAACAGCTGGGCCTGGGTGTTGCCAGGGCGTGGGGTTTACCGGCGAACATTCAGCGTTGCATGTGCAAGCCGGAAGGGTCGCCCCCTTCCAGAACGCCCAAGGAAAAGGAAGAGCGCATGCGCTGGCTCGCGCTGGCGGCCAATGAAATTGCGGATGTGTTGCTGCAATACGCACCGGGCGAAATCCAGGCCCGCATCATCCTGGTGACACGCAAGTATGCGCAAACCATGGCGACTGCATCCAGCGACTTGCTGGACCGAACCGTGCGTGGCCGACAAAAACTGATCGAAATGGCAACTGCCATGGATATTCAGGTAGCACACGGATCCATGGCAGCAAGACTCTTGACACCGCCCGACAGAGGATCGCCCCAGACGCCCGTCAATGCCGCCATGGCCGAGGAGCGGAGTGGTACCGCAAAGGGCTCAACGCGCCCACTTTTTTGCTCTTGCCACTGCAAATAAAGGGATCCGCATTCGGATTGATCTACGCCGACAAGAAACAAAAAGGCGCACTGGAACTGGACGAGAAAGAGCTTGGCCTGTTACGGACCTTGCGCAACCAGGCACTGATGGCGTTCAAACAATCCAGCTGACACACGGGGTCAAAGCCAAATTACTCTTAATACAATAGCTTCTCCCGCTTATCCCATAAGGCTTTCAGCCCGATTTGGCATGCAAAAACAGCCGGAAACGGCCCGTTTTGCCCCTCATGGCGCTTGCTGGCATCGCCTTGACCCGTTTTGATGGGCAAAATTCAGGGCAAATCGGGCTGTACACCTTATGGGATAAGCGGAGGCAGCTATGTTTTTTGTATAGAACATGTGGTGGTCAAATGCGCCTGATCGCCTTCATCACCAACACGGCAGAGGCACGCAAAATCCTGGAACACATCGGCGTGGACTCTCAACCTCCACGCATCACCCCGCCGCGCGGGCCACCACTGTGGGATAACTGTGATGCGCCGACTGATGAGGTGCTGGATGCACTGCCTGATTGGAATCAAACAGCGCAGCCAGAACCGGACGATTGTGCCGATCAGCGCATCCATTGGTTTGGTGAGAGCAAAACCAGCGAGTCAGACCCGCTGTCGGGTAGGGTCGTTCCGCAGACTCACCAAGACCATCCAAAATGGCACACGAGCGAAAAAAACAGGCCGTTTCGATTGCCAAACCGAGGATCGCAATGTGCCAAAATGGGAATTTTGAGGACGGGTCAGGATGCGATACTTGGCATCATGCGGTTGGATTTCCTATCCACTATACCTTTGGGCAGGAAACGTAGCTGCCCGAGCCGACTTGAGCCGGGGTGCACAGATTACTGCATTTTCAGGAGCTACTTACGCACGTTCCATGCGACTCTCAGCCAGGTTTGTATTCCAGTTTGCCAGAAGTTACACTATTGCCAGCTCCTGCGACAGCTCCGGGTTTGCACAGGCACCGCCCCCGTCACTACCGATGTTGGCGCTATGATTTAGACAATTGTACAAGTTGGTATTCATGGAAATCACGGTTGATACTTCGGTTTTGCTGGCGGTTTGCACCAACGAACCCAGCAAGGCACAACTGATTGAACTGACTGCGGGGAGTAGTCTGGTGGGGCCGATTTCCGTTCATTGCAGGCCGTAGCCTTGTCGGCACGATTTCGCATGTACGCCTACGATGCTTATCTGCTGGCGTGCGCCCTGCAATCGCAAGCACCGTTACTTACCCTGGATGGTGCACTGAGGACTGCAGCGACCCAGCTTGGAATTTCTGTTTTGGGAGACTGGTCATGAAGGTTTACACATTTTCAGAGGCACGGCAGCAATTTTCGGCGGTACTGGATTGCGCCCAGAAGGAAGGGGAAGTCCGCGTGACGCGCCGCGATGGACGCATTTTTCTGATTCAACCACTGCAAGCGCGCGCATCCCCGCTGGCAGTAGAAGGTGTTGACCTGGATATTTCAAAAAATGATTTGCTGGCATTTATCCACGAAGGAAGGCGCGTATAGCCCAAAAAAACTGCGCTGGCCCAACAATCGGAGAGAAAAAGGGCGCTCGCACGATGGTCTGGAGGTCGATTTGCTGATTGCCATCGGCGGCAAATTGCAGGCTGTGGAGATCAAGCTTACGGCCAGCCCCGGCGTCGGCCATCTGGCGCCTTTGACCCGTTTGCTCAACACCCTGGGCAGTGAGGCATGGGAACAGGGGCTGATCGTTTGCCGCAGCGAGTCAGCGCGCGCCCTTCCCGGTGGACACCAGGCCCTGCCGTGGCATCAGTTTGCCACCTAGTTGCAAGCCAGACTACGCGGAGGTGATTTATGAATTCAGCACTTGATGCCCACATGCAAAGCGGCCACGCCGCCCGTCAGATTGTGAAAGTCCACATGGCCAAACCCGGCGGTGTGCAGCATGGTTTTGAGTTCCTGCTGTCCGGGGTGCATGCGAATCGACTCGGCCAGATAGCGGTAGCTGCTGTCATCCCCGGCGACCAGTTTGCCCAGGGCCGGTAGTACGTTGAACGAATACCAGTCGTAGATTTTCTCCAGAGGCGCTGCAACCCTGGAAAACTCCAGCACCAGCAGTTTGCCGCCGGTTTTTAGCACGCGCTGCATCTCGGATAGCGCCACGTCCTTGTGGGTCATGTTGCGCAGGCCAAAGGCCACGCTGACCAGATCGAAATGCTTGTCCGGAAAAGGGAGTTTTTCGGCATCACACACCAGGGTGGGCAAAACCACGCCCGCATCCACCAGACGGTCGCGTCCGGTGCGCAGCATGGCTTCGTTGATGTCGGTGTGCACCACCTGCCCGGTCTTGCCGACCTTTTTGGCAAATGCCAGCGCCAGATCGCCCGTTCCCCCGGCGATGTCGAGCACCTTGTCGCCCGGATGCAGGTTGGCCACCATGACGGTGTAGGCCTTCCAGGCGCGGTGCAGGCCTGCCGACATGAGGTCGTTCATCAAATCGTACTTCGGCGCCACCGAATCAAAGACACCACGCACCCGGCGCGCTTTCTCTGCCTCGTCTACCGACTGATAGCCAAAATGGGTCTTTGTCATTTCAATTTCCTAAAAACAGGCAAAACAGGCTCAACCCTGGCTGGTGCGGGTTGCACTGCCCTTGGCCAATTGTCGTATAAGACCTTCCTGTGCCACACAGGCAACCAGCTGCCCGTCACGGCGGAAGATATTGCCCCGGTTAAAGCCGCGCCCACGCCCCGCCGTGGGGCTGTCGGAGGTGTAGAGCAACCATTCGTCCATGCGAAAGTCCCGGTAAAACCACATGGCATGGTCCAGGCTGGCGGTCATCATGTCGGGCTGGTAAAAGGTCACGCCATGCGGGCGCATGCACGTGGCCAGCAACCCGAAATCCGAGGCATAGGTCAGCAGGCACTGGTTCAGGACGGGATCATCGGGCATGTTGCCCACGGCGCGAAACCACGCATGGCGCACGGCGGTCTTTTTTTCCGGTCTGAACGGGTTGACCGGATCGACCTGGCGGATTTCTATGGGCCGGTCACAGGTGAATTGCTCCCGGATGCGCTCCGGAATGCGGTCCTTGACGGCACGGGCAAGTTCGAGTTCCGATACCAGGGATTCGGGCGGGGGTACATCGGGCATGGCAAGCTCGTGCTCAAACCCCGGTTCTGCAACCTGGAAGGATGACGACAAAATCAGGATCGGCACATTGTTCTGCAGCGCCGTCACCCGGCGCACACTGAAACTCTGACCATCACGGATGCGCTCCACCTGGTATTCGATGGGAACCTGTGCATTGCCTGCACGGATGAAATAGGCATGCAGCGAGTGCGCCTGGCGGTCACTGACGGTATTGTGGGCCGCAACCAGTGCCTGCCCGAGGACATGGCCGCCAAACAGCCGCCTGAAACCCAAGTCCTGACTCTGGCCCAGGTAGCGATCCGGCCCCAGCGGCTCCAGCGCCAACAGTTGCAACAAATTGTCCAGTACGGTGCTCATGGAGATACTTTCATGTACGGCTGGCGCAGCTGCTGGCAGCTTTGCCCGGCATGGGTGTGTCGCGCTCCAGATTGGCGGCCTTGAGCTTGTCGCTGTACTCCTGCCAGAGCTTGTCCTGTTGCGAGCCTAGAAAATACAGGTAATCCCAGGAATAAATGCCACTATCGTGGCCGTCCGAGAAATACGGCTGCACCGCGTAGTTGCCAACCGCCTCCAGCGCATGGATTTCAACCATACGCTTGCCGGTTTGCAAGGTTTCCTGTCCGGGGCCGTGCCCTTGCACCTGCGCCGAAGGCGAGTACACGCGCATGAGTTCGAACGGAATACGAAAGCGTGCGCCGTCCGAAAATTCCACTTCCAATACCCGTGACTGGCCATGCACCGTCACATTCAGGGGCGCCGGGGCACCCGTTGTCAAACCTGCCATACCTGTTCTCCTTACATTGCCCATTGTCTTGTATTTTGCGGCGCTTGCTAAAGTCGTGCAGGATTCAGGTTACACTATTTTCACCAAGCGAATGCTCTGCTTAAATATTAACCCATCCTTTATCCCTGCTTTTCATAGGTGCCTTCCATGATTGAAAGAACCCTTTTTTCCAGCGACCACGAATCTTTCCGTGACAGTTTCCGCCGCTTTGTCGCCAAGGAAATCGTTCCCTACCATGCCGACTGGGAAGACCAGGGTTATGTGGCGCGCGATGTCTGGACCAAGGCGGGAGAAAATGGCTTCCTGTGCATGTCCATGCCGCAGGAGTATGGCGGCAGCGACGCCGACAAGCTGTATTCGGTGATCCAGTTTGAAGAAATTGCCCGCGTGGGCTGTACCGGCATTGGATTCAGCTTGCACAGCGAAATTGTTGCACCCTACATCCTGCACTACGGCACTGCCGAACAAAAGGCAAAATATCTGCCCAAACTGGCCAGCGGCGAGATGATTGGTGCCATCGCCATGACCGAGCCAGCTGCAGGCTCCGACTTGCAGGGCATCAAGACCACCGCCCTCCCCCAGCCCGACGGCAGCTACCTGCTCAACGGCAGCAAGACCTTTATCACCAATGGCTGGCACGCGGATCTGGTGGTTGTGGTTGCCAAAACCAATCCGGCAGCAGGCGGCAAGGGCACCAGTCTTTTCCTGGTCGAGCGCGGCATGCCCGGCTTTTCGGTCGGCAAGCGCCTCAAGAAAATGGGCATGAAGGCGCAAGATACCGCCGAGCTGTTTTTTGACCAGGTGAAATTGACCCAAGACCATCTGCTGGGCGGCGCAGCATACGAAAACAAGGGTTTCGGTTGCCTGATGGAACAACTGCCCTGGGAACGTCTGCAAATCGCCATGAGCGCCGTGGCATCCGCGCAGGCTGCAATTGACTGGACGGTGGACTACGTGAAAAACCGCAAGGTGTTTAATCAGCCGGTTGCGGCGTTCCAGAATACCCGTTTCGTCCTGGCCGAATTGCAAACCGAAGTACAGGTTGCCCAGGTGTTCGTCGACAAATGCTGCGAACTGATCTGCCAGGACAAGCTCGACACCGCCACTGCCAGCATGGCCAAATACTGGTGCACCGATCTGCAGTTCAAGGTGATGGACGAATGCGTCCAGCTCTTTGGCGGCTACGGCTATATGTGGGAATACCCCATCACCCGCGCCTTTGCCGACGCCCGCGTGCAGCGCATTTACGGCGGAACAAACGAAATCATGAAAGAAGTCATCACCCGCTCCATGGGGTTGGGCAGCAGGTAGGTCGCACGCAACAACACTACACGGGCAGGGCTTGCGCCCTCCCATTCGAGCCGCCAAAACTGGGGCGAAAACAGTAGCGCGGGAATTGCGGAAATGGTAAAGGGCGGTAAACTGGGGGTATGAACACTGTTACTTTTGACACATTGAAGTACGCCAACACCTTGAAAGAGGCTGGCGTGCCGGACAAACAGGCCGAGGCGCAGGCAAAGGCGCAACGCGATTCTTTTGCCGAGGCGTTTGATACCAATGTTGCGACCAAAGCCGACATAGCGCGTCTTGACGCCAACATCAAGGCTGATATGGCGCGGTTAGAAGCTACAACCAAGGCTGACATTGCCAAGCTGGATAAGGAGTTAGCCGTCCTCAAATGGATGGTGGGTTTGGTTATCGCCGGTGTATCGGCACAAATCCTGAAAGCGTTTTTTACCTAATTAGCCTCTAGCCACCGCCAATCGTGCGGGTGCAGCTACTTAATCGGTAGCATTCAAAAACTCCTTGTTGGTAATTCTGGCCGGACTCTCCCGGTGTTCACGCCCCTGGCACATTCAGACCGGCGTTGTCTGTCCCTCGCCTTTGATGTTTCCATCGGAAGTGGCGCTTTTGCAAACGCCCTACCTGCCCTGCAACGCCAGGGTGCCAACAAAACCACGCGGTAGCGCAAGCGCCATACTAACGGCGCTGCGTAGAGGCTCAGTTTGATGGAACAACAAAGTTGGCACTGCCGCTAACCGCTACAGCACCAACCGGAACACTAGCACCAAGCGCAGCGGCAAACTGCGCGTAACTCAGGTTATTGGCCGTGGCCGTCCCGCCAGCCAAAACGTTGACACCTAACTGGTAAATAAAGTTTGATGCACCAAGGACTTGCACAATGGCGCCATTGGAAAGCATGAGTTGCACGGCATTATTGAAGAAGCTGCTGGATGCAATCGTCATTCCATTGACCAACTGGATGACGTTGGTGCCTTCGTTGTCGACGATCTTAGCCGCCACCGCACCGCTCAAGGTGTAGGGGCTGATGATGTACGTGTCATTGCCAGCGCCCCCGTAGTAGGCATTGTTCCCAGAAGGTAAGAAGAAGTCATTGCCCTGGGTGCCTGGGACGGTGGACGAAACATTGCTGGCAATGCTCACCGTAGCACTGGCCGTATTTCCCGTTCCGACTGTGTTGACACCCGTCACCGTGTAGCTTGTCGCAGCCGATGGCGTAACGGTGCAAGTGGCCCCAGTGGTTCCAGCGCACGTACCGCCTGTCCAGGTGTAACTGGTTGCTGCCGGGGTGCAATTGGAGGTCATGGTTGAGCTGGAGCCAGCGTTGATGATGGCAGGATTCGCACTCAGTATGCAGACCGGGGTGGCCGTGACACTACCCGTCACTCCCGCTTGCGTCACGGTGTAGGTTTGACCGGCAATGGTCATGGTGCCCGTGCGCGCTGCGGCACCAGTGTTGGCCGCTACAGAATAGCTAACAAGGCCATTGCCACTACCCGAAGCGCCCGCAGTGATCGAGATCCAGTTTGCCGTGCTGGTAGCCGTCCAGGCACAGGTAGATGCCACGCTCACACTGCCCGTACTGGCGGCAGCACCCGCTGACGCGCTACTGGCGCCCAACGTGGAGTTGCATGTGTTGGTGTTAACCGTGACCGTGGCGCTGGCCGCTGCGCCAGTTCCACCTGCGTTGGTTCCTTTCACGGTGTAGGTCGTCGTGACCGTGGGGGTAACGATGCAGAAAGTGCCTGTCGTTCCCGCACAGGTGCCGCCAGTCCATGTATAGCTGGTAGCCGCCGGGGTGCAGGTCGCGGTCAGTGTTGAACTGCCACCGGAAATTATTGCGGACTGATTGGCGAGCAGTGTGCAGACGGGCGCATCCAGCCCCAATCACGACAAGCTGCGTGGGCAGTGGAAAATGTTGGGATGCTGGAGACAACACTACGCGATATGAATTTCTGGGGCCAGCGCCCTGGACTACGCGATTTACCGCCTGTGCCTGTAGTTGAGCTAACCGGCGAGGAGTTTGGGATTGGTCTGCGGCACGCTGAGATTGTGAATGCAGCAAACAAACACATGCGCTTATTGCAAAAAAGTGCAGGGCTTGCCAATGCAGATACTGGATGGCTGTTACGCATAAACAAGCTGTCACGCAAAAAGATAGGTGACAACATTGAACAGTCGGACGCAGAACTAAAATCCGTTGCCGTTATAGATCAAATTGCCCGCGTGGCTATAGCTGCAGAGCGCCACGCTGATGATCGCCATGCGAATCCTGACGTGTTGGCCTTGTTTCGCCTCTATGCGCCTATGCTTCTTGATAGTGTGTTGTATCGGGTTCGTTTGACCGTAAAAGATTACGGAGACCCGAGGATGCTGCATGCGTTATCGGCACTTGAAATAGAAAACGCCCCGCTGGGAACACTCCCTGCCTACTCCGGCGCAAACGCGCTTCAGCAAGGTCAACCAACCACAGGGCGCAGCGTAAGTATACGCGACCTGCTTCAAACCGCGATACTTGAGAACGGAAGACCGTATGACATATGAGCCTCTTGCAAAACTGGCTTCCCACTTAAAGCGGGACAGCACGGCATTGCGACAGGCTCCGGGATACTTCCAGTCAAAGCCAAAACGCTCCTGATACAATAGCTGCTCCCGCATACCCCATAAGGCTTATAGCCCGATTTGCCATGCAAAAATACCCGACAACGGCCCGTTTTGATGCCTCATGGCGGCATCAGCATCGCCTTGGCCCGTTCTGAAGGAAAAAATTCAAGGAAAATATGGCTGTACGCCTTATGTACCAAGCGGGAGTAGCTATGTTTTTTGCATAGACAGCGCCGCAGACGATAGGGGTAGAGAAGGACGCCGTCCTCCCCTCCCTCCGAACCGTGCGTGCAGTTTTCCCCACACGGCTCTCCAGTCAGTGGTTTCCTCATCGGGATTGGCTCGCTAACTGATAGGCTTGCGTCATGGTGAACAGTCCCAAGTTTGCGAAGTAAGCATTTGGCCAGCGTGTATGATCTTCTCGGCATCGTCCCATACCCGGTCGTTTGTCCTGCGCGCAGTATCGCCCGTAGTCGCCTGCGGATAAATCCGTCCAGCGTTGGGAATGTGCGTCGGTGGGCATGTTTGAAATATCCAAACCAGCCTTTGATTGTCGGGGTGAGGTCTGCAACAATTACGCTCATGCTGTCGCCTCTGGTACGAGCCGTCTTTTGGCGTATTTTGTCCTTGAACCCTTGCAGGCTCTTCTTCCTCACCCAGCGCCTGCCTGCCTCAAACCGGTAGCCCAGAAACTCGAAACCTTGCCCATCTACCAGACAGTCTCCTGCATGGGTCTTGTCCGGGTGTAGGCTTAGGCCGTTTTCTTCTACCCACGCTTTGACTTCTTCCAGCGCCTTATGCGCTTGTGGCGCACTTTTGCACAAAATCACAAAGTCGTCTGCGTAGCGCACCATTTTGTAGCCTGACCCTGTCATTTTCACATCCAAAGGATGCAGATACAGATTGGCCAGCAGCGGGCTGATGACAGCCTTGCGGGGTGCCTGCCGTTGGTGTCCATCGCTCTGCTTCCTTGACAATGTCCTGACAAAGCCAGCTATCGAGCAGTTCCAGCAATTTGCCATCGCTGATGTGCGCCCGAATCCTGGTTCTTAGCAGTTCGTGCGGAATACTGTCGAAGTAGCCCTTGATGTCGGCATCGACCACGTGGGTGTAGCCTTGCTTCAGGTACGCATCAACTTCCCGCAGCGCATCCTTGCAGCCTTTGCCAGGGCGAAATCCGTAACTCATGGGTAGAAACTCCCACTCAAAGATCGGCTCAATCACCATTTTCACCGCCGTTTGGACGATTCTGTCTTTAACGGTGGGTATCCCCAGTGGACGCGTTTTACCGCCGGCCTTGGGTATTTCCACACGTTTGACTGCCTGGGGTTGATACCTTCCTTGTTCGAGGTCTTTCGCCAGTTCGTTCAGATATACCAGTTCTTTGGCTGCAAACATTTCAACACTTTGTCGGTCTATTCCTGCTGCCCCTTTGTTGGCTTGAACTTGCGCCCACGCCGCTTGCAGAGTGCTTGGTCGATAGACCTTGTCGATCAAACTGAACCATTTACTTCCTTTGACGCCGTTACCCAGCGCCGCCAACATACGCTCTGTCCAGATAGTACGATCCACCCATCTCCATTCGGCTGGGACGGATTCAGTTTGTTTAGCCATTTCTGGCACTGGCACTAATTCGCTCATGCTCTCGCTCTCTCTGAATTTCACGTTTCCACTTTCCTACCACCCTTCCCTGGCGCGGCTTTCCTACTCCGCGTTTCTCAGACTGCTGTCTGCAATGTTTAGGCGCGAGGGGCGAACCCCGGTTACTCAAACTCGCGTTTATCGGATCGTTTCCAATCCGTGTTGGCCCTGTTTGCTCTTGCAGCCCATCGGTACTACGATGGCTCTGACTCCTGCCTGCCGTCACCTCGGCTGACAGGTCTCCCCGCTTATCTCACTACACCTTCTCAACGTTGCGCCTCCAACCACGTTATGCAACCCCGGCATCGCTTTACACGCCATTACAGCGTACCGGGCGAATTTCGGACTTCGCCATTTCCCCAGCAGGCTCGTCGTCACACGCCGCCGAATCGAGTTCGCTTTACTGCGCACCGCCAATTCGTCTCCAGTTGCTCTCCACCCCGCTTCGCAGCGACGCAGTTACTTTCGACTACAGGGCTTTGGCTTACCCTGACACGGACTTTCACCGTGTTGATGTAGCGCCTTCACGGGCGCACTGGGAGTGGCGGGAGCCACGAATTCGCGTCTTCCGGCGCTCCCACAGGAATCACATCCAGCCTGTACGGAAATGACAATGCCTTGCTTGTCCCGACTTAAGTTGGAAGCCGAATTCCGAATTCGGATACGTTCTCGACGACTGCGCCGGCAAGTCGTACTTGGTTGCGCCCGCCATGCTTGGCAGCGTAAAGCGCCGTGTCAGCGGCAATCAGCAGGTCGTCGCCACTGGCTTGGGGTGATTCGGCGGTGCAGGCGATGCCGGCGGAAAGCGTGACGGAAAACTCCCGGCCATCGTGCTGGAAACGTAAAGCGGCAAAGCGCAGCCGGATGTCATCGAGCACCTGGCGTGCAACGTCCTGGGCGCACTCGGGCAGGATGGCGACGAACTCCTCGCCGCCATAGCGGCCAATGCCATCGGCTTTGCGCAGACGCTGCTTCATCAGGTGTGCCAGCGACTTGAGCACGCGGTCGCCAACGGCATGGCCGTAGTTGTCGTTTACCGACTTGAAGTGATCGACATCGAGCATCGCCACCGAAAGCGGCTTGCCGCTGCGCTGGGAACGCACGAGTTCGAGCGCGATGGTTTCCTTGATGCGGGCGTGTTTGAGCAGCCCGGTCAAGCTGTCTTTGGACATCAGGTCGGAGAGTTGGCGCGAACGCGCGGCACGCACCCGGACGGCGGCCACCAGGTGCGCGTCGGTGATCGGCTTGGTGAGAAAATCGTCGGCACCCCGGCCCATGGCCTGAAGCTGCACATCGCGGTCGGTTTCGGTCGAGAGATAGACGATGGGCAGACCGATCCATTCATCGTAGTGGCGAATCACGGTTGCCAGGTCCAGCCCCGAGTAACCTGGCATGTGTATGTCCATCAGAACCAGCTCCGGGTGGAAGGCAGAAACTGTCTCGATGATATCCTGCGGCTGGTTCAGCACCGCCACTTCCATGTCGGCTGCGCTGAGCACCAGATGAAAGTGTTGACTTAGTGCGATGTCGTCGTCGACGATCAGCACGCGGTAGGGGGTGGCAAAGCGCGTCTCCAGAATGTGCTCCAGACGGTCCACCAGCCGTGGCACATCCACCGGCTTCATCATAAAGCCTTTGGCCCCAAGGCGCGCCGCCCGTACCCGAGACTGAAAATCGCCGTGCGCGGAGATAAACAGCAGTGGACAGCCCATGGCCAGAAAGGCTGGGCGCTCCAGTAGTTCCTCGGTCGCATTGATGCCCTCGTCGGAAAACATCACGTCCATGATCAGCATATCAGGCCGCTCGGTGCGGGCGGCGGCCTCGGCGGAGTCAATCCGGGCGAAGTGCCGTACGTCGTAGCCAAATTGACTCAGCAGGCGAGTCAGGGTCTCACCGAGAAGTACATCGTCCTCCACCAGCCAGACCTGGGTGCGCGCATCCACATCAGTCGGTGCGTTATCGGCGTGCAAGGTGCTGCGTATCGGCTCGCGCAGGCCAATCGTTACGCCCAAGGCGGCAATTGCGTCGGCAAAACGGCATCGCTGCACGGCATCGCTGGTGCTGAAATCGGCGGCTAACCAGATCTGTGTGCTAGCCTCCAAAGCCGCAGCCGCACGGCTCAGGTCATGCAGGCCGAAGGTTCCGCCAGAGCCGGCCAGTTTGTGCAGGCGCCGGTGGATGTCTACCAGCAGCGGGCGTGCATCCACCTGATCTACCAGAGCTTGCGCCAGCACGCTCAGTTCGTTGATCTCCAACGGCAAACCTGCCAGATAGTCGTTGCTCAGTTTGGCCAGCCTGGCGCTGATGGTCTCTTGTAGCTCAGTCATGGCGTTTTGCCCAGATGGCCTTGACCTGGCTCGCCAGGGTCATGGGGTCAAAGGGCTTCGGGATGACCCCCAGCGCGCCTATAGACGTGTAGCGGATCACCTCCGCTGGCTGCACCTTGGCGGTCATGAATACCACGGGCGTTTGCGCAAGGGTGGGTATCGTGCGCAGCGCCTGCAACGTCGTGGGGCCGTCCATGCCAGGCATCATGACATCGAGCAAAATGATGTCCGGCGCGAAACCCTGTGCCTCGCGCAACGCATCCTGGCCCGAAGAACATATCTTCACGTCAAGACCTCCAACCATTTCCAGGGCGATTTTCGCCACCGCCTGAATGTCGGGCTCATCTTCGACATACAGGACGCGATTAAGGACGCCATTAAGTGCACTCATCTTGATAATTCCTGACTTTTCATAAGCCGACCGGGGGGCAGCTCCGGTTGTCCCAGCACCGGGACCCCCCTGGGCCCCAGGGCGGGATCCGCCTTTTGATTTGTGGAAGTTCCCGGCCCCCCCGGCCGGCGTGGGCCCGTGACTTTGCCCCAGGCGAACTACAACAACACACCTCTTCGGGGGTGGTCTCGTCAGGGGCTGACGAATTGAATGGGTGACAGGGTGCGGATGCGGCTAATTTTGGGGCACGGGCACGATCACGAATCGGAAGTTCAACCCAAAAGTTTGCGCCCTCGCCCGCAACCGACTCAAACCCGACCGATCCTCCCATGTGCTCGGCTAGCTCCTTGGTGATGGCCAAACCCAGCCCGGTGCCGCCCTTTTGCCGGGTATCGGTCGAATCGGCCTGGGAAAATTTCTGAAAGATACGGCCCCGGAATTCATCTGGAATGCCAGGGCCGTGGTCGCGTAGCGCCACCCTGACCCGAGCGCCACGGCGCTCGACCGATACCTCCACCTGGTCATCCTCTGGCGAGTACTTGGCGGCGTTGGAGAGAAAATTGGCCAGCACTTGCTGCAAGCGCTGGCTGTCAATACATACCTCAATGCCATCGACACGCCGCACCAGTTCATACCGCACCCGCCGCGCCGCGCCATAGCCTTTGTTGGCTTCCAGCGCTTGTTCTACCAACGGCATCAGGGCCAGAACCTGCATATCGAAGTGCATCTTGCCGACGGCGATTTTCTCCATATCAAGCAGATCGTTGATCAAGAGGGTCAGGCGCAGGCTGTTCTTGTGCGCAATCTCAAGCAGGGGTTTTGTCGCAGCCGGTAATGCGCCCATGGCACCACCGATGAGCAGCCCCAGGGCTCCGACGATGGAGGTCAACGGGGTGCGCAACTCGTGGCTGACGGTGGAGACGAATTCGCTCTTCATCTGCTCCATCCGTTTGCGCTCGGTGATGTCGCGCACGAGGCCGACATACATGCGCCGACCATTGCGGCTAATCTGGGAGACTGCCAGATCCATCGGAAAAGTGTCACCATTCTTGCGTCGGCCAACGACTTCGCGGCCAATGCCAATCACCCGCTCCACTCCCGTTTTCCGGTAGTTTTCCAGGTAGCCATCGTGCTCGCTGTGGTAGGGTTCAGGCATCAGCATCTTGACGTTTTGTCCCACCACTTCGTTAGAACAGTAACCAAAGATGCGCTCACTTGCCAGATTGAACGATGCCACCTGACCGCACTCGTCAATGGTGATGATGCCGTCAATCACGTTATCCAGAATGGCCTGGATATGCTGCGCCTGTTCCTGTAGCTGTTTTTCGCTATATTTTCTGGCACTGATGTCTTCGGCGATTCCGAGGTAGCCAATGATTTCACCCGCATCGGCACGCATGGTGGTCACTACCAGCGACACCGCAATGGCATGGCCATCTTTGTGGATGTAGGTCCACTCGCGCTGTTCTGAACCGCGCAGCTCCGCCGTTTCGATAAATACCCGAAAGCCCTCCACCGGACGGCCCAACTGGGCGCTGAGTTCTTGGCCCCGTGCCACCACCTCGTCCGGCTTATGGAGAATGGCGGGTGTCTGCTTTCCGATCATTTCGGCTGCGGTATAGCCAAGCAGACGTTCTGCGCCAAGGTTGAAGACGGTGATAAGCCCCTGGGAATCGGTGGCAATGATGGACACTGTGGAGGCCGCAGACAGCACGTTGGCAAGAAAGTTACGCGCCCGTCCCAATTCGAGTTGGCGCACCACTTGTCGGCCCAAAGCTGCCAGTGCCTCGCGTTGTTCAGCGCTGAGTTGATGCGGTATTTGGTCGATGACGCACAGGGTGCCAATGCCATAACCGTCAGGTGTCACAAGCGGTGCACCTGCATAGAAACGAATGCTTGGGGGGGAGGTAACCAAGGGGTTGTCGCAAAAGCGTTCATCTTCAAGCGCATTGGGAACCTCAAAAACTTCGCGTCCGTGGATTGCATGGCCGCAAAACGAAATGTCGCGCGCTGTCTGTGTAGCGTCCAGACCGAGTTTGCTCTTGAACCACTGCCGGTCGGCATCCACCAAGGAAATCAGGGCAATCGGGGTGCCGCAGATTTGTGAGGCCAATTTGGTGAAATCGTCAAACGCTGCTTCGGCTGGAGTATCAAGAATGTCGTAGTGGCGCAGGGCGTTGAGCCGCTTTGCCTCGTTGGCTTCAATAGGAGCGGTTTGCATGCGATTGGACTTTGGATATATTTTGGACTTTGAACAAAATGCAGAACCACCATTCAATCTCCGCCAGTCAGCGATCTTCGCGTGTGTGCCAAACCCGCAAAATGTAGACGGTCGAGTCAACCAGTTCGTAGCGCATTTCGTAGTTACCGACGATGATGCGACGAACCTCGCGCGGCAGATATTGATCCAGTTGCCGTCCACTTTTTGGACGATCAAGTAGCTGCCTGGGTGCAACCGTCAAGGATTGTGCCGTGCGTGCTGCGGCGGTCGGGTTCATCTTGACCAGAAAGTCGTGGAGTCGCGCAACATCAGCTACAGCTTCTTTAGACCATTTCAGCTTCATCAGATTGCGCGTGAAACCCCGTCCTTTAGGGCGGGGAGGTAGAGCGCGGGATGCGAAGCATCCCTATGCTGCGGTGGCGTACCTGTCACGTCCGTTTTTGCCACCAGTGAATACCCGTATCCATCCCCGCGTTGCACGACTGTGCAAAAACGGTGCGATACGCCCTGAACCAAACCCTTGCGGGTTTGAATGTTGAAACTGCCAGTCGCCCGAACCGCAACCCGTCCGGTGTAAGTACCGGCTTTCTTTCCGGTGGTGACTTCGGCTTTCACCATGTCGCCGGTCTGAAAGCCGTGGATGCTTTTTGAACGGGTCAGGTAGCCGCGCACACAGCCATACTTGTCCAGCCGGGTGCGCTGGTAACTTCCACGACCCATAGACTTGATGGATAGGGTCGGCTTTTGCCAATCCGTAATGCCGTTCACTTCCCCAACGCAGGCCGCATCCAGTGCATGGGTTTTTGGAATGCCAAATTGACTGCGGTTGAACTTGGTTCTGCCGCCTGATGCGGTTTCAACTGCCAGCTCGGTGGTTTTGAGGGCATTGGTCAAAGCCCAGCGGGTTGCATTGACAGCGGCGGCATCCTTGAGTGGCCGTTTGGCTTGTGCCAGAACGCGCTTGAGTACGTCTGATCTCTTTGCCAGAAACACTTCAGCAGGCAAAGCGCCTTTTTTCTGATTGCAGCATTGGCAGGCCAGGGTGAGGTTGCTGATGCGTTCTGAGCCACCTTGGGACTTGGGGTGAATGTGCTCGATTTGCAGCGGCACGTCCTTTGAACCACAGTAGGCGCAAGTTCGGCCCCACTTCTCCAGCAGATATTCCCGTACTTCGTACCCGGCCAGTGTGCCCTGTTGGTACTGTGCGCCCTCAATCTCTGGATTCTCCAGCGCCTGCGTATCAAAGCGTACCAGCTCCGTGCTGATGGCCGATACCGGGGCTAAACGTTCAAGGCGGCGCACCCAAGCCATACAGGTATCAACCCGATGTTGCAGACTCGGTGCCAGCCTGCCTTTTTTCTTGTTGCCACGGTTAAGAAAGCGGGGCGCACGGTAGCGCAGCTTGCTACGCCGTAGCCTGCGGTGTGCCCGCCTTGAGGTGATCGCTTCGCTGATCTGCCTGCCACGGTGGTGTAGCTCGAACAGGTTTACCACGGCCACATCTTTGTTGATTCGTCCAAACTTACCCTAAGTTTTTCCCCAACTTTTGGCCCCCTGTAACCACCCGCCGCCGAGGGGAAGTGCGTCAAATAATTTCTTCAACGACGAAAAACAAAATGTACCGAAATCGCTTAACGGTGCATTGGGAAACTTTGCGCTGATGGCAGGCAAATCGCTTACAGATATAGATTGGGCGGGAGGTTCTGACCAAGATTCAGTATCCGGGATGAGGACAAGGTGGCGTCGTCCAGGATTGTTCGCCAAGGTTTCCAAACTCCCTGGATTTGGCAATACATCTCGACGTTGTTTGCTCAACGAATCTACACATCCGATCACCTCTTTATGTTTCGCAACCGTGATATCAACAACATCTTGCGCATCCTGTTTCGTCAATGTTCCGCACAGTGCTGGTAGGTGAAAAGCGATTCGATCAGCATCCTTCACTTGCCCCATTCCCAGTCGCTTGCCTACACCAAACAGTGATTCAAGGACATCGGTGCTGATGGGCAAACCCGTTTGATTCAACCCCAGCCTATTGGCAATTTCCAACTGTGACTTTGCCCAATCAGTAAAACCGATTCGTATCGAAGAGGATGCGGGCATGACCTCAATCAACTTCTGACATTGCGCGTAGGTTGCAAGGTTCAACCCCTCTTGTTTGAGGATTTTTGACATGCCAGCATCGACTTTGCATCGCGAAGGAATCGTTTGATAAACGGCTCACACTCGGGCAATTGATCCAAGCTTGCTCTTAATTTCGCTAACATCGGTGCGTCTTCAGCCTGGTTTTGCGGCACATGTTTGAGCAGTTTGTCCGCCCATTCGACCAAACGGTGCAAGTTCATAAAGCGGGCTTTGGTCGAGACCTTCGGAGGTGCAAGGCATGCCAAGATCGTCTGTTTGAGTTTCTTGGACACTTGGCCGCAGGCTGTGATGAAGGTGTTAAACAACGGATCCTCTGCATATTCGTGCTTGAAAAGATTGGCAACCATATGGGAGAGATCGTCGATGCACTCAAGGGATGTCCCTTGTTCATTCAACAAGCGGATGGCCTTTTCAAGATCGGTTCCGCCGTCTTTGAGGAAAGCAGCGGGAAAAATCCCACTTTGGCAAATACTTTGCGTAAAAATTCGGCAATCGTTTCGCCATTCCAGGATTCCTCAACAGCGGTGGCGACACACTGAACATCCGCCAATCCTGGCGCATACTCATTTTGTTCATGGTGCCTGAGATTCAATGCCAGTACGCTGAGTATCTTCCCCGAGCCCAGTCCTATGCTGATATCAATAAGCCAAACCGTTTGCATTGCACCCCCAGCAGCGTTGCCAAGGGATTGGACGAACGTTTGCATTTTTGCGATGGATAGACGGGATACATAGTTGCTGACCGTTTGTGGACAAGGTGTCTTCAGCAGACCAAGGTAGGGGGCAAGCACGGCCAACACTCTTGCAATTGCACGGAATCCGATTCGTGCTGAGAGGAACAAGCACAAAACAAGGAAAACAACATCCACTTTGTTTTGGATGCACGCTACTGCTTGCTTGCCTTGTTTCGCCAATTCAGCTTTGGCTGCCTTGGCCTCCCTTTAAATTTATCTCGTTCTTTTTTAGTCGCCGGATTTCTTTACGAATCGCACGCACTTTGGTGGCACGATCAATCGCTTTTTTTTTCCAAACCTCTCGACTCTTGTGCAGCTTTGACTTTTCACTCATGATGATGTTCCAGTAACAATGCGAGAAATCATAAAACGAAGAACGACGTTTTCTTGTTCGGGCAAGTAGGGCCATTTCTTGGGGGAAAGAAATTGGTTATTTTGAAGCATTTTTGGACAGCCTACATCTTTGTCCTCTGTCTCACGCACCAACGCTATGCCGGTGGTTTTGCTGCCGGGGTCGAGTTTGACCCGCAACATCTGAAATTCGCTATCTTCGGCCTTGCGGTCAATAATGCGAATGGTGAACGGCATCACCTTATGTACACGCGCCCGACCACGCTCCAGTAACAATCTGGCGCGTTTCTCGCTGCATGGCATCAGTGGTCTGCCGCTCCTGTCTAAAACAAATACTGCCATTTCAAATCCTTCTGCCCTTACGGGCCTAGTTACGCTGGTCTTGCGACCAATCTCCCCTCGGGAATGTCAGCAACCGGCTCCTACTCTTGCGAGTAGCGACAAAGACCTTCGACCCTTTACCTTTGGTCTGCATGATTCTCAAGCCTTGCAGAGCAGCAGACTGAGGAAGCATCTGCTGGTGCGTCTTGACGACCTGTTACTAACGTAGCGGGTTGAGTACCGCTTTCCCTGTTTCAGCCTAGCTATCAGCTTTTGGCTTCAAGCTCCGCCCTTTAGGGCGGGGTGATTGACTATTGCGGTACGGGCAATGGATTACCAGTTGACAGGCTCGCCGCCCATGCCTCGACATCAGCTTGGTCAACAACTCGACCCGCGGTGACATCGGCCAGACCCTCCAGGGTTAAGCGGTGACGTTCTTCTTCCTCACTAACCCAGGCGACTAAGGCCTGTTTGACAATCCAAGCTCGCGGACGATCCAGTTGTGCGGCCAAGTCATCAATCTTCCTGGCCAGTGGTAGCGGCACGTGGGCAGTCAGCACTTTCGTATCCATTGATAGTCTCCATTTCAATCAAATCCAATCTTAATGATTCAATTTGATTAATGCAAGAGGATGGCAAATTGAACAGGGCCAGCTGTGGGATGAATTGCGTGTTGAGCACATGTGGATTCACTTGGTTCCAGGTTGCGCCAGGGTCTTGGCAATCGCCAGTTGCATCACCAGAAGTTCCACGCCACGCGGCAGCCATAGGCCAATGATCTGCCCTGGCCGCACCCCCGCCTCCATCAGTCGCGCAGCCGCACGGTCAGCCAGCGCATCGAGTTCGCCATACGACAGGAGGCGCTCGCCATGGATCAGCGCGATCTGCTGCGGGGCGCGACGGGCCGTGGCTTCGAAGAGATCGGCCAGAATCTCGTTTCGGATCAATTCCGGGCGGCTAGGGCCGTGGAGAATATCGGCGTGGGGCATGGACAAAAACCTCAATGTGGATAGGGTATTCAGGATTGCACCAACCTGCCTACTCACCAGCCATCCCTCGAATAAGCCTGCCCTCGCGTTTGGTCGGTCGTCCTTTGAGATTTGACCCAGGCACCGGTGCCAGCCTGCGTAGTTCCTGGTCAGCTACGCGGCGCGTGATACTGTCCTCGGTCTCCGCGTAAAGCATCCGCGCCTCTGGAGCCGCTCGGCGCTGTTCTGACAGCCCTTTGACGATGACGATACATCGCGTGTCACCGATCACGATGTCAAGTTCGTCACCCGGTTTCAGATCGCGTGCCGGTTTGACCTGCTCACCATTGACCTTGACCTTGTGGTTGCCAACCGCTGCGGCAGACAGGCTGCGGGTCTTGAAGAACCTGGCTGCCCACAGCCATTTGTCGATACGGACTCCATCCACTTGCGAAACCTCTTTTCAATACGCGGATTGCATAAGGGGATTGTGCCCGTCTTTCCATCCTTTTGAGCGGTAAAGCCTTAAAGCCACAACCCAGCCGCCAGTCTGTGGCCGGTTCAGCCGGAAATCTTCAACAGCGACCAGGGGTCACAATTCACCAGTGAGCATATGACAACATCTTTGGTTTGCCAGCCAACTGGCAAACTTGCTGAATTGCTCCTGATTCAATAGTTGCCCCCGCTTATCCCATAAGGCTTACAGCCCGATTCGCCATACAAAAACACCCGAAAACGGCTCGTTTTGATGCCTCATGGCGGCATCAGCATCGCGCTGACCCGTTTTAAAGGGCAAAATTCAAGGAAAATCTGGCTGTACGCCTTATGGGATATGCGGGAGTAGCTATGTTTTTTATAGATACAGCGCCGCAGACGAATGCGCTCATTCACAGGAATCACATCCAGCCTGCACGAAAATGACAATGCCTTGCTGGAAGAAGAACACAGCGGCGAAGAAGCCGTGTTTGGCGGCTTTGACAAAATCAACAAAGCCAGCATTGCCGAGCGGCTGAAAGAGATCAAGGGCGACAAAGACACCAAAGACGAGATGGCGGTACTCAACACCTGGCTCAAACTCTCCGCCACCGAAGCCGACCTCAAAAAGCGTCTGAAAGAGTCAGAGGCCGCTTTGGACGCCGCCGCCTACGCCCACTATCCCAAACTCACCAAGCCCGAGGTGCAAACGCTGGTGGTGGACGACAAATGGCTGGCCACCTTGAGCGCCGCCATCCACGGCGAAATGGACCGCATCAGCCAGGGACTGACCCAGCGGGTGAAAGAGTTGGCCGAAAGATATGAGACGCCTGTGGCGCAGATGGTGAACCGCGTGAGCGAGATGGAAGCCAAGGTCAACCAGCATCTGGGCAAGATGGGGTTTGCATGGAACTGAGCCGGGGTGATGCTGAAATTGCTATGACTTTAGTATCTGCTTGCGCACGTTCTATGGGGGATGTAGGCCGATTTGGCATAAATTTTGGATCAACCAGCAGATCGTAACTCGACTACAAGCTATTAATGATTAACATCTATTAATTACATTCTTGGAGAGAGCCATGCCAACCAGTGTCGCGTTAAGTGAGCATTTTGAGAATTTTGTGAAACAACAGGTCAGCGTTGGTCGATTCAACAACGTCAGCGAGGTGGTTCGTGCAGGTCTGCGCTTGCTCGAAGACCAAGAGCAGCTTCAGGCACTGAAGCTGCAAGAGCTGCGCACAGCCATCCATGCGGGTGCGGCCAGCGGTGCGAGTGTCGATTCTGAGCAAGTCTTTGATCGCCTGGAGCGCAAATACCAAGATGCGCAAGACACAGCCCCCACTGTGGGCACCCTCTGATGCAGGTTTAATCAATTGGAGGCTTGGGTGATGCTGAAACTGCTATTACTTCAGTAGCTGCTTGCACACTTTCTACGGGGGATAGAGGCCGATATGACCAATAAAATCAATCCATCAGCTTTTGCACCAGGCACCGATGCAGGCTACCTGGAACTGCTCCAAAACATATCCGACACCTACACCCAGGGTCGCATTCGGGCGGTGCAGGCCGTCAACAGCCACATCACGCAAACCTACTGGCAAGTGGGTCGGCAGATTGTGGAGTTTGAGCAAGACGGCAAAGCCCGGGCCGAGTACGGCAAAGCGCTTATCCGCAAGCTGGCCAGTGACCTCAGCCTGCGCCACGGCAAGGGGTTCAGCCGCACCAATTTGATCTCCATGCGGCTGCTGTACCTGCGCTACCCAATAAGTCAGACGCTGTCTGACTTATTGGGCTGGTCGCACTGGGTTGAGCTGCTGAAAATTGACGACCCGCTGGAGCGCAGCTTCTACGAGCAGCAAACCCTGCGCGAGCGCTGGTCCGTGCGCGAGCTGATCCGGCAAAAGGACAGCGCCCTATTTCTGCGCCTGGCCGCCAGCAAAGACAAAGCCGGTATCCTGCAGCTTGCCGCCCAGGGCCAGCTCATTGAGCAGCCCGCCGACCTGCTGCGCGAGCCCTATGTGTTCGAGTTTCTGAAAATCCCCGAACCCTACCTGGTGTCGGAGACGCAACTGGAAACCCTGCTGTGCGACCACCTGCAGCCATTTCTGCTGGAGCTGGGCAAGGGCTTTACCTTTGTTGGGCGGCAATACCGCGTCACATTGAACAACACCCACTACAAGGTGGACCTGGTTTTTTACCACCGCATCCTGCGCTGCTTTGTGCTGATCGACCTCAAGATCACCGACATGCAGCACCACAACATCGGCCAGATGAACATGTACCTGGGCTACTTTGCCGCCGAAGAAAACACCGAAGGCGACAACCCGCCGATTGGCATCATCCTGAGCCGCAACAAGGACGAGCTGCTGGTCGAATACGCCACCTACCAAATGAGCAGCCAGCTATTTGTGCAGAAATACCAGCTTTACCTGCCCGAACGCGAAGAACTGCGGCGGGAACTGGAGCTGACCTTGCGCGAAGCGGGTGCCCGTGACGAGGATTTGCTATGAGTTTAATATCTTTCCCCGCACGTTCTACGCGGGCTAGAGGCAGATTTGGCATAAATTTCTGCTGGCAAAGGCCGTTTGACCGGACTTTGGCGGGTGTGTTGCGGGCGGGTGCGGTATGAGCGCGGGATTGCGGGCCGGGTACAAGCAGACGGATGTGGGGGTGATTCCGGAGGATTGGGAAGTCAAGCAGATGGGGCTGATCGGCACACTGACAATGGGGAAGGGTCTACTCAAGGAAGACATACAGCTTAGCGGGCGCGTTCCTGCAATTCCGTATACCGCGCTTTATACGGACTTCGATGAAGTGATCGATTACGCGGAAATAAAGTGGTTCGTTGAAGAGACAAGTGCTCCATATGTTGTCAACGAGCCTTGCGTGCTAATTGCAAGCTCCTCAAACATGGAGGCCAATACAGGCAAGGCAGCCGCTCTACCGGGTTCAAAACGTGTGGCAGTTGGACGAGAGGTGATTACGTTTAAATCATCAAGTGACAAACGCGACCTCAAACAGGCCGCCATGCAGCAACTCCTCACCGGCCAGACCCGGCTGCCGGGGTTTAGTGGGGAGTGGGAGGTAGCGCAACTAACGTCGCTTTGTGGAATGAAGAGTGGCATGGGAATAACCAGCGCTGACATCGACGATTTTTCACCATATCCTTGTTACGGCGGAAATGGGCTTCGAGGATATTCGTCACGATTCACACACGATGGTGGATTTGCACTGATCGGACGACAAGGGGCACTCTGCGGCAATGTCGTTGGCGTCGAGGGGAAGTTCTTTGCGTCGGAACACGCTGTTGTTGTGACTCCGAAATCGCAAATTGATGTTCGGTGGCTCACTTACGTCTTGGCGACGATGCACCTCAATCAATACTCTGAGTCGTCCGCTCAGCCAGGCTTGTCCGTCTCAAAAATCCTGATGCTCGACCTAGATGTACCCCCTAGCAAATCGGAACAAACCGCCATCGCCACCATCCTCAGCGACATGGACACCGAGCTGGCCGAGCTGGAGTCCCGGCTCGCCAAAGCCCGCCATATCAAGCAAGGCATGATGCAGGAGCTGCTGACCGGGCGCATTCGATTGGTATGAACAGCTACCTCACCCGCTACCCATGACAAACCGATACGAAGTTTCTGGCACGCAAGGTGAGTTTCAGAATGGGTCTGATCATCTTGTACTTGCCAACAAACTTGGCATTACCTCGCCAGATGACATGAATGAGTTGGAACTTGGTCTTCTCACCCAGCTGTATGAGGACGTGCTTGTCAACGCACTACCAGAGCGTCAACTGACCGTAGCCGACCTCAAAATCTGGCATCACCGCTGGCTGGGAAATGTGTATGCATGGGCCGGGCAGGAGCGCACAGTGAACATGAGCAAAGGGGACTTCATGTTTGCAGCAGCGCCACAAATTGCACGGCTATTGGCCGAGTTCGAGCGCACCTGCCTAGTGAAGTGGACTCCGTGCCACAACATGACCACCGACACCTTGGCACAGGCCATGGCCGTGACACACGTCGAGTTGATTTTGATCCACCCTTTTCGCGAGGGCAACGGCCGTCTGGCCCGCTTGCTGATCGATGTAATGGCCGTGCAGTCAGGTCGGGAACCCCTGGATTACAGCGAATGGGAAGCGCATAAAACCGAGTATTTTGCTGCGATCCACCAAGGGCTGGCAGGCAACTACGCGCCTATGAAGTATTGGGTGACCCAAGCCATAGGTACCGACGGGCAAGACCTCAAGCGGCCAGTTTGATATGCTGAAAACGCAGCTTGCTTTGGTTTTGCAGCTTTTGCTCCAGTTGCTGGACGCTTTGTCCCGTTTCCACAGCGGTCGAGCTGGCCACAGCGCGCCGCACAGCCTGCAAGCTAGGTTTTTTACGGGTGTTTTGCGTGGTTTTTGGCATGGTTGTTCAGTAAAAGGTGGTGCTGCTAGTTTACAGACTTACTGTCAGATTGCAGCGCCTGGAAACCTATTTGTTCCCCATGCCCGCCTTGCGCGAGGCCTTGCTCAATGCGGTGATGCACAAGGACTACAGCAGCGGCATTCCGATTCAGATCAGCGTTTATGAAGACAAGATAGTGCTGTGGAACGCCGGCCAGTTGCCCGAGCCCTGGACGGTGGAAAAATTGCTGGGCAAACACCCATCCCATCCTTTCAACCCGCTACTGGCCTCGGCGTTTTTCCGTGCCGGGTATGTCGAGTCCTGGGGGCGCGGCATCGAAAAAATACGCCGGGAATGCGCTAGCCACGATGTACCGGAGCCAATTTTTGATACCAGCATGTCGGGGCTGATGCTGACCTTCAAGGCCAATCCGGCGCATCTGAAAACTTCGGCAAAAACGCCGGTGAAAACGCCGGTGAAAACGCCGGTAAAAACGCCAACAGCCATCTTGGCGTGCTTGGGAGCCAATCCAAGTATGACGCTGACCGAGGTGGCCGCCCAGTTGGGTAAATCAGTTAGTGCGGTTGAGCGGGCCAGCGCCAAGCTGGTAGCAGACGGCAAGCTCAGATATGTAGGCCCCAAAAAGGGCGGGCATTGGGAGGTGTTGCCATGAGCAGCACCGGACAAGACCTCAAGCGGCCAGTTTGGTAGCTTCTTGCGCACGTTCCACGGGGGCTGGAGGCACATTTCCATTAAAAAACGGGGAGTCTGGCTTTTTATCGTAGGGGTATTGCCATATCATCAGCCCCTTTTCGGCAATGCGCTGTGGCTGGAATACCAGGATTTTCTGGGTCGCCCGGTCTGGGGCGATGGCACCACGCCGGATGAGCGTATTGCGGTGCTGGCGGCGCTGGGAAAGCAGGGGCGCTGGGTCACGGTGTATTACGGCTGGCGGCCTAATTTGCCCGATGAGGCCGACAACCACCTGATTGAACTGGCGCTGGCAGGTGGGGCAGCGGCCATCGTGACGCACAATTTGCGCGATGTGCGGGGTGGAGAATTGCGCCCTGTTCGGGGAACGTCTGGCCGGATGTTCCCTTCTAATGGGAATAAAAGGCCATGGTTTTAGGAACGGCGCAGAGGAAGTCCAAGGCAAAATCGCAGGGCGATGAACAAAAACCGGATACGAGGCGTGATGCATTCGGGACGAGCGGGCACGTGACCGCAAAGTCCTCTATCTTCTTTGAGGCTAATCGGCCTGAAAGGCTTATGGAACGTGCGGGAACAGCTATTGAATCAGGAGAATCATGGTTGTGGGTTTTTGGGTGGATGCGCACACATTGCGTTACGGCATGTGCTCGTGAACAAAAAATCCCGGTACACGAGGCCAGCATCGGCTCGGTATTCGGTATCGGCTTTCCGGCCTGGACCGGCGGGGCCATGCAGTTCATCTCAGGAAACCCTGCGCCGCCACCAGCCACGCTACCGAGGACTGGTCCAGGTTTGGTAGCTTTTGGGTAAAAACAGCCATTTCCGCTTATGCAGCAAGCGGGTGCAGCTCTGTTTTTGGTAGCATTTACCGCGCACGCACTTCAGTTATACTGGTTCGCATCCACCAAAAACACAACAAACACGGGGCTTGCGTCCCGTTTTTTACATCGGAGTACTACATGAAAATCGGCATCATCGGAGCAGGCATGATTGGCGGCACACTGGGGCCGCTGTGGCTCAAGGCGGGGCATGAGGTCCGTTACGGCACCCGTCACCCGGAGCAGGTTCAGGTGCCCGGCGCGGGCAGCGACACGGTGGCCGCCGTTGGCCAATGGGCTGAAGTGCTCGCCATTGCCATTCCCCTGGGTGCCACCCCCGAGGTGGCGCAGGCACTGGGCTCGTCGGTTCAGGGCAAGGTGGTGCTGGATACGGGCAATCTCATTGCAGGCAAGGAGCCGACCGATGCTGCTGCCGTTGCAAAATCCGGCGGATCGGGTGTCTGGGTGGCGAGCCATCTGCCTGGTGCCCATGTGGTCAAGGCGTTTAACACCGTGTACTTCAAAATCTTGCAGAGCCAATCCGGTCGCACGGATGGGCCGCAGCTGGGCATCCCGCTGGCTGGCGACGATGCCGCAGCGCTGGATACGGCGCAAGGTCTGGTCCGCGACGCCGGATTCGAGCCCGTGGTGTTTGGCGCATTGAGCCAGGCCATACATTTCGAGAACGGCACCCCCGTCTGGAACACCGGGGCCAGTGCCGAGGCGCTGCGCCGCTACCTCAGCGAAGTGCGCGCATAAACGCCTTGTTCAACATCAAAGGAACCGCCATGCCTGCCCACATAGCGCACCAGGTACGTGTTCTGCAATCCGTGGCGACGTCCACGCTGGCTGCCTGGCGGGGAACCAGCGTGCTCAAGGCCGCAAGCCAGCCAGCGCAACGGCTCAAGCTTTATGACATGGAGGGCAGTCCCGCGTGCCGCAACGTGCGTGAAGCCTTGACCGCGCTGGGTCTGGATGCAGAAATCTATCCCTGCCCCGAAGGAGGCAAGCGTTACCGTGGCGAAGCCGAAAAGCTGGGCGGCAAGCTGCAATTCCCGCTGCTGGTGGATACGAATACCAACACCACGCTGTACGATTCGGCGCCCATCGTTGACTATCTGTTTCGCACCTATGGTGGCCGGAAAACGCCGCGCGCCTACCGGGCGGGGACACTGCGCCCCCTGTTGGGAACCCTCGCATCCGCCATGCGTGGCCTGCGCGGAATCAAGGCACGCCCTGCAAAACACGCCATAAAGCACCCCGAACAGTTGCTGGAACTGTGGAGCTTCGAGTCCAGCCCGTATTCACGTCTGGTGCGCGAAACGCTCACCGAACTGGAAATTGCCTATGTGCTGCACAACCTGGGCAAGGAGCAGTTTGCCGACATGGGGCCGGCTGTGCTGCGCGTCAAGCCTGGCCCCTATAAGCCACGCCCAGGTGGTCGGCGTGAAAAGGTGTTGGCGCAACTGGGGCGTGTCCAGTTGCCCTATCTGGAAGACCCCAACACGGGTGTGAAGATGTACGAATCCAGGAAAATCATCGACTATCTGGAGCGGCAATACGCCGCATGAAGTCAGTCGTTGGGTCCACCCATGCCAAAGAGGCTCAACAAACTGGTGAACAGATTAAAAACCGACACGTACAGGCTCACGGTAGCCATGACGTAGTTGGTCTCGCCACCATGCACGATACGGCTGGTTTCAAACAGGATCAGCCCCGCCGACAGCAAAGCCACCGCAGCCGAAACTGCCAACCCCAAAGCGGGTATCTCCAGCAGCATGGCGGCAATGCCGGCAATCAGCGCAATCACCATGCCGATAAACAGAAAACCGCCCATGAAACTGAAGTCGCGCCGCGTCGTCAGCACATAGCCTGACAGCGCCAGGAATGTCGCGCCGGTTGCAACCAGCGCAAGCGCTATGGACTGTGCGCCACCGGGCAGCTCCAGGTATCTTGCCAACAGCGGCCCCAGCGTGTAGCCCATGAAACCCGTCAGGGCAAATACCGCTGGCAAGGCCCAGCCACTGTTTTGCAGCTTGAATACGGCGAATAACAGGCCGAAGTACCCGACCAGGGTCAAAATCAGGCCTGGTGCTGGCAGTTGCAATGTGAGTGCGGCCACCGCTACACCCGCACTGAACAGCAAGGTCATGGCCAGCAGGGCGTAGGTGTTGCGCAATACCCGCTTGATCGCATCGGCATGCGGGGCTTGCACAGGCGTTTCCAGGCCAGGGTAATGGCGCTGGTCTATGGATGATGGGTGCATGTTGAACATGATGTGGTTTCCTTTCAGGTGTTCAGACTCAAACTCAAGGGGATGGTGGTGCGCCCGCGTACCGGTTTCTGGTTGCGCTGCAGGCTGCGGGTCAGAACCCGTGTCGCCCTGCTCAGGGAACGGTCCAGTGCGGTGCGCCAGTCACGCGCTAATGAAGCGATCACCACGGTGCCAAGCATTTCGGTTTTCAGTTCGACCTGGCAACGTTTGTCCACCCCGCCACGCGGACCATTGATGTCCGAAAACTGGACCTTGGCGCGTATCACCAGGGCCGTGAGGCGGCGCAGGGCAAAACGCACACGTGCAACGGACATATCGTGCAACGGGGTGCCATCGGTTTCGCGGGATTCAAAAATAATTTGCAAGGTATTTCTCCAGGTTGTGAAAGAGGCCCCTACGATAAACACCAGACGAACCATTAAAAAGCAGATAATTTGTTATTTTGATTCCTAAAAAAACTGACCATGAGCGCGCCATTCAACTACAAGCATCTGTATTACTTCTGGGTCGTTGCCAAGGAAGGAGGCATCTCGCGGGCTGCTGACAAGCTGGACATGGCGGTGCAAACCGTGAGTGCGCAGGTGCGCGAACTGGAACGTTCGCTGGGGTACGCGCTACTGAAACCGGCCGGGCGCGGGCTGGTGCTGACCGATGCAGGTCTGGCCGCCATGCACCAGGCGGACCAGATTTTTCAGCTCGGCGAGGAACTGCCAGCGCGGGTGCGTGATGCCGTCAGCACGCCCACCGTGCGCCTGGCGGTGGGTATCTGTGACAGTCTGCCAAAGCTTGTGGTACGGCGCCTGCTGCAGCCGGTGGTGCCTGAGCCCAACTTGCGTTTGTTATGCCACGAGGGCAACCTGGATGAGTTGCTGGGTGACCTGGCCCTGCACCGGCTGGACGTGGTGTTATCCGACCGTCCTGCGCCCGCCAACCCCAACATCAAGCTCTACAGCCACGCCATGGGCACGTCCACCATCGCCTGGTATGGCACTGCGGCTTTGGTGGCGGCTGCGAGCCAGGATTTTCCGCAGTGTCTGGCCAAGCTGCCTTTGCTGCTGCCCGCTGCGCACACCGCCGTGCGCGACCGCATAGACCAATGGTTTGAACAGCGTGCCATGCGCCCGCGCATCGTGGGCGAGTTTGACGACAGTGCCTTGCTGAAAACCTTTGGCGCCAGTGGCATGGGCGTATTTCCGGCAGCCCAGTGGGTACACGACGATCTGCTGGCCCATTATGCGGTGCAGCGTTTAGGCCCCTGCGAAGGTGTGACCGAACACTTTTTTGCCATAGGCACCGAAAAGAAGGTGCAGCACCCGCTGGTACAGCGTCTGCTGCAACCCATGTTGTAGCTTCATGCGCTTCATGCGATTTTCTTACCCTTGGGCTGGGCTGGCGCACTGCGGATGCTCAGCAGCATGGTCAGCACCAGGATACCCACCACCACAGCTAGCGAGACCAGCACCGGGATTTTGTAGATGTCCACCACACACATCTTGACCCCGATGAACACCAGAATCACCGCCAAGCCATAGTTCAGCAAATGGAACTTGTTGGCCACCGCTGCCAGCAGGAAATACATCGCACGCAGCCCCAGGATGGCAAACACATTGCTGGTCAGCACGATGAACGGGTCGCTGGTGATGGCAAAGATCGCCGGGATGGAATCCACCGCGAAAATCACATCGGTCAGCGCAATCAGACATATCACCATGAACAGCGGAGTGGCAATCTTTTGGCCGTTTTCCACCGTCCAGAATTTCTCACCATCGTAGTTCTTGCTCACCGGCAGCAGTTTGCGCAACAGCTTGAGCGCCGGGTTGTCATCCAGGTCGGGTTCTTGTCCAGCGGCCCACCACATCTTCACGCCCGTGAGGATGAGGAATGCGCCGAAAAGATACAAAATCCAGTGGAACTGGGCCAGTAACCAGCCCCCCACCAGGATCATGATGGTGCGCAGCACAATCGCTCCGATGATGCCAATCATCAACACCCGTTTTTGAAAGTGGCTTGGTACGCAGAAATAGGTAAAAACCAGCAAAAACACAAAGATGTTGTCTACCGCCAGTGACTTTTCAATCAGGTAGCCCGTCAGGAATTCCAGCGACTTGGTATTGGCAATTTCACTGGAGCCGGTACTGTCCTTGACGGCCCACCAGAACAGGCCATTGAACAGGAAGCTTAAAGCGATCCAGACCAGCGACCAGTTCCACGCCTCCTTGATGCCGATGTCGTGCGCGCCCTGTTTTTTGAGCACAACAAAGTCAATAAACAGCGACACCAGAACGATGCCGCCAAAGGTGGCCCATAGCCATAAGGGTGCGATTGTCTGCATAAGTGAACCTTGAGTGAATATTGGAAGTTTGACGTTGGCAGGAAGTCTAGTGGAATATCGTCATGTTTATTGTGATAATTTCGCCAATAATGTTCGTAAAAAAGAGAGTGTTCCAGCGGATTTACGTGCTTTGTCGCATGCCGTGTGGCTACCATCATTGCAGTATCTCAACAATGACCGATGGAGTTTTTCATGTGGTATGCACTTTCCTGGTTTTTGATTTTTGCACTTTTGACCGTGTGGTCCGTGTGCGTGTGGCTGGTGCACTCGGTTGTGGCCTGGTCGATCACGGGGGCGGGAGCGCTTGCAGGGCAGGCGCAACAACTGGAATTTCTGGCACTGCCCGAATGGGCTGCCATATGGCTGAGCGCCGATGTGCTGCAGGCGCTCAACACAAGCCTGGCGAGCGTTTTGCCATGGCTTGCATCCATTTCTTCCGCATTCCCTGCGGCTGTGTCCTGGCTGGGCCTGCTCGCCTGGATCATCTGGGGTGTCGGATTTCTGCTGCTCGGCGTGGGCGGCTTGCTGCTGCATGGATTGATCGCCGTGGCCCGCAAGACAAGCGTGCCATGAAATTCGGAGGATAAAAACTGTAGCAGTTTCCTGAGATGAAAGCCCTTACATCCGTCTTGGCCTGATGCCACCGGCAGGTATGTAGTATGCTGGCAACCGAAAACCGGACCACTTGGCCAGACCACTTTCTGATACCACCATTCCGATGCAGCCTGCCCCACCCGACCCAGCCATGTTTTCAAAATCCCCTTACTCCCCTCACTGCGTGCTGGTCGTTGACGACGGGGCTGAAGGCGCCGGTCGGCTGCGCGACCTGCTCACGCCTGATGGCTACACGGTGCAAGTCGCCACCGACGGTGCATCGGCGCTGCGACTGGCCCACCAGTCGCCGCCTGACCTGGTTCTGCTGGCCGTGTCGCTGCCTAGCATGGACGGCTACGCGGTGTGCCAGCGGCTCAAGCAGGACGACGCCACGCGGCACATCCCGGTGGTCTTCCTGTACGACCACGATAACGATAACGACCATACCGACAGCGGGGCCGAGACCCGTTGCTTTGCCGTGGGCGGGGCTGATTGCATCGGCAAGCCGGTCAAACAGCCGGTACTGCTGGCGCGGGTCAGGGCCCATCTGGCAACCCACCAGCAGCAGCGCCATCTGGAAGGCATGTTTCGCGATGTGATGGAGTTTTCGCCCGACGCACTGGTTCTGTCGGACATGGCGGGGCGCATTGTGCGCATGAACAAACAGGCCGAGGAGTTGTCGGGTTACTTGCGCGAGGAACTGTTAGGCCAGTCGCTGGCGGTATTGTTGCCGCAGCGCTTTCGCGCGGATCATGCGGGCCAGTACGCTGCCTTTGCCGCCGCCCCGAGCGCCCGGCGCATGGGGATCGGGCGGACCGTGAGTTTTTTGCGCAAGGATGCGACGGAGTGTGCAGTAGACATCTCGCTGAGCCAGGTTCAGACGGCGCGCGGCACCTTGTTTGTTAGTGCACTGCGCGACATTACCGCGCGCCGCAAGGCCGAGGAGGAGCTGCGCATTGCGGCCATCGCCTTCGAGTCGCAAGAAGGCATGATGGTGACCGATGCGCGTGGCACGATCCTGCGGGTCAATGCAGCGTTTACCGCGATCACGGGCTACAGCGCCGACGAGGTCAAGGGGAAAAACCCCCGTCTGCTCAAGTCCGGCCAGCACGGTGCCGACTTTTACCGCCTGATGTGGGACACCCTGCTGCGCGCTGGCCGCTGGCAGGGCGAGATATGGGGCAAGCGCAAAAACGGCGAGATCAACCCCAAGCTGCTCACCATCTCGGTGGTCGTGGGGGATGATGGCAAGGTCACCCATTACGTGGCCCAGTATTACGACATCACCGAGCGTAAACAGGCCCAGGAAAAGATCAACACGCTGGCATTTTTTGACTCCGTCACCGGCTTGCCCAACCGTACCATGCTGATGGAGCGTCTGCGCCATGCCATGACGCTTGCCGAGCGCAGCGACCGCTACGCCGCCCTGCTGATCATTGACCTGGACCACTTCAAAAACCTCAACGACACGCTGGGCCACGACGTTGGCGACCTGCTGCTCAAGCAGGTGGCCGAGCGCATCAGCCAGTGTGTGCGTGAAGGCGACACCGTGGCCCGGCTGGGCGGTGACGAATTTGTGGTGGTGCTGCCCAATCTGGGCCACAGTCTGGAAGAAGCCACGGCCAACACCGAACGGGTTGCCAACAAGATCATCGCCATGCTGGACCAGGTTTACCGCTTTGACAGCGCATCGCACCACAGCACAGCAAGCCTGGGTGCGACCTTGTTCAAGGGCACGCAAATCCCGGTAGACGACCTGTTCAAGCAAGCGGACCTGGCCATGTACAAGGCCAAGGCCCATGGGCGCAATACCGTGCGCTTTTTTGACCCGGCCATGGAGGTGGCGCTCAAGGCGCGCACCGCCCTGGAGGCCGATCTGCGCCGCGCGGTCGAGGCCCGCCAATTTGTGCTGCACTACCAGGCCCAGGTGGTGCAGCAGGGCCGCGTGGGCGGCGCCGAGGCACTGGTGCGCTGGCACCACCCACAGCGCGGGCTGGTCTCGCCGGCGGAATTCATCCCTTTGGCAGAAGAGACCGGCGTGATTCTGGCGCTAGGGCATTGGGTGCTGGAGACGGCCTGCAGCCAGCTTGCAAGCTGGGGCTGTACGCCCGCCATGGCGCACCTCACGCTGGCGGTCAATGTCAGCGCCGCGCAGTTTGCCCAGGCCGACTTTGTGCAGCAGGTGATGGCCGTCGTGCAGCGCAGCGGTGCCAACCCGCTGCGCCTGAAACTGGAGCTGACCGAAAGCCTGCTGGTGGGCAATGTGGCCGACATCATAGAAAAGATGCTCAGCCTCAAGAACCAGGGCATTGGCTTCTCGCTCGATGACTTTGGCACCGGCTACTCGTCCCTGGCCTACCTGAGCCGCTTGCCGCTGGACCAGCTGAAAATCGACCAGTCGTTCATCCGTGATGTATCAACCAACCCGGCCAACGCCGCCATTGCCAAAACCGTCATTGCCCTGGCACAGGGCCTGGGGCTGGGGGTCATCGCCGAGGGCGTTGAAACCATCGAGCAGCGGGACTTTCTGGCGGCATCCGGCTGCCACGCCTACCAGGGTTATTTCTTCAGCCGCCCGCTGCCATTGGAGGGTTTTGAGGTATTGGTGTGCTCGTCACACTGCGCGGAGTAAGCCCGCTAATGCCATATATGCCATATCGGGCTGTAGCGCTTATGGGATGTGCGGGGGAGGATATAAGTTTTGTAGCAGTTTGGCGGTTTCTGGCGCCGTGCATCGTTAAACTGTGCCCTTTCAATTAGCCAAACCGTGAAAAAGGAGTTGCCATATGGCACAGGAAGAACATGTCTGGACTGGGGGGCCATCGCAGATGACAAACCTGGGCGCTTATGCCGTTTGCGGCTTGCTGACACTGACGGTCATTGGCGCGGTATTTGCGATTCCTTACGCAATCTGGAAATACCTTGTTGTTAAGTGCCAGCGGTACGAGCTGACTTCCCAACGCCTCAAAATCCACAGTGGTGTCTTCAATAAGAGAATGGAAGAGATCGAGCTGTACCGGGTCAAGGATACAAAATTTGATCAGCCACTTTTGTTCCGGCTGTTCGGTCTGGGTAACGTCACGCTGGTTTCCTCTGACGTAACGACGCCAGTCGTGTTCATCCACGGCATCCAGGATGCACAGCAATTGCGCGAGCGCATACGTACGCTGGTTGAGAACTGCCGGGAGCAAAAACGTGTGCGGGTCGGCGAGTTTGAGTGACCGCCTGCTCCCCTCTGTAACGTGCTTCTATATTTATAGCTGTTCCCGCACATTCCATAAGCGCTGCAGCCCTATTTCCTCTTTATTCCGGGGCTACCAACCGCCAATTTCTCCCGCCCCGCCGGGTGGATGGTGTGTGGCGGGCTGGTTTTTGGGCTAAATTTATGGCCAATCGGCTTGAAGTCCTTATGGAACGTGCGGGAACAGCTATCAAATTGAAAGCTGCCTTCTCCTTCCCATCCCCCTCAGTTCAGCAGGTCAATGCCGTTCATGATGGCATTGAGTACCCCGGCCTGATTTTCAGGAGACTCGGAAAAGCCCATAAGCGCCGACTTCTGGGTGTGTGCTCCCGTGTTGAGCTGCTCCAGCCACCAGGCATAGCCACCCGGATCGGGGGCGCGGTGCAGCACGTTGTTGTAGAGCTGGGTCAGGAAGTCCGCGTTGCTGGGGTTGGTGCCGTACAGGCTGCGGAATTCATTGCTGTCGATAAAGCGCGCGGCCACCTCCTGCAGGGGCATGCCCGCATCCAGCTGGCCGATCCAGTACTTCAAGCCGCCGTTGTCCGGTACGCGGTTGAACGCGGCCTGGTACAGCCGGTAGGCCTGGCCCGCGTTGCCGCTGATGTCCAGCGCCAGCGTTTCATCGCCAAAGCGCACACGCTCGACGTTGTTCAGGGTGTCCAGCCCTTCGGCGCTCGAACTGAGCGTCCAGACTCCCGTATTGGGGTCTTTGCTCACGGTGAAGCTGGAACGGTTGCAGTTGTAGAGCACGGTGTCGAGCCCTGCGGCTCCGTCGAGGCTGTCGTTGGCAATGCCGCTGGCGAGCTGGTCATTTGCCGAGGTGCCACCCAGCACCAGGGGGCTGTAGTTCTGTGTGGGTGGCGTGTTGCAGACGTAGACCGCTGCACTGGCCGTATTGCCGCTGCCAACTGCGTTGCTGCCCGTCACACTGTAGAGCGTGGGTGCCGTAGGCGATACCGTTCCACTGGCCGTGGTGCTGCCAAAGCCGCTATTGGTGTTGGTGTTGGTATTGGTCCAGGTGTAGGACGTGGCTGCGGGCGTGCAATTGGCGCTCAGGGTGGCAAAGCCGCCGACGGCAATCACCACGGGGCTGGCCGAGAGGCTACATACCGGAGCGCTCTGGCTGGCAGTAGCAAGCGTCAGGCTGGCCATGGGCCCCCAGTCGCCAAAGTACATGTTCTGGTACTGGGTGCGTGCAAACAGGGCATAGCTGCCCGCTGCAGGCAGCGTCATTGTGCCGCTGGTTTGTGAACCCGTGAAATTAGCCGTCCCCTGGCTTGTCAGTTCGGTGGTATTGCTTAAACGCAGGTTGCCAAAATACCAGCCGCAGGTCGTGCAGGTGTAGTAACTGCCACTGGTTTCAAAGACGAAGCGCAACTGAAATGGCTTGCCCGCAAAGGCCGAGAGATCCACCGTTTTGCTTGTCTGGTCCAGGGGTGCGTTCTGGCCCGCTTCGCTGTAAATGTTCTGCCACGACATTCCGTCGTCCAGCGAGAGCTGCACGGATGCGGATTCGCTGGACAAGGTGTAACCAAAGGAGCGGTCAAAGCCCAACTGGGCGTTTTGCCCGGCCAGCAGGCGTTTGCCCAGGGTCAGGGTCTGTGTGCCGTAGCTGGGGTGGTAGAGGTGGAACCAGGACGATTCGAGCGGGTTATAGCCGCTGGTGCTGTAGGTCCAGGCGCTGGCGCTATTGGCGGGCGTCAGGGATGCAGGCAATGCGCTTTGGCTGTAACTGCCGATCTGGTAGCCCGTCGCTCCGGTCATGGGGTTCACGGACACATTGAAGGGTTGCGCTGCCGCAGCGCCCGAAGCGGGCACGTTGACCGTGGTCCGCGCTGCGCCGGGGGTTGCGGTGGCGGGGTCGAAGACGATGACATCGTATGCAAAAGATTGTGCACTGCCATTGAGTCGCACGTTGTTAATCGTCACCGCGTAGGTGTCATCGTTGCTCGGGCGGCTCCAGGTTGCGGCATTGGTGTAGCCCTGCAACAACCAGACCAGGGTGTTTTCTCCATAGCCGTTTTGCACTGGCTCGGTCGTCACGGCAACCGCGCTGCCGTTTTTCCTGACCGCAACGCTGGCCTGGCTGAAGTCGGCCTGCGGGTAGGAAAACGACCAGCGCCCATAGACCACGGGATAGGGCACGAAGCCCTTGGGTGGCCAGGCGACGAAGGTGTCGCGTACCGTCGGGCGTGCGCCATTGACGTTGCTGTCAAACACCCACAGGGCATTGGCACTATTAAGCGAGGCACCGTTGAGCGTGCCACCGGGCACATCGCCGGTTCCCATACTCCTGGTTTGCGGGTACAAAATCCAGCGCCTGTGGCCCACGGCAGAATTGTTGCTGCCGGAATCCTTCATGTAACCCGCGCTGACGGCATTCGGCCCGACATTGCCCAGCGCCAGATTGGAGTTTTTAGCGGCCTCGGCGCCCTCGGCGGTGTAGTATTTCCAGGAACTCGGGGGCGTGTGCGAGAGCGCATTGTTGGCGCTCATCATCAAAGCCGCTTGCTGGTCTTTCTGGCTATAGGGTGCATACAGGCTCACATCAGCCGGAATTCCTGCCATGGCACGGTGCCAGTTGATGCGCAAGGCGACGGCATTCTGGTACAAGGGATCGGTGCTACCGGCAGCGCCCGTCGCATAGTTTCCCGTCCAGTTCATGGCAACACCGTCGGACTGGCCGAAAAGTCCCTGGTAGAACAAGCGCACGGCTTCCCTGTCCTGGGTATTGATGGCCAGACCAGCCGCTGCAGGGGCCGCCGCACGGGCCGCAGAACGCGCTATCGGCGCAGGAATCTGTGATGGTTGCGGGAACTGGGGCGCAGACAGCAGCAAGGGTGCGGGCACTGGTTGCTCTATCGGGATCGGTGCCTGGGCCAGGGCAAGACCGCAAGCCGTCAGCAGGTAGGCCAGGCTGCCGCAGCGAAGTGCGGACAATGCGCTTTTGGGGGATGGTAGGTACAGCATGATGAAATGGTAACTGCTCCCAAGCAACCCTGTAGCGTCTTGGGTCAATGTCGATGCTATAAAATAAAGAGCTACTCCCGCTCATTCCACGCGGTCTACAGCCGTTTTTTATGTTATGTGTGCGCCATTGCCAGGCGCTTGGAAAAGCCACCAAGTGAGAGCTTCTTCGCACCCTGGACTGCATGCGTGCGCGCGGCTGCAGATGCGGGTTTGCCCTCTAACTGGAATTCGCCTACCAGCGCTTCTTGTTCCAGTGCCTGCTCCTGCAAAGCGTTGGTGGCCGCTGCGGCTTCTTCAAAGAGCGCTGCATTTTGCACGGTGGTACTGTCCATCTGGTGGATGGCCGTATTCACCTTGGCAATGCCATCGGCCTGTTCGCTGCTGACGGTGGTAATTTCGCCCATGATGTTGGTCACGCGCTGGATGCTGGTGACGATCTCGGCCATCGTGTCGCCCGCCTCGGTCACCATCTTGCTGCCAAGTTCCACCTGACTGACCGAATCGGCAATCAGGGTTTTGATTTCTTTCGCTGCCTCGGCGCTGCGCCCGGCAAGGCTACGCACTTCGGAAGCCACCACGGCAAATCCCCGTCCCTGTTCACCAGCCCGCGCGGCCTCCACCGCTGCATTGAGCGCCAGAATGTTGGTTTGAAAGGCAATGCCGTCAATCACGCTGATGATTTCCACAATTTTGCGGGAGGATGCATTGATGGAGCCCATGGTTTGCACCACCCGGCTGACCGCTTCTCCACCTTGCAACGCCACGTCGGACGCCGACTGCGCCAACTGGCTGGCCTGGCGGGCATGGTCGACATTTTGCTGCACCGAAGAAGTCAACTCTGCCATGGCAGAAGCGGTTTCCCTTAAAGCGCCAACCTGCTGTTCGGCAGACAAGGCCAGCGTATGCGTGCCAGCGGCGATCTGTGTTGCCGCCGAAGCAATTTCCTGGGCGCCACCGTGAATTTTCTGCACGGTACCAACCAGATGCGCGTTCATGTCCTTGAGCGCTTGCATCATCTGGCCGCATTCGTCATTGGAGCGCACTTCAATGCGGCTACGCAGATCGCCTGCGGCAACCGTCTGCGCCACAACAACCGCCTCCTCCAGCGGCTTGCGAATGCTGCGCATCACGCCAAAGCCGATAAAAACCGCAAACGCGCCGCCCAATACCGTGCACAGCATCAGGATCGCGGTCATTTCGGCAACCAGCTTGGCCGACGTATCGACCGCACGCTGGGTTGCATCGGTCAGGGTAGTTTTCGCCTTGTCCAGCACCGCGCCCAGTTCAGCCTGCCTGGGTTTGAGCTTGTTTTCCAGCCCAGCTTTGGCAGATTCAACTTCCATATCCTGCACCGTGCTGATGATTGCGGACTGCAAGGGGCGCAAGGACTGCTGGAGTTTTTCGATATCGCCCAATAAACCAAGAAAAGTCGGGTCGAGTGCGGACGAATCCCGCTTCAAGTCAACAATGGCGCCATCAATGCGCGACTGTTCTTCCTTCAGCGTTTTCATGGCAACTTTTTGCACTGCCAGATTTTCCGCGTTGACAATCTCCAGCATCGAAGCCGCCATTTTTTGTGCCGATGCACGGATCACCCCCAGGTGGTCCATGGTTTGCATACCCTGCGTTCCAACGGCTCGGTAGGTTTGGTCCACCAGGCGTATCTTCATCACCGCAAATGCACCGAGCGCACACATCAAAACCACCATGAACAGATAGCCTGCCATGACACGATAACCAATGGAAGTTTTATGCAACATGCTGTATTCCTCAATGGACAATCACAAAACCACTCAGTAAGCTGGCACCTTATTTCATCAGTTTCTTGCCTTCTTTGGATTGCAGGAAATCAATCATCTTCTGCACTTCGGGCTTAGGCGCTCCTGCCGTAATCAAGGCCAGGGGGCGCACCATATCTGGCGCCTTTACGGTCTTGACCTTGCCGGGATTGGCGGCAAAAAAAGCCTCGCTCACAGCACCAACACCGCCCTTTTCCTTGCCGACTTCCAAGATTTCTTCCTTGGTGGTGCGAATTTCGACCGCACCGGTAACGTATTCGCTGCCATCCATCATCATCTTTTGAAACATGCCACGGGTTGCACTGCCCGCGTGGCTGGTTACCACCTTGACCGGCAGGTCGGGGCCACCCACGTCTTTCCAGTTGGTGATTTTTCCGGTGTTTATGTCTTTGAGCTGGGCTTTGGATAGCGCCTGGACGGGATTGTCCTTGTGCACAATGACCACAATCTCATCACGCGCCAGTTCGTGAAACTTCAGATTCGAGGGTGCCGTAAAGGTTTTATCCAACTCCTTGGCGGCTTTTTCTGCGCTCTTGATGGTGTCAGCCAGGGGTTCGGAGGTGGCGGATACAGACACCTTGCCGTCCACCAGCGCTATCAGCCCCTTGCCAGAGCCAACCGGCAAAAACTTGATGTCCATGCCCGTGGCCGTCTTCAGGGCCGCAGTTGTGGTTTCAAAAATGCGTGTCTGCACAGTGGTCGAACCGGACACTTCCAGGGTTTCTGCCATGGCAGCCACACCCACCAGACCGGACAAGGCAAGCAAACAAATGGAACGGACAGAACGGACAGAACGAACAAATGACTTCATGGATAAATTTCCTTCACAACGCAAAGTAACAACACACAACGAACCACAAATACACGGTAGATATTAGAGTAAAAAATCCAATTTCATGCCCTTGTTATGCATAGGGTTAATAAAACCTGACCAGGGACAATAAAACGTTGCAAATTTGCACGCAAAAAGCGTGCTATTTCCTTGACTGTGGCGCCACTACGTGGTAGCGCATTCAGTATTTATGGGCAATTTTGAAGACGCTGACCAGTTGCGCAAGTCTTTCAGATTGTTGCTTGAGTGAATCTGCCGCAGCGGATGCCTGCTCTACCAGCGCTGCATTTTGCTGGGTAACACCATCCAGCTCCGCAACGGCCACATTGACCTGTGCAATACCATCGGCTTGCTGGTTGCTGGCCGTTGTGATTTCACCCACTATCTCGGACACCCTCTGGATACTTACAGCGAGTTGTTCGATGGTGTTGCCTGCCTGATGCACCATGGTGCTACCAGATTCAACCTGGCTCACGGATTCGCCAACCAATGCGGCGATTTGTCTGGCTGCTTTAGAACTACGCTCGGCCAGTGCGCGTACTTCATCCGCAACAACCGCGAATCCGCTACCCTCCCTGCCTGCCAATGCCGCAATGACGGCGGCATTGAGCGCCAGGATGTTGGTCTGAAAGGCAATGCCGTCAATGACGCTGATGATTTCCACAATCGCGTGCGACGACTTGTTGATGGTATCCATCACCTCCACCGCATGCGCCACTGCAACGCACCCGTCAATGGCAGCCTGGGACGCTTCTTCTGCCAATTGCTGGGCGCGGCGCGCATTTTCGGCGTTTTGCCGCACGGTTGCGGTCAGTTCCTCCATGGTGGCAGCAGTCTCCTGCAAGGAACCGGCCTGCTTTTCGGTACGCGATGACAGATCGAAGTTGCCCACCGCAATCTCGGCCGCTGCGGTGGCGATACTCTCGCTGCCATCGCGAATCTGGCTGACGGTATCGGACAAATGTTCATTCATGTCCTTGAGCGCCAGCATGAGCTGGCCGGTTTCATCGCGCGAACGGACGTGGATCGCGCTGCTCAGATCCCCGTTGGCCACCGTCTGGGCAACGGCTACCGCATACACAATTGGCTCCTTGATCGTGCGCGTCAGCCACCAACCAATGGATGCTGCCAGGATTGCACCCACGGCGGTACACACACCGATTATCAGTACCAAGCGTTGAACCATTTTTTCTGCAACAGTTACGGAATCATGTGAAGATTTCTCCAAAATGGTGTGTGCACGATCCAACGTGGTATTGAGTTCAGCCTGCTTGGGGCGCAGTTCCTTGTAAACCTTGTCCTTGGCAACATCAATTTCCATGTCCTGCACGGCGCTGATGGCCGCTTGCTGCAAAGGGCGCACAGCGAGCAGCAGTTGGTTGATATCACTGAACAATTGCGCCACCGGTGCATCAAAGGTGCTGGCCATCTTGTTCAAATCAGCCATGGTGCGGTCAATTTCCGCATTGGCTTCTTTCATGGTTTTGACGGCAGTTTTCTGGATGGACAAATCTTCATAGCTGGTAATGTCCCGAATCAATACCGCCTGCTTTTGGCTTGCATTCTGGATCGTCCCTAAGTGCGACATGGCACGCATCTCATGCGTTGAGATTTCCTCAAACATGGTATAGACGTGATGGACCTGCAATGCTGCAAACAACCCGAGCGCTGCCATAAGAATGACAATGGAGAAAAATCCCAACGCAATACGAAAACCGATTGATTCCCTGTTCCGCATATCCTGTGTTTCCCGTATTCCTGTTGCAAAGCATCCGACAGGGATACCATGCCGGGATTATCAAACGAATACCGGGTTTTAAAAAAGAGGATATACATTACATGTTTTTATTCCTACTCTCCAGGCTATCCCGCATGGGCCTGGCAGCGCAACTGCTGATCGGCATGGGTGCAAGCCTTGCCCAGCCGTCGGCGCGCGGCAAGTGCTTGGCCGATAGACCTTGTCGATCAAACGCTCCCACAGGAATCACATCCAGCCTGCGCGGGAATGACAATGCCTTGTCTGTCCCGCCTTGGGTGGGAAGCCCGGAGTATAAAAATACTGCCAAACACATGGTAAAGCCGACGGTTTCGTAGCCAGTGGGCGTTATCCTTCATTCCGTGATGTTAAAACAGCCAAAACAGTTAAGACAGTTGAATCAGCATGAATATATTTGATCGATTTCGAAGTTTGTTGACAAAGACGGCGGCACCAGCCCCCGCAAAACCTGCAACTTCCGCAAAATTTGTACGTCCGTTGCCCGTGCCTGATGATCCACTGCTGGCCCCGGTGGATCGGCGCAAGCGCAATCGCAAGGATGCCCGCAAGGGAACCAAAGCGGTCATTATTGACGACTCGGCCACGGTGGTGGCGGTGCTGCGCAGGATTTTGCGTTCCGCCGGGTATGTCACACGCGATGCGGGCGACGCAGAGACAGGGCTCCAGCTGATTGCCGAGGATAAGCCGGACCTGATTTTTCTGGATATCGTGTTGCCGGGCATGAACGGCTTTGGCGCCTTGCGGGTGCTGCGCAAGGATGCTTCAACCCAGCACATTCCGGTCATCATGATCAGCGGCAATGAACATGCCACCGAACAGTTCTACGCCAATCGGATTGGTGCCGACAACTTCATGAAGAAACCTTTTTCCCGATCTGAAGTATTTGCCCACATTGAGAGCCTGCTCGATGAGGACGCGGTGCCGCGCAGGGTGGGTTATGTGGCCGAAATAATAAAACCTGATGCCGATGAACCGACGATGTAAAAACGGATTCAGAGGGATTCAGGTTCTAGCATGAACACCACCACTTCCGCCTTGCCGCGCAAGCGCCTGCCCATCGGCATTCAGACCTTTCGTGAGATATGTGGTCGGGTTTGAGGTGGAGACGCTCGCTAATTCATAGCTTCTCCCGCACGTTCCATAAGGGCTTCAGGGCAGAAAATCGTGCAGGCATCGCCCCCAGCGCAAACCATCCACCTGCGCAAAGTGGGCATCCAGACTCAACACCGCAGCCCCGTGCTCCATCGCGCTGGCTTGAGAAACAGATGGTTGGCGTGGGCGATGACCTCCACAACATCCGCATCTCCCCGCATAAAGGCCGTGTAGGCATTCGTATCCAGCAAAACTGCACGCATTGTTATTTCCAAAGACCAGGGTCCACGTGGTCGAAGGCAGCTGTTGCGGCAGAAAATGCATCGGCATCCGCAGCGCTCCAGCAACCCGCCAAGGCATCCAGATCGTCAAACCGGTGCAGCTTGGATTTACTTTGTGTTTTACCCAATCCCTGGTCAATCAGGCGCAGCACCAGCGTATTGACACTGGCATTTTCCTGGACGGCAAGCGCCTTGAGCGCCGACATATTACCGGGCGCAAGCCCCCGGACACTCAAATTGGCCATTGTCACTCCTTGCTAGCAATCTGTATGCAGATCATGATGGCACACATCAACTTCAGTAAAAGAACAGATACGCAACCCCGACCGATGCCAGTACCCCGGCCAGGTCGGCTATCAGGCCATAACCAATTGCGTAGCGCGCACGCCGGATGCCAACCGAGCCGAAGTACAGGGCGATGATGTAGAAGGTCGTATCCGTGGCACCTTGTAGCACACAGGCCAGACGCCCGACGAAGGAGTCCACGCCATAGGTCTGCATGGCGTCGATCATCATGGCACGTGCGCCACTGCCGCTTATGGGCTTCATCAGCGCCGTGGGCAGCGCCGGGGTGAAATCGGTATTCCAGCCAAGGTGGGAGAAAACCCAGGTAAAACCCTCGACCACAAAGCCCAGAACCCCCGAATTGCGCAGCACACCGATGGCCACCAGCATGCCAACCAGATAGGGAATGATCGTCAGCGAGGTTTGAATCCCGCCCTTGGCGCCCTCAATGAAGGCATCGAACACATTGATTTTTTTGTACAACGCGCCGATCAAAAACGCCGCGATGATCGCCGACAACACCAGGTTGCTGGCCACCTTGGAAAATACTTCAATCTCGGCACGGCTCAGGTAATGGACAAAATACCACACCACAGCGCCAATCGCTGCGCTGATGCCACCGACCCAGGCAACAATCACTTTATCCCACAGCGGGATGCGCTGTTTGATGGCCACACTGACCAAAGCCACCACGGTTGCGACATAGGTTGCTATCAAAATTGGGAGGAATACATCCGAAGGGTCTCTTGCCCCCAGGATGGCGCGCTGGGCGATGATGGACAGCGGAATCAGGGTCAAACCCGATGTCTGCAACACCAGAAACATGATCTGGGCATTGCTGGCCTCATCCTTGTTGGGATTGAGGCTTTGCAAACTCTCCATCGCTTTCAGACCAAAGGGCGTAGCGGCATTGTCCAGCCCCAGAAAGTTGGCGGAGAAATTCATCAGAATGTGCCCTGATGCGGGATGGTTTTTGGGGATTTCGGGAAAAATGCGCGAGAAAAAAGGCCCGATCAGCCGGGCCACAAAGTTGATCGCTCCGGCTTTCTCGCCGATATTGAGCAGCCCCAGCCACAGCGTCATGATGCCCGCCAGCGGCAGCGCAATGTCCATCACCGCCATCTTGGCCGAAGTGAAGGTGCCGTCCACAATGCGCTTGAACACCTCCACATCGCCCATGAAAAGCCATTGCACACCAGCAGATGCCAGACCCACCAAAAAGAAGGCGGACCAGATATAGGAAAGTGCCATGCGCCTTAATGCAATCTCAGTCGGACTTGCTCACCAGGTCAAAGTGCTCGACTACAGGCGCTGCGGCAAAGAATGGCCCGACGATGGCGCGCCACTGCGTAAAAGCCTGCGATTGGCGGAAAGTCTGCGTGTGGTCTTCCAGCGTGTTCCAGAAAATCTGCAAAAGATAACGCTGCGGGTTTTCCAGCCCCTTGTTAAGCTTGTAGCCTTGAAAACCCTGGGCATTGGCAATGACCGTGCGCAGGCCATGCGCAATGGCTTCTTCAAAAGCAGCATTCTGACCGGGATGGATGCGGATATCGACAAGTTCAAGAATCATCCAAAGGACTCCATGAGAGGAAATACGAGGGTGCCAGTGGTAACGGGTTGCATCGTGCGCTGACTGCACGTACCTTGCCTGCATCTACCAAGGCTTTGACCTCGGCCAGCCTGCAATGCGGGGTACGTTTTTCCATGCGCGAACGATAAGATAAGTTACGATAAGTTACCCTACTTCGCCGGGCGCGCGTCCAGACGCAGCTTGGCGAATGATCCTGGGGCATCATCCAGCACCTTGAATTTCCCCTTCAATGGATCGCGCGCTGGCACCTTGCTGCCTTCAAGGCCCGTCACCCAGGTCTGCCAATCGTTCCACCACGATCCAGGTTGCTGCTTGGCACCGGCAAACCACTCGTCCGGGTCAGCAGGATTCTTTTTGGTTTCATTGGTGTAATAACCGTACTTTCCTGCGGAGGGTGGATTAACAATACCGGCAATATGGCCCGATCCACCGAGCACGAAACGCACCGGACCGCCCAACGCGCCGGAGCCGAGGTAAGTGCCTTTCCAGGGTGCAATATGGTCTTCGATGGTCGAGATGAAGTACGACGGCGTTTTGACTTTGGACAAATCAATCGGTGTGTCAAGCAAGGTAATGCCACCGGGGACCCGCAACAGATTGTTCAAGTACATATTGCGCAGGTAAAAACTGTGCATCTTGTAGGGCATGCGGGTTGAATCCGAATTCCAGAACAGCAAATCAAAGGGGAACGGATCCTTGCCCATCAGGTAATTGTTGATGACGAAGGACCAGATCAGATCATTGGAGCGCAGCATATTGAAGGTGACAGCCATTTCGTGGCCTTCGAGGAAGCCACGAACCGCCATCTTCTTTTCCAGGCTGGAAATCTGCTGCTCGTCGATAAACACGCCCAGGTCGCCAGGAATACTGAAGTCCAGCAGTGCCACAAAGAAGGTTGCCGAAGCAATGCGGTGGTCCTTCTTGGCCGTCATGTAGGCCATGGTCGAGCCGAGCAGGGTTCCACCCAGGCAATAGCCAATCAGGTTGAGCTCCTTCTCGCCGGTTTGTTCGCACACTTTGTCGATGGCTGTCAGCGCCCCTTCGGACATGTAGGCGTCAAAGCCCCTATCGGCCAGTGTTTCATCCGGGTTGACCCAGGAGATGACAAACACACTATGTCCCTGGTCCGTGGCCCATTTGATGAAGGAGTTGCTCTGGCGCAGATCGAGGATGTAGTACTTGTTGATCCAGGGCGGGATGATGAGCAGCGGACGCTTGAGCTGTTCGTCCGTGGTCGGCATGAATTGGATCAACTGCATCATCTCATTCTGAAAAATAACCTTTCCAGGGGTGATCGCAACGTTCTTGCCCATTTCAAAGGCCGAGGCATCGGTCATGCGGATGCGCAATTGGCCATCGCCATCTTCCATATCATGCAAGAGGTTATTGAAACCGTGGAGCAGATTCTGTCCACGGGTTTTGATGGTTTCGCGCAAGACGCTGGGGTTGGTCATGGCGAAGTTGGTGGGCGAAAGCGTATCAATGAACTGGCGGGTGTAAAACACCGTCTTCTTGGCATCGATTGCATCCATACCCTTAACATCGGCCACGGCATCGTAAATGTGCCGCGAGGTGATCAGGTAGCTTTGCTTGATGAAATCAAACAGGAAATTCTTTTCCCATTCTTCATCCTTGAAGCGGCCATCGCCCTTTTTCGGCACGGCCACCGGCACTTTGGGGGCGCCAAACATCTGCATGACCGAGCTTTGCCACAGCGATACATAGTCCTGCATCAACGCCATTTGCTGTTGCATCAACTCAACCGGATTGGAGAGCATCTTTTGCGACATCTCCATGAAAGCCTTGGCAATTCCCAACTCATCGGAAGGGATGGAAATACCGTTTTTCATCAGACGCTGCATGTGCCCGGTGAGCAGTTTGGATGCATGTTCGGCAATCTCGGCATACAAACGGGCAACTTCCTGCGGGTCTGGCAAGGGCTGGTTCTCGGCTTGTTCGGGCGCCTTGTTGGCGGCGTGCTCGCGCCACGGGGTGCGGCGCTCCTTTTCAGGCTTGGCACTGGCCTCCGGGGCTGGGGTTGCGGCAGCATCTGTTGGTGCGCCTGGTTTTTCTTGCGGTGCATTTTTCATGAAGTCTCCTTGGATAGTTAAAACAATGGTCAGTAGGGGGATAGGGGGCGGGGATGATGCATTTGAAAATCATGAGGGGAGGCCAAGCATTATCTAACAGCGTCTGCGGCTGTTTTTGCTCAATCCCACGCCGATCAGGTAAAGAATCGACCAGCCCTGCGTCTTGCAGGGCAGCCCATTGTGTCACTACTTATCCCAACAATCGCGAGTGGTCGTGTGTCGATTATTCTGACCCGCAGCACCCTTTAAATTTCTGTTGTCCAAAGTCAGATTGCCACAGGTATCGCCAGTTTGAGAACCAGTGGGTGTTGCTTTGATCGTGAATGCAGTTGCCGTAGGTGACCCGGTATCAAAGCTGATGTTGTATCGAGTCCCACCACTGAGCGGAGTTTTATCTAGTCCCCAATTGGCAATCGTCGTGTCGGTAACGGTTGTTGTACCGTCTTGGAGCAGCGCATATGAACCGCTCAAGGTGTAGTTTTGTTCCAGCCGTTGTGCAAGTGCAAGCAGCGCATTGCGGGCATCCACCCGATGTGCTCTCATCACATACTGCCTGTAACTCGGTAGCGCGAAGCCTGCCAAAATCCCAACGACGGCAACGGCGATCATCAATTCAATCAGCGAAAAACCGTGCTGTTTTTGGAAAATTCTTGGACATTGTGACATACATGCAAACCTTTTTTTGTTGAAGAAGGGCACTATGAATTTAGCAAACTTCATTGGGTGGTACATGGTTTTCATTTTGCAAGAATCTCGCGCCAAGCGTAACGACCCTTCGGGGCAATTTTGCCAAAAATATCAATGCCAGTGGATGTTTGGCAAGTCTGACCGGTGGGGCAACTTCCTTGTGTGCAAGTTTGCCCAGAGGGGCAGGCACTCGATTTGCACATTTGACCCGTGGGACATCTCGGATCGTCCTTAGGTTTTGTAACGTCCTGGTTGCTGACCACAACTTGGGTGTTACCTGTACCCGTAAACGTATTGCTCACTTTAATTACGCCCGTCGAATCCATACCAAGGCCTCCTACCAAACTGCCAGCCACATTCAATTCTCCCGATTTACCTGAGCAAAAGTTAACTGCCATGATGAAACCAGAGTTGCCGGGAGAGCAGACATTACCCGTCGGCTTGGTTGTCGCAAAAAGTACCGTACCGGTGTCGGGCGGCTGGGTCGAATTTGACAAGACACGCTCGCCGTTGGTAAATGCCATTTTCCAACCCTTTTTGTTGGTTAAAGTGGGCGCCGTCCAATTTCTGACGGAGTAGCCAGAAACCGTAGCAGCGGTGTAAGGGACATCAACGACATCGGTTGCTGCCACTGTCAGAGATGTAGATGGGTTGTTGTCCTTGATAGCATAAAAACCCCGTGTCGACGAGTCAGAATAGTCGCTGTTTTCGTTGAGTTTCCCTGTTCCAAACGCCACATACCAGTCGCTGTTACCACAGGCCCGCGCCACCGACGGCGCGGTGGTGATGGGCTGGGCTGATTCAAAAATTTTGCCGATGTAACGCCATGCGCCGCCGTCGGCGCTACCAGCCTTTGCCAGCACATAGGCACCACTGCTCGATTTGGAAAACTGAAATTTATGCATATTGCCGAGAGCATCGCCAGCATAAATGGTATCAATCAAACCATCGCCATCAGTATCTACCGGTGTGGGTGCCGATAGACCGTTGTTTGGACCAACATTATCCGCAGTTAATTTGCCACTGCTACTGCTAACCCCGGTATTGGCATCGAGCATGAATAGAACGGCTTTTCCCGAGGTCGATCCATACCCGTTGCCAACAATGACCCGCCAAACACCACCGGTAGCGCTGCTGTCAGCCACTCTGTTGATTTGCATGTAGCTACCATCGAAAGGGTCAACCGATGGTTCGTTAAACGTGTAACCCAAATCAGCAGGGTCCTGGGTCGAGGTGAATTCCCATAAGGGCAGTGAGCTGAGCGCCGTTTCCTTGGCGTAGGCTTGGGAACTGCTTTCATCGCTGGGCGTTGCGGTGATGGTGGTATCGGACCATGCGGTTGAAAACGCGTTCTGGTCTGTGATGTTGAGCGCGTAATAACCCTTGCCGCCCGCACCCAGTCCTCCGACCAAAATAGTTCTCCAGGTGGTGGAGTCTTGTGGGACATCACCAATCATGGGTGTACCGTCCACATAAAACTTGTGTGTGTAGCCCAATGAGGTGAGGGTAGGCAAATTGCTGAAAACTGAACCCGGAATGTAGGCAAATAGCTCTTTGCCGTTAGTGCCAGAGAATGCGTGCAACATGCCATCATTGGCACCCACATAAACCACCGGTCGGCGTGGATTGGGCCTTGCAGTGCAGCCCGATTTGTTGCAGGCACGGAAAGCCAAATAAGCGGTGTCAGAAAAGTTTGGAATTTGAGGCCCGGCACCCGAAAGGTAGCTTACACCTGCATTGACAATGTCACCCAACAAGGTGTCTTTCCGTCTACGAAATAATAAACCTTCGTTGCTGCGATCTCCCCGCAAGAAGGCAACACGCGCTGTGCCCTGGCTGTCCGCTGCATCAAGCACTGCTTTTTGATTGCCATTCAGGCTTGCATATTGGAAGGGCATTTTCGTGAACGTGGTGCCATCAAAATAGGATGTGAAAATTTTGCGCGTGGTTGGTGTCAGGGGAGTGGTCACCGAGGTCGGTGTTGTGGTTTTGAACCATTTTGATGCCTCCCATGTTGGTGTATCTTTGCACTGCGTAGCGGTTTGTGTGGGTGTACAAGCCCGTACACTACCTAACCAGCCTTCGGGATCGTAACCAGCATAAATAATTTGACTGTTGGCCGTCTGCCGGTTTGAAGTGACCGCAGAGCTGGATGCAGAGTTGACGCTTGACTTGAGTGCAATATCCGCAAAAGCGGCAGACAGGCCAGATCTCATTGATGTCGGGTTGCTGCCGGCAAACCAGTTGTCGGGGATGCCGTTACCGTTGGCATCCCATGACGAAACATCGGTATTGGGGTTGTTGCCAGTAACCAGATCCGTGTCAAAGCCGCCGTATTTGGCGGCCAGCCAAAATTGGGTTTTCCAGAGGCTGGCCGCCGCCACGTTGTTGGCATTGTTTTCAAGCACATCCACCCAATAGGTGCTGATGGTTTGTTTGTTAGGTATATCCGGCAAATCCGGGCGGATGTCGTTCGTATGAGCCCAATGGGCAAGACCTGCCATGTACGGGGTGCCATTTGAAGACCCTCCAACCCATGCCTTTCCCGTTCCGGCAACAACTGCAGAAATGTTCTCCAAGTTTGCAACTGTAGTCCAAAGGTCGTTTACATTGAGGCCATCTGGGTCACTTGGAGTTCCCCCGGTGCACGCAGATGAGGTTGACCCCGGTAAGTTGCCATCGCAGTGGGTATAAATGTCTCCAATGCCCAATATAAAATTCTTCTGGCAGGTATTGATGATGGGGTCTCGGCTGGCACCAGCCAGCAGGGCGTTGCCCGTGATAACTGGAAATCCGTCTTTTGACGCAGCAGTAGGGGGACCGTCTGAATAGCTGGTGGGCGGAGCCTTGCCGCGCATGTAAAGCTGTGATGCGTAATACATTTCGCCGACCGGGTCGTTACCTTTGTAGCCTGCCGCATAGCCAAATTTGTTCAGGTAGTTCATGAGACCTGAGTTAGCAACACTGCTTGCACTGGCATCCGCCGAATCGGGGTTGTCAACCATGATTCCGGTTGTTGCATTCCATTCTTGCGCTGTATTCGCGGTGACACCGGTTGCAGTCGCGGCATTGGCACCTACACTTTTCATAGCGGAGCGCAGTACACCACCGCTGCGCGTATTGCCGGTTTCATTCAGATAACCAAAGGCACCGTAGCGTAGTGAGTTGGCGTACTGCTGTATTAAACCTTCCGGCTTAGGAACACCTGAATAGGTGCTGTTGCAATTGGTGTCGATCCCGACATCGGGCACGGCCTGACCAACGGGTACGCTGATGCAAGTTTCCACTCGCACGTTAAAACATGTATGACCAGCTGCAAGACTTGACGTTGACACCAAAGTTGCGCACGATGCATCTATGTTGGCCCGACTGTTGGTGGGCAGCGTTGGGCCGGATGCAGCGACAATAAATTTCGAGCCTTGGCCGCCAGAACGTGCGACATTCGTACCAGACAGCGGCATGCCGGGCAGGCCAGTCAAGGTTTTTGTTGACACATAGCTATTTCGGTCACTTGATGATCGAATCAACACCGTGCGCGTGGTGGAATCACCCGGATATGTGCCATTCATGCTGGAAAAGTTGTCACGTGTACCGCCTGTTAGGACGTAGCGGAACTGGTCAATATTGGTCATGGTGAGCCAGTTCAGCAGATTGCCGCTCCACTCGGTACTCGAGTTCGGGCAAGTGCCATTTGTGGTACTCATTTTACTGACCGGCGTAAATACCTCATTGGTTGTTGAATAGGTATAGCACTTGCGATTGTCAAAGTAACCATCGTATTTTGTTGCATAGGCGTAAGCGTTACTACCAGAGTAGGACTCCTGTAGACCTGTTGGAAACTCCACCGACAGGGCCAACAGCAGATTGCCAGGCACGGCTGTAGTCTCTGGCGGTTGCGTACTTGGCGTGAATGCGTTGGCTACAGCTGCCAAGGACAGCCCAACAGCAAGCACCATGGATGCCAGATTTGCGCGTGTGGATTGAATCTTGATTGATTTCATGGGATTCTCCTATGGGTGCCTACAGTGGCGAAAAAGTGGTTTGTAAAGTGACAGATGTTCGTGCACCGCCTGTACCGGTGGTGCGACCAAATCCAACGGCGGTGATTCGGAAAAAGAGCTTGTTCGAATTGCCGTTATTAACGCCAAGTTCACCGGCTCTGAACAATTCAATCAGATAGCGCGGTGCCGTCACACCTTGCTGTGCAAAAGGGGCATCGGTAAATGTGCCATAGGGTATGGTGGGGACGGTTGTCGTAATCGTGCCTGCACACGTTCGTGGAACGCCATCTTGCCAATCCGCACCGCTCCACACCGGTCTTCCGCAAGCGGTGGCCGACGCGGACGAATAGACTCCTTGAAGCCCTATGGCTAACCCAACGCCGCCATCGTCACGCGCCACGTCTTCAACATTGGGGTTGGAACCACTCCAGAAGTTGCCGGCATCGGCTGCATTGGCCGGACGCGTACCAGCAGGTCGCACGTTGGTGCAGGCAGCAGGAGCGCAATAGACGAGCGCTGTGGGTTGACTGTTGAAACGCAGGCCCAGAATGTCGCGTTCGGCATCGCGTAGTGCCAATTCAGCGTTCTCGCGGGCCACCATTAAGTCGCGGTCATTGGCAGAAAATCGCTCTTCAAACAGCGAACCACGCACCGCCATCACCCCCAACAAGGAGAGCACCATGAGAAAAATAAGGGCCGTCACCATCACAAAGCCGCACTGTTGCGCAGCTTGAGAGGGCTTGGGCTTAAAGAGGCGAAGCGAAGATTGCATTTCGAACAGTCGTTACAGAAGTGAATCGTTTCCACAAGCGGTTATCACCCGTGGCCCTATTTACATCAGCCTTGAAGTTACCAATGTTGCTGCCAGTAGTTTCACGCTCGCAGGTTGGCCGTTTTGGCTGTAAGACTGCTGTGCCTGTCGCAGCAGCGGCACCACCGGTATCTACCGTGGCAGACACAATGCATACTTCTACTGCGGTTACATTGGACCATCCAAGTGCTGAAGCTGCAACCGTGGCCGCAGAGGCGTATTGTTGCTGTGCGTTGGGTGCCGAGAGCCAAGGCGCACCTACTGCTGGAACGGTTCCTGGTGCCGCCGTTTGGTAGCGCAGCACAAACTCTTCAACACCACGTACCAAAGGTTGTGCTGTCGAATTGCCAGAGCCTGAACAATAAAGCTCGTTAACGTGGTCCGAGCTGTTTTCAGCTACAAAATAACGGTTAATTACAAACTTGGCTTCGCGCGCAGGTGTTGCACCGGCAGGGGCAGCAGTGAGACTTTGCTGGTTGCAATCGCGGCCCTCGCCAGCGGTGACGGCCGCAGCGGCTGTGGCTGCCAACAGACTGTATTGGGCAGCTGCTGTCGCAGTAGGAGGAGCAGCAGTTGATGCCGCCTGGTAGGCAATTTGCAAGGTGTGCTTGGTAGTACTGGCCGTGCCGCAGGCTAGCGTTGCGGGGCCTGGCGTTATTGAAATATCGTAAGGTGTGCCATTCATGTCGCCATCACATCCAAAGATAGGCGACAAACCGGGAAAAAACTGCGTAAACGGCGTACTGCCTGTTACCGCCGTACCGTCGGACAAGGTTGTTGCGCGCACGTATAGGTTGCGCAATTGTTCACTTCCCGGTACAAAAATAGTCCCTGCTTGTGGCAGATTACTTGAATTGTCCGTATCAAAAATGTCCACATACCCGGCGGCTGATATATCACGCCGCAACATGCTCAGCACCATGCTCGCCGGGTCATTTAACTCGGACTGGTTTTCACGCTGGCGCGTGATATTGGTGCTGTTGACATAGGCCAAACCGATGGCACTCAGGAGCACTAGACCAATCGTTATGCTGATCAGTAGTTCAACGAGTGTGACACCACTTTGAATGCTCGATGCTGTAGGTCTGAATGTTGTTTTCATGGTGTGATGGTCATTGTGAGGCAGCGTACACCAGCGACCCTGGGAGCCGGACAACTGGCATCTTCTTCTGCGGTCGGATCGGGGGTACCGGAAGTGCCAACTTCGTTTTGCTGCTTTTCCTGCCACATTACGATCACTTGTCTGGCGAATGTATCAGTGACACCGCCGGCCGTGACACTGTTAATTGAGCCCCGCCCGCCTGGCATGGCTTGCAACGCACGTCGCCAATCGCGCAAGTCTTTGGCAGCAGATTGTGCTGCTGTGCAGGTGGATGATGCCGTCATTCCGCAGGCTGGGTCTGCGGGCAGCGCAGCCAGTGTTGCGGTTGCGTAAGCATCATTGGTCAGGTAGGTGCCAATCGCGCTGCTGTTGGCCCTCATTTTTTCCACAATAAACTGGGCTTGAACAATGCCTTGTCCGCGCATATAGGAGGTCTGTTGGTAACGGGTTGATGCCAATTGCATGCCACCGGTACCTATCAACCCAATGGCTACGATCATCATCGTAATCAACACCTCAATCAAAGTGGCACCTTGTTGCATTTGATGAGAAGTAACTGAAATCAATTTATTGTTGCGCATTGATTTATCCCCCACAGGCAGTGCTTGAGTACTGCGCGGCTGTGTAGACTTTGATGCGTCCAGTACGTGGTATGCAGATATGGCGTGTTAGCGAATCGTTCGTTGGAGGATCATCGCGCACAGTGATATGTGCGGTGTAACCGCCCGGCAACATTGCATTGGTGCCTAACCGTCCATTGGGCATAAAGTTAACGATTCGGCTGTTAATAGACTCCGGAGTCATTTTTATCCCTTGTTTGGGCAAGGTATCTTGCAAAACTCTATTGGCAAGAGCAATAGTTCCATCAGTTCTGACAATCCAGCCCGTCTCATAATCTGTGGCGGTGCATTGAATGCCATCACTACTTGGACACAGGGTGATTTGCATGTTTTGCCTGAGTGCTTCGGAGCGTGCAAACTGGGTTGACGAAATCCAGTCGTTGACCGCAGCACGAATTCTGTTGGAAACGATCAAATTGTTCCATGAGGGAATCGCAATGGCCGCGACAATGGCCACTATCGAAACCACCACCATTAGCTCAATCAAGGTGAACCCCTTGTGGCGTGGCAATTCAAGTTGTTTGAATGTTATCTTCATGCGCCCAGTATATTCGGCGCACAGTCGGAAACGAATGCTTCAAAGATGAAAGGTCATTTTTGTCGGCTGAATGGTCGTATAGGATAAGTCATTGTCAGTTCAATCTTGCGCCCGGCACGCGCGGCCAGGGTGCTGAGCATATCCAAACTGAACTTGTCCCACTTGCCGCGCACCAAGTCACTCACGCGGGGTGGCTTTTTGAATTTTCTCTGCATCCGGGTGGCAATTGATCAGGAGCGCCATCATTTCGGTGGCATCCTTATCCAGGTAAAACCGGATCATGTTGTCATTGAACTCGTGGGCCTTGGCTGCGGGGACGCTGATTGCATCAATGCCCGCTGACATCAGGAAGCCGTTCATCATGAAACGCGAAGTGCGCTTGTTGCCGTCGAAGAAGAATTGCTGCAAGGCACCGAATAGAAAAAAGGCGGCAGCTTTCTCGAAGGGTTGCTGCACCTCGTTTTGAAGTGCTTGCAGTCCCCTTGCAAAAACGCGGTTCAACTCCGGCGCACCAGCCACAGTCGCCAATGGCGTGTACCGTCCATGTTCACCCAGGCTGACATCCGGCGTGTAGCTTGTCTCCTCACCCTCACCCCGGAAGTGTCCCCACTCCAACGTTTCATTACGGGCGACAAGACTATGAGTACTATCAAATTAATACCTGTTCCCGCGCGAATGACGGGGGCTGGCGGCACAAAAGGCGGTCACCCGCGAAAGTTGCGCAGAGCGATGCCGCTACCAGCGTAAACACGAAAAATGCTGGAAAAAAACTTCAAGCTTCAAGCTGCTCCAGCTCCAGGCCCAGCGCGGCGGCCACCTTTTGCAGCGTGGCCTTGCGCGGGCGTTTGGCGGTTTCGATTTGGGCGAATGCAGCCTGTGTTACCCCCATGCGGGCCGCAACCTCAGCTTGCGTCAGGCGCAAATACTCACGCCAAGCTTTGGTGGCACTGGCCCCGTCCACCTCGGCGCTCACCACCGCGTGCGGAATGGTGCCCGGTGTGAACGCCCCGGCCATGCGCCGGAATTCGTTGTACGGCACCACCACAAAAGCAGGCTTGCCGTCCGCGCCCATGATGGTTTGGAAATCAATACGTGCGTTCATCGCGTTTCCTCACTTCCTCAATGCTGACGATGCAGGCCGCACCGCTCTCAAAATCGAACAACACCCGGTAATTGCCAACCCGCAGCCGGTAGCCGTACTGGTGATTGGTCAATGCCTTCACACCGGAGCCAAACGGGAACACCGACAGCTTCTGTCCAACCTCATCGCGCACCTGCACGCGATCCTGATGGTCGAGCTTGAGCAGCTGCTTTCTGGCCTTGGGCTTCCATTCGATGGCGTTCATAAGGCTAATTATAAGTAATTTATAAGTATTTCCAACGGTTTTTAGTGCAGACTCACCCAGGCTGACATCCGGCGTGTAGCCCGTCTCTTTACCATCAACCCGGAAGTGTCCCCACTCCAACACTTCATTGCGGGCGACAAGGTTCCCGCACGACTGACGGGCGCTGGCGGCGTAAAAGGCGGTCAAACCGGGGCGCTAGGTCACTCACGCGGGGTAGTTTTTTGAATGTGCTCCGCATCCGGGTGGCAATTGATCAGGAACGCCATCATTTCAGTGACATCCTTCTCCAGGTAAAACCGGACCATGTTGTCATTGAACTCGTGGGCCTCTTTCGAGGAAGAGCTGCATGCAACCTGAGCGTCCCGCTGATCTGTACTATCGAACGCACTTAGCATAATCGGAAAGTTCGAAATATATTTTCTGACGGTGCCAATTTTGTTGGCGAGGTATGCTAAAAAGCCATCAATTACTAGATTGATGCGGCCCGTGCAAGAAGCTGGTTTCGTGGCCTATGATGGTTGCGCTAGAACTCGGTTAAGGTTGTGCGCGTGCTCGCCAGGGGACAAAATTTGCAAAAAAATCATTCAGCCCGTCACTGCGCGCAGGCAGGTTTTAACATCATCGAACTGATGGTGGGCGTGGTCATTCTCGGCATCTTGGCGTCTATGGCGGCGCCCAGTTTCAGCGAGTCCATCAAACGCTACCGTATCAATGCAATTCGTGACGACTTGGTGGCATCCGTGCAATTGGCGCGCGCCGAAGCGATCCGTCGTCGCAGGCCGGTCGTTTTGATCCGGGAAGAACAAGCGAGTTGCAGTGCGGGTGTAACACTGTCAGACACCCACGAATGGAGTTGTGGCTGGAGAATGGTGGAGGACACGAACTCAAATGGCACTATCTCTCCAACCGAAAGAACTCGCATTTTGCAAACCACCACCATACCGACAGGTTATAGCCTGATGCATCCTGGTCTTGGAGAACAGATGACCGCTAACATTTGGGGGCAGGTTACTGGAGCTGGACAGAGGTTTGTAATCGCACCGCCGGAAGGAGTTTCAGGAAAATCCACCACCACGGTGTGCATCAACACTGGCGGCAGAATTCGAACATTGAAAGACAACGTAGCATGCGATTAGCCAAAACTTTTCACGCGTGGCGCAGTGCATCCAAGCAAGGTCAGAGCGGCGTAAGTCTGATTGAGTCCATGATTGCGCTGGTGGTGCTCGGCCTGGGAATCATGGGTCTTGCGGGTATGCAGGCACGCATGTTGGTCGAGTCGCGCACTGCCAATTACCGTGCGGTTGCTGTGGGTTTGATTGACGACCTCAGTAACCGCATGCTACTCAACCGGGCTGCCGCTCTGGGTAATCCGGTAGCAACCCCCGCTGTCGCTAGCAGTTATGAACTGGGCTGGGATGATGCAGCCACGGCAGCTCCGAATCCGGACTGCCTTGCCGCTTCTTGTACGGGGGCGCGGTTGGCGCAGTCCGACCTGAACCTGTGGCGTGCTGCCGTGCAGCGGGTGCTGCCGGGGGGCAAAGCCCGTGTATTCCGTTCGCCCAATGATCCTCGACAGATCGGTATTGCCGTGGCCTGGGCAGCCAACGAAGGAAAGGCGGCGGACGACGATAGCACCACATACAACAGTCCATTCAAACTGACCGCTTCACGCGATGGCGTTGTTTGTCCCGCAACCCTTATTTGTCATCTCGTTTATGTACAACCCTGAATTTCCTTATTGGCAGCGGAAAAATCTGACTGGGGCGCAATACGCGGTCGTTATGTGTCGCGGCCATGCGCAGCGCGGATTCTCTCTCATAGAGTTGATGGTGGGTCTGACCATTGGCCTGATGGTTGTGCTGGCGGCTATTGGCAGTATGACGTACACGCAGATAAGCTCAACGGTGGTGGGTGACAGTTCCCGGTTGCAGCAGACGGCTGACGCTGTGTTTCGCAATGTTGGCTATAGCCTCGCCCAGGCGGGTGCCATTGAATTGGAAGCACCAGATACGGATAATCCGGCCATTGTGAGTTTCAGCACCAGATACACGGGGTTTGACGCGTCCAGGCCGTATGACATTCATGGTGAGGAAGGGAGCAGTGGTGCTGCTGATACCTTGCGCGTGAGTTATCAGGACAGTGGCACTTCGGTCGATTGTCTGGGTGGCCGCCCCGCCGCCATCCCGTTCGCTGGCAATGTGAACAATACGTTTTCTAAATCGACTACCTCCGATGATCTCATGTGCCTGGGATGGTCCAACCCCGCCGCGCAGTCGATTGCTTTCGGCGTGAAAGACTTTCAAGTATGGTATGGGGTGCGCACAGGGATTGTTCCAGGAGCCGAGACGTATCAGTTTTACACCGCAAACGATATGAATGCTCTGCCGCCAGTACTGGTGAAAAAGCACCCGTTTAATGCTTGGACCACTGTTCGGGCTGTTCGCATTTGCGTCCATATCGTGGGGGAAAAATCAGGCAACTCAAACGCAAGTTTGACTGACTGCCAGGGTACCCCCACTACCCCAAGCGACAGTCTATTGCACCGCGTTTTTTGGCGCACATTCACCTTGCGCAATGCCATGCTATGAAATACTCACTTTTTCACCCGGGTCGTCGGCATCGCCAGAGTGGTGTTTCGCTGATAGTTGTCTTGCTGCTATTGGTTCTGAGTCTGATGGCTGTCCTTGGCGCATTTCGCGTCGCCAGCCTGAATGAAATACTGCTGGGCAGCAACACCGATTACAACCGAACCCAAGCAGCGGCCGAGGCCATGATGAATGATGCCGAAATGGATATCCGTGGCCGCAGACCACCATTCACCGTCGTACAAGCGGACGGAACCTATGGTTTGCCTTGCAGATCGGATACGCCTGCAACGGCTGCAGCCAATATCACCAGGGCATGCTTCCTGGGTTGCCGCCAGTGGCAGGACCCGATCGCGACCGACTGCGCTGCTCCCGTTCCTAGCCCTCATCCTTTTTTTCCTGAAGGTAAAGTGGATTTTGACGAAGTGGAAAGAAGAATTCTCGCCAACCCCAATCCGAATTTCAACGCCATCACGCGACGTTGCATGGAAGGTATCTGTATGCCTCTGAACACGACGGACCTGGAAAATCTCGAAGACAACCTCACCGTCATGATACCGTTGGGAGCAACTTATGGACGGTTCACACGTCAGAATGCTTACGATGCTGCGCCTGGCGCATCTGGCAATCCGATTCTTGATGGCGCAACGCCAAGAGCGTGGTATTGGGTCGAAGTATTTAATTACGAAAAAGCTATTTGCAACACAATTGGTGCCTGCCCACCTACCCTCAGTGAACCTGATACCTATGTTTTTCGTATCACTGTAGTAGCGCAGGGCATGAAGGTTGATGCAAGCAACAACCCAACTACCAGGGTGGTGCTCAGGTCCGTTTTTGTCCCATCCATTGACCCGCCGTAGTCTGCCCCTTGCGCCAACTTTTCATACCGAACCTGAACGACAGACATTGCGGCCAGCCCGACTCAAAGGAGATACCATGAAATCACATTCCCGGATCAACATTCGTCGCCAAGCAAAGATGCCGAATGTGACAAGTAAGGTTGAGGTTTGCAACCAAAGCTTGACCGCCATCGGCACGACCTGCCTGCTGCTCACACTTTCTGCCGCGCAGGCTGCGCCATTGTCGTTGTCACAAAGGCCACCTGGCAATGGCAGCGTCGCTCCAGCACCCAATGTCATTATTACTGTGGACGATTCCGGGAGTATGGCTTGGGATGTGTCATCGACCGATGCCAGATCAAAAATTTCGCTACTTAAAGAGTCGTTGAAAACCCAGTTTGGCAATGGAACTGCGAACTCAGGAAAAATTCCCGATAAGCGAATCCGACTGGCATGGCAGGCCATGCACAACAATGGAGGGGCGCCAAATGCTGACACATTAACCCCTGGGAAGGTGAACGCAATGCGCTCCTTTGAGGGGGATCACCGGAAAAACTTCAACACATTTGTGGATAGTTTGAAGGCAGATAACGGTACACCTTCGTTAAAAATGATGCGGCAAGCACACGACTACATGCGGACGCCTGCGGGCAAAAATAGCCCATGGGCCGATGTTCCTGGTACAGCGCAAACCACTCCGTATATGGCCTGCCGACGAACCTACCATGTATTCATGACGGATGGTGCCTGGAATTCGATAACTGCTGCTGACAAAGGCATACCAGGTGACAGTATTAGCAAAACATTACCTGATGGCACCAGCTATAGCGTCATGTCCAATCAAACCAAAGTCTATAGGGATGCCTACGGTGACACAGATGCAACCCATGCAAGTTCCTTTGCTGATCTGGCGTTTCGCAGCTGGGCGACCGATCTGCAAGATGGAACCAACTCAACCCAGAACATGGCTAATTCCGTGAATCCGCTAACAAAAAAGGGTGGTACTGAAACATTCGAAACGCCTGCCTGCAAGAGCGCCAGCAATTGCATTGCGACCCAGGAATACTGGAACCCTAAAAACGACCCAGCAACTTGGCAGCACATCAATACCTACACCATTGGCTTTGGAGAGGGTGCTACCGAGTGGACCCCCCCTGATGCTACATGCCCTGCAAATTGGGAGACCAACACAACCAATGACAACTATGGCGGTGACTTCGCAAAACTGATTCAGGGCTCGAAGGTTTGGCCTGATGTGAAAACATCCGATGGCGGGACCCCAGATATTCGGACCATCGAACTCTGGCATGGTGCGCTCAATGGTCGCGGAAGATATTACCCAGCCAAGACGGCCGACGATTTGACGGAAGCCTTCAAGGCTATTATGGACACGGTCATCGACGATACCACCCAGTCTTCGGTGTCCGTTGCCACCAGTTCGAGTTATTTACGCCTCGGCACCAGCGCCTATACCGCAGGTTACGACGCAAACATGTGGAGCGGAGTGCTTAGGGCGCGTGCTATTGATTCAGTCACGGGTGCCGTGGCGACTACGGATACCTGGAATGCGGGCGACCTGCTGGACAACTCGAACTATTCGGTGGCCAACCGATTTGTACTTTCCTACAACGGCAGTGCAGGATTTCCCTGGAAGACGTTCGATTCGCTACCTACCAAGCAGCAGACACAACTCAATAAGAATAGCGCTGATACGGTGGACAACAAAGGACAGAACCGAATTGATTACATACGCGGTGATCGCACCAAGGAGGGCGGTATTTTCCGCAATCGTGCATCGCGTCTGGGGGATATTGTCAATTCCAATATCTGGTATGTCGGCGCACCCGCCAGTGGTTACACCATGAACAATTATGCTGCTTTCAAATCAATCGTCAGCCCTGGCAAGGGCGGACGTACCAAAATGGTCTATGTGGGTGCCAATGATGGCATGCTGCACGGCTTCGCAGCCGCCGACAATCTCCCCGTGAAAGGTGGCACCGAGTTGCTGGCCTATATTCCACAGGGTATTGCAGAGGGAAAATTGCGTAAACTGACCGACACCACCTACACGCACGAGTATTTCGTGGATGGTTCCCCGTTCACCGGAGATGCCTATCTCAACTCGGCATGGACTACGGTTCTGGTTGGCACCCTCGGTAACGGTGGCAAGGGCTACTTTGTACTGGATGTGACCGATCCCGCCAATTTCACAACGACCAACGCGGCCAATCTGGTGATCAAGGACACTACTAAGGCGACCAACGATGCCGACATTGGCTTTATCAGCTCGCCACCAACCGTCGATCCTTATATCTCTTCCAAATCGGGACAGATCGTCCAGATGAACAATGGCCGCTGGGCGCTTGTCATGGGCAATGGTTACAACAGCAACAATGAAGCACCCGTACTCATCATTCAATATCTCGATGGCACAAAGACCATTGTGAGAATCAGTCCCTGCGGCGGGCAAACGGTTCAGACTTCGGGATGCGCTTTCCAGGGCAATGGCAACGGCCTGTCCAGCCCATTGCTAGTTGATTTGAACGGTAACGGCAAGGTCGATGTTGCCTACGCCGGAGACCTGCAAGGCAATCTGTGGAAGTTCAATCTGAGCAGCGCCACGCCATCGAATTGGGAGGTGAGCTTTGGCGGGCAGCCTTTTTTTGTGGCCAAGGGGCCGGCAAGTCTTGGCCCCCGTAGCGCGGGCACAGTGGCGCAACCCATTACCACGGCTCCATACTGGATGCCCCACCCTCTGGGGGGGATCATGGTATCGGTAGGCACGGGGCAAAACCTCACGACTGCGGATCAAACCTCGACCACTGTGGCCAGCTACTATGGTTTATGGGATAACAGCCCCTTTACGGTAGCCGCCGGTATCGTGACGATCAATGAAGATTCCAAAGTTACATCGCCTGTCAATATCCCCGGTGCAACGGCATCCATGGACAGATTGGTGCAACAGACCATCAACGCAACGCCATTTCTTGACGCAGGCGTTAATTACTACACATCAACCAGCAATCCGGTCGCATACACCACGAGCGATGCGGGTACTGATACTCCCACAGATATCGCAGCCACCAAACGCGGATGGTTTCTCGACTGGTCTACCAGCGGCCAGAGAGTGTTGACCAATACACGACCCTATTCTGGTCAGAATATTGTGGTTCAAACCACGATACCAAAATCTGGTTCAACTAGCTCAGTCGAATCGTGTGCTGCCGTCAACGCGACAGATGAACGCAGTTTTCTGAGTATTCTGGACATGATTAATGGGGCTCCCCCAAGCGTATCGCCATTCGACCTCAGCACGGACAATCCAGCGACGACAACCATGGAGGTTGACAGCGACACCGCACTGGTTCAAACAAAACCCACGGAAATGCTCGTTATCAAGGCGACCGGTTCGCTGCTTCCAACTGATCCGATATGTGTTGCTAATCCGAATGACCCGCGCTGCAAGCTTACACTCGATGTTGGCGCGCACCTCGGAAAGCGCACAAGCTGGCGGAACAAGCAATGAACGCAAGCCCTTACTCCAAAAACTCCAGAATGAAAATGGGTTCTACGCCAGGCGCAGGTGGTTTTACCTTGATTGAAATGATGATCACGGTCGCCATCATCGCCATCCTGTCCGGAATTGCGCTTCCGAACTATAGAGAGTACGTCAACCGCAGCCACCGCGCCAACGCCCGCAATACCCTGATCCAGGCAGCGCAATGGATGGAACGGGCGGCAACTGCCACTGGAACATATCCCGTGTCAACCGCCAGCCCTTCGCAAATACCCTCCGGAATATTGAAAGTGGAGGGTGATCGCTATACCGTGACTGTGGTATCAACCGCTTCCACTTTCACGATTACGGCAACCAGGAAGCCCGGAACCGGGCAGGCTAGCGACAAATGCGGAGATTACAGGCTTGACCAGGCAAATCGGCGTGACACCGTCCCTTCAACCAGGAGCGCCAGTATGACCGATGCTGATTGCTGGAACAGGTGAGGGTGTCGGCATCGCCACCATGCTACACAACCTGGCGCAGGCACTGACCTTGGCCGACTGCGCTGTCGGACTCAGCAATCCGAACCCGGCTGTGGGTTGTGTGCTTACGACGGCAGAAGGTGCCCTGATAGGCCAGGGGCATACCCAAAAGGCTGGTGGTCCGCATGCGGAAATCATGGCCTTGCGCGATGCACAGTCGCAGGGAAACAGTGTGGTAGGTGCCACTGCCTATGTGACCTTGGAGCCTTGCTCGCACCACGGAAGAACCGGCCCATGTTGTGATGCGCTGATTGCAGCGGGCATTGGCAAGGTGGTTGCGACCAATGCCGACCCGAACCCATTGGTTGCCGGTCAGGGTTTTGCCCGCTTGCGCGCCGCCGGTGTTGTGGTCGAAGTTTTGGAGCCGGATGACGCGCTGGCGCAGCAATCGCGTGCGCTCAATATCGGTTTTTTCAGTCGCATGGTGCGCAAGACTCCCTGGGTGCGCATGAAAATTGCCGCTACGCTGGATGGGAAAACGGCCTTGAACAATGGCAGCAGCCAGTGGATCACCACACCAGCAGCACGCGCCGATGGTCACGCCTGGCGTGCACGCAGTTGTGCGGTGTTGACCGGCATCGGAACGCTGCTGGCCGATAGTCCCCGGCTGGACGTGCGTCTGGTGCCAACACAGCGACAGCCGCATGTGGTCATCGTCGATAGTTGCCTGAGAACCCCGTTGGATGCTCCTGCTTTAATAGCTGGACGCGCAGCATTCATCTATGCTGCAGCGCTAAATGATGAAAAAAAGCATGCATTGCAAGCACGTGGAGCAAAGGTTCTGTGCCTGCCTGACCGCCACATTGACGGCGAGCCTACCGGCAAGGTTGATCTGCATGCCATGCTGCTGGACCTGGGTCAGCGTGAAATCAATGCGTTGCATGTCGAAGCCGGAGAGCAGCTCAATGGTGCCTTGCTACGGGCCAATCTGGTGGATGAGTTGCTGGTGTACCTGGCCCCCAAGCTGGTTGGTCAGGGGCGGGATATGGCCAGTCTGGGTCCCCTGGAGCATCTGGAGCAGGCGTTGCAGATGGAGTTCACATCGGTTGATCGAATTGGTCAGGATCTGCGCGTGGTGGCCCGTATCATTGGCCGCGATGTTTTTTAATCCGTTAATCCGTATACTTTTTTGGAGAATGATTAGTCCATGTTTACAGGCATCATCACCGGCACAGGCCGTATCACCGCCGTCCAGGCTCTTGGCGACTCAACCACCCACGGCAAACGCCTGACCATTGCCTGCCCGGAGCATTATCTGGATGATGTGGGTTTGGGCGACAGCATTGCGCTCAATGGCGCTTGCATGACGGTTACATCGCTGGATACTGCACAGCGACAATTCACCATCGACATCTCCGCCGAGTCACTGGCAAAAACTACCGGGTTGGGCACGCCAGGCAGCACCATTAACCTGGAAAAAGCCTTGCGTGCCAATGACCGTCTGGGTGGGCACCTGGTATCGGGTCATGTCGATGGCATTGGCCGCGTGACCCACTTTGCCCAGGTCGGCGAAAGTTGGGAGTTGCGCATTCTGGCGCCGCAATCGCTGGCGAAATATCTGGCCTACAAGGGTTCCATTACCGTCAATGGTGTCAGTCTGACCGTCAACCATATCGTCGATCTGGCCGACTTGGCCGACTTGGCCGGTGGCTGCGAATTTAGCATCAATCTGATTCCCCACACCGTTGAAAATACAGCCTTGGGCAGTTTGCAAGTGGGTACGCTGCTGAATCTGGAGATTGACCTGATTGCACGCTATTGCGAAAGAATGCTTGGCTCTCAACCATCCGTCGTTGCCCATGTCGAATGAGGAACCCCCCCGCGCCGAATCGCTGATTCCCTACCCTTCGCTGTTTCCGATCAAGGTCATGGGAATTCAACAAGACGGACTGGTGGAGGCGATTGCCAAAATAGCGCAAGAATTTGATCCGGATTTTGATGCATCGCGCACCGAGTTGCGCGCAAGCAGAACCGGCAAATACCTGGGCGTGACCATCACCGTCATGGCTACCAGCCGCGCGCAGCTCGATGCGCTGTACCATGCGCTCACACAGCATCCGCTGGTGAAAGTGGTGCTGTAGGGACATTGCGGCTGCATATGGAATTCAAACTAAAGTGGTCCTTTCCGCTGATCAATTGATGCGATTGCGATTACGACATGTGGTCGTTGGATTTAGCTCCCTCGCCCCGGCGGGGAGAGGGTTGGGGAGAGGGGCTGCTGGTGGCTTTGCGCTGGAATTTCATATCGCCCGTGATATTACAAATGCAAAAACTGCGATGAAAAACCCTCTTGAAGCCCTCTTGCAAGCCCTTGTGACACTTTTTTGCCGTAAATCAGGCATTAAATCAGCCTATAGCCCCCGTGGGATGTGCGGATACAGCTATAAATAACATAGTAACCACTCTCCCCAACCCTCCCCGCCGGGGCGAGGGAGTTACACCCAACGGCCACTTGAATCGCACCCAGTGACAGGTCAGATTCAGTGCATGTACCTCAAAGCCTCGTATCCATGCTTGAACCTCTCCTGATTCTGTCCTTGCGTGGTGTCGCTGCGGATCTGGCGGTCAAGGTAGCAATTGCCACCGCCATGGCTACCATCGTGTTTACGTCCATCTCCAGTCTGCGCGCCCATCACCAACGCGGCGCGGTACGCTGGGAGCTGGTCAGGGTCTGCATGGCTGAAGCGCCATGCAGCAGCATCATTCCAGCGTTGCCATTTGTGAATCGCTTGCTTGCTCAAAAAAGTAGCAGACACGCTGGCGTGGTGCCAGAAAATCCAATGCCTCGCCAGGCAGGGCCGCTGGCTTGATGCTGCGCCGGATACTGATGCCACTGGCTTGCTCCAGGTCGAGAATCAAGGCCTCACGCTTGGTGGTTCCAGGTTCGTAGACGATGACCCTGGGCTTGAGGGGACGATTCGCATTGACCGATACGACCATTCCGTAACGATCATCCGAAAGTTGCACGACCGATCCAGGTGGATATACCCCCATCATCCGGATGAAAGCGCCCAGAACCAGTGGATCGAAACGTGCCTTGAACTGGGCAAAAATAAGGGACAAGGACTCATGCGGTGTCATGGCTACCGCTGGGCGACTGGGGTTGCACAGATTGTCATAACGATTAACCAGAGACAAAATGCGTGCCCCCATGCTGATGGCATCGCCCTTGAGCCGCGCGGGAAATCCGCTGCCGTCCGTCAACTCATGGTGCTGCGCGATGATGGTCAACACGGTTTTTGGCAAGCGCATCGCTTGTCCCAGTTGAACACCCAAGCCCACATGTTCCTGGTACAGCTTGAATTCTGCAGTCGAAAAATTATCTTCGGGCCAACGTACCCGATCAGGCAACTGAATTTTTCCAATGTCATGCAAAAACGCTGCTTGGCCCAGCTCTATCAGTTCAGACTCCTGTAAACCCACCGCACGTCCGAGCAAAAGCGACACCACCGTGACATTAACCGGATGCATGGAGGACTTGTCGCCAGCAGCTTCGGACAGGAGTCGGATGGCAGACTCGCCTTCGCGCAGCATGTCATTAACAAATTCTGCAATCAGCGCCCGGCTGTTTTGCGCCGCAACTTCTGGCTGGGACTCAATTTGCGTCAGTAACTTACGGTATTGCCGGATCGCTTCGCCAAATCGCTTCTCACAAAGCGCCAGGGCATTTTGTTGCACAGCCAATTGCTGCATACGCTCCTGTTGCAACGCCAATTCCCGTTGTTGAATCTCATTTTGCTCAGTCACAGCCGGTTCGTCATCCGATAGTGCCATTGTCTCAGGCGCCGGATCACTTCTGGAGGGGTCAATCCGCACCAGCCGCAGGCCCAGGCTACGGATGGTATCAATTTGTTTTTCTGAAGATATTTTGAAACTACCGCGTAACTACTCACCCCCCTTGTGGCAATAGGAGATCATCCAGCGAAATACACACTCCATCAAGTCCAGATGTAACTACCCGTTCCCCCTTGGTATCATCAGACATCCGGTCGAAATTTGCCCTTCAGACCCAGTTACTTTAAAGCGCGTAATGTGCTCCCTCTGATTGATTCGTAGCGATACTACCTCACAGCAGATTCATGGAAATCAAGATTCCCAGCACAGATGAAGTAGATGCGGCCTTCGCGCATGGGCAGGGCGCGACGCGTGATTTGGTGAACAAACTGATCGGTATTGCTGAAACGTTGGTGGCGCAGGTCAAGAAGCAGGCGGATGTGATCCAAGCCATGAAGGTGAGCTTGGGCAAAGATAGCCACAACAGCAGCAAGCCGCCATCAAGCGATGGCTACAAAAAGCCACAGCCGAAAAGTCTGCGCGTCAAAGGTCAGAAACCCAACGGGGGACAACCCGGTCATGAAGGCAACACGCTGAAAGCCGAAGAAAATCCGGATCATTTTGAAGAACATGAACCGGGACATTGCGCGTCGTGTGAGGAAGATCTGTCTGGTGTTGAGGCGTGCGCGAGTGAGTCACGGCAAGTTTTTGACATTCCTCCCATGCAAATTGAAGTCACGGAACACCGTGTGAAAACCAAGGTTTGCCCGAAATGTGGCACGGTGAATTGCGGAGAATTTCCAGAAGGAGTGAATGCTGCAGTACAGTATGGGCAGGGCGTTGCGAGTCTTTGCACCTACCTCAACTGCGAGCACTACGTGCCGTTAGACAGGACAACGCAAATCTTCAAAGACCTTTTCGGGCAAGACCTATCGGAATCCTTTGTGTTGAAGGCCACCGGCAAGACGTCCGAATCCGTCAAGCCATCGGAAGAAGCGATAAAGGAGCTGTTGGCAAACGGTGAAATTCTCCATACCGATGAATCAGGCGTGCGGGTGAAAGGCAAGTTGCACTGGGTTCATGTGGCATCAACCAAAAAGCTCACGCATTACGCTGTTCACGCCAAGCGAGGGAAGGAAGCCATGGACGAAATTGGCATTCTTCCGAAGTTCAAAGGCACAGGGATTCATGATCACTGGAAGCCCTATTTCCAGTACAGTTTCAAACACGGTGCCTGCAACGCCCATCAGTTGCGTGAACTGGTTGGTATTGTTGAGTTGGCAGCAGCCGTGGGCGAAGAGCATGATCGAGGTATTGTGCGACATCAAAGACGCTGTGGATGAAAGCAAGAATAGAGGCACCACGGAACTGCCGGAGGAATTGAAAATTCAGTTCGTCAAGCGATATGAGGAGGTACTGGCAGCCGGATTTGCGGCCAATCCAGAGCAACCCGAGGATGAAAACGCTCCGGTCAAACGAGGAAGGAAAAAGCAGAGCCCACCGCGCAACCTGCTGGATCGGCTGAAGAATTTCAGGAGGATACGCTACGCTTCATGAACGATTTCCGTGTTCCGTTCGACAACAATCTGAGCGAACGTGACATTCGGATGATTAAAACCAAGATGAAGATATCCGGTACGTTTAGGACGCAGACTGGAGCCGAACAGTTTGCGCGCATTCGGGGGTACATATCAACAGCCCGTAAGAACGGGCAAAACATTCTCGGCGCTATCAAAGACGCGCTGGTCGGCAAACCGTTCATACCCGAAACGGCCTAACCCGGACGCTTGACAGCTGGGTGGTCGGCGCGGGATCGCCTACCGCAAACCTTCACCCGCGTGAACTGCACTCACTGGCCGTTGAAGATCGGTCAGTAACCTGAGTAGTTACACTACCGCTTGGAAAAGGATGCGACAGCCAGCCAATATCCAGCTCCACAAACAAGCCAATGCGCAGGGCATCAACACTGACCAATTCGACTGCCCCAACCTTGTTACTCATCACCTTTGCCTTGTATAAACCATTGTGTTCCCCTCGCAATTTTCTTGCGAATGACTGCATTATTGCCAGCTTTCATGTCACCGGCCTATGTCTTGGCTAAAACGTAGCTTCCAGGCGCCGCTTGCAGTGCCAGATACGGGTCTTTGCCATACTGCTGTGGGGCAGGAACCAGGCCGCCAGCATGCCCCTTGAGCCACTCCAGCCAATCGGGCCACCAGCTACCTGCATGTTCGCTTGCACCATCGAGCCATTCGGCCTGTGTCTTGGGAAGCACGCCATCCTTGCGCAGCCAGTAGCTGCGTTTTTGTGCATATGGTGGGTTGATGACACCCGCAATATGGCCGGATGCCCCCATGACGAAACGTTTTGCGCCCGGTAACAAAGCATTGCTTGCGTAGGCGGCGGCAACCGGCACGATATGGTCTTCGCGCGAACCGTAGATATAAACCGGCATATCAACCAGGCCCAAGTCCAGTGGCTGACCGCACACGGTGAGTTTTCCGGGTTTGACCAGATTGTTTTCCAGATACGTGTTACGCAGGTACCAGGAGAGGTAAGGGCCCGCCAGATTGGTGCAATCGGTATTCCAGTACAGCAGATCCACCGCCGGGGGTGTTTCACCCAGGAGGTAGTTTTTCACCAGATAGTTCCAGACCAGATCGTTGGGGCGTAAAAAACTGAAGACGCTTGCCAGATTGCGCCCCGGCATGAGCCCGCCCTGCCCCATTTCCTTTTCTATCCCCTGCACCAGGGCCTCGTCGATGAACAGATCCAATACACCGCAGCCGTTAAAGTCCAGCAAGGTAGTGAGCAAGGTCGCGCATTCCACCGGCTTTGCGCCCCGCCCCGCCAGCACAGCCAAGGCTGTGGTCAGCATGGTTCCGCCAATACAAAATCCCAGTACGTTGATACTCGAAACTGCGGCAATGGCTTGCGTTACCGCAATGGCGCGGATGATGGCGTGTTCGATATAGTCCTCCCAGGTGGCCTGGCTCAAGGACGCATCCGGGTTACGCCAACTCAACATGAACACGTGCTGTCCCGCCTCCAGGGCATAACGCACCAGCGAGTTGCTAATCTGCAAATCCAGGATATAAAACTTGTTGATACACGGCGGCACCATCAAAAGTGGCTTGGCAAACACCTGGGCGGTGCGTGGTTTGTACTCGATCAATTGAAAATATTCGTTTTCGAATACCACGGCCCCCTCGGTAGTGGCCAGGTTCTTGCCAACGCAAAACTGCTGCTCGTCCGTCATGGACAAATGCCCCTGGCGCACATCTTTTTCCAGATTCTCCCGTCCTCTGGCCAGACTTTCACCCTGGGTATCCGTGGCTTTTTGCTGCGCCTGCGGATTAAACGCCATGAAATTGCTGGGAGCAGCAGCAGCCAGCCACTGCTCCATCACAAAACGCATGCGACCACGGGTTTTCGCATCGGCTTCAAGCGCGTCAACCAGTCCCAGCAAGGTGCGTGCATTCAACAGATAGAGCGCTGCGAGATGCATTGCCACCGGGTTATTACTCCAGGCAGGATCGGAAAAACGTTTGTCTGTGGCCAGTCGTGCCTGCAAAAAAGCGGGATCGAACATCGACAGGCTATCTTGCAGGTACTGCTGTTGCAATGCCTGCAATTTTTCCGACGTAAAACGCATTCCAGAAAATTGATCCGGCATGCCCTGGCCGATGTTGCCCATGTTGCCCATTGCAGCCCAGTCGGGCTCCTGCCAGGACGCCAATGCCTTGCTCCAGCCATCGGTCAGGGTCTGCAGGAATTCCTGGGCCATCAAGCCCCAGGAGTCTGGAAAATCTTGCGCCACATCAACTCCTTTTGTACACAGCTAAACCAGCGGTTTCGAGGCCAGCACGATACCATCTTCATCCGCATACAACCAGTCGCCCGGACGTACCCAGACACCCTGGACCTGAATGGCAATATTGGTCTGCCCTTCGGAGCGCTTTTCTGTCGGCAGTGGCATTGCTGCCAATGCACGAATCCCCACGTTCTGGACGGCCAGTTCGGCTGTATCGCGCACACACCCGTCAATGACCACCCCAGCCCAGCCATTACATGCAGCAGCAGCCCCCAGGTTACCACCCAGCAGGGCACGCCGCAGCGAAGCACCACCATCCACCACCAGTACCTGAGCTACTCTCCCTTGCGGTGTATCAATCCAGCCAGCAGAATCAACCGCAGCCTTGACCAGCGTGTTGTCTTCGAAACACTTGACGGTGACTACCGGGCCACAGAACTTTTTGACCAGTCCAAAATCTCTGAAAACCGGAGGCAGAACCCGGAAATCCCCTGTGGAATCGTTCTTGTGTGCATCTGCCAGATCACAGCTTGCGAATTGCGCGTTCATTAATGGCCACTCCCGTTGGTGAAAAGCACCTATTCTCCAATGAAAAAACAACATCCCGAGGCGAAAAACCCCTTTGTCGCTGGATAAGCATCTTTTTCTCCAGTAGCATCCTGACTATCAGCGAAAAAGCAATTTTTTGCTGGTGACCAATCAACTTCCAGAAGGACAATCAATCATGGCAACTGCAAAGAAAGCTCCGGCTAAGAAAGCGACACCTGCAAAGGAAAAAGCTCCAGCCAAAAAAGCTGCTGCGTCGGCCACCGAAGCAGCACCAGCTCAAAAGGCTGCGCCAGCAGCGAAGAAAAAAGCAGCATCGGTAAAAGCGGTAAAGGCGGTAAAAACAGTAGTCGCAGAACCCCCACCAGCAACGGCAAAAAAAGCCCCGGCGAAAAAGGCAGCGGCCAAAAAAGCAGCCCCGGTTGAAAAAGCCGCTCCAGTAGCAGCCGCACCCGCCGCAGCCCCTGAAGGCAAACGTAAGGTGAATGCTGCGTTCATGAAAGCTCTGACACCCAGCGCCGCCTTGGCAGCCATTGTCGGCGCTAACCCACTGCCACGCACCGAAGTTATCAAGCAAATGTGGGCTTACATCAAAGAAAACAAATTACAAGATGCTGTCAACAAAAAATTGATCAATGCCGATGCCAAACTCAAAGAAGTATTTGGCAAGGTACAGGTAACCATGTTTGAAATGGCTGGCCTGATTGGCAAACATTTGAAATAACCCAGCATCATGCTGTAACACCAAAGGCCGGTTGATCCGGCCTTTTTCGCATCTGTTAGCCATCTGTTGAACGTCATTCGCCATGTGCGAGAATTTCCACCCACAAGATTGCTCATTTTTTCACACCATCAAGGATATTCATGTTCAACAAAGGACAACTCGCCGGCCTGATGAAACAGGCACAGGCCATGCAGGACAATATGAAAAAAGCCCAGGACGAATTGGGCACCATCGAAGTCACCGGAGAATCCGGTGCCGGGTTGGTCAAGGTTGTCATGACCTGCAAATACGATGTCAAACGGGTCACTATTGACCCCAGCCTGCTGGCCGAGGATAAGGATATGCTTGAAGATCTGGTCGCTGCCGCCTTCAATGCCGCCGTGCGCCGGGCCGAAGACACCTCCAATGAAAAAATGGCCAAAATCTCCGGCGGCATGCCCGGTCTGCCTGGAGGCATGAAATTCCCATTCTGATCAGGACTGTTTTGCTCCATGTCCGATGCCCTATCCCTTGATGCCCTGATCCACGCGCTCAAACGACTGCCAGGGGTCGGCATCAAATCGGCACAACGCATGGCATTCCATCTGTTGCAACACGACCGCAATGCTGCCTTGGTGCTGGCACGAACGCTGGAGCAGGCGGTGCACAACGTCCGGCACTGCGAACGCTGCCACACCTTCACCGAGGCAGCGGTGTGTGCAACCTGTCTGGATGCACAGCGCGACCACAGAAAACTCTGCGTGGTCGAAACCCCGGCTGACCAGGCCGCACTGGAGCGCACCAGCGCCTATCGGGGTTTGTATTTCGTGCTGATGGGCAAACTCAGTCCACTGGACGGTGTGGGTCCGCATGATATCGGATTGAAAAAACTATTTGAACGTGCGCTCGACGGATCGGTACAGGAAGTGATTCTGGCGACCAACTTCACTGCCGAGGGCGAGACCACAGCCCACGTCATCAGCGAAGGACTCAAGGCACGTGGTCTACTCGTTACCCGGCTGGCGCGCGGTGTGCCTGCGGGCAGCGAACTGGAATACGTCGATCTGGGAACCATCGCACATGCACTGGTGGATCGGCGTTAAGGAGTCTCAGTTCAAGAGTTCAATCCCGTTCTGGATTACACCAATCAGGTTCGCCTGGTTTTCCGGTGAATCGGCAAAGCTGGCCAGCACATTGGCCGGGCTGCGGTGATTAACATCGATTTCGTTGACCCACCAGTTGTAACCTGCGGATTCCGGTGCGCGGTGCAGCACGTTGTCATACAGTCTGGTGACATACTCGGCAGTGCCGGGTTTATTGCCATACATGCTCTTGAATTCTGCGCTACCAATGAATTCTGCCGACATGCGATCCAGACTGGTGCCCGCGTCCATGCGCTCAATCCAGTATTTCAAACCACCGTTATCCGGAGTCCGGTTAAAAGCAGCCTGGTACAAACGGTACACCTGCCCGGCGTTGCCCTGAATATCCAAAGCCAGGGTTTTGTCGGAAAACTGCAAGCGTTCAATACCGGAGAGAACATCTGTACCATCAGGGCCAGTAATCAAAAATCCAGTACTGGTAGCGTTGATCGTGTAAACAGAACGAAGGCCACCAAAGACAGCCGTGTCGATGCCATCTCCTCCCGTGAGGGTGTCGTCACCAGCCCCGCCATACAGCACATCATTGCCCTGCGATCCGGTAATTGAATCGTTACCCGATGTACTGGTACCGGCGCCGCTGCGTGCCGAAAAAGTGTAGCCCCCCATGCCGGAGTCGTAATCCATTGCACCCAGAAAATAGGTGCCACTGCTTGGCGCGGTAAATTCAATCCGGGCATTGCCGCTACCACCACTTTCGTCGTCATAGGCTAACTCGATCACATCGGGTCCATACAAGATCATGTAGGGATCATTCAGCCCGCCACTGGTTCGCGTCAGTTCAAAAATGTAACTAATCCCCGCCTCCAGATTCACACCGAATAAATCCACATCACCTGGCGGATCAATGACACCGGAGGTGGCATTTGCGTTGACAGTGATAAGTCCTTCAGTATTGGTCTCCCACGGGAAATCGTCCTGCGAATGGGCAGCCGTCAACTGGTACTTCCCAATTCCCGATCCAGCGTCATACGCTGCCAGGTAGTACACCCCTGAAGCACTTGCCGTGTAGATAATCTCGGCGTTCAAACCAGCGCTGGTATTGTCTCCAAACATAAGATACGAACCATCGGTCGCATACAAAATCAGATACGGATCGGGAAGTGCATCTTTGCCTGCGCTACTGCTGGCGCGAAAAATGTAGCTCTCTCCCTTGACCAGGTTCACTTTGAACAAGTCACCATCGTCCACAAAGTTGATCACTCCAGATGTCGCAGCACCATCCACCACCACAAAGCCTGTGGTATTGACCGACATGGGATAGTCATCCCCAACTGCCACACCCACACTAACCGTACTGAAATTCAACGCAGTGCTGCTGCTGATGCCCGCGAATGCATTTCCCGCGATATCCTTGAAAACGCCACTGGTCAGATTGACGTAATAACTGTTGCCAACCGCAAGATCACTGCTGGGGTTGATAGTCACGGTCAAGCCGGAAATGCTGACCTGACTGGTATCGCCCACGGCGATTCTATGTGCCACCGTCCCATTGCTGTTGTAGATCAGGATACTGCCGCTTCCGGCTTGCACCGGCTCGTTGAATGTCAAAACCAGGTTGGCGCTGGTTGCCACATCCGTGGCATTGTCTGCCGGGTTGACGCTAACCAGCGTAGGTGCTGTAACGTCACCGCCGCCACCGGTGACACCCAATTGACTCGCTGCAAGCAACTGATCGGCAAATTGAAAATATTCGATATTGCTAAAAATATCAGTACCGGATGAGGCACCCGTTACGGTGTAAAGTTTGGCAATCGCGTCGTAGTTGAAGGTGTAGCTGGAGTAATTGTCGGGCAACACTGCAGTGTCTGTGCCATTGCCACCATCTATCGTGTCATTGCCACCCCCCCCATCCAGCCGGTTGGAGAGCGCATTGCCTGTGATGGTATCGTTACCAGCGCCACCTACGGCATTTTCAATCACCGCACTGTAAGCAATGGCGATGTTATTCGTCATGCCGTTAGCCGACGAGAATGCACCGGACTCCAGATGTATATCCGAAGGCGTGGCCCAGCCGCTCAGGTTGAGCGTGTCGTTGCCAGCCGAATCAAAAATTGTCAGGATGGGATGTGGGTTAAGGATAAAGTCGTAAATATTGGCCGCATTACCAGTGATATTGCTGCCAAAACCATAAACCGTATCCCCGGTGCGCGTGGTGGTGGACGCACCATACATGTTCTGAATCACCATGATGTCGTTGAGCATGGGCGTTTGCGGGCCATACTCACGACCATCAGTACCCGTCCAATCGGCACTGGCAACTTCACTGGAACGCAAAGGCGCACTCGGTCCAAAATACGACATGATGGACAACACTACCGAGTCTTGGTACGAAGAAGGTGTCCATGCCCCCTCTCCGTTGTAGTCACCCATATGATCCAAACCCAGTGCATGACCCAGCTCATGAACCATGACCTGAAAACCATAACTGCCAACCACAATACCGACCAAGGTTGGCTCTGCCCCATTGAACCAGACCGTACCACCGGAAGGATAGTAGGCGTGCGCGTAATCGATTCCAGTGGTTGTGTAGGCAAATTCGATGTTGGATGTAGCCAGGCCAGTTTGCGTAAAGTTGGGTGCGACAAGGTCATCCCACGTCATTACCGCCAACATAAACATGGTTTGCTGCGCGGCAGTTGCTGGTCTGAAGGCTGCCCCCTCCCCTGCTCTGCCGCTTCCCATGGTCAAGCCGCTCGTGTTGACGGGGAATCTGTAAGTGATAACAGACCCATTCCATGTTCGGCCTGAATTGAGTTGCCCAAAAATCTGGGCATCGGTTAAGTTGGCTATGCTCATGGAAAATCCCTTACGCAAAATACAGGAGAAAATCATTCTAATGATTGGATGCGTTTTCGCAAGGCAGAGCAAAGAAGTAGAGAAGTAGAGAAATCCATTCCAAGGTTAAGATACCGCCATGACCAATACCAGCACCAGCACAATCACCCCCCAGGAAGCGCTGCTTCGTACCATCGAACACCGCGAGATTTTTCACGACGAAATGTTGCACCTGATGCGCCAGATCATGTCAGGTGAAATGTCCCCCGTGTTGATGGCAGCACTCATCACCGGCTTGCGGGTCAAGAAAGAAACTATTGGTGAAATCACCGCTGCCGCACAGGTAATGCGCGAGTTTGCTACCAAAGTTGAAGTACCGGACAAAACACATCTGGTGGACATCGTGGGAACCGGTGGCGATGGGGCGCACACATTCAATATCTCTACCTGCGCCATGTTTGTAGCAGCAGCAGCGGGCGCCAGGGTCAGCAAACACGGCGGGCGCAGTGTCAGCAGCAAAAGCGGCAGTGCGGACGTGCTTGAAGCACTGGGATTGCATATCAACCTGTCCCCTGCAGCGATTGCGCGTTGTATTGCCGAAGTTGGTGTGGGCTTCATGTTTGCACCCAATCACCATCCGGCAATGAAGAATGTAGCGCCAGTACGACGTGAACTGGGCATTAAAACGATTTTCAACATCCTGGGTCCGCTGACCAACCCGGCGGGAGCGCCCAATATCCTGATGGGGGTTTTCCATCCCGATCTGGTTGGCATCCAGGTACGCGCCCTGCAGCGACTCGGCGCCGAACATGCACTGGTTGTTTACGGTCGTGATGGCATGGACGAGGTCAGTCTGGGTGCTGCCACTTTGGTGGGGGAACTAAAAGGTGGGCAAATCACCGAATACGAAATCCACCCCGAAGACTTTGGCATGACCATGGCCAGCAGCCGCGCACTCAAGGTAAGCAATGCCGACGACTCCAAAGCCATGCTACTGGGTGTGCTCGACAACCAGGAAGGCGCACCCAGGGAAATCGTCATTCTCAATGCCGGCTTGGCCCTGTACGCTGCCAATGTGGCAAATAGCATGGAAAGCGGCATGGAACGTGCGAGGACAGCTATTGAATCAGGAGCATCAAAAACCCGTCTGCAAGCTCTGATCGCACTGTCGCACACGTTGGCAACAGCCCAGGATGCGGCATGAGCAATATCCTGGACACTATCGTTGCCGTCAAGCACCAGGAGATAGCCGCAGCCAAAAAACGCATCTCACTGCAGGCCATGCGTGCCGATGCAGAATCGCGTGTATTGACACGTGATTTTGTCGGTTCTCTACACAAGAAAATAGCACAGGGCCAACCAGCAGTCATCGCCGAGATAAAGAAAGCAAGCCCCAGCAAGGGTGTACTACGCACCGATTTCATTCCCGCCGACATTGCCCAAGGTTATGCCGAGCATGGAGCTGCCTGCTTATCCGTGCTGACCGATGTGCAATTTTTCCAGGGCCAAGTGGATTATCTGAAGCAGGCACGTGCCAGTTGTCCCTTACCCGTACTGCGCAAGGACTTCATGGTAGATGCTTACCAAATCTATGCCTCACGTGCCATGGGAGCCGATTGCATCTTGCTCATTGCCGCATGTCTGGACGATGCGCAATTGCATGACCTGGAAGCCATTGCACTGGGACTGGATATGGCTGTACTGGTAGAAGTGCATGATGCCGCCGAGTTGGAGCGGGCACTGAAGCTCAAAACGCCACTGCTGGGCATCAACAACCGCAATTTGCAAACGTTCACCGTGTCCTGGAAACCACCCTTGCCCTTATTCCCCAGGTGCCAACGGATCGCCTGCTGATCACGGAGAGTGGTATTCTGACGCGCGACGACGTACTGAAAATGCGTACTGCGGGCGTTCACGCGTTTTTGGTTGGCGAAGCCTTCATGCGTGCTCCCGAGCCAGGACAGGCCTTGGCAGACCTGTTTGGCTGAACATGCAACTCCAAAGCGCCGACCCGAAGGAATGGCCGGTATCGCCGATTGGCAATCCCTGGTGGATGTTTTTCAATCAGACACGGGGCAAGGGATTGTTGGCATTTTTACAAGCTGCTCGACTCCGGCGCAGTCATATTCCCTCCGCAACCACTGCGTGCCTTGCAACTCACCCCGGCACATGCAGTTCGGGTCGTAATCCTGGGACAAGACCCGTACCATGGACGCGGACAAGCTGAAGGTCTGGCCTTTTCCGTTGCACCCGGCGTGGCCCTGCCGCCATCGCTGCGCAACATCTTCAAGGAACTGCAACGCGACCTTGGAACACCCTTTCCACCATTCCCGCATCCCGGTGGCAGCCTGGTGCAATGGGCACGCAAAGGCGTGCTCTTGCTCAATACCTGCCTGACCGTGGAAGAGGGACAAGCCGCAAGCCACAGCGGACGCGGTTGGGAAGTATTGACCGATACCATTATTCGCCACGTTTCGACCCACGCCAAAGCTGCGGTATTCATGTTATGGGGTTCGCATGCACAAAGTAAACGCGGCTTGATTGATGCCA
>JADJFE010000004.1 GCA_016708725.1 Candidatus Aalborgicola bjergmarkensis
TAAAACCTCCTTGTTATCCCCGTGATAGAGCAAACCGCCCTGCGGCAAGTCCTTGGGCCACTTGGACCAATCGGCGGAACTCGGGGGCAATGGGTGTGCGGCATCTTCCGCACTGAAACGCTCAATATGCTGGGCGGGGAACGCAGTGACACGGCCCAGCGGTTTCTTGCCTACCCAACTGAGCATGGGGCGGCCTTTGGCGCGGCTTACCGTTACATCGGTGGGTTTTTTGGTGTTCAGCGGGGTCGATGTCATTAAGCTGCTTTCAGATACATATCAATGTGCATAGAAGAATAAGGGCACACCACGCCGCCACTCTCGGTACGCTCCACCAAGCCCAGCCCAGCCAAGATCACCACGTCTTCATGCACGCGCTTGACATCGCGGCCCACGGCACGGGCCAGCTCCCGCACCGAAAGCTCACCCCGACCTTGCGCTGCATGGATGATTTCCCAGCGCTTTTCAGTGAGCTGCCCAAAAAATTGACCGGGACTCTCAAAGTTCAGCACTTCGCCCTGGTAGGTGTCCGCTTTCGCGGCCTGCCCCAGGGCACGCAAGGCATCTTTCCAGTCCGGCTGCAGGGTGATGGTGAGGTAGCGGTCGGTCATTCTGTTCTCCTGGCAGCCACGGCTGCAATAAAGTCTTCCATCAACTGCGGCACGCTGGTGAAGGTGTAGGGCACTTCAATACCATCCAGGTGGTAGTGGTCGCCCTTGCCGCGTTCGTTGTCAAAACCCACCACGCGAACACCGTCCACCACGTAAACCGCGCTGTATTTGTAGTCGTGCCCGGTGGGTGGCACGGGTACCGGTACTTTCCACACCACTACCTCCAGAATGTCTCCACCGGGTGTGATGTCTTTGAAGCGGGTGATTAGTTGGGCTGACATGTTGGCAATTATGACAACAAAAGGCGATTACGGCAGACAGATGAAGTCCAGTACGGTCTTTTTCCCCGCGTCATGCAAGGCGGTTGGTGGGGGTGCAGACACATCGGCGGAGACGGCCCTGCGCTGGATGCGGAGCAAGCGTTTCTTGATCAGCAAAGCTGGCAAGTGCGGCTTGTGCAGGTGAATGGTCTTTTCGACCCGCTCGGTTTGCTGGGTGTCCAGCGACTTGAGGCTGGTGCCGTAGGTCTCGGTCAACTGGTCTTCCAACGTCTTTTTGTTGCTGGCTGGCGACGATAAGGTTGGTTTCCTGTGCCAGGTAGTCGATCGTGGTGTAGTTCGCGCCGTTGGGGCCGGGTGCGATTCAAAGTGATGAGGTCGTTGGGTTTTTACTCCCTCGCCCCGGCGGGGAGAGGGGACTGGCTTGTCATGGTGCGGCTCTCTGGATGTTCTGCGGTGCTGTGGACGGGGTTATTGTTGCTATATTGTTAATAGCTTTAACCGCACATCCCACGGGGGCTGGAGGCTTATTTGATGCCTTATTTGTGGCCAAAAAGATGCCACAAAGGCTTGCAAGAGGGTTTCGCATCGCAGTTTTTGCATTTGTAATATCACGGGCAATATGAAATTCCAGCGCAAAGCCACCAGCAGCCCCTCTTCCCAGCCCTCTCCCCGCCGGGGCGAGGGAGCTAAATCCAACGACCTCATCACTTTGAATCGCACCCGTTGGGGCCGACGATGCGGGTCCAGTGTCCGGCGTCCGGCGGTGATCGGCAGGTCAATGCCGTGCAGTACCTCGGTATTTCCGAGGCTAGCCCTTATGGACTGTGCGAGAACAGCTATTTTTTCATAGTACGCTGCGCACCACTCCCTGCCGGTGCATCAGCCACAGCAAATAGCCGCCGCCCAGCAGCGCGGTCAGCACGCCCACGGGCAACTCCTGCGGGGCGACAACCCAGCGCGAGAGGGCGGTCTACAACGGCAGGCGGCATTTTGGCCGTGCTTGGCGCATAGCCGCTGATTGCGGGCCAAATGACTGGCAAAATCACCGCCACCCGTGACCCCGCCCCATGGAAAATAACATCCGCTCCAACTTTGACATGCTGCGCGCCTATGAGGCACAGCTTTGGCGTTTGGGTGCCTTGGCCGAGCGCTACTTTGCAGAAGACCCCAACACCAGCTTGCTGAAACTGCGCCAGTTGTCTGAGCTATTGGCCCAGTCATTGGCCGCGCGCACCGGCCTCTACACCCACCCGGAAGAATCGCAATATGAACTGATTCGCCGCCTGCAAGGCGAAGGTGTGCTGCCCAAGGAGGTCAAACAAATCCTGGATCAAATCCGTGTCACCGGCAACGCGGCCAACCACGCCTTGCAGGGCGACCACGCTGCTGCACTGTCCACGCTCAAACTTTGTTGGCAGTTGTGCCTGTGGTTTCACCGTACCTTCAAAGACTCGGCCTATCGATCCGGGCCTTTTGTGCCGCCACAAGCCCCCATTGACGAAAGCGCCGAGTTGCAATCCACCAGAACCCAGCTTTCGTCCTTGAGTGAAGAGCGCGGAATCTGGGAGCAGTTGGCAACCGAGTCAGACAAAGACAAGGCACTGCTGGCCGAGCAACTGGCGGTATTACAAGCCGCCGCAGTGGCAGCGCCCACCGCACAGTTCAATCACTACATTCGGTCTGCCGCCACCGCCGCCACGCAAGTCCAGCTGGACGAATCAGAGACACGCCGTATCATCGACGAGCAATTGCGCCAGGCGGGCTGGGATGTAGACACCCCAACCCTGCGTTACAGCAAAGGCACCCGCCCGCAGCGCGGCCGCAACATGGCTATTGCCGAATGGCCTTGTGACGGTTATGCGGCCGACTACGTACTCTTCCACGGCCTCACCCCCATGGCGGTGGTGGAGGCCAAACGCAAAAACGTCGATGTCTCCGCCGCCTTGCAGCAAGCCAAGCGCTATAGCCGCACGTTCAGCGCCAGCACTGAGACACAGCTCCATGATCGCAACTGGGGCGCGCAGACTGAGTACCGCATTCCTTTTGTGTTCTCCGCCAACGGCAGGCCCTACTTGCGCCAACTCGCCACCAAAAGCGGCATCTGGTTTTGTGACCTGCGCCAAACGGAAAACCGCAGCCAGGCTTTGGACGGCTGGTACAGCCCCGCTGGCCTCAAAAGCCTGCTGCAAACCGATGCAGAACGCGCGCACCAGCAACTGGACCACACGGCATTCAACTTTGGCTTCGCTCTACGGCCTTACCAACAATCCGCCATTCTGGAAACTGAAGCACGCATAAGCCAGGGCCAACGCGAGATTTTGCTGGCCATGGCCACCGGCACCGGCAAGACCAAAACCTGCATTGCGCTGATTTACCGCCTGCTCAAAGCCCAGCGTTTTCGCCGCATCCTGTTTTTGGTCGACCGCTCCGCCTTGGGTGAGCAAGCCGCCAACGCGTTCAAAGACACGCGCATGGAGCGCCTGCAAACCTTTGCCGACATCTTTGGCATCAAAGAGCTGCAAGACCAGTCGCCCGACGACGATACCGCCGTGCACCTTGCCACCGTGCAAGGCATGATGCGCCGCGTGTTGTTCCCCGCAGACGGCGTAGCACCGCCCACGGTGGACCAATACGACTGCGTGGTGATTGACGAATGCCACCGTGGCTACACGCTGGACCGCGAAATGTCCGACACCGAACTGAGTTTTCGCACACTTGACGACTACATCTCCAAATACCGCCGCGTGCTGGACTACTTTGATGCCGTCAAAATTGGCCTTACCGCCACCCCCGCCCTGCACACCACCGAAATCTTTGGCCCGCCGGTCTACACCTACAGCTACCGTGAAGCCGTGGTCGATGGCTACCTGGTGGACTACGAGCCGCCCATCCAGATTTATACCGAACTCTCGCAAAACGGCATGCACTGGAAGCTGGGCGACGAAGTCAAGGTCTATGACACCGGGCGCAACCAGATCGACCTGTTCAAAGCGCCGGACGACATCAACCTGAACGTCGAAGACTTCAACCGCAAAGTCATCACCCGAGCGTTCAACCAAGCCATTTGCAACTACCTGGCGCAAGAGATTGACCCCACCGGCCTGCGCAAAACCCTGATATTTTGCGTCAACACCGACCATGCCGACCTGGTGGTGGACGTGCTCAAAGACGCGTTCCAAACCCAATACGGCAGCGTGGAAGACGATGCTGTCATCAAAATCACCGGCAATGCCGACAAGCCGCTGGGCCTGATTCGCCGCTTCAGAAACGAGCGCCTGCCCAACGTGGCGGTCACCGTGGACCTGCTCACCACCGGCATCGACGTGCCCGAAATCTGCAACCTGGTCTTTCTGCGCCAGGTGAACAGCCGTATCCTGTTTGACCAGATGCTGGGCCGCGCCACCCGCAAGTGTGACTTTGTCGATGGCGAGAAAAAAGACAGCTTCCGCGTGTTTGACGCGGTGCGCATCTTTGAAGCCATTGGCGACCTGACCGCCATGAAGCCGGTGGTGGTCAACCCCAACATCAGCTTTGCCCAGCTGGAGCAAGAAATGGTGCGCGTGCAAGACCCTGCCGCGCGCGAACTGGTGCGCGAACAGTTTTTGGCCAAACTGCAGGTCAAAAAACGCCACCTGGACGACCAAGCCACGCAAGACTTTGAAACCAAAGCGGGTATGCGCATGGACGCATTCATCCAGAAGCTGCGTACCCTGTCGGTAGACGAGATTGCCCATTGGTTCATCCAAAACCCCCACCTGGGCGAAGTGCTGGACCGCAAGCGCCAAGGCACCGGCCAGCCCGTCTTCATCTCCGACCACCCGGACGAACTGCACCACACCGACCGTGGCTACGGCAATGCCAGCAAGCCCGCAGACTATTTGCAAGCGTTCAAAGATTTCATCGCCAGCCACCGCAACGAGCTGCCCGCCCTCATCACCGTGCTCACCCGCCCGCGTGACCTGACCCGCAAACAACTCAAAGAACTGGTGCTCGCGCTGGATCAGGCGGGCTTTACCGAAATGCGCCTGGCCACCGCTTGGCGCGAGCTGAGCAACCAGGACATTGCCGCCCGCATCATTGGCTACATACGCCAGGCCGCTATGGGCGATGCGCTGGTGCCCTATACCGAGCGCGTAGACCACGCACTGCAAAACCTGCTGACCAAGCCCTCGAATAACAAGCCCTGGACGCAACCGCAGCGCGACTGGCTCAAACGCATAGCCGCACAAACCAAAGCCAACCTGTTGGTAGACCGCGCCGCGCTGGACGACCCCGACCTGATCTTCAAACGCGATGGCGGCGGCTTTGCCCGGCTGGACAAACTTTTCAACGGCCAACTCCAGAGCGTGCTGGAAGCCTTCAACGAGGCCCTGTGGGCCGACGACCAAAAATCCGCCTGACTTTTACGCCACACCACCAAAGACCCCATGAACCCAATCAACCCCGCAGCGTCCGACATCGTTGCCAAGCTCTGGAACCTGTGCAACCTGCTGCGCGACGACGGTGTCACCTACCACCAGTATGTGAGCGAGCTCACCTACCTGCTGTTCTTGCGCATGATGCAAGAGACCGGGCAAGAAGACCGCTTGGTCATTCACAAAGCGCCCAAGAAAGGCGAACCACTTGCGCCGATGGATGGCACCCGCTGGGCCGACCTGATGGCTGCCTCCGCCCCTGAGCGGCTGGACTTGTACAAAGAACTGCTGCTGGACTACGGCCTGCACGGCCAGGGCAGCGTGCAGCAAATCTATGCCAACGCCAGCACCTTCATCACCAAACCGGCCACTCTGTCCAAACTGGTGGTGGAGATTGACAAGCTTGACTGGTACAGCGTGCAACGCGACGACCTGGGCGACCTGTATGAAGGCCTGCTGGAGCGCAACGCCAACGAGAAGAAAAGCGGCGCAGGCCAGTACTTCACCCCGCGCGATTTGATTGACAGCATCGTCACCGTGTTGCAACCCACGCTGATGGATGTGATTCAAGACCCGGCAGCGGGCACCGGCGGCTTTTTGATTGCCGCCAACAACTACCTGCGCGGCAAATACCAACCCGAAGACCGCAGCGAGGCCCAGCAGCGCAAGTACCGCAACAGCACCTTTTACGGCATGGAACTGGTGCAAGACACGCACCGCCTGGCGCTGATGAACATGCTGCTGCACGGCATTGAAGGCGGCATCCAGTTTGGCGACACCCTGGGCGAAGAAGGCACGCACCTGCCAGCCGCCACGCTCATCCTGAGCAACCCGCCCTTTGGCACCAAAAAAGGTGGCGGCCTGCCCACCCGCACCGACTTTACCTACCCCACCACCAACAAGCAGTTTTGCTTTTTGCAACACATCTACCGCAACCTCAAGCCCGGTGGCCGCGCCGCTGTGGTGTTGCCCGACAACGTGTTGTTTGAAAGCAATGTGGGTGCCGACATACGCCGCGACCTGATGGACAAGTGCAACCTGCACACCATCCTGCGCCTGCCCACCGGCATCTTCTACGCCCAGGGTGTCAAAACCAACGTGCTGTTTTTCACCCGTGGCAAGACTGACAAGGGCAATACCAGCCAAGTGTGGGTGTACGACATGCGCGCCAACATGCCCCAGTTTGGCAAACGCACCCCGTTTACCCGCGCCTACTTTCGCACCGCTGCGGATGCTGCACCCGATGTGCCGCGTGACAAATTTGAAGACGTGTTTGGCACCGACCCCTGCGGCGGCCCCGCTGCCCTGGCCCAGCGCGTAGACACCGGCGAGGCTGGCCGCTGGCGCTGTTTTTCACGCGAGCACATCAAGGCCCGTGGCGACAACCTGGACATCAGCTGGCTCAAAGACGACAACTTGGAGTCGGCCGAGGCCCAGCGCGATGAGCCCGCCCTGGTCGCCCGCCTGGTCATGCGCGAGCTGACCGGCGCCATGGCCGACCTGCGCAGCCTGCTCGAAGAGCTGGGCGAAGACCCGGATGGGGCGCTGGAAGATTTGTTGATTGATGAAGAAGCGGTGAGGGACTTGGTATGAGCAAACCACCAACCACAACAGAATACTCTCCTGACTCGCAGCCCCTTTATGCTGAACTTCGCGCACTGATAGCCAGCAGCCGTCAGCGCCTAGCCGGCGCGGTGAATGCGGAGCTAACCCGCCTGTACTGGACGGTAGGACAACGGCTGCGCACGGAGGTGCTGGGCGATACACGAGCCAGCTACGGCACCCAACTGCTGGAGCAATTGGGCCAACAACTGGCGCAGGAATTTGGCCGGGGCTTTGAGTCGCGCAACCTGCGCCGCATGGTGAAATTTGCGGAGAGCTTTCCCGATGCAGCAATTGTGTCAACACTGTCGGCAAAATTGAGCTGGAGCCACATGGTCGCCATCGTGGCGCTCAAAACCCCGCAGGCGCGCCAGTTTTATGCCCGGCAGGCAGCACAGGACGGCTGGAGCGTGCGCGAACTCCATCACCAAATCGAGCGCAAAGCCTTTGAGCGCACCGAGCTTGCCGCATTGCAAGCCTCCACCCCCGTTCGGGCTGAGCCGGTCGAAGCACAGAGCACCGCCCCCGCTCTCGTCTTCAAAGACCCTTACTTTCTGGACTTCCTGGGCTTGCGCCAAGGCCACGACGAAGCCGACCTGGAAAGCGCCATCCTGCGCCAACTGGAAGCCTTCATCCTGGAGCTGGGCCGGGGCTTTGCGTTTGTGGAGCGGCAAAAGCGTATGGTCATCGACGGCGAAGACTTCTACCTGGACCTGCTTTTCTACCACCGCCGCCTGCGCCGCTTGGTGGCGATTGAACTCAAGCTGGGGCGCTTCAAAGCCGCCCACAAAGGCCAGATGGAGCTGTACCTGAAATGGCTGGATAAGCACGAGCGCCAGCCCGGTGAAGAAGCCCCCATCGGCCTCATTCTGTGCGCCGAATCCAGTCGCGAACAAGTGGAACTGTTGCAAATGCACAAAGACGGCATCACCGTAGCTGAATATTGGACCGAGCTGCCGCCCAAGGCGGAGCTGGAAAAGCACCTGCACCAGGCCTTGCTGGAAGCGCGTGAGCGGCTGACGCGGCGGGGGGTGTTGTTGGGAGGGGGCGAGGATGAGTGAATTGCCTGACGGTTGGGAATTCATTTCACTGGGCACACTGATCGAATTGAACCCGAAAACAAACGACGTTGAGGACCGCACTGAAGTTGGCTTTGTGCCAATGACTTTGCTCGGAAAGAGCTGGCTCGATGTGCCGGGTTTTGAGTTGCGGCAGTGGGCTTCCGTGAAAAAGGGATATACCCATTTTCGAGATGGTGACGTACTGTTGGCGAAAATCACGCCCTGTTTTGAAAATGGAAAGGCAGGACTCTTGAATGGTTTGCCTAATGGAATCGGCTCTGGAAGTACCGAATACTTCGTTTGCCGCACCAGTCCAGATACGTTAGATGCCCGCTACCTGTTGGGGTATTTGAAAACTGATGACTTTGTGCATACTGGTGCAATGTCTATGACGGGATCTGTTGGCCATAAGCGCGTTCCCAAAGAGTACTTGCTGGGGCGACAAATCCCGCTCCCCCCTCGCAATGAGCAAACCCGCATCGCCAACCAACTCGACATCCTGCTCGCCCGCGTCCAAGCCTGCAACGACCGCTTCGACGCCATCCCCGCTTTGCTCAAGCGGTTTCGGCAGACGGTGTTGGATGCGGCAACAAACGGCGTGTTAACTCAGGATTGGCGAGATGCACAAAACAAGACTGCACCGGCAGCGCATGAGCCCGCATGGGCCAAAGCGAAAGCGCTTCACGCTTTGCCTGCAGGGTGGCGGTGGGCAAAGTTCACTGAGTTTTTGTCTGGATTTAGGAGTGGAACCTCGGCGGTACCTGGCGGTGATCCCAGTGTCTATCCCGTATTGCGCTCAAGCAGCGTTCGTCCCATGGAAATCGATTTCGAGGACGTGCGATACCTACCCAACATGACCAAAGTTCGCGCAGACGACTTGCTAGTTGAAGGAGATGTGCTGTTTACGCGGCTGAGTGGCAGCCTTGAATATGTCGCAAACTGCGCGGTGGTGCGAGGTCTTGGTGATCGCAAAATCTACTATCCCGACCGACTATTTCGCGCAAAGTTGATTAGACCGGAACAGGGCACTTACTTCGAATTGTGTTTCGCCAGTCCTTTGCTGCGTAAGCACCTGACCGTGGAGGCCAAGTCAACCGCAGGTCATCAGCGTATCTCCATGGGAGCAGTGACAGACTTCCCGATTCCGAGGCCTCCAGATGACGAACAACAGGAAATTATTAAGCAAGTAGGCGTGCTGCTTCGCTTTGCCGACCGCATCGAAGCCCGCTGCACCGCCGCCCGCGCCCAGGCCCAGCGCCTGACCCCGCTGGTGCTGGCCAAAGCCTTTCGCGGTGAGCTGGTTCCGCAAGACCCCAACGACGAACCCGCCAGCGCGCTGCTGGCACGCATCGGGTCGTCATACACTACTGCGGCTGGGGAAAATAAGCGAAAAGTGCCTGTAGCCCCCAAGGAATGTGCGCAAACAGCTATTAATTTATGAGCGACATCCAACATGAATTCCGGTGATCTGACCTTATTGCTTGACCGCCTGCTGGCCCAAGCGGGCGAACACGAGTGGCTGGAGTTCAAGCACAACGACGATCCGCACACCGTGGGCGAGTACGTCTCTGCCCTGGCCAATGCGGCAGCGTTGGACGGTGAGCCTTTTGGTTACATGGTCTGGGGCATTGAAAACGATACCCGCCGGGTAGTGGGAACCCGCTTCAAACCTGGCTCTGCCAAGGTGGGGGCACAAATTCTGGATTTATGGTTGCACCAATACTTGCGTCCCAAGCTGGATTTCCGTTTTGATGCGTTTGCCTATCAAGGCCAGCCCGTGGTGGTGCTGCGCGTACCTGCGGCAGTGGCGCAGCCGGTGAGCTTTCATGAGGTGGAGTACATCCGCATTCACAGCGCCAAGGTCAAACTCGCCAGCCATGCCGACAAAGAGGCTCGGCTGTGGGCAAAGCTGAATACGCGGGCCGATTGGTCAGCCGAGCTGGTGAGCACCGCCACTGTGGCCGACCTGGACGCGTCCGCACTGGCCGTCGGGCGGCAGCGTTTTGCAGAGAAGCACCCACACCTGGCGGGTGAGGTGGCAGGCTGGGATGTGCCCACGCTGCTGTCCAAGCTCAAGCTCAGTCGGGGCGGACAATTAACGCGGGCAGCGCTGCTGTTGTTTGGCAAAGACGAGTCGGCGCAGTTTTTGCCCCTGCCGTCACAGGTGTCGTGGGTGCTCAAGGATGCCGATGGCACGGTGCTGGATTACCAGCACTACGGCTTGCCCCTGCTGCTGGCGCCTGACGCACTGTTTTCGCGGGTTCGCAACCTCACGGTGCGCTACTTGCCGCCGGGCACGCTGTTTCCTACCGAGGTGCCGCAATATGATGCCTGGGTGATCCGCGAGGCTTTGCACAACGCCATCGCCCACCAGGACTATGCCGTTGGCGGGCGGGTCAATGTGATCGAAAAGCCAGACGAGCTGATTTTCAGCAATGTGGGGCGCTTTTTGCCGGGTAAGGTGGAGTGTCTTTTGACCCAAGACCAGTCGCCAGAGCAGTACCGCAACCCGTGCCTGACGCAGGCGATGGTGGCTTTGAAATTGATTGACACGGTGGGCAGTGGCATTCGGCGCATGTTCATCGAACAGCGCAAGCGGTTTTTTCCACTGCCGGACTATGTGATTGAGCCAGAGCAGCAGCGGGTGGAGGTGCGTATTACCGGGCGAATTTTGGGTGAGCAGTACACCCACGCACTGATGCAGCAGCCGGATTTGTCGTTAATGGACGTGTTCTTGCTGGACAAGGTGCAAAAGCGCTTGCCGATCAGTGTGGAGGATGCGCGGGCACTGCGCGCACGTAAGTTGATTGAAGGCCGTACACCCAATATCCATGTGTCCGCCAAGGTCGCGCGGGTGATGGGTGAGCAAGCCCAGCACACCTTGAACAAGGGGTTGGATTCAGCCTATTACCGGGAACTGGTGTTGCAGCACTTGCGCAACTTTACGGCGTGCAAACGTGAGGAGCTGGAAGCGGTGATGCTAGCCAAATTGCCCGATGTATTGAGCGATGCACAAAAGCGCAACCGGGTCAAAAACCTGCTGGCAGACTTGAGCCGCCGTAACCTCATTGCGCCAGAGCGCAAGGGGCCTGGCGCACGTTGGCGGCTGGTGCCTCAAAAATAGGATAGCTCGGTGTGATTAGCCGTTGGTTAACTTTCTTTTTATCCTATTAGGCTAGGCTAATCCTGTTTAAGTTATTGATTTATATAGGCTCCATATAGGATAGATCACCCATGCACCCCACCCTTTTCACCCTCGGCTACGAAGGCCTGACCATTGATGCCTTCATCGCCCGCCTGCAAGCCGCGCAGGTGAAAACCGTTGTGGATGTCCGTGAGCTTCCCCTGTCGCGCAAGAAGGGGTTTTCAAAATCAGTTTTCTGCGCCGCCTTGTCAGCCCATGGCGTTGCCTATCTGCACGCCCCCGCCCTGGGTTGCCCCAAGCCCATTCGCAACCAATACAAGTTGGACGGCAACTGGCAAACCTACACCCGTGAATTTTTTAAAGCCAGTTGGGCGGGCCAACGGTGACGCTCCTGACCGCTAAAACAGCCCTGCCTGATTTGGGTTATCAACAGGCGGCTTGAGGGTCAAATTAGCGTAACTGCCTCGCGCAGCAAATCCGCCGTCATCGGCAAGCCCCGTTTCTCAAATGCCGTGATGAGCTCTTGTGCTGGCCGTGCCGGGTTAGTCCAGCGGGCACGCATTTTCTTGATGGCTCTGAGCGCCGGTATTTCCTGCAACTGCAATTGGTTCATCAAGAATTCATCGGGGTGCTGAACTTCAATGCCGTAGGGCGCCAACACAGCCATCGGAAAATCCTTGGTGTTGAAGGTGACGATAGCGTCTGCGTGTCCAACAACGGCGGCGGCTACGATATGGCGGTCGTCAGGGTCTGGCAATTCGATTGTGTTGGCCAGTTTTTCGTAATTTGTCACCAGGCAGTCGGGCACGCTGGCGTTCATGCATTCGACGACCAGCGGTAGCTTGGCAGCAAGTTCTGGGCGGTTTTTGGCCAGGTTGCGAGTCCACTCCGCATGCATCGTGGCGCTCCAACGCGCATGGTAAAGGCGCTCAACGGCCAGACTCAGCAGGGTGTCACGGATCAATTGCGGGTAGAGGACATTGGCATCCAGAATGGCGGTAAACCGCGCCGAGCCAGCCACTTAAAACTCTAGCCGTTCCTAAAACCATGGCCTTTTATTCCCATTAGAAGGGAACATCCGGCCAGACGTTCCCCGAACAGTTTTGGGAACGATTCGCGCCACGGGATCGCGCCGTGGAATTCCAGATAGGACACACTCCCGGACTTGCGAGCGGGAGAGGTGGTGGAGCGGTTTTATGCGCTCCACACCGGAAATGCGCTACATGCGCCGCTTTGAGCTTAGTCCTTACTTTCGACCAGAACGACCACACATGCTTTGACCGATTCCTTGCAGGTAGGTCAAAGGTGACATGGCCGCCGTTGCGGGCAGGCACGAGGCCCATCTGCACGGTCAAACGTTCGGACAATCCCAATCCTCGACGGGCGATGGCGTAAGCCGCGCCCTGATGTACTGAAATGCCTTTTGCCTGGGCGTAATTGACCGCCCCGATTACCGACGTATACGCCGGATTAACTTCGATGATTTCAACGCCTGCACGAAATGCCGCCGCCTTGATGCTGGAGGCCACCTTGTTGCAGGCAAACGAAGATAGGAGTCGCGCCTGCTTGGGATCGGTGGTTTCCAGTTCGGCCTTTTTCTTCTGGAAGTTCAGCGTCTCCAGAACAATTGGTTTGCCCGCAGCCTGTGCCTGGGCTGCAAGGGCTACCGCAGCATCCCCAATGAGCGCTTTGGCCTGGTCTTGTGTCTTGCCGTAGGTGATGAGATCAATACGCCGCGTGCCAATCAGGTTGCCAAACCGATCCGTTTCCGCCACAGCCAGATGGTCGGCATTGAGATCGACACCAATGGCCCCAAGTTCTTGCCTGGAAACCTGCTCGACTGGTCGAACCTCGACACTGACAAATATTCTCCAGCCTTTGTCGTCTCGCACGAAACGGTAACTCAGCGCCGTACCGATCCGTTTGACGGTTGGCTTGCCGTCCTTGGTTTGCGTGTGGATACGTTGACTGGTAGCCAGCGCTGCTTTGATTTGCGCGTATCCGTAGGCAAAGCAAACACCTGTGATGTTCAGATACTTGCCGCTAGTCACCATGGCGTTGGGAAGGCGTAGTTGCAGACTCAAAGTGCCATCTTGCGCTAGTGTTGCCTGACAGCTTTGGCACCCTGCCGTTTCATCCTGACTGCCCAGGACAAAGAATTGACTTGCCCGCGCCCTGCTCCAATCAGCTTTCCATTCTTCGTGGTCAGCGTAACCATTGGCTTGAAGATCAAACTGTGCATGAAACAATTTCTTGCTGCCGAAACAGATGCGAACTGTTCCGGCTTCCTGGTCGGCTTTCAGTGCAGCAAGCCGGTTTTGCAGCGTTGCCAAGCGCCGTTTTTTCTGGTGTAGCTTATTGGAACCAGGTGCTTTCGTTTCAAGTTTGGCAACGACCTTGGCCGCTTTGCGAATGCGCTTTTCGGCCTCGGCGATCAGTTCGGGGCGACGTTCCTTGATCGCGTCAATCTTGCCTTCAAGTCCTATGCGCATCGCATTGAACTGGCGTGCAGTTATATCGAACTTTGGCAAAACTCCCGTTTGAGGTCGTTGAGTGCGTCCCCGGCCTGGATTGCCGCAAACAGTCTGCGCTCGGCCTTGCCGTACAAGTCGGCATAGGCATCCAGAATCGCAGTCTGTTCCGGCGTCAGGTCAGGGCGCGTCTGATAGGTGCGGACTTGGGGTTTTGCCCATTCGCTTAACTTCATCTGAATATTATACCATTTAAGGGCATTAAATGCAATGTATTATTCAGCTGCTTGGAACCCCAGCTCTTCAGACAGTTGGGTCAGGTTTTGCAGGGCTTGCTCCGACTGTTGTTGCTGCGCGGCCTGGTGGCGGCGCAGTTCTTCAAATTCAATGCGGCGGTGGCGATTGACCTTGCGGCATTTGAGGCGGTTGGCCTCAATTTCCTTGATGACAAAGGGGCGCGACACGTTCAAAAAATTAGCTGCTTCTTGCGTGGTGAGTTCGTGTTTTTGCGGCACCAGCAACATGGGTTCTTGCTTGGCCATTTGCCGCAACACGTCGGCAAAGAAGCGCAAGGCGCGGGGGGGTAGCTTCAGCACGGGTGTTTCGTGCTTTTCGTCGCCGTCCGCGCCCACATCCAGAATGATGTTGATGTGATCCGCGTTGGAATGGTCCAGCGCTGTCACCAGGCATTGGTGGGCCACGGCTGCCATTTCGGCTTCGACAGCATTGGCGGGGTCTAGTACTTCTTGGGCTGTCATGGGGTGCTCCTTCTTGCAGCGGCCTTGGGGGCTGGCCAGTCGCAATAGTTGGGATCGTAGCATTATTCGCAGTAAACGAAATTGTCGAAGCAAATGAATTTGCTTGCCGGGTATTTGATGGATTGAGAAAATTGTCCTGCCATGCCGAAAAAATTCATGCAAATCAATAACTTGTATGCCGATGGCACGGTGCTGGATTACCAGCACTACGGCTTGTCCCTGTTGCTGGCTCCGGATCCCTGTAAAAGTGATGTGGCCGTTGGGTTTTACTCCCTCGCCCCCCAGCGGGGAGAGGGCTGGGGAGAGGGGTCCGGCTTGTAAACGAGGCGATATGACTTGTCATGGGGCGGCTCTTTTGGATGTTCTGTGGTGCTGTGGACTGGGTTTTTTACTGCATTATTGATAGCTGCTCCCGCACAACCCACGGGCGCTATAGGCTGATTTGATGCCTGATTTATGGTCAAAAAAATGCCACCAGGGCTGGTAGGAGGGTTTTGTATCGCAGTTTTTGCATTTGTAATATCATGGGTGATATGAAATTCCAGAAAATCGGGTGACGAACTGGATTCATGCGTAGCACACTCCCATGCTCAAAACGGAATGCTGGCGCAGCAAAGTCACCCCTCTCCCCAGCCCTCTCCCCGCTGGGGCGAGGGAGTAAAACCCAACGGCCACATCACTTTTACAGGGACTTCACGCAGTCAAGCGTCGATGGAATTTTTTCTTGGTTAGTGCATATTCTGGCGAACGTGATGCTAGCCAAATTGCCCGATGTATTGAGCGATGCACAAAAGCGCAACCGGGTCAAAAACCTGCTGACCATGGATGGACAGGCGCTTGTTGAATACCTGCTCGATAGCGGCGTGGGTCTCGGGGGCATGGGCGGGGCCGTGGTGCAGTACGTGACCGCCCGCCATGACGACCACATCGTCGGCGTGCGGTCAGGGGTAGGTGGTTGGCTCAAGGCGGATGCAGCGGCGCAGGGGTTGGCAGCTCGGTCAGCAGGGCGTGTTGAATAGTGGTGCCATTATTGGTACCATTCAAGAATGACAAGCACCGCAAAAATACTGGATCAAATGCGCCGTGAGCCGGCCAATGTCCGGTTTTCTGACCTTGAAAGTGTCTGCGAAATCTATTTCGGCAAGTGCCGTCAGGCAGGCACCAGCCATGCCATTTTCAAAACACCGTGGGTGGGTGATCCGCGCATCAACATTCAGGGTGACAAAGGCAAGGCCAAGCCTTATCAAGTGCGACAAGTGCTACTGGCCATTCAAAAGTTGGAGGACATCAAAAATGCAAATTGACCATTACACCTACCGCGTTACCTGGTCTGCCGAAGATGCCGAACATCTGGGTTTGTGTACCGAGTTTCCATCGCTGTCGTGGTTGGCAAAAACACCCGAAGCAGCCCTGAAGGGTATTCGTAAAGTGGTGGCTACGGTGGTGGCGGATATGCAGGCATCAGGGGAAGTGTTGCCAAAGCCCTTGGCCGAAAAGACCTACAGCGGTCAATTCCGGGTTCGCATTCCGGCTGAGGTGCATCGCGCTTTGGCGCTGCAGGCAGCCGAGCAGGGCATTAGCCTCAATCGCCTGGCCAGCGCCAAGCTGTCCAGCCTGTGACTTCGCCGCGCCGCGCGTGGCAAGCGCCACAAGCCAAAACGCCCTCAAACCCTTACGCCTCGAACGCCAAGCATCAAGCATCAAAGGCATCAAAGCCGTGGCAGCACCACCCACTGCCCAGCCACGGCATGGATGGACAGGCGCTTGTGTGCCGATAGCGTCCGATGCTGTCACACTTTCGTCAACGCCAATTCGATGCGTTTGTCGGCCTCACCAGCAAGTTGCACCAGATGATCGTCACCGAGGATGCGCATCATGGCAGACGGTGCCGTTAATTCGACGGAAATTTTCCCGGGTGCCAGTTCCCGGATGACGGCATTGCACGGAAGCAGCCCTGCCACATCGCTGTTGACGATGTAGGCCTCGTAGGCCAGGTTCGGGTTGCAAGCGCCCAGAATGACGGTGGGAATGATGACCTTGCCGGTCTTGTCCAGGATTTTGCTGTGCATGTCGATCCGGGTCAGGATACCAAAGCCCTGTTCGGCCAGTGCCTTGGTGACGCGCTCGACTGCCTGATCGACAGTAGCGGCGATTTCACGTTTGAAATTGATGTGGTTCATAAAATCGATTCTTAAAAGTTACAACGGACGCTTGATCGTGAGGGCCCCACGGATATCCCCCTCGTGATAACCCACGGCAAGATCATTGGGGTATGTTTTATTAATTTGTGCTTTTACTTCTGGAGCAATGCTTTCTGATGCTCCATGGCACTTCAGGCACAGGCTTTGGGTTGGCAATGCTTTGATGTAGCGAAGTGAACGGGTGCTACCTTCGTTTACAAACTCCACTTTTTCTAGTGTTGTAGGGCTTTCACCTGCCAAGGCGCGCTTGTCGAAATCCAGCAAAGCCTCTTGTTCCCATGCGTCAGGTGTTGCCTTTGGGTTGCGGTTCTTCAGGCTGACACGTCGAATGGCCCAGCCGGTGCTTTGGGATGCCTGGGCTGCCATCTTCGGTGCCTTGTCACTACAGGCTTCTATGGCGCCGGAGATGCTGCCTTTTTCAATTTCCGCTTGAACCATGGACAGCAACTTGGGAGGAATGGCCATGGCGGTTTTTTTTGTTTCAGCAACCAGGGCTTCGTCATTGGCGTGGGCAAACGGTGCACTCAACAATGCAGCAAGAACAAGTAAACGGGGTTTCATAAAATTCTCCAAAAAATAAAAATAAACACGAACAATGAACCAATGGCCGCAATCCAGTGGTACCAGGGGTGTCTTTCAATCCACGCTCTGCCCCTGCCCGGCTTCTTCATGGGTTTGCCCATCGCGTATGTGATAAATACGTTTGAACGTGGGGATGATTTTTTCGTCGTGTGTGACAACGATGATAGCCGTCTGCGCTTGCTGCGCCATGCGGTTGAGGATGCGCACCACCGCCAAGGCCCGTTCACTGTCGAGCGGTGCGGTGGGTTCGTCGGCCAAAATCACGGGTGGTCGGTTGGCCAGCGCACGGGCAATCGACACACGCTGCTGCTCCCCACCCGATAGTTGCGATGGCTGTGCGCGGGCCCGGTGCGCCACATCCAGCGCGGTCAACAACTCCAGCGCACGCGCCCGGGCCTGTGCATTGGGCAGGCCCGCCAGCATGGGCAGCAAGGCCACGTTGTCTTGCACATTCAGAAAGGGAATCAGGTAGGGGGCCTGAAATACAAAGCCGATGCGGTCGCGCCGCAGGGCGCGCAGGTCGCGCACCTGCCAGGCGTTGTCGTAAATCACTGCACTGCCCAGTTGCATGCGCCCCGCCGTGGGTTCAATGATGGCGCCCAGGCACTTGAGAAGGGTGCTCTTGCCGGAACCCGAGGGGCCGACCAGGCCCACCACCTCCCCCGGGTGGACTTGCATATTGACGTTTCTCAGCGCCTCGACGGCGGTATCACCCTGTCCGTAGACCTTGCGTAGCCCTTCGATCAGGATGCCACCCGCAGCCGGTGCATGGGCAATGGCAATAGCAATAGCAATAGGTGGGGGTGGGGTACTCATCCTATGGCCTGCGCCGGATCAACTGTCAGGGCCACGCGAATGGCCAGGGTACTGGCCAAGGCACAAATGACCATGGTGACAAGCAGCCCGGTGACTGCATCCTGTGGCAGCAGCAGCACAAACTTGGGAAACACCGGCGCCCACACGGTAGCGGCTACTTTGCCCACCAAAAAGCCAATCAGGCCCAAGCCTAGTGCCTGCTGCAAGATCATGCTGGCGATGGTGGTGTTGCGGGTGCCGATGAGCTTGAGCACGGCGATCTCGCGGATTTTGCCCAGGGTCATGGTGTAGATGATGAAGGCCACTATGGCGGCGCTCACCATCGCCAAAATCACCAGAAACATACCGATTTGCCTGGCCGAAGTGGCAATGAGTTTGTCCACCAGAATCGCTTCCATGTCTGCGCGCGTGAACACCTGCAGGTGCTTCCAGCGGCGCAGGGGCACTGCCGCTGCCTCGGGGTCCACGCCGGGCTCCAGCTGAACCAGAATGGCGTTGACGTTGTGGCTGTTGGTTTGCAATGCCTGCACTGCGTCTTGCAGGCCCAATACGCCGGGGCGGTTGAAGGCAGGGTTGGCTCCGACGCGCACCCGGTCATTCACGATGGCGTCGTTGTCTTTCAAAAACTGGGCCTCTTGCGCATCTTTGAGCGCGACAAACACCATGGGGTCACCGCCTGAGGACACCATGCGCCGGGTCAGGCCGACTACGGTGTAGTCGTGGCGGCGAATGTGGATGCGCTCGCCTAGCGCAAAGCCGGTCCTGATATCGGCTACCGCTTCGTAGTGGCTGCGTGTAAGCTGTCGGCCAGCCACCAGATAACCGGGCTCACCGGGCTGACCCGTCTCCACGCCGACCACCATGGCGCGGGTGTCGGTGCCGTTGGCGGCGCGTACTTGCATGGTGAAGTAGGTCACGTTGGCGGCCTGCGCAATGCCCGGCATGCCGCGCACGCTGCGCACCACATCGTCTTTCAGACTAGACGACTCGGCGTAAGGCCCCTGGGTGTCTTTTTGCACCACCCACAAATCGGCACGGCTGTTGTTCAGCAGCGCATGGGCATCGTCCACCATGCCACGGTACACCCCGGCCATCGTCAGGGTCACGCCGATCAGCAGCCCCAGCCCCAGGCCGGTCAAGGCAAACTTGCCCCAGCTGTGGGCGATGTCGCGTCCGGCCAGGCTGATCATGGAGCGCGCCCCTGGGGCCCAGGCTTGACCAGTGTCTCCACCACTTGCACGCGGGCACCTGCGGTTAATGCTTTGTGGCTATGGACCACGACGGTGTCTGCGGCCTGCAAGCCTGCTAACACCTGGACTTGCCCGTCCAGACTGCCAACTCCAAGGCGTACCGGCGCAAACTCGGGCTTGCCGTTCTGGATGCGCCACACGCCCAACTGCCCTTGCACGCGCTGCACGCTGGCATTGGGCAGCAGCAGGGCTGGCGCAGTTTGCGGCAGTTGGAGCGTCACTTCGGCAAGTTCACCCAGCGCCGGGGCGATGGGGCTGGTACCCGCTGGCACATCAAAAGTCACTTGGGCAATGCGTTCTTCCGTCACACTGTCAGCAATCAGCTCAACCCGTGCGACCCGGCCTGCCATGGGCGCATGCGGCTGTGAACGCAAGACGATGCTGGCCACCAAACCGGCGCTGAGTCCGGCGGATCGGCCCTGATCGACCCGCAGCTTGACCCACAGGCTGGCCGGGTCAATCAGGCGCAGCACGGGCATCCCCGCTACCAACGTGCTGCCGACCTCCGCCTCGCGGCTGATAACCACGCCATCGGCGGGCGCCAACAGGCGCAGGTTGTCGCGCTGCCGCGCCAGCGCCGCACGCTCTGCCTGGATGCGGCTGAGGTCCTGGCCGGCCGCACGGAGGTTGGCTTGCGCCGCCTGGAGTGCGGCATCTGCCGAGGCTTTTTCTTGCAGCCGGGACTCTAGCGCGCCCGCGCTGATGAAGTTTTGCGCGGCCAATTCCTGGTTGCGCCTGGCGTTGAGGCTGGCCAGTTCGCGCCGGGCCGCAGCGTCGGCGAGCTGCGCATTGGCCGCAGCCTGGGAGCTTGTGGCGCGTGCCACCGTGGCATCCAGTGCGCTCAACCGTTGGTCCAGGTCTACCCCGTCCATCTCGGCCAGGAGTTGCCCGGCCTTGACGCGGTCACCCACGTCAACGCGTACACTCCGCACGCGGCCCACCACCGTGGGGCCGACCATCCAGCTGCGGCGTGCCTCGACCGTGCCGATGCCAAAAATGGCCGGTTGCAAGCGGCCCTCTTGCACAGCGGTGACGGTGACTTGTAATGGTGCCAGTGGACCGGCATGCAGGAGCACATAGCCGACCACGCCCAGCACCAACAGGGCCAGCGTAGCCAGCCCCAGGCGCGTCAGCAGGAGAGAGCGTTTCATGAAGTTTCCTGGCGGGCAATGCCGCGAACATAGATGGCAAAAACGCCCGGTGCCTGGACCGCAATCGCCTGCACCGGCCCACTGATCAGCGATTGCATGACCAAGCCTTGAATCGATCCCAAAAAGAGCAGGGCCGCAGAGGGTAGATCGGTTTTCGGTGCCAGCAGGTCATTGGCTTGTGCGCTTTCGAGCAGCCCCATGACCAGGGCTCGATAGCGCTGCATCAGGTTCTGAACGGCTACCTTGAGGGCTGTTTCCTGTGCATGCTGCAGTTCCTGAAAAACAACCCTGGGCACGCCAGGATGGGCGATCACAAAGTCCACATGGGCGATGAAAACGTCCTGCAACGCCGCCAGCGGATCGAAACCCGCAGAGTCACTTTGGCGTGCCTGTACCGCCGCATTGAGCCGCTCCATCAAATTCTCGCTCACCCAGTCAAGTGCGGCGAGCCAGATGGCATCCTTGCTGGGAAAGTGCCGAAAAACCGCACCTTGCGTAATGCCGACGGCTGCTGCAAGGTCTCCCGTGGTGATGTCTGCCGGACTGCGCTGCGCCGCTTGCAGCAAAGCAGCTTCTACCAGGCTTGCCTGTCGGATGTCGGTGGCTTGCCTTGGGGATTGCGGAGTGCGTGGCATGGTGCGATGTAATTAAGTAATTGAGCAATTACATGTAATGTAGCAGAAATGGCACACCCGAAATGGCACACCCACCGTTTGCCGTTCCCCGCCGCTACTTCTTGCTCAAGTCCCGATACGCAGCGGGCACGTTGAGGCCGGGATGGACCCAGCCGAACAGGGCGTAGCCGCCGAACTCTGGCGGGTAGCCGGTTTGAAACAACAAGGCTTCGAGCGGGATATTGCCGATGCCGACATTTGGCTACTATGTTTTTGGTAGCTGTTCCCGCTTGTCACACGGGGGCTGTAGGCTGATTTGATGCTAAATTTAGGCTTATTTGAGGCCAAATCGAGGCTAAAAACGTGCCACGGAGGCTTTCGGGGAGCGCCTGTAGTGCAGTTTTGGTGTTTTTAATATCACGGGTGATATGAAACTGGCGTGATAAATGACTGGCAAAATCACCGCCACCCGTGACCTTTATCCCCTGCAAGGACGGCATCAGCCACAACGAGATCGAGTCCACCACACCTGAGCACATTGCCGCAGGTTGCAATGTGCTGCTGCATGCCATGCTGGGGCGGGCCGGGGTGGTTTGACCCAAGCTTGAGTCAGGGTTTGCGCTTGCGCAGTTCGTCAAGGAATCGCTTGGCCCAAGGAGATGCCGCTTCCACCTTGTCAGGAGAAATGGCTCTCAGGAGCTTGAACGAGTGCGCACCCTTGCCGTAAGGCGCTTTGCTTTTGCAGGCTTGTGTTGCAGTTTGCAATGCAGCGTACAGCGTGTTTTTGGGAACAGTTTCAACCGAAGCGGTAGGTAAAGCTGCGAGGTTGAAACCCTGTCCAAAAAACGCCTGAACGCTGGCCTTGTCTGCCAAAAACCAGTTTTCCATGCACTGCACCATCAAGTGGCAATCGTCATCTGATGCACCTGGAGGCGTGTCCCAGGACGCTTGCGTTTGAAGATGTGCCCATGGCTTGTATGGCCCAGGTGCCGACGGCTGATGCGGCGGGTTGACTGGGGTTTCGCTGTCAATTAACAGCAGTGCATTTTGGCCTTGGGCAATGGCCGTACGAAAGCTGTCAAAGGCTTGTTCACGGCCACCGCAAGGCACTACGCGCGGGCGGCGTGTGGTGCCAAGATCGGTCTTGGACAGGAACTCTGCAAACGCTTGCCGAAACTCAGCTTGCAAGTCGGCACTGTGGGCTCCACTGCCGCCACCTTCGGCATAAACATACACGTCGTTTTTGATTCTCACCACCGCGTCCCCCCAATCTGACCGCGAGTCCACAGCTCACCCAGCCGGTATTTTTCCAGCCAGGGCGCAAGATGCGTGGCATCCAGCCGCTCGATGTGCGTGCCATCGTCATCACGCTCACACACCAGAATGTCTGCGGGGTTGTCAGAAAACGCATCCACCAAACCCGGCGCATGTGTGGTAACCACCAGCTGTGTACGTGTGCTGGCATCTGCGAGCAAACGTGCCAGTGTGGGCAACATGTCCGGGTGCAGCCCAAGCTCCGGCTCTTCCAGGGCGATCAATGGCGGCGGTGATGGGTCACAAAGCAGGGTCAGGATGGCGAGGTAGCGCAAGGTGCCGTCAGACAGCCTCGTGGCCGGAATAACGCCTTTGGATTCGATCAGGAAGACTTGCACGGTACCGCCTTCCACACGCACATCAACGTCTTCAATCCCCTCATACACCGTGCGCAATGACTCGGTCAACTGTTTGCGTGCACCGACGTTCATGCGCAGGCGATTGAGCATCAAGCCCAGGTTGGAGCAGTCTGGCTCCAGACGGTCATTGGGGCGATCAGTTTTTTGCGGCAATCTGGGGACTGCGTATCGTCCGAAAGTCCACTCCCTGTAGAGACGCATCGACTGGAATTGTTCCGCAACCCAGGTCATTTCCGGGTAGAACTCGGTATCGCGCTTTTGTGCAAGTATGGATTGTTCTGGTTTGATGGATTCACGCAGCAGTTGTCGCTGACCAACCCCATTCGCGCCCGTGGTATTCAAAAGTGGTCGGCCTTCATTCCAATGGTAGAAAAAATACGGTTGAGACTTGCCTGGGTCAGCCTTCTCATTTTCCAGATACTCATCCCGGACTTCAAATCGTCCGCCAATCTCATTGAATGCCAATCCATACCGAAAATTCTTTACGCCTTTTGCGTTGGCAATGACGGCTTCAATGTGCGCATCTTTTGTTGGCCCACTGCCCCCGCCTTTGTGCAACCAATCCTGTGTGGCACCGCCATCCCGAATGGGGCGTGTGAGTTGTTCTGGCGCAGCCTGCAGCAGGGAAATCGCTTCCAGAAAATTGGACTTACCAGAACCGTTCGGCCCAATGAGGATGTTCAGTTGACCCAACTCGACCGCTTCTGCTTTAGCGCCATAACTTAACAGGTTGGTTATCTTTAGACTTTTGATTAACATGGTTGATCCTGGTTGTTACGTTTTGAAAGCCGTCGAAATCTTGAATCGAACGATTTCAGTACTTCCCCCATTTGTCTCTGCGGATTTGGGGGCGTTGCGTCGATACAAGTCGCTTGTTTGGCTCGCCAAACGCCGCGCCTTGCGCCTAGCCCCGCATCCCAACTCCTTGGGGTAAAACCGGGGTGTTATTCCCGGCCACATCCTAAGCCCTGCTGCGGATAGCGGAAATCCAACCGAACAACCCCAAGTACCGCATCCTGACCCACCGTCAGAATTCCCATTCTGGCACATTGCAATCCTCGGTCTGACAATCGAAACGGTCTGTTTCAGCCTGCTTCACCACGCGTGTGCCATTTTTGGTTTTCCTGGTGTATCGCCGGTGCGCCCCTGCCCGACAGCCCTGCCTGGTTTGAAGTCCCCAGCTTACTCCTGAATAAATAGCTTCCCCCGCTGACCAAACAAGCGCCACACGCCAAAATGCCTTCAAATTCCTGCGCATCGAACGTCAAGCATCAAGCATCAAATCTGTGGCAGAACCACCCACTGGTCAGCCACCGCATGGATGGACAGGCGCTTATCGAACACCTGCTCGATGGCGGCGTGGGTCTCGCAAGCGTGGGCGGCGCCGTGGTGCAGTACGTGATCGCCCGCCATGACGACCACATCGTCGGCGTGCAGCGTCATGGATAGCTCGTGCAGCACGCTCACCACGGTCGTGCCCTGTTGCACCAGCTTGCCTACGATGCCCAGCCAGTCGGACTGGTGCGGCGGGTCCAGGTTGGTCAGGGGTTCGTCCATCAGCAGTACGGGTGCTTGTACGGCCAGGGCGCGTGCCAGCAGTACGCGCTGGCGCTCGCCGCTGGAGAGCTGGCCCAATGGCCGTGTACGCCAGTCCCAGGCCTGGGTGGGCCGCCTGACCTCAGAGCTTCAGGCCAATGAACTTGCTTGATGTCTTCCAAGGCACTTCAAACGCTGAAGCTTGCACCGAATTTGCCTGCCGGACAATTTCAGGCCACCAGAGCAGTAGCTGCGCCGTGCGTGGCCAGAAAGTATGGCTTTTGTGCCACGCCTTATTTAATACAAACACATTCAGCCCCTGGCGGCGAATCATTTCACGCTCAGCATTGCCTTTGCTTCTGAAAAAATCCGCAGATACTACGGCCCATCCACCCTCATCGCCCAATGCTTTGAGCCACTCAACATCAGCGGTACCGTGATGAAACTTATCTCGAAGAGCAACCACCTGGGTGAACGACTTGCCGTCGAACTGGTTGGCACTGAACGCATTCAGACCTTTAGCCCACACGGGCGGCAAATTGTGATCAAGTAAGAACTTCAAGCCGCCAGCCGCAATTGCTCTTCAAACTGTACCGCCGCCTGCACCTTGCGAACTGGTATATCGAATATGCGGGCAACAATGTTGAGAGCTGCCTGGTCTGCGCCCTCAACCTTGAAATTTGAAAAAAGTGCTTCTGTCGGAACCCCGATTTCCGCTACAACAGGTTTTCCAAATTGTTGCAGGGGGTCCAGCACGATGTTCCGACGACTCTTTCCTTCAGGGTACCAACGGCGCGCTGTGTCACCCTCGTATTCAATCCCACTGTACAGCGACGGTTTGATGATGTCGCTAAACACCAACTGGCGTTTGCGCAAATCAAGTAATTCTTTTTCCAAGCCATCACGCATCACGCGCATGAAAACAGTCTTGCCATCGGTACAAAATTTATGGGTGGTCATGGGGTAGTCCCCATAGACTTGTCTGGCCGTCTCCAGGCACCTACGAACTACCAAGAGCGGCAATCCGTGCCCTACGAACTCCCGAACGACACGCAGCTCAAGCAAATCCCGGAATCCAATGACCTTGTCTGCGAACGCATCAGTAGCGTATTCCGTCTTCCACAATGGAGCTGAAAAGTGCTGTTGCTTTTCGTGGTCCTTGTCAATGGTGGTGTAGCTGTAGCCATACAACCACCGAGTGATGGCCTTGGTAGGCACGCGAACTAGGCGTGCAGCTTCCGCTAGCGAGTAGAAACCGGTTCCCGAGTACATGACACCCCCAAACAGCCCTCCCTCAGACTAGGGTCGGCAAACAATGGGGAAGTTTAACAAAAACACCCTCGCACTGTTAATAGCAGGGCCAGTTGCCAACTCCCAGAGCGCACTCCGGTTGCCAGTGCCAGCACGGCAACCAGGGCGCGGCGCAGCTGTGTAAGCGGCAGCCATGCAGACCAGCCAGGCGGCAAACATGATGCTGCAGGCACTCCAGCCCACATAGCCGGTGCTGCCGAGCATGAAGGATTGCATGGGCTGCAGGAAGTCGGGCCGCGCCAGCATGATGAGTTCCTTGGCCGCACCCAGCACCACGCCGACAATCACACCGGCCAGCAAGAGCCGCAGGGTGTGTTGCACGCCTTTGGCCAGGAGCAATGTCAGCAATACGCCCGCCAAGCCCACAATCCCCGTCCCCGAACCCTATACCATGCTGCTGGTTGGGTGCGGCCTCATCGGCTGCGCGGCGCGACGCCACCTGGGTTTTTGATCTTTGGGTTTGGCCGATCAGCTAGCGGGCGCGCTGGCCCACGCCGACTGCGCTTACAGCGCCTACAGCACCTTGGCATTCGACTCCACGGACTCGGTATCAGGAATCTTGGCAATCGCCCCGATGAGGGTACCCGTTCATTTATCCACCGAGCAGGACTCCATCACCAAGCCACGCAGCCACCGATGTGCCGGATCAGCATGAAAGCGCGGGTGCCATAGCAACGAAACTGTGAACTCAGGGGTTGTAAACGGGAGCGAAAAAGTATGCATTCCGGCACGAAGATTTCCGGTATGGCGCTCGGGGACGCTTGCAATAAGGTCGCAGGCTCTGGCCATTGCCACAGCCGTCGAAAAACCCCCAACGATGGCGGCAATTTCACGCTCCAGCCCAATCAGACTCAAAGCCTCGTCAATCGACTGCATTTCGAGACCCTTGCGCGAGATGCTAATGTGTCGGCCGGTGGCATATCGGGTGGGAGTGATCTCGCCCTGACTCAGAGGGTGCCCCAGTCGCACGACGCCTACGAAACGGTCTCGGAACAAAGCCTGGGCACGAATTTCCGGCCCCATCGTGCTCACTACAACGCCAGTCTCCAGATCGATAGTCCCTTCACGAAGCTGTGCGCTGTCTTTGTCCAGCTTCTGAACAAAGCGAAACAGTACGCCTGGAGCCGCCACGCCGACGCGGGCAATCAAGTCTGGTCCGAAATTCTCGGCAAAACCTTCGCTGGTTCGCAACGTAAAGGTCCGCACCAACTGCTTGAGATCAGGCGTCTTTGTAGGGCGCAGCACCGCCTGGGCCTCCTGCACAAGCTGGCTGACTTTTTCGCGCAGTTCAAGTGCGCGCGGCGTCGGCACCAACCTGCGGCCCGCCCTGACCAATAACGGATCGCCCGTTGTCTCTCGCAATCTGGCCAGGGCGCGACTCATCGCCGATGGGCTAAGGCGCAAGCGTTGTGCGGCACGCGTCACATTGCCCTCGGCGAGCAGCACATCCAGGGTAATGAGCAGATTGAGATCGGGTACGGACATGTGCCAACCATAACGCAGTTTGATTGAGATATGGCGTCAAACGCAAAAATAATGTGCGAATGGTGCGCCTTCCGCTATGTCAGCCAAAGACCTACGCTTGCATATCGGCTCTATTTCGGGAGTCGCTACCCTCAAAGGACCTTAACCATCATGACCACACAAGCCACCAGTGCGCAACTGCATCCGTCAGCCCAGTGGGCGCTCGCCAGTCTTTCGCTGTCCATGCTGTTGTCCTCGCTGGGCACCAGCATCGCCAATGTAGGCTTGCCAACGTTTGTACAGGCGTTTCATGCCCCGTTCCAGCGAGTTCAGTGGGTCGTCCTGGTGTACCTGCTCGCCATCACGACCTTGATCGTCAGCGTCGGACGACTTGGTGACGTGATCGGGCGCCGACGTCTGATGTTGGGCGGAATTCTTCTGTTTACTGCGGCAAGCGTCTTATGTGGAATCGCCCCCACGTTGTGGCTCCTGATTGCCGCCCGTGCTGTGCAAGGGCTAGGCGCGGCCATCATGATGGCGCTCACGATGGCGATGGTCGGTGAAGCTGTTACCAAGGCGAAGACCGGCAGCGCCATGGGGCTGCTCGGAACGATGTCCGCAGTTGGTACCGCACTCGGTCCAACACTCGGGGGCGTTCTGATCGCCGGGTTCGGTTGGCCAGCGCTTTTCCTCATCAATGTTCCGCTGGGAGTCCTGACGCTTGTGCTGGCCTACCACTACTTGCCCCATGACCCCAAAGCGCCGAAGATGCATCGGGTCAATTTCGACGCGCTGGGCACACTGTTGCTCGCGCTGACGCTGGCTGCTTATGCTCTCGCCATGACGCTGGGGCACGGCAGCTTCGGTTCGCTCAACATGGCTTTATTATTGGCGGCTTTGGTGGGTGCCGGTCTGTTCTTGTTCGCCGAGTCGAGCGTAGCGTCCCCCTTGATCCGATTGGTCATGTTCAAAAATCCCACATTGAGCGCAGGCTTCGCCATGAGCATCCTTGTCACAACCGTGGTGATGGCGACGCTGGTGGTAGGCCCGTTCTATCTCACAGGCGCACTTGCGTTAGACACAGCGCAGGTCGGACTTGTCATGTCGTCCGGTCCTGTGGTGGCTGCACTGGCGGGAGCACCTAGCGGGCGCCTTGTGGACCGGTTTGGCGCCTCCCGAATGAGCATCGCCGGACTCGTTGGGATGGCAAGCGGCTCAACCCTGTTGCCCATCCTTGCGAGCGATTGGGGTGTGCCAGGTTACATCACGCCGCTGGTGTTGATCACTGCTGGTTATGCGCTGTTCCAGGCCGCCAACAACACGGCTGTAATGACGAACAGCCAAGCAGACCAGCGCGGCGTCATATCCGGATTGCTCAACCTGTCGCGCAATCTCGGTCTCATCACTGGCGCATCACTGATGGGCACAGTGTTCGCGTTCGGCGCGGCGACGACCCAATGGTCGGTGCAGCCTGAGTCTGTTGTGGCCGGTATGCGGCTCACTTTCACTGTCGCTGCGGGCCTGATCATCATCGCCCTCGCCGTAGCGGCTGCAAGCCAGGCGATGGTGCGGCGCGCCACACCACCGAGCAGATAGCATCAGAACGCCTGCGCCTTAACATGACCGGGCGGCTGCTGGTGCCGTGCGGGTGGCATGACAGGTATCGATTCGGCCTATGCGCTCCATCACGGTGCAGCGGGCAATTGCGCGCGGTAGTTCCACTTTAGTGTTGCTAATCCAGCATCTCCTTGGCATCGGTCTGCTCGATCAGATCGCACCTGACGAAAGCGCGCATGATGCGTTTGCGCAAGGTAGCCTGCGCTTGAGCCACGGAAGTCGACTCGATTTCACTGGCCGGGTGAAAGATGACGCGCGGTGCTGCGGCTGTGACATCCGCTTCGCACACCGCCACCTCAAATACGCCATCAACCACGCAAACATGGAAATGAACATGCTAATGCTGTAGTTATATGCAGTATATTGTTGGGGTCTACAACTGTTCTCGTTTGGCAATTGCTCCAGGATAACTCCCAAAAACATAGCTATCCCCGCTCACCACACAAGCGCCAGAAGCCAAAACACCTTCAAACTCGCGCGCATCGAACATCAAGCATAGAGCATCAAGCATCAAAGCCGTGGCAACACCACCCACTGCCCGGCCACCGCATGAATGGACAGCCGCTTGTCGAACACCTGCTCGATGGCGGCGTGGGTCTCGCAAGCGTGGGCGGCGCCGTGGTGCAGTACGTGACCGCCCGCCATGACGACTACGTCGTCGGCGTGCAGCGCCATGGATACCTCGTGCAGCACGCTCACCACGGTCGTGCCCTGCTGCACCAGCTTGCCTACGATACCCAGCCAGTCGGACTGGTGCGGCGGGTCCAGGTTGGCCAGGGGTTCGTCCATCAGCAGTACGGGTGCTTGCACGGCCAGGGCGCGTGCCAGCAGTACGCGCTGGCGCTCGCCGCTGGAGAGATGGCCCAGGGGTCGTGCGCGCCAGTCCCAGGCCTGGGTGGCGCGTAGCGCCCGCTCCACCGCGACAAGGTCGGTCGCGCTGGGGGAGGCCAGCCAGGGCTGGTGCGGCAGGCGGCCCAGCATGGCTACGTCCCAGACGCTCAAGTCGTCGGCGCTGGATTCGTTTTGGCCCAGCCAGGCCAGTTGCTGGGCACGGGTGCGGGCACTCAGGCTGTGCAGTGGCTGGCCCAGCAGTGTGACGGAGCCGCTGTGTGGCAGCAAACCGGCCAGAACCTTGAGCAGCGTGGACTTGCCCGCGCCGTTGGGGCCGACGATGCTGGTCCAGCCTCCGGCGGTGATTTGCAGGTCGATGCCGTGCAGAACCAGGGCATTTCCGAGGCTAGCCCTTATGGACTGTGCGAGGACAGCTATTTTTTTCATAGAGCCCCTCGTACCACCCCTTGCCGGTGCATCAGCCACAGCAGATAGCCACCGCCCAGCAGCGCGGTCAGCACGCCCACGGGCAACTCCTGCGGGGCAACAACCCAGCGCGAGAGGATGTCGGCGGCCATGAGCAACACGCCGCCCATCAGGCTGCTCAGGAGAATCAGGCGGGCATGGCTGGTTCTGACCACCGAGCGCACCAGATGCGGCGCGGCCAGGCCGACAAAAGCGACCAGGCCAGTTTGCGCTACCGCCGTTCCGGTTGCCAGTGCCAGCACGGCAACCAGGGCGCGGCGCAGTTGTGTAAGCGGCAGCCCCAGGCTGGCGGCGGTGGCTTCGCCCAGAACCAGGCCGTCGAGCGCGGGGCTCAAGGCCCAGGCGGCTGTCATGCAGACCAGCCAGGTAGCGAGCATGATGCTGCAGGCACTCCAGCCCACATAGCCGGTGCTGCCGAGCATGAAGGACTGCATGGACTGCAGGAAGTCGGGCCGCGCCAGCATGATGAGTTCCTTGGCCGCACCCAGCACCACGCCCACAATCACACCGGCCAGCAAGAGGCGCAGGGTGTGCTGCACGCCTTTGGCCAGCAGCAATGTCAGCAATACGCCCGCTATGGCACCGGCAAAGGCGCCAAAGGTGACACCTAAGCGCAAGAGCCATTGCGTGGCGAAGGGCGAGACGCCAAACAGCACCAGACTGAGTGCCACGCCCAGCGACGCGCCCGAGGCACTGCCCAGCAGGTAAGGGTCGGCCAGCGGATTGCGAAAGAGTCCTTGGGCCACCGCGCCCGCCAGGCCCAGCAGGGCACCGGCCACCCAGGCGCCCAGGGTGCGCGGCAGGCGGATGTCGCACACGATCTGCCAGGCCACAGGATCGCTGGCCGCTTGCAGGACGTTCTCAAACCCGGTGCTGCCCACGCCAGCCCCCACGCCCGCAAAAGTGATCGCCAGCAACAGCAGCATGCGGGCAATGGCGTTGGCGCGGGGGTTCATCATAGTTGAGCTGGTGTATGGGTTGCCAGCTTGTCGGCGATGCAGCGCGCCATCAGCCGTGCGCCATCGGCCATGCGGGGGCCGGGGCGTGCGAGCATGTCGGTTTCGTCGCGGTTGAACAGGCACACGCGCTTGTCCCGCAGGGCGCGCATGCCGCTCCAGCCGGGGCGTTGCTCCATGTCGATGTAGTTGTAGTCGCCCACCATGATGAGGTCGGGGTTGGCGCGCACGACGAATTCGGGGTTGAGTTTGGGGAAGGGCCCCAGGCTGGCCGGAACGATATTTTGCACGCCCAGACGCGCCAGCGTTTCGCCAATAAAGGAGGCTTCGCTGGCGGCGTAGGGGCCGTTATTGACCTCGAAGTACACGCGCGCCGAATGTGCCGCCGTTGGCAAGGACCGGGCTGCAGCCGAGATGTCGGCGTCTATCGTGCGCCAGATGCGTTGCACGTCGTTCACGCCCAGCAGGATGCCCAATTTTTCCAGTACGCGGCGCACGTCGGCATGGGTTTTGGGCTCTAGTGCTACGACTTTCAGGCCCAGGGCCTGCAGGCGCTCACCGGCGCGCGAGCTGGTGGACATCAGCACCACGTCGGGCTTGAGGGCCACCACGGCTTCGATGCTGGGGTCCAGCCCGCCGCCGACTTGTGGCAAGGTGCGCACAGCAGCAGGAAAATTGGAGTAGCGATCCACCCCGACCAGGCGCTGGCATTGGCCCAGCGCACAGACCGTTTCGGTCAATGAGGGCAGCAGGCTGACGATGCGCTGCGGCGGCGCGCTCAGCAGGACGGTCACGCCACGGTCATCCGTCACCTGCAAGGCGTGTGCGGCGTTGCAAAGCCCCAAACCTACCAGACCCATCACCATCCACAGGGCCAGGGTGTATGACCACTCACGCATCCCCGCCCCCCAATTCCCCGCTCAATTCCGCCTCAATCTGCTCGATGGTGGGCAGGCTACCCGCCAATTCCTGCGGCAGTGCGCGGGTAAGCTGGGTTTCCCATTCGGCCACGCTGATAGGCTGGGTGCTGCCTGCCAACGCATACTCCACCAGCACACGATTCTTCTCACGCACCAGCAGCAGGCCCAGGGTGGGTTTGTCGTCGGGGTGCGCCAGCAGGCGGTTCACGGCGGTCATGTACATGCCAAGTTGGGCACCATCACCAGGTTCGAACTTGCGCGCCTTGAGTTCAATGACCACGTAGCAGCGCAATTTGAGGTGGTAGAAAAGCAGGTCGAGGTAAAAATCGTCATCGCCAATTTCCAGATGCACTTGGCGGCCCACAAAAGCAAAGCCCTGGCCGAGTTCAAGCAGGAACTTCTGAATGTGGTCAATCAGGCCCTGCTCCAGTTGCTGCTCGCGGCGCGGGGCATCGGTGCCCAGAAAGTCGAACAGGTAAGGGTCTTTGAAAACTTGTACCGCCATGTCGGATTCAGGCGGCGGCAGGGTGGTGGGGAAGTTGTTTTGTGCCTTACCGTGGCGCAGGTGGGCCTGGCCCTGAATTTGGAGACTTAGGATATTGCGCGACCAACCGTGCTCGATGGTCTTGGCGGCGTACCAGAGGCGTTCTTCGGTGGTGTTCAGTTTTTCCAGCAGGGTGAGGTTGTGGTACCAGGTCACTTGTGCAAGCGACGCTTGCACAACTTCCCGATCTGGCCAGGCTGCCGCAAAGGCGCGCATGTATTTGAGGTTGCGTGGCGAGAAGCCCTTCATGTCGGGGAATGCCTGGCGCAGGTCCGCCGCCAGCCGGTCGATCACCTTGGTGCCGTAGCCTTGCTCGGCTTGTTTGTGCAGGATGCGCTGGCCAATGTCCCAATACAACAAGACCATGACGCTGTTGCTGGCCAGCACCAGACGCAGGCGCTCGCCATGGATGCGGCCTTTGATCTCGGCAAGCCAGGCGCCATAGTCGGCGGGCATGTCGCCAGCCGGTGCGGCTACCGGGAAACTAACGCTGCCGTCCACGCGGCCACGCTGTTTGCGCGCTGAGGCCGCTGGTCGGGCAGGGTTTGAAGGGAGGTTTTTGGAGTCAGATTTCATAACCCAACTTCGGCCTCTTGCAGTGTTGTTCTTCCGTGTTCATACGTCTTTTTGGCATTCCATTGCGGCGATGTCAGGCCGCAACTTCGAAACCGCAGTATTGCATATCCAACACCTTCCACTCTCCCCAGGCGGGCGCGTCACGGGGCCATGACCGGGCCAGCGCTATCTGGCGTATTCCCTTTGCCAGCAAGTCTGCGGCACGGATCACCCCGGCGTGGGTTACCCATACCGCATCCTGCTGGCGCGTGCAGGCAGCGTCCCATACGGCGCCGACCCGCTGCATGAAACCATCCACCGATTCGGCTCCCCCGCAGCGGTACGGGCCAAAGTTGTCGCTCCAGTTTTCTAATTCGGTTGGGTCCAATACATCCCAGCGCTGCCCCTCCCAGCGGCCAAAGTCCATCTCCGTCAGCCGTGCATCGGTTTCCCAGCGCAGGTCGGGTCGGAGCGCCTTGAGTTCATCGGCCATACACGCGCATCGTTGCAGCGGCGAAACCAGCGCGTATAGGTTCGCTGGCAGCACCTGGGCCAGCGACTGGGCGGCAGTGCGCGTGGCCTGGGCGTCGGCGGGCACGTCGAGTGCGCCATAGCACACCCCTGCGGGCAGCAAAGGCCGGGCATGGCGTACCAGCCAGAGTTTCATGTCGGCAAGGCCACGGCCAGGCCCAGGTAAAAAGCCACTTCGCACACCTGCTGGGTGGCGCCCAGGCCATCTCCGGTAAAGCCCTGCAGACGCCGCCACAGCAAACGCCCCATATAGGCCCAGGCCAGGGCGCTGGCAGCCAGTCCGAATAGCAATGGCCGCAGTTCACTTACTCCTGAAAAAATAGCTGTACCCGCAATAGATACGGTAGCTAGGGCGCAAAAACACCACAAACCACCGACCAGCAGACCAGCGGTGCTGATCTGGTCTGCCAGGGGTTTGGATTTGGAGCCTGCCGCGTCGCCCACGTGGGGCATGAGCCGGATCAGCAACAGCGGCCAGATGCGCGAGACCACGTGCGCGGCAAAAAGACCGGACAGCATCCAGTGGCGGCTGACCGAGCCAATCAATGCCAGTAGCGCCACCTTGGCCAGCAAGGCCAGCACCACGGCCAGCACGCCAAAGGCGCCGACGCGCGAGTCCTTCATGATGACCAGGGCACGCGCACGGTCATAGCTGCCACCCAGTCCATCGGCCACGTCGGCCAGACCGTCTTCGTGAAAGCCGCCGGTGAGCAGCACGCTGAAAACTGTTCCCAGCACGGCGGCCACCAGCGGCGTGAAGGGGCCAGGCGGCAGCCAGATGAGCAGCATCGCCGTCACTGCAACGACCAGCGCGCCGACCACCACGCCCACCCCAGGAAAATGCGCGGCACTGGCGCGCAGCATCGCCGGGCTGAAGCCCACCCAATCAGCCAAGGCCCCGGTCACCGGAATGCGGGTAAAGAACTGGATAGCCAGCAGAAAGTGGCGCAGCGCCTGCATGTGAATCGCCCCAGGAAGCGCGGGGCTATGTGGTTAAAGTGAAGCCGGTTGCCCGGTGGTTTTCTCGGCGAGTTGCCGATAGTCAGATAGTTATTGTGCCTGAGCTTCGGCGGGTGGGGTATAGCCGAGGGCTGTCCCTACTGCATGGCTTAGCCCGTAGAATGATTTATTCTTCGGCACATAACGCCCGTACATGCCCGTACATTCAAGGAACCACCCATGAAAAAACTCCTGCTCGCAATTGCACTTGGCTGCGTTTGCACACTCCCGTTTGCGCAAGGCAAAGACCTGAAGGTAGCCGTTGACCCTACCTACGAACCCTTCACCTTCAAAGCGGATGGCAAACTCACCGGCTTTGACGTGGACATTGCCAATGCCCTGTGTGCGGAAATCAAGCGCAAGTGTGTGTTTGTCGAGCAGGTATGGGACTCCATGATTCCCGGTCTGCAAGCCAGGAAATATGAAGTGATCATCAGCTCGCTGTCCATTACCGAAGACCGCCTGAAGACCATTGACTTCACCGACAAGTACTACAACACACCCAGCAGGGTGGTGGTCAAGAAAGATGTCCAATACGCTGGCCCTGCTTCCATCAAGGGCAAGAAGATGGGTGTCTTGAAAGGCAGCACACAGGAGAAATACGCCATGGGTGAACTCAAAACCGTGGGTGTGGACGTGATTCCCTACGAGGCACAAGACCAGGTGTATCTGGACATCCGGTCCGGTCGTCTGGACGGAACCGTGGCTGACGCTGTGGAGGTGACGGGCGGGTTCCTGTCCAAGCCTGAAGGCAAGGATTACCAGTTGGTCGGGCCTGAGCTCTACATTGAAAAATACTTTGGCGTTGGTATGGGCATTGGCTTGCGCAAGGGTCAAACCGCCTTGAAGGACGAGTTGAATGTCGCGATCAAAGCCATCCGTGCCAATGGCGTGTACAAGAAGATCAATGACAAATACTTCAAGTTTGACGTGTACGGAAAGTGATCCGGCCCGGAGTTGAAAACTGCGAAAAACAGCCCTTGTACCCATGAACGCTTACTACACCGCCATCTTGCAAGGCTCGGTACTCACCGTGGGTGTATCCCTGTCGGCTTTGGCGGTGTCCATACTTCTGGGACTGTTGGGGGCAGCGGCCAAACTCTCCAGCCACCGTGTACTGGTGGCGATTGCCACGGTCTACACCACGATCATCCGTGGCATTCCCGAGCTGGTGCTCATGCTGCTCATTTTTTATGGTGGCACGATTGGTGCCAACAATTTCCTGGAGTGGATGGGCAGTGAAGCCACTGTCGACATCAACCCGTTCTTTGCAGGTGTATTGACCATCGGATTCATCTACGGCGCCTACATGACCGAGACTTTCCGGGGAGCTATTCTGTCCATACCCAAAGGCCAGACGGAAGCCGCTGTGGCGTTTGGCATGGGCACGATGCAGGCCTTTGTCCGCATCACCATGCCGCAAATGGTGCGTTACGCTCTGCCCGGTTTTACCAATAACTGGCTGGTGCTGATCAAAGCCACAGCGCTTGTGAGTCTGATCGGACTGCATGAGATGACCTATCTGGCCAAACAAGCCGGTGCAGCCACACGTTCGCCATTCCCCTTCTTTTTGTTTACGGCGGCACTGTTCCTGATCTACACAACGGTGTCCCTGTTCGTCCTGAGCAAGTTGAATGCGCGCTACAGCCTTGGAGCAAAACGGATTTCTTTGTCATGAACTGGGCGGTCATCTTTGAACCCCAGAACCTGGCGCTTTTTGGCACAGGAATCATGACCACCCTGGGGCTGCTCTTTTCCTCGCTGGCCATAGGCGCTGTACTGGCACTGTGTTTTGCGCTGATGCTGACCGGCCCGTGGGCTCTTCTGCGCTGGGTGGTCAGTGCGTATACCTACGTCATTCGCGGCACGCCGCTGCTGATCCAGGTTTACCTTATTTACTACGGCCTTGGCCAGCTGGAATGGATTCAGGCCCGCTGGGACGATGTGTGGCCCTGGACCCACTTCAAAGAGCCCTTCTTTTGTGCCTTGCTGGCATTCAGCCTCAATACCGCCGGCTACACCGCCGAGATGCTGGCAGGCGCGATTCGCGAGACCCCTGCCGGTGAAATTGAAGCCGCACAGGCTTATGGCATGAGCCGGGTCCAGGTCATGGTGCGCCTTGTGCTGCCCAGCGCCATGCGCAGAACGCTGCCTGCCTACAGCAACGAGGTGGTGATGATGCTGCAAAGCACCAGTCTGGCCAGTGCAGTTCCTTCCTTACTGGATGTCACAGGGGCAGCCAGCCGTATTTATTCCGACTATTACCTGCCCTTTGAAGCGTATCTGGCAGCAGCAGCCATTTATTTGGCTGCAACGTTCGTTCTGATTGGCTTTTTCAAGTACAGCGAGAGCCGATTATTGGCCTATCTGGCACCCCGCAAGCATTTGATTCCATGAACGCACAGACACTCAAATTGCAGGTAGAAGACATGCACAAGCGCTTTGGTTCCAACGAAGTGCTCAAAGGCGTATCGCTCACGGCACATGCCGGGGATGTCATCAGCATCATTGGCAGTTCTGGTTCAGGCAAGAGCACTTTGTTGCGCTGCATCAACCTGCTTGAAAAGCCACACCAGGGGCGCATTCTGGTGGCGGGGGAAGAACTCCAGCTCAAGGCCGGCAAGCGTGGTGAACTCCATGCGGCGGACCCCAGGCAATTGCAGCGTCTGCGAACCAAACTGGCAATGGTATTCCAGCATTTCAACCTTTGGACCCACATGACGGTGCTGGAAAACATCATCGAAGCGCCAGTCCATGTGATGGGTATCAACCGCAGCCGCGCCCTGGATACCGCGCGCATGTATCTGGACAAAGTGGGCTTGCACGGTAAGGAAGACAGTTACCCGGCCCATTTGAGCGGCGGCCAGCAGCAGCGCGTGGCGATTGCACGGGCACTGGCGATGGAACCGGAAGTCATGCTGTTTGACGAACCCACCAGCGCGCTAGACCCGGAGTTGGTCTCCGAGGTGCTCAAGGTGATGAAAAATCTGGCCCTGGAGGGACGCACCATGGTGGTGGTGACGCATGAGATGGGTTTTGCCCGTGAAGTCGCCAACCATCTGATTTTTCTGCACCAGGGCCTCATTGAAGAAGAAGGCGTTCCGGCAGAAGTGCTTGCCAGGCCCAGGAGTGAGCGACTGGCACAATTTCTCTCGGGTAGTTTGAAGTAAGCTGAACCAGTGGTTCGAAGTGTTTGAGCTTGCAAGTCAGCAGGAGCAGCCCCGCGTTTTGAGCCAACGCCGCTATCGCGACAACGGCAAAACCGGGATGACAGCCCTTTGCTATGGCGGCATCTGAAATTTGCCCCGCCAGCCGTGCGGCCTGCGCATCGAGTGGCACGATACGGTCTGCGTGGGCGGCCAAGAGTCCGTCCAACCAGCGGTCAAGGCGGTCTGCCTGTTCTGCGCCACCGGCACGGCGCAACTTGCCAATGCCTTGCGCCATTGTTGCTATATTATTAATATCTGCAACCGCACATCCCACGGGGGCTGGAGGCTTATTTGATGCCTTATTTGTGGCCAAAAAGATGCCACAAAGGCTTGCAAGAGGGTTTCGCATCGCAGTTTTTGCATGTGTGATATCACGGGCAATATGAAATTCCAGCGCAAAGCCACCAGTAGCCCCTCTCCCCAGCCCTCTCCCCGCTGGGGCGAGGGAGCTAAATCCAACGACCACATCACCTTGAATCGCACCCGCTTCAGACGGGTTGGCCGAGGTACACCAACATCGAAGCATCGTCATTCGCCTTGGCCCAACGTTGCAGTGCGGTTTCTGCCACCGCATGCGCTGTGACTGCCGGACGCAGCAGGTCGCGCAACGGCAGCAACTCGTCTAGCCCGTCGCTGTACAAAAACAGGCTATCACCGGCACCAAACGCCAGCGTTTCGGGTGCTAATTCACTGTAACCAGCACCGACGATGCCGCGCGCGCTGCCCAAACGAAGGTCACGGTCACCGTGCAGCAAGACAGCGCGCACGTTGCCTACCGAAGCAAAGCGCAAACGTCCAAGGGCAGGTTCGATCAGCGCCAGCGCCAGTGCGACTCCCCGCGTGTCACGCAGCTTGTCATCGCAGTAGGCAAAAATGTCTTCACAGGGGTGCGCGCGCAACTCACCAATTGCATGCAGCGCGGCCTTTGCGGCTTTGGCTGCCTGCGGGCCGTGCCCCAGTCCATCGGCCAGCGCCAGCAGCACCTGTCCCGATTCGTCTTGCCACACGCCACACTGGTCGCCGCAGTGCGATTCGCCTGGTATTGGCCGCAGGCTGTAGCCAATGTGCGCGGGCAGCGTGTGTGCCAATGCCAATGACTCAACCGTCTGGGCATCAGGATGTTTGACTTTCCAGGCGCGCACCTGCGTGCCGCCGCCTATCCGACCGTTGATTTCCAGCCCGTCCATCAGCCGGTTGATGCTCGGCAGTCCACAACCCAGGCCACCCGCAGTGCTATACCCGTCTTGCAACGCGAGCGCAATGTCGGCGATGCCCGGCCCCTGGTCGCAGGTAGCAATTTCGATACCCGGCAGGTCAGAGCGCAGCAGCACCGAAAAAACGCCACCGCCCGCGTGGATCCACAAATTGGATGCCAACTCGGTGGCTACCGTGGCCAGGTACGCGGTTTCTACGCCGGAAAACCCGGCGCGCTGTGCCCAGTCTCGCCCCAAGCGCATGGCGGCAGCCACGTCGGCTTCGCTGTGCACATACAAACTGTCGCTGGGCGCGGCGGGTTGTTGCGTCATCTGCCACGTCGGCGTTGGAGGGCAATGTCCACCCTGGTCAAGCCGGGTTGGGATTCGATGGCAAAGCTGTCCATCAGGCGCCGCGTTCCAGGTAAGCCAGCACCCAGTCCGCCGCTGGTGCTGTAGCCATCTTGAAGTGCTTTGGCTATGTCGGCAATGCCGGGGCCATTGTCTTCAAACACGATGCGAATGCCAATGTCGGTTGCCGTGGAAATGTCGTTGATCTCGCACTGACCGTGACCGGCATATAACAGCACATTGCGCGACAGTTCGGATACCGCTGTGGCCAGCCGTGTTTGGTCACCCAGGCCAAAACCCAAGGTGCCAGCCAGTCGCCTGGCCTCGGCGCGCGCGCGTACTACGTCCATATCCTCTGAGATGCGAATCAGCTCGCTGCCAAAAGAAGTGGCCATATCATGTCCAAGCCGTCAAATCGGCGTCCCCACGCACGCGAATGCGCTCGTTCAGACGTGCCAGACCTTGCTCAAGGTCAAACACGCAATCGGCACCAATCAGCCCACGTCCCATTTCCACCAGCGTCATCGCCACATAGGGTTGGATGCCGCACACTACCACCTCGGCACCCAACAGGCGTGCCATGGTTGAGGTGTCGTTGATAACGCGCGCCATGTAAGAATCAACCACGTCGAGCGCGCTGATGTCGATAGCCACGCCTAGCGCTTCGATGCCAGCCACGCGATTGACCAGATCGGACTGGAATTGCAAGGCATCGGCATCCGACAACTCGACCTGGATTGATGCCAGCAGGATACGCCCCAGCCGCAGAATCGGAACCTTCATGCTGCCACCTCGACGGCGACGATGCGCTTGCCCACCAGGCGCAGCGCCTCGGCCATGCCCGCGCGCAAGCTGGCGCGGCTGGTGACGCCAGCAAATACCACATTGAGTTTGGTCAAAGTTTGCGCGCCTTCTGGTGACAAACCGGTGAGCACAATGCGCGTGCCCAGTAGTTGCGCCGCCTCGATGGCCTTCATGATGTGGCGTGCCACCCCGGTGTCGAACACGGGCACGCCGGTCACGTCGATGATGGTCACCAGTGCCTCGTAACGGGCAATGGCCTCCAGCAATTTTTCAGTGAACTGGCGCGCGCGCACGGTGTCGATGATTCCCACCAGTGGCAACAAGATAATCTGCTCCCACAAACGTACCACCGGGCTGGACAACTCCACCAGCGACAGGCTCTGCTGCGCGATGATGCGCTCGCGCGCCTCGACAAAGGCCTCCATCGTCAGCAGCACCAGATGGTCGAGCACGTCGTCCACGGCTGCAAGGCAAGCAGCCAGATCCATCTGGCTGATGTCCACCAGATGCACCAGATGGCGGCTGAGCACATGTTTCAGCGCAATCAGGTAGTGGGCGGTGTCGGTTGGTCGAAAACCGAGCTTGGCGCGGCTGGCCGTGAATTCGGTTGCCAGTACCGCCAGCGGTGCATTCGAAGCGATGTGTGGCGGCTCGTCACCCACATGGTCACGAAACACGTGTGCCAGTTCGCGCAGCATATCGTTCATCTGCCGACGCACGTCGTCAACGCTCATCAGGTTGGGGTATTTGCGGCTCCACTCGCGCATAACATCGTCAATCCATTCCTTGGCAATGGCATCGCGGCTCTGATTGAATAAGATGCCAATGGGGGCAAGACGGTTACTGGGCATGGTGATCCTTTATTGATAGTGTGCTGTGCAGGTTGTATCGAATACGCTAACCCAGCGCCTGGCTAATCGCGCGGCGCAATTCCTCGCGGCCAAACGGCTTGGATAGCGTGGCGGCAACGCCCATCAATTCAGCCGAGTTGAGGTTGAATTCGGCGCTGATGGTGCGCCGCCCGCCCGACATGGCAATCACCGGCACACTACTGCCTTGGCGTTTGAGTGCCATGACAAAGTCGATGCCATCCATCTTGGGCATCAAAATGTCGGTGATGACCAGATCGGGCCTGACGGAAGCCACCAGGCGCAGTCCTTCTTCGCCGTCGTTGGCTTGGCTGACGCGGTGGTGGTCGGCTGCCAGCATGCTGGTGAGCATCTGGCGGAACTGTTCATCGTCTTCAATGACCAGGATGTGTGCCATTGGTGGAGTCCTTGCGTGGTGCCGTCGTCAGCGGCGGTAGAAAAATCCGAAACGTGGTGCCGGTGTTCGGCCCGGACGAGCGGCTGCTCAGCGTAATGTCACCACCGAGCTGTTGCACGATACCGTACACCACCGACAAGCCCAGACCGCTGCCCTTGGGTGCTTTGGTGGTGAAAAAAGGCTCAAACACGCGCGCTTGCACTTCGGGTGGCATACCGCAACCGGTATCGCTGACCCGCAGGCAAAAGTCGTCCCCGTGCCCCGGCGGGGCAGCATCCGCAGCGCTGGCAAGGCCCAGCTCCAAGTGCAAATCCCCCCGGCCATCCAGCGCGTCGGCGGCGTTGATGCACAGGTTGAGCACGATTTGTTGCAGTTGCCCGGCATCGGCCAGCACCCATGCCGGCCCGGTCAATGGGTGGTGGTCAAACTGCACCTGAATGTCCAAAGCCAGACTCGGCTGCAGCATAGCCAGCGTGGCTTGCACTTCTGCCCCCAGGTCTTGCGCCACGGGTGCAGCCGGGCGCTGGCGCGCAAAGTCCAGCATGCGCCGGATCAGGTCGCGTGCCCGACCGCAGGCGATCAGGATTTGCCGCAAATGGGCCTGCCCCACCGAGTCCGGGGCCAGTTCGTCGCCCGTCAACTCGGCATACCCGGTGATGCTGCCCAGCAAGGTGTTGAAGTCGTGCGCCACGCCAGCAGCCAGCGTGCCCAGCGCTTCGAGCCGGGTGGCATGTGAGAGGCGCTCGGCGACTTCGCCCTGGTGCCGACGTTGCAATTGCTCGCGAAACGCCATGCCGTGCGCCATGGTCAGATCCATTAGCGGCAGCGTGAGTCGGCTGGCTACCTCTTCAAGCCGTATGTACGGGTGTCGCTGTGCGTACTGCTCCAGCGTTTCGTGGTGCAAAGCGACAATGTCATCCGGTGTGGCTGCCGTTGCCAAAAGGACACGCCCCAGATCAAAAGCCTCCGCCAACGCCGCCTCGCGCGCCAAGACATCCACGCTAGAAACCGTTTGCTCCAGAATGTGCAGATAACGGGGCTGCAGGTTGGCAATGGTGTTCATTGCAAAGGCTTAAAACAGCTCAATGCGTGGTCCGCCGCCGCCCGATGCGCCGCTGGTGGAGGGGGCATCGGCAGTTGCATTGAAGCGCTCGAAATTACCATCGGCATCCACATGCTGGTGTACGCGCTCTTCCTGCGTATATTCTTGTTGCAGTTGTTCGAACTGTTCATGGATGGCTTCCATGTGGGTATGTTTCCAGTCGCCCTGCTCGATCATCTCGGCCATTTCTTCCATGAGCGCGATGTGTTTGCCCGTCACATCCTCCATGCGCTCGATGGTCTGGCGCACCACGTCCTGGAACTGGACATCACCCAGCATATCGGCCAAATCGCTGGCCAGCGAGGTGTTGTATTCCATCATCACCGACATCAGCGTCTTGTAAAACTGCTGCATGTCGGCGTAGCCTTCGGCCACCCTGCGCACGGTGCCCAGCACCTCCTGGGCGGCCAAGAGATCTGTCGCGGCGTTTTTTTTGTGTTCGTGACTACTACCATCACCCAGAATCTTGCGCGCATCAAGCATGGTCGCGCCGATTTCCTTCGCCACGGTTGCTGTCCCCTTGGCAAGCGAGCGTACCTCGGCGGCAACCACTGCAAAGCCACGGCCCGCTTCACCGGCCCGTGCCGCCTCGATGGCCGCATTGAGTGCCAGCATGTTGGTCTTGGCAGCGATCTCGGTAATGACCCCCACCTTGCCGATCATTGCGTGCAAACTCTCCATCAGCATGTGAATTTTTTCCTGGTCGGAGTGCATACGCTCACTCAGGCGCTCCACCACCTGATTAGTCGATGCCGCTTGCGTTGACATGTTTTGCTCCATGTCACTGGAGCCTAACTGCGCGTTGTTGAGGTAGTCCACCAGTTTGTGGGCGGTTTTTGCCAGCGAACCCACGCGCTCGACGATATGCTGCGCTGCCTGGTCGGTATCCTGCACAATGAAGGCCAACTGCGGTGAGACTGACCAGCCAAAATTGACAAGGTCGCGCATCAGCACGCCATAGCTGACCGATTGCAACTTGTATTCATGCAGGTGCTTGATCGTGTGATTGGCCAGCCAGTGCACCACCAAGCCGGCAAAGCCACCGCTGGCAAAGATGCCAAAAGCCACCAGATATATGAAGTCACTCTCAAGCAACGCGGATGTGGAGTCGTGGAAGTAATACAGCACCGAGACGAAGGCAATGCTAACCAGCGATAGCACAGAGATAAGCACATGGGTGTGGCGGCGCATGCGCGTCAGTTCGAATTCGACCTTGTGCCGTAATTCCTGATCCAGGTCCTCTTTCCCAAGCACCTCTTCTTCGACTTTACGCCGAATGGCATCTTCCTTGAAATCTTGCTGTGCGTTCACAAACATCCCCAACAAGAAATTCAAGCGCCAGGCATGACCTGTTTGATGACCTTGAGCAGATCGTTGCCGCCCACGGGTTTGACCAGCCAGCCGGTGGCACCCAGCTTCTTGGCCTCGTCGCGCTTGACGCTCTGGCTTTCGGTGGTCAGCACCAAAATTGGCGTAAAGCGCAAAATAGCACGCGCGTTTTTGATGAATTCGATGCCGTTCATCTTGGGCATATTGATGTCGGTGATGATAAGGTCAGGTTTGAGTCCGCCCTTGACGCGGGTAAGCCCTTCCATGCCATCGCGCGCGGTTTCCACCTTGTAGCCAGCCAGTTCCAGGTTTTGTTTGACGCTGGTCAGCATCACGGCGGAATCGTCAATGAGGAAAATTGTTTTAGCCATGGTATTTCTCCAATTATTCGACCTGCAAAGCCTGGCGCAGCCAGTCGGCCAGTGATGTGTCCGTCGGCCAGGCGGCGATGGTGGGGCGCGCTGCCATCAGCACTTGCAAATTCGCAGCATGCAGATGTTCACAGCGTGACAGGTCTAATGTCCCCTTGGGGTGGGATTGCAGCCACGCCAGCAGCCCTTCGGCATCTTCGACGGTGACAAAGTCCATGAAGATGGCGCGATTTCTTTTGAACTCGATACTCATCAGAACAACTCCTTGGGGTTAAGCACCATCAGAACCGAGCCGTCGCCCAAGAGGGCTGTACCCGCGTAGCAACTGAGTTTGGCAAGTTCGCCCGGCAAGGGCTTGAGAATCACATCCACCACCTCGCGGAACTGGTCCACCAGCAAGGCGCAGTTTTCGCTGCCGATGCGCACCACCAGTGCCGCCGTTTCGCCGTCTGCGTTGACTTTGGGTGGCGCGTCGATGGCCAGCAACTCATTGAGCGACACCACTGGCACGATCTTGCCACGCAGCACAATGGTCTTTTTGCGCTTGATGGTGCGGATGCTGGCAGTGTGCAGGCGTACCGTTTCGACCACGGTGTCCATCGGCAGGCCAAAAATCTGCTTATCCGTTTCGACGATCATGACGTTGGTTACCGCCATGGACAGCGGCAGCGACAAGCGCAGCACCGTACCTTTTCCAACCGTGCTGGACAGTTGTACCGTGCCGCCCACTTTGTCCAAGGCGCTACGCACCACGTCCATGCCCACGCCACGGCCAGACAGATCGGAAATCTGCTCTACGGTGGAAAAACCGGCGGCAAACACCAGATTGATGGCATCCTGGTCGGAGATGCGCTCGAGTTGCTCCTCGTCGATCAATCCCTTGTCGTAGGCCTTGCGTTTAATCACCGCCGGGTCGATGCCACGCCCATCGTCAATGATTTCAATCACCGCGCGATCCGACTCTTGCAGTGCGCGGATCAGCAGCCGTCCGATAGCGGGTTTGCCCGCAGCCAGACGTACCTCGGCTGTTTCCAGTCCATGGTCCAGGCTATTGCGCACGATGTGGATCAGCGGGTCGGCCAGCATTTCCACGATGTTTTTGTCGGCCTCGGTTTCTTCGCCTTCGAGTACCAGCTGGACTTCCTTGCCCAGTTTGTGCGAGATGTCGCGCACCATGCGCGGGAAGCGCTGGAATACAAACGACACCGGCATCATGCGCACCTGCATGATGGCGTCTTGCATTTCTTCGGCAATGCGGTTGATCACGGTGTATTGCGCCTTGATCTCACGCGCGAGTTCGCGCACGCCATACTGATTCTCGGCGCGGTTGGCCAGGTACGGCAGGCTGTTTTTGGCCACCACCATCTCGCCAATCAGGTTCATCAGGCGGTCCACCTTGACCTGATCGACCTTGAGCACCTTGCTGGCCTGGGTGTCCTCGGAGCGGCGCCCGAAGCGCACGTCCTCATCGCCAACGCCGCCTCCTGCACCGCCAGCACCACGGCGCTCCGGTGCTGCTGCAGGCGGCTTCTTTGCTACGACTTCAATAGTGCTTCCCGCTTGCTGTACGGGGGCTACAGGGGATAATGGCTCTAAAACTGGTGCAGTGGCAACACTGGCTTCCTCCAGTTGCGGCGCTACTCCACCGCGAAACGCTTGCAGCCAATCGGCCAGGGGGCGGGCATTGCGCTCCTCCAGTGCTTCGGCGTGGGCTTCATCCAGTTCCTGGGTCGATAGGCCCGCATGCGACAGCAGCGCACGCAAGGTGGCAGCACAAGCGGACAAACGCCCCTGGTGCCAGGCAACATCGCCGGGCAGCGTCAGAATTTCGGCCTGCACCGCCAGCAAATCCTCCATCAAGGCACGGTCTTCTTCGCCCAGCGGGGTCAGGTCGTGTTCGTGTGTTGGGGTTGCTATTTGTTGGGCAGGTGCGGGGGAATCGAGCGACTGTGGCCAGTCCGGGCCGCTGAGGGTTTTGAGCGATTCGACCAGAAGGCGGACCGCACCCAGCTGCTGCGGTGCAGTGGCCAGCACCAGCCGGGTCCAGCGCAGCGCGGAAGACAGCCACAGATTGGGTGCGGACAGCTCCAGCATAGTGTCCACGGCGGAGGCCAATCCGTCCAGATCGCCGCTATCGAGCAAGGTCAAGGCTTCGGCAATGAAGTCGCCATATACCGGCCCGCCGTTCGGGTGGCCTTGTGGAATGGCCAGCGCCACCAGTGGCAAGGCGACGATGCGTACCTGCTCGGGCACGTAGCGGAAATACTCGGCCAATTGCTCATAGGACGCGCGCGCCAATGCGTCAAAGCGCAAGCGGCAACTGTAACAATCCAGCTCGGCCAGTTTGGGCCAAGGGTCAGCGTATGCCGTGCCCCAGGCAATGCCGGGTAACTGGCGCATGTGGTGAAACGGGTCTTCGCCTTTGAAAAAGCAGTCGGCATCCGGGGCGTACACCACGCGAAACAGCGGCACCGTCATATCCGCTGCTTGCCAGGCCGCCATGCGCCCACTCTCAGGGATAGCAGCCAAGGGCGGCAGTTCAATCAAGACGGGCGGCGGTTCGGCCACCGCAGCGGCGCCTGCATCTATGTCGTCGAGCACCGGAGCCGGAATCAGTGCGCGCAGCGCTTTGGCGCGCACTTGCGCGGCCTCGCCGGTGGCAACGCTGAGCGTGCCGGTGGCTTCGATCTCGTCGATTTGCGCGCCCACCAGGTCCATGGCATCCAGCAACGCATCGGTCAATTGCCGCGAATAGCCCACGCGGCCATCGCGCACCGCGTCCATCAGGTCTTCGCCTGCGTGCAGCAAGCGCGTCATGATCGGAATATCAAAGAGGCCGGAGTTGCCTTTGAGGGTATGCACCAGACGGAATAGCCCCGTCATCAACTCGACATCGTCGGGCTGGCGCTCCAGCTCCATCAGCTTTTCGCCGATGCCCTGGAGGGACTCGCGGACTTCAAAAATAAACTGCTCTAGCAAGGAACTCATGATGTCTGCACCTCCCCAGCACCCAAGAGCAAGCGGCTGACTGCCAGCAAATCCTGCGGTTTGATGGGTTTGGTCATGTAATAGTTGGCTCCGGCAACGTAGGCCTTGGTACGGTCTTTGGCTTGTGCTTGCGTGGAGATCATCACAGCAGGTGCCTGCGGGATGTCTTGTTGGCGCAATTCACGCAAGAAACCGTAGCCGTCCTGCTTGGGCATATTGACGTCCACCAGATAAAAGTCAAAGGGCGTTTGCAAGGCTTTTTCCAGCGCTTCGATGCCGTTGACGGCTTCGGCCACGGTGAAACCGGCGCTTTCCAGAATGGCACGGTGGTACATGCGCACGGTTGCTGCATCGTCCACGACCAGAATACGTTTCTTCACGAGGCTCATCGCGTCTCCGGCTTTTGATAAACAATGGCTTCGGGAAACTTGCGCACCCGAAACAAGGAGGTGATGCGGCTCATGGACTCGGAATGCCCCAAACAAATGAAGCCGCCGGGATTGAGCGCGTCAAAAAACACTTCCGCCGCTTTGGAACGTGACAACTCGTCAAAATAGATCAGCAGGTTGCGACAAAAAATCACATCAAAGCCACGGTAGGCGCGGGTTTCCGCCGCATCATTCAAATTGACACGGGTGAACTCGACGGCTGTGCGCAGGTCATCGCAAATCTGGTAGTCCCCATCGGCTTCGCGCTTGAAATAGCGACTCAGCAGATGCATTGGCACGTTTTGCACGGAACGCACACCATACTTGCCGCGTTTGGCCTTGCGCAAAATTTCGGTGTCGATGTCCGAAGACAGCAGCTCCACATCCCATTTGACAATGTCCGGCCAGAATTCGCTGATGTAAATGGCAATCGAATACGGCTCTTCGCCCGAGGAGGACGGAATGGACCAGATGCGTAAGGTTTGCCCAGGTGCCTTGTGGCGCACGATTTCGGGCAATATCGAGCGCACCAGGCACTCAAACTGGTATTCCTCGCGAAAGAAATAGGTTTCATTGACCGTCATCAGGTTGGTGAGCAGTTGCAACTCTTCGCCGGATGCCTGAAAACGCAGCAGCATGAAATACGTGCGAAAGTCGCCACTTTTGGTGGCAAAAATGCGATCCTCCAGTCGCTTGTCCACAAAATAGCGCTTGGTTGGCTCGAACTGAATGCCCGTTTTTCGGTAGAAGAATTCCCGAAATTTTTCAAATTCCTCGTCGGAAATGTCGATGTCGCTCAATCAGCTCTCCTGAATGCGTTTGAGCGCGAGGTCTGCCGCAAAGACGATATAGGGTTCGACTGCAAAACGTTGCTCCAAACGATTCAAAGCAGCAATGGCATCGGATGTGCCCACCTCGCCTAGCAGATCGACTGCGGTGGCGCAGACGTTGATGTGCGGGTCTTGGTCAATCACCTTCAGCAGCCACTTCTCCACATCCGGGTGACGCAGTGATTCCAGCACATTGACCGCAAAAATACGCACATCCGGGTTGGCATCTTCCAGCAAGCCTTCCATGATGGGTGCGACAGCATCGGGCAGCAGTTTCATGGCACCGATGGCCTCGCAGCGTAAGGCGGCATCGTCGCTGCGCAGGCACTCCACCAGACCCGCAACAGCCACCGTGCCACCGATTTCGGTGAGCGCCATCAAAATGGCTTCGCGCACGGCGGATTCAGTCTCGGTTGGCAGTCGAGCGACCAGCGCGGCGGCCGCATCGGGAAAAGCGCACAGATCGCGCGCCGCCCAGCGCCGTGCAGTCGGGTTCGGGTCTTGCAAAAGAGCAATCAGCCCGGCAAGGTCGCGCGGACGTGCGCGCTCGTCGGAGTCGACCGATTGGGTCTGGCTGCGTTTGACAATGGCCATGTTTACGTATCCTTTTTTATCCCACCCAGCCGATGATTTGCTCGGCAATGCGGTGGCTTGGCAGCACGACGCTGGCACCCTTGCGCTCGACCAGCTCGCGCGGCATGCCGTACACCACGGCGGTGTCTTCGGATTCGGCAATGGTGCGCGCCCCTTGTTTTTTGAGTTCGGTAAAAGCATCTGCACCGTCGTAGCCCATGCCGGTCAACATGACGGCAATCACGCTTTCGGCCTCGCAATGCTCCAGCACGGAGCGCCCGAGCACTTCCACCGAAGGATGCCACAAATACTCTTTGGCCTCGGGTTTGGCAATCACCATGAGTTTGCCAACGCGCAATGTCACCGCCACATCGGCTCCGCCGCGGGCGACGTACACGGTGCCGGGTGTTAATTCCATGGGCCGGGTCACTTCCACCACATCCAAGGCACACATCTGGTCCATGCGCTGGGAAAAAGGCCCGGTGAACGCCGCTGGCATGTGCTGCGCGACGATCACGGGGTGCGGAAAATCGGACGGTAGTAGCGGCAGAATGCCTTCGAGCGTACTGGGTCCACCTGTGGAAACACCGATGATCACCAGTCCGTCTGTATGCCCCAAGCTACGGCGCACGAAAGCGGGCTTGCGTGCCGCCGCTGTCGCTGCCTTTTGCGCCTCACGGTCGGCGCGCAGCTTGGCCGCTAAGCCTCCGGGTGGCGACCCGGCGCGCTTGATTTTTACCAGCGTGGCCGCGCGCACCTTGCGGATAAGCTCTTCGCTGACAAGGTCAAAACTCAGCGAGATGGTCCCGCCGGGTTTGGCCACATAGTCCACCGCGCCCAGCGCCAGCGCCTCAAACGTGGCCAGTGCGCCTTTTTCGGTGAGCGAGGACACCATCACCACCGGCACTGGCCGTGCGGCCATGATGTGCGCCAGCGCGGTCAGCCCGTCCATTTCGGGCATGTTGATGTCCAGCGTGATCACGTCGGGCTGGAACTGGATATTTTCATCCACCGCTTCGCGCCCATTACGCGCGATGCGAATCTGAAAACCTCCTTCGGCCTCGAATAACTGCGTGAGCTGTCGGCGCATCAGCGCCGAATCATCGACAACAAGGACTTTGATGGGCATGGCTCTGGCTGCTATGTCCAATGCTTCAGGATGACATGGATGCCAGCGTTGCCGAATCGGCATCGTCAATCAGGTGGCTTGGCTCGATCAACTGGATCATGCGTTTTTGCTTCTCCAGGTTGGCCACCCGACCCAAGAGGCGCGACTGCTCGGCTGACAGCTTGGGTGCGTTTTCAATGGCGCTCTTGGGGATTTTCAGCACCTCGGTCACCGCATCGACAATGAAGCCGGTACGCACGCCACCCAGCAGGAACACCATGATGCGCTGGCGGTCGTTGCGCTCGATGGTGGGCAGATCCAGCCGTTTGCGCTGGTCAATCACCGGCAGCACCGAACCGCGCAGATTGATGACACCTTCCACAAAAGATGGTGCGCGCGGCACGTGGGTCAGTTCTTCGGGTATGCGCACGATTTCCTGCACACTTTCAATCGGCACGCCAAATTCGCCGGAGGCCAGGTGGAACACCACCACCTGTTCTTCGTCGTCACTGCCGCCTTCGTCGTCCACATTCCCGCGTTTGCCTTCGTCCATGCTTGCCACCGTTTTCAACACATCTTTGACCATGGAATGGCGAAACATATTGTCCGCCGAGATGATCGAGACCAGCCGTTTGCCGTTGTCCAGCCGGCAGATGCGGCTGATGTCGGACAAATCGCCATCCCGTGCCAGTAGCGCCGGCATCGCATCCACCACGTCACTGGGTACGCGCAACACCTCGGAAACCGCATCGGTGACAACACCCACTGCCGATGCGCCCAGTGAAATCACCACCACCCGGCTACGCTCGTCCAGATCACGAACGGGCAAACCAAAGAGGCTGCGCAGGCTCACCAGCGGCAGCAGGCGTTCGCGCAGTGTCATCAGCCCCAGCACGTGCGCGGGTGAATTGGGCACATGCACAATCTTTTCAGGCACTTGCACGATTTCCTGCACGCTGGAGATGTCGATGGCGTATTCCTGTTCGGCTACCGAAAAGCTCACCAGTTGCAACTCGTCGGAATCGGTATCGTCGTCGTCTGTAGCGGCCATCGAACTGCTCAAACTCGTACTGGCGCCCGCGCGCGCCAATGCCGCAATTTCGGCAAACTCCTGCGCGATGAGCTTGGCAAAGTCCAGCACCATCACCATCTCAAAGCCACCCACTTTTTTCAGGATGCCTGTGAGCAATTCGCTCTTGACGGTGCCCCGGATACCCCCCACGCCTTCGATGTTGGCGGGTTCGACATTGATGACGCTGACCACGCGGTCCACCACAAAACCCAGCGGTTGACCCAGGTCAATCACCACGGCGCGGGTGGCGTCGTCGTGCGTTTGCTCTGCAAAACCGAAGGTGCGGCGCAGCGAGATGATCGGCAACACCCGACCACGCAGATTGGACAGGCCTTCGAGTGTGCGCGGTGCCAGCGGCACGCGCACCACGTTGGGCACGCGGATGATCTCTTGCACCGGCGCCATGTCCACCGCAAACACTTCGCCACCGGCCAAAAAGGTGACGAATTGGCGCGTATCCGAGGTCGCCTGAACGGCTTCCTCTTCAATGTCAGCGCTTTGTTCTTCCAGGACTTCTTCAGTCATTGTGCTTCTCCTGGGGTTTTAGAGTTAAAGGCTTTGCAACTCGTCGGCCAGCGAAGAAATTTCCTCAATGGCCGCCGCAAGTTCCTCGGCACCCTTGCCTTGCTGTGCGGCCGCGCTGGCGGCCTCGCTGGTGGCTTTTTCGGCCTCTTGCGCCGCGCTGGAAATTTGCTCAATGCCGCGCTTGGCCTGCGCGATGGCAACCGCAATTTCGTTGGCCGCAGCCAGAATTTCAGCCGCGCTCTTGTCCACCTCGATCACGTCGGCTTCGATGATGACCAGGTTGGCGGTAGATGCCTTGGCCTGCTCGGTCTCAGTGATGGCGGCTCTGACCGTCTCTTCCAGGTCGGCGCTGACCTTGGTGATCTGGTCTTGCACCGCCTTGACCAGGTCTTTGATGCGGTCGGCATTTTCGGCAGAATCACGCGCCAGGTTGCGGATGTCGGTGCTCACCACCACAAAACCTTTGCCAAATTCGCCCGCGCGCGCGGCTTCAATGGAGCCATTCACCGCCAGCATATTGGTCTGGATGGATACCGTGGTAATGGCTTCGACGATTTTGTCGATACGGCGCGACACCTGCTCCAGGTCTTTCACCTGCTTGATGCTGCCTTGTGTTCCCTTGACCGACATGCCAATGCCGTGGATGAGCTGATCGACGGCGGTCTTGTTGGCGACCAGGAGTGCCTGTACGCTTTTGATCGCATCACCCGATGTTTTTGCGCGCTGTACCGCAATATCCACGCCCTTTTCAATCTGGGTCACCGCTGCAGACGATTCTTCAGCCGCTGCTGCCGCTACTTGCGAGCCTTTGCGAATTTGTTCCAGTGCCGACATGATCTGCGCGGCGGCACGGTTGATTTCCTGTACTGCCGACGACAGTTCTTCCGCAGCAGAAGCCACTTCTTCGGCGCTCTTGGCGACATCGGATGAATTTTTTAGGTCTTCTGCCAGCTCAGAAAGATTTTGCGCGGTGCGTTCGCTCTCGGCCAGTGCCTGGGTTTGCTCTTCCACCGTTTTGGCCGTTTCTTCTGCGGCGGCTGATTGCTCCTCGGAGGCGGCAGCGATGTCTTGTGAGCCTTTGAGTGCTTGTTGCGAGGCCGCAGAAGACTGCTGCGCGCCGGCGGCAATATCGGTCACAGCCTTAACAATCTCCCCCATGCTCGTGCGCACCTGGGTCAACTGCACAGTGATGGTTTTTCCTTTTTCAACTTCTGACTCGACGGTCTTGGCCGATGAATTGATGCCTTCGGAAATGATTTTGACTTCTTGCTGAATCTGGCCTACCAAGTCTTGAATCTGCTTGGCGCTTTTTTCCGATGTTTCGGCCAGCGTGCGCACCTCATCGGCTACCACGGCAAAGCCCTTGCCATGCTTGCCAGCGCGCGCGGCTTCGATGGCGGCATTGAGCGCCAACAGGTTGGTCTGGTCGGCAATGCGCACCACGGCCTTGACGATTTCGCCGATGTTGGCGGCTTGTTTTTCCAATTCCGACATCATGACAACCGATGCAGCTTGTCGCTTGGCCGCCACATCGACATTGCCAATCAAGCGGGAAATGTCATCCGAAGTGCGCCCAATCAAATTTGCAACCGTCTCGGCCTTGGTTTGACCGATGGTGGCGTTGTTCATCTGGCGCTGGAGCGAGCCGGTGACCTGGTTGAACGCCGCCAGTGACTCCTGCGCGGCACCCGATGCCTCTGTTGCCCCGGTGGCGATCTGGTCAGCCGCGCGCTTGAGTTCTTCAACTGCCGACGATGCTTCGTTGATGCCCGACGACAACTGCCCCGTCGCCGCCGCAATGCGCTCGGCGGCCTGCTGTTGCTTGGCCAGCGTGCGGGCCTTTTTGCGTTGCGCTTCGGCCTCACGGGTAGTCGCAGCATTGCCACGGGTTGCTTCAGCAGCGGTAGGGGTAGCGGCAGATGCCGATTTTTTTACGAGGGCCATAACAGGAGTCTCCGGGTTTTAGAAGGTGAAAAGAAATTTTTGAATCGTGGCCGAGAGGCGTTAACTGGGTAGTTTTCAAATTAGATGCTACTCCCTAGGGGATGATACCCGTGATTTTTTAATTCAAAATATATACATCAAATATAAGTCCCCACACGCACGCACGTTTTTAACTTGTTGATATTAAATAAAAATATTTTTACAATGGCACCATGAGTAAACATGTTTGCAAATATCAGCCAGCAAAATCTTGTATTTTTAAATATTGTCTTCTTGTAAATGGTAGGATTTGTCCTATGTTTTAATTGATATATTAGGATTAGGATTAGGATTAATTAATCGTCCATATTTTTATAAATAAGCGCACGCCTTCATGTTTTCCTCCATTTCAGCCCGCGACCAAACACCGCAGATCATTCGACTGGTGGTTTGTGACGACCACGACATGGTTCGCACGGCTTTTGTACGGGTACTCGAAATGAGCCAGCGCTACCAGGTGGTAGGCGTGGCCTCAAGTGCTGAACAATTGATTGCGCTGCTGGCGCAACCTTTGGCACCGGACCGGGAGTTCGATGTTTTGCTGCTGGACTTGAATCTGGGTTCCGACAGCCTGGTGGAGGGCATTCAACTCATCACGCACATGGTGTTCATCATGCCCGCCGTGCGTATCGTTGTCGTGTCGATGCACGACGACCCAGAGATCATCAGCACCGCGTTTCAAAGTGGTGCCGTGGGCTATGTTTCCAAGGCCAGTTCGATTGAAGTGTTGCAAGAGGCTATCCACCACGCTAGCCAGGGGCGTCGTTTTCTCGACCCCAACCTGGTTGCGTCCATCGTCATCAAACCGGAGCGCAAATACCATCACGCCTGGGATGCGGCCTTGACCCGGCGAGAGCGAGAAGTGATGGCCCTGTTGTGCCGCGGCCAGCGTGTTGGCGAAATCGCCGCAGACCTTGGCCTGAGCATCAAGACCGTCAGCACCCACAAGATCAGACTGATGCAGAAGATGCAAGTTACCAACGCCGCAGACCTGATTAAACTGGGAATGCAATACGGGCTGAAGTAAGCCTGGGTTTTTCAATTGCTATTAAACCGGCAGCTATTAACGCTTTTCTGACGCTGGATTCAGGGTTTTTTCTCTTCAAATCAAAGTCGCGACCACGCCAAAGATTTTGCCTCATGACCCGCAAAGCAACCAAGATGCCAACTGCAAATGCCGCTGACTTGGCAGCCCCACAAGTATCCACGCTGCGCCAGCGGGCGCAAACGCGCTTTCAGGAAGGCTCGGGTGAAAGGCTGGATGCGTTAACGCCACAGGCCACCAGGCAACTGATTCATGAGCTGCGCGTGCACCAGATTGAGCTTGAGATGCAGGGCGACGAACTGCGCCACGCCAACATGGCCATGGAAGCCTCCAGGGCGCGCTTTTTCGAACTCTATGATTTGGCCCCGGTGGGGTATTTCACTGTCAGCGAAAAAGGGCTGATTCTTGAAGCCAATCTATCGACTACCAAATTGTTCGGCGTGTCGCGAAGCGCCTTGCTCAAGCAGCCAATTTCAGGGTTCATCGTCAAGGCCGATCAAGACATTTACTACCATATGCACCGGAAATTGCGCTCTATCGGTGAATCCCGTTCGTGCGAACTACGCATGATGAAGCGCGGTGCCGCCGAGTTTTGGGCACGGCTGGAGGCAACAGCGGCGCAAAGCCAAGATGGCGAGCCGGTCCTGCTGGTGGTGCTCAGTGATGTGACAGAGCGGCGACTGGCACAAGCGGCCTTGCAGGATGCACAACAGCGTTTGCTCCACTTTGCTCTGCGCCAACAGGATGAAATGGATGCGCTCCACGTCGAGCTGGCGCGTGACGTGCATGACGAGCTGGGTCAGACTTTTGCGGCCCTCAAGTTCGAAATCGACCTGATTGCCGCCATTGCGCCAACATCGGCGCAGAGGATGTACGAACTGGTCAAACAGGGCGTTGCATCGACGCGTGACATCAGCCGCGCCTTGCGCCCGATCGCACTTGAATTGGGTCTGGTTAGCGCGCTACGGGCCATGACAGCCGAACTGTCAACGCGCAGCAATGTGCGCATCACAGCGGTGTTGCCGCAGACCTTGCCCGTACTGACCGGTCCGCTGGAGCGTGCGCTCTACCGGATTGCGCAAGAGGCGTTGACCAATGCGGTGCTCCATGCGCAGGCTCACGCAATCGAGATTAGTCTGCATATTTACCTAGATCGCCTGGAACTCAAAGTGGGCGATGATGGTCGGGGTTTTGCGCTCGACAGTCCATCCGTCCACCGGGGACTGGGTCTGTTGGGGATGCACGAGAGGGCGCGCCAGTTGGGCGCAGAACTGTGTGTGCAGAGCACTCCGGGGAAGGGCTGCTGTGTGCTGGTCAAACTTCCGACTACGGCTGGTACGGGGTAGTGGGTAGTAGCTTAAAAATACCTTGCCCGATGTGGTGCGGGCAGATACCATATCCTTACCATTTTGCAAACGTAAGGCAAAGCTATGACCGAATCGACCATCACGGCCAAGGGCCAGACAACGGTACCGGCTGAAATCAGGCAGGCTATTGGCAGCGTTCCCGGCACGCGCCTGGTATGGCATGTGCTCGCGGATGGCCGCCTCTTTGTTCGCGTCAAAAACAAGACAGCGGCGGATGTGAAAGGCATCGTGCAGGTGCCACAAGGCAAACGACTGTCCATCGAAGAAATGAGACCCTGATGCTTGCAGGTTCCGTCGATACCCATGTGCTGGTGCGGCTGGTGGCGCAAGATGACGCATTACAAGCACAGGCGGTGGATCGGCTTTTGGCCCATCATGCCCAAAAGGGCGCGTTGCTTTTTGTCCCGATTACCGTTGTACTGGAGTTGGAATGGGTGTTGCGATCCAAGCTCAGCCAGAGCAAGACGCAAGTCATTACAACACTGTCGGCCTTGTTGGCACTGGTCGAATTCAGTTTCGAGTCCGAGGATGCCCTGGAGCAGGCGTTGGTAGATTACGAGGACGGCAGTGCAGATTTTGGTGAATATCTGCATTTGGCCTTGTCCCGTAAGCGTGAGGCGCTACCATTTTTTACATTCGACCGCAAAGCGGCAAAGGTGCCCGGCGCCCGCAGTCTATTGATCGGTTAAATTCCGCACGTTCCCATCCACTGTTTTTGACTACGTTTTACGTTTGGAGCCCAAGCCCCATGATGCACATTCTGGCCATTTCAAACCGCAAAGGCGGAACGGGCAAAACGACCGTCAGCGTCAATCTGGCTGCTGCGCTGGCCCAGCAGGGGTTGCGCGTGTTGCTCATCGACATGGATTCTCAAGGCCATTGCGCCGTGGGGCTGGGCTTGACACCAACGCAAGGCATGCCAACGGTACACGATCTTTTCACCAATGCGGATGTACAGCTTGGCACCGCCATCGTGCCCACCGCTCTGCCAACTCTGTGGCTCGCACCGAGTGACCCACGCTTTGACCACGGCAGTGGAGTGCGCGACGACACAAAGCTGCGCCGCGCCATTGCGGACGAGGCACTCGAAAACCGCTTTGACCTGATCGTGATTGATACACCCCCTTCGATGGATGCGCTGCTGATGAACGCGCTGCTGGCCGCCACCCGCGTCCTGGTGCCTTATGTTCCGCATCCCTTGTCTTTTGACGGATTGCGCCAACTGGTGCGGGCGCTGTTTCCCATCATGACCAAACAGAACCGAACACTCAAACTGCTGGGTTTTCTGCCCACCATGCTCGCCGAGCACATTCGGCAACACCGCGATACCTCCGGCAAGGTAGTCAATGAATTTGGTGCCGAGCGGGGGCTGCCGGGCATCCGCAACGACATCAAGCTGGCCGAAGCCTTTGGCGTGGGCCAGCCCATTTGCCTGTACGCGCCGCATTGCCGTGGCGCAGAGGACTTTGAAGCACTGGCCCAGAAGGTACGTGCTTTGTTGGGCGGCGGGTAGTGGGTAGCGAATTTTTTGGAACATTGTCATGCAAATCGCTCTTGAATTACCCAACGATTTTGTCGCGCTGCAATCCGTGGCAGAGCTTCAGCAGGAAGTCGCATCGGCTTATGCCCTGTGGCTCTACCAGCGCGAGCGCGTCACCCTGGCCAAGGCGGCAGAACTTGCGGGACTTGATTTGTACGGCTTCATGGCGCTATGCAAAAGCAACCAGATTGCCGTTATCGACATCACGCGCGAAGAACTATTGGAAGAACTGGCCGGGTTGAATACGCCATGATTTTGGTTGCGGATGCTTCCGCATTGATCGCACTGGCGGCCTGTGACAGTTTGTCACTTTTGGACACTCTCTTCGGCACCGTTCTTGTCCCACAAGCGGTGTTTTCTGAAGTGACAGTCTTCGATAAACCACAATCTGTGCGGTTGCTAACGTATTTGCGGGGCAAAGTTCGGTCAGTAGATATGCAACATTTTGTGTATCTGGATGCCTACGCCGATGCTGGAGAAACTCAGGCAATGCTTCTGTACAAGGCAGAACAAGCTGATTACTTGCTGATTGATGACCGACGGGGACGCAAGGTGGCAAGAATCAACCAGATCAGAACCATTGGGTCGCTCGGTGTGTTGCTGCATGCCAAGCGATCAGGCCTTGTTCCGCACATTGCACCCTTGATCGAACAAATTGCAGCCAGCCCGGTTTTCATAAGCGAACAACTGGTACAAACCGTTTTGAAGTTGGCGGAAGAATGGCCAACGGGTAACGGAAACGTACTGAGCCGCTCCGCCGCAAATTGAAATGACGCCACTAAAGTACATTCGCATTAACGACCAATGGCTCGTGTGCTTCCGCTCTGAGGGCAGCGATGCCTTTGATGTCGAAATTGTCGATTACCACTGAAAGGAATTCAGCATGAGCATTTTGCGCAGCCAACTTGGGACGCTCGATATGAGCGATGTCACCACCGGTGAGGCGCTGCGGCCCATTCAACCTGGGGATGGGGTGGTTGCGCTGGAAAAAGCGGATAAGGTTATTGAAAGTGAATCCACAATCGTCCTCACTCGCCGGGAATCGTTGCGGCTGATGGAGATGTTGGAAAACCCACCGCCGCGCAATGAAAAATTTCTTCAGGCACAGTCTCTTTACATGAGGACAAAGCGTGCTGGTTTTTATCGCGAGTGAGGTCGGTGGCGTGGGCCTGGTTGTCAATGCAAAGCCAGCTGCAGTCGATTTCTACAAGCGCTATGGCTTTGAACCGATGGCGGATCATCCGCTTAATCTATTCTTGCCGATTTAATCAGGGTATACAGGCGATCAGTAGCCTCGTTTTGAGCGTTTTCGATGCCTAAGCCTTATGGGACGTGCGAGAACAGCTATTTTATTCGTAGCATTTGAATGAAGTGGCGCAGCACCTGGGCCACAGCGTCAAGCCAGGGCTTTGGCTTCGGGTGTCTTCTCCGACACCCCGGCAGATGCAAAACTCGCCATGTCACGCAAAATGGCGCAGGCCGACTGCAGCAGTGGCCAGGCCAGGGCCGCACCGGAACCCTCGCCCAGGCGCAGACCCATATCCAGCAGGGCCTGCACGCCCAGATGCTGCAGCATGAACTCGTGACCGCGCTCGCCCGAACGGTGGGCAAACACACAGCATTGCAACACCAGCGGCTGCAGCGCGTGCGCCACCAGCACGGCACTGGTGGCAATGAAGCCGTCCACCACCACCACGCGGCGTTCCAACGCGGCTTGCAGCACGGCCCCCACCATGGTGGCAATTTCCAGCCCGCCCATGGCAGCCAGCACGTCCAGCGGTGCACGCACGCGCGCATGCTGCACCAGCACCTCGCGCAGCACGGCGGTCTTGCGTTGTACGGCCTGGGCATCGAGTCCGGTACCGGCGCCGGTGCAGCGGGCAATGTCCAAGCCGGTGAGCTTGGCCAGCAGCAGTGAGGCAGCCGAGGTGTTGCCAATGCCCATCTCACCCAGCAGCAGCGCGTTACCCGGCAACTCCCGTACCAATGTTTGGCCCTGCGCCACGGCCTGCGCGCACTCAGTCTGGGTCATGGCGGGTCCCCTGCTGGAGTCGCCCGTACCCCAGGCGCTTTTGCGCACTTGCAAGCCCGGTCGTGTCGCACCCGCTGGCAGGCCTTGCAGAAAGTCGTGTTTGACCCCGCAATCCACCACGGTCAACGCCAGGTTGTGTTGGCGCGCCAGTACGCTGATGGCGGCGCCACCGGCAAGAAAATTCTCCACCATCTGCCAGGTCACATCACTGGGAAAGGCCGACACGCCGCGCGCCGCCAGCCCATGGTCGGCGGCGAACACCACCATTTGCGGCTGGTTGATCACTGGACTTTGCGTCCCCAGAATCTGGCCGAGCTGGATCGCCAGGTCTTCCAGACGGCCCAGCGACCCCAATGGTTTGGTCTTGTTGTTCAGCTTATGCTGCAAGGCCTGGGTTAGCAACGGGTCGGTGATGTCCGTCAGGTGGGGCAGGTTGTTGTACATATTCATAAAAAAAGGTTGTGGGAGGAAATCAATGCATCCTGTGCCGCTGGTTCCCGCACCGCCAGCCGCACCCAGCCGGGCAGGCCAAAGGAGGTGGCGTCACGCAGCTTGATACCGTGCTGTGTGCGCAGCGCATCCAGCCATTGTGGCATGGCCATGGCTATGTCCTGGGGCAGCGGGGGCTGGGCGCAGAAGAAGTTGGTTTCGCTGGGCAGGCAGTTCCAGCCACGCAGGCCCAGACGCTCCAGCTGGCGCGCTTTCCACTGGCGCAGCGTGATACGGCTTTGTTCCAGCCAGGCTTGCACCCCCGGCTGCACCCAGGATTGCAGCAGCGCCACGCCGTGCGCACCCAGTGGCCAGGACGGCGCCAGCGCCTCCAGCGCCTCCAGCGCCTGCACATCGGTCTGTGCTGCCTCGGGGGCAATCGCATAGGCACCGCGCACGCCGGTCAAGTCCAGCGCCTTGTTGGGGGAGAACAATTGCCAGACGCGGTTGCGCTGCGCATCACTCCAGCTGGAAACACCACTCAGACGCAGCGGCACGTAGGCACAATCCAGCACCACGGTGGCAGTACCCGCATCCGGCCACGGACTGTGCGCGCCGCCCAGCGGGCTGGACGGCTCGCAGCACCACACCAGATCGGCATCCGGCACGTCATGCTCCACCTCCAGGCCCCAGGCACGCGCCGCCTGCGCGTAGTCGCCAAAGGCATGCGGCGGCACGCAGACCCGTGTGCCGCCACGCCGCGCCGCCCAGGCCGTGATGCGGAAAATGTACTCGCTGGCACTGCCGGCCACCAGGATACGGCCAGGCTCCACGCCGTGGAAATCGGCCAGGTGTGCACACAAAACCGTATAGCGCGGGTCTGGGTAGCGCGTGGCATCCGCTTGCTGCACGGCAGCGAGTGCCTGCGGGCAGGGTCCACAGGCATTGCTGTTGGTGGAAAAATCAAAGCGTGGCACGCCCAGGGCATCGGAGCCACCGTGCAGGCGTGGGGGAGGGCTGTTCATCATGGCAGCCTGGCAATCACTATCAATACAAGAGCTGCCTGCGCAATGAGTACAAGGGCTATGAGCGATAGGAGCGCTTTTGACGCATAAGCAATGGCACGGGCGGTATCCTGCTCCAGCGCATTGTGGCCCGCTGCGTGCAGCACGTAACCATCCGGTTTGCCCAGGCGCACACCCAGCGCCAGCGCCATGGCGGCCATGGGCCAGCCGCTGTTGGGGGACGGGGTACGCCCTGCCTCGTAGCGCAGGCGCGCCAGGGACAAGCCGCCCGCCACCAGCGCCAGCAGCAGTGCGGTGATACGCGCGGGCACCCAGCCCAGCACATCGTCGGCGCGCGCCGCCCATTTGCCAGCCCAGGCCCAGTTGGCACCCTGGTGGACGCCGGGGTAGCCCCACATGGCATCGGCAGTATTGGCAAAGCGAAACAGTGCCGCACCTGGCAGGCCCAGGAGCACAAACCAGAACAGCGGCGCAACCACCGAGTCGTTGAGGTTTTCCGCCAGCGTCTCAATCGCGCTCTCGCGCACCTGGGTGGCGTCCAAAGCAGCCACATCCCGGCTGACCAGCCAGCGCAGACGCTCGCGCCCAGCCATCAACGATTGCCCCAGCGCCGTCTCCACCGCCAGTACTTCGTTTTTGAGCATGGCCCAGGCCAGCAGGGGTTTGAGCAGCAAGCCCAGCAACACACCGGCAGCCCACCAGGGCAGTGCCAGCAAGGCGGTCTGAAGCCCCCAGGATACTCCCAAAACAATAGCTACTCCCGCTAACCACACAAGGGCTGCAAGCCAGAATGCCTGTAAGTCCCGGATCGATGTCTCCTGGTGCGCGTAGCGCTGCACCCAATCACCCGTGCGGCCCAGGTACTTGCCCAGCCACACCACCGGGTGCCAGCGCAGTGGCGGCTCACCCAGCCAGCGGTCCACGGCCAGGGCGACCAGCATGGCCAGCGCTGCGCTTGCCGCTGGAGGTTCTATCTGCATGGAGGTACCTTGAAAATCAAAGGGATCAAAGGAATCAAAGGAATCAAAGTATTAGCGTCATGCCAGCGTGCCTGGACGCGCCAACATCAAAAGTCATTTCCTCAATGGAGACTGTCTTTTGGGGTTTGCCAAACATGCCGTTCCTAAAACCATAGACAAATGTCCCATCGCTAAAACGGGACATCCGGCCAGACGTTCCCCGAACAGTTTTGGGAACGATTCGCGCCACGGGATCGCGCCGTGGAATTCCAGATAGGACACACTCCCGGACTTGCGAGCGGGAGAGGTGGTGGGAGCGGTTTTATGCGCTCCACACCGGAAGTGCGCTACATGCGCCGCTTTGAGACTTGTCCTGACCTTCGACCAGAACGACCACACATGCTTCGCCCGATTCCTTGCAGGTAGGGCGAAGGTGACATAGCCGCCGTTGCGGGTTGGAACAAGGCCCACCCGCACGGTCGAACGTTCGGACAATCCCAATCCTCGACGGGCGATGGCGTAAGCCGCGCCCTGATGTACGGAAATGCCTTTTGCCTGGGCGTAATTGACCGCCCCGATGACCGACGTATACGCCGGATTGACTTCGATGACTTCAATGCCTGCACGAAATGCCGCCGCCTTGATGCTTGAAGCCACCCTGTTGCAGGCAAACGAAGATAGGAGTCGCGCCTGCTTGGGATCGGTGGTTTCCAGTTCAGCCTTTTTCTTCTGGAAGTTCAGCATCTCCAGCACAATGGGCTTGCCCGCAGCCTGTGCCTGGGCTGCAATGGATACCGCCGCATTCCCAATGAGCGCTTTGGCCTGGTCTTGTGTCTTGCCGTAGGTGATGAGATCAACACGCCGCGTGCCAATCAGGTTGCCAAAACGATCCGTTTCCGACACAGCCAGATGGTCGGCATTGACATCAATGCCAATGGCCCCAAGTTCTTGCCTGGAAACCTGTTCGACTGCTCGCGCCTCGACACTGACAAATATCCGCCAGCCTTTGTCGTCTCGAACGAAGCGGTAACTCAGCGCCGTACCGATCCGTTTGACAATTGGCTTACCGTCTTTGGTTGTGCTGTGAATGCGTTTACTGCTGCCCAATGCAGCAACAATCTGTTCTTGTCCGTAAGCAAAGCGAACGCCAGGGATGCTCAGATGCTTGCCGTTTTGCGCCACGCGCAAGGGCAGGCGCAGTTGCAAATTCAGCGTCCCATCTGGCGCTAGCGTTGCCTGACAGCCTTGGCATCCTGCCGTTTCATCCTGACTGCCCAGGACAAAGAACTGACTGGACCGCGCCCGGCTCCAATCAGCCTTCCATTCGTCATGGTTGGCATAGCCATTGGCATCGAGATCAAACTGTGCATGAAACAGCTTTTTGCTACCAAAGCACAGGCGCACGGTACCAGCCTTCTCGTCGGCCTTGAGTGCCGCGAGCCGGTTTTGCAGTGTTGCCAAGCGCCGTTTCTTCTGGTGCAGCTTGTTGGAACCAGGTGCCTTCGTCTCCAGTCTTGCGACAACCTTGGACGCTTTGCGGATACGCTTTTCGGCCTCGGCAATCAGTTCTGGGCGACGTTCCTTGATCGAGTCGATCTTGCCTTCAAGTCCTATGCGTATCGCATTGAACTGGCGCGCAGAGATGCCAAACCGAGGCTGAAATTCCCGTTTGAGGTCGTTGAGCGAGTCGCCAGCCTGGATCGCCGCGAACAGACCGCGCTCGGCCTGTCCATACAAAGCGGCGTAAGCGTCCAGGATAGCCGCCTGTTCTGGCGTCAGCTCAGGGCGCGTCTGGTAGGTGAAGATGGGGCGCTCACTCATGCACTGCCTCTTGCATGGCATCGAGTGCTTTCTGTGCCCGATTCTTGGCCGAGCGCTTGCCGTAGAGTCTGGCGCACATCGAAACAATCACTTCGTGCAGGTCGCGCACAATGTCATCGGTCACTTCCTCGGACTCCATGACAAGCAACTTGCGTCCCTGGGCCGAAAGCGCAGATTCGACATACTCAAATCCAAAACGCATGAGCCGATCCCGATGTTCAACCAGGATGGTTTGCGCTGTAGTGCTGGCCAGGAGCCGCATCATGCCTTTGCGGTGTCCGTCGAGGCCGGAGCCTACTTCTTTGACTGCATCGACAATGGTCATTTTGTTGGCAATGGCGTATTCCGTAAGACGTGACAATTGACGATCAAGGTCACTCTTTTGGTCGCTGCTGGAAACCCTGGCGTAAAGCGCCACACCATTTACTTTGGGCTTGGCATCCACCACTACCGTTCCTGTTGGAAGCTGATGCGCAGGGACTGGCAATGTCTTGGCCTTCCACATGCGCCATGCGGTTTTGTAGCTTATTCCTTGCAGCTCGGCCCATACGCTTAATTTCATGGCGCAACTATAGCATCTTTGGCTATATTTGTCCATAAATTATTCAGCTGCTGACAACCCTTCAACGCCGTCACCTCGCTGGTAGCCGCCACAAATTCGTAGCGACCCGGCGCAATCTGCACGAACTCCACGCGATCCCCTGTTTCCAACTTGAGCGCATTGCGGACCTCAACGGGAATGGTGATCTGTCCTTTGGACGTAAGTGTTGCACTGGTCACAGGGGACTCCTTTGCGATGCCTTACTTTATGGTAAGGAGTATACGGGGCTGCCGGGTGGCTTCACGCTGCATCCTTTACGCTCAGAGGCAGTCATGCGGGATAAGCGGAGGTCGCGTGCCTCCTGACCCGTTCGGTTAACTCCGGATTTGCCGCAGCTGTTCCCGTTCGCTATCGTTGATCAGGTCAACGTTGTACAAATGTTCGACCAATGCAGTAACCCCCATTCCCACCTCGCCAGCCAAGACACGAACCGCCCCGGTGCTGATTGCACCATCGACAAACTTCTGCCGGATGGCGGAAGGTGGTGCAAGGAACATCGCGGCAAAAGCATTGGCTCGCTTTTCCGTGCGGGCTGCTGCCCATGGGCCGCTCACATGCGAAAGCTTTCTGGCTCTCGTCCGGTCGTAAAGAATATGGCACAACTCGTGGGCCAGGGTGAATCGTTTGCCTGCTTCATTGTTGTTGTAAAAGCTGGTCGTATTGACGAGGATTGCCGGAGCGAAGCCACTACCCGCGACGGCCACACCACGTATAGCGCTTGTATCGAACGCCTCCTCCACCACCTTGATGCCCAGTTCGGCCAAAACTGCTTGCATATCGACAAGCACCTGATCAGGCGCAATGCCAAGTTCATAGCGACAATCTTCGGCGAGTCGGTAGCCTTCCTGATGAGGCAGGGACCACGCTACGCTGTCCGGATTATTCACCAGGGCGGACAGCGCAGTGGATTCAGCCTGGCCTTGCTGGGCGGCAAGAAAGCCCATAATGCGCCGCAGGTCGGATTGCTCCAGGTCTACGTTCAAGCCACCAAACATCAACACCGCAGAATCGAGCGCCTCGATCACAGGCAGGCCGACGGCAAGCTTCTGGTCCGTCACAAAGCCGGTAGATTTTCGTATCTCATCCAGCAGGTAGTGAATTCGTGCGCTGACGTACCGCTGCTCCATCTGGCTAATCGGTGTCTCCTGCAACTGGACAAATCGATTCTTGAGATCGGCAATGACGGCTTGGTCGGCATCGTTCGTTGCCGGTGCGGATTGTGTCGCCCATTCCAGAAATTGCCAAAGCGGTTTGGCGACGGCGCTGACCGGTAGCAGCGCATAGCCAGGAACAAGTGTCAGGAAAAAATCAGCCGGTGCGTACACGGGCTGGCGGGCAAGCCAGGAAATCTCGATGTCATCCGCAACGCGACGAAAATAAATATCCGGATAAATGGCGCTGGAATCCGCTGCCCGCAACGCATGCCGACTCCACCAGGCATGGATCGCCTGATACGCCTTGCGATCCGTTTCATCGGGCGAGGCGATGGTTCTCTCCAGCGCAAAAAGCGTTGCCACGGCAGCAGGTTGCCCGGACTTGTCCGGCCAGGCAAAACTTTCCTCATGGAAAAGCCAGGTCCAGTTGCGGACAAACCAGTCGATGACCGGCGACAGATACCACGACACATGGTCGCAAAGTTCGCCACGGAAGCGATATTCCGTCAGCACCTGACGGCCAACCGTGATGCGCAGTTCGCCGGTGGACCAGCCTTCTGCCAACGGCAGGTGGTCGCGTGTTTCGGTGTCTTTGGACCATTTTGCGGCGATCTCGAATTGCTCGGTAGCACCAAAGCGAATGAAATTGTTCATGGTTCGTCGCTATCCAAAGCCCAGCGAATGTCGTTCTTATCGCTCTGCTTGTACAGCCTGATTTCTCGCCCCGACACCTTTTTCTCCCGAAGCCATTGATTCAGGATCGAAGGCGGTACGCTTTCCCAAGGGACGGGGAAACCATGCCATGAGCCATCCCTCGTTGGTTTTGCCTCGAAGGCAATCCCCCGTGCGGTTGCAAAATATCGCCCATCGGTCCAAACCGTTGCGCTGTTGAACAGTTGGTGCGCCACGGTCTCATCCCATGGATGATTGAATGGGTCACCGTTAAATCCACTATCAATAGCGGTATGCGTCCACTCGGGGCAAAGCGTACCTTTGCGCCCCGTGCTTGGGCGATCCTTGTGTTTCAACGAGCCGCGATAAAGTGAAGTCATTCTGCCGATAAGTCAATGCCAGTTTGCACAAGTCTACCAGTGTGGCTAGCGAATGCCTTCTTTACCGTCAGGGGCAGTCCAGCCACCATGAGCGTGACGCGCTGGCACCGCCGCGCCACGTCCTGGTTGAGCTGGCCCAGGGCATCGATAAAGGCGCGTACCTGTTCCCCCAAGGGAATCACGCCCAGCCCGATTTCGTTGCCGACCAGCACCAAAGGGCCGGGCGTTGTGCCGATTACTCCCAAAAAAGTAGCTGTGTCCGCACGATCCACAGGGGATAGCGGCTGATTTTGCGCAGAATCGGCGGGCATGAGCCGATTGGTGAGCCACAGCGTCAGGCAGTCCACCACCACCAGCGTATCGGGCTGGCTGTACCGACCAATCGCTTCGGCCAGGGCCAGCGGCTCTTCCGCCGTCACCATGCCCGGCACGCGCAGGGCGCGGTCTTGCTGGTGGCGGTGAATGCGCGCGCGCATCTCGTCATCCCAAGCCTGGGCGGTGGCAATCAGCACGGCGCGATGACCGGGCGACGCCGCCAACCAGCTCCGGGCCAGCATTTCGGCGCGGCGCGACTTGCCGCTTTTCTGGCCGCCCAGGATCAATTCGCTGCGACAGACCGTGGACGTGGACACCGACACCGTTACAGGTTCCAGTTCAGGGACACAAACAGGTTGCGCCCCGGCATGGAAAAACCGTTGGCCAGCATGTACTGCGCATCGGTCAGGTTGTTGGCGCGTGCCAGCAGCGACAAGTCCTTGCGCAGCTTCCAGTTAGCACCCACGTTGAGCAAGGTGTAGCCCGGCAGCAGGTCGCGCCCGCTGAACGCCAGGTTGTTGTCCTCGCGGTCGGTGGAGAGCCGCAGTTCGCCAAACACGCTCACGGCAGCGTCGAGTTGCCGGGTCACGCGCGCATTGAGGACATGGTGTGCGATGCGCACCAGACGCAGGTCGTCTTGTGCAGAGACGCTGGAATTACTGGAGTAGGAGCGTGGATCGGCGTAGTCATACGCCAGACTCAAGCTGGTATGGTCCAGCTGCACGTCGCCCGTGAGCGTGACGCCACGCAGCGCCGCCCTGGAGCTTTGCACATTGGTCGAGGGCACGATGAAGCCCTGAATATCGTTGTGGTAGACCACAGCGCCCAGCGAAACATTGTCCCGCTGGTACTTCAGACCCGCCTCGCTGGCACGGTTGCGCTGTGGCTGCAGGGCCGGGTTGCCAAAGCTGGGGTAGTAGAGCTGGTTGAAGCTGGGCGCTTGAAAGCTGCTGCCCGCGCTGGCCACAGCGCGCAAGGCGTTGGTGATGCGGTAGCCGCCGGAAAGCGACCAGTTGTTGACGTTGCCAAACTGCGAGTTGTCGTCATTACGCACCACCGCCAGAACGTTCCAGACCGGGCGGTTAAAGGCATAGGACACCAAGGCGCTGCGGACATCGCGGCTGGTTTCGGTGTAGGCGGTGTTGCTGTCCACGCTCTCGTTGCGGTTTTCCAGTATGAGCGAAAGCACGTCCTTGTCCAGGCTGATGTCGTTTTGCCAACTGACTTGGCTGCGGCGCGTGTTGAACCGGGTGGCGCCGCCGGAGGCACCGTCGCTGATACGAAAGTAGTCGCCCAGTGACTGGTCTTCGCTGTGCCCCAGGGTGAGGGTGGAGCGCCAGGCTTGCTGCCACTGCGCGCTCCACTGCAGGGTGGCATTGTTCAAACCAGACTTGGCGCGCGCATCGGCCGTTAGCGCCGTCAGGCCCAGTGGATTGGGAAAGGGCGTGGCGTCAAGGGTGTAGTTGGTATCGCTGCGCAGCAAGGCCAGGCGCAGGCTGTGGTCGCGGTGGATGCGGGCGCTGAGTTTGGCATCCACGCTGGTGGCATCAAAACCGTCCTGGTCGGGGTTGTAGTAGAGCGAAGCCGGCGTGGCAATCGCGCTGATGCCCGTTGCCATTTCACGCGATACGCCCAGGCTGTAGCCAATAGCACCTGTAGTGCCATCGGCACCCGTACTGCCCCGGATGGATGCGCCAGCTTGCTTCTGGCCGTCGCTGCCCAGGCCGATGTTGGTCAAGGCTTCCAGGTTCTTGCTGGGCGCGCGCGTGAATATCTGGATCACGCCGCCCACGGCGTCGGGTCCGTACAGGGCCGAGGCCGCACCGCGCAGGATTTCGATGCGCTCGACGCGCTCCAGCGGCAGATTTTCCAGTGCAGCGCCGCCGGATGTGGCCGAGCCCACGCGCATGCCGTCCACCAGCACCAGCGTCTGGGAGGATGAGGCGCCGCGCAAAAATAAGCCGGTGTTGGAGCGGTAGCTGCCACTGGGCGCGATCTGGACGCCAGCCTGGCTGGCCAGCACATCGCGCAGCGAGGACTGGCCCGCTTGCTCCAGTTGGACGCGGTCAATGACGGAAACGTCGGCAATCACATCGGTAATCGGTGTGGCCACACGGCTGGCGGTCACAACGCGCTCGGACAAAACGACCGTGGGCGCAGCGGACTGGGCAAGGGCAGGGAACGCGGGAAAAGCGCAGGACAAGGCCAAAGGCAGGAAAGGCAATACAGCCAGGCGCGTGCAAGGAATGCAGGATTTCATAACAGGAGGAACCATCAAAACAAATGCCCTCGCCGTCTTCCCCGACAGCGCATGGGCGTCACGGCTGCACACCCCTTCAGCTATCGAAGGCGTACAACCACCGTGTTGGCAGGTATCCGGGCTGGTGGAACAACTTGCCAAGCCTTCCCAGGTGTGTGTTCAAAACACCCAGTGGCTGTGACTGGCAGCTGAATCAGGAAATACAGGATTTACAGGATTTACAGGATTCGTCCACTTGACCGTTGCGGGGGCAGCGCAGGTTAGGCCGACCGCGCACGGCAAACCCTCCTGCTTCCCTTTGAACTGCAGCATGTGAACCACGCTACGAGAACCAACGCGCGGATTTTAGCGGTTCACCGGGCCGACTTATTTCCCGGCAGAGCGGCGAGATACTGGCGTTCAAGCGCCAATGTGTGCAAACTGGCGCACCTCGTTCAACAGCTCAGGGTGACGGTCCAGCAGTTGCAATAGCAGCAGCGTCGATCTGGATGGCTGGCGGATGCCGCGTTCGTACTCGGAAAACGCATTGACCCCGCCGCCAAAGATGGCAGCGGCCTCGGCCTGTTTGAGACCCAGACGCTTGCGTGTGGCGCGCAGTTCGGCGGCTTGCTTGGCTGAATGGATGGCATCCATTGCCGCGCCTACCGCATCACTGTAGCGCTTTGCGCCCTCTGCGGTGACAAATTCAATCTCGCCGCACTCCGGGCAGTGCCAGCCGTCAACCGCCGGGACTGTGATTGGTTCGCCCTTGTAGTTCTTTGTTGTATCGCGTGTAGCGCGCACCATTGCAGCACTTCCGCAGGCAGCGCAAGATTTTGTGTTCATGGCTTAGTCCTCCTGGTTTTTGAACTGAACAACGACAGCACCATCCTGGAGCGTCAGCTTGACGTAGGCCACACGCCCATCAGGCAAAGGGACGTGGTAAACATCCTGCCAGATCGTGTGATTGCGGTAGGTGGTCATACTTTTTTGAAACATGGCGGGCTTCATACCCGCAATGGCGCCAAGCAAATCCGCATCGGATAGACCCATTGCCAGTCGATTGAACAAGGCCGTGGCGGTAAATACAAGCAGGCCATCGCGCGCAACGATAGTCTGAATGTCAACTAGCCGGTAATGCGGTTTGTGCTTTTCCATGCCCAGGTTATAACCGAAACAGTTAATAAGGTTATCGCGGGGGACTTGTCCCACAGAACTGCGTGATACACTTGTTTATGTGTTCTCATGCGATATTGGGTGCTCTATCGAGGAGGGAGTCATGGCTACCACCGTCAACTTCACAGGTTCCGTCGAACGTGACCTGCTCAGGCGCGCCAAAATCATCGCCGCGAAGACGGATACTTCGGTCAATGCCCTGTTCAATGCCGAGTTGCGCTATCTGGTTGAAACCTTCGAAGCAGCCGAGACCGGCAACAACCAGAACTTCCGCGTACTGTGCGACTTTTCGCTGGGCCGCACCGACTATCGAACCGCCATGCAGGCGCTGGGCATTGACAGCGACGAAGACCTTTTTCTGCTCATGGCCCAGGCCCGGCTGCCCATGCCGCGACTCCCCGACAGTTCCACCCGGCAAATGGTCGGCCAACTCGCCGACTTGCCCACCAACTGATGCTCCCCGGCGACATAGCCTTGCTGCCCGATGCCGGGCCGCTCATCACTCTGGCTTATGCCGACGCTCTGGATGTATTGTTCGCTCCCGGGTGGACTGTCATGCTGGTTGACATGGTCCTGCACGAAGTCACCCGTAACCGGACCCCCACCAGCGACAAACTGGCACAATGGGCCAAACGCAACACCCTGCGCGTTCTACCGACCCGTACTTGCGGACAATACGCAAACAATCCTGCGGCCCGCAAGGCGCACCTCGGCGAACAAGCCATCCAGGAAGTCATGAGCGAATTTGCCCTCGCCTCCCCGCCACAAACGGGTGTTTTCCTGTTTGAGGATCACAAAATCGCACGCGCTTGCTTCTTGCTCCCGGACAACTGCCGCAAAATCAGCACCCGCGCTTTTCTCCAGTTCCTGGAACTGAAAACGTGGATTCCCTCTGCCAACGAAATCGAGCAGCGCGCCATCCGTGCCGGACGTGCCTTTTCCCCGCTACATTTCCCCGAGGCCAACGCGTTCTGAGAAAGCAAGCCATGCGCTTCATCCACGCCGCTGACATCCACCTGGACAGCCCGCTGACCGGCCTTGCGACCTACCCGGATGCGCCAGCGCAGCTGTTGCGCACCGCCACGCGCGATGCCCTGGAAAATCTGGTCAGTGAAGCCATTGCGGAGCAGGTGGATTTTCTGGTCATTGCGGGGGACTTGTATGACGGGGGCTGGAAGGATTTCAACACCGGCCTGTTTTTCGTGCAGCAGATGGGCCGCCTGAAAACCGCAGCCATTCCCGTCTACCTCCTCTTTGGCAACCACGATGCCGAGAGCGAAATGACCAAACGGCTCGTGCTGCCAGACAATGTGCATTGTTTCCCCAGCAACAAGCCCGCCACCTTCAAACTGCCCGCACTGCGGGTGGCGCTGCATGGGCGCAGTTTCAAGGATGCTGCAACCCGCGAGAACCTGGCCGTCACCTATCCCGATCCGATTACAGATACGGGCTGGTTCAATATCGGCGTCTTGCACACCGCGCTGGAAGGCAATGCCGCCCATGCCCACTACGCGCCCTGCACCATCGCGGAACTCGAAGCCCGTGGCTACCAGTACTGGGCGCTGGGGCATGTGCATGAGCACCGGGTCTGGCGCGGGGCTTCCACCATTGCGTACCCCGGCAACCTGCAAGGGCGCCATATCCGCGAAGCCGGGCCGCGTGGGGCCTTGTTGGTCAGCACGCAGGGCACGGAACAGGACCGGGAAATTGATGCGGTCGAACGCCTGCACGTGGACGTTCTGCGCTGGCACAGTCTGGCGGTTGATGTCGCTGCAGCCCATACCTTGACCGAGGCGGTGCAGTTGGTGGGCCGCGCGCTGGAGTCCTTGTGTGCCAGCGCGGGCGAGCTGCCCCTGGCGGTGCGCGTCACCCTGACCGGGGCTTGTGCCGCGCATGGGCAGCTCTTTGGACTGGAGCACCAGTTGCGTGCCGAAGTGCTGGCACAAGCGGCCATCGTGGGCAACGAGCGCATCTGGATTGAAAAAATTCGCATCGACACAAGCTCCCCCAACCTTGCACATGCCCTTGCCGCCAACGTGGCCGCGCGCTCGGATGCGGTGGCCGAATTACAGGCACTGCTGGTGCAAGCCGCATCCGACCCGGCGTTTTTGCAAGGACTGCAAGACGAGCTGATGCCGCTGGTGGGTCGGTTGCCGCTCGAAGTCATCACCGCAGTCCCGGAGCTGGATGGCCTCCGCCAGGGCAACCAGGAAAGGGTTGGCGAACTGGTCGCTCTCTACGCGCCCGCCTTGCTGGCCTACGTCGCAGCGCAGGAGGCTTGAATCATGCGTATAGAGCAACTGGATGTGATCCGTTTTGGCCTGTTCACCGACCGCTCCCTGGCCTTTCCTACCGCCGAGCGGGATTTTCATGTGCTGGTCGGCCCGAACGAAGCCGGTAAATCGACCATCCGCAGCGCCATTCATGACCTGCTGTATGGCATTCCCAAAAACACGGTGCATGGTTTTTTGCACCCCATGCCTGAAATGCGCCTCGGTGCACGAATTACACACGCCACCAACACCCTGGCAAACACCCTGTCATTCGTGCGCACCAAGGGCAATAAGCAAACCCTGCGCACCCCGGAGGATGGCGTGCTGGATGAAGGGGCGCTGGCGAGCTTTCTGGGCGCCACGGACCGGGCCTTTTTTACCCAGATGTTTGGCCTGGACCACGCCCGCTTGATTGAGGGTGGGCACAGCATCCTGTCGGCCTCGGATGATCTGGGCCAGATTCTGTTTCAATCCGCCGCAGGCATCGCCAGTCTGGGCGGCGTGCGCAAGGCGCTCGAAGAAGAAGCCGACAAGCTGTGGACTCCGCGCAGGGCTGCCACGCGGGGTTACTACATGGACCTCGATGCGCTGAATGAGGCCACGGCGGCCCTGAAAAAGGCCACAGTCCGAACCCGTGACTGGTCCGAGGCCCACGCCAGGCTGACGGAAATGGACGCCGCACACACGCAAACCAAAGAGCAGCACAAGGCCATCCAGTCCCGGCGCAAATTGCTGGAGCGCGTGCGCCGCATCCAGCCGCACCTGGGTGTGTTGGGCGAGGTGGGCGTGCAGCTTGCCGAACTGGGCACGGTGACGGAGCTTGCGGAAAGTGCAGCCAAAACGCTGGCCGAATCAGAAAAGGAAATGGCTGCGGCGACCATCGATCTGGAGTATTCCCAACAGCAGGAACGCGAGGCCCTGGCGGGCATTCAGGTGGATCAGAAGCAAACTGGGGCAGGCCAGCGCGTGCTTGCAAAAAACACAGGCCAGCCTGGCACCCCTGTTCACCCTGAGCGGCTGCAAGACGAATGCCGAACTGGCCAAGTGCATCCGGCGCTCGGACGCACACCGGCGCCTGCGGCTGATGGCAGTCAACGCCGAAAAATCCATACGCGAGTGCGGTGACGGCCTGCCCATGGAAATGAAGGTGCAGGGATTTGTAAGATTAATTTTTCACTAAAATCTCTTGCAATATAATTTCCAGATTTTCCTTACATGAAGTCACATGTGGGTTTGCTAATTCATCGACAGGAAGGCGTTCAATATATTCTAATAATTGAGTGCTACTACGTTTCAATAACAACCAGCCGTTTTCCGGCAACTCATTCTTTCTCGCGTTAAAGAATGAGAGATATAAGCGTGCGACTTTGTATGGTGCAGAGTTTTTCTCTGTTTGCGCCTCTTTAAGCAAGATGGCATGTGCATCGTTTATTTCCAACAACGCATCAACAATTGAAGGGAGAACCTTAGCATGTTCAATCAAATAACGAGCCTTCACATTATCTAGATGTCGCGTGTGATAATTCGGGCGCTTGGACGCTTGTGCGTATGCAGTGTCTAAAAAATATTTCGCTCGGTCGATATTTTCCTTATCTGCGTACGCCAACCGAGCCATGGCATATTGAAGCCAAAAATGCGGGTGACTCTGTGCATTACTTAAATTTTTCACTGATTCGTAAAAACGAATCAACAGGTCTCGCTTACCCTTCTCTGGAAGCATTCCCTGCAATTGGCTGAATGTCACCAGGTCTCGATACAGATTAAAATAAAGATTATTGTTAAAATCCGTAGCGATATCATGAGCGCGTTTTGTGATTCGAACGAGCGTCTCGACAACTATCTTCGGATCAGCAAATTCTGTGAGCCCAAATTTCGCAAGTACAGAGGATCTTGGAATGATCGTTTGGCCACTAACAGAAGCAATTTGCTGTATAAGTGGATTGCGTTGAAAATCAAGTGTAAAAAGATAATTGCTACCTAATAAATTGGAAATCATTTCCTCCGAGGGGGCTGTGAATCCCAGCAACTTTAATGCCGACGCTGTAATCAAAATCTGAGATAATTCGGTATTATCTTTAAAAGATTCGAATAGTGGACTAAAGCGCGCAAAAACGTCTGGCGAGCGAATAATTTCCAAAAGGATGGATCGCCATTCTGAAGAGCAATCCTCTTTTAGATACTTCATCTTTTTCCAATTTGGCCAGGCATCGCGCAAGCCCCACAATTTATATGTGTCTAGAAGATTGCAGACCTTTAACAAATCAATCTCATAAATGAAATCCAATCGAAGTTGAAGAATTTTTCTGCCACCTAGAATTTCTTGGAGATTGTCAGTCGCATAGTCATTTAGCGAACTCCGAGCAGATAGAAGTAGAGAAAGTGTTGATGATCGCCTGAGATTGATGTGACGGATATCGTCAAGTCGTCTGGTGTAGTTCTCTATAATTACAAGAACTTTGCTGGGTAGTTCGGATATTACATCTATTTCTTGCGCTATTTGTTCTGCGCTATCCTTGAGCCAGAACACTCGATATCCTTGCCGTATCGCGTCACACGCGATTCCTAAAAGGAAGACACTTTTTCCATTGGCCATGTCACTATGAACAATTAGATCCTTTTGTTCATTCTTAAGTGCATCGATGACACGATTGTGTTCTTGACGTTGAATGAAGTATGTTTGTGCAGTATTCGGATGAACAAACTGTTCAAATACATGCTCCCGTCGTGGCTGCCCCTTTAGTAGCAAATCAAATACATCGTCATCCCGAAATCCATACTCACTCAATCCACTTTCAATTTCATCAAATGCGTGCAATATTCGGTTGAGTTGCTTTGGTTCATATGTAGCTTTAACTTTGTCATGCAAACTCCAAAACCCTTCGAGCCCAACCGACATCACTGTTCCGAACTCAGACTGAATAAGATCTGCGCACTCTTCCTCAGATAGACCTGGTCTTTCGATGAAGAATGTTTTCTCCTTTGAAGTTGTGCTTTGATACATGATTCGTCGAATATCTAAGTCATACATGGAATATCCAACAAAGAAAACAGCTCGCGCTGTTTCTATCGCACGACGAAACATAAACGCCCAATTTGAAGCTAAGAACGATTCAGTCAAATAGCTTGCATTTGTTAGTTTGAAGCTATTGTTTAATGTTGTTGGCGTCAGGTCGTCAATGTAGCCATTCAGATGAACGCAAACATTTCTCTTCATTACATAATCGCGCCCGTCTTTTTCCGACGTAACGGGCACCAGTTTCTTCCTCCCTTGCTGATAGGCATATTCAAGTACATTGTCGTAGTTTGTCGTGTATACAAAAGACCAGTTAATTTCCGGCATTCGTTTGTGCGAGTTTGAAACCTCTGATGCCGTATATAGTCTTTCGAGCAGTGCAATCAGATTGTTGTCATTGCCATTTTTTTTGCGATACTTTTGGGAAGCAAACGACAAGTCGTCATCAGGCGGTGTATCCAGTCCACATTCTCTGTAAAGACGTCGTGCGAGATCTCGCCCCGTCAAAAAGTCAACTCCCTCTAGCGGTTTGGCGCCTTTGGAAAAACCGGATCCTAAAAAAGTAAGGCGTTGCCGTCAATTGCATGTTGGATAGCTTCTTCAATCTTCATTACTTTTATTACCCTCAGTTTTTCAGAAAAAATTTTCCGGAGCAACGTAAACAACTACCACTGTTTGTGATGGATCCCATGCACCTGACAAAAGAATCTCAAACGTAGCTACGAAAACAACTATGACGAAAGATAACACGTTACATGCGGATGACACATCGTAGAGGGAGCATCTTCATGCTTTTTCCTCTCAGCTGAATTGGGTAGCCTGCGTGCCGAGGGGGCGAAGTTCCTTGACCATGTAGTCCTCTAATATTTTGCGCAGGTCGCTCTCAAATTCCCAGCAACCCTCGCACTAACCTTCCACGCTACCAACTCCAAAGGCCGCAATCCCACAGTGGTAGCCACGCGCGGTGGGGTGATGCGGGGGCACGGAGTCCACGCCGATGTGTTCCAGGATTTTGCGCACCTCTGCAATGTTGGCGATGAATGCGATCAGATGCATTTGGCCACCACATATCGGGCACAACAGCGGGAAAACTTCGTAGGGGCGCGCGATCATAACCTCCCACGGGTAATGTGCCGGTGAGCGCTTGGGTGGAACTCCAGTTGTGCCCTTTCCCGTGTCCAGTTGCCCTGTCTGGTTTGAAGTCCCAGAATACTCCCAAAAACATAGCCACCCCCGCTCACCACACAAGGGCTACAAGCTGCACCATCCTGGAGCGTCATCTTGACATAGGCCACACGCCCAGGAAGAGACATGATAAACATCTTGCCCAGTTTATAACCAAATAAGTTAAAAAACACCCAAATGGCACCCTGCAGCCCTCAGCCTACAATAGAAAAAGCCTCCACCGCCCGCCAGATGTGCGCAAGCAGCTATCATTTTGCAACCCTCCTGCACCCAAGCCACACCACACCAGAACCACACCATGCGCTTCATCCACGCCGCTGACATCCACCTGGACAGCCCCCTGACCGGCCTTGCGACCTACCCGGATGCGCCAGCACAGCTGTTGCGCACCGCCACGCGCGATGCGCTGGAAAACCTGGTCAGTGAAGCCATTGCGGAACAGGTCGATTTTCTGGTCATCGCGGGGGACTTGTACGACGGGGGCTGGAAGGATTTCAACACCGGACTCTTTTTCGTGCAGCAGATGGGTCGCCTGAAAACGGCAGCCATTCCCGTGTACCTCCTCTTTGGCAACCACGATGCCGACAGCGAGATGACCAAAAGGCTCGTGCTGCCAGACAATGTGCATTGTTTCCCCAGCAACAAGCCCGCCACGTTCAAACTGCCCGCACTGCGGGTGGCGCTGCATGGGCGCAGTTTCAAGGAGGCGGCCACCCATGAGAACCTGGCCGTCACCTATCCCGATCCGGTGGCGGGCTGGTTCAATATTGGTGTCTTGCACACCGCGCTGGAAGGCAATGCCGCCCACGCCAATTACGCGCCTTGCACCATCGCGGAACTCGAAGCCCGTGGCTACCAGTACTGGGCACTGGGGCATGTGCATGAGCACCGGGTCTGGCGTGGGGCGTCCACCATTGCGTACCCCGGCAACCTGCAAGGGCGCCATATCCGCGAAGCCGGGCCGCGTGGTGCCCTGCTGGTCAGCACGCAGGGAACGGAACAGGACCGGGAAATTGATGCGGTCGAACGCCTGCACGTGGACGTTCTGCGCTGGCACAGCCTGGCAGTCGATGTCGCTGCGGCCCATACCCTGACCGAAGCGGTGCAGCTGGTTGGCCGCGCGCTGGAGTCCTTGTGTGCCAGCGCGGGGGAGCTGCCCCTGGCGGTGCGCGTCACCCTGACCGGGGCTTGTGCCGCGCATGGGCAGCTCTTTGGACTGGAGCACCAGTTGCGTGCCGAAGTGCTGGCACAAGCGGCCATCGTGGGCAGCGAGCGCATCTGGATTGAAAAAATTCGCCTGAACACAAGCCCCCCCAACCTTGCACATGCCCTTGCCGCCAACGTGGCCGCGCGCTCGGATGCGGTGGCCGAATTACAGGCACTGCTGGTGCAAGCCGCATCCGACCCGGCGTTTTTGCAAGGACTGCAAGACGAGCTGATGCCGCTGGTGGGTCGGCTGCCGCTCGAAGTCATCACTGCAGTCCCGGAGCTGGATGGCCTCCGCCAGGGCAACCAGGAAAGGGTTGGCGAACTGGTCGCTCTCTACGCGCCCGCCTTGCTGGCCTACGTCGCAACGCAGGAGGCTTGAATCATGCGTATAGAGCAACTGGATGTGATCCGTTTTGGCCTGTTCACCGACCGCTCCCTGGCCTTTCCTACTGCCGAGCGGGATTTTCATGTGCTGGTCGGGCCGAACGAAGCCGGTAAATCAACCATCCGCAGCGCCATTCATGACCTGCTGTATGGCATTCCCAAAAACACGGTGCATGGTTTTCTGCACCCCATGCCCGAGATGCGCCTCGGCGCACGGATTGCACACGCCACCAACACCCTGGCAAACACCCTGTCATTCGTGCGTACCAAGGGCAATAAGCAAACCTTGCGCACCCCGGAGGATGGCGTGCTGGATGAAGGGGCGCTGGCGAGCTTTCTGGGCGCCACGGACCGGGCCTTTTTTACCCAGATGTTTGGCCTGGACCATGCCCGCCTGATCGAGGGTGGGCACAGCATCTTGTCGGCCTCGGATGACCTGGGCCAGATTTTGTTTCAATCCGCCGCCGGCATCGCCAGTCTGGGCGGCGTGCGCAAGGCGCTCGAAGAAGAAGCTGGCAAGTTGTGGACCCCGCGCAAAGCGGCCGGGCGGGATTACTACGTGGCCGCCGATGAACTGGAACAGGCCACGGCGGCCCTGAAAAAGGCCACAGTCCGAACCCGTGACTGGTCCGAGGCGCACGCCAGGCTGGCGGAAATTGACGCCGCACACACGCAAACCAAAGAGCAGCACAAGGCCATCCAGTCCCGGCGCAAATTGCTGGAGCGCGTGCGCCGCATCCAGCCGCACCTGGGTGTGTTGGGCGAGGTGGGCGTGCAGCTTGCCGAACTGGGCACGGTGACGGAGCTTGCGGAAAGTGCGGCTAAAACGCTGGCCGAATCGGAAAAGGAAATGGCTGCGGCGACCATCGACCTGAAGTACGCGCAACAGCAGGAACGCGAAGCCCTGACGGCCCTGGCAGGCATTCAGGTGGACCACCACATCCGCGAACTGGCGACCGAAGTGACCGAGTTGAACGAACGCCGGCTGCAATACCGTGCCTACAAAAACGATATTGCGCGCCGCCAGTCCGAAGTCGATGCCAAGTGGGCCATCGCGCACAGCCTGGCGCAGGGCCTGGGCTGGGACGCCAGCGACGAGCAGCATGTCCAGGCGCGCATGCCCCAGGCAGCCACGCGCGAGCGTCTGGAGCGGCTCATCCGTGCCCACGCCGCGCTCTTGCAAGAAGCCAGCGCCGCCCAGCGGGCGTTAAAAAATAAAGCCCTTGAGATCGCGCAGGCCCAGTCCAGCATGCAAGCGCTTGCGGGCGCGGAGCTGCCCCTGGGGCTGCAAGCCGCGCTCAGGCAGGCGCTCAAACTGGGCGACTTTGACGCCATCCGGCGCGAACGGCAAGAACTGGTGGCGCAAAAAGAGGCAGCGCTTGACTTGGCATACCAGGCCCTGGTCACCTGGCGCTGCGACGAAGCCACGCTGCGCGCCATGCAGGCTCCGGCAGCAGAAGTCCTCACCGCGTTCACCCAGGAGCACCTGGCCGACGACACCGAGGCGCGCGCTACGGCAAAACGCGCGCGCACGCTGCAAGAAAAAGTCAAGCAACTGGAACTGGAGATCGTGCAGTTTGCCCAGGCCAACCAGCCCGTCAGCCGCGAAGACGTGCTGCAAGCACGCACGCTGCGCGATGCATGCTGGCAGAGCTTCAAACAGGACCCCAGCCTGCTGCCCGTGCGCGCTAGCGCCTACGAGCAACACCTGAGTGAAGCGGATACGCTGGCCGACCGGCGGCTGGACAAGGTACAACAAGCCAGCGAACTCCAGGCCAAACAGCAGCAACTCCAGCGGCTGGAACTGGAACTCCAGACCGAGCGCGCCCAGATCGAGCGTCTGGAACAGGCCAAAACAGCCCGCACGGCGCAGTGGCGCCAGCTCACGCAGGAACGCGGACTGCCCGACGTGCCGTATCTGGACGCCCGCGCCTGGCTAGAAGCGCGCCACCTGGCGCTGCAAGCCTCGGATGTGCTGGCCCAGGCCCGACGCGCCCAGGCGACACACGCACAACTGTGTGCCGATCAACAAGGCCAGCTGATCCAGGAGCTGCGCGCACTGGGGCACACCCCGGCGGATGAATCACTGGCCGTCTTGGTATTGCAAGCCGATGCCATCGTACAAGCCGCAACCGATGCGGGCGGCCAGCGCCGCACCCTGGCAGCGCAGATTGCCGATGCGCAGGCCGCACACAACCTGCTGGCAGAATCCGCCGCACACGCCAACACCCAGGTCGATGCCTGGCAGACGAACTGGAGCCAGGCACTGCAACACGCCAGTCTGGGAGGGGCGGACGATCAACCCCTCAGCCTGACCCAGGTGGAAGAAGCGCTGGCCGTCATCCAGAAAATCGATAGCGCGCTGAACGACATGCACAAAATCCGCCGGGAGCGCATTGACACCATGCAAGCCGACTTGCGTGCCCAAGCCAGCGCTGCCCGGCAACTGGCGCAGCGCTGCGCCCTGGAGCTGGTGGAGCATCCCGCCGAGGAAATTGCCGTTGAACTGGCACTGCGGCTTGCCAGCGCCGAAGCCGCGCACACCGAGTGGACCCGGCAACAACAGGCGCAAACCCAGGCCAGGAATAAACTGGAGCAGGCCACATTGCGCTTGCAAAAGGCGCAGTCCCGCCTGGCGCCTTTGTTTGCCTTGACCGGCTGCCAGACAAATGCCGAACTGGCCGAGTGCATCCGCCGCTCGGACGAACGCAGGCGCTTGCGGCTGATGGCAGCCAGTGCCGAAAAATCCATACGCGAGGGCGGTGACGGTCTGCCCATGGACCAACTGCAGGCCGAAGCCCGCAGCATGGACATGGCGGCCTTGCTGACCGAGCTGGAGGATTTGACCGCACAGGATGAACAATGGGTCAACCAGCTCAGCGAGCTGGCAGCCAAACGCCAGTCCGCAACGCAAACCCTGGCCGGCATCGCCGGGGCAGCGGACGCCGCCAAAGCCGAGGGGCAGCGCCAGGAGGCCCTGGCCAGAATGTCGGCCACGGTGGAGCGATTTTTGAAGGTGTTTGTCAGCGCACGCTTGCTCAAATGGTCCATCGAACAATACCGCGAGGCCCGGCAAGGCCCCATGCTGTCCCTGGCTGGCAGCATCTTCAGCCGCCTGACCCTGGGATCGTTCGAGCGCCTGAGCGTGGACTTCGACCATGAACCCCTGAAGCTGCAAGGGCGCCGCCCCAACGGAGTGCTGGTGGACATCGAAGGCATGAGCGAAGGCACCCGCGACCAGCTCTACCTGTCCCTGCGCCTGGCCGCGCTGGACATGCACCTGGGCCAGGCACACGCCATGCCGTTCATTGCCGATGACCTGTTCATCAACTACGACGACCAACGCGCCAAGGCTGGTTTGCACGCCCTGGGAGAGTTGTCACGTAAAACGCAGGTACTGTTTCTGACGCACCACACGCACATGCTGCCCATGGTTACGGAGGTGTTTGGCGCCGGGGTGAATATTGTGCGGTTGTGAGGGGTGCAGGAATTTGAGAATTTGCTATAGTTAAAATAGCCGATTGCGCAGTATCTACGGTGGCTGCAGTCCGATTTGATAATAGTCTGCATAGGCACCCTTCAGCATCTGAGCTTGGGATCGTGCGGTTGGATTTCCTATCCGCGCAACGACATCCAAACGCCTGATTCCATGGGAGAGTGCAGCCATTGTGCTACTCAGCCTGGCAAATGGCGCATTAGCACTGAGCCTGAATTTATGGCGCTCTAGGTCGACTGCCGCGTCCGCTCAGCCAGCTTGCGCACTTCATCGGCGACGACCGCGAAACCGCGCCCCTGTTCGCCTGCCCTCGCCGCCTCAATCTTGACTATCAAGAACCAGGATGCCGTCCTTGTTGAAATAGGTCTTCATCTCGTATTCAGCATCGATCTGCTTCTGCCACTTGGTAGCGATTGCCTTGTATGTTCCATTTTTCCTGAGTTCCTCGCCCGCTGCCTTCCACTTGGCGACAATGCCTGGGTCAGTGCCAGGAGAAAATGTGATCCACGAGTTCGATCCCGTCGGCTCGTACAGGTTCTTGAATGCCGAAATCTTGCAGGTACCCATAATCTTGCACTCGCTCGCGACGATGAGTCCCGTTGCAAGAACCGCGTCCACTCTTCCAGCAAGCAGTTTCAGGATGTTGTTCGAGTGGGCGGTGGTTGGATCGACGAGCACGAATTTATTGTCAGTGAGGTAGTTCTCGAACACGCTCCCGCGCACCACACCAATCTTGAGTTTTTTCACATCATCAAGACTATTGGCCGTATTCGGAGAATCCTTCGGGACGTAGAACGTCCACGGCTTGTAAGATGTTTGCATGATCCATTGATACCCAAGATCCTCTCGCGCCTTATTGCGGGCCAGTGAAAATGCCAATATGTTTGGTTCTCTTTTTGAGACTTCAATCACTCTGGCCGTCGGGATAATCTCGATGGGCGTAACGTCCTTCAGAACTTTCTGCATCTCTCTGACTACATCGACGGCCAGACCGGTCAAGCGTCCTTTTTCATCGTTGTAGTTGGTTGGCGGTTCCTCCACTGTCCATATTTTGATTGACGGCTCTGCTGCGTGCGCCAAGGCAAAGAGCATTGAAAATATCAAGCCAGAAAAAAACCGTTTGCAATGTCCCATTTTTGTCTCATTGTTTGGTGTGGAAGGAATTTAACGATAACAGAAAATTCGACCTGTACGATTCGGCATTGGTTCTGACCTACACCGTCACCCCGCAATTGCCCGCAAACTTTCAAGGCGAGTTGCCTAGCCCTGAACAAATTCAATCGCTCCTGATACAAGAGCTGCTCCCGCACATCCCATAAGGCTTACAGCCCGATTTGCCATGTAAAAACACCCGATAACGGCCCGTTTTGATGCCTCATGGCGGTTTTGGCATCGCCTTGATCCGTTTTGAAGGGCAATATTCAAGGCTAATCGGGCTGTATGCCTTATGGAACAAGCGGGAACAGCTACTATTTTTGCAAGGACAGAGACAGCGCCGCAGACGAATGCGCTCATTCAAACGCACCTAATGGGGTGCTGGAAGCGCTGCCGGATTGGGATCAAACAGCACAGCCAGCACCTGACGATTGTGCCGATCAGCGCATCCCTTGGTGAGAGGCTTGTGGTCAAGTCCCTAGTTTCCTTGCACAATGCGTCCAGACACCAGGGAATTTTTGGCACAACTCTTTGAATGGCGAGACGGTGCCTGCACGATCACTGAAACACCAGCCCAACAAACCATGGTCATCTTCAGACAACAGTCGCTCAGTCAAGCTGGCGGCATCAATGGCTTCAATGGCATTTGCGTCTATCGCAGTTTTGACTATTTTTGACAATCGACGCAGGGTTTGCCCAAATACCGTTCGGCATCTTTGGGCAGATCCGTTCGTTTGATACGCTTCATGTATCAAAGCACCTCATCGGTATCTGCAAAAAGCTTCAGTTGCCTCGCTTTGTCCTGCTCCTCGTTAGTGAGTTTGCCACCAGCGCGCTTCTTGGCCATCAATCTGGAATACGCCGCACGCCCTTCTACTGCGCGAGGCGAACGGGTGTTTTGCAGCCCAAAGGCGGGGGTCATAAGAATCGTATCGGGGCGAGAGGAGATCACTTTCTCATATTCTTCTTTGGTCAGCGCACGCGCTTTGTCTTGGCCTCCAGGCTCTGGCAAGACAAAAAGTCCATTTTCATCTGCCGCCTGGCAAATAATGGGGCTGTGGGTGGTGACCAGAAACTGAATCTTCGGGAAATGCTGCTTCAGCCAGAAGCCTATTTCACGTTGCCACTCGGGATGTAAATGTGCGTCGATCTCGTCGATCATGACCACACCGCCTTTGACAATGCGCAACTTGCCATCCGACTCACGCTGCGTGAGTCCTTCGATGCCGTAGGCATTGATAAGGTGGCGAAGAATGTCTGCCAACAGCGCCAGCGCTGATCGGTAGCCATCACTCATGTCATTCCAGGCCAGTTGCAGGCCATTGCGATCCCTCAGCCAGAGACCGTCGGAATCCACGCGATCCACAGTGATTCCGTTGGGCATCAATTCGTCACGAAGAATCTCAATGAGCAGTTCCAGGTGAGCCGTCTCGGTCGGTTTGTTTTCCAGTTTCTTATGACTCAGGCTACGCAACCATTGATCAACTTCAGCAAGCGATGCTGCTTCTTGAAACATGGTGACAAATCGCTCGGTGGTGACACCAACCATCAAACGCATGGCATCGGATGAAGCGCCAAACACCCGGCGAAATGGCCCATACCCACAAGAAAACCAGCCCTGCGATCCAGATGCCCAAAGGCCACGGCGTGCCGTTTTTTGCGCTTCAGCAATATCCACACTGGTATCTTTGCCGTTGGCGTGCAAAACAACGGTTGCGGGAAACGGCTTGTAGGCAGTTTTTCCACCTCCCGAGAATTCATCCACGCCCTTTTCGGGAACGATGGTCAGCGCGATATGTCCCTCCGATGCGCCTTCCCGAACCCAGCGCTGAAAGTTGGGCTGCAAAGCTCTTGCCGTTTCCTTACCCGTAAGGCCAACCGCTATGGCTTTGAGCAGGCTGCTCTTTCCTGAGCCGTTGTCTCCAGTGAACACGGTCCAACCCGCAAATTCTCCATTGGGCCGGGTGAGATCGAAACCCAGGCTCTCAAAGCCCCGAATATTTCGAAGTTCAATTATTTTGAGGTACATGCCATGACCTTTGTCCAAGAATTAGTTCAATTTCCATTGCATCTCAAATACTGGGGTTCTTTGAGAATACAAACCTAACCGCCTCTCCAGTGCATCAATGATGCGCACTACGCTGCCCATCAATCTCATCCTGCCGATCAAGAATTCTGCGCCGCAACTGGCTGCGCTTGTCTTCCAGCTCACGCTGGCGTTTTTGCCAGTGCAGCTTTTCCTCCAGCGTGGCGGCCACGGTAGCCAAAGCATCTTTGAGCGCTTTGCCAGTGACGTTGCTGGGTTAGCGGTATTCAACACGGAGTATTCTTTCCGCTGGGATTATGGTCTTAATTGCTAACTGAATTGACCCGTTTGAAGTTGAAGTTCCATGCGATGAAGAGGGGAAATACGCGGCCAGCAGGGCAGGACGTGTGGACGGAATGAGAGGCTTATTTTATGGCGCTGAACCCGCAGGTGATGGCCTTGCTGGGACTGTGCTGTCCCTGGCCGGCAGCATCTTCAACCGCCTGACCCTGGGATCGTTCGAGCGCTTGAGCGTGGACTTCGAGCATGAACCCCTGAAGCTGCAAGGGCGCCGCCCCAACGGCACGCTGGTGGACATCGAAGGCATGAGCGAAGGCACCCGCGACCAGCTCTACCTGTCCTTGCGTCTGGCCGCGCTGGACATGCACCTGGGGCAAGCGCACGCCATGCCGTTCATTGCCGATGACCTGTTCATCAACTACGACGACCAACGCGCCAAGGCCGGCTTGCACGCCCTGGGAGAACTGTCGCGCAAAACGCAGGTGCTATTCCTGACGCACCACACGCACATGCTGCCCATGGTTACCGAAGTGTTTGGCGCCGGGGTGAATATCGTGCGGCTGTGAGGGGTGGCCGATTCGGCGCGCGATTGAGCGCGATACTGGCGCTCAGGTGCCAAGTTGTGCTGACTGGCGTACCTCGCTTAACAGCTCAGGGTGACGGTCAAGCAGTTGCAGTAGCAACAGCATGGATTTAGACGGCTGGCGGATGCCGCGTTCGTACTCGGAAAACGCATTGGCCCCACCGCCAAAGATGGCAGCAGCCTCGGCCTGTTTGAGGCCCAGGCGCTTGCGTGTGGCCCTCAGTTCGGCGGCTTGCCTTGCATCCATGTCACGCATGAATGCTTGCAGGGTGTCTGCCATGCGCTGCATATCGGCGTTACCCGCATCAAACCGTTCCTAAAACCATAGACAAATGTCCCATCGCTAAAACGGGACATCCGGCCAGACGTTCCCCGAACAGTTTTGGGAACGATTCGCGCCACGGGATCGCGCCGTGGAATTCCAGATAGGACACACTCCCGGACTTGCGAGCGGGAGAGGTGGTGGGGCGGTTTTATGCGCTCCACACCGGAAGTGCGCTACATGCGCCGCTTTGAGACTTGTCCTGACCTTCGACCAGAACGACCACACATGCTTCGCCCGATTCCTTGCAGGTAGGGCGAAGGTGACATGGCCGCCGTTGCGGGTTGGAACAAGGCCCACCCGCACGGTCGAACGTTCGGACAATCCCAATCCTCGACGGGCGATGGCGTAAGCCGCGCCCTGATGTACGGAAATGCCTTTGCCTGGGCGTAATTGACCGCCCCGATGACCGACGTATACGCCGGATTGACTTCGATGACTTCAATGCCTGCACGAAATGCCGCCGCCTTGATGCTTGAAGCCACCCTGTTGCAGGCAAACGAAGATAGGAGTCGCGCCTGCTTGGGATCGGTGGTTTCCAGTTCGGCCTTTTTCTTCTGGAAGTTCAGCGTCTCCAGAACAATTGGCTTGCCCGCAGCCTGTGCCTGGGCTGCAAGGGCTACCGCAGCATCCCCAATGAGCGCTTTGGCCTGGTCTTTTGTCTTTCCGTAGGTGATGAGATCAATACGCCGCGTGCCAATCAGGTTGCCAAACCGATCCGTTTCCGCCACAGCCAGATGGTCGGCATTGAGATCGACACCGATGGCTCCAAGCTCTTTCCTGGACACCTGCTCGACTGGACGGGCCAGGGCACTGGCAAATATTCTCCAGCCTTTGTCGTCGCGCACGAAGCGGTAACTCAGCGCCGTCCCGATCCGTTTGACGGTTGGCTTGCTGTCCTTGGTTTGCGTGTGGATACGCTGACTGGTGCCCAGCGCTGCGATGATTTGCTCATGTCCATATGCGAAGCGAACGCCAGGAATGCTCAGATACTTGCCAATGGTCGCCTCGCGCAAGGGCAAGCGCAGTTGCAAGTTCAGCGTCCCATCTGACGCTAGCGTTGCCTGACAGCTTTGGCATCCTGCCGTTTCATCCTGACTGCCCAGGACAAAGAACTGACTTGACCGCTCCCGCTGCCAGTCGGCCTTCCATTCTTCGTGGTCAGCGTAACCATTGGCTTCAAGGTCGAACTGCGCATGAAACAGTTTTTTACTGCCAAAACAAAGGCGCACGACTCCCGTTTCCTGATCGGCTTTTAGTGCCACAAGCCGGTCTTGCAACGCAACCAACCGCCGTTTTTTCTGGTGCAACTTGTTCGAGCCAGGTACTTTCGTTTCCAGTTTGGCAACGACCTTAGCCGCTTTGCGTATGCGCTTTTCGGCCTCGATAATCAGTTCGGGGCGGCGTTCCTTGATCGAGTCGATCTTGCCTTCAAGTCCTATGCGTATCGCATTGAACTGGCGTGCAGTTATATCGAACTTTGGCAAAAACTCCCGTTTGAGGTCGTTGAGCGAGTCGCCAGCCTGGATCGCCGCAAACAGACTGCGCTCGGCCTGTCCATACAAATCGGCATAAGCGTCCAGGATCGCAGTCTGTTCCGGCGTCAGGTCAGGGCGCGTCTGGTAGGTGCGGACTTGGGGTTTTGCCAATATGGGGCGCTCACTCATGCGTCGCCTCTTGAAGTGCAACACCTTGCGGCTTGGCCTCAGCTGGATGAACAATGATCGTTCCAGTGGGAAGTTGTTCAGCACGCAGCGGCAACTGACCAGCATGAAACATCTTCCATGCACCTTTGTAGGTGAGACCCTGCTGCTTTGCCCATTCGCTTAACTTCATCTGGATACTATGCCATTTAAGGGCATTAAATGCAATGTATTATTCAGCTGCTGGGAACCCTTCCGGGTGGATTTGTGATGCGCTCCTGATATAAGAGCTGCTCCCGCACATCCCATAAGGCTTACAGCCCGATTTGCCACGTAAAAACACCCGATAACGGCCAGTTTTGATGCCTCAGGGCGGTTTTGGCGTCACCTTGACCCGTTTTGAAGGGCAAAATTCAAGGCGAATCGGGCTGTACGCCTTATGGGATAAGCGGGAGTAGCTATGTTTTTTGCAGAGACAGCGCCGCAGACGAATGCGCTCATTCAAACGCACCTATTCAGGGAAGGGCTTCGATGGCCAGCAGCCATGCGTGGAAATGCGGGCAGGCTTGCCGCATGGCATCCAGCCCGATGTCGCAGGCAATCAGCGGGCCGTGAAAGGTTTTTTGGTAGCCGGGCATGGCCGTCAGAATGCGTCTGGATGGTGCGGTCTGGGGGCTGTCGTTGATGTTTTCCGGTGCACCGGCGTTCGCTACGTCGGCACGCAATGCGGTGACCACACTGGCATCGTCGGTCCATTGCGCAAACATGCCGGGTTGGGTGAACAGCAGGGCTTCGTATTCGTACACCATCAAGTTGGCCAGGAAATTGGATTGGCCGATGTCTTGTGTCAACTGGGTTTCCAGAAATGCGGCCTTTTGATGACCCGTTGCGTTAGTTGGGTAGGCTGGCGCTGCCTTGCCGGGAAAGTCGGCAGGCAAGGCGTACAGGTCGAACATGGTGGAGACATAGGCATCAGGGTCTTGCCTACAAAGTCGGACGATTTGGGGCTTGACTTTGGCATAACTCACCACGCCCCCTTTGTAGCCTGGACTGGTGCTGACGATGATGGCGGTCAAAAATCGCCCTACGCGCGCATAGTGCGGCACCAGTAACTCACGTACAAAGGCTTCCTCCGTCTGGCCTTCCACCAGAACATACAGGCGGCTCATCGTTGCGGCCTCCCACCCAGGATGTTTTTCTTCCATAAGTCGCCGAGGCTGTAATCCTGTAGCCATTCGTGCAACGCTTCAGGGTCAGGGCGCTTGAGGTCTGATGCTCCCCCTTTTTTGTCCACCACGATCAAATCCTCCACATCGAACTCATTGACCAACTCCACCGATTGCGTGGACACAATGATCTGGTGCTGCTGCGCGGTGGATTTCATCATGGCCCCGAGCATGGTAATTGCGAAGGGGTGCAAGCCCAGCTCAGGTTCATCGATCAGGATCGTGGCAGGCATGAAGTCTTTGGGTTGAAGCAGCACCGTGGTTAAACAAATGAAACGCAAAGTTCCATCAGATAAAGCGCTTGCAGTAAACGGAACATCCTGACCCGTTTCGGTCCATTCCAACTGGATTTTTTCTGTGTTCCCGGCGTAGGGGCGAAATAGAAAGCCGCCAAAAAACGGGGCCACCATTTGTATGGACTTGACGATGCGCTGATAGTGGGCGTTGTGGTGTTCTTTAAGCCGATTCAGGAATGCCGCTAAATTGCGTGCGTCCTCCCGCAGGTATTCGTTGTCACCCACACCATGCACCTGCTTCACCAAAGCGCTGGTGCTGGTATCGTGAAAGTGGTACACCCGCCAACTGCGCATGGCGGGGACAGTATGTGTCCAGATCAAGCCATGCCCATTACGCTCTTTGAAGCGCGTCTCGAAGTGCCCCGAGACTGGATGCCATTCACCTTTTACATTCCACCACAGAGCCTCGTTGGCAAACATCATCCGGTTGTCTTGCGTTGCCTTGAGCTTGAAGCGGTAGCCGTTGTTACCAAAGTACATTTCCGCATGCAAGGATTCGGTTTGCTTGCGACCATAGTGCAGTACCGCATCAGGACCGCCGACATCACCCACATACACCTGCAACTGCTCATCCAGAATGCGGCCTATGAGTTTGAAGAAGCCAATAAAGTTGGACTTGCCTGCACCATTGGCACCGATGAGAACATTCACGGCACCCAAAGCAAGATCGCACTCTGCAATGGATTTGTAACCCTTTAGTACTAGCCGAGAAAGCTGATTTGAATCGGTGACGTTTTTCACCATGATGAAACTCCAATCGTTCTTTGAGGGCCGATTCAGGAGATTGCCCACTGAACCGTAAATATTCGTTGATTTTGAAGTGCAGAATTTCAGCTACAGACGCGGACAATGGCTCCAGGCTTGCCACAAAAGTGTTCACTGAATTTGAACCATGCCGGTTTTTGAACTATACCGGCAATAGCTTTATTGATAACGCCCTGCAGCACGTGTGTGCCGAAAAGGCTCCTTGCGTTCCTGCGATGTCGGCATTGGACAAGCCGACGGACCTGGCGCAGGCTTGCCAGTCGTCCACCACCGCCACCACGCTTTCGACCACATCGACGGCCTGTGCGTGCGATAAGCCGTAAAAGGACGCTGTGCTGATGACGGTGCGCAAGTCTGAGCGGTTGTCGGTGTCGTCAATGTTCAAAACATGGTCGTCCTTGTCGATGTTGGGGTTGACATCAAAAGCGGGCGCCAACATCCAGCCGGTCTCGCCCAATAGGAAGCCATGGTTGCGCAGGTGGTCATCCAGGGTATCGGATAGGGCCGGTTTCACAGCGCAGGTTCCGAATCCGGCGGACTGCCACGGGCTTTACGGTGGGGGCCACTGTCCAGCGCCAGGTCCTGCAAACGCCTGCCCACCAGGTCGTCAGCGGCCACTTTCTCCAGGTCGTTCTCCAAGCCCAGTGCCGCCAGTACGCGCAGATAGGTTCCCAATGTGGCACCACCATCGCCGGCTTCCACCTTGTACAAAGACGAGCGCGCAATCCCGGATCGCTGGGCCACCACGGCGCTGCTGAGTTTGCGGCGCAGCCTGGCCAGACGTATGCGCTCGCCAAGGGCGGCGAGTATGCGTTGTTCGGCAGGAAAGATGACGGGCGGTTTGCGGGGCATGTCCGCTATTATTGACTAAAGTTGCAATAATTGTATTTAATAACGGAATAAAGAACGCAGGCGAACGTGCTGGGACATCTCTGGAAATAAGATCTGGCTGTTTTGTCTTCTGCTCAGCGTTGTGAGGTTTTCACGCCAAATGCGCCAAATGCGCCAAATGCGCCAAATTGCAGATAGTCTGCCAACCGTTTGTCTTCAGTCACCACGTCATGTGCAATCAACAGGTATTTCCAGGGCTTGGCGAGCGTGGTCTTTGCGTGGTCTGAGGCGTGTTTGCACCACAAAGCCCCTGCTTCGGCTTTGGCGTTAACCTCATCCGAACCCATATCGGTGCGCGCCTTGGTCTCGCACATCAACAGATAGTGTGCTGTTTCCGCGACGAAGTCGGGAACGTATTCGGGTTGTTCCACGCCCAATTTGTAAAACAACTGGAACTGCCCCTTGGCGGGCTTGAACCACTTGTCTGCATCGCGCTCCAGCAGTACCGCAAACTTGCGTTCGGTGTCGGAATCAAATTTTTGCAGCGGATACAGGCAACGCGAGAACCCGCCAAAAACCATTTGCCGGATGCGCCCCAGGTCTTCGGGTGTGTCGCGATAGTTCCGCACGACCTGGCCAGCCCCAACGGTATAGGTGGACTCCTTCAATGCGGTAAAGCCGCGCAGCACCTCCACCGCATACTCAGTGGCAGACTCATAAAAATGCCCCAACATCTGGGCATAGATGTTTTTGGCAATTAACTGGCGATCCAGATCCAGCACATTGCGCACTTCATCTTCGTCCTTCAGGTAGCTGCGCAGGTGCGCCACCATCTGCCCGGCCAGGTCATATAGCAGGCTGGCCTGGGTGCTGTAGTCAATGTCGTCGTAGTCGATCAGTGCGTGGACGATGTAATCCTCCAGCCTGCGCTGGGTTCCACCGCTTTGCGCAGATAGGGTGAACTGCTGGTGATCGCGCAAGTTCTGGCCGACCAACGAGCGGTCTTTTGGCTGCAAGTGCAGACCGCTCACGTCCAGCGTAAAAGGCTTGAACCCGCTGGTCACCTCTCCCTTGGGCACCACGGCAATGCGCGGGATGTCGATGGTCTGCCTCACCGCCATCTCCACGGCACGTCGCACCACCGATTGCAGGTCCAACTCCGGCACAAGCGCGTCGTCCAGTGGCAAGTCCGTCTGGGCGGGCGGCAATTTTTCACGCACGGCATCCGCAATCCTGGCCTGCAACTCCGCACCCAGGAACGCCTGTCGGGTGGGCGCTTCTTGTGTCTTGACTTCGTAGCTTGCCAGCACCTCCATCACAAGCACTGCGGCCTGTCGTTCGCGGTCTGTGGTGAAAACAGACGTCGCGCCAAGGGGGTATAGGGAGCCACCCGACAACGGCGAACCCACTGCTCCCAAGGCGCTGGAACCTGGTGCACCAGCGTTGCCAGATATTCCCAAAGCCGCCGTTAAATTGGGCGCCACCGTCTGGCGATCATCTCCTCTTCTTCCGCGCCGCTCTTGCTGCTGTCCACCTGGATCACCTTGTTGCGGTAGCGCCCGGCGAAGAAGCTGGCAGATTGCAACTGTGCCAGCAGCATACCTGCGTGTGTCGTGTCCCGCGCAATGACCAGCATGAAGGGCTTGACCTCTTTCACGCCGTTGGTGCGGGCATAGGTTTTCAGCTCCACCTTGGTGGCCTCATGCATGCGCACACCATCTTGCAGCTTGACACGCTCCACCTCTTCGGGTGGCATGCTCTTGGCGTCAAAGTTGCGCTGGGTTACCACGGCAGGTTCTTTCACAAAACCGTCTTCCATGGCGCGGGCCAGCGGGTAGTCCATCACCACGTTTTTGAACGGCATCGGCCCTTTGGTCGTCTCCACAAAGGGCGTGGCCGTGAGCTCCAGGCCCAGCAAAGGTTTCAGGTCGTTAATGGCCCGCAGCCCCGCCGTGGCACGGTAGCGGTGCGACTCGTCCATCAGCAACACCAGGTCGGACAGGTTTGCCAGGTAGTCAAAGTAGCTTTGGCCGATGTATTCGCTCAAGCGTTTGATGCGCGGTGCCTTGCCACCCCGAACCTCGGATGTGATCTTGGCAATGTTGAAAATGTTGATGCTTACCGGGGAAAACAAATCACCCAGCGCCTGGGCGCGCTCCTCAAAATTGTCGCCGGTAATGATTTCTGGCGGATACGCCGCAAACTCCGAAACGCCCTTGAACACATATTTGGGCGTGTTGGGTGTGAAGTCGCCAATGAGCTTGTTATAAATCGTGAGGTTGGGGGCCAGCACAAAGAAATGTTTGATGCCATGCGCCGCGTACAGGTAACTGATGAAAGCCCCCATCAGCCGCGTCTTGCCCACGCCCGTGGCCAGCGCAAAGCACAGCGAGGGAAAGTCGCGCTTCCAGGTGAGTTCTAGTTTTTGGTGGTTCGACATGGGCTAGGCCAACAACTGCTTGAGATAAAGCGTGGCACCGTCGTGAACCAATTCTTTCTGAGCAGATTTGGGATCACTTGAAGAACGATTGATACAACGGAATATGGTGGGCTTTTTAGCCAATAAAACGCGCTTGTTCTTGGGTGTCTGAAAAATAACGAAACGTTCCCGCACCAACTTCAATGTCACGTCATGGAATTCATCTAGCAGACCCAACAGATAGCGGGTGAACTGTCGAGTGCTTTGAAACTGGCCTGCAAAACCGCTGGGTGCGGATGACTTCAGGTCTATATAAATCAAACTCAAGCCTTCGGGTTTCAAGACCACAATCACCGCATCACAGGCCCGGTGGTGTTGGTGCTTGCCCTTTGTGGCCAGCAAGGGGGACATCAAGGGTGGTTTGCCCCTGCCTTTGTCTGGATCGAACACAAACCAATCGCCATTGGGGGCTTTAATGTTGAGCGTTTTAAGTTGCGCCAGTGGATCGGTTTCTTTGATCTTGATGTGCGTGTGCTTTTCTCCTGAATAGCTCACGCATGAGAGCGAGTCTCTGAGTTGCTGCAGTTCCGGGCTCAAAGCTCACCCCCAAAAAGAATCTCTGTTTGAATTTTGTTCATGGTTTCGATGGTTGTATCGAAGGTATCAACCTCCATGCCTTGATCGGGATGAATCGTGGCTTCCCGCAGGCTATTGAGTTTGGCTCGCTTGCCCTTGCCATTACGATCTTGCGGTTTTGTACACGTCATGAAAAGCTTGACGCGCTCCGGATTCATGACTTCATCAGCAGCATATTTGAACTTGGCACGCATGGCGAGGTGGTGCGACGTAGAGGGGTGCAGCATGATCAATGTATTGAGTTCCTTGACGATGTAGTCGCTGTGCGTCGTCATGAAAATCCGTATGCCGTGGTTTACCAACTGCGCCACCAGCCGTGCCAAGGCGCGCTGATTCACGGGGTGCAGGTTTAACTCGGGTTCATCAATGATTAGCAAGTCGCCCGGTTTGGCGCGACAACGCAAGTAAAACCCGATATCCAGCAATGCACGCACAGAGCTGGAAGACTCGGACATCGAAAGCCGTGGCTGCCCTGAACCTTTGGGTTGGTAATACAAGCCTTTGCCTTTAACGACTTTGTAGCTGCCGCCAATAACAGAATCAAAAGCACCCATGAGGTTGGGGTACAACTCAACCAGAGGGCTGACTTGCTTGTCGATATCCTCGAGCTGGCGCACAAAATCAACGTTATCCTGAACAGGCCAAGGGTAGCCTGCCTCCATTTGCTCTAAAAGGTGAAATGGATTCTTTAAGTTTTTGGTATCGTGCCTGCCCAGCTCTTGCATCAGGCGATTTCTGGCGAAATCCAGCTCCTTGCGGAAAATGGCCGCGCCCGTTCTTTCAGCGCTGGCAATAAACACATCCGGCAACTGTGGAGCAAAAACGATATCGGCAATAGCCTCTGCGATGAAGTCGAGTAGCCCGTAGCGCGTTTCCACAACAGCCACATCGGCAACCAGAATTTCAAGAATGGGGCTGCCTTTGGCTTTTCGAAACGACGCAACCGTTTTATTTCCCGTGGCATCCTTGATGGCCCGCTGGTATTGGGCATCAAGAAAATCTAGCTCTACTGGGACTGATACCTTAACGCTTGCGTTCTCAAAGAGGTTTTGATTGGAAGCAAACACACGAGGTAATCCGCCTGTGTATCGTTTCGCAATTTTGCTTAGATAAGCATTGATATGACCTTTAAATAGGTGGCCCAAATCAAGCTTCGTCGGCGTTGCTTTGAGCGCTTCTTGGATTACTTCTTCAATTTCAAATGGCAATATCTGCCGCCAGCTTCTCAAGAAGCCATACAGGGCATAAGTCACATAGGTTTTACCGGTATTGTTTTCACCGCAGATAATGGTCAGATCAGCAAGCGTAATCGTGGCATCGTCAATCAACCCAACGTTCTTCAATTCAAATTGCATTTTTTATCTCCATTCTTTGATGCCGACTTTGTAACTAACCAAGCCCGCCTGGCTCTTAATTGTGGCGGATTCGCCGTCATTAGAAGGGGGATGTTGATATGGCTTCGGATGCCACGGTTTGCGGGTTCAGGCATTGTTCACATTTTCAACGGCTTGGCACGCAAAGCCGTTTCTACGATGGCATCGAGCTTTTGGACAACCTCCGGATCAATCTGCTGCTTCGAGAGAAACCCTGCCAGCAAATGGTAGTCCCGCTTGCAAAAGGACAGGGGCAATTTGATTTCCTTGAAGAAGACTCTGAAAATTCGGTCGAAAACTTCGTCTGTGGCCTTGACATCCGGTGACCAGGGAGATTTTTCGTCAATCTCCAAAAGGTGCGTGACATCGGCAATGGCTTTTTCCATGGCATTCTGTCGCGTTGCACGTTCAGCGATTCCAAAGAGGTCATCGGCCACATCGTGGACAGCCCACGCACACAAGACCTCACGGGTGCAGAAATAATTTTCGATTTCCCGCTTTTCCCACATGATTTCATTCAATTTTTCGTTGGGCGCAAGAGCACGTTCCAAACGGTCAAACAACGCAATGCCGACCAGATCATGCTTGGCCTCACGCAACCCATTGAAGTGGTCGCGAGACTTTTGTGGCAAGTTGGTCGTGACGTAGTGAACAAATGGCATTTCGAGCCATGCCTGGGCTGGGTGCTCCAGAATACTGGCGAACGCCTTGAGTATTGCCAAGTCGGTTGAATCTTCAAGATACAGCACCCAACCGGTCTGTTCCGCCTGGTAGTACTGATCCCAACCGAGCTCTGTCAAGGCCTTCATCACTTGGCTACCGCGATCATTTAACAGGTGTGGTTTGCCCACAAACGCCACCACAATGCCACTATTGGCCGCTTCAGTTAACACAACTTCAGAGTGACTCGCCGCAATAACTTGAGAGCCCTTTTCCTGGGCAATGTTGTTAATCAGTTGGTACGTTTGGCGTTGCCGCAATACTTCAAGGTGGGCATCCGGCTCGTCCAGCAAAAGCACAGTTCGAGGATTGGCGTACAGGTGGGCAAGAATCAACAGGGTTTGTTGCAAGCCACGGCCAGAGGAAGACAGATCCAGACGGGTTCCGGACTTTTCCTCGTAGCCCATGACAATTTCACTACGTTCCGCAATGAACTTCGGAGGCCCAAGCGTCACCCCAAACAGGCGCGTCAACTGTCCCGTCAAAGCTGTCCAATCATCGGACGGTTTGGTAGCCCCTTCGCTTGACCAACAAACCCGATAACACAGGTTACGGAGCACTTGCGCCGTTTGGCCTTGGCCAATCAGCACACCAATCTCCCCTGGCTGCTTGATGAATTCACGGTCGGTCAATCCAGACATTGGCGGCAGCAGCGCCACCTTTGCTTTGGTGGCCAAGTCTGGAATAGGCATCCGCTCGGGCTGACTACCATCGTCAAGCCGCAGTGGACGGCAGTAGAAGGATTCCTCATTGGCATAGTCAAACTCAAGTCCACACCTCCATACCTGGTCGTCAGTAATGCCCTCAACCAGTATGTCAACACGGATATTTTGCGTTTTTTGTTTTCCTGTCTGCCGTTCCACGTTACGGACATGCAAATCGCGCCAGAGCAAATTCGCAGTCGGGATAGGAAGCGCCACCAGATCACGTCGGTTGATAGCTACACCTTGGCGCTGAAGTGCTGTTGATTTTCCCTGCCGTTTTTCAGTCCAACGACGCAAGCCCAACTCCCACAATGCAAGCGCCTGTAGCGCCGTTGTTTTTCCAGAGTTATTTGGTCCGACGAGCACAACCGATTTACCTAAGTCAACATCAACATCTTCAAACCTTTTGAAGTTTCTGATGGTCAATTTAGTCAGCATTCCTGTCTCCTTGACTATTTCCAAATCCCTCGAATTCGGAGGAATTAAAAGTATGGATGCACCACCCGATGGCGAACTTGGCTACCCTGACGGTGATGCGGTTCTTCACAAATAGTCTCCCACCAGCCCCAGGGCGTCTACTGACAGCATGCGCAACGTGAGCCAACTAACTTTTCGCTGGGATTATGGCCTTGATTGCTAGCTGAATTGTGCAAGCCAGGTCTGGATCGCTCGGCCCGATGGCACGCCCAGCCCCTGTTGCAACCAATCCGCAAACCCCATACCAGCGTCGATTTCCGGGTGGATTTGTGATGCGCTCCTGATATAAGAGCTGCTCCCGCACATCCCATAAGGCTTACAGCCCGATTTGCCATGTAAAAACACCCGGAAACGGCCCGTTTTGCCCCTCATGGCGGTTACTGGCATCGCCTTGACCCGTTCTGAAGGGCAAAATTCAAGGCTAATCGGGCTGTACGCCTTATGGGATGTGCGGTAGCAGCTATGTTTTTTGCAGAGACAGCACCTGACGATTGTGCTACCAAGGGGGCGAGCAATCAATTAATTACACGGTTTTCCAGGTCATATGAATGCATAGACTCCATCATTACCGATAGAATTCCGTGCAAATGACCGAAAGCTGCACCGTTCAACTTTTCTGCGATGGCGTGTGGCACGACGTTGCAAGCGTTGCGCTCCTTGGCCCTGAGCAAGACGGGTGGCAGGCGCGAACGTATTCAGGTTATTCGGTCGACTGGGCCGTCAATTTCCCGGCTGTGCGTGACGCACACGCCTTGTCGTGCCAGATGCCAGTCGGTCTGGAGCCGCTGCTACTGCCGCACTGGCCGGGTTTCCTCATCGACATGCTCCCCCAGGGCTTTGGGCGCGCAGAGGTGTTGCGCCGTATCCATCTATCCACCACAGCCGCAGAGAGTGCGGACTGGCGCTTGCTCAAAGCCGGGGCCGGGAATCCCGTCGGGAACCTGCGGGTCAAGGAAGCCGCACAATGGCTTTTGGACAACACGGGTGCCATTCGCGGTTTCACCGACGAAGATGTGGCTTCCCGTGGTGAGGATTTTGCGGAGTATCTGGCTGCGCACGGACTCTTTGTTGCAGGCTCTTCGGGTGTGCAAGGCGAGTGGCCCAAGATTTTGCTCACCCGCGCCCGGGATGGCTTGCTGTACCTGGACCACACCCTGCCCGACGATCAGGCCAGCGCGCACTACATCGTGAAGTTCGGGCGGGGCAGCAACGCCGCACTGGCCAACATACTGCGTCACGAAGTGACCTACATGGAGCTGGCGCGGCTGCTGGGCCTGCGCGTACACGCCTCACTGGTGTTGCAGCAGCGGGCGCTGTTTATTCCACGCTTTGACAGAGTGGTCCAAAGCGGTGGCGTCGTGCGACTGGCGCAGGAAAGCATTGCCACATTGACGGGCCTGCCTGGGTTTGGCGCGCTGCCCAGTCACGATCAGGTCTGTTGGGAGCTGATGGCCCGCTGCACGCACCCCGAGGCAGAGGTACTTGAATACATCAAGCGTGATGTGGCCAACCTGGCATTGGGCAACAAAGACAACCACGCCCGGAATACGGCCGTGCAAAGAGACTACGCCGGTGGCGTGTGGCTGACGCCGCTGCATGACTTTGCGCCCATGTTCTTGCACCCTGACGGCATCGCCCGGCGTATCCGGTGGGTTGATAACGACGGCGGCAGCCCGGACTGGGGTAAGGTGCTCAGCCGGGTCTGCGAAATCAGCACAGAGATTCAGCCCAAAGCGCGCCGCACACGCAAAAAAATCACCCCCGCCCTGCGCCGGGAAGTTCTGGTCGCCGGACTGAAGGCCATGGTTCCAGCCCTGCGGGACATTGCCCGACACGGTGCGCACATGGGGCTGGACGGTGCGGTGCTGAACCACTTGCGTGCAGGCATCCTGGCGCAGGCCGAGCGCCTGGACGCGCTGGAGTAAGCATTCATGGACAAACGCTACACCGCGCTCACGCTGCAACAGCAACTGGAACTGCGCCGCCAGGCCGTGGAGGATGTCCTGGCGCATCCGGAGTGGCGTCTTCCACACGCCATCCGGCACCTCAAGAAGACCATGCGGCTCACCACCGCCGAACTGGCCAAGCTGTCAGGCGTGGCGTTTCGCACCTTGCAAGACATCGAGCAGGAGCGCAGCGACGGCAGCGTTCAAACCATGAGCCGAATCTTTGCGGTACTGGGTTTGAAACTGGGCGTCGTGCGGTCAGCCTCCGACCAGGGTGGGCCATCAGGCGAAATTGCGCCCGGCAAAGCGCCAGTTGACTAGCTTGTCGAGCCTTGTCGCTCCTGATACAAGAGCTGCACCCGCTTATTCCATAAGGCTTATAGCCCGATTCTCCATGTAAAAGCACCCGGAAACGGCCCGTTTTGATGCCGCATGGCGGTTACTGGCATCGCCTTGACCCGTTCTGAAGGGCAAAATTCAAGGCGAATCGGGCTGTATACCTTATGTAGCAAGCGGGAGTAGCTATGTTTTTTGTATAGACAGCGCCGCAGACGACCCTGAGCCTGACCCAGGTGGAAGAAGCGCTGGCCGTCATCCAGAACATGCTTCCCATGGTTACCGAAGTGTTTGGCGCCGGGGTGAATATTGTGCGGTTGTGAGGGGTGGCCGATTCGGCGCGCGAATGAGCGGGATACTGGTGCTCAGGCGCCAAGTTGTGCTGACTGGCGTACCTCACTTAACAGCTCAGGGTGACGGTCGAGCAGTCGCAACAGCAGCAGCATGGATTTAGACGGCTGGCGGATGCCGCGTTCGTACTCGGAAAACGCATTGACCCCACCGCCAAAGATGGCAGCAGCCTCGGCCTGTTTGAGGCCCAGACGCTTGCGTGTGGCGCGCAGTTGTTTTTGCTCGGCTGAATGGATGGCATCCATTGCCGCGCTGACCGCATCACTGTAGCGCTTTGCGCCCTCTGCGGTGACAAATTCAATCTCGCCGCACTCCGGGCAATGCCAACCGTCAACCGCTGGGACTGTGATTGGTTTGCCCTTGTAGTTCTTTGTTGTATCGCGTGTAACGCGCACCATTGCAGCACTTCCGCAGGCAGCGCAAGATTTTGTGTTCATGGCTTAGTCCTCCTGGTTTTTGAACTGAATAACGACGGCACCATCCTGGAGCGTCAACTTGACGTAGGCCACACGCCCATCAGGCAAAGGGACGTGATAAACATCCTGCCAGATCGTGTGATTGCGGTAGGTGGTCATACTTTTTTGAAACATGGCGGGCTTCATACCCGCAATGGCGTTAAGCAAACCCGTATCGGATAGCCCCATTACCAGTCGATTGAACAAGGCCGTGGCGGTAAATGCAAGCAGGCCATCGCGCGCAACGATCATCTGAATGTCACCTAGCCGGTAATGTGGTTTGTGCTTTTCCATGTCCAGGTTATAACCGAAAAAGTTAAAAAATACCCTAATGCTGCCTTGCGACCCTCGGCCTACAATCGAAACGGCCTCCACCGCCCGCCGGATGTGCGCAAGCAGCTACTATTTGGCGCCGGACAGCACAACATCGCCCTGATCGACAGCGCCGGAAACCATACCAGCGTCGATTTCTGGGTGGATTTGTGATGCGCTCCTGATACAAGAGCGGCTCCCGCACATCCCATAAGGCTTTCAGCCCGATTTGCCATGTAAAAACACCCGGAAACGGCCCGTTTTGATGCCTCATGGCGGTTTTGGCATCGCCTTGACCCGTTTTTAAGGGCAAAATCCAAGGCAAATCGGGCTGTACGCTTTATAAGATAAGCGGGAACAGCTACTATTTCGATAGCTTTGTTGATAACTCCCTGTAGCGCGTGTGTGCCGAAAAGGCTCCTTGCGTTCCTGCGATGTCGGCATTGGACAATCCGATGGACCTGGCACAGGCCTGCCACCCATCCACCACCGCCACCACGCCTTCGACCACATCGACGGCCTGTGCGTGCGATAAGCCGTAGAAGGATGCTGTGCTGATCACGGTGCGCAAGTCCGCTCGGTTGTCGGTGTCGTCGATGTTCAAGACATGGATCGCGCTGTCCATTTAACCGAACCGAGCTTGATTGCACTGCCATCGGTGTCAAATCGCCGCTGAGCTTCCTCTGTCGCGCACCGACCAACTGCATTGGTTGCGTTCTGGATTTCATCTTCCATCTCCAGCATCGTTCCACCAAGGCGCACTGTGACTTGGATCGTAATTTCGTTGTCTGAACGTTGAACAATGGCGGCCATCTATGCTCCTTGGGGGGTACAACTGCTTGGCGATAGGATACAGGATCTTTCTGAAAGTACATTATTCAGAGGCCGCACCCCCTGTACCCCAACCAGACAGTTTCAATAAAAACTGTTTATACTGTTTATGCTGACATATACCGTTCCTAAAACCATAGACAAATGTTCCATCGCTAGAATGGGACATCCGGCCAGACGTTCCCCGAACAGTTTTGGGAACGATTCGCGCCACGGGATCGCGCCGTGGAATTCCAGATAGGACACACTCCCGGACTTGCGAGCGGGAGAGGTGGCGGGGGCGGTTTTATGCGCCCCACACCGGAAATGCGCTACATGCGCCGCTTTGAGACATGTCCGAACTTTGACCAGAACGACCACACATGCTTCGCCCGATTCCTTGCAGGTAGGGTGAAGGTGACGTGGCCGCCGTTGCGTGTTGGCACAAGGCCCACCTGCACGGTCAAACGTTCGGACAATCCCAATCCTCTACGGGCGATGGCGTAAGCCGCGCCCTGATGTACTGAAATGCCTTTTGCCTGGGCGTAATTGACCGCCCCGATTACCGACGTATACGCCGGATTCACTTCGATAACTTCAACGCCAGCACGGAAATGCCGCCGCCTTGATGCTTGATACGACCTTGTTGCAGGCGAATGACGAAATCATGCGGGCTTGCTTTGGATGCGTAGTTTCCAGTTCGGCCTTCTTCTTCTGGAAGTTGAGCGCTTCCAGCACAATCGGCTTACCCGCAGTCTGTGCCTGCGCTGCAAGGGATACCGCCGCATCCCCAATGAGCGCCTTGGTTTGATCTTGTGTCTTTCCGTAGGTAATCAGACCAATGCGTCGCGTGCCGATCAGGTTGCCAAACCGATCTGTTTCAGCCACGGCCAGATGGTCGGCATTGACATCAACGCCAATGGCCCCAAGTTCTCGCCGGGATACCTGCTTGACTGGCCTTGCTTCGACACTCGACGAAGATACGCCAACCTTTGTCGTCGCGCACGAAGCGATAACTCAGCGCCGTCCCGATCCGTTTGACGGTTGGCTTGCCGTCCTTGGTTTGCGTGTGGATACGCTGACTGGTGCCCAGCGCTGCGATGATTTGCTCATGTCCATAGACGAAGCGAATGCCGGTAATGTCCAGATACTTGCCGCTTTGCGCCATCGCGTTTGGCAGACGCAGTTGCAGATTCAAAGTGCCATCTTGCGCTAGTGTTGCCTGACAGCTTTGGCACCCTGCCGTTTCATCCTGACTGCCCAGGACAAAGAATTGACTTGCCCGCGCCCTGCTCCAATCAGCTTTCCATTCTTCGTGGTCAGCGTAACCATTGGCTTGAAGATCAAACTGTGCATGAAACAATTTCTTGCTGCCGAAACAGATGCGAACTGTTCCGGCTTCCTGGTCGGCTTTCAGCGCAGCAAGCCGGTTTTGCAGCGTTGCCAAGCGCCGTTTTTTCTGGTGTAGCTTATTGGAACCAAGTGCTTTCGTTTCAAGTTTGGCAACGACCTTGGCCGCTTTGCGAATGCGCTTTTCGGCCTCGGCGATCAGTTCGGGGCGACGTTCCTTGATCGCGTCAATCTTGCCTTCAAGTCCTATGCGCATCGCATTGAACTGGCGTGCAGTTATATCGAACTTTGGCAAAAACTCCCGTTTGAGGTCGTTGAGTGCGTCCCCGGCCTGGATTGCCGCAAACAGTCTGCGCTCGGCCTTGCCGTACAAGTCGGCATAGGCATCCAGAATCGCAGTCTGTTCCGGCGTCAGGTCAGGGCGCGTCTGGTAGGTGCGGACTTGGGGTTTTGCCCATTCGCTTAACTTCATCTGAATATTATACCATTTAAGGGCATTAAATGCAATGTATTATTCAGCTGCTTGGAACCCTTTGCATGCTTTAAGTTCCGTATTCTGATATGCAATTGACAGATTTCTCGGCGGTTCCGGCGTAGAACCCCAGGTTGTGACACCAACCGACAACATCCGCCAATTGTGGCGCAGTTCGTCAATAACTGCGTCAGTTTGACTGTAAATCTGGCGCAGTTTGATAAACTGCGCCACAAACACTTCAAACTGCGCCAACTTTGCAATGTCATCTACCAAAACCTTATTGAACAGCATTCGGACAGCCGAGAACGGATTGACGCTGGCTGAACTATTAACCGAACACCCTGAAATTGCCAGGAGAACGGCGCAGCGCTTGATCGCGAAGCTGATTGAGAGTGGCCAAGTCACCGCGTTGGGTGAAGGCAGAGCACGCCTTTATTTTGGTGCTGGCACTCAAATTGGTACGGACAAACTGGCCTCCAGTACCGATAGTTTTCCCCCATTTATCCCACTGTCTGCTGACAGCCAGGACATCCTTGCCTATATCGACCAGCCTCCAGAAGCGCGCAAGCCTGTTGGATACCAACATGATTTTCTGGACGACTACAGTCCCAATGAAACCTGGTATCTTTCCGAGTCGCTGCGCCGCCAGTTGCACAAGATGGGCAAAACAACTGACATTGGTGAGCCTGCAGGCACCTACAGCCGCGCCATTTTGAATAGGTTGTTGATCGATTTATCATGGGCATCAAGCCACCTGGAAGGTAACACGTACTCCAGGCTCGACACGCGTGAACTCATCGAGCACGGCAAAGCCGCACGCGGCAAGGCCGCCATAGAGACACAGATGATTCTCAACCATAAGACAGCGATCGAACTGTTGGTCGAAAACATCGACAGTGCCGAGTTCAACCGCTACACCCTGATGAACTTGCACAGCGCCCTGGCGGAAAACTTGCTTCCTAATCCAGCAGATGAGGGGCGAATTCGTCAGTATGCCGTCGATATCGGGAAGAGCGTGTACCGCCCCCTATCTACACCACAGCAGATCGAAGACGCGTTAGATACACTGCTTTGCAAGGCCAACCAAATTCGTGACCCGTTCGAACAATCTTTCTTCATGATGGTTCACTTGCCTTACCTACAGCCCTTTGCCGACATCAATAAGCGCACTTCTCGACTGGCCGCGAATCTGCCGCTGTTCCGTGCCAACCTATGTCCTCTGACATTCCTGGACGTACCGGGGCAAGCCTACAGCCGTGCCACCCTCGGCGTGTACGAAATGACCCGTGTGGAGCTTCTGCGCGACCTTTACGTCTGGGCCTACGAACGCTCAACGCAGGAGTATCTGGTAATCAAGCAAGACCTGGCGGAGCCAGATCCACTGCGCTTGACCTGGCGTGACTTCATCAAGCAGACCATCCGCAAAGTCGTCACACACCCTGAACTTGACCCGCTCTTCAGCATTCAACGATCCGTTGCAGAGCGTGTTTCAGAGCTAGAGCAGCCAGACGTACAGGCACTGATCGTCGAAGAGCTTAGGAGGCTACACGAGGGTGTGCTGGCGCGTTACGGTTTACGACCGTCCGAGTACGTAGCATGGAAGGCGCTTCATGGACATTGACGGACGCGAGGTTCTATTCCGGATCTAGCCCCTTCTATTACAGTGTTCGCCAACAATTCGCTTGCACCTGCCCCCGAACGCCACGCCGAATCTGTCACTGATACTGGGCGGTGCCGGTACGAGTCTTCAAAGCCAAAGCGCTCCTGATACAAGAGCTGCACCCGCTTATTCCATGAGGCTTTCAGCCCGATTTGCCATGTAAAAACACCCGGAAACGGCCAGTTTTGATGCCTCATGGCGGTTACTGGCATCGCCTTGACCCGTTTTTAAGGGCAAAATCCAAGGCAAATCGAGCTGTATGCCTTATGTAATAAGCGGGAATAGCTACTATTTCGATAGCTTTGTTGGTAACTCCCTGTAGCGCGTGTGTGCCGAAAAGGCTCCTTGCGTTCCTGCGATGTCGGCATTGGACAAGCCGACGGACCTGGCGCAGGCTTGCCAGTCGTCCACCACCGCCACCACGCTTTCGACCACATCGGCGGCCTGTGCGTGCGTTAAGCCGTAAAAGGACGCTGTGCTGATGACAGTGCGCAAGTCCGCCCGGTTGTCGGTGTCGTCGATGTTCAAAACATGGTCGTCCTTGTCGATGTTGGGGTTGACATCAAAAGCGGGCGCCAGCATCCAGCCGGTCTCGCCCAGTATGAATCCATGGTTGCGCAGGTGGTCATCGCGATTGCCAATGGCAACATTGAAGGCGAGTCGCCGGAACAGTTCTTGCAAGTCGCCGCTGGCCCGCTGCGCATCGCCGTGTCCACGGATGAACTGTGCCAGCTCAAGGTAGCTGCTGCCTTCACTGTGTTCCTTGCGCAGCAAAGTCATGGCGGATGCGTAGAAGCGCCGCGCACTCCCTTTGCGGTCGAAGCGCTGGACGCAGAAGGTATGAAATTCGCTGTTGAAGCGCACCAGCCGTGCATCCGGCACGGTGATACCGGCTTTGCTTGCCAAAGTGTGCGCCACAAACTCCCACGCGCCCACATCGCGGTCATCGTCGCGTGCGGGGAACTTGCCAATCCACAGGGAACCGTCGTTTTGCGTGAAATTGGCCTTGGGCCGCGCCCCGCCAAGCGATGCGCCTGGCGCCACCAGCACCGCAAGCCATGTGCGCAGTGCATCCAGGTCGTCCATGCGCCGATTGCTCAGTTGCCAGGCGACCGATTCAAGCTCCTGCAAGGAGGTCACGGGAGGGGCGGCCATGGCTTCATCACCCAGAAACACCGTGCTGCCGGTGCGCCGAAATCGCAGCGCCCCTTGCCGCGTCAGGTCTTGCACGCCAATCAGGAAGTCCCAGGCATACAGGGTGCGCGGTGGCCGTTGGGCATCTTTGGCCTGCAGCGCCTCGCGCCGTTTCATCAGCGTCTGCCCCCAACGGTCTGGTGAAGAATCCAGAAAGATGCCGAAGTTTCCCAGCTCTGGCCGTGGGAAGAAGGGGGCGTTATCCAATGACAGGTCCGGGTCCAGCGCAAAGGCGCGCGCATCATGGAGCCACTGGGGGTGGTAGCGAAACCGTATCTGGCCGCGATCATGGGCGAGCGTTCCTACGAGGCACGCCGGTCCCAGGTCACTGTCCAGCCAGACTTCCAGGGTATCGGATAGGGCCGGTTTCACAGCGCAGGTTCCGAATCCGGCGGACTGCCACGGGCTTTGCGGCGGGGGCCACTGTCCAGCGCCAGGTCCTGCAAACGCCTGCCCACCAGGTCGTCAGCGGCCACTTTCTCCAGGTCGTTCTCCAAGCCCAGTGCCGCCAGTACACGCAGATAGGTTCCCAGTGTGGCACCACCGTCGCCGGCTTCCACCTTGTACAGGGACGAGCGCGCAATCCCGGATCGCTGGGCCACCACGGCGCTGCTGAGTTTGCGGCGCAGCCTGGCCAGACGTATGCGCTCGCCAAGGGCGGCGAGTATGCGTTGTTCGGCAGGAAAGATGACGGGCGGTTTGCGTGGCATGTCCGCTATTATTGACTAAATTTGCAATAATTGTATTTAATAACGGAATAAAGAACGCAGGCGCCTGCGGTTGATGGCAACCAATGCCGAAAAATCGACGTGGTTCAATACACGCCAATCAACCGACCTCACGGCTACCGACACAGATATCGCCTGCGGCCACATCTGTGTCGGCACCAACGTGGCGAAATAACTCGGACATGAAGGCCAAGCCTGGCAGAAATACATGACTTCTGCCGGATTCTTACTCCTATTTAACGCTTCTTGATCGGAGAAATCTTGGTGCCTTCGATACTCAGACTCGCCATCAGGCCCTGCTGATCAAATATGTAGGCATAGGCATCGTCTTTTATTGTCGTTGTTGACAAATTCTTTGCGATCCCTTCATTTACCACAACCAATGACGGGCCCACACCGAGTTCCCAACCCTTGGATTTTTCCAGATGTTGAACGGCCTTATCGTTCATCAAAAACACGACGTAGCCATAGGATTCGGCACCGACCTGCCAACCCCAGGATGCAGACACGGAGTTGTAATAGCCATAAAATTTGTCGCTTTTGGTCATAACACCCTCACCATAACTGCCACCAAAAACGAGGCCGGCTTTGATGATTTTGGGAAACACCAAAATAGCGTGCGATGACTTGGCGAGTCTTTGTGCCTCAGGGTGTGATTTATAGAGTGTTTGCAATGCCTGGCTTGCATCCTGGCTCAGGTCTTCTGCCGTTGCGGCAAATGCCTGAATGCTGACCGTGCCGATCGACAGGGCAGTGGCAGTGGCCAACATGATTTGGTAAAAACTACGGCGCGTGTTGTACATGGTGAAATCCTTTAGAGTGAATTGAATTGAAAGTGCGGCAATCAGGCCACACCGACACGATAGAGCTTTTGCTTTGGACTGTCCGTGCGCCAGCACACCTACTGACCTACTGACTCAGAATGAGTTGGAGGATAACTCCAGTGGCTACTGCAACCAGTACATAGTCGGCCCCGGTCTGTACCCAGTGGTAGCCGCGTGGCGGCGCACTGAGACGGTGACTGCGCCAGTCGTCAACCACGTATTGCCGACTACGGTACTGGCCGGGTAAACGAGCGCCTCGGTAAAACGCATGATCCGGGCCTGCGCCGCGTTCATCCCGTCGTCCGTTATTCCAGTTACGGCTCTGATTATGGTTCTGATAACGACCTTGGTCCCAGCGGCTGTCATTGCGGTGCCGCTCATCGCTGCGACTTCTATCACCTCTATCGTTTCCATGGCCCTGAGCTAATGCGCACTGCCCCAGCATCAATGACGCAGCCATGACGGCCGCAGTCAAAGTATTGAATTTCATAGGAGACTCCGGTTGGTTAAAAATTATCCGGCTTCATTTAACGCACCTTGTCCGGTGCGCGCTATCGCTTGAATAGTCCAAAGCCGCAACCCACGATACTGCTGCGCAAGCCTTGTGACGGTACGCTGGCATACGCAGTGCTTGATTTGGTCACATATCTGTCGCAACCACCACCCGGTTGCGGCCTGCGTTCTTGGCTTCGTACAGGGCCTTGTCAGCCGCAGACAGCAAGTCCTCCACCGTGCTGCCGTTTGCTGGAAACTGCGCCAAGCCGATAGAAATTGTGATGACTCCAACGTCTTTGCCAGAAGGGCGGAGCACCAGCTTTTCAACTGCCTCGCGTACGCGCTGTGCACGCCCGAGGGCGAGTTCCTTCGTGATGTCCGCTAACACGATGGTGAACTCCTCACCGCCGTAGCGCGCCGCCACGTCGCTGCCGCGCGTCTGATTCTGCAAAACCTGCGCCACTTCACGCAGTACCTGATCGCCCACATCATGACCGTACTGGTCATTAAAACGCTTGAAATGGTCAATATCAATCATCATCAGTGCCAAACCAGCGTAGTTACCCTGAGCCTGCAGGCGCAACGCCCGAATCACCTCGCGCTGCGATGATTCATCGAAAAAACGACGGTTATACAAACCGGTCAATACGTCGCGTATGGCTGCCTGGCGCAATGATTCACGCAGTTTCAAGTTGCCGATGGACAGACCGACTTGCTCAATCGCAAAGCGTCTGCTGCCCTCTATTTCCGAAATTTCTGGCTGTTCGCTCACGAGTTCCGCCTCCAGCACTACCATGCCCAACCATTCACCATGCGCCATAAGCGGCAGGCATTGAACATTGTTATGCGCGTCGGATTGCCCGGATTGCAGATGGGCGCAGGAAGCAGAACCGGATTGAAATGGCTGGCGAAAGGGCTGCCCAAGACGTGCTGCCCAGCACGCGCCGGGTGCAAAAGAGGCCACATAAGTTTTGCCACCCCAAGTGAAGGATTGGGAAAACTGGTTCTGCTCGGCCTCCATCAGGTAAAGCGCACCGTTTGCCGAGCGCATCAGTGACGGAAGATGCTGCTTGAGCAGGCCGACGGCTTCATCCATGTCCTCGCATGACTGCAAGAAGCGGTTCAGGCCGGACAGGCACTGGACCTGTTCGTTGCGCGTCGCTGCTTCTGCCAGCAGTCGCGACAATTCGACATTACGCTCGTCCATCACTTGCTGGTCAGCGTCGCCTTGCGTAACAGCGTTTCGGAACCGCTGAACCAAACCGGCGAGCAAGAGCAAATTGACCAAAACGGAGATCGCAAGAATCAGATAGTTGTTTCTGATTTCTCGCTCATCTTTGGCTATCTGCTGGTTGGTGCGCAGTATCTGGTTGGTCTCAAGACTACGCAACGCCTCGCGCACCGCATTCATGGTCTGGTTGGCGGTGTCGGTGAGTATTAATTCGACCCCTTCGTCGGAGCGTCCTTCGCTTTTCAGACTTACTGTGTGCTCAAGGTCTTGCAATTTTGCGGCTATGGCCTTGTCCAGTACATTGAGCTGCTCCAGGGCGGATGGCTCGTGGCTCAGGGCGCTACCCAGTGCGGTACGTGATTGCCGCATCTGGGCCAGCGCGGTGTAGTACGGTTGCAGATAGGGCGCACGACCACTGAGCAGATAACCGCGCTGTCCGGTTTCAGCGTCGAGCATCTGGCTCATCATATCCCTGATCGTCTTGTCAACGAAAAGCGCGTGGGTGACAAGCTCCCGCGAATCCACCAGGCGCGACAGGCTGCGCTCTGTCAGGATAGCGGTGGCGAAGATAGCCGCCATCAGTACGACGCCAACTGCCGACGTCAGATTCCTGAAACGTTTACTTTTATTCAGTCGGTCGTACGACATGGTGCTGCTTGTAGTGCGCTAGCCGGGATTGCGCGGACGGTTCATCAGGCCGATGAGTGCCATGAGTGCAGCACCGATGGCGGCGGCTATCAAGACGGACTTGATCGGCTCTTGCCTGATATGGCTGGCCGTGCTATCGGATATGCGAAGCGCGCTATTGCGCAGGTTTCGTGAGGCATCACTCACCGTGTCCATGCCACGATGCATGGTATTGGATACGCTGTCGAGCGCATGGTTTGCCGCGCGTTGGGTGGTTTGGAGAGCCATATCGGCGGTATGCGTGGCTTGTTCTGCAAGACTTTGTTCAAACATAATAATTCCTTAGAGTGGGTTGAGGGGGGGAGGGTGGGTGGGTTAAGTGGGATGGGACTAGCGTTCGCCCGTGACTTCGACATCGACCCGGCGGTCAGGTTGCAAACAAGCAATCAAGGACCTGGTTGCAGTCTTTCCCCTGCAGTCGGCGCTGCGGGTCACTGGGTCGTTTTCGCCGCGTCCTACGGCATTGATCTTGGTCGCCTCAATTCCGGCGCTGCTGACCAGGTAGGCATTCACCGCGTCCGCACGTTCTTGCGATAGCCTCTGGTTGTAGACGGATGTCCCCAGCCGATCCGTATGACCTTCAACCAGGATCATGCTGAACCGCGTGCCGCGCAGTTCGCCAGCAAATACGTTCAGGGCAGACTTGCCATCTGGAGTGATGACTGCCTTGTCAAAGGAGAACAGCGAATCTGCGGAAAAGTGGACTTTCTTCGGACGAACAACAGCCGCAGGAGCCGGGGCTGGCACAGGTGTTGCCGCGACGACGGGTGCAATATAAGCGAGCGGCACTGGTGGTACATAAGCGGGCGCAGGTGCAGCAGCCACGTGTCGCACAGCAGTCCGACCGAACGGTAACACCAGCGACACGGAGAACAGATTCACATCGCCATCGTTCCCCAGCCCGTCCTTGACCCGATAACGCTCGGCCTCTGCGCGCACCAGGATGGAGGAAGATATTTCGTACTGCAGCCCCACCCCGAGCTTGATGTTGTTGTCCCGCTGGCTATTGTCAACCGAGGCATGCGCCGGAAAGCCGGGGCCGTCGAAGCCATCGCGGGTCAGGGCACGCTGAACACCAAGGCGGGCCAATGCAGACCACTTTTCGCCCAGCGGGAGCATTCCCACCAGGTCCAGATTCAGCCCTTCAATTTCGTAACGCCCGTTCATGGCTCCACCGGGAAGCGCCGTCGTATACGAGAACTTCCCGAGATTGAAGTACCCCGCCTCCAGTGCAAAGTTCCGATTCAGTTGGTATCCGCCGAATACCTTGTAGCCGGTGTCCTGTGCATCATTGCGGAACGACTTGGGGCTCATCGAGGTGTGCAACAAACTGTCGGTCGTGAGCCGATCCTCGATCTGGGAATGAGACTGTCCGACTGACAGCCCCCAATAGTAGAAAGTGTTGTCCTGCGCTTGCGCTACCACGGTGGTCGTGAAGACCACACCGAGACTAGCCATGCCAAAAATTTTCAGCGACCGGAGTGATTTCATGGTGTTCTTTCGAGATGAAGTGATGGGTCATAGACACGGACTCCATGGTCGGGCCGTGCAGACAACCGGTCGGTGCGCCACTGCACATAGACTGAATAAAACACAGGATGTGCAGGGCGGTGACAGTCTGCATGCAAGATGCTCGATAGGAACCTACTTTTGCACGGGAACGACCACAATCGTGTCGCCCGTTTCGCCAGTGCGTCCGGTGCGTCCGGTATCGCCCTTGGCACCATCGTAACCCGTGGCACCCGTAGCACCTGTGGCCCCGGAATTTCCGGTGGCACCAGTTGCGCCGGTGTTGCCGTCATAGCCCGGTGCGCCGGTGGCACCAGTTGCTCCTGCGGGGCCGGGAACCGCTACGTTCGTTCCGGTTGAACCAGTTGAACCAGTTGAACCCGTTGAACCGGTAGCGCCCGTGGCACCCGTGGCGCCGGCAGGACCGGGCACCATCACGACTGCGGGTGGTGCGCCAGGAGGCTGGCAGGCAGCTACGCCCAAAGTGATGAGCAGGGTTGCAAGTAGCGATGTTGTTTTCATGGTGTTCCTCAATGGGTTGTGGTGAATTGTTGATGCCATTTGCATACTGAGCGCACGATATTTATCAATTGCCTAGTTGGTCATGTGCACCGTGGGCACTCTCTTTCACCTGCCTGGCGCTTTCTATATGGCTGGTTGCCTGTTCAATATGCTCAGCGGCCTCTTTGACCTTGCTGGCCACCGTCTCGTGATCGCCCTCGCCGACACATTTGGCGGCATGCTTGTGGCACTGGGCAGCACTTTCCAGATGTTCTGCTGCTTTAACGTGGTGATCTTGCGTTGTCGTGTCGGTTGAATCGTTGTGTGGTGTTGCGGAGGTTAGTGACATGAAAGTTCCTTAATGTCGGGTTGAAATTGAAGTCCCCACCTTAAAAGGTAACGACTCACTTTTCAGTGTCAACAACCTGAGACAGAAGGTCTGTCTGGCAGCGCACACAGTCTTCAATATCATCCATTCAGCAATTCCACGCCGTTGGTACGCCACCACACAGATAGAAGACGTTCACACCACTATGGTTCGTTGGTCAGGTCTAACTTTCCATGGCTTGCCAGTAATACAAGCATTTATTCACCATGAAACTCAACAGACAGCAGCTAGTTGCCCTGACAGGAGCCGTGATGCTGCTTGCATCCTGGGTGGCGGCCATGTTCTGGACGTTTGACAACCTGTCGGACGCTGCAGATGCCCGTCAGCATGACTTTCGCACGTTGATTCACAGTACCGAGTTGCTGTCCGCTTTGAAAGACGCCGAAACAGGTCAGCGTGGTTATGTGGTGACGGGCGATGTGCAATACCTGGAGCCGTACGCTGCGGCCAATCTGCGCATTCGGGACGATCTGGACCGTTTGCAAAAATTCAACACCAACCGTGCAGTAGCCCGACACCTCGATGCGGTCGCTCAGATCATCGAAGGGCGTGGCAAACAGGCAATGGACAATATTCGCTCAGAACTGGGCAGCGTCCATACGCTATTGGATTCCGCCCTGGACCGGCATGATGTGAAGCTTAAAACCAACCTGCACCGTCTGTTTATTTATCTCGTGTCTGCGGGTGCCCTGGCGTTGGCCTCGGCGGTTGCATTGGGTCTTTTTGCCATGCGCAAAACCAGGCAACGCCTTGAAGGACTGGTGGCGCTGGAAACGCAGCATCTGCTGAAAATCCAGCAGGATACGAACACGAAGCTGCAACAGGTCAATGACAGCCTGCAGGCCAGTGAAGAGAAACTCTCGGTGACCCTGTATTCCATCGGTGATGCCGTTATTGCCACAGACACCGACGCACGCGTAACGCTGGTGAATACCGCTGCGCAGATGCTCACTGGCTGGAGCCAGGCGCAATCCCTGGGGCGTGGCGTGGATGAGATATTTCGCATCGTCAACCGGGAAACACGTAAGCCAGTGAAAGCTCCGGTGATGGAGGCCCTCAAGCATGGGACCGTGCAGAGTCTGGCGAATCACGCCGTGCTCATTGGCCGCGACGGGCGCGAGTGTGACATTGCCGACAGCTGCGCACCGATACGCAACCGCGACTCCCATGTGATCGGCGCCGTTCTGGTGTTCCGCGATGTGAGCAAGGAATACGCACTGGAGGCGGATCAGAAGCTGCTGCACCAGCGCCTGCAAGACCAGCAGTTCTACACCCGCTCCCTGCTGGAATCCAATGTGGACGCATTGATGACGACGGACCCCAAAGGAATACTGACCGACGTCAACAAACAGATGGAATCCCTCACGGGCTGCACACGGGAGGAGCTGATAGGCGCGCCGTTCAGCAACTACTTCACCGATGCACAGCGTGCGCAGTCTGGCATCGCCAGGGTTCTGGTTGACGCAAAAATTACCGAGTACGGACTGACCGCGCGTGCCAAAAACGGCAAGCAAACACCGGTTGCTTTCAACGCAGTGACCTATTTTGACCGTGAGCACAAACTGCTGGGCGTATTCGGTGCGGCCCGTGACATCACCGAGCGTATGCATCTGGACCAGGTGCTGGCGCAAAGTGGCCGTGAGCTGGAGGTGGCCAAGCTTGCAGCAGAGCAGGCAAGTCAGGCCAAGTCGGACTTCCTATCCAGCATGAGCCACGAAATCCGAACGCCAATGAACGCGATCATCGGAATGTCCCACCTGGCGCTGCGCACGGAACTGACACCCCGCCAAAGCAGCTACCTTCACAAGATTCAGGGTGCAGGTCGCCATTTGCTCAACATCATCAATGACATTCTCGACATTGCAAAAATCGAGGCTGGCAAGATGGTGGTCGAGCACATTGAATTTGATCTGGAAAAAGTAATTGACACCGTCTCCGGGCTGATCGCAGAGAAGACCACCGACAAAGGCCTTGAATTCTTGATTGATGTCGATCCCCGTGTGCCGGCCAGGATGGTCGGAGACCCTTTGCGGCTGGGCCAGATCCTGATTAATTTGTGTAACAACGCAGTCAAGTTCACTGAGCGCGGTGAAGTCGCGATTGCCATTCGCATCCAGGATGAAACGGACCACGATGTGTCGCTCTTTTGCAGCGTACACGATACGGGCATCGGCATGTCATCAGAACAACAAACGCGTCTATTTCAGAATTTCTCGCAAGCTGACAATTCTGTGACCCGCAAATTTGGTGGGACCGGTCTGGGTCTGTCCATTTCCAAAAAGATGGCTGAACTGATGGGCGGCGGGGTTGGTGTCGAGAGCCAGCCAGACATCGGCAGCACCTTCTGGTTCACTGCGCGTCTGGGGAAATGCAGCACACAGCCGCACAAGAGAATATTGTCCGCAGACCTGGCGGGCAAGCATGTGCTGGTGGTTGATGACAACACGAACGCCAGATTGGTACTTGACGGTCTTCTCTCGGGAATGAACTTCAACATCGAACAGGCCGTGTCCGGCCAGACCTGTCTTGACGCCGTGGTGCGCGCCGACGCGCTGGGCACTCCCTTTGAGGTGGTATTCCTGGATTGGCAAATGCCGGGTATGGATGGTAACGAGACAGCCACACAGCTCAGGGCGCTGGCCCTTGCGCACATGCCACGCCTGATCATGGTGACCGCCTTCGGTCGCGAAGAGGTCATGAAGGGCGCACAAAACGCCGGGATTGAGGACGTGCTGGTAAAACCAGTGAATGCATCCACGCTGTTTGACAGTGTTGCACGTCTGCTAAGCCCGGACGACGCACAGCAACTACGCAGCACGGAGGAACTGGTAGATGGCGCAACCTATGGCCAACTTGCCACCATTGCCGGCGCGCGTATCCTGTTGGTGGAGGATAACGAACTCAACCAGGAAGTGGCTCTGGAGCTACTGCGGGAGGCCGGCCTGGTGGCCGACCTCGCCGAGAACGGCCAGATCGCTTTAAATCGGCTCGCTGTCGATAAGTACGACCTGGTTCTGATGGACATGCAGATGCCGGTGATGGACGGCGTGACGGCTACACAGGAGATACGCAAGCAGCCATCCCTCGTCCGCCTTCCCGTGGTGGCCATGACTGCCAATGCCATGCAGGGAGACCGTGACCGCTGCCTGGCAGCGGGTATGAATGACCATATTGCCAAGCCCATTGAACCCGAGGATTTGTGGAAGGCGCTGCTGAAATGGATCACGCCACGCCACCCCGTACAGCCAGGGCAGTCAGTACAGCCAGGGAAACTGGCAATACCAGGTCCAGGAGAAACGCAGCTTCCATCCGACATTGAAGGCCTGGACATGGCCAGTGGACTGCGGCGTATGTTGGGCAAGAAACAGGTCTATCTCTCGATGTTGCGTCGCTTCGTAGCGGGGCACAAGACGGCCGTGGTGGACATCGCCAACGCACTCATGGGTGATGATCTTCCAATGGCCGAGCGGTTGGCGCACACCCTCAAGGGAGCCAGTGGCACCATTGGTGCCGTGGGTGTGCAACAGTTGGCGGGAGAGCTTGAGGAGGTGATCCGGCTGCGTCACCCGCGTGAAGAAATCGAGGCCCATCTGGGTGCAGTCCGGGTACCGCTTGATACGCTGATCACCCAACTGAATCAAAAATTACCCGCCGAGAAAGAGCAGGTGGCCGATGCAGTGGATTCGCAACGGCTCCAGCAGGTCTGCACCCAATTGATAAAGCTATTGCAAGAGGGCGACTCCGAGGCGACAGATGTCTTCGAGCGCCATGCGGATTTGCTTGGCACCGCATTTCCCGCACAGTTTCCAGTGATGGCAACTGCCATCCGGGCCTTTGACTTCCCCACTACTTTAACCACGCTTCGCGCTAGCGCGAACACACTTCTTGCAGGGCCATCCCCATGAGCGACCTCGACTTCACCCTCAAACAAACCGTGCTGGTGGTAGACGATACGCCGGACAACCTGTTTTTGATGAAAAATCTCCTTCAGGACCACTACAGGGTCAAAGTAGCCAGCACGGGTGAACAGGCATTAAAAATTGCTGCGTCAGACTCCCCACCTGACATGATTTTGCTGGACATCATGATGCCCAGGATGGATGGCTACGCGGTGTGTCTGCAACTCAAGCAATCCCCCGTGACAATGGACATTCCTGTGATCTTTCTTACCGCCCGCTCGGATGTCGAGGACGAAGAGAAGGCCCTGGAACTCGGGGCTGTTGACTACATTACCAAGCCGATCAGCCCATCTATCGTCCTGGCGCGGGTAAAAAGCCATCTGGCATTCAAAGCCATTGATGACTTTCTGCGTGACCAGAATCACTTACTGGAGCAGGAGGTTGCCAAACGCCTGCTTGAAGTCACTGCTGCGCAGGATGTAACGATTTTGGCAATGGCCTCGTTGGCCGAGACGCGTGATTCCGATACCGGCAACCACATTCGCCGTACGCAGTTCTATGTCAAGGCATTGGCCGAAAAGCTGCGTGACAACCCGCGCTTTTCCACCCTCCTGTCGACGGCCAACATCCATGCCATCTTCAAGTCCGCTCCGCTGCATGACATCGGCAAAGTCGGCATTCCAGACTACATACTGTTGAAGCCTGGGCGCCTGGATGCGCATGAATTTGAAATCATGAAGACCCACACAACCCTCGGGTACAACGCCATCCTGAATGCCGAGCGCGCCCTGGGAACGCCGGTCAAATTTCTGTCGTTTGCCATGGGTATTGCGCTTTCCCACCAGGAAAAATGGGATGGCAGCGGCTATCCGCAAGGACTTGTCGGGGACGCGATCCCTGTCGCAGCGCGCTTGATGGCAGTGGCGGATGTGTATGACGCGTTGATCTGTAGGCGCGTTTACAAGGAACCGATGTCGCACGAAGCGGCGGTGAAGATCATGCTGGAGGGACGCGGTACACACTTTGATCCCGACATGCTCGACGCCTTCATCGCCATTCAAGCGGAGTTCATTGCCATTGCACAGCGCTTCATTGATTCCGATGCGGACCTGGAGAGAAAAATGTCCTCGAAGAAAATGGTTAGCGCAGCGGTTCCTGCCAATCGTCCCGATTGAATGCCATGCAGCCCAGACACAGCCCCATCACCAAAGAGACCGTCTTCCTGGTTGTGGATGACCTGGAACCCATGCGAAAGGTGACTGCGGGTCAGTTGCATTTGATGGGAATCAACACCATCCTGACCGCCAGCAATGGCCTGCAAGCCTTGCAACTGCTGCGCAGTCACAAAGTTGACATCATTTTGTCTGACTGGAACATGCCGGTGATGTCGGGGCTGGAACTGTTGCAGGCCGTTCGCACCGACCCGAAGCTTTCGCACCTGCCCTTCATTATGATCACTGCGGAAACCGAGCGCATCCGCATCGAGGAGGCCATTGCCAACGGCGTCACAGCCTTGCTGATAAAACCCTATTCCGGGGCTGATCTCATCATGCGGGTGGAAAGGGCATTGTCTGCACCTCCACATGTCCCACCCGTTACTGCGGCGAAAGTGAGCACGCACCTGCGAGCGTCTCCAAACGCATTGGACGCTGCTGCTCCCGGCAACGCGAAGGTGGCGCATCCCACGATCCTGGTGATCGATGATTCGCCGGAAAACCTGCTGCTGATGTCGCATCTGTTCAAGGACGAGTACCGCGTTCGGGTTGGAAACAGTGGGTCCATGGCCTTGGAAATCTGCCAGTCGAACAATCCACCGGATCTGGTTCTGCTGGACATCATGATGCCGGGAATCGACGGCTTTGAGGTTGCCAGACGCATGCGTGAGCACCCGGTTTCGCAGACTATTCCTGTCATATTTGTGACGGCAATGACCGACAAGGCAGCCAGTCTGAAAGGCTTTGAGCTGGGCGCAGTCGATTTCGTGACCAAGCCGATTGATCCTGATGTACTCAAGCCGCGCGTGCGCAACTTCATGCGCTACGTAGCGCTGCGCAAGCAGATGCAGTTCGCCTACGACAACGCACTGGAGTTGGCGCGCCTGCATGAAGATGTGGAGCAGATGACACGCCATGACCTGAAAGGGCCATTGGCCGGCGTCATCGGCCTTGCGCAAAAACTGGCGGTCGATGAAAGCATGAGCCGCAACCAGATAACCCAGTTGCGCATGATCGAGGACACCTCGCTGCAACTGCTTGGTATGGTCAATCTGTCCGCAGAACTTTTCAAAATCGAGACCGGCCGCTTCACGCTTGATGCGCAGCCCGTCAAAGTGGGCGACATACTGCACCGCATAGTCGATATCGCACGGTCAACCTTTGCGGCAAAGCACATTGTTGTCTCCCTGGAAGCCGATGGACTCGTCGGCACAGGGGTCGCGAGTGCGCTGGGGGATGCCATGCTGTGCTACTCACTTTTCCAAAACCTTTTGCAAAATGCCTGTGAAGCCTCTCCCGAGGGCGGTGCGGTGGTTGTCGCACTGCGGGATGAGACGCCTCTGCTTATCACGATTGAAAATCGGGGTGCGGTTCCTGCCGCAATCCGTGAACGCTTTTTCGACAAGTTCGCCACTTTGGGTAAACCGGGCGGGACCGGCCTTGGCACCTATTCGGCCAGATTGCTTGCCCAAGCCCAAAACGGCACCGTGACGCTGGCAGTTTCTGATGAACAGAACAAAACAACCCTTGCAGTGACGCTGCCCAGAGCGGATTAAAAATGAACGAAATAAAGCCTTTTGAGATTGCCAGGGAAACGCTGAAACAGCTCACAACACGCAAGCTGTTGCCAACCCCCTTGAATTACCAGGCGATCTATAACGAAATTGCAGGCATTGCGCAGGTTCAGCCGTTTCCTGCAGATACAGCAGATCCAGCAGATATTTTGGCGCAGATTGGGCGTTTGATTGAATATGCCCAGCCTGCACTGGGTACGGATGATGAACACTTTGCCGAGCAAACGAGAGGCCTCCTGGAGACACTTGATAAGCCTGGGACGGACGTGACAACGGCCAAGCTGATGATGGTCAACTACAGTCATAAGTTGTCCCTTGCGGCGCAAGACCAGGCAGAAATAAAGACGAGCTTGCTAAAACTCTTGCATCTGGTTTTCGAGAATATTGGCAATCTAAGCTTGGATGAGCAGTGGCTCAAGGGCCAGATGGACGCGCTCATGGAGGCATCCAGGCCACCCATCACATTGCGACGACTTGATGAAGTGGAGCGGCGTCTCAAGGAAGTAGTTGCCAAACAAAGGGATGCCAAGGAGCGGGCCTTGGAAGCCCAGAATGAGACGCGGCTCATGCAGGCCACCTTCATTGAGCGCCTCTCCGAAATGTCGCACTCTACCGGAGATTTTCATGAAAGGCTGGCAGAGAACGCGCATCAAATAGAACAGGCAAGGACGATAACCGAGATTGCACCTGTGCTCAAGGAAGTGATTGGAGCAACACGCAACATGGCTGAGCAAAGCAAGGTCGCTGGAGATGAACTCAGTTCCTTGCGCGCGCGCGCCAACGAGACAGAAAAAGAGTTGACCGAGTTGCACAAGGAACTCGACCGCGTGAGTTCCCAGGCACGCCATGATCCGCTTACCGGCGCACTCAACCGCAAGGGGATGAATGAGGCGGTGGACAGGGAAGTATCAATTATGCGGCGTAAGGAAACGCCCTTGAGTGTGGCGCTACTGGACATAGACAATTTCAAGAAACTCAATGACACATTGGGACATGCCACGGGCGATGTGGCGCTGGCCCACCTGACTGCGGTGGCGCGCGAGTGCATGCGTCCACAGGATACGCTGGCACGCTATGGTGGAGAAGAGTTTGTCATTCTGTTACCGGATACACCGCTGATCAAAGGGGTCGAGGCCATGACCCGCTTGCAGCGAGAGATGACAACAAGGTTCTTTTTGGCTGGGACGGAGAAAGTATTGATCACATTCAGTGCGGGTGTGGCAGAACTTGGCGCGGGAGAAAATGGTGCGGATGCCATCAAACGCGCTGACCAGGCCATGTATTTGGCCAAACGCGCCGGAAAAAACCGCGTCATGGCGGCCTGAGTTTTTGCCAACTGGTTGCGGGTTGTTGCTTGAGTTAGTCAGCGCACAGAAGCCGGACGCGCCTTGGCCTATAACCATTCTCATCAAGAGTGACTCCACATTTGATAACAATTTACTGGAGAAATACATGGTTATGCGTTCCAAAATCTTCCTCACCACGCTGTGCGGCCTGGCGGCGGCACTGACCCTTGGCTGTAACAGCCTAAAAACTCCGGCGACCGCTAACGTTGCCGTTTCCAAGGCGGCGGTTGAAAACGCGGCCGGAGCCGGTGGCGTTGAATTTGCACCGGTAGAAATGAACGCGGCACGCGAGAAACTGGCGCTGGCCAATAAGGCCATGTCCCGCAAAGACTACAAACAGGCTGTTGATCTGGCGAATCAGGCGCAGGCCGATGCCAAGTTGGCGCAAGGCAAAGCCAATTCGGCCAAGGCGCAGGCCGCAGCAAATGCGCTGCATGACGATATTCGTATCTTGCGCGAAGAGCTGAACCGCGCCAACCAATAAACCCCTTTCAGTCAATTAACGAACATTCAAAGGAAATTACCATGAAAAATCATTACCTCTCACCCGTTGTGCTGGCCATAGCTGTTCTCGCTGGCGGCTGTAGTTCAACCCCCACCATAACAAGCTCGCTGGATCAGGCGCGCTCGGACTACCGTTCCGCCCAGGGCAATGCCAACGTGACGCGCTATGCACCGTTGGAACTCAAGCAAGCAGGCGATGCACTGGAGCAGGCCAATGCGGCGGCGGCTCGCCATGACAGAACCGATGCCATTGACAAGCTGGCGTACATCGCCCGGCAGAAGATCGCCCTCAGCGTAGAAGTTACCAAGCAAAAATTGGCGGAAGCCGAGGTTGAGCAGTCTGGCCGAGAGCGTGATCAGGTGCGAATCGAGCAACGCACGGCTGAAGCCAACCAGTCGAAATTAATTGCACAAAGTGCCTTGGCAGTCGCAACCGATGCCAATCGCGAGGCCGATCTGGCCCGTAAAGAGGCTGCCGAGTCGCAGCGCAAGACCCAGGAAGCGCAGGACCGCAACGCCCAGTTGGAGACGCAATTGGCTGATCTGGCGGCAAAGAAGACGGAGCGAGGCATCGTCATTACGTTGGGCGACGTATTGTTTGGCACCGATATGGCGCGTCTGACCCCGGACGGTATGCAAACGACCCAGAAACTGGCGACTGTTTTGCAACAAAATCCGCAGCGCACCGTTCTGATTGAAGGATTTACCGACAGCACAGGCACTACGGCGCACAACCAGGAGTTGTCAGAGCGCCGCGCCAATGTGGTACGCAGCGCCTTGATGGAACAGGGGGTGGCTGCGGAACGTATCTCCACGCGCGGTTTTGGCGAGTCCAATCCGGTAGCAGCCAATGAGACAGCCGCCAACCGCCAGTTGAACCGGCGCGTTGAGATTGTGCTGTCCGATGACAAGGGCATTGTCATTGCACGCTAACTCTGTCCGACGCACTCGCCCGACTTGCCCGAACATGTTAAAAACCAACGTGACTTGGTTAAGAGCTGCGGCACTGCTGTGTGCCGCTGGCTGCTCCTTGCCGACTTGGGCGATTGATGCAGCGGCGCAGGAATTGTTGACAAAATATGGTTCGATGGAGGGTAGGCTGCGCGTCAATCAGTTCAACCAGCCGCTGGTTCTTGATTCGCTGGAGGCATCCAACCGCGTAACGGGCGAGATCCATGCCGTCATCAGCCACCCGTTCGTGACCGTCAGAACCAATCTGAATGACGCTGGCCACTGGTGTGATGTGATCTCACTGCACATCAACACCAAGTATTGCCGCGCTGTGGTGGCGCCAAACGGCACTATTTTGAAAGTCAATATTGGCAACAAGACCCCGCAAGACCTGAAGGATGCTTCCAGGCTTGAATTCAAGTACAAAGTCTTGCATGCAACTGAGCGCTACCTTGACATCAAACTCAGCGCACAAGACGGGCCTATGGGTAGCAGCGACTACCGCATTGAACTCGAAGCCATCCCGCTGCCAAACGCCCAGACCTTTTTGCACTTTACCTACTCCTATGCCATGAGTTTTCCAGCCCGCCTGGCAATGCAAACCTATCTTGCCACCATTGGTAACGGCAAGTTGGGATTCACCGAAACGGGACCACCGGGCAATGGTCAGCCGCAATACATTGGCGGTGTTCGGGCGCTGATTGAGCGCAATACCATGCGTTACTACCTGGCAATTGACAGCTTTCTGGCGTCCGCCTCCGAAGCGAACCCATCGACGCGGCTTGAGAAACGCTTGCAGAGCTGGTTTTCCGCAGTAGAACAATATCCGCTGCAATTGCATGAAGTGGATCGGGCTGCGTACCTGTCAATGAAACACGATGAGTACGTGCGCCAGCAAACTGCGGATTAGATCGGCTGGGGGCTGGTTCTTGTTACTATGTTTTCAGTAGCTGTACCCGCTTATCTCACGGGGCCTAGAGACTGATTTTATGCCTGATTTGAGGCTAAAAACGTGCCACGGGGGGCTTGCGGGGAGCACCTGTAGTGCGGCTTTGGAATTTTTAATATCACGGGTGATATGAAATTGACGTGATTCATGGCGAATGCACTCGTGCGTGTTCCACCGCACTAACGCTGGCCGCACTTGTGATTAAAACTCTACCTACGAGCTTTCTTTGCAATAGTCCTTCGAAAGAGACCCATGTTAAAAAACAGATTTTTCCCTTACGCATTGCTGACCTTGAGTCCCATGGTATTGGCTGCCGAACCTCCAAGCTCCGGCAGTCAGTTGCAGCAAATTCCCGCTGCGCCGATCCTGCAAAGGGTTATCCCGAAAATCGACGTTCAACCAACCGCCGCACCACCAACGAAGGATGCCGATAGGGAAAAAATCGTCGTCCAGCGTTTGCGTGTCACTGGCGCGAAGGCCTATACCGAAGCCGAGTTGATCGCGCAAACCGGGTTCAGACCGGGAAGCGAACTCTCGCTTTCTGAGCTGCGGAGCATGGCAGCAAAAATCGCTGTTTTCTACCAGCGCAACGGCTATTTTGTAGCGCAAGCCTATCTGCCTGCACAAGATATTCAAGACGGTGTCGTGACCATTGCCGTGATTGACGGCCAGTATGGTCGGGTTTCTCTCAACAACCAAAGCAAAGTATCAGACGCCGTGGCCTACGGCCTTCTGAGTGGCATCAAGAGTGGCGACCCGGTGACCGCTGCGCCACTTGAAAACCGGCTGCTGCTGCTATCCGACTTGCCTGGCGTCAAGGTTCAATCCACGCTGGTTCCGGGAGAGGTCGCGGGCACTTCCGATCTGATCGTTGGACTCACTCCAGGGCGCAGCGTGGATGGAAGCATCGATGCCGACAACGCGGGGAATCGCTACACCGGCACCAATCGCATCGGGGCTACGGTGAACATCAATGAGCCTTTTGGGCTGGGTGATGTGGCAACGGTACGCGCCATGACTTCAGGCAACGGACTCAACTATGTGCGCGGCTCTTACCAGTTGCAACTCGGCAAAGCCAGGGTCGGTGCCGCCTACAGTGGCCTTCGGTACGAGCTCGGCCAAGAGTTCGAAAGTCTGGGTGCCAACGGCACAGCCCAGGTCGCAAGCCTGTTCGGCAGCTATCCGCTGATCCGTTCACGCAGCAGCAATCTGTATGCCGGATTGGCATGGGACGCCAAGACATTTCAGGACAAGGTGGACACGACAGGAACGGTCCTTGACAAAAAGGCGAATGTACTGACCATGAGTCTCAGCGGTGACTACCGTGCGCGATGGGGAGGCGGCGCATTTACCAGCTATTCGCTGGCGTTGGGAGCCGGCGAAATCGACCTGCAAACACCAGCGATGCGGGCGGTAGACGCAGTCACAGCGCAAAGCAACGGGCACTTCAGCAAGCTTGAGTTTCAAGCTGCCCGCTTGCAAAGCATAACGGAATCGGTTTCCCTATCCGCAAACATCCACGGGCAGATCGCTTCAAAGAATCTGGATGTCTCGGAAAAGATGGAGCTTGGTGGCATGTACGCCGTTCGTGCCTATCCTGAGGGCGAGGCCTATGGCGATGAGGGCTATGTATTGAGTCTCGAAGCCCGGATGCTGCTGCCCAGATCATCGGGAACGTGGCCGGGTCAATTGCAACTGATCGGCTTTGTGGATACCGGCAGCGTGACCGTGAACAAGAACCCCTGGACTGTGGGACCCAATCGACGCACCTTGAGTGCAGCCGGTGTCGGGATCAACTGGTCAGAGACCAACAATTTCATGGTGCGAGCGTATTACGCCTTCAAGCTGGGTGACGAAGCCGCTACATCGGGACCCGATGCATCCGGTCGCTTCTGGATTCAGGCTGTGAAATATTTTTAATTGGAGTGACCTCATGAACTGTAATTACCGATCCATCTGGAACGAAACGACTGGCACCTTTGTCGCCGCGTCTGAAAAAGCCAAAAGTGCGGGTAAAAAGACGTCTTCTGGCGTCAGCACCAGCGGGTCTGGCGCACACGTTTCCTTCCATGCTTTAGCCCTTTCCATTGCCTTGAGTTCTGGTGCGAACGTCTTCGCGCTGCCTTCGCTCGGCACCGTGGTGGAGGGAAGTGCCAGCATCAGCAACGGCACTGCGAGCACAAGCGTTAACCAGTCAACACACAATGCCGTGATCAACTGGCAAGGCTTCAACATCGCTGCGGGCGAGTCGGTCCGGTTTAACCAGCCCAACAGCAGCTCGGTAGCACTGAACCGGGTGCTGGGCGCGGACCCTTCCAGTATCCTGGGCAGTCTGACGGCCAATGGAAGAGTCTTTTTGGTCAACCCCAACGGAATCCTGTTTGGTCGGGGTGCATCGGTCAATGTGGGCGGTCTGGTTGCCTCCACCTTGAACCTTTCCAACGCGGATTTCATGCGTGGCAACTACCAATTTTCAGGGGCTGGCGAGGGAGCGGTCATGAACCAGGGAGCCATCCATGCAGACGGTGGCTACGTTGTGCTGTTGGGAGCCAACGTCAGTAATACCGGTGTCATTTCGGCCCAGCTCGGTACGGTGACGCTGGCGGCTGGCAGCGCCATGACGCTGGACATGGCCGGTGACGGTCTGCTCAATGTGACCGTGAACGCAGGTGCAATAAAAGCCCTCGTGGAAAACGGCGGGCTGATTCAGGCCGACGGCGGACACGTGCTGTTAAGCGCACAGTCGGCTGGCAGTTTGCTGCACAGCGCCGTCAACAACACGGGCGTGGTTCAGGCGCAAACCATGGAAAACCACCAGGGCACGATTCGCCTGATGGGTGACATGCAAAGCGGCACCGTGCATATCGGCGGAACCCTGGATGCCAGCGCACCAAGTGGCGGCAATGGCGGCTTCATTGAAACGTCAGCTGCGCACGTGGCGGTCTTGAACGATGCGAAGGTGATAACACAATCGGCACAAGGCAAGCCCGGAAACTGGCTCATCGACCCCACGGATTTCACCATCGCAGCAGGAAGCGACATTGCAGGCGCCACGTTGAGCGCTAACCTGGTCACAACCAGTGTCACTATCCTGAGCAGCGCTGGCGCGACCGGGGTGAATGGGGATATTAACGTCAACGAGCCAGTGAGCTGGACAGCGTCCGGCGCGCCAACAACGCTGACATTGAACGCTTTTCGCGACATCAATGTGAATGCAGCCATTACGGCGACCAAAGGCAGCGTGGAGTTCAATGCCGGACGTGACGTCGTCATCTTCGCGCCGGTTACGACCACCAATGGCAGCATTACCACAGTTGCAGTACGTGACGTCAACATTGTGAAAGATGGCACGCACACGCTGACGGCCATGACGACGACCGATGGAGATTTAATATCGAAGGCCGGACGGAATGTGAACATCACCACGGCAGCGCTCACGACGACCAGGGGTGCGGTCACCTTGAATGCGGGTCTGGATGGCATCAGTGGCGGCGATGTGGTCTTTGCGCCCCTTACGCCCAAGGTTGCGGTGACGGACGGCGTGGTCAGCATTTACAACCCGCTTGGAGGAACGATTGACTATTCCGGTAACTTTACCTTGACTGGGTCTTCCACCCTGACCCATTACTACTACGTGTTCGTTCCCGGAGTGGCTGGGCCAGCGGGTGCAACGGGTGCCACAGGTGCGGCAGGAGCTACCGGCGCAACGGGTGCAGCGGGTGCCACGGGTGCAGCTGGAGCAACGGGCACGGCGGGGCCAGCCGGTCCTGCTGGACCAGCGGGTGCCACGGGCGCGGCGGGGGCAGATGGTACTGCCGGAGCAACGGGTGCCACGGGAACGGCGGGGGCAGCTGGTACTGCCGGAGCAACGGGCGGCACGGGCGCAGCGGGGGCAACTGGTACTGCCGGAGCAACGGGCGGCACGGGCGCGGCAGGGGCAGATGGTGCTGCCGGAGCAACGGGTGCCACGGGCGGTACTGGAGCAACAGGCGGCGTTGGAGCCACCGGCGGTACGGGTGCTACGGGTAGCGCTGGAGTCACAGGAGGCGTTGGTGCCACGGGCGGTACTGGAGCAACAGGAGGCGTTGGAGCTACCGGCGGTACGGGTGCTACGGGTAGTGCTGGAGCTACAGGCGGTACTGGAGCCACGGGTGGCGTTGGAGCTACCGGCGGTACTGGAGCCACAGGTAGCGCTGGAGCTACAGGCGGTACTGGTGCCACGGGTGGCGTTGGTGCTACAGGCAGCACTGGCGTCACAGGTGGCATCGGAGCCACGGGTGGTATTGGTGCCACAGGCGGTACTGGTGCTACGGGTAGCGCTGGAGCTACAGGCGGCACTGGTGCCACAGGAGGCGTTGGTGCTACAGGCGGTACGGGTGCTACGGGTAGCGCTGGAGTCACAGGCGGCATTGGTGCCACGGGAGGCATCGGCGCTACAGGCGGCATTGGTGCCACGGGTGGTATCGGCGCTACAGGTGGTACTGGAGCCACGGGTAGCATTGGCGCTACGGGCAGCACTGGCGTTACGGGTGGCATCGGCGCTACAGGCGGCATTGGAGCCACGGGTGGCATCGGCGCTACCGGCGGCATTGGAGCCACGGGAGGCATTGGAGCCACAGGCGGCATCGGAGCTACAGGTGGCATCGGAGCCACGGGTGGCATCGGAGCTACAGGCGGCATTGGTGCCACGGGTGGCATCGGCGCTACGGGCGGCATTGGAGCCACGGGTGGTATCGGCGCTACGGGCGGCATTGGAGCCACGGGTGGTATCGGTGCTACAGGCGGCATTGGTGCCACGGGCGGTGCAGGCGCCACGGGAGGCATTGGAGCCACGGGCGGCATTGGAGCTACAGGTGGTACTGGGGCCACAGGCAGCACTGGTGCCACGGGTAACACCGGAGAAACAGGCGACACGGGTTTCACCGGCGAAACGGGCAACACCGGCAACACCGGCAACACTGGTAACACCGGAGAAACAGGTGAAAACACGGGCTTCACCGACGATACAGTCAACGTGTGGCCACTGGTGGTTCCCGTTACGTGGGTGCCTAAGGTGGTGGTTGCAAAGCTTCCTTCTGAGCTTCAGACGGTCGGCACCCCACCTTTGCAGCCAAAACGGATTGCAACGCCCATCGTGCCGCCGCCTCCCCCCGTCGTTGCACCTGCGCCTGCGCCGCCGCCCCTCTATGTGGCACCCATTTATCCACCGAAGAATGACCGCAACTGACAACCAGGCAGATGATGCAGGGCGATGATGCACAAGAGAATTTCTCTCGTCATATTGGCAGCAGGGATCGGTTGTCAAGTGGGGTTTGCATTGGAGGCCAGAGACGAAACCGTAACCTCAGCACCTGCGATGGCAGGCCATGTACAAGACCCGAATCGCCCGATTCGGGCCAACTTCAGGCAAGAGCGCACGTCAGTTGACGCGCAACGCGTGGCGGACTGGATCGTCGATTCTGGTGACAACCAACAGCTGCCGTTCATGGTGCTGGACAAGGTGGATGCCAGGGTATATTTGTTCCATGCTGACGGTCAACTGCAAGCTGCTTCTGCGGTATTGCTTGGGCTTGCTGTAGGAGATGACTCGGTTGCCGACATCGGCGAGCGCAAGTTATCAAGCATTCGCAGCGAAGAGCGCACGACCCCAGCGGGGCGCTTTGTCGCCTCGTTGGGACGCAATCTTCATGGGGGGCAGATTTTGTGGGTGGACTACGCCAGTGCACTTTCGCTGCACCCCGTGATCACTAGCAACCCAAAAGAACGCCGGGCACAGCGCCTGTCAACCCCTACGCCACACGACAACCGGATTTCCTTCGGCTGCATTAACGTTCCAAATGACTTTTTTGAAAGAGCGGTCAAACCAGCCTTTGCCAGCAGCAACGGAATTGTCTATGTGCTACCGGAAACCCGCCCACTGCGCAAAGTATTTCCATCATTTGATGACAAAATGATCCCATGAAAAACAAAACCCTGTGTCTTTGCATGATCGTGAAAAATGAGTCTCATATTATTCTGGAGACTCTAAACAGTATAAAACAGTATATTGACTACTGGGTTATATGTGATACCGGATCAACCGACAACACAATGGAATTGATACAGGATTTTTTCGATAAACAGGGGATCAAGGGAGAAATTCACTCGGAGAAATGGGTTGATTTCGGATACAACAGAACCCGTGTTTTTGAGCTGGCCCACAAAAAGGCAGACTACCTATGGGTTATTGATGCCGACGACACGCTGGTTGGACAGATCAATCTGGATGAACTCCTCGACCTGGATTTTTATTTGTTAAGGTATGGTAATGATTTTACCTACTGGCGTGGACAAATATTCAAGGGATCGGAAAGATGGATATATAAAGGGGTTTTACACGAATACCCGTTCTGCCTGTCAAAAGACGTTGTCACCAAAGGCTGTATCAATGGAGACTACCACGTCGTTTCCAGAAGACTTGGGGCGAGAAACTTTATTGACCCTGCGGTTAAATATCAAAATGATGCCCGCATTCTGGAGCAGGCACTGCATCTGGAAAAAGACTCCGAACTGATAAGCCGCTACCTGTTTTATCTGGCACAAAGTTACAGGGATGCCGGTCAGCTGGAACTGGCCATAGAGTGGTATCAAAAAAGAATTGCGCAAGGAGGGTGGGCGGAGGAAGTATGGTTTTCAAAGTATGAGATCGGAAAAATCCAGGAAAAACTGGGCGACTTCATAAGTGCACGAAATTCCTATCTGGATGCCTTTGAGTACAGACCGAGCCGTGCAGAATCACTGTATAGCCTGGGAAAAATGTGCAACCTCAGACAAGAGTTTCATCAGGCCTATTTGTATCTGGGTTTCGCATCCACCATACCTTTTACCAATGATGAGTTATTTGTTTCAAAAGATGTTTACGATTATGAAATAGTGTTTGAACTCTCTATCAGTGCCTATTGGATTGGGAACTACCAACATTCGATAGGGCTTTGCAATCAATTGATAGGCTTGAGAAATAAAATGCCGAGGCATATTTATGAGCAAACCTTGAAAAATATGATTTTCGGAATAGAGAAGTTGAGCCCCTCCTGAATCTATGAAATAAGGAACCCATATGCTTAGCTCCAACAAGACCAAAATTGTCTGCACGATCGGACCGGCATCCGACTCGCCAGAAATCATGCAGAAAATGCTGGAAGCAGGGATGAATATCGCTCGGCTCAACTTCTCGCATGGGGAGTTTTCCTGGCACAAAACAACGATCGACAATCTTCGCCGTGCTGCCCATACTGCCAATAAATGTGTGACGATCATGGCTGACCTTCCGGGGCCAAAAATGAGGATTGGGGAGTTGGCTGAAGAATTTGTCACTTTAAAGCGCGGCGATACGTTCACATTAACAACCGACGAAATCATTGGCGATCAGCAGCGCGCTTCCGTAAGTTTTTCGCGTTTGCCCGCCGTTGTTAAAGCGGGCGATGTTTTGTTCCTCAACGATGGCATTATTCACATGGAAGTCGTCAAGGTTGAAGGCAATGACGTCCACTGTCGTTTGCTCGTCGGGGGGGAATTACGTTCGCGCAAAGGGCTTAATCTGCCTGGAATAAACCTTGGCGTTAGCGCGTTCACCGAACACGACCACGCATGCCTGAAGTTCGCGCTGGAAAACGGCGTCGATGCGATCAGTCAGTCCTTTGTTGAGACAGCCGCCGATATTGAGGCCGTACGTGCGGCTGCCGCAGCGTTGGGGTATCACCCGTTCATTATTGCCAAGATCGAACGGGCAGGAGCGCTGACGCATATTGATGAGATTCTGCATGCCGCCGACGGCATCATGGTTGCTCGCGGCGACCTGGGGGTGGAAACACCTCTGGAGAGAATTGCCATTGTTCAAAAACAACTTATCGGGAAAGCCAATTTACGCGGGAAACCAGTGATCACGGCTACACAAATGCTCGAATCGATGGTGGAGCATTACCGCCCCACCCGTGCTGAATCCACCGACGTAGCCAATGCCATCCTGGACGGAACCGATTGCGTGATGCTTTCCGAAGAATCGGCGATGGGAAAATTTCCGGTTGAAGCGGTGAACGTGCTAGCCAGAATAGCCACCGCAACGGAGTCGTATCGTAACGAGGTAAGCGTTCCAGAAATTTTTTCCGAGTATGACCGTGAGTGCAATGACAAGCTTCAATTCATGAATGTCATCTCGCGCAACGTCCAGCACACGGTGTCTGAACTTGCCACAACAGCAGTCATCGTCCATACGGTCAACGGACACACTGCGCGGATGATCTCACGCTTCAAGCTCCCGGTGTGGATTGCTGCCATCAGCACCGATAAAACGACTTGTAGTGGATTGCATTTCTCCTACGGAGTATCTCCAGTTTTTACATCCGAACTGCCGCACAACTGGAACGCATTTGCCAAGAAATGGGTGCAAGACGAAGAATTACCAGATGGTCTGGTCGTGTTGATTGATGGCCCCTCCACCAACAATCCGCATGCAAACCATCGCCTGGAAATCATCGACTTGCGCCTTGACTAAGGAGAAAGTGGGTCACCCCTTACTTGCCATACTGCATCTTGACATCAGCGACACACTTTTCTTTGGCTGTGCCCGCCTGGCTGGCACACTTTTCAATGGCCAGTTTGTATTGCGCGGCGTTCTTGTCTTCCGTGGCTTCGTTGCGCGCGTCCGTTACTTTTTCCCTGGCAGTGTCTCTGGCATCACTGGTTTTTTCCGAGACCTTTGCGTCAGCCAGGGCTGTTGTTTCTATGGCCTTGGCTTCTTTGACGCACACATCTTTCGCATTGCCAGCCTGATCATCGCAGCGCTCTTTGGCAACGGAGTATTCGGCTTCGGCTTTGGCAACGCGGGCTTTGTAAGTGGTTTTAATGCCTGGTTCGTACTGTGCTTCCAGATCGGCCTTGGCTATCTTTTCTTTGGCCTTGGCTTCTTCCACACAAATATCCTTGGTGTTGCCAGCCAATGATCCGCAGGCGGATTTTTCCGATTTATAAACCACAGAGATATTTTCCTTGTTGCTCTTGTACTGGGCCTTGGAGATATCCTGAGCCACGACGCTAGTCGTAATGGGTGCGCTGATGGCAATGGCCAGCAATTGGAGGTGAAGTGCTTTCATATTCGATCCTTGGGTGTTGAGCTTGCATGGTAGTCAGCCCCAGGATGTGCGTCTGTCTGCCAGCGCACGCTCGCCGTTCACATGTTTCTGCGATGATTGCGCTGATTCCGGCATGTCCTTTGCAAAACCATGAAGCCAATCCAGAAAAATCTAGCCAGCCTGAGCCCGAGCATTGGCTTGCAGGTGTTATTGCTTGCCACGTCTGTGGCTTTGGGGTGGGTGTTGCTACCGTTTTACGGGGTGATCCTATGGGCGGTCATCATTGCGCTGTTGTTTAACCCATTGAACCGCTTGTTCCTGCGGCGTTTGAATCACCGGGCCACGGCGGCGGCGCTGTTGACGCTGGTGGTAGTGGTTCTCATCGTCATCCTACCTTTTGTGGCGCTGTCGGCGGCCCTGGCGCGTCAGGCGGCGCTGGTGTATGCGCAATTGCAGTCGGGTGAACTCAACCCCGTGCTCTACCTGCATGGAGTATTCGACGCCCTGCCACAGTGGGCACGGCTGTTGCTCGATCATCTGGGATTGGACAACTTTGAGCTTCTGCAGAACCGGATGTCTGCGGGATTGACGCAGGCGAGCAAGGTGCTTGCGACCCACGCCCTCAGCATTGGCCAGAACACGTTTGAATTCTTTGCCGGACTGTGCATCACCGTGTACCTCGCGTTTTTCCTGATCCGCGATGGCGACCAATTGGCGCAGGACATACGGCGCGCAGTGCCCCTGGCGCCCGCATACAAGCAGGAGTTGATTGAAAAATTCAGCACCGTGATTCGCGCCACGGTGAAGGGCAATTTACTGGTAGCTGCCATCCAGGGCGGGCTGGGTGGCGTCGCCTTCTGGACTTTAGGGGTGCGCGGGGCCTTGCTGTGGGCGGTGTTGATGGCGTTCCTGTCGCTGTTGCCGGCTGTGGGTGCGGCACTGGTGTGGGTGCCAGTGGCACTGTATTTCTTCATCACGGGTGCCTTGTGGCAAGCCGTGGCGCTCACTGCCTTCGGGGTGCTGGTGATCGGTCTGGTGGACAATTTTCTCAGGCCGATTCTGGTGGGAAAAGACACCCGTTTGCCGGACTATCTGGTGATGGTCACCACGCTGGGCGGCATGGTGGTATTTGGCATCAACGGCTTTGTGCTCGGCCCCGTGATAGCGGCCATGTTTGTGGCGGTCTGGCATATCTACGCAGTCACCATCGAAGCCCGGATGCGGGGGTGACTGGGTAATAGGGTAACAGGGCTGCTGGGTACGTCAGCACACGGACGGAAGTCTGGCGAAGTCCGAAACTTTTGCCCATACGTCGCATCCTCGACGTCTGAAAGGGCTTGCCATGCTGTACACGATTGCTGTTGTATTAATCATTCTGTGGCTTTTGGGCCTCGTCACGGCCTACACCATGGGGGGCTTGATCCACATCCTGCTGGTGATTGCCGTTGTATCCGTCTTGCTCAGGATCATACGCGGCTAGTGCAGTTGTACGCTTTGCACCGGTGGGCGAATTCCTGGGTGCCTGACATGGGCGCGGCGATTTTGTCCATTCTACATTTTTGATAGCTGTTCCCGCACGTTATTCGGGGGCTACAGCCCGATTTGGCCTATGGGTGTGCTACCCCACAGACCAGCCATCGTGGCAATGCAAGACTGCGCACTTGGTCAAGTATTTGAAAATTTGAAAGCGAGTTCATCATGCACAACCTGGGGCACGAAAAACCTCCATTGCCGGGGGTGCTGCGCAAACTGGCCGGAGTGCTGTGCACCTTGCTCGTGTTCCAGTTGCCCGCACTAAGCCAGAGCGCAGCGGAAGTCGATCTGGCGGCAGACCCATGGCGCAAGCAGTTCGCTGTCGAGGTTGACCGCCAGCTGGAAGTGCCCGTGGAGGACCAACAGCGCTACCTGGCTCTGCTGGAACTGGCGCTGATGCAGGCCAATCTTACCCAACCCACGCCGCAGACCGTGGAAACCGTGGAAACCGTGGAAACCGCGCAGGTCGTGCAGGCTGTGGTGTTGGTGGATCGCAATCCCAATATTCAGGCGGCGTTCGTCGTGCTCGGAACTCCAGGGGGGTACTGGAGTTGGCTGGGTGCCTCGGCCATCTCTACTGGAAAGACTGGCAGCTATGAGCATTTTCTGACCCCGACCGGCGTGTTCCCCCATACCCTGGACAACCCGGACTTTCGCTCGGAAGGCACACGCAACAAGTTTCGTATCCGGGGCTATGGTGTACGCGGCCTGCGTGTGTTTGATTTTGGTTGGCAAATGGCCGAACGCGGCTGGGGCGTGGGCGGCACCAGCCAGATGCGCCTGCAAATGCATGCGACCGACCCGGATCGGCTGGAATCCAGGCTCGGCAGCGTGCAGTCCGAGGGCTGTATTCGCATTTCCGCCAAGCTCAACAGTTTTCTCGATTCGCACGGAATTCTGGATGCCTCGTACCAGAAAGCCATCGCCGACGGGCAGGATCTCTGGGTCATCAAGCCCAACCAGCAGACGATTGCGACGCCGGGTCGCTACCTGGTGATCGTGGACTCCCAGAGTACCGAGCGCCCCGCCTGGGCCGACGCACCGGCGGCCAAGGTGTTGATCACCAAACGCTGAAATTTGAACCCTTTGGGTGGCGCCACTTGCAGCGTAGCAGCCCACATACCGGTAAGGTAGCTCATGTAGCTCACTCTCCTGCATGATCCCAATACGCGGGGCGGCCATAGTGGCGGAACAGGTCCGCTTCGATCTGGCGATTGAGTGTGGCCGAGGAATCGAAACGCGGGCTATCCTTGATGTTCTGGCACGTCAGGTCTACGCGCACCGTGGAATCCTGCCAGTTGATCTCGGTGAGCCAGTCCGGTGCGATCAGCACCTGATCCGGCGCGATCAGCGCATGATTTCCCCACCAACTGCCGGTTTTCACCACCAGATAGCGAATGGCCCAACTTTCCTCATCGACCAGCATGCTCTGGACGTGTCCCATGTCACCATCGTTGGCATGGATCCTGTGTCCAATCACAGATTCGCAGCTACGCAAATGTGGATCGCCAGCCGTAAGGGTGGCTGGTGGCGCTGGTGGCCTATGGTTGTTATTCTTGCTGTGGTTTTTTCTTTCCTTTGTTTTGGCGGCTTCATTGCGCATAGAGCCGCTGTAGCCTGGTGACATCAGCATGGGTACATCCAGGCCGTCACCCCAAATGCCCTCTCCACCCCAGTAATAGGGGTAGCCGTAATAGTCGGAATGGTTGATCTCATGCTGGCGCGAAACTGGCTGTTGGGTATCAATGTCCGGGCTGTTTTTCACCTGTTCTCGTGTGATGCGAACGGGCAGGCGCTTGTGCGTCCAGTCTGCCTCCATCAAGGCAAACGGCGACAACAAGACCTTGCGGCTAAGCAGCCAGGAGCCGGTCTCGATCACCAGATAGCGGATGATCCAGCCCCGGTCGTCGAAGAAGAAGTCACTGACGTGGCCTACCTCTCCGTCCGTGGCGCCGATGGTGTAATTTTTCAGATCCAGCATGCTGCGTAACATAACGATTCCTTGCGATAGTGATTGGGTGATTGGGTGATTGGGTGATTGGGTGATTGGGTGATTGGGTGATTGGTAATGCAAATGTGCGCGCAATCTCCGGCGCGCAATGTGCTTTGGCGCACGCTAGGCAGCATGTTGTTGATGCCGATTTGCGTACACCCAGGTATATTCAGCGCCGAACAAAAAGATCTGGGCCGAGTAGTAGACCCATGCAAACAGCACGACGAACGAGCCCGCTGCGCCGAATCCCGATGCCAGGCTGCTTGTGTACAGATACAAACCGATCAACAGTTTTCCGATGGAAAACAGCAGGGCAGTCACGGCAGCACCGGTCCAGACATCGCGCCAGGGGATGCTTGCACGCGGCATGAGTTTGAAAACCATGGCAAAAAGCAGTGTGAAGATGCCCAGCGAGGCGACAAAATTGAGAGTCTCAAGCAACAGTCCCGAGACTTCAAGCCACCCGCTTACCCACTTGCCAAGGACCGGGAGCGCTGCGCTCACAGTCAGCGATACGCAAAGTATCAGGCCCAGACCGATCAAGAGCACGAACGACAACAGGCGCGTATGCAACAGCTGCCAAGCACCTGACCCCTCCGGTGGCATCGGTACGCGCCAGATCCGGTCCAATGCGTTTTGCAACTCTGCAAATACCGCCGTCGCACCCAGCAGCAATAGGACAATACCAAGCACCGTTGCGACGACTCCCTGGGTTGGTTCTCGCCCGACCTTAAGAAGTTCTTCCACCGCCAGCGCGCCCTGGATACCGATCAGCCCGCGCAACTGCCCGACGATCTCACCTTGCGCCGCCTGCTCACCATACAACATTCCTGCGACCGCGATAACGATGATCAGCAGCGGGGCGAGAGAAAACAGGGTGTAGTAGGACAGGGCCGCACCCATGCTCGGAGCGTTGTCCGCCATCCACGCTTTGAACGCCATTTTGATTATTGGCCACTGTTGGCTTGACCGGGTAACCTGGGGTGCATCCGGGGGCTGCTTTTGTGTGACGATCTTCTGACTGTCGGGCGGGAGTGCGCATTGCTTTTGTAAAGGAACTGCCATGATGGCCCCGGACAGCGCCGATAGCATCTGCGCTGCTTCCAGCACCATCGCAAAACTGCTGCGCGCATGGGGGGGCGATGGCCGCGTTTGCGGTTTGCTGCATTGCCTGACGACAAAGTACCCGGCGACTACTGCAGCGACGCCCAGGCTGGCGATCACGTAGGGTCTTGTAACCGACTGCTGCGCCCTCAGCGCCCGCAATTCAAGCGCGTGAACTTGTGCGACTACGTCTGAGGCGCAGGCGGCAACACGCGACTCGGCACGTTCCAGTTCACTGGTGGCTTTGGTCATAGTTAGGGTTGGGGTTGGATGCAGGCTTGAATCCGAGTTGGCGTCGCGTTGCCAGGAAGCTGAGATCCTGGCTGTGTTTAATAGCCAGGAGTACGAGGCCACCGGCTGCCGCGAAATTCAGCAGTGCGGCAATTGCCAACGACCAACCCAGGCTAAGGAAGTCGCCTGCCACCAAAACCACGACAAGGCAGCCGACCAGCGTCAGCCAACCGGCAATCAACAAAGTGATTGCACCGACAGCAAAGCCAAGTATCAATGCAAGTCCGAGGCCGGCCTTTTTGCCTTCCAGTACGGCCAGTTCCAGCATACTGCCAAGCCAGTCGCGTACGGAATCGATCAGTGCGTGTAATGCCGCTGCAACCGATGGCGGTGAAGCATGGTTGTGCTCCGATGATTTGTGCATAGCCACCACGCCAGACGCTTGGTCAGACGCTTGGTCAAGTATGCCGACTTCCAAATGTGTCAGTGGCTGCGGCAAGACAGATGCCATGGTGCGTCTCCGAATAGTTGCTTTTGAGAAATTTTCCTTCCAGGGCGTGCGTCGAATCTGTACGCTGCCTCACATACCGATGAACACGCCAAGACTGTGCAATGCGGGTTATTGCGGGACGGGTACTTGCTGCTGGCGTTCACGGTCCCAATACACGGGACGGCCGTAGTGTCGGAACAGATCCGCTTCGACTTGGCGATTGAGCGTGGCCGAGGAATCAAAACGCGGGCTATCCTTGATGTTCTGGCACGTCAGACCCACGCTCACCGTGGAATCCTCCCAGCTGATTTTGGTGAGCCAGTCCGGTGCAATCAGCACCTGGTGCCCCAGCCACCAATTGCCGGTTTCCACCACCAGATAGCGGATGGCCCAGCTTTCCTCATCGACCAGCATGCTTTGGACATGCCCTATTTCACCATCGCTGGCATGGATCTGGTATCCGATCACAGCTTCGCAGCTGCGCAAGTGCGGATCGCCAGCATCAGGGGCGAACGCTGAAGTGTGGATGGGAATTTCCCTCTCCTTTTCTGTTGCGTCGTCATTGCTCCTGGAGCCGTTGGAGTCCCGCGACCGCAGCATCGGCACATCCAGGCCGTCGCCCCAGATGCCCGCTCCACCCCAGTAATAGGGGTAGCCGTAATAGTCGGAATGTTGGGTCTCATGCTGGCGCGAAACCGGCTGCTGGGTATCAATGTCCGGGCTGTTTTTCACCTGTTCGCACGTGATGCTAACGGGCAGGCGTTTGTGCATCCAGTCTGCGTCCATCAAGGAAAACGGCGATAACAAGACCCTGCGGCTAAGCAGCCAGGAGCCAGTCTCAACCACCAGATAACGGATGGTCCAGGCCTGGTCGTCGAAGAAGAAGTCTCTGACGTGGCCCACCTCTGCGTCCGTGGCACCGATGGTGTATTTTTTCAGATCTAGCATGCTGCGTAACATGGCGATTCCTTGCGATAGTGATTGGAAATGCAAATGTGCGCGCAATCTCCAGCATGCACCGTGCTTTGGCGCACGCTAGCCGCATTGGAGGACGATTTTGGCCCAAGGTGCGCAAACACACACAGCTGTGCCGGGCTTGTCTCTACGATGGAGGGGTGGACCAAATCCGGCTCACATGCTCAACACATGCTCAGAAATGGGCACAACAAAGGAATAACCAATCATGAACAAGAATCAAGTGCAGGGAATTGCCAAAGACATCATCGGCACGGTCCAGGAACAGGCTGGAAAACTTGTCGGGAGCACATCCCAACAGGCCAAGGGCATTCATAAACAGGTAAGTGGCAAGGCCGAAGAAAAGCTTGGCGATGCCAAGGCCGCCGTGAAAGACGCAGTGAATGCGGTCAAGGATGCAGCGCACGTCAAGTAGCGCCAGATCGCACAGGTAGCTGGTGCGCTTTATGCACCGGCTTTTTGTGCGTGACCCACGACGCTTTGATGAAATACAAAACACCTTGCTGCCATGAAGAACTACAGTTTGCGGTGTTTGCTGTTACTGGCGGTGTCATCGTCATTGTTGGGTTGCAACTCCCTGTTGCCAAGCGCACGCACGCAGGCGACGCCGTTCCAAAGTTTTGAAGAGGCAAAGATCGCCATCAAATCCCTGGTTCCCATGCAAACTTCGCGTGACAGCTTGCAAAAAAATGGGGTCGATCCTGCGTCCTATCCCAATACCAAGCTGCTCAGCCATGCCGATGTGGTGCGGTTGCTCATCCCGAGTACCATTCTGCGGCGTGAAGATCTGGACAAAGGCATCCTGGCGTGCCTGGAAGCCAGTGACGAATGCTACGGCTTATCTATCGAACTATCCCAGATCGACAGGAAGCGAGACGGCAATTTTCTCGCAGATTTCAGCAACTTCGAGCGCCGGACCGAGACCCAGGGCTGGCGTTTCAATGCACTCGTCCTGCTCGTTCACGAAGTAGTGGTGTACCGTTCGTGGGGTGGTCAGCCCTGGGTCAACGAAATAGAGGTCACCACCAACCCTTTAGGGCCTTTTCAGAATATGGGCCCCGGACTCCTGTCCATTCCGTAGTTGAATTTAGCTATTAAATTAGTAGCTGTCTGTGCTTATTCTACGGGCGCTATGCCCGCAAATGAATTCCTTCCCGCAACGCAAAGACACTAACTCGCAGATGTGTGTGTTGCCGTACCGACGTTTGATGTGCCAACAGCGATAGTCAAGCTCCAACTTATTAATTAACAGGACACACACATGAATACCGATACCAGATTGCAACAGGTTGTCAGCGCGCCAACTACTACCTTAGATGCCGATGATGACCAGTTTCCCGATGCGCTGGAAGCGGCCAACGGACTGACCGTGGGCATCAGGGACAACAATGTATTTCTCAGTGACAAGCTCTTTGTAATGCAGCTCTACCGTGATATTCTGCACCGTGAGGGTGATAGCGGCGGGGTGCAGTTCTATCAGAACCAGATCGACTCCGGCCTTATGACCCGAAGCCAGTTAGTTTTGAATTTACTGGCATCACCAGAGTCTCAGGCCGGCGTGGGTGCTTTGGCCAGACTGTACATCGGTGGTTTGCACCGTTTGCCCGATCCCAATGGCATGGAATTCTGGATTACGAAGATGAACGATGGCACCAGTCTGTCCCAGATTGCTGCATCCTTTGCTGCCAGCAATGAGTTCAATGCTAAATACGGCAGTTTGACTAACAAGGCGTTTGTGGATCAGCTCTACATTGACGTGCAGGGGCGTGTTGCCGACACGGGTGGAGAGACCCGCTGGGTCGATGCGCTAAACCATGGTACTAGCCGTGGTGAGGTGTTGTTAGGCTTTAGCGAATCCACCGAGTTCAAGGCTGCCAGCGACGCAAATCTGAACATCGCGGTGGCTTACCTGGGGCTGCTTGGACGCTCGGCCCATCAGTTTGGCTATGATTTCTGGACCGACCAGCAAGACTCTGGCGTTCCAGATATAACCATCATCGGTGAATTTATCGCCAGCCATGAGTATCACGACCGGTTCATGCCTTGATCGCGCTCAGTGGACCGCAGCGCGGGGTGCACGCTTTTTCTTGCCAGGCACACCGCGCGCTCTGAAGAATTTTAGAATAATTCGGCTGTAGCCATTATAAAAAGTGCGCATACAGCTACTGAAAGTATAGCTGTGGCATTGGACGGGCAAGCAATCGGCCCACGGATTCAGGGTTAATTTAACGCCTATGTATCCATGGTCTGGCATTGGCTCGGTTCAATTGCTTATGTAACATTAGGTACTGTTGATTTTTAATATCTAGTAAGCTATTGATTTATAAAATGTTTCAAACGATGAATGGGTATATAACTTATTCACAATCATTCGATTAGCTGCGTAATTAAACTGCGCCAGTGCCTTTTTGATTCAGTTCGCTAAATATGCCAACGGTAATCAGTTGTTTTTGAAGAAGTTATCACCGGGAACAATGCTACTGTTTTTATTCATTCCATTTCCAGGATTACAAAATCATGACTACAATTATCGGCTCTCCATCAGATGACATTATGGTCCCGACCACCGATGGCGCTGTCTATCACGGTCTGAGTGGCAACGACACTTATGTTCTTCGCGGTAGCTTGATTTCAGCTAATGCCAAATTCACCATTATCGATACTGAAGGCACCAACAAGATTCAGTTGGCAGATGGCTTGAGCATCAAGTCCAGTTTATTTACTGCCACTGCTGTTAAATTGATTCTGAGCAACGGTGCTGAAGTCAAAATTTTGGGTGCTGATAAATTTGCCTTTGACATCGGTGTCGGCATGCCCAACCAGACTTACGCCCAATTGGCAACCACGCTGGGTGTGTCGGTACTGCCCACTGGCTCTACCCTGACACCTGGCACGCCTGACTATGTGGTGCCTAGCACTGCTGCCGTTACTACAATTATCGGTTCTCCATCAGATGACATTATGGTCCCGACCACCGATGGCGGTATCTATTGCGGTCTGAATGGCAACGACACTTATGTTCTTAACGGTAGCTTGATTTCAGCTAATGCCAAATTCACCATTATCGATACTGAAGGCACCAACAAGATTCAGTTGGCAGATGGCTTGAGCATCAAGTCCAGTTTATTTACTGCCACTGCTGTTAAATTGATTCTGAGCAACGGTGCTGAAGTCAAAATTTTGGGTGCTGATAAATTTGCCTTTGACATCGGTGTCGGCATGCCCAACCAGACTTACGCCCAATTGGCAACCACGCTGGGTGTGTTAGTACTGCCCACTGGCCCTACCCAGACACCTGGCACGCCTGACTATGTGGTGCCTGGCACTGCTGTCGTTACTCCCACACCGCCAGTTTTTGCTTCGGCAGCGGTAAACGGCAATAGCCTGGTTTTGACCTACACCGAGGCCAGCACGCTGGACGCGGTGAACAAGGCACCGGCTAGTGCCTTTGCGGTGCTGGTCAACGGCGTGACGGACAACATTTCAGCCGTGGCTGTGGATGCCAATGCCAAAACGGTAACCCTGACGCTGAGCACCCCGGTAACTCAGAACCAGGTGGTGACGGTTGGCTATACCGATCCAACTGCGGGCAACGACAGCAACGCCATCCAGGATGCGGCTGGAAATGACGCGACAACGCTGTCTGCACAGACCGTCACCAACAACACACCGGTTGCTGCTGACACCACACCGCCAGTTTTTGCTTCGGCGGTGGTGAACGGCAACAATCTGGTGATGACCTACACCGAGGCCAGCACGCTGGACGCGGTGAACATGGCACCCGCCAGTGCCTTTGCGGTGCTGGTCAACGGCGTGACGGACAACATTTCAGCCGTGTCCGTGGATGCTAATGCCAAAACGGTAACCCTGACGCTGAGCACCCCGGTAACTCAGAACCAGGTGGTGACGGTTGGCTATACCGATCCAACTGCGGGTAACGACAGCAACGCCATCCAGGATGCGGCTGGCAATGACGCGACAACGCTGTCTGCACAGACCGTCACCAACAACACACCGGTTGCTGCTGACACCACACCGCCAGTTTTTGCTTCGGCAGTGGTAAACGGCAATAATCTGGTGATGACCTACACCGAGGCCAGCACGCTGGACGCGGTGAACATGGCACCCGCCAGTGCCTTTGCGGTGCTGGTCAACGGCGTGACGGACAACATTTCAGCCGTGGCCGTGGATACTAATGCCAAAACGGTGACTCTGACGCTGAGCACCCCGGTAACTCAGAACCAGGTGGTGACGGTTGGCTATACCGATCCAACTGCGGGTAACGACAGCAACGCCATCCAGGATGCGGCTGGCAATGACGCGACAACGCTGTCTGCACAGACCGTCACCAACAACACACCGGTTGCTGCTGACACCACACCGCCAGTTTTTGCTTCGGCAGTGGTAAACGGCAATAATCTGGTGATGACCTACACCGAGGCCAGCACGCTGGACGCGGTGAACATGGCACCCGCCAGTGCCTTTGCGGTGCTGGTCAACGGCGTGACGGACAACATTTCAGCCGTGGCCGTGGACGCTAATGCCAAAACGGTAACCCTGACGCTGAGCACCCCGGTAACTCAGAACCAGGTGGTGACGGTTAGCTATACCGATCCGAGCGCTGGTAACGACAGCAACGCCATCCAGGATGCGGCTGGCAATGACGCGACAACGCTGTCTGCGCAGACCGTCACTAACAACACGCCGGTTGCTGCTGACACCACACCGCCAGTTTTTGCTTCGGCAGTGGTGAACGGCAACAATCTGGTGATGACCTACACCGAGGCCAGCACGCTGGACGCGGTGAACATGGCACCCGCCAGTGCCTTTGCGGTGCTGGTCAACGGCGTGACGGACAACATTTCAGCCGTGGCTGTGGATGCCAATGCCAAAACGGTAACCCTGACGCTAACCACCCCGGTAACTCAGAACCAGGTGGTGACGGTTGGCTATACCGATCCAACTGCGGGTAACGACAGCAACGCCATCCAGGATGCGGCTGGCAATGACGCGACAACGCTGTCTGCGCAGACTGTCACCAACAACACGGTGGGCGGCGGCGGGTCGATTTCCCTGCTCACCACGGCTGTAGATCACTTGGATGGCACAACAGGTAACGACACCTTCATGGGCACCTATAACGGTGGCGTGGCGACAGATACCTTTGGTTTTGGTGGCAGTGATTTTCTCAACGGACTCGGCGGCACGGATACGCTGAATATCGACCACCCCGTAGACGTTGCCATCACACCGCCTGATGCCCTTTGGGCCAATATCACAGGTATCGAGAAAATTGTGATTAACACCACGGGCAATGGTGCCCAATCCATTACCACGGGTGCTGGTTTTGAATCAGCCTTCGTGGCTGGCGGTGTGGATCTGGTGATGACGACATCCGGCTCCGGTGCGATTAACGTCACCATGAGTACCTTTACCGGGGCTGCCGCTGTCTCCACGACATCCATTGCTGGCGCACAAACGATTGTGACGGGTTCGGGTGTTGCCACGGTAATCGCCACATCCGATGCTGGCGCACTGACCATTTACGGTTCAGGGCTAGAGACGGTGACAGCAAATACCACGGGTGCGGGTGCCCAGACCATTGGGGATAGTAGTGGCGGTGGGGAACATCTTGTCACCGTGACCGCAGCGTCCAATGACGGAGCGCAGACTATTACCAGCACCAGCACCAGTGCGGTCACGGTAAATGCCACTGCAACAGCGGCTCCGCAGACCGTTATAACGGGTACGGGCAATGATCTGGTCACGGCAACAGGTGCCGCCGGACAATCCAACACCATTATCACCAATGCTGGCAACGACACTATTGTGGCGGGTCCGGGTACGGATTTGATCGTCGGTGGTACGGGTACGGATCGCATGACCGGTGGGGGTGGCACCGATACGTTTGTGTTTGGCACGGATGGTTCGGTGATAGGTACGTCGATGGATGTCATTGCAGACTTCAATGCCGCAGGTGCCGACATTCTGGCCTTTGGTGCTATCACGGCGCTGTTATCTACTGATGCCACCGCGCTGGCGGCAGGTTTAAATGTTCAACAGTCCGCAGGGGGTTTGATTACCTTCCATGCCAGCGATAACACGTTGGCACAAAAGATCGTTGCAGTTCAAGCGGATATGGAACTGGATGCCGCCGGCTCAATTGCCATGTTTATTGACAGTGGCAACACCTATGTCTATTACGCGGGTACGGCTACTGGCAATGCAGATGACCAGTTGATTCAGCTAACCGGTGTCACTTCGTTGGTCACGATTACGGGTGGCGGCACTACAACCATTGCCTGATCAAATTGACAGCCGTTTGGCCTCCGCAACTCATTTCACTGTCCGTGCCAGCTTGAGCAGTTGCGAGCTGAGTCGCAGATCGGAATGAGGCGTTGCAAACGAAGCATGCCCGTTCGTCAGAAATTTATCTGCATGAGATTTTCAAGCGAAAGATCACGCAATGTGGTTGCGACATCCACTGCCAACGCTCCTATTCAACAGTTTAAATAACCTGGTTTCCTTGCGGGCAGCGCAAGCCAGGCTTCCCACCCGGCAAGCTTCACATTTCCGTCAGCGCTGAGACTCCTTAGCGCCTGCTGGCGATGGTGGAAGCCATCAATGAACTTTGGTATCTGCGTGGCGAGCAGTGGCTGCGCAAAGTGGTAGCCCTGGAAGGCGTGGCAGCCGGACTGCCGCAGCAGCAGAACCTGCTGATTGCTTTCCACGCCTTCGGCAATGATCTGGATTCGCAAGTTGCGCGCCAGGCTGGCAATAGTCGCAGTAATGGCCAGATCACTGTGGCTGGTGGTAATGTCGTCCACAAAGCTCTTGTCGATCTTGAGTTTGGTCACCGGCATGTTCTTCAGTTGCGCCATCGAGGAGTAGCCGGTGCCGAAGTCATCGATCACGATACCAATGCCATGGTCGCGTAAGCGTTGCAACAGAGAGAAGGTCTTATCGCTGTACTGCATCAGAATGCTTTCTGTGATTTCCAGATCCAATTGGTGCGCAGCGCAGCCGGTCTCTGCAAGGATGGCCAGCACCTGCTCGACAAAATGGGGGTGTACCAACTGGCGCACGGAGACATTCACCGCCACCTTGAGCCGCTCATGACCGTCAAGAGACCAGGCCACGATTTGCCGGCAGGCAGTGCGCAACACCCATTCGCCCAGTGGCCGGATCAGGCCGCATTCTTCGGCAACCGGGATAAACTGGAGCGGACTGATGTAACCATGATCCGGGTGATTCCAGCGCGCCAGAGCCTCAAAGCCATCCACCGCATCGGTGTTCATGTTGATCTGCGGCTGATAATGCACCTCGAACTGGCGCTCGGCCAGCGCAACACGCAACTGGTTTTCGAGCGAGAGCCGCAGGGCGGGCTGGCTCGCCATCTCGGGGTCGAAACGCCGCCAGGTATTTTTTCCGGCAGCTTTGGCTGCGTACATGGCGGCATCGGCAAAACGCAGCAAAGATTCCGGGTTGTCCGCGTCCTGCGGGCAAACCGCAACGCCAACGCTGCCGGTCACCACAACGTCGTGATCATCCAGACGCAGCGGTTGGCTCAAATTCTGGATCAACTTGTCAACAATCGTTTCAATTTGCTGACTATCCGACAAGTGTTCGAGAATAATGGCGAATTCATCGCCGCCGAGGCGGCAAACCACATCGCCGGCACGCAGCGAACTGGAAAGACGTTCTGCTGCAATCCGCAGCAGGTGGTCTCCGGTGTGGTGGCCGTAGGAATCGTTGACCAGCTTGAAGTTATCCAGATCAACGAACAACACCGCCATCAGCTTGCTGAGCCGGATATTGTGCTCCACGGCAATCAACAGCCGTTCCTGGAAATAGTGGCGGTTGGGTAGACGGGTGACTGTATCGTAATGGGCGAGGCGGTCCAGCTTGCGTTGTATGCTTTTGCGTTCGTCAAGTTCCGTGTTCAGGCTGGTGTTCTGTCGCTCCAGTACCGAAAGCATGGCATTGAAGCCTTTCGCCAACTCACCGATTTCGTCGTCACTAAAGATGCGCACACGCTGGCTGTGGTCACCATCGCGTTCGACTTTGCGCATGATGGCAGTGAGATCTTCGATGGGACGGGTGACCAACCTGCTCATGTGCCGGAACATGATGAATGCGACCAGCAGGATCAGGCCGCCGATGGCGATGCTCATGCCGACCACCAACACCATCTTCCGGTTGATTTGTTCCAGACTGGCAACGACGACCAGCCGGGCCGGAGTTTTGCCTGGGAATGTAATATCCTGCACAACACCATGCGTATTCACGGTAATGAATTCACCCTGCAGCGGAAATTGCTGCAGACTGTCAATATCTGTGTCGGTGTCGGGGCTGTATTTTGCAAAATACTTGCCATCAGCCATGACTACCGCAGCCATGCGCACGTCTGGATAGTGTTGCAGGGCTTTTAATGTCTGCTGGGCAAAGGCGACATCACGGAAGGCCACGGGGGATTCGAGATTCCCAGCCATCGCAACCGCCTGGGTGTTGAGGTTATCGTGCGCGATTGCGCGAACGTGGTTGTAAAAATACAGCAGTGAAATCAGACCCGTGCAGAAGAGTACCGAAACTGCAACGATCAGATAAATGCGGGTGAGTTTGGTAGTGATGGTACGCATGGTCTGTGACGTGGTTCAAACGTAGGTAACACTTGAATCATGGTCCCTTAGTAAGCCGTTCCTAAAAACATGGCCTTTTATTCCCTTTAGAAGGGGACATCCGGCCAGACGTTCCCCGAACAGTTTTGGGAACGATTCGCGCCACGGGATCGCGCCGTGGAATTCCAGATAGGACACACTCCCGGACTTGCGAGCGGGAGAGGTGGCGGGGCGGTTTTATGCGCTCCACACCGGAAATGCGCTACATGCGCCGCTTTGAGACATGTCCGAACCTTTGACCAGAACGACCACACATGCTTCGCCCGATTCCTTGCAGGTAGGGTGAAGGTGACGTGGCCGCCGTTGCGTGTTGGCACAAGGCCCACCTGCACGGTCGAACGTTCGGACAATCCCAATCCTCTACGGGCGACAAGCGTAAGCCGCGCCCTGATGTACTGAAATGCCTTTTGCCTGGGCGTAATTGACCGCCCCGATTACCGACGTATACGCCGGATTCACTTCGATAACTTCAACGCCAGCACGGAATGCCGCCGCCTTGATGCTTGATACGACCTTGTTGCAGGCGAATGACGAAATCATGCGGGCTTGCTTGGGATGCGTAGTTTCCAGTTCGGCCTTCTTCTTCTGGAAGTTGAGCGCTTCCAGCACAATCGGCTTACCCGCAGTCTGTGCCTGCGCTGCAAGGGATACCGCCGCATCCCCAATGAGCGCCTTGGTTTGATCTTGTGTCTTTCCGTAGGTAATCAGACCAATGCGTCGCGTGCCGATCAGGTTGCCAAACCGATCTGTTTCAGCCACGGCCAGATGGTCGGCATTGACATCAACGCCAATGGCCCCAAGTTCTCGCCGGGATACCTGCTTGACTGGCCTTGCTTCGACACTGACGAAGATACGCCAACCTTTGTCGTCGCGCACGAAGCGATAACTCAGCGCCGTCCCGATCCGTTTGACGGTTGGCTTGCCGTCCTTGGTTTGCGTGTGGATACGCTGACTGGTGCCCAGCGCTGCGATGATTTGCGCATGTCCATAGACGAAGCGAATGCCGGTAATGTCCAGATACTTGCCGCTTTGCGCCATCGCGTTTGGCAGACGCAGTTGCAGACTCAAAGTGCCGTCTTGCGCTAGTGTTGCCTGACAACTTTGGCATCCTGCCGTTTCATCCTGACTGCCAAGGACAAAGAACTGACTTGACCGCTCCCGCTGCCAGTCGGCCTTCCATTCGCCATGATCGGCATAGCCATTGGCTACAAGGTCGAACTGCGCATGAAACAGTTTTTTGCTACCAAAGCAAAGGCGCACGGCTCCCGTTTCCTGATCGGCTTTCAGTGCCACAAGCCGGTCGTGCAAGTTCTTCAAGCGTCTTTTTTTCTGGTGCAGCTTATTGGAACCCGGTGCTTTATTTTCCAGTTTGGCAACGACCTTTTCCGCTTTGCGTATGCGCTTTTCGGCCTCGGCAATCAGTTCTGGGCGGCGTTCCTTGATCGAGTCGATCTTGCCTTCGAGTCCCACACGCATCGCGTTGAATTGGCGTGCAGTTATATCGAACTTTGGCAAAAACTCCCGCTTGAGGTCGTTGAGCGAGTCGCCAGCCTGGATCGCCGCGAACAGACTGCGCTCGGCCTGTCCATACAAATCGGCGTAAGCATCCAGAATCGCCGCCTGTTCTGGCGTCAGGTCAGGGCGCGTCTGGTAGGTGCGGACTTGGGGTTTTGCCAATATGGGGCGCTCACTCATGCGTCGCCTCTTGCATAGCATCTAGCGCTTTCTGCGCCCGGTTTTTAGCTGAGCGCTCGCCGTACAGTCTGGTACACATCGAAACAATGACCTCGTGCAAGTCGCGCACAATGTCATCGGTCATCTCGTCAGGTTCCATGACAATGAGCCTGCGCCCATGGGCAACCAAGGCGGCTTCAACATATTCGAAACCGAAACGCATAAGTCGCTCGCGATGTTCCACCACAATCGCGCTAACCTGTGGATTTGACAGCAATTTCAGCATGTTACGTCGATGACCGTTCAGACCAGAACCAACCTCGCGCACCGATTCAACCACAAGCAGTCGCTGCTCAGCCGCGTATTGCGACAACCGGGCAAGTTGCCGATCCAGATCGGCTTTCTGGTCGGCACTGGACACCCGTGCATAAAGCGCAACACCTTGCGGCTTGGCCTCAGCTGGATGAACAATGATCGTTCCAGTGGGAAGTTGTTCAGCACGCAGCGGCAACTGACCAGCATGAAACATCTTCCATGCACCTTTGTAGGTGAGACCCTGCTGTTTTGCCCACTCGCTTAACTTCATTTAAATATTATGCCATTTAATAGCATCAAATGCAATATATTATTCAGCTGCTGGGAACCCCCACGAATTCTGGATCACTCCACCGGCGTGGTCGTCACGGTTTCGCGCAGCAAGCCGCCCCCCTCAACGCTGCCTTTCACGTGCGTGGGGTTGCGCACGAGTGCCTCGCAGTCCGAACGCTCATCCCCCTGGAACACTTCGCATCGCCGGATCGCATTGTGTGCATACTCACCCGGTGCATCGTTTAGTCCACCCCGTTTGGCCTCCGCAAAGGCGTTGCGTGCCTCCGTGCGGCATACGCTGATATGTTGACTGGACTGCCCGCTGGAACAAAACGCCATGTCCGCACGGTAGCGCGCCTGCGCTTCCGCGATGGCCGACGATGAACCCGCCTGCGCAACACCCATGGTGGATGCCATGGCGAACGGGATGCACAGGAGGAGGAAACCGGGAGAATAAATCGTAGTCATGGTGGCGTCCTTGGTTGAATGCCATAGGCTAGGGCCAGAACTTCCTGCCGTATGTACGTTTGCACACCTTGACCGAGTGGGGGATAAAAATGCCTGGATAGCGTCAATCATCTTGGCCGGTGTGTGCGTTGCCGTACCGACCTATCACCGCACCAACGGTGACAGTAATGCTCCAATCCATTCAATCCATTCAATCTATCCAATCTGAGCACCTGATCATGCGATTGCACAAGCCATGAAGTACGTTGACTACTATGCTGCGCTGGGAGTGCCACGCGATGCCGACTTGGATCAAATCAAGAAAGCCTACCGCGCACGCGCACACCAGCACCACCCGGATCGCTCGAAGGAGGCTGGTGCTGAAGAGAAGTTCAAGAACGCCGCGCTTGCCTATGCCACGCTCAAGGACCCCGAAAAACGCGCGGCCTACGACCAGTTGGGTGTGCAGCAAGATGGCGAGGAAATGGCGGCACCGCGCAGCGGCCAACAGGGCTACACGTTCGACGCTGACATGCCCGGATTCGAGGGCATGGATATCTCGGATCTGCTGAATGCGATGGGCCGCAACCAACGTTTTCACAAACCGGGGCGCGCTTTTGAATCAGGTCCGCAACGCGGTCAAGACCTGGTTGACTCCGCACGCATCAGCCTGTTGCAGGCATATTCCGGTTGCACCTTGCATCTTTCCTTGCTCGAATCGGGCGACGTGCGCGAGCTGGCTGTCACCATACCTGCGGGCGTGCGCTCGGGTCAAAAACTGCGCTTACGCGGCAAAGGAGAGCGCGGCATACGAGGGGGTGAAGATGGAGACTTGTATCTGCACATTGAACTGACACCCCATCCGGTGTTTCGTGTAGACCAGCTCGACCTCTATTTCAACCTTGTGCTGAGTCCCTGGGAAGCCGCTATCGGAGCCGACGTTACCGTCCCGGCGCTGGAAGGCGATGTCGTGCTGTCAGTGCCGCCTGGTACCAGCAGCGGCAGGAAACTGCGTCTGCGCAACCGGGGTCTGCCCGCCGGGACTGGCACCGCAGCGCCGCGTGGAGACATGTATGCCCTGGTGGCCATTGCGGTTCCTGGCCACCTGACGGAAGAGGAACGCCGCTTGTTCACCGAGCTATCGTGTATATCCCATTTTGCTCCCCGCTCGCTCCCCGCCAACCCCTGAATGGACCGGAACATGAACGCAATACCAATTGAATCAATTGAACCAATTGAAACGCCCTGGCCTGAGTTTGGCGATGTCCTGGCCTTGCCCGAATTGGCGCTGGCTTGCGCCATGAGTTTGCCGGAGCTGCACGAGTTGATGGAATACGGTGCTTTGTGCCCGATTGCGCAGCCGCCCGCCGAGCCGGTGTTTGCCATGAATTGCTTGGAGCCGTTACGCAAGGCCGGAAAGCTGCGCCGGGACTATGACCTGGACCTCTTTGTGGTGGTCATCCTTTGGGCGGACGACACTGCTCCTGAAACAAGTGATGGACTTTTTTCGGCACATCGACGTGCTGGAGGCACAGCTAAGAGCGCTGCAGGCGAGTTCCATGGGGTCTGAAACGTAGCCGAATACGTAGCCGAATACCCAAAAACTACCTGCGTGCCAGCCATGCTACCCGTAGCGCCTTCGTCCAGTTTGAAACATTTCAGGCTATGGCGCCTTTTGGCCGTAGCTTTGGCATGCGTCGCAATTTGGAGTTGTGCGGCCTTGCAGGAGGTGCAGTATCTATCCGACTCTGTGGCGCAAGGGATGGCACCCACCGTGGTCGGGTCCCGTGGCGAGTTGAGCAAGAAGCGCAGCCGTGCCTTGCTGGCAGAGCGCTGGAAAAATTCATACCAGGACACCAAAGCACTGGCAGTGATCGAAGAGCTGGCCACAGGCCAACCGCTGATTGCCGGCAACAAGGTCACGCTGCTCTACGATGGGCCGCAGACCATGGCATCGATGATTGCGGCTATTGGCGCAGCCAAGGACCACATCAACCTGGAAACGTACATCTTTGACCAGGATGCGGTCGGGCTAAAGTTTGCTGATCTTTTGATTGCCCGCCAGCAAGCGGGGGTCCAGGTGCATATCATTTACGATGCCGTTGGCACGATGGGCACGCCACAGGCATTCTTCGACAAAATGCGCAATGCGGGCATCCGTCTGGTGGCATTCAACCCCATCAATCCCCTGAAGCTGATCGGTTCGTGGTCACCCAACAACCGGGACCATCGCAAGATACTGGTCGTGGACGGGCAGGTTGCTTTTACGGGTGGTGTGAACATCAGCAGCACCTACGCCAACAGTTCACTTTTTCGCTCTGTCAACTCGAAGTCGAACAAAAATGCCAAGATTGGCTGGCGTGACACCCACTTGCGCATCGAAGGTCCGGCAGTGGCCGCGCTACAGTGGGAGTTTTTGAATAGCTGGGCTATCCAGATGGCCCCCGCACTCGCTGACAGTCATTTTTTTCCCACACTGCAAAATGCCGGTAACCAGCTGGTGCGTATTCTTGCCAGTGCTCCGGGTGAAGACCACGACATTTACACAGCTTACATTCTGGCCATCAACGCAGCGGCCATGTCCGTGCATATTACCTGCGCATATTTCGTCCCGGACGTTCAAATTCTGCGAGCCTTGACCCAGGCGGCGCGGCGCGGTGTTGATGTGAAGGTCATCTTGCCAGGCGTAACGGATAGCCAACTGGTGTTTCATGCCGGGCGCTCGTTCTATTCGGACATGCTGGCCAGCGGAATCAGGGTCTACGAACTGCAGGTTGCAGTACTGCATGCCAAAACCGCTGTCATTGACCGATTGTGGTCCACGGTGGGCTCTACCAATATTGACACACGCAGTTTTTTGCACAACTACGAAATCAATGCCGTTGTTTTCGACAACGCATTTGGCTTGGCACTGGAGTCGGCTTTTGAGGAGGATTTGCGTTTTTCCACCGAAGTGACATTGACGCAATGGGCGCAGCGTCCCCTTGCAGATCGGATCAAGGAGTGGACTGCCCGCCGATTGGAATACTGGCTTTAGAGCATGTGTTTAGAACGTTCAGAACGTGTGCCAGCGTACGGACGGCGCGGGTTTTAGCGCACATAGTACATCCTCGGATCGTACCCACCCATCAAACCCAGGCCCCGAGGACAAGCACATGATTGAAGCCGTCATGGATACGCCCGCCCAGCAGCACCCTGCCTTTCTGGAGCGTGTGGGCCTGAGCGTTGCCACGGCGTTTGAGGAAGCTTTTGCGTTGCTGGGTTTCCTGGGGGAATGTGCCGTGGCGCTGTGTGGCTGGTGCGCGCATCCGGCGCGCGTGCGCTGGCGCCCCATTGTGTTCAACCTGCGCAGTTCCGGAGTGGATGCCCTGCCCATCGTCGGCTTGCTGTCGTTCCTGCTCGGGATTGTGGTGGCCTACCAGGGTGCAGGCCAGTTGCGCCAGTATGGTGCCAATATCTTTGTCGCCGATCTGGTGGGTTTATCCATGCTGCGGGAGTTTGCGCCCTTGATTACCGCCATCATCCTTGCCGGGCGCTCCGGTTCTGCCTACGCCGCACAGATTGGCACCATGGCAGTGACGGAGGAGATTGATGCCATGCGCACCATCGGCATCGCTCCGCTGGAAATGCTGGTGCTGCCAAAGGTGATTGCGCTGGTGATCGCACTTCCCCTGCTGACGGTGTTTGCCGACGTACTGGGGGTCTGCGGCGGCATGCTCATGGCCAGCTCACAACTGGGTGTTGGTCCGGGCGAATTTCTGGATCGCTTTTCCAAGGCCGTCAGCATGACCAGTTACCTGGTGGGCCTCGGCAAGGCTCCGGTCTTTGCGGCCATCATCGCGCTGGTGGGCTGCTTTCAGGGTTTTCGCACCCACGGCAGCGCTGACAGCGTCGGACTGCACACCACGCGCGCGGTGGTTCAGTCGATCTTCCTGGTTATCGTTGCGGACGCGCTGTTCTCGGTCGCCTTCAGCGTGCTGGATCTCTGACATGCAGAACAATACCTTGGCAAATGAAGCAGCCATCGAGATGCACAAGGTGGTGACACGTTTTGGCACCCACGTAGTGCACAGCGGGGTTGATCTGCAGGTGCGCCGTGGTGAGATATTCGCCGTCATTGGTGGCAGCGGTTCGGGTAAGTCAACCCTGTTGCGGGAAATGATTTTGCTGCACACCCCTGATGCGGGCAGCATCCGGGTACTGGGGACTGACCTGGTTGGCATCAAGGATGCCGCCGCTCTGGCGTTGCGCCAGCGCTTTGGTGTGCTGTTTCAGCACGGCGGCTTGTTTGGCTCGCTGACGGTGCTTGAAAATATCGGGCTGCCCCTGCGCGAGCACACCAAGCGGAGCGACCAGGAGATTGATGCAATCGCCGCTGCCAAGCTGTCCATGGTCGGGCTTAAATTGGACGTTGCGAGTCAGTTTCCTACAGAACTGAGCGGCGGCATGATGAAGCGTGCCGCGCTGGCACGTGCGCTGGTGTTTGAGCCGGAACTGCTGTTCCTGGATGAACCAACCGCCGGGCTTGATCCTGAAAGTGCCGCTGGCATCGACACCCTGGTGCTTGATTTACGTGCGCACTCCGGATTGACGGTTGTCATGGTCACGCATGATCTGGATTTGCTCTGGCAGGTCACGGATCGCGTGGCGGTGCTGGCCGAAGGCACGGTCCAGGGCATTGGTTCCATGGCCGAACTGGCCGGCATTGCCAAACCGGCCATCCGGGCCTTTTTTGAAGGTCCGCGCGCGCGCGCTGCACAGACACAGACACAGACACTTTCAACCGACAAGGAGCCATCATCGAAACCAAAGTGAACTATTCCCTGGTCGGTGCTTTTGTCCTGGTCCTGGGCGCGGTGCTGATAGCAGGCGTGCTGTGGCTCGCCTCCGGTGGTGCCTGGCAAAAGAAGTACGACGTGTATCTGGCGGTTGAAAGCGAATCGGTGGCCGGGCTCAATCCGGGTGCGCCCGTCAAATACAACGGCGTGGATGTCGGTAAGGTGCAGTCCATTCAGTTGGACCAGGCTCATCCTGAGCGCGTGAACCTGCTGCTGGCAATAGAGCGTGCGACACCCGTCAAAGAAGACACCATCGCGATTCTGAGGATACAAGGACTGACCGGCATCGCCTACGTTGAACTCAGCGGTGGCAGCGTCGCCTCAGCACCGCTGCGCGCCAAGGCCGGTGCCAGCTATCCCGAGATTCGAACCGCGCCCTCGCTGGCGGCCCGGCTGGAAAACGTTCTCACCAGTGTCTTGTCCAAAGTCGATAGCACGTCCAGCAACCTCAACGCTATTCTGAGCAAAGAAAATCAGGTGGCATTCCAAAGCGCATTGGCCGACCTGGCGCTGGTAGCGCACACCGTTGCGGCGCGCAAGGACAGTATTGACAGCGGCCTTGCAGATGCGGAACGTATCCTGAAAAACACGGCTCGGGCAAGCGTAAAAATCGACGCACTGGTAACGCGCATCGGACGCGGAGCCGACGCCGTCGAAAAGATGGGCAACGAAGTCTCCAAAACAAGCATCAACGCGGGCAAGACGCTCGACACGGTGGGCGCAGATGTGAAACGCTTCAGCACCGAAACGCTGCCAGAACTGGAACGTTTGCTGGGTGAGCTCAGCACCTTGAGTGCCTCGTTGCGCCGCCTGACCGAGCAGACCCGGCGCGACCCCAGAGGACTCATTTTTGGACACACGCCGGTGCCGGACGGTCCGGGCGAGACAGGGGGAAATCCGTGAAAACCATTATTCAGCGCATGGCTGTGGGTGCCTGCGTGCTGACCCTGTGCGGGTGCAGCCTTTTGCGCCAAGCGAGTGCACCGCCACCGACGTTTTACGCGCTCGACGATGCCAGCAGCCAAACCCCGCCACTCCCAGTCGCAAGTGGGGTAAGTGGGGTAAGTGGGCCGCGTTCACTGCCCACGCTGATCGTCAACCCGCCCCATGCCGCCTCGGGATTTGACAGCCAGCGCATCATCTATATCCGCCAGAACCACCAGTTGGCGTACTTTGCCCAGAGCGAGTGGATTGATCCGCCAGCGCACATGCTCGGCCCGCTGCTGGTGACGGCAGTCAACCGAACCGGGGCCTTTGCTGCCGTGGTGTTGATGCCAGCCACCGCCTCGGGTGACCTGCGGCTTGATACCGAGATCATTCGGCTGCAACACAATTTTCAATTCAGCCCTAGCCGTGTGCAACTGACCTTGCGTGCCTACCTCATTGATGACAAAACCCGGCGTGTTCTGGCCTGGCGGGAATTCAACGCAGAGGCAGAGGCCAGCAGCGAAACCCCGCAAGGTGGCGTGACCGCCGCCAACGAGGTCGTGCAAGAGGTGTTGGAAAAGCTGGCACAGTTCCTGACCACAAGACAAAAATGAAAACCAAACCCGAACCCAAACCCGAAGCCACTACTGACACCGAACAGGACCAGATCAGCTTGAATATTGCAGCCGTACACAAGTTCTATGATCGCGAAGAAAGCAAGATCAGCCATTCTCAACGGCTGCTGGAACGTGTTGACGAGCTGGCAGGTAAGTCCGGCTTTCTTGCCTTCATTGTGTTTTTTGTTGTGATCTGGATTGTGTCTAACGTGCTCTGCTTGGAACTGGGGTACGGGGAGTTTGATCCGGCACCCTATTTATGGTTGCAAGGAATTATCGGGCTGTGTGCCTTGCTCACGTCCATCATGGTTTTGAGCAAACAAAATCGGCTGGCAAAGCTTGCCGAACAGCGCGCCAATCTGGATCTGAAAGTCACTTTGCTGACGGAACAAAAGGCCGCGAAATTGATCGATTTGCTGGAGGAACTGCGGCGCGATTTGCCCAATGTGAAAAACCGGCACGACGCAGATGCCCAGACGCTGCAACAGTCCATGAATCCTTCACTGGTCCTGGCGGCATTGGATGAACACCCCGAGAGCCAGAGCCCCGCAAACCAAGCCGTGGAGCCAGTCGCGTGAGCCATTGACCGAAACACGACTGCGCAGTTTTATAGCTGGGATTTGAAATAATGAAATGAGTGGGTAAAGGCGTCGCGCACTTTCTCCATCTCCGCGACCATGGCGTCCCAGGTCTCTTCAGTGGAAACCTTGAGTTCATCAAATTTGGCCCCAGCCAGCTTCGACTCATGGCGCAGCTTGCGCATTTCTTCCTGGTAAGCGTGGCGCACGTCATCCTTGACTTCTTGCGCCTTGGTTTCGAGCTTGTTCATATTTTCATTGAGCTCGTCGAGTTGAATCTTCATTTTTTCGACGTAAGCGTCACGATTTGGACTTGACATGGTGGGTTCCTTAAAGAATTGAATTGCGAATGGGTTGTTTCGCTTGTAAGCCAATGCCTAGCTGGCTGGCCGACTGCGAGATGGTAGGCAAGTGCGCCAGGAGACTCTGTGCACCAGCGCACATACGGCCATTATTCAACCCATGGTGCGCTTGCGCACAGACCCCTATCCCACGGTGCATGCACGATGCAGCCAGCGCCAGGCACCAGGCGCCAATTCATCCAGAAAGCCACTGCTTTGGCAGTGATACACACCATGAAACACACCAGTATCCACGTTGCGCAATGGAAAACATCCTCCTTTGGTCAGTCTGCCGACACTTCGCCGGTAGACCTGGATGCTTTACAGGAACATCTGACAGTTTGCAGAAAACCACAACGTGCTGCATTCATCCTGCAGCAATCGGCAAAGGTGCTGGGCGGTTTTCTGACCGCGCGTGTGATGACGACACTGGTAGTGGCTAGCCTTCTTGCGACCGCATTCTTGCGGGCATGGTGAAGCATGCCAAAGTCCGAGGTTCTGCGCCTCGTTCCCCTGGCTCCGCCCGTCTTGTGCCGCTTGCTCGATGCGGGCAACGGAGCGCTTGAAGCGCCGATTCGCGCGGAGTTGTTTGGTTTGCAGCGCTTTGCCGAACACGGCGCGAGTCTGGGACATGCGCACCGGGTGACCGAATCCAACAAACCCCGAAAGTCCTTCTTTCCGCGCCTGCAAGACAACATCGTGCGCCTGCGCGCGGCCTTTGAATACATCAGTGTTCAGGCCAATGCGGGCTATGACATCAGCCCGGCGGCGGAATGGCTGGTGGAGAACTTTCATCTGCTGGAGGCACAGTTCAAGGAGATCAGCGAAGGGCTTCCCCTGGGCTACTTTCGCACACTACCCATCCTGGTGCATCCCCCTTTGTCGGGTTTGCCAAGGGTATACGCGATTGCCTGGTCGTTTGTGGCGCATACCGATGGCGCCTTTGACGACGATTTGCTCATCCATTTTCTCAAGGCCTACCAAGAGCAATGCGAACTCAATCTGAGCGAGTTGTGGGCGCTGCCCACCACTTTGCGGGTGGTGTTGATGGAGAATTTGCGCCGTCTGGCCGAGCGCGTGGCGGCCAACAAGGCAGCGCGCGAGCTGGCAAACCTGTGTTGCGATCAGCTGGAATCCTACGATCTGGACGCACTGGATGATCTGTACTATGTACTGCAACTGCGCGGTGTCGGGCGCACCTTCCTGGCACAGGTGACACAGCGGCTGCAGGAAAGCCACAACAGTAGCCATGCCCACTACATGGACTGGGTTCAGTTGGCGTTGCCCGACTTCGCTGCCATGCAGACCCAGCAATGCGCCGACCAGGCAGCCGACAATCTGAGTGTCAGCAATGCCGTCACGGCTTTGCGCGCCATAGGAGATGCCGACTGGGGCGACATTGTGACCAGCGTCAGCCCCTTGATGGCGTTGTTGCTGACCTCTGAAGTCTTCGCCGCCGAGCACACACTGACCCGTGACAGCACGCTGCACGCCATTGAGCGGCTGGCCCGGCACAGCCGCCACAGCGAAACAGCGGTCGCGCAAGCCATGCTCAAGCAAGTGGCCGCCCGCCCTGAGGGCGACTTGCAGCAGGCGGTGCCCAGTTACTGGCTGGAAGGGGCTGGTCGCGCCGCACTGAACCGTTCACTCGGGCAAAAAAATGGGGTTGCGACCATGGCCCTGGGTTTGTGGCCTACGGCCCATGTCATGCCACTGTATCTCGGCGCGCTCATGTTATTGACGCTGGGTTTGGTGGCCTGGATGGCCTGGAGCAGCGCGGTATCGACTGCGGCGCAGATCGCCGTCATGGTGCTATTGTTGCCATTTCCGGTAGCGGAAGCGGTGCTGGCGCTGATCAACCGGCTGGTCAGCGAGTCGTCGCGTCCGCGCCATCTGCATCGCCTTGCGTTGGCAGACGGCATCCCATCCGAGCACAAGGTGCTGGTCGTGATCCCCTGCATGCTGAATAACGAGGCATCCATTGCCCATCTGGCCCACCGGCTTCGGCTGCATTACCTTGCCAACCTGGAAAACCACGCGCAATTTGCCTTGCTCAGCGACTGGCCGGATGCCGCCAGCCAGGAAACTCCGGGTGATGCTGCGTTGCTGGCCTGTGCCCAGGCGCAGATTGCAGCGCTGAATCGCCTGCATCCCGTGCCAGAGGGTCCAGAGGGTGAACGCGGTCCCAATGGCCCGCCACGCTTCATCCTGTTGCACCGCCAGCGCAGTTTCAGCGTTTCGGAGCAGGCCTGGATTGGCTGGGAACGCAAGCGTGGCAAGCTCGAACTGCTGGTGGCTGCTTTGGCCACCGGGGCGCGCGGCGCATTTCTGGATATGGGGCCGGTGTCGCAATTGGAACTGCGGGCACGCTACATTGTCACGCTCGACACCGACACGCAGTTGCCGCCGGGACGCCTGCGCGATCTGGTGGGGGTGGCTGCCCATCCCTACAACCAGCCTTGCCTGGATGCGCGCGGCCAGCGCGTGGTGAGTGGTTACGGCATATTGCAGCCGCGTGTGGTCTGCCCATTGCCTGCCGCCCACGCACTGACCCGCTACCACTGGTTGTTCGCCGGGCAGTTCGGCATGGACCCCTACGGTGCCGCGAGTTCCGAAATCTACCAGGACCTGTTTGGGGCCGGAACCTTTACTGGCAAAGGCTTGCTCAACGTCTCTGCGGTTTATGCCTCCCTATCGGGGCGCATTCCAGATGACAAAGTCTTGAGCCACGACCTGCTTGAAGGTGCATTGGCCCGGTGTGGCGCAGTCACCGACATCACACTGATGGAGGACGCACCGTTTCACGCCGATGTCGCGGCCTCGCGTATCCACCGCTGGACCCGTGGTGACTGGCAGTTACTGCCGTTTTTGCTACACGCCAGGAAATATGGCATCAATGCGCTCAATGTCTGGAAGATGCTGGACAATCTGCGCCGCTCTCTGGTATCTCCCGCATCCCTGTTGCTGCTGCTGGCCGCCCTGTATTGGCAGACAATTCCGGTGCTGTGGGCTCTTGCGGTGGTGCTGGCCGCTTACACCAGCGGTGCATTGATCGGCGCTCTTGCGGGTTTTGTTCCCAGCCGCAGCAACCTGGCACGCGGGCACTTTTTCAAAGAAGCGCTGGCGGACCTGGCGCGTGCCCTCTGGGGCGGTTTGTGGCACTTGGCGCTGCTGCTGCAAAACTCGCTCTTGTCACTCGATGCCATTGGTCGAGCGCTGTATCGCATGCTGGTAAGCCAGCGGCATTTGCTGCAATGGACCACCGCAGACTCGGCGCAAGCATCCGCCCGGTTCAATCTGCAAGCACTGGTGCTGCAGCACTGGAGCGCGCCGTTGGCCGCGCTACTGCTGGGAATCGTCTTGGTAGCCTGGGGCCAAACCCCGGTGCTCTCGCTCCTGCTGTGCATGGTGTGGGGTGTGGCCCCGGTCTGGATATGGTTTTTCAGTCGCGTTATTGCGGTACCGCACGACGATGCGCTGACCCTGGCGGAACAACAACACTTGCGCGCGCTGGCACGGGATACCTGGCGCTATTTCGAGCGCACCGTCACAGCTGCTGACAATCACTTGCCACCGGACAACCTGCAGGTCACTCCGCACGACATGCTGGCGCACCGCACCTCACCCACCAATATCGGGCTTTACCTGCTCAGTGTGGCCTGCGCCCGTGAGTTTGGCTGGATCGCAACCGAAGATTTGCTGCTGCGCCTGGAGTCGAGCTGCGCGACTTTGCAGCGTTTGCAACGCGAGCAAGGGCATTTTCTGAACTGGTACGACACGCAGACCTGCGCACCCCTGTTGCCCTTGTATGTATCGACGGTGGACAGCGGCAACTTGTGTGCCCACTTGCTGTGCGTGGCGCAGGCTTGTCGTGTGCTGGCCATGGCTCCGGACGATGCCGACGCGCTGGGCCGCGCCATGACGGATTCGCAGCAAAGACTGCAACCGCTGCTGGCGCAGCGCTCCAAACTGGATGCCGTGGCACGCGAGGAACTGCGCTGGCTGATTGGGGACCACCGGGCCTTGCTGACATCCTTGCGGCGCAGCCATGCGCTGTTGACAGCGGACGCCAAAACCCTGGCAACACAGCGACTGCTGGCGCTGGCTGTACACATGGAAGCGCTGGCTTGGGAGCCGGATTTTAAATTTTTGTACCATCGCAAGCGCCGTTTGCTGCACATTGGCTACCGTCCGGCGGGGCAGCAACTCGATGCCGGGTTTTATGACTTGCTCGCATCCGAAGCGCGCCTGACCAGCCTGATTGCCATCGCCAAGGGGGACGTGCCGGTGGCGCACTGGTCGGCGCTAGGGCGAATGTTTTGCGTGCTGCAGGGCCAGGCTGGGTTGCGTTCCTGGTCGGGCTCCATGTTTGAGTACCTGATGCCGGGGCTGGTCGTTGCCGAGCCCGCTGGCAGTGTACTGGCCGACGCCTGCACCATGGCGCTGCGCGAACAAGTGGCGTTTGCCAACGCATTGCACGTTCCGTGGGGCATTTCCGAGTCGGTGTACGCTGCGCGCGACTCCTCGCTGGCGTACCAGTACGCACCCCAGGGCGTGCCACGCCTGGCACTGCGCCGAACACCGGCAGACGAACTGGTCATTGCTCCCTATGCCTGCGTTCTGGCGGCGCAGATTGCACCGGCTGCGGCCTGGCGCAATCTGCGTCGGCTTGCGACATTGGGAGCGCGCAAACGTTACGGTTTCATTGACGCGCTGGACTATTCGCCGGAACGCCAGACGGCAGCCGCAGCTTTCATTGCGGCGGACACCTTCATGGCCCATCACCAGGGCATGAGTATTGCCGCCTTGGCCAATGTGCTGCAGAGTGGCGTGGTACAGCGCTGGGGCATGGCCAACCCGCATCTGCAGGCCATTGGCTCACTGCTGCATGAACGCACACCGCGCGAGATTTCCAGTCTGTACATCCTGCCCAGCAGCTTACCGGCGCAAAGGCTGCGCAAACGCCAGCCTGGCCTGCTGCGCGTGGTTACGCCAGGTGTTGCTGCGATTGAGCCAACCCACATGCTCTCCAATGGACGCTACAGCGTTGCGCTTCGTGCCAATGGTGCCGGCTGGAGCCGCTGGGGAAACGTCGGAATATCACGCTGGCGTGACGACTTGTTGCGCGATGCCTACGGCAATTTTTTGTATCTGGACTGGCTAAGCGCCGACAAGAACGGCGATGCCAGACCGCTGGTGTCTCTCACCCAGCACCCGGCGGTGGACCCGGATGCCAGCTATGAGAGCAGTTTTCATGCGGATCGGGTGTGTTTCAACACCGAATGGGAGCGGCTGGCAAGCAAAATTACGGTCTGGGTGAGCCCCGAGGACGACATCGAGTTCCGCCAGATAGAGTTGCACAACCGCACACAAGTGCCCATGGAGCTGGAAGTGGTGTCGGCGTTTGAAGCCACGCTGGCCGAATTTCCAGCCGATGCCGCACACCCTGCGTTCTCCGGCATGTTTGTGGATGCCCAATGGCAGTCCCAGCACCGCGCACTGGTGTTTGTGCGCAAGCCGCGCCTTGCCACCGACACTGCCGTGCATGCGGCCCATTTTCTGGCGCAATCCGATCCAGGCGTGCTGGGAATGCGCGTTTGCACCGCACGCGCGCAATGGCTGGGACGCAACCGCGATGCCAGCAACCCGCTGGCACGCCTTGATGACGCCGGTCACGATAGCAACGCCCAGGCCATGCCCACGGGTCTGGATCCGGCCTGCGTGCTGGCGGTGCGTATCCGCATCGCCCCGCTGGGACGCCTGACCCTGACCTTTGCCAGTGCAGCGGCAACCAGCGAAGAAACCTTGCACGCGGTGCTGGACAAGTACCTGCAGTACAGCCACATCCAGCGCGCGTCGCTGATGTCGGCCACCCTGGCCGGAATACGGCTGCGGGCGCTCGATATCAGTGCCGAACAATTTGCCGCCCTGCAATCCATGAACACGGCCCTGCTGTGGAGCGTGGTACGTCCGCAGCGGCAAGAGCTTTCTGGGCGCGGGAGCGTTTTGCCTCTGCCGGTTTGTGACCGCAGATTGCTGTGGCGCTTCGGGATCTCGGGTGAGCGGCCGATTCTGCTGGTCTCGGTGGGAATCGTGCAGGGCACCGGACTGCTGCGCTCGCTGGCCAAGGCGCTGCGCCTGTGGGCCTGGTCCGGCCTGGCATGCGACATGATTGTGCTTAATTTTGAGCCCGACTCCTACATCATGAACCTGCAACGGGAAATTGCCACTATTCGTGAACGCCTGGCTGGCGATGCGGTGACATCTGCTACACCAACGGCGCTGCATCTGCTGCGCGCGCAAGAACTCAGCAAAGAGGAGGTGAGCACCCTGCACACGTTGGCACGGATGCACATTCATGCCGATGGTCGTCCGCTGACGCACCATTTGCAGGAGTGGATTGCCTCCCACGAAGCGGCTTTACTGGAACGCGATAACAACGACCCGGTACGGGTTGCCAGTGCCAGCAGCCGGCGTGCGATCACGGCCACGACCGGAGCGTTTGATCCGCGTACCGGCGGGTTTGCATTCAGGGTCAGTGAAGCGGTACGTCCCATGCGCCCGTGGAGCAACGTCCTGGCCAATCCGGATTTTGGCTGCGTGCTGACCGAAAGTGGTGGCGGCTATAGCTGGGCAGGCAACAGCCGCTTGCACCAGATCACGCCCTGGTCCAATGATCCGGTGAGCGACCCCTGTGGCGAATGGTGGCTGCTGCAAGACAGCCGCAGTGGCGTGCTGTGGAGTCTGACACCAAACGCCTGGGGTGACGCCCGTTCCGGGTACCAGGTAACACGCTCAGGGCAGCACCCGCATCAGCCACATCCATGGCGGCCTGAGCGTGGAAGTCACCTTCTGTGTGGGACAAGAGAGCGCCATCAAGTCAGTGCGCATTGCCTTGCACAACACCAGCGAGCGCACGAAGCGTCTGCGCCTGCTGGGCCTGGTTGAGTGGATCATGGGGGCGCAGCGGTCCGAGCGCAACACCTGCTTGACGAGCATGCAGCACATTTCCGGCATGCAAGGCCGCAGCACGAACTTGCTATGTACCCAGCTTGCGCAAGACGGTGGCTTTGGCGGTAGCACGGCGTTCCTGAGCCTGGGGCAGGCGTTGTCTGACGTGGATGGAAACGTGGACTGGACTTGTGACCGCAGGGAGTTCTTCAACACCCTGGGGAAACTGGTGGTGCCCCGCAATTTGGGCGAACGCATCGGAGAAGGGCTGGACCCCTGCGCCGCCATCGCCATCGCCTTTCAGATGGATGTTGGCGCACACGCCGAATTCGTCTTCAGTCTTGGACATGCTCCCACATTAATAGCTGCCTCCGCTATGTTGACGGGTGCTTCAGGTCAAAATGCCTTAAATCGTGAAACCGAAGTCGCATCCTATTGGAACACCTTGCTGGGCAACTGCACGGTACAGACCCCGGACCCACTGCTGAATGTGCTGGTGAACCGCTGGTTCCTGTACCAGGCCGTTTCCTGCCGGATGTGGGCCAAGGCCGGGTTTTACCAGGCTGGTGGTGCCACCGGCTTTCGCGACCAATTGCAAGATGCCATGGCGCTGGTCTGGAGCGCACCAGCCATGCTGCGTGCGCAGATCGTGACCTGTGCCGCGCGCCAGTTTCCCGAAGGCGACGTGCAGCACTGGTGGCATGCGCCCACCGGAGCCGGTGTGCGCACCCACTTCAGCGACGACTTGCTGTGGCTGCCGCACGCGCTGACGCACTACCTGCGCGCCACCGGCGACTCCGCCGTACTGGAGATGCTCCTGCCGTTTCTCGAAGGCCCGGCTATAGCGCAGGAGGCCGAAGACGCCTACTTCACACCCGGCGTCAGCACCGAGCACGCAAGCCTGTGGGAACATGCTGCGCGCACCATCGACACCAGCTTGCGCGTCGGTGCGCACGGTTTACCGCTGATGGGTACCGGCGACTGGAACGACGGCATGAACGCCGTCGGGCGCGAAGGCCGTGGCGAATCCGTCTGGCTGGGCTGGTTTTTGTGTCACATCGTGGCAAACATGGCCCCGCTGGCGCGTCAGCGTGGAGAAGTGGAACGTGCGCTGCGTTGGGAGGCTGCGGCTGCGCTTTGCAAAACAGCTCTGCTGAGCAGTGGCTGGGATGGCCTGTGGTTTTGCCGTGCCTATTTTGACGATGGCGAGAAGCTTGGTTCCAGCGCCAATGCCGAGTGTCGCATTGACCTGATTGCCCAGGCCTGGTCGGTGCTGTCGGGCGTTGCCTCGGCTCCGATGCAGGCCATGGCGATGGACGCTGCCGACGCGCAACTCGTCGATACCCAGACGGGTCTGGTCAAACTGCTGACCCCGCCGCTGCAACACAGCCAGCCCAGTCCCGGTTACATCCAGGCCTATCCCCCCGGCGTGCGTGAGAACGGCGGGCAATATGCCCATGCGGGCGTATGGGCGCTGATGGCCCAGGCACGTCTGCACAACAGCGGCGCACCCATGAGCGCCAGTGGCGAGCTGCGCTGTGATCTGGCCTACCGCTATTTCACCTACCTGAGCCCGGCACACCGCAGCGTCAATGCCGAGTATGGTGCAACCTACGCGCTGGAGCCCTATGTCATGGCGGCCGATGTCTATGGCGCAGCGCCTTATCAGGGCCAGGGCGGCTGGAGCTGGTACACCGGTGCAGCCGGCTTGATGCAGCGCGCCGTCATTGAGTCCATTTTTGGTTTGCAGCAACAAGCCACGACGCTGTGCCTGACGCCTTGCCTGCCATCGCACTGGAATGAAGCCCAATTGACGCTGCGCCGCGATGGCAACAGCCTGCACTTCATCCTCTTGCGCACCCGAGCGGAAAATGCGCAAGAGGCAGCCCGGCTACGCACGGCGCGCGTGCTCAATGCAGGGGAATCGCTGGACTGGCGCGGACTGCCCGACGGAATACGCTTTTTGGTACCGTTGGCGTTGGCGTTGGCGTGACGGCTCAAATGCATTACAGCGAGAAAAGTGCTCCTTATACAATAGCTGCTCCCGCATATCCCATGGGGCTTACAGCCCGATTTGCCATGCAAAAACACCCGACAACGGCCCGTTTTGATGCCTCATGGCGGTATCAGCATCGCCTTGACCCGTTTTGAAGGGCAAAATTCAAGGCAAATCTGGCTGTATGCCTTATGTGACAAGCGGGAGTAGCTAGCCACGTTCTTGTAGAGACAGCACCGCAGACGAATGCGCTCGTTAAACGTTCTGGTGCCCGTGCCGCATCGTCCCATCTACGCGGCGTCCAGACATATGTGGTGGTCAAATGCGCCTGATCGCCTTCATCTCCAACACGGCAGAGGCACGCAAAATCCTGGAACACATCGGCGTGGACTCTCAACCTCCACGCATCACCCCGCCGCGCGGGCCACCACTGTGGGATAACTGTGATGCGCCGACTGATGATGTGCTGGATGCACTGCCTGATTGGGATCAAACAGCGCAGCCAGAACCGGACGATTGTGCCAATCAGCGCATCCATTGGTGAGAGCAAAACCAGCGAGTCAGACCCGCTGTCGGGTAGGGCCGTTCCGGTGATACACCAAGACAACCCAAAATGGCACACGAGCGAAAAAACAGGCCGTTTCGACTGCCAAACCGAGGATCGCAATGTGCCAAAATGGGAATTTTGAGGACGGGTCAGGATGCGATACTTGGGGTCGTGCGGTTGGATTTTCTATCCTCAGCTGGCGAATTGAGAGCGAATGCTGTAAATTGGTGTTGATCTTAAATACAGCGAGTTTTCTGGTGGAGGAAAATCAATGCTGTTCGTTGTGGCAACAGGCACTGCTGTAATTGTAAAAATTAGACCTGAATAAGGAATAGAAGCGGCCAGGATCGATTTAAACGTTGAACCCCGCGCAAGGTTGTACGCCCAAACCGGAGGAATTTTTGGTATCGCTTAATCAATTTCGGAATCTATAACATCTTCCGCCTAATCGGCAGAAAGTCTCGTATGCGTAAAATTGGAATCGCTCTAGTAGTTCTTGGAATCGTGTGGGGGCTGTTCGCTTTTAATATCCGGACTACAGTATTGGCCGGAGGTGATTTCTATGGTAGTGGGGCATCTGGCTTTCGAGTACCACGCTCTGAAGTCAATAACATTGATTACAAGACAAACGTCGTGACCATTTAATGCTGGCAGGACTTCTCATCGTGGCTGGAATCATGTTGTTTGGAGTCGGGACGCTATCCAAATCATCGATTAACGACAATGAAAGCAGAAAGTGCCCATTTTGTGCTGAGTCTATAAAAATAGATGCAATAAAGTGCCGACACTGCAATAGTGATGTGGCGACCTACAGCAAGCAGCATGGGATCAGCCTAAAGGATCATCTCAATACAACGCGAGGCCGAAGATTGGGACAGGTCTGCTGACTAGGAATCGTATCGCCGGTGGAGTTTTTACTGTTTTCATGGTTTGGTTACTCCTGTTTCAAACTACTGTGATAATTGATCATGTGGTCTGCCAATTGAGAGGAAGTGGAACTAGGACTGAAGAGCTTGGAGAGTATGAAATTTGGAGAGAAAATATGAAGAAATGTATGGCCGTCAAAGGTCATAAAATCAAACAAGAAGCTATTATGGCTAACGAAAAAGAAATACAAAATATCGCTGATGAATTAATAACGAATACTTACAATAGTCCTATTATAGATTACACCAATAAAAGCGCATTCAGATTAGTAAGTCAATTATGTATATGGATGTACACAATTGGCATTAAACCATTTCTCTCTGAGGTTCCACTCCAAAACCGAAGCGGAACTTTGTCCAAATGGGTATGCCCCAGATTAACGAGTCAGGCCAATTTTTCATTTGTAATTAATGTGGGCACGCCGAAATGAAACGCGAGCAAACGGGGATTAATGCGAGCACAGTTGAGCTAATGTGAGGCACGAGCCCACTTTCATTTGCAGTTAATTTGAGCAGGAAAAGCCGCTGATTGCGAGCATGACGGTTTTCAAACGCGAGCCGCTACAGTTAGGCATCGTTCGCGATTGGGCCGCGAATGTTCGTAGGATGTTCGACACTGATAATAAGTTCGGGAGCGAGAGTGCAGAATATTTCAACCCAAACCCTTCACCTCTTTTCGGGGATGGCTGTATTGCTCGAAGAGTTGTAGTTCTGAAGCACGTCGAAATCAACCTTCCTGCGAGTTCGCCCAGCGTGCTGTCTTGAATCAATCCATTGGGGTATGTCGCATGTCAGTACGGTTGGCGTCCCGCGCTGTTTTAAAACCTGCGTAATCGCGGGTTCCGGGTATAGATCGCAGCACTCCGACGATGTATTCGCTTCCGTAGAGCATGTAGCGCCCCACAGGAATCTAGTAAAAGGCGCTTGCCCTCGAAGAATACTCTGCGCCTCTCGTGTTCTGTATCCATTGAGGAAACGGCGCGATCAAGTACTTCTCGTGTGACCTCTGGATATTTTCCATCGGCAAAGTTCTCGTAAACTGTTTCGATGGCTTTGGAGGAATTTAGCGGCACAAGGCCATCTCCTCAGGTATGAATCACGAAGCGGCCTTCCTCCGTGGTAGGCACGAAGTGAGTATGCATCGTCAGGCGTTCAAGAAGTTCCTCAGAGATCAAAATTTGCGCGCAGTCTTCTGACAGCGATCCTGTGCCCAAGAAAGATCGTCGGAAGGTAGAAAGTCCGGCTTGCCTTCCCCAACTTGCGAACTGAGGTCGCGTTACAAATTCCGGCGCGAGATCTTCTAGGGCCTTCGCCCATGCTGGGCTCTTCCCAGAGCAGAGTGTGCGTGGGCATGTTTTCGCGACGCTTAACGTCTGACCATCGGCCCAAGCGGCTCGCGCAGGTCTGTGGAATGAGAGGTTGGACGATTAGCTACTCGGTTGTCGGCAGCGATCCTGTGAAATGAGGATACGCAGCTAAGTCGATATTTCCAACAACGGCAACTCTTTCAGCAACCTCGCGGGTCTATCCTAGCTCGCCCTCGCTAACAGGTCTGATTGTTTCCTCCGATTCCGACAAGAATCCGATTCAGTCGCTCAACATCGAACTCAGCGATATGTGGGCTTATGAATCGAGCGAAGTGGGAGTCTGCAGAGCCGAACGCAAGACTGCCGCAATATATCTTTGTGCCCAGCCCATACATCTGCTGTACTTGCCTCAGTCTCAGCACCTTTTCGCAATCAGCTTTTTCGCAATTTCGCCGCTGAATCCCCGAAGTTGCACATAGGTAGAGACGATACTGTGGCGATATGATCGGAAAAGCTTGGGCTTGCGAATGACGACGGTGCGAGTAGATTTCCACATGCGTTGGGCAAAGGCCACCGGCACACGTGCGGCGTCGGTAAGCGCACCAAAGAGTTGGGCAATCAGAAAGAAATTCAATGAGTGCCGTCAATGAAGCTCCGTAAGGAGCCCCCCGCTGAAGTAGACGGTATTTTGAACGTTGAACCGTCGTAACTCCCAGTGGGGGTGACGTATCATACAGCAAATAGCGCCCGCGTATTTACGCTGCGATTAGCGTTTATGTCTGCCTGATTGACACGAAAACAAACTTCCATAGCGCTTTGAGCAATCCCCTTCTCTCGACCGACGCATGAAGGCTGCCAAAATACTTTGCATTCAACTATTGCTTTAGCGCTCTTTCTGATCAGAGAAATTCTCTCGCCGCAATGTCGGAAACGAACCTCCAACAATTTTTCGAGAAGATTGGGGTTTAAGCAAGACCGTTTCAGGGCGTTTGAATCAACGAGCGGTAGTCTGCTTGGGGCAAACAAAAATGACACTCCGCTCAATACTGGTTGCCGAGAGACGACGAAGTTTTTGCAGATTGACTAGGTGTTGGTAATCGGCAGCTTCCAGTAAGTGAGTTCGACTATTTATCTCTAGTAGAAAAGAATTCAATTCGGGCCGGCTGGATTCGCTACTTGCTTTACTTCAATTGCGTCAAGGATAGAAATTGCCGTTGCATCTTGATAAAGATCGCGCAATGCCTGCAACTTATAAACAAAGTCGGGAAACCATCACAGACCACAGCATGACAACCGCTGATCTGTGCTTCCGTTGAGAAATGAGCCAAGTACTCTTGAAGTAATCTTTGGGTCGCTGGTCGCCAATTTGCTCGGCGGCAAGACTCTAGAGAACTCTCGCATGTGATGTGCTCGTGTTGGTGTCAACGTAGAGGTGAGGGGCGACGAAAATAGTGGCATTTTTTGGCGTTCCTGACCGCCATGTTATGTCATTTTTGCGCACCACTGTTTGGTTGATTATTTGATGGTTGATCTTTCGTTTCGATTCCATCTGTTTAGCTGACAAGATTCTTTTTAGTCTAGTTCTTGCAGCTAAGAATTTGTATTCATTTTCAAAGATATAACCAAATCTAAAGGATGAATTATCAGACTCTCTCTGTATGCATTGGCATCTTGGTCAGTCAATGATTCGACGAAGACCAGCAAAGAGGTTGCGGTCATAGACGGTCAATAAATTTATTGGACGCTGACATTGCCAACGTATGTTTTGTTTCCATTCAATTGATTTTGAATGTAATAGAGTTCCTTGATTTTTGCCACAGGGCAATTGTCCCAACCTCTTGCACTTCTTAATGCTAACTAGCCGCCACTCATTTTTCGCGTCACTCCACCGTGGCATTTGACAAAAGGAAGAACGAGCCTTTAGATTTTCAAAGTTGTGTTCGGACAGTCCCCTGAACAATGACACTTAACGGTCAGCTGAGCGCTTATCCTGGTATTCCCTGGTAAGAGGACTTACTGTGCAACAAACTGGGACAGGCGGGTTCGATCAAATAGCGCAAAGCGGCGCTTTGCCGCTTACAGTTCAGCATTTGAATTGCATGTGCTGTATGCAATTGCAGTATTTTGTGACGTCCGCCAAACCTGTCTCCTATATTCCCTAGTCGCCCCGTTTGCAGGATCAGCTTGGAGGTTCTACGATACAAACACTATAACCTGCGTAACAAAATGGGTATGCCTGGATGGGGTGAGATTTTTTTGTTCGTTGACAAGGACGCAAACGCCCAGATGTGCATTCACCAACGCACGGAGCGCCGATGGAACTCTGGATTTAACAGCTGCCCCCGCACATTCCAGCTGTTGCTTCAGCTTATTTACTCAATGCAGCGCGCTGGCGACGGTTGAACCCATCGCCAGGTTTCTTGAGAGAGCCATGCTGGCACAGTCGGCCGAATTTATGCCATTTTGTGCTGTAGCGCTCACAGGGCGTGCGTTGCAGCTTCTGAATTCCTAGTTAGCTGCTACGCAGCGACGTGATGCCTCTCATATCAATGCGGATGGTCGTCCGCTGACGCACCATTTGCAGAGTGAGTGGATTGCCTCCCACGACGCCGCTTTACCTGGAACGTGATAACAACGACCCGGTACGGTTGCCAGTGCCAGCAGCCGGCGGGTGATCACGGCCACGACCGGAGCGTTCAGACCCGCGTGCACCGGCGGATTTTCGTTCAGGCCAGTGAAGCGGTGTCCCATGCGCCCTGGAGCAAATGTACCGGGCCAGATCCCGGATTTTGGTCGCGCTGACCGAAAGTGGGGGCGGCTATAACTGGCTGGCAACTGCCGCTTGTACCAGATCACGCCCTGGTCCAATGATCCGCGAGCGACCCCAGCGGCGAATGGTGGCCGCAGGACAGCCGCAGTGGTACGCTGTGGAGTCTGGACGCCAAACGCCTGGGGTGATGCCCTGTTCGGGGTACCAGGTAACACACGCTCAGGGAGCACTCCGCACCCACATCCGTGGCGGCCTGAGCGTGGAAGTCACCTTCGTGTGGGGACAAGAGAGCGCCACCGTCGGTGCGCATTGCTCATAATAACGCCACCAGCGAGCGCACAAAACGCTTGCGCCTGCTGGGACCGGCTGAGTGGGATCGCGGAGGCGCAGCGGTCCGAGCGCAACACCTGCTTGACGAGCATGCAGCACATTTCCGGCAAAAGGCCGCAGCACGAGCTTTATGTACCAGCCCGCGCAAGACGGTGGTTTTGGCGGTAGCACGGCGTTCCTGAGTCTGGGGCAAGCGCTGTCTGACGTAGATGGCAACGGACTGGACCCCTGACCGCCGGGAGTTCTTCAACACCCTGGGGCAACCAGTGGTGCCTCGCCATCTGGGCGAACGCATCGGAGAAGGGCTGACCCCTGTGCCGCCATCGCCATCGCCTTTCAGATGGATACTGGCGCACACGCCGAATACGTCTTCAGCATCGGGCATGCTCCCACATTGATAGCTTCATCCGCAATGTTGACAGGCTCTTCAGGCCAAAACGCCTTAAAGCGTGAGGCCGATGTCACGTCCTATTGGAACACCTTGCTGGGCAACTGCACGGTGAGACCCCTGGACCCTGGTTGAACGTGCTGGTGAACCGCTGGTTCCTGTACCAGGCCATTTCTTGCCGGACGTGGGCCAAGGCCGGTTTTACTAGGCTGGTGGCGCCACCGGCTTTCGCGACCAATTGCAAGATGCCATGGCGTTGGCCTGGAGCGCACCAGCCATGCTGCGTGCGCAGATCGTGACCCGTGCCGCGCGCCAGTTCCCCGAAGGCGACGTGCAGCACTGGTGGCATGCTCCCAGCGGAGCGGGGGTGCGCACCCGCTTCAGCGACGACTTGCTGTGGCTGCCGCACGCGCTGACGCACTACCTGCGCGCCACGGGCGACGCCGCCGTACTGGAGCTGTCCCTGCCGTTTTCGAAGGCCCGGCTATTGCGCAGGAAGCCGAAGACGCCTTACTTCACACCCGGCATCAGCACCGAGCAAGCCAGCCCGTGGGAACATGCTGCGCGCACCATCGACGCCAGCTTGCGCGTCGGTGCGCATGGTTTACCGCTGATGGGTAGCGGCGACTGAACGACGGCATGAACACCGTCGGGCGCGAAGGCCGAGGCGAATCCGTCTCCTTGGGCTGGTTCTGTGCCACATCGTGGCAAACATGGCTCCGCTGGCACGTCAGCGTGGTGAAGTGGAACGTGCGCTGCGTTGGGAGGCTGCGGGCTGCGCTTTGCAAGGCCGCACTGCTGAGCAGCGGCTGGGATGGTCCGTGGTTTTGCCGTGCCTATTTTGACGATGGCGAGAAACTTGGTGCCAGCGCCAATGCCGAGTGTCGCATTGACCTGATTGCCCAGGCCTGGTCGCAGCTGTCGGGCGTTGCCTCCGCTCCGATGCAATGGCGCGATGGACGCCGCCGACGCGCAACCTCGCGGACACCCAGACGGGGCTGGTCAAGCTTTTGACCCCGCTGCAACACAGCCAGCCCAGTCCCGGTTGCATCCAGGCCTCATCTCCCCGGCGCGTGAGACCTGGCGGGCAATATGCCCATGCGGGCGTCTGGGCACCCCGACGGCCCAGGCACGTCTGGGCACAACAGCGGAGCACCCATGAGCGCCAGTGGCGAGCCGCGCCGCGATCCGGCCTACCGCTATTTCACCTACCTGAGCCCGCAGCGGCACCGCAGGTCAATGCCGAGTATGGAACAACCTACGCGCTGGAGCCCTGCGTCATGGCGGCTGATGTCTATGGCGCAGAGCCTTACCGGGCAAGGCGCATGGAGCTGGTACACCTGGTGCAGCGGTCATGGATGCAGCGCGCCGTCATTTTCGAGTCCATTTTTCGTGAGCAACAAGCCACGACGCTGTGCCTGACGTAGCCTCGCCTGCCATCGCACTGGAACGAAGCCCAACTGACGCTGTGCCGCGATGGCAACAGCCTGCACTTCCATCCCTTGCGCAACCCGAGCGGATGATGCGCCAGAGGCTGCATGGCTACGGCACGGCGCGCGTGCTCAACCCAGGGGGAATCGCTGACTGGCGCGAACTGTTCGACGGAACACGCTTTCTGGTGCCGCTGAAAAACACACCAGTGTTTCGGCGTGACGGCTCAAAATCCGGACACACCGAGCCAAAGCCGCTCCCTGATACTATTGAAGCTGCTCCTCGCGACAGGCTTCACGGCTTTACAGCCCGATTTGTCGCGAAAAATGACCTGACAACGGCCTGTCTTGATGCCTCATGGCAGATCGGCATCGCCTTTGACCCGTTTTTAAGGGCAAAATTCAAGGCAAATCTGGCTGTATGCCTGCGTTAGGAGCGGGAGTAGCTATGTTTTAGACAGCGCCGCACGTCCCATCTACGCGGCGTCCAGACAACAGAGGCAGTAAAGTGATTAAACTGGCGCTCACACTGCTGGAGTTGATTGATCGCATCGCGGCTCTGATACCTCCACCGCGCACCCACCGGCATCGCTATTTCGGCTTGCTGGCACCGAACTCACCTCTGCGCTGTGCAGTGACAGCAACTGGCCGCACCAGTGCAGACCGGGCAACCTCGGCTGGCGAGAGGACGCAACTGAAGAGCCGTCGCCAGCTGAAGTTGAGCCGCAAGGCACGGTGCTCCAATCCGCGAGCCAGTGCTGTGCCACCCTAGCGCTCACCGGCACATTATCTGTGGGCGGTTTTGATCGCGCGCATCTACGAAGTTTTCCCGCTGCTGTGTCCGATATGTGGTGGTCGAAATGCGCCTGATCGCCTTCATCACCAACACGGCAGAGGCACGCAAAATCATGGAACACATCGGCGTGGACCCTCAAACCTCCACGCATCACACGCCGCGCGGGCACCATCACCAGGGATATTTGTGATGCGTCGACGGATGAGGTACCGATGCACCGGCCCGACTGGGACCAAACAGCGCAGCCAGAACCGGACGATCGTGAAACATCAGCGCATCCATTAGAGAGCAAAACCAGTGAGTCAGACCCGCTGTCGGGTAGAGTCGTACCGAGACACACCAAGACAACCCAAACGGCACACGAGCGAAAAAACAGGCCGTTTCGATTGCCAAACCGAGGATCGCAATGCGCAAAATGGGGAATTTTGAGGACGGGTCAGGATGCGATACTTGGAGTCGTGCGGTATGACTTCCTATCCTCTGATGCGTGAACAGAATGTTGAACCGAACCAATGGACATTGACCTTTGCTGCCGTTTGCTTGACAACACGCTATTCAGTCGGCCGTTTTGTATTGGAATTCCCCACTGAATTAGATGGGAGAAACCGGTCGCTTGCGATTAGCCGCAAAAAAGGGCTGAAAAACGAATTTCCTAAGCTAACGGATCAACATTGAACCACAGTCAGCTTCCAAACGGGGCCGGAGCAGCATCCTTCAGCTTCGATGGACCCAGGTAGAGTTTATTTTGGAGCGCCTAGGTTCCTGAGCAAGGACAGTTGCAGGCTCAGCTGCTCTAGGTATTTGTTGTTTTAGAGGAAACATGCTTATAGTAATTAATGATTACACCCGCTGGGAAAAGCTTAGTTTTGACATAAGTCATTACTTGACAACGTTCCTCAAAAGCATTAATGCACAAAAGGAGTGTCGGGCATTAGTTTGAAAATTAACTGATACTTTTATTTGGCGATTGGACCCCAGCTGATCTTGATTTGAGTAAGGTTTTTAAGTAATTGGTCTTCACGTTACTTGGTTTCCAACGTATTCGAACCCCAAAGCTTTGCTTTGACATTCACATCACGGGTTTTTGGTAGAGTAAGAAATATCCAATAAAATTCTAAACAACTAGATAATATAAACGTTAGCAGGAAATATCGTAGGCCGGCACTCATCAGCCCCAAATATTGACGTCTCACAAAGCTACTTTTCCTAATCCAGTGTATAAAACTTTAGATGCTGGTCGTGAGAAACCTTCTCCTGTGTTAAATTTATTGCACGAGAAGAATAAGGAATATTAAAAATTTATTGACGGATGATGTGCAGCTGAAAGTTAACCTTAATTGGAAAGTGGGGACAATAATGGAACCATTATCAGCATTCATTATCGCTGGCGTAACGCTTGCCGTCGCTCCAGCAACTATGCGACAGGAAATGGATTTATGCTAAGCCGGTTTCAAAACCAAAATTGTGTTGATAATGGAACTGAGTGCATTTTGCCAACTATTTCAGGTGATATTGCACATCCAAACACGCTTGGAAGAACTAAGTCCGACAAACTCTCAATACTGGTATTGCGGTAAATTCTCGGGAGCTTTAAAACGGAAGTCTCCGCTTATGTTCGATATAAAGACGGATGGAATGGCTTGCAGATCCTTGCGCCGACATCCTTAGTGATAGACGTGGCAAATTCGTTTGTTGAGCTAATTCCAGCTAGGTCCCTTCTCCAGGCCACCGCCTTGTCAGCTAATGGCGAGATTGGAACTTGACTGGGTTCTTTCTGATGGGGTACACTGAAGTCAGTTTCGAGTTGGATGGCAATGTAAGTTTCTTTCACGAACACGTGCCGGAAAGGAAGATTTTCAAGATAACATTTAGTTTAGATAGTCTGCAGTAGGATTGGTTCTGGAGTATGATCGGGCCATTGGATATAGTGAAACTTGCGGCGTAATTACTTGTCAAAATGAATTGCCGTAAGTTTTCGAATCCATTGCGGGTGACGCGCAATACCGCAAGAAATTTCTGCGCAGAGTCCCGAGGATATCCGTGCCGCATGGGAAAAGAAGCGCGTCAGAGCGCCCCTCTTTTACCGGCACAATAAGATGCCGAAATTTCCCATGGCAGGGTATGGATCCTACTTACTACGACAATGTGACCGGCAACATTAAACTGACTCTTTTTTGACGATGCCTCTAGCCAGGGGGCTTCTTGTCATCGCATGGGATACATCACGCGTGAAAAATTAGGAAATAGAAGAAGCCCGCGTTTCGTTAGTCAATCAAAACTCCGCCGTCGACTGGACCCCGAAAAGCCATCGGTTTACAACGCTTTATGCTTCGAAGTCCGAAGCGTGTTCTCAAAAACACTTCCTGCCAGGAGAGCGGCGGGGAGATAGGATACCGCGTAAAGCCGATGATATTCTCACGCAGACATTGCCAGCTGGTATCGGAGAAGGGAAAATCGGAAAAAGCGTGAGAGACAGCTATTCATGCTCGCAATGGCATCGCCTTGAGGTTTTCGGGTGCGGAAGCTCGCTCAGTGCCGATCGCGTTGCGGCCTTGCGTAGCCAACGCCGCGAACGCACAGGCATCGCTATTTTGCGTGCTGGCACCGATACTGGCTGCCCAGGGCTGCGGTGACGGCGCTGGTAACAACCGGCCAAGCAAGTCGTCGTGCAGACCGAGCCAGCCAACATGAGCGAGGGCGCGTATCCGCATCGCCCCGCTAGGGCGCGCGACCCCGACCTTTGCCAGTGCAGCGGCAACCGAACGAAGAAACCTTGCACGCGGTGCTGGACAAACATCGGCAGTACAGCCACATCCAGCGCGTCGCTGATGTCGGCCACCCTGGCCGGAATACGGCTTCGTGCACTGATATCAGTGCCGAACAATTTGGCGCCCTGCAAGTTATGAAGACGGCCCCGCTGGGGTGGAGCGCAGCGTCCGCAGCGGCATGCGCTTTCTGGGCGCGGGAGCGTTTTGCCTCTGGCGGTCTCGGACCCGCAGGCCGGTTGTGGCGCTACCGGCATCTCGGGTGAGCGGCCGATCCTGCTGGTCTCGGTGGGGTGGTGCAGGGTACCGGACTGTTGCGCTCGCTGGGCCGGCGCTGCGCAACAGGGGCCTGGTCCGGCCTGGCATGCGACATGACCAGGCTTAACCCTTGAGCCCAACTCTACCGCTTGCGAACCTGCAACGGGAAACCGATACTATCCGTGAACGCCCCCGGCTGGCGATGCGGTGACATCTGCTACGCCAACGGCGCTGCACCGCTGCGCGCGCAAGAACTCGCGAAGGATGAGAGGTACCATGTACACGCTGGCACGGGTGCATATCAATGCGGATGGTCGTCCGCTGACGCACCATTTGCAGGAGTGGATCCGCCCATGAAGCGGCTTTAGCTTGGAACGTGATAACAACGACCCAGTACGGGTTGCCAGTGCCAGCAGCAAGCGCGCTATCACGGCCACGACGGGTTCTTTCGACCCGACGTATCGGAGGGTTTTTGTTCAGGGTCATGGTGAAACGGTGCATCGCATGTGCCCGTGGAGGAACGTCCTGGCCAATCCGGATTTTGGGCTGCGTTTCAACCGAAAGTGGCGGCGGCTATAACTCGGCAGGCAACAGCCGCCTGTACCAGATTACGGCCTGGTCCAATGATCCGGTGAGCGACCCCAGCGGAGAATGGTGGCTGCCAGAAGACAGCCGCAGGGGCGCGTTGTGGAGTCTGAAACCGAACGCCTGGGGTGATGCCCGTTCCGAGTACCAGGTAATACACGTCCTGGGCAGCACTCCGAACCAGCCATCCGTGGCGGCCTGAGCGCGGGGGTGACCAAAATTCTGTGGGACGAGGTGAGCGCCGTCAAGTCTGTGCGCATTGCCTGGTACAACACAGGCGAGCGCACAAAACGCTTAAGTTTCCTGGGCCTGGTGGAGTGGATCATGGGGCATCGGGCCGAGCGCCACACCTGTTTGACGAGCATGAAGCAGATATCGGGCATGCAAGGCCGCAGCACGGAGCTTCTGCGTACCAGCCTGCGCGAGGCGCTGGCTTAGCGGCAGCACGGCGTTCCTGAGTCCGGGCAGGCGTTGTCTAATGGATGGAAACGTGGACTGGACCTGTGACCGCCGGAGTTCTTCAACACCCTGGGACAACTCCTGGTGCCCTGCAATTTGGGGAACGGATCGGAGATGGGTCGATCCCCGTGCCGCCATCGCTATCGCCTTTTCGATGGATGCCATGGCGCAAGCCGAATCTCGTCTGTGGTCCTGGACATGTTCCTACATTAATAGCTGCATCCGCTACGCTGACGTACGAGCGCTTCAGGTCAAAAACGCCTTAAATCGTGAAGCCGAAGTCGCGTCCTATTGGAACGACCTTGCTGGGCAACTGTCAAGGTACAGACAAGACCCGGACCCACATAATGGTGGACGTGCTGATGAACCGCTGGTTCCTGTACCAGGCCGTTTCCCTGCCGGCTGTGGCCAGGCCGGGTTTACCAGGCCGGTGTTGCCACCGGCTTTCGCGACCACCCTATGATTCCATGGTGTTGGTCTGAGCGCACCGGCCCACAGGTGCGGGCGCAGACCGTGGCCCGTGCCGCCAGCCAGTCATGAAGAAGGCGACGCGCAGCACTGCGGCACGCACCAACCGGAGCGGGGGTGCGCACCGACTTCAGCGACGACTTGCCGTGGCCGCTGCACGCGCCGACGCACTTACCTGCGCGCCACCGGCGACGCCGAAGTACCAGGAGCTGTCCCTGCCGTTTCTCGAAGGTCCGGCTACAGCGCAGGAAGCGAAGACGCCTACTTCACACCCGGCGTTAGCACCGCCGAGCACGCAAGCCTTTGGGAACACGCTGCGCGCACCATCGAGCCGCCAGCCTGCGCGTCGGTGCGCATGGTTTACCGCTGATGGGCAGTGTCGAACGGAACGACGGCATGAACACCGTCGGGCGCGAAGGTCAGCGAATCCGTCTGGCTGGGCTGGCTTTTGTGTCACATCGTGGCAAATATGGCTCTGCTGGCGCGTCAGCGTGGAGAAGTGGAACGTGCGCTGCGTTGGGAGGCTACGGCGGCGCTTTGCAAGGCCGCACTGCTCAGCAGTGGCTGGGATGGTCTGTGGTTTTGTCGTGCCTATTTTAATGATGGCGGAAGCTTCGTTAAAGCGCCAATGCCGAGTGTCGCATCGACCCGACTGCCCAGGCCTGGTCGGTCTTGTCGGGCGTTGCCTCGGCTCCGATGTGCAGGGCCAGCGGCGATGGACGCCGCCGACGCGCAACTCGTCGATACCCAGA
>JADJFE010000005.1 GCA_016708725.1 Candidatus Aalborgicola bjergmarkensis
TTAGAGTCAATGACGAATGCACACAAGAGTGGTGTAGCACTTGGGAAATCTGCGGCACAAGGAATGGGGAAAGTTGCCGTTCTTGCCATCAAAAAGGGGAAATGACTTAAATCCAAAACGCGTCATCCCATCCATGAACCCAAGCCGCCATCATGCGCACGCATGTTGACGGCCCACGCGCGCGCACCGGCATTGTTATTAACGCTTCAAATTTCATATAGCAATACAACGATCCAGAAGCCCTCCTCGAAGACAAGATTTTGAACAGATTTGACAAATTCACGCCTTGATTTGATTTGATTTTTGCATTCTATTATTCAATGTGTCAACACAACCCAAAACCCCGTAGTGCCAATGCAGGTCCTTGTCAAGCGGTAACCCTCACATAGTTGAGTGACGGTTTGCGCTTCAAGGTTCTAGGGGAAGCCCATACAGTGGCAACCACTGAAAGCCAACACTGGACGCGCAGCCTCTATGCATGGAAATGACTCTCCTCTATTCGACCCAACCGTCGTCACTGCAACGTCTGCACAGTTCCGATCTGAGCAGGTTGTCCTTTGGGAGTCGAGCGAAGGCCAGGTCGTAAATTTTGGGATATTTTTAGTCTGCGGATTGCTGTTTAGGCTGGTAATACCGATGCTGTATGCCGTCTACCGCTACTCAAAGACCGCACGCCACACCTACACCTTGACCGATCAGCGCTTGATTGAAAAGCAAGGCGTTCTCATTCAGCGCATTGAAACGCTTGAGCTATATCGGGTAAAGGACATCAGCATCAGAAGCACCTTATTGCAGACCATTGTTGGTCGCGGCACCATCATTTTGGAGACCATGGAAGCGTCTAGCCCAGTCATTCGACTCGTTGCTATACCCAATGCGTTTGAAGTCTCCTCCATGCTTCCGCACTACGTCGAAAAATGCCGCGTCATGAAAGGCGTCCGCGCTTTCGACCGCTAATCAGAACGATCCTCGAATTTGGAAATCATGAGCACTCAGCATACCAACGACAACATGGCCATCGAATCAGCAAACGCCACGCCATATTCAAAACCTCCTGCTACGAAAGGCTCTTCTATGAAAAGCACCGTAAAGTTTCTAGCTATCGGTGTGCTTGGCGTCGTCCTTGGCGTTGCATCAGCGAGGCCATGGTCGTCTATCTCGACCGTAAAAGACCGCCTCACACAGAGCGTTTGCAGGAAAAATACCCTATTGATACCGTGCGGGAAACACCGGCACCTGGTCTGTTTGAGGTGCAAAGTGGTGGCGATATTTTTACACCGACGCCACCGGCAAGTTCGTCGTTCTGGATGGTCGTTTGATGGACTTGGACAAGAAGCTCGACCTAACCAAAGCCTCCATTGACAAGGCCAGTGCGATCAATTTCGGAACTGACTTGCCATTGCAACTTGCAATCAAGGAGGTCAAAGGGACGGGCAAGCGTGTCATGGCGGTGTTTGAAGATCCGGCATGCCCTTCCTGCCGCATCCTGCATAAATTGCTGTCCCAGATGGATGATGTGACGATTTACCACTTCGTCTATCCCGTCATTGATCCAACCGCAGGCGCATACAAGGTCAAGGCGACTCTATGTGCACCAGAGGCCAATCGTGTGGCCATTTGGAATACGTTTATGGACGGCGGTACGGTCGAAGGGGATGTGAATTGTGATGCCAGCGCCGTGGGGACGATCATGGATGCAGGAAAAAAGCTCGGCATCCACAACACACCAACCGTATTCCTGCAGAACGGACAACGTCTGGTCGGGGCACTACCACCGGATCAGTTTGTTGCCGCCCTGGATGAGGCCGCGCCCCGTTGATAGAACAACCCACGAATCAAGTCATCAAAGTAGGCGACATGACCTCAATATTCGCTCGCAAGTGCCACAAGTTGCTGACCGCATTTTTCCTGCTGACAGGCGTTGCAACTGGAGCCGTGGCGCAAAACAAGTCGGTGCAGTATCCTGGAGGTTTGAAGTGGGAACCCATGCACTACGCATCGTTTAATTTCCAGCCCGACGAAGGCGCGCTCGACCCAAAGATCAAGGCCGTTGCTTACACGCTGTGGAAGTCCAAACTGGACGCCTTGAATGTGCCTACAAATAGCCCACGAGGAAAGCATCCTGCTTTTGTTTTGTTGAGTTCTCCATACCAGGGAAATCAAATTTTCAGCATGGTTTTTTCTGCTGTCGAGCACTGCGTTCCACCAGGCAACGGACCAGGAATTATCGATATGTATGCATTGTGCCCAATGAGCATTTTTCAAGTAAATGCAGCACCTGTGAGGGTTAAAGAAATTCCAAATATGTGCTTTTTGTACTTGAACGACTCTGACAATCCTGCGGCGAAAAATCACACTGAGTTTGCGTTCCATGAAGCAAACAGAACTGCTTACTTTCGCGTCATTCAGAACAGCAAAGAGGTGCCGGCTTGCAATCGGATTATTCGCCTGTAGCAGGTAACTTTGTGGTGAGTTTCATGCCAACAAAAATTCAGAAAGCACTTAGGTCCGCTGCGCTGTATCTCTTGCTAAGCGTCGGAGTTATTCATCTCGCATGGGCTGTGATCGCAACCTATCAACAGATCGTTGACGCCGTTAAAAATTCACCCAATTCCAATGCGTTTTTGGTCGCCAATGCGGCGGCGGTCGCCAATTTGGCATTGCGCGTCGAAAACAGGTCTGGGGACACCACCAGCTACAACGGGTCTTGCTGCTCCGGCATTTTGCAGATGAATGCCACAAACATCGCAGCCTTTGCGCACGTAACGCCAGCAGTCTATCGAACGTGGTCACTACAGGCCCAAATCGATGCGTGGACGGCATTGACCGTGAGCGCATTGGGTGCCTCATCAGTTAGTACGCTCCGCTCGATGTCCACCTTTGATGGCATGCCAACGGATGCCTACATGCAACTCTCTTGCATCCAAATGGGAATCGGAAATTGCCAGACCATGATCACGTCAGGCCGGTGCGAGGGTTGGCGAGACATCAATGGCACGTCGATCTGCAGAATGGCAGCAGGAATGCAAGGCTTGACGTACACACCCGGTACCGGCACCGGCACGCCCACACCCACACCTTCCTCGACATCGTCAAACAATAGTTCCTTATTCACACCAACTCCTGGGAGCTACGTTCCACTTGGCTCCTCTGTTTCGGCACTGTTGGACGCCAGCTTTACGAGTGGATCTGGGGTATCAATGGCAAGCGTAAACACGCTCATAAAAACGATTCTTCTTTCAATCCTGGTGGTCTTCGCGATCAAAGCCAGTATTGGCGCATGGGGTCAGTATCAGGCCGGTCAAATGGACACGTTCGAGCTAAAACAGGGTGGCAAACGAATTCTGATTCTCATGATGTTGATGACGTTGGTCTTTGTTTATTGATCCAAATAACCGGAGATGAACATGCAGATTTGGAAAGTCACGACGCCCAGCAGCGAACAAAGCGTCACAGCAATGCACGCGACAACCACTGCTGCGGGTGATTTGTTACTAAAGCGTCAAGACGGGGAGTTACTTTGGGCCTTTGCTAAAGGCGCATGGCTCTCGTGCGAATTAGTCAAGGCGATGGATAGTGGGTACGGACCCAAATGATGAACGAATGGAAGTGTAATATTATTATAGGACTTACGCATTGACGACGCGGTGGAATTGTGGTTGGAGATGAGATTTCCCTGGAATAAAGCCACGGATGAATTTCTCGATGATCGGATTGAATAATTCACGCTTCCATTGATAGGCGTTGCTGATGAGATCGCAGAAAGTCATTTGCTGCAAATGAACAAAGCTGCATATCGAAGCAAAAATGTGGGTGAGTATCGCCCCCTTGGTGCGCACCTGAAAGCGCTCAATGTTGCAAACCTGCTTGATCATGCGGTGGTATTGCTCAATTCTCCAGTGCTGGTCGTGCAGTGATTGAAAGTCAGCTTTTTTGAAGGTCTCGTAATCATCGGCGTTGGGCAGGTAGGTCACGTAACACCGATGCTGATGTGCGTGATTGATGACCGCTCGCGCCTGGTGTGCCATCTGCAGTGGTATCTCGATGAGACTGCGTGCAGTCTGGTTCATGCCTTGTGCCAGGCTTTCATGAAGCGCGGTCTACCCCGATCCTTGATGAACGACAACGGTGCGGCCATGGTGGCAGAGGAAACTACCACCGGTCTGGCCGCGCTGGGTATCGTGCATCAGCACACCTTGCCTTATTCGCCATATCAAAACGCAAAGCAGGAGTCGTTCTGGGGTCGTATCGAAGGGCGCTTGATTGCCATGCTTGAGGGGGTGTCTGCTCTGACGCTTGATGTGCTTAATCTGGCCTCGCAGGCCTGGGTTGAGCAGGAATACCATCGCACCAAGCATTCAGAGATTCATGTTACGCCGCTGCAGCACTATCTGGCCGGCCCTAATGTGGCGCGTGTGTGCCCCAGCAGTGAGACACTGCAAAATAGCTTTCGCGTTGAGGTGGTGCGTCGCCAGCGGCGCTCGGACGGTACCGTCAGTCTTGAGGGTGTGCGTTTCGAAATTCCATCGGCTTACCGCACTCTGGAGCAAGTTCATTTGCGCTATGCGCGTTGGGACTTGTCACGGGTCGATTTGGTCGACGCACGCACCGGGGTTGTTTTGTGCCCGGTCAAGCCACTTGACAAGTCGGCCAATGCCACTGGACAGCGCCGTCGTTTGGCACCATTGCCCGTGGAGCTGACCCCGCTGCCACCCAAAGGCTTGCCTGCTTTGATGACGCAGCTCTTGGCTGATTACGCAGCCACCGGTATGCCACCTGCCTATCTGACCATGCCTACTACAGCCAGCACAGCGTCTGCAGCCACTCAATCCATAGGGGTTTCACCATGAAGCAAAAGTTGCTTGCCCTGTATGGGCTCAAGTTCAATCCGTTCTCGCCAGAGTTGCCCGATGATGCGCTTTATGTTCCCCAAAAGGTTGAGAGTTTTTGCTGGCGTATTGAACATGCGCAGATTCGTGAGGGTGGTTTTGCCATGATCAATGGTGACCCCGGCAGTGGCAAGAGTGTGGTCTTACGGCTGCTGGCACAGCGCTTAAAGCGCCTGCCTGATGTCACGGTGGCTGCGATCAATCATCCTCAGAGCAATTTGGCAGACTTTTACCGTGAACTAGGGGATATTTTTGGTGTGCCGCTGCGCCCATCCAATCGATGGGGTGGCTTTAAAGCTTTGCGTGAGCGCTGGCTCCATCATCTTGAGTCAAATCTGTGTCGGGCGGTGTTGCTCATTGATGAGGCGCAGGAGATGCCGGTGCAGGTGTTGTCCGAGTTGCGCCTGTTGGCAAGTGCGCGTTTTGATTCGCAGTCTTTGCTGTGCGTGGTGCTCGCGGGGGACTCCCGCTTGACGCAGGCGCTGCGCCGTGAGGAGTTGATTCCTTTGGGTAGTCGTATTCGCACCCGCCTTGTCACCGAGTTTGCCAGTCGTGTGGAGTTGTTGGCTTGCCTGGATCATTTGTTGGCCTGCGCGGGTAATGCAAGTTTGATGACTCCCCAGCTGTGCCATACGCTGTGTGACCATGCCGCTGGCAATTACCGCATTCTCACTACGATGGCCGCTGAGTTGTTGAGTGCAGCGGCACACAGAGATTTGCCTGTGCTTGATGAGAAGCTTTATCTCGATGTATTTGCCCAGCCAACACAACCCACAGCACGGCGTACAACTGCTGCAAGGTGAATATATGAAAAAGTCCAAGCGCAAAGAAAAAAACAGGTCTGCTTGCTGTTTGTGTGATTGCACCCAAGCTCCCAATCTATCCAACAAGGCCGCAGCCCAGATCAACACGTTCCTTGAGATGCTACTGACAAACTTCCAGAATCGCTATGGTCAGCGTATTCTTGACCATTACGCCAAACGCCCCAGAGAAAACGTCAACGAGACAAAACCTTGGCTCAGCGCTGGTTGTGACGAGTCGTTCTGAAATACCAGCGGAAACCTAAATGCCAACGGCATCTGTAGAAATACAGATGCCGTTTTGCTTGCACGCCTTGTCCAGTCGACCATCACCAAACCTGAAAATCAGTCCATCAAATTTGTTGATCACACTCAAGTGGATGAACCGAAAGACAAGATGCACTGCAGCGGTTTTACCCAATCACAGTGTCCTGGTACGATAAATCTCTCGATGGATTTGGACCGTGCGATAGCGTACGGAGCCAGCATGTTCATGCAGCCCACAACGTCACAGCCTTTTCAGGTTCCACTCCTGAGATGACGGGCCACACTGCAGAGGAAGGCCGTTTTCCAGCGCTCAATCAGCAGGGCGAGAGAATCTTGCATATGTTGTAACCTTGGCTGGGAATGAACGTTCAGTCTACCTGTTTTATTGGAAGGGTATGCCAGTCAGCACATCGTCCGTCGCCGAGCATCCAAAGTTGAAAATTCAAAAAATGGCGGATTAATAATCCCGTAGGCATATCAATGGAAGTGCTCCGAATATCAATCCTTCTTAGCGGCCAATGGTGCAAACCTTGTTTGTTCAGGTTGTTTACCCAGCAGAGTAATCGAAATAACCACCTTCATTTCTGGGGTTGCTGTGTATTTACCAACACCCTTCATGCGGTTGTCTCCATCGGGTTGGAGTACAACTGTTGACTTGGATTTTCCGGTAAGAATCGTTGCATTTCCTGTTGCACCGGTGGTTGAGACCACCTTTCCGGAATGGTCTGTCACATACACCAAAACAGCTGCATCCTGTCCATCTTTGGCATCCTTTGAGATGACAAGTTCATAGATCAAAGAACCGGCAACTCCTAACTGACCGCCATGCGCGGCCTTCAACGTATCGTGGTTCTCCCCTCCATGCGCAAATGCGGAGGTCGTACCTGCAGCAAATGTAATTGCGGCGACCAAAGTGGAGGCGATTCGAGTGAATAGTTTCATAATGTATATCTCTTAGAGATGCCTTTTGAGGTGGTTAAATCAATAGTTTTCGGTATCGTGGGATTCAAGCAACTGGGCCAACGGCTTCTCCCCCCACAGCCAAAACATCAAGGGTGTTAGCAAACTATCAAGCAAGGTCGAGCTTACCAATCCGCCGAAGATCACGACTGCGACCGGGTGCAGGACTTCCTTGCCAGGTGCATCCGCAGAAACCAGCAAAGGCACCAATGCGAAGGCCGCCACCAAAGCAGTCATGAGAACGGGTGTCAGTCGCTCCAGAGAACCTCGCACGATCATTTTTTTGCCAAATCGTTCACCTTCGAAAGCGCACAAATTGATGTAGTGGCTAATCTTTAATATCCCATTACGTGTCGCAATACCCGTCAGGGTGATAAATCCCACCAGCGCTGCAACGGACAGGGGTTGCCCAGAAACCCATAGCGCAATCACGCTGCCAACCAGTGCCAATGGAATGTTTCCCATGATGATGCTTGTCAACACTGCAGAACGGTAACGGCTGTATAAAACCATAAAGATCATGATCAGCGAAATCAAGGCCAGAACACCAATAAGGCGAGCCGCCTGCTCCTGGGCCTGGAACTGGCCTTCCAACGAAGTAAAGTATCCCTCTGGCATGGGCTTGGCTGTCAACTCTGCACGAATGGCTAAAATAACTTTCGACATATCCGAGCCATCTGTGTTGGCGGAAATCACAATCCGTCTGCGGGAGTTTTCTCGGCTGACTTGATTAGGGCCATCACTGTCTTCGATACTTGCCAACGCCGACAAAGGTACATGACCCGTGGGAGTTTCTATGAGCAGGTTAGAGAGTTCTTGCAGCCCACGCCCACTCTCTGGCAGTTTCACCACCAAGTCAAAGTGCCGATTGCCTTCGATAACCTGTGTGACTCGCTCACCTTCGATCATTTGTTCGAGAGAACGTAAAAGCGTTCCAGGTGCCACGCCGTAGCGGGCCACTTTCTCATAGTCCAGGCGGATTTTGATCTGGGGAATGAGCACCTGTTTCTCGATCTGCAAATCAGTGACGCCGGGAATATTTGCCAAACGCTCACGCAGATCGGAAGCTAGCCCTCGCAGGGTGTCCAGATCATCCCCGTAAATTTTGAGTGCAATCTGAGCACGTACACCGGATAGCAAGTGGTCAAGCCGGTGCGAAATCGGCTGCCCCACGTTGCTGTTAGCCGGAAGTACCGCAAGGCGAGCGCGTATATCACCAATGATGGCTTCGCGACTGCGCTCAGACGCTTTCATATCCACTTCGATTTCTGTGTAGTGGACTCCCTCGGCGTGCTCATCCAGTTCAGCACGACCAGTACGTCTTCCCACCGTGATAACCTCAGGCACGCCAGCAATCAATTGCTCCGCCAGCGTGCCGATGCGGTTCGACTCCGCCAGCGAAGTGCCGGGGTTAAGTACGACGTTGACAGTCAAAGTTCCTTCGTTAAAGGGCGGTAAGAATGCTTTGGCGAAGTATGGAATACTTCCTACGGCCAATACAACGACTACCAAGGCGGCGATCAGTATCGCTTTGGCCCGGTCAAAGGACCAGTGCAGCAGTGCAGCATCCCAAGCTTTGAGTTTGACGACCAAAGGGCTATCTCCATGTCCCAGTTGTTTCATCCGTGGCAAGAGATAAAAGGCCATGACTGGCGTAACAGTTACCGACACAATCATGCTGACCAGGATGGAGACGATGTACGCGATACCGAGTGGCGTGAACAGTCGGCCTTCAATGCCTGGTAAGACAAACAGAGGCACAAACACCAGCACAATGATGACCGTTGCATAGACGATGGCGGACCGCACCTCTAGCGTGGCATGCGCTATCACTTCGGCTACCGGCCTTGGACTGGCCAAGGCGCTGTTGAGTTTGAGGCGACGCAAGACATTTTCTACACCGACAACCGCATCATCCACGAGTTCGCCGATGGCAATGGCCAGTCCTCCCAAAGTCATGGTGTTGATCGACAAACCAAAATAGTGGAATACCAGGGCAGTAACGAGAAGCGATATGGGAATAGCGGTCAGGGAAATCAACGTAGTTCGTACATTGAGAAGGAAAAAGAACAAGACGACAGCCACCAGTACCGCACCGTCACGCAAAGCCTCTTCGACGTTGAGGACAGAGTGCTCAATGAAATCCGCTTGCTTGAACAGAAATTCCGGCGCGGCCATTCCCTGCGGAAGACCTTTCGAGAGTTCTACCATGGCTTGTTCAACTGCCCTGGTCAGGGTCACACTGTCGGCACTGGGCTGTTTTTGCACCGACAAGACCACAGCAGGCTTTCCGTTGTATCCGGCATCGCCCCGTTTGATAGCCGGGGCCAAGACCACCGTGGCCACCTGCTTGAGCAAAATGGGTTGACTGTTCTTGACGGTCACCACCAGATTTTGCAAATCTTCAATACGGGTTGTTCGACCAATCTGGCGAATCAGATATTCCCGGCCCTGGGCTTCCAAGAACCCGCCACTGGTATTGGCACCAAAGTCCTTCAAGGCAGTTTCAAGTTTTTCACGCTCTACCCCCAGAGCCTTCAGTTGCGAGGGATTGATTTCGACACGGTATTGTTTGACTTCACCTCCGATGGAAATTACCTGTGCAATTCCGGGGATCGTCAATATCCGGGGGCGCATCACCCAATCTGCGTATTCGCGCACCTGCATCGGGCTTACTTTTGCGGGATCAGCGGGCAAAGCAATCAATAGGATTTCACCCATGATTGATGAGATTGCACCCAGTTGTGGAATTACCCCAGGTGGCAACTGCTCGCGCACCAAATTCAGCCGCTCGCTCACCTGCTGGCGATTGCGGTATATGTCAGATCCCCAGTCAAACTCCACATAGACGATGGACAAGCCCACGCCAGAAACGGAGCGCACCCGACTTACCCCCGGCATGCCGTTCATGCTGGATTCAACCGGTGCAGTCACCAACTGCTCTACCTCCTCCGGTGCCATCCCTCCAACCTCTGTCATCAGAGTCACCGTAGGCTTGTTAAGGTCTGGAAAGACATCCACGGGCATTTTTTTGGCTGTGAACACGCCGTAGACCACCAGTAGCAGGGCTATGCCCAAAACAATCAGCCGTTGCTTCAGGCTGGTTTTAATGATGAAATCAAACATGTTTAGCGAACCTGTGTCAGTAGGTTGGCACCGACGCTCACAACCCGGTCGCCTTGCGTCAGACCACTGGTGATCGCAGCCGTGTTGGCATCCAGGGATTGAGCACTGACCCGTCGCTGCACAAATTTTTCCGGTTCAATGTGGACCCACACGACGGTGTCTCCAGCACTGTTGCGAGCAACGGCGGCCTGTACAACAGCCGCTCCTTTGACAGTACGTGTCGTTTTTGCAATAACCTTGACGGACTGGCCTACTGCTACCGGAGCGTTATTGCTCTTAATACTGAATAGTATCGGCAATGCCTGTTCTCTCAACTGCCGTGCACCTCCTACGTATTGCAGGCTCAGGGACCCATTGGGAAGGGGCACGCTGGCACTGCTGATACCTTCGATTAAGGATGGGTCATAAGCCAGAGCTTCCACACTCAATTGCGCAGGATCCACAATTTCCAGCAAAATTTCCCGTGCTTCGACGACCTGACCACTGATGACATTGCTCGCACTGATCACACCTGTGACGGGTGCCACCAACGCCTCCGCGTCTCCCAGACTGCTGCCAACCGCGTTACGGCGTTGTTGTAATGCGGTGAGTTCAAATTTTGCGGCCTCGATGTCCTTTTGTGGGACCGCACCCTCTAACTGTGCATAGCGAGCGACCTTTCGCTCGGCAACACTCAACTGTGACTCGATTTCTGCCAAGGCCGATCTTTGATTTCCACGCTCAATACTGCTTGCCACGGGGCGCAGCCAGAGCAGAGTCTGGCCCTTAACGACCTTTTGCCCGAGTTTTGGAAGACCGGTGGGACCCCCTTCAAGTCTTCCTGCCTGACTTGCCTGGACGCGTCCACCTGAATTGGGATCAGCTACCACACGACCATTGAGTTCAACAGTGGCCGCGAGTTCCTGAATATCTACAGTTTGGGTGCGAATGCCCAATTGCCGTTGCACCGCTTTGGGCACAAAGAGACTCCCGTCAGGGAGTCTTTTGGCTGATGACGAATCAAACTGAATGATGGATGCCACCTTGGCAGGCTGTTTGCTGTCCTGGCCGTGGTCTTCGTCGCCGTGAGCCCAACTGTACGTTGTGCTGAACGCGAAAGCACTGGCCAGGAAATACCCGGCGATAGGTGAGAGTGAAAGAGGTTTCATACAGGATTTTCTTTATTTGTTCTTATGGCTGTGCTTGCGCTGGCGTCTTGCCAAAAGTGCCATCGCTGCCAATAAAAGTGCTGTGGCACCGGACCATATGGCCCACTCCGATTTGCAATGGATGTGTTCCTCCAACGCAGTGGCTTTGTCTGGTAGGCCGACTTCCAAAACACCACTCATCAGGTCTGAGTCCTCGCCCGCTTGCACCGTAACAGTTAATGGATGCTTTCCGGGTTGCGACAGAAGTGCCGCATCGACCGTGTAAAGGGCCACGCTAGTTTCCTTTGCGACGGCCTTCCAAGAGCCACTTTCCACTTCAATCTGGGCTTTTTCGACAGGATTGTTGGTTCCAAACTGATCCAGATAGATAGTGAGGATATCCCCCTTCATGACTCCAACCAATTCAAACTGATCGGTGGTCAAGTACATGCGCGGCGATGAAGAGACCAGCACAGCAGCTTTCGGCGCTTCGCCGTGGTCTTCCCCTGCGTGTGCCCATGTCATGTGGGGCAATAGAGCTATGAGGCCCATTGAAATGAAACGAATCAAGGTATAACTCCCAGGGATTGGTTCAGGCGTGAAATAGAGGCGAAATAGGCGGTGCGCTGCCGGTTGAAACTAGCCTCGGACTCGAATGCCGATGCACGTGCTCTTAGCAACGCTGATAAATCAGACTCGCCAAGGGCAAACATCTTTTCAGCCAAGCGCAAAGTGTCCGCGTTCAACTCCATACGTTTTTGCGCATTGATCCATTGCTGTCGGGCAGCTTCGCTATCAAGCTTGTTGCGTGTTACCTCCAACTCAATGCGCTGCTTCGCAATCGCGAGTTCCGCATCTGCCTGCAAGACTTCCGCGTGTGCTGCCGAGGTTTCCTGGCGTACTTTTGCACCCAATGAAAATGGAACCGTCAACTTGACTCCCAGAGCATTGGCATACGGAGTTCCAAAGTCACCACGTTCACGCACCAGTTTTATCGCCAACTCCGGTGCTTCGCGGCGGCTCTCCTGGGCCACGTTTAAGCGAGAATGTGCCAGTTGAGATGACGCTAGGGATGCAGACAATTGAGGGTGAGACGCGGGGACTTCCATGCTTGAGGGGGGACTTTCCTCCACCAAATGCGTTGGGGCATCTTTACCCGTCAAAACTCGATAGGCCTGATCAAGCTGACGAAGTACTGTGTGCGCGTCGAGTAGTTCGCTTTTGGCGATCAAGCTCTCGTTCGTAGCAAGATTGGCATCTGTACGTGCCAGTTCACCCGCTTTGAACCGCCGCAGAACATCTGACTCCAGTGCAATTGCAGTTGCTTCACGATTTTCGGCAAGACGTGCAGCCTGTCGTGCGTTTGCCAGAGCCCACCAGGCTTCGCGCACCTCGCCCGCAATCTGCAACCTGAGTGCAGCACGACGTGCATCAATCTCCGACAGTCCAGCTGCTGCCTCCCGTTCGCGTGCACCACGCTGCCCTGGCAACCACATTGGCATAGCCAGTTCAAGTTCCCATGCATCTTTTCCAGTATCCGTACTGAGCTTGTCACTGACATTGGACAGAGACAGTGACGCTGGTGCAGGCAACATACCATTTGCCAAATCAGCACGCGCCTGTGCCTCACCCTCACGCGCACTCAACGCTGAGGCAAGCGGTTGTCTGGACCAGGCGTGTTGCACGGCATCACCAAGCGTTTGAGCGGTGCCAAAAATTGGGAAGAACAACCCGATTACCAGCACCATTCCTCGGAGAGCCCTAGTGAATGTAGGGCTTGAATAAGGAGCGAAATAAAGGCAAAACAACATAGGCCATTTCAGGATTAATGACAGACACGGGAATGCTTGTCAGTGAGCAAATTTGAAAAGATGTTGAACTTCTAAAAAGAGAAATGGCAGCCTACCGAACGTAGGTGGCAATCATGATCAACAACTGCATTGAGTTTGCGGTAACTTACCTGACAGAAACATGAATGAAAGATTACATTGCTGTAATCTTCATCGCTATATTTGCATGTTCATGATGTCCGTATAGGCCTGCACAACCCGATTGCGCACCTGAATATTTGCTTGAAAGGAAATATTGGCTTTGACCCCGACCACCATGGTTTCTTCAAGACTTGCTGTAGATTTTTCCAAAGTGACATCCTTGGCTAGCCGTCCTGATTCCTTTTGCAGATTACTTGTAGCCTGTAAGGCTTGAATCATCGCATCGCCAAAACTCCCCCCCTCATTGCCGACGGCCTTGTTCAGCAGTTGACCGATGACCGCCGTCGGTTTGATGAGCCCAACGTGGTTACTGGAGTTGATCATGACGTTAACAACGTTTGGTGCAGACCCACGTCATGGCTTTTCGGTGGCAGCCATTCGCCGATGGATCTCCGCCAATTTGGCAAAATCAGCTGCACTACTGTCAGCCTGCGTAGCGAGTGAGTCGTGGTAGCTTGGCATGTTGTTGTTTCCCTTGCCACCGGTCGGCATACCCTGATAGGCCTTGGCCATCTTGCGGTGCTCTGCCGCACGGGTACGGGCAGCCGTCGCCTCTCCTTCGTAATATTGGGCTAGCGATTCGTGATCGGCTGGTGTATGGGCCGATTCAATGCGTTGGAGAAGTTGGGGGGAGGGAATAGGTGGGCCAGAAGAGCAGCCCGCTAGTACGACCCCCAGCAGTAAAGATGCAGCCACAGTTTTTGTAGCATTCAAGGTGAGTTTCATGATTAATTTCCTAAAGTGAAAGATGCTCCAGGTCAATTGCTTGACCAATGAACGTGTTCAGTCGGAACACGCTTTGAGTTAGTTGAAAGACACCTATTTTTTTGGATACCAATTTGGGTACAGCTCATTTAGCTTTCTTCCCCCGCCTTCCCCTGTTGTTACAACGATGTCGCCGGTGCGCTGGGCTTCTTCAAGTTCGGCGATAACCTGTGCGCGGGTTTTGCCGGGGGCAACCGCCTTGGCAGGATAGCGCTCTGGATACAGCTCATTTAGCTTCCTTCCATTAGCGTTACTACCAAACGCTACGATGTCGCCGGTGCGCTGGGCTTCTTCAAGTTCGGCAATAACCTGTGCGCGGGTTTTGCCGGGAGTAGCCGCCTTGGCAGGATAGCGCTCTGGATACAGCTCATTTAGCTTCCTTCCATTAGCGTTACTACCAAACGCTACGATGTCGCCGGTACGCTGGGCTTCTTCAAGTTCGGCAATAACCTGTGCGCGGGTTTTGCCCGTTGGTACGCCATCGGCCAATGCATTACCAGCAGCCAGAGTAGCTACAGCCAAAGTGAGGATAGAGAGTGTGTTACGGATCATGATGTGCTCCATTGAAAAAATTTCAAAATTGCCCCACGAAGTGTTTCGCTAGACCGACAACACAACAGTTGCATCGTCGGGTTAACTATAGAAGTTGGTCCCTGTCAGTTGCATGACTTGCACATTACAACTGTGACAACTTGGCGCAAGCCCGAGACATGATGGGGGCGGCTGTGGCTTTAGCAGACCTGCAGATCGACCAAGAGACTGGCCACTGGTTCGGAGCGCATGGTGGCTCCCCGATCAGCATGCAAAGTCAGCTGACCTGGCAAGACCTCATGGCGCGCCACGGTGTCGGCGATGAGTTGCTGCGCCAAGTCGGCGCTCTCGCGCCGCCGCCTCCGATGAAGTGGCGGACAGTCAAAGAGGCACTGCATCTGCTTTCGCTTGAGCATTACATCAATGTAATCTCGTTGTCATGGCGGCGACAGCCTCCAAGAGTAGATTTCGAAACATCTGAAAACATCAGATAGTTTGAACAACCCCTTTTTGGAGAAATACCATGAAAACGCCATCCCTCATTTCCATAGCATTGTTGGCTTTGACCGCCGCCTTGTCGCTCTCTGCCCAGGCAGCCGACACCCAGTCAGCGGTCGAAACCAAAGTTGAAAAGGGCGGTCAACCCAGCAATCCGCAGATCGCTGCCACCCCTGCTACCGCCACGTCGGCACCGGCTAACAAGAACCCAGCGCTGGACAGGACCAAGCATTTCCACCCACGTGACGGGAAATAGAGCGGGCACCGTAACTGCTGTGCAGGTATGCCGCTCTTCGCATTCGAATAAGCGCGACATCGGCGACCAAACGTTGAATTTGACAAGGAATGCTGTATGACACAGCAGCACTTCGCGCCCGCAATCCGTGACTGGTGCAACACAGCCGATTCGGAAACAGCGCGAAAAAGTGGTTCCGGGCGCGATAGATGTCCGTCGGCCCACGAATGGACCGCCGTGTCTGCAGATCGCGTATGCCAGTGCTTTCGCAACTGGCAGCCCACGCGAGTAGCCCGCATGGGGAACTCAATAATGCTGATGATGCGACGAGTTTGATCGACGATCCGATTGACTGTTGTATGCATCATCACTCGCGCATGCGCTGAGCAGCAGAACGCCAAAAAGTATCGATAGAGTTGCGAAACGATTCATTTTTGTCTTTCAGTGTTAAAACAGACCACAGAGTCAAGCCGCTCTGTGGCAATGGAGCTGCCGGTCCTGCATGAATTTCTTGTGGAATGCACGCATCGATTATTTATGTATTACTCAAGCCCTAAGTGGCCTACTCAGCAAGACACCTATTTTTTTGGATAGCGATCTGGATACAGCTCATTGAGTTTTCTTCCCCCAACGTTCCCTGATACAACGATGTCGCCAGTGCGCTGGGCTTCTTCAAGTTCAGCAATAACCTGTGCGCGGGTTTTGCCGGGAGGAACCGCCTTGGCAGGATAGCGCTCTGGGTACAGCTCATTGAGCTTTCTTCCTCCAGGTGTCCCTGGCAAGACGATGTCGCCAGTGCGTTGGGCCTCTTCAAGTTCGGCAACAACCTGTGCGCGGGTTTTGCCCATTGGTACGCCATCGGCCAATGCGTTACCAGCAGCCAAAGTAGCTACAGCCAAAGTGAGGATAGAGAGAGTGTTACGGATCATGATGTGCTCCATTGAAAAAATTTCAAAACCGTCCCACGAAGTGTTTCGCTAGACCGACAACACAACAGCGGATTTTCGCTCGATGCCGGTGTGTGCATTGAGGAACACGACCGTGCCGCACTGGAGCGACTTTTGCGCTACTGCGCCCGGCCACCACTGGCCATGGATCGGCTGCGCAAAGACGGCGCCAACCTGGTGTACCGTTGCGCCAAACAGCACAGTGAGCCTACGAGTGACAAGCGGGGCAGTAAAGTAGATGAACTGGTGCTCACGCCACTGGAGCTGATTCATCGCATCGCGGCCCTGGTCCCCCCACCACGCATCCACCGGCATCGCTATTTCGGTGTGCTGGCACCGAACTCGCCGCTACGCTCGGCAGTGACGGCACTGGCCGCACCCGTGCAGACCGGGCAACCCGGCGCGGGAGAGGACGCAACTGAAGAGCCGCCGCCTGAAGCTGCGCCGCAAGGCAATAGTGATCCAACCCCGTGCGAGCCAGTGCCTGCGCCCAAGCGCTCACTGGCACATTACCTGTGGGCGGTTTTGATCGCGCGCATCTACGAAGTTTTTCCGCTGCTGTGCCCGATATGTGGGGGCCAAATGCGCCTGATTGCGTTCATCACCAACACTACAGAGGTGCGCAAAATCCTGGAACACATCGGCGTGGACCCTGCGCCTCCACGCATCACCCCGCCGCGCGGTCCGCCACTGTGGGATAACTGTGATGCGTCGGCTGACGAAGTGCTGGAAGCGCTGCCGGATTGGGATGAAACAGCACAGCCAGCACCTGACGATTGTGCCGATCAGCGCATCCATTGGTGAGCGATAGAACCAGCGATCCAGACCTGCTGTCGGGTAGGGCCGTTCCGGCGATATGCCAGGAAAACCAAAAATGGCACTCGAACGGTGAAACAGACCGCATCGACTGCCAAACCGGCCAAACCGAGGATCGCAATGTGCAAAAATCGGCATTTTGAGGACGGCTCAGGATGCGATATTTGACGTCGTGCGGTTGGATTTCCTATCTGTTGAGCTTCTGGCATTGATGCGCGCGCGTGAACTGACGAACGGCTTTGCCAATCGATTCTTGATGCTTTGGGCTGAGCGGGATAAGGTCGTGCCGTTTCCCAAGGCAACGCCCCAGGCAGCGGTGGACGCTTTGGCGGTCAGAATGCTTGGCGTTCTGGATTTTGTCCAAGCCGAACGTGTTACGGAACGCGATCACATGCGGATCGAACTGACCGCACAGGCACAAGGCGTTTATTCGCAGTTGTATCGCGGGGAGCTGATTGACGACAGCGCTGGTGAGCGCGTCACGGCGTTGCTGGAACGCCGGGCACCGATGTTGCTGCGCTTGGCCATGATTTTTGCCCTCAGCGACTTGCAAACACGTATTGATGTCCAACACATCCAGGCCGCCATGGGATGGATTCGCCATGGTGTCGAGTCAGCAAAGTTCGTGTTCGTCAAAGCCACGGACGCAGCAGACTCGGTTCGCACCAGCGCGGCGGTCAAGAAAATCGTGGATTTTCTGCGAATCAAGGGGACGGCGACTCGGTGGCAAATCACCACAGAGTGTTTTCAGGGGCATGCATCCAAGGCCACCATTGATGCGGCCATCGAGAGGCTGTTGCTGGCCTCGCCACCACAAATCACGGTTCAGCCCGAACCACGCATTCGGGGTGTGCGTGGGCGACAGACCAACATCTACGCCCTATCGGTCGGCAGGCCAGTTTCCGATATCGAAAAATAGACATCAATTACCAGCGCGCGAAATACTTCGCATTCTTCGCAGCAGCTGCGAAGAATTATTCAGCTGCAAGCTGTTGAATTGAAAGGGAAATTAATACTTCGCAAACTTCGCAGCAAATGTCAGAACCCCATGGCAACGCTCGGTCGCCTGGCGACAAGCAATCTTGACATGCGGTTGAGCAGCTCAGTCGATGGAGATGACACCCCGGCATTTTGGAAATGCGGTGCAGCCCCAAAAAGCACCGCCAGTATTGGAGCCCTGCTTGGCAATTCGCTTCACCATGGACCCACCACACCTTGGACAAGACGGTTCCTTGCTCGTGACATTGGGTGTAACCACTGCCGTGGTATTCGTCTTTCCGTTTTGATCTGCCGACCTTGCGGCACGCGCACGATCAATCATTTTCGTCAGCGCCTGGCCATCAATCAGGTCGATGTTGCGCCCTTCGGCGAATGCCCTTGCATCGGCCGTGAAAACGCCAGACGTGACCACGAAGCCACCGGTTGCCCCTTCTGCCGACATGACGCCGAACAGCTCCCGCACCACGTTGACGGAAACTTTATAGGCTCGCCACTGCTTGCATTGCACCAAAAAGACTTCACTGCCTTTTTTGAGTTTCAGATCGATACCGCCGTCGGCACCGCCCCCGCCCGTTTCAGTGACTGAATAGCCTTGCTGCCGAAATGCTTCACCAACCAACAGTTCAAAGTCACGCCACGACATGCTGCGCAGAGCTTCACCAGGCTTGCCGGTGGCAGCGGCGTCAATCAACCCTGCGCGTTTACGCCTGCCCAAATATGAAGCAACTGCACCAGCTAAAAGCAGGAAGGGAACAATGTATTGGCCGATTGACGCTAGTGTTTTGGTTACTTGACCGACGACCATTTGTCCCATCTGACCAGGTACAGCTGCCGTTGCAACCTCAGCCGTCGCATACCTGTGCAAGACAACATACGCGATGCCCGCCAAGCCTGTTCCGGCCCACCAGGGCAACAGCGATGCCACCTCGAACACCAGTGCCAATGCACCGCCGTCTTTTTTTCGTGCCATTTTTTCTCCCTACTTTGGTGGCCTATTTTCACATCGCCCGTAAGTGGCAGACAAAAGAAAACCCAGCGATTTGAAGGCTGGGTTTGAAAAGCCTTTGCAGGCTCCGCGCTCAGGGAGGTAAAGCACGGGGGGTTAATCCCCTCCAATAGTGTAGTCCGCTTCAGCGTGGGCGTTAAACGACGACTGCGGAGCCTGGCGCTCAATTCCCAAACGCGGAATCTAACTCGCCATCACGACCGAGACGGCCCGCCCAGAGGCAGTTGCTGATCGACTTGAAAAGTCTGATTTGCGGCGCATAATGTCATCAGTTTGATGATATAAACTACATAGCAATGAACAAATATAAAACCAATTCCGGTCTTACCGTCGTCTGTCGTGGATGAGGAGCAGCAGCCTATGCACCCCCAGCGCGTCGAAAGCCTGAGCCACGGTCAACGTGAGCGGTTGGCGTACATCGACTTTCGGCTCTACTTCTTCGGCGAGATTGGTCGCCCTGATCTGAGCGGCCGTTTCGGAGTGGCACCAGCAGGTGCAACGCGAGACCTCGCCCTGTACCGCGAGATCGCTCCTCAGAACATCGAGTTCGACGGCAGCAACAAGATCTACCGTATCGGCAAAGACTTCGCTCCGTTGTTTGAGCACGCCTCACAGCGCGTGCTGTCTGCGCTCGCTTTGGGGTTCGGGGATGGCGTCAATGGGGAGTCACACGCCCTTCTGCCTTGCGAATCGCCAGCCGCCTTGAGCAGTCCCAAAATGGAGGTACTGGCCCCGATTTGTCGCGCCATCCACGCCAAGCGCCCGGTGGCCATCCGCTACCACTCGATGAGCAGCGGCGAGTCCGAGCGTGTCATCGTGCCCTTTGCCTTGGTCGACACCGGTCTTCGCTGGCACGTCCGGGCCTTTGATCGCAAGAGCGGAGAATTCCGAGATTTCGTCGTCACACGCGTTGAGGCCCCGACCTTGCTCGATGAGGAGCCAAAGTCGAATGAGCGCCCGGACAACGACATCCAGTGGACGCGGATCGTTGAGCTGGACTTTGTCCCTCACCCTCGTCTGAGCCGCCCCGAGATCATTCGGATGGACTACGGGATGACGGATGGCTCGATACGGATGCGGGTTCGTGCGGCGGTCGCAGGCTACATGCTGCTGCGTTGGAGCGTCGACGCATCGCCCGATCACAGCCTCAAGGAAGAACAGTACCGCCTGTGGCTCAGCGACCCGCTGGCCTTGTACGGGGTAGAGAACGCCAAACTCGCGCCAGGGTATCGCCCACCGTCAGCGCAAACAAAGAAATGATCGGAAAGAAAGTACACGATGGCCAAGACGCTTGAAGCACATGACAAATTGATTCGGGAGATTTTCGAAGGCAGCTACCAGTTCGAGATTCCGGACTACCAGCGCCCGTATGCCTGGACGACCGAACAAGCCGAGGAGCTGTTCAATGACCTCGTATCGGCAATGCAGGATGCGCGTACCTCCGGCACAGCGAGCCAGTATTTCTTGGGCAGCATCGTTCTCATCAAGAACGATAGGGAACCGAAGTCATCGGTGGTCGATGGCCAGCAGCGCCTGAGCACCCTAACGATGCTTTTCGCCGTCCTGCGCGCGGTGATGCCAGATGCAGCTGACGACATCACGGACTTCCTCTACAAGAAAGGCAAGGTCAGTCTGGGCGAGACGAACGAGTACCGCCTGATTGCCCGCGAGGAAGATGCGGACTTCTTCCGTTCCTTCATTCAGGAGCCCGGGGGCATTGCCCGCATAGTCGCCAGCACGGACAAGCTGGAAGACAGCCGACTGCGCTTCCGGGAGAACGCCACCCTGCTGCTGAACAAGGCCTCCGCCCTATCTAGCGCCGAGCGCGACGCCCTGTGGAAATTTTTGGCCAACGACTGCTCGCTGGTTGTGATCTCCACGCCCGACCTCGAGGCGGCGTATCGCATCTTTTCGGTGCTGAACAACCGGGGCCTCGACCTCGCACCCATTGACATCATCAAAGCTTCCGTGCTGGGTTCTATCCGCACCATCGCTGGTGACGCCAAGAGCCGTATCTATGCCAAAGAGTGGAGTCGCATCGAGACAACGCTTGGCCGGGATGCCTTCGGCGACCTGTTCGTTCACATCCGCACGATCTACGCCAAGCAAAAACAGCGGGCCACTCTGGTCAAAGAGTTCCAGGATCACGTCACCGAATACAAGACGCCGATTGTCTTGGTAGACAAGGTCATCAAGCCCTATGCCGAAGTCTGGGACTTTGTGCGCGATGCCGACTTCGAGGCCACCGAGCTGGCCGAGACCATCAACGACTACCTGTCTTGGTTGAACCGCGTCGACTTCAAAGACTGGGTGCCCCCGGCACTGGTCTACTTCAAGCGCTTCCGCCAGCAGCCCAAGTTGCTGGCCGAATTCTTCAAGGCGCTCGAACGACTGACCTACTTCATGCTCGTTACCAAGGTGGGGATTAACGAGCGCATCGAGGCCTACGCCGATCTCACCAAGGAGATCGAGCCTGAGGCTTTCGACGGCGAACTGGCAGCATTGAAAACGCTCGCGCTCACCGACAAGCAGAAGCGCGAGTTTCTCGCTGCACTCGATGGCGACATCTACCGCCGGTTGCCCAAGGCGCGCATGGCGCTGATGCTGCGCCTCGAAGCGCTGGTCAGCGACGGCAGCAAGAAGCAAGCGTTTGACCACCTGTCGCTGGAGCACGTTCTGCCGCAGACCCCGCCTGCAGCATCTGATTGGCTCAAGTGGTTCCCCGACGAGGACGACCGCGACTCATGGACACACCGGCTGGCCAATCTGGTTCCGCTTCACGTTCGCAAAAACCCGGCCGCCAGCAACTACGACTTCGCCACCAAGAAAAACGTGTATTTCAAGGGGAAAGGCACCGCGTCGCCATTCATCCTGACGCAGGAAGTCAGGTCAGAGGGCGAGTGGACACCAGAGATGCTGGAAGACCGGCAGAAGCGCCTCGTTGGTGTTCTTGAAAACCACTGGAAACTCACGATCACCGAAACTGGAACTGCTGACCAACAGGCGGTCAATCTACCTTCCGCACAGGGATAAGAACATGGCGCAAAACGACACAAACAAGAACGGCGGCAACCTCGGCTTCGAGGCTGAGATGTTCAAGGCAGCCGACAAGCTGCGCGGCAATATGGAGCCGTCTGACTATAAGCACGTCGCGCTCGGGCTCATTTTCTTGAAGTACATCTCGGATGCCTTCGAGGCGCGGCACAAAGCACTGCTGGCAGAAGACCCCCAGGCGGCCGAAGACAAGGACGAGTACCTTGCCGACAACGTGTTCTGGGTTCCGAAGGACGCTCGCTGGTCGCACCTCCAGGCCAACGCCAAGCTGCCCACCATCGGCACCCTGATTGACGATGCGATGCGTGCCATCGAAAAGGACAACGAGTCCCTCAAGGGGGTGCTGCCTAAGGATTACGCCCGGCCTGCGCTGAACAAGGTGATGCTCGGCGAGTTGATCGACCTGATTTCTGGTATTGCTCTCAATGAGGCAGGCCACGCATCCCGCGACATCCTGGGCCGTGTCTACGAGTATTTCCTCGGCCAGTTCGCCGGGGCTGAAGGCAAGCGCGGTGGCGAGTTTTACACGCCACGGTCCGTTGTGCGGGTACTGGTAGGAATGCTGGAACCCTACCAGGGCCGCATCTATGACCCGTGCTGCGGCTCGGGCGGGATGTTTGTCCAGTCCGAAAAGTTCGTGCAGGAGCACGGCGGCCGTATTGGTGACATCGCCATCTACGGGCAGGAATCGAACTACGTGACGTGGCGGCTGGCCAAGATGAACCTCGCAGTGCGCGGCATCGATTCCGACATCCGCTGGAACAATGAAGGCAGCTTCCACAAGGACGAGCTGCGCGACCTCAAGGCTGACTACATCCTCGCCAACCCGCCGTTCAACATTTCCGACTGGGGTGGCGACCGTCTGCGGGAGGACGTGCGCTGGAAGTTTGGTGCGCCGCCTGTGGGCAACGCCAACTACGCGTGGCTGCAGCACATCGTTCATCACCTTGCGCCGAATGGCACGGCTGGCGTGGTGCTGGCCAACGGCTCGATGTCCTCGACGCAGTCTGGCGAGGGCGACATTCGCCGCGAGATGGTCGAGAAGGACGTCGTGGATTGCATGGTGGCCCTGCCGGGCCAGCTCTTCTACTCGACGCAGATCCCCGCCTGTCTGTGGTTCCTGGCCCGCAACAAGAATCCGGGGAATGGTTGGCGTGATCGGCGCGGTGAGGTCCTATTTATCGACGCCCGAAAGCTCGGCGGATTGGTAGATCGCACAAGACGGGAGTTGTCCGACGAAGACGTGAAACGAATTGGGGATACCTACCACGCGTGGCGGGGCGAACCCGACATGGGCGAATACAGCGATTCCCCTGGGTACTGTCGTAGCGTCAAGTTGGCCGAAATTGCAGAACATGGCCACGTTCTTACTCCTGGGCGATATGTTGGGTCAGAGGAAGTAGAAGACACAGACGAAGACTTCGCAACGAAGATGCTGCTTTTAACTGAGACGTTGGGAGAGCAAATGCTCGAGGGCGCAAAACTGGATTTAGTAATTCGGGAAACACTGGGAGGTCTTGGATATGAGCTCTGAGTGGACGCAAACCTCCGTTGGTGAAATTTCCTTATTGGTGACCAAGGGAACGACTCCAACTACTTTAGGGCATTCATTTCAAGAGAATGGCGTCAACTTCCTGAAGGTTGAAGCGATCACGGAAGATGGACACTTCATTCGTGATAAATTTATGTTCATTTCCGAGGATGCTCACCAGACGCTGAGCCGCTCGCAACTAAGGCAAAACGATATATTGTTCACCATCGCGGGAACAATCGGGCGCACAGCCCTGGTCGACGATCAGATATTGCCCGCGAACACCAATCAAGCAATAGCGATTGTTCGACCCGACATATCGGTTGTTAGGCCGCGATTTTTGCGCTATGTCTTGTCAAACCCGAGCTTCACACGAAAAGCTCAGAGCAGGACTGTGCAATCAGTTCAGTCTAACTTTAGCCTTGGCGAACTGAAACAAGCGCAAATCACATTGCCTGATCTGCCAGAGCAAGATCAAATCCTCAAGGTTCTTGGAACGATTGATGATCGCATTTCGCTCATGCGCAAAACCAATATTACGCTTGAGGCGATTGCGCTGAGCTTGTTTAAGTCATGGTTTGTCGACTTCGACCCTGTTCGAGCAAAGATGGAAGGTCGTGCTCCTGAGGGAATGGATGAAACCACGGCTGCTCTGTTTCCTGACGAATTTGAATCTACGGGTTCGGGGATGCTGCCTAAGGGATGGAGTGCATGCCCTCTGTACGACCTAGCCACATACATCAACGGGGCAGCCTACAAGGCATTTGAACCTAATGCGGATCGAAGAGGCCTTCCGATCATCAAAATAGCCGAACTCAAAGCTGGGGTGACGGGCCAAACAGCTTTCTCAGATGTGGCGATGCCTGAAAAATACAGGATACAGACGAGAGATATTTTGTTTTCTTGGTCTGGAAATCCGGATACATCGATTGACACATTTGTGTGGGTGTATGATCCTGCATGGCTAAATCAACACATATTTCGCGTTATCCCAAATTCACCAAGCGAGCGAGCATTCGTTCTCCAAACGCTTAGATTTTTGCGGCCTGTTTTTACTGAACTTGCAAGAAATAAGCAGACAACTGGTCTTGGTCACGTAACAGTTTCTGACATGAAACGACTATTGGTAACAAAGCCGACGGCTGCGTTACTTAATTTATTCAATGCAAAGATCGGCAATATTCATGAGCGAATTTTCAAAAATGAACAACAAATCCTAACCCTTGCTGCGCTTCGCGACACGTTTTTGTCACGCCTGATATCAGGACAGCTACGGATGCCCGCCGCCCTGGCGGAAGTTGGGACAGCGCATGACGCTTGACTGGTGTCCGGGCATCCGCGAGGCGTGCGCACATTGGCGAGATGCGCCTATGTTGCAGCAGACCTTTGAGGCGTTGGAACGGACGCTGAACGAAGATAACGACGCATGCATCGACTGTGCTAAAGCTATTGTTGAAGTGTTTTGCCGGATAGTCATTGACGAGCTGGATTCCTCGATAAACCCTGTAAAGCCAAAGGCATCCTCCCCTGATTTTGGCGAATGGGTGGGTGCGGCCGTCCGCGTACTTAAGCTTGGCGAGAACCAAAACAATAAATTTCTCAAATTGGTTTCGCAGCATCACAAGCTGACGACGGCGCTTGGTGACTTGCGTAATGAAGCTGGGCCTGCAAGCCACGGGCGAGATGGTTTTTTGGATAAGTTGTCGGCGCATCACCGACGATCATCTGTGCTGTCTGCTGATGCCATCGTCACGTTTTTACATCAAGCCTATCTTGAGGCAGAGCTGGACTTAGTGCGAACACGCGAACCCTATGAGCGCTTTGACCACCTACACCGACTGATCGATGCAAATGTGTCATTACAGGCTGTTGTCGACGAAGAAGGTTTTCTGTCTGTAGACGTGACGCTGCCTACAGGCGACGTATTGCCATTGCGCGTAGAAGCGAGTCGACTGCTCTATCAACTAGATCGGGACGCCTATGTCGAGGCGTTGAACGCTGCGCGAGGAGCACCTGCTCCGTTAGTGGAGTCAGACGTAGAACAAGGAGAGGAATGATGGCTTTTTTATCGGAGGCCGCCGTTGAGCTGGCACTACTAGAGCAATTGCGGGGGCTGGGATACAGCATTGAGCAAGAGGAAAACATCGGCCCCGATGGCCAACGCCCTGAGCGCGAAAGCCACGATGAGGTGGTGCTGAAGAAGCGCTTCGAAAGCGCAGTTGCGTTGCTCAACCCCGGATTGCCGCTGGAGGCGCGTCAGGATGCCATTCGCAAGGTGATGCAGCAGGAGCTTCCATCACTTCTCGAAGAGAACCGACGCCTCCACAGGCTGATCACAGAGGGTGTCGATGTCGAGTATTACGCCGACGATGGCACGCTGACAGCGGGCAAGGTTTCGCTGATCAACTTCGAGCACCCCGAGCAGAACGACTGGTTGGCGGTAAGCCAGTTTGTGGTGATAGCCGGGCAGTACAACCGCCGTCCCGACGTGGTGGTGTTCGTGAACGGGTTGCCGCTTGGCGTGATCGAGTTGAAGGCACCTGGAAGTGGTAATGCGACCTTGGTCGGGGCATTCAACCAACTGCAGACCTACAAGAAGCAGATTCCGGCACTGTTCAACCTGAACGCGCTGCTGGTGACATCGGACGGTATCACCGCCCGGGTCGGCTCACTAACCGCCGACCTTGAGAGATTCATGCCCTGGCGCACGACCGATGGCAGGGACGTGGCACCCAAAGGCGCCCCTGAACTCTCGACGCTGATTGAAGGCGTTTTTCATCAACGCCGTCTGCTCGACTTGCTCTGCCACTTCACGGTCTTCGGAGAAACCGGCTCAGGTTTGGCAAAGATCATCGCGGGCTATCACCAGTTCCACGCGGTGCAGCACGCCGTCAACAGCACAGTTACGGCGTCCGCCCCTGGTGGCAACCAGCGGGTGGGCGTGATATGGCACACACAGGGTTCCGGCAAAAGCCTACTTATGGCGTTCTACGCTGGGCAATTGGTCAAGCACCCAAAGATGGCCAACCCAACCCTGGTGGTGCTGACTGACCGGAACGACCTCGATGATCAACTGTTTGCGACCTTTTCAATGTGCCGCGATTTGATTCGCCAGACACCGGTGCAGGCAGACAGCCGCGAGGACTTGCAGAAGCATTTGGCTCGTGCCTCTGGTGGGGTGATTTTCACGACCCTGCAGAAATTCGGCGAGACCAGCCAAGCGCTGACTGATCGACGCAATGTGATCGTGATCGCGGATGAAGCCCACCGCAGCCAATATGGCTTTAGAGCCAAGGTGGACGCGAAGACCGGCGAAATTTCCTACGGCTTCGCCAAGTACATGCGCGACGCCCTACCCAACGCATCTTTCATTGGCTTTACAGGCACGCCCATCGAAGCCGATGACGTGAACACCCCAGCGGTGTTCGGCAACTACATCGACGTGTACGACATCAGTCGTGCCGTCGAAGACGGTGCGACCGTGCCGATTTACTACGAATCACGCCTTGCGCGCATTGAGCTGGACGAGGACGAGAAGCCCAAGATCGACGCCGAGGTCGAATGAACTCACGGAGGACGATCCGGAGGTCGAGCAGGAGCGCTTTAAGAAAAAGTGGTCAACGGTGGAGGCCCTGGTCGGCAGCGACAAGCGCCTTGCTCTGGTGGCCAAGGATATGGTCACGCACTTCGAGGATCGCGTGGCGGCGCTGGATGGCAAGGCGATGGTGGTCTGCATGAGCCGTCGCATCTGCGTGAAGCTGTACGACGAAATCGTAAAGCTGCGCCCGGACTGGCACAGCACGGACGACAACGACGGTGCAGTCAAGAGCGTGATGACAGGAGCTGCAAGTGACCCACCGGAGTGGCAACAGCATATCGGCAACAAGGCGCGGCGTGATCTGCTGGCCAAGCGAGCCCGTGACCCCAAAGACACACTAAAGCTGGTGATCGTTCGGGATATGTGGCTCACAGGCTTTGACGCACCGTGTATGCACACGATGTACGTGGACAAGCCGATGCAAGGGCACGGTTTGATGCAGGCAATCGCCCGTGTGAACCGCGTGTTCCGCGACAAGCCTGCCGGATTGATCGTGGACTACATCGGCATCGCACAGAACCTCAAGTCAGCCCTGCAGCAATATTCGAAGAACGACCAGGAAAACACCGGCGTCGATGAAGCTCAGGCCGTCGCGGTAATGATGGAAAAGTATGAAGTGGTGCGGGATATGTACCACGGCTTCGACTACGCGTCGGCAATGACCGGGACGCCACAGCAGCGCTTGGCAATGATGGCAGGTACCATCGAGTGGATTCTCGTCCTGCAGCAAAAGCTGGCGGCAAAAGAGAAGACCAAGGAAGGCAAGAAGAACGCTCACCGCCGTTATCAGGATGCGGTGCTCGCGCTGTCAAAGGCCTTCTCTCTGGCTTCAGCATCCGACGAAGCCCGCGAAATTCGGGAGGAAGTCGGCTTCTTCCAGGCAATTCGCGCCGCGCTGGTCAAGAGCAGCCGGCTCGGGAGTGACCCAGCAAGAGCGCGAGTTGGCGATCCAGCAGATCGTCAGCCGTGCGGTGGTCTCGACCGAGATCGTGGACATCCTGGCTGCCGCAGGCATCAAGAGCCCGGACATCTCCATCCTGTCCGACGAGTTTCTGGCCGAAGTTCAGCAGATGGAGCGAAAGAACCTCGCGCTGGAAGCGTTGCGCAAACTGATCAACGACGGCATTCGCTCACGGAGCAAGTCAAACGTTGTGCAGACCAAAGCCTTCTCAGAACGGCTGGAGGATGCGGTAGCGCGTTACCACGCCAATGCAATTACGACTGCCGAGGTGCTGCAGGAACTGATCCAGTTGGCCAAGGACATCCGGGCCGCGCGCCAACGTGGCGAGGAGCAAGGGCTGTCAGAGGATGAAATTGCCTTCTACGACGCGCTGGCCGAGAACGAAAGTGCGATTCAGATGATGGGCGACGACAAATTGAAACTTATCGCCCACGAGTTGTTGGTGAGCTTGCGTGAAAACGTGTCTGTCGACTGGGCACACCGAGACTCTGCCCGTGCCCGGATGCGGGTGCTGGTCAAACGCATTCTTCGCAAGTACGGCTATCCGCCTGATTTGCAGGACGCGGCGGTACAGACCGTGTTGCAGCAGGCTGAGGCGTTGTCGTCAAGCTGGACAGTCTCGCGTGGAGGGGCTGTGTGAAATGAGTGATCGAGAAATTGAACTTTTTATCAAGGACTTCCTGAAGGAAATCCGGGAAGACAATGCCGCGATTTTCGCGGGCGCTGGCCTGTCAGCGTCAGCAGGATTTGTGAATTGGCGCGAGCTGCTTCGACCTATTGCCGACGAACTGCGTCTGGACGTGGATAAGGAAAGCGACCTAGTGGCGGTTGCTCAATACCACTGCAATGAAAATGCCGGTAACCGACATCGCCTGAATCAAGCCATCATCGATCAGCTGTCAGTCGGTGCTGCGCCTACAGAAAACCATCGGATTCTGGCTCGTCTTCCCGTAGGGACCTATTGGACGACAAATTACGATCAATTAATCGAGTCCGCCTTGAGGGAAGCAGGAAAGATTGCAGACGTCAAGCACACTACTGAGCAACTTGCCACCACTAAAGCCAGGCGGGATGCCATCGTTTACAAGATGCACGGCGATGTCGAGCATCCTCACGATGCCGTCCTCATTAAGGACGACTACGAAAAATATCACGCCAAGCGTGGCGCATTTATCACTGCGCTCGCTGGCGACTTGGTATCAAAGACATTCCTGTTTATCGGATTCAGCTTTACTGACCCCAACCTTGAGTACGTCCTCAGTCGGGTCCGAGTGACATTCCGCGAGAACCAGCGTCGGCACTACTGCATCTTCAAAAAGAGGACGAAGCAGGATGACGAGAGCGCTGCCGAATTTGAAAACGCCCAGATCAAGCAACGACTGGCAATTGAAGATCTCAAGCGATTCAACATCAAAACGCTGCTGATTGATGATTACGCTCAGATCACGGAAATGCTCGCAAAAATTGAGCGGCAGTATCGTCAGAGGACGATTTTCATTTCTGGTAGCGCCGAGGAGTACGGCAGTTGGACTAAATCGGCGACTGAGGAGTTTTTGCGTGACCTGAGTCGTGCACTGGTTCAACAGGGCTATCGTGTTGCAACAGGTGTTGGCCTGGGGGTTGGTGATGCCGTCATTACGGGGGCAATCGAAGAGGTCTATCGTGCTCGAACTGGTCACATTGAAGATTCTTTGGTTATGCGCCCGTTCCCACGAGCCAATCCAGACGAAGCAGTCCGACAGCGCCTGTGGGAAGAGTACAGACAAGAGCTGATCTCGGCGGCAGGCATCTGTCTTGTGGTTCTTGGCAACAAGCGGGTAGACGGTCTTATCGTGCCCGCTGGTGGTGTTCGACAAGAGTACGAAATCTCCCGCCAGCACGGATTGAACGTGGTTCCCCTCGGAGCAACCGGCTATATGGCCAATGAGATTTGGGCTGAAATGTCGTCAGCACTGGACACGCATTACCCAGACGCTAAAGCTGATCTGCGTGAAGCATTCAATCGACTCGGCGTGGCAGCAGAAAAGCCAACCGAACTCATTTCCCGGACATTGGAATTTATCGGATTAATTACCAAGGAGTAGCGGCATGGCACGCAAAGTTTTCTTTAGCTTTCACTATGACCGAGATGTACGACGGGTCGTTCAGGTTAGAAACTCATGGGTTGTACGCGCAGGGAATGAAACTCAACCATTCGTCGATAAGGCGGAATGGGAGTCAATAAAACGAACAGGATCACAGGCTATCGAGCGCTGGATCGATAAGCAACTCAACGGCACGTCTGTAACGGTAGTCTTGATCGGCTCGGAAACTTATGACCGCGAATGGGTTCGTCACGAGATTAAGCGTAGTTATGAACTTGGTAAAGGAATACTAGGGGTATACATCCACAATGTAAAAGACCCTCAACTCGGCACCTCTGCGAAGGGCAAGAATCCACTTGACTATTGGTCGGTGAAACAAAACGGCCGAGATGTTCCATTTTCGAATTTTTACAAAACCTACGACTGGGTCAATGACGATGGATATTCGAATTTTGCGAACTGGATAGAAGCTGCGGCCCGCGCTTCTGGCCGTTGAAACGGAGACTTGAATGGCCTACCTGACTAAGGATGAAGTTAAACAAGCGACCCGCACAAGGCTACAAAAGAGTTTTTCTGCTTCAGCTCCTCAGATTCTGCGTGAGTCAGTTCGCGCCTCAGCCAATGAAGACAGCTTTGATATATTTCTATCGCACGCATCTGAGGACTCTGAAATTGTCCTTGGCGTTAGAGAGATACTTACCGGCCTTGGCTTGAAGGTCTACATCGACTGGATTGACGATCCACAACTGGATCGAGGAAATGTCACCGCAGAAAATGCGGACATGCTCCGTCGGAGGATGAAACAGTCCAGGAGTTTAGTATTTCTAACAACCAAGAGCAGCGTTTCATCCCGGTGGATGCCTTGGGAGCTCGGCTATTTTGATGGACTGAAGACTGGATTCATTGGAATATTGCCCATCGTCGATTATTCAGGTGGGTCATTTTCTGGGCAAGAATATCTCGGTCTTTACCCTCTGGTTGAACGGCTACCGCTGACTGGCGGAGGGACACGCTTCTGTGTTGTCGAGCGTGCCGGAAAGGGGTACCGATTCCTTGACGACTTTGTTCGTGGACAAGCAACGATTCGTGCTTTCAATAGCTAATCTGGCGCTCTCAACAACAGCGTAGTTTCGGCATCCCTGCGAATCACAAGCCCCGGCAGGACTCGTCCGCCGCCATAGACCCATCGGCGCAGCTCGGCCGCGGAAGCGACCCAGTCCCGCTGGTTGATCCGCCGCCGCAGCGTCGACGTCTGCAACCGCCCGGCCCCGAGGTTGAAGGTGAAATCCACGATGGCCGCGAGCCGCCCTTCAGACTCGGTGGCCAACACCGGGCAGTAGCGCAGCGTTGCGGCGAGCGCCGTCGTCAAGTCTTGGGCCAGGTACACCTCGGCTTCCATTTCAGTGATGGGCGGGTGATCCGGCTTGCACTGATGCCCAAACCCCACAGTCCAAAACCCAGCAGGACAAATGTAGGGATAGGCACTGCGCAATGGGTCGTTTTTCGGCACCCTGTGGAACCCTTCAAAGCGCTTGGCCAGATTCACTGCTGTTTGGGGTACAGCAATCATGCCCGGCCCCGATCAAAAACCCGCCCCAAGAACCAGAAGTTCAGCACCCCCGCCCAAAGCGCCTGATCTGCCTCAGTCCAAGCGGCCAACACAGCAGCACCCCAGCCAGCCCCTGCGTTCAGCGCGGCAATGAACGCAACCGTCTTGGCCGCACAGTACAACGCCATCAGCCAGTACGTGATGATTGGCCGCACGCTTGACGACAGCGCATCAGCCCACCAGACACCGGTTTTCTCGCCCTGGGTGCGCACCGCGTCACGCAGTGCCTCAATCGCGCCGGTGTTCCAGGCCGCATCGGCTTGTGAGCTCCTCTATATCTGAGTAATCCAGGATACCCAATCTATGGGTCGATACGTCCCGCTGGTGACTAATCGGGCAACCGAGAATTCCCAGCCCCCACACCACCCATCGTACTGGGACGCAGTGAGCGGCACAAGCTGTTCGAAATTCCCGAATGATTATTGACGCACTGTTCGACGTAAAAGTCTCTGGCATACTCTCGAAGCGACATTTCCACAGGCCCGATTGTGCCGTCTGCTTCACCGTCTTCGATAAGAATGCTGACGGCTGCGGTGACAAGCACCCGGACAATTCGAATGTACTCGGAGTCGTCCATGCATTCCGAGACGAAATGATCGGCGAGCCCATCCAGGCTCTTTATGTGAATGCGAATAACTTGGGTGATGAAGGGGGTCACGGGTTACAGATTACGTTCGGTGGAAGGAATTGGCTTGGTCATATCCATGCTGCAGTGGGAGAAGATCGCTATATTTTGCAGGCGACCCACAGCTTCCAGCGCTCCGATCTGGGTGTGCCCGCTTGGGAACTGCTTGTGTGGCTGGCATCCCTTCCTGGTTGAACCAGGTTGAACCGGGTTGATGTTCAGTGAACTAAAACTAAAAGGTCTCCCAATCGTCGTCGCCACCGGCTGGTGCGGGTCTGGATTGCGTAGTAATGCACCCGCACCCGCCAGCCATAGCGCCCAGACCGGCATGGCAACGCGGTAGGCCAGCACTGGCACCGAAACCACCCATGCTGCCGTGGTGGAATCGCGCACCCGGTCCTCGTACCAGTGCAGATGCCAGGCATCCGATCCATTGCCCTGGATCAACAAATCAGGACAGCCCAAGCTTTGCTCATAAAAATATAGCTATCCCCGCACTATTCATGAGCCATACAGCCTAAAAAAGTTCTTGCGCCCGTGCAGCATCATTCCATCTACGCGGTGTCCAGACGAGAACAGTTGTAGACCCCAGAATAATACTGTATATAACAACAGTATTGCTAGACATCCAATGCACACTGGTACTGCTCCATGTTCGCCGTCGCACCACCCGCGCAACAGCACGCGCCTCCACATGCGGGTGCGCGCACGGATGCCAAGCCCAAGCTCTACAACCCGCGTCACCCCGAGCAAACCCTGCTGTACCGCACGATTGCCGAGCACTTCGAGACGTGGCTGGAGTTGGCAAGCGCGGGCCAGTTTGATGGCCAAGGCGACCACCACACGCCGCCGGTCTATGTCGAGCAGACCTTTCGCAAATACCTGGAGTGCGGCATCTTCGCCCATGGCTTTGCGCGTGCCCGCTGTGATGCATGCGGCCATGACTTTTTCGTCGCTTTTTCCTGCAAAGGTCGTGGAATCTGTCCATCGTGCAACACGCGGCGCATGGTGGAGACGGCGGCGCACCTGAGTGATCACGTTTTTCCCCGCCTGCCGGTGCGCCAATGGGTGCTGTCGGTGCCCAAACGGCTGCGTTACTTCATGCAGCGCGATAGGGTGGTACTCAATAGGGTGCTGCACATCTTCCTGCGGGTCATTGCGCAAAGTCTACAGGCCCACTGCTCGGGTGCCGCACAGGTGGACAAGAGGGCACTGCACATCGGCGCGGTAGCTTTCATCCACCGGTTTGGCTCCAGCCTGAACGAGCATGTGCATTTCCATGTGTGCGTGGTTGATGGCGTATTTGAGGTGGCGGCGGACGAAGCGGATTCCACAGCGCCGAGCGTCATTTTTCACCCAGCCAGTGGAATCGGCTCGACAGCCGTGGCTCAAGCGCAGCTTACCTTGCGCAAACGCATTTTGCGCACTTTCGTCAGATGCGAACTGATCGAAAAGACCGATGCCAAGGAGATGCTGGCTTACCAACACAGCGGATTTTCGCTCGATGCCGGTGTGTGCATTGAGGAACACGACCGTGCCGCACTGGAGCGACTTTTGCGCTACTGCGCCCGGCCACCACTGGCCATGGATCGGCTGCGCAAAGACGGCGCCAACCTGGTGTACCGTTGCGCCAAACAGCACAGTGAGCCTACGAGTGACAAGCGGGGCAGTAAAGTAGATGAACTGGTGCTCACGCCACTGGAGCTGATTCATCGCATCGCGGCCCTGGTCCCCCCACCACGCATCCACCGGCATCGCTATTTCGGTGTGCTGGCACCGAACTCGCCGCTACGCTCGGCAGTGACGGCACTGGCCGCACTCGTGCAGACCGGGCAACCCGGCGCGGGAGAGGACGCAACTGGAAGAGCCGCCGCCTGAAGCTGCGCCGCAAGGCAATAGTGATCCAACCCGCGCGAGCCAGTGCCTGCGCCCAAGCGCTCACTGGCACATTACCTTGTGGGCGGTTTTGATCGCGCGCATCTACGAAGTTTTTCCGCTGTTGTGCCCGATATATGGGGCCAAATGCGCCTGATTGCGTTCATCACCAACACCACAGAGGTGCGCAAAATCCTGGGAACACATCGGCGTGGACCCGCGCTCCACGCATCACCCGCCGCGCGGTCCGCCACTGTGGGATAACCAGGATGCGTCGGCTGACGAAGTGCTGGAAGCGCTGCCGGATTGGGATGAAACAGCACAGCCAGCACCTGACGATTGTGCCGATCAGCGCATCCATTGGTGAGCGATAGAACCAGCGATCCAGACCTGCTGTCGGGTAGGGGCCGTTCCGGCGATATGCCAGGAAAACCAAAAATGGCACTCGAACGGTGAAACAGACCGCATCGACTGCCAAACCGGCCAAACCGAGGATCGCAATGTGCAAAAATCGGCATTTTGAGGACGGCTCAGGATGCGATATTTGACGTCGTGCGGTTGGATTTCCTATCTGTGGGGGGGGGGGGGATTATAGCGAGGGAAACTGCGAATTCGGATGCGGCGGCTGTCGTCATGGATTATTACCTTTTGTTTGAAAATGGACTCGAAACTCAAATCGTAGCACATGGAGATCGTGCTCAAGATCGAACGGGTGCGGTTCAATGCACCAGAAAGGAGAGCGCTGGCTGGATAACAAATATGATAGCGGCTCTCGCTCTATCCACGGGCGCTATCGCCGTATTTTGTATAAAAATCAGGCAACAGCGACCCAGTTGTCCAGTTGCAAACCTGGCACTTTGGAAAACTCGCGGGTGTTGTTGGTAACCAGCAGAGCCCGCTGACTGAGCGCATGTGCAGCAATCATGGTGTCAAACGAGCCGATGGGGGTGCCACGGCGCTCCAGGTCCGCACGCAGGTCGCCGTAGGCCCAAACGGCTGCGGCATCGAATGGCAGGATGGCCAACGGTGCCAGAAACATCTCCAGTGCCAAGCGGTTGCGTGCCGAACCACTTTTGGCCACGCCAAACGCCAGCTCCGCAGCCACCACGCTGCACAGCCCGATGTCGCCCAACCTGTACTGCTGAAACCGCGCCAGCACCGCTGGGGGCTTGGCGTTGATGATGTAAATGCAGGTATTGGTGTCGAGCAGGATCATGGATGCATGGCTTCCCGAACCTGATCGTCTGGCTGCTGGCGTGTGAGTTCAAAACCCGGATCGAATGCAGCCAATCCTGCTGCCAGTGTTTGCCAGGGGTCATCCAGGGGCAGCAGCAGCACGCCATTGCCAAAGTGCTTGACCACCACCTCGGTACCAGAAAAGCGATATTCTTTGGGCAGCCGAACGGCTTGGCTGCGACCGGATTGAAAAAGGCGTGCGGTGTCCATGACAGGCTCCAAGATTGATGAATACCAATGATAACCACCACGTATCAAGCTGTCGCCCCCGGAGTGCGAAACGAACCAGGCCGACGCCTTGCTTTCATTTCCCGGTCGGCACCCAGGTGCCATCGCTGGACTTCATGATGTAGCGCCCGCTGCTGTCGCTCATGACCACAATGTCGCCGTTCTGCGCCACGAATGGCGTGGTCTGGAGTTTTTCCAGCCGTGTGTTCCAGGCGATAGTACCTGCGGTGTAGGGGTTATCGGCCAGCAAGTCGGCAACCAGGGAAAACAGGCCAAAGTAGCTTACGGGTTGGTCAACCAATATGGGGGCGCCTGGTGGAGTACCTTGTGTTGCGGTCTTGAGCCCCACCAATTTGATGGCAGCGGGAACCAGGGAGATTTTGGGGTCGGGAATTTCGCGGATGCCGTCCACGAGCTGGCCCTTTTCCCGGCGCAGCGCGCCGCCGTGTTCGGGAATCAGCAAGAGCAGCACGGGTTTGCCGCTGGCTTCGAGTTGTGTGACGAAGCGGTCAAGGTCGGCAAGCAGCTTGGTGATGCGCGGTTTGTAGGTCTGCAAGCTGCTGAGCGAGGCCGTGCCCGGCACCCGGTTGCCGTCGTGCAGGGTGATGCTGTTGTAGTACAGCGCCACGGGCTGTGCGCTGTGCGTCTGGCGCTGTGTCCACCAGCGTGACAGCAGTGCGTAGTCGTCATAGACCGGCGTACCATCAAAACTGTTCATGATGACCGGCACCTCCTTGTTGGACTCCAGCCGCCCGTCCAGTCCGGCCTCGTGCGCCACAATTTTGGCAAAGGAATAGTAAATGCCGTTGTGGTTGAGCAGTCCAGCAGTTTGGTAACCGGCCTTGGCCAGGGATGGGAAGGTGGCACATTCTTCAGGTTTTTCCTTGAAGAGTCCCTCTTCTTTCGTCTGGCCACAGGTGCCGCGCAGCACGCGGATGGCAGCCGGGCCGCTGTAACTGGCTGCGCTATTGAAGTTGCTGAATACCAGATCAAAGCGCTTGAGCAGCGGCGTGTTGCGTTCCTCTACAAAATCCAGATCGTCCCACGACATGGAGCACACATGCAGCATGACAATATCAAAGGGCGGGGGTGAAGCGGGTTTGGGGAACACCAGCCGGCGTTGGTTTTCCTTGGCATAAAAGGCTTGCAACTGGGCATCCGGGCTGGCCTCGGTGGTGTTCGTTGCAGTGTTGTTCGTTGCGGTGGTGGCAGTGCTTGTGGTGGTAGCGGTTGGCGCCGGGGTAGGGGTAGGCGGTGCCGAGGCGTTGTTGATGGCGGCCACCAGCGGTACGCTGAGAATGGCAAGGATGGCAAACGTGGCAAAGCGCAGCCAGCGCGAAAGAATGGTGTAGAGCACGATGGCCCCCAGCAGCATGGCCATTTCCGCTGGCTGGAAGATGCGCCCGAGCAGCTCCAGCAGGTATTCGTTGCTAAAGCCGCTGATGGCACCGATTTGCGACCAGACCCGCTCGATGCTGGGCAAGTAGGCGTCGTAGTACAGCAGCGCAATGGCTGCGGGCCAGAGCACCCAGGGGCGCAGGCGTCGCCAGAGCCCAGGTTGCAGCGGCCAAAAGGCCAGGAGTGCCAGCAACAGGTTGGGTATCCAGTGAAAACCGATGCTGTGGGTGTAATACAGCCCGGTTTTCAGCAAAAAATAAAGACCAAGGTAGTTCATGGATTCATGGGCGTGTGACCGGGGTAGCCGGGGTGGCCGGGGCGGATTTTTCGGCGCGGCGTTTGCGGGCGTTGTCACGCAGGAGGTCACGCACGGCCAGGATGAATCTTTTATAGCCGTTGACGCTGGCCCTGGCGATTTCCAGCAAACCCTGCAAAGGCTTGTCCACCTCTTGTGTCGTATTCCAGTGCTTCCAGGCATCGGGGCGCGCAAACGTGCATTGCACCAGATTGATTTCTTCCTGCAGCGTCAGGGAATCAAACTGTACGCCGGCAAAATCCGCCTTGCCAAGGGTGACGTGGGCCGTGAAAACGTGTTCTATCCCGTTATGCCACAGGCCCACATGCACCCGATCATCCTTTGTCAGCACCAGGCCATGGGGTACACGCAGGCCCAGGCCGGTCATGGAGTAATCCAGGCACGTGCAATGCACAGCCTGGCCGCCTAAGAGGTACAAGACGGCGGGCAGTTGGGCCTCAACCCGGTGCGTGCGGCGCACCTGGCGCGATTCGGACGCCACGCCCAGGGCCGCACCGAGTATCACGATGCTGTAGCTGGTCCAGATCAGATTCAGCAGCACGGTGCTGGTTTCTTGTGCATTGAAGACGAACAAGCGCAGCAAGCCCATGCCAAAAGCCGCAAAGTTCAGTATGACCAGGATGGTGTAGGGGATCGAAATCGCCCAGTCGAAATAGGCCTTGGACACCAACCCGCCCTTGGCCGTGACGTTGAAGGCGCCCGCGCGTGGCTTGAACAAGGCCACGGTGGTGGGGATGAAAATGTAGGCCGCCAGCACGGTTTCGTAGACTTCGGCCCAGAATGAATGCCGGTATTCGCCCTGCACGTGGGCATTGGCCAGGTTGGACTGGATGATGTAGGGCAGCACGTACAAGGCCAGCAGCACCGCATGGGCGTTGATGATGTGCCATTCAAAAAACAAAGAGGCCATGGGCGCTGTCAGAAAGATCAGACGCGGCAGGCCAAAAAAGAAATGCAGCATGGCATTGGCGTAACAAACACGCTGCCACAGCGTCAGGCCCTTGCCCAGAAACGGGTTGTCGAGCCGGAAAATCTGCGCCATGCCACGCGCCCAGCGCATGCGCTGCCCGATATGCGCCGACAGACTCTCGGTTGCCAGCCCTGCTGCCAGCGTCTGGTTGATATAGGCGGTGTTGTAGCCCAGGCGATGCATCCTGAGCGCGGTGTGGGCATCCTCCGTTACGGTTTCGATAGCAATACCGCCTACTTCCATCAGCGGTTTGCGCCGTAAAACGGCACAGGAGCCGCAAAAGAACGTGGCATTCCAGAAGTCATTGCCCGCTTGCACCAGGCCGTAAAACAGCGAGCCTTCGTTGGGCACGCGCCGGAACGTTCCCAGATTGCGTTCGAACGGATCGGGCGAAAAGAAGTGGTGCGGCGTTTGCAGCATCGCGCACAGGGGGTCACGCTGAAACCAGCCGACACAGGCCTTGAGAAAACCGTGCGTGGGCATGTGGTCACAATCAAAAATGGCCACCAGTTCGCCATCAGTATGCGCCAGCGCATGGTTGAGGTTGCCAGCCTTGGCATGCTGGTTGTCGGGCCGGACCATGTAGCCTACGCCCATGGACTGGGCAAAGGCGCGAAATTCCTCACGTCGGCCATCGTCGAGGATAAAAATGCGCAGCTTGTCGCGTGGCCAATCCATGCCCATGACCGCCAGCGTCGTGGGGCGCACCACGCTCAAGGTTCGTTGTAGGTGGGAATGAGGACATCGACCGTCGGCCAATGGGCGGGATCATGGTGCAAGGCCACCCGTTTGCGCTCCAGCGGCCAGGCGGTCTGAATGAAACCCAGCAGCACGATCAGCCAGGTATAGGCTTCGGCACCGAGCAAGCCCACGCCAAGAATCGCCTCCGTGATTGAGTCGAACTCCAGGGTTGTCGTCACCCGCCACCAGAGGTAGCGCCCGAGCGAGATCAGACTGATACCGGCCAGCAGCAAGGAGGGGTAATGTCCAGGCAGACGCCGCACCACCATGGCCAAGGCCCAGCACAGCAGCAAAAACAGCAATTGCCCCATCATGCTAAACGGTGTCGTTACCACGATCAGACCCAGCAGCACGGTCAGCGTGTTGAACGTCCAGCGCACGCCACGAATTCTGAGCACCGGAAGCAAGGCCTGTTCCAGCGCCTGGGCCGGAGCGACAAAATCAAAGCGCGCCGCAATCCACTCCAGCAGCGCCGTGAACTTGCGCAGCGGCCACAGCACCAGCCACACGATGGTGTTCAGTATTGCGGCCAGGTGCGCCAGACCCATCAGGTCCTGTAGCAGCGCATGAACCCTTGTTCGGGGCCGCACGAACAGGCTCAGAACCCATACATGCCAGCGGGCATCCGGGGCAATGCCCAGCGTGTGCGCGGCCCAGATGCGTGGGTCGGGTACGCGCGCCGGGTCGGGTGCTGGCAGCATCTGGTTTGCAGGCGGCAATACGAAGAGGCGCAGCAGCCAGGCCAACCAGCGCTCGGGCTGCGCCACCTGCAACTGCCATGCCAGCCAGACCAGGGATGCGTGCAGATTCATGCGTTTTTCTTCCCCGGCGCACCCGGTGCGCTTGATGTGATATGCATATGATCCTGCAGCCAGCTTGCAACGCCTTGCAAGTCGTGTGCCGCTTGCGCCTGCGGCATGTGATGGGCAACACAATCGGTGGCGGCCATTGCGCTGGGCACCGATTCGTCTTCATGCACCACATGCGGCAGCACATGGCCATGCCACTGGGTCTGCAAGGCGTGCAAGGCCGTCTGCTGCGTCGCACGGCGCGGATCAAAGCGCGTGAGCAGCACGCCGTGCACCGCACTGGCGCGGACCTGTTGCAGCAGGGATTGCACCTCGGGATGGATTTGCTGGGCACGCCAGGAGGCTTCGAGCACCACCAGCACCAGATCGGCGCAACGCAAGGCCTGTTGCGCCAGTGGGCTGGGCCAAGTGGGCACATCGAGCAGAACCAGGCTATCTGGCTCCAGCGACAAGGCGGCCAATTGCTGCTGCAGCCAGTTGTCCTGGTTGCGCAGGCGTTCATACAGCCGCTCCAGCAGCGCCACATCGGCTATGCCAAAGGGCAGCCAGCGCACCCGCGCCGAGTTTTCCAGTGCAGCATCACCCCACCACTGGCCGGTATCGACCAAGTGTGCCCAGCCCTGTTTGACGGGTTTTGTCCGTCCGAGATGCAGGCCCAGCGCGTTCTGGGCACACAGATCAAGCGCCAGGCAGGGTACGCCGCGCTGCGCCAGGATGCACGCCAGGTTGGCAACCACGGTGCTCTGGCCCGTTCCACCCAACGGCGAGACCAGGGCGATGGTGCGTACACCTGTACCTGTACCTGTACCTGCACCTGCTACGTCTGTCTGCATGATGCGCTCACTCCTGTGTGTCACTCAGGCGTTCTTGCCGAGCACGGTAGGGTTGTACATATCTTGGCCGCGCCATCCAGTAGCCCTTGCGCTGCGCCAGCCGACGCACGTTGCGCCACACGCGCCGCAAGGGCCAGGCGACCACCGCACCCAGCAGCATATACACAAGCAGATCAGGCAGCATGTATTGCTCCTGTCATTGCTCCTGCAGGGCGGCGTGCAATCGGGCTGACTTGACTGTCAATTCCGCCATGACAGGGACAGAAGCCGGATCATGCGTAGGCAGGACAGGCTGGGTTGGTGCGGGCGCCGGTGCAAGGTGTGCTGAGGCGGCGGCGGAGGTAGCGGTCGACGTCATGCGGGTCGTGAAATGTACGCTGTAATCCGGCAAGCCCCCTGTGCGGCATCCTGGGAGCGCGCAGTCCCACGCGCATGTCCTGACGTGTATGGTAAGACGTTTGTGAGCCAAAAGTTCGGTCGGTGGCAGTGAAAACAGCCGCGCCAACACGGGTCCAACATCCGATTCGGCGCAGGAAAACATGAAAACAAAGCACTGCTGTCGGCAGTGATCACGTCTCCATCGCGGTACGCCAGGCATGCGCGTATGGCATCCAGGTGCGCGGGTGGGGCTGCATGAACAAGCGCAACAAACCAGGTTGAGCCCCATGTGGCTGGTGCGCTCCAGCATACTGAGTACCGTGGTGCAAAACACCTCCGGCTTCAGGTAGCCGCGCACCGGATCGGGCATGAAACCACCCAGCGCGGTGGAAAAATCCGCATCCACGGTGTGTGTGAATGCCTGCGCATTGATGTCTTCGATCAGACGTACCAGCCGTGTAAAACCCACTTCACGGTAGACCACACGGTTGGCGCCCAGGTGGAGGAAGGCTTGTTCGATGTTGTTGCGCAGCTTGTCGTGCGTTTCGCGCACCACGATTTTCAGCGTGCGTGGACGCACCAGACGCAAGCGGTGCACGAGGTGCAGCGTGGCGTCCAGACTGGCGCTGGGGCCGGATTCCAGCAGCACGGTCGCGGCCAGCGAGCCTTCGGTCGCGGCCAGCAAGTCGTCCGCCTGGGGCACGATCTTCCAGGCGGCGGGTGGGACGCGCTGGTCCGCCACGGCGGCTTGCGTACCCCACACCTCGAACTGGTCCGGCGCCTCCACCAGGTGCTGTGTCTGGCCACGCGCATGGCTGCCGTTGTAGGCCAGGCGCGCAGAGGTGTGCTCCAGGCCGTAGCGCGACTCGAACAGCGGCCCTGCGGGCGTACTCCAGCGATCCAGGTACAGGGTCGTGTTCTGGGCTTCGACGTTGAGCATGGCAATATGTTCAAAAACGCTGCCCAGGTTGCGCAGCGGACCCAGCACGTCATGCACATCGCTGTACGCAGTGAACCCGAAAACCAGTGGCCGCGTGCGCCTGCGCGCCCAGTTGGCGACCTGCAAAGCCCAGCGCCAACTCTGGGCAACGGTGGGGCCAAATACCGCGTAGGGGGAAACCACCACCAGCAGGGCATGCGTTTGGTCCAGCCCGAATTGTTCGAGTTCCACCAGGATGGACACCATGGCCATGCTCTGCTGGGCGTTGGCCTTGCCATCACGCAGCAGCCACAGTTTCAGCTGTTTGCCGGCATGAGCTTGTGGCAGCGGAGGATGTTGCAATAGCTGGTCAATCCAGCTTGCATGTTCGGCCAGAATAAAGACCGGCCCCTCTGCCAGCATCCCGTCCAGCAAGCCATGCACCCACAGCCAGTCAACGTCCCGGTTCTGCCAGGCCAGGGCAACGGGCGCGCCCGACGGCAGTAGCCCCACGCCCTGGGGCAGTGCGTCGATACCCAGGCCGCAGGATGGCACTGGTGGTTGCGCTGGAGCGGACAAGCGCAGGCGCTCCAGCGCGCGCTGAAAGAAGGTCGAAGGCAAGTAGGCGGTGGGCATGGCGGCGAACGATGGCGAACGGGTTTTAAAAACTGGAATACGCCCGGACCGGACGCACTCCGTCATTCTGGAGTCCACGGGGTCCACGCACCGGATCGAACAGATAACGGGTATAAAACAGCAGATTCAGTGGCGTGTAATAGTCCGACACCTCGCGCTCCAGCCGTGCGCCCAGTGTCCAGCGGGCACTGGCCTGGTACTCCAGCACGCTGCGCAAGGAGTAGCCCGTGGACAACGGGCCGCCACCACCGGAATAGACCGGGTCGCTCACCAGGCTCTGCGCCTGGCTTTGCAGCAAGGCGTTGCCGGGGAAATAGTCCGCTGCATGGCTGTCGCTGCGGGATGCGGATACCGAAGCGCGCAGCAGCCACGACCAAGCCTTGTGGCGCCCATTCCACTCCAGGGGCAAGGTGAGCGTCGTGCTGCTTTTCGGGCTGTAATAGCCCCCGTGCCCCCAGGTAAAGCCCGACAGATCCCGCGCAAACTGCGCACCCGACACCGACACCCCCAGATTCACCTGCTGGGCTGTGCTGCGGTACAGATCGCGGTCGAGCGCCAGGCGCCAGGTAAACCGCTGGTTGTCGTCCACGTTCCTGCCGTTCAACACCGCAAAGCTGGTGCTGGCCGAAAGGCCGAACGCGCCGACATCGGCAGAGATGCGCCCACCGACACTGGTGGCCACCACCCCGCCCCAGACGGCACCCGTGACCGGATCGCGCGCTCCGGCATAGGAGAGCAAGGTTCCGGTCATGGGGCGGCGTGCCAGCTCCAGGCTGTAGCCCAAGGCTCCGATGTCACCGCTTTGGCGGATGCCACCGACGATATTGGAGACGGGAAACCCCTGCCCCACGCTGCCCAGGTCCCAGCGCAGGGAATCGCCCTCGTAACCAATCCCCAGATTGAGGCCCCGCGCCGTCTGTGGAATAGGAATAGGCGTAGGGGATGCACCTGGGACAGCCTCTACAGACCACGCCGCCAACTGGCCGAACTCCCGCACATCATCGGGCAAACTACCCGCATCCAGTGCAACCTGGTCCAGATGCAAAAAAACCCGCCCGTCGTAGCGCCAGGGCAGCACGACAACCAGGGGTTGCTCCCAGCCGTGCAGGGTCGAGCGTCCCTCGGAGGCAACGCGCTCACGCTGCTCAAGGCCAAGTTCGACCCAGGCCTGGCGGCGGTCTTCGATGGCGTCCACATCGGCCTGGATTTTCTCCAGCGTACCCACTGCACCTGCGGCATCCGCTGTACTTTCCATAGCACCCATGAACCTGAGCGCCAGCGTGGCTGCGTCCGGTCCATCGCTGGCGATCCGTGTTTCGTCTGTACCGATGCCTGTACCGATACCTGATTCGGCCAGGTTGTAGGCCAGCTGCAACCGGAGTGTGTCCGTGATTGTGCCTGTGGCCGTGTCTGTGGCCGTATTACCGTCAGCCAGTGCAATCTGGTAGGCCCGCTGGAACAGGGTCAGCGCCTTGGCGTATTCCCCATTGCTGCGCTCCTGCCGCGCGGCGTACAGCACGACATCCAGGTCGTCGGGATAGCGTTGCAGCAGCCATTGCGCGCGTGTACGTGCCAAAGCCTCCTGGCCGGTGTTTTGCAATAAACGCACCAGCGCCAGCTGCTGGTAAGGTTTCAGTACGTCGGAATTGGCCTGTAGCCAGCGCACCTGCATCAAGGCCTCGTCCAGGTGGCCTGTGCGGTAGTAGGCATCTCCCAACTCAAGCCGCAGCTCCACATCCTGTGGCAGGGGCTGGCAACGCGCGCTCCAGCAGCACACGGGCCTCGGCCAACGCACCGACCATCAGCAAGAGACGCGCCTGTGCCTTCTGGCCCTGCGCCAAGGCCTGTGGGCTGCGTTTTTCCGTCTGAAACGGCATAGGCTGGCGCGCCAGTTCCTGTGCTTGCTGCGCTTGCGACACCTGCTGGCTGGCCAGCAGACGCCCGATCAGCCGCTCCCGGTGTTCGCTGGTGAGTTGCAACAGTTCCTCTTCCTGGGCCGCAGTCCAGTCCGGGAGCTGGAGCAATCCGGGCAGCTGCTGCGCCAGCGCCGCATCGTCCTGGGCACGGTTGCGCAGCACGGCGTGGTTGAGCTGCGCCTGCGGTGGCAGCGGCACCACGCGCTGCGCCAGACGGTCATAGACGGCGACGCCCTGGTGCGGCAGGCCGTGGCGGAACCAGGCATTGGCAACGGCGTAGAGCAGATTGGCATCGTTGCCGACCATATTTTCCACTTCCCGCAAGCCCTCGATGCCGGAGGACGATGCCTGGCGGATATACACATCGACCGTTACACGCTCTTCCAGCGTTTGCATGGCCGCGCTGCGCTGCGCTACTGCAACCGATTGCAGATCGGCCAGCGCCGCTGCCGGATCGGCCAGCGCCGCCAGTACCAGCGCACGGGCAAAGCGCATTTCGGGGTCCGCTGCCGCGCGGGCCACACCTTCATGCACCACATCCAGCGCCTGATCCGGCATATCCAGCTGCATGTACAAACGCGCGAGCTGGTGGCGCAGCCAGGGGTTATCCGGCTCCAGCGGCACGGCGGTTTCCAGCATACGCAATGCGGCACCCATGCGATTGGCGTTGGCATCGACGCTCGCCTGTTCGCGCATGAGTTCCACCCGGATGTCCACCAGGCCGGATGCCAGCTCCGGGTCATCCTTGCAGGCGTTTTCCAGCAGCGCCAGCGCCTGGGCGGGCTTGCCGTCCCTGGCATAGAGGCCAGCGCGTGCGCGCAATGCACTGGCGTTTTTCGGCTCCGCATCCAGCGCTTGCTGGACGTGCGCCAGGGCCAGCTCTGCATCGCCATTTGCCAGCGCCGTATCGGCCATTTGCAGCCAGCCCCACAGCATGGCGGTTTTTTTCAGGTCCAGCCATTTTTGTTGCGGGTCGCGCTGGTTGGCGCGGGTGAAGTGCTCTTGCGCTTCGGCATAACGTTTCTGGCGCAGGCGCACCAGGCCCAGGCTGCCCTGCGCTTCGGCGTCCGCAGGCCGACTGGCAAGCACTGCCAGCCATTTTTTCTCCGCCACTTCGTTTTCTTCCCGGTCCAACGCTTTGCGCCCGACAGCACGGGTGGCGGCCATGGGGTCCACGCCTGCGGGCAGTGTGCCCGCCTTGGCCGGCCCTTGCAGTTCTGCCAACTGTTCCAGCATGGCGCGCTCGCCCGGAATCCAGCGATAAACGCGTATCCAGGCGGTGCTGGCACGGTTTGTCGGCGAAGTGCCACCATGGCGGCGCCACAAATCCTGCCATGCGGGCTGGTTCACATCCGCACGCTGCGCCAGACTTTCAAATTCGGACAACACGGCGCTGGACAGATTGCCCGCCTTGACCTGCGACTCCAGCTGGGCCAGCCGGTAACGCGCGTCGCCGGTTTCACGGTACAAACGCTGCAACTGTTTTTGCGCCTGCACACCGCCGCCTGCGGTGGACGCCATGAGCTGGTAGTACTCGATATCCAGCCCGCCCACGGTCGGCGGCCCCTGCGGGAACAACTCGCGCGCCAGTGCCTGCGCCTCGGTCTTGTTGCCGCCACGCGAGAGCAGACGCATGCGGGCCAGCTTTTCCCGCTCGGGGCCGTAGATGCGCACCAGTTGCTCCAGATCGCGGGTCGCCGGATGCTGGAAATGGCGTAGCCGCAAGGATTGCAGGATTTTTCGTGCCCCGGCCAGCTTGTTTCTCACGCACGCGCCATATCCGCAAGCAAAAACCCGGACATGGGCGAAATGGGATTGCTGGCGGAGCACCGGCAAGCTGCTCCCGCGCCAGATCGGGACGGTTTTCGCCGTCCCATCCCTTGCACTGCGCAGCAAGTCGGTTTGCACCGCTTGCGCCAACGCAACGCCCATACCCAACAAAACTTGCGAGCACCAAGCTGCACTTGAAGATCATTCCCGCCATGTCATTCCCGATGCCAGCGTGGCAGCAGCCGGCCATCGGCGCCAAAGCGATAAAAACCCTCACGCCAACCCAGTGCAAACAGGCTCAGAGCCTGCTCGTAATAGGCATCTGCGCGCACGGGGCGAGCCTGCAGGCGCGTTACCTGGTCTGGGTGCGTGGCCTCCTCTAGTTCGTGCTTCCAGTGGGCAGCAGCGCCGCAGAAAATCCCGCTGAAGCCAGACCGTAGCCTGTCCAACTTGCGATGTCGATGGATCTGGCTGGATAACCCTGGTCGCGCAATGTGTAACGTGCCATGGGCAGCAGGGCCGGTAGCAGGGCTTTGCGCCTCCGCGCATCGCGTAGCATGCCAGCCCACAAATACACGCGAATCGCGTTATAAGCGCCCTGCCCTTTTTCCTCGCCACCTGAGTCGGGCAAAAAACCCTGTTTGGCGTCAAAAATAACCCAATCCGGTACAAAGCCCCTTGGCGCTGACC
>JADJFE010000006.1 GCA_016708725.1 Candidatus Aalborgicola bjergmarkensis
CACCAGCAAGGGCACCACCGCCAGGTCCTGGAACAGCAAAATGCCCATGACACGCTTGCCGTGTTCCGACTCCCGTTCCAGACGCTCGACCATCAGTTTGACCACGATGGCCGTGCTGCTCATACCAAAGCGCACGACAGCGCCAGCGCAGCGCGCCAGGGCATCAGCCACAACTCCGGCGTCGTCAGCGCAAACCCCATGATCGCCAGCGTGGCTACCAGAATGGTGACGGTTACTTGCAAAGACCCCAGTCCGAACACATGTCGGCGCATGGTGCGCAGTTTGGGCAAATTGAATTCCAGTCCGATGACAAACATCAGAAAAACCACGCCGAACTCACCCAGATAGCGCACTTTTTGCGCGTCTTGCGCCAGCGCCAGCGCGTTCGGGCCGATGACGACACCCACAGCCAGATACCCCAGCATGGGAGGCAGCTTGAAAGACCGACACACCACCACCCCCAGTACGGCAGCCAAAAGATAAAGCAGGGTGATTTCCAGTCCAGTCATACCGCCATACTAGCAGCAAGCAGGCCACAAAACCTGCGAGGGCAGCGCAGCACACGGGGTTTTCGTGCCAATGGGGCTGGCAAACTTGCCACCAAGGTGCCATGGTGCGTGTGTACTTGCTTTATGTGCCTGAGAGCGTGGCCAGCTATTTGAACGATCCGGCAAACCGCAAGGAAAAGCCATGAATGGCCGAGCCATTGTGTCCACCGTCATCAAAGAGATGCGAAAGCAGATCGCCTGAGAGTCGTCAATCAACCACACCGCAAACCGTTCATCACCCGATTTGCCTGGATTTCATATCACTCGTGATATTACAAATGCACAAACTGCCATAAAACCCTCTTACAAGCCCTGTGGCACTTTTTTGCCGCAAATCAGGCATTAAATCAGCCTACAGCCCCCGTGGGTTGTGCGGGTGCAGCTATCAATAATGCAGTAGTCTTTCCATTGATGTAGCCGAAGCGCCCCTGGAGAAATTCCACGCGATCCATTTTGACCAGATAGGACATTTCAGGCATTGAACTGCAAGGCGGCTAACCCTGCATACACACCACCATGCGCCACCAGTTCTGCGTGCGTGCCTTGTTCGACCAGTCTGCCGTGGTCCAGTACCACGATGTGATCGGCTTTTTGCACCGTTGCCAGCCGGTGGGCGATCACCAGGGTCGTGCGGTTGCGCATGGCGGACTCCAGCGCCGCTTGCACCATGCGCTCGCTTTCCGCATCCAGCGCGCTGGTGGCTTCATCCAGCAATAACAGCGGTGGGTTTTTCAACATGGCACGGGCAATGGCAATACGCTGGCGTTGGCCGCCGGACAAGCGCAGGCCGCGCTCGCCCAGAAAGGTGGCGTAGCCTTGTGGCAGCGCGCTGATAAATTCATGGGCAAAGGCGGCTTTGGCGGCGACGTGCACCTCCTGGTCGCTGGCATCTGGTTTGCCATAACGGATGTTTTCCAGCGCGCTGCTGGAGAAGATGACGGCATCCTGGGGCACGATGCCGATGCGCTGGCGCAAAGCGTCTAGTGCCATCTGGCGCGTAGGGGTACCATCGAGCAGGATGTCGCCGCTTGCCGGGTCGTAAAAACGCAACAGCAATTGAAATACCGTACTCTTACCCGCACCACTGGGGCCAACGATAGCCACGGTTTGGCCGGGCTGAATGTCGAGCGAGAAATCCACCAGCGCCGCCGTCTGGGGACGTGAAGGGTAGTGAAACTGCAATGATTCAAATTTAATAGCACTTCCCGCACGTGGGACGGGCGCTACAGCCGGATTCGGTGGTGAAACAATCGGCGAGCGGGTATGGAGCAATTCCATCAGACGCTCTGTCGCGCCTGCGGCGCGTAACAAGTCACCATACACCTCACCTAGAACGGCAAAGGCGCTGGCCAGAATGATGACGTACACCACGGTCTGCCCCAGGTGGCCTGCCGTGATGCGCCCGGCTGCCACAGCCTGCGTGCCCTGATACAAACCCCACAGCAACGCTGCCGACGTGGCAATGATGATGAAAGCAACCAGTACCGCGCGCGCCTGGGTGCGGCGCACGGCGGTGGCAAATGCCTGGTGGGTGGAGTCGGTAAAACGCGCCACTTCACGCGCTTCGGCGGTATAGCTTTGCACGACCGGTATGGCATTGAGCACCTCGGCGGCAATGGAACTGGAATCCGCGATGCGGTCCTGGCTGGCGCGCGAGAGCCGACGTACCCTTCGGCCAAACCACAGGCTCGGCAGCACGACCAGCACCAGCACTCCCAGGACCTGAACCATCACATAGGGGTTGGTCCATACCAGAACGCCCAAGGCACCTATGCCCATGACCAGGTTACGCAAGCCCATGCTCAGGGAGGAACCGACCACGGTCTGCACCAGCGTGGTGTCGGCAGATAGCCTGGACAATACTTCGCCCGTTTGCGTGGTTTCAAAAAATTCCGGGCTTTGTTCCAGCACGTGTGCGTAAACCGCGTTGCGCAGGTTCGCCGTAATACGCTCACCCAGCCAGCTGACCATGTAATACCGTGCTGCCGAAAACAGCCCCAGGGCAACTGCGACCGCAAACAATGCTGCGAAGTGTTCGCGCAGCGCCATCACCTGCGCGCCCTTGTCGGTTTGTACCAGTCCGCCATCAATCAGGCTGCGCAGTGCCAGCGGAAAAGCCAGCGTGGCTGTGGCTGCCAGCACCAGGAAAATCAGCGCTAGACCGATCCGAAGCCGGTACGGGTGTAAAAAAGGCAGTAAGCCGGAGAGTGATTGGGGGTTTTGTGCGGGGAGGCGTTCAGTGGTCATGGACGGGAATATAAGATGAATTGTTCATGAACCAGCTAAACTGCAACTCTTTAAAAATAAATCGGGCTGTGCCCAACCGGGTCAACCGAAAAACAAGGAGATTTCGCATGCAGGATCACATCCGTGAGCCGGATACGTTGGCATTGGAATTCGTGCAATTTGCGCTGGATTGTCAAGTGTTGCGCTTTGGTGAATTTACAACCAAGGCTGGCCGCATAAGCCCTTACTTCTTCAACGCCGGGTTATTTGACGACGGAGCCAAGTTGGGCCGCCTGGCAGAGTTCTATGCACGCCGCCTTCTGGCCAGCGGCGTGGAGTTTGACATGGTTTTCGGTCCGGCCTACAAGGGCATTCCCTTGGGTGCTGCGCTGGCTGTGGAACTGGCGCGGCGCGGGCGTAATGTGCCCTTCGCCTACAACCGCAAGGAGAGCAAGGACCACGGCGAGGGGGGGGTGCTGGTGGGGGCGCCGCTCAAAGGGCGGGTGTTGATCGTCGATGATGTGATGTCTGCCGGCACGGCGGTGCGTGAATCGATTGCCACCATTACAGCAGCGGGTGCCGTGCCGCACGCGGTACTGATTGCGTTGGATCGGCAGGAAAAGGCCACGGAAAATGGCCAGGATGTGCCCTATAGCGCGGTACAGTACGTGCAGCAGCAGTTGGGCCTTCAGGTGGCTGCCATTGCGAATCTGGACGATTTGATGCACTATCTGCAGCAGCGTGGTGGAACCTCTCTTGTCCAGGAGCATCAGCGGGTGCAGGCCTACCGTGTACGCTATGGCGTGATTCAAGGATGACTATGAAAATCAATCGTGGCGTTTTTATGGCGGCGACGCTGGCTTTGGGCGTGGCATCAAGCTGGGCGCAGGGCTCGGAGCCGCTCATCTCCGGCGTTTACACCTGTGTGGATGCCAACGGCCGCAAATTGACATCGGATCGCCCGATTCCGGAGTGCATTGACCGTGAGCAATTGATACTCAACCCCAGTGGAACGGTCAAGGGCAAGGTTGGGCCTTCCCTGACGGCCATGGAGCGTGCCGAGCTGGAACAAAAAGAAAAGCGCGAGGCAGAGGAAAGGAGTCGGATTGCCGATGAAAAACGGCGTGACCGTGCCTTGCTCACACGCTACCCGAACAAAACGGTACACGACCAGGAACGCCAGGAAGCATTGAAGCAAATCGATGTCGTCGTCCAGACCGCCAAGGGCCGGTTGAATGATTTAATCAAGCAGCGCGTTACTCTGGACACGGAAATGGAGTTTTACGCGAAGGATCCCAAAAAAGCGCCCAGCAATTTGCGTCGGCAACTCGATGAAAATACACACAGCCAAGCGATACAACGCCGCTTCATCAATGACCAGGAAGCGGAAGTCCGACGTGTGACGCTGCGTTTCGACGACGAGCTGGTGCGTCTGCGCCAGCTGTGGGGGCACAACGCACCGGCTGCGCGCAAGCCTTCCGCTTCCGAATAATCACACCAGTTTGCTGCGCAGCAGATCATTGACCTGCTGCGGATTCGCCTTGCCCTTGCTGGCCTTCATGACCTGTCCGACCAGGGCATTGAAGGCTTTGTCCTTGCCGGCACGGAACTCTTCCACATTCTTCGGGTTGGCGGCGATCACCTCGGCAACGATTTTCTCCAGCGCCCCCGTGTCGTTCATCTGTTTGAGTCCTTTGGCGGCAATGATGGCATCCACGTCCTTGCCCTCGCCACCCTCGCCTCCCTCGCTACTCCACAGCGCATCAAACACCTGCCTGCCGGCATTGTTGGAGATGGTGCCGTCGGCAATGCGCGCAACCAGCGCTGCCAGTTGCGCAGCCTGCACGGGTGCTGCGTCGATAGCGATGCCCTCCAGATTGATGCGTCGCGACACCTCGCCCATGATCCAGTTGCTGGCCAGCTTGGCTTGACCGCAGGCCTGGGCGGTATCCTCAAAATAACGTGCCATGGCCTGGCTCTGGGTCAAAAGCGCGGCATCGTACTCTGGCAGGCCATAGTCGCGCACAAAACGCTGTGCCATCGCGCGCGGCAACTCGGGCATGGCGCTGCGCACCTGCTCAACCCACTCTCCTGCGATGCGCAGCGGCGGCAGATCGGGGTCGGGGAAGTAGCGGTAGTCGGCGGCGTCCTCCTTGGTGCGCATGGCGCGGGTTTCGCCCGTGTCGGGGTTAAACAGCACGGTGGCCTGTTCGATGGGAATGCCATCTTCGAGCTGCTCGATCTGCCAGCGCACCTCGTAGTCCATGGCCTGCTGCATGAACTTGAAACTATTGAGATTCTTGATCTCACGCCGGGTGCCCAGCGGCTGGCCCGGCTTGCGCACCGACACGTTGGCATCGCAACGGAATGAGCCCTCTTGCATATTGCCATCGCAGATGCCGATCCAGGTGACGATCTTGTGCAACTCCTTGGCGTAGGCTACGGCTTCGGCACTTGAGCGCATGTCCGGCTCGGTCACGATTTCCAGAAGCGGTGTACCTGCGCGGTTCAGGTCGATGCCGGACTGCCCGATGAAATCTTCGTGCAGCGACTTGCCGGCATCCTCCTCCAGGTGCGCGCGCACCAGACGCACCGATTTCTTTTCCTCGCCCAGAAAGAACTCGACCACGCCGCCTTGCACCACGGGAATTTCGTACTGGCTGATCTGGTAGCCCTTGGGCAGATCGGGGTAAAAATAGTTCTTGCGCGCAAAAATGCTCATGGGCGCAATACGCGAACCCACCGCCAGCCCGAAGCGGATGGCGCGTTCCACCGCCCCTTTATTCATGACCGGCAGCGTACCCGGCAATGCCAGATCGACGGCGCAAGCCTGGGTATTGGGTTCAGCACCAAAGGCGGTTGCCGCGCGCGAAAATATTTTGGACTGGGTGGAAAGCTGGGCATGGGTTTCGAAACCGATGACGACTTCGTAGCCCTGGACGAGATGTGGAGACTTCATGGACGTAATAATTCTGAAAGGTTCGCTTTGGTCAAGATTTTCGCTGCCAGTGTCTGAAAGTCGTCGTAGGCCGCTTTAACGGTCGCTATTTGTGAACCACTGACACCGTCCGCCGTTCTCAATGAAAAAATGGGTTTGCGCGCTTCCTGGCCGATAGGGATGATGCTCTTGTAGTGTCGCAGCAAGGCCAGGGCGTAGGTATCTTCTTCAATTCTCGGAATTTTGGCAGGATCAATTTCTTCCTCCCGGATGTATTTGCGGTAGTCGGCTGGAATGCGATCCACCCATTGCTTGTAAGCTTGCACCGGGCGGTAAAGACGCTCCTGGTGTTGCATTGCGACATAGCCCAGAACGTGCATGTTCCCCTTGGGCAAGGTGTAGTCAGAAAAGGTCTTGGCGCTACGCGTTTCCCACGATTTGTGCCATTCGCGCAGCGCAGGACCGATATTCTGCAAACCCCGTAACGAAAACAGGTCTGCCCCCAAGGGTACGATGACGTGGTCGGTTCCCAATAGTACAGAGCGATTGATGGCTCCCAGGTTAGGGCCAATGTCAAAAATGATGACGTCTGCCCGGCACGTGTGTGCAGCCTCCTGGGCGCAACGCCAGAACGCAGTGAGGACATCAAACGCACGGCTGTACGTGTTGATATTGTCATCATTTGCCTTGCTCCATTGTTCGGACAACTGGTCTTCGAATGAAGAAAGTCCCAGATCGCCAGCAATCAAATACAGCTGTGACGATATGTGTTGCAGACGGGGGGTACTGTAGTTGCCCCAGCGAACCATAGGCTGCACGGCGCGGTAGATGGTCTGTGGGCAACTTGTGTCATCCCAGAGTTGTTGGAGTTCTTCATCCCTTAGAAAGGCGGCGCTCAAGTTGGCCTGCGGGTCGCAATCGACGACAAGTACGCATACGCCCATCAAAGCGAACATATGGGCGATGTGGTAAACCAGGGTGGTTTTTCCCACTCCGCCCTTGTTGTTGAAAAAGGTAAAAACGGGCTTGGTCATATTCTTTGGCGCATCACTACCGTGACAAAACTTGCATTGACCTCAAGCCCCAGTTCGGGATTGCCGTTGGCATGCAGTTCCTTTCGTGCCCTGCTGATACCTGCTCCGAATTTTTGGACATACCCCAGGTCTTTCAATGCCGCAGCCAGATTCGGATTGCGGTAGTCGGTGGGGCCACTGCCAAAATTTTCGGGTGTGACCAGGCCGAATGGCCCACCCGGATTGACGATTTCGATCCGGTCTGCGTACCAATACACACGTATCGGAGTATGGGTTCCCAGGTATGCGCGGTGCATGACGGCATTGCGAAACAACTGCTCAAAAGCCACTTTGGGATAGTGTGCTGTGCGCCGCTCCCTGTCCTGCGATGTGAAATCAACGGATATCTGGTTGTGCGCGTTGAATTTGGCTTCAATTTGCTGAATGACATCTGCGACATGTCCTTGCACATTGGCCTCATCGAGAATGTCTCCGGTGATGTCGGTCGATGCAATCTTGAGGAACTGCACATACGCACCTGGCACAGCATCGGTTGGAGACAGACCTATGCACAACATACCAAGCACCGTTGGATAGGGATCGGTGGTGGAGCCGATCATTTTTGTGCTTGCCAATTGCTCTTCAACGCTTCTTCCGTTTTCTTCCAGTATGTCTGCGGCGAATGCCTGAACCAGATATTGCGTCTTGAAGTAGTTGATGTTGAGGTCTTTCAGGCGAAAGTGTTGCAGCACCTGGATGTCATCCGGCTGATCCTTGGTCCTGCGTTTTTCGTTGAGGCGTTGCGCATCTTCGTTGCTGGCAAGCTGAGTTGTGTTGCCGGGACGAATCCAGATGCGGCCATCGTATTTAACGGGTGGTGAGACGGCGGGACGCACCTCGATAGACAAAATTTCGTATCCACGGTGTATGCGTTTTTGTGTTGTGAAACTGGGAAGCGGGACAATCTTTCCCTCACCCCGGATATTCTGAATGTTCTTTTCCAGTTCATCCGTGATTTGAATTCCCGACGGAGTTCCATCGTTACTTACGCCTAAAGCGATAACGCCAATTTCATCGGCACCCTTGATGTCGTTGGCAAATGCGCAGATGGTTCGACAAATTTTTTCCTTGTTGTCTTTGCTGGACAGGTCACCCTTGCGCTCGCACCGATAGGACTCCCCTGCGTCAATCAGCGCGGAAATTGTTTCATCGGATGCGTCACGCGCGCCATGCATATCAAACCCCCTGGGGGTTTTGGAGATGGAAATCCGTAACCTGTTGAAGGCGGTGCGCCACGTTCAGCAGGCGGGCTTCCTGCAAATAGTTACCGATCAACTGCATGCCCACCGGCATGTTCCCGGCACCAAAGCCTACAGGCACGCTCATGCCCGGCAGCCCTGCGAGTGATGCGGGCAGGGTGAAGATGTCAGCCAGGTAGTCGGCCAGCGGGTCTTTGTGGGCGCCAATTTTCCACGCGACCGTGGGTGCCACGGGGCCGGCAATCACGTCACAGGACTTGAAGGCCTCCTGAAAATCGTCGGCGATCATGCGGCGGATCTTTTGCGCTTGCAGATAGTAGGCGTCGTAGTAGCCGTGTGACAGAACGTAGGTGCCAATCATGATGCGGCGCTTGACCTCGTCACCAAAGCCTTCGGCGCGGGTTTTACGGTACATGTCGGCCAGATCGGCGTAGTCCCTGGCGCGGTGGCCGAACTTCACACCGTCGAAGCGGCTGAGGTTGGAACTGGCTTCGGCAGGGGCAATGATGTAATACACCGGAATCGACAGTTCGGTGCGTGGCAGGCGGATGGGCACCAGCCTGGCGCCCAGTTTTTCAAGCTCCCTCAATGCCACATCAATGGCGCTGCGCACGTCGCTTGCTACACCGTCGCTGAAAAACTCTTGAGGCAAACCAATGCGCAAGCCCTCAATGGAATCATTCAGATTGGCGCAAAAGTCCTGTGCAGGTACGTCGAGCGACGTCGAATCGCGGTCGGGATCGGGGCCGCACAGGGCACTGAGCAGCAAGGCGCAGTCGTGCGCCGAATGCGCCATGGCGCCGGCTTGATCCAGGCTGGAGGCAAAAGCCACCATGCCATAGCGTGAAGCACGGCCATAGGTTGGCTTGATGCCGGTGATGCCGCAAAACGCTGCCGGTTGGCGGATCGACCCGCCCGTATCGGTTCCTGTGGCCGCAGGGCTTAGGCGTGCCGCCACGGCCGCAGCGCTGCCACCCGATGAGCCACCGGGCACGCGCGCCGTGTCCCATGGGTTGCGCACCGGCTCCACCACGCTGTGGCCCACGGCGGGCACGGCGGTGTTTTCGTTACTGGAGCCCATGGCGAACTCGTCGCAGTTGAGCTTACCCAGTGTGACGGCTCCTGCAGCTGCCAGTTTGGCCACCACCGTGGCATCAAAGGGCGAGCGGTAGCCCGAAAGCATGCGCGAACCGGCAGTGGTGGGGAAGTCCTGGGTGACAAAGATGTCCTTGTGCGCAATCGGCACGCCTTCAAGAACGCCCGCCGTACCGTTGGCGATGCGCGCATCGGCGGCGCGGGCCTGGGCCAGGGTCACTTCTGGATTGATAGCGACAAAGGCGCCCAGGTCAGCGTGGGTACTGGCGGTGGCACGGTCCAGGAAATGCCGGGCCAGTTCAACGGCCGAGACTTGCCTGGCCGCCAGGGCCTGCGCCAGGTCATGCACGCCAAGGTCGTGCAGTGCGGTGGAGGGGGATTGCGTCATTGTGGGCTCACAACAAAAAAATTATTCGATTCATTATTCGATTACCTTGGGGACCAGAAACAGTCCTTGCTCCACGGCCGGGGCGCTGCGCTGGTTGGCCGCACGTTGATCCGGTTCACTGACTACATCGTCACGCAGTCTTAGCGCTACGTCCGAGAGGGTGACAACGGGATGCGCCAGGGGGGTGATGCCGGTGGTGTCCACGGCGCGCATTTTTTCAACGATGTCAAAAAAACTATTCATGATGCCAAGCATGCGCGCGCTCTCAGCGGGGACAAGCTCCAGGCGCGCCAGGTTGGCGATGCGGGCAATATCAGTTGATGTCAAGGACATGGTAAACAATATTAATACGTTGAATTCAAAGGGAAACCGTGTGGCTAGAGAGCTGCACCCAAGTGCCGTAAGTACCATTCGTGGGCAATAGGTTATTATCCCGCCTTTAGTATGCGCCCAGGGAAACCGGGCGCGGCGTTGAGCACCAGCTTGCATTTTTAACGATAAACCGTGGTGATGAGGGGCTAGGCGTCTTTCATTTTCCTGAGGATGTGTGATGTTTGAATCTTTCCGTCGGTATTTTTCCACCGACCTGGCCATTGATTTAGGTACGGCCAACACCCTGATATTTGTGCGTGGGCAAGGGATTGTTCTCGACGAGCCTTCGGTGGTGGCGATACGCCATGAAGGCGGCCCACACGGGAAAAAAACCATTCAGGCCGTCGGCAAGGAAGCCAAAGCCATGTTGGGCAAGGTTCCGGGCAATATCGAAGCCATCCGGCCCATGAAGGACGGCGTGATTGCCGACTTCACCGTGACCGAACAGATGCTCAAGCAGTTCATCAAGATGGTGCATCCGCGTGGGGTTTTTCGGCCTAGTCCGCGCATCATCATTTGCGTGCCTTGCGGCTCGACCCAGGTCGAACGGCGTGCTATCCGTGAATCAGCCTTGGGCGCTGGTGCCAGCGATGTTTATCTGATCGAAGAACCCATGGCAGCAGCCATCGGCGCCGGTTTGCCGGTGTCCGAGGCGAGCGGTTCGATGGTGGTCGATATTGGTGGCGGCACCACAGAAGTCGGTGTTATCAGTTTGGGCGGCATGGTCTATAAGGGCAGCGTGCGTGTGGGTGGTGACAAGTTCGACGAAGCCATCATCAACTATATCCGGCGCAATTACGGCATGCTGATCGGCGAGCCCACAGCCGAGTCGATCAAGAAAAAAATCGGTTCCGCCTTTCCCGGCAGCGAAGTCAAGGAAATGGAAGTGCGCGGACGCAATCTGTCCGAAGGTGTGCCGCGTAGTTTCACGATCTCCAGCAACGAAATCCTCGAAGCCCTTACCGATCCACTCAACAATATTGTGTCATCGGTCAAGAATGCCCTGGAACAGACGCCGCCCGAACTGGGTGCCGATATTTCCGACCGTGGCATGATGCTCACCGGCGGGGGGGCCTTACTGCGTGATCTGGACCGGCTGCTGGCAGAAGAAACCGGTTTGCCCGTTCTGGTGGCCGAGGATCCATTGACCTGTGTGGTGCGAGGTTGCGGCACGGCATTGGAGCAGATGGAACGCTTGGGTTCCATTTTTACCAGCGAATAAGCAAAGGGGTTTGCAGCGATGCCGCTGGGTACGCTGAACGGAACGCCCCCTCCTTTTTTTCGTCAGGGGCCATCAGCGCTATCAAAATTGGTGGTGTGCAGCGCTTTGGCATTCTTCCTGATGGTGGCTGATGCCCGTTTTCATGTCACACAGCCACTGCGCATGGTGCTGGCGACCATTCTGTATCCGGTTCAATGGGTCGCCTTGCGTCCGGTGCTGTTACTAAAGGATGCGCAGCAGTACTTCGCCTCCTTGACGGCGGCAAAAACTTTCCAGGATCAGGCCAGCCAACAGCAAATCTCGTTGTCGCAGAAGGCGAACCAGGCTGAACAACTGGCGCTGGAGAACGCACGCTTGCGCAAGTTGCTGGATTTGCGTGCGCGCACGCAATCGCCCTCCATGGCGGCGCAGGTGCTTTACGATGCTGCTGATCCGTACAGTCGCAAGGTGCTGATCGACAAGGGTATGAGCGACAACGTGAAACTGGGATCTCCGGTTCTGGATGAGGTGGGTGTTCTGGGTCAGGTAACCCGGATATACCCGCTAGTCAGCGAAGTAACGTTGATTACGGATCGGGACCATTCCATTCCTGTACTCAATACCCGCACCGGAGCCAGGGGGGTGGCGTTTGGTGACGTTTCAACACACGTTGATGCACTGGAATTGCGTTACATGGCGGCCAACGCCGATGTGGCCGCAGGCGATTTACTGACTACCAGTGGAATCGATGGCGTTTACCCCCCCGGCCTTCCGGTCGCACGGGTGGAAAAGGTGGACCGGCGCGTCGATACCATTTTTGCGCGTATTTACTGCGTACCACTGGCTTTGGTCTCCGCCTCCAGCCATGTCATGGTGTTGGATCCCGTGGCGGAGCAGTTGCCCCCACGGCCACCACCAGATGCCCCAACGCCGGTTGGAAAACGAGGAGCGGCAAAATGATCATGCGTCCCGGCAAGCAATTGTTGCTGCCAGTCAAACCGTTCTTTATCTGGACTAGCTTGATCGTGGCCATGTTATGCAACATGCTACAGAACATGGGCTTGTGGGGGCGTGCTGCCTGGATTCCAGACGTATTGGCGGTGGTTCTGGTGTTCTGGACTGTGCACCAGCCCTTGCGCGTCAGCATTGGCGCTGCATTCATGTTTGGTTTGCTGATGGATGTACACCAGGCTGGATTGCTAGGCCAGAACGCCATGGCCTACACCGTATTGAGTTTCTTCGCCACCACCATCCACCGGCGCCTGTTGTGGTTTAGCCTGCCATCCCAGGCAGCGCAGGTATTCCCTCTATTTGCTGTATCACATGCCATTGAACTGTTGGTACGTATAGTGAGCGGTGGCACGTTTCCCGGCATACACATTTTTCTTGCACCGGTCTTCGAGGCATTGCTGTGGCCGCTGGCCAGCGTTGTGCTGCTGGTCCCGCAACTGCGCGCCCCTGACCCGGATGAAAACAGGCCGTTATGACAGCCCTGCGCAACATTGAAATCGATCTGGCGCGCTTTCGAGCCAGGGTTTTGGTGGCCGGTTTTGTCGTTGTTTTGTGTTTTGTGTTGCTGGTTGCACGTCTGGTTCATTTGCAAGTCACGCGCCATGAGGACCTGCGCGCCCAGGCGGAGAGCAACCGTACCGCCATCGTGCCTGTTGTACCCAACCGGGGGCTTATTCTGGATCGCAACGGCATTGTTCTGGCCAGCAACTATTCGGCTTATACGCTGGAGATCACGCCGTCCAAAACCAGGGGACTGGAGCAAACGCTGGATGAATTGTCCCAGGTCATGGACATCACGCCACGCGACAGGCGGCGCTTCAAGAAGTTGCTGGAAGAGTCCAAAAGCTTTGAATCCTTGCCGATCCGCACCCGTCTGACGGACATCGAAGTGGCACGGTTCGCGGCGCAACGTTTTCGCTTCCCTGGGGTTGAAATCAAGGCGCGCTTGTTTCGCAGCTACCCGTATGGCGAGCTGGCCAGCCACGTGATTGGTTATATCGGGCGCATCAACCAGGCCGAAAAGGCCAAGATTGAAGACGATGACGACCAGGGTAATTACCGTGGCACGGAATACATCGGCAAACTGGGCGTTGAGCAGAGTTTTGAGAAGCAGTTGCACGGGATCACCGGGGTCGAGCGGGTCGAAACCTCGGCGGGTGGACGCGCCATGCGCAAACTCTCCAGCACGCCATCGACCCCAGGCAACGTGGTCATGCTGGCCATCGATATCAAGCTGCAAAAGCTGGTGGAGGATATGTATGGGGATCGTCGGGGCGCGCTGGTGGCTATGAACCCCAAAAATGGCGAAGTATTGGCCTTCGTCAGCAAACCAACCTTTGATTCCAACCTGTTTGTCGAAGGCATTGACCAGGAAAACTGGCAAATGCTCAACGAGTCGCTAGACAAGCCGTTACTCAACCGTGCGCTGCGCGGCACCTACCCACCAGGATCGACCTACAAGCCCTTCATGGCACTGGCTGCCTTAACTACAGGAACCCGTTCACCGACAACCTTGATCAACGACCCCGGGTTCTATATGTTTGGCGGTCACCGCTTTGGCAGCCCGGAAAACGAACGTGGCGGCATCATGGACATGCGCCGTTCGATTGTCGAATCAAGCAACGCCTACTATTACTCATTGGCCAATGAGCTGGGCGTGGACGTGATGCACGATTTTATGAAGCCCCTGGGTTTTGGACAGATCACCGGCATCGACATTCATGGCGAAGTGCGCGGTGTTTTACCGAGCCAGGCATGGAAACGTGCCTATTACAAGCGCCCGGAGCAAAAGAAATGGTACGCTGGTGAAACCATTTCTTTGGGCATCGGCCAAGGTTACAACAGCTTCACCATGTTGCAATTGGCCCAGGCAACCGCTACGGTGGCCAATGCCGGTGTGAAACATAAGCCGCAACTGGTCATTGCCACGCAGGATGCTGCCACGCACCAGCGCACAGCGGTGGAAGCGGAACCAGGACAATCCCTGGGCTTTAAACCGGAACACGTCGAGGTCATTCGCCGGGCCATGATTGGCGTGACACAAGAGGGTACATCGACACGTGTGTTTGCCGGAGCCGGTTATCTCAGTGCCGGGAAAACCGGCACCGCGCAGGCAGTCGGACTCAGTTCCAAGGAAAAATACCATGCCGCCCGCATGGAGGAGCACAAGCGTGACCATTCACTGTACATCGCCTTTGCCCCGGCGGACAACCCGAAAATTGCGCTGGCGGTGATTGTCGAAAACGCGGGTTTTGGTTCAGCCTCGGCCGCCCCCATTGCCCGGCGTGCGTTCGATTACTGGTTGTTGGGCCAGTACCCCAACCCGCAGGACCTGGCTGCCGTCAGCAAGGGCCAAGCCACCGCACCGATTGGCAAGCCACTGGTGGCGGCGGATGTGCCGTGGCCACGTGAAGTCGCATCCCAGCCAAGCGCGCCTACCAGTGCATTGGAAAAAAAATAACGGCTTCCCACTTAAGGCGGGACAGCACGCTTGGTGCGTTTGAATGAGCGCATTCGTCTGCGGCGCTGTCCCTGCAAAAAACATAGCTACTCCCGCTTGATACATAAGGCGTACAGCCAGATTTGCCTTGAATTTTGCCCTTCAAAACGGGTCAAGGCGATGCTGATGCCGCCATGAGGCATCAAAACGGGCCATTGTTGGGTGTTTTTGCATGGCAAATCGGGCTGTAAGCCTTATGGGATAAGCGGGGACAGCTATTGTATCAGGAGCAACTTGGCCTTGGCCGGGAGTATTATTGTTTTGGCAATATCGGTGTCAATACCGTGGGAAGTGCCCGTTCTGCCATGTTCGGGTAATCCCGGCTGAAGTGTAAGCCACGGCTCTCGTGCCGGGATTGGGCTGAGCGCACAATCAATTCGGCCACCTGCACCAGATTGCGTAGCTCCAGCAAATCGCGCGTCACGTGAAAGTGGGCATAAAACTCCTGGATTTCGTCCTGTAGCAGTTCAATACGGTGCAGGGCGCGCTCCAGCCGCTTGTTGGTGCGCACGATGCCTACATAGTCCCACATGAAGCGGCGCAGCTCGTCCCAGTTGTGCGAGATGACCACCGCTTCATCGGCATCGGTCACGCGGCTCTCGTCCCATATCGGCAATGTGGGTGGTGTATTGCGCGCCGTCGCGAGGATGTCGGTTGCGGCGGCACGGGCAAACACCATGCACTCGACCAGGGAGTTGCTGGCCAGGCGGTTGGCGCCATGCAAGCCGGTGCAGGTGGCCTCGCCGACGGCGTACAAACCGGCAATGTCGGTGCGCCCGGACAAATCGGTGTGGATACCGCCGCAGGTATAGTGCGCTGCCGGGACAACGGGGATGGGTTCCTTTGAAATGTCAATACCCAGTTCCAGGCAACGGGCATGGATATTCGGAAAATGTTCCAGGATGAAAGACAAGGGTTGGTGCGAAATGTCCAGGTAGACGCAATCCAGTCCGTGCTTTTTCATCTCGAAGTCGATGGCGCGGGCGACCACATCGCGCGGAGCCAATTCGGCGCGTGCGTCATGCTGCGGCATGAAGCGTGTGCCACCGGCGGATGCGGGCAGCAACAAGCGCCCGCCTTCGCCGCGCACAGCCTCCGAAATCAAAAAAGACTTGGCATGCGGGTGGTACAAGCAGGTGGGGTGAAACTGGATGAATTCCATATTGCTCACGCGGCACCCTGCACGCCATGCGGCGGCAATGCCATCGCCCGTGGCGGTATCAGGGTTTGTGGTGTACAGATACACCTTGCCAGCGCCGCCAGTGGCCAAAATGGTATGCGGTGCACGGAAAGTGTGCACCGTGCCTGTGGTTTCATCCAGGGCATACAGGCCCAGACAGTGATTGCTGCCTCCATCCACAGCCAGTCCCAGCTTGCCGCTGGTAATCACATCCACCAGGATATGGTTTTCAAACAGGCTGATGCCGGGGGTGCGGCGCACGGTGTCAATCAGTGTTTTTTGCACGGCAGCCCCGGTAGCATCGGTTACGTGCACGATGCGCCTGGCGCTGTGTCCCCCCTCGCGCGTAAGGTGCAACTGCCCATCCTCCTCGGAAAAGGGCACGCCCAGGGCGCGTAGCCAAGCAATACTTTCGGGTGAATGCTCCACCACAAAACGGGTGGCGGCAGGGTCGGACAGGCCCGCCCCGGCCACCAACGTGTCGTGCACATGTGCATCAAAACTGTCACCTTCGGCCAGCACGGCAGCAATGCCGCCTTGCGCCCAGGCGCTGGAGCCATCGTTCATGCCACGTTTGGTGAGCACGGCCACGCGATGGGTGGCGGCCAGATGCAATGCCGCCGACAGGCCGGCCAAGCCACTGCCAACAATCAGGACATCAAATGGGTATTGCTTGGATAAGGAGGAGTGGTGCATGGGGACGGTTTCGGTTTCGGTGGCAGTCAAGGCTAAAGCCAAATTTTATGCTGCCCCTCATTGGCAGTGTTCCCGTAAAAACTCCCCCAGGGGCTTGTCTTCGGCGGGAATGTGCTGCAACAGCCAATCCTTGATGGATTGCAGCACGAACAGATCGCCGCCCTTGTTGAGCCGGGATTTGAATTGCAGCAAATCAGCCAGCAAACGGCCATGAATTGCATCATGTTCTCCCTGATAGGGGTAGTGGTACCGTTCCATCAGTTCGCGTTCGGCATCAAAGTCCTCCTTGGTGCAATCGGTGAGTGCCTGGAATTTCTGGTTGATGCTCTCGGCGCTCTCCTTGCGCAACACGGCCAGATTGAGTGCATTGACCAAGTCGACCATCTGTTGATGTTGTTGGTCAATTTGTGCGATGCCCACATGACAAGACGCATCCAGATGAATCCAGTTGTCATGCATGGCCACAGAAGGACTTGGGCCGTCGAACAAGGTGCATTTGCCTTTGCCGGCAGTTTTGCTTTGGTACATGGCGCTGTCGGCTGCCGCCAGCAATGTGTCCATCTCGGTGCCGTGGTCGGGAAAAATGCTGATGCCGATGCTGATACCCACACTGCAATGCAGGTTGCCAGGCAGTGCAATGGGGGGCGTGACGGCGTGGATGAGCTTGTTGCCGATTTGCACCGCTTCATCGGGATTGACAATATCCCCGAGGATGACAACAAATTCATCCCCCCCGATACGGGCCACCGTGTCCATGGCGCGTACCGTGGTGAGCAGGCGTGAGGCGACAATTTTGAGCACAATGTCCCCGGCGTCGTGGCCGAACTGGTCGTTGGCGTGCTTGAAACCGTCCAGGTCGCCAAATAGCAAGGCCACCCGGTTGCGGTTGCGGCGTGCTTTCGAGATGCTTTGCGATAGGCGGTCAAAAAACAGCGTGCGGTTGGGCAGCCCGGTGAGGCGGTCATGGTAGGCCATGAAACTGATCTGCAGTTCGGACTCCTTGCGCGCAGTGATGTCCTGATGCGTGCCGATCATGCGCGTGGGCTGCTTGTCGGGTGTGCGGGCAACGACCATGCCGCGTGACAGTATCCATTTCCAGCTGCCATCCTTGCAGCGCAGCCGGTGTTCCAGCTGGTAGTCTGTGCGCTCACCGGACAAATACGCCTGGATGATAGCCTGTGCAGCGGGCAAATCGCCGGGATGCACCAACTGTTTCCAAGTGTCGAGGGTGTTGTCAACCTCATGATCCGAATAACCCAGCATGCGTTTCCATTGGCGTGAGTAGAGTACTTCATTGGTCTGGATATTCCAGTCCCAAACCCCTTCGTTGGAGCCTTCGAGTGCAAATTTCCAGCGTTCCTCGCTTTCGCGTAGCGCTTCTTCGGTACGCCGCTGCTGCGTGATGTCGCGCACAATGCTGGATGCGCCAATGACGTGCTGCGCGCTGTCGCGGATGGGTGAAACCGTCAGCGATACGATGATGCGCGTGCCGTTCTTGCAGATGCGCTCGGTTTCAAAATTGAACAACGCCTGACCCTGACGAATGCTGTCGATCAACAGGGCGGCCTCATGCTGACGGTCCGGCGGTAGCAAAATAGCGATGGACTGGCCAATCATTTCCTGCGCCGTGTAGCCAAATATGTGCTCTGCCGCCGGATTCCAGCTGGCGATCACCCCATCGAGGTTGCGGGAGATGATGGCATCGGCCGAAGACTCGACAATCGCCGCCAGATACGCGCGTTCCTGCTGCAGTTGTTCCGTCGTGGCGGCGTTGGCGCGGCGTAGCGCCTGGGCCTGTTGGCGCAGTTCATTGCGCAAACGAAAGAGTTCCAGATGGTTGCCCACGCGCGCCAACAATTCGTTGTGTTCGAATGGCTTGCTGACAAAATCGACTGCGCCGAGTTGAAAGCCACGGATCCGCAATTCGGTGTCTGTGGCAGCACTCAGGAAAATCACCGGAATGTCCTGGCTGCCTGGACTGGCCTTGAGGCGACGGATCATGTCAAAGCCGTTCATGCCGTGCATTTTCAGATCCAGCAAAATCAGATCGGGAGCGCTGTTTTCCATAGCGGCCAGGGCCAGCTCGGCGCTGTCAGCTGGCAGTACCTGGAAACCTTCCCTGGTCAAGGTATCCAATAGCAGCTTGAGGGACGCCAGATTATCGTCCACCACCATGATGCGGCCTTTGCTCATCGTTTTTCCTCGTTTACAGGTGGGGCGGAGCAGGCATCCAGCGCCCGAATGATGGATGAATAGGCCAACTGCGCGCTGGCTTGCTGCAAGGTGCGGCCAATTTCGGGGTGTTCTGCCTGCACCTCTTCAATCAGTTCGGCAATCCTGCGGGTGTCAAGTTGCAACACTGCCTGGCGCAATCGCAATCGCCAGGCGGCATCCAGCGGCGCCAGGCTGTGCCCGTTCAGTCCGCCAGGCACCGCATCCCCCGACGGCACCGGGTTCACATCCTGGGCATACACAAATTCCAGGTGCAACTGCTGCTGCAGACAGTCAAAAATATCTTCTGGCTGGTAAGGCTTGCGCACAAAGTCATTCATGCCCGCTTGCAGCACATGTTCATGTTCTTCCTGAAATACCGATGCGGTCAGGGCGGCAATGCGCACAGCATCTCCGCCAGGCAAGCGGCGAATGGTGCGTGTGGCCTCCAATCCATCCATGACTGGCATGCGGATATCCATCCAGATGAAATCAGGATGCCAGGCGGAGAAGGCTTCGACACCCTTCAGTCCATCTTCGGCCACTTGCACCGTGAACCCAACTTCTTCCAGGATGTGTTGTAGCAGCAACCAGTTTTCCCTTTGGTCTTCGACGATCAGAATGCGTGGTGTGCGTTGACCGGAGGCCAGTGCCACCACCTGGCGGCGATAGGCAGCTGTATGCGGTGCCTGCTCAGGCGCAGTCGCAAACGGAATTTCAATATGAAAGCACGAGCCTGCTCCTGGCGTGCTGGTGAGTTGGATGCTACCGCGCATGACGGCAATGATCCTGGCAGTGATTGCCAGCCCCAGACCACTGCCCTGGTATGCATTGCCGTTGTCTACCTGAATGAAGGGTTCAAATACCCGCGTTTGATCCGCCTGGGTAATGCCGATGCCCGTATCCTCCACCTCGATGATGGCGATGCGCCCCGCAGACGGCGCGGGGCTTGCGTACCGCAACCGCAGTGTGACCGTGCCCTGTGGGGTAAATTTGATAGCGTTGCCCAGCAGATTGATGAGCGCCTGGCGCAGTTTTCCGGCGTCGCCCAGCAGCCAGCATTCTTGCTCCGCGGGCAGTTCGAGTTGCAGCACCAGGGATTTGTCCAGCGCGCGCACCGCCATCAGCGCTTGCAGGTCGCGCATCAGCGCCATGATCTCGAATGGCCGCTGCTCCAGCATGATGCGGCCGGCTTCGATCCTGGACATGTCAAGCACGTCGTTGATCAGCTTGAGCAGATGTTCGCCGCTGCGGTTGATGAGTGCCAGGGTTTCGCGCTGCTGTTGCGACATGGCCGGATCGTGCGCCAGCAGATTGGAAAAACCCAGAATCGCGTTTAGCGGCGTGCGCAACTCGTGGCTCATGTTGGCCAGAAAGATGCTTTTGGCTTTATTGGCAGCTTCGGCCTGTCGCTGCGCCAGGCGGGCACGTTTGCGCGCTTGCAACATGGCCTCGGCAATCCAGGCAATCAAGCAGCAATTGAGTAAAAACACCAGCACCCCGATCCAGTCGGCGCGGGTGTTAATGAAAGGCTGCGCCACCAGCATGGGCCAGCCAAAGAGCACGACCAGAACCGATGCCGCTGCAACGCCCAGCCCGACGACAAAACCACCGATGGCCGCAGCACCCACTACCGCCGGATAAAACGTCAGCCACGGGGCAATGGTGCCCAACTCGGCCAAGGGCCAGACCCGCGAACCGGCGGCAAGACCAACCAAGCCCAAGGCCAGTGAGGTCTGGTAGTACTTATTGTGGATGAAGGAGAACTCCAACATGATGACAACCGTTTATGCCAATATAGGAAACCGTGTCTGCGGCCATTGCGGAAGAAGGCTACACCGTTGTGGATTAACACCCCAAGCGGAGATTCTCCCGCTACGCCATTGTCATCGCGCGCGCCGGATCGTCCGCTTCGAGTACGCGCTGTGCCCAGGGTGCCAGCTTACTGGTATCCGCACGCAAGATTTCCTGCTTGACTGCCAGAATCTGGGCCGGATGCATGGAAAAACTACGCAGGCCCAAGCCCAGCAGCAAGCGCGTGAGTGCCACATCGCCAGCCATTTCACCACATACGTTGACGACTTTTCCTTGTGCACGGCTCACGGCGATGGTGTCAGCCACCAGACGCAAAACGGCCGGATGCAAGGGGTCGTACAGGTGTGCCACGGATTCATCGGAACGGTCAATTGCCAATGTGTACTGGATCAAGTCATTGGTGCCAATAGACAAAAAGTCGAAATGTTTGAGAAACAGCTTCAGGCTCAATGCGGCAGCCGGGACTTCAATCATGGCTCCAAGTTTGACGGGCCCATAGGCAACACCACGGTTGTCAAGCATGGCACGGGCATGGTCCAGGTGGGCTAAAGTCTGGCGAATTTCGCGGGCGTGCGCCAGCATGGGAATCAGGAGGTGCACATCGCCATGCACAGCAGAACGCAATATTGCCCGCAACTGTGTCAGGAACATCGCCGGATCTGCCAGACTCCAGCGGATGGCCCGCAAACCCAAGGCCGGGTTCAGGTGCGCATCGTCATGTAAGGAGTCATCCAACGGCTTGTCGGCACCCACGTCAACGGTGCGAATGGTCACCGGCAGGCCACGCATGCCTTCGATTGCGCGTCGATAGGCTTGGTACTGTTCTTCCTCGCCTGGCAAACGTCCCTGGCGTCCCATGAACAGAAATTCGCTACGAAACAAACCAACGCCCGCAGCTCCAGCCTTTAAAGCGCCAGCGGCATCTTCAGGCATTTCAATGTTGGCTAATAACTCGACTTTTTGCCCATCCATCGTGACAGAAGGGGTGTGCAGCAGGCGCTGCAGGCGGCCACGCTCCAGTTCTCCCTGGCGTTGCTTGAATCCATACTCTGCAAGAATGATGGGCGATGGATCAACAATCACCACACCCGCATCGCCGTCGATGATGACCCAATCGTCCTGACGCACCAGCTGATTTGCCAGCCGCGCTCCGACCACGGCGGGGATGTCCATGCTGCGTGCCACGATGGCGGTATGCGAGGTTTTTCCACCCACATCGGTGATGAAGCCGGCAAACACGCTTTGCTTGAACTGAATCATGTCAGCTGGCGACAGATCATGGGCAATCAATATCAGGGGAACGTCTACCGTGTCATCCAGCAGCAAATCCTGTTGCGAGGCTTTGCGCATGGTGCGCTGGTTGTGTGCTTCAATCGGTGAGCTGGTGCCTTTCATGGCGCGCAAAACCCGCTCGACGATCTGCTCCATATCGGCCTTGCGCTCACGCAGGTACTCGTCTTCCATCTCATCGAACTGGCGCGCAATGATTTCGAGTTGGGTAGTCAAGGCCCACTCTGCGTTGTAAAGACGGTCGGTAATCCAGTGCTTGACACCTGCAGCAAGCGCATCGTCTTGCAACAGCATAAGGTGTACGTCAAGCAAGGCGCCAAGTTCATGTGGAGCTTCATTCGGCCCCATATGCGTGATGGTTTCGTGTAAACGCCGGATTTCATCCACCACGGCATCGCGCCCGCGGCGAACGCGTTCAATCTCGGCGGGAACTTGGTCCGCGTTGACGAAATAATGGGCGACATCAACCCTGCTCGATGCCACCAGTACGGCTCGCCCAATGGCTACGCCGCGTGAAACGTTCAAACCCTGGATGGCGAAAGTCATGTTGCCACCACGTCAAAGCGGCACACGCGGCAACAAGTGTGCGAAAACCGAAGGGAAGGCATACTTACTCACCCTCGCCGAATCGGTCAGCAATCAGTGCTAGTAGGGCATCCATGGCCTCTTGCTCACGCGCACCTTCCGTGTCGACCACTACTTCGGATCCCACGCCGGCAGCAAGCATCATCACCCCCATAATGCTTTTGGCATTAACTCGGCGATCACCCTTGGCAATCCAGACCTCGCAGGGAAAACTGCCAGCCAGTTTGGTAAGTCTGGCAGAGGCACGGGCGTGTAGGCCCAACTTATTGGTGATGGTTGTGGTTTTCTTGATCATGCAATTTTCTTGTCTGGTTTTGCGGTGCCGCGACTGCAACTTGCATAATGCACTGAGTGCCTCCGGCAAGTGCCCTGGAAACCAGTACGTCCAGGGGATCGTGGCGGTAATTGACAGTACGCAACAACATCGGCAGGTTGACACCCGCAACCAATCTGGAACTGACCCCATCAACCACCTTTTGGGCAACGTTGCAGGGTGTTGCTCCAAACACATCAGTTAGAACCAATGCATTGGGTGTGCCCAATTGTTGCAACAGCGCCAAGGCCGTCAGTCGGGTTGTTTCGGTAGACTCATTGGGGGGCACATCAAGTGCAAGTACACCATTGGCGGATTCTGGATAGACGTGCAGCACACAATCCCGCAAGGCGCTTGCCAGCGGTGAGTGGGCGATGATCAGAATACCGATGTTCATGGTTGATGCGAACACAGATTATGGCTTTTTTACCATCTGAAAATAGAGATAAAACCCGACACTGCACATAAACTGCGAACCAGGCGCAAAGTTACTGTAGCTTACTGTAGCGCGCCAAACACCTTCGTCAGGATTGAACTTCCATAAGCCGCCGGGTTGTGCCGGATTTTCTTTTCTTCCTCGGCTATCATGAAAAACAGTCCATCAAGGGCTTTGCCGGTAACGTACTGCTGAATATTGGCATCTTCCTTCTTCAGCAACCCGAAGTCGGCGGCTTTACCGGCGACCTGGTTGAATTTGTTTACCAAGCCTACTTTCTCGGTCGCACGGCTGACCACCGGCAAAAATTTGATGGCCAGGTCCGCGCGGGTTTTACTGGAAAAGAACTCGGTCACTGCGGTGTCCCCTCCGGTCAAAATGGCCTTGGCATCGGTTATGGTCATGTTCTGAACCGCGTTCATGAGCAGGTCTTTCGCCATGGGTACGGCAGCCTCCGCACCACGGTTCATGGCGGTGATGAGTTCGTCCACTTGTGCTCCCTGGCCTATGTTGCGCAGCAGTCCAGCAGCATCATTCACAACACCGGGCAACGGAATCCGGACTTTTTCGTTTCCCAAAAAACCATCCTGGACTCCCAGGATTCCTATGGCCGATAGTGCCCCTTTTTCCAACGCAGTTTTCAAACCTTTGCTGGCATCGACATTGCTAAGGTCGGAAAGACCCAGAGCGAAAGCCTGGTTCAAAACGGTTGCACCAAACATTGTGGCCAATGGAACAAGAAACAGGTTGAACTTGCGACGCTGCATGTGATGTCCTTCAGAAAAAGAATGGTGTTAATAGCCTGGCCCAATAGTACGCCGATAGTGATAACCGTGTTAGTAGCCGCGCGTCTGCTCCGCTGGGCAAAGGCATGATACAAAAAAAACGGCCCACGATTGTGGGCCATATCAAACAGATGGAAATCCGCGCTCTGCAGAAAGAGAATCCTCAATCCACAATTGCTTTTTGCACCAGCCGGGTCGCTACCCAGTTCTTGGTCTTGGAAATCGGTCTGCTTTCCGTAATCTCGATCATGTCACCCATCTTGAACTCGCCCTTTTCGTCATGGGCGTGGTACTTGCTGGATTTGCCAACGATCTTGCCATAGAGCTCGTGCTTGACACGACGCTCAATGAGCACCGTGACCGTCTTGGCGCGTTTGTCGCTCACCACCTTGCCAATCAAGGTGCGCTTGAGGGATGTCTTAGCTTCCGTCATGGTTCGCTTCCTTATTTGGTAGGTTGGGCTGTAACACGTTGCTTCTCGCCAAGAATCGTCTTGGCGCGGGCAATCGCACGGCGCGTCGAACGCAGTGAGGCAAGATTGGTCAGTTGCTGCTTGCCTTTTTGCATGCGCAAGCTGAAGTGTGCTTTCTGCAGCGCTTGCACTTCTGCTTGCAGGCCGACAACATCTTTCTGGCGTAGTTCAGTCGTATTCATTCCTTGCATCTCCTGATTACTGGCCAATCATGCGCGCTACGAAAGTAGTTCGCAGGGGCAACTTGGCGGCTGCCAAACGAAAGGCCTCACGCGCGAGTTCCTCGCTGACACCAAGGATTTCAAACACGATCTTTCCGGGCTGGATTTCAGCTACATAGTATTCGGGGTTACCTTTACCATTGCCCATACGCACTTCTGCGGGTTTCTGGGAAATGGGTTTGTCAGGGAACACGCGAATCCAGATACGACCACCACGCTTGACGTGGCGTGAGATGGCACGGCGTGCCGACTCAATCTGGCGCGCCGTCAAACGGCCACGATCTGTGCATTTGAGACCAAAATCACCGAACGCAACCGAGCTACCCCGGGTTGCGATGCCGGAGTTACGGCCCTTTTGCTCTTTGCGATATTTCCGGCGAGCGGGTTGCAACATGGTTATTCTCCTTTACCGTCGGCCGTTGCAGCCGGCGCGGCGATTTTGCGAACGCGCTTAACGGTGGGTTGTTTATCGGAATCGGCTCCGGATGCTTCGATTGGCTTGTCACTGCCATCGGCAGGAGCCGCACTGCCACCAGCGGGGCGACGGGCGCCACCACGCGGGCCAGCACGGTCAGAGCCGGGACGAGCACCGCCACGGTCATCGCGACGCGGACCACGGGGGCGACGCTCTTCTTCCACACGCGGTTCGGCGACGGCAGGCAAATCATTGCGTCCCAGTGTGTCGCCCTTGTAGACCCAGACCTTGACGCCAATGACACCGTAAGTGGTTTTGGCTTCGGAAGTTCCGTAATCAATATCCGCACGCAAGGTGTGCAGCGGCACGCGACCTTCGCGATACCACTCGGTACGGGCAATTTCAATGCCATTCAAGCGACCCGAGGACATGATCTTGATGCCCAGAGCCCCCAGACGCATGGCGTTTTGCATGGCGCGCTTCATGGCGCGACGGAACATGATCCGCTTCTCCAGCTGTTGCGTGATGCTGTCGGCAATCAACTTGGCATCGATTTCGGGTTTGCGAACTTCCTCGATATTGACAGCCACCGGAACACCAAGCTGTTTGCCCAAGGCGGCTTTCAGGCTTTCGATGTCTTCGCCTTTTTTGCCGATGACAACCCCCGGACGAGCCGAGAAGATCGTGATGCGAGCATTCTTGGCAGGACGCTCGATCAGGATGCGCGAAACCGATGCATTTTTAAGCTTGGCCTTGAGATGCTCGCGCACCTTGATGTCCTCTGCCAGCATGCCGGCGAAGTCCTTGTTGCTGGCATACCAGCGCGACGACCAGTTGCGGCTGATGGACAGACGAAAGCCTGTGGGGTGAATTTTTTGTCCCATTTCCTGGCCCCTTTTAATTTCCAACCGTCACGTACACGTGGCACGTGGGTTTTCTGATTTGGTTGCCGCGACCTTTGGCGCGGGCCATGGAGCGACGCAATGACGCGCCTTGCTCGACGTAAATGGTTTTCACCTTCAACTCGTCAATGTCCGCACCATCATTGTGCTCGGCGTTGGCAATCGCCGACTCCAGCACTTTGCGAATGATGATGGCGGCCTTTTTCTGTGTGAATTGCAGGATGTTCAAGGCCTGATCGACCTTTTTGCCACGGATCAGATCTGCGACCAGACGGCCCTTATCGACCGACAAACGAACTCCGCGAAGGGTTGCACGTGTTTCCATGGGTGCGTCCTTATTTCTTTTGTACTTTTTTGTCCGCAGGGTGGCCTTTGAACGTCCGGGTGAGTGCGAACTCCCCCAGCTTATGGCCAACCATTTGGTCAGTGATGTAGACCGGCACATGCTGCTTGCCGTTGTGCACGGCAATCGTCAGGCCGATGAACTCCGGCAGGATCATGGAACGGCGCGACCAGGTTTTGATCGGCTTCTTGTCCTTGCCAGCAACGGCTTTTTCTGTCTTTGCCACCAGGTGGTGGTCAACGAAAGGACCTTTTTTGAGAGAGCGAGTCATTTACCTTCCCCTTACTTCTTGCGACGCGACACGATCATGACTTGCGTGCGCTTGTTGTTACGGGTACGGTAGCCCTTGGTCAGATTACCCCAAGGATCGACTGCATGACGGCCTTCACCGGTCTTGCCTTCACCACCACCGTGCGGGTGGTCAACCGGGTTCATCACCACGCCGCGCACGGTTGGGCGAATACCCATCCAGCGTTTCACACCGGCTTTGCCCAGTTGACGCAGGCTGTGTTCTTCGTTGGCTACCTGACCCAGCGTTGCGCGGCAGTCGATGTGAATCTTGCGAACCTCGCCGGAGCGCACACGGACCTGGGCATAGGAGCCTTCACGCGCCAGCAAGGTTGCCGAGGCACCTGCTGAACGGATCAATTGCGCGCCCTTGCCAACCTGCAATTCAACACAATGGATAGTGGAGCCGACAGGGATATTACGAATTGGCAAGGTGTTGCCCACACGAATCGGGGCTTCGGAACCACTCATGATGCTCGCGCCGACTTCCAGGCCACGGGGGGCAATGATGTAGGCACGCTCGCCATCGGCGTAACACACCAGGGCAATGTGCGCGGAACGGTTCGGATCGTATTCAATACGCTCCACCTTGGCAGGAATACCGTCCTTGTTGCGTTTGAAATCAACCACGCGGTAATGGTGCTTGTGTCCACCACCCTTGTGCCGGGTCGTGATATGACCATTGTTGTTGCGGCCAGCTTGCTGGAACTGAGGCTCCAGCAAGGCTGCATGGGGAGCACCTTTGTACAGGTGGTCTCTGGAGATTTTCACTACGCCACGACGACCGGGCGAAGTGGGTTTCATTTTGATGACAGCCATGGTTATGCAACCTCCCCACCAATATCCAGGGATTCACCCGGCATCAATGTTACGTAGGCTTTGCGAACATGGTCACGTCGCCCAATCGATTTGCCAAAACGTTTGGTCTTACCCTTGGTATTGAGTACGGAAACGCCTTGCACCTTGACCTTGAACAGCAACTCGACAGCTGCCTTGATTTCATACTTGTTTGCATCTTGCAAAACTTTGAAGGTCGTTGTATTGCCCTGCTCGAGCCTGGTTGTCTTTTCGGTTGTGATCGGAGCCACCAGAACCTGCATCAAACGGCCCTCATCGAACTTACCGGGATGGGATGCGTGACTCATGCGAACATCTCCTTGAGTTTATCCATGGCCGCCTTGGTCACCAACACCTTACGGTAGTGCACCAGGGAGAGCGGATCCGCATAACGGGGTTCAACAACCTGAATATTCACCAGATTGCGGGATGCCAGATACAGATTTTCATCCACCTCATCAGCAATGACCAGGACGGACGCGAGGTTCATAGCTTTGAATCTGGCTGCCAATGGTTTGGTCTTGGGAGAATCCACTTTGAAAGATTCAACCACAGCCACACGGCCTTCGCGGGCCAGCTGCGAAAGTATGGACGCCATACCGGCGCGATACATTTTCTTGTTGATCTTGTGTGCGAAATTTTCGTCCGGCATATTGGGGAAAATCCGGCCACCCCCACGCCACAAGGGCGACGAAGTCATACCGGCACGGGCACGACCCGTTCCCTTTTGCCTGAAAGGCTTCTTGGTGCTGTGATGAACCTGTTCACGGTCTTTCTGGGCGCGTGTACCCTGGCGGGCATTGGCCTGGTAGGCGACCACAACCTGGTGTACCAAGTCTTCGTTGTAGGCGCGACCGAACACCGTTTCGGGGGCATCATACTGCGATGTCGCCTGTCCTTGGTCATTCAGGAGTTCGATTTGCATCATTTCGCTCCCTTCGCAGCCACATTCTCGGCCCTGGCTTTGACAGCTGGACGAACGGACACAAAACTACCGGATGAACCGGGAATTGCCCCTTTGATCAACAGCAGCTGGCGTGCCACATCAACACGGAAAACTGCCAGATTTTGTGTTGTCACCGTGTCGTCACCCAAATGCCCGGTCATACGCTTACCCGGAAACACACGACCGGGATCCTGCGCCATACCGATGGAGCCAGGAACGTTATGCGAACGGCTATTACCGTGCGAAGCCCGTTGCGAACTCATATGGTGGCGCTTGATGGTGCCGGCATAACCTTTGCCAATGGTTGTTCCTTGCACGTCAACCTTTTGACCCTCGACAAATATATCGGTCACAGGAACAGCAGCACCTGCGGCGTACTTCGCCGCCGTGTCAGCACTTACACGAAATTCCTGAATGATTTCGCCCGCCTCTACGCCAGCTTTGGCGAGATGGCCTGCGATTGGCTTTGTAACGCGCGAGGCCTTGCGCGCGCCAAATGTCACCTGCAAGGCAACGTAGCCGTCATTCTCCTGGGTTTTGACCTGGGTTACGCGGTTGTTCGACACATCCACCACCGTGACGGGAACTGTATCCCCGTCGTCGGTGAATAGGCGCATCATGCCCACCTTGCGACCCAGCAACCCTAAGCGATTGCTAAGACTCATTATTTTCTCCGTAACTCCCGCCGCTGCCACTGCAATTGGCGACAACGTTTTCATGCGAGAGATTGTTGATAAAGCTTCACAAAATCACCCGTGTAATTTTTGCGAAGCCTTCCATTATAGCGAGAACTCGGCTTTTTCCCGGTAGTTTCAACAACTCAACCCCACAAACATTGCGGCTGAGGAGGTGTAAACATTTTCAGTGAGTTATCTGGAGGCGCGGATCAGAGTCGAACTGATCTAACCGGATTTGCAATCCGGGGCATAACCGCTTTGCTACCGCGCCGAGGTCATTTGCAAGCTACTAACAGCAACAAAAAAACAGGGAAACGATCAGTTTCCCTGTTTTAAGAACTGGAGCGGGAAAAGAGTCTCGAACTCTCGACCTCAACCTTGGCAAGGTTGCGCTCTACCAACTGAGCTATTCCCGCATTCGATTTGCTGGGCCGCATTGTAGCAAGAATCCTGCGCTTTTCGAGGCAGTCAGCAAGAAGTTTTAAACTTTCATTGGCAAAAATCTGCAAAGCCCTGGTGTAAGCTACTGAAAAACACCCCATGACAGCCCACACTTCATTTTTGAAAGCATTGCACGTTTATGCCAACCATCGTTATTCCCACCTCCCCATTTGACGGCCAACGCCCCGGTACATCAGGACTGCGCAAGAAAGTCACCGTATTTCAACAAACGCACTACCTGGAAAACTTTGTCCAGGCGTTGTTTGACGTATTGCCCGATGCCCGTGGCAAGACCCTTGTTCTTGGCGGTGACGGACGCTATTACAATCGCGTCGCCATCCAGACCATTTTGCGCATGGCCGCCGCCAAAGGCTATGCACAGGTGCTGGTCGGTCAGTCTGGCATCTTGTCCACGCCCGCAGTCAGCGCCGTGATTCGCCGCCACGGTGCCAGTGGCGGTATCGTGTTGTCCGCAAGCCACAACCCTGGTGGTCCGGACGGTGACTTCGGTATCAAATACAACGTCGCCAACGGTGGCCCCGCACCGGAGAAGGTTACCGAAGCCGTATACGCACGCACCCAACAAATACGTGAAATCCATATCTGCGACAGCGCAGACCTGCCGCTTGACACACTGGGTAACTATCGCATCGAAGGCATGCAGGTAAGCGTCATCGATTCGGTAGCGGACTATGCGGCAGTCATGCGTGATCTGTTTGATTTTGACGCAATCCGCAAACTTTTGGCCAGCAGCTTTCGCTTGCGCTTCGATGCCATGAACGCGGTTGGCGGCCCGTATGCCAAGGCTTTGATCGAAGGCGAACTCGGTGCACCCGTAGGCACCGTGGTCAATGCGGTGCCACTGGAAGACTTTGGGGGGCTGCATCCCGACCCGAATCCGGTCAATGCAGAAGACCTGATTGCCCACCTGTTTGCCGACGATGCACCCGACATGGGAGCAGCCTCTGATGGCGACGCTGACCGCAATATGGTCGTCGGGCGCAAATTCGTGGTATCTCCTTCCGACAGTCTGGCGGTACTGGCGGCACATGCCACTCTTGTGCCGGGCTACAAATCCGGCCTGGCCGGGGTGGCGCGCTCCATGCCTACCTCGACCGCTGTGGATCGGGTAGCCAAGAGCCTGGGAATTGCGTGTTTTGAGACCCCAACCGGTTGGAAATTCTTTGGTAATCTGCTCGATGCAGGCAAGGCTACGCTTTGCGGAGAAGAGAGCTACGGCACCGGCTCCAGCCATGTGCGGGAAAAGGACGGGTTGTGGGCCGTACTATTCTGGCTGAACCTGATTGCCGTCACCGGTCGATCGGTCGAATCTCTGGTACGCGGCTTGTGGGCCACGCATGGGCGTTGTGTCTACTCGCGCCACGACTACGAAGCCATTCCGAGCGAACGCGCCGACGCCTTGATGCGCGATCTGCGCGCCAAGCTGCCCACGCTGGCAGGCACCACGGTTGCCGGTCAGTCCATTGCCATGGCGGATGATTTTGCCTACACCGATCCGGTTGATGGCAGTGTGAGCCGGAAGCAGGGAATACGCATCATTTTGGTCGATGGTTCGCGTGTGGTGTTCCGACTCTCAGGCACTGGCACCGAAGGAGCCACGCTGCGCATTTATCTGGAGCGCCATGAACCCGAACCCAGCCGTCAGGATTTACCGGCCCAGGAGGCTCTGCGGCCATTGATTTTCCTGGCTGAAACTGTGGCGCAGGTACGTGCACATACTGGCATGGACCAGCCCAGCGTGATGACCTGAGTTTCCATTACGCCCCAATTGAGCTGTAAGTACCGAGGGATAAGCGGAGAAAGCTATAAAACATATAGCAACGCAATAAATTCCTACCCTTTGTGCAGCTGGCGCGCAGTCTTTGCGGCAAAATTCAGCCTTTGGATTACTTGAAACCCTGTGCGCCGCGCTCATGCAACCAGCGATTTTGCCTCTCCCGATGCCTGGCAGGGCTACAGTTTCCTACAGTTTCCAATAGACACGCTTTGGCTGCGGCACAGCAGTCAAACTCTGAAAACCTCTCTTACCTCTCTTTATTCCAAGGCAAGCCATGAAACTTACGCTGACCCACGACGAAGTGCAGTCCTACTACAAGATATTGTCTGACTCCAATGCAGTTTTCAAGGCGGACTATCCCGCAGATTCGTCGGCGCGCCAGCCTGTGCATACGGTGTATGGCGGGGCTAATCTGTTCAAGTCGGGTTTTGTTGCCAAGCTCGGCGAAAACGCCTTGAAGACGCTGGAAACCTATGCGCCCAATTTTGCGGTGTTTGCTCGCGTGCTTGATCTGCCAGGTGCCAGCACGTTGCCAGCCACTTCGCTGGAACTTACCAGTCTGAACGCTGCCTTGCAAGCCAATGCCGAGCAGGTGCGCCAGGCCTACCCGGCGGCGTGGCTGGCGTATACGGTCTATAACCGGGTGTTAAAGAAGCTCAAGACCGAACCCATCGAGGACAACCGCATCGACTTTGAAGACGGTTATGGCAACCGCCCCGACTCCGAGGAGGATGACCATGCGATTGCCGCTGCCGAGGAAGTCGCCAAGGGCATGGCTGAGAATACCTTGTCGCCCTTTATTGGTATCCGGGTCAAGACATTTTCCAATGAGTGCAAGGCGCGCTCGATCCGCACACTGGACATCTTTTTGACACGTCTGGCCGAAAAAACCGGCGCCAAATTGCCGCAGAACTTCATTGTCACGCTGCCCAAGGTGGTCACCCCGGCGCAGGTATCCACCTTTGTGGACATTCTGGAGAAGCTGGAGACCCGTCTTGGTTTTGCCAAGGACAGCCTGCGCATGGAAATCATGGTGGAAACCACGCAGTCCATCATCAACCACAAGGGTGAGAACACCGTGCCTTTGCTGGTGGCTGCTGCCAAAGGACGCTGCCGCTCGGCGGTGTTTGGCACGTATGACTACACCGCTTCGTGCAACATCACCGCTGCGTACCAGAGCCATACCCATCCGGCGTGTGATTTTGCGCGCCATGTGATGCAGGTAAGTCTGGCCGGAACCGGCGTCACCATCAGCGATGGCGCCACCACCATCATGCCCATCGGGCCGCACAAGGCTCCCAAGGATGGTGTCCTGACTGCCTTGCAGATGGATGAAAACCGTGTCGTGGTACACCGCGCCTGGAAGCTGCACTTTGACAACATCATGCACTCGTTGCGCCATGCCTATTACCAGGGCTGGGATTTGAACCCCGCGCAGTTGCCCATCCGCTATGCGGCGATTGACACCTTCTTCCTGAGCGGTTTACAGGATGCCTCCGCACGTCTGAATGCCTTTTTGAACAAGGCAGCGCAGGCTACGCTGGTGGGCAATACCTTTGACGATGCGGCGACGGGCCAGGGTTTATTGAACTTTTTCCTGCGCGGCATGGCCTGCGGCGCGATTACCGAGCAGGAAGTGCTGGCCACCGGCATCACCCTGGATGAGCTGCGTTCACGCTCGTTCGTGCAGATCGTCAACAACCGCACCAAGAAATAAGCAAGGAACCCTACCATGTCTGAGTTTCAACAAGACCGGCAAGACGCTGCACGCCATCTGGATGTGGCCAGTGCCCTGGTCAAAAAGTCCTTGCGCTGGGTGCGTGACCAGTCTCTGGGTAACAAGGGTTTGTCCAATGACCTCCTGGATAAACACCAACTGGCCTGTTTCGACTTGTCCTGGTGTGCGGCTGAAATCGCCGCCGGGCAATGCGCGCTGGATTACGCGCAGCGTGTCGGCGCCAGTGGCACGGACGCCAGCCTGGAGCAAGAAATTGCGCTGATTTTCTGTGCCGAAGCCTTGCACAATGTCCGTGGGCGCTTCACGGCGCGGCCCAAGAATTTTGGTCTGGACAAGACCGATATTGCCACCTTGGTCACCCCGGAAATCATCGACTTTTGCCAAAGCCAGCTCGATGTTCAGCGTCTCAGCGCCTTGGGAACTAAGGTTATCGGCATGCACGGCGCCAGTGGTGCATACCTATTGGGTGACGATGCGTCGATGATGCAGGATTCGTTCCGCAAACTCGCCACCAACGTGGTGCAACCCCTGGCCGAGGCTATCCACCGCGAAGACCTCATCATCCCCAAGGAAATTCTGGAACCATTGACCGAAATGGGCTGCTTTGGCCTGTCCATTCCCGAGCGCTTTGGCGGCATCCAGAGCAACGACCACGAAGACAATATGGGCATGATCGTCGTGACCGAAGAGTTGTCGCGTGGCTCGCTGGGAGGCGCGGGCAGCTTGATCACCCGCCCGGAAATTCTGGCACGCTCGCTGCTCAAGGGCGGCACAGAGGAACAGCGCGAAAAATGGTTGCCAAAAATCGCTGTGGCCCAACCCTTGTGCGCCGTAGCCGTCACCGAGCCGGATGCTGGGTCGGATGTGGCGGCGATGCGGCTAAAGGCGACCCGGTGTGAGGGCGGCTGGTTGCTCAATGGCGCCAAGACCTGGTGCACCATGGCCGGCAAGGCCGGAGTGCTGTTGGTACTGGCACGCTCCAACCCCGACCCGACGCTGGGCCACAGGGGCTTGAGCATGTTTCTGGTCGAGAAGGACTCCTATGAAGGGCATGATTTCGAGTACCATCAGCCCAAGCAGGGACAATATGGCGGCGTCCTGACCGGACGTGCCATTGCGACCATTGGCTACCGGGGTATGCATTCCTACGAACTGTTTTTCGATAATATTTTTGTCCCGGATGAAAATCTGGTCGGTGGCCCGGATGGCGAAGGCAAGGGTTTTTATTTCACCATGGCCGGTTTTGCCGGTGGACGCATCCAGACGGCGGCGCGTGCCACCGGCGTCATGCAGGCAGCATTTGAGCGTGCGGTGTCGTATGCGCAGGAGCGCAAGGCTTTTGGCAAGCCGATTGGCGACTACCAGCTGACCCAGGTCAAGCTGGCGCGCATGGCGATGTTGCTCACGGTGTCGCGCCAGTTCACCTATGCAGTGGGTCGGCTGATGGATGAGGGCCAGGGCCAGATGGAAGCCAGCATGGTCAAACTCTTTACCTGCCGCACCGCCGAGTGGCTCACGCGCGAAGCCATGCAGATTCACGGTGGCATGGGCTACGCCGAAGAAACGGCGGTCAGCCGCTATTTCCTCGATGCGCGCGTGCTGTCGATTTTCGAGGGTGCCGAGGAGACGCTGGCACTCAAGGTGATTTCCCGCTCGCTACTCGATAGCATCGAATAAATCGAATAAGGAAAAGTATTTTATGTCGCAACCCATTCGTTTTACCCCCCAGGTCGAACTCTCCAGCAGTGTCAAGGTGGATGTGCAGCGCGCGCGTTACCCCCATTACGGGCGTTACCTGGAAGAGTTTGTTCCAGGGCAGGTGTTCGTGCACCCGCGTGGTTTTACTTTCGGCCAGTCTCAGATCGAGGCTTTTTCCCGCGCCTACATGCAGTGCAATCCGCTGTACCTGAACCGCGAATTTGCCCGCTCCAATGGTTTTGCTGCCACGCCCGCTTCGCCGCAGATGGTCTTCAATGTCGTGCTGTCGCTGGGTGTGCAGAACGACTCCGAAAAGGCCATGGCTAATTTGGGGTATTACGATGCACAGTTTTTGCGTCCGGTCTATGCGGGGGATACGCTGCGCGCCCTGACCAAGGTGATGGATCGCAAAGACCGGGGCAGTGGCAAACCCGGCATCGTCACCATTCGCACGCTGGGGCTGAACCAGCACGGTGAGGTGGTGTTGCAATACCAGCGCAAGATCATGGTGGGCGGGCAAGGGGATAGACCGCCAACCACGCCCTTGCCGACACCCGCCGATGGACGCACACCCGACTTCCCCTGGGTCGAGGATGCACAGGTTTCCCTACCTGTTTTTCCAAAGAAATTTCCCGTTGATCTGGTGGGGCCGCAGGCCTGGTTCGAAAATTTCGCTGTGGGCGACATCATCGTACACGCCAACGGACGCACCATCACCAGTGAACATCTGCAGCAAACCTATGCCGTGGGCAACACCCACCCGCTGCATTTCGATAAGGTGTTCAGCACGGGCCTCTCAGGCAAGATGAGCGGTGAGCCTATCGTCTATGGCGGTCTGGTATTTGCCTGGCTTGAAGGCCTGGCCAGCCGCGACGTGAGCGAAAATAGCATCTGGGAACTGGGCTTCACCGAGGGCTACCACACCCAACCTGCTGTTGAAGGTGATACGGTTGCGGCACTGTCGCGCGTGCTGGCGGTGGAAGATGCTCCCGGAGCCTTGGGTGAGACGCTGGGCATCGTGACTTTCCAGTTGATCGGTGTCAAGAACATCAGTGCTGCCAAGGCGCTGGCGGCCTATGGTGAAGACCTGTTCATCAAGGAAAACGACAAGAAAGACCTGGGCAAAGAAAAGCTCGACGACAAGATTTTTGAAATCGAGCGCCGTCTGTTAATCAAGAAGCGGAGTTGAAACATGGCTAAATCCGACCAGCAACGTGATCGACCCTGGCTGATGCGCACCTACAGCGGGCACAGTTCCGCGCAGGCATCCAATGCGCTGTACCGCACCAATCTGTCCAAGGGGCAAACGGGTCTTTCGGTGGCATTCGACTTGCCAACCCAGACCGGTTACGACTCGGACAGCCCGCTTGCGCGTGGCGAAGTGGGTAAGGTGGGCGTGCCGATTTCGCACATCGAGGACATGGACCAGCTGTTCGATCAGATTCCGCTGGATCAGATGAACACCTCCATGACCATCAACGCCACGGCACCCTGGCTGCTGGCCTTGTATATCGCCTTGGCACAGCGCCGGGGCATTGACCCGACCAAACTCAACGGCACTACGCAAAACGACCTCATCAAGGAATATCTCTCGCGCGGCACCTACATTTACCCGCCGGGGCCGTCGATGCGTTTGATTGCCGACACCATCAACTACACGGTCAAACACGTTCCCAAATGGAACCCGACCAATATCTGCAGCTACCACCTGCAAGAAGCGGGTGCCACGCCGGTGCAGGAGTTGGCCTATGCCCTGAGCACTGCGACCACCGTGCTGGACCGCGTCAAGGCCTCGGGTGAAATTGCCGCAGCAGACTTTCCCCAGGTGGTCGAGCGCATTTCGTTCTTTGTCAATGCGGGCATCCGCTTTGTCGAAGAGGTGTGCAAGATGCGCGCCTTTGGCCAGATATGGGATGAAATCACGCGCACACGCTACGGGGTTACAGATGCAGCCCAGCGGCGTTTCCGCTACGGCGTGCAGGTGAACTCACTGGGTCTGACCGAATCGCAGCCGGAAAACAATGTGCAGCGCATCGTGCTCGAAATGCTGGCGGTGGTACTGTCCAAAAACGCCCGTGCGCGTGCCGTGCAGTTACCGGCCTGGAACGAGGCCATGGGCTTGCCCCGCCCCTGGGATCAGCAATGGGCGCTGCGTATGCAGCAGGTCATGGCTTATGAGACCGATTTGCTGGAGTATGGTGACATCCTGGACGGCTCGCCGGTTATTGCCGCCAAGGTGGCCGAACTGGTGGAAGGTGCTAGGGCCGAGATGCAGGCCATCGAAGCGCAGGGCGGCATGATCGCTGCTATCGAGTCGGGCTATGTCAAGCGCGAACTGGTGCGCAGCCACATGAACCGCCTGCGCGCCATCGAAGCGGGTGAACTCAAGATCATCGGCGTCAACTGCTTTACGGAAACCGCCGAGTCGCCGCTGACCAAAGGGGCTGATGGCGGCATCATGAAAGTCGACCCCGCCGCCGAGCGCCAGCAGATCGAACGCTTGCAAGCGCACCGTGCCCGGCGTAACGCACAGGAAGTGCGCGCGGCGCTGGCGGCTTTGACCGATGCCGCCAAAAGCAGTGAAAACATCATGCCCAGCTCCATCCGCTGCGCGCTTGCCGGTGTGACTACGGGCGAGTGGGCCGATGCGCTGCGTGGTGTGTTTGGCGAATTCCGTCCACCGACCGGCATTGATATTGCAAGCAATGCTACCGAAGTGCAGGGCAAGAAAGACACTGTGGCGCTCATCCGTGCGCGTGTTGCCAGTACCGGCGCGGCGTTGGGGCGGCCCCTGAAGCTGCTGGTGGGCAAGCCGGGGCTGGATGGCCACTCGAATGGTGCCGAGCAAATTGCAGTCAAGGCACGCGATGTCGGCTTTGAGGTGGTCTATGACGGCATCCGCCTGACCCCGCAACAGCTGGCGCAGGCTGCACAGGAGGAAGGCGTACACATGCTGGGCCTGTCGATTCTGTCGGGCAGCCACATGGAGCTGATTACCTCGGTGCTGGACGAACTGCGCACGCGCGATCTCGGTGCCTTGCCCGTCATTGCCGGTGGCATCATTCCGCTGGAAGATGCCGACAAGCTCACTGCCCTGGGCATCAAGGCGGTCTATACACCCAAGGACTTTGACTTCAATGCCATCATGGCCAATATGGTGGACATCATCCGCGCCAGCAATGGCCTGGAGCCGCTGGGCGCTGTTGGCTAGCTGGCAATAAACCGGCCTCCCACTTAAAGTGGGACAGCACGCTTGGCAATTCCCCAGCCAAAGCGCTCCTGATACAATAGCTGTTCCCGCTTGTACCATAAGGCTTACAGCCCGATTTGCCATGCAAAAACACCCGAAAACGGCCCGTTTTGATGTCTCATGGCGGTGTCTGGCATCGCCTTGAGCCGTCTTGAAGGGCAAAATTCAAGGCAAATATGACTGTATGCCTTATGTACCAAGCGGGTGCAGCTATGTTTTTTGTAGAGACGGCGCCACAGACGAATGCGCGCATTCGGCGGCTTTGGCGGCATTCCGGGACGTGGCGGTCGGGCTGCGAACACCGTGCTGAGGTATCATCCGCCACCGAACTTTCAGCCGTCAGATGAATTTACCCGATCCCGAGCAGCTTGCGCAGCGCATCGCACGTGGTGAGCGCGCGGCGGTGGCTGGCGGCTTGAACCTGCTGGACAACGCTTTGCCCCAGGCACGGGCTTGTGCCGCACGGCTGCTGGCGGCGTTGTCGGGGGAGCGCTGGCTTACTGGCGGGCATATTGTTGGCGTGACCGGCCCGCCCGGCGTTGGCAAATCCTCGTTGCTGGCGGCTTTGATCCGGGAGTGGCGGCTGCTGGGCCGCAGTGTTGCCGTGCTGGCCGTTGATCCATCAAGCCGACCGGAGATCGGCGGTGGTGCCTTGCTGGGCGACCGGTTGCGCATCAAAAGCGTGGTGCACGACGAAGGTGTGTTCATCCGTTCGCTGGCCAGCCGCAACCAGTTAGGAGGCGTGGCCACCGAAGTCTGGCCCATGAGCTGGTTGCTACTGACGTGTTTTGATGTGGTAGTGATCGAGACCGTGGGCGTAGGCCAGACCGAAATCGACATTGCCGAAATCAGCGACACCGTATGTTACGTGGCGCAACCGGCCTCGGGCGACACTATCCAGTATCTGAAATCCGGGATCATGGAGATTCCCGATGTTTTTGCCGTCAACAAGGCCGACATGGGCGCCGCAGCCACCAAGACGGCTGCCGACATTGGCCGCATTGGAGAGCGCCCTGATCGCCTGCAGGATTGGGCGTACCCGGTGTGCCTGGTCAGCGCCACGCATGGCAGTGGCATCGATCAACTGGTGGCGCATTTTGACGCACACCGGCGGTTTCTGCTGCGCACAGGGCGGATGGAACCTTTGCGTCTGCGCCACCAGCGCGGCTGGGTATTGCGCTTGCTGAAAGATGAATTCGGCTCTTTTGGCGTCAATCTGGCCGGTGGCCGCACGGCGTTGAGCGAACGTCTAAGCCACAAGCGTCTGGGTCAGTTTGCCGAGTACGCCAGCGTGCGTGAAGACATCTTGTCTCGTTTTATTCCCTCTTTTATCCCATCTTCTTGAAAAGGAACCAACCGTATGAGTAAACCACTGTATGACATCGCCGAGCAACCCCCTTTGGGTTTTGTGCCACAGCAAATGCACGCATGGGTCGTGCGCGAAGAGCGTTTTGGCGAACCCGTCAAAGCGTTTCAAAAGGAAGTGCTCGATGTGCCCGACATTGGCGATGATGAGGTGCTGGTCTATGTCATGGCCGCCGGCATCAACTACAACAACGTCTGGGCGGGCCTGGGCGTTCCCGTCAACGTGATTGCTACGCGCAACAAGCAAGGCGAGCCGGAGCCGTTTCACATTGGCGGCAGCGATGCCTCGGGCATCATCTACAAGGTTGGCAAGAATGTGCGCCAATGGAAAATCGGCGACGAAGTGGTGGTGCACTGCGGCATGTGGGACGTTCACGACACCGGCGTGCTGGCAGGGCAAGACCCGATGTACGCGCCGAGTTTTCGCATCTGGGGCTATGAGTCCAACTACGGCAGTTTTGCCCAGTTTACGCGCGTGCAGGCGCACCAGTGCGTACCGCGCCCACAGCACCTGAGCTGGGAAGAGGCGGCATCCTATATGCTGGTGGGCGCCACCGCTTACCGCATGCTGACAGGCTGGGGCGAGCATCAGGTGCAGAAAAACGACGTGGTGCTGATCTGGGGCGGCGCCGGGGGCTTGGGCTCGATGGCGATTCAGATCGCGCGTGCCAAGGGAGCGATTCCAGTGGCAGTGGTTTCTAGCGATGACAAGATTGAATACTGCAAACAGCTCGGCGCCAAAGGTGCCATCAACCGGGGCCAGTTCAAGCACTGGGGCATGCTGCCGCACTGGAAGGATACCGTAGGCTACAACGAGTGGCTCAAGGGCGCGCGCGGCTTTGGCAAGGCGATCTGGGACGTGCTGGGCGAAAAGCGCAGCCCGCGCATCGTCTTTGAGCATCCGGGGGAAACCACCATTCCCTCGTCGATCTTTGTCTGCGAGACCGGCGGCATGGTCGTCATCTGCGCCGGCACCACGGGTTACAACGCCACCGTCGATCTGCGCTATCTGTGGATGCGCCAGAAGCGCTTGCAAGGTTCGCACTTTGCCAACGACGAACAGGCTCAGGGCTTCAACGATCTGGTCTTGTCGGGTGACATTGACCCCTGCATGTCCAAGGCTGTGGATTACGAAGGCTTGCCGCAGGTACACCAGCTCATGTACGAAAACAAACACCCGCACGGCAATATGGCCGTGCTGGTTGGTGCGCCCGGCTTTGGCCAGGGTATCACCCGCCCCGAACTGCGCAAGGATCATCCCACAGCGCCCATGCACGATGACTGGGACGGCGCGCGCGGCGTGCCCGATGTATTGCCCGAAGCTAGCGAGGATGCGGCTGTCATGGGCAAGATTTCGATGCAACTGGGTGTGGCCGACATCATGCACAAGGGTCTGATTGCCTGTCAGCGAAACAGCTCGATTGGCGACATCACCAGGATCATGCTGGAGCAGCACATCCATGCCGTGATCGTGACCGATGAAGAGCAAAAACCGATTGGTATCGTTTCCCAGTCCGACATCGTGATGGCCAGCCAGAGCAAGACCCGTTTTGAGCTGCGTGCGCTCACGGCACGTGATGTGATGACACACGGTTGCATCACCTGTGACGTATCCAGCAAACTGGCCGATGCCATTGCACTGATGACCCGCCACCGCATCCACCGTCTGGTGGTCGTGGATGCGCAGGACAAGGCACAAAAAGGCATTGGCCTCATTTCCATGACCGATGTGCTGGCGCATTACGTCAGCGGCTAGGCCAGTTTACGTCCTGTACAGCCGGTTTGTAAGGTAAATCCGGCTGTAGGTCTTGCTGTATGTGCGGGAACCGCTCCTTATTTTGATTGTATTGCCAGTTTTTCCCGACATGCTGGCACATTTCGTTGAAGACTCGGCATCGCGTGTTTGCATCGCTGTGAAAGTCATATTCAGCAGTAACCACGCGATACAAGCGGTTATTACCCCAGGTGACGTTGAGAGTAGACTGTTTGCCGGTATCGTCTGCCATATCCGGGGGTCGTGACCGCCACCATTGTCAGATGGTGTTTGATGGTTTCAGAGGGCAATCGGATACCTCCCTCCCTCACTCAATCTATATTGGATATACCATGCTCTTCAAGCACTACTCGATTCGTGCCCGAATGTTGGTTGGCTTTGGCATTCTGATTGCCATGATTTTGGTGTCTGCAGTGTTTTCTGCGTACAACATGGGACGGCTGGCCGACGATACCAAAAATCTTTACGAACATCCAATGACCGTCACCAATGCTATTTTGGCAGTAGATGGCAACATTGTTCGCATGCACCGTAGCATGAAGGACGTGGCGTTGGCCAAAACACCGGAAGAAGTCCAGAAAGCAGCCGCTGCCGTGGACAACTACGAACAGCGTGTGGAAACGGACCTGAAAGTTGTGCGACAGGCATTTCTTGGCCCGGTGAAAATGGTTGACGACATTACCCGACCTATTGCCGAATGGCGGCCGATACGCGGGCGCGTCATCGAACTGATGAAACAAGGCAAAGCCGAAGACGCTGCAGCGATCACAAAAACCGAAGGTGCCCAGAAGGTTGCGGAAATCACCCGGACGATTGATGAGTTGAAAACCTGGGCGCAGAACAAAGGTCGTTCGTTTTATGAAAGCTCCGGCAAGAGGGCATCTGACAGCCTTTGGGTATTGTTACTTGAGAATGCCGCTACAGTTGCGATTGCCTTGGTCATTGGCATCTTGATTGAAAGAAGCATCACGCACCCCATTGCCGATGCCCTGAAGGTGGCGCAGGCCGTCGCGGCTGGAGACTTGAATTCGCATATTGATGTTAATCGCCAAGACGAAGTCGGGCGGCTGCTGCAGACTATGCAAACCATGCAAACAAGCCTGAGAAACGTCGTTACCAGTGTGCGCCAAAGTTCCGAGGGATTGGCCAACGGCAGTACCGAAATTGCCCAGGGCAATAATGACCTGAGCACCCGCACCGAGCAACAGGCCAGTGCATTGGAGCAAACCGCTGCCAGTATGGAGGAGCTCAGTTCCACCGTCAAACAGAATGCAGAAACTGCCCATCGCGCTAACCAGTTGGCCCTGAATGCATCAGCCGTAGCCGTCAAGGGTGGCGAAGTGGTGGGTCAGGTGGTGGATACCATGAAAGGCATCAACGATGCCTCGCGCAAGATTTCCGACATCATCAGCGTGATCGACGGCATTGCGTTCCAAACCAATATCCTGGCACTCAATGCTGCGGTGGAAGCGGCGCGTGCTGGGGAACAAGGGCGCGGTTTTGCCGTGGTGGCCAGCGAAGTGCGCAGTCTCGCCGGACGCAGTGCTGAAGCCGCCAAGGAAATCAAAGGGCTCATCAATGCCAGTGTGGAGCGGGTGGAGCAGGGCACCAGTCTGGTAGATCGGGCTGGCACCACCATGAACGAAGTGGTGAATAGCATCAAGCAAGTCGCCGAACTTGTGGGGGAAATCAATTCTGCCAGCAACGAGCAGGCCGCAGGAATCGCCCAAATTAGCGAGGCTATCGGCCACATGGACCACACTACCCAGCAAAACGCCGCTTTGGTAGAGCAAACCGCCGCAGCTGCCGGCAGTCTCAGTAATCAGGCGCAGGATTTGGTGCAGGTGGTGGCAATATTCAATGTCGGAGGTCCGTCAGCGCAGAACAGGCTACAAAAACCAGCACAGCACACACCATCCAGAATGGTCACGGAAAAGGGAACGTTGCCTCGGCTGCCTGCTTCACGTACCCGGCTGTTACCCGCCTGAGAGCAGAAAACAGCAAAAATACTACAGTCCGATTGCTCACTTTTTCGGGGTAATTCAAAGCGCACATCCAGCTGCAAGCCTTGCTGGATGTGCGGGTGGCGCTATCAGTTTTGCTTGACTGTTGTCCGCTCTTTTATCTTTTGACGAGCGTTCTACAATCCGGGTGCATTTTCTTGCTTCTTTTTGCTTCTGGACCCCACTCAGCCTCGTTTTGTCGACGTGACGTGTGGGCTTTTTGACTACTGGGTTCGCTGACACATGGCGGTTTATACAGAGGTCTCTTTTGCCGAGGCCGATCAATTTTTGCAAAGCCTGCATTTGGGAAACCTTCAGTCCATGGTTCCATGTTCCGGGGGGATAGAAAACACCAATTACTTCGTCACAACGGATCAGTCGGCTTTCGTTTTGACCTTGTTTGAGCGTTTGAGCGCCGAACAGCTGCCGTACTACCTAAGACTCATGAAGCATCTGGCGCAGCATGGCATCGCGGTGCCCAACCCCAGCGCCAACCAAAATGGTGATGTGGTGCACATGCTCAAAGCCAAACCGGCTGCGGTGGTCAACCGGCTGCGTGGCAGAAGCGAACTGGCGCCTACAGCAACCCACTGTGCGCTGGTGGGCGAGGCATTGGCGCGTATGCATCTGGCGGCCAGCGATTTTGGCCTGCACCAACCCCATCTGCGTGGGCTGGACTGGTGGAATGAGACGGTGCCGGTGGTGCTGCCCTTTGTGCAGCCTGAGCAGGCGCAGCTTTTGCAAAGCGAATTGGCATACCAAAACCAGATTGCTGCCCTGGCGGCATATGCAAGCTTGCCGCGAGGTCCCATCCACGCCGATTTATTTCGTGACAATGTGCTGTTCGAGTCAACGGGAGGTTCGAACGGTTCTCCCTCCCTGACTGGTTTTTTTGATTTCTATTTTGCAGGGGAAGACACCTGGTTATTCGATATTGCCGTGTGCCTCAATGACTGGTGCATTGACCTGGATACCGGTGCCATGGATGCAGGACGGACGCAAGCTTTCTTGTCCGCCTACGCCGTCGTGCGGCCGCTGCAGTCCCATGAGCATGCGTTGTTACCGGCAATGTTGCGTGCGGGGGCTTTGCGCTTTTGGATATCAAGGCTGTGGGACTTTCATCTGCCACGCGAAGCGGCTGTCTTGCAAGCACACGACCCCGAACATTTTGAACGGGTACTGCGTCAGCGCATTGCATGCACCAGTCTTCCAGACTACACAGACACATGAAACTGCGTATCCTCCCGGCAAGCAGGGGTATTCAATGGGTCAGGCAAGGAATCCAGACTTTTTTCCGCCAGCCATTGGCCTTGACGGGCCTTTTTTTCATGTTTTTGCTTGCCATGTCGGTACTCAGTCTGGTTCCATTGATCGGCAATGTGTTGGCACTGGCACTGTTTCCGGGTGCAAGCCTGGGCTTGATGGTCGCGGCCCGTGAGACCAATGAAGGAAGGTTTCCCATGCCATTGGTGATGGTGAGTGCTTTTCGTGCGGGTCGAGAGCGGTTGCAGGCGATGCTGATTTTGGGCGTTTTGTATGCTTGCGGGTTCATGCTGGTTCTGGGATGCTCTGCTTTGTTCGATGGGGGTAAATTTGCCAGTCTCAACCTGGGCGGTGGCCGCATGACGGCAGAACTGGTACAGGAGGCGGACTTTCAAACGGCAATGCTGGTGGCAATGGCCTTGTACACCCTTTTGTCGTTGGTATTCTGGCATGCACCAGCGCTGGTTCACTGGCAAGGAGTTGCGCCGGTGAAAAGTTTATTTTTTAGTTTTGTTGCCTGTATCCGCAATTTCTGGGCTTTTGCCGTGTACGGTGTAGTCTGGATTTTCCTCTTTCTTTTTTTGAGCATCATTTCGCTAACTTTGGCAGCCATGTTGGGCGGACCGGAAGCGCTTGGGGTCATACTGTATCCGGTTGTCATCTTTCTGGTGACCATGTTTTTCACATCTATTTATTTCACATTCGTTGATAGTTTCGAAATTACTCCTGGAGATCAGTCATGACACAACATTATTTGCAAGGGCGTACCGAGGATGAACTCCTGTGGTTTCAACGACGCGGTTTTTTGCAAGCTGCTGCTGCCTGGGTTGCCAGTAGCGGCATGAATGCTGTCTGGGCAGGCGATGCCAGCAACATTGTTGAGCTGGTGGGGGATGTCAGTGTCAATGGACAGCCGTTATTACCGCGCCAATCGGTGCAAACCGGCGACGAGATTCGTACCGGCCCGAAATCGACACTTATTTTTGCCATCGGCAATTCGGCCTTTCATGTGCGACAGAACTCATCCTTGATGGTGGAACGCGGCCAGACGCTCTCGGTGGTGAGTGTGTTGCGACTGCTGCAGGGCGCGGTTGTCAGTGCCTGGGGCAAGGGTCCCCAGCGGCAGATCATGGCACCAACCCTGACGGCAGGCATACGTGGGACCGGTGCTTACACGGAGGTCTTTGCCAGCCAGGGCAACCGTTCCTATTTCTGCAATTGCTACGGTGTGGTGGAACTGACATCCGGGCCGGATCGTGAATTGTCCGAGGCAAGTCACCACCAGTCATTTTGGGGAGAGGTGGGTGCGGGTGGCGTTGGTGCTGCGCTTACCTCGGCGCCGATGATCAACCACACGGACGAGGAGGTCGAATATCTTGCCCGACTGATTGGCCAGCGCACCGCATGGCAAATGGGTGGTAAGAAGGTCAATAAAACCCATGGGTCCGGATATTGAGACACCGTGAGACACCGATAATCCGCGTGGTGTCAACACCACAACAGATTTCTTGATGAATGCGAAAAAATGGTGGGTGGTGTTGATTTTTCTTGTTTTTGTGGCGCGTATCGGTTGATAATGAAAATCCTTGATGGCCCCACAGTGTGGCATCTTTTGTTTCATTACCTTGCATAGCAGGAATTTCATGAGGGGGCTACTTTGATTCCCAAAAACCTGAAACTGATGGCACTCGGAGCCGGTGCTGCAGTGTTGGCCGGATGTGTTTCATCGCCAATTCCGGTTTCGGCCAACTTTCCCATCACCGTCGAACCCAAAGTGCGCTCTGCGGGCCACTGGGGTTTGTTGTCGAAGGATGTGGTGGCGCAGACGCTTGAGTCGTTGAAAAAGCTTTCCATGCCAACGTACAATCTGTACGTGGCCTTGCCAGCCAACGCCACGGAGTTTGACGTGGCGTTTCAGCAGTTTTTAATTACCGACCTGGTCAAGAGTGATCGTGTGGTGCAGCAAGCCCCGGAAGGTGCCCTGGAAGTAAGCTACCAGACCCAGGTGGTGCGCCATAACAGCCCGCGCCCGCATTTTGTTCCTGGTCGCTATACCATGATTACCGCTGGCCTCTATGCCGCTTATGGTCTTGGCAACGCACCGGTTGGTGACAAAATGGCCGGCGGTCTGGCGCTTGCGGCTGGTGCCGACTACGTAGCCAGCGAAAGTTCCGGAGGGCCTACCCACACCGAGCTGATTCTGACGACCACCATTGCCGCTGGCGGCCGCTATCTGGTGCGCAAAACCGATGTGTATTACGTGGAAGAAGCGGATACAACGCTGTTGCAGTACAGGGCACCCCAAATCGTGAAGGTGGTCGGGCCATGAAATACAAGTTACTCCTATCGTGCGCTGCCGCACTGGCTGTGTTGGCAGGTTGTGCTGCGCCGTCTGGTTCGCGCAATGACCCGACTTACGACGAGGCTGCAGCCAATCGGTTCGTTGCGTTGAACAAAGAGGCTATCGGCAAGCTGGTGTTCGGATATGACCACGGTGCTGGTCGTCGTGATACGCCGGTTCTGGTAGCGACGATTGTCAATGTTAATGACATGCGTCGTACTGCCCCCTTGGGCCGCACTTTGTCGGAGCAATACGCCTCGCACATGGCAGCCTCCGGGTTCAACGTCAAGGAGATGAAGCTTCGGGGCGATGTATTCATCCGTGAGGAAACGGGTGAGCTGTTGCTGTCGCGTGAAATCAAGGACATTGCACGCAGCCATAACGCCGAAATGGTGTTGGTGGGCACTTACTCGGCCGCCGCCAATTTCACCTATGTCAGTTTGAAGTTTGTGCGTACCGAAGACAGTCGCATCATCCGCAGTTATGACTACGCATTGCCGAATGACAAGGATGTCACCAAAATGCTGCAAGTCGCTGCAACGCCATCAGCGCGTTAATCCGCCGTTTTACCATCCAACAATAAAGGGGCGTATGCCCCTTTATTGTTGATGGACCACATGTTGTACCTAGAACAAGTCCACCGCACCGACTTTGATTGCATCATCAAACAGGCCTTTGCGCACCAGATCGTCGTGGCTGTAGACCATGTTTCCGCCATTGCGTTGTGCCAGGTCAACCGCACGTTCAGCGCGCTCCAGTGAGGTGCTGGGAGAATCTTCAGGGGTTACACGGGTAAAGCCGGCACAGATGGTGACGCCACCGACCTGGGGGAAAATGAACTTTTCCATATTGGCACGAAAGCGTTCAAATGCTGCCAGCACCAGTTCTTCTTGCGGACAATGCATGAGCATCGCAAACTGCTCGCCACCGAGCCGGTAGAGGCGGTCATAGGTACGAAACGTGTTGTTCATGATACGGGCTACCAGCAACAACACTTCCTCGGCGATCAAATGCCCGCTTTTATCATTGATAACATTGAAATGGTCAACTTTCGCCGTCCCCAGCCAGTAGTTGGGCGGCACCCGGTGGCGACGCTCGGAAATTGGTAATACATTGGTTTCCAGTACGCGGCTCACACCTTCAAGTGCGTGGTTCATTTCCTCCAGTACAGCACTGTAAAAGGTGTCGTCAAGGGATTTGCGGTTGAGCAGGCCAGTCAGGGCGTCACGGTCACTGTACGCCAGTAATCGGTACATGTTACGAAATACGTGCAGTACGTCATCCACCACTTCCAGTTGACCGATGCTCAACGAAGCGCCCGAGTGAATTTCCACCACCCCCTGGTCTTCGCTGGCCGAGTCGGCAAAAAGCGGTAGGTAGGTAATGCGTGGTCCATCGTCACCGGCCCAGGCATATTCGACCGGTGCGCGGTGTTCCAGGCAGAGTAGCCTGTCATTTTCGTCGCGTAATTCCCGCAAGGAGTGAAAATCAATCCGCATGGGGTCACAGACTTTGCCGCCACCGCGCACATCCAGCGATGCCACGTCCAGCCAACGTTTTATCCCCTCTTCACTGACGACTCTGGAAACGACCACGCGGTCAATACGCAACAAGTCAATCAACGCCTTGGAGAGGGTTAATTCCAGTAATTCCCGGTCACGGTGATCGGTGAGTTTGATGATGTGTTCTGTAAGTGTTGCCATATATTTGGATGATAGCCGCGAAACACGCACGCGTCATCTTTTTGCTGCCTCACGATAGGCCTGCGTGGCTGCCTGGGCGTCTTGTCGTTGCTCGGCCAGTGCGGCCAGCGCCAGCCAGGCATCGCGCCTGAGTTCCTGGTCGCGCACGAAAACCAGGGATTGTTTGAGCATTTGCTGGGCCTTGCCCCATAAACCCAGACGCATGCACACAACACCTGCCAGGTATTGCAGTACGGCGTCACGCGGGTTGCCGAGTTGTGCTTGCTCCACCCGTGCTAACCACTGTGCGTCAGGGGTGCTATCTGTTGTGTCGAAGCTGCGTTCCAGTATCCGCGCCAGACGTACGCGCTGCTCCAGTGTCATGGCATCCAGGTTTTGTGTCATGCTGTCCCATACCGGCAAGACCCAGTGGCGTGCAACAACTGCATTTCCTTCGTGCTGTAGCAGACGCTGCGCTGCTTCGAGCGCTACTTCCGGTATGTGTTGTTCGCTGCGACTGAGTGCGTCCCAGGCGCGTTGCAGTTGCACCGGATCGTGTGCTGCGCGGATCAGTTCGATGGCCAGTTCGCGTGCAATGCTGGTGCCCGCCACTTCGGTGAAGGCGCGGTGTTTGGTCAGCAGACGCGCCGTTTCCAGCGCCATCTGGGATTGACCAATCAGCCGCGCAGCCCTGAAACGCAGTCGCAGGGCGGCTGTCCGGCGCGAGGCGCCCACAGGCAACTGTTCCAGAAACTGCATGGCCAGAACCGCATCCCGGTCATCCAGCGCCCAGCGCGCGCCCAGTAGGCCGACGCCATCACGCGCGTCGTGTGCATCGCGGTTTTCGGCCTCCTTGAGGGCTTGCTGAAAATGGGTGTCGCGCACGCTGCGATCCTGCAGCGCATGTGTGCCCTCGGCGGCCAGCATGTGCGCAACAATGCGCAAGCGGGTGGTGTATGCCAAACGCTCGTGGCTGTGTTCGACCGACTCTTCCAGCGCCAAGGCCAGTTCAGCGGCTTTGCGCGCGCGAACAAAGCGACCGGCTGTCAAGTGTACAAACGCATCCAGCAAGGCGCTGTGCATGGCGCGTTCCTTTTGCAGCATGCGCCAGCGCCGTGCCTGGCGCGGAATGTCCATCAAGGCGGCCAGGGCACGCATGGCGTAATGCAGGGTGATGAAACCAACGGTCAACAGAATCAGAAACAGGTTGAGTGACACATCCACACGGTGGGGCGGTAAGAACAGTGTCACGGTGCCGTGGTTACTGCCAGCAAACAAGGCGCTGGCCACCGCAACGGCAAACAAACCCATGAACCACAGGGCAATGCGCATGACTAGCGTCCGGCTGCAGCAGTGGCCAACGCTGCCAAGGTTTCGTCCACCCTGGGCAATTCCAGGGCTTTGACTTGTCCTCGCACCTGCCGCAGCAAGTCTGCGGTAGCCTCGGTTTTAAGGGATGCCGTGTCGAAATAACGACCCAGCGCCACCTCGGCGTTTGCCAGGTCGGTGCGCACCGCATCGATTTGACGCGACAGCAATCCCAGGCGGGCATTGAGCAGTTTGAGTTTGAGATTTTCACGCAGGAAGAACGATTGTTCCGGCGACAGTAAAGCGGCATCCGGGTCCTGGATACGGCTGACGCGGACCAGATTGCGCACCTCCTCGGCTACCAGCAGGCCCAATCGTACCCACCAGCTGGTGACGGTCTCTTCGGGTTTGCGTGTCAGGGTATCGTTGGTGTGTGCAGTGGGCAGTGCATTGGCCACCGGCAAGTCATCCGCCAGCAGTACCAGTTCGTCGAGCTTGACCAATAAAGCGGGCGTGTCAGCCAGAGCCGTGGCCTTGATTTTTGCCACATCGCGTGCAATGGCGCGTTGCAGTGGCGTCAGACGCGGCTGTGCCGCGCGCGTGATGCGTACATCAGCGCTTCTGAGCGCCGCCAGTAAAGGCTCCACGCTTCCAGTCAATTGTGCCTGCTGCTGCGCCAGACGCACGGAAGACTCAATATCGACCACCAGATTTTCATCGCGTGAGCGCGACAAACTTTGCATCAATTCTTCCAGTTGTGCGCGCTGCAAGGACACTTCACTTAGCCGTGCCTCGGTCACTGCCAGCTTGGCCGCCGTTTCCATGGTCAATTCCTGGGCACGTCTGGCGGTTGCGCTGGCTTCAGACGCCTGCGCCCCCGCTTCGGCGCTTTGGCGCGCCAACTGCTCTTGCATGGAACTCAGTTTTTGCCACAGCAAAGCACTCAAGACCAGCGCCACTGCAGCCACCAATGCAATGCCCCACAGCAAAACGGGCACGGCAGCGCGGCGTGGATGTGGCAAAGGTGCTGGTAGCGGAGCGTCGTTGCTTACAGCAACGGGCTGCGCATCGGGGGCGGCGGTATTCATTGCAGCGATTCTATCGATGCCATCAAGCTTGCAAGGGTGGGGCGTGACTCCAATACAACAGCAAAACCGGCTTCCCGGGCAGTTCTGGCAATGCGAGGGTGTGTCACCAACGCCTTGGCCTGGCCCCAGGATTGGTTCGGACAGACGCGCACCAGGTTGTCAATCGCTTCCGAGCTGCTGAATAACCAGACCGAACCGTCCACTGCTGCTTGTTGCGCCAGTGCCAGCTCCTGATCCGTCAGGAGGGGAAGAGTACGTTGATAAGCCACAACAAATTCGACCTCCCCACCGGCTGCACGGACTTGTTCGGCAAACCAGTCCCGGCCAATGCCAACGTCAACACCGTCTTCTGCTGCGTTTTCTGAAGGTGTGTGTGTTTGTGCATGCGTGCCGCGCACCACCAGCAGCCGAAAACCAGGCTGCACCCGGTGTGCCACCACTGCCCACAGCGCCTCCGAGTCAAACTGCCCGGAGTCGGGATCGGGTGCGTCGATATACCGGGCATCGACGCACACACGCTGCAAGGCAGACAGGCTGCCGGGTCCGGTGACAAATGCTCTTGTTTTAATAGCTGCATCCGCATTGAATACGGCGGATTGTGCCGGTTTTAATGCAAAAAACTGGGCCACTGCGTTGGCACTGACAAACATGACAGCATCAAAGCTTTCGATGCGCTCCCAGGCCGCGCGCACGACAGCCGGGTCTGGCGCTGGCGAGATGGCAATAAGCGGAAGGGCGCGCGCATCGAAACCAGCATGGCGTAAACCATCCAGCCATTTGCGGGCTTCCGTAGTGGGGCGGGTAACGATGACGGGCATAGGCTTACGGTTCCGATCCAGCGGTTTGCCGCTGCACCCCTATCTGCAGTTGGCGGGCCACTTGTTCGCCCAATCGGGTTGCGGCATGCGCGTCTGCAACGATGCCCTGGGCTTGCGCGCGCACCAGCGGCAAGTGCCCTTCGGGGTCGCCCCAGACGGCATCCATGTGCAGCAGGGAATCTTGCAGCGTGGCATACGCGGCCAGCGGCATGGAGCAGCTCCCACCCATCACCCGGCTGACTGCGCGTTCGGCAGACACTGCCAGCCAGGTTGGCTGGTGCATAAGGGGTTGCAAAATCTGCAGCACCTCGCTACGGTCTGAACGTATCTCGATGCCGAGCGCGCCCTGACCCGCTGCGGGCAGCATCTGCTCCGGTGCGAAGGCACTGCGTATGCGCGCTGCCAACCCCAGGCGCTTGAGTCCGGCTGCGGCCAGCACAATACCGTCGTATTGACCGTCATCGAGTTTTTTAAGACGGGTATCCAGATTGCCGCGCAAAGCCTCGATTTTCAGGTCTGGGCGCATGGCGCGCAGCAAGGCCACCCGGCGCAGGCTGGAGGTGCCGACGACCGCCCCGGTGGGCAAATCGGATAGCGCAGCATAGTGATTCGACACCCAGGCATCGCGCGGGTCTTCGCGCTCCAGCACACATGCCAGACTGAAGCCTTGTGGCAACTCCATGGGAACGTCCTTGAGCGAGTGCACGGCCAGATCGGCGCGTCCTTCTTCCAGCGCGACTTCCAGCTCCTTGACAAACAATCCCTTGCCGCCGACCTTGCTCAAGGAACGGTCCAGAATCTGATCGCCCTGGGTCGTCATGCCCAGCAGCGCAATGCTATGGCCTTGCTGTTCGAGCAAGGCCTTGACGTGCTGCGCTTGCCATAAGGCAAGCCGACTTTCGCGCGTGGCGATGGTGAGTATTTTGGAAGCCATGTCGATAGTGCCTTTCATGTCCGTATATGCATACGCATCTGCGCGGCCTGCGCGTGCGCCTGCAAGCCTTCGCCGTAGGCCAGCTCGGCAGCAATCGGCCCGAGCACCTGAGCACCTTGTTGGCTGACTTCGATGATGCTGGAGCGTTTTTGGAAGTCATAGACCCCCAATGGGCTGGAAAAACGCGCTGTGCCGCTGGTGGGCAGCACGTGGTTGGGGCCAGCGCAGTAGTCTCCCAGTGCCTCGCTGGTGTAAGCACCCAGAAAAATGGCGCCAGCATGTTTGAGCAGCGGCTCCCAGCGCTGGGGTTCGTGGCTGGAGATTTCGAGATGCTCCGGCGCAATGCGGTTGGCAATCGTGCAGGCTTCTTCCATGCTGCGGGTGTGGATCAGCGCACCACGCCCGTTGAGCGACTGGGCAATGATGGCAGCGCGCGGCATGCCCGGCAGCAAGCGGTGGATGGACGCCTGCACCGCATCCAGATAGGCTGCATCCGGGCTCAAGAGAATGCTTTGCGCCAGTTCGTCGTGCTCGGCCTGGCTGAACAAATCCATCGCCACCCAGTCCGCCGGGGTGCTACCGTCAGCCAGAATCAGAATTTCGCTCGGGCCGGCAATCATGTCGATACCCACCGTGCCAAACACGCGGCGCTTGGCTGAGGCGACATAGGCATTGCCGGGGCCGGTGATCTTGTCCACCTTCGGGACGGTAGCCGTACCGTAGGCCAGGGCAGCCACAGCCTGCGCGCCGCCGATGGTGAAGGCGCGCGTGACACCGGCTATATACGCGGCGGCCAGCACCAGCGGGTTCTTCTCGCCCTTGGGCGTGGGCACCACCATGATGATTTCATCCACCCCGGCCACGTGCGCCGGAATCGCATTCATCAGCACGCTCGATGGGTAAGCGGCCTTGCCACCGGGCACATAAATGCCAACGCGATCCAGCGGCGTGACTTTCTGCCCCAGCCGGTTGCCGTCTTCATCCAGGTAACTCCAGCTCTCACCACAGGCTTTCTTTTGTGCCTTGTGGTAGCTGCGCACACGCCGGGTCGCAGCGTGCAAGGCTTCCCGCTGGGCGGCGGGCAGGCTGTTGAACGCGGCTTTGAGTTCGGCCTGTGTCAGTTCCAGCGCCGACACGCTGGTAGCAGTCAGACCATCAAAGCGTGCGGTGTATTCCAGAACGGCTGCATCACCGCGCGTCTGCACGTCGCGCACAATGTCGGCCACGCGCTGCTCGATGGCGGCATCGGTGTCCGCCGCCCAGTGCAAGCGCTCCTGCAGTTGGGCATCAAATTGGCCATCTGCGCTTGTCAGACGTGCGGGGGAAGCTATTAAAGTCATAGTACAAGCGCTCCGGAAAAAGCATCAATAATGGCGCGGATGCGCGCGCGCTTGAGCTTGAGCGCTGCCTGGTTGACCACCAGATGCGAGCTGATGTCCATGATGTGCTCAACCTCGATCAACTGGTTGGCCTTGAGCGTGCTGCCGGTGGACACCAGGTCCACAATCGCATCGGCCATGCCGACCAGGGGAGCGAGCTCCATGCTGCCATAGAGCTTGATGAGGTCCACGTGCACGCCCTTGGTGGCAAAGAATTCGCGTGCAATGGCCACGTATTTGGTGGCTACCCGCAAGCGCGCACCCTGGCGCACGGCGTTGGCGTAGTCAAAATCCGCCCGTACCGCCACGCTGATGCGGCATTTGGCAATCTGCAGGTCCAGCGGCTGGTACAAACCCGTGCCCGTGGCACCGCCCCAGTCCATGCCATGCTCCAGCAAGGTGTCCTTGCCGGTAATGCCCATGTCGGCGCCACCGTTTTGTACATAGGGTGGCACGTCGGTGGCGCGCACGACCAGCAGGCGCACGTCAGGCATATTGGTCGTCAGAATCAGTTTGCGCGACTTTTCCGGGTCGTCCAGCACTTCGATGCCGGCAGCGGCCAAGAGTGGCAGGGTTTCTTCAAAAATGCGTCCTTTGGACAGCGCCAGGGTAATCATGGTCATCATGGGATTTGCGTTCATGGCGTGATTATCGGGCCTTGGATCACAACACGATGTCCTGGTACACATCCGCAACAGCCAGATGCAAATCCACGGACTCCAGTAAAAAACGGTCTTGCGCGCCCCATAACTCCAGGTCCCATCCGCTGCGCTTGCGGTAAATCTCAACCCGTTGCGAATCCTGCGTTACCAGAACATACTCTTCCAGACTGGCCAGTTTGCGGTAATCATGGAATTTTTCTGCCCGGTCCCTGCGCTCGGTCGCGTTGGATAACACCTCCACGATGAGCGTTGGCTCCTGGTTGTAAAGATCGTGGCCGTTTTTTTCACAGCTCACATGGACATCCGGGTAGTAAAAAAAGGTATCCGTCTGGGTCAGGATGCCGACTTTCATGTCGGAACCAAAGACCTGGCATGGCGTGCCACGCAAGTGGTTGTACAGAAGATTGGCAAGCGCCATGCTGATGAGGTTATGCGCCCGCCTGGCACCCGTCATGGCGTACACCGCGCCGTTGGCATATTCGTATTTCACATCACTGACCAACTCGCCTTCCAGGTACTCGTGGATGGGAATAGGTAGTTTCCTGGCAATGTTGGGCATGGCATTACTCGTACATTACGCGCACATCATCGGATGCGCTCAATGTCGGCGCCGATGCCGCGCAGCTTGGCTTCCATGTGGTCATAGCCGCGATCCAGATGGTAGATGCGGTCCACGACTGTTTCGCCGTCGGCCACCAGACCGGCAATCACCAGACTGGCCGAAGCGCGCAGATCAGTCGCCATGACGGTGGCACCCGATAAGCGTTCCACGCCTTCCACCACCGCCACCTTGCCGTCTATCTGGATAGTGGCACCCAGCCGCACCAGCTCATTGACGTGCATGAAGCGGTTTTCAAAAATGGTCTCTGTCGCACGGCTGTTGCCGTGTGAAATGCAGTTGAGCGCCATGAACTGGGCTTGCATATCGGTTGGGAAACCGGGGTATTCCGAGGTGCGAAAACTCTGCGCCTTGAGTCTGCCCTGTGACTGCACCCGGATGCCGCCCGGCACGGCGCTGACGGTAGCCCCCGCATCGCGCAGTTTTTCGACCACGGCATCCAGATGGTCAATGCAGCCGTTTTTCAACACCACGTCGCCACCTGTCGCCGCTACAGCGCACAGGAAGGTGCCCGCTTCGATCCGGTCGGCAACCACCGTATGCGTGCAGCCCCGCAGCGACTCCACGCCCTGGATGCGGATGCGGCTGCTGCCGTGGCCCTCGATTTTTGCCCCCATCTGGATCAGCATTTCCGCCAGATCGGGAATTTCCGGCTCCTGCGCCGCGTTTTCCAGAATGGTCTCGCCTTCGGCCAGACTTGCTGCCATCAGAAAGTTTTCGGTGCCGGTCACGGTAATCATGTCGGTTGCGATGCGCGCGCCGTGCAGCCGGGTGCGGCCCTTGGGCAAATGCGCGATCATGTAGCCATGCTCGACGCGAATCTCGGCGCCCATTGCCGAAAGCCCCTTGAGGTGCTGGTCCACCGGGCGCGAGCCAATGGCGCAGCCTCCGGGCAGTGACACCGTGGCCTCGCCATGGCGCGCCAGCAAAGGCCCCAGCACCAGCACCGACGCGCGCATGGTCTTGACCAGCTCATAAGGCGCTTCAGGTGAGCTCAAGGCGCTGGCATCCAGCCGCACCGTGCCGTCGGCGTTGTGCTCGGCCTGTACGCCCATGTTGCGAATCAATGTGAGCATGGTGGACACATCGCGCAGACCCGGCACATTGCGCAAGGTCACGCTCTCGTCCGTCAACAGGGCGGCACACAGTTCAGGCAAGGCCGCATTTTTAGCGCCGGAAATCGGCACCTCGCCATGCAAGGGGCCGTTGGCGCGAATCAGAAGTTTATCCATTGTTTATTCATTCATCGTTAAGAGCCGACAAGAGACGAGATGATGTTGGTGTCGAGAAAAACCGCTCTAGCGCTCATTGGCTTCGTCCCGGTTGAATTTGAAGCCAGTTAAGTCCAATTTCAGCGCACTCAACCGCGCCTTCGGTGGCGATTGAATGATCTCACGCATAAGCGCCACGCCTTCATCCATTTTTCTTTGCGCTGCTGCCTGGTCGCGTGCGCGCAAAAACTCGGCAAAGTCCAGTACCTCGGCCTGACGCTGCTCCGTCAATTGCGCCACTGTTTCGTCAATGCGTTGCTTTAATTGCGTGTTCATGTTCACCTCGCTTGTTCATAAAACTCCCAAAAACATAGCTGCCCCCGCACGCTGCACAAGCGGTACAGCCCAATTTTGCATCGCCAGCGCCTTTCCATGCGGCATGCTGCATGTCCTGCGTCAGGAGAATGGAATAACTCCCGCCTCTTTTTGGTGTCGCACAGCAAGGATCGTGACTGTATCCAGGTCGATACGGTAGCGCGCCACGTAGCCACTGTCCCCGAAGTCGATGATCCACTCGCGGAATTCGTCTGGCATGCCCTCTATTGGGCGACCGATGCCGGGCTGTTGCCCCAGCAACCTTACCCCTTGGCGAATGGACTTCGCTGCCCGCTTGGCGGCATCGAGGTTTTTTGGAGCCAGGAAGCGATAGAGGCGCTGCACATCCAGTAGCGCCGAGGGTGCCCAGATCAGGAGTGACATTGCGGTGGATCGGTGTCGTTGCCTTGTTCGAGCCTGGATAGCCAGACATCAGCCTCGTCAGAGCTTACATGCAGTCCGGTAGTGCGGTACTCTTCCCAAGCATCGCGTGTTGCCTGGCGGAATGCCTCCCGTTTTTCCTCGCGCTCGACATACTGGATGATCGCCTCGCGCATCAGCCAGTGTGGCGTGCGATGACGCGCATCAGCTAGGCGCTTCACACGGGCTTTCGTTTCCTCGTCGATCTTGATCGCCACAGGGCGAATTGCAGTAACAGCCATAGCAACACCCAAAGTATCAAAAGGTATTACCTTATCATACCTTAATGTGCTTTCGTCACCCTGAACCAGGCGGCATACATGGCGGGCAGTGCCAGCAGGGTCAGAACCGTGGCCACAATCAGGCCACCCATGATGGCAACCGCCATGGGGCCCCAGAATACCGAGCGTGACAGTGGGATCATGGCCAGAACGGCTGCAGCAGCGGTAAGCACGATGGGGCGCAGCCGACGCACGGTGGACTCGACGATGGCGTCCCAGGTCGGCACGCCCGCCGCGCGGTCCTGCTCAATCTGATCAATCAGAATCACCGAATTGCGCTGGATCATGCCCATCAGGGCAATCACGCCCAGCAGGGCGACAAAGCCGAAAGGCCGACCCGATATCAAAAGCGCTGCCGCCACACCGGCAACGCCCAGCGGGCCGGTCAAAAACACCAGCATGGCGCGGCTGAAGCTGTGCAATTGCAGCATGAGCAGGGTGAAGGTGATGAACAGCATGGTGGGAAGACCCGCAAGGATGGAGGAGGAGCCTTTGCTGCTTTCTTCCACCGCGCCAGCCACTTCGATGCGGTGGGCCGTCCAGCCCCTGGCTTGCCAACTGGCTTCCAGTTCCCGCAGTTTGGGCAAGAGTTCAGCGGTGACGGTTGCACCCTGCAGGCCTTCGACAATATCGCCCTGCACGGTAATCGCATAGTCGCGGCGGTCACGCCAGAGCACGCCGGGCTCCCAGTTGAAGCTGGGCTTGGCAATCTGGGTCAAGGGGATGGATTTGCCGCTGGCCGTGGGCAAATAGGCGTTGCCGATGTCGGTGATGGCGCTGCGCTCATCCAGCGGCTGGCGCAGCACGATTTCAATCAGCTTGTCGCCTTCGCGGTACTGCCCGACCGTCGTACCCGACAAAATGGTGCGCGAGGACAGGGCTATCGACTGGCTGCTCACACCCAGCGCGCGCGCCTTGGCTTGGTCCACCTCCAGACGCAGTACCTTGACCGACTCGTTCCAGTTGTCGTTCACGCCGCGCATGTTGGGGCTGGCGCGCAAAATGGCCTTGACCTCATCGGCGCGCGCACGCAGCGTCGTGGGGTCACCCCCGACCACCCGGAACTGCACGGGGTAGGGCACGGGCGGGCCGTTGGGCAGTATCTTGATCCGGGCGCGTACCTCGGGGAACTCCTGTGCCAGGAGTGCCGGCAAGCGAATGCGCAGGGGGTCGCGCAATTTCAGTTCCTTGGGCAGGATGATGAATTGCGACACGTTGGTTTGCTGAAAAATGGCATCCAGCGGCAAATAAAAGCGCGGCACGCCCGAGCCCACCCAGGTGGTCACGTTTTCGACTTCGGCTTCTTGCATCAAGCGTGCTTCGATGCGTTTGGTCGTTGCTTCGTTGGCCGCAAACGACGTGCCTTCGGCGTACCAGACATCCAGCAGGATTTCGGGGCGCGACGAGTCGGGGAAGAATTGCTGCTGCACCTTGCCCATGCCCACAATACCCAGCGCAAAAAGCAGCAGCGTGGCGCCAATGGTGATCCAGCGGTGCTGCACACACCCATTCACCATGGTGCGAAAGCCGTTGTAAAACGGGGTGTCGAACAACTCATGCGGCTGCTCACCCATGCCCTTGGGCTTGGCCTTGAGCAGCACCGTTCCCATGTAGGGCACGAAGAACACCGAGACAATCCAGCTCAAGACCAGCGCCAGCACCGTGACACCGAAAATCGCAAAGGTGTATTCCCCCACAGCCGAGCGCGCCATGCCGATGGGCAAAAAGCCCACGGCGGTAATCAAGGTGCCGGTCAGCATGGGCATGGCGGTGATTTCGTAGGCAAAGGTGGCTGCGCGCACCTTGTCGTAGCCTTCTTCCATCTTGCGCACCATCATTTCCACGGCGATGATGGCATCGTCCACCAGCAGCCCCAGTGCAATAATGAGCGAGCCCAGTGAAATCTTGTGCAGACCGATGCCCCAGTAATACATGCCCAAAAAGGTGACGGCCAGCACCAGCGGGATGGTGATGCCCACCACCAGCCCAGGGCGTAGATCGACGGAGTAGCGCGTGTACCAGTGGCCAGCATGGATGCGCTTGCGTAGCCCCAGGCTGACAAAACTCACCCCCAGCACGATGATGATCGCCTCGACCAGAGTCGCCACGAATTCATTGACCGAGCGGGCCACGGCCGTCGGCTGGTCCTGCACGTCGATGAGGCGGATGCCAGCGGGCAGCGTCTTGCCAATTGCCTGGGTCGTCGCTTTCAGTGCGCGGCCCATGGCGATGATGTCGCCACCCTTGTTCATGGAAACGCCCAGGGCAATGACCTGTTGCCCCTGAAAGCGCACCTTGACCTGCGCCGGGTCGATGTAGCCGCGCCGGATTTCGGCAATATCGCCCAGGCGCAGCTGGTTGCCGGAGGCGCCACGAATCGGCATGGCGCGCAGCTCATCCTCCGCCTCGAACTGCCCGCTCACGCGCACTTGCAGCACATCCAGTGGCGTTTGCATCGTGCCGGCGCCTTCAATGGCATTTTGCTGGTTCAACTGTGCGAACACCTGGTTCAGGTCCAGCCCCATTTGCGCCAGGCGTTTTTGCGAAATCTCGATATAGAGTTTTTCGTCCTGCACGCCAAAGAGTTCCACCTTGTTGACATCCTTGACGGTCAACAACTTCTGGCGCACCTCGTCGGCCACGGTCTTGACCTCGGCATCGCTGAAACCATCGGCCTGCAGCGCATAAATCACGCCATAGACATCGCCAAACTCGTCGTTGAAAAACGGGCCTTGCACACCGCCGGGCAGGCTAAAACGCATGTCGCCCACCTTCTTGCGCACCGTGTACCAGGTGTTGGACACGTCCGTGCCGCGCGTGGAGTCCTTGACCTGGAACAAAATGGTGGTCTCACCGGGCTTGGAGTAGCTGCGAATCTTGTCGGCGTTGGGCACTTCCTGCAAGGTGCGCTCGATCTTGTCTGCCACCTGCTCGGCCATCTGCTGCGCGCTGGCACCCGGCCAGAAGGCGCGCACCACCATCAGGCGAAACACAAACGGCGGGTCTTCATCCTGGCCGAGCTGAAAGTAGGCAGCTCCACCCAGCAGCATCAGCACGATCATCAGGAATTTGGTCAACGGCGCATGGTTTACCGCCCAACGCGATAGGTTAAAACCCTTTTCGGGATGCAGGTGTTGGTCGCGCATGCCACTTCTCACTTTGTTCACTTCTTCTGGCCGCTGGCGGCAGTTTCTGGCTCTGATGGAGTCGCTACTCCTTTAATAGCTGTACCCGCCCTATCCACGGGAACCGTCGCCGGTTTTTCCTTATAAAGTGTCACTTTCTGACCGGGCGAGAGCACATGTGCACCTGCAATCACCACCTGCATGCCCGGCAGCAGACCTTCCGTCAGCACCACCTCGTTGCCATCGGCGGTGGCAACAAGCACAGGCTGGAGCTTGACGGTCATGCTGGAGGGGTCAAGCACCCATACGGCGGTGGATTTTCCGTCCTGGCGCAAGGCGCTGGTGGGCAGTTTGATGACGGAAATACCACGCAGACTCAGGGCGTGGGGCGCAACCGAGACGGTGCTGCCCAGCGGCAAGTCCCTTTGCGGGTCCATGGACACCTTGACAATGAACGTCCGTGTCACGGGGTCGGCACTGGCGGCCACCTCGCGGACCTGGCCCTGGATGGATGTATCCGAACCCCAGGCGTGTATGTCCACCTTGGAGCCGGTCTCCACCATCCCCACCCGGTCTTCGGGCACCGCAAACACCACATCCCTGGGGCCATCCTGCGCGATGCGCACCACGGGTGTCCCGGCCATCAGCACCTGACCCGGTTCGGCTTCCACGGCGGTAATCACGCCCGAGACATCGGCTAGCAAGGTCGTATAGGCCGCCTGATTGCCCTGTACCGTTCCTTGCGCCTGGGCCTGGTCCACCTGGGCCTGCGCGGCTTTCAGTGCGGCCTCGCGCCGCTCCAGCTCGGCGCTGCTGATGAAGTTTTGCGCGCGCAACTCCTGGAAACGTTTGAAGTCCGCTGCGGCCAGATCGCGGTTGGTCGTGGCTTGAGCCAGTTGTGCCTTGGCCGATTGCAGCCCCAGCAGGAAGTCTTGCGGGTCAAGCTGTGCCAGGGTATCGCCTTTTTTGACCCGTTGCCCCAGCTCCGCCTGGCGCCGCATCAACTTGCCCGCCACCCGAAACCCCAGCCGGGAATCGACCCTGGCGCGCACCTCGCCCGCAAACTCGGCCCCCGAGCGCATGGTATCGACCCCCACGGTGACCACTTTCACCGCCCGGATCGGCTCCTCATTCGGGACGGGTTTGGAGCAGCCCACCAGGAGAGTAAGCAGCGAGAATAGCGCAGCAGAGGTTCTGAACATACATATCTCCCGAAATTTGGTTGCCTATGTTTCTTGTGTTACCGCCCATTCGGCGGGCGTAAAGGTCTTCATCGACAGGGCGTGGACTTCGCCGCTTGTGATGCGATTGCCCAAGGTGGCGTAGACCCGCTGGTGGCGCTGGATAGCGCGCAGACCCTCAAATGCGCTGGACACCAGCGTAGCGTACCAGTGGCGGCCATCGCCTTCCACCGCGCAGTGGGTACAGGGTAATCCGGCGGCAATAAGAGCCTGCAATTCTTCAGCGGTCATGGCGGTCATGGGGTGCTCGTCGTTAATAGCGTTAAAGGTATGGGGAGGTATAGGAGGATCAGCTACGGATTTTGTAGCCAATGCGCAGCAGGTACATGGCCAGCGCGCTGGTGACGAGCAAGGCCGCGCCCACGATTCCCAGACTCAACCAGGGCGAGGCATCGCTCTGGCCAAAAAAACCATAGCGGAATCCGTCGATCATGTAAAAGAAGGGGTTCAGGTGGCTTGCGGCCTGCCAGAACGCCGGTAGCGAGCCGATGGAGTAAAACACGCCACTCAAAAACGTCATGGGCATGATGATGAAATTCTGAAACGCCGCCAACTGGTCAAACTTTTCAGCCCACAAACCGGCAATCAAACCCAAAGCGCCCATGAGTGCAGCACCCAGCATGGCAAACACCACAATCCACACCGGCGCCACAAAAGTCAAAGGCGCAAAAAAGATGGCCACCACAAACACCCCGGCACCCACCACCAGGCCACGCACAATGCTGGAGCCTACATAGGCCACAAACCAGTGCCGGTGTGACAAGGGCGTGAGCAGCAAAAACACCAGATTGCCCATGATCTTGCTTTGAATCAACGACGAGGAACTGTTGGCAAAGGCATTTTGCAGGATGCTCATCATCACCAGTCCCGGCACCAGAAAAGCGGTATAGCGCACGCTGTCGTACACCTTCACATGGTCTTCGAGCACATGGCCAAATATCAGCAGATACAGCATGGCCGTCAACACGGGCGCGGCGACAGTCTGGAACGCCACTTTCCAAAAGCGCAGCACTTCCTTGTACAGCAGCATCTGCCAGCCGGTCATGGCGCAGCCTTTGCTGTACGGAGGTTTTGAAAGGGAGAGAAGAATATGGTGTGCATAAGGGAGCGGCAATTCTAAGCGAGTAGGGCAAAGGCACAGTACGGCGCTGATGTCCCCAGGCGTACCCAGGGTGTGCCATACTTGAACGCACGCTCTTGGGCGCTCCTATCCATCTTTCCCTATCAAAGGGCTCGCCATGCCAAAGAAAAGCACAGCTTCTACCACTTCCTCATCTTCCAATCCAGTCGCATTGATTACCGGCGCATCGTCCGGCATCGGGGAGGCACTGGCGGGCTGTTTTGCAGCCGCCAGGCACGACGTCATTCTGGTGGCGCGCAGCGAGGACAAACTGAAAACCCTGGCCGCCAGCCTTGCCAGCCAATACGGCGTGGCAGTCAGTGTGCAGGCAGCCGACCTGTCCAAACCGGGTGCAGCGGCGCAATTGCTGGCTACGCTAGCGCGCAAGCACCACAACGTGGACGTGCTGGTCAATTGCGCGGGCGTGCTGGAGCAAGGCGCATTCACCGCCATGGATCCTGCAGTCCACCAGAACATCATTGACCTGAACATTTCCGGGCTGACTGCCATGCTCAGTGCCTTCGTTCCGGGCATGGTGGAGCGTGGTGCCGGGCGGGTGCTGAATGTGGCATCCATCGCGGCATTTCAGCCGGTGCCCTCGCTGGCCAGCTATGCCGCCAGCAAGGCCTACGTGTTATCGCTGTCCGAGTCGCTGGCCGAGGAACTGCGTGGCACTGGTGTTACCGTCACCGCGCTGTGCCCCGGCATCACCGCCACCAACATGCTGACCCAGGCGGCCAGCGCCAACGACAAGTTGCACCAATTGCCAGGATTTCTGGTCGGTGACGTACAGCAGGTAGCCGACATGGCCTTTGCCGCCTGCATGCAGGGAGATGCCATCTGCGTGCCCGGCATCGTCAACCAGGCAGCCATGATCGCCTCGCGCGCCACCCCCAAGTGGCTGGTGCGCTGCATAGGCGGATTGCTGGGGCGCAGGGTTTTGTAGATTTTTATAGCAAACTAGCAGCACATAGCGTATGCGCCTCTGGTCATTGCATCCCAAATACCTTGATCCCCAAGGTCTGGTCGCCCTGTGGCGGGAAGCCTTGCTCGCGCAGGCGGTTCTGCGTGGTGAGACACGTGGCTATCGCAATCATCCGCAACTGGAGCGCTTTCGCGGCCACGCAGCACCGCTGGATGCCATCGCGCTGTACCTAAAGGCTGTTCATGCCGAAGCCGAATTGCGCGGGTATTCCTTCGACAAGAGCAAATTCACATCACCGCAAAACGCGCCAGCGTTGACGCTGACCCTCACGGTCACCTCCGGCCAGATGGCTTACGAGTGGGCGCATCTCCTGGCCAAACTACAGAAACGCTCCCCTGTTCTGCACCTGAAATTACTCGACAGCACTGAAGCACCAGAACCACACCCCTTGTTCACGGTCCGCGCCGGTGAAGTTGAGGCGTGGGAGCGTCCGTGAACATCATTTGCCTGTGCGTTTTTATGGAAAAATAGCCGGAAAGCCTCATAAAATGTGCGTCTGCAGCTATTGAATCAGGAGAATTATGAACACCATTCGAGCAAAAGCCTCCAAATTTCGCACCACGCTTACCGCAGCCTCGGCGTACTTTGGCATCGTGTTTGGCGTGGGGTTCCTGCTCGTGTTGAGTTGAGCCCTGGCGTATGTCCCTGCGAACACTTCATCGGTCATCGGCAGTCGTGGTGGGACTGTTCGCGTTGGTGCACATCACCAACCACCTGTGGTCACTGGTCGGCATCCCTGAGCACATCGCTTTCATGGAGCTGGCGCGCAAGGTCTACAGGCAACCCGTCGTTGAGAGCCTTCTCCTGTTCTGCGTTGCTTTCCAGGTCGTTAGCGGTCTTTGGCTTGTCATGCGCGGATGGAAGCAAAGGACCGGCGCCGTTGCCTGGATGCAAGCCATTTCGGGCACCGTGCTCGCGTTTTTCCTGGCCGTACATGTCAGTGCAGTGGTCTTTGGCCGGACGGTCCTCGCACTCGACACGAACTTCTACTACGCAGCCGCTGGCATGCACGTTCCGCCGTACGGGTTTTTCTTCGTGCCGTACTATTTTTTGGCCGTCCTGGCGCTTTTCACCCATTTTGGCTGCGCCGTGTATTGGCAACTTCAATCCGCGACCGCCGGGATGCGCAGGCTGGCAATTGGCCTGCCCGTGCTCGTTGGCGTGGCAGTTTCCGTGCTGCTCGTGCTGTCGCTTGCGGCCAGGTTGCAGCCATTTGAGGTGCCAGCAAGGTACAAGGCAACGTATACGCACCCGAAAGGCTGATCGGGTAACACCATTTTCCAATGGCAAAATCCGCCGTTTGCGCTTGCGGGATGTGCGGGGACAGCTATGGAATCAGGAGAATCATGGACTCGCGTGGCCCCGCATGGTTTCGGCCAGTGAACAAGAATATTCATCCGCTCCGCACGCCAACGTTAAAATTTGGTTACGCCAATAAAACCATTTTTTCTTGAAAACCACCGTGAGAATTGTTCTGGATACTTCCGTCCTGGTGTCCGCAGCGCGTTCGCGTAACGGAGTGCGGTTGCATCGGGCAGTCGGTACATCGTGACACACAATGTCAAGGATTTTCGCCGTGTGTCGGAACTGAAGGTGCAAGCCATCAAACCCGCTGATTTCTTGAATTTGTTGAGGAACTGATCATGGTCGCAATAACCATTCGTTTGCCAAACTCTGTCCACCAAAAGATCAAGGAACTGGCCGCTCGGGATGACGTTTCAGTGAACCAGTTCATCGCCAGCGCCGCGTCTGAAAAAATGGCATCCGTCCTGACGCTCGATTTTCTCAAGGCAGAAGCAAGCCGTGGCAAGCGCAGTGACTTTGATCACTATCTGGGTCTGGTGCCGGATGTGCCTGCACAAGCGGGAGATGAACGCGCGTAAACCGCTTTGAAAACCAAAGAAGAACGAATATTCGGCCCGTGGCAAATTTCAATATGCATCTGATGGGGGCCGCAGGGGTCAGCGGCGTTGCCGCCACCTGCCTGGTGATGACCGGGGTTGCGACCCATCAGGCAGTGGTGCTTTACTTTATCCTGGGTGTGATTGGTGGACTGCTCCCCGACATTGACTCGCCCAATTCCATTCCCATTCGCGTCGCCTTCAATGTACTGGCCGTGATGAGTGGTTTTCTGTTGGTGTTTGCCTTGAGCCAGCGTTATTCCCTGGTCGAACTGGTCATTCTCTGGATCGCCTGTTTTGTGGGTATGCGCTACGGTTTGCTCAATCTGTTCGTCCACTTCACCGTGCATCGGGGCCTGATTCATTCGATCCCCGCAGGCATCTGTTTTGGTCTGGCGACCACATTGCTGGCCCATCGCATGTTTGGTGCGAGCGCTCTGCATGCCTGGGGCTGCGGCATCTTTGTGTCGGCGGGTTTCGTGGTGCATCTCGTGCTGGATGAAATCTACAGCGTGAACCTCCTGGGCGCAAGTCTCAAGAAATCTTTCGGCAGCGCCCTCAATCTGGGCAGCTTCGACAATCCCCTGGGCACCGTGGCGCTGTACGCGATCCTGCTGCTGCTGTTTTATCTATGCCCGACACCGCATGATTTTCTCCATGCCGTGAACGAAGACATGTACCACATGGTGCGGGAGAGGGTGCTGCCCAGGCAGGGCTGGTTCGACGGGCTTTTTGGCACCCTCGTTTGCCTGCCATGCAGTGCAATAAGGCCCGTTATCGGGTTTTAGCCAGGATGTGGCTATGGCGACCAGCGGCTGCGCCGAAGTGAAAATCCAGCTATGCTTCCCAAGCATTGAAAATATGTGCGCCATCGTACCGAATTGATAAAAATTGACTGGAAGAAATCATGAATATCTCAAGTTGGAAAGTCCGCACGCGGCTTGCTGCCGGGTTTGGCGTGGTGTGCGCGCTCCTGGTGGTTATTGTGTTGATTGGCTTGACCTCCATGGCGCGCATTTACCACGGCAGCACTGAAATTGTGGATGAGCATGTACCCACGCTGGATGCCTCCCACACCATATTGAACCAGACCGACATCGTTGCGATTGCCTTGTATAACGTGATGCTCAATCCGGACGCAACGGATCACCAAAAACAATTGGAGACCATTGCCCAGTCACGTCAGGTCATTGACAAGAACATCGAATTACTGGAACAAATCGAGACTCAGGGCGAAGGCAAAGCGGCGCTGCAAAGCATCAAGGATACCCGCGCCAAATACCTTGCCGGACACGATGCACTCATGGCGCTGATCACCGCCGGTAAGGCGGATGAGGCCAGGAACTACCTTGGCAGTAAATTGCGCCCGATCCTGGAGGCGTATAAGGCAGCAGTGTCTAACATGTCCGGGCTGCAGCGCCAGGCTTTGGCGCTCACGGAAACTGACCCACCTCTGCTCACTGGAATTGACCCACTGACTTTGGCTGGGGCGGCTGGGATGTAGTGATGCACCCGTCCGCCGTGGACAAACCACCTGCCCACTGGACAAGACTGTGAACAGCCCTGCGGGTACGTGGTTTGCCCCCGCTCCTCGACAGATGCCTACGGCCGACGCGCTTGCGCTTGTCGAACAGCCTTCTTAAAAAGGAAGTCAAAGACAAGACAACCAAGAGTCAATGACTACCAAAACCCCCACCCCCGCCTGGACAATTGATACCGTGTCGTCTGAATAAACAGGTGATCCCGCCAATAGAAAACAAGAAAGTGAAAAAAAGAGTTGACGAACGAAAGATTTACGGTTGAGAATGTATCATCGTAAAGGTTCCGGAGCATGCAAACAAATTTTGAGCCATAACGACCCTCTTTTACGAAATCGCCGACCCTCGGTAGTGTTTGCAAGCAACTAGAAATTGGTTGCCGATCAGGACTCGTTGGCGCGCGCCAACACTAGCAACCCGTTGATTTATAAGAGTATTCCATTTTTCGAACACATTGCTATTCGCAGAATCAAACAACTGTGCAGTCGGTGGGTCAGCTTCTGTTGAGCATAAGTTGGTCAGAAATATTGAGCACCGAGGCGATGGTCGATGCCTTGCTTGATCGGCTGCAGCACCATCCGCATTGAAGGTGCATCTTTGCACCAGCGCACCTGCCACAGCACCTGTGCAGAGCTCAACCAGTCCTGCGAGCCCCAAGGCAAAGTAAAACCGTCTCACCACCGCCGTGCAGTATCTGCTTGATGGATAATAGGGGGTCGGCGTGGATATGTGGACAAGCTTGCAAACGCCCAGCTTGACCACATCCCACGCCTCCCACCCGTACTTACCCACAAGGGTCTTGCCCACGGGCCTGACGCGCTTCGCTTGCCAAATTGCCATTTGAAAATAAAACCATGAAGACCAATACCAAGACAAAAAACCGGGGCAACGCCATCCAGTTGCATACGCAAAACGAGAACAGCTTAAATTAACTGAAAAATTTGTCTTGACTCTCAGTTCCACCTTACACCGGTTCACCAAGTATCAAAACGGGTATTCTGCCAACAACGCAAGAGGCTCGATTTGATCAACAACGGTGATGGATGCAGCAATCAATCCATCACGCAACTTGATCAATTCAGACAGGAATAGCATCACGGAAGGTGATCATGCTCATCGTCGACCAGGGTGGAAACCCGTGCTTGCGTAACCGAATTTCATCTTCAAACGGGTTGCTTCTTCAATGAACTGAAGTCGCTTCTTCACGCACATTGGTCGAGCCAATGATCGCCGATTCTGCTTCCTGCAGGCTATCAAGTTACAAACAGCCGCGCAACCGGTGGGTCAGCTTTCTGTGAGCACAGGTGGGTCATTTATTTTGAGCGCCGAAGCCAGGAGATGGAAGACGCCGCAAAAGTGAGCGAAACAGCTTATGACCGGGCTCGCTCCGTCATGATCGGCCTGGGGTTGCTGGCGCTGCTGCTGGCAGCGGGCATAGGTTACCTGATCTCCAACGGTCTGCTCAAGGAACTGGGGGGTGAGCCAGGGGACGCCGCTGAACTGGCCCGCGCCGCCGCACAGGGCGATTTCGCCCATCCCATCACCATCAAACCCGGTGATACGCGCAGCCTGATGGCCAGCCTGGGCGGCATGCGTGGCAGTCTGGCCAAGGTGGTGGCGGCGGTGCGCCAGGGTTCCGAGAGCGTGGCCACTGCCAGTGCCGAAATAGCCGAGGGCAATAACGACCTGTCCGCCCGCACCGAGCAACAAGCCAGCGCGCTGGAGCAAACAGCGTCCTCCATGGAAGAGCTGGGTGCCACGGTCAAGCAAAATGCCGACAGCGCTCGCCAGGCCAACCAGTTGGCGCAAAGCGCGTCCACCGTCGCCGTCAAGGGCGGCATGGTGGTTGGGCAGGTGGTGGAGACCATGAAGGGCATCAACGAATCCTCGCGCAAGATATCGGACATCATCAGTGTCATTGACGGCATTGCCTTCCAGACCAACATCCTGGCGCTCAATGCAGCGGTAGAGGCCGCCCGCGCAGGTGAACAGGGGCGTGGTTTTGCCGTGGTGGCCAGCGAGGTGCGCTCACTGGCCGGGCGCTCGGCGCAGGCAGCCAGGGAAATCAAGATGCTGATTAACGCCAGTGTGGAGCGGGTCGAGCAAGGCACTGCCCTGGTCGATGAGGCCGGCGCCACCATGACCGAGGTAGTCAACTCCATTCGCCGGGTAACGGACATCATGGGCGAGATCAGTTCCGCAAGCAACGAGCAGGCCACAGGCGTAGCCCAGGTCGGCGAGGCCGTGGCCCAGATGGACCAGACCACGCAGCAAAACGCTGCGCTGGTGGAAGAAATGGCGGCGGCAGCCAGCAGCCTGAAGAGCCAGGCCAACGAACTGGTGCAGGCCGTGGCGTTTTTCAGAACGACATGATCTAACTTTCATGGTCTGGCATCCACCCCGAATCATGAAACCGTTCGACCAACGCGCCGTTGAGCCCTTCGACTCCGCTCAGGGCATGTTTCCTTCGGCTTTGCGTGCCCTGAGCGAAGTCGAAGGGCTTGGCGTTTCACGTTAAAACGGCGCACCTGGTGATCGACAGCGCCGGGAACCATACCAGCGTCGATTTCCGGGTGGATTTGTGACAGGCTCCGGGATACTCCCACCCGAAGCCAAAGCGCCCCTTATTGCTCCTGATATAAGAGCTGCTCCCGCATATCCCATCGGGCTTACAGCCATATTTTGCATGTAAAAACACCCGAAAACGGCCCGTTTTGCCCCTCATGGCGCCGGCTGGCGTCGCTACAACCCGTTTTGAAGGGCAAAATCCAAGGCAAATCGGGCTGCACGCCTTATGTATCAAGCGGGAGAAGCTATGTTTTTTGCTTTCCGAATGGCATTTCAGCCAACATCTGCCGGGCCATGCCAAACTTTCAACATGCGGCTGTGGGACAAAGTGGCCCCTCTATTGCGTGAGCGCGCGCTGCGCCAGCACCAGAAAGCCGCAGGGGCTGTCGTATGCATCGCGCATGAGAAACACCCGCAAGGCGACTTCGATATTGCCCACCAGAGCCTTGAACGTCTGCGCGCCGTCGCTCAAGGCGGCTTCGCAGAGCACGGTATCAGCGTCCGGCCAACCGGCCTGCTTTAGTGTCTCGCGCAGGTCGCGTCCCAGGACTTCCTTGGCATCCAGGCCCAGGACGCCCACCACGGCGGGGGTTGTATAGGCTATGCGAAAGTTTAAGTCTGCGGCCAGCACGGCGGTGCCGCTGGAAGAACGTAACACGGTAGCCAGGATTAATCTTTCGTCGATCACCGGCTTGGAGTTCATCGCGCCGCGTGACTGCAGGTCGGTAAGCGCCTTGAAGTGCTGCGCGTAGTCCATTTCCAGCCCGTGGACGATCTCATGGTGCGTCAGCAATCCGCACACTACGCCCTCGTCGTTGACTACGACCAGTCGGCGAATATGATTCGCCGCCATTGAGCGCACGGCCTCGTGCAGCAGATCCTCGGGCTTTGCAGCCCTGACCGGCGCGTTCATAACCTGGCCCAGCACCAGACGTTCCGAGTGCGCATGGTCGCCGCACAGCCGAACCACATCACGCTCGGTCACCACACCGATGGGGCGCTGGTTGGCGTCAACGATCAGCACGCAGCTTTGATGCTTCTCGATCATCAGTCTGACCGCGTCGGCAATCAGGTCGGTCTCGGTCAGCAGGCATACCTCGCGGCGCATGACGCTACCCACGGTTTTGAAGTTCATGTAGTACTCGATGCCGAAATCGCGCATGAGATCGCCTTCGCTGGCAAGCCCCAGCACCTTGCCGGCAGAGTCCGTCACCGCCAGGTGTCGAATGCCGCGTCCGGCCATCTGTTGGTACGCATCCAGACAGAGGGTTTCAGGGGTCACGGAAATGACGGGGGATTGCATCATCTCCAAGCAATCCATAGTTTTCAGGTTGGCGTTGTTGTACACGGCACGCACGATGTCGCGCTCGGTAATGATGCCGCAAATGAAACCATTGTCCACCACCAGCACCGAGCTGACCGACTTGCTGCGCATTCGCGCCAGGGCGTCAATGGCGGTTTGCGTGGGCCCGACCTGGCACAGGGAACGGGTCATGATTTCAGAAATTGGTTTTTGTTTGTTGTCCATTGGGTTCATTTTTGTTCTGACAACGGTGTGCCGCTACCAGGGGTTCTCAGGAGGATAGGAAATCCAACCGCACGACCCCAAGTATCGCATCCTGACCCATCCTCAAAACCCCCATTTTGGCGCATTGCGATCCTCGGTTTGGCAATCGAAACGGTCTGTTTTTTCGCTCGTGTGCCATTTTTGGTTTTCTTGGCGTATCGCCGGTGCTCCTGGTGATCGACAGCGCCGGGAACCATACCAGCGTCGATTTCCGGGTGGATGTGTGACAGGCTCCGGGATACGCCCACCCGAAGCCAAAGCGCCCCTTATAGCTCCTGATATAAGAGCTGCTCCCGCATATCCCATGGGGCTTACAGCCGGATTTGGCATGAAAAAACATCCGAAAACGGCCCGTTTTGCCCCTCATGGCACCGGCTGGCGTCGCCGCAACCCGTTCTGAAGGGCAAAATTCAAGGCAAATCGGGCTGTACGCCTTATGTATCAAGCGGGAGTAGCTATGTTTTTTGCTTTCCACCAAGCGCTCACCGGCACAGTGTCTGTGGGCGGTTTTGATCGCGGGCTTGCCTGCTTTGGGTTTGGGTGCTGCGGTGGGTAGCCCCCCATGCCGGTAGACGACCGACGACGCATTTGGCTGCGTAGTGCAGTTATCAGCTATCGCCTTGCCGCTTGGCCCTCTGTAGAATCCATTGATATGGAGCGCATTCAATCTTTGACATCCTCCCCTGTCTGAAGGCAGGGGATTCCTACGGCGCTAAACATGAGTTACCTCACGCCTAGTCACTTCGGTGGGTTCCTGCTTCACAGAGGCAGCGCGTTTCGGTCTTTCGACCTTGGCACGTCTGACAATCTCTCCACAGGCTGCAACGCGGTATCCCCGCGCCAATATGTTTTTCGCGCCGACCACATCGGCGTTTTCCTCGTGGCCACAGTCCACACACACAAACTTGGCCTGGGTCTGCCGGTTCTCTTTGGCCACAAAGCCGCAGGCCGGACAGGTCTGGCTGGTGTAGTGCGCGGGCACTGGAATGAGTATTGCGCCTCTCCAGTTGAGCTTGTACTCAAGCTGGCGGCGAAACTCGAACCAGCCTTGATCGAGGATGGCTTTGTTCAGCCCCGACTTGGCCGCGATGTTTTACCCGGTTCCTCGGCAGACCCCTTGCTCGACTTGCTCATGTTGCTAACCTGTAAGTCCTCAATAGCGACCATTGCGTGGTTTTTGCTGATCGTCGTTGTTTCTTTGTGCAGGAAGTCTTTGCGGGCGTTAGCGATACGGGTGTGGATTTTCTGAACTTTCCTTCTGGCTTTGTGCCAGTTCTTGCTGAACTTAACTTTGCGACACATGCGCCGCTGGTACTTTGCCAAGCGCCGCTCGTGCTTCTTGAAGCTGTCCAGCGGCTCTATGAAGCTGCCATCGCTCATGGTTGCAAATCGAACAACGCCCATGTCGATTCCAACGGCACTGGTGGCCGTTGGCACGGGTTGCAGGACTGAGCGCTCAGTCTGGATACTTGCGAACCACTTGCCACCAGACTGACTGACAGTGATATTTTTGGCCGTGCCTGAAATGTCCCGGCTGTTGCGATACCTGATCCAGCCCAGTTTGGGCAGCTTGATGCGGCTGTTGTCTTGGTCGATCTCAAACTGTTTGGAGTCTGGGTACCGAAAACTGTCGCCTTTGCCTTTGCGCTTGGGTTGTGGAAAGCCCGCACGTTTCTCAAAGAAGTTCTTGTAGGCCCGATCCGCATCTTTAAGCGACTGCTGCAAGACATGGGAAGGAGGCTCCTTGAGCCATTCTTTTTCTTTCTTCCATTCTGGAAGTCGATTTGCCATATCCACATAGCCGATGTACTTTCCACCCGACGCGTGATTGGCCTTTTGAATGTCCAAAGCCCGGTTATAGACAAACCGACGTGCCCCGGCAAAGCGGCGCATGTCTTGTTCCTGCTCGCCGTTGGGCATCAGCTCGAATTTGAAGGCTTGCAGGCGTTGCATACTGTAATTTTAACCAGACTAAAGGTTCGCACCTGTTACATGGACACCTGCGGTGTCCGCGCTCTTGACCCCGCCCTGAAGGGCGAGGTTTGCCGCGCATGGATCAATCGTTCATCGACATCAAGCATGCCTTCGTACTCACCCAGATTGCGCGTGTTGTGGCACTTGTCCAAGACGCGCCATACCTCGGGGCCTAGACCCAGGGTGTGCGGCAAAACCTGAAACACGATATAGCGGTTGCCCGAGCGGTAGCCCATGCGCCGCAGCGCCGCCAGGCACAGGGCATGCGCAGCGTTGTAGGCCAAGTCGAAGCGGCTTTCAAGCGCCAGCGAGGTGTTTTGGGCATCGTGCAGCCTTGCTGTGCCGGTGCGCAGTAAACCGGCAATCTCGTTGGCATCAGGCGCCTCGGCTTTGAGCGGTTTGCCGGGGCCACACAGATTTTCAAGTGCCGGGTGCATGGAATTGTTCCTCGTTTCCGATTAACCAAATTTTTGGCTGCTGAATTACGCGGGTCACAAATGCGCTGTCTTGTTCAATGCGCTTAATCCAATCGGCAGGCGTGTACAGCGTCGGGTTGACCTTGCGGCCCAGCGACACGGTAGCGCCTTCCAGCGCACCAAACACCTCGCCATAGCCTAGGGTGCTGCTGACGATCATTACGTCCACGTCGCTCTGTGCCGTGTCTTGCTGTCGTGCCACGGAACCGTAGATGAAAGCGGTGTCTATCTGTGCCGACAATGGCACAAGCGCAGCGCGCAGAACATCTGCTAGTCCCATGGTCTTGAGCACCATAGAGCGCAGCTCGGCAAACACTGGCGCACTGGCATTGGCTTGGTAATGTTTCTGGTTGCCCTGCTTGCTCACCGTGAGCAAGCCCGCTGCGGACAAACCGGCCAACTCCCGCTGCACTGCGCCGGTGCCCGATTGCGCCAGTGCAATCACCTCGTTGGCGTAGTAGCTGCGGTCTGGCGCACCAAACAGCACGGCCAGCACACGTTGCCGCACCTTGGGGAAGAGGGCATCTGCGAGCGCAGAAGACGCAGTTAGATTGGTTAATGTACCCATATTGGGTTCGATAATACCCGAATTGGGTTTGCAATCGCAATTGCTGATGAAATAGGCATCTAACCACTTAAAGCGGAACAGCACGGCACTTTGTGGGAGTGCGGGAGCCACGAAAACGGTGCACTTGGTGATTGACAGCACGGCAGACCATACCAGCGTTGATTTCCGGGTGGATGTGTGACAGGCTCCGGGATACGCCCAGCCAAATCGCTCCTTATACAATAGCGGCACCCGCTTGATATATAAGGCTTGCAGCCCGATTTGCCATGAAAATACACCCGAAAACGGCCCGTTTTGATGCCTCATGGCGGTATCAGCATCGCCTTGACCTGTTTTGAAGGGAAAAATTCAAGGCAAATCTGGCTGTACACCTTATGCGACAAGCGGGAGGCGCTATGTTTTTTGCATAGAGTAGTGCGCGCCACGCATTCGCGCCTTCCGACGATCCCGCAGGAATCACATCCAGCCTGCACGGGAATGACAATGCCTTGCCTGTCCCACCTGGTTCAACCTGGAAGGGAGGCCAGCCGCACAGGCACTTCCCAGGCGGGCACACCCAGATCGGAGCGCTGGAAGCTGTGGGTCGCCTGCAAGACATAACGCTCATCCCCCACTGCGGCATGGATATGGGAACATCCCAATTGGGGGGTGAGCAGCGCCACTGTGGTACATGCAATGCCGGTGAGCTGTTGCTGGTGCCGGGTTTGCTGTTTCCATGCCTGTTGCTCGGCGTCCCAGACCCGCTCGCACGTGCTGCTGGCAAAGGCTGCCCACGGCCACAACAGCGCAGCACACCAGCGGGCGCTTGCCATGGGTAAAAAACGGGCGGGCAAACTGACGTCGCTCCACGCCGTGGCCTGCATCGACACCGGGGTATAACCACAGGCCAGCAGCCATTGGTCAAACCACGGGTCTTTCACCGCGTTGCGTGCGTAGCAGGCAAAAACGGCCCAGGTGGATTCGACGGCGCAGCGCGCGCCCCGGCTGGAGACCAGATTCAGGCGCGACTGTGCGTCAATTTCACACCACACACGCCAGGAATCAGGATGTCCGCCGTTGTGCGACACGGCGTAGGCCAGGCCACGGCCAGGCAGCAGATACAAGGGGCGCACATCGCCTTCCAGCGCCGTGCACAGTGCGCTGCCCACTGTGGGCACGGTAGCCAGCCGGTGTTGTGTGGATTGCGTGGTTTGCGTGGTTTGCGTGGTTTGTGAAGGTGGCGTCACCATCACACTGCACAGGTGAAAAGGCGCGGTGGGGGAGCCGGGTTCTTCGGAAATCTGCACATGCAGATGCAAGTGCGGTTGCGGCGAGCGTCCCGAATTGCCGCACAGTCCGATAAAGTCGCCCGGCTTGAGCCAGGCACCAGGAACAACAACGATGGACGCCGGTTTGAGATGGGCCAGCAGCACGAATTTGCCATTGGCCAGGCGGATGGTGACGTGGTTGCCCCAGTTGGCCTGCAGATTGACGTTGCCAGGGGCATTGTCGGGCACGTCATTCACCACCCGCCACACCTGTCCGTAAGCGGGTGACAGCACGGGCAGGTTGTAGCAATAAAAATCCTCCATCCGCCGCCCTTGCTGGGTAAAACTGGTGCCCTCCTTGACCACGATGAAGTCCAGCGCGTGACGCCAGGGGCCACGGTGGGTGTGCTCCCCGCCAAATCCCTGGGATACGGTCCACACGCCCATGCATGGCAGGGCCAGCGGTACGCTGTCGGGACTGCCAACACGCGCCAGGGCCATTTGCGTGCGTTCGTGCGAGCGCTCGGGCAGATCGGGGTTTTCAATGTTAAAGCAGCCCGCCATGCGCGTGCTGCGCACACCGGCGTAGAGTACCAACCACGCCGCCATGACAAACGGCATGGAAAACGGCACCAGTTGCACCATGTTCAGGATACGCCCCAGCGACAACGACAACCACGCCGCCAGCAATGCCGCCAGCAGCGCATGCACCGCCGTCAGCAACGAGGGCGTGGCAAACAGGCCGCCCACCAGCACGGCGGCCAGAATAGCGTTGCAGTCCCACGCCACGGACGCCAGATGCTCCGGCGCTGCCCCCAGCAGCTGCAAACAGCTGGCAGCCGATGCGTAGCCCAGCAATGCCAGTACACCGTAGTAGCGTGAAGACGCCAGCATGAGCAGCACAATCAAGGCGCCAACCGTTGGATTGGGCATGAAATACAGGGCGCCAAAGGCACTGAGCATGGCGTCCAGGCCGTTGCCAAACAGCTGTGCGGGAGCCGTATAGGGTGCTGCGTGCAGCGTGGACAAACTCCCACCGGCAGCCAGTGTCAGCATGGCCACAAAGGAAAATGGCAGGCTCAGGATAGGCAGGCGCACCAGCGACCACGACAAGCGCCCAAGCACCACCGTCAACCAGGCCGCAAACACACTGACCATGGCCGACAAGGCGACCACGCTCATGCCGCCCACCCAGGTATGGCCCACAAACAGACCGCACAGCAAACCATTGAACACACTGATGGGGCGCTCCGTGCTATCGGCGCCCGCCATGTGGGCAGCGTACCAGGCGCACACGGCACCCAGCAAACCGAGGAGTCCCAGGGCAGGCTCCAGCATCGTCAGCAAGGCCAGCGCTGCGCCCGCTTGCCACGATGTCAGCAGGCAGATCCAGGCGTAACCCAGGGCAATCTCCCTGGTCACGATGCGCACGTGCTGCCAGATCAGGTCTGGAATCGTGTTCAGGCCCACGCTCATGCCCGTATTCATGCCAGGTCCGCCCACAGTTCGCATTCTTCGAAATACGCAAAGGACTGGTACATGCGCAGCCGGTTGGGCCAGCGGTACTCCATGGCCCGCAACTGCGGGTTGTAGATGGCGGTATACAGCGTGCCAAACCCCTGGGCATAGTTGGAGGCAAAAATCGGACTGAACTCGAACGCATTAACGAACGACTCCAGACTGCTCAAGGGGTCAAACAGGCGGGCCTGCAAAAACTGCTGCCGCTCGTACGACTGGGAAAACATGGCATAGTTGGTCAGGGTAAATTCACCCTGGTGGTTGACGGCCAGCGGCATGTAGGTGATTTTGGGGGCCGACAGGGGATCGAGTTCCACGGTGCGCACCTGGCCGTACGCATCCAGCAGGGTGATGTTGTAGGCCATGTGTACCGGCACCCGTTTGAGCACCTTGACCGCTTCGTCTACATGTGTGCAGAACTCCAGGATGTAGCGCAGCACAATGGGCATGGCAAAGCCCGTGCCCACCGTGTCCTGTCCGCCAAAGGCCAGTGACACGCACAGACCGTTTTCGTTCATGCCATCCAGCACCCCCCACAGGCAGTCGGTCGAGGCGATGACCCGTCGCCCATGCCAGCAGGTGTGCAGGATGCGCGCTTCGCAATAGGCGGGCGTGTAGTCGTAGTTGCGTACCAGCGTCGGGGTGTAGCGCGTCCAGACGGCCTGCGAGCACCCGGTTGGCTGTGCCGCAGGGCAGTAAAAGCTCAGCAAGCGGGCATCGTTTTCGTCCGCCTGGGCCAGGGCGGCCAATGACTGCCAAAGGGGCAGCAGTTCCGGCATGTGTGTCTGCAAGGCCTGCTGGCAATGCTCCAGGCTGGGGCGGCGAACCTCCCCTTCACTGTCAAACCAGCGGCGGTAGCCCGGCAATGCAGCACGGTAATGCGCCAGCCACTTCGGCCCCGGAGCGGCTTCGTTCACGGCATGAAACCGCATGGGGAGCGGGTGTAACGGCTGGCTCATGGTACACCCTTGATATGAACCGGATGGTGCGCCTGCTCTACCTGCGTGCGCTCCTGTGCGCTCAGGTTACGGAATTGAAAACAGTTCTTGAGCGCGCTGGCCCAGCCTTGTCCTGCGGCGTTGAGCTGTCCATCCGGCGTGCGTACCACCTGGTTGACAAACAGGATGGCCAGATCGGCGCCATGGTAGGCATATTCTCCCTGGGGCATGATGCGCAGCACGAACGCCTCGTCGGCTGCTTGTGCCTGCAAGCGGTCAAAGCCTGGCTGCACCAGCGCCAGTGTGCCGTCGGCTTGCAAGCGGTAGACCCCTGAAAGCGGCGCCTGTGTCACGATGGTGAGCCTGTCGGGGGTGTACTTCAGAATGAGCTGCGCCGAAACACCCGCAGCCCCCTGCAGGCGCAGGGATTGGTTGAAGGCTGTCACGTCCAGGGCAAGATCAACACGCGGATCGTATTCCAGCAAATGAAACAAGAACAGCGGTACCTGTGCCTGACAAAACGCCGACATGTTGGTGATGGCCGAAACGCCGGTCATGCGCGGGTTGAGTTCGCCCAGATACAGCGTGCCATCGTCCTGGTCGATCAGATAATCCAGCTCGAAATAGCCACGGTAACCCAGTTGGTACAGCGCGTGTCCGATGGCCTGGGTCTTGCGCAGCACCTCCTGACGCAAATCGGCTGAAAAGGCTTCTTCGAACAGTTCATTGCCACACCAGCCGCCCGGATACGGGGTCAGGGCGGGCGCGCCGATCAACTCGGTCAGCAAGGGGCCGACAAACGTGCCCCAGCGGGTGGCGCAGGCTTCAATGGCGGTGCCCGTACAGCGCACCCGCCGCATGATCTTGACCATCTCCTGGGCGGTGATCTGGTCGGCCACGGCGGCGAATTCGTCCGCATTGGCGATAAACCAGGTGGTTTTTCCCGAATCGCCATAAGCCGACTGGACCACCAGTTGCTCCCCCAGATGCGCTTGCCGGGCCAGCTGCTGCAATTGTGCATAAGACTCGACCCGTGCCATGATGTTGGGCACGCTGGCCACACCGGCGCGGTTGCCAATTTCGGTGGTGACGATCTTGCTATCGACGTGGCGCACGAGTTTATTGGGCGGCAACGCCACTTCCAATTGCAACTCTTCACGGCATATGCGCTCCAGTTCGGCGTCGAAAAACAGGAATAACGCCTGATCCGGCGCAGCGCCCGGGATGCGTAAATGGCTACGGATGGCTGCGCGCGTTTGGGGGTGTTGCAGCAGATAGTGGTTGATATCTTCGCAAGCGGTAAAAACACGGGAATAGTCATCAGGAATGACGAGTACATCCGGATGCGCACCATCAAAACAATCGAGCAGGTTGATGTTCTTCCAGCCCCGCACCCAGCGGTGCATGTCCATCATGTTGAAATTGCTCGGGCTGATGAAATATGTGGCCTGCTGGCGCTGGGCAAAATATTGCCGGATGTCTGCCACGGTATGCAACGTGTGCAAGGAAGAAGCACGCATGAAAACCTCACCTTAAAAAGTCAGGAAACAACCGCACAACTGGAAGGGGACGGTTGGCCAGATAAGCGTCCGTAAAGACCTTGAAACCGAGTTCGGCGTGGTAGCCGTGGATTTCCTTGACCTTGATGTGGCGGAAGAAATCCAGTATTTCCGGTGTGATGATCTGTCCCGGCACAATCACCGGAAAACCGGGTGGATACGGTGTGACAAAGCTGGCCGATACCCACTGCCGCCCGGCGCGCACCTGCTCCAGCGTATCGGAGGACAAGGGCAGATAGCATACCTGGGTTGCGTCGGTGCCAGCAAAATAGGCGCTGCGAATATCGCACGGCGCATGGTTTCCCTTGTGGTAAGGCAGGAAGCGGGGATGAAACAGCCGTTGCTCGGGCAAGGCCAGAGCAACGTCCTGGGCTACGGGCAGGCGGTTGCGGCGTTCATGCTGAAACTTGGATGCCATCTCATGCAACACCTGCAGCAGATAATCAATCGTCGCCTGGGTGGCGCCGATGTTGATGAGAAACAGCACCGTGTGGCGCGAGGTCTTGTTGACCTGGATGTCGTAGCGGGTCATGAGCAACTGGCGCACGCTGCTGCCATCCAGGCCGGTGTTGCGGACGTTGAGCGTCACCCGCGTGGGATCAATCACAAAGTCCGCCGCCCCCCAGCGCGCGCTCAAGGCGGCCAGTTCACAGGCCTGCATGGACGATGCATCCAAGCTTTGCTGCATGGGGATCATGTCTGCGTCGGTAAGCACATGAAACCAGGGCTGCAGTTCCGCAGACGCAGCGATGCGCTGGCGCAGCTGGGAGGCCAGAAACAGCGTCTCGCGCACCTGCTGAAAGCCTTCCAGCGCAGCCTGGCGTCGGCCAATATCGAGTGAAGCGATGATCTGATAGTTGGGCGAGGTGGAGGTGTGCATACGAAACGCCTCCAGAAACGCCCCGGAGTCAAAGAGATCATCTGTCACATGAATCATGGACCCCTGCCGGAAAGCCGTCAGCGTTTTATGCGTGGATTGGGTCACATACACCCGCAGTCTGACCTGGGCCGGATCGGGGTACAACACCTGCTGCCATTTGCTGGCGTCCTCATTGGCCAGAAAAGTGGCGGACCACTGGGTATAAAACTGCTGGTATTCGATGGATTGCAGGCGCTGGCGTATTTTCTGTGTCGCCGACATGGCCATGCGGCTGTGGTACAGGGGATGAAAACCGGCGAAGGCGCTCCAGGCCTCGTCCCAATGAAAAATGATGTCCGGCTTGATGGCGAGAATTTCCATCATGTATTTTTCGCTGTGGTACAACAAGCCGTCGAACGTGGAATTGGTCAGCGTGATCTGCCGCAGCTGCGCAAGCAGGCCGCGCTCTTTCAGATCGAGCATCACCGCCTTGATCTGCTGCAGCGCCACACCGCCGTAGAGATCGTGCTCCAGCAAGGGATAGGTTTCCAGAAAAATCGGATACGCACCCGCCAGCATGACCGAGTAGGGGATCGACTTATGGCAATCCGCAGAAATCAGCACAATGTCACCCGGCTTGACATTGGCATGGAAAACAATCTTGTTCGAGGTGGATGTGCCGTTGGTGACAAAGTAACTGTGGTCGGCGCCAAACGTTTCGGCTGCCTTGATGTGTGCTTGCCGGATGGCGCCGGTGGGGTCCAGCAGCGAATCCAGTCCGCCCTGCGTGGAGGATGTTTCGGCCAGAAAGATGTTCCCGCCATAAAAGTCCAGCATGTCGTGTGCCCACGGCGAGTTTTTGACCGAGGCACCACGGGACAGCGGCAGGGCGTGGAACACCCCCTTGGGCTGGCGGCTGTAGGCGCGCAGGGCATCAAAAAACGGCGTGGAAAAACGGTTGCGCACACCGTTCAGAATGGCGGCATGCAGGTCCTGAAACGGCTCGATGTGAAACAGCACCCGGTCAAAATGCTGGCGCACATACAAGGGCAATTCCGGTGCCGATTGCTCACTGATGAGGTAATGGTCCAGCTCCGGGCGCAGATGGCGTATGGTGCGGCACAGGTTGACTTCCACGCTGTCTTGTATCTGCAAGGGCGGTGTGGTGGCGACCAGTGGCTGGCAATACGCGCCAAACAAGGCATCGGCTTGCAGCGTTGCGGGCGGCACATGGTTGAGATACACGCAGGCCTGAATATTGGTGTTGGCCAGAATGGCCGTGAGGGCATCGGTGGCGCAGCCCAGCAGCACGATGTCGTAGAAAAATTCATCGTGTGCCGTTTTGCACGCCGCCAGCTGCTGCCGGTACAGCATCTCGTATTCATCGGGAAGGGGATGCACGATCAGCACTTCAAAATACGGCTTGGCGGGGTTGATACTGATAGCATCGAGCTGGCGGCGCTCCAGCAAGACGGGTTTGTCCAGCAGTTCCAGGTTGGTCTGAAACGGCCTGAATGGCTGCTGCCGGTAGCGGCCACTGTGCAGCTGGGCATAACAATTGCTAACCAGCTGTGCCAGCTGGCTGGGGCGCTGTGCCTCCAGATAATGCGCCAGTTGCAGCATGACGCCACGCCCCGGATAGGTCCAGAAGCGCTCCAGCTGCATCAACTCCTGCAGGATGTGCGCCAGGGCATCGTGTGCCAACGGGGTTTGCGCCGCCGCCTTTTGCAAGGCGAGCCACAGGGCGTCACGCCGATGTTGCAGATCAAAACAATCCATACACAGGATAGGTATTATTTACCGGCAATGTAGGCTTTTGCCTCCAGGTGCCCCGGATAGCGCACCAGCACGGCCATGTAGGCGGCCAGGGCATCTTCGCGGCGTCCCAGCTGGGCCTGGGCACGGCCCAGGTAGACATACGCTGTGGCGTCCGTGGGGTATCCGGCTACCAATGCTGCGGCGGTCTTGGCCATTGCGCCCCAGTCCTTCTGGCCTTCCTGTGCGATGGCCAGACGGACCAAAGCCGTGTAGTTGTTCGCCGATAACTCCAGCGCAGACTTGGCGCTGATTTCGGCATCGCGCCAGCGTTTGGCGGCCAGCAGCGGCAAGATGACACCCAGCCGGGCATCCACCGAACGGCTGTTGCGCTCGATGGCCAGGCGGTATTCCCGGATGGATTCATCAAAATTTCCTGGCAGGTACTGCAGCCAGCCACGGCGCAACAAGCGCAGCTCGGCTTCCGGGCCGTTGACCGGCACGGCGTCAATTGCGGCCATGGCCTCGGCATATTTGCCAGCGGCTTCCAGCTGGTACGAACGCTGCCATGCCGCCTCCTGGGCGATGGCGGGCATGCCCGAAAGGGCGATGGCAGTGAACAAGGATGTAAGTAAGCGTCTTGCGATCATGGTTTCTCCTGTTTGTGTCTGATGATGCGGGCAGATTTTCTTCGCACTTTGTATCTGCATCATTGCACATTATGAACGCTGTGTGAATGTGTATAGCGTATGTGCGTCCAGGTGAAAAACGTGGACAGCGGATCAGAAAGTCGCATTGTCAATACTCCCAATTCGATAGCTGCTTGCGCACGTTCCATAAACAACGCCACGAAACCTGCCGACACAAAGATGCCGCAGCCCCAGGCGTGCAGGGCGCTCGCACCGAATATGCGATGAGCCAGCAGTGTGGCCGCCAGACCAAACGGCGTTGCAGTTCTTCACTCTTGCGACGTGGGATTTAGACAAAACCGCCGACACTCCTGTTCACGTCGCGACCAGAATTTTGCGCCATCGGGGCTACGCGGCAGGTTTATGAAACATTCGGGCTAGAATGCGGGGACTGGGGCTGCACTGGTTTCGACGTGGATTCAGACGCGCAGCAGGGCATGTCGAGGTTCTGTCACCTCGTTAATCCGCAGAAAAAAAGTAACTGCAAACGACGAACGTTTCGCACTCGCTGCTTAATTGCAGTTGAGCCTCGCAACAGCAAGCCGATAGGCTGGGCAAGGGTGGCGCAAGCCGTCCAGGCTGCGGGGTAATCTCATTCGGCTGGGCTGGCTTCGGGTAACTTGGGGCTGGTCGAGAACTTAGGTTGCTGGCGTTGTGTGTGGCGTGCCACTGCGCGATACACAAGGCGAGACTTCAAACAAATGGCTACACATGTAGAACTGCTCGAAGACGGTTTGCGGACGCGGGTTCAAATCCCGCCAGCTCCACCATACAAGAAGGCTCGGATATTCTCCGGGCCTTTTTTTCTTGCCCGAAATCCCCACGCCACGCGGGGTTCTGGCCGATAGTGCTGCGGATGACTCATCACCAAAAGTCCCAGAAATTGCCACTTTCTCTGCTAAAGCCGTCATAGAGCCAAATTTATGGAAAAATTCCAGAGTAAGGCGATGTTTTCCATGTGCCGTTCCCACTTGCCCCAATGCGTTGGTCGAATTGAGAATGGCTGTTGTTGGCCTGTCTCACAGAGATACAGAGACGGAGAATCTGAAATTATTTTAAGAAAGAGCGATGGGCGTTGAATCACTCCCTAACCTCACCCCACCTGCTCGCCAGCGTTGGGAAGCAATCCATCCCCACATCCGCAGGCGTCTGCTCACCAATGTCTGGTGCGTGCACTGCCGCCACGAGGCGACGATCACCAATTTCAGCGGTGTTATCAGGTAGGTTTCAAAACCCGCTTTTTCATACTACCAAAAAATCAACAAGTCAAAAATGACGTAAGTTGTTGATTTTATTGGTAGGCGCGATTGGACTCGAACCAACGACCCCCACCATGTCAAGGTGGTGCTCTAACCAGCTGAGCTACGCGCCTGCAATACTGGAGAAGACTATCAACCAGTTCCTATCTCAATTACGCTAGTGGTGCCCCAGACCGGAATCGAACCGGTACACCTCTCGATACCAGATTTTGAGTCTGGCGCGTCTACCAATTCCGCCACCGGGGCAGTAACTGAGAAGGTGCGCATTATATACACAAAAAATTCAGCCCTTTTGTCGCACTTTGCCACCTTTGTCAGGGGATACACTGCATGACTCGCCGCCATGCAGTGATGGCGATGTGTACCACGTTAGTTTTTACTGCTTTAGCTCTGGCATGACTTGGCACGCGCAATTGCAACTTGATTACGCTCTGGAGTCCGGGCGAACCGTGGCGCGCCATGTGCACAGCGGGCCATTGCGTGTGTTGCGCAGTTTGTATCCGCAAGGCGCCGGGGTGTGCCACAACGTGCTGGTGCATCCGCCTGGGGGATTGGTCGGGGGTGACACGCTTGACATTCGGGTCTCGGCCCGCTCGGGAACACATGGCTTGATCACCACCCCAGGCGCCACACGTGTGTACCGATCAGATGGGTTGCCAGCCTTGCAACACAGCCATCTAAGTTTGCAAGCTGGCGCACGTCTGGAATGGTTGCCATTAGAGATGATTTGTTACAACGCCTGCATGGCTGAAAACCGCCTCATTCTGGAGCTGGAACCGGGGGCAGAGTTGCTGGGCTGGGATGTGACGGCACTGGGTTTGCCGCATGCCGGACAAGCTTTTTTGCAGGGTTATCTCCGTCAGCATCTGGAAGTTCCCGGCGTCTGGCTGGAGCGTGGCACGCTTGCCGCCGATGATGTACGTTTGCTCGATAGCCCCCTGGGACTGGCGGGTCAGCGCTGTATGGCCTTGGCGTTCTTTGTTTGTGGCAGTGCGCTGGACCGTCAGCGTCGCCAGATTGCACTCGACAGCGCCCGCGCTGCCCTGAGCGGGCATGCACTGGAAGCCCTCGCAGGTGTTACCAGTGTGCATCCACAAGTTGTTGTGGTACGCATCCTGGCGCCAGTGGTCGAGCCCGCCATGCTGCTGCTGCGCACGCTGCGCGCGGCATGGCAGGAGCATCTCTGGGGCATGCAGGCGACGCTACCGCGTATCTGGTCCATGTGAGAGCAACCGCCATTTTCATCACGTGCTCGCTTCGGCAGCACCTTGCATGATGGTGAGGAACACATCCTCCAGATCGGCCTTGCGAATTTCCACGTCTTCCAGTACCAGACCGGATGCACGCGCCATTGCCAGGCATTGTTCGATATCAAGCGCATCATGAACCGGCAACTGCACCACGCTGCCAGTGACCCGCGCACGCACTGCCAGGGTTGACGGCAGAACGCCATTCGTCTTGAAACGCAACACGTTACCTGACGCGGATTTGAGCAAGGCACTGGTACGGTCCAGCGCCACGATGCGGCCATTCTTGAGCATGGCGATGCGCGCGCACAATGCTTCGGCTTCTTCCAGGTAATGGGTGGTTAAAAGCACCGTACTACCTTGTTTGTTGAGCTGGGAAACGAACTGCCACAATGTCTGGCGCAACTCCACATCGACCCCGGCAGTTGGCTCATCGAGCACGATCACCGGCGGCTTGTGTACCAGCGCTTGCGCGACCAGCATGCGCCGTTTCATGCCACCGGAGAGTTGGCGCATATTGGCATTGGCCTTGTCCGCCAGGCCCAGGCTGACAAGGAGTTCATCAATCCAGGCATCGTTGTGTGTGATGCCAAAATAACCCGATTGAAAACGCAGCGCTTCACGGACATTGAAAAAAGGGTCAAACACCAGCTCTTGTGGCACCACGCCGAGCTTGCGCCGCGCCTGCGCCGCATGGGTTTGCACATCGCTGCCCAGTACTACGACACGTCCGCTGGTGGCGCGCGTCAACCCGGCCAGAATGCTGATCAGAGTGGTCTTTCCTGCTCCGTTGGGGCCTAGAAGGCCAAAAAATTCGCCCTCTGCAATATCCAGGCTGACCCGATCCAGCGCCAGGAAAGGGCCGGTGCCACGGGACGATGCGTAGGCCTTGGAGACGGACTGAAAGGAAATGGCGCTCATGGAAAACCGCTTCAGGCGTCGGGCAGCAGGCTCTCGATGCCATACACCGTGGCAAGATCACGCAGGCGTTGCGGCAGCCCTTGCACCACCATGGATTTGCCAACACGCAAACAGGCTCGGCGCAACTCCAGCAATACGGCCAGCGCTGAAGAGTCAAAATGGCCTAACGCGGCGGCATCCACACGCACGGGCGTAACTTCATCAGCGATGGCGGTGCTTAATTGCGCCAGGCATGCTGTTGCGCTGTCATGGGTGAGTTCCTTGGGTAGCGTCAGCACATCAGCCCTTTTTTGCATTGGCTTTATTGCGTTCGGCCAGCGTGTTGATCAACCCATCCACACCTTTGGCATTGATTTCCTGCGAAAACTGGCTGCGGTAGTTTTCCACCAGCCAGACGCCCAGCACATTAAGGTTGTAGATACGCCAGCCCACGCCTTGTCCGGGGGTTTTTTCCAGACGATAGTCCAGCTGAATCGGATCTCCACTGCCCCTGACTTCAGAGCGTACCAATACTTCCTTGTCTTCTGACGCCGCGCGCAGCGGCTTCATGACAATGGCCTGGTCACTGACTTGGGCCAGTGCACCGGCATAGGTACGCACCAACAGGGTTTTGAATTCTTCCTGCAGGCGTTTTTGCTGCTCCGGTGTGGCCTGACGCCAGGCTGGGCCGACCGCTGAGGCCGTCATGCGCCCAAAGTTCACATTGGGCATGATGCGTGCGTCAACCAGGGCGACAAGCCGGTTCATATCGCCCGCACGAATGGCTTTGTCTGCCTTGATGGTTTCGAGTACATCCACCGATAAGCGCTTGATGAGTGCATCAGGGGCTTCGTCTTCGGCGTGTGCCATCGGTGCGAACCACAAGCCAAGCAGGGCGGAGGCAAGGAGCAAGGTATGACGCAAAAACGCACGTTTCATAAATTATTCTTTCTTAAAACTCAGTTAAGGTGGGGATTATCCAACGCGGCAGGAGCCGGTTGCGCCGACCAAAGACTGCGGGTCATGGTTCGGGTTGGGGTGCGGGCGCTTCTTCATCCGGCGGATTGCCGTCGTATATCTGGTTGCGGCGGCGTTGCAGGTAGCCATCGCGCATGAAGCTGTACTTGTCCAGCGCGGCCCCCTCGATAATTTCGCCTGCCCTCAGATAGGTGGCACGGGTGTCGATTATTTTCAGCACCAACAGCGCGTCGCGTGTCCCGGCATCCTCGAAGCCATTGCGGGGGTCTCCCCGCAGGTCCACTGGCAAAGCAACGGTATCGCGCAGGGTGGATGGTCCCAGGAAGGGCAGCACCACATACGGCCCGGACCCCACACCCCAGCGCCCCAGGGTCAAGCCAAAATTGGCCGAATGGCGCTCCACCTGAAAGTCACTGGCCACATCCACCACGCCTCCCAGCCCTATGGTGGTATTGAGCAAAACGCGCGCCATGCTGTCGCCCGTGGCCTGACGGCGTAACTGCAATGCGTTATTGATGGCAGACCAGGCATCTTCCAGATTATTGAAAAAATTTCCCACACCGGTGCGCAGCCAATGCGGAGTGGCGTCCCGATAGGCCGTGGCCACCGGCTTTACGACAGCCTTGTCAACCGCCTCGTTGAAACTAAAAATTCCCCGATTGAGCGGCTCCCACGGATCGCGTGGATTGGGGTTGGGCACGCTGGCGCAGGCTTGCAGCAAGGCCAGCAGACCCGGTACGCATAAGCGCACCATGCGTTCACGCCAAACCCTTGCACAGCGGGCCGCTACCGGGATTTTTGCCCTGTTCATTTTTTTGGCTCCGCACTGCCGCCGTCTGCAGCCTTGCTGTACAAGAACTGACCAATGAGGTTTTCCAGCACCACCGCCGATTGGGTGGCGCCTATCACATCGTCTGCAACCAGATTGGCCGAATCGGCACCCGCTTCAATCCCTAAGTATTGCTCGCCAAGCAAACCACTGGTGAGAATTTTCAGTGAACTATCCTTGGGGAATGCGTGGCGGTTCTCCAGTGCCAGGGTCACACGGGCCTGAAAACTCTTGTCGTCAAATTCGATGCTTTCCACGCGACCGACGACCACGCCGCTGCTGCGCACTGCCGCCTTGGGTTTGAGCCCTCCCACATTCTCGAATTTAGCAGTGACCCGATACGTCGATTGAAAGCTCAAACTCATCAGGTTGGCCGACTGCAGCGCCAGAAAAAGAATGGCAGCAGCCCCAAGCAGTACAAACATCCCGACCCACACATCGTTTTTTGAGCGTTGCATTCGATTCATCCTAGTCAGTTGGGGGACTAAACCGGATGCACCATCCCACATAAGTCAAGGCCAGTCCCACACGTGCATAAGGGGCTATCTTAACCCGTCGTGCAGCGGCCCTGGGGCATAGGGGAATTGCGCAGGACAATCGCACCTGAATTCATAGCAATATCCTGAATGCCATAGCCAAATTCTGGAAGAATGGCCGGTAATGCTTGGCCATGCCGTGAATGGCATAGGTGTAACTTTCCTGCGTGCGCGGGCAAAAACCGCGCAGCACCATCTCCACCCGCAATCGGAATTATCCTGATTTAATAGCGGCTCCCGCACGTTCCATAAGTCCTGCAAGCCGATTCGCACAATAAAACCCTGCCATGCACCAGCCGCCAGCCGCCAGCCGCCAAGTGGGCAGAGGTGGGTGGGCGTGATGGGCAAAAATAATGAGGAAATCTGGTTGTAGCCCTTATGAAACGTGCGGGTACAGCTATTAATTGAAGAGCAATAATGCAAACCGTTGGAGCTGAACCCGTGTTCATCGCCGGGTTTATGGTCTACGCACCGTCCACACTGCGGACCCGCATGCTGTGTGTGGTGGCCGGGAGCTAGAAACTCCCGTCTACCCTATCTAAGGATGCGGCATGACCAGGCAAGCTTATGTCAGCAGCCGAAAATCCTCACCCTTGAACACCCGCCGTGCATTGCCACGCTCCACCTGGTAGTGCTGGATGCGCCGCTGCGCACGGTTCTGTCCCTGAAGTTCCTGGGCCTGCGCCGCCAGCTTGCACGCCAGCAGCGCGCGCGCCAGGCGCTTGTTGGCATGCTGGCTGCGCTCGGTCTGTACCTTCACACTCAACCCGCTGGGCAGGTGGGTGGCGCGCACAGCGGAATCGGTGGTGTTGACGTGTTGCCCACCGGGACCGCTGGAGCGCACCGTTTCATAGCGCAGGTCTTTGTCTTGTAGCGTGCTCGCAGCATCATGGTCTGGTGCGTCCGGCTCAAATAGCTCCGCGCCGATAAACCAGTTCTTGCGCTTGTGACTGGGCCGATACGGGCTGGTGCAAATCCATTGCACGCTGCCTTGCCAACGCCGGGCCAGGTCCAGCGCCGCAGCGCCTTCAAGCGCCAATAGCACCGAACGCAGGTTGCCCGGATGTTCGCTGGGCACGGCCTCGACCACCGCCACATCGACGCCCAGGGTGGCAGCCTCCTGATTCAGGTAGGCCAGTGCGTGGCGCACCGCCAGGCAGCATTCTTCGGGGCCGATGTTGGCTGAAAGTTGCAGCAAAATCATGCGCAGCACTCCCCACGGGTTTTGTAGGTCAGCACGGGCCTGGTTCGGGCCAGCAAGCGGATCAAGCCAGCTCCCTGCAAGTCTTGCACCACGCTGTCGATACCCTTGTAAGCCTGCGGCGCTTCTTCAAAAATGAGCTGGCGGTCGTTGCAAATGACACGGCTGCCCAATGCAGTGCGTTCCATTTGCGTTGGCGTTGTCAGTTTGAACAAGCGGTCTTTGCAGGCCGAGCGCATCCATTTGCGCCCTGCGCCGTGGGCCAGGGACAGCAGGGTGCTTTCATCGGGTGTTGGGGCTTCGACCAGATAGCTGTAGTCACCGCGCGAGCCGGGTATCAGCACCGGCCCGGCGTCCGATGGCGTGGCCCCCTTACGGTGCAGCCAGCCCACCACCCCGGCTATCGTGGCGCGTGTCACAAAATTGTGTTGCAAATCCAGCACAAAACGGCCTGTGCTGCGCACATTGGCCAGCAGGCGCTGGGCAATCCACTGGCGGTTACAGCGGGCAAACTGCAAGGCTGCAGCGTGCTGGTGCAAATAGGCGCTGCTTTCGGGCGTGTCCTCTGGCAAACCGTGGTGGCCGAACTGGTCCACGTGCTGGCGCAATATCTGCTGTCCCAATCCGCGTGAGCCGCTGTGCACCAGCAGGAGCAGGTGTTTGGTGTCCAGTCCCAAAGCGTTCAGGGCGATAGGCTCATACACCGTATCGATTTTTTGGAACTCGGCAAAGTGGTTGCCGCCGCCGAGGGTGCCCAGTGATGCTTCAAAGCCGGTGGTGGGCAGCACGCCCGCTTCCAGTGCTTGTGCGATGGCCGCAGCACCATCAAACGCATCGTCATCAGTAAACGTGCCGTCGATGTTGCCGACGCGCTTTTCCAGCTTGTCGAGGTTGACGCTACCGGCGCGGATGTCGGTTTGCCACAGCGCCATGCCGCAGCCAATGTCATTGCCGACCAGGGCCGGATAAAAGCGTGTGGTTGAGAAAAAAGCGGCCCCTACCGGATAGCCGCGCCCTGGGTGCAAGTCCGGCATGCCCGCAACGCGCTGCATGCCCGGCAATTGCGCTGTGGTGAGAAGCTGCTGGAGCGCCGCATCCTCCATCCACGTGTTGTCGGAGGCGACCACGCAGGCGCGATCCGACAGATTTTTGACAAAATTGCCCATACAAGATTTCCAGAATCAAAATAAACGATGAAACTGGACCGGGACACACGCATGCGTACCACCACGCCGCGCACGGCGGCGTTGGGTCTGGTGCGTGAAAGATGCTGGAGGCTTTTATGCCTTAAACCACACGCCCCACAGCAGCTGCCCCAGTCCACAGGGAAGTCTTCGTGATGTTGTGCATGTTTTTTCTCCTGTGTCGCTGGGTTGAGCTGGATACGTATAGGGCATCTGGCAAACGGATTGCACAAACCCCATCACACTGCGGTGCTCGAATGTAGCGCTTTACCAAGTCAGCGCGCAATGCTGGCGTGGATTATTGCGGTGCTGGGGGCTGAGTCTGCTGCCGTTATGCAACAACGTCAGCGCGCACAGGATGCAAACGGGCAGAAAATGAGCCTTACAACCCGATTCACCCCCACCCCCCCCACCACACGCCGGCCAGCCGCCAACCGCGCCCGACAGGGCCGAAAATAAACGGCAAATACAGCTCTATCCCGCATAGAACGTGCGGATATAGCTATCAAAAATGTAACGTGTACGCAAAAGGCACTTTACTGCTTCACTCCAGGTTCACCGTTGTTACACCGTGGGCGGCTTCGGTGATGGAGGTGACGGTGATCTGTGTGCGGCCTTCCAGCGGGAACAGGAACAGGGCGCGGCTTAGAGGGTTGATGAAGGCCGACTCCAGCCGGTTGCCGATGCCCCGGCCGCCGTTGGAGAGGTCTTTGGTGCACGCCGCTTGCAGCTGGGCGCGCACGGTGTCGGGTAGCAGCAGTTCAATCTTGTGTTCCTCGCACACGCGGGTGATGACGTTGGCGAGCATGCCGTCCATGATCCGGGCGCCGATCTGGGGTGAGATGAAGCCGAACACAACGATGTTGTCGCCCAGACGGTTCAGGATTTCGGGGCGCGAGAGGCGGAATTTGAAGTAATCCTGGATGGCCTGGCGCACGCGCTCTTCCACGACTTCGGGCGCGTCGCTGGCTTGGACGTTTTGCACGCGCCGTCCGTGTTCGTCTTCGACGTAGATGCCGAGGTTGGAGGTGAAAACAATGATGGCTTCGGAGAAATACGTGGTGTCACCCTGGCCATCGGTCAGGCGGCCATCTTCCAGAATTTGCAGGAATTTGTCCAGAATACGCGGGTGCGCCTTTTCGATCTCGTCGAACAACACCACGCTGAACGGTTTGGCGCGCACGGCGTTGGTCAATTCGCCACCGGCATCGTAGCCGACGTAACCGGGCGGCGCCCCGAGTAGACGCGCGCTGGCGTGTTCCTCGGCAAATTCGCTCATGTCAAAACGAATGTACGCGTGCTCGTCGCCAAACACCAGTTGCGTGAGTGTTTTCGCCAGTTCGGTCTTGCCCACGCCGGTGGGGCCAGCAAAGAACAGCACGCCACGCGGGCGGTTGCCGCGTCCGCGTGCCTGCGCGCCGGTCAGACCCATGACCGAACGCATCAGGATATCCATGGTTTTGGTGATGGCGCGCTCCTGGCCACGCACCCGGTTTTCGATAAAGCTCTGCGCACCGGCGATCTTGGCGCGCAGATAACTCTTTTTCCAGGGGTTGTCGGTGGCGCCGACCTTGAAGCACTGCACCGCATCATCGACATGGGCCATGCCAATGCCCTGGCGCTCGGCCAGCTGGGCGATGTCGCTCAGGGCCGAGAGTGTCAAGCCATCGGTCAAGTCGGCAAAGGTCTGGGCAAACTTGTCGCGCTCAGGGGCGCTGGCGGCGTCGAATCCAGGGAAGAGGGTGGCCAGAAAACGCGCTGCCTCGTGGCGCGTGCTGTAGTCCGGCTGGCTGATGATCAGGCTGGCGATGCGCGCGCTGTCGAGCGTGAGCCACGAGGGCAGGTCCTGCGCGCGGTTGACCAGCCAGAGTATGGGGTTGAACAGGGCCAAGCCCATAGGCGCACTACTGGCATCGGGACTGCGCGGCACTATCGGGTTGGCCACCAAGGACAGGCGTTGTGCTGCCAGAAAGAAGCGGTGTTCGGTACCGTCGAGGTGGTCGGCCTGGCGCGTCAGGCGCGACGCAAAGTCAATCACCAGTGCGCAGCGTGCTTCGCGCTGCAGGGTGACCGCTTTCATGGTATCCACCAGGGTTTCCAGGCTGGCGGGCATGACGCCGTTTTGCAGTTTGAGGTCAAACAAGCGCGTGGCCAGTTCCACGCAGGCAGGTTCCTTGGGATAGGGGCGCAGGCCTTCGATGGGGTCATACACCAGCAAGAACCGATACCCCAGTGCCGACAGCGAGGCCCACAGGCAACGCAGCAGCGGCGCCAGTGTCAGCGTGTCGGCTCCGCGCACGGGGGTTAGAAAACTGTCGCGGATATTGCCGGACACGACAAATTGGGAGCGGATCGGCAACAAGCGCTCCAGATCGCGCACCCAGCGCGGGGTCAGATCCATGGTCTTCCTTTGCAAAGATCAGCTTTATCAGCGTTGCGTGCGGCGCATAGCGGGCCGGGTTTGTTGCCGGGATTCGGTTTGTGACTGTGCTGCTGGCAAGCTGGCCGGGTCTACGGCTTGCACCGGCAACTCGCCCGCACCCAGCAAGCGCTTGACATCCAGTGCGATGCCGCGCGCGGCCAGCGTTTCCAGCAACTTGGGGAATTCGCGGCACCATCGGTCTTCGGCCAGGTAGTCCAGCCGCTTGCGCTCGGCAGTGTCTTGTGCCCCCTTGGCGCGCACGACGTTGAAATTGAACGTCCGGTCCTGGGCATTGAGCCGCAGGCGTACAAAGTATTCGTCCCAACCGTGGCGCTGAAAATGGGCCACGCCGCCTTCGACGAAAAACGTGTCGCTGACGCCCTCGACCACATAGCCCAGATCGCGCAACGATTGTTCCAGCACCAGGGCGGCGGCTTCTTGTTCGCGTTGTGCATTGTGCTGCTGGATGCGCAAGCGCAAATCCACGGCCAGCGCTTCGGCCCGTTCCAGCGTGGGCGCCAGGGCAATCGCGCGGCTGGCGGCGTCTATGTCGGCAGGCAGAGGATCATCCGGCGCCAGCACCAGGCGCGCCAGAAGACGTTCGACCAGATCACGCATGGCCTGCGCCTGGCGTTCGTCCAGTTGGGCCTGCAAGGCGCGTTGTTGCACGTAGGTGTGCAGCGCATCTTCCAGCGGCGGCGGGTCGGTCAGCGGCAGTTCTGCTTCAGCGGCATTGCGCGGCGTGCGGGCCTGCTGCGCGGCAATGGCTTGCTCCAGCAGGGTGGCTGCGGCTTGCAGCGATTCCAGCTGCTGCTGCATGGCCGCTTGGCCGGCGTCTTGGGGAGTTGCCGTGCCAAGACCAGGAATCTTGTCCAGGATGGCCGCATGCTCCAGGCCCAGCGTCGTGCACACACCACGCAAGTGCTCCAGATGCGCTTCCAGCTGGGTAAGTTGTGCGCGCGTGGCTTGCAGCTGCGCAAATCGGGCATGGCGGGATTGGCGCTGCGCTTCGGCCAATTCACTGGCACGGCCCTGCATGTCAGCCAACGCATCCTGGTATTCCAGCCCCATTTGTTGCGCCTCACGCAAGGCCATGGCCGCCAGGGTGACGGCACCCAGCGGGACAAATGAAAATGCGGCGGTAGCGGGGCCACTCATGTGAAAGTATTTTCTTATGTATTTTTATCAGTATTGTGCGGGAAACCCCGTCCTTCAGGGCGGGGATGCAGAGCGCGGACACCGAAGGTGTCCATGTGTTTTGTGTGTGTCATAATTTGCTTGTCGCAAGACCTATGGCGGGATACGCCAAAAGTAATGCTTGTGGAGCGAATGTGAGACCTGGGGGAGCATGGCGTCGGCTCAAAGCCGTAAAGCTCCCCACTGCGGGAGCTAACGGCAATAACCAAGCCATGCACCCCTGGGCAGTCGTGTTGAAGCAAGAACCCACCGAAGTGACTATGTGTGAGGTAACTCATGTGTGGCACCGTAGGAATCCCCTTCCTTTAGGGCGGGGAGGATGTCAAGTGTTGGCGTTGATAACCGCCCGGAACTGTTCGGCCACGTCGTAGGGGTTGGCCTGACAGACCCATAAACCAATATGTTCAAATCCGCCGGTCATCTGGGTGCACGCCAATAATTCCAGATAAACCCCGGCACCCGGACCATTGTTGATATTAATGTTGTAGGCTGGTTCGATGCCCATGCGCGGCATGATGACCATCAGTGCCCGGATCGCATCCACCATGGCCATGACAAACTCCCGGCGTTCCGTGGGAGTTAATTGGAAGATATATTGTTTGGAAGTATCTTTTACCAGAATAAGAATATTATGTGGCCGCTTCATGAAATACGGAACAACCAGCGCCACCGTGCCGTAATCCCGCACCATCAGTTTGGCCGGGTTTTCCTCCAACATATAGTCGGAAAATGTCTTGTGGTTGCGCTGCAAAAAGGTGAAGTTATTGAAATACCGCTGCGGCATGATATTGCTGAAACCGATCTGCTGATGCCCGTGCGTCAAGGATGCCCCGGCTGCATAACCATAATTCTTGATGATCGACACATAACCAAAGGTTTTCTGTCCAGCTGCCGTCAGTACGACCGCGTCGACATTGGTTGATTTTTTCAATACCTTGTCCGAAGCGGGCATGAACCCTTCCGATTGGGTCAGCAATTTGTGTTCCAGCATGGCGAGCCGGTCGAAACAAATCAGGCAGTCCGCCAACGGCATGTTGTGCCAGTCATTTTCGTGGATGGACGAAGTCCATTGCAATAAGTGAAAACCATACGAACTGCGACCGTGGTGAAAGGGGTCTGGTGCCAGTGGCCGTTCGCCCACATCTTTCAAAATACATTCCAGCGGATGCAAGATGGGATAGAGATTTTTGTTGATAAAGGTAAAACCCTCGCTCAAGGGTTGCAGATCAATGATGCGCGTGCTCTTGGCAAGACAAATCGGGCAGCGATCATCCCGGTTTCTCGGCGCGTGTATATGCTCCGTGGTTTGAATGCGCGTGGAGCGCGACGAGTTGTAAACCACCACATCGCCGGTTCTGGGGTCGATCTGGCACAGGGAATCCGGTAGGAAAGCCGCCATCTGGGCATCGTCCAGAATGTCTTCCATGATTTCCCGGATGGAAAGGTCTTGTACATCCCTGGCGCTGATCAGCGTGTGGATGTGTTCCATTTTTAATTGTTGCAACTCACTCATTCCAATGTACTTTCATTCATGCAATTCATGCAATAGCGCCGAGACGGCAAGCGCTATTTTGCTTGCATTTTCATCAGGCCACGTCCGGCTTGTGCGAAATTGACGAATTTCGTCGGAATCGGCACTCAAGGCTTGTGGAATGTGCAGAAGCAGCTACATAATTTGTAGTAAACGTTGTTGTTTGCATACCTTTGCTGACTTGCAGGAATGCATCCCTATAATCGCGCCGCCGTGGCCTGTCCTTCCCTTTGCCCAATAACGCCTTATGAACATTGACTTTTTCTGCTTTCAAGGAGAGCACCATGTCTGACAAACTGGCGGTCCTGCCGCAGTACATCTTGCCCAAGAAGGTCTTGACCATGCTGGCTGGCAAGGTGGCCCAGGCCCAGGGTGGGCGTTGGACACGGGCGTTGATCAAGTGGTTTGTGCGGCACTACCAGGTCAACATGGACGAGGCAGCGCGGTCGGACATTGCCAGCTATGCCACGTTCAACGAATTTTTTACCCGCCCCTTGAAAGCGGGCGCCCGGCCACTGGCACAGGCGGATTATGTTTGTCCGGTTGATGGTGCCATCAGCCAGTTTGGCCGTATCCAGCAAGACCAGATATTTCAGGCCAAGGGGCACCATTACTCCACCACGGCCCTGGTGGGTGGCGATGCCGGTCTGGCGGCCCTGTTTGAAAATGGCAGTTTTGCCACGCTGTACCTGAGTCCGCGTGATTACCACCGCATCCATATGCCGTGCGCGGGCCGACTGCAACGCATGATTTACGTGCCGGGCGATTTATTTTCGGTCAACCCGACCACGGCGCGTGGTGTGCCGGGCCTGTTTGCCCGCAATGAACGGGTGGTGTGCGTGTTTGAGTCGGCGCGCGGTCCGTTTGTACTGATCCTGGTCGGGGCGACCATCGTTGGCAGCATGGCCACCGTCTGGCACGGGATTGTCAAACCGGAGCGTGCGGGCATCTTCGAACTGCATTACGACACCGCTGCGGTGAGCTTGCGCCAAGGGCAGGAGATGGGCCGTTTTTTGCTGGGTTCCACCGTGGTGCTGCTGTTTCAGGAAGGCGCGCTCAAAGACTTCGACCCGAGCTGGACGGCCACCAAACCCGTGCGCCTGGGCGAGAGCATGGCCCAGGCTTCATAGGAACCACAGGAGCCGTCAGGGGCGCACCTGGTTGACGTGGAGTTGCACGCCGCTGGCGCCGACACGCACCGTCTGCACCGCCGAGATCAGATCACCGGGTTCTGACTGGGCCATGCCGGACTTGGAGATACGCGCTTCAACCTCGACCTGGCTGGCGTTTGAAAGCCGTGCTTGCGGGCTCATCGACAGGGAATCGTCGAGTGTGAAGCTGATCGGTAGATCCGCAGCCCGTGCGCGCAACACGGCGGCTGGCATACGCATGCCGGGAATGCGGGCAATCACCAGGACGGCGTCCGTTGCCGCCACCCGGCCCTTGAACGCCTTGTCCAGATCAACAACGCCGCTGACACTGGCACCGGCTGGGGCCTTGGTATCTTCCCCGGTCGGGCTGCTGGGCGGAGTTTTGGTGCCAAGCTTATCGGGAACGGGTTTGCCCATGCGGGCGTAGGCATCCTCAATCGCCCCTTGCAGCATTTGCGTATCCTCTGCGTTAGGGTCCAGCTTGGCCAGCAAGCGCTCCCAGAGGCGAATCGCCGTGCCAAAATCGCTGCTGCGAAACGCCGCCGTACCGGCCAGCCAGAGTGCCATGGGATTGTCGGGGTCAGCCTTGAGCGCTTTGGCAATCAGTTGATTCGGTTTACCAGCAAAGTTGCCATTGGCGTTGGCAGCAGCAAGGTCGGCGTAGCTGGCCAGCAGCTGGGCGTCGTTGTCCAGAAAGGTGCCCGCCCGCTCGAAAGCCTGTTCGGCCTCGGCATTGCGGCCCAGCATCTTGTACGTGCGCGCCAGCATGGACCAGCCCTGCAAATTGCCAGGGTCTTGCTCCAGCTTTTTCACCAGTCCTGCGACGAGGCGCTCGATTTCTTGCGGCGTGGTGTGGTGCTGCCCAGCAGCCTGGGCGGGCTGGGCCGCAGTGGCGGGATCCAGCGCGGCGGGACTGCCAAGATGCCAGTACAGCCCGATGGCCATGGCGGGTATGAGCAATCCCACGAGCACCAATGTTTTTTTAGGCGTTTCAAGCGTCACCGCCGCTTCCTCCTCGCTGGCATCCTCCAGCACGCGGCGCTGCAATTCTTCTTTAGCCTGGACGTAGTCGGCCTGAGTCAGCATGTTCTCATCCCGGTCACGCGCAAGCCGCTCAAACTGGTCGCGGTAAATGGCCGCATTCAGCTGGCGCCGGGATACCCCGGTTGCTGCGCGCTTGAACAAAAATGGCCGCAGTAACAGGGCCAGAACCAGGAGGCCGCCCAAGCCGCCGATTGTCAAAAATAGCGTCATTGCTCGCCCTCCCGCAGCAGCGCATCGGCCCGCTGGCGTTCTGCGTCGCTCAAGGCCGCCGTATCAATCGCACGGTTGCGTTTGCGCAGATAGTTCAGCAATGCAGCAATGCCCACGATGACCAGCACAAAAGGCCCAAGCCACAGCAGCCAGGTCGTGGGTTTGACGGGCGGTCGGTACAGCACAAAATCGCCATAGCGGCTGACCATGAACTCCCGGATTTCGGCATCGGTTTTGCCCTGCTTGATCAGGCTGCGCAATTCACGGCGCAGATCGAGCGCCAGATCGGCGCGTGACCCGGCCAGGGATTCGTTCTGGCAAACCAGGCAACGCAGTTCCTCGGAAATGGCAATCAGGCGTTGCTCGACGGCGGGGTCTTCGGCCAGGGGTGCTGCCTCTTTGGCCCACAAAGGCCCGCAGGTCAGCAAAAGTAACAACAGCAATGTGTGCAGGGGTTTCACGATTTTTTCAGTTCGTTGATGAGTGGGATGATCTTGTTTTGCATGGCTTCCTCGCTGATGGGGCCAATGTGCTTGTAGCGGATGATGCCGACCTTGTCGATCAGAAAACTCTCCGGCACACCATACACCCCATAATCAATGCCAACCCGGCCATCACTGTCAAATGCGGTCAGGGTATAGGGATTGCCGGTACGGCGGAGCACCGCCAGGGCATCTTTGCGCTGATCCTTGTAGCCCAATCCGATCACGGGAATCATGCCGGTGCGTGCGAATGCCATCAACACGGGATGTTCCTGGCGACACGCCACACACCAGGAGGCCCACACGTTGAGCAACCAGACTTTGCCTTTGAGATCAGCGGGCGAGAATTGCAAATCCGCTTGCTCCAGCTGCGGCAATTGAAAGGCCGGTGCGGGTTTGTTCACCAGGGGCGAAGGAATTTCGTGCGGCTTGAGTTTCAAACCCACCGCAAGAAACACCAGCAGCACGCAAAACAGGGCCAACGGGATCAGGAATTTTGCCTTCATGCACTGGCTCCTTTCAACGACTGGGTGTCCCCTGCTACCATGGACTTGACACGCAGCCGGTAGCGCCGATCCGACAGCGCAAAAACGCCACCCAGGGCCATCAGAACGCAACCACCCCATATCCAGTCAACAAACGGTTTGTAATAGACGCGCACGGCCCAGGCCTGACCTTCGAGTGCTTCCCCGAGCGAAACGTACACATCGCGTGTAAAACCGGCATCAATAGCGGCTTCGGTCATGGGCATGCTGGAGGAAAGATAGTTGCGCTTTTCGGGGTAGAGCAGTTTGTTGTCTTGGCCCGGCTGGATCAGCTCGAACGTGCCGCGCGTAGCCTGGTAATTCGGCCCCATGACGTTTTGCACCCCCCGGAAGATGAACTGGTAGCCTCCCACGACAACCGTGTCCCCCGGCGCCATGCGCACGTCTTTTTCCTCCTGAAAACTGCCCACCATGGTGACGCCGAACACGAACACGGCAATGCCCAGGTGGCCCAGATGCATGCCCCAGAATGCAGCCGGTGGCCAGCTCACACGCACACGCCGGGCAATCTGCATGCCGCCTGACGCCGCAATCCACACGGCAAGCGCCACGCCCAGGGCGGTCAAGAACGTCCAGCCGCCCATCAGGTGGGGAATCAACGCCCCACCCAGCACAGCCAGCGCCGCCGGGATGCCCATGCGCAGAGCCATGTCCTTGATGTCCGCGTTTTTCCAACGTGCCAGCGGAACGACGGCCAGCAAGAACAGGACGGGCGCCATGATGGGGACAAACACGGCATTGAAGTACGGTGGCCCCACGGAAATCTTGCCCAGATTCAGCGCGTCAATGAGGAGCGGGTACAGGGTGCCCAGAAACACCGCGCTGCACGCAACCACCAGCAACACGTTGCCAGCCAGCAGCATGGACTCGCGCGAGACCAGGGCAAAGCTGCCCCCCAACGCGACCTTGGACGCACGCCAGGCAAAGAGTGTCAAGGATGAACCGATGACCAGGGCCAACAGGATCAGGATGAAAACGCCGCGCTGCGGGTCGGTTGCAAAAGCATGGACCGATGTAAGCACACCCGAGCGCACCAGAAAGGTTCCCAGTAGCGACAGCGAAAAAGCGCCAATGGCCAGCAGCACGGTCCAGTTCTTGAAGCTGCCGCGCTTTTCCGTCACTGCCAGGGAATGCAGCAAGGCCGTACCAATCAGCCACGGCATGAAGGAAGCGTTTTCCACCGGGTCCCAGAACCACCAGCCGCCCCAGCCCAGCTCGTAATAGGCCCACCACGAACCCAGGGCAATACCCAGTGTAAGGAACATCCAGGCGGCCGTGGTCCACGGACGCGACCAGCGCGCCCAGGCCGCATCCAGTCGGCCCGACAACAAGGCCGCAATCGCAAAGGCAAAGGCTACCGAAAAGCCCACATACCCCATGTACAGCAGGGGGGGGTGGAAAATCAGACCGGGGTCTTGCAGCAGGGGATTGAGGTCACGGCCATTTTCGGCCGCCGGCAGCAAACGGTCAAAGGGGTTGGAGGTAAAGAGGACAAAGAGCAATAAACCCACCATGACCAGCCCCAGCACCCCGATCACCCGCGCCACCATGGCTTCATCCAGGGTGCGGGAAAACTGCGCGACCGCCAGCGTCCAGCCCGCAAGCATCAAAACCCATAACAGCAGCGAGCCTTCGTGCCCGCCCCAGACGGCGCCCAGGCGGTAGAGCGTAGGCAGCTGCACATTGGAATGCGATGCCACGTACAGCACCGAAAAATCATTGACATAAAAGCTCCAGGCCAGGGCAGCAAACGCCAATACCATCAGGAGGCCCGATACCTGCGCTGCGGGCCGCGCCAGTGCCATCCACGCCCGCCGTCCGTATTGGGCGCCAAGAATGGGCAGGGTGCCTTGCACCAGAGCCACGCAGAGCGTAAGGATAAGGGCCAGATGGCCGAGTTCTGGAATCATGGTGCGCTAGCCCCTTTCTTGTTGGGATGTGCCTTGTCCAGCGCGTCCTTAGCTGCTGGTGGCATATAGTTTTCATCGTGTTTGGCCAATACCTCGGAGGCCACGAAATTGCCATCCGCGCCCATGCGCCCCTGTACCACGGCGCCCTTGCCCTCCTTGAAGAGGTCGGGCAGTATGCCGGTATACGCAACGGCAACGTCCTGCGCCATGTCGGTGATGACGAAATGCACGGTCAGGTTATCGCGCCGCAAGGAGCCATCCTTGACCATCCCGCCGATGCGAAAAGCGGCTCCCTTGGGGGATTTTCCTGCCACGACCTCGCTGGGGGTGACGTACAGGGCGATATTGCTGTTGAGCGCATTGAGCACCAGGGCGGAGGCAATGCCAAGCACCGCCAGGCCGCCGCCGATGATGGCGGCGCGTTTTTTCCAGTTTTTCATACTAAGACTCCTGATCCAGACGGTCGGCCTGCGCGGTGCGGCGCAGCCTTTGCGCGATGGCCTTGTGGCGCAGATGCACCAGAAGGGGCTCCAGCGCCAGCGTCACAGCGCAAACGCCAAAACTTCCCCAGACGTACAAGCCATAGCCACCCATGGCGAAAAATTCAGCGGGAGAATTCCAGTTCATGCTTATTCCGTTTATTCCCTGACCACGTTCTGGGCCCATTCGGTGTGCGCTTCACGCTCCAGGATGATGGCGCGCACCCGCATCAATGCGACGGCAATCGAATACATCCACATGCACAAGGCCATCAACAGCATGCCCCACAGCATGGTTGCGGCCATGGACGGCGCCTTGTTCACGGAGATCGAAGCACCCTGATGCAAGGTGTTCCACCACTTCACCGAAAAATAGATGATGGGCACATTGACAACACCAACTAGCGCCAGAATGGCACCCGCCTTGTCGGCGCGGCGTGGATCATCAATCGACGCCTGCAAGGCAATAAACCCGAGGTACAAAAACAGCAGAATCAGCTCGGAGGTCAGCCGCGCATCCCAGACCCACCAGGTTCCCCACATCGGCTTGCCCCAGAGCGCGCCCGTCCACAAGGCCAGAAAGGTCATCAAGGCGCCAGTGGGCGCCAGCGCCTGCGCCATCATCCCTGAAAGACGCGCATTGAGCGCCAGCCCGATGCCCGCCCATCCGGCCATGACCAGGTAGATGAACATCGACATCCAGGCGGTTGGCACATGCACGAAAATGATCCGATAGCCTTCACCTTGCGTGGCATCCGTCGGGGCGACGAAAAAACTCAACCATAAACCCGCAGCGCCAAACAAGGCAGACGCCAGCCAGAACCAGGGAATCATCTTGCCCGCAAGCGGATAAAAAGTCGATGGACTGGCAAACCGAAACCAGTGAATCACGCGATTATTCATTCCAGAGCAATCCTCAGCGCAGCCGTGGCAGCCCACGGCGCAAAAAAACCAGCGAGCACCAAAAGTGCCGCCAATAGCGACAGTTGGGCGTCGGCGCCCAGGCCCGCGATATGGGCATCCACCGCACCAGCACCAAAAATCAAGGCCGGAACGTACAGCGGCAACACCAACAGACTCACGAGTACGCCACCACCACGCACACCCAGTGTCAAGGCGGCGCCAATGGCACCGATGAACGACAGCAATGGCGTCCCCAGCAACAACGCCAACATGAGAACCCCCAAGGCACTGGCATCCAGATCAAATTGCAGACCCAGAACCGGGGCTATCAACACCAGAGGCAAACCCGACACCAGCCAGTGGGCGACGATTTTGCCAGTTACCAGCACAACCAGCGGCGTGGGCGACAAAGCCATTTGTTCCAGTGTGCCATCCGCATGGTCGGCGGCAAACATGCGTTGCAAGCCCAGCATGGTTGCCAGCAAGGCCGCCACCCACAACACGCCGGGAGCAATCTTGCGCAACAGCGCAGGCTCCGGCCCTATTCCTAGCGGAAACAGGCTGGTGACAATCACAAAGAAAAACAGCGCTGTCAACACCTCGCTCTTGCGGCGCATGACCAGCAGCATGTCGCGCCGGACGATGGTCAGCAAGGCCGTCATAACTGCACCACCTGCCCGCCCGGAATCGGCATAGCCTGGTGGCTGGTCAGCACGGCCATGCCGCCTGCAGCCAGATGCTCGGCAATCAGCACCGAGAGCATATCGACCGCCTTGACATCCAGCGCAGTAAACGGCTCGTCCAGTACCCAGAGTTGCGCGTTGCGCGTGAGCAAGCGCGCCAGCAGAACACGCCGCTTCTGCCCGGCAGACAGCACCCGCACGGGCAATTCGGCGCGTGCACCCAGGCCAAAACGCCGCAGCGCAGCAATCGCCTGGGTATCGGACAATACAGCACCATCCAGCGCCGCAGCAAACGTCAGATTTTCCAGTCCGCTCAGGTCTTCCTTGAGCGCACCCTGGTGGCCTAAAAAGAGCATTTTTTCCCGGTACAGTGCGCCCATTTGCCGGACCAATTCGCCGCACCAGCGAATCTCGCCTGCGGCTGGTACGCTCAAGCCGGACAAAAGCCGCAACAGGCTGGTCTTGCCGCTGCCATTTTCTCCGCGCACGTGCAGCCACTGACCCGACTCCAGTGTGAAATCAAGCCCTGCAAACAGTTGACGCTCACCACGCACGCAGCTTAATTCGTGTGTGCTCAACATGAAACAAAATGGGGGAGAAAGACCAAATCAAACAAGTCGCAAAATGAAGGAACGACGGGCCTGCAGCAGATAGAAGTCGCCGATTGTAATCAAGCCAACAACAGGATATCTGGAGTACCTTGTCTATCTTGCCCGGAAAGGCCGCCCATCTGCCGTCAATCTGCTATATTAGAGGGCTTTTCGGAAATTCCGAGGGGTTCACGTTTTCATCTGGTTTTAACGTTTAGGAACGTTTAGTTTTCAGGAGGCTTGAGTGCCAACCATCAATCAGCTAGTGCGTCAAGGCCGTGAGGTCGAGACGATCAAATCCAAAAGTCCTGCGATGCAGAACTCTCCGCAGCGGCGTGGAGTCTGTACCAGGGTGTATACCACCACACCGAAAAAGCCGAATTCCGCTTTGCGTAAGGTCGCCAAAGTGCGCCTGACCAACGGTTTTGAGGTGATTTCCTACATCGGCGGCGAAGGCCATAACCTGCAAGAGCACAGCGTGGTGCTGGTGCGCGGCGGCCGTGTCAAGGACTTGCCCGGTGTGCGCTACCACATTGTGCGCGGCTCGCTCGACTTGCAAGGCGTGAAAGACCGCAAGCAATCGCGCTCCAAATACGGTGCCAAGAAGCCAAAAGCCAAATAATTTTTAAACATTCATCGGTGTTGTTTCCCGCGTGGCGCGGTGAAGCAGCGTAGTGGCCCCGCTCATGGAAATTTGTATTTGTCCATGTGGGTCGAGTAAGTGAGAGTATTGCATGGCTCTCGCGGCATCCGAAAAGATGTCAACTGAAGCAATTTAAGAGGTAAAAAATGCCACGTCGTCGCGAAGTTCCTAAACGTGAAATCCTGCCGGACCCCAAGTTCGGCAATGTCGAACTGTCCAAATTCATGAACGTGATCATGGAAGGGGGCAAGAAAGCGGTTGCCGAGCGCATCATTTATGGCGCTTTGGAGCTGATTCAAAAGAAAAACCCGGACAAAGACGCTCTTGAGGCGTTTACGGTTGCCATCAACAATGTAAAACCCATGGTCGAGGTGAAATCCCGCCGTGTGGGTGGTGCCAACTACCAGGTGCCGGTTGAAGTTCGTCCCGTGCGTCGTCTGGCCTTGTCGATGCGCTGGATCAAGGAGGCCGCCCGTAAGCGTGGCGAAAAATCCATGGCCCAACGTCTGGCCAACGAGTTGCTGGAAGCGACCGAAGGCCGTGGCGGTGCCATGAAAAAGCGCGATGAAGTGCATCGCATGGCTGAGGCCAACAAGGCCTTCTCTCACTTCCGCTTCTAAATGTAAATGCGGACTCGGCGCGGCTTCTTGCGTTTCTTGCAAAAGCCCGCGCCCGCCAATCGGCAGACCCACCCGATGTCTGCCCGGTTGGCCCATTGATCACACAGACAAACCAAGGATTCCTTATGGCTCGCAGTACCCCCATTGAGCGCTACCGCAACATTGGCATTTCCGCGCACATTGACGCTGGCAAAACCACCACAACTGAGCGTATTCTTTTCTACACCGGCGTGAACCACAAAATTGGTGAAGTGCACGATGGCGCAGCCACGATGGACTGGATGGAGCAAGAGCAAGAGCGTGGCATCACGATCACCTCGGCGGCCACCACCTGTTTCTGGCATGGCATGGACAGATCCTTTCCCGAGCACCGCATCAACATCATCGACACCCCTGGGCACGTGGATTTCACCATTGAGGTGGAACGCTCGATGCGTGTGCTCGATGGTGCTTGCATGGTGTACTGTGCCGTGGGCGGTGTGCAACCGCAGTCGGAGACGGTATGGCGCCAGGCCAACAAATACAAGGTGCCGCGCCTGGCCTTTGTGAACAAGATGGACCGCACCGGCGCCAATTTTTTCAAAGTCTACGATCAGATGCGCCTGCGGCTGAAGGCCAACCCCGTACCCATCGTGATTCCGATTGGCGCTGAGGAAAATTTCAAAGGTGTGGTTGACCTGCGCAAGATGAAAGCCATCTTCTGGGACGAAGCTTCCCAGGGCATGAAGTTCACCTTTGAGGAGATTCCGGCGGACCTCCTGGAATTGTCCAAGGAGTGGCGCGAGAAGATGGTTGAAGCCGCCGCCGAAGCATCTGAAGAGCTGATGAACAAATACCTGGAAGAAGGTGATTTGACTGAGGCCGAAATCACGCAAGGCCTGCGCCTGCGCACTATTGCCACCGAGATTCAACCTATGCTGTGCGGCTCGGCCTTCAAGAACAAGGGCGTGCAACGTATGCTTGATGCCGTGGTGGAACTGATGCCGTCACCGCTGGACGTGCCCCCGGTGCCTGGCTTTGATGAAGACGAGAAAGAAACATCGCGCAAGGCCGATGACAAGGAAAAATTTTCAGCGCTGGCATTCAAGCTGATGACCGACCCGTTTGTTGGTCAACTGACCTTTGTGCGCGTGTACTCTGGCGTGCTGAAAAAGGGCGACAGCGTCTTCAACCCGGTACGCGGCAAGAAAGAGCGCATCGGGCGCATCGTGCAGATGCATGCGAATAACCGCCAGGAAGTCGAAGAAATCTGTGCCGGTGACATCGCGGCTTGCGTGGGTCTGAAGGACGTGACCACAGGCGAAACCCTGTGCGATCCGTCTGCCATCATCACGCTGGAGCGTATGGTATTCCCCGAACCCGTGATTGCGCAGGCCGTGGAACCCAAGACCAAGGCTGATCAGGAAAAAATGGGCATTGCCCTGTCGCGTCTGGCGCAGGAAGATCCGTCCTTCCGCGTCACAACCGACATCGAGTCGGGCCAGACCATCATCGCCGGCATGGGCGAGCTGCATCTGGAAATCATCGTTGACCGCATGAAGCGCGAATTTGGCGTGGAAGCCAACGTCGGCAAACCCCAGGTCGCGTACCGCGAAACCATTCGCAAGACGGTGGAAGACTCTGAAGGCAAGTTTGTGCGCCAGTCCGGCGGCAAGGGTCAATACGGCCACGTGGTGCTCAAGATTGAACCCAACGAAGCGGGCAAAGGTTTTGAGTTCATTGATGCCATCAAGGGCGGCGTGGTGCCGCGTGAATACATTCCCGCTGTTGAAAAGGGTGTGCGCGAAGCGCTGACCCAAGGCGTGATGGCAGGGTACCCCGTGGTGGATGTGAAGGTCACGCTGCATTTTGGCTCTTACCATGATGTGGACTCGAACGAGAATGCCTTCAAGATGGCAGCGATCTTTGGTTTCAAGGAAGGGTGCCGCAAGGCCAGTCCCGTGATTCTGGAACCCATGATGGCCGTGGAAGTGGAAACGCCGGAGGATTACGCAGGTAACGTCATGGGCGATTTGTCGTCACGGCGCGGCATGGTGCAGGGCATGGAGGACATAGTGGGTGGCGGCAAAACCATCAAGGCTGAAGTACCCCTGTCAGAGATGTTCGGGTACTCCACGACGCTGCGTTCGATGTCGCAGGGGCGCGCAACCTATACGATGGAATTCAAGCATTATTCCGAAGCCCCGCGCAATGTGTCCGAAGCCATCATGGCTGCAAGGACGAAGTAAATCAACTCTGTCTGCGACGGTGTGCCACCCTGTTTCCCCGTGCGGGGTGAATCAGCAATGCCGTGCAGACATTAAACCAGTTCACGGGGTTTGCTCTTTGGAGAATTGAGAAATGGGAAAAGAAAAGTTTGCACGTACCAAGCCCCACGTGAATGTGGGCACGATTGGTCACGTTGACCACGGTAAAACGACGCTGACGGCGGCGATCACTTCGGTGTTGGCGGCCAAGTTTGGTGGCACGGCCAAGGCCTACGACCAGATCGACGCAGCTCCCGAAGAAAAAGCGCGCGGCATTACCATCAACACGGCCCACGTCGAATACGAAACCGCCAACCGCCACTATGCACACGTGGACTGCCCCGGACACGCCGATTATGTGAAAAACATGATCACGGGTGCTGCGCAAATGGACGGCGCCGTTTTGGTGGTGTCTGCTGCCGACGGCCCCATGCCCCAGACCCGCGAACACATTCTGCTGGCACGCCAGGTGGGCGTGCCCTACATCATCGTCTACATGAACAAGTGCGACATGGTTGACGACGCCGAGTTGCTTGAACTGGTGGAGATGGAAGTACGCGAGCTGCTGGATAAATACGAATTCCCGGGCGATGCCACCCCCATCATTCACGGTTCGGCCAAGCTGGCCATGGAAGGCGACAAAGGCGAACTCGGCGAAGGCTCGATCATGAAGCTGGCCGAGGCACTGGACTCCTACATCCCCATGCCCAAACGTGCAGTGGATGGCGCATTCCTGATGCCGGTGGAGGACGTGTTCTCCATCTCGGGTCGTGGCACGGTGGTAACCGGGCGCGTGGAGCGCGGTGTCATCAAGGTCGGCGAAGAAATCGAGATTGTCGGCATCGCCGACACCCAGAAGACCGTCTGCACGGGCGTGGAAATGTTCCGCAAACTGCTGGACCAGGGTCAAGCTGGCGACAACGTGGGCATCTTGCTGCGCGGCACCAAGCGCGAAGACGTGCAGCGTGGTCAGGTGCTGTGCAAGCCGGGTTCGATCAAGCCCCATACGCATTTCACGGGTGAAATCTATGTGTTGAGCAAGGACGAGGGTGGTCGTCATACGCCGTTCTTCAACAACTACCGTCCGCAGTTCTACTTCCGTACCACGGATGTGACCGGCGCAATCGAATTGCCAACGGACAAGGAAATGGTGATGCCGGGCGACAATGTGACGATCACGGTCAAATTGATCAGCCCGATTGCCATGGAAGAGGGATTGCGTTTCGCCATCCGCGAAGGTGGTCGTACCGTCGGCGCGGGTGTGGTTAGCAAAATCATTGCATAAGGGCATAGGGAGTACCAATGGCTACCAAACAGAAAATCCGCATCCGTCTCAAGGCATTTGACTACCGTTTGATCGACCAGTCTGCTGCTGAAATTGTGGAAACCGCCAAACGTACGGGCGCTATCGTCAAGGGCCCCGTCCCGCTGCCCACGCGCATGAAACGCTTCGACATCCTGCGTTCACCGCACGTCAACAAGACCAGCCGTGACCAGTTCGAAATCCGTACCCACCAGCGCCTGATGGACATTGTGGACCCGACGGACAAGACGGTGGATGCACTCATGAAACTCGACCTGCCTGCCGGGGTTGATGTGGAGATCAAACTGCAGTAGTAATTCAACTGCACCCATCCATGCCCACCCGAAGGTGTCCTGCACCCGGGTGGGTATTTTTTTGTCAGTGCTGTGCGTTGAAAGCACAAGCCCCCGGCCCGTCCGGGTGTCCACAGGAACCGCAAGGCCCCGGCGGCGGCATGGATGCAACCGCCTTGCTTGCGCTGCTGGTGGTTGCGAAGACGGATAACTGTTTTTCCAGGTCACTGGAGTGGCAAAGCGGGCACTGCGCCACGGTATCAGACCTGACCAAGGTTTCAAATTGGTGACCACAGTCCGCACAGGCGTATTCGTAAATCGGCATATTCATTTCCTTTCTTTGCTAAAAATCGTGGCTGATCATCGCTGATGGGTATTATCATGTCAGACTGCGACGGAATCCAGGTCCGCGCCCTGGTGGCACGCTGGATGATGTGGGGCAATTTTGCCTGAAAACAAGGAATTCAATATTTCAAGATTATGAATATGGCAGGAATCGCTACACGCGAAAAACTGATTGAAGCAGCAAAAGAACTATTTCTGGCCAAGGGCGTGGACGGGGCAAGCGTCCGGGATATTGCTGCAAAAGCAGGAATAGCCCTTTCGTCAATGAACTACCACTTTCAGAGTAAGGAGATGCTGTTCGAAGAAATCTTCGGAATGCTGATCAACACAAGGGCAAACGCACTCAAACAGATTCTTGATTCTGAAATGCCCATAGAGGAAAAAATAAAAGAATATGTGTATGGTCATATCGACTTGCTGGTGGAAGACCAATTACTGGTGTCATTTGTGCTGTCAGTGATTTACAGAAATAGTGACAATATCGCCAGCATGCGATCCATTGAGAAACTTTACAACTCTGAAATATTCTCCGAACAACTCAGGAAGGAAATAAGAAGGGGAGAAATTCAACCTGTAAATCCTGAGCAGTTTTATGTAAGCATGATTTCCCTGATATTTTTCCCCTTTTCCATCAAACCACTTATTGCCGACAGGCACGGGCTTGATGAAGCCGCAACGAAGCAATTTCTTTCCGAAAGAAAGGAGATTGTTTACAAAATGCTCATGGCTTCATTGAAAAAATAACCTTTTGTATTGATGTCGTATTGATGTCGGTATCGGGCCATGGATAGTCCCGATTGGGTTCAGAATATTATCGTCACGGTTGATGTCGTGTTGTTCACACTGCACGCGCAGTGCCTGCATGTGGTGTTGATGCGCCGCCCCAATGATCCCTTTGCCGGTCAGCTGGCCCTGCCGGGTGGTTATGTGCACCAGGCAGACGATGTCGATAGTCTGGCTGCGGCTGTGCGTGTGCTGCGCACCAAAACCGGAATCACGCCACCGTATCTGGAGCAACTCTACAGTTTTGCCGATGCGGCGCGTGACCCGCGCGGTTGGTCGGTCAGTGTGAGTTATTTTGCCCTGGTGGATGAGGTGGTGTTGCGCCAGGCGCAGGTGGACGTTGGTGGGGCAGCATTCGATTTGTTGAACGTCAATGCCCTTGCACCGTTGCCCTTTGACCATAACCGGATTGTGGATGTGGCCCTCAAGCGTTTGCGAGACAAAAGCGCCTACTCGCTGTTGCCGTGCTACCTGCTGGCTGAACCCTTCACCTTCGCCCAGGTGCACCAGACCTATGAGCACGTCATGGGTGTGGCGTTGGATAAAAGTGCTTTTCGGCGCAAACTCTTCGATATGAACGTGCTGCAGGAGTGTCAGGGACAACGCATAGGCGGCGCGCACCGGCCCGCGCAGTTGTACCGCGTCAAACCCGAGTTTTCCCGGCGACTGCAACTGCTGGGGCATACTTCGGGGTTTTGAATAAGGAACCGTCGTGAACCAGACCAATCAGACCAATCAGACCACCAAATTTCTCCTGAACGAAAACCAGATGCCACGTTCCTGGTACAACATCCAGGCCGATTTGCCCAAACCCGCCCCGGCGGTCCTGCATCCGGGCACGCTGCAACCCGTAGGGCCAGACGATCTGGCGCCCCTCTTTCCGATGGACTTGATTTTGCAGGAAGTAAGCCAGGAGCGCGAAATCGAAATTCCTGAACCCGTGCGCGATGTCTACCGCCTCTGGCGCCCCGCCCCCCTGTACCGTGCGCACCGGCTGGAAAAAGCCCTGGGGACGCCCGCCAAAATTTTCTATAAATACGAAGGCGTCAGCCCCGCTGGCAGCCACAAACCCAATACCGCCGTGCCGCAGGCGTTTTACAACAGCATCGCCGGGGTCAAACGGCTGGTGACGGAAACCGGCGCGGGGCAATGGGGCACTTCGCTGGCATTTGCCGGGTCGTTGTACGGCCTGCAGGTCGAAGTCTTCCAGGTGCGCGTGTCCTATGACCAGAAGCCCTACCGGCGTGCCGTCATGGAAACCTACGGCGCGCGCTGCGTCGCCTCGCCCTCGAACGAAACCGTGTTTGGCCGCTCGGTATTGGCCAAAGACCCGAACCACCCCGGCAGCCTGGGCATTGCCATTTCCGAAGCGGTGGAACTGGCAGTGCAGCGCGACGATACCAAATACGCGCTGGGTTCGGTGCTGAACCACGTGCTGCTGCACCAGACGGTCATTGGCCTGGAGGCGATGGAGCAACTGAAAATGGCCGACACCTGGCCGGATGTGGTGGTGGCCTGTACGGGTGGCGGCTCCAATTTTGCGGGGCTGGCCTTTCCATTCATTGGCCACGCCCTGCGCGGTGGCGAAAAGTCGCGCATCGTGGCAGTGGAGCCCGCTGCCTGCCCATCGCTGACCCGTGGCAGATACGCCTATGACTTTGGCGATACCGGCCGCATGACGCCGCTGACCAAGATGCACACGCTGGGCAGCCAGTTCACGCCACCGGGCTTTCATGCCGGGGGTCTGCGCTACCACGGCATGGCGCCTTTGGTGTCACACTGCAAGGAACTGGGCCTGCTGGAGGCTGTGGCGTACAACCAGGTCGAGTGTTTTGAAGCCGGCGTGCTGTTTGCGCGTAGCGAAGGCATCGTGCCCGCACCCGAAGCCAACCACGCCGTCAAAGGCGCAATCGAAGAGGCGCTGCGTTGCAAGCGCGAAGGCAAGAGCGAGACGATTCTGCTCGGCTTGAGCGGCCACGGCCACTTTGACATGGCCGCGTACCAGAAATATTTCGCTGGCGAATTGACCAACGAAACTTACGCCGAGAGCGAACTGGCGATGGCGCTGGCTGGGCTGCCCAGCGTGCCGCCATCCTGATTGGCACGAACTACAAACTACAAATGTGGCCCTATGAGGCCATTGAGCTCGAACATCGACACCTGGGGCTTACCCAAGACAGCCTGCAGTGCATCGACGAAGACAACGGCAACGGCTACATCTGGCACACCACTTGTCATGGTGCGGCTCTTTGGATGTTCTGCGGTGCTGTGGACGGGGTTATTGTTGCTATATTATTTATATCTGCAACCGCACATCCCACGGGGGCTGGAGGCTTATTTGATGCCTTATTTGTGGCCAAAAAGATGCCGCAGAGGCTTGCAAGAGGGTTTCGCATCGCAGTTTTTGCATGTGTAATATCACGGGCGATATGAAATTCCAGCGCAAAGCCACCAGTAGCCCCTCTCCCCAGCCCTCTCCCCGCCGGGGCGAGGGAGTTAAATCCAACGACAATATCACTTTGAATCGCACCCTGGTATTGCAGTCAATGCGTGATTGCCATGAATGAAGCCTTGCACAATCCTTTAAGCATCCTGGTAATCGAAGACGATCCGGGAGACTTCGGGCTGGTCAAGGATAGTTTGCGTCAGGCTGGTTTGGTCCTTGGCGGGAATGCTTCGGGGCCGGTCTGGGCCCAGACGTTGCGTGCGGGCATTACAGCCGCGCAGCAGTCTGCGCCTGATGTCATTTTGCTGGATCTGTCCTTGCCCGACTCCAGCGGAATCATCACGCTGCGAACGCTGCGCGCCGCACTGCACAACACGCCAATTGTGGTGCTAACCGGCAACGATGAAAAGACAATGGCGCTGGCCGCACTCGAATCGGGAGCGCAGGACTATCTGGTCAAGGGCATGTTTGACCCGGACGCACTAGGCCGTGCCATACGATATGCCCAGGTGCGATCACATATCGTGCAAGAACGCGATTTCACCCAGGCGGCGCTGAACAGTCTGCCAGGACTTTTTTATCTGATTGACCAGCAGGGGCGGTTTTTGCGCTGGAACCAGAATTTTGAGAAGGTCTCGGGTTACAGCGCAGCAGAAATTGCCACCATGTCGCCGCTGGACTTTTTTGATGAGGCTGACCGCAGCTCCATTGCTGCAGGCATTGCACAAACGTATGCCAGCGGCGAAGCTTTGGTCGAAGCCGAGTTCGTGGCAAAAGACCACACCCATACGCCTTTTTTGTTCAGCGGTAAACGTTTTATGTTCGATCAGAAGCCTTGCCTGATGGGCATGGCCATCGACATCAGCCAGCGTAGGCAAGCCCATGCACGCATCGAGTGGCTGTCGCATTTCGATGCACTCACGGGCCTTGCCAATCTGCGCCTGCTGGATGACCGCGTACAACACGCCATCAGCATGGCCCGGCGCAGCCAGCACACGTTGACTTTGATGACGCTGGACCTGGACCATTTCAAGAACATCAACGACTCACTCGGGCACCCTATTGGCGATGCCTTGCTGGTTGCGGTGGCGCGGCGTATTCAATCGGTCATGCGCGAGGAGGATACCGTGTCACGCCGGGGTGGGGACGAATTCGTCCTTCTCTTGCCGACCGCCGATGTGGCAGATGCCGCCCACCTGGCCGAGCGTTTGCTGGCGGTCATCGCCAGGAGCCACCAAATCGACGCACACGAACTGCTCACCACAACGTCGATTGGCATCGCCATCTACCCGACCGATGGCAAGGACTTTGAAACCCTGAGCAGAAATGCAGACGTTGCGATGTACCGCGCCAAGCAAGACGGACGCAACTGCTACCGCTTCTTTGCGGCAGAAATGCAAACCCGCTCCATCCGCACCCTGCACATCGAGAACGCCCTGCGCCGCGCGCAAGAGCGTGGACAACTGAGTCTGCACTACCAGCCGCAACTGGCATTATCCAGTGGTCAGGTCATCGGTGCCGAAGCGCTGCTGCGCTGGAGTCACCCCGAATTGGGTCCGGTGTCACCCGCCGATTTCATTCCGATTGCCGAAGCCAGTGGTCAGATTGTGCAAATCGGTGAATGGGTGCTGCGCACGGCGGTGCGCCAGATGAAGGCCTGGGTGGACCAGGGTTTGGCATCTGGCGCAGCGCCCATGGTGATGGCTGTCAATTTGTCGGTGGTACAGTTTCGCCATCCGCGCCTGGTTGAGTCGATCTTGCAGATTCTGCAGGAGGAGCAGTTGGCGCCTGAATACCTGGAGCTGGAACTGACCGAAGGCGTGGCGCTCAACGATCCGCTAGGTGCCATCGCCGTCATGAACGCATTGCGTGCCAGGGGCATCTGCATGGCGATTGACGACTTTGGCACCGGCTACTCATCGCTGAGTTACCTGAAAAAATTCATGGTCTACAAGCTCAAGATCGACCAGTCCTTTGTGCGCGATATTACCGAAGACCCGGAAGACAAGGCCATCGTCAGCGCCATCATCCGCATGGCGGGTAGCCTGGGGCTTAAAACCATTGCCGAAGGCGTGGAGACCATAGGCCAACTGGCCTTTTTGCGTGACAGCGGTTGCGACGAAGTGCAGGGTTATTACTACAGCAAACCACTGCCTGCGCCAGCCTTCGAAGCCTTCTTGCGTCAGGCCCGCAACCGGGAGTAAGACATGGCGATATGCTATTTATTTAATAGCTGCACCCACTAATTTCACGGCGCATGTAGCCCTATTTCATATAAATTTTGATGAAGTTCATCCACATTGATGCGAGAGCAGTTTTCCCACCCGGTAGTGCAACCATGCACATCCAATGGTTAAAACTCTCCCTGGCGTTCCTGCTCGCCTTGCTGACTTATTTCCTTTATGACCGTTACCGGGAGGCCGAGGCGGATGCGGTTTCACAAACGCGCAATCTGGTACAGGTAGTGGAGTCGCGCCTGGCGGGTGATTTTGCACGGGTTGATAGCGTACTGGCCTACATTGCCAGCCAGGTCAGTGCAGCCGACCTGCAAGCAACGCCGCCCACCGCCGTACAGGATGCGCAGAGGCAAGGTCTGGTTGCACTGCAAGCCAGTTTCCCGATGGCTGGTATTCTGACCATCTTCGATGCCCAGGGTACGCTGCGTTATTCTTCACTGCCAGACCAGAAAAGTGTCAACATCGCTGATCGCTCCCACTTTCGGCGTTTGCGGGACAACCCCAAGGCCATTATTGTTTTTTCGGATGCCGAAATTGCGCGCACCACCGGGCAGTGGTCCATCGTCCAGGCGCGTGCTTTGCGTGATGAACAGGGGCGTTTCCTGGGGTCGGTCAATGCCGTGATCGGACTCGACGGCATCGCCAGACTGTTTGGCAGTGTTGATGTCGGCAAGGGTGGCGGCATTCTTCTTCGGCAAAGTGATACCTTCAAGCTCATCCAGCGTTTTCCGCGCAACGATCCCAAAGACTTGAATCAACCACTGCCCAAGGACAACGCCATTCGCCAGCGTATCGAGGCTGGCGAACGCATCGGCACGCTCAGCTTTATAGCAAGCACCGACGGCGTAGAGCGCCTTGCCAGCTTCAAGGTAATGGCCGACTACCCGTTTTACGTCCAGGTAGGGTTTGCCAAATCCGATTACCTGGCTACCTGGCGAGAGGAGTTCAGCGCCGTTGTCGGCCTTGCGGTGTTGCTGCTGCTGGGTTTTGCGTTTGTCATACGTCGCCTGAAGAAAGATGCGCGGGAGATTACAGCCGCGACGCAGCAGTTGGCTTATCGCCAGGCGTTGTTTTTCAGTCTGTTCGAGCAATCGGGTTTTCTTGCCGGAATTCTGGATTCGTCCGGATGCCTGCTGGAAGTCAACCAGACAGCCTTGGCTGTCATCGGGCAGCACCGTGACGCGGTGATCGGGCGAAATTTTGCCGACCTGCCCTGGTGGTCCCACACCAAGGATCGGGTTGCACTGCAAACCGCGCTCCGCGCGGCCGCATTGGGCGCATCGGCCAGTTTTGAGGCGTACCACCCGAGGGCCGACGGCAGCAACATGACCGTGCTGTTTCACGCTTTGCCGGTTCTGGTGGAGGAGAATCACTATATCGCCGTGAGCGGCATTGATATCAGCGCACGCAAAGCCGCCGAAGATGCCTTGCGCTACAGTGAGTTTCGTCTGAAGGATGCCCAGCGCATTGCCATGATCGGCAGCTGGGAACTGGACCTGGTTGCTAACCGGCTTACCTGGTCGGACGAGGTTTTCCGTATTTTCGAGATTGACAGCGCGCAATTCCAAGCCAGCTACGAAGCCTTTTTGTCTGCAATTCATCCAGAGGATCGTGACATGGTAAACGCGGCCTACCAGCGTTCGCTGGAAAACCGCTTGCCGTACAGCGTTGAACACCGTTTATTGTTTGCCGATGGCCGCATCAAGCATGTGCGCGAACAGTGTGAAACCACTTTCAGCGACAGCGGGCAACCGCTGCGATCCTTGGGAGCGGTGCAGGACATCACCGAACGCAAACAAGTTGAACAGGTGCTGCAGCAAAAGACGCGCGAACTGGAACGCTCCAATGCCGAACTGGAGCAGTTTGCCTATGTAACCTCCCACGATTTGCGCCAGCCATTGCGCATGGTCAACGGCTATGTGCAGATGCTTGAGCGGCGCTTGGCCGAAAAGCTGGACAGCGAGACGCGGGAGATGATGCACTTTGTCACCGATGGCGCCAAACGCATGGACCAGATGCTCGTTTCGCTGCTGGACTACTCCCGCGTCGGGCGCAAAGGAGAGCCACTGGCGCTAATGAACAGCCGCGATGCGGTGGATGAAGCGCTGCACTTTCTCGAACCCGCCATCCATGAGGCCCAGGCGACCGTGCGGGTGTCGGGCGATTGGCCGCGCGTGATGGTCAGTCGCAATGAGTTTACGCGCTTATGGCAAAACCTGATCGGCAATGCAATCAAATACCGCGTTGAAAATCGTGTGCCGCAAATTGATGTAACGGTCATTCCCGAAGCCAAAGGTTGGCGCTTTTGTGTAGCAGACAATGGCATCGGGATTGACCCGACGCAGTTTGAGCGCTTGTTCAAAGTATTCCAGCGCCTGCACCCGCGTGGCCAGTACGAGGGATACGGCATTGGCCTGGCGGTGGCGCGCAAGATCGTCGAACGCCACGGCGGGCATATCTGGGTAGAGTCTGACGGTGCCGGGCTGGGTTGTCGGTTCTGTTTTAACTTACCTGAGAAAACCTTGCCATGAAACCAATTCACGCGATGGCATCGTTTGTACCGTCCCGGTTATGGCAAGCCCTGGTCGGGATACTGTTGATTCTGGGTGGATGGATCGGCTGGAATCTGCACGCCGATTACGTTGCCACCGATCTGCAAGAACGCACGGGTTTGACCAAACAGACCAGGATCGTTGATGAAAACCTGGAGTACCAACTGATTGCAACGCACCATGCGCTGAATGCAATTCGCGCTGAACTGCCGAAACTCCTGGCGCAACAAGATGGTTTGACACTGCTCAAACAGCGACTGCAAATCATGCGCGATGCCATGCCAACCACACGCGCCATCACGGTCTTTGATGCACAGGGAACGCTGATTGCCAGAAGTCCCGATCAGTTTGCCGGACAAAATTTTAGCAAGCGCGATTATTTTCAGATCGCTCGCCAGGGCGGCAATGCTGCCACACTCTACGTCGCACAACCATTCTTGGCCGCGACCAAAGAGTATGTGCTGAATATGTCCAAGGTGGTGCTCAATGAAAATGGCAGCTTTGATGGCATCGTTCTGGTCAGTCTTGGGCCTGAGTATTTCAGTACGCTGCTGCGCTCTGTACTCTACGCACCCGACATGCGTTCAGAGCTCATTCATGCGAGCGGAAAAATGGTATTTCAGGCTCCCGAGCAGAATAAAGCGGGCGCCACGGATCTGGGTGCCAAACCAGACGCATTCTTTACCCAGCATATGGCAAGTGGCCAACCAAGCGGTGTATTCGAAGGCATCAAAGATTCCAGCGGCGCGGATCGTGGGGATCGTCTGATGGTTTTTCGCACGATCCAACCGGCAGCGGTTTCCATGGACCAGCCCCTGGTGTTTGTCGTTAGTCGGGATATTTCTGCTTTGTTTGCCTCCTGGCGTACCGATATTCTGGTGCAAGGAAGTTTGTACATGTTACTGGTTCTGGCCTCCACGCTGGGCATGTATTCCTGGCAACGACGGCGCAGGGAATATGAGCGTCTTGTGACCGAACAAGAGGCCCAGCGCCAGCAGGTGGCAGAAATTTTGTACAAACAAGCCGAAGCACTGACCCTGAGCAACGCCGAGCTAACCCGCCTGGGTGAGGCGATGGCCCATCACTTTCAGGAGCCTGCGCGTCGATTGGTAAGTTTTACCCAACGGTTGTTGGCCAAATCGGATCTGGTCAAAGACGAGGACAGCCACCTTTCGTTGAATTTCATCAACACCGAATCCAGGCGTCTCTCCTTGTTGGTGGGCGAGGCCCAGCGCTACCTGGCGCTTGACCACGGAAATATCAGCTCGGGAAAGGGGGTCGATAGTGGCGTTGTACTGCGCCAGTGCATTGCGACCACCGCTGCGGCCATTACCGATGCCAGTGCCGATATCGTCTTGCATGAGCCACTTCCTACCGTGCAGCTCAATGAAAAGCCCTTGCGCGAACTGTTTGCCATTTTGCTGGACAATGCGTTGCGGTACCGCCATGCACAGCGCCGTTTGCACATCGAAGTCAGTGCCAGCACACAGGGCCAGCGGGCTGTATTTCGCTTTGCCGACAATGGCAGTGGCGTTGCGCCGGAATACCGCTCCCAGGTATTGCAGTTATTTACCCGGCTGGTGCCCAGCAGTATTCCCGGTACCGGCATGGGACTGGCGCTAGCGAATAAAATCATCCACATAGTTGGTGGCCATTTGCACATTGAGGACGGCCTGGACGGCGGTGCTTGTATTGTTTTTGATTTACCGTTGGAGATGAAGGTATGAGCGCCCCCAGAAAATTAATTGTCCTGTTGGTCGAAGACGAACCTGCAGATGCCCATCTGGTGCGTCTGGCCTTTGAAGAGGGCAAGGTTCTCGTAGAACTGCACCATGTGTCCGATGGAATAGAGGCGTTTGCTTTTCTACGCCATCAAGGCAGCTATGCCAGCGCACCCATGCCTGATCTGATTTTGCTGGACCTCAACATGCCACGCATGGACGGGCGGACATTTTTGCAAAAGGTCAAGGTTGATGCGGCATTACAAAGGCTTCCGGTAGTGGTGCTGACCACCTCGGATGCCGAACGCGACATGCTCGATAGCTACAACCATTTTGCCGCTGGCTTCATCGTCAAACCCGTGGATGTGGACGCTTTTATCGATATTGTGCGCGGCCTTGGTGACTACTGGATCAACATCGTGCGCTTGCCCGAACACAACCATACGGGATACCAGGACGAACAGATTTGATAGGATAGCCCACGTTGCTATATTTTTAGAAGCTTCTGGATTCTCACCTGGGCGGGCATACGTTTTCACGTTCAAGTGTAGTGCAGCGATCCCAAAACGTATCAAAACGCACATTTAGGACGTAGACTTGCAGTTTTACTCCGGTGTATGGGGGAATTGCAATGAAATCGAATCCATTTTTGTGCATGCGGGTGCTGTTTTTGACAGTGCTGGCACTTTTGCTGGCGGCTTGTATGGAAACCGCACCGCGTGCTGGCTCCGGGGGGGAGTCTGACAAGGCGGCTGCGTCAGGTGCGCCAACATTTGGCAGTCCGTCACCCAATGCAGGCAGTTCAACTTCGGAAAAGGCCAATGCAGCCGCCGATGCTGCGGCTTACAAGGAGGTGGCCTACAAGAATAGCAAGAAAAAGGGGCCTGCACTGATCGTTATCCCAGGGGAAATCAAGAGTAACAATGCCAGCTTTACCCAGAAAATCACACCCAACAACATCGCTGATTTTGGTGAACTGGAGTTATCGCAAGCCAATTTCACGGTGCTGGAGCGGGCCAACCTGGGGCACTTGTTGAATGAAATCACGCTGGCTTACAACGTGGGCAACGTGGCTGCGGCACGCAAATCGCTGCAGGCAGGCAAACTCCAGACCACCAAGTGGATTGTGAAGTTCGACATTCTCAAGGCCGAACCCATTGCCACCAACACCAAGGGCTTTGACGGCGCTGCCATCGGGGGGCTGGTCAGCCAGTTCGCCGGGGGCGTTGGCGGCTCGGCGGCGGGTCAGGTCGTGGGGTCAGTCAAGACCGATGCATCAACCGGCGTCTGGCTGGTGGGCATGCGCTACAAGATCATAAACGCCAACACCACCGCGCAAGTGGCACAAGGCTACAAGGAACTCAAGATGGAAGTGGGCAGCACAAATACCAGCGTCCTGGGTATTTCCGCAGGTGCCAAGGGCGGTGTGGGTCTTGACACCATGGTACAGCGTCTGGTGCAGACCGCAGTGTGGGAAATTGATGCGAAATACAAGTAATGTCGCACCCCTTATATCCCGAAGTACGTCCGGTTTATTCGGCAAATCCTGCCCTCAGCCCGCAGCTGAAGCAGCAAAGAATTCTTGTGGTGGAAGATGAAGCTCTGGTTGCCCGTGACATTGGCTTTCAATTGAAGTCCTTGGGGTACGAGTCTGTAGGCGTGGCCGCAAGCGCAGCACAGGCCGTACAAATGGTGCAAGACCTTGCGCCTGATCTTGTGCTGATGGACATCGGGCTTGGCGGGCCGGAGGACGGCATCAGCGCGGCCGATACCATTCGTGTGCGCTACCGTGTGCCGGTGGTGTTTCTCACGGCGTCTTCCGCCGAGGAAGTTGTCGCGCGCGCCAAACTCACGGAACCCTTTGGTTACCTGCTCAAGCCGTTTTCCGAACGCGAGCTGAGTACCACGTTGGCCATGGCGCTGTACAAGCACCGTACGGATACCCGTTTGATCAATACCACGCGCCAACTCAAGGCATTGTCGCGGCGCGTGCTGGAAGTCCAGGAGCAGGAGCGCAGGCGTGTGGCCATTGAGCTGCACGATGAATTGGGGCAGTCCTTGACAGCGATCAAGATCAACCTGCAGTTGGGTGCGCGCCTTAAAGGGCAGCCGCTGATGGATTTGAACCAGGAAAATATCCGCATCGTCGAAGATGCCTTGCAACAGGTGCGGCGTCTGGCCACCACTTTGCGCCCATCCATGCTCGACGATCTGGGCCTGGCAGCGGCATTGCAATGGGTTTTAGAGCAAAGCGCCAGCCGTAGCGGTTTTATGGTCAAGTTTCACCATGTGCGCTCGCCAACGCGCCTGGCGTCAGACATTGAAACCGCCTGCTTTCGCATTGCGCAGGAAGCATTGACCAATATTGCGCGCCATGCCCAGGCGCACCAGGTCGATATCAGTCTGGAGCACGTGAACGGCCAATTGGTTTTGTGCATCACCGATGACGGCTGCGGCTTTAACCTGGAAGAGATGCAGGCGCGCGCCCTGACGGGCACCAGCACAGGTATTCTGGGTATGCAAGAACGCGCCACCCTGATTGGCGGGCAGCTCACCATCCAGTCAACGCCTGGCGCGGGCAGCGTGGTACAGCTCACCTGCCCGTGGCGTAACCACGAAGAGTCGTCACCATGAGTACAACCAGTTCCACCCGTGTCGTATTGGCAGATGACCATACCCTGGTACGGGTCGGCCTGCGCATGCTGTTGGAATCCCTGCCTGATATCGAGGTGGTGGGTGAAGCCAGTAACGGACTGGAGTTGCTCGTTCTGGTCGAGAAGTTGCGCCCCCAGCTGGTCTTGATGGACATTGCCATGCCCGGACTTAATGGTCTGGATGCCACGCGGCGCATTACCAAGACCTGGCCCGATATACGTGTGCTGATTCTGTCGATGCATCAGAATGAGGAGTATGTGCGCCAGGCCTTGTGCCATGGTGCGATGGCGTATCTGCTCAAGGATGCAGCGCCTCTGGAGCTGGAGTTGGCGCTCAAAGCGGTGCAGTGTGGCGAAACGTACCTCAGTCCGGCGGTCTCCAGGGGTGTGGTGAGCGATTATGTGCAGCGTTTGCGCAGTGAGGCGCCGGTGGAAGAGCTTCTGACGCCCCGCCAGCGCGAGGTGCTGCAATTGGTGGCGGAGGGGCAAAGCTCCAAGGAAATTGCGCGTCGGCTGGATGTATCGGTTAAAACAGTGGAAACGCACCGGACCCAGCTCATGCGCCAGCTCGACATTCATGAAGTTGCCGGGCTGGTGCGTTATGCCATGCGCATGGGGCTGGTTTCGGATGCACATTGACAACCAAGTTATAACCAAGGGGGTAGTGACATGATGATGAATTTTTTAGACATACGAGCCGTGGTGGCGTTGCGCCGGATGTGCGCCTTGCTCTTTTTTTGGGGAACCGTGTTCTTGCCTGCCATGGCGGCAGATCAGGGGCAGGGTGTGCGTTTTGCAACGGTGCAGCGTGTCAGTGGCGGCGTGCAAATCATCAGCACGGGTAATGCTGCCCATATGCGCGATCTCAAGGTGGGGGACGTGGTGCGCGTCGGTGACAAGGTGCAAACCCTCCCTGCGGCCGAGGTGGTGTTGCGCACCGAAGATGCGGGCGTGGTTGCCATGCGTCCCAACGCAGCCTTCGTGGTCGAAAAATTCAAGGCGCAAGGCGGCGCCGATGACCACTTCAGTGTGCGCATCCTCAGTGGCGCGATGCGGATGATTACGGGGTGGATTGGCAAGCGCAACCCGGAAAACTACCAGGTTGCCTCGCCCACATCGTTGATGGGGATTCGTGGTACCGACTATGAGCCCTATGTACTTTCACCAGAGCTGGCGCAGCAATTCCAGCAACGCGAAGGAACGTACAACCGCGTTTACCAGGGCAGCACCACCATGCGCACCACTACGGATAGTCAGGGCGCGATTCTGGAAGTCAAGGCTGGGCAGGTCGGTTTTGCGCCCGCCCCGAGCAGCCGCAAGTCACGCGCCTTGTTGACGGCTTTGCTGCCGGTGTTGCTGGACAAGGTTCCCGGCTTTTATGTACCGGGGCGCTTTGATGCCGAATTGCCCGCTTATGCGGCGGCGCAATTGAGCAGCGCCTTGGCGGCGTTGCCTGAACTATCGGGTGTGATTCAAAGTGATGCGGATTTCGTAGGAGCGGGCCATGCCCGCGAACCCGCATCGCGGGCATGGCCCGCTCCTACAGGTGAAACATCACGTGTGCCTAACATGCCTGATGCAGCTGTTTCGGCACCACAAACCGACAGCGCACAATGCCCTCTTCATGCGATTGCCAACCGTTGGCTGGAACAGCTCGATGCTGCCATTGCGCAACGCGATGCACAAAAATTTGTCGACATGTTTGCTCCTTCCGTTTCTGTGGTGGCAACGTTGCAACAAGCCGACGGACGCAGCACGCAACACACGTTTGACCGGGATGCCTTGATGCGCAGCACTTTTACATCCCTGGCCCAGGTGCGTGATTTTGCCAGCCGTCGCCCGGTGGTGCAGGCCAAACTGGCGCAAGGTGTTACGGTTGAGCAATGCAAGAGCCTGGAAGTGCAGTCGGTGGTGATTGAAAGCGGCGCGCGCAATGGTCAGAGCTATCGGCTGGAGTCACTGGAGACCTTTACCCTGGAGCGGCGCAACGGAGTCTGGCGCGCAACGGCGGCCACCACAAGCCAACGTTGATGCACACTTTTGCCCGGTGGTCTCAGGCAAATGCCCGGAATCTTGCCGCCCATTGCTGCATGACCCCGGACCGCGCAGGCAAGGTGGCGATGGAGGGCATGGCGGAAATTGCGGAAATATCGTGTGAACGCAGGGCGTACTGTTTTTGCCGCTCCAGTTCATCCTTGAATGCACGCATGGCGCAGACCGCTATTTCGACGAAGTCTGCAGGCGGGGGCGTTTTGGGGGTGTAGGTTGTGTCAAATACGATCCCTTCCTTGTGGAACATGGGGCCATCTTGCCTGGGCAATGAAGGGCTTTGGCAGTCGGTTTGCATGGCAGGCTCTCCAGGGGAAGTTATCAATGTATCCAGTATCGCCAAAACTTGAGCCCGATAATTGCAAAAATAAAGCAGGAATAACCATGCAATTCTCCATAACCGAAAGTAGCAGGCCATGCATCTTGCGTTGAAAATTGCCATTGCCACCATCACCACTGTCTTGCTGAGCGCTGCGGGCGCTTTTAGTTGGTATATCCATACCAAGCAGCCGGTGCGCAGTGGCACGGTGCAGTTGCCAAAACTCACGGCAGCGGTGAATGTTGCCTATGACGAACGCGGTGTGCCGCATATCCGCGCCGACAATGAAGCCGATATGTACCGTGCATTGGGTTATGTACACGCGCAAGACCGTTTGTTTCAGATGGAAATGGTGCGCCGTCTGGCCAAGGGAGAGTTGTCCGAGGTGCTGGGTGCCAGGATGCTGGAAACCGATAAACTTTTTCGCACGCTGGGCATTCCTGCCAGGGCTGCAGAAATGGCAGCCGGGCTGGATGTGAACAGCAAGGCGGGAATTGCCTTGCTGGCCTATCTGGATGGCGTCAACCAATACCAGGCGACGCATGCTGCACCCATTGAGTTTGACATTCTTGGAATCCCCAAACGCCCCTTTACGGCGCAGGATTCTTTTGCCGTTTCTGGCTTCCTGGCCTACAGCTTTGCCATGGCTTTCAAAACCGAGCCGGTGTTGACGTATGTACGCGACGAGCTAGGGGCCGATTATTTGCGGGTGTTTGATCTGGAGTGGCATCCCGAGGGGGTTATCGAAGGGGTTGGCGAGCCACTGGCACTGAAAAAGCGCGACTGGCAGGGGCTGAGTCAATTGGCCAATCTAAGCCACGATGCACTGGAGCTGGCGGGTGTTCCTGCATTTGCCGGCAGCAATGCCTGGGCCATTTCCGGTGCGATTACCGTCAATGGCAAGCCTTTGCTGGCCGGTGACCCGCATATCGCGTATTCCGTTCCGGCAGTCTGGTACGAAGCGCATGTGAGCAGCCCCGGCTTTGAACTGTATGGCCACCACCTGGCCCTCGACCCATTGGCACTGCTCGGGCATAACAAGCGCTTCGGCTGGAGTCTGACCATGTTTGAAAATGACGATGTGGATCTGATCGCCGAAAAGGTCAACCCGGCCAACCCCAACCAGGTGTGGGTGCGTGGCCAATGGGTTGAGTTGCAGACCCGTACCGAGACGATTGCCGTCAAGAATGCGCCATCGGTACAAATACAGTTGCGCCGCTCGCCGCACGGCCCCATCATCAGCGATATTTTTGCCGAGAGTTTCGACAAGGCTTTGGTTTCCATGTGGTGGGCATTTCTGGAAACCGAAAATCCGGCGCTGCAAGCCTTCTACGAACTCAACCGTGCGGATACGCGCGAAAAGGCGCGTGCAGCAGCCGAAAAAATACACTCCCCCGGTCTCAACATTGTCTGGGCCAACGCTGCGGGTGACATCGCTTGGTGGGCTGCGGCGAAACTGCCCATTCGCCCGCGTGGCGTCAACCCGGCGTTCATTCTGGACGGCAGTGGTACCGAGGCGGAGAAAAACGGTTTTTACAATTTCCAATTCAACCCGCAGGAAGAAAATCCGCCACGCGGCTACATCGTCTCAGCCAATAACCAGCCCAAACCGGCCAGTGGCGTTCCCGTTCCCGGCTACTACTGTCTTGCGGACCGGGTGCAGCGGCTGGATGCTGCGCTGCAGGACCTGGATCGCAAGTGGGACATTGCAGAGGCGCAAAAGTTACAGCTTGATGGTGCCAGTGGTTACGGTCCGCGCATTCTCAAGGATTTATTGCCCGTGCTGAAGGCGGTCATCACCGATCCTTACGAAAAAGCCTTCATCGAACCCTTGGAAAAATGGGATGGCGACTACACCCACAGCAGCATGGCTGCACTCCTGTTTACCCAGTTTATGTACGAATTGACCCATGCGGCGATGGCCGATGAACTTGAAGAGGTCCAGTTCAGGAATTTGCTGAAAACCTTTGCACTGGATAATGCTTTGCCCCGCCTGATTACGGATGCCAACTCGCCCTGGTGGGACAACATCAACACCAAACCTGTGGAAAACCGCTTCGAGATCATGCGCATTGCCTGGAAGAGCACCCTCAAACACATCGAGTCGATGTATGGCACGGATTTGCTGCAATGGAAATGGGGCAATGCGCACACCCTGACACATAACCACCCCCTGGGGGCGCAAAAGCCGCTGGATATGCTCTTTAATGTCGGGCCGTTTCCTGTGCCGGGCGGCAGGGACACGCCCAACAATCTCTACTACTTCTTAGGACCGGGACCCTGGGCCGTCAAAGCCGGGCCATCCACCCGAAAGGTCATCGACTTTGCCGATGCCAGCAAGGCGGTAGGCATCAATCCGGTGGGCCAAAGTGGTGTCTTGTTTGATCCCCATTACGCCGATCAAGCCGAGCGCTTTGCGCAAGGTGTCTATGTGCCGCAACACCTGGGTGCTGCGGACGTGCAAAGCCATACAGTGAGTACGCTCACGCTAAGGCCATAATCCATACCCATACTCATACCCATGTACTTTCACAAGGAACCCCCCTATACCCACGGTCAACCGCCGCGCACCGCTATCCTGCTGTGCAATCTGGGAACGCCCGATGCACCCAGTGCGTCAGCCGTGCGCCGTTACCTTGCGGAGTTTTTGAGCGACCGCCGCGTTGTGGAAATCCCCCGACTGCTGTGGTGGCTGATTTTGCACGGCATCATCTTGCGTTTTCGTCCAGCCAAGTCGGCGGCCAAGTACGCCAGCATCTGGACCAAGGATGGCTCACCTTTGAAAGTATGGACAGAAAAACAGGCCAAAATGCTGCAAGGCTGGCTGGGGCAGCGCAACCACAGCGTCAAGGTACGCTGGGCCATGCGTTATGGCAGTACGTCGATTGCTAGTCAACTCGATGCCATGAAGGCCGATGGCGTGACCCGTGTGCTGGTCCTGCCCGCTTATCCGCAATACAGTGCCACCACCACCGCGAGTGTTTTCGATGCGGTGTATGCCTGGGCGCAGCGCACACGTTTCTTACCAGAATTTCGCTTCATCAACCATTACCACGACCACCCGGATTACATCGACGCATTGGCCGCCAGCGTGTTGCGCCACTGGAAAAGCAATGGTTACTCGACGCCCCTGGTCATGAGTTTTCATGGCGTTCCAGCGCGAACCCTGGAACTGGGGGACCCTTACCATTGCGAATGTTTCAAGACGGCGCGCCTGCTGGCCGAGCGCCTGAAGCTGAAAAAGGAAGAATACAAAGTCACCTTCCAGTCGCGTCTGGGGCGTGCGCAGTGGTTGCAACCCTATACGCAGCCATCGCTTGTTGCACTTGCCAAGGCGGGCGTAAAGCGGGTGGATGTCGTGTGCCCCGGCTTCATCAGCGACTGTCTGGAGACACTGGAAGAAATCAGTATGGAGGCGCGCGCCGCATTCCTGCTCGCCGGTGGCAAAACGTTTCACTACATCCCGTGTCTGAACGACGACCCGGAGTGGATCGTGGCATTGTGCAACGTCAGCGCGCAGCATCTGGCAGGCTGGGATACGCACTTGCCGCCCGACAAGGCCGCCCTGGTCACGTCGCGCGAAGAGGCGCTGGCCCTGGGAGCAAAAACATGAAACGTCTGGTGCGGCTGGTGATAGCCTGGTTTGTGTACGCGGCGTGCATGGCTGTTGGAGCCAAAACCGTGCTAATCGACGTGCGCACGGAAACCGAATACCTACAGGAGCATATTGATGGCGCCATCAACATTGACCACCGCGCCATCAGCCGTTTGATCGAAGCGGAGAAAGTCGCCAAGGACGATACGGTGATTCTCTATTGCCGCTCCGGGAGGCGTTCTGCCCTGGCGCAGGAGTCGCTCAAGGCCATGGGTTTCAGCCGTGTGGAGAACTATGGCGGCATCGAAGCGGCCCGCAAGCGGCTGGGCAAAAAATGACAATCAATCACATAGGAGTAAATTATGAGTGTTCAAGAAGTAGAGCCCAACAATACCTTGCCGACAGCCAATCTGTCGGTCATTGAACAGGTAATTCAAGGTCAAATCAATGCGAATAGAGATATAGATTATTTCAAAATCCGAATCGACAAAGGTGGCAAGCTGACATTGGACTTTACCCATCCCATTGGCACAGGTACTTCGGGAAGAGGCATCCTGGTTCAGTTGATGGACAGTGACGGTACCGTCATCATCAGCAAAACATTCACTGGCAGCGGCCAGCTTGTAGGTACGGTGCCAGCAAGCGGTGATTATTACGTGGTTGTTTCCGATAACGACGGAACTTATTCCTCGAATTATCAGACGGGTATCTATTCGGTCGCGACTGCATTAACCAGTGATCCGTCCTCCGCCTACGATGGTGCCGACGACATTACCATAGACACCGCGATTTCCAAACTGGCAGATGGAGTGACCATGTTGACACCGGGTGCCAAGCTGACTGGCAGTATTGGTGCCAACGCCGACGCTGATTATTTCAAAGTTCATGCCGATCAGGGCGGAAAGCTGACATTGGACTTTACCCATCCCATTGGCACAGGTACTTCGGGAAGAGGCATCCTGGTTCGGTTGATGGATAGTGACGGTACGGTCATCAGCAGTAAAACATTCATTGGCAGCGACCAGCTTGTATGTACGGTGCCAGCAAGCGGTGATTATTACGTGGTTGTTTCCGATAACGACGGAACTTATTCCACGAATTATCAGACGGGTATCTATTCTGTCGCGACTGCATTAACCAGTGATCCGTCCTCCGCCTACGACGGTGCTGACAACATTACCATAGACACCGCGATTACCAAGCTGGCAGATGGAGTGACCACGTTGCCACCGGGTGCCAAGCTGACTGGCAGTATTGATGCCAACGCTGACGTTGACTATTTCAAGGTTCATGCCGATCAGGGTGGAAAGCTGACGCTGGACTTTACCCATCCCATTGGCACGGGTACTTCGGGAAGAGGCATCCTGGTTCAGTTGATGGACAGTGGCGGTACCGTCATCAGCAGCAAAACATTTACTGGCAACGGCCAGCTTGTAGGTACGGTGCCAGCAAGCGGTGATTATTACGTGGTTGTTTCCGATAACGACGGAACTTATTCCACGAATTATCAGACGGGTATTTATGTCGTAAAAGTCATCCCTGAACTCTCACCCATTCAAGGCACTGGCAGTAACGATGCTGTGACCGGAACCGGTTCAAATGAGTCCATCATGGGACTGGGGGGCAACGATATCTTAACGGGCAATGGTGGTTATGATTTCTTGGATGGCGGTGCAGGCATCGATATTGCGGTATACGATGGCCTGATTTCAAATTATGGAATTACTGGTACACAAGGTAGCATACGGGTAATTGATCAGTTCGTACTCAATGGCAACGAGGGTGTCGATGATTTGCTCGATGTTGAGCGCTTACGTTTTACCGATAAATCGATGGCGTTCGACATCAGCGGTACGGGTGGGCAAGCTTATCGCATCTATCAAGCAGCTTTCAACCGAACACCGGATCAATCTGGTTTGGGATATTGGATCGATCAGATGGATAAGGGCATGAGCATCGAGGAAGTCGCTGCCCGATTCATGGATTCCAATGAATTCAGAGCACTCTACGGCGATAGTCTATCCACTACGCAATTTGTCGATCAAGTTTACCGGAATGTATTGCATAGGGCGGCCGATAAGCCAGGGCTGGACTATTACGTTCAGGCAATCGATGGTGCAGCCAAATCTAAGGAAAAGGTGTTGGCTGATTTCAGTGACAGTCCAGAAAACCAAGTCAATGTCATTGGTGCGATATCGAGTGGTTTTCTCTATAACGAGTGGCATGGTGGTTGATAAGCGCCCACCACGAAGTTGTTCCGTAAATTGTTCAGTTCCTTTGAATATCAGCATGGAGGCGCGCGCAGCATCTGGCAGGCTGGGATACGCACTTGCCGCCCGACGCCGCTCCGGGCGGCGTTCGGCCCTGGCGCAGGAGTCGCTGAATCCAGCCACTCCCACAAAGTGCCAAGCGTGCTGTCCCGCATGGTGCGTTTGAAGGAGCACATTCGTCTGCGGCGCTGTCTCTGCAAAAAGCATAGCTGCTCCCGCTTGGTACATAAGGCGTACAGCCAGATTTGCCTTGAATTTTGCCCTTCAAAACAGGTCAAGGCGATGCCAGAAACCGCCATGAGGCATCAAAACGGGCCATTTTCGGGTGTTTTTGCATGGCAAATCGGGCTGCAAGCCTTATGGGATAAGCGAGAGAAGCTATTGTATCAGGAGCAATTTACCTTTAGCTTTGGCTGGGAGTATCCCGGAGCCTGTCACAAATCCACCCGGAAATCGACACTGGTATGGTTTTTGGCGCTGTCAATCACCAAGTGCGCCGTTTTCTTCTGCTGGCTTTACCTGACCAAAGTGCCAAGCGTGCTGCCCCGCTTTAAGTTGGAGGCCCGCTCCAGCAAGGCCATCGCCAGCCTCTGGGTCAATTGGCGAAGGCGGCAATGCCGGTCTGGGCGCGTCCCAGGATCAGGGCGTGGATATCGTGCGTGCCTTCGTAGGTGTTGACCACTTCCAGATTGACCAGATGGCGTGCCACGCCGTAGTCATCGCTGATGCCGTTGCCGCCCAGCATGTCGCGTGCCGCACGGGCGATGTCGAGCGCCTTGCCACAGGAGTTGCGCTTGAGGATGGACGTAATTTCCACCGACGCCGTGCCCTCATCCTTCATGCGGCCCAGGCGCAGGCAGCCCTGTAAGCCGAGTGCGATTTCCGTCTGCATGTCGGCCAGTTTCTTTTGAATGAGCTGGTTGGCTGCCAGCGGTCGGCCAAACTGTTTGCGCTCCAGCGTGTAGCTGCGCGCGCGCAGCCAGCAGTCTTCGGCCGCGCCCAATGCGCCCCAGGCAATGCCGTAGCGGGCGCTGTCCAGGCAGGTGAAAGGCCCTTTGAGTCCGCGCACTTCGGGCAGGGCATTTTCTTCCGGGCAAAACACGCCATCCATGACAATCTCGCCGGTCACGCTGGCGCGCAGACCCACTTTGCCCAGGATGGGAGGGGCGCTCAGGCCAGCCATGCCTTTTTCCAGTACAAAGCCGCGAATGGGGCCGAGTTTGCCGCCTTCGGAGACTTCCTTGGCCCAGACCACGAACACATCGGCAATCGGGCTGTTGGTAATCCACATCTTGCTGCCCGACAAAATGTAGCCACCGGCCACCTGGTGCGCACGGCAGGCCATGGCGCCGGGGTCGGAGCCGTGGTCGGATTCGGTCAGGCCAAAGCAGCCAATCCACTCGCCCGTTGCCAGTCTGGGCAGAAACTTTTGCCGTTGCACTTCGGTGCCAAATGCATGGATCGGCCCCATGACCAGCGAACTTTGTACGCTCATCATCGAACGGTAGCCGCTATCGACGCGCTCGACCTCGCGGGCAATCAGTCCATAGGAAACGTAGTTCAGGCCGGGGCCGCCATAGTCCGCAGGAATCGTCGGACCGAGCAAGCCCAATGCGCCCAGCTCACGAAAGATGGTGGCATCGGTATGCTCCGTGCGAAAGGCTTGCGTTACCCGTGGCAATAGACGACCCTGGCAATAGCTGGCGGCGGCATCGCGCACCATGCGCTCGTCTTGTGTGAGCTGGCGTTCAAGTAAAAAGGGGTCTTGCCAATTAAAAGGTGTCTGCACCATTGCTGCGGCTATTTTCCGCGCAGTTCGCGCCGCAGAATCTTGCCCACCGGTGTCTTGGGCAGCTCGGCACGAAACTCGATTACCTTGGGTTGTTTATAGCCAGTCAGGTTTTCCTTGCAGTAAGCGCGTACGTCGGCTTCGCTGATATTGGGGTCTTTCTTGACAATCACCAGTTTGACCGCCTCGCCGGTCTTGGCATCGGGCATGCCCACGCAGGCACATTCCAGGATTCCAGGCATGTGGGTCAGGACTTCTTCCAGTTCGGTCGGGAATACATTGAAACCGCTGACCAGAATCATGTCCTTCTTGCGGTCCACAATCTTGAAAAAGCCGCGCGCATCCACGACGCCAATATCGCCGGTTTTAAAGTACCCATCGGGTGTCATGACCTTGGCGGTCTCATCCGGGCGCTGCCAGTAACCGGCCATGACCTGCGGCCCCTTGATGGCAATCTCGCCAGACTGGCCCGGTGCCACTTCCTGGCCTTCGTCATCGAGCAACTTCATGTAGGTATTGGGCAGCGGGATGCCGATGGTGCCGGTATATTCACTGGCCGTCACCACATTGCAGCATGCGGAGGGCGAGGTTTCGCTCAAACCATATCCTTCGCAAATCGGGCAGCCCGTTTTCTCAAACCACAGTTTGGCAACCGCGCCCTGCACCGCCGTACCACCTCCTACCGAAACCTTCAGATGGCTCCAGTCCACGGTATTGAAGTCGGGATGATTGACCAGGCCATTGAACAGGGTATTGACCGCCGGGAAGCTATGAATGGTGTGTTTGGACAGTTCCTTGAGCACAGCGGGAATATCACGCGGATTGGGTATCAGCACCAGCTTGCCGCCCATGCGCATGCTGAGCATCATGCCAATCGTGAAGGCGAAGATGTGGTACATCGGCAAGGCGCACACGGCAGTCGGCTGCTCGCCGGCGGGGATCGTGCCCATGACCGGGATATTCCAGGCCTCGGACTGCAACACATTGGCAATCACGTTCCGGTGCAAGAGCACCGCGCCCTTGGACACACCCGTCGTCCCGCCGGTGTATTGCAGCACGGCAATGTCGTCGGGCCTGGTTTCCGGCTTCTTGAAGGGCGCCTTGGTTCCCAGCGCTATCGCTGCATTGAAACGCACTGCCCCTGGCAGCTTGTACTCCGGCACCAGCTTTTTGACGTTGCGCACCACGTAGTTGACGATGCTGCCCTTGAGGAGACCCAGTTGATCGCCCATGGCGCACAGCACCACGTGTTTGATGGGAGTTGCTGCAAGGCATTTTTCCAGGGTGGTGGCAAAGTTCTCGATAATGACAATCGCTTTTGAGCCCGAATCTTGCAGCTGGTGCTGCAACTCGCGTGCTGTGTAGAGCGGGTTGACATTCACCACCACCAGCCCCGCGCGCAGGATGGCGGCAACGGCCACCGGGTACTGCGGCACATTGGGCATCATGATCGCCACGCGATCCCCCTTGACCAGGCCCAGTCCTTGCAGGTACGCAGAAAATGCCTGGCTCAGGCTGTTGACCTGGGCGTAGGTGATGTCTCTGCCCATGAAACTGTACGCCACCTGCTTGGCGTACTTCTTGTAGCTTTCCTCGATCAATGCCATCAGGGAGGTGTAGGCTGCCGTATTGATGTCGGAGGGAACGCCCTTGGGATAGCTACTCAGCCAGATGCGGTCAGTCATTTTGCAAATCCTTCACGAATGGTGTTTTCGGGTTGTCGGGGGTGTCGTGCTTGTTATCCGGCCTTGAGTGCGCCCAATACTTCGTCGAGCATTTTCTTGGCGTCACCAAACAACATGCGGTTATTTTCCTTGTAAAACAAGGGGTTGTCCACTCCGGCATAACCCGACGCCATGGAGCGCTTCATCACAATCGAGGTCTTGGCTTTCCAGACTTCGAGCACCGGCATGCCCGCAATCGGGCTGGTGGGATCATCCTGCGCCGCCGGGTTCACAATGTCGTTGGCACCAATCACCATCACCACATCGGTTTTGGGAAAGTCGTCGTTCAACTCGTCCATTTCGAGCACGATGTCATACGGCACCTTGGCCTCCGCCAGCAGCACGTTCATGTGCCCTGGCATACGTCCGGCCACCGGGTGGATGCCAAAGCGGATGTTGACACCTTTTTCACGCAGATACTTGGTGATTTCATAGACCGTGTGTTGCGCCTGCGCCACCGCCATGCCGTAGCCGGGAACGATGATGACACTCTTGGCTTCACGCAACAGCTCCGCCGTCTCCACGCTCGAGATCGGCGTTACCTCGCCAGCGGGTTGTGCGGCGCCGCCCTTGGGCGCTGCCGTACCACCGCCGGTGCCAAAGCCACCGGCAATCACGCTGATGAAGTTGCGGTTCATGGCCTTGCACATGATGTACGACAGAATGGCACCGCTGGAGCCCACCAGGGCGCCGGTAACGATCAGCAAGTCGTTGGAGAGCATGAAGCCGGTAGCTGCAGCCGCCCAGCCCGAGTAGCTGTTGAGCATCGACACCACCACCGGCATGTCGGCGCCGCCAATGGCCATCACCATGTGAATGCCAAACAGACCGGCAATCACCGTCATGACAACCAGCGCGGTGATGCCTTGCTCATGCGACGGCGACTGGATGAACACACCGCCAAAGTAAATCACGACCAGCAGTCCGGCGAGATTCATCCAGTGGCGTCCGGGCAGCGTCAGCGGTTTGCCATCGATGCGGCCATTGAGCTTGCCAAAAGCAATCAGCGACCCGGTGAACGTCACCACACCAATCAGGATGCCTATGTAGATTTCGATTTCATGAATCGTTTTCTCGGCGCCCAGGAGATGGGACGTGGGGTCGAAGTAGCTGGCAAAACCCACCAGTGCCGCTGCCAGACCGACCAGACTGTGCATCAACGCGACCAGTTCGGGCATCTGCGTCATCTGCACCGTGCGCGCTGCGTAGATGCCGATGCTGCCACCCACGGCCATGGCGCCGATGATCCAGGCGTAGCCGTCAGCGCCCACACGCGGGCCAAAGATCGTGGCCAGCACGGCCAAGGCCATGCCGATCATGCCGTACAGATTGCCCCGGCGCGAAGTTTCCGGGTTGGACAAGCCACCCAGACTAAGCACAAACAAAATCGTCGCCCCGATATAGGAGACTGTTGCCAAACCCTCGTTCATAAATTCTCCTTTTACTTGCGGAACATGGCCAGCATGCGCTGGGTGACGGCAAAGCCGCCGAACATATTGATCGTCGTCAAAACGATACCGGCAACCGCCAGCCAGCGAATCCAGTCGGTCGTTCCCAATGGCGGCGCAATCTGCACCAGGGCACCGATGGCGATGATGCTGGAAATCGCATTGGTCACACTCATCAGCGGCGTATGCAGCGCCGGTGTCACATTCCAGACCACCATGTAGCCAACAAAGCAGGCCAGCACAAACACCGTGAAGTGTCCCAGGAAGGCCGATGGTGCATAGGCGCCCACAAACCCGAACAAGAGCGCAGCGACCACGAACATGATCGCCAGCTTGTTAGCAGCCATGGGTTCACTGGCTGCGCCGTGCCCATGCCCACCCTTCTTGGCCGCAGGTGCTGCCACAGCAGGTTTGGCCGCAGCCGGGGCCACAGCCGCTTGCTTGGGCGGCGGTGGCGGCCAGGTGATGCTGCCCTGGCGAACGATGGTCAGGCCCCGGATGGCTTCGTCTTCCATATTGACGTTGATGATGCCGTCCTTGGTCTTGCACAGCTCCTCGGTCAGACGAAACAGGTTGGTGGCGTACAGCGTGGAAGACTGCTTGGCCAGACGCGAAGCCAGATCGGTATAACCAATGATGGTCACGCCGTGTTTCACCACCGCCTGGCCCGGCTCGGTCAGTTCGCAGTTGCCGCCCTGCTCGCCCGCCATGTCCACAATCACGCTGCCGGGCTTCATGCTTTGCACCATTTCGGCGGTAATGAGCTTGGGTGCGGGCTTGCCCGGAATCAAGGCGGTGGTGATGATGATGTCCACCTCCTTGGCCTGTTTGGCGTACATTGCACGCTGCGCCTTCTGAAAGCCCTCGGACATGACCTTGGCGTAGCCGCCGCCACCCGATCCCTCTTCCTCATAATCAACCTTGACAAACTCGCCGCCCAGCGAGACAACCTGATCGGCCACTTCGGCGCGGGTGTCATTGGCGCGCACAACCGCACCCAGACTGGCTGCCGTGCCAATTGCCGCCAGACCCGCCACGCCCGCACCGGCGATGAAGACCTTGGCCGGGGGAACCTTGCCCGCCGCCGTGATCTGGCCATTAAAAAAGCGGCCAAAGGCGTTGGCGGCCTCGATGACGGCGCGGTAGCCGCTAACGCCGGCCATGGAGGTCAATGCGTCCATCTTCTGGGCGCGGCTAAGCGTGCGCGGCAGCGCGTCAATCGCCAGCACCGTGACTCCGGCAGCTTCCAGCTGCTTGAGCAATTCCGGGTTTTGCGCTGGCCAGATAAAACTCACCAGCGTCTGGCCCTTGTGCATCAAGGCAACTTCTTCAGACGTGGGGCCACGCACCTTGAAAATGATGTCGCAAGCCGCCCAGACCTGGGCAGCGCCCACCATGACTTCGGCTCCGGCGGCGCGGTAGGTGTCGTCGCTGCAATTGGCAAAATCGCCAGCACCGGATTCCACTGCCACCTTGAAACCCAGCTTGATGAGTTTTTCCACCACATCGGGCACGGTGGCGACCCGTTTTTCTCCGGGGAAAACCTCGCGCACGACGCCGATACGCTGGGGTTCCTTGGGTGGGGCCGACGAAGCGGCATTGGCAACGGGGGATGAACCCGATGTCGTCGTGGTGGTTACGCCAGACTGCATGAAACGACTCCTCGATTGGGTGTTGGTTATTGGTAAAGCACACTAGCCAGATGCTGCGGCGCGAAGCTTAACTGAAAAATAGACGCTATTCTCCTACGGTTTTGGGCGTATTCGTGCGCGAGACCTCCTGCAAGGCCCATCCGTCGTCCGACGGGCTGCGCCTGAACAACCCGGCGAGGCATCTCGAACCCGTACACTTGATGCAATGAAACCGCATCCCCAGTCGCTCCCAAATGCTGAAAACGCTGTTATTCCGACGGAAAAGACAATAGGGTATGCCTTGAATCCAGCCCATACTATAGGGGCAGACAAAGCAAAAGTGTTTGCAGCACTTGGGTTTACACAGGATTAATCCATGCTATCCCTCCCTGGCTACCAGATCACGGAAGAACTCCATCGCGGCGCCAAAACGCTGGTCTATCGCGGCTACCGTGAGCAGGATAATCTGCCGGTGATTCTCAAGACACTGACAGCAGAGTATCCAGCGCTGAAAGACCTGGCGCGGTTGCAATACGAATATGCCTTGACCAGGGCCTGGAATGAGGATGGCCTGATTCGAGCGTATGCGCTGGTGGCGCACCAGAACGTACAACTGCTGATCCTGGAGGATATCGGCGGCGTCTCCCTCAAACAGATCATGGCAACTCAGGCAACTCAAGCATTGCCATTAGAGCGCTTTCTGACGCTGGCCCTGGCCTTCACCAGGAGTCTGGGCCGCGTTCATCAACATCAGATCATTCATAAGGACATCAACCCGGCCAATCTGGTGGTGAACCCGGCGACGGGTCAGGTCCAGATCATCGATTTCGGGATTTCGTCCCAGCTCTCACGCGAGACCCCGCAGTTGCAGAATCCCGGTCATCTGGAAGGCACTCTCGCCTATCTCTCACCCGAACAAACCGGGCGCATGAACCGGGCGCTGGACTACCGCACGGATTTCTATTCGCTGGGCGCGACCTTTTACGAAATGCTCACCGGCGTGCCGCCGTTCTTTGCGACCGATCCGACGGAACTGGTGCATTGCCACCTCGCCCGAACGCCGATCCCACCACATGAGCGCCGCCCCGAGGTGCCGCCCATCCTGAGTGAACTGGTGCAGAAGCTGATGGCAAAAACGGCCGAAGCCCGCTATCAGAGCGCCTTTGGCCTGATTGCGGACCTTGAGACCTGCCTGCGGCAGTTCAGCGCCACACAGTCGATTAAAGTTTTTTCGCTCGGCCAACAGGATATTTCTGGGCGCTTCCAGATTCCGCAGAAACTGTATGGGCGCGAAGCGGAAGTCAAAAAGCTGCTGGAAGCCTTTGCGAGGGTGAGCCAGGGCAAGACCGAAATGCTGCTGGTGGCCGGGTATTCTGGTATCGGCAAGACTGCACTGGTGCATGAAGTGCACAAACCCATCACCGAGAGGAACGGCTATTTCATCGACGGGAAATTTGATCAGTTTCAGCGTGACATTCCATATGCTTCGTTGATCGAAGCCTTCCGGGAACTGCTGCGCCAACTGCTAACCGAAAGTCCTGCCCGGATTGAACGATGGAAGACCCAAATGGCAAACGCCTTGGGTGCGAATGCCCAGGTGATCGTCGAGGTCATCCCCGAAGTAGCGCTGATCCTTGGCCCCCAGCTTGCGGTTGCGGCCCTGCCGCCGCAGGAAGCGCACAACCGGTTTCAGGCGACATTCCGCCGGTTCGTCGAGGTCTTTGCTCAGCCCGAGCACCCGCTGGTGCTGTTTCTCGATGATTTGCAATGGACCGATTCTGCCTCGCTACGTTTCCTCGAAGAACTCCTTCTGAAGTCGCGGCAGCAGTGTCTGCTGATTCTGGGTGCCTACCGTGATAACGAAGTCCATGCCGCCCATCCCTTCGGTCTTGCTCTGGATGCTCTGCGCAAGGCCGAAGCGAGCTTCAGCACCCTGGTACTTCAGCCGCTTTCCCTTGCTGACCTGGGATCGCTGGTGTGGGATACGCTCAGGCCGTCACGGAAAAACCCCGCCGCCCTGAGCGATCTGATTTTCGCCAAAACCGGCGGCAACCCCTTCTTTGTCAATACGTTCCTGACTCGACTATATGAGTCTGGGTGGGTGTGGTTCAACGCCAGTGAAGGCGGTTGGCAGTGGGATTTGCCGCACATCGAGGCTCAGCAGATCACCGGCAATGTGGTGGAACTGATGAGCCAGAAGCTGCGCACCTTGCCGTTGGCCACCCAGGAACTGCTGGTCAGGGCTGCCTGCATCGGTCATCAGTTCGATCTGGCGACGCTGACGCGGATAGTCGAGCGCACACCCGCCGAGACCATGCGGGACTTGTGGGAGGCGGTGAAGGCCGGGTTGGTGCAACAGCAGGGGACGTTCAGGGTTGAAGAGGTCTTGCTCGAATCTGTTGCCCCTGCCCAACTGGAATCCTACCGTTTCCGCTTTATCCACGACCGGGTGCAGCAGGCTGCCTATGAACTGCTGCCTGAAGAAGACACGGCGGCCCTGCATCTGAAGATCGGGCGCTTGTGGCTTCAACAGTTGGATTTGACCCAGGCCGACGAATCTTTGTTTGCGGTGGTAAATCAGTTTGACGCCGCCACCTCACTGATTCAAGAGAAAGCCGAGCGGATTCAACTGGCGGAGCTGAACCTACAAGCGGGCAGAAAAGCCGTTGGCTCAGCCGCCTTTACGTCAGCATTGCGGTATCTGACGACTGGACTGGAACTGCTGGAGGGGGGCGACTGGGTGCATCAGTATGAGCTGACCTTGGCCTTGTCGTTGGAACGTGCCGAATGCGAATACATCAACCACCAGCATGAAGCCGCCGAGCGCTATTTCCAGGCCAGCTTGAAGCACGCCAGAACGGCGGCCACCCGGGCCAGAATCCATTTGCAGCAAATGGAACTCTATGGCAGCCAGGGCGACTACAAGCGAGCGATCAAGGAAGGGCTGGCCGGGCTCGAGTGCCTGGGACAACGCGTGCCGCTCCGGCCACGGAACCTTCGCGTATTTGCCGAACTCATTAAAGAAAGCCTGATCCGTGGCCGCCGCAATGCGAAGACCCTGCTGGACGGGCTGCCGTCGACCAGCCATCCGGAACACCAACTGAGCATTCGGCTGTTCTCTGGAACCATCCCCTTTGCCTTTTGGGAGGACGTGCGTCTGTTAGGAATGCTTGCGGCCAAGGGGGTCATCTTTTTTTATCGCAATGGGCTTTCCTCGGACGCCGCCTATCTGCTGAGTATTTTTTCCAACGTGAGGATCACTCAGGGTCAGTATTCCCTGGCGCGGGATTTTGCACTGAAGGCGCAGGATCTGAGCGAAATTCAAACACCGGCTCACCGATGCAGGACCTTGTTTATCTTGGCGCTGTTCATCAATCACTGGTTTAGGCCGCTGCGCGAGGGAATTCCTCAATTTGAACAGTGCGTTGCGCTGGCGCTTGAATCCGGAGACTGGAGTTATGCGTCCATGGCGATGTCGAGCAAGCTCCCGATACTGTTTGGCGCCGGAGTGGATCTGGCAAACTTCATGGAAAACGCCCAGAAGTGGCGCACGATGAACGAAGAGTTGAATGACCCGATCCGGCTCGGCTTGTTTTGCTCGTTTTGCTTCGCGTGGTGCGAACAGCTTTCCGATGCTGACTCCGAGGAAAGCGCCGTCAACCGTTTGGCCGTCGTCGTGGAGCGCATGGCGGCTGATTTGCATAACTCAAGCACAGTGTATTGGATGTATGTATTTTCAAGTTTCACCGGCTTGCTTTTTGAGGACTTTTCGCGAGCCACGGTCTGGCTGCAGAAAGCGCGGAAGTTCCTGCCTTCTGCGGCAGGGATGAACATTGCAACCGATTATTTCTTCATGAATGTGCTTGTCACGCTGGCCACCGAGACCGAATTTGCCTTTCGAACCTGGGATGGCGCGCGGCGAAAGCGCCTGCAAAAGGATTTGCGCAAGCTGGAAAAATGGGCCCGGCAATGCCCGGAGAATTTCTCGCATAAATATCTGCTCGCCGCCGCCGAGGTGGCACGGGTAGAAGGCAAGCTGGAACAGGCGGGGAAGCTTTACGATCACGCCATCGAAGCTGCCCGCAAAAATGGCTTTATGCATCATCAGGCACTGTCCTATGAATGGGCCGCGCGTTTCTACCTGCAACTTGGCAGGACCGAATTTGCGACGATCTATCTGGAAAAATCCCTTTACCTGTATGAGAAATGGGGTGCTCGCGCCAAGGTAAAACAGCTCGAACAGCGTTATCCCGATATCCTCACCAGAAACGTGCAGGGGCACACGGCGCCTGGCACCGCAACAATCACGCTTAAGGGCGCCACCACGCAGCTGTTGAACTCGGGCCAATTGGATCTGGCCGTCGTTATGAAAGCCTCTCAGGCGATCTCCGGAGAGATTGCGCTAGAGCGTCTGTTGGAAAAAATGATGCAGATCGCGATTGAAAGCGCAGGCGCGCAGTATGGCTTTCTCCTGCTCGAAACAAACGGCGAATGGCGCATTGAAGCCGAGGGGAACGCAAACAGGGCGGCGGTGAGCGTCTTGCAGTCGCGGCCTCTTGTTCCAGCCATTGAGGAGGACGCGCAGAGTAGCTTACCCACCTTGCCGGTTTCGCTGATCCGCTATGTGGCGCTGACCAAAGAGGCTGTGGTGTTGGACGATGCGGCTGGTCAGGGCCGATTCATCAGTGATCCATACATCATCCGAAAGCAGCCGAAGTCAGTACTTTGCGCGCCCATCCTCCGTCAGGGCAATCTTGCGGGCATGCTGTACCTGGAAAACAATCTGATGGCAGGGGCATTCACCACGGATCGCCTGGAGGTCTTGAAAATCCTCTCGTCCCAGGCCGCCATTTCCATCGAAAACGCCCGCGTCTATGAAAACCTCGACGCCACGGTGAAGCAGCGTACGACAAGCCTTGAAACAACGCTGCACGACCTGCGCGCCACCCAAACCCAACTCATCCAAGCTGAAAAAATGGCCTCCCTCGGCAAACTCGTCGCCAATGTTGCCCATGAAATCAACACACCGATTGGGGCAGTCAAGTCTAGCGGCGAGAGCATTGCCACCGCTCTCGATGGTGCACTGAAAAATATGCCTCGGTTATTTGAAATACTCGAACCGCAACCCCGTGGTCTATTCACTCAACTGGTCAGCCAGGGGAAAGGGCCGACTGCGTCACTCAACACCCGCGAGGAACGCGTAATAAAGAATCAGGTAGCACGTCAATTGGAAGCCGCCGGGGTCGAGGCTGCCGACAGCAAAGCAAGAATTCTGGTCCAACTACATGCCCATGCTGCGCCTTTGGAATACCTGGCCCTGCTGCAACACGCTGAATGCGACTTCATTCTGGATACAGCCAGCAGCATCGCCGCAATAATAAACGGCACGAACACCATCAACACGGCTGTGGATCGGGTGTCCAAAATCGTCACCACGCTCAAGTCCTTCTCACAGGCCGACAACATCGGTGAGATGACCGATACCAATCTCAAGGAGAGTATTGAATCTGTCTTGTCGATCTACTCAAACCAATTCAAGCAGGGCACGGAAGTGGTTCGGCAATACGAAGAACTTGCGCCGCTGCGTTGCTTGCCCGAAGACCTTAAACAAGTATGGACGCACCTGATCCACAATGCGCTGCAAGCGATGGGCTACAAGGGCAAGCTGACAGTCACACTGAAACAGGTAGGTGACAACGGGGTCGTATCCATCACCGATACGGGCGGCGGCATTCCTGATGAGATTCGCGGCAGGATATTTGAGCCGTTCTTCACCACGCGACCAACCGGCGAAGGTAGCGGATTGGGCCTGGACATAGTCAAGAAGATCGTGAATAAGCACAAAGGGCGGATTGATGTACAGACTGAAGTCGGGGTAGGTTCGACCTTTTCAGTTTTTCTGCCACTGTCGTTAGCGGACAGGAAATTCAACCACATGAACCCAATATCGAATCCTGATCCATCGTCAAAATCCCCCGTTTAGCACATTAGATATCAGATATGAATACACGATGGAAACCCAGCGTTACCGTGGCCGCCGTCATAGAGCACGAAGGCCGATTTTTACTGGTTGAGGAAGTGACGTCCGACGGACTGCGCCTGAACAACCCGGCGGGGCATCTCGAACCCGGTGAATCTTTGGCGCAAGGATGCGAGCGCGAGGTGCTGGAAGAAACAGCACACCATTTTTCGCCCACGGCGCTGGTCGGGGTATACATGGCGCGGGTGCAACGCGCGCCCAATAAGCCCAATAACCCGGACGAGTCGGACGACGTGACCTACCTGCGCTTTGCCTACTGCGGCACGCTAGGCGCCTTCGATCCCGCACGCACCCTGGATACCGGCATTGTGTGCACGGTGTGGATGACGCCGGAGGAGATTCGCCAAAGCACCGCACGCCACCGCAGCCCCCTGGTCCTGCAGTGCATGGAGGACTACCTGAGAGGGCAGTGTTATCCGATGGAACTTGTTTTCACCGATGACAGCATTTGCTCAACCAATGCCGAAATGCAAAAATGATAGCTGTCCCCGCACAGTCCATGGGCGTTACAGGCCGATTTGACCCCTGATGTTCCCCGCGCTTCTGGGCTTTGTTGTCGGCAGCGCGCTGCAATTGCAGCAAACGCAACTCTGGGACTGGCCGATTTATGTGGCATTTGTGCTTCTAGCCCCCGTGGGATATGCGGGTACAGCTACCAAATACAGAGCAAGCCTCCAAGGCTCCCTGGTCATGTTCGGCATACTGGCGGGTGTTGGGTTTGGGTTTGGCCTGACCGGGTTGCGTGCCACACTGTACCTGCACGATACGCTGGAGCCTGGGCTTGAAGGGCGCGATGTGCTGGTCACCGGGGTGGTTGCGAATTTGCCACAACGCAACGAAGCCGGTGTGCGTTTTCGGCTGGCGCTGGAGTCGGCACAGCTTGACGAGCAGGAGTTGCATCTGCCTGCGCGGCTGGATGTGGCCTGGTACGGCGGCGCGTTCCCGGCGGAGTCGGCCAGCGCTCTTGCAACACCCTTGCTGGAACTGAACCGCCTGCCCGCCGATGTGCGCGCCGGGGAGCGCTGGCGGCTGCGTGTGCGTCTGAAAGCCCCGCACGGCAGCCGCAACCCCCACGGGTTCGATTACGAGTTGTGGCTGTGGGAGCAAGGCGTGCAAGCCACTGGCTACGTGCGCGCCGGTGCCAAGGACCCGCCGCCCGAGCGGTTGGGACAAACCTGGCGTTACCCGGTGGCGCTGGCCCGTCAGGTGGTGCGCGAACGGATTTTTTCACACCTTGGACAACATCAACCCGCTGGCATGCTGGCCGCCTTGGTCGTAGGCGATCAAAACGCCATTGACCGCGCAGACTGGGATGTGTTCCGCGCCACGGGTGTGGCGCATCTGGTGTCGATTTCCGGCTTGCATATCACCATGTTTGCCTGGGGCGCGGCCGGGATGATTGGCTGGCTGTGGTGCCGCTCGGGTCGGCTGTGCCTGGCATTTCCGGCTCCCTTTGCGGCCTTGCTTGGTGGGTGTGCGTTGGCCTGTGCGTACGCCATTTTTTCCGGCTGGGGTGTGCCCGCGCAGCGCACCTGCCTGATGTTGGCAACGGTTGCGCTATTGCGTTTATCGGGCGCACGCTGGCCTTGGCCGCACATCTGGATGCTGGCCTGCGCCGTGGTTGTTGCCAGTGACCCATGGGCCTTGCTGCAAAGCGGTTTCTGGTTGAGCTTTGTGGCCGTCGGAATTTTATTTGCTACAGATTTCAAAGCGCACCCCGCACACTCCATAAGCGCAAGAGGCATTATTGGCAAAATTTTCTCCAACCTGCGCGAGCAATGGGTCATTACCATCTCCCTGGCACCGTTAAGCCTGCTGCTATTTGGCCAGATTTCCCTGGTTGGTCTGGTTGCCAATGCGCTGGCCATTCCCTGGATCACGTTGGTGGTGACGCCGCTGGCCATGCTGGGCGTATGCGCGGCGCCCTTGTGGGATATGGCAACTACTGCCATTGGCTGGTTATTGTTGTATTTGCAGTGGCTTGCCGCTTTGCCATGGGCTACGCTGACGCTGGCCATTCCTCCTCTGTGGGTGGCAGTGGTTGGCATGCTGGGTGGACTTGTGCTGGTCATGCCCTGGCCATGGAGCGTGCGGGTGCTGGGCGTGCCGCTGCTGGTGCCGCTGGTGCTGTGGCGATCTCCTGTGCCGCCCGTGGGGCAGTTTGAATTGCTGGCAGCGGACATTGGCCAGGGTAATGCGGTACTGGTGCGCAGCGCCGGGCACGCACTGCTCTTTGACGCCGGGCCGCGCTACAGCCTGGAAAGTGACGCCGGGCACCGCGTGCTGGTTCCCTTATTGCAAGCCATGCATACCCGGCTGGACCGCGTTATCCTGAGCCACCGGGATACCGACCACGTGGGAGGTGCCGCAGCGGTTCTGGCCATGCACCAAGAAGCGCAGCTCCTGAGTTCGATGGAGCCGGAGCATCTGCTGCAGTCCCTGCGTCCGGCACAGCGTTGTCTTGCCGGACAACATTGGGAATGGGATGGGGTGCAGTTTGACATACTGCACCCGCAACTGAGCGACTATGACTTGCGTGTCAGGCCCAAACCCAATGCCATGTCGTGCGTGCTGCGCATCAGCAACGGAAAGCAGACGGCCCTGCTGGTGGGCGACATCGAGCAAGCGCAGGAAGCCCGTCTGATCGCCAGCGCAGCACCCCTGAAAGCCGACGTGCTGTTGGTGCCGCACCATGGCAGCAAAACATCGAGCAGTGCCGCTTTTCTGGATGCCGTGGCCCCACGACTGGCCATCGTGCAAGCCGCGTACCGCAACCGCTTCAGCCACCCGGCCAGTGTGGTGGTGCAGCGCTACCATGAGCGCAACATTGCCGTGTTCGATTCACCCCATTGCGGTGCTTTTACCTGGCAGTCGTGGCAGCCATGGCGCAGGGAAATAGCTGAAAATGAGGACTGCTTCAGGAAGCAGGCGCTGCGTTACTGGCACCATCGGGTTCCGTAGCCTCAGCGGCTTTGCAGCTTCGCAGTATTAGTGCAATTCGCTGAAAGCTTCAAGCTTTTCAGCCAATACCCAGACATCGGTGTCGATCACAACCCCCATGGATCATCCCTGGTGGTAAGGCTTGCCCGCACTGCGCCCAAGTCCTCTGCCATGACCAGCCGCTCTGAAGCACTGAGCTGCGGCCCTTTGGCCAACATGGCATCCAGGCGGTCTATGGGAAAACCATCCGTTGTGCCTGCGGGCAGCACCCTGGCGACAATCATTTTTCCACGCTGTATGTCCAGCGTTTTCCCTTGGTATTGCACCTGATTCAGAAAATTTGACAAACCACGTGCAAACTCAGTCACTGTGAGTGCGATGACGCTCATAAGCCACTCCAAAAATATGATAATCAGTTTCTTAGCGTTTTATAAAAGACTTTCGTATGACAAGTATTGCAATTTCGCCAAAGTTTCAAATTGTTATCCCGAAAGCCATTCGCGCGGTTCTCAATCTGCGTCCAGGTCAGCGCGTGGAAGTCAAGCTTGATGCGTCCGGGCGTGTATTTCTGGAGCCTGAATTAGACATGCGTTCAGCCCGAGGTTTTCTGGAACCCATCCCTGGCGTGGACGTGACCGATGTACCCAATGATCCTGAAAGCCCGGTTGGAGAGAATGGAAAAATTGGAAAATAAAGGCGAAATCCTGGCCGTGGACGATGTGCCTGCATCGCTTAGTTTTTTGCATGAAATACTGAGCCAGCAAGGTTACTCGGTCCGAACCGCGCCCAATGGTGAGCTGGCGCTATGGACGGCTGCCCATCGGCCACCGGACCTGATTCTGCTGGATGTGCGCATGCCCGGCATGGATGGTTTTGAGGTCTGCCGTCGGCTCAAGGCCGATCCTGCCACCGCCGCGATTCCGCTTATTTTCTTGTCCGCAGACGCTGACATTGCCGAAAAGGTGCGAGGGTTTCGCGCGGGGGCCGTGGATTACGTTGGCAAACCGTTTGCAAGCGAAGAGGTGCTGCAGCGCGTCGCCACCCATTTGTTGCTGGCGCGCGTCACCAAAGAACTGAAAGCGGAAAAGCAGTTGCTCGAAGAGCGGGTTTTGCAGCGCACCGAACAACTGGCCCATACTGCACGCACCCTGCAAGCAGAAGTCGCTGCCAGAATCGAAGTCGAAGCCAAGCTACGGGTTTCCGCCAGCGCATTCGAGGCCAGCTTAGCCGCGATGTTGATCGTCGATTGTGACTGGAACATCGTTGCCGCCAACCCGGCTTTTGTCGCCCAATCGGGCTATGCATTGGCCGAGTGTCTGGGAAAGAGTGCGCACATCTTCCGCTCCGACCGGCACGATACGGCTTTTTTCGACAACCTGTTGCGCGTGGTGCAAACCGAGGGCAAGTGGACGGGAGAGGTCTGGAGCAGAAACAAGGATGGCAACGTGTTTCCGACTTTGCAAAGCATCTCCAGCGTCACCAGTGGCGATGGCAATAGCGATGGCGACGGCAAACCGATTCGCTACGTGTGCGTGATGCTGGATCTGTCCGAAGCCAAGGATGCGCAGACGCTGATCAATTTTCTGACACGGCACGATGCCCTGACCGGCCTGCCCAACCGGGTGTTGGTACAAGATCGTTTTTCACAACTGGTTAGCAGCATGGACCATGAGGCCGAATCTCTGGCCGTTTTGTGTGTCAACCTGGATCGGTTTCGGTTTATCAACGATTTTCATGGCCGCTCCTGCGGGGATAACGTTTTGCACTGGATGGCATCTTGCCTGACATTGAATTTGCCAAGCACCGATTCGGTATTTCGGGAAAGCAGTGACGAATTCATCATTGTGCACCGTGCACTCGGCAATTCCACCGATTCTCTGGGACTGAGTAGCTTCGTCCAGTCTTTGCAAGAGATATTGACGACTACTGTGGAGATCGATGACGCAATCATTGATGTGTCGGTGAGCCTTGGTATCGCCGCCTACCCCCTGGACGGTTTATCGTTTGAAGACCTGAGCAATAACGCACGTATTGCCATGATGCGGGCCAAAAACCACGGGGGTGCAAGCTATGCGTTCTTTTCCGAAAAACTGGACCAGACCGGACGCGTGCGTTTTGATCTCGCACAGCGCTTGCGCCATGCACTGGCGAGGAACGAGTTCGAGGTTTTCTATCAGCCACAGGTGCACGCCAACTCCAGGAAAATCATTTCCGCCGAGGCGTTGCTGCGCTGGAACTCGCCGGGTCTGGGCATGGTCTCGCCGGCTCTTTTCATTCCGGTGGCCGAGGAAAGCGGTCGGATTGTTGAAATTGGCACCTGGGTATTGCAGTCCGTATGTATGCAAATTGCACGCTGGCATGCCCAGGGGCATGGATACGTGAAAGTGGCGGTCAACCTCTCGGGGGTTCAGTTCCTACGCCAGGATCTGGTACAAACCGTCACACACGCCTTGCTCGCCAGCCAGATTCCGCCTGCGTATCTTGAATTGGAAATCACCGAAAGCGCCATCATCGAGGACGTGCAACGCGCCATTGAAACCATGCATGCGCTCAAGACACTTGGCGTTACCATCTCCCTGGATGATTTTGGCACCGGGTACTCCAGCTTGAGTTATTTGAAAAGATTTCCCATTGACTACCTGAAAATCGACCAGTCGTTTGTGCGCGACTTGCTCGTCGAACCCGATGCCAAAGCGATTGTTCTGGCCATTATTGGATTAGCCCATTTGATGCGGCTCGAAGTCGTGGCCGAAGGGGTTGAAGAGGAGGCCCAGGGGCAGTTTCTGGCCGCCAATGGCTGCGATGTATTGCAAGGCTATCTGTTTGGCAAGCCGGTCAATGCAGAGAGTTTTCTTCATCGGTTAATTACTGAATCTAATAATTGAAAATGGTTTTATCTTCCAAAGCGCCACCGCCACCGCATCCTGCGCAAACCACTCTGGGTGACATTCTGGTTGTGGATGACTCCCACGCCTCGCGCCAGGCACTGGTAACTCTGCTGGGAAATGCCGGCTACAGCGTGCGCGAAGCACCCAATGGGGAATTGGCCCTGTGGTCCATGGCCCGGCGCGTACCCGATCTGATCATGCTGGATGTGCGTATGCCCGGAATGAGCGGTTTTGACGTGTGCCGCAGCATTCGGCAGCAAACCAATACGGCGACGGTGCCGGTGCCGGTGATTTTCATCACCGACGTAGCCGACATGGACGACACGCTCGAAGGCTTTGATGCTGGTGGCACCGACTTCATCAGCAAACCCATCTCCGACGTTGAAACACTGGCGCGCGTGCGCACGCACATCACCATGGCGCAAGCGGCTAAGCAACTGCTTGCACAGCACAGTACTGCAAGCGATGTGCAACAGCAGGCCCAGCCAACAACCGCAGTCGAAGACAATACCCGTCCTGCGGAAATCCTGGTAGTCGAGGACACGCCCATTTCGCTCCTGCTGCTGGGTACCATTCTCAGGATGGCCGGGTATGTCGTGCGCGAAGCCACCAATGGCGAGCTGGCGCTCTGGAGTGCCACCAAGCGGACACCCGATTTGATCTTGCTGGATATTCGCATGCCAGGCATGAACGGTTTTGATGTCTGCCGTTGCCTCAAGTTTGACCCGGCCACCGCCCATGTTCCCGTCATCTTCATCTCCGCGCTGACCGAAGCGCAGGACAAGGCAGCAGGATTTGCCGTGGGAGCGGTTGATTTCATTGCCAAGCCGTTTGATGGCAAGGAAGTGCTGGCCCGGGTACAGGCACATTTGCGTCTGGCGCGCGCCAGTACTCCTGCAAAGAGCACCCTGCCCCCCCCCGCCACGCAAAACAAGGGCAAAGACGTCAAACCACAGACCACCGAATTCGATAGGGCGTTCGCTGCAAGTGTCAATGCCATTGCGTTGACCGATGCCAAAGGTACCATTCTGGCGCTTAACCCGGCGTTCTCTCAACTGACGGGCTACCCAGTCGAAGAAGTGCGCAGCACGCCGTTGATGGACTTGCTGGCGCGGCATGCCAAGTCCCCGCTGGCAAACACCTGGCCCGATCTGCGCAAACAAGGCTCGTGGAGTACGCAGGCGCGCTTGCTCAAACGCGACCAAAGCTACATTGTTTGCCAGGTTTCGATGTCAGCGCTGCAGGACTTTGATGGACACACCGCACCTTGTGTTGTCGTACTACAGGATATTTCGCTTAAACCCCCCAAGGAAAGTCTGGTTGATTTCCTGGCACACTTCGACCCGCACACCGGTCTACCCAATCGCGCGCTGGCGCAGTCGCGGTTTTCCACCATGAAAATCGCCGCACAGGCCCAGGGAGACAGAATTGTTGTTTGCGTCATTCGTTTTACATTGCCGCCGGGTACATTGGCCATCAGTGATCTCTCTCGGAAAATCGCTGCACGGTTGACACCTTTGCTGGACGCGGCGGACACCTTGTACCGGGAAGATCAACAACATTTTGTGCTGCTTCATACACAATCTGGTGAGTCAAGTGACGATTTTGAACGGGCAGTGCGCGTCGCTAACCAGATCAATACCGATACACACTGGCCAGAAAAACCGCCAGGTCTGCACGCATCCATCGGACTGGCCTTTTCTCCGCAGGATGGCGACACCTTGGCGGCTCTGATAGAAGCAGGCAAAATTTCCATTGAGTACGCAGCACCCGGAAGCTCCATCATTGGGACATCGGCTTTGCAGTACCCCGATTTTGACATCGAGTGTGCCCTGCGCAGCGCACTGCTCAACCACGAGTTCAAACTGCTCTATCAACCGCTGTTTGCGCTTCAAGATGGACCTTTGCAATCCCGGATCGTCGGCGCCGAGGCATTGCTGCGCTGGAAGGTGCCGAACCTGGGCTACATTCCCCTGGAGCGCTTACTGCGCGTGGCCGAGGAAACGGGCGAAATTGTTGCGATTGGTGCCTGGGTCATTCGCAGCGTTTGTGCGCAAGTCAAACTGTGGGAGCCACGGTTGAAGAACGGCTTCAAGGTCGCCATCAATATCTCGTCATTGCAATTCTGGCAGGATGGGTTGTTTACCACCATCGAAGAGGCTCTGCGTGACAGCGGCATCGCACCCACGCGCCTGGAATTCGATATCACCGAGGACACCATTCTGGAAGACGAGACACAGGCAACCGCCATCCTGCGTCGTCTGAAAATGTTGGGTGTTTCACTGGCTTTGGATGGCTTTAACCCGCACCGCACCGACCCGGACCTCTTGCAGAGTCTGCCCCTGGATTGTCTGAAGGTGGACCAGCAAAAAATTGGCACCATGGATGCGGACCCCAACCATGCCGGGTTGCTCAAATCCATTGTCGAACTTGCACATACCCTGCAACTCCAAGCCGTTGCCAAAGGCATAGAACGCCCTGAAGAACTGCAGCAGATCAAGGATTGTCACTTTGACCTCGCCCAAGGCTTCCTGACGGCGCGACCGATTGCTGCGGATGCATTTTCCCCCAGGCACCTGTGCTGACACACCCCACGCACCCCGGAGCCATCCAGACTACCACCATGACCATGGAAGCCTTTTCGTTCAAATCACGTGATATTGAAAGCAAGGCCATCAACGTGGTGCAGGGGGCTTGGGCGGTTGAACGTGAGCGGGTACTGCGCACCATTCTGGGGTCATGTGTTTCGGTGTGTCTTTATGATCCCGTCGCCAGGATCGGCGGTATGAACCACTATGTCTTTGCCCCCGGAACGGCCCAGACCTATGCAGCCGCCAGCGGAAGGACAACCATGCATGGCGATATTTGTATGGAAGGCTTGCTCAACGCCTTGCTTGCCAAAGGCGCCGTCAAGTCACGCTTGCGCGCCAAGGCATTCGGGGCCGGAGCCATGTTTGCCACAAAGGCTGGTGACATGGCTCCAGGCAAGCGCAACAGCAGTTTTGCCAAATACTGGCTGGAACAAGAAGGCATTGTGCTGGAACTCACCGATTTTCATGGTGCCTACGCACGCAAGCTGATGTTTCATCCGGGTACCGGACAACATTTGTGTCAACGCGTCCCCACGCCATTTCTGCCCAACGACCCGGCAGTAATTGCCATGCATAAATAGTGTAAGAAGTGAGAGGAAACCATGAAACAGCTACTTGATGCCGCAAACCGAACCATTGCCAGCCAAAAGGTGCTGCACCAGGCCATGTTGGAAACCGCCCAGGATGGTTATTGGCTGGTTGACAGTCAAGGCCGTTTTCAGGAGGTCAACGCAGCGTATTGCCGCATGAGCGGCTACAGTCGGGAAGAGCTACTGACAATGGGCATTAGCGATGTCGAAGCCATAGAAACCATGGAGCAGACCGCGCGGCACATCGAACAGGTGATGTCCGCTGGCAGCACCCGTTTTGAATCCCGTCACCGACGCAAAGATGGCAGCAGTTATCCCGTGGAAATCAGTACCATGTTCCTAAAGGAACTCGACGGGGTTTTTACGGTGATGGTGCGCGACCTGACAGAGTTGAACGCTGCACAGACCTTGATGCTCCAAAGCCACGATCTGCTGGGCAAGTTGTCCGCCAATGTCCCGGGAATGATTTTTCAGCTCCGCCTGTCCCCCGATGGGTCCCTCAGTTTCCCTTTCGCCAGTGCCGGCATTGAAGTCATTTACGAGTGTAGTCCGATACAGGTGCGCCTTGATGCCAGCATGGCGTTCGCCCGGCACCACCTGGAGGATGGCGCAGCCTTCATAACCTCGCTGCAAGATTCGGCACGCACATTACAGCCTTGGACGTGCAGCTATCGGGTCACCCTGCCCCGGCGTGGCGAACGTTGGTTAAGTGGCAGCGCCATGCCGCAAAGGCAGGGTGATGGCAGTGTTCTGTGGCATGGTTTCATTTCAGACATAACCGAGCAAAAAGAACTCAGCCTAGCTTTATCCGAAAGCGAAGCCCGGTGGACATATGCTCTGAATGGATCAGGCTATGGTGTCTGTGACTGGAACATTCCACAGGGCACGGCGTTTTTCTCCAGACAATGGAAATCCATGCTGGGTTACTCTGCCGATGATATTGGTGGTATGGTTGACGAATGGGTCAAACGGGTACACCCGGATGACGTGGACCGGGTCATGGCCGAGATTCAAGAGCACATGAACGGAAACACAGATTTCACCGGTATCGAACATCGCCTGCTGTGCAAGGACGGAAGCTGGAAGTGGGTACTGGGTCGCGGCGTGGTCGTCAACCGTGATCAGGATGGACGCCCGCTGCGCTTTGTTGGCACCAACGTGGATATCACCCAACGTAAAAACCTCGAAGAGCAGCAATGGAAATTGCACCGCGAAATCGAGGCTGCACAAGCGACGGCTGTTGCCGCCAACCATGCCAAGAGCCGTTTTCTGGCTAACATGGGCCACGAGTTGCGCACACCACTGAACGCTGTCATTGGATTTTCTCGCCTCATGTCGGAATCGATTGGTTTGACCGAGACGCAAAAGAAATACGTCAGCATCATCAACCGCTCGGGTAACCACCTGCTGACGCTCATCAACGATGTCCTGGAAATCGCCAAGATTGACGCCGGGCGCATCGAATTACACGAAGAAGCCACCGATGTGGGCCTGTTGAGTCAGGATGTTGCCGACATGCTGCGCCAACGGGCAGAACAGGCCGGTCTGGAACTGGTGTTGGAACGGGATGTTCTGGAGGATTCCCTGCAAGTTGATGCCGTCAAACTGCGCCAGGTCTTGATTAATTTGCTGGGCAACGCCATCAAGTTTACCCAACAAGGCCGCGTGATTCTGCGCGTGCGCACGAGGCCCGGCCCCAATCAGAGGGTGTATCTTGATGTGGAAGTGCGCGACACCGGCATCGGTATCGCCCCCCAGGATCAGCAGGCCATTTTTGAGCCATTCGTACAAATTGTCACCCACGCCACCAGTGCTGGCAACGGGCTGGGCCTGACCATCACGCGCCAATACCTGCAAATGATGGGCGGCGAACTCCAGCTCGAATCTGCCCCAGGCGTTGGCTCGTGCTTTCGCTTCACCCTGAACCTGGCTCCCGCAAGTTCTTTGAAGGCCGTGCCAACAGAATTGAGTCGGCGCGTGTTAGCGCAGGCCGATCAGGGCAAACGCATCCTGGTTGCAGACGACGACCCGGATACCCGTGAGTTACTGCGGGAACTGCTGCTGCCCATGGGATTCATAGTGGCTGAAGCCGCCGATGGTATCGAAGCCGTTGTACAAACGCGGCGATTTGAACCGGATTTGATCATCATGGATCGGCGCATGCCCGTTCTCAATGGACTGGACGCTAGTAAACGCATCCGTGCGCAGCCCGCGTACCAGCGGACAAGAATCATCATGCTCACCGCCAGCGCGTTCGATGAGCAGCGACAGGAGGCGCTGGCAGCCGGTGTTGATGATTATTTGCGCAAACCCTTGCAAGAAGACGAGTTGTACGCCGCGATTGAACTGCACCTGCACATCCATTTCCAGTTCAAGTCGATAACATCGCCAACAAACGCAGCAGCCACAGCCGTAGCCGTAGCCATGCCAACAACTACCGCATCCGTGAATGCAGCCGCGTTGGCCACCTTGCCCCCGGCGCTGCGTCAGGCGCTCAGGGTGGCCACGGAAGAGCTCAACCGCACCAAACTGCTGGCCGTGTTGGAACACATAGCGCCGGACAATGCCGCCCTTGCGCGCGGCATCACCGCAATGGCCGACGAATTTCGTTACCGCGAGTTGTGGGAGCTGATTGGCCCATGATTCCGATGAAATACATTGCTGTTTACACCACCACCGGAAGTCGGGAAGAAGCACAGCGCATCGCAAAAGCCCTGGTCGAGCGCGAACTGGTAGCGTGCGCCCAGATTTCCGAGATCGAAAGTTTCTACCGCTGGGACGGGATAACCCAGAACGACCACGAGTTTCGTCTGGTGCTCAAAACCAGCGCGGAGCGTTACAAAGAAGTCGAAGCGGCGATTGGTGCCTTGCATTCCTATACGCTGCCAGCCATTTATGCCCTGGCTATCGAGCATGTCTATCCACCATTCGCGCAATGGGTCAACGAGCGGACGTGCATACGCTAAACCGCCCTCCACAATGAGCCACTTCGATGTGTTCAACGGCGATGCCGACGGGATTTGTGCCTTGCACCAGCTGCGTCTGGCACAGCCGCTGGAATCGACCCTGGTAACGGGCGTGAAGCGTGACATCGCTTTGCTTGAGCGCGTAACCGCCCAGACAGGCGACTCGGTAACCGTACTGGACGTTTCCCTGAACCGCAACCGTGAAGCCTTGCTGCGCTTGCTCCAGCAAGGCGTGCGGGTTGAATATTTCGATCACCATTTTGCCGACGCCGTTGCTGCGCATCCAGGGTTGAATGTCCACATTGATCCTGCCCCCACCGTATGCACCAGCCTGATCGTTGATCGCCATTTGCAAGGTCAACACCGATTGTGGGCCATAGTCGGCGCATTTGGCGACAACTTAGGAAAATCCGCACAACCGCTAATACAGGCTTTGGACCTTGATGCACCACAAATCGCCCAACTGCGCGCGTTGGGCGAAGCCATGAATTACAACGCCTATGGTGACTCAGAGGCCGATTTATTGGTGCCACCGGCTATGCTGTACGCCAGCCTGCGTGCGTACGCCAATCCGTTTGACTTCTACGCCAATAGTCCCAATACCGCCAAACTCCTGGAGGGGCGGCGTGCGGACATGGAGCGTGCGCGCGCACAACAGCCCGCATACGTATTGCCATCGGGTAACGTTTACGTGTTACCCGCTACATCCTGGGCACGCCGGGTGCATGGCAGTTTTGCCAACGAATTGGCACTGCACGCGACCGAACGTGCCCACGCCGTGTTGAGCGCGGACGCACGTGGTGACTACGTAGTCAGCGTGCGTGCGCCCGTGGCGCGTCCGTCTGGCGCCGAACACCTGTGCCTTCAATTTCCCAGTGGCGGTGGACGTGCGGCGGCTGCGGGCATTGACCATCTGGCGCAGGAGCGGTTACAGGAATTCATCGACGCATTCAAACAAGCGTTTGGCCTTGGGTGCGATTCAAAGTGACGTGGCCGTTGGGTTTTTACTCCCTCGCCCCAGCGGGGAGATGGGACTGGCTTGTCATGGTGCTGCTCTCTGGATGTTCTGCGGTGCTGTGGACGGGGTTATTATTGCTATATTATCAATAGCTGCACCCGCACATCCCACGGGGGCTGGAGGCTTATTTGATGCCTTATTTGTGGCCAAAAAGATGCCACAAAGGCTTGCAAGAGGGTTTCGCATCGCAGTTTTTGCATGTGTAATATCACGGGCGATATGAAATTCCAGCGCAAAGCCACCAGCAGCCCCTCTCCCCGCTGTGGCGAGGGAGTAAAAACCCAACGGCCACATCACTTGAATCGCACCCTTTGGCCTTGCAGTGTTGGTGCCTGTTTAACCCAGCGCGTCGTTCACCTGCTCATGGAACTCGGCTAGGCTCATGGCGTTGCTGATTTCACGCGGCATGGCGTCGCGCACGGAAAACACGCCCAGGATTCTGGCATTCGGCCCGACGATGGGCAGATGGCGGAAACCGCGCTCGATCATGATGAGCACGGCATCGGAAACCGGCATTTCCGGTGGCACGCAAAACGGGTTGCGCGTCATGATGTCAGCCAGTGTGGTTTTTTGCGGATCGAGTGCCTTGGCCAGAACGCGCGTCATCAAATCGCGCTCGGTAACGATACCCAGCAGATTTCCCGGCGTGTCCACGATCAAGACGCTGCCGCAATGCGCGCGCGTCATGGCGCAGGCGGCATCCCAGACATTGGCCTGCGGCCCCAGGCTGACAACGTGCCGCTGGGATATGGATTGAAAAACGGTTCGCTCCGTCATGGTGTTCACCTATTTACTTTTCCGTTGATGGTTAGCGTAGCGCCGCGTTGATGGCTTCCAGCGCATGCGCACCAGGGCACAGCTGCGCGGCTCCCAGCGTATTGAGCGGTTTGTTCGTGGTATTGAGCGCGGTGTGCAAGTCGGTGGCCAAGGAATCGACATAGAGCAAGCCGGTGACGATTTCGCCCCGTGCCTGGTGCTGCTGCATATAGGCCATGGCAGCATAGCGATCCGTGGGGTCGTAGTCGGCATGCAGTTTGCGCAGGCGCAGGATGGAGCCGTCGTGCTGCGGCACATCGACCACGGTGCCGGGCGCATAGTCGGTGGTGATCTCGCTGCGCGGCTCCATGAAGTCGATGCGGCTGACGGCCTCGTTGTGCTGGCGCACGTAGTCGTAGCTCTTGGTGCTGCCGCTGTGGTTGTTAAAAGTCACGCAAGGGCTGATGACATCAATGAACGCCGCGCCGCCGTGGGCCATCGCGCCCTTGATCAGCGGCACCAGTTGCGCCTTGTCGCCCGAGAAACTGCGCGCCACATACGAAGCACCCAGCTGTAGCGCCAGCGCCACGAGGTCCACCGGATTTTCGCTGTTGACAATACCCTTTTTGCTCCTGGAACCCCGGTCGGCTGTTGCGGAAAACTGGCCCTTGGTCAAACCATAAACACCGTTGTTTTCAACGATATAGGCCATGCGCACGCCCCGGCGCATGGCATTGGCGAATTGTCCCAGGCCAATCGAGGCCGAATCACCATCACCGGAAACGCCCAGATACAGCAGCTCCCGATTGGCCAGATTGGCGCCGGTGAGCACCGAGGGCATGCGGCCATGCACGGTGTTAAAGCCATGCGAGGCGCCCAGAAAATAATCCGGCGTTTTGGAACTGCAACCAATGCCCGAGAGCTTGGCCACGCGGTGTGGTTCAATGTCTTGTTCCCAGCACGCCTGGATGATGGCTGCGGAAATGGAGTCATGTCCGCAACCGGCGCACAGGGTGGAGACCCGGCCCTCGTAATCACGCCGGGTATAGCCGACCTTGTTTTTGGTCAGCGTCGGGTGGTGCAAACGGGGTTTGGCGATATAAGTCATGGCGTTTCCTCCTCGATTTCGTCATCCTGCTGCGCAGGCTGCGGGGTCTTTACCCGGTCGTGGATAGCCTGAATGATGAAGCGCGCGGTAATCGGTGTGCCATCGTAGTGCAGCACACGCACCAGTTGCGCCGGATCGGCATCCAGTTCATTGATGAGCAGCGAACGCATCTGTGCATCGCGGTTTTGTTCGACCACGAACACCTTGTCGTGCTGTAGCAGAAACTGCCGCACCACCGTCGAAAATGGAAACGCGCACAGCCGCATGGCATCGACATGCACGCCGTTGCGCTCCAGTACGTCCAGCGCCTCGCGCATCGCAGGTGTTGTGGAGCCATAGTAGATCACCCCCAGTCTGGTGGCTTGCTGTGCCGGGCGCAACACTGGCTGGGGTACCAGATCGGCAGCGGTTGCAAATTTGCGCAGCAGGCGCTCCATGTTGTAGATGTAGTCCGGCCCGGCTTCGGAATAGACCGCCTGCGGGTTGCGTGTGGTGCCGCGTGTAAAAAACGCCCCCTTGCTCGGGTGCGTGCCAGGCAGGGTGCGCCACGGAATACCGTCGCCATCGACATCGCGGTAGCGGCCAAAACTTTTTCCCGCTTCCAGCTCGGCGGCGGTCATGACCTTGCCCCGGTCGTATTGCCTGGAGTCGTCCCAGGCGAAGGGCTTGCACAGCCGCTGGTTCATGCCAATGTCCAGATCACTCATGACGAAGATCGGCGTTTGCAAGCGCTCGGCCAAATCCAGCGCTGCGGCACTGTGCGTGAAGCATTCGTGCGGGTCTTGTGGAAACAGCAGCACGTGCCTGGTGTCGCCATGCGAAGCGTAGGCGCAGGCCAGCAGATCGGACTGCTGCGTGCGCGTGGGCATGCCGGTCGATGGCCCGCCGCGTTGCACGTTGATGATGGTCACGGGAATTTCGGCAAAATAGGCCAGACCAATGAACTCGGTCATTAGCGAAACACCCGGCCCTGAGGTCGCGGTGAAAGACCGCGCGCCATTCCAGCCCGCGCCCACCACCATGCCGATGGAAGCCAGTTCGTCTTCGGCTTGCACAATGGCGAAGTTGTGCTGACCCGTAGTCTGATCGACACGGTATTTGTCGCAGTATTTCTGAAACATCTCAGGGATAGACGACGAGGGTGTGATCGGGTACCACGCGGCCACCGTCGCGCCACCGTACACGCAACCCAGCGCCGCAGCGCTGTTGCCGTCGGTAAAAATCTGATCGCCCACCTGATCCGAGCGGCGCACACGCAACCCCAGCGGGTATGGCAAATGCTGCAGGGCGTAATCACGCCCCAGGTTCAGGGCGTGCAGGTTCGACTGCAGCAAGCGCTCCTTGCCTTTGTACTGTTCGGCAAATAATTGTTCGAACACCTGTGGCTCCACCTCCAGCAGCACCGACAGCACGCCAACGTAGATGATGTTTTTGAACAACTGGCGCTGGCGTGGATCGGTATAGGCCGCATTGCTGATTTCGGTCAGGGGTACGGCAATGGTGTGTACATCGGCGCGAAAACGGTTGGCGGGCATGGGCCGCGTGCTATCGTAAAGCAGATAACCGCCAGGGGCGATCTCGGCCACATCAGCATCCCAGCTCTGTGGATTCATGGCGACCATCATGTCCACACCACCCCGGCGGCCGTGGTAGCCTTTTTCACAGACCCTGGCCTCGTACCAGGTCGGCATGCCCTGGATATTGCTGGGGAAAATATTGCGCGGGCTCACTGGTACGCCCATGCGGATCACAGCGCGGACAAACAGCTCATTGGCCGATGCCGAACCCGAACCATTGATATTGGCGAACTTGATGACGAAATCGTTGATGGCTTCAATGCGTTTCATGGTGTCAATCCTTGGCCAGCTTGCGCGGTATTGAGCAAGAATTTCTGCATATCCCAGGCTCCCGTGGGGCAGCGCTCGGCGCACAAGCCGCAGTGCAGACACACATCTTCATCCTTGACCATGATGCGCCCGGTCTTGAGTTCCGCCGAGACATACAAAGCCTGCATTATGTTGGTCGCGGGCGCTTTCAATCGGGTGCGTAATTCACCCTCCTCACCGTTGGCGGTGAAGGTGATGCAGTCCATCGGGCAAATATCCATGCAGGCATCACACTCGATGCAGGTATTGCGATTGAAAACAGTCTGTACGTCGCAGTTCAGGCAGCGGCTGGCCTCCTTGAACGCGGTCAGCGCATCAAAACCCAGTTCCACCTCGACGTGGATGCTGGCCAGCGCCTGCTCGGCATCGGTCCATGGCACGGTGAAACGCATGTCAATCGACGGGTCGTTGCGGTAACTCCACTCGTGAATACCCATTTTTTGCGATACCAGACGTGTCTGGGGCGGCGGGCGTTGCATCACATCCTGGCCGTGCAGGAAACGGTCGATGGATACTGCCGCTTCGTGTCCATGCGCCACGGCGGTAATGATGTTCTTCGGACCATAAGCCGCATCACCGCCAAAAAACACCTGTGGCAAAGTGGACTGGAAGGTATCCTCTTTCAAGATCGGCAGGCCGTTGCGGTTGAATTCCACGCCGCAATCACGCTCGATCCAGGGAAAGGCATTTTCCTGCCCAACCGCCACCAACACCACATCACAGGCAAAAAACACATCGGGCGCTCCTGTCGGTACCAGGCTGCGCCTACCCTGTTCATCGTATTCGGCGCGCACGATCTCAAAGGTCATGCCCAGCAGTTTGCCGTTGTCGTGTTGCACGCTTTTGGGTACGTGGTAGTTGATGATCGGCACACCTTCGTGCAGGGCATCTTCGCGTTCCCAGGGCGAGGCTTTCATCTCGTCGTAACCGCTGCGCACCACGACCTTGACATCCGTCCCCCCCAGTCGCCGTGCCGAGCGGCAGCAGTCCATGGCCGTATTGCCACCGCCAAGCACCAGCACGCGCGGCGCAATGTGCGTCACATGACCGAATGAAACCGAGGCCAGCCAGTCAATGCCGAGGTGGATGTGTGCCGCAGCCTCTTTGCGCCCCGGCACATCCAGATCGCGGCCACGCGGCGCGCCACAGCCGATGAAAACAGCGTCATACCCCTGCATGAGCAAGGCTTTCAGTGAATCGACGGGCTGATCACCTTTGAAATGCACGCCCAGGTTCAGGATATAGCCGGTTTCTTCATCAATGACCGCCTCGGGCAGACGAAAGCGCGGAATCTGCTGGCGCATGAAGCCACCGGCCTTGGCTTCGGAATCAAAAATGGTGATGTCATAGCCCAGCGGTGTCAGATCGCGTGCCACCGTCAGCGAAGCCGGTCCCGCGCCGACGCAGACAATGCGCTTGCCATTGGGTGTACCGGCACGTGGCATGCGCGACACAACGTCTTCCTTGTGGTCGGCGGCCACGCGCTTGAGTCGGCAGATGGCCACGGGTGCGGGTTTTTCGCCGTTGTTTTCTTCGACCCGGCTGCGCCGACAGGCCGGCTCACACGGGCGGTCACAGGTGCGCCCCAGGATGCCGGGAAACACATTGGACACCCAGTTGACCATGTAGGCGTCGGTGTAACGGTTCTGGGCGATAAGGCGAATGTATTCGGGTACCGGCGTGTGGGCCGGGCAGGCCCATTGGCAATCGACGACTTTGTGAAAATAAGCCGGATGCGCGGTATTGCTTGCTTGCAAGGTGGACTCCTTGGCCGGGGGTGGCGGTTGTTTTGAAAATTGGCCTGATTCAAGAAGCGCCTTTGGTCGCCGCTTGCAAGCCATGTCTGGTCAGAATTTTTCTGGTTTGCCCGGAGAGTGCCATTTTGCGCAAAACCCGGTTGAGTGATTCCATGTGCGACGCATTGCTGGCCTTTTGGCGGGAGAGACCAAAACCATACACAATCTGCCGGGCCTCGCCCACAGGCAGGATATCGCTGGCCGAAGGCGGCAAGGCCGCGTTGCGGCTCTGGAGCAAGGCCAGCCCGACATCCCGGTTGGCCAAAATGGCAGACTTGGCCCCGTACACGCCGAGGGCCAGGGTTTTGAACACATCAAAATTGGTCACCTCCAGCACGACCCGGACATCCTGCGCGTTGCCCACGATCTCGTTGAGCGTCTCAGATGTGCCCGAAGGGCCGTAGACAGCGATGGTCATGCCGTTCAGGTCGCTCGGCGTCTTGTATTCCCAGGCAGCGCTTTTCAAAGCGAAAAAACTATACGTTGTACGGATGATAGGGTCGGATAGAAAAAATTTCTTTTCCCGGTTTCCAGTCAACAAAATGGAAAAAATTCCATCCACGTGCCCATTCTCCCCAAGGGCAAGGGCGCGGCGCCACGGCATGATTTCGGCAGTACAGGTAATTTGCGCGATGTTGCAAGCCGCCAGGATGATTTCCAGCATCGGGCCTGCAGGAGCACCGTTTTCTTCATAGTTGAAGGGCGGGAAAGACTCGGTTGCAAAATGCAAGGTGTCTGCTTTATCCGCAGTATGACCAGGACGGCCCAGGCAGAGCAAAGCGACCAAGAGCCAGGAAAATTTGGTTGGAATGTTCATCAGATTGCGCGTGAAACCCCGTCCTTCAGGGCGGGGAGGTAGAGCGCGGAACGCGAAGCGTTCCTATGCTGCGGTGGCGTACCTATTACGTCCGTTTTTGCCACCAGTGAATAACCGTAACCATCCCCACGCTGCACTACGGTGCAATAACGATTCGATACGCCCTGAACCAAACCGTTGCTGGTCTGTATGTTGAAGCTGCCCGTTGCCCGAACCGCAACCCGTCCGGTGTAAGTACCGGCCTTCTTTCCGGTGGTGACTTCGGCTTTCACCATGTCGCCGGTCTGAAAGCCGTGGATGCTTTTTGAACGGGTCAGGTAGCCGCGCACACAGCCATACTTGTCCAGCCGCGTGCGCTGATAACTTCCGCGCCCCATAGACTTGATGGATAGGGTTGGCTTTTGCCAATCAGTGATGCCTGCTATGTCTCCAACGCAAGCTGCATCGAGTGCATGGGTTTTGGGTATGCCGAACTGGCTGCGGTTGAACTTGGTTCTGCCACCCGATGCGGTTTCAACTGCCAATTCGGTAGTTTTCAGTGCGTTGACCAAAGCCCAGCGGGTGGCATTGACCGCTGCGGCATCCTTGAGTGGCCGTTTGGCTTGGGCCAGGATGCGTTTGAGTACGTCTGGTTTCTTTGTCAGAAACACTTCAACCGGCAACGTATCCTTCTTCTGATTGCAGCATTGGCAGGCCAGGGTGAGATTGCTGATGCGGTCGGATCCACCTTTCGATTTGGGGTGCAGGTGCTCGATTTGCAGCGGCACGTTCCCGTCACCACAGTAAGCGCAAACACGGCCCCATTTCTCCAGCAGATACTCACGTACTTCGTATCCAGCCAGCGTGCCTTGCTGGTACTGTGCACCTTCAATTTCGGGATTCTCCAGCGCCTGCATGTCAAAACGTACCAGCTCTGTACTGATGGCCGATACCGGGGCTAAACGTTCAAGGCGGCGCACCCAGGCCATACAGGTATCAACCCGATGTTGCAGACTCGGTGCTAGCCTGCCTTTTTTCTTGTTGCCACGGTTCAAGAACCGGGGGGCGCGGTAACGCAGTTTGCTACGCCGTAGTCTGCGGTGTGCCCGCCTTGAGGTGAGCGCTTCGCTGATCTGCTTGCCACGGTGAGACAGCTCAAACAGGTTGACCACCACTGCCACGCCTGCGTCCTTTGTCTCACGTACCAATGCAATGCCTGTCGTTTTGCTACCCGGATCAAGTTTTACGCGCAATACCTGAAATTCGCTAGTTTCGGCTTTGCGGTCTTTGATACGTATCGTGAACGGCATCACCCTATGCACACGTGCTCTACCGCGCTCCAGTAGCAATCTGGCCCGCTTCTCGTCGCACGGCATCAGTGGCCTGCCGCTCCTGTCTAAAACAAATACTGCCATTTCAAATCCTTCTGCCCTTACGGGCCTTGTTACGCTAGTCTTGCGACTAATCTCCCCTCGGGAATGTCAGTAACCGGCTCCTACCATTTCTGGTAGCGACAAAAACCTTCGACCCTTTACCTTTGGTCTGCATGATCTAAGCCTTGCAGAGCAGCGAACTGAGGAAGCATTCGCTGGTGCGTCTTGACGACCTGTTACTAACGTAGCGGGTTGGATACCGCTTTCCCTGCTTCAACCTAGCTCGAAAGTCTTTTGACTCCAAGCTCCGCCCTTTAGGGCGGGGTGATTGACTACCAAAGTGCCAGCCGACTCTCGGCAATGTAGAACACAGCACCAGCAAAATAGCCCAGCAAGGCCAGGCCGCCGATCTTGCGTGCGTACCAGAGAAAATCGATTTTCTCCAGCCCCATGGCGGCCACTCCGGCAGCAGAGCCAATAATCAGGATGGAGCCGCCGGTGCCCGCGCAGTAGGCGATGAACTCCCAGATAAAACTGTCCGCCGGGTATTGCTGCAAGTCATACATGCCCATGGAAGCGGCCACCAGCGGCACGTTATCCACCACAGCGCTGACCAGGCCGATGATCATCACGATCACATCGAGCCGGCCCACCGTGCGATCCAGCCACTGTGCGAGGGAGGAGAGGATGTGGGTGTGCTCCAGTGCCGCCACCGCCAGCAGGATGCCGATGAAAAACACCACGGAGCTCATGTCGATGCGTGTCAAGGCCTGCACCAGCGTGAACTGCTGCTTGTGTTCGTCTTCCTTGTCGCGGTGGATCAGATCGCCCACCAGCCAGATAAACCCCAGGCCAAAGAGAATGCCCATGAACGGGGGCAGATGGGTGATGGTCTTGAAGACCGGCACCAGCACCAGTACACCAAGCCCCAGACAAAACATCAGTCGGCTCTCGAAGGCCGTGGTCACCACGCCGTCTTCCGGGTTGGCGCGCTGCGGTGCCAGCACCGGGCGATTGCCCAGCAGGTAACTCGTTACCGCCAGAGGCACCAGCAGGTTCAGCAGGGACGGAATGAACAAGCTTTTCATGATATTCAGCGCCGTGATCTGTCCGCCAATCCAGAGCATGGTGGTTGTCACGTCGCCAATGGGCGTCCAGGCGCCGCCTGCATTGGCAGCAATCACGATGATGCCGGCAAAAAACAGCCGGTCCTCCCGCTGATCCAGCAGCTTTTTCATCAGCGACACCATCACGATGGTGGTGGTCAGGTTATCCAGAATGGAGCTGAGAAAAAAACTCACCAAACCCACCATCCACATCAGCGTGGAGAGTTTTTCGGTCTTGATGCGTGCGGTAATCACCTCGAAACCATTGTGCGCGTCCACCACTTCGACGATGGTCATTGCACCCATGAGGAAGAAAACAATTTGCGCCGTGCTGGTAAGCGACTCGCCCAGTTGCGTGCTCACAGCCTGTGTATCGGTGCCCAGCATGGCGTAAGTGGTCCACAGCAAACCAGCGCCAAGCAGCGCGCTGGCCGATTTATTCACGCGCAACGGATGCTCCAGGGCGATGGCGGCGTAGGTGAGAACAAATATCAGGGAAAGAAGACCGAGCATGGGTATATCTCCAGTGGTTATGCTTGTTGTCGAGAGGCGAGTTTAAGAGCGAAGTGCTTCCAGATCAGCCAGGTCCTGGTGGCGGCCTACGGCTTTTTTGTTGGTTTTGAAATCTTCCAGCGCAATGAAGTCCAGCATGAGGCCATCTACCGGCTGCGTCATACGGCGCGCATGGCAGGCTGCAAATTCAACACCGTCGATACTGGTGAGCAGGTCAATACGCCCAGGTGGGTATCCCAACTGAATCACCTGGTTGGGTGTTGTGAAATCCTCCACACGGATACCCAGACCACCAAACCCGAATTGCTCCAGTGCGTCGACCAATCGCTGGGCATTTGCGAAGTCGGTGCCGACCCAAAAATCCAGATCGCCGGTATAGCGTGGATGCCCGTAGGCCGCCAGCGCATAGCCGCCCACGATCAGGTACTCAACGCGGCAGGCGTTGAGTAATGCGGCAAACTCTTTGAAGTCGGATGTCAGCATGGGACTGTTCCCCAACGGACTGGCGACGCAAAAACTCCAGTGCGTCGATGCGCGCCTGAACGGTTTGCGTCAGCCAGTAAGCCAGATCGGTGGTGTGTTGTGGCGCGTGCAAGTGGGTGCGGTGTATGGTGCGTTGCATGGTGGGTAGTAGGCCAGGGTATTTGCTCTGCTTTTTCAAGCGGTTTTTTGATGATCAAATCAACACCCATCGCTTGCCAAACGTGCGGGGGCAGCTATTTTTTCGATAGTGAATTATGAACCGGCGCGTTCAATGGGTTTGCTGCGGATTACCAGGCACAAAATTGGGAGCATCCTTGCCACTGAATTGGTGTGCGGTGAAACGCGCAAAGTGCGTCATGCCAGTGCCACTGAGGTGCGTCATGGCAGCCATGCCCTGGTCAATATCCTTGAAGTAGATCAAGGTCGCCATGTCGTGGCCAATATGGCAAGAACCGTGGAAAAAGTCGAACGCTTTCAGCCGGATGATGAGCGACTGCCGCACCGTTTCGGTATGGGCCGGCTCCTCTTGCTGGTAGAGCATTTGGCAGACCGCGTGAAAAACCGCCGTCACCCGCGCATTCTGCGAAACGGCCCCGGCATCCATGAAGTGGTCGTCCGGTACCAGGTGATCCATAAAAAAATACATTGGCTCGGAGAAGTCGGTGGCGTTGACCACCATGCCTTTTAATTGATCGAGATTTTTCGCCACGGTGTTTGTCTTCACCTGTGCGTTTACGTTTGCCTTGAGCGGTTTCTTGCCTGATGTCACGGTAGGAGCTCCCTTGTTTGCTTGCGTTCCATTGTTTCACATTACGGCAGGATATCTGCGCTTGCCTTGGCGGCATCCAGCGCAGCGCTATCGAGTTGCAGGAAACGGTCTTCGATGAAGTTTTTCTCCACATCACTGCGCATGAATTCCTGCTTCATGTCTTCGATCCGCGCCAATAGCGTTTTTTCGCGGCTGGTGAGTGCATCAATCTGCTCCTGTTGCGATGCAATGAGTCCGGATTGGTCGTGTAGGCTGGACTTATCCATGCTTTTCGCAAACGATTGTTCCTTGATCTGGGCCTGCAGGTCATCAATCTGCACCGCATTCGCTTCGGCGCGCCGCTCGGCGACTTTGGCGCGTTCTTGTGCTTGCTGCAATTGCTGCTCCAGATCGGCGTAACGCTCCTTCAGATGCTCCATCGCCACTTCCTTGGGGCGACTTTTGGCTGGTTCGGTTGCATTTTGTACTGCGTTATTCTGTGCATGGGCTTCGGGTACAACCAACCGGGCCAGACTGGTCTTTAGTTGGTCCTGCAGATTTTTGACCTGGAATGACAGTTCGGCAACGGCACGCCCATTGCTGTCTGCACGTGCATCCAGGGCATCGGAGTTGCGTTCCATTTCATTGAAGGCATGGCGCACCATGAGCCGCGTCTGCGCTCCCATTTCAATCACGTTGCTCGCCGCTTTTTGCAAGTCAACGCTGCTTTTTCCCACCACGTCAAGAATACGTATCAAGGCCAGTATCGCGCCCACCATGAACAGCAGATTGCACAGGAAAATGAATGCAAACGCCAGGTTGAGCCAGCTCATGGCGCGACCATCACCAAAAAAGCCATATAACCTTCGCCGTAGCCTGGAATCGCCAGCCGGAAATCGGAGCGGTTGCCGCTTTGTGACAAAACCTCGGACAAACGGGCAAAGCTGCTTTTGACAATACTGGCCTTGGCCAGGGTCACAGCTGCACCAGGGTTGTTGCTGTTGGCAGCCAGGCAAGGCCCGACGGCGCGCAGGAATTCGGTGGCCTTGGAGAGCATGATTTCGCTGGGCTGTCCTGCCGCCATGGCAGCACGCACTTCTGCCGGACTTTGGCGGGCACATCCACCGCCGATGATGCACACCGCATTGGAGTCCATCACGCCGATGGCATACACCCCCCGCAGTTCAGCGCGGCCATACAAACCCAACAGGTTATTGAGGGTGAGTTTTTCACGCGCCATTTTCTGGTTCTCGATCAAACGAAACGGCAAATTGCTAAACCGTTCGGCCAGCAAGCTCTGCATCTGCGGCGTGGAGACAGGATGTGCGCCGGGTACGATGATGGCCGGAGGTTCGGGCTCCGGCTCCGGCGGTTTCACCAAGTCCATGACAGCCGCCATGACCACCGAAACCAGTTCGGTATCTTCAAATGGTTTGTGCACGATGAACAAGGCACCATTGATGACGGCCTGCTCCATCAACGCCGGAGTCCTTTCGGTTGTCACAAAACCAAGGCGCATTTTCTTGTGCCCCAGCTGGCGCAGCGTTTGCAACAACTCCAGCCCGGAGACTCTGGGCATGTGCCAATCGGTGATGATCAGATCGGGAACGAAGTTTTCGATCAATGTCAGCGCCTGCTCACCATCAGCAGCGGTACGAATATCCAGAGGCTCAAAGCCACAGCCGACAATGGCGCGGCGCACGATAGCCTGGATGGCGCGGCTATCGTCAACGATCAGGAACTTCAGGGGTGCAGGCAGGGTGGTTTTATTGCTGTCCATGAATCACACTAACGCTGCGGCCGGGTTCCATAATAAACCCCGACAAACAGCGTCCGGGAGTCACGCTGGCTGGCGTAAATGGTGCTGTCAATGAAATGGGTGACAATGTACTGGTACTGCTGTTCGGTAGCCATGACCGGAAGTCCCATGTTGATGTCGTCGGTTCCACTGAGGTAAAGAATCAAGGTATCGGCAAAAATATTGCAAACTTCGGCGCAGGCATCCTGCAGGTCCGATTCTTGCAGTTCCGTGGGCATTAGTCCAAACATGTGGCCGGCAACCTGATGGGCATCGTCGCGCTCTACCAACACTGCCACGCCACCAAACTTGTTATCGGCATAAGACTCGACGGGAATAAAGTAACTGAACGCGGCGTAGCGCAAAACTTCGTTATGCCCTTGCACCTTGACAAAATCCCGCTCTTCACCGGCAAGGAACTTCCAGGCGCGCTCCAGACGCACCGGCACCAATTCCACAAATTCTGTATCGTCGAGCAACTTAGCCCCGCAGTGCCTGAACTTCACCAACGGCCACGCGCAGACGATGCGCCAGATTGCGCGCCACTTGCTTGATGATGCGCAGCGCCAGCGCGGGGTGCAGTTGCACCAGTTCGTTGAAACCCTCCTTGGACAAGGCGTACACCTCGACATCGTCGATGGCCTGCGCGTCCGCAGTGTGGCCGGAGCCATCGAGAAAGTTCAGGCCACCGATGATGTCGCCAGGTCCGCAGGTAGCCATGTGGTAACTTTCCTTCTTGTCCAGCGGCACCGTTATCTTGACCGTGCCACGGCGGATCATGTACAGCTCGGTCCCACCTTCCCCGGACCTGAATATTTTCTTGCCCGCTTTCACCAGCTGCAGCTCCAGCCGCTGCTGCAATGCGGCCAGCACGGCTTCATCGTTATCGACAAATGCCAGCATCTCCGGCAGATTGATGCTGCGCTCGACGTCCTGGGGCTCTGGTGCATCCGGCTCGAACAGGGCATCGGTGCGCTGCTGGGCCTCGATCCATTCCAGCGCCTCATCCTGCTGGCGAAATGCAAAGGCCTTGTTGCTCGGGCGCACCACGCCGGTTTCCTTGAGGAAACGCTTCATTTTCAAGCCGCTGGGTAGATGGCGCGGAATATCACAAAACACCAGATAGGCATCGACTTCGGCTAACCTGTCCTTGATTTGCTCCAGCACGTGCGTGGCAGTCACATCCAGCGACTGCACGCGGCGCATGTTCAGAATTACATACTTGTGTTTGCCAACTTCCGCTTCAAGTGCCGTGTGCAACTGGTTGGCCGTGCCAAAAAACAGGCTACCCTGCAATTCGATGATGACCGTATCATCCACATGGTGCGTGAGCGTCTGATTGATCCGGGTCATGCGTGTGCGCTTGGTGTAAATCTCGCTGCCCTCGATGCGGTGGCGCACCACGGAGCTGCGGGTTTGTTCGCGGATAAACAAAAGAATGGCAATCGCCACGCCAACACCCGAGGCAGCGATCAGATTGCCAAAAATAGCCACCAGGATGACGGCCAGGATGACGGCAAAATCCAGGCGGGTTGTCGGACTGTAGAAGAAATGCAGGCTATGCCGGTCGATCATACGCACGCCCAGCACCACCAGAATGCCCGCCAGGGCCGCAACAGGCACCCAGGCAATCAGTGGAACCAGAACCAGGTAGGCAAGCAACGAAAAACCTCCCGCGAGGATGCCCGAAAGTCTGGAATGCCCGCCGCTGGAAATATTGATCAGCGAGGCGCCCATGGTGCCCGCGCCGGGAATGCCGCCCAGCAGCGAAGCAGCAAAATTGCCCACGCCCTGCCCGATCAGCACCCGATTGGAGTCGTGTTGGGTGTTGGTCATGGCATCGACCACCAGACAGGTCTTCAAGGTATCAATGGCCAGCAACACCGCCAGCGTCACCGCAGGAACCGCCACCTTGAGTACCGCATCAAAACCCAGCCCGCGCAGGGAATTCCAGTGCGTGCGAATGGTTTCTTGCAAGGTGGCGTTGCCCGTTGCCAGGCTGCCTACCAGCAGCGGGTTATCGACGGTGCGCAACAGTTGTGCATCCAGTGCCCCTAAGCCCAGGTAACACGCCACACCGGCCAATAATGCAATGATGGCGGCAGGTACTTTTTGTGTCACGCGCGGAGTTAGCAGCATGGCACCGATCACCACGGCACCCACCAGCATGCTGTGCCAGTCCCACTGCAGCGGCATGCGCAATGCCCCCAGAAAACTGGTTCCGGCGGGCGCACCAACGAGTTTGGGCGCCTGACTGCCAATGATGATCAGCCCGACACCTGAAAGGTAGCCACTGACCACCGGGTACGGAATGTATTTGATCAGGCGGCCCACGCCGGAGATGCCCAGGACAATCTGGATGCCGCCGGTGAGCACACCGATGAGACCCAGCAGCAAAAGCGCCGCCTCCGGCGCCAAGCCATCTTGCATGAAACCCAGCGCCAGCGCCGCCAGGACCGCTGCGGCTGGCGCACACGGCGCTGTAATCAGGCGCGTACAGCCACCCACGGCAGGGGCAATCAGGCCCAGTGCCGTGGCACCCAGAATACCCGCCAGCGCCCCCTGCGCGGCCAGCGTGCCACCCAGCGGTGAAAAGATGGTGACACCAAAGGCGATGGCCGAAGGCAGCGCCACCAGCATGGCCGCCAGTCCTCCCCAAACATCGCCGCTCAGGCCCTGGCGCACAGCAGCGTTGGTGACAGCGTTAGTGTTCGCGCCTGTAATTTCGGTCGGGGGGGAAGACATGCACTAGGACTTTTGACACTGTGGATCGTATCCTTAGAACGTCAAGAACATGCCGACAGTCACAGCGTAGGGAGAAAAGCCAAACGAATTGGTGTCGCCGCGCTGGGTGAGCGTGCCAAGATTGGCATTGCTATTGTTGTTAACCCTCTGGTAGTAGGTGTAGTAGCTCATGTTTTTCGATACGTTGTAGAGATAACCTAAACCGTATGCATCACTGGAAGGGTCCGCCCCCTTTGCAGTATTGGTTCCGTAGGCACCTGTGGCAGTGGCTCCGGTGTAGTCGAGATGCGCAGCGCTGAGTTCAACTCGGTGTGGTCCCATGTCATAGGCACCGGAGAGTCCGTAGGCACGTGAGCCATAACCACCAGCGTCGGAAACCGAGAATGCCGTGTAAGAGCCTCCCACCGTCAGCGCACCCATCGTGTAGCGGGCACCCAGAATATCGGTAGATTGTTCGCGTCTGGTCCAGTTCGACGGTGCCGGTGCCACAGCCATATCGTTGACCTGCTGGTAATTCATGTGGCCGTAACCCAGGTACAGCGGACCATTTTTGTATTGAACATTCAAGGCCCAGGTTGCGCCATCATATTTCAGATCATTTCTGCCATTGGCTTGCTGCCCCATGGAGTAGGACACTTCGCCGGAAAGGGGACCCATGGTCGGGGTGCGATAGCGCAGGGAATTGGCGTAGAAAAATGCCGTGCCCGTATTGGCCCCACCCAGTGTGCCAACTGTATTCGGAACACTGGTGACTGCGACGTTATTGGTCGGGCCTTTCAGGTATTTACCCATGGCCTCGGGCCGACTCACGGAAAACAAGGCACTGAAATCACTCAAACCATAGTTGTTAGCTGACATATTGTCAGCTCCCAACATCACCCAAAAGGGTGCCATGTACATCACCCCCGCTTCGATGGAGCCAAATTGTTGATTGACCAACCCAACGGTTGCGCCACGGTTAAACAAAATGCTTCCCCCACCGTTGGTGGCGTAGGCTTCAGTTACACCGCCGCCTGCCGTACCCTTGGACAAATCCAGTCCGGTTTCCAGACCGAAGATGGCTTTGTTGCTGTTATCCAATGTCCATGAACCAGTCAGTCCAAGTCGGCTGGCCATCTGGCCTTGCTGGACACGGTTGGTTGTCACCGCATTGCCAGCGGAATCCGAGCCGACGGACGAAACTAACCCTAGGTCGGCGCGTCCATACAACTTGACATTCAAGCCCGTGGGGGATGAGGTTACCGCCACAGCGTTTGCCGGGCCGACTTGCACGGGGGCGCTCGCGCCGGTTGGAGCGCTTGCAGCGGGCGCCGTCACTGCCCCCTTCGCCTCAAGCATCTCAATACGTTTAAGGAGTTGGTTAACAGTGGCTTTGAGGTCGCTGACCTCGTCGGCCACCGCGCCGCCGCTCAATCCCGCAAGCATTAAAGACGCAGTCAGTACCTTAAGACGGCTAGCCGACGCGGGGAAAGGGGGATTCTGGTGGGATGCCTGTACGGGCATGTTCATATGGTTTCTCCTTCGTTGGATGTGATTGGTGATACATGGCTTTTGCCGCCATGCTGTTTCATGCTAACCAGGGTGTGGGTTTTGGGCAAATGCCCGCTACACAGTTCAACATTTCTTGTCCGGTTTCGTTGCTATTTTGCCCGGATTGGCTAATATCCCCCACGCCGCTTCCTTGCGGTAAACACAGCACAAAAGGAGACTGGTCATGAATACAAGGAAACTTTTCGCCATGTTCCTTGGCGCTCTGACCGCAACCACCTTGTCAGCCACCTGTTGGGCGGCGGACATTGTTCTCAAACTGGCTACGCAAGCCAACGGGAACCACAAGTACTACCACCTGCTTCTGGAAGAGTCGCTCAAGGCAGCCGGCCATACAGTCAAAATTGAGCCCGAAGACAACCTGCCGCAGCCGCGCATCGTGTCCTACATCGATGAAGGCAAACTCACTTTGCATTACTTTTTACAAACCAAGGAGCGCGACGCGAAATATGTTCCAGTGAACCACAAACTGACACAAGGCTTGATTGGTCAGCGTGTGATGCTGATCCCCAAAGGTGACGAGTCCGTGTATACCAAGGTCAAATCCCTAGAAGACCTGAAGGCATCCGGGAAAGTTGCCGGACTGGGCAAGGGGTGGTTTGATGTATCGGTCTGGAATGAAAGCGGCCTGCCAGTCCTGGAACAAGGGGGTGAATGGAAATACCTCTACAAGATGATTGCGTCCAAGGACCGGGGCATCGACTACTTCCCGCGTGGAGCTATCGAAATCCTGGCCGAGGCAAAGGAACAACCCAGCCTGGCCATCGAGCCCAATTTGTTGCTGGTGTACCCACGTGACTTTATTTTCTATCTGTCCAAGCCCAATGCCCTGCTCCAACCCATCCTTGAAGCTGCGCTCAAACAGGCGGAGAAGTCTGGCTTGCAAAAAAAGCTGATAGACGAATATTTCGGACCGCAGATCGCCACATTGCATCTGGACAAACGCACGCGCATCAATTTGAAAAATCCAACGAGCAATTGACGTGTAGCCACGTGTACGAACTTCAGCCCCTGATACAAGCCTTGCGTACCTTTGCCCTTGAGCGCGACTGGGCACAGTTTCACGCCCCCAAAAATCTTGCCTGTGCCCTGTCGGTGGAGGCGGCAGAGTTGCTGGAGCACTTCCAGTGGCTGACCGAAGAGCAAAGCCGCACGCTCGGGGAGAAAAGCAAGCAAGCCGTTGCAGCCGAAGCAGCGGATGTGTTTTTGTACCTGCTGCAGCTGTGCGACCAGCTCGACATCGACCTGATGGCTGCCGCTTGGCACAAACTCCAGGTCAACGCCGAAAAATACCCGGTGCCCGCAGCACGCGGCAACAGCCGCAAATACACCGAGCTGTGAGTGATACGCTATACAAAGAATAGCTGTCTCCGCTCCGCTCCCTATCCACGGCTCAGGCGGGTGATTTGGCTCTTTTTTTGGCATACTGCCATAGCCGCCAGCCTAGCAGACTGCCCAGAACGGCTGCGTACACGGCCACCTCGGCAAAGTTGTTTTTGCCCGCACGCATCCAAAAGAAGTGGAGCACCGCCAGACCCGCCACTGCGTACACCGCTTTGTGCAGGGTTTGCCAGCGCTTGGCGCCCATGTATTTGATGGCACGGTTAAAGGAGGTCACTGCCAGCGGGGTGAGGAGCACAAACGCCGCAAATCCCACCAGAATGAACGGCCGCTTGGCAATGTCCTTGGCGATGTCTGCCAACTCGAACCCCATGTCAAACCAGCTGTAGCTCAACAGGTGCAGCACCACGTAAAAATACATAAAAAGTCCGGCCATGCGGCGCATGCGCGCTAGTGCGGGCCATTTGGCTAGCGTTCTCAGCGGTGTGATGGTCAACACAATGCACAAAAAGCGTAGCGTCCAGTCGCCGGTGGACCGGATGACGAATTCTTGCGGGTTGGCTCCGGCACCCTGGGTGGCGACCAGGTAGACCAGCCACGCCAGCGGTGCCAACGACAGCAAAAAGAGCACGGGCTTTGCCGCAGTGTGCAACAGGAACTTGTTCATGGAGAAAGAAAACATCTGGCCTTGGGCGATTTAGAAGTTGCGCTTCAAGTCCATACCTGCGTAGAGCTGCCCCACTTGTGCTTCATAGCCATTAAACATCAGCGTTTTGCGCTTCTTGGCAAACAAGCCGTCTTCGCCGATGCGTCGCTCGCTGGCCTGACTCCAGCGGGGGTGGTCTACCTCGGGGTTGACGTTGGAATAGAAGCCATACTCCTGCGCAGCCGCCTTGTTCCAGGCGGTGGCAGGCAGTCTGTCGGTGAAGCGGATCTTGACAATGCTCTTGCCACTCTTGAAGCCATACTTCCAGGGAACCACCATGCGCACAGGGGCACCGCTCTGGTTGGGCAACACCTCGCCATACATGCCGAAACCCAGCAGGGCTAGCGGGTGCATCGCTTCATCGAGTCGCAGGCCTTCTACATAGGGCCAGTCCAGCACACGCGAACCCACAAAAGGCATGGTCTTGGGATCGGCCAGACTCACAAACTCCACGTACTTGGCGCTACCCAAAGGCTCCACTTTCTTGATCAACTCGCTCATCGAATAACCCACCCAGGGAATCACCATGGACCAACCCTCCACACAGCGCAACCGGTAGATGCGTTCTTCCATGGGACTCAGCTTTAGTAGATCTTCCAGCGTGTAACGGGCAGGTTTTTTGACCAAACCTTCCACCTCGACCGTCCACGCAGTGGTCTTGAGCGTGTGGGCATTCTTGGCAGGGTCGGATTTGTCGGTACCAAACTCGTAAAAGTTGTTATAGGTGCTGGCGTCCTTGTAGTCGGTGAGCTTTTCAAGAGTTGTGGCGCCAGCGACCGATGTTTTGGCGCCCGGTAGTGCTGCCAGCTTGCCGGGGCGGGGCACTTGGGCCATCGCATCGCGTGCGGCCCAACTCGCCAAAGCGGCGCCCGCTACACCTGTGGCCATTAGCTTTATCAGAGCTCGGCGTTTTTCATAAACAGTTTGCGACGTAATCTCGCTGGAGAAGAGGTTATTGAATCCATCGCCTTGCATTTTGATCAACATGAGGAATCTCCTTATGGGTATGAGTCGGGATGGATGCCGCTTTCTTACAGCGCTGGCTTAAAAGATCAAGGCAGCTGGGTGTTGGTCATACGGCTCAGGATGATGCCCGTGCGGTTGGCGAGATAGCCCGAGTTGGGCAGTTTTTCAAAGTACCGGGGGCGCGGCAGCATGACGGCCAGACGGGCGGACTCCCAGGCGTTGAGCTGTGCTGCCGACTTGCGAAAGTAATGCTGCGCAGCAGCCTCGGCACCAAAAACACCTTCGCCCCATTCGACGCTGTTGAGATAGATTTCCAGAATCCGCTGTTTGCTCAACAACTGCTCCAGTAGCAGGGTCAGCACCAACTCCTGTCCTTTGCGCAGCAGGGTGCGCTCTCCTGACAAAAAGAGATTCTTCGCCAATTGTTGCGTGATGGTGGAGCCTCCCACAATTTTTGCAGCGGTATGCTTGCGGGCGGCGCGTTGCTCGGCTTTGGCGTTTTTCTCCCAGGCTTTTTCCAAGGCCTCCCAATCCACGCCGTCGTGGTTGCTAAAACTATCGTCTTCGGATGCCAGCACCGCACGTTTCAGATGTTCGGACAACTGGACATACCCCACCCAGCGCTGGCTCCAGCGCAGCGTGCCACCCTCCAGCAAGCGCCAGGCTTCGGAACGCTGAAAACTGGTCGATTCGGGGTTTACTACAACCATAAACGCGATGCGCCCGACAAAATACAGCTGCAGGGCAACAAATGCCAGCACAAACAGGCCCAGGCAACGCGCGAACAGCTTCATCGGACTTATCGACGGGAGCTTAGTGCGGCTTCCAGTGTTTCGTCGCGGGTGAATTTGAAACGCGAAACCACCAGAATCTGGTCGGCCTGGCGGCGCATCGGGGCAGAAAAACGCCCGAATGGCCCGGCGGAGTACACAATCGCGGACGCGTGGCGGTCCAGGGTGCGGTTGCCGGAACTCTCCACCACCTCGGTACCCAATACCTGGCCGTCATGGTTGACGGTGACAATCATCGTCAGCTCACCATACATCTTCTTGCCATGCGATTGGGGAAAATTGTCGGTACCACGGTTTTCAATACGCCGACGCAGGGTATCGTAGTAAACGGCATACACCTCTTCCCGTGCGGACGGGCTGATGTAGCGCCGTTTGGGGCGTTCGTTGTCCTGGTTGATACGGCGCTCGATTTCTGCCAGCAACTTGATGAGCTTGCGGCGTTTTTCTTCCCGCTCCACGTCTTCGGGTTTGTTGGTGGACTCGTCGGGGTCTGGCGGCGGCAAGGCCGCGAGCTGGCGTTTGACTTGCGCCAGCAGCAGCGTTTGCTGCTCACGCAAGGACTGTAATTTGCTGGCCGCTTCTTGCTCAACGTCATCGCCTTGTTCCACCAAGGCCGAAGGTGGCAGCGGACTGGTGGCGCGGCCTGCGTCGGCATCTCCTCCTCCGGCCAGTGATGCCTGGGCAATGGCCTTGGGCTTTTCGGGAGCCTCGTTGGTGCGGGCATTCACCAGGATCACTTCCATCGGGGTGTCTTCAAACACCCGGTTAAACGTTTGCGGGGCAGCAAAGCGCAAGGTCAACAAGGCAGCATGCAGCACGATGGAGGCTGCCAAGGCCAGTTGCATGGTACTCAAGGAACGCAGTTTCACGGGATGGGCGGCTCGCTGGTAGCTTCGGGCAATTCGTTCATATCGTTCACATCCACCGCAATGGCGATGGGGCCGGCAACTTCGTCTTGTTCATCGTCCACATCCAGCGTGTCTTGCGCTACCGTATCCAGCCGCTCCAGCACCGTTCCATGCACATCGAGCGTGATCAGATCCACCGCGCCGAGCTTGACACGCACCCTGGCTGCGCGCGGCAGGTTTTGCGCGCCCATCACCGGAAACACCAGCGGCAGCGTATCGGCGCGCGCCAGGCTCTCCTTGAATACCGTGGCATCCAGCTCGGTAATGCCGTTTTGCTCCAGGTATTGCAGCGTCCAGAAGCGCTCCATCGCCGACTGGTAACTGTTGTACGCGCCATAGGCTTCGTCAAAGCTGGAAATGATGGCCAATAAATTGGCATCCCTGGGTTTGAAGGGTGCGGCCAGGGCTGCAGCCTTGCCGTGTTTCACGCAGGCGATGATTTGCCACTGGTTGACCAGATCGACGTAGCGGCGCAGCGGCGAGCTGCTCCAGGCATAACTTTTCACGCCAATACCGGCATGCGGCAATGCCTTGGTGGACATACGCACCTTGATGCCTGGAGCCAGGCTGGCCTGACTGCGGTAGATGCCGGGAACGCCCAACTCGGCCAACCAGCCGCCCCAGGTGCTGTTGGCCAGAATCATGGCCTCGGCGACGATCAAATCCAGCGGCGCGCCGCGCTGGCGCACGCTGATGCGCACGGTTTCCGTGCCCTGCGGCTCGGCGCCCTGGTTTTCGAGCAGTTTGAAGTTGTAGTCCGGGCGGTTAAAGTTCTCGGGTTTGCCGCGTACCTGCTCACGTCCAGCCTTGAGCTTGAGTGCCAGTTTATACAAAAATGATAGCTTATCCCGCAGTTCTGGCAAGGGCTGTGGCTCATTTTCATGCGTAAAACCGGGGTCTTGCAGCCAGGCTTCGGTCACGATGGCATCAAGCTGGTCGTGCCGCAGGTTGTGGACGATGGGCACGCGCTCCAGGCGCGAGACGCTGGCGGTGACTTCCAGCGTGGCTGCATCGAGCGTGACATACAGCGACAAAGCCGGACAGTTGACCCCGGCCTGCAGGGTATAGGCTTGCACCAGCGCATCGGGCAGCATGGTGATTTTGTAGCCCGGCATGTAGACGGTGGACAAGCGTGCGCGCGCCAACTGGTCCAACGCATCGCCGGGATGCAGTGCCAGCCCAGGTGCCGCAATATGAATGCCCAGGGTCACGGTGCCGCTGCCACTACCCAGTCCCTGCACCGAGAGCGCGTCGTCAATCTCGGTTGTGGCCGAATCATCAATCGAAAAGGCCTGCACCTCGGCCAGCGGCAAGTCTGCAAAGTCTGCAAAGTCTGCACCCGGCAGCGGCGTGGTGATGGAGGGAAAACCCGCTCCCTTGGGAAAGTTCTCCAGTAAAAAGCGTTTCCAGTGAAACTGGTAGGGCGAAGCAATGGCGCTGGACTGTTGCAACAGCGCCAGCGGTGCCTTTTGGGTGTTGCGCGAGGCTTCGACCACGGCTTTGTATTCCGGCGCATTCTTATCCGGTTTGAAGAGGATTTTGTACAGCTGATCTTTGATCGGCTCCGGGCAAGTGCCTGCACCCAGTTCCAAAGCCCACTGGGAAATCTGCAGCGCCTGCGCCTTTTTCTTCTCAATGGCAGCCAGTGCTTGTGCCAGCACGTCGGCGCTGGCCTTGCGAAAACGGCCCTTGCCAGCGCGGCGAAAGTAATGCGGCGACTCAAACAGCCGAAGCAACATCGCCGCTTGCTCACTTGCGGGGGCGTGAACGCTAAAGTAGTCGCGCGCCAGTTCGGCAAACCCGAACTCCTCATCCGGCGCGAATTCCCAGGCCAACTCCAGCTCAATATCTTGGCTTGCGGCCTGGGCGGCAGCAATGAATTCGGCTGGCACAGGTTTTTCGAACCGCAATAGCATGTTGCTGGTCTTGACCTTGACCCGCTTACCGCTATCCAACTCTACCTGAGCCGAGGCTTCGGCTTCAGACAGTACCCGACCGGCCATTAATTTTCCGGCTTCTTCAAACAATGCATACATAGGTCGGATTGTCCCATGCCTGGGCCGCTGTCAAATTTGCGCTTGCGCGTAATTCAAAAGTGCGTGGACAGGCTGTGAAAATACGCCAGCACCTGCGCCGCCTCGCCGCTAAAGACGATCCGCCCTTCCTGTTGTTGCCGCTGGTAGGCGTACATCGGGTCGTAGTAACTCTGGAGCAAGGCGCTGATCCACACCCGGTGCAGGCTGGGGTCACCCTGCTGGTGGCGCTCCAGGGCAAGGACCATGGCCGCGCTCAAGTGCAGGTAGCGCTCGCCGCCCAGGCGCCTGGCAATCCGGCTCAGGCTTAGCTGGAGTTGCTGCGCGAAACGGGTGAAACCTTCTTGCGCGCCATACAAGGCGGCGAAAGTGACAAGCTGGTCCACGGTGTATTCCTGCAGGATGCGTTCTACCCGCTGCTCCAAAGGCGCTTCCAGCCACACCAGCGGTACTTGCCGCAGGCGGTGGTATAGCTCCAGCGGGATAGAGCAACTGCCCACATGGCGGCCTTCATCCTCGACCACCAGATGCGTGATGCCAGCAGCTTGCATGCGCAGCAGGTCCACTGCCAGAGAGTTTTCAAAGTCGATCTGCGCCGGCTGGCCCGTGGGATGCTGGCCGAAGCTGGAGCCGCGATGCCTGGCGTGGCCTTCAAGGTCAATGGCGTTGGGCAGTTGCCGCAGCAGCTCGGTCTTGCCGCAGCCGGTGAGGCCACCCAGCACGGTAAAGCGGCAGTCGCGTGCGCTATCTTCCAGGACGCGCAGCAGATACCGGCGCATCTCCTGATAGCCGCCGATCACACGGAGGTAATTTATGCCAGCCTCGTCCTTGAGCCACTGCTGCACGATCTGCGAGCGCAGGCCACCCCGAAAGCAATACAGCACCCCTTGCGGATGTTTACGGGCAAAGTCCGCCCAGGCGGCAATGCGCTCGGCCTTGAGCGCTCCACTGACCAGCCGGTGGCCCAGCTCTATCGCCGCCTGCTGGCCGCGCTGCTTGTAACAAATGCCCACCGCCTCGCGTTCGCCGTCGTTCATCAGCGGCAGATTCACGACACCAGGAAAAGCACCCTTGGCAAACTCGATGGGCGCGCGCACGTCCATCATCGGCACGTGCTCCAGCAACAATGTGCGGTAGTCGGCGGTGTCGTCACGCATGGGCCGCATGGATCAATGCACCTCGACTGCGTAGGCGCTTGCTGCGCGCAGTTCGCCGATGCGCTGCAGGGCCAGACCCAGTTCAGCGGCGGTAGCGAGGAACTCCGCCTCCCCAGCGGGCGTGACCGCCACCAGCAAACCACCACTGGTCTGCGGGTCACACAAAAGCTCTTTGTCCGCCTTGCCAATCGGCGTCACGCGCTGTGCGTAGCTGTCGAAATTACGCTGGGTACCGCCGGGTACACAACCGGCATCCAGGTAATGCGCCACACCCGGCAGGCGCGGCACGGCAGCGGCCTCCAGGTGCGCGGTGAGGCCGCTGCCATCGGCCAGCTCCACCAGATGCCCGAGCAGGCCAAAGCCGGTCACATCGGTCATGGCGGCAACGCCCGCCAGCTTGCCAAAGCGGCTGCCGGGGCGGTTGAGCGTACACATCCAGTCCCGCGCCACGCCCACGTCTTCGCTGCGCAGCAGGCTGCGTTTTTCCGCAGTGGTGTAAATGCCGATGCCCAACGGCTTGGTCAGGTACAACCGGCAGCCAGCTGTGGCAGTGTCGTTGCGCTTGAGATGCTGTCTGGCCACCACGCCGGTAACGGCCAGGCCAAAAATAGGCTCCGGCGCATCAATCGAATGACCGCCCGCCAGCGGAATTCCCGCCGCATCACACATACTGCGCCCGCCCCGCACCACCTCGCGCGCCACCTCCGGCGGCAGCACATTCACCGGCCAGCCAAGGATGGCAATCGCCAACAGCGGATCAGCGCCCATGGCGTAAATGTCACTGATGGCATTGGTCGCTGCGATCCGGCCAAAGTCGAACGGGTCATCAACAATCGGCATGAAGAAGTCCGTAGTGGAAACCACCCCGCGCTCATCATCCAGCGCATACACCGCCGCATCATCCCGCGAGGCATTGCCCACCCACAGCCGGGGGTCCAGGTTCTGCGCGCCGCTGCCCGCCAGGATCACATCCAGCACCTTGGGACTGATCTTGCAGCCACACCCCGCCCCGTGGCTGTACTGGGTGAGACGTATGGGTTCTGCAGTGACGGGGGTATGGCTCATGGCTCGCTCAAAAGGGGGAGAAAAAGGGAGAGGAGAAGCGCGTACTGTAACAAGACCGTACAGCCGCTGGCGCAAGGCGGCAATTCCCACGCAACCCATTCCCTATGTACCTGGCCTCGCATGGCTGGTGCTGACCGGCGTGCGCCAGTGTGGAAAAACGGGCATGTTTCAGAAAACACGCTTTTACTGAACACTGTGTTCCACAAAAGTGCTCCTGATGCAATAGCTTCTCCCGCTTATCCCATAAGGCTTACAGCCCGATTTGTCATGCAAAAACACCCGACAACGGCCCGTTTTCATGCCTCATGGCGGTATCAGCATCGCCTTGACCCGTTTTAAAGGGCAAAATTCAAGGCAAATCTGGCTGTACGCCTTATGGGATAAGCGGGAGTAGCTATGTTTTTTGCAGAGACAGCGCCGCAGACGAATGCGCTCATTCAAACGCACCAAGCGGGACAGCACGCTTGGCACTTTGTGGGAGTGGCGAGAGCCACGAATTCGCGCCTTCCGGCGCTCCCACAGGAATCACATCCAGCCTGCACGGAAATGACAATGCCTTGCCTGTCCCGCCTTAAGTGGGAAGCCTGAAACACCACCAAAAATTGCCGCACCGATTCATAGGTCCTTGGCCAGCGTTGTGAGCTGGTCTAGCAGGAAATACCAGTATGGAGCAACACAGCCTAAATGGTCAGCAGGTTGCGCGTTGCAGTCGGTCAACGAGGCAACATTACCGGGTGTTCCGCGTGCCTGCATGGCCTGCAGCGTCGCCACCGAACTGCGGTACGACACCAGTTGGTCATCGCGTCCGTGAAACAGTTTCATGCTGACCGTCGGCTTCCAGTCATGCACATTGCTCAGGCGCTCCATGGCATTCACATCATCGGCCAGGAAATTATCAAGAAATGTTGGATCAAACGCCACATCGGTATCCGAACCCAGCATCTGTTTCATAATCTCGCTACGCACCCAATCGCGCGTTGCAGAACTCAAATATTTCAGAAAACCGGGGGTGATCAGGGCACCGATAAAAGGGTTTCTGTCACGTATCTGCTTCACAATCTCATCCAGCGTGACATACACCTGATAGGGTCCGCCTCCTGGAACCACCGCTACCAGACTTTTGCTGTGCGTGTTGTTGGCTGCATTCAGGGCGCGGCTGGCTGCCATGGTGGTATAGCCCCCTTCGGAATATCCAGCCAGAAACAACTGCTTGTTATCCCGGATACCACTGGTCTGGCGCCAGTATTTGGCCGCAACCAGCAAATCGGTCACCACTGCCGCCGAAGGCGCTGCCATCAGGTAGGGGTGTGGCAAACCCTTGGAGCTGCCGTAGCCCACATAGTCGGCAGCCAGCACGATATACCCCTGGGATGCCATCACGACGGTAGGCTCCGAGGCCTGTGCATGGTTGCTGGGCGCATCGGCATCGCGGGTGATGGTTCCATGCTGGTAGCCCAGCACCGGGCTGAGCGCGCCAGCAGGTTTTACCGGGACGCTGACCAGTGCAGATGCCAGCACTTCGCGGCCATTGCCGTCGGTTGTCAGGTATTCGAGCCGGTAATTGGTCACCGCATAGCGTGGTGCGACACTGGCTGGAATGCTACCTGCTGCGTTCAAGGCGCTGGCGATGTCCGCCGCTGACAATGTACCCAGCGGGGTGGCCTTTTTGAACTCGCCAGGCCCCACCGTCGGTACGATTGGCTCGTCGGGTTCGACGGTAGGTGTGTAGCCATCGTTATACCAATCAATGCCGTTCAAAATGGAACCCAGCACTGCGGCCTGATTCTCGGGTGACTCGGAGAATCCCGTCAGGGCCGTTATTTTGCTGTGCTTGCCGCTATCGAGCTGTTCTTGCCACCAGGCGTAGCCACCCGGATCGGGTGCGCGGTGCAGCACGTTGTTGTAGAGCCGGGTGAGAAATTCCGCGTTACCCGGATTGCTGCCATACAAGGCCTGAAACTCGGTGCTGTACACAAAACCGGCGGTCACATCGTAAAGAGTGGTGCCGTTATCCATGCGCCCGATCCAATACCTGAGTCCGTCGTTGTCCGGCCTGCGATTGAACGCTGCCTGGTAGAGCCGATAGACCTGCCCGGCATTGCCGCTGAGGTCCAGCGCCAGGGTTTCGTCACCAAAACGGATGCGTTCGATGTTGCTCAGGGTATCCAGCCCTTCCGCTGCCGAACTGACCGTCCAGCGCCCCGTGTTTTGGTCTTTCGTTACGATGAAACTGGAGCGGTTGCAGCTGTACACCACGGTATCAACACCCACACCACCGTCGATGGCGTCATTGGCAATGCTGCTGGCGATCTGATCATTGCCAGCCGTGGCACCCAGCACCAGACCGGGGTAGTTTTGTTGTGGTGGCGTGTTGCAGACATACACGGCAGCGCTGGCCGGACTGCTGCTGCCGGCAGCGTTATGGCCCACCACGGTGTATAGCGTCGGTGCAGTGGGCGAAACTTTGCCACTGGCCGAGTTTTGAGAAATGTCGCTGCTGCTCCAGGTGTAGGAACTGGCAGCGGGATTGCACATGGCAGTCAGGGTGGTACTGGCGCCGGTGGCAATCACCGCTGGGCTGGCTGACAGGGTGCATACGGGTGCCAGCTCGGCAGAAATAGCCGCCTGCCCCGACAGAATCGCCTCGCCCCTGGAGGCAGTGATGGCCAGCGCCAGGAACAGCAGGCACCGCAGACGCATAAACGCATAGTGATTCACCGTAAACCTCCAAAGATTGCGGAATTGCGCATGTTATTTTTGCACTTTGGGACGCAAACGCTCGGCAAAGAAAGCAAGCAGACGTTGCAAGGCGGCGTGTGTCGGATGTCCGTTGGTGTCGACCAAATCCTTGGTTACCACTGAATGGGCTATTCTGGGAATCCGACCAGGATTACCCGGCCCGGAGTCGATTTCTATACCCTCAAAACCATCACCCAGTTCTTCGCGCAGCCGCTCGAAGCGCTCCGGAGGACTCATGAAGTCATGGGAGAAGCGCATGCCCAATACTTTTACCGATCCCTGCGCGACGCGCGCCTTGATGCACTGCAACTGCGCATCACTGACATGCAGATCGCGCTTGTGTTGTTTGGTAACGCCAAAAGGGAGTGATGGCTGTGACAACACCGGCGCCATGACCGACTCGTCAACCATCAGGGACAGGGCGAAATTGCCGGTCAGACACATCCCAATGGCGCCCACGCCAACCCCACCACACTCTGCGTGCATACGTCGGCACAGAGCACGCAGTGCATCGGTGATCGGACTCGCCTGCTTCAACGCCAGAATCCGGAATTCGCGGCGAATACAGGCCTGGGCTATTGAGCTGGCGACATAGGGCAGGCTGAGGCGCTTGCCCGGCTCCCCCAGCAGGGATGGCATGTAAACGCAATAGCCCTCCTGTAGCAGCCGTTCGGCAAAGTCGATTACCGCTGGATAAATCCCCGGCACCTCATGCATCACGAGGATAGCCGGTGGATTTTCAAAATTGTCAGGACACTGCTTGTAAACAGGAAAGGAAAATGAACTGTCTTCAAAGATGAATTGTTGCCAGCTGTCGAGGCGCGCATCGGTTGTTGCCATGGCTCATGTGTGGTTAGTCGTCGCGATCTGCCCGCATAGTATCGCACCAACCAATCCGCTAAACTATTTCCCACTTTGGCAACACGAAACACTCCCATGCACTATCCCACGTCGCCCACGTCACCGACATCGCGTCGCGACCTTATCAAAACTGCTTCTGCTGCACTTATCCTGGCGCGCGCACCTTCAGCACATGCACAGGAGGCTACACGCCGTTTTGAACCCAGGCCCGAGGGCTGGCGTACTTTTGAGGTCACGACCACCGTACAACTGCGCGAATCCAAAGGAAAAGCGGTCGTGTGGCTGCCGGTGCCGTCGATCAACACCGCATGGCAGCGGACACAGGACAGCAGCTGGTCAGGCAACGGCTCCGACATGCACCTTGCTGCGGACGGTGATACCGGGGCCAGGATACTGGTTGCGACGTTCGATGCCGCAACTGCACAGCCCACCATCGTGCTCACCCATCGTGTCCAGACACAAAACCGCTTCGTTGACTGGAGCCAGCGTGCCACAGCCCCTGCCGATCCAGCCGACTTGCGCCGCTGGATACAGCCTAGTGCATTGATTACGACCGACGGCATTGTCCGCAAGGTGGCCACCCAGATCGTCGCGGGCGCGCGCAGTGACCGGGAAAAGGTGCAGCGCATCTACGACTGGGTCATCGTCAGCACCTACCGCGAGCCCAAGGTACGCGGTTGCGGCGTGGGAGACATCAAGACCATGCTTGAAACCGGGAATTTGAGCGGCAAGTGCGCCGATATCAACGCGCTTTTTGTTGGCCTGTGCCGCGCCGTGGGCGTGCCCGCCCGTGACATCTACGGCATCCGCCTCGTTCCCAGCGCTTTCGGCTATCGCGAACTGGGAGGCAACCCTGCCAGCCTGAAGGGCGCGCAGCACTGCCGTGCCGAGGTCTACCTGAAGGCCCATGGCTGGGTGGCCATGGACCCGGCTGACGTTACCAAGGTCATGCGCCAGGAGACACCCGAATGGATCAAGGATGCCGGTCATCCCCTCGTCGCCCCGGTGCGCAAAGCCCTGTTCGGAAGCTGGGAGGGTAACTGGATGGCTTACAACAGCGCGAGTAATGTCATTTTGCCTGGAGCGACGCAAGGCAAACTCGCCTTCTTCATGTACCCCCAGGCGCAAACCGACGCCGGAGCGCGCGACCCCTACGACCCCGATTCGTTTTCGTACCAGATCACAGCACGCGAGGTGTCATCCTGAATACGACACCGGCACTTGCGCTGGCTGCCATTGCGGCGTTGCTGGCCTCGACGTGCTGCGTGCTCCCACTGCTGCTGGTGTTGCTGGGCATATCCGGTGCGTGGATTGGTCAATTGCGCTGGTTCGAACCTTACTCCACCGCGTTGATGGTGCTGGCCATCGGGTCACTCAGTCTGGCGGCATGGCGTTTGTTTCGATCATGTAATGCCAATGGCATGGAGTGCCGCAAGGTCCATGTGGCAGCGCGCCGCTGGTTCTGGCTGGTGGCGCTTCTGACGCTCATACCGCTCCTGGTACCGCTTGCGGCCCCCTTGTTCTATTGAAAGAAGGCATCCCATGAAGAAAATCCTGACAGTCATCGCTGCAACGCTGCTGATTGGAAACACCCCGGTATTCGCCGCCATCCGGCAGGTAACTTTGACTGTGCCCACGATGGACTGCGCTACCTGCCCCATCACCATCAAGGCTGCCCTACTCAAGGTAGCTGGTGTAAGCCGGGCATTGGTAAGCTATACCCAGCGCAACGCCAAAGTGACTTACGATGATGCCAAAACGGACGTCAAGACCCTCACCCAGGCGACAGATGCTGCCGGATACCCGTCGTTTGTGGCCGAAGAAAAGTAGAAAAAATAGCGTCGGTTTTGTGCAAATTGCTAAAGCATTGCGTCCACCCAGCGACTGGCCGCAGGACTGCTCCAGTCGCATTCACCCACGACAACAAACCGCACCTGTCCCAGGCGATTGATGGCTACGCTGCTGGGGAAGATGCGCACGCCAAAGGCCTTGGCTGCCTTGCCGTCGCCGTCTTGCAGCACGGGCAGTTTCAAGGCCGTGGCGTCGATGAAACGGCGCACTGCCGCCGTGGTCTCGCGGTAGTTGACAGCCATCACCTGCAAACCCCGGTCCTTGTAGCGCAGCGCCAATTGTTCCAGTGACGGCATTTCACTACGGCAGGGCTCACACCAACTGGCCCAGAAATTCAACAACACAGGTTTGCTCCGCTGCGCAGCAAGGCTCCACACCGCTCCATCCAGATCAGGCAGTTGCAAGCTTGTGATGGTTTTGCGCGACCAGGGCTGAGGCTGAAATTGCGCACCAACGGCCAGGGTCGGCCATGGCGCTGCAACGCAAACCGAAGCAGCCAACAAACTACGGCGGCTGACCATGGTCCGTGGACACCTCGACCACGTGGGCGCCTGCTGCGTGCAGTTCGGTGGCGGTGGCGAGGAACTCCGCCCCGTGGCTGAACTGGGTGATGAGACGGATGGTTTCTGCAGTGAGGGGAGCCTGGCTCATGGCGCGCTCAAAAGGGGAGAAAAAGGGAGGGGAAAGGCGCGTACTGTAACAAGTTCATGCACTATCCGACAGATAAAAACATCACAGTTTAATGGTCAAATCAGCCGTTTGTGCTTGTGGGACGTGCGGGGACAGCTATAAAATCAGGAGAATCATGGTGTTGCATGGTTTCGGCCCGTGAACAAGAATTCACAGCAAGTCGGCCAAGTATTGCATGCCTATCTCTGCGTTCTCATTTACCGGGCCTCTCACCAGCGAACGTGGCCGTCCAAAGCGAGGCCAATGATGGCTCATTCGACGTTGGGCCACTGAGATGCCGCGTAGTTACGCCGCACGGTGCCGCTTCACATACTCCCGCAGTGCATCGTTCATGCGGGTTTGCCAACCTTCGCCGGTCGCCCGGAAGAACTCCACCACCTCTGGGCTGTATCGCACCGTCACGGCCACCTTGGTGGGGCGCTTTTGCGGGCCACGCTGTCCGGGCAGGCGAACAACTTTCCCCTTCGCCCAGAACGCCTTTACCGCTGCCGCGTCGTTGGGATCATACGGGCACTCGGGGTCATTTACCTCGTCAGGTGCGGCCGCAATGGCTGCCGCCATCTGTTCCTTGCTAAACGTTGAGGGCTTCGAAGTAGGCGTGCGTTTCATGTTTGTCACCGTAACGACAGGAAATTACCCGAGCGCTGTCATTGCGCTCCGTCCATACCAGGAAGACCACGCGATTGCGAAACCAGCCCAAACTCTGCAGGCGCTGTTCGCCGTAGTACTCGCGCGCATCTTCCACCGTGACCATCGGGGCATCGAAAACACAAGCGACCTCAGCCAAATCAATGCCGTGATCCTTGAGGTTCCTTTTCCGCTTGGGTTCGTCCCAGGTAATCATGCCCCAATTGTTGTTACAAAAAGCTATCCATGTCAAGCTTTTCGTAACTACAGCGGCCCGACCTGGCGATGCGGGGAACCCTGCGCTTACGGGACGTACGGAGAAAGCTACGTCTTGCATAGCAATTCGGACCATTCACGTAGCGTATTCCGGGCCTGAGCGTTTGGCGTTTTTTTGGCAAATCAGCCGAAAATCCTTATGGAACGTGCGGGAACAGCTATTAAATCAGGAGAATCATGGCTTTGCATGCTTTCGGCCAGTGAACAAGAATTTTCAACCGGCGCCAACACACAGCGACAATCACCACAGTTGGGGGGCCACGGGTCTGTCTTCCCACGTCGAGTTAGGGTCCAATACATCAGAGATCACTATGACAGATCAAGCCATTCCCATAGCCATTGTGGCAACGCAGGTTGCACCACGGACAAAACCATCGGTTTATCCAGAACCGTTCGCCTCCCGAATGGCGGGGCGAGAAAAGCGCACCCTTGGCGACTTGTTTGGCCTAGCAAATTTCGGGGTGAATCTGACGAAACTTTTGCCCGGTGCCGTTTCAGCCTTGCGGCACGCCCATTCCAGACAAGACGAGTTCATCTACGTAGTGCACGGCCATCCCGTGCTGGTCACCGATGCCGGTGAAACACAACTCTCTCCTGGTATGTGCGCGGGATTCAAGGCGGGTACGGGCAACGCGCACCAGTTGCTTAATCGTACAGGGGAAGAAGTGCAATACCTTGAGGTTGGCGACCGCAGCGCAGGAGATTCCGCCGTATACCCTGACGATGACTTGCAGGCAGATCTCGTCGATGGGAAATGGCGGTTTGCACATAAAGACGGTTCGCCGTATTGAAGTCCACACCCATCCGAAAACCCGCTATTGGCGTTCACATGCAACATGTTTTAATCATTCACGAGGTCGAAGCCTACCCAGCGTGGAAAGCAATATTTGACCAGGCAGCGGACATAAGAAAACGTGCTGGAGAAATCAGCTACCAGCTACTGCGCTACGACAACGACGCAAACAACATTGTCCACTTTTCGCAGTGGTCATCGCTGGACAATGCCCGGCGCTTCTTCGAGTCTCCTGAATTGGTGGAAATCAGAAAAAAAGCTGGCGTAAAAGCCCCCGACTTTATCTATCTGCAGGAGATAGAGCGTGGTGTGCTGTAGCCTGACATGGCGGTCGAGATACGCTTTTCTATATTTTTCATACCATTCCTCACTGGTCAAATTAGCCGTTTGCGCTTACGGGACGTGCGGATACAGCTACGCCTTTAATAGCAATTCAAGTAATCTCGGTGGCCCAGCGCAACAGTTCCTCGCGGCCTTTGGGCAACACTTGGTACATGCGCTTGCGGGTTTTTCCGGCATCGGGTGCATTGTGTGATTCGATCCAGCCCGCAGCTTCGTTAGGCCCCACTTGAACGGCGCAATTGTTTGGTAGCAGGTAAACTATCCGAACAGGAGGTCGTCATGGATACATTTCTTGTTAGTCGGAACCCAGAAATAATGAGCGGAGCGCTTTGCTTCACGGGTACCCGCGTTCTCGTCAAGAATCTTTTTGACTACCTAGAGGGGACATCTTCTCTCGAAGACTTTCTCGAAGATTTTCCCTCAGTGTCCCGAGAAAAGGCTGTAGCTGTACTTGAGGCGGCAAGAGCGCGCCTGTCTGCCGATGCGCTTACTGCTTGACGAATCGATACCAGTAAAGTTTCGCCGTTCGTTACCGAACCACGACATCCGAACGGTTGTCGAGATGGGTTGGTCTGGGGTAAAAAACGGCAAACTCCCTTGCGCTTGCAGGACGTGCGGAGAAAAGCTACGCGACACGCTCCAACAGCAGGGCGAGAAGAGCAAAGACAAAAAAAAAACGGACTAAAAAAAAAAGCGGGCGCAAGAAAAGCAATTAAAAAAAAAACCCCAAAAAAAGCAGGGGCCCGGAAGCCGAAGGCGCCCGAAAAAAGGGGGAGCGAAGGGAGGGCGGAAAATTTCATAGTGACTCAGGCCATGCCAGTAATCCGCCTCGACCAGAAGCCCGATAACGAGCGCGTGCTTCAAGGGCTCTGGTTTGCCCACGCCACTGAATGGTTCGCGCTGTACCTCTCTGATTCATGGCTATGATCCCGTGACCACCATTCCACGCTGTAGATATGCCCAACCTGGCCGAACAAATCCGCGAAGCACTGTCCATGTTCGCAAGCAACGACACAGAACCAGCCTTGATTGGCGGCTTGGCGGTGGTTGCGCATCAGGTGATTCGCGCCACCAAGGATGTGGATTTTCTGGTGGAGGCTGAAGCTGCCGACAAAGTGCATGACGCGCTGCTGAATTTGGGCTACCAGTGCCTGTACCGCAGTGAAGACGCTGCAAACTATGTGCGCGGCACGCAGGGGCTGGATTTGCTGTACGCGTACCGTCCTCTGGCGCGCCGCCTGCTGGCGCAGGCATCGGAGCGGGAGACACCGATGGGTCGCCTGCGTGTCGTCAGCGTTGAAGGGCTCATTGGCTTCAAGCTGCAAGGCTTCGTGAACGATGCAACACGCACACGCGACATGGACGACATTCGTGCACTTTTGAAAATACACCGCACTTCGCTCAATATGGATGAGTTGCGTGACTACTTTGCGCTGTTTAACCAAACCACCCTCCTCCATGACACCTCTTCCATAACCTCCCCCAATAGCGCTGATGCACATGCGGAATCTGCGCCAAGCCGCACCGAGGCCCGCACGGTGCTGACCAGTGAAGCGGGTGTCCCCTTCCAGCCATCGCTGGGCAACGCTTCAGGAGTTGATCCCTTCGCGGAATGGTTGAGTCTGATGGAAGTGGTGCAAATGCTTTGTCCAACCTGGCCGGTGCGCGACCAGCCTATGCGGGGAGATCACTGGCGACTGTAATGGCCGCATGGCCTCACGTCGCATATTCTTCCAGCACCGCCAGCATCTGCTGCGTCCAGGCAATGGAGCCTTCTTCGTAGAGGATGCCTTTTTTCAGGATCATGTGCTGGATGCGGGTCTCGCGGGACGTGGGGCGGTCATTGCCGAAGTCGCGCTCTTCGATGGCGCGGTAGACCTGTAGTTTTTCCTGGTGCTGCGCCAGGCGTCGGCGCAATTCGGACTCCAGCGACAACGGGCCGATGGCGGCGTCGGCGCGCAAGCGCACCATGAACTCGTCGCGCAAATCAATCGGTGGACACGGCTCGGTGGCCCAGCGCAGCAGTTCCTCACGGCCTTTTGGCAACACCTGGTACATGCGTTTGCGGGTTTTTCCGGCGTCGGGTGCATTGTGTGATTCGATCCAGCCCGCAGCTTCCATGCGCGCCAGCTCACGGTATATCTGCTGGTGTGTTGCGTGCCAGAAATAGCCAATCGACTTGTCAAAGCGGCGCGCGAGGTCGTAACCGGAAGAGGATTTTTCCAGCAGGGAAGTCAGTACAGCGTGGGATAAGGACATGGCGTCAAGTTTATGGTCTATGGTCTGTGCGCAAAATATTATGCAACTGGTTGCATAAAAGAAGGGTTTTATCATAAACTATTGCAACTGGTTGCATAGTTACATCGTTTTTACCCATCTTTGAAGGATTGATTCATGAGCGCTTACCCCCACCTGCTGGCCCCGCTGAATCTGGGCTTTACCACCTTGCCCAATCGCGTTCTGATGGGCTCGATGCACGTCGGACTGGAAGAGGCCAAGGATGGCTTTGCCCGCATGGCCGCGTTTTATGCCGAACGTGCGCGCGGCGGCGTGGGGTTGATCGTGACGGGCGGTATTGCGCCCAACGATGCGGGCCGTCCCATGCCCGGAGGCGCGCGGATGACGACGGAGGAAGAAGCCGCAAAGCACAAGGTGGTCACACAGGCCGTACACGATGCCGGGGGCAAGATTGCCATGCAGATTCTGCATTTTGGCCGCTATGCATACCATCCCGAGCAGGTGGCGCCCAGCGCCTTGCAAGCGCCGATCAATCCGTTCCGGCCCAAGCCTTTGTCGTGCGAAGAGGTCGAGCAGACCATAGCGGACTATGTACGCTGTGCGGCTCTGGCGCAGGGTGCGGGCTACGATGGTGTGGAAATCATGGGTTCCGAGGGTTATCTCATCAATGAATTTATTGTCGCGCGCACCAACCAGCGTGACGACGAGTGGGGCGGCAGTTACGCCAACCGCATCCGGTTTCCGGTTGAAATCGTGCGCCGCACGCGCGAGAGGGTGGGCAGCAACTTCATCATCATCTACCGTTTGTCCATGCTGGACCTGGTGGAAGGTGGCTCCACGTTGGACGAAGTGGTGCAACTGGCGCAGGCCATCGAGGCTGCGGGGGCAACGATTATCAACACCGGCATTGGCTGGCACGAAGCGCGCATCCCCACCATTGCCACCAAGGTTCCACGCGCGGCTTTTGCCTGGGTCACGCAAAAGCTCATGGGCAAGGTCACGGTGCCGCTGGTTGCCACCAACCGTATCAATACGCCCGAAGTGGCCGAACAATTGCTGGCAACGGGCCAATGCGACATGGTGTCGATGGCGCGTCCTTTGCTGGCCGACTCCTTCTTCGTGCGCAAGGCCCAGGAGGGCAAAGCCGACGACATCAACACCTGCATCGGCTGCAACCAGGCGTGCCTGGACCACACCTTTGCCGGAAAAATCACCTCCTGCCTGGTCAATCCACGTGCCTGCCACGAAACTCTGCTCAATGTGACACCGGCCAAGGCCAAGGGCAGGATTGCCGTGGTGGGTGCGGGGCCAGCGGGTCTGAGCTTTGCCACGACTGCTGCCCAGCGCGGTTTTGCTGTGACGCTGTTTGATGCCGCCAGCGCGATTGGCGGCCAGTTCAATGTGGCAAAACAGATACCCGGCAAGGAAGAGTTTTATGAAACGCTGCGCTTTTTTGCACGCCAGATTGAGCGCACCGGCGTGCAACTCAAGCTGAACCACCGGGTAGCGGCGCAAGAGCTGATTGCCGCAGGCTTCGACCAGGTGGTATTGGCCACGGGCATCGTTCCACGCACGCCGCCCATCGAGGGCATTGAACACCCCAAGGTCGTGGGCTATCTGGATGTACTGCGCGACAAGTGTGCGGTGGGGAAAACGGTGGCGATCATCGGTGCTGGTGGCATTGGTTTTGATGTGGCCGAATTTTTGCTGCACAGCACTCCCGGTCTCAGCCCCAGTCAGGACGCGGCCAGATTCTTCGCCGAATGGGGGGTGGACACCAGTTACAGCGCGCGTGGCGGATTGGCTCCCGCCAGAATCGAACCAAGCCCGCGCAAAATCTACCTGTTGCAGCGCAAGGCCAGCAAGGTGGGTGAGGGCCTGGGCAAGACCACGGGCTGGATTCACCGCACTTCGCTAAAAAACCGCGCCGTGGAAATGCTCTCGGGCGTGAGTTACCGCAAAATCGACGATGCGGGGCTGCACATCCGCGTCGGCGAGCGCGAAATGGTGATTCCAGCCGACACCGTGGTGGTCTGCGCCGGGCAGGAGCCGCAGCGTGCATTGCAAGCTGAATTGCAGGCAGCGGGTTGCAGCGTGCACCTGATTGGCGGCGCCGACAAAGCCGCCGAACTGGATGCCAAGCGCGCCATCAAGCAGGGCATGGAGCTGGCCATTGCATTGGAAATAGGAGCAAAGCCTGCCACTGCCACGGCGTCCGCACAACCGCAAGGCGCATCCCCTGCTGTCGCACAGAGCATGAAAATATGGCATGCGATGGTGGCCCAGGGCGACATGGGTGAGTTGCCCGGATTACTGCACCCCAAGGCGGTGTTTCGCTCACCGATGGCGCATTCGCCCTATCCCAGCGCGCAGGCGGTGCGCCTGATTTTGAGCACCGTGGCGCAGGTGTTTCAGGATTTTCAGTACCACCGCCAGTTTTTCAGCGCCGATGGCCAAAACGTGGTGCTGGAGTTCAGCGCGCGCGTGGGCGACAAGCAACTCAAGGGCATCGACATGATCAGCTTCGATACCGATGGCAAAATCATCGACTTTGAAGTGATGGTGCGGCCCATGAGTGGATTGCAAGCCTTGGGCGACGAAATGGGCAGACGTCTCGCACCGTATTTGTCAGCCTACAAGGCGGTGGTGCCACAATAGCCAATTTTTTCATACCCGCAAACCCAGAGGGAAAAGCCGTGAAGCCGCTGGAGAAGTTCTTTACAGAAGACCCGAAGTGGTACGAAAAAATCGGCACGATTCACGCCTTGCTGGAACGTGTCAAGATCAGCGAGGAACAGTCGGGCGATGTGCTGCAACTGCGCAAACGCAGCCGCATTCTTTCGGTTCACGCCTCGACTGCCATTGAAGGAAACCAGCTCACCTTGGACCAGGTCACCGATGTCATCAACGGCAAACAGGTCTGGGGGCCACCCAAGGACATCAAGGAAGTGCAAAACGCCTGGCACGCCTACTCCGAGATGCCCGGCTACACACCCTGGTCGGTGGACGACCTGCTGCGGGCGCACACACACCTGCTTGACACCCTGATTGGCGAATCGGGCCGGTTCCGGTCGGTTGGCGTGGCCGTCGTGGGCAACGATGGCACCCTGTTGCACAAAGGCGCACCGGCGGCCCAGGTTCCTGCGCTTGTCGCGCAGCTCCTGCATTGGGGGCACACCAGCGAAGCGCATCCGCTGATCAAAAGTTCTGCCGTCCACTACCGGCTGGAATACATCCATCCCTTTCGCGATGGCAACGGCAGAATCGGACGGTTGTGGCAAACGCTGATTCTGTCCCAATGGAATCCGTTGTTTGCCTGGATGCCCATTGAAACGCTGGTGCACCATAACCAGGCGCTGTATTACAAGGCCTTGCAGGATTCACATGCTGATGGCACAGCGGTGGATTGCCGCCCGTTTATTGACTTCATGCTCGATGCTCTGGCCAATTCGCTCTACAAGTACATCGACGTGGCGACGCAGACCGTGGTGGATGTCACTGTAAATGTCCCTGTAAATGTCCCTGTAAACGAAGTCGCAGGCAAAATTCTGGCTATGGTACGCACCGATCCCAAGGTGACGGCGCAGAAGATGGCGCTCGCGCTGGGCGTGACGGACAAGACCATCAAGCGCCACCTCAAAACACTGCGTGAGCAAGGCCGAATCCAGCGCACAGGTTCTGACAAGGCAGGTCACTGGGAAATCATCCGATGAACCAGACTACGCCACAATAACCAACTACCCATTACCCATTACCCATTACCCATTGCCAATAAACCGAAGGAACCCCCATGAATTACGAAACCCTCAGTGTCAGCCTGGAAAACCATATCGCCACCGTGCGCCTGAACCGCCCGGAAAAGGCCAACGCGATGAACGTGCCGATGTGGCAGGAAATTCGCAAGGCATTTCAATGGGTTGACGCCACGCCCGACGCGCGCGTGGCCATTCTGGAGGGCGAAGGCAAACTGTTTTGCGCCGGTATCGACATGCAGATGATGATGGACCTGGGCGCGCAGATTCAAAATGACTGCGAAGGGCGTATGCGTGAAGCGTTGCGCGCTATCATTTTGGACATGCAGGACACGCTCACCAGCCTGGAGCGCTGCCGCAAGCCGGTATTGGCTGCCGTGCATGGCGGCTGCATCGGTGGGGGTATTGATCTGATTACCTGTGCGGACATGCGGTATTGCGCGGCGGATGCCTACTTCACCATCAAGGAAATCGACATTGGTATGACCGCCGATGTAGGCACCCTGCAGCGCCTGCCCAAACTGATTGGCGAAGGCATGGCGCGTGAACTGGCCTACACCGGACGCAAGGCGAATGCCGAAGAAGCGCGTGCCATGGGACTGGTGAACCGCGTGTTCGATACGCGCGAGGCTTTGCGCGCCGGGGTGCTGGAGATTGCGCAGACCATTGCCGCCAAATCACCACTGGCCATTCGCGGCACCAAGGAAATGATTAGCTACGCGCGCGACCACTCGGTAGCCGACGGCCTGAACTACATCGCCACCTGGAACGCCGCCATGCTGATGAGCAACGATTTGCAGGAAGCCATCATGGGCAACATGGCCAAACGCGCGCCGGTGTTCAAAAACTAGGCAAATGGGTACTGGGCCATAGTATTTTCCAATCCTCGTCATTGGAGCAATCAACCCAGGACATGGGCAAAAACACCTAAGATGCATTCCGTTCAGTTCCCGAACGTAATTTTCAAGAAGGAAAGCACCATGTCACTCATCAACACCGAAGTCAAACCTTTTTCTGCTACTGCATTTCAAAATGGTCAGTTCATCCCCGTGAACCAGGACACGCTCAAAGGCCAGTGGTCTGTCGTTGTGTTCTACCCGGCGGATTTCACCTTTGTCTGCCCGACCGAACTGGAAGACCTGGCTGACAACTACGCTGAGTTCAAAAAGCTGGGCGTTGAGGTGTACGGCGTATCGACCGACACCCATTTCGCGCACAAGGCTTGGCACGATACGTCCGAAGCCATTAAAAAGGTTCAATATGCACTGGTGGGCGACCCTACAGGGACAATGACACGCAACTTCGAAGTGATGATCGAAGAAGCTGGTCTGGCGCTGCGCGGCACCTTCGTTATCAACCCGGAAGGCCGCATCAAGCTGTGCGAAATCCACGACAACGGCATTGGCCGTGATGCCTCCGAGCTGCTGCGCAAGGTCAAGGCTGCGCAGTATGTGCACAACCATCCCGGTGAAGTCTGCCCGGCCAAGTGGACGGAAGGCGCCAAAACCCTGAAACCTTCGCTTGACCTCGTAGGCAAGATCTGATCGTTTAACCCGCACCCCAAATTGTCTGGAGCAGCCCCATGTTGGACGACGCCCTGAAAACACAACTCAAAGCCTATCTGGAGCGCGTAAGGCAGCCTTTCGAACTGGTCGCCTCGCTGGATGATAGCGACAGCGCGCAGGATATGCGGGGGCTGCTGTACGACATCATCCGGTTGACCGACAAGATCAGCTTGCGGCTGGACGGCACCGACACACGCCGTCCGTCGTTTCGGCTGGGTCGTGCTGGCAGCGATGTTGATCTGCGTTTTGCGGCCATTCCGCTGGGGCATGAGTTCACCTCGCTAGTGCTGGCACTCCTGTGGATGGGGGGGCACCCGCCCAAGGTCGAGCCCTCCGTGATCGAGCAGATCAAGGCGATTGAAGGGGACTTCCATTTTGAAGTCTATATGTCGCTGTCCTGCCACAACTGCCCGGATGTGGTGCAGGCCCTGAGCCTGATGGCGATCCTCAATCCACGCATCAAGACCACGGTAATTGACGGCGCGTTGTACCAAAGCGAGGTGGAGCAGCGCCAAGTGATGGCGGTGCCCACGGTGTACCTCAACGGTACGGTCTTTGGTCAGGGGCGCATGGGCGTGGACGAAATCATCGCCAAACTCGATGCAGGCACCTCCGCACGCGACGCAGCGCGCCTGAGCGCACAAACGCCTTTTGATGTGCTGATTGTGGGTGGCGGCCCGGCAGGGGCGGCAGCGGCGGTCTATGCCGCACGCAAGGGTATCCGCACGGGCGTTGTGGCCGAGCGCTTTGGTGGCCAGGTGCTCGATACGCTGGCAATTGAAAACTACATCTCGGTGCCTGAGACCGACGGCCCGAAATTCGCGGCGGCGCTGGAGCAGCATGTGCGGCAGTACGGCGTTGACATCATGAATCTGCAGCAAGTCAGCAAACTGACACCGGCTGGCACACCCGGCGGTTTGATCGAACTGCAACTGGCCAATGGCGGCACACTCAAAAGCCGCACCGTGATTTTGTCAACAGGTGCACGCTGGCGCGAAGCCAATGTTCCGGGCGAAAAGGAGTACCGCAACCACGGCGTGGCCTATTGCCCGCATTGCGATGGCCCCTTGTTCAAGGGCAAGCGCGTGGCCGTGATCGGTGGCGGCAATTCCGGCGTGGAAGCGGCCATTGACCTGGCGGGCGTTGTGTCGCATGTCACCCTGTTGGAGTTTGCCGAGCAATTGCGCGCGGATGCCGTGCTGGTCAAAAAACTCAAAAGCCTGCCCAACGTGGAAATTCACACGCAGGCGCTGACGACCGAATTCACCGGCGCCGGTGGCAAGGTCAACGGCCTGACGTACACCGACCGCGTGACGAATGCCAGCCACCACATCGCGCTGGAAGGCGTATTCGTGCAAATCGGTCTGGTGCCCAACACCGAATGGCTCAAGGGCGTGCTGGAGTTATCCCGCAGCGGTGAAATTGTGGTCGATGCCAGGGGGCAGACTTCCGTGCCGGGCGTGTTCGCGGCGGGCGACGCGACCACCGTGCCCTACAAACAGATCATCATCGCCTCGGGCGACGGCGCCAAGGCCGCACTCAGCGCCTTTGATTACCTGATCCGCACACCGGCAGCAGTGGCGAGTCCATAAGGCCCATAGGCAAAGCAGGCACAGGCAAAGGCATATTCGCCTGCAGCCCGCATGTACCGTGCGGGAATAGCTTTCAAAAATATAGCAACAAACACCGCATTGAACATACTGCGCCGGTGCTGACACAATGGCGTTGCTGCATATTGAATGGAGGCTGAAATGGCCGCGACGAATTTCAAGACGGAAAACAACACCTTTCGCAAACTCATCGGTAACGGGCTGACCTACAGCATCCCCCGTTTCCAGCGTGACTACAGCTGGACCGACGATGAATGGGAAGACTTGTGGCTGGATCTGCAAGGGACATTGCAGCTCGGCGGCGAACCTGCTCACTACATGGGCTATCTGGTGCTTCAATCCGCCGACGACAAGAGTTTTGATGTCATTGACGGACAACAGCGGCTCACGACAGTCAGCATCATCGTTCTCGCAGTGCTCAAGAATCTGCAACGCTTGGTCGATTCCGGAAACGATGCGGGTGCAAACAAACGCCGCATGGAACAGATTCGCCAGACCTACATTGGTTATCTTGACCCGGTGACCTTGGTGGCAAGGGCCAAACTGAGCCTGAACAGAAACAACAACAGCTATTACCAGGACTATCTCGTCCCCTTGGGACACCTTCCCCAGCGTGGTTTTCGCGCCTCCGAACACCTGCTGCGCAAAGCGTTTGAATGGTTTGATAGACGGGTCGCAGAATACCTGAAAAAAAGCACCGGCAATGAAGGAATGCGACTGGCCCAGTTGGTGGAAAACCTGAGCGACAAGCTCTTTTTCACGGTTATCACGGTAACGGATGAACTGAATGCCTACAAGGTCTTCGAGACGCTCAATGCACGTGGCGTCAGGTTATCGGCCACTGATCTGCTCAAGAACTACCTGTTTTCTGTCCTCGACCGCAATGGTTATGGCGAATCACACGACCACGAATTGCGCAATCTTGAAGATCGATGGGAGGCCATGGTCGGTCGGCTGGGTGCCGAAAGTTTCCCTGATTTTCTGCGTATCCACTGGAACAGTCGGCGCAACTTTGCACGGCAGGCGGAGTTGTTCAAAACCATTCGCGGCCAGGTCAAATCGCGGGAGGCGGTTTTCCATCTGCTGCGCGAGATGGAACAGGACCTCGATGCGTACCTCGCACTGTCTTCGCCGGAAAGCTCCGACTGGGCACCGGAGGCAAAGCAGTACGCGGCAACGCTCAAGACTTTCAACGTCAGGCAACCTTATCCCTTGCTGCTGGCTGCCAGGCGCAGTTTCGACGCACCGGACTTTTCCGGGCTTTTGCGGGCCTGTGTCGTGATTTCGATGCGTTTCAATGTCATTTGCAGCTACAGCACGGCGGAGCAAGAGCGCACCTATAACGCCGTCGCCGAGAAGATCGCCAAAGGTGAGATTCCCAATCTGGGCGCAGCGCTCGGTGCCATGCAAAGCATATATCCCACCGATAAGGCCTTTCGGGCAGCCTTTGCCGAAAAAGTCATCCGCACCACGCAGTCGCGCAACAATCGTGTGGTTCGCTACATCCTGTGTGCGCTTGAAAAGCAGTTATCCGGAGCCGACTACAACTTCAGTAGCGACAGTTTCAATATCGAGCACATCCTGCCGCAGAACCCGGACACAGGTTGGGAGACGTTCACCGATGAAGAAACGGATGCCATGGCTTATCGGCTGGGCAATATGACGCTGATGCAAACCGGAGCAAACAAGGATGCCGGAAACGCACCCTATTCATCCAAGCGCGCCGCTTACGCGCAAAGCACCTTCGGCGTGACACGCCAACTGGCCGCAGAGCATGCCGAATGGACGCCAGAACGTGTAGCAAGCCGTCAAAACTGGATGGCGGCACAGGCAACAGCGATCTGGCGCATTGCCCAATTGGGTTGACCGATAAAAAACTGTCCTAGCCGGTTTTTGTCGTGCGACTACCATGGCAACGCCAAATGCACCTTAATCGCATCCTCGACCGCCAAGATGTCACCTTTGGAGAGTGTGCAAAGTAAACTTTTTATGCGCGTTTTATCGGCAGCCATGATCTGATCGGCCATTGCCTTGCTGCTTTGCCCGCCAATCGTCACAATGGCTTCTCCAGGATACTGCCGCCCGGTGTTGCTTGTCACGGGTACAACAACAACCCGCGCCAAATTTCGGTTAGCAGAATCATTACTCACAATCACCGCCGGTCGCGTCTTGCGTATTTCGCTGCCAACCGCCGGATCGAACTCGACCCACCAAACCTCACCGCGTTGCATCAGCCATATCCCCGGCAAGGGCATTGCACCATTCCATGGCTTCAGATTCCCGCACCTTGTCTGCCGCCATAGCCCGGTATCCATCATCAAGCAACGTATCCATCACATGAGGCCGGAGCAAATCCTCAATGAACTTGCTTATGCGTCGTTTGCCTATCGTTCGATACAAACCTTCGTAGACAGCCTCGTCGAGGCTTATGGTCATTTTTTTGCATGGCATCCTCATAGAAGTAATACATCCTGCAACTATAGCAACCCAATCTCTTGTTAAACTGCTTGCTTCCCTCAACCGGAAGGGGGACTGGGGGGCAAAAAATTGGAAAATCAGCCCACACCCCTTATGAAACGTGCGGGAACAGCTATCAAAACAGCAGCACCTAGAAACGCCACCGCCAGCCTCACATACTGCGCCGGTACTGTCCGCCCACCTCGAACAAGGCGTTGGTGATCTGGCCCAGTGAGCAGCAGCGCACGGCATCCATCAGCACAGCGAACACGTTGCCGTTGTCCATCACCGTCTGCTGCAAACGCTTGAGCATGATTGGTGCCTGCGCCGCATGGCGTACATGAAAGTCTGCCAGACGCGCAAGCTGCGACTGCTTTTCAGCCTCGGTCGAGCGCGCCAGTTCCAGCTTGGTCGGCGCGGCGTCGCCCGTGGGGGAGCGGAAGGTGTTGACGCCGACGATGGGCAACTCGCCCGTGTGTTTGAGCAGCTCGTAATGCATGCTCTCGTCCTGAATCTTGCTGCGCTGGTAGCCGGTTTCCATGGCACCCAGCACACCGCCACGTTCCGCAATGCGCTCAAATTCGGCAAGCACGGCTTCTTCCACCAGCTCGGTCAGCTCTTCGACGATGAAAGCGCCCTGGTTCGGGTTTTCGTTTTTCGCCAGACCCCACTCGCGGTTGATGATGAGCTGGATCGCCATGGCGCGGCGCACGCTGTCTTCGGTGGGCGTGGTGATGGCCTCGTCAAAGGCGTTGGTGTGCAGGCTGTTGCAGTTGTCGTAAATGGCAATCAGTGCCTGCAAGGTGGTGCGGATGTCGTTGAACTGGATTTCCTGCGCATGCAGGCTGCGCCCGCTGGTCTGGATGTGGTACTTGAGCTTTTGGCTGCGCTCGTTGGCACCGTATTTGTCGCGCATCGTTACCGCCCAGATGCGCCGCGCCACCCGGCCCATGACGGTGTATTCCGGGTCCATGCCGTTGGAAAAGAAAAAGCTCAGATTGGGTGCAAAGTCGTCAATGTGCATGCCGCGCGCCAGATAGGCTTCGACCAGCGTGAAGCCGTTGGACAGCGTGAACGCGAGCTGGCTGATGGGGTTGGCACCCGCTTCGGCGATGTGGTAGCCGGAAATCGACACCGAGTAGAAGTTGCGCACGCCGTGGTGCACAAACCATTCGGCGATGTCGCCCATGACCTTGAGGCTGAATTCGGTCGAGAAAATGCAGGTGTTCTGGCCCTGGTCTTCCTTGAGGATGTCGGCCTGCACCGTGCCGCGCACATTGGCGAGCACCCATTCACGAACCTTTTCAACTTCGGTGGCGCTGGGTTCGCGGCCATTGTCGGATTGGAATCTGGCGAGATTTTGGTCTATGGCGGCGTTCATGAACATGGCCAGGATGGATGGCGCCGGGCCGTTGATGGTCATGGATACGCTGGTTGTGGGCGAACACAGGTCAAAGCCGTCGTACAGCACTTTCAGGTCGTCAAGCGTGGCAATGGACACGCCCGCGTTGCCGACCTTGCCGTAAATGTCCGGGCGCAGATCGGGATCAAAGCCGTAGAGCGTGACCGAATCGAAAGCGGTGGAAAGCCGTTTGGCCTCCATCCCCTGTGAAAGCAGCTTGAAGCGCCGGTTGGTGCGAAAGGCGTCGCCTTCACCGGCGAACATGCGCGTCGGGTCTTCGTTTTCGCGCTTGAAGGCAAAGGTCCCAGCGGTGTAGGGGAAGCTGCCAGGCACGTTTTCCAGCATCAACCATTGCAGAATTTCACCGTGGTCTTCGAACGTGGGCAACGCCACCTTGCGGATCGTGGTGCCCGCCAGGCTTTTGCTGGTCAGCGCGGTGCGAATTTCCTTGTCACGGATTTTGACGACGTATTCATCACCCGCATAGGCTTTGCGTAATTCCGGCCACTGCGTCAGCAGTTTTTGCGCTGCCGCATCCTGACGCTGCGTGCGTTCCTGCGCCAGACGCAGCACCACGGTACGTGCGCCATCGCGGCTGGCATCGTCCTCGTACAGCATGCGGGCTGTTTCGTTGAGCTGCTGCACTTCGCGCGCCAGCCGCGCCTGGGTTTTGGTGTGGCGTTTGTAGGCGCGCACCGTCTCGGAAATTTCGGCCAGATAGCGGCTGCGGCTTGACGGGATTACGGGGGTCTGATTCGAGCTGCAGCGCACGGCGACGCGCGGCAATGTGCCTGGCTGGATAGGTAGCCCCAGCGCTTGCAAGCGCGGCAGCAGCGCCTGATACAAGGCGGTGACACCATCGTCGTTGAAGCGCGCAGCCATGGTGCCGAATACCGGCATGGTTTCAGGTAGCAAAGTGAAGGCTTCGCGGTTGCGCTGCACCTGCTTGGCGACGTCGCGCAACGCATCGGCGGCGCCCTTGCGGTCAAACTTGTTGATGGCGACGAATTCGGCAAAATCCAGCATGTCGATTTTTTCGAGCTGGCTGGCTGCGCCAAACTCGGGTGTCATGACGTACAGCGGCACATCAACCAACGGCACGATGGCGGCGTCGCCCTGCCCTATTCCCGAAGTCTCAACCACGATCAGATCAAACCCGGCCACCTTGCACGCGACGATCACATCGGGCAGTGCCTGGCTGATTGCACTGCCAAAGTCGCGCGTGGCCAGTGAGCGCATGAAAACACGTTCCACCCCGCCCCATTTGCCAATGGCATTCATGCGGATGCGGTCGCCCAACAAGGCACCGCCGCTCTTGCGCCGCGAAGGATCAATGCTGATGATTGCCAGGCGCAAGGCATCGCCCTGGTCCAGCCTCAGCCTGCGGATCAGCTCGTCGGTCAGCGACGATTTGCCCGCACCGCCGGTGCCGGTGATGCCCAGAACAGGTATCTTTTTAGTAGCTGCTTGCGCTTGTAGTACGGGGCTTAGAGGGTGATTTGACCCCAAAGATTCGAGTCCGGTGATAAGCTGCGCCAGCGCACGCCATGCCGCTGGCGTGTGTCCGACGATGGCATCCAGGGTCTGCGGTGCCAAGGCGCTCAGGTCGGCATCGCACAGCATCAGCATCTCGCCGATCATGCCGGATAGCCCCATGCGCAGGCCGTCTTGCGGGCTGTAGATACGCCGCACGCCATAAGCCTGCAGTTCGGCGATTTCGCCGGGCACAATCACGCCACCGCCACCGCCAAACACCTGGATATGCGCGCCGCCCCGGCTATTCAGCAGATCAACCATGTACTTGAAATACTCGACATGCCCGCCCTGGTAAGAGCTGACGGCAATGCCATGTGCGTCTTCGTGCAAGGCCGCCGTCACCACCTCTTCCACACTGCGGTTATGGCCCAGGTGAATCACCTCGGCGCCCATACTTTGCAGGATGCGGCGCATGATGTTGATCGAGGCATCGTGCCCGTCAAACAGGCTGGCGGCGGTGACAAAACGCAGTTTGTGCTGTGGGCGGTACTGGTTGTAATCCTGTGCGGGGGCTGGCAAAGCGCTCATGGGGTCTTTTTCGCAGGTTGAAAACGAAGACGGCCAAGTATAGTTCTTTTTGCAAAGCAAATGCTTTGTAAAAATAAAACAGCCAGACTACCTGCCAGGCCGCAGCATCGTCATGCCAATGCCAGCAAAAATCAGCGCGATACCGAGGTAATGGAAAAACCTGGGCACTTCGCCCAGAAAAAGCGCTGCGAGCAGCGTGCCAAAAACCGGCATCAGGTGAATAAACAGGCTGGCGCGGTTGGCGCCGACTTCAGCGACGCTGCGGTTGTACAGCACGTAGCTGATAAAGCTCGGAAACACCCCCAGATAGACGATGGCAGAGAGCGACATGGAGCTGACAACGAGCACCTGGCCATGCAGTGTTTCCCAAGCCACCGCAGGCGCCAGCGTGCACAGGCCAATGGCGATCATGGCTGCCAACAACAGCATGGGGTGCAGCCCCGCAGGCCGCCACGCCAGCGCCACGGTGTAAATGGCCCAATCCACCACGGCCAGCAGCAACCAGACATCGCCCACGTTGAAATGCAGCTTGGCCAATACCGACACACTGCCACGCCCGACGATGACCAGCACGCCCGCAAACGACACCAAAGTACCCAGCCACTCCAGCGCCTGCAGCCGTTTGCCCAGAAAGGCCCAGGAAATGACAATGGTCACAATCGGTATGACGGAATTGAGCAAGGCGGCATTGGTTGCCGTTGTGTGCTGCAAGCCCAGATAAGCAAAGCTGTTGAAACCAGCCACACCCAGCAGACCGAACACCAGCAGCACCCGCCACCCCCGGCGCAGCAGCGGCCATTGCTGCCGCAGATGCGGCAGTGCCAGGGGAAAGACAAACAGCGCGGCAACAACCCAGCGCCAGAAAACCAGGGTAAAAGGAGGCACATCGGCGCGCACCGCACGGCCAACGACCATATTGCTGGCCCAGAACAGCACGGTCAGAACCAGCATCAGATAGGGATTGGCAAGATACCGGGGCATGACAATGCATCCGTTTGGTTTTTTGTGAAGGTTTTGCAGTGTAGGGGATACATCGGGCATGCCCGGCAAATGATTTAGACTCGCACGGCGGGAGTTTTCCGCTGCGGCCCGTTATTCCGGTGGGCCGCTTCGTTTATTTCAAACAAGGAGCGTGATGATGATGGACAAACTGACAGACCTGCAAGGGATGGTGCGTGAGGCAATCGACAAGGGTGCCACCAATGTGGAAGAGGTGCATAAAGCCCTCGCCAAGATGCCTTTGGACTTTTTGGCAAAAATTGGACCGCTGGAAAATCTGGCCAACCAGGGCAAAGCGCTGCAGGATCAATCCATTGGCAGCGTCTACGAAAGCATTCGTCTGGTGAACCAGAAAGCCGGTGAACTGGCCAGCCAGATGCTGGGCAAGAAGTAAAGAACGCAGCCCGCCACGCCCGTGGCGGGTGATCTATGAATACCTACTCGGTTTTGTTTGTCTGCATGGGCAATATCTGCCGCAGTCCCACGGCCCACGGCGTGTTTCGACACAAGGTACAAGCGCAGGGTTTGGCCGAACGTGTACACACGGACTCAGCGGGCACCCATGACTACCACAGCGGCAGCCCGCCGGATGAGCGTGCGCAACTGCACGCGGCCCAGCGCCAATACGACCTGTCAGACCTGCGCGCCCGGCAGATTCGCACGAACGACTTCGTACACTTCGACCTGCTCCTGGCCATGGACAATGACAACCTGGCATTGATGCGCGAACGCTGCCCCAAAATCCACCAGGGCAAGTTGCGTCGGTTGACCGAATTTTGCCTGACCCACGATGCGAAAGAAGTACCCGATCCGTACTACGGCGGCTCCAATGGCTTTGAACGGGTGCTCGATCTGGTGGAGGATGCCTGCGAAGGGTTGCTGCAATACGTCCAGAAAGAAATACGCAAAAAGCCTGCAAGACCTATTTGATGCGCTTCAGGGATGGCTTGCCGCCACCGGATGGTGATGGTGGGTGATGGGGATGTTCCGCTGCATCGTCGGATGCGGACGTGCTGTTTGTCACAGAGGTGAGTACCGCTGGTTTGGCATGCGCCTGCGTGCCTTCGCTTGGCGCATGGCTGGAGCTTGCCAACATGGGGAAGGCCATGCCTTGGCCGTTTTCACGTGCGTAGATGGCAACAACCCGGTCCACGGGTACCAGGATGTCCCGCACCACGCCACCAAAGCGGCCTTTGAACTCGATGTATTCATTGCCCAGACGCAAGGCACTGGTGGCATCCATGCTGATGTTCAGCACGATTTCCCCATTTTTTACGTATTCATTGGGCACCCGTACGGAGTCATCCACCAAAACGGCGATGTAAGGCGTAAACCCGTTATCCGTGCACCATTCGAACAAGGCACGAATGAGGTATGGTCGGGTCGAGGGGCTGTCTGTGGACTCGCTCATTTGCGCATGACTTTTTCGGAAGGCGTCAAGGCCTCGATAAAGGCTGGCCGGGAAAATATGCGCTCGGCGTACTTCAGCAAGGGCGTGGCATTCTTGCTCAGATCAATGCCATAGAAATCAAGGCGCCACAGCAAAGGCGCGATGGCCACATCCAGCATGGAAAAGTTGTCGCCCATCATATATTTGTATTTCGAGAATACGGGTGCGAGCTGGGTCAGCCGATCACGGACATGCGCGCGTGCCTTGGCGATTTCTTTCTCAAGGCCCTTGGCGTTGCGGGTCTCCAGGGTGGAGACGTGCATGAACAGTTCTTTCTCGAAATTGAGCAAAAACAAGCGCACCCGGGCGCGCTCGACGGGGTCTCCGGGCATCAGCTGGGGATGCGGGAAACGTTCGTCAATGTATTCATTGATGATGTTGGACTCGTACAGGATCAGGTCGCGTTCGACCAGAATAGGCACCTGACCATAAGGGTTCATGACGGCAATATCTTCGGGCTTGTTGTACAAATCAACATCCCGGATTTCAAAGTCCATTCCCTTTTCGAACAGGACAAAACGGCAACGGTGGGAAAAGGGGCAGGTTGTTCCTGAATACAGCACCATCATGGCGAAAGACTCCTAAAAATCAAAAAGAGTGGGCTGCCAGCGCGAACCCACTCTACAAAATGCGGCTCTAAAACATCAAAGTTATCTGGCTATTTGATGTCCTTCCAGTACGCGGCATTGAGACGCCAGGTGCTGAAGATCAGGAGCAATAGAAACGCCATCACACCAAAACCGATGCGCACGCGCGTATTCTGGGCGGGTTCAGCCATCCATTGCAAATAACCCACCAGATCACCAACCGCCTGATCGTACTGCTCGGGGGTCATGGTTCCGGCAGACAACTGCTTCCACCCCTTGATGGCGTGCGACTCCTGTCCATGCCCGGCCTGGGTGTCAAAAATGGGTGTGCGCATGCCCTGCAACTCCCACAGTGCGTGGGGCATGGCAATATTGGGGAACGCCAGATTGTTCCAGCCCGTGGCCTTGGTGTCATCCGGGTAGAACGTGCGCAGGTAGGTGTACAGATAATCTGCTCCCGTGCCCTTGCCCTGTGCGGCGCGCGAGCGCGCGATGACGGTCAGGTCTGGGGGATTGGCTCCGAACCACTCCTTGGCCTGGCGCGGATCAATGGCTGCTTTCATGGTCTCCCCGACCTTTTCGGTGGTGAAGAGCAGGTTCTCCTTGATCTGCTGCTCCGTCAACCCGATGTCCTTGAGCCGGTTGAAGCGCATGAAAGCCGCCGAGTGGCAATTGAGACAATAGTTGACAAACAGCTTGGCGCCATTTTGCAAGGCGGGAAGATCGTGGCTCCTGTCAGGGGCCTTATCCCAAGGATGACCACCACCACTGGCATGGGCACTGGCCGCAAAACCAGCGGCAAGCATCAAGACCAACAAAAATTTTTTCATTTGTGCGTTCTTTCGTCTCAGTGGGCAACAAAATTGACACGGGTAGGCACTGGTTTGGCTTCTCCGAGACGGCTCCACCATGGCATCAGGATGAAAAACCCGAAATAAAACAGCGTGCCAATTTGCGATACGCGCTCACCCACGGGAGAAGGCGGCTGGGTTCCCAGATACGCCAGAATGATGAAATTGACGACGAATACCGCGTAGAGGTACTTGTGCCAATCAGGTCGGTAGCGGATGGATTTGACGGTGCAATTGTCCAGCCAGGGCAGGAAGAACAGGATCACGACGGCCCCCCCCATGGAAACCACACCCCAGAATTTGGCGTCAATGGAAAGCATCATGGCAACCACCGCTGCAGCCAATAACACAAACATCCCCTTGAAAATGGCAGGCATCCTGAATTTGAAGACAAGCAATGCGGTACCACCCAACACACAGGCGATCAAGACCAGCAGCATTTCGTCGGTAATCGCACGCAACATGGAATAAAACGGCGTGAAATACCACACGGGTGCAATGTGCAACGGGGTCTGCATGGGGTCTGCCGGGATGAAGTTGTTGTACTCCAGGAAGTACCCGCCAAGCTCTGGCGCAAAAAAGACCACGGCGAAAAACACCAGCAAAAACACGCTAACACCAAAGATGTCATGCACGGTGTAGTAGGGATGAAAGGGAATACCATCGAGCGGAACGCCCTTGGCATCCTTGGTCGCCTTGATTTCGATACCGTCCGGATTATTCGAGCCGACATCATGCAGTGCAACCAGGTGGGCTACCACCAAGCCCAGCAAAACCAGGGGTACAGCAATCACGTGAAAGCTGAAAAAGCGGTTCAAGGTGGCGTCACCCACCACGTAATCACCACGAATCAACAGTGCCAGATCGGGACCGATGAACGGTATCGCCGCAAACAGGTTGACAATCACCTGTGCACCCCAGTAGCTCATTTGCCCCCAGGGCAGCAAGTAGCCCATGAAGGCCTCAGCCATCAGGGCCAGGAAGATGGCGCAGCCAAAAAGCCAGACCAGTTCACGCGGCTTGCGGTAACTGCCATACAGCAGGCCACGAAACATGTGCAGGTACACAACCACGAAAAATGCCGATGCGCCGGTGGAATGCATGTAGCGGATCATCCAGCCCCAGGGCACATCGCGCATGATGTATTCGACCGAGCCAAATGCCAAGGCAGCATCGGGCTTGTAGTGCATGGTCAGAAAAATCCCGGTCACGATCTGGATCACCAGCACCAGCATCGCCAGCGAGCCGAAGATATACCAGAAGTTGAAATTTTTGGGCGCGTAATACTCCGCCATGTGGACGCGGTAGGCATCAAACGCCGTGGGCAAACGGTTTCCGAACCAGTTGACCAGCTTGGCGCTGGCCGTGGCATTGGGGGAAATTTCCTTGAAATCAGCCATGTCGATCTTTTCCTCAAGCTTGCTTGTCTTCGCCAATCAGCAGCTTGCTGTCGGAGAGATACATGTGCGGGGGCACTTCGAGATTGTCGGGTGCCGGTTTATTCTTGAAAACACGCCCGGCCAGGTCAAAGGTGGAACCGTGGCAAGGACAGAGAAACCCGCCCGCCCAGTCATCGGGCAGCGAGGGCTGGGCGCCGGTCTGGAACTTGTCAGAAGGCGAGCATCCCAGATGGGTACAAATGCCAACCGCCACAAAAAATTCCGGCTTGATGGAACGCGCCTCGTTGCGCGCATACTTGGGCGTCAATTCGGATGGCTTGCGCTCCGATTTCGGGTCCGCCAGTTGTCCGTTGAGTTTGGCCAGGTTTGCCAACTGCTCGGGGGTACGCCGCACGATCCACACGGGTTTGCCGCGCCATTCAACGGTCAGTTTTTCACCAGGCTTGAGGGCACTGACGTCCACTTCAACGGCAGCACCAGCTGCCTTGGCCCGTTCTGAAGGTTGGAAAGTGCTGACAAAAGGGACTGCGGCGGCGCCAACACCGACGGCGCCAAGGCAACTGGATGTGATCAGCCAGGTTCGTTTGTCGGCATCAATCTGTTGGGTATCAACAGGGGTTTCACTCATTGGAGAATCCTCAATGAACACGAGACTACTAGGGTACTAGGGGTAATCCGGCATTGTAGCCGAGCGGTCATGGAGGAGACTGGGTGACTATTGGGTGGACTGGGTGGGCCGGGTGCGGTAGAACCGGATAGTCTGGCTCTGCGTGGCGCTATTTTGCGCAACGGACTTGCGCATGCGACCCATGACATGCATCTCGCAAGGCTTGCAATCGAAGCGCAGTGTCAGCTTGTCCTTGCCGTTGATCAGGGTCAATGGCTCGGCCTTGACGGTGCCTTGCACGCCAGTGATACCCTTGGCCTGCTTGGGACACAAACTGAGCGAAAAGCGCACACAGTGCCTGGTGATCATCAAACTGACTTCGCCTTCTTCCTCCAGGCTTTCGTAGGCCGCAGCAATCAGCCTGACACCGTGGCGGGCGTAAAAATCACGTGCCTTGTGGTTGTAGACATTGGCCAGATAGCTCAGGGTGTCTTCGGGATACGTTGCGGGTGGCTCCAGCGCCACCGCCCGAGGCACGCGCGTGTAGGCTGCGAGCCGCTTGTGCTCCAGGTCATCAACTGCAGCACGGCGCAGCGCGTTCACCACCGAAGTCGGCACAAACCAGACCTGGCTGAGTGTGATGGCAATGTGCTCGACCGCAGTGGCCAGCTCGTAGATAGTGTTACCTAATTTAGCCAGGTTGTACCGCAGGTTATCCGTAGCCTGCGCCGGGTTCCTGGCAACTTGCTTATCGGTATCGACGCGCGCCAAACCCGTGATGCCACTGGCATCCGTCAGGCTGAGGGCAAAACCCTGTGCAGTTTCATCAAAACGCATCCAGACGGCAATGCGCCGTTCGCTGCTCGTTTTCTCCAGTTGGCGGGTCCAGTTGATGTCCCGGTTGCGATTGACCTGCACGCCTTTGCGCAAGTCTTTCAGATCCGCCAGTGCATCTTTCGGGAACACACGCCATAGCCCCTTGGCGGCATCCATGGCCTGTGCACGGTTGATTGCCAGACCCTGCAGTTCCTGTTGCAAGTCGTAATAACACAGGCCATCGCCATTGGAAAGCATCTGACCCGTATCATCAAGCTCCAGTTCCACGCTGTCGGCATTCACGCGGGTCACGTAGCCGATGGGATGGCCAGGGTTTTTTGGGCTATCAAAAGCACCAATATCGGCTTTACGGCCCTGCACAAAGTAATCGGTAAATTCGCGGTTGAAATTCTGCTGCGGGTCGGGCGTGAAAGTAAAACGGGTGTTTCCGCTGGAAGTTTTCACCAGCTCCGGGCGTTGTTCGAGCAGAGCGTCGAGCAGCTGGCGGTAGTGGGCTGTGGTGTTTTTGACATAGCCCATGTCCTTGTAGCGGCCTTCGATCTTGAAGCTGCGAATACCGGCATCGACCAACGCAGCCAGATTGGCGCTCTGGTTGTTGTCCTTCATGGACAGCACATGTTTGTCGTGCGCCACAAAGCGACCACGATCATCAACTACCTGGTAGGGTAGACGGCAGGCTTGGCTGCACTCCCCCCGGTTGGCGCTGCGTCCAGTGTGGGCGTGGCTGATGTAGCATTGCCCGCTGTAGGCCACGCACAGTGCACCATGTACAAAAAATTCCAGTGTGCAACGACCAGGATCGGTTGCAGCGCGTATGGCCTGGATGTGTTGCAAATCGAGTTCCCGCGCCAGGACGATCTGGGAAAAACCCACGTCCTGCAAAAAGAGGGCTTTCTCGGGCGTGCGAATATCGGTTTGCGTACTCGCATGCAGCGCGATAGGCGGCAAGTCGATTTCCAGCAGCCCCATGTCCTGGATGATGAGGGCATCGACTCCAGCGTCGAACAGTTGCCAAGCCAGTTTACGTGCTGGCTCCAGCTCGTCGTCGCGCAAAATGGTGTTGAATGCAACGAAAATGCGTGCATCAAAGCGGTGGGCGTGCAGCACCAGACGCGCAATTTCGGCAACGCTGTTGCCAGCTCCCGCACGCGCCCCAAATGCAGGCCCACCAATGTAGACCGCATCGGCTCCGTGATTGATGGCCTCGATACCGATGCTGGCATCACGCGCCGGAGCCAGCAACTCCAGTCCGTTCAGCAGCCCGCTCGATCCGGGATTACTCAACTTTGGCTTTACTACGCAGCTCTTCCTGGAACTTGGCAATCTTTTTCTGTTGCATCTGCTGGGCGATCTGCGCCTTGACATCTTCGTACTTCGGCAACTTTGCCTCGCGCACATCGTCCAGGCGAATGATGTGGTAGCCAAACTGGGATTTCACCGGGGTATCGGTCATTTTGCCCTTGGTCAAGGCCTTCAGGGCATCAGCGAATTCCTTTACATAGCTGCCTGGGTTGGCCCAATCGAGATCCCCCCCTTTGGCGCCAGAACCAGGGTCCTTGGACGATTTTTTGGCGATTTCCTCAAATTTTGCACCCTTTTTCAGCTGTGCGATGATGGCTTTGGCCTGGTCTTCTTTTTCCACCAGAATGTGGCGCGCCTTGAACTCGTTGCCGGAGTTATTTGCAACAAACTTATCGTACTCGGCCTTGGTTTCCGCGTCGGTTACCGGGTTTTTCTTTTGGTAGTCATTGAACAACTCACGGATCAGGATAGCCTGGCGTGCCAGATCAATCTGGGTCTTGTACTCTTCCGTAGCATCAAGCCCCCGAGCTTGCGCCTCTTGCATGAAAATTTCGCGAGCGATGACTTCTTCCTTGAGCTGCCCTTGCACCTCCGGCGTGATCGGACGCCCCGAACGTGCCACCTGTTGGGCCAGCGCGTCAACCCGTGCCAAGGGGATGGCCTTGCCATTGACGATGGCCACGTTCTGGGACCAGGCTGCCGGGCTCGCCGCCGCCAACAGGGCTGCAGTGACGAGTGTGGGCAGAATATGCTTCTTCATGTGTTTTCCTTCTGAGCTACAAATCTAAAAATAAGGGACGCCATTATGGCGAGTTAATTCGGCGTGTTATCACATTCAATAGCCAGGGCATGCAAGCCTTGGGCCATAAAATCGTGGAGCGCATCATACACAAGGCGGTGCTGAGCAACCCGGCTAAGGCCAAAAAACTGGTGTGCAGCGATGCGAACGCGAAAATGCGTGCCAAAACCAGTGCCATTGGCCCCGGCATGGCCGTTATGCTGGTAACTTTCATCCAGGACTTCAAGACGACTCGGTTGCAATCGCTCGCGCAGGCGCGCTTCAAGCTGGTGCGCCGTGGGTGCAGTATTCATGGTGCGGATCGTTACTCGGTGTGTTCGATGTTGCGGATATGGGGGGTAATGTACAAACCCTGCCCGATGATGAATACAAGGGGAAAGGCGTAACCCCACAACTTGAAATTCATCCAGTCCTCGGTGCTGTAGTGCACAACCACATAGGCATTGACCAAGGACATGAAGGCGCTATAGGCCACCCAGGCCACGTTGAGGCGGTACCAAACCGTATCGGGCAGTGTCAACTGGCTACCCAGCAGCATTTTGAGAAAGTTCTTGCGCATGCCCCACAACGCTACCGCCAGTGCAAGCGCTACCGCCGCATACAACACCGTGGGTTTCCATTTGATAAAACGCTCGTCGTGCAGGGCCAAGGTCAGGCTGCCAAAAATCAGGATCAGCAGCAAGGTGATTTTGTGCATCGCCTGCAGCTTGCGGTCCATGGCGTAAATCAGCCCCATTTGTAACAAGGTGGCCGCCATGAGTACCGCCGTTCCCACATAAATGTCATACAGTTTGTATGCGCCAAAAAACAGCAGGATGGGGAAAAAGTCAATCAGGATTTTCATGCGGGCGTGAAGTGTAACGAAGCCGAGTTCATGCAGTAGCGCAGACCGGTTTCGGTCGGCCCATCGTCAAACAGATGCCCCAGGTGTGCGCCACAATCCGCGCACAATGCCTCGGTACGCGCCATACCATGCGAATGGTCGCTACGGGTAGCAACGGCACCAGCTGAAACCTCCCGATCAAAGCTTGGCCAGCCACAGCCGGCATCGAACTTGGAACTGGAAGAAAACAAGGGTTTGCCGCAGCAAATGCACTGGTAGCTGCCATTCTCAAACACGTTGGCGTACTTTCCGGAAAATGGCCGCTCGGTTGCGGCGTGGCGCGTGACTGCAAAGGCTGCAGCCTCGGCCCCACGGCTTTGCAACAGATTGCGCCATTCTTCGTCAGTTTTTTCAATCATATTTTTCCATGGTTGGTCGTTGCCTGCATGTACTACCACTTGGCTGGCGGCATGGTGACAGCGTCTGGGTGCTCAACTGACACTGCTTGTGAAAACGATTTGACACCACTAATGATGGCCCCGAGCGTGCGACGCAGGACGTGTCCAAGCAAGGCAGCATCTGGAATTTCGTTGGGTGCGGCGATAAACATTTCCGCCGAGGCCTTGAGATTGCCACTCCACTCCTTGTCGCGAAAGGACAATTTGACAGCCTTGTTGGTGTTGTTGACGGTATTCACCGCACTTAGTACCGTGTCGTAATTTCCCTTGTCGACTTTATAAAAGTTTGGAAACACCAACATGAAATATTCAGGATCATTCTGTGCATCGAGCATGACATAAAACGTACCCTGCAGCGGAACTTCAAAGGTCACATCACCTTCCTCATCCAGGAGTGCGTCCACCCCCAGGGTGTTACGGATGACCGAGCGGTACAAATCTTGCAGTTCGGATTTACCTGCCATTTTTCATCTCCTCGTTGAGACTGGTCTGATGGTGTTAATGGTGTTCATGCCCGTTACGTTCCTCATCTGGCCGACGGATAGAAATAATCGCTGTTAACAAGCTGATAGCCAGAGTGGCCAACAAGAGAACACCGGTTGCGGACAGTTCGTGGTTGTGGAAATCTTCATAACTTGAGCAAAAGTGGCCCGGCTCCTGGGTGCTGGCATGTGTAACAGGTTGTGCTGTAGTTTTCAGCTGCTGTATGCTCCAATGATAAAAGGAATTGGCATCGCACCTGGATTGCAGATGTTGATAGTGCAGTATCGACTCACCCGCTTCAAATGCAAAAAATCCGGTAAAAATGGCTCCGCCTGCTGCCATCACCGCTCGGCGTGCGTGCTGCTGCCCCTCGTGCGCCCGCTTCACGGTCAGTTCTGTACTCTTGAGGCGATCCATAATCAATCGCCGGAAAGCTTCGACAGCACCGTGGGTGCCAATTTCACGGTCCATTTCATCCACCAGAATTTCGGGAATGTACGAGTACGTCCTGGCCGTTGGATCGCGGTCCAGATTTCCCAGTGCCACGCTTAGCGTGGTCTGGGTAATCTCATGCATGTGGGTGGTCAGCGCCTGGTGAATTTCTTCATGGCGCTCGATGGCCTCCTTCTCCTCTTGCGGCTGGAAGTCGATGGAAACCAGCACGAAGGAAAACAGCAATGGAATGCAGCCGTAGAGCATGGCAGCCAGAAAATCCACATGCAGGAATGTAGCGGTCGGTGGGTAGATGCCCACGGCCAAGCCCAAAAGAGCCAAACCAAGCTGGGGTGCCCAAAATTTGTCCAGCATGGAGGCCAGCTTGAGCAAGCGTGTACGCGCATTGCGAAAGTCCTTGGACACGGCCTGGGCCAATAACAAGAAACTCGGCAGGCTGACCAATGGATGCACCAGGTAACACAGCAGCACTACCGCAAGGCAAAAAAGATGGTATACCCCCAGCACATGGGCGGTTGTATCGAACGGAAAGCCGTAGGTTGGCGCAGCTTCGTCGGGATTTGTCTTGTCATGTACCGCCTTTGAACGCAACAAATTGCTGGTCTCTATTTTCTTGCGCCCGACCGTTGCGAGCAAGAAAACCCGCGCTGCTGCAGCACGAATGATGTGGGCCGAGTCCCGCACACTGGCGTCAAGTGGCAGTCCAAGTTGCCAGACGTGTGGATTCTCCGGCAAACGGCGGATACGGATGGATTTTTCTTCCGGGGTTTTGCAAACGTATAGACGCAATTCGCTACGATCAAGCACGATGTCTTGCGGCAGGGGATTTATCTCCTCCACATCTGGCACCAGAGGAATGCACAAAGGTGAGCCGAAATCGATTTCGGAAACCTGCTTTTGTGATTCAACCTGAATCTTGTTGACCTTCCCCTCCGCAGCAACCAGCGTATTGAGTTTATGGTACTGAACCACCCCTTCGGAAGAACGCTCCCTGACCTGATTGGACTTTTCCTGAGTATGGGGGTCCACCGTCAAGACGGGCAGAAAACGGCCAAAATCCTCCCGATCCGCCGCAATGACAATCGAATAGTAAAGCGAAGGTAGCTCGGCTGCATGGGGAACTGGCACTTCCACAGGAGTCGTCCCACCGGCTTGCGGATGGCCTGCCAGGATGGAGGCAATGGCCCCAAGCACGTCTTTCAAAACGGTATGCAGGCTTGATTTGAGTTCGATGTGCCGTGCCACGAAACCAAGCCGAAAACCATCTTCGATCTGCAGTGTTTCCAGGCATGGCTGCAACCCCGCCAGATGGTATCCCGACTCTTCGGCTGCCGCGATGAGCGCCGTCTCGTTGGGAATGGGCAAATCCTTGTAAGGTGTTTCGACCTTGCGACTGGCCAGCGCATAGGCAACGCCAAAATTGAAGGAAACCCGATCCAGATTTTTACGGCCATTGCTGCGCGCCGCAGCCTTGGCATAGGAAACCAGCTTTATGAATAGATCATCATCGGTAAAAATTGGAATCATGATCTGGATGTTGGAATGAGATAAACCAGGGCGGGCAGTGTTGAGGCTGGGCTGATTCTAAAACTTTTCGCGTAAACGCCGTTTTCCGGCTGCGGGTTATCTGGTCTATATCCCTACAAATCGCGCTGCAAGGCGCATGGAACGTGCGGGAGTAGCTTCTATTTTCGAAGCGTTGAAGCATCTCATGGAGTGTGCAACGCCATATCGAGCACTTCGATCCAATGCCGCACCGGGGTAGTCGTCCCGTTTTGCAAGTGGATGATGCATCCCATATTGGCAGACACGAGCGTCTGTGCCTGCAAGGTGCCCAGGTGACCCAGTTTGCGGTCACGCAGGGCGTTGGACAGTGCGGGGTTCAGTACGCTGTAGGTTCCGGCAGAGCCGCAGCACAGATGTGCTTCGTTGCTTGGCGTGCGAATATCAAAGCCGAGCATCTTCAAATGCTGCTCAACCCCGCCCTTGAGCTGTTGCCCATGTTGCAAGGTGCAGGGTGGATGGTAGGCCAGTGTGGGTGCCGTCTGGCGGATTTTTTCGACCAGACCGGGGATATTGGCTTGCAGCGCCGCCACTAGGTCGGGCAGGAGTTCGCTCAAGTCGCGGGTCAGGGAACTGATGTGTTGCGCCTTTGCGGCGTAGGCTGGATCGTGGCGCAAGATATGGCCGTATTCCTTGACCGTAACGCCGCAACCCGATGCGTTCATGACGATGGCCTCAACCGCGCCTGAAGTATTGCCGCCAGGGTCGGTTTGCACATGGGGCCACCAGGCATCAATGTTGGCGCGCATCTGCGCCTTGCCACCGTCCTGGTCGTTGAGATGGTATTTGACGGCGCCACAGCAGCCGGCACTGGGCTCCATGAGGGATTGAATACCGGCAGCATCGAGCACCCTGGCGGTGGCATGGGTGATATTGGGTGCCATATCGGGCTGCACGCAGCCAGCCAGCAGTAGCACTTTGCGGGCATGTGGGCGTGTCGGCCAGGCACCGGGTTTTTGTTTGGGCGGAACTTTGTCCTGCAGACGCTCGGTCAGCATGGGACGCAGCAGTTGCCCTAGTTGCATGGCCGGGCCAAACAGGGGCGATGAAAGCCCTTCTTTCAATGTCCAGCGGACAATTTTCTCCATAGTGGGGCGCGACACCTGGGAGTCAACCAGCTTGCGGCCAATGTCCAGAAGGTGGCCATAATCCACGCCGCTGGGGCAGGTGGTTTCGCAGTTGCGGCAGGTCAGGCAGCGATCCAGATGGAGCTGCGTCTTGCGAGTTGGCGCATTGCCTTCGAGCACCTGTTTTATCAGGTAGATGCGCCCACGCGGGCCGTCAAGTTCATCGCCCAGAAGCTGGTACGTGGGACAGGTGGCATTGCAGAAACCACAGTGCACGCACTTGCGCAAAATGGCTTGCGCATCCTGTGCATCCTGTGCGTGTGCGCTGTTCTGGTATTCGGGTGCCAGTCGGGTTTGCATGTCCAGGCCTTGTTAGCAAATTACCAGGTTACCAGGCGTCGAACAATCGGCCCGGATTGAAAATACCCTGCGGATCGAAACGTTCCTTCAGCCGACGCTGGATTGCAAGGCTGCCCAGGTTTTTCAGGTCAAATCGGTCACCATCGCTTATGGGACGTGCGGGAGAAGCTGCAAAAAGAGTAGCACTTCCGCCATTGACACGGGCCGCCTGGCGCAGCGCAGGGGCAGCATCGGGCGGCGCCCACAGCCAGCGCAGGCCGCCGTGCCACTCCACCAGCTGGGGCCATGGCAACTCCAGAGGCGGTGCAGTCTGCGCCACGCTCAGGCGCCACAATGCCCTGTCGGGGGTCTGGGGGCTGGAAAAAAATGGCAGCTGCTGGTTGCGGCACAACTGCCAGTCGGCTTGCGCTTGCGTGTTGTCCATGCGGATTCCGTTCTGGTCGGTCAGCATGGATCGGCAGGCGGACTCCACTGCGGCATGGGCACCGCGCAGACGTACAAAAAGCAGTTCGCGCCCCGCATCGCAAACCCAGCAACTGGCGTTAAGCGGCAAAGGTTGGGCTGCCCAGCGGTGCAGTTGTTCCAGCGCAACTGCCTGGGGCAACTCGAAACACAGCGTTGCCTCGGCTGGTGCCATGGGCATGACCTTGATCGACACCTGCGTCAGCAAACCCAGGGTTCCCATTGCACCGACCATCAAACGCGAGATGTCGTATCCCGCGACGTTTTTCATGACCTGGCCACCAAAAGTCAACAATTCACACTGGCCATTGACCATTTGCAAACCCAGCACATAGTCACGCACCGCACCGACGCTGGCGCGCGCCGGGCCCGCCAGACCAGCAGCAATCATACCGCCCACGGTTGCGTAACAGTTACCCGCCGAAAAATGCGGCGGCTCAAATGCCAGGCATTGCCGGTGTTCAGCCAGCAGACTTTCCAGTTCAACCAGTGGGGTGCCTGCTGCCACCGTGACCACCAGTTCACTGGGCTCATAACTGATGACTCCGCGCAGGGCCGTGGTTTCAAGCACGTTGCCCTGCAGGGTATTGCCATTATTGCCATAAAAATCCTTGCTACCACCGCCACGGATACGCAAGGGCGTACGATCCGCTGCAGCCGTCCGCACACGGTCTATCAGGCGCTGGATTTCGTAGCCGATAGCAGACATGGAACTATGCGCGCGGTCCCCTGAGGGTGAACGCAATGGCAGCGCTGAACGTCAACAACACACCGGCGACAACGAATGAATAGGTATAGCCGCCAGAGGCTGCAACCAGCATGGAATTCACCCGTGTCATGATGAAGCCGCCAATACCCCAGGCAGTCATAAGGAATCCGTAGTTGGTACCAAAGGATTTAAGCCCCCACCAGGTTTTGGTAAAGGCGGGAAATAGCGCCAGGTTGGTACCGTAGTTGAAACCGATGAAGGTTGCGCTCAGGACAATCATCAGCGCCACCGATCCCTGGGTTCCCACGACCAGGGTGGCCAAAAACATGTTGATGGCCTGCAGTGCCGTAAATAAAACCAGCGCCAGACGCCGACCAATGGCATCCGATACCACGCCAGCAATGATCCGCCCGGAAGCATTACCCACAGCCATGATGGCCACAGCCACAAAGGCCGCTTCGCCCATGCTGGCTTTGGCCATGCTGGCAACGCTGCCAATGACCATGAGACCTGCGCCAGAGCCGATAAAAAACAGCACCCACAGTTTCCAGAATTGCGGTGAACGTAGCACCTCGCGCGTGCCCATTTCGGCATAGGGCGGATGGGGCGATACGGGCTTGGCCTGTTTGCCATCTTCCTTGTTCAGCGCCACCGGAACATAACCCGGCGGCGGATTCACCAGCAAAAGCGCCAGAAGACTCACCACGATAAAGAAAGCAATTCCAAACACCATCATGGCCTTTTGCAGACCAAAGAGCGTCAACAGATACGAAGCCAGCGGTGCAATATAAACCGGCGCCAAACCAAAACCAGCCACCACCAGACCGGCAATCAACCCGGTTTTGCCACCGGGGAACCATTTCAGCGCTGGCGGCGTGGCAGAAGAATAACCAAAACCGATTCCAGCACCAGTTAACACACCGAAACCCAGAACCCAGACAGCGTAGCTGGTACTTTGCGAAACGAGGAGCAACCCAGCGCCCACCAAGGCTCCGCCACTCACGGCGGTCAGGCGCGGCCCAAACTTGTCTTGCACCTTACCGCCCAGAATCATGGAAAAGGCAAATACCAGGCAGCAAACGGCATAGGGGTCGCTGATGGAAGACAACTCCCAGGCAAAGGCGCCCTCCCCCCCCTGTTCAATCGATTTCTTGATGGCCGCCTGGAAGATGCTCCAGGTGTAGAGAATTCCGAGCGCGAGATTGATTCCCATGCCAGCGAAAGTGACACTCCAACCACGGTTTTTGATTATTTCTTGAGCCATGCCAATATATCTGCGGGAAGAAAAAAAGAAAGGCGGGGATTGTCAAGCAATCCCCGCGTGGCTTATTGCCCTGAGAACCAGGGGCAGGCCAGGGTCAGATGTTGCCGTTCTCGGCCAGTTGTGCAACCAACAGACTCTGAATCACCTTATCCTTGAAAGTCATCGGATGTTCAAGTTTCATGCGCTTGAGGAATGGAATTGCCTTGGGTGGAATATCCCCGCCCTTGATGACGTTGAGTATGCCGCCAGCCATGGTTCCCACCTTGTGCCCCATTTTGGCTTTGAGTCCCTTGAGCGCCTTGCCGATGATGAGTTCCTCCTCGGTGAAGTCGGTGCTGAAGGGAAATGCCGGAAATAGCCCACGGCTTTGGTAAGCCCTGAACTTGGCCGTCAGTGCTTCGGGCGTATTGTTGCGGTAGCGCTCCGGGATCACATAATCCTGTGGCATCTTTCCGGCATCCTTGGCCTTTTGCAAGAGTTCCAGCTGGAAGCGCGAATCGGCAATATTCAGCAGTTCGGCAATGATTTCCTTGTCGGATTTGCTGCGCAGATTGGCAATACCGTATTCGGTAATCACGATGTCGCGCAAGATGCGTGGAATGGTCATGTGACCATAATTCCAGACGATGTTCGAGCATGCCTCACCATCCTTGATCCGGTGGCTTTGCAGCATCATGACCAATCGACCATCCTGCAACGCATGGGCCATGGACACAAAGTTGTACTGTCCCCCAACGCCACTGACCACACGTCCGTCTTCCAGACCGTCGGATACCACGCCACCGGTCAACGTTACCATCAAGCAGGTATTGATGAAACGCCCATCCTTGCGCTGCAGGGTTTTGAGCTCCTGATTGCCGTAGAGATGGTTGACGTTGTCTACCGTGGTCATGCAAATCTGCTTATTTTCCTCCTCGCTCATGCCGATGAGGTGTTCGTAAAAGCTCTTGGGACCCAGGAAGAAACCTCCATGCATCAGGATGCCACCCTTGAGCTTGTCTCCCAGGCAGTGTTGGGTTATTTGCTTGATGGCAGCATCGTCAGCCAGGTTGGCAGGAATTTCCACGCCGTCCGGTGTGTGCAATACGCCGTTCACCAGGGTAACGGTGTTCTTGAAAATGCCATACTTTTGCAGGAATGCCAGATCAGCAGAATTGATGTGTATGCGAATGGCCTGATGCACGACCAATGCCTCCAGCATGGCCGGAGAGACCTGCTCGGTTATCTGTCCGTCATTGAGCAAACGCTGCAGCACAACGTTATCGTACACCTTGCGTCGCAAAATGCCTTCTTTGTACAGCTCCAGGAAACCATTGACAAACATTTCCGAGGCGCCGTAAAGCCCCTGCTCAAAGCGATCAATCCCGCCGATACGCCGGACCAACTCGCCGCTTTTGGCCATGATACCCAGATCAGCGACCACCGAACGGTATTGTTCGTTTTGCTTGTCGCGCAGAATGATCGAGTAAGCAATTGCATCACCAAGCGAGCCAATCCCGATTTGCAGGGTCCCACCATCCTTGATAAGGGCGCTAACGTGCATGCCAATCATGTAGTCTGACATTTCGACCGTCATGTTGGGTGTGCTGAACAGGGTGTAGTCATACTCCGGATTGTCAACAACCATGTCAAACATGGACGGTGACACCATGGCATCGTGGTACATAAAGGGCAGGTTGTTGTTGATCTCGGCGATCACGGCAACCTTGCGACCCGTCTTTTGCTCATGCGCCCTGAGCATGGGAACAATGTTGGGGGATACGTCCGGGTTACAGCTAAGGCTAAAGAGCGTTTCACCATTGATGGTTTTCTTGGCAACGATTTGCGCCAGTACATTAACACCGTTTTCCAGCATGTCACGTGCGATGTGGGTGTAGTTGCTGCTGATGTAGTTCTGCTGCTCTACCGCGTTGTTCAGATAGACACCGGCCTTCATGAAAAACTCGGACACCTGTACGTTGGGCGGTAGCGTGTTTTTATTGACATCCGCCAAGTAGGCCAACGCCGGATAGTTGCCCCACACCCGTTTGGCAAAGGGCTCCAGAAAATTGCGCTCCAGTTCGCTCGCACCTTTGGGAACTTCCAGCGACAGCGCCGTCATGATCCGCAAGTTGATGGTGCTATCCACCTTGGCCCGTTTATACAGGGCGTTGATGAGGTGATTCGGTTTACCCAGCCCCAAAGGCATGCCAAAAACAATGTTCTTGCCAACTTTGGCAATGATGGCATCGACGCATTTTTCCACGTCCGTGTAAATGCTTGCCTGTTTTGCGTCCACTTTCATGTCCATTGAAGTCTCCATTCATTAGTCTTAGGGGTTGATCAGATACGGAAGGAAATGATTTCCAGCGATTCGGTGATTGAGTGCGTCTCTTCCAGAACTTTAAGCGCGGAGGCCACACCAAGCCACTCTTCGAAAGTCGCTGTAACCCCCGGAATCTCGCCGAATTTTGTGTAGCGTTGTGTCAAATAGGCAACCGCATCGTCGAGCATGGCATCGTCAAATTCGTAAATTGTCTTGGTCGCTATGCCGGCTTCTATGTTGCTGCGGATATACGGACCAATAACCTTCATGTACCCAGGCGTGGGTACGACGTGTGAGTAAGCCTCGGCCACGGACATGGCGCTGTCGGGAGAAAAAGTCAAATTACCAAAAACTATCATTACAAGTCCCTCGTTTTAAAAAAACCACCGTGCTTTTGCAAGCAACAAGAGTTGGAAAGATTTACGCGACTCTACCCCACCTGATCAACGGGGATACAAAGCAGCGAAAACGGACGTTATTACAACACCAGTTGCCGTGAAAAAAATGCATCCCTGCAATATTTCCGCTTGCAAGCCATCGGATCGGTCGCCGAAGTAAGACGGCAGGCTATTACAATGGTCACCGTGTGTGTATTATCAGACTAGAGAAATGGGCCGTTAGCTCAGTTGGTCAGAGCAGAGGACTCATCAAACAAATGGTGACCACAGGGAGTAATCCCTGTTGGAAAACTGGGTGAACTCAAGGAACCCTAAAGCGAAAGCCAAGGCAACCTTGAGCCAAGCCCGCCGAAGGCAGGTTTCAAAGAACCAGTAGGCGGGAAGGTGCAGAGACTAGAGCGTGAGGAGCCATCCAATAATCGCTCCACGAGCGCCCAGCACCCCAACAGTTTGGCTGTGGGTGATGAAATAGTCCGGGGAGTGGGGAAACCCACACCAACCTGAATCCTTTGGTCGTAGGTTCAAGTCCTACACGGCCTACCAAATTGCCATTTCATAACGTTTCACACCGTCCTAAAACCCGCTGCCTTCATAGGTAAGCGGGTTTTTTCTTGTCTAGCGCAATATCACGATGTACCATGCCATGCCAACATTTTCAGATACCAACACGGGGGCAGGTATGGCACTCACAGACACATTCGCAAAGCAGGCAAAGCACTCAGGCCGTGCAACCGGGGACAAGCACAGCGACGGTAAAGGTCTTTTTTCAAGAATATCAACGACAAGTACGGCCATGCGCTGGGCGATCAGGTGCTGGTTGCGGTCAGCCGACTGCTCCAGGAGGGTCTGCGGGAAGCCGATGCACTGGCCCGCTGGGGTGGAGAGAAATTTATCCTGCTGATGCCGGATACCGACCTTTCCGCCGCAACCGTCGTTATGGAACGTATCCGCACCATCGCTGCCCCGAAGACACCCTGGCTGAAGCCTTTTCCCGTGCCGATATGGCGCTCTACCGCAGCAAGAACGAAGGCCGCAACCGGGTCATTGCGCTGACCTGACGAATAATGAATGATGCGTTGGGTCGAAAAAATCTTGCTGTCAAGACCCCTCAAAGCGCCGAGCGGCCATTTGCAGCAAACCATCGAAAATGAGGTTATCCACCAACTCGAAAGGCCGGGTCATGGCGGGTGCCATCTTCCAGGCGGCACCGCCGGTCATGAGGCACAGGGGATCGGCACCATGGCGGCTGCGCACGTGCTGCACCATGCATTCCACGGCGCCGGCGATGGCATAGGTTCCCCCGCTGGTCAGCGCATCGCTGGTGTTGGTGGGAAACGGCGTTACATCTCCGGTGGGGACGTGCAAACCGGCGGTGCCGGACTCCAGCGCGCGCAGCATGATGCCGTGGCCTGGCAAAATCAGCCCGCCCAGAAATTTACCGTGTGCGTCAATCGCCTCGACCGTCACCGCCGTTCCCACCATGACCAGAACCATGGGACGCGGCACGCCCTGGGCCAGCATGTGGTGGTAAGCGCCAATCATTGCAACCCAGCGGTCGGCTCCCAGACGGGTGGGGTGGTCATAGCCATTGCGCAAGCCAGCCTCGGCTTCGCTGGCGACCACCCATTGCGGCACTACATCCCACAACTCGATTTGTTCCAGCAACCGCAACTTGATGCCGTCTGCGGCCACCACACAGCCCAGAATGTGCTGCGGTGCGGCCAGTCCACGCCAGGGGCCATCTGCCAATTTGTCAATATTCTCAAGAAACTCGGCCCCTTGCGCCAGGAGCGGGGCATGGGGGCGTGGGGCAGCGTAGAGTGCCCACTTCAGGCGGGTATTGCCAATATCCAGGGCTAAAAAAGTCATGCGCGATTATCCCTGCTGCCAGGGCAGGCCACGCATACGCCAGCCACCGAGGGTGCCACGGTGCGACTGGGCATCCAGATCGCCTTCAAAACCCTCCAGGACGTTGTACGCTTCCAGCCCCAATTCCGTGGCGCGCCGGGCAGCTGCAGCAGAACGTATGCCACTGCGGCAGATGAAGAGCACTTTTTTCCCTTGTGCAACCGCAGCCAGCAGCTCCGCGTCAAAGTCCGCGTTCAGCTCCATTCCCGGCCACTGTTTCCAGTGCACATGGAGCGTGTCGGGAATAAAACCGACCCATTCACGTTCGGCATCGGTGCGCACATCAACCAGCACCGCATCTTCGGACTGCCACCACGTATAGGCCAGGACGGGTGTCACGTCACCGGCATAACCTTCGGCGGCGCGCAGCCCCGATTCTTCTTTTGACATCAATGCCATCGGCTTCACAATCCAAAATCTTCTGTCATGGTGCGACCAGGGTAATGAAAACGCACCGGACCATCGGGGCGTGCCTGCACATATTGGACTACAAATGGGTCGGTACTTGCGCGGATACTGTCAGCCGGCCCCTGCGCGACAACCGTGCCATTGGCCAGAACAATCACATGGTCGGCAATTTCCAGGGTGTGCCTGATTTCGTGGGAGACAAAAATACTGGTCAAACCCATGGAGTCGTTGAGTTGGCGGATCAGGTGCGCGGCGGTGCGCAGCGAGATCGGGTCCAGGCCGGAAAACGGTTCATCGTACATCACCAGTTCGGGGTCCAGGGCAATGGCCCGCGCCAGGGCGATGCGCCGCGCCATACCACCGGAGACTTCGCTGGGCATCAGGTCCCGCGCGCCACGCAAGCCCACGGCATTGAGCTTCATAAGCACGATGTCACGAATCAGGGTGTCACTCAGCTCGGTGTGCTCGCGCAAGGGGAAGGCCACGTTCTCGAACACACTCAAATCCGCCAGCAAGGCACCAAACTGGAACAGCATGCCCATGCGGCGCCTTGCCGCATACAGCTGCTCTTGCTCCATCTGCCCGATGTCCTGGCCGTCAAACAAGGCCACACCCGATTGCGCACGGTAGCCACCGCCGATCAAACGCAAGGTGGTCGTTTTGCCGCTGCCCATGGGGCCGATTAGCGCAGTTACCTTTCCCCTGGGGATATGAAACGACACATCACGCAGAACCCAGGGAACGTCATAACGAAAATGCAGCTGGCGAAATTCGACAAGGGGGGATGTGGCGGATGTGGGGGAGGGTGGAGAGGCAATCATCGGATTTTCAGACTCAGCAGTGTCAGGGCCAGCGGGGTAGTCAGCGATGCCAGCGCGGTTGATAGCACCAGACTGGCCGCCACCGGGCCTTCCAGCACCTTGAAATGGCGCGACATCAGGTACACATTGGCGCCCACGGCGATGGAACCCAGCAGCACCACCACCTTGGTTTCCATGGGGGGCAAGCCCAGATACCCGGCCAGACACCAGATGACCAGCGGTTGAATCAATAACTTGAGAACGCAGATGGCGGCACTGATTTTCCATTCGGAACGCATATCAAAGTCGGCCAGACCCATGCCCAGTGCCAGCAAGGCCATGGGGGCCGCTGCCTGCGCCAGCATGGACAAAGGGCTCTCGATGAGCATCGGCAAGGACCAGCCGGTCAGACCAAACAGCGTCCCCGTGACGATGGCAGCCACAATCGGGTTGGTTGCGACTCCTTTGGCCGTTTTGGTAAAACCTGCCAACGACAAGCTGCCATGCCGCGCCCATTCAACGGATACTGTCACCAGGGTCCACAGGATCAGGGCATTGAATACCAGCACCAGCGCCACCGAGGGCAGCGCCGCATCGCCCAGCGTCACCTTGGCCAGGGGAAGGCCCAATAACACGTTGTTGGAAAATACGCCGCCGAGTGCAAACACCGACTGCGAAACGCCGTCCAGACGAAAAAACCGCCAAGCAACCACGCGCCCGATAACAAACACGATCAGGCAGGAGCCAAAAAATGCCAGCAACAAACGCGCATCCACCGGCGGCAAGCGCGACAGATCGCTCATCAGGTGAAACAGCATGGCGGGCAAGGCGACGGAAAACACAAAGCGCGACAACGCATCGGCGTCAGCCTTGGGCCATTTGCCCCAGACCATCAGCGCATAGCCCACGCCCACCAGCATGAAAAGCGGTGCCGCCAGGTGGATATGGTGCAAAAGTGTGGGGGTCATGCCAGGGGAATCAATGGGTGCGCTGCGGCACCCGAGGATACCTCTTTTCCGGCACAGTATGAGATCGTCAGTCCATCAGACTGCCATCGACAAACACCTTGAACTCGCCTGGCTCAAACGGCGTCCAGACTTCGTTGGTGGTCAGCGGCTCGGTGACAACGATGGCCAGACGGTCATCGGGACCGTTGAGCTCAGCCAGATCGACGTACAGGTCTTCGTCTTTCAGTTGCACTTCGGCAAACGGGTACTGGCGTACCAGGTAATGCAGTTTGGTGCTGCAATGTGTCCACATGGCCTGGCCGTTACTGAGCAAAAAGTTGAACGTCCCGTGCCTGGCAATTTGCGGCACCAGTTCACGCAGCGTCAGACTCAGCTCCGCCACGCTGGGCACACCGGCATGGGACTTGGACAACTCTTGCAGCAGCCAGCAAAACGCCAGCTCGCTGTCGGTTTTGCCGACCGGATGAAAACTGCCATGCAGCCGGGGGTGGAAGTCCTTGAGATCGCCGTTATGGGCAAAAACCCAGTAACGCCCCCAGAGTTCACGCACAAAAGGATGGCTGTTTTCCAGCGTGATCGCCCCCACGGTCGCCTTGCGCACGTGGGCCACGACGTTGTGGCTCTTGATGGGGTAAGAACACAGCATTTTTGCCATGGGCGAGGTGGCCGCGCTCTCGCTGTCCACGTAGCAGCGCACGCCCTTGCCAGGAGCACCCCCATCGGCACCGAAAAAAGCAATCCCCCAACCATCGGCATGGTGGTCGGTGCAGCCGCCACGCTGCGAAAAGCCGGTAAAACTCAGCGTCAGGCTGGCCGGCAAGTGGCTGTTCATCCCGAGTAATTGGCACATGGGTAAACAGTTTACCCATATACACAACAGGTTTATAGAAAACCCGCTAGCTTGTTGCAATCATGCAAATATGGCAACGTAATGATGTGGCGCTCGCACACCTCAGCCATATACCGGGAAACGCGCTGTCAGGGTGTGCACCTTGGCGCGCACGGCGTCAATCGTGGCGCTGTCGCGCGGGTTATCCAGTACATCGGCAATCAGGTTGGCTGTCGTGCGCGCTTCCTCATCCTTGAAGCCGCGTGTGGTCATGGCAGGGGTGCCAATGCGCACACCGCTGGTGACCATGGGTTTTTCCGGATCATTCGGGATGGCGTTCTTGTTGATGGTCATATGCGCACTGCCCAGCACCGCCTCGGCCTCCTTGCCGGTAATGCCCTTGGCGCGCAAGTCAACCAGCATGAGGTGGCTTTCGGTGCGGCCACTGACGATGCGCAAGCCGCGCTCGGTCAGCGTCCGGGCCACGATCTGGGCGTTTTTGATCACCTGTTGCTGGTACGCTTTGAATTCCGGGCTGAGTGCTTCCTTGAACGCCACCGCCTTGGCCGCAATCACGTGCATGAGCGGGCCGCCTTGCAGACCCGGAAAAACTGCGCTGTTGATGGCCTTTTCGTGCTGGGATTTCATCAGGATGATGCCACCACGTGGCCCGCGCAGGCTCTTGTGGGTCGTGCTGGTGACCACATCCGCATGGGGCACGGGATTCGGGTAAAGACCCGCCGCAATCAAGCCTGCGTAATGGGCCATATCTACCATAAAAATGGCGCCAACATCCCTGGCAACCCTGGAAATGCGTTCAAAGTCAATGGCCAACGAGTAAGCGCTGGCGCCAGCGATGATCAGCTTGGGGCGAGTTTCATGCGCTTTGCGCTCCATGGCCTCGTAGTCAATGGCTTCTTGTGCATTCAGCCCGTAGCTCACGACATTGAACCATTTGCCACTCATATTCAAGGCCATGCCGTGGGTCAGGTGACCCCCTTCGGCCAGACTCATTCCCATGATCGTGTCGCCAGGCTTGAGAAACGCCAGAAACACCGCCTCGTTGGCCGAGGCGCCACAATGCGCTTGCACATTGGCGCAATCGGCACCAAACAGTTGCTTGACACGCTCTATGGCCAACAGCTCGGCCACATCCACGTGCTCGCAGCCGCCGTAGTAGCGCTTGCCGGGATACCCTTCGGCATACTTATTGGTCAGCTGGCTTCCCTGCGCCGCCATGACGGCGGGAGAAGCGTAGTTTTCGCTGGCAATCAGCTCGATGTGGTGCTCCTGGCGGGTGTTTTCCGCCAGAATCGCGGCCCACAGTTCGGGATCGGTTTGTTCGACTTGAATATTTCGGTGGTACATGGCAGTCCTTAACGACATTAACGACAATGAACCTTGTTCATACATACTCAATGACAATGAGACAAGGGCTGCCCAGGCGAACGGCCAAACGCAGTGACCCGTGCGGGTGCTGCGGCACGCTTCCCCGTGGTGCTTTTTCCACGTCAATGCCCAAAGCCGGACACCTATCGCCAGTCGCGTACGCGGCGAAGTTTAACCGAGTGCAGCGGCAGCCACACATCAGCGCGTATGGACAGGAACGAGCTTGACGCCAATTTCGTAGGCATCCGTGACCGAATTCCAGTTGGTTTCCAGATACAACATGGCGGCAGCAAGGCTACCTGTGAAGTGGCGCATACCCTTGTAAATGACAACAAAACGCATGGTGCTCTCCTGAACTGTGCTGTTGTGTTGACTATCGACATGCAGGCGCCATCTCTTGAGGCATTGCTGGCGGTATGGTTTTTTATAGCTTGCGCCCCAGGCCCAGTGTGGTGCGCATCTGTTGCAGGGAAATGTGGCTTTGGGCTTGTACGGCCATGCGCGCAGTGGGTTTGATGGCGTGTCCGTAGATGATTTCAAAACCCAGCTTCAGCCGTCCCTCTTCGGCGGGGTCACTCAGATGGTCGTGCAAGGCGGCGTGCAATTGCTGCAGCCAGCGCCTGCCGCGCAGGGCGGCGAAGCGTTGCGGGTGCAGGTTGCGCCCGAGTTCGCGCAGTTCGGTCAGCAGGCGTTGGGGGGTGGCAAAAGTCAGGTAGAGCTGCTCCGTATCCATGACCGGATCGGCAAAACCGGCCTGCACCAGCATGTCGCCCCAGTCGTGCATGTCGGTGAAGGTGTGCGTCGGCGCCGGCCAGCCGTGGGCGGCGTACACGGCATGCAACGCGCGCAGGGTATGCGGCCCCAGGCAAGAAAACATCACAAAACCATCTGGCGCCAGCAGTTCGTGCCATTGCGCCAGCAGCGCCTGTGGATCGGCAGCCATGTGCAGCGCCATGTTCGCCCACAGCATGTTCACGGGCTGGGTCGGTGCGCCGTAGTGCACGGGTGCCGCAGTCCAGCGGGCAGGATTCCACCATGCGGGAGATATTTTTTCTATTGATTTAATAGCTACTCCCGCTTGTCCTGTAAGCGCTGAAAGCACAAAAGCCCTGGATTTTGGATAACGTTTTGTAATCAGGGATTGGGCCTGCAGCCCGCCGCGCAACGGCTCCCAGTGAATCCAGGTCTGCGGTTGCGCAACGATCCATTCGAGGCGCTGTTCCATGCGGCGTGCCACTTCCTCGTGCAGCCACGGCGAGGCGCTTGGCTGCATGCGTGCCCAGCGCGCTGCGGCGTTGGCGGAGATGGGGGGGAGAGTGTCGTCATTCACAGTGGCTTGCGAGTATATTGTTTGCGTGATACGCCAACTATTTCAGGTCTTTTCGCGGCGTTTGCCCAGCCGCTGCGCTGTCTGCCATGCGTGGCCGACGCAGCCGGTGTGCCCGGCGTGCGTGACGGCGTTCGCGCAACCGCAACTGCGTTGTCCTACCTGCGCCATCCCGGTCAGCGCCGGGGTGCAGCAGTGCGGTGCGTGCATTCTGACACCGCCGCCGCTCGATGCTTGCCTGGCGGCTCTGCCGTATGCCTACCCTTGGGCGGACCTGATTGCGCGCTTCAAGTTCCGCCAGGACCCCGGCTGGGCGACGAGTTTTGCGTTGCTGCTGCGCGCGACTCCCTGGGTCGAACCTGCGCTGGAGTCTGCCGATTGGCTGTTGCCCATGCCCTTGTCCACCCAGCGCCTGCGCCAACGTGGCTACAACCAGGCGCATGAACTGGCTTGCGCGCTGGATGCCGCGAAGGTGGAGCAGGGCGTGCTGTTGCGCATCCGGGATACCCCGCCCCAGCGCAGCCTGAGCCGCAGCGAACGTGTGCGCAATGTGCAGCATGCGTATGCCGTCGATCCCTTGCGCTCCGGAGAACTCAAGGGCAAACGGGTGGTGCTGCTGGATGATGTCATGACCACGGGCGCTTCGCTGTTTGCAGCAGCACTCGCCCTGCGCGAAGCGGGGGTGGCGCACATCACCGGACTGGTGCTGGCCCGAACGGAGTGAGAAGGGTGCGATTCAATGCGATGTCTGTAGGTAGGCTCTTTTACTATGTTTTCAGTAGCTGTACCCGCTTGTTCCACGGGGTCTACAGGCTGATTTGATACTTGATTTGAGGCCAAATCGAGGCTAAAAACGTGCCACGGAGGCTTTCGGGGAGCAGCTGGAGTGCGGTTTTGGTATTTTTAATATCACAGGTGATATGAAAATTGTGTGATTCAGAGTGAGAAAGTGACAGCTTTTTGGCTGCGACAATGGTGCTTATGTTTCATATCGTTCTGGTTGAGCCGGAAATTCCTCCCAATACCGGCAACATCATTCGCCTGGCGGCCAACACGGGTTCGACGCTGCACCTGGTCGAGCCTTTGGGTTTTTCCATGGAGGACCGGTACATGAAGCGCGCCGGGCTGGATTACCACGAATACGCCACGCTGCACCGCCACGCCAGCTGGGCGGCGTTTTTAGAGGCGCACCAACCTGCGTCCGAGCGGCTGTTTACCCTGACTACCCGTGCCACACGCAGTGCGTTCAGCGTGGCGTTTCAGCCCGGTGACTGGCTGGTGTTCGGCTCGGAAACCCGTGGTTTGTCCGATGCGGTGCGGGCATGCTTCGCGCCGGAGCAATGCCTGCGGCTGCCCATGCGCGCAGGGCAACGGAGCCTGAATCTGAGCAACGCCGTGGCGGTGACGGTGTTTGAAGCCTGGCGGCAAAACGGATTTATCGGGTCTGCCGGGTTTGCCGATTAAAATCCGCCCAAGAGGTCCATCACATGAGCATTTTCCGCCGCCCAGATTACACGTCCGAAGCTACCGAGTTTCTCCAGCAACTCAAGGCGAAGCAACCGCAACTCGACGCCCAGCAGAGTGAGGGGCGCGGTCTGTTGTGGGATAAAAACATAGACCGCACAGCCGGGGAGGGCTTTCGCGCGGCGCAAGTGGCACAAAAGCCCTACGTGTACCAGACGGATACGCAGTAAGGGTCAATAAAGGGCCAATCTGGCCACGGCCCCCGTATAGAGCGCGGGAGCAGCTATCATAAGAATAGCGTACTCAATGACGCAATGACGCATATTTCCGCAGACGTGGAATTTTCCAGCCCGCAGTTGCCCCGTGTTTCGAGCGAGCCTGTTCTGCCCGATCCGGTCGCTTTGGCCAGGCTTTATGGCGAGCCGCTGTTCGCCTTGCCGCATGATCTGTACATTCCACCGGACGCGCTGGAAGTGGTTCTGGAGGCCTTCGAGGGGCCGCTGGACTTGCTGCTGTACCTGATTCGCAAGCAGAATTTCAATATTCTGGACATTCCCATGTTCAGCGTCACCCGGCAGTACCTGCTGTACGTGGAGCACATCCGCCAGCGTAACCTGGAACTGGCGGCGGAATACCTGCTGATGGCAGCCATGCTGATCGAGATCAAGTCGCGCATGCTGCTGCCGCCCAAGAAACACACGGATGGCCAGGAGGCGGAAGACCCGCGCGCCGCACTGGCGCGGCGCTTGATCGAATACGAGCAGATGAAACAGGCAGCGGTGCAGCTCAACGCCTTGCCCCAATCGGGGCGGGATTTCTTCATAGCCGAGGCTGTCGTCGTGAAAACAGCGCAAGCGCTCTACCCCGATGTCACTCCTGCCGATTTGCAGACTGCCTGGGGCGATATTCTCAAACGCGCCAGGCTGGTGCAGCACCACAGAATAAGCCGCCAGGAACTCTCGGTACGCGAACACATGGGGCTGGTTCTCAGGAAGTTGCAGGGGCGGCGTTTTGTCGGTTTTGAGGATTTGTTTGACCCGGCCAGCGGCATGCCCGTGCTGGTGGTGACTTTCATCGCCTTGCTGGAACTGGCCAAGGAAACATTGATAGAAATCACCCAGGCCGAAGCCTTTGCCCCGATTTACGTGCGCCTGGCCTATGCGCCAACCTGACCGGATGCCCGGACACCCGGCATAGGGTGAGAGATGCGGTTAGTATTCGCCCCGGTTTCGAAATATCCTACTCGCATTTGACCATGGCCCAAGAACCTTCCGCCAACGCTGAATCCGCTTCCGCATCTCCCTACGGCACACTTCCGCCCGCATCCCCCATGGCCAGCCGCAAGCCTATCAGCTTGCCGCGTTTGCTGGAAATGCATTCCCGCAACGAAAAAATCACGATGCTGACGGCTTACGATGCCACCTTTGCTGCTGTTGCCGACGCCGCCGGGGTGGAGTGCATCCTGGTGGGGGACTCTTTGGGCATGGTGTGTCGCGGCCTGCACAGCACCGTGGGCGTCACGCTGGAGGACATGCGTTACCACACCGAATCGGTGGCACGGGGCCTGCGGCGCTCGCAAGGCACGGCCTGGCTGATCGGGGACTTGCCCTTTGGCACTTACCAGGAGTCGCGCGAACAGGCATTTCGCAGTGCCTCGGTATTGATGCAGGCCGGCGCACACATGGTCAAGCTCGAAGGCGGGGGCTGGACCACCGAAGTGGTGCGCTTTCTGGTGGAGCGGGGCATTCCGGTCTGCGCGCATCTGGGACTGACCCCGCAGACCGTACACGCGCTGGGGGGCTACCGGGTGCAAGGCAAGACTGCAGCCAGCGCCGAGACGCTCAAACGCCAGGCCCACGCGCTGCAGGACGCCGGAGCCTCGATGGTGGTGCTGGAAATGGTGCCAGCCAACCTGTCGCGGGAACTCACCCTGGAGCTGTCGCACTGTGCCACCATTGGCATTGGCGCGGGCAGTGGCACCGCCGGACAGGTGTTGGTGTTGCACGATATGCTGGGCGTCAATCTGGGTAAAAACCCCAAGTTTGTCCGCAATTTCATGCAGGATGCCAGCAGCATTCGCGGTGCCATGGAGGCGTATGTTTCCGCCGTCAAGAATGGCAGTTTCCCGGTTGATGCCGTGCATGCCTGGTAGGAGAGAGAAGAAATGGTCGTTGTTCATACCTTGGCGGACTTGCGCCAGCACCTGAGCGCATTCCGCCATCCTGCGCTCGTACCCACCATGGGCAATCTGCACGCCGGGCATCTGGCCCTGGTGCGCCAGGCCAAACCGCTGGGCGATGTGACGGTTTCCACTATTTTTGTCAACCGGCTGCAATTCGCGCCGCACGAGGACTTTGACTCCTACCCGCGCACGCTGGACGCAGATTGCCAGCAGCTCGAAGCCGCTGGCTGTGACCTGGTGTTCGCGCCACTGGAAGCAGAAATGTATCCACAGCCGCAAACCTTCAAGGTGCAGCCTGCGTCCGACCTAGCCGATATTCTGGAGGGGCATTTTCGGCCCGGCTTTTTCATTGGTGTATGTACCGTGGTATTAAAACTGCTGGCTTGTACCCAGGCGCGTGTCGCCCTGTTTGGCAAAAAGGACTATCAGCAGCTGATGGTCATTCGCAACATGGTCAAGCAATTTGCCATGCCGGTGGAAATTGTTGGCGGAGAAACCCAGCGCAGTCCCGATGGCCTAGCCTTGTCGTCGCGCAACGGCTACCTCAGCCCGGCAGAACGCCAGCAGGCGGTACAGCTTTTTGCCACGCTCACCCACATCGTCGAAACCCTGCGGGCAGGTCATCCCCTGGAGGCAGCCGACATCAGCAGTCTGGAATCGCAGGCGATGCAAAACCTCAACCGCGCCGGATGGAAACCCGACTACGTGGCGATACGGCGCCAAAGTGATCTGCAAGCACCCCATGCGGATGATGCGCTGGTGGTACTGGCTGCGGCCCGGCTGGGCGCAACCCGGCTGATTGACAATCTGGAAGTGTAGGCATTCGTAATCTTGCTCAAAGCACCAGGATGGCCCTGAAATCATTGACGTTGGTGTACGTCGGGCCGGTGATGAACAGGTCGTCCATGGCAGCAAAGTAGCCATAGGCGTCGTTGCGTTCCAGGCAATCGTCCAGGTCTACGCCCTTTTCTGCGGCACGGCTCAGAGTGTCTGGCGTAACCCAGGCCCCGGCATTGTCCTGTACGCCGTCAATGCCATCGGTGTCCGCCGCCAGTGCGTACACACCCGGCTGCCCTTGCAGCGATTGGGCCAACCCAAGGCAAAATTCTCCTGCACGCCCTCCCTTGCCACGCGGTCTGCCAGGCTGTTGTGGGCGCAACGTGACCGTGGTTTCCCCTCCACTCAACAGCACACAGGGGCGGGAAAATGGTTGCCCGCGTAGTGCGATGGCACGCGCCAATGCTGCATGCACCCGTCCCACTTCCCGCGATTCGCCTTCCATGGCATCGCTGAGTATGTGTGCGTCCAGACCGGCAGCGCGTGCGGCCCTGGCGGCAGCCTCCAGCGATTGCTGTGGTGTGGCGATCAGGCGCACGGTGTTGTTCTTCCAGTGCGCCGCACCCGGTTTGGGTGTTTCCAGAGTGCCATCCTGCAAGCGTTGCAACACATCCTTGGGTACGTCAATGCGGTAGCGTTGCAGCACCTGCAAGGCCTGGGCGCAGCTGCTGGAGTCGGGGATGGTCGGGCCACTGCCGATGGTTGCAGGATCGTCTCCTGGTACATCGCTGATGGCCAGGGTCACTACCCGTGCTGGCGCGCACGCCAGCGCCAATCGACCGCCCTTGATCGCCGAGAGGTGTTTGCGCACGCAATTGATTTCGGCAATGGTGGCACCACTTTCCAGCAGGGCCTGGGTGATGCGTTGTTTGTCCGCCAGCAAAAGACCGCCACCCGGCCATTGTGCTGGCAAGCTCAAAAGCGAAGACGCTCCCCCTGAAATCAGGAAAATAACCAGGTCATGTACGCCCAGGCCCTGCGCCATGGCCAACATGCGCTGCGCGCCCTGCATACCCGCTGCATCGGGTACGGGATGCGCCGCCTCCAGGATTTCAATGCGCCCTGATCTCTCTGGCGGTGTATGCCCATAACGTGTGAGTACCAGTCCCCGCAATGGCGCCGTTGCGGGCCATGCGGCTTCCAGAGCCTGCGCCATGGCGGCACTCGCTTTGCCTGCGCCCAGCACCAGGGTACGGGCATCTTGGTGATCGGGGTGGCTGGGAGGGCTGGGTAAATGTTCAGCCAGCACCAGGCCTGGCTGCGCCCGGTGCACGGCAGCCCAGAACAGCATGGCAAGGAATCCGCGTGGGTTGGTGTAGGGATCGGGAAGGGGCGCGGAGTGGGGAGCGGGGTGGGGCATGGTGCAGTTCCTTCTTGCAAATTTAACAGTCGGGCCATCCAGTTCTGGTATCCTCCGCGTCCGGACTGGTCAACCACCAGGTCTTCGGCCCCGTTGAGGGGTCTGCGGTTGATCCGCAACCATTTCCCAATCCCAATTCAACCCATGAGGATAATATGAAACGCACCATTTTGGCTGCCCTGTCAGTTGTTAGCACTTTCGCTGTAACCATGCCCGCTTTTGCCGACCAGGCACTCGCCACGGCAAAAAACTGCATGGCCTGCCACGCAGTTGACAAAAAAGTGGTGGGACCTTCCTATCAGGACGTAGCCAAGAAATACGCAGGTGACAAGGCTGCAGCAGACAAGCTGGCTGCCAAGATCGTTGCTGGTGGAACCGGCGTCTGGGGCTCCATCCCCATGCCTGCCAACCCCCAGGTCTCTGAAGCCGAGTCCAAGAAGTTGGCCGCTTGGGTTCTGTCGATCAAGTAAACTGCTTAAACTGCTATTTCAGCTGAATCAGGCTGAACAAGAAGCCCGCCTATGGCGGGTTTTTTTTGGTTTTTGATCAAAGTCAACCCCATGCTGCGCTACACCACCCTTGCCGTTACACCGTTTCAACAAAATTGCTCGCTTGTCTGGTGTGACCAGACCAAGCAGTGTGCGGTGATTGATCCGGGCGGGGACCTGGAGCGGATATTGGCCGAAGTCCAACGCCTGGGCGTGACTTTGAAGCAGATATGGTTGACCCACGCGCACATTGACCATGCCGGAGGGGTTGCGGAACTGGCGCAAAAGTTGAACTTGCCGATTATTGGCCCGCACCAGGGTGACCAGTTCTGGATTGACGGACTGCCACAACAAAGCCGGATGTTCGGCTTTGCCCCCGTGCAGACTTTCCAGCCCACGCGCTGGCTGGAGGATGGCGATAGCGTCAGCGTTGGCAATTGCACGCTTTCGGTACGGCATTGCCCTGGGCATACCCCCGGCCATGTGGTGTTTTATTCCGCAGAGATCAAACGTGCTTTTGTCGGCGATGTACTGTTTGCCGGCTCCATCGGGCGCACCGATTTTCCCCAGGGTGACCAGGATACCTTGATCGCCAGCATCCGGCAACGTCTGTGGCCTTTGGGTGATGACACGGTTTTTATTCCAGGGCATGGACCAGAAAGCAGCTTTGGCGAGGAACGTCGCACCAATCCTTTTGTTGCCGATAACTACAACTTTTGATTTTTCATCCCATCCCTATGTCTGCTATGTCTGATATTCAATCCATTGCTCCAGGCTCCAAAGCTGAAATCCTGGCGCAGGCCTTGCCGTATATCCGCAAATTTCACGGCAAAACCATGGTCATCAAGTACGGTGGCAATGCCATGACCGACCCGGCCCTGCAGGCTGATTTTGCCGAAGACGTGGTGCTGCTCAAGCTGGTGGGCATCAACCCCGTGGTTGTGCATGGCGGTGGCCCGCAGATCGAAAATGCGCTCAAACGCCTGGGCAAGCAAGGCGCATTCATCCAGGGTATGCGTGTGACGGATGCAGAAACCATGGCCGTGGTGCAATGGGTTCTCGGCGGTGAGGTGCAGCAGGACATTGTGGGGCTGATCAACCAGGCTGGCGGCAAGGCCGTCGGATTGACGGGACGCGACGGCGGCATGATCCGGGCCAAAAAACTGAAGATGCTGGACCAGGCGGACCCGAGCGTGGAGTACGATGTGGGGCAGGTAGGCGATATTGTGAGCATTGACCCCAGCGTGGTCAAAGCCTTGCAGGACGATGCATTCATTCCGGTCATCAGCCCGATTGGTTTTGGCGAGAACAACGAAAGTTACAACATCAACGCCGATGTCGTGGCAGCCAAACTGGCAACCGTACTCCAGGCGGAGAAATTGCTGATGCTCACCAACATCAGCGGGGTGCTGGACAAGAACGGGGAACTGCTGACCGATCTGTCGGCACGGCGTATTGACGAATTGTTTGCCGATGGCACCATTTCGGGTGGTATGCTGCCCAAGATTGCCGGTGCGCTGGATGCCGCCAGGAGCGGGGTCAAGGCCGTGCATATCATTGACGGGCGCGTTCCCCATGTACTGTTGCTCGAAATCCTGACCGAGCAGGCATTTGGCACCATGATCCGCTCACATTGAAGACAATTTAGAAAAATTCAGAAGAATTTAGAAGAATCACTCTAGAGAGTTCGAACATCCAGTCTATTGGCCAGAATTCATGCAAAATAGCACGGTCGTTCTATTTTTCTGTATTTTTCTGGGTTAATTGATTTGAACACTCCTCCTACCAAGTCCGAATTGCCCCATGATGATGCACAGGCGGCACGTCCGCTGCACAAAGGGCAACAAACCAAACTTGCCATCATTGATGCAGCCCTCGGCCTGGCAACCCATATGGGCCTGCAGGGTTTGAGCATCGGCGCATTGGCTGAGGCCACGCAGATGAGCAAATCGGGCGTTTTCGCCCACTTTGGCTCACGGGAAGAGTTGCAGATTTCGGTCATTCGGGAGTACCACGACCGCTTCGAGCAGGAAGTATTTCATACTGCCATGAATGAGCCACGCGGATTGCCGCGTCTGCGGGCACTGTTTGCGAACTGGATGCGGCGTACCTCGGCGGAGATTGACTCCGGTTGTTTGTACATCAGCGGTGCCGTCGAATTCGACGACCGTCCCGGCCCCGTGCGGGATGCGCTGGTTGCATCGGTACAAACATGGTTTGCGGCGTTCTTGCGTGCCGTCCAGATCGCCAAGGAGTGCCAGCATCTGCGCAGCGATGTCGATGAACGGCAAATGTCATTTGAAATTCATGGACTGATTCTGGCTTTGCACTACGAAGCCCGCTTTTTACGAAATCCCGATTCAGTCGAGCGCGCCCATCAAGGTTTTGAGAGCATTCTGGCGCGCAACGGTGCCAAGCCCTAAAACCCCTGCTTCCCGTTTTTTCCCGTTTGCCCCCGTTTGCCCCCGTTTTTTTCAGCGTTTTCTTTGTTTCCGATCCTTTGTTCAACCAGGAGTAATGCACTATGCCAACCTACACCCCACCGCTGCGCGACATGCAATTTGTGATGCACGAATTGCTCAAGATCACCGATGATCTGAAGCAAATCCCTCGGCACGCGGAAATCGATGCCGATACCATTAATCAGGTACTGGAAGAGGGTGGCAAGTTTGCTGCGCAGGTGGTGTTCCCACTGAATGTCAGTGGCGATGAAGAGGGATGCACCTACAACGCTGCCACGCGCGAAGTCACAACCCCGAAGGGCTTCAAGGAAGCCTATCGCCAGTACTGCGAGGCGGGTTGGCCGGCATTGGGCTGTGAAGAAGAGTTTGGCGGCCAGGGCTTGCCCTTTGTCGTCAACCAGATGTTTTACGAAATGCTCAACAGCGCCAACCAGTCCTGGTGCATGTACCCAGGCCTGACGCATGGCGCTTATGCGGCCTTGCACGCCCACGGCACCAAGGAGCAGCAGCAGACGTATTTGCACAAAATGACCCACGGCGAGTGGACGGGCACCATGTGCCTGACGGAACCCCACTGCGGCACCGATCTGGGCCTGATGCGCTCCAAGGCCGTTCCGCAAGCCGATGGCACCTACAAGATCACGGGCGAAAAGATTTTCATCAGCGCCGGTGAACACGACATGGCCGACAACATCATCCATCTGGTGTTGGCCCGTCTGCCTGACGCACCGCCCGGAATCAAGGGTGTGAGCCTGTTCATTGTGCCCAAATTCCTGGTCAACGCAGACGGCTCCCTGGGTGCGCGCAATGGCGTGTATTGCGGTGGCATCGAACACAAGATGGGCATCAACGGCAACGCCACGGCACAAATCGTGCTGGAAGACGCCATTGGCACCATGGTCGGTCAACCCAACAAGGGCATGCAAGGCATGTTCGTGATGATGAATGCGGCCCGTCTGGGTGTTGGCAACCAGTCTCTCGGTCAAAACGAAGTGGCCTACCAGAACGCTTTGGCCTACGCGAAAGAACGCATCCAGATGCGTTCCCTCTCTGGAACCAAGGCCAAGGACAAGCCCGCCGATCCGATCATCGTGCACCCGGATGTGCGCAAAATGCTGCTGACCGCCAAGGCCTATGCCGAAGGCGGTCGCGCGCTGGCAACCTACTGCTCGATCCTGCTCGAAAAAGAAACGTACCACCCGGACGAAAAAGTGCGCAAGGACTCTGGCGAAATACTGGCGCTGTTGACACCGATTGTCAAAGCCTTCCTGACCGATAACGGCCATATTGCCACCAATGCCTGCATGCAGGTGTTCGGCGGACACGGCTTCATCAAGCAAAATGGCATGGAGCAGTTTGTGCGCGACAACCGCATCAACATGATTTACGAAGGCACCAACACCGTGCAATCGCTGGATTTGCTGGGCCGCAAGGTTCTGGGCAACAACGGCGCCACGCTCAAAAAGTTCGGCAAGATTGTCGGTGCGTTGGTGATGGAAGAAGGCGTCAACGAAAAAATGGCCGAATTCATCACCCCCATTGCGATACTGGCCGACCAGATGACCAAATTCACGACCGAAATCGGCTTCAAGGGTTTCCAGAATGCCGACGAAGTGGGTGCTGCCGCAGTGGACTACCTGCGCGTGGCCGGGCACCTGGTTTTTGGTTATTTCTGGGCACGCATGGCGCAAGTAGCTTTGCGTGAAATTGCAGCTGGCAACACCGATTCGTTCTACCTGGCCAAAGTGCAGACTGCACGCTTTTATTTTGCCAAGCTGTTCCCGGAAACTGCTACTTTGATGCGCACTGCACGTGCTGGCAGCAAGGTTTTGATGGATACTGATGCCGCTTTAGCCTAAGCAACTCACAAAGGGGGACAGCAAATCGCATCCCCCTAATTTTTTGAAAGGAAATTATCATGCTTCGTTCACTCGTTATTGCCTCTTTCGCTTTGTCTGCCGTATCCGCTATGGCGCAAATGACCCCTGTGGGTTTGTGGAAAACCCTCTCCGACGACGGAAAGATAGAGAAATCCGAAGTACGCGTCGTCGACAACAACGGCATCGTTTCCGGCAAGATCGAGCGTATTCTCGACCCCAAGGCCAAGCCTGGTGAAGTGTGCGACAAGTGCACCGACGAACGCAAGGATAAACCCATGCTCGGTCTGGAAATCATCCGGGGTATGAAAAAGGTTGAAGGCAAGGACGTCTGGGAAGACGGCAAGATTCTTGACCCCGAAAACGGCAAAGACTACACCTTGCGCCTCACGCCTGTCGAAGGCGGAAAGAAACTCGAAATGCGTGGCTCGTTCTTTGGCATCGGACGCACGCAGACCTGGATCCGCATTCAGTAGTTCATCGAAAACTAACATTGATTTGGGGCGGTGGTAACCGCTTCCAGATTCGCCCCGTCAGGGGCGCGGATTGAAACAAACAAGCAAACAAACAAGCATTTACAGAAAATAACAGGAAATATTTATGTCCCGTTTTCAAGTTAGAAAAGTCGCGGTGCTCGGCGCCGGCGTCATGGGCGCACAAATTGCGGCGCACCTGGTCAACGTCAGGGTACCCGTGGTACTGTTTGACTTGCCCGCCAAGGAAGGCCCCAAGAATGGCATCGTCAGCCGAGCCATTGAGGGTCTGAAAAAACTCAAGCCCGCACCTTTGGGCGTGGCCGCAGATGCTGCGCTGATCGAGCAGGCCAATTACGAGGAGAATCTGGAGCAGTTGCGTTCGTGTGACCTGATCATTGAGGCCATTGCCGAACGCATGGACTGGAAGCTCGATCTCTACAAAAAGATTGGCCCATTCATTGCGCCACACGCCATCGTCGCCAGCAACACTTCGGGTTTGTCGATCACCAAACTCAGCGAAGCGCTGCCGGAAGAAATCAAACCCCGCTTTTGCGGCATCCACTTCTTCAACCCACCGCGTTACATGGCCCTGGTGGAACTCATCAACACCCCGACCACGGCACCCGCTTACCTGGATGCGCTCGAAGTGTTTGTGACCAGCACCCTGGGCAAGGGTGTGGTACGCGCCAAGGATACGCCCAACTTCATCGCCAACCGCGTCGGCGTTGCCGGCATGTTGGCAACCATGAAGGAAACCGAAAACTTTGGTCTGAGCTTCGATGTGGTGGATGACCTCACAGGCAAAAAGCTTGGCCGCGCCAGCTCCGGCACCTACCGCACCGCCGATGTAGTGGGTCTGGATACCATGACCCACGTCATCAAGACGCTGCAAGACACCCTGAACGCGCAAACCGATCCGTTTTACGAGTCCTTCGCCACCCCCGAAGTACTGAAAAAATTGCTCGAACTGGGCAACCTTGGCCAAAAGACCAAGGCAGGTTTCTTCAAGAAAGTCGGACGTGATGTGTTGCGCTTCGACCTGTCCAGCGCGGAGTATGTGCCCGCCGGACAAAAGGCCGATGAAGTGTATGCCCGCATGCTGAAAAAACCCGCAACTGAGCGCCTGAAGTTGCTGCGCAGTAGCGACGGTCCGCAAGGCCAGTTTCTGTGGGCCATTTTGCGTAACGCATTCCACTATGCTGCCGTGCATCTGGAGTCGATTGCCGACAACGCACGCGATGTGGACTTTTGCATGCGCTGGGGCTTTGGCATGAAGCAAGGCCCGTTTGAGCTGTGGCAAGAGGCCGGCTGGCTGGAAGTTGCCAAGATGGTGCAGGAAGACATTGACGCAGGCAAGGCGCTGTGCAAGGCACCGTTGCCGGACTGGGTGTTCAACGGTCCGGTCGCCGATGCAGGCGGCGTGCACACCGCACAAGGCTCCTGGAACCCTGGCAAGCGCATCTTTGAAGCACCGCGCAATCTGCCGGTCTATGCACGCCAGCATTTCCCCGAGAGCGTGTTTGGCGCCAACGCACCTTCGGCCACCACGGCAGGCAAGACCTTGCACGAAGACGAAGCCATTCGCCTGTGGACGCTCGATGACACCGTGCTGATTGCCAGCATCAAGACCAAGATGCACGCCATCGGCGCCGGGGTTGTCGAAGGGCTGGACCAGGCAATTGACATGGCCGAGAAGGATTACGAAGGTCTGGTCATCTGGTCGCCCGACGATCTGTTCTCTGCCGGTGCCGACCTGCAATCCATGCTGCCCGTATTCATGGTCGGTGGCGCCAAGGCCATTGATGGCGCAGAAGCCGAGATGCAACGCGTCATGCTCAAGCTGCGCTACGCCAACGTGCCCACCATCGCTGCCATCCGTGGTCTGGCGCTCGGTGGTGGCTGCGAAATGGCCGTGTATGCGTCCAAACGTGTTGCCGCCATGGAAAGCTACATCGGGCTGGTCGAAGTCGGTGTCGGCCTGGTGCCAGGCGCTGGTGGCTTGACCTACATCGCGCGGCGTGCCGCTGAAAATGCCGCCAGTTCCACGGGCAAGGACATTTTGCCGTTCCTGACCGAAGGCTTTACGGCTGCGGCCATGGCCAAGGTTGGCACTGGCGCTTTGGACTCGCGCAAGCTGGGCTTTCTGCTGGAAAGCGACGTGATCGTGCCACACAAGGACGAGTTGCTGTTTATTGCCATCAGCGAAGCGCGCGCCATGTTCAGCGCAGGCTACCGCGCACCACTCAAGCGGTCGTTTGCCGTCGCCGGGCGCAGTGGCATTGCCACCATCAAGGGCCAGCTCGTCAACATGCGCGATGGCGGCTTCGTCAGCGCACACGACTTCCATATCGCCAGCCTGATTGCCGAAGTGGTTTGCGGCGGTGAGGTCGATGCCGGTTCTTTGGTCACGGAAGAGTATCTGATGATGCTGGAACGCAAGGCTTTCTGCTCGCTGCTGACGCATCCGAAAACGCAGGAACGCATCATGGGCATGATGTCCACCGGCAAGCCGGTGCGCAACTAGGATGATAGCCAGTACACGGCCCAACCGGCTGGTGCGTACCCTGCGCCTGCTGGAGCGCGTACCTAAACCGGCGCGCCCCTGGCTACGCAACCGCGTATTGCAACGTGCGGTGCCGTTCACTGGCACCGCAGGGCTGGACTACATCCTGATGACACCCGAGCGCGTCGAAATTGCCATCGCCAACCAACGCCGCGTGCAAAACCACATTCAGGGCGTACACGCCGCCGCCATGGCGCTGCTGGCGGAGACCGCCACCGGCATGGTGGTGGGCATGAATGTGCGTGACGACTGCCTACCCCTGGCCAAACAGATGCGCATTGACTTCAAAAAACGCACGGTGGGCGCCTTGCGCGCCACTGCCACGTTGACCCCGGAGCAACGCGCGCAGATGCAGCAGCACGACAAGGGCGAAGTCACCGTGCCGGTGCGCGTCACGGACGAATCGGGTGCAGAGCCCATTGAGTGTGAATTTATCTGGGCCTGGATTCCATCGGGCCCGCGCAAGACCAAAGACCATCCGGGACACAACCGCAGTCCCGAACCCGCAAATCCATGAAGGAAAAACAATGAAACAAATTCAAGACGCCTACATCGTCGCCGCAACCCGTGCGCCGATTGGTCGCTCGCAGCGCGGTTATCTCCGCAATACCCGGCCCGACGAACTGCTGGTCAAGGTGTTGCAAGCCGCCATGTCCCAGGTGCCCAGCCTGGACCCCCAGTCCATCGAAGACCTGATCTGCGGCTGCGCCATCCCCGAAGGCCAGCAGGGCCTGAACATCGCCCGCTTGGGGGCGGTGCTGGCCGGATTACCCACCGGCGTGGGTGGCATCACGATCAACCGCTTCTGCGCCTCGGGCCTGTCGGCAGTGCAAATGGCCGCCGACCGCATCCGCGTCGGTGAAGCCGATGTCATGATCGCCGCCGGGGTCGAGAGCATGAGCATGGTGCCCATGAGCGGCAATGCGCCATCGCTGTCACCCGCCATTTTCGAGAAGGACGAAAACATCGGCCTGGCCTACGGCATGGGTCTGACGGCGGAAAAAGTGGCCAACCAATGGAAGGTCAGCCGCGAAGCGCAGGACGCCTTTGCCGTCGAATCACACCGCCGCGCACTGGCAGCCCAGGCTGCCGGGCACTTCGCCGACGAAATCACCCCCATCGAAGTCGTGGACCGCAGCCCCAACCTGGAAACGGGCGCTGTCATCGAAAAGCGCCGCACCGTTTCGCTGGATGAAGGCCCCCGTGCCGACACCAGCCTGGAAGGTCTGGGCAAGCTGCGTCCCGTGTTTGCCGGGCGCGGCTCGGTGACTGCGGGCAACAGCTCGCAAACCTCGGACGGTGCAGGTGCCTTGATCCTGGCCAGCGAAAAGGCCATCAAGCAGTACGGCCTGACACCGCTGGCGCGCTTTGTCAGCTTTGCCTCGAAAGGTGTGCCACCACACATCATGGGGATCGGCCCGATTGAAGCCATTCCCGCAGCGCTGCGCTACGCGGGCATCCAGCAAAGCGACCTGGACTGGATCGAGTTGAACGAAGCCTTCGCCGCGCAGTCGCTGGCGGTGGTCAACTCGCTGGGGCTGGACCCGGCCAAGGTCAACCCGATGGGCGGCGCCATTGCACTGGGCCATCCGCTGGGTGCCACCGGTGCCATCCGGGCGGCGACCGTGGTACACGCGCTCAAGCGCAACCAGCTGAAATACGGCATGGTCAGCATGTGCGTCGGCATGGGCCAGGGCGCTGCGGGTATCTTTGAGCGGGTATAAAATTCCCCGCCCCACACCTACATACCCATAAACCTACACCGAGGCCACCATGAGGTGGCCTTTTTGCTTGAAATACACCCTACACCGTACACCATGAAAACCCATCCTTTTGACAAGGCCGTCAAGTTGACGGTACAGGACGACGGTAGCTGGCTGGGCCATACCAGCGCCGCCTACGCCAATATGGTTGGTCCGTTTGGTGGCGTCACGGCGGCACAGGCCATCAAAGCCGTGCTGATGCACCCGCAACTGCTGGGCGAGCCGATTTCGCTGACCGTCAATTTTGCTGCCGCCCTGACCGATGGACCCTACGTCGTACAGGCACGTGCTGCACGCACCAACCGCTCGACCCAGCACTGGATTGTTGAAATGCTGCAATTCGGGCAAACCGTACTCACCGCAACCGTCGTCACGGCGCAGCGGCGCGAAACCTGGAGCCTGGACGAAGAAACCATGCCCGCGTGCCCCTTGCCGGACCAGGTTCCCCTTCCCAAGGTGGAAGCGCCGATGGAATTCGTGAAACGCTACGAACAGCGCCCCATCGTCGGCGGCCTACCCGAGGTCTGGGATGCCAGCGGCCACAGCAGCCTGTCGCAGCTGTGGGTGCGCGACAACCCGCCACGTCCCCTGGATTTTGTCTCCCTCACCGCCATAGCCGACATCTTCTTTCCGCGCGTCTTCATCCGCCGCTCGACCCACGTGCCCGTCGGCACCGTGTCGATGACCGTCTACTTCCATGCCAACGGCCAGCAGCTGACCGACACCGGCACGGGCTACCTCCTGGGCCAGGCGCGCGCACAAGCCTTTCGCAACGGCTACTTCGACCAGACCAGCCAGCTGTGGAACGAAGCAGGCATCCTGCTGGTGACCACGCATCAGGTGGTGTACTACAAGGAATAGCGGCCAAGTAACGACTAGGCAGCGACCACCAACACTCACAAAAATATAGCTGCACTCGCACATTCTACGGTGCCTGCAGGCTTATTTACCCCAAATATCCTATCCTCCTGTCCCGGCTGCTGACAAGGCACACAGGAGTCCACAATCGGGTCTTTGCATCAAATCAGCCATTTACGCAGGTAGGACGGGCGGGATAAGCTCTTATTTTTGCAGCAAAGGATCATCCGCAGGCAGATATTGGGCACTGCGTACAGCCCACTCGCCAGTGCGCCCATGGAGACCACCACGCTGGCGGTTCCGAGCGCGTTGTGCAAATACTCCTGCAAGACAACCGATCCCACACACACCACCAATAGACCCATTCCCCCAGGGTCATCCACCAGCCTTTGGAACGTAAGGCATCCGGTTTGGAAACCAGAACGGCCAGACTGCGGCTGATCAACTGGCGCAGGATCATGCCCGCAAAAACGATCAACAGCAGGCCAAGCAGCACAAGAAGTGACTGGTTCCACAATGCCAGTCCGGCGAAATGTTCCCAATTCATGGCATATCCTTATCCTGCAGCGAATCCATGAACCGATCAATCCCGGTATTGATCTCCGCTTCGACCCTGCGCCAGCCCGTTCCCCTGTAGCCGCGTTTGTCCAAACCACGGCACTGGGCTTCCAGGTCCAGAAACTTCGGCTTCTCGCGCACCGGGATGGCCTGGCGGCCAAATTCGACCGCACTGTGCGGTGAGTAGCCCGACATGGATGCCCACAGTGTCAGCCAGATCGTCTTGAGCAGATGGATATTGGCCTTGCCTTCTGCGGCATGCCCGGCAATGGCGTGCTCGGCATAGACCGCTACTTCCTCGCTGTTCAGATTGCCGCCCACCGCCATGCGCAATATATCCGTGGCAAATTCCAGGTAGGGTTCTTCCAGCGTTTGCGGAAAATCCCTGAACATGGAGTGTTCACCGAGTGGCGCATCCACGTCAACTTCCAGCGACATCAACCCTTCCCGGCGTGCTTTGCTCAGCACAAAGTAAAGACAAACCAGCCAGGCCATGTAGGGTGTGGGGTATTCGTATGTTTCACTCACGGAGCTTCTCCTGGTGTAATTTCAGCCATGCGGTCTTCGTCCTGGAGCTGGCGAATCTGCCGGAGTATGGCCGCAACGGCGGCTTGGCCTGCCTGCTGCTCTTTCAATGAAGCCTTGTCCGGGTTCTTGCCAAACCAGAGGGTATTCAGCCGCTCCAAGAGCCAGGCACCGTGGCGCAGCGTCATGTTGTGGAAGACTTTGCGCATCAGCTCAGCGCTTCGCTGGTTGCGCAGTAATCTGCGGCAGAGGTCAATTGCGCTTCCACACGCGCGCAGATTTCTGCCGCCATTGCCGGTGTGAGCAGACGCGCGCCGCACTGCGTGCAGCGCCGCAAAAAAGTGTCGGCCAGAAATTGCGGATACAGCAACTGGACAAACACGGCTTGCAGTTCTGCGGAGTACGGCGGGCATACCACCAGCCCCATCCAATCCGTGATGTGCAGCCGTGGCAGGTAATGGACCCGTTGCGCTTCGGTTAGCAGCAAGAGGCGCGCGCAGTTCCACAATCTTGTCGGCCCACTCCACGGCAGTCAGGGTAGAGTCCGCCTCGGGTGCGTTTTTCTGTCTATCAAACCCTGGAGCGCGCATCAACGACGAAAAAGACATCCGCAGCGAAGGCGTGGCCCTGCGCGACCTGCTCGGCGACCTGGACGATGCCAAGGTGCAAAAAACCGTGGTCATCCTGGATGCCTGCCGCGACAACCCCTACCAGACCCGCACCCGCAGCGCCAAAAAGGGCTTGGCGCGGGTAGAAACAGCGGGCAATGCCACCGTGGTGGCCTTTGCCACCGCCGAAGGCAAGACTGCGGACGATGGCAACGGGCGCAACGGGGTTTACACCACCGCGTTTTTGGGTCAGTTGCGCCAACCGCCGCAAGACATCCGCGATTTGCTGGACGAAACCGCCAACGCGGTGGCCCGCCAGAACAAGGACCAAAAGCCCAAAATTTATGGCGACACCGGCGCCTTCAAAGGCGTGTACCTGACAGGTGGCACCCAGTTGGCCAGCCTCAAGCCCGAGCCGACAGGCCGCCCGGCCCAAATCGACCCCGAAGACGAAGCCTGGCAAGCCACCAAGAGCGCCAACACCGCTGCAGCGTATGACGCATACCTGAGCGAATACCCCAAGGGCCGCTTTGCCAGTGCAGCACGCATCGCAAAATTGGCACTGCAAGCGCAGCCAGTGGTGCAGCCGGTAGTGCAGCCCCCGCCCGTGCGCCCGGTCGCTCCGGTTACACCTACAGCGGAGCAGACGATCAAGGACTGCGACGTATGCCCGGAGATGGTGGTGATACCTGGTGGGAGCTTTCAGATGGGCAGTAACGATGGTGATAGCGATGAAAAGCCCGTACACACGGTAAACGTCAGGAGTTTTGCCATGGGCAAGTACGAAGTGACGCAAGGGCAGTGGAAGACGGTGATGGGCAGCAACCCGAGCCGATTTACAGATTGTGGTGACGACTGCCCGGTGGAGAAGGTGAACTGGGACGACGTGCAGGAGTACATAAAGAAGCTCAATGCCAGGAGTGGCAAGCAGTATCGGTTGCCGAGTGAAGCGGAATGGGAATATGCGGCGCGGGCAGGAACGACGACCACGTATTTTTGGGGAAACGACATCGGGAAAAACAACGCAAATTGCGATGGCTGTGGAAGTCGTTGGGACAACAAGACAACGGCACCAGTAGGCTCATTCAAGGCTAATGGCTTTGGCCTGTATGACATGAGCGGCAACGTATGGGAGTGGGTGCAGGACTGCGGGAATAACAGCTATAGCGGAGCTCCGAGTGATGGCAGCGCTTGGATGAGCGGAAACTGTGGTCAGCGCGTTTTGCGCGGCGGCTCTTGGCACAACAGTCCGGGGTACGCGCGCGCGGCCATCCGCTTCGGGAACGGCACTACGTTCCGGAACAACGACCACGGTTTCCGTTTAGCCAGCGATGCTGGGTAATATGAGAAGGCTGTTCCTGGGTTTCCGCCTCTGGCGGCTCGAAAAATTTTTTGGATTTTTATATGCCAAATCGGGCTGCAGGTACCATGGAACGTGTGGGAGCAGCTACATAATATGTAGCGCAATCTCCAGCCGGGATGTTAGCCAAAACCGCGCACGATAGACAATAACACCTCTGCCGGGTTCGCCAGTCAACATCGGTTCCGACACTTTTTCTGCGCTTGCGTTGAGGGGTGCATGACACACCAGCACACACCCTTTCAGGCAAGGCCAGCCCATAAAATCCGGCAACACACCATCCAACACCAACCCACCGAGGCAACGCCGTGGCATCCGACAACAGTTATCCCAATACCTTCTCCGGCGCAGCGGCGCAGGCCGTGGCTTGCCTGGAGCAGGGCGTGCAAGGGCGCGAGAAGGCGGCCCGTTTGTTGCTGCAAGGCTGTGGCGGGCGGCTTATGGCCTATATCCGCAGGCACTCCTACGGCCAGATCAATGAATTCGATGCGGAAGATATTTTGATGAACACCCTCATGGCCTTTCTGTGCAAGCCCAACCCATCCCGGTGCAGCCCCGAAGCCTGGCTCTTCACCATCGCCCGCAACGAGCTGATTGACTGGGTGCGCAAGCGCGATGCCGACAAGCGCGGTGGCAAGGGCAACGCAGACATTGACCTGGACGACGACGAACTGGGCAACCTGTTTGACACCAGCCTGGGCCACACCGAAATGCCCGCCTGGGTGCGCGATTGTGTGCAAAAAGCCGCTGCATGCATGCAACAGCAAAGCCCCGAGCGAGCCTTTGTGCTCTTGATGGTGGCCGATGGCTGGTCAGCGGAAGAAGTTGCCATCTACTTTGGCGCAGACCCCAACAAGGAACTCACCGCCCAGCAAAAAACCGCCGCACGTGATCGCACATACCGCGCCAGGAAAGAAGCGCAACAGTACTTTGAGCACTGCAAGGAGTAAACACCATGCCCCACGATCCCACCGACACCTGGCTCGATGTGCTGGCTGGCAAAGCCCCGCCCACGGACCTGCAAACCCGCCAGGCTGCGGCCTTGCGCGACTATTTTGCGCAAGAAGCACAGCAAACGCCCGCCCTGGGCGAAGCGGCGCAACGCCGCATCCTGAACGCGCTGCAAGCCAAAGGCGTTTTTGCCCAGGCGCAGCCCCCCAAGCCCCCCGATGCCGCAAACCTGCTGACCCGGCTCAAGGACTGGCTGTTTCCCCAGGGCCACGCCAGCATCCCCCGCTGGTCGGCCATCGCTGCCGCCGTCATGGCCGTGGCCGTCGCCCCTCTGTTGGTGATGCAAGGCCCTGCCACCGATGGCGACGACCCCGGCACCTTCAAAAGCCTGAATCTTCCCCAGGACGGCCCCGTCGTGGTGATTGACACCGCACAACCGCAACAACTGGCCGACCAATTGAGCGCCATCCTGGCACGCCACGGCATAGCCGCCGATGTGCGCGCCACGGGTGCTGACCTCTGGGTACAAGCCAGCATCCCGGCAGACAAACAATCCGCCGTACAGGCGGACTTGCTGACTCTTGGCCTGGGCCTCGCCCCCAGCCCCACGGGACAATTAACCGTCCAGTTCCGCCGCCAGCGCTGATACGGATACCGGCACCGATGCAAGGCGTTACATGCCAGATCGCCCTGCATGGTTTGTGGAATGTGCGCAATGTGGTCAGGTCTGATGCGGAAACACTCGCTTATTAATAGCGCATCCCGCACATTCCACATGCTCTACAGCCTGATTTGGTTTGCAAAAACACAACGCCCCATCCCGGCTCACTTCAGCGCAACCGGATAGTCCGGCACGCCGCCGGGTGCCTGGGTGACGGGGCTTTGTTTGCCTTTGGTCAGTTCCTTGACGCGCTCGCTGATGTACAGGTCGAGCATCTTGTGCGTGATGCGTCCGCTGTTCTGGTAGCTGGCTGCGCCGTTGATGCCTTCGACCAGCGCCTTGGTAAAAGCGCCATTGCCCCAGGCCGGGTCTTCGTAACTGAGCTGGCGGCCCGTGCTGGAGCTGAACACCACCACGCCGTTTTCAGCGCTGGACAGTTCGTTGATGACGGCACTCACATCGTTTACCGCGCGTGATCTGGCGCCCAGCACATTGCCCGCGTGGCAGGTGTCAAAGAAAAATAGCGCCTTGCCCGGCAGGGCGGAGAGGGTTTTCTTGAACTCGTCCATGGCCACCCCGGTACGGCGCAGTTTGTCGGGGTCGGCGTTGACGGGCAGGTAGGTGTAGCCCTGGGTGGGGTCGTTGGTGCCGTGCCCGGCAATGAAGACCATGCCCACATCGTGCTGGGTGACCTGCTTTTGCAGCCAGTCCAGCCCGTCAATCACGTCGTCGCGCGTGGCGTTGCCATCGGTCAGCAGTTTGACTTCCACCTCGCGGTAGAGCTTGCCTTTTTGCCTTTGCATGGCACTAACAAAATCGCTCGCATCTTTGGCTGGCAGGCCCAGCGGGCTGATGTCCTTGTGCTGGTAGACCGCCACGCCCACGGCCAGCACGTAGAGCTTGGGCTGAATCTGAAAACCGCCCCCCGCAGGCAACGCGGCCACGGTCTGCGCAGCAGCTCCCGTCCAGCGCACCCGCACAGTGGCCGGGGTGGAGACGCCGTGGCGGTTTTCAGCAAAGATTTGAATCTCGCTGTCCTGCGGCGGCACGTTCACGCTGAAGCTGCGCTCACCCGGGCCATCCTGGCGGCCCAGCCCGCGTGCATCGCTCACCGCCTGACCGTTGACGCGCACGCGCCAGCCGGTCACGGGCGCATCCGCCGCGCTGCGACCCTGCACCTTGATGGCCACCGTGCTGCTGGCGGTGCTGATCTCGGCGCTGCTGAGCACGTCCACCACCGGCGGCAGCACCTGGGTCACGGCCACCGGGGCTTCCGGCTTGCGGTTGGCCACCTGGTCGGCTTGTTTGAGGGCTTCGGCTTCGTCCAGCGTGTCCAGAATGCGGTCGATCACATCCGGGCGGTAAAAGCGGCTCCTGAAGCGGCTGGCCGGAAAGAAATCCGCCGCCTGGTTCTGCCCCCGGTTGACATGCCAGCCAATCAGCTCCTCGGCACCGGGCGAGGCATCGTAGTAACCCGAAGGCGTCCACAGCACCCAGCGCTTGCGGTCGGCATGGGGAAAAAACGCCAGCAACTCCTGCCCGTCACGCAAGCGGTGCCAGCGTATCGTGCCATCAGCATAAGCCGCCACCACCACCTGGCCGGACGGGGGAATGTTCACACCCCAGACCGCGCTCGGCACCGGCTGCTCCCAGCGCTGCTGGCCGTCACGCGCAAACAGCCGCAAAGACCACTCAGCCCCCAGCACAAAGCTGGACGCATCGAGGCTGATGGCCAAGCTGCGCGCGGTTTCATAGGTCAGGAGCTTTAAGGGCTGGCCGTTGAGCGTGGGGGTGGTGGTGTGTATCCAGCCTTCAATGGTGAGGTCGGTGGTGCGGGGGCTAACGGGGTTGGTGTCCTTGCCCAGCGTGCCGGCACTGAGTTTGCGCGCACGCAGGTCCAACCAATGGGGTTGCTTGCCCCACTGCTCAAAGCCAAACTGTACCTGGCGGGCATCGCTCCCCAGCAAAAAGGCATCTCCTCGGCTGCCACGCAAATCGGCAACGGGCGGTGCGCCACGGCTTTGCCAGTTGCCGCTGGCGCTCAACACGCCCCAGGCGGGGTCAGCGCCAGCCACCAGCCAGCCGCCTCGCGGCAAGGGCGCAAGGTGCATGACGGTGCTGCTGACGGTAGGCGTGTCCTGCGCCGTCCCGCGCCCGGCTTGCGCCCAGCGGCGCACGGGGTAACGTCCGTCTACATCCCACCTGCCAGCGGCCACCAGTGTCTGGCCGTCGCTGCTCCAGGCAACGCGGCCCAGGTTGCCGTTTTCAACGCCCTGGGTGTCGGGGGAAAACTGCCAGGCCAGGGTGGCGGCATCCAGCACATCCACCCGTGTGCTGTCGGCATAGCCTACCGCCAGGCTGCGGCCGTCGGGGGCAAAAGCGATGGAGTAAGGTTTTTTACCGCCCGGGGCTTCGGTCTGGGCCAGTTTTTTCAGCGTGCTGGCTTGCACCTGGTACACGCGCAGCTTGCCGTCATAGCTGGTGGTGGCCAGTTGGCCAGAGCGGCTCCAGTGGGCGCCATAACTCTGCGCTGCATACGCGCTATCGGCCAGAGCGGGCGCATTCTGGCGCCAGTCCCAGACGCGCACGCCTTTATCTCCCAACGTAGCGGCCAGCCAGCGGCCATCCGGGCTGAAGGCAAGGTGCAGGATGACGTTGGGCAAGCCGCTCAAGCGCCGCTGCAACTGGCCGCTGCTGCGGTCAAACAGGTAGACCGTACTGCCACTATCAGAACCGAGCTTGGTCCACCCCGCCACCGCCACCGTGCTGCCATCGGGCGACAGGGCCACGGCATACAGTTTGCCCTCGTCGCCCGTGCCCATGGGCGGGCGCAGCACGTGCAGCAACTGGCCGCTGGCTGTGTCCCAGACGCGGGTGGTTTTGTCATTGCTGGCCGTCACGGCAAAACGCCCGGCGGCGTCGGTGGCGATGCGGTTGATCATCGCCGTGTGCATGCCGGCTTCGATGCGCAGCATGGGCTGGGTGGGTGGCTCGCCTGCCTGGGCGTGGGGGGTGTGCAGGGTCAGCAGGGCGAGCAACAGGCAGAACCCCAGGAGGGTGCGGGTTTTGAGTGCGTGCATCATCGGGGTTTCTCCTGTGGGTGGTTTTTTTTGATTCTAAAGGCACGCCAGTTCCACCACCAGCGCGGGCAGGGTGCGCGCGCTGGCCCGGTCGATCACGCCGCCGGGGGCATTGACCACCAGCCGGGTGTTGGCGCTCACGGTGTCGTGCTGGCCCAGTGGCGCCAGGGACTCTGCCCGGTAGTACATGGGAATACTGGGAATTGTGGAAGTACCGGGAGCAGTCTGGCCGTTGGTGCTGGGGCGGGAGGTGGCGTGTGTGCGCAAACCGCCATCCGGCGCGCGCTCCAGCGTCAGGGGGCAGCTATTGCTTGCCACCTGCACGAGTTCGGGATGGCGTGCGCCAAAACCGGCTTGCACCAGCGCATTGCGGTCAAAGCGCGCGGGAAGCGTGGCATAGTGCAGCTCAAAGACTTTTTCAAACGCTTGCAGTTGGCCTGCTGCCAGCGTGCCCAGCACGCGCACGGTGAGTGCGGCAGTGGGTGCGGTAGTGGGTGGATTGGCAGCAGGCAGGGCCGTTGTGGTGTCGGGCGCCAGGGTCTGCGTGGGGATGTCTGCTGCGAACGCGGTCTCCAGCGTTGGCTCGACCCGCTGGGTGTTTTTGGGCGCTATGGGCTGGATTGAAGCGTTGGAAGCGTTTAAGGCCAGATGCAGCACCACCTGTAAATCGGTCTCGCTGGCTAGACTGGTGCCAATGGTTTCGACGTGCGGCTCAAAAGCGTAGCCCACCGAGAACGTGGGTGCGACGGACAAGCCCTTGGCGCGCAGCATGTCGCCAATCGACTGCGCGGCAAGGACGGCATTGGCCTGGCCTTGCAGCATGGGGCCGAGTACGGCGTGCAGCTCGTCCAGCCGCACAACGATCCGGGCTTCACGCACCTGGTTGCTTGTGGTGTCGATGGCGGTGTTGGTTTGCGTCTCCATATAGTCTGCGGCCTGCGCGACGGCGCGGCGCAGGTAGTCCACGGCCTGGGGATTGGTCAGCGTGGGGGTCTTGCGGGTGGCTTGCGCCTGGGAGGTGTTGGCTGCGCCTGCCGCTGTCGCTGCCGGGGCTACGGCAAACCAGTGCGGAAACACACGTGCCAGCCAGAGCCGCAGGACGCCGGGACGTGGTGTGTGCGGCGGTGCTTCCTTGGGCTCGGCATGGTGCAGGCGCAGCAGGTGCTCGCCGCTGGCATCGTCAATCGGGCCGGCATGCGGGCGCACCGACACCGCCGCCTGGCCCAGGCCATGTTCGCGCAGCAACTTGGCAATGCTGTCCTTGACCATCTGCGGCGCCAGCTTGTTTTCTGACTGGCTGGAGTAGCGCAGCTCCACCCGGCTGATGACGGGCAAGAGGCCAAGCTGGCGGTTGATGGTGCGGATGATGTGGTTCAGGCTGGCTTCCTTGCCTGCAAGACGGATTTCGATGGCGTTCATGGCAAACTCCGGTTGGTAATTCAGTGGCCGCAGCACCATGCCGCGTCCCATGTATCCCTATACGCAACGGTGCATCAAACGTCAGAGCAAAGTCAGAACAAAACAGAACATTTATTTCAGCCCCATGCTGCGCATCATGGTCAGCGCCGCCTCCGCCGGGGCGGATGAGGTGAGATCGAGCGTGCGCAGCTTGCCCTCGCGCACGCGCAGCGCCATCACCGCCACGGCATAGCGCTTGCCGTCGGGTGCGGCAAACACCCCGCCAAAGAGTTTGGCGGGCAGTTGCATACCGGGCTTGACATACGGGCCGTCTTCTTCGGTCAGAAAGTCGGAGCTGCCGGTCTTGCCCGACAGGCCCGTCAGACCCTGCGCCGGGCACGCGCCAAACACCACGCGGCACGCGCCTTGTGCGGTGCCCTTCCAGGCGCTGGCCGTCACGCCCGTGGTCATGTTCAGGGCGCGGCTGGCGGCAGTCTGGCTGGCCCAGCCCAGCGCTTTGGCAGGAACACTTTGGCCGGGCTGCTCCAGCAGGTGCAAAGTCGGCGCGCTGTCCTTACCACGTGCGCGCATATCCAGCGCACGCCAGGCATCAACCAGACCCAGCGCGCTGATGCGGATGTCGCCGCCACCCACCGAAGCATCGGCCAACTGGCGCGCGGCCACAAACTCCTGGGTCACGTCCTCGCCATAGCGCTTGTCCACATTCACGCCGGAGAGTTTTTCGCGGCGAATCGTCTCAGCCTGAACCAGTGTCATGCTGGTGGTGCGCAGGTTGCTGGTGCCCGCATAGGCCGCAGCCGTCCAGCTGGCGCGCAGCAAGGGCTTGTCGGATGCTTGTGTGGGGCCGCCCCAGAGTATGTCGGGCGTGGCTTGCCCATAGCCCAGGCCAGAGAGTACGTCTAGATAACGCTGACCAGAGGCCAGGGCGATGCGCTGGATGGGCAGGCGCTCGTGACTTTCGGCCAGAATGCCTCTCCAATAGTCGTCTTGCGCTGTGCCTGCAGCAATCAAGCCAGCGTCCATGCCCGCAACCATGCTAAAGGGCTTGAGCGAACTGCCCGGAGGCACCATCCACAAGGCGGGGTGCTGCAGGGCCAGCCAGGCCGAGCGCTGGTCGGGCAACTGCGCGCAGCGGCTGCCCTCGCGCAGGGCGGGCATCTTGCCTTCCTTATCGGCTTGCGCGCTTTGGCCCAGGTGGTTGAGCGTGCAGTCCGACACCGCACCGGCCAGCGCCACGATGCGGCCCGTGTCCACTTCGGCCAGCACCAACCCCATGGCACCGGCGCGCAGCGCATTGTCTGCGCTGTAGTGGCGCTCACGCCAGGCGGCATCCCTGGGCAAAACGGCTTCACAGTCCGCTGCGCGCAGGCGGCCCGTGGCGCAGTCCACCATACGCTGCGCGGTTTGCTGCAAGCTGGGCACCAGGGCCACGCCCAGTGCAGGCCCGACAGCCACCGTATGGTGGTTGAGCGTGGCGCTGCCTGCGGGTGTGCGCTGGGCAACAAAAAGCGGGGGTGCCAGGTTGCGCTGTAGCCAGGCGTCGGTGACGATTTCGGTATGCAGGGTATTGGCCGTCCAGCCCTTGAGCTGCTGCGGGTCTTGTTGCGCGCAGGCCCAGTCGGAATGGGTCTTCTGGGTCTGCTTGCCCAGCGACGGTTGCAGTTCATCCGCTGGCAGGAGGCAACCCGGGCGGCCCCACCAGGCGTTGGCGGTGGTGTAGTCGATGTCCCGCGCACCCAGCGCACGGGGCTTGTCGAATACGCTCAGGCGCTCAGAACCCTTGGCGTTGCTGGCCTCCTGCGTGGCAGGCGCGGCAGGCGTGGAACTTTGCCGCCCCACCAGACGCGGCAGATCGGTCTCCAGCATCTGGCCCAGGGTGCGCGCCAGCGCGCGGCAGTCACGGTGTCTGGGCGTGGGCTGCAAGGCAGACAAACGCTGTACATCCAGATGCAAGGCGCTGGTGAGCTGCATGACTGTTTCGTCGGGCTGCCCTGCAGCCACGGGCTTCTTTACAGCCACGCGCACCGGGCGGGCCAGGCTAGCCAGGCGCTGGTTCCAGGCGGCCACGGCGTTACCCAGTTCTGCGCATGCCGCTGCTGCGTCCTTGGCGGGTGCGCCTTCGCTGCCGTCCGGCGTGAGGACCACCATAGCCTGTGTGAGGGCTTGGGCCAGATCCAGCCGCGCCTGTGCCACATGGCTTTGCCCGGCCGTCCCCGGCGCAGCGCGCAAGTGCCAAAATCCCAACGCCAGCAGCACGCCCAGACCCGCCACACTGGAGAGCGCCAGACCCAGCCCCCTTAGGCGCACAGCGCCGCTGGGCAGACGCGGAGCATGCACGTGGATGCCGCGCACGTTCGCAACCGGGCGCACGTGCAGCGTGCCCAAAGCCAGGCTCAGGTACAGCAAGGCCGCAAGATGCGTCACCGGCCCGTAGCCCAGCAATCCCACCGGCAAACCGGTCAAAGGCAACACCCCGGTGACGCCACCCACCGACAAAACGACCTTGGCTGCCATCACCACGCAACCAAAGCCGCCCACAGCCGCAAGCCAGCGCACCGCCTGCGGCATGGCGGCCTTGAGCGCGGTGCGCAGACCCAGCACTGCTGCGAGCGTAAACACGGCCAGCACCAGCCCCATCAACGCAAGCCCTGCGGCTTGACCCCACAGCGTGGTGGCGAGTGCGGGCACGTAGTCGCTGGGGCCTTGCAGCGGCAGACCGTCCTGCACGCGGGCGCTGGAGATACCCTGCCAGGGGGCGTAGCCCACACCCCAGCCGGATAGGTCAGCACTGTGCATCAGCCAGCGCACGCGGGCCAGGTCGGAGCTGCTGGCATGAAACGGGTCGAACATGGCTAGCACCCGGTCCTGCGCGTGGGGAGGCAACAGTTCCAGCAAACGGGGTAGCGGCTCGACCAGATGGCCTGCGATCAGGCACATGGCCAGCGCCACCACGGCCACAGTCGCTACCAATAGCAGCGCGCCACGCAACCAGACGCCACCAAAGAACCAGACAAAGCAGGCCGCCAGCAGCAGCGCCACCAGCGCATGGCCCAGGTCGCCGCGCGCAACAGACCCACCCACCGCCAGCGCCAGTGCGGTTGCGACCAGCCCCAGGTTGTAAAACTGCAAACCGGCACCCGCGTTGGCGTGCGGCGCTTGTGCAGCCAGATAACTGGCAACGCCCACGCAGCCCAGCAGGATCAGCAGCTCACTCACAGCCGCTGGCATGCCCAGCAGAAACACGATGGCAATGCCGGTGATGATGAGCACCATGGATTGCAGCGCGCTCCAGCCCCCGTGGCTGCCCCCGCGCACCCAGGCGCGCACCACTGCCAGGGGCCAGGAACTGCCGTTTTGCACGGCGCGCAGCAGAATCAGGAGCGCAGCGGTTATCAGCAAGGGCCACCACAGGGTGAGCACACCGCTGCCCAGTGTGCCCACGGCGATGTTCACAGGTATGTCCACGGTGAGCGGCACCCACCAGTTGCCCACGCCAAAGCTCTGGAACTGGCGCACGGCCAGGTAGCGCAGTGCAGGATCACCGCTCAAGGCCACGTCGGTGAGCATCAGCGCTCCCAATGTGAGCAATAGTGTGGCGCCTCCCCACACTGCCACGGCCAGCGCGCTGCCCCTGCTGGTGAGTGCCACCACACACAGTAGCAGGATGCTGCTGGCAAACAGGGTGGTGGGCAGGGTTTGCAGGTCGGCCAGACTGAACCCGCGCTCCTGGTAGCCACGGGTGCGGCGCTGCCACTCCAATGCTTCGGCCAGCGTGGCGCGGTCGGTGCTGAGGTGCACGGCGGGGGGCGCTTCGCCATAGTCCGTCACCAGTTGCAGTCCGGTGGCCATCAATGCCAGGGTGCGCGCCCGCTCGCCAGGGCTTTGGCTGTCTTGCGCCAGGGCGTTGATGCGGGTGTTGCTGGACTGGAGTTGTTCGCGCAGGTAGCGGGTGGCACGCTGCGGTGTAGCGCTTGCGTCCGGGTTTTCGCGCACGCTGGTGGGGGTCTGGGGCAATAGGCCCGCAAACATCTGCACCAGCGGCATCAGCCCGGCAGCCGGGCGAGTCTGGAGCCGGGTCAGCTCGGTTTGCAGCCGCTCGCGCTGACCGCTGGATTGGGCATCCAACTCGGCCAGCCAGGCCTGGGCCGCCTGCGCCTGGCTGGCCAGCAGGGTTTCGTAGTGCGCTATGGCGGCCTGGGCTTGTGCGCCGCTGGTCCATCCGTCGGGGTTGGAGAGGCACCCGGCCAGTTCGGCGCGCAGCCAACTGCGGCTCCATTGGGTACGCCAGCTCAAAGGCAAGGCACAGGCGGCCTGCAGTTCCGTAGCACCGCTCAGGCGCGGCAGAGGGGCTTTGATCTGGTCGGCAACAAAGCGTTCGGCAGTGCCGGTGCCCAGGCGCATCCACAACAGGGCTTGCTGCTGTGCAATGAAAATCCAGCTAGCGCCAATGCAGGCGATAACCAGCAGCACGGATGCCATGCGGACCAGCCAGCCCTGGGGCATGGACCAGCGGGTAGAAACCGGAAGAATACGCACGGACATACAAACTCCTGGATACGCACGGTGCAAGGGGGTACTTATGCATTTGTGCATTTGTGTACCTATGCACTATAAAACGTAATGCCTGCACAAGCGTCAGATATGCCCAGGGTGACGGGTTTTGAAGCCCCGCGCCAAGAGTGCTCACGAATAAATAGCTGTATCCGCACGTTCCACAAGGCTTTCAGCCCGATTTGATCCAAAAATCCCCAAAAAATGAATGCCACTGGATTTTTCATGGCATCAACCGTGAAATTCTTCCACGTGATGGATAAAATACACGGATGTATCCGCGTCTTGCCGAGTCGATCCTCCACAACCTGTTGGCGCAGTTTCCCGCTGTCGTTTTGCTCGGGCCGCGCCAATCCGGGAAAACCACCCTGGCTATTGAAGAGAAAAAACGCAATGGCAGTGCGTTGTACCTTGATCTTGAGTTGCCTTCGGCCAAGCGCCAGCTTGATGATCCCGAAGCATTCCTGCTGGCGCATCGCCATCAACTGGTGATTCTGGATGAAGTGCAACGCTTGCCTGAACTGTTCGCCGTGCTGCGGGGCATCATTGATCTGCGCCGCCGCGATGGCGAGGCCGCTGGCCAGTTTCTGTTACTCGGATCTGCTTCTGGTGAACTGCTGCGACAAACAAGCGAGAGCCTGGCAGGACGGGTTGCCCAACTTGAATTAAACCCTTTTCAGGCCAGGGAGTTGCTACCCGGCGAGTCGGACTGTGCCGCCCTGAACCCACTGTGGATAAGGGGCGGCTTCCCGCTTTCGTGGCTGGCAAAAGACGATGCTGCGAGCCTGACCTGGCGCGACATGTTCATCGCCACGTATCTGGACAAGGACATCCCGGCTCTTGGTCCGCGCATTCCGGCGACAACGCTGCGTCGATTGTGGACGATGCTGGCCCACAACCAGGGTGAGTTGCTGGACCAATCGAAATTGGCGGCCTCGTTGGCCATCAGCGGCCAGACCGTGGGCCGTTACATCGACCTGTTGTGCGATCTGATGCTGGTGCGCCGTTTGCCGGCCTGGAGCGGAAACGTTGGCAAGCGTCTGGTGCGAGCGCCCAAAGTGTATGTGCGCGACAGCGGCATCGTCCATTCCCTGCTCGGCTTGCAAAATTTTGATGCGGTATTGGGCCACCCGGTGGCCGGTGCCAGTTGGGAGGGTTTTGTGGTGGAGCAGCTCATTGCCGCAGCGCCACAAGCCCAGGCCAGTTTCTACAGAACCAGCCATGGTGCAGAGGCTGATCTGGTATTGCACATGCGCAACGGTGAGAGCTGGGTCATAGAAATAAAGCGATCCTCGGCACCAACCGTATCCAAAGGGTATCACCTAGCCGCCGCCGATATTGGCGCCACCAGAAAGCTCCTGGTGGCTGCGGTGGACAGTAGCTACCCGATGAAAGATGGCATCGAAGTAATGAACCCGCTCGTAGCCGCAAGCCTGATTGCCGGGACGTAATCGTAAGCTTTAATCTGCGCGATTTTGATCCACCTGTACAACGCCACCGAATGAAAGGCCCGGCACGCCTTGGCCCCTGCCGATTTTTTGAACCGATTGTGGCAGGATGGCAGGATTTTCATTTTTGGGCATCCCACTTAAAGCGGGACAGCACGGCAAACCATACCCGCGTCGATTTCCGGGTGGATGTTGGATGTGTAACAAGCTCCGGGATACTCCCAGCCACAGCCAAAGCGCTCCTGATATAAGAGCTACTCCCGCTTGATACATAAGGCTTATAGCCCGATTTTGCATGCAAAAACACCCGAAAACGGCCCGTTTTGAAGCCCCATGGCGGTATCAGCATCGCCTTGAGCCGTTCTGAAGGGCAAAATTCAAGGCAAATCTGGCTGTATGCCTTATCTACCAAGCGGGAGCAGCTATGTTTTTCGTAGAGATAGCACCACAGACGAATGCGCTCATGCAAACACATCCAGCCTGCACGGAAATGACAATGCCTTGCCTGTCCCGTCTTGAGTGAAAGCCCACTTTTGCTATGCGTCGTGTAGCTTATCACGCGCATTCTGTAATGGATGAACGCTGATTTGTCTGATACGAACGCAAAGAGCGCACCGGCTGTAACCAGCTTTCTCAGGGTATTAACCGTGAAATTCTTCCACACGATGGATAAAATGCACGGATGCAGCAACGTCTTGCCGAGCCGATCCTCCAAAACCTGTTGGCGCAGTTTCCCCGCTCGTAGCCGCAAACCTGATTGCCGGGACGTAATCCCAGAAAAATTTCGAGCCGCCAAAGGCGGCACCCCAGGAACAGCCGCATCGCTCAAACCATCTTTACCAGTATTCCAGGGGGTAAAGGTGTAAAGGGTTCAAGGGGTAAGCTGCCGATTACGGCAGCATCCTGGCTAGCCGCAACCCACCGTAGCTGTAGCGGCTCGATGTGTCGCTCCTGTTGCGGTAGGCCGCGCGCGCGTACGCTGGCCTGATGTTCCAGGAACCGCCGCGCACAGCGCGCAGACCACAGTTTCCACTCGTCCAAGCACTCCCATCCGTCGGTGCTCCTTTGTAGCTTTCGTTCCAGCAGTCCTGCGTCCATTCCCAGACGTTGCCATTCATGTCGTGTAAGCCAAAGGCGTTGGCCGGAAACTGCCCCAGTGGCGCAGTATTCACCCATTTGTCCCGACCTTGCGCTAAACCACCACAGCATTCGTCTTTGCCGTAGTTCATGTATTCATGGCTTGCAACATCGCCCCACCAGTATTGGGTTCTCGTCCCCGCACGCGCTGCATATTCCCACTCCGCTTCACTCGGCAACCGATACTGCTTGCCACTCCTGGCATTGAGCTTCTTTATGTACTCCTGCACGTCGTCCCAGTTCACATTCTCCACCGGGCAGGTGTCGCCGCAGTCCTTGAAGCCGCTCGGATTGCTTCCCATCACCGCTTTCCACTGCCCCTGCGTCACCTCATACTTGCCCAGAGCAAAACTCTTCACGTTTACTGTGTGTATGGGCTTTTCATCGCTTTCGCCATCGTTGCTGCCCATCTCAAAACTTCCCCCAGGCACCACCACCATCTCCGGGCATACGTCGCAGTCCTTGATCGTCTGTCCCGCTGCGGGTGTGGCCGGAATTGCCGGAGCAGCCGGGCGCACGGGTTGGGGCGGGATTATTACTGGCTGCACCGGCTGCTCCAGCGCAGCACGTGCCACCCGCGCTGCTGAGGCATAGCTGCCATTGGGATATTCCGCCAGATAGGCGTTGTACCCCGCCACCGTGTTGGCACGTTGCGCCGCTGTCCATGCCTGGCTTTCTATTTGCACACGGTCAGGGGCAGGCGTTGGTGGTTTTACAGGCTCCGGGACAATGCTCGCCAGTTGGGTGCCGTCCAGCAGTGTGCGTGAGTCCAGGTCGCCATAGGTGCGCGGCTTTTGTTTTTGTTGCGTTGCAGCGCGTACATCGCTGGCCGTCAACTCAAAAACACGGCGCAAAGGTATTTTGTCTGCTTGGGCCAAGTGTTTGGACAGTGCCTCGGCATAGGGCGAGTTGGCACCATTACCGTCCCGAGCCACGTCCTGGTCGTTGGTGGAAAACGCAATCAGCGTGAAATCATCACTCGGACTCATACGCCCCAGACCGCGCACGCCGCTGCGCGCTTTGCCAGTCATGCGGTTATTGCGACAGGCATCCAGCACCACCAGCCGGATTTTGGCCGGGTTGGTGTTGTGCTCCAGTTGCTCGACGATGCGGTCAGCGGCAATGCCATCAATCTCCAGCGTATCGTCCCCCTCCACCTTCGCATCTACCGGCAGCAGGTAGTTGCGTCCGCCGTTCAGCGGCTGCGCTCCATGCCCGGCGTAGTAGAACACGGCACTGTCAGCCCCGGCGCTTTGGCGCACAAAGGCGGCTATGGCCAATTCCATCGTGCGTTTGGGCAGATCGGTTTTTACTTCCACGCTAAAGCCCTGCGCCTCGAGCGTGCGCGCAATGAGCTGGGCATCATTGACCGGGTTGCCCAGTTTGCTCTCGACTGCGTACTGGCTGTTGCCTATCACCAGCGCCACACGCTTTCCAGCGTGGGCCAGGCTGAATACGCTACACAAACACACCAGCAGCAGGCAATGCAACAGTGGGCGGTGGCTTGGCAAATGGTTCGGTGTGCTCAATAGCATGGTGACTTGTCTTCATGGGGCAATTGATCGCTTCATCATACACAACGTTATCCACGCAAAAACCTCGGGCACGGCGAGCCGGTGCATCTAATTGGCGTCGAGTTCAGCAAGGATGCGCGCAACGTGGTGGGGCTTGAGGTCGAGACGGTCATTAATTCATAGCTGTACCCGCACGTCCCATGAGCCATACAGCCTGATTTGGCTTGTAAGGCAACCCCTTTCAGCCCCGCTTTTTGCCGTTGGTTGCAGCTTGCGCGGTGCGGGTTTTCGGGGGCTTGGTGCTCGGGATCGTGCTGAGAAACTCCCCGGCCTGTTCACGCTGCACCCACAGCGCCAGCACTTTGCCTGCGCTCAGGCGTTGCTTGAAGCGCTTGGGCTGTACGTCGTTCCACTGCGCCAACTGGCTCACCGTGACGGAGCTGCGCCGGGCCACGTCAGCCAAGGTTTCGCGCGCATGGGCCTTGGTGTAGACCTTGACGATATCGGGCGTGGTTTGCATATAGGCGCTGGCTACCACCTGGGCATTGGCCTGGCTGCCAGCCGGGGCGGCAATGGGCAGAATCAGGGCCGAGCCGACTACGGGTTTCATGCCACGGCTGATGCCATTGACTGCGCGTATGGTGCTGGCCGAGATACCGTACTGTTTGGCTATGGCTTCGACGTGTTGCGTGGTTTTGAGGGTTTGTACGCTCCAGTTGGCGGTTTTGCCGGGGTGGGCAGACAAGGCGGCTTCCAGGCGGGCACCGGCATCCTGCGGCAAGAGCAATTGCCTAGTGGCGGCTGCGAGCACCAGCGGGGGTTTGACGGCGGGGTTGAGCGCCAGAAAGTCGCGCTCACTGATGCCCGCCATGCGCACGGCCAGGCTGAGGTCGATGTCGCGGGTCAGCGCCACTTCCACGAGCGGGTTGCCATCGGGCATGTCGGGCAAACGGGTGTTGTGGCGTATGGGGTCGGCCACCAGCAGGGCCAGCGCCATGATTTGCGGCACGTAGTTGCGGGTTTCGGCGGGCATGAGCGGGGCCAGTGCGGCAAAGTCGGTCGGCAGGCCGCGTGCGCGCTGGCGTGCCACGGCTTTGCCCACGCTGCCTTCGCCCCAGTTGTAGGCAGCCATGGCCAGGTGCCAGTCGCCAAACTGGGCGTAGAGTTTTTCCAGATAGTCCATGGCGGCGTGCGTTGCCTGGCGCAGGTTCTTGCGGTCATCGACCAGATGGGAGGTGCGCAGCTCAAAGCGCCGCGCCGTGGGAGCCATGAACTGCCACAGTCCCAATGCGCCCACGGGGGAGCGGGCCTGCGGGTTAAGCGCGCTCTCAACCATGGGCAGCAGGGCCAGCTCCAGCGGCATCTTGCGCTGCTCCAGTTCTTCGATGATGAGGGGTAGGTAGAGCCGGATGCGGTCAGCGCGCGTGCCCACAAAGCCGCTGGCAGCAAAGCGGCGGGCATGGACGTTGACCAGATCGTGCTCCAGCTCCGGCACCGCAAAACCCCGGCGCAACCGGCCCCACAGGTCGGGTGCGGCCAGCAGTTCGGGCGCTATGTCTCTTTGTGGCTTTGGCCTGGGCTGTGCAGTGGCCACAACGGGGTTGGCATCGCTACCTGGGCGAACTTGCGGTTGTGCAGGTGTGCTGATGCCCGCTGGCGGCTGGCCTGAGCCTGCTCCAGGGTAGTGCGGTGCGGTCTGGCAGGCACTCAGGAAAGCTGCAAGCAACACGCTCAAGGCGCCGGGCACTATCCGGGTTGTTTGGCGGCTTGCGTTGCACAGTATGGGGCGGCTTGATGGGCGAACCGCTGCGCTGTTGGGGGTGGCATGTGTGTTCATGCAAGCCTAGACGCAGGCGGTGAGAAAGTGTCAGATGGGGAGGTGAATACTACTGATTTACTAGCTTCCCCCGCACGTCTCACATGCGCTACAGCCCGATTTGGCTTGAAAAATGCAAAAAATTATCAAATCACCAAATAGACAAATCCCCCAGCACCATGCTCAGGGACGCCGAACACACAGAGCCCGTCCGGCGTCGCGGTACTCGACATGCTCAGTGTTCCGATAGCCACTGCGGAGGGTAACGGAAAAGGCCTGGGAGGAACCTTGACGTTCATTGCTCCAATACCAAGGGCGACAAGCGCTACACGCACAGAGAAATGGAATATTTTCATGGCAAGGTTTCGCGTAAAAATGAAGCGGACATTGGACGCATGATACAAAACGCCGCGCGCATCAAAACGTCAGATACTGTCAGATACCGCCTGCTGCGAGGCTGTCGTTTTGCAGGTAGCCGCTGGTCAGCACGAATTTACCCGAAAATTGTGCGCGAAATTCGCTTGCGTATTGGTCATCCAGAATGACGAAGTGCTGCACCTCGGGGTGCGCTTGCAGCCAGGCCTTGATTTCGGCTGAACGCATGCCGAGTTTGGGCGTTGCGTCAGTAATGAAGTGGTATGGCTGGCTTGCGCACGCATTGCGAGGTTCTATTCGCCAGCATCCCTTACCAATGGCAGACCAACAACCCCATTGCCCAGTACGAGGGCTATTACGCCAGTATCTTCTACAGCCACTTTGCCGCACTGGGTCTGGACATCCGGCTGGAGGATTCCACGAACCATGGCCGCATCGACATGGCGGTGCTGTTTGAAGGCCATGTTTTTCTGTTCGAGTTCAAGGTGGTGGAACTGGTGCCAGAAGGGAAGGCTTTGCAGCAACTCAAGGACAAGGGCTATGCCGAAAAGTACCTCGGGCGCGGTGAGCCGGTGCATCTGATTGGCGTGGAGTTCAGCAAGGACGCGCGCAATGTGGTCGGGTTTGAGGTGGAGACGGTCACTAATTCATAGCGCACCCCACACGTTCCATGCTGCATACGATGCAATTTCAAATGGATTCTTTGAATTTGCATGGTATGTATCCACGACTTTGTTCTGAACGTCTTTCCCCATCACCGCAGGAGACGGTGACATGCGGGCGCCAGCACCAAAGGTGCGATTTCATACCAGCCTGGGGCATCGCCCCAGGTATCGCCCCATGTATCGAATCGCCCCCACCCACCAAAGGGATGAAAGCCCGATCCAACGCATTTCTACATCTCAAATGACGAGGCATCAATTTCGTGGCATCACGAACATGATCCGCCACGGAACCTGGGGCGTTGCCCCAGGCTGGTATGGTTTCGGGCCTTTGGCCCTCCAGAACGGTCAAGTGCCGCGAGCACCAGATGTGCCATCCTCACTATCATTCCCGCGAAGGCTGGAATCCATGTAAGTTTTGATACGGGCCAAAAAGGTCTACAAAAAATAGCCTACACGTGCAAAACGCTGATCTGCCTGACCAGCGTGGCCGGGTGTTGGCCAGCGGCATTGACGTCGGGCTGAAACACGATGCGCAGCGTCTCCTGGCCGCGTCGGCCTTGCAAGCGCAGATCGGGGGTGCGCTGGCTCTGGCTGGCTTGCAAGCGGGTGCTCCAGATGGGGGCCGTCTTGCCTTCGGGGTTGATGGCATAGATGTCCGCCGTACCGCTGTGCGTGCTGCGCAGGTCCAGGGCAAATACGCTGCCGCTGGGCAGTGCCAATTGCTCGGGGTCGTCGAATTGGCTTCCCGCCAGAATGACGGCAACATGTAGATGCGGTGATGCGGTCAGCGGGCGCAGCAGATGCTGCACGCCGGAAGCAAGCACCAGGCCCACCAGGAGGGCGGCGAGAAAAGCCAGGGTGTTGCGCACAATCACACGCCGCCGTGTGGCAGCAGGCGCTGCGGCGGCAAGCACGGTGAAATCAGAATCAAGGCCGGACATGCTGGAATCCTTTGAGAAAATGAATGGTCGCCCAAGGGCTTGCTGGTGTAGACGATTTTGCGCGCAAATCGTCAGATGCAAAATGTCAGACGCCAGATGTCTGACGTAATGTGCCGCTTTGCGTTTACACAGACAGATTTTCAAGTTTTGCATCACTTTCAAGGGATTCTTATGTCTGACACAGCCCACCCCTCTATCCACGGTCCGGTTGATGCCGATGTGCAATGGTTTGGCGCAAGCCAGCGCATGATAGGTGGCCAGCCGGATAGCCGCTACGGATGGCTGGAGCGCGGTGGCGCGGTGTATATCGTCAAGGCCATCAGCCCTGATCTGACCGCCTATGCTGCCACTTTGTTGGCGCATGAGCGCCAGATGCTTGCGCGTCTGCAACAGCTCAAGGCCCCGGCGCCCGAGGTGCTGGATGTGGGCCGTGCCGACTGGCTGGTGACGCGCTTTGCGGGTTTGAGTCTGCAGCGCCTGACGCACGCCAGTGACTTGCAGGGCGCAAGCCCTCTGGAACGCTTTGGCTTTGCCGAACGGCTGGCGGCCTGGGTGTATTTGCTGCGCCGCCTGCAACCCATGGCCGACGCGGGTGTGCTGGCCATCGACCTGTACAGCGCCAATGTGGTGCTGCCGCTCACCCATGTCACCCAGGGCCAGTTGCGTCTGCACGAAGCGGCCATGATTGACCACGCCCACACGCTGGAGGCCGGCATGAATATGCGCCGCCCGGTGTGGATCAACCACGACATGGAGCGCATTGCCCCGGAACTCAAAGGCGCAATGCGTGCTGACATGGCCCGGCTCAAGGCAGCGTTTGACAATGTGGGTGCCCGTTTGCCCGGCTACAGCCGTCTGCCGGGTGATCTGGATGCCTTCAGCCGACGGGTCTGGGCCGAATACGATGCGCCCCAGCAGTTGCAGCAGTTGCTCGACAGTGGCAATCTCGATGCCAACTGCGCCATGCAGTTTGCTGCAGGCATGGCGCTCAAGCACCTGGCGCCGCTGGCAGAGTCCTCCCAGCAAAGGCATACCCTGGAAGGTGTGTTACAGCGCATGACGGCAATGGATGCCAGCGCACGTTTCAAAAAACTCAGCCACGCAGCCGATGCGCTGGAAGCGGTAGTGCAAGCCCTGCCGCTGGTCAGTGCGCACAGCTTCGCACCCTTGCAGCCGCAGGATTTGACCCTGCGTGAAGACCCGGCACCGCCGCCAAATCCTGAGCCACCATCCAGAAAACCCGTTGAAGTCCCTACCATTCGTGCGATTGTTTCTGTACCGCCATCGCCACCGCCAGCCCCCAGGTTGCCACCGCTGCCCATGCGCTGGCTGTTTGTCGCGCTTGCACTGGGTTTGGCGTGGGGCACACGCTGGCCCCTGTCCTGGGGCGGATGAGAACGGGAGGTGCGCACGTAGAATCAGTCGCATGAACACCGCCCCATCCACCCCGCTGCCACGCAAGCGCCTGCCCATTGGCATCCAGACCTTTCGTGAAATCCGCGAGGACAATTGCTACTACGTGGACAAGACCGGCATTGCTGTCGACCTGGTGCAAAGCGGCAAATACTACTTTCTCTCCCGCCCCCGGCGCTTTGGCAAAAGCCTGTTTCTGGACACGCTCAAGGAACTTTTTGAAGGCAACCGGGCGCTGTTTACCGGTTTGATAGCCGACATCCGCTGGGACTGGAGCAAGAAATTCCCGGTCATCTCCATCAATCTTGGCGATGGCGTGCTGCGCAGCCGCGTGGAACTGGACCACCGCATTGAAGAAATCCTGGGTGACCATGAACGCCGCCTGGGGGTGCAGGTCTTACACAGTAGTATCAGTGGACGCTTTGCAAATCTGCTGCGCGAAGCACACGCCAAATCCGGCCAGCGCGTGGTAGTCCTGGTGGACGAATACGACAAACCGATTCTGGACAACATCACCGATTCCGCCGCAGCGCTGGAAATGCGCCAGGGTTTGAAGAATCTGTACTCGGTCATCAAAGGCGCCGACGCACACATCAAGTTTGCTTTTCTGACCGGCGTATCCAAGTTCAGCAAGGTCAGCATCTTCTCAGACCTGAACAACCTGACCGACATCACGCTGGACAAAAGTTGCAGCACCATCTGCGGCTACACCGACGCGGACATCGACACCGTGTTTGCCCCCGAATTGCCGGGGCTGGATCGCGCCGAGATCCGCCACTGGTACAACGGCTACCGCTGGCTGGGCGAAGGCATCTACAACCCGTTCGATGTGCTGCTGCTGCTGCGTAGCCGCACATTCCGCCCCTATTGGTTTGAAACCGGCACGCCCACGTTTCTGGTCAAACTGCTGACCGAGCGCGGCTACTTCACGCCCAATCTGGCGTACCAGCAAACCAGCCTGGAACTGCTCTCGACCTTTGACGTGGAAGGAATCACCAGCGAGGCGCTGCTATGGCAAACCGGCTACCTGACCGTGACCCATGCGCATGAACTGCTGCCGGGCATCTGGGTCTATACCCTGGGTTATCCCAACTACGAGGTGCAAACCAGTCTGAACACGGTGCTGCTGGCTGGTATGGGACTGGATGCGCAACGCACGTTCACGCAACGCCTGCACCTGCCAGCATTGCTGCGCGCGGCGGATATGGCTGGCTTGCGCACGCATTGCGAGGTGCTATTCGCCAGCATCCCCCACCAGTGGCAGACCAACAACCCCATTGCCCAGTACGAAGGTTACTACGCCAGCATCTTCTACAGCCACTTCGCCGCCCTGGGCCTGGACATCCGACCCGAAGACACCACGAACCATGGCCGCATCGACATGGCGGTATTGTTTGAAGGCCACGTGTTCCTGTTCGAGTTCAAGGTGGTGGAACTGGTGCCACAAGGCAAAGCCTTGCAGCAGCTCAAGGATAAGGGCTATGCCGAAAAGTACCTCGGGCGCGGCGAGCCGGTGCATCTGATTGGCGTGGAGTTCAGCAAGGACGCGCGCAATGTGGTTGGGTTTGAGGTGGAGACACTCAGCAATTCATAGCTGTACCCGCACGTTCCATGCTGCCTATAGCCCGATTTGGCTTGTAAATACGCAAAAATAATCAAATCACCAAATAGCCAAATCCCCCAGCACCATGCTCAGGGACGCCGAACACATAGAGCCCGTAGGTTGGGACGGGCCTCAACAGGACTGGAGAATCGATTACTATCCGTGAGGTAGACGAAGAAGGCCTCGGAGGAACCATCACGTTCATTGCTCCAGAACCACCAATCAGTTAATCTAAACTTTCGAGAGGTCCGGCAGGTGGATGTACCACATGGATTGGATTGCGATCGGTCATATATCCCCTGGAGCTCATTAACAGAAGGCAAGCGCCAGCCACCACCTTTGTTGGCACAGTAACTCTTGGCTTCATTCCAGTTGATACCCGATCCGTTGTCGGCCTTTGTCCACTGCAAACCGGTTTGGGTGTCTGTGATGACCACGCCGCTTTCCTGAAAACGATCTTCATGCGCTCCCAATGTGGTCTGAACGGGGCGGGGCTGCTGGGGTTGCGGGGCGGTAACGGTTGCCGGCGGCGCTGGCGAGGGCTGTAATCCCTCCAGTGCCATGCGCGCTGTACCGGCATACCGACCGATGGGGTAGGCTTTCAGGTAGGCGTTGTAGGATGCCACCGTATCACGCTTCTTTGCCAACTCCCACGCCTCTTGCTCCGGGTCGGACTGTGCGGGTTTGTAGCTTGGGTCTGGCTCGGGCTTGAGGCTGGCTACCTGCGTGCCAGGGCCAGGGGTGGATGTGGACTTGAGCACGATGCGGCCGCGCAGGCCTACGTCTTCACGGGGTTTTTGCTTGCCATTGGTCAAGCGCTCCACTTCCACGGCGGTGCGGTCGAATACCTCGCGCAAATCCAGACCGGCCTGGCTGAGGTGGCGGGTGAGTTGCTCGGTGTAGACGCCGTTGGTGCCTCGACCATCGTCGGCTGTGTCGCCCGGTGCGGTGGCATAGGCCACGATGCTGCCGGTGGGTACACTCATGCGCGCCAGACCCCGGTAGCTGGAGCGGCTGGCTCCGGCATAGGGGTTGTCGCGGCAGGCATCCAGTATCACCAGACCCACGCGGGCCTTGGCATCTTCTATGCGGCGCAGCACGCTGTTGGCATCCACCGCTTCATCGGGCACATCGCTTTCGCCATGTATTTGGGCCTTTAGCGGAATCAGGTAGTTGGTGCCGCTCACCTGCGCACCGTGCCCGGCGTAAAAAAACAGGGCTATGTCGGCGTTGCGGGCCTTGGCCTCGAACTCCCGCAGGCCACCCAGCAGTTCACGCCGGTCGGCATTGCGCACCAGACTGACCTCAAAACCCAGCCCGCGCAGGGTGCTTTGCATCAGTTCGGCATCGTTGACCGGGTTGCGCAGGGGTTTTTCGGCGTAGCTGGCGTTGCCAATCACCAGCGCAACACGCCGCTCGGCAGCACTGGATGGCAGGCTAACACCCAGAAACAATAGCAGCAGACAGTGCAACAGGTGACGCAGCATCCGGGAATCAATCAGTGGGTGAAACATGGTGGCATACCTTGGCTTGGGTATTCGATGGACGGTTGACGGTGGGAAACTGTGGCAACAGCTTACCGCTCTATGATACAAAACGTACCCCGTACCCAAACATCAGATTCGGCTCACAGCGCATGCCTACAATCATGAACCCCGCTCAACCGGCCAGCGCGTGGTGGTGCTGGTCGATGGGTACGACAAGCCCATACTCGACCGCATTACCGAATCCACCATCGCACCAATCCATTTCATCCTTTTCAGCTATGACCGATGCTTTCACCGTTGTGCGCCAGAACGCGGATACTGTCGCCAGACTTCATCTCCAGATGGAGTCCATCAGAAATCAGATTGAATCTCTGAACGAAATGACTGCCACTGCATTGGCTCCTTTGGTTTACCAGTGCTATGCCACTTGGCAGCCACAGGTAGGCGATGCGGCCTATTATTTTGAGGCAATGGAGTGCCGCTACTTCGAAGTCGTGGTGCGCGAGCGCAATGCTTCCTATGTCCGCACCCAATGCACAGCGCCAAATCACAAAGCTTTCTACAGTTTTACGCTGGATGGTGGCGCAGATGAGCATACAACGCCATGTTTTATCGTGCCACCGGCACTTTTCGCCACTTTGCGCGATGCGCTGGGATTGCAGTACATGTTTTCATCTTAGGACGGCTGTTGGGCTTGCCGCGTTTACGCTGGAAGTGCTCAATAATTCATAGCGCATCCCGCACGTTCCATGCTGCATACGATGCAATTTCAGCATGGATGTATCCACGACTTTGTTCTGAACGTCTTTCCCCATCACCGCAGGAGACGGTGACATGCGGGCGCCAGCACCAAAGGTGCGATGTCATACCAGCCTGGGGCATCGCCCCAGGTATTGCGCCATGTATCGAATCGCCCCACCCACCAGAGGGATGAAATATCCGCCACGAAACCTGGGGCGTTGCCCCAGGCTGGTATGGTTTCGGGCCTTTGGCCCTCCAGAAAGGTCAAGCGCCGCAAGACCCAGATGTGCCATTCTCACAAGAAGCAGAACTAATCGGGAAGCACATCTGTCTCAACTGCGCGCACAGCGCACCCAGCGGCACGGCCACAACCTCATGGCCCAGCGCAAACGCTTCAGCCCCTGGATATACCACCAGCTTGCGCGTGGGGCGCAGATCGGCGCAGGCGGCGTGAAAGCCGCGCTCTACCTTGGGGCTCAGGCTGCGCTTGATTTCAATGGCCCACATCGTCCCATTGGGCCAGGTCAGCAACAAGTCCACTTCCGCACCAGCGCTGCTGCGGTAAAAGTGCGCCTGTGCCATGGCGGGTGCGCAGCCCAGCACGTTCTCGATGACAAACCCTTCCCAACTGGCACCCAGCGCCATGTGCGACAGTAACTCTTCTTTGGTTGCTATGTCCAGCAGGCCATGCACCAACCCGCTGTCACGCACATACACCTTGGGCGATTTGACCAGACGCTTGCCCAGGTTCGCATGCCAGGGCGGCAGACGGCGCACCAGCAGCAAGGCGCACAGCAAGTCGATGTAGCTCTGGGCGGTTTTGGCATCCACGCCCATGTTGCGTGCCAGTTGCGCCACATTGAGCAAGCCGCCCTGGTGGTGGGCCAGCATGGTCCAGAAGCGGCGCAGGGTGTCGGGGGCAATGCGTGGCCCGAACTGGGGTATGTCGCGCTCCAGATAGGTGCGGATGAAATTTTGCCGCCAGCGCAAGCTGCGTGCGTCACTGGGTGCCATCAAACTTTCGGGAAATCCACCGCGTAGCCACAAAGCATCAACGAGGTCGTTTCCAGTCTCCAGCACATAGAGCGGCCCCAGTTCCAGGTAGGCAATGCGACCCGCCAGCGTTTCATCCGATTGATGCAGCAAGTCCAGCGAAGCCGAGCCAAGTAGCAGGTATTGACCCGCACGCTTGCCCGAGCGGCGAGCCTGATCAATCAGGCCGCGCAAAACCGGGAACAAACTGGGCGCACGGTGAACTTCGTCCAGAATCACCAGCTTGTCCAGGTGATCGCACAGGTACAGCTCGGGCTGAGCCAGCTTGGCGCGATCGCGCTCAGACTCCAGGTCAAGGTAAATACTGGGGATGGACTTTGCCGCCTCCAGTGCCAGCGTGGTTTTGCCGGATTGACGCGGCCCGAGCAGGGCTACAGCAGGAGAGTTCTGGATTTCTTCCAGCAGTCCGGGAAGGATGATACGAGTAAACATCCTTGCAATTATGGAGTTTCATTCCATGATTTGCAAGGTTAAAAAATGAATCTCAAAGCCGCGCCACCTTGAGCACCAATGCCCGATGCCGGGTGTTTTTACTATTTTTTGCATAGCGCATCCCGCACGTTCTATGGTGCATACGATGCAATTTCAGCATGGTATGTATCCACGACTTTGTTCTGAACGTCTTTCCCCATCACCGCAGGAGACGGTGACATGCGGATGCCAGCACCAAAGGTGCGATGTCATACCAGCCTGGGGCATCGCCCCAGGTATCGAATCGCCCCACCCACCAGAGAATGAAATATCCGCCACGAAGCCTGGGGCGTTGCCCCAGGCTGGTATGGTTTCGGGCCTTTGGCCCTCCAGAACGGTCAAGCGCCGCAAGACCCAGATGTGCCACTCTCACAAGAAGCAAAAGTCGGGGATTTGCCACGTCCACCCGTTGGCTACCCGGCGGCGACAACAATTGATTAATTTTTGATAGCGCATCTCGCACGTCCCATAAGCGCTACAGCCTGATTTGCTTTGCAAAAATGCAAAAATAACCAAATCATCAAATAGCCAAATCCCCCAGCACCATGCTCAGGGACGCCGAACACACAGAGCCCGAAAGTTGAAGCGACCCTCAACAGGCCAGTGGTTCCAAGCAGCTGAATAATACATTGCATTTAATACCCTTAAATGGTATAATATTCAGATGAAGTTAAGCGAATGGGCAAAACCCCAAGTCCGCACCTATCAGACGCGCCCTGACCTGACGCCGGAACAGACTGCGATTCTGGATGCCTATGCCGACTTGTACGGCAAGGCCGAGCGCGGACTGTTTGCGGCAATCCAGGCCGGGGACGCACTCAACGACCTCAAACGGGAGTTTTGCCAAAGTTCGATATAACTGCACGCCAGTTCAATGCGATGCGCATAGGACTTGAAGGCAAGATTGACGCGATCAAGGAACGTCGCCCCGAACTGATCGCCGAGGCCGAAAGCGCATTCGCAAAGCGGCCAAGGTCGTTGCCAAACTTGAAACGAAAGCACCTGGTTCCAATAAGCTACACCAGAAAAAACGGCGCTTGGCAACGCTGCAAAACCGGCTTGCTGCACTGAAAGCCGACCAGGAAGCCGGAACAGTTCGCATCTGTTTCGGCAGCAAGAAATTGTTTCATGCACAGTTTGATCTTCAAGCCAATGGTTACGCTGACCACGAAGAATGGAAAGCTGATTGGAGCAGGGCGCGGGCAAGTCAATTCTTTGTCCTGGGCAGTCAGGATGAAACGGCAGGGTGCCAAAGCTGTCAGACAACACTAGCGCAAGATGGCACTTTGAGTCTGCAACTACGCCTTCCCAACGCCATGGTGACTAGCGGCAAGTATCTGAACATCACAGGTGTTTGCTTTGCCTACGGATACGCGCAAATCAAAGCAGCGCTGGCTACCAGTCAACGTATCCACACGCAAACCAAGGACGGCAAGCCAACCGTCAAACGGATCGGTACGGCGCTGAGTTACCGTTTCGTGCGAGACGACAAAGGCTGGAGGATATTTGTCAGTGTCGAGGTTCGACCAGTCGAACAGGTTTCCAGGCAAGAACTTGGGGCCATTGGTGTCGATCTCAATGCCGACCATCTGGCTGTGGCGGAAACGGATCGGTTTGGCAACCTGATTGGCACGCGGCGTATTGATCTCATCACCTACGGCAAGACACAAGACCAGGCCAAAGCGCTCATTGGGGATGCTGCGGTAGCCCTTGCAGCCCAGGCACAGGCTGCGGGCAAACCAATTGTTCTGGAGACGCTGAACTTCCAGAAGAAAAGGCCGAACTGGAAACCACCGATCCCAAGCAAGCGCGACTCCTATCTTCGTTTGCCTGCAACAAGGTGGCCTCCAGCATCAAGGCGGCGGCATTTCGTGCAGGCGTTGAAATCATCGAAGTTAATCCGGCGTATACGTCGGTAATCGGGGCGGTCAATTACACCCAAGCAAAAGGCATTTCAGTACATCAGGGCGCGGCTTACGCTTGTCGCCCGCCGAGGATTGGGATTGTCCGAACGTTTGACCGTGCAGATGGGCCTCGTGCCTGCCCGCAACGGCGGCCATGTCACCTTTGACCTACCTGCAAGGAATCGGTCAAAGCATGTGTGGTCGTTCTGGTCGAAAGTCAGGACTAAGCTCAAAGCGGCGCATGTAGCGCCTGGACGGTGTGGAGCGCATAAAACCGCTCCACCACCTCTCCCGCTCGCAAGTCCGGGAGTGTGTCCTATCTGGAATTCCACGGCGCGATCCCGTGGCGCGAATCGTTCCCAAAACTGTTCGGGGAACGTCTGGCCGGATGTTCCCTTCTAATGGGAATAAAAGGCCATGGTTTTAGGAACGGTATTGAGAACAGAACGCCCATTCAGCACAGTTGGTTCACAGCACGTGCCTACAATCATCTGCATGAACACCACTCCTTCTCCCTTGCCGCGTAAACGCCTGCCCATTGGCATTCAGACTTTTCGTGAAATCCGCGAAGACAATTGCTACTACGTGGACAAGACCGGCATCGCCGTTGATCTGGTGCAAAGCGGCAAATACTACTTTCTCTCCCGCCCCCGGCGCTTTGGCAAAAGCCTGTTTCTGGACACGCTCAAGGAACTTTTTGAGGGCAACCGGGCGCTGTTTACCGGTTTGATAGCCGACACCCGCTGGGACTGGAGCAAGAAATTCCCGGTCATCTCCATCAATTTTGGCGATGGCGTGCTACGCAGCCGCGTGGAACTGGACCAGCGTATCCGCCACATCTTGCGCGTCAACCGCAAGGCACTGGGGTTGCATCTGTCTGCTGACCTGCCAGAAACCGATATTGCCGGTAATTTCGGCGATCTGCTGCGCGAAGCACACGCCAAATCCGGCCAGCGCGTGGTAGTCCTGGTGGACGAATACGACAAACCGATTCTGGACAACATCACCGATTCCGCCGCAGCGCTGGAACTGCGCCAGGGTTTGAAGAATCTGTACTCGGTCATCAAGGGCGCCGACGCTCACATCAAGTTTGCACTTCTGACCGGCGTTTCCAAGTTCAGCAAGGTCAGCATCTTCTCAGACCTGAACAACCTGACCGACATCACGCTGCATCAACGCTACAGCACCATCTGCGGCTACACCGATGCCGACATCGACACCGTGTTTGCCCCCGAATTGCCGGGGCTGGATCGCGCCGAGATCCGCCACTGGTACAACGGCTACCACTGGCTGGGCGAGGGCGTCTATAACCCGTTTGATGTGCTATTGCTGTTTGATAGCCGCACATTCCGCCCGTACTGGTTTGAAACCGGCACGCCCACGTTTCTGGTCAAGCTGCTCGCTGAACGCGGGTTCTTCACGCCCGACCTGGCGTACCAGCAAACCAGCCTGGAACTGCTCTCGGCCTTTGACGTGGATGCCATCACCAGCGAGGCGTTGCTGTGGCAAACCGGCTACCTGACCGTGACCCATGCGCATGAACTGCTGCCGGGCATCTGGGTCTATACCCTGGGCTATCCCAACCACGAGGTGCAAACCAGCCTGAACACGGTGCTGCTGGCCGGTATGGGATTGGATGCGCAACGCACGTTCACGCAACGCCTGCACCTGCCAGCACTGCTGCGCGCGGCGGATATGGCTGGCTTGCGCACGCATTGCGCGGTGCTATTCGCCAGCATCCCCCACCAGTGGCAGACCAACAACCCCATTGCCCAGTACGAAGGCTATTACGCCAGCATCTTCTACAGCCACTTTGCCGCCCTGGGCCTGGACATCCGGCTGGAAGACACCACCAACCATGGCCGTATCGACATGACGGTACTGTTTGAAGGCCAGGTTTTCCTGTTCGAGTTCAAGGTGGTGGAGCTTTCGCCGCAAGGCAAAGCCTTGCAGCAACTCAAGGACAAGGGCTATGCCCAGAAGTACCTCGGGCGCGGCGAGCCGGTGCATCTGATTGGCGTGGAGTTCAGCAAGGACGCGCGCAATGTGGTCGGGTTTGAGGTGGAGACACTCAGCAATTCATAGCGCATCCCGCACGTTCCATGCTGCATACGATGCAATTTCAGCATAGATGTATCCACGACTTTGTTCTGAACGTCTTTCCCCATCACCGCAGGAGACGGTGACATGCGGGCGCCAGCACCAAAGGTGCGATGTCATACCAGCCTGGGGCATCGCCCCAGGTATCGCACCAAGCATCGAATCGCCCTAGTCGGGTTTGAGGTGGAAAATCTCACCAATTCATAGCGCACCCCGCATGTCCCACATGCCCTACAGCCCGATTTGCCTTGTAAAAACCCAAAAAGTTTTTCGAGCCGCCAAAGGCGGCAACCCATAAACAGCCTTCTCACATAACCCACCATCGCTGCATATCCAAGGTGTAAAGGTGTAAAGGTGTAAAGGGTTCAAGGGGTAAGCTGCCGATTACGGCAGCATCCTGGCTAAACGCACCCCACTGAGGTTGTTGCGGAACGTCGTGTCGCTCCTGTAGCGGACGGCCGCGCGCGCGTCCGCTGGAATGTCGAGCCAGGAACCGCCGCGCACAGCGCGCTGACCACAGGCTCCACTTTCCCAGGCACTTCCATCACTCGGCGCGCCCTTGTAGCTGTCGTTCCAGCAGTCCTGCACCCATTCCCATACGTTGCCATGCATGTCGTACAAACCAAAATCGTTCGGCGCAAAACTTCCCACTTTGATCGGTTTTTCCCGGTACACCCCCTTGGCGCTGCCGTTGTAGGTGTAATTTCCATCAAAGTTGGCCTGCGCCGTCGTAATGGTTTCCCCGGTCGAAAATGCCGTCGTCGTCCCCGCCCTCGCCGCATATTCCCACTGCGCCTCACTCGGCAACCTGTACTGCTTGCCACTGCGCGCATTGAGCTTCTTGATGTACTCCTGCGCATCGTCCCAGCTTACCTGCTCCACCGGGCAGGTGTCACCACAGTCCTTGAAATAGCTCGGGTTGCTGCCCATTACCGCCTTCCACTGCCCTTGCGTCACTTCATACTTGCCCATGGCAAAGCTCTGCACGTTCACCCGATGCTGCGGGTTTTCCCAGTCCGTCCACTCTTTTGACGCACCAGCAGCAATGGCCTTTTTTTGTTCCGCTGCGTTGCTGCCCATCTCAAAGCTCCCACCAGGCACAACCACAAGCTCCGGGCATACGTCGCAGTCCTTGAGCGTCTGCCCTGCTGTGGGTGTGACCGGGGCAACCGGGCGCACGGGGGGCTGGGGTGGCACCACTGGCTCTGGAACAATGCTCGCAACCTGCGTACCTGCGCCGCCCTTGAAGTAAAAAGGCTGTTCCGAGCGCAGTTTCATCACCTCTTCCGGGCTTTGGTCACCGCCATTTTGTGCCGACTCTTTTTCCACCCCCGCACCCACGCGCTTGAACACGTCTTCCAGTCGCAGCCCCGGCGTGTTGATCGCCGCTATCAGGTGCTTGGTGTACAAACCGTTGCGCCCGGCCGTGTTGTCGCTGGCGGTTTTTCCCGGTGCCGTGGCAAACGCAATCACTGCGCCACTGGGCGCATCCATGCGCCCCAGACCCTTGCCGGTTTGTTGCAACTGTACGGCGGACTCTGACATTTTTTTTCCGCTTGCGTCTAGGAAGATGTACCCCCCCTGTACCCAACTACCCAACCCATTTCCCGCTTTGGCGGACAACTCAGGAGTGAAAAATGAAAAAATGGACCCCCATCTTGTCAGGCGCAGTGGCATCCGCCCTGTTTGCCTCAGCCGGTTTTGCCCAGGAAACGGCAAAAGACATTGTTCTGGCCCGCCTGGCAGCGCCTGTGGTGGCGGTGACGGCAGCGCAAACCGTGACAAGGCCGACGCAAAACGCCGTGGGCGATGCGATGGCGGTGAGCGTGCTGCTGGAGTCGGTCAACGGAACACTCACTCCCAAAAGCACCAAAACCCTATTCCAGACCGGCGACAGGTTTCGCGTGAAGATATTGGCAACGCGCCATGCCAGGGTTTCGCTCTACAACACCAACCCGCTGGGCGTGACCAACCCCAAGCCGCTCTGGCAAGGCACGCTGCGCGTGGGAGAGGAAACCGTCAGCCCGCGCCTGCAACTCACGGGGACTTCCGGTGTGGACCAGTTGCATGTGGTGCTGGAACCCGTGCGGGAAGCCAATGCCTTCGTCTGGCTGGGCAACTGGCTGCGCACTACCAAGGACGATGCCAGCAGCAAGGACATCCGCCTGGATGTACAGAACACGCCCACGGCCACCTACCTGGTCAACCCGCAGGGGCAGGGTCTGATCACCACCGTGCGCATTGCGCACACCGCTTATTAACAACAAACAACACCACAGACCCTGGAGGTTCTTTCATGTTTTCCCCGACACAACAATCACAAAAAACACAAGCAACTTTCTGCACATGGCCATGGGCGCGTGCCGTGGCCGCTGCCCTGCTGGCGCTTGCCGCAGGCGCTGCCATGGCGCAAACCGAAAAATCCATCGTCCCCGAGGCCGTCCCGGCATTCCCCGCATTCGCCAACTGGGTGAACGTGTACGCCCCGGTACGCGCAAACCCGGTGCAAGTAGCCGTTGAGCCGGTTTTGCTCAATGTGGCGCTGCAAGAGCCAGGGCAGGACTACCAGCCGCAGCCCGTCATCCTGGGCCTGCCCGATGTTCCCTTGCTGGGCAGCAGTGTCCGTGCAACCGCGCGTGGCTGGGGTGCTGCGCTGAACTACCAGGGCATGCAGTTGCGCATGCTGGTACTCAATGCCAGCGGTGGCAATCCGCAGGTGCGCTCCATGGCGGGGCCGCTCAGGCCCGGTGAGCTGTTCAAGATTCGGGTGACGCCCACCTTTGATGCGGTGGCCGAAATCGACCAGATGGTGAACGAGGGCAATTCGTGGTCCGCAACGCGCACCGGGCAGGTGTATCCGCAATCGGGAATGTCCGTACAAATCATGGCGGGTGAAACGGTGGATTTGCCGCTGGAGCCACAGGCATACTTCCGCATGGGGTCTGAAGGCCTTGATCGTCTGGTGCTCTCCGTGCGCCATGCCAGTGCGCTGGGCGAAGCACGCAGCAGCCAGCCCGCCTACCGGCAAGACAGCCCCAGCGGCTCAGGCTACCTGCAACTGGTGCCTGCAGGCACCTATCCGGCACTGGAGCAACTGATATCCTACGCGCCATAAAAAGCAAAAAACAACCTGGAGATTTACCATGAAAAACATTCCATCCATGATTTCCTGCGCCCGCGTGGCTGTGCTGACAGCCTGCCTGGGACTTGGCGCCTGCGTGCATCCCCCCGGAACGGCGGATGCCGTGCTGCTGCACCGCGTGGACACCGTGATGCGCCAGGCCACACCGGCTATGGCAGTGGGCCTCAAGCTCTCAGCCGAGCAATTCCGCACCGGCGAAGCCATCGCAGCCGAAGTGACATCCACCACCGCAGGTTATGTGTACCTGTTTCAAATGGAAACAGATGGCCGCACGCTCAGTCTGGTGTTCCCGAACGCCATGGACGGTGCCAACTACATCGCCGCAAACACCCCACTGGGTTTGCCACGGCCCAACTGGCGCATGGCGGCCCGTGGTCCGGTAGGGGTGGGCCACATGCTGGCCGTGGTCACTGAAAAACCACTGGACCTGATGGCCTTGCAAGCCCACATCCAGGCAAGGCAGTTTGAAATCAATACGCCCTACGGAGCCGCCATGACCACCGTGCGCGAGGTGGCACCATGAGTCCACAACAGTTGCTCCAAAAATTAACCGGCATCGCGCTCATGGCTTTGGGTGCTTTGGTCGGCATTGCACACGCAGCAGAAATGACAGAGGCGGAAATGGTGCGCCAACTCTCTGCCGTCCCGGCAGCTCCCAGTAGTGACAGTGACCCTGACCTGGAGTTTGACGATGAGGGAGGACCAAGCGGAAAAAGCGTGAGACGAACTCGTCGGCCCGACACCAATGGTGCTTGTCTGGCAGACCAGGACAGGGGAGGTAGTCAAAAAGCGATGGTCGTCATCGCCTTGGCGCCAAGCGGCGCGCCGCAAATCAACATGCCCTTGCAGTTTGCCCTTAACAGCCATGTTTTATCAACAACCGACCAACGGCAACTCGACACGCTGGCCCGCGCGATGAACAACGATGCGCTGCGCACAGCACGCTTCACCGTGTCCGGGCATACCGATGCCGTTGGCGACGCGGTGTACAACGAAAAACTCTCCTGCGCGCGTGCACTTTCCGCACGCACGTATCTGATGGAACGCGGCGTAGCGGCTGAACGACTCACGGCGTATGGATTTGGCAGCAGTCGCCCCATCGAAGCGGTATCCGGCAGTTCAGCGAAAAATCGGCGTGTTGAAATCCGGCGTGCTGAAAATTAATTTCCCATTAACAAAGAGGCATCCCCATGAACAAACCGATTGCCACGCATCTTGCAAACATGCTCCTTGTGCCATTGCTCGCACTGTCACTGGTTTCCATGGCCTTTGGCCAGACTGCGCCCAGGCGGATAGCCCTCCTGGTCGGAATAGGTGATTATTCCGATGCCAAACTCAATCTTGAGGGGCCACCGCATGATGTGGCGGCCATGAAAGATGTGCTCGTGCGCCGCTGGGGTTTCCAGGCGCAGGATGTCAAGACCTTAGTGGATCGCCAGGCAACACGGGACAATATCCTTGCTGAACTGGCGGCCTTGTCAAAACGCAGTAGCGCCAATGACGAGGTGCTGGTGTACTTTTCAGGCCACGGCACCAGTGCGTTGGACTCTGGTTATGGCGCAACTATTCCATTGCCACACGGCAGCGGAGCCTTTGTCCCGGTGGATTTCGCAACAAAGACCAACCCCGGTGTGGGTGATCTGATTGTTGGCCGTACCGACCTGGTTCCCGTTTTCAGCGCCCTGGAAGCCGGTGGTCGACACCTGTGGGTCATATCTGACTCTTGCTATTCCGGGCAGCAGGTACGCTCCAGCGGGTTAATCCAGCCCGACGAATTGCCCTCAAGGATGATTCCCCTGATGGTCAAGACAGAGGATGCACAAGCACAGCGCGCAGACCTTGCCCTGGCTGGCAAGGCGGATCGGCCAGAACCCTATCCCTACAAGGCCACCGCCTTTTTGGCTGCATCCGGTGAAGGCGAGCGGGCGAAAGACATTCCCAAGTACTCGCTCAAAAAAATGGGCACCACCGACGATAAGCCCCACGGAGCCATGACCGATGCCTTGCTGCGTGTGCTGAAAGGCGAGATTCCTGGTGATCTCGATGGCGACGGGGTGATGACCCTCAACGAAGTGCATCGCGCCACCAGTGACTTCATGGCGCAACGCGCCTATGGCCACACGCCCATACGCTTGCCTGCAGTGGCCGAGGATGCGCAAGGCCTGGGTAACCGTGCCGTTCTTAATGTGCGAAATGTGGCCATGGTTGCAACCAGGCAAGACATAAAGCCCCTGCGGGTTCGTGCAGACAGCGCATCTTCTGCAGTGATGTCGGCTATTTCAGGCATCCCCGACCTGCGCATGGTCAAGTCTGGCGAGGACACCGATATCGTGCTGAAGTTGGGTAAGGATGGCAACCGCATAGGCCTATTGGCCGCCAGTGGTGATTTCCTGGCCGGCATACCCGCCGCAGAGACCGGGCGCATCGTTGCCCAGGTACGCCAACTGGCCTGGGCGCAGCGTCTGCGTGGCCTGGCTGAAAAGCACCGCCGTGGCGCGCTGGAGGTGGGCATTGATCCCGAAGTGCGAAGTGGCAACTTTACTCCCGGCCAACGCATCAGTTTTGTTGCACGGCCAGACAAGAATGCAACACTGGTTTTGCTCAACATCAACGCTGACGGCAAGGTGGCAGTGCTCTACCCGCAGGTGTCGGCCGAAGACAAGCCCCTGCCCGCCGGGCAGGCCAGTCACATACCCGGCACTGCAGACCACCAGCGCATTCTGGTGCAAGAACCATTTGGTATGGACATGCAATTTGTTTTTGCCTTTGACCAGCCCCCGAGCGGACTGGATGGCTTGCACCACCTGGAAAACGCCGACCCCAGCGACCCACGGCTTGCGGCTTTTGAGCGCAGCATAGGCAGCATGTCGGGCAAATTTACATTCGCTTCCACCGAGTTACGTACCCTCAAACCCTGATCCGACGTTTTGCAGCCATCTACGTCATGTCCAGTAACCTTTCCTCAACCCTAAATCCTCAATCCTCAACCTATAGGCTGAACTCCATGAAAAAGACAAGCTCCCCCAAACTGCACGCCCTTGCCCTGGCCGCCGTTGCTGCCTACACGTTGGGTCTCACCAGCCAGGCGCAGGCCGCCAACCACGCGCTGATCATGACGATTGACTATGCTGGAACACCCAATGCGTTGCCCGGAATTGAACTGGATGGAAAAATGGCGGTTGAAATTGCCAAGGGCATGGGGGTGCCACCGCAAAACATCAAATGGATTCGCAACCAAGATCTGACCTTGTCAGGCATGAACGCCGCGATCCAGGACTTGACCCGCAACCGTATTGCTAATGGCGACAAGGTGTTCATGTACTACTCAGGCCATGGTTACCAAACCAACGGTTCAGAAAGCAAGTGCGTTGAATCCCTGGTCGCGGCAGATGTCAGGTTTTTCGAAGATGAACGCCTGAAGCAAACCCTGGACACCCTGGCTGCCAAAGCCAGCCAGGTGGTCATGTTTAACGACTCCTGCTTTTCCGGCGGTGCCGCTACCAAAGAACTTGCGCGCAGCGATGGCGACTCCGTTCCCAAGGCTTACATAGACCAGTCGGGCGCGTCAGCCAACATCGATTATGTGTGCAGCCAAGCCAGCAACAAGGATTTTGGGTCGCGCTCTCTCGGTGTTGTGGCACGCGAGCGCCCCACGCAAATGCTCTACGTGGCAGCCTCCAGCGATGCCGAAGTTTCTCGCGCCAGCAAAAAGGGTAGCTGGGCAACCCAGGCTTGGGCTTCATGCCTGTCCGGAAGCGCGGCTGACCGCGACGGCAATGGCATTGTGGACGGTAACGAACTGCAGCAATGCGCGCAGGACTTTATCAAGCAAAAGTTTAATAAGCCGCAAACCATCACGCTCGTAGGCAACAATGCTTTGCCAATGAGCTTTGTGGGGGCTGGTGCCAGTACTTGCACCACACCGGTGACCAACCCAGGCGGCACCCTGGCGACGATTCGCGCTGCTGCCGACCCTGATATCAAGGTAGGCCTGTCCCTTGCAAAATCCAGACTGACCATAGGCCGGGATTTGCTTGATTTCTCCGTCAGTACCCCACGCGACGGCTACCTTTATCTGTTGCACGTTTCCAGCGAGGGCAAGTTTATTGTTTTGTTTCCCAACAAAATAGACAGCAATAATTTTGTCAAGGCCGGTAACCACCGCTTCCCCAAACAATCCTGGGGTATTCAGGCGCAAGGCCCTGCGGGCACCGGCTACATCATGGCCTATCTGGCGGATACGCCCAAGGAATTCACCAAAGACATGGACTTTGATGGACCATTTTCCAGTGGCAAAGCCAACTGCGACACCACAAGCAAGCTCGGCGTCGTCGCCCTGAACGGTCGCTATGGCGCCAGCGCCGTAGCAGCGATCCAGGAAGTCAAGTAAACGAAAGTCTTACCATGAAAACACCCGACCACTTCAAACTTGGCCGCATTGCTGCCTGCTGCTTGCTCACACTGGCCAGCGCAGGCATCGGCAACGCGCAGACCGCCCAGGAAACCAAAGAACCCGAAGCAACAGCCGCCCCCACTGCTGCGGAGCCGACCCAAAAAGACATCGTTATGGATGCCGTAGCCACCCCGCCAGCAGCCACCCCGCCCAGAACCAGCGGCACTCTGGTTCCGACCCCGCCACGCACACAGCCCGCCACCACAACCAACGCCAATGCCACCGCAACACCAGCGGCCCGCCGCTACGCTGCCGCAGCGCACAACGCGGCCACTGCGGGCACGCTGGCAGAGCTGGCCCTGGACCTGATGCGCCAGCAAAGTTCCACTACCGGCAACGCCCAGGTCAATGCCGTGGTCTCGCCTTTGTCGCTTGTCTCGGCGCTGGGCATGGTGTACACGGGCACTGCGGGAGCCAGCGCGAGCGAACTCGCTACCCTGCTGGGTACAGCCTCTGCGGGTGAGCGTGTTTACACCGCGCGCTTGCCGGTCTTGCTCGACGAATTGACCAAGCCCGGCGCGACCTCCGCGCCCTTCGTCATGGCCAACCGCGTCTGGCTTGATGGCACCGTGGCCAAAGCCGTCCCACCCAGCTACGCCAGCATGGTCAGCGACCGGTTCAACGCCGATGCGTCCATTGTTTCTTTTGCACAATCTGCTGCCGCGCGCAAGACCATCAACGGCTGGGTTGCACAGAAAACCGCCAACCGCATCCCGGAGCTGATGCCTGATGGCTCCATCACGTCCAGCACCAAACTGGTCGTCACCAACGCCATCCATTTCAAAAGCAAGTGGGAAAAACCCTTTGACCCGGCCCTGACCGCTCCCAAACCCTTCAAGGTCTCGCCCAACGCAGCGGCCAAGCCAGTCCCCACCATGGTCGATGAGCGCCAGGTGCGCCTGGGCACCATCGACAACATCACCGTGATGGAACTGCCCTTTGCGGGCGATCAATTCAGCCTCATGATCGGTGTGCCGCCTGCGGGGCATACCCTGGATGCTTTCGAGAAAGACCTTGAAGGCCTGGACATTGCCAGCTGGAGTGAGCATCTCAAACCCACCACCTGCAAGCTGGCGCTACCCAGATTCAGCATTGAACCCGCAAGCAAACCGCTCAAGGCCAGTTTGCAAGCCCTGGGTGTGAAAACCGTGTTTGGCCCGGATGCCGACTTTGAACCCATGCTGGGCAAAGTTGGCAAAGGCGTGGTACTGGACAACGTGTACCAAAGCGCCACCATCATCATTGACGAACAAGGTGGCGAGGCAGCCGCCGCCACCGGGGCCACTGCCGTGTCCAAATCATTCACCCCGCCCGCACCCAGTTGCGCAGTGGACCGCCCCTTTATCTTTGCCATCGTGCACCGTGCCACCGGGGCACCGCTGTTCGTAGGCAAAATAGCCGACCCGACACAACACTGAACCAACCATGCACTCCCAACGCCTGCTTTGCTTCTGCCTTGCCCTGCTGCTGAGCCTGGCCGCCCAAGCCCAGCGCGTCTTGGGATTGGTCCAACTCAACGTTCCTGGCAGCGCCTCGCAAAACCTCTACGAAAAAAGCTATGCGCTGGTGATTGGCGCATCCAACTACCGCAACGGCTGGTCCCGCCTGCCCGGTGTGCTGGACGATGTGAAAGCGGTCGAGGCCGTGCTGGGCAAGCAGGGCTTCACCGTTACCCGCGTCATTGACCCCACCCGTGAGCAACTGGATGCGGCCTTGCGCAGCTTTGTCGGCAAGTACGGGCAAAAGGTCAACGACCGGCTGCTGGTCTACTTTGCCGGCCACGGCCACACGCTCACCACTGCTGCCGGGGGCAAGCTGGGCTACATCGTTCCCGTGGACGCACCCAACCCAAACCTGGATTTGGGCGGCTTCAAGGCCACCGCCTACAGCATGAACACCATTGAAGACCTGGCCAAGCAAATGGATTCGCGCCACGCACTGTTCCTGTTCGACAGTTGCTTCTCAGGCACCATCTTTCGCACCCGTTCCGGTGTGCCGGACAGCATCTCGGACAAAACCTCCAAACCCGTGCGCCAGTTCATCACCGCAGGCGATGAAGAGCAGCCCGTACCTGACCAAAGCATTTTTCGCAGGCAATTGGTTGAGGGTCTGGGCGAGGATGCCGAAGCCGATCTCAACCGCGACGGCTACATCACTGGCAGCGAACTGGGCATGTTTCTGGAAGACAAGGTAACCAACTATTCACGCAGAACGCAAACGCCACGCCACGGCAAAATTCAAAACCCGGACCTTGACAAAGGCGATTTTGTCTTTGTTTCACTCAAGGGTCGCGCAGGTACGCAGGTGGCCAGCATTGTTCCCGAGCCGGTGACCCCACTCCAGCCCGTGCGCCCGGTTGCCCCGGTTGCGCCTGCGACAAATCCGCCCAGCGAAGATTTTGGCATCCGCATGGTGCGCATACCGGCGGGCAGTTTTGAGATGGGCAGCAACGATGGCGATAGCGACGAAAAGCCGGTACACCGGGTGAGTGTGCGTGCCTTTGAGTTGGGGGCAACGGAAGTGACGCAAGGGCAATGGCGTGCGGTGATGGGGAGCAATCCGAGCAATTTCAAAGACTGCGGGAACGACTGCCCGGTGGAGATGGTAAGCTGGGACGACGTTCAGGAGTTCATCAAGAAGCTGAACCAAAAGACTGGCAAGCAGTACCGTTTGCCCAGTGAAGCGGAGTGGGAATATGCGTGCCGGGCAGGAGGAAGGCATCAATACTGCGGCAGTGACGATCTGGATGCCGTAGCCTGGTATTCGAATAACAGTGGAAACAAGACCCAACCGGTCGGGAAAAAGCAGGCCAACGCCTGGGGCTTATACGACATGACTGGCAACGTATGGGAATGGGTGCAGGACTGCTGGAATGAGAGCTACAGCGGGGCACCGACGGACGGAAGCGCCTGGATGAGTGGAAACTGTGGTCTGCGCGCTGTGCGCGGCGGTTCCTGGAGCAACCTACCGAGGAACGCGCGCGCGGCCAACCGCTACTGGGACGTCACGGCGAACCGGGACAACAGCTTCGGTTTGCGTTTAGCCAGGATGCTGCCGTAGGCAGCTCTCCCCTTGACTCCTTTACCCCTTTACCCCTTTGAATGCCAGCGATGATGGGCAATGTGCGGAGGCTGTTCCTGGTTTGCCGCCTTTGGCGGCTCGAAAAATTTTTGGCTTTTACAAGGCAAATCGGACTGTAGGGCATGTGGGGCGTGCGGGGACAGCTATTAGAAACTGAGTGAACAACCAACCTTGCGTGTATTGCATCTGACGTTTTGCAGCCAATTTCGTTATCTCACCCATAAGCAGACTAATTTTTTCCAAACCACTTTTCCCTCAACCTGAAAGCACACCATGAAAACCGCTACCACAACCACCACACAACTTCTTGGCCGCACCCTGATTGCTGCCGCGTGCGCCATGGCCGCCACTGCCTATGCTGCGCCGGATACCGAAGCGGACATCAAGGACATTGTGCTCAACCGCATCAACGCCCCATTGGTGGTGACAAACCCGACTGCCACCCCGGCGGCCACGCGGCCTACGCCTGTCAATTCTGTCACCAGCATCCACGCCAATGGCGATGCGATGATGGTAAGCGTATTGCAGGAGTCAGCCAATGGCGGACTCAAGCCGCATCCCACCAACACCCTGTTCAAAACCGGCGACAAGTTCCGCGTCAAAATGCTGGCCTCGCGCGATGGCAAGGTGGCGCTGTACAACACCAAGCCCACGGGTGAACTGGTCAAGGAGCCGCTGTGGCGCGGTGATGTGACGCGCGGGCTGGAGATCATCTCGCCGAGTATGCGACTGGAAGGCACCAAGGGAACCGACAAGCTCCACATCGTGCTCGAACCCGCAGTGCCGGAAAGCAGCGGCATGCTGGCCTGGCTGGGCACATGGCTGGGTAGCACCAGTAAAGACATTCGCCTGGATGTGCAAAACACCCACAGCGACACCTACTTGCTCGGCGTTGCCAACAAGGGTCTGGTCACCACGCTGCGCATCACGCACCGCTAGCCGCAGACGCCTACTTCGGTTGCCGTTTGACCAGGATATTGCCGCAGGCATAGTCATTGCTTGCGGCAATTTTTTTGTGTTTTCAATGCATATCTGGCTGTATGCTTTATGGAACGTGCGGAAGCAGCTAGTGCGCCAGCGTAAGCCGGTAAATCGTAGTTGATGGAAGTTCAATACAGGGAAGAAATAGCGAAATCACTCTGGCCCCGAGTCATGCGTTGCACATCGCGAGGTGTACATCGAAGCGTTGACAGGGGAGACCAGCAGGCCAGCCATTGAGCCGCGAAATTACGCGAATACAGGATGCAGACGGAGTTAGCTTTCACGGAATGCAACACAGACCATGGCGTTACGCGCGAGTCATGGTCTGATCCTGCGCGGTCAAAGACCCTGAGCATGTTGGGAAGCGATTTACACGGAAGCTGGGAGGTCTCATCGGTGCCCGCGTCAGGAGACATGGGCGGGATAGGCAAGGCCCAAAGCCATAACCCTGTCGTCTACGCCGGTGAGAAGTCGGATACGCCCGTAGTACCGAAGAAGCTGTCGAACAAGGGGAAACCTGCGGAGGCGGTGGAGGAAAGGGGCGTAGCCAAGGGAAACGTCAGCGAGAACCCCGCACACCGAACACAGAGCCGGAGCAAAGTTGCGTCGAGGGGACTTGAGGGCGTACGTATAGCAGCAAGCCTCCTCACCCGGAGGCACGTTTCTATGCGTCACATACCTGAGGCAGGAGCCGTATGCGGTAATTCTGCACGTACGGATCTGTGCGGGGGGCAGGGGGTAACCTCTGTCCCTACCGCGACTCAATAACGCAGTAAAAGTAACCCAGTCCACAGCACCACAGAACATCCAAAGAGCCGCACCATGACGAGTCATACCGCCTCGTTTACAAGCCAGTCCCCTCTCCCCAGCATCACGTCCGCAAGCGCTGCATTCTGTGGCCCCGTGGCAGTGACAAACCATGTGCGTGGCAGATAATCAACACCCATTGCCCCCTGTGGCGGACTGCTTCACATTTCTTACAGATCGCATGGGTTACATGCCTGTTTCAAAGTGCGATACTGGACGTCACGCGGCGGAGATATCTATCTTTAGCCTGAAGTTCCTCCCCAAAAAAGCCGAGTTTTCCCAATGAAACCGCCTGAAATTTTGGTTCCACGTACTGACTACATTTTTATCTGGGCGATCAATTCAAGTGCGCGTTTCTGTTTTGAATTTGGGGTTGTGATTATCTCGAAAGTGGGGGTATCGGCTGCATCACCTAGCATGCGGCACGTGTTGCGGACGATGCCTTGAAGCTCGGTCATCAAGGTCTGGAAACTGTGTGTAGGAGTGCCGTCCTCGAGCGTATGGGTTTGCACCTTCTTCAGTGCTGCATCGCTGTTACCGGCTGTCTAATAGCGCGCAAATTTGGCGGAGTTTTTCAAGCGCTGGTGCACAAACAAAAAGGGCCTTGTCGGCCCTTAGTTATTGGTTCAGAAAACAATAGTTGAGATCAGAATGGCACCCCATCATCATCGTCTGAGTAAACAGGCTTGAATCGAGTGATACGTGTGGCTTTCTGGTGCGCATGTAGTTTGTCCTGATAACGGCTGTAAATCACATGCAGCAAGTCCTCCAACAACTCTGCAACGGCCGCTGCCTGCTCAGTGCTCCAGTCATTGTCGATGGTCATGAACAGACCGGATTGTCGCCCTGAAGGCAATTGCATATGTTTTGTAACGCGCTTCATGATTTAGCCTTTCTGCGTTTGGCTGCCATATCTGTGGATCGTGCCTGTGCCTCCTTGAGACGATAGGATTCGCCCTCGATGCCAATCACCTCAGAGTGATGCACCAGGCGGTCAACCAAGGACACCACACAAACGGCATTGGGAAAGACATCCCCCAGTCGGCAAACGCCTTATTGGTGGTCGCAATCGTGCTCTTGGACTCATAGCGACGGTTGATCAACTCCGAAGAGCAAGTCGGCATGCCGGTTTGAGTATGAGAGGTAGCCGATCTCATCAATCACCAACAAATCCGGATTGACGTAATGACGCAAACGCCTGCGTAGCGCCGCATCACTGTCCATGGCAGCCAACTCCCCAACATCTCTCCTGCGGTGGTGAAGCGCACCGTAAAACCCTGAACCAGAGCCTGATAAGCCACATTTTTTGCCAGCATTGACTTGCCCACGCCATTGTTACCGCGCAATATCACGTTGACGGATTGCGCCATGAACTCCAGCGTCATCAAAGCCTCGATGGCTGCGCGATCACATTGTTTGGGCCACTTCCAGTCAAAGTCCGCTAGTGCCTTGAATCGCCCGATGCGTGCGTCATTCAGGCGTCGCTCAAGGCTGCGCTGGGTACGTGCGTGCTCCTCCCAGTCCAGCAGACTTGGCAGCCAGGGGCATCGGCCAGTTCTGACCAATGTTCCAGCACACCGTGTAGGCGTAGATTTTTGGCTCGCGTGAACAAAGCATCATTTTTGGGATCCATCGTTGTCGCCCCTTGATGTTTCTGGTTGGGAATCAGTGTTGTTTAATTGGTCGTAATTTTTCAATGGGTGGGGGTGGATCACCGCGTCACGCAGTCGAACGTTTTCACTGAGTTGCACGACCACCGGCGCAGGGGCTTGCTGGGCTTGGCGCTGTGCCTCCAGCGCCAGACGAACTGCATTGGGGTGGGGTACCTTGCGTTGCAGTGCGTTCAGAACGGCCGTTTGCACCTGGTCGGCACCGTAGCGATCAAGCAATCGCAGCAGCGCTGCAGTGATAGCGCCCAGGTGTTCACCTTTGGCTGCGGCCTGTGTGAGTAACTCCACGCTGGCAGGTACGGCCTGCTGCAAACGATTCATACCACGCTGGGCGTGCGCTGCGGCTTTTCTCTCAACCAGGTCTTTGATGTGTGATTCAATCTCGATTTGCTGACCCTTGTCATAGCTGCGAGCGTGGATGGCCACCACCGTCTGGGCATCCAGAATACGCACCGTTTTGGTATCAGCAAGCACCGTGAGCGTTTTGCGCACATGGGTGTGCGGTACCGAATAGTCATTGAGGTCAAAGCGAACATACGGGGTTTTTCCGACCTTGACCACCACACGCTCTTCCACCGGATAGGGTTGGCAGGCAATTGCAGAAGGCGTGGCACCTCCTGGGAAAAGGCCTGTGCTACCGTCATGGTTTTGTCTTGCGGACAAGCCCGATCACTGGCAGTTCCATTGATCCACGCATCGGCCTGGGCATTGAGGTCATCCAGATCGGTAAATGTACGTGCGGCAAAGAAGTTGTCACGGATATAGCGAATGGCGCGTTCGACACGCCCCTTCTCATTCCCTCTGGCCACGGCCACCGGGCGCGGTTCGAAGTGGTAGTGGGCGGCAAAATCCAGTAGTGCTGGGTGAGAATCGAATGGCATCACCCTGGCGCTCCAACACGGCGCTTTTGAGATTGTCATACAGCAGTATCCTGGGCACACCACCCCAGGACTGGAACGCCTGGACATGGCCACGCAAAAACTCTCCATACGCGCATCCAGGGAGAAACGCAAAAAATACGCCGTGACCAGGACAGCACGGCCACGAAGGCCATCAAAGGCCGTTTGGCTTTGCCGATTTGCAGGTGGCCAAAGTGGCCCCAGTCAATCTGAGCTTGTTCGCCGATAAGGGTAACCAAACGCAGATACGCCTCGGGCAAGGGTCTGGGTCGATGCTGGGCGATGAGGTGGCGAAAATGATCTGGGCCACCTTGGTAGCCACGCACTGTGACCATGGCGTACAGCCGGCTGGCCCTGAGATCGGGAAACTTCTTCAAGGTCTCAAGAACGAACGGCAAATAGGCATCGATGTTTGATGCGCGCACAGTTCCGATGCGGGGCAAGCCCGCTTGGCGCAAGACTCTCTCGACCGTGCCGTGGTGCACCTTGAGTTGGCGAGCAATGGTGCCGGTTGGCCACTTCTCTGCATGGTAATAACGCAATATCTTGGCTCTGAGTTCAGGGTCACGGGCATGGTGTGCTTCCTTGTGTGGGGTTGAACGACGGATGCGACGGCGTAAAAAGTCGATACGCACAAATTCAGCGCAGCTGCTTTGACAGAAATGACACTGCCAGAGCCGCTGTGGCACATCGACTTTGATTGCACTCACATCCGCGTCCAGTAGAGCAAATGCTGTGGGGGGTGGGGAACCCTGATGCGTCACTTTTTTGTGTTTTGCCCTCCAGCGGCTTCGGCGCTCAAAATAACTGACCCACCTGTGCTCACAGAAAGCTGACCCACCGGTTGCGCGGCTGTTTGTAACTTGATGGCCTGCAGGAAACAGAATCGGCGATCATTGGCTCGACCAATGTGCGTGAAGAAGCGACTTCAGTTCATTGAAGAAGCAACCCGTTTGAAGATGAAATTTGGTTACGCAAGCATGGGTTGCCACCCTGCTCGACTGAGCATGATCACCTTCCGTGATGGATTGATTGCTGCATCCATCACCGTTGCTGATCAAATCGAGGCTCTTGCGTTGTTGGCAGAATACCGGTTTTGATACTTGGTGAACCGGTGTAAGGTGGAACTGAGAGTCAAGACAAAATTTTCAGTTAATTTAAGCTGTTCTCGTTTTGTGCGTATGCAACTGGATGGCGTTGCCCCGGGTTTTGTCTTGGTATTGGTCTTCATGGTTTTATTTTCAAATGGCAATTTGGCAAGCGAAGCGCGTCAGGCCCGTGGGCAAGACCCTTGTGGGTAAGTACGGGTGGGAGGTGTGGGTATGTGGTCAAGCTGGGCGTTTTGCAAGCTTGTCCCACATATCCACGCCGACCCCCTACTTATCCATCAAGCAGATACTGCACGGCGGTGGTGAGACGGTTTTACTTTGCCTTGGGGCTCGCAGGACTGGTTGAGCTCTGCACAGGTGCTGTGGCAGGTGCGCTGGTGCGCAAAGATGCACCTTCAATGCGGATGGTGATGCAGTGGTGCTGCAGCCGATCAAGCAAGGCATCGACCAGCGGCTTGTTGTTAAACAACTCGTACCACTGGGGGTAGTCCAAATTCGTAGTGATGATGGTGCTCACCCGCCCATAGCGTTGATCCATCAGACGAAAGAACGCGTTGGTCTGTTCTGTCTTCAAGTTCAAGTAACCAGCTCGTCAATGCAAAGCGGCTGCATACGTGCAAGCGCCGTGAGCAGCTTGGTTGTGGAGCGATCTGCCAGCGAGGCATACAGCTCATCGAGCAGCGCCTGCGCACTGTAAAAGCGCCCCCGCCAGCCATTGATGCAGGCCTGGCGCAATAGTCCCAGAGCGATGCCGGTCTTGCCGGTGCCGGTGCCACCAATGAGCACCAGATTGTCGGCGCGACGCACAAACTCCAAGTCGGCAAGACCGAGGATTTGTGCCTTATTCACCCCGCTTTGGCGATCAAAGGGAAAGGTGTCGATCGTCCATTGCCAGGGCAGGTGTGCCTGCGCCACCCGATTGACTAATGAGCGTTCCCGCTGAAACGAAGCCTGCTCGCTTAGCAGGCGTTGCACCACCTCTGCGCAAGAGGTGCCATTGCGCTCAGCGCGATCAAGTTCGCTGTCCAGCACACGCGCCATGCCTTTGAATTTCAACTCCGTTAGCAATGCGTGCAAGGCCTCACGCGGGGTCGGGGTCGCTGTCGTTTTTGGTTTGCTCATCGTCTTTATCATCCGGTTCATTGGGGGAGGTTGTCATGGCTGCTCTCACCTAGCGCAAAGAAGTCGCCTGCCACATGGCGCAACACCATGGACTCCAGTCGCGTCAAATCAAACAGACCGTACTCGACGCCTGCTCCAGCGCTGCTAGGAACGGCTGCGCTGGGTAGGTCCGTTTAATCTGTAGCAGTCGGTTCAGTGCCCGTGTACCACGCCCATTGAGGTGCTTGATGAGCGCTGTGACGTACGCATCAAGAACAGGAGATTGACCACACAACAACTGCGCCTGCTTAGCGAAGGCTGGCGAGGCGTGCGTTTGGGTATGGTGTGATGCCCCGGGCAAGGTGGAGCGCGCATCACGCACACCCAGCAAACGGGGATGACTGGCCACCAGGGTGCGTTTGTAATGAATCTCGATACTGGCGTAATGCTTGTACACCGTCACCGTCTTACTCACCAGCCGTTCAGGTGTCGGATACCGGTTGGTGTCGACGCTGACAAAACCGCGCAAGTCCACCACCCGCTCAAACACCTCGTAGACTGCTGGCAAGACGATTGACAGGCTGGTGAGGTAAGGCTTCTCCATCACGTACGCCACCTCAGGTGCCATGCCCAGACTGCGTTTTGGCTTGGCATTGGCCACTTCAACGCACCACTTGAGCGCCTGTGCGTTCAAGTCATCGAAAGAGCTAAAACTGCGCCCAGGCAGGAAGTTGTCCTCAACCCATGCAAAGGGGCGCTCGATTCTGGCTTTGCGATCAGGGTCATTGACACGGTGTGCCATAAACTTGAGCCCAGGGCGCGTGCAAAGGCGGCCATCTCTGGTGCGAATACCGCATCAGGCCCAGCACCACCAGCGAGAATGACGCTGGTATTGTCGATCACGCAAAGTGGGCAAGTGCCGTCCATGAACTGGGCTGCGCAACAAGAAGTCCTTGGCCTCAAAGCGGGTAAATCGTGGGTAGTACCAGATAAACAAACGCCGCGAGTACGCCAAGGTCAGACCTGCACACTGGGCGGTAATGCTCTTGCCCGCCACCTCCATCTTATGGGGCGATGTGTCGTGCTGCATCTCCTGGCCGGGCTCGAAGTGGTATTCGCCGGAGCGCTTGGGTGGTTGGCGCAGTTCAGCTTGGCGCACCCAGCGCGTGAGGGTGCTGTAGGGCGGGTGCAGCTTGTACTCATCAGCCAGTATCTGGGCCATACGCACGGCGTTACCTTTGGCTCTGGCATAGACTTCGGTGAGTTGTTGTTGGGTGACCTCATTCACCGGGTGGGCAGGTGTTTGCACGCCTTGTGGCTCGCGCAGGATGCCTCGCACGGTGTTGCGCGAGAGATGCAGCACCCGGCTGATTTCACGTAAACCTGTGCTCTGTTGGTGCAAGGTGAGCACACTGGCACGAATATCTATCGGGGTCATGGCACCAGCCTGGTAAGTTCGTTGTTCACTTGTTCCAGCGCTACATGCAGGCGCAGACACGCGCCCTTTAGCGTTGGTTCCAACGGGGCGGTCAGTGGCACTAGGCGTCGGTGTGCGCGTTGCAGCAGTGCTTGCAGGTAACCCAGCTCAGCAGCCACCCACGTTCAGGTCCGCCCCGCAGGTCTTTGGCAATGCTCTGGCTTTGTCTCTCGTTCAAGCTGTCGATAAACAGGCGTGGGTGTTCCACCATGCGTTGGCGCTGCGTGTGTTGGGCGGCTTGGTAGTGGCTAAACCAGGCTTGCAGTTCACGCGTACTTAGTGGTCGCTTGCCATGCTGGCCAGTAGTTGACTGGCATGCTCGCTGTTGGCGCGCGCCAACGGGGCCAAATGCGTGAGCCCGCCCAACTCGATATGCCCCCACTGCGCACCGCCTGCACCAGGTCCTGGGACAGTGCCCCCAGTAGTACCAAGCGGCGCTGTACCCAGCTCACATCACGGGCGCATTGACGTGCAGCTTCGCGCTGACTCAGGCCAAGGAGTCGATCAGCTCGCGCAGCATGAGGGCTTCCTCCATGGGGTCAAATGCCCGCGAGAACGAGTGGGCCAGCATCTGTGCCAGCGCAGGCCCCACCGGGCAGTGCCAGCATTGCACCAGGGCGGTGTCTGCGCCCAGTCGCTTGAGCGCGCTCAGGCGCCGGTAGCCGTCAATCAGTACCAGGGCACCACTGTCTTGGTCGTCAGCGGCAATGCACGCTACCAGTTGTCCGCTTGTGCGTATCGATTCAGTCAGTCGCTGCACTGCCGCCGTATCGGCGATGCGGGTGGCCTCAAAGCGCAGCTCCAGGCGGTGTAAATCGACTTGTCTTGCGCCAACGTACCCGCCCACACTTTGTTCATGAGCGCCAAAGCCATGGGTGTTGCTGGTCTGGCTTTCGGCGAGTCGGTCATGGGTAATTCCTTGTCTTTTATGGGTCGAAAATCGGTTCACTCGTTGCCCGCAGCAGCCGACTACGGCGAACTCCGCTCGCCACAGGGCGCGCACCAGTGGCAATGCCCCGCTGGTGTCGGCTTGACAGTTGCGCTGGCTTCACATCGAGCTGTGGTGGTAGTAAATCACCCGCACAGGCTTCTTGGGAAGGCCCTGATGAGTCACTATTTTTGGAGGCAGTTCCTGCTCTCGCTGGCGTAGGCGTAATCGTTGTTGACGACGGGCGTGGTTGCAGCGTCCGACACGGCTGCTTTGATATATCCTGGAGGCTCTGCGTTGACTGGCTAGACGTGCCTGTTTGCGACACTCAGCGCTGCAGTAGCGCTGACCTCGGTCACAAGGCGTACACACTAGCACTTCGGTTTGACAGCACGCACATTGCAGCGTGCGTCCACTGCTCAATGCAGCTTGCATTCAGCGCTCCTGTTGGAGCCTCAAATGGACACCTCGAAAGTCGATCCGTGGTTCATGCTCACAGCACATTCAGCACTGGACATTGATCACGACTGGGGACAATAATTGGTGCGCACTCGTGGCTGATACGGGTGGGGCGCGCTAGCCGAAATCACTTGTTCGGGTCGAAAGCGGTTGGTGCGCCCGTTCTTCATTACATCTGCGTTTTACACGCTTGTCGGGCGCAGTGCCAATTCATAGTCTTGGCAGACCACCAACTATCCGTACCCACATTGACCAAGCCTGCCTTTGTCAAACGATATCTTGAGTCTGGACAACGAATTAATTCAAGCAATGGCGGTTGACATACGCAAGAACGTCAGCCTCAGGCATTCATCCAAGAGCTGTGGGTTCGTCTATCACCACATGCCAACGTACTCTCAGCCAAAGTCTGTGGGTCAATTCCAATGAGCAGGGGTGGGTCAATTTCCGTGAGCGCCAAAGGCGCTGCTGTCGCCGAGCATGGGCGTGGCGACCACGTCTGCTACTTTGGTAGCGTTTTCCTGCCTCGCGTACGCAGCGTGCCCGCTGTGTCGATGCACAGTCTTTGCAGTAGCGATTACCACGATCACAACGGCTGCATATGAGCACCAGGATGCTGCAACGAGCACACAAGTAACGCCTTGCGGGAGGTTCCATCGCCAAAAAGTGGCCGACGGGGGTTGGGCTGGACAATGCCTAGAGTTTCGTGACATACTGACACTGGCAACGTCGCCCTCCCGGGCTCGGGGCACGACATCGGTTTGAACTTTCGACGTTATTGGCTGATGTCGTGCCTGCTTCGAGCTTTTACGGCAAGCTCGTTTCTACTCCCTCCCGGATTGCTTGGCTAGTGCATCCCAAGCCTTGCCTCAAACGCAAATCACAACACCACATCCCGAGAAAGTGCGCCGCCACGCCATGGGGGTCTTGAAACTCGCCCTTCGGGCTCCTTTCAAGCCCCCCATGGCGTGCAAATCCGTAGTTCTGCGCAATACCTCTGCCGCCAGATTGACGCGCATTCCGGCAGCCATTCACAATCGCTGCGTTTGGCCGGTGCTACCGGGTCTCGTGTAAGTTTGGCGGCCTGATCCTCATCGCAAAACATCAGTTCACGCCAAACCTGGCGCATGTGCCACTCCACGTAGTAGGCCAACATGCACAAGAAAATGTGCGCTCGCACCCGATTTTCCAGGTGGTGATGAATCGGGCGCACCTTCAAATCCATTGTCTTGAGCGAACGAAATGCCCGCTCCACCTGCGCCAGAGACTTGTAGGTGCGCACACAGCTGGGAGCATCCATGCGCTGTGCCTGGACTGAAGTGCGAATGATGTACAGCCCATCCAGGGCAGCCTCAGCCGCAATATTGCCTTCAAGACGCGCGAAGGTGAATGCTGCATCTGTGATCGTTAGCTCAAAGTGTTTGGCCACCTTGTATCGGTTGACCACCTTACCCGTTGCTACGCCAATCTTGTCCTTGCCCACGAGCTTGCAAGATTCAACACGAGCCTGGATTTTTGCCAACTCCTTCTCCGTGGCCAGGAGCAAGTCATTGCGGGTATGCACGCGCAACTTTGCCAACTCCGGATTGCGACACACGATCAATCGTTCACCGGGAAAGTCCGGCGAGCTTATTTCCAGCAAATTGCGTTCATCAAAGAGCCCCATTTGCACACGCCCTTGCTCCACAAGGGCACGGATCGATGCGCTGCGCAGAGCTGTAATCCAGGCTAAGTCGCTGTCTTTGCTCATCTCATCAATGGCTTTTTGCGAGATCATGCCCCTATCACCCACCATGACTATGCGTTTGAGGCCAAACTCCTCACGTAAGCGCGTAACTTGTGGAGTAAACGTCGTGCTGTCCGAGGTATTGCCGTCATGAACAGAAATCGCCACCGGACAACCTCTGTCGTCAGTGAGCAGTCCATAGTTGACCTGCAAAGTTCCACGTTTTCCATCACGGCTGTAACCCAGCTTGGCCAATGGACAGTGCGAACCCTCAAAGTAACTCGAAGACAAATCGTAGAGCACCAGGCAGTCTTCTTTGAGATGACGTGCTGCCAGCTTCTTTTGAATCCGATCCTGTCCGGCCAGCAGCCAATCCATGGCTGCGTACAGATCATCCTCGTTGGCATCGCTTACGCCAAATTCCTGAGCCAACGTGCTGGTGTGCCACAACCGTGTCGTGGCAAGTTTGGTGGCCGGAGAAATGATGCGGGAGGCCACCATGGCCAGCACCAGATCGCGCTCACGACAAGGTTTTGCAGCCAGCATCGAGGCAAAACCCAAGCGTTGCATAGCCAAGCAGACGGCTTGGACATGGCCATGGGCGGGAGAGGCGATGACCTCAAAGGTTTGATTGACCGATTGCACAACATCACCACGCAAGGTAGCTCGAATCATCTGTACTTGCGCTGGCGACAAAGCCGACAAGTTGGCCAGCGTGCGCTTGTGAACCTTGCCTCCTTCACGGTAAGACTCGCGCAGCAAAACGGTGGGTGGCGATCCGCGATTTGGGATGATGTTGATATGCATGTCTACATTATTTGCAATTTACCTATCATTTTATCATAAATTACATGTCTACATGTTTTCGGCAAAATCGCACTAATACATTGATTTATAAGAGAAATCTGTAAAAACGGGAAAGAACTTCAGTTTAGCCGTAGCACCGGCTCCATCCATCACCCATGCAGCCCATACAACACTACAAGTGAGCAGATTCGCTATTCGCACTATAGCCGCAACGCCAAAGGGGCCTACCTGTACTGCGGGCGAGATTTTTTGTTCGGTGGCATGGATGCAACGGCCAGATGCGCCATCCACGTGGGTTGGGTGCTGTAGAGGTTGTGCAGCAAACCGAAGAACTCCAATTTTGATAGCTTCTCCCGCACGTTCTATAAGGCTTTCGCCCAGATTATGCTGTGCTGGTGCTGGTGCTGGATGCGCAGATCAAGGCGTGACTTACTCATAGCGCGACCACATGCGCAGAACCTTGACGGTTCGCTGCTCTTGCAGAACTTCGTAAACGAGGCGATGCTGAATATTGATTCGCCGGGAATAGGCACCGGATAGATCGCCGACAAGCTTCTCGTATGGAGGCGGATTTTGAAAGGGGTTCTCTTGGAGAATGGCCAAAAGCTCCTGGGCCTTGGCCTTCAGCCCACTTGCAGCGAGTTTCTGAGCGTCCTTTTGTACGTGCTGGGCGTAAACGACTTCCCAACTCACCAGTCAATCTCCTTGGCGCAGGCATCGATGGGTTCGGCCATTCCTTCTTTGATGGACTCGCGCATGCCAGGAACGGAAAGCAGATAAAGCGTTTCCTGAATTGCTTGCCAGTCCTCTGCTGCCAACAGCACAGCGTCGTGGCGCTTGCCTGCGATGGTGATTGGCTGGTGCGACTCGGCTGCCTGATCCATCAGGCGATAGAGGTTGGCGCGTGCTTCGCTAGCGGAGAGTGTTTGCATGATGAACTCCTAAGTCACAAAACGTACGTGAATTGGTACGGCTTGTCAAGTGCAGGCACACTCACGTCTCCCCAGTGCGGCGGTTGCTGTAGCGGTTCCACGGTCAACCAGAGAATTCCTGTTTTAATAGCTTCTCCCGCACGTTCCATAAGCCTTGCAGGCCGATTTGCAGCTCAAAAATAGCACATCCATGCCACCCGCGCCCGGCGGGCGGGACGGGTTGGGGTAGGTTTGGGGGGTGAATGGGGTCGAAAAAAGGGATGAATCTGGCTGTAGCCCTTATGGAACGTGCGGGTGTAGCTATCAAAACAGTACCAATCAATTTCTTCCTTGCACGCGATTTCAGCGGTGGGCGAAGCGGGTTCGCTGGAATGTAGAGTTGGGCAAAGGTTGTAACGGGACGTTGATATGTTTCCACCCCTCGGCCTCGCTCTGGGCTTCGGCCTTTCGAATTTCCTCGGTAATCCGTCGGATATCGAAGCCAGACTGTCCGGCCAGGGCCTCTTTGATGGCTCTTAGCTCACTGAGGATTTCATCATTCATTCTGTTCCTCTGATAACCACATCAGACACGAAACATCGGTACAGGTTGCGACGATCCCACCATCTGCGCGTAACCAGTTGGTGCGCCGCACCAAGCAGGGAGCTGCTCTCCCGTGCAGAAACGTAACTCACAATGGAGGTTTCAATGTATACCGATGGCAGCAGATCATCCATGCCCACATCTTAAAACACCGCACCATAGCCGCAGAGACAAAAAGGCGCATCTGTATTGTGAGCCAGATGCGCCATCCACGCGGGCTGGGTGCTGTAGAGGTTTTACAGCAAACCGAATAACTCTACTTTTAATAGCTGTTCCCGCACGTTCCATAAGCCTTGTAGGCCGATTTGTTCAAGGCTCATATTGGGTTTTGAGGGCATGCTTCGGGTTGCAGCAGAATTTCAAGGAGAGACCCCAGCAGAGCGCGCCCGCGCCGCCTCACGTTGTGAACGAACTCAAAGAAACTCAGATAAATGGGCAATTTTTCTTGGGAAATTCCGCGATGGGGACGCAGCCAAGAACGAAGCAGAGACCAAAACCCCTCCATTGTGTTCACATGAACCTCATGGAATCCGTCGCCATCTTCATCACGAGCATATTCCCCAGCACTATGGCAAACGGTCTTGTGCTCATAGCCCCATTCGAGCAACGCAGAATAAATCACATACTCATCGGTGTAAATCAGTGTGCCGGCCTTAACAGTTTGCTCAATAAGCGGTCGTATGGTCGCTTGCTGCACGTTTTCCAGCATCTCTATTCGAACATCGCCATTGCGTTGAATCATCCCGAAGATCGGCGGCTTTTCTCTGGCCAGCGTACTCGCCCTCGTGCTCCTTTGAGTCGGTTGCGCCGCGCTTTACGGCCAATGATCTTCTCAGGATGCCCCTTATGTCCAGCGATAACATACACCTCATCGAACTCTACTTCTCCTTCCATCTGAGGAATCCTTCTACGCTTGTGTATCCCATGGCGCAAGAGATCCGTCATCTGTTGACAATCGCTTTGATTCAGCCCGAGTTCTTTGGCTATCTGCAGATTCGATACATCCAGCCCCATCAAATGCATACAGGCTATCCATATGCGTAATGGTTGGTGATGCCCAGAGAAAATCGTCCCCGTCAAATCATCGAAACGCTTGCCACAATTCAAGCATCGATACCGTCGGCAGGCAGGGTGACGGTTGTTGCACCCTTTTTTGACAATCTTATTGGACGTGCAGCTTGGGCACGCATTCGGACGAGAGCGCGGCCAACGCAGCGATCTTATCTTTTCATAGCATTTCTCATCGTCCATCAACTCTTGGATATGAAACATGGCAACGACCCTCCATCACAACGTGGTGACTTCAAGCATAGCGACCGAGCTTTTTCCTGTCCATTGTGATGACCTCAAAACCCAATATGAGCCTTGTTCAAAAAATAGCCCATCCACGCCATCCGCACCCGGCAGGCGGGACGGGTTGGGGTAGGTTTGGGGGTAAATGGGGTCGAAAAAAAGGGATGAATCTGGCTGCAACCCTTATGGGACTTGCGGGGGCAGCTATCAAAAGTTCATTAGGCAGCAAGCGCCACTTCAACAAAAGTGCTTCTTGATGCGGGTAGTGGGATTTGAAGTCCACTAGACCTCATATCTTCGAGGTGAAACTGAATTGCTTCTTCTATAAGCGTAAGTACCTCTGATTCCGTTTCCCCAGCAGCGATGCAACCAGGCAAATCTGGAACGAATGCACCGTAGCTAGTAGAACCCTTTTCTATAACGACCATGTAGCGCATGGAATTACTCCTTCAATCCAGCTTGTTTAAGCGCACTGTTCAATGTACCGGGAGGAACATCTACGCTCGGTTTGCCTGCAACAGTAACGGTACCCGGTTTTGTGGGGTGGTGTAGCTGGCGATGACTGCCGCGTTGGCGCACCACGATCCAGCCATTTTGTTCCGGCAGTTGCAATAATTCAGATACTTTCATTCGCCATCAGCGCGTGGTGCCGACAAATGGCCGTCGCAACGCTTGCTCGGCGGTTCGCCAGTTAGCGGTGGCGGCGGCGAGCCGCAGGGTGCTTCAAATGATGCTTCAAGGCTCCCCGACAGAACCCAGTCTTCAATCATCCGATTGGACAAACCGATGTCGTCGCGCAGTGCCTGCCTCAATTCTGCTGCCGATAAGTCACGGCTGGAGAGGCCGACTCGCGACTTTGAAATTCGTTTATTCCCCACGAGCACCAACAACTCATCTGGCCGATTTCGGCGGGCATAAAGACGTTGGTTGAAAGGACTGCGCTCATGCGACGATGCATAGCATGCAAGATAGAACGCATGGGTTACCTCGTTGGCAAGCAGTCGACAGGGCATATAACCCGGGTTTGGAGGTACTTCGACCCAAAGAAGATGATTTCCATCGCCCGTCGGTTCCACCTCTGCGGGAAACACAGGATCATCCTGGACAAAGACCGTCCGTTCGAGTGGCAACGGTGTGTTGTAGAGCAACGAAGAGTCCACCAGCCAGTGACGCCCATCTATCCCGACCCTGACGCTACCGTGATTGACGATGCCAAGATCACGCATGTGCCCGACGATACGTTGCGACTCAAAGCCGAGCGAACGAACAAGCTCAAACAGCGCATTGCTCGAAGGCCAGCATGTTCCACCGGTACCGTCTGTCAGCCAGCATTCCAAAAAGTCTTCAGCGTACCCGCCAGGAAGGAAATGACTGCCAGTCTTGCGCAGGGCGATCATTTTGCGCACATTATCGAAAGGGAGACTTATGCACCATGCGTAGTAGAGCGCACGAAGTCCATCCAGGTCAACTGTGGGCGGCTTCGAGAACCCGAGACGCTCAAGGACTTTGTCACGGAGAACCGTGTTCAGATGCGATGCGTTATTTAGCCTGTCCAACTTATTCCCCTCCGAAGATGTCTTCGCTCTATTTGGATCATAAACGCCGTGCCTCAGAAGCCGAACTCAATGTATAGAGACACACCCGTGACTCCTTAACATGGCCGGGCGACCTCCACACAAACCCGCATGCAATAAGGCTTGCAGCCGATGCACTGTATAAATGAGCAGTCATAACACCCCCCAAAAAAAGCAGCATACCGGTTTTCGAGTCAACCCGGCTGCTGGGTCGGTTACGTGAGCAGATTCGCTATCCGCACTTCCGCACTATAGCCGCAGAGCCAAAGAGGCCTGACTGTATTACGGGTGAGATATTTTGTTCGCTGGCACGGACTCAACGGCCAGATGCGCCATCCACGTGGGCTGGGTGTTGTAGAGGTTTTACAGCAAACCGAAGAACTCCAATTTTGATAGCTGTTTCCGCATGTCCCATAAGCTTTGCAGGCCGATTGGTAGCTAAAAAATAGCCTATCCATGCCTCCCGCACCCGGCAGGCGGGACGGTTGAGGGTAGGTTTGGGGGTAAATGAGCCGAAAAAATGGAGAAATCTGGCTGCAGCCCTCATGGGACGTGCTGTAGCAGCTATCAAAAAAGAATCTATCAATCCCATTGACCAGGCATAAATCCACGCATGTGGCCAGTTCGCGTGCGAGACAGCGCAAGCTCGAACGGCTCCAGGCTCGGGTTCATAAGCGCGGGTTTGAGGCGCCAGATGTGGTTTCGCATCGCGCTCGCTGCGCCTCGTGGCACCACGATGACTCCCAGGCCATGCGCTCCTTTGCGGAAGAGAACGGAAGGCTTCAGCAGTGCAACATGGGCCTGGCCTGCAGCCTCCGGCTCAAACCCAGGTGGTATGACGCAGCCCTGAATGGTTGCTTCGCGTCCGACGATGACCTGGCGCATCCCATCCCTGCAATGGTGGTACTGCGCCGACCAGCTATACATGGCGCTCCAGTTGGATGATTTTGCCCACCACAACTCCGAGCCCCACCATGCGAACGACAAGACCTTCACGGGCTCTTCAAACGCAAGCTCCGCACAGAGGGTTTGCTGGCCCCACGCATCGGCTGACAGTTTCAGAGCTACGTTCAATTCAGCATCTCTTCACTACAATCGTACGGTAACCCAGTACATACACACATACACACATAAACGGCGGTAACCCATGGACACAGTGAGCGTAAACCAGTTCCGGGACAACCTGAAATCCTTTGTCGAACAGGTTGTTAACAACCACACCCCCATCAAGGTGACGCGTCGCGCCGGTGAAGCATTCATAGTAGTCAGTGCGGATGACTGGGAGCGAGAACAGGAAACGCTCTTTGTCCTGCAAAATCAAAGCCTGATGACTCAAATGACGGCTTCGCTCGCCACACACACGCAGAAGTCCGGCTACACCCCGGATCAAGAGGAAATGGATGAGATCGCTCGTTTTTGAGGGGTGCCACCGCTGATCCCCAATAGGTATGCCCCATGTCAACTGCCAAAAAAACACAGTCAACGTCCCACCCAACGTCCCACCATTACCCTGCTGCGGATCGACGCCGCAGGGCATCGGACGCTGCAGCATCCAGCGAGACAGAAGACGTTGGGCTTTTGAGCGGCAACGTTACTTTTCGACTGCGGCGTCTGGAACCACTGGTTTCCTGGGTTCTGGCAGGCTACACCCTGTGGGTGGGCATCTTGCTCAATGCCGAAGGAACATCGTCCTGGTTGCTGGCCTTGTATGCTTTTTGCGTTGGTGCCTGGAGTCAGAAGTTTCCCGCACGTGTGCAGGGCAGCATGTTGTTGCGCGGGGTGCTGCTGTTGGTGGGTGCTGGCGTCTTGCACCTCGCTCCCAACCTGGGCGGTGCAACGGGAGCCTATTTTTTCTGGCCATGTCTGATTGCGGTTTTTTACGCCTTGCTGTTGGCGCGTCCATGGGCAATCCTGCTGATCACCCTGGCTGTGCTAGAGTTTGGCTTGGCATGCGCACTGGCGCAACCCGCTACACCCTGGCTGCGGGTATTGATCTACACCGCGTTTTTGCTGTCCTTCCCGTCCCTGGCCATCGTGTTCGGTCTTTCCATGCGGGAATCCGACCAAAAGTCCGAGTCGTCCATGCGCGATGAACGCACATTGCTTTACAACGAAACCGGATTCTTTGTGCATGGAGGCGTGTTACTGGCCGAGTGCCACAAAAACGAAAGACCTTTTTCCATGGTACTGCTCAACGGTGCGGATTTACATGACGCCTCGACGCTGCTGGGACGCAAGGTTGCCAACGATTTGTTTTCCCAGGTGGTGCAGGGTATTGGTGAGGTGCCGGGGGAAGGTATTGCTGCGCGTACCGATGCGGTCGAGTTTGCGCTCTTGCTGCCTGGGGTCAATACCGAACGTGCTGCGGCCCTGGTGCAACAACGTCTGGGCCATCCACCCAAGGTCGAGATCGCCCTGGAGGGCAAGCCGGTGACGATCATGCTTGAAATGGTCATCGCCCAACCCAAGGACAAGGCGCAGAGCCTCGAAGAACTCTACGACACACTGCATGCGCGCTGGGCCAGGGCACCAGTTGAAAACCACGGCATTCGCACCAAACCGACGCCATTGCTCGACCCCGACGATGACACACAAGACAGAGCTGCACGCCGCGCGGGGGCGCCCACTATCCCCATGGCAATGGTCAAACCACAAAAAACCCCCTGGCAGAGGTAAAAACTGGTAGCGAAAACAATAGCATCTACTCGTGATACGATACAAAGCCGTTGTCAAGCAACCCCGACCCCGTTGCCTGACAAGTTTTGAAGCCGCGACCCCGCTTCATTCATTCGGACGATTCTTGTGCTCACTGTGAACGAAGTAAGGCAGCGCCTATCCATCAAGGCGCGCCTGTTGCTACTGGTCATGGCAATGGCGTTGGCCCTTGCCCTGTGTATGTCCGTTGGTATTTTTATGGACATGCAGGAGTCCGTCGACGCAACCAAGGCGAATCTGCGCTCATTTGCAAAGCTGCTGACCCACACCACCAACAGCAAAATTACCACTGCACGCAAAACCCTGGAATATCTGGCCGAACGTCCTCTTGTCAAGCAGCTAGACCCCAGTAACTGCGACGTGATTTTGCAAGACATCCTGGCCATCAACCACGAAAACCACTACGCGAATGTCACCTATACCAATATGGACGGATTGGCGGTCTGTTCCGCGCTGGCGCAACCCGATGGCAAGCCTGTCAATGTGGGCAAGACTGCGTGGTTCCAGAATTTTCTCAAAACCAAAGAATTCCGCGTCGGAGAGCCTTTCATGGGGCCAATTTCAAAAAAATGGGTTAGCGTTCTGAGCGTGCCGATCTGGAATCAGCACCATGCAATGATCGGTGGCGTTCAAATTCCCCTCGATCTTGGGGACTTCGATCCCAAACTCCCTACCAATTTTCTCCCTGAAGGAAGCCGTTACGGTTTCTTCTCGGAGGACGGTGTCCTGATCTGGCGCAACGTAGACCCCAATCGCGCGATAGGAACCCGGCCTGATGCAGATGCGACCCGCAAGTTACTCCAAATCAAAAATGGCGAATTCGAAGGTGTAGCGGGGGATGGTGTGCGCCGTTTTTACGCCGTGCTCTCCATGACGGAGGTTGGCTGGATTGCCTTCGTTGGCGTGCCCGTAACAGAGATATACGCTAAAGCACGACAGCGTGCTTATGTTGGTGCAGGCATTTCCCTATTGGTAATCGCCATACTGGTACGACTGGCCTTGGTCACCACGCGGCGCATCACCAGACCGATTGCAGAACTGGAAAGTGCTGCACGCGCAGTTTTCAACGGGCATCTTGACACCAAGGTCTCGACCGACGCACCGAGCGAAATAGCCAACGTGGCGGCTGCGTTTAATGTCATGACACAAAGGATTCATTCTTCCACCCGGCAACTGGAAGCAGAAATTGAAGAACGCAAGCAAATAGAAGCGGCCCTGCAGGCAAGCGAGCAACGCTTTCGGGATTTGTTTGAATGCTCCCCCGATCCCGCTTGCCTGATAAAGAATCGTCGGATCATGGATTGCAATCTGGCTGCGGTCAAAATCCTTGGTTATGCCAGCCGGGAAGAACTCCTGGCAGCCATTCACCTGGTACTCTCGCCCGAGTTTCAGCCCAATGGCCGTACGTCGCTCGAAAAAGCCGAAGAAATGCTGCAAATCGCTTTTCAGCGCGGCATCCATCGGTTTGAGTGGACACTGAAACACCATGACGGCCACTGTTTCCCGGTGGAAGTCACGCTGGCCAAAATCATTTTGCAAGGGGATGACATCCTGTACTGCATCTGGCGTGACATCACCGAGCGCAAGCAATTGGAAGAACAGGTGCGCCATCTGGCGTTTTTTGACCCGCTCACCGGACTGCCGAACCGCCGCTTGCTGCGTGATCGCCTGCATCAGGCCATGGAGTCAAGCAAGCGCAATGGACGCTATTGCGCGCTGGTGATTCTTGACCTGGACAATTTCAAGCCACTCAATGATACGCATGGACATGCTTGTGGCGACCTGCTGCTGGTTGCCGTTGCGCAGCGGCTCAGAGCCTGCGTCCCCACGGCGGACACGGTGTCGCGCTTTGGTGGCGATGAGTTTGTCGTGCTTATCGGAGAACTCTACGAGGGCAAGGCGGAGTCTGCCGCGCAGGCCAGGCTCATTGCCGAAAAAATTCGCCACACATTGGGATTACGGCATCTGCTGACGCACCAGTCAGAGGAAGGGGAAACCGGATACACGATTGAGCACCAATGCACGGCCAGTATTGGCGTTGCCCTATTCTTTGGCCATGAGGCAAGCCAGGACAAGATCATGCAATGGGCCGATTCGGCGATGTACCAGGCCAAGAATGCCGGGCGCAATCAGATCAGTTTTTATAGCGCCTGACGCAGGCGTGCCACGCCCTCTAGTATCCCGGCGGTATCGGTGGTGGCAAAGCTCAGGCGCAGCGTGGCACGGTCGGGGTTGGCGGCATAAAACGGCATTCCCGGAACAAAAGCCACGCCCTGCGCAATGGCGCGCTGGGCAAATGCGGTGGCATCCGTCGGCCTGCCCTGCGCCCCCGTGAGACGCGCCCAGACGAATAACCCTCCCTGGGGTTGCACGAAGTCTATGGCATCGCCCAGTTCGCTGAGCAAGGCATCACCCATGGCCTGTGCGCGCTTTGCATAAATGCCCCTCACCCGCTCCAGCGTTGCAGGCAAGCGCCCGGCCTGGAGGTAGCGTGCGGCGCTGGCCTGGGCCAATGTGCTGGTGTGGGCATCGCTGAACTGCTTGCACATGGTGGCCTTGGCCAGCAATTCGGGCGGGGCAATCAACCAGCCCAGTCGCAGGCCCGGCGAGAGCACCTTGCTGAGCGAACCGCAATGCGCCAGCCAGTCGCGGCTGCCTGGCACCTGGGTGCTCAGTGCCAGCAGGCTTGGCGGCGGTGCGGTGGCAAAATACAGATCGCCATACGGATCATCTTCCACAACCAGGGTCTGGTACTGCAGCGCCAGTTCCAGCACGCGCTTGCGACGCTCCAGGCTCAGCAAAGTTCCGCTGGGATTGCCGAATGTGGGGATCAGATAGACCAGTTTCGGTTTGTGCTCGGCCATCAGGGCTTCCAGCGCCTGCGTCTGAACACCGTGGGCATCGATGGGCACGCTGATAAGCTCGGCGCCATACAAGCGAAAGCACTGGATGGTGGCCAGAAACGTCGGGCCTTCCACCAGCACCTTGTCTCCGGGACTGATCATGGTCTTGCCCAGCAGGTCTAATGCCTGCTGGCTGCCGGTGGTAACGATGAGTTGTTCGGACGTGATCCCCGCGCACCCCTTGCTTTCCATGAACGCTGCGAGTTGTTCGCGCAAGGGGGTGTAGCCTTCGGTGGCGCCATATTGCAGCGCAGCACCGGGTTCCTCACGCAAAGCAGCATTCACTGCGGCCTGGATACCCTCCACATCAAACAGGGCACTGTCAGGAAACCCCCCGGCAAAACTGATGATGCCGGGCTTGCCCAGCAGCTTGAAGAGTTCACGAATCGCGGAGGTTTCCACGTTGTTCAAACGATTGGCAAAGGAAAGTGGCATGATCAAGGTATCAAGGTAAAAATAAGATATTTTTTAGAAATCGCCGGTGCTGCCGTGGGCTAGGTTTTCAAACTTGGTAATGGGTTTGATGAAGGCCAGTTTGACCACGCCGGTGGGGCCGTTGCGCTGCTTGGCGATGATGACTTCGGCCACACCCGGCTCCTTGCAGGCATCCTTGGTGTAATACTCGTCGCGGTAAATGAACATGATGATGTCGGCATCTTGCTCAATGGCACCAGACTCGCGCAGGTCACTCATCATGGGACGTTTGTCGGGACGCTGCTCGACGCTGCGATTGAGCTGGGACAAGGCAATGACGGGGCACTTCAGTTCACGCGCCAGCATCTTCAAGCCGCGCGAAATTTCCCCCAGTTCGGTGGCGCGATTTTCACCGTCATTGCTGCTACCGCTCATCAATTGCAGATAGTCCACCACAATCAGTCCCAGCTGGCCGCACTGGCGCGCCAGACGCCGTGCGCTGGCGCGCAATTCACTGGATGTCAATCCAGCGCTTTCGTCGATATGCAGGGAAATCGTGCGCAGTTTTTCGATGGTTTCGGTCAGGCGTGGCCACTCGTCATCGGTCAGTCGCCCGGTACGCAAATGCCCCTGGTCAATGCGGCCAATGGAACCCACGATACGCACCGCCAACTGGGTGGCGCCCATTTCCATGGAGAAAACGGCCACAGGCAAGCCCTCATTCAAGGCCACATGCTCGGCAATATTGATCGCCAGGGCGGTCTTGCCCATGGAGGGGCGCGCCGCCAGCACAATCAGATCCCCCGCCTGAAAGCCTGCCGTCATGCGATCCAGGTCATAAAAACCCGTGGCCACCCCGGTTATTTCATTGGGGTTGTCGGCCATCTCCTGCACGCGGTCCAGCAACTTGACCACCAGGGACTCCATCGCCTGAAACCCCTGGCCGCTACGCTTGCCCTGCTCACCGATGCGAAAGATTTTTTGCTCGGCCTCATCCACAATATCCGCCACCGGGCGGCCTTTGGGGTTGAAGGCACTGGTGGAAATTTCATCACTGGCCGTCACCAGCTTACGCAACAGGGCGCGGTCACGCACGATTTCGGCATAACGGCGGATATTGCCCGCGCTGGGAACGTACTGCGCCAGGGAATTCAGGTAGGCAAGGCCGCCAATTTCCTCGGCGCGCCCCTGGTTTTGCATGTGTTCGAAGACCGTGATGACATCCGCCGGTTTATTGGCATTGACCAGGGCGCCGATGGCGGCGTAAATCAAGCGGTGTTCGTAGCGGTAAAAGTCGCTATCCACCAGAATGTCATTCACCCGATCCCAGGCGGCTTCGTCCAGCAGCAAGCCCCCCAGTACGCTCGATTCGCCCTCAATCGAGTGCGGCGGCACGCGCAATTGTGCAATCTGGCGGTCCTGGCCTTGGCCATCCATGGGGGGAAATTCGGTTGACATGGTGGGTTCTGATTTGATAGTCACGGGATGCTACCAAAAGCACAAAAGCCGCCAAGGGCATGGCCCTTGCGGCTTTTGCAGTCTGGTTCCAACAACCCGATGGATGTCAGGCAGTCTCGCCGTAGACGGACACAGTGACCTCGACCACGACATCGGTGTGCAAGGCAACACCGACCGTGCTATCACTGACTATCTTGATGGGGCCATGGGGCATGCGAACTTGGGACTTGATGACCTGGTAGCCATTTTTCACCAACTCTTCGGCAATATCGGCATTGGTAACCGAACCGAACAAACGGCCATCCACCCCGGCCTTCTGGGTCAGCTTGAGGGTTGATCCAGCCAGTTTTTCGCCCAGGGCACGTGCCTCAGCCAGCTTGGCAGCAGCCGCTTTTTCAAGCTCCACACGCTTGGCTTCGAACGCCGCCTTGGCCTCTGCAGTTGCGCGACGCGCACGTCCCGAGGGAATCAGAAAGTTGCGCGCGTAGCCGTCCTTGACCTTGACGATATCGCCCAGACCTCCGAGGTTCACCACCTTATCGAGCAGAATGATTTGCATGGTTGAACTCCTTAGATTTTGTGCTGGTCGCTGTACGGCAACATGGCCAGAAAACGCGCACGCTTGATGGCTGTGTTGAGCTGGCGCTGAAAAATGGCACGGGTGCCGGTCAGGCGCGCGGGGATGATCTTGCCATTTTCGGCAATGAAATCACGCAAGGTGTCGATATCCTTGTAGTCAATCTCCTCGACACCTGTCACGGTAAAGCGGCAAAAGCGCTTGCGCTTGAACAACAGGTTCTGTGCCGGGCGCTTGGGGCGCTTGTCTTTATTAAACTTTTTGAACGTGGCCATGTGGGCCTCCTGAAAAATCAATTAATCAAATCAATCTTGCGAAAATTCCTGAATATGGAGAACAAGACCTCTGCCGCTCTTGGGGCTTGCCAGAAAACCATGAAATCTCCAACTGCTGCCAACGGCCTGCTGCACCAGCCGCTCGGCCAAGGTTCCGAACGCCACCGCCTTGACTGTTGCCTTCACCTGCCTGGTCTGGCCTGCTTCCTGCAGCTCTGAAGCATGTTCGAGCCGCAGATTCACAGCAGGCAAGCCGGACGGGGTGTAGCGCAGAACATCAGTCTCGGCAATACAGGCACTCAAAACCAGTGTATTGGCAGCCAAGCACCTTAGACCTGGTATTCAGCCTGTTGTGTTTTGCGCGCGTCCTCGCGCTCAACGGTCTTCATCATGATGGAAGGCCCGGTGTCGGCCTTCTTCCTGGAAACAGTCAGATGGCGCAGCACAGCGTCATTGAACTTGAAGGCATGCTCCAGTTCCGCCATGATGTCCGGCCCCGCCTCAATGTTGAGGCACAGGTAATGGGCTTTGGACAGCTTGTTGATCATGTAGACCAGCTGGCGCCGACCCCAATCTTCTACACGGTGCACCTTGCCACCGCCTGCGGTGATCATGCCCTTGTAACGCTCCAGCATGGCGGGAACTTGCTCACTCTGATCCGGATGGATCATGAGGATGATTTCATAATGACGCATTGATACTCCTTATGGATAACCCGAAAACCGGGCACAAAAAGCTGCCCCCAGCGTCTCATCGGGGTGCAGCAAGGCGAAAGCGCGCGATTATAACGATATAGCTCAGCCGCACCCAAACAGAAGCGGCTTATCTGTACCGGGGAGTTTTTTGTTCGCTGGTATGGATACGGCCCGGCGGGAAGCGCGTGCAAGGCTTGCGACAAGGATTTCCGCAAGGGCTGATCCGCTATTGAATAAAGAGCTATCCCCGCACGTATAGCAAGCGCAAAGTGCCGATTTTGCATATAAAAACACCGCAAAAAACAGAGCAGATCGAGGTGCGTGCGACGCAATACCCGATACAAGCGGGCGCCGGGCTGCCGTGGCACTATTTTTATGGGCCAAATCAGCCTGTAGTACTTATGGGACGTGCGGGGACTGATATTAATATGAGAGCATTCAACATCAGCACCCAAACGACTCATCCACCGTTTTGCCGCAGCGAGGCGGAGGCAAGACGGTTGACTGGAGTGCCTTGTTGGCGAACAACTGCGCTGACCGCTGGCTTGCGTGGCGGAAAAGACACGACACGCTCAGGATGGGTGGCTTGCTGCGCCATCAGGTCTTTACACATGGCCCCAATGTTGTAATTGAACTGCCGTGCGTATTCGTCCCGCAGTGCGCGAGTCTCTGAAACAATAGGGTCTTGCCACATATTAGCCCTCCATCAGTTCAAGTGGGGTGCAGATCACGGGCGGTTCATAGCCATGCACCCTGCAGGTTGCTTCGATTTTTGGACGTGTGTGCGCATTGGCAATATGCGTGCAGTTCCAGGTAAGAAGATACTCAACGCCGTTGACGGCGGCTAGCGCCACATGCAGTGCGTCTGCTTCTGCTTTTTGTGGCAGCGCATGTTCTTGAACCAACGCCTGTGCCAAGTTTTGAACTTCTTGAGAAACTTGGAGCAGCGGAAAATTACTGACGACGGAAAGCCGACGCTGCGCGGCTTCAGGATGCCCGCGCCCCGCTTCCGAAATAACCAAATCGGACACCACCAGGCTGTAGTGGTCTTTTTGCGTTTCCCACCATTCAAACGTAGCGGTTTGATTGGACATGGCTCGCAAATCGTTGCTTGGCCTTGCGGTCAAGTAGCTGAGGACAGATGTTTCGACGTAAACGGACGGCTTCATTTGTGATTCATCTTTTTGCGCCCCAACGTAAAGCATAACCGGGCACAAAAAGCGAAGCATCGTGTAGCTTTTTGTTGTCCGTGTTTATGCGCTTGCTATGTGCTGACCACGATTTCATAAGCCATACTTCCGAGGTAAATAATTAATAATAGCAAGCCAATAATTAGAGAAGGTACCGTCAAAAATCGAAACGCAACTCGTGGGATAACATTCTTTACTGTACCTGCAAATAAAGCGCTTGATAGGCAGAAACCAGTTGAGTAAATAATTCCTATCCATACAGCAAACCAATATTCATGGCGAATTGGATTCTCTGAATCCAAATAATACTTTGCAGTAAAGTAAATTGCTATCACTAGCCATATGAAACCGATTCCCTGGGTGATGATTGCAAAAAAGTATCTACATTTTTGCCCAAGTGACATGTTTTCCTTTCAGGCATAACCTAATGTACAGAGACTCTCCCGCGTCTCCCTACACGGCGGTTGTCTCCACAACATGGCTGGGTGAAACCCCTGCAAACCCGCTTGCAATAAGGCTTGCAGCCGATATGCTGTATGAATGAACAGTCATAACATCCCCGGAAAAACCAGCATGCCGGTTTTCACGTCAACCCGGCTGCTGGATCAGTTACGTGAGCAAATTCGCTACCTGCACTATAGCCTCAGAACCGAAGAGGCTTACGTTCTTACGTTTACTGGGTCAAAAACTGCATCCGGTTTCACGGACTGAAGCATCCGCGCGACATGAGGCAGGCCGATACGCTGACTGGCATTGCTGCGTAAAACATAGCTGTCCCCGCACATCCTACAAGCCATACAGCCCGATTTGGTTATTAAAATAGTGATTTCACTGACAACAGCGACGGCTAAAGGTGGCGTTAACCAGTAACCCGTGTTATTCGGCCAGCATCCGCCAGGTGGCCAGCACTGAATCCGGGTCCAGCGAAATGGACGAAATTCCCTGGGCCACCAACCAGCGCGCAAAGTCGGGGTAGTCGCTGGGTCCCTGGCCACAAATACCGATGCTTTTGCCTTGGCGTTTGCAGGCCTCGATGGCCAGGCTGATGAGCGCCTTGACGGCCGGGTCGCGTTCATCAAAATCATCGGCCAGCAATGGCATGCCGGAGTCGCGGTCCAGCCCGAGTGCGAGCTGGGTCAAGTCGTTGGTGCCAATCGAAAAGCCGTCAAAGTACTGCAAGAATTCGTCCGCAAGAATCGCATTGCTGGGCAATTCACACATCATGATGAGTTTCAGCCCGTTTTCGCCACGGCGCAGGCCATGGAAAGCCAGCAGTTCGGTTACTTTTCGGGCTTGCCCCAGGGTGCGCACAAACGGCACCATGACCTGCACATTGACCAGGCCCATGGCGCCGCGTACACGCTGCAAAGCCGCACACTCCAGCGCAAATGCCTCGCCGAACTCCGCGCTCAGGTAGCGTGTCACACCACGAAACCCGAGCATCGGGTTCTCTTCCTTGCGCTCGTAACGGTTGCCACCAATCAAGGTGCGGTACTCGTTGCTCTTGAAGTCTGACAGGCGCACGATAACTGGCTTGGGCCAGAAGGCTGCGGCAATGGTGGCCACGCCTTCGGCCACACGATCCGCATAAAACGCACGTGGTGACGCATGTCCGTGCGCCACCGATTCCACCGCTTTTTTCAGACTGGCATCCACATTGGGGTAATCCAGAATCGCGCGGGGATGCACACCAATGTCTTTGTTGATGATGAATTCCAGGCGAGCCAAGCCCACGCCAGCGTTGGGCAACTGGCAGTAGTCGAAGGCCAGTCGCGGATTACCCACGTTTACCATGATCTGAACCGGGCACGTGGGCATGGACGCAGGCACCGGTTCAGCGACTTCCGCTTCCATCAAGCCGTCGTAAATAAAACCCGTGTCCCCCTCCTGGGGTGTGCAAGCCACCGTGACCAGCATGCCATCCTTGAGCACGTGGGTGGCACCGTGACACCCGACCACGGCTGGAATGCCCAACTCACGCGCCATGATGGCCCCATGGCTGGTGCCGCCCCCCCGATTGGTCACCAGGGCCGCAGCCCGGCGTATGGCAGGCTCCCAGGCCGGATCGGTTCTGTCCGTCACCAGCACATCGCCCACTTGCAGCTTATCCAGTTCGTCCATGTGGTGCAGCACACACACCGGACCTGTTGCGACCTTTTGCCCAATGGCCCGGCCCCGCACCAGCGCCTCGGAAGAATGCTTGTGTTGATAGCTGTATCTGACCCGGTTGCCGAGCTTGCCGGTACGCACCTCCGGTTGCGCCTGCAAAACATAAAAGTGCCCGTCAACGCCATCCCTGGCCCACTCGATGCGCACGGGGCAAGCGTAGTGCGCTTCGATCAGCAAGGCATCGCGGGCCAATTGTTCCACCTCGGCGTCAACCAGTGAATACCGGTTACGCAGCTCGGTTGGCACATCGCCCATGCTCACCAGGCCCCCATGGGCTGCGGCCTGCATCTGCACCAGTTTGCTTCCCAGATTGCGCCGGATCACGGAGCGCTTGCCCGCACGCAACATCGGTTTGTGCACATAAAACCCGTCGGGATCAACGGCACCTTGCTCCACCGCTTCACCCAGTCCATAGCTCGACGTGATAAACACTACATCCGAAAATCCGGAATCGGGATCAATGGTAAACATCACGCCAGCCACACCAACATCGGAGCGGACCATGCGTTGAATGCCCACCCCCACATCGGGAAGTGTGCTGTCCAGGCCGCGACCCAAGCCCAGCCGAATGGCCTGATCGCCATACAAGGAGGAAAAGGCCGAACGTACGCCCCACAGGATGGCATCCTCGCCGGCAACGTTCAAAAAAGTATTCTGACAACCGTCAAGAATGGGAAGGCTCTCCAGCGTAGCGGAGGCGCGTACCGCAAATGACGCATCAAGCCGACCAGCACGCAAACTGGAAAATGCCGCACGGATTTCTGACTCCAGTACCGGCGGGAAAGGCTGATCCGCCACCATCGCGCGAATTTCCGCCCCAGCCTGCGCCAACGCGCGCACATCCTCCGGGGTAGTACCAATACCCAGCAGTTTTTCCCGTATCCTGTCTGCAAGGCCCGCAAAGTGGAAAAATTCCCGACACGCATGCACTGTCACGGCAAAGCCCGGTGGCACCTTGACGTGCGCGGACAAACTGGCCATGACCTCGCCCAGATTGGCGACTTTCAAGCCCACCGTCGCGCAGTCACCCCTGCGCAAGCCCTCAAAAGGCACAATAAATTTGTTTGAACTGGAGGGCACAGCCATGGAAAAATTTCCCGAGGTTAGCGAGGTTGGTGTTGTCCGAGGCCCTCAGGTAGATACCACCCCGGTGCGCGAGAATAGCGTTAAACGCGCGCATTGTAGGTGCCATGAAGCCATGCAACAGTTTGCCCCCAGCCACACACACCACAGGGAATGCATCCATTTCTGGAGCGTGCACGACGACGGGCAATCGGAACACGATCTGGATCAATCGGACCTCATTCTGGTGGGTGTAAGTCGCAGTGGAAAAACCTCAACCGCGCTTTACCTGGCCACACACTACGGACTCAGGGTAGCCAATTACCCCCTCACTCCGGAAGACTTTGAACGCCGCCGCCTGCCACGCCCTTTGCTGGCGCAAAACGCCGCCCGTGTGACGGGACTGACGACCACCCCCGAACGCCTGAGCGCCATCCGCGGCCAGCACCACCCCGGCTCCTGGTACGCCGCCATCGACAACTGCCGCATGGAGATCGATTCCGCAGAGGCCATGCTGCGCCGCTACGGAATTGGCTGCTTATCGACGGTGGACCGATCCGTAAAGGACATCGCACGTTTGCTCGTGCAAGGAAAAAATTGACCGCAATTGACCCCACTTATGCAGGAAAATTTGCACAAGCCTTGAATATCTCTAGAATTACCCCATCTACGACGCACACACCTTTCCAAGGAGATTTCACCATGTCTGACCGTATCACCACTTTGAACCCCAATGAGGGGTACATAAGCTCCAGTGATCAGCGCAACCGGGTCATGCGCAACACCTACTGGTTGCTGGCCATCAGTCTGCTACCCACCGTGCTGGGCGCGTGGGCTGGCGTAGCGCTTGGCCTGGCGCAAGTCATGCGTGGTTTCATGGGCCTGATCCTGCTGCTGGTTGTTGGCTTTGGCTTTATCTACGCGATAGAGCGCACAAAAAATTCGGCCACCGGCGTCCCCGTTTTGCTGGGTTTCACCTTTTTCATGGGCTTGATGATCTCGCCCTTGATTCAGGCTACCCTGGGCTTCAAGAACGGCCCGCAACTCATCATGACGGCCTTTGCCGGCACGGCTGGCGTGTTTTTTGCCATGGCCAGCCTGGCCAGCGTCATTAAACGTGACCTGTCCAGCATGGGCCAGTGGCTGTTTGTCGGCACCATGGTTTTGCTGGTGGGCGGCATCATCAACGTGTTTGTGGGTTCCACCGCTGGCATGATGGCGCTGTCCATGGCCGCCATCGGCATTTTCAGCGCCTGGATGCTCTACGACATCAAACGCATCATTGATGGTGGCGAGACCAATTACATCAGCGCCACACTCGCGTTGTACCTGGACATCATCAACGTGTTCCAGAGCCTGCTGGCACTGCTGGGCATTTTCGGCGGCGAGCGCGACTAACCCGATTCCCCAGTAATCTGAAAAAGGCCCACAAGATGGGCCTTTTTCGCATCTGACCCGATCTCGTATTTCCGCACAATGGGGCGCTTACCTGATACAAAACCACTGCCATGCCACCCCGATCCTTACGCCCCGTCCTGCTTGCCCTGCTCCTGCCGCTACTGGCCGGGTGCGATGTCAGCGCCTTGCTCGCCGACCCCAAGGCGGCCCAGAAAGCAGCGGATGCCAAAGCGGTTGGCAATGCCTGCCGCCATGGCATGCGCAGCATTGAAGACTGCTATTCCCTCAACGAAAAAATGTCCAAGGCGGCCATCTTCGAGGGCTGGAAAGAAATGGACCAGTACATGCGCGAGAACAAGATCGACGGCGTTGAGCCCAAAGGTCTGAAACCGCCACCACCGCCGCCACCACCACCAGCGCCCAAGGTCGAAGAGATCATCGAAGAAAACGTCAGTAACGAAAAACCCAGGGGCAAAGCGGGGCATTAATTAATGGTGCCATCATCCGCGCCCCCGTCCTGCCCCCCGGCTGGTCATTGGCAGTTTTATTGCACTGAGTGCTACAATAAACCATGAGAGTTTTCAAGACGCGGGTATTTGATCGTTGGGCTAGAAAAACTGGCATTACCGACACCGTTTTGTTGAAAGCCGTCGCAGATATCGAGCGTGGGCTGGTTGATGCGGATCTGGGTAACAACCTCTTCAAGCAACGGGTGGCGTTACCTGGGCAAGGAAAAAGCGGTAGTACGCGCACTCTGCTGGCCACGCGGTTTGCTGGCGAGCTGTACTTTCTTTTCGGGTTTGAGAAGACGAACCGCGACAACATTACCCAGCGCGAGTTGGGGATTTACCAGAGCCTCGCAAGCACATTGGTCGCACTCGGTAACGAGCAGATTGAAGCCGCGTTGAAAGCCAACGAATTGATGGAGGTGCAACATGAGCCGGATGATTAACGAAGCCTTGGAAACGATGCGTGGTTTGCATGACATCGGCGCAGTGAACAAGCAGACACTGCGTGACTTTGAAACACAATGTTTGCCGCCACCGGCCTACACGGCGGAAATGATACGGCGCTTGCGAGAGAACCTGCACGTCAGCCAAGCCGTGTTTGCTGCCTATCTGAACGCCAGCGTTTCTACCGTTCAGAAGTGGGAAAACGGTGATAAAAAGCCCAGCGGTGCTGCGGCGCGTTTGCTTTCAGTGATTGAGCGCAAGGGGCTGGAAGTACTGGTTTGATTTTGCGACGCTCACTCAAACACCGCCATACTTTCCACATGCGCGGTATGCGCAAACATGTTGACGACACCGGCTGCGACACAGCGGTAGCCCGCCTGATGCACCAGCACCCCGGCATCACGCGCCAGTGTGGCCGGGTTGCAACTCACGTAGACGATGCGACGCGGTGCGCTCCAGCGCGATGTGGTCGCCGCCGTCTGGCGCTGGCGCAGTTCAGCCAGCGCCTGCACCAGCGCAAAAGCGCCTTCACGCGGCGGATCGAGCAACCATTTGTCGGCATCACCATCGGCCAGCAAGATTTCAGGTGTCATGTCGAATAAATTGCGCACTGCAAATTCAGTAGCTGCACCCGCAAGTCTGGTGTGACCTACAGGCCAATTTAGCTCAAAATTCTGCCGCGCACGTGCCACCAGCGCAGTATCGCCCTCAACGCCCAGGACGGCGCGGGCCTGGGTGGCCAGTGGCAAGGTGAAATTTCCCAGGCCACAAAACCAGTCGATCACACGCTCGTTACGGCCCACTTCCAGCAGCCCCAGTGCCCGCGACACCAGCACCTGGTTGATGTGGGGATTGACCTGCGTGAAGTCGGTCGGGCGAAACGGCAGGGTGACACCGAATTCTGGCAAGACATAGGCCAGTTGCTGTGCGCCATTCTCAGGTGGAGGTAGGGTATTCGCATCGAGCAGATGCACGGTTTGCGGCCCCTTGGGTTGCAGCCACCATTGCACCACGGGGTGCTCCAGGGCGAACTGGCGCAGCCGCTGCAGATCGGTCGCGCTCAAGGGGTTCATATGGCGCAGCACCAGAGCGGCGATTTCCGCACCGCTATCCGGGTTGATCCCCACGGCCAGTTCGATCTGGGGGCAGGACTCCCGCGCCTCCAGTGAACCGATCAAGGCGCGCAAGGGCAGCAACAAGGCGCTGACCTGCGGCGCCAGCACGGGGCATTCCCGCATGTCGGCCACGAACTGGCTTTTACGTTCATGAAAACCCACCAGCACGGTGCCTTTTTTGCGCACATAACGCACCGACAGCCGCGCCCGGTAGCGGTAGCCCCAGGCCGGACCCTCGATGGCGCGCAGGATGGTTTCGGCGCGGACCTTGCCGATGTGCCACAGGTTGTCTTCCAGTACACGCTGCTTGATGGCAATCTGCGCGGCCATGTGCAGGTGCTGCATCTTGCAGCCGCCACACGCCCCGGCGTGCAGGCCAAAATGCGGGCACTGCGGACGCACCCGCTGGGACGATTCCTGGTGAATCTGTGTCACCACGCCCTTGTCGAAACTGCTTTTCGAGCGATGGATCTGTGCGCTGACCACTTCGGATGGCAAGGCACCTTCGATGAACACCACCTTGCCATCGGGCCGGTGGGCAACGCCTTGCGCCTCCAGGTCCAGCGCACGCACGCGCAGCCATCCTTCGGGCAAGGCTGGTTCGGTCCCGCTCGGGTTATCCAGGTCACTCATGATTTTTATCTGTTCCATCGGAAGCGGGCAACACCTTGGCCAGGGCTTCCCACATGTGCCGGGCAATGATGCGCCAATCGCCCGCATCCGCCACACGCTGGCGGGCGGCTTCTGCCATGGTTTGGCAAGCGTGTGCCTGAGCGGGTGCCAGCATGTGCCGCAGCGTCTGGGCAAACACCGGCATTTCGGCGGCGACATAGTGCTCACCGGCGATGAACAAGCCACCACGTGCGCCAAAGGGCGTACTCAGCATGGGCAACCCGGCAGCGGCGTATTCCAGCATTTTCAAATTGGTGCCCGAGCCGCTGACGACCGGATTAAGGCCCACGTGGGCTGCTGCCAGCCAGACACGCAATTCGCTATCACTGAGACGCCCCATCAGGCACAGATTGGCGGGTAATTCGGATGCCGCAGGCAAGACCGCCGCGTGACAGACACTGCCGATGATGACAAACAGCACCTCGGGGCAATTGCGCACCACCGGCAGCAGCGCCAGCAGGGCATCAATGTTCGGGCCATGCAGGCTGGCAACAAACAGGGCTATGGCCTGTTGATCCAGGCGCATGCGCTGGCGCACGGCCTGGCGCTCAAACGCCTGCAACTGCGGAAAAGCGCGCACGTCCACGCCGTTGGGAGCCGTATCGGGCAAGACGGGCAGCTGGTAGAGTTGCTGCATGCGCACAGCGTCTTCCGGACTGCAGCACAGCACCAATGGCGCCTGGTGCGCGCAGATCTGCTCCACCGAGCGGACCTGCTCCAGGGTGGCGACGGCGTGGCCAAAGATGGCGGCTTTCAGGTCGGCTTCGACGTTGTGGCTTTCGTATACCACCGGCCCTTGCCACACCTGCCGGATGGCGGGGTAGGCATACACATGGCTGGACACCACCACGTCCGCCCACGCACAGGCGCTGGCAATTTCCGTCAGCCAGTCCGGGCTGAGTTCGGGGTGCAGCATGGCCGACACGTCCACACAGGATGCCTTGAGTTGCTCCTTGAGCGCCGCTTCGTGGGCGCGGTGCGCAGCGGTCATGGGCACCACCCGTTCTTGCAAACCGGGTGCGAGATAGCGCTGCGTGGCTTGGGGCGCATCGTGGCTGAGGTTCACCATGCGCACATCCGCCTGGCGCGCCAGTTCCCGGTAGAGATGCAACAGGCGCAACTGCCCGCCCCCTTGCGCCGGGTAAATGGAAAAAGTATTGATAACCGCAATGCGGGGATAGGGTCGGCAAAAAGCCTGCGCCAGGGCGGGCCAGGCAATATGCGCCACGCTGGGTTGCGCTCGTGCTGCCAGGTGGTTGCGCAATTCGGCATCAACGCTCAGTCTGCGTATGGCAGCGGCCAGGCTGGGCACGTCCGGCGGGACAATCAGGCCATTCACCTCATGCTGCACCAGTTCGGTCACGCCGCCCGCATCGGCACAGGTCAGCACTGGCTTGCCGGCTTGCAAGGCCTCCAGCGTGATGAGTCCGTAGTCCTCCCGATCCGGCACGAACGGCACAAACAGGGCACCCTGGTAGGCGCTGGCCAGTTCGGCATCGGTGAGGCGTCCCACCAGATGGATATGGGGGTGGTCACGGGCTAGATCGTTCAAGAGTTGGCGCTGCGGACCATCGCCCGCAATCACCAGCGGAACGTCCACCTTGGCTTTCAGGTACGCCTGCACCACCCAGTCCATGCGTTTGGGCGCATCGAGCCGACTGGCCGTAAAGATGGCGCCAGGAGGGACCAGGGGAGAACCCAGGGCAGGCAGTGTGCGCACCAGGGTGGGATGGTGCAACACCTGCACCTCATGGGTTGGCACGTCGGCAGGGAAATAATCCGCGCGGGCGGCGACCGTTGCGGATATGGCGGCGTAACGGCGGATGGCAGTGCGCGCCAGACCGATGCCATCGAGCGCGTGCACGATGCGGCGCAAGAGCGCGCCAGGCAAGGCAAAGAGGCCCGTCGGCAAACCGGGGGCTGCGTGCCGCAAAACATCAATACAAGCAAAAATATCGTCCAGCGCTTGTCTGCTGTGCGAGGAGCGCTCTAATAACCGGAGTAAATTACTGACTTCCGGCGGCTGCGGTCCGGGCAGTGTCGTGGCCAGACCCGTGGGCCAGGTGTCATAAAGACCGCGCAATTTGTGCTGCAGGAAAACATGGTGGTCGGGATGCGACACCATCCAGGCCGGGTATTTGGTGCTGATGATGCGGTCAAAGTGGCGCAGATCGAGGTAGGCAAACTGCCGGTAACTGGCCAGTATCTCCCAGAAATTGCGCTCCGGGCTGGGCAGCTTGATGAGTTCGGCTTCCACGCCGGGTTGCGCATTGAGCGCTGCGAGCCATCCGCTCCACAAGTTCTCCGCTCCCCCGATGCCAAAAGGCACAGGGCTTGGCGCCACGATTGCAATGTTCATAAATTTTTCAGGGGGTGCAAAACTTCATATAGGAGATGTGTTACAGTTGCGACCGTAGCAACCGTTCCTATATGAAATTGTACCGTGCAGATTTGTATTTCCCTCACCACCAACGCAGAGCAAGTGCAGCGACTCAAGGAGTTGCAGGCCATGTTTGCCCAGGCCTGCAATGCCCTGATGCAGGTGGTGCAACAGACGCGCATCTGGAACCGGGTGGCGCTGCACCATCTGGCGTACAAGGACTTGCGCGCGCAGTTTCCGGCGCTGGGTTCCCAGATGATCTGTAACGCCATCTATTCGGTGGCGCGCACCTGTCGGCTGTTGTTCCAGCATCCCGGCAGTCCGTTCAACCTGACACGCCGCAGCGACAAGCCACTGCCACAGGTGCGCTTCGACGCCACCTGCCCGGTGTATTTTGACCGGCACACCCTGAGCCTGCGCGCCGGGCAGATTTCGATGCTGACGCTGGATGGGCGCATGCGCTTTCAGCTGGCATTGAAACCCGAAGACGAGGACTGCTTTCATACGCTGAAATTGCGCGAGGTCGTGCTCCGGCGCGCCACGGTGGACACGTTTGACCTGGTATTTTCATTGTCGCAAGCCGACGAGGCCGCGACACCGGCGCTGCCGGATAACGCAGACATTCCACAATACCTTTTAATAGAGGAAACCCCTTGATGCGACCCCCATCCACGTCCGAACTCGCCAGCGCCATACGCGCACTAAAGCCCCATTTCCTGCGCGCCGCGTTGTTCAGCATCATCTCCAGCGTACTGGTATTGGCATCGAGCCTGTACATGCTGGAAGTTTATGGCCGTGTGGTGGACAGCCGCAGCCATGCCACCTTGTGGATGTTGACCCTGGCGGTGGTGCTGGCCTATGCGGTCATGGAGGTGCTGGATTGGGCACGCACCGAAATCATGCGCGCAGCAGCCCATGAATTTGACCACCAGTTGAACGCGCGCATTTTTACGCTGATTTTTGAAGCCAACCTCAAACGCGCGCCGGGCGGCACGACGCAACCCATGAGCGATCTGAAATCGGTGCGGGATTTCCTGCAGTCCCCTTTTATATTGGCGGCGATGGAAACCCCGGTGGCGGTGCTATTTTTAGTGCTGATCTTTGCCATTAGCCCGATTCTGGGCTGGTTTGCCCTGCTTGGGGCTATCGTGCAAACCCTGATCGGCTGGTTGAATGACCGCAGCACCCAACCCCCCTTGCTGGAGGCCAACCGCAGCGCCATTGCCGCGCAGCAGTACGCCGATAACACGCTGCGCAACGCCGAAGTGGTGCATTCCATGGGCATGTTACACGCCATTCACACCACCTGGCTGGAGCGGCAACGCAAATTTCTGGGCCTGCAAGCCACGGCTTCCAATGCAGCGGGTGCTTTCCAGTCCATGGGCAAGGCATGGCAGCAGGTCATCTCCAGCGGGCTACTGGGCCTGTCGTGCTGGGCCTTGCTCAACAACCAGCTCAATGGGGGTGGCGGGATGATGATCATGGCCTCGATCATTGGCGGGCGGGTGCTGGCGCCCTTGATACAGCTCGTATCCCAGTGGCAGCAATTCATCAATACCCAGGCAGCCTGGGGGCGGCTGGATCAGCTGCTGCAAGCCTTTCCCGCCAAAACTGCGGGCATGCCCTTGCCCGCGCCCAAAGGACATTTGTTGGTTGAAAACCTGGTAGCCGGTGCGCCGGGTTCGCCCGTGCCCATCATCAAGGGCGTGGCTTTTTCCCTGCAACCGGGCGAGGTGCTGGCCGTGGTCGGGCCTTCGGCCTGCGGAAAAACCTCGCTGGCGCGCTTGCTGGTGGGTTTGTGGCCGGCCAGCGGGGGCAAGGTACGGCTCGATGGCGCCGATGTGTACATCTGGTCCAAAGCGGAACTCGGGCCGTGCATCGGGTATCTGCCACAAAATGTGGAAATTTTTGACGGCACGATTTTTGAAAACATTGCCCGCTTTGGCAATGCCACCACTGCCGAGGTAGAGCAAGCCGCGCGGGCAGTCGGTTTGCATGCCTTCATTGAAGCGCTGCCTTTGGGGTATGCAACCCCCATAGGACGCGGTGGCGTGCAGCTGTCCGGTGGTCAGCGTCAGCGCGTGGCACTGGCGCGCGCACTGTTTGGCCGACCCGCGTTCGTGGTACTCGACGAGCCCAACTCCAGCCTGGACGAAGCCGGTGATATGGCCTTGTTACAAGCCATTGCCCAGTTCAAGGCCATGGGAACCACCTTTGTGGTGATTACGCACCGCACCCATGTCCTGCAAGTAGCCGACAAGATGCTGATCCTGCGCGATGGCACCGTACAAGCCTTCGGGCCTACCAAAGATGTCATTGCCGCGCTGAACAAAGCGGCCCAGCAAGCTAATGCAGCGGCGACCACACCACCTGCCCCTGCTGCTGCCCCTTCCGCAACCCCCTTGATTGCCCAGGCCCAAGCATGAACACGTCCACCACGTCCACTCTATCCCGTTCGGATATTCGCCCCGCCAATGGTGGCAGCAAAACCGGCGCGGGAGCGAACTGCGCCAGGTGCTGGTCCTTCCGGCGCGAATTCGTGATGGTGGGTTGCCTGAGCATGCTGGCCAATGTGCTGATGCTCGCCCCCACGCTCTACATGCTGCAGGTCTATGACCGGGTCATGTCCAGCCACAGCGAATTGACGCTGCTGGCGGTATCCCTTCTGACTATGGGACTGTTTGCCGTCATGGGGCTGGCAGAATGGCTGCGCTCGCGCATGCTGGTAACTGCCGGAGTCCGCCTGGACAACCAGCTGGGCAGCCGGGTTTTTGCCAGCTTTGCAGCACACCTGAATCAAGCCGATACCAATCCGGGTCGGGCATTTTCGGATCTCATCACGGTACGCCAGTTCATCACCGGCAATGGCACTCTGGCGCTATTCGATTTGCCTTGGGCACCGATTTATCTGGCAGTGCTTTTCCTATTGCACCCCATGCTGGGCTGGTTGTCGATTGTGTTTGCCTTGATTCAAGGGCTTTGGTGGTTGCTGGGTCATCGTGGCAGCATCAAGCCATCCGAAGAAGCCAACCAGGCCCAGACCGACACCAATTTGTACCTGCAAAGCAAGTTGCGCAACTCGAAGTGGTCGAGGCTTTGGGCATGAGTCCCCAGTTGCAGGCCAAATGGCAAAAAAAACATGCGCGGGAACTGGAACTGCACGCACAAGCCGGCGGCAAGGTGGGGCGCATGACGGCCATCAGCAAGTTTATCCGCTACACCCAGCAATCCCTGGCGCTGGGTGCCGGTGCCTTGCTGGTCATCAACGGTGAACTCAGTCCCGGAGCAATGATTGCCGCCAACGTGCTGATGAGCCGGGCGTTGGCTCCCATTGACATGCTGGTTTCGATCAACATTGGCCAAAACCATGATCGGCATCTGGCCCGACGTGCAGGGCCAAGTGTTGCTCGATCAGGTAGCGCTTGCCAAATGGGACCGTACCGCGCTGGGTCCCCACATTGGCTATTTGCCACAAGACATCGAACTGTTCGACGGGTCCATTGCCGACAACATTGCGCGGCTGAATGCCGTCAATCCAGACAAGGTCATTCTCGCCGCCCAGCAAACCGGCTTGCATGAAGCCATTTTGCGTTTCCCCAAGGGGTATGACACGCCGGTAGGCGAAGCGGGCAGTCTGCTCTCTGGTGGACAACGCCAGCGGCTGGGCCTGGCACGTGCCCTGTACGGACAGCCGCAACTGGTGGTACTGGATGAACCCAACGCCAATCTGGATGATGCCGGTGAGGCAGCGCTGTCCAATGCCATCAGCAAGCTCAAAGCCGCAGGTAAAACCGTGGTGTTGATCACGCACCGCCCGGCAGCACTGGCGGTCGCTGACCTATTGCTGATCCTGCGTGACGGCCAGGTGCTGTACAGCGGGCCGCGCGATGTTGTGCTAAAAGAGTTAAATGCGGCTGCAGCCCGCTCCAATAGTGCGTAAGCAGCTATCAAATTTATAATAAACATTCCTTCCATTTTTCCGATCCGAATACACCATGAAACCATCCTTACACGCACTCCCGACCGATGTGCAGCCCATTGAAGTAAGCCCAGCGCGCGTCCGGCAAAAAAACTCAGCCTGGTTCTATCGGGTTCTGGGCCTTGGGCATCGGTTTTGGGCTATTTTACTCTGGGCGGCTTTTGCCCCTTTGGACGAAGGCGTGCCCAGCGCCGGTTATGTGTCGCTCGATACCAAACGCAAAAGCGTGCAGCACCTGAGTGGCGGCATCATCAAGAGGAAATTCTGGTCAAGCGAAGGGCAGGTCAAGGTCGGGGATTTGTTGCTGCGCATGGACGATGCGGGAGCGCGCGCCAATCTGGAGGCGATCCGGCAACGTTATCTGGGGCTGCGTACCATGCAAGGGCGATTGCTGGCCGAACAAGCCAATGCAAGCACCATCCAATGGCATCCTGACCTGAAGGAGGCGGCAAGTGATCCCCTGATCCGCCAGCAAATGACCACCCAGCAGCAATTGTTGAACGCGCGGCGCGCGGCACTGGCAGCGGACTTGCAGGCACTGGAAGAGGCACGGCAAGGACAAAACGAAATGATTCGCTCCTACGGCAACGTGCTCAAGAGTCGCCAGAGCCAGCAGGCACTGATCCGTGAAGAATACGACAACACCAAAGGGCTGGTCGCCCAGGGTTATGCGCCGCGCAACCGGCAGCTCGAACTCGAACGCAGCCTGGCCGATATCAGCGCCAGCATGGCCGACTGCAAGGCAATATCCAGCGTGCCCAGCGCAGCATGTCTGAAATGGGCCAACGCGCCATCCTGCGCCAACAGGAATACCGCAAGGAAGTGGAGACACAGTTGTCCGATGTGACGCGAGGTTTTGTCCGATGCCGAAAAATCAAGGCAATTCGCGATGAATTCGCCCGCACCGAAGTGCGTTCACCCGCTTCGGGACAGGTCGTTGGCCTGGCATTCCAGACCGCCGGTGGCGTAGTCCCACCAGGGCAGAAGATCATGGACATCGTTCGAAGACGATAGCCTGTTGCTGGAAACGCAGGTGCCACCGCACCCGATTGACCGCATCAGCAAGGGCCAGATGGTGGATGCGCGCTTTGCCTCGTTTGCCCATTCCCCCAGTTGGTGGTTCAGGGCGAAGTGCAATCCATTTCCGCCGATCTGTTGACCGATGCGCACACGGGGAGTAGCCTATTTCCTGGCGCGGGTGGCGGTGACCCCGGAGGGCAGGAAAAACTGGAAGCACCAGTTGCAACCTGGCATGCCCGTCGATGTGATTTTCAGGGCGGCGAGCGTTCCGTGCTGACCTACCTGCTGCATCCGCTGACCAAGCGCATTGCCGCCTCCATGACCGAGGAGTAATCATGCATTCGACTACTACACCGCACTGGTGGCATTGCGCGCCCCTGTTGGCAGGTCTGCTGGCAGCATCCACCCCGGCAAACGCGCTGGACCTGAGTGCGGCCACAACAGCCGCGCTGGCCAACGATGCCGGCATACAGGCCACCCGCTTCGCCACGGAATCCCAGCTTGAACGCCTGCCCATGGCCAAGGCGCAACTGCTGCAATGTGACGCTCAGTGGCTCCATTAACAACAACCTGCTGGAAACCACGACCAATTTCGGTCAAAGTGACGACAACTATATCAGCCGCAACCTGACCCTGGCCGTGCGCCAACCCCTGTACCGCCCGAACCTGTGGAAGGGGATGGAGCAAGCACAGTCCATGGTCGAAGACGCCACCGCCGTCTTGCGGGCAGAAGAGCAAAACCTGATAATGAAAGTGGCTGCAGCCTATTTTGATGCACTACAAACCGAAGACCAGCTCAAACTTATCGAAGCACAGCGCACCCCGACACTCAGCCAGCTTGATGCAGCGCGCAACGCCCTGACGCAGGCACCGGTACCCGCACCGATATTGACGAAGCCCAGGCGCGACTCGGACATGGTGCAAGCGCAAGCACTCGAAGCACGACAAAACGCCGACTTCACACGGCGCACCCTGTCGGCCATGGTGCAACAACCCGCCGATGTATTGGCCATGCTAGACCCCAATCGGCTGGATTTGCAAGCGTTAAATCCGACGGACTTACAGGAATGGCTTGACGATGCGCAGCGTAACAGCCCGGAGTTGCAGGCGCTGACTGCGCGTGTGCGCAGCGCCGAGCTGGAAGTGGACAAAGCCACCGCAGGCCACAAGCCAACGCTGGATGCGGTCGCGCAGCTCTCATCCAGCGAGAGCGAAAATGTCACCGGCTCTTTACGAAATACAACAACAAAGCCTGGGCGTGCAGTTCAACCTGCCGCTGTACGCAGGGGGGTACATCAGCGCCCAGGTACGTTCCGCCATCGCAGAGGCATCGCGCGCCAGAATGCAACTGGAGGCGACGCGCCGCGACCTGCAATTGCGTGTGCAACGCGAACAACGTGGCATCACGGAAAACGCCGCCAGGTACAAGCGCTGGAGCAGGGCAGAACGTTCCACCGCACAGTTGATTGAATCCACCCGCATGTCCCACAAAGCGGGCGTACGCACCGTGATCGACATTTTGAACGCCGAACTGCAACATCTGCTGGTTAAGCGTGATCTGGCGCAGGCACGCCACCTCCACACCGTATCGCTGGTCCGGCTATGGGCATTGACCGGACAGGCGCTGCCCGAAAAAATTGCCACCATCAATGGCTGGTTAGCGCAACCAACGCAGCCAACGCAACAATAACCCGGCTCTTCATGGCGTGATGCGCAGACTGCTGCTGGATGTAACGCGCACCCTGCAATCGGAACAGCACACCGGCATTCAGCGGGTTGTGCGCCGGTTGTGGCATGCCCTGCACGCAACCAGCGCGAAAAACAAGGCCTGCGCGGTAGAGGCCGTGGTATTCCAGGGCACCCACTGGCACAGACTCACACAACTGCCGCGCCACGCCACTGGAGGCGATACACCTACGCCTGATACCACCCAAGCCAGGCATCGGCCGAGCCCATTCAACCAGGATCGGGTGACACCCTTTTGCTCGCCGATGCCTCCTGGTATCTCGACCCCTGGCCTGCCGTGGATGCGGCGCTGGAGAACGGTGCCGTGCTGGCCGGTTTTGTGCATGATTTGCTACCGCTGCAGCAACCCGAGTGGTTCAAACCGGAACTGCCACACGTTTTGCATCCCACCTGCGGCAACTCACGGCTAGCACGCGCCAGCCTGTTACTAACCCCTCGCCGTGGTACAAGCACTGCAGAAACAGCACGTGCGCGCCGGTGGTACGCCTGCCCCTGAGCGCGGACTTTCTGCCAGCCCAGACAATCCCCAACACCGGCCGCCTCACCGGCGCTATAGCCAATCCGATTCGTCCTCACGAGATTCGGAACCATCGGGCCGCGCAGAATCACCAGCTGGTGCTGGCGGCGTTCGAACGGTGTGGGAACAGGGAAGCCCTTTGCAACTGGTATTGGTGGGCGCTTCCGGGCTGGTGCTCGGATGTCCTGCTGCGGCGCATTGAAACACGCGGAAAAAGGGAAGCGCCTGCCGCTTCACTCCTTGCCCGATGTGAGCGCCCCACACTGTACAAAAACCCCGGGCGCTGGCTTTTGCCTCGCTGAACCGAGGAGCTTTGGGTTTCCTGCCCGCTGGTCCAGCCGGGCAGCCCTGACTGGGGCTGCCCGTGCTCTGGCGCCGACATCCGGTGCTGCGCGAAGTCGGGGCGACTGGCACGCTGTTTACCGGTGGACAATGGCCCCCTGGGTCATTAGCCTTAACAGCCCTACAACACATTCGCCCCCTCCCGCCACCCGCGCCAGTACGCACCTGGGATCAGGTCGCAGACGAATTGTGGAAAACGCTGGCTTTTGGAACAAGCAACACAACAAAAATCAACCGAACCAACCAACGCATATGAATAACATGCCGCACATTGACCAACTCATTCAGTCCATCCGGGACGAAACCGCGCAACCAGAATACCAGTGAACACAGTCCTGCATGCAATCCGGTAGCGGAAAGCCCGGTGTGGCCACCACGCCAGTGCCACGGTGTCCACACCGCATGCACGCCCAAACGGTACAAACAAGGCACGCGCTTAACTGGACCATATCCGATGATTTTCTGCTTATCAGTGACAATGTTCAGTTCATCGAGACTGCATACCTGCAACTGTTACGCCGCCCTGCCGATGCCCTTGGAATCCAGCATTACCTGGAAAAACTCAAAGAAGGCTACGGCCAGATGTTTGTCCTTGCTGCCCTGCGCACCTCGCCCGAAGGCCGTAAGGCCCATGCACGGGTAGCGGGTTTTAGTGTTCCTCCTGGTTTTACTTTGCCAGCGTTGCCGGGCAGCGCGTCGGATTGGCAGCGCCCACTCGCCTGTTTAGCAAGGCGTATAGCGCCTGGCGCCACCTGCTCCTGGCAGCTTCGGGGCGTCTGAGTACACGCATCAGCCAGATCGCCGCGCACATGCCTGCGCTCGAAGTGCAACACAACGCCCTGCGCACGCACATCGAGCAACAAGGCACATGGAACGCACACACCCAGCAACGCCTGGACCAGCAAGGGCATGGAATACCTATGCCGAACAGCGCCTGGACCAGCAGGAAACATGGAATGCACAGACTACGCAAAGGTTTCAATCAGCGCTTCCGATCAGCAAGAAACCTGGAACGCGCATGCCACGCAACGTTTCGAACAGCGCCTCGATCAACAAGAAACGTGGAAACAGCTGCCGAACAGCGCCTGGATCGGCTAGTGTCACTTCAGCCGAGCAGGAGGCCAGATGTCATCGAACAACAGCAAGCACACAAAAACTTTGCAGAAAACAACCTCTTCCAATTACAGCTGTTGCAGGCACGGGTGATGAATCTGCAGTTACGCAGCGCAGCCCACGCATTGAAAAATACCACGCCCGCTGCACCCCCACCACCAACCGCACAGCCCGAAATCGACCGCTACCGACGCAATCGACGATTACTACCTGGCCTTTGAGAACGCCATGCGCGGCAGCCATGCCGAAATCACAGAAACTCACCCCCTACCTGTCCCATCTGGTCACCGTGGCGCCGGAAGTGCTGGCTTTGCCCATGCTCGATCTGGGTTGCGGTCGGGGCGAATGGCTGGAGTTGCTGTGCGCCCAGGGGTTTGACGCCATGGGGCTGGACCTGAACCCGGCCATGGTGCAGCATTGCCAAAGCCGGGGAGTACGCTAACCGTCCATGCCAACGCCTTGCAGTGGCTGGCACAACAGGCGGATGGAACTTACGGTCTGGTCAGCGGATTTCACATCATCGAACACCTGCCATTCGAGCAACTGTTCACGCTGATCGCCCAGGCCTGGCGCGTGCTCGCGCCGGGCGGTGTGCTGGTGCTGGAGACGCCCAACCCGGAAAACGTCTGGTGGGCAGCCATACTTTCTACCACGACCACACCCCACCGCAATCCCATAACGCCCACATCCTTGCGCTTCCTGCTGGCTACCACGGATTTTCCGCGCAACACTTTTGCGCCCTCAACCCCTATCCGGGCAGTGATCGCGTGCAGGAAACAGGCGCCTTGGCCGAGCGTGTCAACGGCCACCTGTACGGCCCCTGGGATTATGGTGTGGTGGCCCGCAAACCATAACCATGAACCATAAACATACCCATGGACATCATCGTCACAGCTGCCACGTTCCCTTCATTTTCGGGGGAGAGATGCACCACGTGCAGGGCACGGTTGACGGCTTGCGCGCCCTGGGGCACCAGGTGGAACTGATGCGCTTTCCCTTTCAGTTCTCGCCCGAAAACCATTCACGATGTCATGCACTTTGCCGAACATCTGGATTTGACAAGGCCCAATGGCCAGCAGGTGGACCGCGTGATCAGCCTGCAGTTTCCGGTTACGGTGTCATCCATCCCCACCATACCTGTGGCTGATGCACCAGCACCGCGCAGCCTACGAACTGTTTGATGCCAGTACGGCCAGCCCGGAACAATCCCGGCTGCGCGAAGCCATCACGGCATTTGACAAGCGGGTACTGCAACGGGTACACCATCGGTTTGCCAATTCGCCGCGTGTTGCGCAGCGTCTGGCGCAATTCAACCAGCTGAGGCCGAACCGCTGTTGCCTCCACCGCAAACGCCAGGGCTGTTGATCCGCTCGGCGGCACTCTTGCGCTCGAACACCTGCATCGTGATTGCCCGCACCGGCGACGCGGAGCCCATGTACCGCCAATTGATTGGCGAATTAGGGCTGGAGAACCGGGTCAAACTGCTGGGCACATCACGGACGCGGAAAAAAATTGCTTTTATGCCCATAGTCTGGGGTATTTTTCGAACCCTACGACGAGGACTACGGCTATATCACCCTGGAAGCCATGCTCGTTCAGCAAACCCGTCATCACCTGCTCGGACTCGGGCGGCCGCTGCAATTTGTTGTGCACCAGGACACGGGCTACGTGCTGGAACCCGACGCACAGGCCATGCAAACGCCATCGACGCCTTGGCAGAAAAACCGGAAAAAGCAGCGCCCAGGTGGGGCGATCGGTCGCGCGCGTTACCGATAGCTGCGCATCAGCTGGCTCGCACCATCGAGCGCTTGTTATCCGTCTGACGTTCGTTTGATGGGGCCCCCCGCCGGGCGTCCGATTCACCCTTGCAGGCACTGCGGTAACGCTGGTGCAAAATCTTGAACCGCTGCACGTACACCTGCGTTTCCGCGTGGGGGGTACCGGCATGCTTTGCACGGCCCCAGGACCTGCGTTATAGGGCCGCCGTTGCCAGGCTGATATCCCCGTTGAACTTGGTCAGCAGGCCAGCAGGTACTGCACGCCACCGCGAATATTCATATCGGGCACCAGCGCATCCGCAACACCAGCTGCTGGGCCGTGGCAGGCATCAGCTGCATCAGGCCGACTGCTTCCTGCGTGACCGCGCCACAGGGTTGAAGCCCGACTCTGCGTGATCACGGCGCGCACCAAGGCCGGGTTCAGCCGGAACTGGCGTGCCGCTTCTCGATCACGCTCCCATACGCTTCCAGATGCAATTTGGTCGAGTCCCACTGAATAGCAGAATTTAGGTTGCACGCATAACACGAAGGGCTATAGATGGTGTACGCACTGCGCAGCGGGGATGTCGGGACTCATGGTGGCGTCACCGACAAAAATCAGCTTGTAATCCTTGTTGTACTTGCGGATGATGTCCCAGGTGTCAAACTTTTCGCTATAGCGGCGCCGGTTGTTTTTCCACATGAAGTCATAGACGCAATTGTGGAAATAATAAAACTCCAGGTGCTTGAATTCGGTCTTGGTCGCGCTGAACAACTCTTCCACCCGGGCAATGTGCTCGTCCATGGTGCCACCCACATCCATTAACAGCAAGACCTTGACGTTGTTGTGCCGCTCGGGAATCATCTTGATGTCAAGCCAACCGGCATTGGCTGCCGTCGAATGGATGGTGTCATCCAGATCGAGTTCCAGTTCATGGCCTTCGCGCGCAAATTTACGCAAACGGCGCAGCGCGACCTTGATATTGCGTGTGCCCAGCTCCTGCGTATCGTCATAGTCCGATATACCCGCTGGTCCCACGACTTTCACCGCGCTCTTGTTGCGGCCTTTATCCTGCCCGATACGAATACCCTGCGGGTTTTGCCCACACGCACCAAAAGGCGAGATGCCGCCGGTCAATCCATTTATTGCCACCTTCGTGGCGCTCCGCTCTTTTGCTCTTCCAGGCGTTTCTTGAGCGTCTCCATCAGCTCGTCCCAGCCCATTTTCTGGTTCTGGCCAGTTCTTCCGGGCTGAGATTGAGTTCGAGATTTTTACGCAGCCACTCCAGCGGAATGTCCTTGCTGAAGTCCGCCACCATTTCGACACCCTTGAGTAGGCGGCAAAAGCCCGGTCAAACTTGTCGTAGTGCTTCTCGGTTCCGACCAGGGCGGTGCGGCTGGAGGTAGTAAAAATCGTCAATCGTATAGGCGCTGGGAATTGTCCCGTCCTCTGGTATGGGCGCAGCCGGCCCCACCACGCCTTTTTTCAGGGCTTCGAGCAAGGTGAGGTATTCGGTGACCGAAACCGGCAATTGCGCCGAGCGCAGGGTGTAGAAGAAGTCGAGCAACATAGGGGTTCTCCAAAGCGCCAGGGATGAAACAATTCTAGGGTGTGGCTTTGGTTTTGTCGCGCACGGCACCTTTGACCATATCAAAGCGGAACAAGCGGCATTCAATCGGACCGTTCCACAAGGGGATGCGGCGCGACTCCTTCAGGTGCATCTTGCCCGGCAGTTTCAAGTCCGGGGTCAGAATCCAGCCGCTCCAGCCCGCGTAGTTTTTCTTCCAGTGCGTTGCCAGCTGGCTGAAGAATTCGCCACCGTCTTCGGTCACGGCCTTTTCGCGGGCGCTGCCTGCCACGCCGCCCACTGCGATACGTTCACCGTAGGGCGGATTGAGCAGCATCACGCCAGGAGTATCTGTGGGTGGCATACGCTGGAGCGCATCGCCCCCACGAAACTCAATGGCATCGGCCACGCCAGCGCGCTGGGCATTGCGCTGGGCAAAATCGACCATGCGGTGCGACACGTCACTGCCAAAAATAATAGGCTTTTCGCCGGTATTCGGCATGGATACAGCGAGAGCAGATTCTTTTATAGCATCCCATACATGTGCCTGAAATGGCAGGTAGCGCTCGAATGCAAAGCGGCGCAACGCTCCGGGAGCGATATTGCACGCCATCTGTGCGGCTTCGATGGCAATGGTGCCACTGCCGCAACACGGATCGTATAGCGGGAGCAGCTTGCCATTTTCATCGCCATCGGGCCAGCCACAGGCCATCAGCATGGCTGCTGCCAGCGTTTCCTTCAAGGGCGCATCACCCCTTGTCCTCACGCCAGCCCGCTTGAACAGCGACTCACCCGAGGTGTCCAGGTACAGCGAACAACCTGTCGGTGGTCACGTGGGCGTGGATGCGCACATCCGGCCAGCGGGTATCGACGCTCGGGCGCACACCCTGGGACTTGGTGCGAAAGCGATCACAAACGGCATCCTTGATCTTGAGCGCGGCAAAGTTCAGGCTGTTCAGCGGGCTATGCTGGGCCGTCATTTCAACCTTGATGCTGTGCTTGGGGGTGAACCAGATTTCCCAGGCCACCTCGGACGCGATGCGGTACAGATCCTGCTCGCTGCGGTACTGCGCATATGCCAGCTGCACCAGCACGCGCTGCGCCAGGCTGTGCAGGTTCAGCCGCATCACATCGCGCCAGGAAGAGCGCAGTAGCACACCACCACGGCGCACCAGCAGATCCCTCGCCCATCAAGCCGGTAAGGCCATGCACCTCGGTCGCCAGCAGATCCTCTACGCCAGCGGCGCAGGGGAGGAACAGGGTGAGTTGGTTCGCGGATTCTTTTCTAAGGAAGCCGTCGCAATCTTGGAGGCCTTCACATTGTTTGGCAACGGTGCGACGCCCGGGCGCACTCGATAACTGACATTCGAGCATTTCGGATATCTGGTTTGTCACTCAAGGGCTTGTTGGTGTCTTCGGCGGCAATAAACTGTTTTGATCAGCCCGCGCGCACGGCAACGGATGCGCTGCCGCCCGATTCGGTTCCCAGGCCAGGCCAAAAAAGTATTTCAACTCGGAGGTGCCAAACGGTGTGAAGATGTATTTGGCGCTGGTCCGCGGCTGATGGTGTGGACTCATGCAAGCCCAGCTCATCAGCGATCACGCAAAACCAGTGGGCGCATGGCCATTTCATAATGGTGAAGAAGCCTTTTGCCGCTCGACAATCGCCGTGCTGACACGCAAAATGGTATCCGAAGCGCTGCTGAACATTTTTGATGGTCCGGCGCGCCTCCTGCAACTGCTGCTGCAAGCCCGTATAGCCGGAGCCTTCAACGCCGGACGTGGCACGGTGGTTTGCGCGGCACACCGGTGGCGCCATGTCATGCACCCGCAGCCGGGGCATGACGTCCGGATTGAGCATGACCCGGAATTGAGAATTAGTGCCTGCGCGTGTGTCGGTTTCGGATCTGGTAACCGGCACCACCAGCACGTCGGGTATGACCAAGTTGCGCTCGACATTGACAAAACGCCGCCCAGGCTTGGGTTCCAGTTGTCCGATCAGCGTCAGCGCCTCCCGCACCTGGGCATCCACGCCACCGCAGCGCTGCGTCAAGGCCTTGATGTCACGCCGGGCCAGCAAATCCATGGACTGTTCGCACATGCACAGGGCAAGCTCCAACAGCATGCGCTGCTTAGGGTCGGGGGCTGCAAGGGCATCATTCAGCCTGGCTTTGAGTTGCAGACGCAAACATTCTGCCAGGTCACGCGCGCCCACACCGGAAGGCTCCAGACTTTGCAGTAGCCGCAAGGCCACCGTGAAGTGGTGCTGCAAATCCTCCACCTGCTGTGTTTGCTGTGTGTCCGTACCCGTACCCGTATCCGCGCCAGCCACCAACCCCTGCAGATCATCGAGGGAGTCTTCAAGGTAGCCGTCGTCGCCGACCGATTCAATCAGAAAGCTGAGCGCGGCGGCGTCCACCCCCCCGAGATGCAAACCCAGAGCCTGGCGATGCAAATGCGCCTGCAGCGATTCGTGTGAACGCGCCCATTCGGTGGCGTCGCGTTCCTCCGTCGCATCCAGGTTGTTGGTGCGCGCTGTGGCATCGGTGCCCCACTCGTTGTCATCCGGGGACATGTCTTGCGTGCCGTACCGTCCAGTCAGGCCATCATCCCCGTCAAGGGGCGTCACTTCATCGCTGTTGAGCTGCTATCCCCACGTGGAATCAGTGGATGCAGATGCAGAATTAATGCTTAATATCAAGTACCCGCTCACCTCCGCTCACGGGCGTGTCGGCGGACGGACCAAATTCCTCGCCAATCGCCTCATCCTGGGTTTCTCTAAAAAGGGATTCTGGTCTAGCATCTGCTCGACTTCTGGCTCCAGTTCAGCGTGGAGGCTGGGGCAGACGGATGGATTGTTGCAGTTGGGGGGTGAGCGTCAAATGCTGCGAAACACGCAGGGACAGGCCTTGTTTCATACGGAAGTCACCCCTTTACATCCGGAAATGTTCACCCAGGTAGACCCGCCGCACTTCGGCATTGTCCACAATGTCAGCCGGAGTGCCCTCAGCCAGTACGTTGCCTTCGCTGATGATGTAGGCATGGTCACAAATACCCAAAGTTTCGCGCACGTTGTGGTCGGTAATCAACACGCCAATGTTGCGCGCTTTGAGAAAATTGATGATACGCTGTAGTTTCGCCAGGCCGCAATCGGGTCGATGCCGGCAA
>JADJFE010000007.1 GCA_016708725.1 Candidatus Aalborgicola bjergmarkensis
CACTGTTGATCGAACCGGTTTGGGCAATGTAAACCGCAGCATTGTCACCGCTGACACCGGCAGCAGCTTCACCTCGCAGTAACACATTGCCGTTGGAAGAAGCGATACTGCCTTCCAACAAAATGCCGGCACGGGTTCCGTAGGTAAGGCCGCCACCAAATGGCGCACGCACTATTGCGTCGGTGCCTTTGGCATAGCCATCCGGTATGCCATCGCTGTTGCTATCGACCCCACCTGCGAGCACAACGTTGCCGCCCTTGCTGGAGATTGAGGCTCCTGATTTGATATGGATGCCACCACCACTGACACCATCGCTGTCTGCCCACAGAATCGTATTGAGTTTTCCGGATGAAGAGGAAACACTGGCGGCAGCATTCTGAATAATGTTCCCCTTGGCTTTGAGCGTTGCCGTCGCATCGGCCCCGGTGGATTTGGAGATATTGCCCGCTACCGTCAGGTCGCCCGCTAGCGCCTCTGCTGTCAAATTGCCGCTGGTTGTGATAGCGCCCAAGACCACATCGCTCGCTGCGGTCACATTGACCGTGCCTGCGGTCAATGGTGTGGTACTCAGGTTGATGGCATTGGCAGTCCCGGTCAGAATCAGGCTACCACTGCCCGCGTTGATGCTGGCAACACCAGTACCCTGTGCCGCCCAGATCGCCTGGTTGTTAGCGCTGACACCGCCTCCCTTGCCCTGCAAGGAAATACCCGCCCCTGCTACACTGGTAATGGTTGTATTCGGATGAATGAAAATCCCCGTGCTGGAGCTGCCACCAGTCACAGCACTGCCATCGCCGATGATGGTAATACCGGTTCCACTTGTTGCGGTTGATGTGATGGAATGCACCGTTGAATTCACGGCTGCACTGAATTCAACGCCGCTTCCATAGCCGCCTGATCCGCGCGCTACGCCGTTCAGAAGAATCGTGCCAATGTCCGAGTTGAGGGTCACATTGGCATTGGCGTTGTTGGAAAACCGGATGCCTTCCACGTTGTCTTCACCGGTACCAACAGCAACCCCGGCCCGACTCAAGCCATGCATGGCGATGTGACCTCCACCGGTGCTAATGGTGGTACCTGCCAGCCAGATGCCGTTGGAATTGGTGGAATTGCCCACAGCGCGGGCATCACCGACTGTCAGGCCATTCCAGAGAGTGGAGCCACTACCGCCGCCCAGCCATAGATGGCCGCCGTTGGTGGTGATGGTCGTCGTTGTCGCTGGAGCGGAAGAATTGCCGTTCAGCGCAATAAACCCGCCACCCGCATCGGTGGTATCCCCTTCGGCATTGCCCCACAACACCAGGCTGTTACTGCCCGCACCGCCAGTCAGTGATGCACCTTGCGATGCACTGATATTGCCCGCCGTTTTCAGCGTCAGAGGGTCGTTGTAGGTAATCGCGATATTGCCAACAGTGATGTTTCCCGCCGTGGCACTGCCAATGGTGATGCCAGAAAAACCGTTGGTGAAATTGTCAGAAAAATAGCTGGCAGGCACTTCCAGCGTTCCTGCGCCACCGGCAATGCCGATGGTGGTGCTGGCCGTGCGCGGCGCAATGGTGAGCGATCCAGAGCTTTGGATTTTGGTGCTGCCATTCAACGTGCTCAGCTCGTCGGCATTGATGGTGATAGGGCTGCTGGAAGTCAGGACACCGCTGCCCGCCTTGTAGCCAATTGTGGAGTCAACGGCCCAGCCATGAATATCAATGACGCTGCCACTCGCCACGCCGGTCAGACTGATAGGGCCGCCATTGGCCAGAATGCTGCTCCCGCCCATGTACAGGCCCCAACCGCTTCCCGACGAAACAGTGCCGCCGGTGCCGGTGAGCGTCACTCCGCCACCCGCACCGGTAGCCTGAATCGTTGCGTTGGGAAACAAATTGATGCCTATAGCGGCATTGGATCCATTAACGAGAGAAGCGTCTCCTGTTACCGTAACAGCACCAGAAGTTGTGTTGGCCGAGGTAATTGTGGCACCTTTTAATAACATGATGGCTTGTACATTGGATGTACTCGCCCCCTGCCCCACGCCGTCGATTTGTATCGTACCCGTGCCGGAATTGATCGTGGTACCCACATCGGACAAGGTATCCATAGCCACCCCAGTGTATATGGGGCCATCCGCCGGTGCCTCCCGACTCTTGCCAGACAGGACAATATTGCCGCCACCGGTATTCAGGGTGACGTTGTGGCCCAGAAAAATTCCAGCCTCAACGTTCCATGGCCTATTTGATGAAATCGGAGCAATGCTGTTGGTGGCATTGCCCAGCGCATAGCCATCCCCGACGGTAAGACTGTTCCACGGTGTCCCAGAAACACTACCGCCGCCCATCCACAAATGTCCGCCGTTGGTGTTGATGCCGGATCCGGTCAGCATCGCAATCGAGCCGCCGTTGGCGGTTTCGCCATCGCTGTTAGCATGCAGCACCACATTCCAGGCAGAAGTATTGGCCATCAGGGAACCGGTAGACGTGAAATTGACATTGCCCGTGGCTTTGAGTGTTGCCGTTCCGGCGCTGGCTGCTGTACGGGAGATGGCGGCATCCACTGTCAAATCGCCTGCCTTGGCCTCGGCGCTCAGATTACCTGTCATGCTGATGGCACCCAGCATCAGGTTATTAGCGGACGTGATTGCCACATCAGCGCCTGAAGTCACTGAAACTGTGCCAGCTAAATTATTTCCGGCGTTATTCAGCGCAAAACTTCCACCACCGGTTAATTCCAGATTATTCCCCGATGTACTGATAAATACTCCTCCAGAAATACTATTGCCAGCAGCGGCACTCAAGGTACTGCTAGCGGTTATATTCACCGGTCGGATATCAAGATCAAGGACTCCAGTCGATAATAAAGTCCCTCCACCGAGGTTGAGGTTTCCGCTGCCTAGATTTGAATTTGCTGCGACAGATAAAACACCGGCATTTACCGTAGTATTACCAGCATAATTGTTAACACCAGATAAGGTCAACGTGCCGCTTCCGGTCTTGGTCAATGAACCGGCACCTGTTACGGCACCGGACATGGCGCTGGCTGCCGTGTTGGATATGGTAGTGGCAGTACTCCCCAGATTCACTCCGCTGGTAAAGTTAACCGCCGAGCCACTAACAGTGCAGGTGGTGCATGGCGTACCGACAAACAAAGGACTAGGCACCGAGGACGTTGTGACATCATCGATATACAGTTGGGCGCCCAAGGCAAGTCCACCGCTAAAGTCATACGATCCTGACACAAAAACAAATCTGTAAGTACCTGCGGGTATCGTTCCAGCAGCCTTTGTTACCGTATTCCAATCCTGTGTCGCGGTATCACTGCTACCTACCGCATTCAACAGCGGAACGGTCGCACCGGTAGAAGTATTGAGCAGATAACCATAAACACTGTAAGCATCACCACCACCGGCTGCTGCCCATTTGAAGCTGACGCTATCCGATGTACTGAGTGTTACAGTATTGTTGCTGTTACTAATGAGGTAGGGACCCTTTACTGTGCAATATCCCACACTGCATGTAAGTCCGCTTGACTGCATTTGAACCGATGCAGTCATGTTTGTCGTCCCAGCCGGAACAGTTACGTTAGAAATTATTGATGTTGTAAAAGTACCACCGGTAAAGGCTGTATTTGCAGCTCCGATATCCGGAGAGGTAAAGCCACCAATTGAATCAGTGCCAAGAGTAACCCCTGCATTTACCGCAGTCCAACCATTTAAAGCGGATTCAAAATCACCGTTTAGAAACTGTTCGGCAGCGCCGGTGCTACCCAAAAAAACCGAATTATTGTAGGTTTGATTTCCGGTGGTTGTGATATTGGCGTTGATGTAGGTTTGTCCAGTGGACCCTACGGTAATGCTGGTCAATGGTGTCGTGCCACCTACTGCTTTATTAAAAACCAAACGACTGCTGGCACTGCCGAGGTTAACGATCAAAGCAAACGAACCGTCGACTGTCTCCAGGAAACTAACATCCTTCTGTGCTTCCAGGGTAAGTGTGCGCCCTGTTGCACCGGTGTAGGTATACGGTGTATTCCAAGTGATATTGCCGTCCTGAGAACCACCGGAGCCTGTCTGGATGGTGACATCCCCGCTTCCCAACGCCGCGTTTACCAGATCGATGCCAAGAGATGCTGTATCACCGGTGCTGACAAAAGGGCTGGCAGTATTGATGTTCACATTACCATTACCCGCAACCACAGTGATGTTGTACGGATCAATCAACCACAAACCGCCTTTACCTGCAGGAGCGCCGCTGTCAGGAACACTCCCCACGTCCAGCCAATGCCCCGAAGTCTCGATACGTCCACCGTTACCTCCATTCACCCCGCCTTTGGCTAAAAACGTCCCATAAGCACGGGTGAGCGACAACGGGTTGCGCACATCCGACCAGGCAACCACCGTTCCACCATTGCCGGACTCGGAGGCCGAGGCATCCAGCACCACGCCGCAATCAATCGTTGTAAACGTTGCTTGCGGTACGCTCGTATCCGAGTTTTGCCAACTGCCACCGACTAGGATCGTGCCGCCGCCCAATGCGCCCGTGGCATCGACCCGCGTGGTATCCAGCAGCGTGATGTTCTCGCCCGTCAGCGTGACCTGCCCTCCCCTGCCACGCGATGCACTGGTGCGCAGCAAGGTATTGCCCAACAGCGCCAGCGTAGGGCGCTGGTCTTGTGGGGTCGTGGGGGCAACTGGCCCTTCGGAACCTGTGACCTGCATGGAAATACGGCCACCGCCGCCGGGGCCGGAGGCATCGAGTACGGCGCTTTGGGTACGGATGCTGCGCGTGGCCACCGCTTCGATCAGGCCAGGGCTGGGGCTTGGTGCAGGACTTTCTGGCAGCGACTCAGCGGGTGTTGCCGTGGCTTGAACTGCGCCAGCCAGCGTGATGTCGGGGGCACGCAGATGCACTGCCCCGGCGCCAGCCGGTGCAGAAACGTCAATGCGGCCACTCTCGGTCTGGATGATGCTACGAGTGGCTTCAAGGGTAATACTGACTGCATCCCCCGTGGAACGTGCGGGAGTCGCTATAGATTCTGCAGCTAATGCCTTGGCTTCGATCGTGCCGCTATTGACGATTTCTGGCGCGTTGACCGTGATGCTGCCAGCGGGTACGCCGCTGGGTCCGGCATTGGCGCTGATGACTCCGGTGTTTTCGATCTGGTGCGAGGCTTCTAGCAGGATGCGCCCGCCGCGCTCCTTGATGCCCGTGGCTTCGATCACACCACTGTTTTTCACGACCCCGCCTTGCACTTGGCTAACGGCCTGGGAAGAGAGGATGATGAGACCGCCGGGCGCTTGCACGGCCAGTTTGTTTTCGACCAGGGTTTTGATTGTGGCTGGTTCGACGCGCAGCTTGGTCAGCATACGGTTGCTATCGAATTGCAGTTCGATGACTTCGCCGGCGGCCAGCGCCAGCGTGCCCATCTGTGCGAAGATGATGCCACCGTTACGCACTTCCGGCGCCAACAAGGCGATATAGCCGCCCAGCGCTGCGGTCAGCTTACCCTCGTTGATAACGCTTCCCGTGGCGCCGTCGCGGGTATAGCGGCTCTTGCCTGCCATGAAATCGTTCGTGCTGATGCTGTGGGTGGTGGCGATCAAGCTGCCAACATCGACACTGGCACCGGGTGCGAAATGCACGCCGTTGGGATTGGTCAAAATCACCTGACCATTGGCCGAGATGCGTCCAAAAATCTGGCTCGGGTTGGAGTCGAGCACGCGATTGAGCGTAGCGCTGGTGCTGGACGGCTGGTTGAACTTGACCTGGGCTGCGGCACCTACGTTAAAGGTCTGCCAGTCAATAGCGGCGCGGTTGCTGCCCTGGTTGATCTGCATCACCGCACCCGTCTGGGTGATGGCGGCCTGCCCCGCCACCACTTGGCCGCCGGTGGGCAGTTGTGTCGGTGCCGGCGGCGCGGCAACTTGTGCCAGACTTGCGCCATGCAACAACCCAAACACCGCCAACAGGCACACATTTTGCAGACAGCTAGCCGCACGTTTCCCACAGCCTCTAGCCGTTTCGTGCCAGATGACGCGGTAGATGTGGTTCATAACGTGGTGCAGTGGGTGCCGGATATTAGCTCATCATGGCATGCAAAAGATGGTGCTGGACGGCATTCCAAAAATTCTGAAAACACCCGCGAAAAAAGTTGATAAGGTTGATTAGAGTCGCTCAGTTGGAGTCGCTCAAAAAGTCGGCCATCATGCCCGATGTCCGGCGCAGACGTCGGGAAATGACCTGTGCCAGACAATACATGAAACGGTAAGCCAGTGCAGGGTGTTCATTCGCCAATCGGGTAAGCCCCTCGTGCTTGAACGTCAGGAATTCACAATCTTTGTCCGCAACACACGTCGCCGATCTTTTGTCCTGCTCCAGCAAGGCCATCTCGCCGATGACGCGCCCTTGTCCCTCGCTGGACAACAACTGCTGGCCGTGCCCTCCTTCCTTGAAGATGGATACGCTACCGTGGGTAAGAATCAGCATGAAGTTCCCCGGATCGCCTTCATGGAAGATGACCTCTCCTTTGCGTGCCGATTGTGGCACCATGTACCGTCCGACAATGCCAAGTTCTGCATGCGAAAAATTGACAAACAAGTGCAATCCGTCCAGAAGATCCGCAACTCCCACATTGATCGCCATAACAACTCCTTCTCATTCATTCACCTTCAGTGCGGTGTTCATTCTAATTAACAACGCCATTTTTTCTTGACTTGTAAAATGTTTATGCACAAGCGCATTGTGGGGTAACGTAACCGTTTTTGAGCAACCAGGCTGTACTACTTATGTCTTTTTCTGAATCCGATGCATGGGTTACTGACAACCCTACCACTTCTGCCACCAGCACCACGCCCACCCCCAAAAACGCGCTGAAGATCGAGCGTGAAAACCACAAACTGGAAAAGCGCCTGTGCCGCCAGGTTGGCCAGGCGATCATCGACTTCAACATGATTTCCGAGGGGGACCGCGTCATGGTCTGCCTCTCGGGCGGGAAAGACAGCTTTGGCATGCTGGACATTTTGCTGAAATTGCAAAAACGTGCGCCGGTGCGTTTTGAACTGATAGCCGTCAACCTGGACCAAAGGCAGCCCGGCTTTCCTGAACACATCCTGCCGGAATACCTCAAAAGCCTTGGCATTGCCTTTCACATTGAAACCCAGGATACCTACAGCATCGTCAAAAAAATCATTCCCGAGGGCAAAACCATGTGCAGCCTGTGCAGCCGTTTGCGCCGGGGCATCTTGTACCGTGTGGCCGATGAACTCAAGGCGACCAAGATCGCGCTGGGCCACCACCGTGACGACATGCTGCAAACCTTTTTTCTCAACATGTTTTTTGCTGGAAAATTAAAAGGCATGCCGCCGAAACTGGTCAGCGACGACGGTGGCCACGTCGTCATACGGCCATTGGCGTACGTCAACGAAACCGATCTTACCCGCTGGGCCGCGTATCGTGACTTTCCCATCATTCCATGCTCTTTGTGCGGCAGCCAGGAAAACCTGCAGCGCCAGCAGGTCAAAAATATGCTGCACGCATGGGAAAAACAATACCCCGGACGCACGGTAACCATGTTCACCGCATTGCAAAACGTGGCCCCGTCCCACTTGATGGACCCCCGATTACACGACTTCAAGAATATTCAAATCACGGGCGTACCGGATGCAGATGGCGACAAGGCCTTTGACTCCGAGGAGTTTGCCTCCAACTCCTGGTCTACCCTGCCCATGGTGAAAAATGACTTATGACTCCCAGGGTAATCATAAGCCATTTACATTAACGCCCTTGCATGCCCTTGACCTTGGAAAGTACCATGAGTACGAAAGAAAACGATAGTCGCCCGTTCGTGGTTGGTATTGGCGCTTCGGCTGGCGGTCTCGAAGCCTTGAGTCAGCTGGTCTCCGGTCTGGTTTCTGGTCTGCCGTGTATCTACATCGTCGCGCAGCATATGTCGCCGACGCACCGCAGCATGATGGCCGACATCCTCGCGCGCGAAACCCGTTTGCCGGTGCGTGAAATTGAAGACGAGCAGCAGCCGGAATTCGATGTCGTGTATGTGATTCCACCCGGCTCCAATCTGGTGATGCAGTATGGCCGGTTTTCCTTGACGAACACGGTGCCCGAAGTCTCTCCCAAGCCATCTATCAATTTGCTGTTCCAGTCGCTGGCCGAGGAATACAACGACCACGCTATCGGCGTGATACTGTCCGGCACGGGGTCGGACGGCACGCGCGGCCTGCGGGCGATCAAATCGGTCGGCGGTGTCAGTTTCGTCCAGATACCGGAAACCGCCAAATACGACGGCATGCCACGCTCCGCCATCGACGCCTGTGTTGCCGACCGAATTATTGCCCCCGACCAGATTGGGCGCGAACTGGAGCGTCTGATCCGTTTTCCGGGTGCATTGCCGGAACTTGAAAGCTGGGAGCAGCGCCCTGCCGAGATGGCTGCACTGTTTGAGAATGTGCGCCTGCGCAGCAAAATCGACTTTTCCAGCTACAAACTGTCCACTGTGCAACGTCGCCTGCAGCGTCGTATGGTTTCGACCAACATGGGAACACTGGCCGAGTACCTGGCCTACTCCGAACGCAATCCCGAGGAACTCGACGCACTCGCCAAGGAAACCCTTATCTCAGTCACAGAGTTTTTTCGTGACCAGGAAGCCTTTCGTGCACTGGAGCGTTATGCACGTGCTCTGCTGGAAAAAAAACGCAGCGGCGAAGAACTGCGCATCTGGGTCGTTGGCTGTGCAACCGGGGAAGAAGCCTATTCCCTGGCCATTTTGTTTTCCGAACTGATTACTGCGAATGCCACCCCCTTGCGCTTACAGATATTTGCCACGGACATCGACAACGATGCGCTTCAGGTAGCACGGCGTGGCATTTACAACCAGGCAGCCATGTCGGAGATGCCTGCGGAATTTATTACGCGCTATTTCATGCCCAGTGGTAATGGTTTTGAGCCGGTGAAAAGCCTGCGCGATTGCGTAACGTTCGCGCGTCAGGACATTACTGCCGATCCGCCTTTTCTGCGACTCGATCTGATTACCTGCCGCAATGTCCTGATTTATTTCAATGCCGAGTTGCAGACGCGGGTGTTGGGCGTATTTCGCTACGCCTTGCGCGAAGATGGTTTGCTGTTTCTTGGGCGCTCCGAATCGGTCAATCAGCAAGAGGCTTTGTTTGCAGCGGTTGATCGCCGATCACGCATATTCCGTCCGCGCGGCAGCACCCAAGGCATCAAGGTTGGCAATCTCATCAAGGGTACATTGCCCACGCAGGCAACGCTGCCGTTGCAGCGCAATCGCAACATCAGCTTCGAGCAACTTTTTCATAAGGCGATAGCGGATCACTTTGCTCCGTCCATGCTGGTCAATGGAGATTTGCGCATTCTTCACAGCCATGGCGATGTTTCACGGTTTATTACATTTCCATCGGGCACACCGGACCTGAATTTAGCGCAACTGATTGTGCCGGAGTTGTCGAACGAAATTTTGACCACGCTGCATCGGGCGCGCCGTCGGCGCAGCAGCACGTTCAGCCGCAAACGCCGCATTGCAGCGCTGGATCGCCAAGTTTGCCGTCTGGCCGTGCATCCGCTCAAGGATACGGGCGACAACGAACATTTTCTGGTGGTTTTCGAAACTAGCATTGCACCTTCCGTTGCCGCAACGGACGACATAACCAGTCGCGAAGCCTCGGACAAGGAAGATTCTGACGAACTCGCCTCGACGCGCGAACACTTGCAAACGCTGATGGAGGAAATGGCCGCTTCCAACGAGGAAATGCAGGCACTCAATGAAGAGATACAGGCCGCAAACGAGGAACTGCAGGCCACCAACGAAGAACTCGAAGCATCCAACGAAGAACTGCAGGCCACCAACGAGGAACTCATCAGCGTCAACGAAGAAAGTCTTACAAAGTCTGCCGAGCTTGCCACCATCAGCAGCGAGTTCGAAGGGGTTTACAACACCATCGATTTCCCCGTTCTCGTATTTGACACCAATCTCTTTCTCAAGCGAATGAACGCTACCGCCGTTCGTTCCTTCAATTTGCCGATAAACGCCACTGGAGTGAACGTTTTACGCTTGCAGTTGCCCGGTTTTCTCAAGAATATTGAGAAACCTTTGGCGCAGTCGCTGCAAGAACAGCGCAAACAATCCTTTCCAGCCTTTTTCGTCAACCGGACTTACCAGATTTTCATAACGCCAGTCGTTGGCGTTACCGGCAACACGCAAGGCGTTGTGCTGGTTGTCATTGATAACAGCGAACTCGTGGCAGCGCAAGAAGCGATTCGCGCAAGCGAGCAACGCTTGCAATCGATCATGAACCATTCCGTCTCGATAGTGGTGCTGAAAAATGCTACGGGTCGCTATGAGTTCGTCAATCACCGCTTTGAAGAAATCTTCGGCATCAAGGCCGAAGATGCCATCGGCAAAACTGACCACCAGATTTTCAGCACGCAGGTGGCCAAGTTGCTGCGCGACCATGATCTGGAGACCATGCGTTTGCTGACACCCTTTGAAACTCTGGATGAAATGGTCATCGGCGAACGCCAGTTTTGGCTGCAGTCCATCCGGTTTCCCATCTACGACAACGATGGTGCCGTGCACTCCATATGCACGCAGGCCAATGATGTCACGCAAAAGCGCCATGCCCAGGAACAATTGCGGCTTGCTGCCAAGGTTTTCGACCGGGCCGGTGAAGCCATCACCATTACCGACGCACAAGGCATGATCATCACCGTCAATGACGCTTTCACCAAAATCACGGGGTACACCCTGACCGAAGTCATTGGCAAGAATCCACGCATTTTGCAATCGGGCAAACACTCCAAGGATTTTTACGCGCAGATGTGGCGCGGTCTGACAGAACATGGATCCTGGCAGGGCGAGATTCTCAATCGCCGTAAAAACGGCGATATTTACCCGGAATGGCTTACCATCAACTCGGTTCGCAACGAAGAAGGCCATGTTACCAATTACGTCGCCATCTTCAGCGACATCACTGCCATCAAGAGTTCGCAGCGGCGCATTGAATTCATGGCGACGCACGACACCCTCACAGGCATTCCAAATCGCAGCCTGCTACTGGACCGTCTGCAACACGCCTTGTCTCTGGCCAAACGCAAAAAGGAAAAAATCGCGGTAGTGTTCATTGATCTGGACAATTTCAAGACCATCAATGACAGTCTGGGTCACGAGATCGGTGACAAATTGCTCAAACTGGCTGCCGAACGTCTGCAGCAATGCGTGCGCGATTCCGATACGCTGGCGCGTCTGGGGGGTGATGAATTTGTGGCGATTCTGATCGATGTCGAGTTGACCGAGGTAGAGGCGGTGGCAATCCGCATCGTCGAGTACCTGAGCGCCTCGTTTCGCATCAACGATCAAAATCTCTTTGTTTCGGCCAGTGTCGGTATCAGCCTGTTTCCGGACGACGGCATAGACAGCGTAAGCTTGCTGAAAAACGCGGATACCGCGATGTACCGCGCCAAGGAACTGGGGCGCAACCAGTACCAGTTTTTCTCGGAAGACATGAAAATCGTGGCCCTGCAGCGACTGACGCACGAAACCGCCATGCGCCAAGGACTCGATGCCGGGAATTTTCGCATGGTGTACCAACCGCAGATCGGCCTTGGCAGCGGGAAGATCATCGGTGCTGAGGCCTTGCTGCGCTGGCGTGACCCGCATCTGGGCGAAATCTCTCCGGTTGTGTTTATTCCGGTGGCCGAAAAAGCCGGGCTGATGAATCGCCTTGGCGAAATGGTTTTCAACATGGTGCTGGCACAGATCAGCGCATGGCGTAAAGCCGAATTGCAAGTCCCACGCATCTCGATCAACGTCTCGGTCGAACAATTTCGTGACACCGAATTTGCCGCGCGTGTGCTCGCTTGGGCGCAAAGCCACGATGTACCCTTGAGCGAAATTGCCATTGAAATCACCGAAAACGTGCTGGCCGAACGGATCGAAACCGTTGGCATCATGCTGCACCAGTTGGAGAAACACGGTGCAACCATCAGCATCGACGATTTTGGCACCGGTTATTCGTCCTTGAGTTACCTCAAACGCCTGCCCATCCATGAACTGAAAGTGGACCGTAGCTTCGTTGATGGCCTTACCGACGACGCAGAAGACTGCGCCATTTCCAAGGCCATTATCGATATGGCCCATGCCCTTGGCATGACTGTGGTCGCCGAAGGTGTCGAGACAGCGGGACAGCGCGATGTTTTGATACGCTTGGGCTGCGAAGTCGCCCAAGGGTATTTCTACCACCGGCCATTGCCCGTGCAGGAGTTTGCCAAATTATTGACCACCATGGAAAACGCACCAACATGATCGATTCAAAATTGCTACGCAGTTGCGAAACAGAAAAATTGCATTTGTCGGGAGCCATTCAGTCCTTTGGTGCCTTGCTGTGGCTTGACGAACAGCTTTGTGTTGCACACGCTTCGGCTAATCTGGCCGCGTTTGTTGGCGCATCACCGCAACAGATGCTGGGTCAATCGGTAGTTGACTGCTGTTCCTGGTTGCCTCAGACGATGCTGGAGCGCCTTGGCCCTAAGGCCGGAGACACACTGGCTAATGCGCTGTCGGTGGAGGGAAAGTCACTATTCATCACCCTGACTCGGGGAGAGCGCTGCATCGTGCTCGAAATCGAATACGACGTACCACTCGCAGAACCCATGGCATTGCATCACTCAAACTACCAGCGCCCCTTGCTGACAGTTCCACGTGACGCTGCCGCCATGACCATGCACCACCAGGCGTTGCTGGATGCATTCCGGAATATTACCGGGTACGACCGGATCATGCTCTATCAGTTTCGTGAAGATTGGGCCGGAGAAGTGATTGCCGAGGTGGCCGCAGCGGATATAGGGAGTTATCTAGGCCTGCGCTTTCCAGCCAGCGATATTCCGGCTATTGCCCGCAACCTCTACCTGCTCAATCCGGCGCGGCTTATTCCGGATGCAACGGCGGCGGCGGTGCCCCTGCTTGCGCTCGAAAACGCGCCGCCCCCCGATCTGACGTATTCGACCCTGCGCAGCGTTGCGGCGGTGCATCTGCAATACCTCGGAAACATGGGTATGCGTGCCTCTTTCTCGGTTCCCATCCGTATCACGGGACGGCTCTGGGGGCTGGTGGCCTGCCACCACCTGCTGCAACCGAAATGGATTTCACCGACACAACGACAGGCCTGCATCGATACCGCAAGTGCCTATGCATTGGGAGTCGCTTCCTTTATCTCCAGTCAACGCCTGCAAAGCATGGACAGCCTTGAGCGGCGTACCGACAATTTGCTGCGCTATCTTGCGAATTGCAAGGATCCGCTCGACGGAATCGCGACCAGTGGCGATCAATTCAGGGACATGCTCGCGGCCGACGGCTTTGCCTTGGCAATTGGCGATCAGGTCACCATCACGGGTAACGCACCGGACCTTGATGGCATGGGGATTATCGACAACTGGTTTTTATCGCGCGATACCGAGTGGGTGGCATCCACCGATCATCTCGAATCCCTTTTCCCAGACCAGACTATGCTGCTCGCAGCGGCCAGCGGAATGCTGGCTGTCAAAGCGCGCTCGCAACATTCAGGCTGGGTGCGGTTTTACTGGTTCCGTCAGCAAGAACCTGAGCAGGTTGCGTGGGCTGGCAACCCGAACAAACCCGTCACAGAGAATGCTGGCGCTGTTGCCTTGTCTCCTCGTCGTTCATTCGAGCGGTGGGTTGAAACCAAAACCGGTTACAGCCGCCCCTGGAGCAACGAAGAGCGGATGACTGCTGCCAAGTTTCGCAACACGCTGATACGCTGGTTATGAAAGAAGCCGTCTTAACCCCTTCTTACGACGACACCCTGCACGCAAAACTGCGGGAGGCGACCAAAAACCTGCACCGTCGCCTGGATCACCATCCCTTGCTGGCCCCGCTGATGCAGCCCGGCCTCGATCAGCGCCGGTATGGCAACGCGCTGCTGGCCCTGTATGGCGTGCACGCACCGCTGGAAGATGCCCTTGCGGCCTTCTTTAACCAACGCCCAGGGAAATTCGATTACTTCGATTACGCCAGTCGAAGCAAAGCATCCGCTCTGAAAGCCGATCTGGCGCAATTGGGGCGTCCGCCGATACCCATCACGGTGCCTGCCCACGCTATCGGCAGTCTTGCTGAGTCAGTTGGGGTGCTGTACCCGCTCGAAGGCTCCATGCTTGGCGCACAAGTGATTTTGCGGCAGTTGCAGTTGCAGACAAAATCGGGCAGCGATCTGCCTGTGCGTTTTTTCTCCTGCTACGGTGATCAGGCGCATGTGCATTGGCGCAGTTTTCTCGCATGGGCCGACATCCATTGTCCCGCCGCACAACACGATGTTGCCATTGCCGCTGCGCAACGGGTATTCAACACCATTGCCGACCACCTTGACAACACGGCACAGCACTTGAATGGATAGTTCGCCCCCCCTGCATCCCGACAAGGCTATGCGTTGCATTGTGGAAACTGCACTCGATGGGTATTGGCTCACCGATGCAGCAGGCAACTTGCTGGATGTCAATACAGCCTACTGTGAGCAATCCGGCTATTCGCGTGACGAACTTCTGCAGATGAAAATCGGGGACCTTGAGGCATTGGAAGATAACGCAGAAACGGCCGCGCGGATGCGCAACATCATGCTCAGCGGCTGGGATCGCTTTGTATCGGTGCATCGCGGGAAAAGCGGCGCGCTGTCCAGAGTTGGCGTCAGCGTTACTTACCATCCATCCGAAGGGGGGCGTTTTTTTGTTTTCTTGCGCAATCTATCGGAGCAAAAACTTACCGAAGCCGAAGTCCGGGTGCATCGCGACCATCTCAGAACGGAACTGGCACGCCAGGAACTGGCGCTCAAATCCAGCCATGCATTCAACCAGTCGGTGCTGAGCTCGCTTACTGCTGAAATTGCCGTCGTCAATGTGTTCGGAACCATTGTCGCGGTCAACGAACCATGGCTTGGTTTCACTCTGGCAACCGGGCTTGAAACCAATGTCGGGAGTAATTACTTTAACGCCTGCCAACCCGGCGGTCGTTTTGCCCATGAAGAAGATGCAGACAGTGCTTACAAGGGTTTACGCGCCGTCATGAACGGTCGCTTGCGCAGATTCAACCTCGATTATCCCTGCCATCTGGCTTCACAACAGCGTTGGTTTACGATGACGGTAACGCCTCTGTTGCATGAGGGCAGAAGTCGGGTCGTTGTCACGCATACCGAAATCACCATCCAGCAGCAGCAAAAGGCCGAGATCCAGGCGCTCAACACAAACCTGGAACAAAGGGTCGCACAACGTACACGTGAGTTGTCCGAGACATTGGAGCGGCTGACTGCCACCCAGGCCGAACTGGTGCAAGCTGAAAAAATGTCGGCATTGGGGTTCATGGTGGCTGGTGTGTCGCATGAACTGAATACCCCCATTGGTAGCAGTCTCACCGTTGCCAGCGCACTGCAAGCACATGCGCAGGAATTCACCGACAACATGGCACAAGGACTCACGCGCAGCCAACTGGACAATTTTGTCCGCCGTGTCCGAGAAGGCTCAGACATTCTGATGCATGCACTATCCCATGCAGCCGAACTGGTTGCCAGTTTCAAACAAGTGTCGGTAGATCAGGCCAGCGTGAATCGGCGCATCTTCGATTTGCGCACGACCGTTGACACCATACTGCTGACTTTGGGAACAGACATCGGCAAAACGGGGCACACCGTGAAATGCCAGATTCCAGAAGGCATCCGCATGGATAGCTTCCCCGGCCCACTGGGCCAGGTTCTGACCAATCTCATCCACAATGCCTTGCTGCATGCCTTCGAAAACAAACCCCATGGGGAAGTCACCATTACAGCCATCCTGAAAGACGCACAACACGTTTGCATGACCATTCAGGACGATGGAGATGGCATCGCACCAGAACATCTGAATCATGTGTTTGACCCATTTTTCACCACCAAACTGGGTAAAGGTGGCAGCGGACTCGGGTTACATATTGTGTACAACCTGGTTCAAGAGTTGTTAGGCGGAAACATACAGGTGGACAACACCCCGGACTCCGGTGCATGCTTTACGCTGTTGTTGCCACTGGATGCACCCTCGTGAGGGCTGTCTCAACCGTTCAGCGCTGGCAAGCTGTCAAACCATTCCTGCAGGGCTGCACCATGCAAGGGTCGGCTGGTGAGATAATCTTGCTCATGATATAAGAGCTGCCCCCGCATACCCCATAAGGCTTGCAGCCCGATTTGTCATGTAAAAACACCCGGAAATGACCAGTTTTACCCTCTGTGGCGGTTGCTGGCGTCGCCTTGACCCGTTTTGAAGGGCAAAATTCAAGGCAAATCGGGCTGTATGCCTTATGGGATGTGCGGGAGCAGCTATGTTTTTTGCAGAGACAGCACCGCAGGCGAATGGTGCTCCAACCCCGTGCGAGCCCGTGCCGCCACCCAAGCGCTCACCGGCACATTAATGGCACACGAGCGAAAAAAACAGGCCGTTTCGATTGCCAAACCGAGGATCGCAATGTGCCAAAATGGGGTTTTTTAGGATGCGTCAGGATGCGATACTTGGGGTCGTGCGGTTGGATTTCCTATCCACATCTGGGCGCGCGAGCATTCGACAGCATTGGCGGCGAAGTGGTTTCCACCACGGCTTTCGTGCTCGAAAACGCTCACAAACCCGACTACCGGGGTGCCTACATTCGCTTGGTGGATGGTAATTCGGAAGCAGAAAAGATGGAGATGATGGCCAAAGCCATCGCTCAAGGCAAGGTTGCATGACGAACACGCTTGCCAAGCTCGGCGACCACCAGGACTGGCTCAACGCCTTTTTTGACCTGAATTTCCTTAAGCCATGTTTAGCAAAGGATGCAGACCATGAAGCTAATTCTTGAAAATATAGGCATGCTTCAGCATGTTGAAATAACTTTACATCCCCTCTGCGTCATCGCCGGTGAGAACGATAATGGCAAAAGCACAGTCGGAAAAATTGTTTTTTGTATTATTAAAGCGATTAACCGTTACAAAGAAGATCTGCATGAATCAAAAGACTTCTGGATTAGCGAAAAAGTCCAGGAAATTTACTTTTCCTTACGCAGGGCGATCAGAAAACCTGAGCCACAGGAGGAGGAATTATTGCGAATGCTGCGTTCAATATCGCTTCGCAGCCTGGGCTTAAGTGATCAATTGGCGATCATCGACCAAACATTAAAAAAGCTTGAGCTGCTCTCAGGTATTGAAGAGGGCGACAAGTCAAAAATCATCGGATTATGCGAAGAGATCAATCAAATTGCAGCCCAGCCTGAAGATACAAACCAGTCCATCGAAAATGCGTTTAACAAAGTTTTTGCGTCTGAATTTGATGCTTCCCTGCTTTTGCAAGGGGCAACCGAAGGCAGGATAGAACTGCTCGATAACGAAATTCAGTTGATTAGCCTCAAAGTAAACCAGAACAACGAGGTGACCTTGCTCAGCGAGGTAGAGCCCATCGTGATCAAGGATGCCACCTTTATTGATTCACCGCTGATCCTGAATTACCACGATGTGCTCATCCGCAGCCAAACGCTGCTGGAAATGGATAAGAAGCGTGTTGACCGTGTGGGCTTGCCTTATACCCCCCTGCACACTAAAGACTTGTTTAACAAGCTACGTGAACCCGTATTGCCAGACAGCCTATTCGAGCCTGAAAAATCCGGCCTGCTGAATCAAATACGAAGCATGGTTAAAGGTGAAATAAGCTACGAAAAAAGTGAGCGAGATTTTGTTTTTCGGCGGGAGAAGAAAACAATTTCCATAAAAAATACTGCAAGTGGAATCAAGGTGTTTGGCTTGCTGCAAATTTTGCTGGCCAATGACTTCATTTCAAAAAACACCATGCTGATTTTTGATGAGCCAGAAAACCATTTGCATCCCAAATGGCAACTGCAACTTGCACAAATATTGGTAAAGCTGGCTCAAAATAATGTTTTTATCCTGGTTTCTTCACACAGCCCTTATTTGATTGAGGCGCTAAAACGCTATGCAGACCGTGACGGCCTCAATAATGAAAGCTGTTTCTTTCTGGCGGAAAATTGCAACATTGAAGATCGAGATCGCTTGAGCGATATATTTCAGGTGCTCGCCGAGCCTTTTGAAGTATTTCGTCGAATGGATGCCGAGGCCCTGAAAGATGAATAAATTCAGTCTTAAGGAATATCTGCAAGAAGAGCTGGGGCCGTTTGTATCCACCTTCAAAGCCACTAGCTACGACGACACGAACCAAGAGCATCTCTGCAACGATGAGGTCACCCTGGAGGTTTATAACTTCGATGCTTATGTGAAAGCGCGCTACCCTCATCCCACCCCGGCTTCGCCCGATGCTATTCATGTTGGTAGCAAGGATTTTTATTTTGTCGAATTTAAGAACCAGCTTCCTGGTGCTGTCGATAAAGTGGGAATCCATAGCAAGTTCCAAGCCGGAACAAGCATTTTGAAAAACCTGCTGCAAGAATTCTCCGCGAAGGACTGCCAATACCATTTTTGCGTGGTGTTCAAGAACCAACCCAAGCCGCGGTACATGGATTTCAGGCACATTGAAAACAACGTCGTCAAGTTCGGGTTGAGTGAACTCAACCGGCAATTGGGCGGCTTTTACGACCACGTTGTGACTGAGAGCCTTGATTTCTATGTCAAGGAGTTCAAGGCATTGAAATGCGCGTAAGGCTCAGCATCACCGATTACTGCGCAATTGGCGAGATCGACGTGCAGGCGCTGCGTCAGTTCCAGAGCAGCAGCCGTGAGTCGGGACACGGCGCCCGAGAAATGGCCAGTTTTCCGCCCGTTTTGGTCTCTGTGGCGGTTGCTGGCGTCGCCTTGACCCGTTTTGAAGGCGAAAATTCAAGGCAAATCGGGCTGTATGCCTTATGGGATGTGCGGGAGCAGCTATGTTTTTTGTTGAGGTGGATAGCGGCGGCTACCACATGGCTGTCACCCGGATCGAGAAGATTGATCGACGGAATCAGGTGCTCAAACCCGGTGACAAGACTGACCCGAACATGGGCGTTCATCAACTGACGCGTCCGGTTCAACTGGCCTTGGGTCAAATCGAGGTTAAAGGGGTCGGTTAAAGGGGGCAGACCCCTTTAATTCCACGATAGACACAGAACCAAAGCTCCGCTCTCACCAGACTTGAATTTCCTGTCCGGCGGACGCTATGGTTGTGCTATCGTGGCACCCAGGCACTGTCGTTTATTCTGATTTTTTGAAAGGCATTCCCATGAAACAGCGTATGTTGCTTACGCTTGCACTGTCCTTGGTAGCCACGCCGATGCTTTGCAGCGCCGAATCGCCCGTCAGAATCTGCCATGAAAATGAAGACTCCTATCCCTGGATTTTCAGAGACCGGGTGGGCCTTACCACTGCCTTGCTGAAAATGGCCGAGAAGACTTACGGCGCCAAGGTCGAGGTGGTGCCATTGCCGTGGCGGCGATGTTTGGCTGAAGCCCAGAGTGGTGCCGTGGATGGTGTCGTCAAAATCAGTTTTAGCCCGGAGCGCACCGGATTTCTGGTCTACCCGATGTCGGGCGACGTGCCAGACGCCAGCAAAAGGCTGTTGATCGACAGCTACAGCCTGTACCGAATGAAGGGCTCCACCGTGGTGTCCTGGGACGGCAAGGTACTCAATGTAACTGGCGTAGTAGGGGCACAGTCCGGGTTCTCCATAGTCAAGCAACTCACCACGCTGGGTGCGCGGGTGGACGATGGTTCGCGGCCTGCCGATGCCAATCTGGCCAAGCTGGTGAGCGGGCGCGTTGTCGCTGTGGCGTTGCAAACCGAAGAGGGTGATATGAGCGTGGCCTCCAGTCCCGAATTCAATGGCAAGATTGAGCGGGTCACGCCGGTGCTGGTAGAAAAGCCTTACTTCGTGGCTTTTTCCAAGCAGTTCTATGCCAGGGACACCGCTGCTGCCAGGAAGCTGTGGGATGCTATCGCCAGCAGCCGGGAGTCAACGGAGTACAAAGACCTGGTAAAGAATTTCAAATAGGGGGCTAGGCGACCTCCGGGTCGAACCAGGCCAGCGTGCCGGGTACCATTCTGAGTGGCATTGACTTGCTGAATTGAATGGAAGGGTGACTTTCAATTTGATAGCTTCTCCCGCACGTTCTGCAAGCGCTACAGGCTTATCCAGGGGTTAATGACAGCCAGGCCAGCAGCCTCAAATGGCGATGTGTCGCGCGTGGCTACTGCCAAACCGTGCGCCGCCGCGATGGCTGCAATATAGCCGTCTGCGGGCGCAATGGCCTGCCCGGCGGCACGGGCGCGGGCGCGCAGCGTTGCATAGGATTGCGATGCGGGGTCATCAAACGCCAGGATGCGACCCGCGAACAACGGCAAGACGCGCTGTTCAAGGCTGGAATGAAGTGCATCGCGGCGTTTGCCCTCTGGCAGGGCAGCGATGCCGAAGCGCAGTTCCGCAAGGCTGATGGTTGAGAGGTACAGCGTCTCAATGGTCTGCGCGTCAAGCCAGGCAAGTACGTTCGTATTGCCTGCCGCTTTCAATGGCTCGGAGATGACGTTGGTATCGAGCAGGATCATTCAAAACGTAGCGGCTCGGCGGGCGTCCTGTCCCGCTCTATCTCCAGATCGACGCCACCCATTTCGCGGCCAATTTCGGCCAGCAGGGTGCCGAGTTTGACCCGGCCCTCGGGCCGGACGGCAGATTCAAGGATCGCCCGGATTTCCGCCTCGGTACTACGGCCATGCGTGGCCGCACGCACACGCAAGGCGCGGTGTGTTTCATCGGACAAGTTGCGGACGGTGACGGATGCCATTGCTTTCATTCATAAAAATTGCCATCAATGATTGCATTGTAGTGTGACTGATAGCAATCTTGGTGCATGGGGTCAGGTGCATGGGGTCAGTTCTTGCAATCAAGCATATTCAACCACGTAAAAAAAGGGACCGGACTTGAATTAAATCGTTTCAAGCCAAATCGGAAACTTCTCAAAAAGGGAGAACAGGGGACAGACCACGGTTTCCACCCAGATTTCGGCGTCTGACACACTCTGCGGAAACCGCTCGAAAACATGTTCCGCCGTGTGTCCCCATGCGGCCAAGCATGTCGCCAATTTTGGCGGCAACTGGACATCGACGACGAAGTGCATCAGGCCGCTTTCAAAATGACGTGATCGGCTTGCCTGGCTGCGTAGGCTAAAGTTGCCGAGATGTCCGCATCTTCGAGATACGGATAATCGGCAAGAATTTCCTCGCGGGACACGTTTTCCGCCAATAGTTCCAGAACATCGGTGACTCGCACGCGTGTGCCACGCAAACAAGGCCGCCCTCCGCATACCGATGGATTGATCGTGATCCGATGCAGTTCACTCATGACATGACACTCCAGAACGTAAGAACGGCGACAAATGAACCCAAGGGCAATTCAATCACCAAGCAAGACGGGCAAGACTCAATGAAATCCTGCAGCATGAGCGGCAGTTGCCACGCCTACTCTAGCATAGGTGCGCCGGCGCTCAAAAAACAAAACGCACGGGAAAACGTTGACGAACGACTACCTCGTAAGCGGCTTATACCGTATCCGTTTTGGCTTCGCCCCCTCTTCACCCAACCGTTTCTTCTTGTCATCCTCGTATTCCCGGAAGTTGCCGGGGAAGAAGCTCCATTGGGAATTGCCTTCGCAGGCGAGGATGTGGGTGCAGATGTGGTCGAGGAACCAGCGGTCGTGGCTGATGATCATCGCGCAGCCGGCGAATTCGAGTAGGGCATCTTCGAGGGCGCGCAGGGTTTCGACGTCTCACAGTTGCCAGCGCGCTGCAAGCACATGCCCAGGAATTTACCGACAACATGGCACAAGGACTCACGCGCAGCCAACTGGACAATTTTGTCCGCCGTGTCCGGGAAGGCTCAGACATTCTGATGCATGCACTATCCCATGCAGCCGAACTGGTTGCCAGTTTCAAACAAGTGTCGGTAGATCAGGCCAGCGTGAATCGGCGCATCTTCGATTTGCGCACGACCATTGACTAGCTTGGGCTTTTTTGTTTCTGGTGTCCGTTTAGCCTGTTCATTTGCGCGCATTTGCGAGTATTTTCTGCAGCCTGGCGATGCGCGCCTTATTTTCTTCGTCGTCCCGCAATGCAATCACCAGGTCTTTCTTGGTCAGGACTTGTACGGCTTCAACGTTGTCGATGCCCTGCTTTCCCGCCAGATACAGCATGACGGAAGGATCGGTGATGGCAGTCTGGTGGCGACCCTTGGCGAGTTTTTGCAGCAGTGATTCTTCGGTCATGGCCCCATCGGTGTTTTTGGGGTATTTCTTTGCGGCATTGGTGATGTCTTGCGGGTACACATAGGTCTTCACAATGCCAACGGTATAGTTTTTGAACAAATCGTCAACATCCTTGAATGTGACCTTGCTGGCGCTATTTTTCAATACGCCGATTTCTGATTGGTCAACAGCCGGCGAGGCGACAAAGCCCTTATCAACCTCTTCCGGCCATGCGGGGAAGAAACCGACATACTCCTTCGATTTGGCAACATCTTTTGCGCGTGCCCACGGAAAAAAATCAACCTGAAGCGTGATTCCTTCCCTTTTCAGCAATTCGCGCAGCTTCTGAATAGAATTTCCCTGCGTTGCCATGTCTGCCCCGGAATACGGCTGCCAGTCCAGAGATGTTATCTTCCAGACTTCCTCGGCGTATGCTGCGGGTGCCAGCATTGCCACGCAGAGCATGGTTTTTTCAGGAATTTGCCGATTGTGCTGGTTGCCATTGCCATTGCTATGTCTCCTCATGATTGTGGTTGGATTTGCACACGTTGGTGCTCCGTTATCGTAACCGAAATTAACACAGGAATAGTTGCCAGATGAATACACCGCCACCCACCACGCCATCGACACCACCTGCATCCACCACGCGCTTGCAGCGCTGGCGATTGGTGCTGGGCAGCGAAGCGCAGGGCAGTTGTGGTGCGGCGGGTGGTGGTTTGCGCGACATCGAACGTGCGCTGGCCGCACTGTACGAACCCGAAGGCGCGGATGGCCTGAGCAAACGCCGCAGTGCGGGCCGGGGCGATTCTGCGCCCACTGTGGCGCGCTGGCTGGGGGATATTCGTTCCTACTTTCCCAGTTCGATCGTGCAGGTGCTGCAGCGCGATGCCCTGGAGCGGCTGAACCTGCGCCAGATGCTACTGGAGCCGGAAATGCTGGAAAGCGCCCAGCCCGATGTGCATCTGGTGGCCAACCTGCTGGCGCTGGCCAGCGTCATCCCGGAAGGTACACGCGCCACGGCACGCCAGGTGGTGCAACAGGTGGTGGACGAATTGATGCGCCGTCTGGAAGAGCCTTTGCGCAGCGCCATCAGCGGAGCACTGGACCGCAGCCAGCGCAAACGCCGTCCGCGCCATGCAGAAATCGACTGGGGTCGCACCATCCGCGCCAACCTGCGCCATTGGCAACCCGAGTACCGCACCATCGTTCCACAAACCCTGGTCGGCTTTGGCCGCAAGGCGCGCAGGCCGCAGCGCGAAGTCATTCTGTGCATCGACCAAAGCGGCTCAATGGCGGCCTCGGTGGTCTATTCCAGCATTTTTGGCGCGGTCATGGCCAGTTTGCCAGCGGTGGCGACCAGACTGGTGGTGTTCGATACGGCAGTGGTTGATCTGAGCGAACAACTGCAAGACCCGGTGGACCTGCTGTTTGGCGTGCAACTCGGTGGCGGCACCGACATCAACCGCGCCGTAAGCTACTGCCAGGGACTGATCCGCGAGCCGCGCAATACCATCCTGGTGCTGATTTCGGATCTCTACGAAGGCGGTGTCAAAGACGGACTGCTACGCCGCGCCAACGAGCTGGTCGAAGCCGGTGTGCAATTCATCGCCTTGCTGGCTTTGAGCGACGAAGGTGCACCGGCTTTTGATCGCGCGCTTGCCGCCCAGCTCGCTGCGCTGGGTGTTCCCAGCTTTGCCTGCACGCCCGACGCCTTTCCCGGTCTGATGGCAGCTGCCATTCGTCGTGACGATGTGAGCGCCTGGGCGGCAACCCAAGGCATCAAGACCAGCCGGGCGGCGCAGGGGTCGTAGCCGGTGTAGGATAAATTCCTACATGCTTTTCAGCCAATATCCGACTCCAGATTTTGCATCTCGGCACTATAGTTACCTCAAGCGCCAGATGATTCATTTCGATTCGTTCTGGCAAAAGCATGTAACTGGAGAAGCACCATGACGACCTTATCCCTGGCACTGAACCCCTTTAGCTTGATGATGGAACCTGAACTGGTTTTGCAGACCATGGAGCGTTCGCAACAATTGCGCAGGCTGCCACGGCACAAGCTGCGTCCTCTGGATAAGCCCCTGATCCCTTACACCTCGGCAGCACTGGCTAGCCGTGCGGCCTACGATGCGGCCATCGATGCCGAGGATTTCGAAGACGCCGCCGAGTCGTACCTGAACTGAAACTCCGGAAATTTTTCGCTATTGCGCTTCGCGCACTGCGCGGCCATTCAGGGCTTGTACGGGCCGGGCGTTGTTGGCGTAGATTTGGGTGAACAGCCGGTATTGGTTTTGACTAATGGTCGCGGGCTGCTTGAACACGATCCACAACACGCCCTCGGTGCATGGAGGGGTGGTGAGTGAGCCCATGAATTGGTAGTAACGCGGATCGGAGGGAAGCAACTCATACAGGTTGAGCAGCCCCGGTGGCATGCGAACCCGGTCCCCGTTGTCGAGCGGCATATACGTCCAGACCTTGTCGATCAGCATATTGTTGCCATTGCCCCCGGTACCCCCGGTGTCGAGCAATACGGCAACCACGGCCAGCTGGCCTTCGGCATTCTTGTGTACGAGATGCGCAACCATGGGAAAACGCCGTGCGTTGATCTGTTCTTCCGACGGGGTGTGAAAGTGGAACTGGACCAATCGGTAGGTCGAACCACGCACCGTGATGGAATTGTCGCCCTGCACATCGACCTGGATGGTGTGCCCGTTGTTCACCACTGTGGCGGAGCTGGGCGTATAGGAAAACTGGACAGGTTCAGCCGGGCCTTGCAGGGTGGTTCCGCTTTCGATGTTGATGGGTGACTGGCGTTTCCCCATGCCGCACACACTGAACTCGGCCTTGAGTCTGGCCCAGGTCTGGGGGCCATTTTCACCTTCATAAGCCCAGTGCGCCTCGCCTGCGTGTGCGCTATTCTTCTTATGGCTGGAGCGGCGTTTGGTGCTGCGCGCAGGCGAGGAACCGTGCTCATCCGTAGCCGCATGTGCTTTTGCGCCCACCGTCAAGGTGAGTTTTTTATTGGGCACCGTATCAACCCCCAGCGATTCACGCACCTTGGCGCCCACTTCCTTGGGGTTGCTGGCGGTGGATGCCTCGACATCGGGTTTGCTGGCGGGCGGCTTGTGACCTGCTGCCGACTGGTCCGCTGCAAAGGTTTCCAAAGCCACAATGCACAGTAGACCAGCCAGAATACGCGAGACGGGATTTAGAGTGTTCATGGCTATGCTTATCGGAGTTATCCGGCGCGAAATAAACAGTATTTCATTTTCACTGCGGGATCGCGCGTGTCTCGCCGTGGCGCAATAGCCACACCTTGTCTTGTGCAATACCACGCTCGCGCAGCGCCACAGCCAGATCGCGCGGCGGATGGTCAAACGCTTCCTGGGTCAGCTTGAATGTGCCCCAGTGCACACCCATGGCCTGGCGGGCTTCCAGGTCCAGCATCAATTGCACGGCATCACCGGGGTTGACGTGCATATTTTTCATAAAATCACGCGGCAGGTAGGCGCCAATGGGCAGGGCCAGAAAGTCTACCGCACCCAGGCGCTTGCGAATGGCCTTGAAGTCCGCGCTGTAACCCGTGTCGCCGGGAAACAGAAAGCGCCAGGCTTGTGCGCCAGTGTTTGCGGACTTGTGCTCCACCATGTAGCCACCCCACAGCGATGCGTTGGTATCAAAAGGCGTGCGCCGGCTCCAGTGTTGCGCAGGTGTGAAGTGCATGCGCACAGGATCAATCAGGTGGGCACCATGGCAGTCGGCAGTGATATCCACATGGTCCCACCAGCCAACTTCGGTCACATTCGCAATATTGCGGGCATCAAACCAGGCTTTCAGACCCGATGGCACAAGAATGCGCGGCGTCTGGCCGGATGCGACCATGGCGGCGATGGTGGCGTCGCACAGGTGGTCGTAGTGGTTATGGGTAATCAGCAGTACGTCAATGGGCGGGAGGGCATCGCCCTTGAGGGGCGCAGGTACCATACGCGGTGCGCCAAAGCGGCCGTAAGGACCGGCAAAGTCCGCCAGCGTTGGATCAACCAATACGTTCAGCCCACCCACCTGTAGTAGCATCGACACATGGCCCAGCCAGGTGATGACGGGCGCGTGCTGGCGCCTGGCAATGCGTGCATGGTCCACCGGTACACTCCACTCCTTGGCAAATGCGGTATAACCGCTGGTCGGGGGAATCAGCGGTTTGAAGTCCCCTCGCAGGCTGCGCCAGACCATTTCGTACCAGGGGAAGTTGCCGATGATGATCGACGGGTCGCTGTTGGCAAAGCGCGAGGATGTGACCCTTTGTGTTGATGCCTTCATACTTGTAATTTGTAATTGGATGTTATGCCTTTAATGAACCTGAATCCATGCTTGATCTTGACCGTGACCGCAACCTTGTTGAGCACCACTGCGGTATCGGCAGAGACCATTGGCAATGTCAGCACCACGTTCAAGCTCCTGGGCCCAGATCATAAGATCGTCGTGGAAGCCTACGATGACCCCGCCGTCAAAGGGGTAACGTGCTACGTGTCGCGCGCCAAGACCGGAGGCATTGCGGGCGGGCTGGGTCTGGCAACCGACAAGGCGGAAGCGTCGATTGCCTGTCGGCAAGTCGGCCCGATTTCCTTTGCCGAACCATTGCTGCAGCAATCAGAAGTGTTTTCAGAAAGAATGTCCATTCTTTTCAAGAAGTTACGCATTGTCCGCATGGTCGATACCCAACGCAATGCGCTGGTGTACCTGACCTACTCTGACCGGCTGATTGAAGGATCACCCCAAAACAGCGTGACCGCCGTGCCCGTCAGCAGCGACCAAAGGATTCCCGTCAAATGATGGAAAAACCGGGGATGCAATGCCGCACCAACAGCGCGGTGCCTGAGAACACGCTTCCAAATCGCTCCTGATACAAGAGCTGTCCCCGCTTATCCCATAAGGCTTACAGCCCGATTTGCCGTGCAAAAACGCAGTAACGCGTTTGCCTCCCCGTGGCGCTGCTGGCGTCGCTGCGCCTGGGGGGAAAATTCAGGCGATCGGGCTGTACGCCTGGGAAGCGGCCGTTCGCGATATTGGTTTCCTCCCTACTTCCCTACCTGTTGCCGACGACGCCACCCAGGCGCCACCGTTCTATGCACTGCCCGGGTGGACCTCCCAGCACCTACACATGGCTGTACTCTTTTCCCGTTCGGTCATGCCCGCGCATGCGCTCAGGCTAAAAATTGCGGCGGCCAGGCCCACGCGGCCAAGCCATTGCTTTGATGTGCTCATGGGGAACTCGCTTTCCAATGACGGTTGAAGTGCTTTCATGGTTTGATCCTTGGGTGTTGTGACTGGGAAGAATAGCCAGCCCCAGGATGCGCGTCTGTATGCCAGCGTACGCTGGCCGTTCTGCAAACACGTAGGTATTGTAAAAATGTCGCTACAGTATTTACAGCTGCATCCGCACGTTCCATGCGGGTTGCAGGCTTTTTAGCTTCCAGTCAGTAGTCAGTCCGCTGGATTGGGGTATGCTCGGCTGGTTTTACCAAGCAAAAAATGGCTATAAGCCCCATGAAACGTGCGATAAAAGCTATGTTTTTATGAGCATTGTTCCGGTATCCGCTTGCATCCCGATATAGTCGTCAATCGCCGGGAGCAGCGTAGCAAGTTCGACTTTAAGCTTTTGCAGCAGATCGCCAAAAGCAGCGGTGTCGGTGTTTTTTGCAGCGACCTCAAGCGATGCACACACCTGTTGCGCCCGAAAGGCACCGATTAGCCCCAAGCTCGACTTCAGAGCATGGCAGACCTCTCTCAGGCTTTGGGCATCCTGGGCAATTACGGCGGCTTCAATTTCTGGCATTTGCTGTGCAATCTGTTCACGCGTGAGCAGTAGCACTTTGAGCTGGATGGATAAATCACCACCCGTCATATCCAAAGCCGTAGCGGTATCAAACACCAGCAATTCGCGCTCAGGAGGAACTTCCAGCGCGTCCGGGGCGTTTTTAGACGCTCGTGTGCTGAAGTTAGCGTGCAACTCCATGATCTTATTTAACAAATCGCGGCTTTTAACGGGCTTGGACAGGTAGTCACTCATTCCGGCAGCGACGCATTGATCGCGAAAGCCGGGTATGACATGCGCCGTGAGTGCAATGATTGGTGTACCGATGCCGTAGGCTCGAATCGCTTTGGTCGCTTCAAAACCATCCACAAGAGGCATCCCGATGTCCATCAGAATCACGTCAAAGTGGCTGGCCTTAGCGTGTGCAATGGCCTCCTCACCGTCTTGTGCGAGCATCACGGAATGTCCTGCTTTCGCAAGAACGGTCATAAAAAATTTCTGATTGGCAGTAACATCTTCAGCCAGCAGGATGCTCAGGCTGGTGCCGGTTCGAGTTCCGTACGAAAATTCGGTCGGTGACGCGCTCCCCTCCTCATTGGATACGTTCTCCTTGGCAAGGAGAAACTGCGCAGTAAACAGGAACGCACTGCCTCTTCCAATTTGACTTTCGACACAGATGTTTCCGCCCATGAGTGCCACCAGTTGGCGACAGATGGCAAGACCCAGCCCGGTGCCGCCGAATTGGCGCGATGTCGAGGCATCGGCCTGGGTAAAGGCATCGAAAATAGACAGCTGGTTTTCCGGCGCTATTCCGATGCCCGTGTCCTGGATTATGAATCCGAGTGTTATACCGTTTGTGCCTGATTGCTCAATGGCCACCTTAAGCACTATGTGACCCTGTTGGGTGAACTTGATGGCGTTGCCGATAAGGTTGGTAATGACTTGGCGCAAACGGGTGGGGTCGCCCATCAGGTGAGATGGAACCCGTTCGTCGATGTGATAGAAGAGATTCAACCCCTTCTTGCGGGCGCTTATCGAAAGCGATTGCACCGTTTCCGAAAGAAGGCGTTTAATGTCGAACGGCACCTGCTCCAATGCCATTTTGCCGCTTTCCATTTTCGACATATCCAGGATGTCGTTAAGCAGTGCCACCATGCTCTGTGCAGAGCTTTGGGCAACGTCGAGGCATCCCTTTTGCTCAGCAGACAAGCTGGTATCAAGCACCAGTTCCAGCATTCCGAGCACGCCATTCATCGGCGTGCGCAGATCGTGACTCACCAAAGCCAGAAACAAACTCTTGGCCACATTGGCGCGTTCGGCCTCGTTTCGGGCAGCAATCAGCGACTTCTCGGTGGCTTTACTCCCGGTGATATCCCGAACAAACACCGATACCCGCTGGATGGATGGCACCAGGTTGATCGACACCTCTACGTCGAGTTCGTTTCCGTCCTTGCGGCGATGACGCGACTCAAATCGATCACCGCCGGTTTCCATAATCTTTTCAATACGCGCCTTGACCCCTTCTTCGTTGTCGATGACAGTGATGTCCGTCACCCGCAAGCCCAACATCTCCGGTTTTGTATAACCCAACATGGCGCAGGCGGCGGCATTCACGTCGGTCAGACGACCCTGCAGATCAACTTGCCAATAGCCGTCGAGTGATGTCTCCAGAATGCTTTGGAGATTTTCACGGCTCGTACGCAGTTCTTCCTCAGCCTGTTTGCGTGCTGTGATATCCGTGATCGAGCCTGCCATGCTGATCAGCTGCCCTTTTTCGTCCCAAGTCGCTTTGCCTCGCGAAGAGAACCATCGGTATTCACCATTCTTACAGCGCAGACGATGTTCAATCTCGTAAGTCGTTCTTTCTTCCAGATGCCTGCGGACAGCTTCAGCAACACGCGATGCATCGTCCGGATGAATATGGTTGAAAAAACTCGCTTGCACGTTGGGCATCTCATGGTCTTCATAACCAAGAAAGTTCTTCCAGCGCGGAGACAGGTAATTCTCGTCTTTCCCGACATACCACTCCCAGTGGCCATCGTGGGACCCATCCATCATGCGTTGGAAACGCGCCTTGCTGCCTCGTAGCTTTGCAGTTGCATCTTCAGTTGCGGCAGCGGCAGCGGAAGTCACAGCAGCATTGGCATTGGCAGCAGCAGCATGCAGACTGTCTAGCCGCTTTATCACTACCCAACCAATTACCGTCGCCCAGCAACTGACGAAAATGACGGTGATGGCATGCGACTGAATCAAGCTGAGCGTGCCATCGGTCAAGACTTCTTTCAGGAACTCATAGGCAACCATGGTCATTAGCGTGACCAGGAATATCCTGAGTGTCATTGAGCGGATTGAATGCATGGTCATAACTAATGCTCGCTTAGGATGCAGTTTCGTGGTTCCGGCTATATATGACGTAGAAGTCACTGGCGCTACGCGGTTTTATCGCGTAGCGTCCGTGTGGACTGCCGGGTTAGCCGCTGGGTTGAGCAGCATGTTGCAAAGCCTCGGTAGCCCATTGATTCAGGCTCTTGCCTGCAGCCTGCGCAGCAATGAGAGCGCGACCATGAACTTCAGGCGGTACGCGCAGCAGCAATTTGCCGGAAGCCGGCTTCTCGGGGCTTATGCCCTGCTGCTTGCAGTCCGCCAGATAGTCCTTGACCGCGAGCTCGAACTCGGACCTCAACTCGGCAACCGCTTCGCCATGAAAGCTGATGATGTTGCGAATGCCGAGAATACGGCCCACGAAAATATTGTCACGCTCGTCATACTCAATGCGAGCGGTATAGCCTTTGTAAGTCATGGTGTTCATGGCAGCACTCCTGCAAGTTCCAATAGTTCGCGAACCTCTTCGACCTGATAACGCTTGGCCTCCTTGCCCGGATGCGGCCGGTGGCAGCGCCACTGTTCGCCATTCAGTTCGATTCTGACCCGCGAGCCTTCGCGCCCAGAAACGGAACCTCCGAGCGCTTTGATAAGCGCCTCGATGTCAGCGAACACGATGGACGCAGACGTCGGTCGAGCAAAGATTGCTGCAAGCGTTTTGCGGTGTTTGGTGTTCATGGCCAAATGATAGCTAAAAGTGCTATCACAAGCAAATGTGACTGTAAGTGGCTAGCCGTTCTTCGTTGTCGATGACAGTGATGTCCGTCACCGACAAGGCCAACATCTCCAGTTTTGTATAACCCAACATGGCGCAGGCGGCGGCATTCACATCGGTAATACGGCCCTGCAGATCAACTTGCCAATAGCCGTCGAGTGATGTCTCCAGAATGCTTTGGAGATTTTCATGGCTCGTACGCAGTTCTTCTTCTGTGCGCTTCTGATCGGTAATGTCGATCATGGTGCAAATCAAATACAGAGGTTTACCGAACGCGTCGAATACCGGATTCTTAAAGGTGTGGCAGATGCGGTTTTGTTGAAGGCCCACGCTCCAAACAGTTTCTTCTAAATCAAATGCGTGTCCGCGCTCAAACGCCATTCTGTCTATGTCCAGAAAATGCTGCATCTGCTCAATCAGGAAAAACTGGCTTGCGTCAGTGCCGTAAAGATCGTCATGACGCAAGCCAAGCTGTTTCTCACCGGCCTTGTTCAGGATGAGAAAACGGCTTTGCGCATCCTTGATGAACACAACGTTAGGGATAGCGTCAACAAATACGCGCAGAGTCGCTAGGTCTATAGATGTGAATGGCTGCCGGAATGCGCGTCAATCTGGCGGCAGAGGTATTGCGCAGAACTACGGATTTGCACGCCATGGGGGGCTTGAAAGGAGCCCGAAGGGCGAGTTTCAAGACCCCCATGGCGTGGCGGCAATTCTCGGGATGTGGTGTTGTGATTTGCGTTTGAGGCAAGGCTTGGGATGCACTAGCCAAGCAATCCGGGAGGAGTAGAAACGAGCTTGCCGTAAAGCTCGAAGCAGGCACGACATCAGCCAATAACGTCGAAAGTTCAAACCGATGTCGTGCCCCGAGCCCGGGAGGGCGACGTTGCCAGTGTCAGTATGTCACGAAACTCTAGGCATTGTCCAGCCCAACCCCCGTCGGCCACTTTTTGGCGATGGAACCTCCCGCAAGGCGTTACTTGTGTGCTCGTTGCAGCATCCTGGTGCTCATATGCAGCCGTTGTGATCGTGGTAATCGCTACTGCAAAGACTGTGCATCGACACAGCGGGCACGCTGCGTACGCGAGGCAGGAAAACGCTACCAAAGTAGCAGACGTGGTCGCCACGCCCATGCTCGGCGACAGCAGCGCTGGAGGGCAAAACACAAAAAAGTGACGCATCAGGGTTCCCCACCCCCCACAGCATTTGCTCTACTGGACGCGGATGTGAGTGCAATCAAAGTCGATGTGCCACAGCGGCTCTGGCAGTGTCATTTCTGTCAAAGCAGCTGCGCTGAATTTGTGCGTATCGACTTTTTACGCCGTCGCATCCGTCGTTCAACCCCACAAGGAAGCACACCATGCCCGTGACCCCTGAACTCAGAGCCAAGATATTGCGTTATTACCATGCAGAGAAGTGGCCAACCGGCACCATTGCTCGCCAACTCAAGGTGCACCACGGCACGGTCGAGAGAGTCTTGCGCCAAGCGGGCTTGCCCCGCATCGGAACTGTGCGCGCATCAAACATCGATGCCTATTTGCCGTTCGTTCTTGAGACCTTGAAGAAGTTTCCCGATCTCAGGGCCAGCCGGCTGTACGCCATGGTCACAGTGCGTGGCTACCAAGGTGGCCCAGATCATTTCGCCACCTCATCGCCCAGCATCGACCCAGACCCTTGCCCGAGGCGTATCTGCGTTTGGTTACCCTTATCGGCGAACAAGCTCAGATTGACTGGGGCCACTTTGGCCACCTGCAAATCGGCAAAGCCAAACGGCCTTTGATGGCCTTCGTGGCCGTGCTGTCCTGGTCACGGCGTATTTTTTGCGTTTCTCCCTGGATGCGCGTATGGAGAGTTTTTGCGTGGCCATGTCCAGGCGTTCCAGTCCTGGGGTGGTGTGCCCAGGATACTGCTGTATGACAATCTCAAAAGCGCCGTGTTGGAGCGCCAGGGTGATGCCATTCGATTCTCACCAGCACTACTGGATTTTGCCGCCCACTACCACTTCGAACCGCGCCCGGTGGCCGTGGCCAGAGGGAATGAGAAGGGCGTGTCGAACGCGCCATTCGCTATATCCGTGACAACTTCTTTGCCGCACGTACATTTACCGATCTGGATGACCTCAATGCCCAGGCCGATGCGTGGATCAATGGAACTGCCAGTGATCGGGCTTGTCCGCAAGACAAAACCATGACGGTAGCACAGGCCTTTTCCCAGGAGGTGCCACGCCTTCTGCAATTGCCTGCCAACCCCTATCCGGTGGAAGAGCGTGTGGTGGTCAAGGTCGGAAAAACCCCGTATGTTCGCTTTGACCTCAATGACTATTCGGTACCGCACACCCATGTGCGCAAAACGCTCACGGTGCTTGCTGATACCAAAACGGTGCGTATTCTGGATGCCCAGACGGTGGTGGCCATCCACGCTCGCAGCTATGACAAGGGTCAGCAAATCGAGATTGAATCACACATCAAAGACCTGGTTGAGAGAAAAGCCGCAGCGCACGCCCAGCGTGGTATGAATCGTTTGCAGCAGGCCGTACCTGCCAGCGTGGAGTTACTCACACAGGCCGCAGCCAAAGGTGAACACCTGGGCGCTATCACTGCAGCGCTGCTGCGATTGCTTGATCGCTACGGTGCCGACCAGGTGCAAACGGCCGTTCTGAACGCACTGCAACGCAAGGTACCCCACCCCAATGCAGTTCGTCTGGCGCTGGAGGCACAGCGCCAAGCCCAGCAAGCCCCTGCGCCGGTGGTCGTGCAACTCAGTGAAAACGTTCGACTGCGTGACGCGGTGATCCACCCCACCCATTGAAAATTACGACCAATTAAACAACACTGATTCCCAACCAGAAACATCAAGGGGCGACAACGATGGATCCCAAAATGATGCTTTGTTCACGCGAGCCAAAATCTACGCCTACACGGTGTGCTGGAACATTGGTCAGAACTGGCCGATGCCCCTGGCTGCCAAGTCTGCTGGACTGGGAGGAGCACGCACGTACCCAGCGCAGCCTTGAGCGACGCCTGAATGACGCACGCATCGGGCGATTCAAGGCACTAGCGGACTTTGACTGGAAGTGGCCCAAACAATGTGATCGCGCAGCCATCGAGGCTTTGATGACGCTGGAGTTCATGGCGCAATCCGTCAACGTGATATTGCGCGGTAACAATGGCGTGGGCAAGTCAATGCTGGCAAAAATGTGGCTTATCAGGCTCTGGTTCAGGGTTTTACGGTGCGCTTCACCACTGCAGGAGAGATGTTGGGGAGTTGGCTGCCATGGACAGTGATGCGGCGCTACGCAGGCGTTTGCGTCATTACGTCAATCCGGATTTGTTGGTGATTGATGAGATCGGCTACCTCTCATACTCAAACCGGCATGCCGACTTGCTCTTCGAGTTGATCAACCGTCGCTATGAGGTCAAGAGCACGATTGTGACCACCAATAAGGCGTTTGCCGACTGGGGGGATGTCTTTCCCAATGCCGCTTGTGTGGTGTCCTTGGTTGACCGCCTGGTGCATCACTCTGAGGTGATTGGCATCGAGGGCGAATCCTATCGTCTCAAGAGAGGCACAGGCACGATCCACAGATATGGCAGCCAAACGCAGAAAGGCTAAATCATGAAGCGCGTTACAAAACATATGCAATTGCCTTCAGGGCGACAATCCGGTCTGTTCCTGACCATCGACAATGACTGGAGCACTGAGCAGGCAGCGGCCGTTGCAGAGTTGTTGGAGGACTTGCTGCATGTGATTCACAGCCGTTATCAGGACAAACTACATGCGCACCAGAAAGCCACGTATCACTCGATTCAAGCCTGTTTACTCAGACGATGATGATGGGTGCCATTCTGATCTCAACTATTGTTTTCTGAACCAATAACTAAGGGCCGACAAGGCCCTTTTTGTTTGTGCACCAGCGCTTGAAAAACTCCGCCAAATTTGCGCGCTATTAGACAGCCGGTAACAATAGAAAAGAGTTTTGTGTTAGCGTGGTTCACGGCAATCCAAAAGAATGATTTCTAGGTTGAATTCATGCTCATAGCTAAGCCTCTTCGAATGCAGCAAAAAGCCGGATCGATTGATCCGGCTTTTTTTGTTGGAACACCTTCCCAGAGTTACTTGGCGATACCCTTGGAGTAACAAAGTCCGCCCGTGATTTCGAGCGTGGTGGCGTTGATCGCCTCGTTTGCGACACAGTGGCCAATCAAGCTGGCAATCTCTTCGGGTTCGATCAGGCGGCCCAGATGCACATCGTTCAACAAGGACTTCAATGCTTCCTGGTTCATGCCCAGCAGCAAGGGCGTGCCGGTGTAGCCCGGAGCGATGCCCACGCAGCGGATGTTGCGAATGCCGCGCAGCAAGAACTCGCCCACCATGATCTTGGGCAGGAGGGCATCGGCAACTTTGGTCGAGGAGTAATTCAACTGACCAACCTGGCCCTCCTTGTTGATGGAGGAAATGGTAACCAGAAGTCCTGGCCAGCCGCCGTTGACCATTGCTTCGGCTGAGTCACGCAAGGTCAGGAAGGTGCCCGTCAAATTCACGTCGATGACCGGCTGCCACTTGTCCAGACCCATTTTCTTGCTGACCTTGCCGGTTTCCTTGTCCAGCGTCAGCATGGTGCCATCCCGGATGATCCCGGCGCAAGCCACCGCGATATTGATCTGGCCAAAGGCATCCACTGCGGCCTTGATGAATTTGGCTGTATCCGCCTCACTCGAAACATTGGCCTGTACACCAATGACCTCGCCGCCCATGTCCTTGATGTCCTTGACCACCCGGTCGATATTGGCCTGCACCATATCGACGATCACGACCTTGGCGCCATTGCGCGTGAAATACTTGGCAACGGCCTCGCCAATTCCATTGCCCCCGCCGGTAATGACAGCAACACTTCCCTTGATTTCCATAGTCAATCTCCTTCTTGATAAAAAATAAAAAATAATTGCAGCAGTCGCGGCTGCTATGCGGGAAAAGAAGCCGAGTCCTTTTCCCAGTAAATAAAGTTGGGATGACCTACATCCGGGCCAATGATTTTCAGGTCTCCCACCCAACTGGGATGGGTCGTATCAGGCCCAATCAGCTTGATGCCCACCGGAAAAATGGAGCACACCAGTGCACGGGCCCGGCTTTCGGCTGTGTCCTGGGCCAGTCCGGCAAACAAGCCAGCGGCCACGCAGACCGCCGCGCCCTGTGGGGTTTTGCGGAAGATGTCCCAGCGCGCACCGGCGCCCTGCCCTGTTGCTGGTGCTGGCTCAACCGTGAAATCCATGTCGTTATAACGAAAACTTGTCATGGTGCAACCTCTCACTTAGGCGCTTTGAGAACGGTGACGCAGTTGGTCACCGCCGAGCCACCCACGTTGAAAACGACACCCACATCGGCCTTCTTGGCCTTCACACCAATGGCCTCACCGATAAGCTGCTTGTAGGCCAATGCATGCATCGAAGCACCCGTGGCACCCACCGGGTGGCCTTTGGACTTGAGGCCACCGGAGAGGTTGATGGCGACCCGGTCATCACGTGTGAAGCGACCATCGATGTAATCAAAGCCACCACGGCCATCCTGTGACAGACCCAGTGCTTCGGTGCAGAGAATCTGGTTGATGGTGAAACAATCGTGCACTTCGGCAAAATCCACATCGGCAGCACTAATGCCCGCTTCCTTGAACGCCTTGGCAACCGCGTCCTTGCCCGCGCTCAATTCGTGCATATTGGGACGGACATTTTCTGCCAGACGCTCGACCGAGTGGCCGATACCGGCAATCTGCACCGCACGCTTCTTGTTGCTGACCAAACTGGTCTGCGTCAACACCAGCGCTGCAGCGCCATCGGTGACCAAAGAACAGTCGTGCAAGCGCAAGGGCGCGGCAATCATCATGTTCTTGCAGCGTCCCCGCTCATCCAGTTCGTTGAGTTTCATGATTGCCTCAACGGTTTGCGGACCGTTCCTGACGTGCGCCAATGGATTTTCGGCACCGTTTTTGTAGCACAAGGCACCCGCCGTCCACAGCATTTTTTCCAGATCGGCATTGGACAGGCCGTAATGCGCCTGATAACCTTTGGCATAAGCGGCAAACAGCATTGGAAACGACCAGCCTTTGGAGCCTTCCGTCGGCCAGTGCGACGAGCAGGCCAGCACGTGCGTCATCTGCGGCGTAGGCAGCAGATTCATTTTTTCGACGCCGATCACCAGCACATTTTTAGCGCGATTGGCTTCCACGGCATACAGCCCATCGTACAGGGCCACGGACGAAGAAGCGCAGGCACATTCGCAGCGTGTCATGGGCTTGAAACGCAACGCCGGGTCGATTTCGGCGGCCAGTGGCGCCACGTGCTCCTGGTTGATGAAGGAGCCGGGCGAGCAGCTTCCCACATAAACGGCGTCAATATCCTTGGGATCAAGTCCCGAGTCGGCAATGGCCCCACGCCCGGCCTCGATCAGCAGATCGTAGTAACTCTTGGTATCCGTAACCAGGCCCGTGGTTTTGTCTTTCTTGACGAAAGCGCCAAATTCCGTGTTGTAGGCTCCGATGATGCTTGCATTTGACATAGTGAATTTACATCCTGTGAAAAGTCAACCCAATAAAATACCCACCCATTCAATCTAGGTGTTGCTCCCTAGCTGGTCAAACATACCACATTTTCACGCGCATACCTCGCAAGCATGGCGACAAGGTGCAACTCACGCCCTCCAAAACCCCCAAAAACACCCGGAATGCCAACGATGCTTGCCAAACTGAATCACTTTGTCCATGCCCACATCCAGAAACTGGAGCTTATCGGCGTCCTCATGCGCATTGCCAGCTTCAGCCTAGTCAGCTGGATGGGTCCACAAACTCCCTTCATGCTGGTGTGGGCCATCAACACCATGGATGCCATTTTGCTGACCTGGTGCGCCAGGTTGAAAAAAGACTTCGCCTACACGCTGTTGAATGCATTCTGGATTGCTGTCGGTATCGTTGGCATGGCGAGGGCGGGTGCCTGGTTGCACTAACATGTTTGAGTGCTTCCATGATCCAAGAATCCTCCAGTCAGTTGCTTCATACGCAAATTGCTGAAGTTTCCCGAAAAAATCACCCCCCCTCTTTAGCATCCCATCCAACTGAACCAGTGCCGAACGGGTGCGGTTCAAAGTGATGTGGCCGTTGGGTTTTTACTCCCTCGTCCGGCGGGGAGAGGGGCTGTTGGTGGCTTTGCGCTGGAATTTCATATTGCCCGTGATATGACACATGCAAAAACTGCGATGCGAAACCCTCTTTCAAGCCTTTGTGGCATCTTTTTGGCCACAAATTAGGCATCAAATAAGCCTCCAGCCCCCGTGGTATGTGCGGTTGCAGATATAAATAATATAGCAACAATAACCCCGTCCACAGCACTGCAGAACATCCAAAGAGCCGCACCATGACAAGCCAGTCCCCTCTCCCCGCTCTCCCCGCTGGGGCGAGGGAGTAAAAACCCAACGGCCACATCACTTTGAATCACACCCGTAATGGAAGGTGCCGTGGAGCGGGGATCGCAATGTGCCAGAATGGGGATTTTGAGGACGGGTCAGGATGCAATACTCGGAGGCGTGCGGTTGGATATCGCTATCCGCTATCCGCTATCCGCTATCCGCTTTTTCAACCAGCAATTGATTAGAAAGATATGTCGATGTCCATTACAGGAAACGCACCCCAGGTATACGGAAATTATTCCGATCCCGCAAAGTCTCGCGAATTCATGTTGCTGAGTTTGGCGTTACCCACAACTCCGATAGAGACTCATTTCTACGCCAATAGCCTATCTGCTGACTATTTGGCTACTTACTGGGGAAAGTTTATTCCTTGCGACAAGGGGGCTGCGTCCAATAGCTCAGCGCAAGTACGAGATGCTGTAGGCTTCGCGTCCAACGAGCTGATGGAAAATGCAATGAAATTCAGCACCGGGAATATCAATGGGGCAATAAAGGTTTCCCTCTATTTGTATGATTCGGAATTATGGATTTATGTCACCAATGAAATGTATTCCAGAAACACAGCGAAATTTATATCGTTCATACAGCGCATTTTTACTGAAAATACGAGCGATATGTATTTTGAACAGCTTGAGAATAATTCCCGCAATGAAACCTCCGGCGAATCCGGTTTGGGAATATTGACGCTAATCAATGACTACGGCGTCGATTTGTCCTGGAAATTTGAAGCATGCGGCGATACTGCGGATGTCACCGCTATCACTACACTTGCGCGTCTGCCAATACTTCGGAAAATAGAGGAATAAAATGGAAGTGATCGGTGAAAACTATCAAGTGACTTTTGATGAGTCGGCAAAAACTTTGCATTGCATGGGAACATTGCGTCTTCTGGGGTCCGAGGAATACACCCCGATAGAAAACTTATTCAACAGTATTATCAATTCCAATCATCCTGCGCTGATTCTGAATGTTGCCAACCTGCAGTTTCTCAATAGTTCTGGAATCAATGTTATTTCCCGTTTCGTCATCAAGATCCGCAATTTGAAGACCACCGACATGACTATCATTGGAACCTCAAAGTATCCATGGCAACTCAAATCTCTCCAGAATTTGAAGAGACTGATGCCATCATTGATAGTTCAAATCATGGATGGAGCGTAACGAATGGAACAGATCACGCCAGGTGAGTTCGGCATGCCGATCACTTCAGGTGATCTGGATACGTTGAATAGGCTGAAAAGCGAAATTGATCGACTTCAGCGTGAAAAACTGGATCTGGAAGTTTTACTGGAAACACTGACAGAGCATTCGGACGGTCTGGAAGAGCAACTTTTCGGACAACTGGATGAGGCCGGTAGAAACAGCCAGGAAAGATTTCAGCTTACCACTGAAACCATGCCCTTACCCGTTCTCGTGACCACCATGGAGGATTGCCGGGTGTTATATGCCAACGAAGCGGCGGCGAGCATATTTGGCGTTAGTCGCTCGTATTTGATCGCAAAAACCGTTTCAAGTTTCTTCCGGGCAAATGACAATGCAGATCTGATGAACTTCCTGACGAGCAGTAAGCGCTTACGCAATGTCGAATTCAAGGGATATCTTATCGATCAAAGACTGACCTGGTTCTCGGTATCTGTGCAATCCATTGATTATTTCAGCAGACTTTGTCAGTTGAGCGTGTGGTTTGATCTGACTGAGCATAAGGTCATCCAGGCTGAAAAAATATCCTCACTGGTTCATCTGGTCTCCGGATTTGCCCATCGAATCAATACCCCCATCGGGGTTGGGTTAACCGCCGCATCCTGCGCCTTTGAACGGATTGTGGAGTTCCAGAAACAGATTGATTCCACAGGAAAGATTCCTCGTGATTGGTCCGGTTTCCTTGAATACTGTAATGGAGCAACCAGTTTATCCATGAGTAGCCTCAATAAGGCCAACGATCTGGTTGAGGAGTTTAAAAGCATCGCGGTCGATATGCGCGACCAGCAAAAGGTAAAGTTTCTGGTACAACCATGGCTTATGCGGCTTCAGCAGAATTTCAAGGAAGATTTCGAAAAATTTGGCATCAAGATTCTGATTGAATGCCCGGAATCACTGACAATAACCAGCTATCCCGAAATCATTGAGCAAATTCTGAGGAAATTGATCCGTAACTCAATAATTCATGGCTTTGGAAACAAATACAATGACCTCCATCAGATCAGTCTTTGCCTCAAAATGGAACATAACCAATTGGTGATTGACTATAGCGATAATGGCAAAGGTATCTCCGTGGACGAGCTGCACCGATTGTTCCATCCATTTTTTTCCATTCAGCAAACCTCTGGTATTGGCCTGGGACTCGCCGCTGTTTACAACATGATAACCATGGCGCTAAGTGGCACTATTTCGGTCAAGGGCGATGTTGGCGAGGGGCTGGCATTCCATATTGAATTTTCTGTTTGACGGAATAATGGACATCAAGCTTCGCAATACCGGCAAGCATACCGGAATTCTGGCGAGGATGGCATTCACGCTGATACTCACCACAACGGTCATCTTTGGAGGATTCATGGGTATATACCATCAAACCACCCAGTTAAAGATGAACACCGAGCTGGTTGATTTGAGTACGTATTTATCAAATCAATTATCAAAGAGCATGGCGTCTTCCATTTGGAATTTCGACATGGAAGTTTCCTATGATATTCTTGATGCAACAATGCTTGAAAAGCAGGTGCATGCAATCGTTGTCAAGGACGCATTTGGAATAGTTATTTGCGCTACAACCCGTGATGACCAGTGGAATATTACCCATGCCAGTGACCCGCCTTCGCCTGTCGACACGGTAGTCAAGCGGGAAATAATCAAAAAAGATAACGAACAAATTGGTGCGGTCGAAGTTTTTTTGACAAAGAAATTCCTTGATGAAAGGATCTATTCCGACATACTCAAGATGTTTGTCACGCTGATGATACTGAATACCCTGCTGTTTGTAATACTTTTTATCAGTATCAGAAATATTATTATATTGCCGATAAGAGCGGTAGTGACTTATCTGGGGCGTTTGTCTCTCGGCGATATTCCAGTGCCGATCACTGATCCATACAAGGGTGAGTTTAACGATATCCGCAACAGCCTGAATATTCTTATCGAATCAACCAATCAGACGATCGCTGCCATGGAAGGTGTTGCAGCCGGTAATCTCATGGCAGAACTCACAGAGCGTTCCGAACAGGACAAGATGATGCTGGCTTTGAAGCTGATGATACGGCGCCTTGACGGCATCATGACCGAAACAACAAAGATGATTTTGGCCGTGGAGGAAGGGAGACTGGATATCCGGGGCAATTCGGAAGCGTTTGAAGGAGGATGGCGGAAATTGCTTACGGGAGTGAACCACCTCGTCAGTGGATTACGTTCGGCCGTCTCCGAGAAGGCATCTCTCGAAAAGGAAATGGAACTTGCCAGAAAGATTCAGAAGGTTTTACTGCCGCAGCATCCGAAAATATCGGGTTACGACATTGCGACATGCTGCGAACCTGCGGAACAGGTCGGAGGAGATTATTATGACGTTATTTCTGTCGCTGGATTTGACTGGATTGTGATCGGTGATGTTTCGGGGCATGGCGTCACCGCAGGTCTGGTAATGATGATGGTTCAGACTGCCATTCATACTGTGCTGATCGATAATCCGGAAGTTGAACCTTCGCAGTTACTGCGGATCATTAACCAGATTTTATATAAAAACATCCAGTTAATGGAGGATTCCAAACACATGACCATCGTTGTGTTAGCCTGCAAAACAGAAGGGAGTTTCTGTTTTTCGGGGCTGCATGACGATATGCTCATTCGCCGTGCGGGAACGGGAAATATTGAGAACATCAGGACAGACGGCATGTGGATAGGAATCGAACCTCATATCGAAGATTATCTTTCCGATTCTTATCTGACGCTTGAACCGGGAGACTGTATCCTGCTCTTTACTGACGGCATAACAGAAGCAATCGGAAAAGACGGTGAGATATTCGGCGAGGATCGCCTGAAAGAAATTTTTGAATCAGCAGGGAACGGGTCTGTTTCGGAAATCCAGACCTGCATACTGGAAGCATTGCGTGATTATAAAAAAGCCGATGATGTCACACTGTTTGTGATGAAACGCAACGAGTTAGCTTCAAGGAGCATTTGATATGGTCGCAGTGCTCAAGGATACGGCTGTTGCGCATCATCTTCGGCCATAGGGCACTTGACATATACCCCTACAGGGTATATAGTGATGCCTATGAATTCATCAGTGGTTCGTCTGGATATTCCGATTGAAGGTATGACCTGTGTCGCCTGCGCCGGCCGCATAGAAAGAAACCTGAACAAGCTGCCGGGCGTGGCTGCAAGCGTGAATTTTGCAGCAGAGTCCGCGCAGGTAACAGTTCAGCCGGACGGGACATCCCCGGCAGGCATCGTTGCTGCAATCCGTAAGACTGGGTATGCGGTACCGGACCAGGTAGTCGAGTTAGCAATTGACGGCATGACATGCGTTGCGTGTGCCGCGCGGATCGAAAAGGCTTTGAACAAACTCACGGGTGTGCATGCCGAGGTCAACTTTGCAAGCGAAACTGCCCGGGTGCGCTATGTGCCGGGGCTAGCTACCGTCGAGCAACTCATCGCAGCGGTTAGAAGGACTGGATACGGTGCAACCGAACGGATTGAAACCAGTGTCGAGGAAGCCAAGGCGCGCCGAGCTGACGCGTACGCTGCCGAGCTACGGATACTCTGGGTCTCCATCGCGCTCAGCCTGCCACTCCTGGCAGGAATGTTCTCGATGTTCGGTGCAAGCCACGATGAGTTGCTGCCACGTTGGTTGCAGTTGGCGCTGGCGACGCCGGTGCAGTTCTGGATTGGCCGGCGCTTCTATGTCGGCGGGTACAACGCGCTACGGGGTGGCGGCGCCAATATGGACGTGCTGGTCGCGTTGGGAACAACGATGGCCTATGGCTTGAGCGCGACCGTGACGCTTCTTGGCCTGCAGCACCAGCACGTCTACTTCGAGGCAAGCGCCGTGATCATCACGCTCGTTCTTCTGGGTAAGCTGCTTGAGGCACGTGCGAAGCTCAAGACATCGGCTGCGGTGGAAGCACTGGTTCGACTGCAACCCAAGACTGCACGCGTGGAGCGCGATGGCGTGCTGGTCGATGTACCGGTACAGAGCATTCAGATCGGGGACGTCTTTGTTGTCCGGCCAGGCGAAAGCATTCCGGTCGACGGCCTGGTCGCAAGTGGCGCATCCGGCGTCGATGAAAGCATGCTGACAGGCGAGAGCCTTCCCGTGGACAAGCATCCCGGCGACAAGGTATTCGCCGGTACCCTGAATCAGCAAGGACTGCTGAAGTGCAAAGCGCACGGTGTCGGGGCAACAACCATGCTGGCGGGAATCATTCGGCTGGTCCGTGACGCCCAAGGAAGTAAAGCACCCATTCAGCGGCTTGCAGACCAGGTGGCCGGGGTCTTCGTTCCTGTTGTCGTACTGATTAGCGTCCTGACCTTTGTGGGTTGGTGGGTATATAGCGGGGAACTGGCACCGGCGCTCGTCAACGCGGTTGCGGTCCTCGTCATCGCTTGCCCGTGTGCGCTGGGACTGGCAACCCCGACGGCCATCATGGTCGGCACCGGGCGCGGGGCGCAGGTTGGCGTGCTGGTGAAGAATGCCGTGGCGCTGGAGCAAGCGCAGAAGATCAGCACCCTCATTCTCGACAAAACCGGCACGCTGACCGAGGGCAAACCTGTGGTCACCGACGTTCTTGCGGCGGCTGGATTCTCCGATCAGGAACTGATCGCAGTCGCCGCCAGCCTGGAATCGGGTTCAGCCCATCCGCTGGCACACGCCATCGTGGCACATGCACAGGCAGCGCACGTGCAACTCATGCCCATTCGTGATTTCCTGTCCGTGACTGGTAAGGGTATAGAAGCCGTACTCGATCTTCCGGCGCACGGCGCAGGGCTGAAGGTTACGCTTGGATCGCCAGCGTACCTCGCGGAATCCGGCTGCGAGGTCGATACCGTGCGGATTGCGTCGTTCGTTGCACAAGGCAAGACCGTCGTCGCCGTTGCCGTTGGCACACGCATGATGGGCTTTCTGGCCATCGCCGACAAGCTGCGGGCCAGCTCCCGCGACGCCGTCAGCCGACTCAAGGGTATGGGAGTCAAGGTGGTGATGCTGACTGGCGACAACGAAGCGACCGCCAAGGCGATTGCCGAATCCGCAGGTGTGGACGCATACAAAGCCCAGGTGCTGCCCGGCGACAAGGCCGCTGCGGTCATGGCGTTCAAATCGGGGGGGCATGTCGTCGGGATGGTCGGAGACGGTGTTAATGACGCGCCCGCGCTCGCCGCAGCGGATGTCAGTTTCGCCATCGGTGCCGGCTCGGACGTTGCCATTGAAGCAGCAGATATTGCCCTGATGCGCAATGACCTGCTCTCGGTCGTCGACGCAATCAGTCTTTCGCGCGCCACGCTCAGGAAGATCCGGCAGAACCTGTTTTTTGCGTTTGTATACAACGTGCTCGGTATTCCGCTCGCCGCCGTAGGCATGTTGAATCCGGTGATCGCAGGGGCAGCAATGGCGATGTCCTCGGTGTCGGTCGTCAGCAATTCACTGCTGTTGAAGCGGTGGCGGCGGCACTAGTTTATTGGCAGAAAGATAGGAGATGATGATGCAAACGGTAACTTTCAATATTTCTGGTATGAGTTGCGCCGGTTGCGCACGCAGCATCAGTAACGTGCTGAATGCCCTGAATGGAGTTCAAACGGCGGATGTGTCTTTGGACCAGCACCGCGCTGTGGTCGAATACGACGCGGCGAAGGTGGGTCCGGACGTGCTCAAGGGTGCGATCGAGGAGGCGGGTTATGAAGTCGCAGGCTGATGCAAAAGAGTGTGACCACCCCATTTCCCATTCGGTCGTTCAACCCAACAAGTCGGACCTCGTCAAACGCCTGAACAGAATCGAAGGGCAGGCACGAGGCGTTGCGAAGATGGTCGAGGAGGATCGCTACTGCGTCGACATACTGACGCAAATCGCGGCCATCCAGTCCGCACTCGACGCGCTCGCCATGCAATTGCTTGCGAGTCACACCAACGGCTGCGTCCGGTCTGCGATCAAGTCGGGCGATGGGGATGCGGCGGTAGAGGAACTCATGACTCTGGTCAAGCGCTTCGTTCGGTGATGCATGATGCAACCAGTGGGGAGAGGGGGCTGCTGGTGGCTTTACGCTGGAATTTCATATTGCCCGTGATATTACACATGCAAAAACTGCGATGCGAAACCCTCTTGCAAGCCTTTGTGGCATCTTTTTGGCCACAAATAAGGCATCAAATAAGCCTACAGCCCCCGTGGGATGCGCGGTTGCAGATATTAATAATATAGCAAAAACAACCCTATCCACAGCACCGCAGAACATCCAAAGAGCCGCACCATAACAAACCAGTCCCCTCTCCCCAGCCCTCTCCCCGCTGGGGCTACCGTATGCACACATCGTTGGCATGAAAAGTGCTGTTGCTTGCGGTCGAAATTCCGTGAGCCAGATCCCATCCCCGATGAATTGAAGAGAATGCCTGCAAGCCACGGAGCATCGTGATGGGACCGGGTTTCCGTTCGCTGGCGTATCCCTTCCAGCCGCCCAAGCGGGCAATCATCCAAGCGGCCCAGGCAAGCGTGTCTAGCGCATGGGGATTCTTTTGCTTCTCTGTTTTTCCCTCCAGCGTAGGCTGTTATGACTTTTTAGCGCTAATCTTGCTTTGAGTTTGGCCACCTCGATTGTGAGACTTGCCACCTCTTCCTGTAGCGACGTGACCCTTGATCGTAACGGCCACAGTTCCCGAATCAATGCATCTTTTTCTACAGAACTTTGTAGCGCAAGATCGGGTAGTGGCAATTCCTCCATGCGTCGATTATCTCAAACCTGAGTAGTTACAAAATATTCATTCATCACGTTTGAGTGACGGACGTTACCCATCAGTCGTAGAATTATCAAGACCTCAGCGTGCTGACCATCACCTAAGACATGCTCTAAATTCACCATTAACCCGATTAAATTGTGCTTTTAGTGATGAAGAGGTGATGCCATGAGTGAAGTTCAAACCTTGTTTGCCAAACGTCTACACGATTTACGCCGTCTCAAGGGCTGGTCTCAGCCCGAGGTGGGCAAGCTCATTGGCACCTCGGGTGCCATCATTGGGCGCTACGAGCGCGCCGAGATGATGCCCTCCATCGAGGTGGCCAAGAAGTTGGCGCAGGCGTTTGAAGTGACCCTGGACTATCTGGTGTCGCCCAACGACCAGCCCAACCTGGTGCAAGACAAGTCCATGCTGGAGCGCATACGCGCCATCAATGATTTGTCAGGCGACGAACGCGAACGGCTGTTGTATGTGGTCGATGGGGTGTTGCGTGATGCACGGGCACGGCGCGCCTATGCATCGGTGTAAAGGAGTTAATGATGGAAATCACTTTGAATTTGCCCGATGAATTGGCGCGGCGCGCCCAAAGCGAAGGCCTGCTCAGTGCCGAGGCGATGCAGCGCATGCTGGAAGACACACTACGCCGCGCCGCCGGTCAGCGGCTGCTAGAGATTGCTGATCGCGTACACGCCGCAGGCATTGCGCCCATGAGTGAAGAAGAGATCAACGCCGAGGTTAGAGCCTACCGGGCCGAGAAGCGCGCGCAGGGCCTGCAGTGAGGTTGGTACTGGATACCAACGTGGTAATTTCGGCTCTGCTCTGGGGTGGTGTGCCGTACCAATTGCTGCAAGCGGCTGCGGCGGGGACGGTGGATTTGTACACCTCGCCGGTTTTACTGGATGAATTGCGTGGCGTGCTGGCGCGGCCCCATTTGGCGCAGCGGCTGATGGATCAACGCCGTAGCGTTGATCAGGCGGTGGAATCCTATGTCAGGCTTTGCCGCAGTGTGGAGCCACTGCACACGCCGCGCGTTGTTCTCAATGATCCCGATGACGACCATGTGGTGGCCGCAGCCATTGAGGCACAAGCGCATTTGATCGTCTCGGGTGACAAGCATTTGTTGCAGCTCAAGGACAGTATCAACATCCCAGTGCTCAAGGCACAAGATGCCTTGCTGCACATCGGGGGCGGCGGCTAAGGTCGCAATTTGCGACCCTAAAGCAAATCGCCCAGGTGGTCGCAATCTGCGACTACCTCCCAGAACTCCAGCTCTTAGCAGCTAAGGAGTGATTATTTGCTCGAAGGTGCCGCCGACAAGGTGGCCAAAGCCCGGTTTGAAGACCATGAGCCGCCACCGCCCAAGCGCTCTAGTGACGCCAGAGGACAAGCCCAGCAAACCCGCCAGCTCCAAGGCACAGGCCGCTGGCAAGAAGACGTAGCGCGCCACCGTTCAGCGGCTAAAAGAAGAAGCCACCGGAACCCCACAGCTTTAGCGGCTGGCAGGGGTTGTGGGTGGCTTTTTGTCTTTCAGACAGAGGGGGCATGACTGCCAGCCCGCCTTGCCTTCCACTTGCGCCACAGCCACGGCAAGAGAACAAACCACTGCAGATAGCCTGCGACTCCACAGGTAAGGGAAATCAGTGCGGCATCCAAAACACCAGCGACTGCCACACCGAACCACCCTGCAACAGTTCCGGCAACAAAGACGGCGGGCCAGCCAAGCGGGGCCGCAAGGGCTAACATCACGAGCCCATGTCCAAGCAGTATCTCGCCTTGAAGACTCTTATCTGGCTGGTTCACGTATAGAAGTGCAGTCCGGATCAACAGCACAGCAACCACTCCAAACCATAGCAACGCAAGCACCTGTTTCTTGGTCATGACTATCTCCTTGCGCAGCGCCGCTCACAAGTTTGAACGATCCGCCACGTGTACTCCTGGCAATCTTCCCCTTTGGGGCCGACGGCGTACCACTCTCGGTGCGGCTGTTTGAGCTCGTTCGCGACGCACGTCTCGATGCAACTATCTTCGCCCCACCGATGCTCACACGTGTCCGCGCGGTAGTAGTCCTTGTCGGGCGTCGTCGGCTTCCCGGGGCTTCCGTTCGTGATGTTCGTAACCACTCCATCTGTCGATGCCGTCGTGCTACCGCAGGTCATGTTGCCAGGCCCACCTCCCACGCAGACGTAGGTGTGGTTGACCTTCGGAATCCAGTAGGCATTCTCGGCGCCTTGCAGTGGTCGCGTACAGATGTATGTCGCGAGCCCTAGGGGATCGGTCAGAGAAGTTGGCTGACTTTCAGCGTACGCAAAGGTATTGATGCCTCCGCGCAGCCCAATCGGATCAGACTGCCGATACCTTCCTTGCCGTGGGTCATATTCCCGATGCCAATTCTGCAGCAGCCCGGTTTCCGCATCAAACACCTGAACAGTTGCGCCCGACACCCGCGCACCGTAAACACAGCCGTTTTTCCTAGGCCTGGTGCGGGTTTGGCAGCGTCTGCTCTGGAGGGTTTGCATGGGGTGGGATGAATTTTTTCTAGAGGCACATTTTGCCCTACACGCGTGTGCGGCCAGGAGCTCATGCAATCCGGTACGCGTGAGCGCACTGGCAAGGGCTTTTCAGAGGCTTTTGTGCATCAAACAGGCCTGTATCCCGCATAGAACGTGCGTGAACAGATACTAAAGATATAGCGCATGCATTCCTTCCTTAGCCGCTGGATGCGCGGCGTGCAGCGCCGTGCAGGCTGTTGGTCTTTGGCTGCCCGGCTGTTTGACTTGGGGAGGGCCTGTCTGTGAGCACCGGACTGGCCTGCTTATGCGCTGCCCTGCGCGGCACGCGCCTGGCTTTGACTGCTCGGTGCAGGCAAACGTGACGAAGCGGCCACGTCGCAATCACTATCGTTTTCATATCTGACTGCGCACATTGCACGGGCGCTAGCGGCTAATTTGGCTTTGACTCATCCGCGTCTTCCTCCGCCAGGGCCTGCAGCAGCGCCGCAGCCGCGTCGTTCGCCTCTGGCCCAGCGCTTGGACCATCCACCGACTGGACACGCTCCAATCGCGCCGGGTGCGTCAAGGCATGCACCGCCTGCAACTTGGCAATCGCCACATGGGTGTAAATCTGCGTGGTGGTCAGCTCCGAGTGACCCAGCATGGCCTGGATGAAGCGGATATCGGCACCACCGTCGAGCATGTGGGTGGCGCAGGCATGGCGCAGTGCATGGCAAGAACCCTGCTTGAATCCGGCAGCCTGCATGTAGCGTCGTGCCAGCGCCGAGAGTTGGTGCGGCTCGAATGGCAGTGACCAGTCGTTGAGGAACAGCACCAGTGTTTCACCTGCCAGCAGTTCCGGGCGCACCTCCAGCAAGTAGCGTTGCACCCAGGCACACGCTCTTTCCCCCAGGGGTACAAAGCGGTCTTTGGCTCCCTTGCCCAGACGCACCATCAACGTGCCGCGCTCGGTGTCCACCTCGGTAATCTTGAGGTGCGCCAGTTCGCTGCGCCGGATGCCGCTGGAGTACAGGGTTTCCAGAATGGCGCGGTCGCGCAGTCCGCCTGGCGTGGTGGTATCGGGCTGGTTGAGCACAAGGCTTACCTGCTCCACGCTTAGCAGGTGCTGGGGCAGGCGCTGCGGGGCCTTGGGTAAATCCAGATCGGCGGCAGGGTTGGTCAGAATGTGGCCTTCACGTGTGAGCCACTTAAAGAAGGCCACCACCGGGGTCAGGCGGTTGACCTGGGAGGCATAGGTCAAGGGCTTGCCGTCTTTCTTGCGCAGCAGGTACAGGTGGCGCTGGTAGCGTTGCAGGATGGGGCGCGTGACCTCTGCGGGATGGCGTAGGCCGCGCTCATCGACCCAGGCAATGAAGTGGCCCAACGCCCATTCGCGCATGCTGGCGGTTTGTGCTGACAGACCAATGACCTGGGTCCATTCGCAGAAGCTGGTCTTGTAGCCGTGCAGCGGGTTGGCGTCCGAGGGTTTGGGTGGGCCGGGTTTGCGCGGGGTGATGCGGTGGGGACGCAGCATGGTTTGTGCTCCTGCGTCAGGCGGCTAAGGATTGAAGGTACGACGCGCTCTTGCGTTGGCTGGGGGTGGCGCGTGAAACGGGCTCGTCATCGGTTGTTTGCCCATCAAGCCTTATTTCATGCGCTCTGGCGGCTGTTTTACCTTCTGGACCACGGGCCGACACCCCACCGACCACGCCCCGACCGCTGGCCGACTGCGCAAGTGCAGAAGCCGACCGCTCACTGTTCAGGGCCGACCGGCGCGCGTCGTAGCCTTGTGCTGTGTCATGACCTTGCCCGCTTTGGCTCTGTAAGGCCGTGGTGTCGATCAGGCCCGACAGGTGGGTTTGAGCGCCGTTTGAATCGCATCGTCCTGCAAGGCCTCCAGCTTGAGCAGCACCCGGCCCAGGTCGGACTTGAGCAGGTCCACCGATACACCCAGCTCGGCAGCAGCCTGCGCCGGGTAGGCCGCACGGGCGCGGGCCGCGTACAGGTCGAAGCTGTCCACGTGGAAGTTCTCAGCAGCGGCCACCAGCACATTGACCTTCAAGACTTCATACGCCAGGTTCTTGGAGAGGCCGCGCACTTCTGAATCGCTATTGGTTTGGTAGCTGCTTGCGCACGTTTCACGGGGGCTATCGGCCTGTTTGGCTTGAAATCCTGGCTCTGTAGGCGTTGGCGGTGGTTCTGGCGCTTTTGCCTGCAATGCGGGCGGCAAGCGCCGCCAGATTGAACACGCCCCGGCCACGCGCATCATGCGCAGGCGGGTACATGTGCAAGGGCGTGTCGGCTCGCAATCGCGCCGTGATCTTGCGCCCGTAGAGTTCACATACGCCACCGGCATCGTCGAGCACCGGCACCACCACCGAGCCGTTGAAGTGCTCATGGCCCGATGCCCGGTACACCCCAATGCGCTCCAGCCGGGTGCGGATGTCGGCACCAGCCTTGCGCAGCTTGTCGGGCAAGCGCAATCCCAAGGTGCGATTGGCAAAGCCCAGTTTGAAGTGCTCTACCAGCTCGGGGTGATTGAGGCCGCGCGATTGCAGATAGGCCAGCGCCTCGGGCGACTGCATCAAGGTCTGGTGGTAGTAGTCCACCACCTGCACCAGCAAGGCGCGGTCGTCGGCGTCCAGCGTGACCGGTGGAGCCAAGACCCGCACGGTGGCGCGTTTGACCGGTTCACCAGCAGGCCCCAGGGATTCAGCGGCTAAAGCGGAATCGTCCTTCAATAACTCCACCGCATGGCGAAACGACACGCCCTTGCGTTTCATCACCCAGTCAATCGGGCCGCCACCACACTGGCAGCCAAAGCAGTGCCACAGGTTCTTGGCCGGGGTCACGATCAGGCTGGCCGTGGCGTCGTCGTGGAAGGGGCAGCGACCGGCCCAGTCTTTGCCGGTCTTTTTGAGTTCGATGCCAGCCGACTCGACCAGGCGCTGCACCGCCACTTCTTCTTTTAGCCGCTGGATTTCGGTGTCGGGGATGCGTGCCATGTCGTTTTGCCTTTCAAACCCGGTTATGGGCTAAAACCTGTCAATGCTCTTTTGATGTTTTATTTCAATACCTTATACTGTTGTTTTGTCGATCCTTTTTAGAATGGGGGTCTACAGTTATGGCATTGCACTTACTTGGCTTTTTGCCCATGCACTTCCCAGCACGTTTGATCCAGCTGCGCAGAGCAGCCAATTTCACCCAGCAAACCTTGGCCGAGGCGGCTGAGTTGCATGTGAACCAGATTCGCCGCTATGAGGCGGGGACGGCGCAACCCACCTTAGAAGCCCTGATTCGGCTGGCCAAGGCGCTGCATGTGAGTCTGGATGTTTTGCGTTTGAAGAGGGGGAGCGCGGGCCGGACGAGGATTTGCGGCTGCGCTTTGAAGCCTTGTCGCAGCTCGACAGCACCGAGCGCATGGTGGTCAAGGAGTTACTGGACGGCATGCTGCTCAAGCACCAGGCGCGCCGCCTAGCCGGTGCGCCCGTATGAGCGCGCTGCAACTCGATACCACATGGGACCCAGACAAGGCGCAATCGAACATAGCCAAGCACGGCGTGACGTTTGTGCAGGCGGCCACCGTACTGCTCGACCCATTGGCGCTGACCGTGTTCGACGAGGCGCACAGCGAATCAGAGGAGCGCTGGTTTACGCTGGGCATGTCCAGCGATGGCAAGTTGCTGGCGATGTCGCACACCTACCAGCACACCGGGCCGATCCATGTCAGAGTCCGCATTATTTCAGCGCGCGAGGCCACCAAGCGCGAACGCCAGCAGTATGAGAATGAACCCCGCTAAATCGATACCGATCAGGTGAACACCATGAATGCACAAACCACGCCCATTGATGACGATATGCCCGCCGAGATTGATTTCTCCGGGGCCAAACGCGGCCAGTTTTACAAGGCTGGGGCTCAGTTGAATTTGCCGGTGTATCTGGATCAAAAAGTTCAGGCTACGCTGGCGGCGCTGGCCAGCGCCAAAGGGGTTGACTTCTCGGCGCTCATCAATGATTTGCTCAGAAAGGATATTGAGCTGATCGAGATGGCGCGCTGAGCAACCCCTCCCAGCGGCTAAAAGAAGAAGCCACCGGCAACCCCACAGCTTTAGCAGCTGGCAGGGGTTGCGGGTGGCGTTTTACTTGAGAATTAGAAGAGAATCCTGCGCTAGCCCTCGTAGAATTTTCCTAAACAGCTATTCAATCAATAGCAACAGTGAATTCGCTCCAGTCTGAGTCGTAGCGCCTGACACCTAGTCTCATCGCCAAATTGTCATCCGTGCACAAGAGCCACCACAACGGCTAGAACAACGATAAACATCAGCGCAAAACCAATCAAAATTATCCAGCCGCTGAACCCCAAACCCTTAAAACCACTTTGGCGTACGCGTTTATACGACTCCATTGCAGATTCGACAATTGCGTCAATCATAGTTACTAATATCCCCCAATACCCAGGGTGTGCATCAGCAGGTTTAGTTTGTCGAGCGGGTTCTTTGGAGGCCTAATACCTGGTCGCCATTGTTGTTCCCATTTAAGACAGACACACTTTGGCAATGGTGCGCCGATTGCCGACATTTGAGGCCCCTGAGACCAGGTTTCACCACTGCCGGTGGGGTCGCTAACAGTGCACATATTCCCAGAGTTAAATGACTGGCAAGACGAACTCACGCAGACTGCTTCAAAGTAGCCATCTAGATAGGTATGATTTTTATCAGGGCGCCAATAATCTGGGACATACGGATACTTGCCGAAGTTCCCAGGTATTGGTGCTGGTGGCCGCCTCTTTTGCAATCCATCCGAATCCGTGAAGCTCAACGGGTTCCCGTCAACATACGCAAAGGTATTGATGCCCCCAGCCAACCCAATCGGATCTGACTGTCGATACCTTCCCTGCCTAGGGTCATATTCCCGGTGCCAGTTCTGCAGGAGGCCCGTCTCCGCATCAAACACCTGAACAGTTGCGCCCGACACCCGCGCACCGTAAACACAGCCGTTTTTCCTAGGCCTGGTGCGGGTTTGACAGCGATTGCGCTGGAGGGTTTGCATGGGGTGGGATGAATTTTTTTCTAGAGGCACATTCTGCCCTACACGCGTGGGCCAGCCCAGGCCCACACATGCCGGTGCGCGTCAGCGCACTGGCAAGGGCTTTTCAGAGGCTTTTTTGCATCAAACAGGCCTGTATCCCGCATAGAACGTGCGTGAACAGATACTAAAGATATAGCGCATGCATTCCTTCCTTAGCCGCTGGATGCGCGGCGTGCAGCGCCGTGCAGGCTGTTGGTCTTTGGCTGCCCGGCTGTTTGACTTGGGGAGGGCCTGTCTGTGAGCACCGGACTGGCCTGCTTATGCGCTGCCCTGCGCGGCACGCGCCTGGCTTTGACTGCTCGGTGCAGGCAAACGTGACGAAGCGGCCACGTCGCAATCACTATCGTTTTCATATCTGACTGCGCACATTGCACGGGCGCTAGCGGCTAATTTGGCTTTGACTCATCCTTGTCTTCCTCCGCCAGGGCCTGCAGCAGCGCCGCAGCCGCGTCGTTCGCCTCTGGCCCAGCGCTGGACCATCCACCGACTGGACACGCTCCAATCGCGCCGGGTGCGTCAAGGCATGCACCGCCTGCAACTTGGCAATCGCCACATGGGTGTAAATCTGCGTGGTGGTCAGCTCCGAGTGACCCAGCATGGCCTGGATGAAGCGGATATCGGCACCACCGTCGAGCATGTGGGTGGCGCAGGCATGGCGCAGTGCATGGCAAGAACCCTGCTTGAATCCGGCAGCCTGCATGTAGCGTCGTGCCAGCGCCGAGAGTTGGTGCGGCTCGAATGGCTGTGACCAGTCGTTCAGAAACAGCACCAGTGTTTCACCGGCCAGCAGTTCCGGGCGCACCTCCAGCAAATAGCGTTGCACCCAGGCACACGCTCTTTCTCCCAAGGGTACAAAGCGGTCTTTGGCTCCCTTGCCCAGACGCACTATCAGCGTGCCGCGCTCGGTATCGACCTCGGTGATCTTGAGGTGCGCCAGTTCGCTGCGCCGGATGCCGCTGGAGTACAGGGTTTCCAGAATGGCGCGGTCGCGCAGTCCGCCTGGCGTGGTGGTATCGGGCTGGTTGAGTACAAGGCTTACCTGCTCCACGCTTAGCAGGTGCTGGGGCAGGCGCTGCGGAGCCTTGGGTAAATCCAGATCGGCGGCAGGGTTGGTCAGAATGTGGCCTTCACGGGTGAGCCACTTGAAGAAGGCCACCACCGGGGTCAGGCGGTTGACCTGGGAGGCATAGGTCAAGGGCTTGCCGTCTTTCTTGCGCAGCAGGTACAGGTGACGCTGGTAACGTTGCAGGATGGGGCGCGTGACCTCTGCGGGATGGCGTAGGCCGCGCTCATCGATCCAGGCAATGAAGTGGCCCAGCGCCCATTCGCGCATGCTGGCGGTTTGTGCTGACAGGCCAATGACCTGGGTCCACTCGCAGAAGCTGGTCTTGTAGCCGTGCAGCGGGTTGGCGTCCGAGGGTTTGGGTGGGCCGGGTTTGCGTGGGGTGATTCGGTGGGGACGCAGCATGGTTTGTGCTCCTGCGTCAGGCGGCTAAAGAGTGAAGGTACGACGCGCTCTTGCGTTGGCTGGGGGTGGCGCGTGAAACGGGCTCGTCATCGGTTGTTTGCCCATCAAGCCTTATTTCATGCGCTCTGGCGGCTGTTTTATCCTCTGGACCACGGGCCGACACCCCACCGACCACGCCCCGACCGCTGGCCGACTGCGCAAGTGCAGAAGCCGACCGCTCACTGTTCAGGGCCGACCGGCGCGCGTCGTAGCCTTGTGCTGTGTCATGACCTTGCCCGCTTTGGCTCTGTAAGGCCGTGGTGTCGATCAGGCCCGACAGGTGGGTTTGAGCGCCGTTTGAATCGCATCGTCCTGCAAGGCCCCCAGCTTGAGCAGCACCCGGCCCAGGTCGGACTTGAGCAGGTCCACCGATACACCCAGCTCGGCAGCAGCCTGCGCCAGGTAGGCCGCACGGGCGAGGGCCGCGTACAGGTCGAAGTTGTCCACATGGAAGCTCTCGCCACTGGCCACCAGCACATTGACCTTCAAGACTTCATACGCCAGGTTCTTGGAGAGGCCGCGCACTTCTGAATCGCTATTGGTTTGGTAGCTGCTTGCGCACGTTTCACGGGGGCTATCGGCCTGTTTGGCTTGAATCCTGGCTCTGTAGGCGTTGGCGGTGGTTCTGGCGCTTTTGCCTGCAATGCGGGCGGCAAGCGCCGCCAGGTTGAACACGCCCCGGCCACGCGCATCATGCGCAGGCAGGTACATGTGCAAGGGCGTGTCGGCTCGCAATCGCGCCGTGATCTTGCGCCCGTAGAGTTCGCATACGCCACCGGCATCGTCGAGCACCGGCACCACCACCGAGCCATTGAAGTGCTCATGGCCCGATTCCCGGTAGATGCCAATGCGCTCCAGCCGGGTGCGAATGTCGGCACCGGCCTTGCGCAGCTTGTCGGGCAAGCGCAATCCCAAGGTGCGATTGGCAAAGCCCAGTTTGAAGTGATCCACCAGCTCGGGGTGATTCAGGCCACGCGATTGCAGATAGGCCAGCGCTTCGGGCGACTGTTTCAAGGTCTGGTGGTAGTAGTCCACCACCTGCACCAACAAGGCGCGGTCGTCGGCGTCCAGCGTGACCGGTGGGGCCAAGACCCGCACGCTGGTGCGCTTGACCGGCTCACCGGCAGACCCCAGGGATTCAGCGGCTAAAGCGGAATCGTCCTTCAATAACTCCACCGCATGGCGAAACGACACGCCCTTGCGTTTCATCACCCAGTCAATCGGGCCGCCACCACACTGGCAGTGTCGTCGTCATGAAAGGGGCAGCACCCGGCCCAGTCTTTGCCGGTCTTTTTGAGTTCGATGCCCGCCGACTCAATGAGACGCTGCACCGCCACTTCTTCTTTTAGCCGCTGGACTTCGGTGTCGGGGATGCGTGCCATGGGGGATAAACCTTTCTTGATCCAGGTGTAGGGTCAAATCCTGCCAAGGGACATCTTAGTAGCTATTTGATGGGACTACAATGACTCTATTGGCGGCGAATTAAAAAAGGGGTTTACTATGACTGCATTACTTGTCTCTTATTTGGATACGGATATGCAGGAATTTGCCTCTCGGTTACGTGAGATTCGCCAAGCGCGCAAGATGACTCAGGCGCGTTTGGCTGAGTTGCTTGAAGTAGACCGTCGTGTCTACAACCGTTGGGAGCGTGGTGCGTCTTCGCCCCAGCTCGAAGCGGTGGTGCGCATCGCCCAGGTGCTACAGACCAGCGTGGATGCACTGGTAGGTCTGGAAGAGATCAAGGATTCCACCCTGGTGCATAACCCGCGCCTGCACAAGCTGTACCAGCAAATGGATACGCTTTCCGACGAGGATCAGCAGGCGCTGTTTGTGTTGATGGACAGCCTGGTCAAGCGATCCAACATGACCAAGTTGCTGGCGGCTACGGCTTGATACGCCGTATGAATGCAAACACAAGCAACCCCTCCCCGTCGTCTTCACTGCTGCCGCTGGAATTGGTGACGCACCAGATCAAAGTGCTGCGCGGTCAGCGAGTGATCATGGACGCCGATCTGGCCGCGTTGTATGGGGTGGAGACCAAGCGCTTCAATGAGGCTGTCAAACGCAATACCGAGAAGTTTCCGTCCGACTTTATGTTTCAGCTCACTGCAGAAGAGTTCGCCAACTTGAGGTCGCAAATTGCGACCTCAAGTTTGGATGGCTCCGACGTCGGCCACGGCGGGCGGCGCTATTTGCCACGGGTGTTCACGGAGCATGGCGCATTGATGGCCGCCACGGTGCTCAGTAGCCCACGGGCCGTGGAGGTGTCGATTTACGTGGTGCGCGCTTTTGTGCAGCTTCGCGATATGGCCAATACCCATCAGGGCCTGGCCCAGCGGCTTGATGCGCTGGAAGAGAAGACCGAAGCGCTGACCATGTCGCATGACACGTTTAGCCGCAATACGCGCAACCAGTTGCGGCAGGTTTTTGAGGCGCTGCGGGAGCTTGCCGCACCGGCTGATCCACCGAAACGGCCTATCGGGTTCATCGCGCCAGAGGATAAGCCCAGCAAGCCCACCAGTTCCAAGGCAAAGGCAACGGGCAAGAAAACGTAGCGCGCCAGTCAGCGGCTAAAAGAAGAAACCTCCGGAACCCCACAGCTTTAGCGGCTAAGGGGTTGTGGGTGGATTTTTTGTTTTGAATCAAGAGAGAAACAGTCCTGTAAAGCTCGTATATATTACGTTAGTAGCTACTGTTTTTACAGCAAACGTGAGGTTCGGTGTAATCTGAACCTGACCCGTTTCCCCCATCACACATCACGCTCGATGAACTCTCTAGGAACGCCGAACGAATGCCCGCTGTAGTGAGCGGCATCACCAACTTCGGTGGTGCTGCCAAAGCCAAGCCAAAAGTAACCGTAGGCGTCGATCTCGTCCACAACGGCACACTGACCGACAAACGCGCGCATCTCAATTTGCTCATTCTCTGGGAGATCATGCGTAAGCCAATCTGGTAGACCCAACAGCTTCACGCGGTCCCCCGGTTGAATGTCGTTGGTCATTTCAACACCCTCCCGAGTACTGCTCGCCCTTCGGCCCCGTGCACTTGCAGGACACATGCTTCGGCTGGCATTGCAGGTTCGACGTTGCGTTGCTCTTCGCAATATTCCGCGCCGTACCCAAGTCCTTCGCGGTACCACCGCCAAACGCGACGCGTTTCGTGGGGTCTTCAGGACAGTTTCCCGGAATGTTGTCGTTGCAATCTGCTCTTGCTTTACACGACCATTTGCCTGGTTCTTTGTCAGGCCACCAAATATCCCTGTCTGGTAAAGGAACAGGTACAGGTATCGGCCTCGGTCCATTTATCTCGGCACAAGCGACCGGATGTTGCCTGCACCAAGAATCCACCGTAGTCTGCAACCCTTCCGGGTCCGTGTACGAGACCGGATTCCCCCCTACATATGCATAGGTATTGATGCCCCCGGCCAAGCCAATCGGATCACTCTGCCGATACCGCCCCTGCCTTGGGTCATATTCCCGGTTCCAGTTCTGCAAGAGGCCGGTCTCCGCATCAAACACCTGCCCCGGAAAGCGTTGGTTGTAAGTGAATATCCCCAGTGAGCCGGGATTCTGATTGGCCGCCGTTGCCCCAAAAGCTTCTGCCGTATCCCACCTCCACACAATGGCTTGGTCACTTTGGCGCGTGATCACCCGAGGTGTCGCCAGATGATCGGCATACACGTTGTACAGACTCACCGCAATGTTGTTGCCTGCAGCCGTGCCCGTTTGCTTGATCACCCCCACCGGGATTGATCCAAGGTAAATGGTTTCATAGATTGGGGTGCCGGTTGCATCGTATTCACCGAGTAACTGCCCCTGCTCGTCATACACAAAGTAAGCCGCCCCGCTGGGCACCAACGCGGTGGGGCCTGTCTTGACCACACGCTGACCTGCCGCGTTGTACAGGTAGCTCACCGTGCCGCCCGCGTTGGTCACTGACTTCATGCGCCCACGCTCGCTGTAGGTAAATGTATTGCTGCCGTCACCTGTCACGTTGCCTGCAGCGTCGTACTGAATGCTGGCCGTGCCACCCACGTCCTGGGTCTGCACCAAGCGGTTGCTCGTGTTCGATACCGTGTTGTTGTAAGTCGTGGCCCCCACCACCTTGGCCGTGCGGTTGCCTGTGGCGTCATAGCTGTACTGGGTGGTGGCGTTGGAGAGCGTCGCGTTGAGCAAGCGGTTCAGGTTATCGTAACCGAAGCTTTGATTCAGGCTCGGCACGGCGCCTGCACCGTTGCTATGGGTGTAGCCCATGATGCGCCCTGATGCGTCACGCACCAAGGTACGCAGGGCACCACTGGCAATGCCCACCCCGGCACTGTCGCCCAAGTTGTAGCTCGACATCAGGCCAAAGCTGTCATAAACGATATTGCGGGTTTTTCCAGTAGACCAATTCCAGCCGGTGATGTTGTTGTCGGCGTTGTAGCCGATGCCTGAGAGCAGTGTGGTGCTCGTGCCCGATACGCCCACTCCATTGCTGTTGACCGAGTTGACGCTCACCCCTGAGAGGTAACCTTGGGCGTCATAGCTGTAGTTCACCCTGTTGCCACTGGGATAAGTGATGGCGGTAAGCTTGTCCAGGGCGCTGCCGCTATTTCCCCAAGCGTAGCTCACGGTGAAAGTTTTACCGTTGCTAAGCTGGGTTTTGCTGCTCATGCGGCCCATACTGTCATAGGTGTAGGTGACCGAGCCGGACTCGTCCGTCACCTTGGTGAGTTCGCCGCGCGCTGCTGGGGTGGGATTGGCGCCGCCGTCATACTCCAGCGTCGTGGGGGTGCCACTGCTGTAAGTCACGCTGGTGAGCCGCTCCAGCGCGTCATAGGTCATACTGGTGAGCTTGCCGCGCGCATCGGTGGCTGTCAGTACATTGCCTTTGGTGTCATAGGTGAACTGGGCAGCGCCGCTGTCCGGGCTGCTCTGGCTGGTGACGTTGCCCAGGCCATTGGGTGAGTAGGTGGTGGCCAGGTTGCGTGGATCCGTGACTTTGGTCAGACTGTCAGCCAGGTTGTAGTCCAGCTGGGTAATGGTAGGGGTGGCAGAGCCGACGTTAGCTGACTGCTGGGTCTGGATCGGGCGGCCCAGGCTATCGTAGTAGGTGTAGGTAGCCAGTCCATTGGGATCAATGGTGGTGGTGGGTCGGCCCATGGCATCGTAGCCATACTGCCAGGTCATGGCGCCCAGTCCGGCGCTATTGACGATGACGGTTACGGCCGCCGACGTGCTGGCCTGGTTGGAGGCATCGCCGCCATAGTCGGCGCTCAGGCTGTGGTTGCCCAAGGCCAGTGCACTGGTGCTCAAGGTGGCCACGCCGCTTGCGATGGTGGCACTGCCCAGCGTGGTTGATCCGTTTTTGAAGGTGACACTGCCAGTCGGTGCAGTGCCTGTCACGGTGGTGGTGACAGCGGCTGCAAAGGCAGGCACCAGCGGGGCAACCAGGATTGCCAGACACAGCCACACCAGAAGGTTGTGAGTTACTATTTTAAATAGTGCGTTCATATGTTCATTGCGGTGGGTTCACCACCGCCTGGCCTCAGTGCGTCGATGTTTGGAGCTGGTTATTAGCCTCATGGCGGATTTTTACTGGGAATACGCATCAATTTTGTGATGTGGGATTTTTTGGCTTTTGAAAATCAAAATCAAAGCCTTGTCCCTCACGCAAGGGTGCGGGTGATTCTTCAGTTTTTGCAGTTCAGCAATGGATTCATTTGAAAATTCGATATCGATCACATTCAGCCCCAATACGATGAAAACCGGGGATGCTACGATTTCTTACCCACAAAAATCAACAGCCTAAAACCTCAGATTGTGACAGCGCAAGGTATAACGCTATAAATTCAGAAGCTACTCCCGCACGCCCTGCAAGCGCTACAGCCCGAAATGGCATAATTCAGCCGAATCCAGCCGACTATTTCGGCATGGATTTGGCCAAAAACCTGGCCATGGCCCCGAAAATCAGTGCTCTGCATTGGGTAAATCTGGCTGAAACCCTTATGGGATGTGCGGGGGGCGCTATAAAAAATATTGCGATAAACTTTGCAGCCCCAGGGCGTTGCCCTTCGCTGGTATGCGGTGCCCCGTTGGGGCACGAATTCCATGCACCAACGGGGCATCAACCCGTTGACGAGCCGGCGATGTCCCAACGCCCCAAGGGGGCGTTGCATACCAGCGAAGGGCAACGCCCTGGAAATGTGGAAATGTGGAAATGTGGAAATGTGGAAATGTGGAAATGTGGCATGTGGCGTTTGGCCGATGCCGGACAACCCGTTGCCGACTTTGACCATCCTATGCTTTAACCATCCTATGCAAACAGCTCTGCCCGTTTGAGCAGCTCGTCCAGACCGGCCTCGTCCGGGTTGCGTGGTTTGCCGGGATGGATGATCGACACTTGGCAGCTCTCGGCGGCTTCAACCAATTGGGCGTAAGTGCCGGCGCTCAAGTCAGCGATGTAGGCTTGCTGGTTGGCGTTGTAGGCGAACATCTTTCCATTGATGTGTGTGCATTCGTTGCAGGTGGAGCAGCGTTCGGTTTCTATGTACGCTTCATCCGGTGAGCGCTGCGTATCGGACTGCGTTTCTACGGTCGGTGCAGCAGGGACTGTGTCTGGAGTTACTGGAGGTGCTGAGGATGCTGTCATCGGCGCAAGCACACCGGATTGTCTTTCACGCGCCAGTAGCCGCTCGGCGTGCGAGTTGTGAATGCCACCGAGTTCTTGCAGGCTATTCCACATGCTGCGACAACGGCGTGCCTCGCGGATCAGTTTTTCGTCCACAACGAGTTTGTGTAACCTGTTCTCAGGGTCCACCGTCCACACAAAGGGAACGCTCTCGGGTTGACCCTGACTCTCCCGCGCCACGATGTCTCCGGCGGGCACCAGGGTGGCGCTCCAGCGCGCACGTGGTACCAGGGCAAAGTGTCTGGTGTAGCGCGCATCGCAGGCGACAAAGTCAATCAGGGTGAATGGCAACTCCTGCGATACCGCCTGGTGGTGTTCGTCTGCATAAGCCAAGCCATGTACCGGCCAATCCCGTGTGGCCTGCGGATTGGTGTCCAGCGAGAAACGCGAAGCCCAGTCACGTCCGGCCGAGGGGTCAAAAGTAAAGGCCGGGAACACCCGCGACTCCAGGGCTGCTGCCCCGACCAGGTAAGCGGGGAGATCACCCATGCTGGCAGCTGCGCCCGAAAAGACGCTGAACAGGGCCGGGCCGCAATAGTCGAGTCCGCGCTGGATCTGCCCGCGAAGCTGGTACAGATTGGAGGCGGGCGATTGCAGCACAAAAACGCCGCTCAGACCCATCGCCATGCTGGCCAGTTGCCGACTGCGCAGGGCAAAGGCCAGGTGTACCAATACCAATACCATTACCATTACCAAGGGGCGATTCCTCGATGACATCATCGGTCTGGATCAGGATTTTGACTGGCAGATCGACGGCAAGAATCTCGCTCAGGGCGCTTTGTTCGGCCCCCGTCAGATCACGGATGTTCATTCGCACCAGGTAATCTGGGAACAGCGCCAGATCGCTGGCTTGCAGGCCATTTTCACCAAAGGAAGCAAACAACGGGTCGTGTCGGGCTTCGTTGTATTCCCCCTTGGCCTCCAGCTCGGCGATGGCCATCGCCCTGGCCAGCGCAATCAGCCGGGGCAGGCGCTCGCGGTAGGCTTGCAAGGCAGCGCTGCAACTATCAAAAACAAAAGCGTAAGCCGTCCCGGCCTTTGCATCCGGGGGGGCGAAAAACTGCTGCGACTGCAGCGTCGAGAGCAGTTGTGTGACCCGGCTGCGCCGGCTGGGTGACAGACTTTTCCTGGCGGTAGACCGGCCCAGAATACGCGACATGGCCTCGAAATCGAAGTTGTCTTTCGGACCGGAACCAAACGCAGACCGGAGACTTTCGGCGCTTTTCCCGGCATCCGAATTGACAAAATCGGCTTTCAGTATGTCGGAGAGTTTGAGTACCAGCCGCTGGAGGTCCCGGCCAAAGTGTGCTGCGCGCTGCGCCTGCGTGAGGCTCCAGGCGTGGCCCAGCAGCTGGGCGGGCAGTGCAGACTGGCAATCCACCAGTTCACCATCCACGTGCCGGTTGGTCCGGGCGCGCAACAGGCTGTCCGCCATCAGCGTGTCGTCCTGGCCCAGCGTGGCGGCAGAGTGGTCCCACACGGCAGAAAATAAGCCGCTGGCACCCGCAGCGACCCGTTTGCGGATCTCTTGCTCAAGGAGCAGGAGATGTTTTCGGATGCGCGCACCCTCCGTGCCATGCGCCACCTTGTCGAGAATACTGTCGATCAGGCCCGATAGCGGTTCGGCAAACATGCCGGGCGATGGACCATCGACCAGCACAAGCGGAAAGTCGTAGCGCAATGCGCTCAGGTCACGGTAAGCGGCAAAGAGTGCCGGGCGCAACTGGAGTCCTTCGGGCGCGTCAAGCCCGGTACCGGGCCTTTTGCCGGTCAGGTAGAAGGCAATATGTGTTTGCAGGTCGGCGTCCATGTCAGTTCCTGGTGGGTCTTGTACCGTGTTTGAGGTGTTTGACGTGTTAGACCGTGTACTTGTCGAGTTCGGCTTCAAAGCCACTGCGTACCGTCTCGGTGGTACGCAATACCCCCGTTTGCCGGGTTTCCTCGTAGCGGGGAATGTCCCGGTTCTGGTACAGGATGCCGACGGGAATGACCTCTTCGCTGCTGGCAATTTCACGCGCCCGGTTCATGTCGAGAGGATCATGCAGCCATTGGTTTTTGTACGTCTTGCCCAGTCCGGCGCTGATATGCAGCGCGTTTTCATGGTGCAGCAGGGCAATCTTGTCCGGGTCCTGCATCCAGGGATCGAGTGATTTGGGCAACCATTCCGGGCAGCGCTGCAAGATGCGCACAAACGACAAACCCTTGTGGTGGTACGCGGCCTTGACGATCTCGAACAGGCTCTCGGGAATCCAGTCCACCGCCTGCGCGACAAACGAGGCATTGGCTACCCCCAGCGTGACGCTCAAGGGGTTGAGCGCATCCAGGTAACTGCCGCGTGGCGTGGTGTTGCTTTTGGTGCCGATGGGCGATGTGGGCGAAGCCTGTTTTTTGGTCAGGCCATAAATCTGGTTGTCATGCAAAAACACCGTCAGGTTCATGTTGTAACGAATGGCATGAATCCAGTGCGCGGCACCAATGCTGCAACAGTCACCGTCGCCCGTGTTGACAAATACCGTCAGGTCGGGCCGGGCCATCTTGATGCCTTCGGCCACCGGCAGCGCCCGGCCATGGATGCCGTGAAAACCATAGGTCTTCATGTAATGCGGAAACCGGCTGGAGCAACCGATGCCGGAGACAAACACGGTTTTTTCAGGCCGCAAGCCTTCGTCACGGCACAGGCGCTGCACGGCGGCCAAAATGGCGTTGTCGCCGCAGCCGGTACACCAGCGCGGCACCCCACTCTGGTAGTCTTCGAGTTCATGCTGCTCGTCATACAGCGCAAGCAGGCAGTCGGTTGTGGAGCAGGTCATGGTCATTCTCCTTGGGCGGTGAGCTTGGCCAGAGCAATACGGCGAATCGTGCTGGGCTTGATCGGCTGGCCGCGTACCTCGCTCCAGCAATCAACGTCTACCAGATAGCGCGAGCGCAGCAAAATCGCCAGTGCGGAATAGCGCCGGTTCGATTCGTCAATAATCTCCTCATCCGGGCTGTCGCTCCAGTTGACCTCGATGGTCATCACCTGCTTGAAGCGTTGCATGATGGGTTTGATGCCCGGCTGCATCGGCTGTAAAAAGCGCAGGTGCATCGAGGAGACCTTGTACCCTTCGGCGCGTAGCGATGCCACCGCTTCCTCGATGGCCCCCTGCGTGCTACCCCAGCCAATCAGCAGGATATCTCCATCGTCCGCGCCAAACACCTCGGGGGCGGTCAGCGTCTTTTGCAGGGCTGCGAGTTTCAGGCTGCGGGCACGCAAACCCTCCTGGTTGATGTCCGGGTCGTAGGCCACATGGCTGTCACGGTCGTGCGCGAGGCCGGTGACGGTGTGCATACCGCCAGGCTGGCCGGGGATAAAGCGCTGCGCCAGGCCGGTAGTCGCATCCCAGTCATACGCCCTGGCGCCCTCTGCGACCGGGTTCTGGTCAATGGGCGGTGCCAGCCAGGCTTCGTTGAACTGTGGCCGGTTGAAGGGTTGTTGTGAGGAGGATAAGCTGGCATCGGTCAGTATCACCACCACCATGTTGAAGGTTTCGGCAATTTTGCGCGCGGTAATGACCGAATAAAAGCAGTCCTCAATGGTGGCCGGTGCCATCACCACCTTGGGTGCGTCGCCATGGCTGCCAAAAATGGCACACATCAGATCGCCTTGCTCGACCTTGGTCGGCTGGCCCGTACTGGGGCCGCCACGCTGCACATTCACCACCACCAGCGGAATTTCCGCCATCACCGCCAGACCGATAGCCTCTTGTTTCAGCGAATAACCCGGCCCGGAGGTGATGGTAATGGTGCATTTGCTGGCATAAGACGCACCAATGGCGAAGGCGCAGGCGGCAATTTCGTCTTCAGCCTGGTGCACGATGCCGCCCACTTTCTCGAACACTTCGGACAGATAGTGCGAAGCCGAAGTGGCCGGGGTGATCGGGTACATGGCACACAGCTCCATGCCTGAGGCCATGACCCCGAGCGCCAGCGCGGTGTTGCCGTTGGTGACGATCTGTGGTTGTGAAGACGGAGTTGCCGGAATACAAAAGTTGAAATCCAGATGCGTTGCCCCCCATTGGTGGCCGGCTTCCAGCAGTTTGACGTTGGCATCAATCACGTTCTGGGCTTTTTTACCAAATGTCAGCGCAATCTGGTCGCGCGCCATCTGCAATTCAAAGCTGTAGAGGTAACACAGCATGCCCAGCGCAAACATGTTTTTACCGCGTTTGGGGTCCGCCCCCAGCAACTGGCATTGCTGCTCCATCGGGAACTCGATCACCTTGAATCCGGCATCGACCAACTTGTCATAGGTCTGGATGTAGGCCATCGACACATTCAGATCGCTGTGCTTGCGCCACATGCTTTCCAGAAATATCAGGCATCCGGATTTGAGTTCGCGGGCACGCACCCGGCCAAGCAGCACCTGTTCGTTGAACGCCACCACCAGATCGGTCTGGTCGCCCCCGTTGGTGATATAGCCCGAACCCATGCGTATGCGGTTGCCACTGGCCCCGGCCACACTGCGGGCGGGTGGCCGGATTTCGGCTGGGATGATTTCGGTGGTCCAGATACCATTGCCCATGCGGGCCGCAATCGACCCGAGCGACTGGCCGCAGCGCTGCGCCCCTTCACCGGAGTCGCTGATGATCTCGACGATGTGTTCTTTCAGGGTGGTAATGGTGGTCATGGTGGTCATGGTTTTTTCCATTCAGGCTATGCGCACACGTGCAAAATTGCGTTCCCGGATGTCGATACCAAACAGCTTGTCGCCATCGCCCGAAAATGGCCGATATGGCCGATCCGCGTCGCGGATGCCAAGGTAGGCCTTCATGCTGGCCGCAGCCCGGCGCCCGGCTCCCATGGCCTCGATCACCGTGGCCGCGCCGGTCACAATGTCCCCGCCGGCAAACACACCGGCAATCGAGGTGGCAAGGCCCGGATCGGTCTGGATGTAACCCCATTTGTTCAGTGCAATCCTTGAGGTCTGGCCCATGATCGGATTGGCATTGGTGCCGATGGCGTACACAATCAGATCGGCTTCAAAATCGAATTCGCTGTTGGGCAGAATAACCGGGCGTCGGCGGCCCGAATCATCGGGTTCACCCAGTTCCATGCGCACACAACGCATGCCGCGTACGTTGCCATGGCCATCGTCCAGGATCGCGATGGGATGGGTTTGCCAGTGGTACTCCACCCCCTCTTGCTCGGCATGGTGTACTTCTTCGGCGCGCGCCGGAGCCTCCTTGCGCGAGCGACGGTAGATGCAATACACCTTCTCGGCGCCCAGGCGCAGGCAGACGCGCATCGCATCCATGGCGGTGTTACCCGCACCCACCACCGCCACACGCTTGCCAATCGGCTGCGGCGTATCAAAATTCGGAAATTCCTTGGCCCGCATCAGATTGCAGCGGGTCAACAATTCATTGGCCGACAACACCCCGTTGAGCGAATCGCCGGGAATGCCCAGCATGGTCGGATAACCGGCCCCGACACCAACGAACACGGTGTCAAAACCCATCTCGGACACCATCTGTTCCAGGGTGAACAGGCGACCAACCAGGGTGTTGCATTCAAATGTGACACCGAGTTTGCGTAAATTCTCTATTTCGGCATCAATGACCGCATTGGGCAGACGAAAGTCGGGAATGCCGTACTTCAACACCCCGCCTGGCTGGTGGAACGCTTCAAACACCGTGACCGCACAACCCGCCTTGGCCATGTCCGCTGCGCAGGCCATGCCGGCCGGGCCGGAACCGACAATGCCAACCTTGAAAGGCTTGGCCTGGATGTAGGGAATATTGACCCAGCCGGCCTTGATGGCGGCGTCTCCGACAAAACGCTCCAGACGGCCAATTGCCACCGGCTCCAGTGAGCCACCTACGGTGCAAACCCCTTCGCACTGGTTTTCCTGCGGACAGACCCGACCGCAAATAGCCGGCAACAGACTGGTTTCCGTCAGGATGTCATAGGCACCGCGCAGGTCCTTCTCGTTGATTTTCTTGATAAAACCCGGAATATCAATGCCGACCGGGCAGCCTGCGACACAGGGTTGGTCCGGGCACATCAGGCAACGCTGCGATTCGCGCATGGCATCGTCCGGGTGGTATCCGCAGGCGACTTCTTCAAAGTTTCTGGCACGCACGCCAGGGTCCAGCTCGCGCATCGGGGTGCGCTCCTGGGGGATGGTACGTATGGTTTTCTTGGCCATGGGTTTCACGCGGGGAGGACCGCTGCCGTGTTGCTGACGATGGACTTGCGCAGGTTGCAGCTTTTCTCCCAGTGGTCCAGGGCTTTGCGTTCAAGCTCGGTGTAGCGGCGCAAACGCACCATCAGGTCATCAAAGTCCACCAGATGTCCATCAAAATCCGGCCCGTCAACGCAGGCAAATTTGACCTGGCCACCGATCTTGACCCGACACCCGCCACACATGCCGGTGCCATCCACCATCACCGGATTCAGACTGACCATGGTTTTGATCTTGAAGGGCCGGGTGGCTTCGGCACAGCTTTGCATCATGATCGGTGGGCCAATGGCCACCACTTCGTCAATGTCGGGATGTTTTTCAATCGCCCGCAGGATGCCATCGGTGACCCGGCCCTGGATGCCAACCGAACCGTCGTCGGTACAGATGATGAGTTCATCGCAGCAGGCCCGGAACTTTTCATCCCAGAATACCAGGTTCTTGTTGCGAAAACCCAGTACGCCGATGACGTAAGCGCCCTTTTCCTTGAAACCGCGCGCTTGGGGAAAAACAGGGGCTACGCCCAACCCACCACCGACACACAGCACTTTTTTGGCATGGCTTATCGGGCTGGGAATGCCCATCGGGCCGACCAGTGCGTACAGCGACGTGCCAACCTGGCACTCCTGCTGCATCTGCCGGGTGGTCTTGCCCACAGCCTGAATCACCAGGGTGATGGTGCCCTGCTCGCGGTCAAAATCGGCAATGGTCAAGGGTATGCGCTCGCCCTGTTCACTGAGCATGACGATCACAAACTGACCGGGTTTCGCGGCTTTGGCCATCAGGGAATGGCGCACCTCCAGCAAATAGGTCACATCGGAAAAGTCTTCCCGGCGAATGATTTCGTAATTGTTCATTTCGCGTGCTTTCAAGGTTGGTTGAACTATTTTGGAAAATGAAAAATCAGGCCAGCGTTTCAAGTAATTCGGTTTCTATCGCAATCTGCTCCAGGTTGTATTGCAGGGCTGCGCCCTGGATCAAAAAGGTGTCTTCAACACGCTCACCCATGGTAACGATCTTGGCGAGTTGCAAGTTCACCTTATGCCTGGCCAACACCAGGGCCACGCTGTAGAGCAAGCCCAGACGGTCGCTGGCCGAGATATTGAGTAGCCAGCGCTGCGCCTTTTCATCGGGTTTGAGAGACACCCGAGGGGGCATCGGGAAGCTCCTGACACGCCGGGATACCCGGCCCCGCATGGGAGCGGGCAGTGGACGGGCTTCGCTGATCACCTGGGCGAGTTCGGACTCAATCATGTTGATCAGCTCGCGGTAATTGTCCGTCAGATGGTAGGCCGCCACGATCTGGAACGTGTCCAGCGCATAGCCGTTTTGCGTGGTGTGGATGCGTGCATCCTGAATGCTGAAGCCGCTGCGGTCAAAGTAGCCACAAATCCGGGCAAACAGCTCCTGCTGATCCGGGGTGTAAACCAGCACCTGCAAGCCCTCCCCTACGGGTGATGGCCGTCCCCGCACAACGGGCTGCGGGCTTCCAAGATGGCGCGACAGCATGCGGGTATGCCAGCCAATTTCAACCGCATCATGGCGAATGAAGTAACCCGCATCCAGGGTTTTCCAGAGTGCCTCGTGTGACCCGTAGGGTTGTGTGCGCAATGCCAGTTCAATCAGTGCGTCACGCTTGCGCTCCTGGACTTCGGCATGCAGGTCGGGTACATGGCCGCCAAGCGCGCGCGAGGTGCTCAGGTACAGGTCTTCAAGCAGTCGGCCTTTCCATGCATTCCAGACCTTCGGACTGGTGCCACGGGTATCCGCTACGGTCAACAGGTACAAGCCGGTCAAGGCGCGGTCATCACCAATATATTTGGCAAAATTCGCAATCACAGCGGGGTCACTCAAATCTGACTTCTGGGCAATACTGCTCATGGTCAGATGTTCACGCACCAAAAACTCAATCAACCGTGCATCGCCCTTGTCAATGCCGTGCTGTGTACAGAAATGGCGTACTTCCAGCGCTCCGAGTTCGGAATGGTCCCCGCCACGTCCCTTGGCAATATCGTGAAACAGTGCGGCGATATACAAAATCCAGGGCTTGTCCCAGCCACTGGCCAATTGTGAACAAAACGGGTATTCGTGGGCATGTTCGACCATGAAAAAGCGCCGGATATTGCGCAGCACCATCAAAATATGCTGGTCAACCGTATAAATATGCGATAAATCGTGCTGCATTTGCCCGACGGTGCGACGAAACGCCCATACATACCGTCCCAAAACCGAAGTCTGGTTCATCAGGCGCAGGGCATGGGTGATGCCGTCATGCTGCTGCAGAATGTTCATGAACGTTCTGCGGTTGACCGGGTCGCGCCGGAAATAACTGCCCATCAGGTCCCGCGCGTTATAGAGCGCACGCAGGGTTCTGGCGGACAAGCCCTTGAGTCCGAAGTGGGTTTGGTACACCAGAAAGGTTTGCAAAATGGCATGCGGATGCTTGCGGTACAGGTCATCACTAATCACCTCCAGCATGCCAGCCTTGTTAAAAAAATGCTCGTTCAGTGGTATCAGCGGCTGCGGATGATGCGACGCTGGACTCAGACGCTCTTCGATATTGAGCAACAGAATCTGACGCAGTTGCGTGACCGCCTTGGCAGCCCAGTAATAGCGGCGCATCAGCTGCTGACTCGGGTGCAATCGGGCGTGTGGGCCCGTTTTGATGTGGCTTGCCTGGTAGCCAAAGGAGTTGGCGACGCTGGTTTGCAGATCAAACACCAGCCGGTCTTCGCGTCTGCCTGCGAGCACATGCAGACGGGCACGAATCAGACGCAGTATGGCCTCGTTGTGTTTGATCTGACTGATCTCGAATGCCGTAGCCAGCCCGCCCCTGGCCAAAGCGCTCCAGTCAGAACCAAAACCGGCTGCCTTGGCCACCCACAAAATGGTTTGCAGATCACGCAATCCGCCAGGAGAATCTTTGCAGTTAGGCTCCAGCGCGTAGGGCGTATCTTCAAATTTCATGTGGCGCTGCTGCATTTCGAGCATTTTTGCAACGTAAAAAGCCTCGGCATCCATGGCCAGAAAATAGGCTTGCTGAAAAGCGGCAAACAGCGGCTTGCTGCCGACAATCATGCGGGCTTCAAGCAGCGCAGTTTGCACCGTTGAGTCCTTACCCGCCTCGCTCAGGCATTCGCTGATCGAGCGCACACTGGAACCAATTTCAAGACCCGCATCCCAGCAACTGCCAATAAACCCTTCAATTTGTGTTTTCAGCACGCCATCCTGCTCTGGCGACTGGTTATCTGGCAGGAGCACCAACACATCCACATCGGAATAAGGAAACAGTTCACGCCTGCCAAAACCACCGACCGCCAGCAAGGCAAAGGGGTCGCTGAACCCGGCTTGTTGCCACAGGATTCTCAGACTGGCATCCGCCAGGTCCGACAAGGCGCGCAGTGCGGCACCGATCCCCCGGGTAGCAGCGCCACCGCTTGCCAACGCTGCCAGCAGGGCGGATTTTTCAGCCTGGTAGCTGGCACGCAGGGCAATCGGCTGGATCATTGGCGCAATCCGTTAGCGGCTGCAAGCCGACGATGCGGTAAGCGATGGCGCAAGCCTGCATCCACACCTGGGCGGATGTGGGATGATTGCCGTTATAAGTTTCATATAGGTTCCTCCATGAACCGGGTACCCGTCAGAAGTTGCACTTGACACCAGCCCCCCAACCTGGCCCAGGACTATGTACACCTAAGCAAAAATTGCGCCATCAAATTACAGCCAGAAAACCGCTGGAGTTTACCGAATAGAAGGGGATATAGCCGCAGATTGGTGCGTGTAGCATTTCTTGGGGCAAATTCTGGTGCACGCCGTGCAGCCGATGCAAAGTTCCTGGTGCGCAACGGATAGGGAATCCAACCGCACGACCCCAAGATATGATTCTGGCCTGCAGCCCCCGTGGAACGTGCGCAAGCAGCTCTTGGATTCATAGCACTCACGGTAGCAGCGTCGATAGGCGCAAACTCAAAGCCGGGACAGCAATTCAGCCTTTTTGGCTGCAAATTCTTGTTGCGTCAGAATTCCCCTGGCCTGCAGCGCCGACAGTTTTTCAATGCTGGCAAAAATGTCATCCCCATTGTTGGTGCTGGTGCTGGTGCTGGCGGGCACAAAGGGCGCAGGTGCCGGTGTGTTGATGACCGGTGCCACACCATTGACACTGACCACAGGTAACTGCGACAGGTCTACATAGCCGTTCTGACTGCTGAAACTGACCGAATTGCCGTTCTGTTGTGAAACTCCGCCAATCTGATGATCCAGCGTGTCGTACACCGTGACCTTGCCTGCAATGTCGATTGCCAGGCGCCTGGCCTGGGCGAAGTAGGCGTAACGCATATTGTTCTGGCCGCCGGTGCTGTTGGGCCAGCGAAGATCGGCTCCCCACCAGTCGGGCGGTGCGGGTGCAAACAGGTTGTTTGAATTGCCGGTGTCGCTGCCGCTGCCGCTGCGCATCAGATCGGGCTGCTGGCGCACCAGTTGAGCCAGTTCGCTGCACAGGCTGTCGACCCGGCCCTTGAGGTGGCCGTTGAACATGTCGCCAATCATGGTCATGCCACCCGACATCCACTGCCCGCCGCCGCCAAAATCGGGATGATTGAACTGCGCCATGCTGCCGTTGCCGTTGATGACGGCCTGCAGCATGGTTTCAACCGCCTGACTGCTGAAGCCATGGCGCTGGGCAATGTCGTTGACGGCCTGCTGGCCTGAAGATGAAAGTTGACGCATAAACAATTAATCCAGGTTCTCGGTGATACACGGGCCTATAGTACCCTGCTCTCGGCGCGTACCAGTTCTTCCGTCAGCGTGGGCGCGCAGTCGAAGTGGCCTGCTTCACCGCTCGTGTGCCATTTTGGGTTTTCTTGGCATATCGCCGGAACGGCCCTACCCGAAAGACCCGAAAGCAGGTCTGAATCGCTGGTTTTATCTCTCACCAATGAATGCGCTGATTGACCCGCACCCAGTCGCGCACCCGCATGTGAATGCGAGCGCTGTTGCGCAGGTTGTGCGACAGCAGATATGGGACAGTACCAGTGTGCATTGGATGCCAACAATACTGTAGCTTTGTACAGCATCTTGCTGCGATCTGCATCTGCCCTTGCTTGGCCATGGCTCCATGGATAACTCCTGAAAAAATAGCTACTCCCGCGCTCCACACAAGGGCTACACGCCAAAATACACGCCAAAATGCCTTCAGTTCGGCTGCCAAGGTGCTGCATTTGGCGCAGCAGCATACCCAGTCATACCCAGTCACTGGCACCTGAACGTCATATTTAGGCTGTATGCCCCATGGATATTGCGGATACAGCTATTCTTTCGTGATCAAAGTGCTGCCGGCATCTTTGAAATGTGGTGATTGCAGGACATCAGCAGGACATCAGTTTTCCAGCCCCCTTTTGATCCGCCACTGTTTGACCAGCGCATAAATGGCCGGAATCACGGCGAGTGTCAGCACCGTGCTGGAGACCATTCCGCCCACCATGGGTGCTGCGATGCGGCGCATCACTTCGGAGCCGGTTCCTGTTCCCCACATGATGGGTAACAAACCCGCCATGATGGCCACGACCGTCATCATCTTGGGTCGAACCCGCTCTACAGCACCTTCCATCACGGCTGCGTAAAGGTCTGCGACACCCGGCTGCCGGGCTTCTGTACGGCATTGGATTTTGACCGCCTCCCATGCGTGGTCCAGATAAATCAGCATGATGACGCCGGTTTCAGCCGCAACACCGGCCAAGCCGATAAATTTTTTCAATGGCGTGTTCCATGTTTTCGAACTGGCCGCTCCAGGTGACGAAATAGCCGGATGGGAACTTGACCTGCGCGGCCACGGCCTTCCTGGCATCGGCCACGTAACTGCCAATGTCGCGCTCGCGGATGTCTACGTAGATGTAAGCAGACAGTAAGCCGTTTTCCGTGCGGATGCCCGGTGTTCCCTTGGCGACGACGACCTTGGCCACTTGCCCCAGGGGGATCATGGCGCCATCCATCGTGGGTACCAGCACCTGACGGGCAATCTGCTCGGGATCGGAGCGCAGCTCACGTGGATAACGCACCGTGACACCATAACGTTCCCGACCCTCCACAGTTGCTAATTCAAAAAGCAGCTATCCGCCCTGGGTCAATTTTGGATCGGCAGGGTGGGTCAGTTTTCAATCGGCATCAACACCCAGATCAGGAAACGGTTCACCGGATTCCTGCTTTCCGGCATGATGTGGCCGCGTATGAACAACATCATCAAAACCGGCACCAGGGTCACGGACAGGATGGCGGCGCCCGTGCAGGCGAAAAAAACCGCCTCGGGGGCTGTGTGGTGGGGGGTGGCGACTCAAGGCCACTTGTCTACGGCCTGGTGCGTGCCACAGGTGCGAAAGTAGATGGTTCCGTTTTCGTAGGTGAAGCTGGCTTTGTAGCGGTCGTCTGCCGTGATGTGCAATGACCATGCCGCCACCTTATCGGTAGGGCTTATAGCGCTTGGCACGGGCTTGTTTGTCAGTTGGTGAAAATGAAGTTTGCGCGGGAGTTGGTCAATACTTTTACCAACAAGAGATTGAATCACAACAATCGACTCGTCCTGCACCGCACCAGGCAGGTCTGCCCATTTATTGCGAAATAGCGTGTTTGCGAGCACGATGCCGCGAATGACGCGACCATCCAGATCAACGCTCATTCTTCCTGTTGAATACGTCTGAACAACTCTTCAACGCCTTCTGGCGTGGTGGCAACCCAACCCTCAGAACGCGGGCTGTGGTTCGCCTCAAGCTCCATCAGCGTCCATCGGAAAGCCTCTATCGAATCAAACAAGTCAACGCTGGCTTCAAGCATGTGGGTAACGGCCTGCTTGAACGCAGGTGATGCAAGCTCTTCCTGCATCAGGTCTAGCGATTCTTTGCGTGTTTTCAGTATTTGCTCTTGCGATCTCTGTAGCTTTGATAGGAGTAACGGGGCACTTTGTCGCACATCTTCGTTTGCGTCCCACAGCTCTTTTGCTACACCCTTAAACCATATTGCGTCGTCTGTCACACCCCGCGTAAGTTGCTCCATGCGTGGAATAAACCACCAGTCAAAGATCACTACAACCCATCGCACGGGCCACAAATTCCCAATGTTTGGGACTTTAATTTCCTTGTTTACCTTGTCAATACGTTGGTCAGTGAGCTCCATCACAACGCCAGCGCTAAACGACATTGCAGTAGCAACCATCTGTCCCTCCATCAAGCGACGATCTATTAAGCTTCGATTTTCGTTCAAATCACCTCGGCCTGTAGGATTAACGCTTCCGCCCAGAAAAAATACCACGCCGCACACGTGCCAGTCTAAAGGGCGAATGATTGCACTCCAGGTATTTGCGAAAACGAAGTTTCGGCGTAGCCAAAAGTCTGCTCCACGTAGACCGGCGGCGTGTGGCGGTCGCCTTGGCCATCAAACTGACCCGCGCTGGTGCAGTACCAGTGTGCATTGGATGCTCAATAAGCAAACTGCTTGGGCAAAACCAGCACAAAAAACGTCACGCTTCCAAATCGCTCCTGATACAAGAGCTGTCCCCGCTTATCCCATAAGGCTTACAACCCGATTTGCCGTGCAAAAACACCCGACAACGGCCCGTTTTGATGCCTCATGGCGGTATCAGCATCGCCTTGACCCGTCCTGAAGGGCAAAATTCAAGGCAAATCTGGCTGTACACCTTATGGGATAAGCGGGGGCAGCTATGTTTTTTTCATAGCACACTGCTATTAGTTTTCCAGACCCCGTTTGATGCGCCACTGCTTGACCAGCGCATAAATGGCCGGAATCACGGCAAGCGTCAGCACCGTGCTGGAGATCATGCCGCCCACCATCGGTGCTGCGATGCGGCTCATCACTTCGGAGCCGGTTCCTGTCCCCCACATGATGGGCAACAAACCCGCCATGATGGCCACGACCGTCATCATCTTGGGTCGAACCCGCTCCACGGCACCTTCCATCACGGCTGCGTAAAGGTCCGCGACACCCGGCTGCCGGGCTTCTGCGCGGCATTGGATTTTGACCGCCTCCCATGCGTGGTCCAGATAAATCAGCATGATGACGCCGGTTTCAGCAGCAACACCGGCCAAGGCGATGAAACCAACCGCCACTGCAACCGACAGGTTGTAACCCAGCCACCACAGCAGCCAGACTCCGCCAACAAGCGCGAAGGGGACCGACAGCATCACAATGACCGTCTCGGTGATGCGGCGGAAGTTGAGGTACAGGAGCAAGAAGATGATCAAAAGCGTCACGGGAATGACCACCTTCATTTTCTCGATGGCGTGTTCCATGTTTTCGAACTGGCCGCTCCAGGTGACGAAATAGCCGGATGGGAACTTGACCTGCGCGGCCACAGCCTTCCTGGCATCGGCCACGTAACTGCCAATGTCCCGCTCGCGGATGTCTACGTAGATGTAGGCGGACAGCAGGCCGTTTTCGGTGCGGATGCCCGGTGTTCCCTTGGCGACCACGACCTTGGCCACTTGCCCCAGGGGGATCATGGCACCATCCATCGTGGGTACCAGCACCTGACGGGCAATCTGCTCGGGATCGGAGCGCAGCTCACGTGGATAACGCACAGTGACACCATAACGTTCCCGCCCCTCCACCGTTGTGGTAACCATTTCACCCCCCAAAGCTATTCCGATGACATCCTGCAAGTCACCAATGCCGAGGCCATAGCGGGCCAGCTGCTCACGGTCCGGTTCGATGTTGAGGTAAAGCCCCCGGTAATACGTTCAGCAAAAGCGCTGGTGGTGCCAGGGACTTGCTTGACGACCGCCTCGATTTCCTTGGCCAGCTTTTCCATCTCTTCCAGATTCTTGCCAAAAACCTTGATACCAATGGGTGTGCGGATGCCGGTGGAGAGCATGTCGATGCGGGCCTTGATCGGCATGGTCCAGGCATTGGCCACGCCAGGGAATTGCAGGGCTTTATCCAGTTCAGCCTGAAGACACACACGCTGATTGACAAGACCACGCTGGAACCCGTGGCAAAAGTGACCGAGCCAGGCAAAATGCTGGCACACATCTAATTCACCAAGGATCGACCGCTACGCACTGGCCAGCCTGTGGGAGATGGACGGCGCGTTCATCGTCTATGACGCCCAGACCCTGAAGGAAGTCAAACGTCTGCCCATACGCAAACCCGTGGGCAAGTACAACGTCTGGAACAAGATCACGCGCTCCGAGGGAACGTCACACTAGCGACGCATGACGCATTCACTGCCAAAGCGCTCCTGATATAAGAGCTTTATCCGCTTACCCCACAAGGCTTACAGCCCGATTTGCCATGTAAAAACACCTGACAACGGCCAGTTTTGACCCCGCATGGTGGCCTCTGGCACTGTCCGGCCCCGTTCTGAAGGGCAAAACTCAAGGAGAATCGGGCTGTAGGCCTTATGAAATAAGCGGGAGTAGCTATGATTTTTAATGATGCACCACGGAAACGTGGCAGAGCGCATGGACCGCTGCGTTACTTCATGCAGCGTGATGGGGTGGCGCTCAACATACCGAATACCGCGCGAATTCTGAGCCGGATACAGGCTGGGACTATAACCCGGCGGATTCGCAGGATGCAAGGCTGGATGCGATAAAGGCAGAGAGGTTGGCGAAGGTGCATCCGGCGGTGGCAGGGGCGTATGATCGGGGGATGCGCTCTGAAGAAATTGCAATCCGTGCTGGGGATTTGAAAGAACCGACCCTATCCGATGTGCAACGCCAAGCACGTGATTATGTTGTTAGCAACGGTATTTGCACCGGGTACGAGTACGGTGCAGCTATAAGTGGTGGGAAAATTATCGATAGATTCACCAGTTCAAATCCAAACAGGCTGAAAATACCTGATTATCAAGGTGCCGATTCTGGTTCTATTGAAATTCATCACAATCACCCAATCGGGGATAGTTTCAGCTCTGGTGATTTTGCATCATTGTTGTCAATACAACCAATAGGCAGTATCGTTGTACACGGTCATTCTGGTTTTTTTGCATCCGCAGTACGAATCGGAAATTCGATGCAAAAAAATGAAGCCATTGCAATTGGTGAAAGCGTTCGCAGTAGGGCAATGTCACTCGTCAAAAAGGCGTTGTTGCGTGGTGACGTATCTTACGAGGATGCAAGTTCAGGTCTGTGGCAGGTTGTAGCCGCAATGTTGCTTGAGTCAGATGGACTTATTGCCTATACTGCCAACAGTGAAAAACTCATGGAACTTACAAAAAAGGTAATTGGAAATGTCTAATGGCTTCTTTATGGTTTACGAAGAGCCACATACCTTGTTTGGCGAAGATGATTGGCTCAGATTTCGTGACGAAATGCGCGAAGAGGTGAGGCTGCATCCAGACTGGGAAGAGGCCGCATCCGCTTTACGTATGGCAGAAGATCACCTGAAATGGATAAAAGAAAACGCGCCACGATTTGCTCTACCACTAGCAGCATGACCTTCGACATTACTCCGGTTTCAAACCGGAGTGATACAACCCGCACACCCGGTCACCGCGCCGGGTTTTTCGTTTCTGCTTTACACATGGCATCAGTCATTGGTGACAGGAAAAACCAGCAATTCAGACCTGCTGTCGGGTAGGGCCGTTCCGGCGATACACAAAGAAAACCCAAAATGGCACGCGAGCGGTGAAACAGACCATTTCGACTGCCAAACCGAGGATCGCAATGTGCCAGAATGGGGATTCTGAGGATGGGTCATGATGCGATACTTGAGCGCATACGGTTGAATTTCCTATCCGCAATATTTCTTTACACTGAAAAAATGCAGACTCTTCCGGGGTCTTTTTTGGTGCCCTATCAAGCTCTACTCAGAGTGGTTTATTCACTGGAGCAGAAGGTACTCAGGGTTCTCTATCTGGTGCTCGTTCGCCTCCCATAATGTGTGATATACAGAAAATAATTTATTTAAAGTAAATCACTTATTGAAAATAAAATTATAGAGCTTGCAAAAGAAGAAGAAGTGCTTTATTTTGTTGTTTCAATTGTGCACTTTTTTGCGTGAGTTGCTTATTGATTCTTATATATGCGTCTTTTGCATCTGCATCTGCTTTTCTAATAGCCTCAATCTTTATAAAATCCTTAGCGGAAGGGAATGCTTTTGTGATAGATGGTACGATTGGCTCAAGGTCTTCTGGTGTTTCAGATGGCACACGTCCTGAATTAATCTCAATAATGGCTTTTGTTACGAGATTAGACGTGTCATGAAGCTTCATGAGTGCGAAAACTCCCTTGATGAGTTCTTTTTCATTTGGCTGCTCCCCTTTCCCAAGTTGATAATATTTGAGAACCTTTGTTTGTTGTTCTTCTGAAAGAGATTCAAATAATTGACGTTTTTCTGGTTTATTGAACTTATTGAATGCCGTAAAAAGGTCATTCTTAACGACTTCCACATTGAGAGAGATTGTTGGGGTGCTGGCAGTTTTCTCGTATGGAGAGTCGGTTGCCATAGCTGAACTGCTTATTGCCATCCCGAGAGCCATGAGTGCGGTGGTGACACCGGTTTTTACACGAGAGACGACGGTTTGTACAAAAACGTTCTTACTTGCTTGTTCAAGAGGAGAGAGTGGTTTTTCGCTCGGTATTTCTCCTTCCGGCGGGAGAGAAACATCTGAAGTGACGGGAGTTGCCATAGGAGGATGAAAGTGAATGTGCAATGTAGTGCAAATATTGCAGCAGAAATTAAAGAAAATGCAAAAAAATTGCACGAGAATACTAAAAACCATACTCGTCACGAAGTGGGAGATGGGTTTTAGTGTGGTTGGAGGAGAAATGGATTTGACCCGAGATATTTGTGTGAAAATCGATCCCGCTGCGGCGGGAAAAGCAAGTCGTACTCACGTACAGTGAACAAAGCGAAAAGCTGCCGGTGTGCCGGTACTCATCCTGTCGGGTGGTGAACCGCTGTTACGCCCGGATTTTTTCCAGATCGCCCAGCGTGCCAAGTCCCTGGGTTTTTATACCAGCCTCTCGACCAACGGAACCCTGATTGATGCCGCCATGGCCGAGCGCGTGGCGGCGGTGAACTTTGACTATGTGGGCATCAGCCTCGACGGTCTCAAAGAAACGCATGACAGATTCCGCCGCCTGGACGGCGCCTTCGCGCGCAGCCTGGGAATGAGCACTAGCCCACACACAGGTTCACGTGGCGTGCAAAGTCAGGCAGCGACTTCGACTTTTTGCAAGGATTCCTGAAAGGGTTGGGGACGTGGGCTTTCCACAATGCGAAACCCCAAAACCTGGCAATGCAATTCAGCTGCTTTGGAATACGCAACCAAATCATTGTGGTACTGCTCGGCGAGCCGTTCACGGGTGGCATGGATTTCCTCGACGATGGGGTCGTGCCAAAGTTGGGTGCTATTCACGGAAGAACCTCCATTAGCTCAAAGGGTGTGACTAATTCTGGCAGCCTATACTTCTTGGCTGAACACAAACCACGCATGACGGGCAATTGCGCGGGGTTTGCAATATGGGTGCAGTTCCAGGTCAGGAGAATCCAGCAATTCTGGCACATTGCGCCCCCCGGCTTGGCAATCGCAACGGTATGGTTTTCGCATTTAAGCAATGTACTATATTTATAATAGCTGTACCCGCACGATCCATAAGACATACAGCCATATTCTCATAAAATCACCCCTCAGCGCTCCAGACCCCGTTTGATCCGCCACTGCTTGACCAGCGCGTAAATGGCGGGAATCACGGCGAGTGTCAGCACCGTGCTTGAGATCATTCCGCCCACCATGGGTGCTGCGATGCGGCTCATCACTTCGGAGCCGGTTCCTGTCCCCCACATGATGGGTAGCAAACCCGCCATGATGGCCACGACCGTCATCATCTTGGGCCGGACCCGCTCCACGGCACCTTCCATCACGGCTGCGTAAAGGTCTGCGACACCCGGTTGGCGGGCTTCTGCGCGGCATTTGACTTTGACCGCCTCCCAGGCGTGGTCCAGGTAAATCAGCATGATGACGCCGGTTTCGGCAGCAACACCGGCCAATGCGATAAAACCAACCGCCACCGCCACCGACAGGTTGTAACCCAGCCACCACAGCAGCCAGACTCCGCCAACAAGCGCAAAGGGGACTGACAGCATCACAATGACCGTCTCGGTGATACGGCGGAAGTTGAGGTACAGGAGCAGGAAGATGATCAACAGCGTCACGGGAATGACCACCTTCATCTTTTCAATGGCGTGTTCCATGTTTTCGAACTGGCCACTCCAGGTGACGAAATAGCCGGATGGGAACTTGACCTGCGCGGCCACGGCCTTCCTGGCATCGGCCACGTAACTGCCAATGTCCCGCTCGCGGATGTCTACGTAGATGTAGGCAGACAGTAAGCCGTTTTCGGTGCGGATGCCCGGTGTTCCCTTGGCAACCACGACCTTGGCCACTTGTCCCAGGGGGATCATGGCGCCATCCATCGTGGGTACCAGCACCTGACGGGCAATCTGCTCGGGATCGGAGCGCAGCTCACGGGGATAACGCACCGTGACACCGTAGCGCTCCCGCCCCTCCACCGTTGTGGTCACCATTTCACCACCCAAAGCTATTCCGATGACATCCTGCAAGTCACCGATGCCCAGGCCATAGCGGGCCAGCTGCTCACGGTCCGGTTCGATGTTGAGGTAAAAGCCCCCGGTAATGCGTTCAGCAAAAGCGCTGGTGGTGCCAGGGACTTGCTTGACGACCGCCTCGATTTCCTTGGCCAGCTTTTCCATCTCTTCCAGATTTTTACCAAAAACCTTGATACCAATGGGTGTGCGGATGCCGGTGGAAAGCATATCGATACGGGCCTTGATCGGCATGGTCCAGGCATTGGCCACGCCAGGGAATTGCAACGCCTTGTCCAACTCGGCAATCAGCTTATCGGTGGTGAGTCCCGGTCGCCACTCGGACTGCGGCTTGAGGTTGATCACCGTTTCGAACATTTCTGTCGGTGCCGGATCGGTTGCCGTATTGGCACGCCCCGCCTTGCCGTAAACCGAAGACACCTCGGGGAAACTCTTGATGATCTTGTTCTGCGTCTGCATCAGCTCAGCCGCTTTGGTAATCGACATACCCGGCAAGGATGCTGGCATGTAGAGCAGCGTTCCCTCATTGAGCGTCGGCATGAACTCGGAGCCGAGTCTGGATGCGGGGTAGTAGGAGGCACCCAGGGCGAGGAAGGCCAGGAAGATCGTGAGCTTTTTCCAGCGCATGACGCCAGCGATGATGGGTCTATAAACCCAGATCAGGAAACGGTTCACCGGGTTCCTGCTTTCCGGCATGATGTGGCCGCGTATAAACAGCATCATCAGAACCGGCACCAGGGTCACGGACAGGATGGCGGCGCTGGCCATGGAGAAAGTCTTGGTGTACGCCAGTGGGGAAAATAGCCGTCCTTCCTGCCCTTCGAGGCTGAAGACGGGTAAGAACGAAACCGTGATGATGAGCAGCGAAAAGAACAGCGCAGGCCCCACCTCCTTGCAGGCAGCAAGCATGGCTTCAAAGCGGTCGTTGGTGGAATGCTCCTGCGGCAAGCGTTCCAGATGTTTATGCGCGTTCTCGATCATCACAATGGCGGCATCAATCATGGCCCCGATGGCGATGGCGATACCCCCCAGACTCATCAGGTTGGAGTTCATGCCCAGCAATCGCATGGCAATGAAGGCCATCAGAATGCCTACGGGCAGCATCAATATGGCCACCAATGCGCTGCGCACGTGCAGCAGGAAAACCACACATACCGCCGCAACGATGAGCGACTCTTCGAACAGCGTCCACTTCAATGTGTCTATGGCGCGGTGGATCAGTTCGGAGCGGTCATAGACGGTTTGCACCGTCACCCCTTTGGGCAAACCGGGGGTGATTTCCTCAATTTTTGCTTTCAGGTTGTGAATGACTTCCAGCGCGTTCTGGCCATAACGCGCCATGGCAATACCGGACACCACCTCGCCTTCGCCATTGAGTTCGGTCACACCACGGCGCTCATCGGGAACAAGCTCGACGCGGGCAATGTCGCGGATCAACACCGGCGTGCCCTTCTCGCTCTTGACAACCAGCAACTCGATATCGCCCTTGCCGCGCAAATAACCCTTGCCCCGCACCATGTACTCGGTCTCTGCCATTTCCACCGCCCGGCCACCGACATCGCGGTTGGAGTCGCGGATCACCTGGGCCACTTTCATCAGGGGGATGCCGTACGCGCGCAACTTCACCGGATCGACCGTGACCTGGTAGGTCTGGACAAAGCCACCAATGGATGCCACCTCGGCAACGCCGTGCGCCTTGCTTAACTGGTAGCGAACATACCAATCCTGGATGGAGCGCAGTTCAGCCAGCGTCTTGTCCTTGGCCAGCAATGCGTACTGGTAGACCCAGCCGACTCCGGTCGCATCCGGCCCGATTTGTGGCGTCACGCCTTTGGGCATGCGTCCCGATGCAAAGTTAAGGTATTCCAGCACACGCGAACGCGCCCAATAAATGTCGGTTCCATCTTCGAAAATGATGTACACAAAGGACGCACCAAAGAACGAAAACCCGCGCACGACCCTGGAATTGGGCACCGACAACATGGCGGTGGTCAGTGGGTAGGTCACCTGGTCTTCGACGACTTGCGGCGCCTGACCGGGGTACTCGGTATAAACGATGACCTGTACGTCCGACAGATCCGGCAGCGCGTCAATCGGCGTTCTCAGGACCGCAAAGACCCCTGCGATAACGATAAACAGGGTAGCGAGCAGGACGAAAAAACGGTTCCTGCCCGACCAGTCAATAATTTTTGCCAGCATGCTGTATCTCCCCTTACGCTATTCAGCTATTCAGTGACCTGCGTGTGGATTGGTGGGCTTGACACTGGTGATGACCCATTCACCTTGCTGGCGCTCGACAAATTCCACCGCCACCTTGGCACCAGGTTTCAGGGTCTGCAACAGGGATTCATTGGCAACCTTGAACTCCATGGTCATGGCAGGCCATTTGAGGCTGGCAACCGGGCCGTGGTTGAGGCTGATCGTTCCCGCTTTGGCATCGACTTCCTCCACCGTACCTTCAGCCTGGTTGCTGGCACCTTTGGCAGCAGGCTGCGTAGTAGTAGTTTGCGCATCCTTGCCAGCGGGAGCGGCTGCACCGTGGCCTGAGTGCCCGAATCCACCCACAGCAGCCTTGAGATTGCTTTCAGCATCAATCAGGAAATTGGCGGCTACCACGACCAGCTCCCCCTCCTTCACACCGCTGATGACTGCAACATGGGTGTCACTGCGGCTGCCCAGCTTGACTTCGCGTGGCTCAAATCGGCCTTCACCGTGGCTCACCAACACAATCTGGCGCGTGCCACTGTCAATGACGGCAGAGTTTGGTACGGTGACTGCGGTGGCCTTCGCCCCGACGGATACCTCCACCTGCGCAAACATGGAAGGCTTGAGCAGCAATCCTGGATTGGCAAGTTCAACTCTTACCGACACGGTGCGCGTTTCCGCCTTGAGCGTCGGGTAAATGTAGGTGACAGTCCCTGCAAACTCTTTGTCGGGGTAGGCATTGATCTTCACTTTCACCTTGGCACCGTTCTCGACCAAGCCGATGTCCTGCTCAAACACATCTGCGATGACCCACACGGACGACAAATCCACGATCTGGTACAGCATTTCACCGGGCATGAAGCGCATGCCCTGCACCGCCTTCTTCTCCATCACGATGCCGCTGGCAGGCGAACGCAAGGTCAGCGTGCGCTGGGTCGCCCCGGACTTTGCCATGGCAGCGATCTGTTCATTCGAAATGTCCCAGTTCTTCAAACGCAGCAAGCTGGCCTGTGCCAGTTGCTGCATGCCGGACTGCGTTTCACTGGCTGCCTCCTTGAGCGCATCGACACCTTGAACAGCAATGGCGTATTCACGTTGGGCAGACACCAGTTCAGGGCTATAGACCTCGAATAGCGCTTGCCCCTTGCTCACTGCCTGCCCCGTAACGTTCACATAAAGACGCTCCACATACCCTTCAAATTTGGGCGCAATGGTGTAGAGACGGCGCTCATCGGGTTCAATCCGACCCGCCGCACGCACGGTCTTGTCCAGGTTTCTCATTTGAGCCGCTTCGGTACGCACCCCCAGTTTTTGTACTTTGTCGGTACTGATTTTGAGCTGGTTTTCCGGTACGGGTGCCTCGTCAGCGCCCCCCTCGTAGACCGCGATGTAGTCCATTCCCATCGGGTCTTTCTTGGGTGTGGGGGAGGTGTCTGGCAGCCCCATGGGGTTGCGATAGTACAAAAGCTTCTTCTCAGGTTTGGCCGTGGTGGTAGCTGCACCATGCGACTGGGACGATGTCCCTTTGTTGCCCGCCCAGTAGCCACCGCCTGCTGCCAGGAGCGCGACCACCACCACGCCAACGGTCAATCCAATGCCTTGTTTCATAAATCTTCCCCAATCAGTTTTTCAATTTCTGCAAGACGCATCTGGGCTTCGAGCTGCGCCTTGATCTGGTTTTGTCTGGCCTGGCGGATCTGCCGCTGGGCATCGAGCAGTGTGGCGAAATCGACCTTGTTGTTTTCGTAGCCTGCCAAAGCGGAATTAAAAGTAAGTTCAGCCTGTGGCAGCAAACTGCCAACTGCCAGGGAACGGGTGCGTCGGGCGGCTTCAAGTCCAGCCAGGTTCTCTGCAAGGTCAGAAAGCACCTGGTTGGCAACGGCCTGCTTGCGGGTCTGTGCAGCGGCGAGCATGGCTTCGGATTCGCGCTCCATCGCACGACGCGAAGACTGTTGCAGGGGGATGTTCAACTCCACCATCAGCGACCACTCCTTGATGGCATTCTGGTACTGCACCGGCGTGACGCTGAGCGTGAAATCGGGATAGCGGTTCTTATAGGTCAAATCACGTGTTTTCTCGGCAGACTGGATGCGCGCGTGCTCGGCAAATACCAGCGGATTGTGTTGGCGTGCGCGCTCTTCGAGTTTGGACAGTTCCAGCTGCTCTGGCGTCGGAATGGCCTTGGGACTTTCTGGCAATGCGAGCGGGGCTTTTGCAGGGCGCGACAGCAAGGTATTCAGGCGGACATCGACCTGGGCACGTTCACTCTCCAGCGCAATCAGCTCATTGCGCATGGTGGTTTGTTCGATCTGGGCCCGAATGGCATCCTGCTGGGGAGCCAAACCACTGGCGTAACGCGATCTGGAGATATGTTCGAGTTTCACCATGAGGTCGAAAATTTCCCGAGTCAGCTTTTCACTGCCGTGGAGGTAATAACGCTGAGCCTGAGCGACTTTGATCTTTGCGGCAAGCTCGGTCCACGCCCCTTGTGCCTTGGCCTGGCTGGCGTCGGCTTCGTGTTGTGCAATGTCCCGCCTCAAGTCCAGCTTGCCCAACCAGGGCAAGTCCTGCATGAAGGTATAACGTGTGCTACCCACTTCGCCCGGCCAGATGGTGGGGTTTTGCTCCCCCATCTTGGTGATGTCCATCAATTCGGTACGAAATTTGGGATCTGGCAATGCACCAGCTGGCACAACACGCTCGACAGCGGCCTGTGCCTCGTGGCGCATGCTGGAGAATTCCGGGTTGCTCTCCTTGGCGTATTGCAAAAGGCTTTGCACGCTAGCCCCCGGAATCGTCTCGTCAGCGTAAACAAAAGTCGATGGACAGAGCGTCAGCAATACCGTCACAGCGCTCGCAGTCAATGTGAATTTCATAGCTTGCCCTCATTATTTGCCATTGTTCTTGTCGACAGCTTCGTCCACGGGCTTTTTCAACCCATCAACTACCCTTATTCCACCTGCTCCATGCGAACCAGGGTGCTAGTGCCATCGGCTGCGTCGGTGGTGAAACGAATTTTTTGATTGACCTGTAGTTTGTCCAGCGCGGCTGCGTCCTTGACCTTGTAGACCATGGTCATCGCCGGCATACCATTTTTCTGGGCGCTATGGGCAACAGAAATCTTGCCAGCAGTTTTGTCGATTTTCTTCACAACACCCTCTTCCCATGCGACTTCAGGCGCTGCCATCGCCGGTTTGGCTGCGGGCATGCCATGATGGCTATGGTCCATCTGGGCTTGGCTGAAAGAGGAAAAACCTGTGCCTGCCAGGGCAATAACCAGGGCATAACGGATAGAGCGTGACATGGGAATTTCCTTTCGTCGATGAGATGGAGGAAGTATGCCATCCTGGTGCTGACAGGAAGTTGACCAAAAGATTACATATTGGTTATCTTCAGGTCATGCAAGTCGAAATATCGAAATAGCTAGACCTGACCTTCGAAGAAATATTCGTTGACCCGATCACGCAGCATCGCCTTGAGTTTTTCTCCTGTCAACGCGGAAATTTCCGGGTAAAGATCGGTCGATATCTTTTCGAAGACGGCCAGCAAACGTGGATCAAAATGGGTACCGCTTCCTTCCGAAAGGATACATTTGGCATCTTCCAAAGAAAACGGTTTTTTGTATGGTCGATGCGAAGTCAGTGCATCAAAAACATCGACGATTGCAAAAAGTCGTGCTGCCAGCGGTATCTGTTCGCCTTTGAGCCCCATCTGGTAGCCACTTCCGTCGAACTTCTCATGGTGAAACTCAATGATGTCCCGTGCATCACCCAATACGCTGGATTCAGCAACGATATCCTTGCCCAGCTGAACGTGAGACTTCATCACAGAAAATTCCGCTTCGGTCAGCTTTGCGGGCTTCAAAAGAATGGCGTCAGTGATTCCGATTTTTCCCACGTCATGCAAAAATGCTCCCGTGATGACTGAGCGTATTGCCCGCTCTGAAAGGCCCAACGATTCGGCGAAATGGATACTGTAGAGGCAAACACGGTAATTGTGCAGATCAGTGTCGGAGTCCCGCTTGGCGATGGCGCTGCCCAAGACCTCCATCAATTCGATATTGCTGCGAATCAAGTCATGGGAAAGCACAGTCACGCCTCGGTTCAGACCAACAATTACCGGATAGAGGGCCAGGGCAGTAATGAGTATGGACAACAAGACGACGGAAATGTTGCGCACCATCTGCGCCTGCGCCATCTGTCGCGTTCTGGCATCGACCTTGTAGTCTCCGAAAAATACACCCATACTTTTGCCGTTGCTATTCTGAAGCGGGACGCTGACTTGAACGACTAACTCCCTCGCCAGCCACAAGGTGTTCTGGACGGCACCTGTAATCGTTTTGTGCGTGGATTGTTTTTCCTGCGAACGGTCAAGCCAAGCTTCCTGCTGTGCAGACCAAACCTCTGCAACAACTTTCCCATCGCTGTCCGCAACCCCAGCATGGACATAACTTTCTCCAAGAAGTGGCTCAAGTGCCGCTTTGAGGGATGCGGTGTGCGATGCGCCTACATCGGCCAGATGCCAGCGCAAGGATGCAGAGGCTGACATTGCCAGCTCAACTGCCAGTTGCTCCACTCTGCGCATTTCAAAGTAGGCATACGCCCCACCCGCCGCCAGGGAAAGCACCGCCCAAGCCGTGAACAATCGCTTGGCAACCATGCGATGAATACCCTGAAAAGTTCGCTTTCTCGTGGTTCCCCGTGAAGTCTGGTTACTTGCTTTCATGATTTGTAACCCTTTCCTACGGTATCTTCGAACTAACGGGCCGTGGCTCCCTTCGGTTTGGACGCTTAGTGCGTAATTGGCAATTGGATGGAAAAGACCGTCTGATCGCCAGACGATGTTGCCGAAATCGTTCCCCGATGTGCAGTCACGATGGATTTGGTAATCGCCAGACCCAAACCCGTTCCTTCCGTACGATGTTGCCGGGATGGATCGACCCGAAAGAAGCGATCAAATATGCGAGCCAGGAATTCTTCGGGAATTGGATCACCCTTGTTCGCAATATGGATAGTTATATCCTGTTGTGTCGCCTGGATCGAGACCTGGATAGCGGTCTTGCTGGATGCGTGTCGGATCGCGTTGGAGAGCAGATTGCCCAAAGCCCGGCGCAGCATGAGCCGGTCCGCGACAACTTCACCACCTCCTTCGACTGTGAGCTGCAGTTCCTTCTCTTCTGCCACGGCTTCGTAGTAGTCAAAGAGCGCCAGAATTTCTGTTGCCAGATTGACCTTCTCCCTGTTTAGGATCACCAGTTCATTTTCCGCCTTGGCGAGCAACAACATATCGGCAATCATCCGTGCCATGTGCTCAAATTCCTCGGCGTTGGATTCGAGAATGCCCCGATATTCGTCCGCACTGCGGGGTCGCGACAAGGCGACGTGTGTCTGTGTCATCAGGTTGCTCACCGGCGTACGCAGTTCGTGGGCTATATCGGATGAGAAGCCCGACAGCCGCTTGAAAGCTTCTTCCAGCCTGGTCAGCATCTCGTTCAGGGATTGCGCGAGTTCACCCAGCTCTATGGGTACCGCCCCCACGTTCAGGCGCTGGTCCAGCTGGTGGGCAGTGATTTCTTTTGTCTGTTCACGCATGAAGTGTAGCGGTGCCAACCCATGCCGGGCAACGCTCCATCCCAGCAGTCCGGTCAACACGGCGGCACACCCGACAAATACCCACAGCGTTTGTTGAAACGATTGCATGAATACTTCGTGGTGCACCATGTCCATGGCCACGGCAACCGTTAAATCGGGTTGGTCTGCATCGCCTGTGGGCAATTTCGCGACAAGTCCCCGATAGGATTGGTCTGCGCGTTTCCATATCACTGGATGATCGGGTTTGCGATTGACGCTATCCACGATGGAGTCGATGGACAAGCTGCCTGTCGAAGTGGCAAATAGCACTTTGTTGCTGGAGTCCAGCATCATCACTTCCAGGCTGTGGTGGCCAATGAGCGAGTTATCCAGCAGTGCGGTAATATTTTCCAGATCAGCAGGCGACTTCAATTTCCCGAATTTCCCAAGCGTGTGGCGGACGAGTTCCATCTTGCCGCTCAGAACCTCCATATCCTGTTCCTCGAAGTGTTTTTCGACTGAGGATGCAATGACCAGCCCCAGTGCCAGCAATACGCCCGACGATGCAAGACTGAACAGCAGCGTCAACCGGCGCGTGATGGAGGTGTTGCTGTAGAAGCTCAATTCGGATTCTCCAGCACTTCCAGCACATATCCCATGCCACGCACGGTATGGATGAGTTTGGGATCAAAGTCTTCGTCCATCTTGGCGCGCAGGCGTCGCACAGCCACTTCGATGACGTTGGTATCGCTGTCAAAGTTCATATCCCATATCTGCGATGCAATCAGTGACCGGGGAAGAACTTCATTCTGGCGGCGCATTAGTAATTCGAGCAGCGCGAATTCTTTGGCTGTCAAGTTGATGCGTTTGCCTGCACGGGTGACACGGCGGCGCAACAGGTCCAACTCCAGATCGGCGACACGCAGGAATTCCGCAGCCGTTGCCTTGCTCCCGCGTCGCAAAAGCGTTCGTACCCGCGCCAGCAATTCCGAAAATGCAAATGGCTTGACAAGGTAATCATCCGCACCCAGTTCAAGCCCCTTGACCCGGTCATCCACATGGTCACGGGCGGTCAGAAACAATACCGGCAGGTCTTTGCCGGACTTGCGAATGCCAGCCAGGACGGCCCAGCCATCCAGGCCGGGCAGCATGACATCCAGGATTACCAGGTCGTAGGCATCCGCCAGGGCGCTGTGCAGCCCATCTGTTCCATCACACACCAGGTCAATCACGAATCCTGCTTCGGTCAGTCCTTGTTTCAGGTAGTTTCCAGTTTTTGTTTCGTCTTCGACGATCAGAATTCTCATGGCGGCATTCCAGTTTCCAATTTGCATACAAAGGCATGCTCGCCATTTTTGCATCGGTTCGTCCCTCAAAACGGCAGATGACAGGAATGTAATCTCCGGGTCACCTGCTTGTCAGGTAGCAGGGAACCTTGCGCCAAACCGTCACAGTTGTAATGCAAAAGTCATGCATCTGACAGGGGTCAACTTCTATAGTTCACCCGACGATGCAACTGTTGTGTTGTCGGTCTAGCGAAACACTTCGTGGGGCAGTTTTGAAATTTTTTCAATGGAGCACATCATGATCCGTAACACACTCTCTATTCTCACTTTGGCTGTGGCTACTCTGGCTGCCGGTAGCGCGTTGGCCGATGGCGTACCAACCGGCAAAACCCGCGCACAGGTTATTGCCGAACTTGAAGAAGCCCAGCGCACCGGCGACATCGTCGTGCCGGGAATACCTGGGGGAAGAAAGCTCAATGAGCTGTATCCAGAGCGCTATCCTGCCAAGGCGGTTGCCCCCGGCAAAACCCGCGCACAGGTCATTGCCGAACTTGAAGAAGCCCAGCGTACCGGCGACATCGTCGTGCCGGGGATACCTGGGGGAAGAAAGCTCAATGAGCTGTATCCAGAGCGCTATCCTGCCAAGGCGGTTGCCCCCGGCAAAACCCGCGCACAGGTTATTGCCGAACTTGAAGAGGCCCAGCGCACCGGCGACATCGTTGTAACAACAGGGGAAGGCGGGGGAAGAAAGCTCAATGAGCTGTACCCAAATTGGTATCCAAAAAAATAGGCGCCTTTCAACCCATTCAAAACGTGTTCCGATTGTGAACACGCCCATTGGCCAGGCGATGGACCTGGAACATCTTTTACTTCAGGAAATAAGTCATGAAACTCACTTTGAATGCTACAAAAGTTGTTGCGGCCTCTTTAGTGCTGGGAATCGTGCTGGCGGGTTGTTCTTCTGACCCGCCCATGCCATCTTCCCAACTGCTCCAACGCATTGAATCGGCTCGTACACCAGCCGATCACGAATCGCTAGCCCAATATTACGAAGGAGAGGCGACGGCTACCCGTACCCGTGCGGCAGAGCACCGCAAGATGGCCAAGACCTATCAGGGTATGCCGACCGGTGGCAAGGGAAACAACAACATGCCAGCGTACCACGACGCACTCGCTACGCAGGCTGATAGCAGTGCAGCTGATTTTGCCAAATTGGCGGAGATCCATCGGCGAATGGCTGCCACTGCAAGGCCATGACATGGGTCTGCACCAAACGTTGTTAACGTCATGATCAACTCCAGTAACCACATTGGGCTCATCAAACCGACGGCGGTCATCGGTCAACTGCTGAACAAGGCCGCCGGCAATGAGGGGGGGAGTTTTGGCGATGCGATGATTCAAGCCTTACAGGCTACAAGCAACCTGCAAAGGGAATCAGGACGGCTAGCCAAGGATGTCACTTTGGAAAAATCTACAGCAAGTCTTGAAGAAACCATGGTGGTCGGGGTCAAAGCCAATATTTCCTTTCAAGCAAATATTCAGGTGCGCAATCGGGTTGTGCAGGCCTATACGGACATCATGAACATGCAAATATAGCGATGAAGATTACAGCAATGTAATCTTTTATTCACGTTTCTGTCAGGTAAGTTACCGCAAACTGGAAAATCCAAGTCAACGGTTGCACTCCAGCCTGATGGAGACAACCGCATGGAAGGTGTTGGTAAATACACGGCAACCCCAGAAATGAAGGTGGTGGTTTCGATTACTCTGCCTGGCAAACAACCTGAACAAACAAGGTTTGCACCATTGGCTGCCAAGAAGGATGGGCATTGCTTGTGCGCCCGACCACAAGAACCATTCACCCCTTGCCGCGAAGCGCCATGCCGACTTTCTCCAGCGCACGCTCCAAGCGCGCCGGTTGCGCCGTCGCGTGCGTCTCATCGACTTCCTGTGGCGGCGACCCGTGCCTGGTCATTGACCTCGGAGGCATGCAGATGCAGGTTGGCAAACAAGCTTTCCGCCAAGGGCGTGCGAGCGATCTGGGCGTGCAGCAGTTTGGCATAGTCGTTGGATTCAAACGGTGGCCAGTCTGTTCCGGTGCCTGGTAGCGCAGGGTGCCGTTTTCCCAACCAGTTGACCATCGAGCAAGCAGTAATGCGGACCCCGCGTCGCCACAGCTTCATCCAATAGAGCGTGTTTTACGTAAAATATGCATCTATGCATACTCTTCGAAGGATTGGCCATGCGAACTATCACAGCGACCGAGCTCACCCGCAATACCCGCGAAATACTGGACCGCGTTGCCACGCGGGGCGAGACCGTCACCATCGAGCGCAACCACACCATGATTGCGCAAATCATGCCCCCGCAGCAGACCATGACCGCCGATCAGGCATTGGCCGGACTCGCGTTTCCGATCCTGACCCCGGAGCAAGCCAAAGCGTGGCTTCAGGAAAGTAAAGACGGTTTTGGCGATACGGTGCGCGACCCATGGGCATGATTTTTGATAGCTGTATTTGGGTGGGGCTGGCGTCCGGCCAAGTGGACGCCAGCGCGGTCACGCAGGCGGCGGGTGACCTGCCGGTATTCACATCCGCCATCTCCATCGGCGAGTTGGGTTTTGGCGTACATGCATGCGCCGATGCAACCGTGCGCTCTATGCGCGCGGCCTACCTACGCCAAGTGGAAAGTCGCCCCATTTTGAATGTTTCCAAACACACGGCGGCAGCCTTTGGGTTGCTTGCGGCCGCCGTCAAGCAAAGTGGCCGCTCGCCCCGAGCGCGTTACAACGATCTGTGGATAGCCGCACAAGCCATTGAACACGGGTACATCCTTTTGACGCTGAACACGGGCGATTTCGCTGACCTGCCGGGTTTACGGATCGCAACGCTGGCCCCCAGGTCGCAAGCATAATGGAAACGATTGTTCGTAGCGCTGATCGGCACATTCGTCTGCGGCGCTGTTTTAGTAAAAAACATAGCTGCCCCCGCTTGATACATAAGGCGTACAGCCCGATTTGCCTTGAATTTTACCCTTCAAAACGGGTTGCAGCGACGCCAGCAAGGGCCATGAGGGGCAAAACGGACCGTTTCCGGGGGTTTTTACATGCCAAATCGGGCTGTAAGCCTTATGAAATAAACTGGTGAAGCTCTTATATCAGGAGCGTATCACAAATCCACCCAGAAACCGACAAAAGCCCAGCGCACCGGCGACATCATCGCCCTGGGGATAAATCTCAACGTTCACCAAAATGACATGAAAACGTCGTCATTACGACATACACGCCTTGCAGAGTTGCCGCATTGATAACACACGGAGTAACGGCAACCCGCAGCAAAGTCCCCCTAGGCATTGCAGCCTAGGAATCTTCACAAAACTGTCACGTGCAGTCCCTAACCTTACCACCATTCAGGCACATCAAGCCGAAATTGGTTCGGCAGGGTATGAAGCACTGGTTCAAACTTTCCAACCTGGGCAAGAACATGAATGCAACGACAGAAATCTCCCTGGGGCATCACATACAAGCACCAGCGTTCTCACGGTTTGCAGAACGCCAGGAGTCCTTGCAGGAAATACTGCAACACAACCGTCTCTATCCGGTATTCCAGCCCATCGTCCGGCTCAATGATGCCAGCATTTACGCCCACGAAGCCTTGATTCGTGGACCACAGGGAAGCGCCCTGCACATGCCCGATGCACTCCTGGCCGCCGCCGCACGCGAGTCTCTGGGCAATGCCTTCGAGAATGCCTGTGTGGAGACCGCCATACAGACCTGGGGAAATATCAACGCCCCAGGGCGGGTTTTTGTGAACATGAGTGCACAGGCACTCACGGGCCTCATGGAAAAATATGGCCGCGAAACCCTGGTCATGCTGGTGCGCAGCCTGGGGTTGACGCCACGCATGCTGGTGCTGGAAATTACCGAGCACCAACGTGTCGAGGATATGGACTACCTCGAAGAAATCGTGCAACAAGTCCGCTTGGCCGGGGTATCGCTGGCATTGGATGACTTTGGCGACGGACACTCCAGCCTGCGCCTGTGGTCGCAATTAAAGCCAGAAATAGTCAAGATCGACAAATACTTCACCAAAGACCTGAGCACGCATGGCGACAAGCTCAAGACCATTCAGGCACTGCAACAAATCGCCGTGATCTTTGGCAGTGAACTGGTTGCCGAGGGGATAGAAACGGCGGACGATCTTCGCGTGTTGCGTGACCTGGGGATTCATTACGGTCAGGGGTACTTCCTGGGCCGCCCGCAAGTGCAACCGGCAAACCACGTGCCGCAAGATGCGCAGCGGGTGCTGGGCGAGCGCCATATTGTGGTTTTCCCGGAACCAAGCCGCACCCCCACCGGGGGGTTGCTGCGCAATCTGGAGCTGATTGCAGCCCCTGGCGCCACAGCCCAGACCACCAATGACGAATTGTCCGCGCTGTTTGCGGCCAACCCTGCCCTGCATGCGGTTGCATTGCTGGAAGCGGATCGTCCAGTGGGCATCATCAACCGCGTACAGTTCATGAACGCCTATGCCAAGCTCTACTACCGCGAAGTCTCGGGGCGCAAGTCGTGCGAAATTCATGCGAACCGGGAACCACGTCTCGTGGAGCGCGGCTACAGCGTGGACGAGCTGCTGGGGATTTTGACTTCACAGGACCAGCGCTACCTGAGCGATGGCTTCATTGCCACCGAAAACGGGCGTTATATTGGCCTGGGCACCGGCGACCAACTGGTGCGCTCGGTGACCGAGGCGCGCATTGAAGCCGCGCGCCATGCCAATCCTTTGACATCCTTGCCGGGCAACATTCCGATTAGCCAGCACATGGAGCGGCTTTTGGTCAAGCAGGTCCATTTTGTGGCTTGTTATGCCGACTTGAACCACTTCAAGCCTTTTAATGACCACTACGGCTATTGGCGTGGCGACGAGATGATTCGCCTGGCGGCCCGCATTGCCATGGAGCAGTGCGATCCGCAGCGCGACTTTTTAGGCCATGTCGGCGGTGACGATTTCATTCTGTTATTCCAAAGCTCCGATTGGCGTGAACGTTGCGAGCGATTGGTATCCCATTTCAATACCCTGGCGCTGGATATGTATGACGAACAGGCGCGCGCTGCTGGTGGTATTTCGGGGGAGGATCGTCAGGGCTTGCCCCGGTTCTTTCCATGCACCACCTTGTCGATTGGCTCCGTGGCCATCCATGGCGGCCAATTCACCCGCGCCGAAGAAGTGGCCAATCTGGCCGCACTGGCCAAGCATGATGCCAAGCATGCAAATGTTGGCGTATTTGAACGCACGGCCTGCTAACGCTATGTTTTAAATAGCTGTACCCGCTTTATCTACGGGCTATATGGGCGATATGGGCGCTTTTATCCCATTCATCTCCCTTTGAAAGAAGCTGTAATACGCTTGTCATACTGATCTGCGAGAGTACTGTTTCTCTAAGCAATATCACAAGGAATATCCATGTCATTCAAACGTCTGTCTTTGTCATTAGCTGCCTTGGCAGTGCTTGCCAGTTGCGGCGGCGGCAGTTCAGCACTTGTAGCGTCACCCGTTGCCACGGGGATCGAATTCATCGGCATGAGTGCCCCTTCCACCGCCAGCGAGAAGGCCGACATCTATACCAAGGCACAAGCACGGGTTTCTTACAGTGACGGCAGCACCCACACGCTGGACCTGGTTTACAACATGCTCATGGGCACGGGCGACACGCTGGGCGGCAAGGTCGTCGGCGGCATCTTCGACAGCCAGGAAAAGCCCATCAGCGATACCAATGGCCAACTGGCCTACGACGCACCAGATGGCACTTCGCTATTGAGCATCCCCGGCATGGCATCCACCGACGCGAGCAAATACAACGCACTTGCGCTGGTCAACCAGTTTGAATACCGCGAACTGCCCCCGGCTGGCCAAAGTGGCAGTTTCTGGAGCAAACTGCCGTCCGGCATGGGACTGTCGCAACTCAACCAGGACCGCTCAACCGGAATGCTTTCGGCGGTGAGTTACAACAACATCAGCTTTGCCAGCGTGGGGGGACTGTGGATAGCCTGCAACAGCTCGACCTCGCCCTGGAACACGCACCTGGGCAGCGAGGAATACGAACCGGATGCCAAAGTGTATGGTGGCGGCGCCAAGGCTGCTGATACGGATGATGGCACCGACATTGCATCCTTTAGCACCTACTACTTCGGCAACGCCACCACGGCCAAACCGTATCGCTACGGACTCGTGCCCGAAGTGCGCATTGCCGCCGATGGCAAGACTTCGGTGGTCAAGCACTACGCAATGGGGCGTATTGCACGCGAAGTGGCCGATGTTCAACCGGATCGCAGGACCGTCTATATGGGTGACGATGGCAAGGCGACGGGCTTGTTCATGTTCATTGCCGACACTGCGGGCGACCTCTCGGCTGGCACGCTGTATGCTGCCAAGTGGATACAAAAGAGCAAGGCCAATGGCGGCACCGCCGACCTGAAATGGGTGCGCCTGGGCAGCGGCACCGACGCCCAGATCAAGGCATTGGTGGACGGCGGGATTTCTTTTTCCAGTATTTTCGACGTTGCACTGACCAACCCGAATGACACCAGCTACAAGAAGGTGCAAACCTACACGGGTACCGAGTGGCTGCGCCTCAAGCCGGGTCAGGAAAAGGCAGCAGCCTTCCTGGAAACGCGCCGCTACGCGGCCTACCTGGGTGCAAGCACCGAGTTCACCAAGATGGAAGGTATTGCGCAAAACCGCAAGGACAAGAAGGCTTACGTGGTGATCTCGCGCCTGGAGAGCACGATGCTGGCCGATGCGGCTGCGCCAGCCGACGACATCCAGCTGGATCGCAACGATGGCGGGGCGATTTACGAAATGCAGTTGGCCGCAGGTGTCAAAGATGCTGCAGGTAACGCCATCGCCAGCGACTACGTGGCCACGACCATGGTCAGCATTCCTGAACTGCTCGGGGGCTGGACGGGTGGCACAAGGGATGCCGAGGGCAACGCTTGCGTGCAGGACAAGGTGTGTGGTCCCGATAACGTCAGCTTCATGGAAGCCGGTCGCACGCTGCTGATCGGCGAGGATTCCAGCCGTCGCAACAACAACTATGTCTGGGCTTTCAACATTGATACGCGCAAACTCTCGCGCGTCCTTTCCGTGCCGATGAACGCCGAAGCCACGGGTCTGAACGTGCTGGAAAACGTCAATGGTTTTGCCTACATCACCAGTAACTTCCAGCATCCTGGGGAAGATCGCGGCACGCCTTACGGCAGCAACCCATTGGCCAACTACACCGGAGCCAACAAGGCCGAGGTGCTAACGGCGATCAACACAAAATGGAACAACCGCAAGCGCTCGGCCATCGGCTACCTGGGCACCAAGGAAGGTGCGCTACCGGCGCTCAATCCCTGATATGACCCACTTATAACCGACAGCAATGCGTACAAAAAACACAGGCGGTGAAGACAAAGAGTTCGAGCGACGCGCCAACGCCGACATGCAAGACAGCTTCGATGAAGAGCTGGAAATGGAGATTGACGACAACCGGATGGATGAGTACCTTTCGGATGTCAGCATGCCCAGCGAAGATAGTGACATGGACCGGCGGCTCTATTTCAAGGAGCTGTTTCGACTCCAGGGCGAACTGGTCAAGTTGCAGGACTGGGTTGTACACAAAAAGCTCAAGGTGGTTGTGTTGTTTGAAGGCCGCGATGCGGCAGGAAAGGGTGGCGTCATCAAACGCATCACACAGCGGCTCAACCCGCGCGTTTGCCACGTAGCAGCCCTGCCAGCGCCAAGCGAGCGCGAACGCAGCCAGTGGTATTTTCAGCGCTATGTGAACCACTTGCCCGCAGGCGGCGAGATGGTGTTGTTTGATCGCAGCTGGTACAACCGGGCGGGCGTGGAGCGTGTCATGGGCTTTTGCAGCGATGACGAATACGAAGAGTTTTTTCGCACGGTTCCGGAATTCGAGAAGATGCTGATCCGCTCCGGCATCATCCTGATCAAGTACTGGTTTTCCATCACCGACGACGAGCAGCACCTGCGGTTCATGATGCGTATTCGTGATCCCCTCAAACAATGGAAGCTCAGCCCCATGGATATGGAGTCGCGCAGACTCTGGGAACAGTACACAAAAGCCAAGGAAACCATGCTGGAGCGAACCCACATTGCCGAAGCGCCGTGGTGGATCGTCGAGGCAGTGGACAAGAAGAAAGCGCGCCTGAACTGCATCCACCATCTTCTGAGCATGGTGCCTTATGCCGAAATCGAGCGCGAGAGCGTAACGTTGCCGGACCGCGTACATAACCCGGACTACCTGCGCAACCCCGTTCCCAAAGAGATGTTTGTGCCCGCAGTGTATTGACGTGGGAACGTGGGAACGTGGTGGTGGGATTCATCCCCGCACAAAGTGCTTTTTGTAGCGCTCGCTCAGATTTGCCATGGGTAACAGCAAAAACAGATCGGCGCTGTTGAAATCAGGGTCCCACGCCGGTTCACCGCACACCCAGGCGCCCGCACGCAGATAGCCGCGAATCAGGGGTGGCATCTCCACTGCTTGCTGATTGGCAAGGTGTTCAACCGGCAAGGGGGTGTAAGGAAACACCTGGTACTCCAACGGCGCCCTGCACCCTTGCGGCAAACTGCGGTAGATATTGGCAGCGTTGTGCCCGCCATCGGCCATGCTGATGGATGCACACCCCATCAGATACTCGTAACCATTACGCACCATGTACTCTGCCAATTTCATCCACAGCAGCGCAATCACGCTACCGCTGCGGTGGTCGGCTGCCACACAGGAACGGCCAACTTCCAGCGTGCGCGAGCGCAAATTGACCAGCCGCTCCATGTCAAATTCGCTCTCCGAATAGTTGCGGCCAATAAGGCGCGCCGTCTGCGGCGGCAGCAGACGATAGGTGCCGACGATGCTGCCAGCGTCTTCATCGCGCACAATCAAATGCAGGCAGTAGGAATCAAGCTCATCCCTGTCAAGGCCCGCTTCGCTGCTACGCAGCCTGGCGCCAAACTCCTCGGAAAATACCTGATACCGCAAGCGCTGTGCTGCACGAATTTCGCTATCACTAAGCGCAAAACGGGCCACATAGCGGTTTTTGACACGCGTTAATTGCCCGGTTTCGATTTCACGTTTTTGCATACCATCTCCCTGTAGTGAAGGTATGCAGATTGTTTGCCGCACACTGTTTCACAGTGATGGCATTTTGAAGACAGTTTGATGGCATGCCACATGCCCCAGGGCTTGTCACAATTTTGTCGCACACATGCCCCACAATGCTGCTGTATGCATAGTAAATACCAACGCTTTCAAGAAACTCTGCTTCGGGACTTGCGCGCCATTTTTCGTCTACTGCGTGTCGGCTTGCATGTGCTCTGGGCCACAGTACTGGTTAGCGTTGTCTTTCCCGCCCTGGGACAATACCAGCGTGATCGCCTGATACAACGCTGGGCAAAGCAACTGCTGGATATGCTGAGCATCGAATGGCTTGCCGAGGGCGAAGCGATGGAAGTGGGGTTGTGTGTTGCCAATCACATTTCCTGGCTCGACATCATTGTTATTACCGCCAGCATGCCCAGCACCTTCCTTGCCAAGGAGGAGGTGCGCCGCTGGCCGCTGATTGGCTGGATCAGCGCGCAAATAGGCACCTGTTACGTGCAACGTGGCTCACGGATGGCGGCATACCGCAGCGCGGACACTATGACCAGCCTGCTGCAAACAGGTCGGCGCGTTGTGGTATTCCCGGAAGGAACATCCAGCGATGGACGTGACGTTTTACCTTTCCACAGCGCCTTGATGCAAAGCGCCATCAATGCGCGCGTCCCATTACAACCCATGGCATTGTGCTACGCCTGTGCAGGCGGCTTCAGTGACGCTGCGGCCTACTACGGCAATACATCGCTGGCCCAGTCCCTGTGGCGTATCGCTCGTACACCGGCTTTGCAAGCGCATCTCCTGCTTTTGTCCCCCATGGATACGCAAGGCCATGACCGCCGCGCCCTGAGCACGCACGCCAGAGCACACATCCGGCAGACAATACTGGAGACTTCCGGTACGGTTTGATGGTAAAAAATGCGATTGAATTTTTTATCCGCTTCAATGCGTTCTTCGGTCGATAAACAAGCTGCTTCCCCGCGTCTTTTTGGCCTGGTGCTTGGCTTCGGCAACAACTGCAGCTACCTCGTGATGGGTCTTGAAGTGATTCGGTTTCACCGGAACACAGCCCAGCGATAGCGCCGGAAGCGAATGAAATATATTGTTGCCTCTTCTGTCTTCGGCCATGAAGCCGCTCATGACAATATGCTCGGCGTTGAGCAGAAGAATAATATGCGAGTCGAACAGTTCCAGCGCACGACGGCATCGTTGCTCCCACGATTCGCTCTGAAACAGGATCATGAAATCATCCCCGCCAATATGGCCAAGAAAGTCCAGGCGCGGATCAATGACCTCTGCGAGCAATTTACCGACCATAAGGATCACCTCATCGCCACGCTGGTAGCCATAGACATCGTTGTAGGGCTTGAAAGAATCCAGGTCGGCATAACACGCGACAAACGAAACTTCTGCGTGCAATAGATGTTCGATATGCTCGTTGATGGGCACGTTGCCGGGTAACTGCGTCAGTGGATTGGCATAACGTGCCGAATTGATCTGAATATCGGTGATCAGCTTGATCAGTTCCCGGCTCGATCCCGTACCCAAATAAGAACCATTATGGGTAACAATAAAGTCATCGGATACCGAAAACTCCTCGCTACTGCCAATGATCCGTGCCAACTCCTGCACGCTGGTCGACTGTTCGACGATCAGCGGTGCTTCATCCATCAACGAACGGCAAGGTTTCTTGCCTAAAAGTTCGCGCTGGTAGCGGCGGGCAAAGCGGTCAATCAGGCTATAACGGGTAATAATGCCAATGGGCTTTTGCTGGTCTACTACCGGAATCATGCGTAACTGAGGGTTACCCTCAAAGAGCTGGTACACCTTGTCGCATTCCATTTCCGGAGGAATTGGCTCAAGATAGCGCAGCAACTGGCGCACTTGTGTGAAATTATTATTCCGCCCATGGCCGGACGAAACGGCTGTATGGCGGGTGCTTTCAAGCAAGAACCTGACATCGTCACTGATTTGCAACGATGGCTTGGCAAGTGGGCGACCAATCAGAAAACCCTGACCGTATCGGATTCCCATATCCCGAATGGCTACAAACTCGGCTTCGGTTTCGATTCCTACGGCAATCAGCCTGGATCCACACAGTTCGGCAATCTCCTGCATGGCACGCACCATCGTGAATTTCAGCGGATTTTCTGCGAGGCCGCTGACAAATTGCCTGTCAATCTTGACAAATTCGGGACGTACGTCGGACCACGTGTCCCGTCTGAAAAACCCCTCCGCCAAGTTACTCATGGCCAGACTGAAACCCGCTCGGCGAAACTCAGCCAGCATTTCCCGCAAAAGCGAAAAGTCGCTAATAAGTTGATGTTCGGTCATTTCTATGACGATGCATTCAGCAGGAATCTGCAGCGTGGTCAGTTTGGCAACTTCTGCGCCCTTATGATTGAGTGCATCCTCCATGGACAAAATGCTGGAATTGATGAACAGTCGTTTCGTAACAAGATCAAGCTTGGTAAAGCGATTCAGTATGGTTTCGCGACACAGCCTTTCAAGTTCAACGGACAACTCTGCCTTGCGCGCAAATCTAAATAGCGCATCAGGCATGTGAAGCTTTGACTCCTCGGGTCCACGAATGAGTCCTTCAAAGCCCAGTAAATCGCCGTTGCGCAGGTCGATGATCGGTTGAAACACGGCCTGCAGGCGACGCTGGGAAAGTATTTCGCGCAATGCAGACATGTCATTCAGTTCTCAAGATAAGAAACCGATGTTCCATGAAAAATATGACAGGAATATTACACGAGGCAGGCGTGAACACGCCGACCTCTCAAATAGCTTGTTTCTGCATTGACTCAATCAGGGACAGCGGATTCACATCGCTGGCGCGGGGGCGGAACAAACGCACGGCAGGCGGTGCAACCGCGACATCGGACGGTAAACGGATGATGGTTCTGAATGGACGAAAGCCTTCCGGGTCCACATCCCCCAGGAAAGACAGCTCAATGGAACCACCTTCCGCCGTTACAAAGGCTTTGACTGCATCCATGCCCACGCCACGCCCGGATACCTCGCTCACCTGCTGGGCCGTAGAAAATCCGGGCTGGAAGATGAGTTGCGCCAGTTCTTCATCGGTGAGCACGTCACCAATACAGATGAGTCCTTTTTCCAAAGCCTTCCTGCGAATGCTGTTCACGGCCAGTCCACGCCCGTCGTCGTACAGCTTGATGCGCAATTCGTTGTCCCGCAGCCCCAACTGCAAACGAATGGACCCGGCGGGCGCCTTGCCCGACGCGAAACGTTTTGCAGGGGTCTCCAGCCCGTGGTCAACCGCATTGCGGTAGAGGTGCATGAAGACGTTCTTGAGCATGTCGGCATACTGGCTGCGGATCACAATGCCGTTGTCCTCCAGGGAATGCTTTGGTGGTGCCTTGTCCAGCTCCCGCGCCAGGGATGGCAGCGACTCCAGCACGCCGGACAGAACGTCTGCCATTTTTTCCGTTCCCATCAATTCCAGACGGTAACGCGCCAGACGTAAAGATTCACGCAAATCGGACAAGCTGCCTTGATTGACCGTTTCCAGAGCACTCAGCGTGGCAGAAATATGCTCCTTGCTGACCATCAGGAACTTGTCTACCGGCCCGCGACGCCCCGGCCCCTTGCGACCCAGTTTGCTCTCATTGATCCTGGCATATTCCTCCACCACGCGACAGGTGGCATCCAGCTGCATCAGCAGTTGCCCATGGTCCCACAATTGGCTCGGGTCCTTGCGCAAGGTGTCATAACCCTGTTCGGCTTCGTGTACCACATGCGTCAGGTGCAGCAGACCGTAGGTGCGCGCGTTACCCTTGATGGTGTGCATATTGCGAAACAGCTGACCCACGATGCTGGTCCGATCAATTCCCGACTCGACGGCTGCCACCTCCTGGATAATCGTGCGGTTTTGCTCCAGAAATTGTCTTGCACTGTCAATAAACGCATGGAATTTTTCGTGCCGTACCGCAAGAATTTCACCGATGATGCCGAGTTCACGTTTTTGCTCGTTGGCCTTGGCTGCAAGGGCGCGCAGTTCCGTCACATCACGCAAACAGAGCAGCACACGCTGCGTGACGCCGTGCGCATCGGTAATCGCAGACCAGTTCAAATCCAGAATCTTGATACGGCCATCCGCCATCTTTTTTTCAATCTCTGTGGGTAGCAAGTGTGCATTGAATTCGAAATTCATCGCATCCTCACCCACACAGGCGCCAAGGGTGGCGTCGATTTGCGCCAGGATGTCGGCATTGCAGTACGTATTGGCGAACACGACTTCCAGCAGACCGCCACCGGCAATGTCCGATGTTCCCAGAATGTTTTCCAGAAATACGGAATATTCCGGATGAATACGGTTATTGGCTTCTATTGTCAAAATTCCCTGCGGGATAGCGTGCAACATGGCGTGAATGTCGGCCGTTTTTTGCTGGATCAGCCCGGCGCTTTCTTCAATCTTTCCAATCATGCGATTGAAGGCCATCATGGCACGACCTATTTCATCCACACGGGTAACCGGCACGCGCTGGGTGAAATCCTGGCTGCTGGCAATTTCTACCATCTTGGCAACCATCTCGCTGATGGGATGGGTGATTTGACGGTACAGCAACACGCCCAGACTGGTCAACACCAGCACGGCCAAGACCGTGACAAACGCGATGGTTCCTGTCGTTGCCACCATATTTTCATTGAGCACCAGGATTGCCTGATCCTTGCTGCGGCGTTTTTCGACTTGTAACGTCGCAATAATCTGCTCCATTTCCTGCAAATAACCGCCCACATTGGCCGCCAGATTGGCCGCTGCAAGTTCAGTTTGCCCGGATAGCTTGAATTCCACGGTATCGCGGATGGCAGCAAAGTAATTGGCCATACTTTCTTTGGTTTGTTGTACCAGACCTTTTTGGGCATCGCTGTCTGCCTGAAGCAATTGCGCATCCAGCGCTTTTTGCAAGGTTGCCTGTTTCTCCAGCAACTTTTCTTTCGCCTGTTCGGCAAGTTGGGGTCTGACGTGCCAATAATCATCATGAGCGAAAGCTGCACGTCCTTGAGCTGCCCGATCAGTTCGGCCGACGCCAGCGCGCTTGGCACCACTCCTTGCGTAACTGTTTTAACTTCTTTGGCCGCGCCTTGTGATCGGAATACTGCAAAGCTACCTATCAGGGAAATGGCAACGAACGTCAGCACAACCAGCAGGGTAATGCGTTGTCGGATGTTCATGGGAATAACTCCTTTGAATCAAAACACGCATCCAGTTCCACGCCACGCATGAAGACCTTGATGGTGTTACACCCGATTCTTGGAGTTCAATGTGACACAGACGTGAACCACCGTCGTCCACCGGCTTGCCCTGCCATCCATCCGGTTTGCGAAAAAATTGAAGGAAACAGGCTGCAGGGATCATGAATAGTGCGGGGGCAGATATGCTTTGCATAGCAAATGACACTGCAATGCACTGCCGCTACGCGATTCACTTTAGAGTCAGAACCCAAAGCAGGGAGCCTGTGGCATAGGTATATGCCGTACTCCAGACGCAACAGAAATCACGCGATGCTGATTTCCAGGCTCCAGCTCGTTTTTTGCCACTCGCAAACTTCTTCCCGCAACAAATGCGCGGATTGGGGATATGCAGCAGCCCAACCTGGGCGAAACGCCAAACGCAACACCTGCGGCCCTGCACGCTGAAATGTCATCCCTTCCAGATCGGGATCGCGCCGGGCGTGGCACAAGATCACCGCCAGCCGCAATGCCATGAGTTGCATCACCAGGCCATCGTCACCCAATGCCGATTCGACTTTGCGCAACCTGCCCCGATGTCCCATGACCAATACGCTCAGACGGTGCATTTCCGGCAGTGAAAATCCAACGGCGTCGGAATTTTCCAGAATGTAAGCGCCATGCCGGTGGTAGTCGCTGTGCGAAATATGGCGGCCAATTTCGTGCAACTGTGCCGCCCATTGCAGCTTGCGTACACAACGCAGTTGCTCGTTGCGCCCGTTCGCAGGTTGGATGTCCGTATGCCCCATGATGCTGGAAAACAGGCTTGTGGCCACATGAGCAACCCGCTCGCCGTGCGCTGAATCCACCTGAAATGTGCTTGCCAGACGGCGCACGCTCCTGACACGCTGGTCTCCTGCGCTATCGCTACCTCCCAGCAAATCGTATATCAGACCATGGCGCAAACTGCCCAGAGCACTGGTCAAACTTTTGATGCCCAACAGTTTGAACACAGCACGCAGAATGCTGACACCCCCGGCAATGATGGTTTTTCGCTCTTCGCGCAAACCAGCCATACGCAGCCGCTCCACGCTTTGCGCCGCTATCAGCCGCTCCTGCAGCCAGTCCAGCCCCTTTTGGGTGATGGCACCATCGTGCCAACCCGATGCCAGCAAAATGCCATCGATGGCGCTCACGGTACCTGCCGATCCATACGCGATGTCCCAGTTATCCGGGTGGTAAGCCTCAAAAGCTTCATCCATCACCGCCATTGCGGCTATTTCAGCGACTTCAAAGGCTCTTTTAGTGAACTGGCCGTCTGGAAAAAAGCGTTTCGACCAGGCAGTGCAGCCCACCCGGAACGACTCCATGACGCGCGGGGTCGTCCCCAGCCCAAGAATCAATTCGGTAGACCGGCCACCAATATCGATAACCAGCCTGCGCTCCTGGCTTTCTGGCAACATGTAGGCCACGCCCTGGTAGATCAGGCGTCCTTCTTCCCGGCCTGAAATCACGTTGATGGGAAAGCCCAGGAGCTCGTTGGCACGTAGCAGAAAATCATCCCGATTGCGGGCTTCGCGCAGGGTTTGCGTGGCAACTGCCCGTACTTCAGAGGGGTTAAAACCCGCCAGGCGCTCACCAAAGCGCGCCAGACAATCCCATCCGAGCTGCATGGCTTGGGGCGTCAGATTCCGATCCGCATCCAGCCCGGCCCCTTGGCGTACCGTTTCCTTGATGTATTCGATGCGCCTGAAATCCCCATGCTCAAAGCGCCCGATTTCCATACGAAAACTGTTGGAACCCAGGTCAACAGCAGCAAAACGATTTCCCGCTTGACTCCCCGTTTGCATATCTGTGCTGGAGAGGTGTCGCGGTTCAATGGCCAACATAAGAATTACCTCCAAATGGTGGCTGCACTTTAAGAAAGTTCTATGACATTTATGTGACAAAGATTTCAGCAAATTCTGAATCGCCTTGGTGTGACGCCCGGCTTCCCACTTAAAGCGGGACAGCACGGCATTGCGACAGGCTCCGGGATACTCCCAGCCAAAGCCAAAGTGCTCCTGATACAATAGCTGCTACCGCTTATCCCATAAGGCTTACAGCCCGATTTGCCATGCAAAAACACCTGAAAACGGCCCGTTTTGATGCCTCATGGCGGCATCAGCATCACCTTGACCCGTTTTGAAGGGCAAAATTCAAGGCAAATCTGGCTGTACGCCTTATGGGATAAGCGGGAGTAGCTATGTTTTTTGCAAACCAAGGTGTTTGATTTTGTGGACGGCTTACCCAAACAATTTACGGCGCGCTGTACCAGGCCAACGCAGTGTCACAGTAATGTCACACACTTTTCTTAAAGTAAGCGCCTTATCCAACCAAGCACTCAAGGATTTTGTATGCAAATCGCTTTCAAGCTACCGCTGCTCACACTGGCCGCCGCTTTCTCCACAGGGTTCACTGGCGCTGTCCATGCGCAGGAAGTCACCGGCGCGGGTGCTACCTTTCCAGCGCCGATTTATGCCAAATGGGCGTCGGACTACAACAAGGCCACGGGTGTCAAGGTCAACTACCAGTCGATAGGCTCCGGAGGTGGCATCAAGCAGATTGACTCCAAAACCGTGGATTTTGGTGCCTCGGACATGCCGCAGACCGACGAAGTGCTCAAGACCAAGGGGCAGATGCAGTTCCCGACCGTACTCGGTGGCGTGGTGCCCATCATCAACATCAAGGGCATTGAACCGGGCCAGCTCAAACTGACCGGCGCGCTGCTGGGCGACATCTTTCTGGGCAAGGTCTCCAAATGGAATGATCCAGCGATCAAGGCACTGAATCCGGGACTGAACCTGCCGGATGCAGACATTGCCCAGGTACGCCGCGCCGACGGTTCCGGCACGACTTTCATTTTCACCAACTACCTGAGCAAGGTCAACGCCGAGTGGAAGACCAAGGTGGGCGAAGGCACTGCCGTCAACTGGCCGGTGGGTGCTGGTGGCAAGGGCAACGAAGGCGTGGCGGCCTTTGTGGCACGTCTGCCCAATGCACTGGGCTATGTGGAATACTCCTACGTCAAGCAAAACAAGCTGAACTATGCGCTGGTGCAAAATTCTGCCGGCACCTTCGTCAAACCCGAGGATGACTCCTTCAAGGCCGCAGCAGCCGGTGCCGACTGGAACAAGACGTTCTACCAGATTCTGACCAACCAGCCTGGCAAGGACGCCTGGCCCATCACGGGAGCCACGTTCATCCTGATGCACACCAAACAGGACAAGCCCGCCAACGCCACCGAGGTACTCAAGTTCTTCAGCTGGGCCTACAAGAACGGCGACAAGGTAGCCGCTGACCTGGACTATGTGCCCATGCCCAAGCCCGTGGTGGAGACCATTGAAAAAGCCTGGGGCGAGATCAAGGACAATAACGGCAAACCCGTCGCCTTCAAGTAAACCGGCACATACGCGAAAGCACGACCGCAATGTCCGCAACGTCCGCAACACTGGCACACGGGGCTTCGTCAATGGAGGTCTCCCCAAGCATGGTACCCATCGCCACGCACCAACCCTCTCCCATCAAAAGAGCCCGCTATGGCGTGGTGGCGGACCGTATCTTTGCCTGGGCTGCCAAGGCTGCGGCCTTTGCCACCTTGCTGTTGCTGCTGGCTATTCTGGCAAGCCTGAGCATCAGTGCCTGGCCCGCCATTGACAAGTATGGCTTCTCGTTTCTGACCAGCACGGTATGGGACCCGGTGCAAAACCAGTACGGCGGACTGGTCATGATTTACGGCACGCTGTCCACGTCCCTGATCGCCCTGGTGATCGCCGTTCCCATCAGCTTCGGGATTGCCCTTTTTCTAACCGAGTTGTCGCCCGCCTGGCTCAAGCGTCCGCTGGGAACAGCCATTGAGTTGCTGGCAGCAGTGCCGTCGATTGTGTATGGCATGTGGGGGCTGCTGGTGTTTGGCCCGGTGCTGGCGACCTATGTGCAGCAGCCGCTCCAGGCAGCCTTCAAGGGTGTGCCTTACCTGGGGGCGCTGGTTTCCGGTCCGCCGGTCGGTATCGGCATTTTGTCAGCGGGCATCATTCTGGCCATCATGATCATCCCGTTTATTTCTGCGGTGATGCGCGATGTGTTCGAAGTAACACCCCATTTGTTGAAAGAATCGGCTTACGGTCTGGGCGCAACCACGTGGGAAGTGGTTTCCAAAGTGGTCTTGCCCTATACCAAAACCGGCGTCATTGGCGGCATCATGCTGGGCCTGGGGCGGGCCATTGGCGAGACCATGGCCGTCACCTTTGTGATTGGCAACTTCAACCAGCTGGATTCGCTGAGTCTGTTTCAAGCCGCCAACAGCATCACTTCGGCCCTGGCCAACGAGTTTGCCGAAGCGGCTGAAGGCTTGCACCAGGCGGCGCTGATGTACCTGGGGCTGGTGCTGTTCTTCATCACCTTCGTAGTTTTGTCCCTCTCCAAGCTGCTGCTGGCACAGTTGCGCAAGGGTGAAGGAGCCCAGACATGAACACGATCCCTGTGGAGCCTTCCGTGTTGCTGGCAGCCAGGGCCGCCAAGTTTGCGCGGCGCAAGCGTATCAACCAGATCGCCACCATCCTGGCGCTCGTTGCCATGGCCTTTGGCCTCTTCTGGTTGTTCTGGATATTGTGGGAAACCATCCGGCTCGGCTTTGAAGGCCTCACACTGGCCACCTTCACCCAGATGACACCACCGCCCAACGAAGAAGGCGGACTGGCCAACGCCATTTTCGGCTCTCTGGTGATGGTGGTGCTGGCGACCTGCCTGGCAACGCCCATCGGGATACTGGCAGGCATCTATCTGGTCGAGTTTGATACCAAGGGCTGGCTGGCGACACTTACCCGCTTTGTCAACGACATCCTGCTCTCGGCGCCGTCCATCGTGATTGGACTCTTCGTCTATGCGGTGGTGGTGGCGCACTTCAAATCATTTTCCGGTTATGCCGGTGTCGTGGCCTTATCGCTGATTGTCGTTCCGGTGGTCATCCGCACCACCGAAAACATGCTGCAGCTCGTCCCCTCCGCGCTGCGTGAAGCGGCTTATGCCCTGGGCGCGCCCAAGTGGAAAGTGACTCTAAGCATTACCCTGCGTGCGGCGCGTGCCGGGTGATTACCGGCATTCTGCTGGCTGTGGCGCGTATTGCCGGTGAAACAGCACCCTTGCTGTTTACCGCCTTGAGCAACCAGTTCTGGACCAGCAATTTGCGCGAACCCATGGCCAGTTTGCCGGTGACGATTTTCAAGTTTGCCATGAGCCCCTACGAGAACTGGCAAAAACTGGCCTGGGCGGGCGTGTTTCTTATTACAGCTGCTGTGCTGGCGCTCAATATTCTGGCGCGCGTACTGACCCGCAACAAACTCTGAATTTATGCATACCGCAACGCCCACCAAAACCAAAATCGCCATTCGGGACCTGAACTTTTACTACGGCAAGTTCCACGCCCTCAAGAGTATCAATCTGGATATACCGGAACACAAGGTCACGGCCTTTATCGGCCCATCCGGTTGTGGCAAATCCACCTTGCTACGGGTGTTGAACCGCATGTACGAACTCTATCCCGAACAGCGTGCGCAAGGCCAGGTAATGCTGGACGGACAAGACCTGCTGACCAGCAAGGAAGATGTGGCGCTCTTACGCGCCAAGGTCGGCATGGTGTTTCAAAAGCCGACACCTTTTCCCATGTCGATCTTTGACAACGTGGCTTTTGGCGTCAAACTGTTCGAGTCGCTGGACACCACCGATATGGAAGAGCGCGTCGAGTGGGCCTTACACAAGGCCGCGTTGTGGAACGAAGTCAAGGACAAGCTCAATCAAAGCGGTGCCAGCCTGTCCGGCGGGCAGCAGCAGCGCCTGTGCATTGCGCGCGGCATTGCCATCAAACCGGAAGTGTTGTTACTTGACGAGCCTTGCTCCGCACTGGACCCGATTTCAACCGCCAAGATCGAAGAACTGATTGTGGAACTCAAAGCCGACTACACCGTGGTCATCGTCACCCACAACATGCAGCAGGCGGCACGGTGCAGCGACCATACGGCCTACATGTACCTCGGTGATCTGATGGAGTTTGGCGCAACCGAACAAATGTTCTTCAAACCCAATCGAAAAGAAACGGAAGACTACATTACCGGACGATTCGGTTGATCTACTGCGCGTCGCACCATAGGCAGCCACAAAGGAAGCACATGACCGAAAAGCATTTATCTACCCAGTTCGACAGCGAATTGACCTTGGTCTCGACCCAGCTTATGGAACTGGGCGGTTTGGTGGAGTCTCAAATCCACCAGGCCATTTATGCCTTGTCGCAATTCAACATGGAAGTTGCCAACCATGTTTCCGAGAATGAACATCGTGTCAATGCGATGGAAGTTTCCATTGATCATGAGCTGTTTTCTATTATCGGACAGCGCCAGCCTACCGCACGTGATTTGCGCCTGTTGATCTCTATCTCCAAGACTACGGCCAATCTGGAGCGTGTTGGTGATGAGGCCGAAAAAATCGCCCGCATGGTGCGCTCCATCATCCAGACTGCTACACCACGCTCACTGCCTTCGCTGGAGTTGCGCGTGGCCGCTGAGCTGGCCTCGGGCTTGCTCAAGAAAACGCTGGATGCGTTTGCCCGGCTGGATGTCGAGGCAGCCATGGCACTTCTGAAAGACGATCACCAGATCGATCAGAAATTTGATGGTTTCGTGCGTAAGCTCATTACCTACATGATGGAAGACTCGCGCATGATTTCGCCCTGCCTGGACCTATTGTTCATCGCCAAGGCCATCGAACGCATTGGCGACCACGCCAAAAATATTGCCGAATTCGTCATCTATGTAGTCAAGGGCGAGGATGTGCGCCATGTATCTCGGGAAAACATCGCATCCAAACTGCAATGAAAACTACCCCCTCCGTATTGGTCGTCGAAGACGAAGCTGCGATTGCAGAACTCATCGTTATCAATCTCAGACACCACGGGTTTTGCCCCATCTGGGCCGAGGATGGCGTTGCGGCCCAGCGCGAAATCGACGCTGCTGTACCTGACCTGATACTCCTGGACTGGATGTTGCCTGGCGAAACCGGTCTGACGTTGGCTAAGCGTTGGCGAACACAACAAGCACGCACCAAGAATGTACCCTTGATCATGTTGACCGCACGTGGAGGTGAATCAGACCGGGTTTCTGGTCTTGATGCAGGTGCTGATGACTACGTCGTTAAACCATTCTCGACCAAAGAACTGCTGGCCCGTATTCGTGCTGTATTCCGGCGACGCACACCCGAGTCGCACGGGGAGAAGCTATTTATTGGTGACCTGAATCTCGATCCAGAAACCTACCGCGTTTCCTACAAAACCATACCCGTGAAACTCGGGCCAACTGAATTCAAACTGCTGCACTACCTGATGGGCCATGCCGAATGCGTGCACAGTCGAGGCCGATTACTCGATAAAGTTTGGGGTGACCATGTGTACATCGATGAACGCACAGTCGATGTCCACATCAAGCGTTTGCGCGAATCGCTCGGGCGAGCTGGTGGCGCTGCCATGATAGAAACCGTGCGCGGAGCCGGATACCGCCTCACGGCCACGCCCGAAGGAACGATGGTGCCAACCGACTATCAAGCGCAACGCAGAACACACACCCGGCCACCACTCGTCTATTGACCTTACTCTGGACCCACAGATTACCGATGGTCCCAGTACGTGCGCTCCAGAAGTGAACCCGCAAACATTCCGATGGGTTCAGGCATGTGTAGCTGATGGTGCCCCGTTAGCATGGCAAATAGCCGTTGCATCCATGTTGCGATGAACCTGCCTCGACTAGCGCCATTCAAATCCGAAGAATAAAACATGGTTGCCCCTAAGTTAAAGCGAAAAACGATATGTATAGTTTATACCGTTTTTCTTTATAATCAAATTCAGTGCGGTTCAATTCGTGCATTTTGCGCAGTTTGACGAATGTATGTTACGAATTGATGTCCATAACAGAATGTGGCGTGAGTGGTTGCTGCGTGTCCTTGCCAAGGCAGACCAATAATGTCGATAGCAAACTTTCCTGAACTGACGGAACTGGAGCGGATTCTCGATGCCGGAGCGAGGTATCTTGAGGTACAGGAAATTTGTCGAATCGATGCAAAAGGTGCGCACCTTCCGCTCTATTCAATCGCCCTGGGCAACCCTGCACCAGAGCTGCCGACTGTTGGATTTTTCGGCGGTTTTCACGGACTGGAGCGTATCGGCACAGCCGTCGTCCTGGCCTATCTGAACAATCTGGTTACGCGTTTGCGTTGGGATAGTGCGCTGCACCGGCGACTGGAGTCAACGCGGCTCGTTTTCATGCCGCTCATCAATCCTGGCGGCATGTTGCACGGCAAACGATCCAACCCCAATGGCATCGACTTGATGCGCAACGCGCCGCTTGAGGCACAAGAGCAGGTTCCCTTCATGCTGGGTGGACACCGCTTCAGTCGCGCACTGCCGTGGTTTCGTGGCGTACAGGACGCGCCGATGGAGGCCGAAAACAAAGCCGTCTGCCATGTAGTCGAGCACGAACTGTTATCACACCAATTCAGCGTGTCTGTTGACTGCCATTCGGGTTTTGGCTTGCGCGACCGTATCTGGTTTCCGTATGCGCACACCACAACACCGATAGAACATCTGCCCGAAATTCATGCGTTAAAAGGGATATACGACGATTCCTACCCGCACCACAAATACGTATTCGAACCACAAAGTCAGCAATATCTGACCCACGGTGATCTTTGGGATTATTTGTATCGGCAAGCGTACCAGGCCGATGCAAGCGGCGAGCGCATTTTTCTGCCACTGACTCTCGAATTGGGGTCATGGCTATGGGTCAAAAAGAATCCCTATCAGCTTTTCTCACGTCATGGAATATTCAACCCGCTGATTGCGCATCGCCAGCAGCGCGTATTACGAAGGCATCTCCCATGGTTCGATTTTCTCGTTGACGCCGCCATCTCGCGCCACCGCTGGCTACCGGATAACACCAAACGCGAACGCCTGCGCCAGGATGCCCTCGCGTTGTGGTACGGACACACGCCCGCATGAGCCGCTGGATATTCCTGCGTGGCCTGACACGCGACGGCCGCCATTGGGGCGAATTCCCCGCCGTGTTCCAGCGCGCGTTTCCCGAGGCGGACATCGTGCTGCTTGATCTGCCCGGCAACGGACGCCTGTACCCCATGCAAAGTCCCGCAACCATCCCCACGATGGTGGACTATTGCCGCAACGAACTACGCGCACGCCAATGCCCGCCGCCCTACCATGTGCTCGCCATGTCGCTCGGAGCCATGGTGAGTGTTGATTGGGCGGCCCGTTATCCGGAAGAAATTGCCGCTTGCGTATTGATCAACACCAGTCTGCGGCCATTCAACCCGTTTTACCAACGGTTACGTCCAGCCAACTACCCTGTCATTCTCAAACTGCTGCTGTTTGGTACCAATGAGAGCGACTGGGAGAACAACATTTTGCGCATGACCAGCAATCTGGCAGAAAAGGCAGCAAATCGCGCGCAAATCGTGGCGGATTGGACCCAATGGCGCAAAGAATGCCCGGTATCGCACGACAACGCGCTACGCCAGCTATGGGCCGCAAGCCGCTATCTGGCACCGACGTGCAAACCAACACCGCCACTGCTGGTGCTTGCCAGCGCCAATGACCACCTCGTGTCGCCAGACTGCTCGCGCCAGTTGGCGCAGCTCTGGCAGACCGATTTTGTCGAGCATCCGAGCGCCGGTCATGACTTGCCGCTTGACGATGGTCCCTGGGTTGCGCGTCAGGTGCGTGCCTGGCGACATTGCCACTTAGCCCATCTTTAACACACGCATGGCAAGTGCTCACGACAGTGGCTACAAATTTCTCTTCTCCAGTCCAGGCCATCTTCGGGAGGCGCGTGTCAAAGTGGGCTTTCAGATACCATGGGTAGCCAGCAGTTTTTGTCCCAGTTAAAAAGGCCGTCAAAATCTTCGAACAGCGTCCCAATCAAAATAATTTAACCCTTTTCAAAAGCACGCATCAAACAGTTTTCTGGATGGCACCCCTATTCATTTTGCTACTGCTGATTGCCACCTGCGGGTTTTTCGCCCTGGCTGAGATGGCCCTGGCCGCTTCCCGCAAATCTCGCCTTCAACAAATGGCGGATGCTGGTGACAAGTCTGCAGCTTGCGCAATATCCATCAAGATCCGTCCCAGCCACTTTATCGCCGCCACCCAGACCGGTTTGACCACAGCCAGTCTTCTATCAGGCATTTTTGGCGAAGAAGCGCTGGCGGCCCATTTGTCAACATTCATCGTGACCTACCTGCCAGCACTGACGATCTACAGTGGCGCCATCGCTTTTACCCTGACCATCACGGTGATAACCGCCGCAGCCATTGTTTTTGGTGAAATTATTCCCAAACGCATCGCCCTGGCCTACCCGGAAGAGGTGGCCAAAGGGGTCGCACCCTTTATGCGCTTGTTCATCCTATTTCTGGAACCAGCGATTCGGTTACTCTCGTGGTCAGCCGACCGCGTGCTTGCCTTGCTACCACTGCGGTCGGCCCCGGCGGTGACCGGTGTTGAAGACATACTGGCTTTGGTGGATGAAAGTGAGCAATCTGGCTTGATCGGCAAGGAGCAAAGTCACCTGTTGTGGAATGTGTTTCGGCTGGAAGATCGCCACCTCGGCGCAGTGATGATTCCGATCAAAGATGTTGCCTGGATTGACCTCACTCTGCCCCACGCTGATAACCTCAACACCATTCGCGCGGCACCGCATGGACGTTACCCGATCTGCAAAGGTGGAATCGAGCAAGTGCTAGGCCTCGCAGAAAGCCGCTCCGTTCTCAAGGCCGCACTTTCTGGTGAGTTCCATTTTGCCGATCTGCCGATGAATCCCCCTGTCTTTGTGCCATCATCCTTGACGCTGATCGAATTGCTGCGCATCTTTTGCCAGCAAAATGCAGATTTTGCCTTCGTCGTCAATGAGTTTGGAGTGACCGAGGGCATTGTGACCCTGAGTGACCTGTTCGAAACCGTGGCCGGGGACATGATGCCCGGCGCCATGAATCCGGATCAGGCACTGGCAGTGCAACGGGACGACGGTTCATGGTTGCTCGACGGTCTTTTGCCGATAGATGAAATGATGGAAAAGCTCGGTATCACGGTCTTGGACCATGAAGCGCAGGGGCGCTACCACACCGTCGGTGGTTTCGTCGTCACGTCAATGGGACGAATCCCGAAACGCGCCGAAAAATTCAAGGTTGGTGACTGGGAATTTGAAGTGGTCGATATGGATCGCAATCGCGTCGATGAGGTTCTGGCATCACGTGTTTTGCCGTCAGTTTCTGCGAGCACGCATTAAGGGATATGCGTCCAAACTTACCCTAAGTTTTTCTCCAACTTTTGGCCCTTCCAAGGCTACACTGTTTGCATATCCTGCTGCTGCTCGGGATTGACGATTTTCGAGTCGTTCCAGGCACGCAAGGCCCGTAGCAAGGAGCGTTTTTTTGCCTGGTGGTGTGCCATGCGCCGCAGAATATCGTCCAGGGTGCGTATGGCTGCGGTGATATACGGACCCTTGTTCAGCATCACGCACTCGGCACGCACGCCCAGACCGGCATCGGAAATTTCGGCGCGCGACGGCAAGCCAGTTTTGGCCAGCGTCTCCAGCACCTGGGTGGCCCAGATGACGGGCATGTGGGCGGCTTCGGCGCACCAGAGAATCTCTTCCTGCACTTCGGCCAGACGCTCATAGCCGCATTCGACGGCCAGGTCGCCGCGCGCGATCATGACCCCGGCGCAGTCACCCGACATGGCCGCCAGCATCAGCTCGGGCAGATTCTCAAAACCCTTGAGCGTTTCGATCTTGAGCACAATGCCGATGTCGCTGCGCCCCCGCTGGTTGAGCTGTTCGCGCAACAGGTAAACGTCCTGCGGTTGCTGTACGAACGAGAGTCCCACCATGTCCGCAACCGTGGCCGCGACCGATAAATCCTGCACATCCTTTGCGGTCAGCGCTGGCAGGCTTAGTTCACTGTCCGGCAGATTGATGCCTTTGTCGCCGACCAGTTTTTCACCGCCCTCGCGCGCGTGGGTGATCTCCACTTCCAGCCGGTCTGTACCGATGCGGCGGATGATGCCACCGATGCGGCCATCGTCAAACCAGATGCGCTCGCCCACATGCACCTGATCTATCACCTGGGGCAAGGTGCAGGCGATGTGCGCCACCTCCCGCACCGGGTCTTCATCCCCATCGCCCATACTTGCCGCGCCGCCCAGACCATCCTTGGTCACGTACATGGTGTCGCCCCGGTGGAGATGGATGACGCCTGGCAGATAGTCGATGTGTTCGGCCAGGGTCGATAGCGCCCCCTTTCCCTCGGCATCCTTGATGCGCAGGCTGACTTCCGGTGTCAGATAGGCCGTCTTGATACATTCCGCAACCGCTCCATGCGCATCGCATTGCACCACCAGCAAGTGCCGCTTGGCGCCACGCGCATCGGCAAAGTCGATCTGCATGCCCACGCGCAAATGCACCAGCCAGTTGGCATCCACCCCGATACAGGCATCCACATCGGAAAATACGTTGTGCGGGGTCTGCGCATTGCGCTGGATTCCCAGGCGAAAAGGACGGTACGCCCTGCCGTATTCGTCCCGTTTGGGGCGCAGACGCAAAACCGGCGGACGTGGCGCGACTTCGCCGGTTCTGATTTTCGGGCCGCCCAGATCCATCAATATCCGCACGTCGCGCTGCACGGCCTTGGCGGCGCGGCGCACGTTGGCCGCCATCGCTTTCCAGTCTTCGCCACAGTCGTGCGCACAATTGATACGCGCAATGTCCATTCCGGCATCCACCAGTTCACGCACCACGCTGTAGTCCACTGCGGCATTCGACGGCAGCGTCACCATGATGCGCACGGGCCGCCCCTCGGGTGCCTTGCCGAGCAGCTCGACGGTATGGCTTTCGAGCAAACGCCGACTGCTGATACTACCCGCTGGTTCTTCTTCGGACTTATCGACCCAGATTTGACCCGTGAGCCGATGCAGTAGACCCAGCACCTTGTTCAAACTGGCCAGCACATGGGATTCGGATCGTCCCAGGGATGACAGTCCCAGCCAGGCCAACTGTTCCTGAATGGGCCGAAGGTCATCCACACGCAGCGCCAGATAGTGAATCAGGTTGCGCGCACTCTCCTGGTATTGGGAAGACACCCGTGCGAGTTCGGGCCGCATGGCAGCCTCACGCTCCAGCATGGTGCGCTGCAGGGTCGACAATTTTTCAATGAGCGAAAGGCAGACTGCGGTATTCGGGTTCGAATCCTTGGGGGGCTTTCTGCCTGCCCTGGATGCGATGGACTTTGGGGTTGGAAATTTTGAACGTGGCATGCTGCATTATTTGCTGCGAATTATTACAAGCATGTGACAGTTGGCGACCTCCTTCTGTGCCACGGTTTCACCAAAATGACATGAAAACTTCGTCATAACGACATGCATGCCTTGCAGAATTGCCGCATCACAAACACACGGATTTCGCGCAATTCTTATGCAAACCATCAGTACCAACGATCAAAACCACAAGAGTCATCTGTCTTCCTTGCCCGCAGGCTACCACTTTGAAGAGCAATGCGTGCGCATTTTGAGCCGCACGGCCCAGTTTCTTGCCAATAGCCCCGGTGGGTTGCACTTTAAAGCGGGCACCAGGCCCTGGCTGACGGCGGTATCGGCACCGTATCCGAAGACAGGCTGCGATGCCAACTGAAAGCGCGAACGCACAAACCGCCTTGCACGTGCGCGCCATTTTCATATCCGACATCCATCTGGGAACCGCAGGCTGCCAGGCCACGGCATTGCTGGAGTTCTTGCGCACCCATCCCAGCGACTACCTGTACTTGGCGGGTGACATTGTGGACGGCTGGCAACTGCGCAAGCGCTGGTTTTGGCCGCAGGAGCACAATGACGTGGTGCAAAAGCTCTTGCGCCGTGCGCGCAAAGGCTGCAAGGTGATTTTCATCCCCGGAAACCACGATGAATTTGCCCGCGCTTTTGTAGGAAACCAGTTTGGCGGCATCGACGTGCTCGAAGAAGCGGTGCACACCACGCTGGATGGGCGCAAACTCTGGGTCATTCATGGCGACTATTTCGATGGCGTTGTCCAATGCGCCCGGTGGCTGGCGTATCTGGGCGACAACCTGTACGAGGTGACCCTGGAACTCAATCGCCATCTGAACCGGCTGCGCACGCGCCTGGGCTGGCCCTACTGGTCCTTGTCGGCCTACCTCAAGCACAAAGTCAAAAAGGCACTCAATTATGTGACCGACTTTGAAGTGGCCGTGGCGCACGAGGCCCGCGCGCGCGGCCATGACGGCGTGGTCTGTGGCCATATCCACCGCGCCGAAATGCGCATGATCAACGGTACGCTCTATTGCAACGATGGCGATTGGGTCGAAAGCCGTAGCGCACTGGTGGAACACCTGAATGGTCGGCTGGAATTGATTTACTGGAGCGATGCTCCCGTGTCGCTTGAGGCAAAACTTGATTCAACGGAAACAATAATGTAAACTGTATATACCGTTTTATCAAAAGGATGTCCATGTCAAGCTCAGACAACGAAACCACCACCACGCCCTCTGCACCAGAGTCCAAACCGACAACGAAGTCAGTTCGCAAGCCAACGCCAAAGGTATCGGCAAAGTCCGTTTCTGTAGCGGCTTCCGTTACTAAAAAGCCTGTTCCAGTCAAGAAAAAAGCCAAGCCCGCAGCAGCGGAGCCTGTTAAAGAGAAGAAACCGAAATTGGTCCGCGATAGCTTCACCATGCCCAAACTGGAGTTTGCTGTCATCGACAGCATGAAACTGCGTGCCGCCAAACTGGCAGCTCCTGTGAAAAAGACGGAGTTAATCCGGGCGGGCATCAAGGCGCTGGCGGCCATGCCCGATGCCGACTTCCTCGCCGCCATCAACGCAGTACCCAACCTGAAAACCGGGCGCCCGGCAAAAAACCAGGAAGAGTAAAGCCCCATCGGCAAGGCAGGTTCTCATAGGCATTGCAGCCGAACATTTGTCACGAAGCTGTCACCCGCAATCTCTATCCTTGCCACTGGTTCGGGCACATCAAGCCTGAATGGGTTCAAACCTTCCAACCTCAGACATCCCGGAAATCCCCCCAAAACCCGGCCTGCTGCAGCTCCTGGACCAAGACCGACAAAACCTTTGTCACAGTAATGTCACACAACTTTCTTAAAGTACGCGGGTTATTCCCAACCAAGCACTCAAGGATTTTGTATGCAAATCGCTTTCAAGCTACCGCTGCTCACACTGGTCACCGCTTTCTCCGCAGGGTTCACTGGCGCTGTCCATGCGCAGGAAGTCACCGGCGCGGGTGCTACCTTTCCAGCGCCGATTTATGCCAAATGGGCGTCGGACTACAACAAGGCCACGGGTGTCAAGGTCAACTACCAGTCGATAGGCTCCGGAGGTGGCATCAACAGATTGACTCCAAAACCGTCGATTTTGGTGCCTCGGACATGCCGCAAACCGACGAGGTGCTCAAAACCAAGGGACAGATGCAGTTCCCGACCGTACTCGGCGGCGTGGTGCCCATCATCAACATCAAGGGCATTGAACCCGGCCAGCTCAAGTTGACCGGCGCGCTGCTGGGTGACATTTTTCTGGGCAAGGTCTCCAAATGGAATGATCCCGCGATCAAGGCACTGAATCCGGGACTGAACCTGCCGGATGCGGACATTGCCCAGGTGCGCCGCGCCGACGGTTCCGGCACGACTTTCATCTTCACCAACTACCTGAGCAAGGTCAACGCCGAGTGGAAGACCAAGGTGGGCGAAGGCACTGCCGTCAACTGGCCAGTGGGTGCTGGTGGCAAGGGCAACGAAGGCGTGGCAGCCTTTGTCGCACGTCTGCCCAATGCGCTGGGCTATGTGGAATACTCCTACGTCAAGCAAAACAAGCTGAACTATGCGCTGGTGCAAAATTCTGCCGGAACCTTCGTCAAACCCGAGGATGACTCCTTCAAGGCCGCAGCCGCTGGTGCTGACTGGAACAAGACGTTCTACCAGATTCTGACCAACCAGCCCGGCAAAGACGCCTGGCCCATCACGGGAGCCACGTTCATCCTGATGCACACCAAGCAGGACAAGCCCGCCAACGCCACCGAGGTACTCAAGTTCTTCAGTTGGGCCTACAAGAACGGCGACAAGGTAGCCGCTGACCTGGACTATGTGCCCATGCCCAAGCCCGTGGTCGAGACCATTGAAAAAGCCTGGGGCGAGATCAAGGACAATAACGGCAAACCCGTCGCGTTCAAGTAAACCGGCACATACGCGAAAGCACGACCGCAATGTCCGCAATGTCCGCAACGTCCGCAACACTGGCACACGGGGCTTCGTCAATGGAGGTCTCCCCAAGCATGGTACCCATCGCCGCGCACCAACCATCTCCCATCAAAAGAGCCCGCTATGGCGTGGTGGCGGACCGTATCTTTGCCTGGGCTGCCAAGGCTGCGGCACTGGCCACCTTGCTGTTGCTGCTGGCTATTCTGGCAAGCCTGAGCATCAGTGCCTGGCCCGCCATTGACAAGTATGGCTTCTCGTTTCTGACCAGCACGGTATGGGACCCGGTACAAAACCAGTACGGCGGACTGGTCATGATTTACGGCACGCTGTCCACGTCCCTGATCGCCCTGGTGATCGCCGTTCCCATCAGCTTCGGGATTGCCCTGTTCCTGACCGAGTTGTCGCCCGCCTGGCTCAAGCGTCCGCTGGGAACAGCCATTGAGTTGCTGGCAGCAGTGCCTTCGATTGTGTATGGCATGTGGGGTTTGCTGGTGTTTGGCCCCGTTCTGGCGACCTATGTGCAGCAGCCGCTCCAGGCAGCCTTCAAGGGTGTGCCTTACCTGGGGGCGCTGGTTTCCGGTCCGCCGGTCGGTATCGGCATTTTGTCAGCGGGCATCATTCTGGCCATCATGATCATCCCGTTTATTTCTGCGGTGATGCGTGATGTGTTCGAAGTAACACCCCATTTGTTGAAAGAATCGGCTTACGGTCTGGGCGCAACCACGTGGGAAGTGGTTTCCAAAGTGGTCTTGCCCTATACCAAAACCGGCGTCATTGGCGGCATCATGCTGGGCCTGGGGCGGGCCATTGGCGAGACCATGGCCGTCACCTTTGTGATTGGCAACTTCAACCAGCTGGATTCACTGAGTCTGTTTCAGGCTGCCAACAGCATCACCTCGGCCCTGGCCAACGAGTTTGCCGAAGCGGCGGAAGGTCTGCACCAGGCCGCGCTGATGTACCTGGGGCTGGTGTTGTTCTTCATTACCTTTGTGATCCTGACACTTTCCAAGCTGCTGCTGGCACAGTTGCGCAAGGGTGAAGGAGCCCAGACATGAACACGATCCCTGTGGAGCCTTCCGTGTTGCTGGCAGCCAGGGCCGCCAAGTTTGCGCGGCGCAAGCGTATCAACCAGATCGCCACCATCCTGGCGCTCGTTGCCATGGCCTTTGGCCTCTTCTGGTTGTTCTGGATATTGTGGGAAACCATCCGGCTCGGCTTTGAAGGCCTCACACTGGCCACCTTCACCCAGATGACACCACCGCCCAACGAAGAAGGCGGACTGGCCAACGCCATTTTCGGCTCTCTGGTGATGGTGGTGCTGGCGACCTGCCTGGCAACGCCCATCGGGATACTGGCAGGCATCTATCTGGTCGAGTTTGATACCAAGGGCTGGCTGGCGACACTTACCCGCTTTGTCAACGACATCCTGCTCTCGGCGCCGTCCATCGTGATTGGACTCTTCGTCTATGCGGTGGTGGTGGCGCACTTCAAATCATTTTCCGGTTATGCCGGTGTCGTGGCCTTATCGCTGATTGTCGTTCCGGTGGTCATCCGCACCACCGAAAACATGCTGCAGCTCGTCCCCTCCGCGCTGCGTGAAGCGGCTTATGCCCTGGGCGCGCCCAAGTGGAAAGTGACTCTAAGCATTACCCTGCGTGCGGCGCGTGCCGGAGTGATTACCGGCATTCTGCTGGCTGTGGCGCGTATTGCCGGTGAAACAGCACCCTTGCTGTTTACCGCCTTGAGCAACCAGTTCTGGACCAGCAATTTGCGCGAACCCATGGCCAGTTTGCCGGTGACGATTTTCAAGTTTGCCATGAGCCCCTACGAAAACTGGCAAAAACTGGCCTGGGCTGGCGTGTTTCTTATTACAGCTGCTGTGCTGGCGCTCAATATTCTGGCGCGCGTGCTGACCCGCAACAAACTCTGAATTTATGCATACCGCAACGCCCACCAAAACCAAAATCGCCGTTCGGGACTTGAACTTTTACTACGGCAAGTTTCACGCCCTCAAGAGTATCAATCTGGATATTCCAGAAAACAAGGTCACCGCCTTCATCGGCCCATCCGGTTGTGGTAAATCCACCTTGCTACGGGTGTTGAACCGCATGTACGAACTCTATCCCGAACAGCGTGCGCAAGGCCAGGTAATGCTGGACGGACAAGACCTGCTGACCAGCAAGGAAGATGTGGCGCTCTTACGCGCCAAGGTCGGCATGGTGTTTCAAAAGCCGACACCTTTTCCCATGTCGATCTTTGACAACGTGGCTTTTGGCGTCAAACTGTTCGAGTCGCTGGACGCCACCGATATGGAAGAGCGCGTCGAGTGGGCCTTACACAAGGCCGCGTTGTGGAACGAAGTCAAGGACAAGCTTCATCAAAGCGGCGCAAGCCTGTCCGGCGGACAGCAGCAGCGCCTGTGCATTGCGCGCGGCATTGCCATCAAGCCGGAAGTGTTGTTGCTTGACGAACCTTGCTCCGCGCTGGACCCGATTTCAACCGCCAAGATCGAAGAACTGATCGTGGAACTCAAAGCCGACTACACCGTGGTCATCGTCACCCACAACATGCAGCAGGCGGCACGGTGCAGCGACCATACGGCCTACATGTACCTCGGTGATTTGATGGAGTTTGGCGCAACCGAACAAATGTTCTTCAAACCCAATCGAAAAGAAACGGAAGACTACATTACCGGACGATTCGGCTAAGGTACAGCCAAGGCACGTAGACACATAGACACACCAGGAAAAAACCCATGACAGACAAACACTTGTCCACCCAATTCGATAGCGAATTAACCTCCGTCTCGGCCCAGGTCATGGAGCTGGGCGGTTTGGTGGAGTCACAAATTCACCAGGCCATTTATGCCTTGTCGCAATTCAGCATGGAAGCAGCCAACCAGGTTTCGGAAAACGAGCACCGGGTCAATGCGATGGAAGTGCAGATTGACCACGACCTGTCCTCCATCATTGCGCGGCGCCAACCAACCGCCCGGGACTTAAGGCTTTTGATTGCCATTTCCAAGACCACGGCCAACCTGGAGCGCGCCGGGGACGAAGCCGAAAAAATCGCGCGCATGGTACGCTCCATCATCAAAACCGCCCCACCCCGCTCGCTGCCCTCGCTGGAGTTGCGCGTAGCCGCTGATCTGGCCTCCAACTTGCTCAAGAAAACACTCGATGCCCTTGCCCGGCTGGATGTCGAAGCGGCCGTATCGATTCTGAAAGAAGACGACCAGATTGACCAGGAGTTTGATGGCTTCGTGCGCAAACTCATCACCTACATGATGGAAGACCCGCGCATGATCTCCCCCAGCCTGGACCTGCTGTTCATTGCCAAGGCCATCGAGCGCATTGGCGACCACGCCAAGAACATTGCCGAATTCATCATCTATGTGGTCAGGGGTGAAGATGTGCGCCACCTGGCCAGGGAAAGCGTCGAGTCCTTGCTGAAATAAAGTCAAATAAAGTCAAATGAAAACACTTCCATCGGTATTGGTCGTTGAAGACGAAGCGGCGATTGCAGAACTGATCGTCATCAATCTCAAACACAATGGATTTCGCCCCATCTGGGCCATGGATGGTATTGCGGCGCAGCGCGAGATTGAAACTGCCGTGCCCGATCTGATTCTGCTGGACTGGATGCTCCCCGGCGAAACCGGTCTGGTGCTGGCCAGGCGCTGGCGCGCGCAGCCCCGCACCAAGGACATCCCGTTAATCATGCTGACCGCGCGCGGCGATGAGGTGGATCGGGTTTCCGGCCTGGACGCCGGGGCCGACGACTATATCGTCAAACCGTTTTCGACCAAGGAACTGCTGGCCCGCATCCGGGCCGTTTTCCGGCGACGCACACCCGAACTACCTGAACAGACGCTATCGATTGGCGAGCTGTACCTCGACCCCGAAACGTACCGTGTTTCCTACCAGAACCAGACGCTGAAACTCGGCCCCACAGAATTCAAATTGTTGCACTACCTGATGCGCCATGCCGAGCGGGTGCACAGCCGGGGCCGTCTGCTGGATCAGGTCTGGGGCGACCATGTGTATATCGAGGAGCGCACCGTCGATGTACACATCAAGCGTCTGCGCGAATCACTGGCGCAAGCCGGAGCGATGATAGAAACGGTGCGTGGCGTTGGCTACCGGATTACCGCCATGCCTGCAGCGATGGCGCTGAGCGCTGAACGCGCGGCATAACACAGCACGCGCCACACACCGCACACCAATACCACCCCATGCTCTGGCACGTCACCAGTTTTCTCCTTGGTCAGGTGCTTGCGCTGCTGCTGGGCTGGAACCTGAGCGAGACCGGCCATGAAGAATCCGGTGCCTTGATTGCCGCACTGCTGGGCGCTTATGCCTGGCTGCTCATCAATTTGCTGCGTGGCGCGCAACTGTTGCGCTGGCTACGGCTGGGAGCGCAGCAACCCGTCAAACTCGGGCACGGTTTGTGGGCGCAGGCCGCCGAGCGCATGCGCCGCTTGATGCGCGCGCGCGAACGCTTGCAAGCGCAAAGCGAAATCCGGCTGCGAGGCTTTCTCGATGCCTTTCAGGATTCTCCCTATGGAATCGTCCTGCTCGATGACCAGGACCGCATCGAATGGGTCAATCAAACAGCCAGTGCCCACTTCGGCCTCGATCCAATGCGCGACAAGTTGCAACACCTCAGCAATCTGGTGCGCGACCCGGCATTCACTGCCTATTTTTCCGCACACGACTACCGGCGCGAACTGCGCATGACGGGTAACCCCGCACCGGGCACCAAACTGCTGCGGCTATCGGTGCATCTGCACTCCTACGGTGAAAGACGCAGCCTGCTGCTGTCACGCGACATCACCGCCGTCGAGCAAACCGAAGCCATGCGCCGTGACTTTGTGGCCAATGTCTCCCATGAAATCCGCACCCCGCTGACCGTGCTCACCGGCTTTGTGGAAACCATGCAAACCCTGCCCCTGGACGAAAGCGAACGCCAGCACTATCTGGAACTGATGGCGCAGCAATCCCAGCGCATGCAATCGCTGGTCAAGGATTTGCTGATGCTCTCCCAAATCGAAGGCAGCCCGCCACCCACCACCCAGGAATGGGTGCCGGTGCAAAAAATCCTGACGCAGTGCGAACAGGATGCACAAAATTTATCCCTGGTTTTATGGCAACGCGAACACAACCTGCACGTGGATGCCGGTGGCAACGCCCAGATCGCCGGAGTGTCTGCCGAGTTGTACAGCGCCATGTTCAACCTCATTGGCAACGCCATACGCTACACCCCCATCAAGCAGCACATTGACGTCACCTGGCGACTGCTGGCAGACGGCAGTGCGGTGTTTGCGGTCAAGGACACCGGAGCCGGTATCGCGCCCGAACACATCCCGCGCCTGACCGAACGCTTTTACCGCGTGGACCGCAGCCGGTCACGCGAAACCGGCGGCACCGGCCTGGGGCTGGCCATCGTCAAACACGTGGCACAGCGCCACGGCGCAGAATTGCGCATCGAAAGCATCCCCGGCAAGGGCTCCACCTTCTCGATCACCTTTCCCGCGCAGCGGGTGCGCTTGGGTAGCGTCGGGAATTAGCCCTCAGTTTTTATATGCCAAAACTGGCTGTAGGTACCGTGGAATGTGCGGGAGCAGCTATCAAATTGAAGAAGATTTGCAATGCCCAGGCGCAACAGTGAAGAGAAACGTATGCTCCAGGAGCTGCTGGATACTGCGACAGGGTTGAACGTCTATGGCGTCATGACAAAACAGGATGTGGCCCGCATCCATTTACTCTGCCAGGCACCACCTGAATACACGCCTGATCGGGTCGTCTCCATCAGGACTGGCATTGCCAGAATGAGCCAGGTTGTGTTTGCCTCGGTCCTGAACGTCTCCGTTTCTACGGTCCAGAAGTGGGAGTCCCCCACTGCACACAAACATCCCAGCGGCGCAGCCGCCAAGCTCCTTCAGTTGGTTGAGGCCAAGGGTGTAGAGACATTGTTGGCGTGAGACACCACAATACCGTGGTAAGCCAGTACCTCGACCACAAAATCGGCAACATCTGATGCCATGAGTGGCACGGGTTGCCCCACTTTTTTCAGGGCGTTGGGAGGTATACGCGATGCATACAAGACGGCCACTTTCTTGTACCGCGTGTAGAGAGCGTGCGCTGCGGCCTGGGTGTCTCCATAGTCGGTGCGTGGTTGCGAAAAATTGGGAGGCTGGAGGATGCCGTGGCTTTGCAATGCCTCCACGGAAAGCAGGCGCAACACAACGGTGAGTTCAAGCGTGACGAGTTTGAGGTGCGAGAAAATGGAGGCCGGCACCACGGCACCGTGGGGAAACTTTTTCAGCACCGTGTGGTACAGCATTTCCAGCACTGCGCCTTGCTGCGAGTCCACGGCGGCGTACATGGCAGGGTCGGCCAAGCCTGACGCCATAAAGACGGGACTTGCGCGCCCGTTGCTTGCCGGGTTAAACGACAACGCGCGCGCGGGGGCGTGCGGCTCCTGGGCGTACACACGAGCCAGACGGGTTCCAGCGGACAGGTTCAGGATGTATTTGCTGACTGCACTTGCGCCGACACCCGTGCTGACCGCAATCGGGCTGGGCTTGCTGCGTCGCATGGCGCGTCAAAAGATGTCGATGGGTGTGGTGCTGTCCTTGATGGCAAGCGCGAAAGCCTGCGGATCGTGGAGCAGCGCGCTGGGCTTTTTGCCCCCCAAGGCCGGATGTGGCGTGTCAAACCACAACAGCAGGTGCAAAGGCGAAAACTCTTTGAGCAAAGTGGGTAACACCGGCTTGAGCGCAGGCCATGGCTGGCCCGAGGGTTGAAACTGAAATGCAGGATAGCGCACGCCATGGCCCGCCAGTTCGACACCAAAAATCTGCTTTCGGCTAACCCATTGCGCAGTCAGTGTTTCCGGGCGGGCCGCAGTGGAGCCAGTTTGTTGCGCCACCTCGCGTGCGGTGAGCATGGCGATGTGGGCCAGCGCTTCTTGAATTCTTTGCCCGGTAAGCTCGGCTTGTTCACGTGCACCGACTTGCAAGGGTATGGCTGCCGCAATATGGGCACGGATGATGTCGTTGGTGCGCTCCTCATCCACTGTGGCCAGGAGCCGCTTGATGCGGTCAACCAGATCGTTTATCTGGGTTTCCCGCCTTTTGGTAGCCGAGGGTTTCTCAATCGTGGTTGTCATTGGAAATGGGGCTGTCGGCACAAACCGGACGCCAACTGATTTTGTCACAAATGCCTAATGCTTCGAATCCAGCGAGGGCTTCTTGTGCTTGGACTGGGCGGATAACCGGACTTCGCGGTTCTCGAAGAACTTCAGCGCCCAGTATGTGGCAAATCCCATCAGGGTTGCCGCAAACAGGAACGCCACGTAGGCAAACGGCCAGGGGATGCCCTGGGTCATCATGGAATATTCTGACATACCGCCAATACCCGCCAGGATATTGATCGGCATGAAGACCACGCTGAAAAAAGTGAGCTTGTTGATGCGTTTGTTCTGGTTGATATTAATAAAACCGATGGTGGCATCCATCAGGAAGTTGATCTTGTCAAACAGGAAGGCCGTGTGGCTATTGAGCGATTCGATATTGCTCAGAATCTGCCGGGCATCGTCGAGCTGGTCCGCAGACCAGACTTTGGTGCGCATCAGAAAATGAATCGCACGCTGGGTATCAAGAATGTTTCCCCGGATGCGGCCATTGAGGTCTTCTTCTTCGGCGATGTCCGCCAGAATGGTCGCAGCTTCGGCATCGCTGATCGTCTCGCTGAGCACCTGCCGCCCGACCTTGCCCAGGGTTCCGTAAATATCCTCCAGCGAATCGGCTGAATACTCAATGTCCGCACCATACAGGTCAATGATGACATCGTGGCAGTCGGTCACGTAACCCGGTTGTGTACGCGCCCGGCGCCGCTGCAGGCGAAACACCGGCAAATCCTCACTTCGGAGCGTAAACAGGATACCCTGGTGCACAATGAAGGACACCGGGACGGTGCGGGAATTACCCTCACGATCCAGCAGGAAGTTTGAATGCAAATGGATATCGCGGTTTTCCTCGATATGGAAACGGGCGCTGACTTCCAGATCGGTGGCATCCGTGGGATTGGGCAGGGACAGGCCAAAATGCGATCCGATGTAGGTGCGCTCTGCCTTGCTCGAATTCAACAAATCAATCCAGATCGGTTTGACCCCTTCGAGGTCCCTGCGACTGGCAATCGGCACCTGCCGCAGCCGCCCGTCCACCAGCTCAAATGCATTGATCTGGCTTTCTTCAAAGGTCGGCGAACGGCTGCCCACCAGTTGCTCCCGGCGCGCATCGGACATTTCCCACAGAATTTCGTTTTCCCGCTCCTGCGGCACCTGTCCCCACAGCATGACGGCGTCTTCCAGCGGCAAGGCTTCGAGCACATGGCTGATGTCTTCCACCGAGAGCTGCCCGAGGTGGTTGTGTAATTCCGCCAGATGCTGCCGATGCAGGAGTGTTGAAACAACCTCCTGCTTGGGTGCATCCTGCTCATGTGCAATGTTTTCCACCAACCTTTGCCTGGCCAAAATCTCCGCTACGCGCTCCAGTTCATTGGACATCAAACTTGCCTTTCACAAACGATTTGTGGATTACTACCTCAGATGCGATTATCGAGCGTATACGTCAAGACACCGTAAAGATGCCCAGGCAACTCCCCGCTTTAAACTACACTCCCTCCCTCCCCGCAACAAATAGAATCCCAACCGAATAACAAGGAAATGTGCTGATGTGTCTGGCAATTCCCGCACAGGTGCTTGAACTGCGCGCACCCGACATGGCTGTCGTCGATCTGGCCGGTGTGCGCAAGGAGATTTCCGTCGCCTTGCTGGACACAGTAGCCCCAGGTGACTACGTGATTGTGCATGTTGGCTTTGCGTTGAGCAAACTCGACCCCGAAGAAGCGGCCAACACGCTGGCTTTGTTTGCCGATTTCAATCTATCTGGCAGCCTGACCAATTCCGCCAATTGTGATGAAATACATTGACGAATTCCGCAGTGGCACCACAGCTGCGGGCCTGGCGCAAGCCATACGCAGCGAAGTACGCGTGGACCGCAGCTACCACTTCATGGAATTTTGCGGCGGCCATACCCATGCCATTTCCCGCTACGGCATTACCGACTTGCTGCCAGACAACGTGCGTATGGTGCATGGCCCCGGCTGCCCGGTGTGTGTGCTGCCCATCGGGCGCATCGACCAGGCCATCCGCCTGGCACTGGAGCACCGTGTCACACTCTGCGCCTATGGCGACTGCCTGCGCGTGCCAGCCTCCCACAGCCTGTCCTTGCAAAAGGCCAAGGCGCAAGGGGGTGACATCCGCATGGTTTACTCCAGCGCCGATGCCCTGGCACTGGCGCAAAAGCACCCGGAAAAACACATTGTTTTCTTTGCAATCGGGTTTGAAACCACCACCCCACCCACCGCAGTGGCTGTTTTGCAGGCCGCAAGGCTGGGGCTGAAGAACTTTTCCGTCCTGTGCTGCCACGTCCTGACACCACCGGCCATCGCCGGTATCTTTGAACCGCCAGCAGGGCAGCCGAACGATCAAACGCCGCCGGTCGAGTTGGACGGCTTTGTCGGCCCCGGCCACGTATCCACCATCATCGGCAGCCGCCCCTACGAACCCTTTGCACAAAAATACCACAAACCCGTTGTGATTGCCGGTTTTGAACCGTTGGACGTGATGCAGGCCATTCGCATGCTGGTTCGCCAGGTCAACACTGACCGCGCCGAGGTCGAAAATGAATTCGCGCGCGCCGTCAGCCGCGACGGCAACGCCAAGGCCCAGCAATTGGTGGCCGAAGTATTTGAATTGCGCGAAAGCTTCGAATGGCGCGGTCTGGGCACCCTGCCCTACTCGGCCCTGCGCTTGCGGGAGGAGTTTGCCGCATTCGATGCCGAAAAGCGCTTTGCATCGGACTACCAATCGGTGCCCGACCACAAGGCATGTGAATGCCCGGCCATTCTGCGTGGCGCCAAACGTCCGCAGGATTGCAAATTGTTTGGCACGGTCTGCAACCCGGAAAACCCGATTGGCTCGTGCATGGTCTCCTCCGAAGGGGCTTGCGCTGCGCACTACACCTATGGACGCCACCAGGATGCCACCTGAAACCCGCAAAACGTATCTGCGCCCCCTCGACATCCGGCAAGGCCGCATCGACATGGCCCACGGCGCCGGAGGCCGGGCCACCGCACAACTCATCGACGAACTGTTCGCACGCCACCTCGGCAACGAATGGCTGGCCCAGGGTGACGACGGCGCCCTGCTGCCCGCACCCGGATCTGGCCAGCTGGTCATGAGCTGCGACAGCCATGTCGTCTCACCTCTTTTTTTCCCCGGTGGCGATATTGGCTGCCTGGCAGTGCATGGAACCATCAACGATGTCGCCGTCATGGGTGCCACGCCCTTGTGGTTGTCCGCCGCTTTCATTCTGGAAGAGGGTTTTGGCCTGGCAGAACTGGCGCGCATCGTGCAAAGCATGGCGCAAGCAGCACGCGATGCCGGTGTGCCCATCGTGACGGGCGACACCAAAGTAGTCGAACGTGGCAAAGGCGATGGTGTCTTCATCACCACCACCGGCATCGGCGTGGTCGCACCCGGCCAGGCATTGTCCGGATGCCAGGCCCAGGTGGGCGATGCCATTCTGGTATCCGGCACGCTGGGCGACCACGGCATGGCGATTCTGGCCGCGCGTGAAGACTTTGGCTTTACGGCGCCCATCGTCTCCGACACAGCCGCCCTGCACGGTCTGATCGCCGCCATGCGCGCCAGCGGCGCCCAGCTGCACGTGCTGCGCGACCCGACGCGCGGCGGCCTGGCCACCACACTCAACGAAATCGCCCGCCAATCAGGGGTAGGCATGCTGCTGCAGGAAACCGCCCTACCCATCAAACCCGCAGTCGCCGCCGCCTGCGAATTCCTGGGACTCGATCCGCTGTATGTGGCCAACGAAGGCAAACTGGTAGCCATCTGCCCTTGTGCCGATGCACAGCACCTGCTTGCCGCCATGCAATCCCACCCCCTGGGCCGCGACGCCGCCATCATCGGTACGGTGCATGAGGATGCCCGCCATTTTGTGCAAATGACCACCTGCCTGGGTGGCCGGCGCATGGTGGACTGGCTCAGCGGCGAGCAGTTACCACGTATTTGCTGAATCGGCCTGCAGGGCTTGTGGAACGTGCGGGAGTAGCTCTTAATTTTGAAGCAAACAACCCAACCATCAATCCGGCAAATCAATGCCGCTGATGGTGCGCTGCAGTACTCTTCAATTGATAGCTGCCCCCGCACATTCCACAAGGGCTGCAACCAGATTTCCTCATTATTCTGGCCCATCACGCCCACCATTTCTGCCCACCCGGCGGCCAGCGGCTGGTGTATGGCAGCGTTTTTATGGTGCCAATCGGCTTGTAGGGCTTATGGGACGTGCGGAAGCCGCTATTAAATCAGGATGATTCCGATTGCGGGCGGACGCGCACACATTGCGTTACGGCATGGAGTAGTGAACAAAGCCAGTGAAAAAATCCCGCCAGCACGAAAAAATTTCTTCGGTGTACAGGCTATAGTGCAGTCGGCGGGTGCTCACGTAACTGATCCAGTGGCCGGGTTGACCTAAAAACCGGCATGCTGGTTTTTCCGGGATATTATGACTGTTTATACATACAGCTTATTGGCTGCAAGCCTTATTGCGTGCGGGTTTGCGCGGGTTCAGTCCAGCCATGTTATGGAGGCAGTCGTCATGTTGCGGGGGCACGGGCGTGTCTCCCTATATTAAGTTAGCCAGCACAGTCATGACAAACGAGATACCCGTAGAGCAACAACAGCCGCAAGTCCCGGCGCAGCTAGACACGCAGCAATGCCCATACTGCAAATCTGATATTTCAAGGGAAGCGAAAAAGTGTCCTCGGTGCCGTAGCTTTCTTGGCTGGATTGGAAGAGTTAGAAATGCAACTACTGAGCTTACGATTATCTCTCTCACGGTTTCCATTCTTGCGCTCGCGCTGCCGTCTATCCAAAAGAGCCTTCTGCCACAACGCTCCGATATCGTTGTTTCGGTGTTGCGACCTTACGGGTTGAGGTTTGAATTCATTGTTTCAAACAAAGGTAACCGCCCGGCCGCAATAACCGAAGCTGGCGTCGAATTTCCCTCAACACACAATGGCAAAATGCTTCAGAACTGGGTTTTGCTTGATCGGGCGGCCTATGCCACTCTAATTGAGCCTGAGAAGTCCTATCGGTTTGGGCCAGAAATTATGTCTGGGTTGCCCCCGCAGCAACCAAGCCCAGGGATGGAAACAGAGGCACCCACATTGCTTAATCTGCTTCCCGAGAATTGCAAGCTAAAGGTCGTCTACATCGATTTTGACGGCAGCGAGAAGGTCATCAGGAAGCCATATCGATGTGCTGCTGGCTAACCCATCAATCCACCGGACGCTGCGCGATAAAGCCGCGCAGCGTCGGTGATTTCAAACGTTAGGCTCAAAATGAATGAACTAATGCTGAAATAATGAAGCGCAAAATCTACCTCGAAACCTCGGTCATCAGCTACCTGACTGCTCGCCCCAGTAAAACCATTATTGGGGCGGCGCACCAGCAGATTACGGCTTCGTGGTGGGAGGCACGAGGCGAATTTGAGTTGTTTGTGTCGGATGTTGTACTTGATGAATGTGCAGATGGCAATACTGAAGCAGCGCAGAGACGCGCCAACGCGATCAAAGGCATTCCGTTGCTTGAAGTCACAGCGTCTGCGGTTGAAATTGCAAGAGAACTAATTTCGCGATCAATTGTCCCCAAAAAAGCAGCTCAAGATGCTTTACATATTGCGGTGGCAACGATTCACGGGATGGATTGTTTGCTCACATGGAATTGTCGCCATATCGCCAATATTGACATCCAAAGAAACGTAGCCCACTACCTTGAATCTGTCGGCTTGCTGTTGCCGATAATGTGTACACCAGAAGAATTACTTGGAGGAGAAGATGATGAAGGTATTTGAAGATGAAATCATCGCAGAGGTGAGGGCTATTCGAGAAGCCCATGCTGCAAAATTTAATTACGATCTTGATGCTATTTTTGCAGATATTAAAAAGTCGCAAGAAAAACGTATAGCAAGTGGCTTTGTTTATATTCAACCTCCGCCCCCAGCGGCCATGCCTAATACGGCATTGCAGCGGACTCGCTTCGCTCGCCGTTGAATTCGTTAGTTATGCAGTCAGACAAGCCAATGGTGATCCGCTAATCCAACAAGTTGCTGCTATCCATAACGAATGAAAGTCAGTGAAATTCTCAGGATCATCCAAAGCGATGGATGGATATTGGTCGCAACCAGGGTTAGCCATCGGCAATTCACACACGCATTCAAACCAGGGCGTGTGACGGTTCCAGGCAAACCTAGTGACGACTTGGCTATTGGCACTCAAAATAGCGTTCTCAAACAAGCTGGTTTGAAGTGAGGTTTTATGCGTTACGCAGTCGTTATCGAAAAGGCAATCGGAAATTATTCGGCTTATGTGCCGGATTTACCTGGGTGCATCGCAACTGGTCAGACCTTGGGCGAGGTCGAATCAGAAATCAGCGAGGCGATTGCGTTTCACATTGAAGGAATGATCGAAGACGGCTTGCCTGTCCCACCGCCAACAAGCCAGGTTGAGTACGTTGAAGTTGCTGCATAAAATTCAACGATGAATACTGCCGCTCAACAATTGCTTTCTGTATTTAGCACACTCCCCCGCAAAGCGCAAAAGGACGTGCTGGTTAGTCTGTTACGCCTTCCGATAGAAACTCCCTATAGAGCGCCTGCAAATGAGCAGATGCGGCGTGCCGCAAATGCTGTGTTTTTGGAGCTTGATCGGCACGAGGCAGCCAATTGAAAGCGCCGCCACGCGGTGAAGTCTGGCTGGTCGATCTTGGGATGACGGCAAAAATTCGGCCTTGCTTGGTACTCAGCGTACAAGCTGGCACACTCTCCTGCAAATAGCATTGCAAGGCTTATGGAACGTGCGGGGATAGCTACTATTTTTGCAGTGGTTGTGATCATTGCACATCGGGGACAATCGCACCATGAACATCATTTCTCGCGATATTCCTCCACGCAGCGTATGGGTGCTGGAGCAGACTGGCATTCACCCCTTGCTGGCGCGCTTGTATGCGGCACGCGGCGTAAAGGGTGTTGAAGAACTCGACGATAGCCTGGCCAAGCTGCTGCCGCCTTCTTCCATGCTCGGGCTGGACCGGGCGGCATGCCTGCTGGCTGATGCCATCAAGGACGCCAGGCGTTTGTGCGTTGTGGCCGATTACGATTGCGATGGGGCGACCGCCTGTGCCGTGGCCCTGCGCGGATTAAAAATGTTGGGCGCGCAGCACGTCAGTTTCATCGTACCGGATCGTATTGTGGATGGTTACGGACTGACCGCGCCGATTGCCGAGCGGGTCAAGGCTTCGGGCGCCGATGTGCTGATTACCGTGGACAACGGCATTGGCAGTATCGAGGGCGTGGCGTGCGCGCGTGCGCTCGGGCTGCAGGTGCTCGTCACCGACCACCATTTGCCAGCCGCTGAACTGCCACAAGCCGATGTGATTGTGAACCCCAACCAGCCAGGATGCCCTTTTGCCAGCAAGTCGATTGCCGGGGTGGGGGTGATGTTTTACGTGTTGCTGGCGCTGCGGGCCGAGTTGCGTGCGCGTGGCGTGTTCGATGCCGCCACACAACCCAAACTGAATGCCTTGTTGCCACTGGTGGCACTGGGGACGGTGGCCGATGTGGTCAAACTCGACGCGAACAACCGCCGCTTGGTGGCCCAAGGGCTGAAACGGGTGCGCGTGCTTGCCATGCCTGCGGGGATGGCTAGTCTTTTTGTAGTATCCGGGCGTTCTGCTGCGACCGCTACGACCTTCGATTTTGGTTTTGCACTCGGACCGCGCCTCAATGCTGCAGGCCGATTGAGCGACATGACCCTGGGGATCGAGTGCTTGCTGACCGACGACGCTGCACGTGCTGGCGAATTGGCCAACATGCTCGATGGCATCAACCGTGAGCGCCGCACCATCGAGGGCGGCATGCGTGAGCAGGCCATGCAGATTGCCGAGTCGCTGTTTGATGCGGGCGAGGCGCCGCCCCCGGCCATTTGCGTCTTCGACCCCGATTTTCACGAAGGTGTGGTCGGCATCGTGGCCTCGCGCATCAAGGACAAGCTGCACCGCCCGACTTTTGTGTTCGCTGCCAGCGCAGCACCTGGCAAGGAGCATGAACTCAAGGGATCGGGGCGCTCCATCCCCGGTTTTCACTTGCGTGATGCCCTGGATTTGCTGGCCAAGCGCTATCCCGGAACGCTGTTGCGCTTTGGCGGCCATGCGATGGCGGCGGGTTGCAGCATCCAGGCAGATGCCCTGGACACCTTTGAGCAGGGCTTGATCGAGGTGGCGCAAGAGTGGCTCGATCCGGCCACGCTGACCCAGTGCCTGGAAACCGATGGCCCCCTGGCGCCGGAGTACCGCCGTGTGGAATTGGTCGATGTCCTGCACAAGGAGGTCTGGGGCCAGGGCTTTGCGCCCCCGACATTCAGCGAAGAAGTGGAAGTCATCTCGCAACGGCTGGTGGGCGAAAAGCACCTGGCGCTCAAACTCAAACACCAGGGTCAACCCGTAGACGGTATCTGGTTTGGCCGCACCGAGCCGCTGCCCGCCAAAGTCACCCTGGCCTTCCGGCTGGATGCCGATGCCTGGAAGGGCGAGCGCCGGGTGCGGTTTTTGGTGGAAGGCGCACAGATTTGAAAACATGTTTTCTGACAATTTAATAGCAAGACCCCACCATGCGCTTTCTCGACCTTTGTCAAAAACGCCTCAGACTTGAAATTCATCCCCGAGCGGCTCAACACCCCGAGCATCCACCAAGCTTTTGACATGATCAACGAAGCGGGTATGAGCGCCGAAGAACTGGAGCAGCAGCACAAGCGCCGTGAGTTCATCTTCATGCAACGCGACGCACTGGAAAAGGCCCAGGCCGATGGCTGGGCAGGGGGCAAGGCGGAAGGCGTGCAAACCGGGGAAGCTCTGGCACTGCAAAGGCTGCTGCACAAGCGTTTTGGCACATTGTCCGCAGAGATTTTGCACCGCATCACTACAGCCAGCGTGGCGCAGATTGACGACTGGCTGGATCGGGTGCTAGATGCCGCTACCCTGGAAGAAGTTTTCCACGAAGCCCGGAAATTGCTGAGTTCCGCAGGCGACAACGCAGATGATCTCTGGGAGAACATGCGAACAGCGCATTGGCTGGGCGAAGGGGATGGTCGCTGAATGTTTAGTTGATTTTGATCATGTTTTTCAGTTCTTGAAGTGCGTCACGAAATTCTTGCTCGGTTTCATAGTTGTTATCAAAATAGCAACCGTCTTTGCAGCCAAAGATTATTAGATCAGACTCTACAGTTTTAAAAAAATATTCATCGAATTGCCCCTTTGCAGATTCAAAATACCCAGTAAGAAATCCGACAATATAATTTATGAAGTAAGTAATTTCATCTCTTGGAAAATCCTGAAATGGATGATAAAAAACACCTCTTTCAAAGCTCTCATCATCCGCATAAATCAACCTGGCCAGTCTGAATTCTATTGATGATCTTATATTATGAATGTTTATTAAATACGAAAATTCCTGCTCTTCCTTTTTGAAATGAATCAAGAAGGGGAAAGAAAAAGAACCTTTCCAGTCATCATAGCTCTTGCCGCTTTCTCCGGATATTTCTTTCAAAGTCGCATACATCTTCGAAAAACTCTGGAAAATCACATCGTTATCTCTGGATAGATGCATTAAATGCAAATAATCCTCATGTATCAGAATACAATTCTTGCGTAAAATATGAAACTGTTCATCAGTTAATCGTATGAGCTTGTATGTATTTTCTTTTGTTTTAATGTCAATCGATATGTTTTGCACCGGGGTGTAATTTTTCTTTCTGTATTTCTCGATTGTGGAATTGACAATTTCAGTGTTTTTGTCGTTGTGCTCGCTGCGGATAGACCGCAGCCCCCAGTCGGATTCGTTCATGATTGCACCTCCACGGTATTGGTATCAATGGCATCGTATTTTGCAGTGATTTAACGCATCGCCCTGTGCGTTACCATCACCGCCACACACGTAACGAGCGCCAATTTCACCCCAGCGCAGAAACACTACAAAATTCGTAGCTGCACCCGCATTATCCACAAGCTCTACAGGCTACCCCTGCCGATGCACAACACCTGCTGGCGCGCTTGTACGCAGCGCGTGACGTGACGGGTGTCGAAGAGCTGGACGATAGCCTAGCCAAGCTGCTGCCGCCCTCTTCCATGCGGGGGCAAGTCCACGCGCGAGCTACTCATTTTCGCAAAATGCCAGAATTTCCCAGCACCATGTCCATCAGCAGTTCATCCAGCACTGAGAAGTCGATCTTTTGATGGACGGGTGGACTGACCGATTCCAACCGGGTCAACTCCCTGTCGATAAACTGGTTAATCAATGGCCAGGGTCTCCCGTATTGCGATTCACTTGCCTGCCGCTTGTGGTCGAGCAGTTCAGCAATGGATTGCTGTAGGGCTGGATCCATCACCAAGGCATCCACCAGATCCGTAAACCGGATGGGTGCAACACCACGGCCCTGCTCTATCCACAGGGTGGCCAGCAAGGGCCGCAAGACGTAGAGGTACTTTTTGAGTCGCACGATCTCACCGCGCAGATATTCACGGTAGTTCCCGCGCGCCATGTGTATGTAGTGGTGAAAGGACCGATCCGCCTGGTGCGTTTGCTGTGCTGCTGTGCGAATGCGTGCGAGAAACGTGTCGTCAGATCGGTATACCACCGGCGAATCCAGCCATTCCATCAGCGTGGCATTGCCTTTTTTCATGAGTCCCAGGGCTTTGCGCAACTCCCAGCCGTTGATGTCAAGGTCACCGCTGATGGGCAGCTCGATCACGTCGTGGCCAGGGCTGACCTGCAGGTACCAGGGCAGGCGATGCACATAAATGAAGCGGACATCGTAGTCACTGTCAGGGGAAGCGAATCCCCAACCCCTGCTGCCGGACTCACAGGCGTACAGGACCGTGACATCGTTGGCACGCTCAATGTCGCGCAGTCTATCCATGATCTCGGAGCGCATCGCGTCCGACACCGGGTGGTTGGTATCCATGCTTGGTTTCAACCTTTCACACACACCACCTGCTTCAAGGTGTGCAGAATTTCCGTCAGATCAGCCTGGTTTGCCATGACCTGATCAATGTCCTTGTAGGCACCCGGAATCTCGTCAATCACATTCTTGTCCTTGCGGCAGATCACACCCTGGGTTTGCGCCACCATGTCGGCCACCGTGAATTGTTTTTCAGCGGCGGTGCGGCTCATCTTGCGCCCGGCACCGTGGGCGCTGGAACAAAAGCTCTCGGGGTTGCCCAGGCCGCGCACGATGAAGCTGCGCGCACCCATGCTGCCCGGAACGATCCCCAAGTCCCCTTCGCGGGCGCGAATAGCCCCCTTGCGCGTGACCCAGACGTTTTCACCAAAATGCTGCTCTTGCGCCACGTAGTTGTGGTGGCAGTTCACCGCCTCGGTTGTGACCGTAAAGGGTGGCAAATGGCGCTGCAAGGCCGCCAGCACCAGTTCCAGCATCGAAGTGCGGTTTTGCATCGCGTATTCCTGTGCCCAATGCACCGCCTCCAGGTAATCGGCAAAATGTTCCGACCCTTCCGGAAAATAGGCCAGGTCACGGTCCGGCAGCTGGATCATCCAGCGCTCCATGTCCTTGCGCGCCAGGACAATGAAGTAGCTGGCAATCGCGTTGCCAATGCCACGGCTGCCCGAGTGCAGCATCACCCAGACCTGGTTGGTTTCATCCAGGCAGACCTCGATGAAGTGGTTGCCGCCACCGAGCGTGCCCATCTGGTTGGCCCATTTGGAGAACTTGCCAAAAGCCTTGAGCAGTTCCGGATGGCGGTCAGTTAGCGATTTCAGACCGGGCTCAAACGGCTTGACCGCCTCCACCAGCACCCGCTCATCGCGGTGTTGGTCACGGCCCACCGGCACATCCCGGCTGATCTGGTCAAACACCTTTTTCAGTGCCTTTTCATCGAGTTCATTGGCCGTGATCGACAAACGCGCCGCCACCATGCCACACCCCAGATCAACACCCACCGCCGCCGGGATGATGGCCTTGTGTGTGGCAATCACCGATCCGATGGTGGCGCCAATACCCAGGTGAACATCGGGCATCGCCGCCACATGGTGGTGGATAAACGGCAAGCTGGCGATGTTGCGCAATTGCGCACGCGACTTGTCATCGACCTCGTCGGTCCAGATTTTGATGGGCACGCGCTGCGAAGCGATGATTTCCCTGATGGGCATGATAAATTTCTCCAACAAATTCGTCTAAAAATGCAGCGACAAGGGACGTTGATACCTATTCACTGCTCTACCAACTGAGCTAAGAAACCGACCAGGCGACCGGGTGACCGACTTCTGCTGGAATCGAACCAGCGACCCATGGAGTGCCAACAGCATTCGCTGCGCGAGGGGCGCGGATTGAAACATCGTCGAAATGTTCTTTCACAACGGAGTGTCATGCAAAAGTGCAAAAATGCACAAGTGTCCTGGGTTGACTTATCAGATTCGAACTGATGCCCACCGGGATCACAATCCGGGGCTCTACCGCTGAGCTAAAGTCAACATCAAAATGGCTCCGTACCGAGGGATCGAACCTCGCTTTATGCTGGCTAACAGCCAGCCGCATACACCCTGTCTGCTTGTACGGACAAAAGCAAAGCATTCTCGAAAACGACCAATGAATCAGTCGCTGGCGACAATGCTCTGCCTTTGAGCTACATCCCTGGTGTTCACCTTCTCGGCGCGACGAAGCGCCTTGTTTGGTTTGCGATGTGGTCCAGCCTTGCGCTTTATGGCCAGCACGACGAAGGGATTTCGTGTGGCCAGAGGTTTTGGTTTTCGTTTCATAGCATATCCTGAAGTGGTTGATAAACGTGGTGCATGGAGGTGGAGTCGAACCACCGACGCACGGCTCTTCAGGCCGTCGCTCTACCGACTGAGCTATCCATGCATAATTGGAAGCAAAGGCTGCAATTTCATTTCGTCAGTGCTCACAGCGCCCGTTTGCCTTGATGGCATGGCTGACCTGGCACGCTGCATTGCGATCACTCCCATGGAGGAGCAACACCAACACATTTCAGCCGGGCTCCAGGTATCCTCGCGACGGCCTATATGCAAACACTGACGAAATGAAGCAAGAGGCGTTGCCCCCTGCACATTCCGGTTGGTGTGATCCAAAAAAAGAATCCACCAACGCATGACATCCAATTGTGAAAGAACGGTGCTTTCCGATGCGATGATCAAAAAACAAAAAACCCGGATCAGTTGCCTGCGTCCGGGTTTAGGTAGGGGATTTACCTGTGAGGGGCTACACGCCACCTCCGCCGGGACTGGGGTTCAACGAATTTTCAAATGCATTCGGCGGAAGAATCCGGGTGAGTGCGCTTGAAAAGCCGCTAAAGTGATTAAAGAGGTCAATCATGAAACGGGGGTAATCTCGGGCCATCTGCTTGCGCGCGCACGATCCAGCCCACGGCTTCGACATGGTTGGCAGATGGTGGCGGGCTTGGCGTATCACGATGGGTCTCTGAATGGTTTGAAAATAAAAAGCTGAAAAATTCAAGATGGCGAATGGTAAACGATGTTTACCAAAAAAGTCAATCGGTTGAAAAAAATCATGAAATATTTTTTTCCTGTTGCGCCAATACAGCACGCACCATCTTGAACAGTTTGGCGCGTGATCCCGCTGCAGCCACGTAAGCTCTTTCTGCCATCTCCAGAAATTCCAGCAATTCAGCGGGCCTTTCCGGTTTGTCTATCACTTGTACTGCTTGTACTGCTTGTGCATCATGCGTCTCGTCCATCCAGCCTTTGGTCTTGCCGCAAAGTACTTCGATCTGCCTGGCCAACTTGTCACCAATCGTCCTCGCACCTGATTTCATTCCTGAAAAATAGGTGTTGTGGACTTGGATCAACGCAGCAAATTCACGGTCCAGACCGTTGATTTGTTGCGAGGGTGAACGCGCCATACGCTCAGCGACAAACTCAGAAAACAACTGCAACAGGTTGGCACGGCGAACGGATGGGCGGTCAGGGATTTGCATTCCCGGATTGTCCCATAGTCAACGACGTTGACTCAAGTCGGTATCAAACCCGCTTGAGAACCTCGGCCACGCAGCGCTCAATGCCAATAAACACATCGCTCAAACGGGCGTCGCCGAACATATAAGCCGGAGTGGTAACGAGTTTGTGTGCTTCGTCAATCACGATCTCACGCGCGCTCGGGGTGCTGGTGTGCTGTTGTCCGAGTTGCGTCATGGCTGCGGCAACGTCCGCATCGTTTCCGAGCGTCAGCGTGGCACTTTCGTTGCTGCCGTGCAAGGCCAAGGCAACCAGTGCCGGTGCAATACAAATGGCGCCTACTGGCTTGCCGGCACTAAAAAAGCCACGCACAAATGCAGCCACGTCGCTGCGCACCTCAGCATTTGCACCTTTGAAGGCAAAGGAACAGTGGTTCTTTGCCACACCGTAACCACCAGGGATTAACAGGGCGTCATAGTCCTGCACATGGGCCTGTGCCAGGTCCAGGCATTGGGCGTGACGGGCGATGCGACTGGATTCTTCCAGAATGTTACGCTGTGCGCCTGGCACCGGCTCGCCGGTGATATGGTTGATCACATGATGCTGTAATGCGTTTGGTGCAACGCACTGAAATGCCGCACCGTGTTGATCCAGCGCCAGCAGTGTCAGCACCGCTTCTCGCACTTCGGAACCATCCATGTGGCCGCAGCCAGCCAGTAGTACTGCAATTTTTGGGGTCTTTGCCATGTAGCATCTCCTTTATCCTGATTTTGAACCATGCATTTTGCCCTGGACTCGTTACCTCTTCCCGGTACGCTCCTTCTCGTAGTCGCCATACTTCGTTTTATCGAGAAAAGATGGTAATTTTTAACCATGTCTGAAAACAACAACTGACAAGAATTGACCATTGCTCTGGCTTTTGTAGGTGTCCCCAGGGCCAATGTCAGGCAACAATGAAGTGTAGTCAGCCTCATTCAGGACAACTGGCAATCCCATAATGACGGTCTGCCCGTAATACAGATGATCGCCAATGCTGGAGGCAAAAATGTTGCACACCTCGGAGCAGGCATCGGCCAGATCCTCCTGCGAAACGTCATCAGGTGGAGAACCAAACATCGCACAGGCCACTGTGCAGGCATCTGCTCTTTCAATCAGGACTCCAACTGTGAATGTCGAGGCATCGCTTTTGATCGTCATCGGAATCATAAAGCTGAACTCCGCATGGGGCGGTGGCTCGTCTTGTGCAGGCGCTAGCTCAAAGATCCTCTTTTCCTGGCTGAGCAAAGCCCAGGCCCGCGACAATTCCTCCGAAACCACGGCAATGGCATATTGCCGATCGTAATCATCGCTCATTTCATCGCTCATTTATTCACTGCCATGCCAGAACCACTGTTTCCCATTCGTGAAGAAGAGGTTGAATTTTCTGCCATTCGAGCCCAGGGCGCGGGTGGGCAGAACGTGAACAAGGTTAGCAATGCTGTGCACATGCGCTACAAAATATCCGATTCGTCTTTGCCCGATACCATCAAGGAGCGGCTATTGGCATTGAGTGACCAACGGATAACCGCCGATGGCGTGGTGGTCATCAAGGTGCAAACCACCCGCAGCCTGGAACAGAACAAGGCTGAGGCTATAGAGCGTCTGCAAGCACTCGTGGATAGCGTTGCGGTGTTACCCAAACGCCGCAAAGCCACAAAACCCACAAGAACGTCACAACGCAAACGGCTCGACACCAAGGCAACACGCGGGACCGTAAAAAAGCTGCGTGGACGCATTTCTGGCGAGGAGTGAAGTATTGACTGCCAACTGGTGTTGTTCACGGTGACGGCACGACTACCGTCACCAGGAAGGGTGGCAACAACATTGGATTCAGCGGGCACAAGCACCTCAAGGGCGACAAGGTTGTGCCGCAGGATCGAGCTGATTCTGCTATTTTTTCAATAGCTTACCCCGCACGTCATACGGGGCTTACAGTCGGATTTGCATACAGAAAAACTTACTCCTCATCATCCTCGACCGTCTTGTGCGCCGCCACCAGGTGCGCCTGGGTGTTAAACGGTACCTGCGCATAGTGCGAGAACGTGATGCCGTAGTTGCCCTGCCCTGCGGTCAGTGATTTGAGGCGGCCCTGGTATTCATCGAGTTCAGCCAGAGGAATCTGGCCATTGATGGCCACCGTGCCAGCCGGGCGGGGATTGGTGCCGGTAATCTGGCCGCGCCTGGAAGCCAGATCGCCGGTCAGATCACCAATTGACGTTTCGGGCGCCACGATTTCGATATTGACCACCGGCTCCAGGATGATCGGGGTGGCCTTGCGAATGGCGTCCATGGTGGCTTTGCGCCCGGCGTTCATGAAGGCAATGTCCTTGCCATCCACCGCATGTGTCTTGCCGTCGTAGACGGTGACGCGCAGATCATGCACCGGAAAACCTGCCACCACGCCATCAATCAGCGCCTGGCGCACGCCTTTTTCCACTGCGGCCATGAATACACCGGGAATGGCGCCACCCTTGACAACATCGACAAATTCAAATCCGGCACCGCGCTCCAGCGGTTCGATGCGCAGCATGACCTCGCCAAACTGACCCGCGCCACCGCTTTGTTTTTTGTGGCGGCAATGTCCTTCGGCATTCTGGGTAATGGTTTCGCGGTAGGCGATCTGCGGGCGGCTGGTGTCGAGTTCCAGCTTGAACTGCTGCTGCATGCGTGTGAGCTTGCTGCGCAGGTGCATATCGCCCAATCCACGAATCACGGTCTCATTGGTGGTGGGATGGCGTTCGACCTTGAAGCACGGGTCTTCAAGTTCGAGCTTGTGCAAAATTTCGAAGAGGCGGTGTTCATCGCTCTTGCGCTGGGTACGCACTGCCAGCCCCTGCATGGGCAAGGGGAATTGCAAGGGTTTGAGATGAATGTTGTCCTCATCGTGCGAGTCGTGCAGCACGCTGTCAAATTCAACCTCATCGACCTTGGCAACGGCGCCGATGTCACCGGGCACCAGGCTGCTGACTTCCACGTAGTCCTTGCCCTGCAGGCGGTACAGATGTGCCACCTTGAAGGCGCGTTTGCCGGAGCCGACGAATAACTGCGCATCCTTGCGCACCGTTCCCTGGTACACGCGAAATACGCTCACCTTGCCGATGAACGGGTCCACCACCACCTTGAACACATGGGCCAGCACGTGCAGCGTATCGTCCGGTTGGGCGGCAAAGGCTTTAGCCTCGCTGCCTTCGCCCCGGTAGAACGGCGGGGGGTTGCTTTCTGTCGGATTGGGAGCCAGTTTGTCCAGCACATCGAGCAGTTGCGGCACACCCGCACCCGTCTTGGCCGAAACGAACAGGATGGGAATCAGGTGCCCGGCACGCAAGGCCGCCTCAAAAGGCGCATGCAGCTCCTGGGGGCTGGGGTCCTGGCCATCTTCGAGGTAACGCGCCAGCAGGTCTTCGTCTTCCTCGATGATCTGGTCAATCAGGCTGCGGTGCGCAGCCGCCACGGAAGCAAAATCGCTTTCGCCATCGGTGTGACCCATGAGTTCGACCACATCCTGCCCGTGGTGGGCCGGCAGGTCCAGCAGCAGACACTGCTTGCCAAAACGCTCACGGATGGCATTGACCAGCTCGGGCAGGTTCACGTTGTCGGCATCAATCTTGTTGACCACGATCATGCGGCACAAACCACGTTCACCCGCCAGGTCAAACATGCGCTCGGTTGACAGCTCGATGCCGGTTTGCGCATTGATGACAATCAGTGCCGTGTCCACACCCGCCAACGCGGCAATCGCCTGACCAGCAAAATCCGGATAACCGGGCGTGTCGATGAGCTGCACCTGGGCCGCGCCGGTCTTGAAACCCACCAGGGCGGTTTGCAGTGAATGGCCGAATTCCTTCTCCATCGGGTCAAAATCACACACCGTATTGCCCTTTTCGACCATACCACGGCTGCTTATGGTGCCGGTGGCAGCCAACAGGCTTTCAACAAGCGTTGTTTTACCGGCAGCTCCGTGCCCCACCAGGGCCACGGTACGAATAGAAAAGCTAGGGTTTTGACTCATGGAAAAACTCTCGATGGATAAATGACCAAAAACAGCGCCTATGCGCTGCAATCACGGGCGCGATCTTACCTGGGCCAGGCTGGGTATTACGGCTATCCAAGCCAGCGAACCGGAAAAAATCAATGGCCACTGGCATTTCCAATCAATTGAGATTAAACTTACTCTCATTTGATTAAACACATGGCGCAACAACCTGCAACAACCATGCTACCCGTCACAGACAGACTTCCCCCAGTCAGCAAGCGCGCCTCCAGAAAAGGTGCCAAGGCCATTGTGGCAGCGGTCGCCAGCGGTGTAACGCCGGCCTACAAACGCAGCCAGGGTGTGGAGGCCTATCTCAAGCAGGTGCGTGAGGCTACCCCCGTGCAGATGGTGGAAATCGAGCGCCTGGGGGTCGCGGGAACGTTCATCACAGACCTGTCCAAACGGATGGAACTGCCATCTTCACGTGTGTTTGCGATGCTGCGCATTCCTGCGGCGACAGTGGCGCGCAAATCGGCTGCCGGCGCGGTGGTGGATGGCCGTGCAGGCTTGGCGGCCATTGGCATGATCAAGTTGCTGGGCATTGCCCAGGACATCGTGGAAGACAGCACCGCCACCGGGGCAAAGGACTTTGATACGCTGAAGTGGCTGGGGCAATGGATTGAGCGCCCTCAAGCCGCATTGGGTGGATGCAAGCCTGCTGATTACCTGGACACACCTACGGGCGTGGAGATCGTAGCCCAGTTGCTTGGCGCCATGCGCAGCGGTGCTTACCTGTGAAGCTCTGGCGCATCGCAGCCGAGACGCGCACCTATCCAGCAACCGACCTCAGTGGTGGTGGCGCAGCGGCATCGCCGGGACGCTGGAACGACAAGAAACAGGCGATTGTCTACAGCGCGCCGACCATTGCCATCGCCGTACTGGAGACGGCAGCACACATCGACGATGCCGGTTTGCCCCTCAACCGCTTTCTGGTTGAAATCGACGTGCCAGACGACGTGTGGGCACTGCACGAGGTGGCCACGCTTGCCTCTTTGCCACCAACCTGGTCGGCCATTCCGGCAGGCAGGGCCAGCGTCAGGATCGGTTCAGCCTGGTTGGCATCCTTGCTGTCACCCATCTTGCTGGTGCCCTCCGTGATCGTGCCCGAAGAGTTCGTTACGCTCATCAACCCCTTGCACCCGGCATCCGCCAGGATCACCGCACGGGTTGTTCGGCCATTCGAGTACAACAAGCTATTTCGCGCCCATCACGCCTGATCTGCACCTGATCTGCACCTGATCTGCGCCTGAGTATCAAGCCTTTTGGAACTGCGCAAAAGTTTTACGGAATTTGGCGACTTTGGGCGCAGCAACGGCTAGGCAATACCCTTGATGGGGATTTTTGGCAAAAAAATCCTGGTGGTATTCTTCCGCTGGCCAGTAGTTGTCCAGCGGCAGCAGCTCGGTCACAAGGGGCCGCGTGAAGCTGTCGCGCAGTTCAAGCATCAACTCCTGCGCCACACGCTGCTGCTGTGTGTCAGAGAAATAAATCCCGCTGCGGTATTGCGAGCCAAGGTCATTTCCCTGGCGGTTCAGGGTGGTCGGGTCGTGGATGGTGAAAAATATTTCCAGAATCGCACGTGTGCTGATGACCGCCGGGTCATACATGAGCTTGACGACCTCGGCGTGTCCCGTGCTGCCGGAGCAGACCTGCTCGTAGCCGGGCTGGTGTACGTGGCCGTTGCAGTAGCCCGATTCAACGTCCAGCACACCACGCACCTGCACAAAAACGGCCTCTGTGCACCAGAAGCAGCCCCCGCCCAGGGTAATGGTTTGCAAGCTCAAGGATCAGCCTGTATCAGCCTGAGAACTTGCCGCTGGCTTATTCCGGGAAATTGCCGCTGGCAATGAGCCGGTCCACCTCGGCTTCGGCTGCCAGCCAGTCTTCCTCCGGGTTGCCCGGAGCAAAGCCACGCCGCTCGGCAATGTAGTACGCCGCCATCTGCACGTAGTTGGTACGTTGTTCGGGCGTGATGGTTACGGCCACGGCCACGGCTACGGTTACGCTGGCCTTGGCTGGCTCGGCAGCTTGCGGCGCAACGGCGGCGGCAACCGGTGCGGGAGCGGGTGCTGCCTCCTGTTTCACCACTTCCGGCTTGGCAGCAGGTGCCTTCGCCGCCACCTTGGTTGCTGCCTTTGGCACAGCGGTTTTGGTAGCGCTGCTCTTGGCGCTGGCGGTTGTTGTCTTGCTGGCAGCAGTCTTGGCGGGTGCTTCCGTCTTGCTTGCTACTGTCTTTTTGCTTGTGACCATTCGTCATCTCCTGGAAATTTTGAACGCCGCATTATGGCAGGAATTAACAGGCCCGAATATACTACATATTTGCTAGCTTTCCCCGCACGGTCTGCAAGGCTTTCAGGGCAATTCAGGACGATTCAGGGCGATTGAAGCGTTAAATGCCAGAGTGTTTTGCCAGAGCTGGATTTATCAATCTGGGCAAGAACGTCCGCATGCATGGCCAGCTCCTGCGCGTTGGCGTGGATGATGGGCAGGTTGTAGCTGCGCAAATCAATTTTGGCAACAGTGATACCCGCTTCCTGGGTGGATGTGGTATCCATCAACAAGGCATCCTGGCCGCGCGTGAGATTGATATAAACCTCGGCCAGCAGCTCGGCATCCAGCAATGCGCCATGCAAGGTGCGACCCGAATGGTCCACCCCTAAGCGTTCACACAGGGCATTGAGGCTGTTGCGCTTGCCAGGGAACATTTCCTTGGCCATCACCAGGGTGTCCACAACACTGGCAACATAGGTATTCAGCGGCGCACGTTGAACCAGCTCCAGTTCCTTGTTCAAAAATCCCAAGTCAAAGGCGGCATTGTGGATGATGATGTGCGCACCCTGCAAGTAAGCCAGCAGTTCATCCACCACCGCGTCAAACCGGGGTTTGTCACGCAGGAATTCGGTGGTGATGCCATGCACCTTCAAGGCATCTTCATGGCTGTCGCGCCCAGGGTTCAGGTAATGGTGCAGATTGTTGCCGGTGAGTCGGCGATTGACCAGTTCCACGCAACCGATTTCGATGATGCGGTCGCCTGTTGCCGCTGACAAGCCGGTAGTTTCGGTATCCAGGAAGACTTGACGCATGCTCAGTGTTTTTCCTTGGCGTGGTTGATGGAATATTTGGGTATTTCCACCACCAGATTTTCCTGGGCCACAAATGCCTGGCAGCTCAGGCGCGAGTTGGGTTCCAGTCCCCAGGCACGGTCCAGCAGGTCTTCTTCGTTTTCGTCCAGGGCGTTCAGCGAATTAAAACCTTCGCGCACGATGATGTGGCATGTGGTGCAAGCGCAACTCATATCGCAGGCGTGCTCGATAGCGATGTGGTTTTCCAGCAGCGCTTCACAAATCGAGTCGCCCGGCGCCGCAGTGATGTGCGCGCCTTGCGGACAGTATTCGGAATGGGGCAGGATTGTGATGGTGGGCATATCAAAGCGACTCGATGTTCTTGCCAGACAAGGCCTGGGCGATGCCACGGTTCATGCGTTGGGCCGCAAAGGATTCGGTGGCCTGGGACAAGGCCTTGCTGCACGCCTCGATTTCAGCCGTATCGCTGAGCGTGCGAGCGCTGACCAGGGCCTGCATGGCGTGGTCAATGGTGGTGCGCTCTTGCGTCTGGAGCAGGTCGGCGTCCGCGTTCAGCGCACTCTGGATGGCCAGTAACAGCCGATCCGCATCAACGCGCGCTTCGACCAGGGCGCGGGTGCGTACATCCTGTTCAGCGCTGGCAAAGCCGTCTTGCAACATCTGCGCAATTTGCGTATCAGACAAGCCGTAGGACGGTTTGACGCTGATTTCTGCCTGGACACCGCTGATTTGCTCCTGCGCCATCACATGCAGCAGCCCATCGGCATCAACCGTAAAGGTCACCCGGATGCGTGCGGCACCCGCCACCATGGGGGGAATGCCACGCAATTCAAAACGCGCCAGACTGCGGCAATCCGCCACCAGATCACGCTCACCCTGCACCACATGCAAGGCCAATGCGGTCTGGCCGTCCATATAGGTGGTGAAATCCTGGGCCATGGCGGTGGGAATGGGCTGGTTGCGCGGGATGATGCGCTCCACCAGTCCGCCCATGGTCTCCACCCCCAGCGACAACGCAATCACGTCAAGCAACAAGACATCGCCCGAACTCGCATTGCCTGCCAGCTGGTTGGCCTGGATGCCGGCGCCCAAAGCCACCACTTCGTCGGGATTGAGGTTGTTCAGCGGCACACGCCCGAAGAGCTGCGCCACGGTCGACTGTATCTGGGGCATGCGGGTGGCACCCCCGACCATGACGACCCCCTGCACGGCGTCCGGTGCCAGATGCGCATCACGCAAGGTCTGGCGCACCACCGCCATGGCGCGCCCGGTCAGGTGCGCAGTCGCTGCTTCAAACTGGTTTCTTTGTACATCAAAATGGATGTTTGCGCACGTCAGCTGTGCGTGAAAAGCTACTGATTCTGTAGCAGACAAGGCTTCCTTGCACATACGGGCCGCGTTTTTGAGCGCCGCCTTGTCGACCGCTTCCAGGATCGCTGCATCCACACCGGCTTGCGCCATCACCCAGTCGGATAGCGCATGGTCATAATCGTCCCCGCCCAGGGCCGAGTCGCCTCCAGTGGCCAGCACTTCAAACACCCCTTGCGTCAAGCGCAGGATGGAGATGTCAAAAGTGCCACCACCCAGATCAAAAATGGCGTAGGTACCCTCGCTGGCATTGTCCAGCCCATAGGCAATGGCGGCTGCCGTGGGTTCGTTGATCAAGCGCAGCACCGGAATGCCCGCCAACTGCGCTGCATCCTTGGTCGCCTGGCGCTGCGCGTCGTCAAAATAGGCGGGTACCGTGATGACGGCGCCATACAGTTCATCGTCGAAGGTGTCTTCGGCGCGCTGGCGCAAACTGGCCAGAATTTCGGCGCTGACCTCCACCGGGGACTTCTCGCCCGCCACGGTCATCAAGCCCAGCATGCCGGCGTGGTCAATAAAGCGATAGGGCAGTTTGTCCGCCTGGGCTATGTCCTTGAGGCTGCGCCCCATGAAACGCTTGACCGAGGCAATCGTGTTGTGCGGGTCGCCGACGAGCGCCTGTTGTGCCTGGTAGCCAATCTGGCGTTTGCCACCCACCTGGTAGCGCACGATGGAGGGCAAAATCACCTGGCCGTGTGCATCGGGCAGGCACTCGGCAACGCCGTGGCGCACGGCAGCGACCAGGGAATGGGTGGTGCCCAGATCAATACCCACAGCAATGCGCCGCTGGTGGGGCGTAGGCGTCTGGCCTGGCTCAGAAATTTGTAGCAACATGGCTCAGGTTCTGGGAAAATTTGTCAATAAACATCAAGGCACACACCGTTTGTGCCGCCGCCGCGTAATCGTGCTGCACATCGAGCTGGTCGGCGCACGCTTGCAGCAACTGGTGCTGTGCGGCATCCACTTCGCCGCGCAATGCCTCTAACACCTCGGGAGACGGTGCCGCATCCAATGCTTCGCGCCATTGCATCTGTTGCAGCAAAAATTCCATCGGCATGCCGGTATTGCCTTGGGCATTGACCGACACACCGCCTAACTCACACAAATAGGCCGCGCGTTTGAGCGGGTCCTTCAAGCGCTGGTAGGCTTCGTTGATGCGCACAGACCACTGCAGAGCCAGACGCTGGGCCGCTGCGCCTTGCGTCACAAACTTGTCAGGATGCGCCTGGCGCTGCAAGTCCTTCCAGCGCGCATCCAGCACCGTGCGCTCCTGGGCAAATTGCTGCGCAAGTCCAAACAGCTCAAAATCGTTGGATTGGAGATTCATTCACACCCGGAACGACTCGCCACAACCACAGCGGTCCCGCTCATGGGGGTTGTTGAAGCGAAAACCTTCATTCAAGCCCTCGCGCACAAAGTCCAGCTCGGTACCATCGAGATAAGCCATACTTTTCGGATCGACCAGAACCTTCACCCCGTAGCTCTCGAACACCATATCCTGCGGCGTCAGGTCATCCACATATTCCAGCTGGTACGCCAAACCCGAGCAGCCCGTGGTCTTGACGCCCAGACGCACGCCCACGCCCTTGCCGCGCTTGCTCAGATAACGGTTAACGTGCCTTGCTGCGGCTTGTGTCAGAGAAATGGCCATAATTTGTATCAATTAACCCGCATGCCCCACATGCTTTTTCTTGTAATCATCTACCGCCGCCTTGATGGCGTCTTCCGCCAGGATGGAGCAATGGATTTTTACCGGAGGCAAAGCCAACTCCTCGGCAATCTGGCTGTTTCTCAAGGCAGATGCCTCACCCAGCGTCTTACCCTTGACCCATTCGGTCACCAAAGAGCTGGAGGCGATGGCCGAGCCACAACCATAGGTCTTGAAGCGTGCATCCTCGATGATACCGGTTTGCGCGTTGACCTTGATTTGCAGCTTCATGACATCGCCGCACGCAGGCGCACCGACCATGCCGGTGCCCACACTGTCATCGCCCTTTTCAAAGCTGCCCACATTACGCGGATGCTCGTAGTGGTCAACGACTTTTTCTGAATATGCCATGGAGTGCTCCTTTCGAGTGCTCAGGGTAGTTGATTAATGCGCAGCCCACTGGATGGTGCTGATGTCGATGCCGTCCTGGTACATCTCCCACAAGGGGCTGAGTTCGCGCAGACGCTCTACATTGCTCTTGATGGTGGCAACGGCGTAGTCGATTTCCGCTTCAGTAGTCCAGCGGCCAATGGTCATGCGCAGGCTGCTATGCGCCAACTCATCGCTGCGTCCCAGCGCACGCAGCACGTAACTAGGCTCCAGACTGGCCGAGGTACAGGCCGAGCCGCTGCTGACGGCCAGACCCTTGATGCCCATGATCAGCGATTCACCCTCGACATAGTTGAAACTCATGTTCAGGTTATGCGGCACACGTTTTTCCAGATGGCCGTTGATAAAAACCTGCTCAATGCCTTGAAGCCCTGCCAGCATGCGGTCGTGCAGCGCAGTGATGCGCACGTTATCCTGCGCCATTTCCAGCCTGGCAATACGGTAGGCTTCGCCCATGCCCACGATCTGGTGCACTGGCAAGGTGCCGCTGCGCATGCCGCGCTCGTGCCCGCCGCCGTGCATCTGCGCTTCCAGCCGCACACGCGGCTTACGGCGCACGAACAACGCACCAATACCCTTGGGACCGTATATCTTGTGCGCGGTCAGACTCATCAAATCAATCGGCAACGCAGACAAATCCATCGCAACACGACCCGTTGCCTGAGCCGCATCGACATGAAAAATAATACCCTTGGAGCGGCACAGCGCCCCGATGGCCGCAACATCCTGGACCACGCCAATTTCGTTGTTCACGAACATCACGCTGGCCAGAATCGTGTCGGGACGCAATGCAGCCTGAAACGCATCCAGATTGACCAGACCATCCGGCTGCACGTCCAGGTAAGTGACCTCGAACCCCTGGCGCTCCAGCTCGCGGCACGTGTCCAGCACCGCCTTGTGCTCGGTCTTGACGGTGATGATGTGCCGCCCCCTGGATTTGTAGAAATGCGCCGCACCTTTGAGCGCCAGATTGTTCGACTCGGTAGCCCCCGAAGTCCAGACAATCTCACGCGAGTCAGCGCCAATCAACGCCGCCACGTGGGAACGCGCAGCCTCCACAGCCGCTTCAGCCTCCCAGCCCCAGGCGTGGCTGCGCGAGGCCGGATTGCCAAAGTGGCTACGCAACCACGGCACCATAGCATCCACCACACGCTCATCACAGGGACTGGTGGCGCTGTAATCCATGTAGATCGGAAAATGGGGAGTGGAGTTTTCCATATAAAAAACAAGAGCTTGCAGATTTATGGCTTGGTTATGACTTGGAGAACGCATTACCCAGGGCAAAAACCGAATTGGGCGTATTCATCTGAATCGTCTGACTTGCAGGCATAGGCAAAATGGCACGCTTGACGCTGGGTTTCTCATCCACCTGCAAACCCTTGGCCAATTGGTCATCCACCAATTTTTGCAGGGTAACCGAGCCCAGAAACTCGATCATGCGCACATTCAGGGATGCCCACAGATCGTGCGTCATACATTGCGTACCCTCGCCCAGACAGTTTTCCTTCCCCCCGCAATGGGTGGCATCCAGCGGCTCATCGACCGAGACAATGATGTCCGCCACAGTAATATCCGCCGCATCACGCGCCAGGGTATAACCGCCACCGGGTCCACGGGTGGATTCCACCAACGCATGGCGGCGCAGCTTGCCAAACAACTGCTCTAAATAGGAAAGAGAAATCCGTTGGCGCTGACTGATCGCCGCCAGGGTCACCGGGCCGCCACTCTGGCGCAAACCGAGATCAATCATCGCAGTGACCGCAAACCGGCCTTTGGTGGTGAGCCGCATGACATGCTCCTTCAGCAAGGATTCTGGTTGCATCCACATGGATACATTCCTGACCATTTCAGTGGAGTATAGCATAAAGCCGAGTAATTTGCTCGGGTAAGATGTCACCTGTCGTCTTGCCGTATATGGCTGGTTTTTTAAGTGGTGAGACGTTATATTCGGATTGGCTCAAAACCAGTGAACACTTTTGCCTCACAATGGGCTAACAAGTACCAAAAACACCAAATTCCAGACGAAAAAGCCTTCAACGAAGTGTTTTACCGTGCGTGCGCGTTCAACGAGTCATAAAAATATGAAAACTTCCATTGATCCAATAAACGTCAGCAGTCAGCTCGCTGGAAAACGCGTGCTCATCACGGGCACGACCGGATTTCTGGGTAAAGTACTTTTGGAAAAATTGGCAAGAGATGTCCCGGAAATCAAGAAATTTGTTCTGCTTATTCGAGCCAACAAAATTTATAGTACAGCTGCAGAGCGATTTGAACACGAGATATTGGCATCCTCTGTCTTTGATCGCTTGCGCGAAGAACGCTCGCAGTATCTGGCCGACATGGTGCGCGATAAATTTGATTATGTTACCGGCGAAGTCACTGAACCCTTGTTTGGCCTGACATCGAGTGGGTTTGCCCAACTCGCCAAGGACATCGACATCGTGGTGAACTCGGCTGCAAGCGTTAATTTTCGTGAAGAACTCGACCAGGCACTGGAGATCAATGCGTTGTCTTTGCTACAAATGACGAAGCTTGTCAGCTTGGCCGGAGACATTCCCTTGATTCATATTTCAACGTGCTACGTCAATGGCTACAACAAGGGCCAAATGCACGAACAATTGGTAGAGCCAAGCAGTAAGCTAATCCCCTTTCATGCAGATGACTATTACGAGGTGCGACCGCTTATCGCGGATCTGCGGCTCAAAATTGATGCAATTAAACGCAGTGGACTGACCGGTGCCGGGTTGTCCAGGGCACTGACTGATCTGGGTATCCGCGAAGCCAATCATTACGGATGGAACGACACCTACACATTCACCAAGTGGATAGGTGAACAAATAGCTTGTCGTGAGTTACAAGGCAAAAGCTTGACTATCCTGCGCCCGGCCATCATCGAAAGCAGCTTGTGTGAACCAAAACCCGGCTGGCTTGAAGGTATCAAAGTTGCCGATGCGGTGATTATGGCCTATGCACGTGGGAGGACAAAGTTCTTCCCGGCAACTCCCGGCGAGTTTATTGACGTGATTCCGGCTGATCTGGTCGCCAATAGCATCATCTTGTCAATGGCGGAAGCGCTGGCGCACCCCAAGCAAAGGCGTATTTATCAGTGCAGCAGCAGTTCATCCAACCCTATCAAACTGGGTGAATTGATTGATATCCTCCGGACTGCCTGCTACCTCAATTGGCGTTCGTATGATCGGTTGTTCCATAGGCAGCCAGACAAGAATTTCCGCTGTGTCAGTCGCCCCGTCTTTCTGGTCACAATGCACGTATTGAAACTGACCCTGGGTACGATTTCCTGGATCAGGAAATGCCTTGGCATGAATCCAAGCTTTGCAAGGCTTAAATCATTCCATACGACCCATGAACTGTCAGTTGTATTCTCGTTCTATACCTCACCGAGTTACACGTTCCTGAACACAAAATTACTGGCACTGGAAGCCCGTATGGATGAACATGATCGTCGCCTGTTTCCGGTGGACGCCAGGAAGATTGATTGGGCGGAATATCTGGGACGAATTCATCTGGAGGGTTTAAATCGGTTTGTGCTGAAAGACAGGCCGCGCTCACCTCCGTGATTTGTTCATATCAACTGGTTGCGGGTTATTTATGCTCTCAGCCCCCGTGGGATATGCGGGTGCAGCTACCAAATACAGAGCAGGCTTCAGATGATCCTGGCAATGCCGAACCATGCTTGCTGATCGAGAATTGGCAGGACGCAACGTAAAGACAATCAGCCGTGACCACCACCTTGCACCCGAATTCCATCGCACCCGATCAATTAGCGACATGGCGCCGCCAGCTCGATTGCAGCTTTGCCAGCGTGCAGGCGGTATTTGTCGACTGCCTGCACGAAGCCGCACAACTGCTCAGCCCGCAAGGGCTGGACCCTTACCTGAACTGCGCACGCGCCCTGGGCAAGATGGGGCGTGGTGCCGAGCCGGTGCTGGCGTTCTTGCAGGAGTGGCCCCAGACCGCGCAGCATGTGGGTGAAGAGTCACTGACCGATGTGGAAGCACTGCTGTGGGCCATGCAAAAGTCGCCCAACAGCGCGGCGATGGCGCCGCTGCTCAATACCCTGGCGGCTGTTGCGCGCCGTCTGCAAGGGCCTGACCCCTTGCGCCGTTACCTGGACGTGGTGCGCGACGTGATGGCACGCACCACTGTCTCGATCCATGGTCGCCACACCACCTTTGCCAGTCCGGGTTTGCCCATGCTGCTGGAGCACGCGCCGCGCCTGCTGGATGTGCTCACCGTGGCAGGACTGGCGCGCTGGGCCGATTACGGCGCACGCCATTACCAGCACCACCCCGACAACCAGCGCGCCTATTTCGCCTGCCAGCTGCCCGATAGCCGCGCCGTACTGCAGCGCGAGCGCCACGGCACGCTCCTGGCCGATGTCGAAAACCAGCTCGGCCTGACATTGCATGCACTGTGGGACCACACCGTAGCGCTGCAGGCCTATGCCACCGGACTGGGCGACGGTGGAACACCCGCGCCCTGGAGCACACACCACAAAGACGATGTGGGCAGCATCTGCCTGCCCGATGTGTATGACGACTTCAGCGAGCGCTCCACCGACTTGCCTGCGGTCAGTGGTCTCAACCGCTACCGCGTGGCGCTGGCGCATATTGCCGCACACCGGCGCTGGAGCAGCAGTCTGGTGGCAGACAACCTGAGTCCCCTGCAACGCCTGAGTATCGAATGCCTGGAAGACGCGCGCATTGACCACCTGCTGGTGCGCCACTATCCCGGCTTGCACCCCCTGCTGCTGGCGCTGCACCCGCGCCCGGTGGAAGGCGCGTGCGACCCACAGCGTTTCAGCGGCCTACGCCACCGCCTAGCCATGCTCTCACGCGCGCTGCTGGACCCGCAGCATGGATACATGGATGCCGATCTGAATGCCTGCGTCGTGCAATTCCACTCCCTGCTGAACGGATCACCCTCCAGTACCCAGGCCATGCGCACGCTGGCGCTGCAGTACGCCGCGCGCACCCGGCGCCAAAGCGACCAACTGGCGCACGTCTATTTCACCGATACCGTGGTCAGCTACCGCGACGACAACCGCCATTTGTGGACCTTCATCGAAGACGGTGACGAAGAGGAGAGCAACGCAGCGCCCCCCCCTCCACCCGAACGCGAAACGCCGGGGCTGCCGCCGCGCCATTACCCCGAATGGGACGCACCCAGCCAAAGTTACCGTCCCGATTGGGTCAGTGTCTATGAGGCGCTGCATCCCGGTGGCGATGCCAGTGCCATTGATGCGCTGCTGGCGCAGCACGCACGGCTGGCACACCAGCTCGAAAAACTGCTGGACCTGCTCAAGCCGCAAAGCCGCATGCGCATCCGCTACCAGGAAGAAGGCAGCGAGCTGGATCTGGACGTGGCATTGCGCGCGCTGCTGGACTGGCGCGCCGGTTGCACGCCCGACCCCCGCATCCTGATGAGCCACCGCCCGGATGCGCGCAACATTGCCGTGCTGGTGCTGCTGGATCTGTCGCAATCACTCAACGACCCGGTGCCAAACAGCCACCAGACCCGCCTGGCCCTGGGCCAGCAGGCCGTAGCCCTCCTGGCCTGGGCCATGGATCGCCTGGGCGACCCCTTTGCGTTGGCCGGTTTTCACTCCAATACCCGGCACGACGTGCGTTATCTGCACATCAAGGGTTTTTCTGAACGCTGGGACGAAGCACCCAAGGCGCGCCTGGCAGCCCTGCAAGCCCGGTATTCGACCCGCATGGGCGCCGCACTGCGCCACGCCGCGCACTACCTGGGCACACAGAAAACCGACAAGAAACTGCTGCTGGTACTCACCGATGGCCGCCCGTCCGATGTCGATGTAAATGACGAGCAAGCGCTGGTACATGACGCCCGCCAGGCCGTGCAGGAACTGGCGCAACACGGCATGCACGCCCACTGCATCAGCCTGGACCCCCAGGCCGATGCCTACGTGCATGACATCTTTGGCCGACATGCCACGGTGGTGGACAAGGTGGAACAACTGCCCGAACGGCTGACCCGGCTGTTTTTGAGCCTGACGCGCTGAGGTTGAAGAACTATTAGAACTATTGGTAGCCTGGATGAAAAGGCGAGATTTAAAGTGGACTTTGAATGGGACGAAAATCAGATTTCCTGGCTTTGGGCGGCAGCAATTCCTGGGCCATTGGTAATGGTTTGAATTCCGGGTCCTTATGCAAAAGGACTGCACCTTGCTCTGAAGCGCATGCAACGATCCAGGCGTCTGCCATGGACAGTGGATACATTGCTTTGTATTCAGCAGCCTTTTCAAGCAAGGTTTCCGTGTTTGACAACCACTCGATTGGCAATGCCATACATTGCTGGTACGCTAGCTGGCCCGCCGCCTTGTCCTCGTCCCGCCAGACGCGGTAAAGCACTTCCATGAGCGTGATAAAACATCCGTAGCACTTTGCCTTACCCCGTACAGCAAGATCGAGCACTTCTGCCACCCTGTCGGCACCAGGCTCGTCATCGCGCAATGTCAGTATTGCCGATGTATCTAATAAAAATCGCTTCACTCCTGGCTCAAGTCCAGTTTGCGCGCGGCCAGCAAGCGTGCGGTTGCGCCGCCTTTTCCTTGCCCCCTGAATGCTTCAATCGGATTCGCCCGTACGGGCACAACCCGGATGCTGCCGTTGTCCAATATCCACTCCAGGCGGTCGGAGGGACCAAGATGAAACTGGTTTCGAATGGCCGCAGGAACAACGGTTTGCCCCCTGGCTGTTATAGTGCTTTGCAAAGTGGGCTCCACGAAATGAATTACAAATATGGTCACATTGTAATTCATCGCCTGCTTGATTGACGGTCAACTGCAAGGGAAAGGGTGCGGCTCTTTTCGGTCGGTAGCACTGAATGGAATGAGAAGATACATTGAGTCCCGGGTATTCGGCAGATTTGATCAAATCCGGTGAGCGGGGAAAATATGCCGCCTGTTATCGGGAAGAAACCAGCATAGAGATTCAAGAAAACGAGGTTTACATGAGAACGATCAAATTTGCATCATGGCAAGATGATGGTTTATATATTGGTTTTCTTAACGATTATCCTGACTATCTGACGCAAGGTAAAACCAAGGAAGAGCTCACTGATAATCTTAAAGATTTGTTATTCGATCTTGAGTCCGGCGAGGTGCCGTATATCCATAAGGTCGAAGAACTATTGGTAGCCTGAATGAAAAGATCAGTCCGGGATACACTCGCCATGGAGTTATCTACGCTCTCTCAGGTACACACATGCGCGACTTCACAATCTTGACCCCCATCTTCGCCCTCGCGGCTTGGACAACAGCAATCCTGGTACTCACTGCGGTTCGCCGGTTGAGGTCAGGTGTATCGCCCAGGGAGTTTGCGCTCGGGGAATCTCAAAAGGTTCCGTCGACGGTCAGCCTAGCTAATCGCAACTACATGAACCTGCTCGAACTGCCAGTCCTTTTCTACGTGATTTGTATTTTGGCTTTCGTTACGCAGACAGCTTCTGGCGTCGCCATTCAACTCGCCTGGGCATATGTCGCGCTACGCGTTGTACACAGCCTCATCCACGTCACTTACAACGCAGTGTTGCATCGATTTGTGGCGTTCGCATTCAGCAATGGCGTGCTCATAGCCCTGTGGGTCGTCGTTGGCTCGGCAATCTTCTCAAGACAAGGTGCAGCCTGACTCCGCGCTCCCGTGGGACGCTACGTTGGCTTCGTCAGACACGTTAGAATGGCCGCCCCGTATGAAAGACCATTATTTGGCGCTGGGCCTTGGTAGTGGCGCAACCGCAGCCGAAATCAAAAAAGCTTTTCGGCAACTGGCCGCGCTCTACCATCCTGACCGCAACCCTGCAGCCGAGGCGCCAGCCCGGTTTCGGGCCGTGCAGGAAGCCTACGAGGTATTGTCAGACGATACCAGACGCCAGGCCTACGATGACAATCGCCGTCGCAACCTGCTTGACAGCCCTATCGACACGGCACGCGAGATCTGGCGCGATTATTTCGACCGCCTCATTCAACCCTAGAACCCCCGAACCCTGAGCTTTAGTATGCACATTTCGCCTTATTTTCGTAACCTGCGCTCGGCCTATCTTGCCGAGCTTGATGACATGAAATTCGATTCGGAGGGCAAGCACGTTCTGAACCGACGCCTAGCCCAGCGGCGACGAGAAATAGACTTTTTGGCACACATGCTGGAAGCCAGTCCCGAAATGGTGACCGTGGTCTTGCACAAGGGCTTTCGCTTCAAATCCGCTGCCGTGATGGACCATTTACTCAGCCTGGAGTCCGATAAGCTGCCCGCCTGGGACTCTCTGGCGCAGGCCATCGAACTGGAGCCATGGGCACACGAGTTGGCTGTATTACTGCGCAAACAACCCAAGGGAGACTGGTTTCTGGTCGTCGCCAGTGCCTTGGAATACATGTGCATCCGGCACGAGCGCCCCCAACCGGCGGCAGGCACTGCTGGCGAAGAAGAAGAGAAAGACGCTGACGACAGCGTGGAAGACCGTGACCACGAAACTGGTGAGCCCGAAGACGAGGGGATGCGCGAAGAACGTGAGGAGCGCGAGCGCGAAGAAGCGGGCGCCGACTGGCTGGTGGAGCAAGGTTTTGACCGTAAAGATAACGCATAACGCATAAAAAATAACGCATGAATCAACTCGCGCTCATTGCAAAAACCCAAAGCCTGATTGCCGCTGGCGACATCGTGGCAGCCGAAGCCGCCCTGGTTGAACTGGCAGATACGGAAGGAGACCGCGCCCTGGTTGCAGTGTTGGAGCAATTGCCACCCAAGGACGTGCTGGCAGTGATCCGCGAGTATGACAACTCGCGCGAATCCGTAGTCAACCTGCTGGTCACGCCAGAGATTTTTGCGCGTGCCGTGGTCATTGAAAAGCAGTACAAGGACCTCAGCCACACCCATTTGCGTGGCATGATGAACTCGGTCATTTTCCGCGAAGACGCCGACCCGATTGCTTTTTTAACGGCTATCGGCGATCTGGAAGGGGGGAGCGAGGCTTTGGCTGATTATTTTGCGGAAAAATGGAGCCGCGTCGAAGCTTTTGCGCGCAGCGGCACGTTTGATTCGGTGGAAGACGATGGTGACATGCTTTCGGAAACCGCCCTGCTGGGTTCGGCCTATGTGAGCACCAAAGTCGAGCTGGATGAAGTGTCTGATCAGGACTGGATGCAGCTGGCCTGGTTGCTGCGCCACGAATGCCCGGACCTGTTTGTTGAAACCCTGCTGGTGCTGCGCGCCAAGGCACGTGCGCACGAACGGGAGTTTGAACGGGAAGAAGATACCCCGGAAGACGATGGCAAGATCGAGTCCAGCGACACCGACCGTGGCCGCTCAACCCCCGCCGCCCGTGAAGACGACGAAGAATCAGCGATCTGATGTCCCAGACTTCTGCCCCCCTTTCCATCTCGCTATTCGACAAGCGGCCTTTTTTTGAAAAGGCGCTGGTTTATGGCGTGGAAAACGGCATTCTCACGCCAACCCATCTGGATGCCATCTGCGCCGATGCACCCAAGGGAATCGTGCAGATTGCGCGCTATTTTGGTCGCCCGATGCTGCGGCCCGAACTGGAAAAGGCCAAAGACCGCATGGTCAACCTGGTCAGCCTGCATCTGGAGGACAGCAGTGGCGGCGACTTGCAGCAAGCGGCCGGGTTGCTGCGTGACCATTCGTTCCTCTCCCGCTCCAAAGCCGGCTCCGACATGCTCAAGGCCATGCTGGCCATGCCGGACCACAGCCACTTTGGTCTGCAAAACAGCGTCGGATTCAGCGAAGAGCACATTCCCTTGCTCGACAAATGGTCCTTGCGCAGCCTGGCCGAATACCAAAACGAGTTGGCCCGGCGCCAACAGATAGCGTCAGTGGTTAAACCAGCCGTGTGGTTTGCCCAGGTGCTGGGACTAGACGAAGAGGAGCTGGTTGCCACCGACGTCGAGGCCGAAGCTGTCATCCGCACCGGATTGCTGACACTGGTCTGCGGGCGCAAACAAATGCCCGACTGGGTGACGTTTGAAAAAATGGTGCTGGCGCTGCGCAAAAAATACGCCGCCAAGGCCGGTGGGGCGCCCAGCATCTCCCTGCCCAAAGGTATACCGGAAGCGTTCAGGGGGGTGGTGCAGACGCTGCACCAGTCCGTGCTGGATGATCTGCCCAGGATACTGGACAACAGCCTGCCGGTGCGCAAACTGTTCCACGGAACACCCATGTTCATGGGACGCTATTTCTGGCTCGAAGACGCCTTGAGCGAAGTCAACCACTTCGACAGCAGCGCCTCCAACGCCTGGAACAAACTGACCGACGAACGCAACGACGATGCTTCCTTGCTCACGCTGTTTTTATGTGTGGCAGCCAGCAGCACACCCAAAACCACCTTGACGGAAAGCGCTGCCAAGACCCTGGTGCGCAAGATACAGAAATCAGGCTTGCAACCCGATCTGGTGGAACAATTCATCGCGGAAAACGCGCCCGCCCTGCATTGCAGCGACTACACCGATTTGTGGCGTTCTTTCATCGAAGAAGCCCGCCCTACCCTGCTGAGCGACCACGCCTACGCGCTCAAGGATGCATTGGCGCTGCTGCGGCGCGAATGCCAGATAGTTCCCTGACCCAACCCACGTAAAACCTTATGCATTTACCACTTGCAACACCCCTGACCCGCCTGTTCATCCTTCTGCTGGCGCTTGGCGCATGCGTGTTCAGCGGCTGCTCACAGAAAGAATCTCCTGATGCCGCCAAATCGGCAAAATCGGTCAAAAGCGACAACATCGCGCTACCAACCATCGAGGCCCAGGCCAAAGGCTTTTCAGTGGGCGCGATGATGAGCAACCAGGTGGTTTATGTGTTTTTTGACCCCCAATGCCCGCACTGCGGCCACTTGTGGAACGCATCGCGGCCATTGCACAGCAAACTCCGGTTTGTATGGATTCCCGTGGCCTGGATCAACGCGGCAAGTTTGCCCCAGGGGGCGACCCTCTTGACCGCCGCCGACCCGTTGGCGCGCATGACCGAACATGAGACCGCGCTTCTGGCCGGAAGCGGTGGCATTTCGGCATCCTCCAGCATCGCACCGGCCATCGAACAATCCATCCAGGCCAATACCAGACTGCTCAACAGTTTTGGTGCGGAGTCCGTCCCCTTTATCGTCGCCAGACACGCAGCAAGCGGCCAGACCATCCACCATCAGGGGGCGCTGACCACGGCGGCGCTGGCCAGCTTTCTGGGAATCGACGCTGCGCAGTAGAGCGCGGATCACGCCAGTTTCATATCACCCGTGATATTAAAAACACCAAAGACGCACTCAGGCGCTCCCGCCGAGCCTGTGTGGCACGTTTTTAGCGTCGATTTGGCCTAAATTTAGCATCAAATCAGCCTATAGCCCCCGAGGGACAAGCGGGGACAGCTACTAAAAACGTAGTAACTTATATCAGGGTTTTTCCCGCCGCAGTGCCGGGAACAGAATAATGTCCCGAATGCTCGGGCTATCGGTCAGCAGCATCATCAGGCGGTCGATACCGATGCCACAACCGCCGGTGGGCGGCATGCCGTATTCCAGGGCGCACACGAAATCGTGGTCGTAAAACATGGCCTCGTCGTCGCCACCGTCTTTTGCCGTCACCTGGGACTGAAAGCGCGCGGCCTGGTCCTCGGCATCGTTGAGTTCCGAAAAACCATTGCCAAACTCGCGCCCCGTGATGTACAGCTCGAAGCGCTCGGTCACCTCCGGGTTGGTGTCGCTGGCACGGGCCAGGGGTGAAATCTCGACCGGATGCTGGCAGATAAAGGTGGGCTGCCAGAGTTTCTCTTCCACGGTTTCTTCAAAATACATCACTTGCAAGCTGGTCAGGCTGCGACTGGATATCTGGTGTTTGGCGTCACTAAGCCCCAGCTTGCGCAGGGCATGCCTCAGCCATTCGGCATCCTGCACATGCGCACCCGCGCCGGTGTGCTTGGCAATGGCCTCGACAATCGTCAGACGCTCAAAGGGTTTTTCCAGGTCTACGTGCTTGCCGCCGTACTGCAATTGCAGGCTGCCCGTGGCCTGCAGGGCGGCGTCACGCACCAGGCTTTCGGTGAAATCCATCAGGTCCAGATAATTCCAGTACGCGGCATAAAACTCCATCATGGTGAATTCGGGGTTATGGCGCACCGAGATGCCTTCGTTACGGAAATTGCGGTTGATCTCAAACACCCGGTCAAAGCCGCCCACAATCAGGCGTTTCAGGAATAACTCCGGGGCAATGCGCAGGTACATGGACTGGTCGAGCGCGTTGTGGTGTGTAGAAAATGGCCGGGCGTTGGCGCCACCCGGAATGGTCTGCAACATGGGTGTTTCCACTTCCAGAAAGCCGTGCTGCACCATGAACGCACGCATGGCAGCCACGGCCTTGCTGCGCGCCACAAAACGCCTGCGCGTCGTCTCGTCCATCATGAGATCGAGATAGCGTTGGCGGTATTTCATTTCCTGGTCTGCAATGCCATGGAATTTGTCCGGCATGGGGCGCAAACTCTTGGTCAACAAACGCACATGGGTGGCGTGAATGGACAACTCGCCGGTGCGCGTCTTGAATACCGTGCCTTCAGCCGCCACGATGTCACCCAAATCCCAATGCTTGAAGGCCGAATAAAGCGCATCTCCCACATCGTCTTTTTTGACATAAATCTGGATACGCCCGCCGGTCTCACCCAGGGAAGCGTCTTGCAGCGTGCAAAAACTCGCCTTGCCCATGACGCGCTTGAGCATCATGCGCCCGGCAAGTTTGACACCCACAGCCAGGGTGACCAGTTCCTCCGCAGTCTTGACATCGTAGGCCGCAAACAGCGCGTCGGCCTGGTGCGTGGGTTTGAAATCGTTGGGAAAGGCAACGCCTTGCCCCTGGGCTTGCTGCTGGCGCAAGGCCTTGAGTTTTTCCCGGCGCTCTTGCATGAGTTGGTTTTCGTCGACGGGGAGGGGGGCAGCGTTCAGTTGATCAGACATATGATAAAGAGGGTGTTGGAAAGGCAATATCCGGGGAAGCTATGATGGCGGGCTAACTGCACACTTACACCATGCTCTACCAAATTGTCTCACTTCTTCTGGATGTGGCCGCCGGCCTGGTCAGCGGCACCTGCTTGCTACGGCTATACATGCAATACCTGCGGATTCCGATGTCGGCCCGCTCGGGCAATCCCATCGGGCAATTTGTCTTCGCCCTGACCGACTGGCTGGTGTTGCCCTTGCGCCGGGTGGTACCCGCACTGGGGCGCTGGGACATGGCCAGTCTGGTGGCTGCCTTCTTGATTCAATTGCTCCTGTACCTGGTTTTATGGGTCTTCTCCGGCATGGTCGAGCAATTTGCCACGATAGCCGTGCTGGCCATTTTTGGCCTGGCCCGGATGGCGATTTCCGGGTTGACCGTGCTGGTCATTGTCTACGCCGTGCTGTCCTGGGTGCAAACCCGCTCGGCCATATCCGACTTGCTGGAGCGCCTGATCATTCCGCTGCTAGGCCCGATTCGCAGCATCGTCCCCTTGATAGGCGGCGTTGACCTGTCGCCACTGGTTTTGCTGCTGCTGCTGCAGATCGCCGGTATTGTGCTGGGTTCGGTTCAAACCCAGGTGCTGGTTCTGGTTTTCAAATGACTTTCAGATGACGGCATCCGCCGGTTGGCGCTGCAACAGCGCCAGCGTGTTGGCCACGGTTTTACGCAATTCACGCCGGTCACAAATCAGATCAATGGCACCTTTGGAGAGCAGGAATTCCGAACGCTGAAAGCCTTCGGGCAAGGTGACACGCACGGTGGACTCAATCACCCGAGGCCCGGCAAAACCAATCAATGCTTTGGGCTCGGCGATCACAATGTCCCCTAAAAAGGCAAAACCGGCGCTCACACCCCCCATGGTCGGATCGGTCAGGACACTGATGTAAGGCAACTTCTTTTTTGCCAGACGGGTGAGTGCCGCATTGGTCTTGGCCATCTGCATCAGACTGAGCAAGCCCTCTTGCATACGCGCACCACCCGTGGCGGTAAAGCATAGAAACGGTACTTTCTGCTCGATGGCCGTTTCCACCCCGCGCACAAAACGCTCGCCCACCACGGAACCCATGCTGCCGCCCATGAACTCAAATTCAAAGCAGGCCGCCACCAGGCTGATACCGTGCACCGCCCCGGCCATCACCACCAGCGCGTCGGTCTCGCCAGTGCTCTCCAGCGCCTCCTGCAAGCGCTCGGGATATTTGCGGCTGTCCTTGAATTTCAGCGGATCAACCGGCAACACTTCCTGCCCGATTTCCACCCGGCCTTCATTGTCCAGAAACAGATTCAGCCGTGTACGCGCACCAATACGATGGTGGTGACTGCAACTGGGACACACATTCTGGTTCTGCTCCAGATCGGTCTTGTATAACACCGTGTCACAACCGGGGCATTTGATCCACAAGCCTTCCGGCATGCTGCGCCGGTCTGAGCGATCCGTTTGCTGAATGCGCGGGGGCAACAGTTTTTCAAGCCAACTCATCGTTGATTCCTTGTGATCCTGGTTATCCTGATTAACCTGATTAACCTGAGACAGGGCGAGCACTTACCCAGGCTGGTTTTCCGGGACAGGATTTTCCTGGTTGGGTCGGTCATTGCTCTCAGGATGGGCCTTGCGCTCACTCTTTTCCTTGAGTTTTTCTTCTTTTTTGCGCTTCTTTGCCAGTTCTTTCTGGCGCTTTTCGTATCCGTAATTTGGTGTTGCCACTGTGTACTTTCTAAAGTTCGCAATACTGTACCATCAAGCGGAGGGGCAAATCCCGGTCTGACCCGTGACAACCCTGTGCACGGCACCTGGAATTTATGGAAAACAAGCCTACAGCGCTTGTGAGCGCTTGTGGATAGGGCGGGAATAGCTATCAAATTGCTAACGTTTCCACTTGGGTGCTATGTCAATGGCCATGACCATGACCATGACCGGGATTTTGGTGTGAGCGTGCGAACAACAAAATACCAGGGCGAATTTGAAGAACGCCTGAAAAACGTGCTCAAGGATTTGGCCAAGGACCAAGGGCAAACCATTGTTTTCATTGACAAATTGCACACTCAAGAACAGGATCGAAAACAGCGCCGCAGCGCACAACGCCGGCTGCAGCGCTCGCAAAAACATAGCTGCTCCCGCTTGTTATATAAGGCGTACAGCCCGATTTACCGTGGATTTTGCCCCACCCAATCGGTCAAAACGCCGCACCAACCCGCCAGCAGGCGGCCAACCCTGCCGTAACCGGGTGTTTTTACCTGCCAAATCGGCCTGCAAAGCGCATGGAATAAGCGGATACAGCTCCTGGATCAGGAGCATTGCGGCGTTGGGTGCATGCCGCCCCACCCGTGCCGCCACGCCGCTGTTCTGTGGCACGAACTGGCACAATGGGAAGCCGCGCCCGGCGTGGGCACCACCACACAATTCTGTTTTGATGGAGACCAGCCGATGGCCACAGTGCAAAAAACAACCGCATCGTCCAAAACCCAAGGCCCAACCTGGAACGGTGCGGTTCCGGCTGCCGCGACGGCGGTGGTCAAGCGGATTGAAGGATTTTTCAGCGCCCCGTACGACGACAATGGCGCATTACCCGGCGGCACCTGGACGATTGGCTATGGCTCCATCGTGGACACCAACGGACACCCGGTCAGCCCGGCGACGCCGCCCATCACCGAAGCCGAGGCGGAAAAATGGCTGCGGCGCGACATGGAGGGTGCCGCCCGCGATGTCAAACTGCGCGTCAAAGTCGCGCTGCTGGAATGCGAGGCTGCAGCCCTGATCTCGTGGACGTACGGGCGTGGAAAGAAATTGACAGCCTGAACGACTGGCCACCGTTCGCCTGAAACCTGAAACCATGCGCCACGGTGCAAGCCGCAAAGTTCCCGGCCACGGATAAGCCATCAAAAAAACATAGCTGCTCCCGCTTGATGTGTAAGGCGTACAGCCCGATTTGCCGTGGATATTTCCTCGCCCAACGGATCAAAACGCCGCCCCAACCTGCCTACAAGGCCCATGGAATAAGCGACAGCAGCTCCTGGATGTTCGTTTCCCGTATCATGCCACTTCAACGCATTTACCATTGGCAACAAAACCGACCATTGTGCGATTGGGCGAGGTTAATTGGAGGCTTAAATGAATTTCACTATCGGGCAAGAACAAGAATCTGACGGACGTTGGTTAGCGGAAGTCCTGGAGTTGCCAGGCGTTCTGACTTACGGTGCAACTCCGCTGGAAGCAGTATCCAAAGCCGAGATTCTCGCCCTTCGCGTGATTGCTGAACAACTGGGCGCTTAAAAGGGGTCAGGCTCACAATAAATGAACCAGGTCTGATCATGAAACGCAAGGTTTATATTGAAACATCCGTCATCAGCTACCTGACGGCGCGTCCCAGTAAAACTATTATTGGTGCTGCCCATCAGCAAATAACGCAAGCATGGTGGGAAACACGAAATGATTACGATCTGTTTGTTTCCGGTTCCGTGTTAGCAGAATGTGCTGTTGGTAACGCAGAAGCGGCGGAAAACGGCTAAATGCAATAAATGGCATTACCATACTGTCCACAACCGATAGCGCAATTAACCTGGCACGGGACTTTATCTTGAACTCAATAGTTCCTCGTAAAGCAGCGGAAGATGCATTACACATTGCGCTTGCAACCATACACGGTATGGATTATTTTCTCACCTGGAATTGTCGGCATATTGCCAATATGGAAATACAAAGAAATATATCGCACCATCTTGAATCCATTGGCTTGTTTATGCCAATCATGTGTACCCCGGAGGAACTACCAGGAGAAAACGATGACGACATTACTGGATGATGAAATTATCACTGAAGTCAGGGCAAACCGAAATGCCCATGCTGCCAGATTTAATTATGATATTGATGCAATTGCGGCAGATTTGAAATTGGTTGAAGCCCAATATATTGCCAAAGGGGTTCCATGCGTTCAACCACCAGCACGCGAACTCATGCCTGACACAGCATTGCAGCGGACTCGCTTCGCTCGCCGCTGAATTCCGACGTTAGACTGACTCGGAAATGTCGGTGGTTATAACCACAAATACCATCCATTGAACAAGAACCTTTGCAGGAAATGCCATGAGAATCCATACAGCAATTGTTGAACGCTGCCAGGACACGGGGTTATTTGTTTATTTGGTTATTTGTCGGTGTACCACAGTACCATTTCATGCGGGTCGTGACGTGACATATTGCCTATATTGCTTCGGCAAATTGCAAAAGATATAGATTTAACGGTTGATGAAATTGACGACCATGAATATTCCGTTTTACCAGCCGCAAGGCAATGAAATCGCACTGTTTGAAGCCGCCTATGCAGCGCGTCTGCCGGTCATGGTGAAAGGGCCGACGGGCTGCGGCAAGTCGCGCTTTATCGAGCACATGGCGCACCGGCTGGGCAAGCCGCTCATCACGGTGGCGTGCAACGAGGACATGACGGCTTCTGACCTGGTGGGGCGTTTCCTGCTGGATGCGGGCGGAACACGTTGGCAGGATGGCCCGCTGACGGTGGCCGCGCGCACGGGCGCCATCTGTTATCTGGACGAAATCGTCGAAGCGCGCCAGGACACAACCGTCGTGATCCACCCTTTGACGGACCACCGGCGCCAGTTGCCGCTGGACAAAAAAGGCGAGACGGTGCACGCGCACCCCGATTTTTTGCTGGTCATTTCCTATAACCCCGGCTACCAGAGTCTACTCAAAGACCTCAAGCCCTCGACCAAGCAGCGTTTTGCCGCCTTTGAGTTCGACTACCCGGCCCCGGAACTGGAAGCGCAGATCGTCAGCACCGAGACCGGGCTGGACGACGGGCGTGCCGCGCAACTGGTGCAGATCGCACAGGCTGCGCGCCGCCTCAAGGGCCATGGGTTGACCGAAGGCATTTCCACGCGCTTGCTGGTTTATGCTGCACTGTTGATTCGCCAGGGCGTTGCCCCGGTAGACGCTTGCCGCATGGCGCTGGTGCGCCCGATCACCGACGACGCCGATATACGGCAAACACTGGACCACACCATTGACGCCGTTCTGGGCTAAGCTAATCTCAATAAAACACAACATATACTCACCGTTCGCTTAATTTCTACCCATGGTCGCAAGATTTGAGTAATGTGGCACTTTCTCAATTCGGGAGCGAATGCCATGGAATCATCACCGGAGGTAGTCAATATTGAGCGAGTCGATGACATCCCATTGTTATTGGCGCAGATGAAGAAGATGGAGATAGCGTCATTGCTGGATGCCCACTTTCCTGTACACGGGAATTGGCAGGGACGCAGTCTTGGAGAAATCTCTACCGTATGGTTGAGTTTCGTATTGAGCGAGGGCGACCATCGACTCAATAGCGTGCAGGACTGGGCTGCCGGACGGTTGGAGACATTGAAGTTGTGCTTGGAGGCAAGCGACCTACGCGAACTCGATTTCAGCGATGACCGTTTGGCACAGGTTCTGGATTATCTTGGTGAGGACGATGATAAGTGGCAGAGCTATGAGCGCGATCAAAATGCCACGTTGCTGCGTGTGTACGATTTGAAGACGCAGCGCGTGCGTGTTGACAGCACCACGGCGAAGAGCTACGTTGAAATCAGCGAAGACGGACTGTTCCAATTCGGGCACAGTAAGCAGCATCGCCCCGATCTGCCGCAGTTGAAGATCAACCTGTCTACGCTGGACCCGTTGGGCATGCCGCTGAGCACAACCATCGTCAGCGGCGAGTGTGCAGACGACCCGCTGTATGTGCCGGAGATACGAAAAGTTCAGGCAACTCTGGATCACCACGGTGTACTCTACGTGGGTGACTGCAAGATGGCGGCATTTCCAACCCGAGCCTACGTTGCACAGAGTCAGGACTACTATTTGTGCCCGCTGCCAGCAGTGCAAATGCCTGCGCCAGAGCTGCAAGCCTTGCTCGCGCCGGTATTGTCTGGCCAACAGTTACTCACGCCGGTAAAGCGTGCATTACAAGCAACACCCGATGAGCTTGAGCACATTGCTGACGGCTTCATCCTTAGCGTAACGCTCGAATCCGGGGAGACGCAATGGCAGGAGAATCGATTGGTTGTGCAATCCTTTGCACACGCCAAAACCCAGCAAAAGGGCCTTGACAAGCGTATTGAGCGATCACTGCAGGAAATAACGTCTCTCAACCAGCGTGGTCGGGGCCACAAACACCTCGATGTAGAGCAAACGAAAGCGGCAGTGCAAGCCATCCTCAAGGATTGTGGGGTGACGGACTTGATACACGTCGAATACCATACGCAAACCCAAACCACAGCCAAACGTGCCTATCGCGGACAAGCGGCACGGGACGTTACGCGGGTCGATGTAACTGTTCAGGCAGAGCGCGACAACGCCGCCTACGATGAGCGCGTACGTACACTGGGCTGGCGGGTGTTTGTGTGCAATGACCTTGAATTGAGCCTGGAAGAAGCCGTTCTGGCCTACCGGGAGGAGTACCTCATTGAGCGCAACTTTAACCGCCTGCGCGGCAAGATGCTTGGCATGACACCGCTGTACCTCGATTCCACCATCCGCATCAAAGGCCTGATTCGTCTGCTTTGCATCGGCCTACGGGTGTTGTGCATAGTCGAGCACACGGTACGCGAGGCGTTACGCAGGAAGGCAGAAAAGCTCGCCGGTATTTACGCAGGAAATCCGAAACGAGCCACTGCTAGGCCAACGACCGAGATGCTGCTGAAGGCATTCTCTGGCATCCACAGCGTTAACATCCGCCAAGGTGACGCAAGCTGGAACAATGTGTCATCGCTGAATGCGGTGCAGACGCGCATTTTGTCCTTGCTTGGACTCCCGGTATCGATTTACCAAGGGCTGAGCAGGCAATCTGAGTAACTGGCCTTGGAAATCAGCGAACCGTGAGATATTCATATCAGAAAACAATGAAACAACCTATCGTATTGTGCGTTGATGATGACGCAACCGTGCTTACGTCGCTGGAAACCATCTTCAGTAAGGCGATGGGGAGTGCTTGTGTTTTTGAATTTGCAGAAAGTGGCGATGAGGCTCTTGAAATATCCAGCGATCTCCAAAAAGAAGGAAGTGAACTCAGCGTATTGATCTCAGACTTCATCATGCCTGGCATGCGTGGCGATGAACTGTTGGTTCGTCTCCATGAGAAAAGCCCGCGCACGATCAAAATCATGCTGACTGGCCAGAGTGACCTGCAAGGAGTCAAGCGCACGATCAATCAGGCCAATCTCTACCGTTTTCTTGAAAAACCGTTTAATAATGCGGATCTCGTGCTCACAGTGCGGGCAGCAGTGCAGGCCTATCAGCAGACAAGAGAAAAAGCAGAGTTGGCAGCAGAGATAGCAGCACTCAAGAATAATGTTGAAGAGTTGAAACAATTGCTCAGCAAGTACTCGGGTTTGCCCAGAAATAATTAGGAACGTATTTGCCGGGGAGACAGCGGCAGTTTGGCATCCATATGAAAATTCTTTTGGCTGAAGATGTCCGTTCCATTGCTGCGGCCATGGTGGCTCGACTGGGCGCAATTGGGCACGAAGTCAGTGTTGCCGAAAATGGTCGGGTAGCGTTCCATAAGTTTTGCGCGTCGCACTACGATATTATTTTGATGGATATCGAAATGCCCGAGATGAATGGATTCGAGGCAACGACCCATATCCGTAGCTTTGAGGCTACGCAAAAGTGGGCTTGGACACCGATCATCTTTCTCACCTCATCCAATTCTCCCGAAAATCTGGTCACTGCCATTGAGGCCGGAGGCGACGACTTCATGGTCAAAGGTCTGCCGGAACCCATCCTGCACGCCAAGATGAAGGCTCTGGCACGCATTGCGAACATGCGTCAGCAACTGTCGATTGCCAACTCGGAACTGCATGAAGCCTGCAAATCGGCTGAAAATGCACGCCAACAAACAGCCAAAGCACTCGATGACCTACGCTGTGCCCAGGCCGAACTCATCCAGTCAGAAAAAATGGCCGCCCTCGGACATCTGGTCACCAGCGTGGCCCATGAGATCAATACACCCATTGGAGCGATCAAGTCCAGTGGCAAGAGCATTGCCGATGCGCTTGATGACACACTCAAAAATATGCCACAACTGTTCAATAAGCTGGATGCGCCTTTGCGCCACCGGTTTATCGAGCTGATCAACCATGCCAAGAGGAGCAACTCGGAACTCAGTACCCGTGAGGGTCGCGCCGCAAGCCTTGAAGTTGCGCGAAGACTGGAAGCAGCCCACATCGAAGACGCACGCCGCAAGGCTGGTCTGCTAGTCAAGTTGAATGTCCAATCTCTTCTTGACGATACTCTGCCCCTGCTGCGCCACGCGGAATGCGAGCTCATACTGGATACTGCCCAAAGCATCGCATCCATCATCGGCAGCACCCGTAACATCAATATTGCTGTGGAGCGGGTATCCAGAATTGTCTATGCCCTCAAGGCGTTTTCGAGTGCGGATGAAAATGGAGAAATGATCGACGTCAACCTGCGACAAAGTATGGATGCCGTTTTGAAGGATTACCAAAGCCAGATGCTGCAAGGCTCCAAAGTCGTTCGCCAGTACGAGGAGATTCCACCGCTGTGGTGTATCCGGGAGGATATGCAGCAAGTTTTGTCCCACCTGATTCACAACGCGCTCCAGGCAATGGATTACCAGGGAACGCTCACCGTTGGCCTGCGTCGTCTGGGCGATGAGGCTGTGGTGACTGTCAGTGATACGGGTTGCGGCATTGCCTTCGAAAATCGCGACAAAATCTTCGACGCCTTCTTTACTACCCGATCCTCCGGGGAAGGCTGTGGCCTCGGGCTGGCCATCGTCAGAAAAATCGTCGACAAGCACCAGTGGCGAATCGCGTTCCAAAGCGAACCGGGCGTTGGTACGACGTTTTCAATCAATCTGCCTTACCCCAAGACCAAATCATGAACAAAAACGGCTGCTATCGGCATTTCAGGATGCTACTGTGGTGCGCGCTTTTCATGCTGTTAACCAACGGGTTTGCGGCGGACAAGGTGCTGGAAGCCAGCCAGACCGGCAGCGATCCGGTTTCGCTGACCGAATACTTCGCCGTATTGGAAGACCCGAGCCTGGCCTTGACGCTGGATGACATACAAAAACCTGCTGTCGCCGCGCGTTTCAAAACAGATGCACCGAAGGCTTCAGCGCTTAGCTATGGGTATACCCGTTCAGCCTATTGGCTGCGCCTGGGCGTGCGTAATAACACGGATCAAGCTCTTGAGAGGATGCTCGAAATTGACTTTGCGCGCCTGTCCAGTATCGACTTTCATCAACCGCTCATAAATGGGGCTTATCACTCCATAAGCACCGGGATGACCAAGCCCTTTGCAACGCGCCCCTATAAAAACAGGAATTTTGTCTTTCCCATCACTTTGCCAGCACACGCAAATCAGGTGTTGTATTTTCGGATTCAAACGGCAGGACCCATGATTTTTCCTGCAAAGTTGTGGGAAAACACAGCCTTCCATTCCCATGAGCGCAATGACTATACCGTTCAGGCGGGGTATTTCGGCATGGTCATGGCAATGGTTCTGTTCAATCTGCTACTTTTTATCGCATTGCGCGATGTACTCTATCTGTTTTATGTTAATTCCATCATTTGCATGGCGTTCGCTCTTGCTTCCAATAATGGCCTAGGTAAAGAGTTTCTTTGGTCCGATGCGCCGCTGTGGTCTGATATGTCGACCTATGTCGGGTTTTCACTCGCTTGCGCCACCATTCTGCTTTTCATGCGCAGAATGCTGATGACCTGGTTGATCATTCCAAAGCTTGACCGTCTCCTCAAACTCCTGCTCGGCGTATTACTGCTAAGCCTGGTGGGACTCATCTATTCCTACCAAACTTTTGCCAAGGCAGCCGTATTGCTTTACATCCTGGCACTACTGCTATGCATGAGTAGTTCAGTGTTTTGCGCCTTCAAACGCCATCGTAGCGCTTATTTCTTTGTTGCGGCTTTTGGTCTTTTTATTTTGGGTGGACTCATGTTCGCATTGAGAGCATTGGAAGTACTGCCTTCCAACTTTCTCACCAGCAACGGGATGCAGTTAGGCTCGGCTCTTGAAATGATCCTGCTGGCCTTTGCCTTGGCGGACCGATTCAATCAGATCCGGCGAGAAAAGGCCAAGGCCAAAGCAGAAACACTTCTGGCGCAAAGCGAAAAGCTCAAGGCGCAAAATGAAACACTCCAGGCACAAGCGCAAGCACAGCAATTGCAATCCGATGCACTGCTAACAAAGACACAGCTTGCCCAGTCTGAAAAAATGGCTTCCCTTGGCGCGCTGATCGCCGGAGTCACGCATGAAATCAACACACCCATTGGCGCGATCAAATCCAGTGGTGCCAACATCACTGATGCTTTGGGTGATGCATTGACCAAATTGCCCGCTTTGCTCAAGGCGCTCGACAGCGACAGTATGGATCGTTTTCTCGATCTGATCAACCGCGCCAAGGAACCCGCCCCCACGCTTAGCAGCCGTGAAACACGGGCACTGGTGGGGGCTGTCACCCAGCAACTGGAAGAAGCTGGTATCGAGGGCGCGCGCCACAAGGCAAGTATTCTGGTCAAGTTCAATATCCAAGCCGGTGCCCAATCGGCCTTGGCAAATTATCTCCCTCTGCTGCGCCATACCGAGTCCGAACTGATCCTCGACACCGCCAATAGCTTGATCGGAATTATCAAGAGCACCGTCAACATCAATACCGCCGTCGAACGGGTCGCCAAGATTGTGCTGGCGCTAAAGTCTTTCTCCCGTGTAAATCAAGCCGCCGAAATGGTGGATGCCAACTTGCAGGATGGGCTGGAGACCGTCCTGACAATTTACAACTACCAGATCAAACAACATACCGAAGTCGTCAGAAATTACGAAGTCATTCCACCTATACGCTGCCTGGCAGACGAACTCAATCAGGTCTGGACCAACCTGATCCACAATGCCTTGCAGGCTATGGAAACCAACGAGAATCACGCAGGCACCCTCACCATCGGCGTCCGGAAAGAGGGCGATAACGCCGTGGTCTCGGTGGGTGATTCCGGCTGTGGTATCCCCGAAGAGGTTCGTAGCAAGATATTCGATGTCTTTTTCACTACCAAAGCAGTAGGCGTAGGCAGCGGTCTGGGGCTGGATATCGTCAAGAAAATCATCGACAAGCACAAGGGACGAATTGAAGTTCAAAGCGAAGTTGGCGTTGGCACGACGTTCTTTGTTTATCTGCCGTATGCAGCGGTGCAAAGTGCATAATGATTTATATATAGCCAAGGAAATTCATCATGTTTTCAACACCCTTGTGCCGATACGCGCTTGCCGTCGGCACTGCATTGTTTGCCACATCGGGTGCAACATTCGCTTCGTCCTTCGCGCTGGTGGAAACGTCGGCAAGCGGGCTGGGCAACGCCTACGCCGGTGCCGCTGCGATAGCCGATGACGCGGGTACAGTGTGGTGGAATCCGGCAGGCATGACCCGCCTGGACGCACCTACCGCATCGCTAGCCCTGCATGCCATCACGCCGTCGGCGAAATTCAGTAACGGCAATTCGCAACCATCGTGCGTCGCCCCTGGCGTTTGCCGCCCACTCGGTGGAATGGGCGCAGACGCTGGCGAAACCGCCTGGGTTCCGGCAACCTACATCGTGCTGCCGATTAACAAGAGTCTGGCTCTCGGCCTTGGCATCAGCGCGCCATTCGGTCTTAAAAACGAATATGAGTCCGATTGGCTGGGCCGCTACCAGGCGATCAAGTCTGACATGAAGACGATAAATATCAATCCCAGCCTCGCCTTCAAGGTCAACGATAGGATCTCGCTCGGTGTCGGCATTAGTTACCAGAAAATCGACGCCGAATTGACCAGCGTAGTCAACCCTGGCGCGGTGATGGGTTTGGCGGCCCAATCCGGTGCGATCCCCGCCGCACTCGTGCCATCAGTGCTCGGCACTTCGCTGGGAGTCGCTGATGTTAACGCAACGCTCAAGGGCAACGACTCTGCGTATGGCTACAACTTGGGGATCATGCTCAATCTGTCCCCTGCGACACGGCTGGGCCTTTCCTACCGGTCAGCGATCGCGTACACCATCAAGGGTGATGTCACTTTCAATATTCCGACGGTTCCGGCAACAAGCCCGGCCTCCGGCGTGATTGCACAAGTGCTTGCCGCGCTCCAGCAACCAGGCCAGCGCCTCGCCTCCGGCCCGATAAGGGGCAGCCTCAAGACACCCGACTCGTTCAGTCTGAGCACGGCGAGCGACCTCAATTCGCAGCTCCAGTTGCTGGCCGATGTGTCATGGACCGGCTGGAGCAACATTCCCAAGCTGGAGTTCGTGCGCACGGATGGCACGATCCTGAACAGTGTGGAATACAAGTGGAAGGATACCTGGCGCTATTCGTTGGGCGCGAACTACAAGCTGAATGACAAGCTGATGCTCCGCAGTGGCGTGGCCTACGACGAAACGCCGATGGACACCCTGCACCGTACACCACGCCTGCCAGATGGCGACCGTACCTGGCTTAGCATCGGAGCTCGTTATTTGGTCCAGCCCAACATGGCACTCGACTTCGGCTATACGCATATCTCCTTCAAGGATCCGAAGATCGACAACCGCAACGACGGCTCGACTGCGGCCTACGGCTCGGTCGATGGCACCTATAGCAGCAACGTGAACATCTTCAGCGCGGGGCTTTCGTATACCTTCAAGTAAGGTACGACCCGGGTTTTTCACTGTATGAGAAAGCGCACCAAGGACAAAAGCGGTGCACTGAAAAGTTTTCGTCACTGATACTATCCATGCGGCCTCGTCCCAATTTAATGAATACCACGACACCACCACCGCTGATCGACTCGATTGCTGCGCGTCTGTTGCGAATTATTTTCGGCTGTTACTTCGTTGTGACGCTGGTCGTCACCTCGGGTCAGCTCATACTCGAATATCGGAATGCCGAAACTCGTCTGGCAAAGGAAATCCAGGGCATGGAACAAACCTTCGGCTCCGGTATTGCTAATATAGTGTGGGACTACAACTCCCTAATGCTGCACGAACTCCTCTTGGGAATGATGAAACTGCCCAGCGTAAGCGGCATAAAGGTAGAGACCGCTCACGATGTGATGGGTACCATGGGGGTAATTCTTGATCAAGGCGGACGGAAAATGCGAGCCGATGCAGCGGGGCGCCTGGTGCCGCTGGAAGGGAAGGACGAACTGTTTGACAAGATGTTCAGCCAGACTTTCCCTATCGTCCACGCCGATACGCATGGAAAACAAGTCACCATCGGCAAATGGACCGTTTATTCCAGCCAGCAAATCGTGGTGAATCAGGTCAAATACGGCTTTTTTCTGTTACTGGTCAATTCGGTTATCAAAACACTGGCCTTGTGGTTCATCTTTCTGTTTGTGGTGCAGCGCTGGCTCGGTAGGCCGCTGCGCCAACTGAGCGAGTTTGTCGGTCGTCTGAGCATCGATAACCTGGCCGACAAGGTCTTTGTCCTCAAGGATAGGGGCCGCCATGAATTGCATCTGCTAGCCGATACACTCAATGCGATGGTGCGCAATCTCAGAGGGTCTATCGCAGAGAATGCCGCGCTGCTTGCCCGTATGCAAGAGCTCAATGCCAGCCTGGAACAGCGCACGCTTGCATTGTCGGAAAGCAACGCGGCGCTGTCGCTGGCCAATGCCGAACTCAACGAAGCAAACCGGGTCGCGGAAGCGTCCCGGCTACAAGCAACGCAGGCACTGCATGAATTACGTTCGACGCAAAGTCAGCTCGTGCAATCCGAGAAGATGGCGGCCCTGGGCATCTTGATCGCTGGTGTAACCCATGAAATCAATACGCCCATCAGTGCCATCACCTCCAGTGGCGGCACCATCTCGGAAGCACTTGGGCTGGCACTGGGGAACATGCCAGCCCTGTTTAAAACGCTCGATAACGACAGCATGGCGCTTTTTCTGGGCTTGATCTACCGAGCCAATGTTTCCGCCGTACGGCTCAGCACGCGTGAAACCCGGGCCGTTACACGTGCGCTCACCGAGCAACTGGAAGAATACGGCATTGATGCTGCGCGTGAGAAGGCCGACATCCTTGTCAGCTTGAACGCGCAGTCTGCACTGGCTGACTATTTGCCTTTGCTGCGCCACCGTGAGTGCAATCTGATTTTGGACACTGCTCGCAGCATGGCGACGATCATCCGTAGCGTCAGCAACATCAATACTGCCGTTGGACGGGTCGCCAAGATCGTCCTGGCCCTCAAGTCTTTTTCGCACGTCACCCAGTCGAACGAGATGGTCGAAGCCAATATACAGGACGGATTGGAAACCGTACTGACGATTTACCACTACCAGATCAAGCAGGCCACAGAGGTAGTGCGCGAGTATGAAGATATTCCTTTGCTGCGCTGTTTTCCCGATGAACTCAACCAGGTATGGACCAACCTGATTCACAACGCCTTGCAGGCCATGGACCACAAGGGAACCCTAAGCGTGCGCATTCACCGTGAAGGCAACGAGGCAGTCGTTTCCATTGGAGACACGGGGTGCGGCATCCCCGAAGAAATTCGCGGCAAGATTTTTGATGTCTTTTTCACCACCAAGCCCGCCGGGGTTGGCAGCGGGCTGGGGCTGGATATCGTCAAAAAAATCATCGACAAACATAAGGGGCGAATCGAAGTACAAAGCGAAGTGGGTGTGGGTTCAACGTTTACAGTTTACCTGCCCTACGATCACCACCAGCGGTCAACTTCAATAATACTGACGCAGTGACACCTGCCATATCCGCTGTTGTGGCGCCGCGCCAAAATCACTGGAGGGGCCGCCGCTGTTGACTTGCAATTGCAAGGCCAGGTCGGTGTGGCTCCAGTGGTAGCGAGCCTCCACCCAGTTGGTACGGCTGTTGTCCGCCATGTTGGCGCGCAGCATGACGCTCAGGTCAAGGTGCTGAACGAGGGCATCTGGCCAGTTCACGTACAACCCGAGCGTGTCCCGGGTGGGCAGTTCTTGCGCCGCTTGCGCCCAGAGGCGGTACAAGCCGTAGGCCAAGGGCGAGCCGCGCTGCAACGCGTTCCATTGGTCGGCGTTCGGCGCGGCGTCGTTGTAGGCGTACTCCAGCGTACAGGAGAGCTTGTTACTGGCGGTATAGGTCGCGCCGGTCGCCACGCGGCTGTGAAAACCGGGGGCCTCGGTTGACACACCCGCCTGTGACAACTGCGAACGGCTCTGCCCGCCGGACCATTCCGCAAAGAGAACGGTGGCATCTCCCACCAGCGTGGTCACGTTCAGACCCAGTTGGACCGGCTGCCGGTCTTCCCCGTACAACAGCCACTGGGGAGTAATCTTTTCCGTCAGTCGCTGACTGACGGCCAATAACCAGCGATTCTGGTTGTTGGTGGCACCGTAGTCAGGGCTGAAGGCCGTATCACTGGCCTGCTCGGCTATTTTGGGCGACGCCAGCGCCGTCAGCGACCCACCGTTCCACAAGACCTGGCCGCGCAGCATCACACTGCCCAGCCGGTTTTTTTTCAGGCTGGTGGGGTCACTCGACACCACCGAGCGAACCGCTACGCTGCGGAAATAGTCCGTCGGGTTGTAGCCGACGGCCACGCCGTTGCGTACGTTGATGCGCCCCAGGTCCAGCATGTGTTCATCGCTGGCCTGCCAACTGACGTAGGCCTCTTTCAATGTATTGATGCGGTGTTCATCGCCGGATTGGGCTGGCCACTTCACATCCAGCCGATTGGCCAACACGGCGCGCCAGCGCGGCGCGATCGTGGTGTCCAACTGCAGGTCCCAGGACAGGCGCTGGTTGGCTGTCACGCTGCCATTGGGCGCGGTGAACTGGCCGAGCGCAAGCTCTGCAAACCCTTGCCAGTCGCGCACGGTCTCGGCTGCGGTGGGTGGCGCATCGGCCAGAGAGAGCGCGTCGAGGTCGTCAGCCCATGCGACCTGGGCGGAGCCGATCCATCCGACCCACGCACTAATTACCAGCAGAGCGCCAAACGGCCCTCGCTTCGCTTGCATGGCTGGCTACTCCGGCTTGAAGCGCGGCAGGTAGTCGCGCTGCAGCCACGCATCGGGTACATCGCGTTTGACCCAATCGGAGAAGCGCATCACCGTGACCCAATTGGTATCGAGGCCGTCAATGATGACGGTTTCAGTGGGACGATCTTGCCCCAGCTGCTTTTCGAACTTGCGGAAGTACGCCGTTTTCAGCAGCTTGCCGCTCTCGGCGTAAAAACGCGACTTGACGGGCTGGTTGTTGCTGGTGTCAATCCAGATTTCGATGTGGTGGTAGTTCACATCGTGTGTCAATGCGGACAGGCTTAATTTGTAGCAGTGGCGCATTTTCTTTTCGCCATCCTGCATGTCTTCCTCGCCTGCCTGGGTGGCCTGGTAGTCCTTGGCCAGATTGACGGTTACCACGTCGCCATTGGATGCCTGCCCCAGCAGGCGCTGTTGCGGCGACAGGCGAATACTGGCCTTGTTGGTCGGGTCATAAAACCACAGGTCCCGTCCGCTGTACAGCATGAGCTTGCCGGCGTCACGTGCCGGCGCCACAAAGCGGATCAGGCTGCGAAACTGCCCACCACTGGCATCGGCCTTGGAGTAAATCGCCAGCGTGCTGGTGTCGGTCTGTTTACCGTTGCGGTATTCGATCAGCGTATTGGTCAGGCCAAAGGGAAAATCCGGGTTGCGCACCGCGTCACTGGCCGCCAGGATGTCTTGCGCGCTGGGTATGGCATGGGCACTCGCCACGAACAGGCTTGTCGCCATGGCCCACAGGAAATGCGCCATGCGCAATTGCATCATTCGTTTTTGCATGTTCTATGCACTCCTTAAACGTGGCGCAGTGCGTCAACAATCATCAGATTGGAGGCACGCCGTGCGGGCCACCAAGCGGACAGGACTGTTACCACAATCAGGCCCAGCACGCTGCCGAACAGCAGGTTGGTGTCCTCCCAGATGCGAACCAGAATGAGGTAAGCGTATGAATAGCCAGGAGGGGTGAAAGACAGCCCGCTGTTGTTGATCAGCGAAGCGATGAACAGTGCGCACAGAACGCCCAAAGCAGAGCCGATCAGGCCCAGCAGAACCCCCTCGCACAGAAACAGGTTGCGAATCCCGGAGCGCCGCAGACCGATGGCCCGCAAGGTACCGATTTCTACCGTTCGCTCCACCACGGCGGTGCTCATGGTGTTGCCAATCATGAACAGCACAATGACAGCAATCAGAATGGCGATGAACCCGAACATGGAACCCATGAACTGGGCCGTTTGACCATAGAGCGGGTTCAGTGTGCGAAAGTCCAGTACCTCCAGCGACTGCACCATGAATTCGTCCTCAAATAACTGGGCCAGACGCTTTTTTGCTGCAGGAATCTGGCTGGTGTGCTGCAGTTGCACGCGTATGGCGGTCACCTTCGGCTCCGATCCACCGTAAATCAGCTTTTGCGCTTGCACCAAATGCATGGCCATGTACACGTCATCAATCGCCTTGATGCCCAAATTATTCGCCGCAACCACCTGCAGGCTTGCCACATTGGGGGCGCCGTGAACGGTGGATGCCAGCATCTCGATGCGCGTTTGGTCCTGCGGCGGCGTGTTCGTCTTCTCTAACGCGGACAGTGCGGTTATATCGTCCGGCGTTTGCGGGCCGTCGCTCGCTGACGCCGTCGAGCTCTGAAAGCAATTTGACACATGGAGTGCGTCGCACAGTTTCAGCTTGCGGGCCACGCCGGTACCAATAACCACGCCATCCGTGCCGGAGCCGACCAGGGGAAGCGGATGGGAGTAACTTTTCATGCCGTAGTCATTCCACTCCAGCATGTGATTGTGTTCGTCCACCACCACGCCTTGTGCCATCACGGAACGCGACACTCCAGCCGCAAAATTACCGGCCAAGCCGCCCAACGACAAACTGGGGGTGACCACTGTCAGCATAGGCGCCAAAACAGGGTCTTTTTTTATGACGTCAATGAGGTGCTGGTAACCGGCGATTCCATAAGCGGTCGGGTTATCGCCGCCTTCCGAAAAATAGCCTTTGTGCTGAATCTGCAAGTGGCCCGAGTGCTGTACCACACCGGTTTCTATGCCATAGATCACATTGGACTTGTAACCACCAAAAACCAGAATCGCCACGAGCCCAATGCTCATGGCCAAGAGCGTAGTGAGTGAGCGGCGGCGGTTGCGCAGCAAATTGCGCAGTGCGAGTGAGAGCGTGTTCATACGACTACTTCGGACTGTTCGGTACGACGTTCAACGGAGGTAATGCGCCCATCGCGGATGAATACCGCATCGTCGGCGGCAGCCTGCACCTGCGGGTCGTGAGAAGAGAAGACAAAAGACACGTGGTGCTCGCGTTGCATTTTGCGCATCAGGGCGATGATGTCGGCACCGGTTTGGCTGTCCAGATTGGCGGTAGGTTCGTCGGCCAGCACCAGCTTGGGCGCGGTGGCCAGCGCGCGGGCGATGGCCACCCGTTGGCGTTGCCCGCCAGAGAGCTGGCCGGGGCGGTTTTTCGCCCGGTCGGACAGGCCCACCGCATCCAGCAGGGCCAGCACCCGCTGCTTGCGCTGCACATCTGGCATCTTGGTCAGCAGCAAGGGGTACTCCACGTTTTCATACGTGGTCAACACCTGCAGCAAATTGAAGTTTTGAAAAATGAATCCAAGCTGGCGTGCGCGAAAGTCCGACAGGGCGTTATCCGACATTTTTTGCACATCCTGCCCACAGACGATGACCTCACCCTGGTCGGGCCGGTCTATGCACCCAATCACATTCAACAGGGTTGTTTTGCCGCTGCCGGAAGGGCCAGAAATGACAGTAAACCGATTGGCTCGAATTTCGAGGTTGATATCGCAAAGGGCCGGAACCCCTACGGAATCGAGATGGTAGGTCTTGTTGACACGATTCAGTATGACGGGATGCATGGGATCAATCCAGCTTGTAGCCCGTCAGTTGGTAGTTCCATTTGGCGTCATCGTGCAGCACCTTGATCACGGTTCCAATCTTGGGCGCATACCAGCGTGTCGATTTTTTTTCTCCGCTAAAGACCAGAAGCGCTCTCCAGTTGTCGACGCACTCAATACGAAACGCATCAAACTCGCCTGCGACGACTTTGACTTTTTCAAACGCAGTAACCTCGCACTTGATTTTGCTCTTCCATTTGTCGCCCGTGTCTTCGGTAAAGCCAGCGTACTCACCGGACCATTTTTTTCCGACTTCCAGCGGGAAGGCCATAGTCGGCATAAACGGTTTGAACTCGTACTCCACATCACCGTTGGTTTTGATCATCTTGGTGATGTTCAAACTGTTCGCGACCAACTGGTAGATCAACAGATCTTTGCATTGGATGACCAGCATGCCGTCGCTGGTTACCTCCTTGATATTCCAGCGTCTGCATCCACCCATGCTCGCTTGACTCTCGGTAAATTCGAAGTAGTTGCCGGGTTTTATGCCGGTAAATGACGGCATGTCTGCACGGGGTGCATCTGCGGCCATTGCGGACAAGCAGCTGCCCAGTAGCAGTGCAACGGCTGCGACGCGGTGTTTAGTTAGCATGGTAAAACGCCTTTTAAAAGGAAAGTAAAGAAGTAGCAGCATCGCTACCGTTCCTGAGTATCACACCCCGCTTGCCTACTGTAAACCCCGATCCAACTTGCTGTGGAGAGTGGCCCAAACAGAGGCATCAAGTACGGCGCTTTAGGTGCGGATGCTGCCGGTGTTGGTAGCATCGACTGCGCCATTTCCTAGACATTCCCTAGCCAATTCCTCCCCTTATATCCCTAGGGACGCGCGCAAGGTATCGGGGCCGAGGATCAAGGCTGTCAGACCAGCCCCGGAGAGAAAGGGGCCGAATGGGATATAACCACCTGCGCGCAATCCGCTGCTGAATTTCATGGCAGTGCCGACAATGGCGCCAATCACCGAAGCCAGCAAAATCATGGGGATCAATGCCTGCCAGCCAAACCACGCACCCAAAACGGCAAAGAGCTTGAAATCTCCATAACCCATGCCCTCCTTGCCGGTGAGCAACTTGAATCCCCAGTACACCAACCACAGCGAAAGATAACCGGCGACCGCACCCCAGAGCGCAACATCCAATCCCACGGGTATCCAGTGCAGGGCCGCAGCAACCAGCCCCAGCCACAGCAGCGGCAGCGTCAGATCGTCGGGCAACAAGGTCGTGTCCCAATCAATCAACGCCAAGGCCAAAAGCGTTGCGGAAAAAATACACCAAGCTACTGCCTGCATGGAGACGCCCCAATTCCAGACGCAAAAGACAAACAGTCCACTGGTTGCTGCTTCCACCAGGGGGTAGCGCAGGCTGATGGGTGTTTTGCAGGCCGAGCAACGCCCCTGCAACCACAGATAACTGAGGATGGGCAGGTTTTCGAACCAGGCAATGGGGTGTTCGCAATGCGGGCAGCGCGAACGCGGCAGCATCAGATCGAAGCGTTCTCCCGCTGCCAAAGGTTTACCCGACAGTTCGGCGCACTCCGCCGCCCACTGGCGCTCCAGCATTTTTGGCAGGCGATAAATAACGACGTTGAGGAAACTGCCAATCAGCAACCCCAACAAACCCAACAAGGAGGCTTCCAGCCACGGCGCATTCTGCATCGTTTGCACAAATAAAAAGGTGTCAAACCACTTGACCGAGTTTGAAGATTGGCAGGTACATGGCCACCACGATGCCGCCGATGACTGTACCCAATACAACGATGATGATAGGTTCCATCAAGCTGGAAATACCGGCCACCATGTCATCCACCTCTGCTTCATAAAAGTCAGCCGCCTTGCCCAGCATATGGTCAATCGAGCCGGACTCTTCGCCAATGGCGCACATTTGCAACACCATCGACGGGAACAGGTTGACGTTGGTCATGGCCACGGTAAGGCCGGTTCCAGTGGAAACCTCCTGCTGGATTTTGAGGGTGGCACTTTCAAAAACATAGTTGCCAGCCGCTCCCCCCACCGAGTCCAGTGCTTCCACCAACGGCACACCGGCGGCAAACATGGTTGACAAGGTGCGTGTCCAACGGGCAATACAGGACTTTTCCACCAGGGCGCCGAAAATTGGCAGCTTGAGCATGATCCGGTCCATGACTATCTGCATCTTCTTGTTGCGCTTCCAGGACTCCATAAAGAAGTAAAAACCACCGCCTATTCCGCCGAAGATCAGATACCAGTAACTGATAAAAAACTCGCTCATGGCAATAACCATCAGTGTGGGTGCCGGCAGTTCGCCGCCGAATGAGGAAAACACCTGCTTGAACGATGGAATCACGAAAATCATGATCACCGCAACCACTACGAAGGCCACAATCAGTACGGTAATGGGATACATCAAGGCGGATTTGATTTTCGATTTGATGGCCTCGGTTTTTTCCATGTAGACCGCCAGGCGATCTAGCAACTGGTCCAGAATACCCGCAGCCTCACCAGCTTCCACCAGATTGCAATACAAGGCATCGAAATACAGCGGGTATTTGCGAAAAGCAACACTCAGCGATGTGCCGGTTTCCACGTCCACGCGAATGTCATTAAGCAACTTGGTAACGCTGGGGTTGGGGTTGCCCCGTCCAACAATGTCAAAGGCTTGCAACAAAGGCACGCCCGCCTTCATCATGGTAGCCAGCTGCCGGGTAAAAATTGCCAGATCTTTGGGTTTGATCGCCTTGCTCGAACCCATGCGGCGTTTTTTGATCTTGGAGGGGATAACGCCTTGTCGCCGCAAAGTTGCCTTGACCTGGTTTTCCCCGGCGGCACGAATCTCACCGCGTACCTGTTTACCGTGGCGGTCTTTGCCTTCCCACTCAAAGACGACTTCCTTTGCTTCTTCGGATTTTGGCTTGGTTTTTGTGCTGGTACTGGTACTGGTATTGGTAGCCATGGATTACCCCAAAGTTTTCGTTACACGTTGGTTATTCATTGGTGACGGCAAGGACTTCTTCCAAAGAGGTCAGACCAAGCTTGACTTTATTCAGGCCGGATTTCCGCAGGGAGCGCACACCTTCTATCTGTGCCTGTGTTGCAATATCCAATGCGCTGCCATCGCGCAAAATGATGCGCTGAATTTCTTCACTGATCGGCATGACCTGGTAGATGCCCACGCGCCCCTTGTAGCCATTGTTGCACATGGAACACCCGACGGCATGATAGGGCTTCCAGCTTCCGTCCAATTCGGACTCATTGAATCCGGCCTTGACAAGTGCGGATTGTGGAACATCGAGCGGTGCCTTGCAATTCAGACACAATCGCCTGGCAAGACGTTGTGCCGTAATCAGAATCACGCTGGAAGCGATATTGAATGGGGCAATGCCCATGTTGCGCATGCGCGTCAATGTCGTTGGTGCATCGTTGGTGTGCAAGGTTGACAGCACCAGGTGGCCGGTCTGCGCTGCCTTGATGGCAATGTCGGCGGTTTCCAGATCGCGGATTTCACCCACCATGATGATGTCCGGATCCTGGCGTAAAAATGATTTCAGCGCCACGGCAAATGTCAGGCCAGCCTTATCGTTGACATTGACCTGGTTGACCCCTGGCAGGTTGATTTCCGAGGGGTCTTCGGCAGTCGCAATGTTGACCCCTGGTTGGTTCAGCAAATTCAAACAGGTGTACAGCGACACCGTTTTACCCGAACCCGTGGGGCCGGTGACCAGAATCATGCCGTAGGGCCGGCCAATGGCCTTGAGCAGGCGCTCCTTTTCTTCCGGCTCATAGCCCAGTGCATCAATGCCCAGTTTGGCGCTGCTGGGGTCCAGAATACGGATCACGATCTTTTCGCCAAACAGTGTGGGCAAGGTGCTTACCCGAAAGTCAATCACCCGATCCGGCCCGACCTTGAGTTTCATCTTGCCATCTTGCGGTATGCGTTTTTCGGAGATATCCATGCGCGAGATCACCTTGATGCGCGAGGCCAATTTTTCCTTGATGGCTATCGGGGGCGAGGCAATTTCACGCAGTTCACCGTCAATCCGGAAGCGAACCCGATAATGGTGTTCGTAGGGTTCGAAATGCAAGTCGGAGGCGCGCATACTGAATGCATCCAGCAGCATTTTTTGCAGGAAACGCACGACCGGCGCGTCTTCCACTTCCGACGTATTGGCTTTGTCGGTTTCGGACGTGTCATCCGTCACCTCCGCATCGAATTCGATCTCGCCAGCAAGGAGGTTCTCCATGGTATCGCTGGCGGTAGTGGCGCTGGCCACCACCATTTTGGAGAGTTTGTCGTATTCGGCAATGACCCAGTCAACCCCCAATTGGGTGGAAAACTTGATTTTTTCTGCTGCGGACTGATCTGATGGGTCTGCAGTGGCAACAATCAGACGATTGCCGCGCTTGGCCAGCACCACGACCCGGTAATCACTGCAGATTTTGATATCCAGCAAACCTTTGGGAAGCCGATGGGTATCGATGGCATCAAGGTCCAATAAGGGGGATGCAAATGCAACAGAAAGTGTATGCGCCAGATCGGCAGAAGAAACGGCGCCAGAACCAACCAGCTCGGCTATGAAACTTGTCTTTCCCGACACCGCCTTACGGTAGATATCTTCAGCGGACTTTTGTTCGAGTTTTCCAGCGGTAATAAGTGCCCTGCCGATACCGGGGAGGGCAATGCTGGCCGGGTTTTGCGGAATATCAGTAGTAGCCATGACCGAATGAAGGATGAGTGTCAAATAACAATAGCATCAATAGCATCAATAGCATCAATAGCATCAATAGCATCAATAGCATCGTTGCTCGGGTAGTTAATGTAATTCTTTTTCTCTACAAGGAAAGTGCCAGAGTGTGGGCCGTCAGTGTTGCCGATAGCGATCCGGGCCAGTTATCGGCTGCTTTGCCATGCAAATACACTGCGTCACACGCAGCTGAAAAGCCTTCATCGCCAGTGGCCAGACGCGCACCAATCAAGCCAGCCAGCACATCACCCGTGCCCGCCGTTGCCAGGCGCGCATTGCCACTGGCGTTGATGCGTGGCAGTTTTCCAGGTGCCGCAATCACCGAACCCGAGCCTTTGAGCACCACCGTACAGGAGAATTTTTGTGCCAGTTCACAAGCCGCCTCCAATCGGTTGGCCTGAATTTCAACCGTATCCATGCCCAGCAAGCGCGCCGCCTCCAGGGGATGCGGCGTCAACACCGTCACGCACTCCCGACGATCCCGGCGATTACGCAGGCCATTTTGCAAAGACGCATCGCACGCAATGGCATTCAAGGCATCGGCATCCAGCACCAGCTGTCGGGACTGTGCCAGGATTTTTTCCATATGTGCGTGGATGGCCCCCCCCCCGCCACAACCGGCAACCACCGTCATGGCCGTGAAGTCCAGATCGGGCAAGGAGCGCAGCATGAGTTCCGGCTGGCAAAAGTCCAACGGAAATGGCGCCCCATCGAGCAAACCGACAAGGACACGCCCTGCGCCACCATGGAGTGCAGCGCGTGCAGCCAGTAGCGCCGCTCCTGCCATTCCCTGTTGCCCCCCAACAACAGCCACATCGCCGTAGCTGCCTTTGTGGGTGTTGTGCGCGCCGTATGCACGTGTTGCAATTTGTGCCACAGCATGCAACTCGGCGCACGCCCCTATGGGTTCTGCCACGCCCAGGGAATCGAACCAGATGTCACCGCAGGCTGCGCGGCCATCGGCGGTAAAAAGTCCAGGTTTGAGCGTCAGCAAACTCACGGTGACATCGGCCTTGACGTGCAAGGGGCCAGCAACACCCGTGTCAGCATCGAGACCGCTGGGTACGTCAACGGCAATGACGGGCGCAGTGTGGGTGTTGATTTGCGCGATCCACTCACTGCAGCGCGCATCAAATGCCCGCAAACGGCCAATGCCAAATAAAGCATCCATGCACAAATCGTACTGCGCTGGCACGGCATCAGCAAACGTCACACCGCTTTGCACGGCTGCGGCATACGCTGCGGCTGCGTCTGCGGGTAGGCGCTCTGCAGCGCCAAGACACGTCACCACAGGGGACTTGCCCCAGATTTTCAGATGCCTGGCCGCTTCAAAGCCATCACCACCATTGTTGCCAGGACCACATGGCACCCAGATCATCCTGGCGTGCGGTGCCACGGCCAGGGCCAGACGCGCAACCGCCAGACCGGCCCTTTGCATCAGGGTGTGCGGCGGCAGTTCTGCTGCGGCGGACACCTCCAACGCACGTGCCACATCGCAACGAAACAGCCGTCTTGTGACATACCCGCCAAAAATGCGCTCAGAATTCGTAGACATCACCTTCACGCGCCAGCCGGATGTCCACGCCTTCGGCCACAGCCGCGTTGGCGGCAAGCGCTTCCTGAAACACTTTCTCTAATGCATCGTCACTGCGGGTAGGCTCATGGTGCGTGCAAAACAGCACCTTGGCGCCTGCTTTCCTGGCACTGGCAATGCTCATGCTGTAGGTTCCATGCCCCCAACCGCGCTTGGCAGGGTATTCGGCATCGGTATAAGAACAATCGGCAATAAACACATCCACACCATCCAGCGCTGCATGAATCATGGCCGCCTTGTCGTCCACGAATACCTGGTATTCCTCATGGCCATCTTCGCCAGGCTCGTAGATGTTATAAGGAGGTTCGTGATCACCTGTGAAAAACACCGACTTGCCATCACTTTCAATCCGATAGCCGAAGTTGATGACCGGATGGTTCAGCAAATATGGCGTGACCACGGCAGAGCCAATCTGAATGGACTCACCCGGAACCAGCGTGACATATTCGATGTGCGCTTTCATTTCCGCTTCACGTACCGGGAAATAACTGTACTGCAGCTGCACCGCCATTACCTGCTCAATCCCTTTCCCCGAAACCGGGTCAAAGCTACCATGCAAGCGCAAGGTATTGCCGGGAATGAAGTTCGGAATGAAAAACGGCAAACCCTGAATATGGTCCCAATGCGAGTGGGTAATCAACACGTTAGCAGTAATCGGCAGCTCGGCCAGTAAAGTCTGCGACAAGGGAAATATGCCGGTTCCCGCATCCAGAATGATGAGTTCATTGTGGTCGGTGCGAATCTCGATGCAGGTTGTGTTGCCGCCGTAACGAACCGTTTTCGGCCCAGGCGATGCAATGGATCCGCGTACTCCCCAAAATCTGACTTTCATGCTTGTGCCTTTTTTGCGCTGAGGGGTGGTATGTTACACTCGCGCCGCCTTGCCGTGGGGCGCTTTTGACAGGCGTCCGATGCTGCAGGCAATTCAATCGCAAACCGGACCCCGTCAAGGTGTTGACCCGCGAGAGTTGGCAGATTTTGTTGCTCTTGCTTTGGCAATTAAGGGGCCGGATTTTAGACCCAACCTTTGAAAGTTATTCATGGCAACAACAATGCGCGAGATGCTGGAAGCCGGTGTCCACTTTGGACATCAGACCCGTTTCTGGAATCCCAAGATGGCCCCTTATATTTTTGGTCATCGCAACAAGATTCACATTATCAACCTGGAAAAATCGCTGCCGATGTTCCAGGATGCTACTAAATTCATCCGCCAATTGACCGCAAGGCGTGGCACCATCCTGATGGTCGGAACCAAGCGCCAGGCACGTGAGATTGTGGCCGCCGAGGCGCAACGTGCCGGGATTCCTTACGTTGACCAACGTTGGTTGGGAGGTATGTTGACCAATTTCAAGACGGTCAAGACATCCATCAAACGCCTCAAGGAAATGAAGGTGCGGCAAGAATCCGGTTTGGAAAACATGAGCAAAAAGGAACAACTCATGTTTGCCCGTGAACTGCAAAAACTTGAAAGAGACATCGGGGGCATCCAGGATATGACCGGCTTGCCAGACGCGATTTTTATCATTGATGTGGGTTATCACAAGATCGCCGTTGCCGAAGCACGCAAACTTGGAATTCCGTTGATCGGGGTGGTGGATTCCAACCACTCACCTGAAGGTATCGACTACGTTGTTCCAGGCAATGACGATTCTTCCAAGGCTGTAACCTTGTATGCGCGGGGTGTCGCAGACGCCATTCTGGAAGGTCGCGCCAATGCCATGGACGATGTTGTCAAGGCGGTATCCGCCGAGGATGATGGTGGCAACGATGAGTTTGTGGAAGTGCATGAAGCCACAGCCTGAGTCTCATCTGCCCGAAAAGGGGCAAAGGGGCATATTGCCCCTTTTTTTAGCCTTTATTGAATACTGAATCGATTACGGAGAAACGAAATGGCTGCAATTACCGCAAGCATGGTGGCTGAACTGCGTGGAAAAACCGATGCCCCCATGATGGAATGCAAAAAAGCCCTCACCGAAGCTGCAGGCGACATGGTCAAGGCTGAAGAGATATTGCGTGTAAAACTCGGTAGCAAGGCCGGCAAGGCAGCAGCACGCATTACGGCCGAAGGCGTTGTGGCATGCTACATGGAAGGCACACTCGGTGCACTGGTTGAAGTCAATTGTGAAACTGATTTCGTGACTAAAAATGAAAGCTTCCAGGGGTTGTCCAATGCTGCGGCTACCCTGGTAGCAAAGCACGACCCCGCAGACATCACAGCCCTGGGCGCGCTGGCCTACACACAGGATGGTTTTGGCCCGACGCTGGAAGATGTACGCAAGGGATTGATCGGAAAAATTGGCGAAAACATGTCGTTTCGCCGTTTCAAGCGCTTTGCTTCAGGCGCGCAGCTGGCCTCTTATCTGCACGGCACCCGCATCGGCGTGGTTGTCGAGTTTGAGGGCGACGCCGTGGCTGCCAAGGATGTGGCGATGCACGTGGCCGCTATGAAGCCGGTGGCTTTGACCAGTGCGGACGTACCAGCCGAATTGGTGGAGCGCGAGCGTTCTGTGGCGGCAGCGAAGGCAACAGAAGATGCCAATACTGCAACAGCAGCGGGCAAACCCGTTCAGTCAGCAGATATTGTTGCCAAGCGTATTGAAGGGGGTGTACAAAAGTTCCTCAAGGAAGTGTCCCTTTTCAACCAGACCTTCGTCAAAAATGACAAGCAAACGGTGGAGCAAATGCTCAAAGCTGCAGGAACCACTGTCAAAGCCTTTACCCTGTACGTTGTCGGCGAAGGCATCGAGAAAAAAGTGGACGACTTTGCCGCCGAGGTTGCCGCCCAGGTTGCCGCCGCCAAGCAATCCACCTAGGACAGTCGGAGCCATCCATGCATTCTGAAAAGCCCACTTGCAAACGCATTTTGCTCAAGCTGTCTGGAGAGGCGTTGATGGGGGACGACCACTTTGGCATCAACCGCAGCACGATTGTGCGCATGGTGGATGAGATTGCCGAAGTCACCGCTCTGGGCGTGGAACTGGCGGTGGTGATTGGTGGTGGCAATATTTTCCGTGGTGTCGCCGGTGGGTCGGTGGGCATGGACCGTGCGACGGCCGACTATATGGGCATGTTGGCCACGGTGATGAATGCACTGGCCCTGGCTGACACCATGAACAAGGCGGGGTTGGTGGCCCGCGTGATGTCGGCTATCAGTATTGAGCAAGTGGTTGAGCCCTATGTGCGGCCCAAAGCCCTGCAATACCTTGAAGAGGGTAAGGTTGTGATTTTTGCAGCCGGGACAGGGAATCCGTTTTTTACCACCGATACTGCAGCCGCCTTGCGCGCGGCAGAGATAGGGGCCGAGATTGTGCTCAAGGCAACCAAAGTGGACGGCGTCTACACAGCGGACCCGAAAAAGGACGCCACTGCAACGCGGTACTCCAAAATCACCTTCAACGAAGCTATGACACGCAATCTGGGAATCATGGACGCAACGGCATTCGCCCTGTGCCGTGACCAGAAGTTGCCCATCAAGGTATTCTCCATCATCAAGCACGGAGCACTCAAGCGGGTCATATTGGGCGAAGACGAAGGTACACTGGTTTACGTGTGATACATGTTTGGGATTTTGGATTATGGCAATTGATGAAATCAGGAAGACATTGGACAGCAAGATGGATGCGTCCATCAGTGCTTTGAAAAACAACATGACAAAAGTCCGCACCGGACGCGCCAACCCGGCGCTACTGGACACGGTGCATGTGGATTATTACGGTGCCATGCTGCCCATCAGCCAGGTTGCGAATCTTTCTTTGCTGGATGCGCGTACCGTTGGCGTACAGCCCTGGGAAAAGGGCATGGGTGCCAAGATTGAAAAAGCCATTCGGGACAGCGACCTGGGTTTGAATCCATCGAGCATGGGCGACCTGATTCGCGTGCCGATGCCCCCCATGACCGAAGAGCGCCGCAAGGAGTTGACCAAGATTGTGCGCTCCGAGGGAGAAAGTACCAAGGTCGCCATTCGCAATCTGCGTCGCGATGCCAATGAGGCGGTAAAAAAACTCGTCAAGGAAAAGCATGCTTCCGAGGACGACCAGAAGCGCTCGGAAGCGGAGATTCAGAAGTTGACGGATCGCCATATTGCCGAAGTGGATCGCTTGGTAGTGGCCAAAGAACACGACATCATGGCGGTTTGATTGATTGACCAGATGATGGCAGGGCAGGTTTGTGCTCCAAGCCATGTTGCCATTGTCATGGACGGGAATGGCCGCTGGGCTGCAAAACGTTTCTTGCCCCGGATTGCAGGCCACAAGCAGGGGGTGGAGGTGCTCAAACGCATCGTCAGCGCCTGTCCGGTGCGCCAGATCAAGGTACTGACGGTCTTTGCTTTTTCATCGGAAAACTGGAATCGCCCTTCTGATGAGGTTTCCGGCTTGATGGATTTACTCGCCCTGGCTCTGGCACGGGAAGTTCCCAGACTGCGCCTTGAAGGTGTTCGCTTGCGTTTTATCGGGAGTCGTGACAATCTCTCGCTGCGTGTCAGACGTGGCCTGGAAAAAGCGGAATTGGCAACGGCTGCCAATGCATTGTTGACCCTGAATGTCTGTTTCAATTACGGTGGGCGCTGGGATATTGCGTCTGCTGCTGCGCGATTGGCTGCGGCGCAAACGCCCATCACCGAGGAAACCCTCTCCAGCGCCCTGGCCCTGAGCCACTGCCCCGATCCCGATTTCTTGATTCGCACCGGAAACGAGAAAAGGCTCAGTAACTTCCTGCTCTGGCAGGCGGCCTACTCGGAGCTATATTTCAGCGAGCTGCTGTGGCCGGATTTTGATGAAGCGGCGCTGGATGCAGCCTTGCTGGAGTATGCTTCGCGCGAGCGGCGCTTTGGCAAGACATCAGGCCAACTTGCCCAGACCCAGGAACCAGGCTAAACAGGCATAAACAGGAATCGGCTATGCTCAGGCAAAGAATCATCACCGCAATCGTACTGCTGGCCATTTTGTTGCCAGCTGTTTTTTATCCAGAGCCGCTGGTCTTTGGCATCGTCGCCGGTATTTTGATTGCCGCCGGTGCCTGGGAATGGGCCCGGTTGAACCAGTTCAGCCAGGGCATTGCGGTGGCAACCGGCGCCCTGTGTGCCGGTTTGATGGCCGTGTCCTGGTGGTATGGTCTGGTACACACTTCCTTGCAGGCACTCTGGATCGGCAGCGGGTGCCTGTGGGTGCTACTGGGGGCTTGGTTGCTGCACGGCGGTGTTCCGGTCTGGGCGAACGTCCCCCGGTTCATTCGGCTACCAGGCGGAGTGCTCGCATTGTGGGTTGCCTGGCTGGCCGTGGTGCAGGCACGCACTATTGGCATTAATTTTCTATTTTCTGTGCTGGTATTGGTGTGGGTGGCGGACATCTTTGCCTATTTTGCTGGTCGTTCCATGGGGGGACGTTTTTTTGTACGCAAGCTGGCCCCTTCCATCAGTCCGGGAAAAACCTGGGAAGGTGTTTGTGGCGGGATGCTTGGCGTTGTAGCCTGTGCATTCCTATGGCGTGCCCTGGACCCTGCCACCCCGTCAGACGCTTTAAGCATGTATAGCCGCCTGGCAGCCGTCCATCCTGCCTTCATGGTGGTGGCCGTGTTGTTTCTGGCCGCCATGAGTGTGGTGGGTGATCTGGTGGAGTCCCTGTTCAAACGCAGTGCGGGGATGAAGGACAGCAGCGGCCTTTTGCCAGGGCATGGGGGGGTGCTGGATCGCATTGATGCGCTTTTGCCGATTCTTCCCCTGGCCATGATGCTGTGCAACTTATGAAGTCCGAAAAGTGCCGGGTAGTTGTATTGGGGTCCACAGGCTCCATCGGCGTCAACACCCTGGATGTCATGGCGCGGCATCCGCAGCGTTTTGAAGTGTTTGCCCTGACTGCCGCGCACAACGTGGATCGGATACTCGCGCAATGTGCCCAATTCAAACCAAGCTATGCCGTCATGGCCAGTACACCCCACGGACAGGCACTGGAAGCCGCCTGCCGTGCTGAAGGTCTGGCAACCAGGGTCTTGTGGGGCAGCGATGCCATTGACATGGTGGCCCGGCACGAGTCAGTGGACTGCGTGATGGCCGCCATTGTGGGTGCTGCCGGCCTGTCCCCCTGTCTTGCTGCCGCCAGGTCCGGTAAACGCCTGTTGCTGGCCAATAAGGAAGCTTTGGTGGTGGGTGGGCAATTGTTTATGGACACCGTAAAGGCCGGTGGCGCTACCCTGCTGCCCATTGACAGTGAACATTCCGCCATCTTCCAATCGCTGCCGCAGGACCCACGTGACTGGAGTGCGTGTGTTGACAAAATCATTCTGACGGCGTCTGGTGGGCCATTTCGCACCCGCGATCCGCACACATTGCGGCATGTCACCCCGGAAGAGGCCTGTGCCCATCCGAACTGGAGCATGGGGCGCAAGATTTCGGTGGACTCGGCCACCATGATGAACAAAGCATTAGAAGTGATAGAAGCCCGCTTTTTATTTGGTGTTGCACCGGAAAAAATCGAGGTTGTCATCCATCCGCAAAGCGTGATTCATTCGATGGTGCAATACCTGGACCACTCCGTCGTCGCCCAGCTGGGCACGCCCGATATGCGCGGCCCTATTGCGTATGGCTTGTCCTGGCCACAACGTCTGACATCGGGCGCGTCCGCACTGGATTTCTCCAGCATGGCAGCTCTGACTTTTGAGAGCCTTGATACCAAAGACCACCGCTTGCGCTTTGCGGGAATTCATCTGGCGTGGACCGTCTTGCAGGCCGCTCCTGGAACGCCTGCGGTGCTGAATGCCGCCAATGAAGTGGCCGTGGCAGCATTTCTGGCAGGCAAAATTCGCTACGACCAGATCCACCACGTCAACCAGGAAACCTTGAGCGCTGTCACTCCCGAAGCCCTGGCTTCGCTGGAAGACCTTGTGGCCCTGGACTTGCGCTCCCGGCAAGCCGCCGAGAACACCATTGCACACCTTGCGACGTGATTACTTAAATGTTGACGACTCTTGCCGCGTTTATTGTTGCCATTGGTCTGCTGATTGCGGTGCATGAGTGGGGCCACTATTGCGTGGCGCGCTGGTGTGGCGTGAAAGTGCTGCGCTTTTCCATCGGCTTTGGTCCCCGGTTGTTCGGCTGGACGGCAAAGCGCTCACAGACCGAATTTGTCATCGGACTGCTGCCCATTGGTGGTTATGTGAAGATGCTCGATGAACGCGAAGGCCCGGTTGCCGTCCAGGAACGTGCACAGGCCTTCAACACCCAGCCCCTGCGCAGCCGCTGTGCCATCGTTGCGGCCGGACCCTTGGCCAATCTGTTACTGGCCGTTGTCCTGTACTGTTGTGTCAACTGGATGGGTGATGAGCAGGCTCAGGCTATTCTGGCCAATCCCCCGCAAGGCTCCGTGGCCGCTGCGGCTGGCTTCAAGGGTGGGGAACACATTCTGAGGGCCGGTTTTGAAGACGAAGCTCTGGCAGAGGTACGTTCATTTGAAGGCCTGCGCTGGTGGGTCACCCGTGCTGCCCTGGAGCGCCACAACCTGTGGCTGGAATATGCAACACCGAACTCGGGCACATCCGGCACCGCACGATTGGCGCAGCTGCAACTATCTACGCTTGATGTGTCCCATGCCGATGCCCAGCTGTTTCGCTCCATTGGCATCATGGCGCCCTTTTCCCAGGCCCTTATGGGCGAAATACTGCCTGGTGGTGCCGCACAGGAGGCACAACTGCAACCAGGGGATGTGGTCCTGCGGGTGGACACAACCGACATTGTTGACGCGGGCCAGCTGCGCGAGCTGATCCGCGCCTCAGCTACCCAGGGCGTGGTGCGGCAGCAGTCCTGGAAAATCCAGCGTGGCGACGCGCTGCTGACAATTGCCGTAACACCCAAACCAGAGAAAGAAGGCAGCGCCACCATTGGCAGGGTCGGTGCCATGATCGGCGCGCAGCCCCCCATGGTGCGGGTGCGCTACGGCCTGGTCGAAGGCATGGTACTGGCGGTGGAGCGGACCGGCCAGATGTCGCTCCTGACGTTGCGCATGCTCGGGCAAATGGTCAGCGGCACGCTTTCCTACAAGAACCTCAGTGGCCCGATTACCATTGCCGACTATGCGGGAAAATCCGCAACCATGGGAGTCAATCCATTCCTGCTCTTTCTGGCCCTGATGAGCATCAGCCTGGGCGTGCTCAACCTATTGCCACTGCCCATTCTGGATGGAGGGCATCTCATGTATTATCTTTGGGAGTTTCTGACAGGAAAACCTGTGGCACCTCCATGGTCAGAATGGCTGCAAAAACTGGGTTTGGCAGTCTTGTTGTTGCTGATGTCCGTTGCCATTTTTAATGACGTGACACGTCTGCTGGGTTGATAGTGATAAATAGTGATAAAAATGCTCCATCATAATTTTCTACGCCGCGCATCCCTTGTCGCCGCATCTCTTTTGACCCTCCATGCCGCGTTCGCAGTCGAACCGTTTGCGGTACGGGATATTCGTGTGGAAGGCTTGCAACGGGTCGAGGCCGGAACGGTCTTTGCCTCGCTTCCCGTCAGAGTGGGTGACACATACAGCGACGAAAAGGCGGCGGCTTCCATCAAGGCGCTTTTTGGCCTGGGCTTGTTCAAGGATGTGCGCATTGAGGTCAATGCCGGTGTTTTGGTGGTGATTGTCGAGGAGCGAGCGACCATTGCCGGGGTCGAGTTCTCTGGCACCAAGGAATTTGACAAGGATGCTTTGGTCAAGGCATTGCGTGACATCGGATTGGCAGAAGGACGCCCTTTTGACAAGGCGCTGGTTGACCGGGCCGAACAGGAGTTGAAACGACAGTACATCAATCGCAGCATGTATGCAGCCGAGGTTGTCACGACCGTTACGCCCATCGAACGCAATCGCGTCAATTTGAGTTTTTCTGTGGCTGAGGGTGAATCTGCCAAGATCAGCGATATCCGGATTATTGGCAACAAGGCTTTTACGGAAAGCAGTTTGCTGGGCTTGTTTGAACAGGATTCGGGCGGCTGGTTGAGCTGGTACACCAAATCGAATCGTTATTCACGCGCCAAACTGAACGCAGACATCGAAACCCTGCGCTCCTACTATCTGGCCAGGGGCTATCTGGAATTCAAGGTGGACTCGACCCAGGTTGCCATTTCTCCCGACAAACAGGATATTGCCATCACCATCAGCATTACCGAAGGTGAGCAATTCGTCGTTTCCAAAGTCAAGTTGGCCGGCAACTACCTGGACAAGGAAGCAGAGTTTCAATCGCTGATCACCATTCGCACGGGCCAGGCCTACAACGCCGACCAGGTGGCCCAGACCACCAAAGCATTCACGGATTATTTTGCTAATTTTGGCTTCGCATTTGCCCGTGCACAAGCCCAAACCAACATTGACCGTGCTACAAATCGGGTCGAGATAACGCTGCAAGCGGACCCCTCACGGCGCGTCTACGTACGCCGCATCCATATTGCGGGTAATGATCGCACACGCGATGAAGTCATCCGACGCGAATTCCGCCAGCTGGAAACCGCCTGGTATGACGGCGAAAAGATCCGTCGCTCGCGTGACCGGGTGGATCGCCTCGGGTACTTCAAGGAAGTCTCCCTTGAAACCCAGGAAGTGGTGGGTTCGCCGGACCAGGTTGATCTGTTATTGACCGTGTCTGAAAAACCCACGGGCAGCTTGAGCCTGGGCGCCGGTCTTTCCACTGCCGAGGGCCTTGGCCTGACCTTTGGTTTCAAGCAAGACAATGCTTTTGGTTCTGGCAACTCTCTGGGAATCGAGTTGAATACCAGCAAATACAACCGCACTGTGGTTTTCAATACCACCAATCCGTATTTCACGGAGGACGGTATCTCACGCACTGTCGATTTGTACCAACGCAACTCCAAGCCCTATACCGATGTCAACAGCTACTCGATAGAAACAACGGGAGTTGGTTTGCGCTTTGGCGTGCCGTTTACCGAAACCGACACCGTATTTTTCGGCGCCGGCGTTGACCGGACAACGATTGTTCCTGGAACCTATTTGCCCACGGTCTATCAGGACTTTACGAACGCGTTTGGCTACACCAGCCATGCAATCCCCCTGACCGTTGGCTGGGCCAGAGACACACGGGACAGCGCACTCGTACCCAGTATGGGCAAGCTCATACGCACCTCGGGAGAGTGGAGCGTGGCTGGTGAGTTGCGCTATGCGCGTGGAACAGTGCAGTACCAGCAATTCCTCCCGGTTACCAGGAAAATCACCGCCGCCTTCAATAGCGAGTTGGCCCTGGGCAGTGGAACCGACGGCAAGGAATACCCGGTTTTCAAGAATTTCTATTCGGGCGGCCTGGGTTCGGTGCGCGGTTTCGAGCAGGGAAGTCTGACCACCGGCACGCAGCGTGCAACCAACGAGACGGCAACCGGCGGGGGTAAAAAGATCAACTTCAATGCCGAGCTGCTCTCACCACTTCCTGGAGGGGGCAATGACCGTACCTTGCGTATGTACGGTTTTTTTGATGCAGGCGGCATATTTGGCGTCAATGAACCTGTTCAACTGGGTGATGTGCGCACATCCGTCGGCATTGGCATCAGCTGGATATCCCCGGTAGGCCCCTTGCGTCTGGCATTTGCCAGACCGATGCGCCATTTCGATAGCGATAGAATTCAGAATCTGCAATTTCAGATTGGAACGACTTTTTAATGAAAATACTTAATACCACATGGTGTGTCGGTTTGCTGCTGGTTGCAGCAAGCAGCGCTGTAGTAGCCCAGGATTCGAAAATTGGTTATATCAGCAACCAGCGCATCATCACTGAATCCGGACCAGCAAAGCAGGCACAGACAAAGTTGGAGCAGGAGTTTTCCAAGCGCCAAAAGGAGCTTACAGATTTGCAGGTTTCCCTGAAGTCCCTGGGTGATAAGTTTGAACGCGATGCTCCCGTACTGACAGAAAGCCAGCGTGTCAGTCGCCAAAAGGAATACGCGGACCAAAGCCGCGATTTCCAGCGTAAGCAACGTGAGTTTCAGGAAGATCTCAATAGCCGACGCAATGAGGAACTGCAACAAGTTCTGGAGAAGGCCAACAAGGCATTAAAGCAGGTGGCCGAAGCCGAGAAGTACGACATGGTTCTCTCCGAGGGCGTGGTATTCAGCAACAGCAAGCACGATGTCACCGACAAAGTGCTAAAAATTCTCAATGCTGCGGCAAAATAATCTTCACTGCAGCCCATGAAGCTCGATCTGGCTTCCGTGGTGCATCGGCTTGGAGGGGAGTTGCATGGTGACGGCTCGATTGCGATTTCCGGATTGGCTCCATTAGAAACCGCTAGCGAAACAGAGTTGAGTTTTCTCAACAATCCGCGCTACCGCAAACAACTTCTGGCCTCCAGGGCGGCTTGCGTCGTGGTTGGCCCGCAAGCCAGGGAAGAGGCGCTAACGCGTGGTGCGTGCATCATCACTGAGCAACCTTATCTGTACTTCGCCAAACTCACCCAACTCTGGAAACAGCACCAAGCCACCAACACCACCAACACCACGAATACCACAAACACCAGACCACGCATCCACCCGAGTGCCGTGATTGACCCTGGTGCGTCAGTTCACCCTTTGGCCCGTATTGGCGCGCTATGTGTACTTGAGGCAGGTGCCCGCGTGGGCGCCGACACCGTTTTGCATGCACGGGTCACCCTTGGTGAAAATTGCGTCCTGGGAGAGCGTTGCATTGTGCATTCTGGCGCCGTGATTGGCGCTGATGGCTTTGGCTTCGCACCCAACGGGGCGGCCTGGGAAAAGATCGAACAACTGGGTGCCGTACAGATCGGTAACGATGTGGAGATCGGCGCCAATACCTGCATTGACCGGGGCGCCTTGCACGATACCGTCATTGAAGATGGTGTCAAGCTCGACAACCTGATTCAGATTGGCCACAACGTGCACATAGGCCGCAATACGGCCATGGCCGGGTGTGTGGGAGTAGCGGGCAGCACGACCATCGGCGAGCGCTGCACCATCGGCGGTGCGGCCAACATTCTGGGCCATCTCACCATCGGCTCGGATGTCCATATCTCCGCTGCCACCGTGGTCAGCCGCTCGGTTCTCAAGCCCGGAACATACACCGGATTCTTTCCGCTGGACGACAATGCCGCCTGGGAACGCAACGCCGCCACACTCAAACAACTCTACAGTCTGCGCGACCGCATCAAGGCTTTGGAAAAGAAAACCGCACCATAACAACACCATGATGGATATCCACGAAATTCTCAGACAATTGCCACACCGCTACCCATTCTTGATGGTAGACCGTGTATTGGCGATGGAGCCAGGCAAGTCCATCAAGGCCATCAAGAATGTGACGATTAACGAGCCGTTTTTTAACGGCCATTTCCCTTTTCGCCCCGTCATGCCCGGCGTCCTGATGCTCGAAGCCATGGCCCAGACCGCCGCCCTGCTGGCATTTGACAGCATGAAAGCCAGCCCCTCCGACACATCGGTGTACTACTTTGCCGGCATTGACGCAGCCCGGTTCAGGCGACCGGCATACCCCGGCGACCAGCTGGTCATTGACATGATGCTGTTGCGCTCGAAATCGGGTATTTACAAGTTCAAGGGGGACGTGCGGGTGGACGGCAACGTCACCTGCGAGGCGGAGCTGATGTGCACCATGCGCAACGTGACCTAAATACAAGAAGATACAAGAGGGACAACCTGTGAGCCTCATCCATCCCAGCGCCATCGTGGACCCCGCTGCCGAACTCGACGTTTCGGTCAGCGTCGGTCCCTACACCATCATAGGCCCCCATGTCCGCATCGCTGCGGGAACGACGGTCGCAGCGCATTGCGTCATCGAGGGCCACACCACCATTGGCCGTGACAACCGCATTTTTCAATTCAATTCGCTGGGCGCCATCCCGCAAGATAAAAAATACCACGACGAGCCATGCCAACTGTGGATTGGCGACCGCAACACCATCCGTGAATTCTGCACCTTCAACATTGGCTCCCCCGGCGATGCAGGCGTTACCCGCTTGGGGAACGACAACTGGATCATGGCCTACTGCCACCTGGCGCACGACTGCCAGGTTGGCAACCACACCATCTTTGCGAACAATTCGCAGCTTGCGGGTCATGTCCATGTCGGTGACTGGGCCATACTGGGAGGCTTTACCGGCGTACACCAGTTTGTGCGCATCGGTGCGCATTGCATGACGGCCATCGCCTCGGTGCTGCTGGCGGATGTTCCCCCATTTGTGATGTGCCAGGGGCAACCGGCAACGGCCCGTTCCATGAACTTTGAGGGATTGCGCCGCCGTGGCTGGAGTCCTGAGCGCATGCGTGGCGTCAAGGCCATCCACAAGGCCCTGTACCGCGAGAATCTGACGCTGGAACAATCCCGCCAACGCATCGCCGAATTGCCTGCGTCGCAACCAGAATCCGCCCCCGATGTGGCACTGGTGCTGTCTTTCCTCGACCAAACCTCGCCCCAGCGGGGCATTGTGCGCTAATGTCCATCTCCGTCGGCATGGTGGCAGGTGAAGCGTCCGGCGACTTGCTCGCAGGATTGCTGCTCGATGGCATGCGCAAGCATTGGCCCGATTTTATGGCTGCTGGGGCTGCTGGCATCGGCGGGCCAGAGATGGCACGCCAGGGTTTTGACGCCTGGTGGCCAAGCCATACCTTGTCGGTGCACGGCTATGGCTGGGAGGTATTGCGCCGTTACCATGAAATCCTGGGCATTCGCAAACAATTGCAGCAGCGTATGCTCGATCAGCGCCCCACTGTGTTCATTGGTGTCGATGCGCCGGACTTCAATCTGGACCTGGAGTGCAATCTGCGCGCGCAGGGAATCAAGACCGTACACTTCGTCTGCCCCTCCATCTGGGCGTGGCGACCCGAACGGGTCGCAAAAATCCGCCGCAGTGCAGACCACGTGCTATGCCTGTTTCCATTCGAGCCAGCGCTCCTGGAACAACACGGCATTGGCGCCACCTACGTAGGCCACCCATTGGCCAGCACCATTCCACTGGAAGTCAACCGCGACGCCGCCCGCACGGCACTGGGCCTGCAAGGCAGTGACCGCGTGCTCGCCATACTGCCCGGCAGCCGTACATCCGAAATCCGCTACCTGGCCCGACCCTTCTTCGAAGCCGCAAAGTACGTCCGCGAGGTCTACCCCGACATCAAACTGCTCTTGCCCGCCGTGCCCAACCTGCGCACCGAGATCGAACAAACGGCCAAAGAAGCGGGCATGCTGGAGCACATACAGATCATCACCGGCCAGTCGCACACGGTACTGGCAGCCTGCGATGTCACCCTGATCGCCAGCGGTACCGCCACACTCGAAGCCGCCCTGCACAAGTGCCCCATGGTCATCGCCTACCGCATGGGAAGCCTGTCATGGCACCTGATGCACCGCAAGAAGCTGCAACCCTGGGTTGGACTACCCAACATACTGAGCCAATCGTTCATCGTGCCGGAGTTTCTCCAGGATCAGGCCACGCCCGAAGCGCTGGCCCATGCTGTCTTGCAGTGGTTTGATGACATTGGCCACCAACCCGCCAAAATCGAACACCTGCGACAACAGTTTCAAGCCCTGCATCTCAGCCTGCGATGCGACACCCCCACCCTGGCAAGCCATGCAATCGCCAAAGTTCTTGGATGATGGTGCCTATTGACGCTATTCCCCTGCCCTGGCGCGACCAGACCCTGATCGCCGGTGTGGATGAGGCCGGACGCGGCCCCCTGGCTGGCCCGGTAGTGGCCGCAGCCGTGATTCTGGACCCCCTTCGCCCCATCCCCGGTTTGGCCGACTCCAAGGTGCTGTCCGCCAGACAACGCGAAACCCTGGCCGAACACATCCGCGCCCATGCCCTGAGTTATGCCATTGCAGAGGCCAGCGCAGCAGAAATTGACCAGTTGAACATTCTGCAAGCCACCTTGCTCGCCATGCGCCGCGCGGTGGATGGCCTGCACATCCGGCCCGTGGTCGTGCTGGTGGATGGCAACCGTTTGCCCGTGCTGGATGTACCCCATGCCCAGGCCATCGTCAAAGGCGACAGCAAAGTCAGCGCCATCTCTGCCGCGTCCATCCTGGCCAAAGTACAACGTGACAGCTACTGCCTTACGCTCGACCAGCAATACCCCCAATACGGATTCGCCCAACACAAGGGCTACCCCACCGCCGCGCACCTTGCCGCCCTGAAAACCTTCGGCGCCTGTCCCGCGCACCGCCAGTCGTTCGGCCCGGTGGCGAAGGTGCTGCAGCAAACACTACAAGATTCATAGCTTCTCCCGCACGTTCCATGAGGCTTGCAGGTTGATTTAACCTTTTTTCTGCGCTGCGCCCCAGACTTCGGTGCCGTTTTCAGTGCCGTTCTGGATCACGCCAATCACGCCCGCCTGGTTTTCCGGCGACTCAGCAAAACTGGCTTTATGGCCACTTCTGGGCCGCATGAAGCACGCGCAGAACGGCAAGCGTGCTGCCATCGTCTTCGACGCGATAGACCATTACGTAATTGGGGCGCACCACAATTTCCCGCGTGCCCGTTACCCGGCCTGGCTTGTAGAGGCTTGGGCGCTGGCGCGCCTGCTCGGCCTTGGCCTGGAACTCCTCGTCCAGTTCAAGGGCCGCACCGGGGTTGTCCTGTGCGATGTAATCAAAGATGTTTTCCCGGTCGGCGTCAGCCATCGGTCGCCAAACGACCTTCATGCAATCCCCATCCGCTTACGCAGGGCGTCACGCTTGGCGGCAAACTTTGCCTCGACCACCTCGCCCGCCATACTTGGGCGCGGATCGTCAATGCTGGCCTGTACCTGCTCCCGAAACCACGTGTCATAGGCCGCTGCCTGGTGCGCGTTCTTCAGCGCCTCGGCCCGGTCGGGCCTGCGGCTGGTGGTGGCCGTGGTGGCGTCGTAGTTCGCCGCGTCCACGTCAAAACGGACAATGCCAATACCTTTCAAGTACCCCACCAAGGTTTCGAACTTTTTGAACAGCCGCACCTGGCGGCTGCGCTGCGCGGCCAAGGGCCGCTCATACATGCCGTATTTCACCAGCACGGCCCAGCCGCCGCTTTGTCCCACGATGTGGGCACCCCTGACCGCGCCGGCTTCAACAAGCCGGGAGAGAGTTCCATGGTCGATGGTTTCTGCCATACCTTCACCTTTTCCAACGATTCCGCAGCGCGGACTATTATTTTAATGGCACGCAATTAACAATAAATTGCAAGTCGGGATTGAATTATGCCACCCAACACCTATCGAATAACTTTGCAGCCAAAATTACGCGTTTCCTGGTAGTCACCACAAATGCGGCGAACCCGGATACGGCGTTTGCGCAAGATGTGTGATGTGTGTGTGATACATGCCAAACATGGCTACAGGGCTTATGGAACGTGCTGGAGAAGCTCTCAATTCAATAGGACAAGCTGGTGCGCGTGACCTTGCTGACGGGCTGGGAGAGCTGGGTTTATATCCATCTGGAGGTGCAGGGCAACCCCGAAGCAGAATTCCCCGAGCGCATGTTTGTCTACAACTACCGGGGTTTTGACCGCTACCGCACGCCCGTTTACGGATTCGCCCAACACAAGGGCTACCCCACCGCTGCGCACCTTGCCGCCCTGAAAACTTTCGGCGCCTGTCCCGCGCACCGCCAGTCGTTCAGCCCGGTGGCAAAAGCACTGCAACAAACACTACAATATTCGTAGCTGCCACCGCAAGTTCCATAGGGACTACAGGCTGATTTAACCTTTTTCTGCGCTGCGCCCCAGACTTCGGTGCCGTTTTCGGTGCCGTTCTGGATCACGCCAATCACGCCCGCCTGGTTTTCCGGTTGCACGCGGGCTGGCGAGGTGAATGGTGCTCAGGCAGTCGGCGCGTACTTTGCCAGCACTTCGGCGGCGCGTGTTTGCCATCCCTTGCCAGACGCACGCCACACCTCCAGCGCATGGGGGTCTATGCGCAGGGTAACGGGCTTTTTGTGCACCTCTGCAACCGGGCGGCCCCGCGTGCGTCGCTCTATTTCCTCGCCAGTAGTCACGCGGCCCTCACCACGCATAACCCCTTGCAGACCGCGCTCAATCGAAGCGAGTAAGCCCGCCGTATCAGCATCAAGTTTGCTTGCAGCATCAGACATCGTATCTCTCCATCAAAGCGCGCAACAGGTGCGCAGGAATGTTCTCAATACGGCCTTTGGTATAGACCGTCACCAGTACCAGCTCGCCGCGTGCATTGCGCAAACCTCCAGAGCCGGGAATCATATCGCCCGCTTCCGGATTTTCCGCAATCCAACAAGAGCTACCCCACCGCCGCGCACCGCCAGCCGTTCGGCCCGGTGGCAAAGGCACTGCAGGAAACGCTGCAAAGTTTATAGCTGTTCCCGCACGTTCCATGGGGACTACAGGCTGATTTGACCTTTTTTCCTGCGTTCAGCCCCAGAGTTCAATGCCGTTCTGGGTCACGCCAACCACGCCCTCCGGCGTAATACACATGCCAAATATGGCTGCAGGGCTTATGGGACGTGCGGGAGCAGCTCTTTATTCGATAGTATCCAGACGTCCGCTACCATCGCACCCATGCACACCAAAACAGGACCCACCACTACTACCACTACTACCACTACTACCACCACTACCACCGGCACCGACGATTACGACTCGCCCTGGAAAGAAGCCATCGAGCACCACTTTCCCGAGTTCATGGCGTTTTACTTTCCGCAGGCCTACCGCCAGATTGACTGGAGCAAAGGCTATACCTTTTTAGAGCAGGAGCTGCGTGCCATCGTGCGCGATGCCGAGCTGGGCAAACGTCTGGCGGACAAGCTGGTGCGCGTGACCTTGCTGACCGGGCGGGAGAGCTGGGTTTATATCCATCTGGAGGTACAGGGCAACCCCGAAGCCGAATTCCCCGAGCGCATGTTTGTCTACAACTACCGGGGTTTTGACCGCTACCGCACGCCCGTTGCCAGTCTGGCACTGCTGGCCGACGATACGGTGCACTGGAGACCGCAGGAATACAGCTTTGAGGTGCTGGGCTGCAAACACAGCCTGCAGTTTCCGATTGCCAAGCTGATGGACTACGCCGACCGGGAGGCCACCTTGCAGGACGACCCGAACCCGTTCGCGCTGGTGACGTTGGCGCATCTGCACACCCGCGCCACGCGCAAGAACCCGCAGGCGCGCTTCGAGGCCAAATGGAAACTGGTGCAACTGCTCTACCGCCGGGGCTGGGACAAGCAGCGCATCATCGACTTGTTTCTGGTCATCGACTGGATGATGCACTTGCCAGAGTACCTGTCACAGCAGCTATGGCAGAATGTAGACGCAATGGAGCAGGAGCAAAGAATGGCATACGTATCGAGCGTGGAACGCATCGGCATCGAAAAGGGTCGGCAAGAAGGCATGCAGCAGGGCATGCAGCAAGGTATCCAGCAAGGCGTGCAGCAGGGCGAATGCAGTTTGCTGGTGCGTCTGTTGACACGCCGTTTTGGCGCCTTGCCCGAGTGGGTTGGAGCCCGCCTGAATCAGGCCAACACGGATTTGCTCGAAACCTGGGGTGAGCGGGTACTGGATGCCAAGTCACTGGAAGAAGTTTTCGGCGAAACCCGGCACTGACGCTGGTACATTCTTGCGGCAAATAACGCGGTAAGGCGCATGGGACGTGCGGGAATAGCTCTTTATTCGATAGTGCCAAGACGTGCGTTACCATTCCCCCATGAACACCGAAACCGACAACTACGACAGCCCCTGGAAAGACATGCTGGAACATGCTTTCCCGGAATTCATGGCGTACTACTTTGCACCCTTGCACGCCCAGATTGACTGGAGCCAGGGCCACGAGTTCAAGAATACCGAGCTGCGCCAGGTGGTGCGTGATGCCGAGCTGGGCAGACGCTTTGCCGATTGCCTGGTGCGCGTGACCCTCAAGGGCGGCGGTGAACGCTGGATTTATATCCATATCGAGGTGCAGGGCCAGCGCGATGGCAGCCTTCCCAAGCGCGTATTCACCTACAACTACCGCATCTTTGACCGCTTCGACTGCCCCGTTGCCAGCTTGGTGATTCTGGCCGACGATGATCCCAACTGGAAACCCGATCATTTTGCGTTTGAAGTCTTTGGCTGTCGCCTCAGCCTGACGTTTCCGGTTGTGAAGTTGAGCGAACTGGCCCGTTCGCAGGAAAAGCTGGAGCATGATGCCAACCCCTTTGCCATCATCACCGCAGCGCACCTGCGCACGCAGCAAACCAGAAATGATCCGCAAGAACGCTACCAGGCCAAACGTATGCTGGTGCGGCTGCTCTACACCCACGGCTGGGATCGGCAGCGCATCCTGGATTTATTCGCCGTGCTCGACTGGATGATGCGCCTGCCCGATGGGCTGGAAAACAAACTGTGGCAAGATATTGAACAAATCGAAGGAGAAAAGCGTATGCGTTATGTCACCAGCGTTGAACGGCTCGCCACTGAGCGCGGCATGCAGCAAGGCATGGAGCAGGGTATGCAACAGGGTATCCAGCAAGGCGAATGCAGTTTGCTGGTGCGTCAACTGACACGCCGTTTTGGCGCCTTGCCCGAGTGGGTCAATACCCGTTTGAAACAGGCCCACACAGATTTGCTCGAAACCTGGGGTGAGCGGGTGCTGGATGCCAAGTCACTGGAAGAAGTTTTCGACGAAACCCGGCACTGATTCTGGCACATTCTTGCGGCAAATCGCGCGGTAAGGCTCATGGAACGTGCGGGAATAGCTCTCTATTCGATAGTACCAAGACGTGCGTTACCATTCCCCCATGAACACCGAAACCGACAACTACGATAGTCCCTGGAAAGACATGCTGGAACATGCTTTCCCGGAATTCATGGCGTACTACTTTGCGCCCTTGCACGCCCAGATTGACTGGAGCCAGGGCTTTGAATTCAAGAATACCGAGCTGCGTCAGGTGGTGCGTGATGCCGAGCTGGGCAGACGCTTTGCTGATTGCTTGGTGCGCGTGATCCTCAAGGGCGGCGGTGAACGCTGGATTTATATCCATATCGAAGTGCAGGGCCAGCGCGATGGCAGCCTTCCCAAGCGCGTATTCACCTACAACTACCGCATCTTTGACCGCTTCGACTGCCCCGTTGCCAGCCTGGTGATTCTGGCCGACGATGATCCCCACTGGAAACCCGATCATTTTGCGTTTGAAGTCTTTGGCTGTCGCCTCAGCCTGACGTTTCCGGTTGTGAAGTTGAGCGAACTGGCCCGTTCGCAGGAAAAGCTGGAGCATGATGCCAACCCCTTTGCCATCATCACCGCAGCGCACCTGCGCACGCAGCAAACCAGAAACGATCCGCAAGAACGCTACCAGGCCAAACGTATGCTGGTGCGGCTGCTCTACACCCACGGCTGGGATCGGCAGCGCATCCTGGATTTATTCGCCGTGCTCGACTGGATGATGCGCCTGCCCGATGGGCTGGAAAACAAACTGTGGCAAGATATTGAACAAATCGAAGGAGAAAAGCGTATGCGTTATGTCACCAGCGTTGAACGGCTCGCCACTGAGCGCGGCATGCAGCAAGGCATGGAGCAGGGTATGCAACAAGGCGTGCAACAGGGCATCCAGCAAGGCGAATGCAGTTTATTGGTGCGTCAACTGACACGCCGCTTTGGCGCCTTGCCCGAGTGGGCCAATGTCCGCTTGCATCAGGCCCATACCGATTTGCTGGAAACCTGGGGTGAGCGAGTGCTGGATGCCAAGTCACTGGAAGAAGTTTTCGACGAAACCCGGCACTGATTCTGGCACATTCCTGCGGCAAATCGCGCTGTAAGGCGCATGGGACGTGCGGGAATAGCTCTTTATTCAATAGTACCAAGACGTGCGTCACCATTCTCGCCCATGAACACCGAAACCGACAACTACGATAGTCCCTGGAAAGACATGCTGGAACATGCTTTCCCGGAATTCATGGCGTACTACTTTGCGCCCTTGCACGCCCAGAGTGACTGGAGCCAGGGCTTTGAATTCAAGAATACCGAGCTGCGTCAGGTGGTGCGTGATGCCGAGCTGGGCAGACGCTTTGCTGATTGCTTGGTGCGCGTGATCCTCAAGGGCGGCGGTGAACGCTGGATTTATATCCATATCGAAGTGCAGGGCCAGCGCGATGGCAGCCTTCCCAAGCGCGTATTCACCTACAACTACCGCATCTTTGACCGCTTCGACTGCCCCGTTGCCAGCCTGGTGATTCTGGCCGACGATGATCCCCACTGGAAACCCGATCATTTTGCGTTTGAAGTCTTTGGCTGTCGCCTCAGCCTGACGTTTCCGGTTGTGAAGTTGAGCGAACTGGCCCGTTCGCAGGAAAAGCTGGAGCATGATGCCAACCCCTTTGCCATCATCACCGCAGCGCACCTGCGCACGCAGCAAACCAGAAATGATCCGCAAGAACGCTACCAGGCCAAACGTATGCTGGTGCGGCTGCTCTACACCCACGGCTGGGATCGGCAGCGCATCCTGGATTTATTCGCCGTGCTCGACTGGATGATGCGCCTGCCCGATGGGCTGGAAAACAAACTGTGGCAAGATATTGAACAAATCGAAGGAGAAAAGCGTATGCGTTATGTCACCAGCGTTGAACGGCTCGCCACTGAGCGCGGCATGCAGCAGGGTATGCAGCAAGGCATGCAACAAGGTATCCAGCAAGGCGAATGCAGTTTGCTGGTGCGTCTGTTGACACGCCGTTTTGGCACCTTACCCGAGTGGGTCAACACCCGTTTGAAACAGGCCCATACGGATTTGCTGGAAACCTGGGGTGAACGGGTGCTGGATGCCAAGTCACTGGAAGAAGTTTTTGGCGACACCCGGCACTGACGCTGGTACATTCTTGCGGCAAATAACGCGGTAAGGCGCATGGGACGTGCGGGAATAGCTCTTTATTCGATAGTGCCAAGACGTGCGTTACCATTCCGCCATGAACACCGAAACCGACAACTACGACAGCCCCTGGAAAGACATGCTGGAACATGCTTTCCCGGAGTTCATGGCGTACTACTTTGCACCCTTGCACGCCCAGATTGACTGGAGTCAGGGCTTTGAATTCAAGAATACCGAGTTGCGCCAGGTGGTGCGTGATGCCGAACTGGGCAAACGCTTTGCCGATTGCCTGGTGCGCGTGACCCTCAAGGGTGGCGGTGAACGCTGGATTTATATCCATATCGAAGTGCAGGGCCAGCGCGATGGCAGTCTTCCCAAGCGCGTATTCACCTACAACTACCGCATCTTTGACCGCTTCGACTGCCCCGTTGCCAGCCTGGTGATTCTGGCCGACGATGATCCCAACTGGAAACCCGATCATTTTGCGTTTGAAGTCTTTGGCTGTCGCCTCAGCCTGACGTTTTTCGGTTGTGAAGTTGAGCGAACTGGCCCGTTCGCAGGAAAAGCTGGAGCATGATGCCAACCCCTTTGCCATCATCACCGCAGCGCACCTGCGCACGCAGCAAACCAGAAATGATCCGCAAGAACGCTACCAGGCCAAACGTATGCTGGTGCGGCTGCTCTACACCCACGGCTGGGATCGGCAGCGCATCCTGGATTTATTCGCCGTGCTCGACTGGATGATGCGCCTGCCCGATGGGCTGGAAAACAAACTGTGGCAAGATATTGAACAAATCGAAGGAGAAAAGCGTATGCGTTATGTCACCAGCGTCGAGCGGCTCGCCACTGAGCGCGGCATGCAGCAAGGTATCCAGCAAGGCGAATGCAGTTTGCTGGTGCGTCAACTGACACGCCGCTTTGGCGCCTTGCCCGAATGGGTTGGCGCCCGCTTGAATCAGTCCCACACAGATTTGCTCGAAACCTGGGGTGAGCGAGTGCTGGATGCCAAGTCACTGGAAGAAGTTTTCGACGAAACCCGGCACTGATTCTGGCAACGCACTTATTCAGAAAATGGCGTTGCAGGGCTTATGGGACATGCGGGAGAAGCTCTTTATTCGATAGCACAACACACTCCCCCCGTGAAAGATCTGAGCATTACCCACATCTTTTTCCAGAACGAGTCGTGAAACATCTGGCCACCAGAGATGTCATTGATCCATGACAACTTCCGGTGAACGTGATACTTTTATTGCCCTTGAGTTTCATTTCAAAGGGGCAAATCATGGAGATCACCAATATTATTTGGGCGGAACAAGTATCTGCGGCATCTGCGCTACCTGATCGACGTATGAAGAGTCGGCTGAGCAGCATCATTGCGGATGCAATAGAGAGTCCATCAGCTTCAATTCCGCAGGCCACGGGAGGCGATGCTGCTCAGGCCAAAGCAACCTACAGGTTCTATGCCAACCGCCGCGTTAACGGTTCCATTCTGAATCATGGTTTTGGTCTTGAAACCGCCCGGCGTTGTATCGACCAAAGGTGCATACTGGTAGTTCATGACACGACCACGTTGAATTTCACGGGTTTACACAGCATTACCGAGCTGGGTCCGATTGATTCTGGCAACCTGGCCAGAGGAATGCACCTGCACTCTGCGATGGGGCTTACTGTGCAGGGAAATGTTATCGGGATTTTGGACCAGCAGTGCTGGGCACGGCCCCAACCGAAGCCAAAGGAGAAGAACGAGAGCAAGGAGAAAGAAAGCAGCAAATGGATTCACGGCATGGAATCTGCACGTTCAGTTTTGTACGAAGCGGCTGGGGAACTGGCAGTTCCGCGATTGATCCATCTGATGGATCGCGAGGGAGATGCCTATGAGGTCATGATGACGGTTGAAGATTCTGACGACAGTGCCATCATCCGTAGTGTCCAAAATCGTCGGACTGACGACCCATTGACCAAGTCGCACCAGGCGATACGAAACCAGCCAGTACTTGTCCAGGCAAGCATTGAAGTCAAACGCAAGAAGGACACTCCCCAACGAAAGGCGTTGGTGGAAGTGCGATTGATGGCAGTGACCTTGGAACCGGACCTGAAGAAGTATCCCCATGCCTGGCCAATGAGATGGAATCTGGTGGAGGTATGGGAACCTACGCCACCTCCTGGAGTCGAACCACTGCACTGGCTGCTGTGGACGCGCGAAATTGCGACGACGGCGGATGATGCGCTGGAAGTCGTAAGAAAATACACCTGCAGGTGGCCGATTGAGGAAATGCATTTGGTCCTCAAGAGCGGCTGTAGGGTGGAAGATCTACGCCTGGAGACCTGGGATCGATTGGAAAATGCGGTACGGGTGAATGCCTCGGTGGCTGCACGGATCGTCATGTTACGGGACTGGAGCCGGGAGTATCCGCAGACCCTGGCTCTGCAGGTATTGGAGAAGGACGAAGTGGATGCCTTGGTCAGCCACTTTGGCAAAGGAAAAGCCATTGCTGCCGCAGATCTGACAATCCGTCAGGCGGTTCTTTGGATTGGCCGTTTGGGCGGCCATCTCAACCGCAAAAGCGATGGAATGCCCGGTGTACGGACGATGTGGCGTGGCTTGCAGGCCTTGGCTCTACTCGTTGCCGGATTCCGCGCAGGCCTGCGTGTCAACCAAGAAATGCTGGAATAGTTGTGGGTAATGCTCAGGTGAAAGATGTGGATACCAGTGCATGGATCGCCATATGACGAACACGGATAAAGCCGGGATGATGTGGTTGAAATGAACACGCGCATGCTGCTGGTGCTCTCGTGTCTGACGGTTGTGGCTGTCTGGCAATTGCCCTATGGGCACCTGGTGCTGTACCCGTTTACCCTGCTGGCCACCTTCGCCCACGAAATGGGACATGGCCTTGTGGCCATCCTGGTCGGCGCCACATTCGATCACTTGCACCTGTACCCCAACGGCGCCGGGTTGGCGGTATGGCATGGCAATCCGGGGAGGCTGGCGCAGGCGGCGATTGCGGCGGGTGGTCTGCTCGGGCCAAGCCTTGCCGGTGTTGGCATCCTGCTGCTGGCACGTTCTGCGCGGCTGGCGCGCATCATGCTCGGTGGTCTGGCCCTCGTTGTGGCAGCACTCACGCTCATCTGGGTGCGCAATGGGTTTGGTTTCTTGTTTCTTCTTTCCATGGCATTGGCCCTTGGGCTGGCGGCACGCAGCCTTCCCGACGCCGCAGCCGCCTTTGTGCTGCATCTGATCGCTGCAACCTTGTGCCTGTCCTGGTTTTCTGACCTGGCCTACATGTTTTCGCCCCACGCGGTCATCAACGGTGTCACGCATCTTTCCGACAGCGCTGCCATAGCCGCTGCGCTGTGGCTGCCCTACTGGTTCTGGGGTGGTCTGATTGCTGTGGTTTCCCTTGGCCTGACCACACTCGGCATCGCGGTTGCCAGCAAAAGCAAAGCGCCTGGGTCAGCGTGACTTGGCGAGTTCCTCTGCCACCAGTTGCTGCAACTGCTCGAACCCGAATGAAGGCAGCGGTCTGCCGTTCACAAAGTACTCCGGCGTTTGCGCGACCCCCAGGGTGTTGGCATCAGCAAGGTCTTGGGCAATGGCCTGCTGAATGTCGGGTGCACCCATGTCTATGGCCAGATGCTCCAGGTTCAAACCCGTTCCGTCCAGATACTTCCACGTCAGTTCCACTTTGGCCGTGTGGTTCGACGCCCAATCCGCCTGGCTGGCAAACAAGGCCTCCAGCACTGGCCAGAACTTTGCTTGCCGATGGGCAGCCGCCAGCAAAGCCACTACCTTGTCGGCCCCCTTGTGAAAGGGTGCATAGCGCATGACCAGCCGGATGCGCCCAGGGTGTTGCGCCATCAGCTGTTTGACCTTCGGATAAAACGTACGGCAGGTCTCACAAGCGGGATCGAAAAACTCGACGATCACCACCGCAGCCTCTGCCCCGCCCATGCTGGGAGAATGCGCACGGATCAACGCCGAGCGGTCCACAACGGTGGCGGATTCCTGCGTCCCCTTACCTGAAAAACTCCACCAGCCGCCAACGGCCATCACCGCGAGCAGAATAACAAGGGAAGCGATATAGGCCGTCTTTTTTTGCATGGATGCACTCTTTCCCTGAAGATATTCACGCCGTAAGCCGCGCCAGTGCTTCCTGGTATTTGGCGGCGGTTCTTTCGATGATGTCCTCGGGCACGCGCGGCGCAGGGGGGGTCTTGTCCCAGGGTTTGCCATCGACCTGTGCCTGCTCCAGCCAGTCACGCACAAACTGCTTGTCGAAACTGGGCGGGTTGCTGCCTTCCTGGTAACTTTCCTGCGGCCAGAAACGCGAGGAGTCAGGTGTCAGCACCTCGTCCATCAGGGTCAGCGTTCCGTCCTTATCCAGGCCAAACTCAAACTTGGTGTCCGCAATGATGATGCCCTTGGAGAGCGCAAAGGCGCTGGCGGCCTGGTAGATGGCGATACTGGTGTCACGCACGCGGCCCGCCAGTTCCGCGCCGAGCAGCGTTACGGTCTGTTCAAAGGTGATGTTTTCGTCGTGCTCGCCTTGTGCTGCCTTGGTGGCGGGCGTATAGATCGGAGTCGGCAATCGCGCAGCGTTTTTCAGACCCGGCGGCAAGGCTACGCCGCACACTGCACCGCTGGATTGGTACTCCTTCCAGCCGCTGCCAGCCAGATAGCCACGCACCACCGCCTCCACAGGCAAGGGCGTCAGGCGCTTGACCAGCATGGAGCGCCCTTCGACCTGGGGGCGCTCAGTGGCGGTCACCACGCTTTCGGGCGCTTCGCCCGTCAGGTGAATCGGGCACAGGTTCAAGCCTTTGGGGCCGATTCTGTCAAACCAGAACAGCGCCATTTGCGTCAGCAAGCGGCCCTTGCCGGGAATTGGCTCGTTCATGATGACATCGAAGGCGCTCAGACGGTCGCTGGCGACCATCAGGATGCGGTCCTCGCCCACCGCGTAGTTGTCACGCACCTTGCCACGGGCAAGCAAAGGCAAGCTGGTGATGGAGGAAGTATGTACGGTTGAAGTCATGGTCAAAGACAAAACAAAAAAGCCCGCTGAATCGCTCAACGGGCCTGAAAAAGGACATGAAAAAAGATGGTAACGGTTTATTGCACCACTTGTGCCAATTCACCGCGTACGTACTTGCCCGCCACGACTGCCAGGCTGTCACCTTTGATCTTGGCGCCCTGCCCTTCGCAGCCAAATTCGACATAACGCTGTTTGCAAATTGCCTTGGCCGCCTCGCGTGCGGGTTTGAGCCAGTCGCGTGCGTCAAATTTTTCGGGGTTTTCCGCCATGAACTTGCGTGCTGCTGCCGTCATGGCCAGGCGAATATCAGTGTCGATGTTGATCTTGCGCACGCCAAACTTGATGGCGCGCTGGATTTCTTCGACCGGAACGCCATAGGTTTCCTTGATCTTGCCGCCGTACTGGTTGATCGTGGCCAGCAGGTCTTGCGGCACGCTGCTGGAGCCGTGCATCACCAGATGCGTGTTGGGCAGGCGCTTGTTGATTTCGATCACGCGGTCAATCGCCAGAATGTCGCCTGTGGGCTTGCGTGTGAACTTGTAGGCACCGTGGCTGGTACCAATGGCAATGGCCAGTGCATCCAGCTGCGTGCGTTTGACAAAATCTGCGGCCTGCTCGGGGTTGGTGAGCATCTGTTCGCGCGTCATGGTGGAGTCGGTGCCGTGGCCGTCTTCCTTGTCGCCCTTCATGGTCTCCAGCGAGCCCAGGCAGCCCAGCTCCCCCTCAACGGTGACGCCCACCTTGTGCGCCATATCAACCACCTTGCGCGTGACTTCGACGTTGTACTCGAAGCTGGCAATCGTCTTGCCGTCACCTTCCAGACTGCCGTCCATCATGACCGAACTAAAGCCCAGGTCGATGGCGCCCTGGCACACTGCCGGGCTTTGGCCGTGGTCCTGGTGCATGACCAGCGGAATGTGCGGATACGACTCGATAGCTGCAGCAATCAGGTGCTTGATGAAGGCCTCGCCCGCATACTTGCGTGCGCCCGCACTGGCTTGCAAAATCACCGGAGCCCCCACTTCATCGGCAGCGGACATTACGGCCTGCACCTGCTCAAGATTGTTGACATTGAAAGCGGGGATGCCGTAACCATTAACTGCGGCATGGTCAAGCAGTTCACGCATAGAAACGAGTGCCATGTGATTTCCTTAAGTAATTTAAGTAATAAGAGCGGGATTCTACTAATCTTTCGTTTGCGCCATTTACGCAGGCACCCACAACTGAAGGATATGAAAGTGGTTCAGACGTGCCCGCACAGCCGATGCAGCCAGGGCAGAACGGATGAGTGGTTTGCCATCGGCGGTGGCGTGCAGACTCGGATTGGAGGCCATTTCACCACTTGCTTTCCCAATGATGACCACGTAGGGGCTGTCGTGCAGACTGCTGCGCCGCAGCACAACGCCCAGTTCATCGCTATCCATACGCACATAGGTTCCCGGCGGGTATAAGCCTACGGTGCGCACCAGGGCTTGTGCAATTTCGTCGGCTTTGGTCGCGGCATTGGTCATGAGTGAACGGGCCGATTCGCTGGCACTGCGTCCGGCGCGGGATAAGCGCGGGCTGATCATGGCCGCATAACGGTCCACCACCCTGAGCGTGCGGATAAGCCGTGTAAGGGGGGACATCTGTTGCGGGTCTTCCCGATCCACCGCTTCATCATGGTGGCCGGTCACAATGTCGATCCACTGGTCATCGGAAACACCCAGATTGGTCAGCATGATGGCGCCCTTAACCGAGTGCCCCCGGATGGCGTCCTGTTGCGCTGCGGTTGGTTTTTCGATCTGGTTGGCCAGTTCGTCCTGCAAGGCCGTCATGGCTACGTTCATGGTCAGCGCGGCATGCACCAGACTATTGCGCTCGCGTGTCTCTAAACCCAGCTCAATCGCGACAAGGTGGCATAAGACCGCACACACCAGTGCGTGCGAAGCGCTGTAACCCACGGGTGAATTGCTGGCCAATTGAAACAGCAAGTACAAGCCGACATCCGGATCGCGTTGCAGCAACTCCTGCATCCATCGGTCGTATTGCACCACCCGGTTGACAAACTGTTGCGTACTGGCCGGGCTGCCCAGGATGACCCCCAGGCCTGACTCCAGGTCGGCCCATTGCCCCAGCAAGTCTTCATATTCGTTTTCGCTTTGTATACTCACGGTGGTATTACGTATTGCGGTGGTATTACGCTAGCGTTTTTCCAGCACCATCTGTTCATTGGTGCGCGTCATCTGGAAGTGTGCCAGAAAGCTGTTGCCCAACAGTACGTAGGGCATGGAACCTGCGGATACGACGGCATTGACCTCGCCCACCACGATGTCTCCGATACCAACCGTTTTCAGTTTGACGCGCCAGGCGGGGACAACGCCATTGGCCGTGCTCATCTGCGTGGGCAGACCCATCTGGTAATTCAGACCGATGCGCTGTGCGTCCATGGCACTCAAGGTTACTGCCGTTGCCCCCGTGTCCACCACCATTTGCACGTCTTTGCCGTTGATTTGACCTTGCGCAAAAAAATGTCCCCCTTCTCCTGCCTTCAAAAGGATACGGTTGCCACTCACACCAAGCCCCACGCTCGCTGGCGTCTCACCCACGTTCAAGGTGCGTTGTTTACCGGCAATTTCCACCACCGCCTGGTTGCGACCAACCGATACCACCGTGACTCCTTTGTAACTCTCCCCCACGGCCACCATCTTGGGCGCTGAACCATCGACAATGAGCAAGGCTTTGCCGCCGAGCATTCCCGTCAGACTGGCCGTCTGGGCCAGCACAGAGGAAGTGAGGATAAAGCCCAGGGCGGCGGCTAGAACGGCTGGAAGAGCAGGTTTCATCAGTCTTCATCAATCCCGCAGGTTATTGAAACTCAAGGGTAATTCGGCAAAATTCTTCTTGATGAGCGCCATGGCTGCCTGCAGGTCGTCGCGTTTGGCACCGCTCACACGCACACATTCGCCCTGGATGGCCGCTTGCACCTTGAGCTTGCTATCCTTGAGTGCGCGTTGAATTTTTTTGGAGACTTCGGTTTCAATGCCGTTGCGTACCGTGATGGGCTGTTTAACCTTGTCACCGCCGATTTTCTGCACCGTACCAACATCCAGGAAACGTGCGTCCACCTCCTGCTTGGTCAGTTTGGCGCGCAACACATCCAGAATCTGGTTGAGCTGAAAATCGGCATCGCCAATCAGGGTGATTTCCTTGTCCTTGAGTTCAATGTTGGCCGCAGTGCCTTTGAAATCAAAGCGCGTTGCAATTTCCTTGGCGGTGTTTTCCACGCCATTCTTGACCTTTACCAGATCAGCTTCACAAACAGTATCAAATGAAGGCATAGTGCGTACTAAGGGGTGCGTAAGTTAAGGGACAATCAATGCCGCCATGTTAGTCGAGAAAAACGTTCAACTCCAGCCATTTAACACCTTCCACATTATCGCCAAGGCGCGTGCATTGGCGCGTGTGGCCAGCGTTGATGATGTACGCGCACTGCTTGAGCACCCTTTATGGGGTCCCGAGCCAAAATTCATACTGGGTGGCGGCAGCAACATCGTACTCACGGGCGACGTGCAAGCCCTGGTGCTCAAGGTCGAAATCAAGGGATTGCGGCTGGTGGACGAAACCGCCAGGGCGTTCATCGTCGAAGCGGGCGCCGGAGAAAACTGGCACGATCTGGTGCGCTGGACCCTGGCCCAGGGCTATCCGGGGCTGGAAAACCTGGCCCTTATCCCAGGCACCGTGGGCGCCGCACCCGTGCAAAACATCGGCGCTTACGGGGTGGAGCTGCAAGACCGCTTTGAGTCGCTTGATGCCATTGACTTGCAAACCGGCCAGCTTTTTACGCTCCATGCGGCCCAATGCGGCTTTGGTTACCGTGATTCCGTTTTTAAACATGGGCGCTCCGCTGCAAAAAACGCCTTTGGCCTGCAGGGACGCGCCCTGATCGTGCGCGTGCGCTTTGCTTTACCCAAAGACTGGAAACCCGTGCTGGGTTACGCCGACCTGGAGAGCAAGATGGCCGAATGCGGCTGCAACGCACCCAGCGCCCGACAAATTTTTGACTGGGTCTGCGCCATTCGCCGCACCAAGCTGCCCGACCCGGCCCTCGTGGGTAATGCAGGCAGTTTCTTCAAGAATCCGAACGTCAGCCCCGAACAATGCGCCGACATCATTGCCCGCGATCCGAAGGTGGTGCACTACCACCTGAGCAACGGCGGCATCAAGCTTGCCGCAGGCAGTTTGATCGACTCGTGCGGCTGGAAGGGAAAATCCATTGGTCAAGCCGGTGTGTACGAAAAGCAGGCACTGGTGCTGGTCAACCGGGGGGCTAACATGAACGGCAACGGTGTCACCGGCGGTGAAGTGATGACCCTGGCCAAAGCCATACAAACCAGCGTGTATGAGCGTTTCGGAATCCTGCTCGAACCCGAACCCGTGGTGGTATAAAGCATTTCGGCCTGTAAGCCTTGCTGGATGTGCTGGTACAGCTATCAATAGATGAGTACACTCAACGCACGAACACCACCGCAACGATGACCAGAACGCCAAGGCCCAGGTTCAGTGTCACCAGCTGGCGGATACGGTTGAGAGTCTGGCCCGCAAGCGGCCACGCCGATGCCCGGCAGTGCGCGCGCAGCTTGGGAAATAACACGGCGTAGACGTAGGTGAACACCACAGCCATGGCGATGCCCAGCGCGAGCATGATGTGCCACCCCAGAGGTGCGTGGCTAAAGCCCACTGGCAGCAGCATTGCGAACCCGGTTCCAAAAAGCAACAGCACCGCCACACCAGTCAGGGGAAGAAACCGTGCCAAGGTGGCCACCCATAACGGCAGGCGTTTGGGAGGTTCAAGGGTTTCCAGCGCCGCAGGGCGCAGGCAAAAATGCGCGAAGAACATGCCACCAAGCCAGACAATGGCCGACAGCAGGTGCAAAAGGAGCAGTGTCTGGCGCAACATTTTTCAGACCTTTTCAGATAGATTCAGATAGGTAACGCATGGATGCATCCTTTGCCGCCTGCAATACGGCTTGCCGCGTGGCTGCCTGGCGCACGGCGCGGGCAATCATGACAGCACCGACATTCTGGGCAATGACCGCCCAGGCAGCGCTTTCCGAGCCGGTAAAGCCCTGGATGACATCCTTGATTTGCACCAGGCCGACTTCAAAGGCATCACGCACCGCATCGTCCGCACGCGCCACCTCTGCCGCAAGCGTGGGCAGCGGGCAGCCCAGCTCCGGCAGCTCGACGTGCTGCATGCCCAGGTAGCGATTAAGAGCCTCCAGCATGGCAGCCTGGTCTCCTGGTGGAACGCTACCGAAGAAGCGCTCGCTGCGCCCCAATTCGTTCCTGATCAGCTCGGTGAATAGTTCGGTCTTGTTGGCAAAGTGCTTGTAAAGTGAGCCGGTGGTGAGTCCGGCGGCAGCTGCCAGGGTATCGACGCCGGAAGCAGCAAAACCATGCTTCTTGGCATAGCTCCCGCTCTGGGCAAGCAGTTTGGCGCGAATCTGTTCCTTGTGGTCCTTGGGGTAACGCATATATTTTTGGCGTTTGGGGCGCTTTAGGTGAATGACTCTATTGCAATAGCATAATCATTCTATAAGATAACGACCTCTATCCAAATTTCAAGCCCTTGAAACCCTAACAGGAGGTATCCCATGAACAGTTCCGAGTCGGTTGAGTGGAAAAAAACGGCGTGCATCATCTGCGCCATCAATTGCGGTCTGGAGGTGCAAACCGAGGGTGCGCACATCATCCGCATCCGGGCTGACAAGGAGCACCCGGTCTCCAAAGGTTATCTGTGCGAAAAGGCGCAGCGCATGGACCATTACCAGAATGGCGCCGACCGGCTGTCTTCACCCATGCGCCGCAAACCGGATGGCAGTTACGAAGCCGTCGATTGGGATACCGCCATCCGGGAAGTCGCCGAAAAGCTGGCCGCCATCCAGTCCAAATACGGCGGCGAGAGCATTTTGTACTACGGCGGCGGTAGCCAGGGCAACCACCTGGGGGGCACCTATGGCGACAGCACCATCAAGGCGCTGGGTATCCAGTACCGCTCCAACGCGCTGGCGCAGGAAAAAACCGGCGAAGGCTGGGTACAGGGCAAGATGATGGGCACGGGCGTCCATTGCGACCTGGAACACGCCGAGGTGGCGGTTTTCTTAGGCAAGAACCCGTGGCAGTCGCATGGCTTTGCACGTGCCCGCGTGGTGTTGCGCGACATCCAGAAAGACCCGCAGCGCGCCATGATCGTCATCGACCCGCGCAAGTCCGAGACGGCCGCCATGGCCGACTTTCACCTCGCAGTCAAACCCGGAACCGATGCCTGGTGCCTGGCGGCAATGGCGGCAATCCTCATTCAGGAAAACCTGGCGCCTGTTGCATGGCACGCCGCGCACACCACGCATTTCGACGACATCGCTGCCGTGCTGCGCACAATTTCCATCCCGCAGTACGCGCAGGTCTGCGGCGTGGATGAGGATTTGCTCAGACGCGCCACGCGGCGCATCGCGCAGGCCAAAAGCGTTTCGGTCTTTGAGGACTTAGGCGTGCAGATGAATGTCCACTCCACCCTGAACAGCTACCTCAACCGCCTGGTATGGTTGCTGGCCGGGCACTATGGCAGACAGGGCACCAACAATGCCTTTGTGCCGCTCTTGAGCCTGTCGAGTTCCGGGCGCGACCAGCAAAAAAAAGGTGCCAAAGGCTCCCAAGCCCCCAAAGCGCCCCAAGCTGCACGCACCACGCCGGTGACGGGGGCCAAGGTCATCATGGGATTGATTCCGTGCAATGCCATCCCCGAAGAAATCCTGACCGACCACCCCAAACGCTTTCGCGCCATGTTTATCGAGAGCGCCAACCCGGTGCATTCGCTGGCGGACAGCCAGAAAATGCGTGCAGCGCTGCGCGCGCTGGAGTTCAGCGTGGTGATCGACGTGGCCATGACCGAAACGGCGCAGCAAGCCGACTATGTTCTGCCCGCGTGTACGTCGTTTGAAAAGGCCGAGGCGACCTTCTTCAACCTGGAAATCCCGAAAAACGCCTTTCACCTGCGCCAGCCACTGTTCGCACCGCGCCCCGGTACGCTAACCGAAGCCGAAATCCACGCCCGCCTGCTTGAAGCCCTGGGTACGGTGGGCGAAGCCCAATACGGCCTGCTGCGCCAGGCAGCCTCTGTGGGCTGGCTGCCCTTTACCCTGGCATTTGCCTGGAAAGCGCTGCGTGACAAGCGTGTGGCGCGCTACGCCTCGGTGGTGCTGTACCGCAGCATAGGGCCGCATCTGCCCGCAGGCATGGAAGCCGCCGCCTCGCTGTGGGGCATTTGCCAGATGTATGTGCGCCAGCAACCCCAGGCAGCCGCGCGCGCCGGATTTGCCGGGCACGCCCTGCTGGCGGGCAACCGGCTATTCCAGGCCATATTGAACAGTCCCTCGGGCCTGATCTTTGCCGATACCGCGTACAGCCACAGCTGGCAAGCAATTCGCCTGCCCGAACACCGCATCAACCTGTGGATTCCCGAACTGGTGGCCGAACTGGAAAAACTGGCAAACAGCGGCCCGCCCGTGGATGCCGAATACCCCTTCGTATTGTCAGCGGGCGAGCGGCGCACGGAAACCTCCAACACCGCGATCCGCGACAGCAGCTGGCAGCGCAAAGGCAACTACGGCACCTTGAGCATATGCACCGAGGATGCCACCCGATTGAACTGCCAGGAAGGTGACCGGGTGCGCATCCACACGCGCCGGGGCAGTGCCGAGGCACAAGTGGAACTCTCCGACGCCTTGCAGCCAGGCCATATCTCCTTGCCCAACGGATTGGGCATCGATTACCGCCGCGCCGACGGCGTGGTCGAGCGCCGGGGCGTGGCACTCAACGAGCTGACGGGCCTGGACGGCCGCGACCCGATAGCCGGCACGCCGTGGCACAAACGCGTGCCCGCGCGCCTGGAACGCATCGAAGCTGCTTTGAGCTTTTGAAGGAATCACCATGTCTGCCTATCAGCACGAAACCGTGCTGCGTGTGCACCACTGGAACGAAACGCTGTTCAGCTTCACCACCACGCGCAACGCGGGCTTGCGTTTTCAATCCGGCCAGTTCGTGATGATCGGCCTGGAGGTCGCCGGGCGTCCTCTGCTGCGCGCCTACAGCATTGCCAGTGCGCACTACGAAGACCATCTGGAGTTTTACAGCATCAAGGTGCCCGATGGCCCGCTGACCTCACGCCTGCAACACGTGCAGCCGGGCGACACGCTGCTGGTCGGGCGCAAACCCACGGGCACGCTCATCAAGGACAACCTGCGCCCTGGGCGCAACCTCTACCTCCTGAGCACCGGCACCGGCCTGGCGCCCTTCATGAGCATTGTGCGCGACCCGGAGTATTACGAGTCCTTTGAACACATCGTGCTGGCGCATGGCGTGCGCTACGTCAGCGAGCTGGGCTACCGCGACGGGCTGACGCGCGATTTACCGGCGCACGAATACCTGGGCGAACAGGTGCAGCAAAAACTGCGCTACTTCCCAAGCGTCACGCGCGAGCCGTTTGCACAGCAGGGGCGCATCACGGATCTGCTGGCATCGGGCGTGATCGCGCAAACGCTGCACCTGCCCCCGATTGACCCACAGCACGACCGCGTGATGGTCTGCGGCAACCCCGGTGTGCTGGTTGATCTGGTCCAACTCCTGGAGCAACGCGGCTTTGACGAAGGCTCCATGCAGCACCCCGGCAACTACGTGATCGAACGCGCCTTTGTGGAAAAGTAAGCACCAATCAAGAAAGGAAAATCACCATGACCTTCGTCGTTACCGAATCGTGCATCCGCTGCAAATACACCGACTGCGTGGCCGTGTGCCCGGTGGACTGCTTTCTGGAAGGCCCCAACTTTCTGGTCATCGACCCCAATGGCTGCATCGACTGCGGCGTGTGCGTGCCCGAGTGTCCCGTCGAGGCGATCTTCGCCGACGACGACCTGCCACCCAAACAGCGGCATTTTCTGGCGCTCAATGCCGAAATTGCCGCCAGCGGCAAATGGCCGGTCATCAGCGTACAAAAAGCGCCGCTACCCGAGCACGAACGCTACAAGGCGGTGCAGGACAAGCTGCAGTTTCTGGATAGAAATGGGGCATAAACGCCGTACAGCACTTCTGCGGCGCATACCGTGAAATTCTGTGAAATTCGGCTCTGCGGTTATAGTGCGAACAGACGGCGAATGTGCGCACGCAACTGACCCAGCAGCCATTATCGCGGGCTGGGGTATTTATACATCCGGTATGCAAGAGATGCCACTAATGAAGAATGACTCTATCGTCAATGAGGTCCGAAACAATGGCCTTGCATTAGCCGCACGATACGACAATAACATTGAGGCAATCTGCAAAGCACTCAACGAAAGAGAGCGAACCTCGGGGCGCATGGTTGTCAATCGTGCGCCGCGCCGGTTGGTTCCAAGAGTCCGCGCAGAATGTGTAGAAGAACGAACCGCATCAATCGCGTAAGCCCATGCCCAATCGGGTAGCCGGGAGTTTCTAGCTCCCAGCCCCCACACCACCCACCGTGCGGGTCCGCAGTGGGCGCAACAAACCCGTTGGCACGCTTGACGAACGAGATCGACAACAGCACCGCAGCGTACAACGCCGGTTGCTGCATCTGCAAAAAACATAGCTGCTGCCGCTTGCTGTGTAAGGCGTACAGACCGATTTACCGTGGATTTTGTCCCGCCCAGGCGACCAAAACACCGCCCCAAGCCGCCAGCAAGCATCCAAACCTGCCGCAACCGGGTGTTTTTGGCTGAAAAATATGGCTGTAGCGCTTATGGGACATGCGGGTACAGCTATTAATTTCATTGCGAATATCAACATCCGTCAGCGTACCCTGCCAGGTTGAATGTAGCCCATAAAATTCTCCAGGTTGCCCACAACGCTTGTTGGTGACAGTAACACTCCAGGAGTACATATGACCAAGGACTATACGAAAATCGTTGCACCACCTGTGGCCGCCACGAGCCAGCCGCTTGCCAGCAACCAGCGTGTTGCACTGATGGCGATACGTTATTGCGGGATTGCCTTGATCGGTGCGGGGGGATGGCTGGTCGGTGGAGGGGCCAGCCCGTTCCCGCCGGAAAGCACCGCGCTGATCGGTTATGCGCTTATCGCTACGGGGGTGATGGATGTGTTCATCGCAGCATTCCTGGGTCGTCAGTGGGCGAAACGAACGCCGCATTAAAGCTCATGGAGCGTGCGGGGACAGCTATCAAGTTCATATCATCGCTCTTTGTCCCAGCCAACCCCTGCACCGACGCCGCATTTGCATTACACCGCCTGTTTGACTACGCTTACCAGTGCCTGCACAGGCTAGCACTGCAGCGCACGACGCCAGATGCGTTACTCTCCAAAACATAGCTGTTCCCGCTTGCTACATCAGGCGTACAGCCCGATTTTCCCTGGATTTTTCCCCCAAAAACGGGTTCACATGGCGCCAAAACGTCCATAACCGCCATTGACGGCCAAAACTGGCCGTGATCGGGCATTTTTGCATGCCAAATCAGCCGATAAGTCCCGTGGAACGTGCGGGGACAGCTATTAATTTTATTGCGGCGCTTCCTGCTCCACATTGTGCTGCATCCGGGGAGCGCGATGAACGCCCTTGGCAACCAGTTCAAGATAAAAAGAAGTTCCGCCCTCCCTGGCAACGTCGTTGATCAAGCTGGTGATGGTGGCGAAATGCACTTCCACCGCGCTCTCCGCACTGTTGCCGAACTTGCAATCAAAATCCCAATAATCCACACCTTCCGGCAAAGGAACCCGTCTTTGGCGTCGGACGTACTTGCGGATTTCGTGCTTGGTAGCGTCCAGGACGCGGTCACGGTGTTTGCCCTCGATGTCCAATTTGAATGTTTTCTTCACGATGGCCCTTTGACTGTGAGAATGTCGGGATTGGTCCTGGACGCAGCCCCAAACGAAAATGCGCCAGCAAGCGCCTGATTATGCGTTGATCCGCGTAAACTGAACCATTCTTTCAAAGTACCAACGTATGCCATTTTCTTCCCTGGGTTTGTCCTGTTCCCTCCTGCGTGCGGTCAGCGCCCGCGCCTACCTGACCCCAACCCCCGTCCAGGTCGCCGCCATTCCCGCCATCTTGCAGGGCCGGGATGTGCTGGGCTGCGCACAAACCGGCTCAGGCAAGACGGCCGCCTTTGTACTTCCCCTGCTGCAACAACTGGAAAACGTGGCACAGGAGCGTGCGCGCCAGCCGCGTGCGCTGATCCTGGTGCCCACGCGCGAACTGTGCGCCCAGGTGGGGCAAGAGATTCGCACACTGGCGCAACACCTTCCCATGGCGATAAAAGTATCCACGCTATTTGGCGGCGTATCCATCAACCCGCAAATGATGCGCTTGCGCGGCGGATGCGATTTCGTGGTGGCCACCCCCGGACGTTTGCTGGATTTGATCGCCCACAATGCCTTGTCACTGGGCGGCGTGGCCACACTCGTACTGGATGAAGCGGATCGTCTATTGGATATGGGCTTTGCAGAGGAACTGGGGCGTGTTCTGGCCCTGTTGCCGCCCAAGCGCCAAAACCTGTTTTTCTCCGCCACGTTCCCACCCGCCGTGCAGGCTTTGGCGCAAACGCTGTTGCACGAACCCGTGCATATCGAGGTCTTGCCAACGCCGCAAAACCTGCCCGACATTACACAACGGGCCATTGCGGTGGACACACACCGGCGCACCCAGTTGCTGCGTCACCTGATCGGGCAAAACCATTGGCGCTGCGTACTGGTTTTTGTCGCCACCAAACACGCCGCCGAGATCGTTGCCGACAAACTGCGCAAAGCCCATATCAACGCCGAGCCGTTCCATGCAGCCCTGAGCCAGGGGAAGCGCACCCAGGTTCTGGCCGACTTCAAGACAGAGCGGATCAACGTGGTGGTGGCCACCGATGTGGCGGCGCGGGGGCTGGACATTGCGCAATTGCCAGTGGTAGTCAATTACGACCTGCCACGCTCGGCGGTGGACTACATTCACCGTATTGGCCGCACCGGGCGCGCCGGGGAAAGCGGGGTCGCTGTGAGTTTTGTCAGCGCCAGCACATTAGCGCATTTTCGTTTGATCGAAAAACGCCACCATCTGCATATCCAACTCGAAAACGTGGAGGGGTTCGAGCCTTTGGAAACCGCTGTGGAAGGTGCTCCCGCTCCCAGTCCCGGCAGTGGCGGAATCAAGGGGAAACGGCCCAGCAAAAAAGACAAGATCAGGCAGAAAAGCCTGTAAGGGATAGGGGTTTACCTGATTGGCGTGGGTGCGATTCAGAGTGATGTGGCCGTTGGGTTTTTACCCCCTCGCCCCAGCGGGGAGAGGGCTGGGGAGAGGGGCTGCTGGTGGCTTTGCGCTGGAATTTCATATCGCCCGTGATATCACACATGCAAAAACTGCGATGCGAAACCCTCTTGCAAGCCTTTTTGGCATCTTTTTGGTCACAAATAAGGCATCAAATAAGCCTCTAGCCCGCGTGGGATGTGCGGTTGCAGCTACTAATAATATAGCAACAATAACCCCGTCCACAGCACCGCAGAACATCCAAAGAGCCAAAAAATTACTCGATATTCTGCACCTGCTCACGCATTTGCTCGATCAGTACCTTCATGTCCACCGAAATGTGGGTGAGTTCCAACGCTGCAGATTTGGAACCCAATGTATTGGCCTCACGGTGTAACTCCTGAATCAGGAAATCCAGACGTTTACCCATTTCCCCACCTTTGTTGATGAGCCGTTCCAGCTCATCCAGGTGTGAGCCCAGTCGCGTGATTTCTTCCGCCACATCAATACGAATGGCAAAAGCCGTGGCCTCGGTCAATGCCCGTTCCTGTGCCGTTTCTGGTAGGACCGTGCCTTCAACCAGGCCCATGGCTTCACGCCAGCGTGTCAAAAACCGTTGGCGGCTATTTTCAACGAGTTGCGGCACCAGTGGCTCCACCCTCTGTGCCAGCACGCGCAGCCGGGCAATGTTTTCCATGAGCATGGCGACCAGCCGCTCGCCCTCTCGCGCACGTGCCCCAAGTAGGGAGTCCAGGACTTCTTGCGCCAATGGCAACACATCAGAACTCCAGTCACGCATACCGGTCTGCCCAGACATGGACAAGCGCATGACATCGGCCACGCTGAGTGACGCTGCCGAGGGAAGCCAGGCTTGAACGGTGTCTTGCACGCAACCCAAACGCTGTAGCAGTCGTGGTGTCGGACTGGGGACGCTGTTAGCCAATGCAAATTCGACTGATGCACGCACCTCGACTTTGCCGCGTTTAAGGCGCGTTTGCAGTAGCTCACGCAAAGCCGGCTCGAACTGCCGAAGTTCTTCGTGTAGCTTAAATGCAAAATCCAGAAAACGGCTATTGACGCAGCGGATTTCTAGCCCCAATATCCCTACGGGTTCTTTGGTGTCGGAGTCGGAAGTGGTCAGGGCTATGCTGTGCTGTGCGCTGGCATAGCCAGTCATGCTGTAAACTGGCATCGCAAATCTCGTATCGTTGCTAAAGGCCCCGAGAATAACCCGGTTCAGTCCCATACGCCCAGACTTCAAGCCTTATTTCAATGTCTTCTAAGTTCAAACCCTCGCCATTACCACCCGACACAACCATCGGTGGCTACCGCATCGTCCGTAAAGTAGCTGCCGGCGGATTCGGCCTGGTCTACCTAGCCCTGGATCCCGACGGGCAGCAAGTGGCAATCAAAGAATACCTGCCGTCCTCGCTGGCGACGCGCGCGCCCGGAGAGTTGCTTCCGCAGGTCCAGCCAGAAAAGCTATCACTCTACCGCCTGGGGCTTAAAAGCTTCTTTGAGGAGGGGCGTTCGCTGGCGCAGATTTCGCACCCTTCGGTGGTAAGTGTGCTGAATTTCTTCCGCGAGAACGAAACCGTGTACATGGTAATGAACTACCTGGAAGGTGCTGCACTGCAGGAATTCATTGTCACGGCGCGCGACCTCAAACAAAGCAAGGTCTTTCGGGAGTCGACCATTCGCTCCCTATTTGATGAGATCTTGCGTGGTTTGCGCATCGTGCACCAACACAAAATGCTGCACCTTGACATCAAACCAGCCAACATCTTCATTACCGACGACAACAAATCGGTGCTGATTGACTTCGGTGCTGCACGCGAGGTATTGAGCAAGGAAGGAAACTTCATCCGTCCCATGTACACCCCGGGTTTTGCCGCTCCCGAGATGTACCGGCGCGATGCCACCCTGGGTCCGTGGACCGATATTTATGCCATCGGGGCCTGTATCTACGCCTGCATGCAGGGTTATCCCCCCAATGAAGCGCCACAACGCGCCGAGAAGGACCGCATCGCCACGGCATTGGCACGGTTGCGCGGCATTTATTCCGACAACCTGATCGAAGTGGTGGAATGGTGCATGGCGCTGGATCCCATGGGACGACCACAATCTGTTTTTGCCCTGCAAAAGGAATTGAGCCGGGAGGGTGAGCGTCGCTACACCAAACTCAGTGTCAGTGAGAAAGTGCGTATGCAGTTTGACACCATCGTGTCGGATACCAAGAAGGTTGTACTTTCCGCCTCTAATGCCGGCACCAAACCAAAATGAAATTTTCTGTTTTTCAAATTAGCCGCAAAGGTGGCCGCGAAAAAAATGAAGACCGCATGGGGTATTGCTACACCAAAGACTCCGGTTTGTTCTTGCTCGCCGATGGCATGGGCGGCCACCCGGAAGGCGAAATAGCAGCCCAGATCGCGTTACAAGTGATCTCAACGCGCTTTCAACAGGAAGCCAAGCCTGAAATCAAGGATATTGAAGATTTTTTTTCTACAGCCATCCTGGCTGCACACCGGCAAATCCTGCGCTATGCCGCCGAAAAAGGACTTTCTGACACTCCGCGCACGACGCTGGTTGCGGTCATTGTGCAAGGTGGGATGGCGCATTGGGTGCATTGCGGGGACTCCCGCCTGTACTTTGTGCGCCGAGGCGAGTTATTGGCGCGCACCCGCGACCATTCCTACCTGGAAATGCGCAAGGCATCCAAACAACCGACGACCCCGGAGGCAGTCAACCGCAATGTGCTCTACACCTGTCTGGGATCACCGACCAAACCGGTTTTTGAAATCACGGGGCCGTTGCCATTGCAACAGGGCGACCGTATCCTCTTGTGTTCCGATGGTCTTTGGGGTAGCCTGGATGATGCCGATATCGTCCACCATTTGGGAAACAAACCCGTATCGACTGCCGCGCCAGATTTGGCCGAGCGGGCACTTATCAAGGCTGGCGCGAGTAGTGACAATGTAACCATCATCGCACTGGAATGGGAAACACCGGACATTTCGGAGGCAACTCGCGGTAGTGTCTCCACCAATGCCATCGACGACGGCGTGTTTGCTTCCACCGTACAAACCGGATGGCTGGATTCGGGGGGCGATGATCTGGATGATGCGGAAATCGAGCGTTCCATCGCCGAAATCAAGGATGCCATCCGACGCACAGCTGCGCGCAGTAAATCCTGAGTTTTCAAAAAGGTTCCCTTATGCCTACTTTCCTACGCAGCGGCGGACGTGCCGCCAATCAATTGCGCCCGGTGCGCATCACACGCAGCTATACCCAGCACGCTGAAGGGTCTGTATTGATCGAGTTCGGCGCAACCCGCGTGTTATGCACCGCATCGGTCGAAGAAAAGGTGCCACAGCACAAGCGCGGCAGTGGTGAAGGCTGGGTCACGGCCGAATACGGCATGTTGCCACGCGCCACCCATACCCGTAGCGACCGTGAGGCCGCGCGTGGCAAACAAAGCGGACGCACACAAGAAATCCAGCGTCTGATCGGCCGTTCGATGCGCTCCGTGTTTGATCTGAAAAAACTTGGTGAACGCACCATCGTGCTCGATTGCGACGTACTGCAAGCCGACGGCGGCACACGCACTGCCGCCATTACCGGCGCATTTGTGGCTGCCCACGATGCCGTGAGCACGCTGCTTGCCAGTGGCAAACTCACCGTGTCACCGATTACGTCCTTTGTCGCCGCCGTGTCGGTCGGTCTGATGCAGGGCACCCCCTTGCTCGACCTGGAATACACCGAGGACTCGGCCTGCGACACCGACATGAATGTGGTGATGACCGGCGCAGGCCATTTTGTGGAAGTACAAGGCACGGCCGAAGGCAGCGCATTTACCCGTATCGAGCTGGATGCCTTGCTGACGTTGGCCGAACAAGGCATTGCCGAGTTGATGCACCTCCAGCAAGCGTCGCTATCAGATAAATAGCTTCTCCCGCACATTCCATAAGCTATACAGCCGTTTTTATGCAAATAATTCTTGCATCCAACAACCAAGGAAAACTCATCGAGCTGCAAGCCATGTTTGCACCCCTTGATTGCACGCTCATTTGCCAGGGCGAACTGGGCGTGCCCGAGGCTCCCGAACCACACCGCACGTTTGTGGAAAATGCCCTGGCCAAGGCCCGCAATGCTGCACGCCATACCGGAATGCCAGCCCTGGCCGACGACGCCGGGCTGTGCGTAGATGCCTTTGGCGGCCTGCCGGGGGTGGACACGGCCTACTATGCCACCCGGTTTGGCTACGAAAAAAGCGATGCCAACAATGTGCGCGCCTTGCTGGAGCAGTTGCAGGGCGTGCAGCAGCGCGGTGCAGCCATGGTCAGCACACTGGTCGCACTGCGTAGCCCCGACGACCCGGAACCGCTCATCGCCGTGGGACGGGTGGCCGGACAGATCGCGCAGGCCCCTGTGGGAAGCAATGGTTTTGGCTTTGATCCGGTGATGTGGATCCCCGAGTTTGGTCAGACTTTTGCCCAATTACCGCTGGCGGTGAAAAACGCCTACAGCCACCGTGGCCGCGCGGCGCAAGCCATGGTCACCCTGATACGCGAGCGCTGGCTCGGCGCCGGCGCACCCCACCACCCGTCGTGACCCCACCCGTGCCACCGAATATCGGGCACTACATGCGCCCAGGAACACTGCAATTAACCACATTGCCGCCTTTATCGCTGTACATCCATCTCCCCTGGTGCCTGAAGAAATGCCCGTACTGCGACTTCAATTCCCACGCCATAGCCACACTACCCACGCAAGAACTCCCGGAACAAAGTTACAAACAAGCATTGCTGGCTGATCTGGAGTCGGCCTTGCCACTGGTTTGGGGGCGCACTATCCACAGCATTTTCTTTGGTGGTGGCACGCCCAGTTTGTTCGCGCCCGAAACCATTGACCGTTTGCTCAGTGACATACGCGCCCGCCTGCCGCTGGCACCAGGCTGTGAAATCACGCTGGAAGCCAACCCTGGAACGTTTGAAGTCGACCGTTTTCGTGCCTATGCCCAAGCCGGCATCACACGCTTATCGCTGGGTGTACAGAGCTTCAACGATGCGCACCTGGCGGCACTTGGCCGTGTGCATGACCGCACGCAGGCGCTGGCGGCAATAGCTGAAGCAATCCAGGTTTTCGACACCTTCAACCTGGACCTGATGTACGCACTGCCAGGTCAAACCATGGAGCAACTCGCGCAAGACGTAGCAACAGCGTTGCAATTTTCCCCTCCGCACCTCTCCATCTACCACCTGACGGTCGAACCCAACACCTATTTCGCCAAATTTCCGCCAGCCATTCCCGATGACGATACCGCCTACGCCATGCTCGACTACATCAGCGAACAAACCATGAAGGTCGGCATGGAGCGCTACGAGGTATCTGCCTACGCCAAACCAGGGCAGCACTGCCGACATAATTTCAATTACTGGCAGTTTGGCGACTATCTGGGCCTTGGCGCAGGCGCCCATGGAAAACTGAGTTTTGCACACCGCGTGCTACGCCAGACACGCGTGCGCGACCCGCTACGCTACATGCATCAGGCCATGGCTGGCAATGCAGTAGCACAAACCCAGGAGGTCGGTCGCAATGAATTGCCGTTTGAATTTATGCTCAATGCCTTGCGACTGCGCCAAGGTTTTGCTGTGCGTGATTTCACTGCGCGTACCGGGCTTGGACTCAACAGTATCGAAACCGCATTGCTGCAGGCCGAACACCGGAGTTTGATCGAGCGCGACCTTGAGCGTGTACAACCAACGCAGTTGGGTTTTGATTTTCTCAGCGATTTGCAAGCCCTGTTTCTGCCCAACGCAGACTGAACAAAAACTCATGCACACGACAGCAACTCGACCTGCAAGAAGCGGGCACAGTTGCGCAATACGTCACACGAGGAACTCAGGGCGGTTTTCAGACAATCACTGGCATACACGCGGTCAGAATGCAAACGATCCGGGTCAATCCAACAACCTTGCCCGGCCATCAACCACTTGAAATCTACCTCATCAAGAAAACCGTCGCGTTCCATACCAGCAGCGGAAATTGTGCCCATGTCCATCTTCTTCTCCTGTTTATTGCGCCAGTAAAGGGGGTTTTGCCTGCAAGAAATATAGGAACAACGCAAGAGTCCTAGCCTCGGAAAAAGAGGAAAGAATCCTGCCAGATTTTTCCCTTGATCCTGAAAATAGGGCAATCCGTCTAAATCACCTGGTGCGAAAATTACAAGAGTACATAGAATGCTTTCCAACGAATGTTCGTCCGGTAACTCAGATGATCGAAATGTTTCGTTAAGTGGAAAGTAAATTTTTTAACCCGTTAATTTTTAAAGTCAATCTGGAGGCCTCCATGAAAAAAGTCCTTGTGTGGTGCATCAGCGCCTTTTTGTTTGCACTCGCCAGCTTGCCTGCAAGCGCCGGCACCTACGCCCAGACCCGCTACCCCATTGTGTTGGTACATGGCCTGTTCGGCTTTGACAACATTGGCCCGGTGGAATATTTTTATGGCATTCCCTCTGCCTTGCGCAACGATGGAGCGTCCGTTTTTGTCGTTCAGGTTTCCGCCACCAATAGCACCGAGGTGCGCGGCGAACAGCTTTTAACCCAGGTCAAGAAAATTCTGGCCGCCACTGGTGCCGCCAAGGTCAATCTGATTGGCCACAGCCACGGTGGCCCCACCTCGCGCTATGTCGCATCCGTTCGCCCGGACCTGGTGGCATCTGTCACATCCGTGGGTGGCGTGAACAAGGGTTCCGCCGTGGCTGACCTGCTGTTGAAAGTGGCACCTCCGGGAAGCATCAGCAATTCAATCATCGCAATGGCCGGAAACGGTTTGGCAACCCTCATCAATATCCTGACAGGCGGCTCCGGTTTGAACCAGGCGTCCTTGGCAGCAGCCCAGTCCCTGAGCACAGCCGGTTCACTGAAGTTCAACCAGGCACACCCACAGGGTATTCCGACTTCTGCCTGCGGTGAAGGCGCCTACTCGGTCAAGGGTGTTGCTTACTACTCCTGGAGTGGTGCACGCAATTACACCAACGTGCTGGACGTGGCCGACCCTGCCCTATCGCTTACCGGACTGGTGTTTGGCGGTGCCAAGAACGATGGTCTGGTTAGCAGCTGTTCTTCGCGCCTGGGCCGGGTGATTCGTGATGACTATGCGATCAACCATCTGGATGAAGTCAATCAGATGATCGGTTTGGTCAACCTTTTTGAAACCAACCCGGTAACCCTCTACCGTCAACAAGCCAACCGCCTGAAAAATGCCGGTCTGTAAATGTTTACTGCATGTTTACCAAACCAGCTAGCAAAGCGATAGTCTGGGGATTGTCCGCTCTGGCCTTGCTGTTCGCAGCGTGGCTTTTGTGGCCGGATGCGGAAAATCCGGTCCCAGCCTCCACCACGGCCCCCGCCCCTGCGGGGGCTTTGCCTTTTGCAAAATCCATGCAAGGGACAGACCCCGACGGTGATCTGAAGGCCTGGGCGGCAGCACATAATTCCGGGCAAGCCAGCGCAGCTTTGCCTTACGCAGAACTGCGACGCCTCTTTGACTATTATCTGAGCGCCATCGGTGAACGCGATCTGGCATCCATTGTTCAACAAATCCGATTGGCAATTGACCAAAGTCTTGAACCGGCACAATCCGCCGCAGCCAAACATCTGCTGGAGCGCTACATCGAATTCAAGCGCGCACTCGTGGAACTGGAAAAAAATCCTACGCTCAACGGCTCGGGCATACAGGCCATTCGGGCGCGTTTTGCGGCCATGCAAGATTTGCGGGCACAAATATTCAGCACGGAAGAAGACCGTGGCATGTTTGAATTTGAGGATGTCCGTGACATGGACGCATTGGCCCGGCTGGAAATTACGGAAGACAAGACCTTGAGTGCTGCGCAAAAGCGCGACCGACTGGCTACGCTGGATGCATCCATGCCAGCAGCGTTACGCGCCAGCCACGATGCCCCCCGCGTGGTCATCAAGGTGGAAGATGCGGCCAAAACCATGCGCGAGAACGGTGCCAGTGACGATGACATCTACCGAATGCGCGCGAAGGAACTCAACCCGCAGGCCGCCTCACGCCTTGCAGAAGTGGACCGCGAGGAGCAGGCCTGGAAGCAGCGCATCGACGCATACCTGGCAGCCAGAGCCAAGATACTGAAAGACAAAGCCGACGCGCCGGAATCCGAACGCCAGGCAGCACTGAACGAACTGCAAAACGCCCAATTCGATGCGGACGAGCGCCGTAGGCTTGCAGCCTACGAGCAATAAGCAATAAGGCCTGCTTCAAGTTCCCTTGCTGATGGTGATCGTCGGAAATTTGGACGAGAAATCCTTGTTGCGCATGGCAATGGCCACGGCCATCTGGCGCGCCACGTCCCGGTAGATCGCTGCGACTTCACCCTCTGGCTCGGCCACCACGCTGGGCCGACCATTATCGGCCTGCAGGCGAATCTGCATGTTCAAGGGCAAAGCCCCCAGGTAACGGGTATCGTACTGCTGCGCCAGATTCTTGCCCCCGTCTGCGCCAAAAATATGCTCCGCATGCCCACACTGGCTGCAAACATGCACCGCCATGTTTTCCACGATCCCCAGAATAGGCACCCCGACTTTTTCGAACATCCGGATAGCTTTTTTGGCATCCAGCAGCGCGATGTCTTGTGGTGTCGTCACGATGACCGCACCCGTCATGGGCACGCGCTGGCTCAGGGTAAGCGCAATATCCCCGGTTCCCGGAGGCATATCGACGACCAGATAGTCCAGATCCTTCCAATTGGTCTGGCGCAACAATTGCTCCAGCGCTTGCGTGGCCATGGGACCACGCCAGATCATGGCTTCATCCTGCGGCACCAGAAAACCAATGGACATGACCTGAACGCCGTAATTTTCCATCGGCTCCATGCTTTGTCCATCCGCAGATTCGGGCCGCCCCGCAATACCCATCATGGTCGGCAGGCTCGGCCCGTAGATATCAGCATCCAGCAAACCAACACGCGCACCCTCGGCAGCCAGAGCCAGTGCCAGATTGACCGCAGTCGTACTCTTGCCAACGCCGCCCTTGCCCGATGCTACCGCCACCACATTCTTGATATTTGGCAGCAGTTGCACACCGCGTTGCACTGCGTGGGCCGTGATATGCGAAGACACCGTGACGGACACACTGCCCACCCCGGCAAGCGCCTGGACAGCGGCAACCAGCTGGGTGCGCAACGCATCCGCCTGGCTTTTGGCCGGATACCCTAGTTCGATGCCAAAAGCCACATCACCACCGGACACGGTGAGGTTCTTAACGGATTTGGTGGACACAAAATCCTTGCCTGTATTGGGATCAAGCACGCCACGGATGGCATCATTGACCGCTTGCACGGTCACTGTCGTCGCTGTCATATCATTTACTCCTGAGTGGGGCGCCAAGTCTAACGAAACCATCGGCCCTTGCGGCCCATGCAAAGATTCCCGCCCAATGTGTAGGCGTTTCGGGGGGCTACAATGGGCCGCGCCTTCCACTTTCTGGCATCAACGCACGTTTACCTTACAAAAAACCTTACAAAAAACCTACACAAATGAACCTCGCCAACGTAAAGATCATGGTAGTTGAGGATGATGCCCTCATGCGAACGTTCACCGTCAATACATTGAAACGCCTGGGAGTGGGTCAGATCAAGGAGTGTGCCGATGGAACGGCTGCGCTGAAGCTGGCACTGAGCTTCCAACCCGATCTGGTGCTGACCGATATTCACATGCAACCCATGGATGGGCTGGAATTTGTACAAAAATTGCGCTCCAGAACTGAGGCCGCATTGGAAAATATCAAAGTCATCTTCATGAGCGCCGACAGCAGCCGGGAGACATTGAATTCTGCCCTGCCACTGGGCGTCGTAGCCTACATCGTCAAACCCCCACGCCTGACTGACCTGAAAAACAAGATCGAAGCGGCACTGAGCGAAGTTTGACACGCCAAGCAGGATTTGCAAGAACACCACCACGGAGCACCCACGAGTACCCATGAGTACATTTGACCATACCAGTCTGGTTCAAAACATCAACCAGCAGATCAAATCGTTGCGCACGACACAGCCGGATACCATGACTGCGTTTAACCAGTTAGCACGCTCCGCGATGACCGAGGGACAGGTAAGTGCCAAGCACAAGGAGCTCATTGCACTGGCTATTGGCATCACACAGCATTGTTCCGGCTGTGTGGGATTTCACGTCAAGGCACTGCAAAAACTAGGCTGCACACGCGCCGAACTCGAAGAGATGCTGGCGGTATGCGTCTACATGGGTGGCGGTCCGGCGCTGATGTACGCTGCAGAAACTCTTGCCGCCTGGGAGAATATGGCGCCCCAGGCAGCCAAGTAGTTAAACCCTATTGAAAATGCAAAGCGCCATACCCCCAACCGATACCGAGGATGCCGAGGAAGGTACTCCGGTTTCCGTCAAAATCCGCCAACGCCTGCAAGCTGCACGCAAACGCTTCCTGTCCAATGACAACATTGCCGAATTTGTGACTCCCGTCGAGCTTGAACAATTGCTCGATGAAGTTACCGACAAGATGCAAGGCGTGCTCGACAGTCTGGTGATTGACACAGCCAACGACCACAATACCGACAACACCGCACGTCGGGTAGCCAAAATGTACCTCAATGAGGTATTTCGTGGGCGCTACGTCAAGGCACCATCCATCACCGAGTTTCCCAACGTAGGCCACCTCAATGAGCTGATGATTGTCGGCCCCATTACGGTGCGCAGTGCGTGCAGCCACCATTTCTGCCCGGTGATCGGGAAAGTATGGATCGGAGTCATGCCCAATGAACATACCAATGTGATCGGGTTGAGCAAATACGCCCGCCTGGCAGAGTGGGTCATGGGACGCCCCCAGATTCAGGAAGAAGCCGTGCTGCAACTGGCGGATCTGATTCAGGAAAAAACCCAGCCAGATGGCCTGGCCATTGTCATGGAGGCCACACACTACTGCATGGCCTGGCGCGGGGTCAAGGACATGGACAGCAAAATGATCAACTCCGTGATGCGTGGCGTCTTTCTCAAGGATCCGAACCTGCGCCGTGAGTTTTTATCCCTGATTCCCCGAAAAGGCTGACACCATGTTGGTACGTTTACTCTATGCAAGTCGCGCGGTCGATACCAGCGCCGAGGCAATCGAAACCATTCTGGCCAAATCGCGCCAGTACAACCCGACCTGCGGAATTACCGGAATCCTGTGTTATGGAGGCGGCATCTACCTACAAGCCATTGAAGGCGGACGCATCCCCGTCAGCAATCTCTACGGACATATTCAAAAAGACCCACGCCATAAGGATGTGGTTTTGTTGCATTACGAAGAAATCGAGGAACGCCGCTTTGGTGGCTGGACCATGGGCCAGGTCAATATCTCAAAAATAAACCAAAGCATCTTGCTCAAATATGCTGAAAAGGCCGAACTTGACCCCTACGCAGTCTCCGGCAAGGTCTCGCTGGCTTTGCTCGAAGAGTTGATGGCAACGGCCTCCATCATTGGCCGGATATGAATGCACCATTAGCCTGTTAGCACTCTCTTTGATAGAGTGCTAAAATAGAGCCAAGAAAGCAAGGAGCACTGCTATGTCGTTTGAACTTGGACTCTCTTCCCCTACTACCCCGGCGCTTGCCAACCCATGGTCGATGGTGCCATCGCTTGGCAATCTGGAAGCCTATATCGCAGCCACCAAGCGCTTGCCCATGCTCACCCTGGAGGAGGAGCAGCGTTTTGCCCGCCAGCTCAAAAACAACAATGATCTTGAGGCTGCGGGTAAGCTGGTACTTTCGCATCTGCGCCTGGTGGTGTCGGTGTCGCGCAAGTATTTAGGCTACGGTTTGCCCCACGGCGACCTGATTCAAGAAGGCAATGTAGGGCTGATGAAAGCCGTCAGGCGCTTTGATCCGGACCAGGGCGTACGCCTGGTGAGCTACGCAGTCCACTGGATCAAGGCAGAAATTCACGAGTACATCCTGAAAAACTGGCGCATGGTGAAAGTCGCAGCCACAAAGGCCCAGCGCAAGCTGTTCTTTAACCTGAGCTCCATGCAGCAGCGTTTCAAGAGCGACGCAACGCAGCAGGCCAACTCCCACCGTAATAGCCTGAATCCGGAGCAGATCAGCATCGTGGCCCACGAACTTAACGTCAGGCCCGAGGATGTGATCGAGATGGAAACCCGCATGGCCGGAGGGGACGTGCTGCTTGACCCCAGCCCGTCGGACGATGGTGAGGATGCCTTCGGCCCGATTGCCTACCTGACGGATGGCAGCCACGAACCTTTGGCGGTTATCGAAGCCCGCCACCGTGACCTGCTGGTCACCGACGGCATCTCTACAGCACTTGATCGCCTCGATGCCCGTAGCCGTCGCATCATCGAAGAACGCTGGCTCAAGGTCAACGACGACAACACCGGCGGCATGACCCTGCACGAGCTGGCAGCCGAATACGGTGTGAGCGCCGAACGGATTCGCCAGATTGAAGTCGCTGCTTTGAACAAAATGAAGGCTGCGTTGGTCAGGTTTGCCTGAATTTTTCGGGTCGCTGCTGGAAAATCCGTTATCCTTCGCGTTCTCCGAATACCAGCAACCTGCCGTTACGTGCCATTACGCCAGTGTCAGACCCTCACCCTACGCCCGCAGCACACAGGAAAGACAAGCGTACTTTGCTACGCAAGATTGCCGAGTTCCTGCATCCCGGCCCGGACTCCATTGACGAGTTGATTGCAACACTGGGCGAAGCCGAGGAAAACAACATCATTGGCACAGAATCGCGCGTCATGCTCGAAGGCGTGCTGCGCATGGCCGACATGGCAGCAGGTGACGTGATGGTACCGGCCACGCGCATGGATATGCTCAATATTCTTGAGCCCATGGATGCGTTGATACACAAGGTGATAGATACGGCGCACTCCCGCTTCCCGGTATTCGAAGGCGACCGGGAGAATGTCATCGGCATCCTGATGGCCAAGGACTTGCTCAAATTGCAGCGTGCACCCGAGCTCAATGTACGCGCCTTGCTGCGACCGGCGGTTTTTGTCCCGGAAACCAAGGGATTGAACGACTTATTGAGCGATTTTCGCGGCAACCGCAACCACCTGGCCATTGTGATTGACGAATTTGGCCGGGTTGCCGGACTCATCACCATCGAGGATGTACTGGAACAGATTGTGGGCGAAATCGAGGACGAATTCGACATTTGCGAAGACGATGGCGACATCTTTACGCTGGCCGACGGCAGCTTCCGCGTCAGCGGCGACACCCCTATCACGCGCATCAACGACGCATTTGATGTAACGCTGCTTGGCTCCGACCCCGAGAATCAGTTTGACACCATTGGCGGCCTGATTGCCCACGAAATGGGCCATGTCCCCAAGCGCGGTGAGAGCCATTTCCTGGGAGGCTTGAATTTTCTGGTACTGCATACCAAAGGCGGCGCAGTCAGGTGGTTCAAAGTATCGCCCATCGCCAGCCCTTGATGCGTTGATTGCATGAACGCCAACACACTGCGGCACCACGCCGCAGCCTGCGTCGATATTGCAATCATATTGATAGCTGCACTCGCTAGTGCGGCAAGCCTTGCATGGCCTTTTTCCTTTATATTCACAAAAGGTGAACCGCTGTGGGGCCTACAGTTGCTCGCACTGGCCACGCTGGTCTGGATGATCCACCGCTGCCAAAGCTGGCAACAAGCGCTCCTGCGGGGCTGGCTGTTTGCCACTGGCTGGTTATGTGCGACCTTCTGGTGGCTGTTTGTTTCCATGCACACCTATGCCGGCCTGAATGCGATTCTGACGGTGCTGGCGATTGTGTTGCTGGCAGCAGCACTTGCTGTGTACTACGGCGCAGGCTGCGGTCTTTACTACTACCTGCGTACCAGGCGGCCAGGCCTTGCCAGCGTGGTTTTTGCCGCATTGTGGACCCTGGCCGAGATGGCGCGCGGCACCTGGTTGACGGGTTTTGGCTGGGGTGCCATCGCCTATTCCCATGTGGACGGTCCTCTGGCGGGTTATGCGTCGTGGATCGGTGCCTACGGCGTGGGTGCATTGGCCGCCTGGCTGGCAGCCGCCGCCGTATGTTTTGCCCAGGCAAGCGCCGTGCAACGCGGCATACTGGCCAGCGTAGCGGGAATCGTACTGCTTGCAGCTGCGTATCTGCCGCACGTATCCTGGTCAGCGGGTACGATTTCGGTGCGCTTGCTGCAAGGCAATATCCCCCAGGACGAAAAATTCCAGCCTGGCTCGGGTGTGCCTATTGCCTTGCAGTGGTACGGTGAACAATTGCAGCGCGGTGACGTTGATCTGATCGTGGCGCCAGAGACCGCAATCCCGGTGCTGCCGCAGGAACTCCCGCCAGGGTACTGGAATACGTTGAAAGACCGTTTCGCAGGCGGCACGCAGGCCGCATTGATTGGCATTCCGTGGGGGGACGAGGCGCAAGGCTATACCAACTCCGTTGTGGGCCTGGCTCCACAACAACATGCGCAGGCCATGGTCTGGCGCTACGACAAACACCACCTGGTACCCTTTGGCGAATTCATCCCGCCCTTGTTCAAGTGGTTTACCCGCCTGATGCATATTCCGCTGGGCGACTTCAACCGGGGCGCCGTCGGCCAGGCGTCCTTTACCTGGAAGGGGCAGCGTCTGGCACCCAATATCTGCTACGAAGATTTGTTTGGTGAAGAACTGGGCGCGCGTTTTATACATCCTGCCACAGCGCCCAGCATTTTTGTGAATGTGAGCAACATTGGCTGGTTTGGCAATACGCTGGCCATCGACCAGCATTTGCACATCAGCCGCATGCGCGCGCTGGAGTTTGAGCGCCCGATGGTGCGCGCCACCAATACCGGTGCCACCGCCATCATCGACCACACGGGACGGGTCACGCACGCCTTGCCGCGCCATACCCGAGGCGTACTGTCTGGTGACGTGCAAGGGCGTGAAGGCATCACACCCTACGCCTGGTGGGTGGCGCGCTGGGGGCTTTGGCCGCTGTGGATAGTAGCCATAACCCTGGCGGTGGTAGCTGCATGCCCCTGTAGAATCCGCGCATGCTCACATTTCAACACCTCATCCTGAAACTCCAGTCCTACTGGGCCGATAGGGGCTGCGCGCTCTTGCAACCTTATGACATGGAAGTCGGCGCCGGCACTTCGCACACCGCAACGTTCCTGCGCGCACTGGGCCCGGAACCCTGGAAAGCCGCCTACGTACAACCCAGCCGTCGCCCCAAGGATGGCCGCTATGGCGAAAATCCCAACCGGCTGCAGCACTACTACCAATACCAGGTCGTCCTCAAACCCGCACCGAGCAACATTCTGGAGCTCTACCTGGGTTCGCTTGAGGCCCTGGGGTTCGATTTGAAGAAAAATGACATCCGGTTTGTCGAGGATGACTGGGAAAACCCCACGCTGGGAGCCTGGGGTCTGGGCTGGGAAGTGTGGCTCAACGGTATGGAAGTCACGCAGTTCACCTATTTTCAGCAAGTGGGTGGTATCGACTGCCGACCGATTACCGGCGAGATTACCTACGGGCTGGAACGTCTGGCCATGTACTTGCAAGGCGTTGACGACGTGTACAAGCTGATCTGGACGCAGGATAGCAATCCCAACGGTACCGGCGCCCAACTCACGTATGGCGATGTGTACCTGCAAAACGAGGTGGAGCAGTCGGCATACAACTTCGAGCACAGCGATACCGACTTCTTGTTCACGGCGTTTGCGGCACATGAAAAACAGGCCCAGTACCTGATGCAACAGCAACTGGCACTGCCCGCTTACGAGCAAATTCTCAAATGTGCCCACAGCTTCAATCTGCTCGACGCACGGGGTGCCATCAGCGTCACCGAACGTGCTGCCTACATTGGCCGTATCCGCACCCTGGCGCGCACCGTGGCCCAGAGTTATTTTGACAGCCGTGAGCGCCTGGGCTTTCCGATGGCGCCACGCGAATGGGTAGAGCAAATGGTGAAAATGGTGAAGAAGGCCGCATGATGACTAGCAAAAATCTTCTGGTTGAACTGTTTGTTGAAGAACTGCCGCCCAAGGCGCTCAAGAAACTGGGCGAAGCGTTTGCCAACGGTCTGGCAGAACAACTCAAGGCCCAGGGTCTGCTGAACACCGATTCGCAGACCACGGCCTATGCAACACCACGCCGCCTGGCCGCGCACATCAGCCACGTCTGGCTCAAGGCCGAGGACAAGGCCGTGCGACAAAAGCTCATGCCCGTCTCCGTCGGGCTCGATGCTGCAGGCCATGCCACCCCTGCCCTGCTCAAAAAACTTGCAGCACTTGGGGCCGATGTGAGCAACCCGGCAGCCGCTGTAGCCGCACTCAAGCGTGCGCCCGATGGCAAGGCCGAAGCGCTGTTTTACGACAACCTCGTCACCGGCGCCACGCTGGATACCGGCTTGCAAAAAGCGCTCGAAGACACCATTGCCAAGCTTCCCATCCCCAAGGTCATGAGTTACCAGCTGGAGCGCGACTGTGCCTTGCCCGGCTGGAGCAGCGTACATTTCGTGCGCCCCGCGCATGGTCTGGTGGCTTTGCATGGCAGCACCGTGGTTCCGGTTACCGTCCTGGGATTGACGGCTGGCTCGACCACCCACGGCCACCGCTTTGAAGCAGCATTGTCGCCCGTGCCGATTGTCGATGCCGACACTTATGCCGCAACGCTGGCACGCGATGGCGCGGTGATTGCCTCCTTTGCCGAGCGCCGCGCCGAAATCGTGCGGCAACTCACGGCTGCTGCCGCAACGTTTGGCAAAGGGATACATCCGATTGAGGACGACGCCCTGCTCGACGAAGTAACCGCCCTGGTGGAGCGCCCCAAAGTGCTGGTCTGTACTTTTGACAAGGAATTTCTGGATGTGCCGCAGGAATGCCTGATCCTGACCATGAAAGCCAACCAGAAATATTTTCCGCTCCTGGACGCACAAGGGCGACTGAGCCACCAGTTTCTGGTGGTCAGCAATATCTCGCCCGCTGACGCCAGCGCGGTGATCGAGGGCAACGAGCGCGTGGTGCGTCCGCGCCTGGCCGATGCCAAGTTTTTCTTCGACCAGGATCGCAAGAAAACCCTGGAGTCGCGCGTTGCGGGTCTGGACAAAGTGGTTTACCACAACAAACTCGGCAGCCAGGGCGCGCGGGTTGAGCGGGTGCGCGCCATTGCGCGTGGCATTGCCGCCCGGATGGGCGACGCGCAGCTGGTCGCGCAGGCCGACAAGGCCGCCATGCTGGCCAAAGCCGACCTGGTCAGCGATATGGTGGGTGAGTTCCCGGAATTGCAAGGCATCATGGGGCGCTACTACGCGCAAAACGATGGACTCGGCAACGCAGTGGCCGATGCCATTGAAGACCACTACAAACCACGCTTTGCCGGTGATACCCTGCCACGCAATACAACCGGCGTGGTGCTGGCGCTGGCGGACAAGCTCGAAACACTGGTGGGCATGTTCGGCATTGGCAATTTGCCGACCGGAGACAAGGACCCCTTCGCCCTGCGCCGCCACGCGCTGGGCGTGATTCGCATGCTGGTGGAGAAGGATTTACCGCTTGAACTGGAACAACTGCTGCAGGCTGCGCATACGGTATTTGGCGCGCACATCACCGATGCCACGACGGCTCTGCTGGACTTCATGTTTGAGCGGCTGGCTGGCTCCCTGCGCGAACAAGGCTACAGCCCCCAGGAAGTGGATGCCGTTCTGGCCTTGCGCCCGCAACGTCTGGGCGATGTGTCCAAACGCTTAGGGGCAGTGCGCAGTTTTGCCGCCCTTCCCGAAGCCGCCGCCCTGGCCGCCGCCAACAAGCGTATTGGCAATATTCTCAAGAAAGAACCGGATGTCGATGCCCATGTCAGCGAAATCCTGCTGCGTGAGCCTGCGGAAATTGCCCTCTGCGCGGCAATGAAGGAAACCGTCCCCGCAGCCGATGCACGTTTTGAAGCCGGGGACTACACCGGCGCACTCCAGACCCTCGCGGCGCTGCGCACCCCGGTGGACGCCTTTTTTGAGGGTGTCATGGTCAATGCCGAAGCCCCGGAGCTGCGCTTGAACCGCCAGGGTTTACTCAAGCGACTGCATCTGGCCATGAACCGTGTGGCAGACCTGTCACGCCTGGCAAGTTGATTGGCATCCATGAAACTCGTCATCATTGACCGCGACGGCACCATCAACGAAGACAGTGCCGACTACATCAGATCACCCGAAGAGTGGATTCCGCTGCCAAACGCACTTGAAGCCATAGCGCGCATGAACCAGGCCGGTTGGCACGTAGTGGTGGCAAGCAACCAGTCCGGGCTGGGACGCGGTTTGTTTGATGTTGCTTCGCTCAACGCCATACACGCCAAAATGCACACCATGCTGGCGGCCATGGGTGGGCGCGTGGATGCTATCTTTTATTGCCCGCATGCGCCTGACGTGGGCTGCCAGTGCCGCAAACCCAAGCCGGGTTTGTATGAACAAATCGGTGAACGCTACGCTTTGGACTTGCAGAACGTGCCAGCCGTCGGTGACTCCGTGCGCGATCTGGTTGCCGCCGCCGCTGTAGGGTGTACGCCCCATCTGGTACTAACCGGCAAGTCCGCCGACTACCAGGGCCAGGACAACTTGCCTGACGGTTGCCCTGAAGGCACGATAGCCCACGCTGATCTGGCGGCATTCGCACAGTACCTGGTGGGGCAGGATGCGCAAGCCTCGCAGCCTGCGGCCCTTACGCGCTAGTTCCGGCCCGTATGCCGCACATCCAGGCACTACGGTAATCCCAACCTGATCAGCACCTATGTCCGTCATTCGATCCATTTTGCACATGCTCTGGATGGCGCTGACCATCGTGCCGTTCTCCCTGGCTATCGTGCTCGCGGCTTTTTTGGGCGTCAGCCGGGCACAGCGTTACCGCATAGCCGCAACATGGCTGGGTCTTTGCAGCCTCAGCGGTGGGCGCTGGCTCTTGGGTATTCACACGCGCGTCACGGGTATGGAAAACCTGCCAACGGGAGAAAAAAGCCCGGCGGTGCTATTGGTCAAGCACCAATCCACCTTTGAAACCTTTTTGATGCCAGCCATCATGCCGCACCCGCTGGCCTATGTCTTCAAAAAGGAACTGCTCTACGTACCGTTCTTTGGCTGGGCCATCGCACGGCTGGACATGATCCACATTGACCGCAAGTTGCGTACCCAGTCCTTCAAACGGGTAGTGGAACAAGGTAAGGAGCGATTGGCGCAAGGCATCTGGATCATCATGTTCCCCGAAGGAACGCGCACGGAACGTGGACAAAAGGGCCACTACGAGACCAGCGGCACGCTCCTGGCGGTACAAACGGGTGCCCCCGTCATTCCGATTGCCATCTCGTCCGCCAAGTGCTGGCCACGCCGCGCTTTCATCAAGACACCAGGGGTCATCGATGTATCCA
>JADJFE010000008.1 GCA_016708725.1 Candidatus Aalborgicola bjergmarkensis
GCAACGGCTGGTTTGGACGTTGCAATTAAGGATCTTTCCGATGTGGCTAATAAACCAAAGTTGCTGATTGCTCGCACTCGCAACGATGGCATTTCCTACACCCTGCCGCTGGGCCCCATCGGCCTGACCCTGGCGCACTACGAGGCTGATGCTTCTGCTGGCTTGGGTCTGGGTGTCGGTGCAGCTGGTTCTAAGTCTCAACGCTACGACCAGCTGGGTGTTTCCTACGCAGCAGCGGGTCCCCTGGCAGGCAACATCCAGTATCTGTCCTATGACAACCGCAATGGTCCTACAACCTACAAGGATCAGATCCGTTTGGGGGGTCGCTATGACCTGGGCATGGCCAAAGTCGGCCTTGCCTACCAGGTCGTGAACTATGAATCCGGCAAGGATATTTCCGGCAAGGAGCGCACCCCCAAGGTTACGCAATATCTGCTCGGTGCCAGCGTTCCTGTCGGTCCGGTCAGTGTTGGCTTGAACTATGCCAAGCGGACCAACGACGACTTTGGCGTAGCAGGTCTGTACAAGGATGGCGACCAGGCCGGTTACCTGCTGGGCGCGAAGTATTCTTTGAGCAAGCGCACCAGTCTGGACTTCCAGTACTCCAACTTTGAAGCCGCTGTGAACGCCGTGGACAGATCTGAAAACGTGTATTTATTGATGTCGCACACGTTCTAATCTGCACTAGCCTGCGCTGGCCTTGCGCCAGTCCTGTTTTGACAGATAACAAAAACCTCTTGGCAGTAATGCCAAGAGGTTTTTTTATGTATGCACCATCAGGTGCATGCTGCGCTGCCAAAGCGACACGAATGGCATCCAGCGTCTATGTATCCAGCAAGCGCATCTGATGGCGATGCCCCTCGAAATTGGTGATGCATTTGAGCATTCGGATGGCTTTTTCGATCATGACCATATGCGCCTATTTTTCAAAGGAAAGGTACAAAAAAATGCCATTGTCATTTTCAGATGGGCCAATCCCGATAGGGAAACTGACCCCGGTGACAACCTGCCAACCCGACGCGTAATTCTTGGCGTAGCGAAAGCCAGGATTAATAAATTCTGACTTCTCCCAAACCAATGAACCATCGGGCTGAATCACCTGATTTTCGGTTTTGGCGTATTCGACAAGGAAGTTCAACGTTTCCGAATGAAGGTAGACCACACTGGCGCCCATATTGATCCCACGAATATCTGCTTGAACGCCAGATGCCTCACGAGCATTTGGCGTGTAAGTTGTGCCTGCGTTCCAATGACTGACCCAATTTTCAGCAAGGTTAACACTAAGCGGAATATTGACTTGGTAGCCCATTGCGCCATTGCCTAGGCTTTCACGGTACTTTCCAGTAGGAAGGATGATTGAGAGTCTGGGGGACAGAGCCCAATCGTCAGTTTTGACCAATTGATAACGATAGTTGATGCCAATATCACCAAAACCTGTCTGATGGGTAGGGTCTGCGGAAACACGCACTATCGGAACTGTGTAAGAGAACTGATGGTTCTGATTTGGCAGCGGCATTTCGTGGGTGAACGTATACAGCCACTCGTTTGTTCTTTTTGAGTATTGAAATGACTGAATGTACTGAATGACACCATCTTCTTGGTTGTACGCCTCTTCAATCAAAAATGAGTTGTCTTCAATTCGCTTCTTTTCCTCAGCGAACGAATCTGATGTAGTCAGAAGTAGAAAAGGGGCCAACAGAGTAATGCTGGCAATGAGGAAAGGTTGGCTGTGCATAATTGATTTCCGAGTGTCTTAATGTTGACTAAAAATTAAATATCGATTCAGAGAATGGTTCAAACTCCGAATCGTAATTTTATTGCAACGAAATCGAAGTACTACCCAGCCTGCGGATGCACTGGTTCGGCAGAGACATCTTCCACTTGCTCGTCTGGCCGATGGGCCAATCGATAAAGAATGGGAAGAACGAGTAGCGTCAGCAATGCGGAGGACAAAATGCCGCCGATCACCACAGTGGCCAGGGGGCGCTGCACCTCAGCGCCGGTTCCGACGGCGATGGCCATCGGGATGAAGCCTAAGGGCGCCACCAGTGATGTCATCAACACTGGCCGGAGCTGTGTCAAGGCACCTTCGCGGATAGCGGTATCCAATGGTGTTCCTCGTTCGCGTAGGCTGCGGATGTAGGAGATCATCACGAGGCCATTGAGCACCGCGACACCAAACAGCGCGATGAAGCCCACGGCCGCCGAAATCGACATGGGAATGTCGCGCAGCCACAGTGCCAGGATGCCGCCAGTCAATGCAAATGGAATGCCCGTGAAAACGAGCAAACCATCCTTGGCGTTGCCGAACATCGCGAACAGCAACACGAACACCAAGAGCAGCGAGACCGGGACGACGATCTGTAGACGTTGTGTGGCTGATTGCAGATTCTCAAAGGTGCCGCCCCAGCTCGTCCAGTACCCCGGAGGGATTTTGACCTGTGCCAAGGCCGCTTCTGCATCCGCGAAGAAAGAGCCTACGTCTCTGCCACGGACATTGGCACTCACCACAATGCGGCGCTTGCCGTTTTCTCGGCTGACTTGATTGGGTCCAGGTGCGAGTTCGAAGTTCGCTACTTCGGCCAGTTGAATGAAGTTGGTGCGCCCTTCGGCACCGCCTGTGCCTACGCCGCTCGGCAAGGGAATGGGTAAGCGCTTCATGCCCTCAAGGTCGTTGCGCAGAAATTCTGGCAACCGAACCAGAATGTCGAATCGACGGTCTCCTTCAAACAACGTACCGGCCTCACGCCCTCCGATGGCCGTGGCCACTGCGTCTTGGACATCGGCCACGTTCAGCCCGTAGCGGGCGGTTTTCTGGCGGTCAATATTCACGGTCAGCATCGGCAATCCAGTGGTTTGCTCAACTTTGACCTCAGACGCACCCTGGATTTTCTGCAGCATTGATGAGACTTCTTCGGCCGTCCTGTTCAAGACATCCATGTCGTCGCCAAAGATCTTTACCGCGACATCACTGCGAACGCCTGAAATGAGTTCGTTGAAACGCAGTTGAATTGGCTGAGAGAACTCGTAGTTGTTGCCCGGAATCTTGCCAACGACCTCTTGTACCGCTGCCAGCAGTTCGTCACGTGACTTGCGAGGCTTCGGCCACTCTGACTGCGGCTTGAGCATGATGTAACCGTCGGAGATGTTCGGGGGCATCGGGTCAGAAGCAATTTCCGCCGTTCCAGTGCGCGCAAAGATGCGGTCAATCTCAGGAAACTTGGCTTTGAGCGTCGCTTCCAATTGCTGCTGCATCGCCACCGACTGCGACAAACTGGTACCTGGAATGCGCAAGGCCTGAATGGCGAAGTCGCCTTCGTTCAAGCTGGGCACAAACTCGCTGCCCATGCGGGTTGCGATCAAGCCACACAAAACCACCGCTACTGCGGCGATGGTCAAGACGATGGCCTTGGCAGCCATGACGCGATCCAGCAAGGGGGCGTACCAGCGTTTGGCTTGCGCCATAAGCCAGTTTTCCTTCTCGCTAACACGGTGACCAATGAACAGCGCGACCGCTGCCGGGATGAAAGTCACCGACAGGATCAGCGCACCAACGAGCGCCGCGACCACGGTGAACGCCATCGGATGGAACATTTTCCCTTCAACACCGGTCAGTGCGAAAATGGGCAGGTACACAACCATGATGATGACTTGACCAAACAAGAGCGCGCGGCGTGATTCCATGGAGGCTAGGAATACCTCGTGAAAACGTTCCGAGCGCGTCAAAGACCTGCCGTACTGCGCTTGTGCATGGGCGAGACGACGGACACAGTTCTCGACGATCACAACCGCTCCGTCGATGATGATGCCGAAGTCCAGTGCCCCAAGGCTCATCAAATTGGCACTCACCTTGTAAGTCACCATCCCCGTGAAGGTAAACAACATCGACAAGGGAATCACGGTTGCCGTGATGATGGCCGCGCGAATATTGCCCAAGAACAGGAACAGAATCACGATCACCAAGATCGCACCTTCCAACAAGTTCTTCTTTACCGTGCTGATGGCCTTGTCCACCAAGACAGTACGGTCGTAGACAGTGGTGGCATGCACGCCTTCGGGCAGGCTGCGGTTGATTTCCAGCATTTTCTTGTCGACGGCTTGGGAAACTGTTCGACTGTTCTGACCGATGAGCATAAAGACCGTGCCCAGCACCGCTTCACGCCCGTTGTCTGTGGCCGCACCCGTGCGCAGTTCACGCCCAATCCCCACCTCGGCCACATCACGCACCCGGATGGGTACCCCACCGGCGCTGCTGAGGATCACGTTACCGATGTCTTCCAGTGTTTTGACCTGGCCGGGAGCACGGATCAGATATTGCTCGCCACGTTTTTCGATATAGCCCGCACCCACGTTGCCGTTGTTACGCTCCAATGCCGTGACGATGTCTTGCAAGGTGACACCCAGTGCGGCGAGCCGCTCGGGTCTCGGTGATACCTGGTATTCCTTGGCATAGCCGCCCATCGAGTTGATTTCTGTGACGCCAGGCACGTTACGCAACTGCGGCTTGATGATCCAGTCCTGAATCTCGCGCAGATCGGTGGCCGTATAGGGCTGGCCATCAGGTTTCTTCGCACCATCCCTGGCTTCGACCACCCACAAGTAAATCTCACCCAAACCCGTCGAAATCGGCCCCATCGCCGGGGTGATGCCAGAGGGCAGCTTGTCACGAGCTTCCTGGATGCGTTCGTTGACCAGTTGCCGCGCAAAGTAGATGTCGGTGCCGTCCTTAAAGATCACCGTCACCTGCGACAGCCCGTAGCGGGACAGGGAGCGGGTTTGCTCCAGGTTGGGAAGGCCCGCCATCACGGTTTCAATCGGGTAAGTCACCCGTTGTTCGGTCTCCAGCGGCGAGTACCCCGGCGCTTGGGTGTTGATTTGCACCTGGATGTTGGTGATGTCTGGAACGGCATCAATGGGCAGTTTTTGGTAGTTGAATATGCCGATGACTGCCATACCGATGACCGCCAACAATACCAGCCATCGGTGTTCGATGGTCATGCGAATAAGTTTTTCAAACATGGTCGTTGCTCTTGTTTTAGTGGGCGTGTTCGGCAGAGGCTTTGCCGAGTTCAGACTTCACGACAAAGCTGCCTGCCGCTGCATAGGGAGTCCCCGATTTGAACCCTTGCAGCACCTCAACGCGCTTGCCATCACTGCGGCCCAATTGCACGGGCTGGGCAATGAAACCGCCATTCACCTTGAGGAATACGACGGGCTTGTCGCCCACGGTCTGAATGGCATCACTGACTACGGTCACGGGAACATCCGCCTCCGATGAAGTCACTTCCACACTGACAAATAGACCGGGACGCCAAGCACCTTTGGGGTTGGCCAAGACTACGCGGGCCTTGGCCATACGGGTCTGCTCTCCGATCAATGGCCCCACAAAAGAGATGGTTCCAGTCGCGCTCATATCGAAGGCTGTCGCTTTGATGGTGGCCTTCTCGCCAACCTTGACCAATGGCAAATCCTTCGCGGGCACGTTGATTTCGGCCCAGACCTGTCCCAGGTCAGACACGGTAAACACGGCTGCATCTTCCTTGACGGCCTCACCCAGGCTCAGATGTTTTTCGATCACCAAACCGTCGAATGGCGCGCGCAACTCAAAGCGATTGAGCCCCCCCGAAGAGACTGATGTCAGACCCAAGGCGGACAGCTTCTGCTGGGCGTTGGTCACCGCGACCTCTGCTTCGTGCAAGACTTGGGCAGCTTGCAGATAGTCCTGCTCGGCAGATATCTTCTGCTCCCAGAGTCGTTTCTCACGCTCAAAGGTGGTCTTGGCCAAGCTCAGTCGCTTTTGCGCCGTCTGCAACTCGCTGCGCTGCTCAGACGCATCCGGGCTGGCGATGACGGCCAGAACCTGGCCCTTCTTGACGGCTTGCCCCAGACTGGCTTGAGCACTCTCAACCACACCCGCAATGCGCGGAACAACGTGCGATGTTCGGTCTTCATTCAGGCGAATTTCACCCGGCAATTGCAAGGTAAATCGGATACGAGCGGCACCAGCCGTGTCGATGCCAATGGATGCTGCCTTGATTTGTGCATCGCTGAGTTCGACCTTTCCTTCCTCCTGGTTCAAAACGAACATGAAGGGTTCGGCTGAAGTCTGGGCAACAATGTTGATCTCGAACGCATGTGGCTCCGGCACCACCTCGCGGCTCAACAAGCTGGCCTTGTCGGGCACGAAGCTGAGGGTCTGCTTTTCACCGGTCAAACGCGTAATGGTGGCGCTGACTTTGGCGGCATTGTTCGGGAGCGGCTGGACCTTGTTGAACAGCCATATCCGTAGGCGTGGTTCACCGCCGTCCTCGGTCAGCAACGCTTCCAGCCCGAAATCCGACTCCTTAAACAGCTTGCCGCCATGTGGCCCCTTGCTCGGACCTTCATGGTGCTCGCCGTCCACGTGGCCCTTGTCGTGATCGTGCCCATCTCCACTTGCCTTGTCGTGGTGCTCGCCATCACTGTGTGCTTTCGCTTCAACGTGGCTACCATGGCCGTGGCCGTCATCTTCCGCTGTCTTGGGTGTCTTGTTGCTGAGAATGCCGATGCCCAGTAGAACGCCCATTGTGGTGATCGCAGCGATGGCGATCAATTGCTTTTTGCTGATGTTCTGCTTGTTCGTGTCGATTTTCATGTTTACTCCTGGTTAGCTGGCTTGTCGGCATTCGGGGTGGACTCGCCAAGCACCCGGTCAATGTCCGCCGCTGCGCGATGCGCTTCGGCCAATGCCTTGAGGTATTGGGACTTGGCCGCGAAGTAGGTGCGCTGCGCGTCCAGCACTTCCAGGAAGTTGAACTTACCGTTTTCAAATCCGATGGTGGCTGCGTTGTAGGCACTCTGGGCTCCGGGCAGTATGTCGCGTTGCAGTACATCGACTTCCCCGCGAACTGCGTCCAGCCGCTCGCGGGCTTGCATGACCTCTGTGCTCACGCGCACATTCAAAGTCTGGAATTCGTCCCGTGCTTTGTCTTCACGCTTCAGCGCTTCGAGCAAGTTACCCTGGTTGCGATCAAACAATGGCAACGGCACGGAAACACCGAACAGCAGTTGGTCGCGTTGCAACTCATTGGGGCGTTTAACGCCAAAACTGAGGGTGACATCGGGTACCCGCTTGCTGCGCTCCACATGGACCAGCGATTTGCGGCGCTCCACCTCTAGCTGCGCGCGACGCAAGGTTGGTGAGGCCGACAGGCGTTGCTGGATGCTGTCGAAGCTTGGGACGACAGGAAGCGTTTCGACACTGCCCGCAACGAGAGTGAAGCGGGGTGGATTGACACCCAGCAAGCTGGCCAGACGCCCCCGAGCGCTGCGCTGTTCGCTCTGTGCCTGTGCCAGTTCAACGCGTACCCCTGCCTCGGCTACCCGAGCCTTGGTTTCATCGACAGGAGAAACTCTGCCCGCCGCCACACGCTTGGCAACGGCGTCAGTCGCCTTTCGTGCCAGATCGACACTGTCTTGCGCGAGTGTTGCGCGCTCCTGGGCTGCCAGGGTCTCGAAGAAGGTAGCGACGACTGCAGCACGAATTTCAATGCGCCGTACATTCAGTTCTTCTACTGCAATATCGCGCCCTAGTTCGGCCACCGCGATACGCTCGGCGCGCTTGCCACCCATTTCGACGGGCAGGTTGATCTGCACGCTTTGTGTACGGGTCTGGGCGCTCTGGTCTTCCAATGAATAGGCCAGCTCTGGATTGGGGCGCACTTGCCCCTGAAGCACCTGCCCTTCAGTCGCCTCAATTTCACGTTTTGCGACGGTCAGGTCTGGATTGCTTTCTAGCGCTAGCGCGATGGCCCTCTGAAGCGTTAATGCAATCACCGCTTCGGCTTGCGATTCAGACCTGGGCGTGCGGTTGGTTTGCACAGCAGGCAGCGACTGCGCGAAAGCCAACCCTGCCGTGACCGCCATGAGCAAGACCGGTATGGCTGCCTTTTTGGTCGCCATGAAGACGGGAAATGATGCCCGTTGTTTGTAATTGTGAATACTATTCAAATCCGATTCTCCATTGATTTCAAATACGCAAGGAAATCGGCGGAGAGCGATCCGAATGGTTGCCTACTACATCGTCACGTCAGCGGCGCAAAGGCGGCTTTCTGCGGCCACGCGCCAAGCGCGACTGCTTGAGTGACAACGAGGGAATGAACACGCTCCCCGCCGGTCAGGCGAGAACGCGCCACTGTGGGCGTTCTAAGCGTTCGAAAGGTGGCGGTGTGAGACGCGCCCAGTAGTCCGCTGCATCCATGGATGAGCGGGCTATTGGTGAGAACGCTGCCTCCCCAGGAAGGGCGGATGAGCATCCGGCATGGCAGAACGCGCAATCAGGATCACCGCTGCCGATATTGGCTGGATCGGGTGCTGCTTCTTTTCCATCAGCAGCCTTGTGCTGATGGTCATGGTGGCCAAAATGCCTGGCTGCAGCTCCAATTTCGTGCTGGCAATAGCTAGCCACTGCCGCCCAGCCAGCCTGTAGCGGCATGAATACCAATAAAATAATTACCAACCATTTACGCATAGGGGCGCCAGTGTAACAGCGATAGACTGCTCCATGAATGCATGCCGGGTGGTAGCAGGGGTGCAGCCGATCTTGCAACCTCAATCCGGCTTCCCACTTAAAGCGGGACAGCACGCTTGGCACTTTGTGGGAGTGGCGGGAGCCGCGAATTCGCGCCTTCCGGCGCTCGATGGCAAGCTGGTCGGGCAAAACCAGCAGAGGAAAACGGCGCACTTGGGTGTTGACAGCGCCAAAAACCATACCAGCGTCGATTTCCGGGTGGATTTGTGACAGGCTCCGGGATACTCCCAGTCAAGGCTAAATTGCTCCTGATACAATAGCTGCTCCCGCTTATCACATAAGTCTTACAGCCAGATTTGTCATGCAAAAACACCCGACAACGGCCCGTTTTGATGCCTCATGGCGGTATCAGCATCGCGTTGACCGGTTTTAAAGGGAGAAATTCAAGGCAAATCTGGCTGTACGCCTTATGGTGTAAGCGGGAGTAGCTATGTTTTTTGCAAAGACAGCGCCGCAAGCGGGACAACACGCCTGGCACTTTGTGGTCCTGCCTACACGGAAATGACAATGCCTCGCCTGTCCCGCCTTAAGTGGGAAGCCCTCAATCCAGCACTGGCAGCGGATAAAGTTGCATGCAAGCAACACATCGTTCGCATTGCTGCCACAGTATTGAATATTTCAAGTCAAAATACAGCTATCAGCCAAGTATTTTGGTCAAATTGCGACTGTTTGAAAGAGGTGGTGTGTGTTCATGCCATCGTTTTGTTTATCAACTTGTACTGGAATCAACACCATGAAAAAGACTCTTATCGCTTTGGCCGTTTTGGCCGCATCGGGCGCCGCAATGTCACAGGTCACCGTAACCGGGCTGCTGGCGATGGGCTACAAGGCCACCAAAGCAGGCAATAATGCTGGCACCGAGTCCAGCGGCTTGGGTGTGGACACCTCGGTAGTCTACTTTACCGTCAAAGAAGATTTGGGTGGTGGCCAAAAAGTTGAGGCTCTCTTGGGGGTTGGCGGCCTGGATCGCAGCGGCGAGTCTTCCAGCAAATATGGTGTTACTGGCTCCAACGGCCCGGCAACCGGACGCGATGCCAGCCTGACCTATACAAATGCTGCGTTTGGCCAAATTCAGTTGGCTACGCTGGAGCGTCCCGACTTCTTTTCCAGCTATGCCACCGGAGCCATCGGAGCCGGCACAGCCAGCGTAGCAGGCGCAGGTGCACCGGTCATTGACATGGATAACAAGTTGCACGAGTACAAGAAGGTTACCGACCAGATTCGCTACGCAGTGCCTCTGGGTCCTGTGACCGTTGCGCTGACCCATACAGAAGACTTCACCACAGCTGGCATGGGACTGGGTGTAGGCGCTGCTGGTCAGACAAAGCAGCGTTCCAACATTCTTTCTGGTTTGTTCAAGTCCGGCCCGTTGACTCTGGCTGCTGGTTATCGCAATTATGACAACCGCATCGAAGGCGGTTGCGTGGCAGCGGCTCCAGCATTGGCCTTTGCAGCTTGCCCTGCACTGCAACTCACCAAAGACAGCCTCTACAACCTGCAAGGCGCCTTTGATTTGGGCATGGCCAAGATTGGTGTTGGTTATCAGGATGTTTCTGCTACCAACGGAATGCACCAAAAAGATTCCATGATTTCCTTGTCCATGCCACTGGGTGCCTTGACCTTGGGCGCCGCTTGGTCCAGAAGCGAGACCGCCGACGCTCCCAATACCTCACCGTTCCTCGGCGGACTCTGGAAAGCCAAGGACTATGAAGGCACCGCCAACGGCTACAGCGTGGGTGTCAGCTACGCCATGAGCAAGCGTACCAGTGTGCTGGCGCGTCATGCAGCCTGGACCACCAGCGGCTATGTGCAATACGAGCAAGATGCCGTCAATGCAAGGGCTACTCTGGCAAGTGGCAGGTCCGCGTTCAACAACGCTGGTTTGAACTACAACAGCACCGCTTCCGAAACTTCGCTTCTGTTGGTTCACACCTTCTGATTGGCACGCTGGCTCAAGCCAGCACCTGAAAATGCGTAAACTAAACCCCGGCGGGCAACCTCCGGGGTTTTTTTACAGGTGCAATAATGCAGCCATAAACCAAATTGATGGAGCAAACATGACCCGTATTCGTGGTGACCGTACCCCCGCCTGGAGCCAGCTTCAGGCACACTACCAAAATGTTGGCCAAGGCCTGGACCTGAAAGAGGCTTTTGCGCAGGATGCACAGCGTTTTGCACGTTTCAGCCAAAATGCCCCATACATTTTTGCCGATCTATCCAAAAATTTGCTGGATACGCAGGCACAGGATTTATTGTTGCAACTGGCCCAGCAGTCCGGCGTTCTCGAACACCGCGATGCCATGTTTGCCGGCCAGGCCATCAACAACACCGAGCAGCGCGCCGTTGGCCATGCTTTATTGCGAAATCCGCCTGTTGCGCCCACAGATAGAGCGTGGTCAGCGACTGAAAATATAGCAAATGAACGTACCCTGGTGCATCCGACACTCGACGCCATGCTGGCTTTTTCCGAGACTGTGCGTGCCGATACGGGCATTACCGATGTGGTGAACATCGGCATTGGCGGCTCCGACCTGGGGCCACAGATGGCCGTGCTGGCGCTCGATGCCTTTGCTCTGTCGGGCAAACGCCTGCATTTCGTCTCCAATGTCGATGGGCATGAGCTGGCGGCGGTACTCAAGCACCTCAAGGTCGGGAGTACGCTGTTCCTGATTGCCAGCAAGACGTTCACGACAATTGAGACCATGACCAATGCGCACTCGGCCAAGGCATGGTTTACCGCGCAGGGTGGCACCGACACGGCGCGGCATTTCGCGGCGCTCACCACCAATGTTGCCGCAGCCAAGGCCTTTGGCATCAGTACCACCTTTGGTTTCTGGGATTGGGTCGGTGGCCGCTACTCGGTATGGTCGGCCATCGGGCTGCCACTGGCGATTGCCATTGGCGCTACGGGTTTTCGCGATTTTCTGGCCGGTGCGCACGCCATGGACGAACACTTCCGTACAGCGCCACCAGAGGAAAACCTGCCGCTGCGCTTGGGTCTGCTGGATGTGTGGTACCGCAATTTTCATGGCTTTACCAGCCGCAGCATTGCCCCCTACCATAGCGCCTTGCGCCGTTTCCCGGCCTATTTGCAACAGCTTGAAATGGAAAGCAACGGCAAGCGTGTTGATGCCAGTGGCGAATCACTGCCATTTGGCACCTCGCCGGTGTTGTGGGGTGAACCAGGCACCAACGGCCAGCATGCCTACTACCAGATGCTGCACCAGGGGACCGATGTGGTGCCGGTCGAATTCATCGCGGTCAAAAAAGCGCGCCACAGTCTGCCTGTACACCACGAACTTCTGCTCTCCAACGTCCTGGCCCAGGCCCAGGCGCTGATGGTCGGCAAGGTCGATGCCGGTGGTCACAAGCACTTCCCCGGCAACCGGCCCAGCACTTTCTTGCTCCTGGATGACCTGACACCGGCCAGTCTGGGTGCGTTGATCGCACTGCAGGAGCACCGCGTTTTCGTCAGTGGTTCGATTTGGGGTATCAACAGCTTTGACCAGTGGGGAGTGGAACTGGGCAAGGTACTGGCCAAGGACGTGCAGGCGCGCCTGGTCAGTGGAGATGCCAGTGGACTAGATGCTTCGACTGCCGGGTTGCTGGCACGTTTGCGCAGCTGATGAACATCTTCGGTATTGCCGGCCACTCCGGCATGGGCAAAACCACGCTGCTGGAGCGCCTGGTGCCTGCAATCACGGCCCGGGGTTTGACGGTTTCCCTGATCAAGCATAGCCACAAATCTATCGAGATCGATCGTCCGGGCAAGGACTCGTACCGTCTACGCGAAGCCGGCTGCAAGGAAGTGCTGCTGCTGGGCAACGAACGCTGGGCCTTGATGCACGAATTGCGTGGAGCAGTCGAGCCTGATCTGAACTATTTGATCGAGAGGCTGCAGCGTTGTGACCTGGTGCTGATCGAGGGTTTCAAAAGCGGTGACTTTCCCAAACTGGAGGTCTGGCGCGCACAGGTACAGCGCGACATGCTGTGGCCACACTGGCCGGGCATTGTCGGCATTGCATCCGACGGTCCCAGGATCGACGATGTTTCCCAGCTTGCCTGGCTTAATTTGGCTGACACTGCTGCCATTGCCGATTTTGTGCTGCAATATGCCCGCCCCGTTTGATAAAAGGACTCCCGATGCACCATGATTCAGCCCCGGACAGGCATGATTACCGCACACTCGGCGAACGCCGACGCGGCAATGATTTGCTGCACCTGACGCAACGTACCTATGCGATTGTGTTGGCCGGAGGGCGTGGCAGTCGGCTTAAACAGCTTACCAATTGGCGCGCCAAACCGGCGGTGCCTTTCGCTGGAAAACTGAAAATCATTGATTTCCCCTTGAGCAACTGTGTCAATTCCGGTATCCGACGCATCGGTGTGCTGACACAGTACAAGGCGCAAAGTCTGATTCGCCACATTGAGCGCGGCTGGGGATTTCTGGAGTCGAGTCTGCGTGAATACATTGACGTGGTGCCCGCGCAGCAACAGATAGGAGACGGCTGGTATGTTGGCACGGCCAATGCAGTGTTCCAGAATCTGAGCCTGCTGCACGAAGCCGATCCCTTGTATGTACTGATTCTGGCGGGCGACCACATTTACAAGATGGACTATGCCCGCATGCTCCGGGACCATGTGACCAGTGGCGCTGATGTCACGGTTGCTTGCACTGAGGTTTCCTTGCACGACGCCAGCGCCTTTGGTGTGATGGCGGTGGACGAGTCAGGCCGCATTACCGACTTCCAGGAAAAACCGGCCCATCCCACGCCCATGCCGGACAAGCCCGGCCACGCCCTGGGCAGTATGGGCATCTACGTGTTCAACACCGAGTTGCTGTGCGCGGAATTGGCGGCGGATGCCAATGATGCCAACTCCAGCCACGATTTTGGCAACGATATCATCCCGCGCCTGGTCCGTACCCACCACGTACAAGCACATCGTTTTACCGACAGTTGTGTCAACATGATTGAAGGCCGCCCTTACTGGCGGGATGTGGGAACCCTGGATGCCTTTTGGGAAGCCAATATGGACTTGACCCAGGTGCTACCCGAACTCAATCTGTATGACGATGACTGGCCGATTCGTAGCCTGCAAGGCCAGTTTCCACCGGCCAAATTTGTGCTGGACGATGAAGGGCGACGTGGCGCGGCCTTCAACTCCCTGGTGTCAAGCGGCTGCATTGTCAGTGGCGCCCTTGTGCGTAGTTCCATACTGTTCACCAAGGTACAGGTCGCCGAGCGCAGTCTGGTGGAGGATTCTGTGTTGCTACCAGCCGTCCAGGTGGGTCGCAATGTGCGGATCAGACGGGCCATTGTGGACGAGGGTTGCAAAATTCCGGACGGCTTTCACGTCGGGTTGGATCAAAACGCAGATCGGGCACGTTTTCATGTCACCGAACGCGGCATCACACTCATCACTGCGGACATGCTGGGACAGCCTGTGGATCTCAACCTGTGAGGCTAAACAGGCCAGACAATGGCCGACCACTTTTCTTTCTTTCTACAAGGAGTCCTTATAAAATGAACAGGAAAACCCTCTGCGTATCCTGCATACTGGCTTTGACTTGCGTCACAGGGCCTGTCCTGGCTGCCACAGCGAGAACCACCAGCCCTCAGTTCACAGCCGATAGCAAAGCAGCTTTAGCCCGTTACCAATCCGACAAAGCCTTATGTGATGAAGAGTCTACGTCTGGCAAAAAGATGCAGTGCCGTCGGGATGCCAAGGCTGAATACGATCAGGCTATCGCTGCAGCAAAGTCCAGGGCATCCGCTGTACCGCCGCCTCCCGCACAGCCTGCTGCCACAAACATGCCCCCTGCACCTGCACGTACCCACCAGGCAGCGGAAGTTTGCCATGACTGCGGCACGGTCATCGCCGTTTCGGCCACGGAGAAAGCCGGTGAGGCAAGCGCCCTGGGTACCATCGCCGGTGGCATTGGCGGTGCCTTGCTGGGTAATCAGGTCGGGGCCGGTTCAGGCAAGGACCTCGCGACCCTGGCCGGAGCCGTTGGCGGCGCGTACGCCGGGCGCGTGATAGAAGAAAAAGTCAAAACGCACACCGTCTGGACGGTAACGGTCCAATACCCCAATGGGGAGCGGGGGAGTTTTGACTTCAGCCAACAACCCGGTTTCAGCGTAGGGGATGTTGTCAAAAACCAGGGCGACTCTATCGTGCGACAGTTGCCTGCGCCACGCCCGAACCATTAACCCCATCTGGTCAAGGCATCAAGCGCTGGGCTCAGGCGCATGCAGTTGCTATCGGTTGGCTGGCGTTTTATCCTTTCCGTTCTGGCGGCGTTGGCGTTGCTGGGCCTGGATGTATGGCAGCGTGCGTCCGCGCCCGGCACCGCTGTCGCAACCTGGCCGCTGTACCAACCCGTACAGTTGCAAGCATTGGGGGCATCCAGTACCGCGCGGGGACTGATTCCCATGCCCGAGGGCGCACGCGCAGCCCACGCCAGCAGCCTCTTGCCCATGCCCGCTGGACACCCGGCAGCGCTGACGCTCTTCTGGTTTTCCGGCGAGCGCGAAAGCGGCCCGCTGGTACAGATCGTGGCCTCCCAGTGGTTGCGCAGCACCGGCCAATGGACCCTCCCGCGCGCCGTGGTCAACCGGCACCACGTGGCCGCGCAGTTGGGGTATGGCGTGCGCCGCCTGGGTAATCCGGTCGCCTGGCTTGACGGCCAGGGTCGTGTGCATCTGTTCGTGGTAGCCACTGGTTGGGGGGGGTGGGCCGCTGCGCGCATTTTGCATCTGCGCCAAAGCAGCATCGGCAATCGCCTGGATGAATTGGCCTTTGAGCCGGTGCAGGTGCTGCCGCTGTCGTGGCTGTGGAATACCAGCTACCTGGTGCGCAATGCACCGTTACCACTGGCCGACGGCGGGATGGTGCTGCCCGTGCATTTTGAGCTGGGTATCAAGTATCCCGCCGCCCTGCGTTTTGACCGCAATGGCGTTTTTCGAGGGATGGTGCGCATCTCCAGCCGCTCCTACCTGTTGCAACCCAGTTTGCTGCCGCTTGACACTGACGTGTGGTTGGCCCTGATGCGCAACGAGCAGCACGGCGGCAAAATTGGCGTAGCGCAAACCACGGATGGAGGTTTGCATTGGGATGACCTGCCTGATCTGGCGCTGGACAATCCGGATTCGGCAGTTGCAACTCTGGCTCTGGCGCCTGGTCAATTGCTACTGGCACACAACTCGTCCGTTGGTTCGCGGGGAACACTGGATGTAAGCCAGTCCAACGATGGTCGAAACTGGACGCTGCTGAACCGATTGGAGCATGGAACGGCGGATGATGAGTTTTCCTACCCGGCGCTGACCTGGACGGATGACCAGTTGTGGCTCAGTTACACCGTGGACCGCAAATACCTGGCTTGGCAAGGCTTTACCGTCCCCGCACCCATACAGGAGCGCGCACCATGAACCTGGGGTGGTTGGGCGATGCACCGGCCTTGCCTGCGGCGTGGTTGCTGGCGCTCTGGTTGCGCCTGGGCTGGAGCCTGGTGCTGGCCTGTCTGGGATATTGGGCGCTGCGTGTCTTGCCAGTGCGCCCGGTCTTGCGCTACAGCGCCATCCTGACGTTGGCTGCCTGGGCGCTGCTTCCGGGGCCTGGTTCAATCAGCCACTGGCTGGGCCTGGCCTTTCAGGCGCCGAGCATCGCCACGGTGCTGTGCTGCTGCGCCTTGCTGCACACACGTCACCAGCGGGATGCGATGGCATTGTGGATGGGGTTGCTGCTGGGTTGGGTCTTGCTGCTCGACACCTTCGCGCTGTTACCGCTGTTGCCATTTTCCCTGTATGCCTGGGGTTTCAGCCCGATGGCGATACCCTGGCTCGTGCTGCTGCTGCTCTTGCCCTGGGTATTGACTGGCCAGCAACCTGATGTTGGCATTGGAATTGCGGGCGGCGCATTGGTGCTGTTTGTACTGCTGCGGCTGCCAGGCGGCAATGTCTGGGATGCGCTACTCGATCCCCTGCTGTGGCTGGTGCTGCATGTGCACGCTGTCCGCAGGTTTGGTGCATACTATAAGAAAAAGAGCTGAACCCGCTTATCCCATAAGGCTTACAGCCCGATTTTCCATGCAAAAACACCCGAAAACGGCTCGTTTTGATGCCCCATGGCGGTATCAGCATCGCATTGACCCGTTTTGAAGGGCAAAATTCAAGGCAAATCTGGCTGTACGCCTTATGTATCAAGCGGGAGTAGCTATGTTTTTGTAGAGAAAACGCCACAGGCAATGGCCTTGTCGCAAGCCGAAGCAGTTCTCGCTGCCGCGCTGCAGGTCTATGAAACATTCGGACTATGCCACTGCAGCAAAACGGTAGATGCCGTCGGGTGACAGCGTGCGCTGCAGTTTGCCCTGAAACCACAATGCGTGTAGGTGCGCCAGCGCTTCACCGATGGCAAATGTGGTCTGGTGCATGTCCAATGGCGCTTTGAAAAGTACCGGCAAAATGTCGGCAGCACTGCACGGTGCACCTGCGCAGGCGACCAGCACTTCGCCCAGACGCTCCTCGTGGTGTGCATGCAGTTGCTGGACGCGCGCGTGCAGTCCGGTAAAGGGTTTGCCGTGCGCGGGCAAGACCAGGGTGTCTTCGGGCAAGGCCAGGAATTTGTCGATCGAATCCAGAAACAAGGCCAGCGGGTTGGATTCGGGCTCCTGGTCGTAGACGCTGATATTCGTCGATATGCGCGGCAACAGCATGTCTCCACCAATCAACACATGCAAGGCATCGCAATACAAGGCCATATGCTCGGGCGCGTGGCCATAGCCGCTGATGCAACGCCACTCCAGATCGCCCAGACGCAACACCTTGGCATCCATCAGGCGGTGGTACTGCGTGGGCAGTGCGGGGACCATGGCTTGAAAGTAGCCTGTACGGGCTGTGATTTTTTCCAGCACTTCGTGATCAGTCAGCCCATGGGTCGCAAAAAATGTCGCCCCTTTCGTCCCTTCCAGGGCGTTGGGTCCCATGCACGCCAGACGCGCTACAAGAAAGTCCGTGGCACTCATCCACAGCGTGGCGTTCCAGCGCTGGCACAGCCAATGTGCCAGGCCAACGTGGTCGGGATGCATGTGGGTGACGATGACCCGCAATATCGGCAAACCCTCCAGTTCATTGGCAAAAATGTTTTCCCACTGTGCCTTGGACTGCGCGCTGTGGATGCCGCAATCCACAATGCTCCATCCCTGTATGCGCTCGCCATTCGCCGCCTCGATGGCATCGCGCAGCAGCCACAGGTTGATGTGGTCCAGCGCAAAGGGCAGCGCCATGCGGACCCATTTGATATCCGGGGTGATCGCCAATGTGCCACCGGTTGGCGCCAGTGCCTCACCCAGCGGGTAATGGAGCATGTGTTCCGATTCGTTCATGGCCGCCTGCTCCACTTCTGGATGTACCGATTTTTCGATTGTTGGATAATCAACGTTTACGCAAACGTCAACAAAGCGGGCATTCTAGGTGCTAGCACACGTCAAAATGAATCTTGTCGCCTTGCCGGGGACACTGCTACACGCCGGCTTGCGTGGGCTGGTGCGCGCCTGGGCACTGGTTGTGCCGCTGGCACTGGCCTTGTCACTGGTCCGGCTTGGACAACTGGCGTATTTCTGGCCCACTGGCTACCAGACCTCCGGCGCTGATCTGACCAGTGTGCTGGTGCAGGGGCTGCGCTTTGACCTCAAAGTCAGCGCCATTGCCGGATTTTTGCTGCTACTCGTCTTTCCTTGGGGCTCGAACAAAGCGTGTGGACGCATCGCAGTCGGCGTGGCATTCTTGTACGTGCTGTTGTCGCTCATCAATCTGCACTACTTCGGCTTTTACAAAACACCGATTGACGCGCTGGTTTTTGGTCTGGTGGAAGATGACACCATTGCCGTGCTGCAAACCATCTGGCACGATTTTCCGGTAGTCTGGACGCTGCTGCTGGCGGTCGTGCTGACCTTGGCTGCACGCGCTTTGCACCGGAGTTTGTTATGGCTCTTCACGCCCGATACCGTGCTGCGCACCCGCCATCTGGCGCTGCGGCTGGTATTTTTGCTTGTAGCCCTCTTTGCATTGCTACTGGCGGGCAAGGGCACATTGCGCGAAATGGCACTGCAACGTCAGCACCTGACCGTTACCACGTCGCAATTTTTGAATGACATGGTGCCCAATGGCGTTATTGCGCTCAAATACGCCTGGGACAACCGCAAGCAGTCACAAAACCTGCAAAGCCCGCTGGCTGGATTAAAAAACATGGGTTTTTATTCAGCACAAGCTGCGGCTGAAGTTTTAGGACTACCGCACGGCAGCGAGGCCGAAATCCGTGCGGCCTTGGTGGCGCGCGAACCTGTGCCTGCAGGCACGGTGAAGAAAAACCTGCTGTTTTTCCTGATGGAGTCCTGGAGCGCCGAGCCCATGCTGTACCAGAGTCCGAATTTCGATGTCCTGGGCCGCCTGGCGCCTACGCTCACGCAGGCCTGTCACTTTAATAACTTCGATTCCGCCCAGGCCGGAACGCACCCTTCGCTGGAAGCCATCCTGTTTTCCACGCCGATCACGCCGTTGACCCTGGGCGAGGTCGGGCGCAAACCGATTCCCTGGAGCATCCCGAAGGTGATACGCGACGCGGGGTACCAGACCCTGTTCATCACCTCGGCGCGTTCGGGTTGGCGCGACCTCAACCGCGTGCTGGCTGCGCAGGGCTTTGACGAAGTGATTGATGCCAATACCCTCAAGCAACACTACCCGGATGCGGTTTTGGGCATCTGGGGCGTGTGGGACAGCTATGTTTTTAAATACCTGCAAAAGCGTTTGGCGGCCAAGTCCCCGGAAAAACCCTTGTTTGTGTTTGTTTTAACCTCCACCAACCACCCGCCTTACGACTTGCCCGAGGATTACCAGCGGGTGCCGCGCGACATGCGCCAGTGGCGCGGTGAAACCAGTTCCGATACCTTGCGGCTCAATCTGGACTCCTACCACTACGCCACGGACTTGCTCGGTGGTTTCGTGCAGGACGTGCAGCATGGACCGCTGCGTGGAAATACCCTGATCGCCGCAACAGGTGACCATAATGTGCGCTCCTTTGGCATCTATGCCGAAGCGCGGCGGCGCTACCTGATGCGCCAGGTGCCATTCATCATCTGGGGAGACAATCTCTCCTGCGGCACGCAGCAAAATCTGCCTGCCAGCCACCGCGATATGTTTGACACTTTGCTACCTTTAGCCGGTATCTCCGGCCCTTACCTGAACGCTGGTCGCAACCTGCTGCGCGTGCCCGATGACAAGCCCTTGAATGCGGCACGCACCCTGTTCTTTACGGGCGAGGCACGCAACGCCCAGGGGCTATGGCAACTGGGCAACAAGGACTCGTTTACCTGCAGCAGTGCCGCAGCAACAGTAACAGATTGCCAATTCAATGCGCGTGACGATTTGCAAGAGCGCGCCCGTTACGGTCTGCTCGACTGGAACGTGCGTGTTTCCCTGAAAAAATAGCGTGATCAATAGTGAATGGAGTGATGTATGGACGAAAATTTGACAGACCTGTTTGCACAAAACCGCGCCTGGGCTGCCGAGATGGAACGCACGCGCCCAGGATTTTTCACAACGCTGTCCGCGCAACAACAACCGCGCTATATGTGGATTGGCTGCTCCGACAGCCGCGTGCCCGCCAACGAAATCACCGGACTGATTCCCGGTAATGTGTTTGTGCATCGCAACATTGCCAATATCGTGGTGCACTCGGACCTCAATGCCTTGTCCACCATCCAGTTTGCCGTGGAGCGGCTCAAGGTGGAACACGTCATGGTGGTGGGACATTATGGCTGCGCCGGGGTTCTCGCCGCGCTCGAAGGTGCCCGCATCGGCCTGGCCGACAACTGGCTGCGCCATCTCAGGGATGTACGTGATCGGCATAGCCATTTGCTCGAACAGCTGCCTGAGCATGGCCGTGCCAACGCCCTGAGCGAACTCAACGTGATCGAGCAGGTCGTCAACGTAGCGCAAAGCACCGTTTTGCAGGACGCCTGGAGTGCCGGCCAGAAGGTGACGCTGCATGGCTGGGTCTTTGGCGTGCACGATGGCCTGTTGCAAGACCTGCACATGACCGTCACCGGCAACCACCACCTGCAGGATCTGTATACCCAGGCCATCTCGGGCGTGCGCCTGATGCCGCGCAAGCAGCTATCTAATTTATAGTATAGGTAAAGCCCATGTTCCCGACACGACTTGATTCTTCCATTGCCTACGACATTGCCCAGGCCATGCTGGATGGTTTTAATCGCCATTACCGCTTGTTTCGCAGCGAATCCGCAGGTGCCAAGCACCGGTTTGAGACCGCCGACTGGCAAGGCCAGCAGCGTTCACAACGCGAGCGTATCGAGTTTTATGACTTGCGCGTCAAGGAAGCATCCCGCCGCCTGGAGCTGGAATTCAAGGCCGGGGAGCAACCGATGGAGGTATGGCAGCAAATCAAATTGCACTACATCGGCTTGCTGGTTGAGCACCACCAACCCGAACTAGCGGAAACCTTCTTCAACTCGGTCACGACCAAAATTCTGCACCGCAGCTATTTCCTGAACAACTTCATTTTCGTGCGCCCGGCAGTCAGTACCGAATACATTGAAAACGACGAGTCTGAGTTTCGCCCCACCTTTCGCGCCTACTACCCCACCGAGGACACCACGGCCAAGGTCGTGCAACACATGGTGCAGGACTTTGGTTTGCATGTGCCCTTTGAAGACCTGACGCGCGATGCCCAATGGGTGGCAACGGCGATGGCCGAGCGACTGGGCGGCGCTTTGCTGCGTGCCAACTACCAGATTCAGGCCCTGACCGGACTTTTTTTCCGTAACAAGGGCTGCTATATCGTTGGCAAAGTGATCAACGGCTTTTCCGAATATCCGTTTGCCCTGCCGATCCTGTACAACGGCAGCGGCAAACTGGTGATTGATGCTGCACTGTTTGACGAGGCAGATCTCTTGCTGCTGTTCAGCTTTGCCCATGCCTATTTCATGGTGGATATGGAAATTCCATCGGCCTATGTGCAATTTTTGCGCAGCATGATGCCACGCAAGCCACGCAACGAGATATACAACGCCCTCGGTCTGGCCAAACAGGGCAAGACCATGTTTTACCGCGATTTTCTGCACCACCTGCGCCACAGCACCGACAAGTTCCGCATCGCCCCCGGCATCAAGGGCATGGTGATGCTGGTGTTCGATCTGCCTTCGTTTCCTTATGTGTTCAAGGTCATCAAGGACTACTACCCCCCGCAAAAGGACACGACGCGCGAACAGATCAAGGGCAAGTACCTGCTGGTCAAGCAGCACGACCGCGTGGGGCGCATGGCCGACACGCTGGAATACAGCAACGTGGGTTTCCCGCGTGAGCGCTTTGAGGATGAGCTGATTGCCGAGCTGCAGAAGTTTGCCCCCAGCCAACTCGAAATCAGCGACTATGACGGCAAGACCGAAGTCGTTATCAAACACCTGTACATCGAGCGGCGCATGATCCCGCTCAATATTTATCTGCAGGAAGCATTCGATGCCGGTGGCGCAAAACCCAACGAGTCCAGCCGACAAGCGCTTCGCGCCCGCGAGCAGATCGCGCGCGGCGTCATCGAGTACGGCAACGCCATCAAGGACCTGGTGGCTGCCAATATCTTCCCCGGCGACATGCTGTGGAAAAACTTTGGCATCACCCGCCATGGCAAGGTGGTTTTTTACGACTACGACGAAATCGAATACCTGACCGACTGCAACTTCCGCAGGGTGCCTGCGCCGCGCAACGAAGAGGATGAAATGTCCGGGGAGGTCTGGTACAGCGTCGGCCCGCACGATGTATTCCCGGAGACCTTTGGCCCGTTTCTGCTGGGCAACCCGGCGGTGCGCGCAGTCTTCATGAAGCACCATGCAGATTTGCTGGATATTGCCTTCTGGCAGGGGCACAAGGACCGCATCCTGGCCGGCTACGTGCACGACGTCTTTCCCTATGACAAGGAAAAACGGTTCAGGCATGACACATAACGAATGCATCGGTGTATCCCCCAGTGGGGATGCCACAATGCGGGCATGATGCAAATTCCTTACGAGCTTATGCTGGGCTGGCGTTATACGCGCGCATCCCGCAGCACCCGGCGCAACGGCTTTATTTCCTTCATCTCTGCGGTATCGGTATTGGGTATCACGCTGGGCGTGGCAGCGCTGATTATCGTGCTCAGTGTGATGAACGGCTTTCAAACCGAGGTCCGTGACCGCATGCTTGGTGTGGTGTCGCACATCGAAATCTACGCCATGGATGGTCAGGCGCTGCCCGATGTCAATCTGACGCTACGCCAGGCGCAAGCGCACCCCCAGGTAGTTGGTGCTGCACCTTTTATAGCTACCCAGGCACTACTGGCGCGCGGTGATAGCATGAAAGGCGTGATGGTGCGCGGCATTGATCCCACCCGTGAACACGCTGTCACCGACCTATTGGCCAGCGCACAGGCCACGCCGCTGGCGCAACTGGAACAATTAACGCCCGGCGGCTTTGGCGTGGTGCTGGGGTCGGAACTGGCGCACGCGCTGGGCGTGCGCAGTGGGGACCGCGTGACGCTGGTAGCGCCCAGCGGACAGGTCACGCCAGCCGGGGTGGTGCCGCGCCTGAAGCAGATGACGGTGGTGGGCACGTTTGAATCCGGGCACTACGAGTACGACTCCACCTTGGCCATGGTGCATGTGATTGATGCCGCCAGGATTTTCCGACTGGAAGGCCCCTCGGGTGTACGCCTGAAACTGCGCGATCTGCACCAGGCCCGCCAGGTTGCCGACGAATTAAGCCGTTCGCTGGGTGCCGACGTTTACGTGCGCGACTGGACCCGCCAGAACCGCACCTGGTTTGCCGCCGTGCAGGTGGAAAAGCGCATGATGTTCATCATCCTGACGCTGATTGTGGCGGTGGCGGCCTTTAATCTGGTCAGCACACTGGTGATGACGGTAACGGATAAGAACGCCGACATTGCCATCTTGCGCACCCTCGGCGCAAGCCCGGCCAGCATCATGGGCATTTTTGTCGTTCAGGGCGCACTGGTCGGGGTGGCGGGCACTGTGGGTGGTTTGCTGCTGGGACTGGGTGTGGCGTGCAACATTGACGTGCTTGTTCCGGCACTCGAACAAGCCCTCGGGGCAAGCTTCCTGCCCAGGGACATTTACCTCATCAGCCGCATGCCCAGCGAGCCACGCCAGGCCGACATTGTGCCGATCACGCTCATTGCCCTGCTGCTGGCCTTTGTGGCCACGCTCTATCCCAGCTGGCGCGCCAGTCGCGTCAACCCGGCACAGGCATTGCGTTATGAATAACCCATCCATCGAATCCGGCAAGGTACCCGCAGCGCTGGGGGCCGCCCATTACCGCATGGTGGCGGAACTTGCGGATGCAGCACCAGAAAATGTTCTGGACCCTGCCACGAACCCCGCCGTGGTCCTGAGCGCCCAGAGCCTTACCAAACGCTTTAGCGAAGGGCCGCTCAACGTGTCAGTGCTGCAAGGCGTGGACTTGCAGATCCGGCGCGGCGAAACCGTGGCCATCGTCGGCGCGTCCGGCTCGGGCAAGAGCACGCTCTTGCACCTGCTGGGTGGGCTGGACGCGCCCACCAGCGGCGCGGTGCAATTACATGGACGCGACCTGGCGCACTTGCGCGCTGCCGAGCAGGGGCGTTTGCGCAACCGGCATCTGGGTTTTGTCTACCAGTTTCACCACCTGCTACCCGAATTCAGTGCTTTGGACAATGTAGCCATGCCATTGACAATTCGGCGTCTAGCTCCCATGGAATGTGCGGAAGCAGCTTCCAAAATACTAGCAATGGTCGGTCTTGCAAACCGGATGCAACACCGCCCGTCCGAGCTCTCCGGCGGCGAGCGCCAGCGGGTAGCGATTGCCCGCGCGCTGGTGACCCGGCCTGACTGCGTGCTGGCCGATGAACCAACCGGCAATCTGGACCGCTCCAGTGCCGACAGTGTGTTTGCGCTCATGCTGGAACTGGCCCAGGCACACGGCATTGCCCTGGTGCTGGTCACGCACGACGCAAGCCTGGCGGCGCGCTGCAAGCGGCAGTTGCAACTGGTCGCAGGACGGCTGGTGTCGGTGCGCTAGCGCGCACGACGTATTGCGCTTGCTGCGACCTTGCTGAATCGCACCCGATCAGACATGCTTACTATATTTTCAGTAGCTGTCCCCGCTTGTCCCACGGGGCCTAGAGGCTGATTTGATGCCTAATTTGAGGCCAAATTGAGGCTAAAAACGTGCCACGGAGGCTTGCGGGGAGCATCTGTAGTGCGTCTTTGGTGTTTTTCATATCACTGGTGATATGAAAAAGGCGCATCACTGTGAATCGTACCCGTTGCGGCGTTGCGGCCTATTCAAGCGCTACATCGGCTAGACTGTCCTGAGAACGCGACATGGAGTTCATCAACAAGAAGGGGCGGGACATATGGTGCTGTGGGGTGCGATCTGGGGGGCCATACTGGGGTTATTGACCAGTCGGCACGATCCGTTCTGGAACCTGGTGATAGGCGCTGGCCTGGGCGCATTGGCCGGGCGCATGTTGCGTAACGAAGTGCGCAAGGAAGCCGAACGCGCAGCACAACAATACCTGGCAACAACATCGCCCGTGAAACGTGTGGAGCACGTGGAGCAAGAGGCCGCAGTTGCGCAACAAGCGCCAATTCCCACCATCCCCACCCCCATCCCTGCGCCCGCAGCGCCGCCACCTGCGGCAGAAACTGTGGTGACGGACGACGTACCCGAATTGCCTGTCCCGCCCCCCATGCCTACTGGTTTGGAACGTATGTTCGAACAAGCACGCAACTGGCTGTTTGGCGGCAATACCATCGTGCGCATGGGTGTTCTGGTGCTGTTTGTCGGCCTGGCTTTTCTGGCCAAGTACGCCATTGACAATGCCCTGCTGCCACCCGAGCTGCGCCTGGCGGCGATTGGTGCAGTCGGCATTGCACTGTTTGTCTTTGGCCACAAGCTGCACGCACGCCAAGCTGACCAGGGAAACCAAGGCCACGGCCAGCATGGCACCTACGCACTGACACTGCAGGGCGCGGGCGTGGCAGTTTTGTATCTGACGGTGTTTGCGGCCTTTCGGCTTTACCAGCTGTTGCCGGCAGGCGCTGCGTTTGCCGTGCTGGGCCTGGTCTGTGCGTTTTCGACTGCCGTAGCCCTGTTGCAAAATGCACACATCCTGGCCTTTGTCGGTTTTGCCGGTGCTTTTGCCGCGCCGGTGTTGGTGTCCACCGGGCAGGGCGACCATGTGGGCTTGTTCAGCTACTACCTGCTGCTGGGCATAGCCATCATGGGTATAGCCTGGCTGCGCGCCTGGCGGGCCTTGAATCTGCTGGGGTTTTTTGCCACCTTCGGCGTGGCCACGCTGTGGGGCGTATTGAAGTACCAGCCCGAACACCTGGCCAGCACCGAACCGTTTTTGCTGGCCTTCTTTGCCCTGTACCTGAGCGCCAGCCTGCTGTACGCCACACGCCACGGACTGGCGCCCAGACAGGCGGTGGATGCGACGCTGATTTTTGGCACGCCGCTGGTGGCTTTTGGCCTGCAGGTGGCACTGATGCGTGACATAGCGTACGCCAGCGCCTTTTCCGCACTGGCGCTGGGTGGCTTGTACCTGGCCCTGGGTTGGTGGGCATTGCGGCGCAGCGAACGGGAGCAGGGCCAAGGTGTTAGCCAATGGCTGGCCGAATGCTTTGCGGCACTGGGGCTGGGCTTTGTCACCCTGGCGGTACCTTTGGCGCTGGACGCGCGCTGGACCACTGCCGTATGGGCGGCTGAAGGCGCAGCGGTGTACTGGATGGGCCAACGCCAGGAACGCTGGCTGGCGCGGCTGGCCGGTCTCGTGCTGCAAGTATTGGCCGCACTCAGCTATCTCAACGCTGGCAGCCAGTTGCACGTTGCCGCACTGCCCCTGGTCAATCCGGGCTTTATTGGCGCACTACTGTTGAGCGCCTCGGCATTGGCCTTGGCACATTGGTCGCGTTCTGCCGCTGCAGGTGTGGACGCTTCTGCCTGGGTGCAGCAGTTCAGTCGGCTGGAGCTGGAACTGTCGCCCGTGCTGTTCTGGGTCGGATTCCTGTGGTGGCAATTTGCCCTGCACCTGGAAATTACGCGCATGCAGCCCGACCTGGATGGTCTGTGGGTGCCGGTCATCGGCCATACCCTGCAGGTTTACCTGAAAATGCTGGGCTGGCTGGGCAGCGCCTGGCTGGCACACCATCTGGCCCGGCCTGAGCGACCCAACTCCTGGAGTATTGCTGCCACCCCCGCCTGGTTTTCCTTGCCCATCATGGTGCTGATCGCCTTGCGCAGCATGTTCGACTTGCAGCACGTGTTCCAGTCCTGGGGCTGGCTGGTCTGGCCGTTGGCGCTGTCACTGCATTTCGCCACACTCCGACGGCTCGATACGCTGGCGCCGCAACGCTGGTGGGCTTGGGTACACAGCGCTGGCGTCTGGCTGCTGGTGCTGTTGGTGGGCAATCTGCTGCTGTGGGCCGTGCGGCAGGCGCAGTTGCAGGGAACGGCCTGGGCCGGGGTGATTCTGCTGGTCGCCAGCGTGCTGGTCTTGCTGGCGCTGACCGCGCGTGCCCTGTACAACGCCGATAGCCCTGTACGCACGCGCTGGCCACTCCAGCGTTTTGCCATGGCCTACCTGTGGCGCGCGGCAGTCCCGCTGACGCTGGCTGTGGCGTGTGGTGCGCTGCTGGTGGCGCTGCGCTCCAACGGCAACGCCCACCCACTGCCCTACGTGCCACTGCTCAATCCGACCGATCTGACCATCGCCCTGGCCCTGGCGGCCTGTAGCCTGTGGCTGCTGCGCATCCGCCAAAGCGATCTGCCGGTTCCTCCACTCGTACACCACGCGCGCTGGCCCCTGGTGCTGGCCGGACTGGTCTTTATCGCCCTCAATACCGCATGGCTGCGGGTGGCGCACCACTATGCCGACGTACCCTGGAATGCCAGCCGCTTGTTTGACTCCTTTCTGGTGCAGGCCGGATACTCGATTTTGTGGACCTTGCTGGCGCTGGGCCTGATGCTGCTGGCGCACCGGCGGCAAGTGCGCATGCTCTGGACCACAGGAGCAGCACTGCTGGGCCTGACCTTGGCCAAACTGTTCCTGATTGACCTGTCCAACCGTGGCGGATCGGAGCGCATTGTGGCGTTTATTGCCGTGGGTGTGCTGATGCTGGTGGTGGGTTACTTTGCACCCATTCCACCAGCAGTGCCCGCAGAGAATTCCGACGGGAAGGCAGCATGAGCTACGTTCGCCAAGTGTTGTTTTTTGTTCTGACGCTGGGCAACGCATTGGCCAACGCCCAGGCAAACGACACCCCGCGACCCGAAGAATTTGCCTGGCGCGGCACGCTGGAGCTACCGGCGCAAGCCAGTCTGGTACGGGTGCAGGTTCCACTGGAAGCACTGCTGCGCATGCAAAGCAGCACGGCACAAGACCTGCGGGTATTCAATGCAGCTGGTGCGGTAGTGCCATTCACCATTCTGGCAAACACCGATCTGAACCAGCCGGCCCCGGCAGTGCATACAGCGCCCTACCCTGCCTATGCGCTATTTGGTGCAACCTCGGGCAGGCAAACCCTGCCAGGTGCAGTCGAGGTGCGCATGGATAGCGGCGCTGGCAGTGCCTGGGTACACTGGTCAAGCCCGCAAACGGGCGTCGCGCCCGGCGATGGCGAGCCTACCCCCTTGCAGGCGGCGTTGTTTGATACGCGCGCTGAAAAACACGCTGTGGAAGCCCTGCAACTGGAGCTGGAGCTGCCACACAACGTTCTTGTGCCTATTGCGGTGGCCTCCAGCACCAATTTGCAGGACTGGAATCCCGTTGCAACCAAAGGACCGTTGTTCCAGTTTGATGGTAATGGCGCACCCGTCAATACCACGCTGGAACTAAGCCACCCCCTGCACCTGGAGGGGCGCTACCTGCGCCTGAGCTGGAATGGACAAACGGGTGTCAAACTGCACTCCTTGACTGGCCGCCTGGTCAGCACCCACACGACACCCCAACGACTGCGCGCCATACTGCCTCAAGGCAACGCCGAAGGTGCCAATGCCCTGAGCTGGACTTTGCCATTTGCCACACCCATTGCCGCATTGCACCTGGAGGCCGTGTACGACAACACCCTGACTCCACTGCACATCCAGGGGCGCACAGCCCAAACCCAGCCTTGGCGCACACTCGCAAGCTCCGTGGTCTACAGGCTTGACAACGTAGCCCAAGGCAGCAGCAATCCGCCCACACCATTGCATGGCGTATCTCTACGTGGGCTGCGCATTGTGACGGCGCACAATAGCGTCTTGCCCGAAGGTGGTTTGCGCGCCACTATCGAGTTTGCCCCTCTGCATGTCGTGTTTCTGGCATCAGGCGCCGGGCCTTACACGCTGACAGTGGGGCGTGTCAAAACACCAGCGATGACGCTGGACACGTCCCTGCTTCGCGCCGTTGTACCCAAAAAATTGGCCGAACTACCACTCGCCTATGTGAGCCGGCATCAGGTGTTAACCGACGATATTTTCAGTACTACAAGCACCGGCTGGTGGCCAGCAGGTCTGGCCCCACGCACGGTACTGCTCTGGTTCGTACTGGGCGCGGGGGTGTTGGTCCTGGCCGCAGTGGCAATTTCACTCCTTTCCACGCTTCAGAATAAGCAAGGAAAATGAACCACCCGTGCTGCTATTTGCGGCAAGTACACAACGATGCCAGGGGGCATAACAAGGCAAACTTGGTTGATTTGCAAAATAAAATTCAGATGACTCTTCAAAAGACTGCATAATGGAGCGGTATTGCCGAGAAATTGGTGCTACAGGTTTGCGGTGATTTACCCAGTTTCGCGTCTGCTTGAAGTCTTCATTGGTTTGTTGATTGCGGGTTTGGACACCATCGCGTTTTGAGTTATTTTGAGGAGTCCCGGCATGGGCAACAAACTTTACGTGGGCAATCTGCCCTATTCTTTCCGAGATGAAGACTTGCAGCAAGCATTTGCAGCTTACGGTGCTGTCACCAGCGCCAAGGTCATGATGGAGCGTGACACGGGCCGTTCGAAGGGCTTCGGCTTTGTGGAAATGGGCAATGATGCCGAAGCGCAGGCTGCTATCAGTGGCATGAACGGCCAGCAATTCGGTGGCCGTGGTTTGGTCGTTAATGAAGCGCGCCCCATGGAGCCTCGCCCGCCTCGTAGCGGCGGCTTTGGTGGTGGTGGTGGTGGTGGTGGCCGTAGCGGCGGCTATGGTGGTGGTGGCGGCAGCAGCGGCGGCGGTTACGGCGGTGGCCGCAGTGGTGGTGGCGGTGGTGGTGGCGGCGGTTACGGCGGCGGCCGCAACAGCTACTAAGCTGTGATCCTCGTGGCGCGTTACGTACGCGCCACTGCATCCCCTGGTGCGCATCGTGTACGCACTCGGCTCACGCCCCTTCTCGCGCATTTACATCGTGCGACTTGGACATTGAGTTTGATGTGAAGGCAAAAATGGATGCGCCTTTGTCGGAGTCCGTGCCGTTACTGACCCTGGCTTTGGATTTACCCATCCGGTAGGACTCCCGCAACACCCGGATATCCCTGGCGAATTCATCATAAACGCCAATTTTGTCGGCGTGTTTTTGCAGCACCTGGTGGGCGTTATCAATCAACCGGGCGTTCAGCGTCTCTTTTCCATGCAGGACCAGCTCCTTGACCGCCCCGGCAGGGTTTCCCGACAGGATCAGGGACATTGCGATTTCAGCGTACTCCAGCACCTTGTCATGGCACGCTTGCAGTATTTTGACGAAGGGAGGATGCCCCTTGGAACTGGTAAGCAGGAGATCGGTATGAATCCGGTTGCAGCAAAACCGCATACCGATGGTTTTCACAAATTCGTCAACTTTATTAATCGTGACCCCTCTTTTGACAAGCTGGCAAATCAGGGTTATCAAGTTGCTCGCGGACTCAAAGTCAAAATCGCTGCTACGGATATTTTCAGCCAATCGCCGTATGGAGGCCAAGGATTGGGCAGTTTGATTTTGCCCGATGTGATTGATGGAAAACACGCACTCTGAAAGTCTTTGCGATCTCTGAAGTTCCGGTGATCTCTGCAAAATTCGCTGTGCATCGTCGCGACAGCGTTGCAACTCAATCTGGTTACCCTGCTCCAGATGCAAAAACGCGAGCAGTACCAGCACCTGCAGGTCAAACAACCTGGAATCGACCCCAACACGTCGCGTCTCTTCCAGCAACCTGACAGCCTCTTCCTTATGCCCGGCATAGTAGGTCATCATTGCCAGATTCTGTATTCGGCCAATCGAGTGCGGGGTGATTTGCACGGCAATCTGGAATGCTTCCAGTGATTCGTGAAAACGACCAAGATCGAACAACGCCCGCCCCATGACATCGTAGGCATCCACATACAAAGGCTCATCGCTCAAGAGCCTTTCCAGGGTTCCCACTGCCTCGAAGGATTGGCCGTTGTCAAACTGCGCCCTGGCAATACCCAGACGCGCCCAAGGCATCGTCCTGGCTTGCACAACTTCCTTATACAGTTCCAGCGCAAGCATGCTATTTCCCGTTCTGAGCAACAACTCGGCGCCAATCCGTGCAGAGTAAAGCCAATACCGCCCCTTTGCGTAGTAACGTCGCATGCACAACTGCGCCGCTTGTTCAAAGGCACTGGCTTCAATGGCTTTGAAAATATCGCCGAGTTCCACTTTGCGGGCACGCGCAGCGAACAGGCGCTCGGCAAGATGGGACGCCTTATGCGGCTTGATCAGCAATACGTCCAGCGCAGATTCGGCCACTTCCGATACTGCAGACAGTGTCGCACCTGACGAGATCAGCACAAAAACGGTGGTTAAAGGCAGAATGTGGTTACGCCGCAAGTCGTCGAGCAAATCGCGCCCGGAGTAGGACTGTTCGTAACAATCCATGTCACAAAGAACAAAATCAAATCTACGGGATTCAAGAATTTTCCGGGCATCCACCGGACGAGGGGCATGCACAACAGTACCAACTCCCAGTTCCCTGAGCTGGGAGAAGATGATGGAGCGCATGGTCTGACTTGTTTCGATGACCAGGGCACTGCAGCGGGACAGATCCCCCTGTTCAATCCCCTTGACAGGGAGCCAGGAGCCGAACCGCCGCTCCCGCTCCAAAGTGGCGGGAAAGCTGTCTCGAAATTGTTGCGCAGATCCGGTTTCCATGGCGACTCTCTCCAAAAAAAGAGGGCGCACAACAATGCGCCCCCAAAAGGTCGCACTGGCAACCCCGCTACCATGGCGCCAAGACGCGCTGTAGGCCGGAAGCTTTGCGTCCCTGTCTTTCGACAGGTTTGCCCTCAGACTTCGCCGCAAAAACGCGGCGCTCGAACCAGTATAAGGCAGAGTTGCAAAAAAAAGTTGGAGTCCGCACACTTTATCATTCTGAAGATGATTTGATGATTCCTGCCGTTGCCATCTACCACCTACAATCCCCGACCATGCCCCAACACAACAACGGCTACAGACGCTTGTGACCATTCACACCATACTCAAAATGGGAGATCCGCGCCTGCTGCGCGTGGCGCAGCCGGTTGCTGCCGAAAATTTTGATTCACCAGCCCTGCACCAGCTCGTCAGCGACTTGCTTGACACCATGCTATCCGCCAATGGCGCCGGGTTGGCTGCGCCGCAGATCGGGGTGGATCAACAGGTGGTGGTGTTTGGCAGCCGTAGCGTCAACCCGCGTTACCCGGATCGTCCACTGGTTTCGCCAACCGTGCTGGTCAACCCGGTCATCACGCCACTCGGCCCCGATGGCCACACGGTAGAGCGGCCTCCCGAGGAAGAGGACTGGGAAGCTTGTTTATCACTGCCGGGTCTGCGTGGCAAGGTGCCGCGCTGGTTGCACATCCACTACAGCGGCTTTGACCAATATGGCGATCCGATTGAACGCCTGGCCAGCGGTTTTCATGCCCGCGTGGTGCAACACGAATGCGACCACCTCTGGGGATGTCTTTATCCCATGCGTTTGCGCGATTTCAGCCAATTTGGCTACACTGATGTTCTATTCCCGGAAGTAGTCAAATAGTCGCACCATGCAATTAAGCCCCGAACTCACCAAAAAACTTGCCGCAGCCGTTGATGGCATGCCCGCTTTCCCCAAAAGCGTACAGCGCGTTCTGGAGCTGACGCGCAATATCAACAGCACCCCCAAGGAGCTGGTTGAAGTTATCGACAAGGACCCGGTACTTACGGTCAAAATCCTCAAGGTCGTCAACTCGGCCTACTACAGCCTGCCCAAGCAGATCACCTCGGTGGGGCATGCCGTGGTGTACATGGGATTTAACACCATCAAGAATCTGGCCCTCAGCATTGCCGCCATCGGCATGTTGCCCAAGACCAATGAGGCGGGTTTTGACGGACAGCAGTATTTGTTGCACTCGCTGGCAACCGCCGCCATTGCCAAGCAACTGGCGTTGAAGGTCGATGACGCGGACCCGATGGACTGCTTTATTGCGGGTTTGCTGCATGACTTTGGCAAGGTGGTGCTCGCCCAGTTCATGCCAAAGGACTTGCGCACTGCGCTGCAAGCCAGCGCCGACAAGGGCATATCCCTGCATCTGGCCCTGCGAACCGTATTGGGGGTTGATCACGCAGTGGTCGGTGGCATGTTGGTGGAAAAGTGGCGCTTTGCGCCCCATCTGGTAGAAACCATACGCCACCAGTACGGCCCGGAATTGGGGGACTCGGACATGATCGCCTGTGTATTCGCTGCCAACCAGATCAGCAAGAAGCTCGAATTTGGTTTCGCCGGCAATCGCCTGGTGGAAGAGTTTCCAGCAGCGGTCATCAAACGCCTGGGTGGAACCCTGGATGAAACCATCGCCTCCCTGGGCGATCTGACCCCGTTGTTTGAAGAAGCCAAGGTATTTGCCAAACTCTGAACAACGCCAGCAGGTACTGCGTACTGCGTGCTGCGTTCAGGCTGCCAGTGCTTCGAGCAGTTCGGTCTCGATTTCGATCTGCTTGCGATTATTCTGTAATTCGGCGCCGTCGATCAGGAAAGTGTCCTCGACCCGTTCACCCAACGTGCTCACCTTGGCCAGTTGCAAATTCACCTGATGCCGGGCCAGCACCCGCGCCACGCCGTACAGCAGGCCCACACGATCACTGGCCGATACATTGAGCAACCAGCGTTGACTCTTTTCGTCAGGGGTCAGGGTTACCCTGGGAGTGACGGGAAAACTCTTGACCCGGCGCGAAATCCGGCCACGCACCGGATTGGGCAAGGCACCGGCCGCACCGATAACTCCCGCAAGGTTATTTTCCAGCATGCTGGTCAGTTCACGGTATTCATACGGACTGGTGGACGTATCGACCTGAAACGTGTCCAACGCATAGCCATTTCTGGCCGTGTGGATGCGTGCATCCAGAATGCTGAAGCTGTGCTGATCAAAGTAGCCGCAGATACGCGCAAACAGCTCGGGCTGGTCTGGTGTGTACACCAGCACCTGCAAACCTTCCCCCGCAGGTGAGCGCCGCGCCCGCACGATGGTCTGCGTTGAACCGACCAGACGCGAGAGTTTACGCGCATGCCAGGCAATATCGCTGGCGTCATGGCGCATGAAATAAGCCACACCCAAGGTATCCCACAAGCGCTTGTGTGCCTCAAAAGGTGGTGCATGCATAGCCAGCATGGCCAGGGCTTCGCGTTTGCGCGCCTCTACTTCGGCATCGGGGTCAGGCGCATGCCCCCCCAACGCCCGGCTGGTCAAACGGTACAAGTCTTCGAGCAGCTTGCCCTTCCAGGCGTTCCACACCTTGGGTGATGTGCCGCGAATATCAGCCACAGTCAGTAGATACAAGGCCGTAAGCTGGCGTTCGGTACCAACTTGTCTGGCAAAGGCGGTAATGACCTGTGGATCGCTCAAATCCGATTTTTGCGCAATCAAACTCATCGACAGGTGCTCGCGCACCAAAAACTCGATCAGTTGCGTGTCCTGCATGGCAATACCGTGCTGCCTGCAAAAGCGTCGCGCATCCAGCGCCCCCAGTTTCGAGTGGTCACCGCCACGGCCTTTGGCGATATCATGAAACAGTGCAGCAATAAACAACAGCCAGGGCTTGTCCCAACCCGCAGCAAGCTGCGAACACAACGGGTATTCATGGGCATGCTCGACCATGAAGAAGCGCCGCACATTACGCACCACCATCAAAATGTGCTGATCCACCGTGTAAACGTGAAACAGATCGTGCTGCATCTGCCCCACAATCCGGCGAAATGACCACAAATAGCGTCCCAGCACCGAAGTTTCGTTCATCAAGCGCAAGGCATGCGTGATGCCCTCGGGTGCCATGAGAATATTGCAAAAGGTTTCGCGGTTGACAGGATCGTTGCGAAAACGCGCATCCATCAGGTGGCGCGCGTTGTACAGTGCACGCAGCGTGCGGGCAGATAATCCCTTCATTCCGACGGTGGTCTGGTAGACCAGGAATGTTCCCAGAATGGTATGGGGGTTGCGCAGGTACAAATCGTCACTGGCCACATCCAGCATGCCCGCCTTCTCATTGAAGTGCTCGTTGATGCGCCTGGGCGTATGTGTTGATGGATGAAGCCGTTCTTCGATATTGCGCAGAATAATCTGATTCAATTGCACAACGGCCTTGGCAGCCCAGTAGTAGCGTTTCATCAAAATTTCGCTGGGACGCACCGGAAACCCTTTGGCCTCTGGTCGGGGCATATCCGTTGCGGTAGCACGGGCCATATACCCGAAAGACTCTGCCACTGCGGTCTGTAAATCGAAAACCAGACGGTCCTCACGCCGTCTGGCCAGCAGATGCAAGCGGGAACGCACCCGCAGCAGCAAGGATTCATTACGCTGGATTTGCTGCACCTCAAATGGCGTTGCCAGACCGTTGGCTGCCAACGCATTCCAGTTGTTACCATAACCAGAGGCCCGTGCAACCCACAAAATTACCTGCAAATCACGCAATCCACCAGGAGATTCTTTGCAATTGGGTTCCAGTGCGTAGGGGGTGTTTTCGAATTTGGTATGGCGCTGTTGCATCTCCAGGGTCTTGGCGATAAAAAAAGCCCTTGCGTCCATCGCCGCAAAAAACGCCGCCTGAAACTCCTTCACCAGCGCCGCATTACCTGTCACCAAACGGCATTCCAGCAGCGCTGTTTGCACAGTCACATCCCTGGCCGACTCGGTAAGACACTCGCTCAAGGTACGCACACTGGAGCCAATCTCCAGGCCCACATCCCAGCAACTGCCAATGAACGCCTCAATGCGGCTTTTCAGAGCCGCATCGTGGTCAATGGAATGGGTATCCGGCAACAACAACAATACATCAACGTCCGAATACGGAAACAACTCGCCGCGCCCAAACCCTCCCACCGCCAGCAAGGCCATGGGTTCCTGCAGGCCTGCACGCTGCCACAACTGCGTCAGAACGCCATCGGTCAACTGCGCCAACCGGCGCAACGACTGGCGTGCACTGCGCACGGACAAGGCCTCCTGACCAATAGCCTCAAACAATTGCAATTTTTGAGTACGGTATTGCGCGCGCTGGGTCTGCAAGTCAATCATGGTCTGCTACTTTTGCGCTTTTGCGCGCCAGATGGGTATGGGGTCACGCCAGAGTCTGGGGTGGTACAAACGCCGGTGCTGGCGGTGTGCCTGCCGACAGGGTCAGAACCTCATAGCCCGTACGTGTGACCAGAACGGTGTGCTCCCATTGTGCCGATAAGGAATGGTCCTTGGTCACAATAGTCCAGCCATCCTTTTCGGGACCATCCTTGATGTCGCGTTTCCCGGCATTGACCATGGGTTCTATGGTAAACGTCATGCCTTCTACCAAACGATCCTGCGTACCGGGCTGACCATAATGCAGAACCTGCGGTTCCTCATGGAACATGCGGCCGATGCCATGGCCACAAAACTCGCGCACCACACTAAAGCCATGTCCTTCGGCAAACTTCTGGATGGCGAACCCGATGTCACCCAGGTGAATACCCGGCCTGACCAGTTTGATGCCGTGCCACATGGCATCAAAGGTGAGAGAGCATAAGCGCCGGGCGGCAATGGACACTGGCCCGACCAGGAACATGCGGCTGGAGTCGCCATGCCATCCATCCTTGATGACCGTGACATCAATGTTCACGATGTCCCCCTTTTTGAGCTGCCGGTCGCTGGGAATACCATGGCAGACCTGATGGTTGATCGAGGTACAAATGGATTTTGGATAAGGTACGTTGCCCGAACCCATGTAATTCAGCGGTGCGGGAATGGCCTGCTGCACGTTCACGATGTAGTCATGCACCAGTTTGTCCAGTTCATTGGTGGTCACGCCGGGCTGAACAAACGGCGTCAGGTAGTCCAGAACCTCCGAAGTGAGCCTGCCAGCGACACGCATGCCTTGAATGTCTTGTGCGTCTTTGATGGTAATTGTCATACGCCAATTATCTCTGAGAGTGTCCAATGGGATGGAAATAAGACACTTACGGGATCGGGGTCATATAATTTCCCATGTGCCATGCCCTTCATAACAAGATGCGCTAGTATGGGCCACTCCCCTTTCCCTTCCATTTATTGACAGTCCCGCAGGTTCCGACTCTCACCGTGCCGCAGTCATCTACACCTCGCAAGCGCAAGTCGCCACACAGCCCGGACAAGGCCGTGAAGTTGCGCGCGCAGCATTCTCCTGATCTGCATATTTCGGTGCATGAGATTCCACAGGAGGCCGGACGCAGCAAAGTGGACGAGGCGCCCAATGATTCGGCCGGATCTTCTGCACTGGAGTCGGTACGAACCGGTGGTTTGCGCTTGTTCCGTGGAGCCAAGGATTTCGCCAAACAGGCAGCCCAGTTGCCAGGGTCAACTGCCAAGGTGGCTAAGGCCTTTGTTCCCTTGACCAAGCTGCTCGGTGGCGAATCCCATGTCCGGCCCGAGGAGTTCACACGCGAGTTGGACCGCGTTTTTGATGCCTTGTACCAACACCCGCTGACTGAGCAGACACGCCGCGTTACCGCCTACTTGCGCTCACGCAATGTATTACCCAACGAAGGCACGACCGAAAGCCTGATCCGTTACGTCGTCAATGAATCGGTGGCGCGTTCGCCGATTCCCGTGCCCCAGCAAATTGTTGATGAGTTCTGGACCTTTTTCCATGAATTGATGGCCGACCCGGAGTTGCGCGGACTGGCGGATCTGGGACTGGACATCACGCGATTGGTTCTCAAAACCTATGAACCACTGTTGGTCGAGGTTATCAACGAGCTCAAGGATATTTATTATTCCAACCAGAACCGCATGGATGCGCTGCTGCGTCGGGTGCAGGTGGTACGCAGTGATTTGCGCATCATTCGCCGTCAGATCAAAGCGCTGCGGTATATCCGGCCTTTCTTTCAGGCGGACCCCAGGGACTTTCGCGCCCAGGCCCAGATTGTGGCCAAAATGGTGCGTGAATTTGGCCCTTTCTTCATCAAAATGGCGCAGGTGGCCGCCGCCACAGCTGACTTTCTCCCTGAAGAAATCGCCCGCGAGCTGGCAGTGTTTCAAGAAGATGTGCCCCCTATGTCTGCGCAGGAAGCACGCGATGCCCTGATCGACAGCTTTGGCCGCCCACCCGAGGAAATCTATTTTGGTTTTGACGCCCATCGGCCATTGAAATCCGGCTCCATCGGATCGGTGTATCTGGCCAAGAAACCGATCATGATCAAGAACGTGGAACACCTGGTGCCGGTAGTCATCAAGATCGGACGCCACAACCTGGATCGGGAATTCCTGATGGGTAAAACGTCGATTGGTTTGATGCTGGTATCAAGTCAATACTGGGCGCCCCACAGCAAACTCACACCCTTTCTGAAAGCCATGACCGAACAAATTGACGGCTTCGTCGAGGGTTTTCGCAGTGAGTTGCAATTTGAACGGGAGGCTGAAATTCAGGCCAGTTTTGCACGCCGTTCCAAAAGCAGCCTGATCTGGTGTGTGCCCGAGGTTTACCGGGCTACCGAGCGTGTGATTGAAATGGAATACGTCGAAGGTGCGGTCAATATCGCGCGCGCTGCCCGGCACTTCAAGCCGACAGACCCACAACGTTACCGGCGCGATCTTGCCAAAAAATTCCTGTTCGCCATCCTGACACAAATTTTTATTTACCAGGAGGTGCATGGTGACTTGCATCCGGGCAATGTGATGGTGGACAAGCTAGGACGCTTGCACCTCATCGACTGGGGCAATACCGTGCAATTGGAAGGCAAGGTACTACCTGTATTGCAGTACATCAAAGGCGCCCTGGTTGCCAACCCCGATATGCTGACCGACTCGCTCATTGCCATTTGCACCGACCCTGAAGGCGCAACGGCACGGCGCATGGAAATCCGTGAGGCCCTGGTGCGTACCCTGGAAAAGAAAAACATCCAGCCCCTGTCCTACGATTTTGCCTGGATGTTGTATCGCGAAGGTGTAAACGGTTGGTTGGTGCGCACCAATACCCTGATGCACCTGATGTCCAATACGCAACAATTGGGTTTGGTCGTACGCGGTGAGTATCTGCATTTGTCACGCTCCCTGGTAGCCATGATTGCCACCCTGGGAAGCCTGTACGACGGCATTGCGCCGTGGCGTGTACTAACGGACGTTTTGCTCACCGTCAACACATTCCCTGCACGGTTGCTGCAGGACTTTCTGCGCAGTCGAAAAACCGGCATGGGTCCGGCAAGCGGCATACGGCCACGACGCAACACGTTTACCATGCCAAACGCAGCCCCGCCTGGTACGACAACACCCGGCAAGAAAAATCGGCCTGCAGCACACTGAGGCAGCCTGGTAGCGATCCAGGAGACTACTGTTTTGCCCCCCTGCCCCAGGGCATGGCCATGTCTGACCGCGCGATTGCGGGTGGAGGTTTTGACCTGCAAACTGTCCGTAAGTGTCAGTGCTTGTGCTTTTCGGCTTCCCACTTAGGGCGGGACAGGTAAGGCATGGTCATTTCCGTGCAGGCTGGATGTGATTCCTGTGAATGAGCGCATTCGTCTGCGGCGCTGTCTATGCAAAAAACATAGCTACTCCCGCTTGGTACATAAGGCGTACAGCCAGATTTGCCTTGAATTTTACCCTTCAAAACGGGTCAAGGCGATGCCAGAAACCACCATGAGGCATCAAAACGGGCCGTTGTCGGGTGTTTTTGCATGGCAAATCGGGCTGTAAGCCTTATAGTATAAGCGGTAACAGCTATTGTATCAGGAGCAATTTAGCCTTGGCTGGGAGTATCCCGGAGCCTGTCACAAATCCACCCGGAAATCGACACTGGTATGGTTTTTGGCGCTGTCAACACCCAAGTGCGCCGTTTTCTTCTGCTGGTTTTGCCCGACCAGTTTGCCATCGAGCGCCGGAAGGCGCCAAACGTGCTGTCCCGCTTTAAGTGGGAAGCCTGGCATTCCTGTCGCAGCCAATCAACCTTCGTCGGTTGAAGGCCCCGCCACAGACAAATCGCTGACATACTCCGCCGGAACGGGACGCACGCGCTTCCTCCTGGCGGCTTGCAGCACGGTTCCGATGCTGATGAAGCACAGGGCATGTTCACTCGATTGCAATTGAAACAAGGTGCGCAAGGCCTGCTCGTGCAGCGCCTTGCCACTGGTCAGTGCGGAGCCGAAACCCAGTGCGGTGGCCATCAGCAGCATGTTTTGCACGGCACAGCCAGCGGAAATAATGCGCTCCGGCAGATCAATGGCCGCATCGCCACGCGCTGCATCGACCACGAGCAGCAGCAATAGCGGCGCACGTTGCGCTTTTTCCTGCGCCTGCGCCACTTGCTCGGCGGTGGCCTGCGGGTCACGCTCCAGCAGCGCAGCAGCAAAAGCCTCGCCCAGCGCAGTCCGTGCGTGCGACCCTATCCGCACAAAACGCCAGGGTAAAAGCTGGCCGTGATCCGGCGCCGAAGCGGCGGCTTCCAGTATGCGCTGCAATTGTTCGGCATCGGGACCGGGCGGGTACATGCGTTTGGGCAAGGTGGTGCGGCGTGCTTGCATCAGGTCCGCAAGCGCAGTGGCAGTAGTGTCAGAAGAGGGTTGCGTCATGACTTTCCCTTAGCCGGCACGCCCGTCGGCGCGCACGCGGCCATACCAGCCGCACAGGCGCAGACCCCACACCAGCATGATGCCGCACCACAGCAAGGCCGTGGGCAACAGCACATGGCTAGCCAGTGCATGGCTGGCTGCGGCTGCGATGCGCAGCAGCGCTGTCAACTGCAACAGCCAGAACAGTGCCCACACCACGTTGTCCGCCACCAGAGCGCGCCCGCTGTGCCCACACGACACGCGCGTCACCATGGCCAGCATCAACGACGCCAGACAACCGATGGTCAGGGCATGCAGCGCACCCAGGCTCAGTACCGCACTGCCTTGCAGCCAGCCCAGCAACTGCGCAGCCCCACCCAGAACCAGGGACAAGCCCAGCCATACAAAACCAATGTGCAACATGGCCAGCAAGCGGTTTTTCAGGCTTTGCACCAAGCCCCACACCACGGCCAGCCACAGCAAAACGCCGCCTGCCGCCAACTCAAAAACAGCGCGCACCAACGTCCAGGCTGAACTTGGCGCCCCCTGAAACTCCACCCAGACAGCCAACGTTTCCACCGCTGCGGCCGCCAGCATCAAGCCCAGAACCCAGAATGGCCGCCAGGCGGCGATAAAGGGCATGGCGCTGGAGGTGAAAAAGGGAATCATGCGGTGCGCCACCGTAACGTATACCACCAGCACAAAGCCCCACAAACCACTCAAAACCCAGGCCAGCGCCATATCCCACGCGCCCAGCGCCAGACCCACCGCCAAGGCTCCCAGGCAAAGACAGCCCACCGCACACGCAACGCCCACCGTACGGGCATGCAACTGGTCCGGTATCTGGCTGTGATCAATCAAACGCCAGAACAGCCAGGTCATGCGCGACAAACCGCTCCAGGCAAGCACCAACGCCACCAATCCAGCCATCACATGCCACTGTGCCGCCCCCAGCCATAACAACCAACCCAGAGCCTGCAACAGCAAGGGCAGCAGCAGCACGCGCGCGGCATACGGTTCCACGTCCAGCCATTTGGGACCGGCGGTAAATAAAAAACCGGAGAAAAACAAGGGGATGAAACCAAACACCATCACCGCCGCGTGCACCAGGGTGGGCGAGAGCGCATATGGCAAGCCGAGCAAGCCCGAAGAGCGATCCAGTTGCACCAGCGCCCACCACATACCCGAAGCCAACAAAACCAGCAAAGCCAGAAAGAAACCCAGCCGGTGCGGCGCCAGCAGCAGGTAACGCGCACGCCAGCGGGGGTCAAGCGTGGCCAGTACCTGCGCCGACGGCTTGCCTTGCACCGGGGCCGAGCGCACCGGAATAATGACCGGACGTGCATGGGGATTCGATGTGCCGGTATTGGGGGTACTGGGCGTATTGGGCGTGGATGGCATGGCGGTGTTACCTTCGGTGGCGTGCTGGGTATGCGAGATACGCACGGGCCGTGATTTTCCACGCAAACGCAAAAACCAATATGAGCCTTAGCTTATTTCACCCCGGTAGCTGCTCAAACTACCGTGACCATCGCAGTCACTGTCCATGAAAAGCTATTCAAAGCTATACATGATTTATCCGCACTTGGTTGACGTGCTTGCGCACCCAACTCAAGCCTATTGACGCTCAGTTGCGCCGGAGAACGTGCCAGCAGGACTCGACGTACTTCCTTGTAGGGAGTGAAGCGAGAAATCTCGTTGTCGCCTAGTCTTGCCAACACGTTCAAAGCAGCGTTATATCGTTGCCGTACTTCTTGGCGATACGGGCTGTGATAGCCAACTGACCATCAACCACTTTCGATGATTGCTTGTCAGAGCGGACGATGAACTGGTTGGCAACCGTTGACCTTCCATGCCGGAAATGCTTGCGCATCTGACGGTGTAGAAAGTTGTCCGTTTGCCATTTATCCTCGCGCAGCAGGGTGTAGAGCCGCTTCTGTTCGGCTTTGTCTTTGGTTCGTGCGTGGATAGCCTGACGAACCAAAGACCTAGCCGCTGCTTTGTACGTCAGAATATCGTTAATGATGTCCTTGGTAGTTTCGTTGCGGATGGTTCCATCAACCGGCAAGCCGGTGTAGTATTCCCCCGCTGCGATTTCAACGCGTATATCCTGATTGCTTTTACCGACATTCTTGAGCGCACCATAGCGCCGCCAAATATCCGCCCGGACAAAGCCCAAGGTATTGCAAATGGCTGCAAGGCCTTTCGGTACATCCGCTTGAAGAATGCGCGTGACGTTCATTGCAGCTCCTCTTGGGTATGCCCCAGCTTATATTGGGGGAAATCCTCTTTGATGACCTTGTGATACTTTCGCATTCCGTACAGTCGGCAGCTAAAGGTGTGAACGATAGCCATCAGGTCTTCTACCATTTCCTGCTGCGGTGACAGTGATTCCTGATTAGCCACAACAATCTCGCAGCCGTTTTCAGCAGCAATGTGGCTGAACAAATCAAACCCGAATCGCATCAAACGATCCTTGTGGGCGACTATCAATTTCACAATCTCGCCACGTTGGATACGGTCAATAATGGATAAGAAACGCTTGCGTTTGAAATTCATCCCGCCGCCAATCTCTTGCACCCACTCATCAACCGGAATCGCACCTGCCAAGCAATAGGCTTGCATCGCCGCTATTTGTGAGGCTAGATCATCTTTCTGTCCGGCACTACTGACACGGCAATAGACCACAATGCTTTTCTTATCTGGCGCACCGCCCAACAATAAACGCACGTCCGATTCATCGAAATACCGATGACCCGACGGCAGGCGCTTCGCTATCAGCTTGCCCTCACGCTCCCAACGACGAATCGTTTGAACCGAGCGGCCAACTCTTGCGGCAAATTCATTGATGCGATAATTACTCATTACGAGTAATTATAGGCGGTTCTGAATAGAATTCAAGTAACAGTTTTCAGCTCCTGGTGTTTGGCATGTAAACGCACAAACTCGTCACGCTCGAACGCGATGAAAGCGGCAATCATTGCGCGGTATGTGGCTTCCATCACCGCTTCGGGTGCGCCGTGTTCGCGTGCCTGGCTGCGTACCCGTGCGATGATGGCCTCGATGCGTGGCTGATCGACTATCTGCTCCACCTTGTCCTTGAGGCGTCCGGCCTGCTGTACGTAGCCGCTGCGCTCGGCCAGCAAGGCCACGATACGTGTATCGAGTGCGTCGATGTGCGTGCGCACCTCGGTCAGGCTGTTGCAATGGTGGATTTTGATGTCAGCCATATTGTTTACTCCAGCCCCTCTTCCACCAGCTCGGCGGCGCGCAGCAAGGCGCGCGCCTTGGCCTCGGTTTCTCTCCATTCCAGCTCGGGAACGCTGTCGGCCACCACACCGGCAGCAGCTTGCACGTAGAGCGTCTGGTTTTTGACAATGCCGGTGCGAATGGCAATGGCCACGTCCATGTCTCCGGCGTAACTCAGGTAGCCGCAGGCGCCACCATAGATACCGCGCTTGATGGGCTCAAGCTGGTCGATCAATTCCATGGCATGCACCTTGGGCGCGCCGGTGAGGGTGCCTGCCGGGAAGGTTGCCTTGAGCACGTCCATATTGCTCATATTGTCCAGGAGGATGCCTTCGACATTGCTGACGATGTGCATGACGTGGCTGTAGCGCTCCACGCAAAATGCATCGGACACCTTGACGCTGCCAATTTTGGCGATGCGGCCAATATCGTTGCGCGCCAGGTCGATCAACATGACGTGTTCGGCGCGCTCCTTGGGATCGGCCACCAGCTCCGCTTCGGCTGCCAGGTCCAGCTCTGGTGTGGCGCCGCGTGGACGTGTTCCCGCCAGGGGACGGATGGTGATTTTTTGCTCCGGGCTGTTGCCGTCGGTGCTGTTGACCTGCTCCTGGCGCACCAGGATTTCGGGTGAAGCGCCAATCACGTGAAAATCGCCGAAATGGTAGTAGTACATGTACGGACTGGGGTTGAGCGAGCGCAGTGCGCGGTACAGGGAGAGCGGGGACTCGGTGTAACGCTTCTTGAGGCGCTGACCAACTTGCACCTGCATGAAGTCGCCCTGGGCAATCAACTCCTTGGCGCGCTCCACCGCTGCCAGATAGTCGGTCTTGGCAAAGTCGCGTTGCACCGGAAAATGGGGGCTTGGCTGGATGGGGGCTATCGCAATGGCTTGCGCCAGCTGCTCCCTGAGTTCTTGCAAACGCCGGGCGCCACGCGCGTAGGCTTGCTCCTGACCGGGGTCGGCATAAACGATCAGATACAGCTTGCCCGAGAGGTTGTCGATCACCGCCAGCTCTTCACACTGCAGTAGCATGATGTCGGGGCAGCCCAGTTCATCGGGTGGGCATGTGGCCTCCAGTTTCTTTTCGATATAGCGTACTGCGTCATAACCAAAATACCCGGCAAGCCCCCCGCAAAAACGTGGCAAACCGGGGCGCAATGCCACCTTGAAGCGCTGCTGGTATTGCGCAATGAAGTCCAGTGGATTGATGGAAGATGTTTCCACGACCACGCCATCGCGGACCACTTCGGTGCGCGCTGCAGCGCCAAAACCGCTGGCGCGCACCAGTGTGCGTGCTGGCAGGCCAATAAAACTGTAGCGGCCAAAGCGCTCTCCGCCCACCACCGATTCGAGCAAAAAACTGTACGCCCCTGTGTCGGCATCCGTGGCTTGACCGGACGACCGCGCCAGCTTCAGGTAAAGCGACAAAGGCGTTTCCAGGTCGGCAAATGCCTGCTGCACCAAAGGGATACGATTGAAACCCTGCGCGCGCAGGGTATGGAATTCGGTCTCGGAAATCACGGATCAATTACCTTTCATGGACGCCACACTGGCGCAAACCAGCAACATGCGCTGCTTTTGCTTGATTTTGAATGCGCCAAATGGGCACAATCGGTGCACAATTAGTATATTCAACCTAATTTCCTCCTAATTACCACGACGGACTCACTATGCGTTACTCAAAATCATTAGCCATTTTTGCCACGGCATTGCTTCTGGGCACAGCTGCCGGTGCGGAACCCATCACCATTGCCGGGGTTAAGGTCGAAGACAGCGCCATGGTTGCTGGCGTCAAGTTGCAACTGAATGGAGCAGGTATCCGTTACAAAGGGCCATTCAAGGTCTATGTGTGTGACCTTTATACAACAAAGAAGGTATCCTCGCTTGACGAGCTGGTGGCAGCCCCCGGCCCCAAGCGTTTGACCATGACGCTGCTGCGCGAGATTGAGGCCGGCCCGTTGGGTAAATTGCTCACCCGAGGCGTTGAGGATAACGTGCCCAGGTCCGAACTCTCTAAACTGGTGCCCGGCCTGATGCGCATGGGGGAGATATTCAATGAAAAGTCCAACAAGGTTTTGCTTCCCGGTGAAACCATTGTGATGGACTGGGTTCCGGGTACCGGCTTGACCATCACCGTCAAAGGCAAGCAGCAAGGCGAGCCGTTCAAGGATCCCGAATTTTTCAAAGGGATGATGTCGATCTGGCTGGGGCCGGTGCCGGCAGATTTCAAGCTCAAGGACGCACTATTGGGCAGCAAATAACCCAAAAACGGTTCCCCTACGGGGAGCCATCAACAACGGGGAGGCATGGGGTCCACTCACCGTTGATGAGTAACTGCATAGGCTGAAAGCGGGCTTTGTAGTTCATCTTGGGGCTATCTTGTATCCAATACCCCAGGTACACAAAAGGCAATCGCAGGTTCTTCGCCTGCTCTATTTGCCAAAGGATATTGAAGGTGCCAAAACTGGCAGCCTCATCCGGGTCGAAAAATGTGTAGACCGCCGACAGGCCGTCTTCCAGAACATCAATCACCGAAACCATTTTCAAGACACCGTTGCGACCTGGCGCGCGAAACTCGACCAGGCGTGAATTGACATGGCTTTGCAGCAGGAATTGCCTGTATTTATCCGCACAGTCGAGATCCATCCCGCCTCCGGGATGGCGCGCATTTTGGTAACGCAGGTACAAGGCGTAATGTTCCGGAACAAAACACAGTTTCGACACGCGCACCGATAAGGATTGGTGCTGCCGCCAGGCTCGGCGTTGGCTGCGACTGGCCTGGAACTGATCGGCAAGCACACGCAGCGGCTTGCACGCTTGACAAAAATCGCAACTGGGACGGTAGGTAAATGTGCCACTGCGGCGAAAACCCCGCGCGATCAAATCCGAATACGTGGAATTACTGAGTAAATGGTTGGAAACACCCACGACTTCCGAACGGGCAGTCCTGTCGGGCAGATAACTGCACTCGTAAGCTGCAGTCGTGTAGAACTGCAACACATGCAATGGGAGGTCTTTAAGGTCTGTCACGGTGCTTGGTTCAGGCAGACAAAACGTGGTGCCAGTATAGTGGTGTAAAACGCCAGTCAACGCCAGGCGCATCCTGCGCTTGCTGCATATGCCGCAAAAAAACATCACGTGGCATTTCTGCAGCGCCCATGAATGCCAGATGGGCGGTGTTTTGTTGGCAATCAATCCAGGCAATACCATGTTCGCGACAAAAACATACTAAAGCAGCCAATGCGATCTTGGATGCATCCGGAATACGAGCGAACATGGATTCGCCGAACACAGCGTGGCCAAGGGCAACACAATACAAGCCCCCAAGCAACTCACCATCGCACCAGACTTCCACACTGTGCGCAAGACCGGCAGCATGCAAGCGGGTGTATGCACTGACCATATCCGGCAAAATCCAGGTACCGGATTGACCACGGCGCGGTGTGCTGGCGCAGGCTTGAATGACAGCCGGGAATGCGCTATCAAAGCGTATTTCGCAGCGGGCATCGTTGATAAACCGGACCAACGCCCGACGCAAGGAGCGATGCAGGCGGAATCTGGCAACTTGCAAGACCATGCGCGGATCGGGGCTCCACCAGAGAATGGGCTGATGTTCGCCAAACCACGGAAAAATGCCGTTACTGTAGGCGCGCTGCAACGTAGGAACCTCCAGATCAGCGCCAATAGCCAACAGACCCGGAACATCGACCTGAACGGCCTTGGGCAAAACGATGGGGCCGTTTGGATGCCAGAGTCGGCTTGACCCTGGGGTTCTTGGGGTTGTACCTGTGTTCATATCTTTGTCATTTTGTCGACCATTGCCTTTTCCATCCTTTTCCATCCTTTTCCATCCTCTCTCCCGGACGCGCCCCGGAAGCTTTGCACGCCAACTTTTGAAGGTCGCCACGCCTAGCGCACCACCAGCCAAACAATTCTGCCGATAGGAGGTGGTGCATTGACACTATCCTCCCGGTTACGGGTCTGAGAAATGTGCGCTTTGGTGCGAGAATAGCGCGGCTTTTGGTGTAACCTTCACTTGCTTTGAATGTCCCGTTTCGTTGGCATTCGTTTTCACATAAATTCAAGTTCTTTATTAGGAGTTCCCTTATGGGCATAGATATCAACACACCCAGTTACGTTAAAAACCCCAAGTTGATCGCCTGGGTGGCCGGTATGGTCGCGCTGACCAAGCCTGCCGCCGTTTACTGGTGTGATGGCTCCGACGAAGAATACCAAAACCTGTGCCAGAAACTCGTCGATGCGGGCACCTTCAAAAAACTCAATCCGGTCAAACGCCCCAACAGCTTCCTGGCTTGCTCCGACCCCAGCGACGTGGCGCGCGTGGAAGACCGCACGTTCATTTGCAGCGCAAAGAAGGAAAACGCCGGGCCAACCAACAACTGGATGGATCCCGCCGAGATGCGCAAACTGCTGCAAACCGGCAAGGACGATGGCACACCGGCGCTATTTGACGGCTGTATGCAAGGCCGTACCATGTACGTGGTGCCGTTTTCCATGGGCCCATTGGGTTCGCACATTGCCCATATTGGCATTGAACTGACCGATAGCGCCTACGTGGCCGTGAACCAGAAGATCATGACCCGCATGGGCAAAGCGGTATTTGACGTGCTGGGCACGGACGGCGCATTTGTTCCATGCATGCACACTGTTGGCGCTCCATTGGCAGCGGGTCAAGCGGATGTCAAATGGCCGTGCAGCAAGACCAAGTACATCGTGCATTACCCCGAAACACGCGAAATCTGGTCCTACGGCTCGGGCTATGGTGGCAACGCCTTGCTGGGCAAGAAGTGCTTTGCCCTGCGCATCGCATCCAACATGGGCCGCGACCAGGGCTGGCTGGCCGAGCACATGACGGTGCTGGGCGTTACCAGTCCCGAAGGCAAAAAATATTTCTTCGGGGCCGCCTTCCCCAGCGCCTGTGGCAAGACCAATTTCGCCATGCTGGTGCCGCCTGCTGCCTTTAATGGCTGGAAAGTCACCACCATTGGCGACGACATCGCCTGGATCAAACCCAGTGCCGACGGCAAACTGTACGCCATCAACCCGGAAGCCGGGTATTTTGGCGTGGCTCCCGGCACCAACTTCCAGACCAACCCCAACTGCATGGCCAGCCTGAACAAGAACGTCATTTACACCAATGTCGGCCTCACCGACGACGGCGATATATGGTGGGAAGGCATGGAAAAAGACACCGGCAAGTTTCCCGATCACCTGATCGATTGGCAGGGCAAGGACTGGACACCGGCAATTGCCAAGGAAACCGGCGCCAAGGCCGCACATCCCAATGCCCGCTTCACCGTCTCAGCCATCAACAACCCGGCACTCGATCCCCAATGGGACGATGCCGATGGGGTGCCGATTGATGCCTTCATCTTTGGCGGACGCCGCTCGACCACCGTGCCGCTGGTGACTGAAGCGCACAACTGGGTGGAAGGCGTTTACATGGCCGCCACCATGGGCTCCGAGACCACCGCCGCCGCTGCAGGCCAGGCCGGTGTGGTGCGCCGTGACCCGTTTGCCATGCTGCCCTTCATGGGCTACAACATGAGCGACTACTTCCAGCACTGGCTGAATATGGGCGACAAATTGACCAAGGCTGGCGCCAGATTGCCACTGATCTACACCACCAACTGGTTCCGCAAAGACGAAAGCGGCAGCTTTGTCTGGCCTGGTTATGGCGACAATATGCGCGTGCTCAAGTGGATCATCGACCGCATTGAAGGCCGTGCTGCAGGCGAGGATACTGGTTTTGGCGTCATGCCCAAGTACGCTGAAATCACCTGGAATGGCCTGGATTTCAGCGAGCAGCAGTTCAGAGTCGTCACCAGTCTGGACAAGGACGCCTGGAAGGCAGAAATTGGCCTGCACAGCGAACTCTTCAACCAGCTGGCGTACCACCTGCCCCAGGAACTGGTCGAAACCAAGGCCCGGCTGGAAAAGAGCCTGGCGGCCTGAAGCCGTAGCCTTGCACAGGCTACCCACCACTGAAAAAGCCACCCCAGCCCGGTGGCTTTTTCGTATCCAAGAGCAAAGATCGGATAGCCATTGCACCATGAAAATCCAGTTGCTATCCGATGTGCATCTGGAAGCGCATCCCCAGTGGCGGGCACAGCCACTGGCCGGTGCCGACCTTTTGGTGTTGGCCGGAGACATTGGCTCCTACCAGAAGGGATCGCTGCTGACCGACCCCGATTTCGGACTGGAGCGGTTTTCACCGCACAACGGCTGGCCAACGCCGGTTATTTTTGTCCCCGGCAACCACGAATACGATGCACAGGATTTCGATGCAGCCCAGGAGCGCCTGCGCGCCACCTGCGCGCGCCTGGGGTTGATCTGGCTGGAGCGCAGCAGCGTGCAGCTTGCTGGCGTGCGCTTTATCGGCACTACGTTGTGGACCGATTTCGATGCATTAGGGCCATCCGTTGACAATGAACCCAGACGCCAAAGCGCCCAAAGCACTACCAGGCCGCCGCTGCAGCAAGCCATCCAGAAAATCACCGAGCAAGCGCCTAACCTGCTGGCCCGGCAACTCAAGGCCCGTGAACAAGCCTTTCGCGCCGCCAATTACTACCTGCGAAAAACCCTGACAACGCGCAACGGCCAGCCTCTGCTGGCGCAGGGTGTGCGCGAGCTGGGACTGGAGTGCCAAGAGTGGCTGCGCGCGGCATTGGCGTTGCCGTTTGCTGGCTCCACGGTGGTAATTACCCACTTTGCCCCCAGTTTGCGCAGCGCCGATCCACGCTACGGTCACACCCCCGGCACCGCTGGCTTTTGCAACGCGCTGGACGACTTGTTACCCCTGGCACAACTCTGGCTGCACGGCCATTTGCACGCCCCCAGCGACTATCGGCACCAAGGCTGCCGTGTGGTAGCCAATCCGCTGGGCTACGCACGCAAACAGGAACAAAACGGATTTCGTGCGGACCTTTTGATTGGAATCGGGTAGATCGTTGTGCAGCCCTTGTCAGACCGACTCATCGGGCTTTGCAAAACGCACAGGCTCGGGGCCATGGCGAACCGTTCTGATAACAACGGTTCCTGCCAATTTATCGTGCCAGCCTTGCTTCCTGCGGTCGAATGCGACCCAGAACAGGCCCAGGCAAAGAGGAAGTACTGAAATGAAGTACGCAAGATACCGGCCCACGAGTTGCCCAGCCGACGGGGGCTGTCCGGTGACGGCATCCACTATGCGCGCGGAAATTGCCATTTTTCCGGGAGTGGCTTGTTTCATGATCCAGAAAGTGATAACTGCGAGTGCGGGAAATACCCACGAGATGAGGAAGTCGGCCGATCCTGCAATCACCTCGGTTTCCTCCGGATCGAAGTAGGACCACCCGTAGATGGCAATGAGCAAAGGGCCGCTGACGAGCATTAGCAGTACCGTGTCGATGATCGATGCGCCAACTCTTACCCAGAATCCCGCGTAAACCATTTCGGTGTTATCCATTTTTCATCCTCCATTTCCGTTCAATGATACATTTGACCAGACGTTACCCGAACCGTTTCGGCAACGATTCGCGTGCCAGGATTCCGTCGACAGCATCCAGTATGCGCACAAGACGGGTTTTTTGTGCCCGGCGCACAATGCTGCCCCCACTCCATCGCATAGTGCTGCGTTGCAGTCACAATACGTCCCCTCGAAAAACCGTTTTAAGCAATTCCAATCACAAAGGCAATACCGTGTTCAAAAATTTGATGATGTTTCGCGTTTCCGGCTGGCCCACCGAGCTGGCTCTTCTGGAAGAGGCGCTGGCAAGTGCGCAGTACGTGGAATGCAGTGCGTCGCAGGAAAAATCCATCGGCTGGGTGCCCCCGCGCGGGCATGCCCACGGCGCTTTGGTCGAGGTCGTCGCTGGCCAGTGGCTGCTGAAGTTGATGATGGAAGTCAAGGTGGTGCCCGCATCGGTCATCAAGCGCAAGGTGCAAGAGCGCATGGACCAGATTGAAGCCAGCACCGGGCGCAAACCGGGCAAAAGGGAAAAAAGCGACATCAGCGATGAAGTGCGTCTGTCCCTGCTGCCCATGGCCTTTAGCAAGCAGTCCAGCACGCAAATCTGGGTTGATCCGTCGCGAGGCTTGCTCTTGACCGATGCCGGAAGCGAATCGCGCGCCGATGAGCTGATGACCTGCCTGATCAAGGCCATCAGTGGACTGGCGGCACGCCCCATCAACACCAAAACGGCGCCATCCACCGCCATGTCACTGTGGCTCTCGACTAAAGAAAGCCCGCCGGGTTTCAGTGTGGATCAGGAATGTGAACTCAAGGCCGCCGACGACTCCGGTGCAACCGTGCGCTATACCCGCCACTCGCTCGATACCGATGAAGTCAGCCAGCACATCGCCATGGGCAAGGTGCCCACCCGGCTGGCGCTGACCTGGGCCGAGCGCGTGTCCTTCGTGTTGACCGACACCATGCAACTCAAAAAGATTGCTTTTCTTGAAAGCGTATTTGAAGGTGCCGCGTCCAGCCCGTCCGATGGCAAAGACGACGATTTCGATGCCGATGTCGCCATTGCCACCGGCGAACTCAGCAAGCTGATTCCAGACTTGATCGAAGCGCTGGGCGGCGAAGTGCTGGCCAATCCGATTGAAGGAGGCTGACACCCACCGACAACCTGACAACCTTCGCTCCCCGTGGCGCAGATCGCCAGGAACTGCGCCAAAACTGCGCCAAAAACACCTCAAACGGCGCCAGAGCTGCACAACACCGCACAACACTGCAATGCCATATACCGACCGGGATACTGCGTTCGTGTTTCAATCCGCGCCCGCCATCGGCTTTCCACTTAAGGCGGGACAGGCAATGCATTGTCATTCCCGTGCAGGCTGGATGTGATTCCTGTGGGATCGTCGGAAGGCGCGAATTTGTGGCTCTCACCACTCTATACAAAAACATAGCGCCTCCCGCTTGTTGTATAAGGCGTACAGCCAGATTTGCCTTGAATTTTGCCCTTCAAAACAGGTCAAGGCGATGCTGACACCGCCATGCGGCACCCAAACGGGCCGTTTTCGGGTGTTTTTTCATGGCAAATCGGGCTGTAAGCCTTATAGGATAAGCGGTAGCAGCTATTGTATCAGGAGCACTTTGGCTTTGAATGGGAGTTTTCCATCGAGCGCCGGAAGGCGCACAATTTCGTGGTTCCCGCCACTCCCACAAAGTGCCGTAACTGCCCCGCTTTAAGTGGGACGCCCCGCCATCGCTGGCGGGCGAACCGAGTGAGCAGCGGTGCCGGATTCGAACCGGATCATAGGACCGGAATAAACCGACCACTAACCATTCCCATTGGAAACAACCGCCCGCTCCACTTGATTCTAGCCAGTTTCAATCCGCGCCCGCCATCGCTGGCGGGCGAACCTTCAGGGATGCCAAGAAAGACGCTTTAGATGTTGATTGGTACAAAGGCCTGCCGAAGCTGCTTACTCAGCCTGGCGCGGTAATACTTGACTCGACACATCCCAACGAACCGGCTTTTTTGCTTTTCTTTGAAACCGAAGAGCAGGCCAAGAAAGTGGTTATCCGTGTCAATTACCGTGTCAAGAAACTTGGCCTCGTCAACATTGTTGAAACTGGCCGAAAGGTTGACCTTTCGGGTATCCGGGCCATGATTGGTCATGGCTACGATTTGATTGAGGGGAGCCTCTGATGCGGGGCCGGATTCGAACCGGCATCAACGGTGGCCCGCCCCCTTACCCATCGGGGTACACCGCATCAGAGACGGGAGCAAGCGGCGCCGGATTCGAACCGGATCATGCATGCCTTTCGACCTACAACCATTCCCATTGGAAACAACCGCCCGCTCCATTCCATTCTAACCATGCCAGCCATTCATACAAGACCAATAGCAGAATGTTTCAATCCGCGCCCACCATCGCTGGCGGGCGAACCTTCATGATGCCAGCCCACAGCTTGCAATCCTCAATGTTTCAATCCGCGCCCGCCATCGCTGGCGGGCGAACCCAGGCACTGGGCAAGCTGGGCGATAGCGTTGATCTGTTTCAATCCGCGCCCGCCATCGCTGGCGGGCGAACCTCTCAGGCTCGACGCTCACGCCGCCAAGATCGACGTTTCAATCCGCGCCCGCCATCGCTGGCGGGCGAACCCTCGACGCAAATAGGCGCTGGAGACATCGGACTGGTTTCAATCCGCGCCCGCCATCGCTGGCGGGCGAACCGTGGCTATCACACCAACGTTCTCGCCTATGACGTTGTTTCAATCCGCGCCCGCCATCGCTGGCGGGCGAACCCACAACGACCTGGAGCAGGGCTACGGCGCTGGCAAGTTTCAATCCGCGCCCGCCATCGCTGGCGGGCGAACCGATTCGCAATCTCAAATTCAGCCAACGCATTGATGTTTCAATCCGCGCCCGCCATCGCTGGCGGGCGAACCTGTTGTTTGGGGTGGGGCTCCGCGCACTTGCGCGGTTTCAATCCGCGCCCGCCATCGCTGGCGGGCGAACCGACGGCAAGGGCCAGGCCGCAGACCACCAGGCCGTTTCAATCCGCGCCCGCCATCGCTGGCGGGCGAACCCCTTCGCGGCTAACGTATTGTTAATGAACGATTTTTTCGTGCATTTGCGCGAACCTTGCGGTCAGCGCATGCTTCACAACGTAAAAAGATACAGGGTGCAAAAAATATCCAGACAAAACAATAGCTTACGAAGAGCGCGAACCCCTTGGGTGAAAAGCGATCACTTGGGGTTCGCGTGGCGAAGCATACCACGTGCCTATTGCCCCGATGCAACGACGATCACAGCACCAGTGGCCCGTCAAAATCGACCGCAGTAAAAACGCCATACTCCAGCACTTCATAGCCGCGTGTTTTTGGAATGCGGTACAGGCGCAGGCAATCCAGTTTGGGGTCGATTTCTGCCAGCAGTTGTCGCTCCAGCTCCTCAAACTTGGCAAGGTCCAGTTGGCATTCAAATACCGATTTTTGCACCCGCTGACCCGTTGCCTCGCATACCCGCGCCACGCGGCGCAGACGGCGGCGGCCTTCTTTGGTTTCGGTGTTAACGTCGTAGCAGACAAGAATCAGCATCTGCGCTCCTTACTTGGTTACGAATGGCACATAGGGCGCACCATCTTCACGCATCGCCCGCGCCAGCAAGCGTGCCTGGACCAGCGGAACCAAACCCAAGGGCACGGACTGCGCCAGCAAGGGGTGGGTGATTTCGTCTTTCTTGCGCTCCTGGTATGCCACTACCACGGCTTTACGGGCTTGGGGTTCCAGCAGGACGGCGCCGCCCTCGCGCACAGCAAAATCATCGGCACCAAGCTGGCCACGGTTGATGAGGGTGAGGGCCAGCCGGTCAGCCCAGGGGCGGAATTCTTCCATCAAGTCCAGCGCCAGGGCGGCGCGACCGGGACGCAAGGCGTGCAAAAAGCCGACCTGTGGATCGAGACCCGCCGCTTCCAGTGCGCTACGGCAGTCATTCATCCACATGGAATACAAGAAAGACAAGAGCGCATTGAAGCGGTCCCGTGGTGGCCGCCGTGTGCGTCCGTCCATGGCAAAGGCTGCGCGTTGATCCTGGCGCACCAGCAGATTCAGACCACTGAAATACTGGCGCGCAGCAGCGCCCTCCGTGCCGCGCAGACTGTCCAGATCAGCCGCAGTGGGCAAAGCACGCAAGGATGCACCCAGATCATCAGCAAGACGGGTGAGCACTTGGGCTTCATCCTCCGCCTTGGCTTCACGCGCACCGCGTTGCAACACCAGACGGCTGTTTTTTATCTTGCCAGCCACGCTGGCGCGAGCCATGTCGAGCGTAAACGCGGGATCGGCCACACGTTGGAACTGGGCTTGCCGCAGCAACACATTGCCACTGACTGCGCCTTCCAGTCGGGCTTTGAAGCGCCCGTTGTTATCCAGCAGCACCAGTGCCTTGCCATCTTGGGCCAGGCGGTGCATCAATGGGGCAGAAAGATGGATATGCCCGAAACATACGACCGAACTCAGGTGGTGTAAAGGCACACGCAGCTTGGTTTCGCGCTCGACTTCGACACGCAAGGTATCATTGTCCAGGTGCAGATAAGCGTCAAGGGTGGTGATGTACAGGGTGTTGAGGAGTTGCATGGTCGAATGGGCTTACTGCCAGACAGTCAGGCATCGGGATCGAACAAGGCAGCGCGTGCGGCCAGCATGTTTGCATGGGTAGCCTGCGGCTGGCAGCGTTCCTGTAGCGAGCAGCCTTTGCAGCGCTTGGCCGCCAGCGTCCCATGCAATGGGGGCGGCAGTACGCCGTTGGCTAACATTTGGCGAATAGCCTCGGTGGTTTGCGCCACGTCTGCGTGCAATGCGTCCGTGATGGGCACCACACGTCGGCGTTTGGAACTGGCGTAATAGATGGCGCCTTCCGGCACGCTTGTGCCCGTCATGGTTTGCAGGCACAGTGCCTGGGCGGCCAGTTGCAGGTCGTCACAGGTGGCAATGTCGGCATCCTTGTTGCGGCTGCCATTTTTGTATTCCACGGGATAGGGCACGCCGCCAGCCAGAAATTCAACCACATCCGACTTGCCAATCAAACCCAGCGTGTCATGCCACAGCGGCAAGGCGCGCTCTACACGCACGCCCTTGGCGCTTGCCACGCCGGGCTGGTCCACCGTGGCGTGCAACGCCTGCCCGCGCAGGGTGTACACGTTGTCATCAAACGCCTGTTCCAGATGAATCAAACCGCACTGGCGCGGGCAATAGCGCCAGTGTTGCAAGGCAGATAACGGGATCGGTTCAGGCGCGGGAGTCATGGTGATGTGTAATCCCCATCAAGCCAATAGCTGCAGCAGCAATGCATCACGTGTCATCCCTTGGGCATTGGCCACGGCTGACAATATGGCGGCCAGCGTGCCTATGCGCAAAGGATCGTGCAAGGGAACGGTGATGTGGTGCTGCGCGGGTGTTTCGCATGTCAGCCGCACATGGCTACCTGTTTGCCGGGTGGGTCGATAGCCGAATGCTGCCAAGGCAAGGATCAGCTGGGCGCCGGTTAAATCACGCGGTAGACGCATACCGATGCCTATGCGATCAATAGCTCATCGCGTACAAAATGCAGCCGGATGACTTTTGGCATCTGTTCCTCGTCAAAGTGGCAACGCACGGCGTCCTGCACAGCGGTGCGCAATTCAGCTTCGGTGTCCGCCTCGGTGAAAATGGACGCACCCAAAGCGCGGGCAGTAAAACCGCCTTCGGGAGCTGCTTCAACTACAAAGACAATTTCGGTCATTTCAGCATTTCCTTATCAAGGTCACACCCGGCGCAGCTTGCACCGACTGCCCCACAGACAAACCCTGGCCGTCAAATGTTACGGCATAGGCATCAAAGCTGCGGGTCACTGTTTCTTGCTCCTTGGCCGCGACCTTGAGACGGTCAAACAAGACGTGCGCCGGGGCATTGCCCAGTTCACTGTCGTGCTTGAAAACGTACAGTCCGCGCGTGGACATTTCACCGCGCGCGGCAGAGCGATCATGCTCGAACATCTGTGTCAGCGCTTGAAACACCAGTTCAAGGTCGTCATCGTCAAACCCGGTTTGCTTGGCCAGGAAGGAGGAGACGAAGCCATGCGCCACATACACGCCGTAGGGTACGGTGTGCTTGCGGCCTTGAATTCCAATTTGCGCCTCAATAGGCTTGTCCTCCATCCGTGCTGCGCACACAGATATGGAATGCTCCAGCGCAATGATTGGTTCTACCGAACGGGCAAAGGTAAGCTGCACTGGGCCTCGTACTTGCCCACATTTCATAGCCCCAGTAGACATGACCGCACCGAACGTGCGCACGTCAAAGAAGTTCTGGCACATCCACTGCCTTGCCAACGCCTCAGCATCAACATTGCTCTTGCGCTGGCCCTTGGCCGGCTTTTTCTTCTTTGCTTCCAATGCTGTGTTTTCAATAGCAGCCTCCGCTTGCTCCTCCTGGGCTACATCCAGTTGTAATGCTGAATATGCGCGTTGATGTTGCAGATTAAGAATTGCTCTTTCACGCACATAAATTTCAAAGCGCTTCTGACCCGCAGGCAGAGGCTCGACAAAACGCAAGCTGTCGGCGGGCGGCTCGGCGTTGTCGTCGGCCTTGACTAGACCCACAAAATTGCGCACTTTTCGTTTGAGGGCCACATCGGTCACCAGACCATGCCCGGATTCGGCATCCAGGCGTGGCATGTTGCCGGCATCGGGGTCGCCGTTCGGGTTGCCGTCTTTGACATCAAAAATAAGAACGAAATCGTAGCGGCTGGCAAGATTTTTGTCGGGGTTCATTCTTGGGTTCCTTCCGTGGGTGTGTTGTTGATGGCGTCCGTTTTTTTGGTGAAAAAGTCTTGTCGCTGGTGGTAGTAGCCCAGGGCAAAGAGGCCTTGATCAGACAGTTTCAAATGCAAAGGTATTTCCGCAACATGTGAGGTGATTTGACCTATGTAATCGTCTGGACGGTTGTCTCCAAAGGCCCTATAAAGAATGCGTCGTCCTTTTTCGTCCAACTTTGAAACATGGTGATTTTTTAACTTCAAGAGCATTGGAAATACAGTTGCTGGAGAGCTTGATGCAGCCCCATAAAAACGATCTCGAATGGTCGCATTCAACTTACCTGGACCACCTGCAGACTCTTCTTGAATGCGTTCTAGAACGGCAAAAAGTCGTCCCATACGATAGGCTGGTTTTTTATTGGCATGGTCAAGCATGGGTGAAAACTCCTGTTCTGGGAATAGATGGGGTGATGAAAGTCGGGTGTGGCGTATCTGGCGGTTGAGGCAGGCCTTGATGGCCGCCGCACGCAGGTAATTAACATTCTGCTCGGCCCGGCAACGGCCCACGGCGGCGTTGAGCCATAAGCTGGGGTAGGGCACGTTCACCCCGGCAAAGATGGCATCCACGATGGCGCCACCCAAATTGGGCGGGATGTTGTCGGCCTTGTTTTGCACCGCCACCGCCGCCAGCAGGCGAAACAGCGAGGGGTATTGCGGGTCGTGGGGGCCACGCGCTAGCGACAGGTCTTCAAAGTGCTGGGCAATACGCTGGCCCAGTTCGCGCAGTGTCACGCAGTGGTAGAAGCGAATGCTGATGCGTGCATCGTTCGGGGCAAGTCCCAGGACATGAAAGCGCATGTTCTCATCCGAGTCACCCCATTGGCCACTATGTACCGCATTCAGCAGTGCCTGCACAGCAGGAGCGTTTACATCTGGGTCGTCTTTGAAAATTTCTCCAAAAATACTCTCGAATGCATCCTGTTTTTCGGCCCAGAATACGGTGGACGCATCCCCCACCTGAATGCGCTGGAGTGAGTCTTTGCGCAGCAGGTGGTTCAGCGCGGTGGTGTAGGCAAAAGATGCGCCAAGTGAGACAGGTGCATTTTCACCTTTTCGCCCTGCCTTTCCATAAGACTCAAATGATCGTTTATTGAACGAAATGATGTTTGCACCGGATGGTTGCGCATTCCTGACGCCCTTGATAACAGTTTCGTTGGATGCAATGGGGGTGTCAATTGCTCCTGTCACCAAACAATTTCCACGTCGTACAGCATCGCCGCTAGCTGCAATCAGCAGGTTTTCATATGTGGCTCGAACAGTTTCGCGCGCGTGAACGCCTTCAATGTCCGAAACCAATCGAAATACGATAACCGGATCACGTTTTTCAAAGTCATCCTCAACCTGAAACTTCCGAAAAAGTTGCGATGCAACTCCAGGTTCTTGCTGAATGGTTGTGCAAAAGCGCCTTACGGCAGTAATCCCTGCATCGTCCAAGCCTTGAGACCAACGTTGGAGTGTCATCAGGAATGCTGATAATTTTTGATCTCCTTTATTGCCTCGTCCGAAAATGAAGCTGGCGTTGTCCCAGAGGAAGTTAGCATCATTGCCGCTGTTGGTATGTTTGAGCGCTTGTTTGCCTATTGCTGGCAGCAGCATTTCCTGTGGTGATGTTTTGCCGTTATTGACGGTTCCTAATGTAGCTATAGCAATGCATTCACCAGACTCATCAAGAACTATTGAATAGTCGGCACTTCGACGAATCCAGCCTTGTTTAGGCAAATCATCTTTCCGATGGAAGTACTCTGTAAGGGCTTGCAGAATCATCCCACTGCCTCCTCAAACGGGGGGACTTCGATCACGCCCGCGTTCATTTGCCCTCTGAAGAAGCGCGGCTGCGGGTCGGACGGGTGGGTGTAATCCATGTCGTGCAGCATCCAGCCCAAGTCGCGGGTATCGGAAATGGGTTGCGCGGGTGGCGTATCGACGGTGACGAAGCGGAAATCGGCTGAAAATTCACGGCAGCCCAGATACGGCTGGTTCACGCACTGGCCTTTGCTGGCGCGGCGCGTGAACATTTCGGTGTATTTCATCAAGGGATCAGGGCAGTGCGGAGCCAGCAACAACTCTGCATGGATGCGATAGGCCACGTCACGCAAGAAGTAGCCCGCACGTTGCTGGCGTTCATCTTCGATGTACAGCCCCAGCGTGCCAGTGCCTTTGTCCATAGCCTGCTGCACATTGCGTGTCGATACCACAGCACTGACTTCATTGCGCCGCAAGTTGGTCCATCGAATCGGTTTGAGTACTTCAATGCGTGAAACCCGCCATCGCATTTGCGGCTTCCACAAAATGGCTTCAAAAATGGCACGCGCCGCCGACGGTGTCATCACGTCATAAGAGACGCGCTCCACCTTCATCTCCGGGCGGGTAAAACAGGCGAAGGGGCCTGAGACTTCAAGGCAAAAACTGGGCATGGTTCTCCTTCAAATAGCAAAGCCACCGGGGTTGTAAACATCGTCATCGGGCTTGAGGCCAAGCACAGGGTCGTAAAGGTTCTCTGCATCTACCTGTACGTAAAGCCCCGGCATGGGCAGCGTCAAACTTCCCTGCGCCAACATCTTGTCGGCCATCCGTTTGGGGATACTGACGGTGTAGCGCTGGAGCTTGCGCATCAGCCAACGCTGTGGGCCTTCCGCCGCCAATATCCCCAGCAGTTTTTCGATCTCGTCGTGCTGCTGGGCGTAGCGCACCACCACGCTGGCCTGCTCTTCGTCGTCGATCAGGTGGAATGCTTTCGCGGCTGAGGCAAACTGTACAGCCAGGGTGCCCTGGACCACCTTGAGCTTGGCGGCGATACCGTGGCTGTCCAAATCCACCGAGTGGTAAAACTCTCTGAAATAGCGGTCGAACAAGCTACGTGCCAGCGGGTCGTGCGCTTGCCCGTGCAGGGTGGAGATGCAGGCATCGGCACCTTTGCGCAGATGCCCCAGCGGTGGCCGCTCTGGTGGCACGAACACCACCACGCGGCCTTTGCCATTCATGCGTCCTTCGCGGTTGCAGCGGCCTGCGGCCTGGGCGATGGAATCCAACCCGGCCAGGGCACGGTAGACCACGGGGAAGTCAATGTCCACGCCAGCTTCAACCAGTTGCGTGCTGACCACGCGCAAAGGATTGGGGTCGCGCCCTTCGCGCTTGGCTATCAATCGTTCCTTGATGTGCGCGATGACATCCTTGCGATGCGCGCCGCACATCAGGGCCGACAGGTGCAGGGTGTCGGAGGGCATCAGACGTTGCAATTCGCGCGCTGCCTTGCGGGTGTTGACGATGACCAGCACGCAGTCTTCGGCACTGAGCTGTGCGGCAATGTCGGCCCAGGCTGTGGGAGTATTCCAGTCAGGTGGCAGCGTCACAGTGACGCGCTTGAGTGCATCAAACAGGGCATCTGGATCGTCGATGATCTCGCGCACATTCTCCAACCCGCGCAAGTTTTTGCTGGCATCGAAATAGGTGGTGGTGCTCAGTGCGGGCTGGGTGGCGGTGCATAGCACCACGCTTACGCCGTAGTGCTTTACCAGCAGATTGAGCACGTCCAGTATCGGCTGTAAGAACGCAGGTGGCAGTTGCTGCGCTTCGTCCAGCACGATGACGCTGTTCACCAGGTTGTGCAGCTTGCGGCAGCGCGAAGTTTTGGCGGCGAACAGGGACTCGAACAACTGCACGTTGGTTGTCACCACCAGCGGCGCATCCCAGTTTTCGCAGGCCAGACGGCTGCGGGCGGTTTCGTCCCTGTCTGCGGCATCGGCCTGGCTGTGGTGCTCGATCAGCACCTCGTCGCCCAGGGACTTGAACACGTTGCGAAACACATCCGCCGTTTGCTCGATGATGCTGGTGTAGGGAATGGCGTAGATGACGCGGCGTTTGCCGTGCGTCTGGGCGTGCTCCAGGGCAAACGCCAGACTGGAGAGGGTTTTGCCGCCGCCTGTGGGCACGGTGAGCGAGAAAAATCCCGCAGGCAACGCTGCCTTGGTGCGGCACTGGCGCAAAACATCGGCGCGCAGGGTATTAACCGGCGTGGCGGCCACCGGCAGCGCGGCCATGTGGGCGTCGAACGCCTGGCGCATCTGCGTTAATGTTGGAAAGCCCGAGCGGCGGGCGGGTTTGTCTTTATCGAAGTGCGCTTCGGTGTCCAGGAAGTCGGCATCCACCAGACACGAAAACAGCATGCGCGCCCACAGGGCAAAGCCGTCGGCGCCACCGGGAATCAGGCGCAAATCGGGCGTGAAGTCGCCCAGGCCAAGGATGTTGGCGGGGGGATAGGCTGCCAAGGCGTCTTTCAGCTCCAGTTGGGCGTCTTCGCTGGCCAGCCGCTCTTTCAGGCCGCCGTCCCAGTCGTCCAGCCCCGAATGGTGGCCGGCGATCAGGTAAGCCAGCACGTTGCCATAGGGTTTGGGCAATTGCTCCATCGCCCACAACGCCCCGGCTGCTGAGTGCGTTTTTTTGCGCCCACCGACCTTGCCTTCAATGTGTGCGTCCGGGTTGTCGGACAGTTGCACGTAGCGCTGAAAGCCAGGGCGGTATTTGCCCAGGTCATGCCATAAACCTGCCAGATAGGCCCAGCGCCGGGTCGGCTCGGTCGGCTGCGTGGCATCGAATGCTTGCGAAAAATCTGCGGCCATCCGGGCGACTGCCTGCAAATGATCCACCAATAAATGCCCGCCAGAGTGGGCGAATGAATCCGACATGCAGGGCTCCTTTATAGCTGCGAATATAGGCTACAAAGCCCGTGCAGCGTGCGGATACAGCTATTTTTATAGGAGCAATATATGGGGTCTACATAACCAGCTTGGCCACTGCTGCCAGTAATTGCTCGGGCTGGAAGGGTTTGACGATCCAGGCTTTGGCGCCGCCTTCGCGGCCCATCTGCTTTTTGTCGGTGGAGGATTCGGTTGTCAGCATGATGACGGGTGTGAATCGGTAAGCGGCCAGTTGCTTGACCGCTGCCAGAAATTCCAGGCCATCCATATTGGGCATGTTGACGTCGGAAATAATCAGATGGTACTTGGTGCCATTGGCTTTTTTCAATGCATCCTGGCCGTCGCAAGCCTCCACCACCGAATAACCAGCACCTGTCAAGGCGATTTTGACGACTTGTCGCAGCGAGGCCGAATCGTCAACGACAAGAATTGTTTTATTGGGCATGATCTTTCTCCTGAAATAAATCGGGTTGGCAGGACTTGCTCACGGTCTAACGCGCGATTCCGCCGCGCGTGCGCTGCGCCCCTGCAGTATGCCGGCAGCCAGGCCATCCAGCGGCAGTACCCGGTCAACACCACCAAGCGCGACCGCCTCCTTGGGCATGCCGTAGACGACGGAGGTGGCTTCATCCTGTGCCAGCGTGTAGGCGCCTGCATCGTGCATTTCTTTCAGGCCGCGCGCGCCGTCGTCGCCCATGCCAGTCATGATGACACCCATGGCGTTGCGCCCGGCGAATCTGGCCACGGAGCGAAATAGCACATCCACCGATGGACAGTGGCGATTGACCGGCGGGCCGGCGCGGACTTCCACTACGTACTGGGCACCGCTGCGGTTCAAGGTCATGTGCTGGCCGCCGGGGGCCACCAAAGCCAGGCCCGGTATGAGGCGCTGCCCGTCCCGGGCCTCTTCGACGCGAATATTGCACAGCCCATCCAGGCGCTGTGCAAACAGTTTGGTAAAGCCGGGGGGCATGTGCTGCACGATGACGATCCCTGGGCTGACCCTGGGCAGGCTGGTCAACACGCGCTCCAGCGCTACGGTGCCCCCGGTCGAGGTGCCGATGGCGACGATACGTTCCGTGGTCTGCGCCATGGCCGTACTACTGTCCCGCACCAACGCTGCGGCAGCGCTGGCATTGGCTGCAGTCCTGTCCCTGGCAGTGGCACCGGGACGCAGGTTGCGCAGGTTGGATGCGGCAGCCGCACGCACGGCATCGACGATGTTGTTGCTGGCATCGTTGAGAAAGTTTTCCACGCCCAAGGAAGGTTTGGTGATGATGGCTACCGCGCCCGCCGCCATGGCCTGCATGGCGGTTTCCGTCCCCTCAATCGCCAATGACGAGCAAATCACCACAGGTGTTGGGCGTTCGGCCATGATCTTGGTCAGGAAGGTCACCCCATCCATGCGTGGCATTTCAATGTCGAGCGTGATGACGTCCGGCCACTCGTTTTGCATTTTGGTTATGGCAAACAGCGGGTCGTGTGCCACGCCAATCACCCGCATATCTGGCTGACGCGACAAAATCTGGCGCATCACTTCGCGCACCACGGCCGAATCGTCAACGATCAACACCTTGATTTCTTTAGCCATACGGGAGACAAGTAAGTAAAGGGGGCGAGCATACACAACACTGGCATGCTGCACATGAATGACGATTTCGTGAAATTATTAACAAATCAGGCCGTACGCCTCATGGAATGTGCGGATACAGCTATCAAAAAAGAAGTAATGTACATCCTTGCTGCATCATTCTAAACGCGCCATGGTCCCGGTTGCCAGCCGCTTCGGAGTGTGTTGCTGGTTGTTGACCACACCTTGCACCAGTTGGGCCACATCAATGATCAGGGCGACTTCGCCGCTGCCCAGAATGGTCGAGCCGGAGACGCAGGGCACGTTTTCAAAAAATGGCCCCAGGGGTTTGATGACCGTCTGGCACTTGCCAAAGATACGGTCCACCACCAGCCCGATGCGTCGGTTGGCAAAACGCACCACCACCACCCGCTGGCGAATCTGCACCGGGCCGGATGCACCAAACAGGCGGCCCAGTTTGACATAGGGAGTCGCCTCGCCACGCAGTTCCATGTAATCGGCGCGGCCTTTTTCCGTCGGGAACTCCACACACTCCACTACCATGTCCAGTGGCACAATGTAGTGCGAACTGCCAACGCCCACATGAAAACCATCAATGATGGCCAGCGTCAAAGGCAGGCAAATCCGCATGGTGGTGCCATGGCCCGTTTCGGACTGGATATCGAGCGAGCCGCGCATGGATTCGATGTTTTTGAGCGCAACATCCATACCCACGCCCCGACCGGACAGATTGGTGACGGTCTCGGCTGTCGAAAAACCCGGTTCCAGAATAAGGCGGCAAATTTGTTCGTGTGTGAGGGTTGTGCCTGCAGCCACCAGCCCCTTTTCTACAGCCTTAGCCAGGATTTTGGCGGTATTCAGTCCCCGCCCATCGTCCTTGACCTCGACCACAATGGCGCCCGATTCGTGGTAGGCGTGCAGCCCGATGGTGGCTGTCGGCGGTTTTCCGCTGGCCTTGCGCTCATCTGCTGTTTCGATGCCGTGGTCCATCGAATTCCGAATCAGGTGCATCAACGGGTCGCCGATTTTCTCGACCATGGACTTGTCCAGTTCGGAGTCGGCGCCCGTTACCACCAGATTGATCTGTTTGCCCAGTTCCGCAGAGACATCACGCACCACGCGCGGAAAACGCGCAAAGACCTCGCCAATCGGTACCATGCGCAAGCCCAGCGTCATGTCCCGAATGCCTTCCACCAAAGACAGCAGGATGGATGCCGATTCAAGCAAATCGGTTTGCCCCGCCTTGTCGGCCTTGGCATACATGCCCGCACCGGCGATGACTAGCTCGCCCACATGGTCAATGAGGGCATCGAGCCGGGCAGCTGGAATTTTGATGTTGGTGGACTCGCTGGCCTTGCGCTCTTCACGCTGGCGCTGTTTGGTCAATGCGGCATCGACCACCTCCGGCCCCACCGTGTAATTTTCGACCAGCACTTCGCCAAGACGTTTGCCTTTGGAATAGGTCTGCTGGGCGTTGAGCGCGGCATCGAGTTCCCGGCGCGTGAGCGTGCCGCAGGCAATCAGGATTTCTCCCAGCAGACTGGTTTCGAGTTCGTCGGACTGAATCAGCTGGATAAATTCTTCGGTCTTGGTGTGCGGCGGGAAAATATGGATGGTGGCGCTGTCTTCCACAAACTCGAATACGCTTTCAATCTCGCTTTTGGAGGCCGTGCTGTACAGCGCGACCTCAAAGCCCAGGTAGCACATCTCCGGGTCGGCGTTGTCGAGGTCGGGCAAGTGGCTGGCAACGGTTTCCACATGCCGGATTTCGCCCAATGTGGATAAGTAATTGATGAAGGCCAGCGGGTCTCTTCCATCGGTGAATACGTGCTGGGCAAAGCGCAGCGAGATATGCCAGGTATCCACCCCGATTTCGGTGCTACCCGAGCTGGACACCGTCTCCTGCGCGCCAGAGGCTGACTGCATGGGCACAGCGTGCGCTGCAGCGGCGCCGGGTTGACTCCAGACTTTGAGCCGCTCCATCAGTTGGTCGCTTTGGGCTGTCAATTCAGGCGATGAAATGTCTTCCAGCGCCGCAGAAACCAGCGTGGCCATCTGATCCTGGCATTCCAGCAGCAAGGAAATCAGGGGGGAGCTGAACTGGATGGCACCGTTGCGCAGGCGGTCAAGCACGTTTTCGACCACGTGGGTGAAGCGCACGACCTCATTCAAGCCAAACATGCCCCCCGATCCCTTGACGGTGTGGGCGCAACGAAACAAGGCGTGCAGGTCTTGCGGCGTGTTCTGGCCCGATTCGGCACGCAGCAAAATTTCTTCCATGGCGGCGAGCAAGTCTCTTGATTCCTCGGAAAAGGCAGCAAGCGCCTGCGAGTAGTCGGCTGAATTTTTCATGCCAGTTCAATCCAATCTGTTTTAGGGTGAAAAGGGGTTCACGCGCTTTGCGGCGCTTGCATGACCAGCAGGTCATCAAGCGTCTGGGCCAGGTTGGCCAGATCAATCAGGCGCAGCACGACTTCGGGATGCTTGCAAAAGCCCACGGTCTTGCCCGGTTTGCGTTTGGCCAGCAGCATCAGTTGCAGTCCGGCGGTGTCGATTTCGGTCACTTCGCTCAGATCGATGTTGAGTGTATCGACCACTGCCAGCGTCTCTTGCAGGCGCGTACGAATATCGGCCACTGAAAAAATGGTGAGTTCGCCGCAAATGGATAGCGTGCGTTCCTGCAGATTGATTTGGGTTTCCCATGCCATGCTGATTTCCTTTTTAGACTGTATTCAGGCCAGGTGGCTGGCGGTTGAGGCCACCATGGCGATTTCGTCGATGGAGAGCGTGCGCTCAATGCTGAGAACGATAACAAAACGCTCGTCACTTTTGGCAATTCCCGCAATGAATTCGGTTTTGATGCTGGCACCAAAAGCGGGTACCGGCTCAATAGCGTCATTGGCAATCTGGCCTACGGCATTGACGCGATCCACCAGCAAGCCCAGCACGTGCATTTGTTCCTTGTGCGCAATCTCGACGATCACAATCGAGGTGCGCCGACCCACCACGGTCGCCGCCCAGCCAAAACGTTTGGCCAGATCAATCACTGGCACCACGCTGCCGCGTACATTGATAACGCCCAACAGGGATTCGGGCATCATGGGCACAGCGCTGGGCGCGGTGTATTCGATGATTTCGCGGATACGCTGGATGTCGATGGCGAACAATTCGCTGCCCAGCGTGAATTTGAGGTAGAGATGCCCGCGCGCTGCGGCACGAGCCACCGCGCCTGTGGTTGCGGGCAAGTGCGGCGCAGAAAGCGTCGCGGGAACGGTAGCATTCATAAGATGGCTCCTCTTTTGGGTGTGCGTCAGACAAAGTTCGAAAAACCGTCCGGCTCACCTTTTACGATCGTTGATTTAACCATCTTTTTTGCAGGTACTGGCTTGACGGAGGAGGGAGATTTGGAGATTGCCCGCACGCCTTGTTGCACATGCATGCGGTTCAGTTGAAATTGCTGCACCAGATTTTGCAAACCAACGGACTGGTCGTTCATCTGATCGGCAGAGGCAGACAATTCTTCCGAGGCCGCCGCATTTTGTTGCGTGGTCTGGTTCAGTTGCGACATGGCCGTGGAAATCTGGTTCACGCCCGACGATTGTTCGTTCGAGGCGTAGGTGATTTCGCGCACCAGTTCGGCTGTTTTCTGGATCGAGGGCAGCATGGTCAACAGCAAGGCACCCGCATCTTCTGCCGTTTTGACACTGCTGGAGGCCAGTTCGCCAATTTCCTGGGCGGCCACCTGGCTGCGCTCGGCCAGTTTTCTGACTTCGGCGGCCACCACCGCAAAGCCCATGCCGTGTTCGCCTGCCCGCGCAGCTTCAATTGCGGCATTGAGCGCCAGTAAATCGGTGCGGTAGGCAATGTCATCAATGATGCCGATTTTCTGGGCAATCGCGCGCATGGCCTTGACCGTGGACGAGACCGCTTCGCCGCCCTTCTTGGCATCGTCGGAGGATTGCTTGGCAATGCCATCGGTAATCTTGGCATTTTCGGTATTTTGGGCAATCGATGCCGACATTTGCTCGATGGCCGCTGTGGTTTCCTCCAGGCTGGCGGCTTGCTCGCTCGTGGCTTGCGACAGCGACTGCGAGGTGCTGGCTACCTGACCAGACACTTGCAAAATCAGACCGGCACCGTCGATGACTTCCGACAATGTAGCCCCGAGTTTGTCCAGAGTGCTGTTAAGTGCATCCGCCAAGGCCTTGAAGTCCCCCGTGTAATTGCCATCCACACGCCGCGTCAAATCCCCCTCGGCCATGGCCTTGAGCACGTTACCGACATCGCCCATGACCGTGGCACTGGTCTGGGCCAATAGATTGACACTGGCGCCCAATTCATGCGCATAGCCTTTTTTGTCGTTCAGGTTGATACGCTTGGACAGATCGCCCTGCGCGGCGGCACCAACCACAGCCTGTGTTTCGGTGATGACCTGCGAGAGCTTGGCGATCACGGTCTTGATGGCGTATGCCATGCTGGTGGTGTCTTGCGGCTTGGTGGATACGTTTACCGACAAGTCACCCTCGGCGAGCTTGACCATCACATCACGCACATAGGCAGGCTCACCCCCAAGCTGCGCGAGCGTGCTGCGCAAGATGACCCAGCCAAACAGGATAGAGAGCGCTGCACCCAGTACGGCAACAACCGCCATGATGGTCTTCATGTGGTCGGAGGAACCTTCGGCTTCGTTAGTCGCAATAGTCGCATTTTTGGCATCTCCCTCCACGAGTTCATCAAACAGCTCTTCAGTGACGGCAAATGTCGAGGCCGCTACGGACCGGGCCTCATGGAGCTTCTGGAACAGTTCGGCGTACAGTTTGGGATTGTTCTGTGTCTTGCTGATTTCCTTCATCAGCCCAACGCACACCTGATCACTGGCCTCAGCAACAGCATTCGCTTTGAGAAATTTCTTCCACAATTCCTCCTCTTTGGGGTCTCTTGGCAAGGATTCATACTTTGCCAGGCCTGCGGCGTAGTCTTTCCAGGCTTTGGTATGCCTTTCGACCAATTTGGCCACCGCCGCCGGGCCGTTGATCGGATCGTTGATATGCCTATCCGTCAGTGCCCGTTGCAGTCGCACCATAGTTTGCGCCTGCTGCATCCCGTTCAAGCTGCGCATCGAGGGAAACTGGACTTCCCCCACATCCACTATCGCTGCCTTGCCGCTGCTCAGGCCATAAAAAGCGGTAACGACAATCGCCACCAGGACGACTATTGAGACCAGAATAAGCGACAGCAACTTGGCCCTGATACTCATATTTTCAACCATAGCTTATTCCTTTATTTCTCAGTTAAGTAGCATGGATCATGCCAGAGGATTGTGTCGTATACGTTTCGACGCTGTGGTGATTCTGCCGAAACCCGAATTATTCGCCAAGCCGGAATTATATATTTCGCTCTTAAAACAAGAGCTACTCCCGCACATCCAGCAAGCGCAAACGGTCTATTTAGTTCTTGAAAATCTATCCTCTATCAATAGCAAACTCTGCCAGACGCACGCTGCGCACTTGTCTTGTATAGTGGACCAATCCCCGCATCGTGCGCAAACGTATTGGACATATGAAACAGCAATGGTTGATTGAGCGCATTGGTTATAACACTACCGCAGTCTGGCTGGTCATAGCGTCGCTTGTTGCTTATTTGTCATTCAACACGTGGGTGTCCTATAAAACCTACGAAAAGAATGCCAGTGACCGCGTGTTGTCGCTGGTTCGTCTGGTTGAGCAGCATGCATCCGCCAAAATAGAGCGTGTCAATGCAGAATTGCTCGAAGCGCTGGATGATGTACATGTAGACGATTTTTCATTGGGGATGCACCTTCCGGAAAGCCGCAAGCAATTCATTCAGGAAGTCCTTTACAAGAAACAAGAGCGCACCCCAGGGATAGTGGCGATGTCCGTGGTCGATAAGGATGGACTTGTTTTTGCCAACTCGCTCGGCACCGCCATTGGAACGGATGTTTCTCATCGCAAGTATTTTCTTGATCTCAAATCAAACCCTGCGGCGCAACTGGCCATATCGGAAGTCGTCAAAGGCTTGGTTTCCAACAAGTGGGGCATCCTGCTTGCTCGTCGTATCAATCTGGCTGATGGCAGCTTCGGTGGCGTGATCGTAACGAACCTGGGACTGAGCGAGAATTTCGAGTCGTTCTATGGCTCGATCAATCTGGGGCGTGACGATGCCATCTCTCTGCGCGACGAAAAAAACCAGGTACTCGTCCGACATCCTGTTCTGGAAGGGGCGCTCGGCAAAGTCATAACGGGACAAGCCTCGGCCAGACAAATAACCTTGAAACAGTCTGAAAGCGTTGTGGTATCAAAATCCGTTGTTGACGGCATTGAGCGCTTCACCGCGATACGCAAACTGCCCGACTACCCTGTGTTCGCCATTGTCGGACTAGGGCGTAATGCAACACTCAGTGGCTGGTATAGAGAACTGCTGATCACGGTATTGGTAGCCATGTCCAGCTTGGGTGTTGGGTTGATTTTGACCCGGAGCATACGCCAGCGTATGCAAGCTGACTCTGAACTACGTATCGCCGCCGCCACTTTCGAGTCGCAAGAAGGCATGATGGTCACGGATGCACACGGAGTCATCCTGAAAGTCAACCTAGCCTTCACCGACACCACGGGATATTCAGCAGAAGAAGCAATCGGCCAGAACCCACGAATCCTCCAGTCAGGTCGTCACGACAAAGAGTTTTATCGTGCGATGTGGGAATGCATCGGTCGCACCGGAAGTTGGCAAGGCGAAGTCTGGGATAAGCGAAAAGACGGTGAGATATACCCGAAGTGGCTCACCATCTCTGTGGTGAAGGATGCTGTGGGTAAGATAACCCATTTCATTGGTACACATTACGACATTACCGAGAGAAAAAAAGCGGAAGAAAAAATCAGGGAACTGGCCTTCTTCGATCAACTGACGGGCTTGCCAAACCGCACGCTGTTGCTGGATCGTCTGCGCCAGGCCATGACCGCTGGAGCGCGTTCAGGCAAGAACGGCGCATTACTGTTCATTGACCTGGACAAATTCAAGACACTCAACGACACCCATGGCCATGAAATGGGAGACCTGCTGTTAAAACAGGTTGCGCAACGTTTGCTTGGCTGTGTTCGTGCGGAAGATACCGTCGCGCGACTGGGGGGCGACGAGTTCGTGGTGATGCTCACTGGTTTGAGCACCACTGCAAGCGAGGCTGCCGCTCAGGCGGAATTGGTGGGGGGAATGATTCTCTCCACACTCAACCAACCATATAACCTCCATGCGGTGAAACATCACAGCACACCGAGCATTGGTGTCACGCTATTTGGCGACTCTCCCGACGATATTGATGAACTCATGAAGCAAGCTGACCTTGCCATGTACAAGGCCAAAGCCAGCGGACGTAATGCGTTGCGTTTCTTCGATCCCGAAATGGAAAGCACCGTGATGGAACGGGCGGCACTGGAACAGGATCTTCGAACTGCGATCACCGAAAAACAGTTTGTGCTTCACTACCAGGCTCAAATTACCAGTCAGGGACATTTGACAGGCGCCGAAGTCTTGTTGCGTTGGTCGCACCGCCTACGCGGCATGGTTTCGCCAGCGTCGTTTATCCCGCTGGCCGAGGATACCGGGCTCATCCTTCCCTTGGGGCAATGGGTTTTGGAAACAGCCTGTATGCAACTGGCAGAATGGGCGAACCAACCAGATTTAGCGCATCTCACGCTGGCTGTGAATGTCAGTGCCAAGCAATTTCATCAGAACGATTTTGTGGACCTGGTGCTGGGGACTCTGAAAAAAACCGGCGCTGACCCAAAACGGCTAAAGCTGGAGCTGACGGAAAGCCTGCTCGTAGACAACATCCAGGACATCATTGTGAAAATGATTGCGCTGAAGAACGTCGGCATCAGTTTCTCGCTGGACGATTTTGGCACGGGCTATTCTTCGCTGGCATACTTGAAGAGACTTCCATTGGATCAATTGAAAATCGACCAATCGTTTGTACGGGATGTGCTGGATGACTCCAACGATGCGGCCATTGCCCGCACCATCGTGATGTTGGCCAAGAGCCTGGGCTTGTCTGTTATTGCAGAAGGGGTGGAAACCGAACTGCAACGGGATTTTTTGTTGCGTTCAGACTGCCATGCGTACCAGGGATACTTTTTCAGTCGCCCCTTGCCGCTGAAAGCTTTTGAACAGTTTGCCCTGAATAGACCCGCCCCTGTTGAACATACATCGCTCTTAAATCAAGAGCCACTCCCGCACGTACAGCAAGCGCAAGCGGTTGATTGGACCTCTGAAAATCGATCCCCAATCAATAGCAAACCATGACCTTGGCGCGGCTTCTGTTGGGCACCAGCCCTGGCGCTGTGTATCATTCACCCACCCGACAACCGTACCCAAGGAGAAACACACCATGTCACTTATGAGTTTCATCAAGAAGCAGTTCATCGACATCATCCAGTGGACCGAAGAGGGTGATGGCACCCTGGCCTGGCGCTTTCCGATGGACGAGATGGAAATTCAAAACGGCGCTTCGTTGACGGTGCGTGAATCGCAAATGGCGCTATTCGTCAACGAAGGCAAGATTGCCGATGTGTTTGGCCCTGGAACCTACAAACTGACCACGCAAACGCTGCCGGTTTTGACCTATCTGAAAAACTGGGATAAATTGTTCGAATCGCCCTTCAAGAGCGACGTGTACTTTTTCAGCACCCGCCAGCAAATCGACCAGAAATGGGGCACGCCGCAGCCCATCACCATCCGTGATAAGGATTTTGGTGCCGTGCGCCTGCGTGCTTTTGGCAACTATGCCTTCCGCATCGCCGACCCCAAGCTGTTCCATACCGAAATTTCGGGCACGCGCGAGGCCTACACGGTGGCCGATATTGACGGCCAGTTGCGCGGCCTGGTGTTGCAGAACATCAGCACGGCGATTGCCGCCAGTGGCATTCCGTTTCTGGACCTGGCGGCCAACCAGATGGAATTCGCCAAGGCATTGCGTACCCAACTGGCACCGGAAATGCTCAAACTGGGCCTGCAGCTCGAAGCTATGACAGTGCAAAGCGTGTCACTACCCGAAGAGTTGCAAAAGATCATGGACCAGAAAATCGGCATGGGCATGATCGGCAACGACATGAACAAATTCATGCAATACCAGACTGCACAGTCCATCCCGAAGTTTGCCGAGAGTGCAGGCAGCGGTGGCGGTGGCATTGCGGGTGACGCTATGGGATTAGGAGCTGGCGTAGCCATGGGGCAGGTGCTGGCGCAAAACCTGCAGGCCGGTTTGCACCCCCAGCAGGCCGCCGCGCCGGTAGCGGCGGCCCCAGCCGGCATGAAACCCGAAGAGGTGATGGCCACGCTGGAAAAACTGGCCGATCTGAAAGCCAAGGGCATCCTGACCGAAGAAGAATTTTCTGCCAAAAAAGCCGAGTTGCTGAAAAAGCTGCTGTAGTTCATTCATCGTTCAATTTTCTCTGACCGCCTTGCCTCATGGCCGCTACCGAAGCCGCCCAACGTTCCTACCGTGCGCCGTGTCCGGGTTGCGGCGCGCCGGTTGAATTCCGCTCGGCCCAGTCCACGCACGCCGTCTGCGGTTATTGCCAAAGTACGGTGGTGCGCCAGGGCGACGTGCTGGAACGCATCGGCAAGATGGCCGAACTGTTCGACGACCACAGCCCTTTGCAACTGTTTGCCAGCGGCAGCTACAACAAACGCAATTTCACGCTGATTGGCCGTTTGCAATACAAGGCTGCGGATGGCGTCTGGGCCGAATGGAACGCCCTCTTCGACGACGGGCAAAGCGGCTGGCTGGCCGAAGACAACGGTGCTTACGTTTTCACCCTGCCACTGAAAACCCAGCGCAGCCTGCCCGAAGCGGACCGGTTCAGGCTCGGCGCGACCACGGCGATCAACGGCAAACCGTTTACCGTGGCAAGCAACGTGCAGGCCATGCTCATCAGCGCGCAGGGCGAAGTGCCCAAAATGCCACCGCTGGGCCAGCCGTTCAATGTGGTGGAATTGCGCGGCGAAAACGCCGAAGTCATCAGTATTACCTATGCGGGTGCGCCCGGCACGCCCGGTACACCTCCCGATGTGTGCCAGGGAACGGCGGTGCTGCTCGATGACTTGGCGCTCAAGGGACTCAAGGAAGAATCAAGCAAAGAAGAAAAAGCACGCCAGTTCAACTGCCCGCACTGTGGCGCGCCCGTGACGGTGGCGCTGGCGGCCAGCAAGAGTATCACCTGTGGCAGTTGCAACAGCCTGATCGACCTGAGCGCCGGTATTGGCGGTGAGTTGAAGTCCGCCATTCAGGACGAGCCGGTGCAGCCGCTGATTCCACTGGGCGCACGCGGACTCTTGCAGGCGGTGCAGTGGCAGGTGGTGGGGTTTCAGCACCGCATGGGTGTGGTGCCGGGCGATGATGAGCATTTCGGCTGGAGCGAATACCTGCTCTACAACCAAAAGCGCGGCTTTTGTTTTCTGGTCGATTCCGAAGAAGGCTGGAGTCTGGTGCGCCCCACCACCGGTGCGCCAAAACTGGCCAAAGACGAAAAAACGGCCACCTATCTGGGAACCGACTACCGGCTCAAATACAGCTACGAGGCTGAAACCAATTATGTGTGCGGCGAGTTTTACTGGCAGGTCTCACGTGGCCAGAAAACCTTCAACCGGGATTTTGCCAACGGTAAACGCCTGCTTTCTCTGGAACAAAGTGGCACGGAACAAACCTGGTCCAGCGGCGACCAGCTCGCCAGCGAAGTGGTAGCCAAGGTTTTTGGGCTGGAAGACAAGAAAGACCTGTTCAAGCGCGACGTATCCCCCTTGAGCGCCGGAGCCGGTATTGGCATGGGCACCATCATCGCGATCCTGGTTGTGACAATTTTGTTGATTAGCCTCTTGAGCCGCTGTTCCAGATGTGACCCCAGAATCGAAAACTGCTCATCCAGCGCACGCAGCTCCGGCGGCTCGTTTGGCGGATTTTCGGGCGGCGGCGGACACAAGTAACTACGAAAAATCCCCCACGGTGGCGTAGCCACACACAAAAGAGTAAGTGGGGAGCAGAATCAATCTGCCCCCCACTCCTATACCCCTATGTTCCTATTCAACGCGACACAATAACTGCTCGCGAGATTTCATGCACGCCTACTTGGAGCTCGCAAGCAAATCCGTGTCAGGCCTGTTGCGGTTCACGTCCTTGAGCTGCGTGATGCTTGCCACAGCATGTCCCTGCACACCCGGCAGCGTTGATTGTCCATTGGCATCAAACTGACGCAGTGCATCCACGATACCCAACACGCTAGAACGCAATCCAGGCGCTGCTGATGGCGCTGGAGCCATTGCCAACACCGATGGATCTGTCGTAGAAGAACCTCCGCCAAGCGATCTGGAATTATCAAATGCAGCCATAGCATCCACCAATCCACCCACCACAGACCTCAAACCATCCGGTTCGGCAGCCACCGCAACCGGTACGACAAGTGCAGCCGACTTGGGCACTGAAGAATCCAGGACCGGAGCAACAACTTCCGACACAGGCTTATCAGTTGCAAACCAGACATCCGCCATTTCATGAACTGCACCATCTGTCGTGGTGAAATTCGAAACCAGTCCGACCAGATTGCCGTTATTAGCCTCGCTAGAAGCCACTGCATTCAAATCCAACTGCGCGATTCCCAATGAACCCAAACTATGGAGTTCGGTGCTCTGACTGACGCCGTCTGCATCACTATCAACCCAAACCATCAGATCAGCGAACTTCGCATCCGACGCATTCATGATGCCATCTGCATTCGAATCAATTTCACTTAACGCCACGTAGCCGTTGCCCGCCTTTTGACCGTTAGCCAGCGTTGTTCCCTGACCGAACAACTCCGCACCACCATTGATGATGCCATCACGATTTCTGTCCATGACAAGCAAACCATCACCACCAGCAACCCACCCGGTACTGACCTTCTGACCGATACCATTGATGTCAAACTGCACACCGGCAGAGACACTCTTTGTTTGAACTCCATCCCCATTCAAGTCAAGAATAATGGGCGATGAAAAGTGCAATGCACTAACATCATTCGTCGATATTGCAGCAAATTGTGTTGTCGAGAGTGACAATATCTGTGAACTCTTCAAGGCTGCGAGTTGGTCTGTCGTCAATGACCCAACCTGATCCGTCCTCAACGCTGCAATCTGCGTCGTCTTCAACACCGCTATATCCGTCGTTTCCAGCGCCTGAATCTGCGATGTCGTCAGCGCATTCACAGCTTTCGTCGTCAAACCAACCACCTGCGCAGTAGTTAACACCACGACTTGATCCGTCGTCAAGGCCGCTACCTGATCCGTCGTCAAGGCTGCCAGCTGTGTTGTCTTGAGCACCCCAATCTGATCCGTCGTCAGACTCGCTACCTGATCCGTCGTCAGCTTCGCTATCTGCGTGGTTTTGAGTGCCGCTACGTCCGTCGTCTCCATCGCCTGCATCTGCGCCGTCGTCAGCGCATTCACTACCGCTGTCGTGAGTCCTGCTACCTGTGCAGTCGTTAGCGCCACGATCTGGTCAGTCGTCAGTGCCGCACCTTGATCTGTTGTCAGCGCCGCAACTTGCGCAGTCTTGAGCACCGCAATGTCCGCAGTCTCCATCGCCTGGATTTGTGCCGTCGTTAACGCATTCACCATCTTCGTCGTCAGACCTGCAACTTGCACACTCGTCAACGCCGCCACCTGATCCGTTGTCAAGGCCGCAACCTGATCCGTCGTCAGCGCCGCCAACTGTGCTGTCTTGAGCACCCCAATCTGATCCGTCGTCAGACTCGCTACCTGATCCGTCGTCAGCTTCGCTATCTGCGTGGTCTTGAGTGCCGCTACGTCCGTCGTCTCCATCGCCTGCATCTGCGCCGTCGTCAGCGCATTCACTACCGCTGTCGTGAGTCCTGCTACCTGTGCAGTCGTTAGCGCCACGATCTGGTCAGTCGTCAGTGCCGCACCTTGATCTGTTGTCAGCGCTGCAACTTGTGCAGTCTTGAGCACCGCAATGTCCGCAGTCTCCATCGCCTGGATTTGCGCCGTCGTCAGCACATTCACCATCTTTGTCGTTAGACCCGCTACTTGCACACTCGTTAGCGCCACGACTTGATCCGTTGTCAAGGCCGCTACCTGATCCGTCGTCAGCGCCGCCAACTGTGCTGTCTTGAGCACCCCAATCTGATCCGTCGTCAGACTCGCTACCTGATCCGTCGTCAGCTTCGCTATCTGCGTGGTCTTGAGTGCCGCTACGTCCGTCGTCTCCATCGCCTGGATCTGCGCCGTCGTCAGCGCATTCACAGCCGCTGTCGTGAGTCCGACCACCTGCGCACTCGTCAGCGCCACGATCTGGTCAGTCGTCAGCGCCGCACTTTGATCTGTTGTCAGCGCTGCAACTTGCGCAGTCTTGAGCACCGCGATGTCCGTCGTCTCCATCGCCTGGATTTGTGCCGTCGTTAACGCACTCACCATCTTTGTCGTCAAACCGGCTACTTGCACACTCGTCAGCGCTGCTACCTGTGCCGTCGTCAAGGCTGCAACCTGATCCGTCGTCAGCGCTGCCAGCTGTGCTGTCTTGAGCACCCCAATCTGATCCGTCGTCAGATTCGCTACCTGATCCGTCGTCAGTTTTGCTATCTGCGTGGTCTTCAGTGCTGCAACGTCCGTCGTCTCCATCGCCTGAATCTGCGTCGTCGTCAGCGCATTCACTACCGCTGTCGTGAGTCCCGCTACCTGTGCAGTCGTTAGCGCCACGATCTGGTCAGTCGTCAGTGCAGCACCTTGATCTGTTGTCAGCGCTGCAACTTGCGCAGTCTTGAGCACCGCAATGTCCGCCGTCTCCATCGCCTGGATTTGTGCCGTCGTCAGCACATTCACCATCTTTGTCGTCAGACCCGCTACTTGCACACTCGTTAGCGCCACGACTTGATCCGTTGTCAAGGCCGCTACCTGATCCGTCGTCAGCGCCGCCAACTGTGCTGTCTTGAGCACCCCAATCTGATCCGTCGTCAGACTCGCTACCTGATCCGTCGTCAGCTTCGCTATCTGCGTGGTCTTGAGTGCCGCTACGTCCGTCGTCTCCATCGCCTGGATCTGCGCCGTCGTCAGCGCATTCACTACCGCTGTCGTGAGTCCTGCTACCTGCGCAGTCGTTAGCGCCACGATCTGGTCAGTCGTCAGTGCTGCACCTTGATCTGTTGTCAGCGCCGCAACTTGCGCAGTCTTGAGCACCGCAATGTCCGCCGTCTCCATCGCCTGGATTTGTGCCGTCGTCAGCGCACTCACTACCTTGGTCGTCAGACCCGCTACTTGCACACTCGTTAGCGCCACTACCTGATCCGTCGTCAAGGCCGCTACCTGATCCGTCGTCAGCGCCGCCAGCTGTGCTGTCTTGAGCACCCCAATCTGATCCGTCGTCAGACTCGCTACCTGATCCGTCGTCAGCTTCGCTACCTGCGTGGTCTTGAGGGCCGCAATGTCCGTCGTCTCCATCGCCTGGATCTGCGTCGTCGTCAGCGCATTCACCACCGCTGTCGTGAGTCCTGCTACCTGTGCAGTCGTTAGCGCCACGATCTGGTCAGTCGTCAGTGCTGCACCTTGATCTGTTGTCAGCGCGGCAACTTGCGCAGTCTTGAGCACCGCAATGTCCGCCGTCTCCATCGCCTGGATTTGTGCCGTCGTCAGCACATTCACCATCTTTGTCGTCAGACCCGCTACTTGCGCACTCGTTAGCGCCACCACCTGATCCGTCGTCAAGGCCGCTACCTGATCCGTCGTCAGCGCTGCCAGTTGTGCTGTCTTGAGCACCCCAATCTGATCCGTCGTCAGACTCGCTACCTGATCCGTCGTCAGCTTCGCTACCTGCGTGGTCTTGAATGCCGCTACGTCCGTCGTCTCCATCGCCTGGATCTGCGCCGTCGTCAGCGCATTCACAGCCGCTGTCGTGAGTCCTGCTACCTGTGCAGTCGTTAGCGCCACTATCTGGTCAGTCGTCAGCGCCGCACTTTGATCTGTTGTCAGCGCTGCAACTTGCGCAGTCTTGAGCACCGCAATGTCCGCCGTCTCCATCGCCTGGATTTGTGCCGTCGTCAGCGCACTCACCATCTTTGTCGTCAAACCGGCTACTTGCACACTCGTCAGCGCTGCTACCTGTGCTGTCGTCAAGGCTGCAACCTGATCCGTCGTCAAGGCCGCCAGCTGTGCTGTCTTGAGCACCCCAATCTGATCCGTCGTCAGATTCGCTACCTGATCCGTCGTCAGTTTTGCTATCTGCGTGCTCTTCAGTGCTGCAACATCCGTCGTCTCCATCGCCTGAATCTGCGTCGTCGTCAGCGCATTCACTACCGCTGTCGTGAGTCCTGCTACCTGTGCAGTCGTTAGCGCCACGATCTGGTCAGTCGTCAGTGCTGCACCTTGATCTGTTGTCAGCGCCGCAACTTGCGCAGTCTTGAGCACCGCAATGTCCGCCGTCTCCATCGCCTGGATTTGTGCCGTCGTCAGCACATTCACCATCTTCGTCGTCAGACCCGCTACTTGCACACTCGTTAGCGCCACGACTTGATCCGTTGTCAAGGCCGCTACCTGATCCGTCGTCAAGGCCGCCAGCTGTGCTGTCTTGAGCACACCAATCTGATCCGTCGTCAGACTCGCTACCTGATCCGTCGTCAGCTTCGCTATCTGCGTGGTCTTGAGTGCCGCTACGTCCGTCGTCTCCATCGCCTGCATCTGCGCCGTCGTCAGCGCATTCACTACCGCTGTCGTGAGTCCTGCCACCTGTGCAGTCGTTAGCGCCACGATCTGGTCAGTCGTCAGTGCTGCACCTTGATCTGTTGTCAGCGCCGCAACTTGCGCAGTCTTGAGCACCGCAATGTCCGCAGTCTCCATCGCCTGGATTTGTGCCGTCGTCAGCACATTCACCATCTTCGTCGTCAGACCCGCTACTTGCACACTCGTTAGCGCCACCACCTGATCCGTCGTCAAGGCCGCTACCTGATCCGTCGTCAGCGCCGCCAGCTGTGCTGTCTTGAGCACCCCAATCTGATCCGTCGTCAGACTCGCTACCTGATCCGTCGTCAGCTTCGCTACCTGCGTGGTCTTGAATGCCGCTACGTCCGCCGTCTCCATCGCCTGGATCTGCGCCGTCGTCAGCGCATTCACTACCGCTGTCGTGAGTCCGTCTGCCTGTGCAGTCGTTGGCGCCGCGGTCTGCTAAGTCGTCAGTGCTGCACCTTGATCTGTTGTCAGCGCCGCAACTTGCGCGTCTTGAGCACCGCAATGTCCGCCGTCTCCATCGCCTGGATTTGTGCCGTCGTCAGCGCACTCACTACCTTTGGTCGTCAGACCCGCTACTTGCACACTCGTTAGCGCCACTACCTGATCCGTCGTCAAGGCCGCTACCTGATCCGTCGTCAGCGCCGCCAGCTGTGCTGTCTTGAGCACCCCAATCTGATCCGTCGTCAGACTCGCTACCTGATCCGTCGTCAGCTTCGCTACCTGCGTGGTCTTGAATGCCGCTACGTCCGTCGTCTCCATCGCCTGGATCTGCGCCGTCGTCCAGCGCATTCACTACCGCTGTCGTGAGTCCTGCTACCTGTGCAGTCGTTAGCGCCACGATCTGGTCAGTCGTCAGTGCTGCACCTTGATCTGTTGTCAGCGCGGCAACTTGCAGTCTTGAGCACTGCAATGTCCGCCGTCTCCATCGCCTGGATTTGTGCCGTCGTCAGCACATTCACCATCTTTGTCGTCAGACCCGCTACTTGCGCACTCGTTAGCGCCACCACCTGATCCGTCGTCAAGGCCGCTACCTGATCCGTCGTCAGCGCTGCCAGTTGTGCTGTCTTGAGCACCCCAATCTGATCCGTCGTCAGACTCGCTACCTGATCCGTCGTCAGCTTCGCTACCTGCGTGGTCTTGAATGCCGCTACGTCCGTCGTCTCCATCGCCTGGATCTGCGCCGTCGTCAGCGCATTCACTACCGCTGTCGTGAGTCCTGCTACCTGTGCAGTCGTTAGCGCCACGATCTGGTCAGTCGTCAGTGCTGCACCTTGATCTGTTGTCAGCGCCGCAACTTGCGCAGTCTTGAGCACCGCAATGTCCGCCGTCTCCATCGCCTGGATTTGTGCCGTCGTCAGCGCACTCACTACCTTGGTCGTCAGACCTGCTACTTGCTTTGTTGTCAGGTAACCGATGCCATCTGTCGTAAACGCCTGTACTTGCTCAGTGGTGAGATAAGAGAGATCGAGAGTTGAGAACCCTTGAATCTGACTTGAAGTTAACGCAGCAACTTGGTCAGTGGTGAGTAATTCAACGGCAGATTTGACCATGGTATTCTCCAAATATTAAGCAATGCAATTGCTATGCGATTTCCAAGACACAAGAATCGGCGTGCCAATTTCCGCGAAGAGGCCAACATTAGCCACGGTAGCGATCAGTCCCGTCACCTAGTTCCCACCCGTTCGGTACTAAACGACCATTCCCCTGGAAACTTTAGAAGTTTTTGCGAATTCTTCGTTCTTCGCAACAACCTGACTATGCCGTTTATCGCACAGACCCGCGCACACCAAGACCCATAATAACGATGGGAAATCGCGCCAATTTGGATAAATCGAGGAAATCGGTTGCATTCCTCATTTTTCCCCCATTACCGATGCAGGAAGATGTTTTGGCTGTGTTTCCAAACAAATCAACTTACCCATCATGAGGGCACGCACACAAAGGGGGAGGTTACCCCACCTGCGGCGCAGTAACCTCCCCCTTAGAACAAACAACCGTTTGTCAAACTTCACACACCTACTTGGAACTTGCAAGCAAATCCGTGTCAGGCTTGTTGCGGTTCACGTCCTTGAGCTGCGTAATGGCTGCCACAGCATGTCCCTGCGTACCCGGCAGCGTTGATTGTCCATTGGCATCAAACTGACGCAGTGCATCCACGATACCCAGCACACTAGAACTCAATCCAGGCGCCGCTGACGGTGCCGCAGCCATTGCCAGCACCGATGAATCCGTCGTGGACGCCTCCCCGCCAAGCGCTCTGGAACTATCAAATGCAGCCATAGCATCCACTAATCCACCCACCACGGACCTCAAACCGTCCGGTTCGGCAGCCACCGCGACCGGTGCGACAAGTGCAGTCGACTTGGACACAAAGGAATCCAGGGCTGGAGCGACAACTTCCGATGCAGACTTATCGGTTGCAAACCAGACATCCGCCATTTCGTGTACCGCACCATCTGTTGTGGTGAAATTCGAAACCAGTCCGATCAAGTTGCCATTATTAACCTCAGTAGAAGTCGCAGCGTTCAGATCCAACTGCGTAATCCCCAACGAACCCAAACTATGGAGCTCACCGCTCTGACTAACAGCATTGGAGTCGCTATCCACCCAAACCATCAAATCAGCGAACTTCGCATCCGATGCGTTAATGACACCATCTGCATTTGAATCAATTTCACTTAACGCCAAGTACCCGTTAGCCGCCTTCTGACCGTTAGCAAGCGTTGTTCCCTGACCGAACAATTCAGCCCCATCGTTTATGGCACCATCGTGGTTCCGATCCATAACTAAGAAGCCATCACCACCTGCGACCCAACCAGTTTGCACTTTACTGCCAGAACCGAGTAAATCAAAACTGACACCAGCCGTCACACCAATCGTTTTAATTCCGTCACCATTCAAATCAAGAGCAATCGGAGAAATGTAGTCAAGGATATGCGTCCCCATTGCCGCACTTTGCGCGGAAGTCAACACAGCAACTTGCGCCGTATTGAACATGATTGTCGTTGAAGTAAACCCAGCCATTTGAGACGTAGTCAGAGCAACAAATTGTTCTGTCGTCAATGCCTGCAGACTGGTCGACGTTAAACCAGCCACCTGCGCCGTCGTCAGCGCTACAACCTGGCTCGTCGTCAGTGCCTGCAGATTGGCCGTCGAAATTCCAGCCAACTGCGTCGTCGTCAACGCCGCTACATCTCTCGTTTCAATCGCCTGAACCTGTGTCGTCGTCAGACTAGACAAAACGCTTGTCGTTAAACCAGCCACCTGCGCCGTCGTCAGCGCTACAACCTGGCTCGTCGTCAGTGCCTGCAGATTGGCCGTCGAAATTCCAGCCAACTGCGTCGTCGTCAACGCCGCTACATCTCTCGTTTCAATCGCCTGAACCTGTGTCGTCGTCAGACTAGACAAAACGCTTGTCGTTAAACCAGCCACCTGCGCCGTCGTCAGCGCTACAACCTGGCTCGTCGTCAGTGCCTGCAGATTGGTCGTCGAAATTCCAGCTAACTGCGTCGTCGTCAATGCAGCTATCTGAGTTGTCGTCAATGCTTGCACATTTGCTGTCCAGACTCCAGCCAACTGCGTCGTCGTCAGCGCCGCCACATCTCTCGTTTCAATCGCCTGAACCTGTGTCGTCGTCAGACTAGACAAAACGCTTGTCGTTAAACCAGCCACCTGCGCCGTCGTCAGCGCTACAACCTGGCTCGTCGTCAGTGCCTGCAGATTGGCCGTCGAAATTCCAGCCAGCTGCGTCGTCGTCAGCGCCGCCACATCTCTCGTTTCAATCGCCTGACCTGTGTCGTCGTCAGACTGGATAAAGCGCTCGTCGTTAAACCAGCCACCTGTGCCGTCGTCAGCGCTACAACCTGGCTTGTCGTCAGTGCCTGCAGATTGGCCGTCGAAATTCCAGCCAGTTGCGTCGTCGTCAGCGCCGCCACATCTCTCGTTTCAATCGCCTGGACCTGTGTCGTCGTCAGACTGGATAAAGCGCTCGTCGTTAAACCAGCCACCTGCGCCGTCGTCAGCGCTACAACCTGACTCGTCGTCAGTGCCTGCAGATTGGCCGTCGAAATTCCAGCCAGTTGCGTCGTCGTCAACGCCGCTACATCTCTCGTTTCAATCGCCTGAACCTGTGTCGTCGTCAGACCAGACAAAGCGCTCGTCGTTAAACCAGCCACCTGCGCCGTCGTCAGCGCTACAACCTGGCTCGTCGTCAGTGCCTGCAGATTGGCCGTCGAAATTCCAGCTAACTGCGTCGTCGTCAACGCCGCTACATCTCTCGTTTCAATCGCCTGGACCTGTGTCGTCGTCAGACTAGACAAAGCGCTCGTCGTTAAACCAGCCACCTGTGCCGTCGTCAGCGCTACAACCTGGCTCGTCGTCAGTGCCTGCAGATTGGCCGTCGAAATTCCAGCCAGTTGCGTCGTCGTCAACGCCGCTACATCTCTTGTTTCAATCGCCTGAACCTGTGTCGTCGTCAGACTAGACAAAGCGCTCGTCGTTAAACCAGCCACCTGTGCCGTCGTCAGCGCTACAACCTGGCTCGTCGTCAGTGCCTGCAGATTGGTCGTCGAAATTCCAGCTAACTGCGTCGTCGTCAATGCAGCTATCTGAGCTGTTGTCAATGCTTGCACATTTGCTGTCCAGACTCCAGCCAGCTGCGTCGTCGTCAGCGCCGCCACATCTCTCGTTTCAATCGCCTGACCTGTGTCCTTGTCAGACTGGATAAAGCGCTCGTCGTTAAACCAGCCACCTGCGCCGTCGTCAGCGCTACAACCTGGCTCGTCGTCAGTGCCTGCAGATTGGCCGTCGAAATTCCAGCCAGCTGCGTCGTCGTCAGCGCCGCCACATCTCTCGTTTCAATCGCCTGGACCTGTGTCGTCGTCAGACTGGATAAAGCGCTCGTCGTTAAACCAGCCACCTGTGCCGTCGTCAGCGCTACAACCTGGCTTGTCGTCAGTGCCTGCAGATTGGCCGTCGAAATTCCAGCCAGTTGCGTCGTCGTCAGCGCCGCCACATCTCTCGTTTCAATCGCCTGGACCTGTGTCGTCGTCAGACTGGATAAAGCGCTCGTCGTTAAACCAGCCACCTGCGCCGTCGTCAGCGCTACAACCTGACTCGTCGTCAGTGCCTGCAGATTGGCCGTCGAAATTCCAGCCAGTTGCGTCGTCGTCAACGCCGCTACATCTCTCGTTTCAATCGCCTGAACCTGTGTCGTCGTCAGACCAGACAAAGCGCTCGTCGTTAAACCAGCCACCTGCGCCGTCGTCAGCGCTACAACCTGGCTCGTCGTCAGTGCCTGCAGATTGGCCGTCGAAATTCCAGCTAACTGCGTCGTCGTCAACGCCGCTACATCTCTCGTTTCAATCGCCTGGACCTGTGTCGTCGTCAGACTAGACAAAGCGCTCGTCGTTAAACCAGCCACCTGTGCCGTCGTCAGCGCTACAACCTGGCTCGTCGTCAGTGCCTGCAGATTGGCCGTCGAAATTCCAGCCAGTTGCGTCGTCGTCAACGCCGCTACATCTCTTGTTTCAATCGCCTGAACCTGTGTCGTCGTCAGACTGGATAAAGCGCTCGTCGTTAAACCAGCCACCTGTGCCGTCGTCAGCGCTACAACCTGGCTCGTCGTCAGTGCCTGCAGATTGGTCGTCGAAATTCCAGCTAACTGCGTCGTCGTCAATGCAGCTATCTGAGTTGTCGTCAATGCTTGCACATTTGCTGTCCAGACTCCAGCCAACTGCGTCGTCGTCAGCGCCGCCACATCTCTCGTTTCAATCGCCTGAACCTGTGTCGTCGTCAGACTAGACAAAACGCTTGTCGTTAAACCAGCCACCTGCGCCGTCGTCAGCGCTACAACCTGGCTCGTCGTCAGTGCCTGCAGATTGCCGTCGAAATTCCAGCCAGCTGCGTCGTCGTCAGCGCCGCCACATCTCTCGTTTTCAATCGCCTGGACCTGTGTCGTCGTCAGACTGGATAAAGCGCTCGTCGTTAAACCAGCCACCTGTGCCGTCGTCAGCGCTACAACCTGGCTTGTCGTCAGTGCCTGCAGATTGGCCGTCGAAATTCCAGCCAGTTGCGTCGTCGTCAGCGCCGCCACATCTCTCGTTTCAATCGCCTGGACCTGTGTCGTCGTCAGACTGGATAAAGCGCTCGTCGTTAAACCAGCCACCTGCGCCGTCGTCAGCGCTACAACCTGACTCGTCGTCAGTGCCTGCAGATTGGCCGTCGAAATTCCAGCCAGTTGCGTCGTCGTCAACGCCGCTACATCTCTCGTTTCAATCGCCTGAACCTGTAGTCGTCGTCAGACCAGACAAAGCGCTCGTCGTTAAACCAGCCACCTGCGCCGTCGTCAGCGCTACAACCTGGCTCGTCGTCAGTGCCTGCAGATTGGCCGTCGAAATTCCAGCTAACTGCGTCGTCGTCAACGCCGCTACATCTCTCGTTTCAATCGCCTGGACCTGTGTCGTCGTCAGACTAGACAAAGCGCTCGTCGTTAAACCAGCCACCTGTGCCGTCGTCAGCGCTACAACCTGGCTCGTCGTCAGTGCCTGCAGATTGACCGTCGAAATTCCAGCCAGTTGCGTCGTCGTCAACGCCGCTACATCTCTTGTTTCAATCGCCTGAACCTGTGTCGTCGTCAGACTAGACAAAGCGCTCGTCGTTAAACCAGCCACCTGTGCCGTCGTCAGCGCTACAACCTGGCTCGTCGTCAGTGCCTGCAGATTGGTCGTCGAAATTCCAGCTAACTGCGTCGTCGTCAATGCAGCTATCTGAGCTGTTGTCAATGCTTGCACATTTGCTGTCCAGACTCCAGCCAGCTGCGTCGTCGTCAGCGCCGCTACATCTCTCGTTTCAATCGCCTGGACCTGTGTCGTCGTCAGACTGGATAAAGCGCTCGTCGTTAAACCAGCCACCTGCGCCGTCGTCAGCGCTACAACCTGGCTTGTCGTCAGTGCCTGCAGATTGGCCGTCGAAATTCCAGCCAGTTGCGTCGTCGTCAACGCCGCTACATCTCTCGTTTCAATCGCCTGAACCTGTGTCGTCGTCAGACTAGACAAAGCGCTCGTCGTTAAACCAGCCACCTGTGCCGTCGTCAGCGCTACAACCTGGCTCGTCGTCAGTGCCTGCAGATTGGTCGTCGAAATTCCAGCTAACTGCGTCGTCGTCAGCGCCGCCACATCTCTTGTTTCAATCGCCTGAACCTGTGTCGTCGTCAGACTGGATAAAGCGCTCGTCGTTAAACCAGCCACCTGTGCCGTCGTCAGCGCTACAACCTGGCTCGTCGTCAGTGCCTGCAGATTGGTCGTCGAAATTCCAGCTAACTGCGTCGTCGTCAGCGCCGCCACATCTCTTGTTTCAATCGCCTGAACCTGTGTCGTCGTCAGACTGGATAAAGCGCTCGTCGTTAAACCAGCCACCTGTGCCGTCGTCAGCGCTACAACCTGGCTCGTCGTCAGTGCCTGCAGATTGGTCGTCGAAATTCCAGCTAACTGCGTCGTCGTCAATGCAGCTATCTGAGCTGTTGTCAATGCTTGCACATTTGCTGTCCAGACTCCAGCCAGCTGCGTCGTCGTCAGCGCCGCTACATCTCTCGTTTCAATCGCCTGGACCTGTGTCGTCGTCAGACTGGATAAAGCGCTCGTCGTTAAACCAGCCACCTGTGCCGTCGTCAGCGCTACAACCTGGCTTGTCGTCAGTGCCTGCAGATTGGCCGTCGAAATTCCAGCCAGTTGCGTCGTCGTCAGCGCCGCTACATCTCTCGTTTCAATCGCCTGAACCTGTGTCGTCGTCAGACTGGATAAAGCGCTCGTCGTTAAACCAGCCACCTGCGCCGTCGTCAGCGCTACAACCTGGCTTGTCGTCAGTGCCTGCAGATTGGCCGTCGAAATTCCAGCCAGCTGCGTCGTCGTCAACGCCGCTACATCTCTCGTTTCAATCGCCTGAACCTGTGTCGTCGTCAGACTGGACAAAACGCTTGTCGTTAAACCAGCCACCTGCGCCGTCGTCAGCGCTACAACCTGGCTTGTCGTCAGTGCCTGCAGATTGGCCGTCGAAATTCCAGCCAGCTGCGTCGTCGTCAGCGCCGCCACATCTCCCGTTTCAATCGCCTGAACCTGTGTCGTCGTCAGACTAGATAAAGCGCTTGTCGTTAAACCAGCCACCTGCGCCGTCGTCAGCGCTACAACCTGGCTTGTCGTCAGTGCCTGCAGATTGGCCGTCGAAATTCCAGCCAGCTGCGTCGTCGTCAGCGCCGCCACATCTCTCGTTTCAATCGCCTGGACCTGTGTCGTCGTCAAACTAGATAAAGCGCTTGTCGTTAAACCAGCCACCTGCGCCGTCGTCAGCGCTACAACCTGGCTTGTCGTCAGTGCCTGCAGATTGGCCGTCGAAATTCCAGCCAGTTGCGTCGTCGTCAGCGCCGCCACATCTCTCGTTTCAATCGCCTGAACCTGTGTCGTCGTCAGACTAGACAAAGCGCTCGTCGTTAAACCAGCCACCTGTGCCGTCGTCAGCGCTACAACCTGGCTCGTCGTCAGTGCCTGCAGATTGGTCGTCGAAATTCCAGCTAACTGCGTCGTCGTCAATGCAGCTATCTGAGCTGTTGTCAATGCTTGCACATTTGCTGTCCAGACTCCAGCCAGCTGCGTCGTCGTCAGCGCCGCCACATCTCTCGTTTCAATCGCCTGAACCTGTGTCGTCGTCAGACTGGATAAAGCGCTCGTCGTTAACCCAGCCACCTGCGCCGTCGTCAGCGCTACAACCTGGCTTGTCGTCAGTGCCTGCAGATTGGCCGTCGAAATTCCAGCCAGCTGCGTCGTCGTCAGCGCCGCCACATCTCTCGTTTCAATCGCCTGAACCTGTGTCGTCGTCAGACTGGATAAAGCGCTCGTCGTTAAACCAGCCACCTGTGCCGTCGTCAGCGCTACAACCTGGCTTGTCGTCAGTGCCTGCAGATTGGCCGTCGAAATTCCAGCCAGCTGCGTCGTCGTCAGCGCCGCCACATCTCTCGTTTCGATCGCCTGGACCTGTGTCGTCGTCAGACTGGATAAAGCGCTCGTCGTTAAACCAGCCACCTGCGCCGTCGTCAGCGCTACAACCTGGCTCGTCGTCAGTGCCTGCAGATTGGCCGTCGAAATTCCAGCCAGTTGCGTCGTCGTCAGCGCCACCACATCTCTCGTTTCAATCGCCTGAACCTGTGTCGTCGTCAGACTGAGACCAAAGCGCTCGTCGTTAAACCAGCCACCTGCGCCGTCGTCAGCGCTACAACCTGGCTTGTCGTCAGTGCCTGCAGATTGGCCGTCGAAATTCCAGCCAGCTGCGTCGTCGTCAGCGCCGCCACATCTCTCGTTTCAATCGCCTGAACCTGTGTCGTCGTCAGACTAGACAAAGCGCTCGTCGTTAAACCAGCCACCTGGGCCGTCGTCAGCGCTACAACCTGGCTTGTCGTCAGTGCCTGCAGATTGGCCGTCGAAATTCCAGCCAGTTGCGTCGTCGTCAACGTCGCTACATCTCTCGTTTCAATCGCCTGAACTTGTGTCGTCGTCAGACTAGACAAAGCGCTCGTCGTTAAACCAGCCACCTGTGCCGTCGTCAGCGCTACAACCTGGCTCGTCGTCAGTGCCTGCAGATTGGTCGTCGAAATTCCAGCTAACTGCGTCGTCGTCAATGCAGCTATCTGAGCTGTTGTCAATGCTTGCACATTTGCTGTCCAGACTCCAGCCAGCTGCGTCGTCGTCAGCGCCGCCACATCTCTCGTTTCAATCGCCTGAACCTGTGTCGTCGTCAGACTGGATAAAGCGCTCGTCGTTAACCCAGCCACCTGCGCCGTCGTCAGCGCTACAACCTGGCTTGTCGTCAGTGCCTGCAGATTGGCCGTCGAAATTCCAGCCAGCTGCGTCGTCGTCAGCGCCGCTACATCTCTCGTTTCAATCGCCTGAACCTGTGTCGTCGTCAGACTGGATAAAGCGCTCGTCGTTAAACCAGCCACCTGTGCCGTCGTCAGCGCTACAACCTGGCTTGTCGTCAGTGCCTGCAGATTGGCCGTCGAAATTCCAGCCAGCTGCGTCGTCGTCAGCGCCGCCACATCTCTCGTTTCGATCGCCTGGACCTGTGTCGTCGTCAGACTGGATAAAGCGCTCGTCGTTAAACCAGCCACCTGCGCCGTCGTCAGCGCTACAACCTGGCTCGTCGTCAGTGCCTGCAGATTGGCCGTCGAAATTCCAGCCAGTTGCGTCGTCGTCAGCGCCACCACATCTCTCGTTTCAATCGCCTGAACCTGTGTCGTCGTCAGACTAGACAAAGCGCTCGTCGTTAAACCAGCCACCTGCGCCGTCGTCAGCGCTACAACCTGGCTTGTCGTCAGTGCCTGCAGATTGGCCGTCGAAATTCCAGCCAGCTGCGTCGTCGTCAGCGCCGCCACATCTCTCGTTTCAATCGCCTGAACCTGTGTCGTCGTCAGACTAGACAAAGCGCTCGTCGTTAAACCAGCCACCTGCGCCGTCGTCAGCGCTACAACCTGGCTTGTCGTCAGTGCCTGCAGATTGGCCGTCGAAATTCCAGCCAGCTGCGTCGTCGTCAACGCCGCTATATCTCCCGTTTCAATCGCCTGAACCTGTGTCGTCGTCAGACTAGACAAAACGCTTGTCGTTAAACCAGCCACCTGCGCCGTCGTCAGCGCTACAACCTGGCTCGTCGTCAGTGCCTGCAGATTGGCCGTCGAAATTCCAGCCAACTGCGTCGTCGTCAGCGCCGCCACATCTCTCGTTTCAATCGCCTGAACCTGTGTCGTCGTCAGACTAGACAAAACGCTTGTCGTTAAACCAGCCACCTGCGCCGTCGTCAGCGCTACAACCTGGCTCGTCGTCAGTGCCTGCAGATTGGCCGTCGAAATTCCAGCCAGCCGCGTCGTCGTCAACGCCGCTACATCTCTCGTTTCAATCGCCTGAACCTGTGTCGTCGTCAGACTAGACAAAGCGCTCGTCGTTAAACCAGCCACCTGTGCCGTCGTCAGCGCTACAACCTGGCTCGTCGTCAGTGCCTGCAGATTGGCCGTCGAAATTCCAGCTAACTGTGACGTCGTCAACGCCGCTACATCTCCCGTTTCAATCGCCTGAACCTGTGTCGTCGTCAGAAAAGACAAAGAGCTCGTCGTCAAACTAGACATCTGGGCCGTCGTAAATGCGACGAGCTGGGCCGTCGTCAGTGCCTGAATGTCTTCCGTATTGAGGGCTGCGATAACCGATGTCGACAATGTCGGGATAACTGTAGTCGATAGATTACCAATACTGCTGGCCATAAACTTCCCCTTATAGTTAATATCTACTCAGCACAAAAAACCCCCAAGCGCCGAAAATCTTTTTACAGATGATAAGTGTGAGGGCGCACACCAACACGCACCACGCCGCAAACACCGTTTTTGCAACACTCAGACACGCAATCGTGATTTTTACAAACCGCCCCGCTGTCGAAATCGACATTTCGTCGGATTTCTTTAGCGGAAAATGACAATATATTTCACTTTAGTTGATCACTATAGCCACATTCCGTTGTACTAGAGTCGTGAATATGTCACGGTTTCACCCATTATTTTTAAAACCATCGACGCGATCAGCGCGGTGTACGGCGAACTAGCGCCAATACAACCTTGTCCATCAAGCAGCCCGAAGCGCGGCTTTGGGAATGAGCACCAGTTGGTCCGCTCCCGCACTGCATTCCAGCCAGACAGCTTCCAGTGAAGGGAAGGCGGCTTCAAAATGCGCGCGTTCGTGACCGATTTCCAACAGTAGCACAGCATCATGCGCCATGTAAAGGGAAACTTGTTGCAACAAGGTACGGATGAAGTCCATGCCATCGCTGCCGCCTTCCCGGTTGCCATCGAGCGCAATACCGGGCTCAGCGCGGTACTCCGGTGGCAAATGGGCCATGCTGTGCGCATTCACGTAGGGTGGATTGCACACAATCAGATCAAAGGGCGCGGCAGCCTGCAATTCAGGTGCCGCCAGGACATCTGACTGCACCACCGTAATGCGCTCCTGCAGTCCGTGCTTTGCCACATTGATACGCGCCACGGTCAGCGCGTCTGTGGACACGTCCGAAGCGATTACCTGCACATCAGGGAAGTTCAGGGCAGTCAGAATAGCCAGACTACCGTTGCCGGTACACAGGTCAAGCACCGCGCGGGTATCGGCCTTGAGCCAACAGTCAATACTGCCATCGCACAGCAGCTCGGCAATCAGTGAGCGCGGGACGATGGCTCGTTCATCGACATAAAAAGATACTCCTTGCAACCACGCCTCTTTGGTGAGATAGGCAGCGGGCTTGCGGGTACGTATGCGTTCTTCTAAAAGAATAGCTGTCTGCGCACGTTCTACGGGGTTTACAGCTCTATAAGACTGAGAATCCGGGCCATCCAATACCGTGTCGAGTGGCAGCCCCAAGCGCCACAGGACCAGCCAGGCAGCCTCATCAAATGCATTGGTCGTCCCGTGACCAAACGCCACCTGCGCCGCAATGAGCTGCTGCGCGCTGTCTTCGATCAGTTCGATCAGGGTCATGCGTGTGCCTGTTGTTCCAGATGATCCAGACTTTCCAACACACGGCGATAGATATTTTTCAAAGGTTCGATGTCGGCAACGCGTACATACTCGTTGATTTTGTGAATGGAGGTGTTGGGAGGACCCAGTTCAATCACCTGGGGACAGATTTCGGCAATAAAACGCCCATCGCTGGTGCCGCCAGTGGTCGAGAGTTGGGTGTGCAACCCGGTTTCCGCCAAAATGGCATCACGCACCACATCCACCAGCGTGCCAGGAGTGGTCAAAAATGGCAAGCCACCCACGTTCCAGGAGAGATCGTAATCAAGCTCGTACTTCTCCAGCACCCGCGTCAGGCGCGTTTGCAAGGACGTCGGCGTGGAATCGGTGGAAAATCGAAAATTGAAATCCAGCACCACCGCGCCCGGAATCACATTGCCAGCACCAGTGCCAGCATGAATATTGCTCACCTGCCAACTGGTAGGCTGAAAAAAGGCGTTGCCATTGTCCCACTGCGTCCCCGCCAATTCCGCCAGGGCCGGGGCCAGCAGATGAATAGGATTCTTCGCCAGATGTGGGTAGGCAATATGGCCTTGTACGCCCTTGACGGTAAGACGAGCGCTCATGCTGCCACGCCGACCATTTTTTATCATGTCACCCGTGCGTTCCTGTGCGGTGGGCTCGCCGACGATACAGTAGTCCAGAACCTCGCCGCGCGCCTTCAGGCGATGGCACACCTGTACCGTGCCATCCGTGGCTGGCCCCTCCTCGTCGCTGGTCAGCAACAAGGCAATATTCAGACGTGTATCGGGCGTGGCTGCCAGGAACTCCTCAATCGCCACGACGAAGGCGGCGAGTGACGCCTTCATATCGCTGCTGCCCCGACCATAGAGTTTGCCGTCGCGCAAACTGGGCTTGAACGGTGCACTATGCCACTCGGCCAGGGGGCCAGTCGGCACCACATCGGTATGGCCTGCAAACACCAAGGTTTTCGTTGCTATATTATTTATATCTGCATCCGCACGATTGGCGGTATCTGCAGCGCGTTTTGCCCATAAATTGGTGACTGGCGCATCGACCGGACCGCACACGATGGTTTCGCATTCAAAGCCCAGCGCCACCAAGCGTCTGACAATCAGTTCCTGGCAACCGGCATCTGCCGGGGTGACCGAAGCACAGGCGATCAGTTGCTCGGCAAGCCGTAGCGTGGCGCCCATCAATGCTTTACGTCCAGAGTGATTTCGGTGAACGAAGCGTGGTCATCTTCTTCGGCAGTGGAGGCTACCGGTTGCGCCGCCTTGCTGAAATCGTTTTGCAAGCGCCACATCAGGTTGGTCGGCGAATCGGCATTGGCCAAGGCTTCCTTGCGGTCAATGAGGCCATCCGCAATCAGTCGCGCCAGGTCGTATTCAAAGGATTGCGATCCTTCCGCCATGGATTTTTCCATCGCATCCTTGATGCCGGAGAAATCGCCTTTTTCGATCATTTCCGAGATCAGCTTGGTGTTGAGCATCACTTCAACCGCCGGAATCCGGGTTCCCCCCATGTTGCGCAGCAAGCGTTGCGAGACTACCGCCTTGAGCGCCGCAGCCAGGTCTCCCAGCATGGTCGGGCGCACCTCGACCGGATAAAAACTCAGAATCCGGTTGAGTGCCTGGTAGCTGTTGTTGGCGTGCATGGTGGCCAGACACAAATGCCCCGACTGGGCATAGGCAATGGCCGCCGACATGGTTTCACGGTCACGGATTTCGCCAATCAGGATCACGTCGGGTGCCTGACGCAGGGCATTTTTCAAGGCGGTTTGCAACGATTTGGTGTCGGTTCCGATTTCACGCTGGTTGATGAGCGATTTTTTGTTTTTGAACAAAAATTCGATTGGATCTTCGATGGTCAGGATGTGGCCGGTAACGGTTTCATTGCGGTAGTCGATCATGGAGGCTAATGTGGTGCTCTTGCCCGCCCCGGTGGCCCCGACCATCAGCAACAGGCCCCGCTTTTCCATGATCAGATCGCCCAGAATCGGTGGCAATGCGAGACTGGCCAGTGGTGGCACATCGACCGCAATAAAGCGGATCACGGCAGCATACGATCCACGCTGGCGCATGGCGCTCACCCGAAAGCGCCCCACACCAGGAATCGGGAAGCCCATGTTCAGCTCGCCCTCGGTTTCAAGCTCGGCAATGCGCTCAGGCGGCAGAACTTCCGCCAGCAAACCCTTGGGCGCATCGAATGGCAGCGGTTGGTTATTGATCGGCACGCACTGGCCATTGATCTTGATGAGTGCCGGCGCCATTGCAGACAAGTACACATCCGACGCTTTCTTGTCGCCCATCAGACGCAAAATGCGCTCCATCGTGCCAGAAGTGGGAGGCGTAGCCATGGTTTTTGTCTCCGTTGATTAATCGCGCAGCAAATCGTTGAGCGAGGTCTTGGCCCTGGTCTGGGCATCGACGCGCTTGACAATGATGACAGCATACATACTATATTTGCCGCCATCCTTGGGCAAGGTGCCGCTGATGACCACCGAACCTGCGGGAATGCGGCCATAGCTGACATTGCCCGTGGCGCGGTCATAAATCGGCGTACTCTGGCCAATGTAGACCCCCATCGACAGCACGGAATTTTCTTCCACGATCACGCCTTCGACCACCTCGGAGCGAGCACCGATGAAGCAGTTATCCTCGATGATAGTCGGGTTGGCCTGCATCGGCTCCAGCACACCACCAATGCCAACACCGCCGGACAGATGCACGTTTTTGCCGATCTGCGCACAAGAACCCACTGCCGCCCAGGTATCAACCATCGTCCCTTCATCCACGTAAGCGCCGATGTTGACGAAACTGGGCATCAGAATGGCCCCCTTGCCAATAAAGCTGCCGCGCCGCGCCACGGCCGGCGGCACCACGCGCGTACCGGTGGCGCGCATTTCTTCGGCGCTCATGGAGCCCAGCTTGGTCTGCACCTTGTCAAAAAAACCCAGTTGCCCAGCCTGGATGACTTCGTTGTCACGCAGCCGAAAACTCAGCAACACGGCCTTCTTGATCCACTGGTGCGTGGTCCACTGTCCCACCGCTTCGCGCGTGGCCACACGCAGGCGGCCCGTATCCAGCTCGTGAATCACCTGCTCCACCGCTGCGCGCACCTGCGCAGACGACGATTGTGGCGAAATATTGGCGCGGTCTTCCCACGCGGCGTCGATGATTTGCTGAAGTTCCTGGCTCATGGTTTTTTTAAGTTCTGGATTGGACAAACTGGACTATACGCTGAGCAGCTTCGACACATTCTGCGACTTCGGCCACCAGCGCCATGCGGATACGCCCGGCGCCGGGATTGTGGCCGCGCGCCTCACGCGCCAGAAAACTGCCAGGCAGGACGGTTACATTGTAAAGAGCGTACAGCTCACGTGCGAACGCGGTATCACTGCCCTTTACCCCGGCCCACAGATAAAAGCCAGCATCGGGCAAGGCAACATCCAAGATGGGTGTCAACAGCGGCGTGACTGCAGCAAATTTGGCGCGGTATTGCGCGCGGTTGTCCTGCACGTGCTGCTCATCGTTCCAGGCAGCGATGCTCGCCGCCTGCACCACCGGGCTCATGGCACTGCCGTGGTAGGTGCGGTACAGCAGGAACTGCTGCACCAGCGTAGCGTCCCCGGCGACAAAGCCACTGCGCATGCCAGGCACATTGCTGCGTTTGGAAAGGCTGGTGAAAACCAACAGATTCTTGAAGTCCGTGCGCCCGAGCCGGGCCGCCGCTTCCAGGCCACCCAGCGGCGGCGCGTCCCGAAAATAGATTTCGCTGTAACACTCGTCCGAGGCAATCACAAAGCCAAAACGCGTGCTCAACGCAAAGAGTTTTTGCCACTCGGACAAAGGCATGACAGCGCCAGCCGGATTGCCGGGCGTGCAGACGTACAGCAGCTGCGTGCGCGCCCAGACGGCTTCGGGCACGCTGTCCCAATCCTGGGCAAAGTTGCGCGCCGGGTCCGAGTGCACGAAATACGGCTGGGCACCAGCCAACAGCGCCGCACCCTCGTAAATCTGATAAAACGGATTCGGGCACACCACCAACACATCCTGTCGGTCCTGACCATCCTGTCCATTCGGGTTAAGCACGGCCTGGGCAAAGGCGAACAACGCTTCACGCGAGCCGTTCACGGGCAAAATCTGCGTATTGGCATCCAGTTCCAGTTGGTAGCGGCGCTGCAGCCACTGCTGGATCGCCTGGCGCAAACCTGGCAAGCCCGCAGTTGCGGGATAGACCGACAGACCACCTTGCGGGATGGCTGCACGGTACGCCTCCAGGATGTGCTCCGGCGTGGCGTGGCGTGGCTCACCGATACCAAGACTAATGGGGCTATAAGCCGGATTGGGCGTGGTGTCGGCAAACAACTGGCGCAGGCGCTCGAACGGATACGCCTGCAGACGGGACAAATTCGGGTTCATGGTTCGGGATTATCCCCGAGCACTCGCTACACTGTGCGGTTTATAGTTTTGTAGTTTGTGTAGTTTGTTTCAGGAGCCATTCATGTCGAATACTACCCCCCCGGAACACGCGTGGGTCCTTCTGGACATTCCACGGGCCTTGCAACAGGTTGGTGATATGGAAGCGCTGCAGGGCATGTTGCCCATGTTGCAGGAGTTGCTGGATCGGGATGTGGAACACATCGGGCAATTGCTCGCAGACGGGGATGTGCGTGCTGCCAACGGGTTGCTGCACGCACTCAAGGGTTGCATGCCCATCTTTTGCGCACCATCCCTGTGCGAGCAACTCGCCCAGGTCGAGTTTTTAAGTAAAACAACTTCTGCGGATGTGGTTGGCGTGGCCTACACGGCGCTACACCCCAAGCTGAAAGGGTTGCAGCAGGAAATTGTGAATTTCCTGGCGCAAACTACGGACTGATTGATTCGTTATTTTTTAGCCTTGGGCGAATCCTTGGCAGGTGCTTCCGGCGTTGACGGACTGGCTTGGTCGCCCAGAACCGTTTTCAGGGGGCACAGTTTGAATGCAGGGCATTTGGCGCAGCCTGCCACCACGGCAATAGGACAGAGTGTCATGACGTTTCCTTCTTTAAAATTCAGGGGGCTCAAGTATGCATCAACAAGCCATGTTGACGGACAAAACGATGGAGCGAATGGAGCAATAAAGTGGATATAAAAAGAGCACGCATTTTCGTGGTCGAGGATGAAAAGGTTATGAGCACCTTCATCATGAGCAGCCTGCGCCGCATCGGCATTCTGGATTTATATGCTTTTGAAGACGGCACCGCTGCCTTGCGCGAGGTCGTCAAGCTCAAACCGGATTTGATCCTGACCGACATTCACATGAAACCCATGGGTGGCATCGAGTTCGTGCGCCGCCTGCGTTCCTCATCCAACAACCAACTCAGCAACATCAAGGTCATCTTCCTGAGCGCAGACTCCACACCAGCTACCGTTGGCGAGGTGCTGCCACTGGGCGTTGCTGGCTACATGGTCAAGCCACCGGCTTTGGGAGCACTGGCCACAAAAATCGAGCAGGCATTGCGCGACTGATTTTTTGAAGCGATACATGAAACCGACAAAAGAACTACTTGACTTAGCCGCAGAAAATCACCGCGCGTGGTTGCTGAACTTCAAGGCGAGCGGCACCACCCAGACCGCAGAAGAGATCATTGAAGACCATGGGTGCAAGTTCGGCACTTTTCTTTCTTCCATTGACCGTGAATTCAAGCTCGACCCCGCTTTTCGCGAAACGGCGCGCATTCACGTCAGGTTCCACTACCTCTGCTCGGTAGAAGTGACGCTGACCGCGTTGGGCATCCCGGTTCATCCCCACTTGCGCAACGAGATCGAAAAAACTTCCAATGCCCTGCTTGAATCGCTTTCAAAATGGGATATTCCCTGATTTCCAAGTACCAAATTGAATGCCAAGCTCCCGTCGATGCCCTTCTTGTCTTACGCCCATGGACAAGCTCTCGCTCTCCAGCGTGAACGGTGGTGATGTATTGCTGGATTTGTGTTTTCCATGCCAGGGGATGTGGTTTGACCCGCAAGAAAATCTGAAGCTTGCGCCAGCCTCGGTGGTTGAGTTATTTCGCATATTGCACGCGCGCCAGAGTGCGACACGGCAAACACTGGCGCCAAGAATGGCCTGCCCACACTGCAACCAGCCACTGGCGCAAGGTTTTGATGTGGTCAAGAGCGGGCGCTACATCACCTACCGTTGCCCGCAGCGCCATGGACGCTTCAGCGCGTTCTCCAGTTTCATGATCGAAAAAGGATTTGTGCGCCAGTTGACGCCCGCCGAGATTGATGACATGGCCCGTCGCGTGGCAGTGATTTACTGCACCAGTTGTGGTGCACCCGTAGACCTGCGCAAGGACCATGCCTGCCCACACTGCCGCTCGGCCTTTTCCTTGCTGGACCCCAAGGCAGTGGAGAGGGCACTGGCTGGCTATGCCAAAGCCATCAACGATAAAGATGGTGCTGCCAAGGCACCAGACCTCGCAGACGCCCTGATCATGGTGGAGCGCGACCGCGCGCGAGCACAGCGTAGTGCGAAAGAGCGGGGATACACCTCCCCGTCGGTTGATACTTCGCCCAGCATTGACCTTTGGGATGTTGGGCTTTCCATGGTCAGTGGTCTATTGGACTGAGGACTGAGCCAAGCTGGTCGTTTACGTGCCATTTCAAGCTATAGCCCGCGTAGAACGTGCGGGAATAGCTTCACAATATATAGCAAATGATCCCTGTGCGTGTGCCCAGAGACCAGCACATCCAGTTAGCGCCTTTTACCCATTCGTCGCGATAACGAGTCAAGAAATTTCTCCCTGCTGTACGCGACACTCTCGATAGCAACATTCGGCAAGGGAGTACCTTCCTCCATGTAACCCACGGTAACGCGGTTGGTCATGGCCGGCGCGTACTCGGGGTCTATCTCAAGGGCGCGATCCAATTCTGCCAAAGCCTGTGCCTTGAAACCCAGATTCGCGAGACACAAGCCCATGTTTCCGTGGGTGGGGGCATTACGGTCATACTTTTCTGCACTGGCGCGAAAACCAGCCAGTGCACCGGACCAGTCTCTGCGATCCATCAACTGAACGGCCTGATCGAACAAGGACAGTGCTTCGATATAGCTCTCCAGATCAATGCCAGCGTTTTTGCGGATGACCTCGGTCATTTCATCCAGAAACGACCGCGCCTGAATGACTGGTGTATCGTTTGGATCCCCCAGCTGGACGACCTTACGGAAGGAACGGACTGTCTCGCCGATATTGAACAGATTCTTATATGCCGCTGCCCTGTTGAAATGGGCTTCAACGTAATACGGATAAATTGCAATGGCCTCGTCAAACCATGAAATGGCTTCTTCGTACTCGTCTTTGAAGATGTACAGCACGCCCATTCCAAAGCACACCTGGTGACTCCTCGGATATCTTTGACGCAGCCGTGTCATTCCGGCCCATGCCGCATCCACATTACCCTGCTCACAAAGCGCCAATGCAGCATCCACAGCATCATCAACATCAGGGTTCATCTCGATGACAAAGCGGTCATTGATGAACTGGTTATCAGATGATGCTGCACGCACTGCCCTTTGCTGATCGCGGGCAGCTTGGTACTGCTGGGATGCGGCATAGTATGAACAGGTTCCGCAGCTCTGATCACGCTGACCTGCGCAGCAGATACTGCAAATTTGTGCGTTATTCTGACGCAGGCAAACTCTCTGCGCTTTGCGCTCTCCGCACAGCGGGCATGGGTTTTTCATGGAGAAATACTTTGTTACGGGAGAAGTCTTCGGATGATTGTATTCTTTGCCTTCCCACTTTAAGCGGGAAACCGTCTGTGGCGCGATCTCTGCAAAAAACATAGCTGCTCCCGCTTGGTACATAAGGCGCACAGCCAGATTTGCCTTGAATTTTTCCCTTCAAAACGGGTCAGGGTGATGCCGATGCCGCCATGAGGCAGCAAAACGGGCCGTTTTCGGGTGTTTTTGCATGACAAATCGGGCTGCAAGCCTTATGTATCAAGCGAGAATAGATATTATATGTATAGCAATCCGCACCTACACCGCAAGCTCCGCCCGACCACGGAACTCGGCCAGGGCTTGCGGGTTGGTCAAGGCCTCGATGTTTTCACCGGCAGTCCAGCAACATCAAGATCATTTTCCTGAGTGCCAACTCTACACCCACTACCGTTGGCGAGGCCAGCAGCGTAACTTTGCGCGGGCGCAGTCAGTAAACGCCGAACAACCGAAACAGCCGCAGAAGGACGGAGTCAACGAAGCCTGTCACGGAGCGAAGCAAAAGCTTCGCGATAATTTGAAAATCCCTGTGTTTGCATGGCGATTTTGAGTGCATCGCTCAGTACGGCTTCCAACTTGAATTGGTTGAGTCGACTGTCTGACCATGCACAGGCAAATGTATTGTAAGCGTGCACCTTCCATTGAGAATCAGTGACCAGCAGAAGGGAGGCCAATCTTTCCAGCAGAAACACCTTGCGTTGTACTTCCCCGGGATAATTTGATGCCTTTAGCAAGGCCTGCCGCAACGCAGTGTCTGGCCCTTCGCAAATGGCGAACAGCATTTCTGTCAAACCAAACCAAACGCGCCAAAACTTTGGACGCGCAACGAAGTAGTTGCTGAAAACAATCTGACGCGAATCCATGATTAACGTGGCGAGTGATACTGAAAATCCTGCCTGTTTCAAAAACACTTCACTTACTTCAATAAATCCTGGATCGAACAGTTCTTGTTGCTCGAAGCTGTTCAGAAAAAAAGCGCCCATATCCGGTTGTGGGCTGAACAAGACAATGTCAGCATCGTAAGACTTCTGAACGTATTCGATGACTTGTTGATACTGAAGCCCTGTTTTTTCCCTAAATTTTGGCGAGAAAAAACCATAATAGGCCGAGTCATCAAGTACCACGTTCAATAGAAACTTCCGCATCGGCCAGTATCCCTGCCAATCTGGTCTTATGTTTTCAGTGTTGTCAAGTATCCTGTAACCAGCTTCCACGTTATCGTATGTTTCCCGCGAGTTGGCAATGTGATGGAGGTGAATTTTTGCGTGCCCAGCCTCCATCACTTGCAACGCATGGTCTCTTGCTCGAACCGGATTTTGTGCAACCCAATCGACTTTTTCTTGAAGATCAGTCGGTGCAGAGTCAGATGCCACGTAGTCTGTTGCAACAATGTCCTGCGCCAATCCTTTTGGCAACAGATAACCGACAGCGGGCGGCGACGTGACCGGTTGTGCCATGACCGGGATGGAGTTTGGCTCAGCGGGAACGCCTTGTGCCAGGTGGACAAACTCGTCTGGAGGGCGTTTTGGCACAAAGATATGGTCAGGTTGCTGACCGGAACGAAAACGCTGCCACATGGCCTCAAATGCCGACTCCAGATGCCGCGTGAAACGCGGCGTATTGAACAACGGAGATGTCTGTAAATTGTCTTGTAAACGTTGTCGAATGTTGGCTAGGCGTATCGGATCGTTGGCCAATGCCAATGCCAATGCCTCATAGTCGGTCAGAGAATGGGTCACCAGCTCTGGCATGCCCACTGTAATCAACAGACTGCCCGCTTGCCGCGAGACAAAGTTGTGGCCCGTGCAGGTAACCATGGGACAACCCGCCCACAGGGCATTGCTGGCGGTGGTTCCTGAGTTGTAGGGATAGGTATCCAGAATCAGATCGGCCAGACGATAGTTGGCCAAGTAGCTCGCCTGATCCATGAAGGGCATAAAGAATATCCGGTCGCTCGCAACGCCCCGTTCTTCGGCTTCACGACGTAGATTGGCCTCCGCCCAGTGATTGGTGGCGAACAACCACAGCAAGCTGCCCTGTGTCTGCCGCAGGAGATTCATCCATATATCAAACGTTTCGGCATTAAATTTGTAGCTTTTATTAAAGCTAGCAAAGATAAATCCCTGTTCGGGCAACCCACGTTCTCTGCGTGTGGGGCTCTGGGGGACGGCTAGCTGGCGATCGTTGGGTTGAAAACATTCGGGCAAGCGCACTATCTTCTCGCTAAAATTTTCCTCATATCCCGACGGGGTAATAAAGTGATCGGAGAGGATATAGTCGATGAAGTGAGATCCTGAGGTCCCTAGATATCCCAGCCAACTGACTTGAATGGGGGCGGGGCGCATGGCCGGAATCTGCAACCGGGCTTTATTGGTGAAACCATTTAATTCGACAAGTATGTGGATGCCATCATCAAATATTTTTTGCGCAGCCGCCTCATATGTCAAGGGGTGAAGGTCGATAAAATGATCAACGCTCTTCATAATCCTCTGCCGCATCTCCCGCCCATCATTCTTGCCATACGAATAGGCCGTAACTTCAAACCGGCTGCGATCGTGCAGTTCAAACAATTCCGCAGTCAAATAGGCCACCGGATGGTTTTGAAAGTCACCCGAGAGATAGGCAATCTTTATGCGGTTTGGGTTGACGTCATATTGCCTAGTCGCCGCCAGATTGATCAGCATTGCATACTTATCGCGGACATACAAAGTCGCGCATTTGAGCTGTTCGGCAGGTGTGGTGTGCAGCGACAAAAAGGTAAACGGCTTGACCGGCTTTTGCTGGGCACGAAACACTGTGATCATGCGTTCATAACGCGAGGTGAAGGAGCGCCAGTCGCAGGCCATGAGCATCAGGTGCAGGACGCTACCGTGGGCATCCGGATCATCCGGCGCAACTTCAATGGCTTTCTTATAGCACTCAATCGCCTCATCCACTCGCCCCTGAACGTCCAGCGCCGCGCCGAGGTTGGTGAGGGCAGGCCCGTAATCCGGTTTGGCGGCCAATGCCCGCCGATAGCAAGCCATGGCCTCCTCCCGTTCGCCCAGTTCCTGCAAAGCGGCGCCCAAATTGTTGCTAGCCTCGTGCATGTTTGGTGATATGTCGAGTGCCTTCTGGTAACTCCTGACCGCCTCCTGCAATCGCCCCTGGTTCAGCAGGACGTTGCCTAAATTGTTGTGAGCAGCTTGAGAATCCGGTTTTATATCCAAAGCCTTCTTGTAGCAAGCAATAGACTCGTCCGTTTTGCCTTGGGCAAACAGGATCCCGCCCATTCTTTGATATACCTCGTAGTTGCTCGGTTGGATTGCCAGCGCTCTTTGACAGATGGCGATGGCCTCTTCCATTTTGCCCTGCGCTTCCAAGGCTGCGCCCATGTTGTTGTAGGGCCCCAGGTAGACGGGATTGATTTCGATGGCCTTTTGGTAAGCCGCAATGGCTTCGTCAAACCTGCCCTCCTTCAGCAAGGCATTCCCCAGGTTGTTGTGGGCTTCAGAAGAATCAGGTTGGGCCGCAACCGCTTCCTGGTACCGAACCAGGGCTTCCTCCGTCTGCCCCACATCGTACAAAGCATTACCCAGGTTGCTAAGAGACATGTAGTAGGTGGGACGGATGGCTAAAGCCTGGCGATAACACGCAATAGCCTCCTCCAGTTTCCCCATCGAATAGTAAACGATACCCAGATCGTTCAGGAAAAGAGGCTCTTTGGGTGCAAGCGCAATCGCTTTGCCAAACCATTCCAATGCTGTCCCGTTTTGACCTTTTTGATGAAAGAGATGGCCCAATAGGTAAAGCGCAGTGGGGTTGTTAGGGTGCCGTTTCAGGATGCGGTTATAGACGACCTCGGCATCCGCCAGTCGGTTCGCCTTAAAGTGTTCCAGTCCCTCCTGAATCAGCGCCTGTATGGCCACTGTACTGCGCCGAGTAAAATGCGTTTTTGATGTCATTGGGTTGAGATCGGTCTGGCAGACAGATAAGTCTTTTTAATAAGTTAGCCTGGATTTTATATAAACACTATTCATTTTCCGATGGCCCGGTGTAACGCTTCGATCACGCTGTCTTGCTGCGCTTCAGTCAATGCCGGATACATCGGCAAGCTGATCGCCTCGGCGTAATACTGTTCCGCCTCCGGGCAGTGTCCCGCCTCGAAGCCTAAGCCCGCGTAATACGGTTGGCGATAGACCGGCATGTAATGCAAATTTACCGATATGCCTGCCGCGCGCAACGCATCGAACACGGCGCGGTGCGTCTTGTTTATTTCGGCCAGCTTGAGCCGTATCACATACAGGTGCAGCCCGGAATAACTGTCCGCATGTTGCCATGGAATTGTCGCGGCCAGATCGGCCAACCCCTCGGCGTAACGCCTGGCGATGGCATGGCGTCTGGCGACGAATTCATCCAGCCGCAGCATCTGGCTCAACCCCAATGCGGCCTGCATATCCGTCATGCGATAGTTGTAGCCGAGCGCTATCTGCTGGTAATACCAAGGGCCGTCCGGCGCGCGGGTCATATCTGCCTCGTCGCGGGTGATGCCATGGCTGCGCAGCAACTGCATGCGCTTGCATAGTTGCTTGTCGTTGGAGAGCGCCATCCCACCTTCGCCGGTGGTGATAACTTTGACCGGATGAAAACTGAACACCGCGATGTCGCTGTAGCGGCAATTGCCGACGGGTTCGTTCCTATATTTTCCGCCGATAGCGTGCGAGGCGTCTTCGATGATCTTAAAGCCGTATTGCTGACTCAGGGCATGGATGCTCGCCATGTCGCAAGGCTGCCCGCACAGGTGTACCGCGACGAGTACCTTGGGCAAATGGCCCGACTTTTTTGCCTGTGCCAACTTTTCCGTGAGGCGCTCCGCGCTCAAGTTGTAAGTGCGCGGGTCGATGTCCACAAAATCGATCTGTGCGCCGCAATACAGCGCGCAGTTGGCGCTCGCCACAAAGGTGATGGGGCTGGTCCAGACTGCATCACCTGGCCCCACCTCCAGAGCCAGACAGGCGATGTGCAGGGCTGAGGTGGCGCTGTTGGTCGCCACCGCATGCGCGGCACCACAGTAGTTTGCGACGGATGCTTCAAAGGCGGGAACAGCTGGCCCCTGGGTGATAAAGTCGGAGTGCAGCACGTCCACGACCGCCTGAATGTCGGCCTCGGAAATGTCTTGGCGACCGTAGGGAATCATGCTCATGCGGTCAAGCGCTATGCGTTGGATCGACTTGCGCCTGGATCAAGTTGCGCAGTTCGCTCACTGTTAAAAAATGCGGGTTGCTACCGCTGTCGTATCTGAAATTTGAGGCCACCGATTTTGCGCCTGTTTTTGCGCAGTAATCCGCGATGCTGTAGGCGCCGCCGGAAGGCAATATGGCGTAATACTTGCCCAAATCCACCGTGTTGAAACTGTCGCTGGAAGTAATCATTTCTTCATGAATTTTTTCGCCGGGGCGCACGCCGATAACCGGGTGCCCGCACTCTGGGCCGATAGCCTCGGCAACATCGGTGATCCGATAAGACGGAATTTTTGGCACAAACACTTCGCCGCCCCACGCATTTTCCAGAGACCACAACACCATTTCGACGCCTTCTTGCAGACTTATGTTGAAGCGCGTCATGGCCGGATCCGTGATCGGCAAGACCCCGCTCGCGCGTTTTTTGAGGAAGAAGGGAATCACCGAACCGCGGCTACCCATCACGTTGCCGTAGCGCACCACGCTGAAACGGAGATCCCGGTTGCCTGTGATATTGTTGGCGGTGGTGAACAGCTTGTCAGAACAAAGCTTGGTCGCGCCGTAGAGATTGATGGGGGCCGCCGCTTTGTCGGTGGATAAAGCCACCACGCGCCGCACGTCCGAATCCAGGCAGGCTTCGATCAGGTTTTGCGCGCCGAGCACGTTGGTCTTTATACATTCAAACGGGTTGTATTCCGCAGCCGGAACCTGCTTCAACGCGGCGGCGTGAACCACGATATCAATACGCTCCAGCGCGCGACGCAAGCGCGATTCGTCGCGCACATCCCCCAGAAAATATCTGAGGCCAGGGTGGTTACTTTCTGAAAATTGCTGCGCCATTTCGAATTGCTTCAGCTCGTCCCGCGAAAAGACCACCAGCCGTTTTATCGTCGGGTAACGCCCCAACACGGTTTTAACAAAAGCCTTGCCGAAAGAGCCTGTGCCGCCGGTGATAAGGATGGATTTATTGCTTAACAAGCTATGCTCCTATTGGGTGATAAAGTGACTAGAAAGTGAAATATTATTTTGCAATAATATTCCGAACTACGAATTTCCAGGAATTACTCCAATCATTTGAGCCCATCGCCGCCCTTAATTGCAATACAGGATCGAGTTCCCTCTATTTTGTATTCTTATAAGGGACTGATTGTTTTTCTTGCCATAATCTATTGCCAGCAGCATCTTTTCCAATAATTAAATCATGTCGCCTTGGCAATCTACCTTTCTCAAAAAATATCATGCTGTCATAAAAGCTCATCGAGAATGTTGAATTTGTGAATTCAGTAACATCAACAACACCTCTAGTGTGATAGGCATTTAATTCATCAATTAAATTTTTTGACAATTCAATAAAAGTGGTATCTTTTTTTAACCCACCACTATACTCAGGCCAATAATTTGTATGCAGATCTTCAACGACATAAACTCCACTATCTTTAATATTAGGATATAAAACCTTAAAAGACTTTATTTGATGCTCAGGCAAATGACTACCATCATCTACAATAATGTCAAACTGACCAAATTCTTCAACAACGTTAAATAAAAATTTTTCATCTGATTGATCCCCAATGCGAACACTAATTTGATCCTCCTCATGAGCTTTCGCATTAGGATCAATATCTATGGCAACAATGTTTACCAGCGGCCCAAAATATCTTTTCCACATTTGCAAAGATCCGCCATGCAGGCAGCCTATTTCTAGAATTGATAAAGGTCTGTTAACAAAACGCTCAAAATGACGTTCATATATTGGCAAATAATGAGTCCACTTAAAAACTGTTTTTCCATCATTTAAATTAAACAAGTGCCACAAACTCATAACCACTTATATGGATGCCTCCCGGATAGCAAGAAGAATTTGTGTTGATCCGTGAAGAAGTCGGCTGCGACCTTATATCCGGCCTTGATTGCATGGTCCGTCTGGCTTCCCAGACTCGCTCGCCCCGATGCATATCCGCTGACAAGCACCTCATCTCCTATAGCGGACTTTTTATGTCCAGAGCGTTATTCAGGTTTAGCTCATCCCGGTCTGACCTGTTTCACATCACTTCACTCTTTACTGCCTCACCACCCTACTAAGACTAACCATGTCCTTTCATTTTGTTGGTTGAAAATGGCCTTCTGCATCTCACGCCGCAAGCGGCCTGACACTTTTAAAAGGCGTTGGTGCGAAAATAAATCTGAAGAGTATGTTTTCCCTATACCCACTTTTTTCAGGCAAAAGTCGTACCTACACGCATAGAAACCGACATACCGAGCCATGTCATGACATTCATGGCAGCAATGCGAGCATGGCCTTCCACAACCCTCGTCTCAAAAATCCTCGATGCCAATCTATCCCAAAATAGCTGCTTGACCCGGAACATGGCATTTTCCGCAATACTGCGTTCGTGATAGCCCTTTTGCTCTTTCCAGGCTTGCATTCCCTGTTTTTCGATTTGCTCCAATGCCACGCTACGCGGGTGATCAGCCTCCCAGGCAACTGCATTTGCGCGCGGTGGTACCACCAGTTCGGCTTCGTGCGCTTACGCAACCTCATAGGCTTCGTGTGTGTCGTAGGCTCCATCAGCGTTGATTTGCTCTATCGGGCTTTCGATTTGATCGATCAAACCGGCAAAAACCTCGTTGTCACCCCATTCCTCTGTCGTGACTTCCATCGCCACTATGTCCTTCTCGTTCACATCTACCGCCAAATGTAGCTTGACTCAGCTGCGGCGCTTGCTTGCGCCGTGCTTGCGTACCATCCACTCACCCTCAGCATAGACTTTCAATTCTGTTGAATCTACCGAAATGTGTATCGGCTCCGTGCGTTGTTTGCGCGGTATGCCCATCTGCAAACCCTCCGCCCGCCTCGACATCAACGTGCGATCCGGCGTCTCAAAACCCAGCCCCATCAACCTCATCAGCGATCGCCTAAAACCTTCCAGGCTGCGATAGCAGCGAAACACATAATGGTCTGAGCATCTCTACAATTCTGCGCACCATCACACAACGTGCCTGGAAACAGACTATATTTTAAGGTAGCCTGTTGCGCAATTTGCGCAACAGGCTAGTACACGAGTATATGCCCGACGCGGGGGAGTTTGCCATGGCGCTGAATCAGGCACATGCCGTGGTAGCATCGCTGATCGCCACCTACAACGCCATCAATCTTTTCGCACGCGCGCGTATCACGGCTCCCGCGTGACCGGATTTGTTGCCGACAGGCAATTGAAGGAGACTGCTATGATGTGGAAAATTGCAGGGATGAAGGTGTTTGATTTTGCCGAAACGTTTTGACTTGATTCCGCCGACAAGGAGAACAATGTTATGAAGATCGCAATCATTCCCGCGCGCGGCGGCAGCAAGCGCATCCCGCGCAAGAACATCAAGAAATTCTGCGGAAAACCGATGATCGCTTACGCCATCGAGGCTGCCCAAGGCTGTGGGCTGTTCGATCATGTCATCGTCAGCACCGATGACGAAGAGATTTCCCGCATCGCCCGCGAGTACGGCGCCGAAATTCCATTCATGCGCCCCGCCGAACTGTCGGACGACCATACTGCCACCGTGCCCGTGATCGCCCATGCCATCGAGGCATGCCGCAAGACTGGCTGGGAGGCGCGGTTAGCCTGCTGCATCTACCCGGCAGTCCCGCTGATACAGACGCAAGATCTGCGCGACGCCCACGCGCTAATGGAGCAGGGCGATGTCGAATATGCATTCACCATCACGCCTTTTCCTTCCGCCATCCAGCGCGCGCTGCGCCGCCTGTCCGATGGCAACATGCGCGCCTTTAACCCGGAATTTGTCAACACCCGCACCCAGGATTTGGAACCCGCCTATTACGACGCCGGACAGTTCTATTGGGGCAAGGCAGAGGCTTGGCTGAAAGGCCTTTCGCCACATCAGGCCGGCAAGGGGCTGGTGATACCGGAATGGCGCGCGGTGGATATCGACACACCAGACGACTGGACGCGCGCCGAAGTAATCTACCTGCTGTTGAATACAGGGAGCAAACGTAATGAGTAAATTCAGCACCGAGCAGGAAAATTTCTGGGCGGGCGAATTCGGCAACGAATACATCAAGCGCAACCAAGGCGCTGACGTTCTCGCCAGCAACCTCTGCCTGCTCACCAATGCGTTGCAGCGCGCGCAGGCGATCAGCAGCATTCTGGAGATGGGGGCCAACATCGGCTTGAACATGCACGCCCTGCACCCCTTGTTCCCGCAAGCCGAACTGCATGCGCTGGAGATCAACACACAGGCTTTCGAACAACTGCGCCAAATTCCCTACGTCAACGCCATCAACTCATCCATACTGGATTTTTCCCCCGAGCGGACGTTTGACCTGGTACTGATCAAGGGTGTGCTAATCCATCTGGATCCGACCGCACTCCCCGAGGTCTACGACAAGTTGTTCGCCGCCAGCCGACGCTACATTCTGGTGGCAGAGTATTACAACCCAAGCCCGGTGGAAATCAATTATCGCGGCCACAGTAACCGGCTGTTCAAACGCGACTTTGCGGGTGAACTGATGGCGCGCCATCCTTCGCTCCAGTTGCTCGACTACGGCTTCGCCTACCATCTCGACCCTAAATGGGTGCAAGATGACCTCAGTTGGTTCCTGATGGAGAAACGCTGATGCGTGTCGCCATCCGCGCTGATGCCTCACAAGAGATCGGTACGGGCCACGTCATGCGCTGCCTGACCCTGGCGGATGCATTGAAGCACCGTGGAGCACAGGCTCAGGTTCGCTTTATCAGCTGCCACCTGCCAGAATATTTGCGCAACATGCTGGAGGCAAAAGGTCACGAGTTCACGTTGCTCGATAGCCCGCACAACGGGGTAACTATGAATGAACTTATCTTTGGCTCCAGGACACGGGAAGATGAAAGAGGCGGGGATATCGACATACTGGTTGAAACCGAGCGGCCTCGTTGGCGAGTGCAAGATATCGACACTCCGGAAGACTGGTTCCGTACGGAGTTGGTTTATAACGCGCTATTGTCTAAAGAAGGCTCTCCATGAACAGAACTATCGTTATTTTGGCGGCTCATCCGGACGACGAGGCCCTGGGTTGCGGCGGCACTATCGCCAAGCTGGCTGATAAAGGCGCAGCCATTCATGTTGCCTTCTTGGCTGACGGCGTAGTTTCACGCACGAGCGACACAGCTGCGCAACAGGTCGAGCTTGCCGCGCGCCGAGCCGCCGCCAAAAAGGCATGTGACATCCTTGGGGTGAAGTCGGTTTTTTTCGGTGAATTTCCAGATAACCGCATGGATACCATCTCGTTGCTCGACATTATTAAACCCATCGAAGCCCTGATTGCCAAATATCAACCCGACACGGTTATGACTCATCATTTTGGTGATTTAAATATCGACCACCGACGCACGCATGAAGCTGTGGTTACGGCCTGTCGCCCGCAACGTGGTCATCCGGTTAAAACCTTGCTTTGTTTCGAGGTGCCGTCCAGCACCGAATGGCAGCTTCCCGGCAATGCCCCTGCTTTCACGCCCAACTGGTTTGTTGATATAAGCGAAATTCTTGAGCGCAAGCTTGCTGCCCTAGACGCTTATTCAGTTGAGCTACGTGCCTGGCCACATCCGCGTTCGCGCCAAGCCGTAGAGCATCTGGCGCATTGGCGTGGAGCAACCGTCGGTGTGGATGCCGCAGAGGCATTCATATTAGGCCGACAACTGGTATGAAGGTGGTTTTCCGCGTCGATGCCTCCGCCCGCATGGGAAGTGGTCACCTCATGCGTTGCATGACTTTGGCAGAGGCGCTACGCGAGCGGGGCGCACAGTTGCAATTTATCTGTCGCGAACACGCGGGCAACCTGATCGCCCTACTTCAGCAAAAGGCTTTCCCTGTCACGGTGCTACCCGCTCCAGTGATAAACGATACTGTATCTGGTGAAGGCTATACCGCATGGCTGGGGGCGACAGAGGCCGAAGATGCCGAGCAGACCATCAAAGCACTCGATGGCGAAATGCCCGATTGGCTGGTGGTGGATCACTATGGGATTGATATGGGCTGGGAAAAACGGCTACGCCCGCATGCCGTAAAGCTGCTGGTGATTGATGATCTCGCTAACCGCCATCACGACTGCGATATTTTGCTGGATCAGAACTATTCCGAAGAAAGTGAGCAGCGTTACGCCAGCTTTGTACCACCCCTGTGTAAAGTGCTGTTGGGACCAAGATTCGCATTACTACGGAAAGAATTTAAAGTAATACGTGAACGCCTTGAGCCACGAGCGCACAATTTGAAAAAAATTCTGGTGTTTTTCACCGCAGGTGATGACCAAGGTGAAACGCTGAAAGCCATGCAAGGTATAGAGCTATTTGGGAAGGCCGAATACGTGGATGTAGTAGTTGGCCGATCAAATCCAGAAAATTCAGAAATACGCCAAAAGTGCGATGAATGCCATTGGGGATATCACTGTCAAATTGACTACATGCCAAAGTTAATTGCGCAGGCTGATCTGGTCATCGGTGCGGGCGGTTCAAGTAACTGGGAGCGATGCGCACTTGGCGTTCCCGCGCTGGTTGTGATCCTTGCGGAGAATCAAGCGCCGATTGCGCAAGCTCTAGGCCGCGCGAGTGTAGTATATAACCTTGGCTGGGGACGTGATCTGCAAGCTGTAGATTATGCAAATGTGTTGACCACTCTTAACCATGATTGCCTTGCCGCCATGTCAGAAAAAGCTTTAGCGCTTGTAGACGCTAAAGGTGCAGAGCGAATGGCAGATGAACTATTGGCGGCGTAACTAAATATTTTTTAACAATCAAAGCAGGCATCATGTTAAATCAGACAAGATCATTTCAAATCGCTGGCCGGAGCATAGGCCCAAACGACCCTCCATATTGCATCGCTGAAGTTGGAATAAATCACAACGGTGATCTCGCTCTTGCAATCCGCATGATTGAAGCAGCCAAGGCAGCAGGGACAGATGCGGTCAAATTCCAGACATTCAAGGCGGAAGAGTTTTGCGGTGATCCCGATCAGACTTTCACTTACCAGTCGCAGGGGAAAACAGTCACCGAATCCATGTTGGAAATGTTCAAGCGCTATGAGTTTCCGCCTGAAGCGTGGCAGGAAATCAAGGCGCACTGCAAGACGGTTGGCATCACTTTTTTTTCAACGCCACAAAACCGTAGCGATCTCGACTTGCTGATGGCAGTTGGTGTGCCTGCAATTAAGGTTGGTTCCGACGATTTTACCAACCTGCCTCTCTTGCGAAGCTATGCCGAGAGTAAGCTGCCTTTGATTCTTTCCTGCGGCATGAGCGATTTGGCGGAAGTTCACCAAGCGCTTGATGCCGTAGGTTGGTTCGATGGTTACCCAGTGGCACTCTTACTATGCACTTCGCAGTACCCGACCCCTCCCATTGACGTGAACATCGCAAAACTCACCACGCTACAACAAGCGTTCCCGGGATTGCTTGTGGGCTTTTCAGATCACACTCAAGGCAAGCTTGCAGCTGCGTTGGCTGTATCACTTGGCGCCAGGATATTCGAAAAACACTTCACGCTTGGAAAGAATATGCCAGGACCGGATCACTGGTTTTCAGAAGAACCGGAAGGTATCGCCAAGTGGGCCGCCACTATTCGTAGCGCGGATGTTTTGCTTGGGAGTCCATTTGTACGCCCCACGAAGGCAGAGCAAGAAATGCGATTGGTTGCGCGCCGAAGTGTAGTTGCTTTACGTGACATAGCTATTGGCGAGACGCTGGATAATGTCAATACTGGCTTGAGGCGTCCGGGTGGCGGCTTACCTCCTGACATGATAAACAACGTACTTGAATTACGGGCTACACGCGACATTAAAAGAGGAGAGCGACTTTCACTTGGAGATATGCGGGTATGATTGACCGACCGGATAATGTTGCACTTCAGGAGTGGTTTACCCGGTTGACCTCATTCCCCGCAAATCGTTTTCATCCATTAGTATGGATAGTCGGCGATCCAGAGATTGGAAAGGATGTCTACATAGGGGGACTCTCAGAAGTAAATGCAAAGGGTGCGAGGGTTAAGATTGGCGACAACTGCGATATTGCATCTTTTGTCACTATTAATTGTGCTGACTCTCACAAGAAATGCATTGGCCTATCTGCGGAAGTTGAACGCCGAGATATATTGATTGAAGATCACGTATTCATTGGCTCCCATTCAGTCATAAAAGGGGGTGCTCGAATTGGACATCACTCGGTCATTGCGGCTGGAACGATAATCGGAGCAATAGAGGTTCCCTCATATTCACTGGTAGTTGGAAATCCGGCGGTTATCAAACCCGGATATTACCTAAATGGCGTTAAAGGTGGGCATGATTCCCCATAACCTCCCTACGCTTGGACTGGAGGAGCAAGCAGCTGCGGCACAGACGCTTGCCAGTGGATGGGTCGCTCAGGGTCCTGAGGTTGAGGCTTTCGAGAATGAGCTATGTCAATTCCTCGACCTTCCCAGCGGACATGCAGTAGCCGTATCCAGTGGTTCAGCCGCGCTCTTTTTGGCCTTGTGGGCATTAGGCGGAAAAAACAAGCGGGTAGGTTTACCGGTATATGCCTGCGCTGCGCTACGAAATGCCGTAGGGCTTATCGACGGGAAATGTGTATATCTTGACTGTGAAGAAGGTAGCCCAAATGTTGACGTTTCAGCGGCCATTCGGGCTGACATCGGTATCCTGATTGCTCCGTCGATGTTTGGTATTCCAGCCGACTTGCCAGAAAGCCGAGGTTTTCTGGTAATTGAAGATTTAGCCCAGTCTTTGGGGGCAATGATTGCCGGTAAACGAATCGGCTTGCGCGGCGAAATAGGGATTTGTTCTTTCTACGCCACCAAATTGATGACTACCGGAGGGCAAGGTGGCGCTGTGATTAGTCGTGATAGGGTATTGATTGAGAAGGTGCGGGACTATCGCGAATTTGATTGCCGCGATGATACGAAGCTTCGCTTCAACTTCCAGATTACGGATATGCAAGCAGCAGTTGGTAGGGTACAACTTGGCAAATTGCCTACATTTCTGGAGCAACGAGAGCAGTTGTTTGGAATTTATCATGAAGCCAGCTTGGATCTGCTCGGCGCTACGGTAGCAGAAGCAATCAGGCCTGTACGTTATAGGGCAGTCATGCGTTGCGCTGAACCAATGCGTTTGATCGAGACATTGCGACAGAATGACATATGCGCCATCGTACCTGTCGAGCGCTGGGAGTTACTCGATATGCATGAGAACTATCCTGTAGCAGACCGGCTCACAGGTGCAACCATCTCCCTGCCCATCTACCCTGCGCTTGCAGCTAGTGATGCCCAAAAAGTTGCTAGTATTGCTAAGTATTTTGCATGATTCTGACTGCACATCAACCTGTTTACTTGCCGTGGCTTGGTCTTTTTCACAAGATTGCGCTCTCTGAGCGTTTCTGTATTTTTGATATCGCACAATACCAAACCAAAGACTTCAATAATCGTAACAAGATTAAAACCAATACCGGCCCTATCTGGTTATCGGTGCCCGTTGAGTCAAAAGATCATCTGAAAAAAAAGCTTTGTGATATCAAGATCGTCAACAACGGCTGGAACAGAAAACACTTTAAATCTATCGATCTGGCCTATCGCAAAGCTCCTTTCTACGCGGACTATATCGCTGAGTTAGAAACTATATTAGTCAGCACGACCTACACTTATTTGGCTGATTTAAACTTGGCGACTCTCGAATTTGGGCTCAAAGCGCTCGGTATTAATGTTCCCATTGACACAGCAAGCACGCATGATTTTCAGGGCAATAAATCTGACTTGGTGCTGGATATGTGTAAAAAGCTAGGTGCCACCAGCTACATCTTCGGAGCGCAGGGCAATAATTATGCAGATGTTGACTCGTTTTTAGACTGTGGGATAAAGGTATCCTTTCAGGATTATAAACACCCTGTTTACCCTCAACTTCATGATGATTTTGAGCCTTATATGTCAGTAATAGACATTTTGTTTAATGTTGGCCCCGAGTCTTTTGACGTTCTGATGTCAGGAAATGTTCGCGCTTTTGCATAAGAACCATGAACTAAAATTACCAAGGAGAGAAATAATGAATTTCGAAGAAAGTCCCTGTGCAGTGGATAAAAAATTAGCCAACTTTCCAAAATATGTTCGACGTCAAAACATAGCAAGGTTCTTGGTCCAGTCGGAAATATTTAAACTGCAGTTGCCGGTAAAAGGCAGTATCGTTGAATGCGGTGTGCATCATGGAGGTGGAGTGATGGCTTGGGCGAAGCTATCTTCAACACTTGAGCCATACAATTATCATCGTAAAATTATTGGGTTCGATACTTTCGAAGGTTTCCCGCATGTTGCACCCATTGATGTACTCAATAGACCGGAGGTAAAAGAAGGGATGTTTTCTGAGGCTTACAATATCTACGATGAATTGAATTTGTGTGTGAAGGAATACGATGAAAATAGATTCTTGAACCATATCCCAAAAGTCGAGCTGGTTCAGGGTGATGCGAATTTGAAAATACCTGAGTACCTTGAAAAAAATCCACATCTTCTAGTGTCTCTTTTGTATCTCGATTTTGATGTCTATGAACCAACTGTCACTGCATTGAAGACACTATTGCCGAGAATGCCCAAAGGAGCCGTGCTTGCTTTTGATGAAATTAACAACCAGGACTGGCCGGGGGAAACCAAGGCGATGCTTGAACAGCTAAATGTCAGGGATTGTGAACTTCGTTGTTTCGAGTACGAGCCGAATATTAGTTATATGGTGCTATAAAATGTCTTTCTCAGCGCAGTGGAATCAAGTTTATTGCGAGGGTTCCAATATATCTATTTGGCCTTGGTCTGATCTGGTCAGTTACATACACCGCTACGCAAAACCATTCTCATCTAATACAAAAGTGCTGGAGATCGGATTTGGCGCCGGTGCTAATATTTCTTTCTTCCTCTCGATTGGTGTAGACTATTATGGAATCGAAGGCAGCGATTCAATCGCAACGCGAGTTCGCGAGTGGTATCCTGAACTTAAAGATAAGCTCAAAACGGGCGATTTTATTCACCAAAAATTTTTGGATATATATGATGTTGTGGTTGATCGGAGTTCAATGACGCATAACGATACAAATGCAATCCGGCGTGGGCTAAAAAATCTTTGTGCTGCAATGAGGCCCGGCGCTAAATATATTGGCATTGATTGGTTTTCGACATCCCATTCAGACTATCCGTTGGGAGAGGTCATCGATGAGTTTACTAAGTGTAATATCCCGGAAGGTCAGTTTGTTGGGGTAGGTAATGTTCATTTTTCAACCAAAGAGCATATTCTTGAACTGTTTACAGAGGCAGGATTTCGAGTAACCAGACTGGAGCACAAGCAGAATATCTCAGAAATTCCAAACGCTGGCCATCTGTTTGCATCGTGGAATCTGATAGCAGAAAAAGTATAGTCATTTGTATCTCTGAGCAGTGGCCAGAAGCTTTATGATGTACCTATCTTTTATATATATGAATGAACCCAATGAATTGTAAATCGGATAATCAATTTCGATCCAATGCGACCGATCTGCGCCATTTAATTCTTGGCATGCGCGCTGCTTACGCCCGTGGTGACAACGCCATGGAATACGCTAGGCAAGCGGTGGGCATTATCGACAATTCGGTTGTTGCAACGCTAATTGCTTATGATCTCCAAGCCGGCTCCTATGTGGCAAGTGCGCGGGCAAATCCGGAAGGGAATTCGCGTTGGTGCGCGCAGTTGGCAGAAATTATAAATCCGTTTCTCGCTCAGCATGGCTCGCTTCTTGAAGTGGGTTGTGGTGAAGCAACTACGCTAGCGGGTGTAGCAAAGCATTTGAACAAGACGCCAGAGCATGCGCTCGGCTTCGATATTAGTTGGTCGCGTTGCGCCGAAGGTGTGGGATGGCTATCGAAAAATGAGGCCTCGGCAAGACTTTTCGTAGCTGATCTATTCGATATCCCGTTGGAAGATGCAAGTGTTGACGTTGTTTACACCTCGCACTCTCTTGAACCAAATGGAGGGCGGGAAGAGGATGCAATCCGCGAGTTGATGCGAGTCGCACGCCGTGCAGTGGTCTTGGTTGAGCCGGTATATGAATTGGCAAATTCTGATGCCCAAGCTCGAATGCTTACTCATGGTTACGTGAGAGAACTTAAAGAAACAGCAGAACGCTTGGGAGCAAATGTATCAGGCTATCGCTTACTTGATTATATTCCTACCCCACTCAATCCGAGCGGTCTGGTTCTGATAGAAAAAGAATTTAACGAGTCGAGGAGTAAGCCGACTTGGCGTTGCCCGCTAACGCACCTGCCGCTGAGTGATCTGGGTGATGTATTTGCGGCAGTGCAGGCCGGTTTGATTTATCCCGTCCTGAGGGGCATTCCGATGTTGAGGGTTGAACATGGAATCGTTGCATCAAAAATCACGAGTAAACTAAAATGACATGGGAAGTGGGTCGTGAGCACAGTTCAGAATTAAAGACCTAACTACCTAGTGGCAGGGGCAGATGTTCCCCAACCTCTTTTGCTTTACAAAAAACGGCGCAACGCGTAAGACTGCTTGAACAGGCTCACATAGTCGGCAAATTGGTTTGTGCAAAATACGTGCAGATTGTTGTCGTCGGAGATGAAGCTGTCAAGCATCTCCAATGTGGCCTCGATGCTGGCTCTGGGTATGACCTGAGTATTTGCCCATTGAGCTTCGGCCTTGCCAAGCGGGATCGGGATCGGGTTCAAGATAGGTACTCCTGTTCGCAGAAACTCGAGTGATGCGCTGGTGGGAGCACCATACATCAGGCACAAATCGATACTTTGCACGAAGGTTTGCAGCGAACCGGCCAAAGCCGCTTGTATACTGCCGCGTTCTATGCCGATCGCTTGATTCAGTATTCCGGCCAATGTCTGTCCTTGTCTACAACGGATCGACAATTCGATGCCGTGTTGCTTGCACCATTGGTCTATCTGCTTGATGCCATCGATATAGGACATAAGACCGTTGAAAACAACGCCGTTGAGTGCTAGTCCGTTGAGGAGCAAGCCGATTTTTTTGAGCGGCGGTTGCATCTTGCAGTGGCCAGAAAAGTTTTCCGGGAAAGACAGGCTGAAATGTAACAACCGTTTGCCAACCACGTTTACTGGCGATCCGCCATGAATCGGATGGGTCAACACCGTGATATTGCTATAGCTGAAGTTGCAATCGTGACCAACCTTGGAATGCGGTAGCAGGTAGACCGGAATGTTGTGTCTTTCCGCAAAGGATATCAGTGGTCCGTGGAAACCGGCATCGTGGTCGGACAACAGCATCTTGCCCGGTTTGTGCTGCTTGAAATACTGTTCCAACAAATGCAAGCTAACCAGTTGGGATTGATATAAATTGCTCAACTGGATTGTCTGCCGTATCCTGAACTCGGGCGTGGCAATGTACGGGGTCAGCAAGGAGTCGAGTTTCTCGGCCAGTTGTTTGGCCATTGCATCCAGCGCGGGTCGACCATCGCTTAGTGTTTGCTGGTCTTTGAACCGTATTACATTGATGTTTTTCGTGGCCGCCATCGCGACGCTCCAGTACTTCGGTTCGATATTGATGTTTGTTTTTCCCGATGCCTGCAGCTCCGCAATAAAATAGCTGATATCATAAAAACAGGTTGGCAGATGGGTTAGCAGATCAAAGCGTTCACTGCATGGATTGCCGTCGCACAAATTCATTACTACATCGGATTCATCTGGCCTGGCTCCATACGTGACGGCGGAAAACGAGATATTCCAAGTTCTAAGTTGCTCTAATAAAAGCAGGGCTGGCAGGAACGATGGCCAATAAAAATTGGCCGGATTGTCATATAAAAACACATGTAGATTTCCCGCCTTTAGTTTTTCCTGCTTATCTCGCCACAGGCCTGAATACCAATGGTAGGCCATGAAAAAACAATACAAATTAAAGTGCTGCCATGCCGTTATGGAGCACTCTGGCAGCATGGTGCGCAGGCTCTGATCTAGTTCCTGCTCTAGCGCAAAAGCATGGGCATGCGCCGATTGCTCTAGAGTCGGATAGTCCGGGCAGGCATCCCAAACGACGAGTTCGGCGTTGCGCAGCGCGCTGTCTTGAATCATATCAACCAGCGTGGGGTCAAAAAAATAGACTTTGTAGCTGGCCATATCCTTGGCGGTGATTTCCGCGATGGGTATATCGTGCTCGCCCGTGATGATAAGGATATTTTCCATGGCTTGTTTTCCGTTAATCGAAAAAGCCTTTGATGACATCCCTGACATCGCGTCGGCGAAAGGCCTCGAAACATTCGTCGGCATAGGCTTTGCGTTTTTCTGGATTTAGAATAAGGTCATCGCATGCCGCCCCCATATCTTCTCGCGGTACGAAGCGTAAGAGATTCCGCAAGTCTTCCTCGATTTCAAGTTGCGGCACGAGTTCGCACACCACGGCTTTTCGGTTCGCTAGATAGTAAGAGACCCGCACGATTTCGAAGATACGGAACATTGGGTGTTCACTTCGAACGTTGAGTACCAGTTTGGAGCGAGCAATAAAATCATCTCGCTGTTTGTCCCAGATGTTCGACAAGGTTACCAGGCTATGTCGGGAAATGGTACTGCAGGTGGTAATTAGAGATTCGGCCCGGATCGGGCCGGCGCACCCGATATACAGAATGTCGATGTCTTCGGATTCCGATGGTGCAATTTTCATCAAGGAAGGTGCGAAACTGACTTTTGCGTAGTAAGCGGGAAACTTTGGGTTTAATTCATTCCATCTGCGGACATTGCCTAAGCTGTAATCCCATATCTGAAAGCGTTCGGCGACTATTTCCAGCAGCTTATATTGTTTCATGTTGACCATCGAGTATTGTTCGAGGTTATACAAGATCGTGTCGGCAGGGAATTCGTCGATGAGTCCGCTTTGGATGGCGGGAAGCCACCCAAAAAAAATATTCTGGCAACTCCTGTCAATCGCGTTGGTAGTGAAAGAGCATTGGTACCCCAGCGCATCGAAGCCCCAGTGCAGACTGGCTATGACTTCCTGATAGCTGTCGAGAATTTTGAATCTGGGTGTATCCGGTTTGAACAGAACCAGATTGATTTTTTTTGGCATATATATTTTATAGGCTAGCGCTTAAGAACCATCCCTTGCCCGGTAGGCAGCGGAAACACGCGATATTTGCGCTTGTCGAACCAGGCATCTTCCGCTATTTTTTGCAGGCGGTATTCGCCGCCCCATTCGTAATCGTCGAGGATGACAATGCCGCCTGGAACGACGCGGTCGAACAGCACGTCGAGCACGGCGATTTCATATTCGGCATGGTTCAGGTCGATATGCAGGAAAGCGATTTGTTCCGGCGAATTGTCGATCAGCGATTCTGGCAACAAACCTTTGACCAGCCTGACTTGATCGTAACCGGCGAAGCGCTGTTGGATTTCTTTGAACAAGCCGTCTTCTTGTCCGACAAATTTGTGATGTTCGACCGGGTTGTAATCGTAGGTGTCATAACCCCAATAGGTCTTGGTGAACTCATCCTTGCCGAAATAATCGATCATGGTCTTGATGCCGGTGCCCCGGTAGACGCCGCATTCGACGAAGTCGCCCGGCAATTGCGCGCAATGATAGGCCGAACACGCCAGGATATATCGGCGCCAGGCGATAGCCCTGTCGGCGTCGTTCTGGGTGTTCGATTCCCACGCCTTGACGAAAGCTTGGTCTTCGAACAGGGAATTACTCCTACCCCAAGTGAACAGATTGTCGCCGAGATAGGAGCCGGGCACGACCAGTTTTCTCGCCTCATCCATCAACTCATAAAAACGCACCGGGTCAGTCAAGCCCCAGACGGTCTGCACCATAAAATTCAACATTCGGCCCGGGTCTTCGATGGGAGTATGCGCTGGCAGTTTCATTGGTCGCTCCTTTTGAGCTGTGGTGGTCGGGGATGCTGGGGGCAACGTTTCATTGATTGAGAGGGGCGCAGGGGCAGGGAAATTGCACCTGAATTTGTAGCGAATTATCCTTTCCAATCAATGACTTCCTGACATTTACTGTATGGCTAGCCATATATTTTCAAGGTGAATTTTGTGAAGTTTAGTAACTTTTTTGCAGCAGCTGAATTAATGCTTTCTCTCACAGCCCTCGCAAAAGCAGTTAACCAGTATCCAAAGTGATCAGCCGAGCGTGAAGCTGAAATGTAGGATTATTTTGGATGCGACAAAGTTTAGCCCATCTTTAACGCAAGTTATACGCAAGACGCATTTTTTGATCACCACGTCAATTATTGAAAGCGATGAATTCCATAACTCCATGACAAATTTACCGTGCATATGCACGTGATCCCGATTGATCGCTCCCGCATAAATCGTTATTTCTAGCAATCACCCCACACCTACTCGGTAAGCTCCGCCCGGCCACGGAACTCGGCCAGGGCTTGCGGGTTGGCCAAGGCCTCGATGTTTTTTACCGGTAGTCCATGTACGACGTTGCGCACGGCGAGTTCAACGATCTTGCCGCTCTTGGTGCGCGGAACATCGTCCACCTGCACAATCTTGGCCGGTACATGGCGTGGCGTGGTGTTGTCGCGGATGGTCTGGCGTATGCGTGCCATCAGCACATCGTCCAGCACCAGCCCTGCGCGCAAGCGCACAAAGAGCACCACGCGCACGTCGGTCGGCGTTTGCGGTGGCCAATCCTGGCCGATGACAACGGCGTCGAGCACTTCGGGCAGTTTTTCGACCTGGCGGTAGATTTCGGCGGTGCCGATGCGTACGCCACCGGGATTAAGCGTCGCATCCGAGCGGCCATGGATGATGAGCCCGCCATGCGCGGTTATTTCACAAAAATCGCCGTGGCACCACACACCAGAGAAACCAGAGAGACCAGAGAAGCGCTCGAAATACGCAGCGTGGTACTTGCGGCCATCCGCGTCGTTCCAAAAACCGATGGGCATGCTCGGAAATGGACGCAAACAAACGAGTTCGCCCTTGGCACCGCGCACGGGGTGGCCCTCTTCATCCCACACGTCCACGGCCATGCCAAGACCGGCACATTGAATTTCGCCGCGCCACACCGGCAGCAACGGGTTGCCGAGCACGAAGCAGGAGATGATGTCGGTGCCACCCGAAATTGATGCCAGTTGGATGTCGGACTTGATCGCCGTATAGACAAAATCGAAACTCTGCGGCGCCAGGGGGCTGCCCGTAGACAAAACGGCACGCAGGTTTGAGAGATCGTGCGACACAGCCGGGCGTACCTCGCCCTTGGCCAGTGTTTCAATGTACTTGGCCGAGGTGCCGAAGTGCGTGCAACGCTCTGCAGCCGCATAGTCCCAGAGAATGCGGCCATCGGCTACGAACGGGTTGCCATCGAAAAGCAACAATGTCGCACCCACCGCCAGACCGGAGACCAACCAGTTCCACATCATCCAGCCGCAGGTGGTGAAGTAGAAAAGGCGATCCCCCGCGCGCACATCGCTGTGCAGACACAATTCCTTGAGGTGCTGCACCAGCGTGCCGCCAGCGCCATGCACGATGCACTTGGGCACACCCGTGGTGCCGGACGAATACATCACGTACAGCGGATGGTTAAACGGCAGGCGTTCGTATTTCGGCACGGTTGCGTGGGCAAATGGCGCAATGAAGTCATCGAATGCAACTGCGCCCGGCGGCAGTTTTGAAAGTTCCACACCGGCTGACAGGTAAGGCACAACAATCCAGCGCTGCACGCTGGGAAGCTGGGGCGCCAGTTCAGCCAACTTGCTGCGGATGTCGATTGCCTTGCCGTTGTACCAGTAGCCATCGCAGGCAAACAATACCTTGGGTGTAGTCTGCCCGAAACGGTCCAGCACCCCTTGCACGCCAAAATCCGGCGAAGCACTGGTAAAGACCGCGCCGATGCTCGCCGCAGCCAACATGGCAATCAGGGTCTGCGGCATGTTCGGCATCCAGGCCGCAACACGGTCTCCGGCTTCGACACCCACCGCGCGCAGGGCTGCTGCACAGCGTGCCACGGCAACGCACAGTTCGGCGCGTGTCAAAGACTGTTCGGCTTTGTCTTCTCCCCGAAACACCAGCGCTTGCGCATTGCTACTCGCGCGCAGCAGGTTTTCCGCAAAGTTCAGCCGTGCACCAGGAAACCAGGCGGCACCCGGCATACGCTGGGCATCAACCAGAACCGGCGAACCGTTCAAGTCACCCACGACTTCGCAAAAGTCCCAGACCAGTTGCCAGAAAGCGGCAGAATCATCCACAGACCACGCATGCAGCGCAGCGTAGTCCGCCAATGGCAAACCGGAAACAGCGCGCGCTTGTGCGCTGAAAGCCGCCATGGCGCTTTGGGCCGCTCGTTGCGGTGCGGGTGTCCACAGGGGCGTATCGAAAATTTCTGCATTCATCGTACAAGCTCCGCATGGGGACTGGGACGTTTGGCCAGCACGGCGCGTGCGACCTGCGAGGCTGGCGCGCGCCCCAGTTCCGTGCTGATCCACTCCGCCGTATCAACCAGACGATCCAGATCAACCCCGGTTTCGATTCCCAAGCCCTGCATTAGCCACACGACATCTTCGGTGGCCACGTTGCCGGAAGCGCCGCTGGCATACGGACAACCACCCAGACCGGCAACCGAAGCGTCGAACACAGCAATTCCGGCCTCTAGCGCCGCGTAGATATTGGCAATCGCCATGCCGTAGGTATTGTGAAAATGCCCGGCGATGCTCTCGCGCGGCACCTTACGCGCCACGGCTTCGATAACGGCCTGGGTGCGCAGCGGGGTACCGACACCAATGGTGTCTCCCAGCGAAATCTCGTAGCAGCCCATCTCGAACAAGGCATGTGCCACTTCGGCAACGGCTGCTGGTAACACTTCGCCCTGGTAGGGGCAACCCAGTGCACAGGAAACGTACCCGCGCACCGCAACACCTGCTTGCCGGGCCGTTGCCACCAGCGGGCGAAAGCGCTTCAGCGATTCAGCAATGCTGCAGTTGATATTTTTTTGCGAAAAGTCTTCCGAGGCGGCACCGAACACAGCCACTTCGCGTGCACCTGCCGCCAACGCGCCTTGCAAGCCCTGTACATTGGGCGTCAGCACGGGATAACGCACGCCTGTGCGCGGGGTCAGCCTTTGCAAAACCTCAGCGCTATCGGCCATCTGGGGCACCCAGCGCGGCGACACGAAAGCCCCGGCTTCAATCGTCTGCAAACCACTATCGGCCAGCCTCTCGATCAGCGCCACCTTGGTGGCCACAGACACGTTTTGTGCTTCGTTTTGCAGCCCATCGCGCGCGCCCACTTCGACGATGCGCACCTGATGCGGCAAGGGCAAGCATTTTTCATTGGTCATATGCATAGTCCACCAGCTCCACACCATCGGTCACTTGTTCGCCCACTGCATAACGAAACGCCTGCACCCGGCCTGCTGCGGGCGCCGTCAGTGTGTGCTCCATTTTCATCGCTTCGAGAATCAACAGCGGTGCGCCTTTGGCCAAAGGCACACCGACTTCGGCTAAGTGCGCAATAACCCGCCCCTGCAGCGGCGCCGTCAGTCCGCCTTCGACTCCACTGCCTTCACCGGCATGGTAGAGCGGATCGACGCTGACCAGTTGCCAGCAGCGCCCGTGCAAAAAGGTATGCCGCATGCAGCCAGCGGCGATACAACTTGCTTCCATGCGTCGGCCATCCAGTGCGATGCGCAACTGACCACGCGCGCCCAGTTCGCCATGCACCAGACTCGTTTTTCCATCTACTTCCAGGGCAAAGTGAGCGCCTCGGTACGTCACCTGTACCGTTTTTTGTGTTTCACCCGGACCACCCAAACGAAAAAGTAGGCTACGCCTGGCTGTGGCATTCAAGCGCCAGCCATCACGCACATGCCAGGGTGAACAGGGGTCAGAACCGCTGCGCGCGGACGTGTTGGCATAGGCACTTTCGCGCAACAACTCACCCAATGCAGCCACCAGCCAGACTTCCGCCGGGGGCGGTTCGTCTTCGGGGAAAAGGTAGGCGTTCTCGCGCTCGATGAGTGCCGTGTCGAGGTCTGCGCTGCTAAAGGCGGGACTGGCGACCAGGCGGGATAAAAAATCGATATTGTTGGCCACGCCCACGATGCGGTAATCGGCCAGCGCCTGCAACATGCGCACCAGTGCTTGCTCACGGTTTTCGGCCCAGACGATCAACTTGGCGACCATCGGATCGTAAAACGGGCTGATCGCGTCGCCCTCCTCGACGCCCGTATCAACGCGCACGTGCAGACTTTCCGCAGGTGGCGCCAAATGCGCCAAGGTGCCGGTTGTTGGCAAAAATCCCTTGGCCGGATCCTCGGCGTAAATGCGCGCTTCCAGTGCATGACCACGAATCGCCAACTGCTCTTGTGCCAGCGGCAAGGGTTCACCCGCAGCCACGCGCAGCTGCCACTCCACCAGATCGAGCCCGGTAATCATTTCGGTCACCGGGTGTTCCACCTGCAGCCGCGTGTTCATCTCCATGAAATAAAACGTGCCATCGGCTGCGACGATGAATTCGACGGTGCCAGCACCCACATAGCCCACCGCGCGCGCCGCATTGACCGCCGCCGCGCCCATGGCCGCACGCCGTTCGGGCGTCATGCCCGGCGCAGGAGCCTCTTCGAGCACTTTCTGGTGGCGCCGCTGCACCGAGCAATCGCGCTCGAACAAATGGACATAGTTGCCGTGTGTATCGCCAAAAACCTGTATCTCGATGTGGCGTGCGCGGCTGAGGTATTTTTCCACCAGCACGTGTTCGCTGCCAAAACTCGATGCCGCTTCACGCTGGCATGCGGCGAGTGCTGCGAGAAAACCGTCCGAACTGTCAACCAAACGCATGCCCTTGCCGCCGCCGCCAGCGGCTGCCTTGATGAGCACGGGATAGCCGATGGCATCGGCCTGTGCGTGCAGCAGCGCGGGCGTCTGTTCGTCCCCGTGGTAGCCGGGTGTCAGCGGTACACGGGCTTGCTGCATCAATTTTTTCGCCTCGGACTTGGAGCCCATGGCGCGAATCGCGTCCACGCCGGGTCCGATAAAGACCAGTCCGGCGTGCGTGCACGCTGCGCAAAAGTCAACGTTTTCGGAGAGGAATCCATAACCAGGATGAATCGCCTGCGCGCCGGTTTTTTTCGCCGCCGCGATGATGCGCTCGCCCACAAGATAACTGTCCCTGGCGGCAGACGGGCCAATCCACACCGCTTCGTCGGCTAGGCGCACATGGCGCGCGTTGGCGTCGGCATCGGAATACACCGCCACGCAACGCACACCCATACGGCGCGCAGTCTTGATGATGCGGCAGGCGATCTCGCCGCGATTAGCGATCAGGATTTTGTCAAACATGGCGCCCTTTTTCTTACAAACGTGCCCTGAGCGAAGTCGAGGACTCAAAGTTAAAATTTGCGCGCCTGGTTATATCATTTTGATATGATTTGTCATGCACATCATCTCCCTCAAACTGCTGCGCGAGTTTTGGCAGAAACATCCCACAGCAGAGTTGCCCCTGCGCCAGTGGCATTCGATTGTTGAGCAAACCGACTTTCGGGATTTTGGACACATCCGAACCTTCTTCAAATCGGCAGATTACGTGCCGCCGTTTGTGGTGTTTGACATCGGAGGGGATAAGTTTCGCGTCGTGGTGGTCGTTCAGTACAAGGCCAGGCGAATGTATGTGCGTGAAGTCATGACGCATCGTGCGTACGATGATTGGTGCAAACGCTATCGCAAGGGAAAGGTCTGACATGCCGACAACGCATACCCCATTTGATATGGGCGCTATCCAGGCTTCATGGGTGGTTTTTGATTCCATGGCGCGTTTACAACCCATTCATGACGAGCAAGGATACGATCGCATGGTGGTTTTGATGAATGCACTGCTCGATGCGGTCGGTGAGCATGAAGACCACCCCCTTTCTAGCCTGCTGGAATTGGTTGGTGATCTGGTATCCAGATATGAACAAGAATGCTACCCCATCCAGGCAGCAGACCCCAAGGACTCTCTGCGATTTCTGATGGAAGCCCGAGGCCTCATTCAGGCAGACTTGAGCGCCATCGTCCCGCAAAGCAATCTTTCCGCAATTCTGGCTGGCAAGCGCAAAATCAGTGCGACATTGGCAGGTAAGCTCGGCAAGTTTTTTGGTGTCAGCCCCGCACTCTTCGTGACAAGTTAAAACGCAGTTTTTCATGATATGGCGCACTCCCCTTACATGCGAAACAGTCCGAACTTCGTCGGCTGAATCGGCGCGTTGAGTGCCGCCGATAGTGAGAGCGCCAGCACGCGCCGGCTTTGCGCCGGGTCGATCACACCATCGTCCCACAGGCGCGCACTGGCGTAGTACGGGTGGCCCTGCGCCTCGTACTGCGCGCGGATCGGTGCGCGAAAAGCCTCTTCCTCCTCCGCGCTCCACTGCCCGTCCTTGGCCTCGATGCCATCGCGGCGCACCCGCGCCAGCACGCTGGCCGCTTGCTCACCGCCCATCACCGAAATGCGGGCGTTGGGCCACATCCAGAGGAAACGCGGGCTAAAAGCGCGTCCGCACATGCCGTAATTGCCCGCACCAAAACTGCCGCCGATGATCATCGTCACCTTGGGCACCTGCACCGTGGAAACCGCCGTGACCATCTTTGCGCCATCCTTGGCGATACCGGCATTCTCGTACTTGCGCCCGACCATGAAGCCGGTGATATTTTGCAAAAAGACGATGGGAATGCTGCGCTGCGCGCACAGTTCGATGAAATGTGCGCCCTTTTGCGCCGACTCGCCGAACAGAATGCCGTTGTTGGCCACAATGCCCACGGGATAACCGTGCAACTGCGCAAAGCCCACGACCAGCGTCGCGCCGTAGCGCGGTTTGAACTCGTCAAAGCGCGAACCATCGACCACGCGGGCAATGACTTCGCGCACATCATAGGGTTTGCGCGTGTCGCTTGGAATGATGCCGTAGAGTTCTTCGGGGTCGTAGAGCGGCTTTTCGCCGTCGCCCAGCGCCAGACTGACGGGCTTGACGCGGTTCAGGTTGACAACAATGCGGCGCGCCAGATACAGCGCATGCGCATCACTCTCTGCCAGATGGTCGGCCACACCGGAAATACGGGTATGCACGTCACCACCGCCTAAGTCTTCGGCACTGACGACCTCACCCGTTGCCGCTTTCACCAACGGCGGGCCACCCAGAAAAATGGTGCCCTGGTTGCGCACAATGATGGCCTCATCGCTCATCGCTGGCACGTAGGCGCCGCCAGCCGTGCACGAACCCATCACCACGGCGATCTGCGCAATGCCTGCCGCACTCATCGTCGCCTGGTTGAAGAAGATGCGCCCGAAGTGGTCACGGTCGGGAAAAACCTCGTCCTGGCGCGGCAAGTTGGCTCCGCCTGAATCCACCAGGTACACACACGGCAAGTGGTTAGCCTGCGCAATCTCCTGCGCGCGCAGATGCTTTTTCACCGTCATCGGGAAATAACTGCCCCCTTTGACCGTCGCATCGTTGGCGACAACCATGCACTCCAAGCCCTGTATCCGGCCAATACCGGCGATGATGCCTGCCGATGGCGCCTCGCCGTCGTACATGCCCCAGGCTGCCAGTTGACCGATTTCCAGAAACGCGGTGCCGGGATCGAGCAAATGGTCGATGCGCTCACGCGGCAGCAGTTTGCCACGCGCCGTATGCTTTTCGCAAGCGGCAACGCCGCCGCCCAGGGCAACCTCGGCTGCCTTGGCACGCAAATCAGCAACCTGCGCGCGCAAGGCGTCGGCATTGGCGCGGAATTCGGCGCTGCGCGTATCGACCTTTGACTGGATGACGCTCATTTCAGACCTATCAATACGTTTCGGCAAACAGTTCCCGGCCAATCAGCATGCGGCGGATTTCGCTGGTACCCGCGCCGATTTCATAGAGTTTGGCATCGCGCCACAAACGCCCCGCTGCGCAGTCATTGGTATAGCCCACACCGCCCAGCGCCTGGATCGTTTCACCCGCCATCCAGGTGGCCTTCTCGGCAACGTACAAAATCGCCCCCGCCGCATCCTTGCGCAGCACGCGTGCATGGCTGCCACGGTCACACGCCTGGCCGACTGCATAGACGTAGGCACGACACGCACTCCAGGTCGTGTACATATCGGCGATCTTGCCTTGCATCAGTTGAAATTCGCCGATGGATTGGCCAAATTGTTTGCGCTCATGGATATACGGCAAAACAAGGTCCATGCAAGCGGCCATGATGCCGAGCGGCCCGCCGCACAGCACTGCGCGCTCGTAATCCAGACCACTCATCAATACGCCCACTCCGCCACCCACGGAGCCCAGAACATTCTCTTCGGGAACCTCCACATCGTGAAAAAACAGCGGATAGGTGTTCGAACCGCGCATGCCGAGCTTGTCCAGCGGTTTGCCGCAAGAAAATCCACGCATACCCTCTTCGATGATGAAGGCCGTCATGCCACGCGCTCCCGCGCTGGTATCGGTTTTGGCATACACCACCATGGTGTCGGCATCGCCCCCATTGGTGATCCACATTTTCGAGCCGTTCAACACATAACGGTCACCCCGCTTGTCGGCACGCAACTTCATCGACACGACATCGGAACCCGCATCCGACTCGCTCATGGCCAGCGCGCCAACGTGCTCGCCGGAAACCAGCCGGGGCAGATAACGTTTCTTTTGCGCGGGTGTGCCGTTGCGGTGGATCTGGTTGATGCACAGATTGGAATGCGCGCCATACGACAAGCCAATCGCCGCCGACGCACGCGACACTTCCTCCATCGCCACGATATGCGCCAGATAACCCATATGCGTGCCGCCATACTCCTCCGCAACCGTCATGCCATGCAGCCCCAGATCGCCCAGCTTTTTCCACAAATCAACAGGAAAAGCGTTGACGCGGTCGATGTCCGCCGCACGCGGCGCAATTTCACTGGCGGCAAATGCGCGCACCGTGTCGCGCAGCATCGTGATCGTTTCGCCCAGATGAAAGTCAAGAGTGGGTATGGTCATTTTTTCTCCGTATCGCTCCGTAGTTGCTCCGTAATTGCTCGTATCGCGCTGCAATCTTAGGCGATCACAGCGCCACACATGTGCCAATCAGGTTGCAAATCGTGCCAGGCAAGCATTAAGATGGACACGCCATGCCCCCTACCCTGCCCATCCCGACTCCTCACCCGAGACACGGCCCCGCCGCCACGCCGATGGCCTTTATTCAGGCAATCGTTCTGGCGTACCAGCGTTACGGTGCCGATCCTGCCAACGCACTGGCGCACGCGCACATTGCCAGCGCGGATGTCTCCAATCCACAAGCACGAGTGACGGCCACGCAAATGGAGATCATCTCCGCCGTCGCCATGCAGGAGCTCGACGACGAAGCTTTGGGCTGGTTTTCCCGCAAATTGCCCTGGGGGAGTTATGGCATGTTGTGCCGTGCTTCGCTGGGTTCACCCAACCTGGGCGTGGCACTCAAGCGCTGGTGTCGGCACCACCGGCTGCTGACCGATGATATTGTTTTGCATTTCGAAGCGGACAAATCCCGCGCAAGCATTCGCATTGCCATCCAGCGCGATCTGGGCGCCATACAGGAGTTCTGCCTCGTCTCCAGCCTGCGTTACCTGCTTGGCTACGCCTGCTGGGCGATTGATTCGCGCATTGCCCTGCTGGGCGCAGACTTTCCCTTTGATCTCCCAAAGCACCACGCTGTCTACCCGCTGCTGTTTCAAGGGCCGATCCAGTTCAACGCCGCGCAGGCAGGCATTTGCTTCGATGCGCAATATCTCGCACTGCCCCTGCGCCGCAACGACCATGCCCTGCACCAGATGCTCCAGCGCGCACTGCCACTGACCGTGCGGCAATACCGCCGCGACCGGCTGCTCGTGCAGCGCTTGCGCCAGCTGCTGCGCTCCCAGCCAAACCAGAGCACCAATGCCGCAGAGTTAGCCGAACGTTTGCACCTGTCGGTACGCACCCTGCACCGCCAGTTGCAGGAAGAAGGCGCCTCCTTGCAGCACATCAAGGATGAAGTCCGGCGCGATATGGCCCTGGAACTGCTCAACCGCAGCACCCGCTCCATCAAGCAAATCGCCCAGGATGTTGGTTTTCGCAACGAGAAAAGCTTTACCCGCGCCTTCAAGCACTGGACGGGTGCGTCACCGAGCGATCTGCGCGCGCCAAACCTGTACAAAAACGGAGCAATCCTATAAAGTAAGGATTCCTTACTTATGGATTATGGAGAAATACCATGCTCGCCAAAATGACCTCCAAAAACCAGGTAACGCTACCCAAGAGCGTGACACAGGCCGTAGGCGCTGCCGAGTACTTTGACGTGGAAGTCCGATCCGGGCAGATCATTCTCACACCCGTGCGCATTCAGCGCGGCGATGCGGTACGGGCCAAGTTGGCGGAACTCGATTTATCGGAAGCAGACATTGCCAATGCGGTCGATTGGGCCAGGGCAACGCAAGCCGCACCCGCCGTGGTGGCAGAACCCCTAACGCCGTACCCTGTCACCAAACCATGATCCGTCCGATGCGTGTGGTGCTGGACACCAACGTGGTCTTATCCGCGCTGATTTTTGGCGGTGGCCAGTCGGGGCGGCTCCGTCTTGGCTGGCAGCAAGGAGCCTTTGTGCCTTTGGTCAGCACGGCCAGTGTGCAGGAACTGGTGCGCGTGCTGGCCTACCCCAAATTTCGCCTGTCAAAGTCAGAGCAGAACGAGTTGCTGGCAGACTACCTGCCGTATGCCCAGACGGTTCGCATTCCCCAACCACCCCCCACAGTTCCTGAATGCCGAGACCCGCTCGACGTGCCGTTCATGCATCTGGCCGTAGCTGGCAAGGCGCACGCTCTGGTTTCTGGTGATAAGGATTTGCTCGTACTGTCAGACGCATTCAAACAGGCCAACGGTTGCCTCATCGTGACGATAGACACGTTCCTCAAGCTACAGGAAACCCCATGAACTCCGCCCCCCCCGATGTGATTGCGCAGGAGATCGTGGACAATCTGGAAGCCGCGCTGGAGCAGTTCCACCTGATCGCAGCCGACATGGGCGCACAATCCGCAGCGTTGTAATGCTGTAATTTGCTATACATTCACTAGCTGCACCCGCTTATCCCACGGGGGATACAGGCTGATTTGATGCTAAATTTAAGCCAAATTGAGGCTAAAAACGTGCCACGGAGGCTTGCGGGGAGCACCTGGAGTGCGGTTTTGGCGTTTTTAATATCACGGGTGATATGAAAATATAATCTGCTATGCATTCAATAGCTACTCACGCTTGCCCCACGGCGGCCACAGGCAAAAAGGCTAAAATTTACACACAAAAGAGGCACGTGTGACGTTGGGAAGCGCCAACCCAATACTGAATTACTGCAATTCAGCTAAACTGCAAGCATGCAAGCCACACTCACCATCAACAGCCGGGGCGTGATCACCTTGCCTGCCAAGCTGCGCCAGGCCATGGGGCTCAAGGCAGACGACCAGCTGATCGCCGAAACAACACCGCAGGGTCTCTTGCTGCGCCCCGCAGTTACCTTGCCTCTGGAGCTTTACACGCCACAGCGGGTGCAGGAGTTTGACGAGGCCGAGGCTGAACTGGCCGCCGTGCTGCCAAAGCTCAAGACGCAACCCTGATGCGCATTTTTCTGGATGCCAACATCCTGTTTTCAGCGGCCAGATCGGTCGGCGCCATCCGGCTTCTGGTGCATACGTTGCACGCGGCGGGCCACGTTCTGGTGGCCGACGAATATGTGGCCACCGAAGCGCGCCGCAATGTGGCCATCAAGTCCGGCAGCGAAGCACTGGAATACCTGGAAGCGTTGCTCGCGCAGATTGAACTAAACGCAGTGCAATACCCCGGAACAGACCAGGCTAGCGTGCTGTGGTTACCTGAAAAAGACCGTCCGGTTTTGCTGGCTGCGATGGCTTTGCAGTGCGATGCACTTGTCTCGGGTGATCGCACCCACTTTGGCCCTGGCTACGGGAAAACTTTTGGTGGCGTTACGGTTTATACACCGGCCCAACTGGCGCAAGCCATTTTCCCCCCGTCACAGGAAACCCCATGAACTCCGCCACCATCGTCCAGAAACTCTGGAACTACTGCAACGTGCTGCGCGACGACGGCATGAGTTACGGCGACTACGTGGAGCAGCTCACCTACTTGCTGTTCCTCAAAATGGCCGACGAGCGCAGCCAACCGCCGTGGAGCCAGCCCAGCCCTATACCTCTACCCAAAGGTTTTGACTGGCCATCGCTCCTGGCCAAAGACGGTGACGCGCTGTTTGAGCACTACCGCCATACGCTGGAGAAGCTGGGGGCTGAAAAAGGCATGATCGGACTGATTTTCGGCAAGGCGCAAAACAAGTTTTCTGACCCGGCCAAGCCCGCCAGTCCAACACCCTGGACCAACAAGCTGTGGATTTATGACCTGCGCACCAACCAGCACTTCACACTCAAGACCAATCCGCTCAAACGCGAACACCTGAACGAGTTTGTGCGGCTGTACAACCCGGCCAACCGGCATGACCGCACCGCTACCTGGAGCGCAGACACTCCCGAGGGCCGCTGGCGTGCCTACGACTACGCGGACCTGATCGCGCGGGACAAGGCCAGTCTGGACATCTTCTGGCTCAAGGACGACGCCTTGGCCGACAGCGACAAGCTGCCACCACCCGATGTGATTGCGCAGGAGATCGTGGACGATCTGGAAGCCGCGCTGGAGCAGTTCCACCTGATCGCAGCCGACATGGGCGCACAATCCGCAGCGTTGTAATGCTGTAATTTGCTATACATTCACTAGCTGCACCCGCTTATCCCACGGGGGATACAGGCTGATTTGATGCTAAATTTAAGCCAAATTGAGGCTAAAAACGTGCCACGGAGGCTTGCGGGGAGCACCTGGAGTGCGGTTTTGGTGTTTTTAATATCACGGGTGATATGAAAATGTAACCTGCTATGCATTCACTAGCTGCACCCGCTCTATCAATGGGGGTTACAGGCCAAAAGGCCAAAAAGCTAAAATCCCCACACAAAGGAGGCACGTGTGACGCCAGAGCAAAAGGCCAGGGCCAACATCGACGCGCTGCTGGTGGCAGCCGGTTGGCATGTCTGCAATGCGGCGGATGCCCACATCCATGCCGCACGCGGCGTGGCCATCCGCGAATTCCCGCTGAACCCCGGCTACGGTTTTGCCGACTACCTGCTCTATATCGACGGCAAGTGCGCGGGCGTGATCGAGGCCAAGAAAGAAGGCGCCACGCTGACCGGCGTGGAAGTGCAATCCGCCCGTTATGCGCAGGGCCTGCCTGCAGCGCTGCCCGCCTGGGTGCGGCCCCTGCCCTTCAGCTACGAGTCCACCGGAGTCGAAACCCACTTCACCCAAGGGCTCGATCCCGAGCCACGCGCCAGGGCGGTGTTTGCATTCCACCAACCCGCGACGCTGGCCATCTGGCTGAAAGAGCTGCCCGCACCCGGCGCCGCTGTGCACACCGGCACCACCGGCCCCGCCACGGCAGAAGAGGATATTTCCCACCTCTCTATCAATTCAGAAGCCGCTCCCGCACATCCCACGGGGGCTGCAACCTTTTTAGGCCGTATGCAAACGCTGCCTGCACTGATAGAGGAAGGTCTGTGGCCCGCGCAGATCACCGCCATCCGTAACCTGGAAAAGTCCCTCCAGGCCAACAAGCCGGGTCAAAGGCAAAACCGCAAACGCATCCTCACCGATCTGGTCAGTCTGGTACGCTTTGCCATGCCACAGGCAGGCACCGCATTCACTCCTGAGCAATTCCACTGGCTATACATGATCCGTAAACACATAGCAGGCAACCTGACGATGGTCCCCGGCGAGCTTGAGGCGATGAATCGGGAGTTGGCGGCATAATCCCCGCGATAAAACACCATGATCGACCTCATCGAACAACACCGCCCCGAAGTTGCCGCACTCTGCAGCCGTTTTGGTGTGCAGAGCCTGGAGGTATTTGGCTCGACGGCCAATGGCACGTTTAACCCGGAGCACAGCGACATTGATTTCTTGGTTGCATTCAGCCCGGAAGATACAGGCAGCCTTTTTCACCGCTACTTTGGGCTGCAGGAAGCACTGGAGCACGTTTTTCACCGCAAAATTGACCTGGTGTCCGCCAACGCTTTGAGCAACCCCTATTTCATCGCCGCAGTGAACCATTCACGCCAAACCGTCTATGCATCCACGCGCACCCAAGCTGCTTGAGGCGATGAATCGGGAGTTGGCGGCGTGATGGTCGAACTTCGTCCGCTTGGTGATGTGTGTAAAACGACCAGCGGCGGAACGCCCAGCCGCAGTAAACCACATTATTTCAAGGGAAATATTCCGTGGATCAAATCTGGCGAATTGCCCGACGGCATCGTTGTTGAGAACAGTGAATACATCAGCGACGAGGCAATCAGCAACTCCAGCGCGAAATTGCTACCTGCTGGAACGTTATTGGTAGCGCTGTATGGCGCAACCATTGGCAAATTGGGAATCCTTTCACGACCCGCTGCGACCAATCAAGCCGTATGCGCCATTTTCCCGTCTGATGCCATAAACACCAAGTTCCTGTTTTGGTACTTACTTGCAAAGCGGCCTTGGCTAATCGGACAGGCAGCAGGCGGCGCGCAACCGAATATTAGCCAAGGTGTTGTACGCAACCTTTTGGTGCCCGTTATGCCGTTGGCAGCGCAACATGAAATCGTCGCCGAAATCGAAAAACAGTTCTCCCGTCTCGACGAAGCCGTCGCCAACCTCCAGCGCGTCAAGGCCAACCTCAAACGCTACAAAGCCTCCGTCCTCAAAGACGCTGTAGAAGGCCGTCTCGTCCCCACCGAAGCTGAATTGGCCCGCCGCGAAGGCCGCAGCTTTGAAACTGGAGAGCAGCTTTTACAGCGAATTCTTGATGTGAGGAAGAGCGAATGGGCTGGCCGTGGCAAGTACGAAGAACCGCCCGCTTGTGAAACTGGTGGCTTGCCCAATCTGCCAAATGGGTGGGTGTGGGCAAGTGCAGAGCAGCTTTCCACATTCATTACCAAAGGAACGACGCCAGCCGCAGAAAAACTTTTGGATGGCAGCGGGGATGTGCAGTTTTTGAAGGTCTACAACCTGACTTTTGATGGCACACTGAATCACACATACAAACCCACATTCGTGAGTCGCGCCACGCATGAGGGCGAATTGCTCCGGTCGCAAGTATTGGCAGGAGATGTGCTTATCAATATCGTAGGGCCGCCGCTTGGTCAGGTTTCAATGGTGCCACCAACGATGGCCGAAGCGAATATGAATCAAGCAGTTGCGCGTTTCAGACCTATAAAGCCGCTCAGCACAAAATTTGTGGCACATGCGTTGATGACTGAATCCATCATGGCCTGGGCAATCCGCAAAGCAAAGACAACTGCGGGTCAAACCAATTTGACGCTCGACTTGTGTCGGCGTTTGCCCATCCCACTACCACCACTCACGGAGCAGGGGCGCATCGTCGCCGAAGTTGATCGCCGCCTGTCACTCGTTCGCAGTGTTGAGGCTGAAGTGGATACCAATCTCAAGCGTGCGCAGGCGCTGCGGCAGGCGACATTGGCGAAGGCATTTTCTGCGTAATTCCAAAGGATGAATTTTGACCACCTACTCAATTCCGAATCCAGTTGAACTCATAGGCGAATGGACGGTGCCTAGCGAATCTGAATCATTGAAGATTCCAGGTGCACTGTCATGGTCATCGCAGCGCGCAACGTTGACACTTCAGAATTCATTTTCCCCGCTTCGCGGTGCGGTCCATGCTGGGAATATGCGAACATATCCTGCCGTGCATGGCGTGACGACTGGGAGCGAGTACGTCTCCATGTTGCAGGCATCGAGTGCTGGCACGGGTATGAGTTTTGGGGCTGCGGGGATGCGGCAGTCTGAGCGACTTATTTCGAGTTGGGCAATTGTCGGAGCACATGTATTTCAGGAAACTCTTTACAGCGAAGTCTCTATCCGAATACCTGGCCTCCAACTTTGGCTTTGCCGATCATGCTTAAGTCACACATTGACTGCCCCAGCGGAAGGAGTCCCATTCAGTTTGAACTACCGATTGGACTCTGTTCCAGAAGAGGTATTTGAGGTTCCCAACATCTCTTCAACTTTTGTCTTTGGCTATGGTTGGAGTACCTCCGGCAATGCCAGGGCCAATATATCTATTGAGACCAGCGCCTATTTGCGAATTCGGCCAAACACTTCCAAGGACTTGGAGTGGTATTTCGAGCAAATTGGTAAAGCAACAACATTGCTCTCACTCGTCTCCGGTTCCCCAATGGCCCCGGATCAAGTTTCCGCAAAGTTACCGGACGACGGACCGGATGTCCAAATTCTTGTAGCGCTACGCGAGGCGAAGTATTGCAGCTTTAAAAATCATCACGATTTCTTTATGTTGCGCGACAACGCTGGCATTGCGCTTGAAGAGATCATTAATCGATGGTTTGAAGTTTACGATTCGGTGGCGATGCCCAGTCAACTCGCGTTAAGTGTGTTGAATTCCGAAATGCTCTGGCTGCACGTCGAATTTTTGTCACTCATGCAAGCTCTTGAGGGGCTGCATCGCTCAATTCTGCCGGGGTTGTACGCAACGGAAGAACAGTACGAGGGGATTAAACAAGCACTATCCAATGCGATACCTAAGCACATTGCATCCGATCACAAGGATGCATTGCGGGCGAGAATCAAATATGGAAACGAGATATCGCTTCGCAAGCGTTTGGCAGCGTTAGTTGAACGATTGCCAGTCGATACAAGAAAGCACATATTGGGTGGGAATGGCTCCATCCCACAAAGTTGGGTTGCCACTCGAAATTACTACACGCATTGGGACGAAGCTTCGAAAGATGCTGTTCTGGATGGGGTTGAAATGCACCGTGCCCATGTACGAATGCGCCATCTGCTTCGCGCGTTGTATTTGAATTTGATCGGAATTCCTGACATTGCAATTGCCAATTCGTTGCAGAACACTTGCAATGAAAGTCAGTACCTCATGCAGCTCAACAGCATGGATCATCGTCGGCAGAACCCAAAATCTGATGCGGGTGCAATCATGAACATCAGCGTGAACGATTCTGCGAGTCCCGATGAGTCGTTGTCTTGATGCAAACGAAAATATGAACACCGCCGACCTCACCGCCTTGTTAGACCGCCTGCGTGCCGAGCCGCGTGAATCGGAGTGGCTGGAATTCAAAGCCAATCGCTACGAGCCGCAAGCCATCGGCGAATACCTCTCCGCGCTGGCCAATTCGGCCTGCCTGCTGGGCAAGCCACGTGGCTACCTGGTGTTTGGCATTGAAGATGGCACGCATGCGGTGGTGGGCACCAGTTTTGACCCACAGGCCGAAGTGGGACAGGGCAATCAGTTGTTGCCGTTGTGGCTGGCGGTGCTACTGAGCCCCAAACTCGGGTTCGAGATTCACACCTGCCAATACCGGGGCCAGCGAGTGGTGGTGTTTGAAGTGCATCCGGCGTTTGACCGACCCGTGGAGTTTCGCGGTAAGACCTATGTGCGCAATGGCACCAGCAAAGCCGCGTTGTCAGGTTACCCCGACAAGGAGCGCGCCATCTGGACGCGCCGTGTGGACTGGAGTGCCCAGGTATGCGAACAGGCCACGTTGACCGATCTGGACCCATTGGCCATTGCCGAGGCGCGTCGCCAGTTTGCAGAAAAGAACAAAACCAAGCCTGACCGCTTGGCCGAGTTGGCCCAGTGGGATGACGCCACGTTTTTGAACAAGGCCAAGCTCTCGGTGCGTGGCTCTGTAACCCATGCGGCGTTGCTATTACTGGGACGTGAGGAATCGACTTCGCTGCTGGCGCCTGCCGTGGCGCGCATCAGCTGGATTTTGAAGAACGAGCGCAACGAAGAGCTGGACTACGAACACTTCGGCCCGCCCATGTTGCTGAACGTGAACAAGGTTCTGGCCCGTATCCGTAACCTGACGGTGCGTGAGTTGCCGGACGGCACGCTGTTTCCGGTGGAATTGACGCAGTACGACCCGTGGGTGATTCGTGAGGCCTTGCACAACTGCATTGCCCACCAGGACTATGGTTTGCGCGGTCGTATTCAGGTGGTGGAAACACCGCAAGCGCTGCTGTTGACCAATGTGGGTGGATTCTTGCCGGGGCGGGTGGAGACGGTGATTGACCAGGACGCGCCGTTGGAAATCTACCGCAACCCCTATTTGGCTGAGGCGATGGTGAGCCTGAACATGATTGACACCCAGGGCGGTGGCATCAAGCGCATGTTCCAGACGCAGCGACGGCGATTCTTCCCCATGCCAGATTACGACCTGACCCAGCCCGAGCGGGTGATGGTGACGCTGCGCGGGCGCATTCTGGATGTGCGCTACACCCGGCTGCTGATGGCGCAGGGGGAGCTGGACTTGGGCACCATCATGCTGCTGGACAAGGTGCAGAAGGGGCAGCGGATTGACGCTGTCGAGGCCAAACGGCTGAAGGCAGCCAGATTGGTGGAGGGACGTTACCCGAACTTGTTGGTCGCGGGAAGTGTGGCGGCCGCCACGGGTGACAAAGCGCAGCACATTCGTAACCGTGGTTTTGATAACCGCTACTACCGTGACCTGATTGTGGACTTGGTGCGCGAGCATCAGCCAGTGTCGCGGGAGGACATTGATAAGCTGCTTTTGAGTAAGCTGCCAGAGGTTTTGAGCGCCGACCAAAAAGCATCCAGGATTCATAACTTGCTGACATCCTTGTCTGGCAAACGCATTCAGAACGTTGGAACCCGGCAGGCTTCCAAATGGGTTGTGAAGGCGCCAGAAAAACAATGATTCGGTGAGCCTAACAAAGCCCCTGCAACATGCTCACAAAGAAAGTCTTTCAAATTCAATGACTTATGATTTGTTTAGTCTTTGCTAAACGCTTTGTTTAGCAAAGACTAAACAAAGCGATGAACTTAGCCATGCAAACTCCTTTCTCCCTCCGCATCTTCGTCGTTGACGGCGACCCCGACGGCCTGCTAACGCGGCAGAACCAGCGACGCTGGGCAAATTACCGTGTAGCGGGGGACTCCCCTCATTTGGCGGAAGACTCCCCTCAGACGGTGACGAGCTCCCCTCATTTGATCCCGGAACTCCTGTCATTAGCCAAACCGGCCCGCATCAAGACAAAGCTTCCCGCAGATCAGGCATATCGGACTGTTTTACAGCCCACCTCGGGCCAAGCCAATTTAGCCGTCGGCGGTGGGGCATAGCGCGGACAACGCGAGCGCCGGGAACTACCGAATTTCCATCCCACAGAAATGCAATTCAAGGAACATCCATGAAAAAACTGACGCTGCGCAATATTGGTCAAATCAAGGAAGCCAATCTGTCTTTTGGCGATTTGACGGTTTTTGTGGGGCCGCAGGCCAGTGGTAAAAGCATTTCCTTGCAATGGGTCAAATTGTTGCAAGACAGCGGGCTGGTGCAGCAGCAGCTTCACACCTATGGGCTGGACTATGCCGGTGACTTGTCTGCGTTTCTGGACGTGTACTTTGGCGAAGGCATGCATTCCATTTGGCGTGACAGCAGCGAGGTCGCGGTGGATGGCAAGCCTGTGGACATCAAGAAACGCATTGCCCGCCAACAGTCTGGCAAGACGGAATCCGTGTTTCTGATCCCGGCGCAACGCGTCATGGCCTTGATCAATGGCTGGCCACGGCCATTTACGGATTACAAATCCGGTGACCCCTATGCGGTACGTGCCTTTAGCGAAAACCTGCGTTTGCTCATGGAGCGGGAATTCAACGGCACCGGGCCTTTGTTTCCGCAATCCAATCGTCTGAAGGCAGACTACCGCAAGCTGTTGCAGAGCAGCGTTTTTGGCGAGTTCAAGCTGTCGGTTAACAAGGTGCAATCACAAAAGCGCCTGGTGCTCGGTGTGGGGGAAGAATCGCTTCCCTTCATGGTGTGGTCAGCGGGGCAGCGCGAATTTGTACCGCTGCTGCTTGGCCTTTATTGGTTGATGCCCCCAGGCAAGGTGTCCAGGCGCAACGACATCGAGTGGGTCATCATTGAAGAGCTGGAAATGGGCTTGCACCCGCGCGCCATCTCGGTCGTGCTGCTGATTGTTCTGGAGCTGCTGACGCGCGGGTACAAGGTGATTCTCTCCACGCATTCGCCGCAAATTCTGGAACTGGTCTGGGCGCTTGAAACCCTGCGCAAGAATGATGGCAAGCCCCAGGATTTGCTGGCACTATTTAATGCACCCAAAAGTCCCGCGCTCAAATCAATGGCAGAAGTGGCGATCCAGAAGTCTTCGAAGGTTTACTACTTCGACCCGGCTAGCAAGGTGGTGGACGTAACCAATCTCGATCCGCTGTCATCGGTGGCGCACGAGGCCAGCTGGGGCGGGCTGCTGGAGTTCAGCGCGCGTGCGAATGAAATTGTTGCAAAGGCGGTCGCCAATTCACCGGCGTTTGCTTCCGGTGCATATTCCGGAGACTTGCTCAAGGAAACCGAATGAGCTTCAAGGCCGATGTGATGCAAGTCTTGGGCGCCGATGCATTTCGCAAAGGTTTGGGGGCATTGCGGCAAACGGACGTGGGGCACATTTCAACGCGGCACCCCAGAGACATAACGGGCAGTGCAGATGTGGATGCGTCGCTTGCAACTGCTTTGCCCAATGCTGCGCGGTGGGATTATGTTGTGGGCCGAATCCAGGGCAATGTTCTTCATACGCATTGGATTGAGGTTCACCCGGCCAATGCGGGAAAGAATGTCCATGAAGTTGAAAAGAAGCTTGCTTGGCTGACGGCATGGCTCCAGGACAAACCCTTGGCTGCTTATCCGAGAGACGTTGTGTGGATCGCTTCCGGCAAGAGCGCGTTTAACGCACGTTCACCAAGCATCAAGGCCCTGGCGGCCAAGGGCTGCCGGTTTGTCGGCGGACACCTGCATCTGTGAGCCAACGCTGAACACGCCAGTCACCAACGGTTAGCGGCCCTCATCAATCGTAAACACACTGACCAGTTCCGCCAGTTTTTCAGCCTGGGTGCGCAAGGCATTGGCGGCGGCGGAGGCTTGCTCGACCAGGGCGGCGTTTTGCTGGGTGACACCGTCCATTTCGTTGATCGCCTTGTTCACCTGCTCGATACCCACGGTTTGCTCCGCACTGGCCGCGTTGATCTCGGCCATGATGCCGCTTACCCGGTGGATGCTCTCCACCACCTGCGTCATCGTGTCGCCAGCTTGCCGCACCATGTCGCCGCCGCGTTCGACCTGGTGCACAGAGTCGTTGATCAGCCCCTTGATTTCCTTGGCAGCCTCGGCACTGCGCTGCGCAAGACTGCGCACTTCCGAAGCAACCACCGCAAAACCCCGCCCCTGTTCGCCCGCGCGCGCGGCCTCGACCGCCGCATTCAGGGCCAGAATATTGGTCTGAAACGCAATGCCATCGATCACGCTGATGATTTCGACAATTTTCCGGGACGAGGTGTTGATGGCATGCATCATCTGCACCACCCCTTGCACCGCTTCACCGCCCTGGACTGCCACCTGGGATGCCGACTGCGCCAATTCGTCGGCCCGGTGCGCGCTTTCCGCATTTTGTTTGACGGTTGCCGTCAGCTCCTCCGTGGTGGATGCCGTCTGTTGCAGCGCACTGGCTTGCTGTTCGGTGCGGGACGACAAATCGTCATTGCCGCTGCTGATCTGCTGCGCCGCAGTGGCAATGGTTTGCGAACCATTGCGTATCTGGCCGACGGTATGCGCAAGATTGTGGTTCATGGTGGCCAGTTCGCGCATCAACTGGCCGATTTCGTCTGTGCTGCGTGTCTCGATGCGGCTGGTCATATCGCCCTGGGCGACACGTTTGGCAATCTGTACGGCATACCGCAAGGGCCGGGTGATGCCCAAGGTAATTGAGCGTGCCAGCAGCACGCCCAGGGCCAGCGCCACAGCACCAATGCCAAACGTCAGGAACTGCAAATGGCGTCCCGAAGCCTCTGCGGCCTCCAGCACAGCGCGTTCCTCTGCTTTGTACAAATCCACCAGCTGGTTGATTTCCTTGAGCATCTGACGGTAAATCGGGTCCGTGCGCTCGGCAATGACCTGCGCCACGCCTTCGCTGTTAAAGGCCAGGGCATAAGAAATGGCATCGGAAACGGGTTTTTCCAGCTCCTTGTCCAGGCGGGCAATATTGTCAAAGACCCGCTGTGCCTGCGGCGAAACACCCATTGCCATCAGGGCGTCTCGTGCATCCAGAAAGTTTTTCCGATGTTGCCGCAGATTGCTTTCTTCCTTGTTCATCGCTGCCGGATTGGTGTAAAGCCCGATGCTGCGAATAGACACGACCCCTTCGAGCTGTTCACTCTTCATGGTGGTCGTGAGCGCAATCTTGGCATTGGCAAGTGCTATTCCCTTGAGCAAGGTATCCCGGTTTTTGCTGCCAATCAGGCTGTCGGCGCCCAAAACCGCCAACAGCATCAGCAGTAACACACCAAAACCCAAGCCCAGACGCTGCCCTATGCTGCTACCAAAATGAACCGAATGCGCCATATCCGAACCTGCCTTTACTTGTAATTTCTGACGCTACAGCGCTTACTTGTAAACACCCACACCAATGAGCACATCACCCACGACCTCAACATAGGTTGATTTGTCTTCTATCGCCTTGGTCACGGCATTGGGCCACTTGTAATCCACCCAGCCACGACCCTTGGTCTTGGCCACTTCGATGAACTTCTTGACGATGTAGACGTTGTTGGCATCCTTGATTTCCAGCAGGTTTTTGCCAATGAGTTTGGGATTGTTGCCATGCGCACGGTTGTTGCCTTCCATGTCATAAACCATAACGTACAGGTCGCCCTTGACGAACTGGCCGTTGGGATCGTTGAACGCAGCAAAGGCCTTTTCGCGCCCATTGGCCCCCATATACGCCACCGCACTCTTGACCATGGCCATCGCCTGCTCTGGCGTGCTGCGTTCAGCAGCCCCAAGCGGCAATACCAGCACTGCCATCAGAAAAGAAACCAGAATGGCCTTGAAAAAATTGCGCATTGATACACCTCATGAAATTTGAAACACGGTTTGAAACATGTGAAGACGCTGCCCTGGTCGGCTTGCACACCAAACGCCGACACTGACAGCCGTGAGTATTTTTGCACAGACGCAAACACAGCCCACATTGACGCAGAAGTGCCCTTAAGAAAACCCTAAGCAAGACCGGGCATCCTTGCGATCAAGGAGTTACTTATGCACCCAATCACCCCCTACCGACCCTCTTTACCCTCTTGTCGCCTTGTGCGGGCCTTTGGCCTGGCGCTGGCCTGTACAGCGCTTGCGCCGCTGTCCCATGCGGCCAGTCCTGCGGAATTGTCAGCAAACTACGCCACACAGGCCAAAGCTGCCGGAGTTGCGGCGCGTGGCCAACTATTTTTCAATAGCACCCACGGCAAGGAGTGGCGTTGCGCTTCCTGTCACGGCACCGAGCCAACGCAAACGGGCAAACACGCCGCCACCGGCAAGCCCATCGGTGCATTGGCCCCGGCGTTCAACGCAGAACGATTCACCGACGCCGCCAAAACCGAAAAGTGGTTCCGCCGCAATTGCAACGACGTGGCCGGACGCGAATGCACGGCTGCAGAAAAAGCTGACATTCTCAGCTGGTTAATGACACTAAAACCATAGGAAAACATATGTTCCGTTTTACCCGTATCCCCTTTATTCGTTCGCGCAGTTGGCGCATCGGCCTGTTGGCCCTTGTCGGCTGTACCTCAAACGCCATGGCAGACGACCACGGCCACAGCAACACAGGTCCCCTACTGCCCAAATACCAGCAGGAGTGTGGCTCTTGCCATACGGCTTATTCGCCCGCCTTACTACCCGCAGCCTCCTGGGGCCGCATCATGGGCAATCTGTCGCAGCATTTTGGCTCGGATGCATCGCTGGACACCGCCACTTTGAAAGAACTCTCCGGCTGGATCAAGACCCATGCTGGAACCTACAAGCGGGTGCGCGAGGAACCACCCCAGGACCGCATCACCCGCAGTGCCTGGTTTGTGCGCGAGCACAACGAGGTGTCTTCCGCCACCTGGAAACTAGCCGCTGTCAAAAGTGCCGCCAACTGCGGCGCCTGCCATACCCAAGCCGATACAGGAGATTACCGTGAACGCAACATCCGCATCCCTCGCTGAAAAATCACGCACCACCGCGAATACCGCAACGATTTTGGTCTGGGACGTACCGGTGCGCGTCTTCCACTGGTTGATGGTGTTGTGTTTTGCTGGAGCCTACGTCACGGCGGAAAGCGAGACTTGGAGATTGGTGCACGTGACGCTGGGCTACAGTTTGGCGGGCCTGGTGGTTTTCCGTCTGGTATGGGGATTGCTCGGCACCCGCCACGCCCGCTTCACATCCTTTGTGCGCTCCCCCCAGACTGTCATCCGTTACCTTGGAACGCTGCTGCGGCGCAGGCCCGAACACCACACCGGGCACAATCCGGCGGGAGCGCTGGCCATTGTGGGCATGCTGGTCTTGGGTCTTGCCATTTCCGCTTCGGGTTGGGCCACGTACAACGATCTGGGCGGAAATTGGGGTGAAGAACTGCACGAGGTTCTGGCCAATGGCATGCTGTTGCTGGTTGGCGTGCACATTGCTGCGGTGTTTGTATCGAGCTGGCTGCATGGTGAGAACCTGGTGCGCGCCATGCTAAGCGGATACAAACATGGCGAACCCGGACAGGGCATTCGCAGCACGTGGTGGCCGCTGGGCCTGCTGCTACTGGTTGCGGTGCTGTGCTTTTGGGGCTTGCAATGGTACGGTGCGCCCGTGGCGGGAGCACAATAAGCGCCATGCGTATTTTGCTGGTTGAAGACGACTTTTTATTGGGCGATGGTCTGCGCGCCGGGCTGCGCCAACTGGGCTTCCAGGTGGATTGGGTGCGTGATGGCGAGGCCGCCGAACGCGAGTTGCGCGCCCAGCCGTACGCGGCAGCGGTGCTCGATCTGGGGCTGCCACGCAAGGATGGGCTGGCAGTGCTGGCTGCGATTCGCCAGGCGCACATCCCCACGCCGGTACTGGTGCTGACCGCGCGCGACACGGTTCCCGAGCGCATTCGCGGGCTTGACAGCGGCGCTGACGACTATGTGGTCAAACCCGTGGATTTGCACGAACTCGCCGCCCGTTTGCGTGCACTGGTGCGCCGTGCGCATGGGCAGTTGCAGGAATGTTTGAGCGCCCAGAATGTGGTGCTGGACCCGGCAGCACGCACGGTGCATCAAGCCGGTCAGCCGGTGAATCTTTCGACCCGGGAGTTCGATCTGTTGCAGACCTTCTTACTCAGCGCCGGGCGCGTGCTTTCGCGTGAACACCTGGAACAGCAGCTCTACAGCTGGGGCCAGGAAGTGGAAAGCAACACCATCGAGGTACATGTGCACAATTTGCGCAAAAAACTGGGCAATACCCTGATTCATACCGTGCGTGGCGTGGGCTATATGCTGCTACGCGAAACACCTGCACCGCCTGCGCCATGACATCGGCACGGCGCTCCTTGCAACGCCGCTTGTTATGGCTGGTGCTGGGGACAGTCGTCAGCGTGTGGCTGCTTGCGACAGTGCTCACCTGGCTGGATGTGCGCCACGAACTCGATGAGTTGCTGGATGGCCATCTGGCGCAAGCTGCCGCAGTGCTGGTGGTGCAACAGGCCGACGACGATATGGGAGAAGAAGGACACGGCGTAGACACCCCCTCCCTGCACCGCTACGCGCCCAAGGTGGCGTTTCAGGTGTTTCACGCGGGGCGTCTGGTACTGCGTTCCGCCAACGCACCCACAACCCCGATGGTAAGCGTTGGGAAAACAACCACCCCCGGATTTGATACCGTGCACATCGCGGACCATGACTGGCGCGTATTCTCCGCACAGGGTGCCGAGTCCGACATCCTGGTGTACGTGGGTGAGGAAATGCGCTCGCGCACCAGCATTCTCTGGGCGGTTTTGCACAGCACCCTGTTACCCATGGCCTTGGCTTTGCCTGTGCTGGCGCTCATTTTGTGGTGGGTCATTCACTCCGGTCTGGCCCCCATGCGCCAGATGGGACACACGCTGGTACAACGCAAACCCGATGCGCTGGAGCCTTTGGTTCTGGATAACGCGCCTGCAGAGATTGCGCCAATGGTCGAAGCGCTCAATGGGCTGTTTACACGCATCACGGCCTTACTGGAATCCGAACGGCGCTTTACCACCGATGCCTCCCATGAGCTGCGCACGCCTATTGCGGCCATCCGCACCCAGGCGCAGGTTGCCCTGGCCGAAACCGATGACATACTGCGCCGCCATGCCCTGCAAAACACAATTGCGGGTTGTGATCGCGCCACGCACCTGGTGGAGCAGTTGCTGACACTTTCCCGATTGGAAGCATCGGCACAGCCAGCCATGACCGAATTGAACCTTGTGGAACTGACGCGACAAGTGCTGGCCGAGGAGGCGGCCAAGGCCATTGGCAAAGGACAATTACTTTCATTGGAGGCACCCCAGTCCCACGACACGACGATGACCGGCAATGCCGCACTGCTGGCGGTGCTGATTCGCAACCTGCTGGACAACGCGCTACGCTACAGCCCTGCAGGCGCGCGCATCCAGGTCGTGGTGGAGCAATGCGACGGGCATGTGGCGTTGCGCGTCGAAGACAGTGGGCCGGGCATGTCCGAAGTCGATTGTCAGCGCCTGGGTGAACGCTTCTTCCGGGTTATAGGCAGTGACCAGGATGGCAGCGGCCTGGGCTGGTCCATCGTGCAGCGCATTGCCGCAGTGCACGGTCTCAAGCTGCACATGGGTCGATCCAGTGAACTGGGGGGGTTGGCGGTGCGTGTAGCAACAGGCTATATTTCCCTAAAAGCACATTGACATAGTGCTTCAATTTGAATACTATAAGTAGCAATGCAACGAAATATCCAACGAAAACATGCAACACCAAACACCGACTGATGGCGCATCGGGTACAAATGGAGCTACGCAAGTAATTGACCTGTTTGACTCCATTGACACGTCGCTTGACATTCTATTGACTGAATGCGCGAGGAATCGCTGTGATTTACAGGTGGGGGACGCTCGACAACTGTTGTCACAAATGCCGAAAGGGCATTTTGATTGCATCGTAACCTCTCCCCCCTATTGGGGGCTGCGGGACTACGGTGTTGTAGGCCAGATTGGTGCGGAACCTACCGTCGACGAATACATTGCTGATCTTGTACGCCTATTCCGTGAAGCCCGTCGAACTCTTTCCGATGATGGTACTCTGTGGCTTAACATTGGGGATAGCTACACGTCAGGCGGGCGGACTTGGCGAGATGCTGACGCAAAGAATAAAGGTCGTGCCATGGACTATAGGGCGCCGACGCCAGAAGGACTCAAACCCAAAGACCTGATTGGTGTCCCCTGGAAACTGGCTTTCGCACTTCAAGCCGATGGTTGGTACCTCCGAACGGACATCATATGGAACAAGCCCAACTGCCAGCCTGAGAGCGTGAAAGATCGCCCGACTCGCTCTCACGAATACTTGTTTCTTTTTTCGAAATCGGAGAAGTATCACTACGACTGGCAGGCAATCATGGAGCCGGCGTCTGATCCAAAACAAAAATCCAAAAATCGCCGCACTGTTTGGAATATCACAACTGAGCCGTATCCCGGTAGCCACTTCGCGGTATACCCGCGCGCTCTTGTGCGCCTATGTGTCGCTGCTGGTTCCCGTGAAAATGGTCGCGTCCTTGATCCATTCTTTGGGTCTGGGACGACAGGGGTGGTTTGCAATGAATTGGGCCGATATTGCGTAGGAATTGAACTTAATGCCGACTACGCCGAATTGGCACGTGAACGCCTATTAAGAGGTCGTTGATCCGAAGACCCACGTCGCATGTACCTTGCAAAGGTCTTTACGTAAGCTCTTGATCTGGAGTTTACGTTCAGTTCCGCCGTCAAAGTACAGGGCGTATTTCAATTGTCCAGCAGTATCCCTTATATAGCCATAACCGGGCTTAGGGTTCTGCCTGCTATTTTCGCGTACTTCCAACTGGCAGTTGGACGCTTCAAACATCAATGCCTTTGGTATCTCCACGAGTTCGTAACTAACGTGTGCGGGGGTTGCGTCAAGGCAACGTAGCGTAAATATCCGCTCGTAGTTTTGCATGTGTTCAAGAAACATTTGCCGCAACAAAGGAAGTTCCCATTTGCCTTTACCCAGTTCCATCCATTTGCTCACATGGATTGAATCATCTCGGATGTTTGCTGCTGCCTCTGTTTTCAAGCTGACAGGTATACCGGCAATGCTAAGGTCGTGGCCACGATTGGTACGGCTTTTTACCAGACTTGCAGGGATGCCGGAATCATTGAGGACGGCTTCGAGGGCAAACTCAAAGCGATCCTTGCTTAGTGCTTGACGACTTCCCGCATGGTGGCTCATGAGGCGGTCGCCAAAATTATCCAATACGGTTTGCGTGACAATATCCGAATCTGGGGCACGCCAGAATTGCCGGGGTACTCCAAACGCAAAAATTGTTGCTTTGACCCATTGCTGCTGTGCCGGTGTGAGGCGGCGTAGCGCTTCAACAATCTCGCCGACTTCGCGTCTGCTGAGCAATTCAGGGACAGCCACACCCAGAGTTTCGGACAAAACCTCAAGCGTGCTGAGAGTGACATTTCTTTCGTGCCGCTCAACTGACCCAATGTATGTGCGATGCAAATCGCATCGTTCGGCCAGCTCTTCCTGAGAGAGTCCCTTTCCCTTTCGAAACGCCTTTATGTTCTCGGCAAGCGTTGCTCGAAGAGAGTCACTTGATTTTCTGACCATGCTCAAGCCCTGACTGATTTCACTGCCGCACCACGTCCGCCCCTGCGGGTGGTTTGAACTGGAAATGGCTGGGGTCAGGCGCTTGCGGCGTAAAGCCGGAAAAGCGCAGGCTGGACTTCTGGCCGAAGGTGTCGAGAATTTCCAGCGCGGCGAGTTCGCCTGCGCGCAGGCCCACACGCACGCTTTGCAAGGGGCTGTCCTTGGCCTTCGGGGTTGCCAGCACCCACTCCATCCCTTCCTGGTCGGCCTGGGCGCTCAGGGTGAAATCGGCTTGCAGGGCCGTCAGATCGGTGGCGGAGGCGATGAGTGCCGCCGGAGTGCTGGCCAGTGCCTGGGCTTGTTTGCGCGCGGTGACCTGGTTGAGGTCCACGTCGTACAGCCACAGCGTCTGGCCGTCGGCAACGATGGTTTGTGCAAACGGCTTTAGGTAGTCAAAGCGAAAACGCCCAGGGCGGATGAAGGCAAAGTGTCCGCTGGAGGTCTTGGCGCGCGCGGACTGGCCGTCGCGGGCCGGATAGGTGACTACCTGGGTGAAATCAGCGTGCGCGGCCTTGGTGTTCCTGATAAAGTTTTCCAGGCCATTCAGGCTATCTGCGCTTGTGGATAGTGCGGACGCAGCTATTAAAAAAGAAGTAAGTTGCTTGAGTTGTTTGAATTGCATGGCCTGCATCCTTATTCGGGGCGCGGCGGCACCAGGATGTCGCGCTGGCCGCTGGTGCTCAAGGAGCCAACCAGTCCCGCTTTTTCCATGTCTTCCAGCAGACGTGCCGCACGGTTGTAACCGATCTTGAGGTGGCGCTGCACCAGCGAAATGCTGGCCTTGCGGTTTTTCAGCACAATTTCCACCGCCTGGTCGTACATCGGGTCCTTTTCGCCTCCGGTATCACCACCACCTGCCGCCGGTTCGGCATTGTCATCCGTGGTGCCGCCTTCGAGCACCCCTTCGATGTAATCAGGTTCTCCCTGGGTTTTCAGGTACGCCACGACGCGGTGCACTTCGTCATCGCTGACAAAAGCGCCGTGTACCCGGATCGGCAGGCCGGTGCCACTGGGCATATAGAGCATGTCGCCCATGCCCAGCAGCGCCTCGGCGCCCATCTGGTCCAGGATGGTACGGCTGTCAATCTTGCTGCTGACCTGAAACGCCACACGGGTCGGGATATTGGCCTTGATGAGGCCGGTAATCACATCCACGCTGGGGCGCTGGGTCGCCAGAATCAGGTGAATGCCTGCTGCGCGTGCCTTTTGTGCCAGGCGGGCGATCAGCTCTTCAATCTTTTTGCCAATCACCATCATCAGATCGGCCAACTCGTCGATGACCACCACGATATGCGGCATGCGGTCCAGCGGTTCTGGCTCCTCGGGTGTGAGGCTGAAGGGGTTGTAGATAAACTCGTTGCGCGCGCGTGCCTCATCCATCTTGGCGTTGTAACCCGCCAGGTTGCGTACGCCCAGTTTGCTCAGCAGTTTATAGCGCCGCTCCATTTCGGCCACACACCAGGCCAGGCCGTTGGCTGCCTGCTTCATGTCGGTCACCACCGGCGCGAGCAGGTGCGGAATGCCTTCGTAGAACGACATTTCCAGCATCTTCGGGTCAATCATCAGCAAGCGCACATCGCGGGCTTCGGCTTTGTAGAGCAGGCTCAAAATCATGGCATTGATACCCACCGATTTGCCGGAGCCGGTGGTGCCAGCCACCAGTACGTGCGGCATTTTGGCCAGATCGGCCACAATCGGATTGCCCACAATGTCCTTGCCCATCCCCACCGTCAGCATCGACTGGGCGTCGGCGTAGACTTTGGAGCCCAATATTTCGGTGAGTTTGATGGTCTGGCGTTTGGCGTTGGGTAGTTCCAGTGCCATGATGTTTTTGCCCGGAACGGTTTCAACCACCCGGATAGACACCAGACTCAAAGAGCGCGCCAGATCCTTGGCCAGACCCACGATTTGTGAGCCCTTGACGCCTGTGGCGGGCTCAATTTCGTAGCGCGTGATGACCGGGCCAGGCTGGGCCGCCACCACGCTCACCTGAACACCAAAGTCCTTGAGTTTCTTCTCGATCAATCGGCTGGTCATCTCCAGCGTTTCGGGCGACACGGTTTCCTGACGCAGCAAGGCGCCATCGAGCAACTCGATCTGCGGCAGCTTGGTGTCGGGTTTAGTGTCCGACTTGACAGCCGGTGTCGGTTTCGGCGGTTTGTGGGGCGCAACGCTCGGCGTGGGACTGGTCTGCACAGGCCGTTCCACTACAGGCTTGGAAGGTGGTGGCGCCACGGACGCTGGCACCCGCGACGGCATTTCTTCATCCAGCTCAAGCAATTCGTCCGGCTCTTCATGCACAGCGCGCACCGCACTCTGCTCTTCACGTTCTTCACGCTCTTCCAGGATGATTTCTTCCCGTTCGCGCGCAGCACGCTGCCCGAGTTGCATATCCTGGGCGCGCTCGTATCGGGCGCGCAACCATTGCACCAATGCCTCCAGCCTGGCACCGATGCGTTCGGCCGTATGCATCCAGGAAAAACCAAACACCAGCGCTGCGCCGATGATGCCCAGTGCAATCGACACCAATCCCGAGCCGGCAAAACCCAGCCATTTGACGCTCAAAGGTCCGACCAGGTACCCAAGCGCCCCGCCACTATGGTCCGGCAGACGGGACTCCAGGCTATAAAGCCGGGTCCACTCCAGTACAGTACTGGCACACAACAACAGGGTCAAACCCAGCCAGAACGCCCAGCGGCGCGGCACAGCATGCGTTTGCTCATCACCGCGCAAACGATTGGCCAAAAGCGCTAACCACACGCGCACACCAATCACAACACACCACCAAGCCGAGAAGCCCAGTAGAAAATAACTGACGTCGGCCATCCAGGCTCCAAGACGCCCAGCCCGGTTGAAAGTGGGCAGGCCACTTCCGGATGTAGACCAGGCGGCATCCTGTTGCGAGTAGCTCAAAAGCGCTATCAGCCACAAGGTCAGCAGAACAAAGCCGACAATCAGACTGATTTCGCTGGCAAAGCGGTTCATACCCGTTGGCGCAGGTTCGCGTGTATCCGCTGAAGAATCAAGAGTTTTGAGAGAGTACGTCATTACGTGGGGCCGCCATCGACGGCGGGCCTGATTTCAAAAATAAACCGATATAAACTGATGATGTTTGTTAGCGCGGCTGCGAGCGGCGTTCGTGAATACGCAACACACCCGTGGAGGGATCAAAGACACCCCGATCTTCATAATCCTTCATGACACGACTGACCATTTCCCGAGAGGCCCCCACCATCTTGGCAATGTCCTGACGCGAAATTTTGTCACGAATCACCAGATCGCCATTGTCGTTTGGAACAGCAAGTTGCTTCAACAGTTCTGCCACGCGCGTATGCACACTTGTCAAAGCCAAAGACTCGATTTTATGATCGGCGTTGCGCAAACGCTTGATCAGTCCGCGCATGACGGCTAAGGATAATTCGGCATTTTCGTGCAGGCAACGGACAAAGTCGTCGCGTCCTAGCATCAACACGTCCATGGCAACCTCGGCATAAACGGTCGCCGAGTGGGCTTCATGGTCCAGCAGGCTCATCTCGCCCACATAATCCCCGGTGTGCAGAATCGCCAGAATCACCTCTCGCCCGTTGTCATCCGCCATGACCACGTGCGCCCGACCGGACAGGATAATGTACAGCGCATTGGAAATTTCCCCTGCCGCGATCAGCGTTGCGCCTTTCTTGAAACGACCCTTGGTAACCGCTCCAGCCAGAGATTGCGCCTGCGCCGGCGTCAATGCAGCGAACAAAGGAACCCGGCGGATCAAATCCTGATTACTCAACATTGACATTTGCTCACTCCTTACAATTTACGCTAAGCCCCGAACTGTACACGGGCCGACTCACACCATTTGTTCATAAAGGCTACACCATGTCCGCCCCCCACCACGCCAAAGTCCTGATTCTGGGTTCCGGCCCTGCCGGTTATACCGCCGCTGTCTATGCCGCACGCGCCAATCTCGCGCCGGTGCTGATTACCGGCATAGCCCAGGGAGGGCAGTTGATGACTACCACCGAGGTGGATAACTGGCCCGCTGACGTACACGGCGTGCAGGGCCCCGATCTGATGCAACGCTTCTTGCAACATGCCGAGCGCTTCAAGACAGAAATCATTTTTGACCAGATCAGTCGTGTGGAATTGGGACAGCGGCCATTCACGCTCCAGGGCGACAATGGCACCTATACCTGCGACGCGCTGATCATTGCCACCGGTGCTTCCGCCAAATACCTCGGTTTGCCCAGCGAACAAACATTCATGGGACGCGGCGTTTCGGGCTGCGCCACCTGTGACGGATTTTTCTACCGCGACCAGGTATGCTGCGTAGTCGGCGGAGGCAATACGGCCGTGGAAGAAGCGCTCTACCTGTCCAACATTGCCCGCAAAGTCATCGTTGTGCATCGGCGTGACAAATTCCGTGCCGAGCCCATCATGGTCGACAAGATGATGGAAAAAGTGGCGTCCGGAAAAATTGAACTCAAAATCTTCCACACGCTGGAAGAAGTGTTGGGCGATGCTTCGGGGGTCACGGGCATCCGCGTGAAAAATGTCCAGGATGGCAACACGCAAGACATCATGCTGACCGGCTGCTTCATCGCCATCGGCCACGCGCCCAACACCGAAATTTTCCAGGGACAACTGGAAATGGAAAACGGCTACATCGTCACCCAGGGCGGACTCAAGGGCTTTGCCACGCAGACCAGCGTGCCCGGCGTCTTTGCTGCGGGCGACGTACAGGACCACGTTTACCGCCAAGCCATCACCAGTGCTGGCACAGGTTGCATGGCCGCGCTGGATGCGCAACGCTTTCTGGAGCAAACCCAGACCACCAACGCATAAACCTGCCATGGGAGCACAGCGCATTGTGGTGGGTTTGAGCGGAGGTGTGGATTCTGCCGTGACGGCTTACCTGCTCAAAGCGCAAGGGCATGAGGTCGTTGGCATTTTCATGAAAAACTGGGAAGACGACGATAAAAACAGCGACAACAACAGCGACGACAACGCCTACTGTTCCTCGAACCTTGATTTTGTCGATGCCGCCGCCGTGGCCGATGTCATCGGCATCGAACTGGAACACGTCAACTTTGCCTCCGCATACAAGGAGCGGGTGTTTGCCGAGTTCTTGCGTGAATACCAAGCTGGACGCACGCCCAACCCGGACGTGCTGTGCAATGCGGAAATCAAATTCAAGGCATTTCTGGACCATGCCATGCGCTTAGGCGCAGAAAAAATTGCCACAGGGCATTACGCCAGGGTGGACTGGCATCCCACCAGTGGAAACTACCAGCTGAAAAAGGGACTTGACCCGTCCAAGGACCAAAGCTACTTTCTGCACCGCCTGAACCAGGAGCAACTCGCCAAGGCGCTATTTCCAATCGGGCATCTGCACAAAACAGAAGTGCGGCGCATTGCCGGGGAAATCAGACTGCCCAATGCCAGCAAGAAGGACTCCACCGGCATCTGCTTCATCGGCGAGCGGCCCTTCAGGGAATTCCTGAACCGCTACATTGCCAGGAAGCCAGGAGCCATCAAGGATGATCGGGGCCGGACCATTGGCGAGCATGTGGGCTTGAGTTTTTACACCCTGGGACAACGCCAGGGGCTGGGCATTGGCGGACTCAAGGAAAAAGGTGCATCCAAAGGTGGCGGCACGCACGCGCCCTGGTTTGTCGCGCGCAAGGACATGGCAAGCAATACGCTGTGGGTGGTACAAGGGCATGAACACCCCTGGCTGCAATCCTTATCCCTCCATGCCCAGGACGCAAGCTGGATCGCCGGGACGCCGCCGTGTGACGGCACCCTGGCAGCAAAGACCCGTTACCGGCAAAGCGACGCGTCCTGCCAACTGCTCCACGCCAGCGCACAAGGTTTTGACTTGCAATTCACCCATGCACAGTGGGCTGTGACTCCGGGACAGTCAGCGGTGCTGTACGCAGACGATGTGTGCCTTGGCGGCGGCGTGATCACGGCACACACAACGCTATAACACCGCAACCTCGGCAATCGCGTTGGCCATGTATTCGATTTTGTGCTGCATGTCCGCCTCGGTATCCGCATAGAGCCGGGCGATGCTCTGAAATACATCCTGTTTCTCGATGAACGCATCGACGACATCCGGATCGAAGTGTTTCCCGCGCTCACTCAGAATGATCTCCACCGCCTTGCCATGCGACACGCCATCCTTGTAAACCTTGCTGCTGATAAGCGCGTCATACACATCCGCAAGGGCAAGGATGCGCGCCGATACCGGAATTGCCGTGCCAGCAAGTCCTTGCGGATAACCGCTGCCATCCCATTTTTCCTGGTGGGACAACACCAACTCCTTGGCAATGGTCAGCAGCGGAGAAGAATGCCCCAGCATGATCTCGGCGCGTTCGATGGCCGCATGTCCAATGGTGGTGTGCGAACGCATGATGACCAACTCCTCCGGGCTGAGTCGCCCCGGTTTGAGCAGAATGCGATCAGGAATGCCCACCGATCCCATGTCGTATAAAGGCACGCTGCTGTGCAATGTTTCGACGTACGCCGGGGTCAGATACTCCGCATAGATTGCTTTGCTCCGTAGCTCCTCCGTCAACGCCAGCACATAGTGCTGCACACGCAAGATGTGACTCTCCGAGTCGGCCTCGCGCTGTTCGGCAAGGGTGGCTAAGGCAAACACCAGAACCTTTTGTGCATGTTGAATCTGGGATGCGTCACTGCCGGCAAATGTGGACGGTGGATCAATGGCTTGCATGGTTAATCTCCTTGGAATGCAATCGGGGGTATCGAGGGTGCCAGGGGCATAAGGGGCGCCTGGTACAACCATACCATTTTGCCATCCGCTGCCTTGAAATGGGCATAAACCTGCAAACTTGTGGCTTCAAATTCCAGACTTACCAGCCAGGCACCGGGACGCAATTCGGCACGCGCTTTGTCAGCAGCACGTTGCATGCTCTCTGGCCTCTGAAACAGGTAGACCAAAGCATAGCCGGACCAATCTGCCTTCCAGATATCTTCGTGCCGTATATGCGCCCAAGGGCAACGTAGTGCACACAAGCAGCGCAGCAACCAGCTCCACTCCAGTCCATGCAGACTGGCCTGGGGGTAGGCACGGCGCAAGGCGGCCAAGCCATGCCCCAGGCCGCAGCCGGCATCCAGCACGCGCGCACCAGCTGGCAACGCCGCGTAATGGGACAGCGTATCCAGAGCATACCGAGGAGTCGGAAACAGCGGCGCATCGCGCCAAGCATTGACCGGATACACCAGCAGCAAAACGCCCAGGGGCAACAACCAGACCCAGGTCGTCAATCCCTCAGTCGATTGGGTCAACGCCAGCGACAAAGGGAAACCCAGCGCAATCAGCACCCGCCGCCACCAGGAGTCGCCCCATAGGCTCAGGAGCACGCCCAGCGCGGCGGCGGCACCCATGGCGACGGTGATCGGGGCGCCCTGCCCTTGCGCCAATCTGAATACCGCCCACGCCGCCCCCCAACTCAGTATGGCAGGCAATGGCCAACGTTGTAAAAGTAACCGCAAGGATCGCAAGATCAGCGCTCGCCCCCCGGCGCCAGACGTTCAATCAGACCATTGAGTTCATCCATCGACCCAAACTGAATCACCACTTCGCCCATCTCCTCCATACGGCCTTCGCGTTTCACCCGCTTCTTGACCTGGATTGCAACTTGCGCCATAAGCCGGTCCGACAACTCTTCTTCCACGCGCAAGATGTCACGCGACTTTTCATGTTGTGGCTTGGCAGTAGGCTCCACTGCAGTGGCACCTAATTTCTTGACAAGGCTTTCCGCCTCACGCACGGACATCTTCTTGGCGACCATTTGCGTAGCTGCAGAAATCTGGCTAGCCCCCTCCAGGGCCAGCAACGCACGTGCGTGCCCCATATCCAGGTCGCCCGCCATCAACATGGCTTGCACGGCTTCCGTCAAATTAAGCAAGCGCAAAAGATTGCTGGCCGCACTGCGTGACCGCCCAATGGCTTGTGCCGCCGTTTCGTGGGTCAAACCAAACTCTTTGATAAGCCGTTGCAAGCCCTGGGCTTCTTCCAGCGGATTGAGATCTTCGCGCTGCATATTCTCAATCAGCGACATGGCTGCAGCAGTCTCATCCGGCACATCGCGCACCAACACCGGCACACTGCTCAAGCCAGCCAGTTTGCCTGCGCGCACACGGCGTTCACCGGCGATGATTTCGTACTTGCCCGCATTGCTTCCCTTGAGCAAATGGCGCACCAGGATGGGTTGCATGATGCCTTGCGCCTTGATGCTCTCGGCCAATTCATACAGCGCACCTTCGTCCATGCGGATACGTGGCTGGTATTGACCTGGCACCAACACATCCAGCGCCAGGGTGCTGGGCAAGCTGACATTAGGCTCTAAAGCATCGGCAATAACCTTGTTTTCTTGCACCTTGGGGCCCAGTAGTGCCTCCAACCCCATGCCTAATCCCTTGAGTTTTTTTGTGACCATGACAACTTCCTACGCTGGTTAATCTAGTTACATGGACTGCACGCGCGCCACCATCTCCTGCGCAAATGCCACATAAGCCTGCGCACCCTTGGACGATGGATCGAACACAACACCGGGCAAACCATAACTGGGGGCTTCGGCCAGTCGCACATTGCGCGGAATCACGGCATCAAACACCTTATCGCCAAAATGCGCCTTGAGCTGGTCACTCACCTGCTGTTGCAAGGTGATGCGCGGATCAAACATGACGCGCAGCAAGCCAATAATCTGCAGGTCATTGTTCAAGTTGGCTTTGACCTGCCGGATGGTATTCACTAGGTCGGTCAAACCTTCCAGGGCAAAATATTCGCATTGCATGGGCACGATAACGCCGTGGGCACTGCACAAACCATTCAGCGTCAGCATGGATAGACTCGGCGGACAATCAATCAACACAAAATCGTAGTCCGCATCGGCCACCGCCAGCGCTTGCCGCAGCCGTGTTTCGCGGCGCTCAACATCCACCAACTCAACCTCTGCACCCGCCAGGTCCCGGTTGGCGCCAACCACGTCGTAGCTACAGCCACCGCTCTTGAGCTTTTCACTTTGCACCCGTATTTCTGCAATCGACGCCGACTCAAGCAACACGTCGTACAGGGTGCGTTGCAAAGTACGCTTATCCACGCCGGAGCCGGTAGTGGCATTGCCCTGCGGGTCCAGGTCAATCAACAAAACCCGTTGCCCCACCTTGGCCAAACCCGCCGCCAGGTTAACAGCGGTCGTGGTTTTGCCAACACCACCCTTTTGATTGGCAACACAGAATATTTTGGCCATATCGAATAAAGTAAATTAAAAAGATTAACGCTGGGTGCCATTTGTTTCACGTGAAACAAATTCAACCAGCACGGCACGATGCCATTTACCCGAGTTTACGTTGATCTGGTGCGCAATCCCGGCGCCTGCGCATCCACACCAGGCAACGCTCGACCGACAAATCGGGAATTTGCAATTGTTCCACGTGAAACACTTCCGCAAATTCCGGCAAAGCAGCCACTTCATCCGCTGGATATTTCCCTTTCATGGCCATCCAGACACCCTGCGCCGACAGTGCGGACTCCGACCACCGGCAAAAATCCGGCAACGCGGCAAAGGCACGCGAAGTGATTACGTCGTATTGCTCCGCCAAGGATTCGACACGCGCATGTATCCCCTGCAAATTAGAGATACGCAAGCTACTGGCCACTTGCTGAATAAATGCCGCCTTCTTGGCCACCGTATCCACGCAATGCACCATGACACCGGGACAACAGATGGCGATGACAACTCCAGGCAAGCCCGCCCCCGACCCCACATCCAGCAGGCGCAAGGGATGCGTCTGCCGATCCGCCACGGTTTGCAAATAATTTTGCAAATAATTTTGCAATGGGCGAATGACCGCCAGGCAATCAAACAGGTGGTGTGTCAGCATCTCCTGTGGGTCGCGCACAGCAGTCAGGTTATAGACTTTGTTCCATTTTTGCAGCAGCTCCAGATAATCCAGCAAACACTGAATCTGCGCACCATCCAGCATGCAATTCAAGTCAGCCGCCCCCTGGCGCAGCCTCGGTGCCAAAGCGTGCATTAACTATCCTCCTGTGCAGTCTCATGCCCAAAGCCGTGAAACCGCCCGCGCTTCAAATGAATCAGCAATAACGAAATGGCGGCTGGCGTAATGCCCGAAATGCGCGACGCCTGGCCCAGCGTCTCCGGTCGTTGCTGGTTGAGGCGCTGCCTGGCTTCGATGCTCATGGCCGAGACCTGCATGTAATCCAGGTCTGGTGGCAGGCGCAGGTTTTCGTAATGCGCCATGCGCAACACTTCATCCTTCTGGCGTTCGATATACCCAGAATACTTGGCAGCAATCTCCACCTGCTCCACCACTGCGGAAACAAATGCATCATTCGGGCAAGTTGTTTCACGTGAAACATCCAGAGGCAAAGGCAGTTCGGGGTTGGCATAACGGCCACCGTCGAGCGACATCAACCCGGCATACGACACATCGGGGCGGCGCAACAGCTCACTCAAACGGTATTCATGCTCCAACGTCCGCCCCAATACCCGCTCGGCCTCAGCCGCTGCCAGATTCCTGGGACTGACCCAGATCGTGCGCAAACGCTCTGTTTCACGTGAAACAATATCGCGCTTGCGGCAAAATTTCTCCCAATGCACGTCGTCTATCAAACCCAACTTACGCCCAACTTCCGTCAGACGCGCATCGGCATTGTCCTCCCGCAACTGCAGGCGAAACTCGGCCCGGCTGGTGAACATGCGATAAGGCTCGGTCACACCCTTGGTAATCAGGTCATCCACCAGCACCCCCAGATACGCCTGATCGCGCCCTGGCACCCAACGGTCGAACGTGGCAGCCGCCGGAGCGCCCGCCTGCAATGCCGCATTGACACCCGCAAACAGACCCTGCGCCGCAGCCTCCTCATACCCCGTGGTGCCGTTGATTTGTCCGGCAAAGAATAAACCAGTGATCTGGCGTGTCTCAAAAGTGCTCTTGAGCGCACGCGGATCAAAATAGTCGTACTCGATAGCGTAACCAGGGCGCAGGATATGCGCGTTTTCCAATCCCGCCATGGAGCGCACCAGCGCGTATTGAATATCGAAAGGCAAGCTGGTACTGATACCGTTCGGGTAGTACTCGTGGGTAGTCAGACCCTCTGGTTCCAGAAAAATCTGGTGGCTGTCCTTGTCGGCAAAGCGATTGATCTTGTCCTCGACACTGGGGCAGTAGCGCGGCCCGACCCCTTCGATTTTTCCCGTGAACATCGGACTGCGGTCAAAACCGGAGCGGATGATGGCATGGGTATGCGCGTTGGTATGCGTAATCCAGCAGGAAACCTGTTTCGGGTGCATGGCCGCACTGCCACGGTAGCTAAACACGGGTATGGTCGGGCTCATACCCCCCGGCATGCCGTCGCCCGGTTGCTCCTGGCAGCGGCTGAAATCAATGCTGCGACCATCAATGCGCGGCGGCGTGCCGGTCTTCAAACGCCCCTGGGGGAGTTGCAATTCCTTGAGACGTGCGCTTAGCAACCCTGCCGGAGGATCCCCTGCCCTGCCTGCTGCGTAGTTGCTCAAACCCACATGAATTTTTCCATCCAGAAAGGTGCCTGCTGTAAGCACCACGGTCTTGGAGTGAAACTGCACGCCCACCTGGGTCACGACACCAAGCACCCTATCACCTTGTACGATCAGGTCATCGACCGCCTGCTGAAATAAACACAGATTAGCCTGGTTTTCCAACGCATAGCGCACAGCCGCCTTGTACAAGATACGGTCCGCCTGCGCGCGCGTTGCACGCACGGCAGGACCCTTGCTGGAGTTCAGGGTGCGGAACTGGATGCCTGCTGCATCGGTCGCCAAGGCCATAATGCCACCGAGGGCATCCACTTCCTTGACCAGATGGCCTTTGCCAATTCCCCCAATCGAAGGATTGCAACTCATCTGCCCAAGCGTTTCAATGTTATGGGTCAAGAGCAAAGTCTTGCAACCCATACGCGCCGCCGCCAGCGCCGCCTCGCAACCCGCGTGGCCGCCACCAACCACGATGACGTCAAAATGTTGTGGATAAAGCATGCCGTCTGTCTGAAAAAAAGGATGAAGGAATTGACACAAACTCAGCGGTAACGCAGTTTCATGACCAGGATCGCTGCCGTCAAGGACAGGGTAATCACATTGGCAATCACAATCGGCCAGGCACCCAGCAAAATGCCATAGACCAGCCAAAGCGACACGCCAAGAGTAAACACGCTGTACATCCCCAGGGAGATGCCACGTACATCCTTGGTGCGAAAAGTTTGTACCACCTGGGGTATAAAACTGATGGTGGTCAGGAAAGCGGCACAGTAGCCGATCACGTCCGATAGTTGCATGGTGGTGTTTTATTCAATGGTTCAATGGTTGTTAGTGGCCCATTCGACCAGGGTGTCGATGGCGGGGCGTGCCGCTTTGGCGTTGGGGTGGTTGACAATGGCTACCAATACGTAACGCCCGCCACTGGCGGCATGCACAAAACCGGCCACGGCAACCACATCGCTCAGGCTTCCAGTCTTCAAATGTGCGCTGCCTACAGCGCGCGACTGCACACGACGCAAGGTGCCATCCACCCCGGAAATGGGCAAGGAAGCCATCAACTCCGGCATCAGGGGTGACGCATACGCCACTTGCAGCAAGCGCACCAAGCCTTGGGCGCTGATACGTTCGATGCGGGATAAGCCCGAACCATTGTCCAGCACCGGCAGGTCATGCGGACTGATACGCTCTTGCCACCAGCGCTGTACCCGCTTGCGTGCGGAGTCAAAGCTGGCAGGGCCGTCTGGCGTATCGGCAGTACCTCCCTCGCGCCCCAGGTTCAGGAATACCTGTTGCGCCATGACATTGTTGCTGTACTTGTTGATGTCGCGCACAATTTCAGCCAGGCTGGATGAGCGCACTTCAAACAGGGGCTTGCCCGCCAGCACATGCGCTGGTGCCCGCCCGGAACGCACCGTCCCGGTGAGCTTGCCACCCATGCTGCCCCACAAGCCCTGCACCGCGCGGCTGGCATAACTTGCCGGATCGGCATAGGCGACAGGCCACACCTTTTCACCACAGCTTCCAGGGTAGCCACCCATGAAACGTATTCTGTTTGGATCGCTGAAGTCCGCTTTGAGCGCCGCGCGGTAATCGTCGCAAGCACCCGCCAGCAAAGGCACCGAAGTTGGCATTTGCACGCCAGCCAGCGGGGGATCAAACTGCACCCGTACTGCTGCGCCAGCACCACGCTCCGGCGTAAAGGTCATGACCAGCGCCTTGAAATTGACCAGCAAGGCATCCGGGGCGGCGTTGTAGGGTTTGAGCGGTTCGCCGTCAAACCCGGAGGGGTCCGATATACCGACGTCAAAAGCACTGTTGTCCAGCACCACATCCCCGGCAATGGTGTGAATACCCACCCCCTGCACCCGCCGCAAAAGCAGCCACAGACGTTCGAGCACCAGCTTGGGATCGCCCTGTCCCACGATATAGAGATTGCCCTGCAAGGTGCCGTTGCGCACCACACCATCGGTAAACACGGGCGTGCTCCAGCTAAACGCCGGTCCCAACACATCCAAAGCCGCAAACGTGGTAACCAGCTTCATGACCGATGCCGGATTCATGGCGACAACGGCACGATGGCTTACCAGCGGCGCGCTTTGCCCCTGGGCATCAACCAGCAGCACGGCCAGTGCATCGCGCGGCACCTTGGCACGCGCCAGCGCAGCATCCACTTCGGCGGGTAAGTTTTGCGCGCTGCTGTTGCCAGCAACACCCAACAACAAGGCCAGCACAACCAGCAAGGCCAATACACGCCAAACGAAAAAGAACCGAGGCAGGGGAGCAAATGGGTAACGCATCCGCAGATTATCCCGCCTGCCACAATGAGAGTTTCCCTTCCCCTCCAACCCTGAGCGCAGCGCTACACTCTCGACCCCATCGGGAACTGCGCAAATACGGCAAATGCCGCACGCAGCGGCTGGTGCTCTGGGCAAGGGACAAGTTAAGCACAGGAGAACTGAACGAATGTTTACTCGACTAAGACTGATCAATTTCAAGGCTTGGGAAGATACGGGAGATGTTGATCTGAAACCCGTCACCATGCTGCTTGGAACCAACTCCTCTGGCAAATCAACATTGATTCAAAGCCTGTTGCTGCTCAAACAAACGGTGCAATCGCCAGATCGCAGCATTCATCTCAACCTCGGCGGTGATGAGATCAACGACCTTTTTAACTTTGGAGGTTTTGACAATGTGCTGCGCCAAGGTACATCTGGGGCTCGACAATTTTCATTGGGTTTTTCTTTTCGCTCGTACGCATCGCCCCGCATTGATCAAGGTGATTTTTTCTGCAGCTATGGCCAAAACTCGGCGGGTGGCGTGACAATTCAAGAGTGGCAGGTGTGTGCCAATAATCGCCAGTTCAAGTCTGTTCGGCGCGATAAAGGGGCTTACTCGGTCATGATTGACAACGAGAATCTGCCGCGAGACAAAGGGCGTCACCTATCTCCGGAGCGCTCCGTATCCCTGCCTGCTGACGCAATCGTCATGCTGGGGCAAGATGGCGTTGTGCTGGGAGACCTCTGTCTGTCAATTCGCCGGGAGTTGGAAAACATCGTCTATCTTGGCCCGCTACGTCGCAAACCTGAGAGGGACTATGTCTGGAATAAGTCCAAGCCTGGCGAGGTGGGAAATGATGGCCATCGCGCTATCGATGTCCTTCTGGCCAGCGCCTTGATGAAGACCGAGGATCAAAACCGCATCATTGACGGTGTCTCCAAGTGGTTGGTGCGGATGAAGGTTGCCGACAAGCTGGAAATCAAACAATTGGGGCGTTCGACGCGCTACGAGTTGGTGGTTCACCGCGATGGAATTCAAGCAAACTTGCGCGATGTGGGTATCGGTATTTCACAAGTCTTGCCGGTGTTGACTATCGCCTATTTCGCACCTGGCGGTAGCACGATCATGCTGGAAGAACCTGAGATTCACCTTCATCCTTTAGCACAATCTGTTCTGGCAGAACTGTTCGTTGAAGTAAGTAGAGAACGCAACGTCCAATTTATCGTTGAGACGCACTCCGAACACTTATTCCGACGCATGCAAACACTGATCGCCAAACGGCAGATCACCCCAAAAGGTGCGGCGATGTATTTCGTCGAGCGCGAGGGCAAAACCGCACGCATACGACCGTTGGAACTGGATGACTTCGGGCGCGTGAAAAACTGGCCTGAAGGTTTCTTTGGTGATGCCTTGGGTGAAACACGCGAACAAGCGCGCCTGATGTTTGCCCGCCAGCAGGAGAACAATATCTGATGGAACCGCACGCTGGCCAGTTCGCCCGCGTGCCTGCGTGGTTGGCACAACACGACGCGGCATTGCGCAGTGTCCTCAAACCCGATCTGATCCTGTTCGGCGAGTGGTGTGCTGCACGCCATTCGCTGGACTATGCCGCGCTGCCGGACTGGTTTTTGCTCTTTGATGTCTACGACCACACCGCTGAACGGTTCTGGAGTAGTACACGCCGCAATGCACTGGCACGCACGGCGGGGCTGACGACGGTGCCCAGGGTATTCCAGGGAAACACCACGACTCCCGCACTGAAACAGCTTGTTGCCACGACGCGCAGCCGCTACCGCCAGGGGGCACTGGAAGGTGTGGTGATTCGCCGTGAATCGAACGATTGGTGCGAAGCCCGTGCCAAACTGGTCCGCGCCGACTTTGCCCAAACCATCGACACCCACTGGCGCAAGCGGGCGATGGAGTGGAATCGCATGCAAAGCGGTGCGTGATGCGTCCGTTGCATCACATGGAATCATGCCAGTTTCATATCACCCGTGATATTAAAAACACCATAAAAACACCAAAACCGCACGACAGGTGCTCCCCGCAAGCCTCCGTGGCACGTTTTTAGCCTCAATTTGGCCTGAATTTAGCATCAAATCAGCCTACAGCCCCCTAGGGACAAGCGGGGATAGCTACAAAAAACGTAGTAACAAAAACATGCCTACAGACATCACATTGCATCGCACCCTGCGTTGGCACCATCCCCGATAATCAACGCATGCCCACCGCCCCCTCTTTTCGCCACCCTTTTCCCGCCCTGCCCCCCAAGGCCGTGGGGGTGCTGGCGGCTGTGGTCACGGTGTTGATCTGGTCGTCGTTCATCGTCATTTCCCGCGCCGCAGCGGACCCGGCGCGTGGCGGTGTGCTGACGCCCTTCGACATTGTGTACGCCCGCATTTGCGGCGCGAGTCTGGTTTTGCTCCCCTGGGGCTTGTGGATGAGCTGGCGCGAACGCTTGCTGGCATCGGAAACAAAAGAAGCATTTTCTGGCCATAGCCATTCACTCGGCGGCCTATCGCCCTTGTCGCTGAAACATACCTTGCAAATCGGCTTGGCCGGTGGGCTTATTTACCCCATGCTGGCGTACAACGGCTTTTCCTTTGCGCCCGCCGCCCATGCTTCGGTGCTCATGCCCGGAAGTCTGCCGCTGTGGACGGCTTTGCTGGCCTGGTTGCTGCTGGGCGAGCGCGTGGGCATCGCGCGTGCTTCGGGGTTGGCCTTGATCGTGGCAGGTGGCCTGCTGGTGGGTGGCGCACACCTATTGCCAACGGCAGATGGCGGCAACACCTGGCGCGGCGATCTGCTGTTCATCCTGGCCTCCATGACCTGGGCGGTTTACAGCGTACTGGCACGGCGTTTTGCCGTGTATGCCGTGCGCGCCACGATTGCCATCACCGCACTGGCGTTTGTCCTGTACGTGCCGCTGTATACGCTTTTGCTGCTCCTGCACTGGGCGCCGGGGAATGCGCTGGCGGCGCCGTGGCAGGATGTTGCCACCCAGATGCTGTTTCAGGGCGTGGGCTCGGTGGTCATTTCGGGCATCAGCTTCACCGTGATGATTGCGCACTTCGGCCCGGTGCGCTCGACCATGATTACAGCGCTCGTGCCGGGACTCTCGGCGCTGGCGGCAACGGTGTTGCTGGCAGAACCCCTGGCCTGGAATCTGCTCGGCGGCCTGGCCCTGGTAACGGCAGGCATTGTTCTGGGCGTGCGCCCGGCAGCGCTACGCACTACCAAATCAATAGCTGTTCCCGCTCTTCCCATGAGACTTTGAAGCCATTATGAACCTCCTGGCCTTTGACACCACCACGCAAACCATGTCCATTGCTGTCGCACGCACCCTGGACGGGCACGATCTGCAGTGGCAACACACGGGTGTCGGCGCAGCACAGGCTTCCTGCGATCTGATTCCAGCCATCCTGAAATTGATGCAGCGCGCCCAGCTGCGCCTGGACGAACTGGACGCCATCTGCTTTGGCCAGGGTCCGGGTGCATTTACCGGACTGCGTACCGCATGCGCGGTGGCCCAGGGTCTGGCCATGGGTGCCGGGGTGCCGGTACTACCCATCAACTCCTTGCTGGCCATCGCCGAAGAAGCACGGCACACGGCACTGGAAACCACTCCGCGCGGAATTATCACAACCATGCTTGACGCCCGCATGGATGAGGTATACATCGCCAGCTACGCATTTGATGCAGGCCAATGGACCGAACTGCAGGAGGCGCGCTTGCTGGCACCACAGAATCTGGATGCCTATCTTGATGCGCTGGCCAAACCATGTGTATTGGCCGGTAACGTATTTACGGTGTACCACGCACAGCTGGCGCAAACACGTGCCTGTGCCGCGCCTGCGCCCGTAACCGCCCTGCCCACGGCCGCCGCCATGCTGCGTTTAGCGCCACAAGCATTGCAGGAGGGGCACGCGGTGCGGGCAAAGGATGCCCTGCCCTGCTATGTGCGCGACAAGGTGGCGCAAACCACCCAGGAACGCAATACAGAGAAAGCTGCCGCCCTTGCCAGCGCGCGATGAGACCATGCAAGAGTCGACAACTTTGCCGCTCCAGTTTGCCCCGCTCGTCCCCGAATGGCTGGACGCAATTCTGGCCGTGGAACAACGCACCCACGACCACCCCTGGAACCACGCCAATTTTGCGGATGCCTTGCAAGCCGGCAACCATGCCCGGATGTTGCTCGCGCATGACACGCTGCTGGGTTATTTTGTGGCCATGCCGGGCGTACAGGAAGCGCACCTGCTCAACATCACGGTGGCCCCAGAATACCAAGGCCAAGGGTGCGCGCGCGTCATGCTCAATGCCTTGACGCTGTGGGCGCGCGCGCAGCAGGCCCAATGCGTATGGCTGGAAGTTCGCTCAGGAAATGCCCGCGCCCTGCGGGTGTACGAAGCCCACGGCTACCGGCGTGTCGGGATACGCAAAGCCTACTATCCAGCGACCAACGGCGGCCGTGAGGATGCCGTGGTCATGAACCTCCCCTTGTGATTTGCAAAAACACCAAAGCCATGCCGCTTGAACTCGACACCCGCCAACGCGCCATGCTACTGGAGATGGGCGTGCGCGTCTGGCTGCCACCTCCCGCATCGCGGGCATGGCCCGCTCCTACAGCTGAAAAATCACATCCACCACGCCCCGCACCACCCCAGGCTGCGCCAACAACATCGACAACATCGACAACATCGACAACATCGACAACACCGGCACCGGCAACACCACCAACAACGCCAGCAACATTGGATGTACACGCCATGGACTGGCCAGAATTGGTGCGCGCAGCCGCGAGCTGTCAGGCCTGCGGGCTGTGCGCGGGGCGCAAACACAGCACGTTGTTTGCGCCACAGACCACTGAAACAGAAGTGTCCACACGGCAGGCCGACTGGTTTATTCTGGGCGATCCGCCCAATGCGGAAGAAGACCGCCTGGGCCAGCCATTCGTCGCCGAGGACGGACGTTTGCTTGACAACATGCTCAAGGCCGTGGGCGTCAGCCGCCATGGCAGCGATGCGCAGGGTGCCTACCTGAGCAATATCGTGAAATGCCGCCCCCCGCATGGCCGCGCACCACAGGCCAGCGAACTGAGCCAATGCACGGTGTATCTGCAGCGCGAGATGGATTTGTTGCGCCCCAAAGTCATTCTGGTCACGGGTCGGCGCGCAGCACAAACACTCCTTGGTGCCTCTTCCGCTCAAGCTGCCTTGCCGCTGGACAAACAACGCGGAACAATCCACCGCTACAAAGACACACCGATGGTCATCACCTACCCGCTTCAAACCCTGCTGCGCACCAGCGCGCTCAAGGCGGGTGCCTGGGCGGATATATGCCTGGCTGCCGATGTAATCGCAGGCAAAACGCCCTGATTGCTCGCCAGAAACATGCCACAATTGGCGCATGTTTACGACGATACCTACCATTCTGACCTGGACGCGCATTTTCGCGATCCCACTGATCGTGGCCGTCTTTTACCTGCCAGAAGCGTGGGTATTACATGCCGAGAAGAATTTGATTGCAACCGTGATGTTCGTCACATTTGCCGCCACGGACTGGCTCGATGGGTACTTGGCACGCAAATTGAATCAAACCTCGGCATTTGGTGCATTTTTAGACCCGGTGGCGGATAAATTTCTGGTGTGCGCTTGCGTACTGGTGCTGGTGCATTTGCAACGTACCGATGTCTTTGTGGCACTCATCATCATCGGGCGTGAAATTGCCATTTCAGCCTTACGCGAATGGATGGCACAGATTGGCGCGTCCAGAAGTGTGGCGGTACACATGATCGGCAAGCTCAAAACCTTCGCACAAATGGTGGCTATTCCATTTTTGCTGTTTGATGGCCATTTGTTTAACAAGGCTATCGACACCCACGAATGGGGCACCTGGTTGATCTGGATAGCGGCGGTCATGACGATCTGGTCCATGGTCTACTACCTGCAAAAAGCCCTGCCGGAAATTCGCGCACGTACCCAGTGACCGTAAACCACACCCCCATATTTTTTAAGGAGCCATGGGAAACATGAAAAAGCCGTTGATCATCGCCGCCGCAGCCATCGCTGGATTGTTTGCAAGCACTGCAGCCGTTGCACAGGACAGCGCAACGTTCAAGAAAATCAAGGATACCGGGACCATCGCGCTGGGCCACCGCGAGTCGTCAATTCCATTTTCGTACTACGACGACAAGCAACAGGTAGTCGGCTATTCGCACGACATTCTCCTGAAGATTGTCGATGCGGTGAAAGCCGAGTTGAAACTGGCCAAGCTCGATACCAGGCTGATCCCGGTGACATCGCAGAACCGCATCCCCCTGGTGCGCAATGGAACCGTCGATATCGAGTGCGGCTCGACCACCAACAACACGGAACGGCAAAAAATGGTGGCGTTCTCCAACACCATTTTCATCATCGGCACGCGCTTGATGACCAGGACCAATTCCGGCATCAAGGACTTTGGTGACCTGGGCGGCAAGAACGTCGTCACCACAGCAGGAACCACGTCGGAGCGCCTCTTACGCAAGATCAACGAGGAGAAAAAGCTCAATATGAGCATCATCAGCGCCAAAGACCACGGCGAATCGTTTCTTACCCTGGAAACGGACCGTGCAGCGGCGTTCATGATGGATGATGCCCTGCTCTATGGCGAAACGGCCAAGGCCAAAAATCCCAAGGACTGGGCTATTGTCGGAACACCCCAGTCACGCGAAGCCTATGGCTGCATGATGCGCAATGACGACCCCGGTTTCAAGAAGCTGGTGGATGCGACGATTGCGCAAATCATGAAATCCGGCGAGATCGAGAAGCTGTACGCCAAATGGTTCCTGTCTGCGATTCCACCCAAAGGCTTGAACCTGAACTTTACATTGAGCGATGACATGAAAGCGCTCTTCAAGGCCCCGAACGACAAGGCCTACGAGTAAGGCCTGCCCCAAGCGCCATGGGCTAGAAATGGGCTACCAGTGGAATTGGGGCATCTTTTTATCACCCGCGCCTTCGGGTGACAGCACGTATCTGGGCTGGATGCTCTCCGGCTTGCAGGTGACGGTGGCCTTGTCCTTGTCCGCGTGGGGGATGGCGTTCATACTGGGCACCATCATGGGTGTGCTGCGAACGGTACCCGGTCGCTGGCTTGCCGGATTGGCAGCTTGTTATGTCGAGCTGTTTCGCAACATCCCACTCCTGGTCCAGCTGTTCATCTGGTACTTCGTATTGCCGGAGTTGCTGCCCGTCCATGTGGGAACGGCCTTCAAGCAGTTGGACCCGACATTTCAGCAATTCATTTCTGCGATGGTCTGCCTGGGTTTTTTCACCAGTGCGCGCATCTGCGAGCAGGTGCGCGCAGGTATCGGATCGCTGCCTCCCGGACAAATGCATGCCGCCCTGGCGATGGGGTTTACCCTGACGCAGACCTACCGCCATGTGTTGCTACCCATGGCCTTGCGCCTGATCGTGCCGCCGCTCACTTCTGAATTTCTCAATATTTTCAAGAATTCTGCCGTGTGCTCCACAATTGGCCTGCTGGAACTGGCGGCGCAGGGCAGGCAGCTGGTCGATTACACCGCGCAAGCGTACGAGTCCTTCATTGCCGTCACCCTGCTCTACCTGATGCTCAACGCCGTGGTCATGCTGCTGGCACGGCGTGTCGAGGAACACACGCGCGTTCCGGGCTACATGGGAAGCAAGTGAACGCGGATTAACGCGTGCCAGACCGATGTACGCTCTTGACTGGTCCTCCATCCCCGGCGCCCTGCCCTTCCTCTGGCAAGGCATGAAAGTCTCCCTGGAGATCACACTCAACGCCATCGTGGTGGGGATTGTCTGGGGAACCCTGCTGGCGCTGATGCGCTTGTCGAACAGCCGCTTTCTTGCCTGGTTTGCAGCGGCTTACGTCAACCTGTTTCGCGCAATTCCCTTGGTCATGGTGTTGCTCTGGTTCTTCCTGTTGATTCCGCAAGCACTGCAAACCCTCTTTGGCCTGAGTCCTGCTGCCGACATGCGTCTGACCTCGGCGATGGTCGGTTTTGCCCTGTTTGAGTCGGCGTATTACGCGGAAATCATCCGCGCCGGCATCCAGAGCGTTCCCAAGGGCCAGGCAGCAGCGGCGGCAGCACTCGGCATGACTTACGGGCAAACCATGCGCTTCGTAGTGATACCACAGGCATTCCGAAACATGCTCCCGCTCTTGTTGACCCAGGCCATCATTTTGTTTCAGGACACCTCGCTGGTCTATGTCAGCGCCCTGGCCGATTTCTTTGGCGCGGCTTACAAGGTGGGTGACCGCGACGGGCGGCTGGTGGAACTTTTGTTGTTTGCCGGTTGCGTCTATTTTGTGCTGTGTTATTCAGCTTCCTTGCTGGTCAAACGCCTGCAAAAGAGGAACGGCGCATGATTTTCATTAAAAATGTGAGCAAGCACTATGGCGCTTTTCAGGTGCTTGGCAATTGCTCGACCAGCGTGCAAAAGGGCGAGGTCGTTGTCGTCTGCGGCCCTTCCGGCTCAGGTAAATCAACCCTGATCAAATGCGTGAACGGCCTGGAGCCTTTCCATGCAGGCGAAATTCTTCTCGACGGCGTCTCCGTTGGCGATCCGCGCACCAATCTACCAAAGTTGCGCGCCCGTGTTGGCATGGTTTTCCAGAATTTTGAACTGTTTCCGCACATGCGCATCATCGATAACCTGATGATCGCCCAGGTCAAGGTACTGAATCGCCCGCGCGAGGTGGCTGAGGAAAAAGGACTGAAGCTACTGGAGCGTGTCGGACTCCAGGCACATGCACAAAAGTATCCCGGACAGCTTTCCGGGGGAGAGCAACAACGTGTTGCCATTGCCCGTGCCCTTGCCATGGACCCGATCTGTATGCTGTTTGATGAACCTACCTCAGCCCTCGACCCGGAAATGATTAATGAAGTGCTGGATGTCATGGTTGAGTTGGCCCAGGAAGGCATGACCATGATGTGCGTCACCCACGAAATGGGCTTTGCCAAAAAAGTCGCGCACCGCGTCATCTTCATGGACCATGGTCAGATTATTGAAGATGCATCCAAGGATGCATTCTTTGGCACGCCCCGCTCCGAACGCGCGCAACTGTTCTTGTCAAAAATTCTTCACCACTGATCCACTAATGGGTTTTTCTGAATCGCATCCCCAGGAACTGCTGAACCAGGTAGCCAGCCTACCGGCATTGCCCGGTGTGTACCGCTATTTTGATGCCCAGAATCAGGTGCTGTATGTGGGCAAGGCCATCAACCTGAAGAAGCGGGTATCGAGCTATTTCCAGAAAAACCACGCCAACACGCGCACCGGCCACATGGTCAGCAAGATCGTGCGCCTGGAAACCACCGTGGTCCGCTCCGAGGCAGAAGCGCTGCTGCTGGAAAACAACCTCATCAAGGCGCTCAATCCCAAATACAACATCCTGTTCCGGGACGACAAAAGTTACCCGTATCTCAAGATGACCGCAGACCCGTTCCCCAGGGTAGCGTACTACCGGGGCGCGGTGGAAAAGAAAAACCGCTACTTTGGTCCCTACCCCAGCGCCTGGGCGGTCAAGGAAGCCATTTTGCTGATGCAAAAAGTGTTTCGCCTGCGCACCTGCGAAGACCCGGTTTTCAACAACCGCACACGCCCTTGCCTGCTGTACCAGATCAAGCGCTGCTCGGCTCCGTGTGTCGGGCATATTTCACCCCAGGACTACGCACACGATGTAGCGAATGCGGAAAAGTTCTTGCGCGGCGATGCCCAGGACGTGCTGCACCAGCTGGAAGCGCGCATGTTGGCCCATGCGGAGAAACTGGAATTCGAACAGGCAGCGGAGTTACGCAACCAGATTGCCGCCCTCTCCGGCGTCTTGCACCAGCAGGCCGTGGACAATATGGAGGACCGCGATGTGGACATCCTGGCCGTCAAGGTGCAAGGCGGCAAGGCCTGCATCAATCTGGCCATGGTGCGCGGTGGCCGCCATCTGGGCGACAAGGCGTATTTCCCCGTGCATGTGGAAAATGCCGCCGGTTTATTGAACGTCGATGGTGATGATGATGACGCCGCAGAGGCCGAGGCCAGATCCGCGCCCGTGGAAACCCAGGTGCTGGAAGCTTTCTTGTCCCAGCACTACATCGAAACCCCCATACCGTCCACCCTGGTATTAAGCGAAGCCGTGGACTACGGCCTGCTACACGCCCTGTCGCAGCGTGCGGGCTTTCGGATCAACGCCGTGCACCAGCCGCGCGAACAACGCCGCACCTGGCTGGAAATGGCGCAGACCAACGCCGCACTCCAACTGGCCCGGCTGTTGGCAGAAGAAGGCTCACAACAGGCACGCACCCGCGCCCTGGTGGAAGCGCTGGATATGGATATTTCGGACATCGATGACCTTGCAGCACTGCGGATCGAGTGTTTTGATGTCTCCCATACGGCAGGCGAAGCGACGCAAGCTGCGTGCGTCGTATTTGAAAACCACACCATGCAGACGGCGCAATACCGGCGCTACAACATCGACGGCATCACGCCGGGCGACGATTACGCCGCCATGCACCAGGCACTGATGCGCCGCTATGGCAAGCTGGTCGAAGCATTGCAACAGGCCCAGCAAGCCGGGGAAGAACCGTCCAGAGCGAGCCGCATGCCGGACCTGGTTTTAGTGGATGGCGGCCAGGGGCAGGTATCGGTAGCGCGCGATGTATTTGCGCAACTAGGACTTGATCTATCTCACATTGTTGGCGTGGAAAAAGGCGCTGGCCGCAAGGTGGGACTGGAAGAACTGGTCTTTGCAGATGGACGCAACAAGGTGTATCTTGGCGCCGACTCTGCTGCCTTGATGCTGGTCGCTCAGATTCGCGATGAAGCGCACCGATTTGCCATTACCGGCATGCGCGCCAAACGTGCAAAAACCCGCATAGATGGCGGCAAGCTGGAAGAAATTGCCGGCATAGGTCCCAAGCGCCGCGCCCGCCTGCTGCAACGCTTTGGCGGTGTACGCGGTGTTGCCCTGGCCAGTGCCGACGACATAGCCACCGTTGACGGTATTTCACGCGCTTTGGCAGAGGAAATTTACCGCGCCTTGCACTAGACGCAATGGCGAAACCCGTGGTTAGAATGTTCCGACCAAAACCAAACCCATAAGGAGATGCCCCATGCCCCCCACAAGCCTCCATTTGCCAACCATTATGGCAACCCTCGCGCTCACTGCCGTTACCGTTACGCACACAGCGCAGGCCGCCAAACTGTGTTACGACGATGTTGAACAATTCCCCTGGGTACTCAAGGATGGCAGGGGATTGGCCGTTGAACTGCTGGAAATAGCCAGCAAAAAGACAGGGGTCACATATGAACTGGTCGCACTGCCCTGGAAGCGCTGCCTGATGGAAGTGGAAAAAGGGGAAGTGGCGGGGGCGTTCCCGGCCAGTTTCTCGGAAGAAAGGGCCAAGTTTGCCGCCTATCCCATGACGGACAACAAACCGGACGCCGAGAAGCGATTGAACACCGACGGCTACACACTCTACCGCCTCAAAGGCAACAATGTCAGTTGGGATGGCAGCAAGTTCAGCAATCTGACCGGGCCAATCGGCACGCAGGCCTCGTATTCCATCATCCCCGACTTGATCAAATGGGGTGCCAAGGTCGATACCCAGACGCGCAAACCCGAAACCCTGATGCGTGCCCTGGTGGACGGCCACTTGCAATCCGTAGCCTTGCTTACCGGTCAGGGAAGTTACACGCTGAAAAACCCGGCCTATGCCGGCAAGGTGGAGGCAGTGGACCCCCCTCTGGTCAGCAAGCCCTACTATCTGATCATCAGCAAAGAGCACTACGAAAAAAATCGCAAAAGCATTGATGCCCTCTGGACCGCCATCGCAACCGAGCGCAATTCGGCACAGTACAAGGCCAAAGTTGCCACCATGAATTAGCAAAGACCCGGCCTTTTGATGCCACATAATTCATAGCTGTTTCCGCACGTTCCATGAGGTCTACAAGCCGAATTGAGTATGGAAGCTGAGGTTTTTATCACCCGCTGGACGGGCGTTACCGCATCCGAGTTGTCCACCGCGACGATTCCCGAACCCTGCAATTGATGTTGCGCAGTCTCTGGGCCGATAGGGATGCAGGCGGTTTTTCCATTGCGCTTGCCAAAAATGTCTTGCATTTCAACGGCAAACTGTTCAAGGGCAGTGCGGCGGACGGTTACAGCCTACTGCTGACCCCGGATCAAATCGACTTGCTCATTGCCGCAGCACAAGCCAACTGGCGCGAGGTCGAACCCGCCGAGGCCGCCCAACTGGGCAACCTAGCGCTGATTCGTGACTACCGCAACGGACGCGACCTGACCGACACACCGCGCGGGGTCAAAGTCATTGACGCTTTTGGCCTGACTTCGGAACAACTGCGCCAGCAATTCCCGGCGGTGTACCAGTGGCTGCTGGATCGGGTCAAGCCTGAACGTGACCAGAACAACCGTGCAACCTACAGGGACAACTGGTGGATATTCGGCGAAGCGCGCAAAGACCTGCGTCCTGCGCTTGCCAAGCTACCCCGCTCTACATCGCCACCGTCGAAACTGCCAAACACCGCACTTTCCAGTTTCTGGATGCATCCATTCTGCCGGATAACGTGCCAGCAGTGATGACATCCTGGCCTATCTGGTGCAACTCAATGCCCAACGCGCCATAGAGGAAGAGAAAGGCATCATTCGCTGGCTGCGTCCAGAGCTTCAGAATCCACTATCGAAACAAGAGCTGTCTCCGCACGTTCAGCAAGCGCTAGATGCCGATTTTACTATTGAAAAATCGACGCAAAAAACAGAGCAAATTGCCTGGCCTGCTGCTTTGCTGGAGCAGGTCAAGGTGGTGGCGCGCGTGCTGCGAGGGGCAAGGCTGGCGCGGGTGAGGATGTGCCTACAATGGCTGCGATGAAAGGCACATTGTCATTAAGGAAGAAACAATTTGAAGAGTTTTTCAACAACAAAGAAGGCTCTCCGACAAAATTCTCGATTACCACTTTGACCGAAGAAGACCAAAAGCTATTTGGCGTTCATTCGCCTGATTTGTGGCTATCCAGAATTAGCCTTGATGCGCATCTTGAGAAGCACCCAGAGATTGGCTTGAATGACTATCTCAAAATACCTGAAATTGTGCGAAACGCCGATATATGGGGCGGACACAAAGAACGAAGATTCTTGTTGATAACGTTTGGCGATGTGGCGTATCGTGCTGCCATCAAAGCTACACAAGACCACTCAGAGGCTTGGTTTTTGTCTCTTGTTGTTAGCCCCAAACAAAAACCGCCCAAAGGAGCGGTTTTGCTTAGAAAGGGAACTGGCGGGTCAGGTTGGCGACCCTGATTGCCTCATCAGAACTTGCGTTCCGGGCAAGTCAGCCTAATAACCCCACCAGTGATCCGAATTATAGGGCGTTGATGCGCTGCATGCTCTGTTACGTTACGGCTGCTCGCTGGCCCTGGTTTCTTCGTCTGGCGCCTGGGTGTGCTTGATGAAAATTTGCGCACACCAGATGCCTACTTCGTAGAGCAACAGCATGGGCACCAGCAAGGCCAGCATGGAAACCGGATCAGGGGGGGTCACGACCCCTGACACCGCCGCTGCAGCAACCACAAAATAAGCGCGCCAGGCACGCAGTTGTGCAACCGTGACCAGTTCCATGCGCGCCAGAATGACCACCACGACCGGTACCTCGAAGGTCACGCCAAAAGCGATGAACATCGTGATGACAAAATCCAGATAGGCATCCATGTCCGGGCTGACCGCCACCGACGCTGGCGCCATGCGCTGAATCGCAGGAAATGCCTGCCCAAAGACAAAGAAATAACAAAAGGCCGCCCCCAGATAGAACAGCACGGTGCTGGAGACAACCAGTGGCAACACCAGCTTCTTCTCGTGCCGGTACAGCCCCGGCGCGACAAACGCCCATACCTGGTACAAAATCCAGGGCAAGGCCAGGGCAAAGGCCGCCATGACCGTCACCTTGATGGGCACTAGAAAAGGCGACACCACGCCCACGGCGATCATGCGAGAGCCTTCGGGCAGGGCATGCAGCAGCGGCATGGCCAACCAGTCGTACAGGCGCGAGGGGCCAGGATACAGCGCCAGCAGCGCCAGCCAAGCGCCTACACCATAGAGGCAGTAGAGCAAACGGTCGCGCAATTCGAGCAAATGCGCAACAAACGGTTGTTCAGTACCAGCGAGTTCGTCCGGCGCAGAATGTTTGTCGGTCATCGGGAGAGTTTGGGTGGACGAAAGCGCGCTACCCGTGCCGCGCCAGACAACGCTTTGGTACGCACGCGAGAATGGGCCTTGTACCAGCCAGGCATTACGCTTCTTTTGAGGCGCCAGTGTTTGCGGGGGTGGCGGTATTGCGGATAGCCATCCGGCACGCGCTCCCATGCGGCATCCGGCTCTCCCAGCAGGCTGTGCTCCAGGTCTTTAGCACTGGTGCGCAGGGAGTGTTCCACATCGCGCGACGCATCCACCACGGCATCTTTCATCTTTTTGAGTTCGTCGAGCTCCATGGATCGGCTGACTTCGGCTTGAACGTCCGCCACATAGCGGCGCGCACGCCCGAGCAGGGTGCCCATGGTGCGCGCCACGCCCGGCAGCCGCTCCGGGCCAATCACCACCAGCGCGATGGCGCCAATGATGGCCAGCTTGGTAACGCCAATGTCAAACATGCAACAACAGCAACCGTGACTTTTGAAGCTTGAGCCTACTTGACCTTGGCTTCCACGTCGATGGTGGACTTGGTTTGCGTCTTTTCATCGGCGACCAGCGCAGTCGCTGGTGTTGCCGTGGATGCATCGGCAGGTTTTTCGGCGTTGCCGTCTTTCATGCCGTCCTTGAACCCCTTGACGGCACCTCCGAAGTCCGAGCCAATGTTTTTGAGCTTCTTGGTGCCAAAAACCAGGATGATGATGACCAGAAAAATGATCAGATGCGTTGTTGAAATACCCATGGCCCACTCCTTGCTTGCGTCACGATTGTAAGACTTTGCACCCTAAACAACATTAGCCGCGCAGCCAGGGCCGCGCGCCACCCATGACATGGAAATGCAGATGCCCCACCTCCTGCCCGCCTTCGGCTCCCGTGTTGGCCATCAAGCGGAAACCACCTTGTGGATAAGGATTGCAACCTTCTTGCAGCGCCAGCTTAGGGATAAGGGCCATCATACGCCCCAACAAAGCGGCATGTTCAGCGCCAACGTGCGCCAGGGAGGGAATATGCAGCTTGGGGATCAACAAAAAATGCACCGGCGCCCACGGGTGGATGTCGTGGAAGGCGTATATTTCTTCATCCTCGTACACCCGACGCGAGGGGATTTTCCCGGCAACAATCTTGCAAAACAGACAGTCGGGGTCGTGCTCCACCACTTCACTCGTCACGCTCGTCACGCTCGTCACGCTCATTTCAGTTCTCCTTCAGGTTGCGTTTGGGCGCCGGGCTTTTTCCGCAATGCCGCTCATGCCTTCGCGGCGCTCCAGTTCAGCCAGGACATCGGCAGGCGTCAAGTCGTAGTGCGCCAATGCAACCAGACAATGAAACCACAAATCCGCCACCTCGGCGACCAGTTTGGCTTTGTCGCCGCCGTGGTCGGCATCCTTGGCGGCCATGACCACCTCGGTGGCTTCTTCACCGATTTTTTTCAAAAAGGCGTCCGGCCCCTTGTGCAGCAGACGCGCCACATAACTGCTTGCCGGATCGCCGCCAAAGCGTGGCTTGCGTGACTCAATCACTGCGGCCAGACGCGCCAGGGCATCGGAAGTATCCATGGATGAAGACATAAAAATAAACAACTTACTGGTAAATGGTCTTCGGGTCTTTCAGTACTGGATCGACAGTCTGCCAGACACCATCACGCAAAACACGGAAAAAACAACTGTGACGCCCGGTGTGGCAGGCAATGCCGGGGGTGTGGCCCGTCTGGCTGACCTTGAGCAACACCACGTCATTGTCGCAATCGAGCCGGATTTCGTGTACCAACTGCACATGGCCCGACTCCTCGCCCTTGAACCATAGTTTGCCACGCGAACGGCTGAAATACACCGCGCGGCCCAGTTCCACGGTCTTTTGCAGCGCAGCATGGTTCATCCAGGCAAACATCAGCACATCACCGCTATCTTTCTCCTGCGCGATCACCGGAACCAGTCCCTTGTCGTCCCATCGAATATCGTTCAACCAGTTCATGTCTGCTTTTCTACCCGGATCAAGGAATGTTGATATTACATTTCTTTCGCTTACCTTCAGCCTCAATGGCCTGACGGTACGCAGTCAGTTCGGCCAGGTTGGTCTTTGCATCGGAGTTATCGTCCCAGCTGAAAAAACCCAGCCCAAAAACTGCCAAAGTAGCTGCACCCACTACATTGGTAGCCACCGTTTCGTTGGATGCGCTTTGCATCTCGGCTTTGAGTTTTTTTTCGGCTGCTGAAAAATTCTTGTACTCTTCGACGATTTCTTCGCAGGAAGCTGCCGCAATGAGTTTTTTATCCTCATCGGTCACCATAGCGCAAGTCGCAGATGTCCACACCAACAACAGCGTGACACACGAAACTTTCAAGATACACATACCATCAGGCTCCTATTGCGGATGAAATTTAACCACATTTATCCGCCGGGAACACGCAGACACATGGCCTCGTATACAGATTCGCAAAATGGTCAACACCGCACCGGTATGCCGCGCTGCGCCATGCAGGCCTTGGCCTGGGCGATGGTGAATTCGCCGTAGTGAAAGATGCTGGCCGCCAGAACGGCATCCGCCCCGCCCTGCTGGACGCCATCGGCCAGATGCTCCAGCGTGCCAACGCCGCCGGAGGCAATCACCGGGATATTGATGGCATCGCTCACGGCGCGCGTCAACGCCAGATCAAAGCCCGCCTTGGTGCCATCACGGTCCATGCTGGTGAGCAGAATTTCGCCAGCGCCACGGCGCGCCATCTCCACGGCCCAGGCCACGGCATCCAGGCCGGTGTTCTGGCGCCCCCCGTGGCTGTACACGTCCCAGCCAGCGCCGCGCGCCAGCAGGTCGGCGCCCAGGCGGCGTTTGGCGTCGATGGCGACCACGATGCACTGCGCGCCGTATTTGGCCGAAGCATCCTCAATCACCTGCGGGTTGGCAATGGCTGCCGAGTTGAAACTGGTCTTGTCAGCCCCGGCATTCAGAAGGCGGCGCACATCTTCCACCGTGCGCACGCCACCGCCCACCGTCAGCGGAATAAACACCTGCGAGGCCACGTCTTCGATGATGTGCAGAATCATATCGCGCGCGTCGCTCGTGGCCGTGATGTCCAGAAACGTCAGCTCGTCGGCACCCTGCGCGTTGTAGCGCGCCGCAATTTCGACCGGATCACCGGCATCGCGCAGTTCAACAAAGTTGACACCTTTGACGACCCGACCGCCGGTAACGTCCAGACAGGGGATGATGCGTTTAGCGAGCAAGGGGAAACCTGTTGTATTTAGCCATTGAGTTCATCGGCCAGCTCCTGGGCGGCCTCGAAATCGAGTTCGCCACTGTAGATGGCACGGCCACAGATAACACCTTCTATGCCCTCGTCCTCCACCTCGCACAATGCCTCGATGTCCGCGATGCTGGACAGACCACCCGAGGCAATGACCGGGATGTGCAGCGCCTGCGCCAGCCGCACCGTGGCGTCAATATTGATGCCACTGAGCATGCCATCGCGGCCAATGTCGGTATAGATGATGGATTCGACGCCAAAGTCTTCAAACTTCTTGCCCAGGTCCACCACGTCATGGCGCGTCAGCTTGCTCCAGCCGTCGGTAGCCACCTTGCCGTCGCGGGCATCGAGTCCGACGATGATATGGCCGCCAAAAGCCGTGCAGGCATCCTGCAAAAAACCGGGATTGCGCACGGCGGCGGTGCCAATGATGACGTAGCGCAGACCGGCATCCAGGTAACGCTCGATGGTGTCCAGATCGCGAATGCCACCGCCAAGCTGCACATCGACTTCACTGCCGACTTGTTTGAGAATCTTGCGGATGGCGCTTTCGTTGCGCGGGTGTCCGGAAAACGCCCCGTTGAGGTCTACCAGATGCAAGCGTCTTGCGCCCTTGTCCACCCAGTTTTCGGCCATGGAAACCGGGTTGTCGCTAAAGGTAGTGGACTGGGTCATATCGCCTTGCTTGAGGCGCACGCAATGACCGTCTTTGAGATCAATCGCAGGAATTAAAAGCATGGTGCTTCAAAAGTGGAACAAGTAGGAGGGGCGAAGGGGAGGTAGCGAGACGAATCAGTGCCAGCGGCGACGAACCATACGGCGTCAGGGCTTCCAGTGCAGGAAGTTGCGGTAAAGGGACAAGCCGTGTTCGGCACTTTTTTCTGGGTGAAATTGGGTTGCAAAAATATTATCGCGTGCAATTGCCGCAGAAAAGCGCTGACCATAATCGGTTTCACCCACGCTGTGGCGTGCATCTGACGGTTTGGCGTAAAAACTGTGCACAAAATAAAAATAACTGCCGTCCGGCACCGCGCCCCACACCGGATGTGGCCGTGCAGAACTGCTGGCATGTGTGGTTTGCCATACCTGGTTCCAGCCCATCTGCGGCACCTTGTAGCGGCTGCCATCGGGCTGCGTCTGGCCATCGAGTGCAAACTTGCGCACTTCGCCGGGGATCAGCCCCAGGCAAGGGGTGTCGAACTCGGCGCTGTGGTCCAGCAGCATCTGCATGCCCACGCACACGCCCATCAGCGGCTTATGGCGTGCCGCATGCAGCACAGCCTCCAACATGCCGGAATCGTGCAACTCGCGCATGCAATCGCGCATGGCCCCCTGACCGGGCAATACCACCCGTTCAGCAGCCATAACCTCAGCCGCAGTACGCGCCCAAACGACTTCAACCCCAGTACCTGCTGCCACATGCATCACGGCTTGCGTAACCGAACGCAGGTTACCCATACCGTAATCCACCACAGCCACCACTTTATTCATACTATATTTATGATAGCTTTATCCGCACATTCCATGCGGGTTACAGGCAATTTTGCCACAAAACCATTCACCAGAATTCCTTACAGTGTACCCTTGGTGGACGGAATGCTGCCCGCCGCACGCGGATCGCGCTCCAGTGCCATGCGCAGAGCGCGGGCGAAGGCTTTGAACACCGATTCGGTCTGGTGGTGGGCATTGGTACCCTTGAGGTTGTCAATATGCAAGGTGATGAGCGCGTGGTTCACAAAGCCCTGAAAAAACTCATGCGCCAGTTGCGTATCAAAATTACCAATCATGCCGCTGGTAAATGCAACGTTCATCGTAAGCCCTGGACGCCCGGAAAAATCCACCACCACGCGCGACAGCGCTTCGTCCAGCGGCACATAGGCGTGTCCATAGCGACGGATACCCTTCTTGTCGCCCATCGCCTTGTGAAAGGCTTGACCCAGGGTGATACCCACGTCTTCGACCGTATGGTGGCCATCGACATGCAAGTCGCCATCGGATTCGATATCCAGGTCAATCAGACCATGGCGTGCGACCTGTTCGAGCATGTGGTCAAAAAAACCAATGCCGGTGGAAATGCGCGCCTGCCCCGTACCATCCAGGTTGACTTTCAGACGCACCCGCGTTTCGGTGGTGTTGCGGGTAAGCTCAACAATACGGTCTGCATTGGGGGAAGGTGGCAGTTCTATCAGGGAATGGTTGCTCATAAAGACTCCAGGAAGGCAGCAAGCAAACGCGTGTTCTCGTCATGGGTACCCACTGTCAGACGGAGACACTGCGCCAGCAAGGGGTGCATTTTAGAAACGTTCTTGACCAAAACCCCTCGGCTTTTAAGACCATCGAAGGTTTTTTGTGCATCTGGCACGCGCACCAGGATCATGTTGGCGTCGCTTTGCCAGGCATGCACACCGGACATGGCCTGCAATGCTTCTAAAAGAATAGCTCTTTGCGCACGGATATCAAGGGCTTGCGCTGCAAACACCTCGGCATGTTCCAGCGCAAACAAAGCGCACTCGTAGTTGAGCACGCTGACGTTGTAGGGCGGGCGCACCTTGTCCAGTTCGGCAATCAAGGCTTTGGCCCCCATCAGATAGCCCAGGCGCACACCGGCCAGGCCAAACTTGCTCAGGGTGCGCAGTAACAGCACATGGGCATGCTGCTGCGGATTCTGGCGCACGACATCCAGGTACGTACCACGGGCAAAGGGCTGGTAGGCTTCGTCAATCACCACCAGGCTACCCGCTTCCCCTGCTGCCTGCACCACCTGCGCCATGGCGTTGGCATCCCACAAATTGGCCGTCGGGTTATTGGGATACGCCAGGTAAATGATGGCCGGTTTGCGCTGCGCGATGGTCCGCAGCATTGCCGGCGTATCGAGTTCAAAATCGGTATCCAGGGGCACACCCACAAAATCCAGCCCCTGCAAGGCTGCGCTTACGGCGTACATCACAAAACCGGGAACCGGCGCCAGAATCGCCGGTTTCTCCCCCCCGTCCGGTACGGGCACATCGCACGCCATGGCCAGCAAGCCGATCAATTCGTCCGAGCCATTGCCCAGCATGATGTCAAACCCCTCGGGCATGTGCGCATAACAAGCCAACGCGTGGCGCAAGTCGTTGACCCGGCCATCCGGGTAGCGATTCAAAGCCAGGGCACCTAAACGCTCACCCAGTTTCTGCTGCAGATCAGGCGGCAGGCGGTGCGGGTTCTCCATGGCATCGAGCTTGACCATGCCAACCGCATCCTGAACGGCATAGGCTTGCATGGATTGCACATCCTGGCGGATACGGCGTAAGGAAAGGAGATGCGATGCGGAATTCATATAAGCAGGATTATCACTGCGGGCGATAATAATAAGCCCAGGATCGCATGGAAGAATCGAAAGGATAGATGCACGATGCTACTGATGATCGATAACTACGACAGTTTCACCTACAACATCGTCCAGTATTTTGGCGAACTGGGCGCGCAGGTGGAGGTATTTCGCAACGACGAAATCAGCATAGAAGGCATCAAGGAGCGCAAGCCGGACCAGCTGGTCGTGTCTCCTGGTCCCTGCTCACCTGCCGAAGCGGGCATTTCGGTGGCAGCCATCCAGTATTTCATGGGCAAGCTGCCGATTCTGGGCGTGTGCCTGGGGCACCAGAGCATTGGTGCTGCGCTGGGCGGCAAGATTGTGCGCGCCCAGCAGTTGATGCACGGTAAAACCAGTGTCATCAGCACCACAGAAGATGGCATCTTTGCCGGATTGCCACGCCAGTTCACCGTCAACCGCTACCACTCCCTGGCCATCGAACGCAGCACCTGCCCCAGGGAACTGGCCATTACCGCCTGGACGGATGACGGCGAAATCATGGCCGTGCGCCACACCGGACTGCCCGATGCCGTGCGCCTGGAAGGCGTGCAATTCCACCCGGAATCCATCCTGACCGAACACGGCCACGCCATGCTGAAAAACTTTTTGCAAACGCACGAATAATGCTAATATACTGTATAAAAATACAGTTACTTAACCGAAGGAAATCTCATGAACGCACCCAGTAAAGCGCCCAACACCGCTAGCGCCGCCAACAGCGAAAAATCCAAAGCCCTGCAGGTGGCTCTGGCCCAGATTGAAAAGCAGTTTGGCAAAGGCGCCATCATGCGCTTGGGCGTGGGCGAAGTGATTGAGGACATCCAGGTCGTCTCCACCGGCTCGCTGGGGCTGGATATTGCACTCGGCGTGGGGGGGCTGCCACGTGGGCGGGTCATCGAAATCTATGGCCCGGAATCCTCAGGCAAGACCACACTCACCCTGCAAGTGATTGCCGAAATGCAAAAAACCGGCGGCCAGTGCGCATTCATCGACGCCGAACACGCGCTGGACATTCAATACGCGCAAAAACTGGGCGTCAATCTGCAAGATTTGCTCATCAGCCAGCCCGACACCGGGGAGCAGGCACTGGAAATCGTTGACAGTCTGGTGCGCTCGGGTGCGGTGGACCTGATCGTCGTGGACTCGGTGGCCGCGCTGACGCCCAAGGCCGAACTGGAAGGCGAGATGGGCGACTCCCTGCCCGGCTTGCAAGCCCGCTTGATGAGCCAGGCACTGCGCAAGCTGACCGCAGTCATTAAAAAATCGAACTGCATGGTGATTTTCATCAACCAGATACGCATGAAGATCGGCGTCATGTTCGGCAGTCCCGAAACCACCACGGGCGGCAATGCCCTCAAGTTCTACGCCTCGGTACGCATCGACATTCGCCGCACCGGCACCATCAAGAAGGGCGAAGAATCCATCGGCAGTGAAACCAAGGTCAAGGTGGTCAAGAACAAGGTCGCCCCCCCTTTCAAGACCGCCGAGTTTGACATTTTGTATGGTGAGGGCATCAGCCGCCTCGGCGAAATCATTGATATGGGCGTCAACGCGGGCATCTTGAACAAATCCGGTGCCTGGTATGCCTATAACGGCGAAAAAATCGGCCAGGGACGTGACAACGCACGCGAGTTCTTGCGCGAAAACCCGGCACTAGCCTTCGAAATCGAAAACAAGGTGCGCCAATCGCTGGGCATTCCCTTGCTGCCCGGTGCGGCGAACGCGGATGCCGCCCCCGCATCTGGAGAGCAAATAAGCCCCTAGCCCTTATGGGACGAGCGGGAGCAGCTATTCAATTTAAAGTAATAGGCTTTCGCACCATGCCCCCCGCCCCGCCATCACTCAAAGGCCGGGCCTTGCGCCTCCTGAGCATGCGGGAGTATTCGCGCCTGGAGCTGGAGCGCCGCTTGCAGCCGTTTGAGGAAGAACCCGGTGCGCTGGCCCGGGTACTGGATGAGCTGGAGGCCAAAGGCTTCATCAGCGCACAGCGCGTGCTAGAGTCCGTGTTGCACCGCAAATCCGCCAAGCTGGGGGTATTGCGACTGCGGCAGGAATTGCAGAGCAAAGGACTCCCCGCCGAGGCGGTACAGGAAGCCGTAGGACAGTTGCATGCGACCGAAGTCGAGCGCGCTCGCGCAATCTGGCGCAAGAAATTTGGTACAGCACCCACAAATCCTGCCGAGCGTGCCAAACAGATGCGCTTTCTGGCGGGGCGCGGCTTTAGCAGCGACACCATCCAGCGCGTTGTCAGTGGTGCGGACGATGGTGATTGTGCGGATATCTGATTGACACCGTACCGGACAGAACCAGTCTGGTGCGGCTTTTTCTTTTACTACTCTTGCATTTTCTATAGTTGTATATACAACCACTTATTATCTTTGTATATACAATGATAGAAATGATACCAAACCTGATCATCCCCACTGAAATCCAGCAGAAGTTAAAGGAAAAACACAATGTCAATCCGACTGAAGTTCACGAAGCCTTCATGAACAAAGAAGGCCCGTATCTTGAGGACACAAGAGAAAATCACTTGACCGACCCGCCAACGGAGTGGTTTGTTGCTCAGACCGATAGAGGAAGGCTCTTGAAAGTGATTTTTGTGTTCAAGGACGGAAACATATTCCTGAAATCAGCATACGACGCAAACGAACCAACTTTGCACACATACGAAATACGAAGTAAACAAAATAGGAAATGACAATGAATACGCAAGCAACAATCAAAGGAACAACAGAAGCATGGGAATCAGGAGAGCTAGGGGAAAGCCTGGATCACTCCAAAGTAGCATCGCCGGAGTTGACAGCCGAGATTGATGCCGCAATTGGAATGCAAATGATCTCGATACGACTTCCAAAGTCTGTCATTGAAGATTTCAAGGTAATAGCCAAAATTGAGGGTATTGGTTATCAGCCACTCATGCGAACAGCGCTCATCAGGTTTGCGGAGTGCGAGGCAAAGCGTGTTATGCGCGTGTACGCTGCTTCGGTTGAGACTGAGCGGAGAAAAAAAGAACAAAAAGATGTGCTGGTAGTTGAAAGAAAAGCTGCGTAGCCAGAACTTCTATCGCGCAAAAGGCCGGGCAATGCCCGGCTTTTTGTTTGGCTACGCTTGCAAAAAAATCCGGTACGCCGGGTTGGTGGTTTCTTCCACATAAGGGTAGCCCAGCGTCTGTAAAAAGTCCGCAAAGGCTGGGTCGTCCGCCTGCGGAACCTGCAGACCGACCAGAATGCGACCGTAATCCGCGCCCTGGTTGCGGTAGTGAAACAGGCTGATATTCCAGTTCGGGCGCATCAGGCTCAGGAACTTCATCAAGGCGCCGGGCCGCTCGGGGAAGACAAACCGCAACAACCGCTCATCGTGCGCCAATACCGAATGCCCTCCTACCATGTAGCGGATGTGCTCCTTGGCCAGGTCGTCGTGCGTCAGATCCAAAGCCTCAAAACCATGCTTGCTGAAACTGGCGGCAATTCTGGGCGATTCACCCTTGCCATGCGTGGTCAAACCGATAAACACGTGGGCGTGTACGGCGTCGCTGATCCGGTAATTGAACTCCGTCACATTGCGCGGCCCACCGGGCAAGTCGCCAATCAACTGGCAAAAGCGCTTGAAACTGCCACGTTCTTCGGGAATGGTGACGGCAAACAAGGCTTCCCGCTCCTCGCCGACCTCGGCACGCTCGGCAACAAAACGCAAGCGGTCAAAATTCATATTCGCGCCACACAAAATGGCGGCATAGGTCTCACCTTTGGTTTTGTTTTGTGCCACATACTGCTTGATGGCCGCCACCGCCAGCGCCCCGGCTGGCTCCACGATGCTGCGCGTGTCGATAAAAATGTCCTTGATCGCCGCGCATACGGCATCGGTGTCCACCGTCATGAACTCGTCCACCAGAGTACGCGCAATGCGAAAGGTTTCCACCCCCACCTGCTTGACGGCTGTGCCATCCGAGAACAGCCCCACATCGGGCAAGGTGATGCGCGCATCGGCCTCAACCGACTGCATCATGGCGTTCGAGTCGTTCATCTGCACGCCAATGACCTTGATGCGCGCGTCCACCGCCTTGATGTAGTTAGCCACCCCCGCAATCAGCCCACCGCCGCCAATGGCGACAAACACCGCATCCAGCGCGGGCGGCGGCGCGCCACCGTCCTGCGCTACAGCCTGCCGGTTACGGGTATGCAGCGTTTGCACCTGGCGCAGGATTTCCATGGCGATGGTTCCCTGGCCGGCAATCACGTCCGGATCATCAAACGGATGCACAAAGGTCAAGCCTTGCTGCTCCTGCAAGTGCAGCGCGTGGGTGTAGGCGTCCGAATAGCTATCGCCAAAAAGCACGACTTCTCCTCCCAGGCCGCGTACCGCGTCCACCTTGACCTGGGGTGTGGTCGTGGGCATGACGATGACCGCACGTGCGCCCAGCTTGTGCGCACTCAGCGCCACGCCTTGCGCATGGTTGCCAGCGGAGGCGCAAATCACCCCCATCTCCAGCTGGCTGGCAGACAGGTGCGCCATCTTGTTGTAAGCGCCGCGCAACTTGAAACTGCGCACACTCTGCTGGTCCTCGCGCTTGAGCAGCACCGTGTTGTGCAGGCGTTTGCCCAACTGTCTGGCAGTTTCCAGAGCCGATTCGGTGGCAACGTCGTAGACCCTGGCGTTCAAAATCTTTTTCAAATAATCATCGGGGGTCAATAATGGTCGAATCACGGACAATCACTCCTCTTTCCTACTGCAGACAAACAGGAGATTATTGATGGAATGCACAGTTACGTGGACAGGCGCCTTGAAAACCCGCTCCGGCATGGGCTTTGTGGCCGAAACGGGCAGTGGTCACACCCTGATGATGGATGGCGCACCGGACGCCGACAAGCCGGAAAACGGCGGCCTCAACCTGGCGCCACGCCCACTGGAGACGGTGCTGGCCGGAACCGGCGGTTGCAGCGCTTACGACGTGGTGCTCATCCTCAAGCGCGGTCGCCACGCCGTACAGGGGTGCAGCGTCAAACTCAGCGCCGAACGCGCGGCCACCGACCCCAAGGTGTTCACCAAAATTCACATGCACTTTAGCGTGACCGGCAAGGGCATCCCCGCAGCCGCCGTGGAACGCGCCATTGCCATGAGCCACGAAAAATACTGCTCCGCCAGCATCATGCTGGGCAAGACAGCAGAGATCACCACCAGTTTCGAGCTATTGGAGGACTGAGGGAGGACCGACACATCTACAATCGCAGCTATGCTTCGCTGTGCAGGATTGATATTATTTTTATAGCTACTCCCGCACGTCCTGCAAGGATTTCACCCACTTTCAACGGATAACATACGGATAACATTCACCATGACCAACGCACCGCACGCCCAACTCATTGACGGTATCGCCCTCTCGGCGCAACTGCGCCAGAACATTGCCCAACGCGCCCATGCACTCAAGGCGCGCGGCCTGACTCCCGGCTTGGCGGTGCTGCTGGTGGGCGACAACCCGGCTTCACAAGTCTATGTACGCAACAAGGTCAAGGCCTGTGAAGATGCGGGCTTGCATTCGGTGCTCGAACGCTACGACGCCAATTTTCCCGAAGCCGAGCTGTTGGCCCGGATTGAGGAACTCAACCACGACACCAGCATCCACGGCATTCTGGTGCAACTCCCCCTGCCCGCGCACATCCACGCGCACAAGGTCATCGCCGCCATCGCACCGGCCAAGGATGTCGATGGCTTTCACGTCGCCAACGCCGGTGCGCTGCTGCTGGGCCAGCCGGGTTTTCTGCCGTGCACGCCGTATGGGGTCATGAAAATGCTGGCATCCATCGGTTGTGATGTGCGCGGCAAGCACGCCGTGGTGCTGGGCCGTAGCAATATTGTGGGCAAACCCATGGCGCTCATGTTGCTGCAACAGCATGCCACCGTCACCGTGTGCCACAGCCACACGGCCAACCTCAAAGCCATCACCTTGCAAGCCGACATCATTGTCGCGGCGGTCGGCAAACGCAACACCCTGACGAGAGACATGGTAAAACCCGGTGCAGTGGTCATTGACGTGGGCATGAACCGCATCCCCGAAGGCGAGGAAGGTGCTGGCAAACTCTGCGGCGATGTCGATTTTGCCGGGGTCAGCCAGGTAGCGGGCTACATCACCCCGGTACCCGGTGGCGTCGGTCCCATGACCATCACCATGCTGCTGACCAATACCCTGGAAGCCGCCGAACGCGAGGCCAGCTGGCTGGAAACGTCCACAGAAGCGACCATATGACACACATCTTTGTCAATTGATAAATATTAACCAAAATGAATAGTGGTACAAAAATAGAAAGTCTCGTTACAACTACGCAAAAAGTGGAGCATGACTGGACGCGTATTTCAGACTATTCACAGCTTGTGGAAGAAGAAATACAGGAGTATTCAAATATAGAGGTTACAGATAACCTGAGAGAAGGTGGCATCCACGCACAGAATGCATGGAGGTTCTGGTTTGAATATCTATCAGAACGAGTATGGAAGACTTCACTGGCTGAAGAAATCATGGCGTTTTGCGACGACATCGTTGATCCTAGAATACTGAGTCTTGGTTGTGGATACGGTGGGATTGAACTGGATATCGCCAAATCTCTGAAATCAACTTACCAGATAACGGCGGTTGATCTCAATCCAGGCATTCTGGATAAAGCCAGGGCTGAGGCGCAGGCGAAAAATCTGAACATCCAATTTCTGCCACTTGACCTCAACTTTTTGCAGATAAAAGAGAAATCGTTTGATCTGATCATCGCACATGCCTCCTTGCACCATATTTTGAATCTTGAGCATGTTTTTTCACAGATTCACATGGGCCTGAAGGATCATGGTCGGCTGATTGTCCAGGACATCATCGGCAAAACACAAGTTCTCTTCTGGAAGCAAAATGTTGACTTCGCAATTGACTTGGTGCACAAGATGCCTCCTAAATACGGTGCAGGTATCGAACTCCCACCCTATTCTGAGCCTGCCATACAGATAGGAATGGAGGGAATTCGGCAAGAAGAAATCGAGCCGCTGCTGAATGACTACTTCGTCCCCACCAAGATGTTCAAGTACGGATCGTTCATGCGCATGGTATGCACGCATCCAGACTTGGGCAAACGATTCGACCCTGGTATCGAAGCAGACAAGCGCTATCTCCAAAGCCTATTTGATCTGGACGTGCAGCAAGTAGAAGAGGGCAGACTTCGCGCTACTGAGATGCTCGCGGTGTATGAGAAAAAGGATTCGGTCAACGTCACCGCCATAAACACCGCAGCACGTGCCAGAATCGATGCCTTTTTGGCCAGTGGGGAGGTCGCTCAATCCGTTTTGTCCCAGGATAAGGCTCTTCTCGCAGAGGTATCTGCCGGTAGTTTGGCTGATGTCAGCGACGAAATAAAACGGCTGCGTTTTGCCTTAACCGAGCGCGACAGAACAATTGCTGATCTCAAACGGATCATTGATAAAACATTTGCCAGTCGCTCGTGGCGCATCACTGCTCCAATACGGCGCGTCTCAAGTTTGCTACGTAAAGTTCTGAACTGATTGTCGCGAAGTTAGAAATTGATCCTTGCAGAATTTGATGAATCCTTTATTACTTGCCGCCAACTCGGCCTCCCTGCCCCTTTTTGACCAGATTCGTCCACAGCACGTTGCCGAGACGATGGGTACATTGCTGGAGCAGGCCGATGCCGCGCTCAACACCGTCACCGCAGCGGAATTCCCTGCGCAGTGGCAGGCAATGGCCCGCGAGCTGGACGTGGCCACGGAAAAACTCAGCCTGGCCTGGGGTGCCGTCAGCCACCTCAACAGCGTCGCCGACACGCCCGAGTTGCGCGCAGCCTACAACGCGGCCTTGCCCAAAGTGACCGAGTTCTGGACGCGACTGGGCGCCGATGCGCAGCTATACGCCAAATACAAGGCCATTGATGGTCAAACCCTGAATACCGAGCAGGCACAGGCACACAAAAATGCCCTGCGCAACTTTGTCCTGGGTGGCGCTGAACTGCAAGGCGAAGAGCGCGCACGTTTTGCCGAAATTCAGGAGCAACAGGCCGCACTGAGCCAGAAATTCAGTGAAAACACGCTAGATGCCACCGATGCCTTCAGTTACTACGCCAGTGCCGAGGAAATGGCCGGTGTTCCCGAAGATGTGCAACAAGCTGCGTTGGCGGCGGCACAGGCCGAGGGCAAGGAAGGTTACAAACTGACACTGAAAATGCCCTGCTACCTGCCCGTGATGCAGTTTGCCCACAGCAGCGCCTTGCGTGCCACCTTGTACCGGGCTTACGTCACCCGTGCATCCGATCAATCCGATGCCACCACACAGCACCTGGACAACACGCAGAACATGCGCCAGATCCTCGCCCTGCGCCAAGAGGAAGCGCAATTGCTGGGGTATCCCCATTTCGGCGCCTTGTCGCTGGTGCCCAAAATGGCCAGCTCACCCGAAGCAGTAGTCAGCTTTTTGCGTGATCTGGCACGCAGGGCACGCCCCTACGCCGAACAGGATTTGCAAGACCTGCGCACTTTTGCCCACCAGCGCTTGGGGCTGCAAGACCCGCAGGCCTGGGACTGGGCGTATCTGGGCGAAAAACTCAAGGAAGAGCGCTTTGCCTTCAGCGAGCAGGAAGTCAAGCAATACTTCCCCTTGCCCAAGGTGCTCGCCGGTTTATTCAAGATCGCCGAAACCCTTTTTGACATCACCATCACGCCCGACACGGCCCCCGTATGGCATCCCGATGTGCACTTTTACCGCATAGAGCGCGCAAAAAGCACAGGAGCGGCCGACGGTCAGCTTGTGGGCCAGTTCTACCTCGACCCAACGGCCCGCACCGGCAAGCGCGGCGGTGCCTGGATGGACGACGTGCACGCGCGCTGGCTGCGTCCCGACACCGGCGCCTTGCAAACTCCGGTTGCGCATCTGGTGTGCAACTTTGCCGCCGGTCTGGAAGTCAACGGCATCCAGCAAGCCGCCTTGCTGTCACACGATGACGTCATCACCTTGTTTCACGAATTTGGCCACGGCCTGCAGCATCTGCTGACCCAGGTCAACGAACTCGCCGTCTCGGGCATCAGCGGCGTGGAGTGGGATGCGGTTGAGTTGCCCAGCCAGTTCATGGAAAACTTTTGCTGGGAGTGGAATGTATTGCGGCACATGACCGCCCATGTAGACACTGGCGCGCCCCTGCCGCGCGCCTTGTTTGACAAAATGTTGGCGGCCAAGAACTTTCAGAGCGGCATGCAAACGCTGCGTCAGATCGAGTTTGCCCTGTTCGACATGCTGCTGCACACCGCCCCTGCGCCACAGGATGTCATGCCGCTCCTGGAGCAGGTGCGCGCGGAAGTCGCCGTTTTGCACCCTCCGGCGTGGAATCGCGGCGCCCACACGTTCAGCCATATCTTTGCCGGTGGCTACGCCGCAGGTTATTACAGCTACAAGTGGGCCGAAGTGCTTAGTGCGGATGCGTATGCTGCATTTGAGGAAACAGTGGATGCCAATGGCTTGCCAAACACACAAACTGGTAGAAAATACCGTACCAGCATTCTGGAAACCGGTGGCAGCCGCCCAGCCATGGAATCATTCATAGCCTTTCGAGGGCGTGAACCAAGCATTGATGCGCTGCTACGCCACCAGGGAATGGGAGCATAAAAGGAGCACAAACTGATGAAAGACACCACCATCGTCCACTTTTTGGGTTGCGTCGCACTCCTGGGCACGAGCCTGGGAGCACCCGCACAAAATATTTATCGCTCTGTCGATGCCGACGGCAACATCACTTTCTCTGACAAGCCTCCCGCCAGTTCCACGCAGGGCAAAGTCACCACGACCGGCTCTGGCGCTGCGGGCACCAGCACCAATCCCAACCTGCCGTTTGAGCTGCGCCAGATTGCCAGCAAATATCCGGTCATCCTGTATTCCGCGCCCAAATGCACGCCATGCGACATGGGACGCTCGTTTTTAAGCGGGCGGGGCATCCCCTTTAGTGAGCGTACCGTCTCCAGCGCCGAAGACATTGATGCCCTGCAAAGGCTCAACGGCGACACGTCCTTGCCCAGTATTTCCGTCGGTGGACAGCGTGTCAAAGGCTTTTCTTCGCAAGAATGGGCGCAGTACCTGGATGCAGCAGGTTATCCGGCGACCTCAACCCTGCCTGCCGGCTACAAAAACCCCGCAGCCACGCCCCTGGTGATCGTGCAAAAGCCCACCGAATCCCCCGCCCCGAGGGCAGAGGAAAGGCCAGCCGCACCGACACCAACACCCACTACCAGACCCGCTGCCAACCCCAACAATCCGGCAGGTATTGTTTTCTGACCGCGCGATTGCGGGTGGAGGTTTTGACCTGCAAACCTTGAGGGTCTTCACCTTCAGCCGGATACCAGCGCACGGACTGCCGCCAGTTGGCGGCGTGAAACAGCCAGCGCTTCCTCCACGCCATGGAGCCGCACGGCCCAGCCATCGCCTTCTTCGCCGTCCACATGCCGCTCCAGGGCGCGCACGGCGTGCCGGGCAATCAAGGCGTTGCGGTGAATACGCATGAAGTCGGCGCGGTACTTTTCCTCCAGTTCGTTTAACGAGCCATCCAGAATGTAGCTGCGACTTGCCGTGCGCACCGTGATGTATTTAAGCTCGGCCTTGAAGTACAAAACCTGCGCCAACGGCAGCCGTTCGGTGCGGCCACGCTCTTGAATCACCAGCATTTCTTGTGGGAAATCGGGCGCCAAGTCCCGTGGATAGTGCGATAGGCGCTCTGCTTTTTGCAGTGATTGCTGCAAACGCTCCAGGCGTACCGGCTTGGTAAGATAGTCTACGGCCTCCAGTTCAAACGCCTGTAGCGCGTGTTCGGTGTGTGCGGTCACAAAAATCAGCAGTGGCGGCGTGACCAGTGTGCGCAACGATTGGGCCAGGGTCAGCCCATCGGCGCCGGGCATGTGGATATCGACCAGCGCCACATCCACCGCGTGTTCCTGTAGAAACGCCATAGCCTGTACCGCGTTACCCGCTTCGCCGACCCACTGCACATGCGGTGTCGCACAGTCAGCCAACAAGGTGCGCAGGCGCGCACGCGCCAGACTTTCGTCATCCACCACCAAAACCCTGAGAGATGTCAAGGTCACGGTCATGGCAGGGGAACCTCGATCCGCACCTGGTACACGCCATTTTTGAAGCCGCAGCGAAACTGGCCTTGTACGTCGTGCAGCAAACTCAGGCGCGCGCGCACATTGTGCAAGGCAATGCCCTGACCACTACGCCCGCCCCGCTCTGCCGGTACGGTGTTCGTCACCTTGATGAGCACGACGGATCCTTTGCATTGGGTTGAGATTCGGACATCGGCACCACTTGGGCTGGGTTCGACACCATGCCGTACCGCATTCTCCACCAAGGGTTGCAGCAGCAAAGGAGGGAGGCGGGCAGTTTGCGCTGCCGGGTCCAGCGCCCACTGCACCCGCAGCCGCTCACCAAAACGCACTTGTTCGATGGCCAGATAACGTTGTGCCAGGTTGATTTCCTCGGCCAGGGACACAGGCTCACCGGTGTCTTGCAAGGCGCGCCGGAACAGGTCACTTAGATCTTCCAGCAAAGTCTCGGCCTGGGCCGGTTCAGCGCGCACCAGGGCAATGGCGCTATTGAGCGTATTGAATAGGAAATGTGGACGGATGCGCGCTTGCAACTCCTCCAGGCGTGCTGTGGTATCCGCTGGCATTTGCCCTTTGGCGCGCATCACCAGCATCACCACCAGGAGGGACGATAGCAACACCCCGGCGCTGGCACTGGCCACCCAGGGCGGTGACTCCAGCAAACCGGCCACAGCCAAAACAGTGCAGCCATACACGCCCGCCAAGGCACCCAACATAACCACCAAGGCGCATTGCCAGACCCATGGCAAACGTGCCAGGAGTCTTTTTGCGCCACAGGCCATCAACAGCCACGCCAAGGTAGCCGGTAATACACCGCCTGTCACCAAGGCCAGACGCATACTCCAGTCGAACAAACCCGTAGAGGAAAAGGCAACGCCTACCCCCGCGCAGGATTCCCCCAGTAACACGGCACGCAGCACCACACCGATCTGGCAAACGTCAAATAGCAATACCGGCGTCGCACGGGTACGTGTGCTGACGGGGGGTGGATCTTGTGTCGGACCAAAGTCCTGGAAGCTTGATAAGATTTGGCTGTCGCGCATACGTTCAATTTTGACTCTTTTTTGACTCTTTTTTCTTCAAACCATGTCTAACAACCAACTCGATAAAAAATCTTCCGCATGGTCGGCCCTGTTTTCCGAACCCATGAGCGAGTTGGTGCAACGCTATACCGCGAGTGTTTCCTTCGACAAACGCTTGTGGCAGGTTGACATCACCGCCTCCCTGGCACACGCCGGGATGCTGGCAGCCCAGGGCATTATCAGCACCGAGGACCACGCCGCCATTGTGCGTGGGATGCAACAGATCTGGACAGAAATCGAATCCGGCGCATTTGTCTGGAAACAAGAACTCGAAGACGTACATCTGAATATCGAAGCCCGTCTGACCCAACTGGTTGGCGATGCCGGCAAGCGGCTGCATACCGGCCGTTCACGCAATGACCAGGTTGCCACCGATGTGCGCTTGTGGCTGCGGGGGGAAATTGATGCCATTGCGGAATTGCTGACCGCATTGCAGACATCCTTGCTGGAGGTGGCCGAACGCAACGTGGACGTCATCCTGCCGGGATTCACCCATTTGCAAGTGGCGCAACCCGTCAGCTTTGGCCATCATATGCTGGCGTACGTGGAGATGTTTTCCCGCGATGCCGAGCGTTTTCTGGAAGTGCGCCGCCGTGTCAACCGTTTGCCCCTGGGTGCTGCTGCGCTGGCAGGCACCAGTTACCCGCTGGATCGCAAGCGGGTGGCAAAGGAGTTGGGCATGCATGATGAACACGGCGCGCCGCAGCTGTGCCGCAACAGTCTGGATGCCGTCAGTGACCGGGATTTTGCTATCGAATTCAGTGCTGCCTCCGCACTAGCCATGGTGCATATCAGCCGATTGAGTGAGGAACTGATTGTGTGGATGAGTCAGAATTTTTCCTTCATCCGGATCGCCGACCGTTTCACCACCGGCAGCTCGATCATGCCGCAAAAGAAAAATCCCGATGTCCCCGAGTTGGCGCGTGGCAAGACCGGGCGGGTCGTAGGGCACCTGATGGGACTCATCACCCTGATGAAAGGCCAGCCCCTGGCCTACAACAAGGACAACCAGGAGGACAAGGAGCCGCTGTTCGATACGGTAGATACCCTCAAGGACACGCTGCGTATCTTCAGCGAGATGATCGGCGGGCAACTCAACCCGGCTTCCGGCCAGAAAGAAGGGGGCATTGTGGTCTATCCGCAGGCCATGGAACAAGCCGCACGCAAGGGCTACGCCACGGCTACGGATCTAGCCGACTATCTGGTCAAAAAAGGTTTGCCGTTTCGGGATGCGCACGAGGCGGTGGCCCATGCCGTCAAGGCTGCCAGCACACACCAGGTTGATTTGTCCGAATTACCCTTGGCGGTGCTGCAGCAGTTCCACCCGGCAATTGAAAAGGATGTGTTTGATGCCCTGAGTCTGCGCGGCAGCCTGAATGCCCGCAATGTGTCTGGAGGTACCGCACCGGTGCAGGTACGTGCACAAATTGCCTGGCACCGGGAGCGCCTGTGCTAAAACACAGGGATCACCAGCGGTGGCCACGACCACCACCATGCCCACCATAATAGCCGGGGGAATAGTCGCGCGGCCCGTATCCGCGATGGTGGCGATGGTGTCTGGGGTAGTACGGCTCTGCGCGCCAGTAGTAATGGTTGCTATAGACGGGTGGAGGCTCCACGCGCACTGAGGGATAAGGTTGGTAATAGCGTGGCGGCGGCGGTGGTGGGGAATAGGCGTGCGGCTGTGGATAGTAACTTCTTTCGACCTGCGCATTGTGGCTCAGGCCCGCGCCGATCACGCTCCCGGCCACAGCACCCACCACGGCCCCGTCGTAGCCCCCCACAGACTGGCCGATGGCTGCCCCGGTCATTGCGCCCACGCCCGCACCCAGAACGGTGTGCACATCGCCAGCAGATGCCGGCACGCAAGTCAGCAACGTGCCGCCCAGTAATAACGCAGATGCAAAGCGGAAAGTGGTGAAAGTCAGTGTGTTCATGATATGCAAGGGGTTTGGGTCCCGTGTTGGCCGCCAGAATGCAGCGGGTTGCCTATATTTAACGGCACAGACGGCTTCTGGATGACCGTCATGGTGACCGTCACGGCATGTTTTTCAGGCAATCAAGCTCAGGCCCGGCGGCAAGGATTCACCAACCAGGCGACTCTCGGTCAGTTGATCGACGGCCACATGCTGCGCCACCATGTTGATCCAGCCAGGTGGTGCGCCAACGGCAGCGAGGCGCTGCATGATGTTCTGGCGCAGGGACAGCGGTAAATCGCGGCTGCGGTCGTCGCTCATGCGTGCAATTTGTGCTGCTGCGAATGCGGCGGCTTCCAGACGCTTCCAATCCAGCACCAGCAAGGCTTTTATCCATGCGGTAGCAGCATCGGCAGGTACGGCATCGTGCGCACTGCCATAAAACGGTATTCGGGCACCGATGCGACCCAAGGCCCAGAGCTTGACACCAAGATCGGCAACATCGAGTGTGGCGCCGCGTTGGTTGGCGGCGTGCAGGGCCTTTTGGATGCGGCCCAAGAGCCAGTCACCAATTTCCACCTTGTAGGCCGCAGGAATGCGCTCCAGTGCGGCGCCAAGCCGCAGCATGTCGGCGTCACTCCCACTGACTGGTTTGCTGGCGCCTTGCGGCAGACCCTCTTCGCTGCTGTGCAGGTTATACGCAAAGGCATCGAGCAAACGTGCCTGTTGCTCTGTCGCAAGGCCACCAGCCACGCGCCGCCACAGGGTCCACCAGTGGGTACACACCTGTTTGTCCTTGGAAAACTGCACGCCGGTGGCAAACAGTGTCCAAAGTTGCTCCATGCGCCACGCATCCAGGGGATGCCCGAAGCCGGGGCGCAGGCAATATCCGGCCAGATTGAGCCACACCCGCTCGTGCTCGGCCGAACGGCGTCGGCCACGCGCACGCTGCCACAGTGCATCGAACAACTGGCGCAATGTGGTCAGGGGCCATTGCTCCCGAGCACCCAGAAGTTGTTCGAGCTGCGCGCGCAATTGGCGTACATCCTTGACAGGTACCTGTTGGGCACCGGTGCCAAAAATCCGCTCGATCCGGGCGATGGCGTTTTTGATCTGTGCTGCGGGCTGGGTATCCTGCTGGCCGACTTCCTGCGGTGCAACTTCCTTGCGCAGGTCAAACTCCAGCAACCAACGCTGCTGAGGTTCGGCCTGGCTGACGCAATGCAATTCCAAAGTGCCGATTTCGGTCAATGCCGTGACGAGGTGTACGGGGATTTTTTGCCGGGCCGCTGCGCTTGCACCGGCTTGCAACACGGTGGTAATCGGAGGCAGGCGCACGCCGTCAACCCCATCCATATCCAGCAACTGTCCCGCTGCGGGCGGCTGGCTGCCATCGGAGCTGGCGCTGTAGACATGAAAGCGTACCGGTTGTCCCACGCGCAGCGAAAACACCCGCTCACGCAGGTGCAACTCCTGCCCCACCGCGCTGCCACGTGGCAGGATGCAAATGCCGCGCGGCACCTGTGTTGCGCTGCCCCCATCCTCCAGCAGCAAAAAATAGCTGTGGGCCGCACCGCCGCCAATGGCAACCCCCAGGCCGCGCTGCGCCAGCGCGTAGGCCACAGCACCGCGCGCCACGGCCACGTCAGGGTTGTCGTTGTGCAATAGACGCAACGGTGCCCCGCGCCAGGTCTGTAGCGTGTGTTGCAGCCGTTGCACCAGGGCATGGGCGCGAAAAACGCCCCCGTTGAGCAACAGCGTATCCGGCACAACCAATTCCAATGGGTCAGTTTGATCACTTTCCAGGCCCAGCGCTTGGCGCACCACACCTGCGTGCTGGCGCAAGAAGGCGGCAATGTGGCGTGTGATGGCGGGTTCGCGCGCGTAGGGCAGGCCAAATTCCAGAATGCCGCGCCGGACTGGAGGGGCGGGTTCGTTCGGATCGATGACCGGGAAAAAACCTTCCACAATCGTGTCTTGCACCTCCTGGCGCGTCAGCGTGACACTGCGGCTGCCTCCCACCAGCCGCGTTCCTGTACCCAACAGGGTGATCGTGGTCTGCTCTGGCGCATGGGCCGCCAGCAGCAATTCCTTGGCATTGCGGCAGCGTTCCATCAGTTGGGCCATGCGGCTGGCTGACAGCGCTGCTGCTGCCCCCCCTGCAGACTCTGCCATGCAGGACTCTACCCGGTGTGCGAGTGCCAGGTCCATGTTGTCGCCCCCCAGCATCAAATGCTTGCCAACGCCTATGCGGGTCAGAATGGGTGTACCGTCTTGCATACCCACTGCGATCAGGCTCAGATCGGTGGTCCCCCCTCCCACGTCACACACCAGAACCAGGCGGCTTGATGCCAGCTCCTCGGTCAATGTGGTACGGTGGCGCTGCAGCCAGTCGTAAAAAACCGCTTGCGGCTCTTCCAGCAGGCGCAGCCGGGGTAACTGAGCCTCGGTTGCAGCGCGCAGGGTCAGGGCGCGCGCGCCTTCATCAAATGAGGCGGGTACCGTCAGCACCAGTTCCTGCTGTTCCAGGGGGCTGTCGGGAAAGCGTGTATTCCACGCCGAGCGCACATACGCCAGATAACTGGTACTGGCTTGCACCGGCGACACCTTGGGCACATCAGCGGGAGCGCCCCAAGGCAAAATCGGCGCCAGGCGGTCCACTGCGGTATGCGACAACCAGCTTTTGGCACTGCTCACCAGCCGACCCGGAACCTGGGCGCCCAGTTTGCGTGCCAACTGCCCCAACACGGCTACATCGCTGTCAGGCGCTCCCGTTGGCGCGCTCCAGGGCAATTGCAACTCGCCCGGCGCCAGTTCACCTGCGGCGGCGTGGTAGCGAACCGAAGGCAGCAGGGGCAGGGTCTGGACCTCGCCTGGGGACACCAGTTGCTCGATGGCAAAAACCTGGGTTGCACCGGGAGCAGCGGTGGCCTGGTAGGCCAGTACCGTATTCGTGGTGCCCAGATCAATGCCAACGAGGAACCGACTCACGTAAGCGCGATCCGATTGGAAATATCCAGCATGCGCGAAGCCAGAACGGCACCCAAAGCCATAGCCAGCGCCAGCGCCACGGTGGGGTGTTGTTTGGAGAGTGTCTCAAAATTGGCGGGGGTCATTTCCCACACCTTGCAGTTGCTGTAAACCGACACCGATGCCGTGCGCGACTGGTGCGAGAAGAAGCTGCCTTCGCCCGCCACGTTGCCGGGGCCGATAATCGCCAACTGAACCAGGCCCGAATGGGTACGCATGTCCACTTTGAGGTCGCCCGACTCGATGAAATAAATGTTGCGGTCGGTGTCCCCTTGCGCAATCAGCAAATGCCCACGCTGCAAGAGCATGGGGCGCGTGTAGGCACCCAGAACGCTCCAATAGTGCCGCTCCAAAAATGCGCCCAGGCTACCGGGTTCCTTGTGACGGACAATGGCTGCGGCCAGGGCGCTGACATCGGGTGTTTTTGAAGGCGTGGTCGAAAAAGTCATGGTTTGTTTTCAATACGGAAATATGCGCCATTTTCCACGCAAATAAGCGCTGACGATGACTATCGCGGCACAATAAACACCGATTTTTCTGCGACGCTGGCGGCAGACTGTTCATTGGAAATCATGAAATGGATGGGGTGTGAGCCCGCAGGCGCGTTACCGAAAGGAAGTTGGACGCGCACCACGACCCAACGGGACTGGGCAGGCTCCACGGCCACCGCCACCTCTTCCTGCGCCACGGTTGTAAGCCCAGGCAAGCCCTGAACCGCTATGCGGTAGTGCTGTTCGGATTCCGTGGCGTTCATGATTTGCAGCCGGTAGACATTTTCAATACCCTCCGGCACGATCCGCGCCAAAGTCCCCCGATCACGCACCACATCCACCTTGAAAGGCGTACGCAGCACCAGACTGATGCACATGGCAAGCACCACGGCACCCAGGATCGAGGAATACATCAACACACGCGGCCGCAGCACATGGCGCAGCGTTTCCCGTGCGCTCCAGTTCTGGTGCATAGCGTTTTCGGTGGTGTATTTCACCAATCCGCGTGGATAACCCACCTTGTCCATCACCGTGTCGCAGATATCGGCGCACGCCCCGCAGCCGATGCACTCATACTGCAAACCATTGCGAATGTCGATGCCTGTCGGGCATACCTGCACGCACAGACTGCAGTCAATGCAATCCCCGATATCCGGTGTTTTGGGACGGTTTTTACGGGCTTTTGCACTGCGGGGTTCGCCGCGCTGGGTGTCGTAACTGACAACCAGCGTATCCTTGTCGAACATCGCACTTTGAAAGCGGGCATAAGGGCACATGTATTTGCAAACCTGCTCGCGCATGAAACCCGCATTTCCGTAGGTGGCAAAGCCGTAAAACAATACCCAGAACGTCTCCCATGACCCCAACTGCTGTTGCCACACGATGGCATAGCCCAGTTCCCGTATGGGGGTGAAATATCCCACAAAGGTAAAGCCTGTCCACAGTGAAACAGCAATCCATAGCAGATGTTTGCCAGACTTGCGCACGATCTTGTCGCCAGTCCATGGGCCAGCATCCCTGCGCATGCGTGCAGAGCGGTCCCCTTCGACCTTTTTTTCCAGCCAGAGGAAAATTTCCGTATAAACCGTTTGTGGGCAAGCGTACCCGCACCATAAACGCCCTGCGATGGCCGTGAACAGGAATAAGGACAAGGCCGAGATGACCAGGATTCCGGTGAGATAAATAAAATCCTGCGGATACAAGACCAGGCCAAAAATGTAAAAACGACGGGCTCCCAGATCAAAATTCACCGCCTGACGTTGCCCCCATTCGAGCCAGGGCAAGCCGTAGAACACAATCTGGGTTAAAAACACCATGCCCCAGCGCCAGTTGGCAAAGCGACCCGCTACGCTGCGCGGATAGATTTTTTCGTGCGCGACATACAAGGAAGCCGTGGCAGTGCTTGCATCCGCTTCGGATGGGTAGATGGGGATGGTCTTGGCAGGAGTTTTTTTCATCTTTATTGCCCGGTAAATCGCCCGGAAAATTCTCGCCTGGAAATGTCCGGGCCAGCTTAACCGAAAATGCACACACTGTCTGTGACCAAGGTCACCAAGGAAAAACAACATGCAATCCATAGTCAATGCCTACCCCGATCTGGCGGATATGCTTCCCGGCACGGTCAAAATACTCGACGATATGCCCACCCTGTGTGTGCCAGCGGGCACCGTGCTCTTCGAAGAGCACGCGCCATGTCAAGGATTCCCGCTGCTGTTGGAAGGCGAAGTAAAGGTATCCCGTAGCTCGGGAGATGGTCGCTCACTGGAGTTGTACCGCATCTCTCCGGGGGAACTATGCCTGGTGTCCAGTTCCTGTCTTTTTCGCACGCAACCACTTTCTGCCCGTGGCGTGACCACGAAGACGAGCACACTGATTCTGGTGGGTGTGCAACTTTTTCTGCAATTACTCGCAGACCCGACCTTCCGCAGCGCCGTCCTGGGCATGTTCGCCGAGCGCATGGCCGACCTGACAACCCTGGTGGACTCCATCGCCTTTCGCAAACTGGACCAACGGCTTGCCGCCGCCTTGCTGGGTCACGGCAGCGACCTGGTTACCACCCATCAACTACTGGCAGATGATCTGGGGACCGTGCGCGAAATCGTCAGTCGCTTGTTGAAACGCTTTCAAAATGAGGGCTGGATAGAAATTTCACGCGAACACATTCGCATTCTGGACAGCGTTGCCCTGCGCTGCCACGCAAGCGGCATAGCGGATACTTAACCCCCTGTCCTTGCCAAGGAGTCGCTTTGAATCATTCCATCATCGAAGTCCACAACCTCACCTTTGACTACCCCGGCTTTCGTGCGTTGAGCGATGTCAGTTTCCTGATTCCTGCCGGTAGCGTGACCGCACTGGTCGGTCCCAACGGCGCGGGCAAAACGACCCTGTTGCGCTGCATCGCTGCATTGGAAACACCGCTATCCGGCACGGTGCGGGTGGCCGGGCTTGACGTGTATGAGTCCCCGCGCGAAGTACACCGTCTGATGGGCTATCTGTCGGACAATTTTGGCCTCTATAGCGATCTGACGGTAGCGCAAGGATTGGAGTACGCAGCACGCGCACAGGGCTTGCCAACTTCTGCAGTTGCAGCGGCCGTTACCTCCACCGCTGAACGTATGGGACTTACCGGGAAACTGCACCACCGCGCCAACACCCTCTCGCGCGGGCAGCGCCAGCGGCTGGGCATCGGGCAGGCCATCATCCATGCTCCGCAGGTGTTACTGCTCGATGAACCGGCCAGCGGACTGGATCCGGAAGCGCGTAGCGCCCTGGCGCAGGTTTTCAAGGCACTGCAGGCCCAGGGCATGAGTCTGCTGGTATCCAGCCACATCCTCGCCGAGCTGGACGAATACTCCAGCCACATGCTGGCGCTCGACCAGGGGCAGGTGCTGGAACACCGGGCCTTGCAAACTGCGTCTGTCACCGAAACTGGCCAGGGACCAGAGCGCCGCTTGCGTCTTGAATTTGTGGAACAGGCCAAGGCCGTGGCCCCGTGGTTGCGCGGGCAATGGAATGTGCGTTTGTACCGCGCCGAAGAACAAACGCTGGAAATCGGGTTTGCCGGCAATCTGTCCGAGCAATCCGCGCTCATAGCGACTTGTGTGGCGTCGGAGTACCACCTGACCAGCATCGCTGCCGTCAGCGAAAATTTGCAGCAGTCGTATCTGAAATCGCTGGCAACCAACCGTGCCACGCATGCCACCAATGGCACGAATTCTTCCCGCAGGAGTGCGCCATGAACCCCGAATTCCGCCGCCAGCTCTGGCTGCATTTTCCACCCATTCGCCTGGCGGTGCTGCCGCTGTTGCAATTGGTCACTTTCGCGGCGATTTTCTTCTCGGTTAGCAACCGCACAGCCCAGGCTATCGCCGCTACCGGTGTTGCGATGTTTGTATTGCTGGTACTGCTGGGAGGAACCTTTGCAGCGGGTGCCAGCGTGATGGACGAAATTACCGAGCGCACCTGGGATCAGCAGCGCATGAGCGCCATGCAGCCTTGGGGCATGACCTGGGGCAAGCTGGCTGGTGCCACGCTGTACGGCTGGTACGGCGGGGCGGTGTGTCTGCTGGTGGCCGTGCCTGCCGCCTTGCTGTTCGCGTCGCCCAATGTGGTACTACGTTGGGTTCTGGGTGGCGTCGTTGGTGGTGTTTTTCTGCAAGCGCTGCTATTGGCCGTGAACCTGCAACTGGTGCGTGCCAGCAGCGCCGTCGTGCGTCGGGGCGGTGTCTGGACCTTCGTGCTGGTCTTGTTGTGGGGTATACCGCCACTGACCGGCCTGGGCCGGGGTGTTGGGGTCGAATGGTGGGGGCACTTGTTCGACGGGGTCGATTTTGTCCTGGGCACCTTGTTGTTGCTCGCCGGGTGCGCCTTGTTTGGCGCCTGGCGCTCGATGGCCGAGGTGCTGGCGGTACGACAACTGCCCTGGGGCTGGCCGGCCTTTGCTTTGATCGCAACGGTTTACCTGGGCGGGTTTTCCAGCCAGGAGGTGGACTACGTTTTCTGGAGCGTGGGTTTGTTCACCTGCATGGGCGGCACGTACCTGGCACTGCTGGCCGAACCCCAGCCACGCCCCCTGTGGCAAAGGGTGGTACATCGCGTGCAAAACAGCCAATGGCGTGCGGCTGTGTTGCAATTGCCTCGCTGGCCGGGAGCTTTGGTGCTGGCGTTGCTCTTTGCCGTACTGGCTACCTTGACAGTCGGCCCAAATGATGTGTTACCTTGGGCACGGAACACCACATTGCTGCCACTCACACTGGTTTTGCTGGCTGCGCGGGACTGTGCTGCGGCACTATTTTTTACCTTTTCACCCAGGACGCGACAGCCCATGTTCGCGTTTGGTGTTTTGATGCTGGTGTTGTACGCCTTGCTCCCCTGGTTGCTGACATCAGCAGGCATGCACCCGCTGGTGATGGGACTGGTGCTGCCCTTGCTGGCACCAACCGCCAGCGTATCGGTACTGCTGACGCTGGTGCATCTCGCGCTGGCGCTGGGTTTACTGCGTTGGCGCTGGAAAGCAACCGCACCGTGATACCGTTACAAGGAATTCGACTGCAAGCGTCGTAGAACATGCGAGTGCAGCTACTTTAGTTATAGCATACTCTGAATGCAAGGAAACACCCGATGGAAAGCACCGATGTCAAAGGCGCAAGGATTTTGATCGTGGACGATGCATCGTCCGTGCGCAGTCTGCTCAATAATGTGTTGGCAGCCCACGGTTATGTGGTGGTCGGCCAGCTCGCCAGTGGTAAGGACTTGCTGGAAACCGTGGCACGATGCCGTCCAGACCTTGTGTGTCTAGATTACAACCTTCCGGGCAGCGACGGCATGGGGCTGCTTCAAAGTCTTCACAAAGCCCATCCAGACGTGTCGATTGTCATGATTACGGGTAACAACGACCCGGACATCGAGGAGCGTGCCGCAGATGCCGGAGCACAGGGTTTTATCCATAAACCATTTTCTCTGACCAAACTGACCCAGGACCTGGAACAGGTAGTGCGGGCGCGCAAATTGCTCAAGGGCATCCACAAACCGGAGAGTGACGCCGTACCGCAAACGCAAACGGCCGTCGCCACCGCAGTCATTGCGGATGACAGTGCCACCATGCGGTATTTACTGTCTTCCATTCTGGTGTCTACTGGTATCCGGGTCGTGGGGCTTGCAAGCGATGGCAAGCAGGCGGCTGATGCGGTGCAGGCCCACTCGCCGGACCTGGTGTGCCTGGACTGGAATATGCCTGTGTTGAGTGGTCTGGATGCGCTACGGCTGATCCGCGCATCGCGTCCGGCAACCAAAGTGCTGATGATCTCGGGCCGTGCAGACCGCGAGGCCATTATTTCCGCGAATCACTCGGGGGCGAAAGGTTATATCCTGAAGCCCTTTGATCCCGAGAAGGTTATTTCCACTGTCAAAAAACTCATACCATTGTGATTTGCTTGTGTCCGCCACCGCCGGAGAAGCCGCCAAACGCCCAAAACCCGGGGCGATTCAGTTTGTACGCACTGAAATCTTTGCGTGTCGATCCAATCCAAGCATTTGAAAAAATATCGCGACCAGTCGCGGCACCTGTACGAAATGCACGTAGCACCCTTCAGACTCACATGTGGCGGCCCAATTCAGTAAGGCGCCTGCTGCAGAGAAGTCGATTCGTAACAAAAGGGCGCAGGACACGAGCACCTGGGAGCTGGCACGAGAGGCCTCAGCAAGTTTTGCCAGTGCCTCTGCAGCATCTCCCAGGATATCACCCACCAAGGCACAGTTTGCGTACTGCACGGAAGAGTCCTGAGCGTCCGGCAGTGGTACCAGTTCGGTATCCTGGTGCGCGTCAGCTGCGCTTTCCTGGGCGATGCCGGGCGCGCCAGTTTTCCGGGATTTTGCACGGGCATTCTGATTGAATTGGCATTTGACCTGTTTCCAGCTCGGCGGGGACACTTCGTAGACCACACAGTAGTCAAGCGCCAAACTCTCGAATTCCTCCTGTTGACCCAAAATGCACAAGACTTCCATGCGCATCAGCCACCATTGCGGATCAGCGGTGCTGTCATCCGCTGGTGTGTGCAAGGCCATGGCATATAACAGTTTTTCAACGCCACTCCAATGCAACTGCACAGGATTGGCACTCCAGAAATTAATCAAGTCGGACAGCGCCGTCACAAGCTGCGACGTTATCAAGCTCAATGGTTCCCAATCAACAAACCATTCTGCATTGGTACCAGGAAAACGCATTTTGAGCGCAGTTAACGCAGCCTCATCCAGGAGGCTTGGACAAACCCAGGATGCATCCTGTTTCTGCGCTTCAATGTGATCGGATGTTTCTTTGGGAGCAGGAGGCGGTGCGGCTGCGACAGCATCAGCTGCTGCATGCTGTATCCGTTCTGGCAGAGAGAACCACTCTGCGGGTGAACGGCTGAAACGTTCCGCATAATCCATGGCAACCACATCAAAGCCGTCTTGCTGGCCTGTAGCCCGGTACAAATCAAGCAAGGCAAATGTCAGCAAATCGGCATCACCTGGTGTGACCGCATCACCTTGAAGCAGGTCAAGCAACACCGCTTCGGCAGAGGCGGTGTCGCCCTCGGCGAAATAAATTGCAGCATTCTGTAAGCCGCTCTCCAACGGACTCGCCTGGTTCTCTTCGGTCACAGATGGTGGCAGCGCGGAAGTGCCCGGAGTTGCGGATACAGCGGCCAAATGCGTGAAATCAAGATCCAGATCGTCGTCCGGTTTCACTCCTGTTGGTGCAGCAGGCGACGCCGCTGAGGTGAACGAAACTGGTTTGCGCGTAACGGTGGCAAATTCGGCTGTCGATTGCTCCTGGCCCTTTGCTTTGGGGGAGGTAAGCACCGCTGGTTGCGTTTTGGGTGACGCAGCAGCGGGTGCCGTCGGAGCGACTGCTGCAAGTTTATTCTTGCCCCATGCATTAACCATATGCGCTTCAATGGCGTCAATCTTGCGGATGGTCGATGCCGCGTCGGTAACACCAAATCCGGAGCTATGCTGAAACGTCTGGGGACGTGACGGTCTGTCAGCAGGCACTGCGGCACTACCACTCACAGCCCAGGGCTGTTTGCCCAACATGCGCAGGTGGTCGAACTCACGCCGACGAATCAGGTCATCTTGTCGTTTGCGCCCAATGCGCTCAGTCAACGCCCGCATCTCGGTCTCGCCGCTGCGGGTTTGTTGTGTGGATTGCTGTTGTGTATCCTCTTGGTCTCCCGTTTGCCCTGAACCGGGTTCACGGAAATACTTGACCACCCTGGATAGCAAACCGAATGTTGGTCCTTGTTTGTTCGCCATACCGCAGTCTACAACGGCACAATGGGATTTCGTTAAAACAAAGCCAAGAATTGCACGATTTCCTGTTTGAAAACCACAGCTCTGCAACAATGGGAGGTGTAATGCTACACAATTTTCTTGTTGATGAAGTTGTTCATGAAGCCGTTTATGCCTGCTGCGCAATCAATAGCTGTTCGCGCGCTATCCGTGTGTACCATGATCGAAAATATCCCTTCACCCTGCATCTCGGTCTGCCGACTGGATAGCCAGAACGGCTTGTGTGAGGGCTGTTTGCGTACGCTGGACGAAATTCGCCACTGGAGTAGTTACCATGACCACGAAAAAAAGAGGGTCTGGGGACTTATTGCACAACGAGATACTCAGCAACCGTGCGTGCCATGAAACGCATCACGTTTTATCTGGATTTCGTCTCGCCCCATGCCAGATTGGCATTTGAAGAGTTGCCTCGCGCACTGATGGGACTGAGTTACGCTGTGCGCTATCGGCCATTGCTACTGGCAGATATTCCAGACTATCCGGTCATTCCCATGCGTTTGTTGTGCTTGGCAGTGGCAAGCGATCCGAAGGGCGATCCCAACCGCTATGTCTGTGAATCCCTGTTCCAGCACGTCTGGCGTACCGATGCCGATACTGATGCCCATGTCCATGCCGATGCAGCGATCCTGGCACAGTTGCATGCCAATGGTGTCGAAGCGATGGCGCATGGCATATCCAGCGTACCGGCGTTCGAACTGGAGGGTCGGATATTTTGCGGCCTCGATAGCCTGCCCAGGCTGCGCGCCTGTCTGGAAGGCAACCCACCAGTTCACCGCTGAACAAACGCCATCACCATCAGTGCAGCAAATCCGACAAACACACTGCCAGTGAGCCGATTGAATCCCTGCATTACGGACGGCCTCTGCAGGTAGGCCGATAACCACTGACCGCCAATGGCGTAGATGAAATACCAGCTGACTTCGATCACCACAAAAGTGGCCAACAATAACGCAAACTGCGGCAGTTTGTCCGCTTGTGGGTTGATGAATTGCGGAAAGAATGCTGCAGCAAACAAAATGGCTTTCGGGTTGCTCAGTGCAACCCAAAAACCCTGGCGTACAAATGCAGTACCTAGATCATTTGCGTTAGTCTGTCCCAATGGTGCACGCCAGCATTGCACGCCCAAGTAGGCCAGATAGACCGCACCAGCCACCCGAAGGGCATCAAATACAAAAGGGAAAGCCTGCAGCACAGCACCAAGTCCGGCCGTCGAAATGCCCATCATGACGAGCAATGCCGTCATACACCCGCTCATGGCGGATATGGCGGCGCGCAACCCGTGGCGTGCGCTGGTAGCCATGATGAGCAGCATATTCGGTCCCGGCGTACCTGAAACGAAAAAGGTCATCACGATGAACAGCCAGAGGGTGGTTCGGGTCATGGAAGGTATCGGGTATCAAGCTGCACGGAGTTTTGTTTTGCGTTTGGTGCGCAATTTTTTTGCAGGTTCGCTGTTGAGCGCCAACTGAACGGCCTGGGGCGCGTAGGGAGGCTCGATATTGGACAGAATGTCGTAGTAACTGCGCACGTTTTCCACCAGAATGACCGCCTCCCCTCCCCTGGCACGTCCCATTTTGAATGGTCGATAGAACCGTGGCTGTGCCAGCAGCGGTAGCACTTTTTTCATTTCGAACCAGGAGTCCGGATTTTTATTGAGGTTTGCAGCAAGTGCCCGGCCACTTTGCAGATGCCCCATGCCAAGGTTGTACGCAGCCAATGCCTGCCACAGCCGGTCTGGTTGCGGGGTGCTAGGCGGAACACGTTGCATCAAATCAAAGAGATAGCGCGCGCCGCCAGCGACGCTTTGCGCCGGATCGCTACGGTTTTTGATGCCTATGGCCGATGCGGTCTGCGTGGTCAGCATCATGAGACCGCGCACACCGGTAAACGACACGCTGTCAGGATCCCATCTGGATTCCTGGTAAGCCAGTGCCGCAATCTGGCGCCAATCAATTCCGGTTGCTTGCTGTGCCTGGTGAAAGTGGTTGCGGTAACGTGGCAATTTTTTCTCGATATCCGCAATAAAAGCCAGGGCACCAACGGCATCCAGGCGACGGATATAGCCGAAGTATTTGTCGCGCAATTTTGGCAGACGTTCGATCTGCGACTCGGTAATGAAAGCATCGAGTTTTTGTCGCAAGGCTTCGCTTCCGTTGGGTGGCAGCGCCCAGGCAAAAACCCTTTGGCCAGGAATCTGAACCGCAGGCTGCAAATCGGGGTACGTGTTGGCAGCGTACTGCATGTACAGTTCATCGACTGCCAGGAACGGGATACGGCCCTGGTTCAAATCGTCAAACAAATCCATCTCGGAACGTGTGTGTTCCTCTACCAGATGGGGAACGATCTTTGGTGCCAGCGCCCGCAAAGCCGCACCCGCAGCAGAACCCACCGGCGTATGAATCACCAATCCGTGCAGGTCTTCCAATGTTTTCGGGCCAGGGGTATCGGCAAGTTTGACGACCCATAGCGGACGGGTTCCTATGGGTACCGAATAGACAAGTTCACAATTATTTGTCGTGGCGCTGACATACGTTGCAACGTGCACCTTGCCAGCCAGCACCAACTCGCCGAGTTCCTGGTAATTGGCAGCCAATTGCACACGCACTGGCAAACCCAGATGCGCGCCAAACATATTGGCAAACTCCTTGGTATACCCTTCAGCGGGTGAGCCGTCGTAGAACTGGATGACCGGTTCGGCCACCATGCCAAGAACCAGCTCGCCTTCACGTTCGGGCGTTCCCAGGCGACCACAGGCCTGCAGCAACAGCAGCAGGCAAATCGGCAACGCGCGGGTCAGCAACCAGTACATGGCCCGATGATACTGCGCAGATGCAGTTGTTGTAACAACCAGGAAACGTTGCGAATGCGTTGGCCTGGGGCGTCTACTTGATAAGCGCCTGCGCGGCTTTGAAGTCCGGATGTTCGGCGCTGCGCAGCCATTCAAAGACTACCATCTCCGTAGTCACCAGCTCCACACCAACACCGGCCAGGCGGTCGAACGCCGCATCACGGTTGCGTTCCGTGCGTGAACTGCACGCATCCGTCACTACCCACACTTCAAAGTCTTCTTCCAGCAATTCCAGTGCTGTTTGCAACAGGCACACATGCGCTTCGCAGCCCGCCAGTACTACGCTGGCGCGTTCGATTCCTGTTGTGTTTTTTTGCAGGTGTCTGGGCAGACTGCGGGCATTGCCCTGCACCGGTTTTACCGGTGGGCGCAACAACGCGCCCAAGCCTTCCTGCACCGCGCTGAAACGCATCTTGGCAAGTACCTGAGCGGATGCTTTTTGCAAGGCATCCTGCAACTCAGGAATGCTACCGCCCAGGCGCGCTGGATTTTGCTCGGTGGCAAATGCAGGCACCTGCAGCAAAGCGGCCAAATGTGCCAGACGCACCGCATTGGCCTGAACCACAGACGCCTCGAACATGGCGGGCATCAAGCGAACCTGGTAGTCCACCAGCACCAACTGGGAGACTTCAACATCCAGCAACATGGCACGCCTCCTTGCCAATCTTCATTTTTCCCCCGCGATGATGGCGTCAAGCTCCTTGCATGACGGGGCACATACTGCCTGCGACTTGCCCAATACCTTGCGCGTTGTCATCTGGGAACGGGGGCGATGTTTGCCACATAAGAAGCACGACATGGTGGCGCCGCCAAAAGACGCCGCCGCCATGAACGGAGAACCAGATACTTTGGATTTATACCGCAAGCCATCTGGTAGCATAGTCGTCTTGGAATCTGATTTAGACATGGAAAAAACCTCATTGATCACGAATTGAAACCGTGAATACCACACAGTAAGCAGCCAATGCCAATTATCCTCGTTCTAGCAGCACTTTTGCTGACCAATACCGTGCAAGCTGCTCCGTCAGCACCCGCCGATGACATGGATCATTTTCTTGCGGATCGCGGCCTCTTGGCACGCATCGGCGATGTGAGCGAAAAGGTTGAGGCAAAGGCTTCCGAATTGGTCATTAATGCCATGGCCTTTCTTGGCGTGCCCTACCTGCGTGGTGGCAGCAGCTCCGAGTCGGGGTTTGATTGCAGCGGTTTTGTACGCGCCATTTTTCAACAGACGGCGGGCCTTGTGTTGCCGCGCAGCGCCGACCAGCAGGCCGCCGCTTCCCAGCACATTGACCGTGCAGATTTGCAGCCCGGTGACCTGGTTTTCTTTAACACCATGCGCCGCGCCTTTAGCCATGTGGGTATTTACGTGGGCGAGGGCAAATTCATCCACTCCCCCAAACCGGGATCCGAAGTACGCCTGGAAAGCATGTCCCTGAACTACTGGGCGCGGCGATTTGACGGTGCCCGGCGTGTGCCGGTGGAAGGGCGTACCGCAGCAGGCAATCCATAGCCCAGCTCAGCTACTTGCCGCCGGGTGGCGTCAGGGTGACCCGGACATGTCCATGCAACTGCAGTTGCTGCTCGATGTTGTCAAAGTTCAGGCTGTCAGCGCTGAAGCTGTCGCTGCCACGCAGCAGTCGCACCGGTTGGTTGGACATGATTTGCTCTGTCTTGGCAAAGATGTGTAGAAACTCACCACGAAACTCTGTGCGTTGCGCAGCGCTGCCTTGCAGCGTGGCGTTGGCCTCCTGCACCAGCACGGCGTCGCCGAACAACTGAACCTCGGATATATCTTCGTTGGCCAAACCACGCCTGGCGCTGGCAGTTGTCAACCGCCCTTGGCGGTCGAAAGAACGGATGCGGATATTGTCAACCTCCAGCCATTGCGTATCGAGATAATGGCGCGCCTTGTCCCCTTGCAGTTCGGAACGGATGCGTCCCCTGGCATCAAAGGTTCTGACCGAAAACTGTTGCATGAAATAGTCGGGGGAATGACTGACGGCGCGCTGCACTGCCGGGGCGCTGGGTGCGGGTGTATTGCGCACCAGCCAATAGCTTCCCAGAGCCAGCAGGCCCATGAAACTCACTGGCAGGTAGAGTAAAAACCGGTCCCAGGCATCCTTGAGCAGCGCCATCATCGGGCGTATGTGTCCAGTATGCTGCCATAGCGGCCACTGGCCACCAGCAGGATGTCGCAGAATTCCCTGGCAGCACCGTCACCACCGCGCGCCTGGGTGACGTGATCCACCACAGAAAGCAGCTCGACATGGGCATTGGCTGGTGCACAGGAAAAGGCGCTACGGCGTATGAGCGGCAGGTCGGGCCAGTCGTCGCCTATGGCTGCAGCCACACTCCAGTCCAGTCCCAGTGTTGCCAGGGATTGCTCGGCAGCAGGGCATTTGTCTTCGGTGCCAAAATGGGCGTGCGTAATGCCCAAAGCCTGCAGGCGCACGCGCAAGGGGAGGGAGTCGCGCCCCGTGATGCACACGGGGGTGATGCCGATGTGCTGCAGCAATTTCAGCCCGTGTCCGTCGAGCGTGTTGAAGCGCTTGAGCGTTTCACCAGACTCGGTAAAGTACAAGCCGCCATCGGTCAGCACGCCATCCACATCAAAAAAAGCAATCTTGATGCCTTGTGCCTTGAGCAACAACAACGGGTCAAAATAAATGGCTGGCTTCATATCACCTTGGCCCGCATCAGATCATTGCTGTTGAGTGCTCCGCACAGGCGGTTCTCGTCATCCAGCACCAGCACACTGGTAATACGTTTGCTCTCCATCAGATCGGCGGCATCCACCGCCAATGCCCTGGATGCCACGGTCCAAGGGGATAGGTGCATGACATCCTGCGCCGTTTTGGCACGCAAGTCTGCGCCCGATTCGACCAGGCGGCGCAAGTCTCCATCGGTGAAGATGCCCAGTACCCGGTGGTCGGAATCAACAATGGCCGTGGCACCCAGACCCTTGGCACTCATTTCCCGCATCAGATCGCTGAAACCGGCCTGTGGCGGCACGTGAGGAACGGCATCGCCCGAACGCATGACATCGCTGACCAGGGTGAGCAGTTTGCGTCCCAGAGTGCCACCCGGATGCGAGCGCGCAAAGTCCTCGGCGCGAAAGCCACGCGCATCCAGCAGCGCGACAGCCAAAGCGTCACCCAGGGCCAGTTGTGCGGTGGTGCTGGCGGTGGGAGCCAGATTCAGCGGACAGGCTTCCTTGTCCACGGCGCTATCGAGCCACACATCGGCGTGCAAGGCCATGGTGGACTGTGCCGAACCGGTCATGGCGACTATCGGGGTACCCAGGCGCTTGAGCAACGGCAAGATGATGGCCAATTCCTGGGATTCACCACTGTTGGAAATTGCCAGCACCAGATCGGCAGCCGTAACCATGCCCAGATCGCCGTGGCTGGCCTCGGCTGGATGCACAAACATGGCCGGGGTTCCGGTGGAAGCCAGCGTTGCGGCAATTTTGCGGCCAATATGGCCGCTTTTACCCATACCCATCACAACCACCCGCCCCTGGATTGCCAACACCAGGGCAACGGCCTGGGCAAATGCTTCTCCTATCCGGTTTTTCAGGCCGGAAATGGCGGCGGCTTCAATTTCCAGAGTTTCTTGCGCCAAGGCAATGGAGCGCTGGGGCAATGGGGTAAGGGGCGGGGTAACGTGGCTGGGCATAGCGGCATTTTATCGGTGGCGTGGTCTGTGACTTGCATGCCCTGCATGACTGCGTGGTGGTAGAGCTTCAGATTTGTGCATCGCTGCTCTTGAAATGAACAAATCTGAAGCACTACCTACTGGCGCTTGCAGCCGGTTGGCTGTGTAAATGAACAGTCATAACCACGTTTCTCCTGATTCAATAGCTGCTCCCGCACGTTCCATAAGGGCTGCAGGCCGATTTGCTCCAAAATAATTCCGCCATGCACCAGCCGCCCGGTGGAGAGGTCGGGTGTTGAGGGTGAATGGGGGGCAAAATAAAGAGAAAATCCGGCTGTACCCCCCATGAAACGTGCGGGAACAGCTATTCTTTTTACAGCAACTCCGGCGACTGAACCGTGAGCAGTACCGTTTGGCGGTGCCCTGTGCGTTCGCGGCTGCGTAGCCACCACAAGGCGCCTTTTTTCACGGCGCACTGCGCGGCATCCATCTCCAGCAGTTGTGCGATGGCTTGTCCCAGCGTGGGCTGGTGTCCGACCAGCAGCACGCAGCCCTTTTCCTGGGGCCAGTGTGCCAGGCTCAGTAGCTGCGCCACGCCGCCACCGGGCGCAATTTCAGGGCTGGTCTTGAACTTGCGTCCCAAGGTTTGTGCGGTTTGCTGGGTGCGCTCTGCGGGGCTGGCCCAGATGGTGGCATCCTCGGGCAGATGCTGGTTGATCCAGGCTGCCATGCGGTCCGCCTGCCGCTGGCCCTTGGGGGTCAGGGTACGCGCCATGTCGTTATCAAAAGGTAGCGCGTCGTGCGCTTCGGCGTGTCGCCACAAGATCAAATCCATAGTCATCTCCTTCAATTATTTATTGCTAATTGTTGTCCTGGTTGAGTCCGTAGCGTGCCATGAGTGCGGCCTGTGCCCCGTGGGGGATGGTGCTGCCAAGGCCGAGGCAGCGGGCATAGGTTCCGTCGGGGGCCATGTCCCAGGCATCGACGCCATCGTACAGGCAGGCGACCAAGCACTCATCGACAATGCGCTGGCGCTGTTCGGGGTTGGTCACGGGCCAAGCCAGCTCGATGCGGCGCACCATGTTGCGGTTCATCCAGTCGGCGCTGGAGAGGTATAAATCTTCCACTTCGTCCAGACGGAAGTAAAACACCCTGGAATGCTCCAGAAAACGGCCAATGATGGAGCGCACCCGGATGTTGTCCGTGTGTCCTGGCACCTGCGCGGGCAGCATGCAGGCACCGCGCACGATCAGGTCCGTCTTGACGCCGTGTTTACCCGCTTGCATCAGGCTGTCAATCAGCGCTTCGTCGGTCAAGGCATTCATCTTGAGCACAATGCGCGCGGACTGCCCTCGGGCGGCGGCGGCACCCAGTGCGTCAATCTTGTCGATCAATTGGCGTTGCACGTCGAAGGGCGCCATCCACATCTTGCCAAGTTTGGGTAATTTGCTTTGACTGGCCAGATGGACAAATACCTGCTCCATGTCGCGCGTGAGCGCGGTATCGGCGGTGATGTGGCTCAAGTCGGTGTACAGCTTGGCGGTGCGCGGGTTGTAATTGCCCGTGGACAAGTGTCCGTAGCGCTTGAGAAAGCGCCCCTCGCGCCGGGTAATGAGCATCATCTTGGCGTGTGTTTTCAGACCCACTACGCCATACACCACTTGCGCGCCGATGGATTCGAGCATTTCGGCCCAGTTGATATTGGCTTCCTCGTCGAAGCGCGCCTTGAGTTCGACCACCACGGTGACTTCCTTGCCGCGCCGCACGGCTTCACGCAGCAAGTCCATCAACGCCGAATCAGAACCCGTGCGGTAAATGGTCTGTTTGATGGCCAGCACCTGCGGGTCGTGGACGGCCTGGCGCAGGAATTCAAGCACGCCATCAAAGCTCTCGTAGGGCTGGTGGATGATGATGTCACCGAGCTTGAGCCGCTCAAAGATGGCTTGTCCACGGATCATCTGGACTGGGTAGCTGGCCTTGTACGGCGGAAAACACAGGTCGGGCCTATCCACCAGGTCAATCAGCTGTGCCAGGCGCGCCAGATTCACCGGCCCATGCACGCGGTACAACGCCTTGGGTGGCAGCCCGAACTGCTTGAGCAAAAAGTCCGCCAGATAATCGGAACACCCGGCTGAGACTTCGAGGCGCACGGCCTGGCCAAAATGGCGGTGTACCAGCCCCTGGCGCAGTGCCATGCGCAGGTTCTTCACATCCTCTTCGTCCACCGCCAGGTCCGAATGCCGTGTGACGCGAAACTGCGAGAACTGCCCCACATGCCGCCCGGCAAACAACTCGGCCAGATGCGCACGGATCACGCTGGAGAGCGAGACGAACAGCGCCTGTGTACCGGAAACTTTGGTTGGCATGGCGATAAGGCGCGGCAGAACGCGCGGCACCTTCACAATTGCAATGTCGTTCTCACGGCCAAAGGCGTCCTTGCCGCTGAGGCGCACGATGAAATTCAGCGACTTGTTCGCCACCTGCGGAAACGGATGCGCCGGGTCCAGCCCCACCGGGATCAGCAGCGGGCGGACTTCGCGCTCGAAATACTGCTTGACCCATTGGCGCTGCATCGCGTTGCGCTCGCCATGCGAAATGATCTTGATGCCCTGGTGCGCGAACGCCGGTATCAGTTTTTCGTTGTACAGCGTGTATTGGCGCTCCACCAGACCGTGCACAGAAGTTGCCAGACGTTCAAACGATTTGACGGAGAAAAACCCCTTGCGCTCATTGGCCTGGTTGGCCTCTAAATGCGGCTCGGCGCGCACTTCAAAAAACTCGTCCAGATTGGACGACACGATACACAGGTAGCGCAGGCGTTCCAGCAGCGGCACATCGTCGCGTATCGCCCAATCCAGTACGCGCGCATTAAAAGCGAGGATGCTGTGGTCCCGGTCAAGCAATTCTGGAATTTCCGAAGCCGGTAGCTGTTGTAGTTGCTGTTGCGCGTTACCAGAAGAAGGCGCCATGAAAACCTTTATGCAGAGGGAAACCGGCAATTGTTCACCATTTTGATGGCAGTTGCGTGACATACCAGAAATTTGTCCAATCCGGGAGAATAACCCGCCCAAATGAGAACAAAAAAGGCGAAAAAAATATTTGCCCATCCAGTCCGGCGACATGCTATCAACCTTGCCGGTGATGGTCTTGATTTCATTGGGGTTGTTGAAGGTGGCATATAGATTGCTTGGATGATTGACTGCTGTTATTCCCAATCAAACCTCAAAACCTCATAGGCAACATTGCCAAGCAAACTGGGTAGCATTACGGCTCGGCTTCGCGCTGACGCTAGTGCCCCTGTCGGGGCTACCCCTCTTACCTCTGCCCGGTTTTTTCCACCATAGACCCCTCGCCCCCCTGCGCGGGAGCGACTTTCAATTGGAGTTAGTTTTAGATGAAACGTGACAAGTTAGGTGTTCTGTCTCCATTGCTTGCAACCCAACCCATCAGCCAGGACGTGCTGCAGGAAAAGTACCTCAAACCTGGAGAAACCGGGCTTGACGATCTGTACCGCCGGGTTGCCCGTGCGCTGGCCTCGGTGGAAGCCGAGCCGCAGCGCGCCAGATACGAGGCGATTTTTCTGGAAAACCTGCACGCGGGTGCCATAGGCGCCGGGCGCATCATGAGCGCCGCCGGCACCTCCATTCAGGCCACCTTGATCAACTGCTTTGTGCAGCCGGTGGGTGACTGCATCCAGGGAGTCGATGCCGATGGCTACCCCGGCATCTACGAGGCGCTGCGCGAAGCGGCGGAAACCATGCGCCGTGGCGGTGGCGTAGGTTATGACTTTTCGCGTATCCGTCCCCGTGGCGCCGAAGTCAAGGCCACGGCCTCGATGGCGTCCGGCCCTTGCAGCTACATCAACGTGTTTGACCAGTCGTGTTCCACGGTGGAGAGCGCGGGTGCACGCCGTGGCGCGCAGATGGGCGTGCTGCGCATTGATCACCCCGACGTGCTGGAATTCATCACGGCCAAACGTACTCCCGGACGCTGGAACAATTTCAACGTGTCGGTGGGCGTGTCCGATGCCTTCATGCGTGCGCTGGAGGCCGACCAGACCTGGGAACTGGTACACCGCGCCAAGCCGGGTGCCGCCCTGCTGGAACAAGGCGCCTACCAACGTGCCGATGGCCAGTGGGTCTACAAGACATTGCCCGCACGTGAACTGTGGGACACGATCATGCGTTCCACCTACGATTTTGCCGAGCCTGGCATCTTGTTTCTGGACCAGATGAACCGGGACAACAACCTGCACTACTGTGAGGTGATCGAGGCCACCAATCCCTGCGGCGAACAACCGCTGCCATCCTATGGTTGTTGCGACCTGGGGCCCATCATCCTGACGCGCTTTGTCCGCCACCCGTTTGGTTTTGGCGGTATTGCGGCTTTTGATTTCGAGGCTTTCGACAAGGTAGTGGCCACCCAGGTGCGTGCGCTGGACAATGTGCTGGACGTGACCTTCTGGCCCTTGCCGCAGCAACGCGAGGAATCCGCCGCCAAGCGCCGCATTGGCGTGGGCTTTACCGGCATGGGCAACGCGCTGGCCATGCTGTGCCTGCGCTACGACGCACCCGAAGGTCGCGCCATGGCCGCGCGCATTGCCACGCGCATGCGGGATGCGGCTTACACGGCCTCGGTCGCGCTGGCGCAGGAAAAAGGCGCGTTCCCCAAATTTGACGTGGAAGGCTATCTAGCCCCCGGAACCTTTGCCAGCCGCTTGCCCGCTGCGCTGCAACAGGCGATCCGCACCCACGGCATCCGCAACAGCCATCTGCTGTCGATAGCCCCGACCGGCACCGTCAGCCTGGCCTTTGCCGACAACGCTTCCAACGGCATCGAGCCGCCGTTTTCCTGGATGTACACGCGCAAGAAACGCGAGTCCGACGGCAGTAAGTCCGAATACGCTGTGGAAGACCATTCCTGGCGCCTGTACCGCGAACTCGGCGGTGACGTGAACAAATTGCCCGACTACTTCGTCTCGGCGCTCGCCATGTCGGCTGGCGACCACATCGCCATGATGGAAGCGGTGCAGCCTTTTGTGGACACGGCCATTTCCAAAACCGTCAACGTGCCCGCAGATTATCCGTATGACGACTTCAAGGGTTTGTACCAGCAAGCCTGGCGCGCCCGGCTCAAGGGGCTGGCCACGTACCGCCCGAACACCATCCTCGGCTCGGTACTGGAGGTCACGTCCGCCAAGGAAGAGCCTGCGCCACCGCCGCTGGCACCACCTGTGGTCGTGGACCCGATGCGCACCGTGATCGAGCGCCGCCCCAAAGGCGCACTCTCGGCTGTCGCCGAAAAAATCGACTACTGGACGCAAGAAGGCCATAAAACGCTGTATTTACTGGTGTCATTCCTGCCGGTTCCTGCGGCCAATGGCGAGGGCACTGTGGACCGGGCCATCGAATTTTTCATGCCGGTGGGACAAAGCGGCGAATCACAACAATGGATTACATCGAGCATGCGCCTGTTGTCGCTGGCAGCGCGCGGTGGTTTTCTGGAGCGCGCCCTGAGCGACATGCGCAAGGTCGCCTGGGACCGTGGCCCGGTGCGCCTGGGCACCCACCAGAAGGCCGATGGCACCAGCGTACCCATGTGGCACGACTCCGAAGTGGCAGCAGTGGCCTATGCCATTCAAAATATCCGCGCGCGGCGTGTCAACAATACCCCAAAGGCTGACAACGCCACCGACGCTGACGCCGACGGACTATTGCCCCAGCAGGAAAGCGCCCTGGCCACCGCCCCCTTGCCTGTTCTGGCTGGCAAGAAGTGTCACGAATGCGGCGCCCATGCCGTGATCCGCAAGGACGGTTGCGACTACTGCACCCACTGCGGCCACATGGGGAGTTGCGGTTAAACGGTTGATGGGCGGTTGACATGGCGGGGAGCTATTGCAAGGCTACGGTCGGCGTATGCCGACGGGTTTGCCGCATTACCGTTTGCACCAGCGGATCAACGGCGTTGTTTCTCCGCTTCCAGATTCCGCTGCTCCATAGCACGGCGCTCGACACACACCGCTGTCTGCGCATATTGCGGCTTGTTGCATTGCTCACGCATGCACAGCTGGAAACCCAGAAACCAGCGGCCTTCGCATTCTGATTTTGGATCCCGCACGCCACTCTCCTCTTCCGTAATGACCTCTTGCATCGGGCGATGCGTATCCTTTTGCGTATCGGCCCCTGGCTTGGACACAACACCTGATCGCTCCGGTCTCTCCGGTGCGGAAGCAGCAGCCGAGGCCGGTGTTTTTTTGGTACGTGCAGCAGCACCGCTTGCCGGTATTCCAGGAGACACACGAGAAGCTGGTGAAGCGGGGGCTGAGGCTGTGCCTGGTTTGCTTGCTGCATCCGGGACAGGGCGGGTCGCAGGGGGTATTGATTCTTCGATGATCTCCAATGTTGATTCGTCGGATGTTGCAATGGCAGGCGGTGGTACCGGATCGCTCTGGGCCACCTGCGGCGCAGGTATAGGCGTGGGATCGGGCACCGGTTGCATGAACCAAAAACCCAAGCCCGCTCCGCCTGCTACAAGCAGGGCGGCCACAGTGCCCACCCATGCACTGCGCCTTGTTTTGCGCATGGTTGCCACCTTGCCAGTGCGGTTACTTCCCGCTGAAGCCCTGGGCATGCTGGTGGATGGCGCCGCAGGCACACCATCGGGCACGACCCCAGGGAGCGTGGCTGGCTGGGGTTCAGAACGGGATTGGCCTGCATCACTGGTGCCGGGGTTGGCCAGACGTTTCAATCGGCGCTGGGCAAGCTCGGCATACGTGCCCGTCGGAAACTTGCTTAAAAAATTCTGAAAATCCTCGACATCGGTTGAGTCCTTGATTTCCTTCCAATAAATAAGTTCCGCTTCCTGTGTAACAGTGGTGACTGTGTCACTGGAACTTCCTGGCTTACTACCTGCCTGGTCGATACCCAGCAATTCTTCACCTGCTACCATGGTTTCAGTCCAGGTCGAGTTGCTGAACGCAGAGATCGCGGTATCCGTTGGCGGTGTAACCGATGCATCACTTGCATGCTGTGCCGCTGCGGCAAGCGCCATATCAAACGCACGCGCATCCTGGTAACGATCACCACGCGATTTTGCCAGTGCACGGGCAACAACCGCATCCACTTCGATGGGCAGGCCCGGATTAAATGTCGTTGGAGGATCGGGTTGTCTGGTAAGAATCTGCTGGATGATGGCATAGTCACCAGAACCGTTGAATGGCCTGGAACCGGTTAGCAACTGGTAGAGAACGATGCCGGCGGCAAACAGATCAGAACGTGCATCAACGGTCAAACCTTGCACCTGTTCCGGTGACATGTACTTGAGCGTTCCCACCATGGTCCCTCTGGTACGGGTCGCTTCGCCGGAGTCCTGGATTCGGGCCACGCCAAAATCGGTCAACTTGATGCGACCACTTGGCTCGATCAACAGATTGGCTGGTTTTATATCCCGATGCACGATGTGTTGCTTGTGGGCATAATCCAGCGCCGACAACAGGTCGTGCATGATGGCCACCGTCTGTTCCAGTGAAAATCGCTTCCCCTGATCAAGGTGGTGCTTGAGATCTTCCCCATCAATAAACTCCATCACCAGATACGCTATATCGTGGTCACGGTTAGCGTCGTAGACACTGACAATATTGGGGTGTTGCAGACGGGCTGCCGAACGCGCTTCGGTGCGAAAACGCACTTCGTATTCAGTGGCCTCATCTTTGGAAAGATTTTCAACCTTGATGGTCTTGATCGCTACACGCCTGTCCAGATTGGGGTCACGTCCCTCGTAAACCAACCCCATTGCGCCCTTGCCGAGAACGCGGATCAGCTCGTACCGTCCCAACTTCTGCAGGTGCATCGGTTTACGCTATGCCAGATAGTGCTCAAAACACTGTTTGATTTCGGCAACAGCCGCAAGGGGCAAACGGCTGCCGTAGCGGCTGACCACCTGCCCTGCGGCCAGGTTGGCTAGCCAGGCCGCTTGAGCATGGCTATGGCCATGTGTGGCAGCGTACAGAAAAGCGCCTGCAAACATATCACCCGCGCCGTTGGTGTCCAAAGCCTCGACTGCAGCGGCTGGCACTTCGGTACGTCGCCCTTTTTCCAGAACAATGCAGCCTTTGGCACTGCGTGTAAGACATACCGTGCGGGCAACCTGCCCCAAGCGGTCACAGACACTGTCCAGCTCCTGAAGACCACACCACACCTGGGCTTCTTCTTCGTTACAAAACAAATAGTCCAATCCATCACCAAGCATGGCATCAAGACCAGGGCGGCAAAAATTGATCATGCTCATGTCACTCAAGGTTGCCGCCAACGCAACACCAGCCTGCCGTGCAATGGCACGGCCTTGCAACGCAGCAGCAAGCCCGCTTGGCGATGCCGCCAGATAACCTTCCATGTAATAGACTTTGGACTTGATGATTTCGTGTGGATGCAATGCCGTCGAATCCAGATCGGCTGTGGCACCCAGAAAAGTGCACAGGCTGCGTTCGGCATCCGGCGTCACGAATACCATACAACTGCCGGTCTGACCGGGAGGTGGCTTGGTGTGCGTGAGATTGCTTGCCACTGCGTTGGCGATCAGGTCGTCCCGGTAAAAAGCGCCCAATTCATCATCCGCAACGCGGCATGAGTAGAACGCTCGCCCACCCAACTGGGCCAGTGCCACCACCGTATTGCCGGCCGATCCTCCGCCGGTACGCCCGGAATGCACGCCATGCACATGCGCCAGCAGTGCGGCACGCTGCGTGCTGTCGATCAGGGTCATGTGCCGTTTCGCAACGCCCATGCGCTGCAACAGGGCTTCAGTCACAGCATATTCAGAATCCACCAGGGCATTGCCAATGGCATAGAGATCGTAATGGGACATGGTTTATTGCTCCACAAAGGCGCGTTCAATAACAAAGTCTGCGGGTTTGGTGGTGTTGCCTTCCATGAAGCCGCGCTGCTCCAGCATGTGCTTGAGGTCACGCAACATGGCCGGACTGCCACAAATCATGACGCGGTCATGCAAAGGGTCCAGTTTGGAGAGTCCAAGATCCGCTTCAATCTTTCCCGCTGCAAACAAATCGGTGATACGACCACGGTTTTTGAAGGTTTCGCGTGTCACTGTGGGGTAGTACAGCATTTGTTCACGCACCATTTCCCCCAGGAATTCATCCGCAGGCAAATCAATGGTCAGGTAATCCATATACGCCAACTCTGCAACTTGGCGCACCCCATGCACGACCACCACTTTCTCAAATTTCTCATAGGTCGCCGGATCGCGTGCCACACTCAGGAACGGTGCCAGCCCCGTGCCGGTACCCAGCAGATACAAGGTCTTGCCAGGCAACAGGTAATCAATCAATAAAGTCCCCGTAGGTTTGCGACCCACCACAATCTTGTCGCCTACCTTGATGTGTTGCAAACGCGAAGTCAGCGGGCCATCTGGCACCTTGATGCTCAAGAATTCCAGATGGTCCTCGTAATTGGCACTGACGATGCTGTAAGCACGTAACAAGGGTTTGCCATTTTCCAGGCGTAAACCAATCATGGTGAAATGGCCATTGGAAAAACGCAGTGCCGGGTCGCGTGTTGTCTTGAAACTAAAGAGACGATCCGTCCAGTGGTTGACGCTCAGAACGGTTTCTTCCAGAAATGCACTCATGACAGCCTTTGCTAACTTTTAACCTTGCCAAATATCAAAAAACATCAGAACACACCTCAATGCAGCAGTGCCGGACGCTGCTGCAGAATATCCTCGCTGGCTTGCAGCCATTCGGGCCAGGCCTGAAGCGGCCACTGCGCCTGACGGTATGCCTCATGCAGGATGCCAAGCCATTGGCGCAGCGGTTTTGTTGCCAGGGTCAGTGTGGCATTTTCACCGTCAGGGCCGCGAAAAATCAGACCCACAGATTCATTGGAGCAGGAAATGTCCACCGACAGTGCCAGCCACGCACAGCTGGCGGCTTCAACCTGCACCGGGGCTTGCGGTGTCAACTCGGCCTGCGCAGCCTGCTGGGCAAAGCCATGAAACACTTCCGCCAAAGGCAAGGTGTTATCTTGCCGTTGCAGCCACTGAAAAAGCACCGGCAGCAAACGCTGGAGCAGCCGCTGGGTCAGCCAGATCACGACCGGGGCTGCATTGCCACTGACACCGGCAAGCCGCACCCGGTCTTGACTATCAATGTATTGCGTGGTGATACGCTCCAATGTTGCCATTGCCATATTCCGGTTCAGCTGGCCAACTTCTTCACCCACTCCAGCTGCCGTGGCAAGCAAACTGTTTTCAGATCGTAGGAGGTTTGAGCAAACATACGCGCATTGATCCCCATACGGGTACGCGCTGCCGGATCATCCAGCAGGGCCAACACTTCTTGGGCCAAAGCTGCGGCATCAAAGAAGTCGATCAAACGCCCTGTTTCGTCGTGCCGAATCGCCTCGTGCAGAGGTTTTGTGTCACTCGCCACAATGGCACAGCCCACACTCATGGCCTCCAACAAACTCCAGCTTAACACAAAAGGATAGGTCAGATAGACATGCACCGTAGACAACTGCAGCAGTGCGATGAAATGCGGATAAGACACTTTTCCCAGGAAATGCACCCGCTCCCAATCTGCTTCGGTGATACGCGCGCGCACTTCGTTGATAAATACAGTTTTCCACTTTTGGTCGCCATCGGGTTTGGCTCCATAACTCACGTCGTCACCCCCCACGATCAGCACCCTGGCCTGGGGGCGCTCACGCAAGATATCCGGCAGTGCACGCATGAAAATGTGGTACCCACGGTAAGGCTCCAGGTTGCGGTTGACAAAGGTGATGACTTCATCTTGACGAGTCAGCGTTGTCTTGCCGTTCAGTGTCAAACTCACGTGGGGGTTTGGCACCAACACATGGGTATCGATACCATCATGCACCACGGTTATCCGGTTGCGAAAAGACGCAGGAAAGGTGCTGGCCTGCCAGTGGGTGGGTGATATGCCAGCATCGGCGATCTCAAAGTGCAACAGGTTATTTTGATTTTTCAAACGCAACCTGCACACATCGCCCGCATCCTTGGCAGGAAATTCAGGATCAAAACCCACGTCCGCACCCTCAGGGTGGTAGAAAAATTCGCAGTAAATACCCAATCGAGCCTGGGGCCACACATCCTTGAGAAACAGACTTTCCCCCCAACCAGGGTGGGCAATAATCACATCAGGGCTGAAACCTTGTGCACGCAATGCCAGGGCAGCTCGGAAACACGCCTCGCCCCGGATCACCTTGGTTTCAAAATCGCTGACCCAGGGGTGTACATCAGGGGCGGTGCCACGGCTGGCTGCATACGGCACCAGTTGTACGCCTTCCCAGATTTTTGCTGCCACCTTTTGCATGGTCATGGCAAATACCGTATTTTTTGGGTCGCGCGCCAGAGCGGGTGCCAGAAACTTGAACTGGCCGGGGAAGTTTTGATGGATAAATAAGATATTCACGGGTGGTACGGTCCTGGCGCTCGGGGCCACAGCCTACGTGTGAAATGCTGGCATAAGGGTCTCTTTGGTGATTCAGGCGATATGCAGGCACTTCAAAATGGGCAAACGCTTAGCAGCAAATTCCTGTGCTTGCCGTAGTAACTCGGCGATGTTTTCTGCTGGCTCATTCAGTGGCTTGCCTTCTTTGACAAGACGTTGCCCTTCGGCTTGCAAAATTTGCCAGACAAAATCAGCCCAGGCCTGTGGCTCCGTCCTGTTTTGTGACTGCGCCAGCAAAAACAGTTGCTCGAAACGCCCAACCATGACACCCCCGCCAGTAAGTGGACTCGCAAGGTAACTGATATCCCCGGTCGTGCGCGCCAGTTCCATCAGGTGCCGGTTCAAACGCATGGTTTGGGGCAAGGCTTTCTGAACTGCAGCATCATCCTGCGCTGCACAGACATCCCCCTTGCCGATATATATCGTGATGGCCTCGCGTAACTGGGCAAACGACACGCCCTTGCCTTGCACCGCCTGCTCAATCTCAGCCATCGTATGCGGTTGATGGTCAGCCAGCACATCGAGGATCGGGGCATAAATTGGCTCGTTCAGCGATGCCTCGCCCGCACTGGCCGAAATTTTCAGGGTGACCGCCGCGCGGGGAGTCACCAGCACCACCCTTTGGGCACGCTGCATCGCAGCGAGCTGCGCTGGTGCCAGCTTGCGTGGCCCTTTAACCCAGTAATCACGCCTGAACTGCTGGTTCACCACAAAATCGCGCACCGTTTCCCGGAACATAGGATCGGGAATCTCTTTGAGCAAGGTCTGCTGCTCTGCGCTTAGATTGATTGGATCAATATGATCCGGATAGTGCGCTGAAATGGCATAACTGAGTTTGGCTGGGGTCAGCCAGTCTGCCATTTCGGCAAAATGCATGGGTGCCCAGTCGCGGTTGAAATATTCGTGTGCCAGATAGTTGCGATTTTGCTCGCGGAGTTTCTTGAGTCGCTCTGGGATCTGTGCATTGGTACGTGGATAAGCTGGATTGACAGCAAATAACTTTTCGGCAAAATCCAGGGCGCCGCCAACCCGCGCAACCATTCCGCTGCCGGAGGAACCCATGACTTGTGCATGGTGTACCAGAAGATGGCGTAATGGCACCATCGCAGCCCAGCCTGGCTGTGTGTTGTAACTTACGTAGAGCACACCGCCTACTTTGAGTTTACGCCGCACAAAATCGACGATCACCGCCCGGTTGCTATCCGATATCCAACTCCAGATACCATGCAATCCGATGAAATCAAAATCTGGCAAGTCCGTGCGGGCGCAAAACTGCTCGAAGCCCTCATCCAATAACCGCGCTCCCGATCCTGACACTTGGGTCAATTCTTGTGCAAAAGCTGCCTGTGACGGGTTAAAGTCCGTCCCGTACCATCGGGTGGAAGAAGCAGCCGCATGCATATTGGCGCTCATGCCTTGCCCAAAACCGAGTTCGCACGCAGTAGCGTCTTGTGGCAACGCAAAGCCTGCGTTCAGAAGGGCGAACCTGACACGCAAAGGGTTAAGTTCAGCGTAGTAGCCAAAGGTATAGCCAATTTCGGCCACGTAGCCGTCAGTCCAATCTGTCATGTGTGAAAAGTGCTCCCGATATGCGTGAGGTTAGGGGTCAACAAGTTCCGGATTGTACTGACCACAGAATGCGACATGGGCGACAATCGAGCCTTTGGGCGCTACGCAAGCGTCTGATCCGTTAACCGGGAGTTACCGCGTTGCCCCCTTTAGCCTCTACCCGCCCTGGTGCCGATTCCTCAGAATCCTTCGATTCATCCGGGGCCATGACCGCTGTTGAACTGCGTGCCAGCATGTCGCTGGCCTCCATTTTTGCCCTGCGCATGCTGGGTTTGTTTTTGGTACTGCCCGTATTCGCACTCGAAGCACGCCAATATCCCGGTGGCGACGATGTTTCCCTGATTGGTCTGGCCATGGGCCTGTATGGTTTAACCCAGGCAGCGTTACAGATACCCTTTGGCATGGCGTCTGACCGCTTTGGTCGCAAGCCGGTCATCATTGTCGGTTTGCTACTGTTTGCTGCCGGTAGCCTGATGGCGGCATTGGCGACTTCCTTGGCCTGGCTGGCAGCCGGGCGTGCGTTGCAGGGGTGCGGCGCCATCTCGGCCGCAGTCACTGCGCTGCTGGCCGACCAGACACGCGATCTGGTGCGCACAAAGGCCATGGCATTAATCGGCGCCAGCATCGGTTTGATGTTTGCCATTTCACTCGTCATTGCCCCCGCCTTGGCCAGCGTGCTGGGTCTAGCAGGACTATTTGCCTTGACTGCCGTGCTGGCGCTGGCCGGTATGGCCATCGTGCTGTGGTGGGTTCCGCCGGAGCCTGCCAAGCACGCAATCCAGGAACGTGCCAGCGTCTCTGGTGTCCTGTCAAACCCGGAATTGATGCGCTGCAACCTCGGTGTACTGATACTGCACATGGTACAACTTGCCATGTGGATGGCAGTGCCGACCATGCTGGAGCAAGCAGGTTTGCCCAGAGCCCAGCATTGGTGGGTTTACCTGCCTGCAGTTTTAGGTTCATTTTTTGTGATGGCAGGCACACTCTTTCCGCTGGAACGACGCGGTTATCTGCGCGCAGTATTTCTTGTTGCCATCGGATGCATCATGCTGGTGCAAATCGCCCTATGGACGCTGACGCAGACAAGCCTTTCCATCGTCGCGTTGACACTGGTGCTTTTTGTGTTTTTTTGGGGTTTTAACGTGCTCGAAGCCAGTCAACCCAGTTTTGTTTCGCGTCTGGCGCCCGCCAATGTGCGCGGTACCGCAATGGGTGTCTACAACACCCTGCAATCGCTCGGGCTTTTTGCCGGTGGCGCTGCCGGTGGCTGGCTGGTCAAGAACTTCGGTCCCGCTGGTTTGTTTATCACGGGTTTTTCTGCCATGCTTTTGTGGCTGGTGGTCGCCTGGCCCATGCGAATTCCGACAGCCACAGTCAAAGTCGCAGCCAAGGCCGGATAAACTCCCGTCCATTCAGGAGAAAATACCATGGCATCTGTCAATAAAGTCATTCTGGTCGGCCATCTAGGCAAGGACCCGGAAATCCGCTACCTTCCCAGCGGGGAACAAGTCGCCAATGTCTCGCTGGCGACCAGTTACAAACACAAGGGCAAAACCGGCGAAATGGTCGAAGAGACCGAGTGGCACCGCATCACCTTTTTCAGCAGACTCGCCGAGGTCGTTGGTCAGTACCTGCGAAAAGGCAGCCCGGTTTATGTGGAAGGGCGCATCAAGACGCGCAAATACACCGACAAGGACGGCATCGAAAAATACGCCACCGAAATCATTGCCAACGAAATGCAAATGCTCGGCTCCCGTGGGGGTGCGGGTGAGGCCTCGTCCGACACGGGCGATTACGACACCGCACCACGCCGCGCCGCACCGCCACCACGGCCAAGCAGTAGCAGTACCGCACCCGCAAGCGCTCCAACCCGTCAAGCCCCGGCACCCGATATGAGCGACCTGGATGACGATATACCCTTCTGAGGATTACGGTTTAATCATGGCCGAATGAACCGTTTTAGCATGTCCTCTAAACGTTCGACCTCACCCTCCAGATGAGCAAATCCGTTGGCATACTCAGATACCTTGTCTTCACGCGCCAGAATATTGAGCGCATTGCAGGCTTCAAGAGCACCCGTGGCACCAACACTTGCCAAACTGCCCTTGAGCCTATGCACCATGTCTTTGAGTCTGCTGGTGTCAGCGGCAGCCACACTTGAGCGGATATCTGGCATATCGATGCCAATCTGGTCTATTAGCAAATGCACCAATGTATTGAGCAACGAGGAATTGCCCCCCACGGAGGATAGGGCTTTCTCGATATCCAGAATTCCCGGATCCGGAGAAACAGGCAAGGTTGTGGGCTGCGGATGCACATCGGTTAGCGTAACGTTCTGAGTCGGTGGCAATGAATTGCCAACAACGTGCCCTAGCCAACGATCCAGACTTTCACGCAATGCATCGATATAAAGCGGTTTGGCCATGAAATCGTCCATACCTGCAGCGCTGCAGCGTTCACGGTTTTCGTCAAACACGTCGGCACTTAGCGCGATGATTGTTGTGCGCGGCTTGCCTTGCGATTGCTCCCATTGACGAATCCGCCGGGTGGCTTCCAGCCCGTCCATGACCGGCATCTGGCAATCCATCAAGATGAGTGAATAGTTGCCGCCATTGCTGTCATTGGTGGCGGCCTTGAGCGCCAGACTGCCGTCTTCCACGCTGTGGCACTGATAACCCAGTTTTCCCAGCATCAGCTCGGTCAAACGTCGATTGGCCAGATTGTCATCGACCAAAAGAATAGGTTGCAGCGTTTGCCTCGCCACCCTCCTTGATACGTTATCCGATACGTTATCCGATACCTTATGCACCGCTGCAACAGTGTCCAAACTACGGACACTGCGCGGGTCGATGCTGGCATCCACACGTTCGGCAGGTAAGGTGAACCAGAAGCATGCCCCCTGCCCTGGCTCACTTTCGCATCCGGCTTCACCTCCCATCAGTCTGACCAGGTTGTCAACAATGGAAAGCCCCAACCCGGTTCCTGCCAATGTGCGTTGGCCAGTATTTTCCAGTTGCGCAAAGGGGAGAAAAAGCATGGCACGTTGCGCCGAAGTCATTCCTCTGCCTGTGTCGATGACGGAAAAGCGCAAGGTATCAATCGTTTGGGTAACGTCCGTAACGTCCGTAGCGTCCGTAGCGTTTGTCGTGCTTGCTATCGGCATTGCTACCAGCCGGACGTGACCGTGATCAGTAAACTTGACAGCGTTGCTCACATAGTTGTTGAGCATCTGCCGCAAGCGCACCGGATCGCCCCAATACAGTTGATCGGGATCAATGGTGCATTCCACGCGGATCTGCAGTCCCTTTTCCTGGGCCAGTTGCTGAAACAGGTTTTGTGCTTCCAGCAACAACTGAGGCGCTGCAAAAGGCTTGCGTTGCAGTGTCATCTTGCCAGCCTCAATCTTGGCCAGATCGAGAATGTCGTTGAGAATGGCAAGCAGGGTATTTCCAGAGTCGAAAATTGTCTTCGCATACTCCATGCGTTCCGTCTCAAGCGCTCCTGGCTCCAGCAAAATTTGCGCCATCCCCAGGATGGCATTGAGCGGTGTGCGCAAGTCATGGCTCATCGTCGCAAGAAAGCGACTTTTTGCCTGGTTGGCGGATTCGGCAGCGGATTTTGCCTGCTCCAGATGCGCGAGCAATTGCCGTTGCTCGGATTCGAGTTTCCTGCGCTCGGTGATGTCCACAAAGATTTCCAGCAAAGCTTCCTGCCCCTGGTAAATAAGCCCGGTGTGGTAGACATCGTATGTTCTCCCGCCCATGGCTTCCGTGCCTTCCATCACGGAGGTTTTGCCAATGCGTATGGGTTGGTGCAAGGGACAATTGCTACACTGCGTTTTGTCGTTACGGTACATGTGCCAGCAATATTCCGTGACATTGTCGTGTCCGAGCACTTTTTCCATTTCGGCATTCATGAACAGCACCTTGCCTTGTGCGTTCACGATATTCATGGGGAAAGGAATAGTTTGCAGCAAGTACTCGGTGAGCAATTTACCCTGGCGCAACGCCTCCTCCGCCTGTTTACGCTCTGTGATGTCCTGAAAAGTTCCCGCAACAACCCTGGAGTGGTCCTTTTTTACATGTAATCGTCCCATGGCATGCACCCAACGGGGGTATCCTGCAGGGGTGTGGAGTTGCAGTTCGAGTTCAAAAGGGTTGTACTTTTCGATAGTACGCTCAATTGCCTCGCGAAGTGCCTCGCGCGATTCGGGGACGTAAAAGTCACCAGAACTCGCCAGGGTAGGCTTGTATTCCGCATCAACCCCGTGAATCTGGTACACCTGTTCACTCCAGATCAGTTCGTGGCTCGCAATATCGATCTCCCATCCACCGATCTTGGCCATGCGACCCACCTCATGCAACAACGCCTGGCTTTCGAGCAGGCTTGCCGTTCGGGCATCTACCAAGACCTCCATGCGTTGACCAAAATTCTCAATCTCCTTGCGTTGGCGATACAAATCGCAAAACACACGCACCTTGCTCAATAAAACAACCAGCGCAACCGGTTTGATCAGATAGTCCACTGCGCCGAGCTGATACCCTTTGAACTGCAGGTTGAGATCGTTCATGCCGGCGGTGACAAAAATGATCGGGATGTGGCGTGTTTCGGGGTTCTGGCGCAACAATTCTGCTACTTTGAATCCGTCCATGACCGGCATTTGCACATCCAGCAATATCAGGGCAAAGTCGTGGTGCAAAACCAATTGCAGCGCTTCGCTACCCGATTGCGCACGCACCAAGGTTAATCCGGGGCCATCCAGAACGGCCTCTAACGCCCGCAGGTTTTCCACCTGGTCATCGACCATCAAGATCGGCACGTTGTCGGTCAACTTCATTAGTTTCATCTCCAGCTGGTTGCATCCATTTTGGCAGACAATACGATCCCCGATCAACGGCTTCCCACTTAAAGCGGGACAGCACCGCACTTTGTGGGAGTGGCGGGAGCCACGATATTCGTGCCTTCCGGCGCTCGATGGCAAACTGGTTCCGGATGGATTTGCGACAGGCTCCTGGATACTCCCAGCCAAAGCCAAAGCACTCCTGATATAATAGCTGCACCCGCTTATCCCATAAGGCCTACAGCCCGATTTGCCATGCAAAAACACCCGACAGCGGCCCGTTTTGATGCCTCATGGCGGTATCAGCATCGCCTTGACCCGTTTTGAAGGGCAAAATTCAAGGCAAATCTGGCTGTACGCCTTATGGGATAAGCGGGAGTAGCTATGTTTTTTGCAGAGACAGCGCCAAAGACGTGCTTACCTATTTGCGTCAGGATTGGGTGTCGTTTGGCAAAAATCTTGGCAAATTCAGTGTGAAGCAGGTTCCCGCTCCCGGAGTTGAACGCACCGTCATCTGCCCCCCCAGCACCTCGGTGGCCAGATGGCGTGAATGGCTCAGTCCCAATCCAGAGCCTCCTTCATCGGCGCGTGTCGTAAAAAATGGGGTAAAAATCTGTCCCAGAACCGTCGGCTCCATGCCCTGACCGTCGTCGGAAACCTGGATGCGCAAATAGTCGTTACCCTGCAACTCTGCCGATACCCGCAGGGTGCCCGGATGGTGGGCGGAAAAGGCATGTATCGCCGCATTCTGAACCAGGTTGATGAGTATCTGACCGATAGCCCCCGGATAGCTGGACATACGCAGTTGGCTGGGGATATCGGTTTCGATACGCATGGGTTTGCCGCGCAACGACGGCATGACGGTCAACAACACATCGCTCACCAGTGTTGCCAGGTCAAAATCACGGTGTCGCCCTGAAACGCTATCCACCGATAACTGCTTCAGACTGCTGGCCAGCATCCCGGCGCGCCTGGTCGTCGAACACAAAATGTCCACCGCCTCTTCAGCGCGCGTGATAAACGCGGTCAGGTCCGATTTACGCAAACCTCCGGAATCGACAACACCACGAAAATCAACCAGACGGTGCTGCAGACTTTCGGCTACCAAGCTGGCGTTGGAAATGGGTGTGGTCAGGTCATGCGCGATGGACGGTACGGCAGTAGCCAGCATGGCCAGTGCCGCGTTACGCTGGTATTCGGCAGCAGCATCGGCCAGCGCACGTTCACTGGCTGCTAGCGCCTGTTGTAAATTTACAACATCCTGTGCGGACTTTGCCTGCAACCCCTTCAGGCGTTGCTCAATCCGGGAAACCAGATCCACCAATTGATGGATGTCCTCTGCGCCTGGCACATTCAGACGATCCAGTGCGATGGCAACAACACTTCTGAACACGCGCTCCAGAGGATGCAAGGACGCTGCAGCCTGCTCTTCCAGCGTGCTCATCAACCGTGCAAACGGTTTGGCAGCGGCAATGGACCTCCCCCAACTTTGGCGTGCCATATCCCATACTGCTTCTTTCATATACACCTCCACGCGCATTGCACGGCTTCGCGGCAGGATGGCAGACTAAAGCGTGGATGCGGATCACCCAAAAGTGTACTGAACGCCTTTAGTACTTACAACCCAAAGATGACCTGGGTATGACACGCAAAAGCTATGTTTTTTGCAATATACCTGTCAAACCCAGTCGCGCACAAATTGCAAGCGTTGCCGCACTCTGGTTCATGGTGTAGAAGTGCAGGGCTGGCGCGCCACCGGCACGCAATTCTTCGCATAGCCGAGTCACGACATCCAGCCCAAAGTCCTTGATGGATTGTGTGTCGTCGCCAAAACTTTGCAGACGCAGACGAATCCAGCGGGGAATCTCGGCACCGCAAGCATCCGAAAAACGCATGAGCTGCGTGGAGCTGGTAATGGGCATGATGCCCGGCACCACCGGCACTTGCAGGCCCAATGCCGCTGCCTCCTCGACAAAACGGAAGTAGGCGGCAGCGCTGTAGAAATACTGGGTAATGGCCGAATTGGCACCCGCACGCACCTTGGTGGCAAAGGCTTGCAAATCGGTAGCCGGCGAGCGTGCCTGGGGATGCACTTCGGGGTAGGCCGCGACTTCGATGCGGAATTGGCTGCCCGTCTCAGTGCGGATGAAGGCCACCAGATCGCTGGCGTACTGAAATTCACCCCCCAGACCATAGCCGCTGGGTAAGTCGCCACGCAGGGCCACCAGACGCCCGACACCCATCTCCCTGAGCGTGGCCAACTGGGCGCGCACCGTCTCACGCGTGGCACCGACGCAGGAAATGTGCGAGGCTGCTGTAACGTTTTCGGCCAGAATGGCACGCACCGTGGCAAACGTACCTTCCTGGGTTGAGCCACCTGCGCCAAAGGTGACGGAGCAAAATTCGGGCTGCAAGGCGTAGAGTGCCTGGCGTACCAGACGCAGCTTCTCGGCGCCCTCGGCGGTCTTGGGAGGGAAAAATTCAAGACTGATAGGAATCATTTTCTGGCGTTTCAAGAATACCCGGCTTGCGGGCGCAGATAAAAAACTCACGATTGCCGTCACCACCAGATATGGGCGAATCCAGCCACGCACGGACCTGCAAACCTTGTTCGGCGCAGGCCACACGCAGTCGGTTTTCCACCAATGGATACAGGCTTGCATCTTTGATAATGCCGCCTTTGCCAACCTGACCAGGCTGCAACTCAAATTGCGGCTTGACCAGACTCAGCAGCGTGCCGCCCTCTTTGAGCAAGGGCACAAGTGCTGGCAGTACCAGGGTTTGCGAAATAAATGACACATCCACCACGATCAAATCGAACGTGATTTCAGTGCCAAATTGGCCTCTATCTCCCGTACGACGTGCGAGTACAGATATCAAATCAGAAGCACTCAGTGTACGTGCATTACAACCCTCCAGGGCTGTCACGCGCGCATCCTGACGCAATTGCGGGTGCAACTGACCGGTGCCAACATCCACACCACACACCAGACGCGCGCCGTGTTGCAGCAGGCAATCGGTAAAGCCGCCGGTGCTTTGCCCCACATCCAGGCAGGCAAAGTCCTGCACCGACAACTCCAGTTGCTTGAGTGCCCCTTCGAGCTTCAGGCCACCGCGCGAGACATAGCGCGCCTCGGCGGCGTCCAGTAGACGCACCGGGGCATCGTCGGCGACCAGATCGCCATTTTTCGCCACCCGGTGCCAAACGTCTGCGCCCAGCCACTCCACCCCGCTGGCAATCAGGCGCTGCGCCTGCGAACGGGTGCTGGCCAAGCCACGCTGCACCAACAATTGGTCAATGCGCATCCGCAAGCTTAGTAGCGGTAGCTGTCTTTTTTGTACGGACCGGCCTTGGACACGCCAATGTAGGCGGCCTGTGCGTCGGTCAGTTCGGACAACATGACACCCACCTTTTTCAGGTGTAGACGCGCCACCTTTTCGTCCAGATGCTTGGGCAACACATAGACCTGGCCGCTCTGGTACTGATCGGGCTTGGTGAAGAGCTCGATCTGGGCAATGGTCTGGTTGGCAAAACTCGATGACATCACAAAGCTGGGATGCCCGGTGCCGCAGCCCAGATTCACCAGTCGTCCCTTGGCCAGCAAAATGATGCGTTTGGCTGGCTGGTCGCCGTTGGCCGGGAAAATCACATGGTCCACTTGGGGCTTTATCTCTTCCCAGGTCAGCTTTTCCAGCGAAGCAACGTCGATTTCGTTGTCGAAGTGGCCTATGTTGCACACAATCGCCTGGTCCTTCATGGCCTGCATGTGCGCGTAGGTGATGACATTGAGGTTGCCGGTCGCTGTGACAAAAATATCACACTTGTCGGCAGCGTATTCCATGGTCACGACCTTGTAGCCCTCCATCGCCGCTTGCAAGGCATTGATCGGATCAATCTCGGTCACCCACACCTGCGCGTGCAGGGCGCGCAAGGCCTGGGCGCTGCCCTTGCCCACATCCCCATACCCCGCCACGCAAGCAATTTTGCCGGCGACCATCACATCGGTGGCGCGCTTGATGGCATCCACCAGCGATTCGCGGCAGCCATACAGGTTGTCAAACTTGCTCTTGGTCACCGAATCGTTGACATTGATGGCACGCAAGGCCAGCGTACCCTTGGCCGACATCTCGTTCAGGCGCAGCACGCCGGTGGTGGTTTCTTCGGTCACACCAATGATGTTTTTCAGGCGGCGGCTGTACCAGGTGGCATCTTGCGCCAGTTTGGCCTTGATGGCATTGAACAAACAGATTTCCTCGGCGCTGCCGGGTTTGGCCAGCACGGACAGATCGGTCTCGGCCCGCGTGCCCAGGTGCATCAACAAAGTGGCATCACCGCCGTCGTCCAGAATCATGTTCGGGCCTTCGGTGGCACTTCCTTTGGGGCCGAACTCAAAGATACGGTGCGTGAAATCCCAGTAGGCTTCCAGCGATTCACCCTTGTAGGCAAACACCGGCGTGCCCTGCGCCACCAGCGCTGCTGCCGCATGGTCCTGGGTGGAAAAGATGTTGCACGACGCCCAGCGCACTTCGGCGCCCAGCGCTTGCAGCGTCTCGATCAACACGCCGGTCTGAATGGTCATGTGCAGAGAACCGCTGATGCGTGCGCCCTTGAGCGGTTGCGTTTTGCTGAACTCTTCCCGGATGGCCATCAAGCCAGGCATCTCGGTCTCGGCAATGGCCAGTTCCTTGCGACCCCATGCGGCCAGGCTCAGGTCAGCAACGGTGTAATTTTCAGCGGTGAGGGGAGATAATGCACCCATATTTGGCTCCTGGAAAATGTGTCCTATGTTGAATAAGGGCCACGGAGCCGAAAGGGAAAACTCACCCTACGGACCCGTGGGTGAGCGTCGTTGGTACAAGGAAAGTTCCGAGCCTCGTCTGTGGTACACAAAATACCCAGACTGCAACGCTCCTCGGAAGCGGCGGATTATATAGAGTTATAGAGTAGTACGATGAACCTGATTAGCCTTCAAGCCGCTGTTGTGCTCACTGACCGCAGTGAACGCACACTCTGGAGAATGATTGCCGATGGATCGGTCACGCGCACCGTGGAAAACGGGAAAGCACTGATTGACCTCCACTCTCTGGCTCCCAGTCTGTGCGTGCCACTGGACGCAGACGATTACGCCCTGGTCATCAAAGCCGACCAGGGCGATGCATCGGCTCAAACCGATCTGGCATTGATTTTCTTTAGCCACGGCAAAACCAAGGGCGCCATTTACTGGCTGGAACAGGCAGGCAAACAAGGTTTTCCAGAGGCCATGAACTGGCTTGGGCATTGCTATGTTGCAGGCAACGGGGTAGGAAAGGACGAAGCCACCGGCTTGGCATGGCTTGGCAAGGCGGCCGCTCTCGGACACGTGATCTCCAAAGCGCAAATCAGTGGAGTTGTTTATGGCAGGGTAAACCAACCAATGCCCAATAGTTGACCCTGCGCCGTATGCCCCGATTTGCCGCCAATTTGTCCTTGATGTATACCGAATATGCATTCCTGGACCGTTTTTCCGCCGCTGCAGATGATGGCTTCTCAGCAGTGGAGTTCTTGTTTCCCTACGACTATTGCGCTACAGATATCCGCAAGCAGCTGGATGCCAACGGTTTGCGTCAGGTACTCATCAATACCCCTGCGGGTGGCGGCGATCCAGTCAGTGTTGCCAATGCCTGGGTGGACGGTTGGCGTGGGACCGCCTGTCTGCCAGGCTGCGAAGCACAATTCCGCTACGGGCTGGAGCTGGCCTTGTCTTATGCATCAGACCTGGCTTGCCCACGATTGCACGTGATGGCCGGTGTGATGCCACCTGAAGGAGATAAAGGAGATAAGGCTGCATCTTTGGCGTGCTACCGGGCGAATCTGTGCCATGCGGCGGAACGGGCCGCCCAAGCCGGTATTGAAGTTCTGATTGAACCTATCAACCAGCGCAGCATGCCGGGCTATTTCCTCAACCGGCAGGAGCAAGCACATGCCTTGCGCCAGGAGATTGGAGCCTCCAACCTGAAAGTTCAAATGGACCTGTTCCACTGCCAGATTGAAGAAGGTGACGTAACCACCAAACTGCGCCGCTACCTGCCCACAGGCGCAATCGGACATATTCAAATTGCGGGTGTTCCTGAACGGCACGAACCGGACACGGGTGAACTGAATTACACCTATCTTTTTTCGCTATTGGATGAACTGGGTTACACCGGCTGGGTTGGATGTGAATACCATCCCCGGCGTGGTAGCGTGCCGGGCGCGACCACAGCCGGGCTGCAGTGGATGATGCCCATTCAGCACACACAGTGTGCCTCAGGCTTCGGGCCACCAACGTAAAGTCGCTCAAAGCGGTGCCGCTACTACCAGCGTGAACACAGAGACGGATATTTTTAATAGCGACTCCCGCACGTTTCATAAGGGCTACAGGCTGATTTACCCCTTATTAGTCTACCGCCGAAACCAGCCCACCAAAAACTCCGAAGCCAGGGCGATAAACAGCAGCCACTTGACCCAGCTTGCCGCGCTGTCCACCGACTCCACCAGATGCACGGTGGGTGCCGGGGCACCCGCATCCGGAAAAGATGCATTTTCGGCGACCAGGATGTTTTCAATTTTCTGGTCTGAAAGAGGTTCTTCTTCCATCGGCTTACTCCCGCTGCAAGATGTGCACATGGGCGGCACCCACTTCGGTCATACCCTGCGTATCAAACGCCAACTCCTCGGGCACCCCCAGCATATTGAACGCTGCAATACCTTGGTAAACATTGTCCGTATTGGCAAAAAAGTTATGGCTATTGAACAGCAACGGACAATGCCAATACAAGCGGTAGCCCAGTTCGCGCAGGCAAAGAATCAGGCGCTCGGAGTGTTCAATCCGGTCATTTTCGACATAGAGAAACGGTCGGTCACGGCTAATCAATTGGCGCGCACCCAGGATCACCGCGCGTTCCATGCCTTCCACATCCACCTTGAGCAACCGCACATGCAGATCGGGCACCAGATTCTGCAAAAAGTGATCCAGCGCCACCACCTGCACCGGCGTTCCGTCGCCATCCGTTTGCAAACTGATGCCACCAAAATTGCCGCTGCTGTCGTAGCTCACCAACGGCACCTTGAACATGCCCTCCACTTCACCCGCACCAACCGGAAACGCCTGGCAGTTGCGAATGGCGTTCAGCGCTACATTGGCGCACAGCGTATGAAAAACGGTCGGCTGCGGCTCGAATGCGAAGAGCCTGCGCGCCATGGCGCACAAGGGCACACTTTGCGCTCCCATATTGGCACCCACCTCAATCACATCATGATCCTTGAAGCCGTGCATGATGCGCGTGAACAACTGCACCTCGTACTCGGCATATTCGCCATAGTGCTCCAGTGCTTGCCCCACATACTGGTCGTAGCAGTTGTAAACAAACCAGCCATGCCGTCCACGAATCAGCCGTTGGTGCCCGGCAAGAGGCATGTACTTCGTTTCCAGGCGCAAGGCCTGTTCCACCTGCCGTAGCGTGCTGCCCCACTCGCCCAGTCTGGTTTGCCGCCACAGCTTCATGCTCGGGTACCAGGGGCTGTCGGTGCGTTCCAGCATCCAGCGGTAATCCGGGTTGGCAGGCAGCAGTAACCAGGTGCGCGCGCCCATGGCTCCTGCCAGATGGGCCACTGCCGAGTCAATCGAAATAACCATATCCACGGCCGCAATAATGGCAGCTGTATCGGAGAAATCCTTGATCGCATCGCCCAGCGGCAGCAGCGCACCACGTGCCACCCAGGGGTCAGTGTCCGGGTTGCGCTGGGATTGCAGACTCACCCATGCGACGCTGGGCAGGTCAAGCCAGGCGGCAATATCGGACAGGTGCAAGGAGCGGTGACGGTCATTGGGATGGCTGGGGTTGCCCGCCCAGTTAATGCCCACTTTTAATCGGCCCGCAGCAAAGTGATCAACCTGCTGGCGTATCGTGTGTACCGTATGTACCGTGTTTTGTTTGCTGGTGTCTGCAGCGATATAAGGTACAGCACCGGGCAAGGTTTTGCTGTTGGCCTGAAAGCGCACCGGCAAGCTCATAAACAAGGCCCAGTAGTCATAGCCCTTGCTGGGTGGCTCGGTCAGCACCTCTTGTACCTGTAGCATCAGCGCGACCAGTGGCGCCACTGCCGGATGCACCCATACACCGACCGTAGCACCAAGCTCTTGCAGTTGCTGCACAAAACGCAGGCACTGAATCTGGTCGCCAAAGCCTTGCTCTTTTACCAGCAAAATGCGTTTGCCTGCCAGATCTTCACCGCTCCACATGGGAAAGGGCAGATCAGGCAACGTAGCCACCGGGTCTGCGCGCCCCGGTGCATAACGGGCCTCAAAGTGTTGCCATCCGCGCGCAAAATCCCCCATCGTCAGGTACGCCAGTGACTGGTTCCAGAGCCAGCCGGCCTGGTCGGGGGTGAGTTCCAGTGCGCGGTCAATCACCCTTACAGCCTCTTCAAGTTGCCCCATTCCCTGCAAAACCATCCCCAGATTCGCCCACCCCAGCGCATAGCCGGGATGCCGATCCACACAATGGCGCAGCAATCGCACGGCCTCCTCGCGTGCATCGCGTTTGTAAAGCGCCAGAGCCAGATTATTCAGACCATCCGCCAAGTCGGCATCGCAGGCAAGCGCCTGACGAAACTGCGCGATAGATTCATCCTCGCGCTCTAAATGCCCCAGCGTTACCGCCAGGTTGTTGTGTGTTTGGGCGTGTGTGGGGTCTATGCGCAATGCCTGGATAAAAGCCTGTTCAGCCTGGGTGTAGCGCGCCATACACAGCAGGGCATTGCCCAGCGAAAACCACAGCGCGTGACTCTGGGGTTCAATACTGGCCGCCCGCCGAAAATACCCCACAGCCTCCGTGGCACGGCCCAGATTGGCGCAGGTGATGCCTATGTTGTTGAGCACCAGCGTGCTGTCTGCATCAAGCTGCAAGGCCCGCTCCCAGGCTGAGATGGCTTGTTCTGCATTTCCAGCTTTGCCATGGAGGTCACCCAGGTTGATCCAGGCATACAGGTTCTCGGGGTAGCGCTGTAGCAGCGTCTGGTAGTGGCTTATACCCTCCTGGGTGCGTCCCTGTGTGTGCAATGCAAGCCCGAGGTGGTACAGGGCTGCGGTGTGCTGTGCGTCTTGCGCAAGCACTTGAGCAAACCCCGCTTCTGCCTGCACGTACTGGCCTGCTTGGTAGGCGGCAAGAGCCGCATCGTAGGAGGATGGGGCGATCTGCATCTCTTTTTATTCTGCGCGTTCCGAGATCACCACGATAGTACTTTGCCCGCCAATGATCACAACCACCTGAATCGGGAATGCGCCATCCGGCACGGCAGAGGCCACAAAAGTGTTGGACTCTGGAACAAACTGTAACCAGGCGGGCAGCGGGTCACCCTTTAGGGTCGTCACAGTTATCGCAGTGCTTGCAGTGGCCGTAGCGGCTTGCGCCAACTGCTCTGGTAGGGGGAAGCTAAAACCACTGCCCGATGTGGCAGTGTCTTTAGGCACGGTAACGGTGACCATTCCATTGGATAGGGTAGTGGGCTGTTGCACCAGACTGACGGTGACGCTGCCTCCCGTTGCAGCTCCGGCAGTGCCAGCTTCAGCCGAGGCATTTGATTGACTTTCGCTATTTGTAGCACCGCTTGCACCTCCCATTGTTGGGGCGCCTCCAGTGATGCCGGTCATGCCAGGAGTAGTACCAGAGCCGGTAGCACCTGTTCCAAGGTTGCCTGTTCCACTGTTATCAACTCCACTGCTGCCGGTTACGGTCGTGCTGCTTCCAGCTCCGGTTGATACCAGGGGTGGAGGCGGCGTGGTACTGGGTGGCGTAATGCTTGCATTCGGAATGACCGGCAATGTTGGTGTCGTACCAGTCGTTCCGATGGTGCCGGTAGTGCCGGTAGTTCCCGCAGTACCCGTAGTACCAGTCGTTCCGATGGTTTCGATGGTTCCGGTCGTTCCAATGGTGCCGGTAGTGCCTGTAGTTCCCGCAGTACCCGTGGTACCAGTCGTTCCCGTAGTACCAGTTGTTCCGGTCGTTCCAATGGTGCCAGTTGTACCAGTTGATCCTGTCGTTCCGGTTGTGCCCGTAGTTCCCGTGCTGCCTGTGGTTCCAGTCGTGCCAGAGGTGCCGGTGGTGCCGGTGGTGCCAGTCGTTCCAGTGGCACCTGTAGTTCCGGTAGTACCCGTGGTGCCGGTAGTACCTGTGGTGCCGGTTGCTCCAGTCGAGCCAGTCGTTCCGGTAGTACCAGTGGTGCTTGTAGTTCCAGTTGTACCGCTCGTTCCGGTTGTTCCAGTAGTGGCGGTGGTCCCGGTTGTACCCGTCGTTCCGGTAGTGCCGGTAGTTCCAGTTGTGCCTGTGGTGCCCGTAGTACCTGTCGTGCCCGTGCTGCCTGTAGTTCCAGTCGTGCCCGTGGTACCTGTGGTTCCAGTTGTTCCAGTTGCACCCGTCGTGCCGGTCGTGCCGGTCGTGCCGGTCGTGCCGGTCGTGCCGGTCGTGCCGGTCGTGCCGGTCGTGCCGGTCGTGCCAGTAGTGCCAGTGGCGCCTGTAGTGCCAGTTGTCCCGGTTGTCCCGGTTGTACCAGTTGTTCCAGTTGTTCCAGTAGTGCCCGTAGTTCCAGTCGTCCCCGTAGTGCCTGTAGTGCCTGTGGTACCAGTTGTTCCAGTTGTTCCAGTAGTACCAGTCGTTCCAGTAGTACCAGTAGTACCAGTAGTACCAGTAGTACCAGTAGTACCAGTAGTACCAGTAGTACCAGTAGTACCAGTTGTGCCTGTGGTGCCCGTAGTACCTGTCGTGCCGGTGGTACCGGTCGTACCCGTAGTGCCTGTCGTGCCCGTGCTTCCAGTGGTTCCGGTTGTGCCAGTCGTACCTGTAGTGCCAGTTGTACCCGACGTGCCTGAGGTTCCAGTTGTTCCGGTAGTACCAGTGGTACCAGTGGTACCAGTGGTACCAGTCGTACCAGTCGTACCTGTAGTGCCTGTAGTGCCCGTGGTTCCGGTAGTACCTGTGGTTCCGGTTGTTCCAGTCGAGCCAGTCGTTCCGGTTGTTCCAATAGTGGCGGTGGTTCCGGTGGTGCCCGTCGTTCCGGTTGTGCCTGTGGTGCCCGTAGTACCTGTCGTGCCGGTGGTACCGGTCGTACCCGTCGTTCCGGTAGTACCTGTAGTTCCAGTGGTGCTTGTAGTTCCAGTTGTACCGCTCGTTCCGGTTGTTCCAGTAGTGGCGGTGGTACCGGTCGTACCCGTCGTTCCGGTGGTGCCAGTCGTTCCAGTGGTCCCGGTTGTACCCGTGGTACCAGTTGTACCAGTTGTACCTGTAGTTCCCGTAGTCACAACCGTGGGTACGATGTTCGCGGTGGTGGTGGCTGTTGTGCTGGTTAATGCGTAGTTCGTGGCAAGGCCGCCGTTGGTGCCATTTGCCAGGTTGTAGCCCGTAGCTGTGACTGTTTTTCCATTCCCTATGTTGGCATCGCTGAAACTGGCAGTGCCGTGGTTGAGGGTTAGCGTTTCTGAACCTACGCCCGTATTGACACTGCCCCAGTCGCTTACCGTGGCATTGGTCGTTCCATCGTATTCTTTGTTGTCAACTGTCAGCCCACTCACCGTCACCGGCTTTGGCGTGATGTTGGCGCTTGTGCTGGCTTGGTTGGTGATGGTGTAGTTGCTAACGTCTGTGCCGCTATAGTTGCTGGTGAGTGTGACGGTTTTGCCCGTGCCAACGTTTTTGTCGTTGAACACACCGGTGGCTGATACGCTCACAGCGTCGCCACTGATGCGGCCACTGTAGATTGCCGCTGCGGTGTTGACCGTCGCAGTGGTGGTGCCGTCGTAAACCTTGTTGGCAGCGGCAATACCAGAAATACTTAAAGCCTTTGGCGTGATGTTGGCGCTTGTGCTGGCCTGGTTGGTGATGCTGTAGTTGCTAACGTCTGTGCCGCTATAGCTGCTGGTGAGTGTGACGGTTTTGCCCGTGCCTGCGTTTTTATTGTTGAACACGCCGGTGGCCGATACGCTTACCGCATCGCCACTGACCAGGCCGCCGTAGCTGGCTGCTGTGGTGTTGAGCGTGGCAGTGGTGTTGCCGTCATAGGCCTTGTTGGCAGCGGTAATGCCAGAAATGCTCAACGCTTTAGGTGTGATGTTGGCGCTCGTGCTGCCCTGGCCGCTGATGCTGTAGTTGCCGACATCGGTGCCGCTGTAGCTGCTGGTAAGTGTGACCGTTTTGCCGGTGCCTACGTTCTTGTTGTTGAACACGCCGGTGGCCGATACGCTTACCGCATCGCCACTGACCAGGCCGCCGTAGTTGGCCGCTGCGGTGTTGACCGTCGCAGTGGTGTTTCCGTCGTAGACCTTGTTGGCAGCGGTAATGCCAGAAATGCTCAACGCTTTAGGTGTGATGTTGGCGCTCGTGCTGCCCTGGCCGCTGATGCTGTAGTTGCCGACATCGGCGCCGCTGTAGCTGCTGCTAAGCGAAACCGTTTTGCCAGTGCCTACGTTTTTGTCGTTGAAAATGCCCGAGGCCGACACACTCACCCCATCGCCACTGACCAGGCCACTGTAGCTGGCTGATGAGGTATCGACGCTCGCCCCTGCGTTGCCGTCGTAGGTCTTGCTAGAAGCGGTGATTCCGGAAATGGAAAGGGACTTGGGCGTGATGCTGGCCGCTACGTCCTTGGACGATGCATCGAGTACGTAGTCGCTTGCTGCTGAACTGTTGCTGCCGGTAATGCCTGTAATGGACAGCCCGGAGACTGTGACTGTGCTGGCTGAAACATTCTTGGTGTTGTACGACGCACCGCCGCTGTTGATTGCCGCTGCGCTGTCGCCTGCGATGAAGCCGCTGACTGAATAGGTGGGGGTGAATCCGCCCGGAGCGGATGTGCTGCCGTCGTAGGTTTTGCTGACACCTGCGTTGGTCAAGCTGGCCGTGAGGGTTTTGGCGGTGATGGTTGCCGGGGCATTGCTGTTGTCGAGTGTGGGCAACTGGTAGTCGGTGGCTATGCCGCCCGTGCCGTCTGCAAGGGTGATGGCATTGACGTATTTATTGGCGGTGGCAACGTGGGCATCGTTGGCGGTGGCGCCGGTATAGGTCAATGCTTCGCCGCTGATGCCGGTGGTCACAGTCACAGCACCGGTCAAACTGGCGTTGCCGTCATACGTTTTGCTCGCGGAAAGGCCCACGGTTTTGGCGGTGATGGTGACCGGCGCGTTGGCGACGTTGAGCGTTGGCAACTGGTAATTGCTTGCCACACCGCCCGTGCCATCGGCCAGGGTGATGGCGTTGATGTATTTGTTGGCGGTGGCAACGTGGGCATCGCTGGCGGTGGCGCCGGTATAGGTCAGCGCTTCGCCGGTGATGCCGGTGGTTACCGTCACTGCGCTGCTCAGGCTGGTGCTGCCGTCATAGGGTTTGGTGGCGGACAGGTTTACGGTTTTTTTGGTGATGACGCTTGCGGTGTCGTCTACGTAGGTGATGGTGTAGTTGCCGGTTGTGTTGGCGTTGCCGGTGTCCTTGATGGTCAGGCTGGAGGGGCGCACGGTCTTGCCGGTGCCCACGTCCTTGTTGAGATAGCTTTGCGTTGCCGCTGCGTTCACACTGTCGTCAGTGGCCAGTGTGCCCACGGTGGCGCTGCCGGTGGCATCCCCCTGAGTAAGGCCGCCGTCGTAGGTTTTGGTGAGGGCCGCTGCGGTGACGGTGAGGGCCAGCGGGTTGATGGTGCTGACCGTGTTGTCGATGTAGGTAATGGCGTAGTTGCCGGTCATGTCGGCGTTGCTGCCGTCCTTGATGGCCAGACCTAGGCTGTCCAAAAATGCTTCAAAATAACCAATTTCTTTCCCCCAAGAAATGGCCCTACTTGCCCGAACAAGAAAACGTCGTTCTTCGTTTTATGATCTCTCGTATTGTTACTGGAACATCATCATGAGTGAAAAGTCAAAGCTGCACAAGAGTCGAGAGGTTTGGAAAAAAAAGCGATTGATCGTGCCACCAAAGTGCGTGCGATTCGTAAAGAAATCCGGCGACTAAAAAAGAACGAGATAAATTTAAAGGGGAGGCCAAGGCAGCCAAAGCTGAATTGGCGAAACAAGGCAAGCAAGCAGTAGCGTGCATCCAAAACAAAGTGGATGTTGTTTTCCTTGTTTTGTGCTTGTTCCTCTCAGCACGAATCGGATTCCGTGCAATTGCAAGAGTGTTGGCCGTGCTTGCCCCCCTACCTTGGTCTGCTGAAGACACCTTGTCCACAAACGGTCAGCAACTATGTATCCCGTCTATCCATCGCAAAAATGCAAACGTTCGTCCAATCCCTTGGCAACGCTGCTGGGGGTGCAATGCAAACGGTTTGGCTTATTGATATCAGCATAGGACTGGGCTCGGGGAAGATACTCAGCGTACTGGCATTGAATCTCAGGCACCATGAACAAAATGAGTATGCGCCAGGATTGGCGGATGTTCAGTGTGTCGCCACCGCTGTTGAGGAATCCTGGAATGGCGAAACGATTGCCGAATTTTTACGCAAAGTATTTGCCAAAGTGGGATTTTTTCCCGCTGCTTTCCTCAAAGACGGCGGAACCGATCTTGAAAAGGCCATCCGCTTGTTGAATGAACAAGGGACATCCCTTGAGTGCATCGACGATCTCTCCCATATGGTTGCCAATCTTTTCAAGCACGAATATGCAGAGGATCCGTTGTTTAACACCTTCATCACAGCCTGCGGCCAAGTGTCCAAGAAACTCAAACAGACGATCTTGGCATGCCTTGCACCTCCGAAGGTCTCGACCAAAGCCCGCTTTATGAACTTGCACCGTTTGGTCGAATGGGCGGACAAACTGCTCAAACATGTGCCGCAAAACCAGGCTGAAGACGCACCGATGTTAGCGAAATTAAGAGCAAGCTTGGATCAATTGCCCGAGTGTGAGCCGTTTATCAAACGATTCCTTCGCGATGCAAAGTCGATGCTGGCATGTCAAAAAATCCTCAAACAAGAGGGGTTGAACCTTGCAACCTACGCGCAATGTCAGAAGTTGATTGAGGTCATGCCCGCATCCTCTTCGATACGAATCGGTTTTACTGATTGGGCAAAGTCACAGTTGGAAATTGCCAATAGGCTGGGTTGAATCAAACGGGTTTGCCCATCAGCACCGATGTCCTTGAATCACTGTTTGGTGTAGGCAAGCGACTGGGAATGGGGCAAGTGAAGGATGCTGATCGAATCGCTTTTCACCTACCAGCACTGTGCGGAACATTGACGAAACAGGATGCGCAAGATGTTGTTGATATCACGGTTGCGAAACATAAAGAGGTGATCGGATGTGTAGATTCGTTGAGCAAACAACGTCGAGATGTATTGCCAAATCCAGGGAGTTTGGAAACCTTGGCGAACAATCCTGGACGACGCCACCTTGTCCTCATCCCGGATACTGAATCTTGGTCAGAACCTCCCGCCCAATCTATATCTGTAAGCGATTTGCCTGCCATCAGCGCAAAGTTTCCCAATGCACCGTTAAGCGATTTCGGTACATTTTGTTTTTCGTCGTTGAAGAAATTATTTGACGCACTTCCCCTCGGCGGCGGGTGGTTACAGGGGGCCAAAAGTTGGGGAAAAACTTAGGGTAAGTTTGGACGAATCAGGTCAGACCCGAGGCACGCACGGATTTGCTGGCAGTGCCGATGTTTTTGTCGGTGAAGGTCACGCTTGCAGCAGCATTCACCACGTCTTCCCCTATCAATGTTCCTACGGTTGCGCTGCCGCTGGCACTGGTGGTGCCGTCATAGGTTTTGCTGGCAAAGGGTGCGGTGACATCCAGGGGAGCTTTGGCAATGGTGCTGGCGGTGTTATCCACGTAGGTGATGGCATAGTTGGCCGTCATGTCCTGGCCAAAAGCATCTTGCAGGTACGCCCCCGAGGCTTGCACGGTGCGGTTGCTCGTTCCGGCGTTTTTGCTGGTGAAGACGAGAAATGCTTCCTTGCTGACGGTGTCACCCGTAGCCAGTGTGCCCACGGTGGCATTGCCGCTGGCAGCGGTGGTGCCGTCATAGGTTTTGACGACGATGGGGGCGGTGACGTTCAGGCTTTTGGTGGTGATGGCGCTGGCCGTATCGTCCACGTATTGAATAGCGTAGTTGGCCGTCATGTCGGCGTTGCTGCCGTCTTTGATGGTCAGGCCGGATGCTTGTACGGTTTTGCCGGTAGCAACATGTTTGTCGAGGTAATTCAGTGTGGCAGCGACGTTTACGCTGTCGGTGGCGGCCAGTGCGCCCAAGGTGGCACTACCCGGTGCGCTCAGGGTGCCGTCGTAGGCTTTGCTGGCAGTGGGCGCCGTCACGCTCAGTGGCAGCAGGGTGATGTCTGCGGCAGTCGCGCCGCTTGCCGCTACGCTGTAGTTGGCCCCGTCGGTGCCGGACAGGCTCACGCTGCTGATGGTGATGGCTTTTTGGCTAGCGGCCATCTTGTCGGCAAAGGTGGCGGTGCGGCTGATGGTGAGTACGTCGCCCGCTACGCGGTCATCGTCGGTTGCTACGGTGGCAGCGGTGGTGCCGTCGTAGGGCTTGTTGTTGCCGGTGTAGACCACGTTGAGGGCGCGTTGTGCGATGTCGGCACTGGCGCTGGCTGTGGCGGCTACGCTGTAGTTGGCCCAGTCAGCGCCGGTAAGCGATACGCCGGTGATGTCAATGGGTTTGGCATTCCCGGCGTTCTTGTTCTGAAAGTTGGCGGTTCTGACGATGTTCAGGTCATCGCCGCTCACGCGGTCATCGGCGGTGGTGACGCTGGCGCTGGTGCTGGCGTCGTAGGTTTTATGGATGCCGGTGTAGGTGACGGCCAGCGTGCGCTGGTTGATGGTGCCGTCGGTATTGGTCTGATTGCCCGCAGTGAGGTAGTAGTTTGCGGCCTTGGCGCCGGAGAGCGCCAGGTCGTTGAAGGTGTAGCTTTTGCCGGTGCCCGCGTTTTTGTCGGCATAGGAGCCGGTGCCGGTGATGGCAACTTCGTCGCTACTGTATTTATTCGCAACGTCTACGGTGGCACCGCTCATGCTGGTGGTGCCGTCGTAGGTTTTGCTGGCACCAGTCACGCCAACACTAACCGGGCGCTGGGTGATGGTCAGGTTACCGTTGCTGGTGGTTTGGCTGTTGAAGTTGGTGCCGGTCTTGGTGAAGTTGCTCACGGTGATTGCCGCTGCGCCAATGTTGGTGCCCGCGCTGGCCGCTGTGCTGACATCGAAGCCGCCGGTGGTGCCATTGCCATCGTCGTAGGTGTAGCTGTTGCCGCTGGTATTGACCAGGGTGAGGGTGCGGATGCCGCTGTTGTCGGTGCATCCGACCATGCAGTATTTGGCCTGCGTTGCGGTTAGTGCTGGCAGGGCATCGCCATAGACTTTGCTCTGGTTGGCTACGCTGATGAGCAGGGTATCGGCTGGGACGATGGTGAAGTTGCCGTTGGTCGTGCTGATGGTGTAGTTGCTGCTGGTGGCTGAGGGTGCAAGTACGCCGGGGTAGCTTCCGGCAGCAGAGTCACCGCCGCTGCGGATGACTTGCGGGCTGGTCAGTACCGATTCGGTTTCACCGTTGACAAAGCCGCTGTAGCGCGCAGTAAAGGTGGGGTCGCTGTCGAAGACGATTTTGGCGGCATCGTTGGCCGTCACGGTCAGCGCGGCTTTGGTGATGTTGGCGGTGGTGGTGCCGCTGGCGCTCGATAGGGTGTAGTTGCCTGCTTCGGTTCCGGTGAGGTTGTAGGCGAGATTGACGGTTTTGCCGTTGGCGGCGTTGGCATCGGTAAAGATGCCGACTTGGGTCAGGCTTACGCTGCCCGTGTCCGCTCCTAGCACGCCGGTGAGTGCGCCGCCGCCGGAGAGGCTGGCGCTGGTCAGTCCATCATAGACCTTGTTGGCTGCCGTGGGTGCGGCGCTGACGCTGATCGAGAGCGGGTTGATGGTTCCGCTGTTGGCGCTGGCATAAGCGATGCTGTAGTTGCTTGATCCGCTGAGGGTGGCCGCTGAGGGGGTGACGGTTTTGTTGGTACCGGCGTTTTTGTCGGCAAAGGCCAGGGTCAGAGCGCTAAGGGTGTCGCCAGCAACGATGCCCGCTGCGGTGGCGACACTGATCAGGTCGCCTGGCTGTGTGGTGTAGGTGGATGCGCCGTCGTAAGTTTTGCTGATGGCAGGCGCCGTCAACACGATGGGCTTTTGCCCGATGCTCAAGATGCCGGTGGTGCCGCTGCCCAGGGTGTAGTTGCCAATGTCCGCGCCGGTGATGGCGCTTACCTTCTCGTCATAGTTGCCCACCGGTGTGTTCGCAGCGGGTGTGACGACGGTGGACGTGCCGGTTTGATAGACGGTGACGGTAGGGGCAATTGCATCACCTGCGACGGTGTTGCTCAGGCGGCCCAGTCCCGGTATGGCGGTGGTGCCATAGGTGCTGCTGGCGTTGTCCACGCTCCAGGTGATGGGCCGGGCGGTAACGACTCCGTTGCTGCCATTGAAGGTAGTAGCGCTGACAAAGTAGTTGGCAGCGCTGGTTCCAGTGAGGTTCAGGTTGGAGAGGGTGTAGTCTTTGCCGGTTCCCACGGTCTTGGTGGTGTAGCTGCCAGTGCCGTTCACCATCACATCGTCGCTGCCGACTTTGTTGGACACGGCAACGCTGCCGCTGGCATTGGTGTTGCCGTCGTACACCTTGCTGGCCGTGCCCGCGCCCAGGGTAGCGCCAAGCTGCGTGACCGCCAGGCTGCCGGGCTGTGTGAGCTGGCTGGTGAAGTTGGTGCCGGTTTTGGTGAAGTTGGTAAGGGTTACAGAGTAGTTGTTGACGTTGCTGTTGGTCAGTGCGCTGGTGGCGACGGTAAAGCCGCCGGTAGTGCCAAGGCTGTCGTCGTAGGTGTAGTTGCCAGAACCTGTGTGCGTGAGTGAGACGTTCTTTATCACATTGCCCGCTGTGAGGTATTTGGCGCTGGATGCGAGGCTCAGCGTGGGGTTGGCGCTGCCATAGACCTTGGTGCTGTTTCCCAGCGTGACCAGCAGGGTTTCGGCGGGTACGATGGTGAAGTTGCCGTTGATGGCGTTGAGAACGTAGTTGTCTGCGGTGAAGGTGGGCACCAGCACGCCGTGGTAGGTGGCGGCTGCGGTTTGGGTGCCGGTGCGTGAGACGGATTTGCTGGTGAGCGCCGTGGCATCTTCGCCGTTGACAAAGCCGCTGAAGGTGTAGGTAAAGGTCGGGTCGCTATCTGTGAGCAGCTTGTAAGCGTCCTGCGCCATCATGGTCAGCGTGGCTTTGTTGATGGTGCCGCTGCTGCCGTTGCTCCAGGACAGGTTGTAGTTGCCCGCATCCGCGCCTGACAAGGCCACGGTGCCCTGGTTGATGGTTTTGCCACTGCCCGCACCGGCATTACTCCACACCGGGCTGCCTGCAACCGCCACGCTGTCGCCGCTGATGAGTCCAACGGCGCTGCCATAGCCTGTGATGCCATTGGTCATGTTGGTGGTGCCGTCGTAGGTTTTACTGAGGCTGCTGGTGCCCGCCAGGGTGACGGTCTTGGCGGTGATGGTGCCGGTGCTGCTGGCGGTGCCGGTGGCCGCACCGCTGGCAAACTGGTAGTTGCCGGCTTTGCTGCCGCTTTTGGTGATGCCGGTGATGTTGACGGGTTTGCTGGTGCCTTTGTTTTTGTCGGCAAAGGTGGCACTACCGCTGAAGCTGACGTTGCCGCTATCCGCGCCGAAGATGTTGCTGTTCCAGGCGCTGACGCTTGCCGAGGTGGTGCCGTCGTAGGTCTTGGCGGTGATGGTCGGGCTGGTGAAGCTCAGGGTGAAGGGGTTGATGACGACGCTGCCAGTAGCACCAGTGAGCGTGTAGTTGCTGGCTGCAGCGCCGCCCAGGGCCAAAGTGCCCATGCTGGAGAGGGTTTGGGTGCCGGCATCGGCGCTGCTGGCGGTAGCGCTGCCGCTGGTGAGCGTTACCACGTCGCTGCCGATGAGGTTGCTGGGCGAAAGGTTGCTGGAAGCTACCGAGGTGCTGGCCGCATAGGTCATGCTGCCAGTGAACGCCAGTGGCTTGACCGTGATGGTGACGGGGGCGTTGGCGACGTTGAGCGTAGGCAACTGGTAGTTGCTGGCAAGGCCACCGCTGCCGCCATCGGCTAAGGTGATGGCGGAAAGGTACTTGCCCGCAGTGGCCACGTTGGCGCTGCTGGCCTGCGCGCCGGTGTAGGTGAGCGTTTCGCTGCCCACGCCGGTGGTGACGGTAACATTGCCGGCCTCGTTCGTGGTGCCGTCATAGACCTTGGAGGCCACCGAGAGACCGACGGTTTTCTTACTGATGGCACCGGTGTTGTTGCTGTAGTAGGTGACGGTGTAGTTGTTGCCGCCATTGCCGTCATTGATGACCAGACCGGAGGCATTCACCGTCTTATTGCTACCTGCGTTCTTGTCTGTGAAGACCAGCGTTGGCGCCGTGCCTATGGTGTCGCCGCTGCCCAAGGCGGTGGTATCTGTTCCCGAGCCACGGGTCGAGGCATAGACGACATTGCCGCTGGCGGTCAGGCCACCATCGTAGGTTTTGGTGATGCTGGGTGCGGTGGCGCTCAAGGCCAGCGGGTTGATGGTGCTGGTGGTGTTGGCCGTATAGGTGATGTTGTAGTTGCCCGTGACGTTGTTGTTGCTGCCGTCCTTGATGGTCAGGCCCGAAGGTGTTACGGTTTTATTGCCGCTGCCCACGTGTTTGGTATCGAATGCGAGCGTGGGCGCGGTATTCACGCTTTGGCCCGCCACAAAGGCGCTGTAGGTGGACGTGCCCGTGGCGCTGGTGCTACCGTCATAGGTTTTGGTGACAGCAGGTGCGGTCACGGTCAGGGCATAGGGGTTGACCGTGAAGTTATTGCTGCCCCAGGTGAGGCTATACGAACCGGCGCCGCCCGAAACATAAGTGAGCGCTAGCAGGTTGCTGGTGTTGTAGGCGTAGCTTCCGGCAGCGAGCGTGGTGGTCGCTGCGCTGCCCCAGTCCAGCGTGATGCAGCCGGTACAGCCGCTCAGCGAGTACTGGCTGGAGAGCGACGGGTTGGCGTCGCCGTAGGTCTTGGAGAGCACGTTGACGTTGATGGTGACAGCGGTCGTCGGCACCATGCTTGAGAGATAGGGATAGCCATTGTTGATGCTGGCACTCAATGCAAATTTACCGCTATTGAGCTTGGTGTAGTCGCCGAGTGCCGGGGAACTCATGAGTACGTTCGACGATTTCAGATCGGCGTCGGAGATGGCGCCCCAACTGCCTGTTTGGTTGAGAGTGTTAACGGAAATAGTGTAGATATTGCTTGGCAATGTATTCAAGTAGGGAGAGTTCAGCACAGTCAGATTGACATTGTTGTTGGAGGCTGAAATCGTGCCGAACGCTGAACCCCGAGCCGCTGCCGTTACCGTGCCGGCACTGTAGTTATTTTGAAAAACGATACCGTCGCTGCCATCGGAGTAGAGATAGCCTGCCAAACTTCCAACATCGCCGTTCCCGGTAACGCTGCCGACGTTGTAACTGTCGGTGATGTAAATGTACGTTCCGGTCCCCGAGTCGCTCATCTCACCGACGATGCCGCCCACCCTGTTGGCTGTGGATGCGGAAATCGTGCCCTCGTTATAGGAATATAGGATCGATCCTCGTTGCGATCCATTCATGTAGACAAAGCCGGCAATTCCTCCTACGCTCATGGCGCTACCGGCGGAGGGATAGGTGACGGTGATATTGCCCTTGTTGGCGGCGTAACTGATTTCCAGCCAATTCCAGCCATTGATGCCGCCGACGATTCCGCCGATTGAACCCGAGTAACTGGTGATGTTTCCGGTATTCTTGAGGTATTGCAGATAGGTGTTTGGCAGAAACGTCCCAGCGGTGATGCCGCCAAGAATGCCGCCGACCACGGATTCTCCGTAGATGTTGCCACTGTTGGTGGTGAAGTTTTGCGTGAAGATGCCATTGGGGTAGTCGGACGTTTGATTGATCGTAAACGCGTTGATGGTGGTGCCTTTAAGGCGGCCCATCACGCCGCCCACGTGGGTGCCGAGCAGATTGGCGCTGCTCTTGTTGGCCACCGTGCCAGCGACGATCTGCCCCGAGTTCGAGGAACCGTAAATGCCAATGCTGTTCGTCCCCGCGTTGCCCCCCAGAATGCCGCCCACACTGTCGATGGTATTGGCGGCACCGGCCTTGGCGTTGACATAAGCGCCGTTGCTGCTGTCCAGCACGTTGAGTATCGCGCCGTCGAGCTTGCCGACCAGGCCGCCGATATAGGACTTGGTCGTAGCGCCGCTATCCGATTCCACCGTCACGCTGGGCGTGCCCGAGACTGCCGGCGCGGTGAATACGTTCCCGACAAAGTTGGTGCCCCCGGTTACCCGCCCAACCAGCGCACCGATGTTGTTGCCACCGGTGATGGTGCCGCTGGTGATGCCGATGTTCTGGATCGTTGCGCCGCTGATGGTGCCGAACAGGCCCTGGTCGTCGCTGGTCGAAGTGCCGTTGGTGAGGTTTCCCAGCGTATGGCCGAGCCCCTCAAACATGCCGCTGAAGCTGGTCAGCGGCGTCCAGCTGCCGGTGAGTGCAAGGTCGTTGGCAAGGAAGTATTTGTTTGCGCCGGTCATGCCGGCGAGGCCTGCCTGATCGGTGATCTTGGTGTAGGCGCTGCCGCCAATGGTCAGTGCGCCGCTTGACGTCCAGTCGATGCGTCCGCTGAAGCTGCCGCCGCTCTGTTGCGTCTTCAGATAGCCGGTAGAACCGTTACTGAAGCCTGTGGTATTGGGGGTTAGCGTCAGTGCGCCGTTCCCGCTCACTGAAACGACGCTATTCACATAAATGTGCTTGGAGGCCGTGAGCGTCAGGGTGTTGGCGCTCCAGCTCACGGGGTCGTTGATGAAGATACCGCCGGAATAGGTGGTGTTGGTATTCCCCGCCCCACCAAGCGAAGTCGTGGTGACGGAGCTGGTGTTGATATCGACGGTGATGCTGACATTGCCGCTTCCCAGCGCCGTGCCGAGCGCGGCGCCAGTGATGTCACCGCCGGATGCGGCGACGGTGAAATCGTAAGGGTCCAGCAGCCACTCGCCCCCGCCGGTTTTGACGCTGGCGCTGTCGGTGATGCTCAGTTTGTGCCCCGAGGTCTCGACCTGGCCGCCTGTGCCGCCGCCCGCGCCGTTGGCTGTAATGTGGCCGGCGACGGTGGTCTGGCTGTCGGCCTTATGCACATCCGACCATAGCACCGCCGTCCCGCCCGCGCCGTGTTGCGTAGCGCTGACATCGATTTTTGCCCCGGCTTCCATGGTCACGGTGGTGGATTGGTGCAAGCCGCCGCTGCCCTGCCAGCCGCCGCCTACCAACACCGTGCCGCCGCCAGTGGCTCCCGTGGCTTCGAGCGTGCTGGTGCCGCCCAGCGTGAGATCGTCACCCGTGAGCGTGATGGCCCCGCCTTGGCCCCTGCGGCTGTTGCTGCGCAAGCTGGTATTGCCCGTGAGCGCCACCAGCGGGCGGTCTTCGGGCGGGGCGGTGGGTGGGCTGTTGGGTGTCAGTGGGTCGGCATGGTGCTGGCTGACTGGGCGCAGGGTTTTATCGGCGCGAACCGTGATTTTTCCGCCCTGGGTGTCACCGGATGTGTCCACACGGGCATCGGCCAAGCTAATGCTGCCGCCAGCGGCCAGTTCCACGGTGCCGCCCTTGCCAGAGCCAGACGTGTCCGATGCTTCCACCTGTGCCGTTGCTTGCACGGCCAGCGTTTGGGTACTGATCAGTTGCACGGCTTGGCTGTCCGCTGCCAGACCACGCGCCAGAATCTCGCCATGCGCTACCAGGCTTTCAGCCTCTTTCACCAGCACGCTGCCGCCGGTACTGCCGCTCACATCAATGCTGCCGCTCAACTCCACCTGCGGCGCGCTGATTTCGACACTGCCACCGGCTTGCGTGGCGCTGCCTGCGGCGGTGATGCTGCCGGTGTGCTCGATCCGGTCGGATGCATCGAGCACAATGCGCCCGCCCCGGCTGACCAGACTGCTGGCGTCCAGCGTGCCGCTGTTTTTGATGACACCACCTTGCAGCTTGTTGGCCGCCTGGGCCGACAAGATGATCAGCCCGCCGGGGGCCAGCACCATGGATTTGTTCTCCACCAGCGCTGCGATCAGGCTGGGTGCAACGGTAATACCGGCTAGCGTGTTGCCGCCTTCAATATGCAGGGTAACGGCCTCGCCGGAAGCTAGCGCCACAGTGCCTGCCTGGGCGATGATGATGCCTTGGTTGCGTACCTCGGGTGCCAGCAACGCAATGTAGCCACCCAGCGCCGCTTTGAGTTCGCCTTCATTCAAGACGCTGGCGGTGCTGCCCGCGCGCTCAAATTTGGCGTTGCCGGCCATGAAGTCGCTCAGGCCAATTTTGTGCGTGGTGGCTACCAAGCCTCCCACATCAACACTGGCACCAGGGGCAAAATACACGCCGTTGGGGTTGCTCAAAAATACCTGGCCGTTGGCATTGATGCGCCCGAATATCTGGCTGGGGTTGGCGTCCTGCACGCGGTTGAGCGTGACGCTGCTGCTGCCGGGCTGGTTGAAATTGACGGTGGCTGACTTGCCGACATTGAACGTCTGCCAGTCCAGCGCGGCACGGTTGCTGGTCTGGTTGACGTTGAGCGTGGCCGCACTCTGGCTGATGCTGGCCTGGCCCGCCACCACCTGGCCGCCGGTAGGGAGCTGGGTGGCAGCCGGTGGTTCGGCCATAGCAGGCGACAGCGCCACCGCCCCGGCCAAAAGCACCGCACCCGAGGCCCGCTTGCCCCGGCCCTTGGTAATTTCAGACACAGCCACCCAGGTTTGGGTGATTTCGTTGTAAATGAGGCGGTAAGACTTGTTCATGGTGCGGCTCCTTGGGTGTTTTGGGGTTAGGCGATGATTGCTACGCTTTTAGTAGCTGTCCCCGCATATCCCATGGGGGCTAGAGGCTGATTTAATGCTTGATTTGTGGCTAAAGACGTGCCACAAAGGCTTGCGAGAAGGTTTTGTAGTGCGGTTTTGGCATTTTTAATATCATGGGTGATATGAAACTTCAGCGAATCGGCGGCGTGGTTGGAGCTACTATTTGTATAGCTGCCACCGCACATTCCACGTGCGCTAGAGGCTGATTTCATACTTAACCCCTCTCTCCATCTCATGTGTATAATTTGAGATACACTCAAACCATGAAACAGATTGAAAAAACCCCGCAATACCAGGACTGGTTTACCGGGCTGGCTGATGTGCAGGTGCAAACGCGCATTGCAGCGCGTGTTCGCCGCCTCACTCTGGGCAACGCGGGCGATGCCGAGCCTGTGGGCGAAGGCGTAAGCGAGTTGCGCTTGCACTTTGGCGCTGGCTGGCGCGTGTACTACACCGAGCGCGCCGGGCAGATCATCCTGCTGCTGGCAGGTGGTAACAAAGGCACCCAAAAGCGCGACATCCAACTGGCGCTGGAACTGGCGCGAAACCTCTAGGAGCACAGTATGACCAAGACAATCACCACCCCTTACGACACGGCGGAATATCTCAAGACCGAAGAGCACATTGCGCTGTATTTCGCCGCTTGCATGGAAGAGGCCGGGGATGATGCCGCCTTTATTGCCCACGCGCTGGGCGACATTGCCCGCGCACGCGGCATGACGCAGCTTGCCAAGGACACGGGATTGGGACGCGAGAGCCTGTACAAGGCGCTCTCGGGCGAAGGCAACCCCAGCTTTGCCACCATTTTGAAGGTCATCAAGGCGCTGGGTTTGAAGCTGACAGCGGCCAGTGTGGAGCGTGCTCCGGCGGTGTGAAGCCTTTTGCTTGCTAGCTTTTAAATAGCTGCTGCCGCACATTCCACGTGCGCTAGAGGCTGATTTCATACTTAACTCCTCTCCCAGGCTCAAAACGGAATGCTGGCAGTGAGCCACCAGCGGCTGCGGTTGAGCGTGCCGTCCTGGTCGGTGCCGGTGGCGCTGGGATTGGGGTTGTCGCCCAGGCGCTGCGCCCAGGTGGCTTTGACGGTGGCACCGATGGGGGTTTGCCAGTTCACCCCCAGCCCTGCGCCTTGCAAGCTATAGCTGGGGCTGCCGTCGCTGTTGCTCACGCTGCCCCAGTCATAAAAAACCACCGCGCTAAAACCTTGGGGCAAGCGCTGGCGCAGCTCCAGCGTGGCAAGCTGGCCGCTGGAACCAGAGCCTTCGCCGCTGGGGTAGGCCCGCACGCCGCTGGAGCCGCCCAAAGACAGCTTTTCGGACGAGTCCAGGGTTTTGTCTGCCTGCTGACCAGAGAGAACGGCATACAGCGACAGCTCCCGGCCAATGGCCTGCTGGCGGCTCAAGGAATAGCGCAGTTTGCCAAAATTGCCTTCGCGCTCCAGGTTTTCGCCGGTGTCCAGTTGCCCCAGCGCGATGGAGCCTGCCACCAAGGCCAGACTGGCGCTGTTGACTCCCCCGCCACCCAACTCGTCAAAGGTGTTGCCCGAAAGCCCTACGCTCAGGTTGCGGCTGATGTAGTCAGACTGCACCGTAGCGCTGGATTCGTTGTGAAAATTCTTGTGGTCGTAGTTCAGGCTGAAGTAAAGGTTGCGGCTGCGCGAACGAATCACGGGATAGCTGGCCTCCAGGCCCAGGCTGTCGGAACTGCCCTGGCCGTTGAGCGCAGCAAACTCAGGTGACACGATTTTGTAACGCAGCGTGGCGGCATTGGCTCCCACGCGCCAGCCGTCATAACCCAGTGGCGCGGTGAAAGCCGCACGCACGTAGTCGCTGCCTTCGGTGTGTGCCAGATTGCCGATGAACTGGTCGCCCAAACCCAAGGGGCTATTGAGATAGAGATTGGCGCTCAGGCGCTCACTGCCGGTAGAGCGGGAGCCTACGTTGTCCACACTGGCATCACCCGCAGCCAGTGCTTCATCCGAGAGCTTGAGTTTGATGCCGGTTTCGCCATCCTTTTTTCCCTCTACCAAGTTGCCCGCCACGGCCACGCCAGGCAAATCGTCAGCGAGCAGCAGGGCGCGATCCAGCGCGTTGGTGTTGACGGGCTGGCCGGTGGCTTGCTGGGCGTTGAAGATATTGAGCACCTGCGGCAGCTTCAGGCGTTGCGGATGCTCCCCGTCCAGACTGGCTCCGCTATAGACAGCTTCAACGATTTGCAGGGTAATCACGCCCTCGGTGACATCCTGTTTTGGCAGGTAAACCCGCGCTAGCCAACCCGCGCTGCGATAGATATTGGCAACGTCAGCGGCAGCCGCTTCGAGTTGGGCAAAGTCGAGTGGACGGTTGAGGTAGCCCGATAGCACCGGCATCAACTGATCCGAGCTGAGCAAGGTGTTACCGGCCAAGCGAAATTGCCGGACGGTGATGACAATGCCTGCCGTGGGGCGCATCGGTTCCGGCGGGGCGGTGAGCTTTTCCGGGGCGGTTTTGCCGGGCAGCGGTGTTGCGCGGTCACGCTCGATTTGCTGGCGCAGCGCTCCGGCATCGGGTGGGGTCTGGGCTTGAGCCTGGGCTTGTATCAGAGCGGTGGAAAGAGCGACCAAAAATAGGCCGACGGGTTGGTGCGAACGGCGCATAAATAGCCCCACGTAATTTACAAGAACAAGCGAATGATTGTCTTGATTGGGGTCCGAGGGGTGGAAGCTTTTTTATACGAATAAAAAACTGATTTATACGAAATATTGCGATGCATCCTCTGGGTATTGAATTTCATGGAAGATCGCGGACTATGGAATCTCCAATAGTTAGCTTTAACGCGCAATGGCTCCTCGAACCGGACCAAACTGGCATCACGACGCAGCTCTCATTTGGCGACATGGCCTGGCAGACCTACACGTTTCCCGATGGCTTGGGTCAAGGTGGCTATGAAAAATGCCTTCTTTCCTTGGGTATTTCGCTATTTCGGGGGCAACACCTTTTTACGCCTCTGGGGATGGGGCGCATGATTGCCCTGGCCGAATTCGATGTTCAATTTTCTGAACCAACTTTTCAGGTGCAGGTGGCGCAGGGCGGGCGAATTATGCAAAAGGAGCAAATTCCGCCACTTGACCTTATATACAGCCCAGGCAACGACCTGTTTCGTTTGACACGGCACATACGGCAAACTCCCTTGCTTGATGGGTCAAGCAATAGCGATATGTTTGCACTCACCATCGGTGTCAGTATGCTCAACACACTGCTGGGCAAGGGCTTGTCTGCGCAGTTGCTTGCCCGGCTGGGGCTGATGCCGTCGCCTTCGGTGCTGGTGCGCCCGGTGCCGCTGCATGTAACCAAACCCCTGCTGACCTGCCTGCCAACGACGTTGAGCGGGGATCTGCGCAAGCTGTTTTGCCAGACCAAGGTGCTGGAGTATTTGACGCAGCTGGTTCAGCACTGTAGCCAGGAGCAGCCACTGAGCAAACCCGAGAGACAGCGTAAAGGAGCGCACGAGGTGCATGACTATCTGATGGCACTGGAAGGCAGCCTGCCATTGTTGAGCAAAATGGCGTAGCGGTTTAACCGCCCAGCCCGCGTGCTGAACGAAGAATTCAGGCAAGAGTATGGCCAATCTATTTTTTCCTTTATCACCAACCGGCGACTGGATGAGGCACGATTGGCGATTTTGGAATCGGACATTTCGCTGAAACAGCTGGCCCAAAAGCTGGGCTACAGCCACGTCAATCATTTCAGTGCCGCTTTTGCGAAGAAATACGGTTACGGCCCGGCCAGCTTGCGCAAAGGGCGTAGGGTGAAAGAGTGAGGTTGCGTGCGCTACCATCGCTGCATGGAAAAATTCTTCAACACCGCTGGCCCGAACTCCTCACCGCCGAAACCAGCCCACCAAAAACTCCGAGGCCAGGGCGATAAACAGCAGCCACTTGACCCAGCTTGCCGCACTGCCAACCGATTCCACCAGATGCACACTGGGGGCAGGGTCGTTGGGCGCATTAACTGCGGCATTCCGGTCGGATGCTGATGTGTCCTGGCTGAACTGGCGCAGGGAGTATCTGGGTCTGGTGGTCAATTTTTGGCTACGCGCCTGGCAGCTGGCGGCGCAATCGCAAGGCGGATAAGCAATAGGGCTACAGGGCTACAGGGCTGCTGGCGGCGTGCGTTATCCCTTGCACCTTGTGTGGTCACAATCCGAGGTTTTAGTTTATTCATAATGCCTTCATATACCCCGTGCAGTATTCGTGTATACTGCACGGGGTATCAAGGAGGCATTATGAAATCGACTGCTGCGTTCGTCGGGTTTGCGCTGGTTTTCCTGACCAGTGTGAGCTTGGCGCAACAAAAACCGCCAACGAACTCTATTAACCTTATCCCCACTGCCGTGGTGCAGGCCAGGGTGCTGGGCAGCAGTGTCGAGCTTGATGGCAGCATCGAGGCCGTGCGGCAAAGCACACTGTCCGCACAGACCAGCGGACGCATTGCCACGCTGTTGGTCAAAGCGGGTGACAAAGTGCATGTTGGCCAGCTACTTGCCACCATTGATGACCGCGAAACCGCCGCTGGCGTACAACGTAGCCAGGCGCAAATCAACCAGGCCGATGCCGAACTGCGCAATGCCAAAGCCAATCTGGAGCGCACGCGCGAACTGCGCCATAAAGGTTTTGTCAGCCAGGCAGCGCTTGATACGGCACAAGCGCAATTTGACAGCGTCAATGCTGCGCGTGCGCAAGCCGGTGCTGCTGCGCTGCAGTCCGGTCTGGCGCAGGGCTTTACGCGCGTGCTCGCGCCCTACGAAGGCTGGGTGGCGCAGACCCAGGCACAGGTTGGTGATCTGGCGGTACCGGGCAAGCCACTGCTCACCCTGTACGCGCCCTTGCCGCTGCGCGCTGTGGTGCAGGTACCGGCATCGCGCCAATCGGCGGTGCGCGCTGCAACCCAGACCGGGATCAGCAGCGACGGCACGCACTGGTTCATACCCCACACGCGCACCGCGCTGCCCGTGGCCGATGCGGTCACACAAACCACCGAATGGCGGCTCGATCTGGCGGACAAGGACGGCGTTTCTCTGGTTCCGGGGCAACAGGTGCGTGTGCGCTTCACGCAAGCAGCGGATACCACCACAACAAGGCTGCTGGTGCCGCGTGCAGCCATCGTGCGCCGGGGTGAGCTGACCGCCGTTTATGTGCAGAGCAAGGACGTATTTACGCTGCGGGCCGTGCGGCTGGGTGCCGATCAGGGAGAGGCTGGCGTAGAAGTACTGGCCGGACTACGCGGCGGCGAGGTCGTGGCACTAGACCCGATCCGCGCTGGCTTTGCCAAAGCGCTTGGACAGTGAGGCGCATATGAGCACCACCCCCGCTTCAGGCTCCGGTTCAGGCTTAGGTATTGCCGGGCGCATCGCCGCTGCTTTCCAGGCCAACGCACTCACACCCTTGCTGGCGCTGACCGCCATGCTGTTGGGACTGTTTGCGGTATTGGTCACGCCGCGCGAAGAAGAGCCCCAGATCAACGTCACCATGGTCAATGTGCTGATTCCGTTTCCGGGTGCCAGCAGTGCCGATGTACAAAACATGGTGGCACGCCCGGCCGAGCAGGTGCTGGGCCAGATTGCCGGTATTGAGCACACCTATTCGGTGGCACGCCCCGGAATGGCGGTGCTCACCGTGCAGTTCAAGGTCGGCGTGCCACGCACCGAAGCGCTCGTGCGCCTGTACGACGTACTCAACGCCAATCAGGACTGGCTGCCGCGCGATCTGGGCGTCCTGGCGCCGATTGTCAAGCCCAAGGGCATTGACGATGTGCCGGTGGTGGCGCTCACCCTGTGGAGCAAGGATGCACAAGCAGCAGTCGAACTGGAGACGGTCGCGCATACCCTGGAAGCCGAGTTCAAGGCGGTATCGGGGGTGCGTGAAGTACAGACGCTGGGCGGGCCAGGCCGCGCCGTCCATATCGTGCTGGACCCGCAGCGCCTGCGCGCACGCGGCATCGACGTGCAAGCGCTCAAGGCCAGCGTGGCTGCAGCCAATCTGGGCATGCCCGCCGGTGCAGTGCTGGACAGTGCCGACACATCCGACAACACCGCAGGCAATGCGGGCATGCTCAGTGTCGAGACGGGAGAATTTTTGCGTTCGGCTGACGACGTTGCCGATCTGGTGGTCGGCGTCAACCAAGGCAAGCCGGTATTTTTGCGCGATGTGGCGATTGTCGAGTCCGGTGCCCAGTACGCACGGCGTTACGTCTGGCACGCCCCCGGCGCTGCGGCGCAGGGCGATGTGACTGTGGGCCAGACCTACCCGGCGGTGACCCTCAGCATCAGCAAAAAGCCCGGCGAAAACGCGGTCGATGTATCCCAGGCGGTGGTGGAGCGGCTCCACGGTCTGCGCAATAAACTGATTCCCGACAACATCGAAGTCACGGTTACGCGCGACTATGGCGCTACCGCTGCCGAGAAGGCCAACAAGCTGATCCAGAAACTGGCTTTTGCCACCGGCTCGGTCATCCTGCTGGTGGGTTTTGCGCTGGGGCGGCGCGAGGCGGTGATCGTGGGTGCGGCGGTGATTCTGACGCTGACCGCAACGCTATTCGCGTCCTGGGCCTGGGGTTTTACCCTGAACCGGGTTTCGCTGTTTGCGCTGATTTTTTCGATTGGCATCCTGGTGGACGATGCCATCGTGGTGGTGGAAAACATCCACCGACACCAGCAACTGGACCCCGATGCCGCCCTCAAGGACATCATCCCTGTGGCCGTGGATGAAGTTGGCGGCCCGACGATACTGGCAACGCTGACCGTGATTGCTGCGCTGCTGCCCATGGCCTTTGTCTCAGGGCTGATGGGTCCCTACATGAGTCCGATCCCGATCAACTCCAGCTTAGGCATGGCGCTGTCGCTGGCCATTGCCTTTACCGTCACGCCGTGGCTGGCGCTCAAACTGATGCGCACGGGCCATGCGCATTCTGCCGCCCCTGCGCAGGAATCGCGCCTGCAACGCCTGTTTGCTGCCATTCTGACGCCTTTACTCAACAGCGCACGCAAACGCTGGCTGCTGTTGGCAGGCATCATCACCGCTTTGTTGCTGTCGGTGGGCTTGGTTCTGGTGCAATGGGTGGTACTGAAGATGCTGCCTTTTGACAACAAGAGCGAATTCCAGGTGGTGTTGGACATGCCCGCTGGCACGCCGCTGGAAAACACGGCGGCCGCCCTGGCCGACCTGGGCGCTTTTCTGGCGCAACAGCCCGAAGTGCGCGATCTGCAAGCCTATGCCGGCACCGCTGCACCCATTACTTTCAATGGTCTGGTGCGCCAATACTACCTGCGCGCCGATGCCGAGCAGGGCGATCTGCAAGTCAATCTGGTGGACAAACACCAGCGCCACGAAAAAAGCCATGCCATCGCGCAGCGGCTGCGCCCGCAACTCGAAACCATAGGCCGCAAGCACTTTGGTCGGGTCAAGGTGGTTGAAGTGCCGCCAGGCCCGCCGGTGCTCGCACCACTGGTAGCTGAAATCTATGGCCCGGACGAACCCGGACGCCAGCACCTGGCACAGCAAGTGGCACAAGCCTTTGGCACCACCGCCGATGTGGTGGGCATCGACACCAGCTTGCGCGAGGACGCACCACGCGCATTTCTGCGTGTGCGCCGCCAGCGTGCTGCGTCTTTGGGAATTCCCGTGGCGACCATCGCTCAGACCGTGGCAGCGGCCGTCTCCGGTGTAGACGCTGCCTACATCCACGACCAGCAGGCCAAATACCCGGTACCGGTGCGTCTGCAATTACCTCTGACAAGCCAGATCGGGCTCGACAGCATTCTGGCCCTGCCACTACGCGCAGCCAACGGGCAACTGGTGTCCCTGTCCGAACTGGTGCAGGTGGAGCGCGGCATTATCGACAAGCCGCTGTTCACCAAAGACCTGCTGGGTGTGAGTTATGTCACCGCCGACGTGGCTGGCAAGCTGGATTCGCCTTTGTACGGTTTGTTTGCAATTCGCAACACCCTCAAGGACGTGGACTACGGCGAATACTGGATACGCCAACCCGGCAACCCGTACCAGGAGTATGCGCTGAAATGGGATGGTGAGTGGCAGATCACCTACGAAACCTTCCGCGACATGGGCGCAGCCTACGGCGTCGGCCTGATTCTGATTTATCTGCTGGTCGTGGCACAGTTCAAGAGCTATCTCACCCCGCTGGTCATCATGGCGCCGATTCCGCTGACCATCATCGGCGTGATGCCCGGACACGCGCTCTTAGGCGCACAGTTCACGGCCACCAGCATGATCGGAATGATTGCGTTGGCCGGCATCATCGTACGCAATTCCATCTTGCTGGTGGACTTCATCGAATTGCAGGTACAGAGTGGCATGCCCTTCAAAACTGCGGTAGTGCAGTCGGCTGCCGTGCGTGCCCAGCCCATCGTGTTAACCGGCGCAGCGGCCATGATTGGCGCCTTTTTCATTCTGGACGACCCGATTTTCAACGGGTTGGCCATTGCGTTGATTTTTGGCATTTTGGTCTCGACCCTGCTCACGCTGGTCGTGATCCCGGTGCTGTACTACGCGCTGTACCGCAAGCGGCTGGAAGCGCCATCTGCTTTGTGATGTTCTTATTTACTTTGTAAGGAGATTTATTATGACCGTTCAACGTTACATCTTCGTTTTTGCGGGCCTGTTTGTCATGATTTCGCTGGCGCTGGGCGTTGAGGGGAGCCCATTCTTCGTTAGCAAATGGGCTTTGGCCTTTACCGCCTTTGTCGGGGCCAACTTGTTCCAGTCCGGTTTTACCAATTTTTGTCCCTTGGGCATCATCCTGAAAAAGCTGGGTGTACCGGAAGCCCAGGTTGGTTGTGCAAAATGAGTGTCCTGAACGACAACCAGGCCCGCAGTGACATTCTGAACCGCCTGCGTCGCGCCGAGGGGCAATTGCGCGGCATCCAGCGTATGGTGGAAGAAGGCGAGGACTGTTTGAAAATCGGGCAACAGTTTGCCGCCGTGCGCAAGGCACTCGACAGCACCTATTTGCGCATGACGGTCTGTTTTTTGGAGCAGGAGTTGCAAACACGCATCAACCCAGACCCTGATCAAAAGGTCGAACTCGACGGCATGCTCAAAGACATGGAATCACTGCTGGCACGCCTGGGTTGATCGAGTGCTATGCTTTTAATACCTGCTCCCGCTTGCTACATAAGCCCTCCAGGCCATTTTGGCAACATACCTGCATATGAAAACAGCTAAACCCGAAAATAGCACCGTACCACGCAGCAACATCCCCGTTTCCATTCCTGACAGACTGTGCCAGAATGCGCGTTCTCTATATCTGGGGAACGTGTCATGTCGAGCCGATCTTCACTCAACCATATTTACCGCACTGTCTGGAACGAAGCGCTAGGTGCCGTGGTGGCAGTTGCAGAAACTGCCACCTGCAACCGGGGCACCGCAAGCTGTACAGTAGCTGGCAGCGCCATCGTAGGCGGCATTCCTGCCTTCGCGCCTTCAGCACTGGTACTTGCACTGGCGCTGGCCTGGGGGATAACGCCCCAGGCGCATGCCAACCCCACCGGCGGTGTTGCGATTCAAGGTCAGGCCACGATGGCCACCAAGGGCAATGTGCTGACCGTAACGACACAAAACGGTGCAGGCACCAACCATTCGTCCATCAACTGGCAAAGTTTTTCGATTCCAGCAGGCAACGTTACCCGCTTTGACCAGCCGAATGCGGCCAGCACATCCATCAACCGGGTTGTTACCAATACCCCGTCCGTGTTGTTTGGCACCCTGTCGAGCAACGGCAAGGTGGTGCTGGTCAACCAGTCCGGGATCGCTGTTGGTGCCGGTGCCGTGGTGGATACCGCCGGTTTTACCGCTGCAGCCATGAAGATGAGCGAGACGGATGCCATCTCAGGTCGGCTACGTTTTGATGGCAGCAACAGCAGTGGAAGTGGATTGCTCGGTGTGCAAGGCAACATCATCAGCCGTGGGGGTGATGTGGTGCTGATTGCACCCAGTATCGAATTGGCCAAAAATGCTGTGGTCGAATCACAAGGCGGTAGCGTGGTACTGGCAGCAGGCCAGAAGGTCGAAGTCACGGGCCGGGGACTGGAAGGCATCTCCCTGCAGGTGCAAGCGCCAACAGACCAGGCGCTGAACCTGGGTACGCTCAAAGGCGATGCCGTCGGCATTTTTGCCGGCACACTCAAGCACAGTGGCTCGATCCAGGCCACGCAAGCCAGTGTCGAAGGTGGCAAGGTCGTGCTCAAGGCAGCGGGTGATGCCTACGTCGAGGGCAATGCAGGAATCAGTGCAAGCAGCGATAACGGCAAGGGCGGCACGGTTGCCGTGCTGGGCCAGCGCGTAGCGGTGACCGACAACGCGCGTATCGACGCTTCTGGTACAACCGGGGGCGGAACCATACTGGTCGGGGGTGACTACCAGGGCAAGAATCCAGATGTACAAAATGCCAGTGTCACGTATGTCGGACCCAACACCGAGCTAAAGGCCGATGCAAAGGATACAGGCAATGGGGGCAAGGTGATTGTGTGGTCCGATGACACCACACGCGCGTATGGCAGCCTCAGTGCACGTGGCGGTGCCATTGGCGGGGATGGCGGGTTTGTGGAGACTTCGGGCAAGCGCTATCTGGATTATCAAGGCCAGGTTGATACGCAAGCACCCAAAGGAAAGTTTGGCACCTTGCTGCTCGATCCGTTTGTTGTAAGTATTTCAAACGGAACGTTGACAAACATGCCGGTCACGTCCCCGTTTGCACCAATAGCACCTGATAGTGCTTCAATCTTGCCAGTGTCAATTCTTACAGGAGCGCTCAGCAGTACAAATGTGCTCGTGGATGCCTCTGCCTCATCCCACTCACAAATTGATGTTGCATCACCCGTTAGCTGGACTTCCCCCAACTCCCTGACCTTGAAGACGAACACATCGGGAGGCATCTACATCAACGCGGGAATTACCGCAACCACCCCTGGTGCGAACCTGATTCTGGATGCCGGTTCTGAAGGGATTTCGCAAACGGCACCGATTCAAGTCACGGGGTTGAAAGTTATATCTGCCGGAAATGTGAATCTGTCTAACGCGGGCAACTCCGTGGGCAAGATTGCAGGTTCTGTCACCGGCACTGGCTCTGGTTTTCAGTTGGAAAACATTTCCAATTTGGAGATCGGCAGCGTCGATTCAACCAACGGTCTGGGTGTTACCGATGGAGATGTCACGCTAAAAGTCGCAACACTGAATGGCTTGCTAAAAATCAGCAGCCCGGTAACGGCGACAGCGGGCAACGTGATCTACGTTGCGGACAATATCGCACACAACGCAACGACCACGACATCATCTGTCTCAGGCAAGTTTGCTCACGTTTATCCCTTCACAGCAGCAACGGCAATTGATTTAGGCCTGCCTAGCGATGGAGCGGGTATCCTGCGCTTGGATAACGTCGAACTTAATAATTTCAAAACGCCCTTGCTCAAAGTCGGCAATTCGCCCGCAACTGGTGCGATCAGCATCGTTGCGCCAATTGCTCCCAATGCAACAAGTTATAGTTCGATGTCTCTGATCACCTATGGCACCATCAGCCAGACACCGAGCAGCACCATATCCATTGCGAATCTGAATGCGGACGGCGGCGCGGGAGTCACTCTGACCGAATCCAATGCCGTGACCAACCTTGCGGGACACACCCAAAGCGGGAACTTTGCCTTCACCAATAGCGGCGATCTGAACATTAGCAAGGTTGATGTCATCAGTGGCGTCGAAAGTGCCGTGAGCGGCAATATCACGCTGACTTCCAGCACGGGTAAAGTCACTCAGGACAGCAACGGTCCGCTGAAATCAACAGGAACGCTCACCGTCTCAGCCCAGAACGGCATCTTGTTGAGTACTGTCAGCAATACGATAGGTACGGGTGTTAATCTGACCAATTCAAACACTGGCAATTTAGAGTACAAAGGGAGTATGAGTAATGTACTGGAGGTGACTGCCACCAATGTGAGCGGAAACACCACCATCAATGCTGCGGGTCCCTTTCTGAAAGCCAACAACGTGAGCTCCAATTCGGGCAACGTTACCATTACAGGATCAAACGATGTAAAACTGGCCGGGACAGTTGTCAGTACCAGTGGCAATGTGTCCGTCACCGCAACTAGCGGCCAAATCATCAATGTCTCCACCAGCCACAGTGTGACCGGAACGCAGATCAACTTGACTGCCGGGACGGATATTGGTGGCAGTGGCGCAGAAATCAATGTCAACGCCACCGGGTTTGTCAATGCGCAGGCTGCGAATGGCAGCGTGTATTTGTCCAGTGCTGGTAATCTACCACTCGCATCCATTACCGGCAATACCGCTACAGGAGTTGTTGATCTTAAGTCGTTGACCGGTGCCATCACGGACGCAAACAGCACAGCAAACAACATTGCGGCTTCCAGTTTGCAACTATCGGCCTATAGCGGCATTGGCAGCAGCGATGCAATCGAAACGCAGGTAAGCACGCTCTCGGCCAGTACAACGATGGCCGGCGATATAGCCATCGCGAACAGTGGGACGGTCATGACACTGGGAACGCTCAGTCCCGCCAGCGCTAACCGTTGGTTGATCTATGCAAACGATCCTTCGCAGGTAATCAAGGGAGGCAATACTTCAGTTTTTCGCAGGTACAACAACGCAACTCCGCCGACAACGGGCAACGGTTTCGTTTATGCCTCTGCACCCGGTACCGTAACCGTGGATGCCACGCTGGTATCGGGCAGCGCAAACCATACCTACGGCAGTACCCCCACCGCCGTCTTTGGTGAAAGCCTGGTCAACTCGTCCAGCTACGACAGCGAGGACTTTGCTCTCATCAGTGTCAATGCCACTGCGGGACTGACCTTTACACCAACCATTGCCAGTACGACTAACGCTGGGGCCTACAGTGTTCTTTATGCAAGTGGACTGACCAGCACAGCAGGTTACTCATTCGTTCCAGGTGCAGCTGTTGCCTACACGGTCAATCCTGCGGCCCTGACCGCAGTCACCGCCGCGCTGACCGGATCGGCTACAAAAACTTATGACGGCACCACAACAGCTACTCTGGTGCCAGCCAATTTTCAGCTCACCGGCTTTATCAATAGTGACTCGGCCAACGTCACAAAAACCAGCGGAACGTATGCCAGCAGGGATGTTGGCAGCAGCATCCTGGTTAGTACCAGCTTGACAAATGCCGATTTCACCCCGGTAGGCTCCACACTCCTTTCCAACTACAGTCTTCCTACCAGCGCCAATGGCAATATTGGTCGTATCACGCCAGCATTACTAATCATCACGTCAACGGCTGACAAAAAAACTTACGATGGCACCGTCAACTCCAGCGCCCTGCCGACATCGACGGGTCTGGTTTCCGGCGATACCATCACCGGCTTGGGTCAGACTTACGACAATCGCAACGCCGGGACAGGCAAGATACTCAGCGCTGCTACAGGCTACACCATCAACGACGGCAACTCCGGCAGCAATTACACCGTTGCAATAGTCACCTCCAACGCTGGAGTCATCGCACCTGCGCCACTGGCCATCACTGCAACGGCGAACACCAAGACCTACGACGGCACCACCAGTTCCAGTTCCTTGCCCACACCTACGGGTTTGGTTTCTGGCGATACCATCACCGGTTTGGGTCAGACCTATGACAATCGCAATGCTGGAACAGGAAAAACACTCAGCGTTTCTACGGGCTATGCCATCAACGATGGCAACTCCGGAAACAATTACACCGTTACCACGGCGAACTCCAGTGCCGGGATCATCACACCTGCGCCACTAGCCATCACTGCAACGGCGAACACCAAGACCTACGACGGCACCACCAGTTCCAGTTCCTTGCCCACATCGACGGGTTTGGTTTCTGGCGATACCATCACCGGTTTGGGTCAGACCTATGACAATCGCAATGCCGGAACAGGCAAGACTCTGATTGTCTCCACTGGCTATACCATCAACGACGGCAACGCTGGAAACAACTACACCGTTACCACAGCCAACTCCAGTGTCGGGATCATCACATCTGCTCCGTTGACCATCACCGCCAGTGACGCCAGCAAGACCTTTGGTCAGACCCTGAGTTTTATCGGCAACGAATTCAGCGCCAGCGGTTTGCAAAACGGTGAGACCATCGGCAGTGTTGCCCTCAGCAGCACGGGTGCGGTGGCGAGCGCCAGCGTGGCAGGTGGCCCCTACCCCATCATTCCGAGCAACGCCAGCGGGGGCACCTTCAGTCCCAGTAACTACAGCGTCACGTATGTCAATGGTGTGCTCACTGTGACCCCTGCGCCTTTGACCGCCGTCACGGCTGCACTGACGGGAACGACCACCAAGACCTACGATGGCACCACCACCGCTGCGCTGACTCCAGCGAATTTCTTGCTCAGAGGTTTTGTCAATGGCGACGCGGCCAGCGTCACCAAGACCACGGGTGACTACGCCAGCAAGAATGTAGGCTCCAACCTGATGGTCAGCACGAGTCTTGCGAGTTCAGACTTTGCACCTGCCGGATCGACTCAGCTATCCAACTACAGCCTGCCCACCAGCGCCAGCGGTCCCATTGGTAGCATCACATCGGCACCACTGACCGTGACTGCAAAGGATGCCAGCAAGACCTTTGGTCAGACCCTGAGTTTTATCGGCAACGAATTCAGCGCCAGCGGCTTGCAAAACGGTGAGACCATCGGCAGTGTTTCCCTCAGCAGCACGGGTGCGGTGGCGAGCGCCAGCGTAGCAGGTGGCCCCTACCCGATCATCCCCAGCAATGCCAATGGAGGCACTTTCAGCCCTAGCAACTACAGCGTCACTTACATCAACGGTGTACTCACTGTTACCCCCGCGCCTTTGACCGCCGTCACGGCTACGCTGACCGGCTCGACCACCAAGACCTACGATGGAACAACTACCGCCACGCTGACTCCGGCCAACTTCCTGCTAAATGGTTTTGTCGATGGCGACTCGGCCAGCGTCACCAAGACCACAGGCGACTATGCGAGCAAAAATGTTGGCTCCAACCTGATGGTCAGCACGAGTCTTGCGAATTCAGACTTTGCACCTACCGAATCGACTCAGCTATCCAACTACAGCCTGCCCACCAACGCCAGCGGCCCCATTGGTGCCATCACACCAGCGCCACTGACTGTGACCGCCAAGGATGCCAGCAAGACCTTTGGTCAGACCCTGAGTTTTAGCGGCAGCGAATTCAGCGCCAGCGGTTTACGAAACGGTGAGACCATCGGCAGTGTTGCCCTCAGCAGCACGGGTGCGGTGGCGAGCGCCAGCGTGGCAGGTGGCCCCTACCCCATCATTCCGAGCAACGCCAGCGGGGGCACCTTCAGTCCCAGTAACTACAGCGTCACGTATGTCAATGGTGTGCTCACTGTGACCCCTGCGCCTTTGACCGCCGTCACGGCTGCGCTGACCGGTTCGACTACCAAGACCTACGATGGCACAACTACCGCCACGTTGACTCCGGCTAACTTCTTGTTGGGCGGCTTTGTTAATGGCGACTCAGCCAGCGTCACCAAGACCACGGGCGACTATGCGAGCAAAAATGTTGGCTCCAACCTGATGGTCAGCACGAGTCTTGCGAATTCAGACTTTGCACCTGCCGGATCGACTCAGCTATCCAACTACAGCCTGCCCGCCAGCGCCAGCGGCCCCATTGGTGCCATCACACCAGCGCCACTGACTGTGACCGCCAAGGATGCCAGCAAGACCTTTGGTCAGACCCTGAGTTTTAGCGGCAGCGAATTCAGCGCCAGCGGTTTACGAAACGGTGAGACCATCGGCAGTGTTGCCCTCAGCAGCACGGGTGCGGTGGCGAGCGCCAGCGTGGCAGGTGGCCCCTACCCCATCATCCCGAGCAACGCCAGCGGGGCACCTTCAGTCCCAGTAACTACAGCGTCACGTATATCAATGGTGTGCTCACTGTGACCCCTGCGCCTTTGACCGCCGTCACGGCTGCGCTGACCGGTTCGACTACCAAGACCTACGATGGCACAACTACCGCCACGTTGACTCCGGCCAACTTCTTGTTGGGCGGCTTTGTTAATGGCGACTCAGCCAGCGTCACCAAGACCACGGGCGACTATGCGAGCAAAAATGTTGGCTCCAACCTGATGGTCAGCACGAGTCTTGCGGGTTCAGACTTTGCACCTGCCGGATCGACTCAGCTATCCAACTACAGCCTGCCCGCCAGCGCCAGCGGCCCCATTGGTGCCATCACACCGGCACCGTTGACTGTGGCCGCCAAGGACGCCAGCAAGACCTTTGGTCAGACCCTGAGCTTTACCGGCAACGAATTCAGTGCCAGCGGTTTACGAAACGGTGAGACCATCGGCAGTGTTGCCCTCAGCAGCACGGGTGCAGTGGCGAGTGCCAGTGTGGCAGGTGGCCCCTACCCGATCATCCCCAGCAACGCCAATGGGGGCACCTTCGACTCCGGTAACTACACCGTCACGTATGTCAATGGTGTGCTCACGGTGACCCCCGCAACGCTGACTGCGGTCGCGGCTGCGCTGACGGGAACGACCACCAAGACTTACGATGGCACAACTACCGCCACTCTGACTCCGACCAACTTCCTGCTCAGCGGTTTTGTTAATGGCGACTCGGCCAGCGTTACCAAGACCACAGGCGACTATGCAAGCAAGAATGTTGGCTCCAACCTGGTGGTCAGCACGAGCTTGGCGAGTTCCGACTTTGCCCCAGCCGGATCGACTCAGCTATCCAACTACAGCCTGCCCGCCAGCGCCAGCGGCCCCATTGGTGCCATCACACCAGCGCCACTGACTGTGACCGCAAAGGACGCCAGCAAGACCTTTGGCAAGACGCTGAGTTTTACCGGCAACGAATTCAGTGCCAGCGGTTTACGAAACGGTGAGACCATCGGCAGCGTTGCTCTCAGCAGCACAGGCGCAGCTGCGAGTGCCAGTGTGGCAGGTGGCCCCTATCCCATCATCCCCAGCAACGCCAATGGGGGTACTTTCAGCACCGGTAACTACAACGTTTCGTATGTCAATGGTGTGCTCACTGTCACCCCTGCGCCTTTGACTGCGGTCACGGCTGCGCTAACTGGCACGGCTACCAAGGCCTACGATGGCACCACCGCCGCCACATTGACTCCGGCCAACTTCTTGCTCAGTGGTTTTGTCAATAACGACTCGGCCAGCGTCACCAAGACCACGGGCGACTATGCGAGCAAGAATGTTGGCTCCAACCTGATGGTCAGCACGAGTCTTGCGAGTTCAGACTTTGCACCAGCCGGATCGACTCAGCTATCCAACTACAGCCTGCCCGCCAGCGCCAGCGGCCCCATTGGTGCCATCACACCGGCACCGTTGACTGTGGCCGCCAAGGACGCCAGCAAGACCTTTGGCCAGACCCTGAGTTTTAGCGGCAGCGAATTCAGCGCCAGCGGTTTACGAAACGGTGAGACCATCGGCAGCGTTGCCCTCAGCAGTACAGGCGCAGTGGCAACTGCCAGCGTAGCAGGTGGCCCCTACCCGATCATCCCCAGCAACGCCAATGGGGGCACCTTCAACCCCGGCAACTACAACGTGACTTACGTCAACGGCGTGCTCACTGTTACCCCTGCACCTTTGACTGCAGTCACGGCTGCGCTGACCGGCTCGACGACCAAGACCTACGATGGAACAACTACCGCCACACTGACTCCGGCCAACTTCTTGTTGGGTGGGTTTGTCAATGGCGACTCGGCCAGCGTCACCAAAACCACGGGCACCTATGAGAGCAAGGATGTTGGCTCCAATCTGGTGGTCAGCACGAGCCTGGCGAGTTCCGACTTTGCCCCAGCCGGATCGACCCAGCTATCCAACTACAGCCTGCCCGCCAGCGCCAGCGGTCCCATTGGTACTATCACACCGGCGCCACTGACCGTAACAGCCAAGGACGCCAGCAAGACCTTTGGTAAGACCTTGAGTTTTACCGGCAACGAGTTCAGCGCCAGCGGTTTACAAAACGGAGAGATGATCGATAGCGTTTCTCTCAACAGCACAGGCACAGCAGCGAATGCCAGCGTAGCAGGTGGCCCCTACCCCATCATCCCCAGTAACGCCAGTGGAGGCACTTTCAACCCCGGTAACTACAGCGTTACGTATCTCAACAATGTGCTCACTATCACCCCGGCGCCGCTGACTGCAGTCGCGGCTGCGCTGACGGGAACGACCACCAAGACTTACGATGGAACCCCCACCGCCACGCTGACTCCGGCCAACTTCTTGCTCAGTGGTTTTATCAGTGGCGACTCCGCCAGCGTCACCAAAACCACGGGCGACTACGAGAGCAAGAATGTAGGTTCCAACCTGATGGTCAGCACGAGCCTGGCGAGTTCCGACTTTGCCCCGGCCAGTGCAACGCAGCTATCCAACTACAGCCTACCCGCTAGCGCCAGTGGTCCCATTGGCACCATCACACCGGCGCCACTGGCTATCACTGCCAAGGACGCCAGCAAGACCTTTGGACAGACTTTGAGCTTTACCGGCAGCGAATTCAGCGCTAACGGTTTACGAAACGGTGAAACCATCGGCAATGTTGCCCTTGTCAGCACAGGTGCAGCGGCGACTGCCAGCGTAGCAGGCAGCCCCTATCCCATCATTCCCAGTAACGCCAACGGAGGCACTTTTAGCCTCAGTAACTACAACGTTACCTATCTCAACGGAACATTGGTTGTCAATTCCACGCAGACGGGAACTCCAGTAGAGCCACCTACCCCCGTTGTATTCAATGAACCGAGCTCGCCAGAAGCAGGTATGGCACGCGCACCAACCAACCTTGTCGTGGCCTTCGTTGAAAAAATGAAAGCCGCAGCCATTGAAACTGAAACAAAAGCTGAAGATAAGAAGAAACCAAAAACGGATATGGTCCTGGAAGGGGAAATATGCAGACCGTAATCAATAATTTTGTGTCTTGGCAGACAAATCGAGCCGCACTGGTAGTGCGCATCGGCTTGGGGTTGCTGTGTCTGCTGCACCTTGCACATGCGCAAACCGTCGGTGAGATAGAGTTTGCGCGCGGTGTTGGATTCTCGCAGTCAACGGGACAGAACCCGCGCACCCTGGGCAAGGGGCTGGCCTTGCAGGAAGGGGATAGGCTGACGACCGCTGAAGGGGGGCTGGCCATTGCCAGATTGAACGATGGCACCAGGTTTACGATACGCCCGAATTCCGAACTGGTTATTCAGCAATACCAGTTCAATGCCAACGCCAACGCAAGCGATAACAACATGGTGATGCAGTTGTTGCGAGGGGGGTTTCGTGCCATTACCGGACTCATCTCCAAAGGCTCGCCCGATGCGGCACGGGTGCAGACCAAAACCGCAACGATTGGTATCCGGGGCACAGACTTTGATGCCCGAATCTGCACGACAGACTGCAAAACGGAATCAGCCAGAATAGCAGAGAAACCACGTATCAACACCGTGCTGGCAAGCGCCAAAATCGTCAGTGTACAAGGGGGCGAGGTCTGGGTTGTGGACAGTTCGGGGCAGCGCCGCAATCTGGTAGAGGGTGGGAGCATCTATCCGGGTGATGTCGTGGAAACGGGGCCGAACGCCAAGGCGGTACTGGCCTTCAGGGACGACAGCCGCATGACCCTGGGGGCGAGTACGCGCTTCAAGGTCGATAGTTTTGTGTTTGATGACAAAAATCCGAACGATGGCAAATTCCTGGTCTCCTTGTTGCGCGGATCACTGCGTGCCCTGACCGGGTTGATTGGCAAGGCCAACCACCGCAATGTCGGCTTCACGACGGCCACAGCCACCATCGGCATACGCGGCACTGGCCTTGATCTGGACTGCCCTGGCGAGGCTGCCTGCAGTTTCTTTACCTGGCTGGGTTCCATTGAAGTAACGCCCAACGGGCAAAGCGCCCTGCAAGTGCTGCAAGCAGGACAAGGTTTGTTTGTAAGCCCGACTTCCATTCGTCCCCTGAGCGAATCGACTTTAAATAATCTGCCACGTCCGGATTCGGTTCCCGTCAACGTCCAACAACTCTTTACCGGAGGGGTAGTGGACGACGGAGCGGAAGGGTTGTTTGTTTTTGTACGCGACGGACATATCGAGATAAAGTCCACCAACGACATTTTGCATCTTGGCAGGGGGGAGACTGGTCATGTTGGTCTCGACGGCACGGCGATTCGGCCACTGGCGCTGCCACGATTTATTGAATTTGACCGCATCCCTATGCCCAATGCCAAAAGCCCGATGCTTGGGACTGTCCTGGGTGAAATGGGTGTGCGCTCGCCTAACCAGTGCAAATGACCATGTTTCCACTCCATCCATATCATCCATATTCCACCCGGTGCATGATTGCGCTGGCAGCACTGTGTGCGCTGTACCACGCCAACCATGTTTACGCGCAACCAACCACAGCGCAAACGGCGACTGCAGCAGCTAGCGACACGCAACCCAGGTTTGTCATTAAGGGTTTCGACATCGTGGGCGATAACCCGTTGGTAAACGGCGAGGCATCTGACATCCTCGCACCGTATTTACGGGCCGATGCCAGCATTGAAACGCTACAAATGGCCACTGCGGCCCTGGAGTCCGCGCTTCGGAAAAAAGGCTATGCATTGCACCGCGTGGTTTTACCGCCGCAGGAAGTCGGCAGTTCAGTGACCCTTACCATCGTCAAGTTTGTCATTGGCAAGATCAATATTGAAGGGGTGCAACGCTACGACATGGACAACATCCGCGCCAGCCTGCCAGAGTTGGTTGCAGGAAAATCGCCCAATTTCCAGAAACTGGCCATTCAAACGAGCATAGCCAACGAATCACAGGGTAAGCATATCCAACTGGGGCTCAAGGAATCGGAAGAGCCCAACAAAATCGATGCACACGTTATTGTTACCGAATCGAAGCCATGGAACGTGACTGTGAACGAGAGCAACACGGGATCCAATGCCACCGGCAATGACCGCCTGACGCTCACCGCCAGCCATGCGAACCTGTTCAATAAGGATCACCAGGCAACCTTATCCTATTCGACCTCCCTGGAACGCCTTAACGACGTGCGCCAACTGGGGCTGAACTACCGCATACCCCTGTACCGGCTGGGTGGCATCGCGACTATCAACTATACCCACTCGGATGTACTGGGTGACTTTGGTGCGTTCAAAAGCTCAGGCGCAGGACGCACATTCGGGATGAATTACAACCATTATCTGCCCCCCGATGGGGGTAGCCGCAGCTATATCGGCATAGGCCTTGACGACAAACAATTCGATGTTGCCCAGATCAATGGCATCCCGCTTGCGGGACAAATGACACGACGTGCACGGCCACTTACCCTAGGTCTGAACACGCGTGTTGATACCGATATGGCATCATGGAATTACAGCCTTGACTTTGCGATCAATACCACCGGAGGCGAAGGCAACGATCTCGCAGCCTACCAGTCCGAAGATACACGCATCACCAACGTCAACTGGAAGGCGTTACGTGGCAGTGCCAATTATCTGAGCGCTTTGGGCAATGGCTGGTTGTGGGGGGTGCGTACGCAGTTTCAATTGGCCAGCGATGCCCTTATCTCTGGTGAACAATTTGGTCTGGGAGGTGCCACATCCGTGCGTGGCACCAGTGAGCGCGCCCTTGCCGCAGACAATGGATTGTTGCTCTCCACAGAACTCACCACACGCGAGCTCGCACCGGGCTTGCGACTGCTGGGTTTTGTAGACGCTGGCTGGCTCGGAAACATCAATCCAAACGGGAATCCCAAACCCGCAAATGACGCGCTATCCAGCGTTGGCATTGGCCTGCGTTACACCTTGCCCCAGCTTTCCGTAACCGCAGATTATGGGCGGTTGATTGCGGGCAGTAGTCAACCCTACGTTGTTGGCTCGCTCCTACCGCAAAGCGGCGATCAAAAACTACACATCAACTTGTCAGCACGCTTTTAAAGCCGTGTTATCCGAACCAGGAAGTGCAATATTACAAGTGAAAACTGTAATATTAGTGTTTTCACTTTTTAAGTGAATATTTGCTCTTTATTCACCCAAAAATGCTCTAATTTCAATCAGATTGTGCTGTATTCAATGACTGATGGCACTGATGATATTGGTTCGCTTGTGCTTGTACACTGATGGTTCGATTTAACCACTGAACAATGTGACCATTGTGTGCCAATTATTGCCATGACAAACCAAACTTCCAGCACACCAGCCCAGCGCGGCAAGGATGGTGCATTATTTGCCAAACTGGTCTGGCGCACGGCCTATGAGTGTGGCAATCCCGTGATAGACGCGCAGCACCGCCAACTGTTCTCCCATGCCAATGAACTTCTGACGGCTGTTTCCCAGGAACATCCGGTACAGGAAATCAACCGCTGCATCGCCTCCTTGATCGAAGAGGTGGTGCAGCACTTCAGAGACGAAGAGGTCATTCTTACCACCGCGAATTTTGCGGCCATTGATCAGCACATCCTGCTACACCGGCAGCTGACGGCCAAGGCGGTGGCGCTGGTCGTGCGCTTCCACTCTGGCACACTGAATTTTGCCGAGTTGTACCAGTTCCTGGCCTACGAAGTGGTTGCACAGCACATGCTTGGCGCGGACCGCGAATTCTTCCCTTGTCTTGCCACAATACCAGCACAAGCCAACGCGCCCGCTTGACCCTATCAATAAATCACCCATGGATACACTGTTCATCGCCGACCCGCTGTCTTCGTTCAAAATTCACAAGGACACCAGCTTTGCCATGATGCGCGAAGCCCGCAAACGCGGACACCGCCTATTCGCCTGCGAACCACGCCACCTGGTATGGCAGCGTGGCGGTGTGGTGCAAGCCGATGTGCAGGCCATCACGCTGACAGACACGGATACGAACACGGGAGTGCAGCCGGAGTGGTTCAGAATTGATAGCTACTCCCGCATGCCCCTCAAGGGTTTTGACGCTATTGTGATGCGCAAGGATCCGCCGTTTGACAGCGAATTCTTTTACGCTACACACCTACTGGAGCAGGCCGAGCGCGAGGGTGCCAGGGTGTTCAACAAGCCGCGCGCGCTGCGCGATCACCCGGAAAAACTGGCAATCATGGAATTTCCCCAGTTTATTGCGCCCACCCTGGTAACGCGCGACCCCGAGGCCATCCGGCACTTTCATACAGAACACCAGGACATCATTCTCAAGCCACTCGACGGCATGGGAGGCATGGGGATTTTTCGCGTCAGGGACGACGGACTCAACCTGGGCAGCATCATCGAAACCCTCAACCGGGATGGCGCACAAACCGTCATGGTGCAAAAGTATTTGCCCGCCATCAGCGCTGGCGACAAGCGTGTGCTGCTGATTGGCGGCAAACCCGTGCCCTTTTGCCTGGCGCGCATTCCGCAAGGCAACGAGGTGCGCGGCAATCTGGCCGCAGGCGGCAAAGGCGTGGCCCAGACTCTGAGCGCTGGCGATCATGCCATTGCCCAATCCCTCGGCCCCATCCTGGCGGCGCGCGGTTTGTTGCTGGTGGGCCTGGATGTGATTGGCGACTGCCTGACCGAAATCAACGTCACCAGCCCGACGTGTTTTCAGGAAATCACCAACCAGACCGGATGTGATGTCGCGGCCATGTTCCTGGATGCGCTGGAAGCGGCGGTTGCGAGCGCGTAACAAAACTCATCTTTTAATAGCTGCATCCGCTCATTACATAAGGCATACAGCCTGATTCAACCTTTAGGCCGCATCCGGTTTTCGTATGCGCTACGCGCGGTTAGCATCCAGTTTGGCGACCAGACTTTTTTCCAGTGGCAAGGGTTCGCCCATCAGGTTTGCCACTAGCAGCTCGGCACACAGCGGTGCAAAGCTCAAACCACGCGAACCCAGGCCGGTGCACAACCACAGTTGCGATTGTGCCGTTGCAAGCAGCGGCCCCAGCAGCGGCAGGCGGTCGAGGCTTACGCAACGGGTGGCCGACCACAGCTCCAAGGGGCCGCGTTCCAGCGTTTCGCCCAGTTCCGTGCCGCCTGGGGGCCACAGTTGCGGCAAACGCTGCATATTGCATGCGTGCTGTGCCCAGATGTCGGCGGCTTTCAAGGCATCCGGCTCAAATGTGGCGCCCAGCAGCCATTGCGTCCCTGATGCAACAGGTACTGCAGGAATGAAATAGCCGTGGCCATTAACCGGGGTGGGTGGCAGGTTGGGGATGGCCTCGGCATGGCGACCATAGCTCAGGGTTCCGTGCATGGCTTGCAGCTTATGCACGGCAGGGGACGACACATCGCGTAGCAACGGGATGCAGCCCAGGGCGTTGGCCAGAACCACCAGCTCAAAGTCGCCCAATGCCCGGTTGTGCGCGTCGTGGAGTTGCCACAGCGCATCCACGTGCGTGAGCCGCTCGATCCTGGCCTGGGCGACAAAGCGTATGGAGGGATGATTCAGCCAGGCGCGCACCAGCTCTGCGGGCTTGATCCAGGCCGCCTGGGTGTGCCACACGGCCTGACCGTCGATGCCGCGCTCCAGCACGCCAGAAGGGCTCCAATCCTGATCCTGTTGCAAGAGGCTGCGCGCTTGTTGCAGCAGCAGGCGAATGCCGCAGCGGGTGATGCGCGAGCGCGGATTGTCATCCGTGGATAGCTGGGGTACAGCCAAGCCAACGGGCACGCCGGATGCAGCCGCTGCCGGACTTGATTCCTGGTCAAACACCTGCACCTGCCAGCCACGCTGCGCCAGCGCGTGGGCGACGCTGGCACCCGCCATACCCGCACCGACCACTGCACAACGCCCAGGCTGGACCATAGGGGGGCTTGCCTTGTTGCGACTGGTGGAAATAGCCCAGCGGGGGTTGTAGCGCATGCACACGCCAACACCCGTATCACGTTCAAATCCGGCCGATGCGAACAATGGGTTCCATGCAGGTGCACAAACCCATGCGCCACGCCGACAACGCTGCGCGAGCAACTTTACGCTCCAGGCATCCCAGAACGCATCGTCGGGTGCTGCGATCCAGACGCCATCGGCCTGCAAACGCTGCTCGGCCAGCATGGTTTTTTTTTCGCCCAGGCACAGAGTCAGCAACACCCGACCCTCTTTCCCTTCTTCCAGCGTGATGCGGTGAAAACCCGGCTCCAGGGCGAAGCAGGCGGCAAACAAGGTTTGCGCCATGTCGCTGGTCGCCATGCAGCCAACGGGTGCAGCAGGCGCGATGCCAACGTAGTGCAGCAGGCGCGGGCGTTGGGTAGCCTGGCGCCAGGCGGTCCAGACGTGCAAAAAACTCTGTCCCTGGTCAAAATCGGTATCCAGCAGGGTCACGTCTGCGCGGTTGGCCCAGATTTCAGCCAGATCACAGGCGCCCCAGACCGGTGCCACTTCAGGTGGACAGGCGGTCAGGCTGCGGGCGGAACGTAGCCTTGGGCCGAGTCGGCGCCTGCGCCAAAAAAGTGGTTTTCCATCTGCCGCGCCAAATACTGCCGGGCGCGCGCGTCCGCCAGATTCAGGCGATTTTCATTGACGAGCATGGTCTGGTGTTTCAGCCAGGCGGCCCAGGCCTCCTTGCTGACGTTTTCGAAAATACGTTTGCCAAGATCACCCGGATAGGGCGGAAAATCGAGACCGTCGGCTTGCCGGCCGAGTTTGATGCAATGAACAGTGCGTGCCATGAAAACCTCTTGATGCGCTTGGGTGTTGGGTAATGTTCGGTAATAGCGCCCGATCTTATTCGGTTTGCAATGCACGGATGGCAAGTGCTGGAATTCTGACGGGAACTTCCCATGCACAATACGCACCAAACCGCACAACACCGCCCCAAATTCAACAAAAGGAGAACCCTGATTGTGAATATCGCCCATCTTTTCGCGCTGATGAACGCCGCGCCCCGGCGTATTTTGCTGTCGCTCAGTCTGATTTGCCTGTGCATGCTCGGCTTTGGCCTGTATCTGCAACTGGTAGTTGGCCTGAACCCCTGTCCGATGTGCATCGTACAGCGGTACGCTCTTATTTTGGTAGCCATCTGCGCTGCATTGACAAGCGCAAGTGGCAAAAAAGGCATACACATCACGGGCAGCTTGCTGATGGCTTCGCTGGCTGGAGGGGGGGCTTACGTAGCGGCGCGCCAGAGCTGGCTGCAGTGGTATCCGCCGGAGGTTGTGTCGTGTGGACGCGACTTCTACGGCATGATAGAAACCTTTCCGTTGCAACGTGCCATCCCCATGATCTTTCGCGGCACTGGCGATTGCAGCAAAATTGACTGGAGTTTTTTGGGCGGATCACTTGCCAACTGGTCGTTCTTATGTTTTAGTGCCTTTACTTTGCTGGGTTTGCTACTGGCCTGGAGCCGCTGGCGCGCAACGGCACAGTAGCATAGCCGTATGCCTGCAAGCCCCCTTAGCCTTTGTTTTCGGAGAACTCCATGCGTTTGTCGATCCGCTCCTGCATTCCCGTTACCTTGCTCGTGGCGTTGGCCCTGGTGTGCCCAGCTGCATTTTCCTGGAGCAACCACAGCTTCGTAGCCTACCGGGCCTTTGAGAAAATGCCCGAGGTGACCAATGCTCCGCCAGTCAGCGCAGAATCGCTGGAAGCCTTCCTCAAAGCCGAGGAAAAAGCCATTCAGGCGTTGCTCATCAGCCAGGAAGTGTGGGCGCAAAACAACCTGGAAAAATACCCCTCCCGGCCGGCTGCACTGGCTTTCCAGGTCGATCCAGACCGCTCGGATGAGGCCCGGCGCCTGGCATTCCTGATGGCTTTGCGCGTGGCACCCACCAGCAAATTTGCGCTCTACATCCAGCCCGATCCACAACAAACGCAGCCTTCGGGGAATTCGGGAAATTCGGGGAATGCCTTGACGCACAGCGCGGTCAACACGCTGCCGCAGGATGCCAATTCGACCTACCGCTACCAGACACTGCGTCCAGGCGAAATGGTCTCGGCGCTGGCGGTACTGGCTTCGGCTTCGGATGAGCCGGACTACGGGCTGGACATCAATTTGTGGGACGACAGCCCCTCGGAGTGGGGAAAGCGCTACGGATTCGGCGCCCTGCCCTTCGGCAACCCCAGCTTGCCGTATGCCACACAGGCGCCATTTCACATGGGTTTCTACCACGAGAGCCGGGTGCTGTATCTGGCAGCCCCCTTCATCAAGCGCACCTTCCCCCTGCTGCGCATCAACCAGTTTTCCACCTTGTCTGCCCTGGCCTTTCGCACCGGGCACACCTACTGGGGCTGGCGCTTTGCCGGGCTGGCGCTGCACTATCTGCAAGACCTGACGCAACCCTACCATGCCAGCCTGGCGCCTGGCCATTCGACCACGGGATTGCTGTGGGTCAATCTCCTGGCCATGGCCGGTGCATCAGGCAAGAAGAACGATACGGTGGTGCTGCTGTCCAACCGCCACCTGGCGCTGGAAAAATACCAGATCGAATTGCTGCAGCGTGCAGCGCGCAACAAACAGGACACCAGCCTCGAAGCGGCGCTGCGTAATATGGGCAAGGATGGCAGCTACCCGGCATGGAGTGACCGTTATGTGCGCGATGTCGTCGCCGCCCAGGCTGCCGCCTACGGCTCCCAGGTGGTCAGCACGCTGGAGAGCAGCATGCCTGCTGCCTTTATCTCGGACCCGAGTTTTGACTTTGGCGTCAAGGAATCCGAGATTGACCTGACGAGCGAGCTGGCCAAACGCGACCCCGAAGACCGCAACCGTCTGGAAGCCATGATTGCCGAACTTTTAGGCAATTTTGGCGCACACAGCCGCACCGCCGTGCGTGGCATCCTCAAGGAAAGCCACGGAACGACGCCGTGAGGTAAAAGCTGATGGATATATGGGTGGTTTGTGTGCTATATCGAGCTGCAAGCCTTACGAATCGTGCGGGTAAAGCTATAAAATGAATAGCAATTTCAAGCAAGTGGCCTTGATTCTGGACGCACTGCCACAAACCCAGTGCACGCGCTGCGGTTACGCAGACTGCGCCGCGTATGCCCAGGCGATTGCCGAGGGCCAAGCTGGCATTAACCAATGTGCTCCGGGTGGTCAGCAAGGCGTTGTCCGGTTGGCCGCAATTACTGGTCTGCCGGAAATGCCCTTGAACCCGGAATTTGGCTCTGAAGGGCCGCGTTTCATGTTCTTCGTTGACGAAGACTGGTGCATCGGCTGTACCTTGTGCCTGGATGCCTGTCCGGTGGATGCTATCGTCGGCAGCAACAAGCGCATGCATACCGTACTCGAAGCCTATTGCACGGGTTGCGCGCGCTGCCTGCCGGTGTGTCCCGTTGACTGCATCGGACAGGAAAATGCATCCGGCAGCGCCACGGGCTGGGATGCCTGGTCGCAGGAGCAGGCGGAAACGGCTCGCCAGCGCTATGCATTAAAGAGCTATCGTCGCTTATCTGGCGAGGCTTTACGCCAGAAAGTTCCGCAAACATCAGATACAGAAGGCCATGCGGCACCTGCCGTGCAGGCGCACAAAAGCACTGTGATTGCCACAGCGCTGGCGCGTGCGCGCGCGCAGTACCAGTCCGGCACTCCGCGTTAATCAGGCCCCCCTCTGTTAGCGGTTGTTGTGTTGACTGCTGATTTACCAATGAGAAAGCCTTCAAGAATCGCTCCTTGAAGGCCTTTGTATGGTGTCTTGGTCGGGGAGAAAGGAATCCAATAGGCTGCGTAATGTGTTGATTTGACTGGAGTTTATATTCCGAATGAAAAAATGTACCAACGAAAATACCAACAAAATGTTTCGCTACCCCCTCTTTTGCCGTTTTGCAACACCCTCAGCCATCGCTGGCGCAGTCCACCAGCACATGCAAGGGGGTCGCAAAACGCTACCCCCTTTGTCCATGGGTACGGCAAAACGCCGCCACCTTCGTCATCAAGGGTCAGATCGGTTCTTGCCCCTTTGCCGGTTGAAGCGCCGATGGGGTGGTGAAGTGCCAGCCCATCTTTGGCCTTGTACACCCACGTGGTTAGCCGATGTAGGGGCGCCATAAAATTGACCATGGCAATAAAATTTCAACCCGCACCTGGGACTATCCTGAACTGTGACTTTCACGGGTTCATCGTTCCAGAGATCGTCAAAACCCGGCAAGTGGTTGTCCTGTGGAAACACAAATCCAATGCTCGACTGGTGTATGTGGTTCCGCTGTCCACCACAGCGCCGCACGACCCATCGCTTGCTTTGGAGTTGGCTGGTGGTCCACCAATCCTGCGTCAAGGGCAAGATCAAGCCACCAGAACATGGGTAAAGTGCGACATGGTTTATACGGTCTCTACCGAGCGGCTTTCCATGCCTGTGAACCGGGCATCACGCCGGACGGCATCTGCGCCCATCAACATCAACATTTCCACGCCCGATCTGATGGCGGTTAGAAAGCTCGTTGCAATGGCTTTGCGTTTGGTTTAACATCGGGACGTTCCCGAAAGGGGCTTGAAGTCTGGGTCCGCGCAAGCGTTGAACCAGCCAGCGATGGATGCGATGACAAGCGCCATCGTCTGAAATCCGGGGCGCTTCGTGCGCCCCTTGTCTTTTGTTGGCGCAAATTTGGCGGTTGATGCGGCGAAGGATTTGTCTTGCGCTCGATCAGCTCCGCGCGGGCTGGTTCTGGCAGTTTGGCAAGCGCATCCATCTCAACGCCGGTATCCAGGCTGGTGCTGGTGATCTTGTCCAGGGTGGTGTCGCCTAGGGCTTTGGCGCGGGCAAGTAACCGATAGGTCGTTGGCGCAGATTGCCCAGTAGATGCGGCTGTTGCTGCTGCGAAACCTGTTGTTTGCGGCGGTGGTGATTTGTAGCCAACTGGTTTTAATTCAGGTCTATCATCTTGAGACACCTGAATTTTCACCGGATGCAGCGCATCCCAAATCTGCGCCCTGCGCTTGGTGTACTTGGTGCGCTGCGATGCGGTCAGTTCAGCCCTGCACAGGTTCTCGTCAATCTCGATTAGCCTTCGTATGAATTCCATACGAAGCGCCAGCACCAGAGTGGCGCCACATCAACCATATTCCATTTGAAATGTCATGTGGCGCTGCTGGGCTTAGATTTCAGCCCAGATCGGGCAAAGGTGGTCTGCGTCCACATTCAGCCAAGTGTGCGGATTTCGTCCGGTTGTGCGTGCGAAAAACGTCCGCACAAAGGGCGCGATTTCAAATCGAACCCTTGTGTCTGAGCTAAAGTTTCAGCCCATCCTGGCCTTGATGCGTGCCACCTGAATGGCTGCGCTTTGAATGGCCGCGCTTGAATTGCCGTTGAGTTTGTTTAGCAATCGCCAGTAGGTTTTACGGTGCATCCCCTTGGGCCTGTCTCCTTGTGGGCTGGCAACTCCGCCACCCCAGCCCAGCCGCTCTCTGATTTTGTCGGCCCGTTCGAATGGCTTATCGCCTGGTGCAGTGCGTTGGCTGGGATAGTCGAGTTGGTGGCAATGCCGACACGCATACACCTTGCCGCCATAAAGCGTTGGAACCAGCCATCGTTATCCATGCCGGTGATGATCCCGGACAAGTAGCGCTCCAATAGCTCAGGCTGGATGCCACCGAACACGCTCAGGCAGACATTCTTAATGAATAGCTCACCCCGGCCAATGCGGTCGATGTTGAATGATCCCGTTCCGTTCCAGCCCTCCAGGTAAAAGGCACGGTCTTGCCCATGTCCGTCCTTGTCCCAGCTTGCCAGTAGTCCGGTCAATTCATCCCGGAACACCAGTATTCCGTGCGGATTGGATACCAGCATGTCGCCAAGTTTCTCAACGCTGGCATCATCCGTTCTGAATCTACGTGGTTGTGGCTTCTCTGGTTTTTGCAAGGCTTGAAAGTCGTCGATTGCTGCGGCCATCTTGAGACTGTCTGGCTTTGTGCCGGATGCTGCTTTCTTCATCACGGCCTTTACTGCCCCCTGCTGCGCCTCATACGCGGCCATCTCCGCTTCATAGGTCTTTTCCCGCTCCGTTTGCATCTCCGCTTCCTTTGCGGTCAGCAGTGCGAGAAAGCGCATGAAGGAATTTGCCGCTGGTGACTTTTTTTCGGACGGTGGAGCAATGATTCCTCCGTACAGGTTGGGGGTGACTATCCAGTCATCACGGCGCTTGGGCTTTAACGCAATCTTTGCTCCGATCACAGAACCCAGCGAAACCAGCAAGGCACTGGCCACAAAATCAGGGGCACAGGGCATGCGGTCTGCCTCATCCAGCACAAAGTCTGCAAGCATTTTAGGCAGCAATGCAACCACATCAAATGCTGGTGCTGCTGGCAAGTCTGCTTTGATTTCGCGCGGCTCCGGCCACTCGATCACGGCATCTACGCCGCCATCCTCGTCAGCCTGGTGCTGGGCTTGCTCTACCGGCCCCATGTAAACCGCTGCCTCAAAACTGGCAACCACGGCCTTAGCAGACAGTTTGGCCAGGTCGTTGAAGTCGGTGTCCTTCTCGCCGCGCTCTGGTGGAAACATGGGCTTTGCCAAGTAACCGTTGACGGCCCGCGCTGCCTCTGTGGCCTTGACGATGCCTGTGTTTTTTTGACCATGCTCACGACCGCAGTGCTGGCACTTTGGCTCTGCAACCAGCGTTTTCTTTTTGCATTCTGGGCGCGTCTGGTAATGGTCGTCGTCAGCACCGATGGTGATTACCATGTCCAGATACTTCTCCCGCAACGCCAACGCCACCTTGGGCAGATTGCTAGCGCTGAATGCCACGGCAACGGCTTTACCAGTGGATTCAAAGATCGTCGCACCAGTGGAAAAGCCCTCGGCAATGACCAGCTTTCCATTGGGTTTGCCAAGTGCACAGTAGCAACCAGACACCCGGCCACCAGTCATAAAACGCTTGGTTCCATCGGGGTGTATCTGCTGCAAGTTCCACAGTTTGCCATGCACGTCATACATGGGGATAAGCAAAACATCTCCGTCGATTCGTGCCCCGTGGGGCTTGATTCCCTTGGCGGTAAGGTATATGGGTGCCCAGTTGCCGGTTGTGCCGCATCCCAGCGTGTTTTAGCGGCCTGGGCAGTGGCTTCTTGCTGCTGCGCCTTGTCGGCATCGCGTTGTTTGCGGGCGGCTTCCATGCGTTGACGGTGAGCATCGCGCTCTGTGTCCGTCATGTCGTTATCCGACTTGGAACACCAGCTCATCTGTGAGCTATCGCGCCAATTGCCATAGGCACCACTGGGGATGCCATCGTCAAAGAACACATACCAGCCTGCCAGGTCTCCATGCTTCCCCGTTGGCGAAAAGCGCTGTAACACGCCAGGGATGATGGCCTCGGGCGGTTGCATGCCGGATGCCGCAATGGCTGTGCGGAATGCTTCAAGTGGGTCTGTGGTCATTCGTCCTCCCCAAGCAAGAAGCTACGCGCTATCTGCAAGTCGTGAATCCGGGAAAGACTATCGGCCAGCACTTGCGCCAGTCTCCAGGCCACCGATGGATGATCATCGGGAGGGTTCTTCGGGTCTGGTGGTGTGAGTTCTCGAAGGATGGTGTTTGCCAGTACCAAGTGTTGTTCCTGGGATTCCTCGAATCCGTCAAGAATATACTGGGTCGAACTGCGAAGAAAGTCTTGCGCCGACTTCCTTTGGCGCATGTACTCGATCTTTGCGGCTTCGGTGGTGAAGTTGTCGGTTGTGCCCGTAGATTGTTTGGGCGTAGTGGTGTCAGCCATGATTGGCTCCTTATCAACAGGTTTAGAACCTGCCGCCAACGCTTCCAACGTTGGTGACAGACCGTGTGGGCGTTGGAAGACCGGGATAAGGGACCGGCGCATCTTGCGATGCCACCCACACGGCCCGTCATAAGCGAAACCGTGCCCCACGCAACCAGGGGACGTAAAAAAACCGCGCTCAATTGTCTGGCGCGGCTGTTGCGCCTTATCTTTCGGGCTTCCACACCCAGTGCGAAGTTTAGCACCGTCGTGGTGGTGAACCTGCGCATTCTTGAGCTGATTGCCATTCTGGCCTGTACCGCTCATGGTGCGTGCGGGGTGCGCTATCAAAATTGGGTATGCTGCGTTAGAATCGGCAACGAGAATCACCTTGCTGCCTGCCCTGCGTCCACGTGGGGTGGGCATTTTTTTGTCTTGCATTGCCGCCACTACGCTGTTGCCAGCTTGCGCAGTACTTTTGGTGTGAGCTTTGCCCTGGTGGGATGTGGTGTGTTGCATGTTCAGCTTTCAGGTTGATTTCCCAAAACTGCGGTTTTCGTTCCAGGCTTGCAGCGCATTGGCATGCAACACGCGGGCACGGGCGGATTTGCGCAGTTGCTCAATGTTCCATTCGGCTTCTGCCTTTTCAGTCATACCGTTACCTGTGCTTCCTGCAATATCGAGCACTGCTTGACATTCATTGTGAAAATTCAATTCAAAAATTACTTCGTGAACGGTTGGTGTGCCCAGTGCTGGATTAAATCCAGATGTGACATAGTTCCTGAGTGCGTGTACCGCTGCATGGTGCGTCGGGCAAAGCCACACATGAGAATGATCTGGCACCAAATAACCCATGTCAGCCTGCTCGGAAAGTGGCGTTATGTGATGTGCATGGGTCAACGCATGGTGTCTATCGCAGACTTTGCAGTCTTTTCTTTCGGACGGGACAAAAGACATTCGTGCCATTGCGATGAACAATTGCTTTTTTCTGCAATGACAGCGTTTTTTTCCTGATCTTCACGCTTCAGTGCCAGCAACAGTTCCCCTGTGCGCCGTTCCGCACGCAAGCGGATTTCGCTGGCCTTGCGTTCGGCCTCAAAGTTCTTAGCCTGCTTGGCGTACAGCTCCAGTGCCATAGCCTTGTCGCGCAGGTCTTTAACTTCGTCAATCCTGTGGCAGTCGGCAATGGCCGTGCACATGGCGTCATAGATGATGATTGAGTTGCGCATGGTTGGCTCCTACGCGGCAACGGTCTGCGCTGCCATCCACTGGCGAACGTCTTGCACGCGCCAGACTGAGCAATGGTCTGACAGTTTGATCGGACGGGGAAACGCGCCGATCTTTATCCATCTCCAAAGGCTGGATGCCGATATGGGGACTACTTGAAGAATCTGCGGCTGTTTGACGAACGCGCTGCCTGGCAGGGTGTCGAAGTCTGGCAGTGTTGCCAATGGCTTCTGGGGTGTTGCCGGGATAGCTGCTGCTATTGTGGTCTTTTTGAATGACGGTGTTTTGTGTTGCATTTGATGCGCTTCCATGAAAAAGAAGCGCATTGCAACTTTGGGGCGCGCGCCCCGTCACATGGTGCATAACGCCCCGTCTAGCCCCATAGGGGGATGGTGCGCTTTCGGTGCAGAATGGTGCGTTTTATTTGGTGCGGATGATTGTGCGTGCCATGGATTCGCCGATGCGCTTGCTATTCCGTAGCTTGCGCTCGCTCTCCATTGCCCGTGAGATGGTGCTTCTGTCTGGCGCATTCGGGTTGTTTTTCTGCACGCGCTTCACAACACGCGCCAGCGCACCGCGCTTGTTGATGCGCTCTTCTTCTTCGAACCAATTCAGCCATCGACTATTCCGGTCTGCTTGTGTCTCTGGGGCGGTTGTTGCTGGAGCCAGATACGGTGCGTTAGATTGTTTTTTCGTAACTACTCAGGTTACTGACCGATCTTCAACGGCCAGTGAGTGCAGTTCACGCGGGTGAAGGTTTGCGGTAGGCGATCCCGCGCCGACCACCCAGCTGTCAAGCGTCCGGGTTAGGCCGTTTCGGGTATGAACGGTTTGCCGACCAGCGCGTCTTTGATAGCGCCGAGAATGTTTTGCCCGTTCTTACGGGCTGTTGATATGTACCCCCGAATGCGCGCAAACTGTTCGGCTCCAGTCTGCGTCCTAAACGTACCGGATATCTTCATCTTGGTTTTAATCATCCGAATGTCACGTTCGCTCAGATTGTTGTCGAACGGAACACGGAAATCGTTCATGAAGCGTAGCGTATCCTCCTGGAAATTCTTCAGCCGATCCAGCAGGTTGCGCGGTGGGCTCTGCTTTTTTCCTTCGTCGTTTGACCGGAGCGTTTTCATCCTCGGGTTGCTCTGGATTGGCCGCAAATCCGGCTGCCAGTACCTCCTCATATCGCTTGACGAACTGAATTTTCAATTCCTCCGGCAGTTCCGTGGTGCCTCTATTCTTGCTTTCATCCACAGCGTCTTTGATGTCGCACAATACCTCGATCATGCTCTTCGCCCACGGCTGCTGCCAATTCTCAACAATACCAACCAGTTCACGCAACTGATGGGCGTTGCAGGCACCGTGTTTGAAACTGTACTGGAAATAGGGCTTCCAGTGATCATGAATCCCTGTGCCTTTGAACTTCGGAAGAATGCCAATTTCGTCCATGGTTTCCTTCCCTCGCTTGGCGTGAACAGCGTAATGCGTGAGCTTTTTGGTTGATGCCACATGAACCCAGTGCAACTTGCCTTTCACCCGCACGCCTGATTCATCGGTATGGAGAATTTCACCGTTTGCCAACAGCTCCTTTATCGCTTCTTCCGATGGCTTGACGGATTCGGACGTCTTGCCGGTGGCCTTCAACACAAAGGATTCCGATAGGTCTTGCCCGAAAAGGTCTTTGAAGATTTGCGTTGTCCTGTCTAACGGCACGTAGTGCTCGCAGTTGAGGTAGGTGCAAAGACTCGCAACGCCCTGCCCATACTGTACTGCAGCATTCACTCCTTCTGGAAATTCTCCGCAATTCACCGTGCCACATTTCGGGCAAACCTTGGTTTTCACACGGTGTTCCGTGACTTCAATTTGCATGGGAGGAATGTCAAAAACTTGCCGTGACTCACTCGCGCACGCCTCAACACCAGACAGATCTTCCTCACACGACGCGCAATGTCCCGGTTCATGCTCTTCGAAATGATCCGGATTTTCTTCGGCTTTCAGCGTGTTGCCTTCATGGCCGGGTTGTCCCCCGTTGGGTTTCTGACCCTTGACGCGCAGACTTTTCGGCGATGGCTTTTTGTAGCCATCGCTTGATGGCGGCTTGCTGCTGTTGTGGCTATCTTTGCCCAAGCTCACCTTCATGGCCTGGATCACATCCGCCTGCTTCTTGACCTGCGCCACCAACGTTTCAGCAATACCGATCAGTTTGTTCACCAAATCACGCGTCGCGCCCTGCCCATGCGCGAAGGCCGCATCTACTTCATCTGTGCTGGGAATCTTGATTTCCATGAATCTGCTGTGAGGTAGTATCGCTACGAATCAATCAGAGGGAGCACATTACGCGCTTTAAAGTAACTGGGTCTGAAGGGCAAATTTCGACCGGATGTCTGATGATACCAAGGGGGGACGGGTAGTTACATCTGGACTTGGTGGAGTGTGTATTTCGCTGGATGATCTCCTATTGCCACAAGGGGGGTGAGTAGTTACGTTTTTTCAGTGACTCAAGTTCAGCGCGCAGTGTCGCCAGATTCTCCTTTTTTATCTGTGCGTCGCTGGGTGTCGGTTCCGGCAGTAACTCCCACTTGGTTATTTCTTGCTCTTTGTCGTCAATCAGCGCGAACAAGTCAAACCTGGTCAGCGACAATCATCTTGGCCGGTCGTGTTGCCTCACCGAGAAATGTTACTCGATATCTCATTGACGTTTTTTGTTTTATTCCTCTTTTTTATCGATTGAGGATCGCCAAGTAAGCCAGTTTTTGCCGAAATCCAAGTCGTATTCCTGATGGTTACTTGAAATTTCCTTACCTGTTGTCTGCATATTCCGGTGAGCGTGACCGACGGTTAGGATAAGTGGTGACATCGTAATTGGAGAGCTTATTCTTCAGAAGTTTCTTTAATCTAGGCCCCTGTCAGGCCGCCGGAGGCCCCTAAAAGGTCATGCATGTACTCATGCATGATCCCGCCGTGAGGCGTTGCCGCTTTTTCAGTTTCGGTCGCGCGGCCGGAATCGCTGATCACGTTGGACCGGAATACGCATGATCAGATTTCTGTGGGCTTGGTATCTGGTTTGCGCAGGCCAACCAAGACCATTTCTTTGGCACGATCAGTTCTCCATGTTTTTACTCGGCGTTGCAATGTTCGCAACTGAGCCTTGCTACCGTACAGATATGGGATCATCGCGGCCAACCTATTCATCAAGTCTTTTGCAGACACAGCCGGCTCAGCAATCAACCAGCCTTCGATGGTCGACCAAGCGTCGGCGAACGGATCAACACGCGATCTCCACCAATGCTTGGACGAAGGCTGCTTGCGATGCGTTGGACGCACTTCGCCATCCTTCCATGCTGTGCTCAAGTTCGACATGAAAGTCTGTAAGTCGGCCTCACCTGCAGGCGCCGGTACTTGGCAAACTCCGTGGGCCGCCAGTTCACTCAATGCTGTCTGAGCAAGCCGTATTTCTTGCAGCAGCCGTACGGGATCGAGCGTTTTGAATTGCGCTTGTAGTTTCTCTTTGATTACAGATGACACGCTATCGTGGGCCAGCAAACGCTCGTAAGGTGTTGCCGGCTTGAAGTAGACTTTGTGCACATGCGCGCCATCGCGTGTCTTGGATTTCAACTTGAAAGAAGGCTGGAAGAAGTTGATGTACAGGCGTGAAGAAGCATAGAGTTTGGCTAAGGTCTGTGTGGCTTGGAGCCCGCTCAGGCGGCCATATCCAACCAAGCGGCGCACGATCGCGCCATTCTTTTGCTCTACCCAGGCTTGGTCGTTTTTCTTGTAGCGGATCTTCCCCCATAACCTTTGCCACATCTATCTAAATCAATGACTTAGCAATTTTGTAGCCACTAATTTTTCTTTAGAAAATTTATTTTTTCATTGGTAATTTTGCAGTTTTTTGACTATATTTGTAGTCACTATGTATATCGACGCTTCTACTGTTCGTAACGGCGAGAAATCATACACCCGTTATCTTCTGCGTGAAAGCTTTCGCGATGGCGGAAAGGTCAAGCATCGCACCATTGCTAACCTAAGCAAGTGCTCTGAACAAGATATTGCAGCCATGCGCTTGGCCTTCAAACACAAGGATCAATTGAGCACGCTGTCTGCTCAACTTGACGGGCCTATTTCTGTCCCAAAGGTACCCCAGCTAGACACCCCCATTGCTGAGGCAAAGACCGCTGTTGTCAGTGACATTGATTTGATGCACGTGCAACTGCATCAAGGGCAGTCCATTGGTGCGATCTGGCTACTCGCAGAACTTGCGCGTGAGTTGGGTATTACGAGCGCTTTGGGTTCAGAGCGTGCAGGTCGTCTTGCGTTGTGGCAGGTGTTGGCACGCGCAATAGACCAAGGCTCACGGCTGTCTGCGGTGCGCCTGGCACGCGTTCACGCATGCGGAATTTTGGATTTGCCACGTTTTGATGAAGACGATTTGTACCAAAACCTTGGTTGGCTCACCGAGCAACAGGAGTTCATTGAGAAAACGCTTTTTACACACTCTCAAGCAAGCAACTACAGCGCACAGCATCACACACAGAGCGCACCTGAGCAGGTTACGAACAAGTCAGCACAACGTACATCAGATGGACTGTTTCTCTACGATGTCACCAGCAGTTATCTGGAGGGTTCATGTAACGAACTCGGAGCCTTTGGCTACAACCGGGACGGCAAGAAGGGCAAAAGCCAGATTGTCATTGGTTTACTGTGCGATGGCTACGGAGTGCCGCTGGGCATTGAGGTATTTTCTGGCAATACTCAAGACCCCAAGACAGTAAAAAACCAGATCGACAAGCTCGCTGCGCGTTTTGGAGCCAAAGAGGTCACGCTGGTGGGTGATCGGGGCATGATCAAAAGCGAACAGATAGAGCTGCTTGCTAAAAAGGGGTATTCATACATTACGGCCATTACAAAACCTCAGATTGAGGGCTTGCTCAAGTCTGGTGTATTGCGGATGGACTTGTTTAAGGATGGCTTGGCCGAGGTCAGCGACGGAGTTGATCAGGTGCGCTACGTGCTGCGGCGCAACCCAGTGCGTCAGAGTGAATTGGCAGCTTCACATCAGAGCAAATTTGAGCGGTTGCAGGCACTTTTGGACAAAAGCAACCAGTACCTGGACGAGCATAAACGAGCCAAAACCAATTTGGCGCTGGCGCGAATTGAGAAAAATGCAAAGAGCTGGGACTACAGGCGTGGGTCAGCGTGACGCTCAACGAGCGCATACTCAGTTTGAAAGAAGACGCACAGGCAAAATCAAAACACACCCAACTCGATGGCTGCTACGTGATAAAAACCGATGTAAAAGCCAAAAAAGCGAGCAAAGAAGTCGTGCACGCGCGCTACAAGGATCTGGCACATGTGGAGTGGGCGTTTCGCACCTCCAAGACTATGCTGGAAATGCGTCCGCTATACGTGCGGTTGGCTTCGCACACACGCGGACATGCCCTGGTAGTGATGTTGGCATATCGGTTGGTACAAGAGTTAGCTAAACGCTGGCGCAATTTAGATGTAACAGTGGCAGAGGGGTTGCTCAATTGACCACGCTTTGTGTGCATGAGCTCAGTGTTAAGGGTGCTGAGAATCATCAGATCGTGCGCTGTGTCCCCACTCCCAATGATGCAATCCAGAAACTATTTGAACATGCCGGCATTGGATTGCCAAAATCACCAAACAAGGAAGTCAATGTGTCCACTAAAAGAAAATTGACCACTCAAAGAAAGTGAATTAAATCAATTAGTTGATGCAGTTTTGCTCGGTTGACTAGGGGGAAGATCCGTTGTAGGCCCGCGAACGGGTCTGCTCAAGGCAGCGCCCCTTGCAGTATTCAAAGACGGTCTCATTCATGAAGGCGCCATCGTTGTCTGAATCCACGCCGAGCATTGCGAACGGCAGATCGAGCGCCGCTTTGTCCAAAGCTTCGATGACCAGCATCTGATTGCGCATCCGCATGGCTACGCATTCGGTCCAACCGCTGGCGATATCGGTCAGGGTAAGGGTGTGAACAAAGTCGCCTCCGGTCTTGTCGCCCCCACAATGCTCGACCATGTCTATCTCAAAAAAACCTGGTGGCGGATTTCGCCAGTCGGCAAAAGTTCGCACAGGAATACTGCGCCTGATTGCCGCACCAACGCCCTTACGGCGCTTGCGCTGCCCGTCGATGTGCTGGCGCGCTTTTACCAAGACACGGTCTATAGTGGCCGCACTGACTTGCAAGAGTTTTCTCCGAATGACCGGATCAAGATCAAGGTGGCCATGCCGTTCCATCGCATCGATCAAGGTCGGCATCAATGCTTTGAGGCGCTTGCCGCAGACACGGTCAGCGGCCTCCCACAACATTATCAGCGCTTGCTGTACGGCTTCGTCGTAAAGGCGGTTGCGATCAGGTGTAGCCTTGGCTCCAGCGGCTTCCTTTCCAAGCACACGAATGGCGTGCTTACGGTGATATTTAGTTAGAGCCACATATTCGTCAAGAATCTTGATTCGCTCGCCGAAAGACGCACTGCGATATCGTGTTCGCAGTACCTCAGTCAATTCCTTGCGTGTTGTCATGCTGATTTGCCTTTTCACGTTTTTTTCGCTCCCATCGGACAACCCGATGGGTAACAATTTACATGAGGCAACAGGTCAGCACAAGTAACATTTAAGCTGAGTCAATGCGACCGGCCAAGATGATTGACGCTATCCACAAACCAGTACTTATTTTCTGCTGGGTCTTGTTGTGCTGCCTTCTGTTGATGTGCAGCATGGTCGTACCGTCGCTTAGACTCAATGCCTCGCTGACGGTCAACCTCTACAGCTCTGGCAGTACGCACATCGGGCGTGAGTGTTTGCCACTCGGGTATGTAGGCGGTCGCTATGTCCTGTAAGTCACACGGCAACCCCGCCAACGGTGTGTCTACCAACTTACCCAGCTTTCCAAATACGGTTTCCGAGTCCATAGCGCCCCTCCAGGCATTGCGCCCTCGCTTGATAGAACCAGCGCCAGACGCTCGGAGGGGTGAGCGCTTTTCGGTCGGGGTAATTAGGCCCGGCCTAGGCGTGGTTGAAACTTGATTTTATGCGGCTATCGCTGGCGCTGTCTGGGCTTCGGTCGAAGCCGTCCATCCCTCGGATGTCTCTCGCAGCACCAGCATGAAACGCTCGGCTTCATTCAGGGCTGTGACGATGCTTTTTACGTGAGCATCCCCGTCTGCATGTGCCGTGTAGATCAACCGCATGGTGGTATCGGCCATCTTGGGCACGCGCCCGGTTTTCTCCCAGATTGCCACGGCTTGACCGCTCACACCCAGTAATTGCCCAAGGCTAGGCTGTGACAAGGCCATCCCCTGGCGCAGATAGCGAAACTCCGTCCCGGTCAATTTGGACGGCTTACGAGTCAGCGCCAGACAGATAGCCCGCGTCAGTCCATCAAGATCATCAAAGGCCACTGCCTTACCGTAAGGCGTGTCCTGCTCCCGGTAGCCGTTTTCCAGCCACACATTGCGTAAACCGTCATCCGTGAAGTGGTACATATTCATTCCCCGATCAGCATTACCGTCACCACTGCGCCGCTGTCTGCCTGCACACTTTGCAACGCCACTACAGCCCCCACACTCCGCCCTGCAATGTGACGCTCCATCCGGCAAAGCATGTGCCCGGTTTTAATGTCCGGTTCAGGCTCGCGCCGAATCACGCCGCGCTGCAACACCTCCAGCACCTGGGCATAGGTAACGCCCCGCTGGCGCATCCGTTCCTTGGCGTGGCGTGTGAACAAGATTCGCCCGCTGTCCGTGGCAATCGCCCGTATCAGCGACTCCCATTGCGCCATGCTTAGGGTACTGGCATATATTTATTATAGGTTGCGGCTGTATTTGCAGGGTTTTCGGGGTTTATGGGGGTGCCCCCTGGGGCACATTCAAAAATTACAGCCCCTGCCTGGCAACCTCATCACGTTGGCCTTTATGCGGCTCTGGTCAACTGAATCACCTCAGCACCAGCACGAAGTTTGTCCAGGTAGTCTGCCCATGTCTGCAACATGGCGGAACGCTCTTGTAGATGCGTTGCCCGGTCGTATGCGCCACCGTGGGTAACATGGCTGACGTGCGCCATATTCGCTTCGATAACCTCTACAGGGAATTTCAGCACCTCTCGCAAGATCGTGCGGCCTGTTGCCCTGTACCCGTGCCAAGAGTGGATCTCCTTGTAGCCCAGTGCGGCCAATGCTACTGTAAGTGCTGCCTCAGACATGGGCTTCTTTGGATCACGGCCACCTGTGAATACATACTCGCCAGCGCCGGTCAAGTGTTGAATGTCGCGCAAGATAGCCAGTGCCTGCGTGGGTAACGGTATCTCGTGGTCACGTCCGTTTAGTTTGCCTTCCTTGGTGCGTTTGATTTCCTCGCTGGGGATGGTCCACAAGGCGCGGTCAAAATCAATATCCGCCCAGCGCATGGTGCGCAGATTGCCCGGACGTTGAAACAGGATAGGCACCAGCTTGAATGCAGCTTTGACAACCGGACCTCCTGTGTAGGCATCTGTAGTGCGTAGTAGCTGCCCAAGTTGCACAGGATCAATGATTGCCGGGTAGTTTTGCTTGATATGCGGCTTGAGTGCCTTTTGAATGTCCGGGGTGATGTCACGCTCAGCCCTGGCAGTGGCGACCGCATAACACCATATCCCGTGTGCGGTCTGGTGTACCCGGTGGGCAACATCCAACGAACCGCGCTCCTCCACCTTGCGTATGACGGTCAATAGCTCTATCGGCTTGATGGTGCCGATGGATCGCGCCCCCAGCCACGGCAACAGGTCTTTAGTGACGTTGCGGCTCTCGCGTATGTAGTGGCTCTCGCTCCAGGTTGGTTTACGCAACTCCAGCCATTCAAAAGCAGTTGCGTCCAGTGTGTCGTTTGCTGCTACGGCCTGCCGCGCTTTATCTTCGCGCTTGGCATCGCTGGGGTCTTTGTCCATTGCCAAGTGCTTACGGGCCTTATCGCGGGCTTCTCGGGCATCTGATAGCGATGTTGCCGGGTACACACCGATGGCTAAGGTCTTTTGTTTGCCAGCGAATCTGTAAGCCATGCGCCAGTATTTGCCCGTAGCGCTGACATGCAGGTATAGACCTTTACCGTCGCTGTGCTTATCCCCACTTGCACGACCAGAGTGCTTTACCTGCTTGATGAATGTGTCCGTGAGTGCCATACATGCGGCGAAACCTCTCGAAAGATACGCCGTATACCGCATGAATGCTAGGTTCTTGATTTGGAAAAGCAATTTTGTTCCCCGATTTGTTCCCCGGTTTTGCCTTTGATACCCCCATTCCCATGCAAAAACACGCATTCCGCACGGTCAATCAGAACAACAGTTAAGCGATTAGACGGGGACCGGGAGAAAAATAGGCAAAGGGCGACTTACTGGGTTCCGGTTCAATGCCTGGGAGTGTGGGTTGTACATGGTTGGATGCCTGCACCCGGCCCCGTGCGGCAGGGCTTAGGCCAAAGTGCATCAAATAGCGATTCACCTGCTCACGGTGCGACTTAAGGAGCTGCACAATCACGCTTTGCTGCGCGTAACCGCTGGGCGTTACCGAATAGCTGGCGGCATACACGGCATCTGCGTACTCCATTTTTTCCTGCACAACGTAACGCTCCACCGCTCCATTGAACGCTGTTTCCAATTCCGCCAAACGCCCCACGGCCTGACAGTACAAAGCCAGCGCGGCCCGATCAAGACCGCTTATCAAGCCCAGCTCCTCCAAAAAAGGCGTGATGCGCTTCCACTCCTTGCGGGCCTCATGCCCAAGGTGCTTTGGCGGGCTGGGAATCTCTACCCTAGGGGTAACTACTCACCCCCCTTGTGGCAATAGGAGATCATCCAGCGAAATACACACTCCATCAAGTCCAGATGTAACTACCCGTTCCCCCTTGGTATCATCAGACATCCGGTCGAAATTTGCCCTTCAGACCCAGTTACTTTAAAGCGCGTAATGTGCTCCCTCTGATTGATTCGTAGCGATACTACCTCACAGCAGATTCATGGAAATCAAGATTCCCAGCACAGATGAAGTAGATGCGGCCTTCGCGCATGGGCAGGGCGCGACGCGTGATTTGGTGAACAAACTGATCGGTATTGCTGAAACGTTGGTGGCGCAGGTCAAGAAGCAGGCGGATGTGATCCAAGCCATGAAGGTGAGCTTGGGCAAAGATAGCCACAACAGCAGCAAGCCGCCATCAAGCGATGGCTACAAAAAGCCACAGCCGAAAAGTCTGCGCGTCAAAGGTCAGAAACCCAACGGGGGACAACCCGGTCATGAAGGCAACACGCTGAAAGCCGAAGAAAATCCGGATCATTTTGAAGAACATGAACCGGGACATTGCGCGTCGTGTGAGGAAGATCTGTCTGGTGTTGAGGCGTGCGCGAGTGAGTCACGGCAAGTTTTTGACATTCCTCCCATGCAAATTGAAGTCACGGAACACCGTGTGAAAACCAAGGTTTGCCCGAAATGTGGCACGGTGAATTGCGGAGAATTTCCAGAAGGAGTGAATGCTGCAGTACAGTATGGGCAGGGCGTTGCGAGTCTTTGCACCTACCTCAACTGCGAGCACTACGTGCCGTTAGACAGGACAACGCAAATCTTCAAAGACCTTTTCGGGCAAGACCTATCGGAATCCTTTGTGTTGAAGGCCACCGGCAAGACGTCCGAATCCGTCAAGCCATCGGAAGAAGCGATAAAGGAGCTGTTGGCAAACGGTGAAATTCTCCATACCGATGAATCAGGCGTGCGGGTGAAAGGCAAGTTGCACTGGGTTCATGTGGCATCAACCAAAAAGCTCACGCATTACGCTGTTCACGCCAAGCGAGGGAAGGAAGCCATGGACGAAATTGGCATTCTTCCGAAGTTCAAAGGCACAGGGATTCATGATCACTGGAAGCCCTATTTCCAGTACAGTTTCAAACACGGTGCCTGCAACGCCCATCAGTTGCGTGAACTGGTTGGTATTGTTGAGAATTGGCAGCAGCCGTGGGCGAAGAGCATGATCGAGGTATTGTGCGACATCAAAGACGCTGTGGATGAAAGCAAGAATAGAGGCACCACGGAACTGCCGGAGGAATTGAAAATTCAGTTCGTCAAGCGATATGAGGAGGTACTGGCAGCCGGATTTGCGGCCAATCCAGAGCAACCCGAGGATGAAAACGCTCCGGTCAAACGAGGAAGGAAAAAGCAGAGCCCACCGCGCAACCTGCTGGATCGGCTGAAGAATTTCCAGGAGGATACGCTACGCTTCATGAACGATTTCCGTGTTCCGTTCGACAACAATCTGAGCGAACGTGACATTCGGATGATTAAAACCAAGATGAAGATATCCGGTACGTTTAGGACGCAGACTGGAGCCGAACAGTTTGCGCGCATTCGGGGGTACATATCAACAGCCCGTAAGAACGGGCAAAACATTCTCGGCGCTATCAAAGACGCGCTGGTCGGCAAACCGTTCATACCCGAAACGGCCTAACCCGGACGCTTGACAGCTGGGTGGTCGGCGCGGGATCGCCTACCGCAAACCTTCACCCGCGTGAACTGCACTCACTGGCCGTTGAAGATCGGTCAGTAACCTGAGTAGTTACCCCTAGGGTTGATTCCATCAGACAAGTTGAGCACCCGCTTTCCCGGATTGCCCTCAATCGCCTTAAGAATATTGGGCTTAGGCAATGGCCCACGTGTTCCATTCATGACAAAATCCCCCATACACTCGTTGAAGTCTGTAGAGTTTTGCATAGATGCCGGGACGAACCCCGGCATTCAATCACACTCAGACGGTTATACCTTCAAGCGTGCAGAACGACTGGTGCCGTGTTGCAGCAAAGTCAACCCGTGCATATGCCAGCACTGCAATTTGCAAGTTTGACCCAAGGAATGATTCTTGCAGCACACGTACTGTGATGTCCTTGCGAACACCGAACAAAAGATCACGCCAATCGGCAATGACTGCCGTTGCAGTTGTACCGCCGGACAGAGGTGCTGCCGTTGTCCAAAGCTTGCGCATCTTGGCAATCTCGTCTGGCGCGGTCAGTGGCGTGTTGTCGTTGGTAATGCCGGTTTTCAGTTTGCGCATTTTCTTCCACAGTGCCGGGTGGGCAACCATGGCGCCGATTGAATCCATTGGCACATTGTCAAGCATCAGTTCATAAATACCATCAGCCACAAAGTCCCAGTTTGTCGGTGCACCGATGGCCAGGACTTTGTTTCGGTCGGCCAGGCTAACCACACCAGACGGAGCAGCTCCCGCGTTTGTAGCGACTCCAATCAGCCCGGCGCTGTCAATTGCGCCAGCCATTGCACTCAGGAGCGTACTTTGAAAAATCTGCTCGATGTTGGCGCTATCTTGTGATAGTTCCAAACTCATTTTCACCAGGCACACTGCCGTTTTCGCGTTCAATGTGATTTGACCGAACGTTGGCTCAGCAGCCGAAATTGCAGCATTTTCGCCGTGCCAGGTAACAACGGGATCCGAGGTCACCCGTGCCATGCTCAGCGATCCAGTGTTCATCGGCACGGTGCGGGCACCGGCCTGGGAAAGAACCATACGGGCGCGCAACAGGTCAATCCACTCAGTTGCCAATTCGCCTGCAACGGTGTACCCCCCAGAAGGGTCAGACGATACGCCTAATGCCTTGCGCTCTTCTTCCAATTCTCGTGCATCATCGGCACGGCCACCCAACACGATGCCGCGCATGAGGCGACCGATAGACGGTTCATTCTTGGCATCGGTCAGGGTCTGCCCGTGAGTCAAAACGTTGATCTTGTCGCGAGATTTGGTGTCTACCCATACCTCTCCCTTGTTTGCGTTTTCAGGCGCCCAATTGGCACTTGGGCGGTTTGCCTTCTTTGCCATATCAATTAAGCCTGCATCAAGAGCCGCAATTTTTTCATCATGCTTTTTCTGCCAGGCAGCCAAACTATCACCTTGTTTTTTTACCAGTTCGACAAGGTCAGAGACCCCAATCTCTCCGAAAAAGGCGAATGGCAACAATCCCAAACCGGCCATTGATTCATGAGGGATTGGAAGTGGATAACCCACTATCGCGGCAAAAGCAGCGAGGGCGATGACGGCCAGAAAGGCCGTCCTAAGATTGAATGATTTCTTCATGGTTTTCTTTCAAAAATTGATTGATGCCCGCAATGGCATTTGCCATTGCTTTTAGTTGCTCGCTCAGTTGTTCGGTGGGATGAATGGCTTTAAAACCGCCACTGGCGACGGCCTTCGCTTCGCGCTGTGAAAACCCAAGGGTCTGCAATGCACGCTCGAATTCGCGAATGGTTTGAGGCTTTGCGGATTTGACAGACGGCGCGCCAGTGGTGGCTGTGGTGTCTGTTGGGATGGTGCCCGGCCCGGTCATGCTGTGGTCCTCTCGCGACAAGTCAATAAACCCGCCTTGCGGCTGGCTTGCTCTTCGCGTCGGTCACTTCCCGTGGCAGGCGGTGTTGAAGGTGTTGGTTGATCGTCCCGTTCAACCGTCACAGCGATATTGTGACACACACATGCACGTTCTTTCTGAAGTTTTGCGAAGTATTTGCTAGCCAGCGTTGTCGATTGACTCCGTGAGTAGCCCATATCTCGGAGTCGTTTTTCCATCGCTCGTTTCTCCTGGGCGACATTGACGGATGTTCCCGGAATATGGGCTGCGATCCTCTTGTAGAGGTTGGTGAACGAATCATTCAATCTCATCACCTCGAAGAAATGCACGCAAGGCTGTCTCGGCGATGAGATTGGAATGCACGCGGGCCACTACTGCACCGACTGTTCGCAAGCCCAGCATAGACATGTCGTAATCTGTGGCGGTGTTCTGAATGGCCCGAACGGCATCTTCGATTTGACTCAATCCACTGCTGCCACCGCAAGGAACCGGCTCTCCGTCCATCTGGCTGTTAACGAAGGCGATGATGGTATCAATATGGTTTTCCATGGGTAAATTCTTTCTGTTCATGTTGATGTGTTGTTGATGTGCTGCTGGGATACCCCCCCTCCCAAAACTTGCGCACGCAAAAATAGAGGGAAGTGGTCGGTCCCGTGCTGGATAGTTGCAAAGATTTCATCCCCCCTACCCACGGCGCAGTGATGCACTACTGAACGGACCATGCCTGAACATGCGTTGCTGTTCCATGCGAACTGCCACGTTCTTTGGTGCCAGGTTGATTGCATTCTGGTAAGCATCCTGAGTTTGTGGGTGGAATATGCCTAACGTTGTTGCCAGGCGTTCATGCTGTTGCATGGCTTCCTGATACTTTTCATACCTGCTCTTGCTCCGTGATTTCATGGTTGCTCCCCTTGGTTCGACTGGCCTACCTCACACACACCCATACCCACCTGACAGCATGACAAACCCGACAAACCGGCTGATATGCCGTTTTGCGTAGTGGGCATGTATCGCTTTTCGGAGTCGGTTTGTCGGGTTTGTCATGCTGTCAGGTGACTTATAGGTATTCATGGGTAAGTGTTTGAAATAAATAAATAAAAGGTAAAAATCACTTCTAGGGTAAGGTTGACATTCCCGACAAAACAAGCGGATTCACCCTAATCACCACCGATGACCGGGCCTTTTCATTCCCCCGCCTTGCAAAACGGATGCACCCCCCTTCTGCCAGCGATTCCAGCGCCTTGCGCAACGCATTCACATCCTTGAACCGATGTGCAAGCGCCCGCTGTACCTCCCGCCGCGTGAACTCTCCCTGTTGCTTGCCTATCGCCCACCTCAATATGGCGATGGCGTTCGACTCCTCCGCGTTCGCGCCAAGCAGACCGAAGGCAGCCTGGGTGTGGGTGATAAGCAGCCGGGCCAGCCGGATTGCCGCCCGCATGGACTCCTGCCCGACCGTTGCCACACCCAAGCCCCCGGCCGCAATCTCGATCAACGCCGCAATGCGCGCCGTCGCACCGGGGAGCTTTGATGTCCAGTCCGTGATTGGCCCGTATTCCCCGCCGTCGCCTTGGTTGTCTTCGATTTCCTGAGCGAAGTCGAGATAAAGTTCTTCGGCTTCATTGGTCAGCGGCAACGGCCTGGGCTCGTTGTCTGCCCCTACCGGCGGGGGGTATCCCTCCAGCAAGGCCAGTACTGCGGCTTTGTAGCCATCGCGCACTGTGGACGGTATGGGATGCCTCGCACGCACATCACGCCGCCCCACGTTCGACACGGGAATGACGTAGCAGAATCGGGCCATGAGTCCCGATGCCCGGAACTGGTTCGATCCTGCCAGGTCTGCCACGATGTCCGGCTGGATTGCCAAGCTCATCGAGATGCACGGGCGCGGTACAAACACGCTGCGCCCAGCGCGCGCCACCTTCAATGCACTGCCTACATGCCCCTTCAGGAAAACGTCCAGGCTGGCCACTCCTTTGGAGTAGAGCCCGCCCAGCGTGCGGAATAGTCCCGGTTCGTCCGAAATTACGCCCATACGCCCGCCGTTTTCGGCCACCAGGCGCTGCAAGGTTTCGGGTGTCGAATCCTCGCAAAACAGCTCAGGTGCTCGCAGCTCGTCTGGCATGCTCAATTCTTCTTTTTCAATCTCATCACGGATGGCCTGCAACTCCTCAGCCTTTGCTTTGGCAGCCGATTGCTTCAAGCCTTCAATGCGTTTCTGGGTGGTTGAACGTATGGCTTCGGTACGTGCAATGTCCCGGCGCATTCGGTCTTTCAACAGCTTTTCCCAGTAGCTTCGGCGCTCAAAATAAATGACCCACCTGTGCTCACAGAAAGCTGACCCACCGGTTGCGCGGCTGTTTGTAACTTGATAGCCTGCAGGAAGCAGAATCGGCGATCATTGGCTCGACCAATGTGCGTGAAGAAGCGACTTCAGTTCATTGAAGAAGCAACCCGTTTGAAGATGAAATTCGGTTACGCAAGCACGGGTTTCCACCCTGGTCGACGATGAGCATGATCACCTTCCGTGATGCTATTCCTGTCTGAATTGATCAAGTTGCGTGATGGATTGATTGCTGCATCCATCACCGTTGTTGATCAAATCGAGCCTCTTGCGTTGTTGGCAGAATACCCGTTTTGATACTTGGTGAACCGGTGTAAGGTGGAACTGAGAGTCAAGACAAATTTTCAGTTAATTTAAGCTGACCCCGTTTTCATATGCAACTGGACAGCGTTGCCCCGATTTTCTGTCTTGGTATTGGTCTTCATGGTTTTATTTTCAAATGGCAATTTGGCAAGCAGCGCGTCAGGCCGTGGGCAAGACCCTTGTGGGTAAGTACGGGTGGGAGGCGTGGGTATGTGGTCAAGCTGGGCGTTTTGCAAGCTTGTCCACATATCCAACTTATCCATCAAGCAGATACTGCACGGCGGTGGTGAGACGGTTTTACTTTGCCTTGGGGCTCGCAGGACTGGTTGAGCTCTGCACAGGTGCTGTGGCAGGTGCGCTGGTGCGCAAGATGCACCTTCAATGCGGATGGTGCTGCAGCCGATCAAGCAAGGCATCGACCATCGCCTCGGTGCTCAATATTTCTGACCAACTTATGCTCAACAGAAGCTGACCCACCGACTGCACAGTTGTTTGATTCTGCGAATAGCAATGTGTTCGAAAAATGGAATACTCTTATAAATCAACGGGTTGCTAGTGTTGGCGCGCGCCAACGGTCCTGATCGGCAACCAATTTCTAGTTGCTTGCAAACACTACCGAGGGTCGGCGATTTCGTAAAGAGGGTCGTTATGGCTCAAAATTTGTTTGCATGCTCCGGAACCTTTACGATGATACATTCTCAACCGTAAATCTTTCGTTCGTCAACTCTTTTTTTCACTTTCTTGTTTTCTATTGGCGGGATCACCTGTTTATTCAGACGACACGGTATCAATTGTCCAGGCGGGGGGTGGGGGTTTTGGTAGTCATTGACTCTTGGTTGTCTTGTCTTTGACTTCCCTTTTTAAGAAGGCTGTTCGACAAGCGCAAGCGCGTCGGCCGTAGGCATCTGTCGAGGAGCGGGGGGCAAACCACGTACCCGCAGGGCTGTTCACAGTCTTGTCCAGTGGGCAGGTGGTTTGTCCACGGCGGACGGGTGCATCACTACATCCCAGCCGCCCCAGCCAAAGTCAGTGGGTCAATTCCAGTGAGCAGAGGTGGGTCAGTTTCCGTGAGCGCCAAAGCAGTAGAGCAATGGGGCTGTGAATGCCCCCAATACGCCCGTTTTGCGTGTGCCACTGGCACTGACGGTAAGGCTCCAGAAGGCCAACACCTCACGGTGTGTTTGAAGATCAACCTCATACCGTCCCTGCAACAGCGTGGACAGCACAGCCAACGCGGTCAGTACACTCATTGCCGGTGGTGTTTGCGTGTTGGTGGCTACGGCCTGCACCATGTCACGCCATGGCCCGGCTGGCAGGATGTCACAGGGTATTTCTGGTGTTCGCAGTACGCCAGGTATTATCGGCTCGGGCCATTCTTGGGGCGTTTCATCCGGTGCCGGGCCTGGGGGCTGGCTGTAGTCAATGCCATCATCGGGGAACCCGCCATAGTCCCAAGCCGGATGGTTTGCCGTGGACACCTTGGCACGTGGGTTTTTCCAGCCCTGCTCCTGTGCATCGGCAAAAATGGCTTGATAGCCTGTGGAACCGCCATCAAAACCCGCCCACTTGCGTTCTGCCTCATGAGGTTTGTACTTTTTGCTGGTCGCTGACCAGTTCAACCACAGCGCCCGGCCCATGTCGCCCAGTTTCTTGAGCCGCTGCCCTGTGGCAATCCACACCCCGTAATCATCGGCGTTTATACAGGTCAGGGCGCTTTCAAGATCATCACGCAACCGCACATGCTCAGGCTCCGTATGTGTCGCCCGTGGTGTGGTTGTACCGATGTCAGGTTTCCTCACATCACCCGAATTGGGGGTATGTGGCTTGGTGTCATGCAAGGGGCGCAAAATGCCCTCCACAAAGTCGGCCAGGTCGCACACGTCGCCCCCTCCTGCGCTGTCGCCTGTAACCGTGAAGTACCGGCCATGGCTGTAGGCTTCAATCCCGGTCGCGTTCGATCCAAGGGCATCGAATCTGCGCCCGTAACCGATGGCATGCAGCCCTGTGCCACTGGGGGAACGTTCGGTGTAGCCCGGTAGCGTGTCTGCAATGGTTTGCAGCTCGGGGTGTTCTGGCAGGTGGTCCAGGTCCACACCTTGCCAGAATCCGCCGTTACCGTCTGGCCCAAGGGCAAAGCCAAGTCCCGTGTACCGGCCTGTTTTCAGGGCCGCCAGGGCACCGTCAAGAGTGCCAAGCTGGGCAACATCCTCGGGGCTGTCAAGCGTGCCCTTACGGGGCTTTCCGCTGGTGTAGTAGGGCACTTTACGGGGCTTTTTGCCCCCCGGTTCGCTGCGCCACACCAGCCAGCGGCGGGCCGCCTTCATGTCTTCGGGCAAAGCCGAATAGTCTTTTATGCTACTCATCTGCCACCCCTTTCACAAAGCAAGCGGTGTGCTTTCGCCAGATGATCCGAGTACGTAAAATGTCCCAGTAATACCTGATAGGGGTAGAGAAGGACGCCGTCCTCCCCTCCCTCCGAACCGTGCGTGCAGTTTTCCCGCACACGGCTCTCCAGTCAGTGGTTTCCTCATCGGGATTGGCTCGCTAACTGATAGGCTTGCGTCATGGTGAACAGTCCCAAGTTTGCGAAGTAAACATTTGGCCAGCGTGTATGATCTTCTCGGCATCGTCCCATACCCGGTCGTTTGTCCTGCTTGCGCAGTATCGCCCGTAGTCGCCTGCGGATAAATCCGTCCAGCGTTGGGAATGTGCGTCGGTGGGCATGTTTGAAATATCCAAACCAGCCTTTGATTGTCGGGGTGAGGTCTGCAACAATTACGCTCATGCTGTCGCCTCTGGTACGAGCCGTCTTTTGGCGTATTTTGTCCTTGAACCCTTGCAGGCTCTTCTTCCTCACCCAGCGCCTGCCTGCCTCAAACCGGTAGCCCAGAAACTCGAAACCTTGCCCATCTACCAGACAGTCTCCTGCATGGGTCTTGTCCGGGTGTAGGCTTAGGCCGTTTTCTTCTACCCACGCTTTGACTTCTTCCAGCGCCTTATGCGCTTGTGGCGCACTTTGCACAAAAATCACAAAGTCGTCTGCGTAGCGCACCATTTTGTAGCCTGACCCTGTCATTTTCACATCCAAAGGATGCAGATACAGATTGGCCAGCAGCGGGCTGATGACAGCTCCTTGTGGGGTGCCTGCCGTTGGTGTCCATCGCTCTGCTTCCTTGACAATGTCCTGACAAAGCCAGCTATCGAGCAGTTCCAGCAATTTGCCATCGCTGATGTGCGCCCGAATCCTGGTTCTTAGCAGTTCGTGCGGAATACTGTCGAAGTAGCCCTTGATGTCGGCATCGACCACGTGGGTGTAGCCTTGCTTCAGGTACGCATCAACTTCCCGCAGCGCATCCTTGCAGCCTTTGCCAGGGCGAAATCCGTAACTCATGGGTAGAAACTCCCACTCAAAGATCGGCTCAATCACCATTTTCACCGCCGTTTGGACGATTCTGTCTTTAACGGTGGGTATCCCCAGTGGACGCGTTTTACCGCCGGCCTTGGGTATTTCCACACGTTTGACTGCCTGGGGTTGATACCTTCCTTGTTCGAGGTCTTTCGCCAGTTCGTTCAGATATACCAGTTCTTTGGCTGCAAACATTTCAACACTTTGTCGGTCTATTCCTGCTGCCCCTTTGTTGGCTTGAACTTGCGCCCACGCCGCTTGCAGAGTGCTTGGTCGATAGACCTTGTCGATCAAACTGAACCATTTACTTCCTTTGACGCCGTTACCCAGCGCCGCCAACATACGCTCTGTCCAGATAGTACGATCCACCCATCTCCATTCGGCTGGGACGGATTCAGTTTGTTTAGCCATTTCTGGCACTGGCACTAATTCGCTCATGCTCTCGCTCTCTCTGAATTTCACGTTTCCACTTTCCTACCACCCTTCCCTGGCGCGGCTTTCCTACTCCGCGTTTCTCAGACTGCTGTCTGCAATGTTTAGGCGCGAGGGGCGAACCCCGGTTACTCAAACTCGCGTTTATCGGATCGTTTCCAATCCGTGTTGGCCCTGTTTGCTCTTGCAGCCCATCGGTACTACGATGGCTCTGACTCCTGCCTGCCGTCACCTCGGCTGACAGGTCTCCCCGCTTATCTCACTACACCTTCTCAACGTTGCGCCTCCAACCACGTTATGCAACCCCGGCATCGCTTTACACGCCATTACAGCGTACCGGGCGAATTTCGGACTTCGCCATTTCCCAGCAGGCTCGTCGTCACACGCCGCCGAATCGAGTTCGCTTTACTGCGCACCGCCAATTCGTCTCCAGTTGCTCTCCACCCCGCTTCGCAGCGACGCAGTTACTTTCGACTACAGGGCTTTGGCTTACCCTGACACGGACTTTCACCGTGTTGATGTAGCGCCTTCACGGGCGCACTGAGAGCCGCCAGGCGGTGTGTTCCGGCGAATCCCCGTCGGAGTTTGGCTCCAGCAGGGTTTGGATGGCGACTATCAGTGCCTCGGCTTGCTCGGTGAATTCATGCAGGTCCGCAATGAAGGATTCGCTCTGAATTGTGAGTTCGGCCCGTGCTTCGTCCTGTTCTGTTGTGGCGCTCATACTTCCACCTCCACAGGCTTGGACGATTGCTCTATGGCGTTGGTCTTGTCTCCAACGGTCTCCAGAACACTCTCCAATGGATCGGTGAAGGTTTGCACGATGTTCACCAAACTTCGGATTTCCGGGTCGTTATGGCCCGTTGCAAGTATGTTTAACATGCAGTTCAATGTCACGACCTGCTGCCAACACCAGGCCGCGCGCTCATGCAATGTGCTGTCGGGGTTCAAGACAGAGACCGGCCCGGAATCAAATTGCCAGTTTGCGACCATTGGCGAGTCAAGGGAGATGGGTTTATTCATGATGCGCCCCCCCTTCCATCGCGCAAAGTTGTTTCAGCGCTCTTGCCGCAGATACGGCCCGGCCTGTGGCCAGGTGGATACTGTCTTGCTCGCTGGAATGGCGGATGTGCCACAACGCCATGCTCAAGGAGTTGGTAGCGCGTTGGGTAAGCGCCAGGTGGTCGGTATGGGTGGTCGCGGGCAATGTGCCCGGCTTTACGGTCGGTTTCATGGTTTCCGTTCCTACTTGAACTAAAAAAACCACCGGATGCGTTACGACACGCATTCGGTGACAGGGTGTTCGTAACGCGAAAGTAGTCGCGCGCCAGGCGTTACCGTGCTGGCCACCCCGTCCAAAACCGTAGGGCATGGCCGTGGATAAACCACAACCCGCCCCAGAATCCAGACAAGATAAAACCCCGCTTTCGGTGGGGGTTGCTACCGCTACTTTCAAGGTGTTACGACACACCGGCCCCGCTATCGGGGTTGCCCGCATTTTAGTGCCAGGATCAGGCAGTTTTTGGTTAGAATCGGGTGCGTTTTTAATGATTTGCTTGATGCCGCACCGGGTGCAACCGGGGGCGGCATTTCTTTTGTGCGTCATGGGTCACACCTCCGCCACCAGCTCCGCACGCTTGGCATGCAAGCGCTTTACCAGCTCCCGGATTTGTTCGTCTGACTGCCCGGCAATGCGGGCTTTGTTGATGGCCTCTACCTCATAGTCTGGCCAACCCACGGATCGTGGCCCGATGTTCACCGGCTTGGTGAATAGCCCCGCCCGGATGGCCCCGTAGATCGACTCGTCAGACCTGTGGCCCGTACCGGCCTTTACCCTGAAGTTCTTTCCCGTTTTCCCGAATTTCTCTTATAAATCAATGCATTAGCGCGATTTCTCCATAAATATGTAGACATGTAATTTATGATAAAATGATTGGTAAATTGCAGATAATGTAGACATGCACATCAATATCATCCCAAATCGCGGATCGCCCCCCACCGTTTTGCTGCGCGAGTCTTACCGTGAAGGGGGCAAGGTTCACAAGCGCACGCTGGCCAACTTGTCGGCTTTGTCGCCAGAGCAAGTACAGATGATTCGTGTCACATTGCGTGGCGATGTTGTGCAGCCGGTCAATCAAACCTTTGAGGTCATCGCCTCTCCCGCCCATGGCCATGTTCAGGCCGTCTGCTTGGCTATGCAACGTTTGGACTTTGCCTCGATGCTGGCTGCAAAACCTTGTCGTGAGCGCGATCTGGTGCTGGCCATGGTGGCCTCACGCATCATTTCTCCGGCCACCAAACTTGCCACGACGCGGTTATGGCGTACCAACACGTTAGCTCAGGAGTTTGGTGTGAGCGATGCCAACGAGGATGATCTGTACGCAGCCATGGATTGGCTGCTGGCGGGACAGGATCGAATTCAAAAGAAGCTGGCAGCACGTCATCTCAAGGAAGACTGCCTGGTGCTCTACGATTTGTCTTCGAGTTACTTTGAGGGTTCGCATTGTCCATTGGCCAAGCTGGGTTACAGCCGTGATGGCAAACGTGGAACTTTGCAGGTCAACTATGGATTACTCACTGACGATAGAGGTTGTCCGGTGGCGATTTCTGTTCATGACGGCAATACATCGGACAGCACGACGTTTATTCCGCAAGTTACGCGCTTGCGTGAGAAGTTTGGCCTCAAACGCATAGTCATGGTGGGTGATAGGGGCATGATCTCGCAAAAAGCCATTGATGAGATGAGCAAAGACAGCGATTTGGCCTGGATTACAGCTCTGCGCAGCGCATCGATCCGTGCCCTTGTGGAGCAAGGGCGTGTGCAAATGGGGCTCTTTGATGAACGCAATTTGCTGGAAATAAGCTCGCCGGACTTTCCCGGTGAGCGACTGATCGTGTGTCGCAATCCGGAGTTGGCAAAGTTGCGCGTGCATACCCGCAATGACTTGCTCCTGGCCACGGAGAAAGAGCTGGTAAAAATCCAGGCTCGCGTTGAGTCTTCCAAGCTCGTGGGCAAGGACAAGATTGGCGTAGCAACGGGTAAGGTGGTCAACCGATACAAGGTGGCCAAACACTTTGAGCTAACGATCACAGATGCAGCATTCACCTTCGCGCGTCTTGAATGCAATATTGCGGCTGAGGCTGCCCTGGATGGGTTGTACATCATTCGCACTTCAGTCCAGGCCCAGCGCATGGATGCACCCAGCTGTGTGCGTACCTACAAGTCTCTGGCGCAGGTAGAGCGGGCGTTTCGCTCGATCAAGACAATGGATTTGAAGGTGCGCCCGATTCATCACCATCTGGAAAATCGGGTGCGAGCGCACATTTTCTTGTGCATGCTGGCCTACTACGTGGAGTGGCACATGCGCCAGGTTTGGCGTGAGCTGATGTTTTGCGATGAGGATCAGGCCGCCAAACTTACACGAGACCCGGTAGCACCGGCCAAACGCAGCGATTCAGCACTGAAGAAGGTGCAAACCCATACGCTCGAGGACGGCACTCCTACACACAGTTTCCAGACCTTGATGACCGAGCTTCAAGGCATCGTCCGCAACACGTGCCGCACGTTAGGTAGTGCAGCAGATACCCCCACTTTCGAGATACTCACAACCCCAAATTCGAAACAAAAACGCGCACTTGAATTGATCGCTCAGATAAAAATGTAGTCAGTACGTGGAACCAAAATTTCAGGCGGTTTCATTGGGAAAACTCGGCTTTTTTGGGGAGGAACTTCAGTTTACCCCTTGGATGCGCAAAATTTGCATTGTTTTCCCCTTTAGACTTCGCTGGCACCTGCTAGCGAATGGGGCGAATGGTGGGGGCTTTTGTAGAAAATATCACCGCAACTGCGGTGATATGCACCGCAGTTGCGGTGCCGGTAGTCAGGATGATTTCATGCTTTGCTTGGCATCTCTGAAAACATCCTCCAACTTGCGTTTACTGATTCCAGGAAGGTCAGAGTAGTTTGCAAGCATCTCCCGAATGATCGCTGCCTCGCTGCCCCTGTCCGGCTTCGGGGACTGCATAAGCTCCACTAGCACCGCTATGGTGTTCAGATAGGTGGTACGCTCCCGCTTCGATAGCTGTTCATCTTTGACTGGCGAGGTAGTCTCGGTCGGTGCTGCGGTAACTGGCGCGGTAGTCTTGGTCGGTGCTGGGGTAACTGGCACCTCTATATCGAAGCGATAAACCGACATGATGCTGTTTTCACGCAGCCAGAGAATTATTTTTTCTCGGGTAAAAAATTGTTCTGAGAATTTTTCAACGTATGAACGAAGAAATGGAAACCTCCCGAAAGACCATTGCGCAGAAATATTTTCAGATTCCAGTGCAGGGATGTACCGTTGTTCACGCTGTGCTCTGAAGAAAGCAATTGATTTTTCGTCTGCGAAGCCAACGCGCATTTCTTCTGAAGTCTCAATTGAACTCACGAGATATTCACGTGCGAGAAAAAATGCCCTTTCAACATCCCTCAGCACGTGTGCCACCCGTTGCGGGTCAAATCCAGAGGCATTGGGATCAAGGCCCATCATCAGCGCAGCTAACTCTACCCCTGTAAATCTTTGCGCGAAATCCCAGTGCGATAGCTCTACCATATCCCCCCTATGCACCCCTCTTGATAGAACCAGCGCCAGGCACACCGGGGGGCGGTGTGCTTTTCGGTCGGGGTAATTAGGCCCGGTCTAGGCGTGGTGAAACTCGATTTTACGCCGCCCGGTGCAACTGGATCACATCTGCGCCCGCTGCCAGTTTGTCCAGGTAGTCGGCCCATTGCTGCATCATGGTTGCCCGGTGTTTCATGTACTGAGTGCGGTTGTACGCCCTGCCATTGGCATCCTTTACCGCATGGGCTAGCTGCGCTTCAATCACCAGCGGATCAATGCCCAATTCCTCGGCCAGTAGCGTGCGTGCCGTTGCCCTGAACCCATGCACGCTTTGTACATCCGGCCCATAGCCCAGCGTACCCAGCGCTGCCCGCAGGGTGTTGTCACTGATTGGCCGGTCGTGGCTGCGTTCACCGTAAAAGCACAATGCACTGTGCCCTGTGATTGGGTGTAGCTTGCGCAGTATCTCCACTGCCTGCGTAGGCAATGGCACTTGATGCGGGTCGCCGTTGCGCTTACCGTCCACACTGCGCTTCATGCGTACCGCTGGAATAGTCCACATTGCCGCATCAAGATCAAACTCAGCCCATGCCGCCGCCCGCAGTTCGCCGGGTCGCTGGAACAAGATCGGCGCCAGTTGCAGCGCCGCTCGTACTATCGGCCCGCCCTGATAGCCACGAATCGCCCGGATTAGTTCGCCCAGTTTTGCCGGATCGGTAATGGCTGCAAAGTGTTTGCCGTGGTGTGGCTTCAATGCGCCGCGAATATCCGCGCTCACATCCCGCTGTGCCCGGCCCGTCGCCACTGCATAGCGCCAGACTTGCCCCGCCGTGGTCAATACCCGGTGCGCCACATCCAACGCGCCGCGCTCCTCTACCCTGCGCACCGTAGCCAGCAGCTCGATTGCTTCAATGTCGCCAATGCGCCGCGCCCCCAGAAAGGGGAACAGGTCTTTTTCCAGGTTGCGCTTTTCCCTGATGGCGTAGTGACTGCTCCAACTGTCCAGCTTGATTGCGTACCACTCCAGCGCCGTAGCCTTGAAGGTATCAGCATCTGGTGTGATTGATCGCAGCTTTTCAACCTTACGCGCTTGCACTGGGTTGATACCATCGGCCTTTTGCAGCTTTGCCGCATCCCGTGCTTTCCTCGCCGCCGTAAGGCTCACGTCTGGATAACTGCCCAATGCCATGCGGCCTTCTTTGCCGTCAGCGTAGAGTTTCCAGAACCAGCGCTTTGAACCAGCCGGGGATACCTCCAGATACAAGCCGCCCGCGTCGGTGAATCGTGCCCGATTCTTGTCCGGGGAACAAATGGCATTGCGGCATTGGGCATCGGTCAACATGGGTGTTTCTCCTATGAAACCGGGGAACATTTGCCCCAAAAAGGCCATTGACCCCGGTTTGTTCCCCTATATGTTCCCCGGTTTCGTCCTGGCAGTCAATAGCCCGCACTAGCGGTAACTGGTGTATTCATTGTTGATTTACCAATGATTTAGACTGTCTCATGGTCGGGGCGAAAGGATTCGAAAAAAGCATGTAAGTCATTGATTTTTATATGTACGACTGCTGTAGTTTTCAATACTGACCCGGTTTTCTGACCCGGTGCGCAATTGCTGCCTCTGGTTAATAGGATCATGGGAACTGGTACCAGTAACGCCGCCTACGTCATTTCGCTATCATTTTCATTCCTGACTTATAAAAAGTTATCAACAGGACATTGCTACAAATTTAATACCAACTTTCAAAAAGTTATCAACAGAAAATCCACAGCTTTTTCGGGTTTTTTTATCCTCATGCTTTTGGCTTTGACTCATTTTTTTAGTGGGAACAGTGGGAACAACTCAAAAAAAACGCATGTAAGCTATTGTTTTATAAAGGAAATTTGCTCACAAAAAGGCCCCGTTCTTGTGGGAACATTGTGGGAACATTGTGGGAACAAACCCATTTTCGTGGGAACAGATTTGCAAAATTCGCTGTGAAATGGTCATTTTTGCTTAATATTTAGGCAGAATGGCGCTAGCACGGGACTGGAAAGCCAAAATTCTCCATTCAACAAATTTGAATGATTTCGAAAAGTCATTCAAATTTGTTGAATAAAATTTAATAGCAAATTTTGCATTATTTTGCTATTAGATGTATAGCAAAATCGCTTTGTTTTTTGTAGCGTTTTTATTATGGTCTCGGCACTGATAAGGCCACGCTGGCAGGGAACACCAGCACGGTGCCGACCAAGCCTCACTGGCAGCAATCACCAGCATGGTACCGACCAGGCCATGCTGGCAGGGAACACCAGCACGGTGCCGATCAGGCCTCACTGCCAGGGAACACCGACACGGTGCCGACCAGGCCTCACTGCCAGGGAACACCGACACGGTGCCGACCAGGCCTCACTGGCAGGGAACACCAGCACGGTGCCGACCAGGCCACGCTGGCGACAATCACCGGCATGGTGCCGATCAGGCCACGCTGGCAGGGAACACAGACACGGTGCCGATCAGGCCACGCTGGCAGGGAACACCGACACGGTGCCGATCCAGGCCACGCTGGCAGGAAACACCAGCTCGATACCAACCAAGCCACGCTGGCAGGGAACACCGGCATGGTGCCAGGCATGCCAGCTGTGTCACCTGTGCATCCAGGTAAACGATCATTTATCACCCCCTAAGGCCACCCCGGAAACTAGCTTTTCCACGTGGTTTGAATCACCCTTATTCGCTATCGTTCTGGGAGTACCTTTTGCTTTAGTATGCATGGTGCCGATCAGGCCAAACTGGCAGGGAAAACAAAATCCATTCGCGCCGTTGGTTGAACGGTACCAAGGGAAAAACCCTTTTCGCGCTCGAATCCGCGAAAGTATGATCACCAGCACGGCACCGATCAGGCCACGCTGGCAGGGAACACCGGCACGGTACCGACCAGGCCACGCTGGCAGGGAACACCAGCACGGTGCCGACCAAGCCACGCTGGCAAGGATCACCGGCACGGTACCGATCAGGCCACGCTGGCAGGGAACACCAGCACGGTGCCGACCAGGCCACGCTGGCAGGGAACACCGGCACAGTGCCGATCAGGCCACGCTGGCAACGAACACCGGCACGGTGCCGACCAGGCCACGCTGGCAGCGAACACCTGCATGCACGGTGCCGATCAGGCCACGCTGGCAGCGATCACCAGCACGATACCGACCAGGCCACGCTGGCAGGGATCACCAGCACGGTGCCGACCAGGCCACGCTGGCAGGGATCACCGGCACGGTACCGACCAGGCCACGCTGGCAGGGAACACCGGCACGGTACCGACCAGGCCACACTGGCAGGGAACACCAGCACGATGCCGACCAGGCCACACTGGCAGCGATCACCGGCATGGTGCCGACCAGGCCACACTGGCAAGGATCACCGGCACGGTGCCGACCAGGCCACGCTGGCAAGGATCACCGGCATGGTGCCGATCAGGCCACGCTGGCAAGGATCACCAGCACGATGCCGACCAATCCTCACTGGCAACGATCACCGGCACGGTGCCGATCAAGCCTCACTGGCAACGATCACCGACACGGTGCCGACCAGGCCTCACTGGCAGGGATCACCGGCATGGTGCCGACCAGGCCACGCTGGCAGCGATCACCGGCACGATACCAACCAGGCCACGCTGGCAGGGATCACCAGCACGATGCCGACCAGGCCACGCTGGCAGCGATCACCAGCACGGTGCCGACCAGGCTACCGGCAAAGCGAACCGGGAAAATCCCGGTTCGTCTGGCAGGGAACACCAGCATGCTGCCGATACCACCACGGAAAAGGGCATGGGTTGTGTTGCATTGTTGCGTATGCCTGAACCCCAAACCCTAGCGCTATTCCGCGCCGTTTCGCACCCGCAATAGGAAAAGTCCCTGGGAGTACCTTTTCAAAGCTGGCCTCGACCTTGGAACATCAATAGTCTGTTGCATATGCTGCGCTGTATGCGTTCCTACCCGGCCAACAACCGCCGCGCCCGGCCCGTTCCTTAATGTGTAACATGCACGTTTGCAGGATCAATCAGGCCGCTCCCTAGTCCTGCTGCTTCGCGCTCTTGTATGAACTGGGTAATCAGGTGCTGCGCTTCGTCTGGTTGTATCCCTAGATGCTGCGTAACATCCTCAAGGCAATAGACTGGTACGCCGCCCTTGGTGTACCCGCTTGGATGTGGCAATAGTCCAAGCTCTTGCGCCATGTTTAGCATGTATTCGTGAAACGATTGTGGTGCAAGCTCTAGCACGTGTTGCAATGCCGCACGGGTATATGGATGATTGTGCCCAAGTGTGCGGCTTAGGAGTTCATAGCGCTCCATTGCGGCCAGGCATTCTGCGGATGGTGTGGTCATGGTCTTTCCTTTCACACGTCAAGGGAGAAAATTTCATCAGTAATGCAGTACGTCCACGCATGGCCAACGCCAGGCAGTCTGACCTTCAATTGGTAACGCCCTTCATCTTTCCGATACAAAACATTTTTCTTGAGTAGCAAGGCGCAAACCGTATCTTTATCCAGGCCGTTGCATACCTCCTGCTCGAAAACCTTGGGCAGTACATAGAATTTTGATGTTCCGCCATCTTCAAACACTTTGCCGAGTGGAATATCAACCGCAGTATTTCCTATGGGTTTATGTGGGTCTCCGCCTGCGTCGAAAGCACGCCGGAAACCGGCCCGGTTAATGGTCTTTGGTGCATGATCATCGCAAGCACGATGCCACCACGTAAACCGTGCATCCCCATGCAATTCAAAGAAATTCTGAACCTGTTTAAGCATGGCTGTAACCTCACTGGCGCCCACACCACCACGCGAAGCGATCCAGGCATTAAAACAAATCTTGATAGCCTCGGTTGCCCAGCCATAAGTCCAGCCAGTCAACCCCGCAAGGGTCGCCAGTTCACCCGCCGCCGCTACCAAAGCAAAACGCCGCCCGCCGCGTTTAACCTGCCCGGATGCGTTGGGGTGTACCATCTGAGACTCTACCGCCGCAATGCGCTGTGAAAGTTCATCGCTAAGCCCTGCGGTATGCGACACCAGATACTCCAGCCAGGCACGGCCCGCAACACCGTAGCACTGCGCTGCATGGGTTTGCACCCATGTAGCGAATTCATGCCCGCCGCTGAATTCATGCAGATACTCAAAAGCCGAACCTGCCACCACCTCCGAGGCTATCGGGATAAGTCGCACCTCCTGTCCAGCCTTTGACTTTGCGCCAATCGACTCGACCAACGTTGACAATTTCAGTTCGCCACTACTGAGAAACAACATGCGCCAGGATGGCTTGGTGCGTAGTCCCCCGGATGCCTTACCCCGGTTCTTACCCGCACCATCTGCCAGCATATAAACCACGGTCGCCGCCTCGCGTGGATCAAGTTGACCGATTTCATCAAGGATCAGGCATGAATCATTGTGCTGTTCTGCCAGAAACTCCAGGGCTGGCCCCGTTGCACGCCATTTCTGCATATAGCTGTCCGGGTCTTTTTCTGTACCCTTACCCCAGACGGATGCCGCCATCAGCAGCGAACTGGATTTACCAACAGACGAACCACCCACAAAGTGAAAACCACCGCCGCCCGTCCCCATTGCCCACGCCAAAAGCGGCCCGGCAAAAGAAGTTGCTACCGCCAATGTAGGGCGGCTATTGCCAACACACAGACGGGAAATATTCTGTATCCATGCCTCCAGCTTGCCACGCTGCGCAAAGTTCGCCTCTACGCCCGCTTCGCTGTTGAACATAAGACGCTCGTCGTTTTCAGACTGACCCAGCGTTTCATTCGGCAAAACAAAACACCGGCCATTCCAGCCCACGCGGGGCACGTGCCTAACCGTTTCACCCGGCCTGCGGCTTTGCAGATACTGCGTCAGCAATGCCCTGCGCCTGCTATCGGCTGGGGTCATAAAACCAAAATTCAGCAATTGGGAACGATAGGAGTTTCCATCACCTGCCAGCATGGCTAATGGCATTAACCAGATTTTTGTCTTTTCTAACCGGGTTCTAAACTCCAGTAACAACGCCGCTTGTGCATCGTTTGTACCGATGGCATTTGCAATAACGCGGATTGGCTCGCACACGAAAAGCGTTTTATCCGTGTCGCCGCTTCGCTCCACAAACCAGACACCGGCCTCGTTCACACGGAACAAATCGCGCCCGTTTGCTGGCTGTGTAGCGGCATTGCCGGATGGCTGGCTACCGTCGCTATCCGGTTTGCTTTGCGTCGATTGTGGGGCGGTTGCGTTGGCTTGGTGGGTATCGATGGCACCCAGCACAATACGCCGCACCGCATCAAGCCCGCTGTCTGCGCCGATATGTTGGTGCAAGTCGTTAAAGTCGCTGCCACCTTCGGGTAAGCCATTAGGAAAAACCGCAATGCCGCCTACAGCCTTTGCCGCCGCTTTCGCCGCCTCGCGCCCTGGGTTACGCTTGGTTTTTGCGAATGTTTCCCGGTCGTCGTCGCCACAGATTACCAGCAAGCTGCTTTTGAAAATGGCACGTAACGCTCGGGCAACCACTGGCAAATTTCCAGCGTCAAACGCCACGGCAACAAACTGATTTGTTGCTTCGTACAGACTCGCGCCTGTGGCATAGCCCTCGGCAATCAAGACAACGCCAGGGTCTGTACCGCTGGCGACTTCTTCAAAAGGATCTCCAAGCCAGTGCCACAATCCAGACTTTCTCCCGCCGGGCAAATAGCGCTTGTCAGTGCCGTTTGCTGGCTTCTCTGGGGCAATGCGTTGCACATTCCACAGCTTGCAAGTTTCATCACGCAAGGGAACTAAAAGCTCGTTACGCAAAAAGCGCACGCCGTAGGGTTTTACGCCCTTGCGCTCCAGGTAGGCGCTCTCGCCCGTTTCACTGGACATAGCCATATCCCATAACGCCTGCGCATCGTTGGCTGTGCTTTCGTGTTTGAGCCGTCTACGCTTTTGCTCCTCTATCTGGTCTTGCTCCCTTTGTTTCTTGCGCTGCGCTGCGGCTTCGGGACTGTTGGCAATGGTGGGCACCGTGACAGATTCGGACAAAGTAAAACCGTGCTTTTTTGCCTCGGCAAACAGTGTGGCAACGGTTACTCCTCCATCTGGTTTGATGCTGCGCCAGGTAGTCTGTACGGCCTTGCTGTCGAAACTTGCTCCCGTCGCACTCCAGGCAGAAAACAACTCAAAACCGGCATCATCCGGGAATTCGTTTTTTATCGCCATGCAGATACGCACCCATTCAACACGGGTAAGATTTGCCGGAATATGTTGTAAGGCATTGCGCACCAGTTCGGGTGTGATGTTGGTTTGCATGGTTGAAATTTTGGGTGTGCGAAACCATGCACGGTGCATGGGTGCATCGCTGTGGTTTCGCGTTAAATGGTGTTGCCCCCGGAATGAATACGGGGGCTTTGGGAGGCTAGATGGTTTCGGATTCGGATGGTTGCGTCATATCGCCTAGAACCTCTAAAACCATAATCACAGGGTCTGTGAAATGTCTAACCATTTCTGAAAATGAACGTATTTCATCCTCTGTGTGATTGGACATGGCATCAAGAAAGGTACTAAGCATTCCTATCTGACTCCAGCAGTATGCAATGCGCTCATGTACCGTGCTATCTGGGTTAAGAAGGGTAACCGGCCCGGCATTCTTATTCCAGTTTCCGATAACCACAGAATCCAGGCATACGGGTTTTTTTGCTGCATTCATTGCTGTACCTCCTGTGCGCTGGTATCCAATGCGCTGGCTTGGCTTGCCATGTACCCGGCCTGAATCGACTGCGCCAGTGCCTGCGTAAAATCCAACAACTTGGCAGCGGACCATACGCTTTCAGGCGGATATTGTTCAATTAAAAGCAAGTGGCCATCATTCACAACGGCCCGCACCTGACCGATCAGCACGTCCAACTCTTCAAACGCTTTTTCGAGTGGAATGCCAGCATTCACGCTGAACAGGTTTTTGCCGCAGACTTCAAAAAATTCATGTTTCGCGGTCACTGCGCCAGTGGCTTCAAGCATGTTCACCTCCCATTGCAGAATGGGTGTTTACCAGCTCATTTGTATGTTTCAAAAGCGTCAGCGCCCGGTTCGTGCGCGCCGTTGCGGCCCACAGATTGGCCGTGCTGTTGCCCGGCTGGCGGATAAAGTACAAGGCCATCGAGAGGGCGTTTTCAATGCCTTGCTGGCGTGCAATGGGGTCGTTTTGATTCGGTGCGACACGCACCAAGGCACCAGCGCTACGGCTGGGTAGGGTTAAGGTTTTCACGGTTTCTGCTCCGACATGAGACTTTGAACCCCTCGCAGCCTTATCAAGGGCAGCGAGGGTGCAGGATGTTGATAACACGGATGTCGCCGTGCGGGCGGCCTTACGGTACGCCCCATCCTGCCTGAAACCAAAAAATTCCGGGCAGCAAAAAATCCCGCTTACGGTGGGGATTTGAACCTCGACATCTTGGGTGTTATCAGCACCATCGGCACCTTGCCGACGGGGGGATTGTAGCGTGCAAAGACGTGCTGGGAAAGACAAAGGCGTACAGTAAGCAACAGGGGGCGGGGCTATACTGGGGAGATGAACAACGTCATTCGCCCGGAATTTGCCCGCGCCCCGTTTATTGCAGAGGTTACTTTTGACCCTGAGTGCAGCATGTGGGTTGCCGTATGTGAAGAAATTCATGCCATTACGGAAGCCCCCAGCTACGAAGCCTTGATTGCACGCTTCTGGGAGATTGCGCCCGAGATTGCCGAACTCAACGGCATAGCCTTTGATGAACGCAGCCAAATTGAATTTCGCCACGTCGAGGATGCTTCTTTGCGCATGGCAATGTGAAGCATGGGCAGCGGCTACTACCCTGCATTGCGTGCGTTGCTGTTGGCGCATGGTTGCTATCTGGTGCGCCAGGGCAAAGGTAGTCACGAAATGTGGTACAGCCCGATTAGCGGAAATAGCGTAACGGTTTCCGTCACCGTGACATCGCGCAACACGGCAAACGCCATCCTGAAAGACGCTGGAATAAAGCGCAAAGTTTGAGCCATTTAGACCACAAACCGCCGTCATACGTGCGGATGAAGCTAGAGTTTTCATAGCACCTTACTGTGCTCAAGTTGCAGTAAGGAACAATACACTTCAGCCGTAACATGGGCGTGCATCGCTGCAAGCCTCAAACCTATTTCATCTTTAGCACCAGGAAATAGTTCACGAGAAGCGGCAAGACTTTGCTCAATAATGTAATCTGCGTCGTCAATAGCTTCATTGACGGCTTGGTTATGGGAAAGTTTATCCATGATCTGTACTCCTGACACAACCAACTCAGGCAGATTGCCCAGCAATCCACTGTTGAATTTCAGACTCACGCCACACGGATAAACGGCGGGTTAGTTTTACGTTTTTTGGAAATTTTCCAGCGGCCATAAGTCCGTAGACTGTGGATTTTTTGCAGCCAGTTTGCTGCTCCACATCTGGCAATCGCAAGTACCGATCTTTGACCGTAGATGGGGCGGTTTGTGTGTTTGGCTCGTTAGGGGGCGTGCCGTTTTTGACAAGTTGCATTTTTTCCTCCAAGTACCGTATCGCATCCGACGTGGTGCGTATTGGCTAGGAGGTATTTAGAACCCGGCAGAAGTGCCGGTCAAACCCTATAGAGTTCTTGGCTGTAACTTATTGAAAATAAACGAAAATTTCATCATGCCCGGCGATGCCCGGCATTTTGCCGGGGCGAAAATTGGAATAGGCTGTTTGGATTTATTTCAGGCTCTCTGTTTTTGGCTATTAGACGCCTGATTGTTCTTTCTTTAATACCTGAAGCCTCTACAAGTCGCTGCATCGGCTTGCCTTTTCCGTCGCCTTGAAAAGCATCGCGTTTTTCTTTCAGCAGTTCAGGTGTCCATTCGACTTTATCCAAGTTATTTGGCTTTTCGTTTGCACTGGAACCGGCAGATACCGGCGCTGCGTTCACAGTTGGTGCGGCTTCTTGGGAAACGCCGTATGCATCGAACCAGGCTTGGATATGCTCGCTGGGCTTTTCGCCTTGAGTCTTCAGCCAGTGATGGAAGTCAGCAGCGGAAATGGTTGGAAATGTCCTATCCTCTGATACGGGTTTGCGTTGGTAGGGGGCAACATACTTGTAAACTTGAGAAACGCTTGGCAACTCTCCCGCATCAACGGCGGTATTTATTGCAGTTATTATGTTTCTTGTCTCGTCCCAGTCGTGTGTGAAATATTGCATTCTTCCTGTTTCTGGTATTTTTTTTGGTGGTTCCTGCAATATGGCAATTTCCGTAACCAACATCCTCAGCGGAAATTTATTCTGGTTACGTGCCTCATTTGGATCAGCATTCACATAAAAATTGGAAAGTAAACTCTTTGCCCGTGCCCACTTGATATTAGACATTCCAGCCACCATACACCCCAGAAACGAAAAAACCCAAGCAGGCCATCGGGGGGAATGGCTTTTCACGCAAGTTTCGGGGATTCGTTAACTTGGGTTCAAAATCAGCTTGTGCAGTCAACATGCGCCGCCTTGGTTGACACGTTCAAACGTAAGCCAGTGCTACGCATAACGGCAAAAACAGTCTTTATTGTCGGGTTTCCTTGCGGCCCAAGCGCACGATAAAGGCTCTCGCGTGGCATACCAGCACGGGAAGCAACCGCAGCAATACCTTGAGCATCTACGACATGCCGCAACGCTGCTAAAAATGCAGCCTGACCGCCTGGGAGGTCTGCATCCTCCAATGCTGCCGATAAATACTCGTTTGCGAATTCTGGATCGTTCCTAAGAATTTCAACCACGGTTTGATCGTGACTTACGTCGCGTTTTTCAGTCTGAATCATGTTGTTAATTGTAAGTAAAAAAAATTATGAATGAACGTAGATGGAAGAATGCGGACTTACACAAACTTAATCAAGAACATCTACCGACCAGGCCACGTTGGCAGGGATCACCAGCACGGGACCGATCAGGCCACACTGGCAGGGAACACCGGCATGGTGCCGATCAGGCCACACCGGCAGCAATCACCAGCACGATGCCAATCAGGCCACGCTGGCAGCGAACACCTGCATGATGCCGACCAGGCCTCACTGGCAGGGATCACCGGCATGGTGCCGACCAGGCCACGCTGACAGCGATCACCGGCACGGTGCCGACCAATCCTCACTGGCAGGGATCACCAGCATGGTACCGATCAGGCCACGCTGGCAAGGATCACCAGCACGGTACCAACCAGGCCACGCTGGCAGGGATCACCAGCACGATACCGACCAGGCCACGCTGGCAGCGATCACCGGCACGGTGCCAATCAGGCCACGCTGGCAGGAAACACCGACACGGTACCAACCAGGCCACGCTGGCAGCGATCACCAACAC
>JADJFE010000009.1 GCA_016708725.1 Candidatus Aalborgicola bjergmarkensis
CGACAACAAACGCCTGATGATGCTGGCCTTTGGCGGAATCGTCCTGTGTCTGGGCGCTTTGTTCATGCCCCAGGAAGCCATCGTCGCACTGCTCATCATTGTGTTTCTATTGATTTGTATCAGTGCGGTGAACAATGGCATGGTGGCCTTTGCACTGGGCATGGTTCCCAAGTCGATCAGCGGACTCTCCGTCGGTTTGTTCTTTGGTGGACTGTCCGGCGCCATCGCCATTTTTGGTTATCTGGTTCCAAAACCCGCCGAACTTGTGTTACTTCATGTGCTCGGACTCGCAGCGCTGGCCTGCATCTGCGCCAGCGGCACCATTGCCAGCGGCAAATACCTGCGCAAACTGCAATCCTGACTTGCAACAAAAAAGCCGTTCTTTGAGAACGGCTTTTTTGATTTTTTGTTTTGCTGACAGCGCACCCGCTACAAACGGCGCACCGGTTGTCCGATGCGTGCGAATATTTGCCGGGGTATCAGGCGGGGGCGGCGGCAGTTGCCAGCGCCTTGACCTTGGAAGAAAGGCGGCTCTTGTCGCGTGCGGCCTTGTTCTTGTGGAAAATGCCTTTGTCAGCCACCGTGTCCACCACGGCCTGCATCTTGGCAAACAGTTCCGTGGCCTTGGCCTTGTCACCAGTCAGAACTGCTTTTTCCACATTTTTGACCGCTGTACGGTACTTGGAGCGCAGTGAGGTGTTGGCTGAGTTGATTTTTACGTCCTGACGGACGCGCTTGCGGCCCGACGCCAGGCGCGGGTTCTTTTTCTTGGGTTTTCCAGATGCCATATTAATAGTTCCTTGTGTCTGTGGATGTTGTCAGCAAAGCGCGCGATTATATCGGCAGGCGCTTTTGCCTTTGGCGTTTGAGCCGGATGATGCATTCCTCCAGGGTTTGACCAATGATGGTCTGGTCCCGAATCATCGCAATTTTTGGCCAGGTGGCGCGCTCACCAGCCAGAACCCACGACTGAAACTCGGCAAGGGACAAGTTGCCAAAGATACGTCCGTAATCCTTGAGCTGGATATGGGGATGAATGGTCACGTCCCCGTAATAATGCTGCCCAACCACCGACAATACGCCGTCCAACAAGTTTTTGATGATGCCGGAATCCATGCCGTAGGATGCAAACCGCACAATCTGCTTGGTGCGAAATTGCACTTCGCTCTTGAGCAAATCGGTCAAGAAACGGCTCCAGCCCTCTTTGCGCGCCTGGTCGGTAATGAAAGGCAGAACGTGGGGATTAGTCTGGCTGACGATATGGTGATTGACGTTGTACAACTCGGCCAGACGCTGCCCCGGCAAGTCGCTGTGAAGTGCGCCATCCACCCAGCGCTTCGGCGCCATATAGGGCCGCTCCTGCCCCAGCCGGTCCTTGGTCATCAATTCAACCGGGGGATACAAGCCCGGCACCGAGCACGACGCCAGCACCGCACTCCAGACCAGCAAATGCGGCGTCGTCAGGTAATTGAGCAACCGGGAATGCTGGTTCTTTTCCACTGGGGAAACCGTGATGTTGATAATGCGCCTGGTACGTTTGAATGCTTCTTCAAAGGTGTACTCGCCAATGTTCTTTCGCAGGAAACGTTCAAGCTGGGTGATGTCCATGATGGATTTGAAGCGCAACATGTCGCCAAGCCCAAGCCGACTCCAGGTATCCATATCCGCGCGTTCACCACGAAACCAGGCTGGCAGCTCATTGTCCTTGAGTGTGCCCAGAAAAGCCGTCACAACAGCGCCAGCACTGGAGCCGGAGATGACCCGGGGCAGCAGCTTGTGTTCACGCAATGCCTTGATGACACCCACATGAAACATGCCCATGTTGGCCCCGCCACTGAGCATCAACGCCGAGCGGCCAAAACTTTGCCCGGTATGGCGAAAAAAGATCAGTTTTTCTCCATAAGGCAAACCGGGGATGTCATGGTCACAGACGTAGTTGAGCAAGGACACCACTTCACTGATGTAATCATCGATCAGGAACTTGGTGCCAACACGGCAGTGCTTGTACAACTCCGGGTTAGCCAAGTTACCCAGGTTGCGGTGCAGACCTTCGCGCAAGCTGAAAATAAGCTGCGGCCAGTCACTGGCGGCACGCCAGTTGCGCAAGTTGGTCAGCCGTTGCTGAATCAGACTGTGGTGGTAAAACGGCGAGACCGGATCACTTTTCCAGTCGTTCATGCCGTCCAACTTGTCCAGCTCGGCCGCTTGCGCGTGCCAGGAGGCGTAATCAAGAGGTTGTTCTACTGCTTTACGCATTCTGCCAATCATGCCCAGGCCCTGTCTGTTTGCGTTTATCGGGATCGAACACTTAGCGACATTGTGTGCTGCGTCCCCAAACCAAGAGCGCCGATTATCAGGCACAAATTCCTGTTGATTTGCGGTACGACATGGCGCTTTTATTCGCATCACGCCTTGATAGAGTGTGGCATATGCGGGTTAGAATAGCGCCCGTCGGGGTGTAGCGCAGCCTGGTAGCGCATCTGCTTTGGGAGCAGAGGGTCGAAGGTTCGAATCCTTTCGCCCCGACCATGAGACAGTCTAAATCATTGGTAAATCAACAATGAATACACCAGTTACCGCTAGTGCGGGCTATTGACTGCCAGGACGAAACCGGGGAAATATAGGGGAACAAACCGGGGTCAATGGCCTTTTGGGGCAATATTCCCGGTTTCATAGGAGAAACACCCATGTTGACCGATGCCCAATGCCGCAATGCCATTTGTTCCCCGGACAAGAATCGGGCACGATTCACCGACGCGGGCTGGCTTGTATCTGGAGGTATCCCTGGCTGGTTCAAAGCGCTGGTTCTGGAAACTCTACGCTGACGGCAAGAAGCTGGCGCATGGCATTGGGCAGTTATCCAGACGTGAGCCTTACGGCGGCGAGGAAAGCACGGGATGCGGCAAAGCTGCAAAGGCCGATGGTATCAACCCAGTGCAAGCGCGTAGGTTGAAAGCTGCGATCAATCATACCAGATGCTGATACCTTCAAGGCTACGGCGCTGGAGTGGTACGCAATCAAGCTGGACAGTTGGAGCAGTCACTACGCCATCAGGGAAAAGCGCAACCTGGAAAGACCTGTTCCCTTCTGGGGCGCGGCGCATTGGCGACATTGAAGCAATCGAGCTGCTGGCTACGGTGCGCGGTAGAGGAGCGCGGCGCGTTGGATGGCGCACCGCTGGGTATTGACCACGGCGGGGCAAGTCTGGCGCTATGCCGTGGCGACGGGCAGGCACAGCAGGATGTGAGCGCGGATATTCGTGGCGCATTGAAACCACACCACGGCAAACACTTTGCAGCCATTACCGACCCGGCAAAGCTGGGCGAACTGATCCGGGCGATTCGTGGCTATCAGGCGGGCCGATAGTACGGGACGGCGCTGCAACCGGCGCCGATCTTATTCCAGCGACCCGGCGAACTGCGGGCGGCGGCATGGGCGGAGTTTGATCTTGATGCGGCAATGTGGACTATTCCAGCGGTACGCATGAAGCGCAGTGTGGACGGTAAGCGCAACGGCGACCCGCATCAAGTGCCATTGCCTACGCAGGCAGTGGAATATGCGCAAGCTACACCCAATCGCAGGGCACAGTGCATTGTGCTTTACGGTGAACGCAGCCACGACCGGCCAATCAGACAACACCCTGCGGGCGGCGCTGGGCACGCTGGGCTCTGGGCCGGATGTACAAAGCGTGCATGGGTTCAGGGCAACGGCACGCACGCTACTGGCCGAGGAAGTGGGCATTGATCCGCTGGTGATTGAAGCGCAGCTAGCCCATGCGGTAAAGGATGCCAATGGCAGGGGCGGCGCACAACCGCACTAAGTACACGAAACACCGGGCAACCATGATTCAGCAATGGGCCGACTACCTGGACAAACTGGCAGCGGGCGCAGATGGTGATCCGGTTGCACCGGGCGGCGTAAAATCGAGTTTCTCCACGCCTAGACCGGGCCCAATCTACCCCGACCGAAAGCACACCGCCCCCGTGTGCCTGGCGCTGGTTCTATCAAGAGGGTGCATAGGGGATATGGTAGAGCTATCGCACTGGGGATTTCCGCGCAAAGATTTCCGGGGAGAGTTAGCTGTGCTAATGATGTGACCTTGATCCCAATGCCTCTGGATTTGACCCGCAACGGGTGGCACGTGCTGAGGGATGTTGAAAGGGCATTTTTCTCGCACGAATATATCTCGTATTCAATTGAGACTTCAGAAGAAATGCGCGTTGTTCGCAGACGAAAAATCAAATGCTTTCTTCAGAGCAGCGCGGAACAACGGTACATCCCTGCCTGGAATCTGAAAAGATTTCGTGTAATGGGTCTTGGGTTTATTCCTTCGTTCATGCGTTGAAAATTCTCAGAACAATTTTTTTACCGGAAAAAATAATTCTCTTCGTTGCGTGAAAACAGCATCATGTCGGTTTATCGCTTCGATAGAGTGCAGTTACCCCAGCACCGACCAAGACTACCGCGCCAGTTACCCGCAGCACGCCGACCGAGACTGCTTCGCCGGTCAAAGATGAACAGCTATCGGCGGGGGACCCACCCATCTGAACACCATAGCGGTGCTAGTGGATGGCTTGTGCGAGTCACGAAGCCGGACAGGGGCAGCGAGGCAGCGATCAATTCGGGGATGCTTGACCCTTCTCTCGACCTTCCGACTGAGTAACCAGTTGGAGGATGTTTTCAGAGATGCCAAAGCAACATGAAATCATCCTGACTACCGGCACCGCAACTGCGGTGCATATCACCGCAGCTCGCGGTGATATTTCTACAAAAAGCCCCCACCATTCTGCCCCACGTTCGCTAGCAGGTGCCAGCGAAGTCCCTAAAGGGGAAAACAATGCAAATTTGCGCACCAAGGGGTAAACGGAAGTTCCTCCCCAAAAGCCGAGTTTTCCCAATGCCAACCACCTAAATTTTGGTTCCACGTACTGACTACATTTTTATCTGGGCGATCACTTTAAGTGCGCGTTTCTGTTTGGATTTGGGGTTGTGGGTATCTCGAAACTGGGGGTATCGGTTGCACTACCTAACTTGCGGCACGTGTTGCGGACGATGCCTAAGGTCAGTCATCAAGGTCTGGAAACCCGTGTGTAGGAGTGCCGTCCTCGAGCGTATGGGTTTGCAGCCTTCCAGTGCTGCATCGCTGCGTTTGGCCGGTGATACTCTGGTCTCGTGTGGGTTTGGCGGCCTGATCCTCGTCGCAAAACATCAGTTCACGCCAAACCGGCGCATGTGCCACTCGTAGTAGGCCAGCATGCAAAGAAAATGTGCGCTCGCACCCGATTTTCCAGTGGTGATGAATCGGGCGCACCTTCAAACCATTGCTGATCGAGCGAAATGCCCGCTCCACCGCGCCAGAGACTTGTAGGTGCGCACACGGCTGGGAGCATCCATGCGCTGTTGCCTGGACCAAGTGCGAATGATGTACAGCCCATCCAGGGCAGCCTCAGCCGCAATATTGCCTTCAAGACGCGCGAAGGTGAATGCCGCATCTGTGATCGTTAGCTCAAAGTGTTTGGCCACCTTGTATCGGTTGACCACCTACCCCGTTGCCAGGCCAATCTTGTCCCTTGCCCACGAGCTTGAAGACTCAACGCGAGCCTGGATTTTTGCCACCTCTTTCTCCGTGGTTGTGAGCAAGTTGCATTGCGGTGGCGCACGCGCAACTTTGCCAATTTTTCCCGGATTGCGGGTGACACACGATCAGTCGTTCACCGGGAAAGTCCGGCGAGCTGATTTCCAGCAAATTGCGTTCATCAAAGAACCCTTGACGCACACGCCCTTGCTCCACAAGGGCACGGATCGACGCGCCGCGCAGAGCTGTAATCCAGGCCAGATCGCAGCCTTTGCTCATCTCGTCAATGGCTTTTTGCGAGATCATGCCCTACAAAGCCACTACGACGGTCGCGTTTGAGGCCAAACTTCTCACGTAAGCGCGTAACTTGCGGAGTAAACGTCGTGCTGTCCGATGTATTGCCGTCATGAACAGAAATCTGCCACCGGACAACCCTCTGTCGTCAGTGAGTAGTCCATAGTTGACCTCCAAAGTGTCCACGTTTTGCCATCACGGCTGTAACCCAGCTCGGCAACCGGACAATGCGAACCCTCAAAGTAACTCGAAGACAAATCGTAGAGCGCCAGGCAGTCTTCTGGAGATGACGTGCTGCCAGCTTCTTGAATGGGATCTAAACCCGCCAGCAGCCAACCCGATGGCTGCGTATAGATCATCCTCGTTGGCATCGCTCTACGCCAAACTCCTGAGCTGACGTGTTGGTATGCCACAACCGCGTCGTGGCAAGTTTGTGGCCGGAGAAATGATGCGTGAGGCCACCATGGCCAGCACCAGATCGCGCTCACGGACAAGGTTTTGCAGCCAGCATCGAGGCAAAGCCCAAAGGTTGCATAGCCAAGCAGACGGCTTGAACACGGCCAGGGGCGGGAGAGGCGATGACCTGATAAGTTTGATTGACCTGTCGCACAACATCGCCACGCAAGGTAGGCTCGAATCATCTGTACTTGCGCTGACGACAATGCCGACAAGTTAGCCAACGTGCGCTTGTCGAACCTTGCCTCCTTCACGGAAGACCCGCGCAGCAAAACGGTGCGCGCGATCCGCGATCTGGGATGATGTTGATATGCATGTCCACATTATTTGCAATTTACCTGTCATTTGACCATAAATTGCATGTTCACAGCCCGGCATCCAAAACAATACATTACCTATAAACGCAAAAACGGAAAGAATTTCTAAGCAGCCAGTGGCCACAGGTCTGACGAGTCATCCGCAACGTCCGCGGGTTGTTCTACCAAGCCGGTGAACACGGGCTGCCATCCGGCCGGGCTGACTATGAGGTAGAGGCTATCAAACAAAAGCCCATTGTTAGCAGTCAGACGAACAAATCCGAGCGGGTAAAGCGCTTGCATGCCAAGCGCGTGGAGCTGGTGGCGGAGGTGTGACCCATGACGGCTAAAGAAATGCCGCCCCGGTTGTGCACCCCGGTGCGGCATCAAGCAATCATTAAAACGCACCCGATTCTAACCAAAACCGCCTGATCCCGGCACTAAAATGCGGGCAACCCCAGATAGTTGGGCCGGTGTGTCGTAACACCTGAAAGTAGCGGTAGCAACCCCCACCGAAAGCCCGCCTTATCTTGTCTGGATTCTGGGGCGGGTTGTGGTTTATCTAAGGCCTAGCCCTACGGTTTGGGATGGGGTGGCCAGCACGGTAACGCCTGGCGCGCGACTACTTTCGCGTTACGAACACCCCAGTCACCGAATGCAGTCGCACCGCATCCGGTGGTTTTAGTTCAAGTGCAGGGAACGGAAACTCATGAAACCGGGACCGTAAAGCCGGGCACATTGCCCGCGACCACCCATACCGACCACCTGGCGCTACTCCAACGCGCCACTAACCTTGAGCATGGCGTTGGGGCACATCCGCCATTCCAGCGAGCAAGACAGTATCCACCAGCCACGGGCGGGCCACGTATCTGCGGCAAAGAGCGCTGAAACAACTTTGCGCGATGGAAGGGGGGCGCACCAAGAACCACGTTCTTGACTCGCCAATGGTCGCAACCGCGCAATCCGATTCCGGCCGGTCTTCGTCTTGAACCCGACAGCACATTGCATGAGCGCGCGGCCTGGTGTTGGCAGCAGGGTCGTGACATTGAACCGCAAGGCAACATACTTGCAACGGGCCATAACGATCCTGGAGCGAAGTTGGGCGAACATCGTGCAAACCTTCAGCCCATCCATTGAGAGCGCTCTGGAGATCGCCGGTGGCGTCCATCACGTTACAGAGCAACCGTCCAAGCCTGTGGAGGTGGAAGTATGAGCGCGGCAACAGAACAGGACGAAGCATCGGGCCGAACTCACAATTCAGAGCTTTAATCCTTCATTGCGGACCCGTATGAATTCACCGAGCCTGCTGAGGCACCTGATAGTCGCTTATCCAAACCCTGGTTGAGCCAAATCCTGACGGGGATTCGTCTGAACACACCGCCTGGCG
>JADJFE010000010.1 GCA_016708725.1 Candidatus Aalborgicola bjergmarkensis
AAAGCGCCCCGCCAGCTCATTGATGGTATTCCATGCAATAGTCCCAGAGCTGGCTATCTTGCCGGTGCCGGTGCCAACCAATGAGCACCAGATTAACGGCGCGACGGCAAACTCTTAGTCGGGAAGACCGAGGATTTTGTTGCCCCATTCACTCGGCTTTGGCGATCAAGGAAGGTGTCGATCGTCCATTGCCAGGGCAGGTGTTGCCTGCGCCAACCGATTGACCAGTAATGAGCGTCCCCGCTGAAACGAAGACCTAACGCTTTAGCGGGCGTTGACCACCCTCTGCGGGAAGAGGTGCCATTGACGCTCAGCGCGATCAAGTTCGCTCTAGCAACACGCGCCACGCCTTTGAATTTCAACTCCGTTAGCAATGCGTGCAAGGCCTCACGCGGGGTCGGGGTCGCTGTCGTTTTGGTTTGCTCATCGTCCTTATCATCCGGTTCATTGGGGAGGTTGTCATGAACGCGCTCACCCTAAGCGCAAAGAAGTCGCCTGCCACACGGCGCACACCACGGACTCCAGTCAGGTCAAATCAAACAGACCGTACTTGAGCGCCGCTCCAGCGCTGCTGAACGGCCGCTGGGTAGGTCCGTTTAATCTCGGCAGCAGTCGGTTCAGTGCCCGTGTACCACGCCCATTGAGGTGCTTGAGCGACGCTGTGACGTACGCATCAAGAACAGGAGATTGACCACACAACAACCTGCGCCTGCCTTAGCGAAGGCTGGCGAGGCGTGCGTTTGGTATGGTGTGATGCCCGGGCAAGGTGGAGCACGCATCACGCACACCCGCAAACGGGGATGACTGGCCACCTGGAGTGCGTTTGTAATGAATCTCCGATACTGGCGTAATGCTTGTGCACCCGTCACCGTCCCCACTCACCAGCCGTTCAGGTGTCGATACCCGGTTGCGTGTCGACGCTGACAAACCGTACAAGTCCACCACCCGCTCAAACACCTCGTAGACTGCTGGCAAGACGATTGACAGGCTGGTGAGGTAAGGCTTCTCCATCACGTACGCCACCTCAGGTGCCATGCCCAGACTGCGTTTTGGCTTGGCATTGGCCACTTCAACGCACCACTTGAGCGCCTGTGCGTTCAAGTCATCGAAAGAGCTAAAACTGCGCCCAGGCAGGAAGTTGTCCTCAACCCATGCCAAGGGCGCTCGATTCTGGCTTTGCGATCCAGGGTCATTGACACGGTGTGCCATAAACTTGAAGCCCAGGGCGCGTGCAAAGGCGGCCATCTCTGGTGCGAATACCGCATCAGGCCCAGCACCACCAGCGAGAATGACGCTGGTATTGTCGATCACGCAAAGTGGGCAAGTGCCGTCCATGAACTGGGCTGCGCGCAACAAGAAGTCCTTGGCCTCAAAGCGGGTAAATCGTGGGTAGTACCAGATAAACAAACGCCGCGAGTACGCCAAGGTCAGACCTGCACACTGGGCGGTAATGCTCTTGCCCGCCACCTCCATCTTATGGGGCGATGTGTCGTGCTGCATCTCCTGGCCGGGCTCGAAGTGGTATTCGCCGGAGCGCTTGGGTGGTTGGCGCAGTTCAGCTTGGCGCACCCAGCGCGTGAGGGTGCTGTAGGGCGGGTGCAGCTTGTACTCATCAGCCAGTATCTGGGCCATACGCACGGCGTTACCTTTGGCTCTGGCATAGACTTCGGTGAGTTGTTGTTGGGTGACCTCATTCACCAGGTGGGCAGGTGTTTGCACGCCTTGTGGCTCGCGCAGGATGCCTCGCACGGTGTTGCGCGAGAGATGCAGCACCCGGCTGATTTCACGTAAACCTGTGCTCTGTTGGTGCAAGGTGAGCACACTGGCACGAATATCTATCGGGGTCATGGCACCAGCCTGGTAAGTTCGTTGTTCACTTGTTCCAGCGCTACATGCAGGCGCAGACACGCGCCCTTTAGCGTTGGTTCCAACGGGGCGGTCAGTGGCACCAGGCGTCGGTGTGCGCGTTGCAGCAGTGCTTGCAGGTAACCCAGCTCAGCAGCCACCTCACGTTCAGGTCCGCCCCGCAGGTCTTTGGCAATGCTCTGGCTTTGTCTCTCGTTCAAGCTGTCGATAAACAGGCGTGGGTGTTCCACCATGCGTTGGCGCTGCGTGTGTTGGGCGGCTTGCAGTGGCTAAACCAGGCTTGCAGTTCACGCGTACTTAAGTGGTCGCTTGCCATGCTGGCCAGTAGTTGACTGGCATGCTCGCTGTTGGCGCGCGCCAACGGGGCCACAATGCGTGAGCCCGCCCAACTCGATATGCCCCCACTGCGCACCGCCTGCACCAGGTCCTGGGACAGTGCCCCAGTAGTACCAAGCGGCGCTGTACCCAGCTCACATCACGGGCGCATTGACGTGCAGCTTCGCGCTGACTCAGGCCGAGGAGTCGATCAGCTCGCGCAGCATGAGGGCTTCCTCCATGGGGTCAAATGCCCCGCGAGAACGAGTGGGCCAGCATCTGTGCCAGCGCAGGCCCCACCGGGCAGTGCCAGCATTGCACCAGGGCGGTGTCTGCGCCCAGTCGCTTGAGCGCGCTCAGGCGCCGGTAGCCGTCAATCAGTACCAGGGCACCACTGTCTTGGTCGTCAGCGGCAATGCACGCTACCAGTTGTCCGCTTGTGCGTATCGATTCAGTCAGTCGCTGCACTGCCGCCGTATCGGCGATGCGGGTGGCCTCAAAGCGCAGCTCCAGGCGGTGTAAATCGACTTGTCTTGCGCCAACGTACCCGCCCACACTTTGTTCATGAGCGCCAAAGCCATGGGTGTTGCTGGTCTGGCTTTCAAGGAGTCGGTCATGGGTAATTCCTTGTCTTTTATGGGTCGAAAATCGGTTCACTCGTTGCCCGCAGCAGCCGACTACGGCGAACTCCGCTCGCCACCAGGGCGCGCGCACCAGTGGCAATGCCCCGCTGGTGTCGGCTTGGACAGTTGCGCTGGCTTCACATCGAGCTGTGGTGGTAGTAAATCACCCGCACAGGCTTCTTGGGAAGGCCCTGATGAGTCACTATTTTTTGGAGGCAGTTCCTGCTCTCGCTGGCGTAGGCGTAATCGTTGTTGACGACGGGCGTGGTTGCAGCGTCCGACACGGCTGCTTTGATATATCCTGAGGCTCTGCGTTGACTGGCTAGACGTGCCTGTTTGCGACACTCAGCGCTGCAGTAGCGCTGACCTCGGTCACAAGGCGTACACACTAGCACTTCGGTTTGACAGCACGCACATTGCAGCGTGCGTCCACTGCTCAATGCAGCTTGCATTCAGCGCTCCTGTTGGAGCCTCAAATGGACACCTCGAAAGTCGATCCGTGGTTCATGCTCACAGCACATTCAGCACTGGACATTGATCACGACTGGGGACAATAATTGGGTGCGCACTCGTGGCTGATACGGGTGGGGCGCGCTAGCCGAAATCACTTGTTCGGGTCGAAAGCGGTTGGTGCGCCCGTTCTTCATTACATCTGCGTTTTACACGCTTGTCGGGCGCAGTGCCAATTCATAGTCTTGGCAGACCACCAACTATCCGTACCCACATTGACCAAGCCTGCCTTTGTCAAACGATATCTTGAGTCTGGACAACGAATTAATTCAAGCAATGGCGGTTGACATACGCAAGAACGTCAGCCTCAGGCATTCATCCAAGAGCTGTGGGTTCGTCTATCACCACATGCCAACGTACTCTCAGCCAAAGTCTGTGGGTCAATTCCAATGAGCAGGGGTGGGTCAATTTCCGTGAGCGCCAAAGCCCGTATCGTGATCTCTTTGGCATCCGGTTTGGAGATTGCCTTTTCTGCGCGTGACGTGCAAGGATTGGAGAACGCTCGCCCGAACGATCTTACCGATGCAGAAATAAGCCCTTCTGGCTTAGGAGTGCATTTTCCGAAACTTGATGTCGATCTCTACATTCCAGCGCTTTTAGAGGGGTTTCTTGGGTCTCGGAATTGGATGGCGTCGCAGATGGGCAGAGTGGGCGGCAGTGCTTCCACAGCAGATAAGGCTGCAGCTGCGCGCAAGAACGGCAAACTTGGTGGCAGACCCAAAAAAACCGGAATCGTAGCAGCTGCGTAAAGAAAAAGGCTCTTTGGATGTTCTGCGGTGCTGTGGACGGGGTTATTGTTGCTATACTATCAATAGCTGCAACCGCACATCCCACGGGGGATAGAGGCTTATTTGATGCCTTATTTGTGGCCAAAAATATGCCACAAAGGCTTGCAAGAGGGTTTCGCATCGCAGTTTTTGCATGTGTAATATCACGGGCAATATGAAATTCCAGCGCAAAGCCACCAGCAGCCCCTCTCTCGGGCAGCACGGGTGAGGAAGGCGGGCACGACTGGATTTACCTTTTTTCCAGCATGGGACTGCTGCCCAAGGCACAAATCATCGGCAGCATGACCCACAAGCTGGGCGCACTGGTGACGATGCTGGCGCTGGCCTGGGGCGCGTGGCTACTGCGGCTCATTATGGAAAAAATGGCAAAAACAGCTGGCGCAATTTTTTGACGACGGCCAGTTCTTCCTGGTTGATGAGGTCGTCGGAATCCCAGTCACAGTACATCAGGCCGCAGACGCGGCTGTTGGCTATGGGCAGGACGATAAATTTGTTCACATGCGGTAGCAGACCCGTATAGCCGTCAGGCAGCGCCGATGCCTTGAGTTTGGATACATCGGCAATGGAAACATCCACATTGTTTTTAATGACTGCATGGAATGCCGTAGGCTTGAATTCGGCCGATAGCCGCAACTTGCTTTTGAGCTCGTCAATACCTTTGCCGTAGCCGTAGCGCACACCAAAATCACCTGATCGGGTAAGCATAAAAAGCAGGCAGTGTGCGGTTTTGAGGGTCTGGCTTAGTTCGGCAAACATGGCTGCGGCGAGTTCTTCTGCCGTTTTGAATCTGGCTTCGGTGAGTGCACTTAATAAATCACTGAGCACAGTCTGTCTGGAGTTGGGATGTGTGGAGTTTTCTTGGGCAGCAGCGGCAACATCCTGGAGTTTGCGGGCAATCAATGTCGCGAGTCTGGAAGTGTCGACACCCGGAAGCTTGAGTTCGCATACGAGTTGATTGACCTCTTGTTCCTTGCCCTGCAGGATCAATGCGGATACTGTATTGGAAAATTTGGCAACCCCTACCAGGGTCGGGTCACCACTGCCATCAATGATGGAGATGATCGCGGTGGGCAATCTCCAGCGTTTGGCGACTGCGGCTCCGACTTGCGGCAATGTCATTCCCATCACATCGGTGGCGGCCACATCGGGCTCCATTCCGGAGGCGATTTTTTTTGCAATGGTGGCGGATTCGTCTGGCAGGTACCTGGCAGTCATCAGACTGCCCAACTCGTACATCAATGCGGCAATGGATACATCTTCGGTTTGATCCGCACACACGTTGCGCGCCAACTCCGAGGCCAGAAGGGTTTTTGCAAGACCATGCTCATTCTCCATTTCGGCCGCTGTCACCATGGCGGTGCTCAAGACCACATGCAGCAGAGCATCAGCCCCCAGCATGTTCAAGGCCGAAGTGACGGAGGATGTGCCATCCGCAAAAGGTGCGTACATCGCTGAGTTGGCCAGTTTGAGCACTTTTTGCGTCAGGGAAAAATCTTCAATGATGTGGATGGCCACATCGCGATGACCCTTTTTTTCGTCATGTAGGGCACTTAGCACCGACCTGACCGCATTTTCCAGTGCTGGTATGCCCTTGTTACTGCGCATGGCAGCAAATAATTTGTCTAACATGGGTGCGCTCATGCTACCGCCTGGAGAGTGGAGTGATGCACTTCATCAGTGCATCGGCAGGCATGGGTTTGCCCAGTAAATAGCCCTGAATAATGTTGCACCCGGAGTGCGTGAGAAAGGCAAACTGGTCCTCGGTCTCCACCCCTTCGGCAACCACTTTCAAATCAATACTATGTGCCAGGTTGATCATGGCCGTGATGAGCTTTTTGTTGGTCAATGTTTCAGCGGATTGGTGTTCAATAGCGCGAAGAAACGCCTTGTCAATCTTTATGCTCGAAACCGGCAGGCGTGTCAAATAGGCCAGGCTGGAAAATCCGGTGCCAAAATCATCAATTGAAAACCGAATCCCCTTTTCGCGCAAATTGGCCAAGGCGCGCTCGGTTTTTTCCTGGCTGTGCATCAGCGTGGATTCGGTAATCTCCAGGATCAGCCGGTTTGGAGCAATGCCGGTTTCTGCAATGGCCTCCAGCACCAGTCTGTCAAATTGGTCACTCCCGAATTGCACCGGCGAGACGTTGACGGACATGACAAAGTCCGGCATCCGTTCATGAATTTTTCTAAGTTGGTGGCAGGCATAACGCAGCGCCCAGCGTCCCAAAAACGACATCAGTCCAGCCTCTTCTGCAATCGGGATGAACTGGTCGGGGCCTACCCGGCCAAAGTCGCGGCTTGTCCAGCGCATCAGCGCCTCGGCACCGATGACATTGCGCTGCATGTCAAACTGGGGCTGGTATTCCATATAGAACTCCCCCTCTTCAATGCCGTTGTGGATCGCAGCATTGATCGAGAAGTCCACACTTTCGCTGCTTTTTGCAAACACGCTGACGCGATTTTTTCCGCCATTTTTGGCGTGGTACATAGCGGTGTCGGCGTGTTTGAGCAGCGTGGCGTAGTCGTCGCCATGCTCGGGAAAACCGGCAATACCGATGCTCACGCCCAGATATGTATTGTGGGGAGCTGTCTCGTAGGGCCTCGCAATGGCAAACAAAACGCTGTTCATAGCTTCTTTCGCGGCGCTGGCATCCTTTTCCTTTAGTATCAGTACAAATTCATCGCCGCCTAGTCGCGCCAGAATATCTTGCGGGCCTATGGCTTTCAACAGGCGTTTGGCGGTTTCGATCAATACCGCATCACCAATGGCGTGGCCGTATGTATCGTTCACCTTTTTGAAGCCATCCAGATCGAGCAAAGCCACGGAAAACGGGCCTACGCTGTCGTTGATGTGTTGTTCAACCGCACATTTTACAAATGCGCGGTTGGGTAGACCGGTAAGGCTATCGTGCTCAGCGGCATGGCGAAACGATGTGTCGTCGGTCTTCCAGGCAGAGATGTCGATCAGGCACATCACGTACTGGCGCACTGCTGCAAGTTGGTAGCTTCTGATGTTGACCCAATTTTCCTTGCCTCTCCTAAGCAAGCGCACATCACAGGTAAAAGTGTCCGGAGTGCCCTTGCAGGCCGTCATGAAACGTTCTACATCGGCAGGATGCAACATGTCGACAAAACTCTTGGGTACGCGGGCGCTATCGGCAGATGCGCTGTCGCCGAGCCAGCGCTGGCCGGGCTCGGATATAAATTTGATGTTGAAATCCGCGTCCACGCGAAAAACGGCGTCCAGAACGCGATCCAGTGTTGGAGATGTCATGTGTGCGCTGCTCCCTCGTGAAAGCCTTCAAACGGATACCGAACTCATCTGGCAGCTCGCAGTATCACATATCAGGCAGATGAAGGATCCAGCAGCCCTGTCCCGGCAATTCCAAATTTGACTTTACCCTGTAGTCAGGAGTGCTTTACGCGAGAACTTCGTACACCTCTTTGGCCGAGGCCTTGACATCAAATGCAAAGTCCATTTTTTGATTGACAGTGATAGACATGGCTTGTCCTTTCCGAGATATTTATTGAACGAATGCGCTTGCGCTCAATTGGGCGCAGCGCATTTGCCAGATTAATCAAGCTGACGTCTCTTTTGCATCTTCTTGACCGAGCATACGCGCTGCGATCTCGCCAACCTTCATGTTGACCAGTCGAATCGATTCATAGACGTTCCCGGTCGAACGGTTGAGGATTTCCTTCGAACCTTTAGCAATATTCTCAAGCGGTGTGATTTGAGCTAAAAAATCCAGAGGCATGCTTTCCAGGCGCTTGTGAACATCTTCGATGCTTGTAGCGCCCTTGTCGATTGATTCCTGCACGAACTTCTGCATTGCATTGAGCATTTCCATTTTTTTCTCCAGTGAGTTTAGACAATTTGTAGCAATCGAATGGTTGTTGCCACGCACTCAGTATAGGTTTCGACCAGACCAAAGTACAGGAAATTAGTAGACAACCGTTACTAATTAAAAACTGTTTATATTCAATATGTTACATTCATTTTTTTCGACTAACAATGAATGAAACAAAATTATCAGTGCTCATTCGTACACAAATATGACAAGCCTGTCTGGCAGACTAACATGACCCAACGCACGCAACCTCTGCGACGCTTATCTGAAATCTGGTGGCATGAATCATCCAAGGAACAATTGGAGGACAATGGCATATCGGAATATTGAACAGGAGCGAAAAATGAAGGACGAAACTGGAGCCCGTATCGCTGTTACCAAGCCCAAGCGTGAAAATTTCAAAACCGATGATGATTTCGGTGAGGCTTACGCCTACTGGATGAGCTCTAAAGGGAAAAATCCGGTTGCACAAACGCCTTCCCCCATTGCGCCCATCTATTCAACTCCCGTGTCAAAGCCCGTACAGGTGGCAAACACGCCTGGCCCTGGCAAACGGATGCCTGTTCGGATCGAGGCCGAGCGAGACTTCTGGAATCAAAGTACCAAGCTACGGTTTCAGAGGGGAAAATCTTAGGAAATCTTAGGGATGTGGCAAAAATAACTCTCCAGGAGTCAAATTCCTTTGAGTCAGTAGTTTTCTTCCCACCCGAATGGTTTGGACGTTGTCGGTGTAGGTGTAGTTGGGCAGGGTCTGATCACGGGTCACAGCTTTTGAAAGCTGTCTTCGCACATTTCACGGACTCTACAGCCATTTTTCCCAATATTTTTTATGAGCCACCCCACCTTCCCGATACGGTATATCGAGCCGGTTTTCCGTCCACCCAGCGAAGCGCAATCGCTGATTGTTCCCATCACCAACGGCTGCTCATGGAACAAGTGCACCTATTGCGAGATGTACACGGCGCCACAAAAAAAGTTCCACGCGTGCGACGAAGAAGAGACGCTGGAAGCCATCCGGCAGTGCGGCCGGCACCCACAGTTGGCGGGGCAGGTCCAGCGCGTTTTTCTCGGCGATGGTGATGCCCTGGTATTGTCCACACGAAGGCTGCTGGCCGTGCTGGAGGCCATCCGGGAACATTTGCCAGCGGTGCGACGGGTTTCCAGTTATTGCCTGCCACGCAATGTGCGCAACAAGTCGGTTGCCGAGTTGCAGGAGCTACGCGCAGCGGGCTTGTCGCTGGTGTATGTCGGCGCGGAATCCGGCGACGATACCGTACTGGCGAAGGTGCACAAGGGCGAAACCCTGGAATCCACCTGTGAAGCGCTGGACAAACTGGGCGCAGCGGGCATCAGCCGCTCGGTCATGTTGCTCAATGGGCTCGGTGGCCAGGTTCTGTCACGCCAGCATGCCGCAAATTCGGCGCAGCTGGCCAATCGGACCCAGCCCGAATTCCTGGCCACGTTGGTGGTGAGCTTCCCGCTGGGGGAAGAACGCTTCAGACAGGCATTCCCCGAATGGGAGCCGCTTGACCAGCAGGCATTGTTTTGTGAAATCGAGCAACTCTTGCAGGCGCTGGAGCTCAAACGCACGGTGTTTCGCAGCGACCATGCCTCCAACTGGCTGGTGCTCAAAGGCGCCCTGGGCGCGGAAAAAGACCGTTTACTTGCCGAGGTGCGCCAGGCGATTGACGCACCAGAGTCGGTACGGCTGCGCCCGGCATGGCAGCGCGGGCTGTGACGAAGCGCAAGCGGAATTGCTCAACCAGCGTTTGCAGACTGACAGCCTGGGCGTTCATTTGTTCGGCTGTGGAAGACAACTCTTCGGAGGCCGCTGCATTTTGTTGCGTGATCTGGTTGAGTTGGTTCATGGCGGTGGAAATCTGACTGACACCGGTCGCCTGTTCGTTGGAGGCATAGGTAATTTCGCGCACCAGTTCGGCCGTTTTCTGGATTCCAGGCAGCATGGTCAGCAGCAGGGCACCAGCATCTTCGGCCGTTTTGACGCTGTTGGCGGCCAGTTCGCCAATCTCCTGGGCTGCTACCTGGCTGCGTTCAGCCAGTTTGCGCACCTCGGCAGCCACTACGGCAAAGCCCATGCCGTGTTCACCAGCGCGTGCAGCCTCGATGGCCGCGTTGAGTGCCAGCAAGTCGGTCCGGTAGGCGATGTCGTCAATGATGCCGATTTTTTGGGCAATCAAGCGCATGGCGGTGACCGTGGACGCCACGGCGTCACCACCTTTCCTGGCATCATCAGCGGACTGTTTGGCGATGCCATCCGTGATCTTGGCGTTTTCGGTATTTTGGGCAATGGATGCCGACATCTGCTCGATGGCAGAGGTCGTTTCTTCCAGACTCGCAGCCTGTTCGGTAGTGGCCTGGGACAGCGATTGCGAGGTACTGGCAACTTGCCCCGTTGATTCGGTAATCTCGGATGCGGTACTCGTGACCTGCGCCAGTGTCGTACCGAGTTTGTCCAGCGTGTTATTCAAGGCATCGGCCAGTGCCTTGAAGTCACCGCTGAAGTTGCCATCCACACGCCGACTCAGGTCGCCGCTGGACATAGCCAAGAGCACATCGCCCACATCTGCCATGACTGTGGCACTGGTCTGGGCCAGCAGGTTGATGCTGCTGCCCAGGTCATGGGAAAAACCACGCTTGTCGTGCAAATCGATGCGTTTGACCAGATCGCCAGCCGCTGCGGCGCTGACGACGGCCTGTGTTTCGGACATGACTTGCGACAGCCGATCAATCATCTTCTGCATGGCGCGTTTGAGATCGGATATCTCGTTGCGTCCATCGTCCGCGCAACGGATTTTCAAATCTCCCTCAGCCAACCGGGCTGCAACATCCACCACCTCGGTCAGCGGTCGTGTGATAGAGCGCACCAGTACCAGACCCAACGCAATCGAGAGCAGCACGGCTGCCGTACCTGAACCGATGATCCAGACACGCGCCATAGCGTAGCGCTGCTCGGACTGCAGGCCAATTTGCTTGCGTTCATTTTCAAAAAACAACGACAGTTCACTGGAAGTCTTGTTGAAAGCATTCTGGTGCGGATTGATCTGTTTGAGCAGCAGCAGGTTAGCCTCATGAAATTCGCCCCTTTGCAGTGCGCCCAGAGCCAGACGAATACCCTCGGCGATCAGCACCTTGCGCGCAGCATCGAGGGCCGCAACCAACCGGGTTTCTTCGCCTGCGTCCAGCTGACGCGCGGAAAACCGCTTCCAGACAGCTTCGCTATTTTCCAGACGCTGGCTGATGATTTCCGTATGCAGGGTTGTCGGGTGGCTGTGCATGGCGCGAAACGGGCTATCAGGGGCGTGCTGCAGGGCAAGCAACACATGGGAACGCATCTCGGCAAAGTCGTAGCTCAGGGATGAAAGCTGTTCGTTGGGCACAATCGTGTTGCGGCTGGTTTCGTCATGCATCCGCACCATGACGGAAAGGTTGGACAGGCCAATCAACGCAATCAGTACCAGCAGGCTTATGACCGCCGCCAGTAGCACCACCAGGCGGGTACCGATACGGCTATTCTTCAAAAAACGCATTCCATTTACTCCATACATTCACGGATAGACAATTAACCACGCGAAGCCACGAAACAAAGTATCGCACAACGTAAAAAAGCAATTTTCATGCCTCTTGCTGCAACCCATGCCCCATGTAACCCATGAACCGCCTCCCATACAATGGTCAGCCACCACTCACTATCCACTATCGGCTGTGATGGAAGTCCTTTTTTGAAAACTTCTTTCCAATGCGCAACCGTTTGTCCGAATTGCTCGCCTTCAATACCATTGGGGCCAAGCTGACGACCATCATCTGCGCGATCATCGCCTGCGGTTTTTCGGTCATCATCTACTTTTACGCCAGCCAGCAGGAGAAGAACCACCTGCTGCAAAACGAGCGCGCCATCAACCAGGTACTCGGCAGCGTCAGCGAGGGACTGCAAACCGTCATGATCACCGGGTCGGCAAGCGTCGCCGAACTGTTCGCCAAGCGCTTGCTGGGTGTCAAGGATGTCGAGGACTTCCGTATTCTGCGCACCAATGGCCTGGAAGCTTTTCTCGACAATGAAACCATCATGACGGTCAATGCACTGCGCAAGGACACGGATTTCACACCGCGCGAGACGGAATCGCACAACCGGATATTTGCCGAAGAAGACCCGAACTTTCGCCAGGTTTTGCTGACCAGGCAATTCACCTACTTTTATGGCAAGCAGATGGTTGATGGCAAGGAGACGGAGCATCTGACCTTTCTGTTGCCGATCAAGAACGTCAAGAAATGCTACCGCTGCCACGGCAAACAACGCGAAGTGCTCGGTGTGCTCAAATTCACTTCGTCGCTGGAGGGCGTCAGGAATAGCGTGCGCGAAACATGGATTCGCGCCGGTGTATTCCTGTTGCTCGCCCTGATTGCCACCCTGGTGGTGACTGCGCTGGTGCTCAAACGCTACATCGTGCGGCCAATCGAAGCCGTGTCTAATGCCATGGGCAAGGTCTCGAAAGGTGATCTGACGCAGCAAGTGCCGATTTTCGGTCGCGACGAACTGTCGATGATGGCCACCAGTTTCAATCACATGACGCAGGAACTGCGTAGCATCTACGATGGCTTCAACTCCGAGCGCAACAAGCTATCAACGATCATCATGGGAACCGATGAGGGCATCGTCGTCACCAATGACCAGGGGGTGATCGTGCTGCTCAACCCTTCCGTCGAAAAACTGTTGAGCAAACATGCCGAGAGAATCATCAGCGATGGTTTTCTTCACCTGCTCGATGCGCCGCAGCGCATGGAGAAATTGCTGGAAAGTAATGAAGCGAGCCTCGGTGGTCCTGAAATTTTTCTCTACCAGGCACGTTTTCTCGCCGTCTATGCGACGACCATCCGCCGTGCGAATGGACAACTGCTTGGCCGTACGGCAGTCATTCGCGATGTTACGCAGGAAAAGCGTCTGGAACAAAAGTTGCGCGAGCTCTCCAGTACCGATCCGCTGACCAATCTGGCCAACCGCCGTGCCCTTGATGAAACGCTGGCTACGGAAGTTGCCCTGGCACTTGAGCAGGGACGTGCGTTGTCGGTGCTGATGTTCGATGTGGACCACTTCAAGAAATTCAATGACAACTACGGTCACGATCAGGGGGATCGTGTCCTGCGTGCCTTCTCGGATGTCACCAGGGAATGCGTGCGCGATGTGCTCGATACCGTCTGTCGCTACGGCGGCGAGGAGTTTGTCGTCATCGCACGTGAAACGCCACAGGAGGGCGGTCTGATCCTGGCCGAGCGGATTCGCGCGGCAATCGAAGCCATGGAGGTTGACGGCCTGAACGTCACGACCAGCATCGGCGTTGCCGGTATTCGTGAAACTGGCGCCAAAACACCGGCGGAAATGATCGAAAAGGCCGATGCAGCGCTCTACAAAGCCAAGAACGCAGGCCGCAACAAGGTAATGCCCGCCAAGGTGGTAGCCAAATGATCAGCTTCAAGCGCATCGGTTTGCGACTCCTGCTAGCTGTCTTTTGCATCGTCATCATCGGACTGGCGGGGATTGCCGTTTCCTACTCCCTGCAGCAACAAGAAGAACTCGCGCGCGAAGCCGAGACCTCGCTGGCCAAGATCACGGACAGCGTTGCCGAGGGCATGACCGCAATCATGCTTGGATCACACGCCAATGTTGCGCCAGAATTCGCCACCCGTTTGCGCAACATGCCCAACGTCATCGATTACCGCATCTTGCGTAACGACGGCTTTGAGGCCTTCATTGACAACACCACCATCGACAAGGTGAATGATTTTCTCGGCTCGTATGAATTCACCGGACGCCCCAAACGTGAGGTCGCCAAAGAAGTGCTGGCCGCAACCGATCCGAATCTGAAAAAGGTTCTCGAAACGGGTAAGCGCGTCGTCTTCTACCAGACACTGCCGGGCGGCGAGCGCCACATCACGACGCTTGCGCCCATCCAGTCGAGTCCGGTCTGCTCTGGCTGCCATGGGCAGGGTGAACTGGTGCATGGTGTCATCAAGCTGACCACCTCGCTGAAGGAGGTGGATCGTGACGTGGAACGTACCTGGTGGCTATCGATCGGGGTCATCGTTGCGGCGCTGGTCAGCATTGTCGGTTTGATCTACTGGGTCGCGCACCGGACTGTCGTGTCGCACATCGTCGCGTTCTCGAAGGCGATGGAAACCGCAGCCAGGGGCGACATGTCGATCCGCCTGCCGGTACGCAGCAAGGACGAACTCGGCAACATGGCCAACTCCTTCAACGAGATGAACGAAGAACTCGAAAAGATTTATGCCGGACTGCGCGAGGAGCGCAACAAGCTCAGTTCGGTGATTCAGGGGGCCAGTTCGGGAATTGTCGTCACCGACGCGCAGCGCACGGTTGTTCTCGTGAACGAAGCCGCCGAGCGAATCCTCGGCAAGAGCGCGCCGCAAATCACCAGGGAAGGCTTCATGGCCTTGTTTGACGATCCCGCCTGGATGGAAGAACGCCTGGGCCGCGAGAACAACACGGGAGAAATCCGCACGTGGCATGCGCTGACGCTTTCGGTACAGGTCTCCACCATCAACGATACATCCGGCACAACCATCGGTTCGGCCGCCCTGCTGCGCGATGTTACCGAAGAGAAACGACTGGAAAACGCGCTGAAGATACAGTCGATTACCGATGCGCTGACCGGGCTGCATAACCGCCGCCATTTCAACGAAGTGATCGAGACCGAGTTCAAACGCTGGAAGCGCTACGCACAACCGCTGTCCGTGATGATGCTCGATGTTGACCATTTCAAGCGTTTTAACGATACCTACGGCCACGAATGCGGTGACCGCGTGCTCGGCGCCATCGGCGAGATTCTCCGTATGATTGATTCACCCTCGCTGATTCCTTGTCGTTACGGTGGCGAGGAAATGGTCGTGATCCTGCCGGGTTGCCAGCAGGACAAGGCCAGTGAAGTTGCCGAATCCATCCGCCTGAAAATTGCTGCGCTGGTCATTGATGGCCTGAAAGTGACCGTCAGTATCGGCGTGGCCGGTGTGGCCGACGTTCCGGGACACAAAATTGCGCTTGCGGACGGCGATGCACTAGTCAAACTGGCCGACGAAGCACTCTACAAAGCCAAGGAAGGCGGCCGCAACCGGGTATGTGCAGCGAAACAGAACCCCCTCCCCCTTGATGGAGATTAACCCCCTCCCCCCTTCGGGGTACTCCCCCTTGATGGAGATTAACCCCCTCCCCCCTTCGGGGTACTCCCCCTTGGCAGGGGGAGAGTTTTGGGCGAAGCGCGTCATTCACCCTCCATCTTTTGAGCGAAGCGTGCCATTTCAACTCCCCTCCTTTTCAAGGAGGGGTGCCCCTGCAGGGCAGGGGTGGCAGGGGGTGGTAGCAGGGGTAGCAGGGTGATGGAGATTAACCCCCCCCCCTTCAGGGTACTCCCCCTTGGCAGGGGAGAGTTTTGAGCAAGCGTGCCATTCACCCTCCATCTTTTGGGTGAAGCGTGCCATTCAACTCCCCTCCTTTACAAGGAGGGGGGCCCCGCAGGGGCGGGGTGGTAGCAGGAGTAGCAGCAGGGGTGGTAGCAGGGTAGCAGGGGTGATGGAGATTAACCCCCTCCCCCCTTCGGGGTACTCCCCTTGGCAGGGGGAGAGTTTTGGGCGAAGCGCGTCATTCACCCTCCATCTTTTGAGTGAAGCGTGCCATTCAACTCCCCTCCTTTTCAAGGAGGGGTGCCCCGCAGGGGCGGGGTGGTAGCAGGAGTAGCAGCAGGGGTGGTAGCAGGGGTAGCAGGGGTGATGGAGATTAACCCCCTCCCCCCTTCGGGGTACTCCCCCTTGGCAGGGGGAGAGTTTTGGGTGAAGCGCGTCATTCACCCTCCATCTTTTGAGTGAAGCGTGCCATTCAACTCCCCTCCTTTTCAAGGAGGGGTGCCCCGCAGGGGCGGGGTGGTAGCAGGAGTAGCAGCAGGGGTGGTAGCAGGGGTAGCAGGGGTGATGGAGATTAACCCCCTCCCCCCTTCGGGGTACTCCCCCTTGGCAGGGGGAGAGTTTTGGGCGAAGCGCGTCATTCACCCTCCATCTTTTGAGTGAAGCGTGCCATTCAACTCCCCTCCTTTTCAAGGAGGGGTGCCCCGCAGGGGCGGGGTGGTAGCAGGAGTAGCAGCAGGGGTGGTAGCAGGGGTAGCAGGAGTGGTAGCAGGGGTAGCAGGAGTGGTAGCAGGGGCGGGGTGGTCACCAAATTGACTTTTAACTTCGGCCAATACGCCCTCCAATTGCTGAAATACCAATCGATTCTCAAACCTGAGCACCTTGATGCCCAATGCTTGCAAAAACATGTCCCGTTCGCGGTCATATGCTTGCGCGTCAGCGGTGTCATGCACGCCACCGTCAAGCTCAATGGCCAAACGTTCTGCTGGGCAATAAAAATCCAAAATGTAGCGCCCCACACTGTGTTGCCGCCTAAATTTCCGCCCATCCAGTTGCGAGCCTTTTAACTGCGTCCATAACTTGGCCTCTGCTGGCGTCAAGTTGTTACGCAGTTCTTTGCGGTATGTACGCAATGCGGACCGATTGTTCAATAGCATCCCAGTAACTCCAATGAGCGGTTTTCATCCCTCGCCAAACCCTCGGCCAATGTCAATTGCAGGTAGTAAGCGCGTAATTCGCGGCGCTGGCCCAAGGCGTAGCGCAATGCGTGTGCATCCGACCGCAATCAGAATTATCCTGATTTAATAGCGGCTCCCGCACGTTCCACAAGCCCTGCAAGGAGATTTGCACACAAAAAAAGCCCCTGGAACGCCATGGCAGCGCTGTTTTGGGTGAATTCTTGTGGATTTTGATGAATTTTGGCGCTGGAGAAGCATTTTTCAAGGCACAAATTGCCTTGTAAGCCTTATGGAATAAGCGGGTACAGCTCTGTAAAGCATAGCAAACATCAACGGAACTTGTAGTAGTAGGTCGCGCCGATGAAGCTGGTGTTCTGCGGATCGGGCTGGCTGACGGTGGTGCCGTCGGTGTAGCTAAAACCAGCCCAGGACCAGTCGTTGGTGCTGCGGTGGTCGATGACAATCTGGCCGCGTACACCGGATCGGCTGTCCAGCGCGTAGTCGGCGTTGAGCTTGAGCGTGGTCTGGCGGTAGAAATACTCTGGTAGCGTAACCGGATTTGCTGCCCCTGGAGCCAGCGTGCTGCCGGGAATGCTCCCGCTGCCCAATCGCCCCATGCAGTATTCCATGTTGTCGATGGAACTGCTGAGTTCGGCACCAACTTCCAGGTTGTGGCGCGGCTTGCCCTTGAGGGTGATGCCCCATCCGGTGTTGCGGTTGCGGATATCTGCATCCCAGAGAATGGCCTGATTGGGAGCGGCGGTGCTGTAATCGGTATGGGTTGTCTGCTCGGCGCGGGTGAACTCCTGCGCCAGCCACGCGCCAAGTTTCCACTTGGCATTGAGTGCGTAGGCGACGTCAAGCGACGAAAAGAAAGCGCTGCCTTTGCGTGGTCCGAGATTGCGACCGGAATACGTGTCGCTGGAAACGTCACCAATAAACTGCATGGACCAGCTTTCCTCTGGCACCCAGTCTGCCGTGAAACGCAGTTTGTCGCGGCTGCGGTCGGCCCAGATGAGGGGGTTGATCTGGTTGGTCGGCGAACTGGTCACCAGAGCATAGGTGTCGTTGACATATTCGGAGCCACCACGATCCGCGTGCAGATACGAAAGCGTCCCGTTGAGGGTTTCCGAGAGCAGTTGCTTGAGCTCGATGCGCCCCAGCGTCTCGTCGATCTTCTCCCGATACCCCACGCGGCGGTACTGGAGGGGCACGGTGCGCTGGCTCTGCTCCTGCTCAAGCGTGCCGATCAGGCGGTAGCCATCGTCGAGTTGCAAACCAGCCTCCAGCGCTCCCTTGATCTGCTTGAGGGCGCGTGGAACGTTAAAGCCGGTCACGCCAGCGATGGAAAATGCGTTGGTGGCAGTCGGGTTGTTCGTACTACGGATGTAGCGCGCAACTTCGGTCTGGTCGTCGCGATCCTGGTAACGCAGCGAAGCGTGCACATCCACGCGCGCAAGGGGTCGCAGTGAAACATCAGCATATCCCAGAGTGCTGACCATACGGCCACCCAGCGCAGGCTTGACGGTCGGTGCAACGAACTGGGTATCCTGCATGGCAAGCTGGCGCGAGAACTTGAAGCTGCTGCGCGTCGTTTCCGAGAAGTTATAACCGCCTGCGAGATGCAACTGATGCGCCTCATTCGAAGGTGGCAAGGCAACGAGCGCGTAAGGGACGGCGGGTGTGCCAGTCGTGGCAAGGTTGAGTACGGGTGTGTGGTTTTCAAATGAAGAGCCGCTGTAGCCCCCGGATAGCTGGAGTTTTTTGTTCGCGTACCCCACAACAAAATCCCACTGGCGCGTGGTGCGATCAAGCGGTTCGGTAAGAAAATCCTGGTTGCCAACCGTGCCGACCCCATACATGCGGTCGCCGCGCTTTTCTTCCTGCTTGAAGCTGACGCGCACGTCCAGGCCGCCCACCATGAACTTGCGCACGCCCAGTCCGAGCGTGTCGCGCTGGATTTTCAGGTCCAGGTTGCGTTTGCTGGCCGTACTGCTGATGGTCTCGGTGGGTGTGCCGATGCCGCTCAAGCCAGTGTTGGCAATCCAGGGTTCATCGCGTGTCTGTTGCCCGGCTTCCAGAAAATAACTCCAGTTGCCTTGCCGTTCATGGTCAAACCGGATTTCACGGGTATCAAGACCAAGGTTATTGCCTTTGAGTTTGAGCCAGGAGCCGGTTTCGTCGTCGCGCCGGATCAGGTCGATATTCAACAAGCCGTAGGTGCCCTGCGCATTCATTCCACGGAATTCGCCGAAACGCCGAGCATCATCCAGGAGATGCCCGATGCCGACTTCGATGGTACTTTGCGGTGTGGCAAGGTCCTTGCGGATCGCTTCGGCATTGTTGCCAGGCGTTTGCGCCGAGGCGCAGCCACACATCAGAAAGATTAGCAAAAGCGCGCTGGGAAGGATTTTCACATGGTTCTCCTAACGGCGGAAGGTGCGTGTTCCGCTGGCCGAATCGGTCGAATTGCTGCCGCCGTGCAGGTTGGTGTGGCAGTTCATGCACCCCCTGCCCTGTACGAGTCCGTTGGCACCGACGGTGTTGTTATTAACGTTTGCGCCACCGACCGCTGGGAAATTGCCTCGGTGGTTGGCCGGTTCATGGCACTGTTGGCACAGGAAAGGCGCTCGCATCTTGAGCAGGCCTGCGGTCACCGTGCCATGCGGGTTATGGCACAGCGCACAGTCCTGTTGCACGGCAGGGTGGCTCCACAGGAAAGGCCCCCGGTAGTCCATGTGGCAGGTGAAGCAGGTTTCGTTGACGCTATCCTTTTTCATCAGCTTCGGGCCGACCGAGCCGTGCGGGTTGTGGCAGTCGGTGCAGACCATCTTGCCCTCCGGTACCGGGTGGTGGTTCGGGCGGGCGAACTGGGCGCGTTTTTCCTTGTGGCAGGACATGCACATATCGGGAATCTTTTCGCGCGTCGTCGCCGGGTCGTGGGAGACGTGCATCTTGTGGCAGTCGCTGCAGGGAACGTCGCGGCGTGCGTGGATGCTGCCGACCCAGTGCATCAGTTTGTCGCCTTCGTGGCAGTTCAGGCAGGCGGCGTTGCTGGCTTTTGCGTTGGCGGCGGCTTTTTTGCCAAAGGCTTGATCCGGCGCCGGACGCGCGTCGCCCTTGCGCTTGAGGTGCGCTTCGCTGTCACCGTGGCAACTGACGCAGGTCGGCGTGCGGCTGTCGGCGCGTGTGCCGTGCTTGGTGCGGCCAATCGGCAGAACAGGATAGTTCTCGATTTCGTCGTCATTGACATCGCTGTGGCAACGGGTGCAGCGGGCATCGCCTGGCATGAGGATGTCGCTGACAACACGTTTTTCGACCTTTTCGACCTTTTCGACCACCTCATCGGCTGCCAGGGCGCTGCCGCTACCGATCAGCATGGCGAGCAGCCACAATCCCGCCAGAATGGCCCGCACAGGCCACAAGTTCTTTGTCTGCATGGTTGTTTTAAGTTTGTCTAAGGAAGCGAAAGGATGAATCGGATCAGGTTGTAAATTTCCGGGTCTTTTTTGGATTTGACGATCTGGTGATTCTCTTCCTCACCATCGATCTTGACGATGGGACCCGTGGTGACGTGCTTGTACAGTTTAGCCTCGACATCGGGTTTGCCACGGTACTTTTTCGCCACCTCACGCCAAGCGGGGCCATCCTTTTTCTCGTTAATCGTGTGGCACTTGAAACAGTCGCTTTTTTTAGCGAGTGCCCGTGCGGCCTCTTCGTCGAAAGGCTGGGATGCGTGCACGGTCAATAAAAACATGGCCATCGGCACAACCAGCAGACGACGCAGAAAAGAACATCGTGTCATGATGCCGAGCGACGCAGTGTTTCGATCACGGGGCGGCGCAGTATTTCGTGCAGCCCCCACCAACCAGCAAACAATGCCAGCACAGCACCGGCCAGTGCTCCCAGGAACGGCACCCACAGCGACACACTCCAGGCAAAATCAAAAACATAACGCGCCAGTGCCCAACCCACGGCGGCAGCGGCCACCGATGCAAAAAAACCGGCCAGCAACCCCACCCCCACCAATTCAGCACGCTGCACCTGGCGCAGCAAACCAGCCGAAGCACCCAAAGCGCGCATGATGGCAAATTCGCGCGCCCGTGCTTCACGTGTGGCACTGACGGCGGCAAACAACACCACCAGACCTGCGGCCAGCGCAAAGCCAAACAAAAATTCCACGGCCCGGATCACCTGATCCAGCACCCGCTGCAGCTGGGCAATGGTGCCGCTCATATCGACATTGGTCACATTCGGAAACTGGCGCACCAGGGCATTGTCAAAGCCCTTGGTGGATGGTGCCTTGAAAGCGGCCATGTAGGTGGCTGGCATATCGTTCAGGTGACTTTGCGGGTACATCACGAAAAAATTGGCGCGCATGGAGCCCCAGTCCACCTTGCGCAACGAGGTAATTCTGGATTCGGTCTGGATACCCCCCACGTCAAAGCGCAGCCTATCGCCCAATTTCAGATTCAAGGTTTTGGCAATCCCTTCCTCGACACTGATGGCATCCGACTCTTCATCGCTCCAGCGCCCCGCCACCACGTCATTGTGCTCTGGCAAGCTGGCACCGAACGACACGTTGAACTCCCGATCCAGCAACCGTCGGGCACGGTCTTGCGCATAGTCTTCGGGCACGACGACGTGGCCATTGATCGCCACCAGACGCGAGCGAATCATGGGGTACCAGTCATACCGTGCAATCTGTGCCTGCGCCAACATGCGCTGAAAATCTTGCGCCTGCTCAGGCATGATATTGATGACAAAACGATTGGGCGCGTCCGGTGGTGTCGCCTTGCGCCAACTGCTGATCAAATCCGTGCGTAGCAACACCAGCAGCACCAGGGCCAGCAAACCGACTGCCAGTGCGCTAATCTGGACCACGGTGTACGCGGGCCGTGACGACATCTGGCGCGTGGCCAATACCAGCCAATGCGGCGCCAGGCTTTCGTTGACCCCACGGCGCAAGAGCTGCACCGCAAGCCAGCTCAAACCGGCAAACACCAGCACCGCAGCGCTAAAGCCCGCCACCGCAATCAACCCCAGGATCAAGTCGCTGCTGACGACCAGCAACAATGCGGAAAACCCCAGAATACCAACCGCCAGCACACCAGCCGAGGCCGGACGCAGGTTGCCCACATCGCGCCGCAGCACGCGCAAAGCGGGCACCTGGGAAAGCTGCAGAACCGGCGGCAGGCCAAAAGCCAGCAACAAAGTCAGCCCCACGCCCAGGCCCAGCAACACTGGCCACAGCGAAGCCCCCGGCAAGTTGACCTGCACCAGCTCCCCCAGCAAGACAACAAACACATGGTGCACACCATAACCCAGCAATACGCCAAGACCACTGGCAAACAGCCCGACCAAGGCAAATTCAAAGGTATAGCTGGCGGCAATGCTGCGCTGGCTTTGCCCCAGAACGCGCAACATGGCGCAATCATCGAGATGCGCACCAGCAAAGGAGCGCGCCGACAAGGCCACGGCAACTGCACTGAGCAAGGCGGAGAGCAAGGCCACCAGACTGAGAAACTTGTCCGCACGCTCCAGCGTCTGGCTCATTTCCGGGCGACCACTTTGCAGCGATTCGATCCGTACCCCGCGCAAACCATTGCCCTGTGCCTGTTGGGCCTGCTTGATCTGGCTGTCGGCCCACGTCACGAACGTCTGCACATTCTGGTCCGCACCCGCCACCGCCATGCGGTAGGTCACGCGACTGGCCGGCTGAATCAAGCCAGTTGCCGCAATGTCTTGCGTATGGATGAGCACACGCGGAGCAAAGTTAATAAAACCCGCCCCCCGATCCGGCTCAAAACTCAGGACGGCACCAATAGCGAGTCGCACCGCGCCCAGCAGCAAGCCGTCCCCCACCCGCAACCCTAGCGCTTCGAGCAGCGCGGCATCCACCCAGACCTGACCCGGTGGAGGGATCGCGGTGGTTTTCTCATCCACAGCATCGACTGCACGTGCTATGCGTACTGTGCCGCGCAGCGGATAACCCGGCTCCACTGCCTTGAGCGCCACCAGTTTGCTGGCTCCTCCCTGCGCCTCTTCGGCGCGCGCCATGGTCGGGAAGGCCAGGGTCGAGACCACCGAAAGCCCCAAGACACGCGCCTTGTCCAAAAACAGGGCCGGAGTCGGATTGTCACTGGCCACAACCGCATCCCCGCCCAGCAACTGCCGCGCATCACGCTGCAAGCCCCCCTTGATCCGATCAGCAAAAAAACCTACTGCCGTCAAAGCGGCCACGGCCAGACTGACAGCCAGAATCAGCAAGCGCAAATCGCCCGAGCGCAGATCGCGCCACAAAGTGCGCCAGCCCAAAGCCCAAAAAGAAATTGTCATGTAGCCAACCTGTTCCGTTTAAATGACGGTTAATAATACAACGGCAATACTATTCCATTCTCCACAAGCGTCCATAAGCATGAACCTCGCCGCCATCAGCCTGGACTTGATCCGCCTCAGCCAACCGCTACCATTTTCGCTGCGCGGGCCTGACGGCAAATTGTTGGCTAGAAAAGGTTTTGTCGTGGGAAGCATGGAGTCGCTGCAAGCGGTCGCAGGGGGGCGCGGGGAACTCTATATCGATGTCGATGAGGCTGATAACTACCGGCGTGCCTACGTTGCCAAGCTCCACGACATGGTGCGCGAGGACCGCGCCTTGGGAAAGATCGCGGATGTACAGCTCAATTCCAAAGATATGGACGATAGCCGAACCGAAGTCGATGATGACACATCCGATTGGCTGGATATCCAGTCCCTGGCCAACTCCATGTTGCACGAACTGGACCAAAAAAAATTTCAAACCAAGCTCAATAGGCTCCAACGTCAATTAACACGCCGCTCACGCGCAAATCCAGATGGCACGCTGTTTGCGCTGATTTATCTCTCGGCCAGTGAGGTGCGGCTTTACAGTGCCACCCACGGCATGCTGGTGAGTGTGATGTGTACCCTTGCGGCACACGAGGTGCTCAAATGGCCAGAGGAAACAGAAATGATCCTTGGCAAGGCAGCGCTGACCATGAACATTGGAATGACGGATCTGCAAGACCGCCTGGCGATTCAAAGGGGGGCACTCACCCCGGAACAAAGACACTATATTGACCAGCACCCGGCCCGTTCGGTCGCAGAATTGCAAAAACGCGGCATCACCCAGACGGCATGGCTTGAGGCCGTGACCAACCACCATACCAAAAGCCCTGGCCCGCTGGGCGAGCGGCCAGAGGGCTTACGCATAGCGCGGCTCATCCAGCGTGCCGATATGTTCGCAGCACGCCTGGCGCCGCGTGCCTCACGTACACCGCAGCCACCCGCATCAGCCATGCAAGCCTGTCTCTTCGACGAGGCAGGGCAAATGGATGAAGCCGGTGCTGCACTGATTAAAACCGTAGGCATCTATTCGCCCGGATCGTTTGTGAAGCTTGCCACAAACGAGATAGCAGCGGTTATTCAGCGCGGGTTTAACACCACCATGCCCAGGGTAGCCGTCCTGATCAACCGCGATGGCATGCCAACGGGTGAAATGATCGTGCGTGATACCAGCCAACGCGAATACAAGATCACGGCCAGCGTACCGCACCGGAATGTGAAAGTAAGCATCAATCTGGACCGCCTGTTGCCGCTCACCAAAGCAGCGGCTTCTGATCTTTCGTGGTAAATCTGCAACTTCACTGGAGCTTGAAGAAACCGACTTCACGCGCCAGATTTTCTGCCTGTTCCGAAAGGGCGTGGGCTGCGGCTGCGGTTTCTTCCACCAACGCGACATTATTCTGCGTCCCGCGATCCAGATTTTGCATGGCACTACCCACGTGTGAAACTCCTATGCTTTGCTCGCTCGTAGCCGTTGAGATTTCGCTCATCATGTCCCCAATCTGGGTCGCACTGTCCACGATGGCGCGCATGGTGGCACCCGCATCGGCCACCACACGGTTGCCCGTTGTCACCTGCTGCATGCTGGTCGAAATCAGGGATTTGATCTCCTTTGCCGCCGCCGCCGAACGCCCGGCCAGCGCACGCACTTCACTGGCGACCACTGCAAACCCGCGCCCTTCCTCGCCCGCGCGCGCAGCTTCAACCGCTGCATTCAAGGCCAGGATGTTGGTCTGAAAGGCGATACCATCAATCACGCTGATGATTTCGCCAATCCGGTTCGACGATACCTGAATCTCTTCCATGGTACTTACCACCTGGGCAATCACTTCGCCGCCCCGTGTGGCAAAGGTCACGTTTTCACGCGCAATGCCTGCTGCACTTTGCACCATGTCGGAAGTGCGCTGCACGGTGGAAGAAATCTGTTCCATGCTGGATGCCGTTTTTTCGAGATCGATTGCACTGGCCTCGGCGGTACTGGAAATTTCCTGCGCAACCGATGCGACTTCCATGCTGGAAACACGCATGATGCTCGAACTATCCTGCATGCCCTGCGCAATATGCCGCAAAGTGTTTTGCATTTGCCCCATGGTCAACATCAATGCAGCGGCCTCGTCGGAGCCCCAGGGCGTAGGCGCCGTGGTCAGGTTACCCTTGCTGATTTCCTCCAGATGGCCTGCTACTTCCCGCAAGCCCCCCATGGTCACTTTATAAAACGACAGCATGAAATACAGCGCCAGCAAAACGGCGGAAGTTGACATGAACATCTGGAGATAAAAAGCGTTCTGCAAGCGCGCAATACGCTCGCTCAACACCACATCCAGACGCTCGCGCACCTGCTGCTCCAGCGCAAGCTCGCGGTCAACGGCTGCATTGCCCAAAGTCAACAAGGTGGCAGCATCCCCGGTGGGGGCGCCTGCGAGCACCTGGGTATCCACGGCGGAGAGAAATGCCTCGCGCGCCTTGTCGTTGCCATCCATATCAAATTGCCTGGCCACCTCGGGATTGCTCTCGATACCGATCTTGTAGGAATTCTCGACACTGGCATCCACATACGCCATCAAGGCCCTGGTCTGCTGGAGCAGTTTGCCACGCTCTGCAGGTATCTCCCCTGTCTTGACACTCACGTAGCCCAAACCGCGCAACCGTGCGAGAAACTCGGCGTAATTGGGCCCAACCAGCACCGAAAAGTTCATCAGGTGGTATGTCTCCAACTCCGGGTCGAGCGACAGTTTGGAACCATCGGCAACGTGGCTGATAAAGTCTAATGCAGCGCTCACCACCGCAGTATGCGCGGCGAAGGTCTTGTCTGCATCCGAGGTAAATGATGCCCGTGCCACTGTCTGGTATGCCTTGTCCAGCGCATTGAAAGACTCTTGTGTGCCAAAAACAGACCCGAACTGCGCGTGTTTTTCCCGAAGTTTGTCAAATGCAGCAGAGGCCTTGGCTTGGGTATCTGCCAAATCGGCAGACTGCGCAGTCGCGGCCCGGCGCTGATGCTGGACTGCATTGATGAAGCTGATTGTGGGCTCAACCACGCGCAAGCCATTGCGCTCTGAACTTGCAAAATCAATATCCCGACGCTCCGCGCTCCACAAAACCAGCATCATGGCCAGAATGGGAAGCATGAAAGTTATACAAATCCAGGCTGCCTTGACCGGAAAGCCCACACGCCGAAACATCCGCACACCTGGCGCCAGCCATCCGTGGTAGCGAAAGAATGAACCAAACCCACTGCCTTCATCGTTGCTGCTGCTGTGCATCGTCCCACTCCGGTTGTCGCCAAAGCGTCGAGTCTATGAAACATTCGTAGGTAGAAACACCTAGTCTTTCGTCCCTTCCCTGTTTTGCATACACAGACTTAAGACAATGCAGCAAGCATCGGGCTAAACTCAGCCGGTGAGCCTCATTAAATCTGCTTCCGTTGTTTCCCTGTTTACCCTGGTATCACGCATCACGGGATTGGTGCGCGATCTGCTGATGGCGTCCACTTTTGGCGTCAGTGCCATGACCGATGCCTTTTGGGTGGCATTTCGCATCCCCAATATGCTGCGGCGCATGTTTGCCGAGGGTGCATTCAGCCAGGCTTTTGTGCCCGTACTGGCAACCAGCAAGGAACAGGACGGCGACGCAGCAACCCACGCGCTCATCAATGCGGTCGCCACCTTGTTGTGCATGGCCTTGCTGCTGACGTGCGTGCTCGGCATTGCGGCGGCACCCGTACTGGTTTACCTCTTGGCCAGCGGCTTACAGAGCGCCGGGTTCGAGGCGGCGGTGCTGATGACGCGCTGGATGTTTCCCTACATCGCCTGCATGTCGCTGGTAGCCTTGGGGGCGGGGGTGCTCAATACCTGGAAGAAATTCGCCATTCCGGCAGCCACCCCGATCTTGCTGAATCTGGCAATGATTTCTGCTGCCTGGCTGGGTGCGCCCTGGTTTGCGCGGCAGGGGATCGAGCCCATTTATGCCATGGCCGCCGGTGTCATGCTCGGAGGCGTGTTGCAACTCGGCGCAATCCTGTTGGCCATGGCAAAGCTGGGACTCGCCCCCAGTATTCGGCTAAATAGGGCTTCTGCGCTTGCAGCATGGGCGCAACCAGCTACAAAAAAAATAGTAAGCCTCATGGCGCCAGCGCTCTTGGGCGTGAGTGTTGCGCAAATTTCATTGCTCATCAACACGCAGATTGCCTCGCACCTGGGCACGGGTTCGGTGACGTGGCTCAACAGTGCCAGTTTGTTGATGGAGTTTCCCACCGCCTTGCTGGGTGTGGCACTCGGCGTGGTGCTCATGCCACAACTCGCTGCTGCCAAGGCGGCCGGTGATGCAGAAAAATTTTCCCAGATGATCGACTGGGGTTTGCGTCTGGTCGTATTGCTGGCCGTACCCAGCGCCGTGGCACTCATCACCTTTGCGCAACCGATGGTCGCGGTGTTTTTTCACAACGGTGCCTTCACCGAGCATGACGTATTGCAAACCACGTCCGCGTTGATGGGCTACGGCGCCGGGCTGCTGGGCCTGGTTGCCATCAAGGTGTTGACGCCGGGCTACTTTGCCAACCAGGACATCAAAACCCCGGCCTTGATCGGCATTGCGGTGCTGCTCATCACCCAGGCTTTGAACGTGATTTTTGTCCCGATCCTGGGCCACGCCGGGCTGGCGCTGGCCATTGGCATGGGCGCCATGGTCAATGCGCTATGGCTATTGATCGGGCTTTTGCGCAGCCAAAGATTTGTTCCGGTTCCTGGATGGGGACTCTTTGCCCTGCAAGTCGTAGCCGCCAGTGCCTTGTTGGCCATTTTTTTGATGTGGGCTAACTCCTCGGTGTCCTGGATCGCCCTGCAGCCCGATAAACTCAAGCGACTGGCGCTGCTACTTGCCACCATTACCGGGGCAGTGGCACTTTATTTTGCGGCGATCTGGGCTGCCGGGCTGAATCTGAAACAATTGGTACGGCGCTGAATTCAAAAAGGGGTTGATCCATGCACATGCATTTTGAAGTACCCACCACCCTGGACTATTTTTCCAGCCTGGTTGACAGTGACAGCGACTTCGCCCTCCTTGAAGCCGCAGTGAGTCTGGCGCAGGACGAATATCCCGACCTGGACGTGCAAGCCGTGTTCCACGAAATGGATAAGTTGCAAGCGCGCTTACGTCGGCGTGTTGGCGCCAATGCCGGGCAGTTGCACAAATTGCGCACCCTCAACCAGTTTTTCTTTCTGGAGCTGGGCTTTGGTATCAACGCCAACGATTATTACGATCCCGACAACAGCTTCATCCATAAGGTGCTGCAAAGTCGCCGGGGCATTCCGATCACCCTCGCGCTGGTATGGATGGAGATGGCACAGGAACTGGGTCTTGAAGTGCGCGGCATCTGCTTTCCGGGGCATTTCCTGGTCAAAATCGACCTCATCCTGGGACAAGCCGTGATTGATCCTGCCAACGGCCAGTCCTTGAGCCGGGAAAATCTGGCCGAACGGCTGGAGCCCTTGCGCCGACAAGCTGACAGCCTCGACGCGGAGATAGCCCCGCTGGGCTGGTATTTGCAGGCAGCTTCGGAGCGTGAAATCATGGCGCGCATGCTGCGCAACCTCAAGGAACTCCACCGCGAAAACAAAGACTGGTGGCGTTTACTGGCCGTACAGGAGCGCCTGGTGGTCCTGTTGCCGCAGTCCTGGTCAGAGTACCGCGACCGGGGATTGGTACACGCCGAGCTGGGTCACACGGAACAAGCTCTGTCCGATCTGGAATGTTATCTGGTCCATACCGACGATCTGGTTGACGTGGACGCCATAGCCGACCGCGTGGATGCACTGCGCGGCGGCTAAAACACCTGAAACACCTGAAACACCCCAAACACCTCAGCGCACACGCCACTCGCGCCAGGCCTGGAGCAGTTTGGCATAGTCAATGGTTTCTCCGTGTGGTTTTTCGTTCTTCAGCTGTTTGCGTGGTGCGGTGGCATCGGTCAGCCATTTGTCGGGATCGGTTGGTGAATTGAGTTTGGGTGCACAGCGCGGCATGCCGGCATTCTCCAGTGAGGCCATGACCTTGTCCATTTCATCGGCCAGGTTATCCATGGCCTGTTGCGGTGTCTTTTTTCCGCTGACTGCCTGGGCGATATTTTTCCACCACAACTGCGACAGTTTGGGGTAGTCGGGCACATTGCTGCCAGTGGGGGTCCAGGCCGCGCGGGCCGGGCTACGGTAAAACTCGATGAGGCCGCCGTATTTGTCCGCGTGTTGGGTAAAGTAGTCGTGCCGGATGTCGCCGTTACGAATGAAGGTAAGACCCACAATCGATTTTTTGAGCGAGACGGTCTTGGCGGTGACAAACTGGGCATACAACCACGCAGCGGCTAGCTGGTTGGGGTCGTGATCCTTGAAAAACGTCCAGGCACCCACGTCCTGGTAGCCATTTTGCACGCCCGTGCGCCAGTACGCGCCGACCGGGCCGGGGGCCATGCGCCATTTGGGCATTCCAGTGGCATCCACCACGGGCAAATCGGGTTTGATCATGTCGGCGGTGAAGGCGGTATACCAGAATATCTGCTGCGCAATCTGCCCCTGCGCGGGCACCGGCCCGGCCTCGCCGAAGGTCATACCCACGGCCTCCTTGGGTGCATATTTTTTCAGCCACTCGATGTACTTGGTCAGCGCGTAGACGGCTGGCGGTGAATTGGTGGCACCACCCCGCGATACGGAAGCCCCCACCGGGTTGCATTTATTGGCGCCAACACCGACCCGGATGCCCCACTCATCCACCGGAAGCCCATTGGGATACCCCTTGTCGGCGGTACCCGCCATGGAAAGCCAGGCGTCGGTGAAGCGCCAACCCAAAGACGGGTCCGTCTTGCCATAGTCCATGTGGCCATAGACGGGCTTTCCGTCAATGGTCTTGACATCGTTGCTGAAAAATGCCGCAATATCCTCGTAAGCACTCCAGTTCAGCGGCACCCCCAGCTCGTAGCCGTACTTGGCTTTGAACTTGTCCTTGAGGTCTTTGCGGGCAAACCAGTCCGCACGAAACCAGTACAGGTTGGCAAACTGTTGATCCGGCAACTGGTAGAGGTTGCGATCCGGCGCAGTGGTGAAACTGGTGCCAATGAAGTCATTCAGATCCAACCCCGGATTGGTCCACTCCTTGCCAGCGCCCGCCATGTATTCGGTCAGATTCAGAATTTTTCCGTAGCGGTAGTGGGTCCCAATCAGGTCCGAGTCGGTGATCCAGCCGTCGTAACTTGACTGGCCCGTGCGCATGGCCTCCTGCAAATCTTCCACCACCTCGCCTTCCTGAATCACGTTGTGCCGGACCTTGATTCCGGTAATTTCCTCAAATGCCTTGGTGAGGGTTTTCGATTCATATTCGTGGGTCGTCAGCTTTTCGGACACCACCGATATTTCCTTGACCCCCTTGGCCTTGATGCGCTGGGCAGCACTAATAAACCATTGCATTTCGCGCATCTGCTGGTCTTTGCTCAGGGTGGAAGGCTGGAACTCGCTGTCCACCCACCTTCTTGCATCGGGTTCTGCGGCCCAGGTCGCATGGATTCCTGCAACGCTGAGTGCAGCCAATGTGATCAGGGTAAATTTCATCGGTGATTCTCCTCATCTCGTAATATTTTTGCCCACATGGGCGGGCAAATACTACCCTATTCAACGAGGAAAAATGTGTATCTCGATGGTTGAATGGACAATTTCCCCGTGCACAGACAAACGCTGGCGCACAGCGTCGGGTGTCAGCGCCGCGTCGTGCGTCACCACCGTCATGGCGCATGCATACACGTTCTTGCCAACCCGCCATACATGCAAGTCGGCAATGCGGGTGTCCTGCGTTTCGTCGGCCCTTTCAACCACCGCACGGATTTCGTCAACCACCGGATGGTCCATCTCACGGTCCAGCAATATTTTTCCCGTCTCGCCGATCAGCCCCTTGGCCCAGACCGCAACCAGTACCGCACCCACCATGCCCATGGCCGGGTCCAGCCAGGACCAGCCAAACATCCACCCCCCGGCCAGCGCCACGATGGCCAAAACCGAAGTAGCGGCGTCGGCAATCACGTGCAGATAAGCCGATTTCAGGTTGAGGTCATGGTGGTCATGGTGGTCATGGTGGTCATGATGATGGCCATCATCGTGGTGGTCGTTATGGTCATGGTGGTGTGCCTTGCCAAGGATCACCGCGCACACGACGTTGACGAGCAATCCAAGGACAGCAATTACGATGGCTTCCTGGTACTGGATCGGCTGGGGCGAGACGATCCGCTCTGCCGACCCGATCACCATCATCACAGCCACCCCGAGCAGGAAGATGGCGCTGGCAAAGCCGCCCAGCACCTCGATTTTCCAGGTGCCAAAAGCAAAGCGCGGATCCTTCGCATAGCGGCGCGCCGTCGCGTAGGCCAGCGCCGACAAGCCAATGGCCACAGCATGGGAACTCATGTGCCAGCCATCCGCCAGCAAAGCCATGGAATTGAACCACCACCCGGCGGCGATTTCGAGCACCATCATTGCAAGCGTAATCCACATAACGATTCGCGTGCCGCGTTCAGCAGCGTTGTTGCCGGTGTCGAAAACGTGGTCGTGCACCCAGCGTGAGAGATTGTCAGTGTGCATGGATGTCTCCTTCAAAGTCCAAATCCGGAGCCTGCACCCAGCAAGGTTGCCACACCCAGCAGCGCGAAGATTGCAGCGGCAATCGTATGCACCAGCTTCATGGGTATTCTGGATGCCAGCTTGTCACCAACGAACACGGCGGGCACATCAGCAATGAGCATACCCAGGGTCGTGCCAATCACAACCATCACGGGGGATGCATAGTGCGCGGCCATGGCAACGGTCGCAATCTGCGTTTTATCGCCCATTTCTGCCAGGAAAAAAGTGATCAGCGTCGCGCCAAAAACACCGAAGCGCTTGGCAACCTGCGTTTCTTCCTCTTCTATCTTGTCAGGGATCATCGTCCAGATGGCCATGCCGATGAATGACAAGCCCAGTACCCAGCGCAATACTTCGGGACTGACCGTGCTGGTGATCCACGCACCCAGCGCACCCGCAAGGCTGTGGTTCACGATGGTGGCGACCAGAATTCCCAGGATGATCGGCACGGGCTTCTTGAAGCGCGCCGCAAGGATGAAAGCCAGGAGCTGTGTTTTGTCGCCAATTTCTGCCAGGGCGACGACTCCGGTGGAGACGAGTAAAGATTCCATGAAAGTTCCCAGGCCGGATACAGACAATTGACCACGACGCATCTCCGGCCAAGTCGGATGCGTCGTGGTCAAAGGTCTTGCCAGGTATAAAAAACTGCTTACGCCATGACCTGCGGGTCAAGTGTGTTGGCATAAGCCTCTTCGATTCGTCCTCGGTGCGAAGAGCGGCTACTCCCCAATGACGCGCGGATTGTAACCGGCGTGAAGTGCGACAATTCTGGATGGTCAACGAATCAGATCAAGGGATCAAGGGGAATACGATGGGACTTACCTACGCGGTGCTGCGGCTCACCAATCTTTTTACGAAGCAGCAGGTGCAGGTGAAAGCCTTGGTGGATACCGGCGCGACATTCATGTGCGTGACCGAAGAGATTGCCTTGCAGCTCGGTTTTGATACCGATGAGGTGAGCCGACAAACGGTGACCCTGGCGGATGGACATCAGCGCAAGGTGCCGAAGATTGCGCCCATTGAAATCGGGTTCGAAAACCGCAGCTACGTCACCGAAGCAGTGGTGTTGGGTGACGAGCCGCTGCTGGGCGTGATTCCACTGGAAGCGATGGACCTCGTGGTTGATCCACGTCGACAGGAATTGGTCGTGAATCCGCAACATCCCAATTACCCGGTCGCACTGGCCAAATAAAGACCAGGACGGAGCTATAAGCAGCATCAACTACTAACCCGGTTACGCGCCAGTGGCGGGTTTTTACTGAAGTAGCCCAGGATGCCACGCATCAGGGCGTCGGCCAGCTGGTTCTGGTACTGGGAACTGTTGAGCTTGGCCTCTTCGCTCGGGTTGCTGATGAAAGCCGCTTCGACGAGCACGCTGGGGATGTCGGGCGCCTTGAGTACGGCAAAGGATGCCTGTTCGACCTTGGGTTTATGCAGTTTACCCACACGCGCGATTTCGCCCAGCAGGGTGCTGCCCAACTTCAGGCTGTCGTTGATCTGCGCCGTGGTGCTCATGTCCAGAATGGCACGTTGCAGCGCAGCATCGGCGCTTTGCACATTGAGTCCGCCAATCAGATCGGCCTTGTTCTCCTTGGCAGCCATCCAGCGGGCCGCGCCGCTGGATGCGCCGCCCCGGCTCAGGGCAAACACGCTGGCACCCTGCGGATCGGGCGTAAAAAAGGCATCGGCATGCAAACTGACAAACAGATCGGCCTGCACCCGGCGCGCCTTTTGCACCCGCACCTGCAAGGGCACAAAAAAATCGGCATCGCGCGTCAGGTACGCGCGCATCATGCTGCCATTGACACGGGATGCATTGATACGCTCGCGCAGCAAGTGCGCCAGACGCAGCACCACGTCTTTCTCGCGCGTGCCACCCGGACCAATAGCCCCTGGGTCTTCGCCACCATGCCCAGGGTCCAGGGCAACGATGATGAGCCGGTCGGTATTGGCGGCATTGGCGGTATCCGCAGCAGCGGGGGGCGGCTCGGGCTTTGCCGGATTTTTAACGGCATTTTGGGCTGTAGCGCTTGCAGGTCGTGCGAGTGCAGCTATTGATTGCGTAGCAGCCGCCATTTGCACACTAGCCGTTTCCGCAGTTTTGGCTTTCTGTGCGATCAGGGCTTCCAGCGCATCGGAGTCGCCCGCACCACTGCCACCGCTGCTGGCGGACGACGCAGGTGCCGCTGCCGCTGCCGCAGGCGCGGCCCGGCTGGCTGGCTGGCTGGCAGCAAGGGCTGCAGGAACTGCCACCGTGCGATCCGGCAACTTCCCGGCAATCAAGGTATCCATTGGGTCTATTTCCCGCACCGGGTACAAATCCAGCACCAGGCGATGCTGGTAGGCGGCAACCGGCGCCAAGGTGAAGACCTGCGGACGGATCGGCAACTTGAGATCAACCACCAGCCGCACCACACGGGGTGCAAACTGCCCGACCCGGATACCGGCAATATTCGGATCATCGGCGCGCACCTTGGCAACCAGCTCTTTCAGTGCCGGATTCAAAGTGATGCCTTCAATATCTACCGCCAGACGTGGGGGGTTGGGCACAAACAGTTGTTTGGTCTGCAGGGCTGCATCCGACTCGATGGTCACGCGCGAATACTCAGGCGCAGGCCAGATGCGCACCGTGACGATGGTAGCGCCATGCGCCAGATGCGCCGCACCCAGCGTCAGGACGATACCGCCACCAACGCGCAGCAAGTCCCTGCGCTGCCATAGCATTTCCTGGATCAAGTTGGCTCCTTCCAGACGCAAACCACATTGCGCCCAGCCTCTTTGGCCTGATACATGGCAGCATCGGCCTGCTGAAATAGCTCCTCCTGGCCGATTGCATTGTTCAGGAAAACCACCACGCCAATGCTGGCGCTGCAATGGTGCTCCACTATGGAGTCGGTCTGGCCTGGCTGCGTCACCGTCAGAAAATAGGGCACCGCCAGACTGGCCCTTATTTTCTCTGCCACGCTACAGGCTTCCTCGGTGGAATCGGCTTTATCAGGTTTCAATTCATGCAGCAGCACGACAAACTCGTCCCCACCAAAACGCGCCACGGTGTCCAGTTCGCGCACGCACTCCCGTAACCGCTTGGCAACAGACACCAACAACAAGTCACCCACTGCATGCCCATGCAAGTCATTGAGTGGCTTGAAATTATCCATATCCAGAAACATCATGGCGCCATAGCAGCCGCTACGTTTGCCAGCGGCCATGGCCTGACTCAAACGGTCACAAAACAGACGGCGGTTTGGCAACTGCGTAAGCGGATCATAGAAGGCGAATCGGCGCATTTTGTCTTCGCGTTCCTTGCGCTCCGTGATGTCTGAAAGCAAGACAACATATTGCAACGTTTTACCCTCGGCATCACGCACCGCGCTGATGGTGAGCATTTCTGCATAGACCTCGCCACTCTTGCGTCGGTCCCAAATCTCGCCGAACCAATGGCCTTTCTCGTGCAACTCCTTCTGGAGCATGGCATAAAACGCCTTGCCTTCCTGCCGCCACATGCTCAACACGCGCGGCTTAGCGCCTAGCACCTCCTCACGGGTATAGCCGGTAATGCGGGTAAAAGCGGCATTGACATCCACGATGGTGCTGTCGGGATCGGTAATCATGATGCCCTCACGCGCATACGTGAACACGTTGGCGGCCTGGCGCAGCTTTTCTTCGGCCTTTACGCGCTCGCTGATGTCGTGGCTAATGCCAAACAGGCCTACAACTTTCCCGTCTGCGTTCAATAATGGCCATTTATTGGTACTAACCCAACCCGGTCTGCCAGAGGCATCGTAATAGGGGTCTACTTTGTTCAGCAAGGGTTTTGCATCGCGAAAAATGGGTAACTCTTCTTCGTAATAAATCCGTGCCGTATCCTCAGGAAATACCTCCATGTCATGCTTGCCAATCATGTCGCGCCAGCTGGCGTGCCCGGTAATATCCGCCAGTGTCTGGCTACAAAAGCGAAAGCGGCTGTTTTCGTCCTTGAAGTAGATGAAATCGCTGGTATTTTCCAGAAAAGCGACAAAATCGCGGTTCAGCTCGTCGCGCTCATTTTCTGCCTGCTTGCGCTCCGTGATGTCATACAGAATAACCAGATGCGAACCTAAAAAGCGGTCTTCCAGTGCACAGGCGCTGGCCAGGAATACGCGCACCGAACCATCCTTGCAGCATATGTTGAGTTCCATGGGAACAAAAGGCTGCCCACTCAGTTCGGCATCAACCAATCTTTTTTGCCAGGTGCTGGCAACCTGCTGCCGGTATTGCGGGGCCGGGTAGCCACGCAGCCACCAGTCTTCCAGGGTAGGAATATCCTCCAGCGTATAGCCCAGCGTCTGCACGAAGACCTGGTTCAGCAAGGTGATGTTGCCCGGATCGTCGTTGATGGCCATGGGCACAAGCGACGCATCAAAGATGGCACGAAAGCGGTATTCACTCTCGCGCAGCGCCTCTTCCCGCTTGGCAAGGATGGCGAGCAAATGGTTAAAGCCCCCGACCAGTTCGCCAATTTCGTCTTGCCGGACGATTGGCAAGGAGCGCGGCGGCTGGTCGGCATCGGCCAGCGCGGCAAGCGTTCTTGCCGTGGCGAGCATGGGGGCGAGTTGCCGACGCAGCATCCACCAGGTCAAGCCCCCTGCCAGCACCGTCAACAGCATCGTCGCCCACAAGAGCCGTTGCTGCATGGCATGAATCGGCGCAAAGGCCTCTTCTGTGGGCAGCGAAACCACCACAAACCAGGCTGCCGCAGGAACTCTGGCAGCCGAAGACAGCACCTCCACCCCCACCTGGTTGACGGTAACGCTCGTGTCATCAAAACCCGCAATGCGACTATCAATCAGCCGGTTGACACCGGGAGCAGGCAAAGCCTGCATGATGCGCCGCTTGTCGGTCGCCGTGATGACCAACCTGCTTTTGGTATCTACCAGCAAATAGCCGCCAGTTCGGCTATAGCGGCTGGCCATGAATTCGTCGAGAAAATTGGCTTTACCCAGGTCCGTCAAGCCACTTAAAGCACCAATCACCTGGCCTTGTGCATCGCGGATCGGCGTTGCAACGATGATAAGGGCCGCTTGCAACTTACGGCCCATGACGGGTTTACCCAGGGTTGTTTTACCGCCCTTGAGTGCGCCAATGATGTGCTCCCGGTCCATCAAATCAAGACCGACCCGCCCCATGGAGCGCGGCAATTCGGCTATCGCCACGCCATTGGTTCCTACTGCAACCAACCCGGCGTTGAACTCAAGCTCCATCATCCAGGATTGATCCAGGAATGCCTGTAAGGCATCCGGACTTTTCGAGAGATATGGCCCCGCTGCTGCAGCCAGCTTTTCCAACATCTCGAACCGCTCTTGCAGTTCGGCGTTGATCTCTTTCGCCACCAGGGTAACCGTCGAGCGTTGTTGCTCTCCCAGCAAGTGCTCCATATCCTCACGCAGAACAAGGCTGGAGTAAAGCGACAACGACCAGAGGCTGGGTATAAAAATCAGCAACACGGTGAGCGTTGCCTTGATCTTGATCGAGCTTTTGCTTAAAAGATGCAGGAAATTCAAACCGGATGTGCCCTGTCAATGAACATTAATCTCAAAGCCTGGATTGTCCCAAATCTGCGTCAACTTGTTGCAACCATTGCAAAATTTCCCCTATCAGTGCGTCGCAAGCCTGGTTTAAGGCATGCACACCACCGGCTGCATCAGCGCTGGCGCTAGGGTGTTGCACCACAAAAGTGCGCTGCGCCAGAAACTGCTCAGAGCCACCAGCCATCCAGCGCCCCAGGGTCACACGCGCGCGCACCAGGCCACTACTTTTATCCGGTGTTTCAAAGAGTTGGCTGAACTCATCAAGTTCCACATGCAACCCGATAGCGGGTGCGGTGGTCAAAACGCCCTGCCCTGCACGCAACACCGTGCGGTGCATGCCAAGCTGCTCACTCAGGCGCTGGCGCAACAATTGCCCCGGTGGCTTGCTCCAGCGGGCCTGGGCATAGGGGCGCGGCTGCAAAGGGTCGCTGTAGGCCAGGCGGTACAACACCGCACTGCCATCCAGCGCACCAGATGTCTGTATCTCACCCAAAACCAGGGGGGATAAGCTTGTGCTGGCGCTGGCAGCCGTCTGCTTCAGAGCGCCTGGACCAAAATCGTACACCGTGGCCCGCACCGCAGGCTGCAGCGGGCTGCAAGCCGACAGAAAAGACAGGAAAAATAGGCAAAATAGAGCTAAAAGGCGCATGGAACGTGCGGGAACAGCTATTAATTTCATTGCATAGTCTCAAGGAATTCAAGGGGCGGCTGGTGCCACAAAACCGGCTTCACCAGGGCCGGGGGCGATGGCGCCCCGACCAAATAGCAATGACTGCGGGTTGTCGCCCAGCACGTCGGCAAAGTCACCCACCTGGCGCAAGGTACGCGCCGCATCGTCGGTGCTGCGGTTGATGCGCGGCACCAGGCTTGTATTGAGCGTGCGCCCTGTGGCCACAAACGCATCCGCGCTACGCGTGACCGCATCCATAGCCCCACCGGGCGCGTTCATGCGTTCGGCAAGCGTCTTGAATGCCTGGGCAGATTGCTTCACCGCATCGCCAGTCGCCTGCAAGCCTTTGAGCGTGGTTTGCGTCTCGTGCGCCAAGGCACCCAGGTTGACGGCAGACATTTGTGTACCCAGCACCTTTTCAACCTGGCGCGATAGCTGGCTGATAGCCAGACCGGCTTGCCCGATATGTTCAACAGACTGCAACACCTTTTTCTGGTTGTCGTGGGTCAGCAGCGCATTCAAGCGCTTGGCAGTCAGCTCGACCTGAGCGAGCAGATTGGCACCTTGATCCGACAGGCGCGACATCAGACTCGGACGTATCGGAATACGCGCCGGGTTCTGGGCACTGGTTTCCAGTGGCTCATGTGCTCCGGGAACATCATCGAGCTGAATGAATGCCAATCCCGTGACCCCCTGAAAGGCCAGCGAAGCGAAGGTAGTCTTGGTGATGGGTGTGCCGGCATCCACAGCGATGTGCAAGAGCACATGTCCCGTGACGACCGGATCAAGCTCAATCGCCGTCACACGTCCTACCATCACCCCTTTGTAGCGCACATTGGCCTGTGGCTGCAAACCCGTGACCCCCTCGCTACTGGAGAGTTCATACACCAGACGGTCCCCGGAATCCCGCTTGAGCCAAAAGGCCAGCGTCACCAGCAGGGCCAACACGGCCACGACAAAAATTCCGGCTGCAAAAGCATGGGCTTTGTTTTCCATCTATGGGTCTCCTCTTGACAATTCCATGGCACGCTTACCACGTGCCCCCAGAAAGAATTCGCGGACAAAAGGATGGTCAAACTGCACAACCTCCTGCAAGGGCGCATGTACAACCACGTGCTTGTCGGCCAGCACCGCAACACGGGTGCTGATGTCGTGAATGGTATCGAGATCGTGCGTCACCATCACCACCGTCAGACCCAGTTCACGGTGCAAGGAGCGTAGCAGGCTGCAAAATGCATCCGATAGATCCGGGTCCAGCCCGGCAGTCGGCTCATCGAGCAACAGCAGCGGCGGGTCCATGATCAAGGCCCGCGCCAGCGCCACCCGCTTGACCATGCCACCCGACAAATCCGATGGCATCTTGTGGGCATGCACCGGGTCAATGCCCACCATGCGCATTTTGACCATGACCGCATCGCGCACCAGCTCTTTGGGCAGGTTTTTCAATTCGCGCAGCGGGAACGCAATGTTCTCCATGACCGTAAAGGCCGAATACAGCGCGCCGTGCTGAAACAACATGCCCACACGGCTGGCGCAGCCTATGCCCGAGAGCTGCGCAGCAGGCAAGCCCAGCACCGTAACGCTGCCACGCACAGGCGTCTGCAGCCCCAAAATCTGGCGCAGCAACACCGTCTTGCCACTGCCGGAGCCGCCCACAATCGAGAGCAACTCGCCCTGTTCAATCGTCAGATTCAGATTCTGGTGCACAACAGCCTCGACCCCGGCGTTGCGAAATGCAGACCATAGGCCACGTATCTGCACCACCGGCGGCGGCGGCGGCAGCAGCAGCGGGGGTGCTACGGTGGCATTGGCTGTCATACGATGCCAATGCTCTTGAACACCACGGCAAACAGGGCATCCACCACAATCACCATGGTGATGGAAGTCACCACCGATGCCGTGGTTCCCTCGCTCAGACTTTGGGTGTTGGGCTTGACGCGCAGACCGTAATGGCAACCAATGAGCGCAATCAACAAACCAAATATCACGGACTTGCCCAAAGCCAGCCAGAGATTGACCAACGGCACCACCCGGCCAAGGGCGATGACAAAATACTCCGGTGTCAGCCCCATCGTCAGATTGGAAGCCAGCATGCCACCGGACAACGCCGCCAGCGTGGTCCACACGGTCAGCAGCGGCATGGCTATGGCGACAGCAATGGCGCGCGGCAACACCAGACGAAAGCCATGCGCAATCCCCATGACCTGCATGGCATCGAGTTCTTCGGTCACGCGCATCACGCCAATTTGTGCCGTGATGGCCGACCCGGAGCGCCCGGCAATCAGTACAGCCGCCAGAATCGGCCCCAGCTCCCGGATCAGCGCCATACCCAGAATGTTGACAATGAACGCATCCGCGCCAAACTGGCGCAGTTGCTGCGACATCAGATACGCCAGCACCACCCCGATCAGAAAACCCAATAACGCCGTAATCGGCATGGCCGTGGCGCCAATGCGGTACACATGGCCCGATACGTCGCGCCACGGCCCACGGCCCGGAGTGCGCAGGAGCAGCACCACATCCAGCAGCAACTGCCCGATCAAACGCACGGCATCGGTCAGATGCCTGGTAACGCCCAGCACCCAACGACCCAGGTGCAGATACCGGCTCCACAGCGTCTGCGGCACGGGCGGCGGCAAGGGCGCCGAAAAACGCGCCACCCGCTCCAGCATTACGCGCTGTTGCTCTGATGCGTGCAAATGCTTGGGCCACTGGCGGCCCCAGGTATTCCAGAGCAACTGCGCACCCACATGGTCCAGCCGTGGCAGCAGACGCAAATCCCAGACAGGCACATTACAAACATTGCGAGCATTGCGTACACTGCGCAAATCAGCCTGTACAGACTTCCAATGCCCCGACAACGCCAGATTGGCAGCCGTCCAATGCCCCGACAGCACAGCGCACACCCCCTCCGTCCGCTGCTCAAGAGCCAAGCGGGGTGGAAGGTTTTTCAGGACGGCGGACTCCAGGGGATCAGAGGACTGCACGCTAGTCACCAATGGGGCGAAACAACAATTCCGCAGTCCTTCTTTTCCAGGGAAATTTCTGCATAAATATTTTTCTTGAGTATATTAACCCTGCTTTCCAGCCAGTTAATAACCCTATCCTTGATGGTATGGGGATAGCACGGCTCTTCAAAGGTTGCATAACACAATCTGCTCACCCGAAAATCGGGAGACAGCATCTCGAAATAAGCGCGTACCTCTCTGGCAGAATACTCTTTCCAATGGTGCCCATAGGTGTTTATCGAGAGAATATCGTGAACCGGAATCCCGCCTCCACCTCGCATGATTAACCGCGAAAAGTCCCAGAAACGTCCACGACAGTAGTAGTAGTTTGGCGTGGTCACGATCACCCGGCCACCGGGGGAAAGTACCCTGTATAACTCTTTCCACATATCCACCGGATTAAACGTAATATGCTCCAGAATCTCGCTGAATATTATTACGTCAAATGAATTCTCTGGAAATGCGTCAAATGTATTGATTTCGCTTAGATTATGGTATGAAAACAATGAAATACCATGCGCATCAGCAAGATCAATTACCGATGGAACAGACAAGGTTCCGGGAAAATCCGCTGCCGTGACCTCGAAACCATCTCGCGCATAAAGGAGCGACTGATGGAGCCAATGGGCACCAACATCAAGAACCCTCTTCCCGTTGGCGCTAACTGACCAGTTCTCACAGAACAATTTCTGGGTCAAATAAAAACGCAGATAATGATACTTGAGATATTCTGTATCTGTTTTCCCATATCGTTCAAAAATGGCGAGATACTCGTCGAGGGGCAGCATTTCCTTAATAGTCACGGTTTTCCTTCTTGAGACACTTGGTCGTTTAATAAATTCACCATGCCACGACTTGAAACGCGGGCCTGATGTAATCAGCGAATCCACAGGCGCAGTGCATCCCAGGCACGGCCCAGCACACCCGCTTGCTCCACCGCTTCCAGCGCCAGCAAAGGCACTTCGGCAACGGTCTTGTCACCCGAGAGAACTTGCAGCGTGCCGATTTTCTGCCCCTTGGTGATGGGTGCCATCAAAGGATCGGTACGCACGACTTGTGTCTTGAGTTTGGCCGCGCTGCCCTGGGGCAGCACGATCACGATGGCCTGCTCACGTCCGGCCTTGACGGTGGATGCCGCCCCTTTCCAGACCTTGGGCGTGATCACCGGCTGATTGGCATCAAACAACTTGAACGCTTCAAACGCGGTATATCCCCAGTTCAACAGCTTCTGCGATTCATTGGCGCGGGCGTTTTCGTTGGCGGTACCCAGCACAATGGACAGCAAACGGCGACTGCCACCGCCACCGGCTACCGCAGCACCATCCACCAGGGGCACGTTGGCCAGGGCCGGGAAATCGCGCCGCGCGGTTGCCACCATGCAGTAGCCCGCTGCTTGCGTGTAGCCGGTTTTCAGCCCATCCACCGTCGGGTCCCGAAACAGCAAGAGGTTGCGGTTGTTGTCATTGGCCGCCGGTGTACCAGGGTAGCGGTATTTCTTGATGGCGTAAAAAGCCACGTAATCCGGGAAGTCCGTCATCAGGCGTGTGGCCAGAATGCCCAGGTCACGTGCCGTGGTGGTGTGTCCTGGAGCGGTCATGCCTTCCGGGTTCTTGTAGCTGGTGGACTTCATGCCCAGTGCCTTGGCCTGGTCGTTCATCATCTGCACAAAACGTTCCGCCGAGCCGCCCACACCTTCGGCCAGCGCCATGGTGGCATCGTTACCCGATTGGACGATCATGCCCTTGATCAGGTCTTCGACGGGCACTTGCATCTTGGGGTCAATGAACATGCGCGACCCCGGCATCTTCCAGGCGCGCTCACTCACCGGCAGGGCTTGCTTCAAATCCAGTTTCTTGCTGCGCAAAGCGTCAAACGCCAGATAGGCCGTCATCAACTTGGTCAGCGATGCCGGCTCCACCGGCATATCCACATCCTTGGACGCCAGAATCTGGTTGGCTGTTACATCCAGCAACAAGTAGGCGCGCGCAGCAACCTCCGGCGGCTGCGGCACTTGCGCCAGCGCAGAAAAGCCCAAAGTGGTTAAAGCGGCGAATAAGGCGAGAAAGAAAGATTTCATGGCTAGGAATGGTGCGCATCATCCGCAGCCAGATGGCGCACCACCAGACTGCGCAACAGCAGCAATTGTCCATGAAAGAAGTGCGAAGCCCCCGGAATGACGGTGATGGGCAGGGATTGGGGTCTGGCCCAGTCCAGAACGGACGCCAAGGGCACGGTGTCGTCCTGCTCGCCGTGCAACACCAGGGTGCGCGCATGCAGCTCCTTGGGCACTGCAGCCACCTCCAGGTGCTCGACGGCGGTGCCCACCAGCACCAGCTGGCGCGGCGCACGCTGCGGCACCAGGGATTCCAGGGAACGGCTCACCACGGCAGCGCCAAACGAAAAACCCGCCAGCGCCAGCGGCAGAGGGGCTGTACCGGCTTCACCCGATACGCCATGGTCAACAACTGCCAGCAAATCCTGCAACTCTCCCCGCCCGTGGTCATGCGTGCCCTCACTGGCGCCAACACCGCGAAAATTGAAACGCAATGCGCGCCAGCCGCACTGCGCAAAAGCGCGCGCCAGCGTCTGCACCACTTTATTGTCCATGCTGCCACCGAACAAGGGATGTGGATGGGCCACCACAGCCACGCCACGGGGCAGCGCACCCTCGGGCAAAACAGGGCTGTCTTCCAGCATTTCAAGCATACCAACCGGCCCCAGGAGGCTTAGGCGACGGGTGTGGTGAATCTGGTAGTTCATGGAATTACTATGCAATAAATAGCGCACCCCGCACGTTTCACGGGGGCTTCACGATGAATCAATTAATTTTTTTGCCTCTTTTGGCCTTGATGTCTGCCAAAATGCTTTCTACGGACTCACCCTTGAAGAACTGCTCGCGCTGTGCGGTGTAATCGCCGCCGCCTGCCTCACCAAACTCAGGGGGATGCCGCTTGCGGCGCGTCCCTGGGAGTACGCTTGCAATATTGGGCATAACAGGCGGGGCAGACGATGGTTGATGGAGTGACTGCACATAGTCTGCAACGGAGCGAAAACGTTTGGCAGTCTCATCTTTAATCCGCCAAACTTCCTGCAAAACCTCGTCATCGGTCATGGCTGGATAAAAATCTTTCATGGAAAACCTCCTACGATTTCTTCCGGGCTGGCAATCACGGGGGGAGCGTAGCCCAATTGCTGCAATGTGTGTTCAATCAATCTGCGGGAAAAAGCCCCAGCAATGTGCCTGAAGTTATAACTGGCGAGACGGGTCTGGTGAATCTGGTAGTTCATGGCATTCCTATGCAACTCCTATGCAATTACTATGCAATAAATAGCGCACCCCGCACGTTCCACGGGGGCTTCAGATTACAAGATCATGCCCAGCGTGACAAAGCCGAATCCGATGTTCATCAGATCGACCTGACCCATCCGTACATTGCCACCCTTTAAGAAGAAGCACACGGTGGCTGCAGCGAAACAAACCGTTTTAATATTGACGTGCATGGATTTTCATTCTTTCATTGGAGTCGATGTTAAAGTCCCGCGCTTGCCTGGCTGGCAGCCCAGGTATCAAGTTTTGCCCGTGTCACCCGCTGCAGTCTGACCAGGTGTTCGTGCCGAATACCGCTCCAGCAATAGCGCTGACTTAACTCCTCCTGGATTCTGAGCAAAAGATAGGCAGTTGCTTCGGCATCAGCCAAAGCGCGGTGATAGCGTCCGGTCGCCGGCAACCTTAGCGATTGAACCAGCGTGCCAAGTTTATGATTGGCAGCGTTGGGAAAAACGCGCCGGGAGAGTAGCATCGAACACACAAACTCCTGGGGACGGTTTTTGCCCATGCGTCCCAGTTCTGCATCCCAAAACTTGGAATCAAATGAGGCGTTGTGTGCCACCAGAGGGTGATCGCCAACAAAGGCGAACGCCTGCGCCATGACTTTATCTGCCGAAGGCGCAGCGCGCACCATGGCAGTGCTGATTCCAGTTAATTCCTCGATAAAACCCGGCACCCGTAAACCTGCATTCATCAAGCTTTGGTAGCGATCAACGAGTTGCCCGTCACGCACAAGGACGACAGCAATTTCCGTGGGCCTCGCACCCTCTGCAGGAGACATCCCGGTGGTTTCAAAGTCAATGACAGCGAGGGTCTCGCTTTCAGATGCAAAACGACGATTGATAGTTTTAACGACCATTATTTTCCAGTTTGTACGAAACAAATTCAGCACGCGCAGAAGCGTTATTCCGTTTTCCATGAACCAGGCACCATGCGGCCAGTTCGTTGGCATCAACGTTGACTTTGATCGGGTTTCCGATTGCACGGCGAAGGTTTTCGAAAGTACTCTCCGCCATATCCACCCATTCCGAGTAAGTGGTTTCAAAGCGCTCAGGGTCAACAGCGCTAACCTTCACGTGCACCCACTGCTCCTCGGTGTACCACGCAAATCCGAAGACCGTTTTGCTGTGTTGCGCCTTCTTCGCACGCAACCGTTCCATGAGTGTTGGCTTCTTTTTCATGGCTCTTTGGGGAATTACCGCCCAACATGCGGCGGGATCAGCAAACGCTCGACAACCTGGCCGTTTTTCAGGTGCGACTCGACAATTTCGTCGATGTCCTGCGCGTCCACATAGGTGTACCAGACCCCTTCTGGATACACCACCGCCACGGGGCCAGCGGCGCAGCGATCCAGGCAGCCCGCCTTGTTGACACGCACCCGCCCCGGCCCGGCCAGGTCTGCTGCGCGCACCGCCTGCTTGCAGCGCTCGAAACCGTCGTAGGCGCGCTGCGCGGCGCAGCATTCTTCGCCATTCTTGCGTTCATTCAGACAGAAGAAAATGTGCCGAGCATAGTAGGACGGCACAAGGTGAAGCTTGTGGGGTGGATGGTCTTGTGTCATGGTCCGGTCAGACTCGGTCAAATTATTTCCAGTTCCATGTGAACCCGTCTGCCACAAGCTGCGGCCATATTCACAAGGGCATCAAGCGAAAAACGGCTTATGCGACCGCGCAGCAAATCATTCATGCGCGGCTGGGTCACACCGCAGCGCTTGGCGGCTTCGGCCTGCGTCCAGCCTTCTGATTCGATAAGTGCGCTCAACTCCCGGATCAATGCAGACCGCGCCGTGAGATTGGCTGCCTCTTCTGGCGTGTCGGCCAGTGCATCGAACACGTTGGCAAAGGTTTGAGATTCCATCGTCGACATTGGTTTGAAATCATCCGGGTCAAAACCCTGCTGCACCAACAACAATTGATGCCCCGTGTCTTGCCGCGCGCCCACTGGGAACTCGCGCACCACTTTTAGCGTATCGGCTAGAAATGTCAGCGGCTTCATGTCCCTGACTATATCAAAACAAATATAGACAGGACACACCGCCGGATTTCAAGTCTAACCAACGCGCCAGCAACGGGCACGTTGCCTACATATTGTCAATCATGACCTGGCCAAAGCCGGAGCAGCTCACCTGGGTTGCCCCGTCCATCAAACGTGCAAAGTCGTAAGTGACCTGCTTGCTGTTGATGGATTTTTTCATGGAACTGATGATCAGATCGGCTGCTTCGAACCAGCCCATGTGGCGCAGCATCATTTCCGCCGAGAGAATTTCCGATCCAGGGTTGACGTAATCCTTGCCCGCATACTTGGGTGCCGTGCCGTGCGTGGCTTCAAAACAGGCCACGGAATCGGACAGATTGGCACCGGGCGCAATGCCGATGCCGCCGACTTGTGCTGCCAGCGCGTCGGAAATGTAGTCGCCGTTCAGGTTGAGCGTGGCAATCACGCTGTATTCCGCCGGGCGCAGCAAAATCTGCTGCAAGAAAGCATCGGCAATGCTGTCCTTGATGACGATTTCCTTGCCCGATTTCGGATTCTTGAAAGCGCACCAGGGGCCGCCGTCGATGGGCTGGGCGCCGAATTCGCGTTTCGCCAGCGCATAGGCCCAGTCACGGAAAGCGCCTTCGGTGTATTTCATGATGTTGCCCTTGTGCACAATGGTCACATTGGGCTTGTCGTTATCAACGGCGTACTGGATGGCCTTGCGTACCAGGCGCTCGGTGCCTTCACGGGATACGGGTTTGATGCCAATGCCCGACGTGCCAGGGAAACGGATTTTGGTAACACCCATTTCCTCTTGCAGGAATTTGATCACCTTCCTGGCTTTTTCGCTCTCGGCCTCGAACTCGACACCGGCGTAAATGTCTTCCGAGTTCTCACGGAAAATCACCATATGGGTCTTGTGCGGCTCCTTCACCGGGCTGGGAACGCCGTCAAAATACTGGATGGGGCGCAGGCACACGTACAAATCCAGTTCCTGGCGCAAGGCCACGTTCAGCGAGCGGATGCCGCCACCCACGGGCGTTGTCAGCGGTCCCTTGATGGACACCACGTATTCGCGCAACGCCTGCAAGGTTTCTTCCGGCAGCCAGACATCCGGGCCGTACACATTGGTGGATTTTTCACCGGCATACACTTCCATCCAGTGAATCTTGCGTTTGCCACCATAGGCCGTAGCCACGGCAGCATCGACCACCTTGATCATCACCGGCGTGATGTCCAGACCCGTGCCATCGCCTTCAATGAAGGGAATGATCGGCTGGTCAGGCACGTTCAGGGACATGTCCGCATTGACACTGATTTTCTGGCCTGCGGCGGGGATTTTGATATGCTGGTACATCGTAGAGGATCTCCATTACGGTTCTGCAAAAGGGCGTTTCCATTCTAACGTGCAGGTGATGGCATGCCCGACAAGCCCAGCAGCAAGCGAAGAACCGGCACGGGCAGCGCCGCACGCTCAGCATCCCAATCGGGTGCAGACGCCGCACCAACCTGGGTCTGGGGCGCACCACGCGCGGCACGTTCGCCCAAAGAGCGGCGCTCGGAAGTGGAAAAGTTGGCAAAACTGCGCCGAACCAGTGCGACCACTTGCAGAAAATGTTCTTCCGACAGACCCGCCAGCCAGTGGTCAACCAGTTGCCAGACGGCAACATCGTGCAACAGCACCAGCGCATTGCGGTTCAAAAAACCATCGAGCCACTGCGCGGCGTCCAGCGGGGGCGCACCGGCAGACAACTGGCGTGATAGCTGGGTGGCGGCTTCATCCCGCTCCAGTCGGCTGGCGTCGAGCAGCAAACGGCAGCACAGGCCACGCAGCAAGGCGTGCGCCGCGCCACCGAGCGCAATCTGTTGCAACGCGCTTTGCCAGATCGCGGTTTGCTCGGCATCGTCACGCAGGGCAATGGCTTCGTGGGCAGCCAGAATCGGCGTGCGCACACCCTCTGCCGCATTTTCATCCAGACCCTGGCACGCCAGCGGCAGACCAATTGCACCCCGGGTAATCAAACCATCGAGCACCTGGGCGAGCAAATGACCGTCGGTCTGGCGCACGCTGCCGTAGCGAAACACCTGGGCCAACGCGGGAATGGCGCTGATGAGCTGCAGGGCATCGCCCGTGCTGGCAGCGCGTGCTTGCAAAGCTGCACTGACCAGCGGCACCGCTGCGGCCAGCTCCGCCCAGAGCACGGGCTCCACCAGGCTGGCCAGTGCTTCCAGGCTGTCCGCACGGCTGCATTGCTCGGCCACACAGGTGCAGGCCGCCTGTTCCACGGTAGCACCATAGCGGCTGGCTTCGATGATGCGCACGGCAAATTCCGGTTGCCATTGCAGTTGCCAGGTTTCGCGAAAGGTTCCCCGGTTGGCGCGGTTGTTACGCGCTGGCTCACCCCAGGGCAAACCCAGAAGACGCAGGCGGTGCAACAGATGGCTGCGCGCGCGGTCGTTGTCCTGGCGCAAGTCCAGCTCCAGGGTACGTTGCAGGGCTTCGGGTTTGAGGCGCAAGGTTTTTTGCGCTTGTTCGATGTCGCGCTGCAAGGGCACGGCGGGCACTTCGGGCGGAACCTGCCCCAGGGTGTCGGCTACTGTCAAGGCGTCATGTATCAGGCGCAAGGGCGTGGTCTCACCCATGCAGATGGCACTTTGCACCGCTTCGTTCAACTCGTCCAGACCGGGCACACCACGGCCACGCATGACGGCCAGCGTGTCGGCCAGGCGCACGGCTTCGATGACGTGCGCGGATGAGCAATCCAGATCGTGCGCGCGCAGCAAACGCGCCACCCGCGTCAACCAGCCGCTGGCACGGGTTTCCGTCGTGTGGGCGCGCCACAGATAGTCGTACCAGCCCGGTGCCTGCACCCCGGCGCCGTAGCCACTGGTGCGGGTCAGGTGCTGGTACGTCCAGGGCACCCAGGTGGCATCGACCTTGATTTTGGGCAAGCCTTTGAGGCAGGCCGCGTCTGCCTTGGCGGTGTGCGGCGCTTGCAAGGCGGGCACATGCCAGGCGCCGCAGACGACGGCAATGCGCTGGTGTCCTGCCTTGACGGCCTCGCGCACCATCTGGCGCATGTGCGCTTCACGTTGTTCCTCCAGCAACTGGTCCGCAGTGCCACGTGTATCGGCGGGCCACTCCTGGCGCAGCGCGTGCATGGCCTCGGCGATGGCGGCAAACAGGTTTTCGCCATCACCACGCTCCTCGACCAGATGGTTCCACCAGCTCTCACCGTCAGCATGGCCCGCCGCGTGGGCCAGCGCATCCAGCGGATCGTGCGGGCGTGGTGGTGGTGCAGGTAACTCGGCAGCTGGCACGGCAGGTGGCGCATCGTCCGGGGGTTTACGCGCCAGCCGGAAGGCCTGGGACAAGTCGATGAAGCGCGTGGGTACACCCGTCTGCACGCCAAAGCGCAGCGCCTGCCACTCGGGGGAAAACTCGGCAAAGGGGTAGAACACCGCCGCATCCGTATCCTGCGGGCTGTGTACCAGCAAGGCTACCGGCGGGCGCATGTCGGCGTGCAGCACAAAGGGCAGCAGCGCATCGCCTTCGGGCGGACCTTCTACCAGGATGCAGTCGGGCTGCAAGGTGTGCAAAGCCCGCTGCAGGCTACGCGCGCAGCCGGGGCCGTGGTGGCGAATGCCAAAGTAGTGGACAGGTGAAACAGGTGAGGCAGGTGAGGCAGGTGAGGCAGGTGAATTGGTGGCCATGTCATGCGCTATGTATGTGCTATATGCAGTGCGGTAGTGCGATTTCGGACGATACCATGGCCCGCCTTACACTCCGAATGTGTTGGCTGTAGGACTCTTTCCATGTTGTTGCTTGAACTTATCATCTTGCTGCTGTTATGCGCCGTTGCGCTGGGATGGGCGGCACGCCACTTCAAATTCCCGTTCCCGATTGCGCTGGTAGGCGGCGGTATCGCGCTGGGTCTGGTTCCACACCTGCCGCAATTTCCCTTCGATCCGCAACTCATTCTCCTGATTGTGTTGCCACCCATTTTGTACCAGGCCGGTTTGCTCACTTCCTGGAGTGATTTCAAGGCCAACCTGCGCCCGATCAGCTTTCTGGCCATTGGCCTGGTCATTGCCACAACGCTGACGGTTGGCGCAGCGCTCAAACTGCTGGTGCCCTCGGTGCCGTGGCCGGTGGCGTTTGTGCTGGGAGCCATTGTGTCCCCGCCCGATGCGGTGGCGGCAACGGCGATTCTGGCCCGGCTGAATATCCCGCGCCGCATCGTGACCGTGCTGGAAGGCGAAAGCCTGGTCAATGACGCCTCCGGCCTGGTGATCTACAAGTTTGCAGTAGCCGCAACGCTGACCGGCATTTTCTCCGTGCTCGATGCCAGCGTGCAGTTCGCGCTGGTGTCGATAGGCGGAATTGCCACAGGACTCGTGCTGGGTTATGTGTTCATCGCCATCCACAAACGGCTGGCCGATCCGTTCATTGAAGTGCTGACTGCATTGACCATTCCGTATGCGGTCTACATCGCAGCCGAAACCTGCCACGTGTCCGGCGTTCTGGCCGTGGTGGCAGCGGGCCTGCTGCGTGGGCGCTACTCACCCGAAATTGTCTCTGCTGAAATGCGCATCATGGCGCGCTCCGTCTGGAACCTGCTGGTTTTCATGCTCAACAGTCTGGTGTTCATTCTCATCGGCTTGCAGATGTCGAATGTGCTGGAAAACCTGGCCCACTACTCCAGCGGACAACTGCTGCTTTTGGGGCTGGCCATCAGTGCCGTGGCGATGCTGGTGCGTTTTGTGTGGGTTTTCCTGCTGGCGTACCTGCCGCGCAGCATCAGCGGCAGTTTGCGCCCGGATGATCCGGCCATGAGCAAGCCGGAACTGCTGATCGTCAGCTGGTGTGGCATGCGCGGCATCGTGTCGCTGGCGGCGGCACTGGCCTTGCCGGTGAGCCTGCCGGGGGGAGCACCCTTTCCCCAGCGCGATCTGGTCATTTTTCTGACGTTCTTCATCATCGCTGCCACGCTCATTGGCCAGGGACTGAGCCTGCCAACGCTGATCCGCCGCCTGAAAGTGGGCGCTGACTGGGACATTCATGCGGAGCAACAGCATGCACGCAGCGCCATGAGCACCGCCGCGCTGGCAGCCATCGACGCCATGGTGCAAGCCCAAAGGCTGCCCGAAGCCCTGGCGGATGCCCTGCGTCTGGAATTGTCCGATCAAATAGCCCAGGCCGCCCCGGACGGACTGGAGCCAACGCCCCGGTATGAATTGCTGAAGCAACTGCGGCATGCCGCCATCGTGGCCGAACGCCGGGAGCTGATCCGCTTATGGCGCACCAACGAAATCAGCGATGAAGTGCTGCGCCATCTGGAAGAAATCCTGGATTACCGGGAAGCGCTCATGTAGGGAGACACCTGCGCCAGGGCGGCATACCATTCACCGTTCCTAAAAACATGGCCTTTTATTCCCTTTAGAAGGGGACATCCGGCCAGACGTTCCCCGAACAGTTTTGGGAACGATTCGCGCCACGGGATCGCGCCGTGGAATTCCAGATAGACACACTCCCGGACTTGCGAGCGGGAGAGGTGGCGGGGCGGTTTTATGCGCTCCACACCGAAAATGCGCTACATGCGCCGCTTTGAGACATGTCCGAACCTTTGACCAGAACGACCACACATGCTTCGCCCGATTCCTTGCAGGTAGGGTGAAGGTGACGTGGCCGCCGTTGCGTGTTGGCACAAGGCCCACCTGCACGGTCAAACGTTCGGACAATCCCAATCCTCTACGGGCGATGGCGTAAGCCGCGCCCTGATGTACTGAAATGCCTTTTGCCTGGGCGTAATTGACCGCCCCGATTACCGACGTATACGCCGGATTAACTTCGATAACTTCAACGCCAGCACGGAATGCCGCCGCCTTGATGCTTGATACGACCTTTGTTGCAGGCGAATGACGAAATCATGCGGGCTTGCTTTGGATGCGTAGTTTCCAGTTCGGCCTTCTTCTTCTGGAAGTTGAGCGCTTCCAGCACAATCGGCTTACCCGCAGTCTGTGCCTGCGCTGCAAGGGATACCGCCGCATCCCCAATGAGCGCCTTGGTTTGATCTTGTGTCTTTCCGTAGGTAACAAGATCCATGCGCCGTGTGCCAATCAGGTTGCCAAACCGATCTGTTTCAGCCACAGCCAGATGGTCGGCATTAAGATCGACACCGATGGCCCCAAGTTCTCGCCGGGATACCTGCTTGACTGGCCTTGCTTCGACACTGACGAAGATACGCCAACCTTTGTCGTCGCGCACGAAGCGATAACTCAGCGCCGTCCCGATCCGTTTGACGGTTGGCTTGCCGTCCTTGGTTTGCGTGTGGATACGCTGACTTGTGCCAAGAGCTGCGATGATTTGCTCATGTCCATAGACGAAGCGAATGCCGGTAATGTCCAGATACTTGCCGCTTTGCGCCATCGCGTTTGGCAGACGCAGTTGCAGACTCAAAGTGCCGTCTTGCGCTAGTGTTGCCTGACAACTTTGGCATCCTGCCGTTTCATCCTGACTGCCAAGGACAAAGAACTGACTTGACCGCTCCGCTGCCAGTCGGCCTTCCATTCGCCATGATCGGCATAGCCATTGGCTCAAGGTCGAACTGCGCATGAAACAGTTTTTTGCTACCAAAGCAAAGGCGCACGGCTCCCGTTTCCTGATCGGCTTTCAGTGCCACAAGCCGGTCGTGCAAGTTCTTCAAGCGTCTTTTTTTCTGGTGCAGCTTATTGGAACCCGGTGCTTTATTTTCCAGTTTGGCAACGACCTTTTCCGCTTTGCGTATGCGCTTTTCGGCCTCGGCAATCAGTTCTGGGCGGCGTTCCTTGATCGAGTCGATCTTGCCTTCGAGTCCCACACGTATCGCGTTGAACTGGCGTGCAGTTATATCGAACTTTGGCAGGAACTCCCGCTTGAGGTCGTTGAGCGAGTCGCCAGCCTGGATCGCCGCGAACAGACTGCGCTCGGCCTGTCCATACAAATCGGCGTAAGCGTCCAGAATCGCCGCCTGTTCTGGCGTCAGGTCAGGGCGCGTCTGGTAGGTGCGGACTTGGGGTTTTGCCAATATGGGGCGCTCACTCATGCGTCGCCTCTTGCATAGCATCTAGCGCTTTCTGCGCCCGGTTTTTAGCTGAGCGCTCGCCGTACAGTCTGGTACACATCGAAACAATGACCTCGTGCAAGTCGCGCACAATGTCATCGGTCATCTCGTCAGGTTCCATGACAATGAGCCTGCGCCCATGGGGCAACCAAGGCGGCTTCAACATATTCGAAACCGAAACGCATAAGTCGCTCGCGATGTTCCACCACAATCGCGCTAACCTGTGGATTTGACAGCAATTTCAGCATGTTACGTCGATGACCGTTCAGACCAGAACCAACCTCGCGCACCGATTCAACCACAAGCAGTCGCTGCTCAGCCGCGTATTGCGACAACCGGGCAAGTTGCCGATCCAGATCGGCTTTCTGGTCGGCACTGGACACCCGTGCATAAAGCGCAACACCTTGCGGCTTGGCCTCAGCTGGATGAACAATGATCGTTCCAGTGGGAAGTTGTTCAGCACGCAGCGGCAACTGACCAGCATGAAACATCTTCCATGCACCTTTGTAGGTGAGACCCTGCTGTTTTGCCCACTCGCTTAACTTCATTTAAATATTATGCCATTTAATAGCATCAAATGCAATATATTATTCAGCTGCTGGGTATGACAGGAATAGAAAAAGCACGTAACCACATGAAATTCAAATATATTTTTCAGACAGTTAAATAAAGTACCGTCATAAATACCGACAAAAAGAAAAGTGTCCCCCCATTCGGCCATGTTGCGGTGCCTTTTTTTCCCTATGCCGTATCATGCAGATTCATGCGGTATCGCAGTAACGGATTCCACCATGGGCACCATCACCTTCGACACGCTGAAATTCGCCAACACCCTCAAGGCTGCTGGTGTACCAGACAAGCAGGCAGAGGCACAAGCCACGGCGCAAAGGGACTCTTTTGCTGAGGCGTTTGATTCCAGCGTAGCGACAAAGACGGACATAGCGCGGCTGGATGCCAACGTGAAGGCGGACATTGCACGCCTGGAGGCTGCATCCAAGGCTGACGCTGCGCTACTGCGCTCGGAGATGCAGGCAATGGAGATGCGCTTGACGATCAAACTTGGCGCATTCCTGGCTGTTGCCGTTGGCGTGATGCTCACCGTGCTGAAAATGCATTGAACCTGGGGCGCAGTCCACCAGTACATGCAAGGGGTGCTCAAACGCCCTCTATTACGATCCGTATGGCATGCTGGATCGGCCCGCCACCCGGTCCGGTAACGGTGGCGTCCAGCTTGTCGCCGTACTTCTTGGGTGCCAGCTTGCTGGCGTACCACTTGCGGGCATCAACCCGAAGCCGGTTGCGCTGCACTGCCGTTGAAGAAACGTCCAGCTTAATGTCCTCGCCCTGGTAGCGTGCCTCAATCACCAGCTCGTCGGCAATGGACACGATTTCCTCGGCCAATACATCGGCCTGCCACTCGCGCGCGCATGCGTATTGCTTGGTAAAAGACTGGTGCCGTTTCAGCCAGTCATACACCACGGATTCATCAATGCCTAGTTCCGCAGTGGCTTTGCGCAGCGAGCGCCCCTGCATGATCCTGGTGCAAATATCGTCGGCCAGTGCCTCGCTGTAGAGCGTGGGCCTGCCCCTCTTGGTGCTTTTGCTGTAGCTCATGTCGTCCCTTTTGCCACGGGGAATGCAGACCTGCCAAGGCTAGCAATGAGTTCTTCCAGTGGCGTTACCTTCTGTTTGTTGTCGCGCTCGTACAGGCCGAGGTACTTTGCAGCCTTCTCCAGGGCGGCGTTCTTGTCCCAGAACCTGTACTTGATGCCGCCCTCTCCATCCTCATAGCTGGAAACCGTGGCGGCTGTGTCTGCGTCCAGTTCGTGCAGGCGCTTGACTCGGCCATCCGGGTGCATGATGCCGCGCGGATCGCCGTGGACGATCCTGCGAATCTCCGCCAGCACTTCTGCCGCTTTCAAGATGCTGACTTGTTCCAGGGCTTTGCGATGTTCGGCCAATCTTTGTGCAATCTTTGGTGTGCTGCATAGTTGGCTGGCCATTGAATCAACTGCATTGCGCTCCCACTTTTTGGAGCCTGGGTATGCCTGCAGATACGCTGCATACTGCGACAACCCGCCCACGATGCCAAGGCAAAACGCCTCTTGCTGAGATGTAAGTCTCCGTTGCTTCTGCTGATGTTCCATCATTTCCTCCTTGTTGCTGGTGTTTCCATGCTGCATCCCCTTCGGAATCCGCACTCCATACGGCTGGCCTGCACCCCGTGCGCTGCACCAGCCAGCCAGCGGGGTCAACGGCAATGAAGTCCTCGACGGAAGTGCCGCCGTTGAGTTCGGCCACGTCCCAGTCACGATAGGAGAGCAACTTGCGGGCTTGTAACTGACCACGTCGGCCTTTTGATCGTTCGAACGCTGCCATTTATAAGCCACCCAGTCCATCGTCGGCAAACGGGTCATCCCTTGTCGGCTGCTGCTGCGCACGGCCCCAGCGTCCGGTGCGTGGCTGCTGCAGTTCATCATCCGCACCCTGCGTCTTGGCGCGCTTCTTCTGGATGGCGTACACGCTCAGAACCTGCGACACAACCACATCAACTGCAGGACGTGGTATGCCGTCTTGGTGTCCGGTCCACACCTTGACGGTAACGGCACCAGCAACGGATGCTGCATCGCCATCGGACAAAGCCAGTAAACCTGCCTGCGCTTTGCCGTCGAACGCGATCAGGGATGCAAACATGCCCTCGCCATCTGCAACTGGTACGCGCAGCTTGGCCACAACAAAGGTGTTGTTGTTCTTTCCGGTGCGCTGGGCGGGTTGCCCGTAAATCTTGCCGCCAAGTAATCCATCAAACATTTTTTGTACCCCCAAGAACGTTATGTGCAAAGCGCCGTAGTGCGGCAAGGTCTGGCAGGTGAGGGCGAAGAAAGGTGGTCTTGATATATGGCGGCCTGCTTTCACCATCGGGGTCCGACCATCCTGGGCGTGGCGCAACTGGTTTTTATGCGGCCTTGACGGGCAGCTGGATCACCTCAGCGCCCGCCCTCAGCTTGTCCAAATAATCGGCCCATATCCGCATCATGGCTTTACGTTGCTCCATGTACTCCGTGCGGTCGTAGGCGCTACCCAGCGGCCCTGATTTGCCGTGTGCCAGTTGCGCTTCAATGCAACCTTCATCAATCCCCTTGATGCGCTCCATTGCCAATGTGCGGGCCATTGCACGAAACCCGTGGGCGGTCATTTCCTCCTTGGTGTCGAACCCAAGCGCCGTTAATGCCTTGTTGATGGTGCGGCTGGACATTGGTTCAGTGCTGCGAATGGAAAACACATACTTTCCCGCGCCGGTAATCGGTTGAATGCCCTTCAAGATGGCAATGGCCTGGGGTGCCAGTGGCACCAGGTGCGGTCTGCCATTGCGCTTTTGTGCCACGGTGCGCTTCATGGATGCCGATGGTATTGTGAGCATGGCATCTTCAAAATTGATCCATGACCACTCCATCATGCGGATGTTGCCCGGACGTTGGAACACCAGGGCAGACAGGATCAGCGCAGCTTTGGTGATTGGTGTGCCTGTGTAGGTATCAAATGCCCGCAGCATCTCGCCTACACGTATGGGGTCAAGTATTGCCGGTCTATTCTTGACATTCAACGGCAACAATGCGCCAGTGAGGTCTGGGCATGGGTTGCGGTCACAGCGCCCTGTTTGGATGCCATAGCGGAACACCTGCCCGGCCTGGCGCTTTACGGTGTGCGCGGTATCGACTACGCCACGCGATTGGATGCGCTTCAAAACATCAAGCATCATTTGCGCGGTGATACTGGTCAATGGCTTGCCACCAATTGCCGGGAACAGATTCACCTCCATCAATCGAATCCACTTGTCCGAGTAGACAGGCGACCATGCAGACTTCTTTGACGTGTGGAACTCGCGGGCCACAAGCTCAAAGGTGTTGCTTGCGGCAATGGCAGTTGCGTTGCGTGCCTCGCGCTTTGCCTCGCTTGGGTCTGCGTCCGCTGCCAGTTGCTCTCGCGCCTTGTCACGGGTTTTCCTTGCCTGCTCCAGCGACACATCGGGATAGACCCCAATGGCAAGGGTTTTGCGTTTGCCAGCAAAGCGGTAATCCATGCGCCAGTACTTGCCGGTACTCTTCACCAGCAGATACATGCCGCCCCCGTCCGCGTACTTCTCGCCCGCAGCGCTGCCCTTGTGTGGAACCTGTTTAACGAACGTAGCGTTGAGTGCCATAACTCCCCCTGTGGTGGTGTCGGTATCCGATTTGTCGGTATCTGGTTTGACGGTACGCCAAAAGTACCGCCAAAATGTCGGTATGGCATGATACCCCTTGAGACTACGCTAGACAACAAAAAAGCCGCGCTCCCTAGGGAAATGCGGCTTATTGAGGTGTTGTGATACGGTGTGAGATGCTAGTTATGTCCCGCTGACAGGAATCGAACCTGTATTTAGCACTTAGGAGGCACTCGTTCTATCCATTGAACTACAGCGAGAGGGCTGTATTCTAACGGTTGGCACTGCGATTTTTCGCAGCCAGCCTGGACAGTAGAATCCATCGAAAAGTTCGAAAAGTTTATGAGGTGGCCCGTTGTGTTTTTTCAGAATATTTCCGCAGTCCTGTTCGATCTGGACGGAACCTTGGTTGACACTGCCCCCGACCTGGGCGCTGCAGCCGACAAGATGCGTGTGGATCGTGGCCTGCAGTCGCTCGATCCGGACCTGTACCGTCCGATGGCTGGTGCGGGCGCGCGTGGCATGCTGGGCGTAGCATTCGGCGTCAGCATGGACGATGCTTCCTATGCTGCCTTGTGCGAGGAGTTCCTGTCAAATTATGCGCATGGCCTGATGCAACGGACGGTAGCCTTTGACGGCGTTCCTGAACTGATAGAGCGCATGGAGAACAAGGGCATACCCTGGGGCGTGGTGACGAACAAGATAGCCAGATTTACGGTGCCACTGACCGCTGCCATGCCCTTGTTTCATGGCGCGGGCGTTATCGTGAGTGGTGACTCGACCCCTTATGCAAAGCCCCATCCCGAACCCTTGCTGGAAGCCGCCCGACGCCTGAAGGTGGAGCCGGCACAATGCATGTACGTCGGGGACGATGAGCGCGATATGCTTGCGGGCCTGGCAGCCGGTATGAAAACCGTTGCAGCGGGTTATGGATACCTGGGAAGCAAGACAGACATCCAGCAATGGGGCGCACATGCGCAGATCAGTTTTCCGCTGGAGCTGTGGGATTTATTAGGTAAAGTCTGATTGGTTTGGTTGATACGATTAATTAACAAAGGAAGACAAAGCATGACAAAATTTCAAGACCTGCGTGCCCTGGAGCACAAACAGGATTACCTGGGGTTGATCCAGGAGTTGAAGAAACTCGTAAAACAGGATAAACGCGTGTTTACCGACCACTACATCAAGGAGTGGTGTGGACGGCGTTGGCGCAACCTGTTCATCACCGCAGCCGCCAAAGACCCGCAGGCGGTCAAGGTGGCCAGCAAAAAACTGGTTGGAATCAAGCTCAGGGATACCCGCCCAGCCAGACAAAAGATAGCGGACCGCTTTATGCGCCTGCAAGACCCAATGGAGTGGCGCACCGAAATGCCTGGCGCACAGATGGCGCCCATCAAGAAAACCAGCCTGATTTTTGCACCTGGTCTGCTCACCGGCATGCTGCCGGTTCAGGCCTTCCGCGAGGCATTTCCGGCACTGGAGCAAGAACTTGGCATCCGGGTGCTGCGTGCCGATTCGCACCCGATGCGGGGGTGCGAAGCCAATATTGCGGATTTGCTGCGCGCCGTTGAACAAGGTATAGGCCATGATGCCCTGGGCCAGCTGATTGCACCGGAAAATGCCAAGCCTCCAGGTGACTTTTTCCTTATTTCTTACAGCAAGGGCGCGCCAGACGTATTAACGTTGCTGATTGCACGTCCAGATTTGAAAGCGCGCACGCGCTGCTTTATCAACTGGGCTGGCGCACCCGGTGGCTCGCACCTGGCAAACAACATCTACGATGCGCTCAAGGGCTTGCCCACGGAAGCAGTGGAAGAACGCCTGACCGACCTCCTGCGGCTGGTGTCGCCCGCTATCAAGCTCGGGCCGGTCATGTCGCGCATGCACGAGTTTGACATCAAGGAGTCCATCAAGGACTTGACCATGCCCACGCGCTCCGAGTTCAACAAACTGCACAATGCAGCACTGGATGCCATGGACATCCCGATTTTCAACATCACCGGCTCAACATCGGCGCTGGAAGTCCCCTATTTTCAGGTGCAAGGTGTGCTGGAACTCAACCGGTACGACGCCAACAACGACATGCAGGTCACGCAACATTGCGCCAAGATTCACATGCCGATGGCGACCGACCTGGCCATGCTGCATGGCCACCATTGGGATTTGTCGTACAGCCCATTCCCCAAGACCATGCGCTTTGGCTCGCCCAACCTCGATCACCCCTTCCCGAAGGGAGCCGCAGCCATAGCCATGACGCAATTTGTGGCTGAACTGGGTTTGGTCGACTAAGTTTCATTCCGCTGGACGCCGCCGCCTTGCTTCCAGATGTGACTCCGGCGGAAATTCCAGGTGCTGCCTGCGATTTATGCACCAACGCCGCGACGTGCTGAACGATAATGACGGGTACAGGGAAGTTCGCTGGTAGAGGCATTAGCGTACTTCTTTCTGTAAATGCTCCTATGTGGAGCAAATTTTTCGTACAAAGAAAAGAGTTCTCTCGTACTTAAACTTTCTTGGCTCCCTAAACACAAAAAACCTCCCGAAACCAGCGCCCGGTTGAATAAGGCAATGCATCTATCCTTCATCTCCGGTTTGAAATAGATCAAAACATTTCGGCATAAAATTAGATTCATTTCTCCTGGTTCGGCATCAATCAATAAATTGTGCTGAGAGAAAATCAGGTCTTTTTTTAGCTCAGGCATAAAAATCGTATGCCCATAGGCCTCAGTGTAATAATCAGAGAAGCAAGCGGTGCCGCCAGCGGCCTGATAGCTTTGGGAGTAGCTCTGCATTTGCCATATTGGAAATATGCCGTCCTTGGCTTGCTGCAAAACCCGCTCGTTGATATCGGTCGCATAAATGCGATAACGCCCCTGCATACCCGCTTCATGCAGCAAGATCGCCATGGAATATGCTTCTTCACCGGTTGAACAGCCTGCCAGCCATATTTTGATAAAGGGATAGGTCTGTAAATAAGGGATGATTTTCTGACGTAGAACCATGAAAAAATCCGGGTCCCGGAACATTTCAGTGACGTTGACCGTAATTCCATGTAATAAGGATTCAAAAGTTACTGGATCGCGTAAGACACGTGATTGCGCCTCAGAAAAAGAGCTGAACCCGGAGTTACTTAACCAGAGTTTACAGCGACGTAAGAAAGAAGCTTCAGAATAATCGCTAAAGTCGTAACCATACACACTGCGTATGCCTTCGCATAATAAACGAACCTCTAGTTTAAGAATTTCTTCTGAATTCATCATCGTACCCTAGTGATAAGTCCAGGCTTTAATCATGCCCAGTAATTTCGCTGTGTCTATCGGTTTGGAAATATAGTCATTGGCACCTGCCTCAATACATTTACTTTGATCACCAAGCATAGCCTTGGCTGTCATCGCAATAATAGGTAAACGTTGAAATCTGGCGTCCGCTCGTATCCTTCGCATCGTTTCAAACCCATCTAATTCCGGCATCATGATATCCATGAGCACTATATCGAAATCACCGATCTCATCCAATTTCTTCAAAGCATCGACGCCGTTTTCTGCATCTACTACATCCAAGCCAGCATCTACAAGTACACCTTTTAATGCGTAAATATTGCGCATATCATCATCGACTAACAAGACTTTTTTAACCGTCAGGATGAAATTTTTATCGATTGCTGTTTGTATCATTTTCTGCCTGGAGGAATCAGGTTTGCTTTCCACCATGTGCAGGAATAAAGTCACTTCATTGAGCAAACGTTCCTGGCTTTTTTCGCCCTTTACTATGATGCTATCTACATAGCGGAATAATTCATTCTCCTGGTCTCTGCTCAATTCTTTTCCGGAATGAATAATCACGGGAATTTGTTTTGCGCTCTCTAGTGTTTGTGCATGTTTGAGTAAATCTAACCCTGATATGTCTGACAAACCAAGATCGAGTACGATGCAATCGTAGTGCTCTTGGTACAGCAAGGCGATTGCTTCGGCGCCTGTGGTCGCCAGACTGATTTCCACTTCAATGACAGATAATAGTGCCAGCAAGCTCTTGGCATGTATCTCATCGTCTTCAACAATCAAAAGTTTTTTTGCGGAACTCGATAAGGCGTTTTCATTCACTTGAAATATCGTACCCATTTCCATCGTATCTATGCGATTTTCTAAACGTGGAATGAAATGTACGGGAATATGACGGGTCGCCAAATTGTCTTTAAGACCGCTTACGACGCTCCAGCCATCGATCTTGGGGCGCATTACATCAAGCAAAATCGCACTAGGTTGATACTGCCCGGCTAAGGCAATACCAGTTTCCCCGTCAACAGCAACAATAGCCGCGTAGCCGCGCTCCCTGACAAAGTCCATCAAGATTCCCGCAAAATTTTGATCATCTTCAATGATTAAAATGCTACGCAGCATATTGTGTAAATGCGCCCTATCGTCGGGCACAATAGCCTGAATTTGTTCATGCTCATTCGCTACCATTGCCTTTTCTATGGATGCGAAAGCGTGTTTCGCGGACTCGTTGCGTCCAGGAATCGCTGCAAGGTGCAAGTGATCGCTTCCGCAGCCGGCCTTGAAATCAGGTTGCGGTTCTATAGGCAGGTAAAGCGTGAATGTGCTCCCGATCCCTACTTCACTACTCATCAGTAATTCACCTCCCATTTTTCTTGCGAGTTGCCGCGAAATTGAAAGGCCTAAGCCGGTACCTCCATATTTGCGGCTGATGCCACCATCTGCTTGTTTAAATGCTTCAAAAACCAAGGCTTTTTTGTCCTCGGCAATGCCTATGCCGGAGTCGTTTACCGACCAGGCTGTGGCTGCTACCGATAGGGGATTATTTACTTGTGTGGCTAAATTCACACCAAGACTAACTTCTCCATGATCGGTAAATTTGAGTGAGTTTGAAATAAGGTTTTTAAGAATTTGTTGTAAATATTTAATATCCAAGTGCAATTCTTGCGGTATTTCTTCTGCCAATTCTGTTTTAAAGTGGATGGATTTTTGTTCGAAATTGACCTTGAAAAGATCGCGCAAACTATTGAGCACATCTAAAGGGCTGTATAATTCATATTGAAATTCAATCTGACCAGATTCCACCTTTGACAAATCAAGGATGTCATTGATTAAATTTAACAAATCCTTTCCTGCATTATTGATCGTAGAGGCATATTCCACCTGTTTTTCACTCAAATTTTGACTCCTGTTTTCTCTCAGCAATTCAGATAAAATTAACATGCTATTGAGCGGAGTGCGTAACTCATGCGACATGTTCGCCAAAAATTCTGACTTATACGCGCTGACCATTTCCAACTCAGTGCTACGTTGTTGAATGTCACGAGAAGCGACTTCCAGTTCGGTGTTTTTAATCCGAATTTGTTCGCGCTGCAGCTTTAACATTTCTGCGCGCTCTTCTAATTCTTCGTTGATTTGTTGAAGCTCTTCCTGTTGCACCCGCAACTCTTCAGTCTGCTGCTTGGTTTCTTCTAATAAGGCTGCGGTACGTTGACGCGATAAATTCACATCGAAGCATATCGCAATCGGTTCTTTGATTTGTTCTAAAAAGCTTAGTTCAAGTGCGCTCAATTCCTTGAATGCGGCCAGTTCAATTGCGCCTGTGTGGTTGTCCCTGTGTATCAGGGGAATAATGACGACGCTACAGGTGTTCAGCTGGCCCAAGGCCGAACTGATGGGTAAGTAGTTTGCAGGAATTTTGGTGCTGTGGAATATGCTCTTCTGTTGCAAGGCCTGGCCAATTAAACCTACGCCAGGTTCAAGCGTCTGTAAAAAAGCGTGATTTTGTGGAAGACCATTTTTTGCAACTAATTGTAGTTGAGCGATTTCATTGTCATACGCGTAAAAGGCAGCCGCACCAAATTGCAGACGTTCGACTAGATAGATTAATATTTTTTCTGCCATGGCACGAATATCTTGTTCGCCGCGCATCAATGCGTTGAGTTCATTGAGGCCGCTTTTGACCCAGTCTCTGGCATATTCATCGGCACGCGTCTTCCTTAAGGCTGACGTCATTTTCTTAAACGCAGAATCCAGTTCATTTTGCAATGTATAGACTTCAGAGACCGCGCGCACCGAGTCACCCACTTCATCGGACGACAGTTGCAAAAGATCGATCTCGGTCTGGGCTGATACGCGAAACTCTCGTTCTAAATTGCCGTCTGCAATAGCCGAAATAATTTCCAATCTATCGGCATTCGAATCGACTAGCGAGCGCGAGGCTTGCATGATGAGAGAAAGTTGTTTCCGTATCTGACTTATTATGCGGGTACTTAACGCTATGCTAATAAACATCACCAGGAATATCCAGAAGCCAAAAATCCTGATTACCAACCGGTAAGTTTCCTGCGATTCTTCTTGATCGACTGACTTACTGGATCTTGACTTTTTTATTATGTAAGTGACGATGTTATCGTAACGCTTATCGGGGGTGCGATCCATACCTTTTACCAAGGCGTCTGCCTTCTTATAAAAATCGGCATCATTCGGGTCGAGTTTTTGCAAAACATCTTGATAAATTCTGGAAATTTCCATTTGGGAAATTATTGTTTCCCCGACCAAGGCAGTCTCTAGATTGAGGGCATCAAAAATTTTCACCAGGTTTTCCAGGTGTTCAAGAACTTCAGTATCTTTTACTAAATAAGCTTTTTTATGATGTTCAAATTCGACGGCATTGTGTGAGCGTAATAACATATTTTTCCACTCTTGCATTTCCATCTTATAGTCGACCTGCGCGCTTCTAGCGACGTCTATGGCATGCTCAAACTCAGTGGCTCTACGCATACTTTGCTGCAATTTTTCATTGGAAATCTGAAGAGTCTGCCAGGAAACGATGCAGAGCGCGGCGATGCACAATAGGAAAAAACTCACTAAAGCGATTAATCTGAATCCTATGCTGTTCTGTTGCAATTTCATTGCGTCGCCCTCACACGTAGTATTTATTTAACTCACTTGGCTCAAATCGGCTGCAAGGGGGGGGCCGGGCAAAAGAAGAAAATGCGGCGAGGACTGCCAGTTGCTTGAAGGAGATCATGATGGGTCGCACTTTAAAAATTAAACATTAAATAATTAGCCTTTTGACGGAACCACATAGCTGTCCACTAAACTCTCCCGCGAGAGTCTTTAGCCTATCAAACTGCAATTCCGTCAAGACAGTCCGGTAAGACCTGACTGGCATGTTTTGGCTCTTTACCCACGACACACCAACCTGCTACGTGAGGAATAATACGAACGATCGTGCTAATTTCAAATGAAAAGTTAGACACAAGACCCAAATAGCACCATTTGGCGCTTTTTTCATCTGCTGTTTCGCAATATCACTCGCGCTGTTCGGAGTAATTCCTACTTGCCAAATCGGGCGCTATCGCTTGTAGGACGTGCGGGAGTTGCTATTATTTTCATTCCGCTGGACGCCGCCGCCTTGCTTCCAGCGCACGTTTGACGCCCACATTGATGACACGCAATTCCGCCAGCGTGGCGTCAATGTGCGAGCGGCGTGCTTCCAGTTCCGCAATGGCTTTGTCGGTGCGAAGGGCGACAAACTGCAACTGCTTTTCCCGCCCCTCGCCTTTATCGCCGTAGAGATCGAGGTATTCGCGTATTTCGGCCAGGGCAAACCCCATCGCCTTGGCGCGCTGGATCAAGGCCAGACGCACGCGGTCACGGCGGGTGTAGGCCCGCCCGCCATTGATACGCCGGGGTGCCAGCAAGCCCTTGTCTTCGTAGAAGCGGATGGCGCGCGGGGAAAGATCAAATTCGCGCGCCAGCTCGGTGATGCCAAACAATTCCCCCGTCTCTTCCTCGCGGTGTGTCGCCACAAAGGCTTCGGCACGCGCGCTGGCGTCGGGAGGAAAGTCTGGATTCAATTCAGGCGGGGTGGGGTCTTGCGTCATACGGATGCCAAGCGAGTTGTTTCACAACATGTTTTTGTATGCAGTTTCTAAATTGCGGGTGAATTGTGGGGTGTCAAACAAAGGACATTGCAAGCGTTGATCCGCCAAACGCTGACGCAAGGAAAGCAATTTATCGGGGTGATGTGCCAGATCAACAGCCAATGCTTCATATCGGGTCTGATCTGGCACGATCAATTCAGGAATGCCTACTGCTCTTAAAAGGCTAGCCGCCATGCGCGCGGCGAAGGCACGGCCTGGGCATGTCAACACGGGCAGACCTGCCCAGAGGGCATCACTGGCGGTTGTGCCCGCATTGAAAGGCAGCGTATCAAGAAACAGATCCGCCTGGCGCATGCGGGCTAAATGCTCAGGATACGTGGCACGTGGAGCGAAGAACAGCCGTTCTGGGGCAATACCCCGTGCCAGTGCTTCTTGTTGCGCACGCTGGCGGACGGCTTCCTGGTTTTCGACCAACCACAATACGCTATCCGGTACCTGAATCAGGATGCGCGCCCAGCTATCGAAGGTTTCGGGGCCAATCTTGTAGAGGTTGTTAAAGCAGCAAAAGATAAAGGTGTCATCGGGCAAGCCCAACTCAGCACGGGTCGGGCTATGGTCAGCAATCACCCGTTTACGATCATTAGCCTGAAAGCAGTCGGGCAAATAAACGACTTTTTCGCTGTAGTACTGCTGCTGTTCCGGCGGTATGACCATGTCGTCGGCCAGAATGCAGTCCATGTAAGCGGCACCAGTGGTGCCAGGGTAACCCAGGTAACTGACTTGGACAGGGGCGATGCCTTGGGCCCAGATGCCGGGTCGAGCGCCGAAAGTCAGCCCCATCAGGTCAACGGCAATGTCGTAGCCATGTTGACGCATATGGTCAATGATCTGGGCATCTGACCAGTCACTCACATCAAGAAAGTAGTCAAAGGCAGCTTTGACACGGTGTCCCATCGGGCTGTTTTCTGCCGGTTTGAGCGCGATGGCCGTAATTTCGAATTGGCTGCGATCATGTTGTTCAAAAACGCCAGCCATCAGATATGCCACAGCATGCTCGCGCAGATCGGCTGACACATACGCGACCCGGATTTTCTCGCCAGGCTGGCGCGAGCGGATTGGCAAATGTTTGCGCTGCTTGGGGCGGGTGTCTGCGATGGACTGACGCGCACAGGCCAGTTGCACGTCTGCGCGGTCGCTAAAGGTAAGCATGTTAAACGGTTCACTACTGAGTCGGCCTGCCAAAGTGTTGTCAACGACTTGTTGGGTCAGGGTCTGGATGCCAGACCAACTCAGGCAACGCCGCTGGGCATAGAGCAAACGTCCGGCAATGCATTTGAAGTCAGGTTCTCGTGACCGGATGTGTTGTAAGCCTGGAATAGCTTGCGCATAACGTTCCATATCTTCGAGAACACTACAGCGACTGTCAATGTAGCCGATTTGTTCTGGATTCAAAGACAGTGCTTTGTCGTAACTGGCCAAGGCTTCGTTTAATCGTCCCAATCGGCGCAGGGCCGATCCACGGGTGTCATGGGCATCTGCCATCTTTGGATCCACCGCAAGCGCCTGGTCTGCTGCCTGTAGTGCTGCGGAAAACTGGTTATCCAGGATGAACGCAACCGCCAATTGGTTGGCTGCTGCGGCCATTTTGGGATTCAAGGCCAGGGCTTGTTGGTAGCTCGCAATGGCCTCAGGCAGTTTATTCAGCGACATTTGCATATTGCCAAGGTTGTTCCAAAGCTCAGGGGCATCCTTTTTCAAAACCAAAGCGGCGTTGAAACAGACCTCAGCTTCCTCCATTCGCCCTGCTTCTTTCAGGACCGGAGCCAAATTAGCCAGTGCGGCGAATTGATTCGGATCAAGCGACAACGATTGTCGAATCAGGTCAATGCCTTTGTCACGTTGACCTAGTTGAACATGCAGCAATCCCAGGTAATGCAGGGCTTCGGTGTGTTGTGGCTGGGTGTCTAGCAGTTGTTCATACAGTTCTTTTGCCTGCTGCAACCGGCCTTCCTTGTGCAAGGTTTGCGCCTGTTCAAATGGGTTTTTAGGCGGCAACGATACAACTGGCTGGGCCATCTGACCCCAATTTACCGTTGGCTGCCCATGCGACGGGGCGATAGGCATGTTGAACTTTGGCAACCCCACTTGTATGGATGTAAACGAGGGTACTTTTACGGCCATAGGTGGGTTTTCAGAAGGCTGCGCAGTGGGCGAGGATGCAGGGTCAGCCTCTGTTGTGTATCCGTCAGTTTTAGTTTTGCGAGATTGGAAAAATTTGAACAGAGACATGATGCCGGGAGGGATGATAAATTTCTGAATGTCTAAACTGGGGCTTATGGAGATCAAGTTGACGTTAACGTAAACTATGCGCTAGCATACTGCATCTTATTGACAACGCATCAGAGACTGCGCCTATATGCGCCTATAACCATGCCGAACCATTACGCCAGCATTTTTCACCCCGATTTGTTCGCCAACCAGGTGCATTGGGTCACGGGTGCGGGCAGTGGCATTGGCCGCTGTGTGGCGCATGAACTGGCGTCGTTGGGCGCAACGGTCATCGTGTCGGGCCGCAAGGGGGACAGACTGGACGCCGTATGCGACGAAATTCGCACCGATGGCGGCAAAGCCGAATCCCTGGCGTGCGACATCCGCGATGAAGACGGCGTGAAGGCCGCAGTGGCCGAGGTGCTGGCGAAGCATCCGCGCATTCACGGCCTGGTGAACAACGCCGGCGGGCAATTCCCCTCCCCTATGGAAGCCATCAGCAAGAAGGGTTTTGAGACCGTGGTATCGAACAACCTGACGGGTGGTTTTTTGATGATGCGTGAGGTTTTCCTGCAGTCCATGCAAGAGCACGGCGGCGCCATCGTGAACATGACGGCGGATTTTCGCAACGGTATGCCCGGCATGGCGCACTCCGGGCGCGGCGCGCGCGGGTATGGCCAATCTGACACAAACCGCTGCCGTGGAATGGGCCTATGCCGGGGTGCGGGTCAATGCCGTGGCTCCGGGCTGGATCGCCTCGTCCGGGCTGGACACCTACGAGGGGCCGATCAAGCGCATCATTCCCACGCTGAAAAACCACGTTCCCATGCGCCGTCTGGCCAATGAAGCGGAAGTCAGCGCGGCCATCTGCTTTCTGCTCTCGCCCGGTGCGGGCTTCATCACCGGCGTGACGCTGCAGATCGACGGCGGCGCCTCGCTGGACAGCGCCATTTTCCCAACACCCTCCAAAGCCCGCTCCACAGCGTTTAACGGCTTTCACCGCGCAGTGATGCCCGAGATTCTGAAAGACAAGGAATAGTACGGGTCATGTATTGCTACTGCGTTATTGATAGTGGCCCTCGCTCATTCCACGGGGGTTAGCGGCTGATTCGATACTGATTTGATGCCTGATTGGCGGCCAAAAAGGTGCCACAGAGGCTTGCAGGCGGGTTTTGCGTCGCAGTTTTTGCATTTGTCATATTTGTCATATCACGGGTGATATGAAATTCCAGCGCAACTGGGATTGCACAGCAGAGCCTGGGCAAAACCCAGACGCTGGCGCATGCCTTTGGAGAATTCATGCACTGCCCGCCCTGGATGGTCGTAGAGTCGGAGGATTGGAGGGCCAAAGGCCCGAAGCCATACCAGCCTGGGGCAACGCCCCAGGTCGAAAGCCCGTCTCATCGCATGGCTAATTTGGTGGCCCATTGCGTGGTTCATTGCGTGGCGGATCATGTTCCTGATGCCACGCAATTGATGCCCGACCTCGCAATCCGGGATGCGTCGGATCGGGCCTTCACTCCTTCGGTGGGTGGGCCGATTCGCAACCTGGGGCGATGCCCCAGGCTGGTATGAAACCGCACCTTTGGTGCTGGCACGGACAGGTAAGCACGTTCGGTTGTTGATTCAGTAGGTTTGGTTGTCGGGAGTTTTTCACATCAAGGCTATAAGGCTTATGCAGCAAGCGGGTACAGCTATGCTAAAAATAGCGTAATCGCCATGTTTGAAATAACAGAATAGGCCTGCCCCGTAGCCCCGCGTCGCGCGGATGCTTCAGTCGGTAAAACCGAATGCAGTTTTTTGGCTTTGGTAGACGTAGACGGGCGTAGGCCCCTTCGGTTCTGAAGTTATAGTGCAGGCGGCGGATTTGCCCGCGTAACTGATTCAGCAGCCGGGTTGACTTACAAATCGGTGTGCTGGTTTTTCTGGGGGTGTTATGACTGTTCATCTATGCAGCATGTCGGTTGCAAGCCTTGTTGCAAACGGGTTTACGGGGATTTCGCCCAGCCATGTTATGGAGCAACCGCCATGTTAGGGAGACACGGGCGTGTCTCCCTATACTTCGTTAGGCGGCGCACAACTGGCCATTTGCGCCGATGAAATCTAAGCTGCCCAGGAAAATTGTGTCAATTCATATTTTGCTTGCTTTTTCTGTCTACCGATTTTATATGTAATGTCTTATTCAGAGTGTTGTTGTGAACTATTAAAGGAGGCTGTCTCATGGATATAGAAAGTATGGCTATTGTCGGTCGCATAGCGGAACGTTTATTAGTGGTTTTATTTGGCGGATTTTCGCTGGCTATGGGGTGGCATCTTTATATAAAAGGTGTCGAAAAGAAGCAGGTAGCGGAAATAAAACATGATAATACAACTATCAAATTAAAGGACGTTGGCCCTGGCGCGTTTTTTTGCGTTCTTGGTGCAGGAATTCTTGTGACCGCATTGGCTAAACCGCTGGTTTTTTCAAACAAAGACAAAAACCCCGAAGTAGCTTTCACCTACGGACTTTATATTAAAAATGGTCCACCTGCGGGAGATGTTATTACGTCAATAAATACTATCTTGAATAACGTAAAACCTGAACAGATGGCATTAAATGCGCAATGGAAAACCAAAGGACTTGAGCGGGCATTATCCAAACTTGCGGAGGTAAAGGAATCAATGTTGATGAATGAATTTCAAACCTACAATAAATATCTCGCAATAAAGAATGACATAAAATCAGGTAAAAAACCGAAGTTTGCCAGTAACGATGAAGAAAAAGATTATCTAAAAATTGAAGCGATTGAAACAAATCAGTTTGGTCAAGAACCATGAAAACTCACATAGCAAAACTTAGTGTTTTTACATTATTGTTTATAAGTTTTAGTGCATTTGGTGAAGAAATTCTTGATTTAGAGGAGTATTTAGGCCCAACCAAAGAGACAATAAGACAAATAAGATCAGAATGGCATTCTTATCTAACGCCTTCCCAGTTAAAAATTGAGGAGGAAACAAGTTTTTCAGTTCGAATGTCATGGAATTCAAATGGATACTCTTCAAGAAACTGCAGAACCAATGAAAACAGGAAAATTACGATTACTGCCGGCCAAATGTTTATGCTTAATATGCTTTCGGAGAATCAGATGTGGTTGCTTGCAGGTCAATCTGAGCAATGTTTCACTGCATATTTAGACCACGTTTCGGACGTATTCTCACAGAACTCAAAAGCAGTTGCTTATAATAACCAGCTAACACCAATGTTTACACCTATGCTTTTTGCTCATAGGTATCATGGCACGTGCAAACAATTTTCGCAACTTCCAATGCCACAAAGTCAATGGAGTTCTCTTCAAGAGTCATTTATTAAGGCCTCTCTTCGAATGTTGTTATCCCATGAATTAGGTCACCAGGTTAATAATCATGGATGTAAGAAACTTACAAACAGTGAAAGCCGAGAACAAGAGGCTAAAGCCGATAGTTTTGCTGTGAACCTGATAATAAAACAAGATCCTGCGGATATTCTTGGTGCCTTTGCTTTATTTACTTTTTGGAGCGTTGATGGTGCTATGACCTCCAGTGATGAATTTGGTAACACACATCCTGCTGGCTTGAGGCGTTTACGAAGTGCATTAGATGCTGTCAGCCATGAACTCAATAAGGGTAAAAGTAGCAAGTTTTATAATTATCTAATAAAAAACGACAAACTCGTCTATTTTAAGGAATTGGTTGATATGCTTCACAAAAAAACAGAGGCTCTCGATTAAACTAGCAAAAAACGCGGCAAGTCGCACTCCATACGGCACAATAGCGATAGCCTATTGCGCCGTATGTATCCTCAACAAACAAGCCTACCAACGCTCCAGCGGACTTCGCTAACGCTCAGCCGCTGAGCTTTGCGTTATAAATTAAAAGGGGTCAGACCCCTTTGTTAAATCGGCCTGTAAGGCGCATGAAATAAGCGGGTGCAGCTCCTGTATCAGGAGCATTGTGGCGTTGGGTGCGTGCCGTCCCACCCGTCCCGCCAGTGCCGCTGTTCTGTAGCGCAAACTGGCACAATGGGCGTTTGCGCCCGGCGTGGGCGCCACCATGGAATTCTGTCTGGATGGAGACCAACCGATGGCCACAGTGCAAAAAATAACCGTATCGTCCAAAACCCAAGGTCCCGCCTGGAACGGTGCGGTTCCGGCTGCCGCGACGGCGGTGGTCAAGCGGATTGAAGGATTTTTCAGCGCCCCGTACGACGACAATGGCGCATTGCCCGGCGGCACCTGGACGATTGGCTATGGCTCCATCGTGGACGCCAACGGACACCCGGTCAGCCCGGCGACGCCGCCCATCACCGAAGCCGAGGCGGAAAAATGGCTGCGGCGCGATATGGAGGGTGCCGCCCGCGATGTCAAACTGCGCGTCAAAGTCGCGCTGCTGGAATGCGAGGCCGCAGCCCTGATCTCGTGGACGTACAACCTGGGGGCTGGCAGTCTGGGCAAATCCACCCTGCTGGCGCGCATCAACGCCAACCACAAGGCCGACGTGCCCGGCGAAATGCGCAAGTGGATTCACCACGAAGGCAAGCCGCTGGTCGGTCTGTTGCGCCGCCGCTGGGCGGAAGCAGCCATCTTTGTCGGCCTGGACGCCACCAACGCCTGCGTGCGGGCGTGGAAAGAAATTGACAGTCTGAACGACTGGCCACCCTTCGCCTGAAACCCTGCGCCACGGTGCAGACCGCAAAATTCCCGGCCACGGATCGCCCCCAAACATCCTGCGCCTACGCCTGCACTCGGATGTGTCATCAAAAAACATAGCTGCTCCCGCTTGTTACATGAGGTGTACAGCCAGATTTGCCGTGGATTTTGCCCCGCCCAGCCGGTCAAAACGCTGCACCAACCCGTCTGCAGGCGTCAAAACCTGCCGTGACAAGCCATAACCGGGTGTTTTTAGCTGCCAAATCGGCCTGCAGGGGGCCCCCGGGCCCCCGGAAGGCCCCCCCCCGGGCGGGGGGGGGGTTTTTTTTTTTTTTTTTTTCCGGGGGGGGGCGGCGCGCCCTGCTCCGGCCCTCCTGGCGGGGGGGGGGGGTCGCGTCCTCCCCTTTCCCCCCCCCTCCTCCCGGTTTTTTTTGTTTTTCCGGCCCCCCCCCCCCGTCCCCCCTTTGGGGGGGCGGGCCCCTCCCCCCCCCCCTTTTCCTTTCCTTTTTTTTTTTTTTTTGTGGGGGTTTTTTTTTTTTCTTCCCCCCCCCCCCCTTCTTCCCCCCCTGGCTTTTTTTTTTTTTTGCATTTTTTTTTTTTTTTGGGGGGGGGGTGGGGGGGGGGGGGGCGGGTTTTTGGGTTTTTTTTTTTTTTTTTTTTTTTTTTTTTTCCCGCTGGTGGGGGTTTGCCGGGGGGTTTGGGGTTTTTTTTTTTTTTTGGTTTTTTTTTTTTTGGGTTTTTTTTTTTTGGCCTTTTTTGGGGGGGGGGCCCCGCCGGGGGGGGGGGGGGGTGGGGGGGGTGGGGGGGGGGGGGGGGGCTGGGGGGGGGTCGGCCGCCCCCCCTCCCCCCCCCCCCCCCCCCCCCCCCCCCCCCCCCTCTCTCCCCGGGGGGGGGGGGGGGGTTTTTTTTGGGTTTTTTTTGGCTGGGGGGGTGGCGGGGGGGGGGGGGTGGGGGGGGGGGGGGGGGGGGGGGTGGGTGGGTTTTGCGGGGGGGTTTCCCCCCCCCGCCCGGGCCCCCCCCCCCCCCCCCGGCCCCCCCCTTTCCCCCCCCCCCCCCTTTCCCCCCCCCCCCTTCCCCCCCCCCCCCCCGTTTTTCCTTTTTTTTTTTTTGGTTTGTTTTTTTTTTTTTTGTGGTTTTTTTTTTTTTGGTTTTTTTTTTTTTTTTTTTGCTTCGGGGGTTTTTTTTGTTGCCCCCCCCTTGTTTTTTTTTTTTCCTCCTTTTTTTTTTTGTGCGTTTTTTTCCGGGGGGGGGGGTTTTTTTTTTGGGTTTTTTTTTTTTTTTTTTTTTTTTTTTTTTCCTTTTTTCCCCCCCCCCCTTTTTTTTTCCCCCTTTTTTTTTTTTTTCTTTCCTTTTTTTTTTTTGGGGGGCTCCCTTTTTTTGGGGTCTTCTTTTTTTTTTTTCTTTGGGGGGGGGGTGGTTTTGGGGGGGGGGGGTTTTTTTTTTTTTTTTTTTTTTTTCTTTTTTTTTTTTTTTTCTTTTTTTTGGGGGGGGGGGGGGGGGTTTTTTGGGGGGGGGGGGGGCTTCCCGGGGGGGGGGGGGCCCCCCCTCTCTTTTTTTTTTGGGGGTGGTGTTTTGGGGGGGGGGGGGGGGGTTCCCCCCCCCCCCCCCCCCCCCCCCCCCCCCCCCCCCCCCCCCCGGGGGGGGGGGGTTCTTTTTTGGCGCCGTTTTTGATTATGGTATGTGCGGGAACAGCTCTTGAATCAGGAGCATTGTGGCGTCGGGCACATGCCGCCCTACACGCCCTACATCAAGGACCACCAGGCATCATGCAATGTCGGACCATACACATTCGAGCGAAAGGACAGGGGCGATGGCATCTTCAATGCAAATTGCTCACCAACTGCGGAGAAAATGTTGGATAAGCTTTCGCCGGAATATGCAGCAGAATGCGGTGGACAATGCGCAGATGCCAATTACGCCTGCCACAAATGCCACGTCGTTTGTCGAAAACACCCAGACTAATCCAAGGGACAAACAAAAAACATTTGCTCTATCCAATGTCTCGGATGACGCCATAAAACGTGCTGCAGTGCTTGGTATCGACTTGACAGGAAAAGTTTTAGCGCTTGACCACGATTCAGTTATTCACGCGATGAAGGGGCATTCTGGGCAAAACGAATATTTGCGCGGACAAGTTCCGATAGACGCACAGGATATTGCAGCGTTTGACAGGATATTCAATTCCGCTGAATTACGTGTTGGCACCCCGCCAATAGCGAAAGACTCGACAAGATTACTTGCTGGGAATGTTGCTTTGGACGGATGGATATACAGTTTTGCCGCAAAAGTGCGTAAAAACTATGTTTCCATGCAGACTTTGTTCAAAAGAAAGAAAAAATAAGAAACCGCACTGCTCAATGCATACCCCTGCAGGCCCCTGAGCCAACGTCCAAGACGACGTGCGGCGTTTGCATTATAGGAAACTTCCAGCCACTGGGAAAGCCTTAGCCTTGTCCAATCAGCAATTCCAAATTTGTAACATATTGTTTTTTAACAATGTTTCGAGGAGAGAGTTGAATGAACGGGAGTGTTGTGCAGCCTAAAGAACAGTCCATGGAGTTGACATCCTCCCCGCCCTGAAGGACGGGGATTCCTACTGCGCTAAACATGAGTTACCTCACACCTAGTCACTTCGGTGGGTTCCTGCTTCGCAGAGGCTGGTTTCGTCATACGCTTACGCGCAAGGCCAGAGCCGTCCTCTCCACAGGCTGCAACGCGGTATCCCCGCGCCAATATGTTTTTCGCGCCGACCACATCGGCGTTTTCCTCGTGACCACAGTCCACGCACACAAACTTGGCCTGTGTCTTGCGGTTGTCCGCCGACACGTGACCACAGGCCGGACAGGTCTGGCTGGTGTAGTGAGCGGGCACTGGAATGAGTATTCCGCCTCTCCAGTTGAGCTTGTACTCAAGCTGGCGGCGAAACTCGAACCAGCCTTGGTCGAGAATGGCTTTGTTCAGCCCCGACTTGGCCGCGACGTTCTTACCCGGTGCTTCGGTAGTGCCTTGTGCCGACTTGCTCATGTTGCGTACCTGCAAATCCTCAATAGCGACCATAGCGTGGTTTTTGCTGATCTCTGTTGTGGCTTTGTGCAGGAAGTCTTTGCGGGCGTTAGCGATACGGGTGTGGATTTTCTGAACCTTTCTCTTTGCTTTGTGCCAGTTTTTGCTGAACTTGACTTTGCGACACATGCGCCGTTGGTACTTTGCCAAGCGCCGTTCGTGCTTCTTGAAGCTGTTGAGCGGCTCAACAGGCGTGCCATCGCTCAGGGTGGCGAACCGAACAATGCCCATGTCGATACCAATGGCGCTTGTGGCCGTTGGCACGGGTTGCAGGACTGAGCGCTCAGTCTGGATACTTGCAAACCACTTGCCACCAGACTGACTGACAGTGATATTTTTAGCCGTGCCTGAAATGTCCCGGCTGTTGCGGTAGCGTACCCATCCCAACTTTGGCAGCTTAATGCGGCTGTTGGCTTGGTCGATCTCAAACTGTTTGGAGTCTGGGTACCGAAAACTGTCGCCCTTGCCTTTGCGCTTGGGTTGTGGAAAGCCCGCACGTTTCTCAAAGAAGTTCTTGTAGGCCCGATCCGCATCTTTAAGCGACTGCTGCAAGACATGGGAAGGAGGCTCCCTTGAGCCATTCTTTTTCTTTCTTCCATTCTGGAAGTCGATTCGCCATATCCACATAGCCGATGTACTTTCCACCCGACGCGTGATTGACCTTTTGAATGTCCAAAGCCCGGTTATAGACAAACCGACGTGCCCCGGCAAAGCGGCGCATGTCTTGTTCCTGCTCGCCGTTGGGCATCAGCTCGAATTTGAAGGCTTGCAGGCGTTGCATACTGTAATTTTAACCAGACTAAAGGTTCGCACCTGTTACATGGACACCTGCGGTGTCCGCGCTCTTGACCCCGCCCTGAAGGGCGAGGTTTGCCGCGCATGGATCAAAGCGCTGATCGGGCAAGTTTGAGAGTCATTGCATGCACTGCCTGATGCCCGCAAAGGTGAAGCGACTGGTCACCTTTCTCCTGAAACCCTGCGCCACCGCACAAGCCGCAAAATTCCCGACCACGGATCGTCCCAAGCATCCTGCTCCTACGCCTGCGCTCGGATGTTTTATCAAAAAACATAGCTACTCCCGCCTGTCTGATAAGGCATACAGCCCGATTGACCGTGGATTTTGCCCCGCCCATCCGGTCAAAACGCCGCTCCAACCCGCCCACAGGCGTCCAACCCTGCCAAAACCGGGTGTTACCGGGTGTTTATACCTGCCAGATCGGCCTATAAGTCCCATGGAATAAGCGGATACAGCTCTTGAATCAGGAGCGTTTGGGTTTTGGGTTTGAACCGGCGCACGCACTGCATTTCGGTGCGAACAGGATGTACGCCGTCCAACGGACCACCTTGCGCCTAAAGCCACGCAAGGCTGGTGGATTCAAACGTTTGGCACTTGACCATGTCTCGGGGAGCTTCGTTTCTTGTGAGAGCAGCACATCTACGTCTTGCAATGCTTGACCGCCCTGGAGGGTCGTAGGGTCGGAGGATTGGAGGGCCAAAGGCCCGAAGCCATACCAGCCTGGGGCAACGCCCCAGGTCGAAAGCCCGTCTATCGCATGGCTAATTTGGTGGCCCATTGCGTGGCTCATTACGTGGCGGATCATGTTCCTGATGCCACGAAATTGATGCCCGACCTCGCAATCCGGGATGCGTCGGATCGGGCCTTCATTCCTTCGGTGGGTGGGCCTCGCTACCTGGGGCGATGCCCCAGGCTGGTATGAAACCGCACCTTTGGTGCTAGCACGCACAGGTAAGCACGTTCGGTTGTCGGTTCAGTAGGTTTGGTTGTCGGGAGTTTTTCACATCAAGGCTATAAGGCGCATGCAGCAAGCTGGGAAAGCTATGCTAAAAATAGCATAATCGCCATGCTTTTTCCAAAACGTTGCGGCATATCACATCCGGGTGTCTTGCTGGGCACCACCACTGAGGTCCACCATGTCACGGGTGATCTGTGCAAAACGCAGCACCTTGCCCCCGTGCTTGGCGGCGAAGGCTTGTGCGTCGGCCTCTTGTAAAAAACTGGCGATGGTCGGCCCCATGGAACCCTTGCGCTTGCTGCCCAGCACGTAAATGCCGGTGCGTGCATCGAACCAGTTGCCTTGTGGTCGATCCCAGTCGGCCTTGCCCATGTCCTGCACCAACACGGCCCGAACGACCTTGACCTGCTCGGGTTTGAGCAGGATGTTGAACATCTCCACCGTATCGCAATAAAAGCTGGGCCTGGCTTCGTCCTTGAAGTGGATCTGCGCCTTGGGACCGGGAAAATCGGCCAGCAGCATGCCATCCAGCTCACAGGTGGTGGCAGAGTCGATTTCCACCGCGACCACAGGAGCGGGCGCCTTCTCGCCGCAGGCGCTCAGGCTGGCCACTACACATACGTACAGCGTTGCTACAAGAAAAGTTGGTCGAAAAGTTGGTCGAAAGAATGTCATGGTCGAAATCTCCAGGTTGCGAGTGCCAGGGGGGCGGTAATCCAGGCCAGCATGGCTGCGCCCATCAGCCAGGGTTGGCCAAAGCGGGTGGTACGATGCTGGTGAGGCCATACAGGCTGCGCATCTGGTCGAGTGAAAAAATATTCAGGATGCGAAACACGTCTGCCGGGTTGAGCAACAGTACGTATGCCAGTGCCGCTCCGCCGAACTCGCCGCCACTGGCCACCAGCAAACCCAGCAGCAACAAATCGAACACCAGCACAAAACCAAACCACAAGGCGATTGCCATACCGGAGGCACGTGTGCGCTCACGCGCCAGCACGGACAACAACAGCGCCAGACTTAAAAAAGCCAGGCCCAGCAGCACCGAGCTGAGCATGAACCCGAGGTAGTGGTAAAGGCCCGGCCAGCCGAACTGCCGGTACAACAGGACCGCATCCAGGGCGAATCCGGCGACGGTTGACAAGGTCAGCGCCGCCGCCAGCCCCAGGTATTTGCCCAGCAACAACTCAAAGCGCGTGATCGGCAAGGCCAGCAACAGATCGAGTGAGCCGCGCTCACGTTCGCCCACCACGGCATCAAAACCCAGCAACAGTGCAATCAAGGGGATGAGGTAGATCACCAGACTGACGAGGCTGGCAATGGTGAATTCAATGGAGCGCAGGCCAACCTGTCCCTGTTGCGCACCGCCAAAATAGGTAATCACCAGCGAAAACACGGCAAACACCAGGGCGACTGCCAGCACCCAGCGGTTGCGTATGCGGTCGCGAAACTCCTTGCCTGCCAGGGTGGCAACCTGGCGCCATTCGATATTCAATCCGGTATTCAGCATGGACTAGCTCCTGAGTCCAAAAAACACATCTTCCAGGGAGGGTTCATGGATGTGCAAATCCAGCAAACGCCCGCTCCAGGGCGCCAGCGCTGCCAAGACCGCCATTTTGGCAGGACGTGGGCAACGGATGATGGCCCAATTGGACTCCATGTGCAAGTCAACGCCCAAGGTGGCGCGCAAGTGGCTTTGCAAGTCGCAGAGCAGGGCTGGCTCCACGCGCAAGGCAATCGACAAGGGGAAGTCAAGCTGCTCACGCAGGGCATGCACACTGCCAATGGCCTGAATTTTCCCGCTCTCCATGATTGCCAGCCGGTCCACACGCTCCTGCAAATCCGCCAGGATGTGTGAGGTGATCACGATGGTGACGCCTTGTGCGCGCAGTTCACGCAGTTGGGCATAAAAGTCACGGATGGCACCGGGGTCCAGACCGCTGCTGGGCTCGTCCAGAAACAACACACGGGGGCTGCCCAGCAAGGCCTGGGCAAAGCCCAGACGCTGGCGCATGCCTTTGGAAAATTCGTGCACCACCCGCCCCGCCACCCCGCCCAGACCCACACGCTCCAGCAAGGCGGAACAACTGCCCACATCCGCTCCCTTGAGTTTGGCAAAGAAACGCATGGTCTCCAACGCCGTCAGGTTGTCGTACAACACCAGGTTTTCCGGCAAGTAGCCAATCTTGCGCCGCGCCATACGAAAATCGGCTCCCTGCACCGCCACCCCTGCCACATGAATGGTACCCGCACTGGGCTTGATCAGACCCAGCATCATTTTGAAGAGGGTGCTTTTGCCAGCGCCGTTGTGACCGATCAAGCCAAACAGTTCTCCGCGTTGCACACACAGGTCCACGCCATCCACGGCCTGCACACTGTCGTAGCGTTTGCTGACACCCCGGAGCACAACCGCTGCCGTTTCAGTGTCTGGGTCAGTGCCCGCTTTAGTGCTCACGCTTGAATTTGTCACGCCATGCGCTCCAATTTTTGTTAAAAGGCTGCATCTGGGGGTAAGCATCCACCACACTGGGTACACGCAGCACCGGAAACTGCTGCCCCACCAGCCGCAGGGCCTGCACGGCAGGGCTGCCCATGAGCAAGGCCATGCTCGGGTGGCGCCAGCTCAAGCGGTCCACCATGTCGTTGGCTTCGTAGGGAATGTCGCCGATGCCATTGGCATCGCGGTCCCATCCCAGGTAGTTGCTCCAATGGTTGCCCTTGCCGGACTGATTGGGTCGGGTACCTCCCCAGGCTTCGTCGCGTGCGCCGACGTAGCGCACCTGTTCCCGATTGCCGATGAAGTCGTTGCCTTGCACGGTGTTGCGTGTGGAACCCGCCGACAAATGCACCCCTACCTGGTTGTCGAGCACCAGGTTGCCGCGCAAAGTGGCGTATTCCACGTCGTAGATGAAAAACCCGCGCTTGTTGCCGACCACTACATTGTTTTCAATGACCGAGTCCTGCAGCGTGCGCAGCATGATGCCGTGGTCGGTGTTGCCCCAGGTGCGGTTGTTGCGTACCACCTGATCACGCACCTCCATCAAGGCCAGACCGCCCCGGTTGGCATAGCTTTCGTTGTCTTCCCACAGGTTGTAGTAGGAGTTCATGTAGTGGGTGCCGTAGCGGCTGTGGTGCAGCCGGTTGCCTCGGAAGATGGCGTGGTGCGATACATCGACATACAGGGCATCGCGCACAAAACTGATGCGGTTGCCGAGGATGCGCGCGCCCGTGGTGTTGTAAAGCTGGATACCGTTGCCACGCTGGGGTGAGTTGTAATCGCGTTTGCCGGTAATGTTATTGTCCTCAATGCGCACGTCGTTGGCTTTTTCAATCCACAGCCCGAACAGGTTGTAGCTCAGCGTGCAATGCTGCACCACGGTCCGGTGGGAACCGGGATGGACGTAGATACCGGCGTTCTGGTCTTTGAGGCTATCGCCCGAGTCCCGCACGATCAAACCGTCGAGCACCACGTCCGGGGACTTGACACTGATGGTGTTGCCCGTGTCGGCACCACTCAAGGTCGGGCGCCCGATGCCGCGCAGGGTCAATGGTTTGTTGATAACGAAATTGCCCTGGTAAAGCCCACGCGCGATTTCCAGCACATCGCCAACGTGCGCGCGGTCAATGGCCGATTGCAGGTTCTCCCCTGGACTGACCGGCACGGTGGCGGCCTGCGCGCTGCCCAGTAACAGTAATAGTCCCAGTCCCAGTACTGCCAGAAGCCACCCCTTTTGCCACACGCATTTCATCCGCAGATCATGCCTGCAACAAGCCGAATGCCTTGAGCACAAGAAACAAGGCCGCACCAAGCAACAGGTTTTTGAAACCCACATAGCTGAGCATATCCATGACACCCGCATAACGGTAGTTGTCTTGCCACCAAGGGCCATCCTTGACATAGCGCCGTCCCGACAGGCGGATCACCACTTCATACACACTCCAGCCAAACCACCAGGCAATGACAGCCCCGGAAGACAAACGCCCGGTAGCTGCCAGCACCCAGGCCAGGGTTGCGAACAAGGCCAATGAAAAACCAGCGATTTGCAGCGCACGCCTGGACGCCCAGCCCTCTGCACTCCAGGGCCAGAGGTGGTCGCGCACCTCCAGCCAGAGCCATTGCAGGCGATGGACACCCACCTTGTGCGCCGGCACCACCGGATCGGTTGGCATGCGTGGGTCTGGCCCGTTGGCGACCCGTGCATCCATGGTGGCCGCCGGGTGAATCGGGTGGATCGGAATGTAGTAGCCGTCGCGCCCGATGGGTGTCAGCTCCAGGCCATTGCGCTCCCGCCGTTTGCGCTCCTTCGCCAGCGGCGGACAGCCTGTAGGGTCGGTGTACAGCACCATGCAATCCAGACAATGCAGACACTCGCGGTGGTCGATACGACCCGCAGCATCAATGGCCTGCGCACCACAACCCACCGCACAGGCCTTGCAGCTGTTGCAGTCCTGCTTGCGGCGCAAGCCATACCAGCGAAAAGTGCTGGGCATGGCCAATGCCGCGCCCAGGGGACAGAGGTACTTGCAATACGGGCGCTCGATAAAAAGGCTCAAGCCCAGCAGCACACACACGAACAGTCCATAGGGCCAGGAACGATTCTGTATGCCGACCAAAAAGGTGGTTTTGAATGGTTCAACCTCTGACAATACCTCGGCCAAGCCCATGGAGAACATGGACACGGCCAGCAAGCCAAAAAAGATGGCGTACTTGAGCCACTTCAGCCGGTCATGCACCCTTTGCGGTACGGGGCGTTGCCAGCGCTTGAGCCCCAGGGCACGGCCAACTTTGAAGAGGGCTTCGGAAAGCGAGCCAAACGGGCACATCCAGCCGCAAAACAAGCCGCGCCCATACAGAAATACCGTCAGGATGATGAAAATCCAGAACAGGAAAATAAAAGGATCGGATAAAAACAGCGACCAGGTCCAATGGAACAGCAGGGAATGGAACCACGTCAACACCTGGGTGATGGAAGGCTGCGCCATGACACCAAAGCCCACAAACCCGATGCTCAAGGCCCATGCGCTGTACTTGAACGCATTCACGGGCCACTTGTTCTTGTGGGTTGATAGCCGTGTCAAACGCTCCCGCAACGCATACACCACAGTCACCGCAACCAGCAATACGGCAAACAAGGCAATGGCCACCGCGCGCGTCTGCCATACCCGCACCCACGGTGCTGCGGCTTCTTCCACCACCGGACGCCCACCCTGCAACAGGGCGTCTGCCAGCCAGTAGGAGGCATCGAAGCTGGTAAAACTGCGTGCCCCGGTGGCGCGATCCACCCGATTGCCCAGGAACGACAGTTTCCAGGGATAGGCAGCAGAGAAAGATTTGTCACGGAGGATGAAGATGCCGGATTCATCGAAACCGGGTGCCCCCTGGGCCGATAGGCCGTACAAATTCAAGTAATCCAGATCGCGAAAGGTGAAGGAGTCGGCGCCCTGTTTGACCTGAATACGGTCATAAATACCGCCACGCACGAACCCCGAGCCCTTGAACGACTCCCGGCCCCTGGTGCGGATGATAAAAATCGCATGTTCACCGGCTTGCAGCCGTGCCCGCAGCTTGTTAAAGCCCAATGCGCCCAGCACACTGCGTCCCAGGTCAGGATGGTTCAAATCGCCAAACCACAGTTCAATGAAAGGCTCTGGCGCAGGGTCCAGGCCGACTTGCTCGGGCTTGACCAGCAAGCGTTGCACACTCCCTTGCCTGACCAGCGTGTCCCAATCGAAGGATGTACCCGTTTCGACATAAGCGGCAGGTGCACGCACGGTAGGCGCCAGAATACCGACCTGGCGCGCGATGTTGGTGCCGGAGGTCATCATGACCTGGTTTTGCGCAATGACCGTCACCGTTGCGCCCGAAATGGCATCCAGGCCAAAAATGCCTTCGTCGGGGCGGGATTGGCCCACTTCGATCTTGTCGGCCACCGACTTGCCCAGATACTGGTTGTTAAACTTCACCAAAGCCGATTCAGGAATGCCCAACAACAAAATGGGCTCCGAATGCTTGAGCACCTTGACACCGACAAAATGTCCCGTGGTGTCCATGCCGATCAAGGTCACCACTGGTTTGCCGGAGTAGGCGGGGATATCGGTGATGTCGGTGGATAACATCACATAGCCCAGCAGTTTTTTCTTGCCTTCCTGGGCTTCTCCATAGGCCTCGACATACGGAGGTTGGCCTTTGCGTTCAGAAAAACTGGTGGCGCCGGGAAAGACATCCGCGCATGCCAGCAAGGAACACATGTCTTTCGCCGTTGCCAACTCCGCAGGCAAGTCGGCCTCATAGGCGCCGGTAGCGGCGTTTGCACTCCCGGTGCCTGCACACAGCAACAGAAAAAAAGTGGCCACAAGGGCCACAAAACGTTCACTCAACACGAACACTCAATCACACCATTTACGCCATTTCACACCATCTCACACCATCAGGCTTCCACGATCATGCGCGAACGCATTTCGAGGTGCAAGGCATGGCAGAAGTGGGTGCAATAACACCAGAACACACCGGGTTTGTCTGCCACAAAAGTGACCGATGCCGTCTCCAGCGGATTGACGATGAAGTTGATGTTGTACTTCGGAATCGCAAAACCGTGGGTCAAATCTTCGACCTTGTCCAGGTTGGTCAGGATCAGGGTGACCTCATCGCCCTTCTTCAATTTGAACTCACGCATACTGAAGGAAGGGGCCTGCGAGGTCAGGCGCACCGTCACTTTTTTGCCATTGCGTACAACACCCGAATCCTTGGGGTCCTTGATGGCCAAGGGAAAATCATCCAGCGTATAGACCTGTTTGGGCTGCACCAGCTCGCGCTTGAAGATGATGAAGTCGTGCGGTTCCCCACGTACCGCGTGGTCACCCAGCAACACCATTTTTTCGCCGGAAATATCAATCAGCTGCTCGTTTTCGGGGTGCAGCGGACCGACGGGCAGGAAGCGGTCTTTGGAGAACTTGCAGCCCACAGCCAGGTATTTGCCATCGGCGGCAATGGTCTCCGACTGGGAGGCATTCAAGTGGCCGGGCTGGTACTGCACATCAATGCGGTCCACCACGTACTTGGCGTTCTTGTCACCCTTGTGGAATTTGATAGCGGCTTCCACATTCCACTTGACCACCTGGCTGTCCAGGAACAAGGTGGTGTAGGCGTTACCGCGACCATCGAATGCGGTATGCAACGGCCCCAGTCCCAACTCGACCTCGGCCACAATGGCATCATCGAGCTTTTCCAGCTTGCCTTCGAAGTAGTCCAGCACCTTGACCAGTTCAATCACGGTACCGGTGGGAGACAGTTTGCCGGCACAGATAAAGTACTTTTGATCCGGGCTGGCGTTCACGCCATGCGGGTTCTTGGGCACCGACACATAGGCCGTCAAAGCGGTCTTGGGGTCTTTATTGGATTCTTTGGTGCCATCCACCACAGGAACCTTGGAGTCGCCATAGGTTTTGAACTTGCCATCCTTCACAGCCGCTTCAATGCGCGCCACGTTGAAGAACAGGCATGCGTCGCGCTCGGCAGACATCATGTCTTCGTACTTGGCACCCATTTCGGTGTTGTACTGGTTGGTCGCTGCCAGCTTGCCGTCATAGGACGTTGCCACCAGGTCGCAATTGCCGTCGATCAGGACTTGCCAACGCACTTCCATGGTCTCGGCATCGACGCAGGTAAACAACGAATGGTACGCTTCCGGCTTGTCCGCATCCTTGCCGCCGTTGGGCAGCGGAATGGAGAACTCGGCACCGGCAAAGACCCGGGTGGTGTAGTTGATTTTTTCATCTACCGGGTCGCGCTTGTCCGGGAAAATGCCGTGGAAGCCCTGTATATTGGGCAACTCGGTAATCTTGTCGCAAATGAAATAATCCAGGCGGATACGTGCCATGCGGCTGTTGATCTTGTCGTTGACCCATGCGTAACGGCCATCGTAGTTGCCGTCTTTGTAGGAAGCATGCACATGGTGGGTGTCGGCCACCGTGTAACGCAGGCTGCCATCGGCCTTGGTCCCCATGACTTTCTTGGACTCATTGGTAATGCCCCAACCTACCAGGGCATCGGGGTTGAAAACCGGGATACGGGTAATCTCACGTCCAGACGGCAAGCCCAATACGCGCACATCACCCGTGTGACCACCGCTCCATAAACCGTAGTAGGTATCGAGCTCACCGGGTTTCAGATGTGCCATCGCACCTGGAGCGGCTTTGGGTGCAGGTGCGGGGGCCGAGGAGGCTGCAACCGGTGCAGTAGGTGCCCCTGCCTTGTCGGTACAGGCAACTACGCCTGCCAAACCGGCCAGCGCAGCGGTATTCATGAATTTGCGACGTCCGAACACGGTGGAATCTTCGGCGCTAGCTGCTTGGTCTTTGCTCATCAGTAATCCTTACCTTAGTAACTCGCCCGTTGAAACGATTATTTCGGGCTGGGCGAATATACTACAATTCATGCATTTCATAGGGATATTTTATGCGCAATACATACCTTGGTTTGCTGCTGGTATACAGCGCTGTTTTGACCGCCTGCGGTAAACCCGAATCCACAGCACCGACTACCGCTGCACCAGTGGCTACTCCCGCAGCTACACCCACACCCACACCCACCACTACCCCTACACCTACACCTACACCCACAGTCACCGCTGCCGCCCCGCAAGCAGAGCAGGCAGAGAACGCCGTTGGCAAAAGTGTTTTTGGTAAGACCTGCGCCATGTGCCACGCTGTGGGTGCAGCCGGAGCGCCCAAGCCTGGTGACAAAGCCGACTGGGGGCCTCGCATCGCACAAGGTAACGATGTCTTGTACAAACATGCGCTGGAAGGCTTCAATGGTGCCAAGGGCGCCATGCCAGCGCGCGGTGGTAGCCCTGCACTGAAAGACGACGAAGTCAAAGCGGCAGTGGACTTTATGGTGGCGAAGTCACGCTAAACCCAAAACCCATCATGACGCCCATGACTGCGGATCGTGGACGCCGCCGCCTTCTGGCCACCCTGCCGATGGTGGCAACTGCACTCTATTTGCGTCCGGCCCTGGCAGACCCATCTGTCCAGCACGCCGCTCGCACCCTCATGGGAACACGCCTGGATATGACGGTGCAGTCCGACCGTGGCGTCAACGTGTCGGCTGCCATCAGTGCCGCATTTTCGGAAATGCAGCGACAGAGTGACATGCTGAGTCGCTACCGCATTGGCAATCCGGTGCATGCACTGCACCTGTGCGCCGGACTGCAAGCCGTGCCGATAGCTCCCGAAATGCTGAAGGTGTTGCAAATGGCCTTACAGCGTTCTCAGCAAACCAAGGGAGCTTTTGACATTACGGTAGGCGCCCTTACCGGTTGGAACTTTGGCCAAGGCAAAAACACCATTCCGCCTGCCACCGAAATCGCCGAGGAATTGCCATTGGTGGACTACCGCCAACTGGTACTTGAGGTACTGGATGAAAAAAACGCGACGGCGTATTTGCGCCGCCGTGGCATGCGTATTGACCTGGGTGGTATCGCCAAATTGCCCATTTTGCAAGCGGGTATGCAGGTGCTCAAGGAGCACGGTATCCGCAATGCCATGCTCAACGCCGGGGGCGATGTGCTGGTCAGTGGTCAACTACAAGGCCGCGATTGGCGTATCGGTGTGCGCGACCCACGCTCGCCTGAACGTATCCTCGGTACGGTCCACCTGAACGACGGATTCGTGGCTGCGTCGGGCGACTATGAGCGCTTCTTTATCCGTGATGGACGACGCTTCCATCACATTCTGGACCCCAAAACCGGACAACCCACCAGCGGTCCGCACGGCGTTGCACTGGTCGCCCGCACGCTGGAAGACATCAACGGACTGGGTGCCGCCATCATGGTGGCCGGTGCCGAGGCCGGGCGTGCCATGCTCAAGCCCTTGCATTCGGTTGATGCACTCATTGTGGCGCCCAACCAGGGTGTGTGGTTATCACCCGGCATGAAACAACGCCTGCAAAGCTGATTTCCGTTCTCCGTTGATAGTGCAATAGCAACGCACAAGGGCGCAATTCGCCCCATATGCCTTAATAGAAATCTAGTTGACGTTAACGTCAACTTGCGCTAGCATACAGCACATAACTGACCGCCACTTAGGTTGCTATCCTGGTAATAGCTGTACCCGCACGTTCCATGAGGCTTACAGCCTGATTTGCCATTCATTTGCCATTGTTTCGAGAGCTGACCATGCCCGCACTTATTACAAGCCTTGATCCCCGCTCGGCTGCATTCACCGCCAACATGGCGCGTATGCAGATGCGGCTGGATGAAATTCGCGCGCTGGAGCACAAGGTGCGCGCGGAGTCGGCGTCCAAGCGCGGCAAGTTTGAAGAGCGTAGCCAGTTGCTGCCGCGCGAGCGGGTCGCACGGCTGCTGGATCGGGGCAGCGACTTTCTGGAATTCTCTACGCTGGCCGGTTTGGGCATGCACGACGACGATGGCAAGACTGCCGTGCTCGGCGGCGGCTCGATTGTGGGCATTGGCACCATCGCCGGTAAGCGCTGCCTGATTTCGGCCAGCGATAGCGCCATCAAGGGCGGCACCGTCCCGCCCATGGGCTTGAAAAAAGCCCTGCGGGCGCAGGAGCTGGCGCGCGAAAACAAGCTGCCCATGGTCCATCTGGTGGAAAGCGGTGGCGCCAATTTGCTGTACCAGGCGGATATTTTCATCGAAGGCGGGCGCAGTTTTGCCAACCAGGCACGGCTGTCGGCAGCAGGCATTCCGCAGATCACCGTGGTGCATGGCGCATCGACTGCGGGTGGCGCATATCTGCCCGGCCTCTCGGATTACGTCATTCTGGTGCGGGGTCGCTCCAGCATTTACCTGGCAGGTCCACCCCTGGTCAAGGCTGCCATCGGTGAAGACACGGATGAGGAAACGCTGGGCGGCGCCCACACCCACGCCACGGTCACAGGGTTGGGTGAATACCTCTGCGAAGACGATGCACACGCCATCGCCATGGCGCGGGAAGTGCTGGACAAGCTGAAGTGGCCAGCGGCAGCGCCCGGCACCATAACCGAAGATCCGCGCTACCCTGCCGAGGAATTGTTAGGCATTGTTCCCGCCGACGAGCGCGAGCCCTACGATGTGCGCGAGATCATTGCCCGGATTGTCGATGCGTCGGATTTTCTGGAATTCAAGGCCTTGTATGGCAGCGATACCATCTGCGGCCATGCCCGCATCGGCGGCCATCTGGTCGGTATTCTGGGCAATAACGGCCCGATCCAACCCCAGGGTTCCACCAAGGCCGCGCAGTTCATCCAGTTGTGCGACCAGAGCGATACGCCGCTGGTTTTTCTGCAAAACACCACGGGCTATATGGTTGGGTCGGTTGCGGAAACTGCGGGCGCCATTAAGCATGGCTCCAAGATGATCCAGGCGGTCGCCAATGCGCGCGTTCCCAAGCTCACCATCGTCGTCGGCGGCTCCTATGGCGCAGGAAATTACGGCATGTGCGGGCGCGGCTTCGATCCACGTTTCATCTTCGCCTGGCCCTCGGCGCGCACCGCCGTCATGGGCGCCGCGCAAGCCGCCAAGGTCATGGAAATTGTGAGCCGCAGCAAGATGGAGCGCGCCGGGCAGCCGGTGAACGAGGCAGCGCTCACCGCCATGAGCGCGGGTCTGCGCCAGCGGCTGGAGCAAGAATCTTCCGCCCTCTTTGGCACCGCCCGGCTCTGGGACGATGGCCTGATCGACCCGCGCGACACACGCCGTATTCTGCAGATGTGTCTGGCCATCGTGACCGAAGCCGCATCCACCCCCCTCAAACCCAACACCTTTGGCATTGCCCGCCTGTAATCCATTTTTCCAAGGAACCCCTATGCAATTCACCGCCGAACACAAACAGCTTGCTGCAACCGTTTCCCGCTTCGTCAGGGAAGAAATCAACCCGAATGTCGAAGCGTGGGAAAAGGAAGAGCAGTTCCCCGCGCATGCACTGTTCAAGAAAATGGGCAATCTGGGGCTGCTGGGCATCAAGTACCCGCAGGAATACGGTGGCCTGGGACTGGATTTTTCCTACTCCATGGTCATGGCCGAAGCCCTGGGCGAGTGCACCTGTGGCGGCGTTCCCATGGCCATTGGCGTGCAGTCGGATATGTGTACTCCGGCCCTGGCGCGCTTTGGCTCGGATACGCTCAAACGCAACTACCTGGCACCTGCCATTGCGGGCGACATGGTGGCCTGCATTGGTGTGAGCGAAGTCGGCGGCGGCTCCGATGTGGCGTCCATCAAGACCACGGCGCGACGCGATGGTGACGACTGGATCATCAACGGCGGCAAGATGTGGATTACCAACGGCATGCAGGCTGACTGGTGTTGCGTCCTGGCCAATACCTCGGAAGGACCGGCGCACAAGAACAAGTCGCTCATCGTGCTGCCACTGAACGAAAAAGGTGTGAGCCGCCAGAAAATCCACAAGATCGGCATGAACTCATCCGACACCGCGCAGCTGTTTTTTGACGATGTGCGCGTTCCCGTTGCCAACACCATTGGCCAGGTGGGCATGGGTTTCACCTTGCAGATGCTGCAATTCCAGGAAGAGCGGATGTTTGGCGCTGCCAGCTCGCTCAAGATGCTGGACCTGTTGATCGACGAAACGATTGCCTACACGCGCGAGCGCAAAGCCTTTGGCCGCGCCATTCTGGACAACCAGGTGGTGCATTTCCGTCTGGCCGAATTGCGTACCGAAGTCGAAGCCCTGCGCGCCTTGACCTACCGTGCGGTTGATGTCTATGTAGCGGGCGAAGATGCCACCCGGCTGGCTTCCATGGCCAAGCTCAAATGCGGGCGTCTGGTGCGCGAAGTGTCCGACGCCTGTTTGCAATACTGGGGCGGCATGGGCTTTACCCGAGACAACCGCGTGGCACGCGCCTACCGCGACAACCGCCTGATTTCGATTGGCGGCGGCGCCGATGAAGTCATGCTGGGCATCCTCGCCAAGCTCGAAGGCACGCTGCCAGGCAAGGGGATATAAAAAATGGAAGTAACTGAAAACATTTCCGTTCGCTATGCCGCAGGCGTTGCGTATCTGACCTTGAACCGCCCCCAGGCGCGCAACGCCATGTCGCTGGCCATGGTCGATGAACTGATAGACAAGCTCCAGCAAACGGAAAAACAGGGCGACAGCCGCATCGTCGTGGTGCGGGGTGCCGGCGGGAATTTTTGCGCAGGCGCCGACCTCAAGGACATGGCGAGCGCGCGCGCACGTGTGCAATCGGGGCAGATGGATGCCACAGAGGGCGATCCGGTTGCCAACATCAACCGCCGTTTTGGCGAACTGTGCGCCACTTTCAGCGAGTCCCCCCTGGCCACCATCACCGTGCTCGAAGGCGCGGTCATGGGCGGCGGCTTCGGCCTGGCCTGCGCGTCCGACATCACCCTGGCCGATGCCACCGCCAACCTGCGCCTACCGGAAACCGCACTCGGCCTGGTGCCCGCGCAAATCGCCCCGTACCTGGTGGAGCGCCTGGGCTATTCGCAAGCCAAGCGGCTGGCGGTCACGGGCGGCAGCGTGGATGCGGCAGCCGCAGCGCGCCTCGGCCTGGTTCACGAGTTGTTTTCCGATACAGCAACGCTGGATGTCGGCCTGAGCCGGGTAATCGGTGAAATTCTGGCCTGCGCACCCCAGGCACTGGCTGCTTCCAAAAAGCTAGTGGCCCGCGCACGTCTGGAGACGCCTAGAGCCTTGATCGAAGAATCTGCGCTGGCCTTTTCCCAAGCCGCAATGGGGCCGGAGGGTATGGAAGGGATACGCGCCTTTATCGAAAAACGCAAACCCAGCTGGGCGCCGCAATGAGCAGGTTTCAAAAAATCCTGATCGCCAACCGGGGCGAAATCGCCTGCCGCATCGCGCGCACCGCGCATGCCCTGGGCTATCGCACGGTGGCCGTCTACTCGGATGCGGACGCTGCTGGCCCCCACGTGGCGCTGGCCGATGAGGCTGTCTGCATAGGCCCTGCGCCCGCCGCCGAGTCCTACCTGAATAGCGCTGCCTTGCTGGACGCCGCCCGACGCACAGGTGCGCAAGCCGTGCACCCCGGCTACGGCTTTCTGTCCGAAAACGCCGACTTTGCCCAGGCGTGCCTTGACGCGGGACTGGTTTTTATCGGCCCATCCCCCCAAGCCATCCGCGCCATGGGCGACAAAGCCCAGGCCAAGCGCCGCATGGCACAAGCGGGCGTGCCGACGGTACCTGGTTTCCTGGGCGATGAACTGAACAGCCAAAGCGATGAGCGTTTATGCGCTGAAGCCGCAAAACTGGGCTTCCCCTTGCTGGTCAAAGCCGTTGCCGGTGGCGGTGGCCGGGGCATGCGCCGCGCTGATAAGCTGGCCGATATGCCCGAGGCCATTGCCGCCGCCCGGCGCGAAGCCACCTCGGCCTTTGGCGATGGCACGCTGATGCTGGAGCGGCTGATTGAGAAGGGCCGCCATATCGAAATCCAGGTCTTTGCCGATGCCCATGGCAACGCCGTACACCTGGGCGAGCGCGACTGCACGGCACAGCGCCGCCGCCAGAAGGTCATCGAAGAAGCGCCCTCCCCCGTCGTCAGTGCCGCGATGCGTGCCGCCATGGGGCGCGATGCCGTAGCCGCTGCCCAGGCCGTGGGCTACCAGGGCGCAGGCACCATCGAGTTCATCGTCGATGCGCAGATGCGGCACTATTTTCTGGAGATGAACACCCGGCTGCAAGTCGAGCATCCGGTGACGGAAATGATTACCGGGCTCGATCTGGTCGAGTGGCAATTGCGCATTGCCGCAGGCGAGCCGCTGCCACTGCGCCAGGACGAAATACGCTTCTCAGGCCACGCCATCGAAGCACGCCTCTACGCCGAAGACCCTTACAACGCCTTTGCCCCGCAAACCGGCGCAGTGCTGCACTTCCGTCCCCAGAATACCAGCCACGTACGCATCGACGCGGGTATTGTCGAAGGCGGCAGCGTCACGCCCTATTACGACCCCATGGTGGCCAAGTTCATCGCCCATGGCACGCACCGGGATGATGCCATCCGTAAACTGCTGCGCGCGCTGGAAGACACGCCCTTGCTGGGGCTGAACACCAATGGCCGCTTCCTGCGTGATCTGCTCGACCATTCCGATTTCCGCGCAGCACGCATGCACACCAGCCTTCTCGACGATTGGGCAACCCAACCCATCCTGCAACGCCCAAAGCCTTGCGACGCAGACTGGTTCCTGGCCGCAGCCCTGCTGGTAAGCCCCCCTGGACAGCGTGCGGCGAGCGTGGCTGGCTTTGACCTGAGCCTGCGCTGTGGTGACGACACCCGGCGCTTGCGCATTGAAACCAGTACGGACACGCTGCATATTGGCGACATTGCCAATCCAGGCAAGGGGCAGGCGCTGCATCCCATCACCATCCATGCCATCGATAACGGCCAACTGCGCTACACCCAAGACGGAATAAGCGGGAAGCGCTCCGTATATTGCAGCGATGCCACCGTATACCTGGCGCATGCTGCTGCCGTCTTCGTATTTACCGAGGTGTCGGCTTTCCCCACCAAGACAGCCACCAACGATCCGCGCCTGGTGCGCGCACCCGTGGCCGGAACGCTCACGCGCATCGAAGTGGCCGTGGGCGCACCCGTCGAAGCGGGCCAGACGCTGGCCGTGATCGAGGCCATGAAAATGGAAATGCGCCTGTGCGCCGCCGCCGCCGGTACGGTGACCGCCATCCACGCCCGGATGGGCACGCAGGTGGAAAACGCCGCCGTATTGATCGAACTGGAATTGATAGCGAACGAAAGCGCCTGAACCATGCCCGCCAAAGCCATCCTCACCTGCGCCCTGACCGGCGTTCTGACCGACCCCAAACAGCACCCGGTGCCCGTCACCGCCGCGCAAATGGGAGCGCAAGCCCGCGACGCCTTCAACGCGGGTGCAGCCATCATGCACGTGCATCTGCGCCGCCAGGAACCCAACATGGGCCATCTGCCCTCCTGGGACCCGGATGTGGCCGCCGAAATCGTCGATGCCATCCGCAGCGCGTGCCCCGGCGTCATCATCAACCTGACCACGGGTGTTTTGGGCAAGGACATCAGCGGGCCGCTGGCCTGCATCCGCCGCGTCAAGCCGGAAATTGCCGCCTGCAACGCCGGAACGCTCAACTACCTGAAACTGCGCGACGATGGCCGCTGGGCCTGGCCGCCGATGGTGTTCGACAACCCGGTAGAAAAAATCCAGGCATTCCTGGACGTGATGCTCGAAACCGGCACCCACCCCGAATTCGAATGCTTCGACGTCGGCATCGTGCGCTCGGTCGGCATGTTCCATAAAGCCGGAATGACCAGCCATCCGGGATACAACTTCGTCATGGGCGTAGCCTCGGGCATGCCCGCCGATGTTGATTTGCTGGCCTTGCTGCTGCGCTGGATAGAGCCAAACGCGCTATGGCAAACCACGCTGATCGGCCGCGCCGAAGTCTGGCCCGTACACCAGCGCACCGCAGAACTCGGTGGCATGCTGCGCACCGGACTGGAAGACACGTTCTACCTGCCCAACGGCACACGCGCCAGCGGCAACGGCGTGCTCATCGAAGCCTTGGCAGGCTGCGCGCGCAACGCGGGGCGGGAAGTGGCGAGTGTGGCTGAGGCCAGGGAGATGCTGGGGTTGGCGGCGCTGGTGGCGGTTTGAGTGCCAGATTGGCCGGTAGGCAGCGTGGGACGTGCGGGGGTAGATATCAAAATAGGAGTACACAAGCTGCAGAGTTGAACCACGCATGGTTGCGCTCATTGAAAATATGGTTCAAGCAACTCACTAAGTTTGTCTTTTTTATGCATGGCATCAATCCCGACATTGAGCTTATTAAGTAGCGCCTCTGATTTGTTGGTAACAGAAAAAACCAGTCCGACAGGTTTTGCGTTTAACAACGGTTTCATCAGAAACGCACGATCCACAATAACCTTAGCCATCAAAGGTTCCACCAGGAAAAGTCCACCGATCACTTCCCGGTATTCAACAAAAATGTCACACCGCTTGGCTTTCAACTTGTCAAATGCACTTTTATAACTGCTCGTACCGTATTCGACCTGACTTTCCTGGATACCAAAAGCATCGTATTGCCTACCGGGCAAACCACAGACTTTCATCTGTCCAAGAACACCTGGTTTTTCCACATCAAAATTAGCGGTTTTTGCTTCAACCGAAAAAGCATAAGTTGGATGCAACTGAAAATAGGCTTTGCTATGTAGAAATTCATCTGTTGGATTTTTTCCAGGACGATCATCGATTGCCAGGTCAGCCTCCCCTGATTTCAAATCTGCGAGGCACCTTCTCCAGGGTAGCAAGGTAACTTCTACTTTCTGGCCCAATGTCGACTCAAGCGCCTTGAGCAGATCCACGGTTACTCCCATTACTTTTCTGGTATTGACATCTCCCTTTCGTTCATAAAAAGAAAACGGCGGCTGTTCTGAATTGCTGCCGCAGGCACGAAGAGGTTTATCAGCACCAAACGCACTATTTGCTAATGTGACATAAGCCGTAATCAGAAAGAATTTTTGCATGCGTGTTCCGACAATCAAAAGAACGGGGAAGTGTAGATATTACAGGTATGCACTGGAAGTGAATCATGCCGTATGTTGTATTTGAGTCACTGGGGGCATCCCTATCGACGTAAGCAAGATTTTGGCGGTAGAGTCAACGATTGATCCATCCAGTTAAACAATATTGAGGAGTTCAGGATGAATGTCAGGATTGCGACAACGATTACTACCTTTGTTTGGGCATTTGGCTCAACGTCGGTTTTCGCGGAAGGTGAGGGAGTTCTTGCCTTCAAGGGTTTTGGGACGATTTCCACCTCCCGTACCTTCACGGACTCTGCAGGTTATGTGAATGCGGTGCAACCGGCCAAAGCAGGCAGACCCAACCAGTGGACCTTTAGTCCGGAAACATTGATTGGCGCTCAACTGGATATCGCGCCCAAAAGCGATATTTCGGCTACCGTGCAGGTGATTGCAAAGCACCGCAATACCGACCAGATTCAGGCCGATGTCGAGTGGGCTTTCATCAAGTACCAATTCAACCCCGCCTGGCGCCTGCGCGTGGGCCGTGTGCTGACGCCAGCATTCATGGATTCCGAATATCGTTATGTGGGTTATGCCAATACCTATGTCCGACCGGCTCAAGAGGTCTATGCGCAATACCCTTTGTCCACGCACGATGGGCTGGATATTAATTACCGCGCTTCTGTGGGCAGTGGTATAGCGAGTTTGACGGGTTATGCGGGCACATCCAAAATCGATGGTCCAGCCAATCCCGATGGCAGTCTCGCTTTTACCTATGGTTCGACCGACTTAAAAGGCTTTAGGGCTTCCTGGGAGAGCGAGAGTCTTAGCCTCAGTGCCGGTATCACGCGCTTGACATCAGCGGGTCTTTCAGGCGGGGGTACAACTACTTTATTGCCGGTACTCGCAGCGGCTAAAGTGGCCAGTACAAATTTTGGTGCTACCTGTCCAAGTTGTCAGAACGCCGTTACCGCCTTGACGACTACTATGGTTGACGCCAGTGGCGTTTTTACACTCATGAATCTGGGTGCGCGGTACACCATGGACGATTGGGCTTTTTGGGGTGAGTACGCTACCACCCGGACAAATGAGGGTCTATTCCGCAACGCCAATCTCTTCACACTGGGTGCAAGCCGGACTTTCGGAAACTTCACCCCCTTCGTGACAGTAAACCGCACGACGTGGTTGGAATCCGGTTCCAACGCTGCTGTTTCAACGGCTGAAATCGCATCGATTCCGTCAGCTCCTTTACGTGCTGCGCTGAATGCTTACAACGCATCCGTGATCCCACCTGACAACTCCCGCCACTCAGTGGCCGTTGGCACGCGCTGGGATCTTGCAAAAAACATTGCGCTCAAGGGTGAACTGTGGCACGTGTCTCTTGACTCTGCTGTCAATGCGCCAGCCTTCCCCATGGCGACCGGAGTGCCCCGCGACACATCGTTCAATGTGGTCACATTCGCTCTTGATTTCGTGTTTTGAAAGCCCGTCTAAAAAAGGAATGAACATGAAAAACTTGACAAAAAGCATTCTTGCGGCGCTGGCGTTTTCAGCCGTTACAGGTTCTTTGGCAGAGGTGGTTGTGATTGTGAGCGCCAAATCGAAGGTTGGTGAATTAAGTAAGCGGCAGGTATCCGAACTATTTTTAGGGAAATTGGCCTCTTACCCTGACGGCGGCCAAGCCGTTCCGATAGAACAGCCTGAGGGCACGCCCGCACGCGCTGAATTTCACGATAAGTTTACTGGCAAGAGCACGTCACAACTCAAGGCCTATTGGTCCAAGATGGTTTTTGGCGGAATGGGTTCGCCGCCCAAGGAAGTCCCTGGGCCAGCGGATGTGAAGAAACTCGTGGCAGAGAACCCCAGCATCATCGGTTATCTGGATAGATCGCTCGTTGATGGTTCGGTCAAGGTGGTTGCTTCGCCTTGAAGCCGCAAGATTCTTTCAACGAACGTCGCTGCATTTGAACTATGCCCAAAATTCGCCAATAGGGACCGTGGATAGTGCGGATGCAGCTAGCAAAAAAGGAGTGTATCAAGCTGCATTTCAGACCATAACGGCACCAACGCCAGATGAGTCTCCATTTGAAATGGTTCGTGGCCGGATAAAAATTTCGACATCCCGGTTGAGCAGTGTGATGTAGTGCAGCAGGCGTTCGCTGGAGAAACGGCTGAGTTTGTAATGCTTCAACTCGGAAACGTGCGGTTGTGCGATTCCCAGCAATTTCGCCGCCGCCGCTTGCGTCAGCCCTTCGGCTTTTAGTAGTTCATTAAGGCGCAGCGCCAGTTGCACCCGCAACTGCCGTTCGACAGCGTCCGGCAACCCCAGGTCGGAAAAAACGTTGCCACTGCCCGATTCAACGGTTTCAGTCATTGGAGCCTGGGTTTTGATTTTGGTGCCTTTTCTTCCTGCTTGCGTGCGATGAATACATCAACGCTGGACAAGCTGTCGCGATACTTCCCGCACGTGGCATCGAATGCGGCCATGCGCTCGTCAAAAGACAGTTCGCGTTTCGGGATGGACAAGGGCACGGGAACGAGCACATAGTGTTCGCCTTCCTTCAGCGGGTAATCCTCCAACGGCACCACCACGCCTCCCCGCACTACGGCTTCAACGGCTTGCAACATGATTTACCTCTTTCCCATTATTCAACCCTACGAGCGCAAGTAGCCAGTATCGCATTTTGGGCGGGAGGTGGCGAGTGTGGCTGAAGCACGCAGATGCTGGTGGCGGTTTGAGTGCCAGATTGGCCGGTAGGCATTGTGGAACGTGCGGGTGCAGCTATCAATAATATAGCTCATCAAGCGCTACGATTTCAATCGTGGCGCCATCGACGGCCTAGCTGATGTGCGCGGTTCTCTCGGTTGATGTTGTACACGACAAAATCGTGGCAATCCGTTACTAATGCATCTACAATTTGCCTATGGTCACTTACGACGAGTCCAAACGCCAGGCCAATATCAAAAACCACGGCTTTGACTTTGTTGGCAGTGAAGCTATCTTTGCAGGCTTCACCATCACCCGCGAAGATGTTCGTGACGCTTACGGCGAATTGCGCCTGCAAACCTTGGGTTTGTGGGCTGGCGTGGTGGTGTTTGTGGTGCATACGGCACGCGGCGATACCGACCACGTCCTATCGATCAGAAAGGCAGAAAAGCATGAAGAACGCATCTACTGGAAAAATTATCCCGGCTGAAATGCGCGATGACCCGGATTGCCCCCGCACCACGGTGTCCGATTGGGAGGGGGCGGTGCTCAAACAAGGTGGCGTGGTGGTGGGCAAAGCCCGTACACGTGGCCCCAATCGTGGCCCCTTGAAAGAGCAGGTGGCGGTGCGGTACAGCCCCGACGTACTGGCAGCCTTTCGCGCAACAGGACGCGGCTGGCAAACGCGCATGAATGATGCGTTACGCGACTGGCTGCGCACACATTCCCCGATTTGAGGGGAAACTAGCGGTGGTTTAAGTGCCAGATTGGCCGATAGGCCTTGTGAGAAAACTACGTCGTCACTTGGAATTTTGCCCACATGATTGGCCCGCACGCCAAGTATCGTCTGGTGCAAAGTATTGAGCGTTGGGGCTACAAAGCTCCTTTGCTGACAACCCCCGAAGAAATTCTGGAAGGACTCATGCTATGACCGCCACCAAACCCCGAACCAAAAATTCCGTGGTGCCCGCTTATGTACCCAAGGCACCGGATGCCATCATGGCGGAGTTGTGGGCCGTCAAGCGCCAGGCCAACGCCGACGCGCACTACGACGTGCGCACACTGCTAAAACGCATTGTGCGTGAAACCCAGGACAAACCGGCGGATTTAGCGCAACAACTACAAGGCAAGTGATGTTACCTGCCGTGGCTTGTAGCGATTGCCAAGGGCATGGGGCGACGCAATTCGCATGCTTGAAGCATAATAATTACCATGTAGCCCCCGTCAATCGTGCGATAGCAGCTACTGAATAAGTAGCAGTTGCAACCCCGAATGGCATCAAGCGTCGCCGGGCGGATGTCCGCCACCCGGCGGTAGTTGGATAGGCAATGAGGGTCGGAGCATTCTGGCACGCGGTTAATGTTGGGCAAAACGGATTTGTTGAAAAACCGAGCGCTCCCGATTTTCAGATGGTGGCTGCAAGACAATGCGCCCCTGCGCTGCACTGATCGCTTCCTCGCGTTGAACGCTTTCTATCAGTCGCTTGATATCCAACTGGGCATCCTGCGCCAAGCGTTCTTTTGTTGCATGCAGTGCCTTGATGATTTCATCATTCATCGTCATCTCCAAGTAGCTCTTCCGGTGCACAAATAAATGGCAGTGCCAAACCCATAGCGCTTAATTTCGCCGCAATTTTTGCCTGTATGACCGGGTTGGCAATGTGTTTGAAATTCCAGCTCAACAAAAAGTCAACTTGATGCACGGCAGCTATGGCGATGTGCATGGCATCTTCAGCAGCCTTTGCTGGCATGATGTTTTGGGTGATCAGTAGGGTTGCGAGGTCTGCGGCTTGCGGTGTCAAACTCAGCAACGGTATCGGGCCGACAGCGTTCAAGCGACGCTGCGCAGCCGTTGCGTCACCGTCTTTGCATTCGCGAATGACCACCTCTGAAACAAATAAGCTGTATTCATCCCGACGCTCCCACCACCTGCGCGTCAGGAGCTGCCGCGAAGACCCCACCAAGGATGCACTGTCCCTGGCTGTAAGGTAACTAAAGACAGAGGTTTCGATGTAAACGAGAGGTTTCATGGTGTTACTGTAACGGATTTGAACAAAAGTGCGTGTCACCCCGCCCGCGACAGGACCGAAGGCGTGTCGCTGAACTCCTTGGTTTTGACCTTCATTGCCGAGGGCATGGGGCGACGCAATTCGCATGCTTGGCCCCAATGGCCGCTTCCTGCGTGATCTGCTCGACCATGCCGACTTCCGCGCAGCACGCATGCACACCAGTCTGCTCGACGAATGGGCAACCCAGCCGATCCTGCAACGCCCGCAACCCAGCGACGCAGACTGGTTCCTGGCCGCAGCCATGCCGTGATCGAGGCCATGAAAATGGAAATGCGCTTGTCCGCCGCCGCTGCCGGTACGGTGGCTGCCATCCACGCCAAGGCAGGCACGCAGGTGGAAAACGCCGCCGTACTAATCGAACTGGAATTGAGCGAAAGCGCCTGAACCATGCCTTCCAAAGCAACAAAAGCCATACTCACCTGCGCCCTGACCGGCGTTCTGACCGACCCCAAGCAGCACCCGGTGCCCGTTACCGCCGCACAAATGGCAGCCGAAGCCCGCGACGCCTTCAACGCGGGTGCGGCCATCATGCACGTGCATCTGCGCCGTCAGGAACCCAACATGGGCCATCTGCCCTCCTGGGACCCCGGATGTGGCCGCCGAAATCGTCAGGCCATCGCAGCGCGTGCCCGGCGTCATCATCAACCTGACCACGGGTGTTTTGGGCAAGGACATCAGCGGGCCGCTGGCCTGCATCCGCCGCGTCAAGCCGGAAATTGCCGCCTGCAACGCCGGAACACTCAACTACCTGAAACTGCGCGACGATGGCCGCTGGGCCTAGCCGCCCATGGTGTTCGACAACCCGGTAGAAAAAATCCAGGCATTCCTGGACGTGATGCACGAAACCGGCACTCACCCCGAATTCGAATGCTTTGACGTAGGCATCGTGCGCTCGGTCGGCATGTTCCATAAAGCCGGAATGACCAGCCATCCGGAATACAACTTCGTCATGGGCGTGGCCTCCGGCATGCCCGCCGATGTTGATTTGCTGGCCTTGCTGCTGCGCTGGATAGAGTCAAACGCGCTCTGGCAAACCACCCTGATCGGCCGCGCCGAGGTCTGGAGCGTACACCAGCGCACCGCCGAACTCGGCGGCATGCTGCGCACCGGACTCGAAGACACGTTTTACCTGCCCGACGGCACACGCGCCAGCGGCAATGGCGTGCTCATAGAGGCCTTGGCAGGCTGCGCGCGCAATGCGGGGCGGGAAGTGGCGAGTGTGGCTGAGGCCAGGGAGATGCTGGGGTTGGTGGCGCTGGTGGCGGTTTGAGTGCCAGATTGGCTGGTAGGCGGCGTGGGACGTGCGGGGGCAGCTAGCAAAAATGGAGTGTATCAAGCTGCATTCCAGATTCAGCAAGTATCTCATATTGAGATATACTGGATTTATGAAAATCATCAGCAACAGTGCATTGCGTGCCTTCGCTGCGCAGCACCCGCAGGCTGATGAGGCTTTGCAGGGCTGGCGGCGTGTGATGGAGAAGAATAGTTTTAGCCACTGGGCGGAACTCAAAGCAGCTTTCAACACCATCGACAAGGTTGGCGAACTGACGGTATTCGACATTGGCGGCAATAAGTACCGCTTGATCGCTTACATCCGGTTTGAAAGGCAGATTGTTTACATCAAGGCGGTGATGACGCACCGGGACTACGACAAAGGGGCTTGGAAGCCATGAACGCGCACCTCGAAATAAAACACCTGCTCCCGGCATGGGAGGCCTTTCGCAGCGCCACGGATATTGCCCCCATACGCAGCGAAGCCCATTACCAGCGCATGGTGGAGATGCTCGAAGCCCTGCTTGACGAAGCCGCCGGCGATGAAAACCATCCGGCGATGGAACTGGTCGATATCGTCGGCAAGTTCATCGAAGACTTTGAGGCCGAGCATCACCCGCTGCCCAATGTGACTGGCGTGCAGGCGCTGAAATTTCTGATGCAGCAACATGGCATCAAGCAATCCGATCTGCATGACATTGGTAGCCAAGGCGTAGTGTCAGAGATATTGGCGGGCAAGCGCGAACTCAACATTCGCCAAGTTCGCTTGCTCAGCGAACGCTTTGGGGTTTCTCCCGCCACCTTTGTGTGAAATGCCGGTTCTGGCGGCAGTTTGAGTGCCAGATTGGCCGATAGGCAGCGTGGGACGAGCGGGGACAGCTAGCAAATCAGGAGTACATAAAAATTTCGACATCCCGGTTGAGCCGTGTGATGTAGTGTGGATGGCAGTGGCTTGATTTACGGGGTTGGTGGGGTTGGTGAGGTTGGTGTGAGTAAGTCTGAACGGTGTTCGGCAAGCCAACGCCGGGTGGTGGTCAAAAGTGCGTGTGCGTGACTGATACAACTACGCACGGCAGCAGGTTCAATCAGGTCGCCGGAGTAGTCATTAAGGTTGCGCTTCTTACGCAGTGCGTCCAGTACCACCCACACTTCGGCACCCACTCCCAGGGTATGGTTTAGTGACTGGATCATAGTCTGGTGGTGGCCCGGCGTTGTAGTGGATGGGCGGTAGCCATTGGCCAGCAGACCCAGCATAGCGCACTGCATGATGGCCTTGTAGGCTGCGTCAAAGCGCGTCTCGTCGCTGAGGCCCTCCACGCCACTGTCGGCCAGATTGCGGCTGGCGGCAGCCAGCAGGCGCTGCACCTCTTGCGCCGTAGCAGTGTGCCGCTGCAACTGGTTGATCTTGAGCAGGTTTTCCAGGCTCATGGCGCGCCCATGACCCACAGCTTGGCACCGCGCCAGACCTGGGCGATAAAACCGTCAGCGTCTTGCAACTTGCATTCAAATTCTGCGCGTGACAGCACGGTGGGGTTGATTTCGCGGCGCAGCGTGGCCTGGGCAGCGGCCAGCGCCAGCGCGGCATCGGTGAATTCCAGGTTGCCAATGAGCAGCAAATCTACATCGCTGTGGGCGTGCTCGGTGCCACGGGCCATGGAACCGTACACGAACGCCTGCTCTATCTGGCCCGCCAAAGGCAGTAGCGCAGCGCGCAGCACATCCACCAAACCCACTGTTTTGCGCAGCAATCCCGTGAGTTCCTCATACACTGGACATTGCGGGTTGGCGCGGTAATACACCTGCCGCCCGGTTTCCTGCCGGACGAGCAAGCCCATTTCCGCCAAAGCGCGTAATTCCCGGTGGAGCGAACCCGGCGATACGCCAGTCAGCCGCGCCAGCTCGCGCACATGCAAGGCAACTTCCGGACGCAAAAACAGCGCGCCGAGAACAGCCGAGCGAGATTGCCCCAAAAGAAAGTGTGCCAAACTCATATTGAAGCAATTTTAGCTACATTTGAAGCAAAAATGGGAACGGATGGTGGCTAATGCCGCCGAAGTCAGGCAGATGCTGTGGCTGGCGGCGGGGTGAGGGGTAAATTGGCTGGTAGGCGCCGTGGGATGTGCGGGTGAAGCTAGCAAAAAAATAGTGCATAAAACCCCGGCACCTTGCGGCAACGGTGAGATTGGTCGCCTGGTGTTGGTTAAACCACCTCAGCCTGTAAGCTAAACCGATTGGCAGTCGCTCGAACTTCCTTCATCCGTCCATGGCCAGGGAGCACTTTGTCAGCAATAATCACCAGTCCAGCCCGCTCCAATGCGTCGATATCTCGCTTCACAGCACTGCGGTCTCGATGCAACCGCTCCGAAATCTGCGTGATCGAACCGGGCATCTCTTTGACTGCACGGAACAGCGCCAATCGCGCCGCCGTGATGAGTCTCATGACGTCAGCAGGGTCTTCAAAGCTGATGATGCGCTCGACTGGTAGCTGCTCACCATGATCTGCCGCTTGGGCCAGCTGGCGGCCACGCCTGAAAAAGTCGTCTTCCGTTCCGGTCTTGATGGTGAGCTTGGTCATTGGTTGTCCTTTATGGCAATCCAGTCTTGTTCAAAGCGTTTTTCCGTGTCTTCGAAACTGACGAATTCGACAGGTTCCACGGCACCGAAATAATGGCGATGGTGGCGATCATGGGCATTGTCATAACCTACGACGCGCCCATTGTCGCCGACATGGATGTTGTGATTGATGTAGGCGAGGTTGTAATGGGTAATCTTTCTGGTGACTTCATCAACCCAGACTTCCCGGCGCAGTTTCCCATTCCCGCGTTTGTCGGAAATCTTGTGGGACTCCTCGATAATCTTCACTTCAGCCATGATGAATAATAGCATGGCTGATGCTGATCAAACCCAGCAGTGCGCTCTGGCAAACCACGCTAATCGGCCACGCCGAAGTCTGGAGCATGCACCAGCGCACCGCAGAGCTGGGCGCGCGGTGGCGAGTGTGGCTGAGGCCAGGGAGAAGCCGGGACTGGCGGCGGTTTGAGTGCCAGATTGGCTGGTAGGCGCCGTGGGACGTGCGGGGGCAGCTAGCAAAATAGGAGTTTAGCTTGAAGCCCTGCTGGACGAAGCCGCTGGCGATGAAAACCATCCGGCGATGGAACTGGTCGATATCGTCGGCAAGCTCATCGAAGACTTTGAGGCCGAGCATCACCCGCTGCTCAATGCGACTGGCGTGCAGGCGCTGAAATTCCTGATGCAGCAACATGGCATCAAGCAATCCGATCTGCATGACATTGGTAGCCAAGGCGTAGTGTCAGAGATATTGGCGGGCAAGCGCGAACTCAATATTCGCCAGGTTCGCTTACTCAGCGAACGCTTTGGGGTTTCTCCCGCCACTTTTGTGTGAACCACGGCATGCTCACCAGCGTCCTCGCGCCAATTCCGTCCTCACATCTTCATCGGCTTGGCGCGCAAGCTCATTGAGTTTCTCGTTGGGCGCAAGAGCACGCTCCAAACGGTCAAACAGGGCGATGCCGACCAGGTCAGTCTTGGCTTCGCGCAGTCCATTAAAGTGGTCACGCGACTTTTGTGGCAAGTTGGTGGTGACGTAGTGGACAAATGGCATTTCAAGCCATTTTTGAGCGGGGTGATCCAAAATCCTGGCGAATGCCTTCAGTATTGCCAAGTCGGTTGAATCCTCAACATACAGCACCCAGCCGGTCTGTTCCGCCTGGTAGTACTGATCCCAGCCCAGGTCTGTCAGGGCTTTCATCACTTGGCTGCCTCGGTCGTTTAACACGTGTGGTTTGCCCACAAACGCCACCACAATGCCACGATTTGCCGCTTCGGTCAGCACCACTTCAGAATGGCTGGCGGCGATGACCTGTGAACCCTTTTCTTCCGCAATGTCGTTGATGAGTTGGTACGTCTGGCGTTGCCGCAGTACCTCCAGGTGGGCATCGGGCTCATCCAGCAAAAGCACCGTTCGTGGATTGGCGTAGAGGTGGGCAAGGATCAGCAGGGTTTGCTGCAAGCCACGCCCGGAGGACGACAGGTCCAGGCGGGTGCCGGACTTTTCCTCGTAGCCCATGACAATTTCGCTGCGTTCAGCAACGAACTTCGGAAGCTGGAGCTCTACTCCAAACAGGCGCTTCAACTGGTCCGTCAGAGCCATCCAGTCGTCGGACGGTTTGGTCGAGCCTTCGATGGGCCAGCAAACCCGATAGCACAAGTTGCGCAGCACCTGCGCCGTTTGACCTTGGCCAATCAATAC
>JADJFE010000011.1 GCA_016708725.1 Candidatus Aalborgicola bjergmarkensis
GAACACGCTGATTTGCTTGACATCATCGTAACGTAGCGCATCCGCCTCAATATTCATGGGCTTGTTGCGGTCAGCGTTTTCCGCCTGGGCCAGGGACACAAGGCCCAGCCAGACGAACAACAGAAACAGGTAGAAGGGTGATGAAGTCATAAGAAAGGGCACGAAACTTGCTGTATTGCGCGATTCGATTGTACTGAGCATGGTACCCCACCCAAACGTATGTGGGTATGCCTACCACACCAGATTTTGCGCGCACGAATTAAATGCGCCAAACAGGCCAGGCGTGCCACAAGCCCCTAGAATCCAGGCAAAAACACCTACCACTATTTTGACTACCCTGGAGACTCCCAATGATTTGTCTGTTCGAGGAACGCCACCATGCCCGACTCCCGTCCTGATACCGAGCGCCGCGAAAATATGCTGGTGCGTGCCGTATTTGTGGACGCCTGCGAGTCATTACGCCCATTTTTCGAAAGCCATAACCACTGGGAAGGAAAGTCCCATGAACACATGGCGTACCAGGCGCTTAATGAACATTTTCCGCAACTCAGCACCTCGGACACCATCGTCATCGTGGCAACTGCGCGACGGCTCTTTTCCTCCGGCAAAAAATACCCCCCCTTACGTTAAGCTGCTGAAACATGTTTGAATCCGCTGAAATTGGCCACAAAATTGATAAAACTACGTACCGCGCCGCAGTGCCCGCACTGCGTGCTGCCTTGCTCGAAGCGCAGGTCAATCTGCACGAAAGTAAAAAATTTCCCGTGGTGGTGCTCATCAGTGGCCAGGATGGCGCAGGCAAGGGTGAGACCATCAACATGCTCTACGAGTGGATGGACCCGCGCTTCATCTCCACGCTGGCGTTTTCCCTGCCAACCGATGAAGAACGCGAACGCCCACCCATGTGGCGCTACTGGCGCTCGCTGCCACCCAAGGGGCGCATTGGCATATTTGCCGGTTCATGGTATTCCGATCCGATTCGCGAACGCATCCAGAACGAAGTGACGCTCAAGGAACTGGATGCCCGCGCCGAGCAGATCAACCGCTTTGAGTCGATGCTGGTCAATGAAGGTGCACTGGTGTTGAAGTTCTGGTTTCACCTGACCAAAGAGGGGCAGGTGCGTCGGCTCAAGGCCCTGGAAGAAGACCCGCGCACCGCATGGCGCGTCACCAAGTGGAACTGGGATCGGCTGAAAACCTACGACAAGTTGCAAGATGTCGCCGGCCATCTTTTGCGCCTGACCAACACCCCTTGCGCACCGTGGGTGGTGGTGGAAGGGACCGACGACCGCTACCGCTCGCTGACCGTGGGACAGATTTTGCTGGAAGCCTTGCAGAAAAAACTGGGCAGCACGCAAAAGCAGGAGTCGCCGGTGGCACCCATGGTGCGGGTCAACACCGATAACCGCACCGTGCTGTCGGAGCTGAATCTGGGTCTGGAGTTGTCCGACAAGGCCTACGACGACGCATTGTCCAAATGGCAAGGCCGTCTGTCGGAGCTGGTCCGTGATCCACGCTTTCAGGGCCGCTCGCTGGTATGCGCTTTTGAAGGCGCAGACGCCGCTGGCAAGGGTGGCGCCATCCGGCGCATTGCCGCAGCACTGGACGCCCGGCAATACCAGATCATCCCGGTAGCCGCGCCCACGGAGGAAGAACGTGCCCAGCCCTACCTCTGGCGCTTCTGGCGCCAGGTTCCACGTCAGGGCAAGGTGGCCATTTTTGACCGCACCTGGTACGGGCGTGTGCTGGTTGAACGGGTCGAGGGTTTTTGCAGCGAAAACGACTGGTTGCGCGCTTACACCGAAATCAACGACTTCGAACACGAACTAGCCGATTCCGGCGTGATTGTTGTCAAGTTCTGGCTACAAATCAGCCAGGCCGAACAGCTCAAACGCTTCCAGGCGCGCGAGCAGGTCGCCTTCAAACGCTTCAAGATCACCCAGGAGGATTGGCGCAACCGCGAAAAATGGGACGCCTACCAACAAGCGATTTGCGACATGGTTGAACGCACCAGCACCGGCAATGCTCCGTGGATTCTGGTGGAAGCCAACGACAAGAACTACGCACGTGTCAAGATTCTGGAGAGCTTGTGCAAGCGCATCGAAGCCGAGTTCGCAGACCGCCCGACCAATGACACAAGCGTGCCACCCGATGGCAAGCACAAGTCAAAACCAAAAAGTAACAAAAAGTAAAGATCCACGCACCATGCACCCGAACCAGAGAACCATCATCAAGTTTTACAAGGCATTCGCCGCACTTGATGCCGACACCATGGCCGAATGCTACGCCGACGATGTGCAATTCGACGACGAAGTGTTCTCGCTACGCGGTAAAAAGGAGGTGGCTGGCATGTGGCGCATGCTGACCGATGTGACGCGCAGCCGGGCAAAAGAGGACTGGAAGCTCGAATTCAGTGGCTTGCAGGCCGACGCCAGCACCGGCCAGGCGCACTGGGATGCGCACTACCGTTTCAGCGCCACCGGACGCCTGGTACTCAACCACATCGACGCGCGCTTTACATTCAATGCGAAAAAACTGATCACCAGCCACCGGGATCAGTTCAACTTCTGGGCCTGGTCACGCCAGGCTCTGGGTACGCCGGGCTGGCTGCTGGGCTGGTCGCCCTTGCTGCGCAACAGGGTGCGCCAGCAAGCCAATGCGAGTTTAAAAAAATACCTCGCCAGCCTCGACAAGCAAAGCCCACCCTGAACCAGGCTTAGCCCTTGGCGCGAATTTCCGCGCTCAAGGCGTCAATGATCTCCAAAGCCCGCTCCATATTGCCAGCCATCTGCCCGTCGGTAGAAAAACGCCCCGCTACGCCCAAGGCAGGAACGCCCTCGATTCGGTAGGCATTCTGTAACTGCGCCGCACGGGTGGCCTTGCTGGCAATGGTGAATGAGTTGTACTGCTCCGTGAACTTTGCCTTATCCACCCCTTGTGCGCCAAGCCATTCAATGATGGCATCCCCTTTGTCGAGCTTGATTTTGTCAGCATGGATGGCCGCAAACACCTTGGAATGCAACTTTCCAACCAGACCCAGCGCTTCGAGCGCATAGTACAAACGCTGCTGTGGCACAAAGTCATCCCGAAATGCGACAGGCGCACGCCTGAATGCGATGTCCTTGGGCAAGCGTTTGACCCAGGCATCCAGGGTCGGCTCAAAGGCATGGCAGTGTGGACAGTTGTACCAGAAGAACTCCACCACTTCGATCTTGCCAGTCGGCGCCTCCACGGGCGCGCGCGGGTCCAGCACCTGATAGTCCTTGCCGGCCACCCACTTTTTTGCCTGCGCCAAAGCCAAGGAGGATAAGCCCACAGAGGTGGCGGCAGCGCTCACAGCCACGCCACGGGAAAACGCTCGACGATTCAAATGGTTCAATTGCATATTGTTTCACTCCAATAAATTAACGTTGCACGACGCGCACCAGGGCCGCTTCCAGGCCGGATTTTTCCAGGTTTTCCTTGTTCCGTTCGGCTTCTTCACGTTTGCCAAATGGCCCCACCCGCACGCGAAACACGGGACGACCGGATTGTTCGCGTTCACTGACCTTGGCCTCAATGCCACTCAGGGAAAGTTTGGCACGTTGCGCTTCTGCATCCTCTGCCGTGCGAAAAGCGCCCAATTGCACAAAATAGGTAAAAGGATCCGAGTCTGCCGCACCCGCCTTGGCTTTAGCCAAGTCACCCAGGGGATCCGCAGAGACCGCTGGCTTGGATTCATTTTTAGCATCGGTTTTTGTCGCGGTTTTGGTTTCGGGTTTCGGCTCCACCTTGGCATCGGTCTTGGCACTGGCTGGTGTTTTGGAAGCTGCAGCAGCAGGAGCAGGAGCAGGGGCTGAAGCCGATGCCGCTGCTGCTGCACTTGCAGAGCTTGGCTTGACCGGATTCTTGCCATACAAAGGCGCGTTGGGGTCCCAATCCTTATTTTTCCTGGCCTCTGTTTCATCCTGGTCGGCAGTGCGACTTTGCACTTTGTTCATGAACGGCACCGGCACCTTGGTCACGTAGACTGCAACCGCTAGTGCAGCGCCCAAACCAAACACCACACCAATGATGAACCCCAGAATCGTCCCGCCACGCTGCTCTTTCATACGTCACCCTTACCCCTTTATACCTTTACATTTTTTGTGGAGCACCCACACCCAATACCGCCAAGCCGTTGCGCAGCACCTGCGCCGTGGCGGCCACCAGAGCAAGCCGTGCCAGTTTGATCGGCTCTTCATCCACCAAAATTCGTTCCGCATCGTAATAGCTGTGGTAGCAAGCCGCCAGTTCGCGCAAATAGAACGTCACATCGTGCGGGGCAAAATCCACCGCCGCCGCTGCCAGCATGCTGGGGTACTTGGCCAGCAACAGCATCAGCGCCAGCGCTTGCGGGCTTTGCAAGGGGGCCAGATCCACGTGCTGCAACTCTGTGACAGCACCACCCCAGGCCGTCAGCACCGAACAAATGCGGGCATGTGCGTACTGCACGTAATACACCGGGTTATCGTTGTTTTTGGCCACGGCCAGATCAACATCGAAGGTGTATTCGGTGTCGGGTTTGCGACTGAGCAGGAAAAAACGCACCGCATCCTTGCTGGTCCACTCAATCAGGTCGCGCAAGGTCACGTAGCTGCCCGCACGCTTGGAAATCTTGACCTCTTCACCGCCGCGCACCACGCGCACCATGGTGTGCAATACATAGTCCGGAAAGCCTTCAGGAATCCCCAATCCGGCAGCCTGCAGACCCGCACGCACGCGCGCAATGGTGCCGTGGTGGTCGGTTCCCTGGATATTGACGACCTTGTGAAAACCGCGTTCCCATTTGGTGATGTGGTAGGCCACGTCGGGGACAAAGTAGGTGTAGCTGCCATCCCCCTTGCGCATGACCCGGTCCTTGTCGTCACCATAGTCGGTCGAACGCAACCACAAGGCGCCATCCTTTTCATAGGTCTTGCCTGCGTCGTGCAGACGTTGCACGACTGCATCAACCTTGCCACTCTGGTAGAGGCTGGATTCCAGGTAGTAGTTGTCAAAATGCACCGCAAAGGCTTGCAAATCCAGGTCCTGTTCATGGCGCAGATAGGCAACCGCAAACTGGCGAATATCATCGAGCGCCTCGACATCGCCAGAGGCCGTGTATTCCCGGTCGTCCGAACGTACCGTCTCACAGGCCCGAAAATCAGCGGCGATGTCGGCGATATAGTCCCCGTTGTAAAAATTCTTGCTCAAGGGGTTGGCTTCATCCGTCGGCCAGCAATCGTCTCCTGGTTTGAAGCCCTTGGCGCGCAATTGGGTGCTGGTTGCCAAGGTGTTGATCTGTACCCCGGCATCGTTGTAATAAAACTCACGGTAGACCTCCCAGCCCTGGGTCTGGTATAGATTGCAGATGGCATCACCCAATGCCGCCTGGCGCCCGTGGCCTACATGCAACGGCCCGGTCGGATTGGCGGATACAAACTCCACCATCAAACGCTGGCCATTGGCAGCTTGCACGCCATATTCATCACCCTGCACCAGTATTTCGCAGACTACCTGTTGCTTGGCCTCGGGTTTGAGCCGGAAATTGATAAAACCCGGCCCGGCGATTTCTATGGAATCAACCCATTTTTGGTAAATGGGTTGTGCCAGCAAATCGGTGCGCAGTTTTTCGGCCAGTTGGCGGGGATTCTGTTTGAGCGGCTTGGCCAGCTGCATCGCCGCCGCCGTGGCCAGGTCGCCATGGGCCGCCATTTTGGGCGACTCGAATACCGCCTTGACAGCGGCACCGGGAGACAAGTGTTCAAGGGACGAGGCAAGCGCCTCCAGAAGTTGGTTTTTTACAGACAGCATGGCGGGATTTTACGGGGACGGGGCGTTGTATCGTTGTACGTCTGGATTCGGTTATATTGTCACCGGCTACTTGACTGCCACATTGCTTTAATTACTTTAACGTGAGGACAATTGATGAAGATGATGAAAAAATTACTCTTGCTGCTGGCTTTTGGCTTTTCCCTGTCCATAGGTTCAGCCCAGGCTGCCGATGCAACAGACGCCCCCAAGGCAAAAACCCCGCAACAACTCAAGATGGGTGAATGTAACAAGGAAGCCACCGGCAAAAAAGGCGACGAACGCAAAGCGTTCATGAAAGAATGCCTGAGCGCCAAAGCAGCCGCTGCACCGGCTGCTGCCGCTAGCGGCGCTGGCACCCCCCAACAGGAAAAAATGAAAGCCTGCAACGCAGAGGCCAAGGACAAGGACCTCAAAGGCGCTGAACGCAAGAAACACATGAGCGAGTGTCTCAAGAAGTAAACCGGAATAAGCCCCGAACCCAGCCCGACAATGAATCGGGCTTGCCGCAAGGCAACAATGGCTCAAATCCATCCAATTCGTGGTGATGCGCCAGTTGCTTTTGTGGCTTGTTCTCTGGCTTCGTTCTCGCGATTCTTTACCGGCGGAATTTGTTCTTGATGTGTGAACAAGTTATTACAAAAGAACTCCCAAAGCGACGATATTGCAACCGCCATTGCCCTGTCAAAAACCATTTAGCGGAGTGAGAACATGAGCGAAAAAATCAACATAGCCGATCTTCCAGACTTTGATATGGCAGAAGAACTCAATGGTGATGAGGACATTGCCATCTACCTGACCTCGGTTCTGGAAGAAAATGACCCGTCTGAACTGACCCATGCGCTTGGTGTCATTGCCCGCGCTCGTGGAATGACAGAGGTTGCCAAGGCCAGTGGCCTGACGCGCGAAGCCCTATACAAGGCGCTGCGCCCCAACTCGCAACCACGCTTTGACACCATTGCCCGCGTGTGCGCAGCGTTGGGAGTCAAGCTGGTAGCGCAATCCCGGCGAACAACGCAAAGCCTACCCAGTGGTTCATGCGAAAGGCTTTAAAACAATCTTTGCGCGAACGCGAGCGAATCAGCTGGAAATGCCATACAACCTGCGCCGAAGCGGCAGCCACACCCAGCCACCACCACACCGATGGACGCGATGTGCTTGCCACAACCCAGCACCACAGCGCCAGATACGCGCCATAAAACACCATGATTGCCGCCACATCCCATTGCCCCAGCGTGATGGCCGAGGTTTTGATGCCGATGCGCACATCATCGTCCCGGTCCACCATGGCGTATTCGGTGTCATAGGCCAGCACCCAGAAGAGATTGCCAAGCAGTAAGCACCAAGCCTGCGCCGGAATCGTATCGCGTACCGCAGCAAAGGCCATCGGGATGCCGAAACTGAAGGCAAGGCCCAGTACCGCCTGGGGCATGGAAACAAATCGCTTGGCATACGGATAGACCACCGCCAGCAACAGTGCAGCAAATGACCAGCTTATGGTCAAACGATTGGTAGTCAAAACCAGGGCAAACGCGGCCAGGGCCAATACCGCACCAAACGCCAGCGCTTCTCGGGAAGATAGTGCCCCCCGGGTTACAGGACGCATTGCCGTGCGTTTGACGTGCCGGTCAAACTCCCGATCCGCCACATCGTTGATACAACAACCCGCGCTGCGCATCAAAATGGTTCCCAAGGTGAACACCAGTAACAAGTGCCAACCGGGGAAACCGCCCGCAGCCAACCACAGCGCTGTAAGGGTGGGCCACAGCAGCAAAAGCCAACCCGCAGGGCGATCCCAGCGGATCAGGTCAAGATACAAAGCAATCTTGTGGCGCCAGCGAATACTATCCATTTAATAGCTGCTTCCGCACTACCCATGAGCTATAGAGCCAAATACAGCCAAATATGGCTGAATTTATCTCCGGTAGAGCCTGCACAATCCTTTAAGCCGCTCCGCAGGACGAGGGCCTACCTGTGCCCAGGTAAAACGCCACTCCCAGTTCCCCTCGGCCTGGCCAGGCACGTTCATGCGATGCGCTTCGCCAAACCCCAGGACATCCTGCATCGGGTAAATCGCCGTATTGGCCACACTGGCACACGCAGCACGGATCAATTCCCAATGAATCTCGTCGCCGTCATCCAGTCCTAGGTAGTCGCACACGTGCTGGCGCATCGCAGGAGAAATTTCGACCCACCACCCGCACGTCGTGTTGTTGTCGTGGGTGCCGGTATAGACCACCGTGTTGGCTTCGTAATTGTGCGGCAGGAAGGTGTTGGTGTTATCGTCCGCAAGGCCCTCACCAAACGCAAACTGCAAAATGCGCATACCGGGCAGCTCATAGGCCAGACGCAAGGCCTCCACATCCGGGGTAATCACGCCCAGGTCTTCCGCAATAATCGGTAGTTTTCCCAATGTGCCCCGGATCGCATCGCCCAGAGCCTTCCCCGGACCTGGCATCCAGCGCCCTTCGACAGCGGTCTCGGCGGCAACCGGAATTTCCCAATACCCGGCAAATCCCCGGAAGTGGTCAATGCGCACGATATCGACCATGGAAAAAACGCTACGCACCCGCTTGAGCCACCAGGCAAAACCCTCGGCTGCATGGGCACCCCAACGGTACAGCGGATTGCCCCAACGTTGCCCCGTCTCGCTGAAGAAGTCCGGCGGTACACCCGCCACAACAGTGGATTTTCCCTGCGCATCCAGCTCAAAGAGTTTCTGGTTAGACCAGACATCGGCGCTTTGGTGTGCCACGAAAATGGGCGCATCTCCAACGATCTTGATACCGCGCTGATGGGCATAACCCCTGAGCCTTTTCCACTGGGTAAAAAAACACCACTGGCAAAATTTCCAGAAGTCAATATCTGCAGCATGCTCTCTTCTAGCCTGCCCCAGAGCAAGCGGATTGCGCTGCGCTATAGGCTCGGGCCACTCGCTCCAATCGCCACCGCCGTGCACCCGATCCAGTACCATGAAGAGCGCGTAATCATCCAGCCAGTCGGTCTGGTGCAGGCAAAAGTTTGAAAAATCAAGACGATCCGCAGTGTTACCGTTTTTTAGAAAACTTTTTGCCGCGCGCTGGAGTCGCTCCATACGCCAAGGCGCTACGCTGGTGTAATCCACCCGTGCATCGCTAAACGCCACGTCGGGCACCAGGTCTGCTTCACGCAGCCAACCACGCCGCTGCAAATCGGCCAGATCAATCAACAAGGGATTGCCGGCAAACGCCGAACTGCTCATGTAAGGGGAGTTGCCAAGCCCCAAGCCACCCAAGGGCAACATTTGCCACAAGGTCTGCCCGGCGGTTGCCAGCCAGTCCACAAAATGGTAGGCAGAAGGTCCAAAGTCACCACAGCCATGTGGCCCCGGCAGAGACGTGGGATGCAACAGCACACCACTGGCGCGTTCAAGTGTCATGGCAACAAGTTCCTTTCAATGAGCGTGGCGGTCCCTAGAATGCAATCGAAGCACCCGCCGCAAGCAACACAACCATACTGCGCGCGCGCAAGGGAAAGTCGGCCTTGCCTCCTTGCTCAACCCAGCGTGTCAGCCCATGTGCGTCCGTGGTATCCAGAGCCACGCGCCACCCTCCTGGCGGAAGCTTGAAAGCACAATCAGTGATGCCCGGATTGAATAACAACAATACCGGCACTTTGGAGCGACCGGGAGTGGCAATCAGACAGCCCAGAACACTATCGGACGGATCATGCCAGGCATTGTCCGGTATGAATTGGCCATCACTTTTCAACCAGGCCAGATCGCGTTTACCGGAAGGATCGGGCAAACCCTGGTACCAGTGGTTGCCAAAGGGCAGGGTCTGGCGGCGCACAGCCAGCACCCGTGCCGTGAAATCGATCAGATCATCGTCGGCATCCAGCCAATCGATCCAGGTGATGGCGTTGTCCTGGCAGTAGGGGTTGTTATTGCCATCCTGGGTGTGCCCCAATTCATCGCCCGCGCACAACATCGGCGTACCCTGCGCCAGCAGGGTCACCGCCAGCATGACACGTTGCAAGCGCGCACGCAAGGCGTTGATCACGGGATAAGTACAGTCCCCCTCAACCCCACAGTTGTAGCTGAGGTTGTTGCCGTGACCATCGCGGTTGTCTTCACCATTGGCCAGGTTATGGCGCTCGTTGTAACTCACCAGATCGCGCAGTGTGAAGCCGTCATGCGAGACCACGTAGTTGACCGACTCGACTGGCATGCGCTGGCGGCGTTGGCGGTGTTGGTACAGATCGGCTGACCCGCACAAGCGCATGGCAAAATCACCCCGGGTGCGTCGCGGTTGCCCGTCGTGCAACCAGAAGCCGCGCATGGCATCACGAAAATGGTCGTTCCACTCCAGCCAGCCATGCGGAAATTGCCCGACCTGGTAGCCACCGGGGCCAATATCCCATGGCTCGGCAATCATCTTGACACGTGATAACACGGGATCCTGCGCGATGGCAGTAAAAAAAGCGCCCCCCCGATCAAATCCGTGGTCACCACGCCCCAAAACGGGCGCCAGGTCGAAGCGGAAGCCATCCACATGCATGGCGCCAACCCAGTAGCGCAAACTGTCCATGACCATTTGCAAAACGCGCGGGTTGCGAATGTCAAGCGTATTGCCACAGCCACTGAAATTTTCGTAGTAACGGTGAAAATCGGGGCGCAGGCGGTAATAACTTACATTGTCAAGCCCCTTGAAACTCAGATTGGGGCCCAGCTGATCCGACTCGGCCGTGTGGTTGAAAACCACGTCCAGCAGCACCTCGATTCCTTGTGCGTGCAGCGCCTTGACCATGGCGCGGAATTCGTTGCGCGCCGTCTGCGTATCCGTTTTAGACGCATATTTGGGATTGACAGCAAAAAATGCCAGCGTGTTATAGCCCCAATAGTTGGACAACCCCATATTGACCAGGCGTTCTTCATCCAGGGCGTAGTGCACCGGCAGCAAACTCACGCTGGTGATGCCCAGGCGTTTGACATGGTCAACGGATGCAGGATGTGCCAGACCGGCATAGGTACCGCGCAGGTTTTCCGGCACCTTTGGATTCATCTGCGAGAATCCCTTGACGTGCACCTCGTAGATCACCATGTCCTGATGGGGCACCAATGGCGGACGGTCATCCCCCCAGTCAAACTGCTCGTCCACTACCCGCGCCTTGAGCGCATATTGGGCGTTATTGCGCGTATCCAGCGGCTGTTGCGGGTTGTTGCGACTGGTTGCAAAATGCTCTTCCCGCCACTCAAAATGTCCCACAATGTCCTGCGCGTAAGGGTCCAGCAGCAATTTGTGTGGATTAAAACGGTGGCCTTGCTCGGGCTGCCATAGTCCGTGCGCACGCAGACCATAGACCAGACCAGGCTTGGCACCTGGGAGATAGCCATGCCAGATGTCATTGGTATGGCTGGGAAACTTCAACCGGGTTACTTCCACCGTGCCGTCCTCGTTGAACAGGCACAGCTCCATGCCCTGCGCGTGGGCAGAAAACACAGCAAAGTTCACGCCCTGACCGTCCCAACTCGCGCCCAAAGGCCAAGGATTTCCAGCTTGCAATACAGTTTTCATGCGTTCCATTCAAGCATCACCGTGGCCAACGGTGGCAAAGTCAACACAATAGAATGCGCCCTGCCATTCCATTCCTTGGGTTCGGTAACCGCCCGGCCAAGCGGTGTACCCACGTTGCTGCCACCATAGTAGGCAGAGTCGGTATTGAGGCATTCGCGGTATTCGCCGGGCTGCGGAACCCCCAGCCGAAAACCGTGGTGTACTGCGGGAGTGAAATTACACACCACCACAATGAACGTGGCCATATCCTTGCCATAACGAATGAAACTGAACACCGAGCGTGACGCATCCGCATGGTCGATCCATTCAAAACCGGTAGGCATAAAATCCAGTTGGTACAGTGCAGGCGTCGATTTGTACAGATGGTTGATGTCGCGTACCAGACGCTGTACACCCGCATGCATAGGGTCATCCAGTAAATGCCAGTCCAGACTCTGGTCGTGATCCCATTCGCGTTCCTGTGCAAACTCACAACCCATGAATAACAACTTTTTGCCGGGGTGACCAAACATGAAACCCAAATACGCGCGCAGATTGGCAAACTTCTGCCACCTATCGCCAGGCATCTTGTTCAGCAAAGAACCCTTGCCATGCACGACTTCATCGTGCGAGATGGGCAGGACAAAATTTTCGTTAAAGGCATAGATCAGGCCGAACGTCATCTCTCCGTGGTGGTATTTGCGATAGATCGGATCGCGTTTGATGTACTGCAAGGTATCGTGCATCCACCCCATGTTCCATTTGAAATGGAAACCCAGACCACCCGAATAGACCGGCCGCGATACAGCTGGAAATGCCGTGGATTCCTCGGCCAGGGTAATGGCCTCGGGTCGCTCAATACCCACCACCTCGTTCATACTCTTGAGGAACGCAATGGCTTCCAGATTTTCACGGCCACCATGCTGGTTGGGAATCCATTGACCCGCTTTGCGGCTGTAATCGCGGTACAGCATGGAAGCCACTGCATCCACGCGCAAACCATCAATCCCGTGACGCTCAAGCCAATACAAACCGTTGCCAATCAGAAAATTACGCACCTCGGTGCGCCCCAGGTTGTAGATCAGGGTGCTCCAGTCGTTGTGAAACCCTTCACGCGGATCGGCATACTCGTATAAGTGGGTGCCATCGAAATAGCCCAATCCATGTGAATCAGTGGGAAAGTGCGCCGGTACCCAGTCCAACAACACACCAATGCCAACAGCATGGCAACGTTCCACCAAGCGTTTTAGTCCATCGGGATGGCCAAAACGTGCGGTAGGCGCGTAGATTCCTACCGGCTGATAACCCCATGAACCATCAAAAGGATGCTCGTTGACAGGCAACAACTCCAGGTGGGTGAAGCCCATGTCCTGGGCGTAAGGGACCAGTAAATCCGCCATTTCATCCCAGGTCGGCCAGCGCTGTGCGCCTGTCTGCGGATCCACGATGCGCCGCCACGACCCCAAATGCACCTCGTAAATGCTAACCGGCGCGTCCAGGGCATTCGCCTCACGGCGCTGCATGGAAGACGGCAGCAGTGGTGGCATGGGCGCCACAATGCTGGCCGTCGCCGGGCGCAACTCTGCCTGGCGCGCGTAAGGGTCGGAGCGTGCCGGCAAAACGTGGCCATCGTGCGCGCGGACTTCAAATTTGTATTTGGTACCCAGCCCCACCCCAGGTAGAAAAATTTCCCAGACACCACACTCCCGACGCAGGCGCATAGGGTGGCAGCGGCCATCCCAGTGGTTGAAGTCGCCTACCACACTGACACGCGAGGCATTGGGCGCCCAGACGGCAAAGGAAGTGCCACTGACGCCATCCATCACACGCTGATTCGCCCCCAGCATTTCATAGGGCCGCAAGTGGGTGCCCTCTGCCAGCAGCCACACATCCATGTCACCCAGCACGGCCCCGAAACGATAGGGGTCCTCGAGCACAGCTTGAAATCCCCCCGACCACTGTACCTTCAGTTGGTAACGTGGATAGTGCGGATGGTGCGTATCCGACTCCGCAGGCAAAATGGCCTCGAAGAAGCCGTCCGGATGGCGCATCTTCATGCTGCCAAGCACCAGGCCGGTGCCTGCAGCAATGACATCCACCTTTTCTGCCGTGGGCAAAAATGCCCGGATGGAAACCTTGCCGACACCCGAGGCATGTGGCCCCAGAATGGAGAAAGGGTCTCCGTGACTGCCGTGACAAATCTGTTCGATAACGCGGGATTTCAACATGAAGTTACTTGATTTACTCAAACCTTGGGAGGCGTGATATGCCAGATCTGGCTGGCATATTCACGGATTGTCCGGTCAGACGAAAACACGCCCATACCAGCCACATTGGCAATGGCACACTCGCACCAGCGCGTAGGCTGGCGATAGAGCTCATCCACCCTGTTCTGGGCTGCCACGTAGGATTCGTAGTCTGCCAGCAACAGGTAATGGTCCCCACCCCAGGCCAAAGACTCCATCAGCCCACGGTAGCGTCCCGGATCACCGGGCGAAAACTCGCCGGCAGAAATGGCATTGAGCACTGCTTTGAGTGCGGGCAGGCTCTCATAGTAACGCATCGGCTGGTAGCCGGACACCCGCAGGGCACGCACCTCGGGAGTTTTCAAGCCAAAGATGAAAATATTTTCATCGCCGACGTTCTGTCGGATTTCGATATTGGCACCGTCGTCCGTACCAATGGTGAGTGCGCCATTGAGCGAAAGCTTCATATTCCCGGTGCCGGAGGCCTCGGTGCCAGCAGTAGAGATTTGCTCGGACAAGTCCGCGCCAGGCATGATGATTTCGGCAACCGAAACACCGTAATTCGGGATGAACACGACCTTGAGTTTGTCGCCCACTTTCGGATCGTTGTTGATGACCTGCCCCACATCGTGAATCAGGTGGATGATCGACTTGGCCGAGTGGTAACTGGATGCTGCTTTACCGGCAAAAATCACCGTGCGCGGTACCCAGTCGGCCTTGGGGTTCGCCAAAATGGCCTGGTAACGCGTAACCACATGCAACACATTGAGCAACTGCCGCTTGTATTCATGAATCCGTTTGACCTGGACATCAAACAAGCTGTCCGGACTGACCTTGACGCCGGTGGTACGCTCAATGTAGTTCGCCAGACGCACCTTGTTCTGATGCTTTGCGGCCATGAATTTCTTCTGGAAGGTAGCGTCCTTGCGATGGGCATTAAGACCCTTGAGCAAATCCAGATCAAGCCGCCAGTGGGTCCCAAGCGTTTCATCCAGCAACCCCGACAAAGCTGGGTTGGCCTGCGCCAGCCAGCGCCGTGGCGTGACACCATTGGTCATATTGGTAAAGCGCTCGGGCCACATTTCGGCAAAGTCATGGAAAATGGTTTTCACCAACAAGTCAGAGTGCAGGGCCGAGACGCCATTGATCTTGTGGCTTCCGACAACCGACAGGTGCGCCATGCGCACGCGGCGCTCACCACGTTCGTCAATCAGGGACAGACGCTCCAGAAAGCCGTTGTCGTAGGGACGAAAGTACGATGCAGCCTCCATGAACTCCTTGTTGATACGGTAAATGATGTCCATGTGACGCGGCAACACGTGCTGGATCAGGCTAACGGGCCATGTCTCCAGCGCCTCGGGCATCAGGGTGTGGTTGGTATACGAAAACGTCTTGCCGCACAAGGTCCAGGCCTTATCCCACTCCATCTGGTATTCGTCGCACAGCAGACGCATCAACTCCGCAACCGCAATCGCCGGATGCGTATCGTTCAGATGGATAGCCACTTTGTCGGCAAGATTGTCGAGTGTGGGGTTTTCCAGCAAATGTCGCTTGATCAAATCTTGCACCGAAGCAGCAACAAAGAAATATTCCTGTTTCAGACGCAACTCACGCCCGGCTGGCGTGCTGTCATTGGGATAAAGAACCCAGGAAATATTTTCAAACTCATTTTTGGTGTTGGCCGCACGTGCATAGTCACCCGTGTTGAAAGCGCCCAGGTCAATATGGGCGGGTGCTGCGGCCTTCCACAAGCGTAAAGTGCTGACATGCTCGGTGCCGTGACCTGGAACCACCATGTCGTAGGCTTTTGCCGCAACTTCGCCAGCATGGCGCCATACGGGATTGCCATTGACTTGCTCGACCCACCCACCAAAACGTACCGGATAAGAAATATTGGGGCGAGGGAACTCCCAGGGAGTGCCATCCTGCAGCCATGGATCGGGATACTCCACCTGTGCACCCTTGTGAATGGCTTGCGAGAACATGCCGTACTCGTAACGGATGCCATAGCCAAAAGATGGCAACCCGATGGTAGCCATGGAATCCAGGAAACACGCAGCCAGACGCCCCAGACCACCATTGCCCAAAGCAGCATCCGGTTCCCGGTCGGCAACCTCCTCCAGCGTCTGGGCATGCTGCACAAGGCCGACGGCCGCACCACTGGTCAAATTCAACGCTGCCAGGGCATTGGAGAGACTGCGGCCCATCAGGAATTCCATCGATAAATAGACCACACGGCGTGCTTTTTCGGAGCGCTCGGTGGCCTGCGTCTCGACCCAGCGCTGGGAAAGTTGTTGGCGCGCTACCTGAGCCACTGCCTGCATCAGGTCTGTGCGGGTTGCATCGTCCGAGGCAACCCCCACTGTGTTGAGCAAATGCTCTTCAATCAGAGCAGCGAGGGCATGTTTTGCGATTGGATGGTTTGATGTCACGTAAGTCTCCTTCGGTAGTGTTCATTGATTATCAGGTCAAGGGGAGCGCCAGCGCTCCACCAATTCGGGGGAAATTCTCGCACGTGTTGTGCCCACTGGAAATTACTTGCTGAAATATTTGGTGATTTGCTCCTGAGTGTTCGTCTAAATCATTAAGATGTAGCCGCAGTTGAGAAGTGGTCTTTTATCTCACTGCAATTTAATCGAAAAGGATACAACATGAAACCGCAAGAATTAGCGCAAAGTCTTGAGCTTCCCAAACGCACCATCGCATTGGTGCTTGCCGGCGGACGCGGTAGCCGCCTGATGGGTCTGACTGACCGCCGGGCCAAACCGGCGGTTTTATTTGGAGGAAAGTTTCGCATTGTCGACTTTGCACTCTCCAATTGTCTGAATTCCGGAATTCGCCGCATCGGCGTCATCACCCAATACAAGTCGCACAGCTTGTTGCGGCATCTGCAGCATGGCTGGGCTTTCATGAAGCCGGAGATGAACGAGTTTGTCGATCTGCTTCCGGCTCAGCAACGCAATGACGATGAAAGCTGGTACGTGGGTACCGCCAACGCCGTACTGCAAAACCACGACATTCTTGAAAGTTACGGACCAGAATATATCCTGGTTCTGGCGGGCGACCACATTTACAAGATGAATTACGCCCTGATGTTGGCCGATCACGTGGACAAGGGGCGGGAATGCACGGTTGCCTGCATTAAAGTGCCGCGTACCGATGCCACCGCCTTTGGCGTCATGGCCGTCGATGAAAATAGCATGATTACCGACTTTGTTGAAAAACCGGCTGACCCACCCACCATACCGGGCGATCCAGACCATTCGCTGGCAAGCATGGGCATCTACATTTTTAATGCGGAGTATCTTTACCGTGAGCTTGCCAGGGATGCGCTGGATGACCAATCCAGCCACGATTTCGGCAAGGACATCATCCCCAACGCCGTGCGCAACCACCAGGCTGCAGCCCATCCCTTCGAATTGAGTTGTGTTTCTGAGGATGGAGAAGCAGAAGACCCTCCATATTGGCGCGATGTGGGAACCATTGATGCCTACTGGGAAGCCAATATCGACCTGACCGCAACCCGTCCCTTGCTCAATCTGTATGACCGGAATTGGCCCATCTGGACCTACCAGATGCAAGTTCCCCCAGCCAAGTTCGTACACAACATGGGAGATCGCGTGGGCGTTGCCATTGAATCCCTTGTTTCTGGCGGCAACATCATTTCCGGCCACGTCAACCGCTCGGTTTTATTTTCAAATGTTCGAATCAATTCATACGCCAGAGTGGATCTATCCGTGCTGCTGCAGCGCGTCATCGTCGGACGCGGAGCCCGGCTAACACGTGTAGTGGTCGATTCCGGTTGTACCATTCCAGAGGGCATGGTGATTGGGGAAGACCCTGCAGCGGATGCTGCGCGCTTTTTCCGCACACCCAACGGCATAACATTGGTCACACCCGACATGTTACGTAGGATCACAGGATGAAGGTATTGCATGTTGCAGCGGAAATATTTCCGCTGGTCAAAACCGGAGGATTGGCCGATGTGGTAGGCGCCCTTCCCCAGGCGCTCATTGAGCAAGGTGCCGATGTACGCCTGCTTTTGCCTGGATTGCCGGCAATCATCAAAGGTGTCGAGGGGCTGCTGCCCGTTTGTGACATTGGCCCCGTTTTTGGTGCGGGTCAGGTGACTCTGCGCGTGGGGAACATGGTCAACAGCGGAATCGTTGCCTACGTCATTGATGCACCTTACCTCTACCGTAGATCAGGCAGCCCTTACCAGGCTCCGGATGGCAGCGAATGGTCAGACAACGTACAGCGCTTTGCACTATTGGGCTGGGTTGCAGCCCACATGGCTGCAGGCGAATTCGATCCTGATTGGAGCCCTGATGTGCTACATGCCCATGATTGGCACGCCGCCATGGCCTGCGCCTACGTCAGTTGCCGCCCCGCCACCAGTGCAGCCACCATCTTCACGGTGCACAACCTGGCATACCAGGGCGTTTTCTCCGACGAAGACTTTCATTTGCTACACCTGCCTTCGAGACTGATGGTACCCGGTGGCCTGGAATACCACGGCCAATTCTCCTTCATGAAGGCCGGCCTGAAGTTTGCACATCGTGTCACGACGGTAAGTCCGAGTTATGCGCGTGAAATCGCCACCAGCGAATTCGGCTGCGGACTGGATGGCGTCATACGTTCACGCGGAGCCAGTGTTTCGGGAATTCTGAATGGTGTTGACGGCGTGGTGTGGGACCCGGCTACGGACCAGTTTCTGGCGCAGACCTACTCGATTGACTCGCTGGAAGGCAAAGCCGCCTGCAAGGCAGCACTGCAGCAGGAAATGGATTTGCGCGTCGACCCCAACGCACCCCTAGTGGCCATGGTGAGCCGTCTGACCTCGCAAAAAGGACTCGACATTTTGCTAGGAGCCCTGACTGCGGTTGCAGAAGACCAGCGTGCCCAGGATGCCCAGTTGGTGGTACAAGGAACCGGCGATCCATCCCTGGAAGCCGCGTTCAGGGCTGTGGCCAGAGGCTACCACGGGCGCGTGGCAGTGCATTTGAGCTACAGTGAAGCACTGGCTCATCGTGTGATCGCCGGAGCCGATGCGCTGGTTGTGCCCTCACGTTTCGAACCTTGTGGACTGACACAGTTATATGCCTTGCGTTACGGCACTGTACCCATCGTCCGCCGAGTTGGTGGCTTGGCTGACACGGTTGTTGACTTGAATAACGAAACCCGTGAGGCAGACACAGCAACGGGCTTCGTGTTCGGCCCACCCACCTCGTCCGCGCTGACGCAAGCCTTCATGCACGCAGTAAGCACCTACCGTGATCGCGACGCATGGTATCGCCTGATGGTGCGCGGTATGGCGCAGAATTTCTCGTGGGCAGCCGCAGCCAAGCAATACATGACTTTGTACGAAGATGTCCTGAGAGAATACGGAACGCACTAAAGTAGGTCGGGTTTCAACCCGACCGTCGGGATAAATCCCGACCTACGGGGTGTAAATCAGCTCAAGGTATACAGGGGAATGTCTTTTTCCAATGCCAGCTGATCAAGTTGCTGACGGGTTTGGGTCAGCAAAAAAGCTGCTATCACGTGACGGGTTTCGGGTGCAAACATGGCCATGAATTGAAACCTGGTCATGCCCACGGCCTCGGCCAGAGCAGCCGCAAAGTGCGGCTCCAGGGCCGCGAGCGCCACTCTGCCATCCTTGCAAGGGTAAACGCGGTAACCCGCATGCCCGCCGCCCACCGCTGCGCCAGGAGTGGTCAGACTCCAGGCACGAGGCAATGCCAAATATGTTGCCGCTTCTGACAGGGCTATCGCATGGCGCATACCTTTTCCAGTCTGCAACTGGTGCAAACGGGCGGCAAGAACCAATTCAGATGCCATTAACGCACCGCCCATATCGGCAAACAGCGTCGTCGGCAATTCCAGTCCGCACACCAATCCAGCCTCTGCCTGGTACGTCAGATCATGCCCAGGCTCTTCGGAGCGCACACCCGGCGCACCGACGATAGCAACCAGTGACAGTGCGGGGTAGAGTCGATGCAAGGCTTTCCACTCCAACCCAAGTTTGCGCAACGCCGAGGGGCGAAAGGACGTCAGCAACACATCGGCCCGGGCCAGTTCCTTGTGCAAAACCTTTTGCCCCTGTCCGGTTTTCAGGTCGGCACGCAGCACACGCACGCCCTGGTGCAGCACATCGTAAGCAGCCCGGTTATACAGTCCCAAAGGATCACCCAGCGTGCCCGGTGGCGACCCTGCAGGCGCCGGTGGTTCCAATTTGATACAAGTCGCCCCCATTTTCTGGCAGCGCATCAACGCCACCGGCCCAGGCACATTCAGTGCCAGACTCAGAATGCGAACGCCTTTGAGGATTCGGGAAGCTTGATTGGTAGAAGTTGCCATTGCCAGGTTCCAACGATAATGCGCCCCATGATAGCTTGCGTGCCCCACGGAGGACCCATTGAACAACGAGCAACAGCAGATCGAATTTGCATTTGTGGCCGAATTACCTACCGCGCCCACGGTAAAAAAAACACGGCGCAAACGGACTGTTGCACCTATGGCACCCATAGCCTTGGCTGCTGAAACCGACAACAACGCCGAGGCCATGGCCCGTGTGCTGGAAGCACACCCGGATTACCGCGTCCTGCGTCGCCTGCAACCGCGCCTGCATTGGCCGGAACCTGTGCCGGGACAAACCATCCGCCACGTTTTGCTGCTGGACACCGAAACAACCGGACTAAACCAAAGCAAGGACAAAATCATTGAACTGGCCATGTTGCGTATGGATGTCGACATCGCCAGCGGCCTTCCCGTCGGCTTGGCGCAAGTTTACGATGGACTCGAAGACCCCGGCATTCCCATCTCCAAGGAGATTGAGACGCTCACCGGCATCAGCACGGCAATGGTACGCAACCAGCGACTGGATGAGGGCCGCATCGCCGAACTACTGGCCGACGTGGACCTGGTGATTGCACACAACGCCGACTTTGATCGGCCTTTTGCCGAAGCACGTATTCCCCAATTCTGTGATCTGGCGTGGGCCTGTTCCCTGGCTGATATCGACTGGAAGGAGCAAGGACGCAGCTCTGCCAAACTTGAAAGCCTGGCTCTGGAATTGGGTTATTTTTACGATGCACACCGCGCAGAAATGGACTGCCACGCCTTACTGGCCATTCTGGCGCGCCCCCTGCCACGTTCGGACAGCACCGGATTGGCGCACCTGATGGCCAAGGCCGAACAACCCAGCTACCGCCTGTACGCCAGCAACGCCCCCTTTGACGCCAAGGACAAGCTCAAAGCGCGCGGTTACCGCTGGAGTGCTGAACAAAAAGTCTGGAGCACCCGGATCGACGGCATGCCTGCACTGCAAGCCGAGTGCGACTGGCTCAAGGAAAACGCCTATAGCCCCTATAACCAATACGCTGCGGCAGTGCAGTTCGAAGAACTCGATGCCAAACTGCGCTACGCCAACCGGCCCGCAAAAATGATCCAGCGGCAACTGTAAAGTCTCAGTTCAGTCTATAGCCCGCATGGAATGTGCGGGAATAGCTCACAAAACAGGAGCGCAAACCTACTTCCCGGACTTCACTCCGGTCGTTGCGTGGTTGCGTGCCTGGACAGCAGGTACCAGACTGTCCGGGTTATCCGCCAATGAGCGATTGATTTCAATGCCCTTGCGATAATAGTCTTCATCGACTACCGGGTCTTTGCCCACCATGGCCAAGTACAGGGTAACCAATGATGCAACCACCACGACCGCAGGGCCGGCCAACACCAGCCACACGTAACCAAATTTCCACCAGGGGACTTGGGAATCAGCAGCGTTTGCATCGGGCATACAGTCTCCTTACTTACCGGCCTTGCCACCATTCGACAAGCCCCAGACGTAGGATGCCAACACCTGAATCTGGCCTTCGGTCAGGCGTTCGGCCTGGGCCGGCATCGGATTGGTTTTGCCGCCATTGACCATGGCAATGATGGCATTTTCGCCAGAGCCATGGAGCCAGATGTTATCGGTAAGGTTAGGAGCGCCCAAGGCCTGATTTCCCTTGCCGTCAACGCCGTGGCAGGCAGCACACACCATGAATTTAGCCTTCCCCAATTCAGCCCTGGCAGCGTCATGCGGGCTTTTGGAAAGGCTTAAAACATAATTGGCCACATTTTTCACATCATCGGCACTGCCCACTGCAGCTGCCATCGGTGGCATATTGCCGATGCGGCCCTTGGTGATTGTTTCCTTGATAGTCTCCGGTGCACCGCCGTACAGCCAATCGTTATCCGTCAGATTGGGGAAACCTTTTGAACCGCGTGCATCGGAGCCGTGGCATTGCGAGCAGTTGTTCTGGAATAAACGCTCACCAATCGCATGCGCCTGCGGATCGCGTGCGACATCCTCTGGCTTCATCGAGGAAAACCGGGCGTACAAAGGCGCAATCTCATCATTGCCTTTTTTGATTTCAGCGTCGTATTGCCCCCGCTCAGTCCAGCCCAATTTGCCGTTGTAAGCGCCAAGGCCAGGATACAAGGCCAGGTAGGCTAACGCAAACACGATTGTGATGATGAACATCCACACCCACCAGCGCGGCAGCGGGTTATTCATCTCGCGCAGATCTCCGTCCCACACATGACCCGTAGTGTTGTCACTGGCCGTCATGGCTTTGGCCTTGCCACTGAACCACAGCAAAAGAACGCAGGCAAGAATGCTTGCCAGAGTGATGCCGGCTACGTAGAACGACCAGAAGTCACTGATAAAGTCATTGGTAAGGTTACTAATGTCACTCATTTCTTATCCTTGGGTATCGAGGGGTCAATCCTGCTCAAACGGCAAATTGGCCGCTTCTGAAAAGTCGGCGGAACGCCGTCTGGACCAAGCCCAGCACAGGATGCCGACAAAGATTGCGAAACTGACTACCGTACCCAGGGATCGCAGGGTGTTGATATCGATTTCCATAGCAAACTCCAGGACACTTATCACTTATTTCAACGCCAGGCCCAAGACCTGTAGATAGGCAACCAGCGCCTCCAGCTCCGTCTTGCCTTGCACCTCGTTGCCTGCCTTGGTAATCTGCTCGTCGGTGTATGGCACACCCACTGCACGCAAGGCCTTCATGTGGGCAGGCATCACCCCAGCATCAACCAGGGTTTTTTCCAGCCAGGGATAGGCAGGCATATTGGACTCAGGCACCACATCACGCGGATTGATCAGATGCACCTGGTGCCAGACATCGCTGTATTTGCCCCCCACCCGCGCCAGGTCCGGTCCGGTACGCTTACTGCCCCACTGGAATGGATGGTCATATACCGACTCTCCAGCCACCGAATAATGCCCATAACGCAATGTTTCGGCCCGAAACGGACGAATCATCTGGGAGTGGCAGTTGTAGCAACCTTCGCGGACATAAATATCACGGCCCGCCAATTGCAAGGCGGTATACGGTTGCAAACCCTTGATGGGCTGCGTCGTTGACTTCTGGAAAAACAGCGGAACAATCTCAACCATCCCGCCAGCCAATAAAGCCAGCAGGATCAGCACAATCATCAGGAAGTTGCTGGTTTCCACCTTTTCATGCGAAAAACCAGTCTGGTTCGTGTTGTTTGCCATGTTTATTCCTTCTCAAGCATGCGCCACGACGGCAGGAACATTTACCACGGACGCACGCCCGTTGGTCGCCGTCTTCAGGGTATTCCAGAGCATGATCAGCATGCCCGCCAGATAAAGCAAACCACCCAGCAAACGCAAGACATAAAACGGAAAGCTCGCCTTGACCGACTCGACAAAGGTGTAAGTCAAGGTGCCATCGGCGTTGATTGCACGCCACATAAGCCCTTGCATCACACCGGCAATCCACATCGCTGCGATGTAGATCACGATACCGATGGTCGCCGCCCAGAAGTGAATCTCAATGGCCTTGACGCTGTACATCTGCTTCTGACCAAAGAGTCTGGGAATCAGATAATACATGGAACCCATGGTCACCAGACCCACCCAGCCCAAGGCACCCGAATGCACATGGCCCACTGTCCAATCGGTATAGTGGCTCAGGGCGTTGACGGTCTTGATCGACATCATCGGACCTTCAAAGGTGGACATACCATAAAAGGACAAGGACACGATCAGGAAACGCAGGATCGGATCGTCACGCAACTTGTGCCAGGCACCCGACAGGGTCATGATGCCATTGATCATGCCGCCCCAGCTCGGCGCCAGCAGAATCAGGGAAAAAACCATGCCAAGGGACTGTGTCCAGTCAGGCAAGGCGGTGTAGTGCAAATGGTGCGGACCCGCCCACATGTAGGTGAAGATCAAGGCCCAGAAGTGGACGATGGACAAGCGGTAGCTGTACACCGGACGACCGACCTGCTTGGGAACAAAGTAATACATCATCCCCAGAAAACCAGCGGTCAGGAAAAAGCCGACGGCATTGTGACCATACCACCACTGCACCATGGCATCCTGCACACCGGCATAAACCGAGTAGGATTTCATCAACCCGGCGGGCACCGCAGCGCTGTTGACCAGATGCAAAAGGGCAACCGCCAGGATGAATGCACCAAAAAACCAGTTGGCCACGTAAATGTGTTTCACCTTGCGCGTACCGACGGTGCCAAAGAAGACCAGGGCAAAGGCAACCCAGACCAGGGTAATCAATATATCAATCGGCCACTCCAGCTCGGCGTACTCCTTGCCGGAGGTATATCCCAGAGGCAAGGTGATGGCTGCAGCCAGAATCACCAGTTGCCACCCCCAGAAGGTGAACGACGCCAGCTTGTCGCTAAACAAGCGCACTTGGCAGGTACGCTGAACCACGTAGTAGCAGGTTGAAAACAAACCGCAGCCGCCAAAGGCAAAAATGACCGCGTTGGTATGCAAAGGTCGCAAGCGGCCGTAGCTGATCCACGGAATACCAAAGTTCAATTCAGGCCACGCGAGCTGGGCTGCAATGATCACGCCCACCAGCATGCCAACAACGCCCCACACCACGGTCATGATGGCGAACTGGCGCACAACGGTATCGTTGTAAACCGTCGCCTGTTGATTTGCAAACGCCATTTTTTCCCCTTCTTCTATGAAACCCGGCGGATTCTCCAACAGGGCATGCGCTTTGAACTTGACTTCCATCAAGTCAACTCAAAAGTCACACAGCCCGCGCTAACTTAATGCCGAATTAGTGCTGTGAATCCCTGAAAATTCGTTCACCCTCGGCCTCGATGTCGTCGAACTGGCCTCTGTGAACGGCCCACCAAAGTCCCCCGAGTATAAAGAACACCAGCGCCACGGATAAAGGAATCAACAAATACAAAATGTCCATTACATCACCTTCTATCGCCTTACATCCGCTTTTCACGGGACACGAAACGGGTTAAACGCAAGGCGTTCAGCACAACCAGCAAGGAACTGGCGGCCATCCCCAGGCCTGCAAGCCAGGCGGGCAACCATCCCATCACCGCCAAAGGCACACAAGCCGCGTTATAGATAAGTGCCCACCACAGATTTTGTCGCACCACGGAAGCTGTTCGCCGCGACAGCAATAACGTCTGCGCGACACTCCACAATTGTCCACCCATAACAACAAAATCGGCTTTGGCCTGTGCCAGCGGCACCGCCTGCCCCAGGACAAACGACACATTGGCGCCAGCCAGCACCGGAGCGTCGTTCAAACCATCCCCCACCATTGCCACCACGCGACCCTGCGCTTGCAACTGGCGCAGCGCAGCCAGTTTGTCATCGGGAGAACAACCACCGCGAACATACGCAGCAGCAATGCCTACCTGCGCTGCAACCCGTGCCGCAGCATCTGCACGATCACCGGAAAGCATATGAACGCGAACACCTTCCCCCATCAAAGCCGCAACAACGGCGCGGGACTCGGAGCGAATATCCTCCTGCAACGCAAAAGTTGCCAGCCACCCCGCCGCATCGCTGAGATAGGCATACAAACCTTCCCCTTGCTCAGGCGACACGCCACAAAAAGCTGCTGACCCCAAACGCAAAACAGCATTCGGTGTATCAGGTTGTGCGACCGTACCGGTAATGCCCTGTCCGACCACCTCCGTCGCCGTAGTACATGTCCATTCGCCCACGGGTTTATCGCCATGGGCTGCTGTAGCTGCTGCATCCAATGCCCTGGACACCGGATGCAATGAATGCCGGGCCAGTGCGCCTGCCATCGCCAATGCCTGCGCATCCAATACACCAGGGCGTGTGCGCACGCAAACCAGTACTACCGCATCACGTGTCAAGGTTCCGGTTTTATCAAACACCAGGGTATCAACCGCCGCAAGTGTCTCGAACGCCTGCAATCTGCGCACCAGCACACCGCTGCGCGCCAATACCCCTGCAGCAGCCAGCACCGCCGCAGGCGTTGCCAACGACAGTGCGCACGGACAGGTCACCACCAGAACGGCCACCGCCACCATCACCGCATGCCCCGGATTGCGGCTCCACCACCAGACACAAGCCCCCACTGCTGCAACCAGCACCGCCAGAAGAAAGGGTTTGGCCAGGCGGTCCGCCAATTGCGCTGCAAGGGGTTTGTTGACCGATGCGTCCTCCATCAAGGCCACAATTTCTGCAAACCGTGTATCCGCACCCACGCGCTCCACCCGCACATCCACAGTACTGCTGAGGTTGTGGCTGCCAGAAAGAACGTGCGCACCCAATCCACGCACCAGAGGCCGGGACTCCCCGCTTAACAAGGACTCATCCACCAGGGTTTCGCCCTGCACAATAACACCATCGGCAACAAAAGACTGCCCCGGATAAATGCGTACCAGGTCCCCCACAGCCACACGGCGCAAGGCCACGCGCTCACCACTTCCGTCCGGCTGCAAGCGCTCCACGCTGTCTGGCAAACGGTTCATCAATGCTTCCAAGGCACCCGCCGTGCGGTCACGCAAGCGCAACTCCAGCCAACGCCCGCTCAACAAAAAGAAGACGAACATCGTCAGCGAATCAAAATACACCGCATGGCCGAAAATTCCATCGGGTTCAAACGTGCCCGCCGTACTGACCACGAAAGTGATCAGCATGCCCAAGGCCACCGGCAAATCCATGCTGATGCGCATGCGCACCACGTCACGCCAGGCATTGCGAAAAAATGGACCGCACGAGAAAAACACTACCGGCAGCGTCAACACCCACGAGGCCCAGCGCAACAGATGCTCCATTTCGGCACTCAAATCGCCCGGATGCGCGGTGTAGGCCGGGTAGGCGTACATCATGATCTGCATCATGCAAAAACCGGCCACCAACCAGCGCCACAGCGCCTGGCGCGTTTCCAGTTTGCGGCGCTCACTGGCAAATACATCATTGGCCGGCACAGCACGGTAGCCACTATCCTGCACGGCCTGCATCCAGGCTGAAGGTTTTACCTGTGCATCGGACCAGATCACCCTGGCCCTGCGGCTGGCCAGACTCACCTGGGCACGGTGCACGCCCGCTGTCCGCAGCAAGGCATCTTCCACCGTCAGGGTGCACGCCGCACAATGCATACCCTCCACCACCACGCTGGATTCCCACAACCCGCCCTGCTCACCCTGCTGAATTACAGGCCGACTGAACGCGCTCCATTCCTGTGGATCATCCAGCAAGTGCAAGGTAGCAACCGGGTCAAGCTGCATCAAAGGGGTGGGCAAAGGTGAAAGCATAAAACGCGCGGAAAATCACGTCCGCGTACCCCCAGTATCGCACCCCATCACCGCACCGCCCGGCGCACCAATGCTCAGTACAATCCACGTCTTTCAAATTCCAGTACGGAAAGGACTGATTCAATGGCCCATGGTTATAAAAAATTCAGCGTGACGTTGGCACTTGTCGGCAGCACATTGCTGGGTACGGTTGGTGCGCAGACCACAGGAGAGAAGGTGCTCAATATCTTCAACTGGTCGGACTACATTGCCGAGGACACCATCAAGAATTTCGAGAAGGAAACCGGCATCAAGGTCCGCTATGACAACTACGACAACAATGAAATCCTGCACGCCAAGCTGGTGGCTGGCAAAACCGGCTACGACATCGTGGTGCCCGGCGCCCACTTTGCCAAGACCCAGATTGAAGGCGGCCTGCTGCAAAAGCTCGACAAAACCAAACTGACCAACTGGGGTAATCTGGACAAGGGGTTGCTGGAACAGTTGGGCAAGGTCGATCCCGGCAACCAGTACCTGGTGAACTGGCTTTGGGGCTACGTAACCGTGGGTATCAATGTCAACAAGGTCAAGGCAGCGCTGGGTGACATGCCTATGCCGGACAATGCCTGGAGCCTGTTGTTTGACACCCAGTACGTGAGCAAGCTCAAGAAGTGCGGCGTCAGCGTTCTGGATTCAGCTTCGGAAGTGATACCCGCTGCCTTGTTGTACGCTGGCAAGTCCCCCTTTAGCAAGGATGCTGCGGACTATGACGCTGCCGCCAAGGTGCTCAAGGACATCCGCCCCTTTGTGACCCGCTTCTCGTCTTCGGGCTATATCGAAGAAATGGCCAGTGGTGCTACCTGTCTGGTGATGGGTTTTTCGGGCGACATCAACATTGCTCGTGACCGCGCAGCCAAGGCTAAAAACAAGACCCCGGTTGTCATCGAGGCTTTGGTTCCGAAGACTGGCGCCACGCTGTTCTTTGACAGCATGGCCATTCCCAAGGATGCCAAGAACGTGGAAAACGCCCACCTGTTTATCAATTACATCCTGCGCCCGGAAGTGCATGCCTCTTTGACCAACAAGGTGTTCTATGCTAACCCGAACGCCGCATCCCTGAAGTTTGTGAAGAAGGAAGTCGCCGACAACAAGACCATCTTCCTGGACGAAGCCGCCACCAAGACCATGATCGCCCCGGACGCCTTGCCGCAAGCCATTCGCAAGGTGCAGACCCGCACCTTTACCAACTTCAAGTCAGGACGCTAAGGTTTTTGCACCAGCGGCAGTCGGATTTCGAAGCACGCGCCACCTTCAATCCGGTTGTTGCACGCCACGCTCCCGCCGTGGCGCAGTGCAATCGATTTGACCAAAGCCAAACCCAATCCGACGCCACCATCGCGCTCGGAAGCCCCCGGCAGACGGTAAAAGGGTTCGAAAATCCGCTCCTGAAACGCTTCGGGCACCCCCGGACCGCCGTCGCACACCCGCACCAGCGCCATGCTGGCGTTGGCTGTGAGGTGTAATGAGACCTCACCACCCGCATGGCGCCGGGCATTTTCCAGCAGATTGCGCAGCGCGCGGCGTAGCAGTTTGGTCACGCCGGGCACCAGCAGTTCGTTGCCACCCGGTTGCACCAGCTGCACCTCCAGACTGGCACCCGTGCGGGCGCACTCCTCGGCGGCAAGGCCCAATAAGTCCACCTGCTCGATGGTGCCCAGGTCGGCCTCGTGCGCATCGAGGCGGCTGGCCAGCAGAATTTCTTCTATCAAGCTATCGAGTTCGCTGATATTGCGCGCGATCTCGTCCCTGGCAGCTGTGGCTGCAGTGCCCTTGGGCGTATCCGTATCCATCAGCTCCAGCCCCATGCGGATGCGTGCCAGTGGCGAGCGCAGCTCGTGCGAGGCATTGGCCAGCAAGGACTTTTGCGCAGCCAGCAGCGCATCTCTGGTTTTGACCAGGGTTTCGATCTGCTGCGCCGCATGGTTGAAACGTTGCGCCAGAAAACCCACGTCGTCATCGCCACCTACGGGAACACGCACACTCAGCTGGCCATCGCCCCATTGTTCGACGCTGTGTTGCAAGGCTTCCAGCCGGCGCGTCAGACGGCGCACTATCGGATACGTTGCCAGCGCCACCGCCACGGCCACCAGAGCCAGCGACCAGAAAAAGCCAAAGGGCGCACGCCCGCCCGGTTGTGGTGGCCGTGGCAGATGCATGTGGATGGTCTGGCCATCGCGCATGCGCAAATCAAACTCCGGGCCTTCGCCATTGCGGCCCTGCATTGCGGGATCGGGTGGTGGCCTGTCCGGCGGGAATCCGCGTGGACCGGGACCGGGTGGCCCAGGCCCCAGGCGGACGCGCCCATGGCCGATGATGTCCCCGGCGGCGTTGCGCGCCACCACCTCGCGCAGCGGCGGATCGGCTGCCATGCGCCAGGCCCACCCCACCAGTAAAGTCAGTACCGCAACTGCCAGAACAACCGCCAGCCAGATACGCAGGTAGAGCTTGTTCATGGCTTGTTCATGGCGTGTGCTGCGTACGCTGCCCTGCAAACGCCTCAATCCTGGTGCCGCGCAAACACGTAGCCCACGCCGCGCACGGTCAGGATGCGCTTGGGAGCCTTGGGGTCCGCCTCAATGGCGGCGCGAATCCGGCCCATGTGCACGTCAATCGAGCGGTCAAAGGCATCCAGCTCACGCCCGCGTACCGCCTCCATGATCTGCTCGCGTGTCAACACCCGCCCCGCACGCTCGGCCAGCACCACCAGCAAATCGAACTGGTGCGAAGTCAGTTCGCAGGGCACGGCGTTGACCGCAACGTTGCGGGCATCGCGGTCAATGCTCAGGGAACCAAACTGCAACACCGTACTGGCGCCGGGCGGGCCATCTACCCGGCGGCGCAGGACGGCCCGGATGCGGGCCAGCAACTCACGCGGCTCGAACGGCTTGGGCAGATAGTCGTCGGCGCCAACCTCCAGCCCGATGATGCGGTCCATCGCATCGCCCTTGGCGGTGAGCATCAATATCGGCGTCTGCGCCAGCGCGCCGGGGAGTGTGCGGATACGGCGGCAGACCTCCAGACCGTCCATATCGGGCAGCATCAGGTCCAGAATCACCAGGTCAATCGCCGCACCCGATTGTTCAGGCCGCGTCAAGCGCGCCAGTCCGCTATGGCCATCGCCTGCGCGGCTGATGCCAAACCCGGACTGCTCCAGGTACTGCGCGACCATCGCCGCCAGCCGGGCGTCGTCTTCGATTATCAACAGGTGTTGGTTCATGCCAGCAGTGTACGCAACCGCACCGGGCCTGGTATGCAGCGCATTTGAAGCCGCTGTAAAGTTTGGTAAACGCCGCGTTATGCGACTTTGCGACTTTTTATGTGACCGGCTTGTTTTTTGCCTCTTGTGCAGCGCTAACGCCGGCGCGCAGGGCCAGGAGGTAGCTGTTGACGCCAAAGCCGCAAATCTGGCCCCTTACAACATCGGACAACACGGAAACGTGGCGAAACGATTCGCGGGCATGGATATTGGACATGTGCACTTCGACAATCGGGCAGCTCAAAATGGCCAAGGCATCGCGGATGCCATAGCTGTAATGCGTCCACGCACCCGCATTGATCAAAACAGCATCCACCAGGTCAGAATGGGCATGGTGGATTTTGTCGCACATCGCACCTTCATGGTTGGTTTGAAAGCACTCCAGCTCCACGCCCAGCTCCTGCGCCAGTGTGGCCAGGCTGGCATTGATTTCGTCCAGTGTGACGCTGCCGTAGTGTGCGGGGTCACGCTTGCCAAACGTATTGAGGTTGATGCCGTGCAAAACGAGGATTTTCATGGGTCATTGGCCATTGGTGATGGGTTGCGCGCTTAATACGGGTGTCAAGGCCGGTGTTGTCGCTGCGGCCAGGCACGCGCGCAGTTCGGATACACAGGCCAGCCTGTCGGTGGAAAAAAGCCGCGCAAACCATTGCGACTCGCGCGTACGGATCGTCTGGAGAAACTCGGTAGCCCGGGACTCTTTGCCCGACATACTGGCAAAGGTGTCAAATCCGGCTTCAAGAAAGGATTGCAAGGAGCCCAGGCCCATGGCGTTGGCGGGGCGGCGCATCATTCTAAGCATCAGACGCAGCCCAGGTGTACGGGTCAGGTGGTCAATTTCGGCGCCCATGCGCAACACCATTTCCAGCTGCCGGTTGCGGTCCTCGACCCTGCCGACGGTGTTCCAGGCCGTGATATAGCGTTCAACATTGTCCGTTTCCACAGCAGAATCCGTCTCGGTCTGCATCCAGACCAGTGCCATCTGGTGGTCGAGTTCCTCGCTGAGGATGTGCAACTCGGCCAGGGCCACGGCCGTTGCCACGACCTGGCCGGGGAAAAAGGTTTGCAAGCCACGGGCGATGCGCGCAAACTGGAGGTCGCGTTGCGAATAGTCCTTGTCGCTGTACAGCTCCACCAGAAAGAACTGCGCCGCGCTGCCGTATTCTTGCGACTGCAATAAATCGGCATAGGCACCGGCAAACCGTTGTGCCTGAAAGTGCTTAACAGCGCTGGTGGCCGCCAGTAGCGCAGGCTTGGACTGCGTTTCCAGGCGCAATGCCTGAACCCGTGCTACCGCGTCCCGAATCGTTTGTGCAGCATCCATAATGTGTGTGAGTGTACAGTGTTGCCAAATAAAGCCTGCATGCCTTATGCGACAAGCGGGTGCAGCTATAAAAATAATATCAACGTGGTCTGGTGCGTTGCCTGGGGCGCACGCCGGGCGTGACCTCCAGCTCCAGCGGCTGGTTCTTGCGTTCGATGAAAAACCGTGCCGCCGCGCCCGGCCTGAGGGCGGCCACTGCAGAGAGCAACTGGGCGACGTTCGTGACCGGTTGGTCGGCAATTTTCATGATCACGTCGCCAGGGTGAATACCGGCTTGGGCCGCAGGGCCATTTTGCAAGACCCCGGTGATGATGACACCCTGGCGGGTCTTGATGTCAAAGGTCTCGGCCAGTTCAGGGGACAGGTCGTTGGGCTCCACGCCGATCCAGCCACGGGTGATCTGGCCGTCCTTGACAATGCCTTCGAGCACCTGCTTGGCAGTGGACACCGGGATGGCAAACCCGATGCCCATGCTACCCCCTGAGCGCGAGTAGATCGCGGTATTGATACCGAGCAGATTGCCCTGCGTATCGACCAGGGCACCGCCCGAATTGCCAGGATTGATGGCGGCATCGGTCTGGATGAAGTTTTCAAAGGTATTGATGCCCAGCTGGTTGCGGCCCAGTGCACTGACAATGCCACTGGTCACCGTCTGGCCTACGCCAAACGGGTTGCCAATCGCCAGCACCTGGTCGCCCACCTGAACCTGGTCCGAATTGCCCAGAACGATGACCGGCAGCCGTTCCAGCTCAATTTTCAGGATGGCCAGATCGGTGTCCGGGTCGGTGCCAATCACCTTGGCGCGGGCCACGCGGCTGTCATTGAGCACCACCTCGATTTCATCGGCCCCTTCGACCACGTGGTTGTTGGTCAGGATGTAACCACCGGGGCTGACGATCACCCCGCTGCCCAGCCCCGCTTGTGGCTCATTGCCCTGGTCGCCAAAGAAAAACCGGAACCACGGATCGCTGGCATTGGGATTGCGGCGCGCCGCCTTGCTGGTGTTGATGCTGACCACGGCAGCCGATGCCTTTTGCGCAGCCTGGCGAAAGCTGCCCACGGGCGCTTCCATCGCCAATGGCGCGGGCGCCTCGACGAAAGACACCGACCGCTCGCCCCCCGGTGCGCGTGCCAGCCATTGCGGCTTGAGGGTCAGCACCACAAAGTAGACCGCCAGCAGTACAGTGGTGGTTTGGGAGAACAATAACCAAAATCGTTTCATGGTAATTCCAGGCGGGCGGTCAATCAGTCAATCAATCAATTGATCAATCGTGCATTGACCAGGCGCAATTGTAGAGTGCGTGCCACTGCGGAGGGGGCAGGCTCTTATTACTACGTTTTCAGTAGCTGTCCCCGCTTGTCCCACGGCGGTTAGCGGCTGATTTGATGCTAATTTGAGGCCAAATTGAGGCTAAAAACGTGCCACGGAGGCTTGCGAGGCGCACCTGCAGTGCAGTTTTGGTGTTTTTCATATCACGGGTGATATGATATTGCGATATATTGCCTCCCTGCCATGGCCCACACGCAAACCAGCACCGAACGCATCATTCCCATTCACGCACAGGCTCCACCCAAGCCCGCGCCGGGCGCGCCCTGCAATGGCTGCGGGGTCTGTTGCCTGTTCGAGCCCTGCCCGTTAGGCGTGCTGGCATCGCGCAAACGCAGCGGCGCTTGCCATCTGCTGCAATGGGATGCAGCGCACCAGCGTTACCACTGCGGTGCGGTGGCGCATGCAGCGACCTTGCCCTGGCCTGTGGCCGCGTTATGGCGCCGCCTGGCATTGCGCTGGATTGCCGCCGGGGCAGGTTGCGACAGTACACTTGAGACATTTCCATCACCATGACCGACCGCCAAACGTTACTTTCCGCGCTGGATGCCATGCTCCAGCCCCACCAGTTCAAGGACTACTGCCCCAATGGCTTGCAGGTGGAAGGTGCCCAGGAGGTGCGCAAGATTGTCTCCGGCGTCACCGCCAGCCTGGCCCTGATCGAAGCCGCCGTGGCCCACCAGGCCGATACTATCCTGGTACACCATGGCCTGTTCTGGCGCGGGCACGATGGCCGGGTCACAGGCTGGTTGCGCCAACGCCTGGCGCTGCTGCTGGCCCACAATATCAATCTGATCGCCTACCACCTGCCGCTGGACGCCCACCCCACGCTGGGCAACAACGCACAGCTTGGTGCGCGGCTGGGCTTGCAGGAAACGGGCCGCTTTGGCGAACAACAGCTTGGCTGGATTGGCGAACAAACATTTCCAAATTCCCAGGCCTTGGCCGAACGGGTCGAGGCTGTGCTGGGCCGTTCTGTACTGCTGATTCCGGGCAAGACAGGTGCTGTGCGGCGCGTTGGCTGGTGCAGCGGCGGGGCGCAGTCGTACTTTGAAGCCGCCATTGCCTGCGGTGTCGATGCCTTCATCACCGGCGAGATTTCCGAGCCGCAGGTGCATCTGGCGCGGGAGTGCGGGGTTGCCTATCTGGCCTGCGGCCACCATGCCACCGAGCGTTATGGTGTCCTGGCGCTGGCAGGCACAATCGCTGCCGAATGGGGGCTGGAGCACGTGTTCGTGGACATCGACAACCCGGCCTGAGACGCCGCACGGTATCATTGCGGCTTTTCGGTGCCGGTTTTTGCGCTGCAAGCGTGCGTCAATGCCGGGTTTCGTCAAAGACTTCTGCCAGTGATTTTGCATCCAGCACCCGTTCCCCTGAACAAAGGCATCAGCCATCTTGCTTGCCGTGCAGTGTGGCGATCAATGGATAGCCGTCACAGCTTTGGATGCTCTCGAAATAAGAGCTTCACCCGCACACCCCATAATCCTTGAAGCCAAATTTAGTCCAAAAGAGACAGCACGAAAAATATTGACTATCCCCTCTGAACCTTCTGCTAAAGTCCCCAAACACCGAATTACAAAGGGAGACCATGATGCAATCTACATCCAACCTATTCAAAGCACTGCTCTTTGCCTGCTTGCTGCTGCTGGTAGCCCCTTTCGCCCAAGCAGCCCTTACGATCAATACTGACGGCACCGTCACTGACCCCAAAACCGGCCTCACCTGGATGCGCTGTGCAATGGGCCTGACCTTGACAGGCAGCACCTGCACCGGCACAGCCAGCACCTACACCTACGACCAAGCCAACGCGCTAACCGGCACGGTGACATTTGCAGGCCAAAGCGACTGGCGCTTACCCAATATCCGCGAGTTGCAAACAATTTTGGATCGCTCGGTTTACCCGGCAATTGACAATGCAGCGTTTCCGAATACGCCGAGTTCGTCCTTTTGGTCGGGTTCTCCCTATGCTGGCGATTCGAACAGTGCGTGGGACGTCCATTTCGGCTATGGCTTCGCCTACTACGACACCAACCGGAGCAACGACTACGCGGTCCGGCTTGTGCGCGGTGGACAGTCTTTTGGCCCTTTGCTGGGCATCACGCGCCCAACGAGCGACTACGTAGACAACAGCAATGGCACGGTCACGCATACGCCGACCAATCTGACATGGAAGCGTTGCGCGCAAGGTCAAACCTGGACCGGCAGCACGTGCAGCGGCACCGCCACCAGTACCTACACCTTTGACCAAGCCAATGAGCTCACTGGCACAATAACGTTTGCGGGCCAAAGTGATTGGCGCGTGCCTACGCAAGACGAACTGGTGAGTCTGGTGGACTACAGCATCGCTTATCCAGGACCGACGATCAACAGCAGCGTTTTTCCGGCAACACCACCCGATTCTCCCTTTTGGTCGGGTTCTCCCTATGCCGTCGATTCGAAACTCGCGTTGTACGTCTATTTCAACGATGGCTACGCCAGCAACAACTTCCGTAGCACCAACGGCGCGGTTCGGTTAGTGCGCGGTGGACAGTCCGTAATCACTGCCACCCCGGTATGCACCCTCAGCGCCAACCCTCCCACCATTAGCGCTGGTTCCAGTTCAACCCTGACGGCTACATGTAACCCGTCAGCAAGCAGCTACACCTGGACGGGCGGCACGTGCGCGGGAACTACGGGGGCCACTTGCACGGTTGCGCCATCGGCTGCGACAAGCTACACGGTGACGGGTATCAACACAGTCGGCAATGGAAATACGGCCGGTGTTATGGTGAGAATTGCAGGCAACACCACGCCCTATACCATTCCCGGCACCTTGGACGATGATGTTTTTGTGCTCACGGCTGGAAACAGTTACTTCGGTGGTGGCGGCAACGATACCTACATCATCAGCCCCCACACTCTGCGCGGCGCGGTGACGGCAAAAATCATCGACACCGAAGGCACCAACATTGTCCAACTGGCCAATGGCATGACGATTGCGTCCAGCAGCTTCTTCAATAACGCTGTGCAGATCATGCTATCCAACGGTGCTATTGTGCAAGTCCTGGGTGCATCCAGTTTTATCTACCAGTTGGGTGCCAACGCTTCGTCGGGTGAGGTGGCCGGCAACCTGAATTTCGCGCAGTTTTCGGCCGCTTTAGGTGCCAACGTTCCGGCAGCGGGTGCGGCTGCGGTGAGTGGGACGGCCAATTTTGTTGTCCAGCATTAAGGACTATTGCAGCTTTTAGCTCCCACAGGAATAACTCCATTCCTGTCCCGACTTAGGTGGGAAGCCCACCGAGGTTTCCCACTTAAAGCGGGACAGCACAGCACTTTGTGGGAGTTGCGGGAGCCACGAAATTTGCGCCTTCCGGCGCTCGATGGCAAACTGGTCGGGCAAAACCAGTAGAAGAAAACGGCGCACTTGGGTGTTGACAGCGCCAAAAACCATACCAGCGTCGATTTCCGGGTGGATTTGTGACAGGCTCCGGGATACTCCCAGCCAAAGCCAAAATGCTCCTGATACAATAGCTGCTACCGCTTATCCCATAAGGCTTACAGCCCGATTTGCCATGCAAAAACACCCGACAACGGCCCGTTTTGATGCCTCATGGCGGTATCAGCATCGCCTTGACCCGTTTTGAAGGGCAAAATTCAAGGCAAATCTGGCTGTACGCCTTATGGGATAAGCGGTAGTAGCTATGTTTTTTGCAGAGACAGCGCCGCAGACGAATGCGCTCATTCAAACGCCAGATGCCGCACGGTATCATTGCGGCTTTTGGCGCTTGGTTTTCGCGCCGCAAGCAAGCATGCCATTTACCTCCCGTGCGTCTTAATTCCATCAAGCTATCCGGTTTCAAGTCGTTTGCGGAACCAACCAACTTCCTGTTGCCGGGCCAACTGGTCGGGGTGGTCGGGCCTAACGGTTGCGGCAAATCCAACATCATGGATGCCGTGCGCTGGGTGCTGGGCGAAAGCCGGGCCAGTGAGTTGCGCGGCGAATCCATGCAGGATGTGATTTTCAACGGTACCACCACACGCAAGCCCGCCAGCCGCTCCAGCGTGGAGTTGATTTTTGACAATGCCGACCAACGCGCTGGCGGCCAGTGGAGCCGGTTTGGCGAGATCGCCGTCAAGCGCGTGCTCACGCGCGATGGCACCAGCAGCTACTACATCAACAACCAGCCGGTGCGCCGCCGCGATGTGCAGGATGTATTTCTGGGCACTGGTCTTGGGCCGCGTGCCTACGCCATCATTGGCCAGGGAACCATCAGCCGCATCATCGAATCCCGGCCGGAAGACTTGCGTATGTTTTTGGAAGAAGCCGCCGGTGTTTCCAAATACAAGGAACGCCGCCGCGAAACCGAAAACCGCCTGGCCGACACGCGCGAGAACCTGACCCGCGTCGAAGATATTTTGCGCGAACTGCAGACCAACCTCGAACGGCTGGAAACCCAGGCTGCCGTGGCACAACAATACAACGCGCTGCAAGCCGAGGTGACCCTCAAACAACAGCAGCAGTGGTTCCTGAAGCGCGCCGAGGCCCAGGCAGAACAGACCCGAATCCAGTCGGAAGGCCTGGTAGCCGTGAATGCCCTGGAGCGCAATATGGCCGACTTGCGCCATGTGGAAGCCGAGCTGGAAGCGGTGCGGATGGCCCATTACGAAGCCGGAGACCAGCTCAACCAGGCACAGGGTTTGTTGTACGAGGCCAGCACCGATGTGGGGCGCCTGGAAGCCGAGATTCGCTTTGTAGTCGAAAACCGCAAGCAGGTGGAGCAGCGGTTGTCCGTATTGCAGGAGCAGCTGGGGCAGTGGGCAACGCGCCGCCAGGATGCACAGACTGAAGCCGAAAGCATCACTGAGTCGGCCTTGCTGGGCGATGAACAGGTCGAGCTGATGCAAGCCCAGCTTGACGAACAGGCGCAGCAACTGCCGGAACTGGAAGAGCGGCTGTACGCTGCACAGCTGGCCGCCAAAGCCCAGCGCGACAGCGTGATGCAGGTGCAGCAACAGATTCAGGTTCTGGCAGCCGAACAACGCAGCATTGACGAACAGTCTCGCCAGGCGACTACGCGCAGCGAACGCCTGGAATCGGACCGCCGTGCCGTGCTGGCGCCCGATGCGGCGGCGCTGGAGCACGCCAACCAGCAATGGGCGCAAGCGCAGGAGGACGCAGCGGTTGCCGAGGCACGGCTGCAGGATTTACAGGATGCCTTGCCCGAGCGCGACGAGGCCCGGCGCATCCAGCACAACCGGCTGCAGGACGAATCCACACGGCAAGCCGAACTGGCGGCCCGGCTGCAAGCCCTCAAAACGCTGCAGGATAAAGTCAAGACCGATGGCAAACTGCAACCCTGGCTACAGCGGCATGGTCTGGAACACCTGAGCGGCCTTTGGTCACGCATTCACATCGAGCCGGGTTGGGAGAATGCCCTGGAAAGCGCCCTGCGCGAGCGGCTGGCGGCGTTGGAAATCTCGCGCCTGGAGTTGGCACGTGCCTTTGCCAGCGACGCGCCGCCCGCCAAACTGGCCTTCATCAGCCCACCGACTGCGCAACGCGCACCAGCAAGCGCTGCGCCCTGGCCGCGCCTGTTCGATCTCCTACGCATCCATGACCCGGACCAGAAGACCGTGCTGGCCGACTGGCTGCATGGCTGCTACACCGCCCACCATCTGGAGGAGGCACTGGCGCAACGCGCACAGTTGCAGCCGGGTGAGGTGTTCTACGTCCCATCCGGGCATGCGGTCAGCGCCCATAGCGTCAGCTTTTATGCACCCGATTCCGAGCAGGCCGGTTTGCTGGCACGCGCGCAGGAAATTGAAAACCTGGACAAGGAATGGCGTGCGCAAATCCTGATTGCCGACGAAGCACGCGCAGCAGCAGCACGTGCCGAAGCCACTTACGCCGAAACGGCACAACGCCTGGCCAGTGCGCAGCGCGAAGCCAGCCAGGCACAGTCCCAGGCGCACCAGCTACAGGTTGAGGCTTTGCGCCTGACACAACTGGCCGAACAGGCCCGCGCGCGTAGCGCACAAATCGGCGCCGATCTGCACGAAGTGCGTGCCATGCTGGATGATTTGCAAGAGCGCCGCGCAGAAGCCGAGGCCCGCTTTGAATCGCTGGACGAAGAACTGGCCCAAAGCCAGGAGCTTCATGCCGCATGTGAAGAGCGTGTCGAAGACGTGCAGCAAGAACTCGCCCTGGCGCGCGAACAGCAGCGCGGCCTGGAACGCCAGGCTCAGGAAGCCGTTTTTTCCCGGCGTAGCCTGCAAGCGCGCAGCGCCGAACTGGCGCGAACGATGGATACGGCCAACCAGCAGACCCAATCCGTTCTGGCCGAGACCCGGCGCGCCCAGGAGGAATTGGAGCGATTGACCGATGCATCCGCCCAGGCCGGGCTGCAAGATGCGCTGGCACTCAAGCTGGAGCGGGAAAAGGCGCTGGGTGACATACGCAGCGCATACGATGACCTGACCGCCCAGTTGCGCGCCAACGACGAGCGGCGCATGCAGCTGGAGCGCGCGCTGGAGCCGCTGCGCCAGAAGATTACCGAGTGGAAACTCAAGGAACAAGCCGCGCAGCTGGGTTTTGCCCAATACGACGAGCAGTTAACAGCCGCCAAGGCGGACCTTGAAGTACTTGAACACTCGATACGCGATGGCAATGTGCGCCTGTCCGGCATGCAAGGCGAGATTGAACGCCTGCAGCGGGACATCACGGCCCTGGGCGCGGTGAACCTGGCCGCACTGGATGAACTGGGTGCCGCACGCGAGCGCAAGCAGTTTCTCGATGCCCAGAACACGGATCTGACCGAGGCCATGCACACGCTGGAAGATGCCATTGCCAAGATTGACGCCGAAACGCGCGCCATGCTCTCGGGTACTTTTGATACCGTCAACCAGCACTTTGGCCGCATGTTCCCCGAACTCTTTGGCGGTGGCAATGCACGATTGGTGATGACGGGGGATGAAATCCTGGATGCAGGCGTGCAGGTCATCGCCCAGCCGCCGGGCAAAAAGAACCAGACCATTCATCTGCTGTCGGGCGGAGAAAAGGCTTTAACGGCCATTGCCCTGGTGTTTGCCATTTTCCAGCTCAACCCGGCGCCGTTTTGTCTGCTGGACGAGGTGGATGCCCCACTGGACGATGCCAACACCGAACGGTATGCCAAACTGGTGACGAGCATGAGCCGGGAAACGCAATTTCTCTTCATCAGCCACAACAAAATCGCCATGGAAATGGCCCAGCAGCTGATTGGCGTGACAATGCAGGAGCAAGGCGTATCGCGCATTGTGGCAGTGGATATGGAAGCGGCCCTTTCCCTGGCAGAACTGGCGTAATTGGTGTAATTGACGTAATTGACGTAATTGGTGTAATACACACGACGAAACTATGAGTGACAATTTACAGATTGGTTTGGCAATTGCAGGCGGCGTCATCCTGGCCGCCGTAGTGGCGCATGGCGCCTGGAGTTCACGCCGCAATGCCCCACGGCAGGCATCCGCTGATGATGCATCCAGTGGTTTATCCGGACAAGAACCAACTCTGGGTGAATCCCAAATGGAAACCCAGCCGCCATCGGCGCGTCGGCCCGCCATGGACCCCTTGATTGACGTGATCGCCACGATTGCACTCGATGCATCGAATACCGTACTGACGGGTGAAGCCGCGCTGGCTGCCATGCCCACCACCCGCCGTGTGGGCAGCAAATTGTTCACCATCGAAGGGTATAACCTCGACACCCTGGCGTGGGAAATCCCGACAGCGGGGCGGCGTTACGGTGCCTTTCAGTCTGGCGTGCAATTGGCCAACCGCTCGGGTGCCTTGAACGAGATCGAATATTCCGAGTTTGTGCAAAAAACCCAAGGATTTGCCGATGCGATCAATGCCACGCCGGAATTTCCTGAAATGCTCGAAGAAGTGGTGCGCGCGCGCGAACTGGACCAGTTTGCCAGCGCCCACGACGCCCAGCTGGGCTTTACCATCCGCGCACGCAGCGCATCCTGGAGCCCCGGTTTCGTGCAACAAAGCGCCATGCGACTGGGCTTCGTATCCGGCGGAATCGCAGGGCGCATGGTACTGCCCGCCAGCACGGAAGGCGGTGCGCCGGTGCTGGTGCTGAGTTTCGATCCCCAGGCCGCCCTGGCCGAAGACCCCGCGCAGTCCGCCATCCGCGAAATCGTGCTGCACCTCGATGTGGCCCAGGTGGACCAGGCCGAAAACCCGTTCGAGCGCATGCGCGCCATCGCCACCAGTCTGGCACAGACCATGGATGGCGTAGTCACCGACGACCATGGACAACGCCTGACGGATGAGACCATGGACATCATCGGCAAGGAGCTGGCCGCACTCTACGACACGCTGGCCAGCCGCGACCTGGCAGCAGGCTCCATGCTGGCGCGCCGCTTGTTTTCATGAATACATCGCCGGATCAGGAGCATCAGGAGCACCAGGAACGTTTACACGCCTTGCGCCAGTTGCTGCATACCTACGCCCACCAGTACTACGTGCTCGATGCGCCCCAGGTTCCCGATGCCGAGTACGACCGCTTGTTCCAGGAACTGCAGGCGCTGGAAGCAGCCCATCCAGACTGGGTCACGCCGGACTCGCCAACGCAGCGCGTGGGTGGCAAACCGCTGGAGCAGTTCGCGCCGGTGCGCCATGCACGGCCTATGCTCAGTATCCGCACCGAAACCGACACCGAGCCCAGCGGCGCCCGCAGCTTTGATGCCCGCATACGCAAGGAACTGGGCCTGGGCGATGCCGACCCGGCAGTGGACTATGTAGCCGAGCCCAAGTTTGACGGCCTGGCCATGAGTTTGCGCTACGAAAACGGCGTGCTGGTCCAGGCCGCCACCCGAGGCGACGGCGAAACCGGCGAAGACGTCACGCAAAATATCCGCACCATCAAACAAATCCCCTTGCGCCTGCCCGCAGAAGCACCCGCCATCCTGGAAGTGCGCGGCGAGGTCTACATGCGTCGGGACGCTTTCGACGCCCTGAACGCGCGCCAGCGCCAGCGCATCGCCGACGGGGAAAAAGGGGAAAAAACCTTCGTCAACCCCCGCAACACCGCTGCCGGCGCAGTACGCCAGCTCGACCCCAACACCACCACCCAGCGCCCCCTGAGCTTTTTCGCCTATGGATTGGGCGAAGTCACACCACCCGAGCAAGGCGGGCCGGACTTTGCCACCCATACCAACTTGCTGCAAACCCTGAAATCATGGGGTTTTCCGGTCACAGACCTTGTGGAACAAGCGAGGGGCGCTTCTGAACTTATAGCGTACCACACACGCATCGGTGCCTTGCGCGACCAGTTGCCGTTTGACATTGACGGCGTGGTTTACAAGGTCAACCGGCTGGATTTACAACAGAAGCTGGGCTTTGTCAGCCGGGAACCCCGCTGGGCAGTCGCGCACAAGTACCCGGCGCAAGAGCAGCTCACCACCGTTCTGGCCATTGATGTCCAGGTCGGGCGTACCGGCAAACTAACCCCGGTGGCCAAACTCGCGCCGGTGTTTGTCGGCAACGTGACCGTGACCAATGCCACCTTGCACAACGAGGACGAGGCACGGCGCAAGGACGTGCGTGTGGGCGACACCGTAGTGGTGCGCCGCGCGGGAGACGTGATTCCCGAAGTCGTCAGTGTCCTGCCCGCCGCCGACCCCGCAGCGCGCGGGCCGGTCTTTGCCATGCCACAGCAATGCCCCGTGTGCGGCTCGGCCACGGTACGCGAAGAAGACGAGGCCGATTACCGCTGCACGGGTGGCCTGTACTGCAGCGCCCAGCGCAAACAGGCCATATTGCACTTTGCCCAGCGCCGCGCGGTCGAAGTCGAGGGTCTGGGCGACAAACTCGTTGACCAGCTGGTCGATGGTGGCCTGATTCAAACCCTGCCCGACCTCTACCGCGTGGATGTCGCAGCACTTGCCGCTTTGGACCGAATGGCCGAGAAGTCCGCACAGAACGTGCGGGATGCGCTAGAAAAATCGAAGCAAACCACCTTGGCGCGCTTCCTGTTCGGCCTGGGAATCCGCCACGTGGGCGAATCGACGGCCAAGGTTCTGGCGCGGCATTTCGGCCAGCTGGACGCCATCATGCACGCCACACCCGAGCAACTGTGTGCCGTCGAGGACGTAGGCCCCATCGTGGCGCAGAGCATCCACACCTTTTTCCAACAGCCGCACAACCGGGAGGTCGTCGCACAACTGCGCGCCTGTGGCCTGTCCTGGGCCGAACACACGCCCAGCGTTGCGCCACCCAAACCCCTGGCCGGTAAAACCTTTGTACTGACCGGCACCCTGCCCACCCTGAGCCGCGACCAGGCCAAAGACATGCTGGAAGCCGCTGGCGCCAAGGTCTCGGGTTCGGTCAGCAAGAAAACCGACTACGTGGTCGCAGGCACCGAAGCGGGCAGCAAGCTGGACAAGGCCCACGCGCTAGGGGTGGCGGTTCTCGACGAGGCGGGACTACTGGAGATGCTGCAAGGTCTACCTGCGGATGGTCCGTTGCTACCAGAATAAAAGCGGCACCCGCGCGTCCTGCCTGCGCAAATGGCTGATTTGACCCATGTTACGTATAACGTTCTGCACGCTGGCTGTTCTGATCCACGGCAAAACGTCCGGCGTAGCGAAACACTTGCCCAAACCAGGGGTGGATGAGGCGAAAGTCCATGGCGAAGTGCCACTCGTCGATGGCGTATTCGTCAATCACGGTGTGGCCCAGCAGCCAGCGTTCGCTCAGGCGCCAGCGCCAGTGCCCCAGACGCAGCACCAGACACACGCCTTCGTAGTGCAGGGTTGTGCCACGCACGTGCGGGGCGATCTGCAGGCCGAGCCAGGGGTTGATGTATTCCACCAAGCGGGCATCTGGTTCCAGCACCCACACGCTGTCAAAGCGTAGCACCTGGCCGTCGGCGTAGGTCAGGGTGCGCTTCCAGGTCTGGCGCGTGCCTTGTGTGTCTTGCGTGTGCCGTTCCACCACGGTATGCACCTGGGGAGCGCTGCGGTGTACCAGCGCGCCCAGCCACTGCAAAGCCCATAGCAGGGGGCGCATCCACGTCGGAAATTCCACGTCCAGGGTGCCGACTTCGCGCACGCTGTCGCCCCGGTAGTGGGCCTGGAGTGTGGGGGAGAGTTGCCCCCAGGCGGCGCCCAGGCATAGTGCCAGCGGGCTGTGGTTGTTCATGCTCATGTGTTTACTCCGGGCAGGTGCTTGAAAACCATCAGCGCCACCACCAGCACCATGGCGGTAAACGCGGGCACGCCCAGCCAGAACCAGCAACGCGCCATACGCCAGTACGCAGTGGGTAGCGGTGTACCCGCGCGCAGCGCTGCTTCGGCTACATGCTGCATGCGGATTTGCAGGAACACCACCGGCAGCCAGCAGGCACCGGCCAGGGCGTACAGCGCCAGGCTGGCTGCAATCCAGCCGCTGCTCCAGGGCCAGCCCGCCAGGTGCGCCAGCCACAACCCGCTGATGGGCTGAAAGATGACGGTGGGGGTCGTGAACAGCCAGTCGGCCAGCACGACGTGGCGGTTGGTTGCGGCGATGTGGGGCAGCTGGCCGCTGCGGTCGGCCATCCATTTGTAATAGGCACTGCCAAGGCCAGTGCCAAACAGCAGCACCATGCTCAGGATGTGCAGGGTTTTGAGGGTCAGGTAGTCCATGGTGTGGTCCCCCCGGTCAAATGGGCCGATTCAGGGGCCGTGGGAACTTGCCCCCACAGGCGCAGCCACGCGCTGGCGTCGGCGCGGTGGCCCTGGCGCAGCATCGCTAAATTGTCGGCATGCGCCAGCGGCCACCATGGACCCAGTACAGCGGCCCCTGCATGCGCCAGTGCCCAGGGAATGTGCAGCAGCGGTGTATGCGGCAGACCCTGCAGGTGGCGCAGTGTGTGCAGCCAATCGGCAAATGCGATGGGTTGCGGGCGCACCAGGTCCAGGGTCTGGCCGCTGGAGTCGTCGCTTTGCGCCAGGCAGGTCCGCACGGTGGCGGCGACGTCGCCCACGTACACCGGCTGCACCGTCTGCTGACCATCGCCCAGAACCGGGATGCGGGCCAAGCGCGCCAGACGCAGGAACAGCGCCTGGCTGCCGCCACCAGGGCCAAACACCAGCCCCGGACGCAGCACCCAGCCCTGCAGGTGGCGGCTGCGCAGGTCGTCGTCCGCCGCGCGTTTGCTCAGATGGTAGGCGCTGAAGGCGCTGGCATCCGTTCCCTGGGCCGAAATCTGCACCACCCGGCGCACGCCCTGGGCCTCGCAGGCGGCAAACAAGGCTTGTGGCGCGCGGGTGTGCAGCACGTCAAACCGCTGTGTGCGGGTCTGGCCGATGATGCCCACGGCGTTGACCACGGCATCCACGCCATACAACAATGGCACCCAGTCTTGCGGCGTTTGCAGCCGGGCAAAGTCGTGTCCCAAACTGCGCGCCACTGGTCGCACGGTGTAGCCTGCCTGGCGCAGCGCAGTGTGGATGTGGCGCCCCAGAAAGCCGGTGGCGCCGGTCAGCAGGATATGCATGGAAAACTCCTTGGTAGGTTTGTCGTGCCGGTCGTGCCGGTCATGCCGGTCGCGTCGGTAAAGACCTCAGTGTGGGCATTTGGCGGCACAAAAACCTCCGGTTTTCCCAAAAAGGAAGCGTTTTTCGCTCCCGATTGATCAATCAGGAGCAAAAAACAGCAGATGCAGCTTACTTTGCCTTGTCCGTGCTGCTGGCGAGCTTGCGGTACTGGCCTGGGGTCATGCCTTCGATTTCGCGGAAGGCGTCGTAAAAATTGGATTGCGAAGTGAATCCCACGCTCAACCCGACGCTGAGCACCGATGCGCTGCGCTCGGCTAGGAGCATGTGCCTGGCGGCTTGCACGCGCTGCTCGCGCAGGTAGCGCGAAAAACCCTTGCCCAGCCGGGTGTTGATCAGCTCGGACAGTTGGTGTGCACCCAGGCCCAGTTCCTGCGCCAGCGTGGGCAAATTCAGCGCCGGGTCGCGGTAGCGCTGTTCTCGCTGCATGAGCACATCCAGTTGCGCCAGCACGGCGTCCACGTCCACCGCTCCCAGGGTGGTGCTGGCATAGGAGAGTGCCGATAGTGCCTGCGCTGTTTCGCGTACCTCCTGCGCCAGTTGCGGGCGCAGTCCCAGCAACACTTGTACCAGCAGCAGTGCCAGGCCAATGGCGCTGGCGTACCAGGCAAAAAAGTCCTGCCCCGGCAGCCAAGCCTGCAGCAGACCCAGGGCACACACCACGGCCCCCGTCAAGGTGGCCAGGGCCAGGAGGGCCAGTTCAGCCCCCCACTGCGCGCGTGTGGAGCGCAAGCGCCACAGTGCACGCAGCAACCAGACCAGATACAAGGAACCCAGACCGAAGGCCAGTGGCAGTGTCCAGTCCAGCGGCGCTGTGAAGGCGGCGGCGGCGGGCGCCAGGTGCGCGGCCACGACCTTGGCGCCGGGGGCTTCGATCTGCGGCTCGAACACCTGGCGTGCCAGCAGGTAGAAAAGGGGTGCCACCAGCAAGAGCAGCGCGCCGTAGCCTGGCGTATCCATCCAGCGCCAGCTGGCCCACAGCCAGGCCGCGTGGGCGGTTTGCAGGAGTGCCAATGCTGCGAGCAAGGCCCAGCCGACCCAGCGCACGCTGCGCTGTTCCGGGTACTGGTGTACGTTGAAATGCGTCAACGCCAGCACCAGCAGGGCGCCAAAAGAGTAACCGGTGAAAAGTTGGGCGATGGGGTGCATAGCGTTGTTTTAAGATTGCTGTAAAACCCTTTGCGGCGTAGGTTCCAGAGATTTCCTTGATACTGGCGATGCCAGAGTGCAGCCTGGGGAGATTGGGGCTTGGAAGGTTTGGGAGGTTTGGGAGGTTTGGGAGTATTGCCGGTGATTTTGAACAAAATTTCTAGTATCCGCTCGAAATTGGTCAGCATTTTCGTATTGATCAAGGTGGTGCCATTGCTGGTTTTGGCAGCGTTGGCCTGGCAAGGTGCCGAGCTCCTTGGCGCCAAGGTTGTTGAACGCTCAACCGGCATGGCCGACACGATGCTGGGCACCATCAGAATGGTGGGTGATACCGTCATCAATGATGCCACACGGGCGCTGGATGACCGCTCGCGTGAGTCGATTGAGCGCTTGACGACCGACACCGCGCGCACCATTGCCGCTTTTTTGCGTGACCGTGACCAGGACATCATGCAGGCGGCCCAGGTTCCGCCGGGCCAAGCGCAGTACCGTGCTTTTTTGCTGGGCCGTGACCGTGACATGTTTGTCCATGGACCATGGCGGCTTTCCGCTGATGGCAAGCAGTGGGAGCCGGCAACGGCAGAAGGTCCGGCGCCGGTCGTGGCGAATGCCCGCGCGGAGCTGGCGGACAATGCCAAGGACTACCATGCGCGGCCACCGGAGTATTTTGGCCGCCGGGAGCTGCGGCCGCTGTTCATCGAGATGAGTTTTATTGGTCTTGATGGCCGGGAGCGGGTCAAGGTGCGCACCGGGGATGGAAACGGGAACGGTGCCGGGCTGGCGGACATCCGGGATAGGCTCCAGACCTTTGCCAAGGCGGAAAACTATTGGAGTGAACTGCAAGCGCTCAAGCCGGGTGACATTTTCGTGTCGGAGGTCATCGGCAGCTACGTCGGCAGCCAGGTCGTTGGACCCTACACGCCGCAGGCGGCGGCAAAGGCGGGTATTGCCTTTGCGCCCGAGCAATCCGCCTACGCTGGCACCGAAAATCCGGTGGGCAGGCGGTTTCGCGGGATTGTTCGCTGGGCCACCCCGGTCGTTGCCAATGGCAAGGTGACGGGCTACGTCACTCTGGCGCTGGACCACGACCATCTGCGCCAGTTTACCGACCGGCTGATGCCGACCGAAGCCCGCTACACACCGATCATTGATGCCATCCAGGGTAACTATGCGTTTTTATGGGATCACAAGAGCCGGGCCATTTCCCATCCGCGCGACTATTTCATCGTCGGCTACAACGCAGACACCGGCCTGCCCGAAACACCGTGGATGGACCAGTCGCTGTACGAAGCGTGGAAGGCATCAGGCCAATCCTCGTCTGAATTCCTGGCGCAAACGCCCCCCTTTCTGGAGCCCTCCCTCAAGAAGAAACCGGCGCAGGCGCTGGTCAAGGCGGGGACCATCGCCCTGGATTGCCGCTACCTCAATTTTGGACCCCAGTGCCAGGGTTTTGACCAGCTGACCCGCGACGGCGGCTCCGGCTCGTTCGTCATCTTTTTCTCCGGTTTGTGGAAGCTGACCACCGCTGCGGCGATTCCTTACCACACGGGCCAGTATGCGAACGACCCACGGGGCTTTGGCTTCGTCACGATTGGCGCCAATGTTGCAGACTTTCACCAGGCTGCAACGGCCTCCGGCCAACGCATCGCGGGCGTCATCGCGCAACAGGACAAGGAATTCGCCTTGCAGCGTGTGGCGCTGGTCGAGGCGATCCAGGACAACCTGTCCCATACGGCTGGCGGTCTGATCGTCTCGACCAGTGTGCTGGTTGTTTTGGTCATCCTGATTGCCATCTGGATGGCCGACGTGCTGACCCGGCGCATCACTTCCATCGTCGAAGGCATCCGGCGCTTCCAGGACGGCGACCATAGCTCCCGGCTGGTGGTCAAATCGCGCGATGAAATGGGTCTGCTGGCAGCTTCGTTCAATGGCATGGCCGACGCCGTGCAGGATGCCTTTGCGCGCATGTCCACGGAACTGGAAATGCGCCGCCAGGCCGAACAGCAGCTCCTGATCGCCGCTGCCGCCTTCGACTCCCAGGAAGCCATCTGTGTCACCGATGCCAACAGTCTGATTCTGCGGGTCAACCAGGCTTTTGTCGAACTCTCCGGCTACAGTGCCGGGGAACTGGTGGGCCAGAATCCGCGCATTCTCCAGTCGGGCCGACACGATGCGGCCTTTTATGCGGCGATGTGGCAAAGAATTGCCGAATCCGGGTTCTGGGAGGGCGAAATCTGGGATAAGCGCAAAAACGGTGAGGTGTACCCCAAGTGGCTGACCATCACGGCCATCAAATCCGCAGACGGTACGGTGAGTAATTACGTGGCCACCCAGACCGACATCACCGCCCGCAAGGTTGCCGAAGATGAGATCAAATACCTTGCCTTCTACGACTCCCTCACCGGATTGCCCAACCGACGGCTGCTGATGGACCGCCTGCGCAAGGCCCTGGCGACCAGTACCCGCAGCGGCAAGCACGGCGCCTTGCTGTTTGTTGATATGGACAATTTCAAGGTGCTCAACGACACCCTGGGCCACCATATGGGGGACCTGCTGCTGAAACAAGTCGCCCAACGGCTGGTTTCCTGTGTCCGGGAAATCGACACCGTGGCCCGCTTAGGGGGGGACGAATTCGTGGTCATGCTGGAAGACCTGAGCCCGTCGGCCAACGATGCCGCCTCCCAGACCGAAATCGTTGGCAACAAGGTTCTGGCCACGCTGGAGCCGATCTACCGCATCGAGACGCACGATTACCGCATCACGCCCAGCATGGGTGCGACGCTGTTTGTCGGCCACCAGCAGACCCTGGATGAGCTGCTGAAAAAGGCCGACATTGCGATGTACCAGGCCAAGGCGGCCGGGCGCAACACCATCCGTTTCTACGATCCCGAGATGCAGGCGGCGGTCACCAGGCGTGCCACCCTGGAGGCGGATTTGCGCGGAGCCGTCGCTGATGGACAGTTGCTGCTGCACTACCAGGTCCAGGTTGATGATGCCGGTCGGCTGACCGGAGCGGAAGTTTTGGTGCGCTGGCAGCATCCGCAACGCGGTCTGGTGTCCCCGGCGGAGTTCATTCCGCTGGCCGAGGAAACCGGCTTGATTCTGCCCGTCGGCTACTGGGTGCTGGAGACTGCGTGTGCACAGCTCGCAGCCTGGGAGTCGTCGGACTTGGCCCACTTCGCGCATTTTTCGTTGGCGGTGAATGTCAGTGCCCAGCAGTTTCTTCACCCCGATTTCGTCACCCAGGTGTTGGCTGTGCTGGATAAAACCGGAGCCGATCCCCGCAAATTGAAGCTGGAGTTGACCGAAAGCCTGTTTCTCAACAATGTCGAGGGGACCATCGACAAAATGACCACACTGAAAGCGCGGGGTGTCACGTTTTCACTGGACGATTTTGGTACCGGTTACTCGTCCCTCAATTACCTCAAACGCTTGCCGCTGGACCAGTTGAAGATCGACCAGTCGTTTGTGCGCGATGTCTTCACTTCTGCCAATGACGCAGCCATCGTGCGCACCATCGTCGCCCTGGCCCGGAGCCTGGGGCTGGCGGTGATTGCCGAAGGGGTCGAGACCGAGGAACAAAAACAGTTTCTGGCCAGTGCCGACTGCCGGGCTTTTCAGGGTTACCTCTTCAGTCGGCCCTTGCCGTTGGCGGCATTTGAACAATTTCTTGCGCAAAATCCGGTGGCCTAGCGGTTGAGCGGATTAACGACTGTAGCGATAATGCGTGCCCATCGAAAACATCCTTGAAAAAAATCATCCATGAAGATTGAAAAAGACACTGCCGTGACCCTGAGCGTCAAGCTGAACGACGCCAACGGAAAGCGCATTGACGACGACGGCCACCCCATGGTCTACCTGCACGGTGGGTATGACAACATCTTCCCCAAGGTCGAGGCTGCGCTGGACGGCCAGGAGTCCGGCTATCAGGTGACCCTGACCTTGACGCCCGACAACGCCTTTGGTCAGCGCGACGCATCCCTGGTGAAAACCATCGACAAGAAGGACTTTCCGCCCGGAGTGAAGGTCGGCGGTCAACTGCAAATCCATGGAGAAGACGGCGTTGATCGCATCTACAACGTGGTCAAGATCAAGGGCCCGGTGGTGCATCTGGACGGCAACCATCCTTTTGCGGGACAAACCCTGCGCATCACCGTCAAGGTGGTGGAAGTGCGCGCCGCCACTGCCGAGGAAATCGCCCACAAGCACGTCCATGGCGAGCACGGCCACCACCATTGATGCACGGATGCGCGGATGCACTGGTTGTTTGTCAGGCCAGCGCCATCTGACATGACTTCAGCCGATTCACTCCGCCACGCTCCAGACCGTGGTTGCCAGTCCGGCGGCCAATACATCTGGCACGGATGGTTCATAAATTTCATGGATGCTGGGCTCCAGGCCACGCACAATGAAGGCTTCATCAAGAATCGAGCGCATACCAAAGAGGTACAAAACGGCAAATGCAACCAGCAACGGCAAGGCCAGCGGGCGTTAGCGAGTGCCACCGGGAGGAATGGAGTATGAATTCTGATGCATTGGCCCCCGTGGGTTATGGCGACTTCCTGGTTGAGGTCAAGACACAGATTCGTCAGCGGCAGTTGTCTGCACTGCGGGCAGTTAATACCGAGTTGATCGGGCTGTACTGGTGGATTGGTCAGAGCATCAGCCAGCGCCAGGCAAAGCTGGGCTGGGGCAAGGCGGTGGTGCAGACGCTGGCAAACGACCTGCAGACCGAGTTTCCTGGGCGCAACGGGTTTTCGGCGCGTAACCTTTGGAACATGCTCGACTTCTACCATGACTATGCAAACAAGCCAAAACTGCAACCACTGGTTGCAGAAATCAGTTGGTCCAAGAACTTGCTGATACTGGCGCACTGCAAAGACGACCTGGAGCGTGAGTTTTACCTGCGCGCCACCGCACGCTTTGGCTGGACAAAGAACGTGCTGCGACATCAACTGGACAACCACAGCTACCGCCAATACCTGCTGGGGCAGACCAACTTTGATGCGGCGGTGCCGGACAGCATCAAGGCGCAGGCGCTGCTGGCCGTCAAAGACCACTATACCTTTGACTTTCTGGGTCTGGCTGAACAGCATTCCGAACGGGAGCTGGAACAGTCACTGGTGGCTAACCTGCGCAGTTTTCTGGCGGAAATGGGCGGTGCGTTCACCTTTGTGGGCAACCAGTTCAAGCTGGAAAGCGATGGCCGCGAATACTTTATCGACCTGCTGCTGTTTCACCGGCGGCTGCGCTGTCTGGTAGCGATTGAGTTGAAAATTGGCGAGTTCAAACCCGAGCACAAGGGGCAGATCGAGTTCTATCTGGATCAGCTGGACCAGAACCACCGCATGGAAGGAGAAAACCCGCCCATTGGCATTGTGATTTGCCGCAGCAAGACGCGCACGATGGTGGAATACGCGCTACGCACCATGACCCGTCCGTTGGGCATTGCCACCTACACCGTCACCCCGCAATTGCCCGCAAACTTTCAAGGCGAGTTGCCCAGTCCCGAACAAATCGCGCAACGTCTGGCTGGCTGGGCAGGCGGTTCGCAGGAGTTTGATGAGGATATGGTATGAGTTGGTCCCAGGGCCGCTCCCTGGTGCCGGGGTATTCCAGATAAATCCATCGCAATCTGGAATTTTCTTGTCCGGCATTATGAAATACTCCACAAGGTCTGGATTTACGGCATAGCCTTCGCCGTGACATGCTCGGTCATGCATCCTTTGGCGGGTCTCTGCACTATTGCGCGCTGGACGAAGCACAGAGCTTTGTGCCCAGTGTGCCAACCATTGCCATTTCCATCCTCTCGCCCGACCGGGCGCCAGCCGTTTTGCATGCCGACATCACGCCGGTGCTCAGGCTGTATTTTCAGGATGCCACGGGTGGGCAAGATGCACCCGTGCGTGCAGGGCTGTTCACCCAGGACCATGCCCGTGCGGTGGTTGCATTCCTGCGCGCACACCACGACAAGCCCCAGCCTTGCCACCTGATGGTACATTGCGAGGCCGGAATTTCGCGCTCGGCGGCGGTTGCCGTGTTTGCCGTGTTTGCCGCCAGTGAATGCGATCTGGCCTTGCGCGGAAAATTCGCCTTCCTCAATCCTTGGGTGCTCAACGTCCTGGTGCGCACCACCTATCCGCACTATGCGTTTTAACCACTTCCGCAGTGGAATCACGGGGGCAAGCAGACGGCCATCAAACGATCTGTATAGCCCCAGGGTATTGGCTTACCCGCGTGTCGGCGGTTAGCAGTGTGATGCCTTCCACGCTGGCCTGGGCCACGAGAATCCGGTCAAACGGGTCTTTGTGCAGCGGTGGCAGCTTGTCCACGAATACGGCGTGCGCGCTGGTGATGGCCAATTCAGCATACTGGTTGTCCAGCAAACCGCGCCTGAGCAGCCGGGCATCCACCACAAAATCCACCCGCCCCAGGCTGTTCTTGATGGTGATTTCCCACAAACTGGCGGCACTGAAGAACAGCGCATTCTCCGAATCGTTGATCAGGGCGCGTGCTTTGGCGGACAAACGTTGCGGCTCGCCAGCTGCCCACAGCAAAAGATGCGTGTCCAGCAAAAACTTCATGGAGCCGTGCCCGTGAAAAGCGCTTCTATGGCGGCATCCCCCATGCGGTCGAAGTCCGGCGGCACCTGCACCATCCCTTGCATAAAGCCCAGTCTTTTCGCGGGAACCTCCGCACCGCTGGAAATGGCCGTTACCTGGACCAAAGGCTTGCCAGCTTTGGCAATGATAAAAGGCTCCCCCTGCGCGGCCTGCGCTACCAGCCGCGAGAGCTGGGTCTTGGCTTCATGGATGTTGACGGTCTGCATGGCCTTCCTTGTGACTTTGTAAACTAAGCTGATGGACTAAGTTTACTTGGGGATAGTTCAGCCATCAAGTAAGTGACGCTATCCAGATGGGGCTTTTTTAGCATCAAAATAGCCTATAACCCCCGTGGAACGTGCGGGTGCAGCTACAGAAAGAATAGTGTATCTCCGCAGTCGCATCAGCGTGAACACGGTAAACCGCAACGCGAGCCTTTGCATGCCACGTTGACAGGCATGCTGCCTGCGGTGGATGCGCATCTGGCCATGCCTACAATGCCACCATGGCACAGCACGACAACGGTTACAAAAATCTGTTCTCGCACCCGGAAATGGTACGCGACCTGCTCACGGGTTTTGTCCACGAGCCGTGGGTGGCCGAGCTGGATTTCTCTACGCTGGAAAAGGTCAGCGGCAGTTATGTTTCTGACGATTTGCGCGACCGTGAGGACGATATTGTCTGGCGCGTGCGGTTCCAGAATCGTTGGCTCTACGTCTATCTGCTGCTGGAGTTTCAGTCCACAGTGAACGACTTTATGGCCGTGCGGCTATTGACCTACGTGGGGCTCTTGTACCAGGACATCATCAAGCAGGAAGCGTGGACGCCAGAGCGCAAGCTGCCCCCGGTGTTGCCGCTGGTGCTCTACAACGGAACCCGGCGCTGGGATGCGGCGCAAGAGGTGAGCGAATTGATCGAGCCTTTGCCGGGACGCTTGCAAGACTACGCGCCACGCTTGCGGTATTTGTTGCTGGATGAAGGCTCCATAGACGAAAGCAGCGCGCTGGAATTGCAAAACCTGGTGGCCGCCTTGTTCCGGTTGGAGAAAAGCCGCACGCCCCAGAGGATGATCCAGGCAATAGGCGCATTGGTGGACTGGCTGCAAGCGCCTGCCCAGACCAGCATCCGCCGTGCATTTACCGTGTGGATACGGCGCGTGCTGCTACCATCACGTTTGCCCGGAACCATACTGCCCGAGGCGGGCGATTTACTGGAGGTGAAAACCATGCTGGCTGAAACGGTACAAAACTGGACGCAACAATGGATGCAAGAGGGGCTGCAACAGGGGCTGCAACAGAGGGGGTGCTTCAAGGTGAAGCCAATTTGCTAGAGCGCCTGCTTGTCAAGCGGTTCGGCCCATTGCCGCAGGCCACGCGCGCGTAACTCGCCAGCGCCACAAAAGATCAGCTGGAGTGTTGGGCCGAGCGTGTGCTGGATGCGCCCACTTTGCAAGCAGTCTTTGGCGATTTGCAAAACTAAACCCGATTTGGCATTACCTTCTTGCGCATTTCTCCCGGCAACCCAATAGACCTACATCCCTCGTGGGAAGCCAGCCGTTCATAGCAGAAGATGCGTGTCCAGTAGAAACTTCATGGGGCCGTGCCCGTGTCGGCGCCCACCAATCACGCCGCTGGCCATTCGGAGACATCTCCGCGCAAACGGGTTGTTGCACGCAACAACCACGGTCTTGTGGACCGTTTTTTCGATGAATACATGCGCCCCATGGTATGAAACCGGCACATCACCCATCATGATGACACGAGCGTCTTTCATCATCCGCCTGGCGCTGCTGTTTGCACTGTGCATGCCGATTTTCCCGGCCCACGCCGCCGAGCCGCCCCACCCCTGCGGCGCAGTCGCATGGATGGATGAAATCCGGATTTTGCAAGCCGACTTTGAGCGCGAGCGTGGCAGCGCATTCACGCGCGAGCTTTTGCAGGCCACATTGACCAGCATGCTGCCCGCCGTGGATGCGCATCTGGTGGTGCGGCGACCAGTCAGCGCCAACCCCAATTGGCTGGTACGGTGGGAAGGCAGCAGCAATGACACATCCACGCCGTTTTACGCCGTGCTGGACAACACCGATGCACGCGATCTGTACCGTGGCGTTCTGGCCCAGGCCTGCTTGCTCTTGCGCCAGAAAGACCCGGAAAAAGCCGGGCGTTGGCTATCGGGCACATGGCGCAGTTTATGGAGTGAATTTGAAAAGGCTTTCATCGCCCAACTGGACGACCCCGCAGCCGCCTTTGGCTTCAGCGACACCGCGCTGTCCATTGAAAGCCCCAGCGTCAAATCCGCCAACGAATGGTATTCCTTGCAGTGGCTGGATCGCGCATTCGGCATTGCCCGTCTCTACCTGCCGGACCTGTACAACTATGCCGCACCGCCGATAGACGAGGAACTGGCCCAACTGCGCGCACAGGCGCCCGTCAAAACCCTGATCCTCGATCTGCGTGATGCTGGCGGCGGTAGTGTGGACATACTCCAGACCCTGCTTGCCCGCTTTCTGCCAGTCGGCACGCTGGCCTATACGCTGCGCAAGCACCAGGGCCAGGAAACTGAAGTGCGCGTCAAGGAAAACACTTCGCCCCAGGCTGACCGGCAGATGCGGTTGATCGTGCTGACTTCCAAAAAAACACGCAGTGGCATGGAACTGCTGGCGGGTGCCCTGCAAGCCAATGGCCGCGCCGTCGTGACCGGGGAGCCAACAGCAGGCATGGCCGGGTACAAGCGCATCCTCAAGCTCTCCGATGACAATTCCCTGCTCCTGACCGACGCACTGCCGCGCTTTGCGGGCCAGACGCAGACCGTGCGGCGCATCACGCCCAATACGGCGGCGGCACAGAAAGCGCTCACCATCGCGCTGGCCACGCTGGCGGAAAATGGCCAGCAGCCCGAAAACCCCTTCATCCGGCCTGACGAGCACCGTTTCCCGCTGGTGCAGGCCGTGCTGGAGCGCAACTCCGAGGAGGCCTTGCGCCTGATCGACGCCGGTGCGCCCCTGGATGTGGAAGCCAGCCGGGATGCTATGCACCATGCCATGCCCTACCACTTTCAACCCGAAGCCTACGGTCAAACCCCTGCCATCGGGTACCCGCTGGCCATTGCTGCGGCAGCCCAGGGAATGCCCAAGGTATTGGAGGCTATCGGCAAACGCGCGCCAGAGCTATTGCGGCGCACGGACACCGACAACCGCAACGCCCTGGCCTACGCTGCCCTGGGTGGATTCGTTCGCAGCACGCGCATCCTGCTTGGCCATGGCCTTGACCCACTGCACCGCGCCAGGGTGTATCCGATTCTCAATACACCGCTGGAGCTGGCCACGCATTTAAGGCACGCTGACGTGGTGGCCCTACTGATGGCAGCCATTCCACGCGAACGGCTGGGGCATACCGCTGTGCTGGAGTCGGTATGGATTGCCGCCGGAAGAAACGATCTGCCCACACTCCAGGCCTTGCTGGAAGGCGGCGCTGACCCCAACTACATCGCCCCGCAAGGCGGCACGGCGCTGATTGATGTTGTCAAATACCGCAAGATCGACCTGGTGCGCTTGCTGCTCAAGCACGGTGCCACGGTGGACGACCATCTGTACCGGGGTCTGAACGTCTTGCAGTATGCAGAAAAAGAAGCTGCCAACGGCGACCCGGTGGCCAGGGAAATCCTCGAACTGATCCGCACCGCGCCCAGGCAGGATCGCGGCTGGAAAAAATCCAGAGACACCGAAGCGCTCGAACAGCTCTGGAAAATGATCGAGAACCCTGGAAAACCCGCAAAACCCGAAGAGTCCAAAAAGGAGAAAGCACCACCATGATCGTCGGCATTGATCTGGAATGCCGTGGAAGTGTGGAAGTGGGGTGTGATTCAGGTGATGTGGCCGTTGGGTTTTACTCCCTTGTATGCTTCACAAACAGGGAGATCATAAAGAAGTTGGGATTTTGTTTTGGGAGTTATCCACAGCCCGTTATTCCCTTTGAGACCCAGAACTCGTGGGCGAGCTTTTGGCGTGGATAACTGACCATTTATCTTAAAACCGAACAGTTGCTTGTTGGCCAACATTGGACCTCGTATTTGCAAGGATGGTGTTTGATGAATGAAACTCTGAATCAAAATTTTGTAGGAATCGATGTCTCCAAAGACACACTGGAAGTAGCGGTGCTTGGGCAGTCCAAGACGACGCAATTTGGCAACAGCGAGGATGGCATCAAAGCGCTTATGGCGCACTTGAAGGCCAGCGTAGCCAACGTCGCGGTTGTGTTGCTGGAGGCCACAGGAGGCCTGGAACGCCAGGCGGCCACAGCCCTTTGCCTCAAAGGCTTTGCCGTTATGGTGGTCAACCCCAGGCAGGCGCACAACTTTGCCAAAGCGTTGGGTTATCTCAGTAAGACCGATGCCACCGATGCCCAAGCTTTGGCGCAGTTTGCACAGACCCTCTACAACGGCGACAGGCGCGAGAAGCTGCTGCTGCGCTTGCCCAGCGAGGCCGTGCAATTGCTTGAAGCGGCGGTTACGCGGCGGGCGCAGTTGGTTGGCATACGCAGCGCCGAGCAAAATCGTCTTGCTTCTGCTCATGCTTCGCAGGTTAAAAGCATCAAGAAAATGCTCAAAACGCTGGATGAACAAATTGCCCAATTGGACAAAGACATTGGCAGCAAGCTCGATGGTCACTTCAAGGAAAAGCTCGATTTGCTCAAAGATTTCAAAGGCATTGGTGAATGCACAAAGGCGGTGCTGATGGGTTGCATGCCGGAGCTTGGCACGCTCAATGCACACGAAATCAGCAAGCTCGCAGGTGTGGCACCGCTGAACTCTGACAGCGGCAAGATGCGAGGCAAACGCACGACTTGGGGAGGTCGCGCCGTGGTGCGCTCGGCGCTGTACATGGCAGCGCTGAGTGCGGTACGGTTCAACCCGGTAATAAAGGCTTTCTATGAGCGATTGCTTGGCGCGGGTAAGAGCAAAAAGGTGGCGCTGGTGGCGTGTATGCATAAGCTATTGATCATCATTAATGCGGTTATCAAATCTGGTAAACCGTGGCGGGCTGATTACACTTATCCACAGAAAGGAGTCGCGTGATTTTCCTGAAAAAACACTTGACTTTGAACACAGTTGCTCGCCCCAGCGGGGAGAGCATACAAGGGCTGGGGAGAGGGGTGCGGCTCTTTGGATGTTCTGCGGTGCTGTGGACGGGGTTATTGTTGCTATATCATTAATAGCTGTAACCGCACATCCCACGGGGTCTGGAGGCTTATTTGATGCCTAATTTGTGGCCAAAAAGATGCCACAAAGGCTTGCAAGAGGGTTTCGCATCGCAGTTTTTGCATGTGTCATATCACGGGCAATATGAAATTCCAGCGCAAAGCCACCAGCAGCCCCTCTCCCCGCTGGGGCGAGGGAGCTAAATCCAACGACCACATCACTGAATCGCACTCGTGGAAGTGGATTGACGGAAAAACTATTTGTAGCTACATTGAGCGCTGTATTTGGAGCTAAATATGGAAGCCATTTTGTCTAATATTGCCGTCAGCATGTCCGAGTTCAAAAAGAACCCTGCTGCCGTGTTGCGCGAAGCCAATAACCGCCCTGTCGCCGTGCTGAACCACAACCGTGCAGCCTTCTACATGGTCGAACCCCACTTGTTTGAGGCCATGCTTGATGAAATCGCCGACCAGTCACTGCATCAAACGGTACTAAGCCGTCTGGCTGACAAGTCACGCGCCGTGGAGGTTGACATTGACGACCTCTGAGGCTCGGGCGGCGCATCGCTACAAGCTTCGCTTCATGCCAGAGGCTCTGCAGGAGTGGCATAGCCTGGATGGTTCGGTGCGCACCATTCTCAAAAAACTTCTGGTCAAACGACTCGACAATCCGCATGTGCCGGGTGGCGAATTGCACGGTGAGTTGGCAGGTTGCTACAAAGTCAAGCTACGCCAACAGGGCGTGCGACTGGTGTATTACGTAGAGGATGGCCTTCTTATCGTCACCGTCGTGGTCATCGACAAGCGCGAAGACGGGGTCGCGTATCAGTCAGCTATTGCCCGATTGTCAGTCTAAAGTTGAACTCGCCAGCAGCTTTCGGCATTGACAGGCATGGTTTCTACTGCAATAGTTATAGCTTATCCCGCACGTTTCATGCGGGATAGAAGCCAAATTGGCTAAAAATTCCCTCGGCGCGCTTCGCGGCAAATGCAGTGGGGGCGCTGCCCGGTTTTCAATCGCTCAAGCATGGGCCTTGTTTTCTTGTTTGCGCCGTGTCGGCAACTAAAGGATAAAACCGGCTAAAAGCCTTATGTGACGTGCGGTGACAGCTATGTTTATGCTAGCGTTGCCAAAAACACCTCGGCAACGACAACCGGGCAGGAAAATTCATCGGCCAAGGTCAATAAGTCCTGATCCCCAGTGACCAGATAATCGGCTTTACCAACCAGCGCCAGGTGTAAGAACGGCAAATCGAAAGCATTTTTCAGTGGCTGGCGTGCGCATCACCAAACACGAGCGCCAGACTGGGTGCGGAGATGGCGCGTTGGAACCACATTTCGATCACATCGGCGGAAGAGTCCTGAATCCGCACGGCCACATCCTCGGGAACCTGGCCGAATCTGGCGCTTAACAGGGTCAGCAGCAGGTTGGCCGCTTCGGTTCGGCGGCCCTTTTCCATGCCCTGAGCCTTGTAGTTTTCGGCCCATTGGGTCATACGCTCTGCCAGTGCCATTTTCATCTCCTTCAAGGTTTGGACGTCGGGAAGCAGGATATTGTAGGAACTGTGGCGCATGAAGAGGGTGCGCAGCCACTGGGCAATGGTGCGTTTGAGCTCCTGGTTATCCTCGGTCCACAAATCGAGCTGTTCAATCAGTTCCTGGATGACTTCAGGCGCGCACAGATTTTCCACCCGAAAGAGTGCGGCTGCGATGTTGTGCAGACCTGCAAGCTGCTGCTCGCTGTAGCTGCCTTCGTCAATCACGAGGTAAGCCATCTGCGGGCGATACGTTTGCAGCACTCCCGGCATGGCGGGTATCAGTTCGGCGATGTTGGTCGCCGCCGTCCAGCGCGGGCTGCCGTTGTAGAGCACCAGCGGGAGGATGGGCGGTAACTGGCCGTTTTCCAGTACCTCGCCGCGCTTGATGAGTGCCTGGTACAGCAAGCCGACATAGACCAGCATGCGCACAGCCATGTATTTGTCCACACTGCTCTGGAATTCGAGCATCAGGTAGAGATACACCCATTGGCCGCCAACCTTGACGCGCCAGACCACATCGTTGGCACGGGCGTGCAGGCTGTCGGTGATGTAGCTGTCGGGCATTTTTTCCAGGGTGGAAAAATCCAGGTTTTGCAGCCAGGCATCGGGACAGAACCCGACGATCAAATCGCGCACTGGCTCCGGGCAGGAGAAGATGGCCTTGTAGCCACCGTCGTGCGAACGGGCGGTGGTCTGCGGTTTGCTCTTGGTGCGCTGGCGTCTGGACGGTTTTGGGTTCATGATCGCATTGTGCTGCAAGATTGAACCCCGAAAGGTGCTCAATCCCTATCCCGATGCCACCCGCTTCAAATAGCATAGCTTTACCCGCACGTCTCATGCTGCTTACAGCTTGTTTTTACCCATAATCGTGGCGGTGCAATCCAGAGGCAGACACTGCCCCGTTTGCCAGGCACTGCGCAGCGGCGCCCAGGCAGGATCGCGGCTGGAAAAAATCCAGGGGAGACAGGGCTGCTTATACCGATGTGCGCATGGCATCAACAAGGTCAGCCAAAGTAATCATCAGCAAATGGGGATCCAGTGGGGAAGATTCAAAACCAGCTTTCTCATAGAAGGCCTTTGCCTCATCGGATATGGCATAAACCGTCATTCCACGGATGCCGATGGCATCGGCCGCCTGGATGACACGCATGCCAGCATCCCGAATCAGTGCGCGACCGAAGCCTTTGCCATGCAATGCGTGATCAACAGCCAGCCGGCCCAATACAACAACGGGAATCGGGTCTGGCATGTTTCGGCGAAATCGGCCGGTCGCATCGGTGCAGGTGACAGCCCCTGACGCCAAAGCGTAATACGCCACGACTCGCATGGCATCACAAACCACGTAGGTCCGGGAGGCTCCCTGCATCTGATTTTTCAGGCTCCGGCGTTTCAGCCACTGATCCAGGCTTTCAACGCCACAGGAAAACTCCTGCGTCACATGTTGCCCAGTCAATGGCATCGGGGCCGTCAACGTCACTCCGGCTGCTCCCACGGGGCGGGTGTAAGCATGGTTCTGCGTAAGCGGTCATTGGGGTTGGGTGGCATATCCAGGCGGGCTTGAAACCGGGTAAAGGCATCTGGACTGACCGCCATGATGACCTGATCGAGCAAAGTATCTTCTGCGGCGATTCGGGCAGAGTCGAGAATGAAGTCCGTGCGATTTTTGCCGCGCGATTTTGCAGCACGGTCAATCAGATCGCGCACTTCCGGCTTGATGCGGATGTTGAGGGTTTCGCGCTTTACTTCAGTGCTTGTGTTCATAGAGATGGCCTCCTGGTGCAAGTTGACTGTATCACGGCGTAATGACATTGTCATCTCATCGTTGCCTGCTCGATTGGTGCAACCAACGCATCGGCCTGTGTTTCCAGGTCGGCAGAGGCGATCTCCATGCATACCGGACTTCCTTGCACACTTTTCCCACCCCGCCCTTCAGGGCTGGTACAGTCAGCACAACATGAACCTGATTGAACGTTTTCGCCCTCTGGCCTTGCCGTTGCTGGTTGCGTTTGCCGTTTTGTACCTCTTTGGCATGCGGCTCGGTTTTTACCACTGCTGCGTTATTGACCATTGCTGTGGTCGTGCTCTATCTGGGGATGTCATCAACACTGCAAGGCCTGCACAAGGCGGGGGATGACGGTGAACGATGCTTTCGGTATGGTGGACGGGATTTTCGTGTGCATGTGGATGATGCGGGTGCCGTCTGGCTGCGCGCTGGCGATGTGCAGCGCCTTGTGGAGCAGAATCTATCCAGTGCTGTTTTTACCAAGCGCTATCCATCGGGCTTTGGCCGGGTGCACGCTGGCATTGATGCCTGGTACATCCGCCATGACGCCTTGCAGGATTTTCTGGCCAACAGCAACCAGGAGCATGTTCAACGCTTCCTGATGTGGTTTCAGACGGATTTGCTGGGAATGTGCCGCTTTGCGCGCAAAGTGACCAAAGCGGCACCCCATGGCACGCTGGACAAACCATCGGCGCAAGCTCCGAAGGTCGGGAACTGGTTCGCCCGCTATTGGCGCGGTGAAACAGGACTGATGACCGCTGTATTTGGCGGCGCGTTGGTCGTTGGCGCAGCGTGTTGGGCTGTTCATTTGCTTCAGGGGCCAGTGAGCATCACACGACACTACCGCTGGTTTGCGTTGTTGCATGTCACCCAGCTTGCCGTGGTCAGTGGTGGCATGTACTGGTGGGGACGCGGCGTTTTGTACAGTGCAAGACGCTGGATCGTTGGTGAGCGGTCGTTATGGGTGGCCCTGTTCGCGTGTATTCTGGGTTTTGGCAGCGTACTGTATGGAATGCGTGCCATGATTGATACCGAAAAACAGTATTTTCTGACCGAATTCCTGACCATCGTTCTGGACGCAGACGACAAGCCCAGGGTGCATTTTGACCAGGGAAGCAATCGCATTGTGCTCGACGGTAGTCTGGGCTTTGGCAGCTCCAACCGGGTGCTGCAAGTTCTGGGTAATAACCCCCAAGCCATGGGCATTGAACTCAAAAGCTATGGTGGCCGGACTGCGGAGGGTATGGTGAAGTGAAAGGAGAATCTGATGATCAAGTCGGTTCAGTTCATGTCTAGGCTGTCCAAATCCGCCCCATGCGTTGGTAGCCCCATTGGAAACGCCCCGAACCGCTGCGATGGATTGCGAGGCAGCGTACATGGCGCTTAGCGGGTCACGCAGGCCTGGCTGGCGGATTGGATGGCCTGGCTGGTTTCAGCTGATGCCGGTTCGCGCTCCATGTCGGCCTGGGGCACGACACGGGTCAACTTGGAGACCATACACTCGCAGAACGCCTCAGCCCCATTGGGGTCTTCCTTGGTGCGACTCCGCACGCAACCGTTGTACGTCCCCTGGGCAAAGGAACGCTCCCACATGCCAATGTTGGCACTTTGCCTGGGCGGGGCGGGACGGTCGTTGCCTTCCTTGTCGCGGCAGGATTGCGGCAAGTACTTTGGCGGGAAGTCGGTGGAGCCACAGGTCCAGTTCTTGCCGCCATCGCGGGTGTACATGTAAATGTGGCCTTTTGCGTTGTTGCCCGCGTTGGCAGTGGCCACCACATCGGCATATTGTTCAGTGGCGTAGACATCCACTGACTCCACGTACTGCGAAGTGGTCACGGATGACTTGATCTTGGTGACTTCGTCCGCTGTTAGCAAACCCGCCTTGGAATTGGCGGCCATGCGCTCAGCCAACGCGGCGCGCGCACTGGATATGGAAAGGATCACTTCGGAAGACTTGGCCCGTAGCGTGTAGTCCTGGTTAGCGGGCACGGCCACGGCGGCGAGTATGCCGATGATGGCCACAACGATCATCAGGCCCACAGCGCCACCACCGGCACGGCCACCAAACGGCACAAAAAGTGCCAGCACATAGGCCAAGGGATTGCGTCCGGGCATGCTCGCGTCGGGATTCAGGGCACGGGCCACGCGCTTGGTCAGATACGGATAGCCTGCCGTGAGTTCATGAAAGCTGGGCCAGAACCCGGTGTTGGTCTGCACCTGTTGGGTGTATTGCTGCAGATCCACTGTCGCCCAGCGTTTGGCACCGGTTCCCAGCGCCACCAGCGCCTTGCCAGCGGAGTCAGCATCGGCGCAGCACGCCCGTCCATGGCGGTCGCAGGAGTATTCGCGGGCGCGGGAGTAGGCAGCTCCGATCAGCGGCAGCCACAGCACGAGCATACGCCACAGATGACCGGTGAGGTGCTTGAGTTTGATGTGGCCCAGTTCATGGCCCAAATAGAAATTCAGGGCGCTGGGGTCGCTCTCCAACGCATCAACCACGTCGCTGAAAATGATCACGAAATTGCGACCAAAAAACCGGGTGGCGAAGGCATTGAAAGCGCCATTGCCGTGCAAGATGTAGGCCTCGGGCACCGGATCGACACCCAGTTTTTGGCTGCAGTATTCCAGTCGCTGGTGCAGGTCGGGAAACTGGTCGGCGGTGATGCGAACGGCCGTGCCACGGATGTAGGCAATCCACGCCGACTGGGCGAAGCAGTAGGCGACGAAGCCAGCCAACACATAGAGCAGGGCCACGCCCAATGTGCCAGCGATCAGCAGCAGCCAGGCGATGACGCCCAGCACGAGGGTGATTTTTCCGAGCGTTTTTTCGCGGGAGTAGACCAGTTCTGTCATGATGTCTCCTTGTGCGTATTCCGGTCCAACGTGACCGGCGATTCCGGGATCGTGACCGCTGATTCCGATTCAACGTGACCGCTGATTCCGGGATCGTGACCGCTGATTCCGGTGAACGTGACCGATGCTGTTGGTCACGGCAATCGGCACGACGGTATACGTTGTCGGAACGGTGTTGCGCGCAAACGAAACCTGTGGTTATGGGGGTAGCTTCCTGATTTTTTGAAAGGAGCCCCATGCCCGCATCAAGGATCAATATGCGCAAAATCAAAGACGTACTGCGTCTGCACTTCGAAGGTAAACAGCCCTACCAGAACATTGCGACGGCTTTGGGCATTTCCAAGGTGTTGTCACCAAATACATCAGCCTGGCGATGGCGGCCAAGCTGGATTGGAAGGCCGTAGAGGCAATGGATGAAGCCGAGCTGGAGCGAAGGCTGCTGGCGTGTGCGCGGGCCGATGAGACCTATGTCCAGCCCGACTATGCCCGCATTCACCAGGAACTTGGTCAAAAAGGCGTGACACTCATGCTCTTGTGGGAGGAGTACTGTGCCCAGGTGGGCGAGCAGTACAGTGCGGACAATCCAGTCAAACCCTGGCGTTATTCCCAGTTCTGCGAGAACTACCGCAAGTTTGCCAAACGGCTCAAGCGCTCCATGCGCCAGGTGCACCGTGCTGGCGAGAAGTTGTTCATCGACTTTGCTGGCCCGACGATTGCACTGTTCGATGGTGACAAAGAGGTGGGACGGGCCAACATCTTTGTGGCTGCCATTGGCGTATCAGGCTATTGTTTTGCCTGCGCTACACCTGCACAAACTGCACCCGACTGGCTGGGTGCGACGGCGAGAGCCCTGCACTTTTCTGGAGGCGTTCCCCAACTCATCATTCCCGATAACCCACGCGCACTGGTCAGCATAGCGGATCGCTACGAGCCAAAGCTCACGGATACGGTGCAAGACTTTGCCCGTCACTACGGCTGTGCAGTGCTACCCGCGCGTGCCCATCACCCGCAGGACAAGGCGTTGACTTCATAATGCACCTTGTTCTGGCGGTTGAGCGGGAATAAGTTGCGCAGGCCGACCGCCGAAACGGCCACCGCAACCCTTGACGATTTGTGCTTCGCCCACAGGTTCATACAGGCAGCGACAATTATTTCCATACACTTGGCGCTTGAGCATACCCTGGCGCCCGAGTTGATGCACTGTCGTGGGTGAGATACCAAGTTGCTTGGCTATTTCCTCACCAGTAAGCATGCCGCGCTCACGCAAGCGCTCGAAGCGAGTTTTCAAGGCATATGTCTGGCGAAGGCTAATCACCTTTTTCAAGGTGAAGGGCTGGCCCAACCAATTGCAGTGACCGAGTTCATTGAGCTTGGTTGCTATCTGTTTGTCTGTCGAAGTTTCGAGTAACTCGTCAACCAACTGCACCACTTGTTCGGACGTTTTACGGATACGCGCAATCGGCAAAGGCTTATCGACCAATAAAGTCTGATTGCGACCACCACGCCAGCGCACATTGACCGTGATCTTTGGCCCAGCCAGGAGAGTCACATCTTCGATCAGCAGGGCCAGCATTTTCTTACGCTCCACTGCGCTGGTTCGGGGGTCGTTCCACACCTGTGGAAAGTCTTGTGTGAGCTCAGAAATGCGTTGGCGTGCATCATCATCAAGCAAAGTTTTGTCAGAACGCTGCTGACGCTCATGGTCCTGCTGCAACGTGTCGAGCTGTCGTAGCCGGGTGTTCCATTCAGCCTCCAACGCATCAGCGACCAGACGGTTGTCTGGATCAACCTTGAGGTAGCGACGTCGAGCCAATTCGGCTTCATATCGGGCGCGCTGCAACTGTGACAAACGCAGTGCCGCAGCTTGCTCGACACGCTGCGTGATTTCTGCCTGTACAGCCATTGCCATCTCTATGGCTGCAGGTGCGACCGTCTCAAGTACCAAGGCGCTAATCGCCATGTCAATGGCTGAGCCTTTGACCCACAAACATGCACTGGTATGAGCGTGGCGCACCACTTGTTCATTACAGCGATAGTATGGCTGCAATTTCCCTCCAACGAGTTCGTAATGTACCCGCATGCGCGCCCCACAGTGGCCACACAGCACTTTGCCCTGCAGCAACGCATCGCCTTCACGCGGTGCACCTCCGCGAGAGCCGCTGGAGAACCCTACTGCGTTTTGCTTTAGCGTGACTTGGTTGCGTTCAAACTCTTCCCAAGAGATATAGCCAACATGGGCATCGCGGATGAGAACCTGCCAGTTTTCTTGCTTGACGCTAAGTTGAACATGCTTGAGAGTCGCATTAAAAGCGCCTCGCGTGCGCCCATAGACGAAAGCCCCAGCATACCGAGGATTGTGCAGTATCTGAAGAACACGTGAGTGGTTAATCGTACCCCAAAGCAAATCACCCTTGCCAATGCCTCGGTGAATGCGCCTGGGGAATAACACCTTCTGCGCTTGCATGCGGCGCAGTACAGCACAAGCCGAACCGGTCTCACGGAAAGTATCGAATAGCATGCGAACAGTTTCTTGAATTTGTCGGTCCGGATCGAGCATCACGCGTGCATTGCCATCGTAGACGAGCCCAATCGGCAGCACCACCTCAAGCTCACCGCGCCTGGCCTTGTTCAGAATGCCACCTTGCAGCCGGGACTTCAGAACATGCAATTCGGCCTCACTCATCGTACCCTTGAGGCCCAGCAGCAACCGGTCGTTGAAATGTGCCGGGTCATACACGCCGTCTTCGTCCAGAATGAGTGTGTGCGACATTGCGGCCAACTCAAGTAGACGGTGCCAGTCGGCATTGTTACGCGCTAGCCGGGAAACCTCCAGACCCAAAATGATGCCGGCATGGCCCAGGGCCACTTCTGTGACAAGGTGCTGGAAGCCATCACGATCATGGGCCTGGGCGCCGGAGATGCCTAAATCGCTGTCGATAACGTGCACGCGCTCGATGGGCCAACCCAAAGCTACCGCACGATCGCGCAACGCATACTGACGCTTGGTACTTTCGGTGTTCTCGAACACTTGGCGCAACGATGACTGGCGCACATAGAGGAACGCATCCCGGCGCAGATGGTCGGGGCTAATCTTCATGGTATTTTCAGTAGACATATTCCACCTTGGACTGGGTGAGTAAAAACATGTTGGCCAGCAGGTGAACGAGTTTTTGGTCGTACACCTGCGGGGATGACTGCGCATCGATCACGGGTGAGCCGGAAGATGGTGGCACGCTCGCTAGTACAGTCAGGCCGTTCAACATCCCATGAAATACGATGGCCCCCATTCCTTCTGGGCAGGCTTGCCCTTGTAAAACTTGGGTGCGCAAGGCTTCGTAGATTTGCACGGCATTCATGGGTAAACGAGGTCGATCCACGCTGTGGCACTGCGTTAGCGTTTTTTTCCCCGCGCAATAGCACGCTCGATACTGCGTGGATGCACGGTTACGCCTAGTTGCTTTTGAATCAGTGCTGAAAGCATGCGCGCCTGCAAGGGAGTGCCGTTCACGTGCTGCTGCTCGATGAACGCCATTACCTCGGGGGTGAGTTTGTGCGCGGATTTTGACCCACGCTGGCGTGGCAGAAGACCGCTGATGCCATCGCGTGCAAAAGCAGCTTCGGCCAAATAGAAAGTCGGACGTGACATACCAAATAGACTCGCAGCCTCGGCTTTGGTGACACCCTCTTGACATCCATGACGAAGCATCTCGTACTTCACCTGTACCAAGTCGTTGGGGTCGAAAAAACCGGAACTCTCGAACCATTGCGCCCGCACACGCTGTGGATGCGGGTTCAGCGTGCCCAACTCGTGTAGCAAGTCGGTCTTGGTTTGTGGCTTGGTCATGGCAAAAGTTGAGTTAACTTGTAAGCAAGAATACGCCGCGTCATTGATTTTTTCAAATTCAAGCTTTTGTGTTTCACGGAACGAAAAACAGCATGGAGAAAAATTCAGAATGCATTGACATGCTCGTAAACAATAGCGGCATAAATTTCCTTACGCGTGCGGCATGATTCACTTTACGCCTTTCTTGCCTTGATTCAAGTCAAGCAGCATGTCGTCAATGAGTGCGCTGAGTCTGGTCAGATCATCTGTGCGAAACCATGATCGACCCGCTGCTGTGTGGGTGAATGCGTCGGGTGGGTCCACGTCGGTCCACGATGAGGGCAGTGATCGTAGGTGTGCGTCCTTGTCAAAGAACATCACACGATCCTCGCCCCAGTTCATTTTTCGTGTGCTCAGCACAAAGCGCTTGCCAAACCACGGGTGAAACGCATGGGTGACTTCAAACTCTATGACCGCTCCACTGACGCAATGGCTTGCAGTTGTTGACTTACGAGAAACCCAAAGTCGAGTTCAATGTGCAACTGGTAGAGCGCTGGATACTGGCGCGGTTGCGCAAACTGCGCTTTACCAGCGTGGCCGAGGTCAACGTGGCGATAAAGCCCTTGCTGCAATGGCTCAACCAGCGCAAATTTCAAAAACTGCCTGGCAGCCGTGCCAGTGTGTTTGCCCAGATCGACTTCGGCGCTCAAAATAACTGACCCACCTGTGCTCACAGAAAGCTGACCCACCGGTTGCGCGGCTGTTTGTAACTTGATGGCCTGCAGGAAACAGAATCGGCGATCATTGGCTCGACCAATGTGCGTGAAGAAGCGACTTCAGTTCATTGAAGAAGCAACCCGTTTGAAGATGAAATTTGGTTACGCAAGCATGGGTTGCCACCCTGCTCGACTGAGCATGATCACCTTCCGTGATGGATTGATTGCTGCATCCATCACCGTTGCTGATCAAATCGAGGCTCTTGCGTTGTTGGCAGAATACCGGTTTTGATACTTGGTGAACCGGTGTAAGGTGGAACTGAGAGTCAAGACAAAATTTTCAGTTAATTTAAGCTGTTCTCGTTTTGTGCGTATGCAACTGGATGGCGTTGCCCCGGGTTTTGTCTTGGTATTGGTCTTCATGGTTTTATTTTCAAATGGCAATTTGGCAAGCGAAGCGCGTCAGGCCCGTGGGCAAGACCCTTGTGGGTAAGTACGGGTGGGAGGTGTGGGTATGTGGTCAAGCTGGGCGTTTTGCAAGCTTGTCCACATATCCACGCCGACCCCCTACTTATCCATCAAGCAGATACTGCACGGCGGTGGTGAGACGGTTTTACTTTGCCTTGGGGCTCGCAGGACTGGTTGAGCTCTGCACAGGTGCTGTGGCAGGTGCGCTGGTGCGCAAAGATGCACCTTCAATGCGGATGGTGATGCAGTGGTGCTGCAGCCGATCAAGCAAGGCATCGACCAGCGGCTTGTTGTTAAACAACTCGTACCACTGGGGGTAGTGTGAATGGCTGCCGGAATGCGCGTCAATCTGGCGGCAGAGGTATTGCGCAGAACTACGGATTTGCACGCCATGGGGGCTTGAAAGGAGCCCGAAGGGCGAGTTTCAAGACCCCATGGCGTGGCGGCGCAATTCTCGGGATGTGGTGTTGTGATTTGCGTTTGAGGCAAGGCTTGGGATGCACTAGCCAAGCAATCCGGGAGGGAGTAGAAACGAGCTTGCCGTAAAAGCTCGAAGCAGGCACGACATCAGCCAATAACGTCGAAAGTTCAAACCGATGTCGTGCCCCGAGCCCGGGAGGGCGACGTTGCCAGTGTCAGTATGTCACGAAACTCTAGGCATTGTCCAGCCCAACCCCCGTCGGCCACTTTTTGGCGATGGAACCTCCCGCAAGGCGTTACTTGTGTGCTCGTTGCAGCATCCTGGTGCTCATATGCAGCCGTTGTGATCGTGGTAATCGCTACTGCAAAGACTGTGCATCGACACAGCGGGCACGCTGCGTACGCGAGGCAGGAAAACGCTACCAAAGTAGCAGACGTGGTCGCCACGCCCATGCTCGGCGACAGCAGCGCTGGAGGGCAAAACACAAAAAAGTGACGCATCAGGGTTCCCCACCCCCCACAGCATTTGCTCTACTGGACGCGGATGTGAGTGCAATCAAAGTCGATGTGCCACAGCGGCTCTGGCAGTGTCATTTCTGTCAAAGCAGCTGCGCTGAATTTGTGCGTATCGACTTTTTACGCCGTCGCATCCGTCGTTCAACCCCCACAAGGAAGCACACCATGCCCGTGACCCCTGAACTCAGAGCCAAGATATTGCGTTATTACCATGCAGAGAAGTGGCCAACCGGCACCATTGCTCGCCAACTCAAGGTGCACCACGGCACGGTCGAGAGAGTCTTGCGCCAAGCGGGCTTGCCCCGCATCGGAACTGTGCGCGCATCAAACATCGATGCCTATTTGCCGTTCGTTCTTGAGACCTTGAAGAAGTTTCCCGATCTCAGGGCCAGCCGGCTGTACGCCATGGTCACAGTGCGTGGCTACCAAGGTGGCCCAGATCATTTTCGCCACCTCATCGCCCAGCATCGACCCAGACCCTTGCCCGAGGCGTATCTGCGTTTGGTTACCCTTATCGGCGAACAAGCTCAGATTGACTGGGGCCACTTTGGCCACCTGCAAATCGGCAAAGCCAAACGGCCTTTGATGGCCTTCGTGGCCGTGCTGTCCTGGTCACGGCGTATTTTTTTGCGTTTCTCCCTGGATGCGCGTATGGAGAGTTTTTTGCGTGGCCATGTCCAGGCGTTCCAGTCCTGGGGTGGTGTGCCCAGGATACTGCTGTATGACAATCTCAAAAGCGCCGTGTTGGAGCGCCAGGGTGATGCCATTCGATTCTCACCAGCACTACTGGATTTTGCCGCCCACTACCACTTCGAACCGCGCCCGGTGGCCGTGGCCAGAGGGAATGAGAAGGGGCGTGTCGAACGCGCCATTCGCTATATCCGTGACAACTTCTTTGCCGCACGTACATTTACCGATCTGGATGACCTCAATGCCCAGGCCGATGCGTGGATCAATGGAACTGCCAGTGATCGGGCTTGTCCGCAAGACAAAACCATGACGGTAGCACAGGCCTTTTTCCCAGGAGGTGCCACGCCTTCTGCAATTGCCTGCCAACCCCTATCCGGTGGAAGAGCGTGTGGTGGTCAAGGTCGGAAAACCCCGCATGTTCGCTTTGACCTCAATGACTATTCGGTACCGCACACCCATGTGCGCAAAACGCTCACGGTGCTTGCTGATACCAAAACGGTGCGTATTCTGGATGCCCAGACGGTGGTGGCCATCCACGCTCGCAGCTATGACAAGGGTCAGCAAATCGAGATTGAATCACACATCAAAGACCTGGTTGAGAGAAAAGCCGCAGCGCACGCCCAGCGTGGTATGAATCGTTTGCAGCAGGCCGTACCTGCCAGCGTGGAGTTACTCACACAGGCCGCAGCCAAAGGTGAACACCTGGGCGCTATCACTGCAGCGCTGCTGCGATTGCTTGATCGCTACGGTGCCGACCAGGTGCAAACGGCCGTTCTGAACGCACTGCAACGCAAGGTACCCCACCCCAATGCAGTTCGTCTGGCGCTGGAGGCACAGCGCCAAGCCCAGCAAGCCCCTGCGCCGGTGGTCGTGCAACTCAGTGAAAACGTTCGACTGCGTGACGCGGTGATCCACCCCCACCCATTGAAAAATTACGACCAATTAAACAACACTGATTCCCAACCAGAAACATCAAGGGGCGACAACGATGGATCCCAAAAATGATGCTGGCTCATATTGGGTTTTGAGGGCATGCTTCGGGTTGCAGCAGAATTTCAAGGAGAGACCCCAGCAGAGCGCGCCCGCGCCGCCTCACGTTGTGAACGAACTCAAAGAAACTCAGATAAATGGGCAATTTTTCTTGGGAAATTCCGCGATGGGGACGCAGCCAAGAACGAAGCAGAGACCAAAACCCCTCCATTGTGTTCACATGAACCTCATGGAATCCGTCGCCATCTTCATCACGAGCATATTCCCCAGCACTATGGCAAACGGTCTTGTGCTCATAGCCCCATTCGAGCAACGCAGAATAAATCACATACTCATCGGTGTAAATCAGTGTGCCGGCCTTAACAGTTTGCTCAATAAGCGGTCGTATGGTCGCTTGCTGCACGTTTTCCAGCATCTCTATTCGAACATCGCCATTGCGTTGAATCATCCCGAAGATCGGCGGCTTTTCTCTGGCCAGCGTACCTCGCCCTCGTGCTCCTTTGAGTCGGTTGCGCCGCGCTTTACGGCCAATGATCTTCTCAGGATGCCCCTTATGTCCAGCGATAACATACACCTCATCGAACTCTACTTCTCCTTCCATCTGAGGAATCCTTCTACGCTTGTGTATCCCATGGCGCAAGAGATCCGTCATCTGTTGACAATCGCTTTGATTCAGCCCGAGTTCTTTGGCTATCTGCAGATTCGATACATCCAGCCCCATCAAATGCATACAGGCTATCCATATGCGTAATGGTTGGTGATGCCCAGAGAAAATCGTCCCCGTCAAATCATCGAAACGCTTGCCACAATTCAAGCATCGATACCGTCGGCAGGCAGGGTGACGGTTGTTGCACCCTTTTTTGACAATCTTATTGGACGTGCAGCTTGGGCACGCATTCGGACGAGAGCGCGGCCAACGCAGCGATCTTATCTTTTCATAGCATTTCTCATCGTCCATCAACTCTTGGATATGAAACATGGCAACGACCCTCCATCACAACGTGGTGACTTCAAGCATAGCGACCGAGCTTTTTCCTGTCCATTGTGATGACCTCAAAACCCAATATGAGCCAATGATGCTTTGTTCACGCGAGCCAAAAATCTACGCCTACACGGTGTGCTGGAACATTGGTCAGAACTGGCCGATGCCCCCTGGCTGCCAAGTCTGCTGGACTGGGAGGAGCACGCACGTACCCAGCGCAGCCTTGAGCGACGCCTGAATGACGCACGCATCGGGCGATTCAAGGCACTAGCGGACTTTGACTGGAAGTGGCCCAAACAATGTGATCGCGCAGCCATCGAGGCTTTGATGACGCTGGAGTTCATGGCGCAATCCGTCAACGTGATATTGCGCGGTAACAATGGCGTGGGCAAGTCAATGCTGGCAAAAAATGTGGCTTATCAGGCTCTGGTTCAGGGTTTTACGGTGCGCTTCACCACTGCAGGAGAGATGTTGGGGAGTTGGCTGCCATGGACAGTGATGCGGCGCTACGCAGGCGTTTGCGTCATTACGTCAATCCGGATTTGTTGGTGATTGATGAGATCGGCTACCTCTCATACTCAAACCGGCATGCCGACTTGCTCTTCGAGTTGATCAACCGTCGCTATGAGTCCAAGAGCACGATTGTGACCACCAATAAGGCGTTTGCCGACTGGGGGATGTCTTTCCCAATGCCGTTTGTGTGGTGTCCTTGGTTGACCGCCTGGTGCATCACTCTGAGGTGATTGGCATCGAGGGCGAATCCTATCGTCTCAAGGAGGACAGGCACGATCCACAGATATGGCAGCCAAACGCAGAAAGGCTAAATCATGAAGCGCGTTACAAAACATATGCAATTGCCTTCAGGGCGACAATCCGGTCTGTTCATGACCATCGACAATGACTGGAGCACTGAGCAGGCAGCGGCCGTTGCAGAGTTGTTGGAGGACTTGCTGCATGTGATTCACAGCCGTTATCAGGACAAACCATGCGCACCAGAAAGCCACACGTATCACTCGATTCAAGCCTGTTTACTCAGACGATGATGATGGGGTGCCATTCTGATCTCAACTATTGTTTTCTGAACCAATAACTAAGGGCCGACAAGGCCCTTTTTGTTTGTGCACCAGCGCTTGAAAAACTCCGCCAAATTTGCGCGCTATTAGACAGCCGGTAACAGGTAGTCCAAATTCGTAGTGATGATGGTGCTCACCCGCCCATAGCGTTGATCCATCAGACGAAAGAACGCGTTGGTCTGTTCTGTCTTCAAGTTCAAGTAACCCAGCTCGTCAATGCAAAGCGGCTGCATACGTGCAAGCGCCGTGAGCAGCTTGGTTGTGGAGCGATCTGCCAGCGAGGCATACAGCTCATCGAGCAGCGCCTGCGCACTGTAAAAGCGCCCCGCCAGCCATTGATGCAGGCCTGGCGCAATAGTCCCAGAGCGATGCCGGTCTTGCCGGTGCCGGTGCCACCAATGAGCACCATATTGTCGGCGCGACGCACAAACTCCAAGTCGGCAAGACCGAGGATTTGTGCCTTATTCACCCCGCTTTGGCGATCAAAGGGAAAGGTGTCGATCGTCCATTGCCAGGGCAGGTGTGCCTGCGCCACCCGATTGACTAATGAGCGTTCCCGCTGAAACGAAGCCTGCTCGCTTAGCAGGGCGTTGCACCACCTCTGCGCAAGAGGTGCCATTGCGCTCAGCGCGATCAAGTTCGCTGTCCAGCACACGCGCCATGCCTTTGAATTTCAACTCCGTTAGCAATGCGTGCAAGGCCTCACGCGGGGTCGGGGTCGCTGTCGTTTTTGGTTTGCTCATCGTCTTTATCATCCGGTTCATTGGGGAGGTTGTCATGGCTGCTCTCACCTAGCGCAAAGAAGTCGCCTGCCACATGGCGCAACACCATGGACTCCAGTCGCGTCAAATCAAACAGACCGTACTTGAGCGCCTGCTCCAGCGCGACTAGGAACGGCTGCGCTGGGTAGGTCCGTTTAATCTGTAGCAGTCGGTTCAGTGCCCGTGTACCACGCCCATTGAGGTGCTTGATGAGCGCCGTGACGTACGCATCAAGAACAGGAGATTGGCCACACAACAACTGCGCCTGTAGCGAAGGCTGGCGAGGCGTGCGTTTTGGTATGGTGATGCCCGGGCAAGGTGGAGCGCGCATCACGCACACCCACCAAGCGGGGATGACTGGCCACCAGGGTACGTTTGTAATGAATCTCGATACTGGCGTAATGCTTGTACACCGTCACCGTCTTACTCACCAGTCGCTCGGGGGTTGAATACCGGTTGGTGTCGACGCTGACAAAACCGTACAAGTCCACCACCCGCTCAAACACCTCGTAGACTGCTGGCAAGACGATTGACAGGCTGGTGAGGTAAGGCTTCTCCATCACGTACGCCACCTCAGGTGCCATGCCCAGACTGCGTTTTGGCTTGGCATTGGCCACTTCAACGCACCACTTGAGCGCCTGTGCGTTCAAGTCATCGAAAGAGCTAAAACTGCGCCCAGGCAGGAAGTTGTCCTCAACCCATGCAAAGGGGCGCTCGATTCTGGCTTTGCGATCAGGGTCATTGACACGGTGTGCCATAAACTTGAAGCCCAGGGCGCGTGCAAAGGCGGCCATCTCTGGTGCGAATACCGCATCAGGCCCAGCACCACCAGCGAGAATGACGCTGGTATTGTCGATCACGCAAAGTGGGCAAGTGCCGTCCATGAACTGGGCTGCGCGCAACAAGAAGTCCTTGGCCTCAAAGCGGGTAAATCGTGGGTAGTACCAGATAAACAAACGCCGCGAGTACGCCAAGGTCAGACCTGCACACTGGGCGGTAATGCTCTTGCCCGCCACCTCCATCTTATGGGGCGATGTGTCTGCTGCATCTCCTGGCC
>JADJFE010000012.1 GCA_016708725.1 Candidatus Aalborgicola bjergmarkensis
TTGCCGTTGTCACGTACCGTGACCGTGGTGTAATGCCCGACGGGCACCCCGAGACGACTGGCCAGAGTCTGATCCAGTTCGGTGCTGGACAACTCCATGCGAACCAGCCCTTTCTGGTTGCCAATAGCCAAAATGGCATTGGTGCCCAGATTCAGCAGTGCTTGCTCCACTTGCGTTGTGTCTGCCAGTACCAAAGGGGTGTTGGGCGCGACATGTACCTGCAGCTCAACCAGGGGGGGCAAGGTGACTTTCATCAGCCGCGCAGCCTCCTGCATCACATCGCTCAGGGAAATGGGTGTGCGTTTGGGAACCTCGTTGCGGCTGAACGTCAGTATCTGGCGTACCAGGTCCCGTGCACGTTTTCCGGCTTTTTCAATTTCCCGCAGACTGGGCAAGGCTGGAGCATCGGGCGCAGTGTCCTGCTTTGCCAGATCGACATTGCCAAGTATGGCACTGAGAATATTATTGAAGTCGTGTGCAATGCCACCGGCCATCGTGCCCATAGCCTGCATTTTTTGTGACTCACGCAGCTGCGTTTCCAGTGCTGCACGCTGCGCTTCCGCCTGTTTTTTTGCCGTCAGATCACGGGCAAAAATGGTGGTGAGCCCATGCGAAGACAAACGGGTATTAAGCCGCCGCTCAAGGGAAACACTGATTTCGACAAAAATTTCCCGCCCAAGCAAGGTGGTGGCCGCAAACTCACCCAATCGGGTCTGTGAATGTACCTGGCCTGTAGTCAAAGCCGCCTCAACCTGTGGCAAAAACCGCCCGAGCCTGCTACCCAGCGCCTCGGCTCCAGGACACTCAAACAGCGCGGTTGCCGCTGGATTGAACACGGTAATGCATTGCTTTTCGTCCACGCACAAAATGGCATCGAGTGAGGAGTTGATGATGGCCGCCATGCGGTTCTCGCTGATGAGCAAGTCTTCGTTGCGCTGGCGCAAAACGGTGGCACTTTTTTCCAACGCCCGCCGCTGCGCCAGCAAAGGGCCTTGGTCAACGATGGCACAGATAAAGTGCGCCAGTTCGTCTTGCGGATTTTCGATGCGTGCGATGTGCAGATCGCCGGTGAAATTTCCTTGTGAACCGGCGAGGAAGACAACTTCACTGACTTCGCTGGTGCCGCTGGATTTTGCCTGCAGGAACGCTGCCGCGACCGACTCGGTATGTTCCTTGCCGACAAATGGAGGCAAAAAATGCAAGGGGGGATCGCTCTCCTGCGGCTGAAGCAAGCGCAGCGCCATGGCGTTGCTGGCCATGACCAACCCCTCTTCGTCCACCACCATCAACGCCAGAGGTACGTTGGAAAACAAGGTGGCGAAACGCTCGGATGCCCCTTCGGCCTCTTGCTGGCTGTAGCGCAATGCGCGGTTTTGAATTTCCAGCTCGGCCTGGTATTTGCGCAAATCTTCGATCATGCGCGCCGGCGTATAGCCGTCCACCATCAACACATCCCTCGTGTCACCGGAATTAAAGCCAGTAGCAGCGTGCGGATAATTGCGAATTTTTCTGCGACGTGAAGATCTGCTCATGCAATCGAAGTATCAAGATACCCATAGCCGGATACGGACAAGCCAGCATGTCTTGATTTTTGCAGCGACAATCACGCTTTCTTCCAACCTTATCGCATCCAAAACACCAAGCCATGACATCCATGACGAGTACGATCACTTTCCCGGTTCGCCCCGCCACCATGCGTGATGCCAAACATATTGCCGAATTACAGCACACTGTTGTGCGCGATACGTTCAAATCCATAGCCGATGGTGCCACTGCATCCGAAGTACCCCTTGACAAACGGCAGGCGTTTTGGCGTGAAGCGGTCGAATTTGGCGAACCACAGGTTCTGGTTGCGCTCGATGGCGACAAAATCGTGGGGTTTGTGGGTTTTGATCGCTCGCGTGACAGAGGCACGCCACAAACCATGGGCGAAATCTGGGCTATCTATGTCCTGCCTGCCTACTGGGGGCGCGGTGTAGGATTGGCGCTGTGGAATTCCGCACGCAAGGGTTTGCAAGAGGAAGGTTGTACCCAGGTGAGCATATGGTTATCTCTTGCCAACGAACGCGCGTTGCGCTTCCATGAACGCTCCGGATTCAAACGCGAACTCACCAGTTCCAAGGCTGTCCCCACGGACAAAGGCACGATGGAAGAAATTCGTCTGAAACGTTCCCTTCTCTAAACCTTTTACTCCCATTTATATAGCTGTACCCGCACATTCCACGGGCTCTACAGCTCAATATGGCACTGCTTCAATTGGGTGCGGGATGTGGGATTTTTCTGTCAGAAAGGAACTCCATGATCGAAATTCCTGGTTACACACTGACCGAACAGCTCTACGAAGGCGAAACTTCCCTGGTTTTTCGCGGTAAACGCAAAGGCTCCAATGGGGCAGTGGTACTCAAAGTCTTGAAATCGGACCACCCATCCCTGAGTGAACTTGCGAAGTTTCGCCGGGAATTTGATATGACCCGTGGCCTGAGCGGCGAGGGAATCATCCGGGCGTATCAACTGGAAAATTATCACAACTCCCTGGTGATTGTGCTCGAAGACTTTGGCGCTGAGTCGCTCAAGCGCCTTTTGCCAGGCGATACCCGATGGGTGACCAAAGAGTCGCCAAAGCGTTCAGCCCTGACCTTGGGTGAATTTCTGAAATTGGCGCTGAAATTGGTAGATGCAGTCGGGCATATCCATAGCCAGCGGATCATTCACAAGGACTTGAATCCCGCCAACATCGTTTGGAACACGACAACGGATCAAGTCAAGGTCATCGACTTTGGCATTTCCACCCAGCTTTCCCGCGAAACGGTTTCCGAACACAATCCCAAGGTGCTGGAGGGCACGCTGGCGTATATGTCGCCCGAGCAAACGGGGCGGATGAATCGCACCATGGATTACCGCACCGACTACTATTCTCTGGGCGCCACTTTTTACGAAGTCCTCACCGGCACGCTGCCTTTCCCGGTTGATGACCCTATGGAAATAGTGCATTGCCATCTGGCCAAAATGCCGCCGCCACCCCATGAACTCAAGGCGGATATTCCTGTGGTGCTCTCAAGCATCGTGCTCAAATTGATGGCAAAGATGGCGGAAGATCGCTACCAGAGCGCCTTTGGCCTGAGAGCGGATTTACTGTGCTGCCTGGAACAGTACAACAGCAGCGCAAACATCACCGACTTACCCCTGGGTCGTCGGGATATTTCCGATCAATTCCAGATTCCGCAAAAACTCTATGGGCGCGAGCAGGAGATCGCCGCCTTGCTCGACGCCTTCGAGCGTGTCAGTCAGGGACAGACCGAAATGATGCTGGTGGCAGGGTATTCCGGCATCGGCAAATCAGCGCTGGTACACGAAGTCCATAAGCCCATCGTGCGCAAACGCGGCTTCTTTCTTTCAGGCAAATTCGATCAATACAAGCGCAACGTCCCCTATTCCTCACTGATCCAGGCCTTCCAGGGCTTGCTACGGCAGCTGCTCGCCGAAAAGGAAGCCCTCCTCCACTCCTGGCGTGCCAAACTGCTGCAAGCCCTGGGCGTCAACGCGCCGGTGATCATGGAAATCATTCCCGAATTGGAACTGGTCGTAGGCAAACAGCCACCGGTTGCGGAGTTGCCTCCCACCGAATCGCAAAACCGTTTTCAGCGGGTGTTCCAACAGTTTGTACACACCTTTGCCGCCGCCGATCACCCCCTGGTGCTGTTTCTGGATGATTTGCAGTGGGCCGACCCGCCCTCGCTCAAGTTGATTGCGTCATGGATGACCGCACAGGACGAAAAATACATTCTGATTCTGGGCGCCTACCGCGACAACGAAGTCAACGCGGCACATCCGCTGATGGCCATGCTGGACGATATTCGCAAGGCGGGCGCGGTCATGCATACCCTGACTCTGCCACCCCTGGAACTCGAACAGATCAACGCCCTGGTCGCCGACACCCTTCACTGTCCGCCGCAAAACGCTCTGCCGCTGGCGGAACTCTGCTTTGCAAAAACTGCTGGCAATCCCTTTTTCCTCAATCAGTTCTTACACGCTGTGCATGAAGAAGGTCTCATCACGTTTGACACCCATCATGGCCTTTGGAAATGGGACATCGCGAAAATCAATGGCCGCAGCATGACCGAGAACGTCGTGGAACTGATGGTCAGCAAGATTCAGAAATTCTCGCCTCAGACGCAATATGTTTTGCAACTGGCCGCAACCATCGGCAACCAGTTTGATCTGAAAACCCTTTCCATCGTTAATGAAAAATCCGCCCTGGAAACTGCAAGCGATTTGTGGGAAAGCCTGCAAGCCGGTTTTATTTTGCCATTGGATAATGCATATAAATTCCTGCAGGAGTCCGATAGTGGCGCGCGCATCAAATACCGCTTTTTACACGACCGGGTGCAACAAGCGGCTTACTCCCTGGTTGCAGAATCCCGGTTGCAGGCATTGCACTTGAAAATCGGACGTTTGTTGCTGATAAACACCGAGACAGAATCGCTGGACGAATCGCTGTTTGATATTCTCGAACAGCTCAATGCCGGTAGAGAACTCATCGAAGACGCAGCAGAAAAACTGCAACTGGCTGAATTGAATTTGCGTGCCGGCAAGAAAGCCAAAAATGCAACGGCCTACCGGGCCGCTGTGTTGCACTTGCGCATAGCCATGGCATTATTGCCCCAGGACGCATGGCAAAACCATTACGCCCTGAGCCTGGAACTACACCGGCAAAGCGCCGAGGCCGAGTATCTGTCCGGCAATTTTGAGCAAGCGCAAGCCCTATATCCGGTGGCCCTCACCATGGCCCAAACCGTGTTGGACAAAATCAGTATTTTGCTGGTGCAAATCGTCCAATACCAAATGCTGTCACGATTTGCAGATACGATTCAGCGCCAAAAGGAAGGACTAAAACTCCTGGGATTTGCCATTCCAGAGACGGACGAGGAGATCACTGCCCTGTTAAATCAAGGCCTGCGAGAGGTCGGTAATAACCTTGGGGGAAGGCAGATCGAGGATTTGCTCAACTCTCCACGGATGACCAATCCCGAATATCTCGCCATGATGCAGTTGCTGCAGTGGATGTTCCAGGCATCATTTATGAGCGGACGTGTAAATCTCAGCAACCTGGCGATTTGCAAAATGGTCAACCTATCGCTGAAACATGGCAATTGTGCGATCTCTTCGTTCGCTTACGTTATGTATGGCCATATCTTGGGATGGTCGTTGGGTGATTTCAAAACCGGTTATCAATACGGCACGCTGGGGATCGCTCTCTCGAACCGCATAGATAATATCGCACTGCGCGCACTCTCCTATTTCGAGTATGCGACTTTTGTCCTTTCTTGGAATCACCCCTTGAGAGAGGCCGATGATTACTATGACAAAGCCTTTGCCTGGGGTATGGAGGCAGGAGATTTTCTGATTTGCAGCTACTCCATCGCCATAAGAGCGGTATACCGGATGATCTGCGGAAAAAGCTTGCCCGATTTGTTGCAAATCTGTGAGCGGGATCTGGTTTTTTTACAGGCAATAAAGAATCAATTTAATTTCGAAAATGTCACTGTCGGGGTATTGCAACCGATTCGTGCATTAATGGGGCTGACCGATCATCCGCTCACCTATGATGATGCCAATTTCAAGGAAGCGGAAGTGTTGGCGAATAGTGCGGAGCGTCCGAGAAAACTCGAATGGTACTACTATGGAAAAATCCGCAATGCCTACCTGCTGGAGGATCGAGCCCAATGGTCGGTCTTGGCCGAAAAGTTGGAAATTGTGCAAACCTTTTCGCAGGGTCAATGCAAGATTCCTGAAACTGTTTTTTACACGACGCTGATGCTGCTGGGCTTGTCTGAGAATGGCGGCGAGGAGGAGAAACAAGCCTTTCAGCCGCGCATCGATGTGCTGCGCGGCAATTTGCAACAGTGGGCCGAAATTTGCCCCGAAAACTACCTGCACAAGCATTTGCTGGTGGAAGCCGAATTCACCCGCCTGCAAGGAGACTACTGGGGCGCCATGCCGCTGTACCAGCGAGCCATCGCATCGGCCCTGGAGCAGGAATACACCAACACGGGCGCCTTGGCTAACGAGCTGTACGGCAAATTCTTGCTGAGCCACAATCAAACGCGGTTCGCGCAAATCCACTTGCGCGAGGCCCACTATCTTTATGGCCGTTGGGGTGCCTCGGCCAAGGTGGTTGCCATGGAGCAGGCGTATGGCGATCTGCTGACCGAAGACCCCATTCGCAAGCTCGGCTTGGGCGCTACGCGCACCCTGACCACCTCCTCGACCACCTCCTCAAACACTGCCACGAGAGGCCGCCACTCCCTGGACCTGGCTGCGGTAGTGAAAGCATCCCAGGTCATCTCTGGCGAAATCGTGCTGGGACGCCTGTTGGAGCAATTGATGCGCATCGTGCTGGCCAACGCGGGGGCGCAGAAAGGCGCGCTGATCCTGCGTCAGGCGCAGACCAAACCCTGGCTCCTGGAGGCTCTGGGCACCGCCGACCCCTTGCAGATCGAGGTTTTGCAGGCCCAGGCGCTGGAAGGCTCCAGCGATCTCTGCGAGGCCATCGTGCACTACGCCGTGCGCACCCGCGAAACGGTGCTTTTGCACCATGCGAATCAGGAAGGCCTTTTTGCCAAAGACCCCTACATTGTGCGCAACGGTGTCAAATCCGTCCTCTGCGTTCCCTTTCTTCACCAGGGGCAACTGGCCGGCATCATCTATCTGGAAAACAATCTGAGCAACGGAGCCTTCACAACCGAACGCCAGGAGGTGTTGGCCCTGCTCTCCAGCCAGATCGCCATTTCCATCGAAAACTCCCGACTCTACTTCCACCTGGAAGAAAAGGTACAGGAACGCACCAGCCAACTACTGGATGCCAATCAACAACTGGAATCCACCCTCCAGGAACTTCAGGCAGCCCAAGCCCAACTCATCCTGGCCGAAAAAATGGCCTCCCTCGGCAAACTGGTTGCCAATGTCGCGCACGAAATCAATACGCCCATGGGGGCGATCAAGTCCAGCGGCCAGAGCATTGCAGACACCCTGAACGAGGCACTCAAGAATCTACCAAGACTGGGCAAGACACTGGACGAGGACAGCCTGCGTTTGTTCTTGAAACTGATAGCCTGTGCCAATGTATCGGCCCCCGTTCGCACCACCCGCGAGCAACGCGCGCTAAAAAGACAGCTGGCGCAACAGTTGCAAGAAGTCGGCATTGGGGACGCAGACACGAAAGCCTCGGTTCTCGCCCAGCTCAATGCCGAATCCGCGCTGGCGGACTACCTGCCCCTGTTGCGCCACCCCGAATGCGACTTTATTCTGGATACGGCGCGCAGCGTTGCTGCCATCCTTGACAGCGCCAGCAACATCAACACTGCCGTGGAGCGGGTGTCGAAGATCGTTACCACGCTCAAGTCTTTCTCGCAGGCGGACAACAACGTGGGTGAAATGACCCATGCCGATTTGAAAGACGGCATCGAGGCCGTCCTGTCGATCTATTCCAACCAGCTCAAGCTAGCCACCGAACTGGTACGTCAGTACGAGGATGTACCTTTGCTGCGCTGCTTGCCCAATGCATTGAAGGAGGTGTGGACGCACCTGATTCATAACGCCTTGCAGGCCATGGGCTTCAGGGGCCGACTCACGGTGGGTCTCAAGCGCATCGGCGATGATGCCGTGGTTTCGGTCACCGACTCCGGAAGTGGCATTCCAAAAGAGATTCGCCACACTTCGGCGCTCAAAATAACTGACCCACCTGTGCTCACAGAAAGCTGACCCACCGGTTGCGCGGCTGTTTGTAACTTGATGGCCTGCAGGAAACAGAATCGGCGATCATTGGCTCGACCAATGTGCGTGAAGAAGCGACTTCAGTTCATTGAAGAAGCAACCCGTTTGAAGATGAAATTTGGTTACGCAAGCATGGGTTGCCACCCTGCTCGACTGAGCATGATCACCTTCCGTGATGGATTGATTGCTGCATCCATCACCGTTGCTGATCAAATCGAGGCTCTTGCGTTGTTGGCAGAATACCGGTTTTGATACTTGGTGAACCGGTGTAAGGTGGAACTGAGAGTCAAGACAAAATTTTCAGTTAATTTAAGCTGTTCTCGTTTTGTGCGTATGCAACTGGATGGCGTTGCCCCGGGTTTTTGTCTTGGTATTGGTCTTCATGGTTTTATTTTCAAATGGCAATTTGGCAAGCGAAGCGCGTCAGGCCCGTGGGCAAGACCCTTGTGGGTAAGTACGGGTGGGAGGTGTGGGTATGTGGTCAAGCTGGGCGTTTTGCAAGCTTGTCCACATATCCACGCCGACCCCTACTTATCCATCAAGCAGATACTGCACGGCGGTGGTGAGACGGTTTTACTTTGCCTTGGGGCTCGCAGGACTGGTTGAGCTCTGCACAGGTGCTGTGGCAGGTGCGCTGGTGCGCAAAGATGCACCTTCAATGCGGATGGTGATGCAGTGGTGCTGCAGCCGATCAAGCAAGGCATCGACCAGCGGCTTGTTGTTAAACAACTCGTACCACTGGGGGTAGTCCAAATTCGTAGTGATGATGGTGCTCACCCGCCCATAGCGTTGATCCATCAGACGAAAGAACGCGTTGGTCTGTTCTGTCTTCAAGTTCAAGTAACCCAGCTCGTCAATGCAAAGCGGCTGCATACGTGCAAGCGCCGTGAGCAGCTTGGTTGTGGAGCGATCTGCCAGCGAGGCATACAGCTCATCGAGCAGCGCCTGCGCACTGTAAAAGCGCCCCCGCCAGCCATTGATGCAGGCCTGGCGCAATAGTCCCAGAGCGATGCCGGTCTTGCCGGTGCCGGTGCCACCAATGAGCACCAGATTGTCGGCGCGACGCACAAACTCCAAGTCGGCAAGACCGAGGATTTGTGCCTTATTCACCCCGCTTTGGCGATCAAAGGGAAAGGTGTCGATCGTCCATTGCCAGGGCAGGTGTGCCTGCGCCACCCGATTGACTAATGAGCGTTCCCGCTGAAACGAAGCCTGCTCGCTTAGCAGGCGTTGCACCACCTCTGCGCAAGAGGTGCCATTGCGCTCAGCGCGATCAAGTTCGCTGTCCAGCACACGCGCCATGCCTTTGAATTTCAACTCCGTTAGCAATGCGTGCAAGGCCTCACGCGGGGTCGGGGTCGCTGTCGTTTTTGGTTTGCTCATCGTCTTTATCATCCGGTTCATTGGGGAGGTTGTCATGGCTGCTCTCACCTAGCGCAAAGAAGTCGCCTGCCACATGGCGCAACACCATGGACTCCAGTCGCGTCAAATCAAACAGACCGTACTTGAGCGCCTGCTCCAGCGCTGCTAGGAACGGCTGCGCTGGGTAGGTCCGTTTAATCTGTAGCAGTCGGTTCAGTGCCCGTGTACCACGCCCATTGAGGTGCTTGATGAGCGCTGTGACGTACGCATCAAGAACAGGAGATTGACCACACAACAACTGCGCCTGTAGCGAAGGCTGGCGAGGCGTGCGTTTGGGTATGGTGTGATGCCCGGGCAAGGTGGAGCGCGCATCACGCACACCCAGCAAACGGGGATGACTGGCCACCAGGGTGCGTTTGTAATGAATCTCGATACTGGCGTAATGCTTGTACACCGTCACCGTCTTACTCACCAGCCGTTCAGGTGTCGAATACCGGTTGGTGTCGACGCTGACAAAACCGTACAAGTCCACCACCCGCTCAAACACCTCGTAGACTGCTGGCAAGACGATTGACAGGCTGGTGAGGTAAGGCTTCTCCATCACGTACGCCACCTCAGGTGCCATGCCCAGACTGCGTTTTGGCTTGGCATTGGCCACTTCAACGCACCACTTGAGCGCCTGTGCGTTCAAGTCATCGAAAGAGCTAAAACTGCGCCCAGGCAGGAAGTTGTCCTCAACCCATGCAAAGGGGCGCTCGATTCTGGCTTTGCGATCAGGGTCATTGACACGGTGTGCCATAAACTTGAAGCCCAGGGCGCGTGCAAAGGCGGCCATCTCTGGTGCGAATACCGCATCAGGCCAGCACCACCAGCGAGAATGACGCTGGTATTGTCGATCACGCAAAGTGGGCAAGTGCCGTCCATGAACTGGGCTGCGCGCAACAAGAAGTCCTTGGCCTCAAAGCGGGTAAATCGTGGGTAGTACCAGATAAACAAACGCCGCGAGTACGCCAAGGTCAGACCTGCACACTGGGCGGTAATGCTCTTGCCCGCCACCTCCATCTTATGGGGCGATGTGTCGTGCTGCATCTCCTGGCCGGGCTCGAAGTGGTATTCGCCGGAGCGCTTGGGTGGTTGGCGCAGTTCAGCTTGGCGCACCCAGCGCGTGAGGGTGCTGTAGGGCGGGTGCAGCTTGTACTCATCAGCCAGTATCTGGGCCATACGCACGGCGTTACCTTTGGCTCTGGCATAGACTTCGGTGAGTTGTTGTTGGGTGACCTCATTCACCGGGTGGGCAGGTGTTTGCACGCCTTGTGGCTCGCGCAGGATGCCTCGCACGGTGTTGCGCGAGAGATGCAGCACCCGGCTGATTTCACGTAAACCTGTGCTCTGTTGGTGCAAGGTGAGCACACTGGCACGAATATCTATCGGGGTCATGGCACCAGCCTGGTAAGTTCGTTGTTCACTTGTTCCAGCGCTACATGCAGGCGCAGACACGCGCCCTTTGGCGTTGGTTCCAACGGGGCGGTCAGTGGCACTAGGCGTCGGTGTGCGCGTTGCAGCAGTGCTTGCAGGTAACCCAGCTCAGCAGCCACCTCACGTTCAGGTCCGCCCCGCAGGTCTTTGGCAATGCTCTGGCTTTGTCTCTCGTTCAAGCTGTCGATAAACAGGCGTGGGTGTTCCACCATGCGTTGGCGCTGCGTGTGTTGGGCGGCTTGGTAGTGGCTAAACCAGGCTTGCAGTTCACGCGTACTTAAGTGGTCGCTTGCCATGCTGGCCAGTAGTTGACTGGCATGCTCGCTGTTGGCGCGCGCCAACGGGGCCACAATGCGTGAGCCCGCCCAACTCGATATGCCCCCACTGCGCACCGCCTGCACCAGGTCCTGGGACAGTGCCCCAGTAGTACCAAGCGGCGCTGTACCCAGCTCACATCACGGGCGCATTGACGTGCAGCTTCGCGCTGACTCAGGCCAAGGGAGTCGATCAGCTCGCGCAGCATGAGGGCTTCCTCCATGGGGTCAAATGCCCGCGAGAACGAGTGGGCCAGCATCTGTGCCAGCGCAGGCCCCACCGGGCAGTGCCAGCATTGCACCAGGGCGGTGTCTGCGCCCAGTCGCTTGAGCGCGCTCAGGCGCCGGTAGCCGTCAATCAGTACCAGGGCACCACTGTCTTGGTCGTCAGCGGCAATGCACGCTACCAGTTGTCCGCTTGTGCGTATCGATTCAGTCAGTCGCTGCACTGCCGCCGTATCGGCGATGCGGGTGGCCTCAAAGCGCAGCTCCAGGCGGTGTAAATCGACTTGTCTTGCGCCAACGTACCCGCCCACACTTTGTTCATGAGCGCCAAAGCCATGGGTGTTGCTGGTCTGGCTTTCAAGGGAGTCGGTCATGGGTAATTCCTTGTCTTTTATGGGTCGAAAATCGGTTCACTCGTTGCCCGCAGCAGCCGACTACGGCGAACTCCGCTCGCCACAGGGCGCGCGCACCAGTGGCAATGCCCCGCTGGTGTCGGCCTGGACAGTTGCGCTGGCTTCACATCGAGCTGTGGTGGTAGTAAATCACCCGCACAGGCTTGGGAAGGCCCTGATGAGTCACTATTTTTTGGAGGCAGTTCCTGCTCTCGCTGGCGTAGGCGTAATCGTTGTTGACGACGGGCGTGGTTGCAGCGTCCGACACGGCTGCTTTGATATATCCTGGAGGCTCTGCGTTGACTGGCTAGACGTGCCTGTTTGCGACACTCAGCGCTGCAGTGGCGCTGACCTCGGTCACAAGGCGTACACACTAGCACTTCGGTTTGACAGCACGCACATTGCAGCGTGCGTCCACTGCTCAATGCAGCTTGCATTCAGCGCTCCTGTTGGAGCCTCAAATGGACACCTCGAAAGTCGATCCGTGGTTCATGCTCACAGCACATTCAGCACTGGACATTGATCACGACTGGGGACAATAATTGGTGCGCACTCGTGGCTGATACGGGTGGGGCGCGCTAGCCGAAATCACTTGTTCGGGTCGAAAGCGGTTGGTGCGCCCGTTCTTCATTACATCTGCGTTTTACACGCTTGTCGGGCGCAGTGCCAATTCATAGTCTTGGCAGACCACCAACTATCCGTACCCACATTGACCAAGCCTGCCTTTGTCAAACGATATCTTGAGTCTGGACAACGAATTAATTCAAGCAATGGCGGTTGACATACGCAAGAACGTCAGCCTCAGGCATTCATCCAAGAGCTGTGGGTTCGTCTATCACCACATGCCAACGTACTCTCAGCCAAAGTCTGTGGGTCAATTCCAATGAGCAGGGGTGGGTCAATTTCCGTGAGCGCCAAAGGCCACAGGATATTCGAGCCATTTTTTACCACCCGCCCCCCCGGCGAAGGCAGCGGACTGGGGCTGGACATCGTCAAGAAGATCATCGACAAGCACCATGGCCGGATAGCGGTGCACAGCGAAATGGGTGTGGGATCGACATTTTCTGTCTATCTGCCGCTACCAGCCGCCAAGAACGTGGTTGCGCCACCGGACAACGAAGATGACGACTATTTGTTGTGCTTGGTGGATGACCCGGAGCCGACCATGAACGAGGCGCCCCCGTGGAAGGTGCTGATTGTCGATGACGATGTGGGTGTCCATGCGAGCACCGATTATGCGATTGGCAAGCTGACGTTTCAAGGGCGACCATTGCAGATATTCACCGCGCTATCGGGCGCTGGCGCCCGCGAGATACTGGCCACCGAAAAAGACATTGCACTGGCACTGATCGACGTGGTGATGGAGACCGAACACAGTGGCCTGGAATTGGTGCGCTTTATCCGTGAAGAACTCTGCAACCGCGCTATTCGCCTTGTCTTGCGAACCGGACAGCCGGGGCAGGCATCCGAGCGTCAAATAATGCTCGATTATGAAATCGACGACTACCAGTTGAAGACGGAACTGACCAAAGACAAGCTGGCTGCGATCATCATTTCGAATCTGCGAACCTATGCACATACTGCACAGCTGGTTAAAACTGCGACCGATGGCCTGTAGTGCCTATGACGGCCCGAAGCTATAGGGCAGGTAGACTGAAAACGTGGACCCCACGCCCGCCTCACTTTGCACCGTTATTCTTCCCTGATGCCAGTCAATGATCTTTGTGGCGCTATGCAGCCCCAATCCACTGCCTTCGCCGGCCAATCGGGTAGTGAAGAAAGGGGCAAAGATTTTTTCCTGGATGGACTCCGGGATGCCGCAGCCGGTGTCGCTGATGGCGATCACGGCTTCATTTTCCACACGGTGGATGCTGATGGTCAGTGTTCCCTGGTGGGTCATGGCTTGCAAGGCGTTGTGGATCAGGTGGTTCCAGACTTGGTTGAGTTGGTCCGGCTGGCAGCGTAGCGGCGGGATTTGTTCGTATTGACGCACCAGCGTGGTGGCCGTTTGATTGATCTGGCTTTGATAAAGCGTCAACACGTCGTCCAGACCTGTATGCAAATCGGCATCCCGCAGAGGAGCCATGGTATTGGGGGGTGTGAAGGAATTGAGCGCAAAGATGATCCTGGAAACCCGTTCCACCGCAGTGTTGATGTTAAGGGTGCTGTTGATGATCGCACTGATGCTTTGCGCCGTACTCAAAATGGCATCGCATTCAGGATGCAGCAACAATGGCAGGTAGTTGGCAAGCGCTTGTTGTACACCCAATTGGACTAAAACTCTGGCCTTGCTTTCCGGCTCAACGATGCCTGCGGCTTCCAGCTCACGGCAAGTGTCCCGTCTGACAATTCTTTCCTCACGGGGTGTGAGCAAGGTTTTGGCGGCTCCGCCAGAATGGAAAATCAGTTTGATAAAGAGGTTGCGCGCGGGTTGATCGAGTATGGCAAACAGGTTGGGCATACTCACCAACACGTCGTTCAGTGCATCGGAGATGCTTTGGCCGCTGGACTTGACCGCACTGATTGGCGTGTTGAGTTCATGGGCCACATTGGTGACCAACTGGCCCATGGAGGCCATCTTTTCCGATTGAATCAGCTGGGTCTGGGTTTCACGCAGATCATTCAGCGCCTGTATCGCCCGTTGCCGGGCGGTATCGGCGACTTCACAGGCCGCCGAAAGGGCCGATGTGCGCTGTTTGACCCGTTGTTCGAGTTCTTCAAACGAAATGGCAAGCGCCTGGCGTGTTGCCTCCAGACTGCGCGCCAGTTGCCCCAGTTCGTCCCGATATCCGCTGGCAATCGGCTGGCTCAGGTTGCCTTTTTCCAGTTCTGCTGATGCGCGGACCAAACGTCGCAGGGGAGTCACCAGACGGATATGCAGCAACAAGAGGATCAATACCAAAGAACCCAGCAACGTTTGCAGCACCCGAAAAATATCCCTATCCAGTGCAGCTTTCAGCCGGTGGCGGTAGCTTTCGGCATCCACCGTCACGGTGACTGCGCCGATGGCACCACCATTCCTTTTCACCAGGACGGAGTGGGTTTTTTCCGGAACAGGCATTTTTGCTGCGCGGCGCCAGGAAAAAAAAGGTGTCGGGATTCCATCTTCATTTTTCACGATTTCAATGGCCATGATTTTTTCATCCGCCATGGCCGCATCAACCAGCACCACAATATCTTCTTTGGCGTAATTCCACAGCGGTTCTTGCACGTTTTTGGCGAGCAATTCGGTGGAGGTCACCAGATCGCCAGCCAGACGCTCGATGAATTCTTCCTTGAGTTGTTGCTGCGCCTGGTAGGAGATGATGCCTGACGGAACAATGACACCCGTTAGCACGGTCAGAACAATAGCGGCGCGCAACGAGGCCGCTTCACGGCGCAGCCGCGAACGGTAGGTTTTGAATAGGTCACGCATGGTCATCATGGTCATTCAGTGATAGGGCAGATAAACGCGGAAGGTCGTCCCTACGCCCACTTCGCTGTGCACTTCGATTCGCCCCTTGTGCTTGTCGATAATTTTTTTGACGATGTCCAGCCCCAGACCACTGCCCACACCGGCTGGTTTGGTCGTGAAGAACACATCAAATATCTTGATGCGAATCTCTTCGGGAATACCGCAGCCGGAATCGCCGATAGACACGACCGCCTGATTGCCCACGCGCTGGATGCCCACGCTCAGGGTTCCTTTGTACTCCATGGCCTGTAAGGCGTTTTGAATCAGATTGGTCCATACCTGGTTCAGTTCATCTGGCAAACAGCGTAGCGGCGGGATGTCTTCATAGTGGCGCACGACCTCTGTAGCCTGCTTGATCTGGTAGTGGTAGATCGTCAGTACGGTTTCCAATCCGTCCTGCACATTGGCCTCGGTCATCTCGGTTGACTGATTGACGCGCGAGAAAGACTTCAGGGCCAGGACGATCCTGGTCACCCGGCTCACAGCGGTATTGATATTGTTCGCGCTATGGATGACTTCCGCCATGCTGCTGGCGGCGTCCAGGATGCGTTCGCATTCGGGGTGGCGCAACAAGGGCAAGAGCTCTGTCAAGGTCGCCTGGGCATTGAGTCTGACAAGGATGCCAGCCTTGTGGCGCGCGTCGGCAATACCCGCATCTTCCAGTTGCCGGGTCGCCTCTGCCGCCATCGCGCGCGTTTCGCGGCTGCTCAATACCGCCGTGGCCGCCTTGGAGCGGTGGATGAGTTCCTGAAACAGTTGCATACCTGCTGCGTCCAGCGCCCGAAACAGGGGCGGCAAACGCACCAGTGCATGTTCCAGGGCATCAGAGATAGAGGCACCACTCGATTGGATGGCGGCGATGGGGGTGTTGATTTCGTGGGTGACACCGGCAAGCAACAGGCCGAGCGCGGCCATTTTCTCCGATTGAACCAGTTGGATTTGACTCGTTCGTCGCTCCGTCACATCGGTATAGGTGGTCACCAAGCCCCCATCCGGCAAGGGATTGCCCACCACTTCGACAATGCCCCCGTTGGGCAGAATATAGTCAAAGTTGTACGCCACCGCCAGACGGGCGCGTTCGAGTCGCTGATGAACCTGGGTTTCAATATCCCCTGGGCCATAATCCCCGCGCAGCGCGCGATGGCGATAAATGGCGCCAAGCGGCGCACCAAAATACACCATGCCCGCTGGTACTCCCAACATGTCCAGATAGCGTTGGTTCCATAGCACGATTTTTTGCGCGCCATCGACCATGATGAGACCTTGCTCGATGTTCTCAATGGCGGCGCGCAACACATCGTGACGGGCTTTGATCTCCAGTTCGACGTTACCGATCAGTTCACGCACGGATTTTGTTTCCTGCTGCCATTGCTGCAGATGCATCGCCATGACGATCCGCGCGGATGCCGCACCGATCACGCCCGCCAGCAGCAGTTCAACCGCCTGCGCCAGCGCAGCATCGGCGGGAGCGCCCGGATCAATGGCCCCACCGGGGGGTGTGACATAACGCACAAACAGGGGCTCGATGCGCGCGCTTTCAACAAAACGTAGCGCCATATCCCGCAATTCTCCGATTTGCCCGAACTGTTGTTCGCTGGGATTCAGGCTTGTTGCCGATGGTTGCTGCATACAAACAAACGCAGCAGCCTGCGACTGCTCCAGCGCACTTTGCTGGCTACGCAGCGACACCCCCACATAGCAGCCGATATTGGCGACCATGCTGTAAATCATGCAATGCGCCGCTGCATCAAGACCTGCCAGGCCAAAGAGCGCGGTCGGGCGCAGAAAAGCCAGGCCGAACGGGCCGTCGGTCAACATGCCTGCTGGCAACCAGCCCGAGCGCATGAGCGATGGCAGCAGCAGCGTGTAGACCCACACGGCAAAACCGGCGCAAAGGCCAGCCAGCGCCCCAGAACGCGATCCGCCCTTCCAGTAGATGCCGCCAATGATGGCGGGCGCGAATTGCGCTGCCGCAGCGAACGACACCAAACCCATGGTGACCAGCGCGTAAGACTCTCCAATCAAGCGCAAGTAGGCATAGCTCAACAGCACGATCCCGAAAATACTGATGCGGCGAATACGTTTGATAACTGCCGTCAGATCGTTGCCTTGCTGGAATCGGCTTAAACGGCTGCGCAGCAGGATTGGCATGAGCAGATCGTTGCAAACCATGGTCGATAAGGCGATGACTTCCACCACCACCATGCCGGTAGCCGCAGAAAAACCGCCGATAAAGGAAAACAACGCAAGACTTGGGTGTGCGCCCAGCATGGGCAGAGTCAACACAAAGGTGTCGGCGGAAACCCCCTGTGCTTGCAGCAACATCATGCCACCCAGGGCAATCGGTACCATAAAGACATTAATCAGCACCAGGTACAGCGGAAACAGCCAGGCGGCCTTTTTAAGGTGAGAGGAATCGACGTTTTCCACCACCGTTACCTGGAACTGGCGTGGCAGACAGACAATGCCTGCCATGCCCAAAGCAGTCAGACTCCACCAGTTCAGGCTGAAAAATTCATCGGTTTTGAACAACTTTGAATCCGGCAACTGCACCAGGGCGCGCGCGAATAAATCGCCAAAACCGTCGAACAAACCAAAGGTGACAAACACGCCCACCGCAAGAAAGGCCAGCAGTTTGACGATGGATTCCACAGCAATGGCCGCAACCATTCCCTCGTGATGTTCGGTGGCATCGACGTGGCGGGTGCCAAATACGATGGTGAATAAGGCCAGCACCAAGGCCACCAGGAAAGCGCTATCCAGCCAGAATGGGGTTTGGCCCATCGCTTCAGGCATGAAAATTGCCGGATAGTACCGAAGAATTTCAAACCCGCTGGACACGGCTTTGAGCTGGAGCGAGATATACGGCATGATGCCAATGACGGCAATCAAAGTGACCGATGCAGCGAGTAATCGGCTCTTGCCGTAACGTGCCGAGATAAAGTCGGCGATGGACGTGATGTGCTGGGCCTTGCTGATGCGCAGGATTTTTTGCAGAACCTGGGTCAAGAGGACAAACACCAGAATCGGGCCAATATACAGGGATAAAAAACCCCAGTCCACGGCGGCCCGGCCCACACTGCCGTAAAAAGTCCACGAAGTGCAGTACACCGCAATCGACAGCGCATACACATGCGGATTGGCCACCAGGCTGCGCCCGCTCCCGGAGCGCTTGTCACCAATATAGGCGATGAAAAATAATAGCAGCAGGTACAAAACGGAGGTGATGATCACCAGGCTGCTCATGGCCATTTTTCAGATGTTTCAGCTGTTTTAGATGTTGCCTTCAACCCGGTTGCGCCCGTTTTCCTTGCTGCGGTACAGCGCCGAATCAACGCGCGCCATCATGGCCGATATGGTGTCGTCGCTGCGAACGGCGCGAACGGCAGTTACGCCAAAGCTGGAAGTTTTATTGCCAACTGCTGCAAACGTGTGCCCGGCCACCATCTCCCGCAGCTTCTCCGCCGTCGCCAGGGCGCCATCGAAGGTGGTTTCCGGACAAATGATCAAAAATTCTTCACCGCCCCAGCGCCCCACCACATCAACTTCGCGCACACCCTCCCTCAGCAATCGGGCCACATCCACCAACACCTGGTCGCCCACGGGATGACCATAGGTGTCGTTGACCGACTTGAAGTGGTCAATGTCCAACAGCACCAGGGCGAAGCCTGCGGGGTAACGTTGGCTCCGGTGCAACTGATCCTCCAGCACGCGGTCCAGGTGCAGCCGGTTAAACAACCCGGTCAGCCGATCCGTCACCGACAGGCGTTCTAACTCCTGGTTCTTTTCCCGTAGTTCGGCGGTGCGTTTTTCGACCAGTTTCTCCAGACCATTGTTGATTTCGACCAACTCCGCATTACGGCGCTCCAGTTCACGATCCTGGGTGTAGGCGCGCAGGGCGGACTTTGCCGTAAGCAGGAGGTCGGAATTGTTGAACGGTTTTTCCAGAAAGCGGTACAGATTCGCCTCGTTGATGGCGCGCTTGACTCCTTCCAGATCGCTCTGGCCGGTCAGCATGATCTTGACCGTGTGGGGACTGCGCTCATGCAAACGCACCAGCAGTTCGTCGCCGCGCATGCCGGGCATGATGAAGTCAGAAATAATGACCGCCAGCTGCTGCCCGTCCTGCTGCAGATCAGAATGGATTTCAAGCGCTTCGTCGCCACTTTCGGCTGTTTCCAGCACGACATCCTTGCCCAGGCTGTTACCAAGCAGCGTGCGCAGGGCGTTCAAAACAGTGGTGTCATCATCGACGCAAAGGAAAGTCAAAGTAGTTGCTGTCATGGCATCCTTGTAAGCTCGTTTAGTTCGTCTCTCGTTTGGGTGGATGGCTCCAAGTATCGCATCCTGGGCTATCGCAAAAATGTGCAATGGTTCATTCTTGGCTCTCACTGTGGATAGGGAGATACACCAAGAACGTGGAGCCAACCCCCACCTCACTTTGCACTTCGATCCGGCCCTGGTGCTTGTCCACAATCTTCTTGGCAATGTCCAGGCCGATGCCGCTGCCTTCGCCGACGGGTTTGGTGGTGAAAAAGGGGTCGAAGATGCGGCTGCGAATGTTGTCGGGGATGCCGCAGCCGGTGTCGCCTATCGACACCACCGCTTCGTCCCCCTGGCGCCGGATGCCCACCGTCAGGGTTCCGTGCTGCTGTTTCATGGCCTGCAAGGCGTTCTGGATCAGGTTGGTCCAGACCTGGTTGAGTGCGTCGGGATAACAGTACAGCGGCGCTATGTCTTCGTAGTTTTGCACCAGCGTGGCGCTGTGTTTGATCTGACTCTGGTAAATCGTCAGCACCGTGTCGAGACCTTCGCGCAGATGGGTGAGAATTCGCTCCTCTTCGCCATCGGTGCCCACCCGCGAGAACGATTTCAGCGCAAAAACCATCTTGGAGACCCGCTCCACTGCCGTATTGATATTGGCGGCGCTATGAATCACCGCCGCCACACTGTTGGTGGCATCCAGGATAAAGGCACTGTGCGGGTGTTGCAGCAAAGGCAGGTAGTTGGCCGCGTAGGCGTGGGCGTGCAACTGCACCAGCCCGGTGGCCTTGTGCCGGGCATCCGCCACACCAGCGGTTTCCAGTTGCTGCGTGGTGGCGCGGATCAGGGTGCGTTCTTCACGGCTGCTGAGCACTTCGGTTTGTGCCCTGGTGTGGCCGATGAGCTGCTGGAACAGGCTGCGCTGGTCCTGATTCAGCAGTTCAAATAGCGCAGGCATTTTCTCCAGCATGGCGTCCAGCGCATCGGCAATGCTCTGGCCGCTGGATTTGATGGCGCCGATAGGGGTGTTGATCTCGTGCGCCACATTGGCCACCAACTGGCCCAGTGAGGCCATTTTCTCGGTCTGGATGAGTTGGGCCTGGGTTGCGCGCAGGTCGTTCAAAGTGGTTTCCAGCCGGGCGTGGGATTGCTTTAATCCCTGCTCGGCATTCTTTCGGTCGGTAATGTCGACCGAAATGCCGCCCAGCAGGGGCGACATGCCCTGGCGTGGAATGGCAAATTTGTGGGTTTGGTAAGAACGTATGATGCCCTCGGGGCTCGGGACATCTTCCTCCAGCATCACACGGCCAAGCGCCAGACAGCGCCGGTCGTCAGCGATCATTTTGTCCGCCACTTCTTTGGGGAAAATGTCGATCGCATCTTTGCCTAGCCACATTTTTGCCCCCACGATGTCGAGCATGTAGCGGTTGCAGTAGAGGGTTTTGCTGTTTTCATCCTTGATGTAGGCCGCAGCTGGCAGCGTGTCCATGAACAGGTTGAAGCGCTCTTCGCTTTCCTTGAGTTCGGCGTGTGCGGACATGAGTTCACTGGCATCCCAGAGGATCGCCTGCATGCCGGTTATCAAGCCCTGGGCGTTGCGGATGCTGGACTTTGCCTCACGGCGGTATTGCCGCTCGCCGGTTGCGGGGGTCTTGTGGATCGGCAGCCCGGTGACCATCACCCATTCATCATCCTTGCGCTGGTTGATGGCGACGTGCTCCGGGAAGAAGTCGTAGATCACGTGGCCCAGGGCGCTGGCGGGATCGATGCCCAGCATGGTGCATAGTGGCTTGTTGACATAAGTGATGCAACCTGCGCGGTCAATGCGGTAAATGCCCACAGGAACTTCATCCAGCAGCGCTTGATAGTCGGCGCACGCATCTCTTGCTGCGCGCAGTTCCAGTTCCACGGGTATTTTCGACTCCATTGTTGCCCCTCGGTTCATCCCTCGATTGAGTGGATGGTTCCAAGTATCGCATCCTGGGCCATCGTCGGAATCTTCATAGCAGTGGAAAATCCTATTTCACAAGTGAAAATAGCCAATGCAAACACACACTGCCCAACAGGTTGCTCATGCGTTACGAAACCAGCCATCATGGCGTGATAAGGGACTCAAGGACTTCAGGGATACATACTATGTCGCAGAATCTGCACCGCCTGTTATCGCAGGATCGAATTCACAGGAGGCAGCCATTGAAGTCATGCGCATGGCCTTGGGACTTACCAAGGGCGGGAATATAAGCGTCAAAACGCCGATTGAATATGTCCTGATTCAGGATGCAAGTCTTGCACACACGGTAGAAAAGCGGTCCGATCAGCGTGAACGGTTTGCCTCTTTTGTGATACCTACGCTGCAACGCCCGACAGAGATCTGGAATGTGAAATATGACGATGAATCAACAAGAAACCGTTATATAAAACTGTTTTCTGCATCCAGATATGACATATTGGTAATGGTAAAAATCAATCCAGACGGTGGAGTATTCTGGAATTTTATGCAACGCGACAGAAAGGGAATGAATACGTTGCGTATCGGTGATTTGGTATATCGGGAACGCTGATGAAGGGGGATCAAGCTCCGGCGCTATCTGGAAACGCCGGTCAACTTTCAGGCAGCTAACGGGCCAGACCCCAACTGCTTTCGCGCCCCATCATCAGGTAGTTGCATTATAGGACGCACTGCCCCATTTGTGACTTCCGGGACGTTCTCACTATGGATAGGGAGATATACCGAGAACGTGGTGCCGACCCCCACCTCGCTTTGCACTTCGATCCGGCCCTTGTGCTTGTCCACAATCTTCCTGGCAATGTCCAGACCAATGCCGCTGCCTTCGCCAGCGGGTTTGGTGGTGAAAAAGGGGTCGAAAATGCGGCTGCGAATGGCGTCCGGGATGCCACAGCCGGTGTCGCCTATCGACACCACCGCTTCGTCCCCCTGGCGCCGGATGCCCACCGTCAGGGTTCCGTGCTGCTGCTTCATGGCCTGCAAGGCGTTGTGGATCAGGTTGGTCCAGACCTGGTTGAGTGCGTCGGGATAACAGTACAGCGGCGCCATGTCTTCGTAGTTTTGCACCAGCGTGGCGCCATGTTTGATCTGGTTCTGGTAGATCGTCAGCACCGTATCGAGTCCCTCGCGCAGATGGGCGAGAATTCTCTCCTCTTCGCCATCGCTGTCCACCCGCGAGAACGATTTCAGCGCAAAAACCATCTTGGAGACCCGCTCCACTGCCGTATTGATATTGGCGGCGCTATGAATCACCGCCGCCACGCTGTTGGTGGCATCCAGAATAAAGGCGCTGTGCGGGTGTTGCAGCAAAGGCAGGTAGTTGGCCGCGTGGGCGTGGGCGTGCAATTGCACCAGCCCGGTGGCCTTGTGCCGGGCATCCACTACGCCAGCGGCTTCCAGTTGCTGCGTGGTGGCGCGGATCAGGGCGCGTTCTTCGCGGCTGCTGAGCACTTCGGTTTGCACCCTGGTGTGGCCGATGAGTTGCTTGAACAGACTACGCTGGTCCTGATCCAGCAGTTCAAATAACGTGGGCATTTTCTCCAGCATGGCGTCCAGCGCATCGGCAATGCTCTGGCCGCTGGATTTGATGGCGCCGATAGGGGTGTTGATCTCGTGCGCCACGCTGGCCACCAACTGGCCCAGCGAGGCCATTTTCTCGGTTTGTATGAGTTGGGCCTGGGTTGCGCGCAGGTCGCTCAAAGTGGCTTCCAGCTGGGCGTGGGATTGCTTTAATTCCTGCTCGGCATTCTTCCTATCGGTAATGTCCTCAACCGCGACCACATACCCCTGGGTGAAGTCTCCAGAATCAACGGGGGCAATCACAGAGCTGCTCCACCTGACCTGGCCGCCTTTAGTGACAAACTGCACTTCATCAGAAAAATATTGGCTGGTGATGAGCGCTTGGGAAAGATTGGCCATGAGGCGTTCGTATTCTTCTTTTGAACGACAAAACCGCGCCCCGGTTTGACCCAGCAACTCTTCACTGGAATATCCTGATAACTGCGTGATCTTTTTATTGACCTTGGTTAATCGCCCATGCGCGTCCACGAGATAAATGCCGATTGGCGCAGCATCGAGAATGGATTGAATCTTTGTCAGCGCATCCTTGATTTCCTGCTCGACACGTTTGCGATCCGAAATATCTTCTACCGCTGCGACGGAGCCACGACTCAGGTCATGGGGGTCAATCATCGACACGGATGTTCCGAGCCAGATCGGATCGCCACGCTTGTTGAGCACCTGGAGTTCCTCGTAATGGGTTTTCCCTGTGGTAACGACGGCAATGGCTCTCTTGACATAAGCCCTATAGTCTTCAAGCCTCCGAAAACCCTTTTGCGGTGTATCACCCAGCAGTTCGTCTGGCCGATACCCCATCACGTCACAAAACGCCTTGTTAACCTGGATAAAGCGCAACTGTGGATCCAGTAGGTAAATGCCAATGGGTGCCGCGTCGATGATGGCCTGGGTGTCTTTCTGTGCTTGCTGGGCCTGCCTTTCCGAACGTATCAACTGATACTGTGTGCGACGCAGTTCGGTAACGTCCGTGAAAAGCCAGATGGTTCCTTTGGCAGGGTCTGACGAATCGATGGGTGTGGCGATACCTTCGCACGTAAAGTCGGTGCCATCCGCCCGGCGAAACTGCATGTCCATCCTGAACATGGTTTGGCCCTGGGCCAGCGCACCATACGCAGCGGCAACACTTTCATACGCCGCATCCGATGAATAGAGCTTCCGGGTGGATTGCCCGATCACCTCGTTTGCTATGTATCCAATCAACGTCTCGAAGGTGTGATTGATACGGACGATATGCCGATTAACTACATAGGCAATTCCGACACTGGCATTCTGAAAAATGACATCCAGCTCATGCAAGGTCGCATGCAACTCCGCCGTGCGCTGTTGCACACGCTCTTCCAGTAGGCGTTCGGAAGACTGAAGGTTTTCGACCAACAGCCGTTGCGCTTCCAGCAAGGCCCGTTGGTCTTTGGCTTTTCCCTTGCGAATCTGGTTAAAACGATCTGCCAGCGCAAACGCCAGCAGAATCATCTCCAGCGCCGAGCCAAACTGCATTCCGTTCACGGTGAGGATGTTGGTTGGCAACTGCCCCAAGGCCCTCAAGGCATTAATGACCGCACCGATGCACACCATACCAAAAGCCGCAAGAAAGAAGTAGGCGCTGCGCTGTCGTTTGAATGCACAAATAAAGCTCGTGCACAGGATAAAAAATGCCCCGGCCATATAAGTGATTACCGCTGGCTTGATAAAGGTTTGGAGCGACACGACAAACGTAACCGGCAGCAGCAGATAAAAGACAATCGTCCCCACAATCAACCGGTCAAACTTCGGGATGACAATCCTTGTGCTGAGCATGAGCCGCATAAATAGCAACGCCATTGCCAGCGCCACCGAGTACCCGGCACTGGTGGAAATGTCCGACCATAACGGTGCATCCGGCCACACAAACTCTTTGGTCAGACCGTTTTGCGATGCTATGGCAAATGCAAGGCAGGTGGCGAAGCTGATGTACGCCAGATAGATTCCATCTCGCAGCGCGACGAAAAGCAGCAGGTTAAACAAAACCATCGCCGTGACCATGCCGAAATACCATGCCTGGCCAATATAGTCGTTGCGCGCATGTTCCTGAAATGCGGCTGGCGTCCACAGCCTGACTGGAAAATTCATCGGACCCGTGGCTTGAAGTCGCACGTAGTAGACCTGATCGGACTGTGCCGCCACCGCCACTGGAAAAACAAAAAATCGGTTGGCGTAAGGGCGCGTTGCGAAAGGCATGACGCTGCCGGTCGTTATGGATTGATAGACCGGTAGTTCATCCGCCACCTTGTTGGTGGTAATGGTGCTGGTGCTGGTGCTGGGTTGGTGAAACGCAACGCTGGCGAGTCGAGAATTTGCAATTTCCAGCATCCGCTCCACAGGATGGTCTGCGTCATTGCGTAGCGTGACGCGCAGCCAGTAGGCAGAATGTGTGTAGCCGAAATTGAGCGCTTCCGTCGCGCCTGGATCGTTTTTGAACCGCGCCGCGATTTCTGGTTTTTGCACGTCGGTCAGCGAAAGGTGCAGACCGGGGTCTTCAAGAACGGCAATGTATTCCGCCAGCGGGATGGGTTCGGATGAAAATGCTGCGGGGTTTATCTCCACCACTTTATCAACCGCAAAGGCGTTTGTGCCTATTGCGCATAGCAGGATCAGCGACAAAATCAGATGGGCGAGCACGGATGGCTTGGGTTTTCTGGTCATGGAAATTCAACTGGATAATCCCAAGTATCGCACCCTGGGTCATCGTCACAATCCCTATTTCACGAGCAATGCGCAGATGAACGCTTGGCAATCTCAGGCAGTCTGCATTACAGGATGTTTTACAAATTGCTATGTTTTATATAGCTGTACTCGCACGTTCCACGGGCGTTATAGCTCAATTACAATCCTAACCGTTGTTGTTATTGTTATTATTGTTGTTATTGTTATTGCTGCTGCGTTGTTTTTTTTCGCCTGGGACATCGGCTGCCATTGCGCCGGGCATTCCCAGCATGAGACCGGCGGTGCCCAGTAACACCAGTTTGCCGCCGTTATTGAAAGCTGCGCCATCGATCGCCGAAAGTTTGACGCGGTTGCACCACAGGGTTTGCATCTGGCGCGCCTGCGGCACAGCGTAGCTTTTAACCACGCGGCCACGGCTATAACAAGACACCTGACCCTTTTGGTAAATCAGGTGGTCGACTTTGGGCTGTGCGGTATCGGCCAGCCAGCGCACCAGGGCTTCTTCCAGTTCGGTGCGCGCCGCTGAGTCTTCCAGGCGCAGGGCATTGAGAAAACACTCTACGGTGTAGGCCGTGCGTTGCAGGTCTGTGGTTGGCATGAGAATGTCCCGTCCCGTTCAGGTCAGATAATGGAATTCGAAATTCTGAAATGGCAGATTGGCGGTCTGTACATGGTAGAAGGCGTTGTTCTTCTGCTTTTGGTAATGGTACTCGCGCAAAAAGAACGTGGTGACAAACAGATTATTCAAAACTCCACGCTGGTAATGCGCACGGTGCATGGCCAGCAGCTCGGACAAGTCCACTTGCAGATAGTCAGCCCCCAAGCGTGCGCTCGTTTGCAGGCAGTTGGCGTATATCTGATACGTGAAAATATGCTCCTGCTTGGTGCGCTGCTCATCGCCATACACCACGGGGGTATCGCGCAGCAGTTGCAGGTACAGTGTGTTGCGAATGGTCTCCGAACAGTTGGCCGCCAGTACGTCGCGGCGCAGGTGCAGCAGGATTCGGTCCCCCGCAGCCAGGGTGTGGATGGTGCGCTGCTGTTTGAATAGTTGGGAGTCCAGGGCAATGGTTTCGTCGGCCAGTTCCAGCAGGAATACTGTGTTACTGAACAACACTTGCAACAAAGGGTCGGCGGCAATCAGCGCTGGCAGGGTGTTCTTGGCATCGGTCAGATCGTTGGGCAGCATTAGTTGCTGCGCGACAGGCACGGCAGGCGCAGCAAAGGCCAGGCTCGGGTGCATGGCAAGCCGGTATTCCTGGGCGTAACGCGCTTGTTCGCTGGGTGTATCCGCAGGGTACGAGCGCGGATTGTCGGCATACATCTGCTGCTGCAATTCACAGGTGTAGGAGCGCGCATTGCGGTGCTGAAATTTCACCACCGGACAGCCGGTATGGCAAAGAGACAAATGTGTACAGCTCTGGCATGCGGCATCAAACCCGTGCTGCTGGTGCAACAGCGCAATCTTGCGCGCACCGTTGTCCAGAATGTCCAGAATGGGCTGCTCAAACACATTACCGTAGTGGAAGGCTTCAATCCCCTGGCCGCGCACGCAGGAATAAACGTTGCCATCACTTTGCAGCAGGTAAAAGCGTTCGCCACAATTGAAGGCGTTGGTGCAGTAGGAGGGTTTGAATTCATCAAACCAGTTGCGCCGTAACCCTTCTTCCAGCTCGGTCCCCATAAATGCTGCGTTCAGTGCCTGGTACAACTGCAATTGCTGCGCTGCGCTTGCTGGCACCAGTGTGGCATCGCCCTTGGCCGCACGGTTCAGTTCCGAACCAAAAGCAAACATCAGGTTCAACTGGTTCATGTCAAAACCGAGCTCCCGGTGGATAAACCAGATGTCGTTGATGAGCGCCGGGATGTCGGCCAGATGCGTGGCACTCAGCGTGGCCGAGATTTTTTTTGCATGCGGGTAACGTGCCAGCAAGCGCAGGTTTTCCAGCGTGCGTGCCAGCCAGTCACTGCCGCTGCGGGTGGTACGAAACAGCGCATGCAACGCCAGGGGCAGATCAATGCTGGCGCTGATCGACACCTTATGCTTGTCCAGCAGATCGTATAGCGGTGCAAAGCGAAACAGATTGGTCTTGATATGCGGCGCCGACTTTTTATGGCCCAGCGCGTTGATGGCATCAAAATGCTGCAGATAGTGTCGGCGAATCAGTGTAAACAGTTCGCCCAGAACGGCTTGGGGCAAGGTGGTCACTTCGCCGCCGTGCAGCGACACATTGAAAGCCAGCACACCCGCTTGCTCCAGCGCATCGAGTGTGTGGCGCAAGGTGGGCATGGCGCGCTGTGCGTCCAGCCTGAGTGCGGCTTCACTGGTCTGGGTACCCAGATAGCAGTAACTGCAACTCAGGTTGCAGCACAGCGTGGGCACATACAACAGGTGGATCGCGCGCGTGAATGCGGGCGTGGTCATCTCACAGCTCCGTCACTTTAGCGTGGGGTGCGGTCTGGCGCACTTTGTCGATGATTTTTTCGGCTACCTTGTCGAACTTGTCTGCCTTGTTACGTTCGATCTTGTCGGCCTTGCGCGCGTTGGTTGGAAACTTGTCGCGTTCCAACACAAGCACTTGGCCATTGTTCGCCTGAACCCGCAATGCTCCCTTGGCACGCGACAACACCACGCCTTTGACGTTGCCATAGTAGATGATCTGCTGACCGCACAGCAGGTAGCGCGGCCCCAGTTGCAGGGTGCGGGTGCGGGGTGCCGATAGCCAGGCCAGCGCCGCTACGAGCGCCAGTACGATACCCGTGATGTGGTACTCGGGTGCCAGCAGTACCAGCGTGAGGAGGTACTCGGCTGCCAGCAGTGCCAGCGCCAGCACCAGACAGATGCGGATAAACCAAAGCCTTTGTACACCGAGCGCGGGCCGGTCGGCATGCTGGTATCTGAAAGTGGCGAACACGGTTGGCGTCATGGTTGGCTCTCTTTAGCAGAAATATTTTCTCCAATTGTGCCGCTGATGCCACCGATGCGAAAGAGGCCTATGCGGTTTCATAGAATCGGGGATTCCTCAGACCCTTGCCATGTTTAGTTTCTTCAAGAAAAAACCCCCTACACCCCAAGCTCCAAACCCTGCCGTCGAGATTCCGACTACGGTCACATCGGCATTGCCCGTCGCAGACGCTGCACCCAAGCCCCCAATGCCCACGGGTGGCTCATTGATCGGCAGCGCACTGGTCATACCGATTGCCATCCCCGAACCCGGTGCGATTGCGCCGGAGCGGCAGAAATGGGTGGATAAACTGCGTCTGAGCCTGGGGAAAACCGCCAGCAGCATCTCGGTGGTGTTTGGTGGCTCATTGATTGACGAGGCGCTGTACGAAAACCTGGAAGATGCCTTGCTGATGGCCGACGCGGGTGTGCCCGCAACCCAGTATCTGCTCGCCGAACTGCGCCGCAAAGTCAATGACAGCGGCATCACCCATCCCGTAGCCTTGAAGAACGTGCTGGTGGCGCTAGTGACGCAAATGCTGCAACCCTTGCAAAAATCTCTGGTCATCGGCCAGTACAAACCAACGGTGATCATGGTGGCCGGAGTGAATGGTGCGGGCAAGACCACTTCCATTGGCAAACTGACGCACCATCTGTCCACCAGCGGTGCCAGTGTCCTTCTGGCAGCGGCGGACACCTTCCGTGCCGCCGCACGCGAGCAACTCAGTATCTGGGCTGACCGCAATACCGTGGAAATCATCAGCCAGCAAGGCGGCGACCCGGCTGCCGTGAGCTTTGATGCCGTGAGTGCAGGCCGGGCGCGCGGCAAGGACGTGGTGCTGATCGACACTGCGGGAAGGCTGCCGACCCAGTTGCACCTGATGGAAGAGCTGAAAAAAATCAAGCGTGTCATTCAGAAAACTGGCGATGGCGGTAGCACAGAAACTGGCGTCACGCCGAACTTGCCTCCGCACGAGATTTTGCTGGTGATCGACGGCAATACCGGGACAGAACGCCGTCGCCCAGGTCAAGAGCTTTGACGATGCACTGGGCCTGACGGGTTTGATCGTCACCAAGCTTGACGGCACAGCCAAGGGCGGCGTGCTGGCAGCCATCGCGCGCGAGCGGCCCATTCCCGTCTATTTCATCGGTGTCGGGGAAAAACTCGAAGAGCTGGAAACCTTCAACGCACGCGAATTTGCATTGGCCTTGCTTGGGTGAGAGTTTTGTGCGTGCCATTGCTATTTTTTTGCGAGCTGTTATCGCATATTCCATGAGGGATACAGCCAGATTTGGCATGTAAACAGCATCCCGTCAGTCAGAATCGTACGGGGCATGCACCACGATAGGCTGCAGCGGTTGGCAGTGACGACGTTGACTACCGTGTGATCAACTTACCAGCGGCTTTGGCTGCTTGAACTGCGTTATGGTTGGCTGTCAGGACAACAATCCCCGGTACGGTCAGAAAATCTTTGTCGTCCGTGATGATGTGCTTGATCCCATTGATACGCATGGCTTCGACAGTGATGAGGTCGTAACCATCCAAACTGACTTGATCAAACAATACTGCGCTGGCGGCAATGCTTGTGGCATCAAGAGGGATAGCTGCTATACCTGCCATTGCGGTCACTTGCCCCCAGGCAAGAGACACTTCAAGAGCAACGTCTTGCCTCTCTTGGGGGTAGTCGTGCCGAAAATCTTTGACAGAGACCGCAAAACCTTGTTTCGCTTCAAAAAACTTGTGTTCGTCGGATTCAATTCGGTGCGCAAGCTCGGCAAAAACCGTTCCACAGCAAACCAATCTTGCACGCACCATACGAGCGCTTTTGATGTAATTCGGGTAAAACTTGGTCTGGTAATAAGCCGGTGGCTTGGCTACCTGGCTGGCACGCTGATACGTCAGCCAATACCAAACATTGGTATCAACAGCAAAAACATCATTGGATTTGGGCGAGTCTGCCCGCAGATCAACAACCTCGGCGCGAGCCACCAGTGGCATCAGGCAGCGACAGCGTTATCGTGAACGATACGGTCAATCGCGTTTCGCTGCTCAATGGATGCAGCGTAATAATCCTTAGCGTTTTCAATCACGCGGCGCAGAACTCGGGAACCGAAGTCCGACAAATGGCTAAATTTCAGCTGGGTATTGAGAGTGTCAGCCGTTAAATCGCCCAATAGGCGGCCAATTCCAGCATTAAAAAATGGCGTTGCGAAGACCTGCACGCCATCAAAATTCAGTTCGACAATCTCGCCCTTAGTCAGCGGGTCATGAATAAAAGCATAAACGGCATCACCGTCATCCAGTGTCATTGCGTTCTCGCCGACCAAATCCTTAACATTGACCTGCATGATGATTTCCCCGTCAAAAAAATGGAGCTGTAGTTGCTTCGTTGGACAACATGTGTAGTGCTTGTCGTCACATATTAGCCGAATCTGCACAAGTGGTACCCTCAAAGAATGCTCGAAATTCTGGTGCGTTTCATACAGCCATCGTGACTCTAGGCAAGCATCAGACCCATCCAAGTAAAAATTTTACTTTTATTTTAATAGCTGCTTGCGCACGTTCTATGATGGCTGCAGCCAGATTTGGCATATAAAATACACCGGGTAACGTCCTACCTCCCCTTGGTTTTTTAGGAATTTCATGCCTCTCGCCCTGAAACAATTTTTAGCGTTAAACGGGATTGATTTGCTGAACTGAGGGTGGCCACGATGCATCCATCTCAATCCCGTACACATCGCAGTAAGCCATTTATTGGCTGGATATTCGCCTGTTTATCATTTGGTAGCGCGCAGCTTGCTGAAACTAGACTGTGGCCTTGAAGAAATGTCTGTCCACAAGAATGAAAGGGTGCCAAAAAATCATGCCAGATCGTTTTGTGCGCCGCCTGCTGGCGCCTTTGCTTATGATCCTGGGCCTTTTCGCATTGCCTGCCCAATGGGCATTCGCTGCCTACAGTTACAAAATCACGGTTGCCGTCAGTTATCCCAAGGGATCGGCGGCAGCAAGCATGGGAACGTCCAGACCAACCAACACCAAGACAACGCCTTGCTCAACGGCTACGCCAGACCAGGTATCTGTGACCTTGACGTTCGATGCCGGAAAACTGGTTGCCGACCGACGCGATGTGTACGTGGTATTGAAGTCGCCAGACAACAAACTCTATACCCTGTCAAAAAGTGGCTTTGGCAGTGCGCCCACCATTACCGCACAAGCCGATCTGGCCACATTGACCGGCGCCAAAGCCGACGCCACCAGTATTTACCTTCCGGTTTCCGCCAATCTGGGCCAGGGTTCGCAAACCGAGATCATTTTTGGTGGTTTTTTGAATATGGAAACCATCCTCACCGGAACCTGGCAAATCACCGGAATCGTTGCGGATGCAAGTGCTGCGGCCTTTGATTTTGAAAAACCCGACAGTTGGGCCGCATGGGACGTGGCCACCCTGGTGGTGGGTATGCCATGGACGGGTGTGACCAGCAACCAGACCTGTGCCAGCGCCATTCCGTAACCGCTCACCAGGTTTGTTGATCCCATGGATTCACCAGTATTACCGGTGCACTGGCAAAATCGCGGACATTGCGCGTCACCAGTTCCAGACCATGCTCCAGTGCCGTTGCAGCGATGATGGAATCGAATGCCGCCATCGTTTTACCTCTTGCTTCTGCGCGGGAACACATGTCGGCCCAATAAGAGGCAGTATTGTCGGTAAATGGCAGTACCCGCTTGCCAAAATTCAGTTGCAGTTTGCCCAACCACAACGATAAATCCTGCCGACGGCGTGATTGGGGCAATTTGACAATACCGCGCTGCAATTCGGCCAATGTCATCGCGGAAATGAAGAAGTCGCTCTCGTTTTTTACGCCTATCCATGCCAGAACGCCTGCATGGGGTTGTGGCTTCACCAACTCGGACAAAACGCAGGTGTCCAGTAAAAATCTCATAGATCAACCGGGCGGATAGCTTCTGCGCGGCGATCAATATCCAGCGGCTCGCCCCGTGGCGCATTCAGCAGCAGGTCACGTAGCGCAGTGGCACCTGTCAACTGCTGGTAGTCCAGGGCCGACAATAGCACCACGGCATCGCTGCCATGTCGGGTCACCATTTGCGGCCCCTGCGTGAGGGTCATTTCCACCAACTCACCAAAACGACTTTTGGCTTCCTGAAGTTGCCATGTCTGCATGGAATACCTCCTGATTTGATCCAGTTTTGTCTGGTTAGTGTAAGCAATAATGGAAAATATGCCATTTCAGCCTGCAAGGTCCGCCAGACGTGCGCAAGCAGCTACCTTTTCCATTGTGACTTCCGTCGCTACAACAACCGCCCCAGATACCGCCCGGTATAGCTGGCCGGATGCGCAGCAATCGTTTCGGGTGTGCCAACTGCAAGCACGGTGCCGCCACCGGCCCCGCCCTCCGGCCCCATGTCGATGATCCAGTCAGCGGTTTTGATGACATCCAGGTTGTGCTCGATCACAACGATGGTGTTGCCCGCATCGCGCAACTGGTGCAAGACCTTGAGCAGCAGGGCAATGTCGGCAAAGTGCAAGCCTGTGGTCGGCTCGTCCAGGATGTAGAGCGTGCGCCCGGTGTCGCGTTTGGAGAGTTCCAGCGCCAGTTTCACCCGTTGCGCCTCACCGCCTGATAACGTGGTGGCGGACTGACCCAGTTTGATATACGACAAGCCCACATCCAGCAGCGTTTGCAGTTTGCGCGCGATGGTTGGCACCGCCTGGAAAAAATCAGCCGCAGCTTCCACCGTCATGGCCAGAATCTGCGCGATATTTTTCCCCTTGTACTGCACTTCCAGCGTCTCGCGGTTGTAGCGCGCGCCCGAGCATACGTCGCAGGCCACATAGACATCGGGCAAGAAGTGCATTTCCACCTTGACCACGCCATCACCCTGGCAGGCTTCACAGCGCCCGCCCGCCACGTTGAAACTGAAGCGCCCTGGGCCGTAACCGCGTTCGCGCGCCATCGGTACTTCGGCCATCAGTTCGCGGATCGGTGTGAACAATCCGGTATAGGTGGCCGGGTTGCTGCGTGGCGTGCGTCCTATCGGTGACTGGTCGACATTGATGACCTTATCAAAATGCTCCAGCCCCTCGATGGCCGTATGCGCCGCCGGTTCCTCGTGCGCACGGTACAGCGTGCGCGCCACCGCCGCATACAAGGTGTCGTTCACCAGCGTTGATTTACCCGAACCCGAAACGCCGGTCACGCAGGTAAACAGCCCTACCGGAAAATCGACATCCACTTTTTTCAGGTTATTGCCGCAAGCACCCGCCACCCGCAGCATGCGTGTACCACAAGGGTGGCGCTGGGGTACCGCGATCTGCAGCACGCGCGCCAGATAGCGCCCGGTCAAGGATTCGGGGCAAGATTGGATGGCGGCAAAATCGCCCTGGGCAATGACACACCCGCCATGCACGCCAGCACCTGGCCCCAGGTCAATGATGTGGTCGGCAGCACGCATCATGTCCTCATCATGCTCGACCACCAGTACGCTGTTGCCGAGATCGCGCAGGTGTTGCAAGGTACCGATCAGCCGGTCGTTGTCACGCTGGTGCAAGCCGATGGAGGGTTCATCGAGCACATACATCACGCCCGTCAACCCCGAGCCGATCTGGCTGGCCAGGCGAATGCGCTGCGCCTCACCGCCGCTCAAGGTTTCGGCGCTACGCTCCAGGCTCAGATACTCAAGCCCTACATCGTTGAGAAACTTCAAACGCAGGCCAATTTCACGCACCACCTTGGCGGCAATATCGGCCTTGGCGCCGTGCATCTGCAAGGCTTGAAAATAGCTTTGGCTGTCGCGCAGCGTGGCGCGGCTGATGGCGTGGATCGTGCGCGCCTGTGCGCCTTCCCCCAGCTTGACATGGCGTGCTTCGCGGCGCAGGCGCGCGCCGTCACAGGCGCTGCAATGCCGGGTGTTACGGTAGCGCCCCAGGTCTTCACGCACGGCAGCGGAGTCGGTTTCACGGTAGCGTCGCGTGATGTTGGGCAAAATACCCTCGAACGGGTGCTTCTTGTTCATGGTCTTGCCCGCGAACGCACCCGAATCCATGACATAGCTGAACTTGATTTCTTCCGTGCCCGAGCCGTGTAAAACCACCTGCTGCACCGTGGGTGGCAGCGCTTCAAACGGCGTGTCGAGGTCGAACTTGTAATGGCTGGCCAGACTTTGCAGCATCGAAAAGCAGTAGCCATTGCGTTTATCCCACCCTTTGATGGCACCACCTGCCAGACTCAGCGCCGGAAAAGCCACCACCCGCTGGGGATCAAAAAACGCCTGCACGCCCAAACCATCGCAGCTTGGACAAGCCCCCACGGGCGAGTTGAACGAAAACAGACGTGGCTCCAGCTCCTGCAGCGAATAATTGCACACCGGACAGGCAAATCTGGCGTTAAATATATGCTCTTTCTGGCTGTAAGTCCCATGGGGCGTGCGGGAGACACTATTATTTTCATTGTTTTGTGTATTGTCGAGTTCCACGGCCATGGCCCGGCCATCGGCCAGCCGCAGGGCGGCTTCAAAGCTCTCGGCCAAGCGTTGTTGCATTTCCGGGCGCACCTTGAGGCGGTCTACGACCACATCAATGGCGTGCTTCTCGGTTTTCTTGAGCGTGGGCAATGCATCGTGTTCGACTATCTGGCCATTGACGCGAAAACGCACATAACCCTGTGTCTGCATCTGCGCAAACAGTTCGACAAACTCGCCCTTCTTTTCGCGCGCCACGGGTGCCAGCACCATGATCCGGGTGTCCGCAGGCAGCGCCAGCACGGCATCGACCATCTGGCTTACGGTTTGCGCCTGCAGCGGCAGATCGTGCTCAGGGCAGTAGGGTGTGCCCGCGCGCGCAAACAACAGCCGCAGGTAATCGTGTATCTCGGTCACGGTGCCCACGGTCGAGCGCGGGTTGTGGCTGGTGGCTTTTTGCTCGATAGCGATGGCAGGAGACAGCCCCTCGATCACATCGACATCGGGTTTGTCCATCAGTTGCAGGAACTGGCGTGCGTAGGTGGACAGACTCTCGACGTAGCGCCGCTGCCCTTCGGCGTACAGCGTGTCAAACGCCAAACTCGATTTCCCCGAACCCGACAGACCCGTGAGCACCACCAAGCGGTTGCGCGGGATATCGAGGTCGATGTTTTTCAGATTATGTGTACGTGCGCCGCGCACGCTGATGCACGGCTGCTGGGGAGTGTCGGGGGTGGAGTTCACGGCGGCATCTGAGTTGGGACAGTAAGACCGGCATGATAGTAACGGGAAGCGGGCATTATTGTTTTGAGCGCGGCGCCAAAAAGTCAGTAGTAGCAATAGGCTTAGTGGTAGTCGTCTTCCCATTGGTGCCGGATGGCCAGAATATTGACGGTATCCGCATCTTCAATCTCATACAGCGCAACATAGCCCGCGCTGCCGTAGGGAATGATCAATTCGCGCAAAAACGGGCTGCTGCCAGCCTTGCGATAAATGAAAGGAGAGCGGCTGAGGTGTCTTTGCACAGCAGTCTTGATGGCATCAATGGCCTCTTGTGCCGTGTCAAAGTCTTCTTCGGTTTGTGCCCGTTCCAGCAAAAAATCAAACAAACGCAGCAAGTCATCGCGGGCCGCCGGGGTGTAGCGGACTTCAAAAATCCCCATCAGCCCAGTACCTGCCGACGCCTTGTATCCAGCCGCTGCTGAAGTTCCGCATGCACCGCTTCGGCAGTGTGGTAGACACCCGTTTGCCTGGCTTCCTGGCCAGCACGCAATCCGCGTGCCAGAAATTCGGCTTGCATGCGGCGACGGGTAATCGTCTCGCGCATTGCGGTTTCCATCAAACTGGTAAGGGTCTCGCCCTCACGTAGCACACTTTCAGCGTCGGCGCGCAGCAGGGGTTCGACACGCAGTGATGGCAAGGTGGCAGTTTTCATGTACATATTGCGTTGCAGTTGCGACGCAATGAGTGTAGCGCTTTATCCAGTATTGCTTTGAGCGTGGCGCCAAAAAAATCCACACCGTCTTTCGTGGCTACCCGGACGAATCGTGCACCATTTTTCTCAAGGCCATTGGTGACCCCGCAAGTGATGTGGCCGTTGGGTTTTACTCCCTCGCCCCAGCGGGGAGAGGGCTGGGGAGAGGGGTGACTTTGCTGCGCCAGCATTCCGTTTTGAGCATGGGAGTGTGTTACGTATGAATCCAGTTCGTCACCCGATTTTCTAGAATTTCATATCACCCATGATATTACAAATGCAAAAACCGCGATACAAAACCCTCCTGCAAGCCCTGGTGGCATTTTTTTGGCCATAAATCAGGCATCAAATCAGCCTATAGCTTGCGTGGGTTGTGCGGGAGTAGCTATCAATAATGCAGTAAAAAAACCCAGCCCACAGCACCACAGAACATCCAGAGAGCCGCACCATGACAAGTCATATCGCCTCGTTTACAAGCCGGACCCCTCTCCCCAACCCTCTCCCCGCTGGGGCGAGGGAGTAAAACCCAACGGCCACATCACTTTGTATCGCACCCTATGGAAAAGGCTGCATGGCATTGGTTACTGATTTTTTCGTCATAATGGTCCTGGAAAATTTTCTTGCGCATTTTTTAACCACCCTACTATTTCAAGGAGACAACCCGATGAAGATGCAATTTACGACAACCGCTACCGCCCTCGCCTTGGCCGCGTTCATGGGAACGGCAATGGCAGATACGGTAAAAATTTCCGGTGCCTCCACGGTTTTCAATGTCGTGGTGCAAGGCGCCAAGGCTGCCGTGGAAAAAAACACCGGCCACACCGTGCAAGTGCTGGCGAACAACACGGGCAAGGGACTGGTTGATCTGGTGGACGGCGCTAGCGACGCCGCCATGGTGTCTGAACCGCTGGACATCGCCGTGGAAGCCGCCGCCGTTGCCGGGAAGAAGGTCGATCCCAAGACATTGACCGTTTTTGAACTGAAAAAAGACGAAATCGTTTTCGTCGTCAACCCGGCCAATACGGTCAGCAAACTGAGCTGGGAGCAGATCAAGGACATCCACACCGGCAAGATCACAAACTGGAAAGACGTGGGCGGTAAAGACCTGCCCATCGTGGTGTATGCGGATTCCGTGACCGGCGGCACGCGCGCCATGATCCACCGCATCGTGCTTGGCGGAGCGGATTTCGGCACTGGGGTCAAATCGCAAAGCTCGGTCAAGCGCGCTGCCGAAATGGTTGGCACCGACCCTGCGGGCATTGCCGGTGTCGGCAAGGGTTTTGTTGAAGCTGGCAAAGGCAAAGTTCTGGAGACGAAAAAGCTGGAACGTCCGCTGTCACTGGTAACGCTGGGGCAACCCAAACCAGCTGTCAAGGCGGTGATCGACGCCTTCATCAAAGAAGCCAAGTAGTATTTATTGAAGGGGGCATGCATCATGCAGCAATCGTCCAAATTTCACGGTATGACCATCGGCATGCGGCTGGGCTTGGGTTTTGGCGCCCTGACGCTGCTGGTGGTCGTGGGTGCGCTGGTTGGCATTTTCCGGCTGGGCAGCCTCAATAACAGCATGCACCATCTGCTGGAAAAGGACGTGCAAGGGAGCATGCTGTCTTTAACCCTGATCGCCCATGTCCAGGAAACGTCCGCCGCCATGGGGCGTGCGGTAATGGCCGACAACAATGAGGTCATTCAGGCCAATCTGAAGCGTATCGAGTCTTTGCACAGCGCAACTGCATCCACCATGAAAGATTTGAACGCTGTGGTGCACGAGGACGCCGACAGCAGCGCACTCAAACAAGTTCAGGATGCCGAATTGGCCTACACCACGGTTGCCAGCAAAGTAATGGCATCCATCAAAGATGGCGATTCCGATGGCGCGCGCACGGCACTGAACGACCCGGCCATTCGTTCTGCCGAAAGTGCCTTGTTAAGCGCGTTGGCCAAACTCGACGGTATCCAGAAACAGGCGATGGAGGCTGCCAAGCTTGAAGCTGCCAGCACCTACCGCACTGGTCGCAGCATGTTGTTGGGGGTTGCCATCGTTGCTGCCGTGCTGGCAGGCGTTTTGGGAATGGCCATTACCAATGGGTTAACCCGGCAACTGGGCGGCGAGCCCTCCATGGCCGCTGAATTGGCGAAAAATGTGTCCAATGGCGACTTGAGTGTTGCCATCCAGCTACGTCCTGGCGACACGGGCAGTTTGATGGCCTCGCTCAAAACCATGCAGGAAGGTCTGGTCGATCTGGTAGCGAGCGTGCGCAACAATGCCGAGAAAGTGGCCGAAGCCAGCAGCGAAATCGTGCAGGAAAACCAGAATCTATCTGACCGGACTGAGCAGCAGGCCAGTTCGCTGGAAGAAACGGCTGCCTCCATGGAGCAACTGGGCGAACAGGTCAAACATAATGCCGATAACGCCCGCCAAGCCAATGAGCTGGCGATGCAGGCATCTTCCGTAGCGGTTTCGGGTGGTGAAGTGGTGAACGAAGTGGTCGAAACCATGAAGGGCATCAACGATTCTTCCCGCAAAATTGCCGACATCATCTCCGTCATCGACGGCATAGCCTTTCAAACCAACATCTTGGCGCTCAATGCCGCAGTCGAGGCGGCGCGCGCCGGTGAACAAGGGCGCGGCTTTGCAGTCGTAGCCAGTGAAGTGCGCAGTCTAGCCGGGCGCAGCGCAGAAGCCGCCAAGGAAATCAAAATGCTCATCAATGCCAGCGTCGAGCGGGTGGAGCATGGCACCGCGCTCGTGGACAAGGCGGGCGAAACCATGACGGGCGTGGTAGCGTCCATCCGTAAAGTCACGGACATCATGGGGGACATCAGCTCAGCCAGTAAAGAACAGGCCGACAGCGTGGCCCAGGTAGGTGAAGCCGTGGCGCATATGGACAGTGCGACCCAGCAAAATGCAAGCCTGGTCCAGCAAACGACGGCTACAGCGAACCGGCTCCAGGAGCAATCACTGGAACTGGTGCAAACCGTCTCGGTATTCAAACTGGCGCATGGCGCAGGAATGGGCCAGCGGATGAATCGCCCCCGCTCGGCTCCTGTGCCAACACTTGGAGCACCAAGATTCAGCTGAATTGAATCAGTGGCTGGGTATTGTTCAAATTTTGTGGATGATCACAACAAGTAATTTGAACCGCTGGTGTGCAAAGTGCTTTTAGACTTCTGCCATCGGACAAGTTACTTTAAAACACCCACAACACCTGAACGCCATGATTGCCACGCCCTCTCCGAAGCCTCATCACGGTTATCACGGTTTATCCATCGCCCTGCACTGGATATTGGCCCTGGCACTGCTGGCCATTTTTTCCCTGGGTGTGTACATGGCGGATCTCCCATTCTCACCCCAGCGTATCAAGCTGTACAACTGGCATAAATGGGCTGGTGTGACGTTTTTAGTGTTATCTGCCTTGCGTTTGCTCTGGCGTGTGGTGACACCACCGCCAGATTTGCCACACGCAGTGGTTATGGCGATGCCTGGTTGGCAAATGTTGGCGTACCGGGCCACGCATGGCTTGATGTATGTGCTGTTCTTCGCCGTGCCACTCATTGGGTGGGCGTACAGCTCGGCAGCAGGCTTCCCTGTTGTGTTATTTGGTGTGTTGCCGCTGCCTGATTTTGTGCAGGCCAACAAACCACTGGCTGAATTGATCCAACCCTGGCATGCAGCATCGGCTTTTACGTTGATGGCATTGGTGCTGCTGCATGTAGCCGCCGCGCTCAAACACCATTGGATTGACCGTGATGGCCTTCTTGAGCGCATGCTTCCCGGTAGCCGGGGATAACAGGTAGCAGGCTGATTTTTATAGCACGAGGTACATAGCATGAAAGCCATTTTGTCACTCCTGACGGCTGCCAGCCTTGGCATGGGTGTAGCCCACGCCCAACAAAAACTGATTCCGGCGCAAAGTGAAATTCTCTTTGTCGCCAAGCAAATGGGCGTCCCAGTGGAAGGGCGTTTCAAGAAATTTGATGCCCAGGTAGTTTTTGATCCACTCAAGCCTGAGACAAGCAAGATTGCGTTCACTGTAGACATTGCCAGCGCAACCATGGGAGCGCCGGAAACCGACTCCGAACTCCCCAAAGCCACCTGGTTCGACACCGCCCGGTTCCCGCAGGCCACATTCCAGTCCAGTTCTGTCAAGAGCCTGGAGCGTGGCAAGTTTGAAGTCGTCGGCAAACTCACCATCAAGGGCAACACACAAGACGCTTTGGTTCCTGTGACTCTGACGCAAAGTGGTGCCAACACCACCGCCAGTGGCGTGTTACCGATCAAACGGCTGGCCTTCAAGATTGGCGAAAACGAATGGGCGGACACGTCCCTGGTGGCCAATGACGTGCAGGTCAAGTTCAAACTGCTGCTCTCGGGCGTGGGCAAATTCTGATTCTCCTTTCTCTCCTTTCCCTTGTAACCCTTCCTTTTTTTGGAGTATTTTTATGCGTAAATCCGTCTTGGCGTTGGCTGCTGCTTGTGCGCTCGTCCCCGTTCTGGCTCAGGCAGAATCTGCCACCTATGCACTGGACCCATTGCATACCTTTGTGACTTTTGAAATTGGCCACTTCGGAACATCTACCAACCGGGGACGTTTTGACAAAAAAGAAGGTACGGTGCAGTTCGACCGTGCCGGAAAAACGGGCAAGGTAGAAGTCACGATTGACACCATGTCCGTGAACACGGGTGCTGCGCCTTTTGACAAGCACTTGAAGAGCGCCGACTTGTTTGATGCCGAAAAGTACCCAACCATCAAGTTTGTGAGCGACAAGTTTGCTTTCAATGGTGACAAGGTAGCGGAAGTGGCGGGCAATCTGACCCTGATGGGGAAAACCCAGGCCGTGACTTTGAAAGCCAACCAGTTCAACTGCTACACCAACCCGATGAACAAGCGCGAAGTGTGTGGTGGTGATTTTGAAACCACCATTGACCGCACAGCCTTTGGCATGAACTACGGCATCGACTGGGGCTTTCCCAAGAACGTGCGCCTTGTCATCCAGGTTGAGGCTATCAAACAGTAAGACAGCAATGTTGGCGGCGCTCATAAAAATATAGCTGTATCCGCTCTATCCATGGGCGATACAGCCATAATAGCCTGTAAGGTATCGATAACAGCCTGGAGTGATTGGATGTTACGGTAACATCCGACCCTTTTAGCGAAAATCGCAACCAGCAAGGAGCTTGAAAATGGCTATGCAGCGCGTCGTCATCAGCAGCACGGGCCTGTTCATCCCGCCTGAGAGTATTAGCAACGAAGAGTTGGTTGGCGCCTTCAATGCCTATGCCGATCTCGAAAACAATCGTTACGCGAACGATATTGCCGCCGGAGTCAGGCAGCCACTTACCCACTCCAGCGTCGAATTCATCGAAAAGGCATCGGGCATCAAGCAGCGCTATGTGATGAACAAGTCTGGCGTGCTTGATCCGCAGCGTATGCGCCCGGCATTTAAACCACGCGCCGACAACGAACTGTCCATGATGGCCGAGATCGGCGTCGCCGCGTGTCAGGATGCACTCACTGCCGCCGGCAAGAGTGCAGTTGATGTGGATGGCGTGATTTGCGCCGCATCCAATATGCAACGCGCTTACCCCGCCGTGGGTGTGGAAATCCAGACGGCTTTGGGAGTGCGGGGCTACGCTTTCGATATGAACGTGGCATGCTCTTCCGCCACCTTTGCTCTCGAATTGGCAGTCAACGCCGTGCGCAGCGGAACGGCCCGCGCTATTCTGGTCGTCAACCCCGAAATCACTTCGGGTCACCTGGCATGGAAAGACCGCGATTGCCACTTTATTTTTGGCGATGTAGGAACCGCTGTTCTGGTGGAACGCCAGGACCTGGCTCCACCGGGCGCATTCGAAATACTTGGCACCCGGTTGTTGAGCAGCTTTTCCAACAACATTCGCAATAACGCCGGCTTTCTGAACCGCGCCGAGGACCGTGACCCGGATGCGCGCGATTTGCTGTTTCGTCAGGAGGGGCGCAAGGTGTTCAAGGAGGTGTGCCCCATGGCTGCCGAGCATATAGCAGGCCACTTGGCGGCATTGAAACTAACCCCGGCTGAAGTGCGGCGTTTCTGGTTGCACCAAGCCAATCTGGCCATGAACCAGTTGATCGCGCGCAAGCTCCTGGGACGCGATGCCACCTTGCTTGAAGCTCCAATGATTCTGGACGAATTTGCCAACACATCCTCTGCAGGCTCCATCATTGCCTTCCACCGCCACAAAGCCGACTTCAAACCGGATGATGTGGGCGTTATCTGCTCCTTCGGCGCAGGGTACTCGATTGGCAGCGTAGTGGTAAAAAAGCTGCATGCGTAACTGCGGACAACCTGGGTCTACTCTGGCACCGACCGTGGTTGTTGCATGGCGGCCTCTGTCGCGGCCTTGAATTGTTGCTGTATCTGCTGCGACTGTTGCTGTACGTTGCCGTTCGCTGTCGGACGCTCAATGGTCGGTGCGCTAGCGTGGACGGCTGGCATCTTGACGCTCTGTACTGCATTCATCTGTTTTTTTGCCAGCAAGGCGATGATGACCAGCACCACGAGCAAGCCTCCGAGACTCAACATTGCACGCATACTTTGTATTCCTTACAGATCACAAACACGTGATGATACCCATAGCTGTGCCAAGGAACCAAACACCCACCGCGAACAGATGCGATACTTGGGTTGGAGTACTTGAAATTTTTATTTTTTCTGCATAGGTGCTGACGATGATTATTTTTGTATTTATTTTGGGTGGATTAGTGGGTGCACTGATTACCTATTGGTTCACGCAACGTCTGCGCCGACCTGCAGATAAGCCCGAGAATTTGCAAGAAAAGGTCAGCATACCTGAGTTGCCCAGCCCAGAAACGGACGTACAGCAACTATTAGCCGAAGAAAAAGCGCGTCTGCAAGCACAGCTACAAGCTGGCGAAGAGGAAAACCGCCGTACCGCACAACAACTGGCCGAAGAAAAGGCGCGGCTGGAAGCACAACGGCAAGCCACCGAAGAGGAAAACCGGCGCACCGCACAGCAACTGGCCGAGGAAAAGGCGCGTCTGGAAGCGCAACCGAAAGCTGCTGAAGAGGAAAACCGGCGCACCGCACAGCAATTAGCCGAAGAAAAAGCGCGTCTGGAGGCGCAGCTACAAGCTGGCGAAGAAGAAAACCGTCGTACCGCACAGCAACTTGCCGAAGAAAAGGCACGTCTGGAAGCACAGCGACAAGCCGCCGAAGAAGAAAACCTTCGTACCGTACAGGAACTGCTGACCGAAGAAAAAACGCGCATGGAAGCGCAACGGCAAGCCGCCGAAGAGGAAAACCGCCGTACCGCACAGCAACTGGCCGAAGAAAAGGCGCGCCTGGAAGCGCAGTGGCAAGCTGTCGAAGAGGAAAACCGTCGAACGGCTCAACAACTGGCCGAGGAAAAGGCACGGCTGGAAGCGCAGTGGCAAGCTGCCGAAGAAGAAAACCGCCGCATCGCACAGCAACAGGCTGCAGAAGAAAAAGCGCGTCTGGAGGCGCAACGACTGGCCGCCGAAGAAAGTGCCAAAGCTGCGGCGCCAAAACCGGTAGTCGCCAAAACGCCAGCAGAAACTTTGGTGATGATCGTTGATGATTCCAAAGTTGGCCGTATCAAAACCAACCGTGTATTGCTAAGCCACCAATTCCAGGTGCAAATGGCTGAAGATGGGCGGGATGCGGTCAACAAGATTGCGGCGCGCATTCCCGACCTTGTGATTACTGATGTTGAAATGCCGGAAATGGATGGTTTCGAGTTGACGATTCACATCCGGCAAAACCCGGCAACAGCGAATATCCCGGTGATCGTTATTTCAGGTAATCACGCCGAGTATGCTACCCGAGCCAAGGAAGTGGGCGCCGATATGATGCTGGGAAAACCGTATTCGGATGAAGATTTGGTTGGGCATGTGAATCGACTCCTGCAAAGCAGGGGTTAGATTTTGCATGCAAAGCAGCGCACAGGCTTGAGAGCGCAATGCATCCGTGTATACCCTCAACAACGCCTTGCTGCGGATACGTGTGAAAATGGCGCATAACCCGAGGAAACTAATTTATGTTGCGTTGCTCTACCAAGATTGTTGCCACCCTGGGCCCGGCTTCCAACGACCCTGCGTTGTTGGAGCAAATGATACGTGCCGGCGTTGATGTAGTACGGCTGAACTTCAGCCACGGTACGGCACAGGACCACATTGATCGCGCAAAACTGGTGCGTGAGGCGGCCATGCGCGCCGGACGCGAGGTGGCTATCATGGCCGACCTGCAAGGTCCCAAAATTCGGGTAGGAAAATTTGCCGATGGCAAGATTTTTCTGCAGCCAGGACAAACCTTCATCCTCGATGCCGCGCGTACCGAACTCGGCGACCATGAGGCCGTCGGTCTGGATTACAAAGCGCTGCCACGTGAAGTCAAGGTGGGCGACATCTTGTTGCTCAACGATGGCATGATTGAGATTGTGGTGGATGCCGTCAAGGGTGAGGCGGTTTACACCACGGTCAAGCTTGGTGGCGAACTCTCCAACAACAAAGGCATCAACAAGCAAGGCGGCGGCCTATCGGCACCAGCGCTAACGGCCAAGGACATGGAGGACATTCGCACCGCCATGCGTTTTCAAGCAGACTATGTGGCAGTGAGTTTTCCAAAAAGTGCCACCGACATGGAAATGGCGCGTCAACTATGCAACGTAGCCGCAGCCGAGTTTAACCACCAACCCGGCCTGATTGCCAAGATCGAGCGCGCTGCAGCCATCCCCAAACTGGAAGAAATTCTGCTTGCCAGTGACGGCATTATGGTGGCACGCGGTGATTTGGCGATTGAAGTAGGCAACGCTGCCGTTCCAGGTTTGCAAAAACAGATGATCAAACTCGCACGCGAGCATGACCGTCTGGTCATCACGGCAACCCAGATGATGGAGTCCATGATTACCAACCCGGTGCCGACTCGCGCCGAGGTCAGCGATGTGGCCAACGCCGTGCTCGATGGTACCGATGCGGTCATGTTGTCTGCGGAAACTGCTGCTGGCAAGTACCCGCTAGAAACCATCGTCGAAATGGGCAAGATCTGTCTGGCAGCAGAGCGGTATGAAGACTTTGAACTGGACGCCGATTTTTCCGGAAAAACCTTCATACGCATTGATCAGACCATTGCCCTGGGTGCCTTGTTTACTGCCCACCACTTGGGAGCCAAAGCGATTGTGGCCATGACCGACAGCGGTTCCACCCCCCTGTGGATGAGCCGCCATCTGATTCGTGTACCTATTTACGCGCTTACCTCGAAGATAGCCACACAACGCAAAATGGCCTTATTTCGCAATGTACGTCCGCTTTTTATTGATACCAGTACCAACCGCGATGCAGCGTTGTCCGAGGTTGATAGCGAACTCAAAAACTTAGGCATTGTGCAAGCGGGGGATATTTACGCCATTACCTGTGGAGACCCCATGGGGGACTCGGGTGGCACCAATATGCTCAAAATATGCCAGGTGGTGTAATGTGTGCTTCTTCTTACGCTTTCAGAGCCCGGATGCGTTTGTGTCTGCGGCAAGTTGATGACGCAAACGTCGCAAACCGAGTGCAACCAAGACGGCAATGATCGGAATTGCCGCAGCAGTGGCAAGTTCGGGTGAAAGTTCCGGCCAGAGTTTGCTACCCCCCTTACTGAGGTAGTGCACCAGTTGTGACCCGTAGTAGGTGATCGCAACGATTGACAGACCTTCAACGGTCTCCTGCAAGCGCATCTGTACACGGGCTCGCTGATTCATTTGGCCAAGAACCTGCAAATTTTGCTGTTCCAGTGCGAGATCAACCCGGGTGCGTAGTAACTGGGAGCTGCGTGCAACACGACTCGACAGGCCTGCCTGTCGGTTCGACATGGCAACGCAGGTGTTCACTGGTGGTAGCAAGCGTCTTTCCATGAATTCGCGCAGTGGCGGAAAACCTTGTACACGTTCTTCACGCAATTCGTCAATGCGTTGCATGACGATTGCCGAGTAGGCGCTGGAAGCAGCAAAACGAAATGCCGTGTCGGCCACGGAATGTTCAATTTCGGCAGCGAGCCTGGAAAGTTCGGTCAATGCGGAAAACTCATCTTCTGCCGAGCGTGTTTCACCAATTCGGTCCATCAACATGGCGAGCGCGTTTTCAGCGCCACTAAGGCGTCGCGCAATAGATTTGGCTACCGGTAAGCCCAGCAAGGCCAAAACACGGTAGGTCTCTATTTCCCACAACCGTTGTACGGTACGACCAGCTTGCCGTGGGGTGAGTCCCGCATCAATCAGCAAAAAACGCGATGCCCCTTCTGATATCTGAAAATCAGTGATAACCCAGGCACGCCCCCCAGCCACCTTGGTGACGACCACCTGACGGGAAGCGGTAGAAATTTCGGCAATTTTTTGTTCAGGTGGCAAGGCCGTCGCCGTATGCATATCAATGTGGGTCAGCACCAGCAATCGCCCCGGAATAGCCCTTAACCAGTCGACAGGCAGTACCTCAAGGGCGGTAGGCGCCTGATTTGTTGATCCGTCAAGCGGGCGAATCAGGGTATAGCTGGAAAACTCGGTATGCAGTTCCCAGCGCACCAGCACCCCTTCAATGCGACTGTATCCAAGCATGCAATGGGATTCGGATTCCTCCATGACCCGCCAACCGGATGCCTGGTCAAGCAGGGCAAGATGATCGCGTTCACTTTCACGCGATTCCTTGTCGTGAAGCAAGACGATATGCGAGACACGTGTCGGCCCCGGTAGCGGCAGAGGGGGGCGTGCATGAAATTCGGCGTTGATACGCTGGCGGTCGGGATGCTCGCTCCAGACGTATGCACCACTGGTACCAGAAGGTGGGAGCATGTTCATCGGAATTATTGTGTTCGAAGCGCGGTGGGCAAGTCGGTGTCCCATTTTAGATGGTAACCCCTCATGGATAAGGACTTGCTTTTTTTGAACAAATACGCGAAACTACCCCACTTTCGTTGTCCGAATATTATTGCCGGAGTCGCTTGAAGGGTTGCATATAGTGCGCAAGGGGTTTTCAAAGTGGATATTGCTTGGCTTGTTTCTGGTCTTGGCCTGGAGTGGCCTGAATGCCAAGGAATATGCGACCAACAACTCCGACAAGACCGTCGCCTTGGCCTTGTTACCGCACCAGGAATTGGAGACCTACCGTCTGATATTCCAGGGTGGTCCTTTCCCCTACGCAAAGGATGGCACAGTCTTTGGTAATCGCGAGCGATTATTGCCAAGCTATCCCCGAGGCTATTACCGCGAATATACAGTCAAACCATTGTATTCTAAAAATCGGGGAGTGCGGCGCATTGTATGCGGCGGCCCCACCACCACACCGGATGTTTGCTACTACACAGCAGATCACTACGCGAGTTTTCGCAAAATTGTCCCTTGAATTGACTTTGTACCATTGAAGAAAGTGAGACGGGAATGGATATACCCCTTCGAACCATTAGGCCAAATATTGTTCAATCAATTCGTGCCTTTCGTGTATCAGATTTGCAAGATGCGGCCCAGACACTTGGGCATCGCTTCCTGTATGCCAATCTGGCAAATGCACAAACAAAACAAGAGGTTCTTGACCTGATAAACCAGCAATTCAAATTGATGGCACAGGTAGGCAAGAATTTTGACGCCCTGTACGACAGCATGACGGACCCGGTACACAAGTCCGGCCCGCAGCCTGGTTTCATAGCTGTGCTGGAACATATCCCGGCCAATGCCAAGTTCGATAAGGAAGCACGAGAGCAGTTGCTCGATGTCTTTCGCGACACGGCGGATTATTGGGGTGATCGAAAAGTCCCGTTTCGCTGTTTTTATTCTTTTTCTGTCGCACGGTCCGCACACGTTAGCCCAGTGGAGCGGTTGAGTCAGGGTGCCAGTACATCCGCAGATCCCGTCGGTGGAATCACCACGATAGACCCCAACGAAAAACTGCCAACCGACAAATTACTGGATATATCACCCTTGGCGCTGCGAATGAGCAGCCCCTTCAATGCCGGGTACTGGCAAGCTGGAGTCTGACCGGAGCGACTGGCACAAACTCCTCCAGGAAAACCCATCCCAGTGATGGGTTTTTTTCTTTTAACCCAAATTCTGTACAGTTTCCCAATGACACTTTCCTTGCCAGATATCGAAATATCCGAAGAACTGATTCGCAAGTTTGACAAACTCGGGCCGCGCTACACGTCCTACCCCACTGCAGATCGCTTTCACAACGGGTTTACGGCACAGTCTTATCGTGGTTATCTTGGTCAACGTGAACACCAGACCAATAGCCCACCGTTGTCGATTTACATTCATTTGCCATTTTGTGAATCATTGTGCTACTTTTGCGCTTGCAACAAGATCGTTACCCAGGATCACACACGTGTTGCCGAATACCTGCGTTATCTTGATCGGGAAATGGCGCTGGTAAGCGCCGATTTGAGGGGTAATCGCACCGTGGTGCAGCTACATCTAGGCGGTGGCACCCCTACTTTTTTCAACACCGACGAATTACACCAGCTTATGCAGATGGTGCGCCAGCACTTTGCCTTGGCCTCCGATGCCGAATTGGGTGTCGAGATTGACCCCCGCACAGTTGGCACTGACACTTTGACCATGTTAGCCAAACTCGGATTTAATCGGATCAGTTTTGGTGTGCAGGATTTTGATCCAGCGGTACAGCAAGCTGTCAACCGTATCCAACCCCTGGAGATGGTGGAACGATCTGTGCAGGAGAGTCGCAAAATCGGATTCACCTCGACCAATGCTGATCTGATCTACGGTCTTCCGAAGCAAACGCAAGAAAGCTTTGCCCGCACACTCGACAGCCTGATCAGGGTGGCCCCTGATCGCATTGCACTGTACAACTACGCGCACTTGCCAGGGCGCTTCAAGGCACAGCGCCTGATTGTGGAACGCGATCTGCCATCCGCCGAGACCCGGCTGCAAATCTTTCTGATGTCACTGCGCCGCCTGCTGGATGCAGGGTACGTGTATATCGGCCTGGATCACTTTGCCAAACCCGACGATGAACTGAATAAGGCCCGCCTGAATAATACCCTGCACCGCAACTTTCAGGGTTACACCACACGCTCTGAATGCGATCTGATCGGTTTTGGCGTTTCCGCTATCAGCAAGGTTGGAAACTCCTATAGCCAGACCGTACGCACCGTCAATGCCTACTACCAACACCTTGATGCCAATCAACTGCCAGTCGACAAGGGATTTGAACTTAGTGCCGATGATGTTCTGCGCCGCGAAATTATCATGGCTCTGATGTGCAGCGCGCCAGTGGAATTCGACGCCATCAAGCGCAACCACGGTATAGATTTCACCCATTACTTTGCGACAGAACTTACACGCTTGCAGCCCTACCAGGACGCCGGACTCATCCACATCGGACCAGACTCCATCCAGGTAACGCCCAAGGGTCGCCTGTTTGTTCGTGCCAGCGCAATGGTATTTGACAAATATCTGGAACAGCCCACTGCATCGCGTTATTCCAAACTGATATAAAAATCAGGTCGGTACTTCGTCTTGGGGATGTGTCCATTGCCATAACAGGCTGGCCACATCGTCAATTCCCTGGCGCTTGGTTGCAGAAAACAGCATGACCGCACCACCACCTGCCTGTAGCTTGGTAATCGACAGAGCCTTCGCTGCCTCGCTACGTGTCAATTTGTCCGCTTTTGTCAGTAAGACTAAAAACTTCAATCCTTCCTGCACCCGTGGTCGAATCACATCGAGCAGGACTTCGTCGAGCTCAGTCATGCCATGGCGCGGGTCACACAAAAGCACGATGCCCATAAGATTTCTGCGTGTAACCAGATAATTTGCCATCACCTGTTGCCAGCGAATTTTGTCCTTCCGGGGCACCGCTGCGTAGCCATAACCCGGTAAATCAGCCAGAACTGCATCGGTCACACCCTGCTTACCCAAACCAAACAGATTGATGTCCTGGGTACGGCCTGGTTTTTTCGAGGCAAAAGCCAACTGTTTTTTCTGTGTCAACGTGTTAATACAGGTGGATTTCCCGGCATTGGAACGTCCCACAAAGGCAATTTCAGGAATATCCAGAGAAGGTAAGAAATGCAACTCAGGTGCCGTCGTCAAAAATCTGGCCGTATGCAACCACCCGAGAGCGATATTCGGTGATATCTTTTCCCCTGCAAGCGGTATGGATTTTGGGTGGGTATTGGTATGTGGATGTATGTTGATAGTCATTGCTTGAAGCGATGCGTTGGCTGCGCCATTGTAGAATGCCCCCTGTTTTGCCCACCAGACACACTGCACACTGCTGTACCATGAAGTCGATTGCCCATTTGTTCCTTGCCGCCACTGCGGCAACCCTGCCCCTCTTCGCCCTCGCAACGGACACCGCGTCTGAGGCAAAGGCAAGCAAATCATCTCAACCCGATCTGGTCAAGGGCGAGACGACGTTCACTACTGTCTGTGCTGCCTGCCATGGTGCCGATGGTAACGCGGTCGTACCCAATTACCCCAAACTGGCACAGCAGCATCCGCAGTATCTGATTAAACAATTGCAAGAATTCAAGTCTGACAAGCGCGCGAACCCCATTATGAAAGGTTTTGCATCCATGCTGTCGGACGATGACATGAAAAATGTGTCTTATTGGGTAAGCAGCAAGCAGGCCAACGCCAGCCCTCCTGCGGACAAAAGTCTGCTGTCTCTGGGTGAGCGCATTTACCGTGGCGGCATCATAGACCGTCAGATACCGGCATGCGCCGGCTGCCACGGACCCCGAGGAACCGGAATGCCAGCACAGTACCCACGCCTGAGTGGTCAACATGCGGAATATTCAGTAGCACAACTCACTGCTTTCCGAGATGGCACACGTACCAACAGTCTGCAGATGACCCAGGTGACAGCCAAATTGAATGACCGCGAAATCAAGGCACTGGCTAGTTACATTGCCGGTTTGCGCTAGCGTCACGGACACCCATCGGGCTCCTCTGATAAGGGCAGACTGACTGAGCAGTCTGCCCTTTTTCATGGATATGGCAGATGTAAGCGAAAAATTACCCGACTTACAATAAGACTCTCGTTTTTACATAGGAGATATTTGTCTTTCATGGCAGCCATTACCTTTTTGATAGCAGACCCCACAGCAGGGGTGCAGCACTTCATGCAAAAACTGCTGGAAAACAATGGATTCGACCCAACCGGAATCAAAACGGCATCAACTTCACAAGAAGCACTTGAAATAGCAGAAACATTGAAGCCTGATTTTTTATTGACTGACTGGTTTGCCAATGAATCGGTCACCGGCATTGATCTGTTTCATTCCATTAAAAAAACAAATCCCTATTGCCATTTTGCGCTATTAAGCAGCGACGTCAACCCCGCCCAGGAACAAGAAGCCAGAGACGCAGGTGCATTGTTCTTGCTGGCGAAACCGTTTACTGTCGACGAAATCCGCTCCGAGCTACGCCGCGCCATGGATCAGGCGGTAAAAACGCACCCCAGACTCTCAGCACATGTCCAGGCGCAAGCCCATGCAACGCAAATAACCACCGCCATGCAACCACAAAATATGCCGCAATACAAACCGGGCGATCAAGTACTCTACCTCAATCGCATTGAAACCATCAAACATGTCATCCTGCGCCGAGGTGAACTGGTAGTACAGTTGCAGGGGATGTCCGGTTTCATTGAGGCCACAAAAATCAAATACCGCTAGCCAGTCGCCAACACCCCGCATGGCAAACAAGGTGCCACTGCCGATACAGTTCAATCAGATTCATTGATCAGTCCTGGATAACGAGATGAGGATTCGATACTAACCACAAGCAAAACCTGGGGATACAGCCATCAGATTATTATCCAGAGGCAATACGGTGGAAACAAACAACCGACATACTTGGTTGTGCCTGAGTGCAATTTTCACGTCAAACGCTATCAAAAAGGAATTTATCATGAAAGCAGTCTTTCAACCCCTCCTCATTGCTGGCCTGATGGCCTGTGCCACGATTTCGAGCTATGCCCAGCCCATGATGGACATGATGCCCAGGGGTGATGCCGTGCAACAGGGCGGTCCGATGGGTATGCGTGGCAAGCTGGATCCAGCACAAATGGAAGCCATGAGGGCCAAACGCCACGCCGAGCTGAAAACCAGACTCAAGATTACTCCTGAGCAAGAAAGCGCCTGGGACACATTCACCACTGCCATGAAACCACCCGCAACAGCCATGGGTCAGATGCGCCAGATGCACGCCGAAATGGGCAAACTCAGTACGCCGGAACGCATCGATAAAATGCGTGCCCTGCGCAGCCAGCATATGGCGGACATGGAAAAACGCGAAGAAGCTATCAAGACTTTCTATGCTTCCCTGACTCCGGATCAAAAGAAAACATTTGACGACGAACACGCGCGCATGGCTGTCAGGCGTGGTCAGCACCGGGGACCGGGCGCCGGTAACGGCGCTGCCAACCAGCCAGGAGGGAAATAATATCGGAGATAAAAACTGCCTGGTCAAGCCAGTAGTTGTTTGAGTTCCCCACTGGCAATCAGGGCTTCCAGGTCGGCAGCGCCGCCAACCAATGTACCTTTGACAAAAACCATGGGAAATGTGGGCCAACCAGTCCACATTTTCAGCGCATTGCGTCGGCGCCAGGTATTCAAGTAGCTCCCATATTCCAGGTAAGCGTAAGCTATGCCCGCCGCATCCAGTGCTTTGCGGGCACGCCTGGGAACCGGGTTCATGGACATGCCTACCACCACTACGGCATGATTGACCATCGCATCCTGCACCTCTTTTACAATGTCCTGATTCAGCGTTGCGATCCGTTCACGAATGGCCGGGTGAATATGGGCTTCACTGAGTACGAAGCGTGGCATGGACTTTTCTCCTACAAATCAAGAAATGTTTGGCTTTACGGAAGAACAGATTGCGGAATTCGGCCTCACCTTCGGTGTGGCTGGTTTCATGCTTTTCATGCTTTTCATCATCGGCCATCTGGCCTGGGAATCCAAAGCAGGTAAATTTGGCACTTTTGTCCTGTTCCTGGGATTGGCATTTGGCATGGTAGGTTTCGTGGCCAAATATGCCATTCAGTGGTACATGAGCCAATAGCCCACAATCATGACCATGGCCATTCAGTTCAGACTGAATGGCCGAATGCCAATCAGCCAACCGTGCAACTGAAAAGCAAATAACGCCCAGGTGGCCACGCCCACGACCAACATCGTGATAGTGCCTGCCAAAGTTGCAGCTGGGTACCGCGTGCCAGCAGCGCGGTCACGCCGACGCGCCGCGATGAAGTTGCATACGGACCAGATCAGGAAGGCTCCAAACAACACAAGGTGGGCCACATTGCCGTTGGCCAGCAGATGGGCCAAAGCCCAGGTTTTTACAGATAGAACCATCGGATGGTGCCAGTGGGCTTTGATCGCGTTGCGCGGGACGTAAGCCGCCATCAGCAACACAAAAGCCACCAAGGTCAACAAAGACGCTGCATGGCGCAGGGCCGGTGGTGGAACCCAAAGCACCACCGGAGCTTCGCGCGCCAGACCAAAACCGTACACCACCAGTGCCAACCCCAGCAGGGACAGCAATGAGAAAATGCCCTTGTAAACGGCCTCTCCGTAGCGTTGCAACATCCGGTTGCGCCAACCACCAGCAAGCATGCGGATCGAATGCAAGCCCAGAAAAACAAGTAACCCAACAATCAATAAGCCCATATCGGTCATCCAAAAATCTGTGCAAAACTCATCAAGCACCAACCACACGGTTTTTACCGGAGCGTTTGGCCAGATACATCGCCTGATCAGCACGTCTGATGGCGTCGGTCACCACTTCATCGCTCGCCAGTTGAACCACACCAGCGCTAAAAGTAATCAAAACCTTCTCGCTGCCGGCAAGAAAAAACTTCTTTGTCAGCTCACGCTGCAAACGGGTCATGGCCTCAATTCCTTTATCCAGAACGGTATCCGGCAGCAGGATGACGAACTCCTCGCCACCGTAACGGGCCAGTGTATCCTGCGGGCGAATGCAGCTGCGGGCAACGGCAGACAAGTGGGTCAAGGCATCATCGCCAGTGGCATGGCCCAATGTGTCATTGAGCTTTTTGAAATTATCAATGTCCAGCAATGCCACGCACAGAGGCGTTTCCTTGCGTCGCACAATGGAAAGTTCACGCTCTATCGCTTCATCAAGTCCCTTGCGGTTGAGCGCACCAGTCAAGGGATCGTGCCGTGCCTGCGCGCTGACACGATCAAGCTCCTGGTGTAACTTGATCAATTCGGCTTCTGTTTCACTGGCGCGCGTGCGCATGGCCTGCAACTCATCCGTGGTAGTCTGGCTCTCCAACGCCAGACTACGTGTCGCGCTCACCACATCCTTGAGTACCGGGGCAATCTCCTCGATGGATTTTGCCTGTTCAATCTGCCGCGCATTAGCCTCCAGCTCTTCATGAAAGCTACCGGTCGATTTGGCCATTTTGGATAATCGGTCGATAAACATCGCCAGCATCCGGCGCATTTCGTTCTGCGCCTCAAGTGCGCGTCCCTTGGCATCTTTTTGTTTGAAGATGACATCCCGCAAGCGACGCTCCACATCATCCAGACGGCGCAAAGTCAAGGGCGGGCTAGCGGCCGTCATCAATGCATCCATCTGACCCTTGAGCCATTTTTCTTCCAGACTGAGTTCACCAATGTTTTCGAACAGCATGTGCAGCAACTTGAGCAACACTTTTTTAATTTCTGCCTGATCTTCAGCAACAAACGACACCCTGTCGCTGTAACTCAGTAACATATTCTTGAGGACAAGGACATCGGTACCCGATTGACGCAAAGCCAGCAACAGGTTCTTGGTCAACTCTATGAAGCGTTCATCCTCAGTTCCAAGTGCGGGTTGCGTATGTTCAATCAAGCGGCCAAGCTGCCCCATGAATTCCTTGGTCAAAGCCGGTGCACTTGTGCCCACAGGGGCCACCGCCATCGCGGTTTTCGCAGCCGCCGTGCCCGGATCAGGGGTCAAAGGCACAAAACTGCCGTAGGCAACCAGGGCATTCTTGACACCATCCCAGTTCATACGGTCAATCGCATAGTCCAGCAATCCACGTTGCTTCTGCTGCCCCGGTGTCTTGGTGGGCAATGACTTGGCAATGTCGCGCAAGATATCCACCGGAAACGGTGTCATTGGTGGAAGACCTGCAATTTCGTTATAGATCGCCTGGTAGTTTGCCGGCGTTGGCACCAGCTTCTTGGTCGTCAACTGTTTGAGCGTCTCACGCGCAATTTCAAAGGGTTTTCTATCACTCATGTTTCGACATTTGCTGCAAATGTAATAGCTTTTTACGCATTGTTTACGGGTGTCAGGGGCCAATTTAACCACCGAAACCAAACTAGGCCTGGCATAGGAGCCATTTCTACACACATTGCATGCACTTTTTTTATTCAGTTGTCAAAGGGCAAGTGTGTGGATAGTACTGGCATAAGATGCTACTTATCCACAGCCTTCGACAAACTGGCAAAGTTGTTCATGCACTGGATACAGTTGGGCAGCAGGCTCATGCACACGTGTTACGTTAACATAAATATTTGATTTATAACTGAAAAGTTTGCTTGTGCACAAGGATACCCAAGCCTTAGCTACTACTACTATCTTTAAAAATTTAAAAATACAAGAATAGGAATAACAAGGCTTGAGTCTTTTAAATTTTGTACCGCTGTTCAGGTCCGTGTCAAAAATTACGTGACAACCAGGCCAATGTCAGCGATTTGGCCCGGCAATCAAGTAAGATTCGCTAACCTTCGGGTTCCACGTTACGCTTTTACCGGGTTTTTCTGCTGTTTTTTTGTCCCCATGACTGTTCATTCCGCAGGCCATGCAACAGGTCAAGTACCTGCTTCCTTTGAAATAAAGAGCACCCAACTGCCGTTGGTAGCTTTGCTGCTTAAAACCAGTGATGTTGGTCTGCTCATTGCGGACTTTTTCCAACAATTCGGCCCGGATGGTGAAAGTCCGGATTTCTTCGACAATGATGCTTTGGTGCTCGATTTTTCACACATGCAAGCCGATGCACCAGCTTTCGACCTGCTTCCTTTGCTCAAGGCATTGCGTTCGTGTAGTCTCGTTCCCGTGGCTATACGTTCTGCAGGCCCGCAATGGATAGCTCCGGCGCTGGCTTTGGGCTTGGTGGAAGCTACGCCCGATGTTCACCACCGTCCAAGGCCTGGAAGTGAGAACGCACCTGTTGCTACGCAGGAAGTTGTACATGAAGTCATCCGTGAAGTTCCGGCTCCAACAGCCATGGTGGTGGATAAACCTTTACGCTCGGGGCAAAAAATTTATGCACGTGGCGCAGATCTGGTAATGTTAGCCATGGTCAACCAGGGGGCTGAAATTGCGGCGGACGGCAATATTCACGTTTACGCTCCGTTACGTGGTAAGGCTATGGCTGGTGCACGCGGCAATACCAACGCCCGTATTTTTTCCATCTGTCTTGAGCCTGAGCTGATTTCAATCGCTGGCATTTACCGCACCAGTGAAAATCCACTTTCTCCTGAGGTGCAAGGCAAGGCAGCGCAAGTGCGCCTGAGCAACGATGGACAGGATAAGTTGATCATTGAAGCCCTCAAGACCTGATTTTTGAAATTTTGAAAGATAGTTGAAATTTATGGCAAAAATCATTGTGGTGACATCTGGCAAAGGCGGCGTGGGAAAAACCACGACCAGTGCCAGTTTTTCCTCTGGATTGGCATCACGCGGTTACAAGACCGCAGTGATCGATTTTGATGTGGGTCTGCGCAATCTGGATTTGATCATGGGCTGCGAACGCCGTGTGGTGTATGACCTGATCAATGTCATTCAAGGCGAGGCCAATCTCAATCAGGCCTTGATCAAGGATAAGTTGTGCGACAACCTGTATGTATTGGCTGCGTCACAAACCCGTGATAAAGATGCCCTGACCCAGCAAGGTGTGGAGAAAGTTCTGAATGAACTCAAAGCCATGGACTTTGAATATATTGTGTGCGATTCCCCGGCCGGCATCGAAACCGGCGCCTTGATGGCCATGCATTTTGCGGATGAGGCTTTGGTGGTCACCAACCCGGAGGTATCGTCGGTACGTGACTCGGACAGGATTTTGGGCATGCTCGCCAGCAAGACCCGGCGGGCTATCGAGGGGATGGAAGCCATCAAGGAGCATCTTCTCATCACCCGCTACAACCCGGCGCGGGTTGATCAAGGTCAGATGCTGTCACTCGAAGACATTCAGGACATCTTGCGCGTCAAACTCATTGGCGTCATTCCTGAGAGTGAGTCCGTGTTGCAGGCATCCAATCAAGGCTTACCGGTGATACACATGCATGGAATGGATGTTTCCGAGGCTTACAAGGACGTGATAGACAGGTTTTTAGGTAATGAAAAACCGATGCGGTTTACGGAAGTTCAAAAACCGGGATTATTGAAGCGATTCTTCGGGGTGAGATAAAACCATGTCCTTTCTGTCTCTTTTGATACGTGAAAAAAAGAAATCAGCCAGTGTTGCCAGGGAGCGGTTGCAAATTATCCTGGCGCATGAACGCAGTGGTCGCAATGTGGCGGAACCCGATTACCTTCCTGCCTTGCAGGCCGAGTTGCTGGAAGTGATCTGCAAATATATCAAGATTGATCCCAAAGACATCAAACTCAATCTTGAGCGTCAGGACAATCTTGAAGTGCTGGAAGTCAAGGTCGAACTGCCGGACGCTGCGCGTTAGCAAGCATTCATGGCTTCCCATTCAAGGCGGGACAGCACGGCACTTTGTGGGGGTGGCGGGAGCCACGTCCGGGTGGATTTGTGACAGTTGCTCCGGGATACTTCCAGCCAAAACGCTCCTGATACAATAGCTGCTACCGCTTGTCCCATAAGGCTTACAGCCCGATTTATCATGTAAAAACACCCGAAAACGGCCCGTTTTGATGCCTCATGGCGGTATCAGCATCGCCTTGACCCGTCTTGAAGGGCAAAATTCAAGGAAAATCTGGCTGCACGCCTTATGTACCAAGCGGGAGCAGCTATGTTTTTTGCAGAGAAGACAATGCCTTGCCTGTCCCGCCTTAAGGGTAAAGTGGGAAGCCGCATTCATCATTTAGCGCTCAGGGGCCGTTTGCAGGTGAGCGGACAGACAGCAGCGCAGCCAGCACGATCAGCCCCCCGCCGACCAGGCTGCGCGTTGTCAGTTCCGCTGCCCCCAGAAAAACCGAAGAAACACTGGCAAACACCACTTCGGTCAGCATGATCAGCGCGGTCGTGCCTGCAGGCAGCCGGGCGGCGCCATACTGCAAGGCCAGATTGCCCGCTGTCAGCGCCAGCCCCAGGGCGAGGGCAATGGTGACCCAGCTGCCAAAATGCGCAGGCGGCGCGCCCACGACACCCATTTTCATTCCCAGCAGGGCCGATGCAGCTGCCATGAGCGCCCCTCCGGCAAACATGGCCAGCATGCGTGCGTCGTTCGGTGTAGCGTGCAAAAGCCGTAACAATACATTGGTCAGGGCAAAACAGAAACCTCCGGCCAAAGCCAGCCAATCGGCCAGACCATCGGGCAGCGGCCAGGGCGAGGACGGATTTTTGAGAACCACCACCACACCACCCAGCGCCAGCGCCAGCCGCAGCAAGGCTGCAGCCCCCGGTCGCTCGCCCAGCAGCGGCCAGGCCAGCAGCAAGGCCCAGGCTGGCATCATGTAAAACAACAGGACCACGCGCACCACATCGCCCGTGGTAACGGCCCAGTTGAAACCGACATGCGTCAATCCCGACGCTGCCAGCAGTACATACAGCATGGGATAGCGCGCCAGCGCACGCCAAGCCCCTGGGCGCAACAGCGTCAATCCCCCCGTTGCCAGGAAGAACATGAAAGCCGTGGCCCACAGGGCGTGCATCCCCTGTTCCTGCAATGCCCGAAAAGGCCACCACGAAACACCAAAAACCAGTGCGTTGAGCATCAACGCCAGGGCTGGAAGCAAAAACCGCATCATGGACATCGCTATGCACCCTTTTTTTCCGCTTGTCAAATGGCAAGTGTGTGGATAATTTTGGCATAAGACCCCACTTATCCACAGCCTGTGGCAAAAAGAAGAAATTGTTCATGCGAGCGATACATCTGGAAAGCGGACTCACACACAGCCATTGAACCAATGCAACCATTTGATTTAAAAAAGAAAATGACCCTTGTACACAGCAAGTGCCAAGCCTTAGCTACTACTACTACCTTTAAAAATTTAATAAATTCAGATTAAGAACAACCAGACTCCCGAAAGCGAAAAAAATATCGTCACCCTGATGGCCTAAACTTGCCCCCCTGCTAACAGACAATCAGACCATGTTGCATGCCGGAGAAATTGATGACCGAAACCAAGCCCGAACCTGCTTCTGAGCCTGAGCGACCGCCTTTTTTGCGTCGCCTGGGTATCGCCATGGGCGCTTTTTTCAAAACCCTGTCCGATCCGGAATTTGCCGCCCGGGTTGATGGCCTGCGCTTGACGCTCCCCCCTGCCGCATTGGCTGCGCCGGTTGCTGCCCCGGTACTGCGTTCAGCGGCCCCCGATGCAGCACTGCAACTGTTGGGCCTGTTGCAGCGTGAAGCACGTCTGATCGACTTCACGCAAGAGGATGTGAGCCAGTATTCCGACGCCGATATCGGCGCTGCCGCCCGTGTGGTGCATGAAGGCTGTTGCAAAGTGCTGCGGGAACATTTCAGTATCGCTCCTGTGCGAATGGAGCCCGAAGGTAGCCGTATCCGTCTGGAAGCGGGTTTTGACGCCACCGCCATTCGCCTGAGTGGCAATGTGGTCGGTACTGCACCTTTTCAGGGTAGCCTGAGCCACCGGGGCTGGCGTGTCACCGAGGTGCGTTTGCCACGCATGTCCGAAAGCCACGACGCCTCCATCATTGCCCAGGCCGAGGTGGAACTATGAGTACTGAGAGCAACGCGCCGCGTTATTCCATTGGCATTGATCTGGGTACGACCCATTGTGCGCTGGCCTATGTTGATATCTCCGCCAGCGACGGGGAATCGACCAGTCACGGTGTGCTGGCCATCCCGCAGCTGACCGCACCGGCGTCGGTCGAGCAATTGCCCTTGCTGCCATCGTTTTTGTATCTGCCACATGCCGATGAACTGGCTCCTGGCGATCTGGCGCTTCCCTGGACCGATGCGTCCGGTCATGCCGTGGGTGAATTTGCGCGTTCGCGCGGTGCGGCCACACCCATCCGTCTGGTGTCCAGCGCCAAAAGCTGGCTTTGCCACGCCGGGGTGGACCGGCGTGCACCGATTTTGCCCAGTGATGCACCAATTGAAGTGGCGCGCGTTTCGCCGCTGGAAGCGTCCATTCGCTACCTGACACATTTGCGCGAGGCCTGGAACAATGCCTATCCGCAAGCGCCCTTTCACGAACAGGACATCACCGTCACCATTCCCGCCTCATTTGACCCGGCGGCCCGCGAACTCACCGCCGAGGCCGCAAAGGCCGCTGGCTGCACCCACCTGACACTGCTAGAGGAGCCGCAGGCGGCGCTGTACAACTGGATTCAAAACAGCGCGGGTAACTGGCGCCGGCAAGTCAAACCGGGTGAAATCATCCTGGTGGTTGATGTGGGGGGTGGTACCAGCGACTTTTCGCTCATTGCCGTGCTGGAGCGCGACGGCAACCTGGAGTTACACCGCGTGGCTGTGGGCGACCACATCCTGCTGGGCGGCGACAACATGGACCTGGCATTGGCCCACGTTGTGGCACGCAAACTGACTGAGGCTGGCAAGCAGCTCGATCCCTGGCAGATGCGCGCCCTGGCCTACGCCTGCCGCGCGGCCAAGGAAGCCTTGTTGGGCGACCCTGCGCTGCAAAGCCAGCCCATCGTCGTGCCAAGCCGTGGCTCCAAACTGATTGGTGGCGCCTTGCGTACCGAGCTTACCGGCGCGGAAGTGCGCGCAACCATTGTGGAAGGCTTCTTTCCAGCGGTGCAAGCCTCGGCGCGGCCCGTCAGCCGTACCCGTGGCGGTCTGACGCAATTGGGGCTGTCGTATGCCCAGGACGCAGGCGTGACGCGCCATCTGGCGGCATTGCTGGGGCGTCAGGTGGGTGCTACCGCTGAACTGGAAGGCTTTGTGGCACAAAGTGCTATGGATGGTGCTCCCGCTGCCAGCTTTTTGCATCCGGCAGCGGTGCTATTCAATGGCGGGGTGTTCAAGTCCGATTTGCTGACACAGCGCACGCTCGAAACGCTGAACGCATGGCTCACTGCTGAACAAGCGCAACCAGCACGCCTACTCAGTGGCGCTGATCTGGACCTGGCGGTGGCGCGCGGCGCGGCCTACTATGGCTATGTGCGCCGGCGTGGCCAGGGCGTACGCATTCGCGGTGGAACAGCCCGCGCCTACTATGTCGCCATCGAGTCCGCAATGCCAGCCGTTCCGGGCATCGAGCCGCCGATTCAGGCACTGTGTGTGGCGCCGTTTGGCATGGAAGAAGGCACCGAGGCCGAATTGCCCTTGCACACCTTTGGGCTGGTGGTTGGCGAGCCGATCCATTTGCGCTTCTTTGGCTCGTCGGTGCGCCGCAGCGACGTGATCGGCACGCTGCTGGATTACTGGCCGCCCGATGAATTGCAAGAGTTGGGTGCCATCCAGGCCACCTTGCCCGCCGAAGGCCGCCAGCCGGGTGACATGGTGGAAGTCAAGCTGCGCGCCATTGCCAACGAAACCGGCACACTGGAACTCACCGCCATGGCCATTGGCAGCCAGGAGCACTGGAAAGTGGAATTTGACGTGCGCGAACAAGCGTAATGTCCACGCGGACTATGCAAAATGGTCAAATCCAGTGAAAGTGTTGGTGTTGGTGTTGGTGTTGGTGTTCGCCAGCGGCAAGCCGTCGGTGCCCAGCAGACGCAATCCCTTTTGTGCATCAATCTGCCCGATACGCGTCACCGGCGTATGGCTAGCAGCGCTGGCAGCCTGTACCGCTGCACGCTGCGCGGGTGGCGCGGTAAACACCAGTTCGTAGTCATCGCCTCCCGCCAGCACACAGCGCAGTGCGGCGGATTCTGACAGCCAGGAGGCAAATGGGTCGTTTGGGCCATTCGCGCTTGTGGGGTGTGCGGGTGCAGCTAGTAAATTAATAGCAGTCTTGGTATCCAGTGTTGCGCCCACCCCGGAGCGCTCCAGGATGTGGCCGAGGTCACCCAGTAGGCCGTCGCTGACATCGGCAGCCGCACTGGCAATGCCGCGCAGCGCCAGCCCGAGCGCGATGCGCGGTGTGGGTTGCTCCAGACGGACGCGCACCTGGCGCAGCAGCGCTTCGGGCAGTTGCAGCGTGCCCTGCAAGGCCGCCAGCGCCATGGCCGCTACGCCGAGTGTGCCGCTGACGTAAATGTCGTCACCGGCGCGTGCGCCGTTGCGCAGCAAGGCCTGTCCTGCGGGCACCTCGCCAAAAACCGTGATGCAGATGTTCAAGGGGCCGCGCGTGGTATCGCCGCCGATGAGTTCGCAGCCATGCAGGTCGGCCAGCGCCAGCAAGCCTTGCGCGAATGGCTCCAGCCAGGCGGTGTCGACGTCGGGTAGTGCCAATGCCAGCGTGAAGGCCAGGGGCCGCGCGCCGCAGGCTGCCAGGTCGCTCAGGTTGACTGCCAGCGCCTTGTGGCCCAGGGTGTGCGGGTCCACATCGTTGAAAAAATGCCGACCGGCCACCAGCATGTCAGTGGAAATGGCCAATTGCATACCGGGCGCTGCCTGTAGCAGGGCGCAGTCATCGCCCACACCCAGCACGGCGCGGGGGGTAGGGCGCGTGAAAAAGCGCTCGATCAGCTCGAATTCCCCCATATTGCCCAGATTTTCAGTATTTCTCAGTGCAGGATGCGCGAGCCACCGGTGCCGCTGATGGCGTCGAGCACGAACAGCGGCACATCCACCTCAAACCTCTCGCAATCCTCCGCGACGCAGAAAAAACTGCCGTGCATGGTACCGGTGACGGTGCGCAGCCGGGTGCCACTGGTGTATTCAAAAGTCTGCCCCGGTTGGAGCAAAGGCTGCTGTCCGACTACGCCCAGACCCTTGACTTTTTCGGTATACCCGTTGGCATCGTTGATATTCCAGGTGCGTGCAATCACCTGCGCAGCAATGTTCCCGGTGTTGGTGATGGTGATCGTGTAGGCAAATAAATATACATCTTCGTCCGGTGCTGACTGATCGGATAAAAATTGCGGCACGACTTCCACGGATAATTGGTACTTTGGCATCCCTCAATCGTACCCTTTCTTTTCCTTTCTTTCATGACCTACCGCATCGCCCCCTCCATTTTGTCCGCTGACTTTGCCCGCCTGGGGGAAGAGCTGAAAAACGTTATCGCCGCCGGCTCCGACTGGATCCATTTTGACGTGATGGACAACCACTATGTCCCTAATCTGACGTTCGGACCCATGGTGTGCCAGGCGCTCAAGCCCCATGCCAAAACCGCAGCGGGCGTGGCGGTGCCCATTGATGTGCATCTGATGATCAAGCCGGTTGATGCGCTGGCGGCGGCGTTTGCCGATGCCGGGGCCGACCTTATCAGCTTTCACCCCGATGCCTCGCATCATGTGCACCGCTCGATCCAGGCGATCAAGGCCAAGGGCTGCCAGGCTGGGCTGGTCTTCAATCCGGCCGAGCCGCTGGACGTACTGGACTGGGTGATTGACGATATTGATCTGGTGTTGATCATGAGTGTCAACCCCGGCTTTGGTGGCCAGAGCTTTATCGACTCGGCCCTACGCAAGATCGAAGACGTGCGTCGCCGCATCACGGCCAGCGGCAAAGACATACGGCTGGAAGTCGATGGTGGCATCAAGGCCGACAACATCCGCCGCGTGGCCGACGCCGGAGCTGATACCTTCGTCGCTGGTAGCGCCATTTTTGGCAAATCCGATTACAAATCAGTCATTGACGCCATGCGTGGGGCGCTGGCGGCTTGAACTGTTTTCAAGCTAGACCACAGGCGGGGGAATTTGAAGTGGCCATCAGGGCCATCATGTTTTCTCACGTTCTGATGGATCGTCGAAATATCCTTCAGAAAAAAAACTCCAGCCCGCTCGTCCACTGCCTTTGACATGGTACATGGCGGCGTCCGCACGCTGCAGCAAAATATCGGCATTTTGACCATCACGCGGGTACAAACTGATGCCGATACTGGTAGAAATAACCCGTGATTCACTGCCAAGACCAATAGGGGAAAGCATGGCTTTGAGGATTTTTTCGGCCACAACAATTGCACCCGATTCATCGCCGATTTCTGGTAACAAAATAGTGAATTCGTCACCACCAAGCCTGGCAACCGTATCAACTTCACGCACACAATGAACCAAACGGTTAGCAACCCCTTTCAACAAGGTGTCGCCCGCTTCGTGCCCCAGGGTATCGTTGATGTGCTTGAAGCGATCCAGATCCAGAAACATCACTGCCAGAATACGTGTCGGGTGGCGTTTGGTCTGGGCCAGCGCCTGATCCAGATGGTCGCGGAAAAGGCGCCTGTTGGGCAAACCCGTCAAGGCATCATGCAGCGCCTGATGCGCCATGAGCCTTTCGCGTTCCTTACGTTCGGTAATATCAGCAAAAATTGCGATGTAATGTTCAATCTGGCCCTTACGGTTACGCACCGCTGCAACGCTGATCCATTGTGGATAGATGACCCCATCCTTGCGACGATTCCAGATTTCCCCATGCCAACCGTCTTCCTTCTGGATGGAGTTCCAGAACCGGGCATAAAAATCAGCACCCTGGCGTCCAGACTTGAGAAGTGCGGGAGTCTGACCAATCGCTTCTTCAGCGGTGTACCCCGTGGTTTCAGTAAAGGCCTTATTGACCATGATGATCCGCGATGATGCATCGGTGACAGTAATCCCCTCCAGCGAATTGTCGAACACCATGCGTGATAGCCGCTGCTGCCGAATAAGTTCACCGGCTTTTTTCATCACACGGTTAAACGCCTGCGTTGTCAGGCCCACCTCATCCAATCGGTAAACCGGCAAGCTTACAGACTCGTCAATATCTCCATCAACAATCTGATTCAGTCCCTCGGTCATAAGCGCCAAGGGCCGAGAAACAATCCGGGAAATGAATATCCAGATAAACAAGGTCAATGGAATGCAGGCGGCAACCCCCGCTAGAACAGCATGGCGACCAAACTGTCGTGTGGTCTGGGCGGCTCTGGCCAGCGAAATTTCCACGGTGACAGCCCCTAAAACGGTACCTGCAGGAACATTGTGGCAAGCCAGACAATTTTTCCCCAGGTAGTTTTCTTCCGCAATAGCCGACATGACCGCACGCATGCGCTCTTCGCCATCACTGCCGGTTACAACGGAGTAAACAGACTTGCCGGACTGAAGGACCGACACTTCCACCGGATCAGAAGCATTTTCCCCTTCCATGCCTTTGCCAAACTGGCGCGACACTGCGTCCCCCCGGATAACCTTGAGTGCCTCTATCTGATCCATTTCCTTGATCTGATTCAGAAACACCTGGCGCTGGTGCGCATTGCCGGTGATCATCATGGCAGTCAAACCCGCCAGCGTCATCTGGTGGACGTTGTTGGCAAAATCCTGCGCCTGGGCAACGGCAATTGTGCGTTGTTCCAAAGTTGCCCAGTGAATCAAACCTGCTCCGGCAAGAATGACCGACATCAAAATAGACAGTACCAACCGAACCCAAATCTTCACGGAAAAACCCTTGATAATCATTGGCCATGTCGGTACCAACACAGGCCGATGTCCCGGATTGTATGCGCGACACCCATCTCTTCCAACATCCAATGCAGCATAATGAGAATCAGGAAAAATTCCGCATAATGCGCGCTACACAGCGAAAAACCACACGATCATCCCGCAATAAGAGTTGATTCAATCGCTTCAGTTGCAGAGTGTCGGCGATGTGCCCAACCTCCCCAGACTGGGGTGTGTTTGCTTGCTCTAAAATCTAACCCGATTACTACCGGCTTTTGGACCCCCATATGAAATTACTGGCATGCGTGGCTCACGTTGATCCATCCAAATTATATTTTTTAGAGCGACAACTCCTTTCTATCAAGAATATAGGTATTTCGTCTAACGTCTTTATCATAACAAATGTTATGGGGAATGAAGACATAGCCAGGATCAGTTCACATATCCCAGATCAATCCATTGATTTTCAGGTAGAAATATTCAACCAGGATTTGAAAGAGCTAGAGAGTCCATGGCTCCTCACCTGGGTTCACAAATCTATTATGAAAAATAAATTCCAAGATGCTTCATTCACCCATTTTTTAAATATAGAAGATGACATGGACTTTACCAAGAGTAATTTCCAATATTGGTTAAGCAATCGAGAAATGTTGCGAGCCTATAACTTATTTCCATCTTTCCTGAGAATCGAGCGCCAGACTGATACTGGAGAATGGTTTTGGACGGACTCCATGCGCGGGGATGCATTTGACCATGCAGAACTTCCCTATCTAAGAATCTCGGATGACTTCTGGTTCATTAATTTGCCACGCCCTTATCAGGGTATGTTTTTATATGACAGGGAATTAATGCAAGAGCATATTGATTCCGATTCTTTTGACTTGGAAAAAGCCGTTCCCAATTGGAAGCATGCCATTACCCATAATGGGTGGCCACTCGGACTTACCGAGCAAGCCAACTACGGGATTTCTAAAAATAATCTTCCACAGGGAATTTATTCAAGGAATTTTTTGCCTTTCTATCCAAAATTCGAACTCTTCGATCCAAGTTGCTTTGTCCACCATATGCCTAATAAATACGTGCGTATGGAGCATAGTGATTTGGGAAAGGTTGCTCTATCCGATCTATTCAAAAAAAATACTTCCATCCAGTCGAGTGACAGCATACAAAATATCCATGCAGAAAATGATGGGAAGGTAAGTAATAAATGGTCATCGTATTTGCCTTATTATGACTGGCTATTTGGTGATATATCCTCCGACAGAATTCGACTCCTGGAAATTGGTGTACAAAACGGTGGATCCCTTGAGACATGGGCAAAATATTTTATCAATGCCGAGTTCATCGTTGGGTGTGATATTAATGAAAAGTGCAGTCAACTTGTTTTTGAAGATAAAAGAATATCGGTAATTATTGGAAACGCCAATTCTCAGGATGTTTATGAGAAGTTGGGAAAATTACAGAAATTTGACGTTATTATCGACGATGGATCTCACTTGTCAGAGGATATGCTTGTGTCTTTTGTGAACTACTTCCCGCTTCTTAAACCTGGTGGGATCTATGTTGTTGAGGATACTCATGCTGTTTATTGGCGCAGAGAGACAAAAATCGGGTCAAATAACGCAATAAAGTTTTTTCAAGTGCTTTCCGATGTTGTTAATTATCAGTTTTGGCATGGCGATTCCTCAATCGATGAAGTTCTTTTACCTTATTTTGTATCTTCTGTTCCAGCCTATCTAAAAGAAGGTTGGATTGATTCTGTGGAATTTAGAAACTCAATTATCACCATTCGCAAGGCCAAGACTGCTGATCATGCAAAAGTCGGAAGTATGAATATCACCGGGAATTCAGCAGAGGTGGATCCTGAGCCTTTGCGTGTAAGAAATGCTCAGAAGTTAATAAGATGACCTACATTGTTGTTTTATATCATTCTTGAGAAATTTTTATTTTATTAATATAAACGCATAATATATGCTATTTTTCGGAAAACCGCACGATGACCCTGCAAGAAAAGTTGATCCAGGCGCTTCAATTGCAAAGCGCCGGCGATGTGGCTGGCGCTTCCAGACTGTTTTTGGAAATACTGGAAGTTGATCGGAATAACGTCTACTGCCTGTATTCGTTAGGACTGATCGAGCTTAACGCAGGCCGCCTGCAACAAGCGCTGGATTTATGTAACCGTGGTGTTATGGCAACGCCAGAGTTTGCACCACTGCACTATCTGCAAGGTTCAGTCTGTCAGGCTATGGGCAAGAATGAGGAGGCGTTGCGTAGCTACGATGCCGCACTTGCCATCAACCCGCAGTCCGCCGAGGTTTTACTCAATAGCGGAGCACTGCTGCGCAGCATGTTTCGTCACAAGGATGCGGTGGAGCGCTTCAACCGGATTCTGGCTTTTGATCCCACGCATGTCTCTGCCTTGGGAAATTGCGGTATCGTGCTTACCGAATTCAAACAAAGCGAACGCGCCATCGCCATGTTTGAACTACTCATCCGCACCAAGCCGGACTATGACTATGCATTAGGCTTGCTGATTTATGAACGCATGCATATCTGTGACTGGACTGGATTTGATGCGCTGCGGCAGGAAATTTTGAACGGTATTTCTGCTGGCAAGCGGGTATGCAAATCACTGGCCTTTATGGCCTTATCGGACGAAGCGCGTGACCACCAACGGTGCGCGCAAATCTTTGCAACACATTTTTACCCTAGGCGACCGGATCGGTTATGGCAGGGTGAGCGTTACCGCCACCGAAAAATCCGCATTGCGTACGTTTCCCCCGATTTGCGCGAACATCCCGTTGGTCATTTGATGGCGGGTGTATTTGAGCAGCACGACAAATCGCGTTTTGAAACCATCGCCATCTCATTAGGGATTGATGACCAGAGCCGCCTGCGCACGCGCATGTTGAAAGCTTTTGATCACTTCATTGACGTGCGTGATAAAACGTCCCAGCAAATTGCCCGGCTTATGCGCGAAATGGAGGTGGATATCGCCATTGACCTAGGGGGCTACACCTCCGATACGCGCACCGACATTTTCTCCCATAGACCGGCACCTGTACAGGTCAATTATCTGGGTTATCCTGGCACCATGGGGGTGGATTATTTCGACTATATCCTGGCGGACCGCCACATTATTCCACCAGAGCAGCAGAATTACTACGACGAAAAGGTCGTATATCTTCCCGACACCTATCTACCAACGGACAGTAGCGTACGGATATCCGAACGCACGCCCAGTCGCACCGAATGCGGCCTACCGGAAACCGGTGTGGTGTTTTGTTCTTTTAGCCACGACTACAAGATCGCTCCACATATGTTTGATGTCTGGATGTCCTTGCTACGGCAGGTTCCAGGCAGTGTGTTGTGGCTGGTCTCACGCGGCGAGTCAGTACAAGGAAATCTGCGCCGGGAAGCAGAGATTCGCGGTGTTGATCCTGGTCGCTTGGTATATGCAAGCCGGGTTCCCCTGGTGGAAGACCACCTTGCCCGCTATCGCCAGGCCGACCTGTTTCTTGACACCCACCCCTACAACGCACACACCACGGCAGCGGATGCCCTGATGGCGGGCTTGCCGGTTGTGACCTATATGGGTAATTCATTTCCATCGCGCGTTGCAGGCAGCTTGTTGTATGCCGCCGGTATTCCTGAGCTGGCGACCCGCTCCTTGCAGGAGTACGAAACCCTGGCTCTGCGTCTTGCACTGAATCCAGACCTGCGAAAAATTTACAAGGACAAAATAGCCCATAATCGCGCCCATTTTCCGCTCTTTGATACCAGTAGCTTCTGTTTCAATCTGGAGGCCGCATACATTGCAATGTGGCGCGAGCGGCAACTCGGAGAAGTGCACGACGAGATTGGTCTTCATAACTGAACTTTTTAATGAATATGAAAACAGGAAACGTCCTGGTATTGATCCCTATCTACAAAGACAAACTGGATGATATCGAGCGTTATTCCGTCGAGTATTCCTTGTCAGCATTGGCCAATAGGGAAATCCGCTTCATAGGACCGCAAAGTCTTGATATTGCATACTACGCATCGCATTACAAGAATATACCTTTCGAGTCTTTCCCAGCGCCATGTTTTGAATCCATAGAAGAATACAATCGCCTGCTGCTCAGCAAGTATTTTTATGATCGATACGATGATTATGAATTTATCCTGATTCTGCAAACGGATGCAATAGTCTTGCGTGACGAACTCGATTTTTGGTGCACCCAGCCCTTTGATTATGTTGGCGCCCCGTGGCCATTTGGATATGAGCTGTTTGTGAATTTGGGATTATTCGAAGGAAGCTTCGGTAGGCATGTGCGTGTCACGGTTGGGAACGGTGGTTTGAGCCTGCGCAGGGTGGATAAATGCAAAAATATTTTGTCCGAGTTTGCAACTGCAATTGATGTTTTTTGCAAAACCGGGTCCAGCGAAGATTTATTCTTTTCGGTTATGGGTTCGTTATCACATGACTTTGTTGTCCCCAATGAGATTACCGCTTCCCGTTTTGCCATGGAATTAAGGCCATCCTATTATTACCATGTAAATGGTGGTCATGTTCCGATGGGTGGACATGCCTGGTACAAGACCGATCCAGAATTCTGGAAGCCACTCCTGTCGACTTCGTTTGGCGAAGAAAAGTAGCCGTTGGATGGTCGATCACTTCGTTTCCTGGAAACCCGTACATATAATAGTGGCGAATGCGAATGCGAATGCGAATGCGAATGCGAAGGAGCGAACAGTGACCAGGAGTCTGGATTTGGGGTGCGGCATCAGTCCAAGAAACGATTTCAATGCGGATGAAGTTTTTGGCATTGATTTCGACATGAGGAAAGATTTGCCACCGAACATAAAAGTGGCGGACTTGGTCATCGAACCGATCCCTTTTGAAGACAACTCATTTGAATACGTTACCGCCCATGACTTTATTGAGCATATTCCACGTGTCATTTATATGCCAAGGCGCAAAAATCCATTTGTCGATCTGATGAGTGAGGTTTATCGGGTGCTGACACCAGGTGGATTATTCCTATCCATGACACCTGCTTATCCCCACGGAGCTGCCTTTATTGATCCAACACACGTCAACATCATTGCCGAAGGGACGTTCCCCCTGTATTTCGGCGATGGTCACGCAACATCGCCGTGGGCGGTCATCTATGGCTTCAAGGGGGCTTTCACGCTCCGACTTGAGGAATGGCGCGGTTCGCATCTGTTGACGGTGCTGCAGAAATTGCCGGTTCCAAAGGCATTTTGAAGCGTTCGCGCCAGCGTGGAATAGCCCATAAGCATATTACGGCAAACCATCGGGAGGGTTCATCATGGCGGCCACCAACGTAAAGTTGCGCAGAGTTAAAAACTACTATGCCACATAGCTTTGGAGGTGGAGATTCAGGAAATTTTTATGGCCCATGATACCTTCATCCCAATTGATCCTATTGACCGTATCTTCGCATTGAATGAGGCTTTTTCCGCCAATGACATGCCGACTGCTCAGATCTTGTCGCGCAGTCTTATTGATTTTTGCTGCAAAGATCCGTCTTTTCTCTTTATATGCGGCGTGATTGAGCTTCGACTCGGTGAAATGGATGTAGCTCGGGATCGACTGTGTCAGTTGCGCGCACTGACACCCTCGCATGCACATGGCATGGAACTTCTGGGCGTTCTGTACGCTCAGGTCGGCGAATTTGACGAGGCTATCGCCTGCTTGCAAAACCTCACAACCGACGACGCCCTGCGCCAGCTGGGGTTTTGTTACTACAACATTAGTGCGTTCGCCGCAGCACTGATCCCGCTTGAAAAGGTGTGCCAGCACCCTAGCGTGCACCTGCCCTTTGCCAAGACCTGCAAAGAAGTTGGATTACTTCAAAAAGCAGAACTATTACTCCGCAAATTTCTTGCCACCGACCTGCCTGAGAGGCATTGGGCAGCAATGTGGTTGGGAGAAATTCTGACCGAACAGAAACGCTGGAACGATCTTCGCGCTACGATGCATCCGCTAACGAGCGATCCAGCTACCGCCATCGCTGCTCGCACAGTCTTGGCTGCAGTTGCGCTGGGAGAGGGTCAATTGGATCAAGCCGTCCGCTGGCTACCTGCTGATCAAAAGACTAATTGGGGGCATGCTTTTTCTGTACAAACGATCTCTCAGTTGCAACTGTTATTGCACGAACTAAAAGAACAAATACCCACCCGACCCGATCACCCCTACCCTGACAGTGATGTAGGCCTAAGCTGCCTCAGCTTAGGCAGTGCTGGCCGTTTCGCGCACCAGATGGTCGATTACTTGGGATTGCGCTACCATGCTGATTGCTACGGCCTGCCGGTAGAAACCCCTGACTGGCCTGGGCACTACATTTTCGAATTGAATGATCCTTTTCCAACCAAACGACGCAAGCAACAGATACGCCGCAACGGCCTATGGTTAGAACAGCAAGTGACTGGACACGGTGTCGGTGCGTTGGCCGGTCGCGACTTTTATTCTATTGGTGGATTGGTTGGACGTTTTACGACAGATCATGTTCGCAAAGCGCGCCAAATCTTTGCTATCCGACCGCAATGGAATCCTGTTCTCACACCCTTACTGGATGCCTTGCGGGCTCGCGGACGCACGGTAGTGAGTGTGCATATTCGTATGGGTGATTTATCCGGCAACACGCCGCCGCTGAACTGGTATGTTGAATGGCTGCAAAGCCTATGGCCAACACTGGATTCGCCAGTGCTGTACTTGGCCAGTGACGACCTGCAGGCTGCCCTGCCCGCCTTTGCCGCTTACCAGCCATTAAGCCTGAACGATATCGCAGTGCCTCGGCCCGCTCTGGAATGGTTGCAGGATTTTTATGTACTGATGCATTCGGATGTGGTCGCCAACAGCGCGGGGGGATTTTGCATGATGGCCAATATACTCAATATCCAAGGGAGACAGTTTTTTCGGCCCCAATTTCAGCAAAAGCGGCTAATCAGCTTTTCACCACTAAAGGATTTTTGAGCTATCTGCCCGCATTAATGTCATTGAGTCGTCCCCGCAAACACTGTGGACGACTGCGTAACATCAGTCAGTAGAAAAGCGATGGATTGCTTTGATTACTTTATGTGCGGCGCTTTCCGGAAACTGAGGTCCGATTGGCAAGCTCAAGACCTCATTGGAAATAGATTCGGCCAAGGGTTGAGGCGAAAAAGTCGTCGGCCCGCTGGCATATGCCTTCTGGCGATGGGGCGGTATCGGATAGTGGATCAGTGTTCCAATGCCCTGATTTGTGAGGAACTTCTGGAGGGCATCCCGACGCGGGTGACGGATAACATACAGATGCCAAGCAGAGGTGGCCCATTCTGGCACGGCTGGTAGCGATAGGCCGCTGTCCACCAGGGCCTTGCCGTAAATCGTTGCGATGCGTGCACGGCGTTCATTCCAAACATCGAGATGCCGGAGTTTTACCCGCAGGACGGCAGCTTGTAACGCATCAAGTCGGCTGTTGTAACCCTGAACATCGTTCACGTACTTAACCTGCGAGCCGTAGTTGCGCAATGCTCGTAGCTGCTGTGCGAGCCCATTGTCGTTGGTGGTAACGGCCCCGGCATCACCTAGCGCTCCGAGATTTTTACCGGGATAGAAGCTCCAAGCAACCGCATCACCGTGGCTACCAATACGCTTTCCATGATAGCGCGCACCATGGGCCTGGGCGGCATCCTCCAACACTCTTAGGTTATGCGCCTTCGCAATCGTGCAAATAGGGCTTAGGTCAGCAGGTTGTCCGTACAAGTGGACAGCAATGATCGCTTTCGTCCGTGGAGAAATTGCAGCCTTTATACGAGCCGGATCGATGTTGTAGGTAAATTCCACAGGCTCGACAGGGACTGGCACAGCCCCGCACTGACTGACGGCGAGCCATGTAGCAATGTAAGTATTGGATGGAACGATGACTTCGTCACCGGGTCCAATGCCCCATGCACGAAGAACAAGGTGCAAAGCATCCAGGCCGTTACCTACACCGATACAGTGGGCAGCTTCACAGTATCGAGCAAACTCGTCCTCGAACGCATCAACCTCTGGCCCCAAAATGTAAGAACCACTATCCAGCACGCGCGCGATAGCCGCATCAATATCTTCGCGGAGTTCTGTTACCGCAGCACCCAAGTCCAGGAAAGGAACCGTCATCGCTGAATTTCCATGGCATTAAGGTATTCATCGTATGATCGGTAATAGTCGTCTTCGGCATACCGGTTGGAAGCAAGAACGAGACATACTGATCCGGACGAAAAGTTATCTAACTCACGCCAGATCATTGGGCAAACATAAAGACCATAGTAGGATCTATTGAGATGGACGCGACGCTTATTTCTTCCGTCATCAAGAATGACGTCAAAGCTTCCAGACATCGCGACGATCAACTGCTGCAGCCCCTTGTGTGCATGACCGCCTCGTTCAGCTCCACCAGGAACGTCATAAAGGTAGTACACCCGTTGAATATCAAATGGGATGTGATTGTTAGCTTCTATGAACGTCAAGTTGCCTCGGGGTTCCGAGATTTTTGGTAGATCAATGATTCGGCAGTTATCAATATTCATCTTCAATTCCCCGTTTCAGCCTGCCGACTCTTTTTGTACCGCGCCGTGTAGAGTTTGTCTTCGGCGATCACGACTTTTGTGGGCACCTTGTACCCGGCCAAGCAGGCTTTACAAGCCTGACGAACGCGCAACTTGATGCTCGCCACCGACTCGGGTTCGGAAAGTACGACACGCGCGACGATGATCTGGCCGAGCAGCGGGTTGCTCTCACCAAAGACGGCAACGTCAACAATGTTGGGTATGCCCATGATCGCTTCCTCTATCTCGGCTGGATAGACTTTTTGCCCTCCAACGTTGATCAGGTCCGTCACACGTCCGAGGATACGGAAATACTCGCCATCGACCTCGACTTTGTCTTGCGTGTTGAACCATCCGTCGGCATCGAAGTTTGACGGCGCATTCAGGTAGCCTACCATCGAATAATCGGACTTGATCCATAGGATATCGTCCACGACTTTAATCTGGAATCCATCGCCACCAATGCGCATCCACAGTGAACCGTCGTCCCGTGATTTCGACCCGAGAACCCCTACCTCCGAAAGCCCGTAGGTCTGCTGAAACACTGCCCCCGGCAATACCCTGGACATGCGGTCGAGCGTAGTTTGGGGCATGATTTCTGTCCCGTATGTAATACGCTGCAGCGAGGATAGATCAAAGCTTTCGGTCGCCTTTGCTGCCATCAGTAGATTGAGAAACGAGGGTGTTGTGGGCAGCAGCGTGACTTTGTGCTTCTGGATGGCACCGCAAACCCGAGCCACACTGCGCTCAGCAACACTGACCACGGTACCCAGACTCGATGTGATAGCCAGAATAGTGTTGAAGCCACCAAAGTGGTCAAACATCAAAAAAGGGATGGCGACCACTGGCGAGCGTGGTTTGAGAAATTTACTGGCCACACGTTCTAGATTGTGCAGAATAGCCTTGGGTTTACCGGTCGATCCAGACGAGAAGAAAACCAAGCCGGGTTCACCTGCCGCAATGAAGTCTTGCATCATTTGATTGTTAACATCAATGCGGTGAGGCGTCAGGGTTGGTTTGATCGCGCCCGGCACAAACTCGAAAATCCATTCACAACCCGAAATAGATAATGCGACGGACAGTTCGACGACGGATTCCCGGGTGAGCGGTATCACCACATTGCCGTGGCGACTCAAAGCAAGCACGAGGCAGAAGGCCTCCGGCGTGTAGTCGCCTAATATAACCACGCGCTCGCCTGAGCGCACGCCCTGCTCTCGCAAGCGCTGTTCAAAGGCAGCGACCAAGTCGAGCAACTCACCGTAGGTGACTGTTCGGTCTTCGTGAATGAAGGCCGCCTGCTCGCAGGCAGAACCGAAGCGTTTCAGCAACCAGTCCAGTTTCATTCATTTCTCCCAAGTAGTTCGGCTAGCACGATCCGGATGAGAGGATAGGAGGTGATGTTGCCCGCGTCTTCGTCAGGGATGCTTACGCCGAATTCCTCCTCAATTGCCAATACCAAGTTCATGTGCTTAATGGAGTCCCAAGTCTCCACATTGTCCATGCTGGTGTTTTCGTTGATCGCATCGGTGGAGATACCGAGTACAGTCGCCATTACATTTTTTAGGGATTGTTCCATATTCATTTCGTTAAATTGATCCAATCGATGGTAGGTGGATTGAAGTCGGCGAGTGATGCCCGGTAGTGCTTGACGCCGTTGTTCTCGGAGATCAAGGGCAAACCAAGGCGATCGTAGAAGTCAGCTACCTGCGCATTCTTCGCTGTTGGCCGGTATTCGGCTTCAATGAAGTGACAGCCTTGGCACCGTGCATCATATGCCACGTGCGGCCAGAAGCAAAACTCAATGCTGCGGCCAATGACACGACAGCTTATCAAAAAGGCATCGACACGCGCGACTTCTCCGTCGAAGCATACCAATGCAACACCCGTCAGTCCTGCATTTCCGAATCGATCACTGACAGTGAGAGAGTAGACCGTGTCGCGCTCGCTGTTCATTCGCTGCTGGATATCTGAAGGTGACTGACGAAGCGTTGTCAAGTTAAACTGGTTTGATTTTTGCGTCAGCTCGCTGATACGTGCCAGGCTGGTAACATCATCCCGTGCCAAGTGAACGTGAATGCCAAGCGAGGCTAAGTATTCTTCGTGTGTGGCGAACTGCATGCTAGCTTCGGCGGCTTCCTGCCGCTGCCGATACTGTGCAGTCTTTGAACGGCTATCGGCCAATACGCCACCCGACAAGAACAGTTCGCGGATCTCGCGCACCATGCGCGGGTAATCGGAAAGGGTTTTGTTGGGAACTTGGAACACACGCACCATCGGCAGGGCGCTGCGTACAGCATTGCATTCAAAATCCGAGTCGTCGATGAAAACCAGACTGTCAAGACCAATGTTAAGTTCCTGCGAGATCGCACGTAGATTGCTGACCTTGTCGATCCAGTTGACCTTACGCAAGGCCAAGTGTTCTTTGCGCAGAACCGTAAAAGCGTGCTTTTCCAGTATTTCGTCCACGTCCTGTGGATTGTTCTTGCTGCACAAGCACAGCAGTACACCGTGTTGCTCCAGTGTTAGGAATTCTTGCTGCACCCGCCAGAAAACCCGACCTGGGTAACTGTGCGGATCGAGCTGGATACCATTCGTCAGGTCTTCGCCGATGATGCCACCCCACAGGGTGTTGTCACAGTCCAAGACCAACGCTTTATAGAACCAGCCCCCAAAGCCCCGCGCACTCAATACAACCCGGCGGGCCAGTTCGTTAAGGAACGGCGTCGCGTACGGTGCCGTGTTTCGTAGATAGAAGCGTCTGTCGAATGCAGCCTCAGCGCCGATCTCGTGCACGATGCTGCGTGTGTCGACAACTCGAACATTGGCGAAAACCGCCGCTTCCTTGCGCAGCATGGCGTTCAAGCGATCAATCACGCTATCGACGGAATCCGCTACGCCCATATCGACCAGGGTAGTGGTACGGTGCATCGCGCATGCGTAGATTTGGCGCATTGGTTTTGCATGTTCAAATACCAGCCGCCAACGCGCACGCAGATCGTCCTCTTTGGCAGCGATATCCTCTGCTGACATCAGCTCGATACAACTTTCAAAAGCCGGTATCAGGTTGTCAAAGAATGGCAGAAAAATCATTTGCTCGACGCTAGCGGCCAAGAATAGGTCGACATCAGTAAGAGGATCATCATGGTTGCCCATGACAATGTCCGCGCCAACACCAGCGAGAAGAGCGTGCTTTCGCAGGAACACCGACAAAAGGTCAACGCTGACGTTTGCCGAGATGCCGAGTTTGATCCGACGCGGGTTGCTTAGCTGTTTCTCCAAGGCTTCGATTGTGCCTAGCGTGCGAGTCAATGTGAGGCCAGGCGCTGCGAGTTGGGCAAGTAATTCGGTGGCCTCGCTCATGACATCACCATGCCACCATTGACGTCGAGCGTATGGCCCGTCACGTAACGTGCGTCTGGCGAGACAAGCCAAGCCACAGCTGCGGCAATGTCTTCTGGGCGCGCGAGTCGGCGCAGGGGGGTCTGTCTCGCAATCACCATCTGTTGCTTCTCCGCAATGTCACCAATCAATCCAGTTTCAGTCATGCCCGGAGCTACGCAGTTTACCGTGATGCCCCGAGGGCCGAGTTCGGCCGCAAGATTTCGGGACAGCATCGCCAATGCGGCCTTGGCTACGGCGTAACCAGTCCAGTGTACTGACGGTGAGCCTTCCGTCACCTGTGAGGTGATGTTCACGATCCGTCCCGCGCCACGCGTGGTCATGTCGGTTGCACAACGCTTGATTAGCAGAAAACTACTTTTGAGTTGCACGTCAATGTGATGCTGGATGTCGGACCATTCGGTTTCGGCCAGAGCCTTGGGGTGGATGCGTGGCGACGCGTTGTTGACAAGCACGCCCACCTCGCCGAAATGACGACAGGCTTGTGTCATCAGCAACTCCACCCCTTCCGCTGTGGCTACATCGGCCTGCACAGCTACGGCGCGCTTCTGAGCAGACTGTAGCTCTTCGGCCAAGGCCTGTGCCCGCTCGCGACTGCTCTGGTAGTTGATGATTACGCTGAAGCCAGCGTCAGCCAAACGACGGCAGATGGCCTCGCCGATGCCCCCGGCCCCCCCCGTCACCAAGGCCACCCGACTCAGTTCAGCGCATACCGGTTTCTCTGCTGTACGACTGCGGTCAACGAGCATTTTGACCTTACCCTGACCACGTAGCACGGTCTGTCCGTGCTGATTGACGATGCGTGTTTCTAGTTCAAGCAGGCGCTCGCGCTCGTGTTTCTTGAGCACCGTGCACATCACGGTTAGTTGGTCACCCCGTCGCACCGGCAACAGGAAATCCAAGGTCTGGCTTACCCATAGCGCACCGGGACCGGGCAGCTGAGTGCCGATCACTGTGGAGATAAACGAGGCACCTAGCATGCCATGCACCACGATATCTTTGAAGGCTGTGTTGTTGGCGAACTTGCGGTCAACATGCAGCGGGTTGTCGTCGCCCGTCAGTTCGACAAACTTGCGGATATCTTCATCGGTGATCGTCTTGATCAGCTGCCGACAGTCGCCAACCTTCAGTGCGTCGAAATCAAGAAACACGGTCATCGCGTGGACTCCTGCGGATGTGGGAGCCAGCGCCACAGGCTTGCCCCAAAGTTAAACCCCGCACCAACACCGGCCAGCATCAGCAAACTGTCGGGCTTTATGTGCCCCTTGTCCACAGCCTCGCTCAGGGCAATGGCAATAGATGCCGAGCCGGTGTTGCCGATATCCTGCACATTGGTGAACGTGCGTTCGAGACCGAATTTCATCTTGCGGATGATGTACTCGATGAGCCGGAGGTTTGCTTGGTGGAAGATGAAGAAGTTGACCTCGTGCGTGGCTATACCGGATTTTTCGCAACTGCGGCGGATGACGGTGGGAAGATGTGTGATCGCCTGTTTCCACGTGGCCAAGCCGTTCATTTCCATCGAATCAATCGCTGGATCGAAGGTGCGTTCGCGAATAGGGTAGCTTGAACCGCCGCCGCGCATGCGCACGGACTCGTAGTTGGAGCTGTCGGTGTGGAAGGCGGAGGACTGGATGCCATACCCTGCCTCGCAACGACCAATGACAATTGCTCCGGCGCCATCGCTGAGGTAGATTGACGTGTTCACGTCTAAGCGGTCCACGTAGCGCGAACACAATTCAACGCCGACGACCAGCGCGTAGCGAACAGTGTCGTCCACGAGCATGCGATCAGAGGCCGCAGTCAAACCCGAGATCACACCCGCGCAGTTTGCCTGTAAATCATAAACTTGCGTGGCCTTGGCACCCAATTCATGATGGAGCTTGGCCGATAGAGGTGGAAAAATGTAGTCGCCGGAGAAGGTGCAGCAGATGATGATGTCCAACTGCGAAGCGTCAATGCCAGCCATAGCCAGTGCGCTACGGGCTGCCAGTGTTGCGAAGCCGCTGGCCGTGTCTTGCGGGTCCGCGAGGTAGCGGCGCTGAATTCCCGTTTTCTCGACTATCCACTCAGGCGTGACTGCGAGACCAAGGCAAAGTTCTTCGTTTGTCTCGATGCGTGTAGGCAGATGATGACCGACACCAATAATGCCGATACCGTAGGGTCTGGTAAAGCTCATGAAGAGGACAGGGCAATGGTTTCGGAGTGCAGAAAGCGGATCAAAGGTTCGTTGCCAGACTTGATGGCACCGAGTTCGGACGACTCGCCATGGCCAGGCCAGACCATCATGTCGTCCGGGAATTGGTTCCACAGTGCTAGGATGGATTGGCGAAGCTGCTTGGAATTCTCCCCCGGCAGGCGCGATAGGCCGACGCCTCGGCTGTAGAGCGTATCGCCGGTAAACAGCGAGGGTCCATACTCGATCACGCAACTGCCCGGTGTGTGCCCCGGCGTCGCATGAAAGCGCACACAGCCACCACCGACAGCGATCTCGGCGCGCTCACCAGCGAGTTGGGTGATATTGGGTATCACGACACGCGCCGGAACCTTGAAGGCCATCAGCAGGAAGTTAGACGAGCGCAGCGTCTTTAGGTCGTTCGCGTGCAAATATACGGGACAGGCGTAGCGTTCACAAAAGTACGCAGCACTGCCGATGTGATCGAAATGCCCGTGCGTACATAAAATCGCGCGGGGCACAAGCGCCAACTCTGCCAGCGCTGCTTCAATGGGAGATGGATCCAGTCCCGGGTCGACAATGAAGCATTCGCCCGGTACCTCGGTGGCGCACAAATAGCAGTTGGATGGGAATATCCCGTTCGTAACCGTCCACACTTGGTCATGGTTGTACCCCCCAGGTATCGCATTCTTCATGTCAGTGCACTCCGCCGAGGTAGATGGTCTGTGCGGTGATATAGCCACTACTCTCAGACGCGAAGAAGTCAACCACGTTCAGGATATCGTCAGCCGTCGCATAGCGTGGAATCGGCAGTCGTGAAATGACAGCGTCGATCTTATCCCGAGGCAGTTGCCGAAGCATGCCCGTATCGATAGCCGTGATACCGAGCGTATTGCAAGTCACATTGATGCTGGCGAGTTCTTTGGCTAACACATTGGACAGGGTCGTCAATCCGGCCTTGCAGGCGGCGTATACCGAATCGCCTTCTGGTTCCAGACTTACGGCCATCGAACTGATATTGATGATGCGACCTGAGTGGGTCTTGCGCATCAGTTTAGCGGCCTCGCGGGTGACGAGGAACGGGGCCAGCAAGTTGACGTTGACCATCGCCTGCGCGGCGGAAGCCGGCATGATCATTGCGTACTGTGAAGTCAGCACAGCAGCGTTGTTGATGACGATGTCCAACGTCTTGACCGTCTGCCGAAGCAAACTGAAAACTCTCTGCAACTCGGCTGGTTGACCGATGTCGGCACAATAATGCAAGTAGTGCTCGTGGGTGCAAGTGGCCTCGCCGCGTGCAATACCGATGACCATTGCGCCCTCTGTCAAAAAGTGTCGTGTGAGGATGTCGCCCACCCCGCGCGTACTTCCGGTGACCAGCACGTGCTTTGATAGGTACTTACTCACGCCCGTTCCAGCCTTGATTCAAGTTTACGCCAGTCGCTTTAAGATGTAGTCTGCCAAGGTGCTCACGCTTGAAAATGGCGAAACATCTTGACTCATCGCTTCGTCGTCGGTCAGGCTCACAGATTGGCCTAATTCGTCGGAGACAGCCGTCTCCACATCGACTATGACCGAAACCAGTGATAGCGAGTCCAGCGTGGCATCGGGTCCGAAGAGCTTGGTATCAAGCGCCAGTGGAACTGCCTTTTCAGCATTCAGTTCCTCGTTGAGTGCGCTCAGCGCGCGGTAAATAATGTCGACGACAGCTTGTTTATCAGTCATGGGTCACTCCGGCAAGTTTGATTGGGCAATGGGCAGCCGAGCGGCTGCGATGAGAGATTCGAGTCGGGGCAGGGTAACACGCCGGTACTCATCGGCCAGCAGGCCGAAGAGTATCGCATCCTGTGATTTTCCGTTTAAGAACAAATGCTGACGCAGACAACCTTCTCGAACCATGCCCAAGTAGGTCTGCCATTTGATCATTCGGTGGTTATTTGACGCCACGATGCCCCAGATGCGCCGCAACTCCAAACGATCAAACGCAAGCTCGTAAAGTAGTTTCATTGCCTCCGCCGCAGCGGGGATGCCTTGGGCGGCTTCTTCGTCGCCAATCAAGAAACGACCAGGTTCTCCGACACGGTTCGCTACATCGATGCCCGACAGCGACAACATCCCGATCGGCTTGTCTGCGCGAGTCTCGATGATAAAGTTGTGTTCGTTGGTCGGCCGGCTGGTAATCCAAGAGATTTGTTGCTCGACGGTTTGTGCACCTTGGTTCAACAGTGCTGCGCGCTCACCCCTCCGCCAGCGAAAGGTGAACTCTGCATCGTCAATCCGGAGTGGGCGTAAATTAACGTATCGACCTCGCAATATGAACTTGTCGTCGAGAAACTGTGGCATGCTGAACCTCAGTAGACAATGAAGGCCGCCGCCAGCGGAACCGGCACACCCTTTGCGGGAGGTGTGTAAGCGGCTGCGACGAATAACTGTTCGAGCCGGAATCCGGCGATTTCCAGATGTGCTAACACCTCTTCGGCATTCCGATACAGGTAGATATGATCCGCATGTGCGGCATTCAGTGCGGCGGTGATGAAAGCTTTCCCCCCCGGGGCGAGACCTTGACGAAGAGCTTTCAGGAAATGCACCGGCTGCTCCAAGTGCTCCAACACCTCGACGCAAACCAACCAGGGAACAGGTTCGATCGGCGAAACGATGATGTCCTGCTGATTCATCGTGAATCGGTCGGCAACAGCGGCAGCACGTAAGTGCTGAATCGCAAAGGCGCAGGAAAATGGGCTGATATCGAAGCCTGTTCCACGAGCCTCGGGAATGCGGTCAAGGATACGGCGCGAGTACACCGCAGTACCCACCCCCACCTCGGCAAAACGTGTATCGCCGCCAGCTTGGCCCATGGGCACCAAGAATGCGGTATCGAAAAATCGCAACTGTCGGTAGTGGTGCAGCCACAGAAAATGGGACAACAACAGGCCGGGCAAATACTCCCGCATCATGTGCGCTTCGTTGAAATACACCTCTCCAGCCGCCTCGGCAAATGTTTTTTTTGGATATTCGCGAACATTTTCAAATGCCTTTTGACGGCGCATCGAATCTAGCGAAAAGGCCGAATATCCCTTCATCGCCGAGTCTAGATCTTCATCATTGAGAAACAGGCTATCCAGGATTAGCTCGAAATCCTCGGCCCATGTCACACCAAACTCGGTCAGAGCCCGAACTGTGAGGTTTTTGGATAATTTGTACTTCTCCCCAATCAGTGCAATAAGTCGTTGAACTTTGGGGCCTACATTCGATGTAATCATTGATATCAAAATCAGAAATGAATCGTTCTGAGAAATTATGGAATGGCTAGCTGCTAAGCACCATCGATACCGTCCTCAACCGAACCAGGAATTTCTACAGGAAGGGTGATCGCACCGTTGTGGGTATTCAGGAAACTGCTTAACCACGCTGTCTCCCCATTCCGTAATAGCCGTCGGAATAAGAACGGTCGGCCACTCGGACTTTGGCGACCGCACTCTCCACCAGTTTCAATATGTGTTCGCACCGTGCATCTACGTGGTACTTTTCCAGACCATCCAAAACACGTTGTATCAAACCGCCTTTTCCGAAAGAGTCGAACTTCTTGACAGCTGCCTCCTGAATGGCGACGGGATCAATCAAGTCTGCTACTTCGTAATACAGAGGCAAATCGCCCAGGATGGAGACTTCGGGGAAGTTCTTCAAAAACGAGGGAAGAACAGGAATGCCCCCGGTGATCATGGCGTTGTAGCCACGCAGTGGGAGCCCTCCCAAAACAGGCATGACCCAATGGGTTTTGTGACCACACCACTCCTGAAAATTCTCCAAGTCAGTGCGTTTCTTATAGTCATTGTTTCCAAATCGCACCGAAGGAAATGCTTTCATCACCGACGCAATAGCCCGGTTGCGGCGAGGATAGTTCGCGTAGAAGTAGTGCACACCCAGTGGGTCATTGCTGCGCTCGGCCAGAACGGTGTCAATATTCTGCAGAATGAATTCGCGGGTCCACTGGTAAGCCCCGCCGAATACCGGACCCAAGACATTGGGGTTGAAATGTGACAGAAAGTAGGCGTTTTCCGACCCCCCTGAGATATAGAAATCAGAATACATGGCCACCATGCTGCTCATGTAAGTCCAGTGCTGCGAGTCCCAATCCCAGATGACAAACAACGCCTGTGGATTGCTCTGGTAGAAATCCACATAGGTCGGCAAGGTCGACCCGATATCGTTATTGGTCAGTATGAAAATACTGTCGGCGGGCGGGTTGAGGGATGGCGCAGAAAAGAAACCTTCCGGCAAATAGTTGTAGCGTCGGCCCGCACCCACAGTGCGAACATTCTTCAGGTCGTTGCCAAAAAAGACGGTTCCTATCTTTTTCAAACCATCTGATTGAAGCTTGGTCTCCAACTGTTGCAGCTTGACATAGGAAATCGAGTCGAACATCGGATCCTGTAAAAGATCGAACATTTCCTTTTTCAGGGCGGTCAGTTTGCCTACAACGCCAGTGGTTGCGTCAAAAATGCTCATAGTGGATAGGCGTGATCAGGCTTTGGTGATTTTTGCAATACGGTCAGCAGATGTGGGCCGCGCCACTCCTGCAGCCTTGCGGTGAAGTGGCCCTTGAAGCCATAGATGGAGGCCCAGGGCAATCCGCCAGGAGCCTGATCTGCGTTGAAAGGATTTTTTGGATTGGGGCCGCTGCCCAAATCTAAACTTCTGGTCATTCTGTCTCTCGATTAAAACGCTCTGTTTTCGATGCGGACGAGTACGCAAAATGCGCGCCAGTCAGCCTGCATTTTCGTTTTCCTGGTGAAGCCCGATTAGGGAAGCAATGGCGGAAAGGCGTTGGTATTCATAAAACCACGTAGCAGCACAATGTGGTAACGATGTACAAAATGCATCTGGGCGGATCCTGTCTGTGTATAGAAGACAATGTCGAACTTATCGGCCAAATCCTCAATATAACCATGTTTCTGCGTCCATTGAATGTACCATATCTGGACAGTGCCAAGTTCTCCTTTCTCATTGGCGTATGCGCGTGTCTGACCCGGTAGTCTGAGCAACTGCGTCTGGTCCTGCCGCATCTGTGGTACGAAAAAAGGGCAGACGATCACTCACTTTCCTGGATCAGGATTTCCCACAGTTTGGGCCACTCTCTCTTGTATGATGGTCCCCATTGAGTACCTCTTACTTTGGAAGTAGATTTATGGGGCTTCCCCTGCAATATCTCAGCCTTGAAGCGTTTTTGGCATGGGAGAACGAGCAGCCAGAGCGACACGAATACCACCGGGGGGAGTACTTCTGCATGGTGGGCGGTCGGCGCGGGCATGGTCGTGTTATTGCCAATCTCATGCGCCACCTTGGGAATCATTTCGACGCCAGCCCGTGCCAGGCCTTCAGCGAAAACATGAAGGTGCAAGTGGGCACCGACAGCATTTTGTACCCCGATGTGTTTGTTACGTGCGACAAGCATTTCAGCGCAACTGAAACAGTCTTCACCTCGCCAGTGATAGTAATAGAGGTGCTATCACCCAGCACGCAAGGGTATGACCGCAGTGCAAAGTTTGCCATCTACCGCCGACTGGCATCCCTTCGCGAGTATGCACTCATTGATCCGGACACACGGCGTGTAGAAGTGTTTCGGCCCAACTCTGACGGGAACTGGACCTTATTCGACATGACAGAGCGAGGCTCGATACGTCTGGAGTGCGTGGACTTTGAGCTGTCCATTGAAAAAATTTTCCAGGGCATGGACAGCGCGCCGGAAATGTAATTCTCTACACCAGGCGGCTATCTACCCCCCGCTATGCGCACCAGAGCTGCAGCGTAGGTGTGGTGTTTCTTGTTGGCCGGATTGATTTCCCGCACCCGGTCCAGCAAGCTCTTGACCTCGCGAATGATGGCGTCGTTGCGTCCCTCCTTGGTCATCTGGCCAATGAGCAAACCACACAAATTCATGATGACCACCTCGCTGTTGGGCAGGTTCTGGACGGCCGTGCGCAGTAGTTTGGCGCCCTCCTGGTACTCGCCCTTCTTGGCCAGTAAAACGCCCTGGTTGTTGATGTTGATCACTTCTTGCCGGGATTCCTGGATCAGTGCCTGGCCTTCTTCCTTCATGTTGACACTCTCGAAGACATTCGCCACCTGGCGCGAAATTTCGAGGTTTTCATGGTTATTCTTCACGAGGTCGCTCAAGAGTTCAAATGCCTGTTCCTTCTTGCCGATCTTGAGCATGCTTTGTGCCATTTCCATGGCAACTTCGGTGCTAACCTTGCCCGGAAGCTGGCTCATCAAGTCTGCGGCGGTCGCCATGGCCGCCTCGGCTTTGTCAGTTTGCCCCATGCTGCCATACACCGTGCTTTCGACTGCTGCAGTCTGTATGGTTGCTTCGATATTTCCCTTGAAGGTGACTTTGCTACGCGCCAGCACCTTAAGCGCCTCGTCCGGTGCATGCTTATCGGTCAATACCTTGGCCAGGCCAGAATAAATTGCGGGACTCTTGTGGGAAGAAAACTCACTGATCTTGACCGTGGTTTCAAATGCTTTTTGCGCAATATCCAGATCGCCATTTTTATAGGCCGTATCGCCCAGATTCTTTTGCCTGACGGGCGAATTCGGCGACAACTTGACGGCCTCCTGTAAAATCTGCTGCGCTTGTCGGCTGTCACCCAGTGCATCCAGTGCTTTCACCAGCCAATCCGATGCCTCCATGTACATGCGGTTTTCCTGCAGCACCTGTTGAAATATCAGTTTTGCCGCTTCGTAATCGCCCGCGTAAAACAGGACTTTCCCCAAGCCGGTTCTGGCCCAGGGGATATTGCGCATCACCAATATCGATTCAAATACTGCCTTGGCAGCGTTGTAGTCACCGATTTGCAACAATAAATCACTTTTGATGCGCAAAATCTCCTGCGGGTTGTTGGCCTGGGCGCTCAATTGCAGGTCGCAATGGGCAATGGCCGCAGTGTAGTCCTTGGCCTTGATGGCGGTTTCAATACCAACGAGGGATTGTTTTCGGGCAATCAATTTTTCCAGCCGACTTTCAAGCAAGCTCTGGTTGATGGGTTTTAGCAAATAGTCGTCAGGTTTGACCTCCGCTGCACCCATCACCATGTCGGTCGTTTTTTCTGCCGTGACCATCACCCAGATGGTGGAAATGCCGACGTAGTTGCGCATTCTGGCTTCATCAAGCACCTGTTGGCCGTTTTGTCCGATACCCAGATTGAAATCGCAAATCACAATGTCAAAGGTATTCTGGCGCAACTGGTTGAGGGCTTCGGGCCCGTTACCGGCACTGACGACCTGGGTAACGCCCATGGAGCGCACAAAGTTGCCGAGCATGGTACGCATACCCTGAAAATCGTCAATCACCAATATTCTGGCTTTGCTCAGTGAAGCAGTCATCGCCCGTCTCTTTCTTCTGTTTCTTCTCTTCCGTTCAGGTTTTTCACGGTAGTCTCAGTACAAAACAGCCGCCACCGTAAGCGCCACCATTTTCTATACCCAAAGTGCCAGTGCGTTCTCCATTACGGTGCAACTTTGCCACATGGTACGAGAAGTAAAAACCCAATCCGGTACTTCCGTTCAAAAAGTTGGTACTGGCGTTGAGCGGCACTCCTGCACTCAGGAGCATGCTGGCGGGATAGCCACGCCCATTGTCTTCAACGCGCAACTCCAGACAACCATCGACAGTATTGGCTGCAATCCTGATTTTGTCATTCGTGTAGTTGTAGGCATTATTCAGGGCATTGATCAACACCCCGATGACCAGATCGCGGTCAAAATACCAGTAGCAATGGGGGTCACAGTCCACCGTAATGGATAGACCCTTGAGATCCATGATGGATTTGTTCTGCAGCAACGACTCCTCAATCATCTCAGCCACCGAATGCTCGTCGATATCGGTCGGGTAGATGGACTTGCCAAGTTTGTACAGACTCAGCAACTGGATCAGGTTGGAGTTCATCCGATTGGCCTGATAAATCACCCGCTCCAGATTTTCAAACATTGCCGTGTCCCCTCGCTGGCGACAATCGACGGCGATGCCTTCCAGATAATTGGTCTGCATATTCAACGAGTTTTTCATGTCGTGAATGGATGAGGCAATGAGGTCAGTAAAACTAATTTCCTCCGGGTCCATGAACTGTCTCTCCTGTATGGCGACCGCAACTGTCTGGGCATTGGAATTCGCGTTGCTTCGAACCCCGCATTATGTCAGTTGCCAATGGGCCAATGAACTTATTAGCTGGCACGCTCCAACTGTTCCCAGCGTTCCAGTGCGGCAAGCAGTTCATCGTCAATCTGTGCCGTGCGACTTGCCAGCTGCAGGGCACGAACGTTGTCACTCGCGTAAAGACTGCCATCGGCCAGCGCCGCGTTGATGGCTGCTTGCTCGGATTCCAGCGCGGCAATCCGCTGCGGCAAGCCATCAAGTTCCCGCTGCTCTTTGAAACTGAGTTTGCGGGCTTTCGGCGCTGATATGACGGACGCAGCCGGAGATGAATTGTTATCCTTTTTTGATAGCTGCTCCCGCACATCCATCAGGGGCTTCAAGCCATTTTTGCTTGTAATGTTGGCTATTTCAGCCGCCCGGCGGCTTTGTGTCAGCCAGTCATTCACACCGCCTTCGTACTCGCGCCAGCGTGCATGGCCCTCATAGGCAATGGTACTGGTCACCACGTTGTCCATGAAACTGCGGTCATGGCTGACCAGGAACACCGTGCCATCGTAGTTCTGTAGCAGGTCTTCCAGCAGCTCCAGCGTGTCAATGTCCAGGTCATTGGTGGGTTCGTCCAGCACCAGCACGTTGGCCGGGCGGGCAAACAGCCGGGCCAGTAGCAATCGGTTGCGCTCGCCCCCGCTCAAACTGCGTACCGGCGAGTGCGCACGCGCCGGGGAAAATAAAAAGTCGCCCAGATAGCTCTTGACGTGTTTTTTCTGGTTGCCAATTTCAATCCACTCGCTGCCCGGACTGATGAAATCCTCCAGCGTTGCATCCAGGTCCAGGGCATTGCGCAACTGGTCGAAATACGCCACCGTTACATTGGCTCCGAGGCGCACGGTGCCCCAGGGGCTGTGGCCTGGCTCGGGCTTAGGGGCGTTGGCGGGTGCCGGGTCCGGCGCGAGTTCGCCCAGAATCAGCTTGAGCAGTGTGGTTTTTCCGGCACCGTTGGGGCCCAGCAAGCCAATCTTGTCGCCGCGCAACACGGTAGTGCTGAAGTCTTGCACCACCACCTTGTCGCCAAAGGTCTTGCTGACATGCACCAGCTCCGACACCAGTTTGCCACTGGCAGCGCCACTGACCAGGTCCATATTGACACGGCCCACAGCCGCGCGCCGCGCCGCATGCTGGGCGCGCAGATTTTCCAGTCGGGTGATACGCCCCTGGGCACGGGTCCGCCGCGCCTCCACGCCTTTGCGAATCCAGATCTCTTCTGCGGCCAGCAGCTTGTCGGCACGGGCATTGATGACGGCCTCTTGCGCCATTTGTTCGTCCTTTTGCAGCACGTAGGCCGCAAAGTTGCCGGGATAGGACAGCAGTTTTCCGCGATCCAGTTCGACGATACGGGTGGCGACCTTGTCCAGAAACGTCCGGTCATGGGTAATGGTGACGATGCTGCCCTTGAATTCCCGCAGCAGACCTTCGAGCCACTCTATCGAATCGAGGTCCAGGTGGTTGGTCGGCTCGTCCAGCAGCAGTACGTCAGGTGCAAACACCAGCGCCTGCGCCAGGGCGACGCGCTTCTTGGTGCCGCCCGACAGGGTGTTGATGACGGCCTGTGGTTCCAGATGGAGCCGGTGCAGGGTTTCCTGCACCCGTTGCTCCCAGTTCCAGCCGTCCTGGGCTTCGATAGCGCTTTGCAATGCATCCAGATCGCCATGGCCCAGTGAATATTCCTCAATCAGGGCGATAACCCCCGCCAAACCTGCGCGAACAGCTTCAAAAACGCTAGCATCTGCGCTCAGGTCCGGCTCCTGTGCCACGTAGGCAATGCGGGTGTTATTCTGGATTTGCAAGCTGCCGTCGTCCGGCTTTTCCAATCCACCCAGGATTTTGAGCAAAGACGATTTGCCAGTGCCATTGCGCCCGATCAGTCCGACGCGCTCGTCAGCTTCCAGGGAAAAATCAGCGTGATCCAGCAAGGCAACGTGTCCGAATGCGAGCTGGGCGTCAAGTAGGGTAATGCGTGCCATGGGGGAGCGATTATCACCCGATTATCCCCCGCAGCGCACGGCCATCTACAATTCTTTTCCTCATCTACGGGGAATCGATGGTGCATACGAAATTGAAGATGCGGGTTTGGGCTTGGCTACTGGGCCTGGGCCTGGGGTTGGTGTTTGCCTTTGTACCGGGCAGCTTGGTACTGGCCCAGACCAATACCCCGGACACCGGAATCACCGGGATTGCATCCGCAGTGGCAAACCCCTATGGCCTGGCCGCCCTGTGGAATACCTCGGATGCGGTGGCCAAGGGCGTGCTCCTGATACTGGCAGGTATGAGTCTGGGGAGTTGGTATATCCTGGTTGCCAAACTGCTGGAACAGCGAAAAATCAGCCGTCATGCGCAAGAAGCTGCCGAAAAGTTCTGGAGCGCAGGCTCCGTGGAGCAAGGCGCCGCTGCACTCCCCCCGGAAAGCCCCTACCAGTTCATTGCCGCGTCCGGCCTGGAAGCCACGCAAAAACACAGTGGCTTGATGGGGCACATCCCCTTGCACGACTGGATCAGCATGCGTATTCAGCGTGCGGTGGATCGTGTCAACCGGGACATGCAAAGCGGCCTGGCTTTTTTGGCAACGGTTGGCTCCATTGCGCCGTTTGTGGGCCTGTTCGGTACGGTATGGGGTATTTACCACGCACTGAGTGCGATTGGCGTTTCAGGACAGGCTTCCATTGACAAGGTGGCCGGCCCCGTGGGCGAAGCACTCATCATGACCGCCCTGGGGCTGGCCGTCGCGGTGCCAGCGGTTCTGGCCTACAACTGGCTGGTGGCACGCAACCGTGGCGTAATGGACGACATTCGCGGCTTTGGCAGCGATCTGCATGCCGTCTTGCTAGGCTCTTGCGCTACGCCATGATGCGCACGACGGGAACTGAGGATGCACAGCCGATTGCCAGCATCAACACGACCCCCCTGGTTGATGTGATGCTGGTGCTGCTGATCATCTTTTTAATCACCGTTCCGGTCGTCACCACCTCGATTCCGGTAACCTTGCCCAAGGAGCGGGTTGAGGTGCGTGAAACCAGGCCGGAAAACATCATCATTTCCGTAGACAGTGCCAACCAGGTGTATTGGTACGACAAGCGCGTGGCCAGCAGTGAAGAATTGTTGGCAAAACTCAAAAAGGTGTCCGAGGCCAAACCCCAACCCGAAGTCCAGATTCGCGGCGACAGGACAGCACGCTATGAGGGCGTTGGCAGGATTTTGTACGCCTGCCAGCGCGCGGGCATTGCCAAGGTTGCGTTCATCACCGAGCCTCCTGGTTAAACGAATATGGCAATGTATACAGGAAAATCACTGCATGGTGGGGACGAACCCGATGTGTTGATGGACATCAACACCACGCCCCTGATTGACGTGCTGCTGGTGTTGCTGGTGATGTTGATCATCACCATTCCGATCCAGTTGCACGCAATCAATCTGGAAATGCCCAGGGGTGTGACGGCACCTCAACCCGACAAGCCGGAGAAAATTCGCATCGACATTGGCGCAGACAACATACTGTATTGGCAAGGCGTACCGGTTTCGGCCCAGGAACTGGAAAACCGCATGGAAACACTCAGGTCACAGACGCCGCAGCCAGAATTGCATATTCGACCCGATAAGTCCGCGCAGTACGCTGTCTTTGCCCATGTTCTATCCACCTCCAAACGCCAGGGGCTGCGCAACATCGCCGTCATTGGCAGTGAGCAGTTTGCCCCATGAATGCGGTAGGCATTCAAACAGGTATTCACCCGGTCTACGGCAAGCGCAGCTGGTCGCAGCGCTACCAAAGCAGCGCCATCGTCATTGCGCTGCATATTCTGATCGTCTGGGGCATCCTCTCGGGCAACGTCCGCAACGCCTTGTCACCCCAGAAAAAGCCACTGACCGCCGAAATCATTCAGGAAGTCAACATTGCGCCACCGCCGCCGCCGCCGCCACGCCTCCACCCAAGACAGTCCGCATGCCCGAGCCTGCGCCCAGGTCGGCTACGCCGCCCCCTTTTGTACCAACTCCCGATGTGGCACCAGCGACCCCGGCAACAGCCCCGGCCATTGAAGCGGTCACAACACCACCGCTGCAGGCCGCCAGCATTGCGCCACCGCCACCACCAACAACAGCCCCGGCGCCAGCATCCACCGTGCCGGCACACTCCGACATGGCACTGAGTTGTCCGACGCAGATACCACCCGAGATGCCGCGCAAAGCCCTGCAGGATGGCACCAGCGGCGTGGTAAAGGCGCAGGCCTTGATTCGCGATGGTGTGGTCAGGGAGGTCACCATCGTATCCGGGCCACGGGTGTTCCATGCTGCGGTGCGTGCTGCGATGCTGGCATACCAATGCCATGTTGTCCCTGGGGATGTGCTGGCACTCCAGGAGTTTGTCTTCAAGGTTGAATAGGCTTGTGTCGTCTTGCCGACGAAGGCCATGGCGTGGTCGTTGGATTTGCCTCCCTCGCCCCAGCGGGGAGAGGGGGCTAATATTTCATATTGCCGGTGATATTAAAAATCCAAAAACTGCGCTGCGAAACCCTCCTGCAAGCCTTTGTGACATCACTTTGGCCGCAAATCAGGCATCAAATCAGCCTCTAACCCTCATGGATAGTGCGGGGGCAGCTATTAATAACGTAGTAATAACAAGCCCATCCACAGCACCGCGAATGGTGTGATTGATTTGAAAATGGGTACCCACTTACCCAAAACTTCCACAAATGTCGTAACATACAAACATTACTGACATCTGATAGGCCAACATGGGTATCCATACATTTTCGAGCCGCGACTTCACGCGTGATGTGTCCGCCGCCAAGCGCGCGGCGCTGGATGGCCCGGTGTTTATTACCGACCGTGGACGTCCTGCCTATGCGCTGCTGAAAATCGACGACTATTACCGCATGGCCGGGAAAAGCGGGCCATCGCTGCTGGAGGTAATGGATGGCATTGCGGGTGGTGAGGGCATTGATTTCGAGCCGCCCCGGCTCACGCTGCAAGTTCGTGGTGCATCGTTTGACTGACGCATCTCCATGTTTGTACTCGACACCAACGTCATCTCCGAACTGCGCCATGGCAAACCCAATCAGTCCATGGAGGTGCGCAACTGGGCCGCTGGACAGGGCAGCAGCGGGCTTTTTCTGTCAGCCATCACCATTCTCGAATTGGAGTTGGGCATTCAGGCCTTGGAGCGCCGCACACCACCGCAGGCAAGCGCGCTGCGCGCATGGCTTACGGGGGTGCGTGCGGCGTTCGCCGGCCGCATTTTGCCATTCACTGACAGCACTGCGCCGGTGTGTGCATCACTGCATATCCCCGATCCGCGTTCAGAACGTGATGCCATGATTGCAGCCACCGCCATTGAGCATCAATTCACCGTGGTGACACGCAACGTGTCGGACTTTGCTGATACCGGGGTTGCGCTGATTAACCCCTGGCTTGCGGGGCAATAGCGAATAGAAATACTTGATCAAATATGCCATTCCCGCACGTCTGACGGGCGCATGCAGCTATGAAAAGCATAGCGATTGCAGCGCAAAGGCGTCTGGAAAATTCTGACCAACCGCCATGTTGCATGTAACAGATGATTGTTCTATGATGTTGCATGTAACAATCCAGGAGGATGAAAAAATGGCTACGACAGATGTGAATGCACGAGTTCAAAGGCACCGTGATGCGTTGCGCATGGCGGGTCTTCGTCCGGTTCAAATTTGGGTGCCAGATACGCGACGGCCAGACTTCGCTCAGGAGTGCCGCCGCCAGTCGCAACTTGTTGCCCAAAGCGATGCGGCTGATACGGGATTGCAGCAGTTCATGGATGCTGCCTTGGCAGACGTGGATGGCTGGACGCCATGATGCGAGGTGACTTTGTGACCATCGCCATGCAGGGCGACTTTGGCAAACCCAGGCCTGCCTTGGTCATTCAGGCCGACCAGTTTGCCGAAAACGCAACGCTGACAGTGTTGCCAGTAACCAGCGCGCTGGTTGCTGCACCGCTGCTACGCATCACCGTGGCACCCAGCGCCCAGAATGGCCTGCAGAAACCTTCACAGGTGATGGTAGACAAGGCCATGACGGTCAAGCGCGACAAGGTAGGGCAAGCTTTTGGATGCATTGACGCAGACACCTTGGTGGAGATTGAACGTTGCTTGGCCGTTTTCTTGGGCATTGCCAAGTGAATTGCTGCACACCAAATACCATGACCACCTTTGCCATCCAAATCATTTGAGGAACTACGGCAACACATTCAGACGGTGGTGTTGCACGGCATCCCATTGGTGACTCTGGACGTGGATGGCATGTTGCACACCAAACGCACCACACGCGCATCGGACATTCCGGACCGTTTGAAACTTGAAAGACTGAAAAATGCGCTGCGCGAACAGACGCAAAATTTATCATGAACACCCATGTGACGCCCGCCAATCTGAACGAATTTGGTCGCTTCGATGCTCTGCGCAAAACGGTGGACCCGCAAAAGGCAAAGGCTTATTTTGAAGGTATGGAAGGTGCAACGCTCCCGATGTTCCGGGTCAACGCCAGAGCCGACAAGCTACTCCAGGATTTCATCGTCCAAGGGGGATTTTTGTCCAACTGAGCCTGGCTAGATTCATCCCGTCAGATGTTAGCGCATGCCCGCAACGCGCTGCCATCTACAATTCTTTCCCTCATCTACAGGGAATCGATGGTGCATACGAAATTGAAGACGTGGGTTCTGGCTTGCTTACTAGGCATGGGCTTGGCCGGGTGCAGCGATGTTCTGAACAATCCGCACCCTTTCGGCTCGGAAAAGACCAACACCATGTTCTTGCCGTTCAGTACACGCTCGCCCAAGTACCTCGATCCGGCCAGTTCGTACTCCAACGATGAAACGCCCTTTACCTACCAGATATACGAGCCACCTTATGGCTACCACTACCTCAAGCGTCCGTATGAACTGGTGGGGCGGGCTGCTGCGTCTTTGGCCGATACGCATTACCTGGACAAAAACGGCCAGGCATTGCCGGACGATGCTCCGGGTGAGCGCATTGCGGAAACGGTGTTTGACATCCCCATCAAGCAAGGCATCCGGTTTGCACCGCATCCGGCCTTTGCCAAAGACGGCAAAGACGGTAAAGACGGTAAAGGGGAGCTGCTGTACCACAAACTGCAGCGCACGGATGTGGCAGATAAGTACAAGGTCACGGACTTCAAGGAAACCGGCACGCGTGAGCTGACGGCCCATGACTACGTGTATGCCATTCGCCGTCTGGCTACGCCGCGTGTCAAGTCACCCTCGTTCTCCACGATGGCGGACTACATCGTGGGCTTCAAGGAGTACGGTGCGCGCATCGCTACTATCGACAAGGAACTGCGCAAAAAGCTGGCACCTACCGACCGTGATCTGCCGTTTCTGGACTTTCGTCAATACGACTTTCCTGGCGTACATGCCGTGGATACGCATACCCTGCGGATTCGTATCAAAGGGAAATACCCGCAATTCAAATACTGGCTGGCCATGAGTTTCTTTGCCCCTATTCCGTGGGAGGCAGAGAGTTTTTATGCCCAGCCCGGAATGGCCGCCAAGAACCTGACGCTCAATTATTGGCCGGTCGGAACAGGCCCGTACATGCTGACAGATTATGTGGAAAACCGGCGCCATGTGCTGGAGCGCAATCCGAATTTTCATGGCGACACCTACCCTTGCGAAGGTGAGCCGGGGGATCGTGAAAAAGGCTATCTGGACGATTGCGGCAAACCCCTGCCATTCGTCGACAAAATAGTTTTTGATATCGAAAAGGAAGGTGTGCCACTGCAGGCCAAGTTCATGCAGGGTTACTACGATTCGCCCGCCATCGAACGCCTGGACCAGGGAACCAGCCTGCTCGTTGCCATGGGGGACTCGCGTGAAAAAGAAAAGGAGTACCGCGAGAAGGGACTCAAATTACCCACCAGTATCGAAGCCAGCAGCTGGTACATGGGTTTTAACTGGCTTGACCCGGTGGTGGGCAAGGGCAACACGCCGCAGGAGATGGAGCGCAACCGCAAACTGCGCCAAGCTTTGTCGATTGCCATCGACTGGGACGAGCACATTGCCATCTTTGAAAAGGGCCAGGGGATGGGTGCACATGGCCCACTGCCGCCGTCCTTGTTTGGCTACCGCGCGGATGGGCCGGCGGCATTCAATCCGGTGGTATTCACGCGCGGTACCGATGGCAAACCCGTGCGCCGCCCGATTGAAGATGCCAAACGTCTGCTGGCCGAATCCGGTTATCCCGATGGACGCGATGCGCGCACCGGCAAACCCCTGGTGCTCAATTTTGATTACCAAAGCGCCGCATCGCCCGGCACCAAGGCCTTGCTGGACTGGTATGTACGGCAGTTTGCCAAAATCGGCGTGCAACTGGAAATACGCGCCACCGACTACAACCGCTTTCAGGACAAGATGACCAAGGGTTCGGTACAAATCTTCTTCTGGGGCTGGCTGGCGGATTATCCCGATGCCGAAAACTTCCTGTTCATGCTGTATGGTCCCAATTCCAAGGCACTGACCAATGGCAACGGCGAGAACAACACTAATTACCAGAATCCGGTTTTTGATGCGCTGTACGAGCAGATGAAGTTTCTGGATGATGGAGCGCAAAAGCAGGTGTTGATCGACCAGATGATCAGCACCGTCCAGCACGATGCGATCTGGAGCTTTGGCTATTTCCCAACCTCCGCTGCTGCTTACCATCAGTGGGTCTATAACGGGAAACCCACACAAATCGTGCGCAACCACATCGGCTATTTGCGTCTGGACCCGGCATTACGCGCCCGCAAATTGGCCGAATGGAACAAACCCATCTGGTGGCCCATTCCCTTGTTGGCACTGCTTCTGGTCGGTGCCGTGGTTCCCGCCTGGCTGGGATGGCGTCGCCGGGAGCGCGCAACTGCGGGAGGAGCTACCACATGATCAACTACATCCTGCGGCGTCTGGGTTATGGGTTGCTGATTCTGATTGGCGTCAACCTGTTTACCTTCATCCTGTTCTTTGCCTTGAACACCCCGGATGACATGGCGCGCATGAACATTGGCGGCAAGCGTGTTTCGCAGGATGCCATCGAAAAATGGAAAAAAGAGCGTGGCTACGACAAGCCGCTTTTGTGGAATACGGCTAAACCCGGCGTGGAACAAGCGACTGACACTATCTTTTTTGAGCGTTCCGTACAATTGTTTGCCTTGGACTTTGGCTCCTCCGACAGTGGCCGCGACATTGGTTATGAACTGCGCAAACGCATGTGGCCGTCTTTGGCATTGGCGCTGCCGACCTTCCTGCTGGGCACCTTTGTCGTCATTGTTTTTGCCCTGCTGATGGTGTTCTTTCGCAGTACCTACCTGGAGTTCTGGGGCTTCACCCTGGCGGTGCTGCTATTGTCCATTTCTTCGCTGTTTTACATTCTGCTGGGACAATTCCTGTTCAGCAAGGTACTCAAGCTCGTACCCATTTCTGGTTTTTCCGGCGGAATGGATGCCTTCGTCTTTCTGGCGCTGCCCGTGGCTATCGGCCTGGTATCGCGTTTAGGGGCGGAAGCGATCCTGTTTCGCACCCTGTTTCTGGAAGAAGTTGGCAAGGACTATGTGCGCACAGCCCGCTCCAAGGGCTTGTCGGAGCCAAGGGTACTGTTTGGCCATGTGCTGCGCAATGCACTGCTGCCGATTCTCACCAGCACGGTGGCGGTATTACCGCTGCTGTTCATGGGTGCCCTGATCATGGAGTCGTTTTTTGGCATTCCGGGTCTGGGCAGCTACACGATTGACGCCATCAATGCCCAGGACTTCGCGGTCGTGCGTGCCATGGTATTCGTTGGCTCGGTGTTGTACATCATTGGGTTGATACTCACCGACATCTCGTACACCATTGCCGACCCCCGTATCCGTCTGGGCTAAAGCCATAAAACTACACCATGCCAAAACCTGTTTTTCTTGCCACGGATATTGTTTTATACCTGTTGCTGGCAGCGCTGGCCTTGTATGTGCGGCATGCCCGGCGCACGCCCGGATTGCGTGAAAACTGGCGCAGCGTGCTGCACGACCCGGCTGCCATGTCGGCTTCCGTGGTGCTGGGGGTATTTCTGCTGATCTCTGTGCTGGATTCGATTCATTTCCGCACCCTCTTGCCTCCGGCCCCCGGTGCTGCCGCCAACGCGGCGCCTGCCTATTCCACCACCACCTTGTCGCTGCTGGACCAGCTGCTTAGTGCGCGGCGCCAAGCGCGGGAAAAAACCTACTCCGTACCCTTGGCTACACACCAGTTTTCCAAGGAAACCATGCAGGTGCAGGGCAAAAGCGTGCGCGACTTTCCCCGGCTGAATTTTGGCGGCGCGCACCTGCAAGACCCGCAGAAAGACTGGGCCGCTGACGTGCTTGCCCGCTCGACCGCAGGGCTTGCCGGGGGAGCGGTCGTGGCTTTGGCCTTATGGCTGGCATTGGCCAGGAGGCGTGGTTCAAGCCCCATTCCCTGGCGCGCCATACTGGGCACTGCCACCGTGTTGCTGCTGCTGTGCGGCTGGTGTGCGGCCGTGTGGCCCTACTACCATGTCCTTGGCACCGACCAGACGGGCAACGACGTGCTCTACCAGGGCTTGAAATCCATCCGCACGGCCATGGTCATTGGCGCCATGGCGACCTTGGCAACCCTGCCTTTTGCCATCCTGTTCGGCATCCTGGCGGGCTACTTCAAGGGCTGGGTGGACGATGCCATCCAGTATTTTTACACCGTGCTGTCTTCCATCCCTTCGGTGCTGCTGATTTCGGCCTTTGTGCTGATGATCCAGGTTTTCATCGACAAAAACCCCAACCTGTTTGAAACCGGCCTGGAGCGTGCCGATATACGGCTCTTTTTGTTGTCCCTGATTCTGGGCTTGACGGGTTGGGCCACGCTGGCGCGGCTGCTGCGGGCTGAAACACTCAAACTCGGTGAGCTGGACTACGTGCAGGCCGCACGCGCTTTTGGCGTATCGGACCTCGGCATCATGCGCCGCCATATTGTCCCCAATGTGATGCACATTGTGCTCATCGTGGCCGTGCTCGATTTTTCCGGGCTGGTGCTGCTGGAGGCTGTGTTGTCGTATGTCGGCGTCGGCGTTGATCCCAGCACCAACAGCTTTGGCACCATGATCAACAGCGCCCGTACCGAGTTGGCGCGTGATCCCACTGTCTGGTGGAATCTTCTGGCCGGGTTTACCTTGATGGTGACCCTGGTGCTTTCCCTGCAACTGTTTGCCCGCGCCGTGCAGGAAGCCTTCGATCCACGCGCACGCGCTTTCCGCGTGCGGCGCACCGCACCAATTGCCAGGTAGGAGACCACATGCTGCGCATTGAAAACCTCACGACCGACATTGCAACGGACAGCGGCCTGGTTCGTGCCGTGGATGCACTGACACTGACGCTGGAACGTGGTGAAACCTTTGCCCTGGTCGGGGAATCCGGCTGCGGCAAGTCGATGACCGCGCTATCCTTGCTGCGCTTGTTGCCGGACAGTGGCCGCATCAGCGCCGGTTGCATCGATCTGGATGGCACCGACATTGCGCAGTTGCCCGAAGCCCGCATGCGCGACGTGCGGGGCAAACGCATCAGCATCATCTTTCAGGAGCCGGGGACCAGCCTTAATCCGGTGATGACGGTGGGACGCCAGATTACCGAAGTCATTGAGCGCCACACCCCGCTGCGTGGCACGGCTGCCCACGCCCAGGCGCTGGATTGGTTGCAGCGCGTGGGCATTCCCGAGCCCGAGCGGCGCATCCACAACTACCCCTTCCAACTCTCCGGCGGTCAAAAGCAACGGGTGATGATTGCCATTGCACTGGCTGCCGAGCCACAGATCGTTATCGCCGACGAGCCAACAACGGCGCTGGATGTGACCATTCAGGCGCAGATTCTGGATTTGCTCAAAGAGTTGCAAGCCGCGCGCAATATGACCCTGCTATTGATTACGCACGACCTGGCGGTAGTGAAAAGCATGGCACACCGGGTTGCGCTGATGTACGCCGGTCAGGTCATCGAAGTGGCTGACGCCAAGGACTTTTTTGCCCAGCCGCTGCACCCTTATGCCGCTAATTTGTTTGGCGCCTTGCCAGAATTTAGCAAACGCGGGCACGCCCTGGCCTCCATTCCCGGAACCGTGCCACCCTTGAACCAGGCATTCACCGGCTGCCGCTTTGCCGAACGCTGTGGCAGCGCCATGGAGCACTGCCGCAACGCCCCGCCGGAGCTGCACACGGTTCGCGCCAATCATGCCGTACGCTGCGTCTTGTACCAGGATGCAGGGTACGAGGTGCCGGTTCAGGCGCAAGACCTTGGCGGCGATACCACTGCCCCGACTCCTGCCCATGCCCCTACTGAAACGCTACTGGAAGTACGTGACTATTGCGTCTGGTTTCCTATTCGCAAAGGCTTGCTGCAACGCACCGTCGGCTACGTCAAGGCCGTGGATGGCGTATCTTTCTCCCTGGCTCCTGGGCGCACACTGGCCCTGGTCGGTGAATCGGGCAGCGGCAAAACCACGGTTGGCAAGGGCATCTTGCAACTGTTGCGCCACAATGCCCACATCCGGGGCACCGCCACGCTGCAGGGGCAATCCTTGCACCAGCTCCAGGGCGCTGCCTTGCGCCGTGTGCGCCGCACGGCACAGATCGTGTTTCAGGACCCATTCGCTTCACTCAACCCACGCATGCGTGTGCAGGACATTCTGGCCGAAGGCGTTGCATCCCTGTGTCCCGAAGTCACCGCCGCACAACGCACCCAACGGCTGCTTGCATTGCTGGATCGGGTCGGTTTGCGCCCCGATGTGCTCACACGCTACCCCCATGAATTCTCGGGTGGGCAGCGCCAACGTCTGGCCATTGCTCGTGCGCTGGCGGTCGAACCACAACTGATCGTTGCCGACGAACCGACCTCGGCGCTGGATGTCTCGGTACAGGCTCAAATTCTGAATCTCCTGCAGGAATTGCAACAGGAGCTGGGCGTGGCTTACCTGTTTATTACCCATAATTTTGGCGTGGTCGAATACCTGGCGCACGACATTGCCGTCATGCAAAATGGCCGCTTGGTGGAAATGGGTACGGCCGATGCGGTATTGTCCCATCCACAACACGACTACACCCGCTCCTTGCTTGCTGCAGTACCCCGTTTGCATTAGGCTGGCATCTCGTATGAACAAAAAAGTCTTTATCAAAACCTTTGGCTGTCAGATGAACGAATACGATTCGGACAAGATGGCCGATGTATTGCACGCTGCGCAAGGCTACGAGCCAACAGAGAATGTGGAAGAAGCCGACCTGATTGTTTTCAACACCTGCTCGGTTCGTGAGAAAGCGCAGGAAAAAGTGTTTTCGGATTTGGGCAGGGTGCGCCACCTGAAGAAAAACGGCGTGCAAATCGCCGTTGGCGGTTGCGTTGCCAGCCAGGAGGGCGAGGCGATCATCGCCCGTGCGCCCTACGTGGACGTGGTATTTGGCCCGCAAACCCTGCACCGATTGCCCGAGCTGCTGCACCAGCGTGCCTTGCAAAACCGCTCCCAGGTGGACATCAGCTTCCCCGAAGTGGAGAAGTTTGACCATCTGCCACCCGCCAAGGTAGAAGGCGCATCGGCCTTTGTCAGCATCATGGAGGGGTGCTCGAAATACTGTAGCTATTGCGTGGTCCCCTACACCAGGGGCGAAGAGGTGAGCCGGCCATTTGAAGACGTTCTGGTGGAAGTCGCCGGGCTGGCTGACCAGGGCGTCAAGGAAGTTACCCTGCTGGGGCAGAACGTCAACGCCTACCGTACCCCCATGTCGGCCACGGGCAGCAGCATGGCCGACTTTGCCACCTTGCTGGAATACGTCGCCGACATTCCTGGTATCGAGCGCTTGCGCTACACCACCAGCCATCCCAATGAATTCACCCCGGCGCTGATCGCCGCTTACGACAAAATCCCCAAGCTGGTAAGCCACTTACACCTGCCGGTACAGCATGGCAGTGACCGCATCCTGATGGCCATGAAACGCGGCTATACCGTCATGGAATACAAAAGCACCGTGCGTAAACTGCGCGCCATTCGCCCGGACATGGCCATGAGCAGTGACTTCATTGTCGGCTTCCCTGGAGAAACCGAAGACGACTTTGCCAGACTGATGAAACTGATTGATGACATCGGCTTCGACAACTCTTTCAGCTTCATATTCAGCCCCCGCCCCGGAACGCCCGCAGCCAATCTGCCGGATGACACCGCACACGCAATCAAGCTGCAGCGCTTGCAACAGGTACAAGCCACCATCAACGCCAATATGGCGCGCATCAGCGAAAGCCGTGTGGGCACAATCCAGCGTATCCTGGTCGAAGGCAACTCCAAACGCGATGCGGGCGAGTTGATGGGGCGCACCGAATGCAATCGGGTGGTGAACTTTGTGGGCACGCCGGACTTGCTAGGACAAATGATCAATGTGCGGATCACCGAAACACGCAGCTATACATTGCGTGGCGAGGTTTTTGCTTAGTCTTTTGCATTACTGTGCCGATAGTCTAGACTGTATTCACGGATTCAGGCACCCCTTTCAATTCCGGTAGCACAAATGCTCAAGCTTCCAAGATTGTGATCCTTGCAAACTCATACCGGAATGGGGAAAGGTTATATTCCAGATCCTCCAGTGGAGACAAGAAAAAATGGACATCATTGCTGTAACGCTGATCGAAACCGACGGCAATATATTTTTGCGCGGTCAACCAAACGCTGCGCGCCCATCTGTGGATGCAACCACGCTACACGAACTGTTGAAACACTCCAGTTTTTCCTCCTGCGTTTATGACGAAATCGCCATCTCCACTGCCGTCGAAGCATGCAACACCGCTACGGCCCCTTTTGCCATCCAGATCGCGCAGCGCCAAAACGCCAAAGTCGAAATCACCATCACGCCCGATGACATGCTGGCGGAACTCACCGTGACCCCACCACGCGGAGGCCATGCCGTCACCCTGCCTAGTCTGCAACAAGCACTGGCCGAATTTGGTGTCACATTTGGCATCGACCAGCAAGCACTTGAATGCGCTTGTGCCGCCGGCGCATGCAGTCATCTTTCGATTGCCCACGGCAAATTGCCCGAAAACGGCACAGACAGCAGCTTTGAGGAACTTGTTGATCAAACTTCCAACCGTGTGCCCCAGGTTAATGCCGATGGCCTGATCGATTACCGCGAGCATAGCAACATCACCGTAGTACACGCAGGCATGCCACTGATGCGCCGCACACCTGCCACACCTGGAACTAACGGCAGCACAGTGCGCGGGAAACTGCTTCCCGCACGTGGTGGTCACGACGAACCCTATGCCGCCCAGGATCTGCTTGGCACCGAAGTCTCCAAAAATGACCCCAACATACTGGTTGCGGCTGTCAGCGGGCAAGCGGTACGTGTCAAAAGCGGTATGCAGGTTGAACCTGTGTTGCAATTGAACGATGTCAATATGGCCACGGGCAACATTCATTTTGACGGTACTGTCAACATCAAGGGTGACGTACTACAAAACATGCGTGTACAGGCCAGCGGCGATATCGTGGTTGGCGGCATGATCGATGGTGGGTTGCTCGAAGCCGGCGGCAACATCAACGTCACTGGCGGCATCATCGCCGGGGCCATCTTGCAGGCACAAGGAGCGATCAGCGCACTGTTCGCGCAAGGTGTGGAGTTACATGCAGGCTCCGTCATTGCACTGCATGACATGGCTTTGGAATGCAAACTGTATTCCGGCAACAGCATCATCATTGGCGCTGAATCACATGGACACGGCCGCTTGATAGCGGGATCAGCCACGGCCATGATGCTTATCCAGGTACCCGTACTGGGGTCCGGCAAAAGTGCCGTCACCAAAATTACATTAGGTGAAAACCCGGAGTTGACCGAACGCTTCACTTCCCTGCTCAAACAGATCGCCAATGAAAAGGAATCCGAAAGCCACCTGGACAAACTGTTCAAACAGGTGGTTGCAGCGGGCGACCCCAAAGGCATGTTGCCACGCATCAGGGCATCGCGACAGCATGCAATCCAGGTATGGGGCCAGTTGCTAGCGAAACGAAAGGCCATGGAAGAAGAAATGGCTCGTATGCTCCAAGCCAAACTCGAAATTGGCAGCAGCATATCGGGTGCTGTGGATCTGATCTTGGGCCCGAAACGCATCCGCTTGCGCCGCGACTTCAATGCCGGCACCTTCGCACTCGACGAAGCCCAAAACCTCGTCTACACCCCACTCAACGGCAAACCACAAGTGATGGAGTGTTGATGTCGATTGAAATATGACCCAGTTTTTGAGGTCGCAGGTCGGTTTGTTTAATAATAAAGGCGGTCATGAAAATCTCACTTGTTGGGAGACTCTTGCATATTGGCTAACTCATTGAATTCAATTGATAAATATCCAAAAATGAACCATTTTTCACGGATTCAGAACTAGTACACTTGATTGACTATGACTTCAAACCCTTCTGAAGACCGCACCGTCGAGTTGCAGCGTGACGATTCGCCTTTGCCTTCCTTTATTGTCAAGCGCAAGGAAGGTGTGTTCGTAATCACAACACGCATTCCTAGCAACACGGATTTTCAGGAATTTGTCGACCGATTGTTCGCGCATGGTGCCCGGTTTACCGAGTTGAACTACGATACTTTTCATCGTCTACTCTACTTTGCGAGTTCGACCAAGTGGCCTACACCTGAAGTCAGGCTGGCCTCCGAGATCGTCATCTTCAGTCCTGAACGCAAGTCCCTATACAAAGAAGTTCGGTTGATGGACGGTGGCGCACGCGGCGAATACATGTTCGAGCCGGCCAAGCTGGAGATAAGCTACCAGGAACCCATCTACGGCGATGCCGACGCCAATGGTCCAGGTGCGATCACCGGCTACCAGAACAAAACAAAAACGGTACCCACCACACTGGATTTTGATGAATTCGTAACGGAACTGTGGCTCAAGGGCGTGCATTTTGGTATCCAGGAGCGTGTTGTCAAGGCGGCCATTGCGGCCAACCGGGGGGATCGGGTGGTTGTTGCCGTCCAGCTCGCGCCTACACCAGGGCGTGATGCCCAGTTGCACGAGGAGTGCGAAGGACTGCACCGGGACGATTCTCCCTTGATCAAAGCCAGTGGACAGGCCGACTTGCGACGTTTCAAAAACCGCTTTCCGCAAATTGCCAAAGGGCAGCGGATGATGAAGAAAATCCCGTTGGTTCTTGGCAAACTCGGATTTAAGGTGACAGGGGAAGAACTGGAGCCTGCTGTACCGAAAGACATCGACATGAGTGTCTTGTCCGGGCCTGGGACCCGGATTGAAAATCACAAGGATGGGGAATACATTGTTGCGATAGCAGATGGTTTCCTCTCGATTGATGTCGACTCCAACCAGATATCCATCACGGAAAAGATCGAGAATAAAGGCGGCATCAGCGCCAAGACAACTGGTGATTTGTTGCTTGCCGTGGAGGAGTTTGTGGAGCACGGCGAGGTGCAGGAGGGGCGCATCGTCGAAGGACTCCACATGAAATTCACCTCAGCGGTCTATGGCACCCTGGAATCAAAGGGTGGCCGCATCGAGCTGGAAGACAACCTGGCCGGCGGCACCGCGCGCAGTCCGGGTGGGGCAGTCACCATCAAAAAGCGGGCTTCAAACGCTACAGTCGAGGCAATCGGTGGTTCCATCCAGATCAACTATGCCGAAAACAGCAGCATCATCGGTACCACAGTGACGGTTAACCATGCGATCCACTGCATTATTGTTGCCGACACGCTGACCATAACCAACGCTGAAGGGTGCTCCATTGCCGCCAAATCGATCACCATTGCCAGCTCCGGTGCGCGCAGAGGTGTGGAAAACACGGTCGCGGTACTGTTGCCCGATACATCGGGTTCTGAAAAACGGATTGCAGCGATCAGCAAGGAAGTGGAAGAGTGTGCAGCTCTCATCAAAGCCCGCTCCGATGCCATCAGCAAGGTCAACTCCAACCCCGACTTTGCCAAATACCAGTCTATCTCCGAGATGGCCCGCAAGGGAACCATCAAGCTTTCTGCCGAACAACAGCATAACTTGCACAACATGGCGCTCAAACACGCCCCAACCAGCAGGGTCGTTGAAAAACTGACGGCTGAAAGGCAAGCCTTGCTGCAGTCATTCAAGACCAAGCAACAAACCCTGGAACAACTCAAGACAGACCAACAGGCGCTCATCCGTGGACTGGGCTGCAAAATTGGCAAAGTCGTCAGCGACACGTATGTACGTCAACGCATGAGCAGCATGGGGCTTACCGAATTTTCCGCCCTGTCAGAAAAAGACATGGAGGCCATCCTGCGTGAACGCGGGCCAATTGCCCAACGCATTTTTTCCGATGACAAGGGCAGTGTTGATTGGCATTTGTAGGTCTCGACTTTGGCTTTTGACATGCAAACGATGTTGCAACACAATATTGTTGAAATTTTCAACAATATAGGAGTAATACCATGTCCACTGTCAATTTCAGCGTCCCCGAAGAGGTTAAGGATGCCTTTAATGCTACTTTTGCAGGGCAAAACAAAAGCGCCGTCATTGCCGATTTGATGCGCGAGGCAGTTGCACGCGCGCAAAGTCAACAACGCAGCAAGGACGCTTATTTGCGCATCCTGGAGCGCAGACAATACGCCCCCCGCATTACTGAAGAGCAGTTTCGCGCTGCCCGTGAAGAAGGTCGCCCGTGATTGTGGTGGTCGATGCCAGCGTTGCCGTGAAATGGTTTCTGCATGGGCTACCCGACGAACAACACGCTTGGCTAAGCGTAAAAAGCGCTCCGCTTCTTCACGCTGAGGTGTCATAAAGTAGGATTCCTTCCTTTTTCGCCCAGTAAGCTGCTGTCCCAGGGACCTGGCTGCGGCGCTCGAATTCCTGTTCGGATACTAGCAGGAGATCAACGCCGACACCCGTGCGACCAATGGCCTCCCTGAGGCGAAGGTATTCTGCGGCTTTGTCTGTCAGCTCATGTTCGACGATCATCATATCCAGGTCGGAAGCATCATCTGCGTCCCCCCTGGCGTAGGAGCCAAACAATATAACTTTGGCAGGATTGCCAGCCTGCGCAACCAGACGACGTGCAGCGTCTGCGATATGTTCCGGACTCAACATAAAAAACTCCTCATTGACATACGCGGGCAATAGGTCTGTGGCTGTGGCAATCAAGCGCCACCTCGGATCACTGCCATTTTAGAGTTGCGTTCAGTGTCAGTCATTCTGGGTGCCAAAGTCTATTTTGGCACTGTATTCTGGGTGTCAAACAGACTGTTGCACCTCTTTTTTAAGTGCCACGGCGAAATCTGTCGCAAGCAGCAAGCGATGCCAGGGGCACTCTGTGTGAATTAGTGCACAAAATGCAAAGGCTCTGCAATTTATGGTGCATCTGGCATGCCTTGTGCTTTAAGTTAATCCGCGTTCATTTCATTTTTTAACAAGGAGCTAATCATGAAGCGTTCTATGCAAAAGGGCTTTACCCTGATCGAACTGATGATCGTTGTGGCGATTATTGGTATTTTGGCTGCGGTGGCATTGCCGGCTTATCAGGACTATACGGTGCGAGCTAAGGTTACGGAAGGCTTAAGCCTTGCGGGGTCAGCTAAAGCTGCCGTATCAGAAAACGCTGCTAACGGCGCGCCGTTCTCTAGTGGCTGGACTCCACCCGCTTCTACCAACAATGTGACTTCTGTTGCAATTGGCGCTACTGGTGTGATTACAATCACTTACGCAGCCACCGTTGCCCCTGCTGGTGCGAATACATTGCTTATAACGCCCGTGGATGGAAGTGTATCGGCAGGCGTTGCTTTGGCAGCTGGTACTGTCCCATCCGCTGGTTCAATCTCGTGGATCTGCAGGGCAGCTGGTAGCACGAATCCCAATACTGTAGCAGTGGACGGTACTATTGCTTCCAAATATGTGCCTGCTTCATGCCGCACTTAATTTGAGCGGTTTGTTGATTAAAAAAAGGCGCCGTGGGCGCCTTTTTTCTTGCTTTACATTGTGGGGTACTTACGATGATATTGGCTTGGTTTGATGTGAAAGAGTCAAAAGCATTTGGCGAGGCATTGGCTGATTTTTACTTGGCTAGAGTAAAAACCGATGCTCGTGGAAAGAAAATCAAACTTATTGAAAGGAAGCAGCGAGAGTTGCTTGAAAAACTGACACAAAAAATTGTCATTTTCAGGGCTGCAAACAAGTTGAATTTCTACAAAAAAGCTCAGCTTATTAACGTATTTAAATGGCGCATGTTAGAAGCCGGGTTGGATGCCGCTTACGTTGATGAGTTAACGAGTTGGGTGACGCACAACCTGTGAACGTGCAGGTTCTGAATTTGTTTATTGACTGCTTTAGCGATTACATGAGGGACGAACGTGGCATTATTTGATCGACTCACGTCAGTGATGCGCCGTATTTCCGGTATTGGCGCAGCTAAAACTCTCAGTAATGATCTTGAGAAAGAAGCGCTCGCGCTCATCGCACAAGGGAACACGCTAGAAGACACTGGATACTTGGCGCAGGCTAGGGTGCTATATGAGCGAGCAGTCCACATTGCACCAACGCTTGCAAAAACCCATTTGAATTTGGGCAATGTATTACTGGCTTTAGGTCAGCCGGAAGATGCTTTTCAGGCGTATTCGACGGCGATTTTGCATCAACCCGACTCCGCTGCGGCACACTTTAATCTAGGAAATGCCCAAGTAGCTTGCAAGCGACTTGAGGACGCATTAAAAGCGTATGACAAAGCGCTTGCGCTGAATCCTGATTTTGTCGATGCAATGGTAGCGCAAGGGAATGTTTTAGGCGATCTTGAACGTTTTGAATCCGCAATTATTAGCTATCAAAAGGCGCTGGTAATTATTCCAGATTACGCAGAAGTACACACCAATTTAGGTATTGCTTTTGGATTTTTAGGTCGTCCAGACGATGCCGTGTTGTGCTTCGGCAAGGCGCTTGTCCTCAAACCGGACTGGCCAGAGCCATACCGTAATTTAGGCCTTGCCTTCAGAGCGTTAGGGCGTTTGAATGATTCTGTGGCGAGTTTTACTAAGGCAGTTACCCTCAAACCGGATTTTATGGAAGCGTATTGTGATTTGGCAAATGCTTACCGTGAACTCGGGGAGAGCGTGAGTGCGATAAAATTTGCCCGATTGGCGCGGGATATTGACCCCAATGAGTCTGGCGTGTGGAGCTTGCTACTTTTTTGCCTGAGCAACAGTCAAGACACTGACAGGCAGGCTCTTTTTGCCGAGCATCGTCGTTTCGGTGAACACTTTGAGCCACAACTCAGGTCAAGTTGGCGACCCCACTTGAATTTGCGTGATCCTGAGCGTCTCTTGAAAGTTGGGTTGGTTTCAGCAGATTTTCGCGACCACGCGGTAGCCAGTTTTTTTGAGCCGGTACTGACATTGCTTCTAAAAATACCATCGCTATCGATCCATATTTACAATAGCGGCGGTCCGGGCGATGCTGTTTCACTTCGAATGAAATCGACTACAAACCATTGGATCGACGTTTACACTTTGTCTGATGAAGAACTTACAGACATGATTCGCGAGGACGCGATTGATGTGTTGATTGACCTCAATGGGCACACTCCAGCACACCGATTGTTGACGTTTGCCAGAAAACCAGCCCCCATTCAAATGAGCTGGATAGGTTATCCAGGCACTACTGGATTGAAGTCCATGGACTATTACGTGGGAGATCGTCATTTTCTTCCTCCTGGCGAATTTGATGGCCTGTTCACCGAAAAAATTCTCCGTATTCCAGCGAATGCGCCGTTTCAGCCCACTCCTAATTCACCAGCCGTAAATACCCTTCCGGCCTTGCAAAATGGATTCGTGACTTTCGCGAGCTTCAACCGCATCGATAAAATTGGCAGAGATGTGATTGTTTTGTGGTCACAGTTGTTGATCTCGTTACCAAGCTCAAAGATGCTATTGGGAGGTATGCCGCGAAGCGGCACCTTTGATCAAATAACCGAATGGTTCGCCCATGAGGGTGTGGGGGCAGAACGACTGATATTTCACCGGCGTAACAGTATGGATATTTATTTGCAACTGCACCACCAAGTTGATATTTGCCTGGATACGTTTCCTTATGGCGGTGGCACCACTACTTGTCATGCTTTGTGGATGGGCGTGCCAACGTTGACGCTGGTCGGCAATACACCTGCTGGCCGAGCTGGGTATTCAATCTTTTCCCATTTAGATCTTCAAGATTTATTTTCGGCCAAAGATAGAATGGATTTCGTCAGCAAAGGTAAGTGGTGTGCAGCCAACTTGGATCACTTGGCGGACTTAAGACTCACTATGCGTAGGCGATTTCAAGATTCTGCGTTGGCACAGCCTCATCTTGTTGCGGGAGGCATTCAGTACGCCATTCGCCATGCGTGGCAAAGGTGGTGCGCCGAATTGCCGCCGATCTCATTTGAAGTGCTTGCAGATAATGGAAAGTTTTGCATTTCAGACCAACAGCAACCGGTTATCTAAGTGTTTTTTCGCATAGTAAAAATATACTCGAACACAAGTCGGGATACTGCTGTCCTAGCTTGTAGCAGCCTTCAAGATATTCTGGGGAAATAATGTCGGTTTTGAGAAGCCGATCCCATTGAAAATTTGCCAGCGCCTTGAAGAATATTCCGGAGCGATGTACCACGTTCAGCCCGCCGGCTACGGCATCACGCTCCAAGGTATCAAGTGAGTAGGTGCAACGGTGGCCGTGCTCGGCTTCAGCGGGCGTGACGGCCGCATTGTGGGAGATCAAACCCATTTTTACCGCAATCTGTCTTGAAGGGGCGTTGGCATTTGGGCACACTAGGAAAAGCCGCCCACCTTCTGCTAGCCACTCGGTGTTGATACGCTTGAGCACCAGCACAGGGTCGTCAAGATGTTCTAGCACATGGGTTAGAACGATGTTGTCGTAACGACCGGGCAATCTCACTTTTTCGAATAGCGCGTGAACGTATTGCACTCGATTTCCCAAGCGGTTCTGGGCTTCCTGAATGGCGGAATCTGAGGCTTCAACGCAGGTGATGGCATCAAAATGTTGAAGTAAGCGCCGGGTGAAATCGCCCCTGTAGCTCCCCAGTTCGAGTAAGTTGCCTGGCCTGAAGAACGGCTGGAACGAGCGAATCATGAAAGGATGCATTACGTCAAAATCAAAGCCGTAAGCGTATTTTTCGCTTGCCACGTTGTTCGAATCGTCCAGTTCCCGGTTGTAGTTTCTTGTTGCCAAAATGATTTCCTTTCTACAGGTTGCTTATGGTTCCAGAATAGCCAGGCCGAACCCGTTCCGACCAAATTCGTTGCCGTTGTACAGCAGATATACCTTGCCGTCACATTCGAATAGGTGTGGGTAGCATTGCATTTGCGAATCCCATCCTTCGCTAGAAACATCAATGCCAGCCAGTTCGTCATTGCGTAACCACGTCTTAAGGTCGATAGACTTAGCATACCCGATGCGATAGGCTCGGCTGCTGTCCTGCCGGAAGCCGTATGCTTGGCGGTAGCAGAAATACATGTGGTAAACACCCTCCACGCAAATCACGGTGGGCAGGGCTTGGCATTCGTCGGCATTCAGCCGGTCGCTGATGATCTGCCGCCCGTCGCGCTGCCAGTTAATGCCGTCTGGAGATGTGGCGTGGGCGATCTTGTAGACCCGGTCTGCTGGCTCGGATTCGGCGGCCTTTTTCCATCGCAGGCCAAAGATGTACCACATATGAAATAGACCGCCATAGGTGGCCACAAACGCATCGCCAATCAAGAACGGCTCATGAAGCGAGGCCGTGAGTACCGGGCCTTTGCCATATTTACTGAAGGTCAGACCTTCGTCTTGGCTAATCGCCAGCCCAATGGACGCATCTGCCGAGACGGATACTTTTCTGTTCCATCCGGTCGTGTAGGCCAGCACCCGGTTGCCGTCTTTGAGTACATTGACCGGAAAGATTCCGTGCTCATCGAAACAGCCGAGTCCACCGAGTTCGATGACTGTGCGGTTGGAAACCGCAAGTATGTTTTGCATGTTCCGGTCAAAATCAACAAAGGCGACATGGCTTAGGTATTTTGTGGTTTGGTCTCGTACTCGTGTTGAGAAATACACCCGTACCCGGTCATCCAGAACCAGCGTTTGAGGCGATTGGGCAAATTCGACGCATTTATTGGGCAGCGTGTGCTGCGACGGATCAAATATCTTTCCCAGTTTTATCCACTTCATAAGTCTCTCCAGTCACCGGGGCTTTGCAGTCGCGCCAGCCCGATTCCTTCGCGACCCATCCCGTTGCCCTGGTAGAGCATGTAGGTTTCGCCGTCCAGTTCGAAGACATGTGGATAGTTGACCATCTCTGAATCCCATCCAGTTTCGGACAAGCTGATGTCCAGCAAATCATCATCACGCCGCCAGTTCACCATATCAGCCGACGCGGCGTAACCGATGCGGTAACCGCCCTGACTGCCTTTGTAATTGCGGATGTCGCGGTAGGAAAAAAACATATGGTAGCGGCCATTGCGATATGTCACGTCCGGGCAGGCTTGACATTCATGCTCGCCCAACTTGTCTGCAATTAAGTCCTTGCCGTGCTTAGTCCAGTCGATTCCGTTGTTCGATGTGGCCATCCGAATCTTGTACACAGGTTCTGGCTTGCCGTCGATCATCCGCCATTCTTTGCCCGCCACGTACCAGAGTTGCCAGCATCCGGTGAACTTGCGGATGCGCGGACTGCCAATCAGATACGGTTCGTCTGGACTATAAGAAAGCACCGGTCCCTGGCCCAGCCTGGTGAAGGTGTCGCCCTTATCCCGGCTTACTGCCACCCCAATGGCACCATTGAATGGTACCGACTCACAGCGGGTCCAGCCCGCGTAGTAGACGCGAATTTCATCGCCATCGCGTATCACCGATACCGGGGTCGTGCCAAACTCGTCGAAGGTGCCGCACTCACCCAGACTCAGGGCGGGTTCATTGCAAACCTGCAAAATCTTGAGTGGATTTTTCCTGTCGACATCGATGTAGGTAAGCAGGCTGCAGTATTGACCATTCTCGGTGGGGGCAGGGCGGGATGTGAAATACACTCTGACGTGCGCTTCAAAGATTAATACTGAAGGCGATTGCGCAAACTCTTTCATCCAGCTATCGTGCTGCAAATCTTGTGGCGCAAATAATTTCCCCAACTTTTCCCATTTGAACATTGCATTTAGCCTAATGAAGCAGGGCTTCGATGGTGTCGACATCAAACACCGGGATTCCAAATTTTTGTTTGACTGCTCGTCTGTCGAACCAGTAGTTATCGATAAAAATGGCACCTGCAGGGTCGATAAAGTCACATTTATCCTGTGCTTCATTCAACTGAATCACGCGCTCAAACAGATATTCGGAAATGCCGCAATCGCGCAATGTTTCGGCCAAGTTGTAGCGATGTTTGGTCAGCAGTACAACCGGTATCTTGCGGTTGCGGCATTGGTACACAAAGGCGATGACCTGTTCATGCACATGCCGACCGACGATCAGGGTTTCGTCCAGATCGATATACACACGCTTGAATGCCAGATTTGCCTTGAAGCGGTTGTATAAACAACGATCAAGCTGCACGGCATACTGGTTTTGCAATAGCTCTACGGTTATACGCATAGCATTGAAGAGGCTGAGCAAGGCAAAATTGACTCCAGTGTGCCGATACAAGCCCATTGTGCTCGACTGGCGAGGTGCAAATTCTAAGAGTTTGAATTTTCCTTGCGTACACTGCTTTACCTGAAAGAACCATGCACCGTTCAGGGAAACCGTGTCGTTGATGCTTTGCGCAATGTGTCTGATCTCGTTTGTCACAGCTAGTGCAGTGGATCGAAACGAAATACCCATTTGTACCCTTTCGCGGGTTCGCGGGCCGATGAACAATAATTTGCCGTTGAAATCCGTAAAGCAGTCAACACTCAACTCTGCACCCGGTAGAAATTCACTTATCAGTAATTCAGGATTTTTGCCAAGATAGAAGTTCAGGTCTTGCGCATCGTGTGCGATCATCGTGCCCTTGCCTCCCTGTCCGTCATCGGGTTTCAAGAACACGGGGAATGCCATATTGCGACATGGCGTGGGCAATATCTGCGGACAAAAGTCGTGTGTTTTGAACAAATCGTAGGTTTGCCTTTTGTGGCGGGCGATGCGGTTTGTACTGCTGCAAGAGGTAAGCACCTGGGCAGACAGCTCGGCCTGATGTTCGGCCAAAAAGCAGCAAATGGTGTCGTGGGTGGGGTAGATGTAATGGATGCCCAGCCTACACAACATCAGGTTGAAACGTTCCGTGAAATCCGGCCTATCTACATAGAAGTCACCTTCTATGTAGTGATCTTCGTCGTACACATAGGCAGCATGGTCGTTTTTTCCCGAAGCTCCGAACACTTCTACATGGTGGCTGTATTTCAGGGAGTTGTATATCTCCAGCCCGATCTCGGAGCCGGCGGGAAAGATCAGCACCCGGTATTTGGCGCTTATAGTCATCAATCGTCTGCTAGTGCCAGTTCAGCCAGAATGCCACAGGATAATTCTGGATAATCGATGGCCGCCAGACACAGCGCCTGAATGATGTCTTCGCCCAGGTTTAAAGAAATCATTTGTTGGGTGGTTAATGGCTTGAGGTAAATACCCTCAAGGCGCTGAATACGATAGCCCGCCTGCGCGATGTCCTGTCGCAGCGACGCAACTGTGTAGTAACGCTTGTGGCCCAGCAGTAAATCGTGTGGAGACAACTGTTGCATGTCAGGAAGCATTCCTGCCAAATGCCCTAGTCTGCGGTTTAGTACTTCGGCGTTAGGTACGGTGACAAACATGCGCCCGCTTGGAGCCAGAAGATGCCGGAAGTGTTGAAGTATCAGCACGGGATCATCCACGTGCTCCAAGATGTAGCCGAAAATGATGACATCGAAACGTTCCGCCGTATCGAAGGTCTCGAAATAAGATTCGGCGATTTCGACCTTGGAGTCAGGATATTGGGCACGGAAATGCGCAATCACGGCAGGCGATGCATCCACCACCACATGGCGTTTGAAATGCTGTCCAAAAACCTGTGTCGTGATCCCGTGCCCAAGCCCTAATTCGAGCAGCGAGTTTGCACCCTGCGAGTACCGGGCAATCCGCTGTGGATACCATTTCAGCTGTATCGTGTTGTCAAAATCGTAGATGCTCAGTCCCTGGTAGGCCTGCACATGATCGTCGAGTCTGTTTCCCATAGTTGGTCTGCCGCTTAATCAGTTACAAAAGAATCTGCTACATCGTAGTGGCTGTGAATGCATGTTTGCACCCTATCTTGTGGATTGAACATCAGCACATCGACAATTGACAGCCAGGGTACGAACCCGTTTCCCAATTGGGCATATTCAAATGAACGTGGCCGGATGAACATCAAGTTCAGCCCGCAGCTTCGAAATACCTGGGCTGAGTATAAGTTTAAGCCACCAATTGAGTTCACATAGGTCTTCGCGTTTACCGCTTTGCACAGGGCCAACACCTTGTCCTGATTTTTGAGGCTGTGATCAATCGCGACGTCGGATGAGTTCCGAATTTCGGTGTTGATGCCCAAATGCGCGCAAGTTTTGACGATGGCGTGGCGCAGGAATTTAAATAGATTAGTATTTTCGTGACGAATAATTTCTTCCACCAGCGCGAAGGTTTGCGAAAAATACGGTGCCCGGTGGTATGCGCCCCGGAATTGGTTGAGCAGCTTGTCGCGGTTGAAAGCCGTCGATAGTTCACGCTCGCATACATTCAGATAGTCTGAGCCGCTTTTCAGGGGTAGCGAAAACATCACCTCTTTGCCGTTTTGCAGCATGCGGTTGCGGTTGAACCAGCCCTTTTTTGTGTATTTGATGTTGTCATACAAAATGAATAAATCCACCGCTGCTATCAGCTGGTAGTAGCCGATATAGGGCAGGAAGTACGGCTGCATGATCGCTACCTTCATCGCATCAATCCCTGGCAACATCGCGTTAGCTTGGCATTCATCTCTATTGAGCGGCAATGAAAGTGCACATTTTTTCCACCACAGTTATTTCCAGATCAGGATAAATTGGGAGACAAAGTATTTGCTGCGCTGCGGCTGTAGCGACAGGTAGATTCTCGCGGTTGGCGGAAGGTAAACCGCGATACATGGAGAAGTCCGATATCAGTGGGAAGAAATAGCGGCGGGGATGGATACCAGAATCTTTTAGTTTTTGGTACAGGGCATCCCGACTAAGCGGGTAGTCCGCCTGCACCAGAATCGGAAAGTAAGCGTAATTGGCAATTTTTTCACCCGCAGCATTTAAACAGTGAATACCCTTGACGCCTTTTAAACGCTCACGATAGGCCGCATCGATTGTCTGACGGTGCATGATTGCCTGATTAATGTATTTCAACTGCAACAACCCCAGTGCCGCATTGAATTCACTCATTTTGCCGTTGATGCCGGGTGCCACCACGTTCACCTCACCTACATGGCCAAAGTTCTTCAAGTGGTCGATTCGAATCTTCGTTTTTTCGTCCGGGCAAATGATGGCTCCACCTTCAAAGGTGTTGAATACCTTAGTTGCGTGAAAGCTAAGAACCGAGAGATCACCATGGCGAAGCACGCTGCCGTGTTCGTCTTGCACACCAAAGGCATGTGCAGCATCGTAGATGACTCTGAGGTTGTAGTTGTCGGCGATCTTCTGGATGGCGTCTACATCACATGGGTGACCGTAGACATGCACGGGCATGATGGCAGTGGTTTGCGGGGTGATTGCGGATTCAATCTTTGCCGGGTCAAGGTTCAATGTGCTGGGATCAATATCCACAAACACAGGCTTGATGCCGTTCCACAGCAAAGAGTGTGCTGTTGCCACAAATGAATACGGGGTGGTGATGACTTCCCCTGTGATGCGCAATGCCTGTAGAGCAGTTACCAATGCAATAGTCGCGTTGGTAAAGAGTGCCAGGTGCTTGACACCCAAGTGGGCGCACAGGGCTTGCTCCAATTGTTGGTGGAAAGGACCACAATTGGTTAAAACTTTACTTTCCCATATTTTTTGTAGGTAGGGGTAAAACTCCTCTAGCGGGGGCAGGTAGGGTTGGGTGACGTAGATAGGCATATTCATAAATACGTAATCGTTTAGATCCCCCTCATTTGCATCAAGCCACGGGTGCCGCGAACTGTTTTTGGAGTTGGCAGCCAGTCGTTCGCGAGCTTCCTTTAAGTCCTCAATCAGCGTAACCAACAACTTGTCCTTGCGCAGGGGCGGCAAGCCCAGTGCCCAAGTTGTATCGAGTTGTGGGGTGAAGAAACGTAGTTTACGGGGAAAAAACCAATATTTCGCAGGGGGTCTAAACGCATACGATAATTCAGCCGTCCTGCCTGGGGGAATTTGAAGTGGTCATTGGGTTTTTACTCCCTCGCCCCAGCGGGGAGAGGGCTGGGGAGAGGGGCCTGGCTTGTCATGGTGCGGCTCTTTGGATGTTCTGCGGTGCTGTGGATGGGGTTATTATTGCTATATTATTAATAGCTGTAACCGCGCATCCCACGGGGGCTGGAGGCTTATTTGATGCCTTATTTGTGGCCAAAAAGATGCCACAAAGGCTTGCAAGAGGGTTTCGCATCGCAGTTTTTGCATGTGTGATATCACGGGCAATATGAAATTCCAGCGCAAAGCCACCAGCAGCCCCTCTCCCCAGCCCTCTTCCCGCTGGGGCGGGATTACCCGGATGTGGGCGGCGACGCCCGCAAGGTGCCGCTGGTGCTCTGGTATGCGAACAACGTGGACGACATTCCGGCGTTCGAGAAACAGATGCGCCGCAAGGTGCATTACGTCATCCAGCCCGCGCACCTGTGGAACAGCATCGCCAATTTGGCCCGCACCCAGAACGCGGAGCTGCTGAACACGCTGCAGGCGGGCTTCAAATACATCGAGACGGAATCCTTTGAGAGCACGTTTCAGGGATTGTTCTCCGAGATTGACCTGGGTTCCCCCAAGCTGGGCAAAAAACCGGGAGCAAGAAGCGGCTGGAGAGCGTGCTGGACTTCGCCTGCGGCTCCGGTTCGCTGCTGCTCAACGTGCGCCGACAGGTGAACAAGGCTGGTGGCGCCATCGGCAAAATCTTCGGGCAGGAAAAGAACATCACCACCTACAACCTCGCGCGCATGAACATGCTGCTGCATTTTACATAGCTGCATCCGCGCACCAGCCGTGCCTGAAAGGCACTTTTACCTACAAGCCGGTTTGAAACTGCGTGAAACTACAGATGCGGCCCTATGAGGCCATTGAGTTCGAACATCGTCACCTGCGGCTTGCCCAACACAGCCAGCAGCTTGGCATCCGCGTTGATGCGGCGTTTGTCGGCGGCGTCCTGCAAGCCGTTGGCCTTGATGTAATCCCACAGTTTCTTGATGACCTCGGTGCGTGCCACTGGCTCCGGGCCAATGACGGCGGCCAGGGCGGCGCTTGGCTGCCTGGTGGTCTTGGTAACTGTTTTTGTGACCGTTTTTGTAACAGTTTTGGTAGCAACCTTGGTGGCGGCCTTGGGGGCAGGCTTTACAACGGTCTTTCCAGCGGCTTTTTCAGCAGTCTTTTTGCCTACAGCCCCGATGGATTGTGCGGGAGTAGCTTCTTTTTCCATAGCGCCATCCGTCTTGGCCGCAGCTTTGGGTGCCGTCTTGCGCGCAGGGAATTTCGATGGTGCAAACTCAAAACCCACCTTGCCTTTGGCCGCATCCCAGACCAGCATGGCCTTGAAGGGGCGGCGTGTTTTCATGGAGACAAACTTGTCCAATAAATCGGTCTTGCCCGTTTGCAGCAACTTGCGCATCTGGCTGGCATCAACGATTTGTTGCAGAATGATCTGTGCGGACTTGAAGTCGCAGCTTGGCGTGGCTTGCGCGGGTGTTGGAACGGATTTGTCACACACGTAGTGCTTGCCGTGTTCAAACACCGCACCACCGCATTTGGGGCAGGTTCCCAGCGACTCCTGGCCGGAAAAGTCGATGATGACCCCGTCTTCCTGCCCATTTTGTTCGTTGTCAAAATCGAATGCGAGTTTGTAGTTATTGATTTCCTCATCAAACTTGAGCATGATTTCAGCGGTGAAGGGCCAGCCCGCCTTGGAGCGAAAGCCTTCGAGCGGACCGATTTTCTTGTCCCGCAAAAACTGCTCGACCTCTGCCACCTCAAAGGTTCGACCTGCTGGCGTTTTGCCAAAGGAAAAACCGCAGCCATCCTCGTTGCCGGTCTTGCCCATGCAGGTGTAACGGCGGTAATTTTCCCGCACAATGCCGCCACAATGAGGGCAAGGCGCTTGCAAGGTCGCGTAATCGCCAGGGATGGTGTCGCGGTCGTATTCCTTGGCTTTTTTCACGATGCGCTGCGTCATGGCAGCAATTTCTGCCATGAAAGCCTGGCGCGGCAACTTGCCCTGCTCCATCTGGTTGAGCTTGTATTCCCACTCGCCCGTCAACTCGGCCTTGGACAGCTCTTCCACGCCGATACCGCGCAGCAAGGTCATCAACTGAAATGCCTTGGCCGTTGGCACCAGTTCGCGCCCCTCGCGCAGCATGTAGTTTTCGGCAATCAGGCCCTCGATGATGCTGGCGCGGGTTGCGGGTGTTCCCAAGCCCTTTTCCTGCATGGCCTGGCGCAATTCGTCGTCCTCCACGGTCTTGCCTGCACTCTCCATGGCGCCCAGCAGCGTGGCCTCGGAGTAACGCGCTGGCGGGCGGGTTTTCAGGCTTTTGGTCTCCACCTCCTCGGCCAGCACCTGTTCGCCAGGGGCCACCACGACCAGATTGGGATTGCCATTCTTGGCATCAGCCACCTCGTCAGCAGCCTCCTTGCCATAGATGGCCAGCCAGCCCGGCTTGACCAACACCCGCCCTTCGGTTTTGAAACGGTGGGCCACGTCTGGCAGTGTCACGGTGGAGATACGGGTCGTGAGCAGGTACTCGGCGTTGGGAAAGAACACCGCCATGAAACGGCGCGCCACCAGGTCATAAATCTTTTGCTCGGCCTCCGACAGGCCATGCGGCGCTTGCAGCGTGGGGATGATGGCGAAGTGGTCCGACACCTTTGCATTGTCAAACACCCGCTTGCTCGGTTTGACGTAGCCACCTTTGATAGCCGTGGCCGCATGCGGCGCCAGGTGCTGCATACCGCTGTTGGCCAGCATCTCCATCGTTTGTTTGGCCACAGGCACATAGTCTTCCGGCAAGGCGCGCGAATCACTGCGTGGGTAGGTCAGCGCCTTGTGGCGTTCGTACAAACTCTGTGCAATCGACAAGGTGGTCTTGGCGCTGTAGCCGAAGCGGGCATTGGCTTCACGCTGCAAACTGGTCAAATCGAACAACAAGGGCGAAGCTTGGCTAGAGGGCTTGCTTTCATCCACCACGCTAGCGTTGCGCCCACGCACGGCGTCGGCTATGGCCTGGGCCACATCGAGGCTCCAGATGCGGTCGGCCTTTTTCTCGGCGTCACTGGCATCACGCCGGTGCTCGGGATCAAACCATTTGCCCACATACTGACCCGCAAGGGCGGCAAACGTGGTGTGTATTTCCCAGTAATCCCGGCTGACAAATTTGCGGATCAGTTCTTCACGCTCGACCACCACCGACAGCGTGGGCGTTTGCACCCGACCCACGGTTGTCAGAAAGAAGCCGCCATCACGCGAATTAAAGGCCGTCATGGCGCGCGTACCGTTGATGCCCACCAGCCAGTCGGCTTCGGAGCGGCAGCGCGCGGCATCGGCCAGGGGTTGCATCTGGGCATTGGTACGCAAGGACTTGAAGCCATCGCGGATCGCCTGCGGGGTCATCGACTGCAACCACAGCCGCTCAACGGGCTTGCCCAGGGGTTTGGCGCCACCCGCGTACTGCTCGATCAGGCGAAAAATCAATTCACCCTCCCGGCCCGCATCACACGCATTGACAATTCTGCCCACGTCCCGGCGCTTGGCCAGGCGTACCAGCGTGTTCAGGCGCGAGCGGGTTTTTTCCACCGGCTTGAGGTCAAAGTGCGGCGGAATCACCGGCAAATGGGCAAAGCTCCACTTGCCACGCTTGACATCGAATTCCTCCGGTGCCTGAATTTCCACCAGGTGCCCTATGGCACTGGAGACGACATACGTATCGCTCTCGAAATAGTCATCATGCTTTTCAAATTTCCCGGCGGCGACACCAGGAGCACCCAACGCCCGCACAATATCCTGGGCCACTGAAGGCTTTTCTGCAATAACCAATGTTTTCATCTGCATACAATCCGTTCTCGCGCGCACATGCGCGCACACAATTGACCATACCAAATTTTCAAGCCGTGGCAAAAAAATCCGCCATTTCCGCCATTTCCGCCATTCCCGCCACTTTTACTGCCCCATCGGGTCGCCGCCGCATCCAGACCCGCCGCTCGGGTGTACATGGCAAGGGTGTCTTTGCGCTGGAAGATATCGCCGCAGGCACGACCATCATCGAATATGTGGGCGAGCTTATCAGCTGGACCGAAGCACAACGGCGCCACCCGCACAATCCCGATGATCCCAATCACACCTTTTATTTTCAGATTGATGGCGAGCGCGTCATTGACGCTCTGGTAGGCGGCAATTCCTCCCGCTGGATCAACCACGCCTGCGCGCCCAATTGTGAAGCTGACGTGGTGAATGATCGCATCTTCATCAGGGCACTGCGCGACATCGCGGCTGGCGAAGAGCTGAATTATGACTACGGTTTGACCGTTGACGAGCGTTACACCCGCAAACTCAAAGCCTCCTATCCCTGCTGGTGCGGCGCGCCAACCTGTCGCGGAACGCTTTTGGCCCCCAAGCGCCGTGCCGCAAAATGAATACCAGCAGCGCTGCCATCCGGCAAGCCGTGTCGCATCTGCTGCCGACTCTTACCGTGGAAATACTGGAGCAGGTGGATTCGAGCAACAGCGAACTGATGCGCCGCGCACGCTCCGGGCTGCGCGAGCCTGTGCTGCTGGTGGCCCGCAGGCAAAGCGCCGGACGGGGCAGGCTCGGACGCACCTGGCACAGCGAGACAGACAGTGAAACACACAATCTGACATTCTCATTAGGCTTACCCCTGGCGCCACGCGATTGGTCGGGTCTATCCCTGGCTGTGGGCCTAGCGGTGGCCGAGAGTCTGCACCCGGCACTGCGCCTGAAATGGCCCAATGACATTTACCTCGATGGCCGCAAGCTGGCAGGCATTCTGATTGAAACCGCCAGCATGGGGGAGTTGCGTTACGCCATCATCGGCATTGGAATGAACATCACCCTGCCACCAGCACTATCAACGCTGTCGGCACAGGAGCTCCCGACGGCCCCCGCCGCCCTGGTGGAGCTATTGCCCACCGTGGATGCAGCCCAGGCGCTTCTGCGGATAACTCCCCCGCTGGTTGCCTCTGTGCTGTGCTTTGAAACCCAGGGCTTTGCGCCGCTGCGCGCGGCATTTCAGGCACGCGACGTGCTGTATGACCGTGAAGTTGTCTGCAGTGATGGCACAAGCGGTGTGGCGCGTGGGGTGGATGCGCTGGGTGCCTTATTGATACAAACCACCCAGGGCGTGCACAAGCTGACCAGCGCCGAAGTCAGTATTCGTCCCTCCACTCCCGCCGACTAATCTGCCCATACCCATACCATTACCATGTTGCGCCTGCTCGCCTTGTTTTTACTCCTGGTCAACAGCATTTATTTTGCGTGGAGCAATGGCCTGCTAAAGGCCTACGGCTTCGAGCCCGCGCAGCAAAGGGAACCCCAGCGCGTCGCACAACAGATTACCCCTGAGGCACTGCACATCCTGACGGCTACGGAATTCAAGCGGGTGGAGGCCCAGGTACGGGCCGACCTGGCGCCCAAGGAATGCTTGCAAGCGGGTCCCTTTGATGACGAACAGGCCGCAACGCTGCGCCACACACTGGAAACCGCGCTGTCACCCAATCTGTGGCAACTCGATACCGTACCCGTTCCCGCCCGCTGGATTGTCTACATGGGCAGGTTCGCCACGGAAGAAGCCCTGACCAAAAAACGCGCGGAACTAATCGCCCTGGACCTGTCACCGCAAACGCCCAACAACCCCGATTTGCAATTGGGCCTTTCGCTGGGCGTGTATGACAATCCAAAAACTGCCAATATGGAGCTGGCGCGCCTGAATCAGCGCGGCATCCGCACTGCCAAGGTCATATTGGAGCGCCCCGAGGGCCACAGCATCCTGCTGAAACTGCCCACCGTGTCCGAAGCGCTAAAACCACAACTGAACGCCATCAAACCCGCACTCTTCGGCAAAACCTTGCGCAGCTGCAGCCAACCCTGACATCCAACCGTTCCTAAAACCATGGCCTTTTATTCCCATTAGAAGGGAACATCCGGCCAGACGTTCCCCGAACAGTTTTGGGAACGATTCGCGCCACGGGATCGCGCCGTGGAATTCCAGATAGGACACACTCCCCGGACTTGCGAGCGGGAGAGGTGGTGGAGCGGTTTTATGCGCTCCACACCGGAAATGCGCTACATGCGCCGCTTTGAGCTTAGTCCTGACCTTCGACCAGAACGACCACACATGCTTCGCCCGATTCCTTGCAGGTAGGGTGAAGGTGACATAACCGCCGTTGCGTGTTGGCACAAGGCCCACCCGCACGGTCGAACGTTCCGGACAATCCCAATCCTCGACGGGCGATGGCATAGGCCGCGCCCTGATGTACTGAAATGCCTTTTGTCTGGGCGTAATTGACCGCTCCGATGACCGACGTATACGCCGGATTGACTTCGATGACTTCAATGCCTGCACGAAACGCCGCCGCCTTGATGCTGGAGGCCACCTTGTTGCAGGCAAACGAAGATAGGAGTCGCGCCTGCTTGGGATCGGTGGTTTCCAGTTCAGCCTTCTTTTTCTGGAGGTTCAGTTCTTCCACCACAATCGGTTTGCCCGCAGTCTGTGCCTGACGCACAACATCAACCGCCGCATTCCCAATGAGCGCTTTGGCCTGGTCTTGTTTCTTGCCGTAGTGGATGAGATCAATACGCCGCGTGCCAATCAGATTGCCAAACCGATCCGTTTCCGACACAGCCAGATGGTCTGCATTGACATCAACACCTATGGCTCCAAGTTCGATTCTGGATACTTGCTCGACAGGTTGCGCCTCTGTACTGACGAAAATTCGCCAGCCTTTGTCGTCTCGAACGAAGCGGTAACTCAACGCCGTACCGATCCGTTTGACGCTAAGCTTGCCGTCCCTGGTTTGTGTGTGGATACGTTGACTGGTTCCCCAGCGCGGCAACAATTTTTCCTGCCCATAAGCAAAACGAACGCCGGTGATGCTCAGATACTTGCCGCTGGTCGCCACGCGCAAGGGTAAAAGCGCAGTTGCAAGTTCAGCGTCCCATCTGGCGCAAGCGTTGCTTGACAGCTTTGGCATCCTGCCGTTTCATCCTGACTGCCAAGGACAAAGAATTGACTTGCCCGCGCCCTGCTCCAGTCGGCCTTCCATTCTTCGTGGCCAGCGTAACCATTGGCTTCAAGATCAAACTGTGCATGAAACAATTTCTTGCCGCCAAAGCATAGGCGCACGGTGCCCGCCTTCTCGTCGGCCTTGAGCGCCACAAGCCGGTTTTGCAGCGTTGCCAGGCGCCGTTTTTTCTGATGTAGCTTATTGGAACCAGGTGCTTTGGTTTCCAGTTTGACAACGACCTTTTCCGCTTTGCGGATACGCTTTTCGGCCTCGGCGATCAGTTCGGGGCGACGTTCCTTGATCGAGTCAATCTTGCCTTCAAGTCCTATGCGTATCGCATTGAACTGGCGTGCAGTTATATCGAACTTTGGCAAAAACTCCCGTTTGAGGTCGTTGAGTGCGTCCCCGGCCTGGATTGCCGCAAACAGGCTGCGCTCGGCTTTGCCGTACAAGTCGGCATAGGCATCCAGGATAGCCGCCTGCTCAGGGTTCAGCTCAGGGCGCGTCTGGTAGGTAAAGACGGGACGCTTACTCATGCACTGCCTCTTGCATGGCATCGAGCGCCTTCTGTGCCCGCTTCCTGGCTGAACGCTCGCCGTACAGTCTGGCGCACATCGAAACAATGACCTCGTGCAAGTCGCGCACAATGTCGTCGGTCATCTCGCCAGGCTCCATGACAATGAGTCTGCGCCCATGGGCAACCAGGGCGGCTTCGACATATTCGAAACCGAAACGCATAAGCCGCTCACGATGCTCCACCACAATTGCGCTAACCTGTGGATTCGACAGCAACTTCAGCATGCTGCGTCGATGGCTGTTCAGACCAGAACCAACTTCACGCACCGATTCAACCACCAGCAGTCGCTGTTCAGCCGCATATTGCGATAGCCGGGCAAGTTGCCGATCCAGATCGGCTTTCTGATCGGCGCTGGAAACCCAGCATAAAGCGCAACACCTTGTGGCTTGGCCTCAGCTGGATGAACAATGATGGTTCCAGTGGGCAGTTGTTCAGCGCGCAAAGGCAACTGACCCGCATGAAACATCTTCCATGCACCTTTGTAGGTGAGACCCTGCTGCTTTGCCCATTCGCTTAATTTCATCTCGATATTATGCCATTTAAGGGTATTAAATGCAACTTAATATTCAGATTCTGGCAACCCCAGCCAGGAAAATCAACACAAGGGCGCACTAGAATCCGGGCATGAGTGCACCTACCCCTACCCCCCCAAAAAATACCGCTGCCTTGGATTTTGCGAAACCAAGCAACTTTCTGCGCCAGATCATCGAGACGGATTTGAGCAAAGGCACGTACGCCAAGCGCCGTTGGGCTGGCAGCCCCGGCGACGCGCAGCACCATGCTGCTGCCGCTTTGGACCCGGCAAAAATCCGTACCCGCTTTCCGCCCGAGCCCAATGGCTACCTGCACGTGGGCCATGCCAAAAGCATCTGCCTGAATTTTGGTCTGGCGCGTGATTACGGTGGCATTTGCCATTTGCGCTTTGACGACACCAACCCCGAAAAAGAAGACACTGAATACGTTGACTCTATTGTTGATGCCGTGAAGTGGCTGGGTTTTGACTGGAATGGCGCACCCGACGCTGCACCGTACCAGGCCAGCGACTATTTCGATTTCATGTATCGTGCGGCGGAGTACCTGATCGAAGCCGGGCACGCCTATGTCGATGAACAGACCTTTGAGCAGATGCGTGCGGCGCGTGGCGACTTCGGCAAGCCCGGTGTGGACAGTCCTTTTCGCAACCGCACCCCGGCAGAAAATCTGGTGCAATTTCGCGCCATGCGTGACGGAAAATACGAAGATGGCGCCATGGTGCTGCGCGCCAAAATCGACATGGCCAGTCCGAACATCAATATGCGCGACCCGGCCATTTACCGCATTCGCCGGGCCACACACCACAACACGGGTGACACCTGGTGCATCTACCCGATGTACACCTACGCGCACCCCATCGAAGACGCGCTGGAGCAAATCACCCACAGCATCTGCACGCTGGAATTTGAGGACCAGCGCCCGTTTTACGACTGGCTGCTGGAGCGTTTGATCGAGGGCGGATTGCTCGATGCACCACCTCCCCGGCAACACGAATTTGCCCGCCTGAACCTCACCTACGTGATTACCAGCAAACGCAAACTGGCACAACTGGTACGAGACCATCATGTATCGGGCTGGGACGATCCGCGCATGCCGACCATCGTGGGTTTGCGCCGGCGGGGCTATACGCCCGAGAGTTTGCAACTCTTTGCCGAGCGCATTGGCGTGAGCAAGAGTGACAGCTGGATCGACTACAGCACGCTTGAAGGCTGTTTGCGCGAAGACCTGGAAAACAAGGCACACCGGGGCATGGCCGTGCTCAATCCGCTCAAGCTGGTGCTGACCAACTGGGATGATGTGATGGGCAAGGACCATCTGGAGCCTTGCACTCTGCCCGCCTTGCCGCATCCGCCCGAAGGCCTGCCCGAACCGGCTGCGCGCCACTTCACCATAGGAAAAGAAGTCTGGATCGAACAGGACGATTTCTGTGAAGTGCCGCCCAAGGGCTACAAACGCCTGTATCCCGGCAACTCCGTGCGCCTCAAAGGCGGCTACGTCATCACCTGCAGCGGCTGTGAAAAAGACGCGAGCGGCACCATTACCGCCGTGCTGGCAACCGTGGTGCCCGACACCAAGAGTGGCACGCCCGGCAGTGAAACCGTCAAGGTCAAGGCCGCCATTACCTGGGTCGCAGTGGCCGACGGGGTTGCGGCTGAGGTTCGTCTATACGACCGTTTGTTTCTGGATGCACAACCGGATGCCAGCGGCAAGGATTTTCTTGCCAGCCTGAATCCCGCCAGTCTGAAGGTCGTCACAGCCATCGTCGAGCCCTCGCTGGCCCGCGCCCGGCCCGATGAAAAGTTCCAGTTCGAGCGCCACGGCTATTTTGTGGCTGACCGGCTGGACCATACTCAGGACAAGCCGGTCTTCAACCTGGCAGTTGGCTTGAAAGATTCGTGGGGCAAGTAGTTGCTACTGGTTCTTTCCCCCGCCAAGTCGCTGGACTTTGATACGCCCTTGCCGTTTACGCTGGCGCAGCTGGCGTGCAGCCAGCCACTGTTCACCGCGCAGGCGCAGCAGCTCATGCACCTGCTGCGCCCTCAATCGCCCCAGGAGATTGCCACACTCCTGTCCATCAGTGACAAGCTCGCCGCGCTCAACGTGGCGCGCTACCTTGCCTGGTCGCCCAAGGCAACACCCAAAAATGCACGCCCGGCAGTGCTGGCCTTCGATGGCGATGTCTATGGGGGCCTGGACGCGCGCAGCCTATGTACCGAAGACCTAGCCTGGGCGCAAGAGCATCTGTGCATTCTGAGCGGACTGTACGGCGTGCTGCGTCCCCTGGATCTGATGCAGGCTTACCGGCTGGAAATGGGCACCCGGCTTGCCAACCCGGCAGGGCGTGACCTGTACCAGTTCTGGGGGCGGCAGATTAGCGACTACCTCAACACCCGTCTGCGCAGCACGGGCGCTGCCCATCCGATCCCGGTATTGGTCAACCTGGCTTCGCAGGAATATTTCAAGGCGGTGAAAACGCCCCTGCTCCAGGCTATGGTGGTCGAATGCGTCTTTGAAGAATCCAGAAACGGTCAATACAAGATCATCAGTTTTGCCGCCAAACGGGCACGCGGCCTCATGGCGCGTTTTGCCATCCAGCACCAGCTTACCCAGCCCGAACAACTGCGTGCCTTTGATGCCGAAGGCTACACTTGGCACGCAGTCCAGTCGTCACCCGAGCGTCTGGTGTTTCGCCGCCAGGAACACCTGATAACATAAGCCTGCGATTTATTCACAACCACTTCACAACCACCAAGGAGACATTACCCATGCGTTCTTTCAAAATTCTGGCCCCCAGCCTGATTGCGGCTGCGTTTCTTGCCGCATGCGGCGGTGGCAGCAACGATTGGCAAGCACCTGCACGCTACACATCCATGATTTCGTTCGGGGACAGTCTGAGCGACGTCGGAACCTACCGGGTCGGCACCGTGGCCGCCCTGGGAGGCGGTCGCTACTCCGTCAATCCCGCCGACCCCAGGACTGCGACCAACTGGACCGAACTGCTGGCAGGCCAGTTGGGTGTGAGCGCACCGTGCCCGTACCAGCAAGGACTGGATGGCAGCGCAGCGCAGGGCTTCTCGGTGCCGGTCGTCAGCAACCCCGCCTGCAAGAATTACGCGCAAGGTGGCGCACGTGTGACCAATCCGGTCGGACCGGGTAACAAGCTGCTGGGCGGATCGAGTGCCATTCTGGGGCAGTTGACGGTGCCGCTGGTAACCCAGGTTTCCAACCATCTGGGCATCGCGGGGGGACGTTTTTCGGGTAATGAACTGGTAACCGTGATGGCCGGAGGAAACGACGCCATCATCCAGACCGCAACCTATACCGGTACCGTCGCCGCAGCGGCGCAGTCGGGTGGCGCAGCTGCAGCTGCAGCGGCAGCCCCCGCAGCGGCCACGGCAGCGGTGACTGCCATGGCCACAGCGGGTGCCGAGTTGGCATCCCTGGTCGCCAGTCAGATTGCGTCCAAAGGTGCCCGATACGTGGTGGTGGTGAATTTGCCCAACGTGAGCCAATCGCCCTACGGTGCGCTGAACGATGCGGGCCTGCCAGGAACAAAGGTCGTGATCGACAGCATGGTCAAGGCGTTTAATAATGCGCTCAAAAACGGGCTGGCCAGTACCAGTTCCGCCACCGTGCTGCAAGTCGATGCCTACAGCGCCAGTACAGACCAGGTGATCAATCCGGCCCGGTACGGCCTGAGCAATGTCACGTCAACCGCCTGTAATCTGGCATCCCCCAAGCCCAATGCGTTGGGAAGTTCCCTGGTCTGCAATGGTTCCAATCTGGCTGCGGGCGATGTGTCCAAGTACCTCTTCGCCGACCAGGTCCATCCCACTCCCTATGGCAACCAGTTGCTGGCACAGCTCGTTTCCAAAGCGCTGACTGATGCCAGCTGGCTGTAGCCGGTCACCTGGAAGTGCTATCTCTATGATAGCTGCCCCCGCTCATTCTGCGGGGGATTGCGGCGAATTTACAGATGATTTGCAGATGACAAGCGCCCGTAATGATGTGGTATCCAGAGCGCACGCGCTGTTTGGCGACGAAGTGCTAACTGGTCAAATTGAGAATTGCTGGGATGTGCGTAAGCAACTCCTGATTTTGTAGTTTTCCGGGCCGGTCCGTGTTCAAAGCCGTGCAATTCGTTTGGCATCGTCCAAAGCCGGGGCAACGCGGCAGGCTTGCTGTGCCTGGTTCAGTGTGGCGCAAAACGCATCGGCATCTGGACGGTTGCCGAAGCCGGTGACAGACAGGCGGTACCACGACTCGGTTGTGTTCGGGTCCTGGAAATCCTGTGCCAGTCCGCCTTGGTATCTGCCGCGAATGGGCCGGTCTTTTACTGCGGTTTCGAACCGGCTGCGCATATCGCGCGCCACAGGCAATAGGGCCGAGCGGTGGAAAAGCCCCGGCAACTCGGCCTCCCAGGCCCCTGGACGCAAGAGGGTGCCGGGGGTGGCGACGATGATGTCTGCATTCTGGCGGACCATCAGGGTTTGTTGCTGGCCCCTTGGCGTTTCCTCCAGCGTGGTGCCGGAGCCCAGGGCTTGCGCCAGCGTGGAGTAGGTGCGCAGTACATCGGCCTTGGTTCGCAGGGTGTCGTCGAGGTTGCGTTGGTAATTTCTGCGGACTTCGAGCAAGGCGGTCAGATCGACGGAACCGATGGTATACGCATCGCTGGCATTTCTGAACAGGTGCAAGGATGCGCGCAGGGTCTGCTTTTGTGCTTCCAGACGCAAACTGGTAGCGCGAAGATTGGAGAGTGCGCTTTCCACCTCCCGGATGGCCTGGTACACGGTTTGGCCATAAGCGATGACCATCTCTTCGTGCGCGGCCTGGGCAATGGTGTTTTCGCCTTCGCGCCGCCCGCCATCAAAAATGGTGACGGCCAGGGTGGTTGCCGTGTTCCAGAACAGGTTTTGTGGCTGCAGGATTTGCACCAGGGACAAGCCGCTGTAGCCCAGTTGTGTCGTGAAGTCGAGCGGTGGTAACAACCGGGCACGCGCTACCTCAATATTGGCGCTGGCCGATTGCATGCGCGCTTCGACCATGCGGATATCGGGGCGGCGCAACAATAATCTGGAAGGCAGGCTGGTTTCCAACACGGGAATCTGGAGTTCGTCGATGCCTTTGTCTGACAGCAAAACGTTGGCTGACACCGTGCCCAGCAGCCTGGCTAGCGCTGTTTTGCTATCGTCGCGTTGACTTTCCAGCCCTGGGATGGTGGCTTGCTGTGTGAACAAGGCAGCGCGTTGTTGCTCCACTTCGTTATCGGTGGCATCACCTGCAGCAAAGCGTTGTTCGACGGTTTGCAGGATGTCTTGCGCAGACTTTACATTGTCGTGTGCCACGCGCAGGCTGTCACCGGCAATCAGGTAGGAGATGTAGGAGGAAACCACGTTGGCAATGACGCTGCGCTGCACGTTTTCCCGCTCAAACACGGCGCGCAATAGCTGCATATGTGCCGATTCGACCAGAGACTGCTGTTCGCCCCAGATGTCAAACCGGTAGCTGCCCTGCAGGCTGGCCTGGGTGCTTTGCTGGGTGTCGGTTGTGCTGCTGGCGCCTTGCACCACGCGGATGGGGGCGGAGATGGAGGGCAGTTTGCCAGCGCGCGCTTGCTCCAGACGCGCCTTGGCCTGGACAATTTGCAGGGTGGCACTGCGCAGCTCCGGGTTATTGGCAAGTGCGCGGTCAACCAGCGCATTCAATTCTTCGCTGCCATACTGGCGCCACCAATCGGTGCGCGAATACTTGGGTGCCGACGGATTGCCCGAGACCTCGGGCGCGTTGCGGTACGCGACGGGGATGGGCAGATTGTTGGCTCGCGCCTTGGGGCGCAGTGGTTTACACCCGGATGCAACCAATGAAAACGCTATCAATAGCCATAGATAGCCATGGCGTTGGGGTTTGTTCATCATCACGGCTCCCGCAAGGATTCTTTGGAGGCCTTGGTCAGTGGCCACAGGAGGTAGGAAATGATCGAACGCTTGCCTACCACCAGTTCGGCGTTGAGTGTCATGCCCGGCAACAGTTTGGTGTTGGTCGGCATGTTTTCGAGATGCGTGTTTTCCAGTGCGATGCGTCCTCCGTAATAGGTGTCCGATCCGCCGGGGGCGGCATCCCGCCGGAACGCGTCCTGGCTGACCGTGCGCAGTTTGCCTGTCAAGGTGCCATGTTTCTGGAACGGGAAAGCATCGATCTTGATGTCGGCCCTGGCATCCAGTTTGATATAGCCAACGTCTTGCGAGTCAATCTGGACATCGGCTTCCAGGGTGTCGGTAATGGGAACCAGGGTAAAAAAGGTCTCGGCGCCCTGAACGACGGAGCCGCGTGACAGCTTGGCCACATCCAGTACCACGGCGTCTGCGGGGGCCGTAAGAACCACCATGCTTTGCCTGCGGGTGGCTTTTTGCAGCTGGTCGTTGACCGAATCGCGCTCGCGGGATACCGAAAGCAGTTCTTCCAGCATCTTTTGCCGCCACCCGGTTTCAAAAGCGGTCTTTTCTGCTTCCAGGGCAGACAGTTCACGCCGGATTTCAATCTGTCGGTTTTTAGCCATCTCAATGCCCCGTTCGGCTTCGAGCAGCCGGTCGCGCGCTTCGAGCAAACGGCTTCTGACGGCCAGTTTCTTTTCTACCAGGTCCGCAGCCATGGCTTCCATTTCGCGCAAGCCCCGTACACGCGCTTGCTGCGCCAACTCATCGCGGTGTGCGGTTTCCAGCGACGAGCGCAACCGGGCGATGGACTCGCTCTGGCGGCGCATCTGGGAGGTGTAGGTGGCCTGGCGTTCGGTTGACAGGCGTGACTGAATCTGGCTGTCGGGCGAATCGGCCTTCGGCAGTGCCGAGTTAGAACCTGATAATGCGGCATCAATACTGGCCAGTTGGGTATTGAGGCTGTCAAGACGGCTTTTCAGTTGGGATTCATCGGCCTGTGTAAAGGTGGGGTCCAGCGTGGCCAGGCGGTCCCCTTTGCGTACCACCTGACCGGCACGCACATCAATGGTTTGCACAACACCGGTTTCCAGCGGTTGCACCACGATATTGGGCAAGGGCGTGACCAGTTTGCCGCGCGCGCTGACGATGACATCCAGTTCGGACACGTTGGTCCAGATAAAGAAACAGACCAGGGTGAATAACAAAATGTGCACCGTCATCTGCGCGCCGCCCGGCAATGGGCGGCGTTCGATTTCATCCGCATCCGGCAGAAAGTCGATGGCGGTTTTGTTTTCGCCACCGGCTACCTGGGATTTGGGTGCTACAGGTGGCTTGTTTGTTGATGCCATAGCTGTTGGTAGGTTTCACTGCGGGCCAGCAATTCTTCGTGGCGCCCCATGTCTGCCAGCCGGCCTTGCTGCATGACCATGATCGCATCGGAATTCACCAGGGTCGAGAGTCGGTGCGAAATCATGATGACGGTGCGCCCCACGGCCATTTTGGACAGGTTGCCGATAAAGATCGCTTCGCTCTCCGGATCAAGCGCGCTGGCGGCCTCGTCCAGGATCAAAATCCGTGGCTTGAGCAGTAGTGAGCGTGCGATGGAGAGGCGCTGTTTTTGCCCGCCGCTGAGGTTGGAGGCGTTTTCTTCGAGCATCGTGTCATACCCTTGCGGCAGACGTTCGACAAATTCGTCCGCGCCGGCCAGCTGGGCGGCATGCACAATTTCTTCCAGAGATGCGCTGGGTTTGGCAATCGATATATTGTCCCGTACCGAACCGCGAAACAGGAAATTCTCCTGTAAAACGATACCCACCTGGCGGCGCAAATGCGCCAGTTCCAGCTCACGCGCATCAATGCCGTCAAACCGGATAAGCCCCTCTTGCACCGGATACAGGCCTTGAATGAGTTTGGTCAAGGTGGATTTGCCTGAACCGCTGCGTCCGACGATACCGACAACGGTTCCGGATTGGATGGAGAATTTGGCTTTGTTCAATGCAGTCGCAGTGGCGCCGGGATAGCGGAAGGTGACATCATCAAAACTGATATTTCCGGTGAGTATGGGCCGCAAACCGCCTGCACCGCTGCGGCCTTCCGAAGGCCGGTTCATCACCTCGCCCAGAATGCGCACGGCAACAGCGTTTTGTTGGAAGTCATTGACCAGGGCGGCCAGCTGGATCAACGGCCCCATGACCCGGCCCGAGAACATCTGAAAGGCAATCAGGGTACCTACGGTCATGGTCTTGTCGAACACACCCTGGGCACCAATCACGATGATGAGCACCGGAACAAGCTTACCAATGAAATCATTAGCGGCATTGCCGTTCAGGGCCAGCCGGGTGACACGGAAGTGCGCGGTAATGGTCTGTGCGGAAAGCTGGTCCCAGGTGCGGCGTTGCGCGGGTTCAATCGCCAGGGCTTTGACGGTGCGCATGCCGTGAATGGTCTCCACCAGCAAAGCCTGCCGTGAACCTTCTGCCATGTTGACCTGATCCAGCAAACGTTTGTAGGTGGGCAGCAAGGCCGCAATAATCATCGCAATCATCGCGGCCGACGCCAGCACAATCGACGCCAGCTTGGCGGAGTAGGAAAACAGCAAAGGGATATAAATCAGCAGACTGACAACATCCAGTGCGGCATAGAACAACCGGCCCGTCAGAAAGCCGCGAATGCTCTCCAGTTGCTGCATGACACGCGCAACAACACCTGCAGAGGTGGTGTCGAAGTAGTCGATGGGCAGCGAGAGCAGATGGGAAAAGGCTCTGCGGGTGATCTGCATATCGATCTTGTTCGTGGCTGCCATGGTCAGCAGCTGGCGCACGTACGAAAAAACCGTTTCAAAGGTGATGGCAATGAATATTCCGATGGCCAGCACCCATAACGTGGAGGAACTCTGGTGCACCAGTACCTTGTCAATGACCAGCTGAAAAAATATCGGCGAGGCCATGGACAAAATGGTCAGTGCGATCGAGGCAATGGCAATATCCCGAAAAGCCGATTTCTGCTTGATAATTTCCGGAATAAACCACCGCAGGCTGAAAGGCTGCTTGGGATCGGTCAGCGCATGGCTGCGCTTGAGAAAGATGACGTTGCCGCTCCAGTTCTCGGTAAACAGCTCCTCATCCAGATAGTGCACGGCGGCCTGCGGGATGAGGGGGTTGAGGATGGCAACTTCGGCGCGCGCGCCACCGCCACCGGCCCGCGCACCAACAACAATGACCGCCTTGCCATCCTTCATGAGGCCAATGAAGGGAAATACGCCTTCTTGCGCGAACAGTCCTTTCCACGTCAGCTTGGACAGCTTGCCTTTGAGCCCTATGTCGGCGGCCATGCGAATGACCAGCGCCGGACGCGGTTCTTCATCAGGCAGGGCATTTTCCTCGATCAAACGCTCCGGATTTACCTGTAAGCCGTGGTGCTGCGCAATGGCCGTGAGGCATTGCACAACAGAATGTGATTTGGGGGCAGCCATGGCAGTTAACCGATTTGAATCATTACCGATCAGGTCGAATGGGAAGTGAGGGATTGGCTAATCGTCCCACGTTCGACTCTAAACTAAAGCGGAAAAAAGACCTGTGATTCAGGTTATTTTTGAAATGGTGCCAGACCACTGTTCGGCTCTGCGTGCTGCCTCTTCGAGCTGGGCCGGATGCATGGAAGTCTGCGCTCTTTCCCGGTTGGCAATGGCGGAGGGTTCACCTTGCGCGGCTGCCAGCATGAACCATTTTGCGGCTTCGATCAGATCCTCCGCGACCCCCGTGCCCGTTGCGTAGGCCAGTCCGACGCGCGCCTGTGCGGCAGCCAGTCCCTTTTCGGCTGCGCGCATCAGGAGTAAGAAAGACTTCTTCTCGTCCTTGGGTACCCCTTTGCCAAAACGGTAGGCGTTGGCCAGGTTGAAGAGTGCTTCCAGATCGTCCTGTTCGGCAGCAAGGCCCCACCAATGCAGGGAGCGTTCGTACTTCTTTGCCTGGGCAAATAAAGTCCCTAATGTTGCCTGGGCGGGGGCAAATCCGGCGTTGGCGGCCTTTTTGCACAGCAGCATGGCTTGCTTGGTGTCTGCGGGGATGCCATCGACGCCGGTGGCATACAACTCACCCAGATTCCACTGCGCGCGCGCAACGCCCTGTTCGGCCGCGCGCTCGTACCAGAGGAAAGCGTGTTTGCGATCCACCCTGACGCCCTTGCCTTCTATGTGGTAGTCACCCAGGGTGCACTGCGCCTCGGCATGTTCCTGGTTTGCGGCCAGCAGATACCAGCGGCATGCCTCCTGGTAGTTTTGCGCGACATCCTGACCCAGTGCGTAGCGCTGCCCCATCGCATACTGGGCTTCGGGGATGCCTTCTTTGGCTGCCAGGGCGACCGAGAGCATGGAGACGTTTTTCCCCTGCTCCTGCAGCGCAGTTGCCAGCAGAAAGTGCGCCTGTGCAAGCCCTTGTTCACTGGCACGCACATACCACGACAGGGATTTCAGCGGGTCCGCAACCACACCGCGCCCCTGCGCATAAAACGTCCCCATGGCCATCTGCGCATCCGCATTGCCATGTTCGGCGGCTTTGTGGTACCAGAACACGGCCTGTTCAATATCGGAGGTCTCCAACAGCCGGGCCAAAGCCAGCTGGGCCGGGAGAGACTCCTGTTCAGCCGCCTTCAGATACCAGACCTTGGCCTGTTTGATGCTCTTGCTGATGCCCAGACCCAACTCATACATCAGTCCCAGGCAATACCGATCCTGCGGCCCCCCTTTTTCTGCAAACCGTATCCACGGCTGCTCTTCTTCCCGGCGCTCGCGCGCTCCGGGTTTGCGCTCGCCTGGGATCGTTTCGGGCGCGTCCGTCGTGGGGGCAGTGCGCTCCAGGGCCACGCGCGCTGTGGGCATGCCAAGGTCTGCGGCCTTTTCATACCACATCGCTGCGGTCTCCAGGTCCACATCCACGCCAATGCCTTGTTCGCAAATGTGCCCCAGTGCAAATTGCGCTGGCGCGTGGCCCTGCTCGGCAGCCTTGTAGTACCACTCGATGGCTGCCTGCTGGTCCTGGGGCACCCCATCCCCGGCGGCGTAATAGTCGCCAAGCGCCATTTGTGCTTCGGCCAGACCCTGTTCTGCGGCCTTCAGATAGGCCTTGAAGGCCAGCGTGGCATGTGCGCCTTCAAAAAGCCTGGCCAGTTTGACCGCAGCCTTGTCGTTGCCTTGCTCGATGGCCTTGGAAAACCAGCGCAGGGCTTCCTGCTCGTCTTTTTCCACCCCCAGGCCGCCCAGGTAGGCGCAACCCAGCATATATTGGGCTGCCACGTGGCCTTTTGTCGCAGCCGCGCGCGTCCAGGTCAGCGCTTCGTCCACGCTCTTTTTAACGCCAATGCCATTGGCGTACATCAGGGCAACTTCGTATTGCGCTGCAGGATCGCCAATGCGGGCATCCTTGATGCGCCGCAAATACGTGGCGCGGTCCTTGACGAGCGGCTGCTCACTCATGTGTATGTCTCTGTATGTCTCGTGTTAGTTATTCCATCCAATGGCTACCGGAAAGTCTACTACGCCGGTAAACAAAGGGCTAGAACCAGGGAAAACCTGGAACACCAATACACGGTCCCACCAGTCGTAGTTGCCCGCCACGTGGACTTCCCGGCTGTGCAGGGCTACGGTCAGGCTGTAACTGCCCGGACCCAGATTCAGGGCGGCAAAATCAAAATCCACGCAAAACGACGCACCTTGGGCGACATCGTTTTTGCTGATACCGTGGTGGTGGGTGTTGGTGCCAAAGACATCGTTGCCCAGGCGGTCGCGCATGAGAATCCCGACCGTGAGTTCAGCCACCGGCGCCATCACCTTGCCGCGCACCCGCACGCTGACCGCGCTGCCACTGGAGATGGCACGCACGGGGTTGCCGTCACACAGCAATTCGACGGATTCCACACACGCATCGCCCGAGCCGGAACGGGTGGTTTTTTGTCCCGTCATTTCTTCGCTCTGGCGGATTTCGGCATCGGCGGTTTGCTTGGCGATGACGGCGTTGTAGTAATCCATGACCGCATCGGGCGTGTCGTCGCGCAGCACCACGCCGCCGTCCAGCAGGATCGCCCGGTTGCACAGCGTTTTGATGGCACCGGCGCTGTGCGAGACGAACAGCAGCGTCGTCCCCGCATCGCGAAACTGGCGAATGCGGTTAAAACTCTTGTGCTGAAAATAGGTGTCGCCCACCGACAGCGCTTCGTCCACGATCAAAATGTCGGGCCGGACTGCGGTGGCCACACTGAACGCCAGGCGCATCTGCATACCGCTGGAGTAGGTGCGCACCGGCTGGTCAATATAGTCGCCAATCTCGGCAAAGGCTTCAATCTCCGGCAGTTTGGCGTCGATTTCGGCATTGTTCATGCCACGCAACTGGGACGCCAGGTAGACGTTTTGCCGCCCCGTGAAGTCGGGATGAAAACCCAATCCCAGTTCCAGCAGCGCAGAAATCGTGCCGCCAACGGCCACGCTGCCCGTGGTGGGCCGGGTGGTTCCGGTGATGATTTTCAACAGCGTGCTTTTGCCCGCACCATTGATGCCGATGATGCCCACGGCTTCGCCGGGTGCCACGCTGAACGTGACCCCCCGCAGCACCCATTTGCGCTCGTGCTGCGTGGCCATGCCGAGCCACTCCATCGCCCGACCCCACTTGCGCGGGTAGCGTTTGTAGGCCTTGCCCAGATTGTCAACCGTCAGGTAGCCCATAGATATTTCTTATAGTTCATCCACAATTTCGCCTTGCAGGCGATGGAAGGAAAGCACCCCCAGAAACATGAAAACCACGGCAACCGCAACGGGAAAAGCCAGACCCAACCAGTCGGGTGCCTTGTGTTCCAGGAAAATGGTTTGGTAGGCGCGAATGAGTGGCCACATCGGATTCCATTCGAGCGCACTCTTGACAGAATCCGGCAGACCGCTGGCCGCATAGACGATAGGGGTCAGCCAGAACCAGAATTGCAGCACCAGCGCGGTACTTTGCTGTACATCGCGGTAAAAGACATTGATGGTCCCCAGAAACATGCCCAGCCCCGCAGTCAGCGCCATCTGCACCGCCAGAACCGGCAGCGTGGCGAATACGATCCAGCCCGGAAAATTGCCGGAAAAAGCCAGAAACAGCAAAAACAGGGCGAAGACGATACAAAAATTCAAAAACCCGGACGTAATGACCATGATGGGCAAAACGAGCTTGGGAAAATGCATTTTTTTCAACAAGTTGCCGTGCTCGACAAAGATGCCCACACAGCGGCTGAGCAACTCGGAAAACAAATTCCAGGCCAGAACCCCGGCGCAGAGGTAGATGCTGTAGGCGTAAGGCGAATCATGCCCCGGCAGGCTGGGGCGCATGATATTGGCAAAGATGACGGTAAAGATGAAGATGGTGGCCAGCGGGTTGGCAACAATCCAGATCGGCCCGAACTGGGTGCCTTGCCAGCGGGTTTGAAACTCGCGTTTGACACTCCCCCAGATAAATCCGCGAAACGCCCAAACGTCGCGCAACATGCCAATTGAGATCATTCAGGGCCAAATCTTGAGGGGTAGGTGGAAAATAAGAAGGACGTAGCGGATGTGGAGCATGTGAAACGCCACACACCCGGATTTTGCCAGTCAGAACGGCCAGAACGGCTCTTCGGTGCGTTTTGAGGTGCGTTTTTTGCGAGGGTCCGTAAAAGGGGCGGATTTTAATCGGAGTGTTGCTCTTTATTTAAGAGCTGTTCCCGCATGTTCCACGTGGCCTACAGGCTGATTTATTGTTGAATTACCTGTGCTGGCGGCGCTCCATCCGGGTAACTCACTTTTCTTCCCCCATTGCGTCCGAAACCTTCTTCCAGGCCATGCGTTCGAAAATGAAACCAAGAAAGGCAAAGCCCCCGGCGCCTGGATGGGATGCGCCAAAAACGTAGAGCAAGAGCGCCAGGGCGAAACAGGCTATTAGCCAGCACTGCTACTCTTCAACCTGTGCACGCCAGCCCGCAGCGGTGAGCCGCTCGACCGCTGCGTCGTAGCGTGCCTGGACTACGGGAGAAGTATCACCGGAGTCGGTGTTCATCAGTTCGTGGAAATGCTGCACAAGCACCCAACCGATGGCATGGATACAGTCGTGACGGGACAGACCTTGCTTCGATAGTCGCTCCATGGCCCGGACGACAGAAGGAAGCTGCATGGCGACCTGGTTCTCGACAATCGCGTGAAATGCAGCGTGTGCCTTTACGTTCGGCAACTGCACTCGGGCCTTACGATGGAATTGCTCAACCAGACGAATGCGAAGCTGCTCATCGAGGGCAAGCCACTGATCTGGATCGGGAAAGTGATCGGGGTCGTATGCGAGCATGGCGTTTCTGTGCTGGCTAACGACAATGCTCAGCGGCGCGGGCCGCTTCGTGGCCCGCGTCCGCTGGAGCGTTTTGTTCGATGATTCATTTCTCTTTCCATCGTCTCAATTTTGGAATGCCTCTGGTAAATATCCATGCTAAGAATCCAGACATTCCAAACTCCTTCATCTTGCCGATACAGAACTCTTGCATCTTCTGCGGGGTGTTTATTTCAGGAGAGCTGAAAGACCCATTTACAAAGCAGTAGCTGCAATACTCACTGTTCTTGCTTCCGTCAGCATTCGTTCCCCCATTCTGGGGATCTTTTTTTATCGGCATCCCGCAACTTTGGCAAAACTTGTTCATCTTAGCTCCCCTTCATCGAACTCAATATAGGGAGACACACCCGTGTCTCCCTAACATGGCGGTTGTCTCCATAACATGGCCGGGTGACATCCGCGCAAACACGCATGCAATAAGGCTTGCAGCCGATGCACTGTATAAATGAGCAGTCATAACACCCCCAGAAAAAGCAGCATGCCGGTTTTTACGTCAACCTGGCTGCTGGATCGGTTGCGTGAGCAAATTCGCTTCCTGCACTATAGCCGCAGAGCCAAAGAGGCCGACCTGTCTTGTCGGTGAGATTTTTTGTTCGGTGGCATGAACGCAACGACCGGATGCGCCATACACGTGGGCTGGGTGCTGTAGAGGTTTAGCAGCAAACCGAATAACTCCAGTTTTGATAGCTGTTCCCGCACGTTCTATAAGGCTTTCGTCCAGATTGTGCTGGTGCTGGTGCTGGTGCTGGATGCGCAGATCAAGGCGTGACTTACTCATAGCGCGACCACATGCGCAGAACCTTGACGGTTCGCTGCTCTTGCAGAACTTCGTAAACGAGGCGATGCTGAATATTGATTCGCCGGGAATAGGCACCGGATAGATCGCCGACAAGCTTCTCGTATGGAGGCGGATTTTGAAAGGGGTTCTCTTGGAGAATGGCCAAAAGCTCCTGGGCCTTGGCCTTCAACCCACTTGCAGCGAGTTTCTGAGCGTCCTTTTGTACGTGCTTGGCGTAAATGACTTCCCAACTCACCAGTCAATCTCCTTGGCGCAGGCATCGATGGGTTCGGCCATTCCTTCTTTGATGGACTCGCGCATGCCAGGAACGGAAAGCAGATAAAGCGTTTCCTGAATTGCTTGCCAGTCCTCTGCTGCCAACAGCACAGCGTCGTGGCGCTTGCCTGCAATGGTGATTGGCTGGTGCGACTCGGCTGCCTGATCCATCAGGCGATAGAGGTTGGCGCGTGCTTCGCTAGCGGAGAGTGTTTGCATGATGAACTCCTAAGTCATACAACGTACGTAAATTGGTACGGCTTGTCAAGTGCAGGCACACTCCCACACTCCCGTTTCCCCAGCAGGGCGGTTGCCGCAGCGGTTCCACAGCCAACCAGCAAACTCCAATTTTGATAGCTGCTACCGCACGTTCCATAAGCCTTGCAGGCCGATTGGCAGCTCAAAAATAGCCTATCCACGCCATCCGCGCCCGACGGGCGGGACGGGTTGGGGGTGAATGGGGCCGAAAAAAAGGGATGAATTTGGCTGTAGCCCTTATGGAACGTGCGGGTGTAGCTATCAAAACAGTACCAATCAATTTCTTCCTTGCACGCGATTTCAGCGGTGGGCGAAGCGGGTTCGCTGGAATGTAGAGTTGGGCAAAGGTTGTAACGGGACGTTGATATGTTTCCACCCCTCGGCCTCGCTCTGGGCTTCGGCCTTTCGAATTTCCTCGGTAATCCGTCGGATATCGAAGCCAGACTGTCCGGCCAGGGCCTCTTTGATGGCTCTTAGCTCACTGAGGATTTCATCATTCATTCTGTTCCTCTGATAACCACATCAGACACGAAACATCGGTACAGGTTGCGACGATCCCACCATCTGCGCGTAACCAGTTGGTGCGCCGCACCAAGCAGGGAGCTGCTCTCCCGTGCAGAAACGTAACTCACAATGGAGGTTTCAATGTATACCGATGGCAGCAGATCATCCATGCCCACATCTTAAAACACCGCACCATAGCCGCAGAGACAAAAGGCGCATCTGTATTGTGAGCCAGATGCGCCATCCACGCGGGCTGGGTGCTGTAGAGGTTTTACAGCAAACCGAATAACTCTACTTTTAATAGCTGTTCCCGCACGTTCCATAAGCCTTGTAG
>JADJFE010000013.1 GCA_016708725.1 Candidatus Aalborgicola bjergmarkensis
GACGGTGTGGCGTGTCTGTCGCCGTTATGAAAATGAGGGGCTTGAAGGAGTCTTCTCAGAATTACCACGCTGCGGCCATCCTGCCGATTTTTCCCCCTGTTGTGCGCGCACAGATCGTGCAGTTGGCTTGTCTGGAACCTATCGCCAAAGGATTGCACATTACCCACTGGACTAGCCAGGAATTGGCGTCAAGCGGTGATTGATGGGATTGTGTCGAACATTTCAGCGCGCTCCATACGACGCATTTTGCATGAGGTTGACCTGCAACCACATCTCACCCGCTACTGGAAAACCCCACGCGTTGATCAGGAGTTCAAACGCCGTGCCGAACAGGTTTTGTGGTGCTACGCAAATACTAATAGATTGATTAATAACGGTTTTCTTGTCGTGTGTGTCGATGAAATGCCGAATCTACAAGCCATCGAACGCAACCCGATTCGTCCCTGCCATTCCCCATTCCATTGAACAGCAAGAGTTCGAGTACACCCGTCATGGCACTGTAAATGTTCTGCTGTTTCTGTCAGTACAGAGCGGGCAGATGCACGTCCTCTTTCCTGAACGTAAAGATGCTGCCCACTACATTGAATCGTTGAAGTGGTTTCAAAGTTGCCATCAAAACATGCGTGGAGCATTCCTGATTCAGGACGGTGATCCGAGTCACACGGCATTAAAAACGCACGAATATTTCCGATCCAATCCATGGTGGCGACCACGGTTCACACCAGCACATGCCTCTTGGTTAAATCAAGGAGAGCTGCTCAACAACGCCTTTGGTCATCGCTATTTGAAACGCGGCTCCTGGCCCAGTCGCGAGGCGCTGATTATGCATATTGATGCTGCTTGCCCTGAGTACAACGACCTCTATGCCCATCCTTTTGAATGGACCTGGTCAAATCACAAAATGCGCAAATGGTTCACCGAGCATACCGTGGATGCCGACGATGAAAACGCCTGACTTAATTTCGTGCAAAACTTGTGGCCAGGGCCACTAGTCTGCTGCTGCGTGCGGCCCCAGCGTCCGGTACGTGGCTGCTGCTGAGGTTGATCGTCGTCCGTGCCCTGTGCCTTGTCGCGCTTCTTCTTGATGGCGTACACGCTCAGTACCTGCTGCACCACAACATCAACTGCAGGACGTGGTACACCGTCTTGGTGCCCGGTCCACACCTTGACGGTAACAGCGCCAGCAACAGATGCAGCATCGCCATCGGACAAGGCCAGCAATGCTGTCTGCGCCTTGTTGTCGAAGGCAATCAAGCTGGCAAACATGCCCTCGCCATCCGCAACTGGTACACGCATCTTGGCAACCACGAAAGTATTGTTGTTTTTGCCAGTGCGCTGGGCAGGTTGCCCGTAAATCTTGCCGCCAAGTAGTCCATCAAACATTTTTTGTACCTCCAAGAACGTTGTTTGCAAAGCGCCTCAGCGCGGTTATGTCGGGCAGGTGTACCGATAACCCCCAGCGATGCGCCAGCCATGTGCCATCCTGTAACTGGCGTGCGCCATGTCCGGCCTTTTGAAGCCTTGCCACCAGTGTGTCGGCTTCGTCCTGGCCTGTTGTCACCATTGGCTGTACGTTATTCATTGCTTGTCCCTTCCTGCTGATATTGAGTCCACAGATCCATCCCGACACTGCAATGGCTAACGTGCCCACGCCCTGCGGCCTGGCACTGTGGGCAGTTGGCATGGTGGGTGTGGTATTCCTTTGATGCCGCTGTCTCACTGGCAGTCAGCCACGGTCCCGGTGCGCGGTCCTGTTTCAATAGCATGGGTTCATTGGCTGGCCTGGCTGTGGTGTAGTAACCGCTGGTGCTGGGTTCCCCGCTGGTGAATGTCGGGCAGCGCTGTAGCATCATTGCCAAGTCACCAAGTCCCGGATCACGCGCCCCACGTTGCCGGAATGCCATGCAGCGCCAGCCGCCAATGCCACCAGACAAGCTGACGCATTCCAGGCAAGCATGCCGGTCGTCGTGCTCTCTGTCCCGATCCTTGAGCCGGTCAGCCAGCTTTTCAGCTTGATCTATGTCAATTCCCAGTCGGTTGAATGTCTCCAGCCGGGTAGCCATCAATGCCAGCTCGCCGGTGTTGCAGGCTTCGGTGTGTGGGTAGCAGTTCCGGTCTGGGTCCGCCGGTTGCGCGAGAAGGTCGCTTGTAAGTAGCTCATTTGCTGTATTGGCTTCGATAACGATTTTTTTGCACGTTACAGCCGTATCAGGCGTGCAAGCCAATACTGGCGCGGGTTTGCGCTGTAACGCCTGCAAAATTGCTGCCGTTTCAGCCGTTACAGTGCACATGGTTGCAACTTCTGCTGTAACGGCTGAAACGTCCGCAGTTTCAGCGCCGTTACAGCCGTAACCCGCATGGATACTGGCTTGCACGGCTGAAACGTCTGTAACGTCACTTTTTAACGTTACCCACAGTGATTCAAGAGCCATGACCGTCTCCAAGATGCTCAGGGTCGATTGGGTACAGTTTTACAACACGTCCTGCAATCCGAATGGGTCGCGCACGCTCGCCATGCGCACCAGGTGCAGGCAATGCCCCCAGCTCCTGCAACACATCAAGCGCCCGCTTGAAGTCGAATCCTTTCAATGCTTCGCGCATGCCTTCGGATGTAAACAGATATTCCCGGCCATCCCCTGTGATACGCCACCAGCCCGCCCGGTCGCGTATCTGCACGTCGCCGGTGTAGTCAACACTGGAAAACCTGCCATCTCCATGCCGTTCAATAAAGCCCTGCACCTTTTCTGCAATCTGCCTGCGCTCATTGTTGCCCTTGCCACGTCCGGCCTGCCACAGTTTGAACACCAGCGCCGCTGCCTTGATCGCATCGCCAACTGACCAGCCGGTAATGCCGTACTCGGTCGCCAGCTCGCCTGCCATGCCGATCAAGGCAAACCGCGCCGCCGCCCGCTTGTCTTGCCCTTCGGTGCCATCGGTTGCGAATAGTGGCAGTGCTTTGATTTTTTCAAGCTCCGCGCAATAGTCCGCTGTGTCGCGCGTCAGCTTTTCCAGGAATGCACGCCCTGCATGCCCGTGGTGTTGCACTGCCGTCCGCTTGATCGCATCCGAAAACGCCGCCGGGCTTGTTGCATCGTGCAAGGAGTCCCATGCTCCATAGGTCTGTGCCGCTGGAATGTCCAACAGTCGTACAGATTGCCCCGCTTTTGCCCTGAATCCGCCTTCCTGCATGGCGGTTGCAATGGTGCGTTCACCACTGGATATGACAAAGCAGCGCCAGCGGGTCACACTACGGGCATTGCCGCTTCGGCTTGCACGTTGTTTGCCCGATCCATTACCCAGCGAATAAACGATGTTCCCGATTTCCTTCGGGTCACACTCGCTGATTTCGTCTAAAGCCAGCAAGCAATCATTAAACATCGCCGCCGCGCCTTCCATGCCGTTTGCCGTTGCGCGCCAACTGCGCTTGAATCCAGGCCCGCCCCAAGTAGCGCATGCCGCCTCGATCAAGGTGGTTTTGCCGGTGCTGCTGTCGCCACCAACGTGGAAGCCTCCGCCTTCGGCATTGCACCTGGCCAGCATCGGCCCGGCGAATGATGCCGATAGCGCCAACATCAACAACGGATTGCCTACGGCCCTTGCTGCGATGCCTTCGCGCCAGCCTGCCAGCGTCCCGGCCTGTGTATGTTCCTCGTGTCCACGTTCGCCAGATTGAAAGATCACGCCCGCTGCCTGCGGCCCGATCACGGTATCAGGCAATACGAACGAATTGCCACACCAGCCCACTTGTAATGCACAGTGCATGCGGCGCTTGGGTTCCTTCCATTGCAGGTAAATAGGTAGCTGATACCTTGCACTGCCGGGGTCAAGAGCAACGCCCATTGCCAACAGTTCCCCGCGTAGCTGCGCGCCGTCGCCCGCGAGTAGTTCCATCGGCATGGCCCACTCGCGCCATTTGCCTATGGTGGTTTTGAACCGAAGCAATCGGCCATAGTTGTTGTTCTGCGCGTCGAATGTGATGGCATCAACATGCAAGGGGCTGCATATCCAGCTATCAAACGTGCCCTCTGGTTCGCCGGTTTTCTTGTTGACCTTGATTCCGCAGTGGTACACGCCCGGCTTGTGTTTGCCGCTTGCGTCCTCTGCCCAATCATCAAGCACGATGTAATCCGGCCTGCCCTCGATTGTGGGGAAAACGTTGTATGCAACCTCTGGCGATTGCTCCGCGCCTTCGGTGGTATCGCTGCCCGGCATTGGTGGTTCGCTGCCCGCTGCCTGCACTGGATCAGCTTCGATCACTGGCGCAGTTACTGACACATCAGCTGGCACTATTTCAGGTTCATTTTGGCCGATAGCCACCGTGGAATGTGCGGGTACAGCTATTGAATTTATAGCCTCGACAAAACACGCCTTTACAGCATCAAGCCCGCCGCCCGCCATCTGGTGCAGGTCGTTAAAGTCTGTCGCACTGTCTGGCCTGTTCGCTGGAAACATGGGAACAACCATCACGCCGCCCACTGCCAGCGCCGCTGCCTGCGCATTCGTGCGTCCGGGGTTGCCTTCGGTCTGATGGTCATCATCCGCCGCAACGATTAACACCGCCTCTGGGTCTGCCTTGCGCAGTGCCATTGAAACGGGATCAAGCCCGCCCCGGTCGAATGCAACAGCTACAGGGTGCCCGGTTGCTTCATGGATAGATGCGCCGGTTGCAAAGCCTTCACAAACGATTTTTACAGCCCTTGCTGGCGCTGTGAGTTGCTGGTCTATCAGGTAGTGGCACCCCTTAGATTCGCCGCCTGTAAGTGGTCGTTTTGTGCCATCTTCGGCAATGAATTGCAGACTGCGCAGCTCGCCCGCTGCATTCATCTTGGGGATCACCAAAAGCGGCCCGGACAATGATGGCGACAAGTTACCGAATGGGCAAAGTTCCCGCGCTGCGAATGCTGCAATCAGTCTGGTTCCGTGGGCTTGAATGCCTTTTTTGACCAGGTAGCCATGCGCCGCTGGATCAGTAATCGGTGTCGCTGCCGCCCATATCGCCGCCGCTTGTTCCGCCGCTGCATCGTGTTCAGCTTTCTTTGCCCGGTGCCGGGCATTTTGCATTGATCGCAACAGCGTTGCATATTCGCTTTTTTGCTCATTGGTCTGTTTTTCGCGTTTGACGCTGCACCATGTTTCTGTGTGGCCTTCGCGCCAATTGCCAAAACTGCCAGCCGGTAATTTGTCCAGGTGCAGGATGTACCAGCCTGCATCGTCACTGCCTTTGCCGTTGGTGCTGAATCGGTGAATCTTGCCATCGCCAATGATCGCATCCGGTGGTGTCAGGCCAGCATTAGCTATGGCGGTCTTGAATGATTCGAGTGGGGTGGTTGTGCCGTTCATGCTGCGGCCTCCACAACATCATCCATAACGATGCGTTTTAGCGCTTCGTCCCAGGTCATGGTCGGGTGATTGTTTTGAATCTCACGGATTCGATCAGCTAGGTCGTCCGGTGCCTCAAGGTCAGAATCATCCATTTCATCAATCGCTTGGTCGATGACTTTTTGAACTTCGGCCATCCGGTGAATGCGCTCGTAAGCATCCTGCAATGTCTCGTCATCAGGCACCACTTTTTCAACGCCATGCTTCTTCAGCTTGCCTTCAATCCACGTGACAAATTGGTCTGAGGTAAAGGCATTCAGTTCTACCCGCTGGGTCAAGAGGAACTTGATTTCGTCTTCGGTTGCGCCGTTTTCGCGCAAGTTCTTTGCCGGGTCGTCACCAACGTGCTGTACCCGCTCTGCGGTCAATCCGGCAATGTCAGCAAGCCTCACGCCTAGATCAATGACTTCGATCTTGTTGGTGAACTGATAGCGCCAAGTGTCGTTCGCTAATGTTTGCAGAATGCTGAACCCGGCCTTGTCAAAATCGTGCAGTACCAACAAGCGAACATCGTTACCTTCCCTGCACAGGCTATCCACCAGCTCACGGCTTGCGGTGACGCTGGTTCCCTTCGTGGACATGATCGCCAGGTCGTACCGCTCCGCCAGTTTGATCTGTTCAAACAAGGGCATGAATCCCTCTTTTTCGATAAACAGAATTGTCTGGTAACGGTTTTTTGGCCCAAATGTCGGGTACCGATTCTCTGTAATGATGAACTCCGGCTCACTGACTCTGTATCCTGAAATGCCCCGCAAGTACTCCCGAACTGCCAGTGTCCCAAGTGCTACGGTGTGCCCGGTGTGCGGTTCTTTGAAATGACCCCTTGCGTCATAAACGATGTTCCAGGCAACACCCTTTTCCTCGATGTAGCTTGGCAAAAGGGTTTTGATGAAGTACTTGTCATCAAGGTCGAGACCCGTTATTTCCTGAACAAATGGCCGCGCCGCGTACATGATCTGCCGTGCGTGTGCCGGATACTTGCCGCCGCCACTGGCCTTTAGATATGCGGCCTCCATGCACTGATACGCCGCATCTTTGATGCTTACCTTGCCTTTTTTTGTCAAGGCATCTTCCCGGTTCAGCCGTGCCGATATGTGGCGTTCCTCCGCCTTCGCCTGTTTGCACCATTCTCTTGTGGTGAACTCAGCGCATTGAACAATCGCCGCCGCTTGATCTGATTCGATCACCAACGATGACTTGCCCCGGTCAAGGTAGCTGACTTGTGGGCAAGCCATGTGTATGGCAAACATAACAGGCTGTTCGTGGTCAACTCGCTGCCGGGTCAGCACTGTGTCAAGGCTTACTCCAGCCAGATCACGAAACGGATTCAGCAGGCCAGGTGACCAGTTCACGCCAGTGACCATGATGCGCGATTCAATCTTCTCGCCATACCCGAATGCGGCTTCAAGCACCCACGGCTGCTCGTCACGTTCGCCGTAAATGCGCTTGTACTTGAAGGACTCCATGCTGCACCCGCTTTGGGCAAACTTGGCTTCAAAATGCGCCCGGCCAATCTCGCCCAAGAGTTTTGATTGAACTGGTGCGGAGTTCCGCTGCATGGCATCCAGCAGCAAAGCGATGGTAATGCGATCAAACCCGTCCGGTGTCGCCAGCGCAGTCAATGGTGCGCGTGACAAACCCAGTAGGTCAAGCACCAGCTTTTGCTTACCAGTGCCGCTCAAGCCACGAAACTCCGCGACAAACTCCCTCACGGTCTTGGTCGGTTGCCGGGTGATGTAACCGGCTATCAACCGCTCCAGCCGTTCCAGGTTGTACCAATGCGGACTGGTCGGGTCTCCAGGTAGCCACTTAGCCCAAGTGTCGGTCGTTGGCTTGATGACAATGACCTCCTCAAGCCAGTTGATGGTCAGCTCAAGGTGCGGATTCAGCCGGGTGTAGTCCGTTGCGACTTGTAAAAAACGTGACTTTGCATGCGGTGTTTTTAACCAAGGTGAATTATTCAGCCCTACATGAATAAACGTACCCTTTTTACTTTCAATCTCTTCTGTCTGACGATTGATGACCGGCACTTGCCTGATGCGGTCAACGCTCAGGGTGATGATGTGACGGGTGCTACAGGCTTCAATGGTTGTCACGCCGTTGTCGCCATCCATCACAAACGGCATAGCCACCAGCGTTTTCAAGGCATTGCCCTGCGCCCCTCGGGTTGGTGAAACGTAGGCTTCGCGGCTTGATTCCCGGATTGAAAAATCCAGTACGCCATCAATCGTTGACGCTGGCAAACCCGGCCCGTTGTCCGTGACGCTGATGCCGGTACTGTCGAACGTAACTAGCAAGCATGGAGCAATGCGCGATTCCTCGCAAGCGTCCAGCCCGTTGTCGATCAACTCCTTCAAGATCACCGTCGGCCAGTCATTGACGTGGTGTCCAGTCTGCGCTGTCAACTCCTTTTGGCTGAAAAAATCCATCAGGCGCGAAGTTGAAAAGGTGGTGCGTTGGAGTGTGCCGTTCATGCCGTCCTCCCCTGCATAACGTTCATCGCCCGCTTCGCTGCGTCATTACCAATCTTCTGGATTTGGTCGGCTACGTGCTCCAGGGTTACAACGATGCAACTGGTATCCGTTTCCATGCAACCACGCGGATACTTAACGGCTTCATCAATATGCTTTTTGAAATCTGGGAAATACGTCATCGCGTTGTGGTGTGCATCAAGAAGGCGTAGGCTGTCGGTTGCCAGTGCCACCGTTTGAAGGATGGCTGCCATCTGTACCAGCGCTGTAGCGTCGGTTTCTGACTGGTCGTAGAGTTTTTCCAGTGCGCTGGCGCTGTCGATGCCGGGGATGCTGCTGGGTGGGTTCTTCATGCCGCCACCCCTTCCAATGCGCTGCAAAGCTGGTTCAATGCCCTTGCTGCTGCATTTGCCCGGCCTGCGGCTGTCTTGATGCCTTGGTCGCCGGTTGTGTGCCGAAGCTGGTAGAGCGCCAGTGCGAGATGATTACTGGCCTGAAAAAATAGGTCAGTCTGGTGGTGGTCGTGGGTGGTCGTGGGCGATGCGCCCGTGGTGGTTTTCATGGCTTTGATTCCTTCGGGAATTTCAAAAACCATTCGCTGACTGCTTAGATCAAGCGAATGGACGTGGGGTTTAAGCACAGCTCCGAAGCGCTGCCGCAGCCCTTGCGGGTAGGCGTTCCCCACGTCCAAAACCATAAATTCTGGGCATGGAAAAACCTCGTTGACGTAGAGGTTAGACGCTTCGGAAATGGTGTGCTTAGCACCTCTCGCAACTATACCTGAAACCGGGTGTTGCACCTCGAATTTGGTAGCTTCAATCGGCCCAGTCGTTGTAAACTTGGTGCCTTGCTTAAAGGTGTTTTTGACGGGTTGACTGTTACCAGCGGTCAACCCGTTTTGCGTTGGGGTCATGCTGATTGCCCCCTTACGCTGCCAGCGCATTTGCTGACCACTTCGGCCCGGTCTGGGGCTGGACCGCAGGCGGCTGGATCATTGGCGCCAGCTCGTAACGCTTGGCGTGCAACTGCTTGACCAGCGTTTTGATTTGCTCGGTGGTGTAGCCTGCAATCCGCGCCGCCGCAATGGCCTGCACTTCGTAATCAGGCCAACCCTTTGCGCGCTGTCCTATGGCTACCCCGGCGGTGAACATCCCGGCCCGGATTGCGCCGTAAACCGTCTCGTCTGCACTGTGCCCCAATGTCGCTTTGACTTCTGGAAGTCTCAAAATTCTCATTGCTAACCCCTCGTGTGTCTCGCTGGTGGATTCCAGCGATAGGGGTGCAATGTCGTTTTTGGTGGCTGAAAAGTCAGCGCAGTATCAGCGGTTTAGTCGCGCAGTATCAGTCGGTACGTTGTGACGTTTCGGCTGATACGTTGCAGTTTTAATGCTTCCACTTGTCGCCGGGGTATATCTCGGAAAGATACCGGCGAATAGTGCCAGAATCAAGATTCACGACACCAGCCATTGATGCAGCCGCTTTTTCTTTTGATAGATGCTTAAATGACTCAGCAGCTTTAGCGACTTTTGCCCGTGAAGTTGCACCTATTAACCGCCTACCATTGGTTGCTTTGGATGCGCGCCTCGTATGTTCATATTCATTGTTCAAAATCTCTGATTTGCGCCCCAGGCAAAAAGCACTGGTTACGGCCTCGTGTAGGTAATGGCGATCATCCGCATTGGTTGCAAACTTTGCGCGCAACAACTCACTTAAACTTATCGCCGCAATAGCAACGGGATCAAGGTCCATGTTTTGAAAGGTGCCGTGACTCGCAATGAGAGTCTTTCCCTGGCTTTCTAACAATTTTGTTTCCTTCCGCATTGCTTTTGAATATGCCCTTTGCCGCGCCTTTAGCTCCGCTCTAACCTCGGCAAGAAACTCGCCAAGTTGTTTTTCACTCATTAGAAAATCGCTAAGTGGTTTTTCATCCATCCTCGTTCCCTGTCACGCCCCAATAGAAAACCAGCGCCGCCGGGTCAGGGTGTCCCGGTTTTCCCCCGTCGGGTAAGGCGTGGCTTAAAACTTTTTACTGTGTGATGCCAGCGCGATCAATCTGCATCTGTGCCTTGGTCTTGTGCTTCGGTGCCACTGCGCTCGCCACGCTCCCGTCAAGGTTGACGCGCTCACCCAGCAGCAATAGGCCGCGCTGATAGGCTTCTTGTGTGGTGTGGGCGTGCAGCAATTCAGACACCAGTACATTCAGCACTGATGCTGATATGCCCTCGCACTGGGGCAGTGCCAGCAGTTCGGCAATGACGCGCTGGCGGGTGCCAATTGCAAGAGGGCGGTAAATCGCCACCCCGTCAACCAGCACCGTGGTCGTGATGATTTCCTTCGCCGCGAAGTAGGCTTCTACCAATGGTTTGGCCTGCGCCAGATGCGCCCGTTTTCTCGCTGCGGCCTCGCTGCCTAGACGAATGTTCTCCAGGCGCTTGGCCTCTTTTTCTGCCTTGAGTGCTGCGGCTTTTTCCGTCTTCGGTGGACTGGGGGACTTCGGGGGCTTACTCTCGACGCTTTTATTTAAGGCTGGTGTGCTTTTTTGCACATCGCTTGCAGGTGCTGTCAGCGGTGCAGGCTTCTTTTTCAGCGTCAGCTTTGGACGTGGTGTGTCGGTCATGGTGTCTATGGGGTTTCTATAAGGTGCCTATGGTATCTATGCCGCTTTGAACTGGACCACATCGCCGCCCGCTGCCAGTTTATCCAGGTAGTCAGCCCACACTTGCAGCATGTCCGTTCGATCCTCGATATGCGTGGTTCGGTCATAAGCGCCGCCGTGGGTGATTTGCCCGGTGTGGGCCAACTGCGCCTCGATAACGTCCTTGGGATACTTCAACACCTGGCGCAGGATGGTACGGCCTGTTGCCCGGTAGCCGTGCCAAGTGTGGGTGCCTTTGTATCCCATTGCATGCAGCGCCGCGCTTACCGCCGCTTCGGACATAGGTTTACTGTGGTCACGCAAACCGGGGAAAACGTACACCCCGCTCCCGGTCAACTTTTGAAGGTCTAGCAGCACTGCCACAGCTTGCAATGGCAAGGGGACTACATGGGCTTGTCCGTTGATCTTTTCGGCTTTTGTGCGCTTCATGTCCTCGCTTGGGATACTCCACAAGGCGCGGTCAAAATCAATATCAACCCAGCGCATTGTGCGCAGATTGCCGGGGCGTTGAAACAGGATCGGCACCAGTTTTAGCGCTGCACGCACCACTGGCCCGCCTTGATAGGCTTCGCTTGCTCGCAGTAACCCCGCCAATTGCGCCGGATCAATGATGGCGGGCAAGTTTTCCTTGATGTGCGGCTTGAGTGCCTTCTTGATGTCCGGGGTAATGTCACGCTCGGCCCGGCCAGTTGCTACTGCGTGGCACCATACTCCGTGCGCAGTCAGGTGTACACGGTGTGCCACGTCCAAGGCACCGCGCTCCTCTACCTTCTGGATCACGGCCAGAAGCTCTATCGGCTGGATACTCCCGATGGCACGCTTGCCAAGGTACGGCATCAGGTCTTTCGTAATGTTGCGCTGCTCCCGGACATAGTGGGCATCGCTCCAATTAGGTTTACCCCGATTCAGCCAATCGGTTGCAGTCGCTTCAAGTGTGTCGCCGGTGCCTACCGATGCTTTCAGCTTTTCAACCTTGCGGGCATAAACTGGGTCAATCCCTTCGGACTTTTGCAGCTTTGCCGCATCTCGTGCTTTCCTTGCTGCCGTAAGGGTCACATCTGGATAGCTGCCCAAAGCCATACGCCCCTCTTTGGCGTTGGCGTAGGTTTTCCAGAACCAGCGTTTTGAACCAGCCGGGGATACCTCCAGGTACAGGCCCGCCGCATCAAAGAACCGCGCCCGTTTCTTGTCCGGGGAACACGTGGCATTTCGGCATTGGGCATCGGTCAACATGGGTTTCTCCTATGAAACCGGGGAACATTCATCAAAAATCCCGTTCCCCGGCGTTTTGTTCCCCTATATGTTCCCCGCTTTTGCCTTGGCAGTCAATAGCTTTTGTTAGCGGCTACTGTACTGGAAAACGTTGATTTACCAATGAAAAAGGCCGCTAGGTGGTGTTCCTTAGCGGCCTTTAGATGATTGGGTGGTGCCGATGACCGGAATCGAACTGGTGACCTACTCGTTACGAGTGAGTTGCTCTACCAACTGAGCTACATCGGCGCTGCATCAGCGTTGATCCTGATGCACCGCGCGATTGTAGCAAGGAACTCCGGATGGAAAAAACCCACTGCCCAGGAAAAGCCCATGCGGGATATCCGTACCAGCCATTGACTACAATCGCCCTCCCAGTGGAGCAACGGATGCTGCACTGTAAACGCTAGGGGTGCCAAGGCTGCAGAGCTTTTGGCTGAGATGACACCCTGGAACTTGATCAAGGTAATGCTTGCGCAGGGAAGCGTGATGGAAACGCCGGTGCCCGGTCCTCTGTGGCTGCATGGTGGCGTTTTTACACACCCCCTGCCATCGACACACAAGGATACGCGATGGCAATTTTTCGTTCTTTCAAACCCTTCCATCCCTCTCCCATGACTGCGGCGCTGATGTTGCTGTTTGCAGCCCCGTCCTGGGGGCAGCAGGCCGATGCACAGCGTCTGGAGCGCGTCACCGTAACCGCTCGTGCCGCTCCGGCATTGGATGTGGACCATGCGGATGTCGGCAGTATGGGCAATACGCTGGGCCAGACACCGCAAAGCATTGGCGTGATTGGAACTGATCTGTTGGCCGCCACCGCTACCGGGAGTTTGTCGCAGGCGGTCAAACTCGATGCTTCACTGGCTGACAGCTACAACACGACCGGTTATATTGAAAGTTTGTCCGTGCGTGGTTTTCTGCTGGACCAGGGTAATAACTTCCTGCGCAACGGCTTACCTGTGTCCAACTTCGCACCCCTTGCGCTGGAGAATAAAGAGCGGCTGGAGGTGCTCAAGGGCGTGGCAGGTTTGCAGTCTGGTGTGTCGGCACCGGGTGGTCTGGTCAACTACGTTACCAAGACACCCCAGCGTGAGGCATTCACCACGGCAACGGTGGGTGCAGATGGCAATGGTGGCAGCAAACTGCATCTGGATGTCAATACCAGTCTGGATGCGCTTGGCGTGCGGGTCAATGTTGCCGCAGAGAACCTACGCTCGCATTTCGAGCAGGCCCATGGTTCGCGTGAGTTTGCCAGTGTGGCGCTGGCCTTGCAGGCGGCTCCCGGCACCAAACTGTCTGCCGATCTGGAGTACCACCACAAGAAACAGCCATCGGCTCCTGGTCTGGGCTTGCTCGATGCAAACGGCGATGGTGTTGGCGACACGCTACCGGTGAGTAACTATGCGCGTCTGAATCTGAACAACCAGAGCTGGTCGCAGCCGTTTGAGGCTACCAGTGGCAACGTGCAATTTGCGCTGGACCAGCAACTCAGCGCTGACTGGCAGGCACGTCTGGCAGCAAGCGTGCAGCACATCACCATTAACGACCGGCTGGCTTTCCCCGACGGGTGCAGCTCGGCTACCAATTACGTTTATCCCGGCCTGTGCGCCAATGGTGATGTGGATATTTACGATTACCGCAGTGAAGGCGAAGAGCGCAGCACCTGGGCCTGGGATGCGCGCCTGCGTGGCAAGGTGGGTGCGTTGGGTTTGTCGCACCGCATCAGCTTAGGGGTGGCCGGGCGCAGTCTGAACACCGATCTGGCACCTAAACAGGCCTACAACTGGGTTGGCACGACCAACATCAACATGCCTGTTACGTTGCCTGCAGACCCGTCCGCCAACGATCTCAACACCAATAGCCGTGAGCGCGCCACGGACGTGTATGGTTCGCTGGTCAGTGATCTGGGGATGTCCGTGCAGAGTTTCCTGGGATGGCGCACCTCGCAATTAAGTCGCAACAGTGCGCGCAGCGATGGTTCACGCGCGATTGCCATTGACCAGACGGTAAACACGCCCTGGGCCGGGTTGTCCTGGTCACCACAGCTTGGCGCCATGTTGTATGCATCCTGGGGACAAGGAGCCGAGCTGGAGGCTGTGCCCAACCGTCCGTCAAAGTTCGTCAATGCTGGTCAGGTGTTGCCAACGCTCAAGAGCGAGCAGACGGAAGTGGGCGTGAAGTGGCAGGCCGATGCACGCTTGCTGCTGTCCGCTGCGGCGTTCAGTATCGATAAACCCTATGCCGATGACCAGCCCACGGCCAGTGGCATACCGTTGCGCCTGGCGGGTGGCAAGACAGCGCGCCATCGCGGATGGGAGTTCTCGGCAGTCGGACAGGTGAATAAACAATTGGCGCTGCAAGCCAGCGTGACCTTGCTGGATGCCAAATACAGTGCTGCACTCGATCCCGCACTGGTTAGTCAGAAAGTGACCAATGTGCCCACAGTCAAGGCCTCTGTCTTTGTCGATTACAAGCTACAGGCCGTGCCGGGTTTGAGTGTCAATGGTTTGTTGACGCATGAAGACGGCAAGACCGTGAATTCCGATGGCAGCGTGACCTTGCCGTCAGCGTGGCAACTGGATGCCGGTGTGCGTTATCGCAACCGTATGCTGGGCAAAGCCGTTCAGTGGAGTCTGAATGTGGAAAACCTGACGGATCGCAGCTACTGGCGCGAGGCTCCCACCCAATATTGGGGCGGGGTTTACCTGTTCCCCGCCACGCCGCGCACGCTACGCGCTGCCGTTACGCTTGACTTCTGAAGCCGCCACTTTTGCAACCGAACCCCGGCTGGTCTGTCTGGCCGGGGCCGAGTGTACGGGAAAGACAACACTGGCGCAGGCCCTGGCCGCCCACTTCCGTGGGGTATCGTTATGGGTGCCGGAGTATCTACGTATTTTTTGCGAACGCCAGGGGCGCACACCCAAGCGCCACGAACAGCTCCACATTCTGCAAGAGCAGGTGCGGCAGGAGCAGCAAACGCTGGAGTCCGCCCGGCGCCTGGGGCTAGCCTGGGTGTTTTGCGACACGGCGCCTTTGCTGACGGCCATCTACAGCGATTGCCTGTTTGATGATGCGGGTTTGTATGCACAGGCGCGCGCCCTGCATGGGCGTTACGCCCTGACCCTGGTGCTGGAGCCGGATATCCCCTGGGTGGCGGATGGGATTTTGCGCGATGGTGCACAGGCGCGTGCGGTGGTGCATGCGCGCCTGGTGCAGCGTCTGGCCGCGTGGGGTGTGCCGTACACCCGTATTTGCGGCCAGGGGGCGCAGCGCCAGCGTGCAGCGATTGAAGCGCTTGCAGCGCTTGCAGCGCTTGCAGCGCTGGAAGCCCTTACGACTTACGACGGCTCCGGATAAAAATAACGGCGTTGCGGTGTGCGTGCCGCCAGTGGCTCCACAGCCTGGTGGATGGCGCTGATGTGGGCCGGTGTGGTACCGCAGCATCCACCCACCAGATTGACCAGTTTTTCTGTCGCAAACTCGCGCATCAGGCGCGCGGTGACTTCGGGTGTTTCGTCAAACCCGGTGTCGGACATGGGGTTTGGCAAGCCGGCGTTGGGATAACAGCTGATGAACACATCGGGCGCGGCCCGGTTGAGTTCCTGGATGTAGGGGCGCATCAATGCCGCACCCAGGGCGCAGTTCAAGCCGATGGCCAGAGGTTGGGCGTGGCGTACGCTGTGCCAGAAGGCGGTTACGGTCTGGCCACTCAGAATGCGGCCCGATGCGTCTGTGACGGTGCCGCTGATGATGAGAGGCAGCCGCTCGCCGCTGGCTGCAAAATATTCGTCAATGGCAAACAGTGCGGCCTTGGCGTTCAAGGTATCAAAAATGGTTTCTACCAGCAACACATCACTGCCGCCTTCCACCAGCGCCTGAACCTGGGCATGGTAAGCGTGGCGCAACTCTTCAAAGTGGATGTTGCGTGCACCAGGGTCGTTGACATCGGGGCTGATACTGGCAGTTTTGGGCGTGGGGCCAATGGCACCCGCTACGAAACGTGGTTTGTCGGGAGTGGAAAACTTGTCGCAGGCGGCGCGTGCCAACCGTGCCGAAGCCAGGTTCATTTCCACCGCCAGGTCTGCCATGTCGTAGTCCGCCTGGGCGATGGTGGTTGCGCCAAAGGTATTGGTTTCTACCAAGTCAGCGCCAGCGGCCAGATAAGCTTCGTGAATGTCACGAATGACGTGTGGTTGGGTGAGGCTGAGTAACTCGTTATTGCCCTTGACATCGCGGTGAAAATCCTTGAAGCGTTCGCCACGGTATTGGGCTTCGTCCAGCCGCAGGCGCTGGATCATGGTGCCCATGGCGCCATCCAGGATGGCAATGCGTTGATTCAGGATCGCGGGTAGAGACTGGGCGCGGGTGTAGTGGACAGGTTTCATAGGGCGGGCGGATTTTAATTCATTCCATCAACAAGGGCAGCTCCAGCACAAAACATGTACCTTGCCCGAGCGTGCTTTCAACCCGCACGCGCCCGCCCAGGATGGTTGTGGCCAAGTTGTACACAATGTTGAGGCCCAGGCCGCTACCGCCCTTGCCAAATTTGGTGGTGAAAAACGGATCGAACACCTTACTCAGGTGCTCTGCCGGTATGCCCGCACCGTTGTCGCGCACGGTGATTTCCACCCAGCCGTCCGTGCCGGGGCTGGGGTTGGTGGTGGTCGCCACGATGGTAATCAAGCCATTGATGCGCCCCTCAAAGGCGTGCAACAGTGCGTTGTGTACCAGATTGGTAATGATCTGACCCAAGGGGCCTGGGTAACTGGTCATCAAAATATCTGGCGGGATTTGATGCTCTACCTTGTGACTGGACTTGCGCAAGGTCGGCCCCAGCGTCATCAGTATTTCAGCGATGGTGGTACGCAAATCAAAACTGCGGCGATTGGCACTGGTCTGGTCCACGGCTACTTGCTTGAAACTGGTAATGAGTTCCGCTGCATGTTGCAGGCTGCGCATCAGTATCTCGGTGCCCTGGAGGTTGGCGTTCACAAAGTTTTCGAGTCGGCTGCGTGTCAGTCCTTTGGATATGCTATCGACAAATGCCTGTGTGTGAGACTCCAATGTGCTGGCAACGGTCAGACTGTTGCCAATCGGGGTGTTGAGTTCGTGCGCAATGCCTGCAACCAGCGCGCCGAGTGCCGATAATTTTTCTGAGCGAACCAATTCATCCTTGGCGGTTGTCAGTTGCGCCAAGGCGTCTGAAAGCTCCTGTGTGCGCTCAGTAACGCGCTGCTCCAGGGTGGCATTGAGCCGCAAAATATCGGCTTCGTACTGGTAACGGTGCGTTACGTCCTCGTATGCCAGGATCAACAGGGGATGCGCCCCAATCTGCAGGACCCGCCCGGATATCTCGCACAACATGTCAGGCAGATCGCGTCCGCGCACCATCCAGGCTGGCATGCGTGTGATTTCTCCCTCGGAGTGGATTCGCGCCAGAATTTTGCTGCGCACTTCCAGGCTTTTCCACATGCCATTGCGCTCGCCATTGGTGCCCAAGACAACCTCCCTGTCGCGCGCAAAGGCCCGTGTCCAGGCCGCATTGACATCCAGAATGGTGCAATCGCCGCCCATGTGGGACACCGTCATGGCAATCGGCGATGCATCGAAGATGCCGGCGAATTTGGCCTGGCTTACCAGCAACTCGGCTTCCACCTGTTTGCGTCCTTCGAGTTCGAGTTGCAAGGCAGTGTTTTTTTGCTCTCTCTCGGCCATCAAAGTGGCCAGGTTGCTGCGCATGGCATCCAGATCGTTCGACAGGCGGCCGACTTCATCGTTTCTTTGCAGTTGCAGGGGGGCATCAAGTTCGCCAAGTGCCAGTCTGCGCGCGCCCATTTGCAGTTTCTCTAGGGGGCGCACCAGGCGGCGATCAAAAAACAGCCAGATGAATGCCAGGGAGCATGCCACCTGCGCCAGCAATGCCAGCCCGAGTTTTTTCAAGTCGTCAAAAAACTCGCGCTCAACCCGTGCCGTGCTTGCTGCCACCACGAGATGCCCCACCCGGATGCCGTTGTAAATAATTGCGTGTTTGTCTTGCAGAACTACCCCCGCTCCTGGATGCTTCCTGTGTTTTTCCACGAATGGCACCTGGAATTCGTCGATCACCGTCAGGTCCACCACATCGGGGTTGCGCATTCCGGCTGCCAACAAGTCGTTGGCATAGGTTTGGTCGAGGTTCCACAGGGCAGTCCCCAGCCCGTGTGCTAGTACTTCTGAATACTGGTGCAAAGGTGCGCGCACCCGGTTTTCGATGTCGGAGCCAAGTTTCCCAATGATTTGAAAGTAGGCAAATGCAAGAGCGGGCAGCAAAATTCCCAGTCCGGCTCCGACAAACAGGGTTTGCCGCAACGACAGGAATGACCAGAATGACCACAGTCTCTTACGCGGGATGTTCATGCGGATGAGTGTAGCGCGACAGGTTTGCCGCACAATGTACCCACCATCCGGTCTGTACCTTTTTTCTACCATGCCCTACCATGCATTTCCACGACCATGACTCTGTTGATGATGACACCGAGGACTCCGACCAGGCCACTTCCGCCTCCAGACGGGCGATAGCGGCCTGGCGCAGCACCTGGGTCAGCATAGCGGTCAATCTCGTCTTGACCGTTGCGCAGATTGCAGCGGGCATTTTCGCCAAATCCCAGGGCTTGATTGCTGACGGCGTGCATTCCCTATCGGACCTGATCGCCGATTGCGTGGTTCTTTTTGCCAGCCACCACAGCCAGAAGGATGCCGATGTCAACCATCCGTATGGACACCAGCGTTTTGAAACCGCTGCCTCGCTGGTGCTTGGGGTGCTGTTACTGGCGGTGGGTGTGGGGATGTTGCTGTCCGCGTTTCACAAGCTCGAATCTCCCGAAACCGTGCAACGGGTGCATGTTCTGGCACTGTGGGTGGCGTGTGGCGCGTTGGTGACCAAAGAGTTGTTGTTTCGCTACATGCTGGCCGTGGCCAAACGGGTCAAGTCAAGCATGCTGGTTGCCAATGCCTGGCATGCGCGCTCGGATGCGGCTTCGTCGCTGGTGGTTGGCATCGGGATCATGGGTAATCTGGCCGGTTACCCGATTTTGGACCCGATTGCGGCATTGATCGTGGGTTTTATGGTGGCCAGGATGGGGTGGGAGTTTGCCTGGAGTGCGCTGCGTGACTTGATGGACAGGGCTGCAGACGCACAGGAGGTTGCCGCTATCCGCCAGACACTGGAGCAAACGCCGGGCGTCAGCGGGGTGCATGATGTGCGCACACGCAAGATGGGCGACATGATCGTTGTGGATGCGCACATCGAGGTCGATGCAACCATCAACGTTGAGGCCGGGCACGACATCGCCGTTGCAGCACGCCAGCGTGTACTGCAACACCATCGGGTCTTGAATCTGATGACCCATGTGGATCCCTGGAAGCGCCCCGATCTGGATCACGCCAAACCCGCGAGGTCGCAGGCGCACTGAACCGACGCCTTTGTGCGCGCTACTTCTTCAGGTTATCGCGGATTTGCCGCAACAGCAGCACCTCCTCCGAGATAGGAGATTCGACCACAGGAGCGGGCGCTGGTGGCGGTGCTTCCCTTTTGAAACGGTTGATCTGCTTGACCATCAGGAAGATGATGAAAGCCAGGATGGCAAAATTCACGGCCACCGTAATGAAGCTCCCATAAGCAAAGACCGGAACGCCTGCCTTCTTCAACGCATCCAGCGTCGTTGCGGTGCCCGCAGGGATATTTCCCAAAACAATAAACATGTTGGAGAAATCCAGTTTGCCAACTGCTGCCCCCACCACCGGCATAACAAGGTCACCGACTACGGAATCCACAATCTTGCCAAATGCCCCGCCGATGATGACACCCACCGCCAGGTCAACCACGTTCCCCTTGACAGCAAATTCCTTAAACTCCTGCAGCATTCCCATTGCCAAACACTCCCTATAGGTTTAAAGGGCGCTAGTATCGCTGAAAAGCATTTATGCCGTAGTCAAGTTGAGGTGCTATATGTTTAATAGCTGCACCCGCTTATCCAGCAAGCGATACAGCCAAAAAATGCCACCAAGTCTACCAGACGGGTTTGGATTGCCCGGACCACAACTCGTTCAGGTCTGCAAAACGCCATTTGGCCGGGTCTTCGCGGTTCACAATCTTTTCCGTAACACCCGGTTTCGACAAGTCAATGGTCTCGGGAGTGATGCGCATATTGGATTTGGTCGAAAAGAAAACTTTAACCATAGGTGTTGTCAGGGATTTTCCGGTTTGCGAGGTCACCACCCCCAGACGGCCCGATGTGAGTTTCACCAAAGAGCCAATCGGATAAATGCCCAGACTTTTGACAAAGCCCTGAAATATCTGGGGGTCAAAGTGGCCATTGCACCATTCCGCCATCTTGCGCAGCGACTCTGCCGGGTCCCACCCCGCCTTGTAGGGCCGGTTCGAGGTGATGGCATCGTACACATCGCACACGGCACCCATTTTGGCAAACAGGCTGATCTGCTTATCTTTGAAGCCTTTGGGATAGCCCGATCCGTCGGTCTTTTCGTGGTGGTGCAGGCAGACATCGAGCACCAGGGGGTGTACATCTTTCCCGGTCAATAGCATGCGGTGGCCTTCGACCGGATGGGTTTTAATGATTTTGAACTCCGCATCGGTCAGCTTACCCGGTTTATTCAACACATCCATGGGCATCAGGGCTTTGCCAAGGTCGTGCAATAAACCTGCCATGCCCGCCAGGCGCGTCTGTTCTTCATCAAGCCCTACCTGCTTTGCCAAGCCGACCATCATGGCGCAAACGGCGACCGAATGCATGTAGGTGTAATCGTCCACCGTCTTCAGGCGCGCCAGACTGATGAGCGCGCTGGGATTGCGTGCCACGGAGTCCGAGATTTCCTCGACCAGCTTCCTGGCACCCCCGGTATCCACCGCCTTGCCCATGCGGGCTTCTTCGAACATGGAAATCACGGCCTGCTTGGATTGCTGGCATATTTTGGCGGCACGCTGCATTTCAACGGCGGTTGCCACCGGGGCAATTTCGCGCCGTGCTTCGACTGCGCGCTGCAACTCGGCTTCTACCTGCTCTTCCGACTCGGCTTCGGATACGGTGGGCTCCCCCGTTGGTACATCAATGCCCTTGGCCGTATCAATCCAGACCTCCTTGATGCTGCTGGCCAGAATGGCAGCTATGTCCTTCGGGTCTGTGAGCACAAATGCACTGCGCCAGAAGGGATGCTCCATCCAGGAGCCGCAAAATTCCTTGAGATGCATCCCCAATCGTAACTGATCAACGCTGATTTTCTTGAGCATGCTTACAACATAAACCTTAATGCAGATGCCGGGGTTTTCTGCCGCCACCGTGGCCTGCGCCGTGGTTGCCGCCGAATCCGCTGGCGGGCTTGCCCAGTTCAAGCGAGCTCACCAGTGCATCAAACCGCTGGGTGAACAGTTTGTCAATTTCTGTAACCACGCCGACGAGTTCGGTTTCATCGAAATGGCGCTCCATCAGGCTCACGACATCTTGCACCAGCAAATCTCTTTGCACCTGCATGATGGCAGCCGGATTGGGACCTACAAACAGCATGACGAAATCATCCCCCGATTCGTCCTCCGAAGGCCCTGACTCATCATCAAAATCGGTATCGTAAAAGGTTACCTCAATCACCGCACCCGCATCAGCGAGTTCATTGATGTTCATGCACATTTCATCCAGGGTTTGACGAAAATCATCATCCCCGGCAACCGTCCAGCACATTTGCAACAGGTGTGTCTGCATATCGAATTGAATGCCAGGTTCATCTTCATATGCGCTACTGGCTCCTTCCGATAAGGACCGTGCCCCTGCGTACCGCCACAGGGGTTTGAGCGCCTCTTGCATCTGCGCAAAACTTACATCGGCGCGTATGGACACCTGTCCATGGACGTGGATTTCAAAGGGGGTGTTGTAGTGTGACATAGGGATGAGTGTAAGTGTTCATGGCCGAAGTCGGCATTTCACCACAATTAAGGCAAACACTTAAGTCGATTAAGTCGGTTGAGCCTACTTTACCGGCGTTGCATCCGATATGCGGTAATACAGGCCGTATGGATCGTCTTTCAGAACGGCGAACCGCCCCTCCACCACCACGGGTTCAATGGAATACTTGACCGGAACCTTGGTTTTGACTTCGACCATGCTCTCCGGCCCCCCTGGTACACAAAAAGCGCAGGTCAAAGGCACCGAACTCAGCAAAAAATGCTTTTGCTTTTCGCCCGGGTCCAGTGGCATCATGAAGCCTTGCACGCGCTGCGTCTTTTGGTTCAGTGCCAACACGGTCGCCGGGAAGATGGGCAGGAGGCGGTTTTTTTCGACTTTGGTCTTGATATCGGTCAGTATTGACCAGGGCAATACATCAGCACGCTCTTCCAGCGGAGGAACCGGGCTGTTCGGGCTATGAACCCCAGGGCCGGTGCCTGCGGCGATGGGTGCACTTGCTGCTGCGGCCTGCCCCAGGACGGTCACGGGCAGAGCCAGGACGGCAGAAATGACAAGGATGGACAAAGGCTTCATCGGGTGATTTCTGTTGCGCCGGACGTTGTTGGCGTTGTTTTTCCGGGCGCCGCCGGGCGTGCCGTAGTATTGTTCACGGACCAGGGGATGGTGGTGGCTGCCGGCTCCATAGGCTTGGCTTTGGTGAACAGCGCTTGCCAGAAAAATCCACTTTGAAAGGCGATGACCTCAAACAATATGAAACTCTGCGAACTGCTGGAGAGCCACAGGTTGTAGGTCGGGTAAAAAACGATGGGCGAAACCAGCAAAGGCAGGATGATGCGTTCGACCTGCAAGGACTCAAAACCCTTGCCCATGTTGAACAGGTCCCAGTAGTAATTGGAGAACATGCCCAAAGTCATCCAGCAGGCCAGATGCCAGACGAACACAATGCCGTGGTTGCGGGCCAGCATGGCAATCCAGGGCGCTGAATTGTCGTCGGCGTTGACAATGAGCACCATGAATGTGCCAGAGGTGATAAACACCACGAAGAAAATGAATATCAGAAATTTGAGCGCTTTGGACATGATTTCCCTGGAAAATAATTTTTGCTATCTTACCCGGTGAGATAGCACGCTTCGCACCGGGGTGGATTTGGTGCGGGCGGCTTCAGAATGTTTCCCAGGAATCGTCGGAGCTGGCGGCGGGTTTATGGGTCAAGGTAGGAGGAGACTTTTTGGCGGGTGTTCCAGCTGGTTTGGCGTTGACACGACGCTCCTGACCCTGGAATGAACCTGCCTTGGATGCGACGGAACGGATGTTTCCCCGTGACGCAGCCAAAGCCACCGGAGTATTTGCCAATTTGAAAGTGGCCACGGTTTGCACCAGTTCCTGTGCTTGGCTTTTGAGGCTGCTGGCGGCGGCAGCCATTTGTTCAACCAGCGCCGCATTCTGCTGCGTTGATTGATCCATTTGCGTCACTGCCTCGCCAACTTGCGCAACACCTGCTGCCTGTTCGTTACTGGCAGCGCTGATTTCACCCATCAAGTCGGTGACACGTTTGATGCTACCCACGACCTCGGTCATGGTGGTTCCAGCCTCGTCAACAAGGATGGCGCCTTGTTCTACGCGCTCTACGCTGGCATTGATCAGTATCTTGATTTCCCTTGCTGCCTCGGCGCTGCGTCCGGCCAGGCTGCGCACTTCGCTAGCCACCACGGCAAAGCCACGCCCTTGCTCCCCGGCACGGGCAGCCTCGACGGCGGCGTTGAGCGCCAGAATGTTGGTTTGAAAGGCAATGCCGTCGATCACGCTGATGATGTCGGCGATTTTGCGTGAAGCGTCGTTGATGCCTTTCATGGTATCCACTACCTGTGAGACAACCGATCCGCCCTTAACAGCCACTGCCGAGGCATTCAGGGCCAACTGGTTGGCCTGGCGTGCAGTGTCGGCATTTTGTTTGACGGTGGAGCTCAGTTGCTCCATGGACGAAGCGGTTTCCTGTAACGCACTGGCCTGGCTTTCGGTGCGGGCGCTGAGGTCGTTATTGCCGGAGGCAATCTCGGCGCTGGCGGTCAATACCCCCTCGGAGCCTTGGCGTACACTGGATACGAGCCTGACCAGGCTGGCTTGCATGGTATCGAGCGCGCCTAGCAGCACAGCGGTTTCATTATTACCACTGTAGTGGGTCTGTTGCGTCAAATCACCTTCGGCGATGGCTTTCGCAAGCGCGACCGCCTGGTCAATCGGGGTGGCGATGGCACGAATGAGACGCCAGCCAATGATGACGCCTGCTGCTACGGCCAGCAGGACAATCAGACCAAACAGCATGACCGTGCTGTTATAGGTCTGGGTGGCACGCGCATACTCGGCCTTGCCTTCCTCGATTTGAATTTCTGCCAGCCGGTCCAGCGTTTCAATGAGCGGGGGGATGCTGGCATAGAGGACAGGAAGCATGGCGGCGATTTTTTCCCTGTCTGCGCTTTCCAGCGCGGTGCGCAGGGCGGGCAGCACGGTTTGCAGTTTGGCCATCTGGTCTTCAGCCTGGGCGGCGGCGCGCTTTTCGTCCTCTATGAGGTAGGTGGCCTTGTACGCGCTCCATTGCGCACGGATCTTGTCGTTGGCGGTATCCATGTCGGTCAATGCGGCTCTGGGGGCAAGCAGCCCTGCTGCAACTTTATTGGTGGCATTGAGGATATTGATGTTGTACATATCCGACACCACCTTGAGTTGTTTGAGCGGCACCACCCGGTCTTCGTACAGTGTTTGGGTTGAATGGTTGGTGTCTTTGACCTTCACCAGCCCAAAGCCAGCCATCGAAACAACAAGTAGTATCAGAACTGAAAAGCCGAGGCCCAGACGGGTGGAAATCTTCAAATCTTGCAAATTCATAACCGTCCTTGTGGGAATAACGAGAAAGTAGCAGCATGCGATTTTAAGGACGCGCCATCGCCTTCTAAAATCGCCGCATGCATATTCACATTTTAGGCATTTGCGGCACCTTCATGGGTGGGGTGGCCGCGTTGGCGCGCGAAGCGGGGCACCGGGTCACGGGGTGCGACAGCGGCGTTTATCCCCCGATGAGCGAGCAGCTGCGCGCTTTGGGCATTGATCTGATCGAGGGCTATGACACCAGCCAGATGGCGCTGGCACCCGACTGCTTTGTCGTGGGTAACGTCGTCAGCCGTGCGCGTCTGGCAGACGGTTCCCCGCGCTACCCGCTCATGGAAGCGATTCTCGACGCAGGGCTGCCCTATACCAGCGGTCCGCAATGGCTGGCCGAGCATGTACTCCAAGGCCGTCATGTGCTGGCAGTCGCAGGCACGCACGGCAAAACCACGACCAGTGCGATGCTGGCCTGGATACTGGAGTGCGCGCAGCTGCAGCCCGGCTTCCTGGTTGGTGGCGTACCGCTGAATTTTGGTGTTTCGGCACGGCTGGGCGTGGGCTCCAGCTTTGTGATCGAGGCCGACGAATACGACACGGCTTTTTTCGACAAACGCAGCAAATTTGTGCACTACCGCCCGCGCACGGCGGTATTGAACAATCTGGAGTTCGACCACGCCGACATTTTTGACGATCTGGCGGCCATCGAGCGCCAGTTTCACCACCTGGTACGCACGGTTCCCGGCAATGGGCGCATCGTGGTCAACGGTCTGGAAGAAAGCCTTGTGCGCGTACTGCACCAGGGCTGCTGGAGTCCGGTGTGGAGCTTTGGCGCAGCAATCAGCGACTTTACGGCGGAGGGTGCACCCGATGCCTTCGATGTGCTGCGCCAGGGCCGGGTCGTTGCCCGGGTGCAATGGGGCCTGGCCGGGGTGCATAACCAGCTCAACGCACTGGCCGCAATAGCCGCTGCCGAGCACGTGGGTGTGGCGCCCGAAGCCGCTGCGGCGGCGCTGGCGTGCTTTGAGAATGTGAAACGGCGTCTGGAAGTGCGTGCGTGCGTACCCTGGCAGGGCAATATGGCATCCAGCGTGACGATCTACGACGACTTTGCCCACCACCCCACAGCCATTCGCTCCACCGTCAACGGATTGCGTCGCAAAGTCGGCAGCGCACGCATCCTGGCCGTGTTCGAGCCGCGCAGCAACACCATGAAACTCGGCTCCATGAAAGCCCAGTTACCCTGGAGTCTGGAAGAAGCCGATCTGGTTTTTTGTCACGCGGGTGGACTGGACTGGGATGCACGCGCCGCACTGTCTGGCCTGGGTGCGCGCGCCTGGGTGGCCGACAGCATTGACGCGCTGGTGGCGCAGGTGGGCCAGCAGGTGCAGCCTGGCGACCATATCCTGTGCATGAGCAACGGCAGCTTTGGCGGCATCCACCTGAAGCTGCGTGACATGCTGCAAAATAAATAGCTGCTCCCGCACATCCAACAAGCCCTGGAGCCATATTTTGCCCCTATCTTCCCCCTCGCTTTCGCAACCGCCCCTGAAACCACCTTCCGGGTTGTTGTTGCTCCTGGAAGTGCGTGCCTTGCTCGAACTGGGCACCTATTTCGCAGCGCAGCGTTTGCTGACGCGCATTTCCCCCAAAAATTCCCCCAGAGGCCATCATCCGGTGCTGGTGATTCCGGGGTTTGGCACCAGTGACACGATGACGGTACCGCTACGGCAATTTTTGACCGATCTGGGCTACGCCGCGCACGGCTGGGAGCAGGGCATGAACCTGGGCATGAACCCGGCGGTGCGCGCCAGGCTATTGGAGCGGGTGGCACAGTTGCACCAGACGTATGGGGCCAAGATCAGCTTGGTCGGCCATAGCCTGGGGGGAGTGTTCGCCCGGGAGCTGGCCAAGAAAATACCGCAGGACATTCGCCAGGTCATTACATTGGGAAGCCCCATCGCGGGGCCGCCAGGCGCCAACAACATCGAGCGGGTCTACCATTTCTTCAACCCCAGAAAACACGAACACGTTGATCTGCACGTCCTGCAGCGCCGCCGCGCCCCTCCGCCCGTTCCCATCACGTCGATCTATTCCCGCTCCGACGGCATCGTGGCTTGGCAATGCGCCCTGGAAAAAGAATCGCCTCTGGCCGAAAACATCGCGGTGCATGGTAGCCACAGCGGCTTGTGCTTCAACCCGCTGGCCTTGTACGTGCTTGCCAATCGCCTGTCGCAGCCTGAAAATCACTGGAAACCCTTTGAGCGCGTGCAACTGGAAAAACTCCTATTCCCCGACCCCGGACACTAACGATCCTATGAGCCAAATTCAAAAGCTCACGGTCAAGGGTTTCAAGTCCATCAAAAACCTTGATGACTTCGCGCTGCGACCATTAAACGTGTTGATCGGTGCCAACGGCGCGGGCAAGAGCAATTTCATCAACCTGTTCAAGTTTTTGGCGGCAGTGGCGGGTAATAATTTTCCGGTCGATGTGCAGAAATGGGGTGGGCCGGAGGCATTGCTACATTACGGTAGCAAGACAACCCCATCCATCGAGTTGGAAATTCAGTTTTCGGTCAGCGAGGGAGTTACGGGTGCTTTTGAGAACGGCTATTGTCTTACCCTTGAAGCAACCGAGGACAATCGGTTGATTTTCTCTCGGGAAGAACCGATGGTTCGCCGAACTGGCTATGTGGTACCCAAACGGTACTCGCTAGGCTCAGGACACGACAGTGCGCGCATCCGCACCGACAAAGACAGCCCGAGCGCAACGGTCAGCCGTTACGCCATGGAAAAGCTTCAGACCTGGCGGCAGTACCATTTTCACGATACGGGTGATACAGCCACGGTGAAGCGGATGCATGCGGTCAATGACAATCTGAGGCTGAAACCCGACGCAGCCAATCTGGCAGCTTATTTGCGCAAGCTCAAAACTACGCCGCAATACGAGCGCAGCTACGACCACATCGTCGAAACCGTTCGTCGTGTAGCGCCATTCTTCAATGATTTCTTATTCAGGGAAGAAGATACCGAGTACATGCAACTGGAGTGGACCGAATGCAGCCGTCCCGATACGCCCTGGAAAGCCCATGTGCTGTCCGATGGCACACTGCGCTTCATCTGCCTTGCCACGTTGCTATTGCAGCCCACGGCGCTGTTGCCCGACACCATCTTGATTGACGAACCTGAGCTGGGCCTGCATCCCTTTGCCATCAATCTGCTGGCCGAGATGCTGAAGGAAGCTGCCGAGTCGAAACAGGTGATCGTTTCCACCCAATCGGTGGAACTGCTCAACAACTTCCAGCCGGAAGACGTCGTGGTTGTACAGCGCGAGGGCGATGCATCCGTGTTCAAACGTCTGGATGCCCAGGAGTTGGCGGACTGGCTGACCGCAGACTACAGCCTGGGTGAATTGTGGCAGCGCAACGTGCTGGGCGGAAGGCCGACCCGATGAGCGCCCTTGTCAAGCGGGTCGTGGTGGTCTGCGAAGGCGAGACGGAAGAAGAATTCGTACGCGATGTGCTGGCCCCAGGTTTTTGCGGCGTGGGCTTGTATCTTGAACCGCAAATGGTCGATACCTCTCCAGGCAATCGTGGTGGTGCATTGAACTACGACCGGGTGAAACCACACTTGCGCAATGTGCTGCGCCAAAAAAGTGCGCCGGTGGTGACAACGCTTTTTGATCTCTACAAGCTCGACAAACGTTTTCCGGGGTTTGAACGGTCACGAGGTTTGCCTGATCTTGGCCTGCGCCTGGACGTACTTCGGCGAGAACTCCATGCGGATGTGGTGGCTGATGCGCAGTGTCGGCCCGAGAGCTTCATTCCTCACATCCAGCCCTACGAATTCGAGGCTCTTTTGTTCAGTGACGTAACCGCGTTGTCGTTGGTGAATCCGTCCTGGTCAAAGAAATCCATTGACCGGTTGCTTGAAATTCGCAATGCCGCACCATCGCCCGAACACATCAACGACCAGCCCGAAACCAGGCCTGCAGCGCACCTTGGGCGCGAATTGAATAACCCCAGCTATCGCAAGCGCGGGCACGGCCCCATCGCTGCTCAGAAGATTGGACTGGCTAAGATCGAGGCCGAGTGTGCGTTCTTCGCCGGATGGCTTGCACAAATCAGGGCTTTGGTTCAAGAATAAAACTCTTCCCGGAAAAATTGTCAAATTCAAAGCGAGGTGTGGCATGAAAAAAAGACTTTCACCCATGGACACGGTGTTCCTGATCATGGAATCACCGCAAAATCTCATGCACGTGGCCAGCATGTTGACGTTTCAACTGCCGCCACAAGCGGATCGGCAGGCGTATTGCCGCCAGTTGATGGCCCATCTGGTGCGCCATACCCACTACGCCGAGCCGTTCGACCAGAAGCTGGCCTACCCTTTTCTGGGCATGGGCGCTCCCTCCTGGGTGGAAGATACGCAGTTCGATCTCGAAAACCATGTGCACCATTTAGCGATACCCGCCCCTGGTGGCCCCAGGGAGTTGACGTCCCTGGTGGCGCGCCTGCACAGCACCATGCTGGATCGCACCCGGCCGCTGTGGGAATTTCATGTCATCGAGGGCTTGAAAAACAACCGCTTTGCCATTTACTTCAGGATTCACCATTCCTGCATGGATGGGCTGGGCCGCATGAAGGTGATTCGCTCGATGTTGAGCACGTCCGCCGATGAGGGTTTCAAGAACGCACCCTGGCAAGGCAATGGGCAGCGCTGGAAGGCCGATCCACCCCAGCCGTTGGACACAACATTGAAAAATGCCTTTATAGGACTGGCCAACCAGCTCAAAATCGTTCCCGAGTTGGCAAGCCTGGGAGTTTCGCGCTCCATCTTGCACCAAAGCGCAGCGCCCATGCCGTTTGACGCGCCCAAGACCCGGATCAACAAGGCATCCAAAGGACAGCGCCGTTTTGCCTACGCTGACCTTCCCTTGAGCGAAGTCAAGCAACTCGGAAAAATGGTCGGCGCCACCGTCAACGACATCGTGATGAGCGTGTGCGCCATGGCCTTGCGCAATTACCTGCTGGAATTGAACCATCTGCCAGATAAACCCCTGATTGCCTTTGTTCCCGTGTCGCTGCGGTCCAACTCGCACGAAGGGGGCAATCAGTTGAGCAACATTTTGTGCAACCTGGGCACACACATCCCGGACCTGCGTGCGCGGCTTGACCTCATCAAGCAATCGTCGTCCGAGGGCAAGGAGATCATTCGCAAACTTTCACGGGAGGCGGCGCAGACACTGACCTTCATTTTGCAAAGCCCTGGCATGGTCTTTCAGCTGCTCAAGCTCTCGGGAGTACTCAACCCGGCGTTTAACCTCATGATTTCCAACTATCCTGGCCCGGCAGAAAAACTCTACTTAGGTAGCGCCACGCTGGAGAGCCTGTTTCCGGTTTCCTTCTTGTTCAATGGCCAGGACTTGAACATCACCATCACCAGCTATGTGGACGCGCTGCAGTTCGGGCTGGTGGGGCGTAGCGACGGCATGTTCGACATGGTGCGTCTTGCGAGCCACATCCAGCACGCATTTCTCGCCCACAAAGAAGAGATTACCCATCCACTGCAAAATAGATAGCTGTATCCGCACATTCCATGGGGCCTAGCATGAATAACAAGGTTCTCAGCGCCGCCGAGGCCGTGCGGCTGATTCCCGATGGCGCAACAGTTGCCACCGGTGGCTTTATCGGCATTGGCTTTGCCGAAGCGATTGCCGTCGCGCTGGAACAGCGTTTTTTGCAAGCCCAGTCGGACACCGGCGCGGGCGCGCCGCGCGACCTGACGCTGGTCTATGCGGCAGGCCAGGGCGATGGCGCCAAGCGCGGTCTGAACCATCTGGGCCATCGGGGTTTGGTCAAGCGCGTTATCGGCGGGCACTGGGGGCTGGTGCCTGCGCTGCAAAAACTGGCCATTGCCAACCAGATTGAAGCCTATAACCTGCCCCAAGGGGTCATCACCCATTTATTCCGGGATATTGCCGCGCACAAGCCGGGCACCTTGACACACGTGGGAATCGATACCTTTGTCGATCCACGCTGGGGTGGCGGCAAACTCAACGCCTGCACCACCGAAGACCTGGTACGTCTGATGGAAGTGGACGGCAAGGAATACCTGTTGTACCGGGCCTTCCCGATCCACGTGGGCATCATCCGCGCAACCACCGCCGACCCCAACGGTAATCTGAGCATGGAGCGCGAAGCCTTGACCCTGGAAGCGCTGGCCATTGCCACGGCTGCGCGCAATTCGGGTGGCATCGTCATCGCGCAGGTGGAACGCCTGGCCGAACGCGGCTCGCTGCATCCACGTGCGGTCAAGGTTCCCGGCGTGCTGGTCGATGTCGTGGTGCTGGCTACCGAGCCGCAGCACCATATGCAAACCTTCTCGGAACAATACAACCCGGCGTATTCCGGTGAAATTCGCGTTCCCATCGACACGCTGGCACCCATGCCGCTGGACGCGCGCAAGCTCATTGCCCGCCGCGCAGCATTGGAACTGCGCGCAGGCCATGTCATCAACCTCGGGATCGGCATGCCCGAGAGTCTTGCCGCCGTCGCCGCCGAGGAGCGCATCATCGACCTGGTAACGCTCACCGCCGAGCCCGGCGTGGTCGGCGGTATTCCGGTCGGCGGCATGAGTTTTGGCGCAGCGCTCAACCCGCAGGCGGTGATAGACCAGCCCAACCAGTTCGACTATTACGACGGTGGTGGCCTGGATGTCGCCTTTTTGGGGCTGGCGCAGGCGGACAGGTACGGCAACCTGAACGTAAGCAAGTTCGGCTCCCGGCTGTCCGGTGCCGGTGGCTTTATCAACATCAGCCAGAACGCCAAGACCGTGGTGTTTGTCGGCACCTTCACGGCGGGTGGGCTGCAAGCACGTGTGGAGAACGGGCGTTTGTACATTGAACGCGAAGGCACGGCGCGCAAGTTTGTCCTCGCCGTCGAACACCGCACCTTCAGCGGGCGCGAAGCCTGCAAGCGCGGCCAGCGCGTGCTGTACGTGACCGAGCGCTGCGTCTTGCGCCTGGTACCCGACGCGGGCGAAGGCAGTCTGGAGCTGATAGAGATCGCACCCGGCGTCGATCTGGAGCGCGACGTTCTGGCACAGATGGATTTTTGCCCCGCCATCAGTGCGCAGTTGCGCCTGATGGATGCAACGCTGTTTGACGCCGCACCCCTGGGGCTGCGTGCGCGGCTGCTGTCGGGGGATGTGTAACCAAGAGTTTCAGTTTCCCAGGAACATCAAATGGCGTTTGGCTGTCTCGCCTGGTTGTTCCAGCATGGGCAAATGTCCCACCTGTGGTATCACCGAAACTGTGGTCTTGCTGGCTGTCAGGTGGCGCTGAAAAACAGGAATGGCGCTGGAATCGAGTACCTGGTCGCGTTCGCCCCACAACAAAAGGGTTGGCGCCGTTATTTTGGGCAAGTGGGGTACCAGGTCCAGTTGTTGTTGCTGCAGTTCGGTAAAGACCTTGCGGTCAAATTCCCGATTCCTGAGTGCCTTGTCGGCTATCACATCGAACACGAAACCGGGGACGTAGGGCGGGTCTTCCATCACCAGCTTGAATACACGCCTGAAATCCTCCCGGTCACTGGGCAACATCAGATTGTTGCCCGCTTGCAACTCCTTCATGAATATGGATTGGGTCGGGGCATCCACCCCTGCCGCAGAAAATAGACCCAGCGTGCGCACCGTCTCGGGGTGCTGGGCGGCGTAGTAGGCACTGATATAACCTCCCATCGAATTACCTACCAGATGAAATTGCTTGACGCCCAAAGTCTGCATCAACGCATACAAGCGCTCACTTTGGGCTGGAATGCTGTAGCTGGCGGTCGGTATGCGGCTGCTGTCGCCAAAACCGGGCAGATCCGGGATGACCACGTGGTAGTTGTCGGTGTAGTAGCGCGCAAACCGGGTCCAGTTGCCAGAGTCGGCCGTAATACCGTGCAACATGACAACAGTTGGCCCTTGACCACCTTCCAGGTAAACCATGCTGTGGTCACCCACCTGAACGGTCTTGCGTTCCAGCCGGGCAATTTTTTGCTCCAGCCGCAGCGCTGACTGGGCGAGTTCTTCCTGTGAACAAGCCGTGGTGAAGCCAAGCAACACGGCTGCCATTGCAGCAACAAAAAAACGACGTAACAAGGGCGTACTCCAAAAATGTGATTCGGTCCTGGTGGCGCAAAAATACTATCTATTTAATAGCTGTTCTCGCACATTCCACGCTGATTCAAGCTCATTTTGCACCAATTTTCATCCCTGGGGAGGTAAGTTTGCGCTGCAAGCCGGTGCCATGGCGGCATTTACTGTACCACCAGTGCCAAGATGCGATACTTGGGCGGTAGTGTTTGTTTGCACTGCTTTTTTTGATACCCAAAGTCTTTTGTTCATTTACGCGAGATTACGATGCAACCCACGGTCAAACCCAAAAACCCCAATTTCTCCTCCGGCCCTTGCAGCAAGCGACCCGGTTATAGCGTAGCAAATCTGCAACTCGACACCCTGGGGCGCTCGCACCGCTCGGCCCTGGGCAAAAAGGTGCTGGGTCTGGCGTGCACGGAAACCGCACGCATCCTGGGGCTGCCTGCCGACTACCGCGTGGCGGTCGTTCCGGCCTCCGACACGGGCGCGGTTGAAATGGCGCTGTGGTCGCTTCTGGGTGCGCGCGGTGTTGATGCGCTGGCCTGGGAGTCCTTCGGCTCGGGCTGGGTCACCGATATTGTCAAGCAGCTCAAACTGCCCAATGTCAACAAGATCGAAGCGGGTTATGGCGACATTGCCGATTTGTCCAAGGTCAACTTCGATAACGATGTGGTGTTCACCTGGAATGGCACCACCTCGGGCGTGAAGGTACCTAACGGCGACTGGATTCCTGCCGAGCGCGCCGGTCTGACGATTTGCGACGCCACTTCGGCGGTGTTTGCCATGGAGCTGCCCTGGAGCAAGCTCGACGTGGTGACGTATTCATGGCAAAAAGTGCTGGGCGGCGAAGGCGCACACGGCATGCTGATTCTGAGCCCACGCGCCGTCGCACGCCTGGAAAGCTACGTCCCGGCTTGGCCGCTGCCCAAAATCTTTCGCATGACATCGGGCGGCAAGCTGATTGAAGGTCTGTTCAAGGGTGAAACCATCAATACGCCTTCCATGCTGTGCGTGGCCGACTATATGGATGCACTGGCCTGGGTCGAACGTATCGGTGGCGTTACAGCGACCATGGCGCGCAGCGAAGCCAATCTCAAGGCCATTGCGGACTTTGTTGCTGCCAACGACTGGATTTCCTTTCTGGCCAAGGATCCGGCCACGCGCTCCAATACCAGCGTCTGCCTCACGCTGGCTACCAGTGCTGACAACGTGAAGAAAATGGTCAAGCTGCTGGAGGCACAGGGTGTGGCTTATGACATTGGCGCGTACAAGGATGCACCGGCTGGCATTCGCATCTGGTGTGGTGCCACGGTGGAAACGTCCGATCTGCAGGCTTTGCTGCCCTGGTTGAGCTGGGCCTTTGCCGAAGTCACTGCAGCATAAGCGCATAAGCATAAGCATAAGGAGGTACAAACCATGCATAAGATTCGCACCTACAACCAGATTTCCGTCAAGGGATTGGAGCGTTTTCCGCGTCAGCAATACGAAGTCGGTAGTGACATCGGCTCGCCCGACGCTTTCTTGCTGCGCAGCCAGAAACTGCAAGGCATTGAAGTGCCCAGGACACTGCTGGCCGCTGCGCGCGCCGGTGCGGGCGTCAACAATGTGCCCGTGGCCGATTACAGCAAGCAAGGCATCGTGGTGTTCAATACGCCCGGTGCCAACGCCAATGCGGTCAAGGAACTGGTGCTGGCTGGCATGCTGCTGGCCACCCGCAACATCCTGCCAGCCCTGAACTATGTGCAGTCGCTTACCCAGATCAGTGATGCAGCTGCAATGGCGCAATTGCTCGAAAAGGAAAAATCCCGTTTTGCCGGTAACGAATTGCGTGGCAAAACCCTAGGGATTGTGGGATTGGGTGCCATTGGTTCGATGGTGGCCGAAATTGCGCTGGGCATGGGCATGCAGGTCGTGGGGTTTGATCCGGCGCTGTCGATTGATGCCGCCTGGCGCTTGTCCAACGCCGTCATGCGCATGGAAAACCTGCAAGCACTGCTGGCGCGCTCGGACTACATCTCGCTGCACATACCCGCGCTGGACGCCACGCGCCACCTGATCAACGAGGACACACTCGCCTCGGTCAAAAAAGGCGCCGTACTGCTGAATTTTGCGCGTGAATCGGTGGTGGATTCTGCCGCTGTGCTGCGCAGCCTGGATCAGGGCAAACTGGGCCGTTATGTCTGCGATTTTCCCGAACCCGCCATGCTGGGCCGCGCCGATGTGATTGCCCTGCCGCACATTGGCGCCAGCACCGAGGAGTCCGAGGAAAACTGTGCCGTGATGGCGGCCAATCAGCTCATGGACTATCTGGAAAACGGCAATATCGTCAATTCGGTCAATTTCCCGGCGGTATCCATGGCCAGGCGTCCCGGTACCTGGCGCATCACGTTTTCCAACGATAACGTCTCGGGTGTGCTGGGCAATGTGCTTTCGGTATTGGCCAGCAGCCAGGTCAACGTCATCGACATGGTGAACAAAAGCCGCGCCGAACTGGCCTACAACATCATCGACGTGGAAAACAAGCCCTCGGATGCCGTGATTGAAGCGATTGCGGGCACCAAGCATGTGATCCGGGTGCGCCTGATCAACGCCTGATGGCGATGTAGGGGGTGCGATTCAGTGATGTGGTCGTTGGATTTGGCTCCCTCGCCCCAGCGGGGAGAGGGGCTGGGGAGAGGGGACTGGCTTGTCATGGTGCGGCTCTCTGGATGTTCTGCGGTGCTGTGGACGGGGTTGTCGTCGCTATATTATTAATAGCTGTAGCCGCGCATCCCACGGGGGCTGGAGGCTTATTTGATGCCTTATTTGTGGCCAAAAAGATGCCACAAAGGCTTGCAAGAGGGTTTCGCATCGCAGTTTTTGCATGTGTCATATCACGGGTAATATGAGATTCCAGCGCAAAGCCACCAGCAGCCCCCTCTCCCCGCTGGGGCGAGGGAGTAAAAACCCAACGACCTCATCACTTGAATCGCACCCCGATGTAGGCATGAGGATGCCAGTACCAGCGACTAATGCTAGACTGGCAAGCCTCATCTTGTCCCAGGAAGAAGTCCGAGCATGTTCAATTTCTTTGGCCTTGGCCGTTCAAAATCCGAGAAACCAGTCGTAGCGCCACCACAACCGGCGCCCGATGCTCTGGCAAACCAGCTCAGTAACAGTCAACGTGAAATGGTGCGCCTGACGCTGCTGGCCGTCCTGAAGCGCCAGGGAATACCCGCTAACTGGATTGGCGTTGAGCTGATGTCCATCCGAACACCCCACCACGCCAGCGCCTTGTTTTTGCAACTGGAAGTGTTGAAATGGCATGATGCCCTGATGCAATACGTTGCAATCCTGCAACAAGAACTGCTGGAAGGATTCAAGCGCTTCGATCCCGATGCCAATCAGTCGAAATACCTGTTTGGCTGGAAATTTTCACCGGAGTGCGGCTGCCCGCACACCAAAATGCCCGATCCAGCCTTCTGGCAAAGCAACACCAGTGCGGCGGCCCCCAAAGCCGCAGCCTCCGTCGTTGCAGGGACGCAAAAACCGAAGTTTGACCTCCCGGATCGCGACGAGGATGAAACCGACCACGGTTTTGTGTCCACGCAAATCAACGCATTCGATGACGGCAAAAGCCCGCCGCCGCCTTCAAGAAGGCATGGCCCGATGGCGTAGACCTCGGCGGGTGTTCAAGCAGGCTGGCGCGCGCACCAAGAGCTAACTCACATCAGCGATTGCCGGGTGATACCGTTGCGCTTCAAAAGGCGTTTAATCTTGAAAAGGGCTTCGTTTTGCACCTGACGGACACGCTCGCGCGTCAGTCCCATGCGCGCGCTTAACCCCTCAAGGGTTTCAGCCTCGTGGCCGTGCAAGCCAAACCGCGCTTCGAGAACTTCTCGCTCACGGCTGCTGAGTTCACACATCCACTTTTCCAACAATACTTCCAGCTCTTGCAGCAAAATGGCATCTTCGGGGCTCAAGGCCATTTCATCAACCAGACCATCACCCATGGTTCGGTCATCATCACCACGATCCATTGCTGCATCGAGCGAACGCGGACTCTCGGCCATGGATAACAAATCGGCGACATGGTTTGCATCGCTACCAATCAAGGCAGCAATATCTTCCACCCGCACACCCTCGGGCCGCAGGGCCAAAAGGCTGGCATCATTTTCCAGGGTTCGGCGCGCGCGCAACACACGTTGCATCTCCCGCACCACGCTGCTGGGCAAGCGCACGGCCCGGCCCTGGTACATCAACGCACGGTCCACCGACTGGCGAATCCACCATGTGGCGTAGGTCGAGAACCGAAAACCGCGCTCGGGTTCAAATTTGTCGATGGCGTGCATCAAGCCCAAATTACCCTCTTCGATCAGATCTGCCATAGGTACGCCGCGCCCGAGATACATTTTGGCAACACTCACCACCAGACGCAAATTGTGCTCGATCATGCTCTGGCGTGCGGCAAAATCCCCATTACGCGCCCGGGTGGCAACAGCAAACTCCTCCTCGGGCGTAAACAATTCGGTGCGCCGCACGCCACGCATGTACAAAGCGAGCACGTCTGCCGATTCTTCGTCGGCACCAGCAATGAGCGGCAGCACTTTTGCCAACTGCTCCGGATCATCCAACTCTATCGAATTCACGGGCTTCGATGAGAATTTCTCTTCGAAGGCATCGGTTTTGGTCTGGTGTTTGGCGGGACTGCTGCCACTACCGAAGCTTGGAACGTTTTTCATGCTGGTCAGGCGGTTAGCGCGCCGATAGGTATTTACTGGGATCAACCGGTTTGCCCTGCTTACGCACCTCGAAGTGCAGTTTGACCCGGTCGGTATCGCTATTACCCATCTCGGCAATTTTCTGCCCCTTCTTGACTACCTGGTCTTCCTTGACCAACAAAGTCTGGTTGTGGGCGTATGCGGTCAGGTAGGTACTATTATGCTTGAGGATGATCAGGTTGCCGTAACCACGCAAACCGGAGCCGGAATAGACAACCTTGCCATCCGCAGCGGCCACCACGGCATCACCAACCGAACCGCCGATGTCCAGCCCCTTGTTCTTCACCTCATCAAAACCGGCCAGAATCGGACCATTGTTAGGCCAGATCCATCCCATGTCTTCATCGCTTGCAGCACTGGTCACAGCTACCGAAGCCGCAGGGCCGCTGGCAGCCGATGTCGGTGCAGAAGCCGTCGAGGAAGGCTTGGCTGCAGTGTTTGGCAGCGGCATGGCCTGAACCGAAGAGGACGTGACGGGCTTGCTGATGGCGATGGTGACGGTATCAGAAGAGGAGGACGCAGAACTTGCAGGCGGAACCACCCGCAACACCTGTCCCACTTCAATCAGGTTGGGGTTGGCAATGGCATTCCAGCGTGCAATATCCACGTGGCTTTGACCGGTTTCCATCCCGATACGGATCAGGTTGTCACCGGGCTTGACGGTGTAGTAGCCCGGCTTATTGGCACTTTCCACGGGCGCAGGAGCTTTGGCGGGTCCACTTTTTGCCTCTACCGCTGCCTTGCTCGAAACCACACTACGGTCTTCCACTGGTGCCCTTTGCAGTGGCTTGGAGCCGCAACCACTCAGCACCAGCCCGGCAAGCGTAACCACCAGACACCAATCAGAATATCTATATCTACATCTAATACGCGACATGAAAACTTCCTTCAAGCAACGCCTGATTTTAGGGGGACAAAATGCACCGCCTCAAGAACCGTTTGACGTATGCCCTGGGGTGTTTTATCGACCACCATCAAAGCCTGTGCACTGCTTTGCGCCGAGGTGGTGACCACGGGAGCCACCAAACGTCCGCCAACGGCCAACTGGTCAAGCCAGGCTGCAGGCAGCGCCTCACCGCCAGCCGCAGCAATAATGGCCGCATAAGGAGCCGCCTTGGCATACCCTTGCATGCCGTCACCAAACAGCAAATGCAAATTGTCCAGACACAAGGGGCGTAAATTTTCGCGCGCCTTGTCATGCAGGCCACGCAAACGCTCAATGCTATACACCTCGCTGGCCAACAGGCTCAATACTGCCGCCTGATAACCACAGCCGGTGCCAATTTCCAGCACGCGCCCCAGTTTTTCCGATTTATCCGGTTTGGCATCCAGCAGCAACTCCAGCATGCGTGCCACGACACCCGGTTTGGAGATGGTTTGCCCTAAACCAATGGGCAAGCTGGTATCTTCATAGGCTTGGTTGGCCAGGGCCGAATCGACAAACTGGTGCCGCTCAATGGTCCCCATAGCCGCAAGCACCTGGGGATCGCTAACGCCCTGGGCCGTAAGTTTTTGCACCATACGTGCCCGCACCGCACGCGAATCCATCCCCATTCCTTGATAGGCTTGATGGGCGGACTGTTGTGGAACTGGTTTGGTCCGACTGGAAGCAGAGGCAATAGATGCCAAAGGCATGCCACCCAAGGCATTGGGCCGGTTTTTCGCCAAGGTGGCATCCAGACTTGCCGGGAAAGAGGGGCGCTTTTTCATGATTGCATGACAATTCCGGCAGTTTGCGCCCAAAAGCCCAAGGCATCATGGTCCGTAAGATCCACCTGCAATGGCGTCATGGCCACGTGACCCTGCGTCGTGGCATGAAAATCCGTTCCATTGGTATCATCCTTGGCCGCACCGGCAGCTCCAATCCAGTACATGGTTTGCCCGTGTGGATTTTTTTGTTGAATCACGGGTTCTGCCGCGTGGCGACGCCCCAGGCGGCACAGTTTCACGCTGCCAATCTGATCGTAGGGTAAATTCGGAATATTAACGTTGAGCAACCACGGTACATTGCGCACCAACTGCTGCTGTGCGATAGATTGCACCAGTTCCCGCGCCTTGCGCGCCGCCGCATCGAGATGCTTCCAATTCCGTTCTACCTGGGAAAATGCAATCGCCGGAATCCCGAACAGATAACCCTCCATGGCCGCACCCACGGTGCCCGAATAAATGGTGTCATCCCCCATATTGGCGCCGTTGTTGATCCCCGACACCACCAGGTCTGGCCGGTAATCCAGCAAGCCGGTCAGGGCAATGTGCACACAGTCCGCCGGGGTTCCACTGACATAACGAAATCCATTGGCTGCCTGATTCACATAGATCGGGGCGTGCACGGTCAGCGCGTTGGACTTGGCACTGTTGTTGTGCTCGGGCGCAATGACTTCCACCTCGGCCACATCCTTCAGGGCTTCATACAGCGCAACAATGCCAGGAGCCAGATAACCGTCGTCGTTGCAAATAAGAATTCTCATAGTTCCATCGGGGGTTGATCGGCCATTGTAGGGCGCGGGTCACGCCTGGGACAATACCTCGGATCGCCAAGGCTCTATGATGCGCCCATTTTTCCATTCAAAGGACGCTCTCATGCACGCTTGGCTTTGTGAAAACCCCGTTGGTACCGACGCACTCACCTGGAAAGAACTCCCCACACCCGCGCCCAGGGAGGGAGAAGTATTGATCGAAATCAAGGCCGCGAGCCTGAATTTTCCCGACATTCTGGTCGTGCAGAACAAGTACCAGATCAAACCCGCCCTCCCCTTCGTTCCCGGTTCGGAATACGCAGGGGTGGTGCAGGCAGTGGGAGCAGGAGTCTCGCACCTCAAAGTCGGCCAGCACGTGGCCTGCCTGAGTGGAACGGGTGGCTTTGGCACGCACACACTGGCACCTGCAGCCTTGTGCATGCCCTTGCCAGCAAACTTTCCCATGGTGGATGCAGCCGCCTTCATCATGATTTATGCCACCTCTTACCACGCGCTGGTGGACCGCGCAGGACTCAAAGCCGGCGAAACGGTACTCGTGCTGGGGGCCGCAGGCGGTGTCGGAACGGCAGCCATCCAGATCGCCAAGGCCATGGGTGCGCGGGTCATCGCCGCTGCATCCACGCCCGCAAAATGCGAACTGTGTCGCTCCCTCGGCGCTGATGCCACCATTGACTACAGCAACGGCAATCTGCGCGATGCCATCAGGGAACTCACCGCAGGCAAGGGACCGGATGTCATTTACGACCCGGTGGGTGGCGATTTTGCAGAAACGGCCTTTCGCGCGATTGCCTGGCGCGGGCGCTACCTGGTCGTGGGCTTTGCCTCCGGCCCGATTCCTGCGCTGCCACTGAACCTGACCTTGCTCAAAGGCGCATCTCTGGTAGGGGTATTCTGGGGAGAATTTGCCAAACGCGAACCCAAGGCGAATGCCGCCATGATGGTGGAGTTGGCCCAGTGGTATGGTCAGGGTAAGATCAAACCCGTCATAGACCGTACCCTGCCAATGGCCGAACTCAAGGCGGCCTTTGCCCGCATGCAGTCACGCGAGGTCATGGGTAAACTGGTACTGACGAATTAGGACGCACGCGCACTTTTCAGTTTATTGTTAGTTTTTTTCCTGGCTGTGCAACAGCGCCAACCGGCACGAAAGCACGTGGTAAAGTCTGCATCGTTCTTTTGTCCTGTTCTCAATTGAAAAAGCGAAAAAACCATGAAACAAATCACAGCCATCGTCAAACCATTTAAACTGGAAGAAGTACGCGAAGCTCTGGCCGATTGTGGTGTAACCGGCCTGACGGTAACCGAAGTCAAGGGGTTTGGCCGTCAGAAAGGCCACACCGAACTCTACCGTGGCGCCGAATACGTGGTTGACTTCCTTCCCAAGGTTAAAGTCGAAGTGGTCGTAAAGACGGAGGATGTGGAGCGTTGCGTGGATGCCATTGTCAAGTCTGCACGTACTGGCAAGATTGGTGATGGCAAAATATTCGTTACCAACGTTGAACGGGTCGTGCGTATTCGCACGGGCGAACAGGATGACTCTGCCGTCTAGGGGAAGGGTTGATCCATTGCGTGGATTGGGTTTGTTTTGCTTGTCCATCACTGCTATTCTTACCGATATAGTGCACAATGATCTGGAATCTGGATTAGTAACATTTTGTGGTTGGTATGAATACAGACACTGACACGCTGGATTTTCTGGACGACGAAAGCGATGCCGGAGCCACCAAGGAATTGGTTTGGCGCCTGATGATCGTGGACGACGAGCCCGATGTCCATCGGGCTACGACATTCGCGCTGTCAGGAATCAGAATCCTGGGGCGTTCCTTGCAATTCTTGCATGCCTATTCGGCCAAAGAAGCGACCGCCTTGTTGCAATCTGAAACCGATGTCGCTGTGGTGTTGCTTGACGTGGTCATGGAGCGCGAGGACGCCGGGCTTGCGCTGGTCAAGACCATCCGCAAAGACCTCAAACTGTCTGAAGTGCGCATCATTTTGCGTACCGGGCAACCAGGGTATGCGCCCGAAATTGAAACCATCCACGACTTTGACATCAACGACTACAAAACAAAATCCGAACTGACGCGCACCAAGCTTTATGCAACGGTCACTGCAGCCTTGCGGGCTTACGAGCAAATCCGCAAGCTTGATGAGATGGCCTTTTACGACCGCTTGTGCAGTCTGCCAAATCGCAACAAATTCATCGATCTGAGCGATGAACGGCTGAGTGCATCACGATCTCTCGATGATGTCATTGCCATCCTGGATGTCGATGACTTTTCAGAAATCAATGACGCATTGGGCCACCAGCAAGGAGACCGTCTGCTACAGGCCGTAGCGGAGCGGCTTAAACTTGAGTTGGGTCCTGAAGTCATTCTGGCGCGTATTGGTGGCGACACTTTTGGGTTGATGGGGCCCAGTAGGATTCTGGACCCTGTGACGGTTCTATCCCTGTTTCGCTCGCCTTTTACTGTCCATGGTGACTCTATGGTAGTCACCGCCAGCATGGGCCTGACGCAAAATCTGGGCAATGGGGTACAGGGACGCGACGCACTGAAAGACGCCAATATCGCGCTTAAACTGGCAAAGAAGAATCGGCGCGGCAGCTTCGTCATGTTCTCAACCGAAATGGGAACCGACATTCGCGAGCGTGTCCGGCTACTGCAGGCGTTGCGGCATGCCGTCGAAAGCGAAAGGTTGTTCGTCGTCTATCAACCTCAAATCAATTTGCGCAGCGGAAAAATCGTAGGTGTGGAAGCCCTCATTCGCTGGCGTAACGAAGACAGTACCTTTGTTCCACCTGATCGATTCATTCCTCTGGCAGAAGCCTCCGGCATGATAGTCGCCATTGGTGACTGGGTGTTGCGCGTATCGTGTCTGGAGCAACTCCGCTTGAAAACACTCGGTTTGCCAGACATTCGCATGTCAGTCAATGTGTCGCAAATTCAGTTTCGCCACCCTGAGTTTCTTACCAAGCTAAGTGCTGCATTGCGGGATACAGGCATCAATCCCAAGCACCTGGAACTGGAAATTACCGAGTCGGTTGCCATGGAGGATCCTGGCTTCATGCTTGACATCCTGCACCGGGTGCGGGCAATGGGGATTTCCATCGCCATTGATGACTTTGGCACCGGGTACTCCTCTTTAAGCCACTTGCGCCAACTCCCCATTGATCGACTCAAGATTGACCGCGCGTTTGTCACCGAACTCAACCATGAAGTACTGGGTGGTCACATTGCCTCCATGGTGATCGAATTGGGCCGCAATCTCAACCTGACCGTCATTGCCGAAGGCATTGAAGATGCCGGACAAGCCCAAACCTTGCTCAATATGGGCTGCCATGAGGGGCAAGGTTATTTGTATGCCAAGCCATTGACATCGCAGCAACTGGTGCAGTGGATTCAAGCACACAGCGACACGCCTTGAAAAAAATTGTCTCGTCGGATTGTTGTTCGATCAGCAAGCGTATTTATGTTTACGCTCCCTCGGGTGCGGTGCGTGACAAGGCCGCGTTCCGGCGTGGCGTGCGCCGCCTGCAATTTCTGGGGCATACCGTCGAGATCGACCCGGACGCACTGAGTAGCCACCAACGCTTTGCTGGCGACGACAGCGCCCGGTTGGCCGCTATCCACCGTGCAGCGGCCAGTGGTGCGGATGTAGCGCTGATTGCACGCGGCGGCTATGGGCTGACGCGCATCTTGAAGGACATCGACTACCACGCACTTACCCAGGCAGTCACGCGCGGCATGCAATGGGTTGGTATCAGCGACTTCACTGCCTTGCAACTGGCGTTGTTGACCAAAACCGGTTGTATCAGTTGGGCGGGTCCGGCTTTATGCGAAGGTTTTGGCGTTGGCAGCAGTCCACAAGCCAACAACACCCCCACCCCACCATCCCTGCCGGATGACATCATGGAGGACTGTTTTGGCGACATGCTGGCAGGCCGCAGCGAGGGAACTGGCTGGCGCCTGCCGCGCACCACAGAAGACAGTACGCCACCGCTGCACATCCGGGACGCGATCCTCTGGGGGGGAAACCTGACCATTCTGACCACGCTGCTGGGAACCCCCTATTTCCCGTCAATCACCGGGGGCATCCTGTTCCTGGAAGATGTGGGAGAACACCCCTACCGCATCGAACGCATGCTGACACAACTCTTGTACGCAGGCGTTCTTGATCAGCAAAAAGCTATTCTGTTAGGTCAGTTCACCGAGTTCAAGCTGACAACACACGACAAAGGCTTTAAGCTCAAAACCGTTTTCGACTGGCTAAAGCACCAGACCAGAACGCCCATACTGACAAATCTGCCCTACGGGCACGTCGCCACCAAAGTCCTGTTACCCGTGGGAGCCAGAACCGATCTGGTGGTACAGGGTCGCGACGCGCTGCTGCTGTGGGGACATCTGGCCTAGCAGCATTACTTTACTTGACGGCCCCCAGCAAAGCGTCCTTGAGATGCTGGTCTGCGGGTTGTGCGCCCAGCCAGATAGCCATCATGCTCTTGTAGAACTCCGGGTCCGTAAAGGGCTGGCCGAGTTGTTTACCCTTTCCGGTAATGACCATGCCCGTGCCAGGGATCCAGTCAATGGCAATCACATCGCCAGCCAGATACGATTTATGCTGCGAAAAAATATCGCTCATTCGCCCAAAACTCGGAGAAAGTTTGGTCATGTCTCCTTTGGAGGTATTGTTTTCAACACCACGCATCATTAATTTGGCGAACGTGTCGGAGTCGGTTTCCCGCAAAAAAATCATCATCAAACGCTTGGGACCGGACGCCGCCAGCAGATCTTCCAGCGAAGTTACCTTTTTCTGTGTGTACAAACTGGCCACGTATATTTTGACCGTGGCCTTGGAACGTACGCCAGCGCCATTGAGCGGCAATTTGCCCCCTCCTATGGTAACGCTGTCCTCCACCTTGACCCCGGCTAGGTCCTGGGTTGCGGCTATGGCTGAAAAACTCAGAAGCAGTGCGGTGACGCCGGCGCAAAAAAGTCGCATGAGTCGCATGGGAATGTCCTTTTGTTAAGGGGTTGAACGTACTTTCGGGGCTATTATGATTCCCTCAAAACCACGGCATCTTTCAATGCCATTTCGGTGCAAGGGCAATTGTGCCGTTTATCCGTGCAATTTGTAACACCACAAGCAAATAATGTGGTTTTCGACGTTCCAAGGGCAGACACTTGTGCGTATTTTTGGACAATTGCACACCATGGAGACACCATAAAAGTAGCAGGTAGCAAAACACTACCGATGAGATGATTGCAGATATGGCCATTGCCAATCTGGGACAATTGTGCACTGGAAAACCTAGTGTGACACTGCAACAATAGCCCAAAGCTGCCCGCCTCTCAAGCAAGGACAACGAACGATGAAACGCGTAAATGATTTTCGACTGAAGTTTGGCTCCCTGGAACTTGTACCCATCGTCATCGGCGGCATGGGTGTTGATATTTCGACCGCCGAGTTGGCATTGGAAGCCGCACGCCTCGGCGGCATTGGTCACATTTCGGATGCCTTGGTGCATGATGTGTCGGATCGGCGTTTCGATACCGAATTCGTCAAAGGGAAAACCCGGTTCTACAAGGGCAACATCAACAACCCGGACAAGAGCATCATTCATTTTGATCTGGGCCACCTCGCCGAAGCCACCAGACTGCATATCGGCAAAACCATGGATGCCAAGTGCGGCACGGGCATGGTATTCCTCAACGTCATGGAAAAGCTGACCATGAATGGGCCACGCGATACCTTGCAGGTACGGCTCAATGCGGCACTGGACGCGGGCATCGACGGCATTACCCTGAGCGCCGGACTGCACCTGGGATCATTTGCCCTGATGGCCGAGCACCCCCGGTTCCGGGATGCCAAGCTGGGAATCATCGTATCCTCGGTGCGCGCGCTACAACTGTTCCTGCGCAAGACAGCCAAACTCAAACGTTTGCCGGATTACATCATCATCGAAGGGCCACTGGCGGGTGGGCACCTGGGCTTTGGCATGGACTGGGCGCAATATGACCTGGCAACCATCGTCGCCGAGGTTGCACACTACATCAGAACTGAACAGCTTGCCATTCCATTGATCGCTGCCGGTGGCATTTTTACCGGCAGCGATGCGGTTTCCTTTCTGGAGCAAGGCGTAGCCGCAGTGCAGGTGGCGACCCGCTTCACGGTGTCCGAGGAATGTGGGCTACCCGCCAAAGTCAAGCAGGAATACTTCAAAGCCAGCGAAGAAGACATCATCGTCAATACCATCTCTCCCACGGGATACCCCATGCGCATGCTCAAGAACACACCAGCCATTGGCTCCGGCATACGCCCCAACTGTGAATCCTATGGCTATTTGCTCGACGGCAACGGCAACTGCGCCTACCTCAGCGCCTACAACCAACAGCTTGTACAACACCCGGATGGCAAAAATATTGCGATATTCGACAAAACCTGCCTGTGCACCCATATGCGCAACTACAACTGCTGGACCTGCGGCAGCATGACCTACCGACTCAAAGACACCAGCCGCAAGTTGCCGGATGGCAGTTACCAGTTGCCAAGTGCCGAACATATTTTCAAGGACTACCAGTTCAGCGTGAACCAGCAAATAGCACTACCCGATTGACCGATTGAGCACCCAGCGCTCTATCTGGGACAATAGCGCCTTTTTTGCGCGACTCTCATACTTGTCCCATACCATGAACGCCTTGAATCCTGTGCCCATCTCGCCCGTTGAAGACATTGTTGCTGACTTGCGTGCCGGGCGTATGGTCATCCTGGTGGACGAGGAAGACCGCGAGAACGAAGGTGACCTGGTACTGGCAGCCGACCACGTGAGTCCCGAGGCCATCAATTTCATGGCCCGCTTTGGACGCGGCCTGATCTGCCTGACGCTTACACGCGAACGTTGCGAGCACCTGCAGTTACCTCCCATGACCGTGCGCAACGGCGATAAAAAAGGCACGGCATTCACCGTTTCAATCGAAGCAGCCGAAGGAGTCACAACCGGCATCTCGGCGGCAGACCGTGCCCGCACCGTGCAGGCGGCTGTCGCAAAGAACGCCTCTGCCGACGATCTGGTACAGCCAGGACACATCTTTCCCTTGCAAGCGGTGGATGGTGGTGTGCTGATGCGCGCCGGCCACACCGAGGCCGGTTGTGATCTGGCAGCCATGGCCGGCTGTTCGCCTGCAGCCGTGATTTGCGAAATCATGAAGGACGACGGGACCATGGCGCGCCTGCCTGATCTGCAACTGTTTGCCGCCGAGCATGGACTGAAAATCGGGACCATTGCGCATCTGATCGAACACCGCAGCCGCGTTGAATCCCTGATCGAAAAAATGGGCGCCCGCACCCTGCATACCGCCTTTGGCGAATTCACCGCACTGGCCTTTCGTGACACCACGGGCAAAGGCGTTCATCTGGCCCTGGTACGGGGCGAATGGGCAGCAACGGACACCATTCCTGTGCGGGTGCATGAACCACTGTCCGTGCTCGATATACTCGAGGTGGGGCGGACCATGCACTCCTGGAGCATTGATACGGCACTGGGCTACATCGCTTCCGAAGGCAAAGGGGTCGTGGTGCTGCTCAATTGCGGCGAAAGCGGGGAGCAGTTGCTGTCACAGTTTGAAGGCACCGCCCGCCCGGCCCACGCACCACAGCGCGGACGCATGGATTTGCGTTCGTATGGCATTGGTGCACAAATCCTGCGCCATTGTGGTGTACACAAAATGCGACTTATGGGTAGCCCCCGGCGCCTGCCCAGCATGGCAGGCTACGGACTGGAAATCAGCGGCTACATCAACAAAAATCCAGCGGTGCAGGCATAAGTACCCCCATTTTTTTAAGGAGATAAGCAATGTTTGGCTCGGACAAAGGCACTATTGCCACAGAGGACGAACGCATGAACGGCAAGAAGCTCAGAATCGGCATTGTCCAGGCCCGCTTCAACGTGGACGTTACCGATGCCCTGGCGCAAGCCTGCAAGGCTGAACTGCTGGCGCTGGGCGTGGTGGAAAAGAACATTGACCACATTACCGTACCGGGTGCGCTGGAAGTACCCCTGGCCTTGCAAACCCTGGCCGAACAGGGGCGCCACGATGCACTGGTGGCACTCGGCTGCATCATTCGTGGGGAAACCTACCACTTTGAACTGGTAGCCAATGAGTCCGCAGCGGCAGTCACACGGGTTTCGCTAGACTATCGGCTGCCTATCGCCAATGCCATCCTGACCACCGAAAACTTGCCCCAGGCTGTTGCCCGCCAGGTTGAGAAAGGACGCGATGCCGCGCGCGTTGCCGTGGAAATGGCCAATTTGCTGGAGTCCCTGTAATGCCCGACATGCCCGATATGCCTGATCTGACCGCCAGAAAACGCCCCCCGCGCCAATCGCGCACCGGACTCACCAGCACCGGCACACGCAAAGCCGGTAGCAAGTCCGAGCGCAGCCGTGCGCGTGAATTTGCCCTGCAAGGGCTCTACCAAAGTCTGGTTGGTGGCAACGCCATAGAAGATATTGATGCCTTCACACGCGATCTGATTGGATTCCACAAGGCCGATGCCCTGCATTTTGATGCCTTGCTGCAAGGTTGCGTGGCCGAAGGCGCGCAACTCGATGCCCTGATCCTGCCTCTGCTGGACAGACCGCTGGCAGAAATATCGCCTGTTGAACACGCTGTCCTGTGGATCGGCGCGTATGAGTTGCAGCATTGCCTGGACGTGCCCTGGCGCGTGGTGCTTGACGAGTGTGTCGAGCTGGCCAAGGAATTTGGCGGTACCGACGGACACAAATACGTCAACGGCGTACTCCACAAGCTGGCGCCAGGATTGCGCGCCGCTGAGGTCGCCTCCCATGACCAGCGTAGCAAGAATCCCCGCCCCGAAATCCCTTCGAATACGCCCGCGCCCTTGCATTCCGAAGCGCCGAAATGAACCAAGATTTATCCATATTGCATCTGGTGCTCAATGCCAGTTTTGTCGTGCAGGCCGTCATGTTGCTGCTGATGGCCGTCTCCATCACCAGCTGGGCTGCCATATTCCGCAAGTTTTTTGCCCTCAAGCGTGTCAAGGCGCTCAATGAAGACTTTGAACGCGAATTCTGGTCCGGCTCCAGCCTGAACGAGCTTTTTGCCCAGTGCGTCAAAAACGCCGGCGAAGGCGGCCCGATGGAGCGCATTTTCGCCAGCGGCATGCGCGAGTTCCAGAAGCTGCGCGAAAGGCGCATTACCGATGTAGGTACCCTGATGGATGGAGCCCGCCGCGCCATGCGCGCCAGTTTTCAGCGCGAGATGGATGCCATTGAAACCAATTTATCCTTCCTGGCCTCGGTCGGCTCCGTATCGCCCTATATTGGCCTCTTCGGCACGGTGTGGGGCATCATGCATGCCTTTGTTGGCCTGGCGGCATTGACACAAGTCACGCTGGCTACCGTGGCTCCTGGCATTGCTGAGGCACTGGTCGCCACGGCCATTGGCCTGTTTGCCGCCATTCCGGCCGTCGTCGCCTACAACCGCTTTGCCCGCGACATTGACCGCATCGCCACCCACCAGGAGACGTTCATCGAAGAGTTCTCCAACATCCTGCAGCGCAACGTCGGCGCGCAGCAGCAGCAACAGCAAGCTCCTGCAGGGCGCTAAATCCATGCCAGCCGTTTCACAGCGTGGCCGGGAGCGTCGGCGCACCATCAACGAAATCAACATGGTGCCCTTCATCGACGTGATGCTGGTGCTGCTGATCATTTTCATGGTCACAGCGCCGCTCATCACGCCCAGCATGATTGACCTGCCCAGCGTCGGCAAGGCTTCGCGCCAACCAGACCAGATCATCCAGATCGTGCTGGGCAAAAACGACAACCTGGAAATGAAAATCAAGGACAAAGCCACCCCCGTAACACTCAAAGAGTTGGCTAACGCCGTGAAAAATGCCCAAGGCCCCCGATCGGGCACAGCAGCGACCAGTTCAGCGGTCATCATCAGCGCCGACAAAAACGTCAAATATGAGAGCGTGGTCAAGGTGATGGACATCTTGCAACGCGCCGGCATTCAGCGCGTGGGCCTGTCGGTGCAACTGGCCAACTAAAACCCCAGCCATGATGAATAGCCAGCAAGCACGCCTGGAATTCGCCCCCCCTCCAGCCCCTGGTCTGGTGCGCGCCCTGATTCTGGCGATTGTGGTCCACGCCCTGCTACTGGCCGTATTGACCATGGGGGTGCGCTGGAAACGCGATCCCACTCCGGTCACAGTCGAAGCCGAATTGTGGTCCACACTGCCGCAGCAAGCAGCCCCACCGCCGCCGGTAGCCGTTGTGGAACCCCCACCTCCGCCCACCCCACCATCTCCACCACCGCCCAAACCCATTCCCGCACCACCTCCCATACCCACGCCTGCCCAGCCAGACCCCGCCATTGCGATTGCCAAAGCCCAGGAGAAAATCCGCCTGGAAAAAGAATTGAAAGCCCGAGAAGAGCGACTGGACCGACTGAATCGACTGGAAGAGGAAAAACGCCAAGCCCAAAAACTGAAGAAACAGCAAGAGCAAAAAGAAGCGGCAGCGCAAAAAGAAGCCCGCGAAAAACTGGCCCGCAAACAAGCCGCTGCAGAAAAGAAACGCGAACAAGAACAAAACGCCAAAGTAGTTGCAGCACAGGCCAAAGCAGCGGCCCAGGCAAAGGCCGAAGCACAAGCAAAACAAATGGAAGAATTGCGCAAGCAAAACCTGCAACGCATGGCCGGTCTGGCGGCCAGAACGGGAGACGCGGACGCCGCTGGCAATGCCAAACAGACATCAGGGCCGTCAACCAGCTACGGTGCGCGCGTGGTGGCGCGCATCAAGCCCAATATCACCTACATCGAATCGCCCTCTGGCAATCCAGCTGCCGAGGTTGATGTGCGCACCTCGCCCGACGGCACCATCATCAGCCGCAAACTCAGCAAATCCAGCGGTGTGAAATCCTGGGACGATGCCGTGCTCAACGCCATCGACAAAACCGAAACGCTACCCCGTGACATAGACGGACGCGTCCCTCCAGCCCTGACGCTGATCTTTCGCCCCAAGGACTAGCTCGATTGACCGAAAACCGGCTGATGCCAAATATGGCTGTAACCCGCATGCAACGTGCGGAGGCAGCTATTAAACGGCGAGCGTGTCAGCAATGCGTTGCGCGCAGTCTCTGGTCTGGATTGCATCGCGGGCTTCCACCATCACCCGCACGAGCGGCTCGGTTCCGCTGGCGCGGATCAGGACACGCCCGCTCTCGCCCAGCTCGGCCTCAACGGAGTGTGTTACCTGCAAAAGCCGGGAATTTGCCCTCCAGTCCTGGGCGCCATGCAGCCGCACGTTGATGAGCGTCTGGGGAAACAAGGTGACCCCCTCAAGAAGCTGTGCCATGCTGTGCTTGCTGCGCTGCAGCGCCTGCAACACCTGCAAAGTCGTGATGAGTCCATCACCCGTCGTGTGCTTGTCCAGCGCCAGCAAGTGCCCTGAGCCCTCGCCGCCCAAAATCCAGGCACGCTTTTCCAGCTCTTCGAGCACATAGCGATCCCCCACCATGGCCCGCACGAACTGCACGCCGCGCGCCTTCAGGGCCAGTTCGACTGCCAGATTGGTCATCAATGTCCCTACCGCACCAGGCACCGGCTCACCACGCGCCAGACGGTCCAAAACCATCAGGTAAAGCAATTCGTCGCCGTTGTACAGGCGGCCTGTGGCATCCACCAGTTGCACGCGGTCGGCGTCACCATCCAGCGCCACGCCAAAGTCCGCGCGATTGGCCTTGACCGCCGCCACCAGAGCCTGGGGGTGCGTGGCACCCACTTCGTGGTTGATGTTCAGACCGTCCGGCGCACAGCCAATGGCACAGACTTCAGCGCCCAGTTCATGAAACACCTTGGGTGCAATGTGGTAAGCGGCACCGTGGGCTGCATCCACCACGATTTTCATACCTTTGAGCGTCAGATCATTCGCAAAAGTGCTCTTGCAAAATTCGATATAGCGGCCTGCGGCATCGTCCAGGCGGCGCGCCTTGCCCAAGGTGGCAGAATTGGCCCAGACCGGCTGCTCCTCCAGGGCCGCTTCAACATCCTGTTCCCAGGTATCGGAGAGCTTGGCGCCGTGGGCGCTGAAAAATTTGATGCCATTGTCGGGAAAAGGATTGTGGCTGGCACTGATGACCACGCCCAGCGAGGCCCGCAACGCCCGTGTCAGATACGCCACACCCGGCGTGGGCAGCGGCCCCAACAGCACCACATCCACACCCGCCGAATTAAAACCGCTCTCCAGCGCACTCTCCAGCATGTAGCCGGAAATACGTGTGTCCTTGCCAATCAGCACCGTGGGCCTGGCTTCCGAGCGTTTGAGCACACGCCCCACGGCGTGCGCCAGACGCAGCACGAAATCGGGCGTAATGGGCTCCTGACCGACTGTGCCACGAATGCCGTCGGTGCCAAAATATTTTCTTGTCATATCTTCTATCTTTTCTCCGTCTGGTTTTGTGCGGCACGCATGACCATGAGTACTTTAAGCGCCAGCACCGTCTCACGCACATCGTGCACACGCACAATGCTGGCACCATTGAGAACTGCCAACAACGCCGCAGCCACACTAGGCACCATGCGCTCCTGCACGTCCAATGTGGCAACCGCTGCCAGCGATGTTTGTGTCACCGCTGCCAGAGACGACTTGCGCGACCACCCGGCCAGCAGCGGATACCCCAATCGCAGCAGTTCGGCCTGGCGTGCCAGCAAGGTGAAATTTTGTTGCACCGTCTTGCCAAAACCGATGCCGGGATCAAGGCATATGCGTGCCGGATCAACCGCTAACGCCCGCAGGGACTGCGAGGCGCGCTCTAAAAATTGCAGTATCTGCGCTACCACATCGCCTTGCATTGGAGATGTTTGCATGGTTTGCGGCTCACGGTGCATGTGCATCAGACAAATACCACAGCTGGGATGCGCAGCCAGCACATCCAGGCTCGTAGGCATCCCGGCCTGCCCCTGCCAGCGCAATGCCCAGACATCGTTGATGATGTCAGCGCCCGCATCGAGCACGGCTCGCATCACCTGCGGTTTGTAGGTATCCACCGACACCGGTACACCCAGCTTCACCGCATGCCGCACCACCGGCAACACCCGTGCCAACTCCTGCTCCTGGGGTAGTGCCTGTGCACCAGGACGGGTGGACTCACCGCCAATATCCAGTATATCGGCGCCGTCCTTGAGCAGTTTTTCACAATGCGCCCGGGCCGCATTCGGGAAAGCATGCAAACCCCCATCCGAAAATGAATCAGGCGTGACGTTGACGATACCCATCACCTTCGGCGTGGCCAGATCAATCGAAAAACGGCTAGTCTGCCAATGCATGGTTCAAACGTAGGTGAAGATGCGAGCGGGGCGCAAGGCCCCGTGGAAACGATACCAGATACTACACCGGGTTTTCAGGCCACAGTCGGTGCATGCGGGGATGCCGCCACAGCCGGAGCGCTACCGCCACCGCCTCCATTGCCGGAATTTGGCGTACGCGATGCCCAATCCTTGGGCGGGCGCGGCTCCCTGTCGCCCATGATGTCATCAAGCTGGTCGCTGTCTATGGTTTCCCACTCCAGCAAAGCCTTGGCCATCGCATGAATCTTGCTTTTATTTTCCTCGATCAGCTTGCGTGCCTGCGAATACTGCTGGTCAATGATGCGCCGTACTTCGGCATCCACCTTTTGCATGGTGGACTCGCTCATGCTGGTGGTCTTGGTCACGGAACGCCCCAGGAACACTTCACCTTCATTTTCGGCGTAGACCATCGGCCCCAGGGCATCGGTCATGCCGTAGCGCGTCACCATATCACGGGCAATATGCGTGGCGCGTTCGAAATCGTTGGAAGCACCCGTGGTCATCTGGTGCATGAACACTTCCTCGGCGATGCGGCCACCGAACAGCATGCTGATCTGGTTGAGCATGTATTCACTGTCGTAACTGTAGCGGTCCTGCGCCGGCAGGCTCATCGTCACCCCCAGAGCCCGGCCACGGGGAATGATGGTGACTTTGTGCACCGGGTCGCATTTGGGCAGGATTTTGCCAATCAGGGCATGGCCCGATTCGTGGTAGGCCGTATTGCGGCGCTCCTCTTCGGGCATGACCATGCTCTTGCGCTCCGGGCCCATGAGAATCTTGTCCTTGGCCTTTTCAAAATCTTCCATCTCGACCACGCGGGCATTGCGCCGCGCCGCCATCAAGGCCGCCTCGTTGCACAGATTGGCCAGATCGGCACCCGACATACCGGGTGTTCCACGCGCAATCACGCCAGGGCTGACATCCTGTCCCAGGGGCACCTTGCGCATATGCACGTTCAGAATCTGCTCGCGGCCCCGGATGTCGGGCAGCGTGACATAGACCTGGCGGTCAAAGCGGCCCGGGCGCAACAAGGCCGAGTCCAGGATGTCGGGGCGGTTGGTGGCCGCCACCACGATGACGCCCACATTGGTCTCGAAACCGTCCATTTCGACCAGCATCTGGTTCAGGGTCTGCTCACGTTCATCGTTGCCACCGCCCAAGCCCGCGCCGCGCTGACGGCCCACGGCATCAATTTCGTCGATGAAAATGATACAAGGCGCATTTTTCTTGGCGTTTTCGAACATATCGCGCACCCGTGAGGCGCCTACGCCCACGAACATTTCCACAAAATCCGAGCCAGAAATGCTGAAAAACGGCACCTTGGCCTCACCGGCAATCGACTTGGCCAGCAGGGTCTTGCCGGTTCCGGGCGGCCCGACCAGCAACAAGCCACGCGGAATGCGGCCACCGAGTTTCTGGAACTTGCTGGGGTCTTTCAGGAAGTCCACCACTTCCTTGACTTCTTCCTTGGCCTCGTCACAACCCGCCACATCGGCAAAGGTCACGGGATTGGTGTTTTCATCCAGCAAACGCGCCTTGCTCTTGCCAAAACTGAATGCGCCACCCTTACCACCGCCTTGCATCTGGCGCATAAAGTAAATCCAGACACCCACCAGCAACAGCATCGGCCCCCAGCTGACCAGCAAGGTCATCAGCAACGAGCCTTCTTCGCGGGGTTTGACATCGAACTTGACACCGTTGCTGATCAGATCACCCACCAGACCCCGGTCCAGATAGGTAGCCATGGTCCTGATTTTGCGCTCGTCGGTGGTGACGGCCAGAATCTCGGTCCCGCCCTGCCCTTCCTGGATGACAGCGCTCTTGATGCGTTTGGCACGCACCTCCTCCAGAAAGTCGGAATAACCCATCATATTGGCACTGATTGTGCCGCGCGTATCGAATTGCTTGAACACGGTGAACAGCACCAGGCCAATCACCAGCCACACCGCAACTTTTGAAAACCATTGATTATTCAAGCAAGACTCCAGAGAAGTTCACAAACCAACACACTTCAACATACACCAACACACCGATACGTATTTGCGGGCACATTTTAGGCGTTTCAAGACATTTCGTTTGAAATATTCACCGCAACCCTACTCCCAGAAGAAACGTTTCCGCCGAACGGTCGCGTGATGCCTTGGGTTTGCAAGGTTTGACATGCACAAAGCTTGCCTTGAAACGCTGAACAATGCCGTCATAGCTGGCACCATGAAAGACCTTGACAAGCAATATACCCTGTGGTTTCAGGTGTTGTTGCGCAAATGCAAGCGCCAACTCGACCAGATGCTCGCCGCGCGCCGCATCAACCGAAGCGATGCCGGACAAATTGGGCGCCATGTCCGATACCACCACATCCGCCAGCCGACCTTGCAGTGCTTGCGTAAGCTGCACTAGCACCACATCCTCCCGAAAATCCCCCTGGATGAAGTGCACACCGTCAATGGGTTCCATGGGCAGCATATCCAGCGCGATGATGCAGCCATCCACCCCACCCCCGCCCCTTTCACCTGTGCTGTTGGCCATCTTGCGCCGCAGGTATTGGCTCCAGGCACCCGGCGCGCTGCCCAGGTCCACGACCAAAGCCCCCGGACGGATCAAGCCAAAGGATTCGTCCATCTCTTGCAGCTTGTAAGCCGCACGCGCACGATAGCCCTCCCGGTTGGCCAACTTGACATAAGGGTCGTTGATATGCTCGTGCAGCCAAGCCTTGTTGACCTTCTTGCTACTGGTTTTGGTTCTGGTTTTCATTGTGGCGATAATAGCGCCATGCCGCACATTCAACTAACCCCTGCCCAGCGCAAAGAGCGCCGCGCCGAAGCACACCACCTCCATCCCGTCGTCATGATCGGGAACGACGGCCTGACGCCCGGCGTCAAAAGTGAAATTGACGCTGCCTTGAATGCCCACGGGCTGATCAAGATTCGCATCTTTTCCGACGACCGCGCCGAGCGCGAGACCATGCTCCAATCTTTGGCCGATGAGATGAACGCCGCCCCGATTCAGCACATCGGTAAATTGCTGGTGCTGTGGCGTCCAAAACTGGAAAAAGAACGCCCGGTGGACGAGGACCGCAAACCCGGCCCACGCGACTTCAAGGTTCTGAAATACAGCAAGCGCCCCGGCCAGCGGCCCGAAGTCAAGACTTTGCGCGTACTGGGCAACCAGCGCCTGACGGCCGGTGGCAACGTGCGCCGTGCCAAACCAAAACCCAGGGTCAGCATAAAGAAGCGCAGCCAGATGTGATCGGCTCAAGCAATTTGATCCTTTGGATAATCAATCTGAAATTTCGTAGCCGATTATATTATTCTCGTATTTATCAGCATAACAAGATGCCGCCCTTTTCCCATTTATCCATGCCTTATACTGGACTACGACCTTTGTTCCCCGTTCGTTACGAATGGTTTTGAATCCAACCCTTTGGACATTTTCTACCCATACCTGCGATACGTCCCTGCTCTTCCACTCCAAGGCGCCGCGAAGCGCGATGGTACATTCGGATTTAAGTTTTTCCACTCTCTCACCAAAATCGTATGACGACTCGGAGTATTGCTTTCTTCTATTTTCCTCCAGGGCCTCTCTCACACTCCTGCCTTCAATTCTTTTCTGTTGTTCATATTCTTCTGCATTGGAAATGAAATTGATTGCATCCTGTTTTAATTTCTGTTTATATTTATTGGAAGCATTTTCCGTTTCTTCCATTTCTTTTAATTTTGATTTAGCGTCGGGAGTGACCTTGTCAACAAATTCACACAGCTGATCCCGTGAACTTGCTGTGAAGTGCCCACCAGGAACGAGTTTTTGTGCTGCATCCCGCAAACTTTCCGGTGGCGCTGGCAAAGGAAAGGGCAGGCTTCTGGCACTGTATACGAGTGCCCCGGACGGGTCGTATATCTTGTAACACGTCGTCGCCTGAGCACAAAACGGCATTAACAGAACAATGAAACTGAATATGGTTTTCATGGCGATCCTCACACTGCAAGTGGATGCTGTGCAGCATCCCACGGACTGATAAAGAACGGTGCCACCATGGCCACCGTCACCTCTTCCAGATACACCGGATTCCAACGCGGTTGGCCGTCTTTGTCAATGGCCAAGGCCCGGATACCCTCGACGACTTCACTCGCAGCAGCACTGCGGCCCAGATGGCGGGGATAAAAACAATGCCACACCATGTCGCGCTCCATGCGCAAAACGTCAACCAGCGCCATGTGGCGTGCACGGCGCAACTGTTCCAGCACCACATGCAACATCAAAGGGCTGCGTTGGCGCAGCGTAGCCAGGGTGGCGCGTGCCGACGGGCTGTCTTGCACCTGCAACGCCGCAACGATGGCTGGCACGCTTTCCAAAGAGAACGCTGCGAGAACATTTGTATCGAAATAACCTGAAAGCCCCGTAAAACGTGCGGAATAAGCTATTTTTTCCATAGTATTCAGATACGGGAGCACTGCCGCCATCCCCTGGGTTTGCAGTGCGGCCCACAGGCGTGGCAATTCCGAGGCTGGCAGGCACACATCGGCCAGGCCGCACGCCAGCGCCTGCGCACCACTGATCACCTCTCCCGTCAGCGCCAAATACGCACCTACATGACCAGGGCAACGGCTCAAAAAATAGCCACCGCCCACGTCCGGGAACAAGCCGATGCCAGTTTCGGGCATGGCCATCCTGGTACGCTCGGTGACAATGCGCAGACGCGCGCCCTGGCTGATGCCCATTCCACCGCCCATCACCACACCATCCATAAAGGCGATATACAGCTTGGGGTAGGTGTGAATCAGATAATCCAGCCGGTACTCTTCGGTAAAAAAGTCGTCCAGCGCAGAGTCCCCGGCCAAGGCCGCCTGGTAGAAAAAACGAATATCACCACCTGCGCAAAAGTCACCCAGCAGAACGTCTTCTGATCCAGGCAGCGCAGCCTTGCTGGCACCACGAATAGCCACGGCCAGAACCGCCGGGTCATCACGCCAGGCACACAAGGTACCCCATAGCGCGCGGATCATGGACAACGACAAGGCGTTGAGCGCCCTGGGGCGGTTCAGCGTAATAAAGCCCACGCCACTGACCACTGCGGTCTGGACTTCGGGTATGGTGGTGTTCATCCGATGGGCCGTCCCCAGGCTTGCAGTCTCCCAACCCATTCATTGAATGCAGGGCACTTGGCCCGGATGGCATCAATCCCGATGGATTCGGCAATCAAGGGGCCGTGCTCGGTTTTTGAATAACTTCCTTCCGGGAAGATTTTCAGAATGCGCCTGGATGGCGCCGTTTCCGGACTGTCGTTGATGTCTTCCGGACTCTGGAAGGCTTGCGCCACGGCGGTCAGGGCCTTTTCTACCGCATCGCTCCAGCCGTCTTTTGCCCATTCAAAGGCGCTGGTGTCGGTAAACAACAGCCCTTCGTACTCGTGCATCTGGACATAAGGCAGCACAAACTGTGGGGCATAGCCCGTCGTTCTGACCGCCACGGCATTTCGGATGTCCGTCTCCAGTTGCACCCGACTGCGACTGCCCTTGTCTTGAAATCCATAAAAGTCCACCAGCGTGGTTACTCTGTCTGCCGTGCCGTAGTGGTGCGATATGGCTTTTGCCAGCCGTTCTACCGTCACACGCCCCCCGCGATGGCGGCCTGACGGTGCGCTCAACAAGGCGGGGTACGTGTTGACCTGATTCCCGATCAAGTAGGGGGCCAGGCACTGATTGACAAACATGACCTCGGTTGGCCCCTCGCAGATGATGCAGACGCGGATCATCGGGTTGGCTCCCCATCCGCCCGGCTTTCCCTGTTGACCTGGTATCTGTCGCCCAGCCAGGCCAGGCCACCCACGGCCTGCTGGAGCCAGATGTCGGAAAGCAGGTAGTCGTCTTCCAGCCACTGTTGGTATTGCTCACGCGGCAGGTTGTGCAACACCGTTTCACCGTCGTTGGCGCTGGCCACGATGACGTTTTCCAGCTCAAAACAGTCCACCATGTACGGCGACTGGGTGGCAATGAAAATCTGCCTGGTTTTTGACAAACGCTTGAGCATCTCCGCGACCAGGGTGATGGCATGGGGGTGCAAGCCGAGTTCCGGCTCATCAAAAAATACCACGTCTGGCAACTGTTCCGGCGGCAGGTTCAGCAAGGTCAACAGACAGAACAAGCGCAGCGAACCATCCGATGTCAGGTGCGGGCCAAACACCTTGTCGCTGTGCAAGCCTTGCCAGCGCAATTCAATCTTTCCAGAAAATGGCTCCAGTACAAACTGCTTGAACGTAGGCAATACCCGCTGTATCTGCCGCACAATCAGCTTATAGCGCTGCAGGTCCTGCTCTTGCAGATTCAGTAGTACGGCAGCAAGGTTTCCGCCATTCGAGCGCAATCGAGACGATTCACTCACATCCCAACGCAAACGAATATCCGACTTGTCCGATGTGTCATGGAATTGATAGGTACTGCACTGCCGGAGCAAATTGCAAATAGTTTTGGCAGTCTTGTTGGTTTGCTCGGGAAGCCTGGCCTCTTTGCCAACGTCATGCAGTTCCATCCATTTGGCTTTGCCAGCGATTTTGCGATCCGAGTAACGATAAGCCTCGTTCAATACCATGACAGTATCACCGGCTGAAAGGTGTGTCAGATCAAAGCGGTAATCATTGAAACCGGACCCGGTTTCCAACTGGATTTCAGCATGGATACGCGGGGTCTGGCGTGCTCCCATAAAAAATTGGTCGTCACCACCCCCATGCCGCAAAACAAATTCCTGCAACTTCTGCGGTTTCAACATCCAGCTCAGCATTTCAAAAAAGCGGATCAGCGTGGATTTACCCGAGCCGTTAGCGCCGATCAGCACGGTCAGTTGCGGCAACTCCAGGTTTTGAATATTACGTAGACTGCGAAAACCCTCAATCGACACTGACCGGATGCGACTGACCGGATGATTTACGCTTGTGGATACCATGCAAACACCTCCACCGAGAAAAAACCACGCGCAGCAGGATTCATCCAACAACCTCTGCCCGACCACGCTGGCGCCAGCCCAGGAGCTCATTGACGAGCAGCGCACCAATGACCAGCGTACCGCCCAGCAGCACCCGGCCCTCCGGCACTTCGTTGGCCCCCAGCCAGGCAAACACAATACCAAAGATGACTTCCAGCAAGGTCAGCAGGGAAATCTCCGGCGCCTTGAGCACACGTGCACACAGCACGGCAAGCACACAGGGAATCGCCAGTTGCGTCAAGCCCAGAAAAGCCAGCAAACCCAGGTCATGCGCCGTGGCCTGCAAAGGTAGCGCCAGCGGCAGCGTCATACAGCAGCTGAACACGGCACCGACAAGGACGGCCGGCACCAGATCGACCGTTTGCTCCTTTGTCTGAGAGTTTTGCTGGGTTTTTTGATGGGAACTTTGGTTGATGGTCCAGTTGATGGAGCCAACCAGGGGCACGCACAGCGCGACCAGCGTACCGGCAATCTGCCCCGGCGACACCTGCGCGCCGTACATGGCCGCAATGCCACCCCCGGCGGTCACAATGGCAATCCAGGTGCGCACCGGAATGCGATGCCCGATAAAAACCCTGGCCAGCAGTGCCGTCAGAAATGGCCCCACCGACATGGTGATCAGCACATTGGCCACCGTAGTCAGGGTCAAAGCCAGCATGAAGGCGGTAAACATCACCCCCCAACACGCGCCAGACAACCAGAAACTGGCGTTGGCGTGGCGCATGTTGCCAAACACCCGCCGCCCCCGCAGCAAGGGCAAAATCAGCAACAAGGACAGCGCCGTGAACAGCGAACGCCAGAACGTGACTTCAAAACTGCGCGCCGCATCCAGATGGCGTGTCACCACCCCGGCTGTGGACCACATCAGGGTGACCGCAACCATGGCGAAAACGGCACGGGTGTGCGAGAGCTCCACCGGGCCTAGAGAACGTCGCGGCTGGCCCGCTTGCGCTCGTGCTCCTTGAGGTGGCGCTTGCGCAAGCGGATGGATTTGGGGGTGATTTCGACCAGCTCATCTTCCTCAATGAATTCGACCGCATACTCCAGCGTCAGCTGAATCGGCGGCGTGATCTTGATCGCGTCTTCCTTGCCGGAAACACGAAAGTTGGTCAGCTGCTTGGTGCGCACGGCATTCACCACCAGATCATTGTCCCGGCTATGGATGCCCACAATCATGCCCTCATACACCGGATCGCCCGCCTTGACAAACATGCGTCCCCGGTCGTCGAGTTTGCCCAAGGCGTAGTTGACGATTTCACCATCGTCCATACTGATGAGCACACCGTTCTTGCGCGATTCGATCTCACCCTTGAACGCTTCATAACTATCAAAAATATTGCTGACCAGCCCCGTGCCGCGCGTCAGGTTTAAAAATTCGTTCTGAAAACCGATCAGGCCACGTGCCGGAATGCGGTACTCCAGCCGGGTGCGGCCCCGGCCATCGGGTTCCATGTGCACCAATTCGCCCTTGCGCAGGCCCAGCGCCTGCATGACGCCGCCCTGGTGGCCATCCTCCACATCCACCGTCAGCATCTCGATGGGTTCGTGTTTTTCCCCGTTGACCGTCTTCAAGACCACGCGCGGCTTGCTCACGGCCAGCTCAAAGCCCTCGCGGCGCATGTTTTCCAGCAAAATGGTCAGGTGCAGCTCCCCCCGTCCGCTGACTTCGTAAATTCCGTCTTCGTCCGTATCCGTCACGCGCAGCGCCACGTTGGACTGCAACTCGCGCGTCAGGCGGTCACGCAACTGGCGGCTGGTGACAAACTTGCCTTCGCGTCCGGCCAAAGGCGAGGTATTGACGCAAAAATTCATGGTCAGCGTCGGCTCGTCGATCATGAGCATGGGCAGTGGCGCGGGATTTTGCAAATCGGTCAGCGTGACGCCGATATTCACCTGTTCAACACCGCTGACCAGCACAATATCGCCTGGGCCGGCATCGGTGGCAGGAACGCGCTCCAGCCCCTCGAACTTCAGGAGCTGCAGCACTTTCGCCCGGTTGGAGCGGCCATCCGCACCTTCCATGACCAGCACGTCCTGGCCGGCCCGGATGGTGCCTTGCGTGATGCGCCCCACGCCGATGCGCCCCACGTAGGTCGAATAATCGAGCGAACTGATCTGCAACTGCAAGGGTGCTGCCGGGTCGCCCTCGTTGGACGGCACATGCGCCAGCACCGTGTCAAACAGGGGCGCCAGGTCCTTGCCCCATTGCTCACCCGGTGCGCCCTCCTCCATGCTCGCCCAACCGTTGAGCCCCGAAGCATAGACCACCGGAAAGTCGAGCTGGTCTTCGGTCGCTCCCAGCTTGTCAAACAGATCAAACGCGGCATTGATGACGTAATCCGGGCGCGAGCCGGGACGGTCCACCTTGTTCACCACCACAATCGGTTTAAGACCCAGCGCCAGTGCCTTTTTGGTCACAAACCGGGTTTGCGGCATCGGCCCCTCGACTGCATCGATCAGCAGCATCACGCCATCCACCATGGACAAGGCGCGCTCCACCTCCCCGCCAAAGTCGGCGTGTCCCGGCGTATCAACGATGTTGATGTGCGTGTCTTTCCAGTCCACGGCGCAGTTCTTGGCCAGAATCGTGATGCCGCGTTCTTTTTCCAGGTCATTGTTGTCCATCACGCGCTCCGCGACTTTTTCGTTCTCGCGGAAGGTGCCGCTCTGGCGCAGCAACATATCCACCAGGGTGGTTTTTCCATGGTCGACGTGGGCAATGATGGCAATGTTGCGAATCTGTTTTGTGCTCATAGTTTCTTTCCTGAATCTGTAATTTCCTGCACGCTTAATAAGCGCTGCGGCAGCAACTCTCCCGCGCGAACCTGCGCCGTACCCAGTAGGCTACCTTCTGTACCGTACACGGCCACGCACGCGGCATCGGGCCAATTGCCACGCCGGGACAAGCCGTTCAAAAAACGCGCCGAATCCTGCGCCTCCAGCCGTACCACCGGGTACGGTGCCAGCAAGGCGTCCACCGGCAGCAAGCACGCCAGGCGCTCGTGCTCGGTCATGGCTTCCAATGCAGCAAGGCTTACACACTGCGCCACGGAAAACCCGCCTGTGCCGGTACGCCGCAGCGCCGTCACGTGTGCGCCGCACCCCAGTGCTTCGCCAATGTCCTCGGCCAAGGTGCGAATGTAGGTGCCCTTGCTGCAACTTACTACCATATCAATAGCTGTACCCGCTTGTCCCACATGCCCTATAGCCATATTCAGCTTATAAATAGTGACCTCGCGCGCCAAACGCTCCACCGCGATTCCGGCACGGGCATATTCGTACAAGGGCTTGCCATCTTTCTTGAGCGCGCTGTGCATGGGCGGTGTCTGGCGAATCAGGCCTAAAAACTGCGGCAGCACACGCGCAATATCTTGCTCGCTTACCTGCACGGGACGCACCGCCAGCACCTCCCCTTCGGCATCTGCGGTACTGGTTGTTGTACCCAGCAGCGCCTGCGCCTCGTATTCCTTGTCGGCATCGAGTTGCAACTGGCTGAATTTGGTGGCGGCGCCAAAACACAAGGGCAACACACCTGTCGCCAGCGGGTCCAGCGTGCCCGTATGCCCGGCTTTTTGCGCCCGCAGCAGCCATTTGACTTTCTGCAAGGCATCGTTACTCGACCACCCCAGGGGCTTGTCCAGCAACAACACGCCGTGCACGGGTCGCCTGATGACCCTGCCGGACTGCCCCTCAGTCATTCGTTTTTGGAATGCGAGGCGACTGCCTGCGCAATCAGAGCATTCATATCGGCGGCCCGCTGCGGGGTAGGATCAAACTGAAAATGCAAGGTGGGCACGGTGTGGATATGCAACCGCTTGAACAAGCCAGCGCGCAAAAAACCCGCCGCATGGTTCAACGCCGCCGCACATGCTTGGTGGTCGCCTGCCAGCAGGCTGAAGAACACCTTGGCGTGTGCATAGTCGGGCGTTACTTCCACCGACTGAATAGTGACCATGCCCACACGCGGGTCCTTCAACTCGCGTGCAATCAGCTCGCTCAGATCACGCTGAATCTGATCGGCTACCCGAAAACCGCGATCCGGGGTTGATGATTTTTTGCGCACCATACGGTAATTAAGGTACCAAGGCTCACAAAGTACGGGCCACTTCACGAATCTCAAAGAATTCGAGCGCGTCGCCTTCCTGGATTTCGTTGTAGCCCTTGATCGTCAAGCCGCACTCGAAGCCTTCCTTGACCTCTTTGGCATCGTCCTTGAAACGCTTGAGTGAATCGAGTTCCCCGGTATGGATGACCACATTGGAGCGCAGCAAACGCAGCTTGGCACTGCGGCGCACCAGGCCGGAAGTCACCATACAACCCGCAATCGCGCCAATCTTGGACACCCTGAGCACCTGACGGATTTCTGCCGTACCGATGACCTCTTCGCGCTTGTCGGGTGTGAGCATGCCCGACATGGCCAGCTTGAGGTCATCCACCGCATCGTAAATGATGTCGTAATACCGGATATCCACACCGGTATGTTCCGCCAGCTTGCGCGCCCCGGCGTCAGCCCGGATATTAAAGCCGATGATGACCGCCTTGGCCGTCAAGGCCAGATTGACATCTGACTCGCTGATGGCACCCACAGCTGCATACACCATCTGCACCTTGACCTCGTCGGTGGAGAGTTTGAGCAGTGACTGCGCCAGCGCTTCCTGCGACCCCTGCACGTCGGCCTTGACAATGATGGGCACCTGCTTGACTTCGCCAGCAGAAATATCCGTAAACATATTCTCCAGCTTGGCGGCTTGCTGTTTGGCCAGCTTGGTATTGCGAAACTTGCCAGCCCGGTAGGTGGCAATTTCACGCGCCCGGCGCTCATCCGCCATGACGATAAATTCATCGCCCGCCTGCGGCACTTCGGTCAAGCCCTGGATTTCCACCGGAATGGATGGCCCGGCGGACTTGATGGGGCGGGCATTTTCATCCAGCATGGCGCGCACCCGGCCATAGGTCTGCCCCACCAGCAGCACATCGCTGGTCTTGAGCGTGCCAGACTGCACCAAAACGGTGGCAACCGGACCGCGCCCCTTGTCCAGACGTGCCTCGATCACCAGACCCTTGGCCATGGCATCGACTGGCGCCTTGAGTTCCAGCACTTCGGCTTGCAACAGCACCTGCTCCAGCAAGTCATCAATCCCCTGACCGGTCTTGGCCGAAACCGTGACAAATGGCGAGTTGCCACCCAAGGCTTCGGGAATGACCTCCTGCACCACCAGCTCGTTGGTCACACGCTGCGGATTGGCATCCGGCTTGTCAATCTTGTTGATCGCCACCACAATGGGCACACCAGCAGCCTTGGCATGTTTGATGGCCTCTTTGGTTTGCGGCATGACGCCATCGTCCGCCGCTACCACCAGAATCACGATATCGGTGGCATTCGCACCACGGGCACGCATGGCCGAAAAAGCCTCATGCCCTGGCGTATCCAGAAAGGACACCATACCACGCTCGGTCTCCACGTGGTAGGCACCAATGTGCTGGGTAATGCCACCGGCCTCACCAGAAGCCACCTTGGCGCGGCGAATATAGTCCAATAGCGACGTCTTGCCGTGGTCCACGTGCCCCATCACCGTCACCACCGGCGCGCGCGGCAATGCCTCGGCATGCTGCTGGCGCACCTCGTCATCGGTGAAAGCCTCCACATCATCCAGCGCGGCAACCACGGCCTTGTGCCCCATTTCCTCCACCAGGATCATGGCGGTATCCTGGTCCAGCGGCTGGTTGATGGTCACCATTTGCCCCAGCTTCATCAACTGCTTGATAACCTCCGAGGCCTTGACGGCCATCTTGTGCGCCAACTCCGCAACCGTGATGGTCTCGGGCACATGCACCTCGATGATCCGTGCTTCCACCGGGGCTGGCGCTGCCTGCTGCTCATGGTCACGGTCACCACGGCGCCCGCGCGGACCGGCACGCCAGTTGCTGGAGCGGCCGACTCCAGCCCCCGTGTCGCCACGGGTTGGAATGGCCTTTTTCTTTCCCTGGTCTCCCGCCCCCGCCCAACTGGACGACAGTTTGGCCGATTTCACTTCCTTGCCTGCTCCTGCAGCGGGCGCTGCCGCACCCGCCGCACCCGCTGCAGCAGGCTTGGCCGTTCTGACGGGTTTATTATCAGCCGATGGTGCCGTTGTTGCCGCCGGTTTGCGCAAGGTTCCCTTTACGGAAGCCTTGGCATCCGCTGCCGGTGGTGGTGGTGGTTTGGCCTCTTCCACTTTTTTGGCAGTCAGCACGCGCTTGGGAGCCGACATCATCAAACGAATAGCGGCGGCTTCAGCCTCCGCCTTGCGACGGCGGTCACTCAAATCAGCGGCCCGCGCGGACTCCTCGTCCTGCTGCGCTTTGGCGGCGGCGGCTGCGGCAGACTTTTCCCGCGCCAAGATTTCGGCCTTGGCAATTTCGACATTGGCGACTTCGGCTGCTTCAGCGGCCTCGACGGCCTCAGCTGCTTTAGCTGCTTCAGCAGCCTGGGCAGCCTGGGCAGCTTCAGCAACCTGGTCTTTTTCACCTTCCACGGCCGCAGGCTGCGCTGCAGCAAGCGCCTCGGCACGGCGTTGTTCGCTGCGTGCACGCTGTGCATCCTCCTGGGCTTTGCGTGCCGCCGCCACCTCAGCCGCAGCCTTCTCGGCTGATTCACGCGCCCTGGCCTCGCGCTCCTCGCGCTCACGACGGCGTTGCTCGAGCTCTTGTTCCTGGCGGCGAATCAATTCCGCCTGGCGCCGCGCATCTTCTTCGCGCCGCGCCAATTCGGCATTGTCCACAGCAGGCTGCACTGGCGTCGCCGCCTGCGCCCTGGCTCCCGAAGACTCCACCGCAGCAGAATCAGCACCTTCATCGCGACGCACAAAGGTACGCGTTTTGCGCACCTCGACCTGAATGGTGCGCGCCCTCCCGTTGGCATCGGCTTGCTTGATCTCCGTGGTCTGCTTTTTCACCAACGTGATTTTCCGACGATCCGCACTGGCAGTACCATGGCTGGTCTGCAAATAAGTCAACAGGCTATGCTTGTCGGCATCCGTCAGGACATCGGAGGCAGCCGACTTGGCTACACCTGCGGCCCTGAGCTGTTCAAGCAAGGTATCGGTGGATTTTTTGAGTTCATTGGCAAACTCGGCGACGGTCGTACTGGACATTTGTTGTGTAACCCTTTATGTCGGCATGACAAGCTTTTCGGGCAATTGCCAGCCTTTACTTGTCTATTTGCTTACATTGTTTTCATGGCTTTTGCAGCTGTTATGGCTGTTATGGCTGTTATGACTGTTATTTTTGTGTGGCGGCATCACTGGCAAACCAATGGGCGCGCGCCTTCATGATCAGAACCTTGGCTTCGTCTGCAGACTGACCGGTCATTTCCGTAAGCTCGTCCACCGCCAAGTCCGCCAGATCGTCCAGCGTATGCACACCCGCGTCAGCTAATCTGCCGATTTGCTCGACGCTAAGCCCCTGAAGATCGCGCAAATCTTGAGACACCTCTTCCACGCTCTCCTCATGCGCAATTTCCATGGTCAACAGCGCATTTTTCGCACGTGTGCGCAACTCATGCACGGTCTCTTCATCAAAACTCTCGATCTCCAGCATTTCCTGCAAAGGAACATAGGCCACTTCTTCGAGGCTGGCAAAGCCCTCAGCGATCAGGATGTCGGCAATCTCTTCGTCCACATCGAGCTTTTCCATGAACAGCTTGCGTCCCACATCGTTTTCGCTCGCCTGTTTTTTAGCCGACTCTGCTGCGTCCAGGATATTGATGCGCCACCCCGTCAATTCGGATGCCAGACGCACATTCTGCCCTCCACGACCAATGGCAATCGCCAGATTCTCTTCGTCCACCACCACGTCCATGGCATGGCGTTCTTCATCCACGACAATGCTCACCACATTCGCCGGCGCCAGGGCTCCGATCACAAACTGGGCCGGATCCTCGCTCCACAGAACAATATCCACGCGCTCACCAGCGAGCTCCGTCGTCACACCGTTGACACGGCTGCCACGCACACCCACACAGGTACCGATGGGATCGACGCGCTTGTCGTGCGAGAACACCGCGATCTTGGCGCGCGAACCGGGGTCCCGAGCGCAGGACTTGATCTCCAGCAAACCCTGCTCGATTTCCGGAACTTCCAGGCGAAACAACTCGATCATGAACGGGGGTGCCGAGCGCGACAGAACGATAGGTGCGCCACGCAAGGTCAGATCGACTTCCTTGATGATGGCGCGCACACGGTCCCCGACACGCAAGTTTTCCTTGGGGATCATCTCATTACGCCGCAAACGTCCCTCGACACGGCCACTTTCAACAATCAGATCGCCCTTGTCCATGCGCTTGACCGTACCGACAAAAATCTTGTCACCACGCGACATGAAATCATTGAGCAGCATCTCGCGCTCGGCGTCCCGGATTTTTTGCAAAATCACCTGCTTGGCCGCCATGGCACCAATGCGCCCTATGGGCACCGAAGGAACAGCCTCTTCGATGTACTCATCGATTTCGATGTCGGGAATACGCTCACGCGCATCCATCAACAACTCTTCGGAGTCGGGATTTTGCAAACCCGCCTCATCGGCCACCACATGCCAGCGGCGAAAGGTTTCGTAATTACCACTGTCACGATCCAGGGCCACACGAATGTCAACATCACCGGGATAAAGCTTCTTGGTGGCCTGCGCTAACGCCGCTTCCACCGCCCCCAAGACCACATCACGTTCTACATTCTTTTCCCGTGAAATTGCCTCTACCAGCATCAACAGTTCGCGATTCATGCAATGACTCTCCTCAACACGCTATTCACGCTATTTCCCCAAGATAAAAAACCCGCATACAACTCTCAGTATGCACTGCCATCCGACACGCCACGCCCTTTGAAACTGACCATCGGCGCCAGACGTGCTTCCCGCAACTCATCCAGCGCAAAGCCCAAGGCATGCAAAGGCGGCGGCGCACGCTTTTTACTCACCTTCTGACCGGGCTTGAGCGGCAACTCATCGCTCCAGACAATCTGCCAGACAAACACGCCATCATTTTCTTCCCGCTTTTCCAAAGTGCCACGGAACTTCTTGCGATTCGCATGCACCTGCCCCTGTGCAGCCGAGCCCACCGGGGCCTTGAGCGTGATATCAATCACATGCCCGACAAAGCGCTCAAAATCCTGGGCGTTACGCAAGAGACGGTCAATACCGGGAGAGGAGACTTCCAGGCGTTCGTATGGCACCCCCTCGACTTCCAGCACAAACTGCAATTGGCGCGTCACCTTTTCGCAATCTTCCACGGTAATGAAGCGCTCTGGCACAGACTCCCCTTCGGGAGACGGCGACCAGGGAACGTCAATCGTGACACGCAGCAAACCACCAGTCGACCGCACAAGCTCGACACAATCAAATCCGAGACCATGAACCGTTTGTGCAACGAGCTCCTGCAATGCCACCGTGAATCAATCCATTCAAAAACAAGTAAAAACAACCGCAAAAAAAAACGGGCGGTGATTACCCGCCCGTCTGGTCGTTTGGTCGTGAGGGGCGATTGTACTGCAAAGGCAGACCATCGCCCGTGCAGACCAGTCAGCGCATGCGACAATTCTCCTCCAAAAAATGCAATTCTTACAAGGGGTCCACATGGGTTTTTTAGCTGGAAAAAAATTATTGATCACCGGCGTACTGTCCAATCGCTCCATCGCCTACGGCATCGCCCGCGCCTGCCACGCACAAGGGGCCGAGCTGGCGTTCAGCTACGTTGGAGAACGCTTCAAGGATCGCATCACCGAATTTGCCGCTGATTTTGGTTCATCGCTCATTTTTGACTGCGATGTCGCCAGTGACGAACAGATTGATAAATTATTTGCCGATCTGGCACAAGCCTGGCCACAATTCGATGGTTTTGTACACAGTATCGGCTATGCACCCCGCGAGGCGATTGCCGGCAACTTTCTGGATGGATTGACACGGGAAAACTTTCGCATTGCCCATGACATCAGCGCCTACAGCTTCCCCGCCATGGCCAAGGCCGCCCTGCCCTACCTGAGCCCGAGCGCATCCTTGCTCACCCTGAGCTATCTGGGCGGCGTGCGCGTGGTACCCAGCTACAACACCATGGGCTTGGCCAAGGCCTCCCTCGAATCCTCGGTACGCTACCTGGCCGACGCCATAGGCTCCAAAGGCATCCGGGTCAACGGCATCAGCGCCGGTGCCATCAAAACCCTCGCTGCCAGCGGGATCAAGGATTTCAGCAAACTGCTGGGCATTTCGGCTGCCGCATCACCACTCAAACGCAACGTGACCATTGATGAAGTAGGCAACGTGGCTGCCTTCTTGCTCAGCGACCTGGCCTCGGGCATGACCGGGCAAATATCCTACGTGGACTGCGGCGTCAGCCAGTCCGCCGTGGCAGTACTCGAGCCCAACGGGCAAAACGGGTAAACAAGCCGCTGCCTCTTTGGGTTTTTTGGGTGCTGGGGGCAGGTTCTTGTTACTACATTTTCAGTAGCTGCTCCCGCTTGTCCCTCGGGGGCTATAGGCTGATTTGATGCCTGATTTGAGGCTAAATCGAGGCTAAAAACGTGCCACGGAGGCTTGCGGGGAGCATTTGCAGTGCGTTTTTGGTGTTTTTGATATCACGGGTGATATGAGATTGGCGCGATTCCATGTGGTACATGTTCCTCGCGCAGGTCGCACCTGGACCCGCCATTGAATGGCATCGGGCATTCTGCAACCATTTGGCTTCAGCTTCGCGGCTTGAACCAGTACTTGGTGGTTTGGGCCTCCCGTGAACCGGAGTAGCGTCGCTTGAGCAGATTGAAGGCCTGTTTCGACAGTTTCCCGGCGGAAGGTTCAGCGCACCAGTTCATACGGGTCAGGTGGACGGCTTCGCGCAGCAGGCCCGGTACGCGCTTGTCGTCCGGGAATGCCGCCGCAAAATCGAGTACGTTCTGCATCCAGGCCGAATCCAGGTCGGGATGGGCGGCCAGCGTGGCGCCTTCGCTTTTCCAGGCGGCAAGCGCTTCGGCGGAAAGCAGGCGCTGGGCGAAGCGGCCGAATTGGCGGCGGCGATCACTGTTTACCAGGTCGTCGGTCGGCGATTTTGCCTGCGCGATGCTGCAACCCGAGACGATATTGGCGCCGCGCGCCAACAACCCGCTTTCGAGCAGGAAGGCAGGGTCGTCCGTGATGCTTCGCAGGCGGACGTAGTCGTCCCGCCTGGCACTATCCTCGAAACCAGCAAGAACGGCCAGCGCCGCCCGCGCTTGCGCTGCATCCTTGCGCAACACGGCGCGCGACCAGGCCAGATAGGCTACCTGTTGGCGCAAAGCGGCAGGCCAGCCAGAGGCTGTCGCTGTGTCCAGGAGCGCGGCAAAGGGCAATTCGGTTTCCAGTATCCAATGGCTGTCGTAGTCCCAACCCCAGATCGGTGGCGCTACTGGTCCGGGTGCGGACTGCAACAGCGTATCGCGGTCAAACGCCACACCCTGCTCGCGCAAAGCATCCTGCCAGAACTCGGCCAGGCTTTGGGCATGCCAGAGGCGGTATTCACGAACGCGGTTGCGGGCCGAGTAGTCGCTGGTCACGTCAGGCCGCGCCAATAACACTTCGGCAACACGCAAAGCCTCGTCGCGGTCGCCCAGCCGTACCCGGTGCAGCATGAAACTCGCCGCACCCGGATGCGCATCGGGAACCGCCGCCAGGGCTTGCAGCAGCGCAGCTCGCTGTGGGGAATCGCATTCGGCCAGGGCTGCGGCGCTGAACAGCCAGGCGTACTGGTCTGGATTCCTCTGGAAACGGCGCAAGGACTCCTCGCTCCACTGGCGCCGACGGCATTGGGCTTCCTGATCGTCTGGAAAGTCGGACTTCGGTATTGGCTTGGCCTTGGCCGTGTCGCGTGTACAAGGTTGATCGGTCGGGTCATAGCCATTTACCAGCCCGGCCAGCCATTCGCCCATCGCCTCGCTTGGAGGGAATTGGCGGTGCAGATGGATATAGTCCGAGGCCATGCGGCGAAAGTCCGCCGCAGCGATACCTGGCTGCGCCAATTGCCCGGCCAGTTTGCGAAACTGGGCCGACGGATCGAGGCGTGCCCCGACGAGTGCGTCCAGGTCGAGCAAACGGCGGATTTCCGCAGCGTTCTCCCGCTTCCTGGCCAGTTTTAGGGATTGTGCAATGTCGTCATGCAGCTTTCTTGCCTCGTCTTGTTGGTGTGCCCGGATGGCCGCCCGCTGGCGCAGGCATTCGGGTGTCCCGCAGGTATCGTCAAAACCGGCGGAGGTGACCAGCTGCACCTCGCGCAGACGGGCTCGAAAGGCGAGGTACATGCCCCATTCGCGCCACGGCGAATCTTTGTCGCGGGCGATGCTGACAAAAGCGCTCGCCGCTTGCGGGTAATTGCCCTCGTAAAACAGTGCGGATGCCCGCTGGTAGGCGCGATCCTTGACCAGCAGAAGCGGCGCGTCGGCGGGTGGGTCCGGTAGTGACATGTCGGGCAGCAGAAAGCCCTTGGCGTACCCCGGGTGCAATGACCGCTGGTTGGTGGGCAGGTCGGTCCGGTAGTAAGCCGGTCCGAGCGGGCAACGGGCAAAGACCCGTTGCTGGGCGGCGAGCCAATCGCGCAGGGCTGGGCTGTTGGCGCCCCACGCCTTGCGGCGCAGGGCAAGCGTGCGCCTGGCCTGTTGCAGGCTGTCGCCCGGACAGTTTTCGAATGCGCTCCATGCGTTGCCACGGGGCAAAGACGCATCAGGGTTTATGGCACCGAACAACGGTTCCTGGGTAACGGGCTCTTCTCCAGCGGTCGCAGCAGGCGTGGGGGCGCTGTAGTCAATCGGTGGCGTGGGATAAACGAAGGTGTCTTCAGCGCCAGCCGGGATGCTCAGGCCGTTGAACCGATACCAGGCCAGCAGCAGCGGTTTTCGCCACCAGCTTGCTTCGACCACGCCGAGGCTACCGGCCAGCAATTCTGCCGTTGGCCGTGCCGGTCCCCAGGGCGAATTGAACTCGGGGGGCGACTCTTCGCCGGCGCCAGAGGCGTGTGCAAGCGATGCTGCGGTCAACAGCAACATCAGCACAATAGCGGAAAAAAGCAGACGGGACACGGAGCATCGGGTGTGGTGCATGGGATAGCCTAATGGGTTGGAGTGTGTAGCGGTCGCCGGGTCCGGTGACCGAGAAAGAGATAGCGACGTCCTGGCAGCGCCTGCGGCCAGGGCGGTTCGTCGTCGGCCAGGCCGTGGGCCTGTGCGCAACGCGGCTCGGGAACGGTGACGGCACTGCGCGCTTCATAATCGGGGCGTGCCCGGCCAAGACGGAAGTACATCGGAACCACCTCGTCGGCCGGAATGTCACCCAGCCAGCGATCACCATAACACCAGCTGGCCAGGGCTGTGACCGAGAGCCGAACGGTTTCAGGCAAGGCAGCCCTGGTCGCTTCGACCGAGGCACGCCAGAATTCGCGCTCTGAACGGCGTACCTCGAAATCGAGCTGAATCCAGGGAGCGTTGCCACGACTGGCCGCGTTGACCACGGCATCGCGCAGGGCATCGCGCTGCATCGTATTGCCGACAAAGGGTTGCGCGTGGTCGATCTCGACGTGGATGACCGGGAGTATGGGCGTGGCTTCGGGTAGAAACAGGGCGCTGCGGCGTGCTTGGCGCAGGTGGCCAGCGCCCGAAAGGAGAACGTGTGTCACCACCACCGCCGCGCCGACACCGGGCGCTGGAGCCGGTAATTTTGCAGCTGGTCGATCCCAGTACCACCAGAATTCAGCGGGCCAATCTGGCGCAGTCCGCGCAGTCGCCGACCAGACGATTCCCGCCGCCATCAGCACAACTTTCAGCTTTCCGGAAGATGGCATGGGTTCTTGAAGGTCAAAGGATCAAAGGATCAAAGGATCAAAGGATAACAGCGTCGCATGTTTTGGGCGATTGCGCCCGTCAGACGAGCGCAAACAGCTATGGATTGAATAGCATTTTTAATACGTAAATATCAACGTACAATTGTTTCATCGTATAAATGAGGACCAAGAGCCGTATGAAACCCAATCCAGGTGGCCAGCTTGCGCCGCAAGACATCGTGGGGCGCGACGCGCTGATTCAAGACCTGAAAGACGTGCTGGAACAGCAAAGTGTGTTGCTGGTGGCCGAGCGGCGCGTCGGCAAAACCCACGTGCTGGAAAAATTCAAGACCATGGCACCTGCAGGGTGGGTCATCATCAAGCGTGACCTCGAATCCGTGCGCAGTGGGCGCGAATTCGTCGAATGCACCATGGCCGACCTGTATCCCCATCTGGAAACAAAAACCAACCTGCGCAACTGGTTGCAAAACCTGGGAGAACAGGCGGGCGGCGCCCAGTTTGGCCCCATCAAACTGCCCAACTTCACCCACCGCCCCTGGAAACAGGTGTTGTACGAAGCCATCGACCATCTACACCAGAATCCCGACATAGAACGCCTCATTTTCCTGTGGGACGAGCTGCCCTGGATGTTGCAAGGCATTGCCAAGACCAACCCGACAGAAGCCATGGAATTGCTGGACACGCTGCGCACCTTGCGCCAGCAAGGCGGCAACAAGCTGCGCATGGTATTCACAGGTTCCCTGGGCCTGCATCACATCATCCGCACACTCAAGACGCAGGGCTACGCCAATGCCCCCATCAACGATATGCAGTTGGTAGAGGTCAAGCCCCTGTCCACAGCAGATGCCCAAGGTTTGGTGCAAAGGCTCTTGACCGATAGCCAGCTCCAGGTCGAACACCCCGACCTGTATGCCCGGACGGCGCAGGCTGTGGACTGCATGCCCTACTACATACACCACGTGGCAGCGGCACTCGTGCGCACGCACCGGGGCCGCTCCGAAAAACTCGATTGGGCTGCCGTATCGGCGACGATTGCCCAAAGCATCCAGGCCCCGCATGACCCGTGGAACCTGCAGCACTACGAGGAACGCACCCAGGAGTATTACGGCACCCAACGCCCACAAAGCCTGGCCTTGCTGGATGCACTGGCTTCCAGCGCCGAACCACTTTCCATTACCGATACCATCAAGCGCGCCAGGGGAACCCATCTTGACGTGGAGCCGCGAGAGTGGCAAGACCTGATCCGATTGCTGCAACGCGACCACTACCTTGTGCGTGACGACGGCGGCAATCTGGCTTTCAAATTCGGCGTCGTCAAACGTTGGTGGGTCTGGCACCGTGGCTTGCCAAACCCTGCACAAGGGAGGCAAGCATGAACCTTGCCGTGAACGCCACAGGCCGCGCACTGTACCTCTCGCACTTCACCCCCAGCATGATGACCCCGCAGACGCTGGAAACCATGCTCGTGCAACGCGAACCCCTGCTGGCACGCGGCGTGGACAATGTCGTTGAGAGTTTGCGCACGGGGAGTGCCCACCACACCCTGTTGGTCGGCCCGCGCGGCATTGGGAAAACCCACCTCATTGCACTGATGCACCACCGTCTCTCACAAAATACCCTGGTACAAGAGCAGGCGCTGATCGCCTGGATGCGCGAAGAGGAATGGGGTGTAACCAGCTTTTTTGAACTGGTCATGCGCATACTGCGCACACTGAACCTCAGCTACCCTGCGCTGCAAATTGCACAGCGCACCCAATCCATTCTTGACCTGCCGATCAAAGCCGCCGAACGGCAAGCCGAAGCGCTCTTGCTGGAGCTGCTGGGTGACAAGCGGCTGGTGGTACTTCTTGAAAACCTGGACGACCTGTTTGAACAAATGGGCGACCAAGGCCAGAAAGCCTTGCGTGCCTTCTTGCAAAACCACAACAAGCTGGTGCTGGTCTGCACCAGCCCGGCCTTGTTTGCCGGGGTCAGCCTGCAAAAATCGGCGTTCTACGGCTTCTTCGACATCGAACCACTCCAGGAGCTGGACTTTGAAGACGTGGTGCAACTGCTGCACAAAGTGGCCCAGGAGCGGGGTGACCAGGCGCTGGCTGACTTCATCGCCACACCCGAAGGCCGGGCACGCATACGCGCCGTGCACCACCTGGCCGAAGGCAACCCACGCATTTACATCATCTTTGCCCAGTTTTTAAGCAAAGAGGCGCTGGATGCGCTGGTACCCGCGTTCATGCACACCCTCGACGAACTCACGCCCTACTACCAGGCCCGCATGAAAGACCTCTCGGGTCAGCAGCGCAAGATCGTGGAATACCTCGTCAACTACCGGGGAGCAGCTCCGGTGAAGCAGATCGCCAAAAACTGCTTCATCACCCAGCAAACCTGCTCCAGCCAGCTCAAGCTACTCAAAGAGCGGCGCTATGTGCGCGCCATAGAACAAGGGCGCGAGAGCTATTACGAGCTATGTGAGCCGCTGATGCGCCTGTGCATGGAGGTCAAGCAACAACGCGGCGAGCCCATTGGCCTGTTCGTGGAGATGCTAAAAACCTGGTATGGCGAGGCGGAGTTGCAGCAGCAAGGCATCGAACCCAAACCCAAGACACAGTTGGCAGAACTTGGTCGCTGCAAAGACAAAGACGCACGCATGGCGCTACTCCAGGAAATTGCCCAGCCGCAAGCAGTCTGGGGCCGCATGTCTGCGGCGTTGGCCCATTTCCTACACACAAACGATAAAAAGTCCTTGTTATCCCTTCCGACCGAGGAGCGCAAATTGCTTCTCCCGGTAGTGGAGCACTGGAGTCCAAAGGATGCGCCTTCCTCGCCTGCGCAATAACTGTTGAAAACCTTTGCAGCTGCGACAACCGCTCTTGCACCAACATACTACGTTTTCAGTAGCTGTCCCCGCTCGTCCCACGGGGGCTGTAGACCGATTTGATACTAAATTCAGGCCAAATCGAGGCTAAAAACGTGCCCCGGAGGCTTGCGGGAAGCATCTGTAGTGCGGTTTTGGCGTTTTTGATATCACGGGTGATATGAAACTGGCGTTATTCCATGCGATGCATGCAGGGGAGGCCCCCGCTGCCGCCCTGGGGTCAGGGCAGGCACGGGGGCCTGCCCCTACGACGGATTCCATGCCACGACAGTGGCGTCTAATTCCAGGAAATAAGCTTCTTGATCAGGTCCTTCAGCAGGCGGGTGTCCGTCGGCTTCTTTTCAATCTTGAGGGTCCATTTGCCCTCCTTGTCGCGCTCAAAACGGACATGGGTCTGGAGCGCTACCAGAACGGCTGACACGAGCAGCGCCGTTTCGGCGGCGGCAAAGCGCTCGGTTGCCGGACTGTCGAGCAGAAACTCCATGCCTGCTCGCTGCTCGGCTTCGCTTGCCAGCACCAGCAACACGGCGCGAGCCACCTCGCCGCCACTTGCCGCCGCTGCCGACTCTGCGTCGAGCCCCAGCGCCGCACGGAGCTGATCCCGCGTTGATTCGTCAAGCACATCAGGCGCCTCCGTCTTCGGCTGCGCGCGCGCAAAACGCTGAACCAGCGCCATGGCAGCGGCATCGTCAAGCGTTGCAATTCGGTCTTCCAGTTTCATCTTGCCTCCTTTGTGTAAGAGCATGCATGCCAATTCCCTACGTCGGCTTACGTTCGGCCTCGACGCGCTGAAGCTGGCTGCGGGCTATATCGGTGCTATGCTGGTCTTGCAGGCGCTCAAATATCTCTAGCGCCTTGCGGCACCAGCCCTCGGCGGCAGCGAAGTCGCGCCGCTCCTGGGCCACCATGCCGAGCTGGTGGTAAGTGATCGCTGCCCCGTGCTCGTCACCCAGGTGCTCCTTGATCTCAAGGGACTTGCGGTACCAGCCCTCGGCGGCAACGAAGTCGCGCTGCTCCTGAGCCACCCTGCCGAGCTGGTGGTAGGTGCTCGCCGCCCCGTGCTCGTCGCCCAGGTGCTCAAAAATCTCCAGCGCCTTGCGGTACCAATCCTCGGCGACAGCGAAGTCGCGCCGCTTCTGGGCCACGATGCCGAGCTGGCCGTAGCTGCTCGCCGCCCCGTGCTCGTCGTCCAGGCGCTCATTGATCTCGAGGGATTTGCGGTACCAGTCCTCGGCGACAGCGAAGTCGTGCCGCTCCTGGGCCACCCTGCCGAGCTGGTGGTAGGTGATCGCCGCCCCGTGCTCGTTGCCCAGGCGCTCCTCGATCTCGAGGGACTTGCGGTACCAGTCCTCGGCGGCAGCGAAGTCGCGCCGCTCCTGGGCCACCATGCCGAGCTGGTGGTAGGTGCTCGCAGCCCCATGCTCGTCACCCAGACGCTCCTTGATCTCGAGGGACTTGCGGTACCAGTCCTCGGCGGCAGCGAAGTCGCGCCGCTCCTGGGCCACCACGCCGAGCTGGTGGTAGGTGCTCGCCGCCCCATGCTCGTCACCCAGGCGCTCATTGATCTCGAGGGACTTGCGGTACCAGCCCTCGGCGGCAGCGAAGTCGTGCCGCTCCCCAGCCACCCTGCCGAGTTGGTGATAGGCCCCGGCGACCAAATCCTCGCGCCCTTGCCGCTCGCATGTCGCGGCAAAGACTGCGAAACGCTGCTGCGCCAGCGGCAGGTTACGCCGGTTCTGCGCATAGGCGGCAAGCGCCTGCATCAGCGCCGCGTAGAACGTCAACTCGCCTGCGGCCTCGGCCAGGGCCAGCGCGCGCTCGAAGCTGCCGCCGAAGAGATGGAACAGCGGTCGCTGCTCGTGCAGTTCCTTGGGTACGTAGTCGTCCGCCAGACCCGCCATCACCTTGACGAACGCCCGCTGCCAGGCTTCGGACTGCTCTGCGGGTAAGAGTTGCGCCGTCCGCGCCCGCAGGTAGCGTGCCAGGGCCGGGTGCAGCTCGAAGACCTGATTGCCGATGCCGCGCACCAGCCCGGCGACCTCCAGCAACTCGAGTGCCCGGACGGTGTCGGCGACCGCAAAAGGCTGTTTTGCCTCTTCGGCCATGGCGGCCAGGAGGTCGGCGTTCACATGGCCCTCGTGCAGCCCGATGGGCACCAGCAGGGGCCGTAGCGCTGTCGGCAGTCCGTCCTCGACGTAGCGAAGTGTGGCGTACAGGCGCTGCTCCACCGGGTCGGTGCTGTCGGCCTGGGGCACGTATTGCTCAAACGCGCGCTGCAGATGCGCCGCGCTCGTCGTACCGAGTTTGGGCAGGATCGCGCGCATCATCAGCGGGTGACCTTGCAGTGCGTCGATCAGGTCAGCCGTGTGCTGGTCCTTGGCGTCGAGCCGCAGCCCCTGGTCGGCGAGAATCGCCTGGGCCAGCGCCAGACGCTCTTCGCCCCGCAGGCCTTGCAGCGCGACGCGGTAGCAGGCGGTCATCCCGAGCCAGGCTTCGTCGCTGCGGCTGGTGATGAGCACCTTGGTCCGGCTGCCGCGCAGGGCTTCGAGAAACAGCTTGAGCGCCTGGCGGTCTGCGGCGGGCAGGGCTTCTGCGGCTTCGCCGTCGGCATCGGCCATGCCGCTGGCGCTCTCGAAGTTGTCCCAGACGATCAGTACGGGATGCTTGCGTAGCGCCTCGGTCAACGCTGGCCATTTCTGCGTGTCGGGCAGGGCCATCGCGTTGGTACCGAACAGCTCTTCCACCAGACGGTTGCGCAGGTAGTCGAAGGAGCGCACCTCGGCCAGGGATTGCCAGATGATCCTGTGCGGCAATCCCTGGGTGTGCGCCAGCCATTCGATGTAGCCGCGCGCCAACGTGGTCTTGCCCACGCCCCCGAGACCATGGACCAGCAACCCCGCAGGCGGGCGGCGGCTGGCGCGTTCCAGCGCAAGCACCGCGCTGTCGCGCCCGATCAGCCCATGCGGGGTATGGCTCGCACCGATCCGGGCTTCCTCCGGGATTTCGGCTGCGTCACGCACCGCGCGCGGCGCTTGCGCGTCGAAACTCAGCGCCAGCGGGTCTTGCTGGTAGAGCACCGGCACCAGCCAGTCGTGCAGCACGATCCCGCCTTGGCGCTGCGGCCGTTCCAGCATCTTCTGGCGCCCGGCACGGGTTGCCTCGGCGACGCTGCCGGAGTCGAACAACCGCTGGTAAAACGCCGGCAGGAATTCCTTTGCCGCGCTGACGTACAACGCATAGCCCATCGCCACCACGCTGCGCACGCCCGCCTTGAGCAGCGCGGTAGCCACCGAGGCGAAGGCGTCCTCGGCGGCGGCCGTCAGCATGGCCGACTGGCAGGCGTTGAGCACGACGATGGGAATGCGGTGCTCGCGCATGAGCTGGCTCAGTTGCGCCGCAGTGACCGGCGCTGCGCTGCCGTCGTCGTGCTCGAACACGAGCTGCCCCTGCGGGCCTGCAAAGCGCGCACTGTTGCCGGCGCTGACCTGACCGAAGCCGCCGTGGCCGTCGAAATGCACGATGTGGTAGCCACCCGGATGCGCTTGCAGTTCGCGGCGCAAGGCTTCGAACGTGGGCGGGCGCAGCACTTTGACCTGGGCCGGCAGATCGGCATCGTGAATCAGTTCGACCAGCGGGCGCGAGATGCTGCGGTAGGCCACGTCGTCCCGGTACGGGCGCGCTGTCACCAACAGCACGTGGACGCGCTCGTGCGACAGCCCTGCGTGCGGCGGCGGGGGATCGGCGAGGTGGTCGAGCTGCCGCTCGATGCGGCAGTGCTGCGCCAAGTCGCCCACCTGCGGATCTTCCAGCACCTCCCAGGGCCAGGACAGGACATGGGCGTCGTCGCTGGCGATGACCAGGTGCAGGTTCTCATAGCCGTTGCGCGTGGCGTCGTGGTAAAAGCCATGCGCCTGGCCTGCACCGAACAGGAGACCAAAGGCTTGGCGCCCCCATTGGCCCAAGGCTTCAAGCACGCGCTCGGCACGTTGCTGGTTCGGGCCGAAGGGATAGTCGAGGTAGCTCTCCAGGTACCACGCCAGTTCCGGCCCCAGGCGCAACTCGGTACCTTCCAGCACCTGCGCCAGTGGATCGGTCAGCTCCACCGCTGGCGCCGAGCGCGCTCCGTTGGCGTCGACTCTCTGCACCGCGAACCGCAAGGAATTTGCCCCCGGTTCATGGCGAATGATCAGCTTGTCTCCCATTTATCCTCCGTACCTTGTCGATAAATAGCCCATGCCCGGTGTGGGCAGGGTTCTCCCGCTCAAATGCTTTTCGGATGGTAGCAAAGGTCAAGCACCGAATCATCTGCATTGCGCTTGGATGCGTTCAGCGTGGCCGATGCAAACCGGTAGTTGCTCCAGTCGTATGCCTTTTGGGGGTGGTTTTTGAAGCTCAAATAATGATCCACCGTGCCACCAGTAGCATCGAACATCGCCGCATAGCCACACAAGCCCGAGAACCCGTTCGCGAGCATTTTTGTATAGGGTGCCCAAAGTGCTTTGGGGCGTTTGGCCGTCGGGTTGGTTTTGAGCCACTGGTCACCCGGCACTTTGACCTTGGCATCAAAATCTTTTGGTTTTTTGACCTTGGCCACCGGAATCATGCCTTGCCCTTGGCTGCGCTTTTATTGAGTTGGGTGCTGACAATCCACCGTGGCCAAAACACGTCGCCAGCTGGTAGCAAGCGCTGCAATCGGGTGTGGATTGCGGCTTGGGTGGCAAGTCCTTGGGGCAAATTCTTCTCCCCCCGCATGAAGGCCTCAGCCGCTTCAATGGCCTCTTCCGCCTCCCTGGAGCGCGCTTGCTCCAGGCCAAATGTCTCCGACACCAGCCAATTGGTGACGTCGCCTTGCGTCGCCCAACCGCCTTGGTCAATGGCGACTACGCCGTCTTTCATAGACAAATGAATCAGGTCATCCAAGGCAGCATCAAAAATGGGTTCAATCGACGCAGCCACCAAAGGCGAGTGCGTCGCCACCATCACCTGGGGCGGCGTTCCCGCCTCGCCACGCAACTCATCCACCGCTTTGAACAGGCTGGGCAACACGGTGCGTTGCCAACGCGGGTGCAAGTGCGTTTCAGGTTCATCAAACAAAATCACAAAGCGGTCTTCCGGCCTCTTGCCCAGTAGCTTGGCAGCTACTTTATGCTCATGCCAAGCCCACACCAGAAAGTACACCAACGCCAGGATACGTCGCACACCGGCCGATGCCAGCGCCACGGGTACGGTTTGGTTACCTACCAACAGCGTGGGGCGGTCACGGCCCTCACCAATGAAAACGCGCTGTGGCTGGCCGGCGCGCAATGGCTCCAGTGCGGGCGACATGACCTCCAACACCTTTTCCAACGCACGAAACTGGGGCTTACGCCCTTCCTGCCAATTCACCCAGTCCCGCTCCAGCCCCTCGCACACCCGCTGCCCATTCACATCCAGACCGCTCCACACCTCATCCGCTTTGAAATGGTATGCAGCCGGGCGAGAAGGGTCTGTGCGCCAATAGTTGCGCGCCGGGTCCCACACGGAAAAGCCGCCATCAATGCGGATGTACACCACAATGCCCGGCATCACCGGTCGGACCTGTGGCAGCGACCAACTCGCATCCGAACGCTGGAATTCGGAGGTAATGGGTTTTGTTACCGAGCCTTTTCCTTTCACCACATAGCTGATCGAGGCCTTCTTGGTCGTCATGGGCAGGGCAACACAGCCAGCCCAGGTGCGGGTCAACGCCCACCAGGCCAAGTCCAACAAAAAACTCTTGCCCAGGCCGTTATCACCCGCAATCAGACTCAGGCGCTCGGCCCACTCCACCTGCACATCCGGGGCAAGCCCGACGTTCTTCAAGTGCAAATACGTCAGCATGTTTGTGACCTGAAAATGGTTTGGTGCGACAGCGGATAGGAAATTCAACCGCACGCCCCCAAGTATCGCATCCTGACCCGTAAGCATGCGTGGCGCAACCAGGCTGGCTGTTATTACTACCATTTCCACTGCCGGAAATGGCCACCACCTTGACCAAGGTCTTGCCAGCCTTGGGGCAGCTTCTTTTTACTCCATTTTCAGTAGCTGTCCCCGCTTGTCCCACGGGGGATAGAGGCTGATTTGATGCTAAATTCAGGCCAAATCGGGGCTAAAAACGTGCCACAGAGGCTTGCGGGGAGCATCTGTAGTGCGGTTTTCGTGTTTTTAATATCACGGGTGATATGAAACTGGCGTGTTTTCATGCGATACATGCAAGGGCGCGCGCATGCAAGGCACGCCCAGGTCCAGCCCGGTGAATATTCCTTGAGCAGGCGTTTCATGGCCCGGAATGGCGGCGGGTGCGCACGCACCGCCTACACCTGCGCCAATGCCAGTGCAATGGGCAGTTCTGCGGCGCGCCGGGCCGGCACCCAGGCTGCCATTGCGGACAGTGCCAGCACCAGTGCCAACCACATCAGCAGCGCCATGGGCGAGACCACGTACGGCAGGGCGGCCACAAAACCCAGCTGTCCAATCAGCACGTCCAGTAGCCACGTCAACGGCAGTGACAACACAAACGCCGCAAGCACACTCAGCACCGCCACAATGTGGGCCTCCCCCAAAATCAGGCGCATCAACCGATTGCGGGTCGCCCCCAAGGTTTTCATCACCGCCAGCTCACGGGTACGCTCCACAATGCTGATGCCCAGGGTCGATGTCAACCCAAAACCACCCACAACCGCCATCACCATGGCCAATGCCATGAGCGCACGGATCAGAATCACGATGTGGTCACCCATGGCGTTGCGCAATTCACTGAGCGCTTGCACCGTCTCGACGCTGGCCCCGCTGTACATCAGGGCCGCCTCGATTTGCTGGATACGCTGTAGCCGTTCACCCATGGTCCCCGCATCGGTCACCACACGCAGCATGCGTGTGCCAGCATCACTGCCAATGGCCTGGGCAAAGGCCTTGTCATTGACATAGGCAACACCGGCTGCACCAATCGGCCACCAGTGACGCGGCGCGTGGCTTCGGCTTTGCGTTGGGCCTGATCGAACACGCCTATGAGCAGCGCCAGTTGTTTCGCGCCCTGATCGGCAGGCGCAGTGGCTACGCCGTGCAACAACGCTTTCGCGAGATGGTGTTCCGCCTAGTCAGCGATGGGCTTCCCGCCACATCGGGCAAGTTACCGCAGGAGGCGGCGGCGCGCTGGTTATCTGCGGCGTTTTTTGAGCTTTTGAGTTGGTGGATTGAACAACACACGCCTATGCCTCCTACCGAGCTGGCCGCGCTGTTCATCGAATTGGCGCAACCGGTGCGGCTGACGCCTGCGCTTCACCCGGCATCGCCACCGTGACCAGCGTAGTACATGGGCGATGACGGCATGCGCATCACGGATGTTGCCCGTGCCCCAGCATGGCGTTGATGCCGCCGGTCTCGGCTATCAGCGCAGCGATGGGGCCGTCCTTGGCACTCCCCCAGCCCCATGGCCGTGTCGGCCAGCTGGTGCACGACGGCGTCGATGGTCAGGGGGATGTTGGCTGCCGCCGCTCTGAGCCTCGGGCAAGGTCTGGCCCAGCACAAACTGGCGCCCCAGCAACTGCACCGCGCGCAAGGTGGCAGCCACCACGGCTTTGGCGCCCAGCCGGGACATCAGACCGGGTGCAACGGAGAGATCAGGCTGCGCATCGCCATGGGGTTCAAAATGGCACGCCCAAGCAAGACCGCCGCGATGGACTACACCGCTGCCCACGACCTTACGCATGGCCTGCTTGACCGCGCCGCCTGCCCTGATAGTTCGCCGTTCGTCCTGGTGCGTGATGCTGGCAATAAAGGTTTGAGGCTTCGCGTGACCAAGGCCGGGGGCAAGGCGTGGCAGTTTGAAACCCGCGTTAAGGGCAAACTGTTCACCCGTGCTCTGGGTGAGTGGCCCAATAGCTCGATTGACCAAGCTCAAGCTCAAGCTGAAGCCCGCCGCCTGCGTGACCTGACTGCAAAAGGCACCGACCCGCGATAGTTGGAGCGCCAGCAACAGGCCACCAAAGCCACTGAAAAAGCCGCCGCCGTTCAAGCTGTGACCGTGGGTGTTGGTGCCGAAAAACAGGAATGGTTTTCCGCTAACGGGTTCCAGTATTCCCCCAGGTACCAACTTTTCTTTGACACCCATGTCGTGATCCTTGGCCTTGACAGCCACGACTCCACGTGAGCGCCCACTTCTGGAGTATTCGCCAACGTGAACCGTCGCCTTGGTGTCTATGCTGATTCTCAAGGTCTGCGGGTCTGCATCTGCCTGTTCATTGACCCGTCTGACGTTTTCGAAGATCGCATCGGTCTCGGCTGTTTTCTTTTGCACTTTGGTTTTGGCCACTGTCCGTAGGCGGTAATTCTGACGATTCAAAATGTTCGATATCGTGCGCACCTTGGGCAGGGACTCGGCAGACCAACCTTTTTGTATCAAAGCACCATGCACCATCTTGGCCGTCATGTTGGAGTACAGCAAGGTCGTACGCAAACTCAAATCCGATTCGCTGTGGGGCTCCATAATGGCCTGAATATCAGCCAGCAGCTTGGGATCCTTGTTCTCAGCTCTTGGCTTGACTCGTGTAGTGATGTCGTTGATGCAGACTATTCCGGTTTGAAATTCATGGATACCAACCTCCACGGTGTGCCGATTCCAGCCAAACACTGTTTGTGCTACTCGTGGCTTGCCATCGAGTAGCGACAGCACTACATCGCCCATCGCACTACGACGCTCAGGCCAAGGAATCAATTTGATCAATCGCAAAATCAACTCCACCGTCTCCGTCGACACGCCATTGCGTACCAGGGTTGATGTCTTCATCAGCAGTTTCTCCGTTAATCAAGCAGGACACTATGCTACAGCTAAACTGGCACTTCAGTATGTGCTGCGTCCCTTGGAGCGCCAGCGAGGGCAAAAGGTGCGTTTGATTGTGGGCGACACCCTGGCGCGTTTGTCTGCTGGTGCGAATGAAAACGCCGGGCAGGACATGGGCCTGGTGGTGCGCCGCTTCGACCGAATCCGCACCGAGTGCAAAGCGCATTTTCTGCTGATTCACCATAGCAGGAAGGCGCAGGCCAATGGTGCGCGTGGTTGGAGCGGCATTCGTGCTGCCGTGGACACCGAGATTGAAATCAGCGATTCACCTGCCGGGCGCTGCGTGGAGATAACCAAACAGCGCGACCTTGCCAAAGTGAAAGCGGCCAAGGGAAGGCTACGCCCTGAACAGGCTATCTTTCTGGAGCGCATCAATGATGCCGGTGGCGTGGCATTCGTGGCGCGTGACTGCCGGGATGTGCTGCAAGCATTGCGATTGAACGAGGACATGCAATGACCGGGGGGCGAGATTTGACTTTCGACCCCTGGGGGTACTAGACCGCGTATGGTCCTACGCGCAAGATAAATCCCCTTTTTGAAACCGAGTTGCTTTTGAATTCAAAATCAGCAAATGAATCAAACATCGCGCCAGCATCTGTTCAAACCCAGTCTTACCCGCTGGGTTTTTTTCGCCCGATGCAACCACGATTGCGCCGATGTGCAAATCTGTACACTGACCAAAGCGGGATTTCCCGCTTAGACCGCGATGTGTGCCAGCCACACACCAACCCGATCCAGCCATTTACGGGAATATCCCGCAATTGCCGCTGAACGGTGGCATTCGCTGGGGGTGGATTGGTACAAAACCATGTACCGCAGTCTGTAAACAGTCTGTAAGAGGGCTAGAAACAAAAAAGCCCAACCTTGTGAGATGGGCTAAGTTGTTGATTTTATTGGTGGGAACTGAGAGATTCGAACTCTCGACCTACGGATTAAGAGTCCGCCTTAAATAGTGTTTGCCAGTGTTGAATGCTGTAGATATACTCGATAAAAATCAACTACATAGACGCAAATTGCCGTTTTAAGTGTTGAAAAATATTCCCCAAAATAGTGCGAAAGTGGCTACACAGTGGCTACACAGAAAACGAGGTGAAACGATGGCCAGACCCAAGAAAGACAGCGCACCAGACCTAGGCGAGTCGCACGAACTGACAGCCGGGTTAATCGAGCGACTGACCTGCCGCACCGACATAAAGGCGCAAGCATTCCTACGTGACAGCAAGGCACCCGGTTTGCGCGTGCGCGTCACCAACACCGGCGCCAAGTCTTTTGTGTTTGAAGCCAAACTGAACCGGCAGACCATCCGCCGCACCATCGGTGATGTGAGAGCCTGGACTATTGAAGCCGCACGGGCTGAGGCCAACCGTTTACGCGTTACTTTGGATGCTGGACAAGACCCGCGCGAGCTGGCGCGCCAAGAGCAAGAGGTCAAAGCAGCCAGCAAGGCCGCTGCCGCTGTGCATGCCGTTACCGTGGGGGAGGTATGGAAAACTTACATGACCGAGCGTAAAGCGCACTGGGGAGAGCGGCATTACCAAGACCATCTAAACCTCGCTGACGCTGGTGGCGAGCCATTCAAGCGTGGCAAGGGCACTACCAAGCCGGGGCCGCTTCATTCGTTGATGGCATTACCGTTGCGCGATCTGACAGCGCCCACCATAGAGGCATGGGCCGAACGTGAGGCGCAAACCAGACCGACACAAGCCCGACTTGCATGGCGCTGCCTGAAAGTGTTTTTGACCTGGTGTGCGGAACAGCAGCAGTATGCGCCGGTAGTGCATGGCGACAATCCGGCAAAGACCAAAAAGGCACGGCAGGCATTGGGTAAGCCTGCGGTAAAGACAGACGTGTTACAGCGTGGGCAACTGGGTGCATGGTTTTCAGCCGTGCAGCAAATCCAGAATCCAGCCATTTCAGCCTATTGTCAAATCCTGCTACTGACTGGCGCCAGGCCGGGGGAGGTGATGACGTTGCGCTGGGAGGATATCAACACCCAATGGAAAGGCATTGCCATTCGGGACAAAGTGGAGGGCACCAGAGAGATACCGCTTACCCCTTACGTGCACCACCTGATTGCAACACTGCCCAGGCGCAATGCATGGGTGTTTGCGAGTCCGAACAGCGCCAGCGGATACTTGACCGAACCGACACATGCACACGAAAGGGCTTGCAAGTCCGTCGGCATTGATACGCTTACCTTCCACGGCCTGCGCCGATCCTTCAAGAGCCTGACCGAATGGCTGGAAATACCCGCTGGCGTGGTGGCGCAACTCATGGGGCACAAGCCCAGCGCCACGGCAGAAAAGCATTACACCGTCAGACCGCTGGACCTGCTGCGTGTGCACCATGAAAAGATTGAAGCCTGGATACTGGAACAGGCTGGCGTGCCGTTCGATGCCAGTGCAGTGCCTGGTGCGTTGCGTGTGGTGACTGGTTGACTTGTAAACTATCGCTTAACGTTTTATGATTCTCACATTCCGGCACAAAGGGCTTGAAAACTACTACCGCACGGGCGCAATGGCTGGAATACAACCCATGCACGCAAAGAAACTGCGGGAACTGCTGACCGCCCTGAGTGTCGCCAGTGGGCCGCAAGACTTGATGCGGCCATCGTGGCGATTGCATGGACTGTCCGGGGATCGGGCAGGCTTTCATGCAGTGACCGTGCAAGCTAACTGGAGACTTGTTTTCCGGTTTGTTGGTGAGGATGTAGAACTTTTGGATTATCTGGATTACCACTGAAATGCACACCATGCACACCATGCACAACCCCGCACACCCTGGCGAGCTGCTGACCGGCTGGCTTGATGATCTTGGCGTAAGCGTGACCGACTTTGCCAAGCACATCGGTATCAGTCGCGTAATGCTTTCGCGTGTACTGCATTGCCATGCAGCTATCAGCGCTGATATGGATTTGCGACTGTCTGAGGCACTGGGGACGTCACCCGGCTACTGGCTTGCGCTGCAAACCCAGCGTGATTTATGGACGGCCACACAGACGGCCAAAGACCGCCAACGCATAGCGCCGATGCCAGCGCCCGCGCTGGCCGCCTAATACCGTTTTTGCCCCAGCTAGACCCGCCTCGAAACCGGGTTGAAAAGCCAGACTCCCTGCCTGGTCTACTGACGGGCACCTCTACAGCAGGGCAGCACTTCAGGGAGTGCAATGAGTTTAGAGCTGGCTAAAGCCGCGCGATTGATTGGTTTTGATCCGGCTACAGGCTGGCCAGAATCAATACAGGCAGGGAATATTGGTTACTTGCAGGGTGAATCAGAGGAGGATCAAAACGACATTGAAACACTGTTGCGGCTGGATATTTCAGCAGGTCACCTAGAACACACTCCGATTGATGTTGTTACAAAGTACCTAGGAGAAGGTTTTGAGCCATGCCTGCTTTCCTTCGTTACAGCATCCGCAATAGCGAAATGGATGCAAAAACACCGGATTACACCCAGTCAACTCATTGCAGCATGGATCAAGGCCACGGCACCAGAGTTTGTTACAAATACCGCTTATTCACACGGCGAAACCACAGATGCACGCCAAGCAAGGCGGCATCAAATGTGCATTGATGCCGGGCTGGAGTTTTCAGAAAATGAGTTTGCACCAATGCCGCGTGGTATTGGGATGATTACCAGGAAAGAAGGAATTTTTATCCAAGCATTCACAAAGGACGTGAAAGCACACATGTTCAAAAATCGTTAACCAAGCTGCAACCAGTTAACGGGCGAAATATGCGAACAATACCAAACCATCTCAACAACGCCAAACGGCTAAGGATGGTTCGCAATGGAAACCGCACACTTTCCCCCTCTTGAATCGGTTACAGCCCCGATAGTCACCACCGCGCAAGCTGCCCACTACCTGAACCGCGCCAAGCAGACATTGCGCATGTGGGCATCCGACGGACGCGGACCCATTCGTCCGGTACGTCTGAATGGCCGCCTTGGATGGCCAACAAAGGAAATACGCCGGGTTCCTGGCGCTGCTTTGGCGTGAGGTGAGCCATGCCCACCACCACCCCACCACTGCCTGATGTTCCCGTGATCCGTTGCGGCTCAGAAGAGCCCAGGGCGGACAGCCGGGACATTGCCAAGCGTCTTGGAACAAAGCATTCAAGTACCTACGAACTATTGAACGACCATAGAGCCGACTTCGAACAGTTCGGCAAGGTCCGGTTTCAAACCGGAGCTACGGCAAGCGGTCAAACCGAAAAGTACGCCCTACTAACCGAAGACCAAGCCTATCTATTACTGACCTACAGCCGCAATACCGCCAAGGTGCGTGACCTAAAGATCAAATTGGTGAAGTCATTCGGTGATGCCCGCCGAGCCGCCATGCAACACGGCGCGGAGTACCTGCCCACCTACTACCGGCTGGCAAAAGAGGTTCCACAACGGCAGCGACAGCATGCGCATCAAAACCAGCACCGGCGGCTGGATTTGCATGGCTTGCGATGCCAAGGGCGGCGATGTGCTGGACTATGAAATGCAAGCTGACGGCGTGGACTTCGTGACCGCTGCTAAAGCCCTTGGCGCTTGGGTTGACGATGGCCATGAGCGCAGGCCAGATACCAAACCGTTTGTACTTTCGGCACGGCAGGCCATGGAGATCATTGCCTTTGAAGCGCTTTTCTTGCTGTGCTGTGCCGGTACGCTTCGCAACGGAAACCCACTGACACCGGGCGACATGGACAGGCTGGCCACGTGTACCGGACGCATCCGGGCGTTATCGGAGGAATTCGCATGAAGCCCGCCGAATACGAAAAGATGGCCCGCAAGTTGGATGTCATTGCCGATCCATTCCCGTCTATGAAAGACAGGCCAAAGTACGTGTGTCTTGATGATTGGGTTAAATATGACGGTAAAGAGCATCGTCCGGGCGTTTACTACTGCGGAACGACCACAGGAAAAAGGACGAATCAATCAAACCCGTGGATACATGGTTTTGCAGCCCGTTACACATTGACGCCATAACGTTCGACTCGAAAAACAGGAACCACGGGCGATTGTTGCGATTCAAGCCCGCCGTCGGTAAATGGACGCAATGGGCCATGCCTATGGTGTTACTCGCTGGTGACTGTGTAGGACTCAGGGCGGAATTGTTCACTATGGGCGTTGAATTGGATCATCACAAATCGCGGCAGTACCTACCACCGTACCAGGGCCGTAACCCGCTGGAAATGCTTTTTTATGTCTAGTGGTGAAGTTTCATTGGCCACTGCCATGCAAGAGGGAGGGCACCGGGCGAAAGCTGGTCAATCCATGCGTTTACTGGATATTCCAGCGGCGCGGACCTTCGGGGCATGGGACACCTTACACGGCGCAGCGAGCCCGGCTGCATTCTCTGACGCGATCAAGCGGGAGGCAGCGCAACACCACGGACACGCGGGCCGGGCATTCCTTGAGAAGCTGACACACGACACGGCGGACTATTGCGCGGAGTTGGAGAAAGTGAAAGCACTGGATTACTTCAAGACTGACGGCACCGACGGTCAGGAGAAGCGAGCGGCGGCGCGTTTCGCACTGATCGGCATGGCTGGCGAACTGGCGACCGACTACGGGATTGCCGGATGTACACCGGGCGATGCCGTCAAAGCAGCGGTGATTGTTTTCAAGTTGTGGCAAGGGAATCGAAAGAAGGGGAACAGTGAACAGCACCAGATTGCAGAAAAGGTGCAAGGCTTCATAGAACGCCATGGGGACTCGCGGTTTTCCGATGTTGACGGCAAACAGGAGTGTGTTGTGCGGGATCGTGCCGGTTACTGGCGCGACACTGGGAATGGGCGGGAATACCTGTTTAACTCCGAGGGAATGCGCGAAGCCTTGAGCGGTTTCGACTTCAAGCGTTCACTTGATGCGCTGGAGAAAATGGGGGCACTTCCAACACCGGGCGAGAATGGCGAGAGGGCGCGTTTCTTTCGAGTTGATGGGCGCGGAGTGAAGCTGTACCCAGTAAACCCAGAAAAACTAGGTGGCACACATGGCGCTTAATTTACTCTGGACATCATTAAAACGTGACGTATCAGACGTATCAGGCACCGAAGACACGGGGGTAAGTGATACGGCTGATACGGCACCGAAAAGCTACTGAGCCTGGTCAACGCACGGGGGCCGTGGCTGAGTGCCAGCGAGACAGCGGCGGCGCAGGAATACCACCACCATGTCAACTGCCCACAGTGCCAATCCGCAGGCCGTGGGCACACCAAACACTGCGGCGCAGGAGCTGTGCTATGGAATGACTACACGAAGGAACAAACACCATGATTGATGCACTTATTGCTGGCAAGATGTACGGCCAACCCGCCCGGCGAACGAGCAAGAATGGCCGGGACTTCACCACAGCCAAGGTTCGCTGTGCCACTGGCGATGGCGGCAGCTTCTTCATCAACGTGATCTGCTTCAGCGACACCGCAGGGGCTGCATTGCTGGCGCTGGGTGAAGGAGACTCCGTTGCCCTGAGCGGCGAACTCACACCGAAGGTATGGACGGACAAAACAGGCGAGGCACGCCCAGCACTGGACATGACCGCGCATGCCGTGCTGACACCGTACCACGTCAACCGCAAGCGAAAGAGCATCCAAGCCGACGACGACGGCGATGGACCGCAGCAGCCACGTGCCGGGCGCTGGGGCCGTGCGCAGCCACAGCAGTCAAAAATGGACCCATTTGCCGATGATGGCTTGGGGGATTTGCCATGAAAGCAGCGAATACCCCTGTTTCAACAACCCACACCAAGCGCGAGCAAGTGTTGTCCATGCGCCGCAGCCACTCACTACAGGACATTGCCATCAAGACCGGCATTCCGCTGGGCACCGTAAAGACCTGGTGCAACCGTTCGGGCCTGAGCCGGGACAATGCAGCGCTGCGCCAGTTGATGACCCTGCCTCCGATCCAGCAAAGCGCCAGCACTGCCCTTGCCGTGCCTGTTCTACCCCCGCAGCAGGAAGTGACCGGCGACCACGAGCTTGATGCCGTGCTGTGGCTTCGCCAAGTCATTGAAACTGGGCAAGCGGCGCTTATCGACAAGGCCATGGAAGCCGCCAAGCGCATCAAGACACCGCTCAAGACCCTGGAAGATCGCTACGCGAAACACCTGGTTTCACAGAATCCACGAAAACCCTTTGCTGCATTTGACAGCTTCGGCTTTGCAGACCTGGATGGACTGGCCAAATCATCAGTACAAAAGCTGGCACGCCAGCATGAAGCACTGGCACGCTTCGGCACGGTGGACTCGCTGTTTGCCAACACCCCGGCTGAAACCTTTGCAACCGATGTACTGAGGGGATGCAAGCGGGACAAGTCAAGCTGCTGGTACGACGATGTAGCAGCAGACAAACGCTTCAATGCCCGCACCGATCTACTGCCCCACACCCTGAGCGACTGCCTGTATGAACTGGCGTACTGGCACGATCTGTACTGGCTGCGCAGCGTCCATGACTATGGCGACCAAACCAATGAAGCCTACGCCCGAGAGCAGTTTGCATTCCGCTGTCTGGGGCGTATCAGGCCACGCAGCAAGGCAGAGGCTATTGCCGTGTTCCGTTACCTAGCCGAACACGAGAAGATGGACGACAGCGAAACCGAAGGAATTTTGCTGAATCTGATCGGCTAAAAAACCGCAGCAGCCACGTACCGGGAGCCGTGTATAACCGGCCCGGCCTGATAAAACCACAGAGACACTTCACCTTTGGGAATTCGTACATGGGATATTCACACCGCATGCAGCAACGCCGGGACGAATTAATGGACTTCCACAGGGAGTTGCTGGAACGCTTGCTGATAGATCATGGTGGCCATTCACCAACCGAAGCGCTTGTGGTTGCCAGCTACTGTACCGACCAATACGCCCAGGCCGTAGCCGGGCAAATCGTACGACATGACCGAGCGCGGCATGTACAAACTCATTGCCCGCGTGCGAAAGAGGATGCGAGAGGACACCTGAACAGCACCAGCGAAGCCTTCTATCTGGGATATAGCGGGATTTCATGGGATATAGCGGGACGGAACAAGCCGCGAACTGCTGATCCAGCGCCAGCACATGAATCTCTGGTAATTTGTAGCATATTTGTTACGATTCAGGGTATGCAATACGAAATCAGCTACTACAACGAAGCCATTGAAGCGCAGGTGCTCGCCTTGCCAGAGACTTTGTTGGCCCGCTACTTTTACCTGACTGACCACATGGAGGCGAATGGGCCGAATCTGGGACCACCTCACACCAAGGCGCTTGGTGATGGCCTGTTAGAGTTGCGCCTAAAAGGTGCCGAGGGTATTGCCCGTGTGATGTATTGCACGCTGATTGGGCGGCGCATTGTGATGCTGCACAGCTTCATTAAAAAGACCGACAAAACCCCTGCCGCAGACATGGCGCTGGCACGTAAACGTTTGAAGGAGATTAAAAATGCTGACACATGAGCAACTTAAAGCCAAAGCCTTGCAAAACCCTAAAGTACGCGCCGAATATGAGCGGCTGAGTCGTGAGGAAGGCCCCATGCTAGATGCCATCCTCAAAGCACGTGCTGAGGCAGGACTAACGCAAGAGCAGGTGGCAGAACGCATGGGCACCAAGGCATCGGCAGTAGCGCGGCTGGAGTCTGCGCTTATCAGCGGTACGCCATCGCCATCGCTTAACACGCTGCGCAAATACGCAGCAGCCCTGGGAAAGCGCGTGCAAGTGCATTTCGTTTGAAAGCCTAGTTCAACGTAGCGCCCAGCGCTGCTATCATCCCCCCAACCCCGGCAACGGGGCCGGTGATTAAAACCACCTTGAAAGTAGCGGCTGTAACCGTTCCTAAAACCATAGACAAATATCTCATCATGACAATGATGCATTTGACCAGACGTTGCCCGAACAGTTTTGGCAACGATTCGCGTGCCGGAATCTCGCCGACAGTATCCAGTATGCACACAAGGCGGGCTTTTCAGGCCACCGAGGTGTCTGCGCCCTTACGGGACACCGAACCGGACACACGCTACATGCGTCGCTCGCGATCACTGATGTTGCCGCATCCCCTGGCGTACATACTTGTCACCCACTTTCAACGTGATTCGCATATCCAGCGTTCAAGCCCGACAGGCTCCCAGTGCTTTGCGCCTGCGAGGCGACAGACCGGGGGCAAAAGTACCAAAACCCTGTACTGATGGCTACACAGTGGCTACACGGAGGCCAGCAACAAAAAAGCCCAACTTTGTGAGCTGGGCTAAGTTGTTGATTTACATGGTGGGAACTGAGAGATTCGAACTCTCGACCTACGGATTAAGAGTCCGCTGCTCTACCAACTGAGCTAAGTTCCCGATACCAAGCTATGAGGCCTGATGCTCTCTACCGAAGCGGCGAATTATAGCGTTTCCGACCGCCACTCTGAACTGGGCTTGAAATTTTATCGGTCAGTCAGTTGGGGTCGTATCTTTGATCAAGGTGGTGGGGGGCTTCTGTTGAACGTAGGCTCTATGCTTGTACCAGGGGTGTTGGTGTACATGCTGAATTAGTGTCCACGATCATTTTCGCCCCTCTGTTGGTTGTACGGCACGCACCATGTGCACTCCAGCACCGAGTTGACCGTCAGTGTAAAGTCACGCAATGTTGATGCGTTAATTCCGTTGTGATAACTTGAGTGCTTATTTTTTGGGCACTCCTTATCAACATGCGAAACTTTTCACTCGTGGTTCTGGTGGACGATAAGGTCAACAGTTTTTTTGTATTTTTCGTAATGGAATTTCTGATGAGATTCCAATTTCATTTGGGCGGATCAATAGTTTCTGTAATAGTATGAATTAGGTTGAACACAGCCGGAATATGAGCAATAAGGATCGTGTTGAACAGTTGTGATGTAGCTACATGTATATACGTTGGACATACAAGAAAAGAATTCCGGTGTCATTTCGAGCTCAACAGTAGCTTCAAAATTTCCATCGGATACAGCGGTCATACTTACGACCTGAGCACCTCTTACAAATGCGTCAACATAAGTTCTCATATTGTCATTATGAGTTGCAAAAGCAGAAACCGATGTTGCCCCGGAAATACGAAAACCATATACTTGCTCGGCAAGTGCTCTAAAGGCATCGACACGTGCTGCGCGCATTGCCATCACCTTCTGCTGACCAACAGTATATTGCGAGTTACTTCCACCAACCGATCCGTAACCAACAGCCACAAATCTACGTGATTGAAAAGTGGGAGCGTTGCAGCAGTTGTATGGCACAACTTGGCAAGCCGAAAGGAGGAGCGCGGACGCCGCGATCACACGGGCGACAGCGTTGCCAGTCTTATTCAGTAGCCTCATTGTATGGTTTCCTATCAAGTAATAGAGCAAAACATCGACATCGGCAATTCATTGGAAAAATTTAGAATGAATTTGTTGATGGTGCATAAATATTTCTCAATTCAACCACCGCATCCTCACGTCCGTTTCCCCCTCCTTCATCAAAAAGTCAACAACTTAGCTCAGTGGAAACAGCCTGTTTCCCAAAATCCTCGGGGCTTTTTCTTTTAGGAGTTCGTATGCACATCATCCGAAATGACACAACGGCAATCACCGATGCCGCCATCCGCCAGTTGGTGCAACAACGCATCAGTGACCTTGAAGCATTTGAGACAGGGACTCTGGGCTACTTTCTGGTTATCGAATCAGGAGACACATTGAATGCCCTGAGTGCACAAATGGGATTTTCAACAGGAGCCATCATGAAGATCACCAAAGCGCTGCTACGCCCTGAGCGCTTAAACTCGATAGCTCGTGAGCATGTACACCGGCAGATCAAACTTCTCTCGTGCTGCAGCGTTCCGTTCGGGCATGGGGTTAGCCGAATGTTTACACACGACTTGCGCGACTACAAAGTAAGTCTTTGTAATAAAAATATTTTTCATATCTTGGCCGTCCAATCAAGCATCGGCGTGACCAATACACGGTGATCTGATTTGTTCATAATTTAGTTTTAATAGGAGATTGACAACAATGATACCCACGTCTACCCCGACAGATCTGGTATATCTGTCAGACCTGCTACGCCGCATGCCAAAGGCTGAATTGCATATTCACATCGAAGGCTCGCTCGAACCTGAACTGATTTTTTCCATGGGGCAGCGCAACGGCATCCCACTCGCCTACCCCAGCGTAGCAGCATTGCGCCAAGCCTATGTGTTCGATAACCTGCAAAGCTTTCTGGATATTTACCATACCGGCACTTCGGTACTCAAATCCGAACAGGATTTCTTTGACATGGCATGTGCTTACATGGCACGGGCACAGGCGGACAATGTGCTGCACGCCGAACTGTTTTTCGACCTGCAAACCCATACCGGGCACGGTCTGTCCCCAGAGAATGTGGTCAACGGCCTGCACCGTGCCTGCGTGGAAGCGCCCACACGTTACGGCATGACGGCGGCGCTGATCATGTGTTTCCTGCGCCACCTCGATGAACAGGCGGCCTTTGAATGCCTGGAACAGATACTGCCTCTGCGCGACAAGATTCTGGGCATTGGACTGGCATCCAGCGAGGTCGGACACCCCCCCGAGAAATTTGCCCGCGTTTTCGCCCGTGCCCGTGAACTTGGCTTCCGATTGGTGGCCCACGCCGGCGAGGAAGCACCCCCAGCCTACATCTGGAGCGCGCTCGATGTACTTCAGGTAGAGCGTATTGACCACGGCGTACAAGCCATGCACGATGCCGCTCTGATGCAGCGTCTGGTACAAAATCAAATCCCGCTGACCGTCTGCCCGCTCTCGAATGTCAAGTTGCGCGTCTTTCCCACCCTGGAGCAGCACAACCTGCTGCGCATGCTGGACGCTGGCATCCTGGCCACCGTCAACTCCGATGATCCGGCCTATTTCGGTGGTTACATCAATGAGAATTTCACCCAGACATTCGCCGCGCTGGGCATGACGGCACAGCACGCCTACCGCCTGGCACGCAACAGTTTTGCAGCCAGTTTCATTGATGCGCCGCTACGCCAACGCTACATGGATCGCCTCGACGCGGTGTTCGCAGCGTAACTACAACATGTGTGCAATCTTCTCAAACTGGTAGTTTTCCATCAACGCATCCAGCCGGGTGGCAAGAGCGGGATGGGAAGTGTGTAACTGTTCCACGATCTGACGCAATTGGACCGTATCGAGCGCTTCAGCGGCCTGTTGAATCTGGTCTATCGTCTCCCTGGGCAAGACGGATAGGCGCGCGCTGTCTTGTTGCGTGTCACTTCCCGCAACCGCCTGGGATTCGTAGCGGTAGCGCAGACCGAGCATGTCGCCCATCAGCTGAAACAGCTTGTCTGCTTCGAGCGGTTTTTTCACTGCATCGTCGCAACCGGCGGCAACAATCTTCTGGAGGTCTTCATCAAATGCGCTGGCAGTAAGTGCCACGATTTTCACCCTGCCCCCGCCAGGAAGGGCGCGAATGCGTTGCGTGGCCTGGTAGCCATCCATCCGTGGCATGCGAATATCCATCCAGATGAAATCGGGTGCACGGGCCTGGAAATGTTCGATGGCCTGCACACCATCTTGCGCACAGTCCACCACAAATCCAGCCGATTCGAGCAGTTGTTGCACCAATGTGCGGTTATCCGCGTTGTCATCGACCACCATGACCCGCACACTGCCCCCCTCTTCCAGTGCGATGACAGACCCAGGACGCGACATGCGCATGCCAATACTGCCAATACTGCCAATACTGGCAGTGGTTTGCGGCAACGGCAGGGTTAGTGTAAAAACACTGCCCCTGCCCTCCAGGCTTTCCACTTCCAGTCTGCCCCCCATCAACTGGGTGTATTCCCGGCTGATCGTGAGTCCAAGGCCTGTACTCTCACTTCTTGCGATACCGACTTCGGTCTGGTAGAAAGCCTGGAATATTTTTTCCTGTTCATCGGCGGGAATGCCCGGACCCGTGTCGCTGACCACGAAACAGATTTCGATATTCTCGGTATTGGCTGCAGATCGACTGCGACAGGCACGCAACGAGATACTGCCCTTATCCGTGAATTTGAGCGCATTACCAAGCAGATTGATCAGTATTTGCTTGATGTGCGGCCCATCACCCTCGACGGCTGGCGGCAAATCAAACGCATGCTCAACGTGAAAAGTCAACCCTTTGTCTTCAGCGCGTGCTGCGATCATCTCTTCGACGCTCTCCAGCATGTCGCTCAGATCAAACGGCGCGCGCCGGATGACTGTGCGGCCCGCTTCGATGCGGGAGATGTCCAACACATCATTGATCAACATCATCAGATGATTGCCGGCACGATTGATGGAAGCAATCTTCTTGCGGCTACTCTCATCCAATTGCGGATCGCGTCCGAGCAACTGACTAAACCCGAGAATCGCATTCAACGGGGTACGCAGTTCATGGCTCATATTGGAAACAAACATGCTCTTGGCATGGCTTGCGGCCTCAGCCCGGTCCTTGGCGACAGCCAGTTCCAGGGTACGAACATGCACAAGCTCCTCCAGATGGTGGCGGTACTTTGCAAGTTCGTTATCGCGTTGGCGTATTTGTTGCGCAGTGCGGTTGGCATCCACCAGGCGCCGCAGGCGCTGCAGCAATACCGCGTAATGGATCGGTTTGGGAATAAAGTCGCTCGCACCGGCGGCGAAAGCCTGCTCGACGGAGTGGTCATCGTCCAGTGCAGTAACCATCAATACCGGAAGATTTTGTGCGAGTGTCTGCGCACGAACCATGCTCTGGATTGCAGCACAAGCGGCAAATCCGTCCATCACGGGCATCATGGCATCCATGAGTACCACATCCGGCGGCGCAAGCTGAACCATGGCAATGGCATCTTCGCCATTGCCAGCTTCTTCAACCTGAAAACCCTGGCGTTGCAGGAGGAAACGCAAGGTGCTGCGCGTGCTACGGTCATCGTCAACCACCAGTATCCGGGCATTGGTGTGCGCATCGGACCCCACCAATGCCAATGCCGATCCGTCATAAATCTCGCACTCCATCATCCGGACGGTGGCATCCAGTGCGCGACGCAACTGCGGCAGCAGTGGCGCGATGGTCGGCCCTTCCCAGGACTGTGCCTCAACCGTTTTTGCCAGCTGGGAAAGACCGGTAGCGCCAAGGTTGGCGCTGCTCCCCTTTATCGAATGGGCGCAAACGCGCAATGTCTCGTTGTCACCATCGGCCAGCGCCTGCTCCATCCGATCCAGACTATGGGATGTATCTTCCAGAAACTGTTCCACGGCCTGTTGCAGTGATGGTCCAAGAATTTGGCGCAGATTATCAAATGTCTTTTTGTCCAGTAGTTCATCGCTGCGGCTTTCGGCGCTGTCAACCATCGGCGCACGCGCCCCCCCCTCCTGGCACCATTCTCCCAGCTTGGCGCGCAACGCATCCAGCGTAATGGGTTTGGCCAGGTATCCATCCATACCAATGGCACGACACTTCTCAACATCGCCGCGCTGGGTATTGGCGGTCATCGCAATGATGGGTATGCGCCGCTCGCCTTGCCCCTCCTGCGCACGGATACGTGCCGTTGCTTCGTAGCCATCCATTTCCGGCATGTTGCAGTCCATCAGGATCAGGTCGAAGTGCTTCTCGTGCAATGCAGCCAGGGCTTGTGCACCATTCGACACCAGTTCACAGGCACAACCGCACATCGCCAACATGCCCGCAGCCACCATCTGGTTGGTGCGGTTGTCTTCTGCCACCAATACCGACACCGACACCGACACCGACACCGATGCCGGCACCGATACCAATGCTACGTTGCCGGATGGCGCTGCAGTGCTTTCAATGCGCCTGGATACGTCGTCACGAGCCACAACCGGGACGACCGGGGACTCTGCGAAATGACAACGGATATGGAACCAGAATGTGGAGCCAGCACCCAGCTGACTGCTAAGGCCGATTTCTCCTTGCATCAGGTTCACGAGTTGGCGGCAAATCGCCAACCCCAGTCCCGAGCCGCCATATTTGCGCGTGGTTGAACGATCAGCCTGGACAAAAGATTCGAAGACATCTTGCATTGCCTCCTCGCTCATGCCTACGCCGGTATCGCTGACTTCGAAACGCAGGCGCAAGTCCTTGCGCCCTTCTTCCAGATCACCCAGCATTCGACTGACTTTGAGTTGCACCACCCCTTGCTCGGTAAATTTGATCGCATTACCCACCAAGTTGGTCAGAACCTGGCGCAATCGCATTGCATCACCACGAATATGCACAGGAACCTCGGCAGTCAACTGGTATTCAAGCCGAACATTCTTTCGCTTGACAGTACCTTCCAGCAGGACCATTACCTCTTCAATCAGATGCCGCAAATCAAAATCCGCATCCTCCAGCTCCAGTTTCCCGGCCTCCATGCGTGAGAAGTCGAGAATATCGGTAATCAATTCGATTAACGTATGCGAGGACTTCCAGGCAATATCGACGTACTCGCGCTGCCTTTTTGTCAATTGCATTTCCTTGAGCATGTCGAGCATGCCGACAACGCCGTTGAGTGGTGTGCGAACCTCGTGGCTAACGGTAGCGGCAAACTGGGCTTTCAGCCTTGCGGTACGGATGGCCTGGTCGCGCGACTCGGTGAGTTCTGCCTCGCGCTCTTCCAGAACGCTCATCATCCGGTTAAAGGCCTGACTCATGGTAATCACGTCACGCGGCCCCCGCAGCGTCGCACGCAAGCCCGACTCACCAGTCTCTGCGCGTCCCATCAGTACGGCCAGTGCATCCAGGGGACGAATCATGAGCCGCGTCAACACATGAATCAATCCGAGCAGGATCAATGCAAATGACAGGGAAATCAATAGGTTGCACACAAGGATCAACGAGGAAAGACGCTGTAATGTCGTCTTTGCCAAAACCACATGCACTTGCCCCAGACGCTGTGGCTTGTGGTCCTGCAGTTCAAATGGCGATGCCTCGCTACCCTGGTTGCTCAACACCGGGGCACCAAACACCCACGTCACATCCGTCTCGGCCATCAGCATCGGCTGGTTTATTCGATTCGCAGGATAGGCCGGCAAATCGGGAATGCCCTTCTTGGTTTGGGCAACCAGATAATTTTGCTCGTCATTGACGATTTCGACCCGTACCACGTCCGGAAAAGCTAGCGTTCGCAGCACACCCTCGCCTGCATTTTCTGCCGACTGGTACAACAACGCCAAGGTGCTTTGCTGCGCCAGATTGGCAGCGATATGCTGCCCTTGTTCGATCAGATAGCTACGCAAAAGCCAACCGGCGCCCCATGAGGTTGCCAGGGACGAAAACAATGCCAAGCAAAGTATTGACAAGGTAACCACAACCGTCAACTGCCTGCCAATGCTGGTGTGCTGCAAGATTTTTTTAAACGTCATGATCCTTTTCACATCAAATAAACACCTGAACACCTACTTACCACCTGTTTGCATGCGCACACGGGGTATATTCCCAGGTTCGGCACAACACTCCACAAAACTCCACACCACCCAATCCAACACATCCAGTGTTGCGACGGCAACATGCTCAACCACGACAATATCCTCATTGTTGACGACAATCCGAACAACCTGCGGGTGCTCGACAGCATTTTGCAAGAACGTGGTTACATGGTTCGCCCGGCGTTATCCGGAGAGATTGCGCTGCGCGCCATCGCAGCCGTAAGGCCGGACCTGATCCTGCTGGATGTGCGCATGCCTGGTATTGACGGTTACGAAACCTGCCGACGCATCAAACAACAGGAAAACCTGCGCGAAGTTCCGGTCATCTTTATTAGTGCACTCAACGAAACCGACGACAAACTCAACGCATTCCAGGTTGGCGCAGTCGATTTCATCACCAAACCATTCCAGGCCCATGAGGTGCTGGCACGTGTGCAAACGCAAATGGACCTGGTTCACGCCCGCAGGGCATTGATGGAGCATCTGGCGCAATCCGAAAAGCGCATATCATCCGTGCAGGAAGCGGTAATTGACATCAGCAGCATACAAGCTGCCATTGATACATTCGCAGCCACACACACTACCGGCGCCAGCGCCGCAGAAATCAGCCAAGTTCTGGACCATATCCGCACAAGCACCGATCTGGCACTAAGCAAACTCGGCAATGCCAACAAGCTGATAATCTAATCAAATCGGTCTGCAGCCCCCGTAAAACGTGCGGGTACAGCTATTTTTATGTGAGCATTTGCTACTCGTAGCGGTCGTTTCCCAGCCGTGGGTATAGACAGTCGTTAAAGATGGTTAAAACTCACTCAAACAAGTCTGGCAAAGGCCATTCGGCTTCGGGGCATGCGAACGAAGTTACTCATGGCTTAATCTTGAAAGGGATTCAGGCTTCCCACTCAAGGCGGAACAGCACGGCACTTTGTGGGGGTGGCGGGCGTCGATTTCCGGGTGGATTTGTGACAGTTTCTCCGGGATACTCCCAGCCAAAGCGCTCCTTATACAATAGCTGCCCCCGCTTGCCCCATAAGGCATACAGCCCGATTTGCCATGTAAAAACACTCGAAAACGGCCCGTTTTGCTGCCTCATGGCGGTATCAGCATCACCTTGACCCGTTTTGAAGGGCAAAATTCAAGGCAAATCTGGCTGTACGCCTTATGTACCAAGCGGGAGTAGCTATGATTTTTGTAGAGACAGCGCCACAGACGGATGCTCTCATTCAAACGCACCGTGCGGCTTCCCCACGGGAATGACAATGCCTTGCCTGTCCCGCCTTAAGTGGGAAGCCGGGATTCACGATGGTGAGCTGCCCAAGCAACATTCGACCATGCTGCATATCTTCGCTGTAAAGGGTGGTGCAGCCGGAGGCCAATAAAAATTGCTCAACGTTGCTCGTTACCACTTCACAGTTCTGGTACCAAGCCAGCACGTAGGTCTTAATGGTGGCCTCTTCGGTACGAGATTTTTTCTTTAAGTTGCAACACACCTCACGAATGACTTGCGAATTAACCCGTGGGCGGGGTAAACCAAGTAAAAAAGCTTTTGCATTTGCGTATCGAATATCGCCCAGTGCGTCATCCGACTGCGCCATGGCGTACAGCCAAACATTGCTATCAACGAAAACGTTATCTTTCATTAACCTCGTCCCTGCTTAGTGGCACGAAGTTTGGGATTCGAATGGGATTCTTCAAAAGCTCGGCCCACGAAGTTTCTCCCAACGTAGTAGCGGGTTTTGGAGCTACTTGATTTCTCTGTACCAGAAATTCAACGAAATCAAACACTTCAGCTTGCTTTTCTTCAGGCAATACCTGCATACGGTTAATTAGATCGGCGTAACCCATGTAACCCCCCTAAAAAATGCCGCCCCTGTGCTGTTACCGAACTTGCGTAAAACGATTTCAACTTGCATCGCGCTTCCAGTGTAAAGCAATGTTGTACGAATGCTAAAGGCACAGCCCCCAATACGTAAAATATCAAATCGGCCTGTATCCACCGCAGAACGTGCGAAGACAGCTATTTTTATGTGAGCATAGCAGCCAGGCTAGGCATGCGCCGCCTGTGCCACCAACTTGATCCCGAGCGCCGTGCATACACGCAACACAGTGTCAAAGCGGGGTTTGGCGCCGGGCTTCAAGGCGTTGTAGAGGTTTTCGCGCCCAAGTCCGCTGTCTTTTGCCAGTTGCGCCATGCCTCGCGCACGCGCCACATACCCAAGCGCACGAATGATTTCGTCACTGTCACCATCGGCAAACACCTGCGCGAGGTATTCTGCTATGGCTTCATCGCTTACGAGCAGTTCAGCCATATCAAACGGAATGAGTTTAAGCGCCATGATTCAAATCTCCTTTGCCAAATCAATCGCCTTGCGAATGTCGGTCTGCTGGGTGGACTTGTCGCCACCCACCAGCAGCAACACCATCGTGCGGTTGCGCAATGTGAAGTAAAGCCGGTAGCCCGCACCCACGTCAATGCGCATTTCAGAAACACCACTGCCGACTGGTTTCACATCGCCCAGATTCCCGGCTTGCGCCTGGTCAATCCGGCGACCGATGGCCGCTTGCGCACGCAAATCCCGCAATGCCAGCAGCCATGCAGAGAAGTCCTCGGTTTGTCTGACGATGTACTTCATAGCGCCATTGTATCGAATACCATACACTCAACCAAAAAGAGCCGAATCGTGACTTTTTTGATACAGAAAACCAAGCAAAACATGCGATGATGCGCGCACACTGGGTTGCGCGCCCTTGAAATTTGCTATACCGCTGCACAACCCTACAATCATCCGCTTATTGAAAATTCCATGAGGAGATGCCTCCATGCGCGCAACACCAAACGACACGACACAGCCAAAAGAAGTCCTTTTTATCGAAGGCAATGTCTCCGACTACCAAACCCTGGTTAATGCAGCCCAACCCGGCATCGAGATCCATCTGCTCGACGCCAATCAGGATGGGTTGGCGCAAATAGCGCAGATACTGGCTGGGCGTAGCGGCATTGGTGCGCTGCATATCGTCTCGCATGGCAGCGCAGGTACGCTCAATTTAGGTTCTCTCCAACTAAGCACACAGAACCTGCCTGACTACAGCGCCACATTAAGCGCAATTGGCAGCACGCTCAATCCCGGTGCAGATATTTTGCTCTACGGCTGCGATGTAGCCCAGGGCAGCGCGGGCGCAGCCTTGATCGAAGCATTGGCGCAAGCCACGCAAGCAGACATCGCCGCATCCACCGACCGCACAGGAGCCGCAGCTTTGGGCGGCAACTGGGTACTCGAAGCCCTGGCGCGCACCCGCACTAGCGATGGCATCCAGACCCCGCTGGCGTTCGACGCTGCGGCCGTCCAGGGCTGGAACCAGACGCTGGAGGCCAACACCCGCTACCTGTTTGCCACCACAGACAGCACCAGTGGCAATGAACTCTGGATCAGCGACGGTACTACAGCTGGCACCAAGCTGCTCAAGGACATCTACCCCGGCACCAGTGGCTCGATCCCGAATGGCTTTTTCTCGTTTGGGCAAGGCAACTGGCCAGGCAGCGGGAAGGTCATGTTCCAGGCCAACGACGGCACCAACGGGCAGGAGCTGTGGATTACCGACGGCACCACTGCGGGCACCCAAATGCTCGTAGGCATCAACCAAGGCTTTAATAAGTCCAGCCCGACTGGATTTACCGCAATAGGCAATGGCAAGGTCATTTTCCAAGCGGATAATGGTACCGAGGGTACCGAGCTGTGGGTTACCGATGGTACCGCTGCAGGCACCATGCGGATTGAAAACATCAACACAGGCTCCTCAAGCTCCTTCCCGTCCGGATTTACTTCACTGGGCAATGGCCAGGCCGTTTTCTACGCCAATGACAGCAGCACAGGCCAGGAGCTTTGGGTCACAGACGGCACCGCTGCAGGCACTACGCGCGTGGCAGACATTCGCTCTGGTGCCGACGACTCAGCTCCACGTGGATTGACCCTTCTTGGCGACGGCAAGGCCATTTTTACTGCGGTTGACACTGACGGCAACCGGGAACTTTGGATTACCGACGGCACTCTTGCGGGCACCAAAAAGACTTTGTCAAAATCAGGGAAGGTATCCGCAAACCTCCGCATCCTTATCCATTGATCACCAATGTTACCGCGTAACATCCAAACGGGATCTACCTGATCCGGAGCAGGATAAACCCATGGTTTCCCCCCATAGGGAATGGTCGGGCGGTGTTTAGCGCCAACGATACAGCACACAAATGTCATGTATCGCATCCAATCCCTGTACCATCTGTCGCCACGACCATAGAATACGCTGGCGCTGGACGGGAACTCTGGATCACGGATGGCAAGTCGCACCTGCTCAAGTTCAATCTCTACGCGGAACCTGCCGACAACAAAGCATCTACGGACAACGACCCATATCTTCCTTCCGTCAATAGTTCGAACCCCTTGACCTTACCTCCCTGGGGATGGTCGGGTAGTTTTCATCGCATACAACCTCCAATCTGGCCGTGAACTCTGGGTTACCGATGGCACAGAAGTCGGAACAAAATTACTCAAAGACATCAACACCGGTGTTGGCGACAGCGTCCTCGGCCCTGAACAATGTGAACTACAACGCACCATGGTTCACCGCACTGGGCAACGGCAAGGCCATTTTCTGTGCCAATGATGGCGCTCATGGGCAGGAGTTGTGGATCACTGACGGTTCCGGTTTGGGAACCATGCTGCTCAAAGACATCGTCCCCGGCTCTGGCAGCTCCAATCCCGTGGGGATCACGCGGTTCAGCAACGGCAAAGCCTTTTTCAGTGCCACCAACAGCAGTGGCGACAAAGAACTCTGGACAACCGACGGCACCGCTGCGGGCACTGTGATGGTCAAGGCAGTGAGCGATGCCGTGTACTCCTTTGGGGAAGTGGTGCTTGCCACACCTGCGTCAACTCTTTCCATGGCACTCACTGCGGTCCCCGTCGGGGAAGGTGACTCAGGTAGCAAGTCATTGGACTTCACCGTCAACCTGTCCAGCGACCCTAGCAGCACAGTCACCGTCAACTACACCACGGCTGATGGCACGGCCAAAGCAGGCAGCGACTACAGCCCTGCCAGCGGTACACTGGTTTTCTCCCCAGGTGGCTCTCTGAGCAATACCATCTCGGTGCCCATTCTGGGCGATACCATGGCCGAGCTTGATGAAAGCTTTACGTTCACGCTAAGCAACGCCAACGGTGCCGTCCTGAGCAGTAGCACCGCCAGTACCACGGCAACCATTACCGACAACGACAGACCCGCCATATCCCTCTCGTCTGCCACAGCCTCCATCACCGAAGGCAACACAGGTAGCCAGCAACTAAACTTTACCGTCAATTTGTCTGGCCCCACCTCCAAGGCAGTCACCGTCAACTATGCCACCGCCAACGGCACTGGCAGCGCGGGTAGCGACTATGTTGCCACCAGTGGCACCTTGGGCTTTGCTGCAGGAGAGACCAGTAAAACCATTTCCGTGCCGATTCTGGGTGACAGCTCCGCCGAGGCCGACGAAACATTTACGCTCACCTTAAGCAGCCCCAACTCCGATGCCACACTAGGCAGCATTACCAGCGCAGCAGGAACAATTCTCAATGATGACAGTAGCGTAGTCCTTACTCTCTCATCCGCTACGACTTCGATCACTGAGGGACTCAGACCCCAATCAACCCAACAAACTCAATCAACTAAATTTTACGGTCAACCTCTCAAGTTCTGCGAACAGCACGGTCACCGTCAACTACACCACGGCTGATGGCTCTGCCACGGCAGGCAGCGACTACACCGCAACCAGCGGCACACTGAGCTTTGCTGTGGGCGAGACTAGCAAGACCATCACCGTGCCGGTTCTAGGCGACACCACTGCTGAAGCCGACGAAACGTTCACGCTCACATTAAGCAGCCCCGTCGGCGCATCCCTGGGTAGCACCGCCAGCACCACAGCAACCATCACCAATGACGACATCAGCCGATTTGTCACCATTGCACCCACATCTGCGCTGATAACTGAAGGCGACTCAGGCGGTCAGCAGCAAAAATTCACGGTCACGCTCTCGGAGAAATCCACCAGCGCAGTCACAGTCAACTACACAACGGTAGATGGCACGGCTACCGCCGGTAGCGACTACAGCGCGACTAGCGGCACGCTAGGCTTTGCCCCAGGCGAAACCAGCAAGGACGTTATTGTGCCGATTCTGGGCGACACCATTGCAGAGCTGGGGGAAAGCTTCACACTTGCCTTGAGCAGCCCCAACGGTGCCACGCTGGGTACCGATCAAAGCGCCACCGTGACGATTCAGGACAATGACAAACCTGTCATTTCATTCCTGTCTGCCACATCCACGATCACCGAAGGTGCATCGGGCAGCAAACAACTGAACTTCACTATCAGCTTGGCAGGTACCACCGCCAATGCAATCACCGTCAATTACACCACGGCCAACGACACTGCTACAGCTGGTAGCGACTACACCGCTGTCAACGGCACACTGGGCTTTGCCCCCGGTGAAATCAGCAAAACTATCTCTGTGCCTATTCTGGGCGACACCACCGGGGAAACCGATGAGACGTTTACGCTCACACTAAGCAGCCCCAATGGTGCCATTTTTCCGAGCAGCGCTCCTTCCATCAGTGCCACAGCAACCATTACCAACGACGATACTCCGATTGTCTCGCTCACATCTTCCACAACGTCTATCGCCGAGGGCGACTCGGGCAGCACGCAACTGAATTTCACTGTCAACCTCTCAAACGCTGCAGCCAGTGAAATCACCGTCAGCTATGCCACGACTGACGGAACTGCCATAGCTGGTAGCGACTATGTTTCCACTAAAAACACGGTAGGCTTTGCCCCGGGCGAAACCAGCAAAACCATCTCGGTACCGATTCTGGGCGACACCAGCGTAGAGAGCGACGAAACCTTTAAACTCACTTTAAGCAGCCCCAGCGGCGCTGTGCTGGGCAGTGTTGTCAGCACTACGGCAACCATCATTAACGACGATAAGCCTGTTGTTACGCTCACGCCCACTTCTGTTTCTGTTACTGAAGGCAACTCCGGCAGCAAGCAATTAGATTTCACCGTCAACCTGTCAATCGCCCCATCCACACCAATAACCGTCGACTACGCCACAGCCAACGGCACAGCCAAAATCGAGGACAGTGACTACAGATCTGTGAGTGGGACGATAGGCTTCGCACCCGGCGAAACCAGCAAAACCATTTCGGTACCGATTCTGGGCGACACCAGTGTGGAGGGCGACGAAACTTTCACGCTTGCTTTAAGCAACCCCAGCGGTGCCAAGTTGGGCAGTTTTACCAGCGCTACTGCAACCATCCTTAACGACGACACACTCGTAACAATCTCTCCCCCCTCCAACACAATCACTGAAGGTGACTCAGGCAGTCAGAACCTGAGCTTCATTGTCAGCTTATCAAGCGCCAATACCAGCACGGTCACCGTCAAATTCGCAACGGCCGATGGTTCGGCCAGCGCAGGGAGTGACTACACCAACCCCAACACCATCACCAATGGAGCTTTGACCTTTTTACCCGGTTTGACAAGCAAAGTCATCAATGTACCGGTTCTGGGCGATACCAACGTAGAGGATAACGAAACCTTCACGGTCACTCTAAGCAACGCCAGCAACGCCGTTTTGGGCAGTGTTGCCAGCGCCACAGCCACAATTGTGAACAATGACAACAGCGGCGTGTCAATATTTGCCAACACGAACAGCACCTACGGCGGGGAACTCTGGTCAACCGACAGCACCGGCACGGGCACTGCGTTGCTCAAGGATATTAACCCCGGCTCATCCAACTCGACCCCAAGTGGTTTTACCTCGTTGGCGAATGGCAAGGCGATCTTCCAGGCAAATGACGGCAGTAACGGTGCCGAACTCTGGATCACCGATGGCACCCAGACGGGAACCATACTGATCAAGGACATCTATGCTGGCCCCAATGATTCAACCCCGGATGGATTAACTTCGCTTGGCAACGGGAAGATAATCTTTCGTGCCAACGACGGAAATAATGGCGCAGAACCCTGGGTTACCGACGGCACCAGTGCTGGAACCAAGCTGATAAAGAATATCGCCTCTGCAGCATCCAGCAGTTCAAATCCGACCGGATTTACCTCGATTGGTAACGGGAAAGCAATCTTCCAGGCCAGTGACGGCAGTAACGGTACTGAACCCTGGATTACCGATGGCACCGAGGTGGGCACCACACAGATCAAAGATATCTATGCAGGCGCTAATGGTTCCGGCCCGAGTGGTTTTACCCCATTGGGCAACGGCAAGTTTATTTTCAGTGCCAATGACGGTACAAGCGGCAGCGAACTCTGGATCACTGACGGTACAAGCACCGGGACTCAACTGATCAAGGATATCTATTCTGGCGCCAACAGCTCAAGCCCAAGTGGATTCACCTTGCTTGGCAACGGCAAAGCTCTCTTCAGTGCCACTGACGGCAGTAACGGTACCGAGCTCTGGATCACGGACGGCACCAGTTCGGGCACAAAACTGCTCAAGGATATCTACACAGGTTCCAGCAGCTCAAACCCAGGTGGATTTAGCCCATCGGGCAAGGACAACAAATTCTTTTTCCAGGCGACTGACGGCGGTAACGGCACCGAACTCTGGGTCACCGATGGCACCGAAGCAGGCACGGCACTGCTCAAAGACATCTACCCAGGAGCCAATAGTTCCTCACAACCGGGGGTAATTGGTTTATTCACCCCTCTTGGCAATGGAAAGACTTTATTCAGTGCAACGAACGGCAGCAACGGTTTTGAACTCTGGATCACGGATGGCACCAGCTCGGGCACATCACTGGTCAAGGACATCTACGCTGGCCCCATCAGCGCAAACCCTGTTGGAATCACTTCGTTGGGTAACGGCAAAGCGATCTTTGGTGCAGCCGGAAAAATAGACAATTATGGCCAATTGATATATGACCTCTGGATCACTGACGGTACCAGTGCAGGCACCCAGTTGGTAAAGAATCTTGACGGAACTGCACCAATTCAGACATTCGCAAAACTGACCAATACCAGTGGTGCAGCTCCAATCATTAACCTGTCCCCCATCTCCCCTTCCATCATCGAAGGCAATTCTGGCAGCCAGCAGTTGGACTTCCTCGTCAGCCTCTCAGCAGCAGCTAGCAGTACAGTCACCGTCAATTACGCCACAGCCAATGACACGGCCATTGCGGGCAGCGACTACACCGCCCTTAGCGGCTCGCTTACATTTGCCCCCGGTGAGACCAGCAAGACCATCTCGGTCGCGATTTTGGGTGATACGACTCCTGAATCGGATGAAAAGTTCACCCTCGCTTTAAGCAATCCCAGCGGAGGCACTTTAAGCAACGCCAGCACCACTGCAACGATCATGAATGACGACGGTACCACTGGTTCTGCCGCATCCTCTGCCGTCCCTGGCTCCCTGGGCAATGACTTCTTCCTGCCTTCCGCAGGAAACAACTACCTGGGAGGTGGTGGCAACGACACCTACATCATCAGCTCCAACACGTTGAGCGGCACGGTAACAGCCAAGATCACCGATACCGAGGGTGCTAATGTGATTCAACTGGTAGATGGTCTGACGATCGCGTCCAGCAGCTTTCTCAGCAATTCTGTGCAACTAACCCTCTCCAACGGTGCCAATGTGCAAATCCTGGGAGCAGCTAGCTTTTAGCTACCAGGTGGGTGCCAATGCCCCGGCGGGCGATACTGCCAACAGCCAGACCTATGCCCAGTTTGCCAGCACGCTGGGTGCCTCGGTACCGACAGACTCCAGCACTGTGAGTGGAACCAGCTTCACCGTTCCCAGCGGTGTCACACAGGCAAGTACACCTACACCAGGAGCGGCAACTACACCATCCACCATCCCAGGCACCCTGGGTAACGACTTTTTCCTGCCCTCTGGAGGGAATAATTATTTCGGTGGCGGGGGCAATGACACCTACATCCTCAGCCCCTATACGTTGAACGGCTCGGTCACGGCCAAGATCATCGATACCGAAGGTACCAATGTGATTCAACTGGTTGATGGGTTGGTGGTTGCATCCAGCAGCTTTTACAACAACGCCGTGCAGCTAACTCTCTCCAACGGTGCCAGCGTGCAAATACTGGGTGCAGCGGCTTTTAGCTACCAAGTAGGCGCCAATACCCCCTCGGGCGATACGGCCAGCAGCCAGACCTATAGCCTGTTTGCCAGCACATTGGGTGCTAGCGTCCCGGCAACCGGCGCAGCAGCAGTCAGCGGCATGACCAACTACCAAGTTCCTACTGGAAGCGCAGCCATTCAAATGCCGGATACCGAAGGCAGCTCTGGCACTGGAAATGGCATTCCCGTGGTAGGCTTGGTTGGTTTAGATAGCTTCTTTGATACCACATGGCTGTGACAAAGCGACTGTGTTTTACATGGCAAATCGGGCTGCAAAGCCCGTACAATGAGCGAGATGCGCTATAAAACAAATAGCGCAAGACAATACGCCATCTCCGCCGCTCAAAGTTGACGGCACGAGGCTCGGCTCTTTACTCCACCGTCCAGATCCAACTGCATTGCAATCATATTAACCAGCGTAGCTACCGAAGGGCGGCCCGTTTCGATGACGAAGTGCGCTGTCTCGCGGTAGAGCGGGTCACGCGTTGCGTACAGCTCGCGTAAGCGCTTCAATGGATCAGCTACCTGCAGCAAAGGACGCTGGGTGTCGTTACGCAGGCGGCGCAACAACTCGTCAGGGAAAGATTTCAGATACACAACCTTTCCACGCTCACGCAAGTGCTTGCGATTATTGGCCCGCAACACCGATCCACCGCCAGTAGATAGGACAGCGGTAGCGTGCTGTGTCAACTCGTCAAGCACTGCCTCTTCGACATCTCGAAAGCGCTCCTCCCCTTCGTGCGCGAAATAGTCCCGGATCGAGCAGCCCAATCGTTCCTCAATTACTTGATCCGAATCCCAAAAAGCTACCCCAAGCCGCCGGGCAAGCTGCCGCCCAACTGTGGATTTTCCACAACCGGGCAGGCCAATGAGGGAAACGATCAATTCGGATTCGTGCACGAAGTCGCGATTTTGAACGGGCTTGTCTGGTTTGGCGGAGAATTTTCGGATTTTGCATCCGTTGCCACCATTTCCAAACTGTAATCTAGCGTAATGGAAGACTCCGTTCCACTGACAAGTGCCTTGGCGGTAATTTGTGTATCCAACCACCAGGCATAGTTCTTGCCGTAGCGCATCTTGAAACTGCCATAACCGTTCGAATCTGTGGTCAAGTTTGAAGCGCTGATAATCACCGGCAATCCGGGCCACAGAATGCCATCACCATTGACATCTTCCCCCGCGTCAAAGATACCGTTGCGGTTGACATCCTCATTGGCACACCTTGTGTTGAACGCGTAAACCCACTGACTCAGTACCTTGTTATATTCCAGATACCCTTTCCCGTAATATTTCGGATACACAGAAATGGTGATCGCCCGATTTGAAGAAGCCACACCATTGGCATCGGTTACATAGACCGAAAATTCCTTTTCATAAATTGTTGGGGTGCTGGCATCCGCAATGATGGCATTGCTCTGACCAATTGCGATAAATAGAGCACTCCCGTTCACAGTCAATGTCGTTGTATCAGTAATAGGAGACGAGCTACCTTGCACGGATGCCTGAATTTGAACGCCATTTGCCTCTGTTTGTAATGGCCCGGCAATAAATTGCACGGATGCCAGACCACTAGCGTCTGTCGTAGCTGAACTCGGAACCAAAGAACCATTACTGAGATCCTTGATTGCAGTGAAATTGACGACCACACCCTCCACCGGATTCAAGAAAGAATCACGCACGGTGGCTGTCAACGTGCTTTGATTGGTAGTACTACCTAATGCATTGGGCAGCACGGCGCTTGGACTGGCCTGCAACTTGACTTGGCTAGGAGTGACCGAAACAAACTTGGTGGTCATGCTATCGCGGGCCCCCAAAGTGGATTGCGCCGAGATGGTAACCGGCCCCGTTGTGTTTGAACGAATAACAGTGCTCGCAACGCCATTGTTATCGGTACTTACTGTCGTTTGAGCGGGTGTGCCACGGGTTGTGCTGAACGTTATCGGGACATTCTTCACCGCCGCGCCCGTTGCAGGGTCTCTATAAAGAACCGAAACAACGACATCTCTATTGACAGGCAAGACATCTGTCAACTTGGGATTGGTCAATTGAAAGTCTTGCTTGCTGATTTGTACATCCTTCGTCTTCGACGTGCCAAGTCCAGACACTGTCAATGTGTCTATTCCCTCATTGCTCGGCGTCAATTGGAACTCCGCAGTACCCGATGTATTTGTACTGACGGTCTGAGGCGATATGCCATTCCCCAATTTTGAAGCAACTGACAATGACGCACCCGAAAGCGGCTTGCCACTGGAATCCAACGCCTTGACAGAATATTTAATAGAAGTAGTGCTGCTAGCCAGTGCCGACCCAGCTCCGGAAATATCCAGTGTCGTTCCCGTAACCGGAATGTCTATAGACTTGGTCGCGTTACCGGACGAAGCAGTGACCTTGATGATTCGGTTACTTGAATCCGAACCCGGCGACAAACTCACCGTGGAGACAGTCCCAGTGGCATCCGTCGATGGCGCTGGGCTGGCCCCGGTCAGGAATCCTGAACTTGCCGTAAAAGCTACTGCCTGGTTGGGCACAGCGAGATTGTTGGCATTTTTGACGGTCACTATAAAAGTCATCTTGGAACCAGATGCCGAATTTAGAGTAGTACTCGAAGGCAGGATGTCAATGCTGGCCGGACCAGCAGCGCCAGTCGTACCATCCACCGTAACGGTTAGAGACAAAACCGTCCCGGTCGCATCGGTAATTCGCAATGCAACAGTACCTTTTGCAATAGCAGAAATTGTGAGTTCCGAGCCAATGATATTTCCAGTCGCCAGACGGGTATCCTGACTGTTCACTGTGTAAGGCGCACTCCCGCCACCAATCTGGAATTTCTGGGAAGTTCCTGCAGCCATTTGTAATGGACTAGGGGCTGTTGTAAATAATGCGGTTGGGGAGCCTGCAGCCGGAACCGTCACAGCCACTGTAGTAGAACCACCTCTGGAGTCGGTGATAAACACCGATGCAGCGCCAGACGAACGCGCCGTTATGCTGAATGACCTATTATCAGTATTCATCACGACTGCAACAACGGCCGGATTATTGCTGACTGCCCTGTATCCATCGCTGTACGGAACCCCTCCAGAAATAGCATAGCTATCTGAAGTAGAACCATTCACCAAGGTTAAAGTGGGTGGCGCCGTTGTGCCAAGTGCCGTAGCCACCTGGACGGTAACTGCAACGGCAAGCGTATTGCCTTTGGCATCACTAATCACGATATTGGCAGCACCAACCCCCAGTGCAGTAATCGTCAGTTTTCCATTGGCGCCGCTCACAGCCGTCGCCACCGCCGGGTTGGAACTTTGCGCGTTATAGGGCGCAGAACCACCGGAAATCGGAGAACCACCAGTAATCAGATATTCAGGTCTATCCCCAATGGCCATGATAAGCGGCGATGGTGCCGTGCTAAACAAACTAGCGGGCGCGGGCACCGTAACCGCAACGGTCAATACGCTGCCTCTGGCGTCACGAATAGTCACCGTTGCCGATCCGCTGGCAATGCCACGAATATCCAGGAACTGACCCGATGTTCCCGACGCGCTGGCAATCGCCACGGATGAATCGCTGCTAACCGCCGTGTAAGGAGCAACCCCTCCGTTAATGGAGTAGGTAACAGGATTGGCGCTAACTGCCACCGTAAGAGCAGATGGTGCCGTAGTGAAAAGCGGCAAGCTGACCACGCCCGTGTCCACTGTTACAGCCACTTGGATGGTTTGTCCCGTAGCGTCAGACAACTTCAAAGCCGCAGTTCCTGCAATTCCTGCAGTAACGGTAAGCGATGTGCCGTTTGCGCTGCCACTTACTACACGAGAATCGTTGCTGGTAACCATGTAGGGTTGTGTGCCCCCACTGATTTGGAATGATAAAGAAGTCCCTGTTGTCATGGACAAAGGTGATGGCGCAGTGGTGAAGAATGTCCCTGGAGCACTTGAAGTCACAGTGACAGAAACAGACAGGGTTTTACCGGTAGCATCGGTAACCTGTACTGTTGCTTCTCCGATAGTCCCTGCATTGATCGTAAGAGAGGTGTCACTGACGCTGGCACTAGCCACGCGGGTATCGCTGCTTCTTGCTGTATATGGCTTGGTACCGCCTCCTATCGGGAAATCCATAACACTACCTGGGGACATAGATATATCAGTAGGTGCCCCAGTAAAGAAATCACCCTGCGCAGGCGCAAGCGTTGACACCGTGACCGGAATGCTCAACGTGGTTCCTGCCGAATCACGCAGGGTCAGACTGACATCACCCAAAGCCAACGCATTGATGGTCATGGTATTACCAGTCAAAAATGCCGTTGCGACACGCACATCATTTGACACAAGCGTATAAGGTGCAACACCACCACCAATGGCGAAGCTACTTGTCGATTTGAGCGCGACCGTCAAGGGATTCGGTGCCGTAGTGAACAGGGGTACGGGTGTGTCTCCACTAACAGTCACAAAGAATGAGGTCGTTTGCCGATCACTGTCGCGCACAATAATAGTTGTATTACCCGCAGCCACACCACTCACAATCAAGGCATTTCCGGACAATCTTGCTGTGGCGATTCGCGTGTCAACTGACTCCACCGTATAAATTGGAACGCCTCCACCGACCTGGAATGTACGCTGCGTGTCTTTTGTGATGATGAAACTACTAGGCGCTGTGGTGTAAAGCTCGAAGTTGCTGACTACGACGCTAATGGATATCTGATGGGCGTTGGCATCGCGCACAGTAATGGTTGCGGAACCACTCGCCAAGGCTGTAATTCTTAACAGATTACCGTTGGTGATACTAGCCGTTGCGATACGCGCATTATTTGTGCTGACGGTATAACCTGGAACGCCCCCACCTATCGTATAAGTCGACTCCGATGCGGTGGCTAGCGAGATGGAGGAAGGTGCCGTAGTGAATAAATCCTGCAGATTCCCCACCGTAACAGTAATCGTGGTAGTGCTCCCGTTGCTGTCACTCACTTGAATGCTAGCACTACCGCTGGCCACACCACCAATAGTCAAGGTACTATCCGTGACCGCAGCTACGGCAACCTGCACGCTGCTGCTGGTAGCCGTGTAATTGCCCTTGCCTCCCATGATCGTGAAAGACTGCGACGTGCCAATCCCAACAGTAATGGAACTGGGTGCCGTTGTGAGCAGGTCATTGGCGATCCCAGCAATCAAGCCCCCCGAACCACCGCCGCCGCCGCAGGCAGCAAGCAGGCCAGCCATCAAATACACCATCAAGAAGGAAAGGAAACGCATAGTTAAACTCGTTTTGGTTGCAGATTGGGGGTGGCCTATTTAGCGGTCTCAGGCATCATTCGGGGGGTGATGAATACGAGCAGTTCTTTCTTGTCTGTCTTACGAAGGTTGTCCTTGAATAAGTGACCTACAACAGGCAAATCACCGAAAAATGGAACCTTGTTTACAGCGTTATTATCTGACTCGGTATAGATGCCACCTATCATGACGGTGCCACCATTGTCCACCAGCACTTGTGTTTTGATACGTTTGGTGTTTATGGAAGGCCCCGCTTTGGTTTCCTCTCCGCGCGAGTCATTAGAAACGTCCAGTTCAAGAATCACAGAACCTTCAGGCGTAATCTGAGGTTTTACTTCCAGTTTTAACGAGGCTTTCTTAAAGGCAATGGAGGTCGCACCGCTCGCTGTTGACACTTCGTAGGGAATATCGACACCTTGCTCAACCGTGGCACTGACAAAATTAGCCGTTACCACACGGGGACTGGACACCACTCTCCCCTTACTTTCGCTTTCGAGCGCGGATAACTCAAGAGTCAAGAAACGATTCGCTGATGCGCTGAATATGGACAGCGCGAACGATGCTGCATTGGTAGCCTTGGCAGGCAAATTGACAAAATTCCCCGTAACGTCAAGGACAGGTACGCCGTCGCCTTTAGCGGAAGCAAGTGAATTGCTATAGTTCGTGCCAAACGCAACCCGATTGTCCCCACCAATACCGTAACCACCATCGCCTCCTGCAAGGGCGCGTCGATCAATAGCACCCAGTCGCGCGCCCAGTGCTTTCGCAAAGGTGTCATCCGCCTCAACCATGCGTGCCTCGATCATGATTTGCCGGATTGGTATATCGAACTCGTCGATCATCCTGGTGATGTAGGGGATGCGGCTGGGCACGTCCTTGACGTAGACCTTGTTGGTGCGTGGCTCGGGGGCGGCGCTGCCCTTTGGACTCAAAATACGGGCTTCAGAGTTGCCATACGAGCTATAGCGCGTGGTTCCTGATCCGGTACTGGTGGTCGAGGCTGTGGAAGTGCCGCCGTAATAACCCGAGTAATGGTACTTGGTGAGTAGCTCCGAAATGTCTTTGGCCAGCGCATACTTGAGCGAGTAAATTTTATCCACCACACGCTCACCGCGATCCCGCTCATCCCGCATCTCAAAGTCGAGCTTGTTTGTAGCAGCCACTTCATCCTTGGGAGCAACCCAGATGACGTTACCATTTTTGGTCATGGCCAAACCCTTGGCCTGCAAAATGATGTCCAGTGCCTGATCCCAGGGCACGTCCTGCAAGCGCAAGGTGACCGAACCAGTCACGCTGTCAGAAGCGACGATATTGTTGCTGGTGAAATCAGCAATTACCTGCAAGAGCGAGCGAACCTCGATGCTTTGGAAATTAAGTGACAACTTCTGCCCGGTGTAACCGATCCCCGGCATCAGCTTGGTCGGGTCAACCTTGATGTCCTTGACCTCAACCACAAACTGGTCATCACTCTGGTAGGCACTATGCTCCCAAATCCCTTCCGGTTCGATGACCATGCGCACGCGGTCGCCCACCTGTGTGGTTGTGATGGTTTTCACCGGCGTGGCGAAGTCGGTAACGTCCATCCGTCGGCGCAGCCCCTCCGGCAGCGAGGTGCTCATGAACTCAACGATCAATTTCTTTCCATCCTGGCGCAGGTCAACGCCAACCTGGTTGTTCGGCAGGGTAACCAGCACGCGTCCAGTTCCGTCAACTTCCCGTCGAAAGTCTATATCTTTGAGGGGTGCAGCAACCCGGCTGACATTCTCCGCAAAGTTGACTGTCGTAGCCGTAGCTGTCGACACGACCAATGCAGCCTGCACGGGCTTGAGCGTGACCAGTAAGGTCTTACCCTGTATTTCCGCTGTGTAAACCGTAGGTTTTTTCAAATTGAGCACCACGCGGCTACGCTCCCCGGCCTGCACAACACTGATCGAATTCAGATTACCCTGGTCAATTTCGACGCTGGAGCGTCCCATGGCGCTGGCCACGCCAGGGAAGTCCAGTGCGATTCGCGCGGGTGATTGAACGACAAAACCATTCGGAACAGCGGGTAATGGCTGCGAGAAATTGACACGAACCACTTCAGACCCAAGCTCAAGCGAGCCGGTAACCGACTCAATGCTGATTGGCGCTTGCGCTGGAACAATTGCACTGAACATCCATGCAAAAAAGAAAAGGAAGGTTTGCCACACGCGCACAAGCGCCCCCTGGTTTTGCTGATTTGCTTGATTCATTTAGACTTCTCCTGCAACTCCAATGTTGCAACACGTTCAATCCACTCACCGGCGGCATCCTGCACAATTTCGCGCAATGTGACCTCGCTCTCGCTAATTTTCGTCACCTTACCGTAATTCATTCCGAGATATTGACCGGGCCTGATCTGGTAAAGCAGGTTATCGATCCTGACCAAGGCCACTGGTTGCCCCTGTTTGGTGATATGACCAACCATGATCATGGCATCCAAAGGGTACGCCTCCAAGGGCTCCTTACGTCGCGCCAACTCCGGAGCTACCAGCGAACTATCGGTAACAACTTGCGCTGTATCGCGCTTGAGCGCCTGCGTCAGTTTTTGCTGATTAAAGGGTTCAACCGTTCCAGCAATGGTATAAGCCTCGGGTTTGAACGGTTTGGGTTCCGGTAGCGGCACCACCCTGGGACGCGCCTCGTTGGTCTCCTTGATCATCCATTGCCGGATTTCCTCGTCGCCAGACGGACTGCAGGCGGACAAAAGCACGCAACATCCGGTCAGGAAAAACAAGCCCAGATGTTTCATTTGTTTCATCTGTTTCATTTCTTGCCTCCCTTGTCGCCGGTCGCCTTGGCGCCGGCCGCCTTTTGTTGGGCCGCAACTTCTTCTGGATCGAGGTAACGAAACGTCTTGGCTGTCGTGTCAAGAATCAAACTCCCATCGGGCTTGGGAACAATGGACAGGTTGTTGAGCGTGACGATACGCGACAGATTGGCAATATCCGATGCAAAGGCGCCAATATCATGGTAACGGCCACTGACTTTGATGACGATGGGCAATTCGGCGTAGTAATCCTTGACTGCTATCTGTCCTGGGCGGAATATGTCGAACTGTAAGCTGCGTCCCAGACCGGCCTGATTGATATCGGACAACAAGGCATCCATCTCGGCCTTGCCAGGAAGCTGCTTTTCAAGCTGGTACACATACTGCTTGACCTGCTCGCGCTGCTTTTTCAAAACGTCCAGATTGTTGGCCTTGGCCACTTTGGTCTGGAAGTCTTTTTTGAGCTCGATTTCTTTAGCCTGCTCCAGTTGCAACTCGGCATCGTAATTCACCAACCATGCAAACCACAGCGCAGCAACCACCACAATGGATGTCAGTAACAGCAAACCATAACGCGGTATAGCGGGCCACGAGGAGGGATCCTTGGGGTCGAGATTATTGAACTGATCCGTAATCTTTTGCTGAAGCTGTGCAAAATCTATCGAACGAGAAGTAGTGCTGGCCATGCGTAATCCTGCTAAATCTTGCCACCAGCCGCTGCGGATGCAGCACCCGAAGCCGCCTCAGCCGCCTTGGCGGCAACCATCTTTTCAACCTCACTGGCACGCAGCAACTGCACCTTGATCATGAAATTTGATACCCGCCGAACATCCTTGGAGCTAAGGTTGACCGTGCCAGTCACAATTTCAATCAACTCAGGCTTGTTAAGCCAAGGTGTTTTTGCGCCCGACAGATTACGCAGCAACTCCGAAACCCGTTCGTTGGACTGTGCCACACCATTGAGCGTGACAGACTGATCGGTCTGGGTCATTTTGGCGATGTAAACCCCGTCAGGCAATTGATTGACCAATTCGGTCAGCAAATGCACGGGCAAATTACGATCCGATTGCAAATTCTCCACCGCCTGCTGGCGTGCTCGCAAAGCCGCGATTTCAGCCTCTAGTTCGCCAATATCCTTGATCTTGGCCTCAAGCTGTTTAATCTCTGTCTGCAGAGTATTATTGACGAGCTGCTGCGCGCTAATCGCAGACTGGAACCATGAAAATATTCCGGCACAAATAGCAAGCCCTGCAATGGCTGCCGCACCCAAAGACGCATTGAACTGGTCACGGCGGCGTTTTCGAGCGGCTTCCCGATGCGGAAGCAGGTTGATCAAAATCACTGTGCGAACCTCCGCAAAGCCAAACCACACGATGTCAGGTAAGAGGGCGCTTCCCGGGTCATTCTTTTCAAGCGCACGCCACTACCAAACTCCATACCCTCAAAGGGGTTGAGTAAATTACAGGGGAACGTGGTCTGTTGGCTTACAGCCGCCGTCAGACCTGGCAAGGCAGCCGAGCCGCCAGCAAGCATGACGTAATCCACCTTGTTGTGGGGGGTGCTGGTAAAGAAGAACTGCAAGGCACGCGCCAACTCCTGCACCATGGTGTCAATGAAAGGCCGCAACACCACCGACTCGTAGTCCTCAGGAAGTTCGCCACTTTGCTTCTTGTTTTCTGCTTCTTCCTGCGAAAAACCGTATTGGCGCATGATCAACTGGGTCAGCTGCGCGCCGCCAAAAGCCTGATCCCGGTCATACAAGACATCCTCATCACGAATCACCTGCATGCTCGTAGTCATGGAGCCTAGCTCAAAAAGGGCCACGATCAACCCAGCTCCCTTGTTGGGCAAATTCTCGATCAGGCGTCCTGCCGCCAGACGCGAAGCATACGACTCGACATCAACCACAACGGGAGTCAAACCAACCGCCTCGGCCAACCCCTGAATATCCTGTACTTTCTCCTTGCGGGATGCGGCAATTAAAACTTCAATGTCCCCTGCAGATGTCGCGCTTGGGCCGATGACACAGAAATCCAGACTCACCTCATCCAACGGAAACGGGATGTACTGATTGGCCTCATTCTCAACCTGCTGTTCCAACTCCTGATCTGTCATGCCGCCTGGCAGGATGATCTTTTTGGTAATAACAGCAGAAGGAGGCAACGCCATGGCCACGTTCTTGGTTTTTGTGCCACTCTTCTTCACCAGGCGCTTCAATGCACCCGCAACTTCATCGAACTTCTCGATGTTGCCATCAACGATCCATCCCCGTTCCAGGGGTTCAATGGCACAACGCTCCAGCACCAGATTGCCAGCTTTGTCACGACCCAACTCCACCATCTTCACGCTGGTAGCACTGATGTCCAAGCCAAACAAAGGTGCCTGCTGGCCACTGAATAACGACCCCAATTCGATCAAAACTATCCCCTGAAACAGTCCGGTAACACACCGGGAAAACTTGAAAGATTACGTCAATGCTATCAGCAAGATACTGACTCCGCAAAGGATTATTCTGTTTTTGACACCTTCGAGCGTTGTCAAAAGCAGACGATTCACAGGCCATTACTAGAAATAGGTACCAAATCTGGTAACCCGCACCCGTAATAATGACAATCATGACAACCAACGCACAGCAATTTGCGCAATGACAGCCACTTGCGGACACATTTTTATAATGCTAGGGCGACTCTAGCCGATTTTTATGCATTCCACCCCCACTCCGCCTGAAAAAAATAACCCCGAACACGACGAACAGCCGCTGACGCGCAAACCGCCGATGCACTGGATGCTTCGGGTCATCCTGTGGGGATTTGGTATCGTCACGGCGGGCGCCTTGTCGTTACTCATCCTGGTAGCACTGGCACTGGCTGTTGCCTTTCCGAATTTGCCTGACATCTCGGATCTCTCGGACTACCGGCCCAAACTGCCGCTGCGCGTATTTTCTGCCGAAGGCGAGTTGCTGGCTGAATTCGGGGAAGAACGGCGCAACCTGACCCCCATCGCCGAAATTCCCAAAGTCATGACCAACGCAGTACTGGCAATAGAGGATGCGCGCTTTTACCAACACGGCGGCGTTGACTACCTGGGCGTACTACGCGCTGGACTCGCCAACGTGGGCAAAGCCAAAAGCCAGGGTGCATCCACCATCACCATGCAGGTCGCACGCAACGTATACCTATCATCAGAAAAGACATTTACCCGCAAGATTTATGAAATTCTGCTGACCTTCAAACTCGAACACCTGTTGAGCAAAAACCAGATTCTGGAAATTTACATGAACCAGATTTTTCTGGGGAATCGTGCCTATGGCTTTGCCGCTGCGTCCGAAGCCTACTTTGGCAAACCGCTCAAGGACATCACGATAGCCGAAGCCGCCATGCTCGCCGGCCTACCCAAAGCACCTTCTGCATTTAACCCCATCAGCAACCCGCAGCGTGCGCGCATGCGCCAACGCTACATCATTGACCGAATGCTGGAAAACGGCTTCATCACTGAAAAGGAGGCCGAAGCAGCCAAGGCCGTAGAACTGAAAATCAAATCTGGCCCAGGAAACGCCCAGATTCATGCCGAGTACGCCGCCGAAATGGTGCGCCAATTGATGTTTACCCAGTACGGCGACGAGACCTATACACGCGGGCTTGATGTGCACACCACCATCCGCGCAGCCGACCAGATTGCGGCCTACCGCGCCCTGCGCAAGGGCATCATGGATTTTGAGCGCCGCCAGTTCTACCGGGGCCCGGAAAAATTCGTCACCCTGCCAGCCACCTCGCAGGATCTGGAAGATGCCGTAGATGAAGCACTCGAAGACCACCCGGACAATGGCGATGTCATGTCCGCCGTAGTGCTTGAAGCCAGCGCCAAAAAAGTCAAAGCCATGCGCCAGGGTGGTTTTGCGCTGGAAATCACCGGCGATGGACTCAAGCCCGCCCAGTCCGGATTGTCTGACAAGGCAGCACCCAACATCCGCTTGCGGCGCGGGGCGATTATCCGGGTGGCAAAAACGCCCAAGGACACTTGGGAAATCACCCAGTTACCTGAAGTTGAAGGCGCCTTTGTGGCCATTGATCCGCGTGATGGCTCCGTGAAGGCATTGGTCGGCGGGTTCGATTTTGCCAAAAACAAGTTCAACCACGTAACACAGGCCTGGCGACAACCAGGCTCCAGCTTCAAACCTTTCATCTACTCGGCTGCGCTGGAAAAAGGCTTCACCCCTTCGACCATCATCAATGACGCTCCCTTGTTTTTCGATGCCGGCGTAACTGGTGGTCAACCTTGGGAGCCCAAGAATTACGACGGCACCTTTGAAGGACCCATGACTCTGCGGCGTGGCCTGGCGAAATCCAAAAACATGATTTCAATCCAGATACTGCGCTCCATCGGGGCAAAATACGCGCAAGACTGGATTACCCGGTTCGGTTTCGAGGCAGAGAAACACCCCCCCTACCTCACCATGGCTTTGGGCGCCGGAGCCGTGACCCCCATGCAAATGGCTGTGGGATATTCGGTTTTCGCCAACGGCGGCTATCGGGTCAACCCCTGGCTCATCAGCAAAATCAGCGAACAACGCGGCAAGGTACTGGTTGAATCGCATGCCCCCACACTCACCGGGCTCGAACCCGCCATTGATGCCCGCAACGCATTCATGATGACCAGCCTGCTTCAGGAAGTGACCCGCTCCGGCACGGCTGCGCGTGCACAGGCCACCTTGAAACGCCCGGATCTCTACGGCAAGACCGGCACCACCAACGACTCCATGGATGCCTGGTTCGCAGGATACCAACCCACGTTGACGGCGGTGACATGGATTGGTTACGACACGCCACGCAAACTCGGTGATCGGGAAACCGGGGGCGGTCTTAGCCTGCCCGTGTGGATTACTTTCATGGAAAGTGCACTCAAAAACGTGCCGGTCACGGAACCCTCCCCGCCAGAAGGCGTGGTACACGTGGGCACAGAATGGTATTACGAAGAATTTGCCAAAACTTCCGGCATCGGCGGTCTGGAACACCACGAAAAAACAGCAACCGATCCGTTGGAATTGCCTGCAGCCGACGAAAAGAAACAAATCCTGGATTTGTTCCGCAACTGACGAAATGGGGATCAAGCATCAAGCATGAAACTGCAACTCACACCCGGCCTGCGCGCTGGCGCTGCGTGACAGTATCGCAAAAAACTCCCCCTGGCCCTTGGTATCCTGCCACAGGCCATCCACCCAACGGTAGTGGAATCCACCCGCTTGCGCCGCCAGCCAGATTTCGTGCAAGGGCTTTTGCTGGCTAACCACGATCTGGCTGCGATTTGGAAAGCCCAGGGTCAGCATGCCGCCAACGCGCTGGTTGTCAATATCGGCATCGGTTGTTTCGTTGATGCGATCACAGTTGGCCTCGATTGCCTGAAGCAAACTCTCAGCCAGATTCATGAATTCCAGGTCAGTCATTACAATTCCACCATGTTGATTTCAAAACAGATTCTAGTCAGTAGACTTATCCTTGCTGTGTGCGTGCTCAATATCGGCGCCTGCGGCCAGACCGGCGCCCTGGTTCTTCCAGAATCCGCGCCGCAAACAACAATAACACCCGCCAGAACACCCCCATGATGCCTTTCGCACTCCCCGGTCACCCGCACATCCACTATGCCGACAACCAGTTGCATGTAGAAGGCTGCCACCTTGATGCACTCGCAAGCCAATACGGAACGCCATTGTTTGTTTACTCCCGCGCTTCCATGTTGCATGCCCTGGCGGCTTACCAACGCGGTCTGAAGGGGCGCAATGCCCAGATTTGCTACGCCATGAAAGCCAACCCGTCCTTGGCCATTTTGCAAGTTTTCGCACAAGCCGGCTGTGGTTTCGACATTGTTTCCGGCGGTGAACTCACGCGCGTGTTGACTGCGGGCGGAGTGGCTTCCAGCATCGTTTTCTCTGGTGTTGGCAAAACCCGCAAGGAAATGCGCGAGGCTTTGCTGGCTGGCATTGGCTGCTTCAACGTGGAAAGCGAAGCCGAGATTGATGTACTCAACACGGTGGCACTGGAGACGGGGAAAATTGCCCCGATCAGCATCCGCGTCAACCCGGATGTGGACCCGCAAACCCACCCCTATATTTCAACCGGCCTCAAAGGCAACAAATTCGGCATCACGCACCAGCGTGCACTGGCCACCTACTTGCACGCAGCCTCCCTGCCGGGTCTGCGTATTGTCGGCATTGACTGCCATATTGGCTCCCAGATTACCCAGGTAGCGCCTTACCTGGATGCACTGGAGCGCGTGCTTGACCTCGTAACAGCTATCGAGTCAGCGGGCATCCCCATCGAACATCTGGATTTTGGCGGTGGCCTGGGCATCCACTACAAAGACGAGACGCCCCCTGGTGCCGACATGCTGTGGCACAAATTGCTGGAGCGCCTGGATGCCCGAGGCTTTGGACAACGCAAATTGCTGCTCGAACCAGGCCGCTCCCTGGTTGGCAACGCCGGGGTTTGCGTCACCGAAGTACTATTCATGAAGCCCGGCGAGCAGAAGAATTTTTGTATCGTCGATGCCGCCATGAACGATTTGCCACGACCCGCCCTCTACCAAGCCTTCCACACTATCGTTCCTTTGCAACAAGACAAGCAAGCCGGACCGGATGCTGCAGTCTATGACATCGTAGGCCCGGTATGCGAAAGTGGCGACTGGCTCGGACGTGAGCGCCAACTCACACTACAGGCCGGTGACCGATTGGCCGTGCTATCTGCCGGGGCGTACTGCATGAGCATGTCCAGCAACTACAACTCCCGGCCACGCTGCGCCGAAATACTGGTCGATGGCAACCACGCCCACCTGATCCGCACGCGCGACACCATTTCCGACCAGATGTATGGCGAGCACCTGCTGTAAACCCAGGTTTACGGTTTACACTTGCACAAAAATCGCGAGGGTGGCGTAATTGGTAGCCGCAACACGTTTAGGTCGTGTCGTCCTTCGGATGTAGGGGTTCGAGTCCCCTCCCTCGCACCATCTAACAAAAATCAGTGCTTCCCACTTAAAGCGGGACAGCACGGCATTGCGACAGGCTCCGGGATACTTCCAGTCAAAGCCAAAACGCTCCTTATACAATAGCTGCCCCCGCATACCCCATAAGGCTTATAGCCCGATTTGCCATGCAAAAATACCCGACAACGGCCCGTTTTGATGCCTCATGGCGGCATTAGCATCGCCTTGACCCGTTTTGAAGGGCAAAATTCAAGGTAAATATGGCTGTACGCCTTATGTACCAAGCGGGAGTAGCTATGTTTTTTGCATAGACAGCGCCGCAGACGATAGGGGTAGAGAAGGACGCCGTCCTCCCCTCCCTCCGAACCGTGCGTGCAGTTTTCCCGCACACGGCTCTCCAGTCAGTGGTTTCCTCATCGGGATTGGCTCGCTAACTGATAGGCTTGCGTCATGGTGAACAGTCCCAAGTTTGCGAAGTAAGCATTTGGCCAGCGTGTATGATCTTCTCGGCATCGTCCCATACCCGGTCGTTTGTCCTGCTTGCGCAGTATCGCCCGTAGTCGCCTGCGGATAAATCCGTCCAGCGTTGGGAATGTGCGTCGGTGGGCATGTTTGAAATATCCAAACCAGCCTTTGATTGTCGGGGTGAGGTCTGCAACAATTACGCTCATGCTGTCGCCTCTGGTACGAGCCGTCTTTTGGCGTATTTTGTCCTTGAACCCTTGCAGGCTCTTCTTCCTCACCCAGCGCCTGCCTGCCTCAAACCGGTAGCCCAGAAACTCGAAACCTTGCCCATCTACCAGACAGTCTCCTGCATGGGTCTTGTCCGGGTGTAGGCTTAGGCCGTTTTCTTCTACCCACGCTTTGACTTCTTCCAGCGCCTTATGCGCTTGTGGCGCACTTTTGCACAAAATCACAAAGTCGTCTGCGTAGCGCACCATTTTGTAGCCTGACCCTGTCATTTTCACATCCAAAGGATGCAGATACAGATTGGCCAGCAGCGGGCTGATGACAGCTCCTTGTGGGGTGCCTGCCGTTGGTGTCCATCGCTCTGCTTCCTTGACAATGTCCTGACAAAGCCAGCTATCGAGCAGTTCCAGCAATTTGCCATCGCTGATGTGCGCCCGAATCCTGGTTCTTAGCAGTTCGTGCGGAATACTGTCGAAGTAGCCCTTGATGTCGGCATCGACCACGTGGGTGTAGCCTTGCTTCAGGTACGCATCAACTTCCCGCAGCGCATCCTTGCAGCCTTTGCCAGGGCGAAATCCGTAACTCATGGGTAGAAACTCCCACTCAAAGATCGGCTCAATCACCATTTTCACCGCCGTTTGGACGATTCTGTCTTTAACGGTGGGTATCCCCAGTGGACGCGTTTTACCGCCGGCCTTGGGTATTTCCACACGTTTGACTGCCTGGGGTTGATACCTTCCTTGTTCGAGGTCTTTCGCCAGTTCGTTCAGATATACCAGTTCTTTGGCTGCAAACATTTCAACACTTTGTCGGTCTATTCCTGCTGCCCCTTTGTTGGCTTGAACTTGCGCCCACGCCGCTTGCAGAGTGCTTGGTCGATAGACCTTGTCGATCAAACTGAACCATTTACTTCCTTTGACGCCGTTACCCAGCGCCGCCAACATACGCTCTGTCCAGATAGTACGATCCACCCATCTCCATTCGGCTGGGACGGATTCAGTTTGTTTAGCCATTTCTGGCACTGGCACTAATTCGCTCATGCTCTCGCTCTCTCTGAATTTCACGTTTCCACTTTCCTACCACCCTTCCCTGGCGCGGCTTTCCTACTCCGCGTTTCTCAGACTGCTGTCTGCAATGTTTAGGCGCGAGGGGCGAACCCCGGTTACTCAAACTCGCGTTTATCGGATCGTTTCCAATCCGTGTTGGCCCTGTTTGCTCTTGCAGCCCATCGGTACTACGATGGCTCTGACTCCTGCCTGCCGTCACCTCGGCTGACAGGTCTCCCCGCTTATCTCACTACACCTTCTCAACGTTGCGCCTCCAACCACGTTATGCAACCCCGGCATCGCTTTACACGCCATTACAGCGTACCGGGCGAATTTCGGACTTCGCCATTTCCCAGCAGGCTCGTCGTCACACGCCGCCGAATCGAGTTCGCTTTACTGCGCACCGCCAATTCGTCTCCAGTTGCTCTCCACCCCGCTTCGCAGCGACGCAGTTACTTTCGACTACAGGGCTTTGGCTTACCCTGACACGGACTTTCACCGTGTTGATGTAGCGCCTTCACGGGCGCACAGGGAGTGGCAGGAGCCACGAATTCGCGTCTTCCGACGCTCCCACAGGAATCACATCCAGCCTGTACGGAAATAGACAATGCCTTGCCTGTCCCGCCTTAAGTGGGAAGCCGTGCATGGCAGCAACTTTTATGGCGGGAAACACCCGCAATTCTGGCTATAGATGGCGGCAATGGCTCCGATATGAGAAGCGTTAGAGCCTCGCTTTCCCGCAAGGCCACAACCCGTAGCCATTCAAGAGACCATCATGTTTGCCAACACTTTGTCCATCGCCCCTGCCGCACTACGTAGCCCCTACGCAGCTGCTGCGGCTCGCGTCCAGCCGATACGGCCAGTCGTGGCGCGTGAGCCATCGAACGAGTCTTTTGCCCCTCGGGAGCGCCAGGCGGCCCGCGCGCAGGGAACAAGCTATACCCCAGGTGCCAAAGGCTCTACGGGGGATGGCCTGTATTTGCGCAACGGAAAACTGCCCCATGCCTCCAATAGCAATGGTGCCAATGCCTACCAGGCGGCTTTTTCCGTGGACCGCCAGGACAGCCTGGAATTGCAGATCAAGACGGCTGACGGTGACATCGCCACCATCAGCCTGGCGCAAAGCCAGAGTTCCAGCGCCACCGTGCAGGCAACTTCCAGCAAGAAAGGCGCAACATTGACCCTGGACACGAAAGACAGCTCCTCCTTGAATGTGCAGATGGCGGTACGAGGCGAACTCGATGCAGAGGAAACCCAATCCATCAACGCGCTGGTGCAACAGATCAGTAGCGTCGCCCAGGACTTCTTTGCGGGTGACATGCAGCAAGCCATGGATGCCGCCACACACATCGACATCGGCCAGCAATCATCGGGTGAACTCAGTGCGTTCTCAGTCGATTTGCGCAGCACCGAAGTGCGCCGGGCTGTGACGGCCTACCAAGGTGTCGCCGATGTCTGGACGCCGCCGCCCAAAGATTCAACACCGGCACCAACGCCAGCACCGGCACCGGAAAACGTTCTTGTGCAAAGTCCCCCGGCTGCAGGCGTGGGCGACACCTTCATGCAGCGCATGCAGGCACTGCTTGACCAGTTCATGCCCAGTTTCCAGGACATGATCCAGCCCAAGGATGCGTCTGTAGCATCAGAGTTGACACAAGAAGTAGCGCAGGATATGCAGCAAATACCAGCGTGATTGCCGCGCAGGCTTTCGGGTTTTGAAGATAATGGCTGTGCCCGCTACCGCTACCGCTACCGTTACCGGTTCACAGTCCCCTTACTTTGGATACCCGCCCCATGAAGAACACGCAGACGCTCGACAGGCGCAAGATACAGCGCCCCCAATCGCCCGGTTTAGGTCAGAAGGTCTTCTGGGCTGCGGTCAATTCGCTGGAAAAGCGCCTGTTCGCGGAAAACTTCATCGTCTCCAACCAGACACCCTTTGAGGTGATTTTTCGCGAAGGCATCATGTCGGTGCGGCACTATCCCGCACTCAAGAACAAATCCATCAAGGTAGGCGCATCCGATCTCAACGTGCGCCGCAAGAAACACCGTGTCCCGCTGGTCATGGTTCCGCCGCTGGCGGCCACCTCCATCATTTTTGATTTACTACCCAATCGCAGCGTCGTCAGTTTCTTCCTGGCACACGGTTTTGATGTGTATCTGATTGACTGGGGCGATGTCACACCGCTCAACAAGGACCTTTCGCTCGAATCGTATGTGGCGCACTGGATGCCCGCCGCGCTAGAGCACATCCGCCAGCACAGCGCACAACAGGAACTGTCGCTGTTCGCGTACTGCATGGGGGGCTTGTTCGCGCTGATGTACGCTGCCGTGTCGCAAGACCCGAACATCCGCAACATTGTGACCGTGGCCAGTCCCGTCGATATGCACCAAAGCGGCGTTGCGGGGCGTGTGTTGTCGCTCATTCACCGGCCAGCCCGGCTGGTCTCACGCCTGTTTCACGTCTCGCTGCTCGATTTGCCCGCGAAGTATGTCCACGTTCCCGGTTGGCTGAATTCCCTGGCATTCAAACTGACCGACCCGATTGGCAACATCATGCACCGTTTCGATGTCTTGCTGCATCTGTGGGACCGCGAGTATCTCAAGGAACACCACACCATGGGAACCTGGTTCGACGACATGGCCGACTACCCCGGAGAAACCATCAAGGACATGGCCGTGCATATGCTGATCAACAACAGGATGTCCAAGGGACACATGCGTATTGGCAGCAAGGAAGCCAGTTTCAAGCAGATTCAGTCCTCGTTGCTGGCATTCGCGGGCGACAAGGACACGCTGGTCAGCGTTGAAGCCGCGCGCAAGGTGCTCGACATCATTTCCTCGCAGGACAAATCATTTTTCGTCGTCCCCGGCGGCCATGCGGGGGTGTTTGCCGGCAGCCAGGCACCCGATAACGCCTGGACCATCAGTGCGCATTGGCTTGCCAAGCGCTCCAACTGATGCGCAGTGGCCCAGGGGGAGACTTCAAGACACAGGGCTGAGTTTGGCCACACTCAATGCCAGCCATTTGGAGCCATGGCGCGAAAAGTTGATCTGGGCACGTGCATCGTCGCCCTTGCCCTCCAGCGTCAATACCGTTCCTTCGCCAAACTTGGCATGAAAGACCTTCTGGCCGATGCGCAAGCCATACGCGGCCCCGGCAGAACTCTGGCGCACCACGCCTTGACCAAATTGATCAAAACCGCCTGTATCGCTTGTGGAATGTGCGGGAGAAGCTATTGAATGCATAGCATTGCCAGAGGCTGATGCTTTGTGCCTGGGGGTCAACCACTTCAGGCATTCCTCGGGCAACTCGTCAAAGAAACGGCTCTTGAGGTTCATGCGTGTCTGCCCATGCAGCATGCGCGACTGTGCGTGACTCAGGTACAAACGCTGGCGCGCGCGCGTGATAGCCACGTACATGAGCCGACGCTCTTCCTCCAGGCCGTCGTGGGCGCTCAGGGCCATTTCGTTGGGAAACAGGCCATCTTCCAGCCCGGTGATAAACACGCAGTCAAACTCCAGCCCCTTGGCGGCATGCACGGTCATGAGCTGAATGGCATCCTGGCCCGCCTGCGCCATGTTGTCGCCCGCTTCCAGCGCCGCATGGGTCAAAAATGCTGCCAGCGGCGACATCGTTTCCCCCGTTTCGTCAATGCCCGCCGCCATGGCATGGCGGCCAAATCCGGACTGCACGACAAAGCTCTCGGCGGCATTGATCAATTCATCCAGATTCTCCAGTCGTTCGGCGCCTTCACGTTCGGCCTTGTAGTGGACAACCAGACCGCTGTGCTCCAGCATCAAAGCCACAATGTCGCGCAAATTTTTGCCCGATGCCTGCTCGCGCAAGACATCAATCTTGGCAACAAATCCGGCAATCGTCCCACCGGCACGCCCGCCCAGGGCGCTGACCGCATCGTGCAAGGAGCAGCCGGTGGTGCGCGCCAGGTCCTGCAATTGCTCCAGGCTGCGCAGGCCAATGCCACGCGCCGGGAAATTGACCACGCGCAGGAAACTGGTGTCGTCGTTGGGGTTTTCCAGCAAACGCAGGTAGGCCAGCGCGTGCTTGATTTCGGCGCGCTCAAAAAACCGCAAGCCGCCGTAGACCCGGTACGGTATGGCGGCATTAAAAAGCGCGGATTCGAGCACCCGGCTTTGTGCGTTGGAGCGGTACAGCACGGCGATTTCATGGCGCGCCTGCCCTTCACGCACCAGCGACTGGATTTCTTCCACCAGCCACAGGGCTTCGTAATAGTCGCTGACGGCTTCGCGCACGCGCACCGGCTCACCCTGGCCTTGTTCGGTGCGCAGGTTCTTGCCCAGCCGCTGTGCGTTGTGGCTGATCAAGGCGTTGGCACTGTCCAGGATATTGCCAAAACTGCGGTAGTTCTGCTCCAGCTTGATCTGATGTTGCACCTTGAATTCGCGCACAAAATCTGCCATATTGCCCACACGCGCGCCACGGAAGGCGTAAATACTCTGGTCGTCATCGCCCACTGCCAGAACCGCAGCGCCCGGTGTGTCCGGGCTGGCGTTTTCACCCTGGCCTGCGAGCATCTTGATCCAGGCGTACTGCAGCTTGTTGGTATCCTGAAACTCATCGACCAGAATATGGCGAAAGCGCCGCTGGTAGTGCTCGCGCACCGGATCATGGTCACGCAGCAACTCGTAACTGCGCAGCATCAGCTCGCCAAAGTCCACCACGCCCTCGCGTTGGCACTGCTCTTCGTAGAGCTGGTAAATTTCCACCTTCTTGCGGGTCTCGGTATCGTTTACCTTGAGCGGCACCATCTGCGGGCGCAGTCCATCTTCCTTGCAGGCGGCTATGAACCACGCCAACTGCTTGGCTGGGTAACGCTCGGTGTCGATGTCGAACTGCTTGCAAAGCCGCTTGATGGCGCTGAGCTGGTCTTGCGTATCCAGAATCTGAAAACTGGTCGGCAAATTGACCGCCCGGTGGTGCGCGCGCAGCATGCGGTTGCACAGCCCGTGGAAGGTGCCGATCCACATGCCGTGGATATTCAGCGGCAGCATGCCCGAGAGGCGCACCATCATCTCGCGGGCGGCCTTGTTGGTGAATGTCACCGCCAGGACGGAGCTGGAAGACGCCTGACCATTTTGCAACAGCCAGGCGATGCGGGTGGTGAGCACGCGGGTCTTGCCCGAGCCAGCACCCGCCAGAATCAGGGCGTGCTCGGCAGGCAGCGTCACGGCGGCGCGTTGTTCGGCATTCAATGTCGCCAGCAGGGACACGGAATCATTGAGAGAGGAAGGGTTTGTGATCATGCCCGATTGTAGAAAGGACTTGCAGGGACTTGGCCAGTAGGCCAGTAGAATCCGCCCGCACCAGACCGTTTGGCCTGTATCCTTTTGAAAAACCATGACCCTTGCAGCCTATGCGTGTGACCCGGCCCTCTCGCGTGGGCGCCGTTACCCGGAAGACCCGGTTCCCATCCGCACCGATTTTCAGCGTGACCGGGATCGCATCGTGCACTCCAGCGCGTTTCGCCGTCTGGTGTACAAAACCCAGGTCTTTCTGAACCACGAAGGTGACCTCTTTCGCACCCGCTTGACCCATTCGCTGGAGGTGGCGCAACTGGCCCGCTCCATCGCCAGGGCATTGCAGCTGAACGAAGACCTGGTGGAAGCGATTGCCCTGGCGCACGATCTGGGCCACACGCCGTTTGGCCACGCCGGGCAGGATGCGCTCAACGACTGTATGCAAGATTACGGCGGCTTTGAACACAATCTGCAAAGTTTGCGGGTCGTGGACCACCTGGAGCGGCGCTACCCGCAGTTTGACGGACTCAATCTGACATTCGAGACGCGCGAAGGCATTCTGAAACACTGCGCACGCACCAACGCGCAGATGCTGGAAGCACAAGAGCCTGGAGGCGTTGCGCGGCGCTTTCTGGACGGAACCCGGCCCAGCCTGGAAGCCCAGTTGTGCAATCTGGCCGACGAGATTGCCTACAACGCCCACGACGTTGACGATGGCGTGCGCTCAGGGCTGATTACCCTGGAACAACTGCAGGAGGTGGCGCTATTCGACGACATTCGTCAGCAGGTACTCAAGGACCATCCCCACCTGGTTGATGTCAACCAGCAGCGGCGCTTGCTGTATGCCACCATCCGGCGCATGCTCAGTGAGCAGGTCTACGATGTGATTGCCGCAACCCAATCGACCCTGGCCGACACCCGGCCACAAAACGCGGATGCTGTGCGCCAGCTGGGCCCCATGCTGCGGTTCAGCCCGGCCATGCGCGAGCGGGAGTTGCCACTCAAGCGGTTTTTACTCCAGAATCTGTACCGCCATCCCCAGGTCATGGAAACCATGCAGCAGGCGCAACAGGTGGTACGCGAACTGTTTGCCGCCTATATGGCCGACCCTGCAGCCATGCCGACGCCCTTCGGCGGCAGCGCGCCGGTTGTCGCAGACGAGACCTCCCTTGCCCGTAGCGTTGCCGACTACATTGCCGGCATGACCGACAGATTCGCCGCACGCGAGCACGAACGCCTGAGCGGCAAACGCCTCCTGATGTAACGATACGTGGCCATACACAAGGTACGCATGGTTAAAATTGGCTGCAGATGCAAGATGCTTCCGGAGGGATAGTGAGCTTTCTCAACCAATTGAAATCGCAAGCCAGCGCGCTGCAAAACAAGCAGACGGCCGATCTGGCCCGGCTGGAGGCTAACGCTGCCGAGGCCGAACGCGCAGCGTACACGGTGTGGCTTTATCTGCAGGACCTGGCGCGTCAGCTCAACGTCATCGCCCCGGCCGGGCCGCGCTTCACCCTGGACAACAAGACCCCCTGGCCCGCCATGAAGCTGGTGGATTTTCGCGCGGACGCCCGCAAGAAAAAACTGCGTGACAAGGATGTCTACGACTACATTGCCCTGGGCTGGCGCATTATTCCGCAGGATGGGCCGCCGGTTGGCGGCGCTGTCAGCGTCAACTTCCCCCCTGATCTGGAACGGGTACAAAAACGGCTGAGCTACGGGCACGTCCAGCACGAGCGCAAAGACCTGCGCCACCCGGAAAAAAATACCCTGCAGGCCATCCGCTTCGAGTACACCACCGAAGCACGGGGCAACGTCACCGTCACACCCGACCACGACAATGCCCAGCTGGTCTTTCGCCTGGCCAATGCCAACGGTTTTGATGTGGTGACCACGACTTGGCCGGCTGCGCGCATACAAAGTGATGTGCTCGACGAACTGGCCAAGCTGATCGTGGCCCAGCCAAGCAAATTTATATGAGCGTTGTCTCCCTGGCTGCGGAGTTGCGCGACGGACAAAGTATCGAATTGCTCAAGGAGCTGCACATCCTCACCCGCGATGGCCGACTCAACCAGGATTCGCGGCGCAAGCTCAAGCAGGTGTACCACCTCTACCAGTTCATAGAAAAACTGCTGCTGGAACTGCCCAACGACAGTGATGACAGCCAAGGCATCACGCTGGCCGACCACGGCGCGGGCAAGTCCTACCTCGGATTCATCCTCTACGACCTGTTTTTCAAGACACGCGCTGCGGGCCACGTCTACGGAATCGAGACCCGCGCCGAACTGGTGCAAAAGTCGCAGCAACTGGCCGCACGGCTGGGTTTTGCGCGCATGGATTTTTTGAACCTGAGTGTGGCTCAGTCCAGCACATCGGCGGAACTGCCACAGCGCATTGACGTGGTGACCGCCTTGCACGCCTGCGACACCGCCACCGACGACGCCATCGCCTTTGGCCTACACAAGCAGGCGCGCGCCATGGTGCTGGTGCCGTGCTGCCAGGCGGAAATCGCCCGCAATCTCAACGCCTCCAAAGCGCTGGCACTGTCCCGCACCCCCTTGGCCGAGTTATGGCGCCATCCGCTGCACACGCGCGAATTTGGCAGCCAGCTCACCAATGTCCTGCGCTGCCTGTACCTGCAAGCGCGTGGCTACCAGGTCAGCGTCACAGAACTCGTCGGTTGGGAGCACAGCCTGAAAAACGAACTCATCATCGCCCGCCATATCGGCCCCGGTCACGGCCAACGCGCCGCCGGTCAGCGCCTGCAAGCACTGCTGGAAGAATTCGGGCTGACCGAATCCATCGGCCAGCGCTTCGTGCTGGATTAAGCCTTCCCCCATACCCCATGCCCATGCATGCCCCCACGCAGCTGCGCGCGCGCGACAACCCATTGCTCAAGGAGTTGCGCAAGCTGGCGCAGGACAACACGGCCTACCGCAAGACAGGGCGCTACTGGGTCGAAGGCGAACATCTGTGCGCGGCCGCCCTGCAGCGCGGCATTCAGCCGGAATTGGCCATATTTTGTGAGTCCTATTGGCCTACAGCCCCCGTGGAGCAAGCGGGAGCAGCACTCAAAAACATAGTAATACCCGATGCCCTGTTTCGTGATCTGAGCGCGCTGGAATCGCCCGCCAGGCTGGGCTTTGTGCTGCCATTGCCACCAAAAACCGCACTGCAGGCGACGGCGTGCAGCCTCATCCTCGATGGCGTGCAAGACGCAGGCAACGTCGGCTCCATGTTGCGCAGTGCGGCAGCCTTTGGCTTTCGGCAGATTCTGGCGCTCAAAGGCACGGCGGCGCTGTGGTCGCCCAAAGTGCTGCGTGCGGGCATGGGTGCCCACTTCGGCCTGCATCTGCACGAAGGTCTGGAGCCGTCTGCGCTCGATGACCTGGCCATTCCGCTGGTCGTGACCAATCCACACCAGGGACAGCTGCTGCACCATCTGGCCCTGCCCTCCCCCTGCGCCTGGGTCATGGGGCACGAAGGCCAGGGTGTGCGCTCCGAACTGATGGCACGCGCATCCATCCATGTGCGCATCGGGCAGCCGGGTGGCGAAGAATCGCTGAACGTTGCCGCCGCCGCCGCCATCTGCCTGCACGCCAGCAGTGTGCAACACCGGGGATAACCGCGACTGTCAGCGTGCGAAAACTACCCGGCCAGCGACTCCATTGGAATGGAGAAGCGCCGCGCCAGTGCTTGAATCTGGCGCAAGTTCAAAGCCCGTTTTCCAGATAGCACGGCAGATACCACACTTTGCGCCCCCACCTCTGGCAAATCGCATTGGCGCAATCCATGCTGTTCCATCAGAAATGCCAGCCTGGTAGCGGGCGTACTGTCGTCAGGCCAGGGGTGTACCCGATTTTCATACTCGCGGATGCGGTCCGCCACCAAGTCCACTAAGGCAAATACCGGGTGATGCTCATTCGCGCCGAAGCGCTCAAAACACTCCTCGACAAACGCCAGCAGCTCCGCGTAGTGGTTTTCGCTACGAATCGGTGCAGACAGACCCAGTGCGGCATTGATGGCCTCCCAGGGGGCAAGAACATCTGCTACGTTCAGCATTTCCAGGCTCCTTTGTCGTATTCATGGTGCGTCAGCACCGCCTTGACCCACAGCAAACCGGCCTGAAACGCTATGGCAGAAACCAGCCGGAATTTGTTGCCGCCAATGTTGAACACATAGAGCTCGCCCACTTTGTCCACGCTGGCAAACGTGGCTTTGAGCTGGGCAAAGTTGGCATAGCTGCCGGCCTCGATCAAGCGCCTGAAATCTTGCAGCGGCCCGTTCGCATCAGGGTGCATTTGCGCAAAATCGCGCAGCGCCTTGTTGGAAATCAGTTTTATGAACATTATTATAGCAAATTGCTATAAATGGACTGGGGGCCGGGGCTGATTTTGTATGTTGACGCGCCGCTACCCAATCCGCGCATCAAATTCACAAACTCTTGTGCAGGCCGATCAGATTCATCAGTGCCGATATGACTTCGGGTTTGAAGCCTACGCGGGCGCCTTTTCCATCTGCATGCCCGCCGCTGAGAATCAGGGTGCGCATGTATTCCACACAATCACGGTGGCCCCAGAATTTCTCAATCGCCAGGGCAATGCGTGCGTGGTGCCGGTGGATGACGGCCATTTCGCTGTCAATGCGTGCCTGTAGTGGGCGCTCATGCAGCGGCAGGGGGCGGGTTGGCAACTCCTCGTCCTCCCACTGCAAGGAGGGAAAACCGGTTTCCTGGTAACGCGAATCAGAATGTTTGGGGTTATTCAAAGCTCGAATTCCTGAAAATGGGGCGGGTGCGTGTGCAGCACCACACTCTAACTGATACGCTAGCAAAATACTTCGGATACTTCGAATACTTCGCTATACACGCAAACCCGGTAGATTTCATAATCACCCGCCACAACACACTATCCAATAAACCCAGATGTCTTCCATGTCCTCGATGTCCGCAACACCCAAACTGCCCCCGTTCATCCCACCCATGCGGTTTTCCGATGCCGCTGCCGCTCTGGAACAGGTGACACAGATTTACAACGCCAGTATTGCGCATCTGCGGGCGGCCATGCAACGTTTTCTGGCGGGCGACGATAGCCAGGGCCGGGTGCGCGCCTGTTATCCCCTGGTGCGCATCCACACCCATACCGTGCTGCGCACGGCAAACCGAACAAGCGCACGCCTGAGCTATGGGTTTGTAGCCGGTCCGGGGCGGTTCGAGACTACATTGACCCGCCCTGACCTGTTCCACAATTACTACCTGGAACAATTCAGGCTGTTGCTGCAAAACCACAATGTGGACCTGGAAGTGGGCACCAGTTCGCAGCCTATCCCCATGCATTTTTCGTTTGCCGAAGACGAATACATTGATGGCGATGTAGTCGGAACACGGCGCAGTCTGATGCGCGATCTGTTCGACCTGCCCGATCTTGCTGCCATGGACGACGGCATTGCCAATGGCACCTTTGAAGTCCGACCTGGCGAGCCACAGCCATTGGCGCTGTTTACCGCGCCGCGTGTGGATTATTCCCTGCACCGTCTGCGCCATTACACGGGCACGGCGCCTGAGTACTTCCAGAATTTTGTCCTGTTTACCAACTACCAGTTTTACATCGACGAATTCATCGCCTTTGGCCGCGCTGCCATGAATGATCCCGACAGTGATTACGTGGCTTTTGTCGAACCGGGCAACGTCATCACGCACCGCTGCGGCTTGCCTGTGGTCTTTGAAACCCAGGGCACACCGCCCACCAGCTTGCCCCAGATGCCGGGCTACCATCTGATGCGCGCCAACCGCACGGGCATCACCATGGTGAACATTGGCGTGGGGCCCGCCAACGCCAAGAATATTACCGAACACATCGCGGTGCTGCGCCCGCACACCTGGATCATGCTCGGGCACTGCGCGGGTCTGCGCCATAGCCAGCAGCTGGGCGACTATGTGCTGGCGCATGCCTATGTGCGTGAGGACCATGTACTCGATGAAGAGTTGCCCCTGTGGGTTCCCATCCCGGCACTGGCGGAAATTCAGGTGGCGCTGGAGCAGGCAGTTGCGGATGTGACACAGGTCACGGGCGCGGCACTCAAGCGCATCATGCGCACCGGGACTGTTGCCAGTACCGACAACCGTAACTGGGAACTGTTGCCCGGCAACCAGCCCCAGCGCCGCTTCAACCAAAGTCGCGCCGTGGCCCTGGATATGGAAAGCGCCACCATCGCCGCCAACGGTTTTCGCTTTCGCGTGCCCTACGGAACCTTGTTGTGTGTGAGTGACAAGCCTTTGCACGGCGAGATCAAACTCCCCGGCATGGCCAACCACTTTTACCGCGAGCGCGTGGACCAGCACTTGCGCATCGGCATCCGCGCCGTGGAACTCCTGCGCGCCAAGGGTGCTGAACAATTACACAGCCGCAAGCTGCGCAGTTTTTCAGAAGTGGCGTTTCAGTAATCCACACTGTCCTGACTCAATGCACGCGCCATACGCACGGCCTCCAGCAAACTCGATGCATCGGCTTTGCCGGTTCCGGCTATGTCAAAGGCTGTCCCATGGTCAGGGCTGGTGCGCACCAGGGGCAATCCCAGCGTGACATTGACGCCTTTTTCCACGCCTAAGTATTTGACGGGTATGAGTCCCTGGTCGTGGTACATCGCCACCACCACATCGAATTCCCCCGGTTTATCGGGGGTATTGCGGGCGCGCATGAAGACCGTATCGGGTGCCAACGGACCGCTGACCAGGCAACCTTGCGCCTGTGCTGCACGCACGGCCGGTGCGATCAGGTCCATCTCTTCACGCCCAAACAAACCGCCCTCGCCCGCATGCGGATTAAGTCCGGCAACACCCATACGCGGGGCGCGCCCGAGTATGCGGGACAGCGCCGAATGGGTGATGCTCAGGGTTTCCAGCACGGTGGCAAACGTCACCGCCTCAATCGCCTGGCGCAACGACACGTGAATGCTGACCAGCACGGTACGCAATTCATCATTGGCCAGCATCATGCGCACCGGCAACTCATGCACCGTTTTGCCCAGATGCCGGGCTGCCTGGTACTGCAGCATTTCCGTGTGTCCTGGGAATGCGTCGTAGGGCGCACCGGCCGCCGACAATGCTTCCTTGTGCAAAGGGGCCGTCACCAGCGCACCGATATGTCCGCGCAGCGCCGCATCCGCAGCCCATAACACGCATTGACCAGCAAATGCACCCGCTTGTTTACTGACCTTGCCCCAGGGCACAAGGGGCAAGGGATCCGCCACCTGCAAAACCCCCATACAGCGCGGCGGCAAGCTTTGCACCTGCTCGGGCGTCGTGATGACGGCTATCGGCAGTGCGGGCCGTCCGGGCGGGGTCACAACGCTTGCGGCCCGGCGCAGCGTTTCCACGTCGCCCGCCACGAAACAGCCGCGCATCACTTGCGGCTCCTGGCGCATCGCCATGGCAATGATTTCGGGACCAATTCCGGCGGCATCACCCATGGTGATGGCCAGCGGCTGTGGAATTTCAGACGTAGGCATAACTGATTGCATGGCCATACATTACCTCGGCTCGGTATTTCGGGATAGGGATAGGGATAGGGATAGGGATAGGGTGTATGACATTTTTACGAACTGTTCGTACAATGAAATGGTAACAGCGGCACGGTATACACCTATACACCTATACACCTTCAGCCTTCGTTTATCGAGTGCAACCATGGGCCTTTCTGCTATCTCCGCCACTTCTGCCACCTCTTCCATCACCAACGCCTATGCCAACCGGGCGTATGCTGGATCGGTCGGGCAAAAGCGTGCGCAGGAACCCAGCGCCAGCGCAAACCCCTTGCAACCCGGCACAAACCAGGAGGCACCCTCCCCTACCCAGGAACAAACGCCGGATGCAGCCAAGCGCACCGAAAAGAAAGCTTCGGACGGCAAAGCAGAACTAACCCTGGAACAAGTGGCGCAACTGACCAAACTGCGCGCACGTGACCGTGAAGTGCGCCAGCACGAGGCAGCGCATCTGGCCGCCAGCGGTGGGCTGGCTGTTTCAGGAGCGAGTTTCAGCTACCAAAAAGGACCGGATGGCGTCAATTATGCGGTGGGTGGGGAGGTGCAGATTGATACCTCCTCCGGGCGCACCCCGCAAGAAAGCCTGGAGCGCGCACGCACCATCCAGGCTGCGGCCCTGGCGCCATCCCAACCATCCGGCCAGGACAGGGCCGTTGCGGCTGCAGCCCAGAAAATGGAATTGCAAGCACGTGCCGAATTGGCGCAGCAGGCCACGCAGACAGATAAGAGGGGCGTTGGCAAAGAAAAAACTGAAGAACCCGACCCGGCCAATCCGGTCGAAAAGGAAACCTCTCCTGCCAACGACAAGGCCACGCGCAATAATGCGCGTGCAGCACAGGCTTATGCCGCTGTCAGCGCCATTACCGATATTACCGATATTACCGATCTGGCAGGTCTGGCTCTGGACGCCACGCCTGCAACGGCGCGCAGATCGCAAGTGAGTGCTTACGCATAGTGATGTATAAACCAGCGGCAAACTGGCAAGCTCATACCTTGAAAAGGTGTTCTTGCCACCACCCGCCAGCCGAACTGGGTGCGATTCAAGTGATGTGGCCGTTGGATTTAGCTCCCTCGCCCCAGCGTGGAGAGGGCTGGAGAGAGGGGCTGCCGGTGGCTTTACGCTGGAATTTCATATCACCCGTGATATTACACATGCAAAAACTGCGATGCGAAACCCTCTTGCAAGCCTTTGTGGCATCTTTTTGGCCACAAATAAGGCATCAAATAAGCCTCCAGCCCCCGTGGGATGTGCGGCTGCAGCTATTAATAGTATAGAAACAATAACCCCGTCCACAGCACTGCAGAACATCCAAAGAGCCGCACCCCTCTCCCCAGCCCTCTCCCCGCTGGGGCGATGGAGTAAAAACCCAACGGTCACATCACTTTACTCTCGTGCTGCGACGAGAAATTGGCGCGTTTTGCGCTACGCCTCAAATAGTTGCAGATTGGTGCGAGTAGCATTTCTTGGGGCAAATTTTTGCGCACGCCGTGCAGCCGATGCAAAGCTCCTGGTGCGCAATCGTCATGACTTTCCTTTCGTATTCCTCATCGTCATCATCGTCGTCAATATCCACAGGTATGCGTTCACCGTCTTCTGTCAACCCAACCAGCTCCAGCACCCCACGCGAGCAAACCTTGAAGCAGCGGCCGCAGCCAATGCATTTTGTGTCATCCAGTCTGGAGACAAAGGTTGGCGTCCAGGTAGCCCCGCTGGGCATCGTTATGGTAAAGGTATCGCTCACAGCACAACTCCTTCCTTGCGTGCAGCCATCAGCATGGCGTGGGCCTCATGGCAGCGCTGGGCGACTTCCAGGATTTTTTCCCAGTTGGTGGGCAACTCTTCAGACAAATCATGCAGGTCCATCTTGGCCTGCGTGGCGCGTGCGTTGAGTTTCTTCAAGCGCGCCTTGCGTTCTTCTTCTGCTTCGGTGTTCATGTTCAGGCTCCGTTCAGGCTCCGTATTGCGCAACTTCGGGGTAGGTGCGGATCATGGTGACGGCTTCGTCAAAGAATTTCCCGCCGGATTGGGCCAGCTTTTGCAGCGATGGGAATCCAAAGCGGTGTACGTCACGCAACTGCTTGTTGACCACCACCAGCCGACCAGCAATCAGCACCATGCGGCCAAAGCCCTCGTGGCTCATTTTCATCATGGGCGACACCATCTGCCCGGTCTCGCGCTCGATGGCGACGGCAATGGCGTTGTAAAAAACCTCCAGGTGCCACAGCGTCTCCGGGTCCGGGTCGCCCATGATGGGCAAGGCCCGGCGCTCTTCGGCGGTCAGAATGTAGGGTTTGAGCAATTGCACATCGCTCTTGTTGTCCCAGGTGCCATGCATGTCCTGTGCACGCAACTGCTTGATGAGCTGCTGCACAAAAGGGGTTGCCAGATAGGTTGCGTCGTCCACGGTGGCCTGTTCTGTCATGGCTTTCATGGTATAGCCTCTTCCTCTTCAAAGTTGTAGCTGCGTTCACCATTCTTTTGCAGGGCCTTGCGCAGCCAGGGAGGTGGTGTACCCTTCAACACCGCTTGTAACTTGTCCAGAATGTCCTTGATCGCCTGCGGCTCTGGTACTTTGATCGGGTGAATCTTCATGGCCACCACGCGCGCGGCGCCTGAGCCGCCGATGGCGGCCACGTAGACGATGGCACAGTCCCGGATAGCCTCCAGCTTGGGGGTCAGCTTGTCTTCGTCGCCGTCTTCTTCCAGTTTGTCGCCAAACTCGAAACTCTGGACAAATCGGTAGCCGGTTGCTAAAACGTCGTACACAACAATGCTTTTTGCCCAGCCAAAGTGCGCATCGACGCGCTCCTTGTCCTGGGTTGCAAAGGCGATTTTCATGGTGCTTTCTCCTTAAGTGGTGTTAAACACTGGTAGTGGCTGGCAGTGGCCAGTCGTTGGGGTGGTGGTGGGGGATGTTTTCCAGCATCAGGTTGGCAATCTCGAATACCAATGCCATGGTTCCGCGATAACCCACCTGGCAGCGGTGTGCATTGCCAATGCGGTCAAACACCGGAAAACCCATGCGCAGCAGCGGCTTGCCCAGGCGCTTGGCCGCCTGACGGCCATGCGCATGCGTGATCAGCACATCGCAGTCCTTGGCACCCTGCTCCAGGTCTTCCAGATCACCCAGAACCACTTGCTGCGCTGGCAGCAGCGCGTGCGCAGCCGACCTGGTGGTGCTGATGCAGCAGCGCAACTCGGCACCCATGTCGTGCAGCAAGCCGCCAACCGCCAGCAGCAAATCGGGCTCAGCAGCAATGGCCACCTTGATGCCGCCGGTATAAAAGTGGCCATCGAGCATGGCGTCCAGTAACTGGCTGCGCTGGCGCCGGTATTTGGGCGGGACAGGGCGGCCTGAAAGTTGTGCCAGGCGTTGCAACAGCCGGTCATTACATTCCAGCCCGGTGAGCCGCTCGAATATTTCCAGTGGCGTGCCCGCAATTTCCTGCAGAGCCAGTGCGCCCTCGCGCATCTGCTCACCCACACCGATGGTTAGTGCCGACGCACCGGCTGCACGAATATGCTCCAGCGTGGTACCGCCCAGCGTGGTGCCGCGCCAGTCCGGCGGAATGTGGCCATCCAGAGACCCCGACACATCGGGCAAAACGATTACACGTAGGCCAAAGCTTTCGATGATTTCACGCAACTCGTCAATATCAGCGGGTGACAAATGGCTGCCCGGCAAGAGCGTGACCTGATCCGCCTTGGGCGGCAGCGGTTTGACCAGCGTGCGAATGATCGCCGTCACTGCATGTTTGTAACCGTCCTCAAACGCGCCTACGTAGTCGGGCGTGGAAACATGGACAATTTCGGTGTCCGCCAGCTCAGGCTTGCGTTTACGTATGGTGACGATGTATCCGTCCACATCGTCGCCCTTGGTTTCGGTAAGACCCGTGGAGCAAATGGCAATGATTCTGGGCGCAGCGCGTTTGCGGATGTTGAGCAAAGCGGCTTCGATGTTGTCGTAGCCGCCCAGAATGGAGCTCACTTCATTCATGGCCGTGGTCTGCAGCGGAATGGCTTCCTTGAAATGCCGTACCAGCAGCACCAATCCGAACGACGTGCAGCCCTGCGAGCCGTGCATCACCGGCATGCAGGCATCCAGTCCCAAGAAGGCCAGGCTGGCCCCCAGGGGCTGGCTCATCTTCAGTGGATTGACCGCGCAAGCCTTTTTTGATTCCACCACTTCGGCCATGGTCATGGCCCTCCCGAGCGCGTGACTGCACCCAGCGTTTCACCATCGTCTCCCCAGGGAGCGGGAATGCGCACCTGCTGCCACACCGGGTTAAAAATGGTTCGGTCTATCTCGTGCACCAGCTTGACCATACCCTCGTAGCCAGCGTAGGGGTGGTAGCGTTCCTGGTTGATGTCCAGCCAGGGCATACGCGCCTTGAGCGCCACAAACTGGGAGCGACCACCGGATAACATGATGTCGGCCCGCGCATCACGCAGCATGGCGTACATCTCGCGCGGCGTCATGTCGTCAATCATGTGGGCACTGTCACCGTCTTGCAATCCCATGATTTCCTTGATTTTTTCCTTGTCCTCTTTGGTGCTCTTCTTGACGCTGGTGCCCACAATTTCCATGCCGCCCTCTTGCAGCGCTGCCACCACCGACCAGGACTTGACGCCCCCGGTAATCAGGAGCACCCGTTTCCCGTTCAGGCGTTGCTTGTAGTGCGCAATGCGCTTCCAGGCACGGGCTTCTTCGACTTCAATCAGCCGCTCGGTGCGTTTCAGCAAGTCGGACGGCGCTCCGGTTTGCACCAGCAGTCTGGCAATCTGGCGTAGCGTGTCGCTCATGTCGCCGATGCCGTAGAAGGAGCCTTCAAAGTACGGAATGCCCCAGCGCTGCTCCATCTTGGTGGCGATGTTGATCATCGACTTGGAGCACACCATCATGTTCACCTTGGCGCGGTGCGCGCTGGCAATCTCGTTGTAGCGGCCATCGCCACAGATGCACGACAGGATGCGAATGCCCAAAGCGTCCAGCAAGGGCTTGACCTGCCACAATTCGCCCACCAGGTTGTATTCGCCAATGATGTTGATGTCATACGGCGTGGTGAAATCGGGTTCCCGTGTGCCAATCACATAATCCAGCAACGCCTCGGCGCCCAGCTTGTTGCCCAGGTTTTTCTGCCCGGCAAAGCCTGGCGCGTTGACCGGGACGACGGGCTTGCCAAACTTCGCGCTGGCACGCAGGCACACCGCCTCGATGTCATCCCCCACCAGCGCAGTCACACAGGTCTGGTACACAAAAACGGCCGGTGGGTCATACTTCTCGATGATTTCACGAATCGACTTGAACAGACGCTTCTCGCCACCATAGATCACGTCCAGTTCACTGATGTCCGTGGTGAACCCCGTGCGGTAGATTTGCGGACCCGACGATGCGCTGTGCCGGTTGTCCCAGGAATTGCCCTCGCAGGCGATGGGGCCGTGTACCAGATGCGCCACATCGGCAATGGGTTGCAACGCAATCTTGGCACCGTCAAACGCGCAACCTCCCGCAGCCGCTCCTGGGCTTAGCTGTTTGCTACACCCCTTCTTGCGCTCCTTCTCGCTCTTGCCCTGGTTCTTGTCGCAGCCAGGCTCTTCGAACACTTCGGCAATCTTGGCCTTGAGCGCAATAGACATGGACGACTCCTGGAACGGTGGGTAGTCCTTGCGTTGCAATTTGGGTGCCAGGGGAAAATGGGCCTCAAAACTTCAGATAAACAAACATTACTGCGGGTTTGTGGTGCGTTTGTGGTGCATTTGGCGCAAAACTTTGGCGGGTTTGAATGGATTGCGACAAATGCTTGCAAATAGCTACAGAACAAGCACTGGCACTCATAACCGTGCGAGGAAGCTTGATTTGGTAATACTGACTGCCATACGGTAACATTCACCCATGAATACCTTGACTATCAAAATTCCACCAGAGCTTGACCAGCAACTGCGCCAGATGAGCCAACAGACCGCGCTTGGCAAGTCGGAACTGGTGCGCCGCGCCTTGCAGGCATTCATGGCCCAGGCCCACGCTGCAAGCCCCTTTGTGTCAGCCCTGGATCAGGCTGGCGATCTGGTTGCCTGTTTCAGTGGTGGACCGTCGGACTTGTCATCCAACCCCGCGCATTTGAAAGATTTCGGCCGCGTATGAAAGGCCAGCTTATCTTGGACACCGGCCCATGGGTTGCGCTGCATTGCAGTGGCGACACATACCATGACTGGGCCAAAGCGCAATTTGCGCAGTATCCCGCCCCGTTTCTGACCTGTGAGGCGGTGGTGGCAGAGACCTGTTTTTTGTTGGCACATTCGGGGTTTGATCCGTCCCGTGCTCTGGCACTGATTGAGCGCGGTGTTGTGCGGGTGGCCCTGTCGCTGGCGGAACAGGTGGGGGCAGTGCGTGCGCTGTTTGAGCGTTATGACAACGTGCCCGCTTCGCTGGCCGATGCGTGCCTGATTCGCCTGTCTGAATTGCACGACCCTTGTCGGGTGCTGACACTCGATGGCGACTTTGCTGTGTACCGACGCCACGGCAGAAAAGTGATTCCGGTAATATCGCCTAAATAAGCCGGAGCAGGACGCTTGCAGTCACCAGGCAAGGGTTGTGGCAGGCGAATGATCGTGGCGAGGATGCTGCAAAATAAATATCTGCTCCCGCACATTCCACGCGGGTTACAGGCAATTATCCCTTTGAAGACAGGGTTTTCCCGCTCTGGTGCAGGGCGATCCAGCGCTGCAGTTCGGCGACGTGCGCGCTCTCTTCCTCGACAAACTCCCTGGCCAGCACCTTGATTTCCGGGTCATTGGTCAAGGCCAGTATGTTGGCATAGAAGTCCAGTCCTGCTGTTTCTGCCTCCAGTGCCACTTGCAGCGCTTGCTCAATGCCGATGAGGGGGTCTGTGGCCCAGATGGCGGCGGTTTCGGGACTTTCTATGTCGGGCCAGCGGTAGTCACTGCCGGCCATTTCCGGAAGATCACGAAAGCCGGCACGGGCTTGCGCATCTCCCAGGTGCAGCAAGGAATAGTCGGCCAAACGGCGAAACAGACGGCCCACTTCCTTGTTGCCCGCAGTGGCCATGGCATCGGCGAGCTGGCCGAAGCGCAGGGCCGCTTCGCGCTCCAGCTGGATGGTGTGGGCCAGGAACTCTTCTACGCTGTTCATATCAGAATCTGTTCAGAATTTTTTCAGAACTTGACCAGAATATCCTCATCGCGCACCACCATCTGGCACGCCAGGCGCCACGGTGGCGGCAAGTCGCTGGTTTCGGCGTCCAGTATCTGCTGCGCGGTGATTTTTCCCGCCAGACGCAAGACGGTTTTTTCCTTTTCGGTCATTGCTACACCGATGGGTCTCTTACCCGAGAGTACCGACACTTGCACCTGGCAGGAGCCGCATTCGCCGTTTTCACACTCGTGGTTCAGCGGAATGCTGTTGGCCTTGGCCACCGAGAGCAGTGTCTTGGTGTCACCCGCAACGGCATAGACGGTCACGTCTTTTTTCAGGCGGGGCGAGCTAAAAGTTACGTTTGCCATAGCGATCTACCCTTTAGCGAACAATGTCGAAGCTGTAATCGGTTTTGCCGATTTCCATGGTGTTGGCGTCGAGTGCTTCAAAGAACTCGTCGAGCAACATCACCAGCACACGCAGGGAACCGCCGTAGCCCCAGGTGGCATAGCGGTGGTAGTGGTGGCGGTCATGGATCGGGAACACCAGGCGTACCAGGGGCGTTTTGGTGTCGCGCTCCAGGAACTTGCCGTAGGTATTGCCAATCAGGAAATCCACCGGCTCGGTGAACAGCAGTGAGCGCATATGCCACAGGTCACGTTTGGGATAGGCCTTGCAGCCCTTGCCGTAGGGAGAAGAATCAAACAGTTGTTGCACCCGCTTGGCCCAGGACTCCGTGCCATTGGTGGACAGGACATGCACCGGCTCCGCACCCAATTCCATCAGATACGCCGCATAGCCCAGCATCTGATCCGGGTCACCGTACAGGGCAAAGCGTTTGCCATGCAAATGGGCCTGGCTGTCGGCCATGGCATCGACCAGTTCGCCACGTTCTTTCTCCAGCTCTGCCGGAATCGGCTTACCCGTCAGGCGCGCGATTTCCATCAGGAACTTGTCAGTGCCAGCCACACCCATGGGTGCATTCAGCACGACGACTTCCTGGCCGTGTTCGGCGATGAATTTGCTGGTTTTTTCGCAGCAGTACTCCTGAAAGACGATGGTTGCCTTGGCGTGCAGCGCAGCGACTATTTCTTCCTTGGTGGTGCCGCCTGCGTACATGCGGAATTCGCCGTCGGTCGGTGTATTCCAGGTATCGGAGGGGTCGCAGATGATGTTGGCCTTGACGCCGAACAAATCAAAGATGCGGCGAATCTCGCGCATGTTGCCGACCACAAAGCCATCAAAGCCGCCAATGAAGTTGATACTGTCATCGGGAACACGCACCAGCGGCTGGGTGGTATTGGCTTTGCCGTCCCAGAAATGGCGCAACACACCCAGCAAGGCATTGTCATAACCCGTGATATGGCTGCCCACAAATGCCGGGGTGTGGGCAAACGGCACATCAAACGTTTCGGGAACGCTGCCCTTTTGCTTACTGGTCTTGATGAAGGCGTCCAGGTCGTCGCCGATGACCTCGGCCATGCAGGTGGTCGAGACGGCAATCATGTCGGGTTTGTACAGGTTGTAGGCATTGGCCAGGCCGTCCACCATGTTGTTCAGGCCGCCGAACACGGCAGCGTCTTCGGTCATGGAAGAGCTGACGCAGGAAGTCGGCTCCTTGAAATGGCGCGAGAAGTGCGCCCGGTAGTAGGCTACACAGCCCTGGCTGCCGTGGACAAAACTCAGCGTTTTGGCAAAACCATTGGCTGCAAAAACCGCGCCCAAAGGCTGGCAGGCTTTGGCCGGGTTCACGGTCAGAGAATCACGGGCGAAGTTTTTCTGCTTGTAGTCTTCGGTCTTGGTCCATTCCACGGTCTGCTGGATAGACTCGCATGGGTGGTTTAATTCAAAGGCTTTCTTTTTACTGAAGAGTTCCTGGTATTCCGGCTCACGAAACAGCATTTCGTGGTCGATGATTTTTTCGGCTACTTGAGGCATGACGCTCTCCAAATGGTTTGGGTTGATGAGAAAGGGGCCGGCGCGAACCAGCCACTGTTGGCACGGCGGGCACGGTGGCTCAGGCAGCCTTTTTCCAGGGAGCCTTGGTCAATCCCCAGATCGGGCTGGAAATGGCCATGTCCATGTCACGGGCAAAGATGGCAAAGCCGTCATAGCCGTGGTAGGGACCGGAATAATCCCAGCTGTGCATTTGCCTAAATGGCACGCCCATCTTCTGGAATACATATTTTTCCTTGATGCCGGAGCCCACCAGGTCGGGCTTGATTTTGTCCACGAAGTGTTCAAACTCGTAGCCGGTCACATCGTCATAGATCAGTGTGGCATCCTGGACGTAGTGGGCGGTACGCTGGTAATCGTCACCGTGGGCAAACTCGTAGCCGGTGCCAACCACCACCATGCCCAGGTCTTCGTAGGCGCCAATCACGTGGCGGGGACGCAAGCCACCCACGTACAACATGACCGTCTTGCCTTGCAGACGCGGTTTGTATTTGTCGATCACCGCCTGCATGAGCGGCTTGTATTTGGCAATCACCTCTTCCGCCTTGGCCTTGATGCTGTCATCAAAATGGCTGGCGATTTCGCGCAGGCTGGCCTCGATCTTGCTCGGCCCGAAGAAGTTGTACTCCACCCAGGGAATGCCGTACTTTTCTTCCATGTGGCGGCTGATGTAGTTCATGGAACGGTAGCAGTGCAGCACATTGAGTTTGGCCTTGGGGGTGTTTTCAATTTCGGCAATCGTGCCGTCACCCGACCACTGCGATATGACGCGCAGGCCCATTTCCTCCAGCAGAATGCGGCTTGACCAGGCATCGCCGCCGATGTTGTAGTCGCCGATGATGGCCACGTCGTAGGGGGTCGAGACAAACCCCGTGCTTTTTTTCGGGTCCGTCTTGTCGAACACCCAATCCCGGATGGTGTCGTTGGCCAGGTGGTGGCCCAGCGACTGGCTCACACCACGAAAACCTTCGCAGCGCACCGGCACAATGGTCTTGCCACCAAGTTCCTGGCTCTTTTTCTTCGATACCGCCTCGATGTCGTCACCAATCAGGCCGATGGGACATTCCGACTGGATCGAGATGCCCTTGTTCAAAGGGAAAAGAACCTGAATTTCATCAATGATCTTGTCGAGCTTCTTGTCGCCACCGAAGACGATGTCTTTTTCCTGAAAGTCGGAGGTGAATTGCATCGTCACAAAGCTGTCAACCCCCGTGTTGCCGATGTAGTAATTGCGCCGGTTGGCCCAGGAATACTGGCCGCAGCCGACGGGGCCATGGCTGATGTGTACCATGTCCTTGATGGGCCCCCACACCACGCCTTTGGAGCCCGCGTAGGCGCAGCCACGAATGGTCATGACGCCGGGCAGTGACTTGATATTGGACTTGACACCGCAGTCGGGCTTGCCCGATTCATAGGTGTTCAGGTGCTTGGCACGCCGCTTGGCCATCTTTTCCGGATAGACCTTCAGCACTTCATCAATCAAGGCCTTGTTCGTGGCCTTGCGCTCTTCAACGGTGGCAGTCATAGGGGAACTCCAGTAGGGGTGTTAAGCAATCGCCAGTTCGGCAGCCTTCTTGCCGACTTGTGACTCGTCGATTTGGTCCATGATTCCAAACTCCATCAGCATGTCTTCGAGCTGATCCATGGTGATGGGGGTTGGAATGGTTCCGTTGCCCGCGTTGTTGTGAATCTTGGAAGCCAGTGTCCGGTACTCGGCGGCCTGCTTGGAGTCGGGGGCAAACTCGATCACGGTCATGCGACGCAACTCGGCGTGCTGCACAATGTTGTCGCGTGGTACGAAGTGGATCAGCCTGGAGCCCAGCATGGTGGCCAGTTCGGTGGCCAGCTCCAGTTCCTTGTCGGTCTGGCGCTCGTTGCACACCAGGCCCCCCAGACGCACACCACCCGAGTTGGCGTATTTCAGAATGCCCTTGGAGATGTTGTTGGCGGCGTACATGGCCATCATCTCGCCCGACATGACGATGTAGATTTCCTGTGCCTTGTTCTCACGAATCGGCATGGCAAAGCCACCACACACCACGTCACCCAGGACGTCGTAAGACACATAGTCCACGCCGTCGTAGGCGCCGTTTTCTTCCAGGAAGTTGATCGAAGTGATCACACCGCGCCCGGCACAGCCAACACCTGGCTCGGGGCCGCCGGATTCCACGCAGCGGATATTCTTGTAGCCGATCTTCATCACGTCTTCGAGTTCCAGGTCCTCCACGGAACCCGCTTCTGCCGCCAGCGACAAGATGGTGTCCTGTGCCTTGGCGTGCAGGATCAGACGGGTGGAGTCGGCCTTGGGGTCGCAGCCGACGATGAGAATTTTCTGTCCCAGGTCGCTCAGTGCAGCCAGGGTGTTTTGCGAGGTGGTCGATTTACCGATGCCACCTTTGCCGTAGAAAGCGATTTGCCGAAGTTTAGCCATTGCAGTACTCCATTCAGGAAGGTTAGGAAGGGTTGAAAATAAGGTTGCGCAGGTCCGTGCAGCATCCCTATTGCAGCTTCCATGCCATGCGTAATCGGTACTACAAAATATTTGCAGATTTAGCGCTTCTTCATAGGGAAAACAGGCTTTTTTCCATAGATGCGTACACGATTATTCCGATTGTTCACTTCCCGACAAAACGGGATTTCTTGTCGCAAACCGCTCCTGTTACGCAGCCAATCCCGCAACTTTTGTCGCGTTTGCAGCCTTCCTTGCCCGTTTGCGACTTGGTACGGTCATTGCTCATGTATGTGGACGAGTAACCCCAACCAAGGAATCTTCATGACTGCAACCATATCCCCCACCGAAATCAGCGACACCGCATTTGCGCGACTGGAGGAAGAGGGTCGTTTGCTCAACCCCGTTCTCAAGGCACCTACCGCTACTTCGGGACGCTTTGGCTTTCGTGGCGAACTGGCCCTGCGCTTTGCACCCAAGCTCGCGGACGAAGCACGTCCGCCCGAATTGCTGTGCGCCCAGGCCATGGCGGTTGCTTCAGCCGGTGAAAAATTCCTGCCTTTTTTTGCCGGTTACCTGCTCAGTTTTGCGTACCTCAAAGATGTAGCCGAAGTGCTGGGCGACACCTTGAGCGCCAGTGGCAAATACTTCCTGTTTTGTAACAACATCGACCTGTCCAGGAAATACCAGGTTCCCTACAAGGGTGCCACGTTCTACGTGCTGCCGATTGACGAGTCCACGGTGTACAACGAGTTGCTGGACCTGTTCTACCTGGAAAAGAACGATCTGAAGAAAAAGGACACCGCTGGCAAGCTCGACGCTGTAGCGAATGCCGGGCTCAAGTTCAACCTCAGCTTTGAAACCATCACCTACGAGGAAGGTCTGAAATTGATGGGTCCGGTGCGCAACCCGAACGAGAACCGCCCGGTCTGACAGCGTTGGCATACGAAGATAGCCCGGACCAACCCCAGCGCTGGTACGCAACCAATCTGGTTGGCGTGCCGACGCGCGTGTTGGCAAGCACCGACTTCAACCGGCATCCGGTGCCGCTGGCCATTGCCGGAACCTGCCAGACGCATCCGGGACTGTTTGCATTGCTAGAAGGAAGCCAGAACCCCAACGAGGCACACGATATGTTTGTTCACTACCTCAATATCGCCTTTGGTCTGCGCAAACCCACAGCCCATGAGCTCAGTGGTATGGGAAAGTCGGAGCAGCGGCGTTGGAAAAGCAGTTGGCGCAAATTGCTGCAGGGCTGGGGAATGGACTCCAATGGCGTGGCCGGAGCGGTTCTCAAAGGCTGGGTTGAAAGCCGCTTTGGCCTGGTTCCAGGTTTTCACAAGGCGCCACTGACACGTTTTCCATCCCCGGCCTGGATTGCCTACCTGCAGGAAAAAGCGTCGAGTCGCCTGAACAACAACAACATCTACCAGCAGCTGGATTTGCTGTTTGAATTTTGCCAGTGGACGCTGCGGCGCATGCAACTGCAAAAGGGTGCGGATACCCCACCCAGCCAGCACCTGCGGCTGTGGCGCGGCAGCAACCGATGCGAAGAGCAATTGATTGCCGGCAGACTGCAAGACAAGCACTGCACGGTGCGTCTGAATAACGTGGTGTCGTTCAGCCTGTCCAGGGAGGATGCCTCCTGCTTCGGCGACTGGGTATTTGAAGTACAGGTTCCCCTGTGCAAGGTGCTGGTGTTCCCTGACCTGATGCCCGGCCAGGTGCTCCAGGGCGAACAGGAAGTATTGGCTCTGGGTGGGGACTACGAAGTGGTGGCACGTTATGACTGATCTGCATGACCGTGCCCTGGGTGCCTACCTGGGACTTGCCATGGGCGATGCCCTGGGTGCAACCGTCGAGTTCATGCGCCCGCGCGAGATCAAGGCCCAATACGGCGTCCACCGTGACATCATCGGTGGCGGTTGGCTCAAACTTGCAGCAGGCCAGGTGACGGATGACACCACCATGAGCCTGGCTTTGGGTGACGCCCTGCTGCAAGGAGGTCGCCAGGCTTTGGCCGATCTTTCCAGTGGAGATGCCACCTTGATCCGAAACATCGGCGACGCTTACGTCCGCTGGTTCAAAGGTAAACCCGTGGATTGCGGCAACACCTGTCGCCGAGGCATTCGGCGCTACATGAATGAAGGCACCCTGGCTGGAGAGTACAACCCAGGTGATGGCGGCAACGGTGCGTTGATGCGCAACCTGCCCGCCGTGCTGGCCACACTGGGTGACGATGCGGCTTTTGTACGCCTGTCCATCGCCCAGGCACACCTGACACATAACCATCCCTTGTCCGACGCAGCCATTCTGGGGCTGGGCCGCGTGCTTGGGTCTTTGCTGGGCGGCATGAACCACAGCGACTGCCAGGCGTGGGCCGTGCAGTGGGTTACAGACAACCCGGAGTTTCGCTTCACGCCCTACCGTGGCTATGCGACGGCCTACGTCGTAGACACCGTACAAACTGTCCTGCACTACCTCACGTTGCATGACGACTTTGAAGCAGCCATGGTCGCCACCGTGAACCAGGGGGACGACGCCGATACCACCGGCGCGCTGGTGGGCATGCTGGCTGGCGCACGTTGCGGCGCTTCCCGATTGCCACAACGCTGGCTACATCGCCTGAACAAACCCACCGTACAAGCCATCACCCACCAGACCAAGGGCTTGCTGGCCCTGGCACAAACACCCCGATAACCTGAAAGGAGATCGCCATGCCCCTCTATGACTACCACTGCCAGGCCTGCGACAAGCGTTTTGAAATCCTGGTGCGCGCAAGCGATACACCCGCATGCCCGCAATGCCAGAGTACCGCGCTGGAAAAATGTGTCTCCCGCATCGCCCCGGCAGGCAAGATCGAAGCCATCCGCATGGCACACCGCCGCGTGGCCGCAGCACAGGGACACTTCGACCACTACAGCCCATCGGACAAGGCAAAACTGCTGCAGGGCAAGAAGAACATCTAACATCCAATACGACCAAAAACATGAAAATTGCCATTGCCACCAAGAATGACTGGAAGGTCGTCTCCGGTCATGCCGGTCAGGCCAGGGACTGGCTGGTGTTTGACTGCCAGCCTGGGACTCCTCAACCAACACCACAGCGGATTCAGCTTGACAAGGAGCATCTCCCGCACCACTTTCGCGATGATGGCCCGCATCCACTACACGGCGTTGAAATCATCGTTGCTGCCAGTGCCGGTGACGGTTACCTGCGCCATATGCAGCAATGGGGTGCCACCGTCCTGCTGACCGGAGAAACCGACCCTTACCGTGCCCTGGAAAAAATCCTGGCCGGCGAAGCTCTGGCCGATACGCGCTTCGACATCACAACCACCCTATGCAAGTTGCGGGACTTGTTCTCGCGCCACTAATGCCACTAATGCCATGAACACGCCATCCGAGCGAGCCCAGCGGGTAGCTCAACTGCTGGAGAGACCCGCTGCTGCACACGCAGTTGCCGACCCCTTGCGCCCACTGCTGGCCAGCATGCTGGCAGGGCGCACGCTGGGGGAAGGCGTGTTGCCGGGTACGCTGGGTCTGCTACCTGCCGAGTTTCGGCGCCTCGTGGATGACTATTTCCCCGGTATGGATGTCGAACACGTCAGCGCTGGTGCGCATGCAATCGAGGAACTGGGCGACCTCTTTGACCTTTTGGTGGCACATCGGGCAAAACGGCAGGAATCAGAAGTCTGGCTGGCCCGCAGCGTTGCCTGGGGCTGCGGCGGGTGTGATCACCTGTGGCAAGACCTGGGCCTGGCGCACCGTGGCGAGTTGTCCTTCCTGATGCAAACGGCCTTTACCAGTCTGGCGGCACTGAACGTCAACGACATGAAGTGGAAGAAATTCATCTACCGCCAGTACTGCAGCAAAGAAGGCATTTATGTGTGCCCGACACCCTCCTGCGCAGAATGTGCGGACTTCAACACCTGTTACGCACCCGAGGGGTAACGTGCCTATGGCATTTAAGCCAAACATGGCTGTAGCGCTTATGAAAAGCGCGGGTACAGCTATTGAAATTGCAGCATGCCAACTTCACTTTTCGCTTTCACCAGGATGCGTATAGAAAACCAGCGCCGCCGTGTCAGGGTGTCCCGGTTTTCACCATCGGGGATCAGCCGATGGTTAGGCGTGGCTTAAAACTTATTGCCGTGTAATATCAACGCGATCAAGCCACACCTGTGCCTTGATCTTGTGCTTTGGTGCCACTGTGCCCGCCACGCTCCCGTCAAGGTTGACGCGCTCACCCAGCAGCAATAGGCCGCGCTGATAGGCTTCTTGTGTGGTGTGGGCGTGCAGCAATTCAGACACCAGTGCATTCAACGCTGATGCCGATATGCCCTCGCACTGGGGCAGTGCCAGCAGTTCGGCAATGACGCGCTGGCGGGTGCCTATTGCAAGGGGGTGATAAATCGCCACTCCGTCAATCAACACCACGTCCGTGATGATGGTCTTTGCCGCGAAGTAGGCTGCTACCAATGGTTTAGCCTGCGCCAGTTGCGCCCGTTTTCGCGCTGCTGCCTCGCTGCCTAGGCGAATGTTCTCCAGTCGCTTGGCCTCTTTTTCTGCCTTGAGTGCTGCGGCCTTTTCCGTCTTCGATGGGCTGGGGGACTTCGGGGGCTTACTCTCGACGCTTTTATTTAAGGCTGGTGTGCTTTTTTGCACATCGCTTGCAGGTGTTGCCAGCGGTGCAGGCTTCTTTTTCAGCGTCAGCTTGGGGCGTGGTATGTCGGTCATGGTGCCTATGGTGTTTCTATAAGGTGTCTATGGTGTCTATGCCGCTTTGAACTGGATCACATCGCCGCCCGCTGCCAGTTTGTCCAGATAGTCGGCCCATACTTGCAGCATGGATGTTCGATCTTGATTTGCCAATGAAAAAGGCCGCTAAGTGGTGTTCCTTAGCGGCCTTTAGATGTGCCAATGGTGCCGATTATCGGATTCGAACTGATGACCTACCGCTTACAAGGCGGTTGCTCTACCAACTGAGCTAAATCGGCGCGGGACGGATTCTACTATGAATACTCCATGCATCTTCGTTGTAAGGCAACACGGGTGTGATTCAAGTGATGTGGTCGTTGGATTTAGCTCCCTCGCCCCAGCGGGGAGAGCATACAAGGGCTGGGGAGAGGGGCTGCTGGTGGCTTTGCGCTGGAATTTCATATCGCCCGTGATATTACACATGCAAAAACTGCGATGCGAAACCCTCTTGCAAGCCTTTGTGGCATCTTTTTGGCCACAAATAAGGCATCAAATAAGCCTCCAGCCCCCGTGGGATGTGCGGCTGCAGCTATTAATAGTATAGCAACAATAGCCCCGTCCACAGCACCGCAGAACATCCAGAGAGCCGCACCATGACAAGCCAGTCCCCTCTCCCCAGCCCTTGTATGCTCTCCCCGCTGGGGCGAGGGAGCTAAATCCAACGACCACATCACTTGAATCGCACCCAGGCAACACAGCACAAAGCATCATGTCGGCAAGAGGCCGCGTTCAATGACAAAGGAGACAACCTGCTCCACCCCGGCCAGAGTCTTCAGATTGGTCATGACAAAAGGCTTGAGTCCTTTGGGCGTGGTGCGCATGCGCACAGTGTCGGCCTCCATCACGCGCAAATCAGCGCCGACATGGGGCGCCAGATCAATCTTGTTGATGACCAGCAAATCGCTTTTTGTGATGCCAGGGCCGCCTTTGCGCGGTATTTTTTCGCCTGCTGCCACGTCGATCACGTAAATCGTCAGATCACTGAGTTCGGGGCTGAAGGTGGCGGCCAGATTGTCGCCGCCGCTTTCGACGAATACGATGTCGGCATCGGGAAAGTCCGCCAGCATGCGGTCAATCGCTTCCAGGTTGATGGAGCAGTCTTCGCGGATGGCGGTGTGGGGGCAGCCGCCGGTTTCCACGCCCAGGATGCGCTCAGGTGGCAAGGCGCCGCTTACGGTCAGCAAGCGCTGGTCTTCCTTGGTGTAGATGTCATTGGTAATGGCAACCAGGTCATAGCGGTCGCGCATGGCTTTGCACAGCATTTCCAGCAATGTGGTTTTGCCGGAACCAACCGGGCCACCAATACCAACGCGCAAGGGTGGGAGTTTTTTGGTGCGACGGGCAGCAATAGCAGCAGTAGGGGGGAGAGTGGGCATGCGCAACAACTTTCAGGAACGGAACAGGCGGGAATATTGGGTTTCGTGCTGTGCGCTCAGAATCGCCAGCATGGGGGTGAAGGCCTGGTATTGCGCAATGCCGAGTTTTTCCAGTTTTAGCGCGTGGTCAATGGCTTGCGGGATTTCTGCGACCAGTGCCGACAAAATCCGCTGTCCGGCGCTTTGCCCCAGTGGTACGGATTTGATGGCGGCTTGCACCATATTTTCGGCCCAGCCAAAGGCGAAGGCCAGCAAACAGGAGCGCACGTCCGCCTGGGTAGCGCTGGCGGCCAAAGCGTAGGAAAGCGGGTAGCTTGGTTCCAGGCTGGCCAGAAAATCCATCTGCCAGGCGGTGGCACTGGTATGGTTGCGCAGCCAGTGCAATAGGCTTGTGCCCATTTGCTGCGTTTGCGCGCGCAGTTCGCTGCTTTCGCGGGTTTGCGCGACCCAGGCATTCAGTTCTGCTACGCGGGCATGGTCGGCGGTGCGCCAGGCGGCGACGCCGTGCGCAATCACGGGCAGATCGCAGCGTGCAAGGCTTAAGTGCAACTGGTCGATCAGCCAGCGTGATGCTTCTGATTCCGTAGTGACATACGCTTGATCCACGGCGCTTTCCAGTCCTTCAGAATAGGAAAACCCGCCAACCGGCAAAGCAGGAGACGCCAGCCACATCAGCTGCATCAAACCTGCATCACCCAGGGTATGGTCAATGGTGGTGGTCACAGGAATGGGTATGCGCGTGGGCGTGCGCATGGGTATGTGCTTGCGCATACGCGCCGCCTTCCGGCTCGAATGCTTCTTGCACGGCGAGAACGTCCAGGTGCATGGCGCGCAGCATGTCCGCCAGTACCGGATCGGGTTCGATTTTCAGGTGGGTGGCCTGGAGTTCAATCGGTACATGGCGGTTGCCCAGGTGGTAGGCCGCGCGTATCAGGTCCAGGGGGGTGCCATGTTCGGAGCAGGGGGTGATTTTCAACACGGCTTGCGGCGCGGCGATGACGCGGATGAGCGCGCCGTCTTCGGCCACCAGTACATCGCCGCCGCGCACCACGCTGCCGCGCGGCAGAAAGACGCCCAGGGTGCGTCCGGTGGAGTCTGTGGCATCAAAACGGCTTTTCTGGCGCACATCCCAGTCAAGTTCGACGGTGGCTGCGCGTTTGCGCAAAACAGGCGCAAGCCCCGCGCCTTGCGCCAGGAGTTTGGCAATGTGCAACATCGAAAGGGGACTCAAAACAGGAAATACCGCTGCGCCATAGGCAGCGTGACGGCGGCTTCACAGGTCAGCAGTTGCCCATCGGCGCGCACGGCGTAGGTTTGCGCATCAATTTCCATAGTGGGTAAATAGCTGTTGTGCACCATGTGCTGCTTGCGCACGGTGCGGGTATTGCGCACGGCGCTGAGTGGCTTGGCCAGGCCAAAGCGCTGCTGGATTCCCGCATGCAAGCCTGCCTGGGACACAAAACTCAGGGAGCCGCGTGTGACCGCTGTGCCGAAGGCGCCAAACATGGGGCGGTAATGCACGGGTTGCGGTGTCGGGATCGAGGCGCTGGGGTCGCCCATTGCGGCGAGCGCGATGAAGCCGCCTTTGAGCACCAGTGCCGGTTTGACGCCAAAAAAAGCGGGCTTCCAGACCACCAGATCGGCCCATTTGCCCACCTCAACTGAGCCAACCTCATGGCTGATGCCGTGGGCGATGGCTGGATTGATGGTGTATTTGGCCACATAGCGTTTGGCGCGGAAGTTGTCGTTGCGTGCAGAGTCCTCGGGCAATGTGCCGCGTTGCAGCTTCATCTTATGGGCTGTTTGCCAAGTGCGCAGGACGACCTCACCGACGCGGCCCATGGCCTGGCTGTCGCTGCTCATCATGGAAATGGCGCCCAGATCGTGCAGGATGTCTTCGGCGGCGATGGTTTCCTTGCGGATGCGACTTTCGGCAAAGGCCAGGTCTTCGGCAATGCCTGCATCCAGATGGTGGCAAACCATCAGCATGTCCACATGTTCGTCCAGCGTATTGACGGTGTACGGCATGGTCGGGTTGGTGGAGCTGGGCAAAAAATTTTCTTGCCCCACGACCTTGAGAATGTCCGGCGCATGCCCGCCGCCTGCGCCTTCGGTGTGAAATGCGCACAGGGTACGGCCTTTGGTGGCTGCGATGGTGTTTTCGACAAAGCCCGACTCGTTCAGGGTGTCGGAGTGGATGGCGACCTGTACATCCGTTGCATCGGCCACATCCAGGCAGTTGCTGATGGCAGCTGGCGTGGTGCCCCAGTCCTCGTGTAATTTCATGCCGATGGCGCCGGCGTCGATTTGTTCGTGTAAAGCGGCGGGCAAGGCCGCGTTGCCTTTGCCCATAAACCCTAAGTTCATGGGAAAGGCGTCCGCCGCTTGCAGCATGCGCGCAATATTCCACGGGCCAGGTGTGCAGGTGGTGGCAAAGGTGCCGGTGGCCGGGCCTGTGCCGCCGCCCAGCATGGTGGTGACACCGCTGGCGAGTGCTTCTTCGATTTGCTGTGGGCAGATGAAATGGATATGGCAGTCAATACCCCCGGCAGTGACGATATTGCCTTCGCAACTGATGATTTCGGTGCCCGGTCCGATGATGATGTCCACACCGGGCTGGGTGTCGGGGTTGCCCGCCTTGCCTATGGCCGCGATGCGCCCGTCCTTGAGGCCGATGTCGGCCTTGACGATGCCCCAATGGTCCAGGATCAGCGCATTGGTCATGACGCAATCCACAGCACCCTCGGCGCGGGTGCGCTGGCTTTGCGCCATGCCGTCGCGGATGGTCTTGCCGCCGCCAAACTTCACCTCTTCGCCATACGCACCGGCGCGCAACGTGTAGTCGTGCTCAACTTCAATGAGTAATTGCGTATCGGCCAGGCGCACCCTGTCGCCCACGGTGGGACCAAAAATTTCGGCATAAGCACGCCGGTCTATCGTTGCCATCAAAGTTTTCCTTGGGTTAGGCCGCGAAAACCGTAAACGATGCGTTCACCGGCAAAATCCACCAGTTCCACGGTGCGCTGCTGTCCCGGCTCAAAACGCACCGCGCTGCCGGAGGCAATATTAAGCCGCATGCCACGCGCGCTGTCCCGGTCAAAGCCCAGTGCGCCATTCGTTTCCGCAAAGTGGTAATGCGAGCCGACCTGAATGGGGCGGTCCGAGGTGTTTTGCACCACCAGGGTGCAGGTGCGCCGCCCGGTGTTGAGCGGGTGTTCGCCGTCGTCCGTAATGATTTCGCCGGGAATCACGATCAGCTACCTACTTTTTGCCACGGCCAAACCAAAGCGCGGCACCCACGATCCCGGCCAGGGCCACAAAGCCCCAGACATCGGTGGCGTGCCAGTGGCTACCGGAAAAGCCGTGGCCTTCATGGGCAAAACTGGTTGCAGAGCTCATGGAAAGAGCGAGAGCAGCTATCGGATTAAGAGTTTTTTGCAGAATTTTTTGCATGGGTTGGGCTGGGGATTGCATGGGGATTCTCCTGAAAAGAGTCAAATTATCGGCTGATGCACCGTCACCAGTTTGGTGCCATCAGGAAACGTGGCTTCCACCTGAATTTCGGGAATCATTTCCGCAATTCCGTCCATCACATCGGCGCGGGTGAGTACGCTGCGCCCTTCGCTCATAAGCTGTGCCACGGTCTTGCCGTCGCGCGCACCTTCCATGACGGCTGCGCTGATGAGGGCAACGGCTTCGGGGTAATTGAGCTTGAGGCCGCGCGCACGGCGCCGCTCGGCCAGTAGAGCGGCGGTGAAAATTAGCAGCTTGTCTTTTTCGCGGGGAGTTAGTTCCATGGTGATTTTGATAAAGCAACAATTATGCCTAGCGCATATTATGATTGTGGCCTCGTTGGCGTGAATTACTGCGCCTAAAATCACCGGGCAACTACTTTTTTGGATCGCCCCATGCTTTCGTCCTTGCTTTCGCTCTTTCGCGCCAAAAAACCTGCTCCGGTGGCAGCTGCAGCGCAAATCACACAAATTCCACAGGGTTCGCGGCGTATGAGCCTGGACGAGCGCAAGGCCTTTCGGCGTGAAATGCTGTACCAATCAATCCGTGAGACTTTCCTGTCCATGGAGGTGATTGGCGGCATGTACAAGTTCAAAGTCATGCCGGTGGACGAACGCCACCACCGATTCCTTGCCATGATTGATGTCGGCAAGAACTTTTCCACCGACGGTGACAACCGGACCAGGAGTTTTTCGGCGATTGAGAAGATGCTATGCGCCAATGCCTTCAAGCGTTTCGGTATTTCGGTTGATGGCGTTTACTGGCGCGTCAATGAGACTGAAGACGCATTCCCCCAAGCGACTCGGGCGCAGGATCGGGGGAATCATCAGGCGGCCGCAGCGCGCAGACCCGTGGCAAGCGCAGCTCCGTTAAGCGCAGCTCCGTTGGCTAAACCGCAGGCGCAAGCGCCTCTGCCCTTGGCGCGTTCGAGCTTCCAGCCCATATCGGAGGATGAAACGGTGGCCTTCATGGATGCGCTACGCAAGGGCATGAAACCACCCGTAGTTCGTGTCGGTGATGAAGAATACCAGTCCGACCTTGCCCCGCTGGACGACGGCATCATGATTGGCGGCACCCAGTACGGCAAATTGAGCTGATCGGACTGCCTACCACTGCGCTGCACCACATTGCAGCACGCACCGCACCACAATGCTGCGCACCAAATAGCACTACCACGCAGACCGTGACCATGCGCCCGGTTGGTTCCAGGTTCTGGCCGAATCGGCCTGTAAGCCCCATGGAATGTGCTGGGTCAGCTATTAAATGTATAAAAAACCAACAACAGCGGCAACATTGGCACGCTCCCTGCTTTGAAGCTTGCAGCGGTTTGATTTGTGAACTGCCTACCCGCAACCCCTGTTATTGGAGATTTTTATGCATCGTAGAGGACAACTCAAAACTATCGCCCTTGCCGCCGCTCTTGCTTGCGGTGCGCTGACTTTTTCCATTCAGGCGGTCGCCGCCGACACCATCAAGGTGGGCGTGCTGCACAGCCTCTCGGGCACGATGGCCATTTCGGAAACGGTACTCAAGGACACGGTGTTGATGGCCATTGACGAAATCAATGCCAAAGGCGGCGTGCTGGGCAAAAAACTGGAGCCGGTGGTTGTAGACCCCGCTTCCAACTGGCCGCTGTTTGCCGAGAAGACCAAGCAACTGCTGACACAGGACAAAGTGGCCGTGATCTTTGGTTGCTGGACTTCGGTTTCGCGCAAGTCGGTGCTGCCCGTGGTCGAGGAACTCAACGGATTGCTGTTCTACCCGGTGCAGTACGAGGGTGAAGAGTTAAGCAAAAACGTGTTCTACACGGGGGCTGCGCCCAATCAGCAGGCTATTCCCGCAGTGGACTACCTGATGAGTGCCGATGGCGGCGGTGCCAAGCGCTGGGTGCTGCTCGGTACCGACTATGTGTACCCCCGCACCACCAACAAGATTTTGCGTGCCTACCTCAAGAGCAAGGGTGTCAAGGACAGCGACATCGACGAAAAATACACGCCCTTTGGTCATAGCGATTACCAGACCATCGTGGCCGACATCAAGAAGTTTTCTGCCGGTGGCAAGACAGCGGTGGTTTCCACCATCAACGGCGACTCCAATGTGCCCTTTTACAAGGAACTGGGCAACGCGGGTCTGAAAGCCAAGGACGTGCCGGTGGTGGCGTTTTCCGTGGGCGAGGAAGAGTTGCGCGGTGTCGATACCAAGCCGCTGGTGGGACATCTGGCTGCGTGGAACTACTTCATGAGCATCAAGAACCCGGACAACACCGCTTTCATCAAGAAGTGGAGCGACTATGCCAAGGCCAAGGGTATCGCTGGCCACAAGGATAAGCCTTTGACCAATGATCCGATGGAAGCCACCTACATCGGCATCAATATGTGGAAACAGGCTGTGGAAAAGGCCAAGTCCACCGATGTGGACAAGGTGATTGCGGCCATGGCAGGCCAGACCTTCAAGGCGCCCAGCGGCATCGTCAGCAAGATGGACGAGAAAAATCACCACCTGCACAAGAGCGTGTTTATTGGCGAGGTTAAGGCCGATGGCCAGTTCAACGTAGTATGGAAGACGCCCGGACCCGTCAAGGCCAAACCCTGGTCACCCTTCATTGAAGGCAACGACAAGAAGCCCGATGAGCCGGTGAAGAAGTAAGTCAATTGCTAGTGCGTTGGAAGAAGCCTTCGTGCTTCTTCCCTTTTTACACCCTGTGCATGGTTTTCGAGTTTCCAAGGCCAATATGCTGATTCGCTTTTTTTTGACCGCTGCTCTGTTTTTGGCAGCTGCTTGCGCACATGCACTAAGCCCGCAAGAGGCAAAAGCTATTGCAAATGGTGATGGTGACACCCGTATTTCCGCACTGCGGGCATCGGTCGCCACCGCCGACGACAAGACGGTGACTTTCATCCAGGCACTCGCCGACGATGCGGTCAAACTGGTCGCAGGCCAGCCCGTCATCGTGCGTGACGACCAGGTCATAGACCCGGTAACCGGCACCGCAGCGCCCTTGCCCGATACCGCCGAAGACGTGATGAACAACAACCGCATGCGCGGCGAAATTGACGCAGTGCTGGCGGCATTGCAACTGCTGGCCAGCGACCCGAAAACGCGCCGCGCGGCGGTCAAGGCACTGCAAGGCCGGGTAGATGAAACCAAGTTGCCCCTGATTGACAAGGCACTGGCGCAAGAATCTGTGCCAGACATCCGTGAAAGCCTGGCCTTGTTGCAAGCGGCTGCCTTACTGGCCAGCGCAGACCAGGCCAAACGTCTGCAAGCGGCCCAGTTGCTGGGCATGAGTGCGCAGGCGCAAACCAAAACGCTGCTGCTCGAGCACATAGCCAGCGAAACCGATACAGCAGTCAAGGCGAATCTGCAATTGAGCCTGCGCCAGGTTGAAGCACGGCTGGCCTGGGGCGACAGGCTGGGTGCGATTTTCAGCGGCATCAGCCTGGGCTCCATCCTGCTGTTGGTGGCCCTTGGGTTGGCGATTACCTACGGGCTGATGGGTGTCATCAACATGGCGCATGGCGAGCTGATGATGATTGGCGCTTATGCCACCTACGTGGTGCAGGGCGTGTTTCAAAAATGGCTGCCCGGTGCGTTTGACTGGTATTTATTGGCGGCGCTGCCGGTGGCCTTTATGACCTCCGCCCTGGTGGGTGCGGTGCTGGAGCGCGGCGTGATCCGGTTTTTATATGGCCGTCCGCTGGAAACCCTGCTGGCGACCTGGGGTATTAGCCTGATGCTGATGCAACTGGTGCGCAGCATTTTTGGCGCGCAAAACGTCGGCGTGGAAAACCCTGCCTGGATGAGCGGCGGCGTGCAGCTCATGGGCAATTTATCGCTGCCCTACAACCGGCTGGTGATCGTGGCCTTTGCGGCGGCGGTGCTGCTGGGGGTGTGGTTCCTGATTGAAAAAACCCGTTTGGGCCTGTTCGTGCGCGGTGTGACGCAAAACCGCCCGATTGCCAGTTGCATGGGCGTGAACACGGCGCGTATCGACACCTACGCCTTCGCCCTGGGTTCAGGCATCGCAGGTCTGGCCGGTTGCGCCTTGAGCCAGGTCGGAAACGTCGGCCCCGATCTGGGGCAGGGCTATATCGTCGATGCCTTCATGGTCGTGGTGCTCGGCGGCGTCGGGCAGTTGGCAGGTACGGTGTATGCCGCGCTGGGACTGGGTGTGCTGGGCAAACTGCTGGAAGGCTGGACCGGTGCCGTGCTGGCCAAGATTGCCGTGCTGGTCTTCATCATCGTCTTTATCCAAAAACGCCCACAAGGCATCTTTGCCATGAAGGGCCGGAGTGCAGAAGCATGAGTACCACCACGAGTACCACGATATTACCCACGCGCTCCCCGGTACTGACCCGCAGCGGCTGGGGTGCCTGGCTGGCAGCCCTGGTCGTGCTGTGCGCTTGTGTGCCGGTGCTCAACCTCTGGGTACCCGTAGGCAGCATCTTCCACCTGAGCGACTTTGCCGTCGGTCTGGTCGCCAAGATCATGTGTTACGCCATCTGCGCACTGGCCATGGATCTGATCTGGGGTTATACCGGCATCCTCTCGCTGGGCCACGGCCTGTTCTTCGCGCTCGGTGGCTACGCCATGGGTATGTACCTGATGCGCCAGATCGGGCTGGATGGCAATTACAAAAGCGCCTTGCCCGACTTCATGGTGTTTCTGGACTGGAAAGAATTGCCCTGGCACTGGGCCTTGAGCGACAGCTTTCTAGCCACGCTGCTGCTGGTGGTGCTGGTGCCGGGGCTGGTGGCCTTTGTGTTTGGCTACTTTGCCTTTCGCTCGCGTATCAAGGGTGTGTATTTTTCCATCATCACGCAGGCCATGACCTTTGCCGCCATGCTGTTGTTCTTTCGTAATGAAACCGGCTTTGGCGGCAACAACGGCTTTACCGACTTCAAACGCATTCTGGACGTGCCCCTGGCGACGCCAAGCATGCGCATGCTGCTGTTCGTGCTGACGGCGCTCACGCTCTTGCTCTTTTTCCTGTTGGGACGCTGGCTGGTCACGAGCAAATTTGGCCGCGTGCTGCAAGCCGTGCGCGACGCCGAAACCCGGCTGATGTTCAGCGGCTACTCGCCACTGGGCTTCAAGCTGACCATCTGGACGCTCTCGGCCATGATGTGTGGCGTGGCGGGGGCCTTGTACGTGCCGCAGGTGGGCATCATCAACCCCAGCGAAATGAGTCCGGCCAACTCCATCGAGATCGCCATCTGGGCAGCGGTGGGCGGGCGCGCCACGCTGATCGGCCCGATTGTGGGCGCCTTCCTGGTCAACGGTGCCAAGAGCTGGCTGACCGTCACCTACCCCGAATTCTGGCTTTACGTGCTCGGGGCGCTGTTTATCGTGGTCACGCTATACCTGCCGGGCGGTGTCGTGGGACTGGTGCACAAGCTCAAGAGGAGCCGCGCATGACCCCCGAACTCATGGAAGAAGGCGCGCAGCGCATCGCCGCCTACCAGGCCGCTCAGGCGGCGCGCGTCGGGCAGACCGAATCCGGCGGACGCGCGGCGGGCATCGGGCGCATCCTCAAGTCTGGTGAAGTTGATGTCACGCATGGACGAATTTTGTACCTGGACGATGTGAGCGTCAGCTTTGACGGCTTCAAGGCCATCAACAAATTGTCACTGGACATCGCACCAGGCGAATTGCGCTGCATCATCGGCCCCAACGGTGCAGGCAAAACCACCATGATGGACATCATCACCGGCAAGACCCGCCCGGACACGGGCACTGTCTTTTTCGGCAGCACCATCGACCTGCTGCGCTACAGCGAAGCCGAGATTGCACAACTGGGCATAGGCCGCAAGTTTCAAAAACCCACGGTGTTCGAGCAGCTTAGCGTATTTGAAAACCTGGAGCTGGCGCTGCACACCCGTCAGGGGCGCGAGCGCGATGTCTGGGCTTCGATGACCTTCAGACTCAACGACGAACAAAGTGATCGTCTGCTGGAAATACTGCACACCATCCACCTCAGCGACAGCGCGACCAAGCTGGCCGGAAACTTGAGCCACGGACAAAAACAGTGGCTGGAAATCGGCATGCTCCTGATGCAAGACCCCAAACTGCTCCTGCTGGACGAACCCGTGGCCGGCATGACTGACGAAGAGACCGAACGCACCGCCGAGCTGTTTCTGACGCTCAAGGGCAAACACTCGCTGATGGTCGTGGAGCACGACATGGGCTTTATCCGGCGCATCAGCGACATCGTGACCGTGCTGTGCGATGGCGCCGTGCTGGCGCAGGGTACGCTCGACCAGGTGCAAAACGACGAGCGCGTGATTGAAGTCTACCTGGGCAGATAAGCATGTTGCACGCCACTAACATCAACCAATACTACGGCGGCTCGCACATCCTGCGCGATGTCAGCCTCACGGCCCAACTGGGCCAGGTCACCGTCATTCTGGGGCGCAACGGCGTGGGCAAAACCACGCTACTGAAATCCTTGATGGGCCTGGTGCCGATCAAAAGCGGCGAAATCACCCTGGATGGCCAGAAAATAGACCACGCAACGCCCTACGAGCGCGCCCGTGCCGGCATCGGCTTTGTGCCGCAAGGACGCGAGATTTTTGGCCGCTTGACGGTGGAAGAAAACCTGCGCATGGGCCTGGCGTACAAAAGTGCCAGTACCCCCATCCCGGCAGAGTTGTTTGAGCTGTTTCCGGTGCTGCACCAAATGCGCGCACGCCGGGGCGGCGATCTCTCCGGCGGACAACAGCAGCAGCTGGCCATCGCCCGCGCTCTTGCTCCAAGGCCGCGCGTGCTGATTCTGGACGAACCCACCGAAGGCATCCAGCCCAGCATCATCAAGGACATTGGCCGCGTCATCCGCATGCTCGCCGACCGGGGCGACATGGCGATTGTCCTGGTCGAGCAATACTACGACTTCGCCCAGGAACTGGCCGATGCCTACGTGGTCATGGAGCGCGGCGCCGTCATTGCCCAGGGGGCGGGTAAGGACATGAAAGCCAACGAAGTACGCAAGTTGGTGGCGATCTGACGGGGCTGGATTTTTATGGTCGAATCGGGCGGTAACGCTTGTAGGATGTGCGGTGACAGCTATTGAATTGTGAGTAATATCAAAATATTCCTCTGCCCACCGCATCTTGCCCGCGCTGTTACTTCAGTAGGCAATCTCACCGGTGCTTGGTCCAGACTGGTTGAAACACAACACTAATCAGGATTTGGCATCCTTTTGACCTCAATCTATTGTCAGATATGCAGTTATATTAAAATTTCGTCAATATTGACGAAATTGGAGATCAAGGTGCTATTTGAATACGGGGTCCGGAACTTTCTCTGCTTCAAGGAGGGTGCGTCTGTGTCTTTTCGACTCGACAGAAACGTCCCTGACCACATTGCAAATGGTCGCGATTACGCGACGATCCTATGCGTGAAAGGCGCAAATGGTAGTGGAAAAACACACCTTTTGAAGGGCATTGCATTTATAGCCAGCTTTGCAGCCAGATCATTTTCTGCGGACCCAGAAGCGGAAATTCCGGTTGATCCATACTTTAAATCGGATAAACCATGCGAATTTTATGCAGAATTTTCAGCGGGTAACGGATTAAATTACCTTTACGAGCTTTCACTAACCAAGGAACGGGTTGAACGAGAAGTGCTCTATGAAAAAAAGAACCGAAAGACAAAACTATTTGAGAGAGAAGGCGAGAAAGTGGTGGCTATCAAGCGACTCTCCGAGATTGAATCAATAATTTATCGAAAAAATGCATCCACAATATCTACATTACACCAACACGGAAACACAGAATTAAAGCCGGTTCACGATTTTTTTAGTAGAATATTATTCAACGTTACTCAAGCCGGTTTTACTGGTGGACGTGCGTTTGACATGAATGCAGCATCCAAGTTCTTCTTGGAAAATCCATCAAGTTTAGTATCCGTCAAAGAATTTATAAAGGAATGCGATATTGGTATTACAAATATCACAATCGCCTCAGAGGAGGGGCAGGATGGAAAAAAGAATTCCTTCCCTATTTTTCACCACATAGTTGAAGATCAAGAACTCCCTGTATATCCTTTAACCGAATCGAGTGGGACAAAGTATCTATATAGAATGCTTCTTTCCTACTTTATAACAATTGCTCAAGGAGGGGTGTTTGTCGCGGATGAGTTTGACATATACTTACACCCAGACATACTGCCAAAGATATTGGCTTTATTTACCAACGAAAGCGCAAATACCACTGGCGCGCAACTGCTATTTAGTGCGCACGATGTAGATGTGCTTGATATATGTGGAAAATATCGCACCCATTTGGTAAATAAAGATAATAATGCGAGTTATACATATCGCCTAGACGAAATTCCAGGCGATGTATTGAGAAATGATCGCCCCATTTCCACACCTTACAAGGAAGGTCGTATTGGTGGAGTGCCTCGCGTATGAAAAGTTTTAAAAATTCAGGAAAAGATGATTTTTTGTCATCTTTTCCAAGCGCCAGCATTGATATAGACACCGACCCGCTTGCATCCCGATGTAAATTCAACTTTTCGTACTTTGAGGTTCAAAAGGTTGGTCAAAATTTTGCAGATTTAAAGAAAGAAACCTTGATTGAATTATTCGACAAGCTCAAGGAGTACAGCAAAGAATCACTTGATTATTGGCGCGGGCAGCGCGTAGGAAAAAGTGGAACTATTTTTGCCACTTATGGAGGATTTCCAGCACGGTCTGACTTTACGCATCCCAAACATGTTCCCCATCAAGTTGAATGGGGGAGGTTTCGTCTGGATTGGTCGTTTCGTTTGTGTGGCTTCACTGTGCCAAAGTCGTACAACGGAACGATTCACAAAGGAAAAGGGTATATTTTTTGCTCGAACACCTTCTATGTAGTATTCCTCGACGAAAACCACAAGTTTTACAAGAATGCTAGTGAAGAGAAATAAAAAGTAATGCCGAAGTATAACAGGTAAGCACTGCGGCAGAATTTCTTCCGCAATATCAGATACCCTGATCCCGATGAAATAATTCCTGGCACCTTGTTAATCGCATTCGACAATAATTTCTCTCAAAGCCGCGTTAAATGCACTTAACGTTTGGGTATTTCCCGGTATCGTAATAGTCATGTGCCAAAACCAATTCCGGTTATACGTCTGATCGCCTCTCTCAAAAGAGTTGCCTGTGATTCACGGAATGACTTTTGCTCAAGCACCTATGGGGTTGGTTCTCACATGCCAACATTTTGGTTGAATTGCCGCGCATGCCCCCCGAACTCATGGAACAAGGCGCGCGGCGCATCGCTGCTTACCAGGCCGCCCAGGCGGCGCGTGCCGGGCAGACCGAATCCGGCAAGTTTCAAAAACCCACGGTGTTCGAGCAATTGAGCGTATTTGAAAACCTGGAGCTGGCGCTGCACACCCGTCAGGGGCGTGAGCGCGATGTCAGCCTGACTGCCCAACTGGGCCAGGTCACCGTCATCCTGGGACGCAACGGCGTGGGCAAGACCACGCTGCTTAAATCCTTGATGGGCCTGGTGCCGATCAAAAGCGGCGAAATCACCCTGGACGGCAAGCCCATCCACCAGGCCACGCCGTATGAACGCGCCCGCGCTGGAATCGGCTTTGTTCCGCAAGGGCGCGAGATTTTTGGCCGCCTCACGGTGGAAGAAAACCTGCGCATGGGCCTGGCGTACAAAAGTGCCAGTACCCCCATCCCGGCAGAGTTGTTTGAGCTGTTTCCGGTGCTGCACCAAATGCGCGCACGCCGGGGCGGCGATCTCTCCGGCGGACAACAGCAGCAGCTGGCCATCGCCCGCGCCCTTGCTCCAAGGCCGCGCGTGCTGATTCTGGACGAACCCACCGAAGGCATCCAGCCCAGCATCATCAAGGACATTGGCCGCGTCATCCGCATGCTCGCCGACCGGGGCGACATGGCGATTGTCCTGGTCGAGCAATACTACGACTTCGCCCAGGAACTGGCCGATGCCTACGTGGTCATGGAGCGCGGCGCGGTCATTGCCCAGGGGGCGGGTAAGGACATGGAAGCCAACGAAGTACGCAAGTTGGTGGCGATCTGATGGGGTCGAGGTTTTTAGGGTCGAAGCGGGCTGTAGCGCTTGTTGGATGTGCGGGTACAGCTATCGAATTGTGAGCTTTGTGCCTTAGCAATATCATCTGGTTTTGCCAGAACTGTGCGAGTTTTCATGCGTTTGACTGTTTCGCCGTTGTTATGATGCACACAGGAAGCGTCAGACAAACAGCATGCAACTCATCGACAACATCAACAACCTGCTGGGGGATGACCTTAAAAAGTCGGTTTTGCCGGGCGCACGACTCAAAATTGCTGAGTCCTGCTTCTCGATTTATGCCTTTGAGGCACTGAAACGCGAGTTGGAGTCGGTTGAATCGTTCGAATTCATCTTCACCTCCCCGTTATTCATGCCCGATGAAGCGACCGATGCCGCCGGGAAGGCGTGGCGTGAGTTTCATATCCCGAAACCATCATCCGAGAAGCAAAATGAGCGCAACTTCTATGGCACCGAATTCGAGGTGTCTGGGCAGTATGTCTAAAAAGTAGCTTTAAAACTACAATTCGCCATGATCGAATTACGTCGCTACCAACTCGAAGATAACAGTTCACCTGTTACAGACTGGCTGCGGGGCTTGCGAGACATGCGGGCGCGGGCGCAGATCGAGATTCGATTGCGGCGCGTATCGATAGGTAATTTTGGTAAATGTGCCATGAAAAAACCAACCACTGCTTCGGTGTCACACACCGAGGAAACGATCAAAGAGTTGCGCGCTGATCGGCAATTCGCCGTGGCGTATTTAAAGTCGGCTCTGGAAGAACTGGATGATCCCAACAACCGTGCGGCAGGCCTTCTGGCCTTGCGTGACGTGGCCGAGGCCTATGGCGGTTTGGGCGCAGTGGCCGAACAGGCTGGCATCAGCCGCGAGGCGCTTTACCGTTCCTTGTCACCCAAAGGGAACCCAACCTTGAAGACCTTGTTGGCGGTATTGAAGTCGGTCGGCATGCGACTGTCAGTCGAACCAGAAAAACACGTTGTTGCGTGAATCTCTTGGTGTTCAATCAATAGCTATACATCTAATAGCTGCTCCCGCACATTCCACGGGGCTTACAAGTCAAAATGACCATGAATAAACTGAAAATGCACAGCCCCGACCTGACCCAGGCCAATGTCGACAAGCTTGCCGAGCTATTCCCCCATTGCGTGGTGGAAGCGCATGATGCCAAGGGTACAGTCACGCGCAGCATCGACTTTGACCAGTTGCGCCAGGAGCTGTCCAGCGGCATCGTCGAAGGCCCGCAAGAACGTTACCAACTCAACTGGCCGGGCAAACGCGAGGCGCTGCTGACCGCCAACGCACCCATCGCCAAGACGCTACGCCCCTGCCGCGAGGAGAGCGTGGATTTCGACACCACGAAAAACCTGTTCATCGAAGGGGACAACCTCGATGCGTTGAAGCTGTTGCAAGAGACATATCTCAACAAGGTGAAGATGATTTACATAGATCCGCCGTACAACACGGGCAAAGATTTTGTGTACGACGATGACTTTGCAGAAGATTCGAGAGGCTATTTTCAGCGCTCTCAGCAGAGTGACGTGGTGGGGAACCGCATGGTCGCAAACACAGAGGCGAACGGTCGTTTCCACTCGGATTGGTTGTCAATGATCTATCCGAGGCTGAAATTAGCGCGCAGCTTGCTGCGGGAGGATGGAGTCATATTCATCTCAATTGATGACAATGAAGTTCAAAATCTGAAGAAAATTTGCGATGAGGTGTTTGGCGAAGATAATTTTCTCGTTCAATTTTGCTGGCGCAGCGATGGGAATTTTGACAACCAGGCCAAGATTAAAGTTTGTCATGAATATGTACTTCTCTATGCGCGATCTGCTAACAGTTTTCCGGCCCCACCTGTCGTGGACCCAAGTACGGATCAAAGTAGCAAGCTGTTCAAACCCGAGATCCGAAACACCGTTGTAAAGAACGGGCCAAAAAATCCGGTCAGTGGGCTGACGCTCCCTATAGGTTTTCCGGCTGCCTTTGAGAGCGGGAGCATCACTGCTCGTACGACTCCCTGGCCTAGATATTTGGTTGACGCCATAGTTGTCAACTCACGACTGACGAATACGGTTGATATTGAAAGTGGTTGGAGCTCAAAAGAGCTGGTTCAAGAATTTATTGCCAACGGGTGTCAGGCAATCAGAGACAGCAAGGACCAAGCCACAACCTTTGTGCTAACCCAAACCGGCGCAATCGAAGTCGTCAAACAACGTCATGACTATCAGAGCCATGTCATTTCTACGCTCAACGGGTTTGGCGGAACTCAAAAGGCAACGGCGCAGTTGGTTGAGTTAGGGGCCAACTTTGATGGATACCCTAAACCCACCGAGTTACTTCGTTACTTTGTACAGATGAACGTTGGCAGCGATGCCTTGATCCTGGATTTTTTCGCTGGTTCGGGTTCCACGGCTCACGCAGTGATGGAACAGAATGCCAAGGACGGTGGAACTCGACGGTTCATCATGGTTCAAATCCCGGATTTGTTGGACCCAGCGAACGAGAAGCAAAAGTCGGCGGCAGATTACTGTGATGGGCTGGGGTTGCCTCGATCCACTGCAGAACTCACCAAAGAACGCATTCGTAGAGCGGGAAAGAAAGTTCGACAGGACAACCTCGCAAAGCCCGGTATCGACAAACTCGACCTTGGTTTCCGTGTCCTCAAAATCGACAACTCCAACATGAAGGAGGTGTTCTACACCCCCGATGCGGTCACTCAAGACCAGCTGTTCGATCAGGTCAACAACATCCGCGAAGATCGCACGCCGGAAGACCTTTTGTTCCAGGTGCTGCTGGACTGGGGCGTTGACCTAGCCTTGCCCATCGCCAGGGAAAGCATTGCAGGCAAGACTGTGTATTTTGTGGATAGCAACGCGCTGGCCGCGTGTTTTGACGAGGGGGTTAATGAAGAATTCGTCAAGCTGCTGGCCAAGCGCGAACCGTTGCGCGTGGTGTTCCGCGATGCAGGCTTTGCCAGCGATAGCGTGAAAATCAATGTGGAGCAAATCTTCAAGCTGATGTCGCCCAGCACCGAGGTTAAAACGATTTAAGGGGCCTGCGCATGGACAAAACTGCTTTGGAGGCTTTGCTTGAGCGCTTGATCGCCTGCTGGGAGGGCGAGGTGGTGGAGTTCAAACAAGCCGGTAATGATTACGACACCGACAAAATCGGTGAGTATTTCTCTGCCTTGTCTAACGAAGCGAACTTGCGCGATGCGAATGCTGCGTGGCTGATTTTTGGCGTGAACGATAGATCGCGCACAGTGGTTGGAACGGACTACCGCCTCCAGGCGGAGCGCCTGCAAAGTTTGAAAATGCAAATTGCTGCAAATACCGAGCCCAGCATCACATTGCGTAACATTTATGAACTGGCGCATGCCGATGGGCGTGTGGTGTTTTTAGAGGTGCCTCCCGCGCCACGCGGCATGCCCATTGCCTGGAAGGGGCATTACTACGCGCGTGCGGGTGAAAGTCGCACGTCTTTAGGGCTGGATAAACAAGATGAAATCCGTGGGCAGACCCTGCAAAGCGATTGGACGGCACAAGTCATACCGTCGGCCAGCCTCCATGACTTGGATGAGCATGCCTTGCAATCCGCACGAGATGCATTTGCGCGCAAGTATGAAAACAGCATTCCAAGCAAAGACGTGATGGAGTGGCCTTTGGCTACTTTTCTTGATCGTGCCAGATTAACCAAAAATGGGCAGATAACCCGCGCAGCTTTGCTGCTTTTGGGTAAGCCAGAAGCAGCTTGGCACTTGTCGCCTCATATGGCGCAGCTTACTTGGCGGCTGGAAGGGGCGGAGAGTGCGTATCAGCATTTTTCTTTGCCGTTTCTGTTGAACTCGACGGCGTTGTATCAAAAGATTCGAAATATTCAGATTCGTATTTTGCCCAAAGACTCTCTGCTGGCCGTTGAGGTGGCCAAGTACGACCGCAAGATTGTTTTGGAGGCATTGCACAACAGCATTGCCCATCAGGACTACGCATTGAATGGCCGCATTGTTGTGACCGAGCGCGTAGACCGGTTGACTTTTGAGAATGATGGCGGTTTTTATGAGGGGGTACCTGCGGACTATTTGTCAGGAACCAAAACACCCCGCCGCTATCGCAATCCGTTTCTGGTCAACGCAATGGCTGAGCTTGGGATGATTGACACGATGGGATACGGCATTTATCAAATGCACGTTGGACAGGCGCGGCGATATTTTCCTATGCCCGATTACGATTTGAGTGAGGCAAATGTGACGCGCATGACGTTGTATGGGGGAGTGATCGACCAGGCTTATAGCGAGATGTTGATGCTAAAAACAAATCTGCCACTAGCTGACATTCTTGCGCTGGATCGGGTGCAAAAGAAACTCCCTGTAGACGATGCAGTGACCAAGCATTTGCGCCATGCAGGCTTGATAGAAGGCCGTAAACCTAACTTGTATGTCTCCGCCAGCGTAGCCAAGGCGACCAACAACAAGGCAACTTACATCCGTATGCGCGCCCAGGACGATGATTACTACGCAAAGTTGATCATGGACTATTTACAGCAATATGACCACGCTTCAAAAAAAGAGATCAAACAACTTCTGCTGAATAAGTTGAGCGATGCACTGACTGAAAAACAGAAATTGAACAAAATCAATAACTTGCTAACAAAACTTCGGCTGTCTGGGCGAATTTTCAACAGCGGATCAGATGCAGCGTCCAGCTGGGAGATTGTAAAAAAGTAGAGATTTAAAAGAGATTTAAAAGAGTCATGAAACTTAAATTCAAAAAACAGGCTTACCAAACCAACGCCGTCGATGCCGTGGCAGATTGTTTTTCCGGGCAACCCAAGCGCGAGGGCTTGAGCTATCGGCTAGACCCAGGCCGCGAGGTGGATGCCAGCGGCCAGGTGGAGACGCCGTTGGAGTCAGACGGTTTCAAGAATGCCGATCTGGCGTTGACGCAGGGCCAGTTGTTGGAAAACATCCACGTCGTGCAGCGCAGACAAAACCTGCCTCTGTCCACCACGCTGGTTAAAACCAAGGTGTGCGACATCAATCTGGATGTGGAAATGGAGACCGGCACTGGCAAGACGTATTGCTACGTCAAAACCATGTTCGAGTTGAATGCACGCTATGGCTGGAGCAAGTTCATTGTGGTTGTGCCCAGCATTGCCATTCGTGAGGGGGTGTTCAAGTCGCTGGAAATCACCGCCGAGCACATTCTGGACGAATACAAGAAGCGCGCCCGGTTCTTCATCTACAACTCCAAGCGTTGCACAACTTGGAGAGCTTTTCGAGTGACGCGGGCATCAATGTCATGGTCATCAATGTGCAGGCCTTCAACGCCACGGGCAAGGACGCACGCCGTATTTACGAAGAGCTGGACGACTTTCAGTCCCGTAGGCCGATTGACGTCATCAGCGCCAACCGGCCCATCCTGTTCCTGGACGAGCCGCAGAAAATGGAAGGCGGCAAGACGCTGGATTCACTGGCCAACTTCAAACCGCTGGCGGTGTTGCGGTATTCGGCCACGCACAAGACGGTCCACAACAAGATTCACCGGCTGGACGCGCTGGACGCATACAACCAGAAGCTGGTCAAGAAAATTAGGGTACGTGGCATATCGGTCAAGGGCCTGACCGGCACCAACGCCTACCTGTATTTGGAGTCCATCGAGGTGTCCACCGCAGCGCCGGTAGCAAGGGTGGAGCTGGAAATCAAACAGAGTAGCGGTATCAAGCGCGTTGTCCGCCGGCTGTCCCGCAACGATAACCTGTTCGATCTGTCTGGCAGTTTGGAACAGTACCGGGGCTTTGTGGTGGCCGACATCAATGCGCTGACCAATACGGTGGCATTCACTAATGGGCATGAACTGGTGGCAGGCGAGGCCACGGGCGATGTGAGCGAGTCCGCCTTGCGCCGCATCCAGATCAGAGAAGCGGTTAAAGCCCATTTTGAGAAAGAGCAAGCGCTGTTTGCCCAGGGCATCAAGGTGCTGACGCTTTTTTTCATTGACGCGGTCAGCAAATACCGCAGCTACATCAACGAATCTGGCGATGCGGGCGAGCAGCCCGGCGAGTACGCCCAGATGTTTGAGGAAGAGTACAACCTGCAACTGGCCGAGGTGCAGACGCTGGAAGACACGCCCTACAACCGGTATCTCAAAGGCATTGCGACCACCCAGACGCACAACGGTTACTTCTCCATCGACAAGAAGACAAAGCGCATGGTGGACCCCGAGACCGGCAAAAAGTCCACCGAAACCGACGATGTGGATGCGTATGACCTGATCTTGAAGGACAAAGAGCGGCTGCTGTCGTTCGAGGAACCGGTGCGGTTTATCTTCTCGCACTCCGCTTTGCGGGAAGGCTGGGATAACCCCAACGTGTTTGTGATCTGCACTTTGAAGCACAGCGACAACACGGTAAGCCGCCGCCAGGAAGTCGGGCGGGGCTTGCGTTTATCTGTAAATCAGCATGGCGACCGCATGGACAACGCGGCCACGGTGCACCAAATCAACGTGTTGACGGTGGTAGCCAGTGAGAGCTACAAGGATTTTGTGACCGCCTTGCAGCGTGATATCAGCGAGGGATTGTCGGAGCGGCCACGGGTGGCGGACCAAGCCTACTTCAAGGGCAAGGTTCTCAAAACGACCAGCGGCAACGTCGAGGTGACTGCTGAAATGGCGACCGACATCGAGTTCTACCTGATCCAAAACGGCTACGTGGACAAGAAGCGCAGCATCACACAAAAATACCACGATGCCAAGAAGGAAGGCGCGTTAGCCGCTTTGCCTGACGAGTTGGCAGTGCATGCCGAGCAGGTTTTGGTACTGATCGATAGCGTGTTCAGCGATACGCAACTTCCGGAAATTGGTGACGACCGCAGGGCAAAAACCAATCCGCTGAACGCCAATTTTGAGAAAGCCGAGTTCAAGGCGCTGTGGAATCGCATCAACCGCAAGGCAGCTTACACGGTGGAATTTGAGACACCGGAGCTGGTGACCAAGTGCGTGAAGGCCTTGGAGGCCGAGCTAAAAGTCAGTCCGATGCAGTACACGGTGGTGGCCGGGGAGCAGGCTGACACCGCAACTTATGACGGCATCCGCCAGGGTGAATCGTTCAAAGTGACTGAATCCA
>JADJFE010000014.1 GCA_016708725.1 Candidatus Aalborgicola bjergmarkensis
GGCAGAGGCATTGCGCAGAATCTGTGATTTGCACGCCATGGGGGCTTGAAAGAGCCCGAAGGGCGAGTTTCAAGACCCCCATGGCGTGGCGGCGCAATTCTCGGGATGTGGTGTTGTGATTTGCGTTTGAGGCAAGGCTGGGATGCACTAGCCAAGCAATCCGGAGGGAGAACGAGCTTGCCGTAAAAGCTCGAAGCAGGCACGACATCAGCCAATAACGTCGAAAGTTCAAACCGATGTCGTGCCTCGAGCCCGGGAGGGCGACGTTGCCAGTGTCAGTATGTCACGAAAACTCTAGGCATTGTCCAGCCCAACCCCGTCGGCCACTTTTGGCGATGGAACCTCCCGCAAGGCGTTACTTGTGTGCTCGTTGCAGCATCCTGGTGCTCAAATGTGAAGCCGTTGCGATCGTGGTAACCGCTACTGCAAAGACTGTGCATCGACACAGCGGGCACGCTGCGTACGCGAGGCGGAAAACGCTACCAAAGTAGCAGACGTGGTCGCCACGCCCATGCTCGGCGACAGCAGCGCTGGAGGGCAAAAACACAGTGACGCATCAGGGTTCCCCACCCCCACAGCATTTGCTCTACTGGACGCGGATGTGAGTGCAATCAAAGTCGATGTGCTACAGCGGCTCTGGCAGTGTCATTTCTGTCAAGCAGCTGCGCTGAATTTGTGCGTATCGACTTTTACGCCGTCGCATCCGTCGTTCAACCCCACACAAGAAGCACACCATGCCCGTGACCCCTGAACTCAGAGCCGCGATATTGCGTTATTACCATGCAGAGAAGTGGCCAACCGGCACCATTGCTCGCCAACTCAAGGGGCACCACGGCACGGTCGAGAGTCTTGCGCCAAGCGGGCTTGCCCCGCATCGGAACCGTGCGCGCATCAAACATCGATGCCTATTTGCCGTTCGTTCTTGAGACCTTGAAGAAGTTTCCCGATCTCAGGCCAGCCGGCTGTACGCCATGGTCACAGTGCGTGGCTACCAAGGTGGCCCAGATCATTTTCGCCACCTCATCGCCCAGCATCGACCCAGACCTTGCCCGAGGCGTATCTGCGTTCGGTTACCCTTATCGGCGAACAAGCTCAGATTGACTGGGGCCACTTGGCCACCTGCAAATCGGCAAAGCCAAACGGCCTTGATGGCCTTCGTGGCCGTGCTGTCCCTGGTCACGGCGTATTTTTTGCGTTTCTCCCTGGATGCGCGTATGGAGAGTTTTGCGTGGCCATGTCCAGGCGTTCCAGTCCTGGGGTGGTGTGCCCAGGATACTGCTGTATGACAATCTCAAAAGCGCCGTGTTGGAGCGCCAGGGTGATGCCATTCGATTCTCACCAGCACTACTGGATTTTGCCGCCCACTACCACTTCGAACCGCGCCCGGTGGCCCGTGGCCAGAGGGAATGAGAAGGGGCGTGTCGAACGCCATTCGCTATATCCGTGACAACTTCTTTGCCGCACGTACATTTACCGATCTGGATGACCTCAATGCCCAGGCCGATGCGTGGATCAATGGAACTGCCAGTGATCGGGCTTGTCCGCAAGACAAAACCATGACGGTAGCACAGGCCTTTCCCAGGAGGTGCCACGCCTTCTGCAATTGCCTGCCAACCCCTATCCGGTGGAAGAGCGTGTGGTGGTCAAGGTCGGAAAAACCCCGTATGTTCGCTTTTGACCTCAATGACTATTCGGTACCGCACACCCATGTGCGCAAAACGATCACGGTGCTTGCTGATACCAAACGGTGCGTATTCTGGATGCCCAGACGGTGGTGGCCATCCACGCTCGCAGCTATGACAAGGGTCAGCAAATCGAGATTGAATCACACATCAAAGACCTGGTTGAGAAAAGCCGCAGCGCACGCCCAGCGTGGTATGAATCGTTTGCGGCAGGCCGTACCTGCCAGCGTGGAGTTACTCACACAGGCCGCAGCCGAAGGTGAACACCTGGCGCTATCACTGCAGCGCTGCTGCGATTGCTTGATCGCTACGGTGCCGACCAGGTGCAACGGTCGTTCCTGAACGCACTGCAACGCAAGGTACCCACCCCAATGCAGTTCGTCTGGCGCTGGAGGCACAGCGCCAAGCCCAGCAAACCCCTGCGCCGGTGGTCGTGCAACCCAGTGAAAACGTTCGACTGCGTGACGCGGTGATCCACCCCACCCATTGAAAAATACCGACCAATTAAACAACACTGATTCCCAACCAGAAACATCAAGGGCGACAACGATGGATCCCAAAAATGATGCTTTGTTCCCGCGAGCCAAAATCTACGCCTACACGGTGTGCTGGAACATTGGTCCAGAACTGGCCGATGCCCCTGGCTGCCAAGTCTGCTGACTGGGAGGAGCACGCACGTACCCAGCGCAGCCTTGAGCGACGCCTGAATGACGCACGCATCGGGCGATTCAGGCACTAGCGGACTTTGACTGGAAGTGGCCCAAACAACGTGATCGCGCAGCCATCGAAGCTTTGATGACGCTGGAGTTCATGGCGCAATCCGTCAACGTGATATTGCGCGGTAACAATGGCGTGGGAAAGTCAATGCTGGCAAAAAATGTGGCTTATCAGGCTCTGGTTCAGGGTTTTACGGTGCGCTTCACCACTGCAGGAGATGTTGGGGAGTTGGCGCCATGGACAGTGATGCGGCGCTACGCAGGCGTTTGCGTCATTACGTCAATCCGGATTTGTTGGTGATTGATGAGATCGGCTACCTCTCATACTCAAACCGGCATGCCGACTTGCTCTTCGAGTTGATCAACCGTCGCTATGAGTCCAAGAGCACGATTGTGACCACCAATAAGGCGTTTGCCGACTGGGGATGTCTTTCCCAATGCCGTTTGTGTGGTGTCCTTGGTTGACCGCCTGGTGCATCACTCTGAGGTGATTGGCACGAGGGCGAATCCTATCGTCTCAAGGAGGCACAGGCACGATCCACAGATATGGCAGCCAAACGCAGAAAGGCTAAATCATGAAGCGCGTTACAAAACATATGCAATTGCCTTCAGGGCGACAACCGGTCTGTTCATGACCATCGACAATGACTGGAGCACTGAGCAGGCAGCGCCGTTGCAGAGTTGTTGGAGGACTTGCTGCATGTGATTCACAGCCGTTATCAGGACAAACTACATGCGCACCAGAAAGCCACACGTATCACTCGATTCAAGCCTGTTTACTCAGACGATGATGATGGGGTGCCATTCTGATCTCAACTATTGTTTTCTGAACCAATAACTAAGGGCCGACAAGGCCCTTTTTGTTTGTGCACCAGCGCTTGAAAAACTCCGCCAAATTTGCGCGCTATTAGACAGCCGGTAACAGCGTGAAACACTACACCCTGAGCCATTGCGCAGGCGACAAGACAATCGATTCAGTGCACAGGAAGCAAATCGCGGATGCGATTTCATCCGTTGTAATTAAAGTTGGGCCAAGGGCTGCGCCGAAGATTCGAACACAACTCATATCAAACTTGAAAGCATTGGGATGGTCTGGAGAGGTCAGTGTTTCCGAAAACTCCGACATGACCATCACGTCCACCAAATCGGATATTGGGCTGTGTCTTCAGACCGGCAACATGTCGCGTATTTATGCCGATCTAATGAAGTTGCAGGCCATGTACCTGAATAATCACATCAAGGCCGCTGCCATCATCTTACCGTCGCAAGAAGCCGCAAAGCTGCTGGGCGACAACATCGCGCAAGCCAAACGTCTCGAGCGTGAGCTGGCGATTTTCAAGAAGGCCTATCACGTCCCCACAATCGTCTACGCATTGGAAGCCTAAGTCATGTCGAACACCACAGTACCTCTCCAGCCCAAAGACTCCAGATTTGGATGGACAAAGGCATCGCGCAAAGAGGAGTTCGCAAAATGCTTGACGACTCCGACTGGAAAAACGCATCGAGTCGTTATTCAGGGTCAGGTGCGTGACATCCCAATCATTCGCATCCATCAGAACCTTCCAAAATACCGCCTTGAAAATGGTCGAACAGCATCGGCACAGGTTGAGTATCTGGCAAGAAATCCGGGAGAAACAGCGGACTTTTTTACGCTCGATGCAGAGCTTTGGAGGGTTCAGGAGGTTCAACACAATCTGCTTTTGAAGCTGGCCGAGAAGTCTGATCTTAGAAAATACTTTGAAGACACCTCAAAGCAGCAGGTGGATCCAATCCTGCTCGACGACAGCGGATTTGTCATCAATGGTAATCGGCGTCTCTCAACTTGGCGCGATCTCTATCACTCGGATCCACCCAAATACAAACACTTTGAATACATCGATGTTGCGGTTCTTCCAGCCATAGACAGCAAAGCCATTGATCGCCTTGAGGCCGAGCTTCAAATTGAAAAGGACATCAAGGCTGACTACACGTGGGATGCCCAAGCCAACATGATGCTCGCCAAGCGCCAACGGGACGGCTATTCGGACAAAGAGCTTGCGGATCTCTACGGCAAGAAGGAGTCCGAGGTCAAGGAACTGCTTGATATGCGCGAATACGCCAACGACTACTTGAAGTCTCGCAAAAAGGAGAATATGTGGTCCTTGGTGGCTGCGGCGGAGCTAGCCTTCCGCCGAATCGTTACGACTCGCTCTTCCGTTGGAGGCGTTGGGCGACAACAGCTTTTCAAGGAGGCATCCTTTGCTTTGATTGACAAGCCAGAGGAGGTGCGAGACAGTTTGCACGATGCCATCAAGGGGATGGCCAACAATATTGAACCAATCATTGAAAAGCTCAAAACAAGCTTCCCCGTAGAGGTCGCTGCAGCCGATGCGGAAACTACGGAATTGTTTGGAGACGATACAGGAAAGAAAGGTGACGAAGCCCTGGATTTGGGTCTTTCCAAGGAGATCGGCAAGCCTGAAAACGCTGCAAAGGCGCGGGACATCATAGTTGAATTCATCGAAAGTCAAAAACAACTTAAGCGGGACAACAAGTCCGCTGAAAAGCTGCTGGATTGCTGTGCTCGAGCCACTGCCGCCCTGGAAGACGGCATAAAACTTGGACTTGGCGCCGAGACCAAGACAGAGGGAGTCGGTGTCCAACTGGATAGGCTCGAATCTCAAATCGCCAAGATTCGAACGTTTATAGCGACAAAGTGATGCTATCAATCGATTACAGAACAGCCGACCTAAGTGCCGTTCTCGCGTGGAGCGAGGGCGACGACGAACAGGGCTGGCCATCGCTTATTCGACGATTGGCGATGGATCACACGCAAAACGCAAAGCAGGAATCTGCGCGTGCGTTGGCAATGCCTTGGTATAACTTTGTGGCACTGCGGGGCAGCCTGCAAAACATCTTCAAGACTTACAACCTAAAAGTTGGAACAGGCCTTATTGTTAGCGATGCAGCGAAAGCGTTGCTTCAACAATCCACCAAGGCAGCAAATGGTTACGACAATGCCATTGCTCAAAAGGGCATCGACGAGGCAACGTTGCGCAATAAGTTGTGTCAGTTGGGTTTTGCCCGCAGTCTTTCCCCGGAACAATGCAGAAACGTTTCAAAGATGGCAGCTCTGCCGTCCGCCGCGACATTTTCAGTGCCAGGCGCAGGCAAGACGACAGAGGCGCTTTCGTTTTTCTTTTTCAAAGCCAGATCAAACGAGCGACTGCTTGTGATCGCCCCCAAGAATGCATTTGCCGCATGGGATGAGCAAATCGCAGATTGCATGCCCAGCTTGAAAGCGGAAATCGTCCGGCTTCGCGGAGGACGCGACAAAATTGAAAAGGCATTGATGGATGATCCCCGATTCATGTTGATCACGTATCAACAGTTGGCGCGGGTTGGCGATTTATTGGCGGCACACTTGGCGCAACACAAAACGTTCGTTTTTCTCGATGAAAGTCATCGGATCAAGAGCGGCGTTGCCAAGCAGACAGCAAGGTCCGTTCTCGCTCTTTCCCATCTTCCAGTCGGGAAACTAATCATGTCCGGAACACCGATGCCGCAATCGACGGATGACCTTATTCCTCAGTTTGCTTTCCTGTATCCCGAAATCGAAGCTGACGCTGAAACGGTGGTAGAGCGCGTCAAGCCCATATACGTGCGGACCAATAAGGCAGAACTTGGACTCCCCCCAATAACGCGACATCGTATCTCATTGCCTATGGCTCCCCTTCAGCGAGAGTTGTATCGCTTGATGAAGCACGAAGTGGCACGAGACGCCGCCTCAGCGTTGAGCATTCGAAGCAAACAAGCTTTTCGCACATTGGGTCGATCAGTTTCACGGCTCTTGCAGTTCGTTTCAAACCCCGCGCTTCTGGCCTCTGAACTGAATTTCAGCAAAGCCGATCTACTCTCTGCAGTCCTCGATGAAGGCGAGGGACCGAAGATGCGCTACGTCCTCAGAAGAGCTCGCCAACTTACTCAAGAAGGAAAGAAGGTATTGATTTGGTCGTCCTTCGTTCGCAATGTCGAGTTCATCGCTGCCAAGCTGTCCGACTTGGGAGCTGTTTATATCCATGGTGGCGTGGACGCTGGCGATGAAGATGATGATGAGACACGCGAAGGAAAAATCAAGCTGTTTCACGATGACCCCAATACCATGGTGATGGTTGCGAATCCTGCGGCGGCCAGCGAGGGTGTCAGCCTTCACCGTGTTTGTCATCATGCAATCTACTTGGACCGCACTTTCAATGCCGCGCACTACCTGCAGTCTGAGGACCGCATTCACCGATTTGGGCTGCCAAAGGGACAGGAAACAATCGTTGAAATAGTTCAGTGTGAAGAATCAATTGACGAGACGGTATTGGAGAGACTGGCTTACAAAATTCACCGCATGGCTGAAGCACTCGAAGATTCTTCCCTGATGGTGGATCCAATCGCACTCGACCCAACTGACATCGAAGATTACGATGACTACTCCGTTGGACTCAAGGACGAAGACGTTCAGACCTTGCTTCGGGATTTTGAGAAGGATGCATTTTGATTGCATTGTCCCCCGGCATCGCAGGAGGTTGCTTTGATCTGATTCGCATGGCGAGCCAGCATCCGGTAACGTTTGCCCAAATGCGGGCTGAGTTTCCGCGTATCGGCGGTATCGACATCGGGCGACTCAGCGAGATCGCCCAAACACTGGGCTGGCTGCGCGCCAATGACTCCGGCATCGCCGTCCTCACACCTCGAGGGGCTAATCTAGTCGAAATTGGGTGCACGCATTTGAGGTTGCGACAAGCGATTCTTGACTACGTTGAAGTGATTCGCCCACCGTGGATCAAGAATGCGATTGATGGCCGCCTTAAAACCGTCAATTACGCACCCACCGAAATTTCACAATCGCTGGTAGAGGCGGAATTAGCTGTGGGGTATGACGATGAGATCGTGGCGTTTTGGGATCGCCTTGCCGCCATTGCACGAGGACTTCGAAATGCAAGTCTTTCGGAAATAGGCCGCGAGGGCGAGAAGCTAACAATCGCCCATGAGCTACATCGGACTAGCATGCAGCCGAAGTGGGTATCTATCGAAAGCAATAGCACAGGTTACGACGTTTTATCCGTTGTGAGCAGCACAGACACTCGGCATTTACCAATTGAAGTGAAGGCCTCAACAGCAGGCATGAGGGGGGCGTTTTATCTGACCCGCAATGAGTGGGACGAATCTGAATTGATGCCACTTCACCAATTTCACTTATGGGACTTGTCTAGTCGAACCAACCCCAACTTTGCTATTGTTCCCCGTAAAGAGGTTGAAAAACACGTTCCGGCTGATTCCGGGAAGGGTAAATGGAAGGAAGTCGAAATTTCATTTGGAATTTTCGCGTCGTTTTTTGCCAGTCCTCAGTGATTCCCAGGACGCATTGCCCGACGCATTGGTGCGCCACAGTTTGCCATTCGGTGAGGCTCCACACGGCTCCCGGACATTTTTACCATAGGTCTCAAACCGGGTCTCACCACGGCGGTCCTGCGATGATGCAGCATTCAACACCCGGATGATGAACCCGCACACCCCCATGATGAACCGTGAAACGGACCACACCTAGCACAGATGTCACCGCGCAAGCCTTGCCCGAAAGCGATCCATTGCTTCGTGCGCAGGGACTGCAACAGTGACACCAGCTTCCAACAAAGCTTCTCGCCTGTCAGCCTCATGTTCCCAAGCGGCTTCCACCTCTGGATCGGAGTCAAGGCTGGCAATCAGTCGCTCAAGAAGGTGCGATCGGTCCGCTGGCGCCAGTTTCAATGCTTCAGCCTCCAAAACTTCAAGATTGCTGCTCATGGTCATCCTAGCGCGGCAAGTTGCTGCTACCCATCAAAAACATATCAATGGCGCGCGCCGCCTGGCGGCCTTCGCGGATGGCCCAGACGACCAGACTCTGGCCACGGCGCATGTCGCCTGCAGCAAACACCTTAGGCGTGTTGGTGGCATAGCCGGTATTGGCGTCCACGCCGGCCTTGGCGTTGCCGCGTGCGTCTTTTTCCACGCCAAAAGCCTCCAGGATACTGGCGACCGGGTTGACAAAACCCATGGCCAGCAAGACCATATCGGCCTTGATGATCTGCTCGGAGCCCGGCACTTCGCCCATCTTGCCGTCCTTCCATTCGACCTTGACGGTTTTCAGGCCCGTGACCTTGCCGTTTTCGCCGATGAATTCTTTGGTAGAGACGGCAAAGGCGCGGGAGCAGCCCTCTTCGTGGCTGGAGCTGGTGCGCAGCTTGATGGGCCAGTAGGGCCAGGTCAGCGGGCGGTTTTCTTCCACCGGCGGCTCGGGCATGACTTCGAACTGGGTGATGCTGGCCGCGCCGTGGCGGTTGCTGGTGCCCACGCAATCGCTGCCGGTGTCGCCGCCACCGATGACGATGACGTGCTTGCCATCGGCGCGCAACTGACCAACGAACGAATCACCCGCATTAACCTTGTTTTGCTGCGGCAGAAATTCCATGGCGAAGTGGATGCCATCCAGATCGCGCCCCGGCACCAGCAAATCGCGCGACTGTTCGGCGCCGCCCGCCAGCAGCACGGCATCAAAGTCCTGCTGCAATTGCGCCGCCGTAATGGTTTCGCGCGACCAGTTGGTGACCTTGGAATCCTTGGGCCAGGCACCCACCAGCACACCGGTGCGCACGGTCACGCCTTCTTGCTGCAACTGTTCCATGCGCCGGTCAATATGGCTTTTGTCCATCTTGAAGTCGGGAATGCCGTAGCGCAGCAAGCCGCCCACGCGGTCATTTTTCTCGAACAGGGTCACGCTGTGGCCCGCGCGCGCCAACTGCTGCGCCGCCGCCATGCCCGCCGGGCCTGAACCCACCACGGCCACGGTCTTGCCGGTCTTGTGCGCTGCGGGTTGCGGCTGCACCCAGCCGTGTTCCCAGGCGCGGTCAATGATGGCGTGCTCGATGGATTTGATGCCGACTGCGGCGCCGTTGACATTGACCGTGCAGGCCGCTTCGCAGGGTGCCGGGCAGATGCGCCCGGTGAACTCGGGGAAGTTGTTGGTGCTGTGCAGCGTCTCGCTGGCCGCCTTCCAGTCACTGCGGTACACCAGATCGTTGAAATCCGGAATGATGTTGTTGATCGGGCAGCCATTGGTGCAAAACGGCGTGCCGCAGTCCATGCAACGTGCGGCCTGCTTGTTGGCTGCGCCATCGTCCAGACCAATGACAAACTCCTGGTAATTCTTCAGGCGCTCTGCCACCGGTTTGTAGCCTTCTTCCAGGCGTGCATATTCCATGAAGCCAGTAACTTTTCCCATGTTTTTCTCCTAAATTGCGCCCTACTTGGCCGACACTGCTACATTATTCATATCTGCACCCGCTTGACTGGCGGCCTGTGCAGCCATTTTCCGTGCATGAATTTCGCCTAAGCGCGCGCTTGTATTCGAGCGGAAAGACCTTGACGAACCGGGTGCGTGCCACGCTCCAGTCATCGAGCAATTCGCGTGCGCGCTTGCTGCCGGTCCAGCGGTGGTGCTCCGCCAGCAGCTGCTTGAGCTGGGCTTCGTCGCTTTCGCCTTTGTGCCAGATCGCCTGTGGGACGCTGGCCTCCTGTTCGGCCGCGTCCAGCACCTTTTCCATCGCCACCATCGCAGTGTTGCAACGCTTGGCAAACTGGCCGTCTTCGTCATAGACGTAGGCAATGCCGCCACTCATGCCGGCGGCAAAGTTGCGCCCGGTCTTGCCCAGCACCGCGACCGTGCCGCCGGTCATGTATTCGCAGCCATGGTCGCCCGTGCCTTCCACCACCGCACTGGCGCCGGAAAGACGCACGGCAAAACGCTCACCGGCCACGCCACTGAAGAACGCCTCGCCCGAGGTGGCGCCATACATCACGGTATTGCCCACGATGATGTTGCTCACCGCCTCGCCCCGGAAGTCGATGCTGGGGCGCACCACCACGCGGCCGCCGGAGAGACCCTTGCCGGTGTAGTCATTGGCGTCGCCTATCAGGTTCAGTGTGATGCCGCGTGCCAGAAACGCGCCAAAGGACTGGCCGCCCGTGCCTTCGAGCTGGATATGGATGGTGTTGTCCGGCAAGCCGTCGGGGTGCACCTTGGTGAGTGCGCCCGAGAGCATGGCACCGACCGAACGGTTCACGTTGCGCGCCGATTCGATGAAATGCACTTTCTCGCCCCGCTCGATGGCGGCCTGGCTCTTGGCAATCAGCACATTGTCCAGCGACTTTTCCAGGCGGTGGTCTTGTGACTCGACTTGAAACCGGGGCACGTCGGCTGGCACCTGGGGCTGGGCAAAGAGGCGGCTGAAGTCCAGTCCGCTGGCCTTCCAGTGCGCCAGGCCTTTGCGCATGTCCAGCAAGTCAGCACGACCAATCAGGTCATTCAATTTGCGGATACCCAGCTGGGCCATGATCTGGCGCACTTCTTCGGCGACGAAGAAGAAATAGTTGACCACGTGCTCGGGCTTGCCGGTGAACTTGCGGCGCAGCACCGGGTCTTGCGTGGCCACGCCGACCGGGCAGGTGTTGAGGTGGCATTTGCGCATCATGATGCAGCCTTCGACCACCAGCGGCGCGGTGGCAAAACCGAACTCATCGGCGCCCAGCATGGCGGCAATCGCCACATCACGCCCGGTTTTCATCTGCCCGTCGGCCTGCACGCGGATGCGTCCGCGCAGGCGGTTGAGCACCAGGGTTTGCTGGGTTTCGGCCAGACCGATTTCCCAGGGGCTGCCCGCGTGCTTGATGGACGACAAGGGCGAGGCGCCCGTGCCGCCATCGTGCCCGGCAATCACCACATGGTCGGCCTTGCACTTGGCAACGCCCGCAGCAATGGTGCCGACACCGATTTCGCTGACCAGCTTGACGCTGATGGAACTGTGCGGTGCGACGTTTTTCAGATCGTGGATCAGCTGCGCCAGGTCTTCGATGGAGTAAATATCGTGGTGCGGCGGCGGCGAGATCAGGCCCACACCCGGAACCGAGTGGCGCAAGCGGCCAATGTAGTCCGACACCTTGCCGCCGGGCAACTGACCGCCCTCCCCTGGCTTGGCGCCCTGGGCCATCTTGATCTGAATCTGGTCAGAACTCGTCAAATATTCCGCCGTCACGCCAAAGCGGCCCGAGGCCACCTGCTTGATACGGCTGCGCAGGCTGTCACCGGCTTGCAGCGGCAGGTCCACCTCAACCACATCGGCACCGATGATGCTCTTGAGCGTATCGCCCTGCTGAATCGGAATGCCCTTGAGCTCCTTGCGGTAACGTGCCTGGTCTTCGCCGCCCTCGCCGGTATTGCTCATGGCACCCATGCGGTTCATGGCCACGGCCAGCACGGCATGCGACTCGGTGCTGATGGCGCCCAGCGACATGGCGCCGGTGGCAAAACGCTTCACAATTTCGCTGGCTGGCTCCACCTCTTCGATGGCAATCGCCTTGGCCGGATTGATTTTGAACTCGAACAAGCCGCGCAGCGTCAGGTGGCGCTGGCTCTGGTCGTTGATGATTTGCGCGTATTCCTTGTAGGTGTTCCAGTTGTTGGCGCGCGTGCTGTGTTGCAGCTTGGCGATGGCGTCGGGCGTCCACATATGCTCTTCGCCGCGCACGCGCCAGGCATATTCACCCCCGGCATCGAGCGTGCTCGCCAGCACCGGGTCGGCGCTGAAGGCCGCTTTGTGCATGCGGATGGCCTCTTCGGCAATATCGAACACGCCGATACCCTCCACCCGGCTGGGTGTGCCGGTGAAATACTTGTTCACCGTGGCGCTGGACAAGCCGATGGCCTCGAACAGCTGGGCGCCGCAGTAGCTCATGTAAGTGGACACGCCCATCTTGGACATGATTTTTGACAAGCCCTTGCCCACGGCCTTGATGTAGTTGTAGACCGCCTTGTCAGCGCTTAACTCCCCGCTTAGGTCCTGGTGCATGGCCTCCAAGGTCTCCAGCGCCAGATAGGGGTGCACGGCCTCGGCACCATAACCGGCCAGAACGCCAAAATGGTGCACCTCGCGCGCGGTGCCGGTTTCCACCACCAGGCCGGTCATCGTGCGCAGCCCCTCGCCCACCAGATGCTGGTGAATGGCCGACAGCGCCAGCAGCGCCGGAATGGCGACCTGGGTTGCGGACACGGCGTGATCGCTGATGATCAGGATATTCTTGCCTCCCTTGACAGCATCGACTGCCTCGGCGCACAAGGACGCCAGTTTGGCCTCGACCCCTTCGGACCCCCAGGCCAGCGGATAGGTGATGTCGAGGGTGTAGCTGCGGAACTTGCCCTGGGTGTGCGCTTCAATGTCGCGCAGCTTGGCCATATCGGCAAAGTTCAATACCGGCTGGCTGACCTCCAGGCGCAAGGGCGGGTTGACCTGGTTGATGTCGAGCAAATTGGGTTTGGGCCCGACAAAGGACACCAGACTCATGACGATGGCCTCGCGGATCGGGTCAATCGGCGGATTCGTCACCTGCGCGAACAGCTGCTTGAAGTAGTTGTACAAGGGCTTATTCTTGTCGCTCAACACCGCCAGGGGGCTATCGTTACCCATGGAACCAACGGCTTCCTCGCCGGCTTTTGCCATGGGGGCCATCAGAAATTTGATGTCTTCCTGCGTAAAGCCAAATGCCTGTTGCCGATCCAGAAGACTGACCTTATCGGTCACACGCTTGGGCTCGACACCCGCCACCACGGCAGCGAGTGCATCGTCACTGCGGCGTTCGGTATGGTTCACGTCGTCCAGGCGGATGCGCAGGTTTTCAATCCACTGCTTGTACGGCTTGCTGTTGGCCAGCGTGGCCTTGAGTTCCTCGTCGTCAATCATGCGCCCCTGTTCCAGATCGATCAGGAACATCTTGCCGGGCTGCAGACGCCACTTGCGCACAATTTTGTTCTCCGGCACCGGCAATACGCCGGACTCGGAGCCCATGATGACCAGATCGTCATCGGTGACGCAGTAGCGCGAAGGACGCAAGCCGTTACGGTCCAGCGTGGCGCCGATCTGGCGGCCATCGGTAAAGACAATGGAAGCCGGACCATCCCAAGGCTCCAGCATGGCGGCGTGGTATTCGTAGAACGCCCGGCGGCGCGGGTCCATCGTGGTGTGCTGCTCCCAGGGCTCGGGAATCATCATCATCACCGCCTGGCTGATCGGGTAACCGGCCATGGTCAGCAGTTCCAGGCAGTTGTCAAACGTGGCGGTATCCGACTGGCCGGCAAAGCTGATGGGATAGAGCTTCTTCAGATCCGCACCCAGCACCGGCGACGACATCACGCCCTCGCGCGCGCGCATCCAGTTGTAATTGCCCTTGACGGTGTTGATTTCGCCGTTGTGCGCAACAAAACGGTAGGGGTGCGCCAAGGGCCATTCGGGGAAGGTATTGGTGGAAAAACGCTGGTGCACCAGCCCCAGCGCCGAGACGCAGCGCACATCCTGCAAGTCACGGTAATACTGCCCCACCTGGTCGGCCAGCAGCAGCCCCTTGTACACCACGGTGCGGCTGCTCATGCTCGGCACGTAATACTCCTTGCTGTGCTTGAGCTTGAGCGCCTGGATGTTGGCGCTGGCAGTCTTGCGGATGACGTACAGCTTGCGCTCCAGCGCATCCTGCACAATCACATCGGCGCCCCGGCCAATGAAAACCTGGCGCAATACCGGCTCCTTGGCCTTGACGGTCGGCGACATGGGCATATCGTGGTTCAACGGCACATCGCGCCAGCCCAGCAGCACCTGGCCCTCGGCCTTGATGGCGCGCTCAACCTCCTGCTCACACGCCAGGCGCGAGGCGTGCTCCTTGGGCAAAAACACCATGCCCACGCCATACTCCCCCACAGGCGGCAGTTCAACGCCCTGCTGGCCCATCTCCTCACGGTACAGCGCATCGGGCAACTGAATCAGGATACCGGCGCCATCGCCCATCAGCTTATCCGCCCCCACCGCGCCACGGTGGTCCAGATTTTGAAGAATCTTCAGGGCATTGCGGACGATCTCATGCGACTTGGTGCCCTTGATATGGGCGACAAACCCCACGCCACAGGCATCGTGCTCGTGCTCGGGGGAATACAAACCAGCATCAGACAGATGCTGCATCTCGGCTGCCGTGGTCATGGCACTCTCCTGGGGATGTTGCGGAAAAAATGAAAGGTAAGGGAAGGATACCGCAATGCAATAAAAATGCCAAGAAAAATAATTGGGGTCAGATTCTTATTAAAAGACAAATAGAAAACCAAAGTGTTTATTGGGGACACAATAGAAACGATAGCCATCCATGCGGATAAGGCAAGCGGGCTTGCGGTGATTTGCGGTAAATTCCTGCGATCATCGGTTTTCGTTCCCTCGTTCCCTATTCACCCAAGGAGAAAAAAGTGGCAGGACAAGTACATGCGCTCATCGACAAACTGGTTCAATCGCGAGCCAAGGGCAACCAGACGGTTGCCAATATGGTGCGAACCAAGTTGCTGCTCAAGGGAATCAAAGCCCAGGACTGGACACCGGCATCCCAAGACGATGCGGAAATGCTGACCAGGCTGCGGACTATAGCCAAAGAAATGGGCGTTGCCCTGTGAAGCCAGACACCGTAGGGTGCGTCGTGAAACCACCACGCACACCCGAGAATTACCGCAAAGTAAGGAGATTTTAATGATTACCACCGCTTCATCCCTCAATCCCGACACCACGCAGGCAGTCGCCGAACTGGCAGGAAAACTCACCAGCAACAACCCCGCGCTCGTCGTGGTGTTCTTCTCTGCACGCCACGCGGCCAGCGAAGTCGCCCGGCTGGTGCAAGCCGCCTGGCCCCAGGCGCACAGCATCGGCTGCTCCAGCTCGGGAGAAATCACCAATGGCGCCATGACCGATGGTGGCATGGTGGCCATGCTGATCGACACAGCAACCCTGCCCGCCATGCGCATTGCCCTGGTGGATGACATGGGCAACCCCGAGCGGGTGGACGCTGCGTGCCAGGCGCTGGGCGACATACTCCAGGGCGACTATGACCAGCACATCGGCATCGTGCTGATGGATGGCATGTCGGGCATGGAAGAAAAGGTCATGGACCGCCTGGGCGATGTGACCGATTTGCGCTTCATTGGCGGCTCGGCGGGCGACGACCTGGCATTCAAAGCCACACAGGTCTTTGCCGATGGCGTGGCCTACAGCAACGCGGCGGTACTGGCCGTGCTGCAGGTGCCCGCCGGCTACCGCATCATCAAAACCCAGTCCTTTGTTTGTGCGGGCAAAAAGCTCATCCCGACCAAGGTGGATGCAGCCAAACGCGAAGTGCTGGAGTTCGACGGCAAACCCGCCCTGCAGGCGTATGCGCAAGCCGTGCAGGCAGCCAACGCCGAAGAGGCAGCAGCCCATTTCATGTCCAATCCGGTCGGGCTGATGGACGGCAATGACCCGTATGTGCGCTCGCCCCAGATGTTTGACGGCGATGCGCTCAAGTTCTACTGCGCCGTCAGCCCTGGCGTCGAACTGGAGTTATTGCAATCCACCGACATCATTGCCGACACCGCCCAGGCGCTGGCCCAGACGAATGCCGACGGCAAGGTGGTTGGCATTCTCAATTTCCACTGCATCCTGCGCACCCTGGAACTCAAGGCCAAGAACCAGACCCAGGCCTACGCCGACCTGTTCACGCTGCCCACCGTCGGCTTTTCCACCTATGGCGAAGCGGACATCGGCCACATCAACCAGACCTCCACCATGATTGCCCTGCTGGGATAAGGCAAAAATAACAGGAAACGACGCCATGACGCTGCGCCCCATCAACGATACGCTGTGCGATCTACTGAAAAACGTGGATCGCCCCGGCAATTTTTACGCCACGGGCAAGATGGAAATCTTTCCGCCCAGCCTCGAAGTCGCTGGCGTGGGGCGCATCGCCCTGCCTTTGCTCGCAGCCCAGGCCGAACAGCTGGTGGCGGCGGCAACGCAGGCGCCTTATGGTCGCGGCCAGGAAACCCTCGTCGATCCCCTGGTGCGGCGCACCTGGCAGATAGACGCCAACCGGATCACGCTCGGCGGCAAGCACTGGCAAGCCGACCTGGATGGCATTGTCAAGCGCTGTGCGGCGGGCTTGGGGGTCTCCGGCACCGTCAAGGCCGAGCTGTACAAATTGCTCGTTTATGGCGAGGGCGACTTTTTCGTCGGGCACCGCGACACCGAAAAAACACCCGGCATGTTCGCCACGCTGGTGCTGGTGCTGCCCTCGCTGTACCAGGGCGGCGAGCTGCTGGTGACGCACCAGGGGCAACAGGTCACGCTGGATTTGCGCTGCAACGACGATACGAGCGAAGTCGCTTTTGCTGCGTTTTACGCCGACTGCCTGCATGAGGTGCGGCCCATCACCCAGGGCTCCCGCCTGACGCTGATTTACAACCTGGCCTACACCAACAAAAAACTGCCCCTGCCACAGCCGCCTGACTACCAACCAGAGCAAGACCGGGTGGCAGAGCTGCTGCGCGACTGGACGCGCCAGCTTGCATCCAACCATGTAGACGATACAGACAATGCAGACAACGCCACCAAGGTTCCCGAAAAGCTGATCTACCTGCTGGAACACGCCTACACCGAAGCCGAGCTGGGTTTCGATGCCCTGAAAAACGCCGACAAGGCGCTGGTGGACGTGCTGCTGGGCGCTGCCAACAAGGCCGATTGCGACATCCATCTGGCGCTGGTGTCGATTGAAGAAAGCGGCTACGCCGAGTACGACCATTACGGCGATTATGAAATTGGCGAAGTCTGTGACAGCACGGAATCGGTGGCCACCTGGCGCCGCCCCGACGGGCAGCCATGCGCCCTGCCCAGCCTGCCCTTGCGCAAAGAGGAATGTTGCCCCCTGGGGGTTCTGGACGACATCGAGTCGGACGACGTCAGCTTCACGGAAGCCACCGGCAATGAAGGTGCATCCTTTGAGCGCAGCTACCGGCATGCGGCGGTTGTGCTGTGGCCACGCACGCATACGCTGGCCGTATGGAACCAGGCTGGAATTGAAGCCAGCCTGACGCTGCTGCGTGACCTGCACACACGCTGGACACAATCGACACAAACGGATACCGACGCACAAACTGCGCTATGGCAGGATGCGCACAGCCTGGCCGGGTACATCCTGCGCGACTGGTCCTCCCGGCTCCTGCCCGCCACCTTTTACCACAGCGAAAACAGCCATCTAAAAGTGTTTGTCGATACCATGGCGGCGCTGCGTGACACCGCACAGCTCGAACGCCTATGGACGCAAGTCGCCGCGCAGGGCCTGCACCAGCGCGCGTCCAGCATCGCCTTGCTGCCATCGCTCCCCCTGTTGCCACTGGCCGATGTGGCGCGCTGGACCCAGGAGGCCATCACCCATTCCAGCGCCGTCACAACCGACGCCGAAGCCTGCGCCGCCCTGCTGGCAGGCGTGTGCGCAACGGTTGCGGATGGTGCACCGCCCCACGACAACCTGGTGGCTGCTGCACACGCCTTGTACGCCATCCTGCCGGGTGACCCGCAGCGCGTGGCGCCCACCAGCCCACAAGCGTACCACTGGCAAAGGCACGCGCCCGCCACAATCCATCTGGTGGTGGACGCTATGGGCGCATTCAGCGCGATAGACGCCAAACTGGCAAACACCGCCCTGGACTACCTGCGCGATTGGCCCAAGGTCTACGGCATGGACGAGACCTTGCTACCCGCTGCGCTGCAATTGCACGCCGCGCAACGCAGCCGGGACACCTCCGCCGTGCTGCAGCTGACGGCCTGGGTGCAGGAGCACTTGCACGCCAGGGTCGCGCTGCCGCTGGAGCCACCCGCCGACTGGCGCCGCGACGACCCCAATACCTGCACCTGCGCCGACTGCACGCAGCTGCACCGTTTTCTCGACAACCCAGCCGAAGCCCGCTGGGGCTTCAAGGCCGCCGAGCACCGACGCAAGCACGTGGAGCAAAACATCAAAACCCACAAACTGGATGTCGATCACGTGACCGACCACAGCTCGCGCCCGTACCAGCTGGTGTGCACCAAGAATCAGAACAGCTATGTGCGCCGCGTCACGCAGCGTAAAAGCGACCTGGACGCACTGGATCAACTGTCACAAGCGTGACTATAAATTCAATAGCTATCCCCGCACGATGCATGGGGGATATACGCATGTATCACATGAAATCACACCAATTTCATATCACCCGCGATATTAAAAACACCCAAGCCGCACTACAAATGCTCCCCGCAAGCCTGTGTGGCACGTTTTTAGCCTCAATCTGGCCTCAAATCAGGTATCAAATCAGCCTGTAGCCCCCGTGGAACAAGCGGTGGCAGCTACTAAAAACGCAGTAAAACCAATGCACCACATGGGATCGCCCCCGGAATCCCCACGCAAGACACCGCCGATAATCCCGAGGTGAATGTGAATGTAAACGTATTACAAGGAGCTTGCGCTGTGCAGCATTTGAAGGTTTCTACCCGCCTGTTGTTGATTGTTGTTTCGTCCATCGCAGTCATGCTGGTGCTTGCGGCCATCAACTGGGGCGTGCTGCTGCGGCTAGCAGACCTGCAGGACGCAGGCGTGCGCATGACGGCCCAGGCGGGCCAGATCAAGCACGACGCCAACCTCGGCGCCCAGGCCTACCGGGTGGTGGCAGACACCTACATCAACCAGAACTTTGACGAAGCCGCCAGGAAATGGGCCGACATCCACAAGGAAATTGATGCGTCCCTTGCACTGGCGGACCAGTTGTCGAACACTGCCGAGCGGCGGCAGCTTGCATCGCAGGCAAAAACTGCAATCCAGGAAATCCGCAACCTGTATGCCAACCAGTACCTGCCCTTGTCGAAAAAACAGGTCACACGCGAAGAGATCGGGGCGGTGGATGATGCCGTGGACAAGCAAATCGACAAGTTGGACGCCGCCTACACCCAACTGGGAGAGCAACTGTTGGCGGATGCCAAGTCCCTGGACCGGGAATTCGATGCGATTGCCCGCTTGGCGCGGCTGTGGCTGGTGGTGGCCATTGTGGTCGGCGGCGTGGTGATTGTGGTGCTGACACTGGTTATCGGACGCAGCATCACAAGTCAGTTGGGCATGGAGCCGGGTGAGGCTGCCGTGCTGGCGCACCGTATCGCTGGCGGCGACCTGACCCAAGCCTTCGACGCCAGACACCAGGACCCCGCCAGCCTGGCCGGGGCGCTGGGCACCATGTTCAACACGCTCAGGCGCATGGTCAGCCAGGTACGCCAGGGCGCAGACCTGGTGGCCCACTCCAGCTCGGAGATCGCCCAGGGCAACCATGACCTTTCAGCCCGTACCGAATCACAAGCGTCTTCGCTGGAAGAGACCGCTGCGGCGATGGAGCAACTCAACGCCACCGTCAGGCAAAACGCCGATTCCGCCCACCAGGCGAACCAGTTGGCGCTGAATGCGTCCAGCGTAGCCGTACAGGGCGGGGAAGTGGTAGGCCAGGTCGTGCAGACCATGCGCGGCATTCACGATTCGAGCCAACGTATTGCCGACATCATCGGCGTGATTGATGGCATTGCCTTTCAGACCAATATCCTGGCACTCAACGCTGCAGTGGAAGCCGCGCGTGCAGGCGAGCAAGGTCGTGGCTTTGCCGTGGTGGCCAGTGAAGTACGCAGCCTGGCCGGGCGCAGTGCCGAGGCCGCCAAAGAGATCAAAACCCTGATTTCAGCCAGCGTGGACCAGGTAGCCAGGGGCACCACTCTGGCAGATCAGGCGGGCAGCACCATGGCCGAGGTGGTAAGCGCCATCCAGCGCGTCACTGACCTGATGGGCACAATCAGTGCCGCATCCGTGGAACAGTCCGACGGCGTATCCCAGGTCGGCGAAGCTGTCGCCCAGATGGACCAGGTGACCCAGCAAAATGCCGCCCTCGTCGAACAGATGGCCGCTGCGGCCAGCAGCCTCAAGTCCCAGGCGCAGGACCTGGTGCAAGCTGTTGCCGTGTTCAACACCGGCGCTGGCACAGGTTCTGCTTACTCCCATTCTGTATGATCCGTTTCATCCATTCGTCAACCAAGGACTCCCCATGCAATTTCCGAAAACCCCGAAAACCCTCTGTGCAACACTCTTTGCCGCCTGCACCGCCCTCACCACATTCCCCGGCAGCGTGCTGGCCGTCGAGGGCGTAAGCCCCACGCTCCTCGTCACCCCGACCACCACCATGCCAAGCGTTGAAACCGCCAGCTTCGACCCCGGCACCAACAAACTGACCCTGCCATTTGTCAAGCTCAACGGCGATGCACGCTACCAGTCGGTCGTGGTGCAATTGCTGGATATGGGCAAACTGCTCCTCGACGACCCCAGCGTCGGCGACATGATCGAATACACCACGACAGGCAATATCCTGCGCCTGCCGCAAGTCACAGTCGGCACAACAACGTATCCCCGCATCAGCCTGACCAACCCGCAATTCGCCCTTCTCAGCGTAGGTGGTCTGGTGCTTGACGCAGGAACCACTGGGAAATACACACTGGATATCGTGGTCACCGTCATGGGCGCAGCCGCTCCAGCCGCGACCATCACCAATGTGCCCAAACCCGCCACCCAGGAGGCGTTTTGCAATGCGCCGGAAATGCGGGAAACAATCACCCAGTCGGCACAGGGTCTGACAGGCAGCTGGACCCTGAACTCCTGCTCCTTCAACGGCACAACCGGCACCATCGCCATGACGCTCGTCACCCCGTTTATGACCTTGCCGTACAGCGCGCAGTACACCTACCGCTGATACGGATTACAGGCCGAAAAACAGTCCCCTCCAAGATAAGAAAGTGGGCATCCAGCAATGACGCTATTTCCATCTTCTTCATCTGCGCCAATAACAATGGGATGTCATCGACTCGCTCAATATTGACTATGTTCGGTGATGGTTCCATGGCATTCGCTCCCGAATTGAGAAAGTACCACCTTACTCAAATCTTGCGACCATGGATAGCAATTAAGCGAACCGTGAGTACCTTGAGACTCCCAATCGGGTTCAAAGTGTTACCTGGTTTTTAACCACTCCTTAAAAAGTTTCCCAATCATCGACCACGGTGGCTGGGGATGGCTTTTTTGGTGCTGCGGGCAGGCGTGCTTGGCTGCTGAGTTTGGCTGGAGCGGATGGGCGATGTGTTGTCGCTGGTTTGGACAGGGGATGACGCACTCCGGTTGTTTTGGTGTTGGACAAATTTCCCGTGGTAGCAGGAACATGACGGCCAAGATCGAACACGGCTACGGTTTGCACTAGCTCCTGAGCTTGCGATTTCAGGCTGCTGGCTGCAGCGGCCATTTCTTCTACCAGAGCCGCGTTTTGCTGGGTGGACTGATCCATGTGGGTAACGGCTTCGCTCACTTTCACCACGCTCAGGCTTTGTTCGCTGCTGGCTGAACTGATCTCACCCATCAGGTCAGTGACACTGCGGATACTGCTTACAACTTCGGCCATGGTGGTTCCGGCAAGATCAACCAGTGTGGTGCCCTGTTCCACACGCTCCACACTGGCGTTAATCAGCGATTTTATTTCCTTGGCGGCATTCGCACTGCGCCCGGCCAGGCTACGCACTTCACTCGCCACCACCGCAAAGCCACGGCCTTGCTCACCAGCCCTTGCCGCCTCCACGGCCGCGTTCAGGGCGAGGATGTTGGTTTGAAAGGCGATCCCGTCAATGACACTGATGATGTCTGCGATTTTGCGGGACGACACATTGATGCCCTTCATGGTTTCCACCACCTTGGCCACCACTTCACCACCTTGTGCAGCCACGCTGCTGGCATTCATGGCCAACTGGTTGGCCTGGCCGGCTCTTTCGGCGGTTTGTTTGACGGCGGTGCTGAACTGCTCCATGGAGGCTGCGGTTTGCTCCAGCGCGCTGGCCTGGCTTTCGGTACGCGCCGAGAGGTCGTTGTTGCCTGATGCGATCTCGGCGCTGGCGGTAGAAACCCCCTCGGAGCCTTGGCGCACGCTGCTGACCACCTTGCTCAGGGATTGGCTCATGTTGGAAAGTGACTGCATCAGGCAGGACACTTCGTCGCTGCCATTTGTAGCTATGGCCTGGGTCAGATCGCCCTTGGCCACGGCATCGGCTATCGAGATGGCACGGTTCATGGAAGATGCAATACTGCGAATCAGCACAACGCCCATTACCAGGGCTACAAGCGCCGCAAACAACGCCAATCCGATTGAAAAGCCGGCCAACATGTTGGATGCATCGATGGAATTTTTGTGTACTTCCTGGGCATTTATAGTGGCCGCATCCCTTTGCTGTATGAGTTTGGCCTTGAGTTGTCGCCAGGCTGGTGTTTCATCACGGTTGATCACATCGATGGCATTGCCATTGGTCTCAACCAGTGCCAGCACCTTGTCTTGCGCTGCGGCGTGGGCACTGCGCAATGGTGGCAATTGCTGCAAGGCAGACTCCAGAACACTGCCTTTGGCATTTTGTTGCACTTGCGCAAATGCTTTGTCGTAACTGACCTGGGCAGCCTTCAGATTTTCATAAGCCTTTGGATTTTTTGGGTCGAGAACCATGTTGCGCAAGGCCTGGCCCATCTGCAAACCCTGGGTGTACAGCTCATTGATGTCGCGTTCAACTGCCTGCCCCGTGTGAATGTAGTGTGCAAATTCATGCTGCACGTGCAGCAGCGCACTGAGGCTACAAAGTATGGCAATCAGGAACAAACTGGCCGAGGCCGTTGAAAACAGGGCAATTTTTGTACTGAATTTCATAATATCTCAAGTTAATACGTTGTTTGGGCGGGCGTGGTTCAAACCATGGAGGGCGTGCCAGCGTTGGCCGTGAAGGTGTACTGCTTGTCCAACAGACGAAACGGTACGTCGTGGTGGTGGTTCACCACCTTGTCTTTTCCTACCCAGTGAAGCGTTGGCATGCGTTATTTTTTTCTTTAAGGTTCGATCTACACTATCAAATTAATATCTGCCCCCGCTCTATCCATGAGGGCTAGAGACAAATAACACCTATACAGTAGCATCATTGAGTTCAGCAAGTAGCTCAGGGTGCCGGTCGAGCAATCGAAATAAATGGATTACCGCTGCCACCGGCTTGGCTCGGCCCCGCTCATAGCGGGAGAAAGCATTTTTCCCGCCGCCCGCCAAGCGGGATGCGGCCATTTGCGTGAGTTTCAATTTTTTACGAATACGCACCAGTTCAGCAGCCCCGGCGGCATCCACTTGGTCACGAAATGCCAGCCATGCAGTCTCTTCCTTGTCATCCGGCTCAACAAATCCATCTGTGCAATGGTCACAAAAAGCCCCACACGTTTCAGACGTGAACAGGTGCCCCTTGTATCTTTGCGAAATCGTCTTGACGCCGTCGTGCAACGTGCCCTCGGCGCACAGGGGGCAGACCTGACCATTCCATTTGCTTGCCATGTCACAACTCCTTGAACGAAATCACAAAGTATTCACCTGAGCGCTGGAACTTCACATAAAGCCTTGAACCGTTCCAATCGCCGTGATAGACATCCTGCCAAATTTGGTGGCTGGCATGTGTAGTCATGCTTTTATGGAAGTTCTTGCGGGTAAGCGCCTGAACCACATCCAACGCATCAACCAAGGCCATGCCAGCATCCCGGATACCTGAACGGGCTGAAACCGTCAGATTCATATCCGAAACGGTTTTCATCTGGACTTGAATTTCAGCCAGAACGTAATGCGGCGTACCTTTCTCCACACCCAAATATACCCTGATAGGGGAATTATGTACCCTCAAACCGCCGTAGTCTGCCGCACGGCATGCTCCCACTCGGCCATGCGGGCTTGCGCCTTGTCGCGCGCCAGCATGGGCCAGAAGGTGCGTTCGCTGCGCCATTGGGCGCTGAGTTCTTCCGTGCTGGCGTATAAACCCACGCCAAGTCCCGCCAGATAGGCCGCGCCCAGGGCCGTGGTTTCGATGACGGCGGGGCGCACCACCGGGATGCCCAGAAGATCGGCCTGAATCTGCATCAGCAGGTCGTTGGCGCAGGCACCGCCGTCCACGCGCAGTTCGTTGACCTTGGCCGAACCCAGCGCCAGCGCATCGCGGCTCATGGCATCGAGCAGCGCAGCACTCTGGAACGCGATGCTCTCCAGCGCCGCGCGTGCGATGTGCGCCGCAGTGGTGCCGCGTGTGATGCCGGTGATGGTGCCGCGTGCGTGCGGGTTCCAGTACGGCGCGCCCAACCCGGTAAAGGCGGGCACCAGCACCACGCCGCCCGCATCGGGCACGCTTTGCGCCAGGGCCTGGATTTCGGCGCTGGAGCGGATGGCGTTGAGGCCGTCGCGCAGCCACTGCACCACGGCGCCACCCACAAATACGCTGCCTTCGACGGCAAATTCCGCGCGCGCGCTGACCTGTGCCGCGCTGGTGGTCAGCAGCCCGTTGCGCGAGAGTTGGAAATTTTCGCCGGTGTGGAGCAGCATGAAGCAGCCCGTGCCGTAGGTGTTCTTGGCCATGCCCGCGCTAAAGCAAGCCTGCCCGAAGAGTGCGCTTTGCTGGTCGCCCGCAACGCCGCCAATCGGAATGGCAGCACCGAGCAAATCGGCCTGGGTCTGGCCAAAGTCGGCGCTGGAGGGCAGCACACGCGGCATCATGGAATCCGGAATGTCGAGCAGTTGCATCAACGCGGAATCCCATTGGTTGCTGTGCACGTTCAGCAGCATGGTGCGCGCGGCATTGCTCACGTCGGTGGCGTGCACGGCCTTGGCGCGCGTGCTGTCCTGGTAGCCACCCGTGAGTTGCCAGATCAGCCAGCTGTCGATGGTGCCAAACAGCAAATCCCCCGCAGCAGCCAGGGCGCGGGCGTTGGGCACATTGTCCAGAATCCATTGCAGCTTGGTGCCCGAAAAATAGGCATCGACCAGCAATCCGGTCTTGGCCTGGATCATCTCGGCCTTGCCCTCGGCGCGCAGCCGGGCGCAGGAAGGCTCGGCCCGGCGGTCCTGCCAGACGATGGCGTTGTGTATCGGCTGGCCGGTTCTGCGGTTCCAGACCACCGTGGTTTCGCGCTGGTTGGTGATGCCAACGGCGCCGATGTCGCGCGCGCTCAACCCCGCCTTGGCCAACACGGTGCGGGCCGTCTCCATCTGGGTGCGCCAGATGACCATCGGGTCGTGTTCCACCCAACCCGGTTGCGGATAAATCTGGGGCAATTCCAATTGGGACATGGCAACGATTTGCCCCTGGCGGTCAAAGATGATGCTGCGGGAACTGGAGGTACCCTGGTCAAGGGCTAGCAGGTAGGTCATGGTGAAGTCTCCTGAGGTGGAAAAATGCACGTAAGCATAAGGCAAGCATCGGCAAGCATCAGGGCAAAGCGGCACTATTTGCAGGATTAGCCCACTGTGCATGCTGCTGGGGAAAGGCCGCACGAAAGCGTTGCAGGAAAAACAGCGCTTCCTCATCCTGTTTGAGCAGCACGGCGCTTTCTATCAATTTCTCGACAACCCTGGGCTCGGGAGAAAAGTGCAACAAGTCCTGCGCCAGGGCATGGAGATACTGCGCATTGCCAGAGGTGACGGGGGTGGTCGTGAGTTCGGCAAAGCGTACCTGATTCTGGAAAAACCAGGTGTTGCGCACCTTGTTCAAGGTGTCGCTGCGGTACGCCTCTGCACGCATGGACGGAGACTGGTATATCTGGGAGATGCGCCAGTAATCCCAGCCGACATAGGCCAGGAATGATATAAAAACAATAGCTGCTTGCGCTTGTCTGGCGTGCGCTGGCGACCAAAATGCATCTGAAAAGTATTGCCGCTGCAACGGTTTGTGCCACAACAGCCACAGGCACAGGCCCACGGCGATCTGAAAGGGTCCGTACCACAGGGGATATTCCACCAGGCTGTGCAAGCCCACCACCGCCAGCACGCCCCAGGCCAGCTGGCGGCTAGCATCCCGTTCGCGCCAGGGACGTGCGCGCCATACCAGCCAGGCCAGTGCGCCGCATGCCGCCAGCGCAAGCGGGATACCCAACTCCACAGCCAGGTGCAATGGCAGGTTGTGCGCGTTGTCCAGGATGTCACAAAAACGCGCGCCGGGGTAAAGGGTGACGAAATGGGCGTAATCCAGCTCACCCCAGCCCCAGCCCAGCCAGGGCCTTTGGGCAATCAGATACAGCACGTTGGACCACAACAGGCGCCGCCCGCCACAGCCTTCGTCGTCCCGGAATCGCCCCAGCAAGCCATCGCTGCGAAAACCCGTTGTCGCTTCCAGTAGTACAGGCAAACCCCAGGTGGCCGCCAGATAACAACCCAGGGCCGCCAAAGCAAGCAATGCGCTGCGTCGTCTGTGTGCGCCAGACAGGTCAATTGCACCTGCAGCAGATTTTTCCTGCTCGGCGCGCCACCACCACAGCAGCGCCAGAATGGCCACCAGCCACCATTGCAGCCACCCCGTGCGCGAGCCGCTGGCCGCGTTGCCCAGCGCCAGCAAGAGAACGCCCCCCAGCCCCAGCACCCAGCGCAGGGGCCAGGGAGAGCGCACGTCCAGGTCATCCAGATCGTTTGGATCATCACGGGTTAGCTGGCAGATCAGCGCCAGCAGTCCGATGCTGGTGAGTGTGGCAAACTGGTTGCGCTGGCGCAAGTTGGCATAGGCATCGCCTATATCGGCATGGTTGACCCACCCGCTCAAGAGATGGGCATAGCCAAAATACTGCAGCAAAGCTATTGCAGCGGAAAGCAAGGCTGCCACCCACCAGGCAACCACCACGACCCGCTGTGTCAGCCCGAAGCGCAGCGCCCAGACCAGACTGGCGCAACCAGCGCATAGCAGCCATGGAATAGCCGCAGGCATGGGGCCACTACTCCAGGGATTGAGCCATGGAAAGACCAGCAGCACCCCCAGCATCCCGGCAACCAGGGTGTTGACCGCGTGTACGTTGCTACTGGCGCTATTTTTCCACGCCATTGACGAATGTGATTTCCTTGATCTGGCCACTGGCAAAGTGGTACACGCCCTTGCCGTGCCGCACGCCGTTGGCAAATACCCCGACGTAGCGGTCACCACTGGCATAAAAGTGGGTACCCATGCCCGACTGGACGCCATCCTTGAACTCGCCTTCGTAGCGGTCCTGGTTGGCAAAATAGTGAATGCCGCGCCCGTCCTTGGTGTTGTTGCGGAACTCGCCTTCGTAGCGGTCGCCACCCGCCAGGCTCAGTTTGCCCTTGCCGCTGAACATATTCTGCACAAACTCCCCTTCATAGCGGTCGCCATTGGCGTACTGGTAGCTGCCCATGCCCTGCTTGGCGCCCTGGACAAAATTGCCGTCGTAACGGTCGCCGCTGATATAGATAAACGAACCTTTGCCATCAAACAGGTTGTCGCGGAAGTTGCCCTCAAAGCGATCCCCGTTGGCAAAGGTATGCACGCCCGGCCCTTGCTGGATGGCGCGCACGAACTGGCCCTCAAAGCGGTCGCCATTGGCATAGAACTTGGTGCCCTTACCATGGAAAAGGTTGTCCGCAAATTCTCCTTCGTAGCGGTCGCCGCCGGCAAAAATGTAGACGCCCTTGCCGGAACGCACAACACCAATCACCTCACCTTCGTAGCGATCCCCGTTGGATAAAGTGACCTTGGTGCGGCTTTTTGTAGCGGAGGGCTGTGCAACAGCAGGAACAGCGGGAGCGGCGGGTGGTGTGACAACGGCGGGAGCAACTGGCGGCGGTGTCGGCGTTGCAGGCAGCGTCGGCGCTACAGGCGTTGTGCTGGGCGCAGGCACTGGTGCAGGCGGGGCTGGTTTGGGCTCCGCAGCGGGACCAGGCGTGCTTGGAGGGCTGGGTGGACTGGAAGGACCTGGCGCTGCGCTAGGTTTGGAGCGCAGCCGCACGATATGCGCGCGCGCCAGTCCCGCATAGCGGCCAGAAGGGTAGACCGCCAGATAGGCTTCATAGCCCTCAATGTTGTCAGGTTCTTTGGTATCTTCCCAGAATTTATCCTCGCGTACAGCCTCGGATGGCGCAGTACCAGTAGCAGCGCCATCAACCACAACCGGCGCTGCTGGGGTGATTGTGACCGGGCCAAAGAAATAGAAATTGCCCGAAGCCTCGTTGATGACGTAGGGGCGCTGCGTATGGCTGACGGTAGCGGCCAGTTTTTCAACCGAGGTGCGTACATCCAGCGCAATCGCTTCCACGCTGACGCCGGGTTTGCGCATGCGGGCAATAAATTCGCGGGTGAAGACACCATTCGGGTTGGGGTCATCATCGCTGAGGCTATCCAGTGCCTGCTGCCCGCGCCCGGCAGAGAAAATGACCATCTGCCCCTTGGCCACATCCGGTGGCACCAGCCCCCTCGCAGCACCAATGGTGCGCCCGCGCGAGCGTAAAGGGTTGTCGCGACACGCATCGACCACAACCAGACTGAACTGCGGCTTGGCTTTTTCCAGCTCCTCCAGCAAGGCATTGACCGGGTAGGAAGTTTTTTCGACCTGGGATTCGGTTTCACCTTCAATGTCGGTCGGCAAGAGATAGCTGCCGGTCTTGGTTTGCACCCCGTGACCAGCGTAGAAAAACGCCACCTCATCGCCGCCGGCAATCCGGTCGTAAAAAGTTTCAAAAACGCGCACCAGGCTTTTGAAATTCAGATCACGGTACTTCATGACCTCAAACCCGGCAGCCTGAAGCTCGCGGGCCATGGCTTCGGCATCGTTACCAGCCTTGTCCAGTTTTTTCACCTGCAGGTAGTTATCGTTGCCAATCACCAGGGCCACGCGCTTGGCGTGCGCGGGCACGGCCAATACGCAACAAAAGCACAAGGCCGCAACCTGCCATAACACACGAATACACATTTCCATCAATAACTAACCCAAAAAGCCGCGTACCCATCAACCATCAATCCAGGGAAACTGGCCATACAAAAGGGCGTGCGGTGAAGGGCCACAATAATGGGGGGCCCGGAATTTCGGCCTTGGGTGGCAATGGGAGATAAGCCCGGGCCTCCCTGGGCGTCATGCCAAAAACCATGCTGGCAAGACCCGTGTTGCCCTCACCGTAACCGTAGCCACGGGTGTCTCCGATCAAGGTGACACGCAATTCGGCCATTGCACCGTCGTTGCAGCGCAAGTCAACCACACCCGCCGTGGTGGCAGTGTAACGCAAACGCCCCACACAACTCGTCAGGACGGGGCCGCTGCCATCGGCTCTGGCCGCTGCGTCTGCGGGCGGCGGGTCCGCGCGTAACGTGGCTAGCCCCGTGCGGTCGGGCGACAGCACGAGTTCACCGCGCACCAGCTGTTCGTTCACCACCGCCTGGGCAGGCACCGCCGTGGACAGCGCCAGCGAGCTGGCTTCATTCACCAAGGCGCAGCCACCAAGGCTCCACGCGACTATCGTGACCCATGCACTACGCAACATCCTTGTGTTCATCCAACAACCCCTTTTTTCGACCGGCACAGCATGTTAGAGCGTCTTTGCGCCTGGCTAAAGCCCCATAAAGCGGTCGTTTCATCCCCAAAACCGGGCGATTGATGCAAGGGTTGCTGCTAGCACCTGTAGCGCTTTTATACTGCGGCCATGACACGCCTTGCTGATCTACGCAAAAACTACGAACTGGCCGAACTCGACGAAGTTGCGTCCGAGAACGATCCCTTGCGCCAATTTGACCAATGGCTGCAACAAGCCATTGCCTCTGGCATCCCCGAACCCAATGCCATGACCCTGGCCACGGTGGGCAGCGATTTGCGCCCCTCGACGCGCGTGGTGCTGATCAAGGGGTATGACGCACGCGGCATTTGCTGGTATACCAATTACCACAGCCGCAAGGGGCAGGAGTTGGCAGGCAATCCGTTTGCCGCCTTGCAGTTCCATTGGGTCGAGCTGGAGCGGGTGGTGCGGATTGAAGGGCCGGTGGAAAAAATCAGCGCTGCCGAGTCCGATGCCTACTACCAGAGCCGCCCGCTGGATTCGCGCCTGGGTGCCTGGGCCTCGCCACAAAGTGAAGTCATTGGGGGGCGTATGGTGCTTGCCGCGAATGTTGCCAAATACGCCGCTTTGCACCTGCTACAACCTCCTCGCCCCCCGCACTGGGGCGGCTACCGGCTCCAACCCGAGCGTTGGGAGTTCTGGCAGGGCCGCAAAAGCCGTTTGCACGACCGGCTGCGCTACACGCTGCAGAGCAACGGGCAGTGGCTGCGCGAGCGCCTGGCTCCCTGAATACACCTACACCACACCTTACGCCCTGCATGGCCCGCCTTGCCCGTTTAACCTTGCCGGGTTATCCCCACCACGTTATCCAGCGGGGGAACAACCGGCAGCCCATTTTTGCCAGCGTACAGGACCGCCAGACCCTGCTGGGTTTGCTGGAGGAAAACGCTAAAAAATTCAACGTCGATGTCCACGCCTACGTGTTGATGGACAACCACTTTCATCTGCTGGTCACGCCACACACAGCCGAAGGATTGCCGCAGATGATGCAGGCTGTGGGGCGGCGCTATGTACGCTATTTCAACGACCGCCAGCAGCGTAGCGGCACGCTGTGGGAAGGGCGTTACCGATCCGTCCCGCTACAGGCCGAACGGTATTTGCTGCCCTGCATGGTGTACATCGACCTCAATCCGGTGCGCGCTGGCCTGGTGGCGCACGCCAGCGACTACCCCTGGTCAAGCTGTGGGCACTACCTGGGGCTAGGACTGCGCCGCGACAAGCTCCTCACGGCGCATGCCCTGGTGTGGGAGATGGGCAATACGCCGTTTGCACGCGAAGCGGCTTATGCACAACTGGTGCAGATGGGCATTCCTTTGGCACAACAGGCCGCATTGACCGACGCCGTGCTGCACGGCTGGCTCCTGGGTGAGCCGGAATTTGTCGCCAATGTACAGAATCTGACGCAGCGGCGGGTAAGCAAAAGCAGCGCCGGACGCCCACCCGCTGCCGGGAAAAAACGCAACTGATCGGGTCGCAAATGTACGGATGAATGGCGTACAATTTTCGCATTGATTCTCAAAGGACAGAGAGCATGCAAACCAACAGCAGCAACAGCAATAGCAAAACCAGAGACTCACGTCTGGAAGCACGCATCAGCAACGAACAAAAAGCGCTGTTTCAGCAAGCAGCCATGCTTTCCGCCCGAACCTTGAGTGAGTTTGTGGTTTCCAGTGCCCAGGAAGCCGCCACCCGGATCATTGATGCGCATGAAAACATCCGCTTGTCGCGCGAAGAGCAGATGCAATTCGTTTCGACCCTGCTCAATCCACCAGAACCCAGCGAACGTTTGCGCCAGGCGGATGCGCAATACCGCGCCAAGCGCATGACGGGAATTTAAAAACGTGCAAGAAATCTCCTGGCAGGCGGTTCCACTGCAAAAAGAACATGACCGGCAGGCATTTCGCTGCGGCAGCCCCGCGCTTGACACCTATCTCCACAAGCAAGCCCGCCAGGACAGTGAGAAACGGGTTGCTGCCGTATTTGTGCTGGTGCAGCCACCAGAACCCCGGATTCTGGGCTATTACACATTGTCAGCATCCACTATTCCTGCCCATGAAGTGCCGCCTGAGTTAGCCCGCAAACTACCGCGCTATCCACAATTGCCGGTAACCCTGCTGGGACGGTTGGCAGTCGATCAAAAGCACAAAGGCACAGGACTGGGGCAGTTCATGCTGATGGATGCCCTGCATCGCAGTCTGCGCGCTGCCGCCGGTATTGCCGCCATGGCAGTGGTAGTTGACGCCAAAGATGCCGAGGCCGCAGCCTTTTATCAGCACTTCGGGTTCATACCATTGAACCTGACGGCGAGTCGGCTGTTCTTGCCGATGGCGACCATCTCGAAACTGCTTGACTAATTTTTATAGCTGTTCCCGCAGTATCCACGCTGACTACAGCCGGATTAATCCCTACAGATGCCGTTCGGCGTCCTGTCGTTGGTGCAGGACGCGGATAACGTCCAAGTGGTCTGTGTAGTCCAGAAAATAGACTACGTGCGAGCCACACAAGTACTTCTGGAAGTCTGGCAAGATATCGGCAGGGCGACCACGCTTCGCGCCTGTCGCAAGCCCTTCAAACACTGCGACAAGGTTCCGGTGGTAGGTGTCGGCCTGCTCAATCGACCAGTTTTTGGCCGTGTAGAGCCAGATTTCCTCAAGATCGGCCTCGGCCAGCGGTGACAGTCGGTAGGGTTTAGCCATGCCGCGTGTGCATTCGGCTCAAAAACGCTTCGCTATCGAACGGACGCGGCTCGCCGGATTGACAGCCAGCATTCAGCGCGTCTTGCAGCGCCTTCACCTTGGCTTCGTGCTCTTCCAACAACCTTAGCCCGGCTCTGACAACATCGCTTGCCGTGCCATAGCGACCACCCTGCACCTGGGCATCAATGAAGCTGACGAAGTGTTGCCCAAGGGCAATGGATGTATTTCGGCTCATAAGCATCCTCCTGGTTTAGCAGCTTAGTACCAAAATATACCAAATATTGGTACGATTCGCCAACCTGACCCTACTTGCGCATCACCACCAGCCCCTTGAGGTATTCGCCCTCGGGGAAAGTCAGCGTCATGGGATGGTCCGGCGCGGCGCCCAAGCGCTCGACGATATAGCCATCCACACCGGCATCCGCAGCGGCACCCGCAACGATCTTGTGAAACAGATCAGCATCGATACCGCCCGAGCAGGAGTAGGTAAACAACACGCCACCAGGCTCCAGCAGCTTGAGCGCCAGGCGGTTGATGTCCTTGTACGCACGTGCCGCGCGCTCGGCCTGGGCTTGTGTGGCGGCGAACTTGGGCGGGTCGAGCACGATGGCATCAAAGCTGCGCCCCTGCGCAAGCAACTGGCGCAGCGTGGCATTCACATCGGCATCCACAAACGTGGCTCTGGCTGCGTCAAAGCCATTCAATGCCACATTGGCCGCCGCCTGCGCCAGGGCTGCGCCGGACGAATCGACAGATGTGACGTGTTGCGCACCGCCACACAAGGCCGCAACCGTAAAGCCGCCGGTATAGCAAAAACAGTTGAGTACGCGCTGAAACTGCAAACGTTGCGCATAGTCGGCAAACTTCTTGCGGCTGTCGCGCTGGTCAAGATAAAAGCCGGTCTTGTGGCCTGTAGAAATATCCAGCCCCAGCTTCCATGCGTGCTCGCACACCAGCAGATCGGTCGGACCCGTGCCGTGCAGCCAGCCGGACACGGGCAGCAATCCTTCTTGCGCGCGGCTGCTGGTGTCGGAGCGCTCGTACAGCCGCTCCAGCCCCGTGGCCTGCAACAGCGCGTCGGTCAATACGGCCTTCCAGCGCTCCGCGCCACTGCTCAGGAATTGTGCCACCAGCGTCTGGTCATAACGATCCACAATCAGACCCGGCAAGCCGTCCGATTCGCCGTGTACAAGGCGTACACCGTCACTTTTCAGATCAAATCTGGCTCTAGCCGCCGTAGAACTAGCGCATACAGCTATAAAAAATGAAGCGTCAATACGTTGCTTTTCATCAAAGCTCCAGACCCGCGCACGGATTTTCGAGTGCGGACTGAAAGCGGCCCAGGCCAGGAACTGGCCGTCTGCCGACTCCACGCGCACGGTCTCGCCACTGTCGGCGCCGCCCCGCTCGATGGCCGACTCAAATATCCAGGGATGGTGCCGCAGCAAGGAGCGTTCCTTGCCGACTTTCAAACGAATGGTTTTCATGGTGGGCGATTGTGCGCCAGGATGCTGGCCTGGCGCTAAACTCGCCGCTCTACAAGCTCCCCCGACAACCATCCACCCCATGCCACGTCCGCAAACCATCCCATTGCCGCTGCCGTTACTTCTGCCGCTCATCCTCGCCCTTGGCGGCGGCTCTGGCGCGCTTCTGGCTGACAGCCTCGTTTCATCCTCTGCCAGCATCACCTCCCAATCCCTGGGCAGCTCCTCGGTATCGCTGCAAAAATCGAGCGATAGCTCCTCCTCCAGAAACCAGGTCGCGCAGGGACAGTACACCATCATCGACATGGCCGAAGTGCCCCAACAGCCAGACATGCTGCGCGTACAACTCCAGGGACAGGCGAGTACACAGGAATTTTCCCTGCTGCTGCCGCGCGCAACGGCGCAGCGTGTGCCCTTGCAGGTGGGCGCCATCGTCGAAGTGCAACACCGCCCCTACGGCCTGGCGTTTGCCACAGCCGCTGGCGTTGCCGCAAAAGAACCCTTCTTTCTGGTGCTCGACGATGCGTGGTACCGGGAGTTGAATAGCCAGCGCGTGCGGAGTTGATGGAACTGGAACTGGAACTGACAAGCTGCTAGCGATTAAGCAGGCTCAAAAGCTCCTGTGTGGAAAGTTTGCCGCTTACATCGCTGCCGTCTAAAAGACTGTCTGCAAGATCACGCTTGGTATTGTGCAACTCAACAATTTTTTCCTCGATGGTGTCCTTTGCAACTAGGCGATAGATGGTAACGGGGCGTTGCTGGCCAATGCGATGGGCGCGGTCCGATGCCTGATCCTCTACTGCCGGATTCCACCAGGGGTCCATGTGAATCACATAATCTGCTGCAGTTAAGTTCAGTCCCAATCCTCCGGCCTTCAGGCTGATCAAGAATACATCCCCTTCTCCCGACTGGAATGCGTCAACGGCGCTCTTGCGGTCTTTGACGGGCGTCGAGCCATCGAGATATTGGTAACTGATTTTCTGTTCATCCAGATAATTGCGAATCAAATGAAGATGTCCGACAAATTGGCTGAATACCAAAGCCTTGTGGTTATTTTCCAGCAATTCCCCCAATACCTCCCCAAACACCGCAAGCTTGCTGCTTGGCAGGGAAATATCTTCATGCACCAGTTGGGTATTACAACAGGCACGGCGAAGTTTCATTATTTCCGCAAGAATTTTCAAATGGCTGCTACCCGGTTTCCCTTCCTCTTCGGCAAGCGTTGCAACAGCCTGCTGGCGTAGCGCCTCATAAAAAGCGGCCTCCTCTTGACTCAATTCGACTTGCAGCCGAATTTCCGTGCGTGCAGGCAATTCGTCGAGAACGCGGTTTTTGGTGCGTCGCAGGATAATCGGTTGAATGAGTTTCTTCAAGTGTTGGCGTGCCTGGGAGTCGTGATCTCTTTCAATAGGCAGGACATACTTGAGATTAAACTCCTCCAGACTACCCAGCAAGCCGGGATTAATGAACTGGAAGAGATTCCATAATTCTCCCAGGTTATTTTCAATGGGAGTTCCGGTCATGATCAGCTTGAATTTTGCTTCCAGATTCATGGCAGCGCGTGATCTTTTTGTGAAGTAATTTTTAATTGCCTGCGCTTCATCAAGAACAACCATCTGCCAGGAAATCGCACTCAGCATCTCTGTTTCTTGTTGCAGTAAACCGTAGCTACAAACAAGAACATCAAATTTCGAAAGCGCTTGCAATGTCTTCGCACGATTTCCGCCACCAAACTGAATGACATTCAAGGTCGGGGCAAAGCGTTTGACCTCTTCCAGCCAGTTCATGCACACCGAAGTTGGTGCGATAACCAGACTTGGCCCCTTGGGGGCAAATTTCAACAGCACGGCCATGGCCTGGATTGTTTTTCCCAGACCCATATCATCTGCCAGACAGGCGCCGACCTCCCAATGCGCCAAACGGCATAACCAGTTCACCCCCTCGCGTTGATAGGCCCGCAGTTCCGTCTGAAGTGTCGAGGGAACGCTGAACTGCCCTTCATCGGTAACCTGAAGTTTTTGAATGTAGTCCTTCCAGTCCTGATCGGTCTTGAGGTGACCGGCTTCATTCGTCAGACTCTCCAGCGCAAATGCCGCAAGCGGATGAAAGCGCACGCCTTTTCCATGTCTTTGCGAATAGCGGTTGAGTTCCTGCAAACGTTTGTGAAACTCGTGCGTCAAGGCAATGAACTGCCCGTCCGCGATTTCCAGAAAACGGCTTTTTGTTGCAGCAGTCAACTCCAGCAACTTTTGCATGTCAAGCACCAGCTTATCGTCGAGCTGGATGCTGCCCGTTGCCAGGAACCATTCCTGTTGCCGCTGGATATTCAAGTGGAAGTGCTTAAAGGACGATTGACCTAGCAACTTGAATTTCTCCCCCTCGGGCCACTCCAGAACAATGGACCCTTTTAACTCTCTCAATTCAAATAAAACCTCCAGACAACAAGCCGGATCATCCAGCACCCATTCGTTATCCGTACCTGCATCCGTACCTGAATTACGCTCAAGAGTGGGGCATTTATTTACCAATGCAGCAGCATTTTTTTCCTCCTGCTTTATATCGCGCACCGTTTGCAGCTTGACCCCATTGACTTCTGAAATAACCATCCGGCCACCGCTACCCGGAACATAATATGCCCCAGTTTTAACCGGCCGTACAAACAAGCTGATTTTCAATCCACGACCGGCAGGAAGCAAAAGAACGTGAATACTGGAATCCGCCTTCACTTCTTTCAATTGAGCGCTTTCACCTTCCAGATCAGAGTTGATAAGAATATCCTGTGCAAATTTATCAATAACCTGCTTGATCTTTTCCCTGGCTGATGCAGGAACGGTGATTCCATCACCAAGAACTTCGGCAATGCGGTGATAATCTTCGTCAACCTTCACCAGCTTTACGCGGGTTTTTGTCTCCTGAATGGCAATATATTGCTCTTTTGCCATGCCTTTCCCAGGTGAAGGAGATAGGTATAGGCGGTACCCACCGCCCTTTTGTCTTGTTACCAGCAGTTCCGGTTTTCCCTTCGTCAGTTCAAGTTTTGTCTCGCCGTCCTCCAGAAAGATAAGAGGATGGCCAACCAGCGCTATGAGGTATTTTTCATTGAAGATGTATTCCGTTTTTGTATACCATCCATCTTTGTATTGATGCGCACGGAGATGGCTCAAAACCTCCCTGTCCTGCTGGCTGGTGTAGGGGTATGTTCCGGGTTCCAGGCATAAATTCTTCAGGGCAATCGGACGTCCCTTGCTCCATTTTCCCTTGGCATCGAGTTTCTGTTCACGGGGACTTGCAGAGCAACTTCCTGCGCTATTGCAATTAATAAACCAGGCCATACGCAAATCGGTAACTCCTGTTTTCGTGGCAGGAGTTGTGGATTTTTTCGGGGGCTGTTTCAGGGCAATGAGTGCATTAATCGTTTTTTCCCAGACATTATTTCGCTGAACAACACCAATCAGGGATGATGCAGCAATTCCTTCCGCCGCTTCCTCCTTGTCAGCGGACAGGTATTTGTAAAGCGCCTCCAGTTCATCGTAAAACCATAAATAGCCATTTTCCTTAGCCTTATTACTATAGTATTTGATATCCTTCAGATGTTTCTTGGCCTGCCCTGGATCGATCCAGCCAAAGCAAAAAAGTTTAAAGAAATATTTGACACAGTGCTTTGCATCGTACGACCCCACTCCTCCCAAATACATTTCATTAAATATCGAATTAGCTTCCTTTGATTTGCCATCAAGGAAAGCAAGCGTGTAATGCAGTCCTTCATAGGCTTCCTTAAACCAATAACCTGCCTGATATCTTAAAATACTCAGGTGTTTGCGGGCTTCATCAAGGCTTTGCGGGGTATTCTCCTTCATCAAGGCAAGCAAGTAAAAGACACCTGAAAAATTGTTAAAATAGTCGATCCGATTTTTTGGTAAACCTGTTAATGCTGATTCGAAATATTTGATTGCCGTCTGGTTTTTTCCTTCCAGAAATTCCAGAAAACCTTTTAGGCAGAGAAGTTTGCCATCCTCTTTGTTGGGCTGATTTTTTAGCCACTCACGAACCAGATCCTTTTTTCCGCAAAGAATCCATTTCTCCAACACGGTTTCTTTCAGGGAGAAAATATATCTTTGAGAATCAGATGTTACCATGTCTTCAATATACCCCATGTGCCTGGCACTATTGCTCCACATGAGGATATCATCCCTTATTGGATTTTCAAATATATACGTCCGTGTTTCAGTTGGTAACAATTCAAACCATTCAGGATCGAATGCAGCAGAATCGGGGGCCGCAAGCTGCTTTATAATTTCGTCCAGCGGCAGGCAGCTTTGAAATGAATTTTTGTGCTTTCGATGGAAAAGAGCTATATCGTCCTTCCTGCCTTGATAAAACAACATCCGGATGAAGGCGGTGAGTTGTTCTGTTTTATATGCCTGACTGTCGACTTCAGAATCATCAGGCATTTTTATTATATATTTCTGAACAACCTCAAGGTATTCGTTGAACTTATTTTCCTGAACGCATATTTTTGTTAAAAGTTTCGCAATTTTTGACGAAAGCACCAGACTGCTACGGGACTTCCCCTCAAAGATATTCAGTTCGAGCAAACCATCAATCGTGGGTCGGATACGGCTAAATTTCCCATTTTGAGAGCCATTGTGGAAATCATCCCCATCTTCAGACTTTATATTTAGCGCCGCAAGGCAATTTATCAATTGCGTCATATTCACAGGCGAGTATGCAATTGAAATAATCTGCAGAATAATCTTTTTCAAGGCAGACAGATTATCATAATCAATGTATGCATTGATATTCATTTTTACACCAGCTTGAGCCTGATTAGTTACCATACAACCCCTTTGTTAGATAAACATTTTATTCGATGCATGCAACACCTCATGGTGCTGCTGGCGCTGTTACCCACCTCCGCCTGGGCGAATTCCTTGCGCTATTGCGATGCAGTCGCAACGGCAAACGCCGCAACGCAAAGCCGTTTACTGGGTGTGGCTGCCATCGTCAAGGCCGAACTGGAGCGCTCGGGCCAGGGCGTGGCGCTGATTGCCCGCTCGGGCCTGGCCTTGCAGCACTTTCACCAGCGCTACTCGCACGCCGGTGTGAGCCTCAAGGCCAGCGCCAATACACCCTGGTCGGTGCGGCAACTGTACTATGCATGCGACGAACAACGCCCGCACATCTTCGACCAGGGGTTGTCGGGATTTGTGCTCGGCGCCAGCGACGTGTCCGAGGGCTATATCTCCCTGGTCTTCCTGCCAGCCGATGCTGCTGCGACACTGGAGCGCGCCGCCCTGGACAACGCGCTGAGCTTGCAGCTGCTGGCAGACACGTACAGCGCCAATGCCTACCCGTTCAGCCCCCGCTACCAGAACTGCAACCAATGGGTGGCCGAGCTTCTGGCCAGCGCCTGGGGAGCAGCACCGGGCAACGCGCCACGCGGCCACGCGCAGCAGTGGTTGCTGGAAAACGGCTTTCTGCCCACGGTATTTCACCTGGGGTCACGGCCCATGGTCTGGCTGGCGCGCCAGATTCGCTGGCTGCACACCGACGACCACCCCGAAGAAGACCTGGATGCGGCCCGGTTCAAAGTCAGCATGCCGCAATCCATCGAAGCCTTCGTGCGCGCCCGGCTGCCCCAGGCCACACATGTCGAGCTGTGCTACACCAGACGGCAGCTTGTCGTGCGGCGTGGCTGGGAGCCGATTGCCGATGGCTGCATCCCTGGTAGCGGTGATGTGCTGATCAACCTGGATGATTGATACAAGTCAAGGTAATAATGCGCACCAGGCATTAGTGTTAACGTCTACACACAAGGAACAACGATGTACCAACGCATCCTCGTAGCAACCGACGGCTCGGAACTTTCGGCCAGGGCTGTCGCCAGCGCCATTGACCTAGCCGCCTTGACAAAGGCGGAACTGATTGCCTTGAAAGTGGTGCCGCTGTATCCCCAAAGCTATTTTGAAGGCGGCATTGCGCTACGCCCCGACGAAATCCAGCGTGTGGAACAGGAGTGGGCGGAAGCCGGACAGGTGATCGTGGATGCCGTGGCCCAGGCCGCCCTGGCCAAGGGCGTGCGCACCAAGGCGCTGACGGTCAAGTCGGACGTGGTATCCGATGCCATACTGGACGTGGTGAAAAACCAGCACTGCGACCTGGTCGTCATGGCCTCACATGGCCGCCGTGGCATCCGCCGCTTGCTGCTGGGCAGCGAAACGCAACAGGTGCTCACCCACGGCAACGTGCCAGTTCTGGTGCTCAAATAAGGCATCCATAAGGTATCAATGCGGAGGCAACATGAAAGTACCTGCGGTTCGCACGTCTACTCTCCAATTGATAGCTGCCCCCGCTCGCCCCATAATGGATACAGCCAGATTCCATCACCATTTTTGCCCATTTTGACCCATCATTCCGCCTTTTTTGCCCACCCGACGTCCGGTGGCGGGTGGTGTATGGCAGTTTTTTTGTGCCAATCGGCTTGAAATCCTTACAGGACAAGCGGGAACAGCTATCAAATCAGGAGAATAAGAACCCAGGATAATTCCGACAACCCCGGATGGGCGCACAGGCTACTCTTGATCGGTTCTTGACCTGTCAATAGGTTTTTATACAACACGGCTGGCCGTCCCCTATGCGATTTGACTTGCATCTTTTTTTGATTCGCATACATTCGGCCATCCACTGGGGCTAAATCAACTGGGTGCATATATGGTAAATCTTGACAAATTATTGTGTAGTGTGTTGGTTGTTGGAGGAGTCGGTGTGGCATCCGCACAAGGTGTCGAAGGCGAAGCCGGCATGTTCCGGTTCAGTGGCTTCGGCACGCTTGGCGTATCGCAATCTGACAATGCCGACGCAGACTTCAGCAGCACCGTTTTCCACCCCAACGGCGCTGGACACACGCGCAGCTGGAGTGCCGATGTGGATTCCAAAATTGGTCTGCAGTTGAATGCTGATTTCTCACGGGACTGGTCGGGTGTCATCCAGTTGATCTCCCAGCAGGGCTACAACAATTCCTACACCCCCGCCATCGAGTGGGCCAATGTGTCCTACAAAGTTACTCCCAACCTGGTTTTGCGTGGCGGGCGCACCGTGTGGCCGCTGCTGCTGCGCTCCGAGACCCAGAGCATTGGCTACGGCAACCCCTTTGTCCGCAACAGCACCGAGCTGCTGGCGAACATGCCCAATACCTACAGCGACGGCTTTGATCTGACCTACCAGTTCCCCGTGGGCACGGCGGCCAACAGCGTGCAAGTGCTCTACGGCAAGAGCGATGTGAACTACCCAGGTTCGGCACCGCTGCTCGGGCAGAACTTTCTTCGTCTGAAAGATATTACCGGCATCTCCGATGTGCTGGAGTTAGGCGATCTCAAAGTGCATACGGCCTACATGGATCTGAAATACGACTGGTTGTACTTTGATTTCTTGCTCAACGATGTTATTTACAAAACCTGGTCGGTTGGCTTTAATTACGACCCAGGCGCCTGGTTCGTAACGGCGGACTATATGCGAGCGCTCGACAAGTCCTACGGTGACTTCACCGCGCTGACAGCCGGCGCCGGTTACCGCATAGGAGACTTTACGCCTTACATCCAGTACTCCAGCCTCACCCAGGATACCCTGGGCGATCTGGGTTCGTTCGGCACCTACCCTGGAGACAAGCAAACCGTCACGGCGGTGGGTTTGCGCTGGGATTTCAAGAAGAATGCGGATTTCAAAATCCAGTATGAACGGGTGCGCTCGGGCGCCATTTCGCAAATATTTCCGAGTTCCCTGACCAATTGGCAGCCCAATTTCCTGAACAATTCCAACGCAAATGTGCTGAGCGCTGTAGTTGATTTTGTTTTTTGAGGTACGAACATGAAAACTCAAAAATATATCGCAGCTGGGCTCCTGGGCATGGTTTGCACGCTTGCACATGCGGAGTTCGTGGTGGTCGTGAGTGCCAAGAGTCCGGTGACGGCGCTGACGGCAGAACAGGCGGCCCAAATCTTTCTCGGCAAAGTGTCGGTTTTTCCCGGCGGGGAACCTTCCATTCCGGTGGATCAGCCCGAGGGGGCAGCGATTCGCAACGAGTTCTACGAAAAACTGACCAACAAGACGCCCAAGCAAATTCTGGCTTACCGTGCGAACATGGTTTTTTCGGGCAAGGGAAGAGCACCCAAAGAACTTTCCAGCAGCCAGGAAGTCAAAAAGATTGTTGTTGATAATCTCAATGTGGTGGGGTACATGGAAAAATCTTTGGTGGACAACTCGGTTCGCGTCGTTTTGACCCAACCCTGAACGCGCGGTATGGGCAATTCAAATCCGATGCGCAAGATTCTGGCGATCATTGGGGTGGCCATCGTCGTGTTTCTCGCCTTCACCACCTACAGCGTGCAAAAGTCGATTCAGAGCAGCGCGCAACTGGCTGACATCAAGGACTTGTATTTTCCAGTGCTGGAGCGGGTAGACGCCAACATTGTGCGCCTTGACAAGATGGCGGAGAACTATCTGCAGTCGGTCATGATGGGCGAAAAAGACCTGCTCGATCAGGCGGGCGAGATACAGGCACAGGCAGACAAGTCATTTGAGGAGATGGCCCGTCTGTATCCGGCACAAGCCGACAAGATAAGCGCGCTGCGCAGTGCCTTTCGCCGCTACAAGGAAACAGCAACGGGCATTTCGCTGGATTTGCTCGACAGGAAATCCGTGGATATGACGGAGCGCACCGCACAGATGGCCCAGTCACTGGCGGACCTCAGACAAAGCGTCAAGGACTTTCGGGAACTGAGTTACAGCAATTTTGTGCAGACCCTGAACGACACCCAGCATTCCGTTTCAGTCAATCTCTACATGGGTCTGGCACTGGGATTGATGAATCTTTGCTTCATGGGGGTGCTGGTGTATTTCATGCGCAATAACGTCAGGATGCTCGGCGTCATCGCGCTTCAAAATGCCACCCTGGAACAGCGGGTCACGGAACGCACGGCGCAGCTGACCCAAAAGACCAATGACATCAATGCCATGCTGCAAAACATGAAGCTTGGGGTTTGCACGGTGGTGCCGGGTAGCCGCATCCACCCGGAGTACTCGGACTACATGCGGACCATTTTTGGCATCAACGAATTCACTGGCAGAGAGGTTGGCGAGGCCTTGTTGGGCAATTCCAGGCTTGGGGTGGACACCAAGGATCAGATCACGGTGGCACTGGCGGCGATTGTGGGCGAAGAGTCCATGATGTTTGCGTTCAACAGCCACCTGCTGGCCCGGGAAATGGTCATTGAAGACCCCAACGGCGTGGTCAAGGTCTTGCAAATGGACTGGAGTCCCATCATCAACGATGCGGATACCGTGGAAAAAGTCTTGCTGATCGTCCAGGATGTGACCCAGTTGCGTGCGCTGGAGCTGGCATCGGCCCATCAGAAGAAAGAACTGGATACGATTGCGCAAATCATCAAGATTTCCATTGGCAAATTCAATGACTTCATTGCGTCTGCCAAGCAATATGCTGCGGACAACCGCGAACTGATCACCCAGGCCAAGGGCAAAGACCCGGAGATTGTGGCCGCCTTGTTCCGCAATATGCATACCATCAAGGGCAACGCACGCACTTATGAGCTGGATATCATCACCGATGCCGCGCATGCCGCAGAGCAGGACTACGATCTCTTGCGCAAAGATCCGACAGCCGAGTGGAATGCTGCCCGGCTGCTGGAGGGCCTCGACGCAGTGGAGGCCGCTATTGACCGGTATATTGATGTCAACGAAAACAAGTTGGGCCGCAAAGGACGCGCTTCCGACTTGCTCACAACGCGCGGTGCATTTATTTCCAACGAAGAGATTGCCGATCTCAAGGCGGCTGCCACGGCTTTGGCTTCGCAGGATTCCGGCCCCCAGGCACAGCAGCTCCTGCAATCTATTGGCCAACTGGGCTTTATTCCATTGCAGCGCCTGGTATCGGGTGCGGTGGACTCCCTCTCGTCACTGGCCAAGGAGCTGGGAAAACCCACTCCCGCAGTGGACATTGTCAATGGCGAAATTGCGTTTAACAACCTGTTTGCCGAAGCGCTCAAAAGCTCGTTCATGCATATTGTTCGCAATGCCATGGACCATGGCATCGAAGCACCCGAAGTCCGATTGGCGGCCAATAAGCCCGCGCAGGGAAGGCTGCGTTTTGCGTGCGAGAAAACACCCACGGGCGCCGAGTTGCATATCAGCGATGACGGGCGCGGTCTTGCATTGCACAAGTTGTATGAAAAAGGCCTGTCCAGTGGCCTGTTCAAGCCCGACGCACAACCGAGCCCCCAGGACGTTGCCGATCTCATTTTCCAATCCGGCCTGTCAACGGCGGAGCAGGTGTCCATGGTCTCCGGACGGGGCGTTGGCATGGATGCCGTGCGCGCATTTCTCCACAAGCAAGAGGCCGACGTGCGCGTCGTGCTGGACAAGGCCGGACCAGCCCTGGGTTTCACTGCGTTCAAGTTTGTCATCAGTTTGCCCGAGTCAGCCTACAGATAGTGCATGGCTAATCGCAATCGCTAATCGTTGGGGTCCAGCGGGGGCAGATCGCAAAAAATGTCCGCCACAGCAATAACCAGGTCGGCAAAAGCCAGGGGCGAACAAACGTCTTCCATGCCAAACACCAGCGGCTTGCCATACGCCTTGTTGTCCAGACGGTAGATGCTCACCGCGCGGTCACTCGGATGCACCAGCCAGTATTCTGCAACGCCATGCCGTTCGTATAGCGCGCGCTTGGTGCGCTGGTCGTGTACCGCCGTGCTGGGCGACAAGACCTCGATCACCCAATCCGGCGCACCCAGGCAGCCATGGTTGTCCTTGAGCTTATCCGGGTCACACACCAGGCTGATGTCCGGCTGCACCACTGTGTCAACCTCGTGATTCGCCGCTCCGGCACGGGGCAGGCGCACGTCGAACGGGGCGACGAAGGGGCGGCAGGATTTGCCACGGAAATACTGGTGAATTCTGGAAAACAACTCGCCGACGATCAATTGGTGAAAATTGCTGGGCGCCGGGCTCATGGCATACGCCTGCCCCTCAATCATCTCCCAGCGCTCCCCCGCAGGCCAGCCCAGGTAGTCGGCATAGGTGAAACCCGATGCATGATGGCGCAGCGCTTGTCCCATGGTGCAATATCCTCGATAAGGTATTTGTTCGCTTATGGTCGCACGATCACAGCCTCCAGCCTGAGTCCCTGGATGGTTTCCACCGCATCCTGCACACCTTCCTGGCTGATGAAGGGGCCGACACGCACACGGGTCATTGTCCCCTTGGTTTCGGATTTGAACTCCTTGAGCTGCACCTCCAGATTGGCTGCGCGCAAGCGTTCCGCTACGCTGCGAGCATTCTCGGAGACAGAAAACAAGCCCACATTCACAAAATAACCCTTGTCCCTGGCTGCTGCGCTTTTCACGGGTTCACGGGTAGCCGCAGTAGCCGCGCTGGCCGCGCTAGCCGTGGTGGCCGCCGGTTTCACAGGCGGTTTGGGCGCAGGTTTAGGCGCAGGTTTTGGCGTGAGTACGGCCCGTTTTTCATTGCTCGCGGCGGGCTTGGACGCAGCCTCGCTGGCCTTGGGTTTGGGCGCGACAGGTGCAGCAGATGCGCTAGACGCAACATTCCCTGGCTTTTTTGCCATGACAACTGCGGCAGCAGAGGCAACTGGTTTTGGCACTGCTGCAACAGGCACAGGCATTAACGCCACCGGCGCGGTGGAGGCCGGGGCAACCGGGGGAGCGGATACGGGCGCGGCAATCTGGGATGCAACCTGGGCGACGGCAGATGCCACGGAGACTGGCGCCGTCGCAGGCAAGGCCGGTGCGGTGGCCACGACCGTGGCGCTGGATGCGGCACTGCTTGCCGGAGGCGCGGGCGGAGGTGGTGCGACCGATGCCGGTGCCGATGCAGGCGCCGAAGTTGCAGTTGCTGCTGCAGTTACTGCAGTTACTGCGGCTGTTGTTGCTGTTGCGGGCAGCGGGTGTTTGCTGGCGGTGATTCCCAGCGCCGGGGTTTCCTGGGTCACGCTTCCTGACTCCAGTGCCCCCTGGGGCATGGCGTCCACGTTGGAGAACAGCGCAAATTGCACGTACAGGAACACCGCCAGAATCAGTAATACGGCATTGGCACCAGCCTGGATCATGGCGCGTCGGTGGGTGCTGGCCTGGGCCGTGAGTTCGGCGCAGGCATCGGCTATCTTGGCATTCGCCGCCAAAGCCCGCTCCATGCGTTTGCGGCATTGGGTGTGCAGCAGCACATTGCCAAAGAGTCCTGGCAGAACAAAGGCCAGCACCCCAAAACCCAGCAGCAAGGCCATTTGCAAGGTGTTGGAAAAATGCAGCACCAGACGGCCAATACCCAATATCAACACGAAAACGCCCGCCACAATGCCGGCGTAGGCCAGGGCCGCACCCCAGAGTTGGCGAAACATCAGCCAGTTCAACGTCAGCAGACTTGCAGCCGTGTTCCAGGTGATGCTGGCACGGTCAGCCGCTTCAAAGCGTGTAAAAAGTGGCAGGTAGTACGCATTACCGACCGGGCCAATGGCGGCACGGTACAGCGTCGTGGTGACGTCTTCCTGGGGCGATACGGGGGGCGGGAGAGAATCGGTGGTAGTAGGCATGGTTTACACGGTGTAGATGTTTATTGTTGCATGGCCGCAGCCACTGCATTCCCAAGTTCAATCACGGCCAGTGCGTAATAGCTGCTCCAGTTGTAACGGGTGATAGCGTAAAAATTATCGGTTCCAGCCAGATACTGGGGCGCAGCTTTCCCGTTGTGCAATTCGACCAGGGCCAGCAAACCGGGGTGCTGCAGGGCTGCCGCGTCGAGTTCCGCGCCCAGGGCGACAAAATTGGCTGGTGTAAAGGTTGGAACAATGTCTGGTGCCAGCAATGCCAACTTTTCGAACCCTTGCGCGACCAACCGGACCGGGTAGTGCGTTGGCATGTCGCGCTGCCAGTTGAACGCCTTGAAGTAATTGGCGACAGAGCCGATCACATCCACCGGGCTGTGAAACAGATCAACGTGGCCATCGCCATCAAAATCAACACCATACTTATCCCAGTTCGACGGCATGAATTGCGGCATGCCCAGAGCACCTGCGTAGCTGCCGCGCAGCGCCAGCGGATCGGTATGGGTGCGCTGCGTCAGGCGCAAAAATGCCTCTAGTTCCGAGCGGAAGAAAGCGCTGCGCTGCGCTGCACGTGGATGTGCAGCAGGGAAGTCAAAGGCCAGCGTGCACAGGGCATCCATGACGCGGTAACTGCCGGATTGCGATCCGTAGATGGATTCGACGCCAACGATGCCAACAATGATGGCCGCCGGAACGCCGCTCTCCTGCTCGGCGCGCGCCAGCGCTGCACGGTTGTCACTCCAGAATCTGACGCCCGCGCGAATGCGGATCGGCTCAATAAACCGGCTGCGGTACGCCGCCCAGTTCTTTGCCGTACCGTGTGATGGTGGCAAGACGGCCTGCGCAATGGCAGGCACGTAGCGCGCCTGGGCAAGCGCATGGTGCACCCACTGGGGGTCGAGCTCCAGGCGCTGGGCGAGCTCCTGCGCCTGCTGCATCACATCCGCACGGGTGGCGTACAACGCACCGACAGCAGCGCGTTTGTGCTTGCGGCCTTTTTGCCCTGCTACGCTTATGGATAGAGCGAGGGTGGCTATCAAGAAAATAGCAAACCGAAAAATGGAACGGCAAAGGAAAGTGCCGGGCATCACACAAAACTTTCATCCGCAGCGCGCACGGCAGCGACAAATTGACCGATCTTTGCCGGGTCCTTGATGCCCTTTTGGGGCTTTCCCGCAGCGTCGATGGCTTCAACACCCGAGCTGACATCAACGGACAGGGAGTAGCAGCGCGGACGCAACCTGGCGATGCCAGTCCCCACATTGGCATGGGTCAATCCACCGCCGAGGACGAGGTGCGCGGGAACGATTGGCGGCAGCAGTGACCAGTCGAAAACATGGCCTCCCCCCCCGTAGCCATCCACATAGGCATCAAGCAAAATGGCCTGGGCACTAGAAAATTCGCGGGCAAATTGAACCAGGTCAAACCGGGTGGCATCCGCCCCCAAAGGAATGCGGGCAGCACGCAGGTAGGGCCGGGTGGCGTTTTGCGTTGCAACCATGCAGTCAAAAACGGTTTCATCACCATGGAATTGGGCTGTAGCCCCCGGTATACGTGCGCAAGTAGCTATCACATCTGTAGCAAATGCGTTGACAAACAGCAGCACCGGCGTGACAAATGGCGGCAATCGTTTGGCCAGTTGCGCTGCACGCTCCGGGGTTACATAACGCGGGCTGGGCGCATAGAGCACAAAACCAATGGCATCAACGCCAGCGCTGACGGCGGCGTCCACGTCTTCCTCCCTGGTAAGGCCGCAGATTTTGATACGGGTACGTGTATGCATGGCAGGGTTCATGGCAAAAAATCAAAGGCGGCGGTACGCTCGGGCATCCCCCATTGCGTCGCGTAGCGCGGCCCGAGAAAGTACAAGCCATCGGGGGAGAAAGTGGGTGCGGCACACTTGCGGCTGCGTGCGGCCAAGACTTCAGCTATCCATACAGGTGGCTTCTTTCCCTGGCCGATTTGCACCAGACACCCCATGATGTTGCGAATCATGTGGTGTAAAAAAGCGTTGGCTTCAAACTCGATGCGCCAATAGGCACCGCGTTTATAAAAACGGATGGCATGCAGGGTTTTCACCGGACTCAGCGCCTGGCATGCGGACGCGCGAAACGAACTGAAATCATGCTCGCCCAACAAACAGTTGGCCGCCTCTTCCATGCGATCCTGTTGCAAAGTCTGAAAGGACCAACCGACGCGCCCTGTTTCGACGCTGGGACGAACACTTGACTCCAGCAAGACATAGGCGTAGCGCCGCGAAATGGCACAGGCCCGACAGTGAAAGTCACTGGATGTCAACACCGCCCATTGCACCGCGATGTCGCGCGGCAGGTAGGCATTGGTGCCGCGTACCCAGGCATAAGGGTCGCGTTGGCGGTCTGTGTCGAAATGCACCACCTGCATCAACGCATGCACACCTGCGTCGGTACGACCGGCACACAGAGTCGAGATGCGCTCGTCGGCAAAACGGCCCAATGCAGCTTCGATCCGGTCCTGAACAGTCTGCCCGCAAGGCTGGCTTTGCCACCCCCGGTAAGCCAGACCGTTGTAGCTCACCCCCAACGCCACCCTCACGGTAATACCAAAAAACGAAGTTAACGCAATCTGGCCAAAATACCCTGGGCTTTGACACGCATTTCACCGCTGGCTTCAGCAACCACTTCCTCGACCAAAGCACGGGCACCGTCTTCATCACCGATGGAGATGAATTCCTCGGCCAAAGCCAGTTTGGTTGCCAGGGGGTCTTCACCGTCTGCATCTGCAGCCTGCTCCGCTGTCGCATCTTGCGGTGGCGTATCAAGATCAAGCGACAACGAACCCAGATCAAATTCCAACATTCCTTCTGCTGCTGCGGGGGCCGCTGCAGGAGGTGTAGACGGTGCAGGAGGCATATCCAGGCTTGGCAGATCGTCGGTGGAAAAGTCCAGACCGCCCGCTGCATCCGGCGCCGGTGCCTGTTTGGGGGCCTCTTCCAGGGCTGGCGCAAGCGGTACAGCACCGGAAATATCAAAATCCAGATCCATGGAGTGGGCGTCATCCTGCTGCGCTGCAGGTATTGCAACGGTCTGCGTGGGCTGCGGTGAAGCAGCAGGAGCAACTGGATTGGCGCGCAAGTCACCAGAAACACTGACGGGTTCGTCGTCGATGGAGAAATCGAGATCCAGGTCCAGATTGGAAGCTCCGGCTGGCGCTGCTGGAGGACCCTCCCTGGCTATCGCAGGCATGGCGATGGTGCTGTTAAAGCTTGACGCACCTCCCATTGTCGAGCTGGATGCCTGGGTATCGCCTGGTTTGCCACCGGGCTGGTACAGCGGGTTATTCGGGTCAAGCACCAGGCCCATATCGCAAACGCGATTCCAGTCAACACCCGCACCTCCAGTGAGCCGGTAAGCCTGTTCCGCGCTGGTTTCAAAACTTTGGGCATCACGCCGCTTGTAATAGATTTCGAGTAGTTTGGTGTGCACTGCCAAGCGGCCCGGGTTGGTGCGCACGGCTTCCTTGAGAATTTCTTCTGCCTGCACATCACGGCCATAGGCCAGGTACACATCCGCTTCGGCAACCGGGTCAACATCGTCCGCGCCACCGTCCATCTGGCTGGCCAGAAACACCATGGAAGAGCCGCCGGTGGCGGGGTTCTCGTTGCTGGTGTCAATCTGCTGTCCGCCACTCGTGCCAAAGAATGATTCCGGCTGCAGTCGGCTTTCAAGATAGGAGCTGTCGTGCGCCGACGCTTTCTTCTTGCGCCGCCGCACACCCCAAAACACCAGGCCCACCAATACCGCAAGCAAGCCACCGGCCCCCATGGGCAACCACGGGTTGTCTAACAATTCATCCATCAATCCCGAAGGTTCTATCTCCACTCTTGCCGGAACGGGTGTGTTTACGACAGTTGATGCCGCAGCCTCGGGGGCGGAAGGGACGGAGGCGGGGACAGATACCGGCGCAGAAGCCGGTTCAGTAACCGGAGCCGAAGCTGGCACGGATGCCACAGGCATTGCTGGCGCAGGGAGTGATACCGGCGCAGCGGGTGCAACAGGTGCAACGGGTATGGCAGGAATTGCTGGTGCGCTACCTGGTTTGATCGCCTCGGATGCGGGTGCCGATGCGGCAGCAACCTTTTTCAGATCGCTGATGTTTTTGGAAATTTCCGCTGCACGCGCCGCAGACTCTTTTTCGACACGCTCCTTGGCAATCTTGTCATCATTCGTCGTGCCCTGGATGGCACCCTTGGACAAGGTAAGTTTGTCAGGCGGTGCCGTTGGTGTCTTTTTGTCCTCTACCCTGGCATCAATACTGCCACTGGCTTTGCGGGTAGCGGAACCGACTTCTGCCAAAGGCGCATTGGCGGCGAGCGAGCGCCGGAAAGCGCCGAAGTCCTTGCTCTTGGCCACCAAGACCTGGTTTGCCCCCGGTGCCTGCTGCTGCGACTGGGCATTGGCATTTTCAGTGCCGGGGACATTCAACACCGCACCCGAACGGATGCGGTTGATGTTATTGTGGATAAAGGCATCCGGATTGGCACGCAACAAGGCTACCAGCATCTGATCGAGAGAGACACCTGCGGGTCTGACCGCGTTGGCAATCTTGCTTGCGGTATCACCCTCTTTCACGATCACCCGCTTCACCCCATCTGGAGGAGTTGGCGCAACAACAGGCCGCGCAGGCGCTGCAGAGGCAGTCGCACTTGCCGATGGTGGTGGCGCTGCTGCAGTGGCTGCTGCACTGCGCGGTGTTGCAGCTGCGGATATTTGTGGCAAGGTCGGGGATGCCGTCGCTGGTTTTCGCAATGTCGGCGGATCAAACAGCAAGGTGTAGTCACGCAGAATGCGCCCGGATGACCAGCTGGCTTCGATGATCATATCCACAAACGGGTCATTGACCGGACGGTCACTACTTAGGCGCAGATAGGCACGCCCGTCGGTGCGCCGCTGCAACGTTATCTCCAGGCTAGCCATGATGGCGTTGAATTCCAGGCCAGCCTTGGAAAACGCTTCAGGACGCCCAACGCTTGTACTGAGGGAAGATGCTTCCTCCGCAGTAATTTCCGACACGTCGATTTCGGCGCGCAAAGGCTCGCCCAAAGCCGATTGCACGGTAATTCGACCAAGGGACAAACTCCAGGCTTCAACAGAAGATAGGCCGAAGAATGCAGCGGCTGCGGCCGCAATGGCGGTCTTTTGCCAACGATGTGACTGAGCAATCAATTTATATGCCTCCGCTGCTGCCCGATTAAGCAGCAATTTAATGAGCATTGAGAAACCGTGCCACCGGCCTCTCAAAAGAAAAAAAAGACCATAACATCAATGCCTTGGCCTGACAAGCCAATAGCCCGCACAACAACCCGGGTGCTTGCCGAAGTTTCGTATCCATGCACCTGATCGTTGTCAACCAACAACAATGTATCAGGTATCAAGCAGGATACGCAACATTCTACGCAGTGGTTCAGCCGCCCCCCATAGCAACTGATCGCCAATGGTAAACGCCCCCAGGTACTGCGGACCCATGGCCAGTTTACGGATGCGCCCCACAGGTATAGTCATGGTACCAGTGACCGCCACCGGCGTCAGATCGCGGATGGTGGCCTCACGGGTGTTGGGAACGACCTTGACCCAGGCATTATCGGCAGCAATCATGGCTTCAATGTCGGCCACCGGAACATCTTGTCTGAGCTTGAAAGTCAGCGCCTGGCTGTGGCAACGCATGGCGCCAACGCGCACGCAAAAACCGTCCACAGGGATTGCAGCAGAACCAAACTCTTCCCCCAGGCCCATGATCTTGTTGGTTTCCGCCATGCCTTTCCACTCCTCCCTGGACTGCCCCCAACCGGGTTCACCGGGCTGTTTACCTAGCCCCAAATCCTTGTCAATCCAGGGGATGAGCGAACCACCCAGCGGAACGCCAAAGTTGGCAGTTTCTGTAGCGGTGAGTGCGCGCTGTCTGGCAATTACCTTGCGATCAATCTCCAATATGGCGCTCTTCGGATCGTCCAGCAGGGTTTTCACCTCCGCGTGCAGCGCGCCGTACTGGGTCAGCAACTCGCGCATGTGCTGTGCACCGCCACCGGAGGCTGCCTGGTAGGTCTGGGTACTCATCCATTCCACCAGACCCGCCTTATACAGCGCCCCCACGCCCATCAACATGCAACTCACGGTGCAATTACCCCCGATCCAGTTTTTTATCCCCTTGGACAAGGCATTCTGGATCACGGGCATATTCACCGGGTCCAGGATGATGATGGCGTCCTTTTGCATACGCAAGGTTGAAGCGGCATCAATCCAGTGCCCCGACCAACCCGCGCTACGCAACTTGGGAAACACCTCCGTGGTGTAGTCGCCCCCCTGGGCGCTGATGACAATATCGCAACGTTTGAGTGCATCAATGTCAAATGCGTCGTGCAGCGTAGTTTCGTTCCTGGCTTGGACAGGCGCTTGACCGCCAGCATTGGAGGTAGAGAAGAACACCGGCTCAATCAGCGCAAAGTCGCCTTCGGCTTGCATACGTTCCATCAAAACGGAGCCGACCATGCCACGCCAGCCAACCATCCCAACCAGATTTCCAGCAGCTTTCACGTTTTCACCCCCATTCAAAATAATTTCAAAGTTCGCAAACCTCGATCATTACACATTTACACATAAAAACGCCCGCCGACGTTGCCGTGCGGCGGGCGGCATCGAGGTTCCAACTCCAATCAGCGCTGTTCCAATGGCACCACATCGCGTTGCGTCGAGCCGACGAACAGTTGGCGCGGACGGCCAATTTTGTACTCTGGGTCAACAATCATTTCATTGAGCTGGGCAATCCAGCCAACCGTGCGCGCCAGGGCAAAAATAGCGGTGAACAAACTGACAGGTATGCCAATCGCACGCTGCACTATTCCAGAATAGAAATCCACATTCGGATAGAGCTTGCGCTGGACGAAGTAGTCGTCTTCAAGCGCAATCTTTTCCAGGGCCATGGCCAGTTTGAACAAGGGGTCATTCTCCAACCCCAACTCCGCGAGCACCTCTTTACAGGTTTCCTGCATCAATTTGGCACGCGGATCATAGTTCTTGTACACACGGTGGCCAAAACCCATCAGCTTGACCCCGGAATTCTTGTCCTTGACCTGAGTCATGAACTCGCCAACCTTGCTAACGCCGCCCATTCTCTGGATGTCCTCCAACATATTCAGACAAGCTTCATTGGCACCGCCGTGGGCAGGTCCCCAGAGGCAGGCGACACCTGCGGCAATCGCAGCAAACGGATTCGTGCCAGAAGAACCGCACAGGCGCACAGTTGAAGTCGAAGCATTTTGCTCATGGTCAGCATGCAGTACGAAAATGCGATCCAGCGCGCGCTCCATCACCGGATTGACAACATACTCCTCGCACGGTGTAGCAAACATCATGTGCAGGAAGTTACCTGCGTAACTCAGATGATTCTTGGGATACATGTAAGGCTGACCGATGCTGTACTTGTAAGCCATAGCCACCAGGGTTGGCATTTTGGAAATTAGCTGGAATTCGGCAATTTCCCGACGTTTCTGGTTATTCAGATCGGACCCTTCATGGTAAAAGGCGGACAATGCTCCCACCAAACCGGTCATGATGCCCATCGGATGCGCGTCACGGCGAAAGCCGCGCAAGAAAAACTGCATCTGCTCATTGACCATGGTGTGGTCCTTGATCGTCTTGACGAAAGAGACCTTCTCTTGCACATTTGGCAAGTTCCCGTATAGCAAGAGGTAGCAGGTTTCCATAAAGTCGCAGCTGGTAGCTAACTGTTCGATGGGATAGCCCCGGTACAGCAGTTCCCCTTTATCGCCATCAATGTAGGTGATGGCCGATTGGCAGGCAGCAGTGGACAGGAAACCCGGATCATAAGTAAACATCCCGGTTTGCGCGTACAGTTTGCGAATGTCAATGACATCCGGCCCCACACTGCCCTGATAAACAGGCAAATCGACGCTGGGGCTGCCGTTGCTGAACGACAGGGTTGCTTTATTGTCAGATAGCTTCATTTTCTTGCCTTTTCAACGGGTTTCTCTTAAAAGTAGCAGATTCAAAACTTCGGATACATCCGCACGTACCAGATGCAGCAGATGCGGCTCTACCTGTTCCAGCGACTTGCGTGCCAAATGCAGGTCCAGCAAATCATTGTCACTCAAATCCATCAGCGACTCCAACGCCTGGGCATGTCTGCGTGTCAGCGTATCGCCAAAGCGTTTAAAAAATCGCTCAATGATCAGATCATTTTCCAGCAAACCACGGCGACAACGCCACCGCAACCGGCTCAGTCCAGGTGCATCGAGCAACTCCTCATTTTCATGCGTACCGACCATATTAGACACTACGCAGAACCATCATTTCCTTGATCTTGCCAATTGCCCGAGTGGGATTAAGCCCCTTGGGACACACATCCACACAATTCATGATGGTGTGGCAACGAAACAAGCGGTACGGGTCTTCAAGGTTGTCCAGACGCTCAGCTGTTGCCTGGTCACGGCTATCCGCCAGGAAACGATAAGCCTGCAGCAAACCCGCAGGACCGACAAACTTGTCCGGATTCCACCAGAAGCTGGGGCAACTGGTGGAACAACTGGCACACAAAATACACTCGTACAGGCCGTTGAGCTCTTCACGCTCCAGCGGACTTTGCAAACGCTCTTTCTCGGGCGCAACCGAGGTATTGATCAAATAGGGCTTGATGGAATGGTACTGTTTGAAAAACTGCGTCATGTCCACGATCAGATCACGGATGACCGGCAGACCCGGCAAGGGTTTGAGCACAATCGTATCCGGCAGGGTGAGCATATTGGTCAGGCAGGCCAGGCCGTTCTTTCCATTGATATTCATGGCATCCGAGCCACACACACCTTCACGGCACGAACGACGGAATGAGATGCTGGGATCAATGGCTTTGAGCTTCATCAGCGCATCCAGCAACATGCGCTCGCTGCCATCAAGTTCAACCTCAATCGACTGCATGTAAGGCTTGGCATCCTTATCCGGATCAAAACGGTAGATGGAAAAATTGCGCTTGCTCATGGTCAGAATGTCCTTACTTTCAGGGGCACGGAGTCAACCGTCAACGGCTTCATTTGCACGGGCTTGTAGCTCAAAGAGTTCGTCTCACTGTGCCAAAGGGTATGCTTGTGCCAGTCCGTGTCATTGCGGCCATTGGGATGCGCCGCAGTATCCCCATAGTCATTGACGGTGTGGGCGCCACGGCTTTCGTGGCGTGCGGCAGCCGATACGATGGTGGCCTGCGCTGCCTCGATCAGATTTTCAACCTCCAGCGCCTCGATACGCGCCGTATTGAACACCTTGGACTTGTCCTTGAGGTTGATGGCATTGACACGCTTGCGCAATTCGGCAATCTTGCCCACACCCTGGTCCATGCTGGCCTGGGTACGAAATACACCGGCATGCAGTTGCATGCTGGCACGCAAGTCATCGGCAACCGTCTGCGCATATTCGCCACTGGTCGCATTATCCAGCCGCGCCAGCCGCGCCAGGGTACGTTCAGCAGCATCGGCGGGCAAGGGCTTGTGGGATATGGACTTGCCGGCGAACGCGACAATGTGGTCCCCAGCTGCCCGGCCAAACACCAGCAGATCGAGCAAGGAATTGGTGCCGAGCCGATTGGCGCCGTGTACGCTGACACAGGAACACTCACCCACGGCATACAGGCCATTGACCACCGCGTTATGCACATCACCCTTGGGAACCACCACCTGACCATTGATGTTGGTCGGAATGCCCCCCATCTGGTAGTGGATGGTGGGCACCACGGGAATGGGCTCGCGTGTGATATCCACGTTGGCGAAGTTGACCCCGATCTCATACACCGAAGGCAGGCGTTTGTGGATGGTTTCGGCACCAAGGTGATCCAGTTTGAGAAGCACGTAATCCTTGTTCGGACCGCAACCACGCCCCTCCTTGATTTCCTGGTCCATGGAACGCGAAACAAAATCGCGCGGTGCCAGGTCTTTCAGGGTCGGCGCATAACGTTCCATGAAGCGCTCGCCATTGCTGTTGAGCAAAATGGCCCCTTCCCCACGACAACCTTCGGTCAGCAATACCCCTGCGCCTGCGACTCCGGTGGGATGAAACTGCCAGAACTCCATATCCTGCAGAGGAATTCCGGCGCGTGCTGCCAGCCCCAGGCCATCGCCTGTATTGATAAAGGCGTTGGTGGAGGCGGCAAAAATGCGCCCTGCCCCGCCGGTTGCCAACAACACCGTCTTGGCGTGCAGGACGTACAGATCACCGGTTTCCATCTCCAGCGCGGTCACGCCAACGACATCACCATCAGCATCACGCACCAGATCCAGTGCCATCCACTCAACGAAAAAGCTGGTCTTGGCTTCCACATTTTTCTGGTACAGCGTGTGCAGCATCGCATGTCCCGTGCGGTCAGCGGCAGCGCAGGCACGCTCCACCGCTTTTTCGCCGTAGTTGGCGGTATGTCCACCAAAGGGACGCTGGTAAATGGTTCCGTCCGGATTGCGATCAAACGGCATACCCATGTGCTCCAGGTCGTACACCACCTTGGGAGCCTCCCGGCACATGAACTCAATGGCATCCTGATCGCCAAGCCAATCCGACCCCTTGACGGTATCGTAAAAATGGTAGTGCCAGTTGTCATCATTCATATTGCCCAGCGAGGCACCAATACCCCCCTGGGCCGCGACGGTATGCGAACGGGTGGGGAACACCTTGCTCAGGACGGCCACATTGAGCCCCGCCCGGGCCAGCTGTAGCGAAGCACGCATGCCGGAGCCGCCAGCCCCGACGATAACGACGTCAAATTTTCTTTTGCTAATACTATTGATGGAATAAGTCATGGTGGGTCTCGTGGATGGGGTTGCTTTAAAGACGCCAGAGAACCTGAAGCGCCCATCCCGCGCAGCCCAGGAGCCAGACAATGGCGAAAACCTGCAGCGGCAAACGCAACGCCACCGGCTTGATGTAGTCCATGAAAATTTCCCGCATACCAACCCAGGCGTGGTACAGCAAGGCAAGGATCACGCAAAAAGTCAGGCTTTTCATCCACTGCGTGGAAAAAATGCCAGCCCATTGTTCATACCCGATCTTGCCCTTGGTCAGCAAAACCTGCGCCAGAACGATAAAGGTGAAAAGGGCCATCAGTACACCCGTCACCCGCTGGGCGAGCCAGTCGCGCAGACCATAGTGCGCACCAACGACAAGACGCTTGGAGCCAAAATTAACAGACATGAACAATTCCTGCAAAGGGGTTGAAAAAGACGGACAAGGTCACGCCGGGGCGTGCCTTATGCGCGTGGAGCGATCAATAAAACAACTTGGCACCAAGAGCCAGCGTCAGCCCCAGACTCAGCACCAGTGTCAACTGCGCTGTCTTTTGGCCAGCCTCCTTGGTCACGGTATGAAAAATGTCCATGCGGATGTGCCGAATACCGGCAAAGAAATGGTGCAGATATGCCCAGATCAAGCCCAGTGCCGCCAATTTGACCAGCACACCGGGGACTCCCCCGATGCCATTATTGAAAACCGAGGTAAAACGCGCAAAAGAGAGCTCGGAACTCACAGACGTGTCAAACATCCAGACAATGAATGGCATGCACAGGAACAGAATCAACCCGCTGGCACGGTGCATACCCGAAACCAGCGCCGCCAAAGGCCAGCGATACCCCGGTAAATCGTCAAAAGCATGGATATTGCGGAACTCTGGCCGGTTGGCACGGGAAGAAGAACTCATCTCAGGCATAGTCAGGCTTTCTGGGTGATTGTCGGTTTCAATCCACACCCCTTCGGGGGCGAAAAGTGAATTTTATCCCCCCGAAGGGGGAGGTTTCAGACCGAAGCTGGTTTTTGTTCAATTTAACGCATTTCGATAGTGATGCCGGTCCGTCAGATACAGGCCGCGACGCATCTCCATCGGCGTATCGTTGTAGGTGTAAGCGATACGCTCGACGCTCAACAAGGGTGTGTGCGGCCCGACTTGCAGCAATTCGCATTGCTGTGCGTCGGGCAAAACAGCCCGGATTTCTTCTTCCGCGCGCACCATCCGCACAGCAAACTCTTTTTCGAACAACGCATACATCGGGCCATCGTAATGGGTGAGTCGCTCGGCGGTCAGGCCTTTGAACGGTGCAGCAGGCAACCACAGATCCTCAAGAATGGTGGGCACCTGGGAAAATGACAGAACGCGACGCACCTGCAACACAGCGTCCCCGGCGCGAATGGCCAGTGCCCGTGCCACGTCCGCCGAAGCCCGTGCGCGCTTGCAATCGATGATGCGACGCTGCGCCGGCCCCTCACTGTTGGTGTTGCCGTTATCAGGAATCAGCTTGAGGAAACGATACTGCACGTGGTGCTCGGCGTGGGTAGCGACAAAAGTGCCCTTACCCTGGCGCCGGACCAGCAGATGTTCGGCCGCAAGCTCATCAATTGCCTTGCGCACGGTACCCTGACTAACCTTGAAGCGTGCGGCCAACTCGACCTCGCTGGGAATCGCCGTGCTGGGTTTCCACTCACCCGATTGAAGGCTTTGCAAGAGCAACACCTTGATTTGCTGGTACAACGGACTGAATGCCGGGGTTTGTACCGGGGTTTGCTGCACGGCAATCGCGTCGCTCGCACCCATGCTTGGCATGGCTGGGTTACTAGCATTGGCAGTGGAAACCATAGGCGTTGCAGACATAAGGAAGGGACGTGCAAATCAGTGCCAATCATATCTTATATAAGACATAAGACAAGTTGACTTTGCGACAAATTCAGGGGTAAACTCGGTCTTCTTTCAACCCTTCCTGGAGCATTTCTACCATGAGCAAAAAACCCGTCCGCGTTGCCGTCACCGGAGCAGCCGGCCAAATCGGATACGCCATTCTGTTTCGCATCGCATCGGGTGAAATGCTGGGTAAGGACCAGCCTGTGGTTTTGAGTTTGCTCGAAGTGCCCGTCGAAAAAGCCCAGCAGGCGTTGCAAGGCGTGATGATGGAGTTGCAGGACTGCGCATTCCCACTTCTGGCGGGCATGGAGGCCCATAGCGACCCCATGACGGCATTCAAGGACGTGGACTATGCGCTATTGATCGGCTCGCGTCCACGCGGCCCCGGTATGGAGCGAGCAGAACTATTGGCGGTCAATGCCGAAATCTTCACAGCCCAAGGCAAGGCACTCAATGCGGTTGCCAGCCGCAACGTCAAGGTGCTGGTCGTGGGCAATCCGGCCAACACCAATGCGTACATCGCCATGAAGAGCGCGCCTGATCTGCCGCGCAAGAACTTTACCGCCATGCTGCGCCTGGACCACAACCGCGCCCTGAGTCAGCTGGCAGCTAAAACTGGCAAACCCGTGGCAGACATCGAAAAAATGGCGGTATGGGGCAACCACTCACCCACCATGTACGCCGACTACCGTTTTGCAACCATCGGCGGTGCCAGTGTCAAGGACATGATCAATGACCACGAGTGGAACGCCAACACCTTCTTGCCCACGGTGGGCAAGCGTGGCGCAGCCATCATCGCGGCACGCGGCGTCTCGTCTGCAGCATCGGCTGCCAACGCCGCCATTGACCACATGCGCGACTGGGCCTTGGGCACCAACGGCAAATGGGTTACCATGGGCGTTCCTTCGGACGGCCAGTACGGCATTCCAAAAGACACCATGTTCGGCTTTGCCGTGACGTGCGAAGGCGGCGAGTACAAGGTGGTCGAGGGTCTGCCGATAGACGCATTCAGCCAGGAATGCATCAGCAAGACCCTCAAGGAATTGCAGGACGAACAAGCCGGCGTCGCCCACCTGCTCTGATTTTGCCAAGGGCACGTCGCCTGGTACACAATGTCAGGCGAATTGCGCCCTGCGCCGCACCAAAACTGCGAAGGCAGCTAGTAATTTTGTAGTAAATTAACCAAATTGCCACGCATATTGGCTGGCAGAAGGGCGTTATGATGATGCATCGCTTGTTATTTTGTGGTTTTTTGGCCCTGTCGATTGCCCAGCCCGCGCAGGCCATGGTCAAGCCCAACGCCAAAAACAAAACTGCCACCAAGGCGGCGCGCGCACCTGCCAAGACTGCAGCGCAGCCAATGGAGAAGTCCCCCGCTGTGGCGTTGCCGTCCGACCTGTCACCGGAGCAATTGGCGATTGCCGAAAAAGTGTACCTTGGGAAAATTCCGTGCGAACTCGGCGCCCATGTCACCATGAAGGCGGACCAGCGCGCAAGCGGGCGTTTCCTGCTGGAAGCCGGCCAAAAGCGCTATACCATGACTCCGGTGGTCACCAGCACCGGGGCTGTGCGCCTGGAGGATGCTACGTCCGGGGCAGTTTGGGTACAGATAGCCAACAAGTCCATGCTGATGAACCAGAAGCTGGGCAAACGCCTCGCCGATGAATGCATGCACCCCGAACAATTGCAAGTCGCACAAGCTCTGCGCCTTGCACCCGCACCCAGTTTGTTCGATCCAGCGCCATCCACGCCAGTCGAGTCGGTCGATTCTGCGCAAACGACACCCGCAACCACTACTGAATAGATAGCTGCCCCCGCACGTTTATCGGGGGTTTCAGCCATTTTTGTTGATATTTGAAGGAATGAATACCGTGTTGAAGACCTACCGTGAACATGTGGCCGAGCGTGCTACGCTGGGAATCCCGCCACTGCCTTTGTCCGCACAACAAACACAGCAGTTGATTGAACTACTGAAGGCTCCGCCGACTGGCGAGGAGGCCACGCTGCTCGAACTGATCACCCACCGCATCCCGGCCGGCGTGGACGATGCTGCCAAAGTCAAGGCCAGCTACCTGGCGGCAGTGGCGCATGGCAGCGAAAAATGCCCGCTGATCAGTCCTGCACGAGCAACCGAGCTACTGGGCACCATGCTGGGAGGCTACAACATCAGTCCCCTGGTGGACCTGCTCGACAATGCCGCAGTCGCCGCACAAGCTGCCGAAGGTCTGAAAAAAACGCTGCTGATGTTCGACCAGTTCCATGACGTCAAGGAAAAGGCCGACAAGGGCAATGCATTCGCCAAGTCGGTACTGCAAAGCTGGGCCGATGCCGAGTGGTTCACCAGCCGCCCCGAAGTGCCCAGGAGCATCACCGTGACCATCTTCAAGGTCACCGGCGAGACCAATACCGACGACCTCTCGCCCGCACCCGACGCCTGGAGCCGCCCCGACATTCCGTTGCATGCCCTGGCCATGCTGAAAAACAAGCGCGACGGCATCACACCCGAAGAAGATGGCAAGCGTGGCCCGGTCAAGTTCATCGAAGAGCTGCGTGCCCGTGGCAATCTGGTGGCCTACGTGGGCGATGTGGTCGGAACCGGCTCTTCCCGCAAGTCTGCCACCAACTCGGTACTGTGGTTTACCGGCGAAGACATCCCCTACGTGCCCAACAAGCGCTTCGGAGGCGTCTGCCTGGGGTCCAAGATCGCGCCGATTTTCTACAACACCATGGAAGATGCCGGTGCGCTGCCCATCGAACTGGACGTGGGTCAAATGAACATGGGTGACGTGGTGGAACTGCGCCCCTATGACGGCAAGGCACTCAAGGACGGCAAGGAAATCGCCACCTTCCAGGTCAAGAGCGAGGTGCTGTTCGACGAAGTACGTGCCGGTGGCCGCATTCCCCTCATCATTGGTCGGGGCTTGACTGCCAAGGCACGCGAAGCGCTGAGCTTGGCGCCGTCCACCCTGTTCCGCCTGCCACACGACCCGGACGATACCAAAAAAGGTTTCAGCCTGGCGCAGAAAATGGTGGGACGTGCCTGCGGACTACCCGAAGGGCAAGGTGTGCGCCCCGGCACCTATTGCGAACCCCGCATGACCTCGGTTGGCTCGCAAGACACCACCGGCCCGATGACGCGCGACGAACTCAAGGACCTAGCCTGCCTGGGTTTCAGTGCCGATCTGGTCATGCAGTCGTTCTGCCACACCGCAGCGTACCCCAAGCCGGTGGACGTGAAGATGCACCACGATTTGCCCGAATTCATCAGCACGCGCGGCGGCGTGGCCTTGCGTCCCGGCGATGGCGTGATCCACTCCTGGCTGAACCGCATGTTGCTGCCCGATACGGTAGGTACCGGCGGCGACAGCCACACCCGCTTTCCAATTGGCATCAGTTTCCCGCTGGCTCCGGATTGGTGGCATTTGCCGCTGCCACCGGCGTAATGCCGCTGGACATGCCCGAGTCGGTGTTGGTGCGCTTCAAGGGCAAGATGCAACCCGGTGTTACCTTGCGTGATCTGGTCAACGCCATTCCGCTGTACGCCATCAAGGCTGGTTTGCTCACGGTGGAAAAGAAGGGCAAGAAAAATATTTTTTCCGGTCGCATTCTCGAAATCGAGGGCTTGCCCGATCTGAAGGTCGAGCAGGCATTCGAGCTGTCCGATGCCTCCGCCGAGCGCTCCGCCGCCGGTTGCACCGTGCATCTGAACAAGGAGCCGATTCAGGAATACATCACCAGCAACGTCACCATGATGAAGTGGATGATCGCCAATGGTTATGCCGATGCCCGCACGCTGGCACGTCGCATTGCCGCCCAGGAAGCCTGGCTAAAAAATCCGCAGTTGCTCAAGGGCGATGCGGATGCCGAATACGCCGCCGTGATCGAAATCGATCTGGCCGACATCCATGAACCGATTCTGGCCTGTCCGAACGACCCCGATGATGTCAAAACCTTGAGCGAAGTCGCCGGAGCAAAAATCGACGAAGTATTCATTGGTTCATGCATGACCAATATCGGCCACTTCCGCGCAGCAAGCAAACTGATGGAAGGCAAGCGCGACATTCCGGTCCGGTTGTGGATTGCACCCCCGACCAAAATGGACGCCAAACAACTCAGCGACGAGGGCCATTACGGGATACTCGGCGGTGCGGGTGCCCGCATGGAGATGCCCGGTTGCAGCCTGTGCATGGGCAACCAGGCACAGGTCAAGGAAGGTGCCACGGTATTTTCCACCTCAACCCGCAACTTCCCCAACCGCCTGGGGAAAAACAGCAACGTGTACCTGGGTTCTGCGGAACTGGCCGCCATCTGTTCCAAGCTGGGACGCATTCCCAGCAAGGCGGAGTACCTGGCCGACATGGGTGTATTAACCGCCGCCAGCGACAAGGTGTACCAGTACCTGAACTTTGACAAGATCGCGGACTACACTGAAGCAGCTGCCAGCGTGTAACGCAGCTTTTGCTGGCGCTTACACTCTGCGCACTCTGCGCGCATCGGTGATGACTGTTGGAGTTTTGTATTTTTGGTTGAGGAGAACGTGTTGCTGTTTGGAAAGTTCATGCCCCGTGAGGGCAATTTCTTCGAGATGTTCAACCAGCACGCCAATCGCATTGTGGAGGCGGCACATGCGTTCTCCAAACTGGTAGCCAACTATGGTGACCTGGATTTGCGAGCCAAATACAACCAGGAGGTTGATGATGCCGAGCGTGCTGCTGACCGGGTGACACACGACTGCAACAAGGCCATTCACACCACATTCATCACCCCCTTTGACCGTGAGCAGATTCATTCGCTCATCAACACCATGGATGATGTGACGGATCTGATCCAGGACTCGGCCGAGACCATGGCACTGTACGACGTGCGCCACATGACGGATGAAATTTTGCGTCTGACCGATTTGAGCGTCAGGTGTTGCGAACGGGTGCGTGATGCGGTCAGCCTGCTGGGCGAGATTGCGGAAAGCTCCACGGCGGAAGCGGCACTCAAAACCTGTGAAGAAATTGACCGGCTGGAAGGCGATGCAGACCGCGTACTGCGCACCGCCATGAGCAAATTGTTTCGGGAAGAACCCGATGTGCGTGAAGTCATCAAGCTCAAAGCCATTTATGAGTTGCTCGAAACCATTACCGACAAGTGCGAAGACGTAGCCAACGTGATTGAGGGCATCATCCTCGAAAACTCCTGAACCGAACACACACGATCACCCGATGGATGCCGTACATACAACCCTGTGGGTCGTGGTTTTGCTGGTAGCACTTGCCTTGCTGTTTGACTTCATGAACGGGTTTCATGACGCAGCCAACTCGATTGCCACCGTGGTGTCTACCGGCGTGCTAAAGCCTGGACAAGCCATACTTTTTGCAGCGTTCTTCAACGTCGTTGCAATTTTTGTATTCCAGCTCAGCGTGGCTGCCACCGTGGGCAAAGGCATTGTGCAGCCTGGCGTGGTCGATACCCATGTGGTGTTTGGTGCATTGCTGGGGGCCATTACCTGGAACGTCCTCACCTGGTATTACGGAATCCCCAGCAGTTCTTCGCATGCATTGATCGGCGGGATTGTGGGAGCGGTGATCGCAAAGTCGGGCGCCGGAACCTTGATATCGACAGGCATTCTCAGGACGGTGGTTTTTATCTTCGTTTCGCCCTTGCTCGGTTTTTTACTGGGATCGGCCATCATGCTGGCGGTCGCCTGGGCGTTTCGCCGCGTTCGCCCATCGCGCGTTGATAAATGGTTCAGGCGCTTGCAACTGGTGTCCGCAGGGGCTTATAGCCTGGGACATGGCGGTAATGACGCTCAAAAAACCATTGGCATCATCTGGATGTTGTTGATTTCAACCGGTTATGCCGCAACGGCAGACAAATCCCCTCCCAACTGGGTCATTGTGTGTTGCTACGCCTCCATCGGGTTGGGCACGCTGTTTGGTGGCTGGCGCATCGTCAAAACCATGGGCCAGCGCATTACCAAACTCAAACCGGTCGGTGGTTTTTGTGCAGAAACGGGTGGTGCCATCACTTTGTTTTTGGCCACTGCCGTTGGTATTCCGGTATCCACGACGCATACCATCACCGGCGCCATTGTGGGGGTTGGCTCCACACAACGCGCCAGCGCCGTGCGCTGGGGGGTTGCGGGCAATATCGTCTGGGCCTGGATATTCACCATCCCGGCCAGTGCATTTGTAGCAGCCGTGGCCTACTGGGTCAGTCTGCAGATTTTTTAGTGATTTCTTCGATCCGGTTACAATGCGCGGCTATTCAGAGTGTCGCTGGCCGGGTGGTCAGTCGCGTGTCTCAACTTTGAATGTAATACTTCACAATACTTCAAGGCAATTTCTGCCACCCAAAGGATAAATCATGGTCGTCATCCGACTCGCCCGTGGCGGTGCAAAGGCACGCCCGTTTTTCAATGTTGTTGTGGCCGACAAGCGCACCCGGCGCGATGGCCGCTTTATTGAACGCATCGGTTTTTATAACCCGATTGCAACCGCCAGTGAAGAGGGTCTGCGCATTATCCAGGATCGCCTGACCTACTGGCGTAGCGTGGGCGCGCAGGCCTCACCTACAGTAGAACGTCTGATCCAGCAAGCTGCCAAAAAAGCCGCTTGATGCCTTGTGCTGCCCGAACTCGAACCTGCTAAACTGCCGGCGGATGCCATCGAAGTCGGGCGCATTGCAGATGCGTGGGGAATCAAAGGCTGGTTCAAAGTTGTACCTTATAGCGCCCATCCACAGGCGCTTTTTTCTTCCAAACGCTGGTTCCTGTTGCCCCCCGAACGGGGAAGAGAACCCGCATTTTCCGGTGCGGTGCGTCTGGCGATAAAGGAAGCCCGGGAACATGCCGACGCGGTGGTTGCAACTGCACACGACATTGATGGCCGCGATGCCGCCGAGGCTTTGCGCGGGGCACGTATCTTCATTGCACGCTCCAGTTTTCCAACTCCTGCCGAGGATGAATACTACTGGGTTGATCTGATCGGACTGGATATCTACAACCGCCAGGATGAGCCACTTGGTACGGTGCGTGAACTGCTGTCAACAGGTCCGCAAACCGTACTCGTGCTGGAGCACCTCCAGCACGGCAAGGTATGTGAACGCCTCATCCCCTTCGTTTCCGCCTACATCGACGCAGTGGACCTGCAAGCGCGCCGCATCCGCGTGGATTGGCAAACGGACTACTAGGGTTGAGCGGGTGCATGCGCTTTGATGTCGTAACCCTCTTCCCGGAGCTATTCGCGCCATTTCTGCGCCTGGGTGTGACCCGGCGTGCCTTTGCGTCTGGGCAGGTTGCGGTGCAATGTACCAATCCCAGAGACTTTGCCGAGGGCAACTACCGCCGCGTGGACGACCGCCCGTTTGGTGGCGGACCGGGCATGGTCATGATGGCCGAGCCATTGAGAAAGGCGGTTGCGCATGCAAAATTGCAACGCAATGATGCCGCCCCGGTGGTATTGTTTTCGCCCATTGGCCAACACCTGAACCATGCCATGGTACAGCGTTGGTCCGCAAGTACCGGCGCCATTCTGATTTGCGGCCGCTATGAGGGCATTGACCAACGCTTTATTGATACCCTGGTGGATGAGCAAATCAGTCTGGGGGATTTTGTGCTCTCGGGTGGTGAAATAGCAGCCATAGCCTTGATTGATGCCGTGGCCCGCCTGCAACCTGGCGTGTTATCGGATGCGGCCAGCCACCAGCAGGATAGCTTCAATCCATCACTGAACGGTATGCTGGATTGCCCCCACTACACCCGCCCGGAGAACTGGAATGGCAACCCGGTACCAGACGTTTTACGTTCTGGCAACCACGCGCAAATCGAACGCTGGCGCAACAACCAGCGCCAACAGTTGACGGTTTTGCATCGACCCAACCTATTGAAGCAAAGCGTTTAACGCCTGCTCCAGGTCGGCACGCAGGTCTTCCACCGCCTCCAGGCCAATGGCAAAGCGCACCACCGTACCACGGGCAATATGTTCTGGCCAGGTTTGGCGCATGGAATTCAGGTTATAGGGCACGACCAGACTGATGGGACCACCCCAGCTATAGCCAATACGAAACAAGCGCAAAGCCTCACAAAATGCATCAACCTGGTTTTGTGCATAGCGCGGAGAAATTACCACGCTGAACAAACCGGCAGCAGCACCCAACCCAGTCTTGCACAAACTTTTCCAGTGCGCGTGCCCTGGGGAGTCCGGCAATGCCGGATGCAACACCTGCGCGAATTCAGGACGGGACTGGCACCACAACGCCAGGGCACGCGCGCTCTGGTCGTGCGCCTGGTAGCGCAAAGGCATACTCGGCAGCGCACGCAATACCGCCTCGGCATCGTTGGCCCCCACGTTCAAGCCCAAACGCATGTGCGTGAGCTTGATCTTCATATGCAGATCCGGGTCGCGCGTAATTACACTGCCCATCAGGACATCGCCCCCGCCGCTGGGGTACTTGGTCAGGGCGTGGGCTGAAATATCGACACCCAATGGCTCCATACCGGGCTGCAAATCAAACGGATTAAACGCCAGCCCCGCACCCCAGGTATTGTCCAGGGCCACCAATACACCATGCGCCTTGCAGGTACGCACCAAAGCCCGAATATCCGGGAATTCCAGCGTCACCGAGCCAGCGGCCTCGATCCACACCAGGCGTGTTCGCGCCGAGATGCGCGCCTGCATGTCGGCAATATCCATGGGGTTGTAGACCTGGTAGGATATTCCCCAATGCTTCAACTCACAGTCGAACAGCGGTTTATAGGCGCTATAAGCGTTGTCCGGCAGCAGCACCTCGTCACCCGATTGCAATAGCGCCAATGCCACCAGCGCCAGCGCCGCCAAACCGCTGGGGGCCAGTACACACTGCAAACCACCCTCCAGGGTACTCAAACGTTCTTCCAGCACAAAGGTAGTGGGTGTGCCATGCAGACCATAGGTGTAGGCAGACTTGTCTTTCCATTCGCGGCTACGCAAGGCAGCCACCGTCGGAAAGAATACGGTCGAGGCCTTGAATACACCTGGCATGGGCGCATCAAACCCCTGCGGAGCGGAATAGGGGTGGTGTATCAATCCGGTGGTCGGATGCGTCAGGCGTTCCATTTTTGCACGAGTTGTTCCGGCCGCATGACATCGTAACTCTCAAACGGCTGATGAATCCAGGGGTTGGTAGGCAGGAATTCAACGCTGTAGTCGGGACGAAAAACCGACAAATCCTTGACCCACAGCACCGCGCTGCGCAGTTCGCTGATGGCGGCGTATCTGGTCTTTAGTTGCTGGATCACGGCCTGCAAAGTATGGCCGGAGTCCGCAAGATCATCCACGAGCAGAACACGCCCGGCAATCTCGCCTTTGGGGGTGGTGATGTAGTGGGCAATGTCCAGATCGCCTTGCACGGTACCACCTTCTCTGCGGTAAGAACTGGTAGACATGATGGCCAGGGGCTTGTCAAACACCCGCGACAGTATGTCACCGGGGCGCATACCGCCACGTGCCAGACACAGGATGGTGTCAAACTCCCAGCCCGACTGATGGATATTGATGGCCAGCTTTTCAATCAGATTATGGTACTCGTCGGAGCTCACATAAAGGTGCTTACCGTCTTCAGTCAACATGGGATGCTCCTGTATTTATAGCTTCTCTCGCCTGGTATACAAGCGATAGAGGCCAATTCAGCCGACAAGATAGGGATGGTGCAGGATGATGGTATGGTCCCGGTCAGGACTGGTGGAAACCATATGAACCGGCACACCAGTGACTTGCTCGATACGTTCCAGATAACGCCTGGCGGCAAGCGGCAAACGTGCATACTCGGTAATACCAACCGTGCTTTCGCTCCAGCCAGGCATGGTTTCGTAGACCGGGGAGCAACGTGCAATGTCGTCGGCCCCCATGGGCAGAATATCCAGGATAACACTATCCATACCATCCATACCCTCCATGCGATAACCCGTGCATAACTGCAATTCCGGTAAGCCGTCAAGCACATCGAGCTTGGTAATGCACAAGCCGGACAAGCCGTTAACCTGGGCCGAACGTTTGAGCAACGCTGCATCAAACCAGCCGCAACGCCGTGCACGTCCGGTGGTCACACCTTTTTCCGCGCCCACGGTGCTCATGTGATAGCCAGCGGTCCCCGGAGTCTCCCAATCCAGCTCCGTGGGAAATGGCCCCCCGCCCACACGGGTGCAATAGGCTTTGGTAATGCCCAGGATGTAGTGCAACATGCCTGGCCCGACCCCTGAACCTGCAGCCGCATTGCCTGCCACACAGTTGCTGGAAGTGACAAAAGGATAGGTTCCATGGTCAATATCGAGAAACGTTCCTTGCGCGCCCTCAAACAGCAGGTTGGCACCGCTGGAATAGGCATCATTGAGTTCGCGCGACACATCGGCCATCATGGGTTTGAGCGGTTCGGCATGCTGCATGGCTTGCGCATAGACCGCATCAAACAGCACCCGCCCCTGGGCCATGAAAGGGGCCAGCGCCGCACCGAAATCAACGCTGGCCGCGCCCAGATAAGAACCCAGCACATGGTTGTGCAAGTCCAACAGGTCGCGCAGCTTGGCCGCAAAACGTTCGGGATGGCGAAGGTCTTGCACCCGCAGTGCCCTGCGGGCAATCTTGTCTTCGTAAGCCGGACCGATACCACGTCCGGTAGTGCCAATTTTGGCAACACCACTCTTTTCACGTGCGGCCTCGCGTGCCAGATCAAGTGCCGCATGGAATGGCAGAATCAAGGGACAAGCCTCGCTGATGCGCAAACGCGAGCGTACCTCAACACCGGCTTTTTCCAGCCCTTCAATCTCTTCGAATAACTTGGCGGTTGACAGCACCACTCCGTTACCAATGTAGCAACGCACACCCGTGCGCATGATGCCACTGGGAATCAGGTGCAGGGCGGTTTTAACTCCATTGATGACCAGGGTATGGCCTGCATTGTGCCCCCCCTGAAAGCGCACCACACCCTGTGCGCTTTCGGTCAGCCAATCGACCAGCTTGCCCTTACCTTCATCCCCCCACTGGGTTCCGACAACGACGACATTGCGTCCCTTGATTGCATTCATTTCAGTCACTTCATCCATTGGTGGGCAAAACAGCTTATTCGCCTTGCCCTGTGATTAATCTCGAATCAGTTTTTGTACGACCCATTGGCCATCCACCAGCCTGAGCGCACGGTCGCAATCGAACTCCTCGACCTCGTTCTCGTGGCCGGGCAAAACGCACACCACGGTTTCTCCCTGATGGCGCAGGACCGCAATCGCCTGGCGTAATTCTGGCGCCTCACTCCACGGAGCTCGAATGGCAGCCCGCAGTGGCCGCCTTGCCACCACCGCAGCCAAAGACTTGATATCCAGACTGAAACCTACAGCCGGGCGCCTACGCCCGAAAACAGCCCCTACTTCATCGTAGCGCCCGCCGCGCGCCAATGCTGTGCTCGCACCAGGGGCATAAATCGAGAATCTGGCACCACTGTAGTATGCATAACCCGGCAAGTCGGCCAGATCAAACGAGACCGTCGCGCCGTGCAGGTGTTGGGCCAAAGTTTTCAACTGCGTCAGAGCTTGCCGGATTTCCGGCAAGGCCGGTAATATCCGCAGGGCATCATCCAGAATCCGGACATCCCCATACAGCTGCACCAAATCCTGCAGTGCCCTGGCAATAACCGTCGGTATATTGCGACACAACGCCTTGATTTCATTGGCATCCTTGGCAACCAATGCGCTGTGCAGCTGGCGACGCTCGGAGGCATTCAGGACTACATCCTTGAGCAAGGCCTGCACAATGCCGGCATCACCCATATCCACGCCGATGGACTCAAGCTGCGCAACCCTGAGCACATCCAGAGTCAAGGACAGAATTTCCAGGTCGGCTTCAAGTCCGGTATGTCCATACAGTTCGGCGCCAAACTGCAAAGGCTCACGACAGGCCTGCGGACTGCCAGGACGTGCATGGAGCACCGGCCCGCAGTAACACAACCGGGTTACCCCCCTGCGATTGAGCAAGTGGGCGTCAATGCGGGCAACCTGCGGCGTACTGTCAGCGCGCAGCCCCAGCATACGGCCCGAGAGCTGATCGACCAATTTGAACGTTTGTAAATCCAGCATTTCGCCGGCACCAGACAACAGGGATTCCAGGTGCTCAAACAACGGAGGAATAACCAGCTCGTAGCCGTAGCGACGCGCCATGTCCAGTAAATCCCGGCGTATCTCTTCGATGTGGCGCGCCTCGCTGGGCAGCACATCGGCAATATGATCTGGCAAGAGCCAAGCAGACATGAAAAAAGGGTACCTGTTAAAAACGCGATTTTACCGGGCTAAGGGCATCAGCTTTCAGTCTTTCAGTAGTTGAGCCAACAAATGATCAGCATGCCGCCAAGGATGCTGAGCATGCCGATAAATCGAATCTGCCCATCACGCAAGGCCAATACTTGCGTGAACATCTGCCTCCACCGATTTGGGGTGGCAAATGGCAACAGACCTTCGATGATCAGCACCAGGGCCAACGCCAGCCAGATGGTGTCACTGGTCAAGATTTACTTCTTCTTGTTCGCAGCAGGTGTTGTCGATGCCGCCGATCCAACGCCACCTCGAAATACCTTGAAAAACTCGGAGGACGCAGGGTCGAGCACCACCACGTCACTCTTGCTGTTGAATGCCGCCTTGTAAGCGTCAAGGCTGCGATAAAACTGGGCAAACTGGGCATCGTGTCCAAAAGCCGCTGCATAGGTACGCGCAGCCTCAGCGTCGCCATCACCCTTTATTTTCTGGGCATCGCGATAGGCATTGGCGACAGTGACTTCCCGTTGGCGATCCGCATCCGCACGAATTTTTTCACCTTCTGCGGCACCTGTCGAACGCAGTTCATTGGCAACCCGCTTGCGTTCCGCCTCCATGCGCCGATAGACCGACTCGGTAATCGCTTCCACGTAATCGATGCGGGTAATACGCACATCCACCACATCCACGCCCCAGGGTTTGGCACCGCGCACTTTGTCCAGAACTTCAGCCTTGACATCGGCCATCAGCTCCTCCCGTTTGAGCGACAACAATTCCTTGACAGTGCGCTTATTGATTTCCTCCTGAAAAGCATTGCGCACCACACGATTGAGCTGGTTAGCACCAGCCACCTCGTTCAAACCAACATTGCGAATGTATTCGGAAGGTTCCGAAATACGCCAGCGCACATACCAGTCAATGATCACGCGCTGCTTTTCAGCCGTCAACATGGGCTCGGTGTCCGTACTGTCGAGCGTCAACAAACGTTTATCAATGTACGACACATTCTGCAAAGGTGGGGGCAGTTTGAAGTTCAGACCTGGTTCGGTAATAACCTCCTTGATCTGACCCAGCGCATACACCACGCCGAACTGGCGCTGGTCAACCACAAAGAGAGTTGAACTTCCCAGCACAAGCAGAAACAGCAACGACAACAACAATAATCCGATCCGATTCATGAGAACTCCTAGCGCGTTTCGCGTTCGCGTGTTCGTGCCGCCTCCCGACCACGGGCATCATTGGGTGCAACCGAAGCGGGAGGAACGATCTGGCTGGGCACTGCAACTGCGCCATCATTGCCTGGCGCAACGGCTTGCTGCATGATTTTTTCCAAAGGCAGATACAACAAATTCGAGCCTTGTCGCGAATCGAGCAACACCTTGGTGACATTGCCATAGATGTGCTGCATGGCATCGAGATACATGCGGTCTCGGGTAACCTGCGGTGCTTTCTGGTATTCGGCAAGAATCGAACTGAAACGCTGGGCATCGCCCTGGGCCTGCGCCACCACACGGTATTTGTACGCTTCAGCCTCCTCCTTGAGTCGGGAGGCAGTCCCGACTGCCCGAGGAATAACGTCGTTGGCATAAGCCTGCGCTTCATTTTTGGCGCGTTCACGCTCTTGTCCGGCTTTGAGCACATCGTCAAAGGACGCTTGCACCTGTTCTGGCGGACGCACGCCACCTTGCTGTAAATTGATACCAACAACCTCAACACCCACTTTGTATCGATCCAGAATACTTTGCATCAAGGTCCGCACCCGTGGGGCAATCTGGTCACGCTCTTCAGAAAGAGCCGCATCCATTTTCATTTTTCCCAGAACCTCACGCACCGATGTTTCTGCCGCTTGCACCACTGCTTCGGCCGGGTTCTTGCTTTCAAACAAAAAGGCCCGTGCATCACTGAGACGGTACTGAACGGCAAATTTAATGTCCAGAATATTTTCATCCTGGGTCAGCATGGCTGACTCGCGCAATCCCGTGGCCTTGAGTACGGTATCGCGCCCGACATCCACAGAACGAATCTGGGTCACAAATACAAGCTCATGGCGTTGAATAGGATAAGGCCAACGCCAATTGAAACCGGCATTGACCGTTTCCTTGTACTTGCCAAACTGCGTAATGACGGCTTGCTGCCCTTCTTGCACAATGAAGAAGCCCGTTCCAAGCCAGATCAGAACCAGTACACAAGCAATCAACCCAAGCCCGAACCGGATACCGGCACCGTTCGTACCCGGCGAACGGGGACCGCCCGCTCCACCACCGTCCCGATGAGACTGCGGCAACTTGCCCAGCATATCACCCAGCTTGCGATTGAAGTCTCCCCAAAGCTCATCAAGATCGGGAGGCCCGGAACCGGGCACGGGTTTTCGCCCACTAGAGGGGGTTCCATCCACGGGTGGGGGCTTGGGTGTTTCGGTATCGGACGGAGGTTTGGCGGAATTCCCCGTTTCCCCCGGTTTATCCTCACCCCGTCCCCAACGCGGGTCATTCAAGTTGAACATCCCCAGCACCCTTTGGCGCCAGACTACCCAATCAACACAAAAAACACGAGCAGCAAGTTTCATTTTGTCGTTTCCAATAGGTCCGCAGCAATGCGATCCGCCGAATCTGCGGGAGTATCTCCCGGCTCCGTCCCCTGCACAATCGTGGCCAGACGTTGCCGCAGAGCATGCAAGCCGGAGGAATTTCTGGCGCTGACAAAAACACGCGGGGTTTGCACGCCATCAATCTCAAATGCATCCTCTTGTTGTAAAGGCTGATGGTGCTGATCCAAAGCGTCAATCTTGTTAAAAACCAATAATTGGGGGATGCCATCAGCCCCGATTTCCTTCAACACCCGCTGCACCTGCGCAATTTGCTCCAGATAACCGGGATTGGCAGCATCCACTACATGCAACAACAAATCGGCATCCACTGCTTCTTGCAATGTAGCCTGGAATGCATCCACCAATCCGTGCGGCAAATCACGAATGAAACCCACCGTGTCGGACAAGGAAACTGAACGGTTTATTGCGCCAAGATAAAGCTGCCGGGTGGTCGTATCCAGAGTCGCAAACAGCTGGTCCGCAACGTAGGATCGCGCCTTTACCAAGGCATTAAACAGGGTTGACTTCCCTGCGTTGGTATACCCAATCAGGGAAATGTTAAACGCCTCCCGGCGCTCACGCTGGCGCCTCTGGGTCTGACGCTGGCGTTTGACCTTGTTCAAGCGGTCTTTGGTACGCTTGATGGTCTCACCAATCATGCGCCGATCCAGCTCGATCTGAGCCTCACCCGGCCCTCCACGCAGTCCGATACCACCAGTTTGGCGCTCCAGATGCGACCATCTACGCACCAGACGGGTACTCAAATACTGCAAACGAGCCAACTCGACTTGCAACTTACCCTCGTGGCTACGCGCACGCCGCGCGAATATTTCAAGAATCAAGTAAGTCCTGTCATTGACCGGCAACTCCAGATAACGCTCCAGATTGCGTTGTTGGCCAGGACTGAGACTTTGATCAAACAAAACCTCCTTGGCTCCCAACTGGGCCACCAGCAATTTGATTTCGTCCGCCTTGCCAGAACCAACGAACAAAGCAGCATCAGGCGCCTTACGCTTGCAAGTAACCCTTGCCACCGGCAGCATACCCGCTGTCTGAGCCAATAACCCAAGCTCCTCCAGGGCGCCGTCAAAATGCGGCCCCCCCAGATCAACCCCCACCAGAATAGTTGGTGTACTCACCGTGTGAGACGCTGCTGCCAAATCAGGAAAAAAAACGGAAATCCCAGGAAAACGGTGGGCAAAGCACCCACGTGGGCCATATATTCACGCATTCACGCAACGTCGGTTCCATCCGCAGGTGGCGCAGTAAAGTTAACAGCCCGGCCTGGGACAATGGTCGAAATGGCATGTTTGTATACCATTTGAGTCACTGTGTTGCGCAGCAATACCACATACTGGTCAAAGGACTCAACCTGCCCCTGCAGCTTGATCCCGTTGACCAGATAAATGGAGACCGGCACATGCTCCCGGCGTAAGGCATTAAGAAATGGATCTTGCAGTAACTGTACTTTATTGCTCACGATATTCTCCGTGTTCAAGAATCATGGAATTAAATCAGAAGGGTCGGACGATACCACACCCGGCACTCAATTTAAGGAACAAAAGAAAAAACCTTCACACTGCCTTGTCTGCATAGGGATTTTGCGAAGACTTGAACTGGATGTACAGCGGCGTCCCCACCAAATCAAACTCCTTGCGAAACCGTGCTTCCAGATAACGTTTGTAAGAATCGGTCACGTGCTCCAGAGAATTTCCATGAATAACAATGATGGGTGGATTCATACCGCCCTGGTGCGCATACCGAAGCTTGGGACGGTGTATGCCGATTTTTTTGGGCGTTTGAAATTGAACTGCCTCCAACAATAAACGCGTCAGAATGGGGGTTGGCATTTTGCAATGCGCAGCCTTGTGGGCCTGCGCAATCGAATCCCATAGGGGCGCAAGACCCTGACGTTTTTGCGCCGAGATGTAATGCAAGGCTGCAAACTTCAAAAAACCCAGCCGGGTTTCCATGGAACGTTTGACAAGCTCGCGTGCATAGTCATCCAGCGCATCCCATTTGTTGACGGCAACCACCACAGCCCGACCTGATTCCAGAATGTAACTTGCAATGTGTGCATCCTGCTCGGTGACACCCTGGGTGGCATCGATCAACAAGAGCACCACGCTGGCAGAGGCAATGGCTTGCAAGGTTTTGACCACCGAGAACTTTTCGACCGATTCAAACACCCGCCCCCTGCGTCGCAAACCTGCCGTATCGATCAACTCAAAGCGTTGCCCCTTGCGCTCAAACGGAACCGAAATTGCATCCCGCGTGGTTCCAGGCATATCAAAGGCAACCAGACGTTCCTCGCCCAACCATGTGTTAATCAAGGTTGATTTCCCTGCATTAGGTCGCCCGGCCACGGCCAGTTTGACGACACCAGGCGCCGGCGCACAATCCTCTTCTGGCAAATCCGCCGTCGCAGACCACCCTTCCAGCGCCTGGTCGATCAAGGAGCGGATTCCCTGACCATGTGCGGCGGAAATGGGAACCACGTTCCCCAAACCCAGCTCAAAGAACTCCAGGAGTTGCGCGCCATCCCCCATTCCTTCTGCTTTATTTGCAACCAGAACACAAGGCTTGCCCAACTTCCGCAAATACTTGCCAATCTCGTGGTCCTGCGCAGTAAGTCCTGCGCGAACATCGACAAGAAACAACACCGCATCCGCCTCGGCCACCGCCTGACGGGTTTGTTTGGCCATCTCCTGGTAGATTCCAGAGGCGGCATCCGGCTCAAAACCTCCGGTATCAATGACGATGAACTCGTGCGCACCCTGTTTGGCGTTGCCATAATGGCGATCACGGGTCAGACCCGGAAAGTCTGCAACGATGGCATCACGGGTTTTTGTCAGCCGGTTGAACAGGGTTGACTTCCCCACATTGGGACGGCCAACCAAAGCAATAACAGGTTTCATAAAGGGTTCGCGTGTCTGCGTTATCAAAGCAGCCGGATCACTCCGGTCTAAACCCGTATATGCCGCCACGCTGCGTCACCACAATCAGGGTTGAACCAGCCAACACAGGCGCAACCACGATTGGAGAGCCATCGGTATTCATCCGGTTCAAGGCAGTACCATCTGTGCGCGACAAGAAGTGCACAATACCCGACCCATCTCCCACTACCACTGAACGTCCGACCAAAAGCGGAGCGCTCAAGCCCCTGAAACGCAGACGCTCAGAAACCCAGAGTGGCTCACCATCGCTGCGACGCCACGCCAAAACCTTGCCATCACCTTCGGAGCCAAACACATCCGTTTCATCACCGTCAACACCAGTGAAACCGGACGCAGACTTGCTCCAGATTACACTCCCCTTGGCGCCATCCACACAGGCCACAGCAGATTGAAACGCCCGTGCACAGAGCTGGTTACCAACACGACTCACTCCTGCGACCAAATCCACCAAACGTTCCACTTCGTTGGTACCACGACTACTCGCAATGGGCGTTTCCCAACGTGATTTGCCACTGAGCGGGTTCATACCAACCAGACGCCCCCCCAAACCCGCCACCAGCGTATCACCAAACGCGAGCAGGATACCGGGCCGCCCCAGAACCAGGGCATCACCCGTACGCTGCTGTTGCCAGAGTTTACGACCGGTCACCGCATCAAATGCAACAACCGAACGATCAGCCGATAGCACAAACACCCTGGAACCAGCTATCAACGGTGGGGTCAGGGTAACAGCGCCCAGTTTGTGTCGCCACAACTCCTTGCCCGCGTCCAGGGTGATCAACTCATTTTCCCGACTTACAACGGCAGCGAAACGGCCATCGCTCCCAACCCCTGCGGACAGCGGTACCCCGAGTGCAACCCGCCACACATCGCCACCGGTGCGTGCGTCAATAGCACCAACGATTCCATCCGAACTGGCAACAACAACAAGGTGATCCTTGACTTTTACGGTCAGCGGAAAATCAACCGTACCGATGCGCGCAGCCCACACGTTGCGTACACCCATCAAGGGCACATTGGGCTCCAATTCGGTCGGCTTCATTTTTCCCGACCCGGAACACGCCTGCAAGGCCACCGCCAGGACCAATAACAGTGCGAGCTGGAACAGATGTGACAGATGCCTGCAACGCAGTGGTAACGCCATCACTTGGTGCCTTCCGCCCCAGATGTTGATTGGGCTACTGATCGGGCGAGCGACTCCGGGTCAACACCCAAAGCGCCTAGTTTGATGCCCACCATGCGCCGATAAGGTGTTCTCTCATCAAACAAGCCGAAAGCCTTCTGGTACTCAAGCTTGGCCTCTGGCTTGTTACCCTGCAACACATGGATGTCACCCCTGCGATCCGCAGCCAGCGCCGAGAACTCGCTCGTAACACCACTATTCAACAATTTGAGCGCATCATCGTAGGCCTTGGTATCAACCAGGATGCCAGACAGACGCAGATGCGCGAGCGACGCATACCCTTTATCCGAAGAATGTTCGGCAACCCAGGCCAAGGCCGCCTTGGCAACGTCGACCTTACCCGTTTCGTAAGACATTTTGGCCAACATCAACCCCGCCTGCTGCGTGTAGACAGCAGACGAAAACCGTTCCCGCATGTCAATGAATGCACGTTCTGCCTTTTGCACATCGCCCATTCGAACCAGCTTTTCCAACTCTTCAAACATTGCCGCCGACTGCACGGACTGTTTACGCTGCCAAAACTGGTAACCATTCCACACGCCAATGGAACCCAGCACGATAATCAAGCCCCAGGTGATGAGATTCCCATATTGTTGCCAAAAGTGCTTGAGCTGATCCAGCTGTTCCTGTTCTTCGAGATCTAATTGATTTGCCATGAGCGTATTGAGATTTAAGCTGCGGATTGTAGGCGCTTGACCCATTGCGCTGGTTGGTGCAAGGATTCTGCAAATTGGATACCCAAACCATCACGCAAGGCCTTGATGGTGACCAGACCCTGTGCGCGTTCATCGGCCCCAAAGATCAACGCAAAACGGGCGCCAGACGCATTTGCCCTCTTGAACTGCGACTTGATACTGCCCCTGCCATCGGCGGTGCTGGCATGCATCTGCACGCTGATCCCTTGAGAACGGAGCACTTGAAGACACTGCATGGCATCTGATAGCCCCACTTCATCGGGAATGATGGCATACGCATCCAGATTCGGTACGACGCCCACATGGCCTTGCGCTTTCAGCAATTCCAGAACCCGTTCGACCCCCATTCCCCAGCCCACAGCGGGCGTAGGTTTGCCTCCCAGCAGTTCGAACAGGCCATCGTACCGACCACCACCACACAAGGTACCCTGCGCACCCAATTCATCGGTAATAAACTCAAACACGGTGTGGCTGTAGTAATCCAGACCACGCACCAGACGCGGATTGACCGTCCACTGTACGCCGCAAGCACTCAATAGTTTCTTGACAGTATCAAAATGCTTGAGCGAGTGCTCACCCAGAAAATCCAGCAGCTGGGGAGCCTGATGCACCAAATCCTGCATGGCCGGGTTTTTGGTATCGAGAATACGCAAAGGGTTGGTACGCAGACGCCGCCTGGCATCCTCATCCAGCAAATCCACATGTTTTTCAAAATACACAATCAAGGCCGCCCGATGCGCATGCCGCTCGCTGGGGATACCCAGGCTATTGAGTTCAATGCGCATACTGCGTACGCCCAAATCGGACAATAGCTGGTAGGCCAACAACATCAACTCGGCATCCAGTTCCGGCCCGGCAAACCCCAAGGCCTCCGCGCCCAATTGGTAAAACTGCCGGTAACGTCCACGCTGGGGACGCTCGTGCCGGAACATGGGCCCCATGTAATACAGGCGTTTACCGCCATCATAGGTCAGATTGTGTTCAATCGCAGCGCGTACAACCCCAGGAGTATTTTCGGGACGCAAGGTCAACGCCTCACCGTTCAAACGATCATCGAAGGAATACATTTCTTTTTCGACAATATCGGTGGTCTCGCCGGTTCCGCGCACAAATAAAGCGGTTGGCTCCACAATGGGCGTGCGAATGTTGCGATACGCGCAACGTTCCATTTGTCGACGTACCTGGTCTTCAAACCATTCCCAGCGGGCGGAATCAGGTGGCAAGATATCGTTCATGCCTTTTACAGCAAACAACTTTTCCACTCGTCCCTCAGCAGATTTTTCAACCATGCAAACCTTTAATCCCGAGATGAAGAAGCAGCACCAAAACGCTGCTGAATATAGTCTTCGACGATAGCCTGAAACTCAACAGCGATGGAATCACCACGCAAAGTCATACGTTTTTCGCCATCAATGTAAACCGGAGCTGCTGGTGCCTCTCCTGTTCCCGGCAAGCTTATACCAATATCCGCGAGCTTGCTTTCACCAGGCCCATTGACGATACACCCCATAACTGCCACCTTGAGCCGCTCAACGCCGGGAAAACGGGTACGCCATACCGGCATTTTCGCACGCAGGAAGCCATCAATTTGTTGCGTCAATTCCTGAAACGTCGTACTGGTGGTGCGGCCACAACCAGGACAAGCGGTCACGCTGGGCACAAAGTCGCGCAAACCCAATGACTGGAGAATCTCCGCTGCAACGACCACTTCCTGCGCACGCGCTTCACCCGGTGCCGGAGTCAACGACACGCGAATTGTGTCTCCAATTCCTTCTTGTAGCAGCACAGCAAGCGCTGCCGTGGAAGCCACTGTACCCTTGGTAGCCATACCGGCCTCGGTCAACCCCAGATGCAAGGGATAGGTACAACGCTTTCCAAGTTCGCGATAGACGGCGATCAAATCCTGCACGCCACTGACCTTGCATGACAGGACAATCTGGTTCGCCGCCAGGCCAACGTCCTGGGCCAATTGCGCCGACCCAAGAGCCGAGTCAATCAAGGCCTCATACATCACCTGCTTTGCATCCCAGGGAACCGGGCGACGGCTGTTCTCATCCATCAAGGCAGACAACAACTCCTGGTCCAGACTTCCCCAGTTAACGCCAATGCGTACCGTCTTTTTCCAACGGATAGCCGCTTCGATCATTGTGGAAAACTGCCGATCATGCTTATCGCCCTTGCCCACGTTCCCAGGATTGATGCGGTATTTGGACAAGGCCTGTGCACTATCAGGATAGTCCGACAGCAAACGGTGCCCATTAAAATGAAAATCGCCAATCAAGGGAGTGTCAATTCCCATGCGATCCAGTTGCTCCCGGATATACGGTACCGCCTGGGCAGCCTCCGGCGTATTCACCGTGATGCGCACCAGTTCCGAGCCGGCTTCGACGAGTTGCCTGATCTGAATTGCCGTCCCGATAACATCTGCAGTATCAGTGTTCGTCATGGACTGAATACGCACAGGTGCATCACCGCCGACGTCAACTATGCGAGCCCCCCAGGCAACACGGGCCTGCAGCGCAAACCGTCGGTGTGGAAGTGCCAAGGCTATTGGTAATTGCGCACCCACTATCGCACCTCAAACCGCGCTACGTTGTCTTTGACCATATTCCCCAAACCCAAAGCCTTGCCACGAACCTCAACATCTATGACATCAGCACGTCCAACTACCACAGATAAAGGCAACACGCCAGTACTTTTAACCACATCGCCTGCAGCCAATGTCTTTGTCAGTTGTACAACACCCTTGGCATCGACCACCCGCACCCAGGACGATCCCCTGGCCTTGAGCACCAATATATCTCCTGAAAAGGTTTCAACCTGCTCCGGGGCAATAGGACCAGCAGTTGGTTGGGCAGGCGGCGTTTCAGCACCCAGGAAAGGCGCTGAAGCCTGATACCCTGCAGAGGGCTGCGACACAGCATTCATACCCACAGGTGCATCTGATACATTCACGGATGCCCCCCCTGCGTCAATTGGAGGCGCCTGCGAAGGCTCAACCAGTACCGTGTTAGCAGAAGACTGGGCTGAAACCATGGGGTTATCAGACAACACGTCCGATCTACGAAAGTCCGGCAAAAAGGCCAAAACAAGCCCTGCCAAAAGCAAAGCTATAACAACCAGGGAACGCGGCTTGGAAAGCAATGCAACAAACGACAGACTATTTCCGGCACCATGATGCATATTAAAAGGGGTGTTGATCCCTTGCTGACCAGCATGCAAGGGCGGAATGCTGGTCTGTGGAAGCAGTTGCAAAACCGGAGCAGGGTCAATTTTCAATGCACGACACATTCCCGCAGCCAGTGCGCGAATAAAAACTGCATCATGCAACGCCTCCAATTGACCCGCTTCCAACGCCTCCAATTTATTCACTGGGACCTTCATCAATACAGCCAAGGAATCAATCAGCAACCCCTCATTTTCACGTGCGCGACGCAACATTGCCCCAGCTGAACGGCTATCAACCAGACTGCGGCTATCGTTTTCGCCCCTGGCCGGTGGCATGGCAACTTCATTCATCAAACGCACCCCGAATAAAAGCTGCATACTCACGAGATTGCGCGTAGCGTTTTTTCAGTTGTGCAGCCAATTGCGCCACTGCTTCATGATTTCCCATGCGACGCTCCACCTTGATCCCCAGCCAAAGGGATTCTGCATTAGCGAGTTCACCGTTATTGAGTTGTCGCGTATAAAACTGCGCACGAGCGTATTCCCCACGCTGGAAACCCATCAATGCAAGGTTATAGGCTGCAATGGGATTACCAGGATCAAGCTCATAAGATCGCAACAGACTCGTTTCAGCATCTGCCAATTGACCATTTTTCTGCTGACATAAACCCTGTGTCATCCAGGTTTTTGCCTTGTCACCATAAGCAGGATTGGCCAAGGCAGCACCAAACAACTGCAAAGCCTCGGACATGCGATCCTGCTGACACAACAACCAGCCATAGTTATGCTGCACTGCGGCTGCCTTGGCATTAATGGCCAAGGCGCGCTTGAAGCTTTCTTCCGCCAGTGCGACATCGTTGAGTCGCATGTAAATCAAGCCACGCAGGTTATATGCTTCAAATAACGAGGGGTCTGCGGCAATAGACTGCTTCAAATGATCCAACGCATCCGTGGTCTGACCCTTGCCAAAATATGCAACAGCCAACTCAAGTCGCAAACGCGCGCGCCTACGGATATCAGGTTCATCAAAATCCGTCACCATATCCGCATTCATACCCACAGAGCCAGGCGCACACGCGGTCAAGCCGAACACAGCAAAATATCCCAACATTGACCACAACACGAACCACGGCAATGCCGCAAGAGCCACCTTAATCAACTCAACCACTGACCCCCTCCCTCCTTCCAGGCAGGGTTGCCACACTTTCAGATTTAACCATGATGGTGCGCCGCCGGGCGATTCTCTTGTGTACATCGGTACGATCCCTTACATCCCCGGCAAGTTGACCACAGGCTGCGTCAATGTCATCACCACGGGTTTTGCGAATGGTTGTCACAATCCCGGCATCACTCAATATTTTCAAGAATTGCAACACTTTCTCGGATGGAGATCGTGTGAGACCGGAAGCAGGAAACGGGTTGAATGGAATCAGGTTGAACTTACACCAGGTCGTCGTACCCGCCGCTTGAAGCACCACTTGCACCAACTCCAAAGCATGCTCTGGAGAATCATTGACTCCATTCAACATGCAGTACTCAAACGTTATGAAATCCCTGGGCGCAACCAGTAGGTAACGCCTGCAGGCCTGCATTAACTCTGCTATGGGGTACTTCCGGTTCACGGGCACCAGTTCATCACGCAAAATATCATTGGATGCATGCAACGACACGGCCAACGCCACTGGCAAATCCTGCCCCAGCTGGTCAATGACCGGAATCAAGCCAGACGTGGAAACCGTAACACGTCGGCGAGACAATCCATAAGCATGGTCATCCAGCATGACGCGCAAGGCACACACCACAGATTCGTAGTTCAGCAACGGCTCGCCCATCCCCATGAAAACCACATTCGAGATCACACGCTCGTGGGTGCCCTGGTGTTGGCGCAGAAAATGCTCCGCAAACCAGAGCTGGCCAATGATCTCCCCCACTGTCAAATTCCGACTGAAACCCTGATGACCCGTGGAGCAGAATCTGCAGCCAATCAAACACCCGACCTGTGAGGATATACACAAAGTCCCCCTGGACTCCTCAGGAATGAAAACGGACTCGACGGCATCGCCGCCACCCACATCAAACAGCCACTTGACAGTGCCATCGGAAGATATGTTCTGCACGAGAACGGCAGGAGCCTTGACACACGCCACCGACCCGAGTTTCTCGCGCAAGGACTTGGCAATGTCCGTCATGCCATCAAACTGACTCACACCCCTTTGATGAATCCAGCGAAACAACTGGGTGGCCCGAAACCGCTTCTCTCCAAGCCGATCACAAAAAGCAGCCAATCCGTCAAGATCAAAATCAAGCAGGTTGACTGTCATCACATGAACTAAGGTGAACTAACGCGAATTAACGTGAATAAATGTTCATGCCGGGGAAAAAGAATGCAATCTCCACCGCTGCGGTCTCTGCGGCATCAGAGCCATGCACCGCGTTGGCATCAATACTATCGGCAAAGTCAGCGCGAATAGTTCCTGGCGCCGCCTTTTTGGGATCGGTAGCACCCATAAGGTCACGATTCTTCAAAATAGCACCCTCACCTTCCAGAGCCTGAACCATGACCGGCCCGGAAATCATGAAACTGACAAGATCATTAAAAAACGGCCGTGCCTTGTGCACCGCATAAAACGCCTCGGCCTCGCCACGAGACAGGTGCATCATCCTGGCAGCAACGACTTTCAACCCGGCAGCCTCAAAGCGCGCATAAATTTGACCAATCACGTTCTTGGCAACCGCATCGGGTTTGATAATGGAGAGGGTGCGTTCAATTGTCATAAACTATTTCCTGATCTGAATGAATAATCTGCCTCTTTGCCGCGCAAATCCGGGGCAGAACGGGCAATTTTAGCATTTGCAAAACTAACGGCCACGCCTGCTGCGACCGCCACCCGAGGCACCTTTGATTTTTTGGTTGCCATCCTTGCGTTGACGCACGAGACTGTCAGCACCAATGTAACCAAACGCCGTCTGCATGGGATCAGGCTGCACAGCACCATCGTGGCGTCCAGCCACCTTTTTCAATCGAACATTCGCACCACGTGGACCACGAATTTTATTGGCTGGTTTCTGTGCAGCGTGTGTCGCACCACGGTCTGCGCCGCCTGCAGAATCGCGTTTATCGCCAGTTACACCACCAGGCGTTGCGGCCTTGACCAGCACCCGGATATCGGCTTCATCGAGTTCCATCCACGCACCCCGTTTCAGCCCACGAGGCAACACCATGGCACCATAACGAATGCGAATCAAACGACTAACCGCATGTCCCACCGACTCCAGCATACGACGCACCTCGCGGTTACGCCCTTCTGCAATAGTCACACGGTACCAACAATTCGCCCCCTCGCCTCCACCTTCTTCAATCGAACTGAACTGGGCCATACCATCATCTAGCTTGACACCATCCAGCAGCAAAGTCTTCTCTTCCTTGCTCAAGGCCCCCAATACCCGTACGGCATATTCACGTTCCAGACCAAAACGCGGATGCATGAGCTGGTTGGCAAGCTGCCCCGAACTGGTAAACAGCAACAAACCTTCGGTATTGATATCCAGTCGTCCGACCGACTGCCACTTGCCCTGGTACAGCTTGGGCAACCGACGGAAAACGGTCGGTCGGTTTTGCGGGTCATCGTGGGTTACAACTTCGCCAATCGGTTTATGGTAGGCAATCACCCGCGCAGGCGGAGGATCAATACGATAGCGTATCGGCTTTCCATTCACCTTGATGTGGTCGCCAAACTGAATCCTTTGCCCGATATGCGCTGGCTCATTGTTCACGGAGATGCGGCCTTCAACGATCAGCTGTTCCATCTCCAGACGCGAACCCATGCCGGCTTGCGCCAGAACCTTGTGCAGTTTGGGAGTTTCCACCATCGGCGCCAAAACCCGCTTTGTGGGCAATAATTCCGGCGACTCTTCATCCGCATCAAATCGCCCGGAAATGACATCCCGAAAGCGATTTTCCAAACCAGGAGCAGAAGCCAAAAGGTCTGTATCAGACAATGGATGCTCGGACTTGATTTCGTTCATAGCTGGAAACCCATGTAAAGATTGAAGTAGCGTTATGGTTTTGGACTATCTGACAATCCCGAGGCACCCTTGATGGAATCGGCAAAGACACCCAGATCAAGCTCCGCGCCAGACACATCATCCAGAACCGGGAGTTGGTCAAGCGACTGCAACCCCAGGTCATCAAGAAACTGTCGTGTTGTGGCAAATAACGCCGGGCGACCAGCGGTTTCGCGATGGCCAACGACTTCCACCCAACCACGCTCTTCAAGTTGCTTGATCAACTGCGAATGGATGGAAACCCCCCGGATTTCCTCCATGTCACCGCGCGTCACAGGCTGACGATACGCAATAATTGCCAGGGTCTCCAGGGTTGCACGCGAGTAGCGCGCAGGTTTTTCAGGGTGCAGGCGATCCAGAAACTCGCACATTTCCGGTCGACTCTGAAAACGCCACCCACCAGCGACGCTAACCAACTCAAGCCCTTTATCGCTCCAATCCAGCCGCAACTCCTCCAACAAACCTTTCAGCGACGCAGAATCAAGGGCATAGTCAAAGAGAACCTCCATGTCCCGCAACGACAGGGGCCGCTGCGAGCAGATCAACGCAGCCTCCAGCACCCGCTTCGCCCCTGCCATGTTCATCAGTTTGCGCGTGAAACCCCGCCCTTCAGGGCGGGGAGGTAGAGCGCGTGATGCGAAGCATCCCTATGCTGCGGTGGCGTACCTATTCACGTCCATTTTTGTCACCAGTAAATAAGGTGCAGGCTTTTCACCTGCTGGGCCGTGAGGCTCTGCCAGTAAAGGCCTAGTTACGCTGGTCTTGCGACCAATCTCCCCTCGACAATGTCAGTAACCGGCTCCTACCTTTCGGTAGCAACAAAGCCCTTCAACCCTTTACCTTGGTCTGCTTGTCTGGCCTTGCAAAGCGGGTGCTTGCCGTGGTGCCCGGCCTTTAGGCCGGGGTAGTTGACTTTTCTATTTTTCCATCGGTGGTTCTAAATTGTAGCTTATGCCCCAATTCTTCAGCAGGGTGCTGAAATCTTGCGGCAGTGCAGACTCAAACACCAGGGAAACTCCGGTCACCGGATGCACAAAAGCCAACCGGCAGGCATGCAAGGCTTGACGGGCCATACCAGACAGACAAGCGCCACCGTATACCGTATCGGACACCAATGGATGCCCCAGTGAAGCCATGTGCACCCGAATCTGGTGGGTTCGCCCCGTGTGCAGCAGGCAACGCACCAGACATCCAGCTGCCGCATTGTCCAGCAACTCGATGTCGGTCCGCGCCAATTTACCTGGGAATTTTTCCAGGTCAACCACCGCCATGCGCAAACGGTTGAACGGGTCGCGCCCGATTGGCGCATCAACCGAACGCGCAGAATTGCCCACCCAGGGCCGATGCGCCAATGCCAGATACTCCCGAGTCACCTCGCGTGCAGCAATCAATTGCACCAATGCATCCATCGCCACCCGCGTTCGGGCAACAACCATCAACCCGCTGGTATCCTTGTCCAGACGGTGCACTATTCCCGCTCGCGGTACCTGTGCACTTGCCGGGTCATAGGCCAGCAAAGCATTCATCAATGTCCCGCTCCAATTCCCTGGAGCCGGATGCACCACCATGCCCGCATCCTTGTCCACAACCAGAATATGCGCATCCTGAAAGACGATTCGCAGCGGTATGGCTTGCGGTACGAACGCCTGGCTTTGCAATGTCGGCCGCAACTCCAGCAGAATCGAATCACCCGCCTTGACCCGGTGCGAAGCCTTGCAGACCGTCTGTGCGTTGACTTGTACCAAACCAGCCTTGACCAATTGTTGTAGATAACTGCGCGAGAATTCGGGGTTTTCCGCAACCAGGGCATGGTCCAGCCGTTCTCCATGCAAAGAAGTACCGACCACTGCTGTGCGCCATTCGACCTCGGGCAATGCCTCCTCGAACGCGCCCAAGCCTGGAGATTCCGGAAACTCCTGAGAATCCGGAGAAAAAAGGTGTCCCGATATAATTGCCCCAGTCTGCTTCAAGAAGGTTCCCTCACATGCGTTCTGTCAAGTTATCGGTGGTTTACGTTGGCCCGCTGGTACTCGCAGCGTTACTGGCCGGATGTGCGTCGTCATCCGTTGACAGAACCGCCACCATGAGTCCCAATGATATCTATGCTGAGGCAAAAGAAGAGATAGCAGCGGGCCAATTCGACAAAGCCATCGCCCTGCTGGACAAACTGGAAGCACGGGCCGCCGGAACCCCTCTGGCGCAACAAGCCCAACTGGACAAGGCCTACACCCAGTATAAAACCTCTGAGCCAGCACAGGCTTTGGCAACTCTGGAGCGTTTCATAAAACTGCACCCCGCCAGCCCTGCCCTGGACTATGCCCTGTACCTCAAAGGCACCATCAATTTCAACGACGACCTGGGCATGTTTTCCCAGCTAACCCTGCAAGACCTGTCCGAACGGGACCAAAAGGCCGCCAAGGAGTCGTTTGAGGCGTTCAAGGAGCTTGTGACCCGCTTTCCCGATTCGCGCTACGCCCCCGATGCGCGTTTGCGCATGAACTACATCGTTAATTCGCTGGCGCAATACGAGGTGCACGTCGCGCGCTATTATTACCGACGCGGAGCTTATCTGGCCGCCGTCAACCGTGCCCAGATCACGGTGACCGATTACCGCAATGTACCCGCCGTTGAAGAGGCGCTTTTTATTCTCTACAAGTCCTACGATGCCTTGGGCATGACGCAGCTGCGCGATGATGCCAGGCGCGTGCTGGAATCCAGCTACCCCGATTCGGAATTCCTATCACGCGGAGCAAGGCTTTCCACCGGCCCCTGGTGGAAAGTCTGGTAGTTACTGGTAGTTGCTTCAGGCGGGTTCATCCGGATCAAGCTGGCATTCGAGCCGACTTATCTCGTCGCGCAACAAGGAACAACGCTTGTGCAAACGCAGCAAGAGTAGCTGATCCACCGGATTATCGGCGGCAGCGCGCGCAATCAGCGCCTCGGCATCGGCATATTCCATGCGCAATTCAATCAGATGCCGCTCAGGCGAATGGAGATTTTTAAACAAAGGATGGCAACACAAGGCGGGTTAGGTTTACAGGGTTAAACTCGGACCCATCGAGTCCGAACAGTATTGACAAACAGTGTTGATAATACGACTTCATTTCCATTTGTAAAAGTAGGGCATCAGAAGCAACCCACCATGGCCACTGGTTATCGACTTTCCGCTTCCACCGGCATACACAAAGGCGACCGGGATTACCAACAGGATCAGCTTGCGTTGCTGAAGCACACCCGTGTGAATGGCTGTATGCTGGCAGTTTTAGCGGATGGCATGGGGGGCCGCAGCGGTGGCAGAAAAGCATCTGACCAGGTGATGATGACAGCCCGGCAATTGTTTGAGCGTTATGACCCGGAAACCGACGATGCCGTTGCTATCTTGAACCAGATTGTGCAAGAGGCGCACATCGTTATCAAGCTGACAGCCATATCCTCCGAAGAAGAACCACATAGTACGCTGGTAGCATTCCTCATCAATCCCTTGGGCGATTGCTATTGGGTACATACCGGCGACTCCCGCATCTACCACTTCCACGGCAACCGCTTCATCAAACGCACAGTGGACCACTCTTATGTGCAGACGCTGGTAGATCGTGGTGAAATTACCGAAGAACAGGCACAAGTACACCCGCAATCCAACATATTGATGGGGTGTCTAGGCACCGACAATGACCCACCCATAGGTACCCATTTCATCACCCAACTGCGTCCTGGGGACACACTGATGGCCTGTAGTGATGGCGTCTGGCATTATTTCAACAACAATGAACTCGGGTCGGTACTGTCAACCCTGTCTGCACGCGAGGCAACCGAATTCCTGATCGAAAAAGCCCGCTCGCGTGCCCGTGGCGGGGGGGACAATCTGTCGTTGATCATCGTAAAACTTGAGCCACTCGACTGACAGTGTGATCCATGTGATCCAGATTCGTTCCCGGTGGTTGCGCCGTTTGGGGATAGCGTTAGCGGCGCTACTCTTGTTCTGGGGACTGGCCTGGTTGGCCGCTCCCCTCCTGCTCAAAAATCAGGCAGAAAAATGGGGCAGCCAGGCTCTGGGACGCACACTGACCCTGGGGGAAGTCGATTTCAAACCATGGTCACTTGAGTTGCGTATCTCCAACCTGGCGATTGCAGGGGCGGCAGGCGACACCCATTCGAAACCCCAGCTGCACGTGGACCGCATGTACGTGGATGCCGACTGGTCGTCGCTGGTACAGCGTGCAGTCGTTCTGAACACCATTGAGATCACCTCGCCCGCACTGCGACTGGATTACAAGGGAGATGGTCGTTATGACATTGACGACATCCTGCAACGGCTGAAAGCAGCGCCAGAAAATAAAGAACCCGACCCCAAGCCACTGCTATTCACGCTCGCCAACATGGTGTTGACAGGTGGATCAATCGACCTGACGGACCGATCCACAACCACGCTACGCACCCACCAATTGCGTGATTTGCAACTGGCATTGCCCTTATTGAGCAATTTCGATGCCCTGCGCGACACTGCGGTCACGCCCCGGCTGGCATTTGTACTCAATGGCCACGCCGTTGATACCACGGCCCAGGCAACCCCCTTCGGGTCCGTGCGCAAAGGCGAGGCAACACTCAAAGCCACCAGGTTTGACCTTGCACCCTATCTGCCGTACCTGCCATCGCACCTGCCGATACGCATCCACAGCGCTGTGCTGGACACCGAATTGCGTGTGCGTTTTGAACAACCGCACCTGGGCCTGTCAGGAAAAATAAAACTATCCGACTTGCGGCTGACCGACACCGCAGGCGCCGATCTGGCCCAGCTTGCGTCCGTGGTGGCGGATTTGTCGGACGTGCGACCACTGGAGCGGGTGGTGAACTTGGCGTCACTGGAGCTTAACGCCTTGACGGTACACGCGCGGCGCAACCCAAAAGGCGTGCTGAATCTGGCATTCGGCAGCGCGCAAGGCAAAGAGAGCAAACAGTCCGCTACAAAATCAGATGCGCCTCCCGCACATTCCACAGGGCCTACAGCCCAAAATGGCACTTGGAAACTGGCGCTGAAACACTTTGCCCTGCACCAGGGAAACTTGAACTGGGCCGACGACAGCGTACAACCAGCGGCACGCCAATCGCTGACCAGGCTGGAGTTGCAAGCCAGCAACCTGCATTGGCCCCCAAGCGCCAGTACCACCAGTGCCACCAGCGCCAGCCTTGAAGGCTCGGGCGTGCTGGCCTCGCGCACCAGGGATGCGCGCGTGCAGCTACGTGCCACAGGCACACCACAGGCAGGCCAGGCCCACGTCAGCCTGTCAGAAATTGGCCTGGAACTGGCAACGCCCTATGTCGCCCAGTACCTGCAGCCAGGCATAGCCGGTCTGCTGGATGCCGAGCTTGACGCAAACTGGATAGACAACACGCTCGCGTTCGAACTCCAGCGGTTGGCATTGCGTGATTTTGCGCTGACCGGGCCGAAAATCCAGATGGTTGAGCGAACATCCGCCACTGCAACACGCGACACCCGCACGGACGGCACGGGTGCGCAAGTCGCGCGGCTGCGTTCCAACGACTGGCCCCAATGGAAGTTGCTCGAAATAAGCAACGCCAAGATCAGCCCTGCACAGCGTGCCGTGCATGTGGGCAAAATAACGCTGCTTACCCCCCAGGTGGGCGTGGCGCGCGGGCAGGACGGGCGCTGGATGTTTCAGCATTGGTTAAAAGCTGCGGCGCAAGCGCGTCCTGCTGAAGCTGAAGTAAAAGCAGAATCCGCCACACCCCTGCCACCCTGGACCGCCAGCCTGGACGAACTGGTGGTACAGGAAGGAACCATTGCCTTTGCGGACCGCAGCATGGGAAAACCTGTGCGACTGGAATTGTCCGCTTTGGCCTTGCAGGCGCAAAACGTATCATTGGATGGCAAGCAGCCTGCACCCTTGCAGCTCACCACCAGGGTGCGTTCCGGTCGTACCGAGCCAGGTACGCTGCGCTACCAGGGCAGCGTGATGTGGGCGCCGATGGCAGTACAGGGCACACTCGACCTGCGCGATCTGCCTCTGCACGCCGTGACGCCCTACGTGGCGGAACAACTCAACATTGACTTACTGCGCGCCGATGCCAGTTTCAAGGGCGACATGCGCTTCGCCCTGACCCCCGGTGGCCCCGAAGTGCAGGTCAAGGGCGATGCCGCATTGGAAGACTTTCGCGCCAACAGCCTGTTGGCGGATACGGACGGTACACACATGAACGAGGAGTTGCTGAGCTGGAAATCCCTCAACATGCCCGGCATCGCATTCACCATGGCACCAGGCACCACCACCCGGTTTGCTGCACGCGAGGCCGCACTGAGCGACTTTTACGCCCGCGTCATCGTCGGCAAAACAGGCCGCATCAACCTGCAAGACCTGATCAAATCGCCACCGCCATCATCGCCGGCACAAACATCTGCAGTTGCCACGGACAGCGCACAAAGGTCCACCGCAGCCCGGATAACCATGGGCCCCATCAGTCTGGTCAACGGCAAGGTACTGTTTTCTGACCGCTTTATCCAGCCCAATTATTCAGCCGACCTGAGCGCACTCACCGGCAGATTAAGCCAGTTTTCCTCCGCAGCGCCCGATGGAGAGCCACTCCTGGCGGATCTGGAGCTGCATGGGCGCGCCGAGGGTTCGGCGTCGCTGGCAATAACCGGCAAAATCAACCCGCTGGCGCGCCCCCTGGTACTCGACATCAAGGGCCGTGTGCGCGACCTGGAACTCCCGCCGCTGTCACCCTACGCCGTGAAATACGCGGGTTACGGGATCGAGCGTGGCAAGCTCGGTATGGACGTAAGCTACACCATCACGCCCGATGGACAACTCACCGCCAACAACAACGTCATGCTCAACCAACTGGTTTTTGGCGACGAAGTAGAAGGAGCGGCCAACACCCTGCCTGTCAAACTGGCGGCAGCCTTGCTGGCGGACAGCAAAGGCGTCATTGACATCCATCTACCCATCAGCGGCTCCATCAACGACCCCGAGTTCAGTCTGGGTGCCGTTGCATGGAAGGCCATCAGCAATCTGCTTGTCAAGGCCGTGAGTGCACCATTCAATCTGCTGGCCAGCGCCCTGGGTGGGATTGGCGCAGCGGAAGAAGCGGGAGTGGTGCACTTTGCGCCCGGCAGCAACACACTGTCCCAACAGGCCATGCAGACACTGGACAAAGTGGCCAAGGCGCTGGCAGACCGGCCAGCGCTGACCTTGACCATAGCCGGCACAGCCAGTCTGGAACAGGAACGCGACGCGCTCAAGCGTGAACGACTGAATGCCCTGCTACTGGCCGAAAAACGCCGCCGTGCCGTAGTCTCTGGCCAGGACGCTGCGGCAGTAACATCTTTTGACGAAACCGAGACAAGCGTTTTACTCAAGGAAGTGTACAAACGAGCCGACATCACCAAACCCCGCAACGTGCTGGGCCTGATCAAGGAAATTGCGGAATCCGACATGGAAACCCTCTTGCTGACCAACATCCACCTCAATGCCGAAGCCTTGTACGAGCTGGCACAAGAGCGCAGTGCGGTGGTCAAGGACTATCTGTTAACGCAACAGTTGTCGGAAGATCGCCTGTTTCTGGGCGCAGCCCAGGTGGTGCAACCCAAGGGCGACTGGACACCAAGCGCCAGCCTGGGCCTGGCGCACCGGTAAGCCAGAACTCAGGCAAAATCAGGTGTGCTGCATTTCTTTTCGTATGGTTTCCCGTACTACATCTGCAAGCGTCAAGCCCTGAACGAACTGGCGTAGCGCCTCATTCATCAAGGTTTGGTAGCTGGTCCCACTCATCTCGGCCCTGGCCTTGAATGCGGCAAGCGTGGTGTTATCGACACGCATGGTGATCCTGGACTTGTTGCCGTGTTCTGCTTGCAGTTTTGCCAATGCAGGCACCGAAGAAACCGGCTTGGCATCGCCAAAATCCATGTCGGCATAACGTTCGTAGTTCGGGTCAGAATTGCTGCTCATAGCGCCTCCGTTGCGGTTGGTTGGCTTTCCATGCGGAGATAAGGCGAATGCGTTCACCACGCAAAGTCCAGACAACGACAAGAATCCGGCCATGACCACCCATTCCCAAGGTGACAAAACGTTGTTCTCCGGTCGAGTCGGCATCTTCCCGTGTCAACGCATACGGATCGAGTAGCACGGCTTTTGCCTCTGTAAAGGTAACACCTTCGTGGTTCAGTGGATTCAAAGCCTCCTTGCCAGGGTCGTATTCAATCTCCATTCCTTTATTGTATGCACAAATGTACACACCAGTACCTCTGGGGTGTTACGTGCCAAAAACGGCTGAAGCCCCCGTAGATCGTGCGAGGTTAGATGCTATTTTTATAGCATTTTCCTGATTTCAGACGTGTTGCGCTGCCATGGCTGCTCGCGCCGCCTGCGCCAGAAAACCGCTACGGGTGGCACCGTGGGCGCGGGCGTAAGCGTCAATGTCATGCACCAAACCGGCGGGCATGGAGATATTGATGCGCATGGGCTTTTGGTTAGACCGCACCTCAAGGCGCGACACGTCAATGTCAATCAGCATCCACACGCCGCCGGTGAATTCATCTTTGGCGGCGAGCTTCTCCAGTGCAGTCGGCTCGGGCAGGTCCATATCCTCGCCCATACACCACACCTCCACGGCCTCTTGCACCATGCGGGGCAGGTCTTTCCAGTCATCCGCCGCGCTAAAGCATCCGGGGAAGTCCGGCACCTGCACGCCGTGCGCGTGGGTAGCATCTCCAAGGTGAACGTAAACGGGGTACAGCATCCGAATCTACTCCTTCCAGTTCCAACGTGCCAAAAACGGCTGAATGCCCCGTAGATCGTGCGGGTACAGCTGTTATTTTTATAGCACTTTCCTACTAGACCTCGGGCAAATGCTCCAGTTCCAGCACGGCCTTGGCCACCAGTGCCTCGGGTAACTGGGCTTGCACCGATACACCCAGCCTTTCAAACTCCTTGGCCTGGCTGATGAGGTTGCCCCGGCCGCTGTAGAGCTGGGACATGGCTTTTTCGTAGGCATCTTTGGCGCTATCAAGCTGGCTGCCTACCTTTTCCATGCTGGTGAGAAAGCTTGCCAATTTTTTATAGACCTTGCCAGCGCGCTCTGCGAGTTCTGCCGTATGCGCGTTTTGCTCCTCGAAGCGCCACAACTGGCGCACGATGTTCAGACTGGTCAGCAAGGTGGTTGGCGTTGCAATCAGCACGTTTTTCTCGATGGCGGATTGAAACAGGCTATCGTCCGCGCGCAGGGCTTCGACAAAGGCGGACTCAATCGGCACGAACATGAATACCATCTCGGGAGAGTTCAAACCTGGCAGGCTGAAATAGTGGCGGTCCGAAAGCTCCTGGATGCGCGCTGCCATCGCGCCCACGTGTTCGCGCAGTGCCAGTTGGCGTGCTGTGTCATCCTCCGCGTTGACGTAGCGGGTGTAGGCGTTGAGCGATACCTTGGCATCAATGACCAGGTGTTTGGACTGGGGCAAATACACTACCACGTCCGGCCGCTTGCGCCCCTCGTCGGTCGTGAAACTGACCTCGCGCCGAAAGTCCTGGCCCTCGCGCAAACCCGAACGATCCAGCACGTTACCCAACACCAGTTCACCCCAATTGCCCTGTTTTTTGGCCTGCCCCTTCAAGGCCGTGGCCAGACTGTGCGCTTCCTCGGTCATCTTGCGGTTCAGTTCTTTGAGCTGACCCAGTTCCGTGCGCAATGCCGCTTGCTGCTCGGTATCCTTGCTGTGAATTTCCTCCACCTTGACCCGAAACTCGTGCATGCGCTCCTTGAGCGGGTTGAGCAGCTGGCCGATGTTGGTCTGGTTTTGTTCGGTGAACCGTCTGGCTTTTTCTTCCAGAATATCGTTAGCCAGGCTTTTGAACTGGTTGCCAAGCGCCTCTTTGGCCTCCAGCAGCAGCGCCAGTTTTTCTGCTGACTGCTGGCGCTCGGCGTTCAGGCTGATCGTCAGTTCAGCCACGCTGCCGGTGAGTTTTCCGGCTTCCGCCTGGGCTTTTTCACGCAAGGCCCGCTCTTTTTGCAATTCTGCGTGTAATGCGGCCAGGGCGGCGCGTTCGGACTTGAGCCAGGCAAACAAAACACCCACCAGGGTGCAACTGACACCAATGACAATGGCAATGACCAGGAAAAAGATGCCATTATTCATGGGAGGCTGCATGGTTGAAAAGCGGCATTGTAGGAGTACGGCAAGTCGGGATGTATGATACGGACCCCTTTTGCAACCCCGCAACCCTGCACCCCTTCTACTGGCCGACATGGGCAAGATATTCATATACGACTCCACTTTGCGCGATGGCGCCCAGGCTCAGGGAATTTCCTATTCCGTCGAGGACAAGATCAAGATCGTTGAACGGCTCGACGCGCTGGGCATCGACTACATCGAGGCGGGTAATCCAGGCTCCAACCCCAAGGACCTGGAATTTTTCAACCGCGTTGGCGCGTTCACGCTCAAACACGCCAGAATCATCGCCTTTGGCAGCACGCGCAAGGTGGGCATTGACCCTGCCCAGGATGGCAACCTGCGCTCACTGCTGGACGCCAGAACGCGCGATGTCGCAATATTTGGGAAAAGCTGGGATTACCAGGTGACGGACATCCTGCGCACCAGCCTGGAAGAAAACTTGGCCATGATTGCCGATACAGTTGGCTACCTGACACAGCAGGGGCGTGCCGTGGTGTTCGATGCCGAGCATTTTTTTGATGGTTATAAGGCCAACCCCGACTATGCGCTGCAAACCCTGCGAGCTGCAGCGGATGCCGGGGCCAGTTGCCTGTGCCTGTGCGACACCAACGGCGGCACCTTCCCGCGCGAAATATTCGAAATCACCCAGGTGGTAGCCCGCCGTTTCAGCGTTGCCATCGGCATTCATTGCCACAACGACGGCGAGATGGCGGTGGCCAATTCGGTCATGGCGGTGCAAGCCGGGGCCACCCAGGTACAAGGAACCATCAACGGCATCGGCGAGCGCTGCGGCAATGCGAATTTGTGCGCTATCTTGCCCAATCTGCAACTCAAACTCGGCCTGGAGTGCATTCCGGCAGACAAACTGGTGCATCTGACCTCGCTGGCGCGCTTCGTCAGCGAAGTCTCCAACATCACGCACAATGAACGCGCGGCTTATGTCGGCAATGACGCCTTTGCCCACAAGGGCGGAATGCACATTGATGCAGTCAATAAGAATCCGCTGTCCTACGAACACATCAACCCCGAAACCGTAGGTAATAGCCGACGTTTTTTGATGTCCGAGGTCGCCGGACGCAGCACCCTGCTGGCGCGTATCAACGCCATTGACCCCAGTTTGCGCAAGGACTCGCCAGAATCCCAACGCATCATTGACCGCCTCAAGGAGCTGGAGCACGAGGGCTACCAGTTTGAAAACGCCGAAAGTTCGTTTGAACTGGTGGTACGCAAGCTGCTGGGCCGGTATACGCCGTTTTTTGATCTGAAAGAATACAAGGTCATGGTCAACGAGCCGTCGGTCAGCGGCATGAATTCGGCGGTCATGATCAAGATCAGCGTGGGGGGCCAAGAAGAAATCACGGCAGCCGAAGGCGATGGCCCGGTCAATGCGCTCGACAACGCCATTCGCAAGGCGCTGGAGCGGTTTTATCCCGAGATCAAGAACATCAAGTTGACCGACTACAAGGTGCGTGTCCTCGATTCAGACAAGGCCTCTGCGGCACGGGTGCGCGTCCTGATTGAAACAACGGACTACCATGAGGTCTGGACCACCATTGGTGTCTCCACCGACGTGATTGACGCATCCTGGCGCGCCCTGGTTGATTCCATCGAATACAAGCTGATGCGCCAACTGGAACAAAACCAGGCTTAACAGCCTTTTTACCTTCAAAGGAATGATGATGGCAAGAAAAACGCTTTACGATAAATTGTGGGACGCGCACGTGGTGCGTGAAGAGTCCGATGGCACCTGTTTGCTCTATATTGACCGGCATCTGGTGCACGAAGTCACCAGCCCGCAAGCCTTTGAAGGTCTGCGCCTGGCCGGACGCAAACCCTGGCGCAAGAACTCCATCGTCGCCAACCCGGACCACAACACGCCCACCGACCATTGGGACGAGGGCATCAAGGAACCCGTGGCACGCTTGCAGGTCGAAACGCTGGACAGCAACATCCAGGAGTTTGGCGCGCTGGTGTATTTCCCGTTCAAGCACCAGAACCAGGGCATCATCCACGTCATCGGCCCCGAGCAAGGCACCACGCTGCCCGGCATGACCGTAGTCTGCGGTGACAGCCACACCTCCACCCACGGCGCTTTTGGAGCCTTGGCACACGGCATTGGCACCTCCGAAGTCGAGCATGTGCTGGCCACGCAAACCTTGGTCGCCAAAAAATCCAGAAACATGCTGGTGCGCGTCAACGGCAAACTGGGTGACTGCGTGACCGCCAAGGACGTGGCACTCGCCGTCATCGGCAAAATTGGTACGGCAGGCGGAACGGGTTATGCCATCGAGTACGCCGGTTCGGTTATCGAAGGGCTGTCAATGGAAGGCCGCATGACGGTGTGTAACCTGGCTATTGAAGCCGGGGCGCGCGCCGGAATGATTGCCGCCGACCAGAAAACCATTGATTACCTCAAAGGCCGCCCCTTCGCACCCCAGGGTGCAGACTGGGAGCAAGCCACAGCCTACTGGAAAACACTGCATTCCGATGCGGATGCGGTGTTTGATGCGGTGGTGGAAATCGACGGCGCAAGCATTGCACCCCAGGTGACCTGGGGCACTTCGCCCGAGCAGGTGCTCGACATCACTGCGCGGGTACCCAACCCGGCAGACGAAGCAGACCCCATCAAACGCGCCGGTATTGCCCGCGCCTTGCAGTACATGGGACTGGAGCCGGGCACACCCATCAACCAGATCGCCATCGACAAGGTGTTCATCGGATCGTGCACCAATTCGCGCATCGAAGACCTGCGCGCCGCCGCCACCATGATTCAAGGGCGCAAGAAAGCCGCCAACGTCAACCAGGTGCTGGTCGTCCCTGGTTCCGGCATCGTCAAGCGCCAGGCCGAAACCGAAGGGCTGGACAAGCTGTTTCTGGAAGCCGGTTTTGAGTGGCGCGAGCCGGGTTGTTCCATGTGCCTGGCCATGAACGCCGACCGCCTGCCCGCAGGCCAGCGCTGCGCATCGACTTCCAACCGCAATTTCGAAGGCCGCCAGGGTCCCGGCGGGCGCACGCATCTGGTCAGCCCCGCGATGGCGGCGGCGGCGGCAATTGCCGGACATTTCGTTGATATCCGCACCCAACACTGAATGCTCTGAAAGCCCTGAAAGCTCTGAAAGGAAAATACATGAAAGCATTTCGCCAGATTGACGGCCTGGTGTGCCCTCTGGACCGCGCCAATGTCGATACCGATGCCATCATCCCCAAGCAGTTTCTGAAGTCGATCCAGCGTTCGGGCTTTGGCCCTTACCTGTTCGACGAATGGCGCTATACCAACTACGGCGAGCCCGGCATGGATTGCAGCACCCGCCCGCTGAATGCGGACTTTGTGCTGAACCAGCCACGCTACCGCAACGCCCAGGTATTGCTGGCGCGCGACAACTTCGGCTGCGGCTCCAGCCGCGAGCACGCGCCCTGGGCTATCGAGGACTATGGCTTCCAGGTCATCATTGCCCCCTCGTTTGCCGACATCTTCTTTGGCAACTGCTACAAAAACGGCATCCTGCCCATCGTGGCATCGCCGGAAACGGTCGAGCGCTTATTTGCCGAGTGCACTGCCACCGAAGGCTACCGCCTGAAGGTCGATCTTGAAACGCAGACCGTGACCACACCAAACGGTTTTTCCTTCGGCTTTGACATCACGCCGCACCGCAAGCATTGCCTGATCAACGGTCTGGACGAGATTGGCCTGACCTTGCAACACGCCAGCGAGATTACGGCTTTTGAGCAGCGCCACCGCGCCGCCCAGCCCTGGCTCTTTAACTAATCATTTGTTTTTATTATGAAAATTGCAGTTTTACCCGGTGATGGTATTGGCCCCGAGATCATGGCGCAGGCGCTGCGCGTGCTCGATGTATTGCGCACCGAGGGCATGAAGCTTGAAACCGAAGAAGCGCTCCTGGGCGGTTGTGCGGTCGATGCCACAGGCGCTCCTTACCCGGAATCCACGCAAAAGATCGCCCGCGCAGCCGATGCCGTGCTGCTGGCCGCAGTCGGTGGCCCGCAATGGGACACACTGCCGCGCCCGCAGCGCCCGGAGCGCGGTCTGCTGGGCATCCGCAAGGACTTGAACCTGTTTGCCAACCTGCGCCCGGCCATTTTGTACCCCGAACTGGCCAATGCCTCGTCGCTCAAGCCCGAAATCGTCTCCGGGCTGGACATTTTGATCGTGCGCGAACTCACCGGCGACATTTATTTCGGCGAGCCGCGCGGCATTAGTGTCGAAAATGGTCTGCGCGTCGGACGCAACACCATGATTTATAACGAAGAAGAGATCCGCCGCATTGGCCGCGTGGCATTTGCCGCTGCACAAAAGCGCAACAAAAAAGTCTGTTCGGTGGACAAGATGAACGTGCTGGAGACTACCCAGCTCTGGCGTGACGTGATGATTGAACTCGCCCCCGAGTATCCCGATGTGGAACTCAGCCACATGCTGGTGGACAACGCCGCCATGCAACTGGTGCGCAACCCCAAGCAGTTTGACGTAATGGTCACGGGCAACATCTTCGGCGACATCCTGTCCGATGAAGCCTCCATGCTGACCGGCTCGATTGGCATGCTGCCCTCGGCCTCGCTGGACGAGAAAAACAAGGGCATGTACGAACCCTGCCACGGTTCGGCACCCGACATTGCGGGCAAGAACCTGGCCAACCCTCTGGCCATGATCCTGTCACTGGCCATGATGCTGCGTTACACCTTCAACGACGAAACTTCGGCCACACGCATCGAAGCCGCCGTCAAGAAGGTACTGGCTGCAGGCTGGCGCACCGGCGACATTTTCGAACCGGGCACACAAAAAGTGTCCTGCTCCGAGATGGGCGACAAGGTTGTCGCAGCGCTGTAACAAACATCCGATATCCGATACATCAAAAAAAACCATGTCGCTCAATCCGCACCCCATGATCAATATAGCCGTCAAGGCTGCCCGCATTGCTGGTTCCATCATCAATCGGGCAGCCCTTGATATTGAATCGGTGCGCATCTCGCAAAAACAGGCCAATGATTTTGTCACCGAGGTGGACCATGCCGCTGAACAGGCCATCATTGACACCCTGCTGACGGCTTATCCCGGCCACGGCATCTGGGCGGAAGAAACCGGAAGTGAACGTGGCGCCAAGGATTCCGAATTTGTCTGGATCATTGATCCGCTGGATGGAACCACCAACTTCATCCATGGCATGCCGGTGTATTGCGTCAGTATTGCCCTGGCCGTGCGGGGCAAGGTCGAACAAGCGGTGGTCTATGACCCCAGCCGCAACGACCTGTTCACCGCCAGCAAAGGGCGTGGTGCCTACCTGAACGAGCGGCGCTTGCGCGTGTCCAAACGCATAGCGCTCCAGGACGCGCTCATCTCCACCGGCTTTCCTTACCGTCCCGGCGACGACCTTGCCACCTATCTGAAAATCCTGGCAGAAATCATCCCGCGTACCGCTGGCTTGCGTCGCCCTGGTTCCGCCGCCCTGGACCTGGCCTACGTTGCTGCGGGTTATACCGATGGATTTTTTGAATCCGGCCTGCAAGCCTGGGACGTGGCCGCCGGTTCACTGCTGGTCACCGAAGCCGGGGGACTGGTGGGCAACTTTACCGGCGACGCCGAATTTCTGGACCAGCACGAGTGCCTTGCCGGCACCCCCCGCATCTACGGTCAATTGATCAGTATCCTGGACAAGTACAGCAAGGTGACAAAACCGGGCAACCGAAACAGTTAAGCATTGCACCTGGAATTGATCATTTCCCTGAGCAAATCGGTACTGATGATACGGACATGGCGTTGTTTGACTTCAATAACGCCACCGTCCACGAGTCGGGACAGCATGCGGCTCACTGTTTCGAGCTTGATTCCGAGGTAGCTGCCGATTTCCTCCCGTGTCATGCGTAGAACCAGTTCCGATTGCGAAAAACCCCGGGAATGCAAACGTTGCACCAGATTCAGCAAAAACGCTGCCAGCCGCTCTTCGGCGCGCATGCTGCCCAGAAGCAACATGACGCTGTTCTCGCGCACAATCTCACGGCTCATGATTCTGTGCACATGGCGCTGCAGTGCGTTTATTTCCCGCGAGAGCTCTTCGATATGCTCAAACGGCATGACACACACTTCCGCATCCTCCAGCGCCACCGCATCACAACTGTGGCGATCATCCACGATACCGTCGAAACCGATAATTTCACCCGCCATCTGAAAACCGATCACCTGATCACGGCCATCCTCCGAACCCACACAAATCTTGAACATCCCTGTACGGATGGCAAACAGATTGCCGAATTGTTCACCGCTGCGAAATAACGCCATACCACGCTTGAGCTTGCGTCGGCCAACGACCAATTTATCAATCCGATCCAGCTCTTGCGGCGCCAGATCCAAAGGCATGCACAACTCCAGCAAACTGCAACTCGAACAAGTAGCCTTGGTGGACTGTGTGGCAGGCATTTTCAAGCCGACCTTGGGGGTGGTCGGCACAGAGGTTTCGATGCTCGCAAAATGCTTAGGTTCAAGATCAAACATAAAATCATCCGTTGTCACTGGGCGGCAAGTTTACCCACTTTCGTAATTTTCCTTGATTCACATCAAGCATTTGACCATTTGCCAAATTCAATTCAGCATTCCACTATGCAATCTTCTCTGGCACTGACGGCACTGTTCATGGGACTGGCAGGTGGCCCCCATTGCGTTGCCATGTGCGGCGCACCCTGTGCAGGCATTGTGCAAGCGTCTGGTGCACGCAAGGGCATGGCACTGTGGGCCTTCCAGATAGGGCGCATTTCAGGATATTCCCTCATGGGTGGACTGGCTGCGGCGTCGCTTCAGGGATTGGGTTGGCTGACGGTTCAGTCCGCCGCACTGCGCCCGGTGTGGTCGCTGTTTCATATCGTGGCCATCACGCTAGGTCTTGTGCTGCTGCTACAAGCCCGCCAACCCGTTCTACTGGAAAACGCCGCGCGTGCGGTGTGGGCCAAAGCCCGCTCCCTGGCGGCGCGCGGGGGCGCAGGCTCTCCCCTGGTCTTTGGCGTGGTATGGGCCTTATTACCCTGCGGTTTGCTATATTCAGCCCTGCTGGTAGCCGCATTGGCGCAAAGCATCAGCGCCGGTGCTGCCGTGATGGCACTGTTTGCCGTGGGCACCAGTCTGAGCATGCTCCTGGGGCCGTGGTTATGGTTGCGCCTATGGGGATCATCTCGCGGCCAAGGGAGCGGCACATGGGGCATGCGCCTGGCGGGGGCCGCCTTGGCGGTCAGTTCGGGGTGGGCGCTGTGGATGGCCCTGGCACACAACACCGCGCCATGGTGCCAGACGCCGTAGCAATTTTCGCAACAATCAAGCTGTATAGCTTATGGAACGTGCGCAAGCAGCTATTAAAAATAGAGTGTAGTGCAGACATCAGGGTGCTCTCCTTGCCGCAGCACCTCCGCCACCGCCTCCGTGGTGCGCTGGGTGGCACCGCGATGGGTCTGGCTGAGTTGGCGTGCGGCTGCGCGTGCGTCTTGCAGTTCCTGGGGGGATTCGAGCAGTTTCAGCCCTAAGTCTACCGCCTGCGCCAGATCGTCGCGCACAAAGGCGGTGCCTGCAGAGAGCGCCAGCTCGGCGGCCTGGGCGAAGTTGAATGTGTGTGGCCCCATGAGCACCGGGCAATCACAGGCTGCGGCTTCGATCAGGTTTTGCCCGCCAAGTGGTGCAAAACTGCCGCCGAGCAAGGCCAGGTCCGCCAAACCGAAGTACAGCGCCATTTCACCCAGCGAGTCGCCGATCCAGATGTCCGCAGGCACCGGGGCATTTCCCCAGCTACTGCGGCGTGAGACGGAAAAGCCAGCCGCTACGCACAATTCGGCCACGGTGTCGAAGCGCTGCGGATGGCGTGGAACGATCAGCCATTGTGTGTTATGCGCTATTTTATTGAGAGCTGTTCCCGCTTGATCCATGGGGGCTGCAGCCTGAAAGGCTCTTAATTTCTCCAGTAGGAGCGCTTCTTCTCCTTCGCGGGAACTGGCAAAGAGCAGCACGGGTTTGGTCAGTGCCTGGCGCCAGGCGCGTCCCTGCGCCAGTTGGGTGGGGTCCGGTGTGGCATCAAACTTGACGTTGCCCCAGACCCCTTGCACCTTGGCGCCCAGGCGCTGCAGCCGCTGGGCATCGGCATCGGTCTGTGCCCAGACTGCGTGCAGTGCTCGATAAGCAGGATAGGCCAGCCAGCCCAGGCGCTGTGCGCGGCGCATGGAACCCTCACTCATGCGTGCGTTGACCAGGCACAAAGGGATGTGGGCCATGGCGCAGGCGGCCACCATATTGGGCCAGACTTCGGTTTCGACCAGGAGGCCGATGTGGGGGCGAAAGTGGGTCAGGAAGCGCCGCACGGCAGCGGGCGTGTCCCAGGGTTGCCAGACCTGTATGTCCCCGGCTTGCAGCAACAAGCGCCCCTGTGCGCGTCCGGTTGCGGTGCCGTGGGTGAGCAGCAGCCGCATACCGGGCAGCGCTTGCCGTAATTGCGTAAGCAGGGGGGCTACCGCTCGGGTTTCGCCTAAAGAGACGGCGTGGACCCAGACGAGGAGGCGATCATTTTCCGGGGTGACCGTGTGTTTGTCGGTGTGTGCGTGGTAGTGGCCAAAACGCTCGGCGATTGCCTCGGCATACCCTGGCTCCAGCCGGGCGCGCCACTTCAGCTTGGCGTACAGCAAGGGTTGCAGTAGCCAGGTGAAGAGGGAGTACAGCCACCGCATTAGCGGCAAAAAACCGGCGTGGCCAGACTCTCCCATGCCTGCCAGACCGCATCCAGGCTCGGGTGGGGCGCGGCAAAGACGCTGACCTGGCGTGCCTGGCGCGCCTGGGGTGATGGTGCTGCATCGGGCGTGTCGAACGGGACGGGGCCGGTGCGCCAGGCGGTGTCAAAGTTGTAGATTTGCACATGCGGCAAGTCGAGCGCCACGGCGATGTGGCTCAAGCCGCTGTCCACGCCAATCACGCCAGCGCATCGCGCCAGGGTGTCGGTCACGGCTTCCAGTCCGAGGATAGGCCAGACCCAGGCGTCGCTGAGTTGTGCGGCAATGGCTTCGCTGTGCTCTTTCTCGCGTGCATTGCCATGCACCAGCGCAACCAGGAAACCGCTGTGGTTGAGTCTTTGGCCTAACTCGATCCAGTGGGACAAGGGCCACTGCTTGTCGGCGCGCGAAGTGCCATGCACCAACGCCACACAGGGTTTGCGCTGCACAAAGGGGTTGTCTTCCAGTCCGGTCGGGGTGGGTTGTGTGATGGCCATACGCCCAGGCTGCAAGCCAAAATGCGGCGGTGTGGACACGGTGTAGTCCATGGCAGCGGCACATAGCAAGCGCGCGCGCTGCACCGCATGGACATGGGGTTCGAGCTTGACGGCGACATCGGCCACCCAGCGTGCGGGGGCTTCAAAACTGGAGCCATCGGTGCGGTTGGCCATGCCGTAGCGCTTACCCTTTTCCGTGGTGAGCGCCAGCCAGGACACCATGGCCGATTTGGTCAACCCTTGCAAGTCGATCACGGCATCGTAGGTCTGGGATTGCAGTTGCTGCCGAAAGGCAATCCACTCCAGGCGGGTTTGCCGCGCCAGAGGGCTTTTGCGCCAGCGCCGCAGGTCGCAGGGGATGACGTGGCTGACACCCTGGCAGCGCGTCAGCAAGGGGGCAAATGCACGCTCTACGACCCAGTCAATCTGCGCTGCGGGCAATTCCCGGTGCAGATCCTGCACGGCAGGCATGGCATGCACCACATCTCCCAAAGAAGAGAGCTTGACGATCAACACCTTGGGCGCACGCGCTGCAGGTGTCTTGGGTGCCTTGGAAGAGCGGGATTTCAATGGGCGGCCTCGGAGAAATGGGCATCGGGTTTGACACTGCGCAGCAATTGCAGCATGGTAGTCTGAATCCGCTCCAATGCAGCGTGGTCATGTCCTTCAAAACGCAGCACCAGGACCGGCGTGGTGTTGGAGGCGCGCACCAGTCCAAAGCCGTCGGGCCAATCGACCCGCAGGCCATCAATGGTGTTGACGATGGCCGGGGCGGCAAAGGCTGCCTTGGCGATCAACTGCTCGACCAGTGCATGCGGCTCACCTTCGGCGCAGGCGACATTGAGCTCGGGGGTGGAAAAGCTGGTGGGCAGCGCGTGCAGCAGGGCATTGGCATCGGCTACGGCGCTGACGATCTCCAGCAAGCGGCAGGCGGCGTAGGTGCCGTCGTCGAAACCGTACCAGCGTTCCTTGAAGAAGATATGGCCGCTCATCTCACCGCCCAGGGGAGAGTTGATGGCGCGCATCTTGGCTTTGATGAGCGAGTGGCCGGTCTTGTACATCAGCGGCACGCCACCGGATAGCGCAATGGCCGGGGCCAGGCGCTGCGAGCATTTCACGTCAAACACGATGGTGCCGCCGGGTACCCGCGAGAGCACATCGTGGGCAAACAGCATCATCTGGCGATCCGGGTAAATGGTGCTGCCGTCACGGGTCACGATGCCCAAGCGGTCGCCATCGCCATCAAAGGCCAGGCCAAGCTCGGCATCCGAGGATTGCAGGGCTTTGATCAGATCGCGCAGATTTTCCGGCTTGCTGGGATCGGGATGGTGGTTGGGGAAGTTGCCATCGACTTCGCTGAAGAGTTCGGTGACTTCGCAGCCAATGGCGCGCAAGATGGCCGGGGCGCTGGCACCTGCCACGCCGTTGCCGCAGTCCACCACGATCTTCATGGGGCGCGCCAGGCGGATGTCGCTGACGATGCGCTCACGGTAGGCGGTGAACACATCGATGCTGGTGCAGCTCCCGCCGGGCTGCAGGCTCCAGCTTTCGTTTTCCATCATGCGGCGCAGGGCCTGGATTTCGTCGCCGTAAATGGCACGTCCGGCCAGCACCATCTTGAAGCCGTTGTAATCGCGCGGGTTGTGGCTGCCGGTGACCTGGATGCCGCTGCGGCACAGGGGCAGGGTATTGGCCGCAAAGTACAGCATGGGTGTGGTCACCAGCCCCAGGTCAATGACCTGCATGCCTGCGTCTTGCAAACCCGCTATCAGGGCTTGCGCCAGGCTGGCACCGCTGAGACGGCCATCGCGCCCGACGGCGACCGTGGTTTCGCCTTCGGTGCGGGCCACGGAACCAAAGGCGCGTCCCAGGCCCCGCGCCATCTCTTCATGGATGGTGCTGGGCACAATGCCGCGAATGTCATAGGCTTTGAAGATGCTGCCCTGGAGTTGCATGGATAATTTTCCTTTCGGTTTCGTATATTAAAGCCTAAAGCCGCCTAAAGCCGTTTACAGCCGTTTGACCAGCACCTGGCTCTTGCGGTCCCAGTTGTATTTGCGCTTGCGCGCCTCGGGCAGCCAGTCGGGGTCCATCTGGACAAAGCCGCGCTTGAGGAACCAGTGCATGGTGCGCGTGGTCAGGACGAAAATGCTCTCCAGCCCGGCGGCGCGCGCGCGCTGTTCGATACGTTTGAGCACGCGCTCGCCGTCGCCCTGGCCCTGTGCATCCGGTGAGACCGTGACTGCGGCCATTTCGGCGGTGCGCGCTTCCGGGTAAGGGTACAGTGCAGCACAGGCAAAGATCACGCCGTCGTGTTCAATCACCGTGTAATTGCCCACATCGCGCTCGATTTCGGTGCGACCGCGCTTGACCAGTGTGCCATCGCGCTCGAACGGTTCGATCAGTTGCAAAATGCCACCCACGTCATCGGCAGTGGCTTCGCGCAGGCTCTCCAGTTTCTCGTCAACCACCATGGTGCCGATGCCGTCGTGTACATAGACTTCGAGCAGGATCGAACCATCGACGGCATATGGAATGATGTGGCTGCGTTCCACCCCGCCCTTGCACGCCTTGACGCAGTGTTGCAGGTAAAACGCCGTATCGCTGGGCGCATTCGGGCGTGGCAATTCAGCCAGCAGTTTTTCGGCCTGTGCCAGCGGCAGTTCGGTGTCAACGGGATTGTCTTCGCCCTCCGGCTCGAAGGGATGTACCCGGATGCCGGGCGATTCGGTCACGAATACCAGCTTGTCCGCCTGCAGCGCCATGGCGACCGAGGTTGCCACTTCTTCCATTGTCAGGTTGAAGGCTTCGCCCGTGATTGAAAAACCAAAGGGCGACAGCAGCAGCAGCGCCCCCATGTCCAGTACGCGGGTGATGCCGGCGGTATCCACCTTGCGCACCAGTCCCGAGTGTTGAAAGTCGATGCCGTCCAGAATGCCCACGGGCCGGGCGGTGATGAAATTGCCGGAAATGACGCGCACGGTGGCGCCTGCCATGGGCGTGTTGGGCAGGCCCTGGCTGAAGGCGGCCTCGATCTCGTAGCGCAACTGGCCGGCGGCCTCCTGCGCGCAGTCCAGCGCCACCTCGTCGGTGATGCGCATGCCGTGCGAAAAGCGCGCGGCATGGCCTTTGGCGCGTAATTGCTCATTGACCTGGGGGCGAAAGCCATGCACCAGCACGATCTTGACCCCCATGCTCTGGATCATGGCCAGGTCTTGCGCCAGGCTTTGCAACTTGCCCGCAGCAATTGCCTCGCCCACCACGCCCACTACAAAGGTCTGGTTGCGAAACTTGTGGATGTAGGGCGCAACCGAGCGAAACCAGGGTACGAAGGTGAAATTGAAGACAGAAATCATGAAAACAGGTGAAAATAGCTGCAACCCGCATGAATGGTGCGAGTGCAGCTATGTTTTAAGTAGCGAAAATCAGACCGCTCAGGTCATCTGCACTGGAATCGTGCTGCGTTCTTCCTGGATGCGGTTGTTAGCGTCGGCAAATACCAGCTTGGGGGCGAATTCCTTGACCTGGCTCTCATGCACCTGTGCAAAGGTGGCAATGATGACCAGATCGCCCTTGGACGCGCGCCGCGCTGCCGAGCCGTTGACCGAGATGATGCCGCTGCCGCGCTCGGCGCGAATGGCGTAGGTGATGAAGCGCTCACCGTTGTTGATGTTCCAGATGTGGATTTGCTCATTGTCATGGATGTTGGCGGCATCCAGCAGGTCTTCGTCAATGGCGCAGGAGCCCTCGTAGTGGAGCTCGCAGTGCGTGACGCTGGCACGGTGAATTTTGGATTTGAGCAGGGTTCGGAACATGGTGTTGCGCGAAAGTCACAAAAAATGGCGGCCAGATGTGTGTACCATCGCAGTCCGCCCCCAATATAAACGCCGCGTAGTTTAGTCGAATGCACGGCACAGCGCAGCAAACTTTTGATTATCCATGTCACAAGCCTTTGATTTTTCTCCTGTTTCCATTGAACAACTGGCCCAGGCCGACGTCGCACGCGCCCTGGCGGAAGACATCGGCCAAGGCGATTTGACCGCTGGCCTGATCGACCCCGCACGTCAAGCCCGAGCGCGTGTGCTGGCGCGCGAAAACGCCGTGGTGTGCGGCCAGGCCTGGGTACAGGCTGCCATCCGCCAGCTGGATGCGCAAGCTGCCATCGTCTGGCATGTGGCCGACGGCCAGCGCTGCGCGGCCAATCAGGTCGTGTTTGAGGTGCAGGCCCAGGCCCAGGCGCTGTTGAGCGCCGAACGCACGGCACTGAACTTTTTGCAGTTGCTCAGTGGTGTCGCCACCAAGACAGCGCGCTATGTGGAAGTGGTCGCTGGCACTGCAGCACGCATTGTCGATACGCGCAAGACCATTCCGGGATTGCGCCTGGCGCAAAAGTACGCCGTGCGCACCGGCGGCGGCACCAACCACCGCATAGGCCTCTTTGATGCCATCCTCATCAAGGAAAACCACATCGCTGCCGCCGGTGGCATTGCGCCTGTGTTGCAACGCGCGGCTAGCGTGGCTGCGCAGGCGGCCTTTGTGCAGATTGAAGTCGAAACGCTGGCGCAATTGGGCGAGGCGCTGGATGCGGGTGCCAAAATGGTCTTGCTCGACAACATGAGCCTGCCCACGCTGCACGAGGCGGTGCGCATGAACCAGTCGCGCGGGCCAAACCGCGCCATCCTGGAGATTTCCGGTGGCGTTACCTTGGAGGGTTTGCGTGCCTTGGCAGAGACCGGCGTGGACCGTATCTCGATTGGCACCCTGACCAAGGATGTGCAGTCGGTGGATTATTCGATGCGTTTTGAGGCAATGTAGGGAGAAACCATGTCCGAGATTGCATTAACCAGGATAGCGGTGGACTACGAACAGCCCGAGGCCGATACCACGGGCCAGGCCACCGTCTGCAGCACACGCCACGCCTGGGCGCGTGTGCCGCCGGAGCCGTCACCAAACGAACGCGCCGCGCTCAAGGAACGCATTCGTACACTGCTGCGCGCACGCAATGCGGTCATGGTGTCGCATTTTTATGTACACCCTGACTTGCAGGACCTGGCGGAGGAAACGGGTGGTCTGGTCAGTGACTCGCTGGAGATGGCGCGCTTCGGGCGTGACCATGCGGCACAGACGCTGGTGGTCTCGGGTGTACGCTTCATGGGCGAAACCGCCAAAATTCTCTCCCCGGAAAAGCGCGTGCTCATGCCCGATCTGGATGCCACCTGCTCGCTGGACCTGGGCTGCCCGGTTGAGACTTTCAGCGCTTTTTGCGACGCACACCCGGATCGCACCGTGGTGGTCTACGCCAACACCAGTGCGGCCGTCAAGGCGCGTGCCGACTGGCTGGTGACCTCTAGTTGCGCGCTGGACATCGTGCGCGCACTCAAGGATGCGGGGCAAAAAATCCTCTGGGCGCCAGACCGGCACTTAGGCAGCTATATCCAGCGTGAAACCGGCGCGGATATGGTGTTCTGGAACGGCGCCTGCATCGTGCACGACGAGTTCAAGGCGTTTGAACTGGCTGCCTTGAAAAAGGAATACCCACAGGCCAAGGTGCTGGTGCACCCGGAATCGCCACCGGACGTGGTGGCGCTGGCCGACGCTGTGGGCTCGACCTCGGCCATCTTGCAGGCTGCACGCAGCATGGATGCAACCACGTTCATTGTGGCCACCGATAACGGTATGCTGCACAAGCTGCGCACGCAAAACCCTGGCAAGGTATTCATCGAAGCCCCCACCGCCGGTAACAGCGCCACTTGCAAGAGTTGCGCGCATTGCCCCTGGATGGCCATGAATAGCCTCGCAGGCGTGGTGCAGGTGCTGGCAAGCGGCAGCAACGAAATTCAGGTCGATCCGGCACTGATACCGCAAGCGCGCCGGCCCATCGAGCGCATGCTTTCCTTTACTGCTGCTTTGCGCGCGGGCCAACACCCAGGCTCGCTGGTGCCGCATCTGGGGGCGGCATGAGGAAGCCAGAATTCAACACCGTCGGTCTTTGTCGACGAACCTACGCTGGAAGATGTAAAGCGCCGAGTATCGGTTAATGCTATATTGCCGACGATATGCAATACGTGTTGGATACCAACGTTCTTGTCGCTGCGGTGCGTAGTCCTTCGGGCGCATCGGCAGAGATTGTTCGTCGTGCATTGTTGCGCCGTTTGAACATCCTGTGCAGCGTACCGCTTTTTCTGGAGTATGAATCCGTGCTGCTGCGGCCAGCGCATTTGCAAGCGGCTGGAGTGTCGGTGCGGGACGTTTCCAATCTGCTGGATGTGTTGGCAGGCACCATCCAAGCGGTGGAAATTCAGTTCTTGTGGCGTCCCCAACTGCGTGATCCGGCTGATGATATGGTGCTGGAGGTAGCCGTCAATGGACAGGCATCCGCCATCGTTACATTCAACCGGCGTGATTTTTTACCGCAGGCTCTGGGGTTTGGGCTGGCCGTTTTGCAACCGGCAGAATTTCTGAAAGGACTTTGAAATGGGTACACACAGCAATTACGCACTGAGGCTGCCGGCTTCACTGAAAAGCGGAGCTGAGCAGATGGCACGTGAAGACGGGAGCACCTTGAACCAGTTCATTGTGAGTGCCGTGGCTGAAAAGTTGGCCGCGCTCAGAACGGTCAACTACTTTGCACAACGTGCTGCCCACGGCGACCTGCAGGCTGCACTGGCGCTGCTCAACCGCAACGGTGGACAGCTGCCCAGTGCAGATGACGAGTTGCCTGCAGCGTGAACCGCTTGTTCGCGCATGCGATGTCGCCCCCTTGCAAACGATTGTCATGCCAGTCAACTTCTTCAACTCCAATACCACCCACCCCGATCCGCACCGCTGTCCGTTGTGTGGTAGCGACAATCAATGTGCCAATGTGCGCCAGCAGGAAACCGGCGTGCAGCAGGAACCCTGCTGGTGCAGCCACGCGCGTTTTGATGCAAGTCTTCTAGCGCGCGTGCCGGAAAATGCGCGCAACAATGCGTGTGTGTGTGCGCGTTGCGCGGGTGCTGAATCCGGCGCGCAAACTTGAATGCGCAGACAAAAAGCGTTCAATCATCGCTACACTCAGCGCCTGCTGTGGCAACATGACCCGATTTGGATTTTTTATGACACTACCGACCGACCCCTTGAGCACGCTGCAACAGCGTCGTAAAAAGATCATCGAAAACATCAGCCCGGAAAAGCTGGCGGTTTTGCATGCCAAGGGTAGCTTGTCGGCCCGGGAGCGCATGGGTGCGCTGTTTATGGAAGGCAGCTTTCAGGAACTGGGCATGCACGCGCACCACAATGCCGTAGCGTTTGGCATGGAGGGGCGTGAGTTGCCCACGGATGGGGTGATTACGGGAACCGGCTACGTCGGCAGCACCCAGGTGGCGGCGTTCAGTCAGGATTTCAGTCTGCTTGCCGGGACCATGGGCAAGATGCAGGCGCGCAAGATCGTGCGTCTGATGCGCCATGCGCTGCGGGTGGGCGTGCCCATGGTGGCGTTCAAGGACTCGGGCGGTGCGCGGATTCAGGAAGGCGTGGATGCGCTCTCCGGCTATGGCGACGTGTTTTACTACAACGTCATGCTCTCGGGCGTGGTGCCCCAGATTGCCGTGATTCTGGGGCCGTGCGCTGGCGGGGCCGCCTACTCACCGGCGCTGATGGATTTTGTCATCATGACGCGCCGCAATGCCTACATGTTTCTGACCGGGCCCGAAGTCATCAAGGCCGTTACCGGGCGCAGCACCACCATGGACGAAGTGGGTAGCGCGGAAATGCACGCCAGCGTCAGTGGCAATGTGCATTTTCTGGCCGAAAACGACCAGCACGCCATCGCCCTGGTCAAACAAGTGCTGTCGTACCTGCCACCCAACAATACCGAAGACCCGCCGCATGACTTTTCGGTGGGCATTGATGAAAGCGCCGATGAGGGGCTGCGCGATCTGGTGCCAAAGGACTCCTCGGAGCCACTGGACATGCGTGTCATCATCCAGCGCCTGGTGGATGGTGGCGAACTGCTGGAGGTGCATGCCAACTTTGCGCGCAATGTGATTGTGGGTTTTGCCCGTATTGCCGGAGTGGTCGTGGGTGTTGTCGCCAACCAGCCGATGGTGATGGCCGGGGCGCTGGATATGGATGCCGCTGACAAGATTTCCCGCTTTGTGCGCACCTGCAACGTCTACAACGTGCCTTTGGTCACACTGGTGGATGTGCCCGGATTCCTGCCCGGTGTTGAGCAGGAGCGCAGCGGCATCATCCGCCACGGGGCCAAGATGCTGCATGCGTTTGCTTCATGCACGACGCCGAAGTTGACGGTGATTGTGCGCAAGGCTTACGGCGGCTCCTATCTGGCCATGTGCAGCCAGGAGATGCGCGCCGACATGGTATTCGCCTGGCCCAGCGCCGAGATCGCCGTCATGGGTGCCGAAGCGGCCGTGAAGATTCTCTACCGCAAGGAACTCGACCAGGCCAGCGACCGCCGGGCAATGGCGACCGAATTGACCCAGCAATACCGGGAAAAGTTTGCATCTCCCTATGTGGCGGCGGCCAACTTCTACATCACCGATGTCATTGACCCGGCAGACACGCGCTGGATGCTGGCGCTGGCGCTGCGCAAGACCCTGGGCAAACGCGAACTGCGCCCCGCCAAGAAACACGGCAACATGCCGCTGTGAAGGACGTTGAACCATGACCAGCCTGGCACTCATCAAGGCGTTGCAGATTTACGGTATTGCGACGGTGATCGCGTTTCTGGTGGCGGCGCTCATCAAGGTGATGGTGTGGGTCACCGGACGCCTGGAGCAACCGGCCACTGTCAAAGCCCAGCCGAGCAACGTTACCAGCGCTACCTCTGTTGCTCCGGCCCCTGCCACTGCACCCGCGCCTGCCACCCATCCCGGTATTCCTGAAGAAGACGTGGCGGCGATCTTTGCCGCGATTTTTGCCGCCATCGGGCCGCACCATATCCTGCACATTGGCCACGCCAGCAGCACCTGGACCAGCCAGGGGCGTGCCGAGCACCATACATCCCACTCCGGTCTTCACCGGCCAAGACATTGACATCAAAGGACAAAGGACTGCACCATGCCACGACAATTCAAGGTCAGCGTCAATGGACGCGAATACGACGTATCTGTACTGGAAGTAACCCCAGGCAATGGGGTCACGCTGCAAACCAGTGCTACCCCGGTAATTTCTGCTCCGCCTGCGGCGGCCACTGTGGCTCCGTCTTCTTCCGCACCCCCTGCACCTCCTGCACCCTCCTCCGCTGCCCCCAGCGCTGGTGCGGGCGATGAAGTGGCGCAAATGGGCGGCGTTGTGGTTCAGGTGGAAGTCAAGGTGGGCCAGACCGTGGCGACCGGAGACCGCCTCCTGGTGCTTGAAGCCATGAAGATGAAAACCCACGTATTTGCCAGCCGTCCCGGCAAGGTCACGCGCATTCTGGTTGCCGCCGGTGATTCGGTGGAAGGTGGCCAGCCCCTGGTTTCAATCGAATAGGACGGCAGTTGCCCGTACCCCATGGAACACTTAAGTTTTCTTGACCTGTTTCAGGGTATCGCTACCCTGGCTGCTGCGGACCCGAAAATCATGTTTGGCCGCATTTTTCTGATGCTGCTGGGCTTTTTGCTGATTTATCTGGGCACACGTGGGGTACTGGAGCCTTTGCTGATGATTCCCATGGGGCTGGGCATGTCGGCTGTCAATGCGGGCGTCATGTTCCTCGAAGGTGGCAAGCCCGGTACCTTGTTTGTCGATCCCCTGCTGTCCGATCCCAACGATTTGATGAACATCATGCAAATCGACTGGTTGCAGCCCATTTACACCCTGACCTTTAGCAATGGTCTGATTGCCTGCCTGGTTTTCATGGGCATCGGGGTCTTGCTGGACGTGGGTTATGTGATGGCGCGGCCCTTTCAGAGCATGTTCATTGCGTTATGCGCCGAACTGGGGACGATAGCCGTGTTCCCGATTGCCGTGGCACTGGGCTTGACCGAACGCGAGGCGGCTGCTGTTGCGACCATCGGCGGAGCGGACGGCCCCATGGTGCTGTTTACCTCGCTGATACTGGCCAAGCACTTGTTTGTGTCAATCACGGTGGTGGGCTACCTTTACCTGGGGCTGACCTACGGCGGCTACCCGTATCTGATCAAATGGCTGGTTCCCAAGCATATCCGGGGCATCAGCATGCCCGTTGAGAAAACCAAAAAAATCAGCCGCTCACAAAAGATGGTGTTTGCCGTGGTGTCTTGCACCCTGCTGTGCCTGCTGTTTCCGGTGGCAGCGCCCTTGTTCTTTTCGCTGTTCCTGGGCGTTGCGGTGCGCGAAAGCGGCATTACCGAATTTTCCAAACTCCTGGGCGAAACTTTCCTGTACGGTGCCACTTTTTTCCTGGGTCTGACCCTGGGGGTTTTGTGCGAAGCCAACACCCTGCTGGAGCCGACGGTGCTCAAGCTACTGTTGCTGGGCATGCTGGCCTTGCTGATCTCGGCGCTGGGAGGCTTGCTGGGGGGCTATATCCTGTATTTTGCAACCGGTGGCAAATACAACCCGATCATCGGCATTGCCGGGGTCAGCTGTGTACCAACCACTGCCAAGGTGGTGCAGAAAATTGCCGCAGAGGCCAACCCGAACGCCATGATCCTGCCGCATGCCCTGGGCGCCAATATCAGCGGTGTCATCACGTCAGCCGTCATTGCGGCAACCTTCATCAGCGTGTTGCGCTAGGCAGGGGGGCAACGCGCGGGATCAGGCTGCTGCGCGTTGCAGTCGATAATGTGGCCGTTGGGTTTTTACTCCCTTGCCCCAGCGGGCGAGAGGGGACTGGCTTGCCATGGTGCGACTCTTTGGATGTTCTGCGGTGCTGTGAACGGGGTTATTGTTGCTATATTATCAATAGCTGCACCCGCACATCCCACGGGGGTTGCAGGCTTATTTGATGCCTTATTTGTGGCCAAAAAGATGCCACAAAGGCTTGCAAGAGGGTTTCGCATCGCAGTTTTTGCATGTGTAATATCACGGGCAATATGAAATTCCAGCACAAAGCCACCAGCAGCCCCTCTCCCCAGCCCTCTCCCCGCTGGGGCGAGCGCCTGAAGCTGGCAATGTTTGGCGCGTTTTTTACTTCCATCAGAGGCCATCTGGCGCTGCTGGTTCTGGCCCTGGTCATTCCGCTTGCCGGGCTTTTTGCTTACAACATTTGCGACGATGTATCCCATACGGTGCACCAGACCCATGCGTCGTTGCGTACCATCGCCACCATTCTGGCAACCAATGCGGATCGCAAAATTGCTGCAGCGCGGCGTATGCTCGAAGGCCTGGCGCAGCGGCCATGGATTCAATCCATGGATGGTTCGCTCTGTGGTGAATCCCTGCGGGATCTGCATGTCCTCAATCCTGGTTTTTCAACCATCGTGGTGACCGACCTTCAGGGGGAAGTGTTGTGTTCGGCGGTGCAGCCGCCGGTTGGGCAATCGACGCATGTGGGGGCGACGGACTGGTTCCAGACCTTTCTGGCGCGCAAGGGGTTTACCGTTGGCAAGCCGCATGTCGGAAAAATATCGGGTAAATGGGTTTCCGTTTTGAGTTTGCCCATTCTGGATGCGCAGCAGCGTATGGTGGGCGCCGTGCATTTGCCGCTGGATTTGAGTGCCTACGACCCCGGAATCCCGGAAAACCAGCTGCCAGCGGGCAGCCGTTTCGGATTTTTTTCTGCCGATGGCATTCTGGTGTGGCGCAATCAGGACCCGGAAGGAGTGATTGGCACCAGGCCCGACGCCGATGCTGCGCGCCGTGTCGTGGAAGTGCGCGATGGCGAATTTGAGGGCCGTGCCGTAGATGGGGTTGTGCGGTCATTTTCGGTGGTGCCGATACCCGAGGCCGACTGGGTTGCCTTCGTGGGAGTGCCGAGCGAATCGGCATACGCCCATGCGCGTGCGAACGGCATTCGTGGGGCCATCGTAGGTGTGATCGTCTTCGGGGCGTTGGTGTGGTTGTCGATTTTGTTGGCACGCCGCATCGAGCGTCCGGTGCGTTCGCTGGCCGATGCGGCACGGGCCATAGGGCAAGGCCACACGGATGTGCGTGCCGATCCTTGCGGCCCTGCAGAATTGGCAATGGTCGCAACAGAATTCAACCTGATGGTGGAGGCGCGCCTGCGTGTCGAAGCCGAACTGGAAAAGAGCCGAGGCCTGCTGGAAGACAGTGTGCGCGAGCGTGCCGCAGCGCTGGAACAAGCCCCCCTGGGCATCTGGATGCTCGACGCCAAGGGTGTCATCATCGAATGCAATGCCAAGTTTGCCGAGTATGCCGGTGCGCCCAGGGAAAAAATCATCGGGTTCAACATGCTGACCGATGCACGCGACCAGGCGCTGGCGGAGTCGGTGCGGCGATCCTTGGCGGGGGAGGCGGTTTCCATTGAGACCGCGTACGAGTCCACCACCGGCAAGGTGCGCTCCATTTACCACTACCATTTCAAGCCGGTGTTCGACAAGGATAGATTTGTGTGCGTGCAATGCTTTGTGGAAGACATTTCTGCACGCAAACAGGCCGAGGCGCGCCTGAAACTGTCCGCCAGCGTGTTCACCCACGCGCACGAGGGCATCATGATTACCGATGCCCAGGGGCTGATTGTCGAGGTGAATGATGCTTTTACCGCCATTACAGGCTACAGCCGGGACGAATCGGTTGGCCGCGAACCCTATCTGCAGCGCTCCGAGTCGCAACCGCCCGATTTTGTAGCGTCCTTGTGGCAAAAACTCAAGACCCAGGGGAGCTGGAGCGGGGAAATCTGGAACCGGCATAAAAACGGCCAGCTTTATGCTGTGTTGCTTACGGCAAGCGCGGTACACGATGCCAGTGGCGCGACGGAAAACCATGTGTGCATGCTGACCGACATTACCCATCTCAAACAGCAACAGCAGCGTCTGGAGCACGCAGCACAGCACGATCCGCTGACGGGCTTGCCCAACCGCATGTTGCTGAGTGACCGCCTGCAGCAAGCCATGGTGCGTTGCCAGCGCCAGGGAACGGGACTCGGGGTGGTGTATCTGGACCTGGATGGCTTCAAGGACGTCAACGACCAGTATGGACACGACGTGGGCGACCGATTGCTGGTTTGCGTGGCGCAACGCCTGAAGGCCGCATTGCGCGAGGGTGACAGCCTGGTGCGCATGGGGGGCGATGAGTTCGTTGCCCTGCTGGTTGATCTGGAGCGGACGGAAGATGGTGCGCCGGTGCTGGAGCGCTTGCTGCTGGCGGCAGCGGAACCTGTGGCCGTGGATGCGCACGTGCTGCAGGTATCCACCAGTATTGGCATCAGTTACTTCCCTCTGGACAATGTGGATGCCGACCACTTGTTGCGCCACGCGGATGCGGCCATGTACCGGGCCAAGCAAACCGGCAAAAACCGCTACTGCATTTATGACGTGTGACGTGTGACGTATGACGTGGCTGTGTTGGCCGCTACATGATGGGAAAACCGGCTGACCGTAGAATTTTCTTCAATTCCAGCGTGGATTCTTCCATCCGGTTGAGTGCATTGCTCCATTGTCCGGCGCTGGCCGCCAATTCTGCCGACGCACGTGCCAGACGGCTAGCACCCACCATGGCAAGCCATGCGTCGTCCTGAACGCCCTGCATCAAACGGTCAATCAGCTTCTGGTAGTCGGTATTGCGTTGTTGCTCGTAGGCAAATTCAGCCGATGGCGTGGCAAATGTCTTACCTGCAAACACTTCTTGCCCGCCCAGCATGGTATCGACCGCTGCCTTGACCAGCCGATAGGCCTGCGCCAATCGAGCCGTTGCTTCACGGTACTGATCGGTTTTTGCCAGATCGTGTGCTTGTGCATGCAAATCCCTGGCCTGCTCCAGTCCAGCAGGCTGCACGCCACGCTCTTGCGCCACCCGCTCGGCAGCGGTACGCAAAGCCATCAGGGTTTTTTCCAGACGCAAGTATGCATCCTGGGGCCGTGAACTTTGGTTGTCGTCGGGCTTGCCTTGCTGCGCCTGCGACAAGGCTGCACTACCGCTCTTGAGCGTGGAGCTGGGTTGCATCCGGGCAATGGTGGTTTTGGTCCGCAAATACGTTACGTCAATCAGTTGCGCCGCTTCGGCATGCCGGGCTGCGGCAACCAGCGCATCGACACGCTGCAAATCCGCCTCGATGCCGGCAATTTCATCCTCTTTGCCAGCGTGTGTACGGGCATTCTGACGTTTGAGTGCCGCCAGCAAAACTTTCGCCGTATCCAGTCGTGATGTACTGGGCAACGGCTCATCGGAACGTGCAGGTGTTGGCACCAGGGATAGCAGGGATAAAGCGACCAGTACGCAGGCAACGGATAACGAAATAAAACGGTTCATGGGCACGGGCATAGTAATGGCTGTTCACGAAAAGCTATTCAAAGCTATACATGATTTATCCGCACTTGGTTGACGTGCTTGCGCACCCAACTCAAGCCTCTTGACGCTCAGTTGCGCCGGAGAACGTGCCAGCAGGACTCGACGTACTTCCTTGTAGGGAGTGAAGCGAGAAATCTCGTTGTCGCCTAATCTTGCCAGCACATTCAAAGCAGCGTTATGGTCAGCCTGGAGAACATCCCCGTTTTCACGATAAAACTTATCGCCAATGCGCTTGCCTTGCAGCAAACCAGTGGTCGAGTCCATTTGCGATGTGTAGGCTGAATTTACCAAGACGTGCTTGGCTTTACGCTGCGTACTTACCGAGTCCATGGCTTCGGCCAATGCGCCTTTTGCCCAGGAACTCATCCTTCGATTAAACTTTTTCCATTGTTGCTTCTTGGCAATGGGCGAGGTCAAGTCCTCGGATACCACCACAGCCGCCTTATCCACAATGCTGTGCGCGGCTTGAAAGGCGATATTGCGCAGTTCACCTTGAGTTTCCTCGCGCCGTGCGTCTATCTTCTTGCGGCCAAGGTTGTGCAGCTTGATGCGATCCGCTTTGGCGATGTGTCCATCCTTGCGGTGTTTCTTCTCCAGCGCGTGCAACTTATTGCGCTGCTTGTTTGTGTCAAAGGTCTTATCGCTGTACTCGGTCAGCACTGCGCCAAATTTCTCACCGTGCACCTGGCCGTCTGAATCAGTGAACGCCTCGGTATAGCCTTTGTCTATGCCGATGACCTGGGCGCCACATGCGCGTCCGGCGCCTTTTTCAGTGGCATAGTGAATCTCGGCGTGCCCTTCTTTTGCAATGATGCGCAGGTTTCGGCCAGTAAGATCGACATTCTTACCGTTCGACGTTGTTACAAGCGTTATGTCGTTGCCGTACTTCTTGGCGATATGGGTTGTGATAGCCAACTGGCCATCAACCACTTTCGATGATTGCCTATCCGAGCGGACGATGCACTGGTTGGCAACCGTTGATCTTCCATGCCGGAAATGCTTGCGCATCTGACGGTGTAGAAAGTTGTCCGTTTGCCATTTATCCTCGCGCAGCAGGGTGTAGAGCCGCTTCTGTTCGGCTTTGTCTTTGGTTCGTGCATGGATAGCCTGACGAACCTTGACCATCGCTGCTGCTTTGTACGTCAGAATATCGTTGATGATGTCCTTGGTAGTTTCGTTGCGGATGGTTCCATCGACCGGCGAGCCGGTGTAGTAATCCTCCGCTGCGATTTCAGCGCGTATATCCTGATTGCTTTTGCCGACGTTTTTGAGTGCACCATAGCGCCGCCAAATATCCGCCCGGACAAAGCCCAAGGTCTTGCAAATGGCTGCAAGCCCTTTCGGCACATCAGTTTGAAGAATGCGCGTGACGTTCATTGCAGTTCCTCTTGGGTCTGCCCCAACTTATATTGAGGAAAATCATCCTTGATGACCTTGTGATACTTTCGCATTTCGTCCAGCCGACAGCTAAAGGTGTGAACGATGGCCATTAAGTCTTCTACCATTTCCTGTTGAGGTGACAGTGATTCCTGATTAGCCACAACAATCTCGCAGCCGTTTTCAGCAGCAATATGGCTGAATAAATCGAAACCAAACCGCATCAAACGATCCTTGTGGGCAACTATCAGTTTCACAATCTCGCCGCGTTGGATGCGATCCACAATGGATAAAAAGCGCTTGCGTTTGAAATTCATCCCCCCGCCAATCTCCTGCACCCACTCGTCAACCGGGATCGCACCTGCCAGACAATAGGCTTGCATCGCTGCTATTTGTGAGGCTAGATCATCTTTCTGTCCGGCACTACTGACGCGGCAATAGACCACAATGCTTTTCTTATCTGGCGCGCCGCCCAACAACAAACGCACGTCCGATTCATCGAAATACCGATGACCCGACGGCAGGCGCTTCGCTATCAGCTTGCCCTCACGCTCCCAACGACGAATCGTTTGAACCGAACGGCCAACTCTTGCGGCAAATTCATTGATGCGGTAATTGCTCATTACGAGTAATTATAGGAAGTTATGAATAAATTTCAAGTAACAGTTTTCATCTCCTCGGGTGTAGTTTGTGTTTGTGACAGCAATATACACGGTTGAACGTAGTTCTTCGGTTTGATTGCTATGGTTTTTTGACACGGTTCGAATCCAGTGAACACTTTTGTGTGGCTAGGTGCTGTGTGCCTGGTTGGATGCCGTCAGCTTGTCTGCGAACCGGATCAATGCGCGCAGCTTGGCGCGTGTCTGGTTGTTGGCGTTGTGCAGCTCCTGCAAGCGCCAGGCAATGCCCCCACCCAGGAGCAGCAGGCCGACCAGCAACGCCCCCGTGGAGAGTAACAGGCCCAGTCCGAGGACGATTGCGGCAGCGATCAGCAAGCGTTGTGGTTGCAGCCAGATGGCATTGATGCTGCGCACGTCCTGGGCGCGGGTCAGCGCGGCTTGCAGCTCCAGGCTGGCGTGGGAAAAATTCTCTGCCGCATTGCGCAACTTGACCATTTCGGGCGTGGTTGCCGCCTGGCCTATGAGCTTGAAACAGGCAGCCTGCGCGGGCTCCAGCGCAGCTTGCAGTTCCAGCGCAAGGGCTTCGGATTCCACGCCCTGCCTGGCTATTTCCAGTGCCTGGCGTACTGCGCGCCGCATGGCAGCGCTGCCGTCTGACTCGCCTTTCGGCTGGGGTGCATGGACGGGGGTGGCTGCGGCAAGGTATCTGGCTTCGCGCTCTGTGTCCTCTTTGGCCAGTGGCAACAATTGCCGCGCTACCATCACACCCACGGCATCGAGTTCGGGCAATGCACCGATAGCGGAAAACCAGGAGCAGAAGTGTTCGTAGGGTGCGATGGCTTGTGCAATTTCGGTGCGTACCAGGTTGACAAATGCTGGCAGATTGAGCGCCAGCAAGACAGCGCCATGTTGCTTGTCCACTGCCGGTGGCGCCATGCGCAGCGGTTGCACATACAGCGCGTAATCCACATCGACGACCACGCCACCCTTGCCGTGCCAGGCTTTGGGTGCGCGGCTCCAGGCGTCCTCGGCGGCGCGCGCCTGGTTCCAGATGGTTTCGAAACGTTGCAAACCCGCGAGCCATTGTTGGCGAAAGGCCGATACTTCCGAGCGTTGCGCCGCAGCCAGCAGTTCCAGCACGCTCTCCGTGTGAATGGACTGTAACCATTGCGTGGCGTTGGTATCACCCAGGGTTGATTTGCGTGCTGCAATCAAGAGCGATTCCCGGCTGATGCTCTGTCCTTGCCAGACAGCAGGGATATCAGGCGCAGCGGCCAGGATGAAACGCAACAAACGCCAGTCGGGAGAAACGCCACGCATGTCCTGTATATCCTGCAAGGCGCGCAGCAGGTTGTGGTCGTGCAATTCGTTTTCTATCCACGCAGCCAGCGAACCCCGCATCACATCCTTGCAACCGATGGACCAGTTTTTTGCCAGGGTGGCTGCCAGCTCCACCGCAGAGCTGCATTGCGCATCCGCCACTTTGTAGGGCCGCAGGGCCAGTGTTGTCGCACTCTCTTCGGGCATGGCCAAACCGGGGTCACCGGCGAGCCAACGGCTGACCTCGGCAGCGCCCCAGCGCCGTTTTGGATCGCGCAGCAGCAGCCCCCGGCATAGCTTGCGCAGTTCATCATGAAACACGCCCCGTGTGTCCATCGGTTTGGTGGCCAGATGGTAATTGAGTACCTGTTCGTTGAGGCCATCCAATGGATGCCGACCCAGGCAGGATTCCAGCACGATCATGCCCAGCGACCACCAATCGGCCTTGTCGTCGAGCACCCCGGTCAGCGCTTCGGGCGCGGCGTAGCGTGTGGTGCGTGCGCCACCCGTGAAATGCTGGGTTGCCAGGCGCACGGAGGCGATACCAAAATCCGTTAGCACCAGTTCCAGTGGTTCGAGTGAGCGCAGCAAAACGTTTTCGGGTTTGAGATCGCGGTGCAGGATATGCAGCGCCTGCACGGCAACCAGTCCCTGTGCAAGCTGCGCCACCATATCCCGTATCCGCTCCACCGACTGCGGTCCGGCGCTCAACAAGCCGCGCAGGCTACCCAAGGGGCAATATTCCATGACTTCGTAGCGCACCCCATCGGCCATGCCGTGCTCGAAAAAGCGCACCACGTGGGGGCTGCTGGCGCGCATGATTGTTTGCAGCAAGCCATCGTCGCCGCCAATGCCTGGGCGGTAGAGTTTCACGATGCGCTGCTGTGGCGTGTCTACGGCAGGGTCTGCATGGGTTTTCACCAGCACCAGGTCGGCTTCAGCACCGGCAGTCGGCAGCAGTTCTATCTCGGTGTAGCGTACACGCAGTGCTGCGGGCAAACGCCCACTGGCAGCTGGCAAGGGTTGTGTCGCAACAGGCAACAGCGGGCGGTTGCAGTACAGGCAGCGCTCCATTCCCGCTGGATTGGGCTGCGCGCAGTCGGCGTGCGGGCACAGCACTTCGTTGGCTGAAGGCGCAGGTTTTTCTGGTGTGGTTGGTGTGACCTGCGGCTCTGCTTCTTCTGCTTGTTTTCGGATGCTGAAATCGACCAGCAACAGGGACGCACCACAGACGCAGCGCAGGATTTGCGGTTCGTTTTCGCGTTCGCAAACCGGGCAGATGCGAACCTGGTGCAGTTGCTCTTCTCTCATCTCAACGCCGCCACGAAACCTGCTCCAGCGTCAGACCCCGGCTTCGGCATAAAGCCTCGATGCGCGTCATATCGCCGCGCGCCGGAATACCGATCATCCACACCCGCCCCCCTTCGACGGCTACCTGCATGCGTTTGTCCTCTTCTTGTAGTGGTGCGCAAACGAACGCAGCATAACGTTGCTGACCCAGCGGCGATAGCGGTACAAGTGGCTGGTTGGACGAACCGCGCCACAGCACGCCGGACTGGCTGTCGATAAACGGCTCGGGAATCAGGGCATCCAGCAGCGCCAGGAGCCTGGCGTGGCGTTGTTGCAAGGTTTTCAGCGGGTAGCCGCTGTAGCAAAGAATGTCGAAATCCAGCCTGGCCTGGCTGCGCCAGAGTCGTAGCGCTTGCAGCAGGTGCCGCAAGCCTTCGGGCTGATCAAACGGCTCGCCACCGCTGATGGTCACGCCGTCGAGTCCGCTACCTGCAACCTGTTTGCACCAGGTCAACAGGGAGCTGATGGCAACCGTGCGTTGGGGATCGCGCTCCCAGGTATCGACGGACACGCAGCCCTTGCAACCAATCGAGCAGCCCTGCAACCACAGGCCAATGCGCTGCCCTGGCCCCAGTACGGTCACCGGAAAATGGGCCTTGTTGAGCTGGAGGTGGGCGTTAGCGGGCTTCACTGCTTTGTCGCCGCCCCTACAAGGATGGGGCACCTTTGCGTAACATCAGGTAAGAAAATGGCACCGAGGTGCGTGAAGATGGTATCCATGGGGTAACTCCGGTCGAAAATGGGGGCTGCACAATAGTACGGCAAAATCCTGGCTGCGCCGCTGGCGTGTTTCATCATAGTTTGCAGGGGACTTGCTTTGGATTTATTTGCTTTTTTTCTTTCTTTTCTGGTAGTACTGGCGGCGTATTTGTTGGGCTCCTTGTCGTTTGCCGTGATTGTGAGCCGTACGATGGGCTTGAGCGATCCGCGCACCTTTGGCAGTAAAAATCCAGGTGCTACCAATGTGCTGCGCTCCGGTAGCAAGCTTGCGGCAGCACTGACCTTGTTTCTCGATGCATTCAAGGCATGGTTGCCGGTGATGCTGGTCAAGTGGTTTGGCGAACCCTATGGCCTGGGGGATGGCACGATGGCCTTTGCGGGCCTTGCCGCTTTTGTGGGCCACCTGTTTCCGGTGTTTTTCCGCTTTGTTGGTGGCAAGGGTGTGGCGACCGCCTTGGGCATGTTGCTGGCCATCAGCTGGGTATTGGGTCTGGCGGTGGCGCTCACTTGGGCGTTGGTGGCGTATGTGTCGCGCTACTCGTCGCTGGCTGCATTGGTTGCAGCGGCAGTGACGCCGGTTTATTATGTTCTGGGTGGTGGCAGTGCCTGGGTCATGGACAAAGGCGTTGTACTTGCCGTGACCCTCATGGCTGCGCTGCTGATCTGGCGCCACAGTGCCAACATTTCCCGTCTGCTCAAGGGCGCAGAGCCCAAAATCGGAAAAAAGAAATCCTGAAAAAATCCTGAAGCTGCATCAGGCCAGCAGGCGTTCGGGATTGGCCTCTATTTTGGTCAGCGCATCGCGGGTGGCACGTACGGTCAGCGTTTCTTCTTCCTGCGGTAGCAACAATCCGGCTTGCAGATAGGCCGCCAGGCGTCCGGCTTGAATCAGGAAATTCTTACCCGTTGTCGCGGCAAATAAATTGAGGTGTTTGCGGTCACTGCGCCAGGCGAATTGAACCTGACTGACCTGGTGGTTGTGGTCCAGCGAAAACCAGGAACCAATCTGCAGCTCCTGCGCCCAGGCCATCATGGCTGCCGTGGGTCTGGAGCTTCCGTTGGCTACCACTTCGATGTTGGAGGCGTCAATGCCGAGCATCATCTCGATGCTTTCGGCGTCCAGGGGCAAATCACCCACGCCATCTTCGGATACAAAGTCTTCCAGGTGGCCCAGGCGTTCGGCCAGTGCGTCGATGCTGGATTGTGCAATGGTCTGGGTCTTGGACAAGAAGGCATCGGCCAGGGTGTCGCTGATCGCCTTGATATGCACGTCCTGTTCGCTTGGCGGCATGCCCAGCAAGGCCATGCCGGAACGCAGGCGGTGCAATAAATCGGGCAGATCCTGAATCACGCGCGCCCGATCCGCCCGGTTGGGCTTGGCGCTGGCGGCCCACACCAGATCGGCGGCGGACTTCTTGAGTGCAATGGTGTCCCTGTCCTGCGGACCCTTGCGCACGGCTGCCACCGCCAGCACCTCGGCCCAGACCTTGAACAGGAAATCCCGGATTTCTTCGCGCACCGGCATGTCTTTGAGCATGTTGCGCATCTCGATGGTGTACTGAATGGCCAGTGTTTCCTTTTGCTCCACCTGCTGCGCAACACTGACCACCCTTTGGGTAGAGCTATCGTCCGTCAGATGTTTGGACAGGAACTTCTGAAATTCTTCGTAGACAACCTGGTAGACCTTCTTCCCGGTTTCCGGGTACTGCTCAATCACCTGGACGATGCGTTTGATCTCCATTTCCATGGCCTTGGCCTGCACCCCGGCCGTGTCAAAACCCATCACGCAAGAACCCATACGGTCAATCAACAAACGCGCAGGGTGCGTGGATGTGCCCAGAAAATCGGGGTCCTCCAGCGCCATACGCAGCACCGGCATCTGCAATCTGGCAAACCACACCCGGATGGCAGGAGGAATGCGTTCTTCTGCCAGGATGGCCTGAAACATCAAGGCCACAATTTCAATGGTGGCCTTTTCACCCTTGGTTTCCGCCTTTTGCTTCAGCTCGACCGTCTGCTGCCGCAAATCACCGGCCACACGCGCCACGCCTGCCGGGCTGTAATCTTCATAGCGCGTACCACCGGGTGCGAATTCACCGTCCTGGCCGCGCGGCGGTGGAGCCAGCGCTGCAGCCAGTGCGGCTGATGGTGCCTGGAGCTGCTCGGAAACATTGACCGAATCGTCGGCCCCCTGGCTGGAAAACAACCGCTTGATCTGGCTGATCACCCCCTGCGCGCGGCTGCGCGCACGCATCAAGGGCGTCATGGCTGTCATCATGCGGGTCTCTTCGGAGGCTGCACCGCCTGAACCATAGTTTTGACCAGAGACGGATGTCTGGCGCCAGAATGGCGTGGCGGAGGTCGATGGAGGCTGCATGGAAGAAGGCCCTGCAGCGGATTGCGTGGCAGGGCCAGGTTCTGCTGGCGCACGCGCCCCCCAGCGGGCGCCAAAGAAGCCACCGGCGGGACGGGGTGGTGGTGCAGGTCCGTCCGCCGCGCCAAGATCGCCATGCGCACTGGAGTCGCTAGCCGCCTCAGCAGGTTTTTTCGCGGTGTCAACAGGAGGAGGGGCATTCGGCGGACGCGCCGCTGCTGCACCGCTGGCGCGGGCGGCGGGTGCCTTTGCGCGACGATCCTTCGGCTCGATAGTGGGCAGCACCCCTTTTTTGATCAGGGTATCGTTGGTTTCGGAGTACGCTGCTTGCAAACGTTCAGTCAGTATTTTTTGTACTACATCAGTTGCACTGGACCACGAAGCGCCAGACATGCCGGAATTGGTCCATTGTTCAACCAAGGCGGATATCAACACTTCGGGATGAAAAATGTCGTTGTCTGCCAGCTCATCCATGCCTTCCAGATGCAGCATGCGTATCCGCAGGTCATCCAGCTGTGCATGTACTTTTTCCCGAACCGCCATGACCATGCGCGAGACCTGTATCTTGCTCTCAACCGCATCAGCGCTTACCAGTTGCAGTCCATCCTCATCAAACTGAACCGCAGCCTTTTTCTTGAGTGGCTCCAGACACGTGCGCCACGCCTTCAGGGTGGCGTCCTGCCAGATAGGTCGGCACTTCTTGTAGGCAGTCCAGTTGTCCCGCCGTTCCTGCGTTTCGCGGGCTGTGGAGGGTTCGTCCATGAGCTGGGTGAAGCGTTCATAAACGGAATCCCCGATTCCAGTCATTGTTTTGCCAAGTTCGGCAAGAAAGCGTTCACGCAGCGCCCGAGCAAATTGCAACCGGGGAGATACCGTCGGTGGTGTGGTGGGTACTGGTACGGGGGGTGAGGTAGCCATATTTCAAACAGCAATCAAACACTTGCGCCTGCGTTGGGGTCTCCCGGATTTTCTTCCTTTTTAGCAGTAGCCTTGATCAAATCTTCACGTTGAATGCCCAGCCACATGGCGATGGCTGCTGCGACAAACACCGATGAATAAATACCAAACAGAATTCCGATGGTCAGCGCCAGCGCAAAATAATGCAAGGTGGCCCCACCGAATAGCAGCATCGACAATACCATAAGCTGGGTGGACCCGTGGGTGATGATGGTGCGACTGATGGTGGAGGTAATGGCGCTGTCAATGATCTGGATGGTGGTCATCTTGCGAAAACGGCGAAAGTTCTCCCGGATACGGTCAAAAATCACCACGGATTCGTTGACCGAATACCCCAGCACGGCAAGCACGGCGGCCAGAACGGGCAAGGAAAATTCCCACTGGAAAAATGCAAAAAATCCCAGGATGATGATCACATCGTGCAGGTTGGCAATAATTGCCGCCACGGCAAATTTCCACTCGAAACGGATCGCCAGATAAATCATGATGCCTGCCACCACGCAGGCCAGCGCCTTAAGCCCATCGGCCGCCAATTCATCGCCCACCTGGGGGCCCACAAATTCGGTGCGGCGCAGATTGGCGCTGGCATCGTCCGCTTTCAACGCGGCCACGACACGTTCGGTTTGTGCGCTGGCATTGCTGCCTTTTTGCACGGGCATGCGGATCAATACGTCTTGTGCAGTGCCGAAATTTTGCACCTGCACGTCCTCAATGCCCAAAGCTGCAACCTTGGCACGAATGGCGTTGAGGTCGGCCGGTTGGGCATAACTCACTTCCATCAAGGTTCCGCCCGTGAATTCCACCGACAAATGCAGTCCCCGGGAAAACAGGAAAAACACGGCTGCCAAAAAAGTGAGCAGAGAAATCAGATTAAAAACCAGGGCATGCCGCATGAACGGAATGTCACGGTGTATCTTGAAAAATTCCATGGCGACTTCCCCCTTTACCCTTTAGTTTGTTGTGGTCTGTTGTGTGTTATCGGGACGCCAGACGGTTCCGATGGACACGGTCTTGAGTTTCTTTTGCCTTCCGTACCACAGATTGACCACCCCGCGCGAGAAGAAAACGCCCGAAAACATGCTGGTCAATATCCCCAGACAGTGTACAACTGCAAAACCGCGTACCGGGCCGGAACCAAAAGCCAGCAGCGCCAAACCCGCAATCAAGGTGGTAACGTTGGAGTCGATGATAGTGGCCCAGGCGCGATCATAGCCCGCATGGATAGCGGCCTGCGGAGATGCACCATTGCGCAGCTCCTCGCGCACCCGCTCGTTGATGAGCACGTTGGCATCAATAGCCATACCTAAAACCAAAGCCATGGCCGCCATGCCAGGCAAGGTCAGCGTTGCTTGCAGCATGGACAAGACGGCAACCAGCAAGAGCAGATTAAATGCCAGTGACACACTGGAGATGATGCCAAACAGCATGTAGTACACACACATGAAAGCTGACACGGCCAGGAAACCCCAGGTCACGCTGTTAAAGCCCTTGGCAATGTTTTCAGCACCCAGGCTCGGGCCAATGGTGCGCTCCTCGATGATTTCCATGGGAGCCGCCAGCGAGCCGGCACGCAGCAACAGCGCCGTATCTGCGGCCTCCACGGTGGTCATGCGGCCCGAAATCTGCACCCGGCCACCGCCAATTTCGGAGCGGATAACCGGCGCGGTGACCACTTCACCCTTGCCCTTTTCAAATAACAAAATAGCCATGCGTTTGCCGATGCTCTCGCGCGTGACATCGCGGAAAATGCGCGCGCCCTTGGCGTCCAGCGTCAGGTGCACAGCGGCCTCCTGTGTCTCGTTGTCGAATCCAGGCTGTGCATCGGTCAGGTTGTCTCCCGTCAGGATCACCTGTTTCTTGACGATGACCGGCATGCCGTTGCGCTCCAGGTAACGCTCGGAACCAAAAGGTACAACTCCAATACCCTGCTCCGCTGCACGTGCCTCGGTGCCTTCATCAACCATGCGAATTTCCAGTGTCGCGGTACGGCCCAGAATGTCCTTGGCTTTGGCCGTGTCCTGCACACCCGGCAGTTGCACAACGATGCGATCCAGACCCTGCTGCTGGATCACCGGCTCCGCCACACCCAGCTCGTTGATGCGGTTGTGCAGCGTCGTGATATTTTGCTTGAGCGCCTGCTCTTGCACTTTGCGGGCCGCTGCGGGCAAGATGGTCGCGACCATCTTCACATCGCTACCTTCGGAAATTTCCTGCGTGCCAAGCTCGGCAAACTGGTCCTGTACCACGCGCTTGGCCGATTGAGCGGTTTGCGCGTCACGAAAGCGGATTTCAATTGTCTGCCCATTGCGGGTGATGCCGCTGTGGCGGATGTTCTTTTCACGCAATACGCTACGAATATCCCCGCTGAGGGATTCGGCGCGCTTGTTCAATGCCGCAACCATGTCCACCTGCAACATGAAATGCACACCACCACGCAAGTCCAGACCCAGATACATGGGCGAGGCATGCAAGGCGGTCAACCAGGCCGGTGAGCGCGACAACAGATTCAACGCCACCACGTAGCTGCCCTCGGCTCCTTCTGGATTCAGGGATTTCTGGATGGCATCCTTGGCCTTGATCTGCACATCCGTACTGGCGAACCGCGCCTTGATCGACAACCCCTCCAGCGTGATGGCATTGGCATCGGGCGTGATACCGGCAGCCTTGAGAGATTCTTCCACCCGTGTCACGGTTGTGGCATCGAGTTTTTGGGAAGCCTTGGCTGCCGAGATTTGCACGGCGGGGGATTCACCAAACAGATTGGGCAAGGCATACAGCCCCCCCACAAGCAAAGCGACCAGGATGATCGCATATTTCCACACCGGGTAGCGGTTCATTATTTAATACTTCCCTTGGGCAACACCTGCACCACGGCGCTGCGCTGGATCTGGACTTCGACGCCACTGGCGATTTCCACCCCCAGGAAATTGTCGCCCAAATTGCCGCCCAGTTTGCTGACCTTGCCCAGCACGCCGCCTGCGGTCACGACTTCATCCCCCTTGGCAAGCGCATCGACCATGGCTTTGTGCTCTTTTTGCTTTTTCATCTGGGGGCGGATCATCACAAAATACAACACCACAAACATCAGCACCAGCGGCAACATGCTCATCAGGGAAGACTGCATGTCACCAGGCGCGGCAGCTGGGGCAGTTTGAGCAAAGGCAGAAGAAATGAACACGGACAACTCCACAAATCAAAGAAGCAACCGCTGATTGTAAACGGGCATGCGTTTGGCTTGTTATTTGGGTGTTTTCAGGCTGTATCCCTTATGCAACAAGCGGTAGCAGCTATCGAATATATAGTGCAATTTCAGGCCAGCGCAAATTTCGAAAAATTGGGCACCAGGATTCTGCGCTCGAATTCCCTGGCTGGTAACGGTTGGGCCAGGTAATAACCTTGAATCGTGTCGCACGCCAGATTCGTCAGCAAGTCCAGTTGCTCCAGGGTTTCCACGCCTTCGGCGACCACCTTGAGCCGCAGACTATGTGCCAAGGCAATGATACCGGTGACGATGGCGGCATCATCCGCGTTGCTGATCATGTCACGGGTAAAGGTTCGGTCCACCTTCAGCGCGTCAACCGGAAAACGCTTGAGGTACGCCAGCGATGAATAACCGGTGCCGAAGTCATCAATTTCCAGCCGCAGCCCGATAGCCTTGAGCTTTTGCAGCGTGGACACGGTTTCGCGGGCATGTTCCATGAGCACGCTTTCGGTAATTTCCAATGTTAGAAAACGCGACTCAAGCCCGGTTTCCTGTAGTGTTGTGACCACCAGATCGGAAAATCCGCTCATTTTCAGTTGAATCCCCGACAGATTGACTGCCACGTTCAAGCTTGGGACACCCGCGTCCAGCCAGACCTTGGTTTGTGCGCAAGCGGTGCGCAACACCCACTCACCTATCGGAATGATGAGGCCGGTTTCCTCTGCCAACGGAATGAATTCCAGCGGCGATACCATACCCCGTGTCGGGTGATTCCAGCGCAGCAGGGCTTCCATCCCCGTGATGATCCCTGTGCGGGTGTCGGCCTTGGGTTGGTAGTACACCTCCAGTTCGTTGCGCTCCAGCGCCCGGCGCAGCGCACTTTCCATGCGCAAATGGTCGGACACACTGGCTTCCATGCCTGGCTCGTAAAACTGAAAGCCGCCACCACTGCGTTTGGCGCGGTACATGGCCGTGTCCGCATGGCGCAGCAAAGTGCTGACATCCTGGCCGTCCGCTGGATAAATGGAAATGCCGATACTGGCCGCAACAAAAATATCATGCCCCTCAATATCAAAAGGTGTAGCCAGCGAGCGGCATATTTTTTCCGCAGCATGCGTGGCGGAGGCAGGGTCGGCCAGTTCGTTGAGCAGCACGGTGAACTCGTCGCCACCAAGGCGGGCCACGCAATCGCTGGAACGCAGGCAATTCCTGAGCCGCACGGCCACAGACTGCAACAACTGGTCGCCAATTTCGTGGCCCAGCGTATCGTTGACAAACTTGAAACGATCCAGGTCAAGAAACAGTACCGCCAGCGACTGCTCGTGGGACTGCGCCCGCTTGATCGCAGCCCCAAGCGTTTCGGCAAACGTCATCCGATTGGGCAAGCCCGTCAAATTGTCGTTAAATGCCAGGTGGCGCACATGGCGTTGGGCGCGATGCGCTTCGACTACCCGTTTGACACGCTGGTTGAGTACGTTGAGCTGAATCGGTTTGGGGATATAGTCGCTGGCACCCGCTGCAAAAGCGCTGGCAATCGACTGGCTGTCTTCCAGCGCGGTAATCATCAACACCGGGATATTCTTGGAAAAAGGCAGTTCTTGCAATTTGGCGCAAGTCGTAAAGCCGTCCATGATCGGCATGACGGCATCGAGCAAGATCACATCCGGCAAGATGCGTTCGGTCAAAGCCAGTGCCTGTGCGCCGTCCTCGGCTTCCTCAACGCGAAAACCGCTGCGTTGCAAAGCGTAGCGCAATGCCGAACGGGTGCTGCGATCATCATCGACTACGAGCACCAGGGCATCTTTACTCTCAATAGTCTGCACAGCCAGCGGCTCGGCACTCAGTTCGGCTTGCAATGCCTGCTGCACCACGGTGTATTCGGCCCGTGCACGCGCCAGAAGCTCACATGCAGCATCGAACTGCCCGGATTCGGCCAGCGCTTCGATCTGCCTGGCGACCGCCACCAGATGCCTGGCGCCCAGGTTTCCGGCCGCACCCTTGATGGCATGGGCTGCTCGGCGCAGCCGGTCCGCTTCGCCCGTTGTTGCCGCCTGGTCCATCTCTTCAAGGTACCGTGGCATATCTTCCAGAAAGGGTTCAATCGCCCGGTTGATCGTGTCGCCCAGCGCCTCACGCAACTTGACCAGTACCGTATGGTCCAACGGTTCGGTCGATACCGCCGAAGGTTGTGGCGTGGTAACGGGTTCGCTTTTGGTAGCCACAGGCCTGATGTAGGTTTCGATCCAGCGTTTGAGCTTGGCCGACACACTGTCACGCAGCAAGGGTTTGGCCAGATGGTCATCCATTCCCGCAGCCAGACACTTTTCCACGTCCCTGGACTGGGTGTTGGCGGTCATGGCAACAATAGGGGTGCGCCTGCCACTGTGGGTTTCCAGGGCGCGCATGGCTGCGGTGGTCTGGTAGCCGTCCATCTCCGGCATGTTGCAGTCCATGAAAACCAGATCCCAGGACTGGCGTTTGAAAGCCAGTAACGCCACCTGGCCATTAGACGCAACTTCGGCGCGGCAGCCGAGCAGCGACAACATGGCCTGGGCGATGGTCTGGTTGGTCCGGTCATCATCCACCACCAGAACCTGATACACCAAATCGTGTGCGTCATGTGCGTCATGTGCATCATGTGCATCCGGTGCGGGCAATGCAGGCAGCGGCAGCGTAACAGCCTGATCAGGGCTGCCGCCGGTGACCGCAATGATGGCATCCCGCAGCCGGTCCAGGCGCAGGGGTTTGGAAAGCCAGGCATCAGCCAGGGCTGCCGTGCGCACGTTCTCGGTCGCATAGCGGTTCATCAGAATCAGGCGCAAAGCGGGCGCATGCTCGGTGCGCACACGGCTCGCCAGGTTGTGGCCATCGCGCGTTGCAAATGCCGTGTCGAGAATCACCAGATGGTAGGGTTCGCCGCGCTGGAGTGCTGCATCCAGTTCATCCAGTGCCTTACCGGGAACCACCGTGGTGCAACGCTCAAACTCCCAATGGAGCAAGGCTTGTTGTAAAAAACGGCGCGCGGTATCACTTTCGTCCACCACCAAAGCGCGCAATCCTGACCATATTCTGTTTGCTGCCAGAATTTCCGGCTCGGACGCGACTGCGACCAAAGGCGTCAAAAACCAGAAGCAGCTGCCCTTGCCCGGTGTGCTGGTAACGCCGATGCTGCCACCCATCAATTCAACCAGTTGCTTGCAAATCGCCAAACCCAGCCCGGAGCCGCTGTGGTGGCGCGTGGACGTGGCATTGGCCTGGGTGAAGGAATCGAATATCAAGGACTGGTCCGCAGCCGGGATGCCAATGCCACTGTCCAGCACCTCAAAGCGCAGCGTTACCGTACCCGTGTCAGCGTTGCGTTCGTGCAGGCCCACCCGGACTTCAATCTCGCCACTGTCGGTAAACTTCACCGCGTTACCCAGCAGATTGACCAGCACCTGGCGCAATCGGCGTGAGTCCCCTTTATGGCGCAGCGGCACATCAGGCGCCATCAGGTAGCCCAGGTCCAGCCCTTTTTGCAAGGCCTGGGGCGACACCAACTCCAGCACATCCTCGACCATGCGCGTCAGGTCGAATTCGGCGTACTCAATCTCCACCTTGCCAGATTCCAGACGCGAAAAGTCGAGAATATTGTTCACCAGGTCCAGCAGGTATTGCGCCGAATCCCAGGCGATCTCCACAAACTGGTGCTGTTTATTGGGTAAATCGGCGCTCATCAAAATATCCAGCGTTCCGACCACCCCATTAAGTGGGGTGCGAATTTCGTGACTGACCGTGGCGGCAAACTCTGACTTGAGTTTTGCGAATTGCAAGGCATCATCCCGCGCCGTGCGCAACTCGTTCTCGCGTTCTTCCAGAACGGCCATCATGCTGTTGAAGGCCTGCGCCATCTCTTCGATGTCACGTGGTCCAATCAACTGCGCCCGGACACCACTGACACCAGCCTGCGCGCGCCCCATGGCTGCGGACAACTGGTTCAAAGGGCGTGTCAGCCGGTCTGTCAACAGCCGCAGGGCAAGAATGAACAGCACGGCAAACACCGTCGCCAGCCCCAGATTGGTAGCCAGCACCTCGGCGCGCAAGCGCGTCAAAGTGGCCTTGCTCTGGGTCAGGCGCACATAGCCCAGGAGTTCATCACGCTGCTCAACCATCTCGAACTGCGATGTAGTGTTGCGCTGGGCATAAACGGGCGCAACGAAATGCCAGAAATCATCTGATTCGGATTCCAGAAAAGGTTCGTTGCGCTGCAAATCCTCGGCGGCGACGGACGGCATCGCGTCGGTGTGCGTCCCCCGTGACGTCAACAAACTATGATTGGTACGGCGAATTTCCAGTGCCACCACGTCCGTAAAGGCCATGGTGGCAGCTACCGCTTCCGTAGCGTTTTCGGCCGAATCAAAAAGCAAGGCCAGTTTGCTCTGGCGCGCCATCCCTTCGGTGATGCGCGCACCTTGTTCAAGCAAGGTGCGGCGAATCTGGCGGCTACCCTGCCAGGCACTGGTCAGTGCCGAGAGCATCCCCAAAAAAAGCACGGCCACCGCAACGGTGACAGCGAGCTGGCGGCGAAATGTCGTGGTGCGAAAAACGCGCGCCCATCGACGCATCAGACGATTCATTGCTCGGGAAACACCATGTCATAGCTTTTCTGACCGGCCCCGATCCCCAGCCCCAGATGGCTGGCAGTGCGTACATTGACTGCGATCAACACACTCCTGAGCGGCACCACACCGCGCAAACTGCTGCCGGCGGCAATCTGACTCAATGCAGACGTGGCCAGATTGCGGCCTAGCTCCACATTGTTCGGGTAAAGGGAAAACAAGGCGCCACGGCGCACGTGGCCGACGCTGCTGGAAAAAACCGCCAGCGAGCGGCTCCAGGATTCCTGCAAAATCATGGGCAAAACCGATGATTCCTCCACGGTGGTGGAGTCCTGTGGCAGCCACAATACATCCTTTTTGGCATCGGCGCTGGTAAAAAATTCCTGGTACAGCCGGGTAGCAGTTCTCAGGTCAGAGGCCTCCTGCGCCACCAGCTCCAGGCCGTGGTGTTTGGCGGCATCCTGCGCCAGACGAATCAGCCAGCCATTCTGGCGCGGGTCATACACCACGAACACCCGCTTTGCGCCTGGCATGATGGACTTCAACCGGTCAAACAGCAGTTGGGGATCCGGCGCCAGACTGTGCACCGCCATGCCGCGCACGTCGGTATCCGAGGTGTTGATAACGCCCCCGGCAACAACGCCAATATCCCGATCCAGACTGGTAGCCGCCTTGAGTCCGTTGCGTCCCAGTGCAATGACCATGCGGATGTCCCGGCGGCGCAGTTCTTCGGACAGCGTGACCATATCAAAATTATTCCCGACCGCATAACTGGCAACACGGGTATTGGTGCGCTCTTCGATGCCTTCGATGATCTTGAGAAAAACGCTACGGTACGGTTCACCAATATCCGGGTAAATCACGGCAATGCCCCCCTGGGGATTCAAGGCCGCCACCTTTTGGGACAAGGATGCGGCTCGGTTGGCACTGTCCGACAAGGTACTGGCTGCTGTCTGCGTTGCGTCGCTATCGTTTAGCGCCACGCGATAGACCACCACCTCCGAGGACTGCTCCATGTCAGCAACGATATGCTCAAACTCGCGGTTGATCGTTGCATCCGAGCGCGAATAAATCACGGCAAAGATGGCGGGCGACAATGAGGCTGCGGCCACCGGAGCCACACAGAAGAACAGCCACAACAGCACCCAGCGCCATACCGGGGCTGTTGTGCATTGCAGAGCATGGGTGCAGTGAGTTTTCATGGTCGTTCTCCAATCGTGGAACTTTTGCTTACGCCTTTTGTACGATTCTGGCACAGGAATTCAATCATTTCGATTACTTTTTTTCATCGCCCGAGTCCGCTGCACGGGTGCAATTCAAAATGATGCGTCTGTTGCAGGGGCAGGCCCCAGGGCGGCTACGTGGGCCCCCTACATGCATCACATCGTGAATCACGCCAGTCTCATATCACCCGTGATATTAAAAACACCCAAGCCGCACTACAGGCGATCCCCGCAAGCCTCCGTGGCACGTTTTCAGCCTCAATTTGGCCTAAATTCAGTATCAAATCAGTCTATATCCGCCGTGGGACAAGCGGGGGCAGCTATTGAAAACGTAGTAGCAAGAACCCATGCATCACATGGAATCGCACCTGTCGTGCTGTGAACCCTGCTTGCCCCGCACCAGACTTGTGCCACATAATGCTTGCATCAATCACAAATATCACAAATGCTTGAACGTTTGAACCATTGAGGAGTCTGCCATGTATCCACTGCGCTGTTTTCTGGGTTTTTTTGGAGTTGTAACTATTGCCAGCTCTGGCGCCGCGTGGGGCCAGACAGCCCAGGACGAGGAAGACCTGGCCTCGCTGTATGGCGACAAGGCTTTTATCAGCATCGCCACCGGCAGCCAGCAGGCGCTGCGCCGCGCGCCTGCGGTGGCCAGCGTCATCACCGCAGCAGACATTGCCGCCATGGGAGCCACGGACCTGGACGCAGTGCTGGAAGCCGTGCCGGGCCTGCATGTAACCAACAGCCCCAATCTGTATGCATCCGGCTACGCCATCCGGGGCATCACGACCATCGTAGGCCCGCAAACCCTGATCCTGCAAAACGGCGTTCCGATCACCACCTTGTTTATTGGCAACAAGGGCAATATCTGGGGCGACTACCCGGTTGAACACATTGCGCGCATCGAGATCATTCGCGGCCCCGGCTCGGCGCTGTACGGTGCCGATGCCTTTTCCGGGGTAATCAACATCATCACCAAAGCCGCTGCAGACACCCAGGGCACCGAAGTGGGAGCACGCGCCGGGTCTTTCAACACCAGAAACGTTTGGGTACAGCACGGCGGCAAGCTCGGTGTGGTGGACGTGGCGGCCTATCTGCGCTTGGGTGCGACCGATGGCATCAAGGAAACCGTCACGGCAGACGCCCAGTCGCGTTATGACCGCATTTTTGGCACCCGCGCCACGCTGGCGCCAGGCAACGTGAACATGGGTTTTGATGCTGTGGATGCGAATCTGGACCTGGGCTACGATAAATGGCGCGTGCGCGCAAACTACAAGTTGCGCGACAACATGGGCACCGGCGTCGGTATTGCCTATGCACTCGACCCGGTAGGCCGGGCGCGCAGTGAACGCACCATGTTGGACACCTCCTGGGCCGATGCCCGGTTTGCCAAGGATTGGGGTCTGGGGTTTACGGCCAGCTACCTCCAGTACACCCAGCTTACCCCCACCGACTTTCAGCTTTTTCCGCCCGGCGCCAACATTGCGGGCGGCGTGTCGGCCAACGGCCTGTTTGGCGGCCCCGACACCTGGGAGCGCCAGATACGGCTTTCGGCCTATGCCACCTACACAGGTCTGGCACAGCACGCGATACGCATCGGGCTGGGGCACGACGACCTGGACCTCTACAAAACCCGCGAAACCCGCAACTTCACCTACTCCCCTGCGGGTGCGCTGGTGCCCACGGCGGGCGGGGCCATCGTCGATTTCTCGGACACCAATCCGTTCATGCGCCCGCAGCATCGTCTGGTTGACTACGTGCTGGTGCAAGACGAATGGAATTTTGCCAAGGACTGGACATTGACTGCCGGTGTGCGCCGCGACCTCTACTCCGACTTTGGCGGCACCACCAACCCGCGCCTGGCCCTGGTGTGGGATGCCTCGCTGGACCTGACGGCCAAGCTGCTCGCCGGGCGGGCGTTTCGTGCGCCCGCTTTCAATGAAGCCTACAGTTTTGCCAATCCGGTTGCGCGGGGCAATCCCGACCTGCGTCCCGAGACCATCCGTACCGTGGAACTGGCCTTTGCCTGGCAGGCCAGGGGCGACACCCAGGTCAACCTGAGCCTGTTTCGCTACGACATGCAAGACATCATCCGCCTTGTGAACGGGGCTTATGCCAATATTGCCACGCAAAATGGCCAGGGCGGCGAACTCGAAGCCGTGTGGGACGCCAACCGCAAACTACGGCTCACCGGCAACTACGCCTGGCAGCGTTCCACGGATGAGATCACGCAGCAAGACGCGGGTTTTGCCCCGCGCCACCATCTTTATGCCCGTGCCGAATGGCAGTTCAGCGGCAACTGGCTGGCCAGTGCCCAGGTCAACTGGGTGGCCGAGCGCAAGCGTGCACCCAACGACACCCGCAGCGACATTGCCGACTTCAGCACCCTGGACTTGGGCCTACGCACCAGAAACGGCCGCAACCAATGGGACTTTGCCGCAGCCGTGCGCAACCTGTTCAACGCCGACGTGCGCGAACCCATGCAGGCCACCGGCGCCGCTTTGCCCAACGATCTGCCGATGGCGCCGCGCAGCGTCTACCTGCAAGCCAGCTACCGGATGTGAGGTATATTGCGCCTTTTGGCCTGTAGGGCACACTTGGCGGGGTGTGATTCAAAGTGATGTGATGTGGCCGTTGGGTTTTTACTCCCTCGCCCCAGCGGGGAGAGGGCTGGGGAGAGGGGTTCGGCTCTCTGGATGTTCTGCGGTGCTGTGGACGGGGTTATTGTTGCTATATTATCAATAGCTGCACCCGCACATCCCACGGGGGCTGGAGGCTTATTTGATGCCTTATTTGTGGCCAAAAAGATGCCACAAAGGCTTGCAAGAGGGTTTCGCATCGCAGTTTTTGCATGTGTCATATCACGGGCAATATGAAATTCCAGCGCAAAGCCACCAGCAGCCCCTCTCCCCAGCCCTCTCCCCGCTGGGGCGAGGGAGCTAAATCCAACGACCACATCGCTTTAAATCGCACCCCTTGGCGCACCTGGCGTGCGGGAGAAGCTATTTTTATGATAGTGACATGATTAAAAGGAGAATGCACCATGCATCCATTGCGCTGCTTGTTGGGTCTGTTGGGTCTGTTGGGTCTGTGGGTTATTGTCGGCTCTGGCGTCACATGGGGCCAGACAACACAGGATGAAGAAGACTTGGCATTGCTATACGGCGATAAGACCTTTGTCAGCGTCGCCACCGGCCACAAGCAAACCTTGCGCCGCGCGCCTGCGGTGGCCACTGTCATCACCGCCCAAGAAATCGAGGCCATGGGGGCCACCGATCTCGATGAAGTGCTGGAAACGGTGCCGGGCCTGCACGTGAGCCGCAGCGCCAACATCTACGCGCCGCTGTACGTCATTCGCGGGGTCTACAGCCTGTACCTGCCACAGGTGCTGGTGCTGCAAAACGGCATTCCGATCACGACACAATTCGTTGGCAACAAGGGCAATATCTGGGGTGGTTACCCGGTAGAAAACATCGCGCGCATCGAAGTGCTGCGCGGCCCCGGTTCGGCACTGTACGGCGCCGACGCCTATGCGGGTGTCATCAACATCATCACCAAAACAGCGGATGACACACCGGGAACCGAGGTGACGCTGGGTGGTGGGTCTTTCAACACCCGCCATGCTTCGGTGCAGCACGGTGGCAAGCTCGGCCCGGTTGACGTGGCCGCCTTTCTGCGCGTAGGTAGCAGCGATGGCATCCATGAAACCGTTACAGCCGACGCGCAAACGCGCTTTGACCGCATCTTTGGCATCCGCGCCAGTCTGGCTCCGGGGCCGGTACGCACGGGCTACGATGCGGTCAATGCCAACCTTGATCTGGCGTATGGCCATTGGCGCGCACGCGCGGGTTACAAGCTGCGCGACAACGTAGGCACCGGCGCAGGCATTGCATCCGCGCTGGACCCCATCGGACAGCAGCACAGCGAACGCATCACAGCTGATCTGTCCTGGACCGACCCCAAGTTCGCACGTGACTGGGGCTTAGGTGCTACGGCCAGCTACTTGCACTATGTGCAAGAGATACCGACTGACTTTAATCTGTTTCCGCCGGGCGCGAACCTGGGTGGTGGCGTGTCGGCCAATGGATTCATCGCCGGCCCTGACACCTGGGAGCGGCAGTGGCGCTTCTCGGGTTTTGCCACTTACAGTGGTTTTGCCGGACACGAATTGCGCTTTGGCCTGGGGCATGACGATCTGGACATGTACAAAACCCGCGAAACGCGCAACTTCACGTACTCCGCCACGGGCGCACTGGTGCCGGTGGCCGGTGGTGCCATGGTTGATTTTTCTGAGAGCAACCCCTTTATTCGCCCGCAGCGACGCTGGATTGACTACGTGTACGTGCAAGACGAATGGAATTTTGCGCGTGACTGGACGTTTACCGGCGGATTGCGCTATGACCGTTATTCCGACTTTGGCACGACGACCAACCCGCGTCTGGCGCTGGTCTGGGACGCAGCGCTCGATGTGACCGTCAAACTGCTTTCGGCGCACGCATTCCGGGCACCGGCGTTCGCCGAAGTGGCCTCACTTGCCAATCCGGTCAACCGGGGCAACCCGGACCTGCGCCCGGAAACCGTGGGCACGACCGAGCTTGCCGTCGCATGGCGCGCGCGCCCTGACACCAATGTGAATATGACCGTGTACCGCTACGACATGAACGACATCATCCGTCCCGTCGGCGGAACCTTCATCAATAGCGGCTCGCAAGACGGGTACGGCGCCGAATTTGAAGCAGTCTGGGATGTCAACCGCCGTCTGCGCCTGACGGGCAACTATGCGTGGCAACGTTCGCTGGACGAGGCGACGCAGCAAGATGCCGGGCACGCCCCGCAAAACCACATCTATGCCCGTGCCGACTGGCATTTCTCCGACGCCTGGCAGCTCACTACCCAGGTCAACTGGGTAGCTGATCGCAAACGCGCCCTTGGCGATACCCGGCCCAACGTGGGTGACTACACCACGCTGGACCTGACTGTGCGCACCGACAACAAGAACAGCAGGAACAAACCGTGGGATTTTGCTGCCAGCGTGCGCAACCTCTTCAATGCCGACGTGCGCGAACCCAGCATCGCCCCCGGCGTTGCTATTCCCCATGATCTGCCGATGGCCCCGCGCAGCGTCTACCTGCAAGCCAGTTACCGGATGTGAGGGACATGAGGATTGTGAGCCTATTGGCCTGTAGGGTACGTCTGGCGTGCGGGAGTAGCTATATTTTCAGGTGTGGCTCGGCAACGTAGCGCACTGTAAAAGGCAACCCCGTAAGTCCGGCCGGATTGACGTCTGCGAACTAAACCCGAACCATGTATACGCCCTCCACACCCTCCAGACCCCTGCACTGGTTTGAACTGCCCAATGCACCAGCGCCCGGTACGCCGTTGTGTGCGTGGCAGAGCCTGACTGACGGCGAACCCATGCTGATGGAGTTGGACACGGGCGGTGGTCCGGCCAAGCCGTTTCGCTTGATGCTGCTGCGCAGTGGCATGGAGGTAAAGGCGTTTGTGAACCGCTGTGCGCACTTTGGCGTGCCGCTGGCGGGCAAACAGGCGCAACTCATATTCAAGCCGCACACCAGCATCACCTGCAATGTGCACTACGCACGCTACCGCTGGTCGGACGGCGTGTGCGACACTGGCGACTGCGAGGGCGAATCCCTGACACCGGTTCCGCTGGAGCAGGATGAACAGGGTCAACTGTGCATCGGCAGCCCCACCACGTCCTAATCGAGAGTGAGCACTAGAAATTGACAGGTGGCAAGGGTGGTGGCGGCCCCGGCTGGCGCACTTCGCCACCGACCTGTGCTGGATCGGGGTTCAATTTGCGCATGCCGGTGAGTTTCTTGCGAAATTCTGCTGTTACTTCACGCGCTTGCTGGTTGTCGTTGACCACGCGCGGGGTGATGGTGATGATCAACTCGCGCCGCGTGTCGCTTTCGGTTTTTGATCCAAACAATGCGCCCAGTACCGGGATTTCGGACAGCAGCGGCAGCCCCGATGAGCCATTGTTCTTGTCGTCCTTGATGAGGCCGGCAAGCACCATGGTGTCGCCCGATTGGACGGCCACCGTGGTTTGCGCCGAGCGCTTGTTGATGGTGGGCGAATTCAGCCCGGCGGTGGTGACGCCGGTTTGCACATCGCTGACTTCCTGGCTGATTTCCATGGTGACGAGGCCGCTGGAATTGATGTGCGGTCGCACCGACAGCACCACCCCGGTATCGACATACACCACGGACGTGGTGATGGCGGTGGCGGTTGTTCCTCCGGTCAGGGTACTTTGTCCCTGCACCGGGACGCTGGAGCCCACGTTGATTTTGGCCACCTGGTTGTCCGTCACCATGATGTGGGGTGATGAGATGACATTAATTTTGGTGTTGCTGGCCAGGGCACTCAACACAGCGTTGATATTGCCGCCTGCACCACGCCAGACCATGGAGAATGGCAATTGATTATTCAGGGTTCCGCTGGAGTCGGAGGGTATTGCCCGGCTTTTGGTATCAACGTTGAACAGCATGCCGGAGACGCTGCTATTGTGGGAGAAAAACCATTCCAATCCGTATTTAAGTTCCCCGTTGAGCGTCACTTCTGCGATGGTGACTTCGACCAATACCGGACTGGACTGCCGCGCCGGTCAAACCCGGCGCCACGGAAGCAGGGGCGCTGCCGCCCGTGGTTTTGGCGCCAATCACCTGGCTGAGCAACGAAGCGATTTTCTCCGCATTGCCGTTTTGCACCGCGTACACGTGCAAGCGCGTGCCACTTTTGCCGCCATCACGGTCCAGACGTTCCACCCAGGTACGCGCCTGCTCCAGATAATGCGCCCTGGGCGTTGCGATGAACACGGCATTCATACGCTCAATCGGAATGACGCGCAGCATGCCGGCAAACGGTCCGCGCGACTTTTCGCCAAACAGCAGCTCCAGCTCCGGCAGGATATTTTTGACATCCACACTCTTGAGCGTGAACAAGCCCACCGACATGCCTGCCATCCAGTCCAGATCAAACACGCTGATGGTCTCCAGCGCGTGGCGCATCTCACCTGCGGTACCGGCCAGCATCAGCAAATTTCGTGTTTCGTCC
>JADJFE010000015.1 GCA_016708725.1 Candidatus Aalborgicola bjergmarkensis
ACCTTTGATTGTGTGACGGTGGTCAATGCCCGAACTAGTGACACCCAGCGTTCCCTGCTGCTGCGGAAAACGTGCCTCTCTTCGCCTTAACACAATGTTAACTGTTGGAGAATGCGTTGGTTGTAGCAATAATAAGCGTGACATCAGTAGTTTTAGCAACCGTCAGAGAGTCTGCCGCACTATCTGTCGAGCTGGCCACGAAGAAAAGTCAATCCAGTGTAGCGAAACATCAAGCGCAATAAATTTCCGCTTATCACAGGTTAATCGTTTCCAATATTTTGATCGCTGCACCACCGAAGGTAAATGCAGTACACCTGAGCAGTCAATGAATCTACAACGTTTAAGTATCCGTACCGTCACCGCACCAACGAATCCGAGCCACCTAAAGCACGGGCGGTAAACTTCGGTAGCGTTGGAAGTGTCATTTCCGGTTCCGCCCGTAGAAGGCTGATCCTTATCGATACCTGTTGTCAGATTAAAATTCAAACCACCACCGAGTGTTCATCGAACAGACTGGTCGTCTTGGTTTGCAACTGTCGTTATACCAACTACGGCCTTGACCGAATAGTTTCCGGCAATTCTGTCTTCGCGTCAGTGGCGATCTCACGGAATAGGTTGCCGTAGTGCACTTTCGGCTGCCAACACAACGCTGGAGGGATTGAATGCACCCGAAGCAAAGTCGTTCAGGTTGGTGTTGCTGGTGCCTTGATCCGCAGCCGTAGCATCACCTGGAACCACTGAGAAATCAATGGTTGTTGCCGTTACAGAGGCTGCACTGGCCGTCAAAGTACCGAACAATAGCAACGCCCTTCACATACTAGAAAGGATACTCACGGTCAACGCATATCAAGGCTTCATCCGTAATCAAAACTTGCGCAGATGGAGTTTTTGCAACAGCCGTACCCGTGCTAGGTGCAGACAACGTCAAGCTAACACCTTCGTCGGTTTCAGGGCTAGTTACATCTGTAGCAATAGGAACCGTGACGGTTTTTGTGACTTCGCCAGCAGCAAAAGTCAGAGTACCGGTGTTGCCAGCTGGGACGTGCGTTCCGGTATCCGTACCCAAAACTGCTGTTCCGACACCTGCCAATGTGTAAACAACGGAAGTAGCAGCCGCCTGAGCTGCACTCCAGGTCACAGTGAAAGTTGCGTTGCCGCCTTCAGATCGAGCTGAACCTGCAGTGACACTGAAGGTAGGAGTGGTGCTGGCGGTGACCGTCACTGGAACGGAGGTGGTGCTGGTCAAAGGAAGTGCCGTGTAGTTATCTGCTACGGTTACCTTGATAGTGTCAGCGCCCAGATAACCTGTAGTGGGGGTGGGGGTGTACACGCCACCCGTGCCAACTGCCACGGTACCGTGATCAGCCGTGTAAGTGTAGGTCAGGGTATCGCCGTCGGCATCGGTCGCGACAATGCTGCCAGCGAGGGGGGTATCTTGCGCAGTGCTCAACGCCGTGGGAGAGGTAATGGCAGGGGCTGTGTTGATAATGACATTCGCCGTGCCCTTGATGGCGCTGTCAATACCGGCCACGTTGTATGCAAACGAGCCCTCTCGCTTTCCAGAATCGGCAATAAAGATGATGTCGCCGTTCGAGGAATTGAAAATTTGACCATTCCCATTCGTAACAGTGCTTGCGGTGACCGCGCCGGTGGGTGCAGCCTTGCCAGTGGAGTCAAGATAATTAGCGAGCAGAGTCGACTGCTTGATGATGGCAGTGCCTTGACCGCTGACGGTGGTTCCAGTGATGGTGTCCGTAGCCAATATTGGCAGAACGGATGTATCAGCAATGCTGGTGGTCGCCGTTTTGCTTGCCGCAGTCACAGTAACGATCTCAGCGCCTTCTGTGGTCATGTCGTTGATCGCAGCAACCGTTATGGTGGCTTTGCCGCCGACCAGTGTGACACTGCCCGTCAAACCGCCGGTGGCATCCGCCGCATCAATGCCGGTGCCGCTCAGAGTATAGGCCTGGGTGCTTACGTCGGTTGCATCGCTGGATTGCAGGACAAAGGTAGCACTGGCGCCTTCGTTCACGCTGGTCTGATTGGCCGTGAGCGTGTAGGTGGGCGTAGTAGAGGTGTCGTTAATGGCAACTGAGGCCTTAACAGTACTGCCGTCAAGAGTTACCGTGAGTGTTTCGCCGGAGTCTGTAATGAAGTCTTTAGCAATTGGAACCGAAATCGTTGCCGCTCCAGCCGACATTGTCACAGAACCTGTAAGCAAACCGCCGGTGACATCCGCAGCACTTACACCAGACAGCGTATAAGAAATTTTAGTGCCATCAGCAACATTGGAAGCCGCCAGACTGAACGTAACGGTATCACCTTCATTGACACTGGATGCTGCCGACGTTAGCTTGTAAGTGACATCTTCAATGGTGACAGTCTGGTTTTGATCCAAAACAGTGTTATTGGCATCATCCTTGAGCAGGTAGAAACGCATGCCTTCCAGCGCTTCGGCCGTGCTGTCATTTGTTACTGCAACCGTAACAGTCGTACCCACGCCCGCCTTGGTACCAGCAGCAAACGTTACTTTGCCATTGTTTGGAGAAACATCATTGAAGTCAGCAGCCACAACAGAGCCACCGATGGTGTCGCCCTGCAGATTCCACTGCACCGTGGTAGCAGTTTGTACATCTTCAGCAGGCGTAATGGTGAACTGGAAGCTACCACCTTCTTGCACCTGACTTTTGCTCACGCTCACGCTGTAGGGCGGCGTTGTCGAGGTGTCTGAAATGGTTGTACTGGCCGTGGCAACTGATGCGGCAGAGGCATCTTTGAGGGTCAGGGTCAGGGTTTCATTGCCTTCGGTTTTGCTGTCAGCCACAGTCGGCACGGTCAAGGATGCCTTGCCGTCCGTACCTACCGTCAATGTGCCTTTGGTTGCAACTTTAACATCGGCATCGGTAATGCCTGTGCCACTCAATTCGTAGCTCAGTGCAGTACCGGAAGTCACGTTGGTAGTCAGATCAAATGTAACCGAACTGCCTTCATTAACGCTGGCGGCAGAAGAAGTAAGCGTGTAGGTCGGTGCTTTGGATGTGTCGTTGACCGTGGTTGTGGCTGAACTGCCCGTACCGGTCTTGCCATCGAGTGTCACAACCAGGGTTTCTGCACCTTCAGTCTTGAGGTCGGCTTTCAAATCGACCGTGATAGAGGCTTTGCCGTCCGTGCCAACAGTTGCCTTGCCAGTCAAGGAGCCGCTAGCCAAGTCGGCTGCGTCGATGCCGGTGATGGTATAGGCAACTTCGGTGCCTGCAGTCACGTTGGCCGTGGTCAGGTTGAACGTTGCCTTGGTGCCTTCGTCAGCGCTGGTGGCAGCGGCTGCGAGGGTGTAGGTGGAAGATGTTGCACTACCGCCAGTGGTGGTGCTGTAGCTGGGTTTGCCGGTTACCGAGATGTCGCTGGCGGCGGGCAAGGCGCAGCCACGCCCAATTGGCGGCGAATTGCGCGAATGTCGCACCAGAAGTGGTGCCGGTCGTCACTGTTGTATCGCCAGCCACTGCGTTGGCGCCGATGTCAAAGGTAAATTTTGTAGCACCAAGAATCTTGATGATGGCACCATTGCTGAGTGTCAGTTGCGCTGCATCGGCAAAAAAGGAACTGGAAGTGATGGTCAACCCTTCGGCCAACTGCACCTTGTTAGCGCCTTCTGTGTCAATAATGGTGATTGAACTCGCTTGGCGGGAATCAAAGGGCTAAGGATGTAGGTATCGTTACCCCACCACCACGGTACGTTGTTCCATTGGCTGCAACAATGAGGAAGTCGTCGGAACTTGAGCCTGCTAAAGAAGCCATGGTTTTATCTCTCTCTGAAATGGAAATATGTAAAAAAAACAAAAAAACAACCCCGCATCCACTCACCCGAATGAATGCGGGGCGCGCGCACTTTGTATTATGCCAAGGTTTCGATAATAACCGTTGTTGAAACAACGCCAGTCAATGTTACACCACCCAAAACGCCGCTGCTGTCTGCATCAAAGTAATAGGATGCATTGCCAGGAGGGAGCGAACGGATCGTCCGCAACCGTCACACCAGCCAGCGCAAGGAATTGTGCCTGCGTAAAGACCGTACCAGTTCCCACATCCTCAAAGACCAGCTTGTCATAAGTGACATCGAAACCAGTAAGCGATCTCACCACCACCTGCCTTGGTTTTTGTCGGACGGCCATTGACCATCGCATACGGATAGACAAAGGATTCAGCAGCAGCCGTTCCAGCAACCGTTCCAGGAACCGTATTTGTTGCCAAAGCAGCCGCTGTCAAAGAAACCGTGGTGACCAATGCGGCAACACTGGTGTCAGCAATAATCGTGCTGGCGTTCGGCATCGATGTACCACGCGTCGTTGCCCGTCTGCCTTCAGCGTTCAGCACCCGCAGCCAGCGGCACAGTGATAGTGCCGGTGTTGTTGTTGATGGTCACAGTGCCGGTCAGGGCAGTAGCACCCGTGATGTCAGCAGTAGTGATACCGGTGCCGCTCAAGGTGTAGTTGAGCACGGTGCCATTGGCAACGTTGGTCGTTGTCACCGTGAAGGTGGCAGACGTGCCTTCGTTGTTGCTGGCAGCACCTGCGGCAACTGCGTAGGTGGGCGTCGCTACTGGCGTCGTGCTGGTGTCAGCGATGATCGTGCTGGCGTTCGCCATCGATGCACCACCTGCTGTTGTTGCCAGATCAACCTTCAGCGTTTCAGCGCCTTCGGTCGTCACATCCGCAGCCAGCGGCACAGTGATAGTGCCGGTGTTGTTGTTGATGGTCACAGTGCCGGTCAGGGCAGTGGCACCCGTGATGTCAGCAACAGCAATGCCGGTGCCGCTCAAGGTGTAGTTGAGCACGGTGCCATTGGCAACGTTGGTCGTTGTCACCGTGAAGGTGGCAGACGTGCCTTCGTTGTTGCTGGTGGCACCAGCTACAACTGCGTAGGTGGGCGTTGCAACAACAGTACCTGTTGCGGACGGTCCATCGGCCAATGCATAGGCAGCGGAGGCGGAGTTGACGAAGTTGGCAGCGGCTACGCCGGTTGCACCAAGCCAAGCTGCACCTGCAAGGTTGATCGTACCTTGGTTGGTAGCAACTGCATTGCTGGCTCCGACCGGATCGGTGATGGAGTACACCGTGCCAACACCAGGATTGGTAGCGGACACATTCACAAAGACATGCGTTGGCGCCAGCAGTAACGTGTTGTCGGCAGCGTACATGGCTGCCAATTTCAGCTTCAATAGTCGAGCCCGTTGGCACCGGCACAGCCGTTTCCACATTGATAGACTTGTCTGTGGCGTAGGCCGCAGTGCACCCAATCCCGCCAATCGACCTGAAGTCGAGGTGATCAATACCCTGGCCGCTGGTGGCAAAATTGAGGATGACGTCATCACCAAAATTAGGCTCGATCTTGATCGTTTCATTGCTGGACGCAGCTGTGGTAGCCGCACCAGAATCAAGGTGGTACTCAGAACGATGATGTCGTTACCAGTTCCGGGAGTGATCAGGTTATCGGTGGTGCTGGTGCTGGCGGCGCCCGTAACGTTGACCAAGCCATCGGTGGCCATGACCGTGTTGTAGTCAGCATTCGTGGTGTACTGGGGCATACCCATGACCGCACCACCCATGACTCGCCATCACAGCACACCTCGGAGGCCGTAAGCTGGTGCCCAGCCATGGCATGGGCTGAGCAGCAGCAGTGTTGGTGACATCGGTTGTGCCTCGTTCCTGCAGCGACAGGGCAAGGCCAGTGCAACCGCCAGATCACCCGGAACCATCGCGCCATCAACCAATGACTTGACAATCAGGCTGTTGGCTGGACCGTCTTCCGCAACCAACAGCGCCTTGAGCGTGGCATCGGTGTTGATGGCCTGCTTGATGGCTTGGTTGATTTGCAGATCGCTGGTGCGATAACCTGTACCGGCAATGGTAATCGTGGAAGAAACGATGCCTTTGAAATTGACCGTCAACTTGGTGTTGAAGAAGTTGTAGGTTTCATTGGTATCCGAACGCACATCGTTGATGTCGCGCACCGCAAGACCTGCGGAGGCAGCAACCTGGTCGGCTGTGTTGTAGATCCACTGACCATGTCCGGCATTATGACCCACTGCATTGGTCGTCACCACAGTTTGAACACCTGTGTTATCAGAGAAAATCCAGTCGTTACCTGCACCACCCAGGATATTCTTGTCGCCAGCACCCGGCGTGCGGATCACGTCGTTACCTCTGCAACATCACCAGTAGGGCTGGGCTGCGTGTCAACCAGGGTGATGTACTTTGCAATCGTGTCCTGGGTGATTTGCGCCGTAAACGCCAACTTACCCGTCATTTCATGAGCATCGATCAAACGCACATCGCTGAAACCAAAGGCGCCATGGTGATCAGCCACGGGCGAACCTTCATCAACACCCTTGAGGATGCTGTCGTTACCAGCAACACCAGTGCCCGCAACCGCCCCATTCGCATTTCCATTGACTGTCAGATCACCGGACAGGTAGTTGGTGTAAGCATCGCCAACCGTGCGGCTGATTGCACCATTCTTGATGGTGACTTCACGCAGCGCGTTGTTGGTGCTGTTGATGGTCTGCAGCTTGCTGTTGTCGCGCACTTCAATCTCAAAACGCTCAACACCACGCGAGGTGGAAGTTTCACCCACAGACATACCACCGATAACCAGATCGCCACCCGTGCTACCCATACCTACGTCATCCAGGATAACCTTGCTGGTAACCAACTCGGATACGGAGGATGCTGCAGAATTGAATGCCTGAGCAATAGCGCCAGCTCCAGGCGCGGTATTTTCAGCATAGGTCCACTTGTACGCTGTATCGCTCTTGGAGAACGGCTCTGCAGACTTCAAAGTGAGAAATTTACCCGTCAGATTCAAGAAGCTTTCAGCAACCTTGGCACTGGCACCACCGCCTTTGGCAACCTCGGTCTGCATATTGACATCGCTGCTCAGCGTCACCGTGTAATCTGCGGAGAGATCCTTGACAACGCCGTCAACATTTGCCTTCTTCAGACCATTGACAAATGCAGTTTGCAACTCTGCGTATGTTTGCGCCGCATCAAACGCACTTCCCTCTTGGGTGTTCGTACCACCCAAAGTCACTGTTGCGCCAGCGGCAGTCTTGAAGCTAAAGCCATTGAAAGCCGTGTTCTTCAAAGCAGCCGTACCAGCCTTCACCGACTCGGTATCCATAACATAGATATTCAAGGAACCGGACGATGTGCTGGCATTGCGCAGGGATTGCTGATTAAAGTACACAGCGTAATCCACATTACCTGGATCGGTCTCCACCATCGCGATGGTGATATCGCTGGTTTTCTGGCTATTGCCAATGCGCACGTCTTCAATGATGACATCCGAGCGGCTGTTATTGGATTCCCAACGGGTCACACCCACAGCAGCAGTCACATGATCGGCCGCATCCACACCCAAAGAGCGCTGCGCATCGATTTGCACAGGACGATTTGTCATGTTGTTGCCATTGATCGGATCACTGGTTGTGGCTTGGGCACGGACGACCACACTTTCGAGATTGGTAAAAATCGGCGTAATAGCCACACCCGTGCCCGTCATATCGGCATACAAGGTATCCACGCCAGCGCCGCCATCAATGCGATCACCATCCTGCAAGGTGTTAGCGTTATTAACTGTACGAGCAAGGAAAACGTCGTTGCCGGATGTGCCGATAAGGTTATCAGCAGGGCCGGTTAAGCGCACTGGAGGTGAAGCTACCACCTTCACATGCGATGCTCACCGGTTGGCAACGGTAGCCATAACCTCAGATGCAGTCGGAATAGTGCTTGAATCAGCCTTAACTTTCGCCAACCAAGTACGCGCTGCAGTCGCGTCCGCATTGCCACTGTAGTCCACAGCAAAAATTTTACCCGTACCAAAGCCAGCATCCGTCATGGAGCGACCATCTACAGCAGCAGTAAACATATTAGCCGCTGCAGTTTTGTTGGCGATGGCGATAAGGTCTCCATTTTTCGCACCATCCAGGATGTTCATTGCAATTTTGCCTGCTGTGAACGTGCCAGCAGCAAAACCGTCGACATAGAACTGCTTGCCGGGTGCATCTGCAGCACGGCCAAACAGCGCCATGTAGATCTTATCAATCACATCACCAACATTGGCCGTGGTGATGGAAGAACCATAGAGAGCGGTAGCTTCTTCACTGGTTGCAAATTCTTCAATCACTTTTCCAAGGTCACCACCATTGACAGCGGCCATTTGTGACCAAAAAAGCAAACCGCCGGAGTCGGCGGGACGTTGATAAAAAGCCGTATAAATCTTTTGAACTTGATCAAAGTAGCTAGAAGCTGCTGCCATGTGTTACTCCGTTGAATAAAAAAAACAAAACAATGATACCTGATGAATCATGGTTTAACGGGCATCTTACTTTCGCCCCTCCGTCCATGTCAAGCCACGCTTCTTGCGTTGAGCTAGAGAGAGTGTAGCATTGTTGCCAAGTAACAACTCATGGCGACTCTGGCTTTACTAGCACCGGGTTGGCAAAATAAGACAGTTCGATCCGTTTACAAGCATGCCCCCCGCGCTCTGACCAGTTTTTTGCAAAGCGCTGCACCAACAGCGAGCGTTTACCTCGTTTTTGCAGATTGATACTTCTAATTGAGGCTTTTTTCTGGTGCACTATTTTTTGTTGTTTTTATGCAGAAGAATGCTTTGTACAGCTCCGGCCCCACACCCCACAACATCCACGCTCCCCGCAAGCGGGAGATTGCGTAACATCATCAGTGAGGTAAAACTTTTCCCATCACCGCAGGAGACGGTGGCGTGCGTGTGCCAGCACCAAAGGTGCGGCTTCATACCAGCCTGGGGCATCGCCCCAGGTATCGAGTCGCCCCACCCGACAGGGATGAGGGCCAGATCCAACGCATCACCGCATCCCGGATTACGAGGTCAGACATCATTTTCGTAGCCTTACGGTCCGTCCGGGGTAGGGCTTTGGGCCTTTGGCCCTCCAGAACGGTCAAACGCCGCAAGACGCAGATGTGCCTTCGAGGCTGGAGTTTGGTTTGATCACTAGATTTGAAGCACTACCGTCTATCCGTTGTCCATCCGTTTTAGCAAATCGGGAGCTGTTGACCGTTAACCGGTTAACAGATATATTTCAACAATGTCGATTCAGTCATTTTCATGCGCCGATACCCAAGCATTGTTTGAAACCGGCAAAAGTGTCAGATTCGCCAACATCAAAAGCGTCGCTGAACGAAAGTTGGCCCAACTTGATGCCGCTCCAACGTTGAATTTTATGCGGGTGCCGCCTGGAAACGATTTGAAAGAATACGACGGTGCCTGGCATGTTCGGATTAATGCGCAGTGGCGTTTGACGTTCAAGTGGGGCGATTCTGGACCGTATGATGTTTTGATCGAAGACCCTCATTAAGCGTTTTGTTTTTAGTATCTGGGGGGGGGGGGGGGGTTGGCGGCTGAAAGCGGCATCAAAGGCGAAGCGGGGAGCTACAGGAGCTCGTCCTGCGTTTCTGGAGCAACCAGCTTCTGTGTGAGACCACCCTCTCCCCCAGCCCCTCTCCCGCAAGCGGGAGAGGGGAGATTGCGTAACATCAGTTAGTATTGGAGTGCAACATGTTTAAAAATGGCATGCGTCCCGTTCATCCCGGCGAGGTTTTGCTGGAGGACTACATCAAACCAATGGGTATCAGTGTCCGTTCGCTCTCACTTGCGCTGCATGTGCCTTATTCGCGGCTGCGCGAAATTGTGGACGGTAAACGAGGCGTATCCGCCGATACCGCGTTGCGTCTGGAACGCTATTTCGGAAGCGAAGCCCAAGGCTGGCTGAATCTACAAGCTGCTTACGATTTGCGTGTTGCTGAAAAAGCGAGTGCCAAGATTATTTTCAAAGAAGTATCGCCCTTGGCGATGCCTGCATGAAGCTTTAGCAAGATGTGGGTAATGCTCAGATGAATTAAGGGGGGCCGGGGGTGAGGTAGAGAGGGGCCAGCGCGACTTTCACCCTAGCCCGTGGACTTGTTCCAGGTGGTGACTTGCTGCGCGACGTAAGCGTTTAGGGCGTTCAGGCCGGCCATTTTCCCGTCAAGGGCGCTGTATTGCTTGCGCAAACGGGTTTCGAGGGCCGTAGCACGGTCGTTGACCTTGGTTTGCTCGGCTGTGATGCGTTTGGCCTCATCCTTCAATGCCTTGACCTTGTTGGTAACTTGTCCACCGGAAGTCTTGTTATTAGCGAACCCACCGGAAGCCAGCACACCTTTGGCCAGGTTGTTAAACATATTGGCAAAGCCGTTGGTCGTATCCCTGGAGGCTCCAGCTGCGGGGTCATCGGGAACGAACAAGCGGCGCAATTCAACCCCGTTATTGGCGGCAATGCTGAACTTGCTGGTATTGACTTCCAGCAACCCTTTCAACTGGTTTTTTACACCTACGATGCCCACATCCGACAGGTTCTTGTAAGTGCTACCCGATTTGCTGACCGAGCCAGCCATGTTGCGCAACACGCTCAACAAGCCATTGACGGCTGCATCCCCCTGAAAAGCACCGGCGGTTTTGGTTGCGGAATCGTACTTGGTCAGATCGGACAGGTTAGTCACCAACTCGTTGTAAGCCTTGACAAAATTGTCCACAATCTTGACCGCCACGGTCACGTCTTCCTTCACAGACATAGCAACGGGCGAGCGAGCCTCGGTGCCGCCCACGTTGTTGTAATTCGTCGTGGTTGTAGCTCCAAGCGTGATGGTCACACCAGGAATGTTGCCTGTCAGGGTGTTGGTGCTGGAGGTAATAGCCAAGCCGTTGATGCGCGCTTTGGCGTTGGCGCCTGCTTCGACCACACTACCAGGACTGGCAGCACCGAAGGCGCCCGCAGCCGGGTTAAAAGCCAGGCGACCAAGGCCGGTGTTGTCCGTGAATTCCACGCCGCTGTTGGCTTCGGTGTCGCTACTTGCCATAAGCTTGAAACCGGCAGTCTCCCCTGTGTTTTTGGACTTGAGCAACAGACGATCCTGCGTCCCGTCAAAAAATGCCGTGGCCACCACACCAGCGTTTGCCTTGTTGATAGCCGCAGCAACATCTGCTACGGTGTCAGTGGCACTGATGGTGATTTCAAACTTATTGGCGCTCGACGGCGTAAAGGTCGGGCGTACGCTCTGTGCGCTGTTGACGGCATCGTTATAGGCCGTATGCGCTGCAGCGATAGGGTCTGCGCCGGGGTTGATACCGGCGGTAGCCAAAGCCGCAGACAGGCTGGCAGTCGCTGTGACGGCCGTGCCCTTAAGCGCAGAGGCATCCGTGGTGGCGGCGGTGAGAAGGAGCGCATCGGCATCCACAACTGCCAAATCGGCAGGAGCCAGTGCAGCGTACTCGGTCTGCAGGGCAGTTAGCGCATCGGTTTCAGCGGTTTGCAGCGCAGGTGTCGCGTGGTCGTTGTTTTCAATCGCAGTGACCCAGGCCCGATAGGCGGTCGTGTAGGCACCAAGCGCCGGGTTGGAAACCACAAGAACGTTCTCCAGTTGGGTGGCGGCAGCCTGGTCATCTGTGAGCGCGTTGGCAGCGGCCGTGTTGGCAGTCGAAGACGCAGTGGCCGCCGTCTCGGCTGGTTGGTACTTGGCAACCAACGCATCCGCTGTTTGTGAAGCCTCCAGTCCTGACCATGCGCCCAATTGCAACTTCAGCACACCTGCGCCCACGGCGGCTCCCTTGGTGATGGCTACGGATGATACCGCCTGTTGCTTGGCCAGTGCATCAACATCGAGAGAGAAGGACGTGGCCGCTGCTGTTGAGTCAACGGTAATGGTAGCTGCCGTCGTATTGGAACTGGTTGCAGTACGCGCGCTCCAGGCAGACGCGGTGGACATGGCACTGGCAGCATCCCCCAGCGCGGCAAATTGGGAACTGATTTTCGCCATGGCCGAAATCTTGGCTTCCACCATGGTCGCCTTGGCCTCCAGCGTCTTGAGTGGCCGCTTTTCGACCGCTACCAACTGTGTCACGATGCTGGAAACGTCCAGCCCGCTACCGATACCTGTAGATGAAATTGTTGCCATGGAAGACTCCCGAGAAATCGCACCAACGGCCATTATCGCCAGATGACCTGGCGCGTAGGTTTTTATATGATCGGCAATTCGGCGGTATTCTTGAGGGCCAACAAGCTACCACCTGCCAACGTTAAGCGCGGTGGACTTGCCGGGGGACACACCAAGTGGCCCGGACTCCCCGCCGGGGGGTTTAGGGGATCGCACCTCCCTCGGGGAGAGGGGCTCTGCTGGAGCGGCCAAGTCGCTGCACACCCACCAAACCGATGCCGAATTGCGCGTGGTTTCATCTGAGGCGCATGCTGGGCAAATTCAGACAAAAGCCTGTTGGACACTACATTGTGTTGCTTTGATCCAAAGCTGATGGTGGAAATTGGACGGAGGGCAGGCCCAAGGAGATGCCAGATCTTCGCGCTTCACCGTCCGCGTTTCGGAAACCGGGTTGGGAGACAGGCGGAATCTATTGCAACCCCCTCTCCGGCCCCTGATGCTTCACAAACAGGAGATCCAAAGAGTTGTGAGTAAGGTGCGTTGGGCTGTGCAAGGCCGTGGCAAAAGCGGTGGCGCCAGGGTGATTTATTACAATTTTGCCGAAGATGGTGTGGTTGCTTTGGTGCAGATTTACACCAAGAGCGAGCGAGGCAACATCACTGCCAAAGAGATTAACAAAGGAGTGTGATATGCGATTGGAAGACCTTGATATTGAAGCGGAAGCCCGCGCCATTGAAGCAGACGCTGAACAGAATCTGCCAGGTCTGCGCGAGTCGCTGGGCCAATTGCAACGCGGCGAATATGCCGCCATGCACACGCCAGAGAGGATATTGGAGCGACGTAAGGCGGGCCGCCCGGTGGGCACGGTCAAAGAGGATGCGAAGGTGCAAACCGCCATCCGCTTTGATGCCGACGTGCTTGCAGCTGCCAAGGCTAGTGGCCCTGGCTGGCAGACACGCATCAACGAACTGGTGCGCAGGGAGTTTATTGGCGCGTAGCCTATTTGGCCTCTACCGCTCGTGTATCGTGCGGTTGCAGCCGCAAAATTAGTAGTGATAGATTAGTAGTGATAGGATTGCTACTCATTGCGATGCACTCCCATCCTTGCCTGCTGGCGGATGCGTGTCCATACTCACAGCATAATCAAATGCATGATGACTGGGAACGAGCTTGATTCTCCCCAGCTTTCCTCCCTCGCCCCAGCGGGGAGAGGGTTGGGGAGAGGGGCGCATGGGGGAGTGCGTTACACATGAAGCCAGTTCGCCACTGCGATTCGCTTGAGTTTCATATCACCCATGATATTACAAACGCAAAAACTGCGATGCAAAACCATCCTGCAAGCCTCTGTAACACCCTTTTGGCCACAAATCAGGCATCAAATCAGCATCGAATTAGCCTGCAGACCCCGTGGATTGAGCGAGTACCACTATCAATAACATAGTAACAATAACCCTGCCCACAGCACTACAGAACATCCACAGAGCCACACCATAACAAGTCATATCGCCTCGTTTACAAGCCGACCCCATCTCACCAGCCCGCTCCGCCGGGGCGAGGGAGCCAAATCCAACGACCACATCACTGAATCGCACCCGTTGCGAGACGGTGGCCTGCTGCGAACGGATTGGCGCGTTAAACTTCGCGGTATGAATGACGTAATTTCCGTTCCATTTCGCCGTTTCACTGTGACGGTGACGTTTGAAGCCGAGTCCGGCATGTGGGTGGCCGTGTGCGATGAGATTGGGCTTGTGACCGAAGAGTCCACCTTCGAGGCATTGATGGCCAGAGCCTGGACGATTGCGCCGGAGCTTGCAGAGTTCAACTGCCCCGGCGTTGATCCCGACAACATGCACCTGCTGTTTGAGCACGAACAGTGCGTCAGGGCAAAGGAAGCCACGAGGTTTGGTACAGCCCGATTTCCCAAAAGCAATTCAGCGTTGCCGTCACCGTGAATGCGCGCAACATGGCAAACGGTGTGCTCAAACAGGCTGGCATCAAGCGCAAAATTTAAGCCAAAGTATGGCTATAGTCCAACATGCCTGTGCTTGACACCCAAGGCTCCACAGCAAAGTAAGGGAATCCACCATGGGCAAGCGTCTGACACAAATAACCACCCGCACCGGAGATGACGGCAGCACCGGATTGGGTGACAACACCCGCGTTGCCAAGAACAGCTTGCGCATTCAGGCGATTGGTGATGTGGATGAACTCAACGCACACCTCGGGCTGCTGCTGTGCGAAAACATGCCGGCCTCTATTCACGCGCTATTGGTGGAAGTGCAACACCAATTATTTAATCTGGGGGGCGAATTGTCGATTCCTGGGTTTGAGTTGCTCGCGCGCGAGGCAGTGCTGGCACTGGATGCAGCACTGGAAGAACACAACCAGCAGTTGCCCCGTTTGCAGGAGTTCATTTTGCCAGCAGGCACACGCGCGGCAGCACAAGCGCATGTGTGCCGCACAGTGGCACGCCGCGCAGAGCGCAGCATGGTGGCACTGGGGGCAATGGAACCGCTCAGGCCCACGCCACTGCAGTACATCAACCGCCTGTCTGATTTGCTATTTGTGTTGTCACGTGTACTCAACCGCTACCGCATGGATGGAACGGTAGGGGATGATGTGTACTGGAAGAGCGAAAAGCTGGCGCAAAGCCTATCTGAATAACTGAATAACTGCATAACGGGCTGATAACTTTGTTACGGCGCGTTTTGTAATTCGATGCCATTCAAAATTGCGCCAAGAACACCTGCTTGATTTTCAGGCGACTCAGAGAAGGCGACAAGCACCGCAGCTTTGGTCATGCCCTTGTCGAGTTGCCCAACCCAATATTTTTGACCATCGGCATCCGGCGCGCGGTGCAATACGTTGTTGTAGAGCTTGACGACAAAATCCGTGTTGCTTGGGTTTTCGCCATACAAGGTTTTGAACTCTGCACTGTCCACGAATCCGGCGGCAACCTGCTCCAGGGAAGTGCCCGTGTCCATACGACCGATCCAGTACACCAAGCCACCATTGTCCGGTGTGCGGTTAAAAGCTGCCTGGTAAATGCGGTACGTCTGCCCGGCATTGCCGCTAATGTCCAGTGCCAAGGTTTGATTGGCAAACCGGATGCGCTCCACACTGGTGAGTGTGTCCATGCCATCCGCCGAAGAAAACACGGACCAACCCAGCGGGTTTTTGAAAATAATGAACTTGTCACGGTTGCACTGGTAAACCACGGTATCGATACCGGTCAGACCATCAATACTATCGTTGCCAATAGTGCTGGCAAGCGCAGAATTGTTGTCACTGGTTCCACTCAACACCACACCCGATTCGAGCATCAACTTGGGTGCCTCTGGCAAAACGGGCGTATTGCATACGTGAACTTCCGCGCTTGCTTCCACACCAGCACCCATCTCGTTCTTTCCAGTTACCTTGTACCGGGTTGACGCAACAGGCTTGACTTTTATGCTATCACTGTCTGTAGACGTCGGCGTCCAACTGTAGGAGGTGGCTGCAGGGGTACACACAACATTCAGGGTAACGCTATCTCCAGCTGCAATGACCGCAGGAGTGGCGTTCAACGTACAGACAGGTACCGCCGTAGCAGCCGCCTCTGTAGTAGCTTTTTCTTCCTTGGATTGCGCCGAACAATTGCCCTTGGCATCGCAGGCACTTACCGTGTAGCTGTAGGCAGTGGATTTAGTCAATCCAGTATCGCTGTAACGCGTGACATTGCCCAAGGATTGCAGCAATACCCCGCCACGGTAGATATGGTAAGCACTGACTTCCCCGTTATCTGTGGATGCAGTCCAGGAAATTTCAATTCGGGATGATCCAGCAGCTTTGAGTGTCAGCCCAGCGGGAACACTAGGGGGCGTGGTGTCCTTGACGAGCACCTTGAGCGTTGCCATGCTGGCGCTGCCGCTGCCACTGGCGTTGCTGCCCACCACTGTGTAGGTGGTATCCACTCTGGGACTCACCGTACCGCTGGCTGTGGCCACAGAAAACCCGGTATTCGTCCATGCGTAGGAGGTTGCAGCGGGCGTGCAACTGGCACTCAGGGTGATAGTGGCCCCGGCCTCAACATCCCCTGACGGAGTGGCTTTCAGGGTGCAAACAGGCACGGGTGCCGTCGTCACAACGGATACAGCTTTTGACTGGGCCGAGCAGTTTTTGGCCGCATCACAGGCCCGTAACGTATAGCTGTAAGTTTTGGAAGCCGTCAACCCCGCGTCACTGTAAGTCGTGACATTACCCAGGGATTTGAGCAATGCGCCATCGCGATAAACGTCATAACTTGCCACACCCTCGCTTGCAGTTGCAGCACTCCAGGTCAAATCAATCTGCGTGGAACTTGCAACGGTAGCAACAAGCCCGGTAGGCACACCGGGAGCAGCAGTGTCGTTAACAAGCACCGTTACGCTGGCCGCACTGCCAGCGCCAGCAGCATTGCTGCCAACCACCTTGTATGTGGTGGTCACAAGTGGTGTGACCGTGCCACTGGCCACGGTGGAAGCAAACCCGGTATTCGTCCAGGCGTAGGAACTGGCAGCAGGCGTGCAACTCACGCTCACAATGGAACTGGCACCCGCTTCAATTGCAGCCGGGGTGGCAACCAGGGTGCAAACAGGCGCAGAAATGGCCGTGGTAGCCAAAACTGCTGCAGACGTTGCGGAACAGTTGCCGACTGCGTCACAAGCCTTCACGGTGTAGCTGTAGGTGGTAAGCCCGGTCAATCCGGTATCGCTGTAGCTCGTGACGGTCTGCCCCTGCACGGTTGCCAAAACAGTGGAACTGGCATTACGGTATATCTTGTAGTTCGTCACGCCGGGATTGGCAGATGCCGTCCAGCTCAAATTAATCTGCGCAGAACCGGCAGCAGTGGCACTTAGCCCCTCAGGCGCACTGATGACGCCACCGGAATCAAAAGAAGAAGACGACGAACCAGAGCGCACCAAACGCACCGGGTAGCTAAAGGTCCGGTTATCGTACTTGGTATAACCGTAACTAAAGTTAACGTACCAGGCATTGTTTGTCTTGCTGGCATGTGGAGAACCCGACCAGAAAGCCCCGGTTGAATCCCCTGGAAAAATCGAATCATTGATAACGGGGCTAGAGCGACACTCCTCAACAAGACTGTGCAATTCCTTGATATTGGGCACTCGCCAGTCAGTTTTACTGGCAAAACTGCTGGCACTTGCCTGTTGCAGCGCCTGCGACCACGTGTAGGTTGCAGCGCTGCCGCTGCATGAGCCACCAGTCCATATCTGCCCCTCCGCGCAACGCTTCCAGACCAGGCCGCTCGGCTTATGGTTCACAGTGCCATCACCGTTATCGGTATAGTCAGAATCCGGATTACTGGCCTGCATATTAGCGGCACAAGTCACAGCCTGAACCATGTGGTGCGCCAACAAAAGGCTCATGCACAAGGCCAAGGACTTCAGAAAGGAAAGATGCTTCATAATCCAGAGTATCCGTGTGTTATCAACGACATGTTGTGTACGGCTGAAAATCTACGCTGCGACGGTTTCAATTTCCGCTACGCACCAACCGAACCGAGAATCCCAAGTAGCGAAAGGTATTATTGACCTCGCCATACAAAAAATGGACATACCACGCGCTGCTGGAGCCATCTGAATATGGCGAACTCGTCCAGTAGTAAGAATCCGTCGGCGTATTGGGGAAATAGGTCGGATCAATGGTGGGGTTGGAGCGCCCGAAATCTACAATACCTTGAAGTTCCTTGACTGACGGCAAGCGCCAGTCCTTGGTACCACATAGGCCGTCACGATTGACATCCTGGACAAACTTTTCGGTATCACAACGACCATTGATAAAGCAACTTTCATTTCCAGACGACGTTCCAGTCCCACCTCCATTGGTTGCCGGATTGCTGTTGTACCAGGTGTATGTGTAGTTCTGTTCACGCAGGCCGGACGTTGCCTTAACCTCCCAGATCAAACCCGTCACATTGTCACGGGTGCATGCCCAGTCCTTGTCACCCGCTCCCAGTGCTGCACTTGCGGACAACACACTGCCATCGTTGGCAATTTTTGTGAAATCAAACCCCTTGTTTCCAACACCCGTTTTGCTGAGCTTACCTGCGAGTGCTGCTGCATCGCGCCCGTAGCGCGCATCCTGCCGGGGATGGCTGGACGGCTCGACGGTGAGTCCGTTTTGCGTATCGTTGGCATAACCAGTAACGCCGGTATCATTGATGGGACCGATAGCCAATGCCATGCTGGAGTAACACAAGAAGCACGCAGACACCAACCGGGCACATGCACCACGCTGGCCAGATAACGCGAACAGAACGGGCATAAACATGACTCCAAAACGACAACCGTCCGACATCAATCAGTACGGGACAATATGAAAGAGGGCGAGTGTACCAAGATCGCTGGCACGCCGCACCCCCGCACTTCACAACGCACCAAACCCATCTACCCGAGATAGGTAGCATCAACCTGAACCGGGATCAGTCAGGCCGTGGTTTCGATTGCAATCGACGAAGTCGAAACACCCGTCAAGCCCACGCCACCCAAAACCCCCGCATCCGGGTCTAAATATATGGTTGCCTTACCTGAGAACGGATCATCTGACGCAACAACTCCGGCCAGGGCAAGGAATTGTGCTTTGGTGTACACGGTACCAGTACCAATGTCGTTGAACACGAGTTTGTCCTGGGCAACATCAAAGCCTGTGATGGTGACTTCGCCGTCGCCTGCTTTCGTCGGACGGCCATTCACCATTTTGTAGTCATACACGAAGTTTTCCGCATCAGTCGTGGCAGCCACCGTTCCGGTAGACAGATCAACGGTTTTGACACCGCTTGCCACGCTGGTATCCTTAATTGTCGTGCTGGCGGCTTTACCATTGACGGTAACAATCAATGTTTCATCACCTTCGGTCGTGACATCTGCGGCCAGCGGCACGCTGATGGTTCCAGTTCCGTTGTTGATGGTGACGGTGCCGCTCAATGCTCCACCCGTCACATCGGCTGCGGTAATTCCCGTGCCGCTCAAGGTGTAATTGAGCACCGTTCCATTGGCCACATTGGTAGTCGTTACCATGAAGGTGGCAGATGCGCCTTCGTTGTGGCTCGCAGCGTGTGCAGCAACGGCGTAGGTAGGAGTAGTCGTCGAACCGCCACCGGAAGTTTTGGTTTCCAGAACAATCTGTGCAAGGCCTGCATCCTGAATTCCTGCAAGCGTTACCCCTCCAGAAACACCGGCATTGGGATCCAGATAGATGGTTGTATTGTTATTAAATGGATCACCGGAAATCACAACACCTGCCAGGGCCATGAACTGTGCTTCGGTGTAGGTGGTGCTATCGGTGATGTTGACAAACACCAGCTTGTCCTTGCTCGCATCAAAGCCCGTGATCGTTACCTCACCATCGCCAGCTTTGGTGGCGCGTCCGTTCACAATGGAAAAATCGTAACGAAACTCTTCGGCTGCCGAGGTGGCCGTGACAGCGGTGGAGCCAAGGTCTACCACGGTAAACGGATTGGTGCCACCGCCACCACTGCTTGGAACAACAAAATTGGCCGTACCACTCACCGGGGTGGAGCCGGTTGGCACCGAAGCGCCAAGCGTTGCGGCAAATTCGGCATACGTCTGGCTTGTAGCTGTATCGCCGGAAGTCACGTTGGCACCAACCTGGAAACTGAATTTATCAGCCCCCAGTATCTGCACAATGGCGCCGGTAGAAAGCGTGAGTTGCAACGCAGTCTTGTAGAAGGTACTGGAAGCGATGGTCATTCCATCAACCAGCTGAATCACATTGGTGCCCTCCGTGTCAATGACCCTGGCGGTCACTCCGCTGCTGAGGGTGAATGGGGTGATGATGTAGGTATCACTGCCACCACCGCCTTGGTAAAGATTGTTGGCAGATGGAACAAAAACGTCATCGCGCAGGGTGCCTGCGACGGTATAGGACTGCGTAGTTGCCATGGTGAAATCTCCGTGAGAATTGAGTTATAAAAGAAACGGCCCAACCAATGCCTCATTGCTTGGAGAAGGATATATAACACATCTTCTTTCCGTTCGCTGGCGCACTTAGCCACAAATTCCAGTCGATCAGTAGCCAAAAGGGACAGAATCACCAAATGGATCGGGGTTTGGTCCGTAGTGCATGAACTGCTCGATCACCGCCGCTTCTGATTCCGATACGTTGATGAACTGAAGCCCGATGTAAAAACCACCCCGGTCACGGCTAAGAATGCTATATGCGACACGTACTTCAAACTCCACGAGTTGCTTGCCGCTTGTGGAAACCGGCACCGACACCTGTATTTCGCATTCCACACGGGCCAACAAGTTGCTCGGCGATACGATCCCCATACCGCCAAAGTTCATGTTCATGGTGATAACTTCCAATGTTTTCTCATTGGGAAGCCTCAACCGCGCCGGGCCACGCAACGATTTGCGAAACTCGCGTCGCCTCTCGGTAATGATTGGAAGTGGGATGTTCATAGGTACAAAACGCTGGCTGCACGAACGTGAAGAGAGTGAGTATCGCACCGCCATGGGGGGATAAAAGCCATTACAGCGACAATGCGCCCTACCCTGCCTTGCCTTACATTTACCACCTTCCCCTCGGAGCCATTTATGTCCAGCAGTCTGTTTGCCCTCCTTGACGATATTGCAAGCATTCTGGATGATGTTGCCTTGCTTTCCAAGGTCGCCGCGAAAAAAACTGCCGGGGTTTTGGGCGATGATCTGGCGCTGAACGCACAACAGGTCGCCGGGGTCAGTGCGGAACGCGAATTGCCCGTGGTATGGGCGGTGTGCAAGGGATCCATGCGCAACAAGTGCATTCTGGTACCGGCAGCACTGCTCATCAGTATGTACATTCCCTGGGCCGTCACGCCTTTGCTGATGCTGGGGGGCGCCTATCTGTGCTTTGAGGGTTTTGAAAAATTGGCGCACCGGTTCTTGCATGATGCCGCCGCAGATCAGGCACATGCTGACCAGTTGCTCCAGGCTTTGTCCGACCCGACTGTTGATTTGCGCGATCTGGAGCAAGAAAAAATCAAAGGAGCCATTCGTACCGACTTTGTCCTGTCGGCTGAGATTATCACCATCACCTTGGGCAGCGTACACAACAGCCCCTGGCCAACGCAACTGCTGGTGCTCAGTGGCATTGCGCTACTGATGACTTTTGGGGTTTACGGCCTGGTTGCCGGAATTGTCAAGATGGATGATGCCGGGCTGTATCTCAGTCAACGCCCACACAAGGGGATACTGGGGCGCACACTGCGCGTCGCTGGCTGGGGGCTTTTACGCGCGGCGCCCTGGTTGATGAAAACCTTGGCAGTTGTGGGGACGGCTGCCATGTTTCTGGTGGGTGGTGGCATACTGGTGCATGGCCTGGCGCCTTTGCACCACATCACGCAATCCCTGAGCACCCAGTTGACCGACCAACAACTGCTGCAAACTGTGTTGGGCACGGTGCTGGATATGCTGGTGGGAGTGCTGACCGGCGCATTGGTGCTACTGCTTCTGATAACCGGCAAGCGTGTGCTGCGCGCCAGAACCTTGTAACGCTATACTTTTAGCACATATTTCAACCAGCAAAAAATACGGGAATGGCTTGTCATCCGTGCGGGTGCAGATATTAAAAAAGTAGTAAATACCCCAAAAACACATCGGAAAAGCCGCATGGGAAAACTGGGTAGCTCTCCCTATTCTGCATCGAAATACGCTGAAATACGGTTGATGATGGCAAGCGTCTGCTAATGTGGAGGGGTGACCTCTCCCCAATTCGCTCCTTTAGGAGCGCGGATTGAAACATCAACCTTCTTAGCCACAATCATCCACTGACCATGCTAGAAACCACCAATACAGCCGAAAACGTCGCAATGCACACTTCGCACTACCCGCATAAACCGACCCTTAAAGCCATAAACCCCGCCACCGGAGCCGTGATTGGCAAGGTTGCCCTCACGCCGCTGGAAGAAATGCCGGAGATCATGTCCGAGGCACGCGCTGCACAAAAGGTGTGGGAGTCCTATTCGTTTGAGCGCCGCCGCGATCACATTTTCAAGATTCGTGACTACGTTCTGAAAAATGCCGAAGAGATTGCCACCGTGGTTTCGCACAATAATGGCAAGACGCTCTCCGACGCCATGAACACCGAAGTTCTGCCGTGCGTTCTGGCTGCCGACTGGTACGCCAAGAAGTCCAAAAGCATCCTGGCCAAGAAAACCCTGCCGCCATCCAACGTCTTGTTTGCCAACAAGCGTGCCTATATCGAACGCTTGCCCATGGGGGTTGTGGGGGTCATTTCCCCCTGGAATTACCCCATGGCCATTCCGTTTGGCGAAATCATCATGGGGCTGATGGCCGGAAACGCCATCCTTTTCAAAACCGCATCGGAAACCTGCTTGGTGGGCGTGGAAATCGAGAAGGCGATCACCGCTGCTGATCTGCCGGATGGTTTATTCCGTTTGATCGTGGGCAAGGGCCATGAGGTTTCCACGGCCTTTTTCAAACACGGAATCGACAAGATATTCTTTACCGGCAGCGTCCCCGTTGGCAAGGATCTGATGCAACAGGCCGCAGCGACCATGACGCCACTGTCACTGGAACTCGGCGGCAACGACGCGATGATTGTGCTGGAAGATGCCAATATCGAACGCGCAGTCAACGGTGCTATCTGGGCCGGTTTTCAAAATAGCGGCCAAACCTGTGCTGGCGTGCAACGCATCTACGTGCATGAGTCCATCATGCAGCATTTCTGCCATTTGTTCAGGCAACGCACAGAAACCTTGCGTCAAGGGGTGGATACCGGCAATTTTGATATTGATGTGGGCGCCATGACGACCCAGCGCCAGCTCGTAGCGGTGGAAGATGCGGTAGCCGATGCGCTGGCCAAGGGAGCGACGATTCTGGCCGAAGCCAACATCCGCGACGAGGACACGCCTTACTTCTTCCCCTGTACGGCATTGATCAACGTTGACCACACCATGACCGTGATGAAAGACGAGGTTTTCGGACCCGTCGTGGGGATCATGTCGTTTGAAACCGATGAAGAAGCCATTGCACTGGCCAATGATTCCAAGCTGGGATTGACATCGAGCATCTGGACGATGAACAACGAACGGGGTCGCGCCCTGGCGCTGCTGCTCGAAACCGGAATCACCACCATCAACGACCACGTTGTCACGCATGGCGTGCCCGAAATTCCCTGGTTGGGCTGGAAACAAAGCGGCATTGGCGCAACACACTCCCATCTGGGACTGGAAGAAATGACCCGTGTCAAAGTGGTTCAGTACGATATCGCACCACAACTGCATTCGAACCTGTGGTGGTTCCCGGCGCGCAAGATCAAGTACGAACTTTTGCTGGATACCGTGCACATTCTGTTTAGCAAGACCGTACAGGAACGCTCCAAAGCCTTGCAGCACGTCATTCCCAAACTACTGATGGATCCGCTCTTGCGCGAGAAATTGGGCTATCTTGTCAAACGCGCCAAACACCGGGGTGAAAACAGTCTGGAGCATTTACTCAGAAGGTTCAAAAAGCCTGACTCGACGGATTGATGTGCTGTTTCACCTGTAGAGCGGGCCATGCCCGCGATGCGGGTTCGCGGGCATGGCCCGCTCCTACGCTAGCCGTTCTGCCGTTTATCCAGCGCCGCAATCATCTTTTCGTACAACTCGTCCGGTTTGAACGGTTTGGTGACGTAGGCATCAATGCCAAGTCGCATAAAAGCCTGGATGATGTCTTCCTTGTCTGAGTTGCCCGAAATCATGATGAAGGGGACACGCTGAAAATGCGGCCTGCTGCGCATCCACTTGATCAGGTGGTTACCACCGCCACCAGGCATGCTCCAGTCCGAAATCACCACGTTGAAATTGCCATTTTCCAGCTTTTCAACAGCTTCTGCGAATGAAGCCGCTTCTTCAATCTTGATACACGGATTGAGCCGCCCAAGGCCTGAAATCATCAAAAAACGGTGGACCTTGACATCATCTACCACCAGTACGCTCAAAGGCCGCGAATAATCAATTGTCATATTTTTTACCCTATTTTGTTAGCTTTATAAATTTGGTCAGTTCAACACGCAATCGCGCAACTTCAACATCCAGTCGCTGCATGGCAGCTACAAATTCGGCTACTTGTGCTTGCTTGGCCAGAGTTTCGAGTGTCTTGCAAGCCTCATAGGCCGCCAAAGCCGCCACACTGGCCAGACTGCCCTTGAGTCGATGGGCGGCATCCCTTAACAAGACGGGATCGCCCGCGCTGGACAACGCGCGCAGACTGGGTATATCGGTGTCGAGCTGCTCCAGTACCAATTGTGCCAGCCCAGACAACAAACTACGGTCACCGCCGACCATGAGCAACGCCTCAGACAAGTCAAGGGTGACGCTCTTATCCGTGCCCAAATCCGTACCCGAATCAGGAACGGCCCGGCGAATATCCGACAATTTTTCCAGCAACACGGCTGCCCGAATGGGTTTGGAAATATAGTCGTTCATTCCAGTTTCCAGGCACATTTCACGCAATCCACCCATGGCATGCGCCGTCATGGCGATGATGGGTGTGGTGCAGCCCATGCGACGAATACGGCGCGTGGCCTCAAAACCGTCCATAACCGGCATTTGTATGTCCATCAGGATAAGGTCAAAAACCTGTTCCCGCACATGATCGACCGCTTCCTGACCATTGTGCGCCAGGGTCAGTGTATGCCCAGCACTGCTTAAAACGGCTAATGCAAACTTTTGATTCACCAGATTGTCTTCGGCGAGCAGGATATTGAGCGCTTGCATTGCCTCACCCTGGGCACCCTGGGTTGCATTTCGCACGGTGCGCACGGTGGAGAGTCCCTGCTCGGCCACGTCAGAAATCTCCTTTTGCGGACAATCGAGCCAGGCCGTGAAGTGAAAGGTACTGCCCTGACCAATCTGACTCTCGACCCAGATAGTCCCCTGCATCAGTTGTACCAACTGCATACAAATCGACAGCCCCAGCCCCGTACCGCCAAATTCACGGCTGGTCGAAGAGTCAGCCTGGATAAAAGCTTCAAATATCTGTGACAACTTGCCTGCAGCGATGCCAACTCCGGTATCGCGCACCGAACATTGCAACTGGAGTCGTGTACCGTCGCGCCCCGCTATTTTCAGTGTGATGGCAATGCTGCCGGATGCGGTGAATTTGAGCGCATTGCTCACCAGATTGAGCACCACCTGGGACCAACGCAGAGAATCACCAACCAGTGTTTCCGGAATTTCTGGATCCACATCCAGCGTCAATGCAATAGCGCGTTGCCGGGCATACATGATTTGCGGTTGCAACACGTCCTGCAAGGTCTGGCGCAAATGAAAGGGTGCCTGTTCAAGGCTTAACTTCCTGGCTTCCATCTTGGAAAAGTCAAGGAGGTCATTGATCAGACGAAGCAGCCCTTCAGCAGAATTTCGTGCAAGTTCGATGTATTCCCGCTGTTGCAGTGTCAGTCCCGTCGCCAGGAGAAGCTCGGTCATTCCCAAAATCCCATGCATCGGCGTGCGGATTTCATGGCTCATATTTGCCAGGAACTCCGCCTTTACCTTGGCAGATGCAGTTGCGGCATCACGTGCAGCGATCAGTTGCTCCTCAAAACGGCAACGCTCCGAAATGTCGCGAAATATGCTGCTGTAGAGCAAACCACTGCCTGTATCCCAGGAAGTGACGCTCCACTCCAATGGCGTGGAATTGTCGGCTTGAGGCAGCGGTGACAGAATAAGCTCGATACCATCCAGCTTGCCGGATTTTTGTACGGTATTTTGCACAATTTGTGCAAAAGAACGCTTACGCTCGTCCTGGTAGTGCTCGGGGATGGTGAAAGCGATACGTTTTCCCAGCACGTCTTGCGCCTTGAGGCCAAAAAGATTCTCTGCACCCGGATTCCATATCTCAATATGGTTGTCGGAGTTGGTGACAATGATTGCTTCGCTGGCTACTGCGGCCAGGTAGCGAAACCGGGTTTCGCCCTCTCGCAACCGCGACTCAGCCAACAGATTTTCTCGCTCAAGCCGCTGCTGCCTTTGCGTCGAATCATTCAGTTGTTGGTAGGAACGGATAGCCGTGGTCAGTGCCGTATTCAGCTTCTTTTGTGTCAACTCCGATTTGGTTCGGTAGTCATTGATGTCGAATTGACGCACCACTTCAAATTCTGGAGCGTAACCCGGTTGTCCGGTGCGCAAAATGATGCGCACGTCCTGCAACCCCAGGTCTTCACGCACGTAGCGTGCAAGCTGTAAACCGGCATCATCGCTTTCCATGACCACATCCAGCAAGATCACTGCGATACCAGTTTCCTGCTCTAGTATCTGACGTGCCTGGGCTGCAGAATAAGCGTGCAAAAACGCAAGCGGTTGTTCCAGTATCCGTACTTGGTCAAGGCCAAATTCGGTAGCCGCATGCACAGTGGCATCATCATCCACAATCAGGATTTTCCAGGGGTTGGCGGACTCCAGGGTTGGTGCCGATTGGTCAACAAAAACAAGTACGGGATCGTCATCTTGGTTCATGTCATAACCCTGGGTTGATTAACACACTGGCCATACTGGCCATACTGACATTGACCTGGCGCAGGCGCTGCCGTGCAGTATCAAAATCGTAGTTACACAGGGCGGTTTCAATGTCAGGGTAAGCAGCCGGAAAAGCACTGTGCAACAAATCAGCGTGCTCGCGCAAAAACCGCACTGCGGTAGCATCATCCTGCGATAGCAAAAACTCCAGTCGCTCCAAAACCCCCTCCAGCAAGGACGCATCCACGCTCACTGCGCGCACCCCCTCCTCCCTGGGTAGCCACGAACGCAAAGCATTCAACAAAACACCCTGCGTAGATTCAAACGCTTCCAGCGACGCATCCACAGCTACACGGGGAAAATCATCACGCACACATTGCTCCAACACAGCAGCTTTTTGCTGCACCTGCATGGCCCCAATGTTACCAGCCACAGCCTTGCTGGTATGTATCAGACGCTCTGCCGTGGTACGGTCCCCGGCTTCCAGTGCCATCCGGATGGACTGGGTAGATTCTTGCTGACTCAGCACAAACTTACGCAGCAACGCCACATACAGCTGCCGTTTGCCCAGCACCCGGCGCAACCCGGCGGCCACGTCCAGTCCAACGATGTTATCTGGCAACGCAACCACGGACCCATCCACAAGCTCCAAAGGAGATAACACATCCTCCTGAACAACCTCCCGCACAACCTCCTGTATATGGGGTGTAACCCAGCGCAGCAGTGCATCCCACAATTCGTCCGGTTCTATCGGTTTACTCACAAAGTCCTGCATTCCAGCCGCCAGGCAGCGCTGCCGGTCTGATTGCATGGCGTTGGCGGTCATGGCAATAATGGGCAAATCGGCAAATTCCGGGTGTTTGCGAATTTCACGCGTAGCGGTCACACCATCCATCACAGGCATTTGCATGTCCATCAATACCACATCGTATCGGGCTTCAAACACCTTTTGCACAGCAATTTGCCCATTGCTTGCCACATCCACAACCGCCCCGACTTCATGCAACAGCCCCTGGGCCACTTCCATGTTTAATTCATTGTCTTCCACCAGCAACACCCGTGCCGCACGAATACGCTCCAGACGGGCATCCCCTTCTTTATGCTCAGGGACGGCATCGGTGGCAGTACCAGAAACAGCGCCAAACACACGCATCAAGGTGTCAAACAGGGTGGAAGGACTGACTGGTTTTGTCAGCACATCATCCATACGCTCCCGTTGCGCCGCTCGTATCACCTCTTCACGCCCGTAAGCGGTAACCATGACCAGGCGTGGCTCGGGTGTCAGTTGAAGTTTTCGCAAACGCAAGGCAGTTTCTATGCCATCCATATCCGGCATGCGCCAGTCCAGAAGCACGACATCAAACCCTTGCCCAACCTGGGCGGCTGCACTTGCCTCGGCCATGGCACGCGCACCCGAATCGACGGCTACTACCTCAAATGTCATCGCACGCAACATTTCGGCAATGGCGTTGCGTGCCGTGTCATTGTCATCCACGACCAAAACGCGCCGATGAAGCAGATCGGGGGGGTGTGGTAGACGTTGGCGACTGTTGACGCGCTCCCCAATCTGCAGTCGGGCAGTAAACCAGAAGGTGCTGCCTTGCTCAGGCACACTTTCCACGCCCACTTCCCCGCCCATCAAGGCAACCAGCTTCTTGGCAATCACCAACCCCAAGCCGGTACCGCCGTATTTGCGGGTGGTGGACGCATCCGCTTGCTGAAAGCTTTGAAAAAGGCGTCCGATCTGCTCGGTGCTCAATCCAATACCGGTATCACGAACAGCGAAGTACATCAGCACATGGTTGACATTTCTTTCACGCACACGCGCCACGATGCTTACTTCGCCGCTGTGGGTAAATTTGACGGCATTGTTGGCAAAGTTGATCAAAACCTGCCCTAAACGTAACGAGTCTCCTACCAGACTGTCGGGAACATCATCGGCAATATCAAAAACCAGTTCCAAGCCCTTGGCACCGGCCTTCTCGGCAATCAGATTGGCAACATTGTCGAGTACCCGCTCCAATTCAAAATTGGTATGCTCTATCGTCAACTTGCCCGCCTCTATCTTGGAAAAATCCAGCGTATCGTCAAGAATGCCCAACAAATGTTTACCCGACTCCTGAATTTTGCGTAAATAGTCCGCTTGGCGCGGTGTCAACTCGGTGCGCAGCGCCAGGTGCGCCATGCCAATGATGGCATTCATCGGAGTGCGAATTTCATGACTCATGTTCGCCAGGAAATCTGACTTCATGCGCGTGGCCTCCTGTGCCAGGTCACGGGCCTGGCGAATTTCCTCTTCAACGGCCTTGCGGTTGGTAATGTCACGGCTGATAGCCAGAATCCCGAGCAGTTCCCCCTCACTGCTCCAGAATGGGGTTTTGATGACGTCAAACAGCACCCGGCGTCCATCCGGGTAGGTCTCCCAGCCTTCGGAGGTGCTGGAAACCATTTGTGTCAGCATCAGCTTGTCGTTAGCGGTGATGCGGTCGGCCACATCAACCGGCAACAGGTCGTACACCGTGCGATGGGTGATTTCTTCCACCGTACGTCCATGCAAACGGGCAAATGCCTTGTTGCAGCCCAGATAAACTCCCTGGGTGTCCTTGTAGAAAATAAGATCGGGAATCGCGTTGATGAGGGCGCTCATGACACCCGTGTGGCGGCTGGCCTGGGCGTTGGCGCGCTTGATGGCGGTAATGTCCTTGACCGTCAGCACCAGTAACGTGCGTTCATCATCCGCAGCCAGAAACGCTGTTACTTCGACATCCACCGCACTGCCGTCCTTGCAGCGATGCCTGCCATCAAAGATCAGCACGCCCTCACTCTTGTTGAGCGTACCCATCAACAGACGCAGTGACCCAGGCTCGACACCGATGGCAAAGTCACTCAGCGGCATGCCTTGCATTTCTTCCGCCGTATAACCACCCTGCTTAAGGGATGCACGGTTGGCATACACAATCTTTTCCGTCTTGGGATCAACCCACACCATCGGGGCTGCATTCTCAACCACGAAGCGATTGAACAGAATACTCTTTTGCACCGCCTTACGCTCGCTGATATCCCGAACGGAAACACAGAGCGCACGTCCCCGGCTCTCGATTTCCGGCAAGTGTGACAAGCCAATTTCAACCGGAATCACCGCACCATTTTTTTGTCTACCGACCCTTTCTCCGATATTGGTAATATTGGTAATATTGGTAATACTGGTAATGCCGCCAACGGTGCCGTTGTACAAACTGGGAAAACCGGCATCGCTCTCAATGGACACCAGGGATTCGATCTTTTTATCGATCAATTCACCCGCAGCATAGCCAAACATGCTCTCGGTTTTGAGATTGGCCAACATGATGCGTCCGGCAAGGTCCGTGACCAGCATACCATCTGGTGCCGACTCGATGATGCTACGGTACCAGGCTTCGGTGGTTCGAATCGCATGTTGCTGGGCACTGAGTTCCGCTGTTTGCACCGCCAACAATTGGGCCTGGGTTTCCAATCGGTTGGCTTGTTCCTGGGTGGAACTGAGCAATTTCTGGGCATGGTCACTGCGCTCCAGTATTTCCAGATTCAGTGCGACCACCGTCACCAGATCATTGAGCAACGCCTGACCATGCTCTGGCATAGGCTCCATGAAGGCCAGCTCAATGACCCCCAGGACACGTTCTGAAAAGCCGATGGGCATGACGAGCACCGAATGGGGCGCCGCATAGCCCAGCGCAGAACCTATCTGCAGATAACTCTGCGGCGGCGAACGTAGCAGCACCGTGCGGTTATCCTTGGCACATTGCCCGATCAGTCCTTCCCCCAGCGCCAATTGGGCGCGCAGCTTGCCATGGTCGACACACGCATGGCTGCCCAACAATTCGAGACGCTGGGCCAAGCGGTCAAGACGGTACAAGACGCCTTGGCTTGCGCCCAGCAGACTGGCCAGATCCATCAGTAAACGTTCCGCCAGGTCGGCGTAATCAGAAGCTGCCTGCAAATGCACCGAAATTTCAGCGATGTGCGACTTGATCCAACGCTGCGCCTCCATACGCCGGTACACGTTTTGCAGCACGGCAACGCTACGCCCTATCTCGCCAATCTCATTGTGCTGCTGCTGAAACGGTATCTCTTCATCCAGTTTGCCATCGACCAGATCTGCAATGCGCGCACGCAAAACCCTCAAGGGGCGCGTGATGGAGCGCGTCAGCACAAATGCGGCGCACACCAAAGCAAAGAATCCGAGCAGCAAAATCCGCAATGCATGCGCCAGATGTTCCTTAAAGGCTTTCTTACCATCCAGAAATATCGCCTTGACCTGGGATGCGGCAAAGTCATCTATCAAGTCCAGCTGGTACGACAGTTTTAATACCGTGTTGTCGGTCAACTCTGCCAACATGCGTTGCAAAGCTGCCTCACGTTTGCCACTTTGAAGCAATGCCAGCGTTTGCTCACGGTAGGCCCGACTGGCAGCCAGCTGGGTGGCAACCGCAGCAATCACATCCGGATCGCCCCGAAACGATGCCTTGAGCTTGGCAAAAGCATCGTCCAGACTGTTCTGACTATGGGAAAGCTGCCGCAGCAGATCGTCGCGATGATCCCTGTCGGATTCGGTAACGACCTGGGGCAAAATGAGCCGCACCGCCTCCACTTCACGACGCAAGACGCGCACTGCCACTTCAGTCGCACGGGGGTTTTGCGCCGCTTGCTCTATGAAGCTCTCGGATTCCATTTTGGAATAGAGCAAGCCAGCGATTCCCAGGATGACAAAGCAGGCTACCCAGGTCAGGCCCATCACGCGATGCAGAATCGTTTTGCCTTCCAGGTGAGTCATCAGACGAGCAAAACGGCGCATGGATATCCTGTGTTTTAAGTCGCTGGCCATTCTATTCCAGCTGCATGTCCATAAAAAAAAGCGCGGGGTGCCGCGCTATTTTTTCGGAGCCTGCTGAAACTCAAGTCCCAGGGGGAGTCTCAAACGGCAAAACCATGTCGCGCAAATCACGCCTGGTTTCGACCAGTACCAGTGGCCCGGTGTCTACACTGACCGGGGCTGGGCGCAGGCGCGGCACATGCACCGGTTTGGGCTCGGCGGCAATGGCGGCTTGCACCGCAGTAATACGCACAGGGTCCGAGTTAACCCACTGCAAGCCGGAGTTTTGTGCCACTTGCAACAGCTCTTCGGTTGGCAATGCATAAGGGGTAACACGCGGCATGCGCTCCGCCACCGCGCCTGCAACACGGGTACGGACAACAACGGGAACGGGAACGGGAACAGGCGCAGCCACAGGCAATACCGCATCAACAGGCTGTACTTGCTGTACTTGCTGTGCTGGCGTGTCTGCGTCCTGCGGAATCGGCGGCACAACGGAACGATCTTCGGTTATCCCATTGCCTTCTTGCTCTACACGCGGGGCACGGGGACCACGCTCGCGGCCATAACGGTCACGAGAACGCCTGGTGCGTGGCGCAGCGGAAGTGGTGCTGTCGTCTTGCGGCGCCTCCTGGGTTGGCATGCTTTCTGCGGGAGATTTGTCCGTAGCCGATGTGTCGCCCGGCAAGGGTTGCAGGCCATCTTCATCCGCAGGACGTGCTTCACCCGTTTGTGGACGGGGGTCTCGGCTATTGCGGTTACCGCGACCGCTACGGCCATTTCGGCCACGATCACCACGATCACCACGATCATTGCGGTTTTCACGCGCAGGTGCATCGGCTTCTGGCATACGCTCGATGACCTCCGGGGCGCGATTATCACGCTGCACCTGCTCGCCTGGCCCCGGCGGCCCCTGGGATGCATCGCTCGGTACACTGGCTACGCCTGCAGCCGTTTTACGCTCGACATCCGGGCGTTCCGGACGTTCGCGTTGCATACCGGCGGGCGTTCGTTCCCCTCCGCTTCGGTTCCCACGATTACCGCCCCGGTTGTGTCGGCCATCACCACGGCCATCCGGGCGCGGGCCACGGCCTTCTGTACGCATACCATCAGGCCTTCTGTCAGTCGGGGCAGGGCTTTGGCTGGCTTCCGTCTGTGGCATGGCGCGCGCTGCATCGTTTTTGGCCGAAGTCTGCGACGCAGGTGCCGGTAGCGGCAGTGGGCGCGAAGTGGGCAATGGTGCAACCGGCTGGGGTATAAACAGACTTTTGAACCAGCCAAGAATGCCGCGCTCTTCGGGTTGCGCTGGCTTTTGCACGGAAACAGGCTCGGCAACAACCGCAACAACCGGAGCCACCGGGATGACTGGCTTGATGGGGGCCGGTGCATCCGGCAAGACCCCTTTGATAATCGGTGTTTGCCGATTGGTGGGCTCTTGTGAGCGCCGGGTTACGCTGGTGGAATCCTCAATTGTTTCGACCAGTTTGTAGCTGGCATCAATGTTTTCCAGACGCGGGTCATCGTGTTTGAGGCGCTCCATACGGTAGTTGGGTGTTTCCAACGTTTTGTTAGGGACCAGCAGAACATGGATGCGTTGCTTGAGTTCGATTTTGGAGATTTCGGAACGTTTCTCGTTGAGCAAAAATGAAGCAACATCCACCGGAACCTGGCACAACACCGAAGCCGTGCTGTCCTTGAGCGACTCTTCCTGAATCACGCGCAGAATTTGCAGTGCGCTGGACTCAGTGTCACGAATGTGGCCCGATCCACCACAACGGGGACACGGAATGGAAGCGCCCTCGGACAAAGCCGGGCGCAGGCGCTGGCGGCTCATCTCCATGAGACCAAACTTGCTGATGGTGCCAAACTGCACACGCGCACGGTCCTGGCGTAGCGCATCGCGCAAGCGGTTTTCCACTTCCCGGCGATTACGCGATTCTTCCATGTCGATGAAGTCGATCACAATCAGGCCACCCAGGTCACGCAGACGCATCTGGCGTGCGACTTCATCAGCAGCTTCCAGGTTGGTACGGGTGGCGGTATCTTCAATGTCCCCCCCCCTGATGGCGCGCGCTGAGTTGACATCTACGCTGACCAGTGCTTCGGTGTGATCAATCACAATGGCGCCACCACTGGGCAACTGCACCGTGCGTGCATAGGCCGATTCGATCTGGTGTTCGATCTGGAAACGTGAAAACAGTGGCGCATCATCACGGTAGCGTTTGACGCGCAAGGCGTGCTCGGGCATGACATGGGCCATGAACTGCTGCGCCTGCTCGTACACGTCGTCGGTGTCGATCAGAATGTCGCCGATATCATGGTTGAAGTAATCGCGGATGGCACGAATCACCAGGCTGGACTCCTGGTAGATCAGGAAAGCGCCTTTAGCGCCCTTGGCGGCACCGTCAATGGCACTCCAAAGTTTGAGCAGATAGTTCAAATCCCATTGCAATTCCGGCGCATTGCGACCGATTCCGGCGGTGCGGGCAATGATGCTCATACCGTTCGGGTATTCAAGCTGGTCGAGCGCTTCTTTCAGTTCGGCACGGTCTTCACCCTCGATGCGTCGGCTCACCCCGCCACCGCGTGGATTATTGGGCATCAGCACGACGTAGCGGCCGGCCAGCGACACAAAGGTGGTCAGTGCCGCCCCTTTGTTGCCGCGCTCCTCTTTCTCGACCTGCACCAGCAATTCCTGGCCTTCGCGGATCACGTCCTGGATGCGCGCCTGATTGACGGGCACTCCCGGCTGGAAAAACGAGCGGGCGATTTCCTTGAACGGCAGGAAACCGTGGCGGTCTTCGCCGTAGTCAACAAAACAGGCTTCCAGCGAGGGCTCTACGCGGGTGACAACCGCCTTGTAGATATTGCCCTTGCGCTGCTCGCGCCCTTCGATCTCGATTTCGTAGTCGAGGAGTTTTTGTCCATCGACAATCGCCAGGCGGCGTTCTTCCGCTTGCGTGGCGTTGATAAGCATCCGTTTCATGGATTGCGTCCTTTATCAGTTTGACATACCCCCCAAAGAGGGCGAGGGAAACCGGGAACCAGCACAACAAATACAACAAGTTACGTGTTATTACCTATTCTCGGTGACGTGATGCCGGGGCTGACGAACTGGATCGAGGAGGAATTGCCGGAGAGCTTCAACCTGCACAAAGCAGGCGCAGCATAGGCGCGTGGAGGACTGCTGGGATGTCTGCGTGGGCATTTACTACAAAATAAATAGCTGTATCCGCACGATTGGTGCTGGCTAATGGCCAATTATCAAAAACTAACTCCGATTTGAAACCACCCCCTCCAGGGGGATAGAATTTATTTGGGAGGGGGGTAACCTCTTCCAAATTCGCTCCGTTAGGGGCGCGGATTGAAACATGCTAAAACATCTCGCTTTATTCCGTTGGTAGACCTGCGGGTCTGCCAATGTGGGTATTCCGTATCAGGGGTTCAATTCGTCGGCTTTGACCGCATTGCAGTCACAATACGTTGGCATCGACTTAGCCAGCGCGCCCGCAGGTGGCAGGTGGATTAAACTTATAAAAAAATCAACCACTTACAGTAACGCGCCAGTGAAACACATTATAGATGGCAATTCCCCCTCTTCGAACAACCCGGTGCAATCGGTTGTAGTCGATGCAAACAGCGCGGGACAGCGGCTGGACAACTACCTGATGCGCCACCTCAAAGGGGTGCCCAAGACCCATATCTACCGCATCATCCGCAGCGGCGAGGTACGCATCAACAAAGGCCGCGCCAGCGCAGACACCCGGCTGAATGCGGGCGACTGTGTGCGTCTGCCACCGTTGCGGGTATCTGCTCGTGCCACGGAAAAAGCCCTGCTGCTACGCGAACAGAGGGCCAGTGCGGCACCAGCCAGGGAATTCACCATTTTGTTTGAGGACGAGCATATCCTGGCCATCAACAAACCCGCCGGGGTGGCGGTACATGGCGGATCCGGGGTGAGTTTTGGCGTGATTGAACAATTGCGCATGGCAAGGCCCGAAGCCAGCTACCTGGAACTGGTGCACCGGCTGGACCGTGAAACCAGCGGCATTTTGCTGCTGGCGAAAAAGCGCAGCGCGCTCCATAGCCTACAAGACCAGTTTCGCACCCGCACCACCGGCAAGACCTACCTGGCCCTGGTGCTGGGACAGTGGCCCGCCAATAAAAAGGTTCTGGATCAGCCTTTGCACAAATACCTGCTGCCCGACGGCGAGCGCCGCGTCAAAATCGTTGCCAAAGACGACCCCGATGGCATGCCGTCCGTAACGCTGGTCAAGGTGAAAGCGGTGCAAGCCCGTGGGGACGGTGCACCCGCTACAGCGTATTCCCTGCTGGAAGTGACCATCAAGACCGGCCGCACGCACCAGATCCGGGTACATCTCGCCGCGCAAGGGATGCCGATTGCCGGGGACGACAAGTACGGCGACTTCGACCGCAACAAGGCTTTGGCGCGCGGCGATACGGGTGGCGCAGATGGCGTAGCACTCAAACGCATGTTCCTGCACGCCTGGCGTTTTCGCTGCCTGCATCCGGCAAACGGCGCAACACTCGAACTGCAAGCCCCCTTGCCTGCGGAACTGGCCCAATTTCTGGGTTGGGTATTGCCCCACGCCACGGTGTAGGGAACGCTGCCTAATCCGGAATTTCCATTGCTTTGTCGATTATTCTTCACACATGTGCGCCACCGAACCCAAAAAACCCGCCCGTCAATTTGACTTGATCGCTTTTGACTGGGATGGAACCCTGTTTGACTCCACGGCCATCATCGTGCGCTGCATCCAGTTGGCCGTAGTCGATGTCGGCGGCAAGGAGCCCAGCGCACAAGATGCGGCGTATGTCATTGGCCTGGGGTTGATGCAGGCCCTGGCCCACGCCGCACCCGATATTGCCCCGCACCGTTACCGCGAATTAGGACAGCGCTACCAATACCATTACACACGGCACCAGAACGACATTTGTCTGTTTGATGGCGTGGTGCCACTCCTGGCGGAACTAAAGCAGCGCCAGCACTGGCTGGCTGTCGCCACAGGCAAGAGCCGCCTGGGTCTCGACGAGGCGTTGACTCTGGCGCAATTGCATGGCATGTTTGATAGTTCGCGCACCGCCGATCAGACCGCCAGCAAACCCGATCCGTGCATGCTACACGAGCTGATGCAGGAATTTGACGTGGAGCCACACCGGGTACTGATGGTAGGCGACACCACGCACGACTTGCAAATGGCCCGCAATGCCGGTTGTGCCAGCGTGGGCGTAGGCTACGGAGCACACGACGTTGCCGCCTTTGCGTCGTTCGAACCCCGGTTTGTCGCGCATTCGGTGGCCGAATTGCACGCCTGGCTACTGGACAACGCCTGAATCATGACTTTTCTCATTGATCCAGAGCCATCACAGGCCATTTTTTTGTGCCATTCCTCCGAACTACTGGAGCGTGCCGAGGCAGTGCCGTTTGATCTGGTCTATTGTGGACGCAACGCGCGCGGCTTTGCCATCCGTTTTGAAGGCCAGGTCCATGCCTATCTGAACCAGTGCGCACACGTTCCCATGGAGATGGACTACCAGCCCAACCAATTTTTTGATACCACCGCCCAGTGGCTGATCTGTGCCACGCACGGCGCCCTTTACAGCCCCAAAACCGGAAAATGCTGGGGCGGCCCCTGCCGCTCTGGCCTGATAAAAATTGCCGTATCGGAACGCGATGCCTGCATCTACTGGCATACTGCCCCTCACCTGAAATCCCTTGCATTCTAAAAATGACCGATCCCAACACCCCCAACAACCCCGATCCGCATGAATTTGAACAAAACATGGACAAAGCACCCATGGATAGAGCGGGAGCAGCTATTAAAAACGAAGTAAGCACACCAGGCTGGGAGCGCGTCGTACTCGAAAAACTGGCCATGGCCGCCATCACCGAGCAACGCCAGGCCCGCCGATGGCGCAATGGCATCCGCTTGGGTTGGCTGGTGTTCCTGGCGCTGCTTGTCTGGTTTGGCATGGGTCAAGGCAGCGGCGGCTCGGATACAGCCAAGCCACACACGGCTCTGGTCAAAATCCAGGGTGAGATCGCCTCCGGCGGCGAGGCCAGTGCCGAATTGGTGGTGGCCGCCATGCGCAGCGCCTTTGAAGACAAGGGCGCCCAGGCTGTCGTGCTGCTGATCAACTCGCCTGGTGGCAGCCCGGTGCAAGCGGGCATCATCAACGACGAAATCTTGCGCCTCAAGGCGCTGCACCACAAGCCGGTGTACACGGTGGTAGAAGAAGTCTGCGCGTCTGCAGCCTATTACATCGCCGTCGGCTCCGACAAGATTTTTGTCGATAAAGCCAGCGTGGTAGGCAGTATTGGCGTGCTGATGGACGGTTTCGGCTTTACCGGGCTAATGGACAAACTCGGCATCGAACGCCGCTTGATGACCGCTGGCGAAAACAAAGGTTTTCTCGACCCGTTCAGCCCGCAATCCGAAAAACAGCTCCAGTTTGCACAAACCATGCTGGACAAAATACACCAGCAGTTCATCCAGGTAGTCAAAGCCGGTCGAGGCGAACGCCTCAAGGAGAGCAACGACGCTTTCAGCGGCCTCTTCTGGACCGGCCAGCAAGCCATAGAACTCGGACTAGCCGACCAGCTCGGCAACCTGAATTTCGTCGCACGCGAAGTGGTCAAGGCGGAAGAACTCGTGGATTACACACGCCACGAAAACGTGGCCGAGCGCCTGGTCAAGCGTTTTGGCGCGGCCATCGGCGAGGGTGGCGTGCGGACGTTGCGCGGCATGCCAGCACTGCGGTAACCACCACCCCGGCCTGACTCGACGCAAGCACCGTACCTATAATCAAAAAGCCATTAAACAACCACTAACGAGGAGAAGCAAATGATAAAGAGAAGCCTGATCAAGGCATTGCTGGCTGGTGCTGCACTGCTGTCTGGAGGGTTGGCTGTTGCCGCCGATCCGACTCCATTGACCATTGTGTTCATGGAAGGGCTGGAGCCTTTGTGCTGGGAAGAAAACGGCAAACCCATGGGTGAACAACCCGAGATTGCCCAATATGTCCTCTCCAAACTTGGGATCAAGGCAAAGTTCCTGTTCCTGCCGTGGGCCAGAGCGCAAAAGATGGTGGAGGACGGAGAAGCTGATCTGATGATGACAACCCCGAGCAAAGCCCGGTTTGCGTTCGCGGTTTTTGGCAAGGAAATGACGACCCCCAATTACTGGAATATTTTCGTAAAAAAGGACAATACCGCTGTTATTGAAAAGGCCAGGAAGTTTGAAAAACTCGAAGACCTGAAACCTTATAGCGTGTTGGACTTTATCGGAAATGGCTGGACTGGCGCATACATGAAGACGTCCGACGGCTACAAGATAGACCTTGCTCCCAAAATGGCGCAACTTGTGCAGAAATTGGCAGCAGGAAGGGGTGACCTGACCATCAACTCTTCCACCTCGATCAATTGGTTTTTGCACAAGCAAAACCTTGTAGGCCAGATAGAGGAAATTGACCTCGCCATACCGGGGACCCGATTTCACATGACGTTCCAGGTTTCAAGAAAATCGCCATGGGTTGAAAAAGGATTGGTAAAGGCTTTAGACATCGAACTGAAGAAAATGAAGGACTCCGGGGAGTGGCTAAAAATCTTGCAGAAGTACAAAGACCCTTACGCTTCAGGTCGCCCATTCAAATCCCTGCTTGTCACTGACGAGTTCTACAAGGACTACGACAGCTATCCGACTTACAAACCCGGAACATAGCGGCGCACGTTGGCGATGAGCAGCAGCATCACCTCCTTCAGACGATTCAGGTTGTAGCGACTCCTAGCGAGAAAGGCGGTCCCAGTTTTTGAGAAAGGTAAAAACACTACGATGGGGCTGGGCGGCTATAGGCTATAGGCTATACGCTGCCTCGTAGGTTCTGTGGCCTGTTTGCTGCTAGTATGGCGGCATGACTGGACTGGAAATTACCCTGCTTTATCTTTTGGCCGCCGTACTTGGGGTGGTGGTGTGCCGGTCTTTCAAACTTCCTCCCATGCTGGGGTATCTGGCTGTGGGTGTCGTCATTGGGCCAAATGCACTGGCCCTGGCGCAAAACGCGCAAAAAGTGCACTATCTGGGCGAGTTCGGCGTGGTTTTCCTGATGTTTGTCATTGGATTGGAATTCAATTTGCCCAAACTGCGCACCATGCGCCGGCATGTGTTCGGATTGGGCGTGTTGCAGGTAAGCGTCACCATTCTGGTGGCCACGCTGGCAATCATGGGTTTTGCGCTGACGACACCGCAGCTGTGGCAGATGCCCTGGCAGGCTGCGCTGGCGCTGTCGTGCGCGCTGGCCATGAGCAGCACGGCCATCGTGGTCAAACTGATGGTCGAACGTCTGGAACGGGAGTCGGAGCACGGCAAGCGCGTCATGGGCATTTTGCTGTTCCAGGACTTGGCTGTGGTCCCCTTGCTGGTTTTGATTCCGGCCTTGAGCGCGTCAGGTGAACAGCTCGCTACGGCACTGCTACTGGCAGCACTCAAGGCGACGGTTCTGATTACGGTTTTGCTGGTTGGTGGAAAACACGTGATGCGGCGTTGGCTGACACTGGTTGCCCGGCGCAAGAGCGAGGAACTGTTTGTGTTGAATCTGCTGTTCATCACACTCGGACTGGCCTGGTTGACCGAACTTGCCGGGTTGAGCCTGGCCATGGGTGCCTTCATTGCGGGAATGCTGATTTCAGAAACCGAGTTCAAACACCAGGTCGAAGCCGATATCCGCCCCTTCCACGATGTGCTGCTTGGCCTGTTTTTCATCAGCATTGGCATGTTGCTGGACTGGCGTCTGGTTCTGGAACGCTGGCCACTGGTGCTGCTATTTTTGCTGCTGCCCATGTTGTTCAAGGCCACATTGGTTACGGTGCTTTCCAGGGTAATGGGAGCCAGCGCGGGTGTATCCTTGCGCACGGGCTTGTATCTGGCGCAAGCCGGGGAGTTCGGTTTTGTACTCTTGACCCTGGCACAAGAAAACTCCCTGGTGCCGCCTGCCTTGATGAATCCGATTCTGGCGAGCATGGTGTTGTCCATGCTGGTCACACCGTTCATCGTGCTGCACAGCGACCGCATTGTGCTCAAGCTGGTCGCCAGCGATTGGTTGCAGCAATCGCTTCAGCTGACTTCCATTGCGCGCAAGGCAATCAACGTGAACCGGCACGTCATCATTTGTGGTTATGGGCGTTGCGGGCAAAATCTGGCACGTATGCTGGAGCGCGAAAGTATCCCTTACATGGCGCTGGACCTCGATCCTGACCGTATTCGCAAGGCCGCCATGGCAGGCGATTCAGTCGTTTTTGGTGATGCTGCACGTTTGCAGGCCTTGATTGCCTCTGGCCTATCCCGCGCCAGCGCGGTGGTGATTACCTATCTGGATGTGCCTGGCGCATTAAAGGTCTTGAGCCACACACGCAAGCATGCACCCCAGGTGCCGGTGATCGTGCGCACCCAGGACGACCTCAGTCTGGAAGCCCTACGGGCAGCTGGCGCCACCGAAGTGGTACCCGAAACCATTGAAGGCTCCTTGATGCTGGCCAGCCATGCGTTGGCGCTGGTGGGCGTGCCCATGCGCCGGGTGATCCGCATCGTCCAGGATCAACGCGATGCCCGTTATGGCCTGCTGCGTGGCTTCTTTCGCGGCTCGGACGATGATTCGGTTGATGAACTGCATTGCGAACGTTTAGCCTCGGTAACACTGCCACCTTCAGCAAGAGCCAATGGCCGCACACTGGGAACATTTGATCTGCAGACCCTGGAGGTGCGTGTTGTCAGTTTGCGCAGCAGCAACGGCAAGACCCGCCCCGTCCTCAATGATTCCGTTCTGGCAGCAGGTGATACGCTGGTGCTTTCAGGTAAGGCCGAAGCCCTGGAGCTGGCCGAAGAAAAGCTGCTTACGGGCTGGACGGAAGGGGAGTAGGCGATGCACTGGGTCAGGACGCCTGATGCGACTGCATAAGCTCACTGGCAATCATCTGTGCCTGCTTGAGAACGGTTTCAGTCGCCAGTAGCTCCATTGATGGCAAAGGCTTCAATGGCAGATTCGGTGAGCATAGGGGACTTTTTTGTTAGCGCTTCTCTAAAACCGCCGGTGGTAACACGTAGCAGGTCGAGCGCCCCTGGCCTTTACGTTCAAGCAAACCTTTGTCCAGCAAACTACTTAACAATGCGTGTGCTTTGGTTTTACCCAGACCAAGTAGCTCCGTCGTTTGTTTTCGGCTGATTTGACCATGCGCAAGCAGGTAAGTGAGCAAATGGGCTGCCATCGGGTCGATTTTCTGCCAATCGTCCGTAATCGTCCGTAATCGTCCGTAATCGTCCGCATCGGGTCGATTCTCATCGCCACCTGCCGCATATCCGGTGCTACCCGGCTCTGGACGGTAGAACTCCACATCCACAAAATCACCCTGTTCCCGGATGCGGGGCGCTTTTAGCCCCTGGGCGAGGCAGGTATTTTTGATGCGTTGTAGGCCACTGCCCCACTGCTCGATATAGCCCAGCTCTTTGAACACCCGCGCAATGGCACGGTTGCGTATCTCGGATCGTCCTTCGGTAAGTCCCTCTGCGGTCAGGGTGTTGGGGAAGCCACCGGGGGACACGATATTGACGATGTCATCGTAAACACCCACTTTGATGTCACGCCCTTGGTTGGTGTAGTCGCGGTGGATGATGGCGTTGGTCAGGGCTTCGCGCAGTGCGGTTTGCGGCAGTTCATAGGTGTCGGTGCGTTGCAAGCCCTTGATTTCGCCACGCAGGTTGATATGGTTTTTAATGAACGCTTCGGCCTGTTCCAGTTGGCTGAACAAGTCGCCGCTGTACTCTTTACGATCAAGGAACAGATGCATGTCCGTGCCTTTGAAGCGCGCGCATTTGGTGACGGCATGGGGAACTTGTCCTAGCAAGATCATCAGCCCGTGAGTCGGGAGCAGTTGCCCTTGTTCCTGCCGGATGAGTTTCAGGTTTTTAAGTTTTTCGTCATCCAGTGGTTTGCCCTGTGCGGCAAAGCGGGTTCGCAGCGGGGCCAAATCCAGATGTTGCAGGCAGTCTTCGGGGTAAATCTCTTCGTCAAAACTCTGGCTGGCACGCTGTCGTTCCAGTTCGATAACATGCAGCAAGGCGGCCTTGCGGTTGCTTGCGCCAATACGCAGGTACGTACCGTTTTCCTTGCTTTCGGACTTGAGGTAATACGGCAATAAGTTGCCACGAAAAATCTCAACCACCAACAAAAGTTTTCCATCCACATTTGCGGTGTAGATTTCGGGCAGGATGGGTGGGTAACAACGGTCGGTGATGAGGGCGATGATCTGATCCTGGAGGCTGAAAATCTGGTCTTCCGCAATGCCGACAATCTGACGTGCATCATCAACACCAATGACCAGTTTGCCCCCGCTGGTGTTGGCAAAGGCAATGGCTGTCTGGGCAATTTGCGCATGGCGCGGTAGTTGCAGCTTCAGTTCCAGCGTTTTACCTTCCCCGCGTTGTATCTGCTCCAGCAGGCTCATGGCAGTTTCACCTTTTCCAAATTCTCGGGAATCAGTATCCGTGACATGATTAACGCTGTGCCTTGGATTTATACCAGCCAGCCAAACTCTCGTCCTCTAGCGCATAGTCTCCGTAAGCCGCTCGCCATACCAAGCCTTTTTCTCGTAACACGTCTAGCGCCGCCTGAACCGACGCGGTAGAAATTTTTTCCTGTTGCAAAAGATTGGCGTAAGCCCGCATCGAAGTCTCTGAAAATGGAACGTAATCCTTACCCTGGTCAATAATTGTTTCAAGCACTGCACGCTGAATATCCGGCAACCCGGCGAACTCGCTCTCCATCACTCCCCATATCCGCTCCTTTATTTCCTGGGCGCCATTCTTGAGTTCAATACCAAGATATTCCGCCCCGGCGTTGATGGCTATTTCGCCAACGATGCTCCTGAGCAACTCGGGTCGGTGCCCAACTGTCGTAAATGCTTCATACATATCATCACGCGAAAACTGGTTGCTGGGGGCAAGTTGCGGATTAACGAAATCTGTATACGCATCTGTAAAGTCCCGGCCCAATAATGGAAACCGCGTTACCTGAGAGCCGAAAAATGGCTGGGTGCGTTTCAAAACCAGATGGGCCAGTTTGTCCCGGTTCGATCCGGTCAAAACGATGAACAACATTTGCTGTGCGCTGCCAAGATTCAAGTAATCACGGGCTGCCTTTAACCCAAACATGGCATCAATCCCGGTCTGGGTTGAAAGGGCGTGTTGCGCCTCATCAATGATGATGGCCACCGGGGCTTTTCCAATCTCGACCAAAGCCCCCAAAGCATCGGTAAGCGTAAGACCCGGCGGCAGTTCCGTGGACTCAAAATTCAAGCTCAAAGCTCCAAGTACGTTGACCTTCTCCAGTCCGGCAGCCCTGGACATTTTGGCGACGATTCCCGCGTAGTCCCCCATTTTTTTCTTGACCGCGCTCGTAATCAGCAAAGCCGGGTCTTTCGACTTGTCGGCCCAAAGGTCCACGTAGATGGTGGTCCAACCACAACCCAGCATGGCAGGCAACAAGTCTTCACGCAAGAATGTGCTTTTCCCTGTACGTCTGGGTGCCGCCAGGAACAACCCGGAGCGGCTGTCCACAAGCCCTTGTCCCTCAAGGCTGTCGCAGTAGCCACTCGCCAACGCAGGGCGGTGGAAGGTAAAAGTTTTGGCTGTACGCATCAATCCCTCCGACTTATGGAAAAATCGTAACTTATGGTTTCAAGCATAAGTTACCATAAGTTCTTCAAGGCCGGGGATTTTTCCATCAGTAAGCCACCCGCACCTCGCCGCTCAGCAGCTTGGGCAGCAAGGTGTCGCGCAGTTTTTCCAAGGTCTTCAATGGCAGATTCGGTGAGCATGCGGGGTTACCTTATGGCGACTCTTCTCTTAATTTGAAATGATCTCTTATGAATTAAGAGATGCTAAGCTATTGATTTAAATCGATATTTTTATGTTGATACTCAACTTCTCTCATAACTTCTCATTAAATATTCGTATTAAAGAGAGTCCAGGAAGGATGGGCATAACTACCTTTGTTGACGATTTTCTGGCTCGCCCGCAGCTCCGTAAGCAGATTTCCCACTTTTGCTTTACGCTGCTTGCCATCCATCCATCCAGTCCGGCAACTTGTTCCAAAGCAGCTCGTCAATATCCTTGCGTGACAGTGAGCCATGCTCTTTCACAGCCTTGCAGATCAGATCGAGGTAGTACTGCTTGTCAAATGCAGCGTTGCCAGCGGGCGGTGTGCCGTATTGCCAGCGGCCATCCTTGCGCAGCAGCTCGCCGCTCCAGTCGCTGACGTTAAAGGGCGGGTTGGCAATGATGAAGTCGGCCTTTACGTCCTTGTGCGCATCGTTCAGAAAAGAGCCTTCGTTGTTCCACTTCACTTGGGATGCATCAATGCCGCGAATCGCCAGGTTCATCTTGGCTAGGCGCCAGGTGGTCTGGTTGCTTTCTTGCCCGTAGATGGAAATGTCGTTGACGCGGCCTTGGTGTGAGGTGACGAATTTCTCGGACTGCACGAACATACCGCCGGAGCCGCAGCAGGGGTCGAACACCCGGCCTTTGTACGGCTCCAGCATTTCCACCAGCAGCTCCACAATGCTGCGCGGCGTGTAAAACTGCCCGCCCTGCTTGCCTTCAGCCAGCGCAAATTCACCCAAAAAGTATTCAAACACGTGGCCCAGCACGTCGGCACTACGCGATTTGGCATCGCCCAGTGCGATGTTGCCAACCAGGTCAATCAGGCCGCCCAGGCTGGCTGGGTCCAGGTTTTGTCGGGCAAACACCTTGGGCAGCACGCCTTTGAGCGAGGAGTTTTCCTTCTCGATGGCGTCCATGGCGGCATCGACAAAGCTGCCCACGGTGGGGAGCTTGGCCTTGCCCAGCAGGAAGGACCAGCGCGCCTCGGGTGGCACGAAAAAGACGTTTTCGGCCTTGTATTCATCCTTGTCTTCCGGGTCGGCGCCTGCATAGTCGCCTGCGCCGCTTTGCAGCTTGGCAAACAGTTCCACGAAGGAGTCGGAGATGTATTTCAAGAAGATGAGACCCAGAACCACATGTTTGTATTCGGCGGCATCAATGTTTTTGCGCAGTTTGTCGGCAGCTTTCCAAAGCTGTTTTTCCAGGGGTTCTTCTTTTGTGACTGTGGTCGAAGGGGCGCGGGCCATGGGGTTCTTTCTTGATTAGCAGATAGGAAATCCAACCGCACGACCCCAAGTATCGCATCCTGTCTCATCCCATGCGCTCTGCCATGTTTTCGTGGCGCATCATTAAAAATAATAGCTGCCCCCGCTTTCCCCATAAGGCCTACAGCCCGATTTGCCTTGAATTTCGCCCTCCAGAACGGGGCAGGGCGGTGCCAGAAGCTGCCATGCGGCATCAAAACGGGCCGTTTCCTGGGTGTTTTTACATGGCGAATCGGGCTGTAAGCCTTATGGATAGTGCGGGAGCAGGTATTAAAAGCGTAGCATGTTGCATGCCCCGCCGTTCGCTATCCGTGTGTTTGGTGCAAAATAGTGCCATGCTAACCGCCCGTCTTTCTGAGATTCTTGCATCTCTACCACCTCTACCACATGCCAACAGTGTTCAATCTCTCACGCCCGCTCCAGTGGTGCTGGTAGGGGCCGGACCTGGAGACCCGGATTTGCTGACAATCAAGGCTTTGCGGGCTTTGCAATCTGCCAGCCTTGTTCTTTATGACAACCTGGTCAGCGATGCGGTGTTGGCCTTCGCCCCGACCACCGCCCAACGTATTTATGTCGGCAAGGAGTCTTCGCGTCACTCGTTGCCACAGGCTGAAATTTGCACATTGATGATCTGTCTGGCACGTGCCGGGCACCCCGTTCTACGGCTCAAGGGAGGGGATGGTTACATTTTCGGGCGCGGGGGCGAAGAGGCACAGGCCCTGGCGGAGGCTGGCATCCCCTTTACGGTGATTCCGGGGCTGACTGCGGCGCAGGGTGCCGGGGCTTCCGTTGGCATACCCTTGACGCACCGTGACCACGCACGTGCTTTGGTTTTTGTCACTGGCCATCTGCAGGACAATCGGCAAGTGGACCTGGATTGGGCGATGTTGGCCCGGCCAAACCAGACGGTTGTGATTTATATGGGGCTGGGAACGTTGTCGATCATCTGTGCGCAACTTGTTGCGCATGGTCTGCCCCCTACTACACCAGCGGCGCTGATCGAACGTGCCACCCTGCCGGATGAACGTTGTGTGACTGGAACCGTGGCCGATTTACCGGCGCTATGTGCAAGCGCCAGTCTCAAGCCACCGACCCTGATCATTATTGGAGAGGTCGTAAGTTTGCGGGCCGTGCTGACGCGAACATTGCCGCTTCCCTGACCGCAATCCCTGATCGAAATTGGAATCACCGGCCAATCGCAAACACCGTGGGTATGGTGTTGTCCAGGGTCCAGGGCTTGTGTTTCCAGCTCTTGACGAGGCCGCTATGGCAGCATGCCTGCGGCAGCGTCAGTCCGCTGGCGGTTGCCAGACGGGTATTGTTCTGCAAAGTGTGTAACAGCGTTTGCAGCAGTACCACGTTGCGGTACGGGGTTTCGATGAACAACTGGGTTTGACCGGATTGCAAGGCCAGCGCTTCAATTTCCCGGATACGCTGCACCCGCTGTGCCGGGGTGTTAGGCAAGTAACCGACGAATGCAAAGTCCTGGCCATTGAGTCCACTGGCAGCCAGTGCCAGCACCAGGGAAACCGGCCCCACCAGCGGCGTCACCGGAATGCCCAGATCATGCGCTGCACGCACCACGGAAGCGCCCGGATCGGCAATCGCCGGCATTCCGGCTTCGCTGACAAGCCCCAGGTTTTCGCCTGCCAGTGCCGCTTGCAACAAGGGTTTGGCGTCAAACTGGCCATGGTGGTCGCCCTTTTTATGCACCGCATGCGGCAACTCCTGCATCTGCATCGCCTGCAACGGGGCACACAAAGGGTACAACTCGCCAATGCGCTTGAGGTACGCACGTGTGGATTTCGCGTTTTCACACACCCAGGTTTTCAGCGTAGCAGCAATTTCCAGGGTGTGGCTGGGCATGACCGCATCCAGCGAAACCGGACTTTCGCAGCCAAAGTCCAGCGGAGCTGGAACCAGGTACAGCGTGCCGGGCTGCTCCGGGTTCATGGCCTTGCTCCCCCGGCAGCGAGCGGGTCAAGCGGATCAATACCGGCAGCACGCAGCATCTGGCAGCAGCGTATCAGCGGCAAACCGACCAGCGCGGTGGGATCGTCGCTGTCAATGCGCGCCAGCAGGGCAATTCCCAGTCCCTCGCTCTTGGCGCTACCCGCACAATCGTAGGCCGGTTCGGCTTGCAGGTAGTTCTCAATTTCCGCGTCGCTCAGATCACGAAATGTCACCCGCACCGGCGCCAATGCCTCCTGGCAAAAGCCGCTTTGCAGGCAGACGACAGCCAGTGCGGTGTGGAAAACCACGGTCTTGCCACGCATCTGGCGCAATTGCGCCACAGCACGTTCGTGCGTACCGGGTTTGCCCAGGGATTGCCCATCCAGATCGGCCACCTGGTCACAGCCAATCACCACGCAATCCGGGAACCGACTGGCAACTTCCCGAGCCTTGGCCAGGGCCAGACGCTGCGCCAGTGCCGCAGGTGATTCGTCCGCCTGGGCCGATTCGTCCACCTGCGGGGACTCGATGGAAAAGGGAATGCCCAGGCGCTGCAACAGTTCACGTCGGTAAACGGAACTGGACCCCAGGATGAGTTTTCGATGGTGAGTAGTAATATTTGCCATGACAGGATTCTCTTACACTGCAGCCATGAAACACGCATTCGACCCCAAACATCTGCATATTCACGCCTTTGCCCACGCGGCAGGACAGCTGGCGGGGGAGGAGACGCTGGCGCATTTTGAACGCCTGCTTGAAGTGGTGGATGACAAGGCAACACAAACGCCGGTCCATTATTCCGCATCAGGAGAACTGCGCTCCAACCCCGAACGCGGCGAAACCGCTGCACAGGTCTGGCTGCACCTGTCCGGCAAGACCCTATTGCCACTGGTATGTCAGCGCTGCCTGGAGCCGGTCGATGTGGTGGTGGAATTTGCCCGCGATTTCCGTTTTGTCGCCAACGAAGCACTGGCCGCAGTCGAAGATGAAGCGTCCGAGGAGGACGTTTTAGTCCTGAGCAAAGATTTCAATCTGCTGGAACTGGTGGAAGACGAATTGCTCCTGGCAACGCCCCTGGTGCCCAAACACCCGGTTTGCCCGCAACCGCTGAAGCTCCAGGTGGCGGATGCGGATTTTGTGGACACAGATGCAAACAAGCCGCACCCATTTTCCGTGTTGGAGCAGTTGAAACACAAGCCTTGATTGAACGTTTGCTGATGGCCTGCCAATGCGTTTTGACATGGTTAGATAAAGGGCGTACAGTGTCCAAATGAGTCTATTAAATGGCTCAAAGGAGCAAAAGATGGCTGTAATAGTAAGCAAGTCTGTCGCAAAGGCCGAGACGCTGATGTATGGCAATGGTATGCGTACCGAAAGCAAATACCTGCTGATGTTCAAGGCAAGTCCGAGCGAGCGAATTGATATTATTCGCAAAGGTGTTCCCGCAGAGGCGTTGGTAATTACCGGGACGGATATGGGAATGCCAAAGGAACGGCTCTTGGCATTCCTTCATTTTCCTCGTTCCACAATCAACCGGAGGATTTCAAAGAAGGAACCACTACCGCCGGAGTTTTCGGAACGCATGATCGGCCTGCAAAAGCTCATTGGCCAAGTGGAAAGCATCATGGCGGACTCCGGGTACGATCAGAACTTCAATGCCGCACACTGGGTTGCCCAATGGCTTGAACAGCCGTTACCGGCGTTAGCAAACGCAAAACCGGCAGACTACATGGATACGGTCGAGGGGCAGGAGTTGGTGGCTGGTCTTTTAGCCAAAATGCAATCGGGAGCCTACGCATAATGCAGGCGTGGCGTATTGGCACAGATACCCGCACCTACCAGGCAGATGATATGACCGGTACCGGCGCAAAAATTACTGGCGGCCGCTGGAACAGCGCGGGAAATGCACTGGTGTATGCCGCAAGCTCAAGAGCTTTGGCGTGCCTGGAAACCATCGTGCATTTTGGCGGAAGCGGTTTGCCCCTGAATCGTTATCTTGTCCAGATCGACATTCCAGATGATGTCTGGAAGGAGCGCATGGTGCTTGACCTGCTCACGGCGCCGGTTGGCTGGGATGCGGTGCCCGAAGGGATGGTTAGTCTGAGCTTTGGAGATAACTGGCTAAGCAGTGCTAAAACTGCGATTCTGCTGGTGCCATCCATCGTTATTCCCGAGGAGCAGAACATCCTCATTAATCCGACACATTCGGATGCCGAATCGATCAAGGCGACCAAGGTCAGAAAGTGGATCTACGACTCGCGGTTGAAACACAAGCCGTGATCCAAAGGGGCTTTAGCAAATTAAAGCCCCCCCCACCCACTTGCGCCGTCAATTTGGGCGCGGGGCCCCGCGCGCCGCACCGGCGCCGGCAGCAGCTCATCCAGAATCAAACAGGCTGCGCCAATACTGATAGCGCTATCGGCCACGTTGAACGCGGGGAAGTGCCCGCCGTGGAATACAGGCGCCAGCCACTGCCAGTGAAAGTCCAGAAAGTCGATCACATGGCCATGCACCACCCGATCCAGCACATTGCCAATGGCGCCCCCCAGGATGCAGGCCATGGAAAAACTGAATAGTTTTTGACCCGCGTGGGATTTGAGCATCCAGACGATGAACACCGCTGCAATGCAACCCAGGGCGATGAAAAACCAGCGTTGCCAGCCCGAAGCGCCCGCCAGAAACGAAAACGCCGCACCGCTGTTATGCACCCGTACCACGTTGAAAAAGCTGGTGACCGTCGTGCTGTCGCCCAGCTGGTAGTAACCAACGATCAGCACCTTGGTGAACTGGTCCGCCAACAGGATGATGAGGGCCAGCCCCAGCCATTGCAGCATGCCGTTGCTGACTGGCTTGGGAGCGCTGGTGGCGTTGATGGTATTGGCGGTTTTGGTAGCTTTGGTGGCCATCAGACAAAGGAGCGGGGGGCACCCGCACCGTACAGGTTGCTATGGCAGCGGCCACACAGCGTCGGGTGCTCTGGATGAACGCCCACATCGTCGCAGTAGTGCCAGCAACGCTCGCATTTTGTGCCATTTGAGGCTGTAACTCCCACCGATAGAGCGGGGCCAGCTATTAAACTAATAGTAGACGTAATAAAGGCGAATTTCAGATCCGCGCCCAGGCTGGACAGCAGGGCATGGTCATCGGGTGCCACCGTCAGTGTGACAGCAGCTTGTAGCGACGAGCCGACCTGACCGGCCGCGCGCAGTCCTTCGATTTCCTTGTTCACCGCTTCGCGGATGGCGCGGATGCGCTCCCATTTGGCCAGCAAAGCGGTATCGGGTGTCGGCAGCGGGGCAAAGCCATCCATGAAGATCGACACGCGACTGGCTTGCGGTGTTTTGCCTTCGGCACCCAGCACAGCCCAGGCTTCTTCGGCGGTAAAACTCAAAAACGGCGCCATCCAGCGCAGCATGGCCTGCGTGATTTGCCACAGCGCCGTTTGCGCCGAGCGCCGCGCCAATCCGGATGCGGGCGTGGTGTAGAGACGGTCTTTGAGAATGTCGAGGTAAAAAGCGCCCAGATCCTCGCTGCAAAAGGTTTGCAAGCGGGCAACCACCGGATGGAATTCGTATTGCTCGAAGTGCGTCAGGATGGCGCTTTGCAGTTGCGCGCTCAGGCTCAGGGCGTAACGGTCGATTTCCAGCAGCTGGTCGTGTGGCACCGTGTCCTTGGCCGGATCAAAGTCGCTGACATTGGCCAGGAGAAACTTCAAGGTGTTGCGGATGCGACGGTAGGTATCGACCACGCGCGCCAGAATCTTGTCGTCGATGTTGAGGTCGCCTGAATAGTCGGTGGCTGCCACCCACAGGCGCACGATTTCGGCGCCGAGTTTGGTGGTCACGGTCTGCGGATCGACGGTATTGCCCAGGCTCTTGCTCATCTTGCGGCCCTGGCCATCGGTGGCAAAGCCGTGGGTCAAGAGGCCCCGGTAGGGCGCGCGGTCATACAGCGCACAGCCCAGCAGCAGCGCGCTGTGGAACCAGCCCCGGTGCTGGTCGTGGCCTTCCAGGTACAAATCGGCCTCGGGGCTTGAATTGTCAGAACTGGCGTGGTAGGGCAGACGGGGATAGGCGTCCTTATGGCTGCCGCGCAGCACGTGCTCGAAGGTCGCGCCCGAGTCGAACCAGACTTCCAGAATGTCGCTGCTCTTGGTGTAATGCGCAGCGTCCGCCTCTCCCAGAATATCCTGCGCGCTCACCCGGCTCCAGGCTTCAATGCCGCCCTGCTCCACAATGTCTGCGGCCTTGTCCAGAATCGCCAGCGTGTCGGGGTGCAACTCGCCCGTGTCCTTGTGCAAAAAGAACGGCAATGGCACGCCCCAGTTGCGCTGGCGGCTGATGCACCAGTCGGGCCGGTTGGCAATCATGTCACGCAGGCGTGCCTTGCCGCTGGCCGGGTAAAACTGGGTCGCTTCGATGGCGTCCAGCGCCAATGCGCGCAAGCTGCGGCTGGCCTTGTCGGTGGTGAACACGCCCTCCCCTGCATCCATGCGGATAAACCACTGGGCGGCGGCGCGGTAGATCACCGGCGTTTTATGGCGCCAGCAATGCGGGTAGCTGTGCGTGACCGGGCTGGTGGTCAGCAGCCGATCACTCTGCCCCAGCACTTCAAGGACACGCGCACAGGCTTTCCAGATATTCATGCCACCAAACAAGGGCAAATCCTCGCTGTACTGGCCGTTGCCCTGCACCGGATTCAGAATCTGGTCGTAGTGCATGCCATGCGCCATGCAGCTGTGGAAGTCCTCCACACCGTAAGCGGGTGCGGAATGCACGATGCCCGTACCGTCGGTTGCGCTGACGTAATCGGCCAGATAAACCGGCGCCAGACGCTGGTAACCAGCGTGCACATCAAATAGCGGGTGGCGGAAATTCAGCCGGTCCAGTTTGGCGCCCGACGTGGTGGCAATGACCGTGCCCGCCAATTTGTAGCGTTCCAGGCAAGAGGTAACCAGACTTTCGGCCAGCACCAGAAAGCCGCGTGGCGTATCGACCAGCGCATACGTCAGCTCCGGGTGGGCGTTAAGCGCCTGGTTAGCCGGAATGGTCCAGGCGGTCGTGGTCCAGATCACGGTAAAGGCTTTTTTTGTTGAATCGGGCAGTTGCGCCAGACCAAAGGCGGCGGCCAATACTGCAGGATCATCGGCTTCAAACGCCACATCCAGCGTGTCGCTCTTCTTGTCGGCGTATTCAATTTCGAACTCGGCCAGACTGGAGCAGCAATCGAAGCACCAGTACACGGGCTTCAAGCCCCGGTAGACGAAACCGCGCTCGACCACGCGCTTGAAGGCGCGAATCTGCCCGCCCTCGTTGGCCGGGTCCATGGTGCGGTAGGGGCGCTCCCAGTCGCCCAGCACGCCCAGGCGCTTGAAATCTTCGCGTTGCTGGTTAATCTGCTCGCTGGCATACGCGCGGCTTTTGGATTGCATGTCGTCACGGCTCAGATGGCGGCCATGCAGTTTTTCAATCGCGTTTTCAATCGGCAGACCATGGCAGTCCCAGCCGGGAATGTATTGCGCATCAAACCCGGCCAATTGTCGGGACTTGACGATCATGTCCTTGAGCACCTTGTTCAGTGCATGGCCGATGTGAATCTTGCCATTGGCGTAGGGCGGGCCGTCGTGCAGCACAAAGAGCGGCGCACCCGCACGCACCGCGCGCAACTTCTGGTACAGGCCCTGTTCGTTCCAGTCCTTGACCCAACCCGGTTCGCGCTTGGGCAAATCGCCGCGCATCGGAAACGGTGTGTCGGGCAGGTTCAGGGTGCTGCGGTAATCAACTTTGTCAGTCATGGCAAGCTCAATTCAGGAGATCAGGAGATGAAAAAGTAGCCCGGTCAGATGCGGGCGGCGAACCAGGCCAGCGCGTCCTCGCAGTCCTGGCGGATGCCCTGGGTCAAGGCGTCAAGGCCGTCGTATTTGCGTTCGTCATGCAGCTTGTGCAGCAACTCGACGCGAATGATTCTACCGTAGGCACCCTCAGCACCTAGTGCCGACGGCCAGTCAAAACAATGGGTTTCAAGCAGCACGCGCCCGCCGTTGACATCGTCGGGATCGAGCGAGGGGCGCACGCCCAGATTGGCCACCCCCGGAATCGGGCGGTGCGTCAGTCCATGCACCTGTACCGCAAAAATGCCACTGGCAGCCGGCTTCCAATGCGCAAAGCGCAGATTCAGCGTCTTGAACCCCAGGGTGCGCCCGAGCTTGCGCCCATGCAGTACATGGCCAGAAATACAGTAGGGCCGACCCAGCAAACGGGCCACGTCACGCATGCGCCCCTGCCCCAGTGCCTCACGCACGGCCGAGCTGGAAACACGCAGGCCATGCACTTCGTAACTATTCATGCGCGCCACATCAAAACCCTGCAGATCACCAGCAGCATCGAGCAAGGCATAGTCTCCGGCGCGCTGTGCGCCAAAGCGAAAATCGTCACCAACCAGAACATAACGCGCCCCCAGCCCGGCCACGAGCACCTTATCAATGAATGCCTGGGGTGTTTGCGCTGCCAGCCGGGCATCAAACGGCAGAATCACGGTCTGATCGACACCACACTGCGCCAGGTCTTCGAGCTTGTCACGCAGCGTACCCACGCGCGCGGGGGCTATATCTGGCTTTTTATACAGTGCAGCAAAATAATCGCGTGGGTGTGGCTCGAATGTCAGCACACAACTGGGCACACCCCGCTGCTGGGCCTCGCTGCGCAACAGCGCCAGCATGGCACGGTGCCCCCGGTGCACGCCATCAAAGTTGCCAATCGTCAACGCACAGGCAGGTGCAACGCCAGGGTGGTGGAAACCGCGAAAAACGTTCATAGATTGCCTTGACAGGTTGCCTTCAGATTGTCTTGTAAGAGGGCGCTATTGTGACGCAGCAGGGCGGCTCTAAAATCGCACCCCCCTTCTATCTACCCCTCCCCCACCGTGTCTTTTTCCGCCGAAACCCGCCGCCGCCGTACTTTTGCCATTATTTCCCACCCGGACGCGGGTAAAACCACGCTCACCGAAAAACTGTTGCTGTTTTCCGGTGCCATCCAGATTGCCGGCAGCGTCAAGGCACGCAAGGCCAGTCGGCATGCCACCAGCGACTGGATGGAAATTGAAAAGCAACGCGGCATTTCCGTCGCCTCCAGCGTGATGCAGATGGTCTACCGGGACCACGTGATCAACCTGCTCGACACACCCGGACACAAGGACTTCTCGGAAGACACCTACCGGGTGCTCACCGCTGTCGATTCGGCGCTCATGGTGATTGATGCAGCCAATGGCGTGGAGTCGCAAACACGGCGCCTGATCGAGGTCTGCCGCCAGCGCGACACGCCCATCATCACCTTCGTCAACAAGATGGACCGCGAGGTGCGTGAGCCGCTCGACATCCTGGACGAAATCGAGCGTGAACTGGGCATGCCCTGTGTGCCCATGACCTGGCCCGTCGGTCAGGGCAAGACATTTGGCGGCATCATCAACCTGCGCAGCCGCGTGATGACCGTATTCGATGCCGGAAGCGAGCGCCGCCCGCAGGACTTTGAGCTGATCCCGGTCACCGATACCGAAACGCTGACACGGCGCTTTCACTTCGAGATTGACGCCGCCTTCGAGAGCATGGAGCTGGCCGTGGGCGCCTCGCCCGAGTGGGACCATGCAGCCTTTCTGGCGGGCAAACAGACGCCGGTGTTTTTCGGCTCGGGTGTGAATAACTTTGGTGTGATGGAAGTGCTGGATGCGCTGGTCGATCTGGCCCCCAGCCCCCAAAGCCGCACCAGCACCACGCTGGTCAACCGCCAGCCAGTGGTGACTGAAGTGCAGCCCGACTCTGCTGCATTCAGTGGCGTGGTGTTCAAGGTACAGGCCAATATGGACGCCAACCACCGCGACCGCATCGCCTTCGTGCGTGTGGCCAGTGGCAAATACACGCCCGGTATGAAACTCAAGGTGCAGCGCACCGCCAAGGAATTGCGCCCCACGAGCGTGGTAACTTTCATGAGCCAACGCCGCGAGGCGGTAGAAGAAGCCTATGCGGGCGACATCATCGGCTTTACCACGCATGGCGGCGTGCAGCTGGGCGACAGCATCACCGATGGTTCCGTGAACCTGCAATACACCGGCTTGCCCTTCTTTGCGCCGGAAATGTTCATGACCGTGGTGCTGAGAAACCCCTTGCGCACCAAGCAACTCCAGCAAGGCCTGGCCCAGCTGGGCGAGGAAGGCGCGATTCAGGTGTTTCGCCCCGAAGCCGGCGGCAACATGCTGCTGGGTGCGGTGGGACAGCTGCAATTCGAGGTGGTACAGCATCGCCTGAAAAGCGAATACGACGCCGACATCCGGCTGGAGAGCAGCCAGTACACCGGCGCACGCTGGATCACCGCCGACACACCCGACGAACTGCGCCAGTTTGTCAACGCCTACCCGCAGCGCATGGCACGCGACGCCGCCGATACACTGGCCTATTTATGCACCAGCCCCTACGACGTGCGCCTGGCGCAAGAGCGTTTTCCCAAAATCCACTTTCACCCCTTGCGCGAGCACGCGGGGTTGGCGCTGCAAGCGGCGATGTGAATAAACAGATTGAACTTGAAGAGGTGCCAAAATGACCGAATTCGTCCGAAGTCTCGACATACAAGGCTTTCGGGTGCTGTCCAAACTGCACATTGCCCCTTTTGGCAGGGTCAATCTGATTACAGGCAGGAACAATACCGGCAAATCCTCTTTGCTCGAAGCCATCCGGATTCTGGTCACTGGCGGTTCATTGCGAACCTTATTCGATATTCTCAACTACCGCGAAGAACTCACCGAATCTGAACGAACCTATCAAACAACCGATCCCGCACCCTTTTGCAATCTGTTTACCGACTTCCCTGCCCCGGCAGCGAACATGCATGGTTTTTCCATTGTGGCCGAAGGTGCACTATCACCACCGCATACGCGCATTGACGCGCGCGTTGGCTGGTTTGTCCGAAGGTCAGACCCTGATCGTCAGGCATTTTCCTATGAACGTGCAAGCGCCGACCCGTTTGGCGATATGGATGCATTTCCAGCCCTGGAGATCAGTATCGCAGGACGCCAACGCATCGTGCCACTGGATAGACTGCAACGACGGTTGCCACTGCGCATGGAGGCCGACCCCCACCCGTTTGCCTGCGTCTACCTTGACCCCTTCAGCTCCCGCTCCACCGGCCAGATGGGGGTACTTTGGGATGCCATTGCCTTGACCGATGTGGAGCCTGAAATCGTCAAAGCCTTGCAGATCGTTGCCAGTGATATTCAAGCAATTTCCTTCGTTGGCAGCGACGAACGCGGCACCCGTGCGCGCACGGCCATTGCACGCAGCAAGGTGCACGCTTCCCCGATACCGTTGCGCACCTTCGGCGATGGCGTCAATCGTCTCTTTGGCATCATCTTGTCGCTGTGCAATGCACGCAATGGCGTACTACTGATTGATGAAATCGAAAACGGATTGCATCACTCGGTACAGACTGAAATCTGGCGCACCATCTTTCGTCTTGCAAGCACCCTTAACGTCCAGGTTTTCGCCACCTCACACAGCTGGGACTGCGTGGACGCTTTTCAGCAAGCGGCCAACGAGAGTCTGCAAGATGGCGTGCTCGTGCGCCTCTCCAAGGTGGGGCAACACATCGTTCCAACGCTGTTTACTGAAAAGGAACTGGCAATCGCTACCCGTGACCAGATCGAGGTGCGTTGAAAATGGCCGACAAACGTGTGCTGATGGTCGAGGGCAGTGATGACGCGCATGTGGTCAAACACATTTGCGGTGAAAGACGGCTTGGGACAATAGAAACCATCCATCCTTACGGCGGCAAGGATGCGCTGCTCGACAGCATTGGCGTGCGGCTGAAAGAGAGCGGTATTGCGGTGTTGGGCATTCTGCTGGACGCCGATACCGATCTTCAGGCACGGTGGCAGTCTGTTGTACACCGCCTGCAACAGGCCGGTTATCCACATATCCCGGAAACACCGGACCCTGATGGAACCGTTATCACTGCTCCTGCGAACACCTTGTTGCCGCGCGTTGGCATCTGGTTGATGCCCGATAACCGTGTGCCCGGCATCCTGGAGGACTTTCTACGATTTCTCGTACCAGAAAACGATCCACTGTTCGCCCATGTCGAACAGTCGCTCGACACAATTCCATCGGGCCAACGCCGCTTTCACGACCTTAAAAAAACCAAGGCCAAGATGCACACCTGGCTTGCTTGGCAGGAAGAACCCGGCAAGCCCTTCGGTCAGGCGATCACCGCACGGTACATTGACCCCGATCTCCCTGCCGCCAACAGCTTTGTGCGCTGGCTACAGCGGACATTTTTTGCACCATGACCCAACAACACAACCACGTGTTACATGGCGGCACCGTCATGGCTGGGCATGGTGGGCGGTGTTGCTATACCGTACCACACGGTTCAACCGCCAGCGATGTGAATCCGGAACTTTGGCCGTGATTTGATCAAAATGCGATACTGGGTCTGGTGCGGTTGAATTTCCCCTTCACCCGCTATCCGCCTGCCCTCCCATTCTTCAACAGGAGCACCGCCATGCGTCAACGTGACTGCCACCGCTTTTTTTCCCTATTGGCTCTGGTAACGGGTTTGCTGCTTTATCCCCTCGCCACACTAGCTGCCGATGCAAGCTACACCTTCACCACCCTGGCGGGTGTGGCGGGTGCACTTGTCAGTAGTGCCGATGGCACGGGCAGTGCGGCGCAATTCAGCGCCCCGCGTGGTCTGGCCGTTGACAGTGCGGGAAACGTCTATGTCGCTGACAGCTCAAACCATACCATTCGCAAAATAACTGCTGCCGGAGTTGTCACTACGCTAGCGGGCACCGCTGGCAGCAGCGGGAATACGAACGGAGTCGGTGCAGCGGCCAGGTTTAATGAACCGTTCGCAGTTGCGGTGGACAGTGCTGGCAACGTTTTTGTTGCTGACACCAACAACAATGCAATCCGCAAGATCACGTCAGGCGGCGTGGTCACGACGCTGGCCGGTGGTAGTGGCCCTGGCACCAATGATGGAATCGGCACAGCGGCCAAGTTCCACGAGCCGCGTGGCATTGCCATCGACAGTTCCGGGACTTTGTATGTGGCCGATTATGAGAATGAACTTATTCGCAAGGTGACCTCTGACGGCACTGTCACCACCCTCGCCGGGGGTGCAAACATAACCGGGAACACCAATGGCCAGGGGACCGCCGCACGCTTCATGTCGCTACAAGGCATTGCGCTTGACAGTGCCGGAAATATCTACGTAACGGATAGCGGCAACCGTGCCGTGCGCAAGATTACCGCCTCTGGATTAGTGACCACGCAGATCGACGGAAGCAACGGGACCTTTGGCCAACCGCGCGGTATTGCCGTGGATGCCAGTGGTAACCTGTTCGTTGGCGATTACAGCGCCAACGCCGTGAACAAAATCACTTCGGCTGGAAATATTTCCATCTTTGCGGGAACCAAACCCATAGCAGGCAGTGACGACGGTACCGGTACCAGTGCGCGATTCAATGGTGTATCCGGTATTGCGTTCGACAGTGCGGGCAATCTGTACGTTGCCGACACCCTGAACAACACGGTGCGCAAGATTAGCGCATCAGGGGTTGTCACCACCTTTGCCGGTCTGGCCGGTCGCACCAGCAGCGTTGACGGCTCGGCCACGGCAGCCCGTTTCGAAGACCCTTATGCCATCGCCGCCGACGGCTTTGGCAATCTGTACGTCGCCGACGCTAGCGACCACAGCATCCGAAAAATCACCAGCGATGGCACGGTAAGCACGTTTGCTGGCAAGGGAGGCAGTTTTGGCAGTACGGATGCTACCGGCTCGGACGCGCGCTTCATGGCTCCGCTCGGTATTGCCGCTGACAGTGCGGGTAACGTCTATGTCGCCGATACCGGCAACTCCACCGTGCGCAAAATCACGCCCCTGGGCGTCGTCACGACCCTTGCCGGAAGCGCGGGACAGGGCGGCAGCGCAGATGGCACCGGAACCAGCGCACGCTTCATGAGTCCGTATGGCATCACGGTCGATAGTTCCGGCACGGTGTATGTTGTTGAATCGAGTGCGGTGGTGCGCCGGATTACTGCCGCCGGGGTTGTAACGACGCTAGCTGGCACTGCCGGCACCAACGGCTTTACCGATGCCACAGGTACTGCGGCGCGCTTTTCGGTACCGTTTGACATCGCGGTCGATGGCTCAGGCAATCTCTACGTCAGCGACCACGGAAACCACGCGGTACGCAAAGTCACCGCTGCGGGTGTCGTGACCACCTTGGCGGGGTCGGGCAGTGGCGGCAAGGCGGACGGCACGGGCAGTGCCGCCAGCTTCAAATTCCCATCCGGTATTGCTGCCGACAGTGCGGGCAATGTGTATCTGGCCGATACCGACAATCAGCTGATCCGCAAGATTACCAGCGCAGGTGTCGTGACGACCATTGCTGGCACCGGTTCCCTGGGTTCAGCTGACGGGATCGGGACGGCGGCGAGCTTTTACAACCCGAAGGATGTGGCAGTCGATGCCAGCGGCAATCTCTACATCGTTGACCGGAATAATCACACCATACGCAAAGGCACTGTGCAGAGCACCACTGTGACGGAAGTGCCTGTTTGTACCTTGGGTGCCAATCCGGCGTCCATCGCCGCTGGAAACACTGCAACGCTCACCGCCAGTTGCACCCCGGCAGCAAGCAGCTACACCTGGACAGGCGGCACCTGCGCGGGTACCACGGTTGCCACGTGTACGGTCACACCGACCAGCACGACCAGCTACAGCGTGACGGGTACCAATGCAGGCGGAACGGGAACTGCGGCTAGTGCTACGGTAACGGTAACAGTGACAACCATTTCCGCGCCGGTTTGCACCCTGAGCGCCAATCCGTCGAGCATCACCACCGGCAGCAGTTCAACGCTCACCGCCACATGCAATCCGGCTGCAAGCAGCTACATCTGGACGGGTGGCACTTGCGCGGGAGTCACCACAGCCGCCTGTACGGTCAGTCCCACAGCGACAACCACCTATACCGTGCAGGGCAGCAACGCAGGCGGCACCAATCAGGCAGCCAGCGCAACCGTAACAGTAACAAGCTCAACGACGACCAACACCACGTCCTACACCGTGCCTGGCACGTTGGGTAATGATGTATTCGTTCTCACAGCCGCAAACAACTATTACGGTGGTGGTGGCAATGACATCTACATCATCAGTCCCAACACCTTGCGCGGCGATGTAACGGCCAAAATCATTGATAGTGAAGGTGATAACCTCATTCAGTTGATTGATGGCATGACCATAACAGCCAGTGTTTTCTACACCGATGCCACCCAGCTTACGCTCTCCAGCGGAGCCAGGGTGCAGATATTGGGCGCATCGAAATTCACGTTTCAACTGGGTGCCAATGCGCTGGCTGGCGATGCAGCGACTGTTTTGACTTACAGCCAGTTTGTCTCCAGCCTGGGAGCCTCCCTGACCGCAGGAACACTTCCGGCTTCGGGCACAGCCGGCTATGTCGTTCCCACGGGCTTTACGCAGGCCACAGCCCCCACACCCGCTGTGGCAGGCACTGCCTACACCGTGCCAGGCACCCTGGGCGATGACGTTCTCGTGCCTTCAGGCGGCAACAACTACCTGGGAGGTGGCGGCAACGACACCTACGTCATCAGCCCATATACCCTGAGTGGTACGGTAACGGCCAAGATCATTGATACCGAAGGCGCCAATGTGATCCAGTTGGTGGGTGGCCTGACAATTGCGTCGAGTTCCTTCTTCAACAACGCCGTGCAACTGACACTCTCCAATGGTGCTTCGGTACAAATCCTGGGCGCATCCGGCTTTAGCTACCAGTTGGGTGCCAATGCGCCAGCGGGTCAGACGGCCAGCAGCCTGGGTTACACGCAGTTTGCCACCACGCTGGGCGCCAGTGTCCCGACAGGTGCGGCTGCGGTGAGTGGCAGTACCAACTTTGTGGTGCCTGGCGGGTAGGTGCTAACATGTTATTACAAAGGAGGTTGTGTGCCGCAAGTTTTTCAGACTCGCCAGTTCAAAGCTGGAAATTCAGCAGCCGTGCGCATCCCCATGAGTATGGCGTTTCCGCATCAAACGGAACTGACCGTGACGCGGGATGGCAATCGCATTATTGTGGAGCCATGCGAGAAAACATTGGAGGAGGTGCCGGATTTATTCGCCGCGCTCAAGCCGCATTTCAATGGTGAAAGGCCGGAATTTGGGCCCAAGGGGACAGCGTTGGGGGGTGGCGGGAGCCCGATTGCGCCTTCGGCGCTCGATGAAACTGGTCGGGCAAAACCAGCAGAAGAAAACGGCGCACTTGGTGATTGACAGCGCCAAAAACCATACCAGCGTCGATTTCCGGGTGGATTTGTGACAGGCTCCGGGATACTCCCAGCCAAGGCCAAATTGCTCCTGATAAAATAGCTGTTACCGCTTATCCCATCTGGCTTACAGCCAGATTTGCCATGCAAAAACACCCGACAACGGCCCGTTTTGATGCCTCATGGCGGTTTCTGGCATCGCATTGACCCGTTTTGAAGGGCAAAATTCAAGGCGAATCTGGCTGTACGCCTTATGTACCAAGCGGGAGTAGCTATGTTTTTTGTAGAGAAAAAGCTGCAGACGAATGCGCTCATTCAGGAATCACATCCAGCCTGCACGGAAATGACAATGCCTTGCCTGTCCCGCCTTAAGTGGGAAGCCGAATTTGAAATGCAGGAGCGACGTTAGTCACCAACAACATGGCTGATTTTGAACTGTACCGAACCAATGGGCTGCGCCTTAAAAACTGGGCTGTCGCGTAAGAGATGTGGTCGAATATAGCTGCAGCCCTCATAGAACGTGCGCAAGCAGCTATTAAAATTAAAGCAATATCCCGCCCTGATGGTGGCTAAAAATTATTTGAAATCCCGCAAAAAATCTTGCGCTTCGCGTGCTATCCTGCGAAAAATCGAATGGAAAGGACGACAATAATGACAAGACAAGACAAGACAAGACAAGACAAGACAAGCCAATAGTTCGCGCTTAGTTCTCCTCTCCCTCTCCCCCCAGTTTCTTCCCACCCCGCCGCCCCGCGCTGTCTAGCGTTGGGCGGTTTTTTTATTTCTGGAGCATTTTCCCTATGAGCCTCAAGTTCGACCCTGGAATTTTCTGCCGCTTCTTTTTGCGGTTGACGCTGATCACGCTGGCACTGCTTGCGCTCAATGGCGCACAAGCCGCCTTTACGGTCAACAACGACGGCACCGCTACGGATAGCGCTACTGGCCTGACCTGGATGCGCTGCTCGATGGGCCAGACGTGGACGGGTAGCACCTGTAGCGGCACGGCTGGCACCTACACTTTTAATCAAGCCAACGCGCTTACAGGTAATGTGCCATGGGCCAATCAAAACGACTGGCGCGTTCCCAATATTCGCGAACTGCAAACGATTGTTGATCGGGCAGTCTATAGCCCAGCGATTAACAGCTCGGCGTTCCCCAATACGCCGAGTAGCGTGTTCTGGTCGGGTTCGCCCTCTGCCAGCTATTCAGATCTCGCGTGGGTCGTCAATTTCAGCAGTGGCTACGCCAACTACGGCGGCGCCTTCCGCAGCAACAGCTACTCGGTGCGGCTTGTGCGTGGGGGACAGTCCTTTGGCCCTTTGCTTAGCCTTACGCGTCCAACGAGCGATTACGTGAACAACGGCAATGGCACGGTGACGCACAAGCCCACCAATCTGACCTGGAAGCGTTGCGCGGAAGGTCGGACCTGGAACGGGAGCACTTGTAGCGGCACGGACAGCACTTACAGTTTCGATCTGGCCAATACCGTCGGCACGGTCGCGTTTGCCGGCTACAGCGACTGGCGCGTGCCGACTGAAGAGGAATTGTTGAGTTTGGTGGACTACACCGTCGATAACCCAGGCCCGACGATCAATCCCGACATGTTCCCCGCCACATCGAATAACTACTTCTGGTCGAGTTCACCCTCTTCCGAAAATTCAGTCAGCGCGTGGCCCGTCAATTTCCTCAATGGCGTCGCCTTCTACAACTCCCGCATCAGCTACTACTCGCTGCGCCTCGTTCGCAATGCCAACGACAACGCCGGGAAAGCCTGTCGCATTTATAAGGCTGCCTTTGACCGCGCACCAGACGCTGATGGACACTTGTACTGGATCGGCAGACTTGATGCTGGCACGACGCTGGAAAGAGTGGCTGAAGAATTTATGGGTAGCGGCGAGTTCATAGGACGGTACGGATTCAATCCGACCAATGCGCAATTTCTGACAAATCTCTACTACAACGTGTTGCATCGCGCACCCGAACAGGCCGGTTATGACTGGTGGCTTGGCCAGCTCAACTCTGGAAACTACACCAAGGCGCAGGCATTGACGAGTTTTTCTGAGTCTGATGAGAACAAGAAATACGCAGTGGCTTGCTATTGAGCGAACCGTCCACATCGCGCTGACCCGCTACGGCCACGCGATGTCTGTCCCCATGCCGTAAAAAATGGTCAAATCTGGCTGTAGTCGGCGTGTGGTCTGCGTAGGCAGCTATAAGAAACGTTGCATTTACGATGCCGATCATTCCAGTACCCAGTTGGCCAACTGCAAAGCATCCACGCGCTCGAACTCGCGTATGTTGTTCGATACCAATGTCAGTCCTTCACTGCGGGCATGGGCTGCGATGTGCAAATCGTTCACGCCAATCGTTTGGCCCCGCTTCTCCAGCGCCCCGCGAATGCTCCCGTAATGCTGCGCCGCCTTGGGTCCATAGGACAACACCTCCAGACGGCTGCAAAAATCCTCCACGGCGTTCAGTGAGCGCGCCGGGGCATTGCTCTTTTCCACGCCATGCAGCAACTCCGCCATGGTGATACTGGAGATAGCCATGTGCCCCGCATGCGCATTGAACAATTGCAAGGCCGACAAGGGTCTGCGTTTGATGACGTAAATGACGATGTTCGTGTCCAGCAAATAACGCAGCATCACAAAGCCTCGCGGTCAGGCTGCTCCTGACTGGCGCGCACCTCCAGAAAATCATCGGCAGCCTGCGGACCATCCAAAAAGAAACTGTCCCAGGTCTGCCCCAACGGCGCAATGATGCGCTCGCACCCCCGCGAGCGCACATCCACCTGTTTGATGTGGTCAGGCAGCCGCAATCCAGCCGGAAGTCGAATCGCCTGGCTGCGGTTGTTGATGAAAACGGTCGTTGTCGCCATGGCCTACACCTCCAGGGAAGTTGGGATATGGCAATTGTATATACCACCAGAACATCGCACACAGCACAGTGTGTGATTCAGCGCGAACTTCGTAGGATCGAACCCGCATCGCGGGCATGGCCTGCTCCTACAGAGGCGAAACAAAATCATATCACCCGTGATATTAAAAACACCAAAGCCGCACTACAGGCACTCCCCGCGAGCCTCCGTAGCACGTTTTTAGCCTCAATTTGGCCTCAATTTGGCCTCAAATTAGCCTAAATTTAGCATCAAATCAGCCTGTAGCCCCCGAGGGACAAGCGGGGGCAGCTACTAAAAACGTAGTAGGCAACCTCCTGCCCTACAGCAACACCCGGCGAAAGTCCCCCAGCAGTTGCCCCAGATAGGCATTGAAACGCGCAGCAGAAGCGCCGTCGAGTACGCGATGGTCCCAGGTCAGGGACAGGGGCAGCAGCAATCGCGGAACAAACGCGCTGCCATTCCACACCGGGGTCATCTGGCTTTTGCAGACGCCCAGAATGGCCACCTCGGGCGCGTTGATGATGGGCGTGAAATAGCGCCCGCCAATGCCGCCCAGGCTGGAAATGGTGAACGTGGCACCCGCCATATCGCTGGGGCCGAGTTTGCCAACACGCGCTTTGTCCGCCAGTTCGGCCATTTCCTGCGCAATCTGCAAAATGCCTTTCTGGTCGGCATTTTTAAGCACCGGCACCACCAGCCCGTTCGGCGTATCGGCTGCAAAACCGATGTGCCAGTACTGCTTATAGACCAGGGTATCGCCATCCAGCGAGCTGTTGAAATCCGGGAACTTTTTCAGTGCCGCCACACAGGCCTTGACCAGAAAAGCCAGCAGCGTGACCTTGGCCTGCGTTTGTTCGCGGTTGGTGGCAACCCGAAACGCTTCCAGCTCGGTAATGTCGGCATCGTCGTGGTTGGTGACGGCCGGAATCAGCACCGCGTTGCGTAGCAGGTTGGCACCGGCCAGTTTCTTGATGCGCCCCAGCTCTTTACGCTCGATGGGGCCGTATTTGGCAAAGTCCACGTCAGGCCAGGGGATCAGCCCCAGCCCCGCGCCTGCTGGAGCTGCAGCCTTGCTACTTTGCGCTGCCGCCTGGGTCTGCACGCTGCCAGCCATCACCGCACGGGTGAAGGTGTGTACGTCGGCCTGCAGGATACGCCCCTTGGGACCGCTGCCCTTGACTTCGCCCAGCGGCACGCCCAGTTCACGCGCAAACTTGCGTACCGAAGGCGAGGCGTGCGGCAGCTTCGATGCCACGGCACCAGGTTCATGGGCGGGCATGGCTGGAGGTTTCGCTACCACATCAATAGCTGTTCCCGCACGATCCACGGGAGCTTCAGGCTTATTTGGCACTGGAACTGGGGTAGGTGTTTCTTTCGCCTCCGCCACATCCAGCAGCAGCACGGCTGAACCGGCGCTGACCTTGTCACCGATCTGAACGAGCAACTGTTGCACCTTGCCTGCATGGCTGCACGGGATTTCCATGGATGCCTTGTCCGACTCCACGGTGAGGAGCGACTGGTCAACATGCACGCTGTCGCCGGGTTTGACTAGCACTTCAATGATGGACACATTGGCAAAGTCGCCAATATCAGGAACCAGGATGGTTTGTATGGCCATGGCACAAGCCTCCTTAAGCGTACAGTGGGTTGACGCCATCGGCGTTGATGCCATATTTGGCAATCGCTTCACTGACCCTGGCCAGCGGCACGCTCCCCTCTTCACTGAGCGCCTTGAGTGCGGACAGGACGATGAAGTGGCGGTTGATTTCAAAGTGCGTGCGCAGTTTGCTGCGAAAGTCACTGCGGCCAAAGCCATCGGTGCCCAGTACCCGGTAGCTGCGGCCTTTGGGGATGAAGGGGCGAATCTGCTCGGCATACGCCTTTACATAGTCGGTCGAGGCTACCACCGGACCTGTATAGGCTTCCAGTTGTTTGCCCACAAAGCTGGTGCGCGGTTCCTGTGCAGGATGCAGCAGGTTGTAGCGCTCGCAGTCCTGACCCTCGCGCGCCAGCTCGTTGAAACTCGGACAACTCCAGACATCGGCAGCGACTCCCCACTCCAGCGCCAGCAACTCCTGCGCCGCCAGGCTCTCGCGCAGGATGCTGCCTGAGCCGAGCAACTGCACGCGCGGCAGTGCGCCATCTGCTGGAATGGCGCTGGGTTTACATACATACATACCCCGGATGATCTGCTCCTCCGTCCCTGGGGTCAGGCCCGGCATGGCGTAGTTTTCGTTGAGCAAAGTGATGTAGTAATACACATTGTCCTGTTTTTCTACCATGCGCTTGAGGCCGTGGTGCAGGATGACGCCGACTTCGTGTGCAAAGCTGGGGTCGTAGCTGATGCAGTTCGGAATGGTGCTGGCCAGCAGATGGCTGTGGCCGTCTTCGTGTTGCAAGCCCTCGCCATTGAGCGTGGTGCGCCCGGACGTGCCACCCAGCAAGAAGCCCCGCGCCTGCATGTCGCCCGCAGCCCAGGCCAGGTCGCCGATACGCTGAAAGCCAAACATCGAGTAATAGACATAAAACGGCACCATGATGCGGTTGCTGGTGCTGTAGCTGGTGGCGGCGGCAATCCAGCTGGACATGCCGCCGGCTTCGTTGATGCCTTCTTGCAGGATTTGCCCTTGCTTGTCCTCGCGGTAGTACATCACCTGGTCCTTATCGACCGGGGTGTATTGCTGACCTGCCGGGTTGTAGATACCGATTTGCCGAAACAGCCCTTCCATGCCGAAGGTACGCGCCTCATCGACCAGAATCGGCACCACACGCGGCCCCAGCGCCTGGTCACGCAGGAGCGTTGTCAAAAAGCGTACATAGGCTTGCGTGGTGGAAATTTCACGGCCTTGGGCGGTTGGCTCCAGCACGGCCTTGAAGGTTTCCAAAGCCGGGACCGTGAACTGCTCGTCGCTGCGGGTGCGCCGCCTGGGCAGGTAGCCGCCCAGCGCTTGGCGGCGCTGGTGCAGGTAACGCATCTCGGGCGTATCGTCTGCGGGTTTGTAAAACGGAATATCGGCCAGCTGGCTGTCGGGGATGGGGATATTGAAGCGGTCACGGAATAGCTTGATGTCCTCGTCCGTGAGCTTCTTGGTCTGGTGTACCGTGTTTTTGCCTTCACCACTTTTACCCATGCCAAAACCCTTGACAGTTTTGATCAGCAACACCGATGGCTGGCCCTTGTGGTGGGTGGCCTGGTGGTAGGCGGCGTAGACTTTTTGCGAGTCGTGGCCGCCACGGCGCAGCGCCCAGATGTCATCGTCGCTCATTTTGGCCACCATGGCGGCAACCTTGGGGTTGCGCGCAAAAAAGTGTTTGCGTACATAGGCGCCGTCATTGGCCTTGAAAGCCTGGTAGTCACCGTCGAGCGTGTCCATCATGAGCTGGCGCAGCGCACCGTCCTTGTCGCGCGCAAACAAAGGATCCCAGTTGCTGCCCCACAGCAGCTTGATGACGTTCCAGCCCGAACCACGAAATTCGCCTTCAAGCTCCTGAATGATCTTGCCATTGCCACGCACCGGACCGTCGAGGCGCTGCAAATTGCAGTTCACGATGAAAACCAGGTTGTCCAGCTGTTCCCGCGCCGCCAGGCCAATGGCGCCCAGACTCTCCACCTCGTCCATTTCGCCATCGCCACAAAACACCCAGACCTTGCGGTTTTCGGTGTTGGCGATGCCGCGTGCGTGCAGGTATTTCAGAAACCGCGCCTGGTAGATGGCCATCAAAGGCCCGAGTCCCATCGACACCGTGGGAAACTGCCAGAACTCGGGCATCAGCTTGGGGTGCGGGTAGCTCGACAAACCCCGGCCATCGACCTCCTGGCGAAAATGCAGCAGCTGCTCCTCGCTCAGGCGCCCTTCCAGAAAAGCGCGCGCATACACGCCGGGTGCCACATGGCCCTGAACATATAGACAGTCTCCGCCATGCTCCTTGCCCGGTTCGGTACTTTCTGCGTGCCAGAAATGGTTGAAGCCCGCGCCAAACATGTGCGCCACCGAGGCAAACGAGCCAATATGCCCGCCCAGATCGCCACCGTCTACCGGATGGTGCCGATTGGCCTTGACCACCATTGCCATCGCGTTCCAGCGCATGTAGGCGCGCAGACGCTCCTCAATTTCAAGATCGCCAGGGCAGCGCTCCTCATCCTGGGGCGCAATGGTGTTGACATACGCCGTGTTGGCCGAAAACGGCAGGTCAATGCTGTTCTGGCGTGCGTGGTCGAGCAGCTGCTCCAGCAGAAAGTGCGCCCGCTCGATACCTTCGTTTTCAATCACGGCGGACAGGGCATCCATCCACTCGCGTGTTTCCGTGCGGTCCGAGTCCACGGAACCTGGGGCCAAGGCGGGAATTTCGTTTTCCGGGGTGTCTGGCATGAAAAGTCTCCTGGTGTTTGTAGTGTCTTAAAGTTTTAACGTCTAAAGTCTTGGCATCTTATTTTCCCTGGGCCTGCGCCACCATGGCGGCTACACGGGCATTCATGTTGCGTGGGCACAGTTGCACCTGCGGATGTTGGCTGGGAAAGACCCGAAACAGTTCGTCGGCAAAACCCTGGCCTACCGACTCGATACCGTCAAAGTTCAGGTCCACCACCTCAAATGACTCCAATCGGTGCGCAATACGCTTACCCTGGGCACGCGACTCCAGCGTCTGGTCTGCGCCCGCCGCCAGCCGCAAAGACACTTCGGTGCGCGCAAAACTCACATCCTGCGAACCCTTGCCATGTGCGGCAAAAACATCCTCCAGGGTGCGTGTGGAGTTCAGCGCCAGCGACATGAAAATTGCCGTTCCCGCCACGGCCAGCGGATTGGCTTTAAGCCATTCGCGGCGTTGCCAGTGGCTATGCTGGTAGGTCAGATGGTTGGCATACAGGTCAAACACATCAAAGAGGCGCGAAGTAAAGAACAAGCCACGCCCGGTATGGAATTCCGGTTGCGTGGTCAGTTTGCCCTTGCTCAGTTCCAGGAGTGCCTGTTGCGGGCTGTCGATCTGGAACGCCTTTTGAATGCGGTCAAACACACCACAGCCATCGTCGCGCACCAGCATGTGCAGGTGTGTCGGGTTTTGCCGCATGGAAATCGACACCTTGCTGCCCTGGCTATGGTCAACGGCATTGTTGAGCAATTCGGTGAAAGCATGGTGCGCCAGGCGGGTGATGTTGGGTGGCAGGTCAAAACAGGGCGCAAAGTCGCGCTCCCAGGGTGTATGTTCATCCAGTCCGGCAAGCACATAACTGCGGCTGACATCGCGCAACAAACTGGGTTTATATACCGGGCGCGAGATGCTTCCCTGGCGCGTCAACCACCCTTCTTCCATCAACTTACGCAACCACTTCCCCATGGTGGAGCGGCTGACCCCGAACTGGGCCGCCAGATCGGCACACAAATGCGTGGGATTGGCAACGGCTTTTGCCGTGATAAGGGTTTTCAGCTCTTTCAGCCGGTCTTGGGACATAAGGAGAACTCCACGCTACGGATAAAACAAAAAGGGAACATTCCGGGATTGGCACGCGAGGGTGCGATACTCAGGATCAATATCAATGTCAATGCTCAAGAGGAATTTCCATGTCCATGTTACACCTGATCACATGGGGCGTCGCACTGCTGGTTGCGCCAGTGTTTTCTGCTGTTGCCGTGGAGGCTGGCCATCAAAACTACGCCATCGCAATGCTCCAGGCAACCACCAGTCCGCTAAACCGCCAGTTCGCCACTTTGGTAACCCGCAAAGACTATGCGGGATTGCAAAAACTGCTCAAAGAGACAAAGAACATCAATGAAACCGACCTCAAAGGCGTTGCCCCGGTTCATTATGCGGCCTCCATGGGTAGCGTTGAGGCCATGAAACTGCTGATCGCGCGTCGCGTCGATCTCAAGGCAAAAACTTTTGGTGGCTGGACTCCGCTGCATTACGCCGCCCATGGCGGGCATGGCGAAATGGTACAACTGTTGGTGCGTGAAGGGCATCCCGTCAACATCAGAGATTCCGGTGGCGAAACTGCGCTTTTTTATGCGGTTGAAGGCAATCAGGTACAAGCCGTTCGATTGCTGATGGCTAACGGTGCCGACGTGAACGCCGACAATAACCAGGGCGAAATGCCTCTTTCCGTAGCCAGGAAAAACAACTTCAAGGAAATAGCCGACATGCTGCAACAAGCCGGTGCCCAGGAGGGGGAAGCGCTTGATCCGGACAAGCGTGCCCCGGATTGATACGACAGACTTGAAAAGCAGCAATTCGCCCTTACCATTGCGGCCCTAGCGCCCGCATCGCGCGCGATATTCCTGTTCATCCATGAGGAAACTATGAAACGTATTCTTTTATTTGTTTTGACCAATGTGCTGGTCGTCACCGTGCTGGGCATTGTGGCAAGCCTTTTGGGTGTCAACCGTTACCTGACCGCTGGCGGACTCAACCTGGGCGCCTTGCTGGGCTACGCGCTGGTCATGGGGTTTGGTGGCGCCATCATTTCCCTGCTCATCAGCAAGCCCATGGCCAAGTGGACATCCGGCGTGCGCGTCATCGAGCAGCCACAAAACGCGGACGAAGCCTGGATTGTCGATACCGTGCGGCGTTTATCGCAAAAAGCGGGCATTGGCATGCCGGAAGTCGGCATTTTTGAAGGCGAACCCAATGCCTTTGCCACCGGCGCATTCAAGGACTCGGCGCTGGTTGCCGTCTCCACGGGCTTGCTGGTTGGGATGACGCGCGAGGAGATCGAGGCTGTGATTGGCCATGAGGTGGCCCACATTGCCAATGGCGATATGGTCACCATGACGCTGATTCAGGGCGTGATGAATACCTTTGTGGTGTTCCTCAGCCGCGTGATCAGCTATGCAGTGGACAGCTTCCTGCGCCGCGACGATGACCGCTCCGGCCCAGGCATCGGTTACACCATCTCCACCATCGTGCTGGACATTGTGCTCGGTTTTGCCGCCGCCATGGTTGTAGCTTGGTTTTCGCGCCAGCGCGAATTCCGTGCCGACGCCGGTGCTGCCCAACTGCTGGGCCGCAAACAACCCATGATCAACGCCCTGGCGCGCCTGGGTGGCATGGTTCCGGGCGAGCTGCCCAAGAGCGTCGCGGCCATGGGCATCGCCGGCGGCATCGGGCAACTCTTCTCTACCCACCCGCCGATTGAAGAGCGCATCGCAGCGTTGCAAAATGCCTGACCAGTTCTGGTCTTGACTTACGGTGTACAATTGTACACCAACAAACAAAGGGACTTACTGCCATGACTGCAACCACCCCAGCCCGAAAGGCAAGCGCCGCCAAAACCGGCGCAAGCAAATCTGCCACCACCAAATCAGCGGAGAAAAAACCGCCGCCCGCGCAAGCATCCGAAGAACCGTCCTTGCGCTTCTTTCACTCCCAGGCGCTGCGGGATCAGACCCTTGCAGTCCTGACTTCCATTGAAAACACGCCCACAACCAAGGGAAAAGCCCTGGCTGACCTGGTAGATGATCTGGTGGAAGCGGGTATGGAGTACTACTTCATGCGCCCACTCAAAGCAGCCGAGGTGGGATTTATCAAGGAGCAATCGGCTCGCCTGGGCATGACGGGCGCGGTCAAGATCGTCAGCTCCGTATGCCGCAAATACATCGAGGGCATGGATCACAAGCAGCTTCTGGTCGTCGTCGCGCACATTCGTTCCCTGACCTGATCGACACTGAAACACAGCAGGCACATGAACAAGAAACATCTGTACCTATCAGATCTGCGCGGCTATGGCCGTCTGGTGCTGGAAGCCACCGTAGGCATCACCAGCCTGGTGGAAACCATGCACCACAACATTTTGCTCTTGCCCATGCCCGTGGGCCAGGCGGGTACCAAGCCCACACTGGGTCCGGCGCACGGCGTCGTGTACAACGTGATCAAAGCCAGCAGCGGCCTGGTGTACCGCTCCATCCGGGGCGTGGCACGCCTGATCGGCGCCGGACTGGATTCCGCACTGGAGCGCCTGGAGCCTGAGCTGGTACACATCAACTCCTCGCACGAACGCGCTGCCATCATGTCGGTGTTGAATGGCGTACTGGGTGACCACATGGCCGCTGGTGGCAACCCGCTGGCAATCACCCTGAACTTCCGCCACGAAGGCCACGTGCTGTACCTGAACCGCGAGTCGCTCGACAGCGCGGTTCCCCAACCCAAAGGCAAAATTCTCCTGATGCTACATGGCCATTGCATGAACGAATTGCAATGGCGGCGCAATGGTCACGACCATGGAGAAGTGCTGGCGGCTGCCAACGACTTCACGCCCATGTACGTGCGCTACAACAGCGGTCTGCACATTTCCCAGAATGGCCGCGCCCTGGCCGACAAACTGGAAGAGCTGGTCAGCGTCTGGGGTGTGCCGGTAGAAGAGATTTGTATTCTTGGCTACAGCATGGGCGGCTTGGTTGCGCGCAGTGCTTGCCACTACGCAGCACAAGCGGGCCACAGCTGGTTGCAACACGTGCGCAAACTGCTATTCGTCGGCACGCCACACCATGGCTCGATGGTGGAGCAAGCGGGCAACCTCATTGATCTGATCCTGGAAGTCAGCCCCTATACGCAAGCCTTGTCGCGTCTGGGAAAAATCCGTAGCGCTGGAACGACCGATCTGCGCCATGGCAACATGATTGACGAGGACTGGGTGGGGCGCAACCGTTTCTCCCACGCCGCCGATGTCCGCATCCCCATGTCCTTGCCGGAGAACATCCAGTGTTATGCCATTGCTGCCCTGATTGCCCAGGAGCACTGCGAAATCCGGGGCAAGCTGATTGGCGACGGCCTGGTACCCTTGCGTAGCGCGCTCGGACACCACCGCGACACACGACGCGCGCTGGAGTTTGACGCGCAGCACCAAAAGATTTTCTACGGCATGAACCACATGGGCCTGCTGGATAGCCAGGAAGTCTGTGCACAACTGCAAAGCTGGATCACCCCCGCTACAACGGCGATGTAACCAGACCCCACGGTGTACCACGGCGAACGACTCAACACCTTCTCGCACCTTGCGGGTTCGGCTCTGTCGATTGCGGGATTGTCCATTCTGGTCACCCTCGCCGTGGTGCAGGCTTCTCCGTGGAAGGTGCTGAGTTTCAGCATCTACGGGGCAACCCTGGTCCTGCTGTTCTGCTTTTCCACCATCTACCACGGTGTGCGCGACCGTCGCGCCAAAGCGATATTGCAGAAAATCGACCACAACGCCATTTATCTGCTCATCGCCGGAACCTACACACCCATTGCGCTCATCACCCTGCACGGCCCCTGGGGCTGGACCCTGTTCGGTCTGATCTGGAGCCTGGCCGCTATCGGCATAGCCCAGGAACTGACCCTGGGCCGCCGCACCCGCCGCCTGTCCATGGTGCTATACGTTCTGATGGGCTGGCTGGTGCTGATCGCAGGCAAACCACTCGTACACGCCATGCCCCTGGGCGGCCTGGTGTGGCTAGTCGCAGGGGGCGTGGTCTACAGCGTGGGAATTTATTTCTACGTGCACGGCGAGCGGGTGCGCCATTTCCACGGCATCTGGCACCTCTTTGTGCTCGGCGGAAGCTTCTGCCACTTCATGTGCATGCTGCTTTACGTGGCGTAATGGCCGCCTGAACAGTCACGACTTCGTGACCAAATACGAGCGGCGCAAAATCACGCGGTCCAGTGAACACTTTTGTGTAGACAGTGTTCAGTAAAAACACGGTTGTTGAACCATGCCTGCTTTCCGGGGTCAGTTCAATTCCAAAACCCGGAACTGATCCCGCGTCCGTATGGTGGTTCAGACCAAGGGTTCGACGGCTGCGTCATTTTCGGCGGTGGGATCGGTGAGCCGCCGAATCGTCAGGGCGCAGCGTTGTTCAATCAAGGCATTGATTCGCTCAACCATGGCATTCCTGGTAAAGCCGAGTCCTGGGGCCGATTGGAGTTTGCGTGCTGTGGCTGGTAATGACTTTGCCAACTCCAGAATGCGCCTCTTGGCCTGTGCCTTAGTGAGGCCGACGCTTTCTGCAAACTGATCCCAGTGCCGTGCCTGGACTTCGCTGAACTTGTACTTACTGCCGATCTTCATCGCCATCTTCGGCGTCAGTGTTGGATACACCGCTGTCGACAACGTGTCGTAGAACGGAGCCAGAACGGGTGTCTTGTCTGCGTACAGCAACGAGAAATTCTTGGCGTGCGCATCGTGATTGCCGATCAACGCATTGAAGATCACGTAGTCGAGGAGTCGCAGAACCTGCGGCGCACTGGGGCGTGTCACACTGCGCACCAGATCAAAGCACTGTGCCAGATCCGGACCACCTTCATTTTGGTATTTCATTTCTGGCACCACCCCCAGCGCCTGGCAGAAATCCTCTTGATGAAGGCGTTGCCGGTGCCCATGGGCATCAATCAGTCGGTCGTAGCGCTCAACCAGCAGGAGCGAGCGATCCAACACGAGGTGAACTTTTGATTTCGCTGGCTTGAGCTGCATGGCCTCAGCCAACCCCATGCAAAACCCCTCGTTGATCACGCTGTCTTCAACGGCGTGGATGGCGGGTTTTAGGATGTGGGAGCTCGGCGTGCCGTTGAGGGGCAGACCAACGCGGGCACCATCGAAAACCACCGGTAGCTTGTCCTGAGCGCCAGCCAAAGAAAGTCGCAAGCCGTCTTTGCCCGCCAGCATGGGGCGGCGTGGCAATTCATCCAGGATGGCAACGACTTCGTCGTCACTCAACCATTGAACGTCATCATTGCTGGTAGGCACAGGTAAAGCCTGCCCCTGCTCAAGGAACGTCACGGCCCCGGCGCACTCGCCGCCGATGTAGTCCAGCAGCGCAAAGTCATTCTGGCCAGAAACCTGGAACTGCTGCGCAATCAGGCGGCGCATCTGCCCCTCTGGCAGCAGACCGGCAAAGAAGGGACGCGCTTTGTGATCGTCGAACGGCTCCGCTTGCAGGGGCAGCGAGGCAGACAAGGCGACGGCGTCAGGTTGCGACAGCCAACCGGGTACGTAGCAAAAGTTCAGTCGGCCATCGACCAACGCCAGGGTGCCAACACGGTCGGCAAAAAGCCATACCTCCAGCTCATGCACCATTGTCGGAGCCATCACTTCGATCGCCGGTTGCAACGGCTGGCAATCCGATCAACTGGATCTCTCCACCCAGGGCATCAATGACCCGCAGCACATTTTCCAGTCGCAAGGTGGGCTTGCCTGCCTCAAGGTCTACGATGAAACGCACTCCCACCCCTGCCGCCAGAGCCAACTGGGGCTGTGTCAGCCCGAGCTGCTTGCGAGCGGCACGCAGTGCATCGCCGAGTTGTTGAGGTGATCGAATGGATGTCATGGCTTTTTTATATTTCCCGTTCGGGAAATTATCAGTCACAATTGGGCTATGTGCAAGCGATATTTCCCGATCGGGAATGTTGTGTGTAGGTGGTTACCCACGTGAAACCGCAATCTCTATGCAGTTGCGGTAACAGGATGCCAAAAATTCTAGTTCTCCAGGAGGAACTTGGCGCAAGAAACTGGCGCGAGGGGTGAGAATCGAACTCACAACCGCAGGCTTAGAAGGCCTGTGCACTATCCAGTTGTGCTACCCCCGCTTCAATGGTTTTATCATAACCTGAGATGGTCAGCTCCGGCACAAAGCAATACGGCAATACAGCAATACAGGTCAAATCCGTGCAATCAACCAGGGAATTTTGGAAAAGGCGCGTACCCCCTTTTCACCATGGCAGCGCTTGGCTATATTATTGATAGCTTATACCGCACATCCTGTGATGGCTACAGCCACATTTCCTGAAACTAAAGGGCCGACTCCAGGGCACGCAGTTTGTCACGTCGGGAGATCGCGATGGACGCGCAGGCGCTGCTGATGTCGAGCACCAGTGCCTTATCCAGGCTACGCAAGAATTCCATGGGGGATCGTATCCCATCAAACATCTCCTGGGCGAGATGAAAGCCCGCTCGCGCGCCTTCGTGTCCCATACTGAGATAGACGTAAGCTGTCAGCGGCGAAGCGGTCAGGTCGTAGGAGGACACGAGGGCTCGGCCAGTCTCAAAAACATTCAGCAACTCCTGGTTGAGTATCTGGCCAACGGGCGCCGGTGGCAGGAAGTCTTCCACCCGGTCCGGCTTTCCATGGAGATTGCGAATATCGCCCAGGAACATGGACACCGGACAATCGCTGCCCGTGCCCATGGCCAAGGCTTCGACAATGGCAACAGCCGTAATCTTGACAGACAGAAAGTCACACGCAAACCCGATATTGCGCTGCGCACTGGCACACAACCGACCAAGTTCGTCTGTATCAGGCTGCGCGTTGTAGCATTGAAAAACATGCGCTGGATTCAGCGCGGACAAGAAAGTATGCATCCGCACCAGCGCAGTCCGGTATTCCCGCAACGAATACACGCCGGGGTTGGCCAGGGGAGCGTTGGATTCGTCAATAAGTTGCCAGGTACTGGACAGAAACAAACTCGGGTCAGGGCAGGAAAAGCTGCTGACGTCGCGGTTGCCCAGCGCCACTGCGTCTGACACCGCCTGGGTGACGAAAATCTCCACGTCTTTGGGGTTGCAGTCGGGAAATATGCTCTGGTAGTACCGCGCAACCCGCTGCGCGAGCACATCGGCAGCGGTTTTGCCATGCATGTTGGGCGCACGAAAAGGGATGGTGGCTTCGATACAGGCTGCAACAATCAGCAAATCCTGCAGACCAAGGTGATTCTGGAGCAAGCGCGTGGCCAATATGGCGCTTAAAAACTCATTCATTCCATCGTACAGTGGGAGCGCCTGGCCTGGTGTGAATTGAAAGATCGCGGCACACAGCACCAGTGCGGGGTCGTTTGCACCGAACTCCTGCAGCACCAGCGCTGCGTCTGCGTTCCGGGTAACAACATCTTGTAGCCAGGGTGCCGCAGGGGGTGGGAACCCGCCGTCCAGTTGGTAGTACACCACATCATGAAACAAGGCTGCCAAAACCTGTAGGGGTTTCATGCCTTCGCACATTCCAAAAATATGTTCTGGCGTATGGTACGAGCGGTTCTTGGAATTCATGGAGTGGTGGATCAGCACCGCCAGGCGTTCCGAATCTTCCATGCTGGCCTGGATGGACAAACTACGAAACGCATCGTCAAATAACGTGATGAGGCGGTTAATGGTCGCTGTAGTCATGCGGGTTTAATGGTTGCAGTAACTCGGTAAATGGGTCTTTCAAGCGCACAAATCCGAGTATGGCATACCTTGCGCACATTGGAAATTCTTCAAAACACCTGCGGCAACATATCACCGCTTGCCATTATCATGACGCAGCTTTTTTTGACACTGAGGAGGAAGAAAATTAAGCTGGAAATCGAACCTCTGCTACTCAAGCTCATGTCATCCATCGTGCTGTTTCGCGCCCTGGAGCGTGAGGATATGGTGTATTTGCTGCGCGGCGCCACAAAAGCGACCTTTGCCCCGTCCCAAATTGTTTTTGAAGAAGGCGCGAGCGGCGATGCCATGTACGTGGTGATTGCCGGACAGTTTGAAGTCTTCCGGCGTATGGCTGGAGACGACGCACACATTGCCTTTGTCAACCCGGGCGAACACTTTGGCGAGATGGCCTTGCTGCGGGACAAGCCACGCACAGCCTCGGTGCAAGCCGTCACGCCTGCGGTAGCACTGTGCCTGAGTCGCACTACGCTGTTTTCACGTCCCGGCATGACGGTGGATTTGCTCAAAAACATGGTGGGCTTGATGGCGGAACACCTGTCGGAGATGAACAATGAGGTGCTACTCCTGGATGCCTCACGGTACAGGGCAAGTAAAACCAGCCCAACCGCACAAGCCTCCACCGACATCGTGAAGGAAATGCTGTCTTTTGCCAACCTGGACCGGATGCGCTAAGACGGTTGATGACTACTCTCGAATGCCTGCACGGCCTTGCCGACCGAGACAAAGAATTCCTGCGGCCCAAGCAGACCGATGTGGTGCAGTCTGGCCAATTGCTCGCGCAAGGGGCGTGGGCAATCGGCAAAGATGACGCGAATGCCGCGTTTTTGCAGTTCGTTCTGTAGCTGTGCAAAACGTTCGCCAGCGGTGGTATCAATGTCTGTAATGGCCTGGGCATCAATCACCAGCCACTTCAAATCCGCTCCGGCTTGATCAACCAAAGCTTCGATGCGGGCCATGACATGGCGGGCATTGGCAAAAATCAGCGGCGCGTAGGGACGATAGACCAGCAGGCCCGGAATGATTTCACCCGCATCTTCATCCTTGCAATCGTGGAATTTGCCATCGCGTGCCAAACGTTGCAATACGGCACCGCCAGGTCTTGAAATTTCAACCAATACGGCAATCAGGGAAACCAGCATACCCATGATGATGCCGGGTACCACGCCCGCCAGGAGGATGGCGACCGTCACACCCATGGCAATGCCAAACTCTACGCGGTCAATGTGAAACATGTGTTTGAGCGATGCCGCCTCCAGCATGCTGACAGCGGTGACGATCAGGATCGCACCCAGGGCAACTCTGGGTAAATGCGTGACGACATCGGCAAGAAATAGCAAAAAGACCAATAAACCTGCCGCAGCCACCAGTTGCGCCACCTGGGAGCGTGCACCCGCGCTGGCAGCCACTGCGGTGCGCGATTGGCTGGCCGAGACCGCAAACCCCTGCCACAGCGCAGCCGAGATGTTGGCAACGCCCAAGGCAATCAATTCCTGGTTGGGGTTGATCTCGTCGCTATGCTTGCCAGCAAAGGTTTGCGCCAGCAAGATGCCATCGGAAAACGTCAGGAAAGCCAGCGCGAGGGCGGCTGGTGCCAGGGCGGCAATATCCTTCAGACGGGGAGCAAGCAGTGTCAGTTCCGGCAAGCCTTTGGGAACCTCGCCGACGAGCGTGATGCCGTATTGCTCCAGGTTCAGGCCCAGCGCCAGCACAACGCCCAGTACGCAGATCGTCAACGCAGCAGGCACCTGGGGAAACCAGCGCAATAACACCCCAAGAAAAGCAATCAGCCCCAGGCCCAATACCAGGGTCGGAACATGCGATTGCGGCAAACGCTGTAGTACGTCAGAAACCAGGACAAAAAATGCCTCCCCTTCGGTTTTCAGGCCAAACAGCTTGCCCAACTGGGAAGCAATCAGCACCAGGGAAGCGCCGTTGAGATAGCCCACCAGAACCGGACGCGACAAGAGGTCTGCCACGGTGCCCAGACGCAGGCGTGCGGCACACAGCAGCACGACTCCCGAGAACAAGGCCAATTCGGCAGCCAGCATGGCCATGCGCGCCGGGTCACCCCCGGCCAGCGGCAGGATGACCGAGCCTGCGAGCAAGCCAATGGCGGCGTCGGGACCGGCGATCACCTGGCGCGAACTGGTAAAAACTGCGTAGCCTATGCAAGCCGCCAAGGCCGCGTATAAGCCGGTGATGGTCGGCAGATGCAGCAATTCCGCGTAGGCCATGACGGATGGAATCATGACTACACAGGCGGATAGCCCCGCAACCAGGTCACGTCGAAACCACGCCTTAGGGTAGTTTTTCAGAACCCCCAGTAGCGGGAGCCAGTGCAACTTGCTCACAGATTGATCGGTGTTCATGCCGGCGTAACTCTTCCAGGGTGTTAAGGTTGCAAAAGGCCATTGTGTCGGAAAATGGTACTTGCGCCACGCGCAGTGTGGCAAACCAGCGCAACATGCTGCGACCGCCACTTTCTAAAAACTGGTTGAGTTGATCCAGCACATGCACGCGCAATAAGCAAAATACGGGATGGGGTTGTACGACCTCGCCTTCATGCGTAACGGCGAATGCTGCATCCGCGCCATCGGTTTGCAATCCCTGCAACAAACGCGACACCAAATCAAGCGGGAGCAGCGGCGCATCGCAAGGCACAGCCATCAGATGAGAGGTTTTGCAGCGCATGAGGCCCGCTTGCAAGCCAGCCAGGGGACCCGCAAAATCTGCCGAGACATCGCTGCATAAGGGCAGACCAAATGCGCTATAGGTTTGCAGGTTCTGGTTGGCGTTGATCAGCAGGTGCTGCACCTGGGGCTGGAGTCGGCGCACAACGTGTGATACCAGCGGCTGTCCGTCAAAGGGAATCAGGCCTTTGTCCCGGTTGCCCATACGTGTACCACGACCACCAGCAAGTATGAGCCCGGTAATCTCCATGGTGGCGTTGCCTGGGTTCAATGTGGTTTCAGAACGGCAGGCCTTTCATGCCGCCCATGCGTTTCATCATTTTCATCAGTCCACCACCGCTCATTTTTTTCATCATGACTTGCATTTTCTCAAACTCCTTGAGCATGCGGTTGACTTCCTGAACCTGTACGCCCGCACCGGTGGCGATACGGCGTTTGCGGGTGGCCTTGATGAGCTCAGGCTTGCTGCGTTCAAGCGGGGTCATACTCTGAATGATGCCAACCTTATGCCGGATGTCTTTTTCGGCCTGCGCCATATCCAGCTGCCCGGCTTTGGCGCTCACGGACGAAGGCAGCTTATCCATAAGACTCGACAAGCCACCCATTTGCTGCATTTGCTGAATCTGGGTCAGAAAATCGTTCAAATCAAAACTACCACCACTCTTGACCTTGGCAGCCAGTTTTTGGGCTGCTTGCATATCAACCCCGGCCGTCACTTGTTCGACCAGCGCCAGAATATCGCCCATGCCCAGTATCCGTCCGGCATGGCGCTCGGCATCGAACACTTCCAGTCCGTCAAGCTTTTCACTGATGCCGGCAAATTTGATGGGAGCACCCGTGATCTGACGCACAGACAGTGCTGCTCCACCGCGTGAGTCACCATCGAGTTTTGTCAAGATGATTCCGGTGATTGGCAAGGCTTCCTTGAAAGCCTTCGCCGTGTTGACTGCATCTTGTCCCTGCATGGCATCCACGACAAACAAGGTTTCCACCGGATTCAGGGATGCATGCAACTCGGAAATTTCACGCATCAAGGCTTCATCAATTGCCAGGCGACCCGCCGTGTCCACCAACAGCACGTCAAAAAAGTGCTTTTTGGCATAATCCAGGGCCGCGTAGCCAATGTCGATGGGCTTTTGGTCCGCAGAACTGGGAAACCACTCGGCGCCCGATTGTTTGGTAACGGTCTTGAGCTGCTCGATGGCCGCAGGCCGGTACACGTCCCCGGACACCGTGAGCACCTTTTTTTTGCGTTTTTCGATCAGATATTTGGCCAGCTTGCCAGTCGTGGTGGTTTTGCCAGCCCCTTGCAGACCGGCCATCAGGATCACCGCTGGTGGTTGTGCGGCCAGGTTGATGTCACTCACCCCTTCGCCCATGGTAGCTGCCAGTTGCTTGCTGACAATGCTGACCAGCATCTGGCCTGGTTGCAATGAACCCATGACCTCCTGCCCCAGCGCCTTTTCCTTGACACGTGCAATGAAGTCGCGTACCACCGGCAAGGCCACATCGGCCTCCAGCATGGCCATGCGAACTTCGCGTAGCATGTCACTGACATTGGCTTCGGTAATGCGGGCTTGGCCGCGCATTTCTTTGACGAGACGGGAAAGTTTTTCGGAAAGAGCAGAGGCCATGCAAAACCTTGTATCAAGCCAGCAGGGCTGGCAATGAGTAAAACGCTAAACTGTAGCCATGATTCTAGCCAGTGCGCCCTTCGTGAACCTGATTGTTTCCGTTTTAGCCGCCGTTGCGTACGCATGCCCTGCGTTGTCCGTCCTCCATCTTGGCGAACACACGGCGCGGCGTTTGGTCATCCTTGCCTGGTTTTTGCATGGCATAGCGCTGTCATTGGGACTTTGGGGTGAGGCCGCGCGCTTTGGTTTTGCCCCGGCCTTATCCGTCACCGCCTGGCTAATTGCCGCCGTTTATGCGGTGGAAAGCCAGTTCGTCCCCCAATTACCCACCCGCTGGTCATTAGCCGGTCTGGGAGCCGGGGCTGTGCTCCTGGCATGGGTCTTTCCCGGAAACCCGATACACACCAGCGCATCGGCCTGGCTGCCATTACACTTGGCCTTTGGCGTTGCCTGTTATGGCTTGTTCGGCACGGCGGTTGTGCACGCATGGTTCATGGTACGGGCGGAAAAGCGTATTCGTCACGCCAAGGACCCGCACAGTGGCGTGCCCCTATTGACGTTGGAGCGATTGACCTACCGTTTTGTTGGTGCTGGTTTCGTTTTGCTCAGTGCCACGCTGCTGGCCGGATTTTTCTTCAGTGAATATCTATATGCTCCGGGCCGGGTTTGGCGCTGGGAGCACAAGACGGTTTTTTCACTCCTTTCATGGGTAACGTTCGCCTGGTTATTGATCGGGCGTCAGGTCTTTGGTTGGCGTGGCAAACGGGCCGTAAACATGCTCTATGCAGGTTCTGTGCTGTTATTACTGGCCTATGTGGGGTCACGTTTTGTGCTGGAAATCATCCTGGGGCGTGCGTCATGAGGATTGTGCTACTACTGGCCGGGCTTATTTTTCTGCTCTGGCGTGGCTGGCGTGTCTTTGCGGCGCTAAAAGCACCAACGGCGCTCACTAACACCCCAACAGCCATGTTGGCCTGCCGTTTTTGCGGTGTACATATCCCGAAAAGCGAAGCCATCCACAGCAAGGAAGGCATTTATTGCTGCCAGCCGCACCGGATCACAATGGAAAAAGTCAGCAGGGAAAATCGTGAATAAATATGTCAACTGCGGATAACTCATGGTTTGATCCGCGCATCGAGAGCGTGTCGGAGGACTCCTTTGAGGACTCCCACGAGATGGTGCGCCAATGGCAAGGATTCATGACCGCACGATTGCTGCTGGGCCTGGTGCTGTTTGCCCTGCAATCGAGTCTCTACGTTACCGGAACCTCCCACAGCCAAACCTTGGTTGCGATTTGTGCGGCCTATTTTGCGAGTACGGTGGCCAGCAAGCTATTGGTTCGCCCACGTCCACTGGGTCAGTCATTCAATCTGGTCTGGGGGGCTTTGGTGGGGGTCGATCTATTGGCGTTTTCTGCTTTGCAACTACTGCAAGACGGTAACAGTGTCAATTACACGCCTTTGTTTGCCCTTCCCATTTTGCTGGCATCCGTGCTGGGTTCGTTGCGTCTGGCATTGGGGACCGCCGCCGGCATTACCGTACTCCTGCTAAGTGGTGCGCTCTGGTCCTACCTGAAGAGCAGTGGGGATGCCACATCCTACTTTGCCCAGTCCGCGCTCAGTGGTATGGGCTATTTTGCTATCGCTTTGCTGTCCAATCAACTCTCGACACGCCTGGCTAACGAAGGGCAACGCGCGCGTAAAAGCCATCTGGCTGCCGCGATTCAACGCCAGGTTAACGAGTTAGTCATTGAGTCCCTGTCGGATGGTGTTCTGATCGTGGATGGTTGGGGGTGTGTGCGCGCCGCCAATCCGGCTGCACGCCAGTTGCTGGGCTCGCATCGGGCCATGCATGCTGTTGTTTTTGACCTAAGAGACGAGGACGGTTGGTATCCCTTGTTGCATTTGACCCGTATGAGTACGGAAACGGGTCGCAGCCACGAAGAAAATGTAACGATCAGCCACGGCGACCAAGGCCCCATGCGCTTGCATGTTCGCACACGCCTTGCAGCCCCGCGCGGAGCCGCCGGAGACAATTTATGCGTGCTTTTTTTGCAAGACCAACGCGAACTGGAGGCACGACTGCGAACAGAGAAACTAGCCGGCATGGGCCGCTTGTCCACCGCCGTGGCCCACGAAATCCGCAATCCACTGGCTGCGATAGCGCAAGCCAACGCCTTGCTCGATGAAGACATCAAAGATCCTGCATTGAAGAAGTTGACGTTGATGGTGAGTCAAAATGCCAAACGATTGGAAAAAATCGTGAACGACATTCTTAATGTCGCACGTGTGCAACCGCAAGACCAGGCACAGCAGACCGGCACGGTGGAGCTTGGCACGACCGCGCAGCGTATTTGCAATGATTGGGCAACACAATCGACTTGTCGGCAGCGACTGAACGTACAACTTGCAGACGCCCATGTCCATGTGCGTTTTGACACTGAGCATCTACGCCGGATTCTGGTAAACCTTTTGGACAATGCCTGTCGCTACGCAAGCGATCAGGCGGATGCTATTCAGGTCCACGCACGGGTGGTGGACAAGGAGCACACCACCTTATCCGTCTGGAGTGATGGCGCTCCCATGGACCAATCGGTTGAACGCCACCTGTTCGAACCATTTTTTTCATCCGATAGCCGATCAAGTGGCCTGGGTCTATATATTTGTCGTGAATTGTGCGAAGGACATGACGCCGCCATCATTTATCAACGCAACTTTCGTAAAACCCACGGAAAATCCACCGAGGGCAATGAGTTTGTCATTACTTTCAAACGCAGCCCCCCTCACGGCGTTTTCTCCACTGTGAACCGAGTGGCTACACCATGGCACATGCACCCCAACTGAGCAATGTTCGGATTCTGGTCATCGACGATGAGCCCGATTTGCGCACGCTGTACGAACTCACGCTGTTGCGCGAGGGCTACCGTGTAGATACGGCTGGTACCGTTCACGAGGCGCTTCACCTGCTGGCAACGCAGCGTTTTGACGTTGTCATCACCGATATGCGCTTACCGGATGGCTCGGGCATCGACGTTTTGCAGGATTTGAAAACCAGACAGCGCCCGGAGCGTTGCATCGTCATCACAGCGCATGGATCGGCAGAAAATGCCGTAATCTCACTCAAGGCAGGCGCTTTTGACTATCTCACCAAACCCGTTGATCTGAAGCAATTCCGCACCGCCATTGCATCCGCAGTCCATGGCGTTGTCTCGACCGCGCGCAACACCCCGACTACTCCGGCGCGCAGAGCCGTTGACGCCAACCACATGGAATCCGCGTCGCTCGCCAGTTCCGGCCAGGCAGCGTTAGCGCGACTGGTCGGCAATTCGGTTGTTATGCGGGCGGTTAAAGAGCGCATCGCCAAGGTGGCCCGAAGCATGGCCCCGGTTCTGATTCAAGGCGAATCCGGTACGGGAAAGGAACTGGTTGCCAACGCGCTGCACGCCAACAGCCACCGTGTCACAGGTCCGTGGGTTGCAGTGAATTGCAGCGCCATTCCGGAAAACTTATTGGAAGCCGAGTTTTTCGGTGCCAAGAAGGGCGCTTATACCGGATCAACCCATGACCGTGAAGGTTTTTTTCAAGCTGCACGGGGGGGGACTTTGTTTCTCGATGAAATCGGTGATTTGCCGTTGGCGATGCAGGCTAAATTGCTGCGCGCCATCCAGGAGCGCTGTGTGCGCCCCTTGGGGTCTAGCCAGGAAGAACCAGTCGATGTGCGCATTCTTAGTGCAACCCACAAAGACCTCCCACAGGAGGTCATGGCTGGACGGTTTCGCCAGGATTTGTTTTACCGTATCAACGTGATTGACATCATCATCCCACCGCTGCGCGAGCGCACGGGTGATTTGCCGGAGTTGTGTGAGGCCTTGCTGGTGCGCATTGCCAAGGAGTCCGAGTTGCCGGTGCCCCGATTAGGGTCCACCATGTTGGAGCAACTCATGCGCCTGCCCCTCAAGGGGAATGTACGCGAGCTGGAAAATTTATTGCACCGTGCCGTTGCGCTGTGCGAAGGTGACGAATTGCAGCTCGAAGACTTGCAGCTACCCCATAGCGGTTTTACGCCGCTATTCGAAAATTCGGCCACCACTGCCACCAATACGCAAACGCAACCCACTGATTTGATAAGCCATTTCGATGCCCAGGAGCGCGCCGTTTTAGTCAAAACGTTGAGAGAAACTGGTTTTGACGATACGCTGGCTGCCACGCAATTGTGTTTGAGTCTGCGACAAATGCGGTATCGCATGGTCCGTTTGAAAATTGAGTTCCCCATTGGGTTCCCTTTCACTGCATCCGACGGTGGTCATGCCGCTTGAGTCTGCGTCAGTGCAAAACAGTCCGTGCAGTCTGTGGCGCGACGGCTGGCTTCAGTACGCAAAGCGTCTGGATTCACCCAACTTTGGTCTTCGTCCACCAGGCGCGCACATTGACCTGATTGTCTTGCATTCCATTAGTTTGCCCCCGGGGGTGTATGGTGGCATACAGGTGCAGCAATTTTTCACGAACCAGCTCAACCGGGAGCGTCATCCCTATTTCAAACACATCGAAGGATTGAAGGTATCGGCCCACTTTTACATTCAGCGCAATGGCGCGCTTTGGCAATTTGTCAGCTGTGACCACCGCGCCTGGCATGCAGGGGTATCCAGCTATCGCGGACGTGACAATTGCAATGACGATTCAATTGGCATTGAACTTGAGGGACTGGAAGGCGAAACCTTTGAGAATGCGCAGTACGCAACCCTCCAGGAACTTGGTCCGGCCTTGATGCAACAGTATCCAATAACCCACATTGCAGGACATGAACATATTGCGCCCGGGCGCAAAGCAGATCCGGGACCAGGTCTGGATTGGGTTCGGCTGCAAAAAGCCTTGGGGTTGGATGACCGCTATTTCCCAACAAAGTGACGCAAGGATGGCGCAAGGACATGGAGTATTTGAAAACTGAAATTGCCACAGTGGCAGCCCGCATGGTGGTCGAGGAGGGGCTGGATTACGGCGCCGCCAAACGACGGGCACTCAGGCAGTTAGGGTTGAGCGGCAGGGTTGCCTTACCGAATAACACACAACTGGAGCGTGCGGTGCAGGAATATATCGCCATTTTTTGCGCAGACACCCAGGCATCCGAACTGCGCACCCTGCGTTTGCTGGGCCTTGCCTGGATGGAACGTCTGGAGCCATTTCGTCCCTATATATGCGGCGCGGTCTGGCACGGTACGGCCACGCGCCATACCGATATTTATCTTGAACTTTTTTGTGACGATCCCAAATCGGCTGAAATTGGCCTGATTGACATGCACGTTGCGTTCCAGTCCCGCATCGTCCCCACCCCCCGGGGGAAGACCATCGACGCCTTGAGTGTGCATGTATTCTGTGCTGATCTGGGTGAATACGTGGGCTTGCATTTGTTGATTTACGATTATGACGAACTGCGCGCAGCGCCAAGAACTGACGTACAGGGGCGCTGCCTGCGTGGTGACGCAACGGCACTGCGCAATTTGCTCCAAGGCGTACACACGGAGTCGACTAGAATGGGAATCCTGTGATTTGCATAAGCCTTCCTCGAAGAGGAATAGACAAAAATAGACGCAGATAACTTAAATTGTCGTTAGATGCGGATTTTTGCTGTAAATTCGCGGCTTTTTGAATAAACACAAATAAACACTGTTGGAGTTGACATGGATTTGCGCAAACTCAAGACCTTGATCGATCTGGTATCGGATTCCAACGTGTCGGAACTCGAAATTACCGAACCCGAAGGAAAGGTCCGCATTGTCAAGGGTTCTGGTGCGTTGGTGCAAGGTTATGCACCGGCGCCAGTATATGCACCTGCACCAGGACAGATGGCAGCTGTGGCCCCGCTACCTGAGCCAGAGGAGGTGGTCAAGGGATATACCGTCAAATCCCCCATGGTTGGAACGTTTTATCGCTCTTCTGCGCCCGGTGCCAAACCTTTTGTCGAGATTGGTTCCGTCGTCAAGGAGGGAGAAACCATCTGCATCATTGAGGCCATGAAAATTCTCAATGAAATTGAAACCGACAAGGCCGGCACCGTATCGCGTATCCTGTGCGAGAACGGCCAGGCAGTTGAATACGGTCAACCCTTGTTCATCATTGAATGAAGTAACGTGCATGGCCATGTTCAAAAAGATACTGATCGCCAACCGGGGCGAGATTGCGCTGCGCATCCAGCGCGCCTGTCGTGAGATGGATATCAAGGCGGTGATGGTCTATTCGGAGGCTGATCGGGATGCCAAGTACATCAAACTGGCCGATGAGGCGGTGTGCATTGGCCCGCCCCCTTCCGCGTTGAGTTATCTGAACATGCCAGCCATCATCTCGGCGGCCGAAGTGACCGATGCAGAAGCAATACACCCCGGCTACGGATTTCTGAGTGAAAACGCCGATTTTGCCGAACGGGTTGAAAAAAGTGGCTTTCAATTCATTGGTCCCACCCCGGAGTCCATCCGCATCATGGGCGACAAGGTGGCCGCCAAACAGGCCATGCTGCGTGCCGGGGTTCCCTGCGTTCCCGGCTCCGAGGGTGAACTGCCAGACGACCCGGTTGCAATCCGCCGACTGGCGCGCGCTGTTGGTTATCCGGTCATCATCAAGGCGGCCGGTGGCGGCGGTGGCAGGGGTATGCGTGTCGTTCATACGGAAGCTGCGCTCATCAATGCCGTTTCCTTGACCAAGGGTGAAGCCGGTGCCGCGTTTGGCAACCCGGCGGTATATCTGGAAAAGTTTTTGCAAAATCCACGCCACATCGAAATCCAGATACTGGCCGATAAGTACAAAAATGCAGTGTATCTAGGTGAACGAGATTGCTCGATGCAGCGTCGCCACCAGAAAATCATGGAAGAAGCACCCGCTCCGGGCATCGCACGCAAACTGATCGAGCGCATTGGTGAGCGTTGTGTGGCGGCTTGCAAGAAAATCGGCTACCGTGGTGCCGGGACCTTCGAGTTCTTGTATGAAGATGGCGAGTTTTATTTCATCGAGATGAACACGCGCGTGCAGGTTGAACATCCGGTGACCGAGATGGTCTCCGGCGTGGATATTGTGCGTACACAAATCATGGTTGCGGCGGGTGAGAAGTTGCCGTTCACCCAGCGTCAGCTTCAGTTGCGTGGGCACGCCATCGAGTGCCGGGTCAATGCCGAAGACCCCTACAAGTTCACGCCCTCCCCAGGCCGGGTTACCATGTGGCATACCCCCGGGGGGCCGGGGGTACGGGTGGACTCTCACATGTACAGTAACTACGTGGTCCCATCCAACTATGATTCCATGATCGGCAAGATCATTGCGCATGGTGACACCCGTGAACAAGCCATGGCGCGTATGCGCACGGCCCTGGCTGAGACGGTAGTGGAAGGCATCTCCACCAATATTGCACTGCATCGTGAATTGCTGGTGGATGCCAAGTTCATGGCGGGCGGCACCAACATCCATTATCTTGAACAATGGTTAGAGCAACGTAAACGTTGAGGCGTAAATGACGATAAATGGCGATGTTTGAACTCAGTCTGATATGCCCCGAAGACAGGATCGAACACCTTAGCGATGCGCTAGAAGCACTCGATGCACAAAGCGTTGGCGTGGAAGATGCCGATGCCCAGACCGATGCGGAGCAAGCCTTGTTTGGTGAGCCTGGACTGCCGCCACCGAAGCATGGCTGGCAACGCTCCTACCTGCGCGCGTTGTTTGCCGATGCCGCTTCGGCCAGACAGGCCGCAGAACTTTTGCAGGTGCAGGATTTTTTTGCCGACTGCAAAGTATTGGGTGTGACAGCGGTTGCCGATCAGGATTGGGTGCGGCTCACCCAGTCACAGTTCACTCCTGTGGAAATCACACCTGAATTCTGGATCGTGCCGAGTTGGCATTCCCCGCCCTCACAGGCACGTCAGATCATACGGCTCGACCCAGGTCTGGCATTCGGCACCGGGACGCATCCGACTACGCGCATGTGCCTGCGCTGGATCGCATGTCACCCGCAGCCAGGCAGAGTGCTGGATTATGGTTGCGGCTCTGGTATTTTGGCCATAGGTGCGGCAAAGTTTGGCGCGGAACAGGTTTTTGCCGTGGATATCGATCCGGCAGCCATTGAAGCTACCCGCCTGAACGCAGCAGGCAATGCGGTAGAGGTACTCTTTGGCACGCCAGAGCAAGCCAGTGGTGTGTTTGATCTGGTATTGGCCAACATTCTGGCAATTCCCCTCAAGGTGTTGGCGCCATTGCTGTGTGCCCGTGTGGCAGCTGCGGGCCATCTGGTTCTTGCAGGCATTCTGGAGCGACAAACCCAGGAGTTGATACAGGCCTATGCACCACACTGCCGCCTGGAAGTTGTGGACCAGGAGGATGCCTGGGTTTTGCTGGCCGCAACATTCTGATGGATGCAGATGAGACGGATAACCAGATGTCCTGCCTGCGGCACCTTGTTCAAGGTTGTGCCGGATCAACTGCGCATCTCGGACGGCTGGGTTCGTTGCGGGCAGTGTCAGGAAGTTTTCGATGCCAGCATCCACATCCAGACGGAAGCCCAACCTGGCAGCAGTAATGATCTGACTGCGACTGAACCAACGCAAGAAGAGGCGCAGCAAGTCGCACCGCCCCATTTTCTGGACATCAATCCGCACGGGCTGCAGCATGACCCGATGGAATTAACCGGATTAGATGAGGGGTTGCATGTTTCGGGCTTGACGGAGCCCTCGCTGGATTTTCCGCTCGATCCACCGACACAAGACCTTGGCCCCCAGCTCCACCATTCTTTTCTGGCGCCAAAAGCGACGACACCGCCCCCCAAAATGTATCGCGTATTGAAGCGCGTGGCCTGGTTGCTGTTGTGTGCTGCCTTGTCTTGTGGGTTGTTGCTACAAATATTCGTGTCAGAACGGGATTGGATTGCCGCTACACGACCAGATACCAAGCCGTGGTTGCAGCTGCTTTGTGACACCCTGGATTGTGAAATCGCACCGCTGCAGCAAATCGAAACGGTGGTGATTGACAGTTCATCGTTCACCAAAGTACGCGCCGATGTGTACCGCCTGAGTTTTACACTCAAAAATACTGCCCCAACTCCCATAGCCACCCCTGCCGTGGAACTCAGTCTCACGGACCTGCAGGACCATGTGTTGGTGCGTCGTGTATTTCCAGCAGCCGAACTGGGGAAAAACGCCAGCGTGATTGAACCCGGAGTCGAACTGGCGGTGATGATTCCCATAAGCGTCAAGGCCACGGGGACTGCGGAGCGCGTATCCGGTTATCGCCTACTCTCTTTTTATCCTTGATACGCACGTTTCAAGGCTTGGTGCCGGTCGGAAATGGCCATGGAGATTGAGAACCGGGAGCGGTTCGTACGGGGGCAACGGAAGCTGGTCTGGAAGTTTTTTTTGCGCTTGCTTTTTTTGCTGGAACGGCTTTTTTCACGGCAACAGCTTTCTTGCCATCGGTCACTTTTTCAGTTGTCATAGCGATCTCCTAACGATCTCTTTGGGGAAACTCGTCGTCCATTCTATCTGCCGCATGTAAAAAGGCCACCTTACGGTGGCCTTTCTTCTTGCACAAAGGGCAATTACATGTCCATGCCGCCCATACCACCCATGCCACCCATGCCGCCGCCGCCCATGCCGCCAGCGCCTCCGGCACTTTCCGACTTGGGAGATTCTGCCACCATGCATTCGGTGGTCAGCATCAGCGAAGCAACCGATGCGGCGTTTTGCAGCGCGGTGCGTGTCACCTTGGTTGGGTCAAGAATACCCATTTCAATCATGTCGCCGTAGATTTCATTGGCGGCGTTGAAGCCATAGTTGCCCTTGCCAGCCAGCACGGCGTTGACCACGACCGAGGCCTCGCCACCAGCGTTGTAGACAATTTCGCGCAAGGGGGCTTCGATGGCCTTGAGCACCAGGGCAATACCGTGGTTCTGGTCGGAATTGTCACCCTGGAGGGTGCCAATGGCTTGTTTGGCGCGCAAGTAGGCCACGCCGCCACCAGCCACAATACCTTCCTCCACCGCAGCACGCGTGGCATGCAGAGCATCTTCCACACGGGCTTTCTTTTCCTTCATTTCGACCTCGGTCGCAGCGCCCACTTTGATGACGGCCACACCGCCAGCCAGCTTGGCCACACGTTCTTGCAGCTTTTCGCGGTCATAGTCGCTGGTGGCTTCTTCGATTTGCACGCGGATTTGCTTGACGCGGGCTTCGATGTCGGCAGCCGTGCCAGCACCATCAATGATGATGGTATTTTCCTTGCCGATTTCGATGCGTTTGGCTGTGCCAAGATCGGTCAAGGTCACTTTTTCAAGCGACAGGCCCACTTCTTCCGCGATGACCTTGCCACCTGTCAGGATAGCGATGTCTTCCAGCATGGCCTTGCGGCGATCACCAAAGCCGGGAGCCTTGACCGCGCACACCTTCAGGATGCCACGCAGGGTATTGACCACCAGGGTTGCCAGGGCTTCGCCATCCACATCTTCGGCGACGATGAGCAAGGGGCGCTGGGCCTTGGCTACTTGTTCCAGCACGGGTAACAGGTCACGGATGTTGCTGATTTTTTTGTCAAACAGCAGCACAAACGGGTTGTCCAGCATGGACGCCTGCTTTTCAGGATTGTTGATGAAGTAAGGCGACAGATAGCCGCGGTCAAACTGCATACCTTCGACGATTTCGAGTTCGTTATCCAGGCTCTTGCCGTCTTCGACGGTGATCACGCCTTCTTTGCCCACTTTGTCCATGGCATCGGCAATGATCTTGCCGATGGACTCATCCGAGTTGGCGGAAATGGAGCCGACCTGGGCAATTTCCTTGGAGGTCGTGGTGGCTTTGGATGCCTTCTTGAGTTCATTCACCAGGGCGGTCACGGCCTTGTCGATACCGCGCTTGAGATCCATCGGATTCATGCCAGCGGCCACATACTTCATGCCTTCGTGCACGATGGCCTGCGCCAGCACGGTTGCAGTCGTGGTGCCGTCCCCTGCGATGTCGCTGGTCTTGGAAGCCACTTCCTTGACCATTTGTGCACCCATGTTTTGCAACTTGTCCTTGAGCTCGATTTCCTTGGCCACGGACACGCCGTCCTTGGTCACGGTGGGGGCGCCGAACGAGCGCTCCAGCACCACGTTGCGACCCTTGGGACCCAAGGTTACCTTGACTGCATTGGCCAGGATATTCACACCCTCGACCATGCGGGCGCGGGCTTCGCCGCCGAAAACTACGTCTTTTGCTGCCATGTTTGGCTCCTAAATTAAGTTAAATAAACCGCCAGGGCACGTGAACAGTGCGCGACCAGCTATTGATTTGTGAGGATTTGTGAGTTTGAAGAGTCTCTTACTTCTCGACCACGGCAAACAGGTCATCTTCTTTCATGACCAGCAGCTCATTGCCATCGACCTTGACGGTCTGGCCGCTGTATTTGCCAAATAGCACGCGATCACCGACCTTGACATTCATGGCAAGCAACTCACCCTTGTCATTTTTCTTGCCAGGACCTACGGCCAAGACTTCACCCTGATCGGGTTTTTCTGCAGCGCTATCAGGAATAACGATGCCAGAGGCCGTCTTGGTTTCGTTTTCGACACGTTTGACAATGACGCGATCTGCCAGAGGGCGCAGTTTCATAAAAAACTCCTAATTTTGGAAACAAAAAACACAGGGTAGGCACAAAGCCAATCCCCTTTACCTTTAGACTTGTGGCGCCAGTGCTGTTAGCACTCAGCTCCAACGAGTGCTAATGATAAGGCATTTTTATGCCATTTCAAGGCTTGAGTTGAAGTTTAGGTACTGGCGCCGACCCAACTTACGGGTTGGGTGGCATTAACTGAGGTGTGGTTGACTACCGGAAAAACCAGTGATGTAGGCGTAGCTGGTGCGCGCGTCTTCACCAAGATCGAGTAGGTTGATGTGGCGGCGCTGCCAAGGAGAAAAATCAATAGCCTCATTTTCCGAGGTCGCACGCGTCACATCGCGCAATACCAACCCCCACTCAGTAAAAACGCGTTGATTGATAGCCCCTTCGATGACAATATGGATGTCCGTATGGCGTGGATCTGTCTTGATTTTCTCCATCAAAGCCAGTACTGCATCACGGCGACCCTCTATCATCTGCATGAAGTAGCCGTCTTGCGCGATCAGGCAGCCCGTGATTCCTGCCGCGCGGTTGGCTATGCGAGCCTGCTGCACCAAGGCATCCAGCATCTGTTGCGTGGTCGGCACCACTGCCCGACTTGCATAGAGCACAAAGTACAACGCCATTTGCTCGGACGCGGATGTGCCACCATATTCGCGTTCCACACATTCGATGAATGCCTGCTCGGTCAGTGGTCGATGAAAAAAATACCCCTGAATGAAGTCGCAACCCAGGGCGCACAGTTCATCCCGTTGCGCACTGTTTTCAACTCCTTCGGCCACCAGTTTCAACCCCAAAGCACGACCCAGTCCGATCACGGCACGGATGACCGCGCGATTTTGCGGGCTTTTGTCAATACCATCGACAAATGCACGGTCAATCTTCAGCACATCCACCGGCAAGCGTGTGAGTTGGGCCAAGGATGAATACCCGGTGCCAAAATCGTCCACCGCCACGCGCAATCCCAGATCGGCCAGGCGGCGCAATACGCGCAGATTGGTTTCGACATCGGCCATCAGTGCGGTTTCGGTGACTTCCAGTAAGAGGCGCGCCGGATCGGCACCCGTGCCTTGCAAAATAACGGCAAAATCATCCACCAACGTGACAACATCAAGCTGGCGCGCCGACAAGTTGACTGACACATACGGTGCATGCGGCCCCCAGCGCCGACGCCACTCGGTTTCAGCGCGGCAAGCCTGCTGAAAGACCCAAGTCCCGATGGGCACAATGGAGCCGGTCATTTCGGCAATCGGAATGAAAACGGCAGGCGACACATCGCCACCCGGTGGATGCCACCGCAACAGCAGTTCGGCCCCGAGAATGCGCCCACTGTTGGCGGCAACAATCGGTTGAAAACGCACCGACAGCTCGTTATTCTGGATGGCACTGCGCAGTCCTTGGGTAATGCTGAGTCGCTGGCGTGCCTGATCTTGCAAGCCTTCGCTGAAAAACTGCCAGCCATCACGGCCTTTTTCCTTGACTGCGTACATGGCGGTGTCCGCATAGCGCAGCAGATCGTCACAGGAATGGGTACTGCCATTGCCAATGGCTACGCCGATGCTGGCACTCAGCAGCAGCAGCGTACCGTCAAAATCAACCGGCAGGCGCACAACATCATTGATACGTTCGGCCAATATGGACATGCTCATTGGCTGTTCCACCTGTTCGCACAGAACCACAAACTCGTCACCAGCCAAACGCGCCACAGTGTCACCAGGACGGACCTGCTCGATCAGCCGGGCACTGATCGTCTTGAGCAACAGATCGCCTGCCTCGTGTCCGTGGGTGTCGTTAATCAGTTTGAATCCGTCGAGGTCGATGAACAACAACGCCACGCTGACACCGCTGCGCCGTGAGCGCTGCAAGGCAAGCGTCAGACGTTCGCGTATGAGCGCGCGGTTGGGCAAACCGGTCAAGGGGTCGTGTGTGGCACGGCGCGTCAAGTCGTCCTCAGCCTTTTTACGCGCAGTAATATCGCGCAAGGTGACAGCGAGCAGCCATTCCCCATCCACACGCACCTTGGCAATCGAGGCCTCGGCCGGAAAGAAGCTGCCATCCTTGCGGTAGCCCATGACTTCGGTGCGCGCAGCCATGGGGCGTTCTACATCCTCGCTTTCGACGAATTGACGCAGCAGTTCGGCGTGGCGCTGCCGGAAATGGGGTGGCAGAAGCAAATGTATCGACATGCCAACCAATTCGGTTTCCGAGTAACCAAACAAGTGGCGGGCACCACGGTTGGCCTCGGTAATGCAGCCTTGCGAATCCGTTGCCAAAATCGCCATGTCGGCAATCGACAGGATGTGCCGTGCGATGCCCAGTTTGCCACGGGCTGCACCGACTTGCGCCGCCAGCCGGGCAGCCACCTCGGGCGTAGCTGGTGATTCATGCAGTTGTGCCGCCCGCATTTGTTCTTGGTAACGTTCCGGGATGATCGGATGATTGCGGCCAAAGCGCTCGACGATCAGAAAGCTGCCGTCGGCCTGGCAACGTGACAAATAGGTGTTGACGCTGGCGTGATGGGTGTTGCGGTCCATTTCCACCAAACCTTGCGGCCCACAGATACGCACCTGTTCCAGTGCATCGACCAATGCCTCGGTTTCGATGCTGTCAGCTATTTCGGCGGCGCTGGCGAAGGCATGCACGCAAATGTAGGCCGCCTCGCCAAAGTTGGTCAGCACACCATTGCCCCCTGGCCAGATACCATCGACACCGTGGTAACGCGCAAGACGGCGCAGATAGTTCCGATTTTCTGGCGTATCCAGTGACATGAAATACGTGTTGCTGGAATAAAACCCTTCACGCACTGCGGGCGCAAGTTGGCTGACCATCATTTCGTCATAATGCCCCATGACCACGGCCATGCGGTTTTTCAGCCCCATTTCGGAAAAGCGCTTGAGTAAAATAATCTGATCGCTGCCAGCAAAATAAGGCACAAAAACGTCAGCGCCAGAGCGTGCCACCTGTTCCAGCAGACGACCAATGTCAGCCGGATCGGCTCCCATATCCAGATACTCCTCACCCGCTAGCGTACCCTCACACAGGAGTAGTGCACGCTTGGCGGCGTCGATTGAGCCGCGTGGCCATTCGTAGTTATTGCCAGCAAAGAACATTTTTGGGCCAAACCGTTTGGCCATGAACGGGATCATCCGGTCGATTTGCTGATTCGGCAAAGCGGCAAAATGAAAGAAGTAACGCCCGCTGATGCTGCCTTCGTAAAAGGAGAAGTTGAGCAATGGAACCCGCCTGGGTTCCGCCACCTGCGTGGCAACCAGCAATGCGCGAGTTGGATAGCAGATTGCCGATAAGGGCTACGCAACCGTGTTCCTCAATCAGGCGTATGGCCGCCGGAACGGCTGTATCGGGGAGGCTGCCGTCATCTTCAATGATGAGTTTCAAGGGGCGTTCAAGGACTCCACCGCGTTCATTGATTTCGTCGCAAGCGATCTGCGCCGCTCTGACTATTTCTTCGCCGTAGATGGAAACCATCCCGGTGAGCGGCGGCATGATTCCAAGATGGATGGCGTGGATGGCATGGATGGCATGGGTGGCGGTCATAGTCGCGGAGTCTATCAAAAGGAATAAGGCAGGAAAGTTTTACGCTATGCTCAGTTGCTTTTGCCACAGCCTTGCGTGCATGAACAGCGAATACAGCGAATTGCCCCAGTCCTTGCCATCATCCGATCCATACCCTGCGCCAGCCTTGCTGCTGGCAGCGGGTAGGGGGGAGCGTATGCGGCCCCTGACCGATACCACGCCCAAACCCTTGCTGAGCGTTCTGGGCAAACCGCTGATGCAGTGGCCGATGGAAGCACTGGCACGCGCTGGCGTGCAGCGTCTGGTGGTCAACACAGCATGGCTGGGGTCGCAGATTGCCCAGTGTTTTGGGAGTATTTTCACCCTGAATAGCCCATGGAATGAGCGAGGACAGCTATCAATAAAAGAGCGTCATTCCCTGCGGATTCACTACTCGCACGAAGGGCAGGATTTCGGTGCGGCATTGGAGACTGCTGGCGGGATTGCGCGGGCATTGCCACTGCTGTTCCCGCCCTCCGTCGCTGACTCGGGTGCCGGGTCGGACGTTTTTTGGGCGGCGGCCGGCGATGTATTCGCACCGGACTTTTCCTTTCCCTCATCCGCCGTGACGCGGTTCATCGCCAGCGGTAAGCTGGCCCACTTGTGGCTGGTCCCCAACCCGGCGCACAATCCGCGCGGAGATTTTGGCTGGGAGCCAGAGCCAGGGTCTGCCGATGGCATGGGGATGGCGCTAAGTCTACCGCCAGACGATCCGCGCCCGCGCTACACTTTCAGCACCATTGGTCTGTACCGCAGTGCCTTGTTTGCCACGCCCTGGTGCGATATTCCAGCGGGCAATCCCACTGGCATCAAGGCCGCATTAGCCCCGCTGTTGCGTCGTGCCATGGCGCATGGGCAAGTCAGTGCAGAAATTTATACTGGACGCTGGATTGATGTTGGCACCCCTGAGCGCCTGGCGCAACTCAATGCGAGCGCTTCGATTGACCACCCCCCTACTGCGTAAACACAACATGCAAACACCCCCCCCCGGATCCTCCGAAGACTTTGAGAAACTCTTGCAACAGGCTGGCGCACAATTGCTCGTCAACACGCAGACTACCGCATTTGTTGACTGGTTTGTGTCCCATGCCCCGGAAATAACGCCGCATTTCCTGGCTGGCATGCCCCCTGGAGGAGAAGAAGACGCGGAGCGTTTGTTGCGCTTTATGGCCATGAACTTGTATGGCGATATGCCCAATCCGGCCAACGCCCTGCAGGCTCCCGGACACATCAAGCAAAGTCGCAATGACCCTTGCGCGTGTGGATCGGGGAAAAAATACAAGCAATGCTGCGGCACTTTTTCCATACCCGCGCCTTTTGGTCAGCTCAATCTGCTGCGTTTTGTGCTGGATGCCTACCCGCAAAAGCGTCTGGCCGAAGTTGCACAAAGCAAAGCCGCTATCCATGCCGTTGCCGATACCGCGATACAGTGGTTGACGGAGGGCAAGGCACAGCGTACCGCCGACTTGCTGGAACCGTATTTTGCTGGCACCGGCCCTTTATCGGTCAAGCTGTCGCCGATTTTCAACGAGTTGATGGATGCCTGGAGCGAGCTGGGGCAAAACGACAAGCGGCAGAGTCTGGTCCAGGAACTGCAGGTGCGCGGGGATCGTCCGCTCAAAAGCGATGCATTGCAGCGATTAACCACCATTCTGGCGGATCGGGGTGATTATGCTGCGGCCTGGCACACGTTCAAGGAAGCCAGCGCCTTCAATCCCAATGACCCCGCCCTGAGCTTTCTCGAAGTTACCGTTCTGGTAAGTGAGGGACGACTGGACGAAGCCAGGACACGCGCCCGGTGGTGGGCCAGTTTTCTGGCTCGGCAGCGCGATCCTGATCTTGCGCACCCCATCGAGCGCTTGCTGGAAATGGCCGATGACCCGCACTTGGGGCTGCTGCACACCGCCGCCGAGGCCAACCCCGATCTGCAGCGGCTGCATACCCTGTTTCTGGCAGCGCCACAGCCCAAGGTCCGACATAGTTTTGCCGTGCATACCGAAAAAGACGAGCAGAATGTTCTTCACACGCTAACTCCCGAATTCAAGCCCGATGCACCATTGGCCAAGCTGGAAAAGCGCTGGAGGAAAACGTTCCACCAGGTCAAACCGATGTTGACTGCTGTGCAAAATGGTGCCGAAGAAGTCTGGGAAAATGCTGCCGATTGGTTGGACTTGCTGCAGAAACAACCCGATTTGTGGTTCAGCTTTGATGTACTGGACGATCTGGTCATGGCGCTGGATACCGTCAACTGGGGAGGTGTCACTGAGCGTTTTGTAGTGCCAATGGCCGAGCGTGCGGCCGAGCAATTGCGTCTGACCATCGAATCCGGCAACGCTCCCAAACTGGAATGCCGCTGGATGTTCAGAGCACACCGCCCCGTTCTTCGCCCCATTGCCATGCTGGCCTTTGTCTGTAAAGAAAATCAAAATTGGACGCGCTTCATGGAGGTCGCCCACTGGCTGGTGCTTGAACTCAATCCCAACGACAACCACGGGCTGCGCACCGATCTGTGCGACGTGTATGCCCGCTTTGCACGCTGGCAGGATATATTGAATCTGCAGGGACGCTACCCCGATGACATACAGCCATCCCTGCTGCTTAACGCAGTACTGGCGGCCTACAAGTTACAAGACACGGCCAAAGCGCAGGCGCTGCTATGGGAAGCAAAAAAAAGATGTCCAGCCGCCGTAAAAATGCTGCTGGAAGCCGACCCCAAACCGGTCAAGCCAGATGATCAACACGGGGGTATCGTCGTGGGCGGAAAATACGAGGCTTGGCTGTACGTCAGTGAGGTGCGACCATTCTGGCTGGAGCACAAGGCCCTTGACTGGGCGCGCACGGCGGTGCGTCCCCCCAAAAGAGCACACGGGGAAGGTTCAACACCATGAACACCATGAAATCCCAGGCTTGGAACAAATTCTGGGGCTTGGCAGCCGTCTTGTTGCTCTTGCTCTGGGGCTTGGGCCAGATTTCCGATCTGGTGGCGCAACGCCAGGATCAACGCCAGGTTGCCATACAAAGCATTGCACAAAGTCTGGCAGGCACCCAGACCCTGCTCGGGCCACTGATCTACACGACATGCACCGAAGAATGGAGCGATGACACCAGCAAAAACGATAACAAAAACGACAAGAAGGGCGAGCCTCAGGGCGACGGAAAAGGCTCCAAAGGGGGGCGGAGAGAATTTAAGCTGATGGCCCCGCCCACCAATCTCGCCATCAAGGGTAGCAGTGCACTGGAGCCCCGTGCACGCGGGTTGCATACCACGCAGGTTTTTCATCTGCAGACAACTTTGAGTGCGCAGTGGACCGATCTGAACAACCTCAAAGCCGAGCGCACACACCCCGGTTCGCGCCTGCAGTGTGGCCCGGCCCTGTTGATGCTCTCGGTATCTGACGCACGCGGCATCCGCCAGATTGATGTCAAGCTTAATGGGGCAGTGCAGACCGTGCGCTCGGGAACTTCCATGGGCGCTTATCCACGCGGCATCCACACCGTGCTGCCGAGCAACCTGGACACAAACCAGGCACTCAGCGCCGAGATGCAACTGGAATTGGCCGGTACCGAACATCTGGCATTGGTGCCGCTGGGAACGGCAACACAAATCAGTTTGCACTCCAATTGGCCACATCCGAGCTTCGGTGGCCAGTTCCTGCCGGTGGAACACCGTATTGGCGACAGCGGTTTTGATGCCAGCTGGCGTGTTTCGGCACTGGCCAGCACCGCGCAGCAGTCCGTACTGCAGCAACGCAGTCTGTGCTCCAGTTTCTGGGGCGCCGCCCCCGGCGTGGAAGAGCCCGTCAATGCACAAAAAAACCAGGCGTGTGTCGAAACCCTGGGTGTCACCTTCGTGGACCCTGGCAACACCTACGCCCTGTCCAACCGCGCCACCAAATACGGGATATTGTTCATTACACTGACCTTTGTAGCGGTGGGTTTGTTTGAGCTGATGCGTGCGCTGCGCGTGCATCCGATTCAATACCTGCTGGTCGGCGCGGCAATCAGCGTTTTCTTTCTGCTGCTGGTCAGCCTTTCCGAACAACTGGCATTTGGCAGCGCCTACGCCATCGCCGCAACCGCCTGCGTCTTGCTGCTGACCTATTACGCCAGCCACATCCTCAGAAGCTGGAAGCACGGCCTGCCGTTCGGTGCTGGCATCGCCATACTGTACGGTTTGCTGTACGTATTGCTGCAACTGGAGCAAAAAGCGCTGGTGGTGGGGGCCATTGCGCTGTTCCTGGTACTCGCCCTGGTCATGACACTCACGCGCAAGGTGGACTGGTACGCCCAGCTACAAACGCCTGGGGGCGTTACACCAACGCCCGTTGTTCCGCCAAGCGCTGATGTGTGATGAAATTTTGATGCAAATAGGCTGTAGGCCATATGGAATGTGCGGGGTATGGTGTTAAATGTATAGCACAAAACCCATGAACCCATGAACCCATGAAACGATGTAATGAGTAATCTCCCCGTCAACGCCCAGCCTGATTTGTACCAAGGCATTCGCGACCTGCTGTTGGCCGCCCGCACGCAGGTGCGTCAAACCGTCAACGCGGCAATGGTGCAAACCTATTGGCAGATTGGTCGCTTGATTGTGGAGGATGAACAAGGCGGCGAGCAGCGGGCAGAGTATGGCAAGCGGGTGTTGCCCGAGTTGGCGAAACGGCTCACGCATGAATTTGGCAAGGGTTTTTCGGCACCCAGTCTCTGGAGTTACCGACAGTTTTACTTGGAGTTCCCAATTCTCTCGACAGTGTGGAGAGAATTGAGCTGGTCTCATTTCAGAATGCTTTCGCGCGTCAAAGACGCGCAAACCCGCGCTTGGTACGCCAATGAAGCCGTTAGCCAGGGTTGGAGTGTGCGGGCGTTGGACAGACAAATCAGCACGCTGTTTTATGAGCGCCTGCTAGGCAGCCAAAACAAGGCCGGGGTCAACGCCGAAGCTGTTGCGTTGATTTCCCGCGATTCGCCCCACGACCCGCGTGACTTCATTCGTGACCCCTATGTGCTGGAATTTTTGGGTGCGCAACCTGATGCGTGCCTGTATGAGCAAGACTTGGAGCAGGGCTTGCTCAACCAGTTGCAGAAGTTCTTGATGGAACTGGGCAAGGGCTTTGCGTTCGTTGCTCGCCAAAAGCACTTGCGGGTAGAGGGCGAAGATTGTTTTGTGGACCTGGTGTTTTACAACTATTTGCTCAAATGCTTCGTGCTGATTGACCTGAAGGTGGGTAAGCTGGCGCACCAAGACGTGGGGCAGATGGACATGTATGTGCGGGTGTTTGACGAGCAGATGCGCAGTGAAGGAGATAATCCGACACTTGGCCTTATTTTGTGCTCCGAGCGCAATGCGGCTGTAGCCAAGTATTCTCTGCTGGCGGACAAGGCCCAACTTTTTTCCAGCAAATACCAACGGTTGATGCCGACCGAGGCAGAGTTGCGCGCTGAACTTGAGCGAGATCGCGCTTTATTGGAAAACGCACGAGCCTCCGTCCAAGCCGATGAGCAAGGTGGGGAATGTGATTGACCTCTCCCCCACCCAAGTTTCCGACTGCCTTGCTGCTTGGGTTGCTGGACTTGGCGCATTCATTATCTTTTGGCTTGGATAATGAAAATGAAAATTATGAAAAACATTTGTAAATCAATTGGTTGCGAATGTATCCATTATCAAGTCGACTTCCCTGCAGTACAGCCCGGCATGAACAACAGCGCATTGAACCCCCCTACAAAGACCGCCGCATGACACTGGAAACCACCCTTAACCATGGCTGCATCTGCCACACGCTGGATGCGCGCCGCTTGCGTGCACAGCTGGAAAGTGATCCGACTCTGGCCGGGCTGGCGCAGCATATCGCGCAGACCCGGCCCCATCTGTTTTCATCCACTGCGGTTTTTCTGTCGCAAAACACATTTGACACCATCGTTGCAACCGTGGCCGCTATCGAGCGTGTCGCGGCGTTGCCAGCGTACCGCACAGCTGCACTGGCGCGTGCCCCTGGCATCGCACAGCACGCCTTTGGCCCCTTGGGGGTGCACATGGGCTATGATTTTCATGTGAGTGCCGAAGGCCTCCGGTTGATTGAAATCAACACCAACGCTGGCGGAGCGCTGCTCAATACGGCCTTGGCGCGGGCGCAAAAAGCATGTTGTAGTTCCATGGAGCAGGCTTTTGCGAGCTACACCCCGCTGGACACGCTGGAGCAGACCTTCATGGACATGTTCCTGCAGGAGTGGCACGCCCAGCGGGGCGATCAGGTGCTGCGCTTCGTGTTGATTGTGGACAATGCACCCGACGCACAATACCTGGCGCCCGAGTTCGAGCTATACCGTCAGCTGTTTGTTCGCCACGGCATCCACGCGGCAATTGCCGACCCTGGCGCACTGCAATGGCGTGAGGGCCGCCTGTGGCAGGCTGACACGGTAGTGGACATGGTTTACAACCGTCTGACCGATTTTTATCTGGAAGAACCCGCACACCACGCCCTGCACGCCGCTTACGTCGCCGGTGCCATTGTGCTGACGCCCCATCCCCAGGCACACGCCGTGCTGGCCGACAAACGCAACCTGGTCGCCCTGAGCGATGCCGACTTGCTGGCAAAGTGGGGTGTGGGCAGTACAGACCGCGCACTCCTGGCCGCCGCCGTGCCGTCCACACAGCTGGTTACACCGGAGAACGCCAACAGCCTGTGGGCACAACGCCGCCAACTCTTCTTCAAACCCGTGGCGGGTTACGGCGCAAGGGCGGTGTACCGGGGTGACAAACTCACACGGCGGGTGTGGGAGGAGATCGTGGCGGGCGGCTTCATTGCCCAGGCGCTCACACCGCCGGGCCAGCGGCTGGTGCTGGTCGATGGGGAGGAAACCAATTTGAAATTTGATGTGCGCGCCTACACCTACGCCGGGCAGGTGCAACTGCTGGCTGCACGTACCTACCAGGGGCAAACCACCAATTTCCGCACTCCCGGCGGCGGTTTCTCGCCCATCGTGGGCATCCCGCCGTGGAACACACTACTACGTTATCAGTAGCTGCACCCGCTTGTCCCACGGGAGCTACAGGCTGATTGGATGCTAAATATAGGCCAAATCGAGGCTAAAAACGTGCCACACAGGCTTGCGGGGAGCAGCTGTAGTGCGACTTTGGTGTTTTTAATATCACGGGTGATATGAAACTGGACACATCCCTTTGAGCGCTACACGCGGCCAAAAGCGAACGCGCTGCGTGACGCCAGCCCTTCCACGTGCTCGATCAGGCGCAGCAGGGGCTTGAGTTCGATGTAGCGCGTGCAGGTGGCGTGCAGATAGGCGATGAAGCGCGGGGTGTCGGCCAGGTACTGTGGTTTGCCATCGCGCAAGGTCAAGCGGGCAAAAATACCGGCCACCTTGAGATGGCGCTGCAACCCCATCCACTCCACCGCCCGGTAAAACGCACCAAAATCAGATCCAACCGGCAGATTAGCCTTGCGCGCTTTTTGCCAGTACCGGATGGTGACGTCCAGGCAGAATTCTTCCTCCCAACTGATGAAGGCATCGCGCATCAGGCTGGCAATATCGTAGGTAATGGGACCAAAAACCGCATCCTGAAAATCCAGGACACCCAAGCGTCCATCGCTGCCGAGCATCAGGTTGCGGGGCATGAAATCGCGGTGCACGTAGACACCGGGCCAGGCCAGATTGTTCTCAATAATGGTAGCAAAAGTCGCATCCAGCGTGGCGCGTTGCGCGGTATCGGGTGGCATGCGCCGGTATTCGCCCATGTACCACTGCGGAAACAATTCCAGCTCACGCAGCAACAAGGCGCGGTCATAGGGGGGCAACACACCGGGGCGCGAAGCCAGTTGCCACTGCACCAGCATGTCAACCGCTTCCAGATACCGGCTCAAAGGCGCTGGCGCCTGCGGGTCCATGGCTTGCAACAGGGTCTGCGTGCCCAGATCGGTGAGCAACATAAAGCCGTTGGCCTCGTCCCAGGCCAGCACCTTGGGCGCATGCAGGCCGGCGTCAGCCATGAGCCGGGCCACATGCACGAAGGGCTGGCAGTTTTCCAGGGTGGGCGGGGCATCCATGACAACTAGGCTGCCCTGGGGCGTATCGACCCGCAGGTAACGGCGGAAGCTGGCGTCAGCGGAAGCCAGCCGCAAGGTACGCAGGTCCAGCTGCCAGGTGGCTTGTACGCTGGAAAACCAGTCTTCAAACAGTTTCTGGCGTTGCGGATCGGCCCACAAAAGGGATACAGATGGGGCGGATGGGGCGAAAGTTGGGGGAGAAGTGGTGCTCATGGATAATCGGCATTCTACAAAGTCCGACTTTCGATGCCCGTATTGATGTGCCAACCCAAACCATGCTACCAACCACGCTTATTGCCCGCGCTGGCTCTGCTTGGCTTTGGCGTTGCGGCCCAGGCACAGACTGCGACCGCCGAACTGGAAGTACCACCGCTGAAACCCAGTGCACTGCTGCAAGAGGAGATTGCGCCCGAGCAGACCAAGAATGCCCCGTTATTCATACAAGGCCAGCAGATGTGGGGCAGACCTGATCTGGAAACGGTGGTGGAAGGCGAGGCAGAGCTACGCAAGCCCGGCACCGTGATCCGCGCCGACCGGCTGGAGTATGACCAATCCACGGACCAGGTAAAAGCTGTGGGTAACGTGCACATCAACCGAAATGGCAATACGTTTGAAGGCCCCGTGCTAGAGCTCAAAATTGATGCCATGCAAGGTTTTCTTGACCAGCCCAGCTACCAGTTTTTACAAAACGACGCCCATGGAATGGCCGAACGCGCCGATTTTCTCGATGAGAATCACACCCTGATCTACAACGCCAGCTACACCACCTGCAAACGCCAGCCGGGGCCGGACTGGTTGCCGGACTGGATTTTGCGCGCTGGCCGGATTCACCTGGACAATGAGGAAGATGTCGGCTCCGCTGACGATGCGGTGCTGAGTTTCAAGGGTATACCGGTGTTGCCGATCCCGTCCTTCAGCTTTCCGCTATCCGACCGGCGCAGATCGGGCGTGTTGCCCCCGGTCATCGGCATCGACACCTCCAATGGGGTGGAAGTCACCCTGCCCTATTACTGGAATATCGCTCCCAACCGCGACGCCACCATCACGCCCAAACTGATGACACAGCGCGGCGTGGATGTGGGGGGTGAGTTTCGGTATCTGGAGCGCAGCTACAACGGCACGGTACGCGCCAATTACATGGTTTCCGACCGCCTGACCAGCACGGATCGTTGGGGCTTATCGTATCTGCATCAGGGCGTGCTTGCGGCGCCGGTGGGCAGCGCGGTGCTGGGAATCAATGTCAACCGCGTCAGCGATGACAACTACTGGCGCGATTTCACCGGCAATACAGCCAGCGAAATGACCAATACCACGACCATCGCTGGCGCCGTGGTGACCCAGCGGCTGCTGCCGACCGATGTCGTCGCCGCCTGGGGGCTGGGGCCATTTTCCAGCTCCGTGCGGATGTTGCGTTGGCAAACGCTGCAGGACGTGCGCGCCCCGATTGTGCCGCCCTATGACCGCGCCCCCCAATTCAATGCCCGCTATGCCCAAACCAATCTGTACGGGCTGGATTGGTCGCTGGATGGTGATCTGACACAGTTTGAATCGGATCGGCTGCGCACCCTGCAGCCCAATGCGCTGCGGAGTCTGGCTGTAGTGGGAGTCAGTCGACCCTGGCTGTCACCCGCAGGGTTCATGACGCCCAAACTGCAGTTGCATGCCACCAACTACCAGTTCGACGCGGCATTGGGCAGTGGCGCACGCTGGGCCGATAGCGTGGTGCCTACTTTCAGCCTCGATAGCGGACTGGTATTCGAGCGGGAGATGTACACGCTGGGCCATGACCTGGTTCAGACGCTGGAACCCCGCGCTTTTTACGTCTATACCCCCTACCGCAACCAAAGCCTGCTGCCCAATTACGATACGGGTGTCAATGATTTCAACTTTGCCACCATTTTTACGGAAAACGCCTTTGTCGGGCACGACCGCATCGCGGACAACAACCTGCTGACCCTGGGGCTGACCACCCGTTTTCTGGATGCGCAGAGTGGTGCGCAATTCGCCCGCTTCGGCATTGCCCAGCGCTTGCGTTTCACCGACCAGCAGGTGACGCTTGATTCGGTCACGGCACCTTCTGTGAGCGGGCTGAGTGATATTTTGCTGGGAGCCACACTCAATCTGCACGACCGCTGGGTGTTCGACTCGACGGCGCAATACAACGCCAAATCCGACCGCTCGATACGCGCCATCGTCGGTACGCGCTACAGCCCCGGACGCTACCGGGTGATCAACGCCGCCTACCGGTTTCAGCGCGATTCGAGCGAGCAAATGGACGTCAGCTGGCAGTGGCCATTGAACTCGCTATGGAGCGAGGGTGCGCCGGGGCAGGATATGGGTGCCGGGCGCGGACTTGGCGCGGGCCGTTACTACAGCGTGGGTCGCCTGAACTACAGCATCAACGAAGGGCGTCTGGTCGATACGATTCTTGGAGTGGAGTACGATGCTGGTTGCTGGTTAAGCCGACTGGTACTGGAGCGCATCTACACCAGCACGTCCACATCCACCTCCCGCCTGATGTTTCAGCTGGAGTTTGTCGGCTTTACCCGCTTTGGCATCGGACCGCAAAAGATTTTGTCGCAAAATATTTCCCGCTACCAGAACCTGCGCGAGACGGGTAGCACGGTCAGCCGTTTCAACCACTACGATTGAGAAATTGAGAAAACTGATGAATTTTCGGATTTGGGTTCTTGTAACCGGATTAGCCGGATTATTGTGCGGCCTTGGCATTACCCGCACGGGCATGGCGGCCCAGAGCGCACAACCGGCGGATCATATCGTCGCCGTGGTGAATTACGAGCCCATTACCCACGCCGAAGTCCGCCTGGCTGTGCAACGGATGACCAAGGCCCTGACACAACGGCGCCAGCCCATACCACCGGTGGAAGAGCTGCAGCGCCGGGAGCTGGATCGTCTGATTGATGAACGTGCGCAGCTGCAATTGGCGCGTGAAATGGGACTGCGCGTCGAAGAAGTGGCAGTGGATCAGGCAGAACAGACGGTCGCGCGCCAAAACAAGATGGACCCGGCGGGTCTGTATGCGTTTTTGGCCAAGGATGGGGTCAGCCGGGAGCAGTTTCGCAACCAGTTGCGCGAGCAACTGCTGTTGTCGCGTTTGCATGAGCGCGAAGTGGAGGCACGCATTCGCATCACCGATACCGACATCGACAACTATCTTGCAGACCAGCAGACCAATACCAGCAGCAGCGACCCGGCAGCCCAGGAAATCAATCTGGCGCATATCCTCATTGCCATTCCTGAGAAGGCCGTCTTTGCACAAATCATTGGCCGCCAGGAGACAGCACAAAGGGTATTGGAGCGCATCCGTGCCGGAGAGGATTTCGGGGCTTTGGCGCAAGAGTTTTCCGCTGCGGATAGTGCCAATGGGGGCCAGATGGGCTTGCGCCGGGTTGACCGCTACCCTGAAGCCTTTGTGCGGGCTACGGAAAAACTTGGCGTCGGAGGCGTGTCCGACCTGGTACGGTCTGCCGCTGGATTTCACATTCTGAAGGTGATTGAAAAATCGATGCAACTGGTAAAGACCGTGGTGCAAAACCGTGCACGCCATATTTTGCTACTCACCGACGCTACCCAGCCCCAGGCCGCAGCCATTGCCCGGCTTGCCGACTACCGCCAGCGTATCCTGGCTGGCAAAGCCACATTTGCCAATCTGGCGCGTGCGCACTCGCAAGACGGCAGTGCTGCGCGTGGTGGTGATCTGGGTTGGACAGCACCGGGCAGCTTCGTACCAGAGTTTGAAGAAGCACTCAACCGGCTGGAGGAGGGGCAGATCAGCCCTCCGGTGGCCTCACGTTTCGGCGTGCACCTGATTGAATTGCTGGAACGGCGCCGGGTGGAGTTGGGGCCGCGCGAGTTGCGTGAGGCAGCGCGCCGCCAGTTGCACGATAGTCGTTTTGAAGAAACCTTCACCACCTGGGCCCAGGAGGTGCGCGCACGTGCCTTTGTGGAACTGCGTGAGCCACCACAATAGCAGTATGTAGTATGGCCCATGTCGCGCGCAAACGGTTTGGACAGCATTTCCTGACCGACCACGGCACGATTGATGCCATCGTGCATGCGATTGACCCGCGTCCTGGTCAACGCATGGTGGAAATCGGCCCTGGCCTTGCGGCATTGACGCAGCCGCTGGTGGAGCGCCTGGGGCATCTGACGGTCATCGAGCTTGACCGCGATCTGGCGCAACGCCTGCAAGCCCATCAGCAACTCACGGTGATCGAGTCTGATGTGTTAAAAGTGGACTTTTCGCTTATCGGACGTGCGCAAGCAGCTATTGATAACATAGCATTAAGAATCGTGGGCAATCTGCCGTACAACATCTCGACCCCTATCCTGTTTCATTTGCTGGACCACGTGGACGGCGTGTGTGACCAGCACTTCATGCTGCAAAAGGAAGTGGTGGACCGCATGCTGGCCCGGCCGCAAACCGCCGCTTTTGGGCGCTTGAGCGTGATGCTGCAATGGCGCTATGCCATGGAGCGCGTGCTTGAGGTGCCTCCCGAAAGTTTCACACCACCGCCCAGGGTCGATAGCGCGGTAGTGCGCATGGTGCCTCTGAACTCGCCGCCGGTGCTCAACCAGACACTGCTAAGCGAGCTGGTGCAGGTCGCCTTCAGCCAGCGCCGCAAATTGTTACGCCACACGCTGGGGCGCTGGCTGGACGCCAAGGGGTATGGCGGTAATTTTGATCTGCAACGCCGGGCAGAGGAAGTGCCGGTTGGTGCCTATGTGGAATTGGTGGGACAATTGGAACTGCTATGAAGTTGACTCTGTATACCGATTATTCCTTGCGAACCTTGATGTATCTGGCCATCAACCGGGAGCGCGTCAGCACGATTCAAGACATTGCCGAATTACACAAAATCTCGAAAAATCACCTGACCAAGGTCGTGCACCACCTGGGCCAGATTGGTTTGGTTGAAACCATTCGCGGACGCAGCGGCGGTCTCGTGCTGGCTTGGGAGCCAGAAGACATCAATATTGGCGATGTGGTGCGCCAGACCGAGACGGATTTTCACATGGCGGAATGCTTTGACCACTCCACGAATAGTTGCGTGTATTCCTCCGCCTGCGTGCTGGAAAGTACCCTGAGCGCCGCCATCGCAGCCTTTTTGAACGTACTCGACGGTGTGACCTTGGCAGATGTGGTGCGCAAAAATAGCGCCTCGGTCAAAACAGGAACGGTTCAACAGCCGGTACGCCTGCACGCCAGACGCCCCGCCGTCCGATAGACCACACCTCCCCCCTGAGCACTACGCAACGTTGAAGTTCCACAGCTGCTTATTTGCCAACACCGCATGGGGATAAGGCGCTTTGCCGCGCGAGCCGTTGTAGCGGCCCAGGGCTAAAAACAGATCCCCCCGCTCACGCTCCAGGTAATGCCGCAAAATCACACAGCCAAAGCGCAGATTGGTCTGCATGTGAAATAGCCGGCTGGCATCGCCATCGCCAATGGTGCGCGCCCAGAACGGCATGACCTGCATATACCCCCTGGCTCCGGCAGTGGACACGGCAAATTTGCGAAAGCCACTCTCCACCTGGATCAGCCCCAGTACCAGACCCGTGTCCAGTCCGGCACGTCGGCTTTCGTACCACACGGTTTGCAGGAATTCCTTGCGCGTTTCCAGGTCGGGAATCTTTTTTCTGAGCCGCTCACTCATGGTGCCGAGCCAGCGCAGGTAGCGCAACCGTGCCTCGGTGGAGGCAAACTCGGGAATGGGCGGCGCTGCATTGCGCACGGCAGAACTCAAGGCGGTGCGCACCGCATCCGCCAGTGGTTCCTCGATCTGCCCGCCAGCCCGCGCCTGCTCTGGTAACAATAGCGCACCGCACACGCCCAGCAAGGGACGGATGCAAGAACGCCTGGTAAAAAGAACACCCGATGACACAGCTTACACCTGCAACCTTGTCAACAGCAGTGCCTGGATAGCATCTAGCGCCACCTTTTCAGCCGTGCGTTCGCGGCGGTGCTGGTACTCGACCTGATTTTCTTTCAACCCGCGCTCGGAAAGCGTGACACGGTGCGGAACGCCAATAAGTTCCCAATCGGCAAACATGGCACCGGGACGTTCGCAGCGGTCATCCAGAATGACATCCACCCCGGCTGCCACCAGTGCAGCATACAGCGCTTCGGCAGCCTCTTTGACGACCGGGAAGCGATCCGGGCTGATGGGGCACAACACCACCGTAAAAGGTGCCAGGGCATCCGGCCAGACGATGCCGCGTTCGTCGTGGTTTTGCTCGATGGCCGCTGCAGGCAAGCGGGTGATGCCAATACCATAACACCCCATCTCCATGAACTGGGGCTTGCCGTTGACATCCAGAAAGCTGGCGTTCATGGCCTGGCTGTACTTGGTGCCGAGGTAAAAAATATGGCCGACTTCAATGCCGCGTTCGATGGCCAGAACCCCTTTGCCATCGGGTGAGGCATCTCCGGCAACCACATTGCGCAAATCAGCAACCCTATCCGGTTCGGGCAGGTCACGCCCCCAGTTGACACCCGTGATGTGAAAATCCTCTGCATTGGCCCCGGTAATCCAGTCGGACAGCAGCACCACCTCGCGGTCCGCAATGATGGTGAGCGGTTTTTTCAGCCCGATAGGTCCCAGATAGCCCGGCTTGCAGCCAAAATATTCCTCGACTTCCAACGCGGTGGCAAAGCGAAACTGCGCCAGACCGGCAAGTTTGCGCACCTTGACCTCGTTCATCTCATGGTCCCCCCGCAACAACAACAACCAGATTCTGGTCGTGCTGACCTGGCCTGCCTCACCTACCCCATTCAGCGTATCGGTCGCCAGTACCAGGGATTTGACCGTCGTTGCCAGTGGCACACCCAATAATTCGGCCACGTCTTCGCAGCTGCTTTTGCCGGGGGTTGGTGTTTTGGTCAATGCCGCCATCGCCGGTGGGCGCACGCCCCTGGGCGCCAGGGCTTCGGCTTTTTCCATATTGGCAGCGTAATCACTGTCCGGGCAATAGACGATGGCATCCTCGCCGGTGGCGGCGATGACCTGGAACTCCTCACTCAGATCGCCGCCAATGGCGCCACTGTCAGCCGCCACGGCACGGTAACGCAAACCAAAACGATCAAAAATTCTGCGGTAAGCCTGCGCCATGCCCTGGTAGCTGGCCTGGGCCGCAGACGCACTGGCGTCAAAACTGTACGCATCCTTCATGGTGAACTCGCGTCCACGCATCAGGCCGAACCGGGGCCGACGCTCATCGCGGAACTTGGTCTGAATCTGGTACAGGTTTTTAGGTAGCTGTTTGTAGCTTTTGAATTCCTGGCGGGCAATGTCCGTGACCACTTCCTCGCTGGTAGGCTGTACCACGTAGTCGCGGGCGTGACGATCTTTGATACGCAGCAATTCCGGCCCCATTTTTTCAAAGCGACCGGTCTCCTGCCACAACTCTGCGGTTTGCACGACCGGCATGGTCAACTCTATTGCCCCGGCGCGGTTCATCTCGTCACGCACAATGGCCTCGACTTTACGAATGACGCGCAGGCCCATGGGCATATAGGTATAAATACCGGCACCGAGTTTTTTGATCATGCCGGCGCGCATCATCAAGCGGTGGCTGGCGATCTCGGCGTCCGCTGGCGCCTCTTTAAGCGTGGAAATAAGGAATTGGGATGCTTTCATGGGCTGACTTATTTGAATTTCGTGACACCTAGCCCCTTGATATATCGCACTTGCTGTGCATAATCAAGGAAGTTATAAAATTTGAGGTTTGATTATGCTTGACCGGGACGGCTTTCGACCCAATGTCGGCATCGTCTTGCTCAACCAAAGGAATCAGGTATTTTGGGGCAAACGTATACGTACCCACTCCTGGCAGTTTCCGCAAGGTGGCATTGACCGGGGAGAGACACCCGAGCAGGCCTTGATGCGCGAACTGCACGAGGAGGTGGGGCTCCGCCCGGAGCACGTCAACATTGTTGCCCGTACCCGTGACTGGTTGCGCTATGAGGTGCCAGACCGCTATATTCGCCGCGATGCACGTGGCCATTACAAGGGCCAGAAACAAATTTGGTTCTTGCTGCAACTGCTGGGCAATGACTGGGACTTGAATCTGCGGGCGACCGATCACCCGGAGTTTGACGCCTGGCGCTGGAACGACTACTGGGTGCCGCTGGATGCCGTGGTGGAATTCAAAAGGGGTGTCTATGAGACCGCCCTTAACGAGTTGGCACGCTACCTGCCCCGCTACGATCCGCGCAACCGCTATTTGCGCCACGGGCATCGCACAGCTGACTTTGCGCAGATGCCCGCTTCATCCCGCAATCAGCCGATGGTGCAAGGCCGGAATGACCATCATGCGAACAACTAGCAAATTCAAGGCCAGGATCAGGGCGGCAAGTGTGAGCATGCCCATGCTTTTTTTCCAAACGTAGTCACCAACCTCGTGGGCCATGGAGGGCAGGTCGAGTAGCGCGCTGCCCAGCATCAGGCCGACCAGCCCCAGCCGGTCTTGCACCTGGGCCAAAAGTTCCCGCCCGATGGCCTTTCTGACACTGCCATATTCCAGAATGAAGACAAAAAAGCGGCGTTGACCATGAAAAGAGTAAATGCCGTAAGCGACGATGGCAGCGTATACCAAAAAAAATAATGCATCACCAATGCGCGGGGCGTAGACACCCACCACCAAGGATCCAACCAGGGCACCATTTTGCAGTATCAACACCACGCGCAGCGCATGCCCGATATCGTCCAGCAATTCATTGGCAATGCTGGCGCCAATCCCGTGCAAAAGGGGTCTTTTGATCAAGTCAAAACCTGGCAAACGATACAGCATGGTTGCAGTTACAAACGATTACACATGATGACACATGTTCCGCATGTTCCGCATGTTCCAATAGCGGCATGAACCCGGATGCACACATACTTTGGTCCGCCCCCCAGTGGGCCTTGGCCATTTTATTGGCCTTGTTGGGCATGCTGGGGCCATTTTCCATTGACACCTACTTGCCGGCCTTTGTCGGGATAGCCCATTCCTTGCACGCATCGCCTGTGCAGATGCAACAAACCCTGTCCGGGTATCTGCTGGGTTTTGCCTTCATGGCCCTGTTTCATGGGGCAATATCGGACAGCTTTGGCCGTCGCCCTGTGGTGTTATGGGGTCTTGCAGTTTTTACATTGGCAAGCGCAGGTTGTGCGTTGTCCAATAGCATTGGTCAATTGATCGCCTTTCGGGTCATGCAGGGACTGTCCACTGGCGCGGGTATTGTGGTATCGCGCGCCATTATTCGGGACATGTTTCCTCCAGCGCAAGCACAGAAGGTGATGAGCCAGGTCACGTTATTTTTTGGCGTAGCCCCGGCAATCGCACCGATCATTGGTGGCTGGCTGTTGGTGTATTCCAGCTGGCAAGCCATTTTCTGGTTTTTGGCCGCGTTCGGGGCGCTGCTGTGGCTGGCAATCTACCAGTTGTTGCCCGAGACCCTGCACCACACGCAGCGCCAGCACTTTCACCCCAGGAATCTGATGGCCGGCTACTGGCAGCTGGGGTCAGACCCGCGATTTTTGCTGCTTGCCCTGGCCAGCGGTGTGCCCTTCAACGGCATGTTCTTGTACATTCTGAGTGCCCCGGTATTCCTGGGGGAGCATCTCCAGTTGCAACCCCAGCAGTTTTTCTGGTGCTTTCTGGTGACCATCGCCGGCATCATGGCAGGTGCCTTTGTCAGTGGTCGCGTGGCCGGGAAAATTGCACCCAGCAGACAAGTCCGTCGTGGCTTTGTCATCATGCTCCTGGTTGGCATTGCCAACTTGCTGGCCAATCTGCTGTTCAAGGTACACGTGAGCTGGGCCTTGCTGCCTTTGGGTATTTTTTCATTTGGCTGGGCCTTGATGGTGCCAGTGGTAACACTATTGGTACTGGATTTGCATCCCGAACGTCGCGGTATGGCCTCTTCGTTGCAAATGTTTGTCGGCTCAAGCGCCAACGGTCTGGTTGCCGGGGTCATTTCTCCATTGGTGATGCATTCCACCGTAGCCCTGGCGGTCACCTCCTTGCTGATGGTGTATGTAGGTCTTTGTTCCTGGGTTATCGTTCGTCGCCGCTGGCCAGACATCGGCGTTCAAACGTAAGCCGTGTTGCGGGATAATTGCAACCAATGGCCTCTGTCTTTGATCCCCCCTCTTTGTGGCGACGCATAGCCCCCTGGTTTCAGGGTTTTGACGGTCCGCTGGCCTTTGCCGTATTCATTTTGGCTTGCGCGGGCATGCTGACCATGTACTCATCGGGATTCGACCACGGCACCCGGTTTGAAGATCATGGCCGCAATATGCTGATTGCAGCGGGCATCATGTTTGTCGTTGCCCAGGTGCCACCACAGCGCTTGATGACCCTGGCAGTGCCGTTGTACGTGGCAGGTGTGGGTCTGCTGGTGGCAGTAGCCGTGTTCGGTATTACCAAAAAGGGCGCCAGGCGCTGGATTAACCTGGGTGTGACGGTTCAACCCAGTGAAATCCTCAAGATTGCCATGCCGTTGATGTTGGCGTGGTGGTTTCAAAAGCGGGAAGGGCAGTTGCAACCGCTCGATTTCGGCGTGGCCGGACTGTTGCTGGCCTTGCCTGTCGGCTTGATTGTCAAGCAACCTGATCTGGGGACTTCCCTTTTGGTTTTGGCTGCCGGTTTGTCGGTCATTTTTTTTGCCGGCGTGCGCTGGAAACTGGTCATTCCGCCAGTGATTCTGGGTGTGATTGGCATCGTGCTTATCGTTTTTTTTGAACCGAGTTTGTGTGCCGATGGTGTGCGCTGGCCGGTATTGCATGACTACCAGCAACAGCGTATCTGTACTTTGCTAGATCCGACCCGTGATCCGTTGGGTAAGGGGTTTCACATCATCCAGGGCATGATTGCCATTGGTTCGGGCGGTGTGTTTGGTGTGGGTTTCATGCAGGGAACGCAAACCCATCTTGAATTCATACCGGAGCGGACGACGGATTTCATTTTTGCTGCGTTCTCTGAAGAGTTTGGATTGCTGGGTAATTTGTTGCTGATAGCGGCTTTCATCTTTTTGATTTTGCGCGGCCTGGCTATCGCACTGGAAGCATCCACCCTGTTTTCCCGCTTGCTGGCAGGCAGCGTGACCATGATCTTTTTTGTCTATGCGTTTGTGAACATGGGGATGGTCAGCGGAATTGTTCCGGTGGTAGGCGTTCCCTTGCCCTTCATCAGCTACGGCGGCACCGCCATGGTTACGCTGGGTCTGGCCATCGGGATTCTGATGTCCATAGCGAATTCAAAACGCCTGGTGCAAAGCTGAATGCAACGGGCCTGCAACGCGCCTACAATCGTTGCATGATTGCACGCGAACCCACCCTTGAGCGCCTGGCCATTGCCCGTTCTTTCCTTCTTACCCCCTTCGATCTGGACGAAGGGCATCTGGGGCGAATCCTGGCCGAAATCAGGGCGCACCAGGTAAACGAAGCCGACCTGTATTTCCAGTACACCCGCGCCGAAGGCTGGAGTCTGGAAGAAGGCATTGTCAAAACCGGCTCCTTCAGCATTGAACAAGGAGTGGGCGTGCGTGCGGTCAGTGGAGAGAAAACAGCCTTCGCCTACTCGGATGACATCTCGGCATCCGCACTTCTGGATGCTGCCCGTACAGTACGTTCAATTGCCGCTGCAGGGCAGGAAGGACGTGCGCACATAGCTAGTAAAAAAATAGCAAAATCCCGTTCATTGTACCAGGACACGGACCCCATCTCCACCCTCGACAGCGCTTCCAAGGTCGCACTGTTGGGCAAGGTGGAAACGCTGGCACGCGCCCGTGATCCGCGCGTGGCACAGGTCATGGCCTCGCTGGCCAGCGAGTATGACGTGATTCTGGTGGCGCGTGCGGATGGAACCCTGGCGGCTGATGTGCGTCCGCTGGTGCGTTTGTCCGTCACGGTGTTTGCTGAACAAGGAGGTCGCCGGGAAGTCGGGTCGGCTGGCGGTGGCGGACGTTTTGGCCTGGCCTATTTTGACGATGCCCAGCTGGAGAAGTACGTAAACGAAGCGGTGCATGCCGCACTGACCAATCTGGAGGCCCAGGCAACCCCTGCAGGGGAGATGACCGTGGTGCTGGGGTCGGGCTGGCCGGGCATCTTGCTACACGAAGCCATCGGGCATGGGTTGGAAGGCGACTTCAACCGCAAGGGCTCCAGCGCTTTCAGTGGCTTGATCGGTGAGCGCGTGGCCGCCAAGGGGGTGACGGTGCTCGATGACGGCACCATTGCCGAGCGCCGTGGCTCCCTGAATGTGGACGATGAGGGCAATGCCAGCCAACGCAACGTCTTGATCGAGGATGGTATCTTGCGCGGTTACCTGCAAGACACCATGAACGCGCGTCTCATGGGGGTGCCGGTGACGGGCAATGGCCGACGTGAGAGCTACGCGCATATTCCCATGCCACGCATGACCAATACCTACATGCTCGCAGGTGGCATGGAGTCCAGGGAAATTGTGGCAAGCATTAAAAAGGGGCTGTACGCCACCAATTTTGCCGGTGGACAGGTGGACATCACTTCGGGTAAATTTGTATTTTCAGCCAGTGAGGCTTATTGGGTTGAAAACGGCAAAATCATGTATCCGGTCAAGGGCGCCACCATTATTGGCAGTGGGCCGGAATGCTTGCGGCGCGTGAGCATGGTCGGTAACGACATGCAGCTCGACAGTGGCGTCGGCACCTGCGGCAAAGAGGGGCAAAGCGTTCCAGTAGGGGTGGGGCAGCCAACCTTGCGCATCGACGGGCTGACCGTCGGTGGCACTGCCTGAGTCTGAGTGCCGACGGCCGTGCGCCATGGCAAACTTTACACATCCGAGGTCAATCCGGACGCGCACTGAATCGGGCTCGGGGTCACAACTCCACAGCTTTCAGACCTTTGGCCAATACAGTGAGTTTCTGCGCTCCTCCGTGGCGGATGAAGAGTCGCTGCAGGTGGGGGAGAGTCTGCAGGTGCTTTCTGCCCAGATTGAGGCGCTGCTGAGCCTGCTCGGGCGTATGCACCAGCGCGGGCCTGCGGCGCGCGCCAAGTCGCCGCGCCTGGCAAAAGCACTCATGGCGCTGTTGGCGAGTCTACGCCAGCACCGCGCCATGTTGTTGGCACTAGGGGCCGGTTGGCAGCAGTCCTATGAGTTTGAAGTCCATTTCGGGGCGATAAACCAGTTTCGTATTCTTCTCACCCAATGGTCGCTGGACGCCCTGGCGCCACGCAATCGGCTGCCACCATTGGCAGATTTTGATCTGGCCGCCTGGCGCGTGCTCGGCGCAGGAGCGCTTTTGCTGGACGTTCATGAACAGTTGCGCCAGGGCGTGCACATTGAGCGGCGCGTCCGCCGCTCCGGGTGGGCGCGTTGGCGTGCCTGGTGGAAGAAAAACGTACGGGGTTGGCCTGGATAACTGTGCTACAGTCACGCCCCGTATACCCCGCCGCCGTCGGCGGTTTTTTTTTGCTCCATACATCAACACCATGACAGCCAAAAATCAAACCATCCAGGACGATTGGTACCCACCGGCCACGCGCCCTGCAGACCGCACCAGCCAGACGGACGATGCACGCATCCGGGAAATCACCGTGTTGCCTCCACCGGAGCATTTGATCCGTTTTTTCCCCATCCGTGGAACGGCGGTGGAGACGTTGATTGGCAAAACCCGCCACGTTATTCACAACATCATGCGCGACAAGGATGACAGGCTGCTGGTGGTGATCGGCCCCTGTTCGATTCACGACCCCAGCGCCGCACTGGACTATGCCCGACGCTTGAATGAACAGCGCACCCACTACGCGGACACACTGGAAATCATCATGCGGGTCTATTTTGAGAAGCCGCGCACCACCGTGGGCTGGAAAGGACTCATCAACGATCCGTACCTCGATGAAAGCTACCGCATTGACGAGGGTTTGCGTATCGCGCGCCAGTTGCTCATCGAGATCAACCGCCTGGGTTTGCCTGCTGGCAGCGAATTTCTGGATGTGATTTCACCGCAATACCTGGGCGACCTGATTGCGTGGGGAGCCATTGGTGCGCGCACAACCGAAAGTCAGGTGCACCGTGAACTGGCATCGGGTTTGTCGGCGCCCATTGGCTTTAAAAATGGCACGGACGGTAACATCAAGATCGCCACCGATGCCATTCAGGCTGCAGCTGGAGCGCACCACTTCCTCTCGGTACACAAGAATGGGCAAGTTGCCATTGTCCGAACCAAGGGCAATCCCGATTGCCACGTCATCCTGCGCGGCGGCAAGGTACCCAACTTCGATGCATCCAGCGTGGCCGCTGCCTGCAAAGACCTGGAAAAAGCCCGGTTACCCGCCTCTTTGATGGTGGATTGCAGCCATTCCAACAGCAACAAGCAGCCCGAACAGCAGGTCGAGGTTGCACGCGACATTGCATGCCAGATCGCCAACGGGTCACGCAGTACGTTTGGTGTCATGGTGGAAAGCCACCTCCACGCCGGGGCACAAAAATTCACACCGGGAAAAGACAAGGCGGCGGGACTTACGTACGGAAAAAGCATCACGGATGCCTGTTTGGGGTGGGATGACTCGCTGCAGATACTGGAACTGCTTTCCGCCGCCGTAACCGCACGCCGCGCCGCACGAATCCCCGTAGGCAGCTGACAGCAGCTGGCGGCACCTGACGTTATCCGCCCCGTTGCACGACCGTTGTCATCACTTTGGCGGCCATGCGCATCAAATCCTTGATGGGCTGGGGCAGGTCTGCTGCGCCTGCCACCCGTGCATCGTGGGCGTGGCGCAATTCGTCCGCGTGCATCTGCGCAACGATAGCGCGGGAGACGTGATCACCGTCTGGCAGCGCCTGCAAATGGCTTTGCAGGTGTTCTCCGACCTGGACTTCTGTTTCTTCGACAAAGCCCAGGCTGATAGCGTCCCCAAGAGAACCCGCCAACAGGCCAATGCCAAAAGCACCTGCATACCACAGGGGATTCAGCACCGAAGGATG
>JADJFE010000016.1 GCA_016708725.1 Candidatus Aalborgicola bjergmarkensis
GGGCACCCGGCCAAGCCGCTCCCACTTGGAGACCATATCCTCACTCATTCCGATCCAGCTGGCAAAGCGGTTTTGAGACAAATCCAGTTCTTTGCGCAAAAACCGGAATTCTTTGCCTGATAAGTGACTTTTAGTTGCGATATGGCGGCCAATAACGGTATTCAGACCATAAACATCGGCAATAGCCACGGCATCACCATCTTCGCACTTGCGGATTTTGTAGCCATTGGCAAGCCACACGTTTTGCAGCCCTGATTCTGTGTAGTGGTACATAGCTTTTTCCTTTTTTCAAAACACGGTCACAACCGCAATCCATTGCCCTGATTCGTCTTTTTCAATAGCCGCTGCCACCCGCACCAAGTCACCTGCTTGCTGATAGCGCAGCGTGCATCTCCAGTCACCACCTGTGGACTCATGGGCGTGTTCATCAATAGAACCACGGCGCAAACAAGTCACTACCTGAGCCAGCGTTATTGATCGCTCTTTCATGCGCATCCTGGCGTGTTTTTTGACAAACACATTTGCAGGCTCTTGGGCCAGCTCGCGAATGATGCGCAGCATGTTGGCGTCGTTTAACGGTATTGGTGTGGGTTGCGACATGGCGTAATTATTACGTGTTATTCGCAAGTTGTCAGAACTAAAAAAACCAATCTCCAACTATGTAGACGAGGAAGAAAGTCCCAAAGCAGCCGTGGCGGTGGGGTGGTGCTTTAGATGAAATGTGCTTCTAGCCCGCATAGGATGTGCGTAAGAAGATACAAATTATGTAGCAATCTCCGTAATCACAGCACCATCAAAAGTTTTTCAGGATCGCGAGGTATCGCAGCTGATTTGGGAAAAGCTGTCTGCGATGCGGAAGTCCCTATCAAAATGCCAGACGCAGCAAACCATCACGGAACCACCCGGTTGCAGTGAAATTGTCCCAAACGGAACCCAAATAAGGCGCTACATTCCTTGACCGTTCCCAGGAGGCAACGATGAGTTGGATTGGTGAAACAGTGGATGGAATTGGGCCAATTCCACTGCAACCGGGTGAACTTGGAAAAACTCGGTGATGTGTTGTTGCTGATGTCCATGAAAGGCGTAATCTTTTCAGCCCATTCATGCTTGATTTGACCCGGCAGCGGCCAGCCTGCCTTCTTTATGGCGGCACTTCCACCAGGATAGACGGCATCTGCCAGTAGCTCCCACGTGCCGCATACGCTATCTTGCGTGTAGCGGTCCATCACATCACGCTTTGCGTGCGGATAGGCTTTCAAAATACATTGCCTGTCCCCAAGATACCAAGCCTCCATTTCTTCGATAGCGAGCCTGAACAAAGTGCATGGCGCCGGGTTGCATCTGGCCGCCAATGACTTCAGCTCCGTCAGAAATGCGCTGCATTCCCCACTGTCTGCATCTAGCACCACTACGACGGCATCTATGCCGGGCGTCTTTCCGTAGCCCTGCAACAATCTTGGCAATTGATCCAGCAGCATACGTTTGGCAGGGTCAGCTTTTGCAGACAATCCTGGTGGGGTGCGCCCAACGCCTTTGTAGGCTTTCATGCGCCAGGTGTGTGGCGCACCCTGCTCACCCAGAATTTGCGGCAACAACTGCGCCAGCAACCTCTCGCCAGAACTGTCTTCCACCAGAAACTCGATATGCATGGCTATCTCGCCTCCAGGTAGTCGCTATACCAAAGGCCGCCCAGCGGCAGACCTTCATTTACCAGGTTTTTGACAATATCCAGGTCGGAAACTCGACGAATAATCGAATAACCGTCTGTGCCTTTTTCAAGAATCCAGACCTCATCTGGTGACAGTGCATCCACGAAATAGGGTTGGTGTGTTGTTACAAATATCTGCGGGGAATTCTTTTTACCGTTGGCGTGTGCGCGAAATTCGTGTGCTAGCGCTTCAAGTAGTTTGTGGTACAGCCCATTCTCGGGTTCTTCAATGCAGATGAAAGGTGGCGGCTCAGGGTCATCCATCAACAGCAGGTATGCAAACACCTTCAGCGTCCCGTCGGACATTTGTTGTGCGAAAAAGGGGTCAGCAAACGCGCCGTCGTTGAAGCGAAGCAACAGGCGCTTGTCCTGGGTTTCCTGCGTATCAATACTCTTGATTCCGGGGATTTTGGCTGCTATCCGTCCCAAAATTGCTTTGAATCTATCCTTGTGTTCACGCGCCATGAACTGAACCACGTTACCGATGTTGTCGCCATGGCTGTTCAGATGTTTCTGGGGGCCAGCTGTAGGGAGGCTGCGGGCCGCATCAGGATAAAAGTACGAGAGATACCAGCCCTTCAGGAAATCTCGAAATCGCTTGATGCGCGGATGCTCCTTCAGTGTGCCCAGCGTGGCAATACCCAACTGCCGCAGGTCGGTCAGTTCAACGGGAGCTTTTGCCGGGTCTTCCTCACCCTCCAACTCAACTGCTTCCTCGCCAGCCCACACCATGCCCTTGCCGTGATTGAGTCGCAAAAATGGGTAGGGACGGCCATGTTTTTGGCCCTTGCGGCGCTGTTTGAGCACTTCTGATTCGACAAACGGGCGCTCGGTATCGTCCAGTGCAATCGACAACTCATACGTCATAGGACGTTCACCCACAGCCTCACGATAATAGATTTCGAAACGTATGGGTTCCGTTGTGCCTCTGGAGCGCAAACGCTCGTAGCCACCACGCTGCTTCATGTCGCAGGCTTGCTCCACGTCATGCACCAGGCAGTCCGCTACAAAACCAAAGGCATCAAACAAGGTACTTTTGCCCACCCCATTTTTGCCAATGACCACCGTAAAAGGCGTCAACGGCTCGCCACCCTGCTGGGAGGAGAGTTTTCCTAGCGTCACGTCGCGCAACGCTCGGTAGTTTTGAACGCGGAAACCTTCAATCAGAGCCATGGCTTTTCCTTTTCGTGATGATTACACCACCCTGAAAACCTTCATCACCTCATCCCCCAGGTGATTGATGACCTTGACCGCAACCCGCCCAGACTTGGGTTTATCAAACGGGCGTGAGGTATCGCTGTTCAGCGTGTCCCAGGCTTGCCGGTCAATCTCGGTCTTTAGGGTGGTTTTGAGGGCACTGTAGGGGTCATTGGCCCCCAGAAAGTAGGCATGACGCACGAAGAAACTCTCTTCGTTGTAGTCCGTATCGATGAACCAGCAAGCGATGCCGTCGGCACCGTGGCTGACCACTTCGCCGGTTTGCGGTTTGAACACGTCCACACCGTTGACCTTGATGCACATCTGGCCATTGGTCTGGGGCAGCAAGGTAATGTCAGGCTCGCCGAAGATCACAAACAGGTTGCCCTTGCCGGTGTTCTTGAGGTCTTCGGCCATGTGCAGGTCGGCGTTCATGCGGGCCTTGAGCACCGGAATGCGGCCAGCTTTGAAAATTCGGTGGCGTGGGCTTCGTAATTGAAGAAATTCTCATCCCCGATCTGCACAAATATCGACCCCGACTCCGTCAGCAAATCACGCGCCACCGTCAGCCTATCCCGCAAATACGTCAGGTACGAATGGATGCCATCGCGCCAGGTGTCCCGAAACGCCTTGACCTGTTCGGGCTCGCGGGTGATGTGGTCGGCCTTGCCGTCTTTCACGTCGCGGCTGGTGGTGCTCCACTGAAAATTGCTGTTGAATTTGATGCCGTAGGGCGGATCGAAATAGATGCACTGCACCTTGCCGCGCAGGCCCTCACGCTCGGCCAGGCTGGCCATCACCTGCAGGCTGTCGCCCAGAATCATGCGGTTGGTCCAGTTTTGGTCGTGCTGGTAAAACTCGGTTTTGTCCGCTCCTTTCGGAATGCCGTTGAAGTCTGAGAACAAGTCGGCGGTGGTCTGACCGGCCGCATACTCGCGCTCTTTGGTAGTGCGCAACAGGTCGTCATTAGCACCTTGGGGTGGACTTTTTCCTGGATGTAGAGCGGCGGCGCGTTGACCACCAGGTCGCTCCAGTCCTGTTCGTCCTTGCCACGCCAGACCAGTTGCGGGTCCAGGTCGGTATTGCGCGGGTAGCGGATTTGCTTCGGCCCAGACTGATCCTGCTGCACAAACGACTGCTGCTCTGCTGACGGAATGTTCTTGCGCTTGGCCTCGTCGTGGGTGAGGGTTTCGACGTGTTTGGTGCTCAGGGGCTTGGTGGTGCTGCGTGTGGCCATGGTGTGCTGTAGTTTTAGCCTTCAAGGCTGCCAGGGTTCTTGAGGGACTTTTTGCCTTCAGAGGTCAACCGACGCTCAACTTTTTTGACATCTTCCGCCGCTGGCAAACTCTCGGGCCGAATGCCACGGCTCAACAAAGTGTCGCGCACTGCCTCGTTGTTGGTGATGTGCTCGGTGGAAATAGCCCGCTCGGTGCCCAACTGGTGCGCACGGGTGTTAAAGATGGTGATCTCGGTGGCGAAGTCTTTGGCTTTGAGGATGATGGTGGGGGCAAAGTCGGCCAGGGGGCGGTTGTCTGGCACGTTCCAGGTGGATTTCATGGCCTGGGTGGATTTGCCAAACAGTGCGTGGTCGCCCTTGCTGCGGATGAGGGCAAAGTCCTGGTTACCGCCGGTTTGCTCAAAAATGACTTGTGAGAGTTCTTTTTCAGTTTCTGAGAGTTTTCTGCGGGCTGAGACGCGCTCGGCTTCCAGCAAACGCTGCTCTATCAGCTCGGCCTTGCGGGTCTGGACCGCGAAGTAGGTTTGGGCAAAGGCGATTTCTTGCTTTTTGGGATCGCCGTTTTGGGCGATGAGGTAGCAGGCGTAGCGGGTGAGCATGATGTCTGGCACTTCTTTTTCTGCACCCTTGGGCATGGAGATCGTTTTGCCGACGTCGGCAAAATGATCGGCGACTGGGTGCCCGGAGACCTCGCAGGAGGTTTTTGCCTTGGAGACTACATTCAAAAAGTTGTCCCACTTGGTGTAACCCAACAGGTGCTGAATATCGCGTGCCAGCCAAAACTCGACATCGTTGTCGGCCCGCTGTGCATGGGCTTCAAAGGTGTTGGTGAGCGAGTGGACGAGTTCTGTTTTCATAAGGTCAGCCCTTCTATCAACATGGCCATGACAGTGGTTTTCCCTGCGCCGGTGGAGAGCTTCAAGGCCAGACGCATCAGAGATGGGTTGGCATCGTTGTTTGCGCTGGCAAGGTGGTCAAGCAGTAGTTTTCCGCCTTTGGTTTGTGGTGCGACTTCGGTCAGCCAGATAGCGGTCTCAGCGGCTTCGACCTGGCAGAAAAACGGGCGTACGCCACTGAAGTTGTGGTGCTGCTGTGCCGCCGTTTTGCGCTTCTTGGGCTTGGGAATGGGAGTAATGAACTCGGCACGCCTACGGCTCGCGATCACTTGTTGTGTGGGTTGGCCATCCGTATCAAGCTCCCAGTGCCGCTGCGGGCAGTCATAGGGAGAATTGAGGATGGGGTGGTCGAAAAATGGGTTGGACATGATGGCCGTGCCGTATGGGTTACATGTAGGCTGTCCAAAAATGCTTCAAAATAACCAATTTCTTTCCCCCAAGAAATGGCCCTACTTGCCCGAACAAGAAAACGTCGTTCTTCGTTTTATGATCTCTCGTATTGTTACTGGAACATCATCATGAGTGAAAAGTCAAAGCTGCACAAGAGTCGAGAGGTTTGGAAAAAAAAAGCGATTGATCGTGCCACCAAAGTGCGTGCGATTCGTAAAGAAATCCGGCGACTAAAAAGAACGAGATAAATTTAAAGGGAGGCCAAGGCAGCCAAAGCTGAATTGGCGAAACAAGGCAAGCAAGCAGTAGCGTGCATCCAAAACAAAGTGGATGTTGTTTTCCTTGTTTTGTGCTTGTTCCTCTCAGCACGAATCGGATTCCGTGCAATTGCAAGAGTGTTGGCCGTGCTTGCCCCCTACCTTGGTCTGCTGAAGACACCTTGTCCACAAACGGTCAGCAACTATGTATCCCGTCTATCCATCGCAAAAATGCAAACGTTCGTCCAATCCTTGGCAACGCTGCTGGAGGTGCAATGCAAACGGTTTGGCTTTATTGATATCAGCATAGGACTGGGTCAGGAAGATACTCAGCGTACTGGCATTGAATCTCAGGCACCATGAACAAAATGAGTATGCGCCAGGATTGGCGGATGTTCAGTGTCGCCACCGCTGTTGAGGAGTCCTGGAATGGCGAAACGATTGCCGAATTTTTACGCAAAGTATTTGCCAAGTGGGATTTTTTCCCGCTGCTTTCCTCAAAGACGGCGGAACCCGATCTTGGAAAAGGCCATCCGCTTGTTGAATGAACAAGGGACATCCCTTGAGTGCATCGACGATCTCTCCCATATGGTTGCCAATCTTTTCAAGCACGAATATGCAGAGGATCCGTTGTTTAACACCTTCATCACAGCCTGCGTGGAAGTGTCCAAGAAACTCAAACAGACGATCTTGGCATGCCTTGCACCTCCGAAGGTCTCGACCAAAGCCCGCTTTATGAACTTGCACCGTTTGGTCGAATGGGCGGACAAACTGCTCAAACATGTGCCGCAAAACCAGGCTGAAGACGCACCGATGTTAGCGAAATTAAGAGCAAGCTTGGATCAATTGCCCGAGTGTGAGCCGTTTATCAAACGATTCCTTCGCGATGCAAAGTCGATGCTGGCATGTCAAAAATCCTCAAACAAGAGGGGTTGAACCTTGCAACCTACGCGCAATGTCAGAAGTTGATTGAGGTCATGCCCGCATCCTCTTCGATACGAATCGGTTTTTACTGATTGGGCAAAGTCACAGTTGGAAATTGCCAATAGGCTGGGGTTGAATCAAACGGGTTTTGCCCATCAGCACCGATGTCCTTGAATCACTGTTTGGTGTAGGCAAGCGACTGGGAATGGGGCAAGTGAAGGATGCTGATCGAATCGCTTTTCACCTACCAGCACTGTGCGGAACATTGACGAAACAGGATGCGCAAGATGTTGTTGATATCACGGTTGCGAAACATAAAGAGGTGATCGGATGTGTAGATTCGTTGAGCAAACAACGTCGAGATGTGTGCCAAATCCAGGGAGTTTGGAAACCTTGGCGAACAATCCTGGACGACGCCACCTTGTCCTCATCCCGGATACTGAATCTTGGTCAGAACCTCCCGCCCAATCTATATCTGTAAGCGATTTGCCTGCCATCAGCGCAAAGTTTCCCAATGCACCGTTAAGCGATTTCGGTACATTTTGTTTTTCGTCGTTGAAGAAATTATTTGACGCACTTCCCCTCGGCGGCGGGTGGTTACAGGGGGCCAAAAGTTGGGGAAAAACTTAGGGTAAGTTTGGACGAATCAGGTTACATGGCTGTGGGAGCCGCTAGATGCCCTTGTGGCACGCCGCCGAGGAGCGAAAGCGGGTTGAAGTACAACCTGATCGAATGATGTGGCTGCGCAGTCTTTGGCATTGTCTGTCCCTGATCGGCTTGTTGATGTCTTTAGTTCCATTTTAGGGCTGGATGCAGGTGCTTAATAATTAAGCATATTACGGCAAATTCTCGTAAATTAACCGTATGAAAACGCTACGAAGTCCAGGCCACTCACAGCAAAACAAAGCCGGTTTGTGGTCCCCACCGGGCGCGCCGTGTCCGACCCCGACCCCGAAGACGCCTGGGCCGCCGCCTGCGACATCGGCCTGCCGGTGGTCGTCAAACCCAATGACGGGAACCAGGGCAGACGCAGGTGGACCCCGTGACCGCCGCGCGTCTGGCTCCGCTGGATAAGCAACGCATCCAACGTGCGCTGGAGGTGTACCGCATCTCGGGCGTGCCCCTATCACAATGGCATGCAGCAAAGGATGTAAAGGATACTAGCAAATCAATAGCTACTCCCGCGCATCCCACAAGCCATACAAGCTCAAAAAGCCCTACAAGCGATAAAGCCATTATTTCCCTGGAACCCGAGCGGCGTGACTGGCTGCACGCACGCATTGCCGAGCGCTTTGATGCCATGCTGGCAGCAGGCTTTCTGGACGAAGTGCGCAGCCTGCGCGAACGCGGCATCGCCGCCACACGCCAGCTCGCCAAACGCCAGCTGACCTGGCTGCGCAGCATGCCACAGCGCCTGGTGGTCACTTGCGACCAGCCTGGAGCGCTGGAGAAAGTGATCCAGGCATCCTCGTCATTCTTGGACTGACATGGCCCAGGTTTTGTGCGTACCAGAACTCATCAATTGATAGCTGCCCCCGCACATCCCATAATGGCTACAGCCAGATTTCCCCATTATTTTTCCCCCATTTCCACCCCTTGTACCCCGCCAGGCGGCCAGACGGCTGGTTTATAGCGAAATCAGCGAAGTTTTTTGGCGCAAATCGGCCTGCAAGGCTTATGGAACGTGCGGGTACAGCTATCGAATCAGGAGAATCATGGGTTTGGGTGGATGCACGCCCTGAGAGCAAAACCAGCGATTCGGACCTGCTGTCGGGTAGGGCCGCTGCGGCGATACGCCAAGAAAACCAAACATGGCACACGAACGGTGAAACAGACCGTTTCGACTCTTTGTTGGGCTCGCGGGCGTTTGGGTGCATAACAAAAACCCGATCGAGTTCAACCGCCTGAACACTAGATTTCACAATGAAGAAAAGCTTAAATTGACTGAAAAATTTATATAACATATTTATTTTATTTATGTTATAAATCCGACCATGGTGCAAGTTATCTGGAAACCAAAAGCACTCAAACAACTGATAAAACTTGGAGACAAGGCTGCGCAAGCAAGCATCTTGTATGCAACCAGTGGGCTTATTGCTTTTCCTGCCGTGACCGGCATCAAGGCGCTGGTAAATCACCAGTACATGTACCGGATGCGGGTTGGCAACTACCGGGTTCTGTTTGACGTATCGACCACTGTGCAAGTGGTAAGTATCGAGGAGGTGAAAAAACGCGATGAACGCACATATTGATTTCCAGGCAATCATGGGACGCGATGGCCGCCCTGAATACTTTATTGTTCCAGCGCAGGTATTTGAGCGTATCCGGCCTTTGCTGGAGGTAGAGATACTCAAGGAAGGTATCCCGCAGGCTGTAGTTGAAGCCCATGTGTTGCGCGACGTGCCAATGGTTCGTGCATGGCGCGAACATCTGGGACTGACGCAGCAAGAGGTGTGCGAGCGCTCGGGCCTGCTACAACCCGCACTTGCCAGGATGGAAAGCGGAGAGGCAAAGCTGCGCAAAGCCACACGGCAAAAGCTAGCCGCTGCGATGGGCATTACGCTGGAGCAGTTGGTTTGACTCTACATCACCACGGTGCAGGGCCTGGCCGTGCTCAAGCGCGTGATCGTGTAAAACGTCATGGCTTCGGTTGCCGCAGCCTGGGCTCTGGGACTCGACTGGAACACCATTCGCCAGGGTCTGGCGAGCTTTTCCAACGACACCGACAATGCCCAGGGGCGCTTCAACCTGTTCCAGTACCGGGGCGCGACGGTGATTGCCGACTACGGCCACAACCCGGACGCCATGCTGGCACTGGTGCAGGCCGTACAGGTATGGAACAAGCAGGAACAGCTATTGAATCAGGAGAATCATGGTTTTGGGTGGATGCACACCCTGAGAGCAAAACCAGCGATTCGCACCCGCTGCCGGGTAGGGCCGTTCCGGCAATACGCCAAGAAAACCAAAGTCACCAACTCGAATGGGTGCGTTCGCCAGAGCACTGACTGTCGATAACGCAAAGTGCAAAGTGCATTCAGGCAAACCCATATCCGGCTAACAGAATGAACAGGTGTGCAATCAGATGAAAACTAGCAAGGCACGACCGACCGTCGAATTCGCCCTGGGAACTATATTGCTTGCCAATGGCGAGATCACCCGAGCGCAACTGGAGGACGCTTTGCACCGGCAGGCCCACTCTGGAAGGCGCCTCGGTGTTGAACTGGTTACCGCCGGACATGCCAGCCGACAACAGATTGACGAGGGTTTACGGCGTCAACGCAAGATCATCGCCTATGCACTCGCCGTATCGGCGGGTCTGGCACCTCTTGCACCCAGAATCGCCATGGCAAAGCCGACCGCCGTGATGGCAGTGACAGTCATGGTTATCGCTAATACCCAACTGCGAACCGAGCACCAGGAAACGCAGCTCACGATTACCGCCGCCGATATTTCGCGTGGCTATGTAGACGTTGCAGGCGCCTCCCGATTTGGGGTTCGGACCAACAGCCACGCGGGCTACAGCATACAGTTTTCCCCCATTGGAAGTCTCTTTGCATCGGTCCAGGTGGGGGGCCTGAGCAACCCGGTCCGGCTCGGGCCGGATGGGGGAAGCATTGTGCAACGCGGCACGGTTACGGCAGAACTCTCTCATGAACTGAGCTTCCGCTTTGTGCTACGTGCCGACGCGCTGCCCGGTATTTACAGCTGGCCATTGCACATGTCGGTGCGAGCGTTGTAGGGATCAAAAATTGACGGTTGCAGTGATGTTGTCACTGTAGGTTCCCACGGCTGCGTCCTGCAACGCTGGAATCTGCCCATAAATGTAAAAGTTCGAACCGGTGTTCTTGGTTGCGTACATAACACTGCTGGTTCCCGAGCCATCCCCCCAGACCACGCTTCGCCCGGCCGAGGTATACAGGTTGTAATCCAAGGTGTTTGGGCCACTTTGCATTTTGCGCATGGTGAAGGTGTGACTCTGGCCGGGGCTCAGAGTGACTGTGAAGGGTCCACCGCCACCTTGGCAGTCGATCTTGATACTGCCCACACCAAAGTTATTGGGCAGCGTGGCGAAAACTTCGTAGTTGCCAAAGTTGACCGGCGCGCCCGAAGAAAAGGTGCAGGAGGGCTTGGCCAGCAGCGCTGGGGGCAAGACTGCGAGCAAGCCCGCGCAGACAACACGCCCTGCGAACAGGCCAGAAGCGCAAAGGCGTTGGGTCATGGCTTTACCTCCTTACAGACATAGACACCCAGGTCCGGCAATGGATCTGCCGACGCTTGGTAATTGAATTCAAATGCACAACGGTGATCCGTCCAGCTCGCACGCAATGCGTTGGTGGAGACTAGCCCTATCAGGTAGACCTCTCCCGCAAAGCCGACCGCAAATTCCGTATCGCTCCCGGCCAAGGTCACCGTCGCACTGACCGGCAGTGGGCTTCCATCCTCCAGCGTGACAGTGAGCGTCGCGCCGTGCGCACGGGTGATCGGGAATGTCACGTCAATGCCGCTGCGGTAGTAGGGCACCACTTCCACCTTGATGGCGCTGATCTTTGCGTCCATGGGCACATCACGCTGGTCGATAGCAATCACGTTGACGTCGTAGGCACGCAAACGCGGCAGCAACGCGTTGCCTTGGGCATCGGTGCGCCCGGCGGGCTGGTTGTCCGTCAGCATGCGCACATTGGGGTAGTCTGGAATGCGTGCCACTGCGAAACTGCCATCAATGCGCCGACTGGAAAATGCGTCGCCACCCAAAAATGCGACCCCACCCGACACGCCCATGCGTGTTGCCATAGCCCCTTGGTTCTCGGAGGCTTCCACGCTATAGGTGCCCACGTTGCTCTGCAAGAAGAGCGCGGCTTCCTTCGTCCCTGCACGATCTGCGCGCAAGCGATAGCCGTAGCCCTCGCCGATGGGCAGGTTGCGCTGCAGCGTGGTGCTGAAGTCGTTGCTGAAACCGTTGCTGAAACCGCTGGTATCGCCAGCGTTTGCACCACGGACCTGTTGCGCACTGACGCTGAGATTCGTCGATCGGTTTAACGGCATGCTCAGCAAGGCAAAAATGGTTGCGCCACTTTCACCGGCCATATCCCGCAGCGCAGCCAACGAGAACGTGCCTAGCTTTCCCAGTGAAACGCTATAACTCAGCGTGGCAAAGCGCGTATCGGCCTGGTCGCGGTTACGTTGTTCAACGTAGGCGATGCCCACGGAACCGAGGCGGCCGGCCGAATAGCCCACATTGACACTGCTGGCCAAAACAGGTGGTAACGGGGGTGCTAAGGGGGACGCAGCCGCCGACTGCCCCACCTGGGTGAACCCACTGCTAGCCCACTGCATTCTGGCACCCACACTCCAAGGCTGGGCTTGGCGTTCAATGCCCAGCATCGCCATGCCACCATTGCCGCTTGGCCCATGGCTGGCAACCAGGTAGGTGCTGATCAAGCCAACTTGCGGCAACAACAAGTCGCCACCGGCGCCAGCCGTCGCCTGCTCCGCCATGGCTTCGGCGTGGACTTCGCCGGTGAAATGTTCGTTCAAACCACGGCGATAGGTGCCACTTGCGAGCCAACTCCCATAATCGTTGCTGCGGATGCCGAAGTTTTCGCGCACAAAGCCGAACTCGACCGAAAAGCTTGTCAGCCTCGCTCGCAACAGTGACTGGCTGGCATAGAAAGGGCGTGTGATGATTTGTTCGCGGCCCATCAGGTCGCGTACCACCAACTGCACCTCGCCCGCACCGGAGATGACCGGCAGATTGCTGATAGAGAAAGGGCCTGGCGGCACCGTCTGGTGCGATACCAGCGCGTTGTTGATGAACACATCAACCGTCGAGGGCAACACCGCCTGGCCCGCTGCGCTTTGCACCGGCAGGGTAGAAAATCCCGGCTGCGTGCCAAAGTTGGTGCCGTACTGGATGCCGCCAACCTGGACCGAACGCCCCCAGCTGCCGGCCATGGTAATGGCATCGCCCAAGCGCAGGGTTCGCAGCCTTGCTGGATCATCGATGCTCCAGCTTGTATCCAGTCGTGTGACCTGGGTGGCACCGTCGTGACTGTCCATCAGCACGTTTCCAGTGCCGACACCCCATCGATTGAAATAGCCCAGCTCGAACAAACCCGACATGGCGTTTGACTCCTGTGTGTGGAGCGCCAACACGTCGTAGTTGAAGAAGCCGCCAGGGCTGGGTTTAACAGGGGGAGGAAGACTGTCGTAGCGCGTTGTCAAGCGCGAGTTGACGAACGCATCGGCACGCAGTTCAATCATCAAGGTCAACTCTTTCTGGTCGTAGACATGCGATGCATGGGCTATCGCACGCAGCGGAAAGTAGATTTCCCCTTGGTACGCGATCCCGCTAGCCGGGTCGGGTAGTCGCAACCTCCAGCGCTGCAGATCCTGGGTCCAAAGATACAGATCTCCGGAAGCAGATTCAAGAACCAGCGTAGGTTGGTCGAGCTGTTGGCGGTTGATGTCAACCACCAACAATCGTTCCTGGAACCCCGGTGCTTTCGGCAATGCACTGGCAGGCGGAATCTGGGATGGGGACTCGACCGGCGGCGCAATCGGCAGGCCCGCGCCCTCTGCCGCTGCCGCCAGACCACTCGAGAGACTGGCAAGACAGCTCAGAAACGCGCCAACCTGTCTACGGCTTGCCCAACACCAGTTGTGTGTCAACGTCGCCAGCATCGGTGAAGGCCTTGAGTTGAAGTCGTCCGCCGACTATCATTTCCGTTGTGGCCGCCGCCATGAGCCACTCGTGCGATTGGCCCGCCATGATGTAAGTGGAACCTAGCTCGCTCGCAACTGCCTGGCTCCCGCCCGGCAGGTAGAGCGAAAAATCGGTAACCTGGACATGCGCTGTGCCCTGATTTTGCAGGCTGACTTTGAGCTGGTTGCCCGGCATGGGCTGCACGTTCCACACCATTTTCGGCGTCGACTTGCCTTTGAGCGACTCCACAAAAACTGGCAAGCCGACACGCATCGCGACATTCACACCCATGAATCCCGGTTTTGGCGCAGGCGGCAACTCCTGCAGATGGATGCGATAGCTCAACTCCCGATTGGCGTCCGCCGGACGGCGAAGGGCCGCTCGAATAACCTGTTCACCCTTTGGCGGAATCGTGACGATGGGTGGTGACACCAGCAATTCACGGCTCGGTGTGTAAACGTCTTTGCCGTCAACTTGCGACCAGGCCATAACCTCCACCTGCATGGATGTTGGCTGGTCTGAGGTGTTCTTCAGTGTGATCGCTGCCGTTGGTTGGCTCTGCGTCAGCTCAATGCGAACCGGGTCTATCTCCCAATCGGCAGCGCCAGCCAAGCTGGGTGCCATGACTGCGGCTGTGCATAAACTAGCGGTACCGATTGCCCTCACAATGCGGGCAGTCGCGGTCAGGCTTATATTCAAATTCGCGTAGTTCATGGTGAATGTCACTTTCTCAGAAGTTGAGCGTGGCGATGACGGTGTCGGTGTAGGTACCGGCACTTGCGTCCTGACCCATGGGAATCGTTCCGCACACGTTAAACGTCCGTGCCGCCTTGGACGACGCAGCGGGCAGCACCAGTAGTCCGGGAGCTGTAGTGGTCCAGGCAATCGTACCGGGGCAGGGCGCGCCTGCCGTTGTGGATGAGGGCTGAAACAGGTTGTACGACAACAGGTCGGTCGCGGTTGGCCCCACCATCTGACGCTGCGTCGTACCTGAAACATGGGTTCCGTAGTTCATGCCGATGGTCAGCGTAGCTGCGCCCTTGGCACATACAACGGTGACCGAGCCGGTACCCGTCTTGTCAGCGGTGGCATTGACTCCAATAGGGTCATAGTCACCAAAGGCCAACGGGGTGGCGGTGATCGTGCAGGTGGTTGAGACGGTTGCCGAAACGGCAATAGTGGCAGGGGCTGATGCAGCAAAAACCGTTGTACCCACCGACAGCAGCGCCACCCATAACGAAAGTCGGGGAAATGATGTGTTCAACATGTAAAACTCCTTTTAGGTTCGCTCGAATATCACCGCTTGTCGATGTTGTTTCGGTGCGCCAGCGAACACACTTGCCGAAGATGGCCCAGGTTCAGCGCGTACCAGAACTCATCAATTGATAGCTGCCCCCGCACATCCCATAAGGGCTACAGCCAGATTTCCCCATTATTTTGCCCCTCGCACCCACCCCTTGCGCCCCGCCAGGCGGCCAGACGGCTGGTTTATAGCGAAATCAGCGAAGTTTTTTGGTGCTAATCGGCCTACAGTGCTTATGGAACGTGCGGGAACAGCTATTGAATCAGGAGAATCATGGTTTTGGGTGGACGCACACCCTGAGAGCAAAACCAACGATTTAGATCAGCTGTCGGGTAGGTCCGCTCCGACGATACGCCAGGAAAACCAAAAATGGCACACGAACGGTGAAACAGACCGTTTCGACTGCCAGACCGGCCAAACCGAGGATCGCAATGTGCAAAAATGGGGATTTTGAGGATGGGTCAGGATGCGATACTTGGGGGTGTGCGGTTGGATTTCCTATCCGCTACGTAATTTATAGCTGCTTGCGCACGTTCTATGCTGGCTAGCGGAATATTTGATCTAAAAACTCTGCCCCAAGGCTTCGGTGAACGTCTGAACTTTCAACACGCGGCCCCATGTGGCTGTTAGCTGTTTTTTGCTCACGCCGCCTCTCGCTGGCAAAGCGGTTTTGAGACAAATCCAGTTCTTTGCGCAAAAACCGGAATTCTTTGCCTGATAAGTAACTTTTAGTTGCGATATGGCGGCCAATAACGGTATTCAGACCATAAACATCGGCAATAGCCACGGCATCACCATCTTCGCACTTGCGGATTTTGTAGCCATTGGCAAGCCACACGTTTTGCAGTCCTGATTCTGTGTAGTGGTACATAGCCTGTCCTCATGGGCAACCGCCGTCACACTACCAACGGCTCTTCCTGCATGGCCTCCATCTGCTCCGCCAGCATCTGCACCTGGCCCTGCCAATAGTCGCTGGAGCCAAACCACGGAAAGTTGGCGGGGAAGGTCGGGTCGTCCCATCGGCGGGCGAGCCAGGCGCTGTAGTGGATCAGGCGCAACGTACGCAGGGGTTCGATCAGCACCAGCTCGGCACGGTTGAAGTCGCGAAACTGCTCGTAGCCATCTACCAGCGCGCCCAGTTGCCGGGTACGCTGGCTGCGGTCGCCGCTGAGTAGCATCCACAGGTCCTGCACGGCAGGGCCCATGCGGGCATCGTCCAGGTCCACGAAGTGCGGGCCGGGGCCTGCCGCCAGGGCCGCATCGGTGGGCGTCCACAAGATGTTGCCCGGATGGCAGTCGCCATGCAGGCGCAAGATGGTTATACCGGATTTGTCAGCGCAATTCTGGCCGTTAGCTTCCGTCAATGCAGCGTATGTAGATACCAAATCAATAGCACCTCTGCAGGCCTTGGTCCAGGCGGATTGCACGTCCAGGGGCACTTTGTCGTGTTCCAGCAGCCACTGCATGGGCTCTACGCCAAAGCTTTGCACATCCAGGCGCGGGCGGCTAACGAAAGGTTGGGTTGCGCCCACGGTGTGGATACGGGCCAAAAAGCGGCCAATCCACTCCAGCACCTCGCCGTCGTCCAGTTCAGGCGCTCGTCCACCTCGGCGCGGGCTGACGCTGAAGCTGAAACCACCGAAGTGGTGCAGGCTCGCATCCATCAACTTCAGCGGGCCGATAACGGGCACCTCAGCCGCCATCAACTCGGCGGCGAAATCGTGCTCTTCCTGGATACGTTCGTCGCTCCAGCGCTCGGGCCGGTAAAACTTGGCCACCACGGCGCTGCCGTCTTCCAGTTGTACCTGGTAGACGCGGTTCTCGTAGGACGACAGGGCGGTCAATCGACCGTCGCCGCGCAGGCCCACTCTGTCCAGAGCGTCCAGCACTACGTCTGGCGTCAACGCCTCGAAGGGATGGTGCATTCAGTCTTTCTTGCCATCGCGCGGCATGAAGAATAGGGAAAGGCCCACCGCGATCAGGATCACCGGCCACCAAGTCTTGAACAACTCGGCCAGGCTGACGTTGATCAGGCCCAGGTTGCTTAACAGGAAGAACGTACCAAACAGAACCAGCGTGATGGCTGCAACATTATCTTCATGGCGAAATCCTCTCAGCAAAATATGGAAGAGGCATTGTCGCAAGGTTTGGGGCGTGGCGCGCTGCCGTCAGCTCCGGAGTCTGAATAGCCTGCGCGGTTGCGGCTGTTGCCATCACCGGGTGTGCTGCATCAACGCCGGTGATTGCAGCGGCCCAAAAAGCGCGCGCAGTGTGCTCTTTCACCCGGATGTGGATGCCGCCGTGCTCGAAACCGCACGTGGCGGTGTGCTGCGTGAGGGATTGGCGTTTGACCGCTGCGATGTGGCCGTGGTGACCAACTGCCACAGCGTCTGGTGGTCGCTTGCGACCAGCCCGATGCGTTGGCCAAAGTGCTGGAGCTGGCACGCTCGGCTGTAGGCGCCGGCCCGTTGCGGTGCTCGCAGAAACATAGCTTCTCCCGCTTATCTTATAAGGCGTACAGCCAGATTTGCCGTGGATATTGTCCCGTCCAACCCATCAAAACGCCGCCCCAAGTTGCCTGCAAGCGTCCAAACCTGCTGTAACCGGGTGTTTTTACCTGCCAAATCAGCCTGCAAGGCTTATGGGACGTGCGGGATGCGCTATCAAATCAGGATAATTCCGCTTGCGGGTGACCACAGGACGTACACGCATGGCGTTACGCTATGGATCGGTGAACAGAAAAACCGTGAATTAAAGGGGTCAGGATTTTGCGACATGCATACCTGGGGCGATGCCCCAGGCTGGTATCAAGCCGGGCCTTTGGCCCTCCAATACCGGACTTACGCGCTTTACGTGTCTTACGCGCCAACGGCGCAACCCCATACCAGCCTGGGGCATCGCCCCAGGAACTTCGGTGTGTAGGCTATATTGCAGGCGAACGAATGTGCTCACGTTCACGTAACGGGTCCAGCAACCGGGTTGACGTAAAAACCGGCGTGCTGCTTTTTCTGGGGGTTTTTATGACTGTTGATGTATACAGCAGATCAACTGCAAGCCTTATTGCATGCGGGTTGGCGCGGGTTTTGCCCGGCCATGTTATGGAGACAACCGCCATGTTAGGGAGACACGGGTGTGTCTCTGTACATTGGGTTAAACCGTATGACACAGTGTCCGCATTGCAATGAGCCAGGAGTGACGTCGTTGGCGAAGCGGTGGTCTGGTCGTGAGCACCCTGCGGTATGTGGCCTTTGCGGTCGCTTGTCGCATGTGACTGCAAGTACCAGTTCTGGTATTTTTGTTCTTTCGCTTTTCATCGTAAGCATCTTTTTTCTAATCGGTGCGGTGAATGACGTCGCACTATTGGGTTGGCTCGGAGTGCCGGTAGCTGTAGGCCACAACGTATGGGCTTGGAAGCGGGCGGTACTCTGGCCGATCTCAGTGGACAGTGCAAAATCTTCTCGTCGAGGTGGCCTAATCGTCAACATCCTCGCACTGCTAGGAATTTTCTGGTCGTGAACTACACAACGCTTGCAGGTACCCGTGAACGACTGCCTTGGGCGATGATTTATATACCAAAAAATACAGCATCCAACGGCAAGCGATTGCACCTCGCAGGCTACCATTGGCCCTATGTCACGCAAACCCAGCATCCTTATTGTTGAAGACGAATCCGGCATTGCCGACACCCTGCAGTATGTGCTGGCCACCGACGGTTTTGCCCCCGTGTGGGCCAGCACGGCGGAAGAAGCCATTCGCTTGTTCGCCGCCGAGCCGCCTGCGCTGGCCGTGCTGGACGTGGGCCTTCCGGACCTCAACGGCTTTGAACTTTTCCGCCGCCTGCAGGCACTGCCCGGCGGCAGCCAGGTGCCCATGCTGTTCCTGACCGCCCGCAGCGACGAAATTGATCGTGTGGTGGGCCTGGAACTGGGGGCCGACGACTACATTGCCAAGCCCTTCTCGCCACGCGAGCTGGTGGCCCGTGTACGCACCATCCTGCGCCGCAGTGCACGGCCCGTGGTCAGCGCGACACCCGCCCCGGTGCCCCCTGTGAACGCGCCCGTGGTGTGGTTACTGGACGAAGAGCGCCACCAGATCCGCTTCTACGGCAAGTCGCTGGAACTCTCGCGCTATGAATACGGCGTGTTGCGCCTGCTGGTGCAAAGGCCCGGTCGCGTGTTCACGCGCGACGAGCTGCTGCTGCAGGTCTGGGGTGACGACAACGACAGCTTCGACCGCACCGTGGACGCCCACATCAAAACCCTGCGCGCCAAGCTCAAGGCCGTGGCCCCCACGCTGGAACCGATACGCACGCTGCGTGGCACCGGCTACGCACTCAACGAAGAACTGCCCGCTGCCCCGGCATGAGCAAACGCAGCCGCATCTTCATGGGGCTGCTGCTCATCTATGCGGTGGGCATGGCCTTTGTGCTGTACCGCGTGGTGGCCGAACTGGACCCGCGCTACCGTGAGTCGGCGGAAGAATCGCTGGTGGAGACTTCGCAAATCCTGGCCGCGCTGGTGGAACAGGACGTGCGCGACGGTGCCATCGACCCCGCGCGGCTGGAGCGCCTGTTCAAGGCCGCCTATGCGCGCGAATTCGATGTGCATATCTTCAATGTGCACAAGGCCCGTGTGGAGCTGCGCGTTTACGTGACTGACCGCCAGGGCAGTGTGGTCTACGACTCCACCGGCCAGTCTCTGGGCAAGGACTTCTCGCAGTGGCGCGACGTGCGCCTCACGCTGCAAGGCGCATATGGCGCCCGCACTACGCTGGACCTGCCGGGCGAACCGGACTCCGCCGTCATGTACGTGGCAGCGCCAGTGCGCCAGGCGGGCAGTGGCGAGATCATCGGCAGCCTCACCGTGGGCAAGCCGGTGCAGAGCTTTGGCCAGTTTGTGGTGGCTGCGCGCAGCCGCACGCTGTATGCCGGGCTGCTCTCGGTTCTGGCCGTGCTGGTGCTGGGTGTCACCGTGTCGGTCTGGATGGTGCGGCCCTTTGGCCTCACGGCCGACTATGTGCGTTACGTGAAAGCGCAGCCCGGTTTTCACCCCGTTCGCCTGCTGCGCCGCGCCTGGGATCTGCTGCGCGCCGCTTTTGACGAAATGCGCGATGCCTTGGCCGGGCGCAACTATGTGGCGGACTATGTGCAGACCCTCACGCACGAGGTGAAGAGCCCGCTCTCGGCCATTCGCGGCGCGGCCGAGTTGCTGCAAGAGCCCATGGACGAGGCGCAGCGCCAGCGCTTCCTTGCCAACATCCAGCGCGAAACCCTGCGCATCCAGGAAATGGTGGACCGCATGATGGAGCTCACCGCGCTGGAAACCCGCCGCGTGCTGGACAACACCCAGCCCGTGGCCTTGCTGGCGCTGCTGGACGAACTGGCACACGCTTCCCACGGCGTGGCTGCGCAACGCGGCTGCCGCATTACCGTGGCTGCCACCGAAGACATGGCAGACATGGCAAACATGGCCGACATGACCGTGGAAGCCGATCCCTTTTTGCTGCGGCGTGCGATCAGCAACCTGTTGGACAACGCGCTGGACTTTTCCCCCGAAGGTGGCCACATCCAACTGGGCTTGCAGATGCACGGGCGCTGGGCCAAAGTCACCGTGCGCGACCAAGGCCCCGGCATCCCCGACTATGCACGCGACAAGGTGTTTGAAAAGTTTTACTCCCTGGCCCGCCCCCACTCCAGGAAGAAGAGCACGGGGCTTGGGCTGAGCTTTGTGCATGAGATTGTGTCGCTGCACCGGGGCAAGGTGGAACTGGGAAACCGACCGGACAAGGAAGGTACGGGGGCTTGTGCCGTGTTGTGGCTACCGCGCAGCAAAGACTAATAGCAGGAAATATCAGGAAATATCAAGAAATCGTGGGCTTCACCGCGTTTTCACACCGACTTCACACACGCCCCCAGACACTTCAAACACGCTTCAAACGGACTTCTCCTTCCTGCGGGAAACTTTCCCCATCGTGCAATTTCGCACAACGACTGGAAACGACTGGAGAAGCCCCATGACATTTGCCGCTACCGACACGACCCACCCCGCCGCAACACAACTACCCACGCACCTACCTGCGCACCTTGCGCGCTGGCTCTGGCTGGTCACCACCACGCTGTCTGTCGCCTGCTTTGTGGCGCTGGTCATCCAAGCGCCTGCTCATGCGCAGGACCGGGATGCCGTACCACGGCAGAAGACCGAGAGCCCTTACTTCTTTGTCAACAGCGACAACCCTGGCGTGGACCCGTTGCCGCTCAAGTCCACCCAGGTGCATGTGAAGGTCAGCGGCGTGATTGCCGACGTGACCGTGGTGCAAACGTATAAGAACGAAGGCCAGCGCGCCATCGAGGCCCGGTACGTATTCCCCGGCTCCACGCGCGCTGCGGTGCATGGCATGAACGTGCGCCTGGCGGATCGCCTGATCACCGCAAAAATCCGTGAGAAGCAGCAGGCCAGGATGGATTACGAAGCGGCCAAGCGGGAGGGCAAGACCGCCGCGCTCTTGGAGCAACATCTGCCCAATGTGTTCCAGATGCATGTGGCCAACATCCTGCCCGGTGACGACGTGAAGGTCGAGCTGCGCTACACCGAGTTGCTGGTGCCCACGGATGGCAAATACCAGTTCGTATTCCCGACCGTGGTAGGCCCGCGTTACAACAGTGCGCAAAGTTCGCAGGCCAACGCCCTCTGGGTGGCGCAACCCTACCTGCCCCAGGGTCAGCAAACGCCTAGCAAGCAGGAAGCGCCAGCCTTTGACATCCATGTGACACTGAACACACCCGTCGCCATCAAGGAGCTCACTTCGCCGTCGCACGCCATCAGCAGCACCCACGCGCAAGGCGGTGCCACCGTCGTGGGCATGAACCCCACGCTGGAACCCACCAACACCCGCGACTTCATCCTGGACTACCGCCTGGCGGGCGACGTGATCGAAAGTGGTCTGCTGCTATACCAAGGTGCTGCAGAAAATTTCTTCCTGGCGATGGTGGAGCCACCCAAGGCCCCACCCGCTACGGCCATCAGCCCGCGCGAGTACATCTTTGTGGTGGACATTTCGGGCTCCATGCACGGCTTCCCGCTGGACACGGCCAAGAGCGTGTTGCGCGAGCTGATCGGCGGCCTGCGCCCCAGCGACACCTTCAACGTGCTGCTGTTCTCCGGCAGCAACAACTTTCTCAGCCCGCAGTCGGTGCCAGCCACCAGGGCCAATATCGACCAGGCCATCCGTACCATCGACAAAGAAGGCGGTGGTGGCAGCACCGAGCTGATTCCTGCGCTCAAGCGTGTCTACGCCCAGCCCAAGGCGGCCGATGTGTCGCGCACCGTGGTGGTGGTGACCGACGGCTTTGTCACCGTGGAGCGCGAAGCCTTTGAGCTGGTGCGCAACAACCTCTCCAGCGCCAACGTGTTTTCGTTTGGCATCGGCTCCAGCGTGAACCGCCACCTCATGGAAGGCCTGGCCCGTGCGGGCATGGGCGAACCCTTCATCATCACCAAACCCGAGCACGCGGCCACTGAGGCCAAACGTTTTCGCACCATGATTGAATCCCCCGTTTTGACCCAGGTGAAGGCCCGTTTTGAAGGCCTGGACGTGTATGACGTCGAACCCCGCAACCTGCCCGACCTGCTGGCGCAACGCCCGGTTATTGTGTTTGGAAAATGGCGCGGTGAACCCCACGGCAAGCTGGTCATCGAAGGCCAAAGTGCCAACGGCCCCCTCCAGCAGGTGCTGCCCGTGCTCCCCGGCGACGCCAGCAAGTCCAGCGACACCGCCGCCTTGCGCCACCTGTGGGCACGTAACCGCATAGCCGCACTGAGCGACCAGGAGGCACTGGAAGGTGGCAACGCCCATGCCAAAGCCATTACGGACCTGGGTCTGCAGTACAACCTGCTCACGCAGTACACCAGCTTCATTGCCATTGACCAGGTGGTGCGCAACCAAGCGCCCGCCGACAGTGCCAGCGTGAACCAACCCTCACCCCTGCCCGAAGGTGTGGAGAACACCGCCCTGGGAAACACAGCCCTGGGTGCCGAAGTGCCCAGCACACCCGAGCCTGCCACCTGGGGCTCCATCGCCATGACGCTGGCCGTGCTGTGCATGCTGGCAACCCGTCGTCGCCGTGCGCAAGCCTGTGCACACCACTACACGGGCTAAAACACGGACTGAAACCACGGGCTGAAAATGATGCAAACACGCCTACCACACCTGCCACACCCACTTCAGATGCCACGCTTTGTGCGCTTTGGCATCGCCATCGACACCGTCGCTGCATGGCGCTGGTTGTCCCTGCTGGCGGTAGCACTTTGGCCCACCTGGTGGTGGATGGGCCAGCGCATGGCAGATGGCTCGGACGATCCGCTGGGCATTCTGGCCCTTGTTGCCATGGCGACGCTGTTGTTCGTCCATCGCCACCGCCTGCGTGCCGCACCCCGCCTGGGTCTGCAGGCCACTGCGCTGGTGGGCGTTGTGTGCACCACCGTCTTGCAGCACCAGTTGCCGGACCTACCGGACCTGCTGCTAGCGCTGATGGGCCTGCTGAGTCTGGCGGCCGGCCTGCTGGCCTTCCTGCCGACCCAGGTAGCCACGGCACCCGTGTGGGGCTTATCTGTGTTGTCGCTGCCGTTGCTGGCGTCTTTGCAGTTTTATGCCGGTTTTCCGTTACGGGTGGTCACCGCTGAACTCAGTAGCTGGCTGCTGTCGGTAGCGCACACGGTGGAACGCACGGGCAGCAGTTTATTGGTAGATGGCCAGCTCATCATCGTGGACGCGCCGTGCTCGGGGGTGCAGATGGCATGGCTGGGCTACTTCACGGCGTGCGCAGTGGCACTGGCCACGCAGCGCAGCAACCGTGCGTTTCTGCTGCGCCTGCCGGTGGTGGGCGTGCTGGTACTGCTGGGCAATGTGGCGCGCAACACGGTGCTGGTGGCTGCGCAAGCATCGGGCATGCATCTGGGCAACGTAGCCCACCAGGCCGTGGGGCTGGCCGTTCTGGGCCTGGTGTGCTACGGCATTGCCTGGGCCATGGGCATCACCACACGAACGGGCAAACCATTATGAACACCGGCATTTTCCACGCAGGCTGGTTCAGCAACCGCTTTGTGAACCGTGTGCTGCACAAGACCCTGTGGGCCGTCGTGCTGCCCCTGTGCACCGTATGGAACATCGGCAGCGCGGTGGTGGAGCACCGCGCGCAGGGTACCGACAATTCCGCCGCAACTTCCTTTGCAGTGCAAACCGCGACAGAACTGCCGACCCAATGGCAAGGTGTGCCACTGCGCCCGCTGGCTCTGGGCGATGTGGAGATGCGCTTTGCGCGACATTTTCCAGGTACGGTGGCACGTATGACCGACGGCAGCCAGGTGCTGGTGCTGCGCACGGTGGTGCGGCCCACACGTATGCTGCACCCGGCAAGCGACTGTTACCGAGGGCTGGGTTATCGCATCCACAGCGAACAGTTGGAAGTACAGGCCGACCAGCAACGCTGGCGCTGCTTTGTGGCCCAGCGTGGCGCCAAGGCCGTACGGGTGTGCGAACGCATTGAAGACGCACAGGGTCAAGGCTACACCGATACCTCCGCGTGGTATTGGGCATCGATCACCGGCCAGTCCCATGGCCCCTGGCAGGCGGTGACCGTAGCCACGCCGCTGATTGCCACAGCAAGCCGGGTCACTGTGGCGCTCGCACCCATACTCACCAATTGATAGCTGTTCCCGCTCATTCAATAAGGGCTGCAACCAGATTTCCTCATTATTTCCCCATCATTTCGGCCCATCACACCCACCCATCCCTGCCCAAATGGTGTCTGGCGGCTCGTGCAGGGCAGGTTTTTTTGTACGAATCGGCTTGCAAGGCTTATGGGGCGAGCGGGAGTCGCTATTAAAAAATGATCTGCCACGAAATGAGCGACCTGCCCTGGGGCGATGCCCCAGGCTGGTATCAAGCCGGGCCTTTGGCCCTCTAATACCGGACTTACGTGCCTTACGCGCCAACGGCGCAACCGCATACCAGCCTGGGGCATCGCCCCAGGAACTTTGGCACGGCTCTGGCCGTTGGCCTTGATGTAGTGCACCGCAAAATCCACCAGCACCCGCTGCGTCTGGCTAGTGTGGTTGCTTACATCCAAGCGCGGGTGCACCGCCGCCACCATGCGCGCAATGGCCTGGGGCACATCGGGGCCATATTGGGCAACCAGGGGTTCGGCCATGTGGGGCGTTCACTCGCAATTCAGCGCCATGTGCGTTTGCAGTGCCGGGGTCAAGGGTCGTCAACTTCCCCTATACACGCCTTCGAGCTTGAAGAACGCCATTGTCTGTTGCAACTGCTCGGCCTGACCACTCATTTCCTCCGCAGTGGCGGCCAGCTCTTCAGAACTGGATGCGTTTTGCTGGGTTGTCTGACTCAACTGGTTGACAGCCGAGTTGATTTGTCCCGCGCCGATGGATTGTTCTGACGACGCTGCGGCAATTTCCTGCACCAAATCCGCAGTTTTGCGAATACTTGGCACCATTTTCTCCAGCAGTTCGCCGGCTTTTTCCGCCAGATCAACGCTGCTGGTAGCCAATAGACCGATTTCCTGCGCCGCAATCTGGCTGCGTTCCGCCAGTTTGCGTACCTCAGCCGCCACCACGGCAAAGCCCTTGCCGTGCTCACCGGCACGCGCCGCCTCAATTGCCGCATTGAGCGCAAGGAGGTTGGTTTGCGCTGCAATATCGTCAATGATGCTGATCTTGGTGGCAATCTGTTTCATCGCCGATACCGTGGCATTCACCGACTCGCCGCCTTCGACAGCATCCTTTGCCGCCTTGCTGGCCATGCCTTCGGTCACCTTGGCGTTTGCGGTATTTTGGGCAATGGAAGATGCCATCTGCTCAATCGAAGCACTGGTTTCCTCAACGCCTGCCGCCTGCTCGCTTGCCGCTTGCGACAAGGATTGTGCGGTGGCACTCAGCTCGTCCGAGGCCCCTGCCAGGGACTGTGCTCCGCTGTTGACATCGGTTACCACCTGCACCAATTTCCCGAGCATGTTGTTGGTGGCAGACTTCAACTCGTCCCAGGTGCCGTTGTAGTTATTCTTCATCGACAGGGTCAGGTTGCCATTTTCCATGGCACCAAGCACCGCCTGCAGTTCCTGCACGGGTGTGCCAACGGCCACCATCACCGCGTTCAAACCTTGCGCCAGCTTGCGGTAGTCTCCCTGGTGTTGCAGGGTGTCAATACGGGCACCGATACGTCCATCAACTGTGGCTTGCGCTATCGCATGGGCATCCGTCACCAAAGCGTTGACGGCCTTGATTACGTCAATCAGGCTCTTGGCCATGACATCGGCTTCGCTGCGAATCGTGACATTGACCGTCAAATCACCCATCGAGATCGCTTTGGCCGTATGGACTTGCTGCCTGGTAGCTTCAATGCAGTCGTTCAAATTTTTCTTGATCGTGTTGAAGTCACCGTGGAAGTCTCCCTCCACACGCCGGGTCAGGTCACCAATGGACATGGCCTTGAGCACATCGCCCACATCGGCCATGACTGTGGCACTGGTCTGGGCCAGCAGGTTGATGCTGGTGCCCAGTTCATGGGAAAAACCACGCTTGTCGTGCAAATCAATGCGCTTGGCCAGATTGCCAGCGGCTGCGGCGCTGACGACAGCCTGTGTTTCGGACATGACTTGCGACAGCCGGTCTATCATCTTTTGCATGGCGCGCTTGAGATCGGATATCTCGTCGCGTCCATCGGTCATGCAACGGATTTTCAAATCCCCCTCGGCCAACCGGTTTGCTACATCCACCACCTCAGCCAGTGGCCGTGTGATGGAGCGCACCAGTACCAGGCCAAACACAATCGAGAGCAGCACGGCTGCCGTGCCCGAACCGATGATCCAGGCACGCGCCAAGGCGTAGCGTTGCCCGGATTGCACGCCAATTTGCTTGCGTTCATTTTCATAAAACAGCGACAGTTCACCGGCAGCCTTGTTGAAGGCATTCTGGTGCGGATTGACCTGCTTGAGCAGCAGCAGATTGGCCTCATGAAATTCTTCCCTTTGCAGTGCGTCCAGAGCCGGGCGAACGCCCTCATTGATCAGCAACTGGCGTGCCGCATTGACGGCTGCAACCAGGCGGGTTTCTTCGTCTTCGTCCAGCGGACGCGCGGAAAACCGCTTCCAGACCGTTTCGCTATTTTCCAGGCGCTGGCTGATGATTCCTGTATGCAGGCTTGTCGCGTGGCTGTGCATGGCGCGAAACGGGCTATCAGGGGCGTGTTGCAGGGCAAGCAACACGTGTGAGCGCATCTCGGCAAAGTCGTTGCTCAGGGATGAAAGCTGTTCATTGGGCACAATCGTGTGGGTATTGGTTTCCTCATGCATCCGTACCATGACGGCAAGGTTGGATAGACCAATAAATGCAATGGCTATCAGCAAGCTTATGACCGTCGCTAGCAGCACCACCAGCCGGGTACCGATTCGGCTATTCCTGAAAAAATCCATCTCGTTCACCCCATGAATAACTTTGAAGACCTAGCGACTGACGCTGGGAGCACTGGTGATTGCTTTGGTGCTTGCGCCCAGCCTTGCCGCCAGCGCGCGCGGCGTATGTGCCCAATCTGCCCGGTTCGTCCGGTTGCTTGATAGCTGTCCCATATTGCGCCCCTGAAGTTGACCAATAATGGGCAAATACTACTACCAAACTCCAGCGCACCGGGTTTGAACAGTTCTTTTTGAGTGTGCCCCTGGCCAAAATACCCACTCAGCAACACCGTGCAGCGCTATGTTTTTTGATGGCATGTGAATGCTGCAATCTACCGCTATCCCTCATGGACCGTGCGGTAAAAGCTATCAATTCAGGATGAATTTAGGTCTGCTTCAAAAACGAAAAACCGCCCGAGGGCGGTTTCTTTGATTGTTCGCGCGGCATTGTGCCGCTGAAAAAGACCTAGCGCAACAGGGACAGCACACCCTGCGGAGCTTGGTTTGCTTGTGCCACCATTGCTGTGCCGGCCTGCTGCAGGATTTGCGAGCGTGACAGATTAGCGGTTTCCGAGGCAAAGTCTGCATCCTGGATGCGCGAACGCGCTGCACTCAGGTTTTCAGATGAACTAGACAAATTGGAGATTGTGGTTTCAAAGCGCGACTGCAAAGCGCCAAACTTGGCACGTTGGCTGGCCACCGCGCTAATTGCTCCATCCACGATGGTCAAGGTGCGTGTTGCCGCCTCCACTGTCCCAACATCCATCGTGTCAACACTTTGCAATTGTGAAGCATTGGACCCGCCTGCGTTCAGGAAAAATCCTGCCTTTGCGGTGTTGTCTGCTGTCACCGTACTGACCACGCCAAAACTCTTGTCCGAATCCAAAGTCAGGGAGCCGGTAGCATACGCCACACTACCTGCTGCCAAAGCGCCAGTGTCTCCTACAATCGCAACACCAGCGGTTCCTGCGGCGCCAACACTAACTGAAGCTGTAACCGCCGAAGCATTTTCAATCAAAATATCGTTACCTGATTGATTTGTTAGCGTAATTCCTGTGCCTGCATCATTGAGTTTTGCCGTCACGCCTGTAGAAGATGCTTTGTCGTTAAAGGCAGCAATCCCCGCAGCCAAGCCATCTGCATTATTTGCAGCCCCGGTCACAAAGGATACATTTACCGCTACGTTGTTGTCAGAAACGATGTTCAGAGAAAAACTTTCATTCGCTGTCAATGTTGTGAGGTCCACTTCAGTGCGTGCCGTCGCCTTCACACCGGTGGCATTGGTCTGTGCATTGACCAAAGCAGCTGCATTTTTGGCACTATCTCCTGCCGCAATAGTTACCTGTGCAGAACCAAGGGAGCCATTCACGGTTAATGTTTCACCGGTAATCGAAGAGCCCGTAGCGCCTTTTGTCTCCCCCAGCGTTGCGCCCACCCCCGCTGCCGTCACTGCCGCCGACGTGGTGTTGGTCGCGGTAGTGCCTACATTCAAATCGCCTTTGGCAGTGTTGGCTGTCAAAGAACCCGCCACCACCGATCCCAACCGATAGTTACCATATTTGCTGGTTTGGAAGTTGACAGCTGTTGCGGTAATGGTCTGGTTTGCATTGGCGCCTACCTGAAAACTTGATGAAGAAAGTGAGCCATCCAGCAAATTCTGCCCGTTGAACTGTGTTGTCTGCGCAATGCGTTGCAGTTCTTGTCCCAGTTGCCCGACTTCATCGTTCAACGCGGCACGGTCACTTGCGGTGTTAGTGGAGTTGGCCGATTGCACCGCTAACTCACGCACCCGTTGCAGAATACCTCCGGCTGAATTGAGTGCACCTTCAGCGGTCTGCGACAACGAAATGCCATCGTTGGCATTGCGCGAAGCCTGATTCAATCCACGAACCTGAGAACCCATGCGCTCAGCAATCGCCAAACCCGCTGCATCATCCTTGGCGCTGTTAATGCGCAAGCCCGACGACAAGCGCTGCATGGAAACCGATAGCGACGTTTGACTCATGGTCAGATTGCGCTGCGCATTCAACGAATTAACGTTGGTGTTGATGGTTGCTGTCATTTTGATAACTCCTAAAAGATGTCCCTAAATCCGGCATCAGACCGATCTCAACGCCAACAGCAGTGCCATCGGCTGCCACGACCGGGGCACAATATGTGCCATCCGGACGACGAACCTTTAAAAGTCCGTTGAAATTATTTTCGGATGTTTGGATATTATCTTTAGACAAGATGCATTATTTTTATTGAAAATGCGGCAAGAAAGTCATTCAATTCCTTTGATTACGCGGCCTGGAGTTTTTTTAGGTGAATCAATGAGTTAGGTAAGGAGATGTGTCGCCGTGCGAGAAAAAATGGACTTGTAATCGGCATATATTAATACTTCTTGAGTGTTGATTGAATAATATTTTGTCGTGCTATTCCATATAACGATAAAGGGGGGTGTAATCGGCATATACTGGAATTTCTTGAGTGTTATTTGAATAATAATTTGCACTATCCGCACACAATCAAAAACCAGTGCACCGTTTAGCCATAAAAAAACGGACCGAAGTCCGTTTTCAAGGTGGCATGACCAGCGAATGGTCTGAGGTCCGACCTCATCGCAGCAACGATAAAACACCTTGCGGCAACTGATTGGCTTGCGCCACCATGGCCGTGCCGGCTTGTTGCAAAATTTGCGACCGTGACAAATTGGCAGTTTCCTGCGCAAAATCGGCGTCCTGTACCCGCGAACGTGCGGCACTCAGGTTCTCAGATGAAGAGGCCAAATTGGAGATTGTGGTTTCAAAGCGTGACTGCAAAGCACCGAATTTGGCACGCTGGCTGGTTACAGCGCTGATAGCTCCATCCACGATGGACAAAGTGCGTGTCGCCGACTCAACCGACCCCACATCCATAGTGTCCGCGCTTTGTAGCTGTGAAGCATTCGAACTGCCAGTATTCAGGAAAAATCCTGTTTTTCCGGCACTGGTTGCCGTCACCGTACTGACCACGCCAAAGCTTTTGTCGGAATCCAGGGTCAAAGACCCTATGCCGTATGCGACGCTGCCCGCCGCTAAAGTTCCAGCATCACCAGCGACTGTGACGCCTGCAGCCCCGCCTGCCGCACCGACAGTGACTGAAACCGCGTTCGCCGAGGCGTTTTCGACCAAAATATCATTTCCAGATGCATTGGTCAACGTGATCCCGTCGCCGGCATCATTTAATTTTGCTGTTACCCCGGTTGTCGACGACTTATCATTAAACGCTGCAATGCCTGCAGCCAAACCTTCGGAATTATTCACAGCACCAGACGTAAATGAAACATTTACAGCCACTGCATTGTCAGACACAATGTTCAGAGAAAAACTGGAACTCGCTGTCAGCGCTGTCAAATCGAGTTCTGTGCGTGCCGATGCTTTCACGCCAGTTGCACTGGTTTTTGCGTTGATCAGGGCAGCCACCGCCTTGGCGCCGTCACCGGCTGCAACGGTCACGGATGCTGATCCGAGAGAACCGTTCACCGTCAGGGTTTCGCCGGTAATCGAGGAGCCTGTAGCACCCTTGGTTGCTCCCAGCGTGGCACCAGCAGCCGCCGCCGTCACCGCTGCTGAAGTGGTATTGGTCGCAGTCGAGCCGACATTCAAATCACCTTTGGCTGTATTCGCAGTGAGTGATCCTGCCACCACAGATCCAAGACGGAAATTGCCATACTTGCTGGTAGAGAAATTGGCCGTGGTCGCGGTAATTGTCTGGTCGGAATTAGACCCCACCTGGAATGCCGATGATGTTAATGATCCATCCAGTAAATTCTGTCCGTTGAATTGCGTGGTTTGTGCTATGCGATTCAACTCTTGTCCCAACTGCCCAACCTCATCATTCAACGCAGCACGGTCGCTGGCGGTATTGGTCGAGTTGGCCGATTGCACCGCCAGTTCACGCACGCGTTGCAAAATGCCTGTTGCAGAACTGAGTGCGCCCTCAGCTGTTTGTGCCAGTGATATGCCGTCGTTGGCATTGCGTGAGGCTTGATTCAGCCCCCGTACTTGAGAAGTCATGCGCTCTGCGATAGCCAAGCCCGCCGCGTCATCCTTGGCGCTGTTAATGCGCAAGCCCGACGATAAACGTTGCATTGACGTCGATAACGACGATTGACTTGTACTCAAGTTACGCTGCGCATTCAACGATTGCACGTTGGTGTTGATGGTTGCAGTCATTTTGATTACTCCTGAAAGATATACCTAATCCGGCGTTAAGCCGATCCCAACGCCAGCATTGCTGGCAGCCACGACCGGTGCACCACGAGAGATGCTCTCCGGACGACGAACCATACAATGGCCCGTTGCGATAGTTTTCGGGTTGTTATCAATAAACTTGAGAATTATTTGCGCATGCCTGGCAGATTTAATGTGTTGGTGATGCTTTGAATTGCATGGCATGACGCTGGTCATTGGCGCAATTACATGCTTTCTGTCTTTTGCAAAATAGGAGCAAAAAAAAACCGCCCGGAGGCGGTTTTCTGTCAAAGCAGGGTGTGCGATCAGAAGGTCTAACCACGTAACAAGGACATTACGCCATTTGGTAACTGATTCGCTTGTGCCACCATCGCTGTGCCAGCTTGCTGCAGGATTTGTGAACGTGACAGGTTGGCGGTTTCCATGGCAAAGTCGGCATCCTGGATGCGTGAGCGCGCTGCACTCAGGTTTTCGGATGACGTGGTCAAGTTAGAAATGGTGGTTTCGAAGCGGGACTGCAAGGCACCGAACTTGGCACGTTGACTTGTAATGGCGCCAATCGCCCCATCCACAATGGACAATGTACGTGTGGCTGCTTCCACGGTGCCCACATCCATGGTGTCCACGCTTTGCAGCTGCGCAGCATTCGCTCCGCCTACACCTGTGAAAAAACCCGTTTTGGTGGTGTTGTCTGCCGTCAGGGTGCTGGTAAGGCCAAAACTCTTGTCCGAGTCCAGCGTTAAAGAACCCGTGCCATAAGCCACGCTGCCTGCTGTCAATCCACCGCCAGCTTCTCCGGCAATTGTGATTCCCGCCGCGCCGGCAGCACCTACGTCGACCGTGGTTGCTGCATCGCCCGAAGCGTTTTCAATCAGAATATCTTCGCCTGACGCATTGGTCAGGGTGATCCCGGTACCGGCATCGTTCAGTTTGGCAGTCACACCAGTCGTCGATGACTTGTCGTTAAAGGCGGCAATCCCCGCCGCCAGTCCGTCAGCATTGTTGGCGGCACCCGTCATGAACGAAACATTCACTGCCACAGCGTTGTCTGAAACGATGTTGAGAGAAAAACTGGAAGTTGCGGTAAGAGCAGTGAGATCAAGTTCCGTGCGCGCTGTTGCCGTGACTCCTGTGGCGTTGGTTTTTGCGTTAATCAGGGCTGCAGCATTTTTGGCGCTGTCACCGGCAGCTACTGTCACCTGCGCGGCGCCAAGGGATCCATTCACCGTCAATGTCTCACCGGCAATTGAAGAGCCGGTTGCGCCCTTGGTTTCCCCTAATGTTGCTCCTACAGCGGCTGCGGCTACCGCTGAGGAAGTTGTGTTTGTCGCAGTGGATCCCGTATTGAGGTCACCTGCTGCGGTATTGGCTGTCAGGCTACCGGCAACAACCGAGCCCATTCTGTAACTACCGTATTTGCTTGTCTGGAAGTTGGTCGTTGAAGCGGTAATGGTCTGGTTTGCATTGGCACCAACCTGAAATGTCGACGAAGTAAGTGTGCCATCCAGCAGATTTTTGCCATTGAACTGGGTGGTTTGCGCAATACGTTGCAATTCCTGCCCTAGTTGTCCGACCTCATCGTTCAAGGCGGCACGGTCGCTGGCGGTGTTGGTGGAGTTGGCGGATTGCACCGACAGTTCGCGTACACGTTGCAGAATGCTTGTGGCCGAATTGAGCGCGCCTTCTGCGGTTTGTGCCAGCGAAATACCGTCGTTTGCGTTGCGTGAAGCCTGGTTGAGCCCACGAACCTGAGAACCCATCCGTTCAGCGATGGCTAAACCGGCGGCATCATCCTTGGCGCTGTTGATGCGTAGCCCGGACGACAAGCGTTGCATGGATGTGGCCAACGATGCCTGACTTACCGTCAGCTGACGTTGCGCATTCAGTGATTGAATATTGGTGTTGATGATTGCAGCCATTTTGATAACTCCTAAAAGATGTCCCTAAATCCGGTGCTAGACCGATCCCAACGCCAGCACTGTTGCTGGCAGCTATGACCGGTGCACCACTAGGGCGCTTCCCGGACGACGAACCCTCAAGAGCCCGTTGGATTTGTTTTCGGGTGATTCGGTCATGAACTTGTGCTGCAAAAGCAGGGCAAAAAACCGCCAATTCTTGGGTTCAAAAGTTGCTCCTGCCGGGCTTGTGGAACTTATTGAAATTTGGGCGTGGTTTACCCCTTTTTTTGGGCTAATGAAATTGCGTGTGCTGTCCACAATTTACCCATCGCTACTGATTGCCCTCAGCTGATCTGGCTTCGAAATCGGCGGCGAGGCCGGTTCATCATTTATTAGGAGCTTTGCAATGTCATCCACCATCAACACCAACATCCAGTCGCTGACCGCGCAGCGCAATCTGTCAACGTCACAACTGGCAATGGCTACTTCCATGAACCGCTTGTCTTCCGGGCTGCGTATCAACAGCGCGAAAGACGACGCAGCCGGTCTGGCTATCAGCGAACGTTTTACGGCGCAAATTCGTGGTGTTAACCAGGCGGCGCGCAACGCCAATGACGGTATTTCGCTCTCGCAAGTGGCGGAAGGTGCATTGAATAGTGCCTCGACCATTTTGCAGCGGGTGCGTGAATTGGCCGTGCAATCGGCCAATGCCACCAACAGTGCCAGTGACCGCGCTGCGCTGAATGCCGAAGTGAACCAGTTGAGTGCTGAACTGGACCGGATCGCGAAAACTACCCAGTTCAATGGTCAGAACATTCTGGATGGCAGTTTCACGTCGGCTTCTTTCCAGGTTGGCGCCAATGCGCATCAGACCATCATTGCCACCACAGCGAATTTCAGTACCAGTAAATATGGCAATAACCGAATCGGTTCCGTGATTGCTACCAGTACCGGCGGTCCTGGTGATCTGGTGCTGGGTACGCCAACACCGGTTGGAACCAATCCAACCACTGCCGGAGTGTCTGCTACGTCCAGCATCACTGCGGATGCGTTGACCATCAATGGAGCCTCCGGGAGCGCTGTTATAACTATTTCAGCCGGGGATAGTGCAAAAACAGTTGCGACAGCGATCAATAACCAGACCCCCATCACCGGCGTGTTGGCGCTTGCGCGCACGGAAATTGAGATGAATACTTTCGATAATCCAGGAAGTTATGTTCTGGCAGTGGTGTCGAGCAACGATGCAAGCACGCCGGTTTCCGTGGCATTCAACGTGGGTGCCATTCCTGGCAGTGCTCCTCCCGTGGCAGCCAATACGCCAGACGGACTGGCGGCGGCCGTGACAGCCTTCAACGACAAGTCTGCCGCTACGGGGGTTACTGCCAGACTTAACACCAATGGCACCGGAATCATTTTGACTAATGATGCAGGTAATGACATCAAGATTACTAATACCAACACATCGCAGGGACAATTTGAAATGGGGGATGTTGGTGGTGCTGCACCGCGAGCGGTCATTACCAATGCACCAGATGATGGTTACGTCACGGGCGCCATCACCCTGGACTCCGACAAGACCTTTGGTATTCTCACCACTGCCGGTGTAGCCGCAGTGCAAGGGACTCCCTCCACCAGCTTTTTCACCTCAGCTGCTTCAGCCAGCCAATTGCAAGCGGTCAATACCCTGGATGTATCCACCGTGGACGCGGCCACGCGCACTTTGAGCACGGTGGATGCCGGGATTTCGGTGATTGCCAGTCAACGGGCTAAATTTGGCGCTTTGCAATCGCGTTTTGAAACCGCCATTACCAGTTTGCAAACCACCTCGGAAAACCTGAGTGCTTCGCGTTCACGCATTCAGGATGCCGATTTTGCATTGGAAACAGCGAACCTGACGCGCACCCAGATATTGCAGCAGGCTGGCACCGCCATGGTGGCGCAAGCCAATCAGCTGCCCAACTCCGTGTTGCAGTTGCTCAAGGGCGGTTGATCGGTCGGTTATACGGTTTGTAGGGGAATTCCCTACAAGCATTCCGCATTTTTCTGACATCTGGATTAGCGGCTTTCTGATTTAAGTTTTTGTTCGTTACAGCCAGAATAGACCCATGGCGATTCAAACGAATTGCCCCCACTACCAGGAACCAGGAGCACAAAATGACCAACGACCAAATCCAGGCTGAAATCCGGGAAGCTAATCTGACCTATCTCATGCTGGCGCAAAATCTGATTCGCCAGGATAAGGCGGAAGCCTTGTTTCGTTTAGGCTTGTCCGAGGAAGCTGCAGACATGATTGCTGCATTGTCTTCGGCCCAGGTTCTGAAAATTGCTTCGGGCAACATGCTGTTGTGTCGTTTCCGGGTGGATGACGATATCGTCTGGAGCTTGCTGACCAATCACAATGTGAACAAGGTTGACAATGATTCCACCACCAAGCTGCACGCCAGCATCCTGATGGCCGGGCGTTACGCTGAAGCCATGTAAGGCGTTTTCTAAACTTCTCCCGGAGCAATACCATGGCCACTAAAAGTGTTTTGAATGATTCCAGGCAAGTCGAACGCGCCGTTGCATTGATTCAGTTGGGTGCGCGTCTGCAGGTTTTGGAAAGCGAAACCGATTTGTCGTATGAACGTCTGTTGCGCTTGTACAAGGAAGTTGCCGGACGCTCTCCTAGCAAGGGGCAGCTGCCATTCTCGACGGAATGGTTCCTGACCTGGCAGCCCAATATCCATGCATCGCTTTTTCAAAACATCTACGAGTATCTGACCAAGGTGTCGGCCATGGAAGACATTGATGCGGTCATGGCAGCCTATCGGCTCTATACCGAACAGATCGCGGCTTGTGGTATGGATCCGCTATTGTCCATTACCCGTGCCTGGCGTCTCGTCAAGTTCATCGACAACCATATGTTATCCATGACCAGGTGCAGTAAATGCGGCGGCCATTTTGTGTCAGAGGCGTATGAGAATGCGCGTCACTACGAATGTGGCCTGTGCACACCTCCTGCCCGTGCCGGTAAAGGTGCTGTTGGCGGTGGAATTATGCTGCACTGATTTGCCACGCTATTCGGTAGTGTTCGGTTGCTGGTTTAGTGGCGTTTGTGTCACGTAGTGCAGTACAAGTTTGTCGTGTTGCGTCGTGTTCTTGAAGGACATTCCGATAAAGTAGTAGTCCTCAGTTCCGGCCTTGTTGTTGTGGCAAATGGTACCGACAACGGAGAGGTCCTCTTGCGTGCCATCAATAGCCACAGTCATTGACAATTTCACCGATTCGCCAACTGCAGCGAGTTGCGAATCGGCTTTGATCATGGCTCCTTGCATGCTTATGTCCACCAAGGTCGCTTCTACTGTTTTCGGATTTAGCGGATCGTCCTTGTTCGGGATTTCAACTGTGGTGGGCCAAGAAACTTTTGTTCGCATGGACTGGCGAACCATCCGTGCATCAACATGGGCCGGGTATGCGAGCAGTGCGTATGCAAAAGGCTTTTCAAAAGTTTGCAGAACCTTGCTCAGGAAAGAAAATTCATACTGGCCTGTGAAGCCGCGCACAACACAGACTTCGCCCTCATCCAGTTCGGTTTTAACTCCATCCGGACCCATGGGGCCGACCATCACGCCTTTTCCTGTGATGGCCCCAAGATACTGTGCCTCCTTTTTGTTTGCTCCTTCAACAAGTCGCCGGGTCTGAAGCGCCATGCCTGTTCTGAGCCCCAGGGCGCGCAAAGGCAGCTTTTCGACAAGCGTGCCACGGATGTCTTCGTCATTTGTCATGGGTTATCTCCTTGCTGGTTATTGCGTGCAATGTAGCACTGCGGTTCTTGTTTCAGAGTCCGGTAAGTTTGTCGGCTTCAATGGCAATATCCAGCGCCTCCAGGAAATCCTTGCGTACTTTGAGTTTGGTTTGCTTGTGCGCCGTCATGTTCAGGCTCTTGAGCTGTTGGGCTATTTCCGTGGCCGTTGGTAGTAGTTGTTCGGTATCCACTATCTGGTCCAGGAAGCCGGCAGGTACAGCGGACGAGGGTGTGAACATTTCGGCATTGATGACGGCACGTTGAAAGTGGGCGTTACCTAGACGGTTTCGCGCGAGGGTGATTCCTACCTGGTGCATGGTCATGCCAATCTTGACTTCGTTGAGACCGATATTGAAAGGACCCTCCACGCCGATGCGGTAATCAGCCGACAGCAACAAGAATGCCCCCTTGGCCACTGCATGACCGGAGCAGGCAACAATGATGGGGTGAGGATGGGCGAGCATGCGACGTGCCAAAGTCGAACCTGCAGTTACGAGGTCTATGGCATTCTGTCGACCAGAAAGCATGGTTTTCAGGTCATAGCCGCCACTGAGAATGCCAGGTTGACCAGTTACTACCACCACCGCCTGGTTTGCCTCGGCTTGGTCAAGTGCGGTGTTGAAATCGGCAATCAATTGGTGGGATATGGCATTGACTTTGCCATTGCATAGTGTCAGAGTGGCCACGCCGTCTGTCAGGCTGTAAGTAACTAGCTGTTCGTTCATGATGATGTCTTCTTTGTAAAAGATAAAGGCGATAAAGGAGTCGGTTTAACGCTGCGTGCATGGAATGCGTTGGTTTCTATTCTTGCCCAAAAGTATCACCCATCTCCTTTGCACGGTGTTGCGCTGCATGCAGGGCAGTTGTAAAAACGTGTTTCAAATGGTTGTCTTCCATCGAGGTAATGGCCGCATGTGTGGTGCCGCCCTTGGATGTTACGCGTTGGCGCAAGATTTCTGGTGGATCGGATGACGTGCGGGCTAGTTCGCCCGCGCCAATAAACGTGGCGACGGTCAATTTATAAGCCTGTTCATGCGTCAATCCCATTTCGATACCTGCTGCAGTCATGGTTTCCATAAAATAGAACATGTAGGCAGGACCAGAACCAGAGATGGCGGTTGCTGCATCCAGTTGTGATTCGCTACTCAACCAAAGATACTCTCCGGTGCTTGCTGCGATGCGCTCGATTTGCCTGCGCTGGGGTTCGGACACCGCAGCACGTGCGAACAGTGCTGATATCCCCTTTCCAATAAGTGCAGGTGTGTTGGGCATGGCCCGTACGACGTGTTGGTTGTCAAGCCACTGGGCAATGGTGTCGCTACGAACGCCGGCAGCCACACTAAGGTGCAGGGCGTTTCTTGTGTACAAGCGGGCTGCAATGGTGGCTTCCTTCAGTGACTGGGGTTTGACAGCCCAGATTACCAGGGTTGCTTGTTCTAAAGCAGGGTAACCTTGGTTTGTGACCCGGATGCCGAATTGTTTGCGTAATTGTTCCTGCGCGCTGGGCAGCGGGTCTACTACGTCCAGTTGTTCAGCCGGAAAGCCTTGGCGCAACATTCCGCCAATCATGGCACTGGCCATGTTTCCTCCACCAATAAAAACAATACGCTCGTTCATGGCACTTCAGTGTTTGGGTTGCTGCAAATCGGATGTGGATTGTCGCAGGAGTGTGTCGGCATGATTTTGCAGTTTGTGGCATAAAAAGTAGAAAAAATATCTGGAAGTGTAAAAAGTGATGGCATAATCGTGGGCTTCGCTCGAAATGAGTGCAGACTATCTGCCCAAATGAATGTACATGAGTGGTTCATGTTGCAAACAGCGGGCCCAAGACTGGCTTGGTGTCGGTGCTTGCCGTGTTTCGGCAGTGTTGCTCCTGGTGCAAGTTGGGAATATTGAAATGATCCAGACAGAATCTCGATTGGAAGTTGCTGATAATACTGGCGCTAAGTCCGTTTTGTGCATTAAGGTGCTCGGCGGGTCGCGTCGTCGTTATGCTAGCGTTGGTGACATTATTAAAGTGAGTATCAAAGAGGCTGCGCCGCGTGGTCGCGTCAAGAAAGGCGATATTTACAGTGCGGTTGTGGTTCGTACTGCCAAAGGAATACGGCGTGCTGATGGTTCTTTGGTCAAGTTTGATGGGAATGCGGCGGTGTTGCTCAATGCCAAGTTGGAGCCTATCGGAACGCGTATCTTTGGGCCGGTGACGCGTGAGTTGCGTACAGAAAGGTTCATGAAGATTGTGTCTTTGGCTCCTGAAGTTTTGTGAGGATATGTCATGAACAAGATTCGCAAGGGTGATGAGATTGTTGTTATTGCGGGGCGTGATAAAGGCAAGCGCGGAAAAGTGTCCTCTCGTAAGGATGACTCTCACGTGATTGTTGACGGGTTGAATATGGTGAAGAAGCATGTTAAACCGAATCCGATGAAAAACACGGTGGGTGGTATTCTGGAGAAGGCGATGCCCTTGCATCAGTCGAATGTGGCGATATTTAATGTTGCAACAGGGAAGGCAGATCGGGTGGGTATCAAGGTGTTGGATGGTGGTAAGCGCGTGCGCGTCTATAAGTCCACTGGCGAAGAAATTAAGGTGGCATGAATATGGCGCGCTTGCAACAACAATTTCGTGAAAAACTGGTGCCGGAGTTGATGGCCAAGTTTGGTTATGTCTCGGCTATGCAGGTTCCCCGGTTGACGAAAATCACTCTCAACATGGGTGTTGGTGAGGCTGTGGCTGATAAGAAGGTAATGGATAATGCGGTTGGTGATCTGACGAAGATTGCAGGTCAAAAGCCGGTAGTCACAAAATCAAGGAAGGCGATTGCGGGTTTCAAAATTCGTGAAAATCAGCCGATTGGTTGCATGGTGACTCTGCGAGGTGTGCGGATGTACGAGTTTTTGGATCGTTTTGTTACGGTTGCCTTGCCTCGTGTGCGTGACTTTCGTGGTATTTCTGGTCGAGCGTTTGATGGTCGTGGTAATTACAACATTGGTGTTAAAGAGCAAATAATCTTCCCTGAAATTGAGTATGACAAGGTGGATGTTTTGCGTGGCCTGAATATAAGCATTACTACGACCGCCAAGACCGATGAAGAGTGCAAGGCGTTGCTGCTCGGCTTTCGTTTTCCGTTCAAGAATTGAGGTGTTTTGTGGCTAAGAAGGCTTTAATCGAGCGTGAGCTCAAGCGTGACAAGTTGGTTGCGAAGTATGCCAAGAAATACTCTGAACTCAAGGCAATTGCCGATGATTTCAAACGAACCGATGCAGAGCGTATGACTGCGCGTCTTGGTTTGCAAAAAATTCCGCGTAATGCTAATCCGACTCGGCAGCGTAATCGTTGTGCAATTACGGGGCGTCCACGCGGAACCTTTCAGCATTTTGGACTGGGTCGGGCCAAGATACGTGAAATGGCCTTTGTCGGAGAGATTCCCGGCATTGTCAAGGCCAGTTGGTAAGCGGCAGGAGAATTCAGTATGAGCATGAGTGATCCCATTGCCGATTTGTTAACTCGCATTCGTAATGCGCAAATGGTGGCTAAGACGGTTGTATTGGTGCCGTCTTCCAAGGTGAAAGTTGCAATTGCCCAAGTTTTGAAAGATGAGGGTTATATTGATGGCTTTAAAGTTTCCGTGACCGGTGGCAAGGCTGAGCTGGAAATACTTCTCAAGTATTATGCGGGTCGCCCGGTTATTGAGCGCATAGAGCGGGTCAGTCGTCCTGGCTTGCGTGTTTATCGTGGTAGTTCTGCCATCCCGCAAGTTCAGAATGGTCTTGGGGTTGCAATTGTGACAACTCCAAAGGGTGTTATGACTGATCGTAAGGCGCGTGCTTCCGGTGTTGGTGGCGAAGTTTTGTGCTATGTCGCCTGAATTTGGGCCTGGAGGAGAAATTTAATATGTCTCGTGTAGGTAAATTACCGGTAATGGTTCCTGCTGGCGTTGATGTTTTGGTGCAGGGTGATCAGATCAGTGTCAAGGGTAGCGGCGGTGCTTTGCAATTGAAGCTCAACTCCCTGGTTTCTTTGGTGAATGATGCTGGAAAATTGAGTTTTAAGCCAATAAACGATTCTCGTGCGGCAGATGCCATGTCGGGCACTATGCGTCAATTAGTGAGTAACATGGTTGTTGGCGTGACGAAGGGGTTTGAAAAGAAAATGAGCCTGGTTGGTGTGGGTTATAAAGCCCAGGCCACTGGAACAAAATTGAATCTGTCCGTGGGGTATTCGCATCCGGTGAATATTGATATGCCTGCGGGAATTATAGTTGCGACGCCATCGCCGACCGAGGTCGTGGTAAAAGGGGCTGATCGTCAACGTGTTGGTCAGGTCGCTGCTGAAATTCGTGCTGTGCGTCCTCCGGAGCCCTATAAGGGAAAAGGGATACGTTATGCTGATGAGAAGATCGCAATTAAAGAGACCAAGAAGAAATAAGGAGCTGCAATGATGTTGACAAAAAAAGAGCAGCGCTTGCGCAGGGCGCGGCAAACCAGGATTCGCATTGCTGCTCAGAATGTTGCGCGGTTGACGGTGAATCGCACAAATCTGCATATTTATGCCAGCGTGATTTCTGGCGATGGCGCCAAGGTGTTGGTGGTTGCGTCAACCAATGAGCCGGAAGTGCGTACGGTGCTCGGGGCAGGTGGAAAAGGCGGCAATATCGCTGCAGCACAGATGATTGGCAAGCGTGTGGCGGAAAAGGCAAAGGCGGCTGGCATTGAAAAAGTCGCATTTGATCGTGCGGGTTTTGCGTACCATGGTCGCGTAAAAGCGTTGGCGGATGCGGCACGTGAAGCGGGTTTGCAGTTCTAAGCGGATCGGGAATTACAAATGGCTAAAGTACAAGCGAAGATGCAGGGCAAGACCGACGGACCGGAGGATGGTCTGCGGGAGAAAATGATTGCGATTAATCGCGTGACTAAAGTGGTGAAGGGTGGGCGAATTCTAGGATTCGCCGCTTTGACCGTTGTTGGTGACGGTGATGGTCGTATTGGCATGGGTAAGGGCAAGTCAAAGGAAGTGCCTGCTGCCGTGCAAAAAGCGATGGAAGAAGCGCGTCGTAACATGATCAAGATTTCGCTTAAAAATGGCTCCATTCATCACAAGGTGAAGGGCCATCACGGGGCTGCTAATGTCATGATGATGCCGGCTCCGAAGGGCGCGGGCATCATCGCTGGCGGTCCGATGCGTGCGGTATTTGAAGTCGTCGGTATTACAGATATCGTGGCTAAGAGTCATGGTTCTACGAATCCCTATAACATGGTTCGTGCAACACTGGATGCGTTATCTGTGTCGACTACGCCGGCGGAGGTTGCTGCCAAGCGTGGCAAGACGGTGGAAGAACTCTTTGTTTGATTGGATGGGTAAATGGGTATGACTGCACAGCAAACCGTAAAAATCCAATTGGTGCGTAGTCCGATTGGTTGTAAAGAGTCCCATCGCGCCACCGTTCGTGGTCTGGGGTTGCGAAAGATTCGTAGTACGCGTGAACTGGTGGATACGCCGGAGGTGCGTGGAATGATTAACAAAATCAGTTACCTGGTCCGGGTGCTCTAAGGGTAGAACAATGAAGCTCAATAGCATTAAGCCTGCAGAGGGTGCGAAGCACTACAAACGTCGCGTTGGTCGTGGCATCGGCTCGGGGTTGGGAAAGACGGCGGGTCGTGGTCACAAAGGTCAACGTTCCAGAGCCGGGGGCTATCACAAGGTCGGATTTGAAGGTGGTCAAATGCCGATGCATCGGCGTTTGCCAAAGCGTGGTTTCAAGTCGCGCTCTTTGCAATTCAATGCAGAAGTTACGCTAGGCGTGTTGAATACCTTGGGTGTGACAGAGGTGGATCTGCTGACGCTGAAGGAGGCTGGATTGGTTAATCAGTTGACAAAGGTTGTCAAGGTTGTCAACACTGGCTCCTTGGCGAAAGCGGTGAATCTCAAGGGTATTGCTGTTACTGCCTCTGTTAAGGTTGCGATAGAAGCTGCCGGTGGCAGCGTCTCCTGATCCCGAATATTTTGAGGTGTCAGTGGTAACTTCCGCAGCACAAATGGCAAAGACGGGCAAGTTTGGCGATTTGCGTCGTCGGTTGGTTTTCCTGTTACTCGCGTTGGTGGTCTATCGTGTCGGGGCGCATATTCCTGTTCCAGGAATCGACCCCGCACAGTTGCAACAACTGTTCAAGGGGCAGCAGGGCGGCATTCTGAGCTTGTTTAATATGTTTTCTGGTGGAGCGTTGTCGCGCTTTACCATTTTTGCATTGGGAATCATGCCCTATATTTCGGCATCGATCATCATGCAATTGATGACGTATGTAATTCCGACCTTTGAACAAATAAAAAAAGAGGGGGAGGCGGGACGGCGCAAGATCACGCAGTACACCCGGTATGGCACCCTGGGCTTGGCACTGTTTCAGTCCCTGGGTATTGCCTTGGCGCTGGAGTCTTCGGCTGGTTTGGTGATTGCACCTGGGTTCGGATTTAGGCTGACATCGGTTGTCACCCTGACAGCCGGAACCATGTTCTTGATGTGGTTGGGTGAGCAAATCACTGAACGGGGTTTGGGCAACGGTATTTCGATACTAATCTTTGGTGGTATTGCTGCTGGTTTACCGAGTGCGGTAGGTGGCTTGCTCGAGTTGGTTCGTACCGGGGCAATGGGTCCTGTTGTTGCGTTGCTGGTGGTTGTTCTGGTTGGCGTGGTTACGTACTTTGTTGTATTTGTTGAGCGTGGGCAGCGTAAAATACTTGTTAATTATGCAAGGCGTCAGGTGGGTAATAAGGTATACGGGGGGCAGTCGTCACATTTGCCTTTGAAGCTTAATATGGCTGGGGTCATTCCTCCGATTTTTGCTTCCTCGATTATCTTGTTGCCAGCGACTATTGCAAACTGGTTTAGTTCGGCTGACTCCATGCGGTGGTTGAAGGATATATCCAGTACTTTGAGTCCTGGTCAGCCGGTTTATGTCATGTTGTATGCTGCGGCTATTGTGTTTTTCTGTTTCTTTTATACGGCATTGGTCTTTAATAGTCGTGAGACTGCGGAAAACCTGAAGAAGAGTGGGGCGTTTATTCCGGGTATTCGACCTGGCGATCTGACCGCAAAGTACATTGATAAAATTCTGGTGCGGCTGACGCTGGCGGGTGCTGTCTATATTACCTTTGTTTGTCTGTTGCCAGAGTTTCTGATTTTGAAGTACAACGTGCCATTCTACTTCGGGGGCACCTCGCTCTTGATTATCGTGGTGGTTACCATGGATTTCATGGCTCAAGTTCAGAATTACATGATGTCGCAGCAGTATGAGTCGCTTTTAAAAAAGGCCAATTTTAAGTCCTCTTGAAAGGCGGTGAATTCGAATGTCGAAAGATGATGTAATTCAAATGCAGGGTGAGGTGGTTGAGAATCTTCCCAATGCTACCTTTCGGGTTAAGTTGGAGAACGGGCATGTCGTGTTAGGGCATATTTCCGGGAAGATGCGTATGCATTACATCCGGATTTTGCCTGGCGATAAAGTGACCGTTGAGTTGACACCTTACGACCTGAGTCGTGCGCGGATCGTTTTCCGAGCAAAGTGAATGGTGTACGTGTTTCGTTCGAACCGGAGTTGAAATGGTGCGAATAGTTTTAGGAGAGAAAATATGAAAGTTTCGGCTTCAGTCAAAAAGATTTGTCGTAACTGTAAGATCATCCGTCGCAAGGGGGTTGTGCGTGTTATTTGTACAGATGCACGGCACAAGCAGCGGCAGGGTTAATTGCAAGAGTTTTAGAGGACGAAAATGGCACGTATAGCTGGAATCAACATTCCGCCACAACAGCATGCCGAAATTGGCTTGACCGCCATATTCGGTATTGGCCGCAGTCGCGCACGCAAAATTTGCGAATTATGCGGTATTGCATATTCAAAGAAGGTTAAAGATTTTACCGACGGTGATTTGGAGAAAATTCGCGACCAGATTGCGCAATTTACTATCGAAGGTGATCTTCGTCGTGAAACGACAATGAATATTAAACGGCTGATGGATATCGGTTGCTATCGTGGTTTCCGTCACCGTCGTGGTTTGCCGGTTCGTGGTCAACGTACGCGAACCAATGCCCGTACCCGTAAAGGGCCGCGCAAGGCTGCTGCTGCCTTGAAGAAATAAACATAACTGGAAGATTTTATGGCAAAAGCTCCTTCAAGTAGTGCTGCGCAGCGCGTGCGCAAAAAGGTTCGCAAGAATGTCGCGGATGGTATCGCGCACGTTCATGCGTCATTTAACAATACCATTATCACCATTACGGATCGTCAGGGAAATGCACTGTCATGGGCGTCTTCTGGTGGTCAAGGTTTTAAAGGATCACGCAAATCAACGCCGTTTGCTGCCCAGGTCGCGTCAGAAGTGGCTGGGCGCGCCGCCCTCGAGCAGGGTATAAAGAATCTTGATGTTGAAATCAAAGGTCCTGGCCCCGGACGTGAATCTTCGGTTCGTGCTTTGGCCGCTTTGGGCATTCGCATTAATATGATTGCTGACGTGACACCTGTTCCTCACAATGGTTGCAGGCCGCAAAAGCGCCGTCGCATCTAAGTTATTAACAAGCCCACCGCCGGCAGGAGTTGCCGGCTCCCGCATTCTTGTGCGGCAGATGACATAAAAGGAAGATCAAGTGGCACGCTATCTCGGCCCCAAGGCCAAACTCTCTCGCCGTGAAGGTACTGACCTGTTTCTCAAAAGCGCCCGGCGCGCTATAGGAGACAAGGCAAAATTTGATTCGAAACCCGGTCAGCATGGCCGTACGTCGGGTGCCCGGACTTCCGACTACGGACTGCAGTTGCGCGAAAAACAGAAGGTCAAGCGCATGTATGGCATTCTGGAGCGCCAGTTCCGTCGTTATTTTGAGGAAGCTGATCGTCGCAAGGGAAATACCGGGGCAAATTTGTTATCCCTGCTGGAGTCTCGCCTGGATAACGTTGTTTATCGTATGGGTTTTGGTTCCACGCGGGCCGAAGCACGTCAGATGGTTTCGCACAAAGCCATCACTGTGAATGGTAACGCGGTCAATATCCCCTCCTACCAGGTCAAGCCTGGTGATATTCTGGCGGTTCGTGAAAAGTCCAAAAAGCAAAACCGGGTGATTGAGGCATTGCAATTGGCGCAACAAGTTGGCTTCCCCTCCTGGGTTGAGGTTAGTAGCGACAAAGCGGAAGGTACGTTCAGGTCAATACCGGATCGTGATCAGTTTGGTGCTGATATTAACGAATCTTTGATCGTTGAATTGTATTCACGTTGATTGGTATATGAATCATTGAAATCGTACCTTGACTGCGGGGTACTCAGTCAAGGCACTTCATCAGCCTCTTTGACAGAATGGGTCGGGGGTATTGAGGGAAGGTATGTATGCAGAATAATTTGCTTAAACCCAAATCCATCAGCGTTGAACAACTAGCCAACAATCGTGCAAAGGTGGCGCTTGAGCCATTTGAACGTGGTTATGGGCATACGCTTGGAAATGCATTGCGCAGGGTTTTGTTGGCGTCAATGCCGGGGTATGCTGTAACCGAGGTTACTATTGCGGGAGTGTTGCACGAATATTCTTCCATTGACGGTGTTCAAGAGGATGTTGTTAATATACTCTTGAATTTGAAGGGAGTTGTTTTCAAACTCCATAATCGCGAAGAAGTGACCTTGAGTTTGCGCAAGGATACTGAGGGTGTTGTATCAGCTGCAGATATTCAGGTTCCGCATGATGTTGAGATAATAAATCCAGGGCATGTGATTGCCAATTTATCTCAAAGTGGAAAATTGGATATGCAAATCAAGGTCGAGAAAGGGCGTGGTTATGTTCCGGGTACCATGCGTCGGCATGGCGATGAGCCGAACAAATCTATTGGCCGTATTGTTCTGGACGCGTCGTTCTCTCCGGTAAAGCGTGTCAGCTACACGGTGGAGAGCGCGCGTGTGGAGCAGCGCACTGACCTGGATAAGTTGGTCGTCGAAATCGAGACAAATGGTGCGGTGTCTGCAGAGGAGGCTGTTCGAGCCTCCGCCAAGATACTGGTCGAGCAACTGGCGGTATTTGCACAGTTGGAGGGCAGTGAGCTGACTGCATTTGATGCGCCGAGTTCGCGTGGTAGTGCACAGTTCGATCCGATTTTGTTGCGTCCGGTGGATGAGCTGGAGTTGACGGTTCGATCCGCAAATTGTCTCAAGGCCGAAAATATATACTATATTGGCGATCTGATTCAACGCACTGAAAACGAGCTGCTCAAAACCCCGAACCTGGGGCGGAAATCTTTGAATGAAATCAAGGAAGTGCTGGCATCGCGTGGTTTGACGCTGGGGATGAAGCTGGAAAACTGGCCCCCTGCGACGCTGGAAAAGCGTTGAGTCAAGGCGCTTCAAGGCACATAACGCATAACCTGGCAGGGCAGTACCTTATCCGGCTGCCTTTTAAATAATTAAAGGAAATATTACCATGCGGCATGGACACGGACTACGTAAACTTAATCGCACCAGCGCACATCGTCTGGCGATGTTGCGTAACATGATGAATGCATTGATTGAACATGAGGTTATCAAGACGACACTTCCAAAAGCCAAGGAATTGCGTCGTGTTGTTGAACCCATGATTACCTTGGCCAAGGAAGCGAGTGTTGCCAATCGTCGTCTGGCGTTTGACAGGTTGCGTGACCGTGACAGCGTTACCAAACTCTTTGATGTGCTGGGGCCACGTTTCAAGGTGCGTCCCGGGGGCTATACGCGTATTTTGAAGATTGGCTTCAGGGTTGGTGATAACGCACCCATGGCTTTGGTCGAATTGCTGGACCGTCCTGAAAAAGTTGATACAACTGAGGTGCAAGCGCAGGCACAATAGGCGTATAATCGACAACGCGGAGTGGAGCAGCCTGGTAGCTCGTTGGGCTCATAACCCAAAGGTCGTTAGTTCAAATCTAACCTCCGCAACCAATCACCCTAACCACCATTTGGTAAATACCATTTCGGTGGTTTTTGTTTTTCTGGCCCTTGTGGATGTAGGATATTCGGCATGGATGAACTCACCCTGACGAAGCCCGACGATTGGCATGTGCACGTGCGTGATGGTGCGGCGCTGCATACCGTAGTGCCCCATACGGCGGCGCAGTTTGGTCGCGCTGTCATCATGCCCAATCTGCGTCCACCTATCACCACGGCTGCACAGGCGCAGGCCTACCGTGCACGCATCCTGGCAGCGGTTCCATCCGGCTTGCGTTTTGAGCCGTTGATGACCTTGTATCTGACCGATTTGCTTCCCCCTGATGAAATCGTGCGCGCCAAGGCAGCGGGGGTGGTGGCGGTCAAACTCTATCCTGCTGGTGCTACCACCAACAGCGAGGCTGGTGTGACCGAGTTGCGCAAAACTTATAAGACGCTGGAGGCACTGCAGCGCGAAGGAATGCCATTGCTGGTGCATGGAGAGGTCGTTGCCGCCGATATTGATGTGTTTGACCGCGAAGCGGTGTTCATCGACACCCAGTTGATTCCCTTGCGGCGTGATTTTCCCGAGCTCAAAATCGTGCTGGAACACATCACGACCCGAGATGCAGCACAGTATGTGGCGCAGGCGGATGCCTTTACTGCCGCCACCATCACGGCCCACCATTTGCTCTACAACCGCAATGCCATTTTCAGCGGTGGTATTCGTCCGCATTATTACTGCCTGCCGGTACTCAAGCGGGAAGCACATCGCCTTGCCCTGGTGCGCGCCGCGACCAGCGCCAACCCGAAGTTCTTTCTGGGCACCGACAGCGCGCCACATCCCGCCCACCTCAAGGAGCATGCCAGCGGCTGTGCCGGTTGTTACACTGCGGCAAGCGCGCTGGAGTTGTATGCCCAGGCGTTCGATGCGGCGGCAGCGTTGGACAAGCTGGAGGGCTTTGCCAGTTTCTTTGGGCCTGATTTCTATGGTCTGGCACGCAACCAGGGCACAGTGACCCTTCGACGCGCCAACTGGACGCTGCCCCAGAGTTATCCCTTTGATCAGGCGCAACTCAAGCCTTTGTGTGCCGGTGAAACCTTGTCGTGGAAGTTGGGGTGAAGTGACCATGTTGTATTCCAAAGCGATTTCGATCCTCCTGGCACTTGTGGTATTGCCCTGCGCTGCCATTACCGAAGATGTGATGCCGCCGCCTGTCAACCCGGATGAGCGCCAGACTCTGCCGGGTATGAATGCGTACTATGAACCCCACAAGATCGAACGCATTGGCGATATGCTGGTTTTCAAACTGTATCGCTATGGCAAACCGGGCGTGGCGGACGAGGTGGGGCAATACATGCTGGAATGCGCCACGCGCATGGCCAGCACGATCCGAAACGGGCAGACTGGGGCATCAGGGAAAGTTCTGCCAGGTGAAGATTTGTATGTGCTGGGCAGAAAACTGTGTGACTGGGACAAGCCAAACCTCCTCGATAAACTGCTGGATCAGCGCTGAACTTTTGTGCGCTCAATAAGGCGCCGGCTCGCCGTTGGGGCGGTCTTTGAAACGTTTATGCACCCAGTAATACTGTTCCGGCATGGTGTCGATGTAGTCTTGCAATCGGGTATTCATCAGGGCTGTGTCGGACAGAAGATCGCCCGTGGGGTAATCACTCCAGGCGGGCAGGACTTCGATGGTATAGCCGCTGGGTGTCATGCGGGTGAGGACGGGGACGACCTTGGCGCGGCCGAGTCTGGCAAAGCGTGGCAGCGACGGCACCGTGCATGCGGGTACGCCGTAGAACGGAACGAACACCGATTCATGCGGACCAAAGTTCATGTCCGGCAACAGGTAGAGTGGGTCCCCTTTGCGCAGACCTTCCAGAATTGGTTTGACACCTTCGATACGGCCAAACAGACGGCAGGAGCCAAAACGCTGGCGGCCCTGCAAAATCCAGGCATCGGCTATTCTGTTGGATTGGTCGGTGTAAATGGTGGTGAAGCGCCGGGGAAGCTGCTGGGTCAACGCTGTCCAGCCGGCGTCCAGTCCCACGAAATGCGGTGCGAAAATCACGGTGGGTTGATTGCCTGAAAGCGCATCAAGCGCGCCCGTCACCTGCAGGCGCTGGCGCACGAGGTCTTCCCGTCCATGCCACAGCCAGCCCCGGTCCAGCCAGCTTTGTGTCACGCGGATAAATACCTGGATCGACAACCAGCGCACCCTGGCCGGACTCCAGGCAGGGAAGCACAGCCGCAGGTTGGTGCACACCACACGCCGCCGGGAGGCAATCAGCACGTAGAGCAGCAACCCCAGCATGGCTCCCAGCGTGCGCAGCACGGGCAAGGGCAGATACCCCAGCCAGCACATCATTTTCAAAAAAATACGGGTCAGCATACGGGTCAGCATGGTCAATTTTTTACAGTGCCTCGCGTGGCGCCTTGTAGCGCGCGTAGCCCCACAGGTACTGGCTTGGACACTCCCGGATCAGGCCTTCCATGGCCCGGTTGATTTGCGCCACTGCCGTGGGCAGGTCTTCGGAAAGCGTCTCACCCAGGGGGCGGTAATGGACGATGTAGCCGCGCCCCCAGGACAAACGTTGTCCCCAGGCTAGCAGCACCGCAGCGCCGGTTTGATGCACCAGACGGGCCGATAGGGTCATGGTGTAGGCATCCACGCCAAAGAACGGAACCCACAGCCCCTGTGAAGCGGGTGGCACCTGATCGGGCAGCAGCCCGACACATTCCCCTTTCTTCAAGGCTTTCAACATCTGGCGTACGCCAGCCATCGTTGTTGGTGCAGTCAACAAGCCAGGGCGTGCGCGTGATTGCGCCACCAGCGATACCAGCCACGTTTTGCGCGGGGGGCGAAACAGCACCGTCATGGGGCGGTTGTTGTGCTGACCGTACCGGAATGCATAGGCTTGGCCGCATACCTCAAAGCATCCCATGTGCGGGGTGAGAAACAACACCCCTTTGCCGGATGCCAGGGCTGCTTCAATGTGCTGCGCGCCATCCCACTGCAAGGGAGGTGGTTTGCCAAACCAGATGCGGGGCAGTTCGGCCAGCAGTTGCCCGGCGGCGCCCACCGCGCGCATCCAGTCGGCGCGCGCCAGACCGGCTCGGGCTACATTGGTTTGAAAGCGCTGGCGGTAAACGGAAGATGCCCAAAACGTGATCCAACCCAGCAACCAGCCAATGCCGTGCAACAGCCACAGGGGAAAATGGGAGAGTGCCTTGAACAACAATTTCATGTCTGGGGTTTTGTGCTGAGGTTTTGTGTCTGGGATAGAATCGCGCCCGTCGCCGAGTTACGGAACTACTTGCAGGGCGACGCGCATTGTTGCAATCAAAAGGGGTTGCTATTGTGCCTTGTCAGACGTATCTGTTTTGACCCATCTGCTAAAGCGTTCGCCGAAAGCTCCAAAAGCCCAAGCAACGCGCAGGGTTTGTTTATTTTTTTGGAGCTTGTACGCCATGTCGAACGATTTTCTCTTTACTTCCGAATCCGTCTCCGAAGGCCATCCCGACAAGGTGGCCGATCAGATTTCTGATGCGATTCTCGATGCTATTTTCAAGCAGGACCCTCGCTCGCGCGTGGCTGCGGAAACCCTGTGCAACACGGGTCTCGTGGTGCTGGCCGGGGAAATTACCACCAACGCGCACGTGGACTACATCCAGGTGGCGCGCGATACGCTCAAACGCATTGGCTATGACAACACCGACTACGGCATTGACTACCGGGGGTGTGCTGTGCTTGTGGCCTACGACAAGCAAAGCAACGACATCGCCCAGGGCGTGGACCATGCGTCGGATGACCACCTCAACACCGGCGCGGGTGACCAGGGTTTGATGTTTGGTTATGCCTGCGATGAAACGCCGGAACTGATGCCAGCGCCTATTTACTATGCACACCGTCTGGTGGAGCGCCAGTCCCAGTTGCGCAAGGACGGACGTATGCCGTTTTTGCGTCCAGATGCCAAGAGCCAGATCACGATGCGTTATGTGGACGGCAAGCCGCACAGCATCGACACCGTGGTATTTTCCAGCCAGCACAGCCCGGAAATGAGCGATGGCCACGCCATGAAACCGGCCTTTGTCGAAGCGGTGATCGAGGACATTATCAAACCTGTGTTGCCTAAAAACTGGTTGCGTGCCGACACCAAATACCTGATCAATCCGACCGGGCGTTTTGTCATTGGCGGGCCGCAAGGCGACTGCGGTTTGACCGGGCGTAAGATCATTGTCGATACCTATGGCGGCGCCTGTCCGCACGGCGGCGGTGCTTTTTCCGGCAAGGACCCGAGCAAGGTGGACCGTTCTGCCGCCTACGCCGCGCGTTATGTCGCCAAGAATATCGTGGCCGCCGGTCTGGCGCGGCAGTGCCAGATTCAGGTGGCCTATGCCATTGGCGTGGCCCGGCCCATGAACGTGACCGTCTACACCGAAGGTACCGGCGTGATTCCAGACGAGCAACTTGCCGAATTGGTGAATCGCTATTTTGATCTGCGTCCCAAGGGCATTATCCAGATGCTCGATCTGCTGCGCCCGATCTACGAGAAAACTGCGTCTTATGGCCACTTTGGCCGGGATGAGCCCGAGTTCACCTGGGAGCGCACCGACCGGGCGCAACAATTGCGTGACGCAGCGGGCCTGTCCATTTCCTGAAGTCCTGATTCCTGAGCAACTTGGTACTGCGCGCAGCCCGGCATGAAACTGCAAACCCAACGCTTCATTGATCGCTGGCTGGGCCAGTTGCTGTGCGCCCTGGTTTCGCTCTGGCTGCGCTTGACCCGGCTGGGGCACCCACAGGCGCACATGCCGCAGCAGCCGCGCCATATCCTGGTGATACTGCTGTCGGAAATGGGCAGCATCGTGCTGGCAGGTCCGATGTTTGCTGCTTTGCGCCGCAGCTATCCCACGGCCAAAATCCACATCCTGCAACTCAGGAAAAACCAGGAAGTCACGCGGCTTTTGCAATTGACCACGCCGGATTGCATGCACAGCCTGGATGACCGCTCGGGTTTCTCGCTGCTTGCCGACATCCTGGAAGTCAGCCGCACCTTGCGCCGTCTGGGCATGGATGCCGTGCTGGACTGTGAGCTGTTTTCCCGTATCAGCGCTTTGATGGCCTTTGCCAGCGGCGCGCCGGTGCGCGTGGGCTTTACCGCGCATACGCAAGAAGGGCTGTACCGGGGCAGTTTTATCAACCACGCCATCCCCTACAACCCCTACCAGCACATCAGCAAGCAGTTTTTGTCGCTGGTTGATGCCCTGGGTATCAAGGAAGGCATGCCGCGCCACAAGGCCGCGCCGCTGCACGCCATGCCGGAAAAAACCGAGCTGTCGGTGGCCTTCACGGCGGGCGAATTGCAGACCTACCGCCAGCAACTGCACACCGACCATCCCGTGACCGTAGAGCGCCCGTTGGTCTTGTTGTATGCCGGTGGCGGCATCCTGCCGCAGCGTGCCTGGCCCGCTGCACATTACGCACACGTGGCGCGGGGCCTGAGCGCAGCCGGGTACGCCGTTGGCCTGATCGGACTCAAGGACGACGCCGCATTGGCGCGGGAGCTGATGGCCCAGGTTGCAAGCCCGGCCTGCCTGGACCTGACGGGCTACACCCGCAGTATCCGGGAGTTGCTGATGTTGTTTCATGCCAGTGCGCTGCTGCTGACCAACGATGGCGGCCCCGGCCATTTTGCGACCCTGACACCCATTCAGACCATGGTATTTTTTGGTCCCGAAACGGGACGACTCTACGGCCCGCTGGGGCCGCGCAATACTGTTCTGGAACTGGGCCTGGCCTGCTCGCCCTGTCTGTCGGCCTACAACCACCGTTTGAGTTTTTGCGATGGCGACAACCAATGCCTCAAACGCATCGCACCCGATCCGGTCCTTGCGCAAGCGCTGAACCTTTTACGTGTACAAGCCAGGGTTGCTACAGCATGAATGCTGCCGTGCTGTGGGCTTTGGGCTGGCTGGAGCGCTACCGCTACCTCAAGTTCGGCATTGTGGGTGCCAGTGGCACGGTGGTGAACCTGCTCGTGCTGTACCTGGGGCACGAATACGTGTTCGCCTCCATAGAATCCTCGTACAACAAGCCCTATCTGTCACTGGCCCTGGCCATCACCCTGGCGACCATCAACAATTTCAGCTGGAACCGCCTGTGGACTTGGGCGGATCGGGTCAAAACGCTCGAAGCCAGTGAAGGCCTCAATCCGGTTAATCCGGTTGGCTGGCGTCTGCTGGGCGTGGAATTCGGCCAATACTGCATGGCTTCCGCGTTTGGCAGCAGTTTGCAGTACGTCCTGACGCTGCTGCTGACCGGTTCCATGGACTACCGTCTGGCCAACATCACCGCCATTGCGATTGCCAGCGTGAGCAACTATCTAGCGAATGACCGCTGGACCTTCAAACGCCGACGCAGCTGATGCGCACCGATCCAGGCCCTATTTCTCCTGTATCTATCCCCTGGTTCTGGCTGGCGCTGCTGGGGGCGTGTGTGCTGGTGTACCTCTTCGGGCTGGGCAGCGCCTATGCCCCCACCAATGGCGATGAGATGGTGTACATCCACATCGCCCGCATGACGGCGGAATCGGGACACTGGCTGCCGCTGCAATCCGAGATTGTCGATACGCGCAACACCAAACCCCCATTGCTGTTCTGGCAGGCCATCGTGGCAGGCGACTGGGGTCAGCACTGGAGCCTGTGGGCCTTGCGTACACCCAGCATGGTCTATACCTTGCTGACGACTGCACTCCTGGCTTTCTTCACCCGACGCATCAGTGGCAGTTTGCGTGCGGCCTGTCTGGCAGCGGTGCTGTACCTGCTGTTTTTCTCGACCTTTCGCTACGGGCGCGTCTATTTGACTTCGGCCCCCGAGACCTTCTGGCTGGCGCTGCCGCTGTGGTGGTTACTGTGGCTGCGCCTGAACCCACAGGAAAATCAGAGTCCGGGGCTTGTTGTCTACACCCTGTCTGGCGTAGCCATCGGCTTGGGTGCGGCGTACAAATCGTTCGCCCTGGTGGCGCCTGCGGCGGCGACGCTGTGGTGTGCCCTGTTGTGGACGCACAGCGGACCGGACTGGCGCACGGTGCTGCGCAGCACGCTGGGCGTGGCCTGGAGCAGTGCGCTGGCGCTGGGCCTGTTTGCGTTGTGGTTTGTGCTCGACCCCGATCCGGCGGCGGTCTGGCAGGAGTTTGTGCTGGCCGAGAATGCAGGCAAGATGTCCAATGCCCAGGGCTACTGGCAAGCAGCCCTCTCTGGCCCCTACCCGATGTGGACGCAATTACTGGCCTACCCGGTCAACGCCGGTTTACTGGTGTTTACCGTGCTGGCGCTGATCTGGTTGGCGTTCAAGGATGTTTTGCAGCGCCCGTCCTGGAGCGCGCTCACACCTGCCTGGCGGATTGTGCTCATCTGGTTGGCTGTCTGGCTGATCGTGTTCACCATCCCCAGCCAACGCTCCGAGCGCTACGTCATTCCGGCCATGCCCGCCCTGGCCATTGCCATGGCACTGGTCTGGGACCGGATACCCAGAATCGGATTCTGGTTGACACTGGGCCTCTTGCTCCCCGCACTGCTCATGGTGGCACGCATCGGCTGGGTCATGGGGGAAATCGGCATGGCCAGCACTACCGAAGTTGCTTTTATATTAATAGCTGCTCTCGCAGGTACCACGGCGGTTGTGGCCGGATTTGCCTCTCAATACTGCCTGCGTGGTGCCACCTTGGCGGCCTGTCTGGGCTTGTATGCCAGTTTCCAGTTCCTGGTGGCACCTCTGGACGCTTCCCGTTACAGCGATGCGCTTGTGCGCCAGTTGCAAGGCCAGCGCGTGGCCGTTCCCAATGGTTTCACCGGCCAGTACGAACGCTTTCACTTTTTATTACCGCACGCGCGCCTGACGCCGTATGACGCCGAAGGCCGCGACACGGGCGCACTGCGGCCCGATCTGCCCGCCGCCGAGCGGCTGCCGTATCTGCTGGCCCGATTCGACGCCGTGGTCTGGCTGCACCCCAACCTCGCGCGAACCGGCCCTGCTTGCCTACCCCAATGCAAGTTACTGGGCGCACGCTGGCACATCCGCAGCCGCCACAAGGCAGGGGAGGTGACGCTGGACAACCTCTGGTACCCGCAGCACTGGCTGTTTGGCCGGGAGTGGCTGGTTACGCTGGAAAGGACTTGAACTCGCCATACGGTGCAGTTTGGCATATACAATATGGCATATACACAAAACAATGCCATGCCTACCCTATCGATACCATCCAGGTCTAAAGAGGCCAAGCTGTTTCGCAACAACCGCAGTCAGGCGGTGCGGATTCCTGTGGAGTTCGAGTTGCAGGGGGATCGTGTAATGATCCACCGCGAAGGCAGCAAACTCATCATCGAGCCAGTGACCAGGCCAACGAACATCGTCGAACTGCTGGCCGAGTGGAGGAAGGAAGAGCCGCTTGGGCCAGAAGATCAGTTCCCGGCCATTGACGATATGCCCGCCCAGCCGCAGGACATATTTTGAGCGGATATCTGCTGGACACGAACATCATCAGCGACGTGATCCGCAACCCGGACGGGCCTGCCGCACGTCGCATTGAGCAAGTTGGACCGAAGGATATTTTCACCAGCATCATCGTTGCATCCGAACTGCGCTATGGCTGCGCAAAGAAGGGATCACCCAAGCTGCGCACCAGGGTGGATGGCATCCTTGAAACAATCCCGGTGCTGCCGCTGGATATTCCGGCTGACGCTGAATATGGCGGAATCCGCGCTGAGCTGGAAGCGGCTGGTCAGCCTATCGGCATGAATGATCTGCTGATCGCCGCGCACGCCTATGCGCTCGGTCTCACGCTGGTGACGGACAACACGCGCGAATTCAGCCGCATCCGTGGCCTCAATGTAGAGAACTGGCTGGAAAGATAGCCAGATGCCGTTTACACAAACCTACTCACACGGGTGCCATCGTTGGTTTGGATGGTTCTGATACCTGAAGAGTTGCGTGAACTACAGGGGTGAAGCATAATCATATCACCCGTGATATTAAAAATGCCAAAGCCGCACCACAGGTGCTCCCCGCAAGCCTCCGTGGCACGTTTTTAGCCTCAAATCAGGCATCAAATCAGCCTCTAGCTCCCGTGAGACAAGCGGGAGCAGCTATTAAAAACGTAATAACAGGAGCCTGCCTACAGGCATCACGTTGAATCGCACCCCTCAGAACTTCCTTACCTCAATGTCATGCTTCTTCAAGGCATAGCCCATCTGGCGTGGGGAGATATTCAATAACCGTGCGGCTTTGGCCTGCACCCAGCCGCAGCGCTCCATGGCCCAGATCAGACGCTCACGTTCACCATCTGGTTTCCCATCCGGCTCGGGAATTGTCTCTTCGGCTAGGGCTGCTGTTGCCGTCTGCGTAACGTCGGTAACGTCGGTAACGTCGGTATCGTCGGATGCAATTGGCGCTACTGAAGCTGGTTGTGTTGGCACCGGAACTTCCACGATGGGAATGTCGGCTAGTCGAGCTGGATTAACGGCATCGTCCCTTTCAATGTGGTGCAAAACCTGCGTCAGGCAGCTATTGCCCTTGCACGGGAAAGCCATATCTGAGATGAGCTCGCTCTGGGCCATGGTGGCCATGCGCTCCACACAATTCTCCAGTTCACGCACATTGCCAGGCCAGTAGCAACTGGTTAATACCCGTATGGCAGAAGGACTGAACTGCATGGAGCGTGCGTTCTCCCGATTGAAACGGTCCAGAAAATACTGGGCCATGACAGGAATATCTTCACGCCGTTCACGCAAGGGCGGCAGCAGGATGCTGACTACGTTGATGCGGTAATAGAGGTCAGCACGAAAATCACCCTCCTTCACCATACGCTCCAGATTCCGGTTGGTGGCCAGAATCAGGCGCACGTCAACTTTAACGACCGACGTGCCGCCCACCCGCTCAAATTCACGCTCCTGTAGCACCCGCAGCAATTTGGCCTGGAAGGCGGGCGATATGTCGCCAATTTCATCCAGAAACAGCGTGCCACCGTGGGCCAACTCAAAGCGGCCCTTGCGCTGTCCCTGCGCGCCGGTAAAGGCACCTTTTTCGTGACCGAACAACTCACTCTCCAGCAGCGACTCGGTCAATGCAGCGCAGTTGACACCGATAAAGGCTTCGCTTTTTCTGGGCGAGAGCTTGTGTACGGCACGCGCAATGACCTCTTTGCCGGTACCGCTCTCACCCCGCAGCAATACGGTGGTGCGTGACGGTGCAACCTGGTGCACCTGTGCAAAGACTTTTTGCATCGAGGCCGAAATGCCCACCACCTGGTCAATCTGATCAATTTGCTTGCTGGATTTGAGCACCTTGTGCATGCGCCGGGTTTCGTCTTGCATGCTGTTGTGTGCAGCACTGACACTGCGGTGCAAGAGCAAGGCCTGCCCCATCAGCGTGGCAACCATTTTCAGTAACTGCAAGTCGCTGGAGAAACTGCGCTGCTCGTCAGGATTCAGGCAATCAACTGCCAGAACACCCACCGTATGGCGGTCCGCACGAATAGGGGTCACCAGCATGGCAATCGCCACATCGGGTGACTGGTTTGCTGCGCCCGTGCGGTTCAGGAATAACGGTTCCTTGTGTACATCTGGCACGATGACCTGGATGCTGTTGGCATAGACACGCCCGACGATGCCCTCGCCTGGCTGAAACTGAAGGCGCTGCTGCTCCTCGCGTGTAAGGCCCATGGAGCATAGACCCCGTAACATCCCATCCGATTCATTCAGTACGACAAAGGCACGACGCCAATCAAATGTGTGCAGTAGATAGTTGAGGGCTTCACGAAATGTCTTGGCAACATCCAAAGAAGTAGCCAAGGTCTTGCCGACCTCGTAGATCGCGTGAAGTTCTCGCCGGGATTCAATCACTTGGGTGTTCACCATATTGGACTCCGGTTGGTGCTGCGCTCTGCTGTAGCGATAGCAACTTCAAGCAAGAATCACACCAAGCCAGGTTATTGCATCGCCTCGCTGCGGTTTTTACGACAAATGAGACATCGCAACATACAAAATCAACAATTCGGCCAGGAAAACAACAAGAAAACCGACGAATCTGCATGGCATCGAAATTGCAGAACAACGGGCGTCCTCCCTTTTTTTGGAGCCTGTCATGTCTGTGTACCTCGACTATGCCGCAACAACGCCAGTGGACCCGCGCGTCGCCCAAAAAATGATTCCATACCTGACGGAGGTCTACGGCAACCCCGCCAGCCGATCCCACGCCTTTGGCTGGGCTGCCGATGAGGCTGTAGAACTTGCCCGCGAACAGGTGAGTGCCCTGATCAAGGCGGACCCGCGTGAAGTGGTCTGGACCTCTGGTGCCACCGAGTCCAATAACCTGGCCATCAAGGGATCCGCGCATTTTTACAAAAAACGGGGCAAGCATCTGGTGACCGTGGCAACCGAGCACAAGGCCGTGCTGGACAGCATGCGCGAACTCGAACGTGAAGGTTTTGAGATCACGGTTCTGCCAGTGCTGCCCAGCGGATTGCTGGATCTGGCCGTGTTCGAAGCCGCGTTGCGCCCGGATACGGTGCTGGCTTCTGTGATGTTCGTCAATAACGAAACAGGTGTGATTCAGGATATTGCCAGAATTGGGGCTATCTGCCGCACCAAGGGGGTGCTGCTCCATGTCGATGCAGCACAGGCTGCCGGAAAAGTCGCCATTGACCTTGGACAATTGCCAGTGGACATGATGTCCCTATCGGCACACAAGATTTATGGCCCCAAGGGCATTGGCGCGCTGTATGTTCGGCGCAAACCACGGGTACGTATTGAAGCCCAGATGCACGGTGGCGGCCATGAACGTGGCATGCGCTCAGGAACTTTGCCTACACACCAGATTGTGGGCATGGGTGAAGCTTTCAGAATAGCGCACGCATCCATGGAGTCTGACAACACACGTATTCGATCCTTGCGTGACCGGCTGTGGGCCGGTTTCCGGCAGATGGATGCGGTGGTGCTCAATGGTGATGAGCAAAGGCGCGCCGTGCAGTACCTGAATGTCAGCTTTAACTACGTCGAGGGTGAGTCACTCTTGATGGGTATCAAGGGCGTGGCGGTGTCGTCGGGCTCCGCCTGCACTTCTGCCAGTCTGGAGCCGAGCTATGTATTGCGTGCGCTGGGCCGCAGCGACGAGTTGGCCCACAGCTCGGTGCGCTTTTCCCTCGGTCGCTTCACAACAGAAGAAGAAATTGATTTCACGATTGCCCAGGTCACCCAGGTAGTCAACAAATTGCGTGCCATGAGCCCCTTGTGGGACATGGTACAGGCCGGTGTTGACCTGAACACCATTCAATGGACTGCACACTGAAGGAGATGATGTATGGCTTACAGCGAAAAGGTCGTTGACCACTACGAGAACCCACGTAATGTGGGCGCTTTTGATGCGGGCGACGCTAACGTGGGCACCGGCATGGTGGGTGCGCCCGCTTGCGGGGACGTGATGCGCTTACAGATCCGCGTGAACTCCGAGGGCGTGATAGAGGATGCCAAATTCAAGACCTATGGCTGTGGCTCTGCCATTGCATCGAGTTCGCTGGTTACCGAATGGGTGCGTGGGCGCACGCTCGAAGAGGCTCTGTCCATCAAGAACTCGGATATTTCAGAGGAATTGGCGCTGCCGCCGGTAAAAATCCACTGCTCCATTCTGGCTGAAGATGCCATCAAGGCGGCGGTGGCAGATTTTCGCGCACGCAACCCTGCAGGCGCTGGCACTTTGGTTTCCGAGCAAATTGCCTGCGCATCCTCTAAACGTTAAAACAAATTTCCCCTCCAACCACACCGCACTACCCAAGAGACAAAAATGCAAACAGCCCAGACAACCCAAACAACGGATAGATTTATCTCGCCCGCAGTCATGCCCCACCAGCTGGAATTTACCTCCAACGCTGCTGCGAAGGTGGCCGCGTTGATTGCGGAAGAAGGCAACCCGGAACTGAATCTGCGCCTTTACGTCACCGGCGGTGGCTGTTCGGGGTTTTCGTACGGCTTTGCCTTTGATGACCAGATTGCAGAAGACGACACGCTGGTCGTGACCGAAGGCGTGTCCCTGGTAGTGGACGCCATGAGTCTGCAATACGTGCTGGGTGCACGGGTCGATTTCGAGGATGGACTGCAAGGCTCGCGTTTCGTCATCCATAACCCCAATGCCCAGACCACCTGCGGCTGTGGCAGTTCATTTTCAGTTTGAAAGGTTACATCATGACAGTTTCCCTCACTCCGGCTGCCGCGCGCCACGTCGAGAAATCTCTGGTCAAGCGTGGCAGCGGTATTGGCCTGCGCCTGGCCGTCAAGACCAGCGGTTGCAACGGATTCGCGTATGCACTGGAATTTGTGGATGCAACCAACCCCGATGACGCATGCTTCGAGACCCATGGGGTCCGGGTGATTGTTGACCCACGCAGCCTGGGCATGTTGGCTGGCACCGAGCTGGATTTCGTGCGCGAGGGCTTAAGCGAAGGCTTCAAGTTCAACAACCCCAACGCCAAGGCCAACTGTGGCTGCGGTGAGAGCTTCGCCGTTTAAGTTCAAGTTCAAATTTAAATCCATGGCCCTGTTACAAATCTGCGAACCCGGTCAAAGCGCCGCACCACACCAGCACCGGCTGGCTGCGGGTATTGACCTGGGTACCACCAACTCACTCATTGCCACGGTGCAAAGCGCTATTGCGCGTGCGCTGCCGGACGAAGACGGTGCGCTGTTGCTGCCGTCCGTGGTGCGTTACCTGCCGGGCAATGGCATCGTGGTGGGGCGCGAAGCGCAGGCGTATCAGGCGAATGACCCGCAGAACACCATTGTGTCCGTCAAGCGCTTCATGGGGCGCACCCTGGCAGACCTGAAAGAGGCCGCAGCCTTACCTTACCGTTTTACCAATGGGACCGGTATGGTCGGCATTGCCACCGTCTGCGGCGAGCGCTCGCCCGTGCAGGTATCGGCAGAAATCCTGACTGCCCTGCGTGAACGTGCAGAAAGTTCACTGGGTGGACCGCTGGCCGGTGTGGTGATTACCGTACCCGCCTACTTTGATGATGCACAGCGCCAGGGTACCAAGGACGCAGCACGGCTGGCGGGCCTGAGTGTTTTGCGTCTCTTGAATGAGCCTACCGCTGCGGCAATTGCCTATGGCCTGGACAAGGCTGCCGAGGGTACCTTTGCGATATACGACCTGGGTGGCGGCACCTTTGACATCTCCATCCTGCACCTGACACAAGGTGTATTCGAGGTACTGGCCACGGGCGGAGACTCTGCCTTAGGGGGCGACGACTTTGACCATGCAATAGCCGAATGGTTCTGCGCACAACACACCATCGCTGGCCTGGCCGCCTTGCCACCCACGGCCCAGCGCAGCTTGCTGGCAGCAGCCCGCAAAGCCAAGGAGGAACTTTCACAACATGAAACGTCCGAATTGTTTCTTGCGGGTACGGACGGTGAGGTGCAGAAAACCGTTCTTTCTCGCTCCCAGTTTGTCCAGCTGGGCGCACCGCTGATTGCCCGCACGATGATGGCCGTGCGCCAGGCTCTGCGGGATGCCAAATTGGGAATTGCGGACATCACGGGCGTAGTGCTGGTGGGTGGCTCCACCCGCATGCTGCCGGTACGCGATGCCGTGCGCGATTTTTTCAAGCGCGAACCGCTGGTGGACATCGACCCGGATCAAGTCGTCGCCATCGGTGCTGCCCTACAGGCCAATATTCTGGCAGGTAACGGCAACAGCCGTGACGACTGGTTACTGCTTGATGTGTGTCCGCTTTCTCTGGGTATCGAGACCATGGGTGGCCTGGTGGAAAAAATTATTCCGCGCAATTCCACGCTGCCCATTGCCCGTGCACAGGACTTCACCACGTTCAAGGACGGACAAACCGCCATGTCCTTGCACGTTGTGCAGGGTGAGCGTGAGTCCGTGGCCGACTGCCGATCGCTGGCCCGCTTTGAGCTGCGCGGAATCCCCCCCGCCGTAGCCGGAGCGATGCATATCCGCGTCAGCTTTCAGATTGATGCCGACGGTTTACTATCCGTCACCGCACGGGAACAAAGCACCGGGGTGGAGGCGCACATTGAGGTCAAACCCACCTACGGTCTGGCTGACACGCAGATATCGGCGATGTTGCAAGACGCCATCGGGTCGTCCCAAACCGATATGCTGCTGCGCTCCTTGCGCGAAGCACAGGTCGATGCAAGGCGTCTGCTGGACGCGACAGAGGCCGCACTGGCGCAGGACGCAGCGTTGTTGACGGTACAGGAATTCAACGTTATTCGTCACGCCATGTTCAAGCTGGGCGATATGCTGGAGACGCAAGCACCGCTGGAGGAACTGCGGGCAGCAACGGTGAAACTCGGAGCAGCGACCGACGAATTCGCCGCCCGGCGCATGAACGCCTCCATCAGCCAGGCACTCTCCGGGCGCACCATGAGCAGTCTGGTGTAATAACGCTCTCAGCCGACCATGCCACATATCCACCTTCTGCCCCACCCCGAGCTGTGTCCCGATGGCCTCGACCTGGAAGTCAAGCGCGGCGCCTCGCTGTGTGCGAGTTTGCTCAAAGGCGGTGTGGCGATTGAGCATGCCTGCGAGATGGTTTGTGCCTGTTCGACCTGCCATGTGTACGTACGCGAAGGAGGCGACTCCCTGGCAGAACCCGACGATGCAGAAAACGACCAGCTCGATCTTGCCTGGGGGCTGGAAGCCCAGTCGCGCCTAGCCTGCTGCGTCAAACTCCAGAACACCGATATCACGGTGGAAATTCCGCGCCATACACGTAATCACGCGCGGGAAAATTGACTGCAGCCCCCGTAGAATGTGCGGGAGTAGCTATCAAGCTTATAGTAAATGACTCCTGACGATTGTGCTGATCAGCGTATCCATTGGTGACAGGCAAAACCAGCGAACTAGGATGCGTCCTGATACTTCGCGCGAATTGCGAGTACATCTTCCCAGCAATCAAGAAATGCCTCTACCACCTTGGGATCAAAATGTTTGCCAGATCCAGCCTTTAAGTGGTCCACGGCGTCTTCCAAAGACCATGCCTTCTTGTAGGGGCGCTCGGATGTCAATGCATCAAACACATCGGCAACGGCAACGATGCGGCTGAAAATCGGAATATCCTCGCCTTGAAGGCCTGCAGGGTAACCGCTGCCGTCCCACTTCTCGTGGTGTCCCCGTGCGATAGCGGCACCCACTTGCAACTTTTGCGAAGAACTTCCTTGCAGCAACTGAAATCCGATTTCGGCATGCTGCTTCATCACCGCAAACTCTTCCGTGTCGAGCCGTCCTGGTTTGAGCAAAATGTTGTCCGCAATGCCTACTTTGCCAATATCGTGCATAGGTGCAGTTTCCAGAAGCAGTTCCTGATCTGCTTCTGACATGCCAAGACGTGCAGCAATACAGCGCGAGTAATGCGCCATGCGCTGGATGTGCGCCCCGGTTTCTGGATCACGGAACTCGGCAGCCCGGCACAAGCGCATAACCGTTTCGCGCTCTCTTTGCAGTATTTCCGTGGTGGCTTTACGCACCTCCTCGGCCAACCAGGCGGCACGATCATGCATAACCTTGTGGGCTTCGGACAGCGCCAGCATGTTTTGCACCCGCGCCAGAAATTCCACCTTGTCCACAGGCTTTGTCAAAAAATCGCTTGCACCAGAATTCAGCGCACGGTAACGAATTTGCTTCTGATCGTTTGCCGTGATCATCAGCACCGGCGCTACGGCGTTGGCTGGAATGGCTCGGAACTGTTCAATAAATTCCAGCCCGTCCATCTCTGGCATCATGTAATCGACAATTAGCAAGTCTGGCACATTGGTTTGCAACCATTCCAGAGCCTTCAATGGGTTGGCAAAGCTTTGTGCTTCACACGATGGAATTTTTTTGACCAGTGCTCCAAAAAGCACCAGGTTGACGTCGTTGTCATCCACGATCAACACCCGTTGCACCATAACTCAAGTTTCCTTCACTGTGTTGGTGCTACAACAACCTGCTGCAAAGCACGAACCACATTATCAACCTCAGTGCACAGTAACACCAATTGCTGCTCCATGCCATCCATACGGTGCTCACGCGCTGCTGCCTCCAGTTGCGCGGCCAACGCCGCTGCCGGTTCTGCTCCAAAAAGTTGCATATTCCCCTTGAGAGAATGTACCGTCATCATGAATGACTTCCATTCACCGCTACGCAAAGTTGTTTCCAGTCGTGCCTTATCCTTTGGCCATTGCTCCAGAAACACATCTGCGACGATTTCTATCATTTCCATGTCCTGTTGGCGCATGGCACCAACGTAGTCAAACAACGACAACCAATCTGGTTCTGGTCCTGGTTCTGGTGGTGCATCACGATGCGCCTGCAAAGCGGTGGCATCCAACGCATCGGTACGTGTCGTGTTACCAGGAGCGAATCGCTCCAGCATGGCCCGCAATTCGGCTGCCTTGATGGGTTTGGCAATATAGTCGTCCATACCCGCCTCGATGCAACGCTCGCGATCGCCTTGCATGGCATTGGCTGTCATGGCAATGATCGGTACGCGCAGTCCCTGCTGCGCAGCGCGAATCAGTCGTGTTGCTTCCAGTCCATCCATGACCGGCATCATCATGTCCATTAAAACCACGTCGTAGTCTTTGGCCCGAACTTTGTCTACTGCGATGCGCCCATTTTCCGCCAGATCCGTTGTGTGCCCCCAGCGATCCAGCAAAGCCATAGCCAACTTCTGATTCACGACATGATCCTCCACCAGCAGCACCTGCAAGGATCGTTGTTGTTCTCGCAGCAAATGGCGTGTCACCAACTCTGCCGGGCGTGTGTCCGCTTGAACCATGAGCCTGCCCATGGCCTCCACGAGTTCTTCGCGTGTGACTGGTTTGGAAAGATAACCGGCGATACCAACATCCCTGGCTCGTTGGGCGTCTCCCTTCATCCCCGCACTGGAGAGCATCAACATTGGTGCATCGTTGCACAACTGCTCTTCCCGTATGCGCAAGGCCGCAGTGAAACCGTCCATGACCGGCATTTGCGCATCAATGAGCACAATATCGCAAACAATCCCGGTAGATGACCAGGTTCGTAACCATTCCAGCGCCTGTGTACCGGAAGCCACGTCCTGGGTTTGCATGCCAATCTGACGCAGTGTTCGAACCAACACCATCCGGTTGACGGCATTGTCATCCACAATCAATACGCGTTTACCGAAGAAATTCACAACAGAGGCGCTGGCAGCATCGGCCTTGTGGTCAAGTTCAACCTGAATCAGGACATGAAATGTGCTGCCCTTGCCCAGGGTACTTTCCACCCAGATACGCCCCCCCATCGCTTGCGCCAAACGGGCACAAATGGTCAAACCCAGCCCTGTTCCTCCATATTTCCGGGTGATCGAGCTGTCTTCTTGCGAGAAGGCTTCAAAAATGGTGTCGATCTTGTTGGCAGGAATGCCAATGCCTGTGTCGCTAATGCTAAACCGCAAGGCGGCGGCGCTGGATGTCGGTTGCTGCGCGCAGGTGACACGCACGACGATTTCACCTTGTGCAGTGAATTTGATTGCATTACCGACAATATTGACAAGAATCTGGTGCAAACGCCCCGGATCACCCATAACACGCATCGGAACATGGGAATCAATGTCGCACACCAGTTCTAACCCTTTTTCCTGGGCACGCAGCGCCATGGTTTTGAGCGTATCAGCCAATGTGCGGCCAACATGAAAGGGAATATGCTCGATGAGCAGTTTACCGGCTTCAATTTTTGAGAAATCAAGAATGTCATTGATCACCCTCAGCAGAGATTCTGACGAGGATTTGACAATTCCCAGATACTCTTGTTGTTCGGCATCCAGTTGCGTATCCAGCAGCAGTTCTGTCATGCCAATCACACCATTCATGGGTGTGCGGATCTCGTGGCTCATGTTAGCCAGAAAATCAGACTTCGCCTGGTTGGCGGCTTCTGCAGCGGCCTTGGCCTTTTGCAACTCTTCGTTGGCCAGTTTGGATGGTGTGATGTCGGCCAGATAACCCGTAAACACCGTGGCTCCATCACCCAGACGCCGGGGTTGTGACTCTCCATGCACCCACACGACGGCACCGGTTTGCGCGTGCACCATCCGAAAGTCTTCACTCCAGATGGTGTTTTCTGTATGCGCGTGTACCACGGACGCATTCACAGCCTGGATGTCATCGGGGTGAATCGTTGCAAAGATAGTTCCTGAATCGGTCATTACCGTTTGCGCATCCAAACCGGTAATGGATTCCACTGCCGTGCTGATAAACGCAATACTGTGGGTGCCATCCACGTTGAAGCGAAATTGGTACACGGCAACAGGCACGTTGCGGGTGATGTCGCGCAGGCGTGCGTCTGCTTCCACCAAATCCGTGACATCCTGCCAGATACCTGTAAACACGGTGGCTCCATCGGTTGCCAGCTCGGGTTCTGGATTGATCTCGGAACGAATCCAGCGTACGGTATCGTAGAGTGGCAACTGAACCCGATATTCTCCGCGCCACAATGTGCGCTCACGCGCCGCACGCAAAATTTCCTGCACCACCCGTCGGCGGTCTTCCGGGATGACCTGGCGGGTTATCAAACTGGAATCCTGTAATAAATCAGCAGGAGACAAGCCCAAAACGTCCTGCAACCGTTCGCTGACAAATTTGTACTTGTAGTATGCATCACCGACCTGCACCTGAAAGACAACACCTGGAACGGTGTTGGTAATGTGTCGCAAGCGGGCTTCGGCACCTTTGACTTGCGCTTCCATGGTTTTACGCGCGGTGATATCGGTACGGATGGCAATAAACATCGTCGGCATGTCGAATTCATCGCACATGGGAACAATGGTTGCGCTCACCCAAAAGAAACGACCATCCTTGGTTCGATTGCAGACTTCACCGTTCCAGACATCACCACGTGTAATGGTCGCCCACATCCTTGAGAAAAAATCTTTCGAGTGAACTCCCGAATTGAACAAGCGATGATTTCTACCTAACAATTCATTCCGTGCGTATCCACTGATCTGACACAATTTGTCGTTGGCATAGGTGATATTGCCCGCCGGGTCGGCAATGCTGACAATGGCATGCTGATCCATGGCGAACTTCTGGTGCGCCAGATCCATCAAGGCGTTCTGTAGTTCCCTCTGAATCTCGTCACGCTGCTGGAATAGCGTGCTCATCAGTCCCGAAAGACTCTCCAGATCGTCGTACTTGAACTCACTTTCCTCTATATCAACTGCGCTCATCAAGGCCATGGCAGTTTGCTGTAAAGACTCGATGGCGCGGGTGCGGCTGGCGAGTTCCTCCCGAATGCGGCGATTGGTTTCGGTCAATTCGGCAGAACTCAATTCCAGGCTACGGGTTTTGAGTTCCAGATCGCGGTCACTTTGGACATACGCCGCGTCCACGCGCGCCAGAAACTCTTCTAATCCTGCCAGAACGTTGGCCGCTTGTGGCGAAATTCCCGTGCTCTCCTTTTGACCAAGGGCACGCAGTTCTTGCAACACCTGGGCCGCCGAATCTTCATCCAGTCCCAGCACGCGCCTAGTTTGTCGCGCCAGCAATTTATGCATAGCCTGATTGCCCTAAGAATGCCTTGTTTGCCGTCAGGTGGTTTCACCTTTCACCCATGTAGGTGATCGTCATGGTCTGGTTGTGCAACTTGCAATCAACCGACTTGGTAAAGGGGCTGATTTCTCCATAGGAATAAAACCCGGCAAGCGTCGCGCCACTGCCGAACACTTCGCCCACCGCTTCAATCTCTTCGTCCACACGTCCACCCATGACCAGCTTGCGCCCGACACAACTGACCAGCAGAGCAAGGCCTCCCGCAGCGCTACCTTGCATATCCAAAGCTGCCCGAGCCGCAGCTTCAGCACCATCCACCAGCGCGTCGGTATTGGCATGCATCAGCTTGAGGTAGCCATCACGGTCGATTTCTCCGGCCAGCGTCAAGCTACCGGCTTCCTCATCCACGGCCAGGATGGTCCGAATGAGGCCAATTTCATTGTGATCACTGCCCAACATGGCAAACGGGAATAACAAGCCAGATGCTGGCAAATCTTTGGCATGGTCCCCCAGGTATTTTTTATACACCGCAAGGGCTGGCTCACCGTCGAGTTCGTACAACACGTTATTGACGGAGCGCGTAACTTTACGGGCTGGACCAAAAGGCGACCATCCACCAAATGACCCATGGGAAAACAACAATTTGTCACCATACAACCCCACGGCGACCAGTCGATCACTACTGGCACCATGGTTGTCGAGCACAAAGGTCTGCTGAAAAGCCCCACCATCGCCCGCTAGTCCACCGGTAATGGGTATTGCGCTACCCAGCACGCTGGTCAAACCATCAATCACCGCACTACCATTGATCGCCACTCCCTGTCCAAAAATGAGGACGGCGCGCAAACCTTGCTGTGGCAAAGCCTCCCCCAAACGCACACCAGCGGCCTTCGAATCGTCCATGCCTTCCAGGCGGGTCGTGCTTTGGCGTACGTCGATTGTGTCAAAACGCAGCGCAGTGGTCACCAGCGTTCCATCTTCCACACCTTCGGTAGAAATCTCCCCCGCCGTTGAACAACCAGCGAGTTGTGCCTGTGGAAAGGCTTGCATCAGCGTCGCAGCAGCACCCCGAATGGCGGCCACCGACCCAAACGCCAGCACCAGTTGCGGTTGCAAGGCTGCCAGCTCAGAGAAACTGGTTGTTGCAACGTCGGATTGACGAACAGTTTTTTGTAAGGATTTCATGCTTTGCTCCTGGATTAGATAGTACTCGGAATACGTGTAACCATTTGAACCTCTTAAATTTTCACGCCATCAATACCATCACTGCGAACGTGGGGAGTTAGATGATACGGCTACCAGCGTAGGTTCGCGTAGACTTCAAGCTTCATTGGATTGCAACCGTTTGCAGATGGAGGAGATACCGCCTAAGATGTGTACATTCAAGGCAAAGGATACACACCATGCGCACCAATATCGTTATTGACGACAAACTGATGAACGAAACACTGCGTCTGACTGGCCTCAAAACAAAGCGGGAAGCGGTGGAGCTTGGCCTGAAAACCCTGCTGCGTTTGCGCCAGCAAGAAGAAATTCGCGGCTTGCGTGGCAAACTGGACTGGCAGGGCAATCTGGAACAGATGAGGGCCGACAAGTGATTCTGGTTGATTCGAGCGTCTGGATCGACTACTTTCGAGGCACACAGACTGCCCAGACGGAAAAACTGGATGACTTGTTGCGCAGTGAACCGATTGCCGTGGGTGACCTCATTCTGACCGAAGTGCTGCAAGGCTTCGGGAGCGAACGCGACTTCAACGAAGCCAAAAGGCTGTTGACAACTTTACAAGTAGTTGAGCTTGGCGGCCAGGACGTTGCCATTCAGGCTGCAAGGAATTTCCGCATCTTGCGAGGGCAAGGAATCACCGTACGCAAAACCATCGACACCCTCATTGCCACGTGGTGTATCGAAAACGGCTTCCCCTTGCTCTACAGCGACCGGGATTTTGATCCGTTTGTGCAGCACCTCGGCCTGCGCTGCGCGTTGCTCGATGCCTGATGTGTAACACGCTCATCGTTTGATAGCGGCCCCCGCACGTCCTGCAAGCGGTACAGCCTATTTTGCCTTGATAAATGGAAGAGCAGCATATCCGCCAGAGGCATACCCGCTAGCGTTGCGGCATGGAAAATGCTAAATTCTCATGCCATTTCGACCGCTAAACCTCATGGAATGTGCGGGAGCAGCTATGAAATGATGAGTAATGCAGTTGACGGATTTTCCCCATGACGTGGCGCGCTTTTTGCTGGAAAAAGTATTCCCCTTCGTTCGGAATCAAACACCATGCACACCCCCCGTATCTTCAAGAGCGCCAACCACATGCAAGCGTCGGACGGCGATCCCATTCGGTCCGTCATCACACAATCTGCTGAGGCGGTGGTTGTCGGCTGGCACGTCAAGCCAGGCCAGCGAATTGCCGCACACGTTCACCCGCAAGGCCAGGACACCTGGACGGTTCTTTCCGGGGTTGGCGAGTACCAGCTTGAGGCCAATGGTGCGTCGCGTACCATCGGCCCAGGCGATGTCGTCGTTGCCCCTACCGGGTCCGTGCACGGCGTGGTCAATACCGGAACTGAACCACTGGTTTTCATCTCCGTCGTATCACCGGCGGAGGCTGGCTACGAACTTGTGTAGCCGTCAAGCAACCCGGTGTCCGAAACAGCACATTCCCGACAAGCACTGTAGGCACCAGAGGCGCTGCGCTCACAAGACCCGACAAATTAACCCGTCAGTTCACCAATTCCGAGGAAAAACACGACAAAAACCCATGGCACGCGCCTTGCGATATGGAGTAGCAAAGGACGTCACACCATGCCCCTTCACCGCACCAAGCCCACCAACCGCACTAACCTCACCATTAACGACACCACGCTACGTGATGGCGAACAGACTGCCGGGGTCGCATTCACGGTAGATGAAAAGTGTGCGATTGCCAGCGCATTGGCCCAAGCGGGTGTGCCGGAGATGGAAATCGGCATCCCCGCCATGGGTGAAGAAGAGATCGCCTGCATCAACAAGATTGCCAGCCTGGAACTGCCCGTGGCACTCATGGTCTGGGGCCGGTTGACTGACGATGATCTTGCCAGTGCCTTGCGCTGCCGGGCCGACATCATCCATCTCTCGGTGCCGGTGTCCGACATTCACCTGAAACATAAACTGCGCCAATCGCGCGAATGGGTGCTCCAGCAAGTCACGCGTGTGATCACAAAGGCCGCATCCAGCGGGCGCAAGGTTTCGTTGGGCGCAGAGGATGCTTCGCGTGCCGATGCCCCATTTCTGGCGCAAGTGGCCCACCGCGCCCAGGCGTGCGGCGCCAGCCGCGTGCGCTTCGCAGATACCTTGGGCGTACTCGATCCGTTCTCCACCTATGAGGCGCTTGCCCGCTTGCGCGACGCAGTGGATATGGAGATAGAAATCCATGCGCACAACGATCTGGGCCTGGCCACCGCCAACACGCTGGCCGCCCTGCGCGCCGGGGCGACACACGCCAATACGACGGTCAACGGCCTGGGCGAGCGCGCTGGCAATGCCGCACTTGAAGAAGTTGTCATGGGGGTGCGCCACCTGCACTACGGGGACACCGGGGTGCGCACCCAGGCACTGGTTCCGATCTCACGGCTGGTTGCGCGTGCATCGGGTCGCCAGGTGGCATTCAACAAAAGCATCGTCGGCGAGGCCGTTTTTACCCATGAGTCGGGCATTCATGTGGATGGGCTTTTGAAGAATGCCTCGACCTACGAGAGTTTTGACCCCTGCGAACTCGGTCGCCAGCGGCGCACCGTGCTGGGCAAACATTCCGGCTCGCAGTCGGTACGCCAGGCCTACGGGCTTTTGGGTATCGCCCTGGACGACGATGCACTCACCAGCCGCGTGCTGGCACGGATTCGTGACCACGCCATGCGTGTCAAACAGGAAGCCACGCCGGATGAATTGCGCAGCTTCTGGTTTGAAGCACTCGACCAGCCAAGCTTCACATCGCAACCATGGAGTAAGTTCTGATTATGACGACGCACAGTGTTTCAATAAGCATCACCGGCAGTGGTGGTGCCGGTGCAATGACCACCGGCACCATGCTACTGGATGCAGCAAGCCAGGCCGGCTGGTATGGCTACATGACGCGCTCTTCGGGCGCACAAATCCGGGGCGGGGAAGCGGCGGCGATGGTTCGCCTGTCAACCAGCCCCATCAATTCCCATGACGATTACTACCATATCCTGGTCGCCATCGACTGGGACAACGTGGGCCGGTTTGCCGCAGAGATTCCGCTATCTTCTGACAGCCTGGTGATCGGCGATCTGTCGGAAGGCGATTTCCCGGAGCAAATCCGCGCCATGGGTGCGCGGGAACACGGCCTGAACATGAAGGAGCTGGCCAGACAAGTCGAGGGCGGGCGTGCCAACATGGTGGCGCTGGGCGTCATCGCTGGCCTTATCGGATTACCGGAAGACAGCATCGGCCAGGTCATCGAGCGCACCCTCAAACGCAAGCAAGAGAAGGCCATCAGCGCCAGCAAGGCAGCGGTTCACATAGGACTTGAGGCTGCAGCGGGTATGCCGCAGGTTCCGCGCCTGCAAGGTAAGGTAGCCGCAGAAGAAAAATGGAGCATCACGGGCAATGAAGCAGCGGGTCTGGGTGCGATTCGCGGGGGCATCCGCTTTGTTGCGGCCTACCCGATCACACCGGGCACCGAAGTGCTGGAATGGCTCGCCCCGAATCTTGCCAAGCTGGGGGGTGTGCTGGTGCAGGCAGAGGACGAACTGGCCTCGATCAACCAGATCATCGGCGGCTCCTATGGCGGCGTGCCATCGCTGACGGCCACCTCCGGCCCCGGTCTGGCGCTCATGACCGAATCCATTGGCCTGGCCATCGCGTCCGAAGTCCCCATCGTCGTCGTTGACGTGATGCGCGGTGGCCCTTCCACGGGCATACCGGTGAAATCCGAGCAAAGCGACCTCAACATTGCGCTGTACGGCATGCACGGTGACGCGCCGCACGTCGTGGTCGCCGCCAACTCGGTGTCTGACTGTCTTTTCACCACACAGTGGGGGGTGTACCTGGCCGAGAAACTGCAAACAGCCGCCATTGTGCTTTCCGACCAGTCCCTGGGCCAGACCCGCGCCATCGTACCGCGCCCACCAGAATCTTCTTATGTCGCAGAACGGCTCATCGCCACCACGCCCGCAGACAACGAGGCCTACAAGCGCTACCGGGTGACGGACAGCGGGGTTTCTCCCATGGCCATTCCCGGTACGGTGGGTTGCCAGTACACCGCCGATGGTCTGGAACATGCAGAGTCGGGCACCCCGTCGTCGAGTGCGTCAGACCACCACAAGCAGATGGACAAGCGCCAGAACAAGCTCACGCGCTTCGACTACGGCGATGCCTGGGCCGACATCGAGGGCGAAGGCGACGTTGCCGTCATCACCTGGGGATCCAGCATGGGCCCCTCGCGCGAGGCCGTGCAACGCCTGGCAGAACAAGGTATCCAGGCCAAGATGGTATCCATACGCCTGCTGTCCCCCGCCCAGCCAGAAAAACTCGCCAAGGCATTGGCCGGTGTGCGCCGCACGCTGGTGGTGGAACAGACCCACAGCGGGCAGTTCCACCACATGCTGCGTGCCCATTACGACCTGCCAGGCGAAGTGCGCGCACTGCACAAACCGGGGCCACTGCCGATTCGCCCGAACCAAATTGTCGAACGTATTGTGAACTGGGGATAACCATGCAAGCCACGCAAACCAAACCATGCCAACCATGCAAGAAGAGATCAAGCAAGAGCGCAGTTTTCAGGACTACAAGTCCAACGTCAAGCCCATCTGGTGCCCCGGCTGCGGCGATTTCGCGGTGTTGCAGGCCATTCTCAAGGCATTTACCGAACTGGGCCTGGACCCGGAAAAGACTGCCGTGGTATCGGGCATCGGCTGCTCCTCGCGCATTCCGGCCTATACCAATGTCTATGGCTTTCACGGCGTGCATGGCCGCGCTTTGCCGATTGCCACAGGGCTCAAGATCGCACGCCCCGATCTGACGGTGGTGGTGACCGGCGGCGACGGGGATGGTTTTTCTATCGGTGGCAATCATTTCATGCACGCCTGCCGGCGTAACGTGGACATGACCTACATCGTGATGGACAACCAGGTCTATGGCATGACCAAAGGCCAGGCCTCGCCCACCACGGCACCGGACTGGTCCGGTAGCAAACTCACGCCGGGTGGCACAGGCATCAATCCGTTCTTGCCGCTGGGCATCGCCTTGTCATCTGGCGCAAACTACATTGCACGCACCTTTGCTGGTGACACCAACTTCACGGCGCGCGTCATCACCGAGGCGATTTTGCATCCGGGATTTTCCTTCGTGCAGATTCTCTCCCCCTGCGTGACGTACCGCCCGGAGCAGCGGGAATGGCGCAACCTGACCCATGCCTCGGAAACCGAATACGCAACCGACCCGTCCGAGGCGGGCCGTCGCCTGCTGGCCGACGACGGCCTGACACTGGGCGTGCTCTACAAGGGCAGCCGCGCGGTATTCCAGCCCGACATCACACCCACTTCTTCGGTCACGGACCTGGACAGTGGCTTTCATCTGCCCCACCAGCGCCAACCCCAGTCACTCCATCACCATCGTGCAACGCGCAAGGGAATCAACAGCGTCGAAGAACTCCTGGCCCATTCCATCGACATGGAGAAAGAAGCGCAGGAGGCGTACAACGAACTTGCGGACCAGATGGATGTCCACAACAACCAGGAAGTCGCCGAGCTGTTTCGCAAAATGGCCGTCATCGAAGGCAAACATGTGGATCAGGTGACGGCCAAGGGCGAAGGGTTGACATTGCCCCACATTGCCCCTTGGGAATACCGCTGGGAAATTGCCGGGTTCAAGGAGGCCCCCGAGGCCATCTCGCCAACGGATACCCACTACCTCATGACGCCCTACCATGCAGTCAGTCTGGCCATTCGCTATGAACAACGCGCCGTGGACTTCTACGCCAAGGTGGCAGAAAGTACTGCTGACCCTGCGGTGAAAAAAATGGCGCTGGAAATGTGCGAAGAAGAAAAGGAGCACGTGAGCCTGCTCAAAGCCCGGCTTGCGCGCTACCCGGCTCCCAAGGAAGGCTGGGACGAAGACATGGACCCGCCCACGGTGCAGGAGTAATCGGCGGGAATTTTTGCCAAACCGGCCCCTGACGCCCGTATTCATTGCGTCCATGCACATTTTCACAGCAAAAGTAAACCATCAATGCGCTCAAAATGCCGCCGATTATTGCTAACCAGCGTTAGTCGGTGCTGCAAAGCCGTGGCGCCAATCAACAGGTCCTCCGCTTCGATCAATAACCCTTTTTCTTTCAGATCTTTGTATATCTTTGCGGCTTGCTCAGCACAGCCAAGATCGAAAGGCAATATCTTCATGTCCGCAAACATGGTTTTCCAGTAGCGATCTTCATCTTGATTATCCCCGCGCAACAGCTCATAGACCGTAATGCTGGACACGGCGAATCGATAGCCGTGAGTAGAGAGACGATAAAGTTCGGTTTTGCTCTTATCCTGAACTTTGGCGCGCTTATGCGCGATCAGTACATTGGTATCGAGGCAGATCATGTCCATTGTTTGATATGCCCTCTCTTTTCTTCAATTGATTTGAATTCCTCATCACTCATCTCGGGGCTATCCAGCAAAAATCGCTGAAATGCAGTCCGATCAACGGTCACATCATCCGCCGGCAAAATAATCAGTTCCACCCGTTTGGCGGAAAAGTCTTCAGGTAAATCAAAATGGATTGCGCCGTTGATGACTTCGGCGTAGTGTCTAATCGCTTGCATGGAAGATCTCCTGAGACAACGGGTATCAATGATATGCAGATGTCGTTCATTGTGGCAAGCGCACATCTAAAGCGTGCGCAACCATGCCGACTCTCTGCAAATCATCCAGATGACACCCCGTGACATCCCGCTCTGAATTGCATTGTCCGAAACAAAACATTCCCGACATGCGCTGTAGACACGAATAGAAAGCATCGGTTAGATACCCGACAAATGCCCTTGTGCTGAAGGTCATTACGGCCCGATTGCAGAGGAATAAGACGGCAACAACCCATGGCACGTACCTTGCGGTATGGGACTTTAGCAAAGTCCACATTGCAACCAAGGAGCACGTTCTGATGGAAACCTTTCTTCAACAACTCAAGGCCTTGTCTTCTGCGGAAGATTTTCTTCAGTACTTTGGCGTTGCGTTCGACCAGCGGGTCGTCAACGTCAGCCGGCTGCATATCCTCAAGCGGTTTTTCCAGTACATCCGCCAGGAAAACCTGTTGTCCCAGACCGATGAACGCGTGTTATTCACCCAGTACCGCGCGCAGCTGATGAAGGCCTACAGCGATTTCGTCCAATCAACCCCCGCGCAGGAAAAGGTATTCAAGGTTTTTCAGGAGGCCAACGGGTACCGGCATGTGACGCTGGAAAGTCTCAAGGCGTCGTTGCCACAACGCACACCCGCCTAAAACCAAGGGTACGGATATGCATATCGTCGTTTGTATCAAGCAAGTGCCGGATTCGGCGCAGATTCGCGTCCACCCGGTCACCAACACCATCATGCGCCAGGGGGTGCCCGCCATCGTCAACCCCTATGACCTGTTTTCCCTGGAAGAGGCGCTACGCCTGAAGGACAAGTTTGGCGGCAGGGTCACCGTGCTGTGCATGGGGCCACCACAAGCCGAAGAAGCGCTGCGCAAGTGCATCAGCTTTGGCGCAGACGATGCGGTACTGGTCACCGACCGTGCTTTTGCCGGTGCCGACACCCTGGCCACGTCCTATGCACTGGCCGCCGGTGTGCGCCAGATCGCCAGAGAACAGGCGGTGGACCTGGTGTTCACGGGCAAACAGACGATTGACGGCGACACCGCCCAGGTTGGCCCCGGAATTGCCAAGCGCATGGGGCTGCAATTGTTGACGTATGTTGCACGCATTGTCGAATGTGACCTGGAAAAACGCAGCATCACGGTAGAACGCCGCGCCGAAGGTGGTTTGCAGGTGCTCAAGACCGCGCTGCCGTGCCTGATCACGATGCTGGAAAACACCAACGAGATGCGCTTTGCGGGACTGCCCGCCATGATCCACGCCGCCGCCTACCCGGTGCGCAAATGGAGCAAGGAGCAAGCCGGTATTGAAGACCTGGACAAGATTGGCCTGAAGGGCTCCCCCACGGTGGTGAGCAAGGTGTTTGGCCCGACACCGCGTACCGAGAAAGCGGAAATGCTGGATGTGGAAGTATCCAACCTGCGCGATGTCGCACTCAATCTGTTGCAAAAAATCTTCACCCGCCACCCGACGCTGGAATCCGATCTGTTGATGAAGGAGATGATGTTATGAGTGACACCCCCAATGCGCCCAACGCGCCAGCAGTAGCGCCGGTGAAACGCCCCGCCGGGCGCGGTCGCAACACGGAGTTGCCCGAGCATCTGAAGGCTTACAAAGGCGTCTGGGTGTTTCTGGAGCATGACCGGGGCCATGTGCATAGCGTCTCCTGGGAACTCGTGGGCGAAGCGCGCAAACTGGCCGATACGCTGGGCAGCAGCGTCAGTGTGGCCATTTTGGGGGGAGAAAATGAGACACTGGAAAAGTTCGCCGCCGAAGCCTTCACCTTTGGCGCGGACAAGGCCTACATCATCCGCGACCCGGTGCTTCAGGGCTACCGCAACGAACCCTTCACCAAGGGTCTGACCGATCTGGTCAACAAATACCAGCCCGAGATTCTGCTGCTGGGTGCCACCTCCATGGGCCGCGACCTGGCGGGATCGGTCGCTACGACCTTGCTCACGGGACTCACCGCCGACTGTACCGAGTTGCGCATTGATCCGGCATCCAAAGCCCTGGCTGCCACACGGCCCACCTTTGGGGGTTCGCTGTACTGCACAATCATGACGCTGGCCTACCGCCCGCAAATGGCCACGGTTCGCCCCCGCGTCATGTTGATGCCCAAGATGGATGCAAGCCGAACGGGGGAGATCACCTACGACACGCTGGGCATGGTCGAGACGCAGATCGTCACCAGGCTGCTGGACTTTATCGCCGATGCCACCAGCAACACGATCAATCTGCCCTATGCCGATGTCATTGTCAGCGGCGGCAAGGGCCTCAAGAACCCCGAAAATTTCAAGCTGGTGTTTGAACTGGCACGTGTGCTCGGGGGCGAAGTGGGCGCAACCCGCCCGTGCGTACAGGCGGGCTGGGTGGAAGCGGACCGCCAGGTCGGGCAGACCGGCAAGACGGTGCGCCCCAAGCTCTACATCGCTGCAGGCATTTCAGGCGCCATTCAGCACCGGGTGGGCTGTGAGGGCGCAGATGTGATTGTCGCCATCAATACCGATGTCAATGCACCCATTTTCGAGTACGCGCATTACGGCATCATCGGCAACGCCATGCAGGTCTTGCCGGTGTTGACCCAGGCCTTTGCCGCCCATCTGGCGCTGCGCAGACGCCAGGTAGCCTGATTCGCCTACTGCTTATTGCTTACTGGAGAGCGCGATGAGAAAACCATCCCAATTCGATGTGATCGTGGTAGGCGCCGGCCCATCGGGCAATGCCGCTGCCTATACCCTGGCCAAAGCGGGTCTGAAGGTGTTGCAGATTGAACGGGGTGAATACCCTGGCAGCAAGAATGTGCAGGGCGCCATCCTGTACGCCAAGGCGCTCGAAGAAATCATTCCCGACTTTCGGGACGATGCGCCACTGGAGCGCCACATCATCGAGCAGCGCATGTGGCTGCTGGACGATACCTCTTTCGTGGGTACGCATATACGCAGCGAGGAGTACAACAAGCCACCCTACAACCGCTACACCATCATCCGCGCGCAGTTTGACAAATGGTTCAGCTCCAAGGTGCGCGAGGCCGGTGCCCTATTGATTTGTGAAACCACGGTCAATAACCTGATCATGGATGGGGACCAGGTCGTCGGTGTAAGTTGCGACCGCCTGAATGGCGATGTGTTTGCCGATGTCGTGATTCTGGCCGATGGCGTGAATTCGACACTGGCGCGCAAGGCCGGGTTTCATGGCGAGATTCCCGCAGGCAATGTGGCGCTGGCGGTGAAAGAAATCCTCTTCATGCCGGAGGACACCATCCGCCAGCGTTTCAACGTGGGCGAGGAGTCTGGCGTGGTGATGGAGTTGATCGGTCGCATTACCGACGGCATGATGGGCACGGGTTTTATCTACACCAACAAGGAGTCGATTGCCATTGGTGTGGGCTGTATGCTGGGCGACTTCAAGCACAATCCCAACCGCACCACGCCCTACGCACTCCTGGAGCAGATGAAGCGCCACCCCGCCATCGCCCCGCTGATTGAAGGCGGTGAGATGAAAGAATACACCGCCCACCTGATCCCCGAGGGGGGCTTTCATGCCATTCCCGAGGTGTATGGCAATGGCTGGATGATCGTTGGCGACTCGGGTGGTTTCGTCAACTCCGTGCACCGGGAAGGCTCGAATCTGGCGATGACCACGGGCCGGCTGGCCGCAGAGACGGTGATTGCAGCCAAGGCCGCAGGCAAGGGTTTCCGTGCCGATAACCTCTATCACTACAAAACGGCGCTGGACAAGAGCTTTGTGATGAAGGATTTGTACAAATACCGCGACATGCCGGAGGTATTGCACAAAAACCCCCAATTCTTTACCGCTTATCCCGACATGGTGGCCCAGGCGGCCCGCACCATGATCACGGTGGACGGCGTGGACAAGAAAACCAAGGAGCGTGCGATCTTTGCCAACTTCCGCAACACCCGCACGCTCACGGGTCTGATGGGCGATGCGTACAAACTATGGAAGGCCATCCGATGAATGCCACCCCCATCACTGTGAATGTCGAGGAAAAGCTGTTCCAGAACCGCTACCGGGTTGACGCAGGGCGTCCCCACATCCAGATCAAGGATGCGGATGTGTGTGCCAACGTATGTGTCATCAAAAGCTGCACATTTGTCTGTCCAGCGTCTTGCTACAAGATGGAAGGCAACGGCACCGTCACCCTGATTACCGACGGCTGCCTGGAATGTGGCAGTTGTCGCATCATCTGCAGCGAGTACGCCAACGTGAACTGGGAATATCCCCGTGGGGGGCATGGCATCCTGTTCAAGTTTGGCTAGCGGGTGTAGGCGCGCGCTGAAAATTGACCAGGGTGATTACTGCGTGTTGCCTGACTTTTTTCAGGTAGACTTGCCCTCCACATCAGGGATGAAGAGCTCAACACCGTAAGAGCTGTTTTGCCAATCCACGAGAGAGGGTGATCTTTGTGCATTCTGCCAAAATTTACGTTGCAGGCCATCGTGGCATGGTCGGCAGCGCCATTGTTCGTACACTCACCCGTCAGGGCGTACCCCCGGCCGATATTGTCACCCGCACACATGCGGAGCTAGACCTGTGCAACCAGGCTGCCGTTGGCGCCTTCTTTGCTGCCGAGCGACCCACCCAGGTCTACATGGCCGCCGCCAGGGTAGGCGGTATTCATGCCAACAACACCTACCCGGCCGACTTCATCTATGAGAACATCACGATGCAGGCCAACGTCATCCACGCTGCTCACATCCACGGTGTACAAAAGCTACTTTTCTTGGGATCGAGTTGCATTTATCCTCGCCTGGCACAACAACCCATGACGGAGTCCGCCCTCCTGACGGGTACATTGGAGCCGACCAACGAACCCTATGCCATTGCCAAAATAGCTGGTATTAAACTTTGCGAGAGTTACAACCGCCAGCATGGACGCGATTACCGCAGCGTCATGCCCACCAACCTCTATGGTCCAGGCGATAACTACCACCCCGAGAATAGTCACGTAATACCTGCGCTCATTCGCCGCTTTCATGAAGCCAAGGTCAACGGAGCAGCCCAGGTAAGCATCTGGGGAACCGGCACCCCCAGACGTGAGTTTTTATACGTTGACGACATGGCCGCTGCCAGTGTCTTCGTCATGAACCTACCGTTAGCCACTTACCAGGCACACACCAGCACCATGTGCAGCCACATTAACGTTGGCTTTGGTAGCGACGTGACGATTGCCGAGGTGGCCCATACCATCGGCCAGGTGGTTGGCTACCAGGGCCAGATCACTTTTGATTCCACCAAGCCCGATGGCGCTCCCCGCAAGTGGATGGACAGCACCCGCCTGAACGCCCTGGGCTGGAATGCTATATTCGATCTGAACCAAGGCTTAGCGCTTGCTTACGCCGACTATCAATCCAAACTTTGAACCCACACGCCACATGCCACACGCCATATGACTAATGCACCATTTGCCCCTAAAGTTGCAAAAAAAGTGGCGTTGATAACTGGCATAACTGGCCAAGACGGTTCCTACCTAGCCGAGCTGTTGCTTGAAAAGGGCTACGTGGTCCATGGTATCAAGCGTCGCTCCAGTTCGTTTAACACCCAGCGCGTAGACCACATCTACCAAGACCCCCATATTGACAACGCTTGCTTCAAACTGCACTACGGTGATTTGAGTGACAGCAGCAACCTGACCCGCATCATCCAGCAAGTGCAGCCTGACGAGGTATACAACCTCGGTGCCCAAAGCCATGTGGCCGTGAGCTTTGAAAGCCCCGAGTACACCGCTGACGTGGACGGCATGGGCGCCCTGCGGATATTGGAAGCCATTCGCTTCCTGGGCCTGGAGAAAAAAACCCGCTTCTACCAGGCATCTACCTCTGAACTGTTTGGTCTGGTGCAAGAGATGCCACAGAAAGAAACGACCCCTTTCTATCCCCGTAGCCCCTACGCCGTGGCGAAACTCTACGCCTACTGGATTACCGTCAACTACCGCGAAGCCTACGGCATTTACGCATGCAACGGGATTTTGTTCAACCACGAAAGCCCGCGCCGTGGTGAAACCTTTGTCACCCGAAAAATCACCCGAGGCATGAGCAATATCGCCCAAGGGCTGGAACAATGCCTGCACATGGGCAACATGGACGCCTTACGCGATTGGGGCCACGCCAAAGACTATGTGCGCATGCAATGGATGATGCTGCAGCAAGATAAACCGCAAGACTTTGTGATTGCCACTGGCGTGCAATACAGCGTGCGCGATTTCATCACCTGGACCGCCGCCGCACTGGGCATCAGCCTGCGCTTTGAAGGCCAGGGCGTGGATGAACAAGCCATAGTAGATGCCATCACTGGCGACAACGCCCCCGCACTGAAAGTGGGTGACGTGGTAGTCAAGGTTGACCCACGCTACTTTCGCCCAACAGAAGTCGAAACCCTGCTGGGCGACCCTTCCAAAGCAAAAAAAGAATTGGGCTGGATGCCAGAAATTACCGCCCAGGACATGTGTAAAGAAATGGTCACCAACGACCTGGCGCAGGCCAAGCAGCATGCCTTGCTCAGAAAGCACGGCTACGAAGTGAACGTCAGCATGGAGTGATCTGCCGATGCGTCTCACCCCGGATCAGGTTCACCTCATAACCCAAAAAGTCCGTAACCAGAGACATACCATGGCCGAACCCCTTGCGCAACCAACATTGACCGTAACCGACTATCTGAACTGGGAGTCACAACAACCGGACAAACACGATTTTTTTCGCGGTGAGGTGTTTGCCATGACCGGGGGCACCTTGCGGCACAACCTGGGCACTGTGGCGAGCACCACGACCTTCAAATCACATCTCACTGGCACGCCCTGCAAGGTTTTTTCGGGCGATGTCAAGGTCGCCGTGAACGCCACCGAGCACTGGTTCTACCCGGATGTGGTGGTGACGTGCAGCGCCAAAGACTTGAGCGATATGGGGGCGGTGGCCATCAGCGAGCCGAGTCTGATTGTTGAGGTGCTGTCGCCCTCAACGGCAGCCTATGACCGGGGCCAAAAATTCATCAGCCTGCAAAAGCTGGCATCGCTCAAAGAATACGCCTTGCTCGACACCGAAGCCCCGCGTTTGGAGGTGTACCGGCGCAACGCCGCAGCGCGCTTTGAGTTGTATGTGTTTGAAGGTGCAGACTGCGAGGCCGAACTTGCCAGCATTGACTGGCGCGGCCCAGTGGCTAGTTTGCTGGACTGATTTCAATCGGCATCAACACTGTGCCATAGGAGCCTGGCAATTTTTTCACGCCACTGCGCAACGTTACGCTGCTGGCCCATACTGACCGAAAAATTGCAACCGCAGGTCTTCAGGGGTGTGATTCAAAGTGAGTGGCCGTTGGGTTTTCACTCCCTCGCCCCGGCGGGGAGAGGGCTGGGGAGAGGGGACTGGCTTGTCATGGTGCGGCTCTCTGGATGTTCTGCGGTGCTGTGGATGGGGTTATTGTTGCTATATTATTAATAGCTGCAACCGCACATCCCACGGGGGTTAGAGGCTTATTTGATGCCTTATTTGTGGCCAAAAAGATGCCACAAAGGCTTGCAAGAGGGTTTCGCATCGCAGTTTTTGCATGTGTAATATCACGGGCGATATGAAATTCCAGCGCAAAGCCACCAGCAGCCCCTCTCCCCAGCCCTCTCCCCGCCGGGGCGAGGGAGCTAAATCCAACGACCACATCGGTTGAATCGCACTCGGTCTTCAGCCTGGGATTTTTGCGTTGACCAGCCACTGTTAGAATTTCCAGCATGAACGCACACTTGGACCACGTTATCGATGAAGCACTGGCTCTGATTCCGCAAGAGCGGTCTGCCGTGCTACTGGCGCTGCTTGACAGCCTGGAGGGCAGTGACGAGTCTGCCGTTTCCAACGCCTGGGCTGCTGAGATTGCACAGCGCAAGGCTGATCTGCGCTCGGGCGTTGCCAACGCCGTACCCTGGGCGCAGGCGCGGGCACGACTCACCACATTGTGAGTGCGTACCACGTAGAAATTGCGCCTGGTGCGGAGCGCGATATTCAAGAGGCATTTCTTTGGTACGTTGAGCGTAATCGACTTATGGCCGATGCCTTCCGCACTGAAGTGTTCGATGCCATTGATCGGGTTGGTACAAGCCCATTTGGCAAAGCGGCAGATACGTTAGGCAATCGCAGCAGGGTGTTGCATCGATTTCCGTATTCGGTTGTTTACGAAGTGACTGAAAACACCGTGACCATTTTGGCAGTAGCCCACCACCGGCGTTTACCGGGCTATTGGCGCTCCAAGAACCAGTGACTGTTGCCGTTTGGGTTGACCGTTCGGTGCTGGTCAACTTCAAAGCGTTTGAGATGGCTTACCAGGTGCTGACCGAAAAATTGCAACCGCAGGTCTTCAGGGGTGTGATTCAAAGTGAGTGGCCGTTGGGTTTTCACTCCCTCGCCCCAGCGGGGAGAGGGCTGGGGAGAGGGGACTGGCTTGTCATGGTGCGGCTCTCTGGATGTTCTGCGGTGCTGTGGATGGGGTTATTGTTGATATGTTATTGATAGCTGCAACCGCACATCCCACGGGGGTTGGAGGCTTATTTGATGCCTTATTTGTGGCCAAAAAGATGCCACAAAGGCTTGCAAGAGGGTTTCGCATCGCAGTTTTTGCATGTGTAATATCACGGGCAATATGAAATTCCAGCGCAAAGCCACCAGCAGCCCCTCTCCCCAGCCCTCTCCCCGCCGGGGCGAGGGAGCTAAATCCAACGACCACATCGGCTGTAGCCATCGTGGATACTGCGGGAACAGCTATAAAAATTAGTTGAACCGTTTCGATTGGTTGACTTTTATCGGCCTGTGTGGCCTTTGTCGCATTACCGACATTAACCGACATTAAGCGACAACGCACTACAAAATCAGGGGGCAAGTAGTGCCCAGCATGTGCCACTTCCTACAAATAACGGCATAAATGCAGTTTTTCGGATGGCACGGATTTAGCTATTAAACCCCCATGCGGCCATGTGTCGGACGCGAGAAGGGTTTTTCCATGCAAGCACCAACCTATTTCAGCATCGGTCAAATCAGGACGCTTGGTGCGAAACTTGATCTTGCCGAGCCGGGTGGTGGCTGCAATACCCATGGTGCAGCGGGCAAGGCCAGTTGCGGTTCATCTGACGGTCCGCACGATATGCCACAGGAGATATGGGACAAGGTCAAGAACCATCCCTGCTATTCCGAGGAGGCGCACCACCACTTTGCCCGTATGCACGTGGCCGTGGCACCGGCATGCAATATTCAATGCAACTACTGCAACCGCAAGTACGACTGCAGCAACGAATCCCGCCCCGGCGTGGTTTCGCAAAAGCTCACGCCTGAGCAGGCCGTGCGTAAAGTGGTGGCTGTGGCCAGCGAGATTCCCCAATTGACGGTGCTGGGTGTGGCGGGTCCGGGCGATGCGCTGGCTAATCCGGCAAAGACGTTTGAGACCTTTCGCCTTTTGCAGCAGCAAGCACCCGACATCAAGTTGTGCATTTCCACCAATGGCCTGGCGTTGCCGGATCTTGTGGACGAGATTTGTAAATACAACGTCGACCATGTCACCATCACCATCAATATGGTGGATCCGGCAGTCGGCGAAAAAATCTATCCGTGGATATTCTGGAACCACCGGCGCATAACCGGCTATGAGGCGGCCAAAATCCTGCACGAGCGCCAGATGCTGGGGTTGGAGATGCTGACGGCGCGTGGTGTGCTCACCAAGATCAATTCGGTGCTGATCCCTGGCATTAACGACGAGCACCTGATCGAAGTCAACCGCGCGGTGAAACAGCGCGGTGCCTTCCTACACAACATCATGCCGCTGATTTCCGAGGCGGAACACGGCACGGTGTTTGGTCTCACGGGCCAGCGTGGCCCCACCGCTGCCGAACTCAAAGCCGTGCAGGATGCCTGCATGGGTGGCGCAAACCTCATGCGCCACTGCCGCCAGTGCCGCGCCGATGCCGTAGGGTTGCTGGGCGAAGATCGCAGTGAGGAATTCACGCTGGACAAACTTGACCAGATGAAGACGGAAACGGTTTACGACCTGGAGAAGCGCCGCATGTACCAGCAAAAAGTTGAAGCGCAGCGCCAGGCACAGCAAGTAGCCAAGCAGGAAGCATTGGCGGCTGCAAGCGCAATCCAGACGGCAGATGATCTTAAAGTTCTGGTGGCTGTGGCGACCAAGGGTGGTGGCCGCGTCAATGAACATTTTGGCCATGTTACCGAGTTCCAGGTCTTTGAAGTCTCTTCCTCCAAAGCGCTGTTTGTTGGCCACCGTCGGGTGGATCAGTATTGCCAGGGCGGAGCAGGAGACGACGAACAGTTGCCGTCCGTCGTGCGCGCCATCAACGACTGCCACGCCGTTCTGGTGGCCAAGATTGGTGCTTGCCCACGCGATGAACTGATGCAAGCCGGTATTGAGCCGGTTGACAGTTATGTAGGCGAGTTCATTGAAAAAGCCGCACTGGAATGGTTTAACGATTACCGCATCCGCGTTGCCAGTGGCGCACTGGTGCACGAGAGTCGCGGTGACGCACGCATCCGCCAGGGTGCCTACACCAACACCAACCTTGCTGGCAGCATGGCTTTAGCTGCCTGAGTTTTGTCCCGTCTTCCCATCAACCTAACCGGAGAATCACCATGGCCCACAAAATCATTGCCTCGACCTGCACCGCTTGCTCGGCCTGCGAGCCGGAATGCCCCAACGTCGCCATCCGCGAGAAAAATGGCACCTACATCATTGATCCCAAGAAGTGCACTGACTGCCAGGGCCACTTCGACTCACCGCAGTGTGTGGCCGTGTGCCCGGTGGACGGCTGCATCGTAAAGGCTTGATCATGTTGCCCAGCGTCACCATCACCCCTGCGGCAGCCAGGTTCATCAACCGCATCGTGCGGTTTTCTGGCTTGAGCGCTGGAGCGGGTCTGCGATTGGCGGTAACTCCGGGTGGCTGTTCTGGCTATTCATCCGAGTTCAGTGCCGAAGCAGCCCCCCAGGAGGGAGAACAATTGCTGGAAGTCGGTGGAGTGCGTCTGTTCCTTGGAGCCCAAAGCCGACTCATGCTCAACGGTATCACCATCGATTTTGTTGAAACCGCCACCCAATCGGGGCTGACATTTACCGATCCGAACAAGGCAGCTTGTGCCTGCAGCACTGCTGAAGCGGGTGCACCTGTCGGCGGGGTGACCAAGATCGAGATTAGTGCTATTTCGCGTGGCCGCCCGGCGGCAGCGCCCCTGTCTTCTCCTTAGTATTTAATATGCTTGAACTGGAACTTGCGACCTTTGCTGACAGTGCCATCGGTGCGGACTTGAGCCCGCAGGTGGAGTCACTGATTGCCAGGGCTGGTCTTTTGCGCCAGCAACCGCAGGAGGCATTGGCCCTGCTGAAGCAGGCCCAGGCGACGGCACCACGCCACCCGGCGCCGCTGATTGCCCTGTACCGTTTCTACTTCTATGGCCACCAGCTGCTGCAAGCCCGTGCGGTGGGCGAGGATGCGCTAGCCATTGCCCGCACGGCATTGGGACCGGATTTTGGTGACGAGCCACCACCCGCAGAAGCCACCCGGCATGACGCTGCCGTGCGCTTTTACCTCTTTGCCCTCAAGGGCCTGGCTTACCTGAACCTACGCCTGGGTGCCATGGGGGAGGCTTACACCCAGCTCAAAGAGCTGCGCCGCCTCGATCCGAACGACCATGTAGGGGGTGCTGTGCTGCTGCACGTGCTCATGCGCCATCAAAATGGCGGTACCTACGACACCTACGATAGCTACGATAGCTACGATAGCTACGATGCCATGTCCAGCTACCCGGCCCGTGGCTGGGGTCCGGTGGTGACATGAGCGCGTTGGCCATTCGTACCGTGCGTGCGCCGCAGGATGATATTCCCGCGCAGCATTGGCAGGGTGGCCCTATCGACTGCGGTGCCTGCGAATACGCCTACCTGCGGGCGCTCGGTGAGGGGGAGGGTTGTGAGCCTGGATACGCATGCATGCAGGATGTGTATGCGCGGCGCATTGACCGATTCTTTCACTGGCATCCCGAACTCAGTAATGCACAGTTGGCACACCCGTATTTTGAGGTGCGCGCCATTGCCGTGCGCCGCGCCAGTGTGTTTCGTCTGACGGCCCTGATGAACGATCTGGACGAAACCGTGCGCTTGCAAGTGGCGCTGCGTCTGCCGCAGTCCCTGCTGGCCAGACTCGTCAATGATCCCCATCGGGAGGTGCGCATCCGCGTAGCCCAGCGTCTGGCGCACCAGAAACTTGCGGCGCTGCGCCATGACCCGGACTATGGCGTGCGCGAGCTGGTTGCCCAACGTCTGCCGCTGCCCATCTTGCAAACCATGACCAATGATCCTGAGCGCACGGTGCGCGTGTGTGTGGCGCAGCGGCTGGAGATGCCGGCACTGCTGCGCATGATCGATGACACAGAGCCGGAGGTGCGTTGCAAAGTGGCCCAACGCCTGCCCATCCCGCTGCTCGCGCCTCTGGCGCGTGATGTGGATTGGCGTGTGCGCTGGGAAGTGGCCCAGCGCGCCGATGCCGCCACGCTGGAATCCCTGCGTGATGACGAAGACCCGGAGGTGCGCCTGAGCGTGCAAAAGCGTCTGGAGCGTGATTTGACCCTGGTAGGAGAGGTGTATGACTGACATTAATCGCGACGATAGTGAGATTGAGCTGGCTTACCCACCACGCTTTAGCTTTGGCGAGCGGGTAGTCTCCCGTTGTGTGGTGCGCAACGACGGCACTTACCGTGGCCGTGACATCGGGGATGTGCTGGTCCACAAAGGTGAGATTGGCTACGTGATCAGCATCAACACTTTTTTACAGCAGTACTACATCTATGCGGTGGACTTTGTCGAGTCCGGCCACCGTGTGGGCATGCGTGCCAAGGAACTGTGCACGCTGGACAATTTGCCCGAGGACGTACTGGCGCGCTTGGGCGACAAGGCCGCTGCACTGCCAACGCTGGGCTCGGCCAAACCTCTGGAGGAACCAGCATGAATACTGCGCATACTGCGAATACTGCGAATACTGCGAATACTGCGAATACTGCGAATACTGCGATCTTGCATGGCCTTGAGCCCCGTGAACCAGGCTACGCCTGGGGCCAGCGCGTCATTGCGCTGGATGATCTGCTCAACGATGGCAGCTATCCCGATAGACCAGAAGACGCGCTGCTGGCAGCACGTGGTTCTGTGGGCGAGATTGTCAACATTGGCTACGCGCCGGATCTGAATGAGCCGGTGTACCTGGTGCAGTTTGTAGACTGCGTAGTGGGTTGCCTGGAGATTGAACTGGTGCCTGCACCTCCTGGTTTGCTCCCGGAAACCGAGGAACTGGAGTGAATGCTGCTGTGAATCCGGTGGCACCCAGACGTGACCCGGTAAGGGATCTGATGCTGTACCGCTTGCAGCGTGCGCTGCGCGAACGGGTGCGTTATCGCTATGTACGGCCGCAAATTTTGCGCGAGGGTAAGAACTTGCGCATCCAGAGCCCCTGCTGTTCACGCAATGTGGACCCCGATGGTGGCCTGATTGACATTGCACTGCTCGTTTCCAATAGCTCCGATAACCCCGACAACCCCGATAACCCCAATAGCTGGAGTTTGTGTTCTCGTGACCATACCCATCAGACCTGGGTTGTGCAGTTGCGCGATCAGCCGCTGGACGTTTTGCTGGATGCACTGTGTATGGATGACGCGCGCCAGTTCTGGCCGTGATGATTGACGCTATCCAGCCATGACGTACCTCGATCACAACGCCACCACGCCACCCGCGCCCGAGGTCATTGCAGCCATGCTGCCGGTCCTTGCCAAATTGTGGGCGAATGCATCTTCCCGGCACGGACCAGGGCAGGAGGCCAAGCGCGCTTTGAGCCGCGCACGCGCGACGGTCGCCCGCGTGCTGGGCTGCAAGCCGTCCGAGGTCATTTTCACCAGCGGTGCGACCGAGGCCAACCACCTCGCTGTGCGCGGCTTGCTGGAAGCAGCACCTGCCGGACGTAAGCGGGTGGTATTGAGCAGCGTGGAGCATGCCGGCCACCTGCGCCTGGCCCGTGCCTTGGCGCAAAACGGTGTTTCGGTTGATCTCATGCCGGTGTTAGCCAATGGCGCACTGGACTTGGGCGCTGCGCGTGCGCTGATAGGGCCGGATGTTGCCCTGGTTTCGCTGATGGCTGCCAATAACGAGACCGGTGTGCTGATGCCGGTGGCCGAAGTGGCCGCACTGTCGCACGCTGCGGGTGCATCCTTGCATGTGGATGCCACGCAGTTCATCGGCAAGCTGCCATTTGATTTTTCCACCTGGGGCGCCGATGCGGTGTCGTTCTCGGGACACAAATTGCACGGACCCAAGGGTGTGGGCGCACTGCTGCTGCGCCAGGGCGTTGCACTGGTTGCGCAGATTGTGGGCAGCCAGGAGCGTGGTCGCCGAGGTGGCACCGAGAATCTGGCCGCCATCGTTGGTTTGTCCGTGGCACTGGAACATCTGGGCGATGTCGCTCAGGATGCACAGCGCGTGTCCAATTTGCGTGATGCGCTGGAAAGTGGTCTTTGCCAGGCCCTGCCGGCTACGCATATCTGGGGCCGCCATGTGCCACGCCTGCCCGGCACCAGCTACTTGCGCTTTGGCAAATTGTCGGTGGACGTGGTGTTGCAGCGGCTGGAGAGATTGGGTATAGCCGCCTCCAGTGGTGCTGCCTGCTCAAGTGCTGGCAGCGCGCCATCGCACGTACTGACCGCCATGGGTGTGCCGACGGACGAGGCGCTGGCGGCTGTGCGCCTGTCGCTGGGGCGCACCAGCACGGCTGCCGACATGCAGTACCTCTTGAAAAATCTGCCACCCCTGCTTGCGCCTTTGCTGCAAGAAGCGCCGACCACCGCTACCCCATTCACCTAACCACCCACCAGGAAACGACGATGAAACTGATGATCCGCAAAGACAGCAAGGGCGTGCTGACCGGCTACGTGGCCAAGAAAGACCTGGAGGAACCCATCACCTCCATGGCCAAACCCGGCATGTGGGGCGGGTTGGTCACGCTGGGCAATGGCTGGCAGTTTGATCTGCCAGAAATGCCAGCCGACACCCCGCTACCCATAACGGTAGAGGCGCGTCGTCTTCCTTTGGCTGAGGAATAGAGCCATGGCCGACTTGATCGACGAGATTGCCCTCAGCCTGAACGCTGGTACGACCATCCCCTATCTGGGGCCAGGGATGCTGTCACTATGCCCGGATAGCCGCGTACCCGCCACGCCCCTGGCGCTGGCCGAGCGCATGACTGCCAAAGTCAGCGTGCCACACAAAATCCGCAAACGCCTGACCCAGGCCGCGCAGTTCATCGAAAACTTCAAGCACCGCAAGTCCGTGGTACACCTGATGAACGAAGCCTTTGCGACATCTCCCGCACCATCGCCTTTGCACCTGGCCCTGGCGCGCAGCGGCGCAGGGCTCTGGGTGGACACCTGGTACGACGACACATTGGCCCACGCTCTCTCACAGGTCGGCCCGCAGGGCAGTTGGGCGCAGATTCAGGGTTTGTCGCAATCCGAACATTTCGGTAACTGGACTGGCAACTACGCCGCAGACGGCGGCCTTTTGCCAGAACTGCCAAAAGATGTTGCACGCCTGCTCTACAAGCCCCTGGGTAGCCGTAGCCCGGCGGGAAACTACCTGGTTTCTGACAGCGACTTTGTGGAAGTGCTGACCGAGATCGACATCCAGACGCCTATTCCTGCCGTGGTGCAGGCGTGGCGCACGGGGCGAAGCTTTTTGTTCCTGGGTTGCCGCTTTGACGACCAGCTCACGCGCTGCTTTGCCCGCCAGATCATGAAACGCTCCAGCGACCACCACTGGGCCGTGCTGCCAGAAGAGCCTACCCGCATGGAGGCACTCTTTCTTCAGGAGCAAAACATTACCCGCATCGACTTGCCACTGGCGCAGTTTGCCAGCTCCCTGGTTGATGCGCTACAAGTTAAATAGCTGTACCCGCACGTCCCATAAGCGCTACAGCCGGATTTGGCATAGGCCGATCTTAGGACTGGCGTGGTAATTTTTCAACGCAAAATGCAAATTTCATATGGCGTATGCTGCAGTGGGAATAGGCACGTCATGAAAAAATAATCGATCCACAGGAGACCCAAGAATGAAATCACTGCGCAGCGCGCTGGCACTGTTATCCTTTTGTGGAATTGTTACTGCGGGCATTCTCACCGTAGTTTCGTATGGGGGAGGTGTGCAGGCAGATGCTGCTGTGCAGAGAACCTTTGTGGCCAAAGACGTGACCGCCGATATTTTGCCGCCCCCTATGTACCTTATCGAATTGCGTCTGGTGTTGTCACAGGGGTTGGAAGGCAGTATGCCGTTTGCACAAGTGCAAAGCGAAGCCGCGCGGCTGGTTCGTGAATACGAAGAGCGCGTAACCTACTGGCGCGAACACCCGCCCTATGGCCTGGAGGCTCAATTGCTGGGACAACAACACCAAGCAGCACAGGCGTTTATATCAAATGCGCGACTGGTTCTTAAAGCACTCGATGCGGGCGATATGGCGGCAGCCAAGGCCAGCCTCAAGGAAGCACACGTGCAGTACCAAAGGCATCGCGAAGGAGTTGATGAGACTGTCAAGGTTTCATTGGCATTTGCCAGTGAGGCTACCGCAAACTATGACAGAACACTAGGCCAGGTCAGTTGGTTTCAATGGATGATATTGGGGCTTGCGGCAGCGATGTTGAGTGGAGTAGGTTACTGGGTGCGACGCGGCGTATGGGCATCCACCGGTGGCGAGCCAACTACGGCTGCCGCTATCGCCAGTGCCGTGACAGAAGGAAACCTGGGGGTGCAGGTCCCGATCATTACGGGTGATCACACAAGCATGATGGCACAACTGGAGGTGATGCGTATATCACTAACCGACATCGTATCCCGGGTGCGAGAATCATCACAGCATCGACAAAGATCGCTATGGGCAGCAATAATTTGAGTGCCAGAACCGAGCAGCAAGCCTCAGCGTTGGCTGAAACAGCGGCCTCCATGGAGCAACTCAGTTCTGCGGTCAAGCAAAATCTGGAAAATGCCCGACAAGCCAATCAGTTGGCCTTGAATGCTTCAACCGTGGCACGCAAGGGTGGTGAAGTGGTAGGCAAAGTGGTCGATACCATGAAGCACATCAGTGAAAGTTCCCGAAAAATATCCGACATCATTAGCGTCATTGATGGCATTGCCTTCCAGACCAACATACTGGCTTTGAACGCAGCCGTCGAGGCAGCGCGTGCCGGAGAGCAGGGGCGAGGTTTTGCGGTGGTGGCCAGTGAAGTGCGTAGTCTTGCGGGTCGTTCGGCAGAAGCTGCTAAAGAAATCAAGAGCTTGATTAACGCCAGCGTGGAGCGTGTGGAGCAGGGCAATATGCTGGTTGACCAGGCGGGGGCTACCATGGAGGACGTGGTGAGCAGCATTCGGCAGGTGACGGACATCATGGGCGAGATCAGCACAGCGGGCGCAGAACAATCCAGCGGTGTGGAGCAGGTAGGCCTGGCTGTGGCACAAATGGATCAGGCTACGCAACAAAATGCCACCTTGGTGGAGCAGATGACGGATGCCGCCAACGGACTCAATGCACAAGCACAAGCTTTGGTAAAAACGGTTGCAGTTTTCACGCTGCGAAAAAGAAACACTAATAACAGTGGTTTGCTATTGATTGAGTAGCTGATCGCGCTGGATTTACAAGCTATTTTCTGCAGGAGCAAAACATTACCCGCATCGACTTGCCACTGGCGCAGTTTGCCGGTTCCCTGGTTGATGCGCTACAAGTTAAATAGCTTTACCCGCACGTCCCATAAGCGCTACAGCCGGATTTTGCATAGGCAGATAACCGCTAACCGGCTAGCATCGGAAAAAGGCTGCATGAAGGTCGAAATTGTATTTGTGCTACCATTTGATGGCACAAAAAATTTCAACCAGTGAGACAAGCATGGAAACATTTTCAATACGGGATTTGCGTGAGCGCACCGGAGATCTGGTTCGTACAGCCGAGGCGGGGCAGTTGTCGGTTGTGGCCAAACACGGCAACCGGTGTTTGTGACGGTGCCTTTTGATCAGGCGTTGCTGGAACAGGGCGTGGGCGTGGATATGGCCATCAAACTGTATGACGATGGAATCATCTCCCTGGGCAAAGCCGCCAAACTAGCGGGCCTGGGGCAGGAGGCGTTCATGCAGGTGCTGGGTGCAATGGCGATTCCGGTGGTGCGTTACCCCAGCACCGATGTCGCGGATGAAGTACGCTCATTTCTGGAGTCAATCACCCCGCCCTAAAGGGCGGAGCTTGGAGTCAAAAGACAACGAGCCAGGTTGAAGCAGGGAAAGCGGTATCCAACCCGCTACGTTAGTAACAGGTCGTCAAGACGCACCAGCGAATGCTTCCTCAGTTCGCTGCTCTGCAAGGCTTAGATCATGCAGACCAAAGGTAAAGGGTCGAAGGTTTTTGTCGCTACCAGAAATGATAGAGCCGGTTACTGACATTCCCGAGGGGAGATTAGTCGCAAGACTAGCGTAACAAGGCCCGTAAGGGCAGAAGGATTTGAAATGGCAGTATTTGTTTTAGACAGGAGGGCAGGCCACTGATGCCGTGCGACGAGAAGCGGGCCAGATTGCTACTGGAGCGCGGTAGAGCACGTGTGCATAGGGTGATGCCGTTCACGATACGTATCAAAGACCGCAAAGCCGAAACTAGCGAATTTCAGGTACTGCGCGTAAAACTTGATCCGGGTAGCAAAACGACAGGCATTGCATTGGTACGTGAGACAAAGGACGCAGGCGTGGCGGTGGTCAACCCTGTTTGAGCTGTCTCACCGTGGCAAGCAGATCAGCGAAGCGCTCACCTCAAGGCGGCACACCGCAGACTACGGCGTAGCAAACTGCGTTACCGCGCCCCGGTTCTTGAACCGTGGCAACAAGAAAAAGGCAGGCTAGCACCGAGTCTGCAACATCGGGTTGATACCTGTATGGCCTGATGCACCGACTGGAACGTTTAGCCCCGGTATCGGCCATCAGTTTACCGAACTGGTGCGTTTTGACATGCAGGCGCTGGAGAATCCTGAAATTGAAGGGCATAGTACCAGCAAGGCACGCTGGCCGGTTACGAAGTGCGTGAATATCTCTTGGAGAAATGGGGCCGTGTTTGCGCCTACTGTGGAACCAAAGACGTGCCGCTGCAAACAGAGCACATTCACCCAAAATCGAAAGGTGGATCAGACCGCGTCAGCAACCTCACATTGGCTTGCCAGTGTTGCAACGAAAAGAAAAACGTATTGCCGATTGAGGTGTTTCTAGCAAGAAACCCGACGTGCTCAAACGCATCCTGGCCCAAGCCAAACGGCCACTCAAGGATGCCGCAGCGGTCAATGCCACTCGCTGGGCCTTGGTCAACGCACTGAAAACTACCGAACTGGCAGTTGAAACCGCATCGGGCGGCAGAACCAAGTTCAACCGCAGCCAGTTCGGCATACCCAAAACCCATGCACTCGATGCAGCTTGCGTTGGAGACATAGCAGGCATCACTGATTGGCAAAAGCCAACGCTGGCGATCAAGTCTATGGGGCGTGGAAGTTACCAGCGCACGCGGCTGGACAAGCATGGCTGTGTGCGCGGCTACCTGACCCGTTCAAAAAGCATCCACGGCTTCCAGACCGGCGACATGGTGAAAGCCGAAGTAACCAAAGGCAAGAAGGCCGGTACTTACTCCGGACGGGTTGCGGTTCGTACAGCGGGAAACTTCAATATCCAGACCAGCAACGGTTTGGTTCAGGGCGTATCGCATCGTTATTGCACCGTAGCGCAGCGCGGGGATGGATACGGTTATTCACTGGTGGCAAAAACGGACGTGACAGGTACTCCACCGCAGCATAGGGATGCTTCGCATCCCGCGCTCTACCTCCCCGCCCTGAAGGACGGGGTTTCACGCGCAATCTGATGAAGCGGCTGATCGTGACGGACGCCGGGCCGTTGATCATTTATGCACGAACCGGATACCTGCCAGTCTTGCGCGGCGTGGCGGATCGCATCGTTTTGACGCAAACCGTTCAACTCGAATGCACCAGGAATGCATGGCAACCTGCTGCTGCGGCGATTTTGGAAGCACTGGCCCAAGGCCACCTCACCGTGGTGCCAGATGTGGCCACCGATGCAACCGGCAAGGCATCTTTGGACCCCGGCGAAAAAAGTGCCATCAACTACGCACGGACCCAAGACCCGCAGCACTGCCGATTGCTAATGGACGAGGTGCGTGGTCGCGCTGTGGCCAAGCACCTCGGGCTGGCGGTCATTGGTAGCGCAGGTCTGTTGGTGGTGGCGAAAAAAATGGGGTTGATCGCGCAGGTTCAACCGGTGATCGAATCGTGGCGACAATCGGGCTATTGGATCGACAAGGCGGTTGTGAACAGCATTTTGCAAGCCGCCGCCGAGGACAGCTAAACAAAGCCTTTTCCAATCAAGACCGCCAAAATGGGAAAACCGTCTGATATGGACAACACGCTGCAAGACAGCATCCACGGAGTGGAGAAAGTCCGAAAATGCCACCCCTATTACAATTTGACCATGCAATTTACCCCCTTACCCGTGCGCTGCTCCCTGGAAAGTCCCTTGGGGAAGATGACCTTGGCGGCAAACGATAACGCCCTGGTCTGGCTTGGCTTTGATGGCCAAAAGCACGAGGAGGACACGCGGCACTGGCGGGAATCTCACGCGCATCCGGTGCTGCGCCTGGCCAGGGAGCAATTGCAGGAATATTTTGCCGGTGGACGCCGCGCGTTCGACGTGCCGTTGAACCTGGACTGCGGCACGCCGTTTCAGCAACGTGTCTGGCAAAGTCTCTTGGGCATTACACACGGAACTACCTGCAGTTATGGCACCCTCAGCGCGCGCATGGGCCAGCCCCGTGCCGTGCGCGCTGTGGGGGCAGCTGTGGGGCGCAACCCCATCAGCATCATCGTTCCCTGCCACCGCGTACTCGGCGCGCATGGCGCGCTCACCGGCTACGCGGGCGGGCTGGAGCGCAAAGTCGCCCTGCTGCAACTCGAAAGCCGTGATTGAATTCCCCCTGGGTTGTTGAATTCATTCTGTTGGCAGCCATCTGGGGGGCGTCATTCTTGTGTATGCGCTTGGGCGCCGTAGAGTTCGGGCCGTTGCCAACTGCGGGTTTGCGTATTGGCATTGCGACACTGTTTTTGCTGCCCATCGCGCTGGCGCGCGGCCACGCGGCGGAGTTGCGCCAGCATTGGCGGCTTACCCTGGTGGTGGGGATTTTCAATAGTGCCATTCCTTTCGCATGCTACGGTTACGCCCTGCTGTCGGTTTCAACCGGCCTGGCTTCCATCCTGAACGCCACGGTGCCATTGTTTGGCGCAACCGTCGCCTGGGCTTGGCTCAAGGACCGCCCTGGGCGTTCGCGTGTTGTGGGACTGCTGATCGGGTTTGCGGGGGTGACCTTGCTGGCCTGGGACAAGATTGGTTTCAAATCCGGAGCAACCGCCAATGGCAGCGCTGGCTTGGCCGTGCTGGCGTGTTTGCTCGCCTGTTTATGCTACGGGTTGGCGGCCAGCTTCACGCGGCGCTACATGGCGGGACTGTCCTCGCTGGTCTCGGCCACAGGCAGCCAGATCAGCGCAGCCATTGCCTTGGCACCCCTGACCTGGTGGTATTGGCCCCAACATCCCGTATCCCCAACCGCTTGGGCTGCCGTGCTGGCGCTGGGCGTGTTGTGCACAGGGGTCGCCTACGTGCTGTATTTCCGGTTGATCGAACGCGCAGGGCCCGCACGCGCCTTGTCGGTGACTTTTGGCATTCCGGTATTTGCCGTGTTCTATGGCGTTGTGCTGCTCGACGAGGTGGTCACGCCATGGATGCTGGGTTGCGCGGCCATCATCATTGCGGGCACCGCCTTGTCCAGCGGATTGGTGCGGTTACCACGCAGTAATTAGTGCTTAGTGCTTGATGCCATGCCAACCGATCCCGCTGCCATCGCCGCAACCGTCGCACAACTGGCATCCACCTTTGGCCCGGCACCCGACGTGGCGGTGGTCCTGGGCTCTGGCTGGGCACCAGCCGCGCGGCAGATGGACGATGCGCTGCATATACCCTATAGCGCCTTGCCCGCCTTCGCCGCCACCCAGGTAGACGGCCATGTGAACGAGCTGGTTCTGGGGCGCTGCGGAGCACAGCGCGTGGCCATGCTCCTGGGGCGCAGCCACACCTACGAAAGCGGTGACTGCGCGGCGATGGCCGGGGCGGTGCGCAGCCTCAAAGCCTGGGGGGTGGAGACCTTGGTGCTCACCAACGCCGCCGGTAGTTTGCGCGCACATATACCACCGGGCAGCCTGATGCTGATTGCTGACCATATCAACGCTGTGCAGCACTCTCCTCTGCTGGGCGAGACGGGGCATGCTGCATTTGTCGATATGACTGCGGCGTATGCCCCGGAGTTGCGCACGCACGCAAGGTCAATCGCCGCACGATGCCAGCAGCCACTGGCTGAGGGCACCTATGTTTGGGTGCAAGGGCCGCAGTTTGAAACCCCGGCAGAAATCCGCATGTTTGCCGCCTGGGGCGCCGATGCCGTGGGTATGAGCACGGTGCCGGAGACGATTCTGGCCCGCCATGCGGGTCTGCGTGTGCTGGGTTTGTCTTTGATTACCAATATGGCCGCAGGCTTGTCCAGCGAAGCGCTGACGCACGCTGCTACGCTGCGCCAGGCGGAAATGTCGAGCGCTGCAGCGTCACGGTTCCTGTTTGAGATGCTTTCTAGTTGGTAGTTGGTATCGGGTGAAAAATCCGACTGTAACCCGCACGGAATGTGCCGTAACGCAATGCGTGTGCGTCTACCCGGAGTCATTATTCTCCTGATTTGATAGCTGTATCCGCACGCTCCATAATCCTTGTAAGCTTCTTGCTGTCTGGTGGGACGTGAGCGGTAGGGGAGAGGGGCCAAAATAACTGATGGTTTTTCGGCAGCATGCTACAAAAATACCGTGCCTATAATCCCGCAGGAACCATCTAAACAAAAACCCCATGCGCCCCACCCTGATTCCTTTGCTTATAGCTCTGACCCTGTGCAGCACAAATTTTGCGCATGGATTTAGTTTTTCGCAGGAGGACGATGCCGAGCAGGCGCAAGAAGCCCAACAACAAGCTCGTGTGCAATCTCTGCTATCCAGTCCCTGTCGCGCCAAAATCAAAAACCAGAAAATCATGGTGCTGATTGGCGAAGAACGCAACGGTCTGGTGCAGGCAGCGCAGTCAAGCTACAGCAGCCACTTCAACGCGCTTAATACGCGCTTGCAATCCCTGGGTTTGAAGACCTACACGCAAGCACAGATCAAGGCACAGGTAGCGCAGGCCGAAATCGACGCCTACTTCAAGAATGACCCGGATGCCGCCCTGAGTGCGTCCAGACGGCTCGCGGCTCAGTACATCCTGCGTGGGCTCATCTCCAGTCAAACCAGTTACAACCCCATCGTGCGCGTCAACCAGGTGGCAATCCGCATGAATTTCACCCTGACCGGTGCCAATGGCCGTACCATCTCGCAAGCCAGCGCCGAAAATGCCAGTTATGCAGGTGCTGACACCTCTGGCATGGCGCTGACACTGATCAACGAAAAAGCCGACGCCGTAGTGGCACAGCTGTACAGCGACTATTGCCGTTCGGCAGGCTCGTAAACACCCATTTTTAAAGAGGAAAACAGACAATGAACCAGACAATGAACGCATACAAGAATGTTGTGGCATCCACACTGCTGGTGCTGGGCTGTGTCGGCATGGGCGTGGTGGTAGCACAACCAGTTTTCGGCAATCCGTCGCCCACAGCCGGCACGTCCACGTCCGACAAAGCCAATGCTGCTGCCGACTCTGCGGCCTACCGTGAGGTGGAGTACACCAACAAAGCCAGGCGTGGCCCGGCCCTGATCGTTATTCCCGGCGAGATCAAGAGCAACAATGCCAGCTTCACACAACGCTTTTTGCCCAACAACATCGCCGACTTTGCGGAACTGGAGTTGTCGCAAGCCAACTTCCCGGTACTGGAACGCACCAACATCGGCCCGCTGTTGAATGAAATTTCGCTCGCCTACAACCTGGGCGATCCAAATGCTGCGCGCAAGACCATGCAAATGGGCAAGCTCAAATCCACCAAATGGATTCTGAAGTTCGACATCCTCAAGGCTGAACAGATTGCCGAGAACAAAAAGGGATTCGATGGCCGCACCGTGGGCAACCTGCTTTCGATGTTTGGCGGCGGCGTGGCCGGATCGGCTGCCGGCACTGTTGCTGGCTCCGTGCAGACGGGCGACAACACGGGCGTTTGGCTGATTGGCATGCGCTACAAAATCATGGACGCCAACACCACCGAACAAGTCGCCCAAGGCTATAAAGACCTCAAGATGGAAGTCGGTGCCACATCCACCAGCGTACTGGGCGTATCTGATGGCGCCAAGGGTGGCGTGGGTCTCGACACCATGGTGCAGCGCCTGGTGCAAACCCTGGTGTGGGACATTGACGCCAAATACAAATAATCGCCATGACGGGCTTGAGCAAACTGGGTAAATACGCCATTCGCCGCGAGCTCGGCAAGGGCGCAATGGGCGTGGTCTACGAAGGTTTTGATCCGGTGATCGAACGCAGCGTGGCCATCAAAACCATATTGCCACAACAACTCAATGGTCAAGAGGCCAGCACCATTCTGGCGCGCTTCAAACGCGAGGCGCAGGCCGCCGGGCGGCTGAACCATCCCGGTATCGTGGCGGTGTACGAATACGGCGAAGAACTCGCGGTCACTGCGGCAGAGGAGGACGATGACCGCACCGTGGTTCCCGGCGATAGCGCCCCCCCCCAGAGCACCCAACGCATCGCCTACATCGCCATGGAGTTTGTCAAGGGCCGCGAATTACGCGACTTTTTTGAAGCCAACGAACGCTTTGCGCTGCATGATGTGGAGCGCCTCATGGGGGAAATTCTGGACGCCCTGGGCCACGCGCACGCCAGCGGCGTCGTGCACCGCGACATCAAACCGGCCAACCTGATTGTGCTCGATAGCGGAAAAATCAAGGTGGCCGACTTTGGCATCGCCCGCATCGAAAAGTCCGAACTGACTCAGGTGGGCACGGTGATGGGAACACCCGCCTACATGTCGCCCGAGCAGTTCATGGGGCAAGCTGTGGATGGGCGCAGCGATATTTTTTCCTGTGGCGTCATTCTGTACCAGTTTTTGACCGGCGAAAAACCCTTCACAGGCAACGCCACCACCATCATGTTCAAGGTGCTGCACGAGGAACCCCTGGCGCCTTCCATGCTCAACACCACGCTGCCTGCGGCATTTGATGCCATCGTCAAAAAGGCAATGGCCAAGAAACCGGATGAACGCTACCAAAACGCACAAGAATTTTCCCAGGCCATTACCGACGTTCTGAACGCCCCGGCGAACCATCAAGCCGCCGCACCGGCAGATCCCGACAGCACCGTGCTGAACACAGCTGCCACGACTACCGCAACTACCGTAGCGACCGCAACCGTGGTGGCTGCACCAGTACCTGCGCCCGAAGCAAAATCACAACCACAACCACAACCACAACCACAACCACAACCACAACCACGGCCACAATCCAGGGCCGCCCTGGCCGTGGCTACTCTGGCGGGCATCGCCATCCTGGGTTCGGGTGCTGCGTATTTCTTCCGGGGGACGCAGAGCGCTGCACCACAGACAAACGCAGCTGCGCCAACGCCAAGCGCACCAGCAACACCCGCACCACCACCCACAGCTACCGCTGTCGCTAACGAACCAACACTGGAGCCTGGCACCATGGTGATTAGCGCACTGGGCTTGGTAGACCCGCAGGACGCACGCTTCAATGGTGATGCCGCTGCCGCCCAGGCGGAGTCGCGTGCCGATGCCCGGCGCCAGTTGGTGGAAAAAGCCGTCGCCTTGTATGTCGATCAGGATTCGCTCAACAAGAACTACGCGCTACTTGACCGCAAGCTCTTGTCCCAACCAGGCGCCTTTATCAAAACCGTGATCCAGGAAGGATCGTCCACCACCGGCAAGGATGGACTGATTACCACCGAAGCCCGCGCTGTAGTGCGGGTGCGCGCGGTGCAGAAATCCTTGAACCAGTTGTCCAAGGAAGAACGCATCGAATTCATTCGCAACAACGGCGACCCCAAGGTCTCCATTTTGATGGCGATTCGCAACGCCGACACCGCGCAGGCGCTGCCGCCGGAGCGCTCCATGCTGGCGGAAAATGTCGTCAAGGAGCGTATCAAATCCTTTGGTTTTCGTGTCTGGTCAGCTGACGGCGAAACCCGGACCGGCTCCAACGCCCAGCCCTCCGATTTTCAGATCGAAGGCGAAGTCCGGGTCAAGCTGCTATCGGCCAGGCTACCGGCATCGGGACTGACCATCAGCAAAACCGCGCTCACCTCCTGGACCCTCAAGGCCATCGACAAGGCCAGTGGCGAAGAGGTGTACCTGAACACCGTCACGCCGCAAGGCAAAAGCTGGGCCACCGAAGACCATGCGCTGGCCGAAATTGGCAAACTGGTGGGCGATGCATTCTCGAAAAGCTTTTTTCTTGAGCACTTTAATTTCAGCGCCCAGAAAGTTGACCTGACCATCGCAGGCTTGCCCGATGCGCAAAGCGCTGCACTGCTGTTGCGTGAGCTGCGCGGATTCCGTCAGGTGCTGGACGCACAACTGGTAGCTGGCAGTGGCGACAGTGGCAAATACCAGCTGCAATTGGCCGATGGCAACCCTTCTGACCTGATCGGCGAAGCACTGCTCAAACCCCTGAACAAAAAACTGGGGCTGAACTGCTTCAGCCTGGCGGGCTCTGCCGGGTCCGAAGTGCGGGTGAATTTTTCCAGCGCCTGCGCCGAAGCGGCCGTGCGTGGCAAACTCAGCAGCATGCCACCAGCCGGCAGGCCTGGTGGTGGACCAAGTGTTTAACCGCTTTAACCGCGCAGGGTGAACAGCACATGGTCCACTTCCGGCGATGCATCGGAGTGGCCAAAGGTGATGCGCCCGGAGCTGCGCAACATGACTTCCTCACGGTGCAAGGCCAGCTCCGGCTCGTCGGCAAAGGACAGGAAAGTGCCGTTGGTACTCTGGTCAACCAGGTAAAACTTATCGCGCCGCCGTTCAATACGGGCATGCTGGCGCGAGGCGTTGCGGTCGTTGATCACAATGTCGCACTGCGCATCGCGCCCAAGGGTCACAAGGCTGCCGGTTTGGTCGAGCACCATCTCCTTCCCGCCATGCTGCAAGTGCAGTGTCGCAACAATGGCATGAAAAGCAATCGACTTGGTAGCCATGGTCAGTTCATCGCCGCCTTGCCAGATGACTTCGCTGACTTTGACATCATCGCCCTTGCCTTTGATAGCCAGTGCTGCGATACGGCGCGTGGACAAGCGCAACACCGGCGACATGCAAGCCACCGCAGACTCGGTGGTCATGATCTGCATGCCCTTGGCCAAACCGGCCATGCGTGCGGCCATATTCACGGTATCGCCAAAAACATCGTTGTTTTCCTCGATCACCGCTCCAAAGTGAAAACCCACGCGGATACTGCGCTTGACCTGCGAAACCATGGGCAGAGCCATGACTTTGAGATGCATATCGGTAGCAGCCAGACAGGCATTGTCGGCGCTGGGCAAAACGCACATGATTTCATCGCCAATGGTTTTGATGACCCGTCCGCCGTAGCGTGCGATTACCCCGCGCAGAACAGCAAGGCACTCGTCGATCATCTGCTTGGCTTGCTCGTCGCCCAGTGTGTCGTACAGCTTGGTACTGCCCACCACATCAGCAAACAGTACGGCCAGCATCGTTGCCGGTTGCGTTGTGGCAACAGTCGTTGAATCCGAAGAAACAATTTTTTGCGGGTCAATGGTGGCCATGGGAATATGAGAATATCGGAGTTCACGAGGATTTTACACCCCAGGTCAACGGCAATTTTTTGTCACAATCGCCTCCTCCTTAGCCCTTTATTTCAAGAAATTCAAGGAATTACCATGAAACTACGCTTTGCAATCGCTGCCATCGCCCTGTTACCCTGTGCCTGGCACGCCAACGCCAACGCCCAAACCATGAAGCCGGGTTTGTGGGAAATTACCAGCCAGATGCAAGGCGGCTCGGGCGAAATGGCCAGCGCCATGGCCAAAGCGCAGAAGGAAATGGCCAACATGCCGCCCGAACAGCGCAAGATGATGCAGGACATGATGGCCAAGCAAGGGGTTCAGATGGGTACTGCAGGGGGCGCTGGTATGAGTATCAAGGTGTGCATGACGCAGGAAATGATCACCCGCAACGAGGTAGCCACACACAACACACACAAGAGCGATTGCACCAACAACTACAGCCCGCGCAGCGGCAACAGCATGAAGTTTTCTTTCCAGTGCCCCAACCCGCCCAGCAAAGGTGAGGGCGTGGTTACATTCAACGGCTCCGACGCCTATAACGTAAAAATGACCAACAGCACGGTGGTCAACGGCAAACCCGAAAAAATCGACATGCAGTCCAGTGGCCGCTGGCTTGCAGCGGACTGCGGCACTATCAAACCCTTGACACCTCCGGCAAGGTAGAACCACGAACTACGCAGCACGCGCGCCGAAGATGGCAGTTCCCACACGCACCAGGGTGCTGCCGCAATGCACCGCTGCTTCCAGATCAGCACTCATGCCCATCGACAAGGTATCCAGTGTGATTCCAATACCAGCCTTATTTATGGCATCAAATAATGCTCTAGCCTGCATGAATAGAGCGCAGAGCAGCTTCAAAATCAGGAGCAGGCTCCGGGATGCACATCAAACCGCGCAAACGCAAGCCAGGCAGCAACGCGAGTTGCTGCGCCAGCGCCAGCGCCTCATCAGGAGCTACCCCGGATTTGGTGACACCTCCATCGAGGTTGACCTGGATGCAGATATTGAGCGGCGGCAGTTGCGCCGGTCTTTGCGCGCTCAGGCGTTGCGCGATTTTCAGGCGATCCACCGTATGCACCCATTGAAAATGCTCCGCGACAAGCCGGGTTTTGTTGCTTTGCACCGGGCCTATGCAGTGCCACTGCAACGGCAAGTCGGCCAGGGCTGTGATTTTTTCCAGTGCCTCCTGGATGTAATTTTCGCCAAAAGCACACTGCCCGGCAGCAAAAGCCTGCCGGAGCGCATCCGCAGGGCAGGTTTTGGAGACAGCAAGCAACGCCACGCAACCGGGTTCTCGCCCGGCTTTTTGGCAAGCGGCGGCAATCCGGGCACGAACCCGGTGGAGATTGTCTTCAATCATGGTGAGAAATGGTGAGAAATGGTCATAATCCGCCAAGCGTAACAAACATCGACCCCAACATCGACCCTGACTTTAACCGTTAACCGAAGAGGACCCCGTGGACATTACCCAACTGCTGGCATTTAGTGTCAAAAACAAGGCATCGGATCTGCATCTCTCTGCTGGTCTGCCCCCCATGATCCGGGTGCATGGCGACGTACGCCGCATCAATGTGGAAGCACTGGACCACAAACAGGTGCATGCCATGGCATACGACATCATGAATGATGGACAGCGCAAGCATTTTGAAGAGTTTCTGGAAATCGACTTTTCCTTTGAAATTGACGGGTTGGCGCGTTTTCGGGTCAATGCCTTCAACCACAACCGTGGCGCAGGCGCGGTGTTCCGGACCATTCCCAGCAAGATTTTGTCGCTGGAACAGCTCAACGCCCCCAAGATTTTTGGCGAACTGGCTTTGAAGCCGCGCGGCATGGTGCTGGTGACCGGCCCCACCGGCTCGGGCAAATCGACAACACTAGCGGGCATGGTCAACCACCTCAACGAGACAGAGTTTGGTCACATCCTGACGGTGGAAGACCCGATTGAATTCGTACATGAATCCAAGAAGTGCCTGATCAACCAGCGTGAGGTCGGGCCACACACGCTCTCATTTGCCGCGGCCCTGAAATCGGCGCTGCGCGAGGACCCGGACTGTATTCTGGTGGGCGAAATGCGCGACCTGGAAACCATCCGCCTGGCCATGACGGCGGCGGAAACGGGTCACCTGGTATTTGGTACCTTGCACACGTCCAGTGCCGCCAAGACCATTGACCGGATCATTGACGTGTTCCCCGCCGACGAAAAGGAAATGGTACGCGCCATGTTGTCCGAGTCACTGCAGGCCGTCATCTCGCAAACCCTGTGCAAGACCAAGGATGGTCAGGGGCGCGTGGCAGCGCACGAAATCATGCTGGGCACCAGCGCCATCCGCAACCTGATCCGCGAGGCCAAGGTGGCGCAAATGTATTCCTCCATCCAGACCGGCAATAGTGTGGGCATGAAAACGCTGGACCAGGACCTGACCGATCTGGTGCGACGCAACGTCATCAGCCCAGCCGAGGCACGCAGCAAAGCCAAGATTCCCGACAACTTCCCCGGTTAACCAACTAAGCAATTAAAGTTAAGCCCCGCTTGTAACTTGTACGTAAAGGAGAAGCTCTCATGGAGCGCGATCAAGCCACAAAATTCATCAACGACCTGCTCAAACTGATGATCAGTCGCAATGGCAGCGACCTGTTCATCACCGGCGACTTTCCGCCAGCGATCAAGGTCGATGGCAAAGTGACCAAGGTATCGCCCCAGGCTTTGAACGCCTCGCATACCCTGGCCTTGGCGCGCTCCATCATGAATGACAAACAGGTGGCCGAATTCGAGCGTACCAAGGAAAGTAATTTCGCCATTTCGCCACCTGGAATTGGTCGCTTCCGGGTCAATGCCTTCATCCAGCAAGGCAAGGTCGGCATGGTGTTGCGGGTCATTCCGATGGTACTGCCCACCATCGATGGATTGGGCGTTCCCCAGGTGCTCAAAGAGATTGTGATGTCCAAGCGCGGGCTGTGCATCATGGTCGGCGCCACCGGCTCGGGCAAATCAACCACATTGGCAGCCATGGTGGACTGGCGCAACGAAAATTCCTATGGTCACATCATCACGGTCGAAGACCCCGTGGAGTTTGTGCACATGCACAAGAACTGCGTAGTGACGCAGCGCGAGGTGGGGCTGGATACCGACAGTTGGGAAGCTGCCCTCAAGAACACCTTGCGCCAGGCTCCCGATGTCATTCTGATGGGTGAAATTCGTGACCGCGAAACCATGGAACATGCCGTAGCTTTTGCAGAAACCGGCCACCTGTGCCTGGCCACACTGCACGCCAACAGCGCCAACCAGGCGCTGGACCGCGTCATCAACTTCTTTCCTGAAGAGCGGCGTGCCCAGTTACTCATGGATTTGTCCCTGAACCTCAGGGCACTGGTATCCCAACGCCTGATTCCCAAGCAAGACGGAAAAGGGCGCGTGGCGGCCGTCGAGGTCATGATCAACTCCCCCTTGATCGCCGACCTGATTTTCAAGGGCGATGTGTCCGAGGTGAAGGAGATCATGAAAAAGAGCCGTAACATGGGCATGCAAACCTTTGACCAGGCACTATTCGACATGTACGAAAAGAATTTCATCACGTTCGAAGACGCGCTGCGCAATGCCGACTCGCTCAACGATTTGCGCCTGCAGATCAAACTCAACAGCCAGCGCGGCAAGTCAAGCGACCTGTCTGCCGGCACCGAAAACTTTGCCATCATGTAAACAACACGCAACGACACGGAACAACACCGCTGACATGGCTGGCATCAACCCCAAAACCTACGCATCCACTGCGCCACACCGCCTGGCCTTCATTGGCCTGGGCGCCATGGGCTATCCGATGGCCGGCCATCTGGCGCGCGCCGGACACCATGTGACGGTCTACAACCGCACCGCAGCCAAGGCAGATGCCTGGCACGCCGAGTTTGCCGGGACGATGGCCCCCACCCCGGCCCAGGCCGCGCACCAGGCCGATATGGTTTTCTGCTGCGTTGGCAACGACGACGATCTGCGCAGCGTGACCCTGGGCGCGCACGGAGCCTTTGCCGGTATGCGATCCGAAGCGGTTTTTGTAGACCACACCACCACTTCGGCCAGTGTGGCGCGCGAACTGAGTAAGCTCGCACGGCAGCAAGGCCTGCATTTCATCGACGCGCCCGTGTCCGGCGGACAAATCGGAGCGCAAAACGGCACGCTCGCCGTGCTGTGCGGCGGCGACCCGCAGGCATTCGCACGCATCCAGCCCGTGGTACAAGCCTTTGCACGCGCATGCACCCTGCTGGGCGACAACGGCGCGGGCCAGCTGACCAAAATGGTGAACCAGATCTGCATTGCCGGACTGGTGCAAGGTTTGAGCGAAGCCATTGCCTTCGGGCAACGTGCCGGGCTGGACATGAACCTGGTACTCGATGCCATTGGTCAGGGTGCCGCGCAAAGCTGGCAACTCGATAACCGGGGTAAAACCATGCTGGCCGATCAGTTCGATTTTGGCTTTGCCGTGGACTGGATGCGCAAGGACCTCGGATTGCTGACCGAGGCCCAGCGCAACGGTGCCAGCCTGCCCGTCACCGCCCTGGTCGATCAGTTCTATGCCGACGTGCAACGCATGGGCGGCAACCGCTGGGATACGTCCAGCCTGATCCGGCGCTTGAAATAAGCGGAGCCTGCGGCGAAAACGCTATATTTACAATAGCTGCACCGCTTATCCCATAAGCTCCACAGCGCATATAAGCCTGAAATTGCGCCTTGCGGGGCTTCCACGGAGGCTCCTGCAACGCTGACGCAGGCCCGATTCGACGGAAAAACCCCATTTTTGATGATGAAAATGGGCTGTAAGGCTTATGGGATATGCGGGAGAAGCTCTCTATTCGATAGTAGACCATTGCCCGCATGTGGAGGGGTGGCAGGCAAAAACGGCACAATTTAGCGTAGCTGGTAGGTAGAATAACCACCATGGACAGCAAAACGCTTATCAAGATGCTCGAAAAAGACGGCTGGAGCCTGGAGCGCATCAAGGGCAGCCACCACCAGTTCAAGCATCCTGTCAAGCCCGGTTTGGTCACAGTCAAACACCCGGATGGCGACATCCCGAAACCCACGCTGTACAGCATTGCGCGCAGGCGGGATGACGCAAGCAACTGGAGGTACTCTTTCCATGAAGTTCACAGTGGTTTTGCATACCGACGATGGGAATGCGCTACGGTGTGTGCGTACCTGATCTGCCCGGATGCTTTTCGGGTGGAGACGACATTGACGCTGCACTCACCAGCGTTCAGGAAGCCATTGACCTGCACGTTGAAACGCTGCTGGAAGACGGACATGACATCCCTGTGAGGAAGCCTATTTCCACGCACCAGGCCAACCCTGATTACGCAGGCGGAGTCTGGGCGGTGGTGGAGGTGCCAGTCGAGAAATACTTCGGGCCAGCGCAAAAGATCAACATCACCGTGCCAAGCCTGTTCTCAGCCGCATCGACGACTACGTAAAAGGCCACGGGGACACACGCAGCGGCTTTCTGGCGCAGGCCGCGCGTGCAGCCATGGCAAGAGCCTGACACAGGCGCGGCGCGCGCAGCGGTCCACGTCCAATTACGCCCAACTTTCCTGGCTCAAGGCACGCGCCATGCGCACGGCTTCCAATAGGCTCGATGGATCGGCTTTGCCCGTTCCGGCAATGTCAAAGGCCGTCCCATGGTCGGGGCTGGTGCGCACCAGCGGCAGCCCAGCGTGACATTGACACCTTTTTCCACCCCCAGGTATTTGACGGGTATAAGACCCTGGTCGTGGTACATCGCCACCACCACGTCAAACTCTCCCGGTTTGTCCGGGGTATTGCGGGCACGCATGAAGACCGTATCGGGCGCCAGCGGGCCGCTGACCAGACAGTCCTGCGCTTGCGCCGCGCGCACGGCCGGGGCGATCAGGTCCATTTCCTCCCGGCCAAACAAACCGCCCTCCCCTGCATGCGGGTTCAGTCCGGCAACGCCCATACGCGGGGCGCGCCCGAGTATGCGGGACAAGGCCGAATGGGTGATGCTCAGGGTTTCCAGCACCGTGGCAAAGGTCACCGCCTCAATCGCCTCGCGCAAGGAGATATGGATGCTGACCACCACGGTACGCAATCCATCGTTGGTCAGCATCATGCGCACCGGCAACTACGCAACCGCTTTGCCCAGATGCCGGGCGGCCTGGTACGCAACATTTCCGTGTCCCGGAAAGGCGTCGTAGGGCGCACCAGCAGCCGACAAGGCTTCCTTGTGCAGTGGTGCCGTCACCAGCGCACCGATATGCCCGCGCAGCGCCGCATCCGCCGCCCATAACACGCACTGGCCCGCAAATGCACCGGCTTGCTTGTTCACCTTACCCCAGGGCACCAGCGGCAAGGGATCGCCCACCTGCAAGACACCGATACAACCCGGTGGCAGGTTTTGCGCCTGCTCGGGTGCCATGATGACGGCTATCGGCAATGCAGGGCATCCAGGCGGGGCGACAAGGCCAGCGGCCCGGCGCAGCGTCTGAACATCGCCCGCCACAAAACAGCCGCGCATCAATTGCGCCTCCTGGCGCATCGCCATGGCAATGATTTCGGGACCAATTCCGGCGGCATCACCCCATGGTGAAGCCAGCGGCTGTGGAATCTCAGGTGTAGGCGTAACTGCTTTGTACTGCCAGCATTACCCTCGGTTCGG
>JADJFE010000017.1 GCA_016708725.1 Candidatus Aalborgicola bjergmarkensis
GCTATGCCGGCATCAGCCCTGCAACCCAACGCCGGCTCCCAGGGCGAATACGCCGGTTTGCTGGCGATTCGCGCCTACCACGCAAGCCAGGGCCAGAGCCACCGCACCATCTGCCTCATTCCATCCAGCGCCCACGGCACCAACCCGGCCAGTGCGCAAATGGCTGGCTGCAGGTGGTCGTCACCCGCTGCGACGACAAAGGGGCAATGTGGCATGGCCGATCTGCAAACTAAATGTGAACAACACGCTGCCAATCTGGCCTGCGTCGTGATCACCATCCCAGCACCCACGGCGTGTTCGAAACGCAAGTCAAGCGAACCCTGCGCCCTGGTGCACCGCTTCGGTGGTCGGGTGTACGTGGACGGCGCCAATATGAATGCGCTGGTCGGCACCGCAGCCCCCGGCGAATTTGGCGGTGACGTGAGCCACCTGAACCTGCACAAGACCTTTTGCATCCCGCACGGCGGCGGCGGCCCCGGCGTCGGCCCGGTGTGCGTAGTCGAAGACCTGGTGCCTTTCCTGCCCGGCCACGTGACAGGCGGCATCCCCTCCAGGGCGTCGGGGCCGTCAGCGCAGCGCCTTTAGGCAATGCGGCCGTCGCGCATCAGCTGGATGGGAGATCCGCATGATGGGCCCCGACGGCCTGACACACGCCACCGAATCGGCCGCCGTTTTAGCCGCCAACTACATCAGTGCGCGCCTGAAAGACCACTACCACGCTGGACGCATCCAGCAACGGACACGTGGCGCACGAGGAGCATTCTGGATTTGCGCCATTTCAAGGACAGCTTGGCATCATGGCCGAAGATGTGGGCAAACGGCTGATGGACTACGGCTTGCCGCCCCCGACGTCGTTCCCGGTGCTTTAACACGCTGATGGTCGAGCCAACCGAAAGCGAAACCCTGGCCGAGATCGACCGCTATCCACGCCACGGTCGCCATCCGTGCCGAGATTGCCAAGTGAATCCGGCGAGTGGCCGCGCGAGGACAACCCGCTCAAGGCCGCACCGCACACCGCCGCAAGCCTCATGGCCGCCGATTGGCCCCACGCCTACAGCCGCGAAACCGCTGCATTCCCGCTGGCAAGCCTCAAGCGCGTGAAATACTGGCCACCCGTTGCCCGTGTTGATAACGTCTACGGCGACCGCAATCTGTTTTGCACGTGCCCGCCGCTGGATTTGGATGAATAGCCCGGACATCCTATTGCGTATTGTTGAAAGAAAGGAAGGCCACTTCGCCCAGCCCCATTTGCAACCCAGTGCCGCTGCACTGGGAGGCAAGGATGCAAAGAGGCGGAGTGATTTATTTCAGCAGTACATATCCCGACGAGATAGGGGCGGTGGAGTCTGTGAGCGGAGTTTTATCGTCGTATACCGAAGTAACCAGAATGGCACGGCCGTCAAGCAACGCACGCATCGTCTGATAATGGAATGCCTTCGGGTTAGGAAAGCGGTGATATATCTGAAAACCCTGACCAGCTTGCGGTCTTGGAAAAGGTTCCTGCATGTACTGGATCGCCTCCTCCTCCGTCTGCGCGTGTTATCAGGCCCGTTCCCCACTTGTCAATGGCAATGTCGGTCGCGCTGAATTGCACTGCGGTGCCATTCCTTCTTAACTGGTAGGGCTGGCTCCATGCCGGTGCAGTCGCGTTGGCGGCATAGTTGCTGACCTCGATTTGGGAGGTAAAGGTTCCGGAACTACTCGTCTGCCCCAACCGTACTGGCCAGGAATGCATCGCCGCTGTCATTGATTGCGACAATAGGGCCGTGAGTAGTCCTTGGTGATGAAGTGATCCTGAACCGGCTTGATGGCTCCCAGGCTGCACCGGAATGGATGCGGGCAAAAACGTTGGAATTGATCGGTGCAACCGTACCCAATTGATCCCATGCCAGAATTGCAAAGTTGCCGTTGGGTGAACGAGCGTAGGACAAGGAAACTGGTGGCTAGTGAAATTAGTCTGAGCCACGGCGGTTGCCGCAGTCCAGCTACCGCTGGGGTATAACTTTTTAGGCTTTGACAACCGATTTACCGGCGGTAGTGGCGTTGTTGACACCCACTGCGTAAATCGTGGATGGTGTTGTCAATCAGGTGTCAAATGCACGGTAGCGTTGGAGAGATTTCTCATCCTCTTCGACTCCTCCACACTGCTTGCTGATGGCGACCGGTGCCTGGATTGTCTGCGATGTATAGGTAACGACCTCTGCTCCATTGCGGGTGCAGTACGCAATGGCACCCCCCGGCATCATTGACGACTACCTTGATGGATGCATCCAACACTGGAACATTGATTTTTGCAGGGAACTGACCAGACACCTTTCAGGCCATTTTTCGTCGCGTACCAAACCGAAGTACCTGCCATCCAGGCCGCCATGACGCGGCCATTTGGAGAAACTGCCAGGTCGATTGACGCGGTATGCATGCCTTCCAGCGTGTCATTAAAAGGTGGCCTGTCGGTTCCGGTGGGGGCTTATCTTATCAATCTCATTGCTGATACCGAAATTGGCCGACATGGCGGCAACATCGGAGGCCACTGGCAATGCTTGGCACCCCTACACCATGGGGATCGCCCGCGGTCGAGAGGCCTGCCACGGGATAAACAGACGGATGGAGTGCGGAATTTTGTATAGGTTGACCATTTCTTGCCCAGGAATCCATTCATTGATGCATGGGCAACGGTAAAGACGTTCTTTCCCTCAGCCTTGTTACCTGCGGCGTCTGTGCAGGTCACTTTCACTGTGTAGGATGCGTCCCCGATGGCATAGTTGTGGATGTTGGAAGTGCTTGTCGGCGTTTTATCCCCGAAATCCCACGATGCAGTCAGGTCACCACTGCCACCGCTGCAAACGCCGCCATCAAACTGCAAAATCATTCTCTGCGATAGCCAGGGTGTTGCCTTGCTGAGTGCAATAGGGGATACCTTGATTGCAGGGATGGGGGCGGGATCATCGCCTTTGCCCCCGCCACAGGCGCTGAGCAAAGTTGCCAAAGTGGCTACGGCTATGGGGCTAGGTTTTATGAACTGCATGGTGTATTTGTCCCTCAAAGTAGAAAGTTATTCAAAGGCTGAGGGGATAGGGATAGGAAATCCAACCGAGCAACTCCGGGTATCGCATCCTGACCCATCCTCAGAACTCACATTCTGGCACATTGCAACCCTTGGTTTGGCAGTCGAAAGGGTCTATTTTTCGCCCGTGTGTCATTTTTGTTTTTCTTGGCGTATCGACGGAACGGCTCTGCCCGACAGCAGGTCTGGATCGCTGGTTTTATCTCTCACCAATATCGGTGCTTACCCGCAGCTGGATCAATCGGCGTGTGTTGGCACTGCGCGTGCTGCTGTAGCTGCCAGCGGGTGCTGTGGAGCCGCTGCTGGCAATGGTCACCCATTGGTTGGGCATGGCGCTGATGGTGCTGGTGAACTGTTTGCGGGTGGTTGCGGGCAAATCGCCGCTGATACGCTCATCCACCACGGCGGATTGAATGTCAATTTTGACCATGACGGGTTTGCCGGCACCTGGCCAGCTGGGTGTGACGGTGAACCGTTGTCCCCCGGTCATCGTGGTCAATCCCTGCGCAAAGCCGCCAGAGCGGCTATTTGCCCGGGCCATTGCCCGGTGCTTGTGTTGCCTTGGAATAATCTGCGCTAAACGTTGCGCTGTGGCCTTGCGCCTGCTGAATCCATAGCGTGGGCATGGGTTGTTCGACTTGCAGACTGGCCTGTTCCCCGTTGCGCACACGCACCTGTTGTGGTGAAAGTTTGGCCCGGATGGCGCGGTGCCGTAACTACGCCCGGCCACGTTGGGGGAGCCTTCCTGTGCGTCGCTTTCGTTGATTTCCCGCAGGGATACGGTCAAATTCAGGTCGGGTAATTGGGCCAGGGCGACCGTGGATAGGGAACAAAGCAACAGGAATAATCGCGTGCTCAAGCTGAATACGCTGCAAAAGCACCCACGCGCCGTGGTGGCTGTGCCACCACCATACCCGGAGCGGGCGGGACCGGCAGCGGCGTAGGTTGTTTTCTGGGCTCCTGGAACGATGACGGCCAGTGCCCTGTCCACATAGGCTGCGCGCCGCAAGAGGATTTCACGCAAACCAACCACATCCTGGGCCAGCCGTTTGATCCGCTGCATCCGTGCGGGCGTGGATGCGTGAACGCGCCCCATTTCATTGGCCATCTGGAGGAAATCGACTGCCAAACGCTGAAACCTTGAACTGGCCGATTGGACCAAGGTGGGATCGCCATCCATCAGACTGGCGCGAAGCTGAACCAACTCGGACTCCAGGCGGTCGAGTTGATGGTCTAAAACCGTGTGTGTCATGTCAGGGCCTTTGTGCATAACGTGGTTCGCACGCCCAGAGCAGGTTTAATTCACACGGCGACTGAGCATTTCCTGGGAGCTGGACAGCAAATTGTCGGCAATTGCTTCCGCATTGACCTTGTAAGTACCGTCCTGAATGGCCGCTTTGACTGCGGCAACCTTCTTGGTATCGACATCCGCAGAATCGCCGGGCGGCGCTGTCTGGGTGGACATGGTGACGGACACCCCGGCGGAACGGGTGCTTTGTGTGGCACTGGTTTTTGCTGTAACAGCGGCATTGGCACCTTGCTGTGCTGTTCTTTGCGATGCGGAAGTGCTGCTCGAAGCTTGCGAGCTCAAGTTTTCTAACGATTGACCGATCTTCATGGCGTTCTCCAAAACCACAATAAGTGTAGCCTCGTGCGGAGATTATCGGCCACGCCACGACCGAATTAAGGGGTATTTCCATCGCAATCTGGCCCAATATTTGCTTAAATGCATCGCTATAGAACCTCAAAGAACCCTACAAATCAATTTTCACCGTCCTGGCATCCACCACCATTCCGGAGGATATACGCCCGTTTTCCATCCGCACCCTGGCGATCTGGCCTACAACACCGGCGGACAAGGCCTGTGCGTCGGATGAAACCTGAAAACCGGCCCCCTGGGCAAACACCCGCACCTGTGTACCGGCCTGAAAAACCTGCGCGGGCTTGACCATTCCCTGGCGCAGCGTTTGTCCGGTGGTGAGCTGCCGTGTTGCCACGTGTCCCATCCACAAAGATCCATCCCATAATACCTGGCTGGATTCCTCGGCCCAGTTCACCTCGGCCTCGATTACATCGTTTGCGGTCAGCACAGAACCTGATGCCACCTGGTTTTTGATGACCCAGGCCTTGCCATAGGCGTTCACGGTCACGGGTAAGGACACATTCCAGCGGCTCATGCCATCCATACAACGCAGGCCAACCCTGGTACGGCCCCACAAGCGTGCGCCGGGCGGCAAGTAGGGTTCGACGTTCCCGCAGGGTGCCAGTTTCAAACGGCTATCGAGGTTTCCAAGTTGCACCTCCATGCGCAAGGCCGCCGCACCAGGTGTTCCAGGCCGCTGGCTGAAGCCACCGCATCGTGCAGCCAGCGCTGTGTCAAACCCTGAAAGTCAGAAGCCGATTGATCCTGCGCCCAGGCCAGACTGCACATAACGCACATAAAAGCCGCGCCAATCCCTACCGCACGCAGTAGCGCAAGCAGAGACTGGCGACCAAAAGAGAACATGACAATACTCCCAAGACTTTCGACGTGCTAACTATACAAAAACGCGCAAGGAGCAAAGGCTGCAAATGCACTGGATTTACCTTGGTATTCAAAGGCTTCCGTCGCTAAAGGTTTTCCCATAATTGCCACCATGTCGATCCAGAACATGATGAAGCAATGAGGTGATGTATGCTTGCCAATATAACCAACACGCTGGACTTTCAGTCGAAAGGTCTCGTGCTGCGTGCCGAGCGGCAACGGATTATTGCCAGCAATATCGCCAACGTGGATACGCCGGGATACTCCGGGCGGGACTTCGACTTCAAGCAAGCCATGCTCGAAGCCACAGAAGACACCACGCCATCCGTCACGCCCAGAACGCCGTTCGGCGTCAACCCGGACGGCACCAGTCACCCACGCCACATTCCCCTGCAGGCCAGTAGCCTTAGTAGTTTTGGTGGGGGTAAAAAACTGGGATATACCCCGCAAACGCAGCCAGCAATGGACAACAACAGCGTGGACCTGGACCGTGAGCGCGCCAATTTTGTTGACAACTCGGTCCGCTATGAAGCGACCCTGCGCTTTATTAACGGCTCGTCCAAAACCCTCTTGAGCGCAATCCAGGGGCAATAAACCATAAACCTTATGCACCGTATGCACTGATGCACTGATTCGAAAGCCACACCATGTCCATGTTTTCCATTTTCAATGTTTCCGGCAGCGCCATCAGCGCGCAATCGCAGCGCCTGAACGTGGTGGCCAGTAACCTCGCCAATGCCGATGCTGTCGCCGGGCCGGATGGGAAAGGCTATAAAAGCCGCCAGGTGGTGTTCGAAACTGCGCCTATGGACTCGGATGCCTCCGCCGGGGTGCGTGTCAAATCCATCCGCGAAAGCGAGGAGCCCATGCACCGGGTATACAACCCGATGCACCCGTCCGCCGATACCGATGGCTACGTGAACCAGTCCAATGTCAACCCGGTGGAAGAGATGGTCAACATGATTTCCGCCTCACGCTCCTACCAGAACAACGTCGAAGTCATGAATACGGCCAAGACACTGCTGCTCAAAACCCTGCAAATGGGGCAATAAATCTGGATAACAAAGAAAGACAATCATCATGGTCACGAACGTAAGCAGTACATCTTCCGTCAGCGCAGCCACAGGGCTGTCAAAGGCGACATCCGCTCCGGGGCAGATCAGCGCCCAAGAGCAGTCCGACCGGTTCATGAAACTCCTGGTGGCGCAACTGAAAAACCAGGACCCCATGAACCCCATGGACAACGCCCAGATGACCAGCCAGATGGCGCAAATCAACACGGTCTCTGGTATCCAGCAATTGAATGAAACGGTGCAGTCCCTGTCCAGTCAATTCAGCGCAATGCAGGCACTGCAAGGCGCATCCCTGATTGGCCATGATGTGCTGAGCGCCGGCAACAGCATGAAAGTCGATGCCGGAGTCGCAAAAGCTGCCTTTGATTTGTCTGGCAAGGCCGATGCGGTATCGGTGCAAATCCTCTCACCGGGTGGGCAGCTGCTCGATACCCTCAGCTTGGGCGCGATGGGCGAGGGGCAACACGAATTCCAGTGGGATGCGTCCAAGTACAGCGGTTCCGGCAGCCCCACCTTCAAGGTCAGCGCCACATCCGGCGACAAAACTGTTGCAGCGACGGCGTTCTCCCGAAACACCATTTCTTCCGTGAGCAATACCAGCACGGGAATGACGGTTCAACTCCAGGGTGGAGCCAGCATCGCCTACAACGCCATCCAATCCATTTTGTAGCACCAGGTATTAACAGGAATTAACAGGAGAACCCACCATGAGTTTCCAGACCGGATTATCAGGATTGAACGCCGCCAGCAAGAACCTGGACGTGATCGGCCACAACATCGCCAACGCCAACACCACCGGCATGAAATCCTCGCGCGCCGAGTTTGGCGAGTTGATAGCCTCCAGCATGGGGTCAGCCAGTGGGCATAGCGCGGGCATCGGCGTGCAAGTCGCAGCCGTAGCCCAGCAATTTACCCAGGGCAGCATCAGCACTACCGGCAATCCCCTGGATGCAGCCATTAACGGCGCAGGATTTTTCCAGCTCACGCAGACCGACGGCTCCCCAGCTTACACCCGCGATGGGTCGTTCAAACTTGACAAGGACGGATACCTAAAAGCCAACAATGGCGCGCATGTCATGGGGTATCCCACCAACGCGGAAGGGGTAGCCACCGGCAGGACTCTGGATAAATTGCAGGTGCCAACAGCAGCCCCCATCCCTGCCAGCCAGACAGCTGCGGTCAAGGCCCGCCTCAATCTGGATGCGCGCGCCAAAATCGCAGCCGACGTTCCCGTTACACCACGCTCCACTTATGGCACCTCGATCAACGTGTACGACACGCAAGGGGTGGCATCGCCAGTACAAATGTATTTTGAAAAAACTGGCAACAACACCTGGAACGTTTTCCTCGGGCTTGACGAGCCTAACGCCAATCCACCTGTCGCATTCACCTCGGTGGGAACGATTGAGTTTGATACTTCGGGCAAAGTGATTAACCCAGCCAGCCAGCTCTGGTACGACGCAAATGGAAAACCCGTACCAGCAGGCGATCCAGCGGCTGTGAACTCGAAAAGCATCATGGGTATTGATCTTGCGGCAGGAACCATACCGTCCAAAAATCCGAATGAGCCATCCGGTTTTCTAACCCAGACCGTGACGATCAATCTGGGTGAATATATGGCCAATGGCACCACGCTTAAAGATAGCATCACCCAGTTTGGCTCTGCTTTTTCCGTTTCCGACTTGACGCAAGACGGTTATTCTGCGGGGGATCTCACGGGGATGGCGATCAACGATGCCGGACTCATTACGGCACGTTACTCCAACGGCCAGACCAAGTACACCGGGCAAATTGCCATGGCCGATTTTCGCAATTCACAGGGTTTGATGCCCGTAGGCGGCAATGCCTGGGCTGCCACCTTTGAATCGGGAACCCCCGTACAAGGATTGCCAGGCGTTGGCAAGTTTGGATTGCTGCGTGCAGGCGCGCTGGAGGATTCCAACGTCGATTTGACTGCGGAACTGGTCAATATGATGACCGCGCAACGCAGTTACCAAGCCAACGCCCAGACCATCAAGACCCAGGATCAGGTGATTCAGACCGTGGTCAACCTACGCTAACCCGGAGCTAACACACCATGGACCGCCTGATTTATACCGCCATGACGGGAGCCACCGCCGTAGTCAACCGGCAGGCGGCGCTTTCCAACAACCTAGCCAATGCGTCAACCAACGGCTTTCGGGCGGAGTTGTCTACCTACCGTTCCGTTCCCTTGAAGGGCGACGGCGCCAGCACCCGAGTTTTTGCCGTGGATGCTACGGCGGACTATCTGCACAAACCGGGTCCAGGCCAGCATACGGATCGCGATCTGGATGCCATGGCCGTTGGTGACGGCTGGTTTGGTATCCAGGCACTGGATGGTACCGAGGCTTATACCCGCAACGGCCATCTGGAGGTGAAAACCGACGGGACGCTGGCTTCCGGGGATGGGTTGACCATCCTTTCCGACACCGGCGCACCCATCATTATTCCCGAAGGGGCAGCGGTTACGCTCGCACCGGATCGTTCGGTCATTGCCAAAGTCGGTGACCAGCCTGCCCAAACGATTGCTCGCATCAAAATGGTGACATCCAATGCGGACAATCCACTCAAGCGCGGAACCGATGGACTGTTTCGAGCGGGTTCTGGCGATTCGTTGCCCAACGACGAGCAGGCCCGCTTGCAGCCGGGCGTACTCGAAGGCTCTAACGTCAACTCGGTCGAAGCCATGGTCGGGATGATTCAGACCGCACGCCAGTTTGAAACCCAGATGCGTCTGCTGCAAACCGCAGAATCCAATGACCGTGCAGCCGGTCAATTACTGAACTTGCAAGGTTAAACACAGGTATGCAGCGCTACTTCAATACGAGAGGACATCATGATTAATTCACTCTGGATATCCCAAACTGGAATGGAAGCCCAACAGTTGCAGTTGGATGTCATTGCCAACAATCTGGCAAATATGTCAACCAACGGCTTCAAAAAATCACAAGCGGTTTTTCAGGAGTTGATGTATGTGAACTTGCGCCAGGTCGGCTCCGCCACTTCCGAGCAAAACATATTACCAATCGGATTGCAGATTGGGCTTGGTGTCCGTCCCGTGGGGACGAGCCGCCACTTCACGTCGGGCACAATGCAACAAACCAACAGTCAATTCGACGTTGCCATTGAGGGTCATGGATTCTTTCAATGCACACTGCCCGACGGCACCATCGGCTACACCCGGGATGGCGCCTTTCAGGTCGATAACCAGGGGCGGATGGTTACCGCCGGTGGCCTGCCGATTATTGGCGGCATCACGGTGCCCAGCAACGCTATTACGGTTTCTATTGCGCCCAACGGCACAGTCACGGCAAAGATCGACGGAACCGTTGAGCCACAACAGATAGGAACCATCACGCTAGTTAATTTCATTAACCCGGCGGGTCTGGAACCCAGAGGCGAAAATATTTACACGGAGACGGCAGCTTCGGGACAACCGAACGCTGGCGCCGCTGGCACCAATGGACTGGGAACCCTGAGACAGGGTTTTGTTGAAGCTTCGAACGTCAACGCCGTGCAGGAATTGGTGAGCATGATCCAGACCCAGCGCGCCTATGAGCTGAATTCCAAAGCCATTCAGACCGCAGACCAGATGCTGCAAAAACTCGGTCAACTGTGATACCTGTGAGGATTGCTATGAAAAATATATCTGCACCCGCTCTATCCATAAGGGCTACAGGCTTTTTTTCATTGCTTTCGGTCGGCTTTTGTGCCTTGACTGCCTGCCAGCAATTGCCGCAAAAGGCGACGGTCGATTTTGCCGAGCCTAAAGTCAGTCCAGCACCTTTACAAACGGGGACTATTGTCAGGCCGACTTCGGGTAGTCTGTTTCAGACGGCGACCTACCGTCCTGCTTTCGAAGATCGACGGGCTCGCATGATTGGCGACACCGTTACGATTCAGATTCTGGAAAATATTTCGGCTAGCCAGACATCAACCTCCACGCTGAATCGCGCGTCCGACAATTCTGCAACGATTACGCCGCCACTGCCGAATGTTTTGGGCGATCTGTCGAATCTGAATATGAAGACCGACAGCAAGAATAACTTTTCCGGTAAAGGGCTGACTTCCAGCATCAATACCTTTACCGGCTCCATCACGACCACTGTCACAGAGGTATTGCCCAACGGCCATCTTGTCGTGACCGGCGAAAAGCAGATTGGCGTCAACCAGAATGTGGACGTGTTGCGTTTCTCTGGCACCATAGACCCCCGGTTGGTGCAGCCAGGTAACATTATCAGATCAACCCAGGTAGCCAACGTGCGGGTTGAGTCGCGAGGACGCGGCGCGCAAGGCGAAGCGCAAACAGTTGGCTGGCTTTCCCGGTTCTTTTTAAGTTTTAATCCTTTCTAAAGTTCTCCAGAATAGTGCCGAGGGGTAACCGATCCACCCGGATCGACCCGATGATCAACTCAGCACATGATTACCTGGATCAACCGCGCAAAATGCACCAGTCTGCAGCAGTTCGGCCACCTGTGCGTGGCACTGTGCTTGCTAGTCTCTGGAACACCGTCCCATGCCATGCGTATCAAGGAAGTGGCCACCATTGAAGGGGTACGCAGCAACCAATTGACGGGCTTTGGCATCATTGTCGGACTCGATGGCACCGGCGACCAATCGACGCAAATGCCCTATACGGCCCAGGGGATGGCCAACTATATGCAGCAACTGGGTATCACGTTGCCGGCAGCTTCGCTGGCCCAGTTGCAGATGAAGAACGTGGCCGCCGTCCTGGTGACCGCGCAGCTGCCAGCATTCGCGCGTCCCGGCCAACTGATTGATGTGAATGTCTCTTCCGCAGGCAATGCCAAATCAATCAAAGGTGGCACCTTGATCGCTGCACCGCTCAAAGGAGCCGATGGCGAGGTGTACGCGCTGGCGCAAGGCAATGTGATTGTGGCCGGTGCAGGCGCCGCAGCCGGTGGTAGCAAAGTAACCGTCAACCACCTCAGCGTAGGGCGTATTCCTGATGGTGCACAGGTTGAGCGTGCCGTGCCTACCTCCTTGCAGGATACCCCCCACATTCACCTTAGCCTCAACGCAACAGACTTTCAGACCGCACGCAAGGTGGCGGCTGCTGTCAATGCCCGGTTTGGCGAAGGGGTGGCGCAAGCGCTGGATGGCCGCACGGTTCAGGTCAAGGCACCCATGACCGCCAATGAACGTATCAGTTTTCTGGCCGAAATGGAAGAATTGCCGGTGGCCAGCTCAATTGCCGCTGCCAAAGTCATCATCAACGCCCGCACTGGCTCCATTGTGCTCAACCAGTCCGTAACGCTGGGCGAATGTGCGGTTGCACACGGCAATTTGTCCATCAGCATCTCATCCACTCCGATTATCAGCCAGCCCAACCCACTGTCGAATGGGGTAACTGTGGTTACAGAAAAAGCCGAAATCAATATCAAGCAGGAACCGGGTCAATTACTTCTCCTGCCCGCCTCAGCCAAGCTAACCGACGTAGTCAAAGCCTTGAACGCACTGGGCGCTACACCAGGGGATTTGCTGGCCATTTTGCAAGCCATCAAGTCTGCTGGTGCGCTGAACGCCGAGCTGGAGGTCATCTGATATGAGCTACACATCCTCCATATCCAACCCCCTCGCCAACAGGCAAGGGCTGGCGGCTGATGCCAGGTCCCTGGGTGCGCTCAAAATGGAAGCGGGCAAGAACAGCCCGGAGGCCATCAAGGAGACAGCCAAACAGTTTGAATCCCTGTTCATGCGCGAACTGATGAAGAGCATGCGCGAGGCAACCATGAAATCCGGCATGCTCGACAGTCCGGGCGAAAACCTGGGTACGGATTTGCTGGATCAGCAGTTTGCCGTGCAGATGTCCGGCCAGCCCGGTGGACTCTCCGACCTCATTGCACAGCAACTGACCCGGCAAATGGGGGGCAATCCTGCCGATGCAACGTCCGGCAAGGGTACTCAGGGAATCATGGTCCGGGCAACCAGCAATGGAAAACCACCCGCAGTCGGAATAAAGGGAATGCGGCCCCCCACAGAGGGGCAATCGAAGTTTGTGCAGAAGCACGCGCAAGTCGCCAATGAAATCGAAAAAAAATCAGGTATTCCCGCCAGCTACATGCTGGGGCAGGCAGGGCACGAAACCGGCTGGGGCAAGTTCGAAATCAAACAGAAAGGGGGCGCGCCCTCGCACAACCTGTTTGGCATCAAGGCCGGGGCCAACTGGACGGGTAAGGTGGCCGAAGTCACCACCACCGAATTCATCAACGGCGCGCCCCAGCGGCGGGTTGCGCGCTTTCGCGCCTACGACTCCTACGCCGAAGGCTTCAAGGACTATGCCCGGCTGATCTCCGAAAGCCCCCGCTACGCCAAGGCACGTGAGCAGCTCGGCTCACCCCAGGCGTTTGCCAATGGCTTGCAAAAAGCCGGTTACGCCACCGACCCGGAGTACGCTGCCAAATTGGCACGTGCCATCAACACCACGCTGGCCATCCGCGCGGCCGATGCCTGAGATGGCTTAGGGGAACAACATGAGCATCCTCAACGTTGGCACCCAGGCTCTGTTGGCCAACCAACTCGCGTTGCAAACGGCTGGCAATAACATTTCCAACGTCAACACGCCGGGTTATTCACGCCAGAATGTTGTCCTGGAGACGGTTCCCTCGCAATATTCCGGCGCTGGCTACGTTGGCAAGGGGGTCAACGCCCTAACCATTCAACGCAATTTCAGTGAGTTTTTGACACGCCAATCGACCTTGGCGGGATCAACGCAGGCAGCTGATGCCACGCGCTCGGACAAACTCAAGCAGTTGGAAAGTTTTTTCCAGGGAGGCTCTAGCGGCCTTGGTGCATCCATCAACGATATGTTGAATGCATTTTCCGATGTAGCCAGCTCACCTACCGACTTGACCGCGCGCACCGTGGCTTTGACCAGGGTGGATGAAGCAGCCGCCCGGATGCGTTCGGCGGCGCTGCAAATCACAGATTTGCAAAGGGGGGTATCCGAGGAGCTTACACAGAAAGTCAATAACATCAATAGCCTGGCGAAAGATGTAGCTTCTGTCAACAAGGAAGTTGCCCGTGCAATGGGTTCGGGGCACTCGCCCAATGACTTGCTGGATAGGCGCGATCAGTTGATCAGGGAACTGAACCAATTCATACAAACCACATCCGTTGCGGCTGACGATGGGACGGTGAGTTTGTTCATTGGCGGCAGTCAGTCGCTGGTGCTGGGCGACGAAGCCACGCCCGTGTTGATCATGAGCGATGATTTCAACGATCCACTCAAGAAGAAACTGGCAATCAACCGCAGTGGGGTCTTTGTCGCCATGGACGAAAACACCTTGGGTGGCGGTGAGGTATCGGGCTTGTTGCGTTTTCAGAATACCGATCTGATCGAGGGCAGCAATTTACTAGGGCGTTTGACCATGGCTGTCAGTGAGTCCATGAATGCCCAGCACCGGCTCGGTCTTGATCTGGACGGTAATATTGGTGGCGACATTTTTACCCCCGTTACCTTTTCCGGACTGAATGTGTTGCAACCGGTGGCGCCCGCAGCCTTGAATGCGGGAACTGCCTCATTGAGTCTGGCCATCAGCGACCCCTCAAAGTTTGCGGCATCCGATTACGAAGTGAGTTTCACCGGTGCAACAGACGGCAGCATCACGCGGCGCTCGGACGGGCAGGTGACTTTATTTGACTTTGCTGTCACAAGCCCTGTGACGGTTGACGGCCTTGCCATTACCCAAGATGGTGGCGCTGCTGCGGGCGACCGTTTCTTGCTCAAACCTTTCAGCACACAAGCCAGCGACGTCACCCGGCAGTTTTCCACGCCACGCGCATTGGCCGTGGCAAGTCCGGTGGCTGGCAATATGGGCGCTTCCAATGCAGGTAGTTTGCAGCAGACTGCATTGATTGCCCGCTCCAATCCGCCAGCAACCGTGCCGGTCACTTTGACGTTTACCGGTCCGAATACCTATACCCGCAGTGACGACCCGGCTGGCACGGTTTTTGATTACCTCTCCGGGCAAGCCATTGAGGCAACCTTGCCGGATATGCCGCTGACCACACCGCCCACGTACAGCAATCCTCTGGTTGACTGGTCCATCGTGCTCAAGGGTACGCCCCAGGTGGGAGACACCTACACCGTGCACTACGTACTCGACACACCGGCCAACGACCCGTTTATCCAGGGAAAAGCCGACTACAAGCTCAACTCAGGCAACGCCACAGCCATGATGAACCTGCGGGATGTGGCGATGTTCGATGGTGCTGCCACGACCGATGGCTATGCGGCAATGATTTCGCAAATCGGCATACGCACCCAAAGCGCCAACTACTCGACTACTGTTTCCACCTCGATTGCCGTCAATCTGGAAAAAGACCGCAACGGCGTATCCGGCGTGAATCTCGACGAAGAGGCCGCCAAACTGCTGCAATACCAGCAGGCATACCAGGCTTCGGCCAAGATGATACAAATCGCGCAAGGCATTTTCGACACGTTAATGCAAAGTGTGGGCCGTTAAATTACCCGTTAACTTACCTGTTCAACCTGACGCATAGGCACCCGGAGACTCACCATGGCAACCGCCACCTTTTCACGTCTTGGATCGGCTAACACATACGACAATGCACGCGCCAACCTCATGACGCGGCAGACTTCTCTTGTGAATCTACAGGACAAAATGACCTCTGGAAAACGGGTCAATACCCCTAGCGATGATCCTACCTCTGCGGCCCAGGCCGAGCGGGCGCTCAATCGCATTGAACGCATCAAAACCGACCAGCGCGCACTGGACTCACAGCGCAATGCCATCTCCCAGGCTGAAAGCGTGTTAGGTGATGTCACCGACACCTTGCAAAGCATCCGCGAATTGATGGTCAGCGCGGGCGATGGTGGCTACACCTCTGCCGAGCGGCAGACCATTGCCATGCAGATACAGGGGATGCGCGACCAGGTGTTCGCACTATCGAACCGCAAGGACACCAATGGCATGCCGCTGTTTGCTTCACTCGCCAGCGCCTTGAAGCCCTTTGTCGGCCCGCAGGCCACCGCACCCGACTACACCTTCCAGGGACTTCCAGGACAAAACGGCAGCACCGAAGTCACCATCGCATCCACCCTGGATGGAGACAGCGCCTTCATGCACCAACCCAACCGCGATGGCGTCTATAACATCAAGGTGACCAACACGGCGGCGGGCCTGATACCGTCCAGCCGCACACTGCAAACCGATAACGTCACGGTGACCAGCCCGGTACTGGTGACAGGTGCCGCCTACGCGATTGATTTCACCGCCATCGACACCACTACCGTACCCGGAACGACGACTGCCACCTACACACTGACCGACACCACCAACTCCCCAGGCGCACCCTTTGCCACCCAGACCATCAGCTACCCCACCGACCAGCCAGCAAACATCCTCATCGCTGACGACCCACCACCGCCTGCTGCGCCAACAACCCTGGGCCTGCCCGGACTGTCTTTCAGCATCACCGGCACGCCCGACGTTGGCGACTCCATCACTATCGACCCCAGTCCGAGTATCTTTAGCGTGCTGGATAACGCCATCCGAGATATTGGCGTTGCCCCGAACGGAAACGCTGCAGCACAGGCCGTAGGCCAGGCGCTCAACAACATAGACATCGGCATGTCCCGCGTTTCCGCCGTGCGCAGCCAGGCGGGTGACTTGCTCAACCGCGCCGAGCGTATCTCCGTCAACCAGGAAAAGCGCAGCGTCCAGATGGAAACGGACCGTTCCCGCGCCGAGGATATGGACATGATGACCGGCATCTCCGACTTCCAGAACCAGCAAACCGGCTACCAGGCGGCGCTACAGTCCTACGCCCAGATTCAGAAACTGTCGCTGTTCAACTTCATCGGTTGATGTGTAGTGTAGTGGGTGCGTCAATGGAAAAAAGGAAGGTATTTATGCATGGGATTATTATTTTTCTTCGATGGATTGTGGCTGCACACATACTTTTGCTATTTTCTCAAGCCGTGTGGGCGGCGGACTTTCGGGACCCGGAAAACAAACAATTCATCGTCTGGCCGAATATCCCGGTGATTCGTGCTTCGGATTTTGAGGAATATGAGCGGGATCGCAAGATTTTCACCGACCTGCATTTATTGAAAGCCGATCCAGGCACGATAACCGCTGCCCTGGCCGCCGTGGATAGCTTGCAAAATCACCATGAGCGGCGCACATTGGCTGACCTTGGCAGAAGCCTCAATGCCCAACTGATTGGCGAGCTGGATAAGTTTGCGCGCAACGGAAATGTCAAACAACCCAAGTTGCGCTTCGATTTTGCCAACATTTCTCCACAAGACCTGCAAAGGCAATTGGCGATGGATACAGCCGAGTTGAATAAACTGAAAAAAAAGGCATCCCAGGTCACTTTGGTTATTTACATAACGTATACGCGGCTGGAGGGAAATCTCTTGCAGCTGGTGTGCACCGTGGTGAAGCTGGCAAACGGTGAATCGCAAAGTTTTGTCGTAACAGCGCCCATCAATTTTGTCGGTCAATATCTGGCGCTCGAAATATTCAATTATTTCCAGGGCAATCGCTTTCCGAAACATCAGGACCCGATGCCCGACCGGGAATGGCTGGCCGCCGGGCCAGGCCACACCAATCAGCTGGTTTCGCATGAAATGGCCAAACGCTATTGCAAATCCCAGAACGCCGAGCTACCCACCGCGACCGAAATAGAAATGGGGGAATCGGCTGGCTTCTACAACGGAGGTGTTGCGCTCAAGGCCGATAGCCTCTACCACATCAAGACAGGAATGTATTACTCTTCCGAAACGCAAGATGTTGCAGGAAAAATCAGACCCGTTTCCATCGAGAACGCAAGCCTTGCTTACTATTACTGCATAAGAAATAAGGCGTATGCCAAAAAATAATGTCGGTTGGCGTGCGGGCCGAAGCGCTGGCCCGACAACGAGGGGAAAGCCGTATGCAAAACGCACATCGCAGGCAAGGATTTGCTATAAAAACCATATCTATCCCCGCACGTTTGACGGTGTCTGTCGGGCTAAATGGCTCAGCCCACGCTCTAACCGACCGCGCGCCGCCCTGCGGTTTCCTGGTGCACAAAGATAAGCCGCATGTCAGCCACGTCTATGGACAAGCCGTTTTCATGGCCCGCATCCTCTGCCACCAGCCAAACACGCTCACAAAGCGCCTCAAACGTTTGCGCCTCGGTAACAAAGCACAGCGCCTCACACTCGCCTACCCACATGCTGCACTCCGGGTCAAAACTCACCTCCACGGTGAACGTGGCAGGCTCTTTGCGGAAATCAGGACGGATGACGTTGTTCATATCCCAAGTGTAGCCCCGCGCCATGCCCTTACTGCGCGTCTTCGCACGCTACAACCCAGGCGTCGGTAAGGTGCCGATGGTGCTAAAAGTACCCCATCTTGGCTTCCCTCTTAAAGCGGGACAGCACGGCACTTTGTGGGAGTAGCGGGAGCCTCCAGATTCCGGGATACTCCCAGCCAAAGCCAAATTGCTCCTGATAAAATAGCTGCTACCGCTTGTCCCATAAGGCTTACAGCCCGATTTGCCATGCAAAAACACCCGAAAACGGCCCGTTTTGATGCCGCATGGCGGCTCCTGGCATCGCCTTGACCCGTTTTGAAGGGCAAAATTCAAGGCAAATCTGGCTGTATGCCTTATGGGACAAGCGGGAATAGCTATGTTTTTTGCAGAGAAAGCGCCACAGACGAATGCGCGCATTCAAACGCACCATGCGCCTTCCAGCGCTCCCACAGGAATCACATCCAGCCTGCACGGGAATGACAATGCCTTGATGGTGCTAGAAATACCCCATCCTGAAACATGCCAGTGAAGTGCAAGCAAAGGGATACTATAAAAACTACAGCCACTCCCGCACGTCACACGGGCGCTGTGAGCCGATTAGTGCATTTTCAGCACGGTCAGCATCACGCCCACGGCAACAGCCAGAAAAGCACCCAGCTTGATCGTCAGGCGCAATTCCATGGCCTGTATGTCCTTGGTCAACGATTCAAACTTGTTGTCAATTTTGTTGTCAAGCCGAGCGATGTCCGCCTTGGTTGCCAGTGTCGTATCCAGCGCTTCGGAGAATATCTCCTTTTGCGCCTGGGCCAGAGCAGCAGCCTGTTCGCGTGGCATACCCGCCTTTTCCAGCCGGTCTACGAAATTGAATGTATCAAAGGTAATGGTGCTCATATCCCCAGTATAGCCCCGCACCCTGATTCTTACTGTACCTCTGCACCTCCTCTTCAACTTCATCGGTTGATGCGTAGCGGGTTGCATCCGTTCACTCCACGTTCAACACCAGTTTCTTTCCCAGAACGGCAGCAGCCTTTTGAAGCTGGTCGAACTTGGATGCATGGCGCAGGTCAAACAGCCGGTCAACCTGCGGAACATGCCAGTTCAAGCGGCGTGCCAGTTCGGCCTTGCGTATGCCTTGCTCCATCATGGCCTGGTACACGCCCAGCTTGGCGCACTCCAGCGCACTGGGGCGCACGGTCTTCTGGCCCGGCTGGGGCTGGCTGGGTGTGGGCAGCTTTTTGCGGTCGTCAACGTAGAACGACAGGCCGACTTCGAGCGCCTCAACGGCGTACATCAGCGCTTCTTCTTCATCTTCACCCTGGGTGATGGCCTCGGGCACATCGGGAAATGTGACCAGCACAGCTCCATCGTCAGGTGTAAGAATTACGGGATAGTCAAACATGGTGATTCCTCATCTGAGACCTTGTAAAGACATCAGCCTGCCATAGCCTTGTCCAGCAACTGCAAGCCCAAAGATTCTTGCCCGGCACCGCGCGCCGCGCGCAAGCGAAAGCGGGTTTCTGCATCAAACTCGGCCAGCATCACCGTGGTCATGTCATCAATCAAACGGTTCAGCGGGGTGCCACGGCTTTTGGCTAATGCCTTCAGGCGGCGGTGTTTCTCGTCAGGCAAACGCACGGTCAGGGCAGCCATGTCATAACTCCTTCAAAAAATCTTCGGGTGAAAGCACCCGTAATGTGGAAAAACGCAACTCTGCGCCGCGCAAATCACGCACATTGCGCGTCACGATAATGTCTGCGTCGCCCGCCACGGCCAGTTCGATCAAGTGGTTGTCTGCCTCATCTGGCAAATTGGGACGCCACAAAAAGTAAATTTTGGTCCATTCACACAGCGCCAAAAAGGTATCAAGCAACGTGCTGCGCTCTGCTGCGTCCAGTCGGCTATTTGCAAACAAGGCATCACGGCCCAACACGGCTTCAAATTCGGCCAGCAAAGCCTCACCCATTAACGGCACAACCCGGTGCTGCAAGCAGGCGCGAATCACAGCATTAGATGCACCAACGCCGATGCAGGCACCCACAAAAATATTGGTATCAATGACAACGCGCATGGTCAAATGGTAGCAAAATTGCCACCAATTAACAAGCTGCTGATTTTTGACATGAGGGCTTTACCATGCACCTACGTTTCCTCCTCCGCACACTGGCTGCCACGCTATGCGTTCTATCCTCCGTGGTTCATGCGCAAGGGATAGCCCCAAGCGTGGATAGTTTCAGTCCGCAAGGCGAGGTGCGCAGCGTGCAGCAGGTGGCGGTGCGTTTCACCCAGGACATGGTGGCGCTGGGCAAGGCGGATGCACAAGCACCCGTGCAACTGCAGTGTGATGGCACGCCGCCTGTGTCCACGCGCTGGCTGGACACCCGGCGCTGGGTGGCCGAGTTCACATCCACGCTGCCGATAGGCACACGCTGCACGGCGCACCTGCGTACCGATCTGCGTGCACTCTCGGGGGCTGCCGTGATGCCTGCCGGGCCTTGGAATTTTCATACGGGCGGCCCCAAGGTCAGCTGGCAGCAACCCTACAACGGTTATAACGCTTATCAGGTGGTCGAGCAGCAGGTGTTTTTGTTGTATGCGGATGCACCGCTGGCGCGCGACACGCTGGCGGGCGCGTTGCGTTGCCAGGTCAAGGGACAAGGGGGCGGGCAGGATGATTACCCTGTTACTGTGCTGGACGCCGCCGCGACCAAGGCGCAATGGATCAAGATGCGCAGTGCGGATGATTTTGTGCCGGAGCGCACCGTGGCATTGCGTTGCGCGCAGGCACTGCCGGTTGACGCCACAGTGCAACTGGTCTGGGGACGATCCATTGCTACTCCCTCGGGCGTGACCAGTGGCAGCGACCAGACGCTGGGGCCGTGGCGCGTGCGCCCGGCGTTTTCGGCCAAGGTGGTCTGTGCGCAGATTGCCGGAACCACGGGTTGTGACCCGCGCCAGAATCTGCGCGTTGAATTCACCGAACGGGTCAAAACCGAAGCACTGCGCAACGCCAGCCTGCACGGCACGCAGGGGCAGACGTTCCCGCTCGTACCGCAGTCCCATTTTGAAGAGGGCACTACGCGCACCCTGGTGACGCAGTTGCAGCGCAATGGGGCGCAGGAGCTTTTACCCGAGGGCGCTACCTTGAGCCTGCGACTGCCCGATGCCTTGCTGGATGTCGATGGTCGGCGCTTGCGCAACCAGCGTGAATTCCCCAAGGCGCTGCCCATTGCCACATTGCCGCCGTACCTGGGTTTTGTCGAAGCCCCCGGTGTCGTGCCCTGGGCCGGGGATCGGTCGCTGCACTGGCCGCTGGCGGTGCGGCGGCTGGAGCCTTCGGTTGCAGTGCAAGTCATGCGTCTGGGAGGCGCCATGCGCGACCCGGCGGCCAGTGGCAGCGTGCTGCAGCGCCGGGCGCAGGCATCAAAGCAGGCATTGGCTCTGTGGCACAGCGCACAGGATTGGCCGCAGCGCAGCCCTGGCGCACAAGGCGGCCTGTATCCGGTATTGGCACGCCAGCAGGTGGACTGGACGCAACTGGAAACCCAAACGGTGGAAGGCAGTGCGGTGGAGACGCTGAATTTTGTGCCGGTCAAGCTGACGCAGCCGGGCTTGTATCTGCTCGAAGCGCACAGTCCGCGTTTTTCCGAGCACCTGCGCGCGGCCCTGGCCGCCAGCGACTCGGCACCACCAGCCGGGCTGGAGCCGCGCGCTTCGCTGCTGCAGGTCAGCAACCTCAACCTGAGCGTGCGACTCTCGGCTCTGGGAGACTCCTTGCTGTGGGTCACGGCCATCGACACCGGGCTGCCGGTTGGTGGTGTGGAGGTCGATTGGCTCGATTGCCGGGGTGAGGTTTTGGCGCAAGGCAGCACCGATGCGCAGGGCTTGATGCCAATCAGCGCCAGTGCCACACGCACCGCCGCCACGCAACGCTGCCAGGGCGTGTCCGGCGCTGGACACTTCGGGCTGGCGGTGGTGGCGCGCAAGGGCGACGATCTTGCCGTGCTGGGCGACATAGGTTCCGGCCACGCCCATCGCTATGGATTTGATAGTTACTCCCGCACATCCAGTCTGGGCCACACGGTATTTGACCGTACATTGTTCAAAGCCGGGGAAACGGTGTCCATGCAGCATCTGCAGCGTTTGCTCACGGCGGACGGCTTTGCCTTTCCCCCACAGGGTAGCGGCAAGGTCGAGCTGCGTTTTCAGGACGGCGGCCTGGTCGCCACGCTGCCCGTGCAGTGGGATGCGGCAGGCAGCGCGACGAGCCAGTGGCACATCCCCGAAACGGCCAAACTCGGGCGCTACACGGCCAGCGTCACCGGATCGGATGGCCGCGCACACCAGGCCAGCTTTCAGGTAGAAGAGTTTCGCACCCCGGTGTTCGAGGCCGCATTGACGGGAAGCGCGCAGTGGAGCGCCGGGCAGCAGCGCCTGCCGCTGGCGCTGCGCCTGAGCTATCTGGCGGGTGGTGCGGCTACCGGGGAGTCGGTGAGCGTAGCCGGTCAATACGTGGCGGGTGCCACTGCGCCGGTGCCGGGTTTTGTTTTCAGCGATGCCACACTGCCCGATTGGCAGGCACCGGCTTTTACCACGCTGGCGACCCGGCTCGATGCACAAGGACAAGCACAGCTTGACCCTGCCCTGCCCGTCTTCGACAGACCCGTGACGCTGAACGCCGAGATGAAGTTTTCCGACCCGAACGGGGAAGTACAAACCGTAGGACAAAGCTTTGCCCTGTGGTCCAGCCCGATCCGGCTTGGCATGCGCGCCACACCCCAGTCCAAAGTCGGGCAAGCCCGCACAAGCGTGCGCCTGCAGTCCGTGGTGCTGGATGCCAATAATCAGCCATTGGTTAAAAAGCCGTTGACGCTCACCGCCCGGCCCGTGCGCTGGGATGGGCGCCACACCAGGTCGAAGTCGATTGCGTGGCTGGGGCCTGTGCGCACCGTATGCCAGCAAGACAGCGATGAACGCGGGCAGATTGCCTGCGATTGGGCCGATGTGCCCGAAAAAGAGGATGCAGACTGGCTGTTTGCTGTAAATGCGCAGGAGTCAAGTACTACCAGCATCACCAGCAGCCAGGTGGTGTACCGCTACCAGTTGCGCTGGGCACCGAGCGCCGAAGTGCTGGCGCTGGCACCGGGGCAGACGCAGCCGCTGGCAGCCGGTGCACCGGCACGGCTGCATATCCAGGCACCCTTCTGGCCGGCAACGGTGTTGCTGAGTGTCGAGCGCGAGGGCGTTCTGCAAGCCAGTACCCATCGGCTGACGCAGACCAGCAACCAGATTGAGCTGCCGCTACAGGCACATTTTGCACCCAATGTGCGGATTGCGGCGCGTTTTGTGCGCGGGCTGAACGACGTGCCCACGGCCTCTGCCGATGCAGCGCCCGTGCTCACCGCAGAACACCAGCTGGCCGTAAAAATTGCCCCGGATCGCTTTGCCCTGGATGTGCGCGTGCAAACTGATCCTACCCATGCTCGTATTGCACCCGGCGGGACGGCCCAGGTACACGTCACGGTGCGCCAACGCCAGGGAGGTAAGGTGGCCGCCGGAGCGCGTGTGACCCTGGTGGCCGTGGACGAGGCCTTGCTGGCGCTCAAGGGCAACCCGAGCTGGAATGTGCTGGATGCGCTGTTGCGCGAGCGCTCCATTAGCGTTTCCGGCAGTGCGCTGGACCGCTTGCTGCGCCATAAACTCCGTTTTGGCCCGCAGCCAGCCTACTGGCCGCCCGACGACATGGCGCGCGCGTCCGAGGCGCCAGCAGCACTTTTCAAGGCCGAGCAGGACGGCGCCAACGCCCCGATGAAAGCGGCACGCATGGCATCTGCGCCCGCGCCAGCCCCGGCGATGGTTGCGGGCGCGGCCAGCGCCGACATCGACGCCGCCAAAGAGGCGTCATCGGACGGCAGCCGCACCCGCAGCAACTTCAGTTCGCTGGCGCTGTGGCGTACCGATGTCGTGCTGGATGCCCAGGGCACGGCGCGTGTGCCCGTCACCTTCAACGACAGCCTGACACGCTGGCGCATCGTAGCCCTGGCTGTGGATGGCGCCGACCGCTTTGGCCACGGTCAAACCAGTGTCGAAGTCAGCCAGGCGCTGCAACTGTATTCCGGTTTGCCACCTCTGCTGCGCAGTGGCGACCGCCTGACGCAACAAGTCACCGTGCGCAATACGGGCAATGCGCCCTTGCATCTGGAATTCAGCGCCGTGGCCCGTGCCCTGCGTTCTGCGGACGCACCAGCCGCTGCGGCATGCGACACTGCAAACCGCCAAAACAACTGCGCTGCGGCCACTGCCGAGCAGGATGCCGTGGCGCGTGGCCTGCGTGTGCAGCGCAGCCTCACCCTGGCGCCAGGACAAGCGCAAGACGTAGCATGGCCGGTGGCTGTGCCCGAAGGGGTGGAGCGACTGGACTGGGACATTGAAACGCGCAGCGTTGCCCCTGCTGAGCGTGACCACCTGCAGATCAGCCAGCGTGTCGTGGCCGCCCTGCCCGTGACGGTGCGCCAATCAACCCTTTTGCAGATCAAGGGCGAAGCCAGCTTACCCGTCAGCCGTCCCAGCGATGCCCAGCCCAACCAGGGCGGCGTGCAGGTGGCCTTGAGCGACAGCCTGGTACGCACCGCCTTGCAACAGGTGCGCCGCTGGATGGCGGACTACCCGTTTGCCTGTCTGGAACAAAAAGCCAGCAAACTGGTCGCAGCGGGGGATGCCGCTGGCTGGAACCGATTGATGCAGGAATTGCCCAAATACCTCGACCAGAACGGCCTGGCACGCTACTTTAACGAGAGCACACTAACGGGCAGCGAGGTTCTTACGGCCTATCTTCTGGATGTGGCACAGGCCACAGGCTGGGCCATTCCTGAAGCCGCACGCCAGAAAATGCTCGCCGGTCTACAGCGCGCCTGGACCCAGGCCGATCCGCTGGACTGGCAACCCTGGCGCACGCCGGTGAGCAACACGGCGCGCCAACTCGCGCTGCAGGCCACGCTGGCATCCCAGGGACACTTGCGCAGCATGGAAGCGATCCGCGTTCGCCCGGAAGACCTCAACCAGCTCCCTACGCTTGCGCTGGTAGACTGGGCGCGCACCCTGCTGGCCCTGCCGCCCACGCCGGACAGCACGACCGCTTTGCAACAGGCCGCGATGCAACTGCGCAGCCGCTACGACGTGCAGGGCACACGCCTGAACTGGCGCAGCGATGACCGTGACCACTGGTGGTGGTGGATGTGGAACGGCGATGTGGCCATGGCCCGCAGCGTGGTGCTGGTTCAGCAATGGCAGCAGCGCGATGCCTCCTGGCAGGCCGATCTGCCGCTGCTGATTCAAGGGCTGATTGGGCGCCAGCAGCAGGGGCGCTGGGGCACGACGGTCGCCAATGTCTGGGGCACACTGGCGCTGCAAACCTTCGCCACCAGCACCGAAGCCGGTCCGGTCACCGGCAAAACCACGCTGACGCTGGCATCAACCGATGGAGCGCCCGTGACCGTGAACTGGCCGCAGCCACCCGTGACCCTGCTGCGCCAGGACAACAAGCAATCCGATAAGCAATCCGATACCCGCTTGCTGCTTGCACACCAGGGCAGCGGTGCGCCCTGGGCCAATGTCAGCATCACGGCGGCGGTGCGCCTGCAGCAGCCGTACCACGCGGGTCTGCAGGTTGAAAAAACCATCACACCAGTGGAGCAAAAACAACCCGGACAATGGTCGGTGGGCGATGTGGTGCGTGTGACGCTCAAGCTGCAATCGCAGGCGGAACTGACCTGGGTGGCGGTGCTGGACCCCGTACCCTCGGGTGCCACCATTCTGGGCCGTGGTCTGGGGCGCGAGAGCCAGCTGGCCCAACAGGGCCAAGGCAGCAGCGGTGGAGCCTGGCCATCGTATATCGAGCGCGCCCATGACAGTTACCGAGCCTACTACCGCTGGGTGCCACGCGGCACCTGGAGCATCGACTACAGCATGCGTCTGAACAACGCCGGCACCTTCGAGCTACCCGCCACCCGCACCGAGGCGTTGTACGCTCCGGAAATCTTTGGCGAAAGCCCCAATCCGGTCTGGATTGTCAAGGCAGCAGGGGAAAAATAAATCGCTGCGCATCCATCGGATACAATGCGCGACGTATTCGGTGTGTGGCGCAGCCTGGTAGCGCACTTGCATGGGGTGCAAGGGGTCGAAGGTTCGAATCCTTTCACACCGACCATATGAATCAAGGACTTAGCTTCGAGAGAGGCTAAGTACTTTCTTCTTTGGGGCTCCGATTGTGTTCCTGGTTGCCGTTCAGTTGCCGTTTCTCTAACGCCTTGTTGACGGTAGTAGATTAGAGGCTGCCACGCAGTCGGCGGCTTTGCTTTTGTGCAACGCAAGCTAGGAGCGTTTGCTGCTTTAATTGATCGCTAGGCTAACGAGGTTTGCCAGCAAACGGAACCGGACGGGTGGAATAGCGAATGACCACCGCCGCAAGGCGACGATGATCATTGGTTTGCCAAGACCTACTCTCGCAATCCTTTCTTCAACCCCTCCAAATAATCAAACCCCGGCGGCTTCCCAGGAGCCGAGATCAGGAGTCTCGGCATTTCGACCGTGACTTGTCCATCATTCTCCGTGATCAGAGCCGAGCGGCGGACTGCCAGCGGTCTGAAAGCCGCATCCCCCTGTTTTCTCGTGTAAGCCCAGGTCGATCCGTCGATTTGTACCGACGGTGCAAAGACGCGTAGCAGATGCCCCTCTCTCCACAGCCTATCCAGGTAGGCTGATAGCCTGCTGACGTTGGGGGCGTATGCCTGGATTCGGGGCAACGCGAACAGCTCTGCGCTACCCATGGGCCGGGAGGCGGATTGCAGTGCGTTAGAAAGAACGGGAAAGAGTTTGGTTTCAAGATTTTTCATGAAATGACTTTCAAAAGAATGACAAGTGCTGGCTACCACGGTGTGATAGCCAGCGATGAGTGGTGGGATGGGGTCTTGGTTTGTTCGATATTGCCTTTCGGTTTGTTGAAATAAATCTGTTCGTGTCAGGCAGCCTTCCCTGCCAGCGCCTCCAGCAGGGTTGCGCTCGCCGCTATGTCGTTGCACCCAAGCGCAACTCTTCCCCGATGGGAAACCGCGAAATCCTTGAGATCAATAGCAGCGACATCAACCCGTGCCAGACACGACAGCAGCTCGCGTGCAGTCAAGGCGATGGGGATTAATTCCGGTTCGCCGTCTTCCTTACCCTGCTCGATCCAGCTCTGAGCCCCCGACAGAGTCGTGAACAGATCGACACCTCGTGCGCTGCTCGAATCGACCGGGTCACCCTTGGCAAGGTGGAAATAGAAATCGGGCAGCCCGACACTGTTAGCCAAAGTCCAAACCTGCAACTGCCCTGCGGCCAGAACCAACGGGTGTAAGTCACCTCGCTCGATGCGCCAGACACCGTCCGGGCCGCTTGCAGAGAGATGCGGGACGATGAGCAGCTCGGAGGTCGTCAGCACGTCCAGTTCTTCAACCGGTACTTGCGTGCGACCAATGAGCACCATTGCACCGCCGAAGCCGAAGCGATTCTTGCTAATGGCTGATCGTAGATAAGGCTTTGCCCATCCACCGGCGTGTCGCAGATAGGCGATCAGGTGGGGTAGCAGCGCGAGTCCTTTGGGTCCACAGTGCAGAAGCATCGGGTACGACAACGCCTGCTCATCGTCGCTCAGTGGCCCAAGGCTTGCTGAAGGCTTGAATGCTGTGAATGTCCAGCGAATGATTTGTTGCTGCTCCAAGGCCAGCAGGCGGTTTCGGTCTTGCTGGCTGCATTGCAGCTGCTTGGAGCCAAATGGGATAGTGGCGGTTTCAGCCATGATGAATTCCTTTATGAAGGTTGGGAGAAATGCTTTGCACCGGAATTGATGCAAAGCGGGGGAGATGGGGTGGTTGTCAGCCACGATGGCGATCAAGGGGACAAAAGAGCAGAAGCAACGCAAAGCGCATGACACCAACTGCCTTGCAGCCAGACTGCATGTCACACCGACGGCCTGCGCACGGCCAAGCGAGAAATGCACGCGACTGCCACACACGCGAGACCCGCGAGAACACCAGCGAGACGCCACACGCACGCGAGCGCCACACCACACACACGAAGGCCGCAGCGCCACGCACACCACGCACAAAACACAAGAAAAAACAAGCACCGATAGCAAAGACTCATACAGCCCGGCGAGCTTGCTCGCCGGAATGCCAACGAGGCACAGCGCCGGGGAAAGCACGCCAATCACACAGGCGAGCGTGGCGCGAAGGCCAAAAGCAAGACAAGAGAGCGAGAAGCGCCGCAGGCATAGCTAATGCAGAGCCAACGTCAACAGCCGCCGCCCAGGCAAGAGCAGCGAAGGGGACAAGAAGGGGCTAAAGATGGCCGATGCCGGGGCGTGGGCTTAGTAGGGTCCCCTATGGCCTGGGAGAGAAATCCGAATCCGAGGTGGGAGTGGCTTTGTGGACTAGGGGGAGGGGAGACTCACGTCTCCGCGTTTAGCGATCTTTCAAAAAAAAATCAAAAAATTTTCTAGCAAAAAAAAAACGCCAAAGAATCGAATCGCCTACCGTACGCAAGCTAACACAGCAGGCGCTGAATTCACAGCGCGTGCTGCTTCAGCGTGGGAGCGGTAGGCGATGGTGGATACCTGCTGCCCGGTGCTCAGGCGAAGATTGATTTAGCGCTGGAGAAGTTCCTAGCGGCACATGGTTGGGAGAGTTTTATCAATGCACAGACCGACCACACCGGTCTCCCAAAAGGTCAACAGACGCTGTCTGGGGGAAGTGAAGGGCGTAAACTCAACGCCCAAACAGGAGAGCCAGATGCCCAAACAAAACTCATCACCAGACTCGCTAATGATCGACGCAGCGCGTTCGCTGATGCAGGACCAGAAGGCGTATATGGAGGAGCTGGACAGACGGTTTCGTTCGGTCCTGCCCGAGACGCCCAAGGGCTCTTCCTTCTGGATACGCACGGTGCGCATTCCTTCGTCATCCCCGCCGAACTCCTCTCAGCTGCCAGAAAAAAGCTGACGGAGTACCCGGCTGACCGCGCCGCAGACGTGACCCCAGAGCAGTGGAGCAAGATGGAGGGCTGGGTACCGAGCGTCTACGAAAGCTACAAGAACATCTAGCAGCTTCAGTATGGGCTGGCGGGTAGCCCCACTAGCGATTTCGAAAAAGAGGTGCACCGTGAACACAATCTCAACGCCCAGACCACGTATTCCGGTAAACTGGCCGACAAGCCGATCTTCACTGACTTCGCCGAAGCCAGCAAGGAGGATCAGGCGCTTGTGGAGAAGTTGAATGCCGGACGAATCGGTACCGACGGAACAGGAAAAGCGGTCAGCCCGAATACTCAGAGCGAGGGAACTCTCCGGGCAGATCGCATTGCAGCACGCATGGGCAAACGAGTCGTCTGGGTTACCGGACTCGCCGGAGATGGATTTAGCGACCCGGCAATTTCACGAGACGCCATCTTTCTCAACCCTGACAGCCAGCGATCTGTTCAAGTTTTAGTAGCCCATGAGTTGACTCATAACCTGGCTGCCCAATACCCTGAGCAATTCCGGGGGCTGATTGACGCCATTCGCCCAAACCTGAATCCAGAAGAATGGGCCGGATTTGTTGAACGCCAGCAGAAAGACTCGCTCGCGGCAACGGGAAAACTGTTGTCTCCCGCGACCCTTCGCTCGGAGATGGTCGCCAACCTCCTATCCGACTACGCTTACCGTTCTCACGCCGATGCCGCAGGCGCTGAGTTCAGTGCGCGTGGTGGCAACTTCACCGGCTACGGCGGCTATCTGCGTGAAGGCACCCAGGCCAAGGTTGACATCAAGGAGGCACTCTACCACGAGGGAGCGCACTTCGGGACACTGACCGACCGCACAGGTCTCCCAAAAGGCCAACTGACGCTGTCTGGGGGAAGTGAAGGGCGCAAGCTCAACGCCCAGACCGAGCGCGGCAGGAAAATACCTTCCGGTACACTAGGCGACCCAATCTTCACTGACCGCGTTGCAGGCAGCAAGGAAGATCAGGCTCTTGTGGAGAAGCTAATTGAACGAGGACTCGCTGGAAGTGGAAGCCGAGCAGTTGCGCCTGTTAATCCGGGGGCGGCAGCGCTTCGAGCAGCTCGTGTGGCAGCCAGGTTTGATAAGCGAGTGGTCTGGGTTGAAGGACTTACTGAGTCCGGCCTCACGTTCAGAGGACTCGACGCAGGAGTCATCTTCCTTAACCCTGACAGCGGACGGTCTGCCCAAGTTCTAACGGCGCATGAACTGGCACACCAGATGGCTGGTGAAAACCAGCAGGCATTTGCTCGGCTTGCCCAGGCACTATCGAAGCTGGTTTCGCAAGAGGTGCGTGAGGCGTTCAGGAAGCGACACGATCCTGACGGCAAGATGAGTCCGGGTAGTCTTTGGCAGGAGATGGCTGGCAACCTCGTAGCAGATTGGGCCTACCGCGCCATGAGCGACGACGTGCGTGCTGAAGATGCGGCGCTCGGCGAGCGCCAGGTTGCACAGATGCTGACCGACAACGGGTACCATGAAGTGCAGCCCGGTGTGTGGAAACCTGAGAAGGCGTCGCTGTCTGGGGGAAGTGAAGGGCGTAAACTAAATGCTCAGACAGGAGAACCTGAAGATGGACGAGCCAGACTTATTACACGACTTGCAGATGATCGAAGAAGCGAGTTCGCTAATGTCGGAAAGAAAGGCGTCGCTGCTGGCAAAGTCGGAGCGGATTCGTTTGGCGCTTTCGGGAAGGACATCACGTACTTCTTCTATGACGACGGTGATTTTGCCCATACCTTCATCATCCCTGACCAATTCATCCCACGACTTAAAGCCGCGTTGAATCAAATCAGTGCAGATAAAAAAGCCAACGCACTGCAGTTTTTTGCTGTGCAGCACGGGATGTACCATAAGGCCAACGGTACGTTTGATACGTTCGGCCCCAGACGCGAGTACCCTGGCGGGAAACTAGCAGAGTCGATGGGCGTGCTGAGTGATGCAAACGGCACGACTCAGGCAGGTGAGCAACTGACCAGGATTGACGGGACAACTGACAGGCAGGTTGCTAGATTTCTCGCTACGTCACTGGCCTATGCAAAGCATGTCCTCGGCAAAGACCAAATCCCCGTCAACTGGGAGCGCATTACAGGGGCAAACAAGAGCAAGACAGGCTCTGGCATATTCAACGCCCAAGAACAAGCAGGCCCCTCCCGTGTCGTTACTCAGGCTGAGATGGATCAAGCCCAGGCCGAAGCCGACAAGCTGTTCGGCAAAGGCGGCGTAAACCTAGAGTTTAGAAAAATCACCGGCTACTCCGGCGAATACATCAGTGCCACCGACACAATCGTCATCGCTACGACCGCAGCAGCGGGGACGATGAACACCCTGTACCACGAGGCTATGCACCTTCAGACAATTATCAGAATGCCTCAAACTGCCGGTTTCACTTCGCCTTTGAACTGATCTTGGGCGTGGGATGACAGGTCGACCGTTCAGTCTTGATGTAATCGAATAGGTCAAAGACGCTCATGCCAAGGGCATTCGCAATGACCTCAATGGCGTTCAGCGAAGGATTGGCTTGCCCGTTCTCAATGCGGCTCAAGTACGTTTGATAGAAGCCACACTTTTCACCAAACTCAACTTGACTCATGCCGGTCCCGTTACGCAGGGTGCGTATGCAGGAGCCAAATTGCTGAGATAGAGTTGGTTTCACACCTCTGAATATCTGAGTTATGCTCTAAATCGCATAAACACTAATTCATATAAAATGTGTGCTGCCGTCGCTTCGGCTGGTAGGCATCGTTGGATGCAGCAAGTTTCTTGTCGAATTCAAAATGGGGTGGGAATCATGAGTCTTTCTCTGGATGATCTCAAGGGCGAATTCCGTGAGGGTTACCTGCGTACAGAAGAGGTTCTGAGCGGAATGGATACATACATCTCCAAGCTCGAAAGGCGAATCGTTGCGCTGGAAGGGCAGATGGCGGCATTAACTGCTGCACTCTATGAAGATGGACCTCCGGCTGTGCTGCCGCCAAAAATCTTTGTTGGATGACATCCATGGGACATTCCTACCTTGACGATCTGCGGGCGCGCTATAGCCAATACAGCAGCGGTGAAATCGACCCTATGGGCGATCTTCAAACCCGTTACCGGCAGTACAAAAATACCCGAGCACTTGACTTGGCCGCAGTAGCGCTCAGTTTGGGTATACAGCCGGAAAGCAGCGATGCGATGGACCCGCTTGCGTTGAAGGCCCTGCACGACACCAATCCTAACTTTGACCCTGGTAATGTGGGTGGCTACTCTGATCAGGAATGGATGGGGATCGTTAACAGTGCCAAAGGCAAGTATTTTGAGTACCTCGTCGTTGATGAATTGAATGCGGGGGGCACCGTAGGTGACTTGATGCTGCCAGATGGCTACTCCGCGCACTTGGCGACCTCAATGACGCAGCCGGGCTGGGATATGCAAATCGTGGATGGGCATGGCGATGTAGCCGAACTCTTGCAACTAAAGGCCACTGAAAGCGTTGGCTATCTTCACGACACGCTGGTGCGTTACCCAGACATTTCTATTCTGACAACCGGCGAAGTGGCGACCAGCCTCGGGCCGAATTCCATGGTGCTTGACTCCAAAATGTCAGAAGCTGATTTGGAACACGCAATCAATTCGACGGCAGTTGGTCTCGATCACGGATACCTCGATGAATTTTGGGACAATTTTCATCCGCTCATGCCGCTGCTGACCATCGTAGCTACCCAGGGCTATCAGGTGGTCATGAATAAGCAACAGGTCAGCGGAGCAATGGAGGTAGCGAAAGCACGGGCCGCCCGTGGAATGATTGCCAGTGGTGCAGGTGCTCTTGCCAAGACGTTGACTGGAAGTTGGCTCGTGTCGGCACTGTGTGCCGTGACAGCCGGAATGTTCTTTGACCGCGCTCAAAACATTGATGATTTGATGGCAGCCATGAGGTCAAGGAACCAGTTGATGGCGGCCAGAGCAAAGCACTATCAAATTTTATTATCGGGGACATAGCCATGGGTTTCGCGGCTTTCATGGGAGGTCTGTTCTCGACGCTCAAGTTCATAGGCCGTTCGCTGGGCCATGTAGCAGCACCTGTAGTCAAAGCCATCGTTCAGGGTGCCAGAGATTTTGTGAACGGAGTTGTGATCGGTTTCAATGAAGGCATGCGGGATGAACCCAAATCAGCTCAAGAACGCAATGAACGCGAGTTGCAGCAAGTCAATGAAGAAATAATGGCGCTGCGCGAAATACACAAAAGACAAGGCGGCTTAAATGACCAACAGAAAAGACGACATGCGATCCTAAAAGAGCGACGAGATGTATTGAATCAGGAAATTTCTGCCATCGACAAATTTTCGACGGCGGAAGAAATCGTCCAAGAGGGGAAAAACTATCACCCTATCGTGATCAGCGACGCTAACGCGCACATCTTGCAATACCACGTCGGGCAGAGCGCTTACAACAAGCTGTGCCAGTGCGGACGGGTCATGGTCTTGCAGTGGAATCGAAGCGTCGCCACCGCCGGTCTCAATGATTTCTTTTGGGGCTGCTCGGGGTACTACATCAAAGTCGATGGCCGATCAGTGTGCCACCGCACGCAGAAGTTGACGACGGATGATCTAAATCTATTTGCCAATCTGAACCGCCCAGAGTTTGAAATTGACTCGGCATCGTTGACACGCGAAACGATAAACCCGGTGAGGGCACGCCGCATACGCCAAGCCTTGGACAGCATCAAAGGGGCGCAGCAGTCCGAGAGGATTGGCATCGCCACCTACCGCTGTCCGGTCCATGGGGAAAGCCTACGGCTAAGACGAAAAAACCAATCGTCAGACCAACTACTTGATGAATACTTTTTAGGGTGTCCACGCTGGTTGCCCGACAACGCAGGTTGCAATTTCTTGGTAAAACTGAAGTCGGCAGCGCAAATTAGTAGCGTGTTGGATTCGGAGCAACGTCAGGGAGTTTTGAGTGTTTGACTTGGTTAGTTCGGCTTTCGTCCCTGAGCTGTAAGCCCGAAAAAATTGAAAGTGGGAGGAACTTGACTAAGGCAATTATCGAATCAGGGTGGATCATTCAGCACATGCAAACGATACCTTGGAGTTTGTGCGTCGGAGCCAGAATTGTGATGGACTCTGGCAAGTACCTGAATCTGGAAGAGGTAATCGAACGCAGTTGGCCTGCGGGGCCTTTGTTTCGGGTCAGTTATGTTGAATCTGGAAAAACCAAACTATGCACTTACAACTTTCAGGCGTTTTGTAGTGGCCTTCTAAGAGACATTGAGGTCGCAGAGCATTTGGCCGTTGAAATCGAATCTATGACTTCTGTGCTTCAAGTTGAGCTAGAAAAAAAAGCTCTGGCAGAGCGGGATAGGAAGGCCGCTGAAGACGCAAGACCGAGGTGGTCAGAGATGTTGCGTCAGGCTGCGCTGACAGAACGGGATAGAAAGGTCGCTGAAACGGAAGCGCTAGCTGGACTCACCATTGAGGAAAGGCACGCTCTGTTCTTGCGAAAAATGGGGCGTACCAATCATGGCGTACAAGCAGCCAATTCAACCAAGGTAAAGCGAGTTACCCATTGTTATTCTTGCAGGAATCAACTTGACAGTCAGGTGGACATCGAATGCTCGGCGTGTCAGTGGATTCTCTGTACCTGTGGAGCTTGTGGCTGTGGATGGACTCCCAAGGCTTTCTCATAAAAATTTCACTTGCAAAAGCATCGATTCCAAGTGGCCGGGCACATCAATAAACCGTGCCTATCCGGTTCGTTGCCAAAAATCGAAGTCGTTTGAGACGGTGTCGCCATTTATGGGATGCCGTCCCCATTTGCGACTAAAACATACCGTTTCAGCTCCCCACGAGGGGATTTCGCGGACCATCGTGGGATTGGCGGTGTATGTGAACTTAATTGGCAACGAACCGGATAGGCATGCTTCAATTCGGTTTCCATTTCTCGTCAATTGCTTCAGAGATAACCTGCTTCGGATCAATGCCAATTTGGCTCAACTTGCTTTCGTATGCAGCGATATGCCACCAAGGACAACTTGGATCATCACAAGGTCTGTCAGGGGCTCCTTCGTGCTCGAATAGCAGATGGAAGCACAGCCAGTGCATTTGCTCCTGCACATCGTATGACCCAAGGGTCGCAACGACTGGTTTCCCGCAATGCTTGCACAACTTGTCGTTGGTGGATTCCATTGGTATTGCCTGATGAATCATCTCAGGGAGATGGTGCTGACCCAGTCGACGTAGCGTCCCTTTGGATCGCGTTGATAGGCCCGATTCCCTCAGCGGGGGGATCAATCAGTTGATGATTCTCGACATGTTTGCCTACCCAAACCTTTCCACGTTCGTCCGTCAAGGAAACAACAATGCGTGACTGTGTGTATCTTTGCAACCAAACATCACCGAAAGTTGCCTCAAGTGTTGCCTCCTGGAGTTCTATACGCATGGGGTCAGACATTATCTGCGCTAGGTTCTCGCTGCAATACTGAGCAAGGGTTCTATTGCGTGCCACATCAAATTGATTGGTGCTAATGGCACCGGTCAACAAGTCGATACACACCGTTTGGATGTCACTCGACCATGCCACGTATGCAAAGTGAGCTGCACTCACGCTGAACTTTTGAGCCATAGATACGGCCACACCGATGAGCTGACGCCGCCTGCCCATTAACTTATCAAATCAATAGATCAGGCATCACGGCGTACCTGCATGAGCGCAAAGCCCAGGAGATTGAGACCCTGCCACTGATTTGGATTACTGGCCCTTTCATCATCACGAGCCAAGCCAATACCCCAAATCTTGTCTACCGGACTTGCCTCGACAAGAATATGATCCCCTGTTTGCCGAAGATACTGCCCTAGCTCGGCGTTTTGCGTGAACTTGGCTTGGCTGGCGCGAACGACAATGGGAAATCTGTGTTGCAGCCAAGTTGCTTCATCAAAGCCGCGCACTTGCCGCCCCAAGGCTTTTGCAGCGCCTGGGTTTGGGGCTTGAAGAACTTGCTCCTTGGTTGCCTGGTCGCCGAAAATGGAAGCCTTCTCAGCCATCATGAAATGCTCTGCCGTTGGATACCGCTGCCCATCGACGACGAATGAGGCGCCGTACCATTGGCTGAAACAGGAGGCCGTAATGCCATACCTGCCAGGTTGATGGCCCCAGAAGTAGACGAACTTGAGATGCTCTCCTGCGTTGAAGCGAGATCGTAAGCCTTCAAGTAGTTGTGAGTCGTCCATATCCCTCCCATTGACACCCGACACCCAGCTAAAGGGCTCGCCGCGTCTGGCCCGCCCATCTGGAGCACAGATTTGGACCGCGAATGGTAGCCACCTTACCTACCCCTCTTGTATTGTCCATCATGCAGCGGCGGTGGCGGCGGAATAGACCCTTGCTCGGAGTAGCGATGGCCCCAGTGCCCATGCCCATGCCCATGCCCGCGCCCATACGGTAACGGCGATATTACACAACCAGATACAGTCAAACCAAGGACTGCAATACGGCTGAACTTCAGAATCTGGCGAACGAAACGCATTGAGCACTCCATTGTGAAATTAGATTCACGTGATGTACCAACGCAGGCCAGCCAGTTTCGTTGACCGAGGTGAATTGACTGCGGCGCATGCTGCACAGCACCATCCATCAGCGTCCTCTATTGGGTTGGTGTCAGCTTATACTGTATGGATGTACAGCATTCAATATCCTGTCACGATTACATCTCCAATGCCTTTGTCGGCGCGGGGCTGGCCGGTATGTGTTCTTGATGTACGAATTCCAGCAGGCTTCCCTTCACCAGCAGAAGACCACAGTGCCAAGCGTATCGACGTGCTGGAGCATCTGGTCAAACATCCCCAGGCCACCTACCAGATGCAGGTGCGCGGCGAGTCGATGCGCGAAGCTGGAATCCATGACGGTGATGTGGTTCTGGTGGATAAAGCCATCACGCCCCGTTCCGGCCAGATAGTGGTTGCTGTAGTCGATGGCGAATTCACCATCAAGCAACTGTGGCTCAAAGCTGGACGCATGAAGCTCAAGGCCGCCAATCCAACCTTCCCTGACATCGTTCCCAAGGATGGACAAAGCATCGATGTCTGGGGCGTAGTGATAGCCAGCATCACCGTGCATCGGACCTGAAACCATGTACGCACTGGTTGATGGCAACAACTTTTATGTCAGTTGCGAGCGCACCTTCCGCCCCAGTTTGAATGGTCGGCCAGTCGTGGTTTTGAGCAACAACGACGGCTGCGCCATCGCCCGCTCCAACGAGGCTAAAGACCTCGGAATCAAGATGGGTGCGCCGTGGTTTCAAATCCGCCACCTGGAAGACAGTCATGGCTTGGTGGCACTGTCAGCCAACTTTGCCCTGTACGGCGACATGTCCGACCGTGTGATGAGCATCGCCGCTGGCCTGGGGCCGGGGCAGGAGGTTTACAGCATCGACGAATGCTTCGTTGACCTGGATGGTGTGCAAGGCGATATGAAGCTGCGCAGCAAACGGATACGCCAACGTATCCTGAAGTGGACCGGCATCCCCTGTGGAATCGGCATAGGCCCCACCAAGACATTGGCCAAGCTGGCGAACCACATCGCCAAAACGGCAGAACGCAAGCCGGGAAGCTACCCAGCCGAGATGGCCCAGGTCTGCGATCTCTCGACCATGCCAGAGCCGCAGTTGAACGCGATGATGGCAGCTACACCTGTAACAGAGGTCTGGGGGGTTGGCCGCAAGATCAGCGCCCAGCTTGGTGCAGTTGGCATTCACACAGCGCTTGATTTGGCCCGCATGGATACTGCCACAGTACGGCACCGCTGGTCGGTTGTGCTGGAGCGCACCGTGCGAGAACTGCAGGGCGTTTCATGTATCGGGTTCGATGATGTGCCATCAGCCAAGCAGCAAATCGCCTGTACCCGCTCCTTCGGGCATGCGGTAACACAGCTATCAGGATTGATGGAAGCTGTCAGCACGTTTGCCAGCCGGGCTGCCGAAAAGCTGCGCCGTCAGCACAGCCATGCTGCCGAGGTACTTTGCTTTATTCGCACCAGCCCGTTTCGACCCGATGCACAGTACAGCGGCTCGATGGTTGTGCCACTACGCCGACCCAGTGCGGATACGGCAGTGATCGTGCAGGCTGCACTGAATGGACTGAAAGCAATCTTTCGGCCTGGGTTCAAGTACGCCAAGGCAGGTGTAATGCTGCTGGAGCTTCAGCCTGATCGACTGGTGCAGCAGGAGCTTGATTCCGACGGCACAGATCGCTCACCGTTGATGATGTCCACGCTGGATGCGATTAACCAACGCTACGGTCGTGGAACCGTGGCGCTGGCCTGCGCTGGTGTGGGCAGAAACCAGTCTACGTGGGGCATGAAACAGGAGCGTCGCACACCGCAGTACACCACGTGCTGGGAGGATATGGTGGTGGTGCGGGCGTAAGTGAGCCATTTCACACAGTAGACAAAACTGGGGTTGTACAGCTAAAATAACTGTATGGATAATCAGCATTCTTTATCCCCCAGACAAGAGCGTTTCGCCTTGGCCTACGTTCAGCATCACAATGCCAGTTTGGCATGTCGTGAAGCGGGGTATAGCGCCGGGTGTGCCAGCGTGACTGCTGTACGATTGCTAAGAAATGATAGTATTTCAAGGCGAATACAGGCCCTGGAAGCGACCGCAGCGCAGGAGTTAGGGGTTACCCGCCAGAGGTTTCTAAACGGACTCCTGGAGGCCGTAGAACTGGCTAAAGAGAAGGGTGAGCCGATGGCGATGGTTGCCGCCTGGAGGGAGATTGGTAAGGCGTGCGGGTTCTACCAAGCCGAGCGGGTCAAAGTGGATGTCAACGTGGCCGGAAGCCTGGAAATCGGGCGAATGAATCAGCTATCGGACGGGGAGTTGCTCAGTATCATTGGGTCGAATCAGGCAGTGGCCCAATAACCGTCACAGGATGGCCTAAAAGGCCCTTCAGCGCCTCTGAAACGGCGTTTGGGCACGCCACCCTACTCAAGCATGTACTAGCCCTGCGCTGGCCGGGCGCTCGATACTCGAACGTAAAAGGGGACAATTTACAAATAGATAATCTATTTGTAAATTGTCCCTTTTTAACCTGCTGCCTCTGCACGTCCTTCTTTGCGGCGGCGGCGGTTGGCCACAAACTGTTGAAGTTCGTTGAGAGCCATTCAGGCACTATTGGCATCACGTCACCAGTCTTGCGCCATGCTTGCTCCAAACGGTTGCCGTGTACCAACTCATCCCATGTAAAGAGGGCATCTACTTCGATGTCGAGGGGGATGTTTGAGAGCAGAACTACCAGTTTTGGCTTTTGGCAATGAATCAAACGCAGACGATCAATGGCTTGCAGGCTTTCAGATTCACGCAACTGCTCCAAAATGGCCTGTACACGTATGTCGGGATGGCAATCCACATCGACCCCTTCCGGGTCCGATTTGAGCTGGTACGCCCTTGGTATTTGTACCCACCGATCAGTGAGTTGCAACGGCACAGTGGCATCGTAGAACATGGCGCGAGCCAAATCCTGAACCGCAGCCACTGACGGTTCGTTACGACTGATCACAAGGACAGTGTCGAAATCTTTATAAACGTCAACGCCCCGCAATGCGCCAAAGTGTGCGAGCGCTGAATGTGGCGGTACGTTCACTAATGGCTGCGTGTTCTTACTGGGGTTGCCGGTAATGGCTACGGGACCTACGACCAAGAGTTTGCTACCGTTGGAGCTGAGCTCGTTGATCAACTGCTGAATCTCGCCCAGCTTGTGCATGGCCTCGGCCATGCTTTTCGGATCGGAATGTATGTTGGGGTTGATCGAGCGTATGGAGCATCTGGCAGAGCGGCACTGCACAACATGTGCGTTACGTCTGGCCCGAAATTCATGGAATGTTGCACCAGTGAAGAACACCTCGGTGGTTTCACGCGATGCGGTCGCGTCAAGCAAGAATATCTCTGGCGGTGACTGACTACTAGATTTTGGTGTGAAACGAGTTATGTCATTGCGATGATGGACCGTAATTTGCCCAGTGATGGCATCGAAATCTACAGACTGAAGTTCTTGCTTGACAGCGAACGCACGTTTCAAGTGTTCAAGTAGTTTGGCGACGGGCTCAAAGTTGGGGGCTGAACCCAGGGTTTGCACTATCAACTGATCAGATTGACCCGGCTGTGGTCGCGGTGCCGAAGCACGCAGTTCTTCAACGGCTGCACGTAGGCCACCTCCTCGTTTGCTCGCGTTGGAGATTAGTGGGTACAGCGAGCTGCCCGATTGCAGCAAGTTGGAAATGTCACCGCAAAGGCTGCTAGCCGCATTTGGTAATGCTGGGTGACGGAGAAGAGATACGTTGAATTCGATTCTCTCCAAACAAGCCATAGCGAACGCTTCGTCAATAACCACCAAGTTCGGTACACGTGCATCCAGCAGTCCACGGTCTAATGGCAGATAGGCATGGGTATAAATATACACATGGCCGAAATTGAACTGATTGATGTAGGGGCAGTTGTCATAGTCGCCGCAGCGATGACCACTGCTCGCGCTGCACAGTCTGGTGTAAACCGACTGACCAGCTTGGCTAATCCGGGCCGCTATTTGATGCCGATTGCATAGCGGCTTGCCGCCAGGGGTCACATGATTGCGGCCACTGATGATGCGGACTATCCGAGTTGGATTGAATTTATTGATTAAATCCCGCCACTCCACAGCCAGTGCGTGGGTTGGGACATAAACCTCGATACGCAGCTCCTCGTTTGCATGGGCAATGCGTTTGGCAATTGTGGTGGTCTTTCCTCCGCCTGATGGGGACTTAATGCCAGTGGCGGCCATGACTAAAACACCTTGCTCAAGATTGCGTCAATGCTGGATTGGATCGTGGTGATGTCCTGGTAGCCGTTGTGCGCGTTGGGGGTAAGTCCTAACAGCCTACGTGTTTTACGGCGTTGACTGGCAGCATCACCGTATTTGCGCAAGCCACTCTCTATGGCGGACATGATGTGTTTGCGGCTGGCTCGCTCGTCAATATCGGTCTTGCTATGCTTTGATGCATCGGCAGCGAGTACCCGTTTCTGGATTATTGAGAATAGGTACTCAACGTCGGTGCCTTCTATTCCATGTTCTGATACGTAACTCGCTGCTGATCGAACTACTGGTACATGGAAGCCATCGCCGCCAGCGTGATCCCCGATTTGACTCAGGTGATAGTCAAATCCACTGCCGCCACTGGTGTGGAATGAGGTGCTAGACCCCGTGCCTCCAGCATGTGCAGAAAATTCGGGTGGAGGCAGCTGTAGGCAGACACGGTCGGAAGATTTTGTGACGAGACCTGAGCGGACAGGAAACGGATCAGCCATGCCATTGAACAGTGGCGCAGCGACGTAGTGCGGCTGCACATGCTGAAACAGCGCAGGGTCGACGAGTTTGATACCGGCGACTTTGTTGACGTGCTTTGCCCAAATCTTCAGGGAAGTGTCCGGCACGGGCTGGACCAACCAGAACCAGAAATGTGCGGAAGCCTTCGATGCGTCAAATACGCCCGCACTGGATGACAACTGCCAGTGATAGCTGGCCTCATGAAATTCAGGCGGTAGAAGGTGGACGATGTATTCGCAGATTTTGCTGATGCTGGCCTGATCCAGTATCCAACCGATTGGCAGGGACAGTTTGTCGACATCAATTTCGAGGTAATGACGACCTTGAAGCGGGGTCTTGAAGTTGCCTTTAAAGGCGGAACCTTCGTCGCTGCCTTGGCGACGTACCCACGGCCCGACGACTGCGTCTGAGACAGGTTCACCCCGGATGATCAGGGCGTTTGGATTCTGCTCGCAGTATTTGAGAACAGCGGAAAGGTCGTAAATGTCGTTGACACCGCACGGACCTAGCACCGAATACAAATAGCCTGCGTTGTACCCTTGCATGACTATCTTCGAGCTGCTTGATGACTTACTGAACTGCTTTGTTGCTAGATAACCTGGTTTTGTTAGCAGAATCGTTACCGTGTCAATGGCTGCTGACGCAGCCAGTGCCACTTGCGTGCGTTTGGCAGTGAGCGGGTTTTTTGTGTCGGTCTCTTTCTCCCTAAGTTCGACACATCTCTTGTACACGGCCACCACATCAGCAGGGTGAGGCAACTTGGTGCCGGGGTCGCAGTACATAATTGCGCGGATACTGTTGGGCCAGCTTACCTTGACGGCGTGAAACCCTGCACGGACTTTGTCGTGGTGCATTGCCTGTCCGACCGGGGACATCAGATCAACTCGAAGTATCTCAGGCTTGTCGGACAGTTGCACACTGCCCAGAATTTCATCGCTGGTGGCGTAGCGAGGCTGCAATTCCCGTAGATTTGCATTCATCTATGCCTCCTGCTTCGAAAGCTCAATGCGGCTTAAAATCCACGCGTCGATGCTGGATTCAAGCCAGCCGACGGCGCGGGGGCCGAGAGAAATCGACTTGGGGAACTCACCGTCGGCCATCTTCTGGTAGATGCCAGAGCGCGAGATACCAGTGCGGGCTTGCACCTGGATTCGCCTCAGAATGACTTGTGGGCTGTGGACTGCTGCGGCCATATATCGCTCCTGTTGAAGCGCCTTGGACGGGTGTCCAGGGCATGGCGTAAGTCTCCTAGAATGCTCCTATTTGAACTTACCTTGAATCTGGTCGAAATATGCTCCGGATTCAAGGTAAGTTCAGTTTCCCGAGGGCAGTTTTGGGTCCTTCAGTAAGCGCAAACCGGCAGTAATCAATGGGCCTACGTCACAGTCGGTAACGCCTGCTGCCTTTAGGGTCGCTTCGAGCACACGTGCGTAAGCACCACCACCACGTGTTGTGGTGTTGTTCTCCGTCAATTGTTTAGCACTGGTTGATGAGGGCTTCATTTTGAGGATGTCTTGAAACACCACGGCCACCTCATAAGCCAAGACATTGCGGTAATGATCTACTGTCTTGTCCGCCAATTGGTTCATTGAAAACTGCGTGGCCACTGCTGCGTCACTTATGCTTTCCAAATCTGCTTTGAGCTTGCTAATCGGCGCGTTGTATGTCTTATATAACTCAGACATGACATTGAGCGGGAGATTGAGCAGGTCAGCTTGAACAGCACTAAGGTCCTTAATTAAGTTCTTTATGTTGTCACGCCCCTCTGCGACACCCGGCTTGCTGCGATGAGCATTTAGGTCAACCAATGGCTTGGACGCTTTGTAGTGATCTGCTGCTTTCATCAAAGCGTCGACAGCAGGTGGAATTACTGCTGGGTCGACTTTCGAAATGCTAGTCAGCAATCTTGTCAGTTCGATGGCAGAGGGGGTGAGTTTGGAAAGTCTCTCAGCAGCCTTCTTATCGAGTTGCTCCTTCAGCAGGGTGCCAGCATTGATGGTGGCCATGGTCACATCACTTTCTTGTTTGCCAGCGCCACATACTCAGCCAGTCGCTGCCCCAACGCATTAAACGCCTTGACCTGCTCACCCTCACGACGGTCGCGGATGTAAATGCGCGTGACGCGGCTTTGAATCATGTGGTTTAGGCATTCGTCGATCACGTCGCTGCTGATGCCCAGGCTGGCCATGGTGGTTGCGGCGGTGCGGCGCAGGTCGTGTGCGGTCCATTTGCCGCCCGGCAGGCTCAGTGATTCAGTAGCGGCGGTGCGGTTGCTTAGGCGCTTCTCGGGTGGGCGCTGGCGGTCAGAGAGCTGCTTGCCGAACGTCTTGATGTCCAGCGCGTTGCTGCCTTTGGTGTTCGGGAAAACCCAGGGGCAAGGTAGGCCAGCGTGCGTCAGGACACGCATGCTCGCTAGGTTCTGAATCTGTTGCACGGCAAAGTCACTCAGGTGGACGGTGTGCGGGCGCTGGTTCTTGGTGTCGGGCAGGTGCCAGGTGCGCTTTTCTAGGTCAATGTGCTGCCATTGCGCGTTCATCAGTTCACCCACCCGGCAGCCGGTGGCCAGGGTCAGCCAGACGGCGCAAACGCTGCGCAGGCCCATATTGGCCTTTGGGAGTTGGCGGGCCAGTGCCACCACCTCGTCGGCGGTCAAGACCCGTTCACGTTCCGTTTCAGCACCACCGGCCTGGCGCTTGGTGATAGTGTCCAGCGGGTTACGGTCCACGATCTCACGCGCCAACGCGAAATGGAACATTTGCTTCAAGTCGGTAAGCAGCACGTTGCAGGTACGCAGCTTGCCCTCGGCCTTCACGGCATCCAGAATGGCCAGCAAGTCCGCTTTGCGCACATCGACGGCGGCGACTTCACCCAAGACCGGGAATATGCGCCGCTCAAACTGGTCGCGGCTGTACTGGCCACCGTCTTTGCGCCCGCTGCGTTTGCCATTGGCCAGCACGTTGGGGGTCAGCTCGGTGGCGGCCCAGCGGTCGAACAGCTGCTTGATGGTCAGGCGGCGTTGCTGCTCCAGTTCGCTTTGCTTTGCTGCCAACTCCGCCTGTTTACGTGCAGCCTCGTCGTTCTGGAGTCTGTCGGCCTCGGCTTGTTCGAAATGGCTGCGAAGGTCTTTGATGCCCGACTGGTACAGCTTAGACCACTGGTCTGCCTTGGCCCGCGCATCGGAAAGTTTGAATCCGGCGCGGCCCTTGGGATCATAGATGCCGACCGGGAGTGTGTCGCGGCTGCCGTCGCTAGTGGTGTAGCGGAAGTAGAAGGCGCGTTCACCGCGAGGGGTGATGCGCCCCAGGAAGCGGCCTGCGCCGCGTGGGCCATCCTCGGTGATCCAGATGTCGGCAGCGGTGGCTGCGGCCTGCATTTGCTTGTCGGTAATTACACTCATCAGCTACCCCTTGTATGATGTGAAAACCCGATTTCTGGTTGCCGTTCGGTTGCCGTTTCTCGGTGGCTTTCATTGTATCGTGTTGGACACTGTTGGAAGTGCGATGCATGTAACGCATTGATTAATAACGATTTATTTAGACTTTTAGATGCCTCAGGATCGCATAAAACACTAAAACGATTGAATGGGGTGCAAGGGGTCGAAGGTTCGAATCCTTTCACACCGACCACGAGACAGTCTAAAGGCCGCTAGGAACATACACCTAGCGGCCTTTTTCATTGGTAAATCAGCATTCTCCCGTACATTAGCCGCTAAAGAAAGCTATTGACTGCCAGGACGAAACCGGGGAACATATCGGGGAACAAAACACCGGGGAACGGGATTTTTAGCAATTGTTCCCCGTTCTCATAGGAGAAACCCCATGCTGACCGATGCCCAATGCCGAAATGCCACGTGTTCCCCGGACAAGAAGCGTGCACGCTTTTTTGATGCGGCGGGCCTGTACCTGGAGGTATCCCCGGCTGGTTCAAAGCGCTGGTTCTGGAAAACCTACGCTGACGGCAAAGAAGGCCGCATGGCTTTTGGCAGCTATCCAGACGTGACCCTGACGGCAGCAAGGAAAGCACGGGATGCTGCAAAGCTGCAAAAGGCCGACGGCATCAACCCAGTGCAGGCCCGCAAGGTTGAAAAGCTGCGATCAACCACACCAGATGCTGACACATTCAAAGTCACGGCGCTGGAGTGGTATGCACTCAAGCGGGATAGCTGGAGCAATCACTACGCCATCCGGGAAAAGCGCAACCTGGAGAAAGACCTGTTCCCCTTTCTTGGTGCGCGGCGTATCGGCGACATTGAAGCAATCGAGTTGCTGGCAACGGTGCGCAGGGTAGAGGAGCGCGGCGCGTTGGATGTTGCCCATAGGGTATTGACCACGGCGGGGCAAGTCTGGCGCTATGCAGTGGCGACAGGCAGGTGCCAGCGGGACGTGAGCGCGGATATTCGCGGCGCATTGAAGCCACACCACGGCAAACACTTTACAGCCATTACCGACCCGGTAAAGCTGGGCGAACTGATTCGGGCGATTCGTGGCTATCAAGGCGGGCCGATAGTACGGGCGGCGCTGCAACTGGCACCGATCTTGTTCCAGCGACCTGGTGAACTGCGGGCGGCGGAATGGGCTGAGTTTGATCTTGACGCGGCAATGTGGACTATTCCAGCGGTACGCATGAAGCGCAGTGTGGACGGCAAACGCAACGGCGACCCACATCAAGTTCCACTACCCACGCAGGCCGTGGAAATACTGCGCAAGCTGCACCCAATCACAGGGCACAGTGCATTGTGCTTTTACGGTGAGCGCAGTCACGACCGACCAATCAGCGACAACACCTTACGGGCGGCGCTAGGTACGCTGGGCTATGGGCCGGATGTGCAAAGTGTTCACGGTTTCAGGGCGACGGCACGCACGCTATTGGCCGAGGAACTAGGCATTGATCCGCTGGTGATCGAGGCGCAATTGGCCCATGCGGTAAAGGATGCCAACGGGCGGGCCTACAACCGCACGCAGTACATAAAACACCGTGCGACCATGATGCAGCAATGGGCCGACTACCTGGACAAGCTGGCAGCGGGCGGCGATGTGATCAAGTTCAAGGTGGCATAACCAACGCAAGTACGACAAGGGACAGGTTGCGCCAGTTGTGTACAATCCGCGCACCGGATAAATTGGGCAGTCGCCCAGAAGAAGAGTAGCGGGCATGTACGATGCTTTGCCACGCCTATACACAAACCACCCTTTGAGGTGGTTTTTTTACGTCCATACTTTCCTGGAGGTAATTCCTACCTAAGAACCACGTCAACTTAACCTACCACTGAACCGCCCACCGAGGCGGTTTTTTCATTTGTGGCTCGCCAAGGCAAAGGTCTGGCGGGCCTTTTTTTTGAACAAGCAATATGCAAATGTTGAGAATGCCAGCCGTCAAGGCTACAACGGGGCACAAGTCCCACGCATCAATTTACACAGCCGTCAATGAGGGATTGTTCACGCAACCCGTACAAATCGGACAGCGGGCGGTAGGCTGGCCCAGTACCGAGGTGCTGGCCATCTGCACAGCGCGAGTTGCTGGTGCGACTACCGATCAACTCAGGACGTTGGTGAACCAGCTACACGAGAAGCGCAAAGCTGACTTTGCGGCACTGGGGTTGAACCAATGACACACACCGAAGAAGTAGAGCACATGGCCATGGCCGACAAGCTGCACACACTGAAACGCACAGCCACCAAATGCGGCCACAAGCTGCATACAGCCAGTAAAGGCTTCTTGTTGCGCACGGCCACCACAACGTTTCACATGATGGACGTGGAGGCCGTCGAAAGAGTCCTGACCAGGCTGAAACGCAAACCGAATCCCACTACCAAAACAATAGCCGCAAGCGCACAGGCAATAAGCCTTGCAAGCGTTTTCAATATCAAAGGAAACAATCAATGACCACCAACGCAAACGGGGTAGTCGCCATCAACGACTACCCCGCCAAAAACACTCTCAATCACGCCGACGATTTTAGCTCAGTATCAACTGGCGCTACAAGTCAGATAGCGCATGCCGCACGCACCACATGCCATACAGCAGGTTTTCGTGACAATCACGAAATCAACACGGGTACCCGGAATTTGGGTACCCCTACGGGGCCGGGCCAGCAGCACGGTGATATAGTTGCGCCAGGTGCTACTAACACCATAGATACAGCGGTTGCAACCTTCGCCGAAAAGAAGGTTTTTTCACGTCCCGAATTTTTACCGAGTTTGGGGCTGGGAGTGGTGGAACCGCAAGGCCACCAGCATGGCTGTATCCATGTTAGTAGCCCCAGTCCCACTCTCTGCCCTACTAAGTCAGTGAGTGGTTGTCAGTCTCGTACAGGAGCAAACCAAATGGCAACAGCCAACACCACCCCCACGCCCACATCGGGCAACACCCCAGACCATCTCGCGCTTTCTTTTGTCAAAGTCGAAAGCAAAGGGCCGCGCAACCAAAAAATTACGCACTGGTTCGCTGTACCCCCCGAGAGCTACGTCACCGGCAACGCAACCGGCTACCGTGTAGCTGGCGAGTTCATGGCTTGGCTAAAAAATCAGCCCAGCAACTACATCACCGGGCTATGCGTCCGTGATGTGATGGCGGCGGCATTCAAGGCATTGGAAGAACCGTTCGCTCACGGAAAGCCTGATCGGCGTGGCGCGGCTGTATCTTTTTTGGATGCCATGGCCGACTTTCTGATGTTCGCGGCAAGTCACAGCAACCATGCCGTTTACCTGCCCGCCAGGGCGCAACGCTCAGAAGATTGGGCACGTGAGTCGGCGGAAATTGAACGTGAACGCAATCGTCAAATTGGAAAACGATTGGCAGTGGCCAGGGCAGCGAAACGCGAGGCGCGGATGGCTGAAAGCGAGGTGTTGCAATGAACACCAATCAAATCACCGTCGATCTTGCGAAGCAGATCAACGCACTACACACTCAGGCCAAAATCCATGCAACCAATGCAGTGAGGTTAGCGACCAAAGCCGGGGAGCTACTGCTGAAGGTCAAGAGCGAGTTGCCTCATGGTCAATTCACGACATGGCTGGCAGAAAATTGCTCAGTATCAGAGCGGCAGGCACAGCGCTACATGGCCGGAGCTCAGGGCAAGGCCAGATTGCAAGTTCCCGTTGTCAAAACGGACATGATGTCCGATTTGCCGGATGCGACCAAAACGGACACCGTGACCGTTTTTCCTGTAGCCACTGAGTCAACACTTCCGCAGTTGACCTCTGAAATTACCATCAACGAGAGTGAGGCCAAAGCAAAACCGACATGATGTCGGTTTTAAGCATAGTCGATGCACCCTGTACAGTGATCGAAAACGACCACCAAAGCGCGGCAGCACCATATACAGCACCCGCACCACAGCTACACAAAAACATTGAATTGGCACGGGAGTTCGTACTCAATCATATTGAGTGCATAAATGTCGAAAGCGGGAACGAGCACCTTTATTCATTTTTGGATGATGGCGAGCTCGAAGCTAACCCACTTCCAGGCGCTACGCTTGCCGAAATAGCCGCAAATCTTAGCGAGTTATTGCGCATGGCTTCCCTTCCTGCCCCAGTTGTGAGCGCCCACAAAGGAAATATAAGAGCCACATATCAGCGCAAAGGATTTGTGATGGTTGCACGTGTCTGCTTGGCTTTGCTTGGCGAGGTGGCACCATGAGTTACGACCACACCCTTAAACCAGACCCGCTGGAGTTCTACCAAGACACCGAGGGCTTGGTGCTCCAGCCAGGAAAAAAGCCATGGAGTCAAACAAGTTGCCGCTTCTGCAACAGCAAGGACAACCTTGCCATCAACGTTGACGATGGAGGCTTTCATTGCTGGGGATGCTTTGTCAACGGCGGCGACGTTATCGACTACTACCGCCAAGCGCACGATGCCAGTTTCGAGGAAGCGTGTCGCGCTCTTGGATGCTGGGTTGAAAGCGGACCAAAACGCAATGCTAAGCGAGCAAAGCCAGTTGTAAACGCATTGCAGGCGCTTCATATCCTGCATTCTGAGTTGATGATTGGGTACATCGTTGTTTGCGACCTTCGTGCTGGGAAACAGCCGCCTGATTGCGACGTTGACCGTTTAGCTGTAGTGGTTAGCCGTGTAGGTGCGGTACTGGAGGCTTACCATGCCCAGTAGTAACAAAGACAATTACAAGGCGTTTGCCTCAAAGCTAGACGAGGCGATCAAGGCACGCAATTCTCAGGGCGCAACCTACACCAACGAGCCGCCCCCGCACTTTGCCGACATTCCGCTGATTGGCGGGTCCACGGCAGCTCAAATCAACGAGAAGGCCGTGATATTGACGTGCGGGGCCAGTCTGACACCTGAGCCGGTGCAATGGCTTTGGACACACTGGTTAGCTCTTGGGAAGTTTCACTTACTGGCAGGAGCGCCAGGCCAAGGGAAAACGACGATTGCAATGGCGATGGCGGCGACCATCACTATCGGGGGCCGCTGGCCTGATGGCTCCCGCTGCGACGCTGGCAACGTGCTTATCTGGTCCGGCGAGGACGACTACAAGGATACGCTACTCCCGCGCTTAATCGGCGCAGGAGCTAACCGTAACCGTGTGTTTTTCGTTGACGGCACACGCATAGGCAATGAAGTAAGGCCATTTGATCCTGCCAATGACACTCGCACGCTGCTGGAGGCCATCAAGGCGATTGGCGGCGCGCGACTGATCGTGATCGACCCGGTATCGACAGCCATACAGGGCGACTCGCACAAAAACAGCGAGGTACGACGCGGATTACAGCCGCTGGTGGACTTAGCCGAAACCGTGGGCGCTGCTGTACTGGGTATCACCCACTTGTCGAAAGCAGGCCAGGGAATAGACCCAGCACAGCGTGTAATTGGCAGCATTGCATTCACCGCTGTGGCGCGTGTCGTGATGCTTGCGGCACGTGTCAAAGGCGCGGACGGCGACGACGATAAACGCATCCTTGCGCGTGGCAAGTCAAACATCGGGCCGGATAGCGGAGGGTTTGAGTACCACCTAGCCCAAGTCGAAGCCCTCCCTGGAATAGAAGCCAGCCGTGTCGAATGGGGAAATGCAGTTGAAGGTACGGCGCGGGAATTGTTGACAGATCCGTGTGCAGACTCTGATGGCGGCGACGAAGATCATGATGATGTGGTGGAAATGCTCAAGGCCGAATTGACCGCAGATTGCTGGACTGATTCGGCGCTGGCAAGCAAGGCGCTGTTTGCCGCCGGATTCACCAAAAAGCAGATTTGGAAGGGTACAAAAAAACTAGGCGTGAAGCGCCACAAATCTGGCTTTGGGAAGGATTTTAAGGTTCACTGGAGACTGCCAGGCGGCGCTGGAAACGATGCCTACACAGATTCCTTTGCCACTGATTCCCCCAGTGATTCCACAGATTCCCCTTTTCAAAAGAAGGAATCACTGGAATCTGTGGGAATTTGTGGGCAAGTGGAATCACTGGCAGCGACACACGAAGGCGATTCTGGCGAATGCTGGTAAGGAGCGAAATCATGATCGAAACTCTCATCACCGGCAAACTCTACGGCGCACCCAAGCATGGCACCACTAAAAATGGTGGCAGCTACGCAAACGCCAAAATCAAGGTGCCTACTGGCGATGGCGAAATGCTATTCGCCAGCATCATCTGTTTTTCCGATTCCGCAGTGCAGGCGCTTTGTGCGCTGACTGATGGCGATCCAGTTGCATGTGTAGGTACGCTCAAGGTGAGCACCTACGTATCCAAAACTGGCGATACCCGCGTCTCGCTGGACATTACAGCCAGCAGGGTAATGACGCTCTACGAAGTCAAACGCAAGCGGGACAAGACCGAAGCGGGCGACCGTGGCAGCGCACCACAATATCCACGCACCCCACGCAGGCAGGCACAGCCATCTGGCAGGCCAAACGATGAAGCGTGGCAGGCGATGGCGAATGGCGACCTGGAGGGCTTGTAAGTGGCACACATCACCGCACAGCAAAAGGACGCAATAAACGCCCTGCGCTCTAAGGGCGTGTCTCACCGGCAGATTGCAAAGCAGCTCAACCTCAAACTGGGCACCGTCAAAACAATCATTTACTCAGGCCGTCCACCATCCGCGCCAACGACCAGAACCAAGACTGGGCAATTCAAGACACGCTCACCAGCAGGCAGGAAACCGGCAGGTACAACGGCACAGAGCGACAAAGCCAGGACCGCAGCTTGCAGGGAACGCAAGCGCGAGCGCCTGGTGCAACTGGCTGGCGACTTGCCCAATGCAAAAGATGCTGAACTCGCTGCAATGCTGGTGCTGGCCATCCGCACGGGCAGCACCAGCATGGTGAAGGGCATCGCCAGTGTGCTCTACACCAGGCACTGCGGCAATTCCGTTACCGTCACGGAATCAATACCAGGGGCATAGCATGGGTGCATTTGAACGATCAAAAGGCCGACGTGGCCAGCAAAACAAAGGCCATAGCCGCTGGCCGCAAGGTCCATAGGTGGAGCCTGCCTTCACTGACAAACCAATCAATCAAAAGGAAATTTATGTTTCAAGCAAAAACCGGGCAACCAATCCCCAAAGAAATCAAAGCTGCAATGCAGCAAGTTCGCAATTGCCAAATGATGTCGGTTGCCAACTATATGGCTGTCAATAATTTGGCGATCATGCCGCACAACCTGAGCAAAGAAAACCGTCAAACCTTGACGGCACTCCTTAAAAAAACCGTTAACTGAAAGCTAATTCCATGAAAACCATTTTCCAAAACGCTGACCACATTGCAGCAACTGCCCAGCTTGCCCAAATGCAACAGGCACACGCCGATGCCCTGGTGGAGGAGTCGCAACTGCTGGCGCAACTGAGCGACCAACCCGAGAGCAAGCCCAGCGCCCTAGACCGCGCCAAGGCCATGCTTGGGGGCACTCCTGCACCGCGGCAAGACCGTGATGGCCAGTGCGCACGCCTTGCCACTTGCCGGGAAAACCTGGCATTGCTGGGTGAGGCTATTGGCGAGCAACGCGCCATCATGGCCGGGCTGGTGCAAGCACAGAGCGCCATTGTGAACAGCGAGGCAAAGCAAGCGCACATCAAGGCCGCGCAAGGCATCACAACCGCGCTGGCTGGCCTGCGTGATGCGATGGCTACAGAACAGAGGCTAAGGGCTGAAATCGAGGCTGCTGGCTATCAGTGCACCCTTGAACCGATGGTACGCCCTGAACTGAACTTCGATGATCCACAGGCGACGGTTAGCCGATTTGCCCGTGACGTTGCCACATTCCTGATGGTGAATGAATTGGCCGCTGCAAAGTCGGTGAATGTTCGCCTGCTGTGCACGGTAAATTTGTTCTCCGATCAGGCGTAGCCGGGAGCCGAATTTTTGGTCAGGCGAAGCAGATCGAAGACACGGCGGGTGCGAAACGACAGGTCGCGCATCAACGAAGCGATTGTTTGAGTGGGCTTTTGGATCGACTTCAGCAAGCCGATAGCGAAGCGGCGTAGGAGAGTGATGTTTTCTGGGCCATTACCGGCACGGATACGGGAGCGATCCTCATCGTAGTTCCAGTCGATGATGTAATGAACACTCTCGATGCGCCAGTGGCCGCGATTGATGGCCAACAGTCGCTGGGGCGACGCTTCATTCGGCGGCCGACTGGTGACCCCCACGCGATCTCGTGGCTGGACTTGCCTGATTTCTTGTTGAACGCTTCACGCTCGATCATAAAGACTTGGCCCACGTGAGGAAAATCGAGGTAGTCATTGAGCGCCGTAGTGCACCAGATGCGCCGAGTCTCGATGCGGCCATGGTCGGGTGGTGTTATCTCGACAAAGTCCGCTGCCCCACGCTGCGCAAAAATAAGTGCGATGTCCTCCTCCAAAGTGGGCTGGTTACCCTTCACGGTGAAATGGTAATGCCCTTTCTGCTCGACGATATACGTCGCGATGCTGCGCTGCGTCAGCAGGGCATCGGCTGTGACATCCTTGCCCGCAAGCGCGCAGTTTGCAAGCAAAGGAATGGCCATGCCGATCTCGTTGGTACGCTTGACTTCGTCGCTGCCCACTATAGGCAGACTGTCGACTTTTTTTGGGCGAAGCACGTCGCCGTTTCGTGCCCGATTGCGCTCAGGATATGCGTTTGGTTGCCATCTTCGTCAATGGCATTCTTCATTGTCTTGCCATCAATGGATATCCCTTGATCCGTGCCCCCCCAAGTTTGGTTCCATGCCGCCAGCGCGCGGTCCAGCGCACCGGCTTCAATGCGCACTAGGCAATCGCGAATGACAAACGTGCTCGGCACGCGATAGACGCCTTTCACACGGCGGCAACCAAACCGCGCCCGTGCTTTCGGTCCCAGCGCGTTGGCCCATTGCGCGATGGCACTGTAGCCGCGCATGCCGCACAGAATCGCACCAGCCGCAATGGCCAGCACCACTGGCAAACGATGGCGTCGCCCTGCGCGCGTCGGGGATCGGGAATGTTCTTAAAGCAGTCGGGTAGTGAGCACATTTGCTTGGCAGTCAGCATGATCTTGGCCTCTCCTGTGAATTGTGATTCCTCCCGCCCCGCGATGAGTCAGACGTGAACGGGCTTGGGGGCGTCGGTTGCTTTGCTGCAACCGTTACGAGTTGTCTCGGGCGCAAGCCGATCCCGGCAACAGCTTTGCCGGATTAGCCTGTTTGCTCCAAGTCGCGCTTTATACCAGTTGCGCCAGGACTAGTCCGGCTGTATTAACTAAACAGTTGATTTCTATCAATTTTTTGCGTTGGACAAATTTCACCCTGGCCTGCTGTGTGCCACAGGTGTCAACCTGCCCGGCGATGTGCTAACCCTGCCGGGCATTGAGGCCGCCCCCCTGGTGCGGATTGGGCACGCTGAACAGACGCGCGACAAGCCCAGCCGGGCAACCCGCCCGGTGGTTACGTCTTACGGGCAGACGATGGCAACCGCCTTGAGCTAATCAGATAGGGGGGCGGTAACGTCTTTTGCACTTCGCAGGACATGGACCGGATGTTCCACTTCATTTGCACATCCGCGAAATGGGCTATTTTTTTTGGGGGCGGAATGAACAGCATGGCAGCGCACCAAGTACACCAAGCGCAGGGCGCAGATTTGGGAGGCGCTGCATCCGGTGGTGAAAACGGACACCGTGTCCGATTTGGAAAAACAAGGTACTGACGAACAGGTGGAATCAGTAGTTCCACCTGTTGCCAAGCACGGGCACGCCCAAGAAAAAGGCTTCGCGGCATCAACCGCCCAAGCAACCGGCATGACCAAGCAGGCCATAAACCGCCATCTGGCCCGCGCCGATGCCCTCGGCGACACCACCCTGGACAAAATCACCGGCACCAGCCTGGACAGGCGATCCCGCGCGCGCGAGGGTGCCAGTTGTCTGAGCAAACCGTCTATGTAGACGGTTTGGGCGATCCCGCGCGCGCGAGGATGCCAGCCGTACCGGGTTACCTGAGTAAAAGAGTCGGGTAACCTGTTGGCGCTACGGCCTGGTACTTTTGTACTGGCGCAAAGGGCATCCAGTTTTTGGATACCCTTGCACAGTGCTGGTGGACTGCGCCAGCCAAGCAACAACAAAGGCCGGTAGCCTACAAAAAAATATTGCCACATGGCGCTACAACAATCGAAGCGCCAAAACTACCAGCGAACGGGGTATCAAAGGCAAAACCGGGGAACAAATCGGGGAACAAAATGCACTTTCAAAATCAAGAACCTAGCATTCATGGGGGTTGCAGCGTATCTTTCGAGAGGTTTCACGTCATTGGTAAATCAACGTTTTTCAGTACAGCAACCGCTAACGAAAGCCATTGACAGCCAAGGCAAACCGGGGGTAAATGCGAGGTTGTACCGCTTCCAGCACAATCGGCTTACCCGCAGTCTGTGCCTGCGCGGCAATCGCTACCGCCGCATCCCCAATAAGCGCTTTAGCTTGGTCTGGTGTCTTTCCGTAGGTAACCAGATCAATGCGCCGTGTGCCAATCAGGTTGCCAAACCGATCTGTTTCAGCCACGGCCAGATGGTCGGCATTGACATCAACGCCAATGGCCCCAAGTTCTCGCCGGGATACCTGCTTGACTGGTCTTGCTTCGACGCTGACGAAAATACGCCAACCTTTGTCGTCGCGCACGAAGCGGTAACTCAGCGCCGTCCCAATCCGTTTGACGGTTGGCTTGCCGTCCTTGGTTTGCGTGTGGATACGCTGACTGGTGCCCAGCGCTGCGATGATTTGCGCATGTCCATAGACGAAGCGAATGCCGGTAATGTTCAGATACTTGCCGCTTTGCGCCATCGCGTTTGGCAGACGCAGTTGCAGGCTCAAAGTCCCATCTGGCGCTAGTGTTGCCTGACAGCTTTGGCATCCTGCCGTTTCATCCTGACTGCCCAGGACAAAGAACTGACTTGACCGTTCCCGCTGCCAGTCTGCCTTCCATTCGCCATGGTCGGCATAGCCATTGGCCTCAAGGTCAAACTGTGCATGAAACAGCTTCTTGCTGCCAAAGCACAGACGCACGGTGCCAGCCTTTTCGTCGGTCTTGAGTGCCACAAGCCGGTCGTGCAAGTTCTTCAAGCGTCTTTTTTTCTGGTGCAGCTTATTGGAACCCGGTGCTTTATTTTCCAGTTTGGCAACGACCTTTTCCGCTTTGCGTATGCGCTTTTCGGCCTCGGCAATCAGTTCTGGACGACGTTCCTTGATCGAGGCAATCTTGCCTTCAAGTCCTATGCGTATCGCATTGAACTGGCGTGCAGTTATATCGAACTTTGGCAAAAACTCCCGCTTGAGCTCGTTGAGCGAGTCGCCAGCCTGGATCGCCGCGAACAGACCGCGCTCGGCCTGTCCATACAAATCGGCGTAAGCGTCCAGGATCGTCGCCTGTTCTGGCATCAGGTCAGGGCGCGTCTGGTAGGTGCGGACTTGGGGTTTTGCCAATATGGGGCGCTCACTCATGCGATGCCTCTTGCATGGCATCGAGCGCTTTCTGTGCCCGGTTCTTGGCTGAGCGCTTGCCGTACAGTCTGGCGCACATCGAAACAATCACTTCGTGCAGATCGCGCACAATGTCATCGGTCATCTCGTCAGGTTCCATGACAATGAGCCTGCGCCCATGGGCAACCAAGGCGGCTTCAACATATTCGAAACCGAAACGCATAAGTCGCTCGCGATGTTCCACCACAATCGCGCTAACCTGTGGATTGGACAGCAATTTCAGCATGTTACGTCGATGACCGTTCAGACCAGAACCAACCTCGCGCACCGATTCAACTACAAGCAGTCGCTGCTCAGCCGCGTATTGCGACAACCGGGCAAGTTGCCGATCCAGATCGGCTTCCTGGTCGGCGCTGGAAACCCGAGCATAAAGCGCAACACCTTGCGGCTTGGCCTCAGCTGGATGAACAATGATCGTTCCAGTGGGAAGTTGTTCAGCACGCAGCGGCAACTGACCAGCATGAAACATCTTCCATGCACCTTTGTAGGTGAGACCCTGCTGTTTTGCCCATTCGCTTAACTTCATTGAAATATTATGCCATTTAATGGTATCAAATGCAATATATTATTCAGCTGCTGGAAACCCATGTTTTTTCGTTGGAGCTGTCGTCCATGGGCATTGACGGTGCTTCACCGTTCCTTCTGCACACACCGGATGTGCGTCAACAACGCCTACCGCACGTTTCAATTGGATTGTTGCATCAATAGGGTCAAACACTTGGGGGAACAATCTGGAAGGCTTGGCAGGCTGTGCGACTTGCAACGCAACACGGACTTGGGTGCAGCCGATAGCCTGCTGGGCAAGCAACCTCTCTGTCAGATCATTCGCACGCAATCGCGCAACTGCCAAGCCCGCCAAAGTGGCGCGCACTTTCAACGCCATCTCGGCAAACACACTGCTGGGTTTGGTGCGCGCATGGCGCCGATAGTCCTTCAATTCAATCAACCACAAGGTACCGTCCACGCCCAGGGCCACAACGTCCACGGCCTTGGAGCCGCCAGCGAAATTTTGAAACTGGTTGCGCTGAAACGCCGAGTCATCGTATTTCCATACGCTCCAGCCCGTAGGCATGGTCAGCGTCATGCCATCTACGTCGATGGTCTGGCTCATTGGCTGGCCTCCATGAAGCGGTCACTCTGATGCAGATTTTCATCCAGCAGTAACAGCGGATCAATGCTGGTAATGTCATTGCCTTGGCTTACCACGGACTGCCTGCGCTGCACCCCTAAGCCAAAATAGCGCGGCGATGGCCGTTCAGTCCCCTTGTCCACCAATTGCAAAATCTCGAACTCTCGCAGCAAAAAAAGACTATGCGTAGCCAGAATCACCTGCACACCCAGCCCCGTCAATACAAATAAAGCCTCAGCCAGCAACTTGATGGCGGCGGGGTTCAGGTTGGCCTCTGGTTCATCCCAAAACAGCGTACTGCCACGCTCAATCACACCGTAGCGGAGCAGATAAATCAGCATGGCCAACTTACGATGCCCTTCCGCCAACAGATGCGACTCCAGGCGCGAACCGTCGGAACGCTCAAACACCAGGTCGCCGCTATCAAGTTTCAAATCGCCACCCAACAGCTTTTGAATACGTTGCATCACATCGGGCAAAAGAGACGATGCCAGACGTGGCTCCAGCGTGGACATGTCCACCGCCAGGTCACGGTAGGTCTCATCAAGCGGGAATTCCCTATACCGATCAAACAGGCCAATCAGCCCCTTGAACAAAGACACCATTTCCTTGCTTGGCACAAACACCTGCCGAGGCAAAAAGGCATTGATGGCTGCCGTGTCGGGCACCACATCCGGCACGACGCTTGCCTTGAGCGAGCCTGACGCATCCTTGTTGCGCTGAATGTGAATGTCCCAAGGCATGGACTCCGGCATTCCTGGTGACTTGAACAGCGCCTCAGCAGGCGTATGAATTTGAACAGTCGGAATATGCCCACTGACCTCTGCTACCAGCCATGCACTGCTTTTTTGCCCTTGGCGCACGAGCAAACCCAGATCAGAGACCCGAAACAAACCCGCCAGACGGTCGCTGAGATAAGCCTGTGCCCGATCCTTGTTTATCAGCCGCAATTGTTTGGCCATCAAATCTGGCCAGGCCCGGCTAAAAAGATACCCCAGTTTCAATACATGCGTTTTGCCCGTTCCGTTGTCACCAATGATGACGTTCAACCCTGGAGAAAACTCGAAGCGTGCGTCCTGGAATACGGTAAATTGTCGAATGTGGAGTGTTTTTAACATAGAGGTTTACCGCTCGGCGGATAGGCAATCCAACCGCATGACGCCAAGTATCGCATCCTGACCCATCCTCAAAATCCCCAGTCGGTGCGACCCTACCCGACAGCGGGTTTGAATCGCTGGTTTTATCTCTCACCAATGGATGCGCTGATCGGCACAATCGTCTGCGGTGCTGTCTCTACAAAAAACATAGCTGCTCCCGCACATCCCATAAGGCATACAGCCCGATTTGCCTTGAATTTTGCCCTTCGAAACGGGTCAAGGCGACGCCAGCACCTGCCACAGAGACCAAAACGGGCGGAAAACTGGCCGTTTACGGGTGTTTTTACATGGCAAATCGGGCTGTAAGCCTTATGGGATGTGCGGGAGCAGCTCTTATATCAGGAGCACATCAGGAGCGCATCACAAATCCACCCAGAAATCGACGCTGGTATGGTTTCCGGATTGGTTGCGACAGGGGGGCGGCGACGTTGGCGCCAAAGAAACCGGGGTTGGGCGTGCCATCGGGCCGACCGATCCAGACGCCCAGCGTGTAACTATCGATTTCCACGCCTTCGACGGTGCCGCCCATGGAGGGTGAATGACGCGCCTCGCCCAAAACTCTCCCCCTGTCAAGGGGGAGTACCCCGAAGGGGGGAGGGGGTTAACCCTGTCAAGGGGGAGTACCCCGAAGGGGGGAGGGGGTTAATCCCCAAGCTGCGGTTCCCGGATTACCACCCCTGCTACCCTCCCCTGCTACCACCCCGCCCCTGCGGGGCACCCCTCCTTACAAAGGAGGGGAGTTGAATGGCACGCTTCACCCAAAAGAGGGCGTGGTTCAGATACAGCTGCTCGAACCCCAGATCAAGCTCCATCCATGATCAAATCGTAAGAAATTTCAGTTGACCTCGGCCTTCGGTGGATGTGAAAATCCTCGTCAAAAACTGCTGAATTCCCTTTCTTTCCTTTTCTTTGACCACGGAGTGGCAACCGACTTAGGTGCGCTTGATCGGATAATGACTTGATCAGATCAGAAAACGACTATTGCGCCTGTGCCGCCCAAACGCAGATCAGATAACGACGAGACCATCACCAATGAAGCCTGTGTTCAAAGAACTACTCTCTGAAAATCAAAGTTGCATCGTCTACCGATCAATAAGGGAGCAAGACGGCCAGCCCGTCATTCTCAAGGTATTAAGAGAAGATATGCTGACAGCCGAGACTCTGAGCCGTTATCGACACGAATTTGAATTATTGCGGCAGCTTGATCTTGAGGGGGTCGTACGGGTACTGGATATTGAGCGCAGTAGTAGCGGCTGTTGCTTGACGCTGGAGGACATTGGCGCCGAATCGTTAAAGACGCTGCTTACGAAAGGCCACCTCGCGCTGACCGAGTTTCTTGATATCGCCATCAAGTGCAGTGGCGCCTTGGCGGAAATTCATCTTGCCAACATCATCCACAAGGATGTCAATCCCAGCAACATCATTTACAACCCGGTCAGTGGCCAACTGCAGTTCATCGACTTCGGCATCGCGACGCGTTTGCCGAGACTGACACCGGCGCTGACGAATCCGCATCAGATTGAAGGGACCCTTCCCTACATCGCGCCGGAGCAAACCGGCCGAATGAATCGCAGTCTCGATTATCGGGCAGACTTTTATTCGCTTGGTGCAAGCTTCTACGAATTGCTGACCGGCAATCCGCCGTTTTCCGCCAGTGATTCAGCCGATATGGTCTATTGCCATATCGCGAAACACGCCCAACCGCTTAATCGCGTTGATCCATCCATTCCCGAAGCATTGGCAAATCTGGTTGCCAAGCTGTTGGCCAAGAACGCCGAGGATCGCTACCAGAGCGCATGGGCAATCAAGACGGATCTTGAGGAGTGCCGCCGTCAGTTGACGCTATCGGGCCACATCGAGAATTTTCCGTTGGCACGACACGATGTTCCGCACCGATTCCAGGTCTCGCAGCATCTTTACGGTCGGGAACTGTTGATAGATCAGTTGATGCGCGTGTTTGCCGCTGGCCATATACAAAGGCAAATGGTTCTTATCAGCGGACATTCGGGCATTGGCAAGACCTCGCTGGTAAGAGAAATCTACAAGCCATTGACGCGCGTCGGCAGCACATTTATCGCAGGCAAGTTCGACCAGTTTCAGAAACTTACGCCCTACAGCGCCCTGGTAGCCGCCTTTCGCGACCTGGTGCGACAAACCTTGTCGAGCACGGAGGAAACTCTAGCCGACATACGTCGTCAACTTCGTGACGCACTGGGTTCTTCGGGACAGGTGATCACAAATGTCATCTCCGATGTCGAATTGCTGATCGGCCCTCAATCTGCCGTGCCGAACCTTCCGGCGGCTGAGTCGCAAAACCGCTTCAACCACTTGTTTCAACAGTTTATTCAGGTTTTCTGTACGGCCGAACGGCCCCTGGTCGTTTTTCTCGACGACCTTCAATGGGCCGACCTTGCAACGCTGAAGCTGCTCGAATCACTGATGAGCAGTGCGCAAATGAAGCACCTTGTACTGCTCGGCGCTTATCGTGATAACGAAGTCGGTCCCACCCACCCTTTGATGATTTCGATATCCGTGCTACGTGACAACAACGCGCCACTCGAGGAAATCCATCTCACGCCGCTGACTCGGGAGGACACGGCGCAGATGATTGCCGACACCTTGTTTTCGAGCAAGAGACAAGTCGCCGCTTTGGCCGATCTGGCATTTCGCAAGACCCAGGGCAACCCTTTCTTTGTCAATCAGTTGCTCAAGGAGTTTTACAAGGAAGGACTGATCGAATTCAGGCATGATGCACAAGACGGTAGTGGGCAGCTTGGCTGGCACTGGGATATGGACAAGATCTCGACTGTTGGTCTTGCCGATAATGTCGTCGACCTGATGCTTTCGCTTCTTAACAAACTTCCGACGCAAACGAGGGAAGCCCTTCGTCTGGCTGCCTGTATCGGCAACAGTTTTGGGCTCGATACACTGGCTATCATTCAGCAGTGCGACACTGATCGGGTACTTGCCGACCTGATGCCTGCACTGCAGAACGAATTGATTGAAGATCAATCGAAGGGCGAAACCTTTCAACGGTTTCGCTTTGTTCATGACCGTGTTCAACAGGCGGCCTATTCGCTGATCGAAGACGCTCAACGCAAACTTATTCATCTTGGAATAGGGCGACTGTTGCTTGGAAAACTGACGGAGCAGGAACTGAATGAACGGCTATTCGAGGTCGCCGACCATCTGAATGTCGGCCGCGAGCACATCGTCGACACGGGGGAAATCACAGGGCTGATCAAAATCAATCTCCTGGCCGGAAAGCAAGCCAAACAGGCGAACGCTTATCATGCGGCTCTCGGTTACCTTGAAGTCACTGCAGCGTGTCTTACAGAAGATTACTGGCTGCATCACTATGAAATCGCCCACGACCTCTTTCGTGCACGTGCCGACACACACTATCTCAACGGCGACTTCGCCGCCTCCATGAGCGACATTGCGCTGGTCCGCCAACATGCGCGCTCGGCACTCGAACAGGCGGACATCTGTGCCTTGCTGATCACCGAATACACGATGCTCGGCCGCAATGAGGAAGCGGTTGCTGTTGCGCGAGAAGCGTTGGCCTTGCTCGGCATCGAAGTTCCGGCGGACGGGCTTCGCTCGGCATTAGAGAGTGAGGTCGTACAAATCAAGGATGTCTTGCGCGACCGCTCTATCGCTTCGTTGATCAATCTTCCGCCCATGAAAGATCCGTGTTTTGTCACGGCCATGAAGGTTCTTATGCCGGCGCATACCGCCGCTTATTTCGCCGGCATGCGCGATCTCTATGGCTGGTTTTTGGCAAAAATGACGATACTGTCGATGACCTATGGCCAGACGCCGGAGTCGCTCAAGGGCTACGCAAGTTTTGGCGGCATTCTTTGCAGCGATTTTGGTGAGCCACGCGAAGGCTATGAGTTCGCCAAACTTGCGATCAAGTTGACAGAGCGCTATCACGATAATGGCTTGAAGTGCCGCGCCTGCGTGATCATGATTTCATTCGTCAACCACTGGGTACGACACGCACGGGAAGCCGAACTCTATCTCGACCCAGGGATACAGGCCGGCATGGAGAGCGGAGAGTTTCAGTTCGTCAGCTATCTTCTGCTGTACGGCAAGACGATCAATCGGTTTTTTCTCGGTGCGCCACTTTCGCAACAAAGGGCTACTGCGGAGGAATCCCTGGTATTCACGCGCAAGGTAAAGAACCATCTCGCGACCGATTCAATTCACGGTGCCAGATCCGTCATAGCCAATCTCTGCGGCGACACGGCTTCTGCGGACAGTTTTGACCTTGAAGGCACCAACGAGGACGAATACCTGGGTATATGTAGTCAACATAACGGCAACTCTTCGCTTGCGCTCTACCATGCGCTCAAGGCACAGGCACTTTACCTGCATGGTCGCTATGAAGCTGCCAACGTGAGCATCGAAAAAGCCGTGGCGCTCAAAAAGTACATTGCGTCATACAGTACCGAAGCAGAACTGTGTTACTACCATTCACTTATTTTGCTCGCGCTTGACGACCAGATACCCAGACCGACGATAAACATGAAAGTAGCGTCAAACCAGAAATTACTGGGAACTTGGGCCGGATTCTGTACCGACAACTTTCTGCACAAGTGGAAACTGGTCGAAGCCGAAAGATACCGTGTCGAGGGAAGAATTGCCGAAGCAATCGCCAACTACGACAAGGCGATCGACTTGGCCACAACAAGCGGTTTTGTCCATGACGAAGCGTTGGCCAATGAACTGGCCGGCCGATTCTGGCTCGAACGAGGCAAAACCGAGTTCGCCGCCATCCATCTACGCCATGCCTACGCTTGCTACGATCTCTGGGGTGCGCGCCGCAAATTGGCCGACCTCGACTCCATATATGCCAACATTTTGAGCCGAAAACGTTTGATCGATCCATCGACAGACACCGTCATTTCCTCGCATCCCGGAGCCACGTACACAACAACGCGGGCAAATATTTCGATGGATCTTGACGCAGTCATAAAGGCATCCCAGGTGTTTGCGGGCGAGATAAATCTCACCGAGTTGAAACGCAAGATAATGAACATCGCCATTGCCAACGCAGGAGCTGACAGTGGCTTCCTGATACTGGCAAATGAGGGCAACCTGATGATAGAGGCTCAGGTAACGTCAGAATCGAGCGATGTCAATGACTTGCCATCCATTCCACTTGACGACATCGGACCTGTGGTCGCTTCGCTGCCGATTCCACGTTCCATCATCAACTACGTGTCCCGTAGCGGCGCTTCGGTCATCCTGCCCGATGCCACGAAAGATGAGCGGTTCAACCGCGATCCGTACATTGTTGCCCACAAGCCCAAGTCCGTGTTGTGCCTGCCTTTGACGCATAAAGGTAAGCTGGCGGGAATTCTCTACCTCGAAAATAATTTAGCATCTGACGCGTTTACGGTCGACAGAATGCGCGTTCTCAATCTGCTGACATCTCAAATGGCAATCGCCATCGAGAATTTCAGAATTCATAACCACCTTGACCTATTGGTTCAGGCAAGAACGGCCCAACTGGAAACCACTCTGACCGACTTGCGCGCCACGCAAGCGCAACTGATTCAATCCGAGAAAATGGCCTCGCTCGGCCAACTTGTCGCGAATGTGGCACACGAAATCAATACCCCCATCGGTGCGGTCAAGTCCAGCGGCGAAAACATCTCTGCTGCGCTCGAAGAGGCACTGATCAACATACCAAAACTGTTCGAGATTCTCGAAACGCAACCCCGTGGTTTATTCACTCAACTGGTTAGCCAGGCCACGGCACCCAAAGCCCAATTGAGTACCAGAGAGGAAAGGACGCTTAGACGTGAAACTGCGAGAGAACTTGAAGACCTGGGTGTCGAAGATGCGGACAAAAAAGCAAAAATTCTTGTGAAATTAGGAGCCAATCTTGCCATTGCAAACTATCTCCCCCTACTGCAGCACCGTGAAGCCGACTTCACCATGGATACAGCAAATAGCATAGGCTCGATCATTGACAGTACGAGAAATATCCACACCGCTGTGGATCGTATATCCAAGATCGTCACCACACTCAGGTCCTTCGCGCAGGCCGATTCAATCGGTGAAATGAGCGACGCCAATCTAAAGGAAGGTATCGAATTCGTCTTGTCGGTGTATTCGAATCAACTCAAGCAAGGCACAGAAGTTATCCTCCAGTATGAGAATGTTCCGCTGCTGCGCTGCCTGCCGAATGAGTTGAAGGAAGTCTGGACGCACCTGATCCACAACGCTTTGCAAGCAATGGGCTACAAGGGCAAGCTCACTATCGGCTTGAAGCAGATTGGCAACGAGGCCGTGGTATCTGTCACTGACTCGGGCAGCGGCATCCCCGACGAAATCCGAGGACGCATCTTCGAGCCATTCTTTACGACTCGCCCACCTGGCGAAGGTGCCGGATTGGGCCTGGATATCGTCAAAAAGATTGTTGACAAGCACAAGGGACGCATTGAAGTCGAAACAAAGGTCGGCGCCGGCTCGACCTTCTCCATCTTTCTGCCAATAAGGTAGAGGCACGCATGTGCCTCATTCCTGAGCCGACATGGGTCCGGTCTTTACGCTGACGGTCCCGTTGTATAGCGAAATACGTTCACCACATTGTAGGTACAGTCGGGTAAAAATATCTTGCCGTTACGGGCGTAAATATAAAACGGCATCCATAGGCCGCCTTCTTCGGGATGTTTCTTGAACGACACCAGCCCCACGACAAACTCAAGCGTCGTTTCCCTGATCTTGAACACCTTGATTGCCCGATTAACCAGATCATTAACAATCAAGTGCCCATTGTCGATGCAGACACTGGCTGGAAGCAGGAAATTGTCGTACATGGTCGAGTTGATGTCGGGATGCCAATATCCTTTTCTGCCATAACTCCACAGACAGTCTCCCTCAGCGTCGAACACCCGGATGCAGTTATTAAACTGATCCGAAACGAACAGGCGCCCCTTGTCATCCATAGCAATATCGCTCGGCGTGAAATCGGCATCCGTCCCTTTTCGCCAACTGAACTGCTTGCAAAACACTGGCAGACCTGTCTGTAACAGACGCCACTTCACGACCCGGTGACCAAGGGAGTCGGCGACAAATATTTCGCCCTGATCATTGACGGCAATTCCTTGCGGACCAAATGGCGTTGGACTACCCAATTCACCGGACATTCCAAAAGGTACGCCGTAATTGACCAGCATGCCGAGCAAATTGAACTGATATATGCTTATCGACCGAAGGCTGAAATTTGTCATAAAGACGAGCGGTGTTCCTGGACATATTTGTCCCAGCATGGGCCGGTCGGGACGATAAACCGCCAGAGCCGTATTTCCAGGAATGAAGTACCCCATCATCCAATTGCTGACGTCCTTGAACTTGTCGTCATGCTCCCGATAAGTCTTTAACCGCCAATTACCCATATCGAGAATCAGCAACTCTTCGTCAAGTTTGCTGACCAGTTCATCAGTTGCGCTCTTGAATAAGGATCCATACCAGAGACGGTAAGGAAGGCTCAGCACATCAGCAAGGCTATTGGATATCGTATCGAACAAGACCCCCCGGTCAGAAGCTGCCACCTCCAAGCCCTCGGTGTTTGGCTTGCCATGACCTGCCCTAGCCTCATAAGCCTCGGTTGATGGCGGACATTCCTTGCGCTCGATCCCTATGACAGCCGTGACACAATTGAATTGAGATGCTGCGGTGTTCTTTCGATCCCCGTTGTCTCTTCGATTACCAATGATCGTAACCAATTCAGCGCTTGTGTCTGGAGCGTCAAAAGAAGCAATTCTTAATTTGGTTACGCTGGAAAGATAAGGTTCGGTTACGAAATAAATACCCTCTTCCTCACCACCGCACACTTGGTAAGGGTTCGCCAGAACAAAATCTTCTGATCGGTCATAAATCCAGTCCTGCGCGGTACGTGGGCGTATGGTTGCTGCATGATTCCATAATGGATAAATGCCGCCGATGTTCGTTCTTGGTCTGTTATCGGTGCCATAAACCGAGATGGTGCTACCGACGTAGTCTGGAACAAACACGAGGTCGCCAATGACCGACACCGAACGCATGACGCTTTGCTGTCCGACCCCAGATGGGGCGCCGTAGCTGTGTAGCAAGACAGGTTCGTTGTCTGCAATCAGATAACAATCATCGCCAACACCAGGGCGCGCCAGCGATGCGTTGAATTTCAAAACCTCATAACCCCTGTGTTGGCAAGGTAGATGTTTCCCTTCGAATCCGATCCAATTCCCTGAGGCCAGATAAGATCATGCTGTGTTCGCGATTGCTGGTCTCGAATTCCCCTGAAGTCGTAGAGATATCTTCCGTCCTCGGTGAACTTCAGACACCGGTTTCTCTGAACGAAGTCGGTTTTGCAGTAGTTGAACTCATCGCAGACAAAGACGGAAACACTCCCGTCGCTCTCCTTGACGACGGTTATCCCGTTCGGGTCCGATAGCGGCGTGAAGTCTTCGTTTTTCAGATTACGCGAATCTGTATTTCCACCAAATGACATGACATATTGCACGCGAGTACGGTCATATTCAAAAACGACGACACGGCCATTGCCGAGGTCCGTGCAATACATCCAATTCCTGATTGGATGGCGGCACAAATGAAAGGGCAACAAGAATCGGTCCGAGTCGGCTTTCGTACCGATACCACTCAGTACGTGCACAATCGTGTTCAATTCTGCATCAAAAACAATGATTCGGTTGTTTCCCGTATCGCAAACCCATAGGTTGCTGTAGGCGTCCATCTGGATGCCTACCGGGGAATTCAAGGTGAAGTGATACGGAATCGGCCCCGCACGCAGTGAGCCTTCAGTAACTACTTGCCCGAAGTAGCCGATATGCTCCACTACGGCCCTTTTAGTGTGACTCATGTCTCTCGCCTCCTTCGTGTAATCTGACGCCCGTGGCTGAACCTGAGTTGGCCGCCCTCAAGTCATCACCGATCACTCCAAGCCGTTTGTTTCAGCGGATAGGAAATCCAACCGCACGACCCCAAGTATCGCATCCTGACCCATCCTCAGAACAGGTTTACCTATCATTCGTGGTGATCAGCCCGCCACCACCCGATTCCGTCCCCTTTCCTTGGCCTGATATAGCGCGGCATCGGCGGACTGGATGAGTGCCAGACTATCCGACTCGCTACCCGTCGCCAGGGCGACGCCAATGCTGATCGTGACGGAGATGTGCTGGTTTTTCCAGAGGAAAGCGGTTTTTTCGACCAATGCGCGAATGCGTTCGCCGATCTGCAGGGCGATACGCAGGTTGGCGTTGCTCAGGACGGCGGCGAATTCCTCTCCGCCGTAACGAAACACCAGTGTGAATGGCTGCCGGAATGCGCGTCAATCTGGCGGCAGAGGTATTGCGCAGAACTACGGATTTGCACGCCATGGGGGGCTTGAAAGGAGCCCGAAGGGCGAGTTTCAAGACCCCCATGGCGTGGCGGCAATTCTCGGGATGTGGTGTTGTGATTTGCGTTTGAGGCAAGGCTTGGGATGCACTAGCCAAGCAATCCGGGAGGGAGAAACGAGCTTGCCGTAAGCTCGAAGCAGGCACGACATCAGCCAATAACGTCGAAAGTTCAAACCGATGTCGTGCCCCAAGCCCGGGAGGACGACGTTGCCAGTGTCAGTATGTCACGAAACTCTAGGCATTGTCAGCCCAACCCCGTCGGCCACTTTTTGGCGATGGAACCTCCGCAAGGCGTTACTTGTGTGCTCGTTGCAGCATCCTGGTGCTCATATGCAGCCGTTGTGATCGTGGTAATCGCTACTGCAAGACTGTGCATCGACACAGCGGGCACGCTGCGTACGCGAGGCAGGAAAACGCTACCAAAGTAGCAGACGCGGTCGCCACGCCCATGCTCGGCGACAGCAGCGCTGGAGGGCAAAACACAAAAAGTGACGCATCGGGGTTCCCCACCCCACAGCATTTGCTCTACTGGACGCGGATGTGAGTGCAATCAAAGTCGATGTGCCACAGCGGCTCTGGCAGTGTCATTTCTGTCAAAGCAGCTGCGCTGAATTTGTGCGTATCGACTTTTTACGCCGTCGCATCCGTCGTTCAACCCCACACAAGGAAGCACACCATGCCCGTGACCCCTGAACTCAGAGCCAAGATATTGCGTTATTACCATGCAGAGAAGTGGCCAACCGGCACCATTGCTCGCCAACTCAAGGTGCACCACGGCACGGTCAGAGAGTCTTGCCAAGCGGGCTTGCCCGCATCGGAACTGTGCGCGCATCAAACATCGATGCCTATTTGCCGTCCGTTCTTGAGACCTTGAAGAAGTTTCTCGATCTCAGGGCCAGCCGGCTGTACGCCATGGTCACAGTGCGTGGCTACCAAGGTGGCCCAGATCATTTTCGCCACCTCATCGCCCAGCATCGACCAGACCCTTGCCCGAGGCGTATCTGCGTTTGGTTACCCTTATCGGCGAACAAGCTCAGATTGACTGGGGCCACTTTGGCCACCTGCAAATCGGCAAAGCCAAAACGGCCTTTGATGGCCTTCGTGGCCGTGCTGTCCTGGTCACGGCGTATTTTTTGCGTTTCTCCCTGGATGCGCGTATGGAGAGTTTTTTGCGTGGCCATGTCCAGGCGTTCCAGTCCTGGGGTGGTGCCCAGGATACTGCTGTGTGACAATCTCAAAAGCGCCGTGTTGGAGCGCCAGGGTGATGCCATTCGATTCTCACCAGCACTACTGGATTTTGCCGCCCACTACCACTTCGAACCGCGCCCGGTGGCCGTGGCCAGAGGGAATGAGAAGGGCGTGTCGAACGCGCCATTCGCTATATCCGTGACAACTTCTTTGCCGCACGTCCATTTACCGATCTGGATGACCTCAATGCCCAGGCCGATGCGTGGATCAATGGAACTGCCAGTGATCGGGCTTGTCCGCAAGACAAAACCATGACGGTAGCACAGGCCTTTTCCCAGAGGTGCCACGCCTTCTGCAATTGCCTGCCAACCCTTATCCGGTGGAAGAGCGTGTGGTGGTCAAGGTCGGAAAAACCCCGTATGTTCGCTTTGACCTCAATGACTATTCGGTACCGCACACCCATGTGCGCAAAACGCTCTCGGTGCTTGCTGATACCAAAACGGTGCGTATTCCTGGATGCCCAGACGGTGGTGGCCATCCACGCTCGCAGCTATGACAAGGGTCAGCAAATCGAGATTGAATCCACATCAAAGACCTGGTTGAGAGAAAAGCCGCAGCGCACGCCCAGCGTGGTATGAATCGTTTGCAGCAGGCCGTACCTGCCAGCGTGGAGTTACTCACAGGCCGCAGCCAAAGGTGAACACTGGGCGCTATCACTGCAGCGCTGCTGCGATTGCTTAATCGCTACGGTGCCGACCAGGTGCAAACGGCCGTTCTGAACGCACTGCAAGCAAGGTACCCCACCCCAATGCAGTTCGTCTGGCGCTGGAGGCACAGCGCCAAGCCCAGCAAGCCCCTGCGCCGGTGGTCGTGCAACTCAGTGAAAACGTTCGACTGCGTGACGCGGTGATCCACCCCACCCATTGAAAAATTACGACCAATTAAACAACACTGATTCCCAACCAGAAACATCAAGGGCGACAACGATGGATCCCAAAAATGATGCTTTGTTCACGCGAGCCAAAAATCTACGCCTACACGGTGTGCTGGAACATTGGTCAGAACTGGCCGATGCCCCTGGCTGCCAAGTCTGCTGGACTGGGAGGAGCACGCACGTACCCAGCGCAGCCTTGAGCGACGCCTGAATGACGCACGCATCGGGCGATTCAAGGCACTAGCGGACTTTGACTGGAAGTGGCCCAAACAATGTGATCGCGCAGCCATCGAGGCTTTGATGACGCTGGAGTTCATGGCGCAATCCGTCAACGTGATATTGCGCGGTAACAATGGCGTGGGCAAGTCAATGCTGGCAAAAAATGTGGCTTATCAGGCTCTGGTTCAGGGTTTTACGGTGCGCTTCACCACTGCAGGAGAGATGTTGGGGAGTTGGCTGCCATGGACAGTGATGCGGCGCTACGCAGGCGTTTGCGTCATTACGTCAATCCGGATTTGTTGGTGATTGATGAGATCGGCTACCTCTCATACTCAAACCGGCATGCCGACTTGCGTCTTCGAGTTGATCAACCGTCGCTATGAGTCCAAGAGCACGATTGTGACCACCAACAAGGCGTTTGCCGACTGGGGGATGTCTTTCCCAATGCCGTTTTTGTGGTGTCCTTGGTCGACTGCCTGTGCATCACTCTGAGGTGATTGGCATCGAGGGCGAATCCTATCGTCTCAAGGAGGTACAGGCACGATCCACAGATATGGCAGCCAAACGCAGAAAGGCTAAATCACGAAGCGCGTTACAAACATAGGCACCATTGCCTTCAGGGTGACAATCCGGTCTGTTCATGACCACCGACAATGACTCGAGTACGGAGGGCAGGCAGCGGCCGTTGCAGAGTTGTTGAGGACTTGCTGCATGTGATTCTACAGCCGTTATCAGGACAAACCACATGCGCACCAGAAAGCCACACGTATCACTCGATTCAAGCCTGCTTACTCAGACGATGATGATGGGGGTGCCATTCTGATCCTCAACTATTGTTTTCTGAACCAATAACCAAGGGGCCGACAAGGCCCTTTTTGTTTGTGCACAAGCGCTTGAAAAACTCCCACAAATTTGCGCGCTATTAGACAGCCGGTAACAACCAGGTCTTCCGAACGCGAACTGTTCAGCAGCAGTTTGGTGAGTTGCCTGAGTACGGCATCGCCTGCGGTATGGCCGTAGCCGTCGCCGATTTTTCGAAGTGATCGATGTCGAGCATCAGGCGCAGGCGAGCGGCGCGTTGTCCGACCGGGCAAAAGCCCACCTGAGGCGAGAAAATCGCCCGCTACGGCGATTGGGAAGCTATGTCAGGCATCGGTCAGGCGTCTTGGTAATAGCCTTTTTGCGCGACGGCGAATCCATCGGTCGAACGCATGATGTCCAGCCGTTCGCGGTAGAGTTCTTCCTGAGCGCCAGCATGCGCGCCATGATGAAATGGACGCGCAGGGTTTGACGCGTTGAGCGGTTTGAGCAGTACATCGTCCGCTCCGGCGTCGATGACTTGAGATGCGGCTTTCGCTTCGGCGAGGACAGAGCAAGAATGTAGCTTTCTACCCGATGGCGTTTGACGCAGGGTGCGGCAAAATCCGTTACTTTCGGAATGGCATCGAGAGATCCGTAATGACGATTTGGGCCGACGGTGCAAGGCTTTGCCATGTCTTCAGCGCTGTTGTCAATCAAGAACGGCAGATGGCCGAGATCCCGACCTGTTGCATCAGCAGGGCGAGTTCGGCGCAGGGATGCCGATGTTCTGACGTTCATGCGGGTGGGTGCGCCCGCTTGTTTTCGGTGTCGGCTGTTGCGGCCATGTGACAGGGGTGGCTGGCGCCGCATGTCGGCAAAGTGCGGACATCCTGTGTGCGTACCTGCAGTCGTGTACCCCATTCGTGCCAGTGCTCGACCATGCTGTCAACGAGTTCGTTGAGCGCGTCGCCGCCAATGCCCAGCCGCGCCGCACGCGCCAGTAGTGCCGGCAACAACCCCCAGCGCGACTCATCGTCCACCATGCACAGACGCGCCAGCGAGCTGGCAAAGCTCAAGGATTGCGGATCCATCCGCAAAGCCTGCGCATCGGGGCTTCGCGGTGGAAGGCCGCTTGCATGAGCACTCGGGAAGTCCCTATTCATTGAGTACAGGCTGGCACCCAATTCATGGTGATCCATGCTAAAAGAGATTCTGCTCCATTGCGCAGGTCGTTGATGGTCACGTGCGGTGAGAGCAGAAGATTGGAATAGTCGTGGAAAATGAGGCTAGCAGTTCGCCAACTCTTGCCAGCAAGCCGACGGTGAATATTTCTTCGTTGCGATCTGAGCGTGGTTGGGCGAGTTTCGGCAGGCGATGCCCGTTGCCAGAAAGAGTGACCCCAGAACTCTTCGTAGTTGAAGGCCGGGCACGTCCCGGATCGGTACAGCATGGAGAAAGGCCGAGCACTGATCGCGCACACGAAATGTACCCAGCGCAACGATGGCGCGCTGCAGTGAAACAATGGGGCGTGAGCGGCCAAAAGCGGCAGCGTTGGAAAATAGAGGATACGCCTCGGCAATGGCCGTGGTCGGATTGAAAACCAATTAAAACCAGATCGGCCATGCGGTAATCGTCCCGGTGCAGCAGGCGAATGATCGACAAGGCAACTCCCCTTTGGGCGAGGGAAGTTTTTGCCCGTCGCTCTTAGTGTGGCATAACGTTCAGGATCGACAAACGCATCATCAAGGACCTGGATGAACGATTTTCATAACTAGGATACGCATACCTTCCGTGAATCGGGTCAGAAGCGGCTGTACGGTCGTTTTTCGGGGAATCATATCTGGGGCAGACCAATCGACTTTGGTGCGTGGCTTCCTGTGCCGCAGGTGCTTTTGCGCTATGACAGAGAGAAAAATCCACCGCACGACCCTGCTATCGCAATCTGACCCATCCTCAAACCATCCTTGGCCTTTCTTGTCACTTGCAGGCTCACTGGATCAGGACGATGGCCGACGCCATGCTTGATCGACTCATGCAAAAACCATCACCGCTTCATACCCACGGGGAATCGTTGCGTAAGAAAGGCCCAACAACACAAGAAAACGCCAACTGAATCAGGGCAAAGTTTGTGATTTGTGATACGCCCTGATATAAGAGCTTCTCCGGCATTATCCCATAAGGCTTACAGCCCGATTTACTATGTGAAAAACAGCCGGGAAATGGCCAGTTTTGATGCTTCATGGCGGTTTTGGGAGTGTCGCTGCAACCCGCTTTGAGGGGAAAATTCAAGGCAAATCGGGCTGTAGACTTTATGGGATGTGCGGGAGCAGCTTATGTTTTTTGTTGAAGAACCACCCGGTTGTCTGCTGACTAGCCACTGGGTTAAGCGGGCATGTCAACCTGCACTGATTGCCCCGCCTTTTTAACAAAATGCGTAATTGTGGAATTGTGGATAACGCAAGGCTACAAGGGTTTTGCGGTTAATCCAGCATGGTTGCAACCCGCGCCCGCACTTCTTCCACCAAATCGTCCGGCGCTTGCTCAATCAGGGTCAAACCGCGCTGTGACGGGTCAATCATCCTGAACTGATGCACGGCATCACGCCCTGCGTTCGTGCACGGTGCCTGGGCGAGACCACCGACAAACCCGTATTGCGCGCGCCCATTCCGCCCTGCGTGATGGGACAAACACCAATCATGCCCAGCTGATTCAAATCGCGTTACCATTTATGCCGGGCCTGCGGCCTTACTGTTCTGGCCCAGCGTGGGAATGAAACTGGCCACCACAATGTCGCCGCGCTGCCAAACCTTGCGGCTCAAAGGGGAACCTCTTGGCCAACGGCGGGCATGTTGTCCCCAAGCCTGGTCGATCACCAGAGGCCTGTCGCCCTGCATGGCCAATACAGTTCTGCAAGCTGTACTCTGCGACGGGCTGATCGGCGAATGATCAAGCGCCCAGCGTCCAATCCTGAACCGACCTTGTCGCCAGGTTGCAATCCGGTGGACTTGGCCAGCGACCGCGGGAATGGTCACGGCGATGGAGCCACCAGCGGCGCGGAGTGTGGATGTGTGCATGGTGGCGTCCCGTTAATGTCCAATTTATCCAAAGATGGCACTTAGTTTAACTGGAATGGCGAAACTACATCGGACCGCCCGCAGCGTCACCATTGGCCGGCCTGTCGGTAAATATTTGCACCAAGCCCTCACACTACCCGCCGCAATCCGCGCATCCTGACACTGGAAGCCGTATGTGACGCAGGGGTCCGTAATAGCCGGTTGCCGCGGCAAACTGGTCGCTCAAAACCAGAACCAGCACAAGAAAACGGCCTGCCTGGTGCTTGACAGCGCCGGAAACGCATACCAGCGTCGATTTCTGGGTGGATTTGTGATGCGCCCCTGATATAAGAGCAGTCCTCCACACATCCCATAAGGCTTACGGCCTGATTTGCCATAAAACACCCGAAAACGGCCACGTTTTACCCTCTAGGTGCTGCCATGGCTTTGACCCGTCCTGAAGGGAAAAATTCAGGGCAAATCGGGCTATATGCCTTGCGGATGTGCGGAGCAGCTTATGTTTTTGTATAAAACAGCGCCGCAGGCGATTGTGCCGATCAGCGCATCCATTAGTGCGTCCATTACAGGCAACCAGCGATTCAGACCTGCTGTCGGGTAGGGGCGCGCGGAGACAGCCGCCGATACGCCAAGAAACCAAATGACACGCGAAAAAATTCGACCGTTTCGACTGCCAAACCGAGGGTCGCAATGTGCCAGAATGTGGGCCTGAGGATGGGTCAGGATGCGATACTCGGGGTTGTTCGGTTGATTTCCTATCCCCTCAGCTTTCGAATAACTTTCTACTTTGAGGGACAAACACACCATGCAGCTCATAAACCCAGCCCCATAGCCGTAGCCACTTTGGCAACTTTGTTTAGCGCGTGTGGCGGGGGCAAAGGCGACGACCCCGCCTCTATCCTCGCAGTCAAGGTATCCACAATATTGCATCAGCAAAGCAACACCCCAGGCTATTGTAGAGAATGAGTTGCAGTTCGACGGCGTTTGCAGTGGTGGCAGCGGCGACTTGACTGCATCGTGGATTTCGGAGATAAACGCCGGTAAGCACTTCCACACCATCACCTTACGTCTACCGGGGACGCCTCCACATTTGGTGAAAGTGACCTGCACAGACGCAGCCGGTAACAAGGGCGAGGGGAAGAACATCTTTACGGTTGCCCATGCATCAATGAATGGACCTGCAAGAAATGTCAACTCATACCAGAATTCCCGCACCATCCGTCTGTTTATCCGTAGCAGGTCTTCGACCGCAGGCGATATCCACGGTGTAGGGGTGCTCCAGCGCAGCCAGTGGCCTGGACGCTGCCGTCGGGCCAATTTCGGTATCAGCAATTTGTGGATACGACAAGCTCCCCACCGGAACCGACAAGCCACCTTTTAATGACACGCTGGAAGGTATGCGTACCGCGTCAATCGACCTGGCGGTTTCTCCAAAATGGGCGCGTCATGGCGGCCTGGATGGCGGGTACTTGGGTTTGGTACGCGACGAAAATGGCCTGAAAGGCGTCTGGTCAGTTCCTGCAAAAATCGACGTTCCAGCGCTGGAAAGGAACCATCAAAGTAGTTGCCACGACGCTGAGCGGGTGCCATTGCGTACCGCACCCGCACTGGAGCACAGCACGTTACCTGCGCATCGCAGACAACCCAGGCGCCGGTCACCATCAGCAAGCAGGTGAGGAACTGACAAGGATGAGAAATCTTCCAGCGCTACTGCATTTGATATCGCGATCGACAACACGTCATCCACGATTTACGCAGCGGGTGTCAACGATGCCGCCACCGCCGGCAAGTCGGTTGTTACCATGAAAAGCTACACCTCCGGGCAGTGGCTGGACTGGTGGCAACCGCCGTGTCAAACGAACTGCTACGCCACCAGTTTCCTGTCGTACTCGTTCACCCAACGGCAACTTTGCGATTCTGGCATGGAATCAATTGGGCACGCCGGGCTGCCCCGTTCTAAGTCCAACGTTTTACCCGCATCCATGCCAGTGCAACCTGGGGAGTAATCAAGCCGGTTCAGGATAATCTCATCACTAAGGACCACGCACGGCCTCTGGTCGCAATCAATGACAGCGGCGATGCATTCCTGGCAATGCGATTGGGTGAATCCACGACAGCGGAACCACCTACCCCCAAAAACAGAGGTAAGCAACTATGCCGGGGCTAACGCGACTTTCGCACCGGGCATGGAGCCAGCCCTACCAGTTAGTATGAATGGCTCCGCCGTGAATTCAGCGCGACCGACATCGCCATTGACAAGTGGGAACTGGCTCTGATAACGCTCGCAGATGGAAGCAATCCAGTACAGGTAGAACCTTTCCAAGACCGCAAGCTGGTCAGGTTTTGTGACATATCACCCCGTTTTCCTAACCTGAAGGCATTCCATTATCAGACGATGCGTGTTGCCAGACGGCCAGTGCCATTCTGGTTACTTCGGTATACGGACGATAAAACGTCAGCTCACAGACTCCACCGCCCCTATCTCTGTCGGGATATGTGCTTCTGAAATAAATCAGCATCTCAGGTGCCAATGCCTATGGCCAGCTTGGCGACGGTGTTTCGCACAGTCCTCATGTAACCCCTCCTTTGGCAAGGAGGGCACGGTGCAGGGCGGTGAAAGTCAACATCCCTCCTTGCAGTAAGGAGGGGTGACGGCAGGGCGGGTGGTCAGCATCCCCTCCTTGCAAGGAGGGCACTGGCAGGGCGGGGTGGTCAGCATCCCCTCCTCGGCAAGGCTACCGTATGCACACATCGTTGGTATGAAAAGTGCTATTGCTTATGGTCGAAATTCCGTGAGCCGCATCCCATCCCCGATGAATTGAAGAGAATGCCTGCAAGCCACGGAGCATCGTGATGGACCGGGTTTCCGTTCGCTGGCGTATCCCTTCCAGCCGCCCAAGCGGGCAATCATCCAAGCGCCCAGGCAAGCGTGTTCAGCGCATGGGGATTCTTTTGCTTCTCTGTTTTTCCTCCAGCGTAGGCTGACATGATGGAGAACCTCGATTTCGGCTGCCGTAAAATACATCCGTTGCCGGACGCAGCGTTTTGCCTTTCGCGCCAGCGTCAGTTGCATGACTTGCACTGCAGCCGACGTGGGCCATGACAATAACTACCAGCCTGCTTGCTTCTTCAATCAGGCTGGACTCCAGATTTAAACCTTTGCTCTTGATCGTGCGGAATGTCTGCTCAATCGTCCAGCGCATGCAATACCACGTAATGCATTGGCGCGCATCTTCAAGGTTCGTCACCGCATGTGTCGTCAGCAGGCGCCGGAGCAACGTTCTTTGCCTACCCGCAGATGCACTAACGATCGCCTCTATAACATTGAGGCTCACGTGCGCCGATGCGTTCCTGTCTGAACAATGAGACAGCTTCTTTCTCCACAGCACCAAAGCGTACATGCGTCAGAGGCTTTGTGGGCGCTACCGCTTTTAGTGCGTGGCTGGCAACATCAATTCAGCGCTGCCCGCACTGTTTGAGCGACAATCCAGTCAAACAACGTCTGGCCATCTTCTAAGTCACCAACGCCCGATCATGACAAAAGCGAATCAGCAGACGCGTGCGCTCATCGGGCAAGCGAAACTACATCTCGTAAATGTCAAAGCCTCCCGATCGGCCACTAGGGTGATTTTCTGCGCGCTCGACAGGCGCTTCTTGCCAAGTTGAAATGTCTCGATCCAGCGCCAGCTCTCCTTTCTTCGATCGGAAGTCTTTGCAGTTGGCTGCCTTTGCCCTGTGGCGTTGCCCACGTAGCTTCATGTGCATAGCCCGAAGGCCAGTCACCCACATCGGCATCGACTTCCAAAAGTGGGTGAATGAAGAAGCCAAGATCACTTCCTTGCCCACTGCGGCAAGTCCGCTCACTCGCTTGGCGTGCTTTTGGTGGTTCACCTCACTTGTCCCCAACGGCCAGTACAGCCGCCCCGCACTGCAAATTTATCCCTTCACAGCCCCTTCAACCAACTTCTTACGCTCACCTGATCGTTTGCAAAAAATCGACCGAAGCGCACCTCTCCTGCGCGGTTCTCGCCAAGTTGCTCAAGCAAATCCTCTCTGCTTAATACCATTTGTTCATGCAGCAGTGCTCCAGTCTTTTTAGCGCATCGCCAGTTTCAGTGAAAAATCGCGCCATCTCTTTCCTGTTGCATTTCTGGCATAGCAAAGTCTTTCGAAATTTCATCGTCGGAAATATATAAAAAATCATGCCATAAAAATGCATACGGTAGCTTTGTAAGGAGGGCATTCGCAGGGCGGGTGAACAGCATCCTCCTTTGCAAGGAGGGGTATCGCAGGGGCGGTGAATAACATCCTCCTTTGCAAGGAGGGGCCCCGCGAGGCGGGGTGAGTCTGAGCCTCGTTGGTCAATCCACGGTCGTATTCAGGGAAGTTCATGTGCGGTGCGCAGGTGGGGAAGACGATGGTTACAGTGCAGCCTTTGTCGGGCACACTGTCCACGGTGATGCTTCCTCCCCAGGATTCTGACCACGATGCCTTGCACGATGTTCATGCCCCAGGCCCAGGCCGCCACGGCCCATCTTGATGGTAAAGAAGGGTCGAATATCTTTTTGCGCACGTCTTCGCTCATGCCCCGCGCCCATCGTCGTGCACCGTCGGGTCTCGGGCCAAAAAGATGGTCTGCATCGACCCGGCTTGAGATGGACGCCAACCACCCCGCCAGGCAGGTCGTCAAAACCATGGATGACAGCATTCATCACTGGTTGCTCAATGCGACGAAATGGGCCAAGGGAAACCTGTCCAACTCAGGCCCTCGATGGTGGCGTGTACGTCCACCTTGCAGTTGGCCTTGCGCAAGCCCGACTCCAGTAGCGTCAGTACTTCCTGGACCACGTGGGCGGCATCAAAGGTGCGGCGCTGGTCGTTGGTCTGGTCAACGGCAACCTGTTTGAAATTCTGCACGATGTTCGCGTCCCGATCCAGGTTGCGGATCAGTATGTCACATCCGGTATGCGTGCGCTCCAGCGTTCAGCAGGGTGCTATGGCGCAACTTCCCGGTGGCGTCTTCCTTGCGTACGCCATCTTGCACATCCGCCATGGTGGTGGCGACAAGCGCGTTGCCAAGCGGGTGTTGAGCTCGTGCGCGACACCTGCCAAGCCGGCCAAGTGAGGGCAAAGGTTCGATCTGAGATGTCAACCTGGGCACGGCTCAACGTGGCCAGTGCCTGGTCAGCGACTGGGTGCGTTCGGCAACCCGCTGCTCCAAGATTGGCATCTCCAGTTCGGCATTGCGTTGCTCAATTTCGCCAAATAGTTTGCGCAGGGCGATGCGGGTCTCTTCCATGCTTTGGGGCCAGCGATCCGATCTCGTCCTCTGGCGAATGGCCTCTATGGGCGATTCAAGTCGTCCATGGATCAACTGCTGGAGGCGGCAACCAGACGCTGCAGCGGTTGCACCAGGCGCCAATGCATCGACCAGAATGAAGAGCAGCGCTCCCAGTGAAATCAATACGCAACCTGCGGGCGTAGTTCGGTGATGGTCGAAAGTTTGATGTGGCAGACAGCAGTCGAGATGCGAATCGTCAGCTCTCCCAGAACGGCGTCTTGCCGCACGATGGCTTGCGTCAGGTGATGGATTCACCGGGAAATGGGATCAGACGTTCACGGGCAGCAAAGGGGTTGCGATTCGCTTCCAGTACATTGATAGACAGCACATCAGGGTTAACTGACTTGGCTGCTTCAATGAGCGAATTGGCTTTTCTAGCGAGTAGTTCCACAGTGGACATCGCAGAGCCAGCGCGCACGGCCTGGCCAGTTGTTGCATTTCGATGCGTATTTGCATTGGTATGCTCGTCACGCAGTCTGGTGGCCGTTTCCATGTAGACCAGCAAAGAAGACAAAACGATTCCAGCACGACGTAAGACCTATCACGGCCCGAAGAGAAAGGCTGGCCGTGGTTTGCGTGGCGTTTGTGTTGCGTTCACAGTGTCAAGAGACTCCATCGTCGCGCAAGTCGTTGTGGGGTGGTGCTGACCATGTTAGCCCGTGTTTCCTCTACTTTGTTCAAGTTGAGTACTGCGTTGGAAAAGAATTCAAAGCAAAGACGAATAAAAATTTGTGCCAAAATCAAACCCCGATGGGGGCGGTGGCTATGCCTTGCACCGGATTTCGCGTGCGCTTATTGCCTGACAAGGGGTTGGCGAACAGAAGGAAAAATCACCATGAGTTTATCTCCTCCGTGCATGACATGGAGACTTTGTCAGACGCGTTATCTAGTTCGCTGCGCTTGCGCTTTGGCCCATTGGGTACGGAGTACGGATGTCAATTCCGTTCTGCACTACCCCGATCTTTCCGGATTTGCCAAAAGTTCGTCGTCGTTTGCTTGTAGGAAGTGCACGCGCTTGCCGTCGGAACAATTGGATGCTTTACTGGCTGCGGGGTTGCACCATTGCGGCAGCTGGGAGATGATCGGGAGCGTGGATGCCACCACGCTGCAACCCGACGACCCTTCTGCCAATACTTTGTCGGTGACTGGTATTTGAGGCCTAGGCAAACTGGCGGCCAGGAAACGGGGGGTCGCGTGCGCTGGCGCTGAAACTGGCGCAATTGATCGCCAACGATGCGGAAACCAGGGAGATCGAAGAAATTTTCCCGCCAGGATACCCGCCCTGGCTTATAACCCGCTGAAACTGGTCAATTCCGCCGGGCTGGATGCACGCGGGCATCGACTAGCTTTGCACAGGCGATATTGTTTCTTGGACGTCGGAACTGCGCCGCTGGCTCAATTTGTTGTTGTTCGCCGCAAGAAAAGTGCGCAGTGCGCTGTTGATGCCAGGGTCGTGGTTGCGCTGTATGCTGGACAAATGTCCAGGAGAAATGGGTTATGACCAAGGAAGAGCAGGAGCGTGCTTTCATGGTGGGCATGTTTTCCGCACTGCTCGGAGTTTTGTTCGGCATGCCACTGGCCGATGTTTTACGTGCCGCCAAACTTAATAGGATTTGACACAGGCGTTGCTGGAGCGCCAGGGCGAACTTGGCACATTGCTACAAGCCGTTGAGCGCTGGAGCAAGGCGAGCAGGAACGGGTGCAATCGCTTTCTGGATTCCCTTTGCCACGGGAAGTCGATCTGGACCTTCTCTGGTTGAACGCCCATGTGTGGATGCTGGACTTGGTCCGGGATCAGAGGGGCGTGGTGGCTGAAGATGCATTGCAAAAAGATGTCTCTGACGCTGTGCCGACAGGTGCGTGCGGGGGAGGCGCAGGCGCTCGAACAGCGGAGGCTAGATTGCACGAAAATGCGCAGATTCAATTTGGGTTTTAGCCTGATAACCTGCCATTGCAAGCGCGCATCCCGGGAGCAGCTGCGTGAGCCGGTCATCATGATGGACCTCGATGGCTATATCAGCGGCTGGAATACAGCGGGCGCAGACCTTGTTTTGGTTATGCGCCTGCCGAGGCCGTAGGGCAGCATGTACTATTTTTGTATGCCGACGATAACGATGACAGCACAGCCATGCCGGAGTCGTTTCTGGAGAAAAATGCAATGCGTTTTTCGAGGTTCGCCGGCGCAAAAAAGTCCGGGTATTGAGGTGTTCTGGGCCGGACTGTCTCTCGGTTATCCGCTCGGATGCGGGTTGAGCCGGTAGGTTCTGGTGGCGCAGTTTCCGAGGTGACGGATCGCCGTTCTGCCGAAGCACTGCAGCCACAAAGCAGCGTCATTGAAAAAATGGCGACCAGGGTATTCCTGATCACCGATGCACAAGAGCGCATCGTTTTTGTCAACGCAGCTTTCGAGCGCATCCCGGCTATAGCGCTGCGGAGGCACTCGACAAAACCCCCGATTTAGTTGCGCTCAGGCGTGCATACCGCAGACTTTCGCGCAGGTGCGTGATGCGCTGATGGGTGGCTCGCCCTGGCAAGGGGAAATTGTTGGCAAGCGCAAAACGGCGGAATTCTTTTCCCCAGTCGGTGTCGATCAGTGTGGTGCGCAATGAAGATGGCCGGGCATCGCACGCTTCCATTTTTTCCGACATCAGTGTCTTGCGTGCTGCCGAGGAGCGCATGCGGCAACTGGCGAATTATGATCCCCCCACACCGGTTTGCCCAACCGCTCGTTTTGGTACAACTGGTGGCACAAACATTACCAAATTGCGTCGCAACAATAGTTATGGCAGCCTGATGGTGATTGATCTGTATCGGTTTACCATCGATCAACGATACGCTGGGCAAAAAGGTGGGGGATGAAATTCTGCGCCAGGTTGCGCAGCGCCTGCGCACCACGCCGCGTGAACGCATGACTTGTTGGCGCGTTTTGGCGGCGATGAATTGTCGCCTTTGCTGCAGGATATTCAAAAGCGCGAGCACGGTGCGATCGTGGCAAAAAACTGCTGGAGTCTTTCAAGACGCGCCATTTTGATGATGGGCACGAGTTGCATTGCAGCGCGAGTATCGGCATTTGCCATTTACCCGGACGATGCCACCGAGGTGATGGCCTGGCGGTGCAGTTTGCCGATGCAGCCAAGCAAGTGCAAAAAACCGATGGGGCGGGGTATTCGTTTTTCAGCGTCGAAATGAATACGCGCCAAGGAGCAGTTGCACCTGGAAGGAACTGCGTTCGGCTTCGTCCAGAGGCGAGTTGTTGTACCAACAGCCAAGTCAGCTTGCGCAGTGGCCGGATTGCGGGCTCCGAGGCATTGTTGCGCTGGAAGCATCCCCCCGTAAAGGGCATGGTGCCGCCGAGCCAATTTATTCCGGTTGCCGAGGAAACCGGGTTTTGATTCTGGATATTGGCGGCTGGATTCTGGAGGAAAAGCTGCCGCCAGATTCGTGCCTGGCTGGACACGGGCGTGCGCGTGCCAGCCCGTGGTGGTCAATTTATCCGCACGCCAGTTCGACGTGCAATTGCCCGAACCAATCGATATTTTGCTCAAAACGCTTCATGACATTGATCCCGCCTGCTTCGGCTGGAAGTCACCAGGAGTCGCTGCTGGTGCGCTCCATCGACAAAGTGCTACCGATCATGAATAAACTGTGGCCATGGGTTTGGCCTTGTCGCTGGACGATTTCGGTGACGGGTTATTCCAGTCTGACGTATCCCAAGAAGTTAACCGATCAGCACCCCTGAAAATTGACCGTTCATTTGTGATTCCGGTATTCCCGGCGATGGTATGACTGCGCCATCGCGCGTGCCATCGTCACCAAGTGGGTCAGCAGATGCGCCAGGAAATTGTGGCCGAAGGCGTGGAAACGGTGGAACAGATGCTTTTCCCTGCGTGGCCTGGGCTGTGACCAGTTGCAGGGTTATCTGTTCAGTCCTCCGGTTACTGCTGATGATTTTTTGCCATGGTGCAGGGACCGTCGGCTGGAATTGCAGCATTCAGCGCAGCATTCGGCGGCGGATACCTAACGATACCTAACGATACCCCAGCGCCATGCCGGCCAGCAACTTCAGGATATTGTTCTCTATTCCCAAAGGGTTTGGCACCCGGCGTGTCCGCGCGGGCCTGATCCGGCGGCAGGGACTGGTACAGGTTTATAATGGATAATTGCGCTGTAGAGCCCGTGGAATGTGTACAGGCAGCTACTGAATTTGAAGCGACTGGGTTTGCGTTTCAAGTGCAGGGCCGGATTGGCGAGTACCACGAAAAAAGCCCGTGTGATGCTGCCAAACCAAGCGCCACCGGAATGTTCCCACAAACCTTCGACTTACCCCAGTGTCTATACCGCTTTGCCCGCGCCACTGCGTGTGCGCGCCCTTGCAAAACCCATATACAAGGGGTGCAGGCGGTGGGTCGTCTGGACCAGGATACGACCGGGCTGTTGCTGCTCAGTGACGGTGGTGTGTTCATTCACCGCATGACCTCGCCGCGTCACCACGTTCCCAAGGTGTACGCGGTCACGGTGCGCCACCGCTCGATGCGCGCCAGGTGCAGGGAATTTGCTGGCCGGTGGCGGTGCTGGACGATGACCCCAAGCTGGTGCGCGCCGCCGCTTTGCAGGCGTTGGATAGCCCACCATCTGCGTCTGACTTTGACCGAGGGAAAATACCATCAGGTCACGCATGGTGGCAGCGGTTGGCAACCGGGTCGAGGCCTTCACCGTTCACAAATTGGCGGCTTGCTTGTGTTTGCCGGGCCGACTTGGCACTGGGCCAGTGGCGCTGGCTGGACTCTGCACAATTGCACGGCATTACGCACCCATTGCACACCTATTGCGCAACCTTAACTAGGTATGCTCGCCCCGATGAGGCTGTTCTTTGATTCATTCTGGCGTGCACTGGCCTACTGCCTGCGCTACAGGTTTCTTTTGTCTTTGTTGCCCGCCGATTCTGGTGATTGGCTCGACGGTCGGACTGGGCTACCTGTTCTGGGATGCGGCCATGGATCAGGTGCGTCTGGTACTGGAGTCGTCAATTTTTGTCAACCACGGCTGGGCCTGGCTGACAATGTGGGCTGGGTCGGCTCAAGACGGTGCTGGCCCCCTGATTGTCATCATATTCACCGTGACGCCATTGATCATTGTGTCGTTACTGGTGGTTTCCTGTTGATTACCCTGGTTCTGGTAGTTGGTGGCACGTGGCGCCGGTTTTCCACCCTGGAAGTGCGCAGCGCAAGTTCGTTCTGGCGCAGCGTGGTCTGGACCCGGTGTCTACGGTACCGCGCTGCTGGCTTTGGTGGTTTTATTCCGTTGTGGTTTGTCCCGCTGCTGATCTTGCTGGTTCCGCCACTGATTCCAGATGGTTGACCTACCGCGTGATGGCCTTTGATGCGTTGAGCGAGCACGCCAGGCACCCGCGAGAGCAGCGCACGGTTTTCCGGCGCCACCGGCTACCCTTGTTACTGATGGGTGTGTTCGTTATCTGGGTGCAGCACCCAGCCCAGTGGGCCCTCCATCGCGCCTTGTTTGCCGCCGCATTTGTGATTCTGGTGCTGCTTGCCATCTGGATTTACACCCTGGTGTTCGTCTTCTCGTCACTTGCGGGTTTTTCCTCACTCACCGCCTTGTGGCTTTGGCCATGCTCTCAGGGCTGAAGCGAACAACACCACGGGAAGCGCCCAGCGCGATGAGAGGATTTGAAAGCATGTAAGTCATTGACTTTTATATATACAACTGCTTCCGCTTTCAATCCCGACCCGGTTTTCTGACCCGGTGCGCAACTGCTGCCTCTGGTTAATAGTATCCTGGGAACTGGTACCAGTAACGCCGCCTGCATCATTTTGCTATCATTTACATTCCTGACTTATAAAAAGTTATCAACAGGGTATTGCTACAAATTTAATACCAACTTCAAAAAGTTATCAACACAAAATCCACAGCTTTTCTGGTTTTATTCTCTGCTTTTGGCCTCGGACTCACTTTTTAGCGGGAACAGGGGAAATAACTCAAAAACGCATATAAGCTTATTGTTTTATAAAGGAAATTTTGTTCCCACCAGGATCCGTTTTTGTGGGAACATTGTGGGAACAAAACCATTTCTCAGGGAACAGATTTGCAAAAATTGGCCAGAAATGGTCATTTTCGCTTAACTTTAGGCAAAAATGGCGCTAGTACGGGACTGGAAAGCCAAAATTTTCATTCGACAATTTTGAATGATTTCGAAAGTCATCTTAAATTTGCTGAATCAAATTTGATAGCAAATTTGCAATATTTTGCTATTAGACGTATAGCAAAATAGCTTTGTTTTGTAGCGTTTTTATTGTGGTCTCGGCACTGATAAGGGCCACGCTGGCAGGGAATGCCCAGCACGGTACCGATCAGGCCACTGTGGCAGGAGCATCGGCGCAGTGCCGATCAGGCGCAGTGGCAGGGACAATGGCATGATGTCACCAGAGCGTTGTGGCAGGGGAGCATTGCCGTGGTGCTACCTAGGTCACGATGGCAAAACACAATCCAGCCAGTCCGCTTGCTGAACTAAAGCAAGAAACCCATTTCGCGCCGAATCCCCTCGGAGGTGCGCAATGGGCACCGACTCTAGGAGCCTGTCGGGCTTAACCTGAGAGTGCCGAATACATCGACAAAAGCTTCGGTTTTTGTCATAAATGTTCTGTTTTTGGCTAAATTTGGGTTTTTGGGTTCTCCGCTTATTTCAGGCGCAATACGGCCATGCGCTTCAAATTCCAGGACAAGCACACCATGTTCCATTCATTCTCTGCAGCGGCAAGACCGCGCATTGAAAACTGGCAAAACCCCATGATGGACTTGATGATACCGAAGACCGGCTCGACGGTCTGCTTGCGCAGGGCATAGCGTTTTTTGCCTGCAACCGTCTTCAATTCGTGTGCCATTTTTTGTACTGGAGTGGCATCGTCTTGCAAAGGAGGTGGCTCGACAAATCGCTCCATTGGGCCGGGGTGATGATTCTCGCGACTGGCTGCAATGAGTGGCTCAATACCGGCAGCGAGACTGGTATCGACGTTAGCCGCGCTGTGATAGCCCGTATCAAGCGCAATGGCCTGTGCCGCAGGAAGGCCGATGGGGGTGAGTTCGTCCAAGGCTTTCAGCATGGGGGCAACCTGCTTTTTATCGTTGGTCTCTTGGGTGACAAAGGCTGCCATGATGAGCATGGTGCCTTCTGCTACCACGGCCTGGGAGTTGTAGCACTGATCAAAGCCACCGCCAGAGACAGGCATGATGCGCGATTCTTCGTCCGTGAAGTTCACTTGGTCGCTGGGACGTGGACCCGCAACAGGCTCTTTTGGCATGCCTGACTTCTTTTCTGGTGGCAACGTGCCAGCCTGTGTAGCCTGGGCTTGTCGCATTAATTCCTTCTTGGTCCGAGCAGCAGCTTGCCGGGCGGCTTTTTCCACGTTGGCCGCTTCCCATGCCTTGCGCTGTGCCTCCTTGGCTTGGTACCTGGCCAATTTTTCCTCGTACTGCGCACGCTCATATACATCGCGTTCTTTTGCGCGTCGCTCGATTTCGGTCTTGGCCCGAACAATTCTCTCCCGTAAATCTTCGCGCAGGTCAATTTCATTTTGAATGTTCAGCCCTGCAGGAAGTTGGCTGTTATCGTCCTCGGCCTTCGCAGCTTCGGCCAGAAGTTCATTGATCTCTTTTTCCAACTGCACCTCAAGTTTCTGCGCGTATGCGTAAGACATGGCAGCATGCTTGCTCGCGTTGGCGCGGATTTTCGTACCGTCCCCCGCAACCAAACCCTTCTTTACCATTCCCATTTCGTAGGCAATACGCAGAACTTGCTTGAATATGTCCCTGAACAATCCTGAAAACGCTTTCTGAATTCCGCCAGCGTACTATGGTCAGGTGCATGTTACCAGCCAGAAATCGAAAAGCAATTGAGTCGTATGTGGCCGCTTCAAGCTTGCGACTCGCAAACGTCCTGGTGATGTAGCCATAGATAAACAAAGACAGCAAAGTCGCAGGCGCGTAGGGCTTGCTGCCCGAGCCAACGTACTCACTCTCGAACGCACTCAAATCCATTTGCTTGACTACGCCATGTACGAACCGGGCAAGGTGGCCTATCGGAAGACATTCATCTTCGTTCGGCGCTTGCTTGAACACTGCGTCGTTGTCGATGTCACGGAATTTGCTCATGGATGTTTTGCTCAGAAGGGGGGACTGAGTGTATCTGGCCGTCTTGTCACCCACTTTCAACGTGATTCGCATATCCAGCGTTCAAGCCCGACAGGCTCCTAGTAGCTGGTGATACTTCTTTGTTAACGTAGCTGGCGACATTGGAATAGAAAAGTTTTGTTGTATTACCTTCTTTCCTGGTGAGCATGTAATACGTCACGCCTTCACTGGTTGTGGCTGCATTCCAGCTTAACGTTACTGAATCGCTTGTAGTCGCATCTACCCTAAGTCCAGTTGGCATGGAGGGAGCAGAGGCATCTGAAGTGGTGGTAGCAGAAGCCGGCGTTGATTGCGCCGAACAATTGCCTGCAGCATCGCAGGCCGCCACCGTGTAGGTGTATGTGCCTGCAGCTGTTACCGTGTCGCTGTAACTGGTGCTAGTGGTGACCGTGGCCAGCGGTTCATTGCCACCGTTTCTGTAGACCTTGTAAGTTGTTGCGCCTGTGGCTGCAGTCCAACTCAAATTTATGGTCAGGCCAGTAGCTGTTGCGGTGAGTCCAGTTGGTGCAGGAAGAGCGCCGAAAGCAGGATACGGCTTGCCATACAGCACGTTATTGAGAACATTCGCCTGGTTTTCCGGCGATTCGGAAAACGCCGCAAAAACTGCCCTCTGGCTCTTGCCATTTTTGTTCATTTCACCAACCCAGTAATCCAGACCGCCCTGCTCTGGTGTGCGACCCAACACGTTGTTGTAGAGCCTGGTGACGAAAGCGGTGTTGCTGGGGCTTGTGCCGTACAGAGTCTTGAATTCGGCACTATCCACAAAACCGGCCGCGACATCCTCCAAGCTCGTGCCGCTATTCATGCGCCCGATCCAATATGTCAATCCTCCCACGTCAGGGGTGCGTGCGAAAGCAGCACGGTAAATGCGGAAGGCTTTTCCTGCATTTCCTGCCAGATCCAGTACCAGTGGCTCGTCGGAAAACTGGAGCCATTCGACGTTGGTAAGTAAATCCGCACCTTCGGCTCTGGAGCTTACTATCCAGAGGTTATCTACTGTGTCTCGAGTAATGAAGAAGCTATCCCGGTTGCAGTTGTAGCGCACCACGTCGATACCTGCTCCACCGTCGATGAAATCACTGCCAACGCTATCTTCAAACGTTTGAGAAGTCGCATCGCCTGAAACACGCAGACCGGGGTAGTCCTGGTACGGAGACGTGTTACAGACATAGACACCCGCTGTTGCCGCATCGCCGCTGCCTTTGCTGTTTGTACCAACTACGCTGTACTGCGTGGGCACTGCGGGGGAGACATTGGTTGTGCCCGTGGCCGTGTTATTAACTTTGTCCTGTGTCAGTGTTACTTCCGGCAGCGTGATGGTTTTTTGTGTGGTCAGGTCGGTCGCAGTCAGTGTGGCGGTTGTGTTCGACAGGGTACAACTTACCTTGAGCGTGGCGCTGCTGCCAGAGGCAATCACCACGGGTGTCGCAGTCAGCGTGCAGCTTGGAACCGAGGCCAGCATGACCGCATTTGATGCGCTGGACTCCGGACTCCACCCTCCAATGTTGTGCGCGGCCACGGTGCAGGTATAGCGGGTGCCGTTGGTGAGACCCGAGACCGTGATGGGCGATACGGCGTTTGTTGCTGTTTTAGCCGTTATTTTGTCGGTACAGGTGACGCTATACTGGTCAATGGCTGCTCCGCCTTGGCTGCCGGGCGTAAACGCTACAGTGACCATTTGATCGCCGGGGGTGACGGAATTGATTGTGGGAGCGGCTGGAACGGCTACGCTGGAGGCATCGGCTGGCCAAGCCAGGCTTGCACTCAACAGCAAGGCGATGCTGCGCACCAACGACGAATCAAGATGGCGGTGTGGCGGTAGATTTTCCATATTGGTGAATGGCATTTGCATGGCGGATTCAGTCTGGGTTAAAACAGTGTGATTGAGTCGTGGGAGCGTTGACAGGCACGATTTGCAGCGGCCCCAACCCTGTGCGCCTCCCGCCGCCCCAGCGCAAGGACCACGTTTCTACCACACCTTGGGTTCAAAGTGCGCATCGTTGCGAATTTCGACCTGTCTCCGCTTTGTGCCAGCACATACAGTCCCATGCGGTAAGCAAAGCGTCCCACATCCTCTGGCATGACCATTGCGGCCACTGCTCCCAGCAAATTCAATCCCGCATATTCCGGTCAGTATGCCTTGAAACACGCCATGCGCTCCAGGTGTTCATTGACATCATCTACCGACAAATGACTCTTGCATTCCACCGTAATCGCCGTGTCACCGTCAATCACCAGCAAATCCACCTGTGCCAACAACTGCCCCGTATCGTCGTGTCGATTCAGGTTTTACATCGTACGATGCACTTTCAAGCCGCGTGCCTGAAACAGGCGCACCAGCCCGGTTTGACCATTTCTTCCACGAAGCCACCCAGCCGATTGCCCAGATTGCCAATTTCCGTACTGACTTCCTTGATCTTTCGCTCCGTTTGCGCTGACTGCTCTTTCATCAGCCTCTCGGTTTCCTGAAACCGGCGGTCAGCCTCCTGAGACCTGCGTTCGTTTTCGACTGCAGCTTCCTTGCTTAACAAAGCAAGTTCCTGAATCGTGCGCCATACGTCATCAAACGTTGGTGCGGGAGTTTGCAAACTTGGCATGGGATTTGTCCTTATCACATTCGCACATTTTATGGTCTGCCACCCAAAACGGGCTAGCGGTCAAGACACTTGGCGCCGCTTATGATCCATTATGACCAATCAAGCTACATACGCCGTAACCAGTGCGCACTCAGCTGTAAATTTCAAAGCGCCCAGTTCACGCATTATTTCCTCCACTTGTTTCGAACGCATTCTGCATGGTTCATGACTGCGCGGACATACATGGGAAAATATTGGTGTAAACCATGAATTACAATCAACCCATGTTTGAAATCATCAAATCCCAAGAATTCACTGAATGGGTTGACGCGCTGAGAGATCGCCTAGCGGCAAATCGTATTGCCGCACGGCTTCGGCGTGCGACATTGGGCAATCTGGGGGATTACAAATTCTTGCGCGATGGCGTAAGTGAAATGCGTATCGATGTGGGGGCGGGCTACCGGCTTTACTTCACCTGCAAGGGCAATACCGTTATTGTGCTTCTGTGCGGTGGCGATAAGAAAACGCAGGGCGCGGATATTGACCGTGCCGTTGAATTGGCAAAAATCTGGGGGGACTAAGCTATGACCACACCATTGACCATCAACATGCCAGAGGGTTTCAGCCGCTGGGATTCGGCTGAAATGCTCAAGACTGAAGAGGACATGCAACTCTACCTCCAAGCCTGTCTTGATGAGGATGACGGCGATGGCCGTCTGGTGCGCGCGGCCCTTGGCGACATTGCCCGCGCACGCGGCATGAGCCAACTGGCGCGTGACACGGGGCTTGCACGTGAGGGACTGTACAAGGCACTGTCTGCCGATGGCAACCCCGAGTTTTCCACCATCATGAAAGTCATCAAGGCACTGGGTTTGAAGCTGAATGCAACCAGGGCGGCGCATGCGTAGGAGACCCAAGCGCCGGCGCGTTGGGACGCGAAAAAGTCCACGATATTGCGGTCAAATCAGGCCAGAAGCCACATGGATAGTGCGGGAGCCGCTATCATATTAATATAAAAGCGGGGTTTACACCCTCGCCTGTACTTCACCATACCCTGGGTTCAAAGTGCGCGTCGTTGCGAATTTCGACCCTGTCTCCGCTTTGTGCCAGCACATACAGTCCCATGCGGTAAGCAAAGCGTCCCACATCCTCTGGCATGACCATTGCATCACCACAAAACGGTGTATTCAGTTTGGTTTCTGACGTATTTTTCCACCTGGAAAGTCAAATTGAGAATTGCTGGGAGGGGGCGCGAGGATAGTCAAAACTCACTCAAACAAGGCCATCAAACGGCCAAGTGCGTCGTCAATAACTTCTTGGGGTACACGTTCAGTCTTTTTGGCCTTGCGTGCGTCCAGGTCCATCATCCGACATTTGTTCACCAGCACAACCCCTTGCGTTTTACAGCCGGTATTCATTAGCGAAACAGCGAATCCAGCAAAGCGGGAGTAATCGCCACCTTGCGTAATCGGCGCAATCAACACATCGCCAAGGGCGTTGAATTCTTTGGTAGTCAGCACCAGCGCAGGGCGACGTTCACCCTTCATTTCGCGACCAACTACAGGCTCCAAGTTCACCGTCACAATGTCACCACGGTCAAATACGGCCACTTAAAGAATCTCCTGCCCAACAGATCGTGCGGCATCCCACAACGCCATGTCGGCGGGCGGCGGAGCCTTCGGATCGCACTGCGCGATCAGCTCGGACAAGGTGTACTTGCGTTTTGGCGATAAGGTGATTTTTCCGTCCGCTGTTGTGTCCATTATCATCGCCTGACCAGCCTTCAACCCAAGGTTTTTTAACACCGAAGGAGGAAATGCCGCCCCCGTACTGTTACCGAACTTGCGTAAAACGATTTCAACTTGCATTGCGTTTCCAATGTAAAACAACATCGGATGAATACTAAGACGCAGATTCCAATATGTCAAATATAGTTTGACAAAAGGCAGCACGGCAAGCCTCGTTCAGCGACCGGACGCAACTGTAGGACGGTAAGAAACCCGTTTTACAAGTGGAATCCTTCTTTCCAGCGACGTGTTGGCGGTGCCAATGAAAGCGAAAAAGTCCGGAATATTATGATCAAATTGTGCCAGAAGCCGCATAGATAGTGCGGGAGCCGATATCAAATTGATAGAATGATGGGTGTTTGCACCCTTGCCTGCGCTTCACCATACCCTGGGTTCAAAACGTGCGTCGTTGCGAATTTCGACCCAGTCTCCGCTTTGCGCCATCTCCTTGATCCTGCGGTCAGTCTCGACTGCGCTTTCCTTCATCAACCGTTCGGTTTCCTGAAATCTGCGCTCGGTTTCCTTACTTTGCAGGGCAAGTTCTTGAATCGTGCGCCACACATCGTCAAACGTCGGTGCGGGGGGCAGGTCTGGCATGCGAACTCCTCCTTGTGTCCGGAAAAAGTCCCTGCATTGTCGGACGCCAAGGGGGAAACCGGGCTGACTGTAATCCAGCTCCGGAATCAAAATGCTACGAAATAAATAGCTTCTGCCGCCCGTCCTGCGGGGAAAACGGGCTGATTGGGCATTTAACTACCTCACTATTTAGTGCTGCCCGACACTTTCTCTGATTCTGCTGAACAAATATCCTTAGCGTTACAAGCCTTCACTGTGTAGGTGTAGCTAGTAGCTGGTGATACTTCTTTGTTAACGTAGCTGGCGACATTGGAATAGAAAAGTTTTGTTGTATTACCTTCTTTCCTGGTGAGCATGTAATACGTCACGCCTTCACTGGTTGTGGCTGCATTCCAGCTTAACGTTACTGAATCGCTTGTAGTCGCATCTACCTTAAGTCCAGTTGGCATGGAGGGAGCAGAGGCATCTGAAGTGGTGGTAGCAGAAGCCGGCGTTGATTGCGCCGAACAATTGCCTGAAGCATCGCAGGCCGCCACCGTGTAGGTGTAAGTGCCTGCCGCTGTTACCGTGTCGCTGTAGCTGGTGCCGGTGACTGTAGCCAGCGGCGCACTGCCACCGTTGCGGTAGAACTTGTAAGTTGTCGCACCTGAGACTGCTTGCCAACTCAAATTTATGGTCAAGCCAGTAGCCGTTGCGGCGAGTCCAGTTGGTGCAGGAAGAGCGCCGAAAGTAGGATACGGCTTGCCATACAGCACGTTATTGAGAACATTAGCCAAGTTCTCCGGCGATTCAGAAAACGCCGCAAGAACTGCCTTCTTGCTCTTGCCATTGTTGTCCATTTCACCAACCCAGTACTTCAGACCATCCTGCTCAGGTTCGCGACCCAACACGTTGTTGTAGAGCTTGGTGACGAAAGCGGTGTTGCTGGGGCTTGTGCCGTACAGAGTCTTGAATTCGGCACTATCCACAAAACCGGCCGCGACATCCTCCAAGCTCGTGCCGCCATTCATTTTTCCGAGCCAATACACAAGCACTCCCACGTCAGGGGTGCGTGCGAAAGCAGCACGGTAAATGCGGTAGGCTTTCCCTGCATTCCCAGTCAGATCCAGTACCAGTGGCTCGTCGGAAAACTGGAGCCATTCGACGTTAGTAAGTAAATCCGCACCTTCGGCCTTGGAACTTACTGACCAGCGGTTATTTTTGCTATCTCGAATGACGAAGAAGTTGTCCCGATTGCAGTTGTAGCGCACCACGTCGATACCAGCTCCGCCGTCGATGACATCACTGCCAACACCACTGCCAACACCACTGCTGCCAAGGTTAACGGTATTGACCACGCTATCGAAAATATACTCAGAATTTGCAGTACCCGTAAAACTCAGACCGGGGAAGTCCTGGTAAGGTGAAGTGTTGCAAACATAGACACCTGCTGTTACCGCTGCGCCGCTGCCTTTGCTGTTTGTACCAACTACGCTGTATTGCGTGGGCACTGCGGGGGAGACATTGGTTGTGCCCGTGGCTGTGTTCTTACCGTTGTCCGCTGTCAGTATTACTGTCGGCGCAGGCGTGATTGTTTTTTGTGTGGTCAGGTCGGTCGCAGTCAATGTGGCGGTTGTGTCCGACGGGGTACAACTTACCTTGAGCGTGGCGCTGCTGCCAGAGGCAATCACGACGGGTGTCGCGGTTAGCGTGCAGCTGGGAACCGAGGCCGGTTTTACGGCATTGGATGGTGCTGATTCGGGACTCCTGCCGCCGCCGTTGAGTGCAGCCACGGTACAGGTATATTCTGTGCCGTTGGAGAGACCTGATACGGTGATGGTGGTTGGCGGTGGCGTTGCAGCACCCGTATCTCCCTTAATGGTGCCGCAAGTTGCCTGGTACTTTTCAACAGGTGCATTTGTTGGTGCGGTGAAGGTCAAAGTGATACTTTGATCTTTAGGCGTGGCTGAAACATTTGTGGGCGCGACTGGTACGGCTACGCTGGGTATATCGCGGACGAGGCGTACCCGAAATCGATTGGTTTTGAGCAGGTAGTTAATGCTGTTATCAAAGAAGTTGACAGTCCACGCCGAGTTTGGGGTTTTAAAGTTTGTGGATGTCCAAAACGGTTCTTCAGGTGCTCCTGGGAAATAGGTTGGATCAATGACTGGAAATGCACGCACTCTCGCTATGGAGGCTAGCTCATTTTTATTGGGTAAGCGCCAGTCAGCAAAGCCCTTGTGTTTACTTGTGTTTGCCGCTTGTGCTACTGCAAGAGCTTCCGTCCAAGTGGCAGCAGCAGCAGAACCGGTGGCACAACTGGTACCCGAAAGGCCATAGGCACACTGATCCCATGTCAGCTTGGTTGTGCTGTCTGTCACTGTTCCATCATTGTTGGTGCGGAGTTCACCCCAGGCCGGCCAAGCCAGACCCATGCTCAGCAACAGTGCGATACCACGCAGCAATGACGCATTAAATGGGTGGATTGGTTTAAAGTTAATAACGTTGATTAGCGGCGTTTTCATGGCAGAGTCAATATGGAGAAGTAATGGGATTAATCCGGATGGTATATTTCCGGCGAAATAAAAGCCACGGGGAGAGTTGCAGGTAGTCGAATCATTCGCCATCACGTACAAGGCGGAGGTACAGGGGGGTTGTCAAGTCAGCATACGAGGCAGCGCCGTATCGAAAATCAATAGTCCACGCCCTGCTCCCGTCCAAAATATGCAGTTCGGATGTCCAGTATGGACCTGATGATGTACCAGGGAAGAATTGCGTATCAATCGCTGGGCTGTTCGTGCCGTTGTGCACAATGCTAAGCAGTTCAAGTCGTGTGGGTAAACGCCAACCCGTGCTAAAACCACAGCGGTTGTCCGTGTAACTTGTCATCTTCTGACCTTGTTGTGTTGCTAACGACCAGATCAGATTGGTATGGTTGTCCTTAGTGCATGCCCAAGCCGAGGGAGCCGGGTTCGAACCCGTATCGGCAGATCCTGCACAATTGGATGACCCGTCCATGCATATCCTGGTAAAGTCAAAGCCTGCTGCTCCAGATCCTTTTTTTTCAGTTGGTTTCACGGAGGCATCCCGACCAAAATGACCATCTTGCCCAGGAATCGTGGCGTTGTCTTGGCAATTAACCAGGGAGTCACCTCCGTTATCACAAGTGGTTTGTCCTGTGTCGTTGAGCAGACCCGTCGGGGCGGCATGCAACGTATTGGCGCAAAGCAGGATCGCAGACAAAACCGCCCAAGGGTGAAAGGGTAGCGAGTGTGTTGTTAATGGTGGTGTGAACATGGGCTAAGGTTCCAAAAGGGTGAAGGGCACGCCCGCCGAAGCGCCTTGTCAAATTGGCTGGAACGTGCACAAACAAAAGTTGCATTCTATGAGAGAGAGTCGAAGATCGTTTGCGTGCAGATTCTTGACCGTGTGTGACGCAAGTTTGTGTTGTATGAATGGGACAGAGATGCAAAAAAAGCAAAAATCACCGATAGCCTCTTTGACCTGTGCTTTGTTCTTTTGTACATTCGCGACATGCGTCAGGGAACTGGCCATCCGGTGCGGCGAACAGAAGCTCTCCTAACCGGCTTAGTCAATCCATGTACAATGGATTTCGTTGGTGGAAGTTGTACAATGCAGCAGGGGCGACCCACGCTTCTTGTATGAATTTATTTTATTTTGGCCAAAATAGGAAAACGTAACATGAAAAAATCTTTTCAAAAGACTCTTGCAGCTGCATCAGTAGGTGCAGTGTTGGCAGCCGTTAGCATGGGTGCTCAGGCAGGTACGCCCGGAACGACCAACTTGCTCTTCCCGTATATCACGACCAAGGCAGGTGCGTATACCTTTATTTCCATTACAAACCAAGTGGGAACTGCTACTCCTGCTGGCGCTTCGACCGGCGCATTGCACTTTACCTATGCTACAAAGGCTATTGGCGCAGATGCCAATAGCAACTGCGAGCACGTGGATTCTGATGGTGCTACTACCCTGAACGATTTGATGCAGTTTGAGGTGGCCAAGAAGATCGATCTGAAGACTATGGTTGGCGACACTACTTCTACTCCGGTGCATTTTGATGGTGCAAATCGTGAAGGATTTTTGGTTGTCAATAACTCAAGCGATGCACGTTATGGCACCAGAGGTGGGTATGCCAATTTCAGGTTGTATGGAGAGGCTCGTATTATTGATACGCAGTCTGGTCTTTTCTTCGGCTACAACACCGACGATTTGCACACAACGGGGATTGGAGCTGATAACACTCCTGATTTTTCCGATCCCAGTGGTCCCGATAGTTCGGCCACAAGCAACTTTACAAAGGTTTTGTCGTGGTTCCCCACTTCGATTGTGAGTACTTCCATCTATGCCGTTCCTTTGAATACAGAATGGGAAATGGGTTATCAGGGTCGTGTACGCACGCACTTTACACTTGTTTCGGCAGATATCAAGAACACCAGCACAGGCAGAGTTGAGCCTGCGGTTTTTGGTGGTCATTACAACAACAACGAAGTGTTCCAATCCGGTCAAAAGACGGTTGGTGTGACTTGCTTTGGCTCCATTACGCGTGATGCCTTGGTTGGTGATTTGGGTAAGGCATGGTCTACTAACGGTGGATGGGCAAATCTTTATTCTCCTGGTCACGCCACGGCTGGTACTACCCCATCTCAAAATGCAGTGGTTTTCAAGCAAGAAAGCACCTCCGCTCTCGGTGGGACACAGAGCTTCATGAGCCGTTTGATGATCAAGTAATTTATTTGACTGGCTAGTCCAGTCGGGTGATTGCGATAATAGGGTGAAGTGATTCACCCTATTTTTTTGGATGTACAGGTTGTGAGCGTTCAAGAGAGTTTTTGATGGGATTATTAAAACGAGTGTGGTGGTGTCTAGTTTTCCCTGTTGCACTGGTGGCTTGCGCCGCAGGTGGTGGACAGACGGGACATAAGGTGGATATTGCTGCTGGTCATTTGGAAATTGCGGAACGCCCTGTCTTGGCGCGGCACCACGGTGCTGTGGATTTGCTGTACTTTAATGCCAAAAATGAATTGATGTTGCGACCAGTCAGTGGTACTGAGTCCCTGCTGGGGAATGATGGGGCGGGTGCCAATGCGCGGCGGGCGTATGCGATGTTGCATACCGATGGTGATGCATTGTATGCAGTGTGGTGGTCAAAGATAGCGAAAGAGGTAGAGGGGATTGGCAAACCTGGCCAAAAATTGGTTTATGCGCGCGTCTCACAGGATCGGGGGAAAACTTTTGGTCCAGCACAACGACTCAATGACGGGGGCGGTGCGTTTATCCCTGGCGTGGCTTCTAGCGGTCTGGGAGATGTGTATGTGATGTATACCGACGAACGTTCTGGCGGCAAAGAGCTTGGTATCTACATGAATGTGTCCCACGATCATGGTGTGACCTGGAAAGCCAAGGATATCCAAATTAACAGCACGGAATCGATCGGCATGTCGCTCAATCCCATCATGGTGGCCGATGGGGAGCGCATCTATGTAGCATGGATGACTAGAGGAGTTGACAATCAGTTCAAGTTGTTTGTGCGCCAATCCAATGACCGGGGTGAGCATTGGTTGGATCCGGTATCGGCGTTAAGTTCGTCTCGCCAGCCTGATGCACACAAGTTGGTCAAAATTGGCAATACGTTGTTGTTGTGTTGGCTGGATACGGGGGAGGTAAGTTGCAACCGTTCTACCGATCAAAACCAATCGTGGAGCGAAAGTTTTGCAATTGAAAATTCAACTGGTGCCGAGGGGCTTCTTATGGAAACTGACCCTAAAGGTCGGGTACATCTGCTGGTTGGCAAAAAGCCAGAGGGTGATATGTCGCGTGTCAACCTGTTCCATGCCGTGGCAGAAAATGCCGCCGAATTTTCGAGTTTGCAGCGTATAAGTGGAGGCACGCCACATGCAGCCAGCACAATTTTGCCGGTGATGGCATTTGGTGATGATGGTTCGATACTGGTCTCCTGGGTGGATATGCGCTATGCGCGTCCAGTGATTGCTGCAAACTATTCAAAAGATGGCGGAGTTACTTGGTTGCCTGAAAATGTGGTGCTGGCCGGAAAGAAAGGGCAATACCACTTTTTCCCAACGGTTGCATATGCGGGCAATGGCATTTATCGCCTTGCATGGCAAGAAACTAGTAACCGCACGGAGCCGACGAGTGTTATCGGACAGCGGGAATTTGTTCCAGGTTCTCCAAGTGTCAGTATGCCAAGACCAGATATGGAGCGCCTCAAACAACGGGTGAATGAATTCTGGAATTTGCGTACCGAAGACAAATATGAGCAGATTTATGACTATATGGATCCTTTCTTTCGTGAGGCTAACACCCGCAAAGGTTATATCAGGTCCCAGGGATTGGTTAAATACTATAGCCATCGCATAACTGCTGAACCTACGCTGAATGGAATCACAGCATCCGTGCCATTGGCTTATGCCTCTGAAGTGCCAGAAGTTTTTTTACAAGGAAAAAAGGTCGCTGTTCCCAAGCAGGAGGTTGAAATTAGCCATGAATGGATTTGGGTTGATGGTGATTGGTTCCAGGTTTTTCGTGACTTCAAAAATGGGAGCTTTTTACCGCAATAATGGAGGCCACTTGAGTACTAGCTATGAAACCGATGTAGTTGCATGGGCCAACGAACAAGCTGCGCTAATCCGTACGGGACGCTTTGATCAGCTCGATCTGACGAATATTGCTGAGGAGATTGAGGACGTGGGAAAAAGCGAACAGCGCGAATTGGCAAGTCGTATGGCTGTTCTCATGGCACATTTGCTCAAGTGGCAATACCAGCCAGAGAAGCGGGCAACGGGCAGTAGCCGGGCAAGGACGATCAAAGTGCAACGCAATGGCGTTATAAGCCGACTTGACGGAACACCAAGTCTCAAAACCAAATTGACTGATCCAAAATGGTGCAGCAATACATGGGACGACGCCGTGGGCATTGCCATCAAGGAAACTGGTCTGGATGTATTTCCCGATGCCTGCCCCTGGTCAATGCAGGATATTCTGACAGAGGGGTGGTTTCCTGAAGATTAAACACGTATCGCACCGCCGGTTCAGTCGTCCTGGACGCGGTTGGTGTACCAGGGAAAAATGACGGACGGGTGTGTTGTATTTTTCATAATTTTCTTCCTGTAGCCCCCGCATGTTTGCTGCTGCTTGGCGAAACTCCTCCTGCTATTGATTTGCCTTCGCTGGTCGCGGCTGGATATTTGCTGACCACCGGAGGTTAC
>JADJFE010000018.1 GCA_016708725.1 Candidatus Aalborgicola bjergmarkensis
GGTGGTGGCGTTTTGCATCTCTGGTAAAAATTTAAGCCTTGCGTGTCGCTTGTCCAGCCGATCTCAAATGCTGGAATGTTTCGTGTCAACTCTTGAAACACGAACCGTAAAGCTCCCAAGGCTTTACCCAGAGTTATGTCCTTAACCCCGATTAAATCAAGCATTCCCAATCAATGACCGTCAGGTCGCGGGTTAGGGGTGCATTGGTCCGCCTTTTCTAACTTGAAAATGAGCTCTCGCCGAACACACAAAATTCCGCCAATCCCGCAACTCTCCACGCCCCTTGACTGGGACGCGATTCAGATTGCGCAGTGGAAAGTTCTCGTCGCGAATTGATGAACCCGCTATGCGGCGCTCATTTGGAGCAGATGAGTGCTAACCCAGAGCTGCTAAACGCAGCACTTGGCTTGTCCTTCGCGCGAAAACGGTACTCACTGATGCCGAAACCCGTGCCAAACAAGGTACAGGCTGCGCAGGCACAGGCCACCTTGCAGGCATCTAATGCCGCTCAAGTTGGCAACAGTGACGCGCAGACCTTCCCCTGGCCCTTCGCTGCATACTGCTGTCTTTGACAACAGTGTTGGACTTTTTGGGCGAGTTGCTTCACCGGACTGTTGTTCAGTTCGCTGATGCGAAAGCGCACCACAAAAACCTTAGTGGCCACGCCTGGAACCTGTCAAACAGGAACCCGCAGTACCTGTGTATGAAGGAATGAAGTTCCCTGAACTTTACCCTGAACACACGATTCATTAAACCAACGGGTTTGTTTACCTCCGGCCACACCACCATAGAAGGACTCACCCGCGGGTTGGGTCCTTTTACTCAACCTTTGCGGTCTGCACATCACCGCAAGGGATGTCTGCCCGTCTATCTTTGGAACTGCAGATGAATACCGATACAACACAACCGGTCACCGTACCTCGCAAGAGAGTTACACCAGGCCTCTCCTATCGCATTGAGGAACTATCAAACGTGTACGTGGATGCGTGCATCCGCGATCAGGACGGCGAAGCCCTCTTCATTTCGGCCTACGGTCGAGATGGAATGCTGATGCACCTGTTGTCGGCGTTTGCCGCTTGGCAACAGTGAACACGGATTTCGAGACTTTCACCTGGTAGTACCGGGGCGAAAGGCACCTTGTCTCAGTGGGTGACGCCAGTCACCCGGATAAACACTCCGGTCGATTGCCAAAACAGAATCTGTTTGGGCGATCAGCCAGATGTGGATTTTCAAGAAGATCCTGAATAGTCCTGACATGGCCAACCGCATCTCCTGGGTGCTGGATTACCAAGAAACCAGTGCACCAGTGGCGCGCGGGTCGATGGTGATGCTGGTGCCGACTTTGACACCCGATGCTGGAATACCTTGCAGCATCTGTCGCCCATTCCGCTTAGACCCATGGCGCGAACGCATCATGGCCTGGTGTTGGGAGAAGGGGGTAATGATGGGTTTCAACGCAGGGGCATTTACAACCCCTTGGAACCGTGTCAGCGGTGCGTGTCAGCCTTGGACAGCACTTTCTAGCAGCGGTCCGAGTGAGATGGTGAAAGCCAAGCAACTGACTTTGGATGAGTAGAACGTAGCTTTCCATTTTTCAAACCCAGCGAGGAACCTAGCCTCGCGCTGGTTCTCCGTTTTCATTTTCGGAGAACCTTTCATGACAACATTAAATTCCGGCGTTACGCCGTCGTCCTCGATCAGCCAACCATGGCCAGTTGGATTGCTCAAAGCAAACAACCTGGTGGTGCAAACATAATGGACCTTCTAAAAATTGACGCAGGTAAGTCGCCGGCCGATATTGAATCAGAGGTGATTGAAGTTGAAACCAACCTGGTGGACAACACTGACACACCCGTGGAAGTGCAAGAGATTGCCCAGGAACCTGAGATTGAATCGTTGGGAACACGCATAGCAATGGCTGATTTTCTGGATCAGTTTGGTGAAGGCCTGCTAGGAGCAAGTTCGATCTAAACCCACCCGTGTATGCCGGTGCCGTTGAAGCCCAAAGTCTAATCCACAAAGCACGAGCTGCGGTGATGGATGGATTGAAACGTAAGCCCTTTCATGTGCGCAAGTTGAGGCCGTCCAAGCCGTGTGCAAGCTTCTGCTTGATCACGGTGAACCGGCAGCGGTTATTAACGCTGAAATGGGCACTGGTAAAACGCTCATGATGGCCGTCTGTGGCCGCAGTGATGCAAGAGCAGCTACCGCGTACTTTGGTCATATCCCCACCGCACCTTGTCTACAAGTGGCGTCGGAGATTATGGACACGGTGCCCAATGCCAAGGTGTGGGTTCTGAATGGACAGGACACTTTGCGCAAGCTTCTTGCGGTAAGGATGGCGTTGCAACGGCAGGGGCGTTAAATCCGAACTCATCGAACCCAGTCGGCCAGAGTTTTTATTCTGGGTCGAGTGCGTATGCGTATGGGATTTCACTGGAAGCCTTCGTACAACGTAAAACGGGTTTTGGAAAGCGTCAATGATGGGCAGGACACGCAAGTATTCAAATATGCCTCATGTCCTGACTGCGGGGCCGTGGTAACACAGCCTGACAGTGATGGCGGCGATCACCCCATTTCCTTGGAACTGGCGAACGTCGTGCTCAGTGACAACCATTGCAAATGCACGCACTGTGGCAGTCAGCTTTGGACCTTGATCCGTAAGGAACAGCGGCCAAATCCATGACTGACTTGGTGATGGATGCGTTAAAGCAGATGCCGACCATTGGTGAAAAAGACAGCCCAAAGCTGCTCAAAACCTTTGGTGAAGAACTGATCTCCAGCATGCTGGGGGACAATGTGTACGAATTTCTCAACCTCATGGATGAGAACGGTGACCTGGTGTTTAACGACCGGCAAGCAGCACGCATGGAGCGGCGACTGGCCACTTTGAATTCAGCATAGGCGAGGGCGGCTACCAACCAACCGAGTTCATCAAACGCTACTTGCCAAAACACTATTTTGGCTTGTTAGTGGTCGATGAGGGACATGAGTACAAAAACGAGGGGCTCTGCGCAAGGTCAAGCCATGGGCGTGTTAGCCAGCCAATGCCGCAAGGTAGTGCTGTTGACCGGTACGTTAATGGGAGGCTATGCCGATGACCTGTTCCACCTACTGTGGCGCATGAATCCGGCGCAAATGGTCACTGATGGCTTCAGCCAGCAAATCCGGTTCCATGAGAGCGGGGCCACGATGAACTTTATGCGTGAACACGGAGTATTAAAGGACATCTACAAGGAGACGGCCAAGGCGCACAGAACCTCAAAAGGTAAAACAGTCAGTCATCGAACCAGTAAAGCACCAGGCTTTGGCCCGAAAGGGATCATGCGCTACGTGCTGCCGATAACGGTGTTTCTCAAGCTCAGGACATTGGACAAAGGTACTGCCTCCCTACCAGGAGTTCTTTACTCCGATCCCAATGACCACTGAACAAGGGGATGCGTATGGACGCATGTCCAGGAGCCTGATTCAACAATTGAAGCAGGCTTTGGTCAAAGGTGATGTGACACTGTTGGGTGTTGTGATGAACGTATTGCTGGCCTGGCCAGATTGCAGTTTCAGAAGCGAAACCGTGCGTCACCCTCGAACCAAAGCGGTCTTGTGTTACCAACCGGCTGTATTCCAAGAAGTGGATGCTAATCCAAGAAGGAGGAGGCATTGATCAAGCTGTGCAAGGAGCAGAAAGAGCAGGGGCGTCGGACCCTCGTGTACTCTGTTTATAGCGGGACACGCGATACGACAACCAGGCTAAAAAACCTACTGGAAGCCCAAGGGCTCAAGGTGGTTGTGCTTCGCGCCAGTGTGGAAGCGGCAAAGCGTGAGGATTGGGTAATGGAGCAGGTTGAACGCGGCATTGATGCTGGTGTACAACCCCGAGCTGGTGAAAACCGGTCTGGATGCTGGAGTTCCCAACCATCGTGTTTATGCGGTCAGGTTTCAATGTCTACACCGTTCAGCAAGCCGCAAGGCGTAGCTGGCAGGATCGGGCAGAAGAAACACGTTGAAGTGCACTACCTGGGCTTCCAGGACGGTGCGCAGATGGACTGTTTGAAATTGATGGCCAAGAAAATTGCGGTGTCTCAATCGACTTCGGGCGACATGCCGACTCGGTCTGGATGTGTTGAACGATAGCGGGAGAGCATTGAGATGGCCCTGGCCAAGAAGCTGATGGCAGAAAATGCCTGACGCCAACAGTTAGAACCAACCCCGGATGGCTCTGCGCCCTTTGGGTTCGGTGCCATCAGGCACGCTGGAGTGATCTACAAAAACAAAAAGCCTCTGCTGTTCTACATCAGGGGCTTTTTCATTTCTGGAATATGCTGTAGCAGAGTATTTTCCAATTCAGGTATGAGCCTGAAGCGGTTGTGAATCGGTGGCTTCTTGTTGGAAGTGCAATATTTTCAGTGAATTGTGTAATATAAACAGTAATTTCAGCCTCCAAGTGAGCAATTTGAGTTCTTTTCACCAAAAAGGCGCTGATTTCTAACAAATTGTTCTGCTTTTTATAGCGATGAAATGCTGAATTTTGCGTAAATTGCCCAAAAATTCGGCATTTATGGTGTAATTTTTACGTTTTTTGGTCAAAATCGGGAAATTTGCGATTTCACTATCTATATTACACTTTCGTTGCCAGCACGCGCTGAACAAACCGCCATCGCCGCCATCCTCTCCGACATGGACACCGAACTCGCCGCCCTGCAAGCCCGTCGCAGCATCAAGCAGGCCATGATGCAGGAGCTGCTGACCGGCAGGATTCGCCTGCTATGAAGGAAAACCAAAACACCGAATGGAAAGAGTCCTGGCGCGACGACTACCTGCGCTGGGTCTGCGGCTTTGCCAATGCCGAGGGCGGCACGTTGGTGATCGGGCGCAATGACCAAGGTCAGGCCGTGGGCGTGGCCAACGCGGCCCGGTTGCTGGAAGAAATACCCAACAAGGTGCGCGATGTGCTGGGCATCATGGTCGATGTGAATTTATTGGTGGAGGATGGCAAAGAGCTGCTGGAGATTGTGGGTGGAGCCCTACCCCAGCCCCATCAGCTACAAGGGCGAGTACCACTTTCGCAGTGGCAGCACCAAGCAGGAGCTGAAAGGTGCGGCACTGTCGCACTTTTTGCTGAAAAAGCAGGGGCTGCACTGGGATGGTGTGTCGCTGCCAGGCCTGAAGGTGGCCGATCTGGACACCGGTGCCTTGGCGCTATTTCGCCAGCAGGCCGTGCGCAGCCAGCGCTTACCCCAGGAGACGCTGCATGAGCCCGACGCTGCGCTACTGGAGCGCCTGCATTTGCTGGAAGGCGGCGTGTGTAAGCGTGCCACGGCGCTGCTGTTTCATGCCGATCCGGGGCGCTGGTTTACCGGGGCGTTTGTGAAAACTGGTTTTTTTGAGACCAATGCCGATCTGCTCTACCAGGATGAAGTCAACGGGCCGCTGCTGTTGCAGGTCAACAAAACCATCGAGGTGCTGCAAGCCAAGTACATGAAGGCGTTGATCAGTACGACGGTTTGCAGCGCGTGGAAACCTGGCCGGTACCCCTGCCAGCGCTGCGCGAAGCGGTGCTCAATGCGGTGGTGCACAAAGACTACACCAGTGGCGCGCCGATCCAGATCAGCGTGTATGCCGACAAGCTGATGATCTGGAACTCAGGCCGTTTGTCCCCAGAGTGGACGGTGGAGCGTCTGCTTGGCAAGCACGCCTCTGCACCCTTTAACCCGGATGTGGCGAATGCATTTTTCCGTGGTGGGCAAATCGAGTCCTGGGGGCGCGGCATTGAGCGTATGGTGCAGGCCTGTCTGGATGCCGGTTTGCAGGCGCCGGTTTTGCAATTAGAAGACGGCGGGGTGTGGGTGATGTTTGCGTTTGTGCCAGCCAAACCCCTGGTGAGGGGTGAAAAGTGGGGTGAAAAGTGGGGTGAAAAGTGGGGTGAAAAAGCCACAGCAACCCGCATGGCCTTATTGCAGGCCATGCGCCGCAACCCACAAATCAGCACCGTGGCGCTGGCAGCCGTTGCTGGCATGGCCTCGACCAGCGGTGTAGAAAAACATTTGAAAGCCCTGCGCGAAGCCGGTTGCATCCGCCGCGTAGGCCCGGCCAAAGGCGGAACCTGGGAAGTGATAGAGGACATTTTGTGACCGAACAAGCCCGCTCTGAACGTAAAACGGGCATGGTTCAAATCCAGTGAACACTTTTGTGTGGACAGTGTTCAGCAAAAAACGTGGTTTTTGAACCATGTCGCAATCTGGCCTGCCAAGGTCATTATCATGCGATGGTCTCAATCGTAATGGCATTGATGGTCACACCTGTCAGACTCACTCCGCCAAGAACACCTGCATCTGTATCGGGATCGAAATAAATACTGGCTGCGATGGCAAAAGGATCATCTGCAACGACGACTCCCGCCAAGGCTAGGAATTGTGCTTTGGTGAATACAGTGCCCGTGCCAACATCTTCAAAGACCAGTTTGTCTTTGGCTGTATCAAAGCCGTTAATGGTGACCTCGCCTCCCGTGGCTTTGGTAGGGCGACCGTTTACCATCTTGTACGGATAGACAAACGCTTCAGCGGCGGCGGTGGCTGTTACTGATCCAGAGGTTAAAGGGGTATTCATCACACTGCTGGTGTCCTTGATCGGATCACCGGTATCAGCAATGGTGGTGCGGACAAAATCCGCCACTTCGCTGGCGGTCTTGATCGAGGTGGATTGGGCATTGACTGTGGCCAGCCAAGTACGCGCAGCCACAGCATCGGCAGTACCGCCGTAGGTAGCAGAAAAAGAAGTGCCAGCACCAAAGTTGGCATCAGTCGTGGGGTGGCCATCAACTGCAACGGTGAACAAGTTAGCATCGCTTAACTTGTTCATGATGGCAAAAGCATCCTCCCCCTTGGTTCCATCAAGGATGTTGCGCACGATGGTGCCAGCGGTGAAGGTGCCGACCGTAAAGCCATCAACGTAAAACTGTTTGCCAGTTTGGTCGACTGCGCGGCCAAACAAGGCCATATACACCTTGTCTATCACCTCGCCAATGGTTTGCAAGGTTACAGCGCCGTACAACGCGGTAGATTCCGCGCTGGTGACAAAAGCATCAACAACGGAACCAACATCGCCGTCATGGGCAAGAATCATCTGGGACCAGAATATCAAACCACCGGGGTCAGCAGGGCGTTGATAGTATGCAATATAGAGTTTTTGGACGTCGTTAAAGTAGGTAGAAGCGGTAGCGGCCATGTGTACTCCGGTGAATAAAGGCTGATCCGGCGCAGATGTCCTAGCAAATGGCGGCTATTTGCTGTGTTGCAGCTGCATCGTGAAGCTCAAGTTTCTGGGGCCTCAGGTCATGGTTTCAATCGTAACGGATAGGAAATCCAACCGCACGACGCCAAATGTCGCATCCTGACCAGTCCTCGAAATTCCCATTTTTTCACATTGTGGGGGTCTAAGCCGGAACTCCAGAAAATTCCGTCGCCAATCTACGCACTTCTAAAGATTTCGCAGGGTTGGGCAAGAGGCGCGTTTGGCTGTCGCTTCAGGATGTGTAATATAGATGGTGAAATCGCAAATTTCCCGATTTTGACCAAAAATCGCAAAAATTACACCATAAATGCCGAGTTTTGGGGCAATTTACGCAAAATTCAGCGATTTTATCGCTGTAAAAAGCTGAGCAATTTGTTGGAAATCAGCGCTTTTTTTTGTGAAAAAAACTCAAATTACTCACTTGGCAGCTGAAATCACTGTTTATATTACAGCTTTCACTGAAAATGCTACACTTCCAGTGTGCTGTATGCCAGAGCGAGGCCCGCAACTAAACGGGTTGAAAACGTCTTGGTCCCATAAATAGTCATTGGGGACTACCACCAGTCAACTGATCCCGCACACTCTGCTGCCAGATATGCCGGTACACCAGCTGCGCCACTTCGGCTTTGTCGTTGGACGTGTAAGGTGGCTCAGGCAGGGTTTGGTAAACGTGGTCAAGAATGAAGGTTTCGACCTCGGCCTGCGTTTGCTCTTTCTCGGTCCAGCGGTCTAGCGGCGCGATGACTGCCAGCACACCCGCCAACAACTCTTTGCTGGCCTGCTTGATGCGCTCGCGATCTGCCTTGCTGAGGTCGGCCCGTTGCACCAAGTCAAACAAGGGCCAATTGGTCTTCGCTCAAGCCTTCATCGACAGCGCGGCGTTGCTCATCGTTCAGACTGTTGGCCAGGTCCATCAGTTTGGCGAAGGTATCTTCCACCGTGGCACGGTCTTTGTCCTGGTTGTAGGCGGCGATGATTTCCTGGTACTTCTTCTCGTAGTTCATGCGCAGCGGATTGGCCGCCAGCATTTGGGCCAGCTTTTCTTCCACGATCTGGCGGATGTCTTCAATCACTGTGGCCTTGCGCTTCACCTTCCTGGCGAACTCATCACGCAGCTTTTCCATGTTGATCTGCGAGAGGTCCACCGTAAGCCCACTGGCCTGATCGCCACCCGGCCCTTGGGAGGCAATCGCCGTATTGACGATGCGGTGCAGCAGTTTGAGCAGCTCGCTTACATCCGCCGTGTCGCGCCGCTCGCTGAGCTTTTGTAGATGGCTTCCAGGTTGTCATGGCGCTCGGCATAGATCAATGCGGAAGGCTCCACCAGCAACGCCTTGAACCGGCTGAACACCACCCGGCGCAAGATTTCATACCGGCGTTTGGATTCATCGCTGGTGTAAACCGCCTCCACCGCATCGGCCAGCAACTGGATGCGGGCGAACCCTTTGGTGCCCAGCAGGCGGCTCGCCTCAAAGCCCAGCCCACGCAGGTGGGCTTCGGTAACGGTAATAGCATCGGCGAGGGCAGCGACTCCCTCCTCAATGGGTGCCACGATTTCAGCTTCGCCACCATCGTCCCCCAGCGCGTACTGCGCCAGTGCTTCGCGCAGACTTTTGAGCATACCGTTGTAGTCCACGATCAGGCCAAAGTCTTTGCCGGGGTACACGCGGTTGGCGCGGGCAATGGCCTGCATTAGCGTGTGCGCCCGCATAGGCTTGTCGATGTACAGCGTGGACAGACACTCCACATCAAAGCCAGTGAGCCACATGGCGCACACCACCGCAATGCGAAACGGATGCTTGGGGTTTTTGAACGCGGTTTCCACATCCACACGTTGACCGTCTGCCGTCTCAAACCCCAGCTTCATCACTGAACGGTGAGGGATGACGTCAAAACCCCACTTTTGAAGTCAGCCACCTCGTTTTGCGCTTCGCTGATGATCAGCTCGATGATGGTTTCATCCATCCACGCGGCCTTGGCCAGCAGTCGGTCGCGCTGTGCATGCAGTATCTGACGAGCTTCGTCATCAGCGGCGGTGGCTATGGCCGCCAGCTTGGCCTGCGCTTCTAAGCGTACAGCGGCAGCCTTGGCCGTCCACTTCGGCCCAATCAGCTTGAGCATACGTGCGCAGGTGATCTTGTCGATACACACCAGTATGGCCTTACCGGCTTCCCAGCGGGTGCTGCAATGCTCTACAAAATCGGTGGCAATGCGGTCCAGCCGTTCATCGGCGGTGATGACTTCGTAGTCTTTGCCCAACAGCTTTTCCAGTAAGGCGGTTTGGTCGGGGTCCAGGTCGGCGGCGTCCACGGCAACGGAAATGCGGTCGTTCAAATCCAGCTTGGCCAGGCCCAGCTTTTCGCCCCGATTCTCATAAACTAGCTTGACGGTGGCCCCGTCTTCCTCGCTGCGCTTGAAGTCGTAGCGCGACACATAGTCACCAAAAATGCGCTTGGTCAGCTGGTCGTGCTTGAACAGCGGCGTGCCGGTAAACCCGATGAACGCCGCGTTGGGCAGCGCCATGCGCATGTTGCGGGCCAGTTTGCCCGATTGGGTGCGGTGCGCCTCATCAGACACAACAATGATGTCGTCGCGCTCACTGTAGGGGGCGTCGGGCGTCACCTCTTGGTTGAACTTGTGGATCAGGCTGAACACATAGCGGTGGTTTTCGGACAGCAGGCGTTGCAGTTCGCGGCCCGAGCTGGCGCGGGGTGTCTGCTCGTCGGCGACGCCACAGCCGACAAAGGTCTTGTAAATCTGGCTGTCCAGGTCGTCGCGGTCAGTCATCAGCACAAAGGTAAAGTTGCCCGGAACGGTGCGCCGCACCTTTTCGGCAAAGAAGGCCATCGAATACGACTTGCCGCTGCCCTGCGTGTGCCACACCACGCCCAGGCGGCCCAGGTCCGGGTGGGCGCGCTCGATGATTTGCAGGTACTGCGGTGCAGGCTCGGCAGCAATCGGATAGTCCAACAAACTGTCATTGGCCGCCTTCTCAGTCTCGGCATAAGGCAACTCAATGGTGCGATGTATCAGCCGTTTGCCGGTGGGGAATTCCCGCTTCAAAGATTCTTGTCGCACCACGGACGCCACCGCCTGGTTGACACCCAACATCTGGTGGTTACGCGCCACCACCTTGCGCACGGCCCCCGCCTTGCTGGCATCGAACAAGATGAAGTTTTCCAGAATGTCCAACAGTCGGTCTTTGGCCAACATGCCGTTCAGTAACCCCTCGGCGGCCACATTGCCCACATCGGTTTCATTCAGGCGCTTCCACTCGCCAAAATGCTCCCAGGTGCTGGTGATGGAGCCAAAGCGGGCGTTGTGCCCGTTGCTGACAATCAAGAAGGCGTTGTGGTGAAAGGCATGGGCCACCACGTTCTCGTCCATGTAATCGCGCAGGTTGCCATCAAAGCCCGCGCGGATGTTCTTGTACACAGCCTTCAGTTCGATGAACACCAGCGGCAGGCCATTCACAAAACACACCAGGTCGGCCCGGCGGTTGTAGTTGGGGGTGCGCAGGCCGGTGAGCTTGAGTTCGCGCACCACCAGAAAGCGGTTATTGGCTGGGTTGCGAAAGTCAATCACAGCCGCCTGCGCGTGGCTCAATTGTCCCTGCGCATTGCGGTAGCTCACAGGCACACCGTCGCGGATCAGCGTGTGAAACGCCTGGTTGTGCTGCAACAGCGAACGCGAAAAGTCGTGGTGCGTCAGCTTGGTGATGGCCTCTTCAATGGCTGGGGTGGGAAGCTGCGGGTTGAGCCGGACCAGCGCAGAACGCAAGTCGCGCACCAGGACCGCGTCGCGCTCGCTGGTGCGGCCCAGGGTGCCGGTGGGGCCAAAGGTTTCCTGGTTCCAGGCATAAACACTGTCCCAGGCCAGGGTATGTTCCAAGTGCTCGGCAAAGGTGGCCTGCACCAGGCGGTCTTCGCTGTTGATGTCGGTGTAGGCCATGGGTTCTATCGGACTACGAGATGGGGCATAAAGGACAAACTCGTCACATGTCTTTTATGAAAATACAAGCAAATCAATAACTTAGATGGTTTGCATGGCGCAAGGCTAATAGGTTTCATCAAAACTACCCTCCCTTTTGTCCTTTAGAACCATCGCCAATCAAACGGTAACGCCGCCAGCGGCGGTCGCCGGAATAGGCTACCTCTCCGGTACCCACTGATTCGTCTAAAGCCCGTTTGACGGTCTTGGCCGAAATCTCCACCCCAATGCGCCGGTTAATGTCGGCGCTGGACGATTCGGGGTACCGCGCCAAGTCTTCCACTATTAAGGCATGCAAACGGTGTGGCGTGATGCGGGTTAGCGTTGTCTTGTGATCAAGCTGTGCACCACGCAACCAATCGGATGCCACAAAGTAACGCATGCCTGAAGTCTTGCCGGTGGTGAGTACCAAGCCGGTGGAAACCAGCCGCCCCAACCACACGGATAAATCATCCCCACCGTCCGACTCCAGCACGGCACCCAGTTCTCGGGCCGTCATGCCCTCCGTCTGCGCCAACACGCCCAGGGTTATGCGCTCGCGCTGGGTGAGCTGAAAGCGGGCGTCGGCCTCGGTCAGCAGCCGCATCACGTCGGGTTTGGCAATGCGCCGCTGAATTGTCACCTTGACCCAGTCCGCGCCCTCTTCCGGCACCGGTGCAGGGCGACCTTGGGACAGAAGCCGGTCATAGATCAGGTCAAAGCCGCTGCCCTCGCGCTCCATCAGGCCAAGGTCATGAAAAACCCGCGCCAGCCCCTCATTGCGGCGGCGGCTGGCGTGCAGCATATTGCGTGGAGTTACTCCCAGCGGCAGGCGGCCGGGGTTGAGCACCTCCAGCCGCTCGGGGTGCAGGTTAAGGTATATGTCACCCTGCTGGGTGTAGGGCCGGTGTACCAGCGCGTTGACCAGCAGCTCGCGCACCACCTTCTCGTCATAAGCGGGCACGCTGCGGCGGTACAGCCCTTCGGCCACTTCGTAGCTCTCGCGAAAGTCCGGTACCTCGCGCCACACGGCATCCACCAGCTCCACGGGTGACAGCTCGCAGTCGTCCCACACCCATTTGTTGATTTTCTGGCCGTGCTCGTCGTACTTGATGGCCTGCACCAGCGGAGCGGTGCCCAGAGCACGGCGGTCTGCGGTGCCACCCAGCAACAGCACGCCCAGGCGGGTCAGCGTTGGGCCTTGGGCCAGACCGTAGTGCGTTAGCAGCGCATCTGCGCCTTTTTCCTTGACCGACTCTTTCACCCGGCCCGACGCTGCTATGCCTTGTACGAAACCCGCCAGCTTGGCGGCATTCACAGCACTTCGCGGTACGCCACTGTCCATGGCCTCCCACGGTCTGCCGGGGCGCTCGTTGGCCAGCCGCAATACATCGTCACCCAGCACAGGCTGGCAAGTGTCACCCACGCGCAGGAAATAGCGGCCATCTTTGGTGGATGCCACGCTGGGCGAGCGGTCAATTACCAGCTCGATGAATTCACCACCATTGGCCGCCCTCTGCACACTGGGCAGCGCCTGCACATTCACGGTTAACTCGCCCATGCGCTTGCGCAATCGGTCCAGCACCTCGGGCACCACAACCTGAGCGGCAGGCGGCAGGGTCTGGCCATCTTCAATGCCAATCAGCAAGCGGCCACCCGCGCCGTTGGCAAAACACACGCAGTCTTTGGCCAACGCGTCCCAATCCGCCGACTTACCGGTGACGGTGCGCAGGGATTTGAGGTCGGTGTGCTGGTCTTCGAGGTTCATACCGCCAATTCTCCACTCATCAGACGCGGCAGCAACAGGTCGCGGGCGGCGCGGAGCTTGTGATTTTGCAATCGTAGATTTTGTGTTTGCCAAAGCAGCGACTCGGCAAAATCATCAAACGCCGTGATTAGCGCAGGTGTCGGAACAAGAATCGTGGCACGTTCAAAGTCACCAGAAACAACTGCGGGATAAGCCGCGCCTTTTGCATGATTTTCTAAATACCCGACGAACAAGTCTGTGGTGACGGCTTGGTATAGAAAAGAAGTCGGCAACGACTTCGGCGATATGACGACGAACCCTGTAGAGGCAACAAGATTCTCGGCAGGTTGCCATATCACTGCGTGAGAGCGGCGATTTGGGCGGACGCACGACCAAATAATGTCGCCATGGCGCACGATGCGTCGCGCCCGCCCCGGTGCATCACGGAACTCGTATGTCGTCGTTTCATTGACTGAGTTTCGGGTTACCGAAGCGATGTCAATGTATTCAATCTCGCCATCGAACGCGTTGGCTACATTGCGCTGATTGATGTCAGTTACCTCGCCGAGCGTCTTACGTTCCCACCCCTGCGGCACGCCATCCACGATGGGGGTGTGTTCATAGCCGGGGAAGCGTAGGCGGACGAACCATTCGCGGTAGAGCAGCCGGGCAGACTCTTCGAGCAGGGCCATGCGGCGGCGGTTGTTTTCGATCAGGTCGTCGTAGGTGGAGAGTATGTCGACAATTGAATTTTGAATGCTAATCGAAGGCAGGAGAACATTGAAATTGTTAAGTAGCGACTTAGTTAGATATTGTGTTGCCGCTCCGATGGACATGCTCTGAAAATGAGCAAGTGACTGCTGTAGCGAGTAGTACAAAAACCTAATAGACAGAACACTTTTATCCAACGCTTCGATTACATAGGTGCGTTGATATGCGTTAAATTCCCCGTTGAAATACTTCAATGGATATATCCCTGCTGCATTGTTCCCACCAAGTAATACTGCCTCGGTATCAAATGCTGCTTTGTCTATTCGAAAAGTTTCCTGAGCACAGGTGAAAAATGGGAACTGGCCACCGGCCACGGCTGCATTTGAGTCGAGTTTACCAGTCTTAAGAATACATATGTCCGCCAATGTTTTTGACAGCCTAGGCATCTGGCCCTCCTGCATTCCCCTGAATCATTGCCAACACCGCTATTTGAATTTCGACACATATCAAGTATGAAATTGGCCTGCAGACCCGGTGGGACGTGCGCAAGCAGCTGCTAAAAACATAGCGTCCATCCCCCCTCATACCCCCAACTCCTCAAAGTTGGTTTGAATCTTCAGGGCCAACTCCACCGATTCCCGGTTCAAATCCGCTAGCTCCAGGTGGATGTCTCGCAGGGTTTGCTCGAAGTCGAAGTCATCATCCACCTCAGCCGGGGCCACGCCGACAAAGCGGCCGGGGGTCAGGCTCCAGTCGGCGGCTTCGATGTCGGCGCGGGTGACGACTTTGCACAGGCCCGGCACGTCGGCCATTTCAGCCTTGGGGAAGCGGTCTTGCAGCCAGACGATCTGGCGGTGTAGGTAGGCGCAGTCTTTGAGCTGTTCTACAGCGGATTTGCGTTCTTCGTCGAGCTGCTTGATAAGTTTGCCCACAGCACGGCGGTCAATGAACTCGGCGGCATCGTCACTCGCGGCCAGCTCTTGCGCTAGTTGCGCGGCGCGGGCAACCAGTTTGTAGAGTAGGTCAATTTGCTTGACCAGGCCACGGGCAGATTCGGCCAGAGGGTCAAAGGTTTGGCGGGCGGTGTGCTGGGCCTTGTTGGTCTGCACCGGCTGGGCTACCGACTTGCAGAATGCGGCCAACCCGGTAACCAAGGTGGCACGGTCGACGGCGTAGGCCGTGGCGGCACTGTTCCATTCGGCCAGGGCGTCTGTCAGCCCTTGACGTTTGTCTTGCGGCAGGGCTTCGATGTCTTTCACACTGTCATCAAACGCTGCCACGGGTGTCTTGTTGGCCGTCAGCGTGGCTTCAAACGCAGTAAGTGCGTCATCTACGCCTGCCGCTTCTGTCCCAAGGCGGGTGATGTAGCTTTGCACCAGAGTTAGAAAGCGTTCTTGCTGGCCCCGGTACAGCCACACGATGGCGGTCAGGTTGGCCTGCTGCTCGGGTGAAAAGTCGTAAATCTTGCGGGTAACTTTGCGGTAGACATTACGGGCATCGAGCATCAGTACCTGGTCTTTGCGCTCAGCAGGCTTGGCCCTGTCAAAGTGCCACAGCTCGCAGGGCACGGTACGGGTGTAGAAAAAGTTGGAGCGGATGGCGACCATCACGTCCACATCGCCCGTTTCTACCAGCTTGCGGCGCACTTCCTTCTCGCCATGGCCTGCGCTGCTGGCTTGGGACGACATGACAAAGCCTGCCCGCCCCGTGGGGGACAGGTAGCTGTGAAAATACGAAATCCACAGGTAGTTGCCGTTGGATACGTGTTTTTCTTTGTTTACGCCAGGTAGGCCAAAGGGCAGGCGTCGGTCGGTCTTGATGGACTCGGCATCGACCTTGTCCACATTGAATGGCGGATTCGCCATCATGAAGTCCACGTTGCCCCACAGCGCTCGGCCATCTTGCAGGCGGTGCTTGTCTTCGTAGAAGGTGTTGGCTTCCTGAATATCGCCTTCCAGACCATGCACGGCCAGGTTCATCTTGGCCAAGCGGATGGTGGTGGGGGTTTTCTCCTGACCATAGAAGGTGACGCGCTTCATGGTCTCGAAGCCTTCGTGCTCAATGAAGTGGCTGCTTTGCACAAACATGCCGCCAGAGCCACAGGCCAAGTCGGCCACGACGCCGTGGTTGGGTTCAATGACGTTGACCAAGGTTTGCACCAAGGATGGCGGGGTAAAGAACTCGCCGTTGTCTTGCGCCCCCTGCATGGCGAACTTCATCAGGAAGTATTCGTAGATACGGCCAAACACATCGCCGGTGGCGGTACGCAAGGCATGGCTGTCGAAGCAGCGCAGCAGGTTCTCTAGCAGCTTGTTGTCAAAGCGGTCGTAATCTTTGGGCAGGCTGCCCTGCAGGGGCGGGAAGTCAGCCTCAATAGCATTCATGGCGGCCACCAGGGCACCGCCCAGGCTGGCCCCAGAGGGCAGACTCAAAAGGGTGTCATAACGCGCTGCCTCGGGCAGCATGAGGGCGCGGCGCTTGATGAAATCGGCCTTGCCCAAGGGGCGTTTGGGCATGGTGCCTGCGGCCTGGTCGGCTTCAATGGCCTGCAACGCAGTCTGATAGCGGTTGGTGGCGTGGCGCAGAAAGATCACGCCCAGCACCGGCATGGAGTATTCGGTGGCGGTGAGGTTTGAGTTCGGCGCGGAGCTGGTCGGCGGCTTCCCACAGGCTGGTCTCGATCTGGGTGATGTTGTGGAATGCGTTGGCGGTCATGCGTCTGAACTGGTCTCGTTATGGGTGGTTCGCTATCCCTTCTGTGGTGTGCCCACAGCCTCTTAGCCCTGTCTATGGTACAGCTTGCAAAATCGGCGGATCAAGTCGGTGCCTTCCGATACGTAGGCACCACGGTAAGTCACGGAAATGAGTACTCAGGCCATGACAAAGTTTACACGTGTCGGACACGTAAAGTGGCCAATATTTTCGGAATTCGGGGGAGTAGTGTTTTGTTACCCCATAGACAAAGGGGGCCGTGCAAAGCACAGCCATACTGGCGGCACGCATCAAGGCTGGGCTGAAACTTTAGCTCAGGCCCAATGTGCGAACGGTAAACCTCAAACCGCTGTTCAAACGGCAACCTACCCGTGAATCCGGGTGTGGCCGGGGGCTACTCGGGGAAACTCACGTTTTGACGTGCTGCGATACCCCTTCAATATGACTTCATGCGCTTTTGAGCGCCAGCAGACTAACCAAGTTGTTGCCATGCGCCCTGTAGCGGCACCACCATGCCACCTTGCTGGCCTCCTTGTTCCATTTGGTTAGTATGAGCCAGTACCAGATGGGAAAATTACGCCATCAGACGATTGGAGCGCAGGAATGAAAACGTGCAGCAGGTGCAAGGTAGAGAAGGACGAATCGGAGTTTTCGAAAAAACGCAAAACAAAGATGGCTTGGACTCACGCTATAAGGCTTGTTTGCGGGAATACTGGCAGACGGATGCCTACAAGGAACGTTGCATGAAATACATGAAAGAGTACAGACAAACGGATGCCTTCAAGGAAAAACACAGTGAATACCGGAAGGCGTACAGACAGACGGATGCCTACAAGGAAAAAAACAGGGAATACATGCAGGCCTACAGGCTGCGGAAGAAGGCAGCAGCTTCAGCGGGTAAAGCCACACCATCTAGGAGCCTGTCGGGCTTAACCTGAGAGTGCCGAATACATCGACAAAAGCTTCGGTTTTTGTCATAAATGTTCTGTTTTTTGGCTAAATTTGGGTTTTTTGGGTTCTCCGCTTATTTCAGGCGCAATACGGCCATGCGCTTCAAATTCCAGGACAAGCACACCATGTTCCATTCATTCTCTGCAGCGGCAAGACCGCGCATTGAAAACTGGCAAAACCCCATGATGGACTTGATGATACCGAAGACCGGCTCGACGGTCTGCTTGCGCAGGGCATAGCGTTTTTTGCCTGCAACCGTCTTCAATTCGTGTGCCATTTTTTGTACTGGAGTGGCATCGTCTTGCAAAGGAGGTGGCTCGACAAATCGCTCCATTGGGCCGGGGTGATGATTCTCGCGACTGGCTGCAATGAGTGGCTCAATACCGGCAGCGAGACTGGTATCGACGTTAGCCGCGCTGTGATAGCCCGTATCAAGCGCAATGGCCTGTGCCGCAGGAAGGCCGATGGGGTGAGTTCGTCCAAGGCTTTCAGCATGGGGGCAACCTGCTTTTATCGTTGGTCTCTTGGGTGACAAAGGCTGCCATGATGAGCATGGTGCCTTCTGCTACCACGGCCTGGGAGTTGTAGCACTGATCAAAGCCACCGCCAGAGACAGGCATGATGCGCGATTCTTCGTCCGTGAAGTTCACTTGGTCGCTGGGGCGCGGACCCGCAACAGGCTCTTTTGGCATGCCGGACTTCTTTTCTGGTAGCAACGTGCCAGCCTGTGTAGCCTGGGCTTGTCGCATTAATTCCTTCTTGGTCCGAGCAGCAGCTTGCCGGGCGGCTTTTTCCACGTTGGCCGCTTCCCATGCCTTGCGCTGTGCCTCCTTGGCTTGGTACCTGGCCAATTTTCCTCGTACTGCGCACGCTCATATACATCGCGTTCTTTTGCGCGTCGCTCGATTTCGGTCTTGGCCCGACAATTCTCTCCCGTAAATCTTCGCGCAGGTCAATTTCATTTTGAATGTTCAGCCCTGCAGGAAGTTGGCTGTTATCGTCCTCGGCCTTCGCAGCTTCGGCCAGAAGTTCATTGATCTCTTTCCAACTGCACCTCAAGTTTCTGCGCGTATGCGTAAGACATGGCAGCATGCTTGCTCGCGTTGGCGCGGATTTTCGTACCGTCCCCCGCAACCAAACCCTTCTTTACCATTCCCATTTCGTAGGCAATACGCAGAACTTGCTTGAATATGTCCTTGAACAATCCCTGAAAACGCTTTCTGAATTCCGCCAGCGTACTATGGTCAGGGTGCATGTTGCCAGCCAGAAATCGAAAAGCAATTGAGTCGTATGTGGCCGCTTCAAGCTTGCGACTCGCAAACGTCCTGGTGATGTAGCCATAGATAAACAAAGACAGCAAAGTCGCAGGCGCGTAGGGCTTGCTGCCCGAGCCAACGTACTCACTCTCGAACGCACTCAAATCCATTTGCTTGACTACGCCATGTACGAACCGGGCAAGGTGGCCTATCGGAAGACATTCATCTTCGTTCGGCGCTTGCTTGAACACTGCGTCGTTGTCGATGTCACGGAATTTGCTCATGGATGTTTTGCTCAGAAGGGGGGACTGAGTGTATCTGGCCGTCTTGTCACCCACTTTCAACGTGATTCGCATATCCAGCGTTCAAGCCCGACAGGCTCCTAGCGACACTCAGACGATTGGGGCTTAGGGATGAAAACGTGCAGCAAGTGCAAAACAGAGAAAAACGAAGCGGAGTTTTCGAAAAAAATGCGAAACAAAGATGGCTTGGACTCCCGCTGTAAGGCGTGTTGGCGTGAATACTGGCAGACGGATGCCTACAAAGAACGTCACAGAAAATACATGAAGGAGTACCAGCAGACGGATGCCTACAAGGAATACCAAAAGTCCTACCAAAAGGCGTACAAACAGACAGAGGCATTCAAGGCTTCACAGAAGGCGTACAAACAGACAGATGCCAGCAAGGCTTCACAGAAGGCGTACAGGCTGCGGAAGAAGGCAGCAGCGTCACCGGGTAACGCCGGACAGTTCAGCGACACTGAAAAATGAACAATACCGAATACACCCCCTCACCCAAAGTGGCTGCGATGCTGGCAGCACTGGCGAAGAAGTACAAGCGCAGCCCCTTGGACGATGCGACCCTTGACACGATGTGCACAGTGCCAGAGGAACAGTGGCCCCCAGATCTGGCCGAGAAGGTGGAAGCACTGTTGAAGTCGGAACCCAAGCCATCCAGTGGGAAACCCGTTGTTGAAGTGAAGGCATTCAAGATCACTTTTACGACGAAAGTAGGCGATCTTCCACCAGCGCCTGAGCCGGTCCCCAATAAAAAAGCCACTCCGACGGAAATAATTTTCCAGTGCAAAGGCGACAAGCTCAAGGCGGAATTCAACCCCAAGTCCTACAGAAAAGCACTCCTGAGTGATCCGGATCAAACCGCCATCATCCAGGGGAAACTGGAAGGCGGAAAGATCATTGAGGCTGGCATCACGGTGGCACTGCCCAAAGGTACGGTGCCAACTCCCAGCGATGGTGGCAAGAAAACGGAAGCCAAAACCGAGGATGTGTAGTTGCCTTGCAGACGGGAGTCCTCATTCCCGCCAATTAAATTGGTTCAAACGGCGTCATGATTAACCCAATAATCATCACGCAACTTTTATCGCCGGAAAATGTTCACCGGATTTGAAATCCATGCACAAAGTATGCGCATTCCATGCGCTACATTTACCCACTACGTCAAGCACCCTCGCCCCCGCTGTTTGATGATCATTGAGGCCAAATACCGACTCCCTATCCATTTCTGGAGTTTTTCTATGCTTTCCAAGTCCCATCCGTTTGCTGAGGTTCGTCTGCCTTGTATTTTGATTGCAGCAGTTCTGTTTACAAGCCAAGCTTTCGCCAGTGGCCTGAATGACACCGGCATCACCTTCTGCGGTGATGCCAGCACCAACACCGCCAGTTGCGCCACGGTGGCGAAAGACGGCGGCACCTACCCGCGCCAGGATGCACGTTATGGGCGCGACGCGCAGGCGGCGGCTGGCTCGCTGAGTAAAACGGGCGGCGGCGGCAAGGGCTTTGACTTCACCAAGATTGCCAACAACGGCAGCGTCCTGTCCGCAAGCGCTGTGTTGGGTAATGGCCCTACCGACTGGGCCTGTACGCGCGACAACGTGACGGGCCTCATCTGGGAAGTCAAAACCACCTCCGGTCTGCGTAGCCAAAGCCACACCTACACCTGGTACAACCGCAACTCGGCCATCAATGGCGGCTTTGTTGGCACAGCTTCTGGCGGCACTTGTTTTACCAGCGGTCACTGCGACACCGAGAAATTTGTGCAAGATGTCAATGCGGCGGGTCTATGCGGCGCAAGTGACTGGCGCATGCCATCCCGCAAGGAACTGACAAGCATTCTTGATCTGGGGCGCGTGAATCCAGCCATTGACCCGGACTACTTCCCCAATACACCCGGTTCGAGCTTTTGGTCGGGTTCTCCCTATGCCGACAATTCGAGGTCCGCGTGGGGCGTCGATTTCGACGGTGGCGGCGCCCCCAACCCCATCCGGGGCTACGGCTACGCGGTTCGGCTTGTGCGCGGCGGACAGTGATTTGGACTTTTTGCCATGACAGCGCCCGCCAGACAAGGCCCTCGTTACCGTCAATTGCCGTTGTGGCGTGATGCCACGCAATTGGCGCGGGAAATAGAAAACGCCGTGCGCCAGTTTCCGCGTTACCACAAATATGTACTGGGAAGCGACCTGCGGCGCCAAGCCATGAACGTGTGCCGCCGCGTGGCGCGTGCGGCGCAGTGCGACGATACGGCTACGCGCACCCGGCAAATCGAACAACTGGTGTGGCAGGTGGAAGACCTCAAAATGACACTGCAACTGGCCAAGGAAGTCGAGGCCTTTGCCTCCTTCGCCCAGTTTCAGCGCCTGGTGGAACTAATCGTTGCGCTAGGCAAACAGAGCGGGGGGTTGTGGAAAAGGGCGCGGTCAGCAGCCCAGGCGGCGTCCCATCCGGGGGGCGCATGAGCGTGTACCGATATCACTGTGCGCCTGTGCCGCCAAATCTTGCTCAGCCGGGAAGATTTGGCATTGCGATGCCTGTGGCCCTACCTTGGGGATGGACCACAGGCGGGGGAAAACCCAGAAGTGCGCAGGTTATTCGGTTCGAACTTTTGGTCGGGCTCTCCCAATGCCAACAATTCGAACAACGCGTGGAACGTCAATTTCAACAATGGCAACGCCAACAACAACAACCGGAGCAACAACAACGCGGTCCGGCTTGTGCGCAGCGGAGCGTGATAGGGCGCGCGCCATGACACAGTCACATTTTGACTTTGCAGCGCTGTACCAGGCTTGGCAAACCTGTCGGCGTGGCAAGCGTGGCACGCGCAAAGCCCAGCGGTATGAGATCGGTTTGCTCGACAATCTGGTTGATACTGCCCAGGCACTGCAACAAAAGTCCTGGCGCCCCTCCCGCGCCTCTCGCTTCGTGACCCTGCACCCCAAACCACGAGAAATACTGGCCGCTGAATTTGGTGACCGTGTAGTACACCATGTACTGGTGCCCTGGTTTGAAAAGCATTTTGAGCCGGTATTCATTCACGACAGCTTTGCCAACCGCTGCGGCAAAGGCACCCATGCTGCGGTGGATAGACTGCAAGCGTTCACACGGGCCTATTCGCGTGATCTGGCTTCGACTCCGCTCAGTCAGCGCTTCCATGCCGGGTGGTATTTGCAACTGGATATTGCCAGCTTTTTCAATAGCATCGACCGGCGCACACTCTTTGGCATGTTGCACAACCGCATTGCGCGTGACCTGTGTCGAGGGGCACTTGATGCCCGCCATGCAGAAGCCAAAAGTGCCGCCGACATGCTGCACTTGGCGCGTGTGCTGCTCACCGGCAACCCTGCGCTGGATGCCCGGTACGTGGGCAACCCGGCACATTTGCAGCGCGTGCCAGCCCACAAGCAATTGGCCAATGCAGCGCCCGAAAAAGGTTTGCCCATTGGCAACCTGACAAGCCAGTTTTTTGCCAATGTGTACCTCAACGGACTCGACCAGTTCATCAAGCACACACTCAAAGCCCGGCATTACGTGCGCTATGTGGATGATTTTGTATTGCTGCACCAAGACCCTTGCGTTCTGGAAGACTGGTGCGCAGCCATCAAAGGTTTTTTGCAAGAGCGCTTAGGTCTTGGATTGCGTGATGCCGGGCGCTTGCAGCCCATCGGTAACGGCATTGATTTTCTGGGCTACATCGTGCGGCCCGATTACCGGCTGGTGCGCCAGCGTGTGGTGGGCCACATGCACGAGCGGCTGGATGCGCACGCTGCCAAGTTGCGACGCACCACAGGCGCGCTGGTAAGTCCGCCCGCCACCAGCAATGCCGTGCAGGCAACATTAGCTTCCTACTGGGGGCACATGCGCCATGCGCGTGCGCGCAGCTTGCAAGCCCAGGTGTTTGCCCGGCACGCCTGGCTGGGGCACATTCTCAAACCAGCGCCAGACGGGACATTGCAGCGGGTAGATCGCCCTGGCATCGTCACCTCGCTAGTGAGTCAATGGACATTTTTTCGCGCGCGTTACCCGCAGCATGTGCTGCTGGTGCAAGTGGGCAACCGCTGGGAATGCCAAGGCCCGCTGGGCAACGAAATTCCGTCCACCTTTCTCCGCCAAAACGCGCAGCGCAGGGGCTTGCCGCAAACCTGGGCGGTGTCGGCGGCCCAAGTACCAGCGCTCAAACGCCAGCTCACCCGCAAAGGCCAATCGTGGTGCGAAGTCTGCGAAAACGGCTACCTCCAGGGTGGCATGAAGCGCCGTCAACTGGTCGCGCTCTGGCCCGTATTCGCGCCTAGCGGCAATGCGCAAGGCTTTGTGGGAGCGGTGCAAGCCGCGAAACCTTCGTCTGCTGCAATCGTGCCTTCCGGCACTCCCACAGAAACCTTATCAGATTGAATTTACTCCAGGAAATCATCATGAACCACCGACTCATTCTGTTTGTCTGGGCGCTAGCCTTGAGCCTTGTTACCTCGCTGGCGCAAGCCGTGACTTGTAGCACCAACATGCCGCCCGCGAGCAACCCGGACTCTGCGTACACCGACAATGGCGATGGCACCGTGACCCACACGCCCACAGGTCTGATCTGGAAGCGTTGCGTCGAGGGGCAAACCTGGAGCGGTGGCACATGCACTGGCAGCGCAAGCAGCTACACCTGGCCACAGGCGCTCACACTGGCCAGTACCAGCAGCTTTGCGGGCAAATCCGACTGGCGCTTGCCCGATTACAAAGAATTAAGCAGCCTGGTGGAGGAGTGCCGCTTCAACCCTGCCATCAACGACGCAATTTTCCCGAACACGCCCGGTTCGTATTTTTGGTCGGGTTCGCCCTACGCCTACAGTTCAGGCTACGCGTGGGTCGTCGATTTCGGCTACGGCTACGCCGACGGCAGCCTCCGGTACTACGGCTACGCGGTCCGGCTTGTGCGCGGCGGACAGTCTTTTGATTCTTTGGGGGCGAATCCTCAGCCCGATCTGGTAGTAAGTTCCCTGACCGCACCCGCCACCGGTACCGCAGGTGGGCAGATCACGATTTCGGCGACCGTTACCAACCAAGGCACGGCAAGCGCGGCTGCTACCAGCTTAGCGTTTTATTTTTCAACCGATGCGACCATCACGACAGCCGATGCCAGTGCAGGCGCAGGCTGTGCAGTGCCTGCATTGGCACCCGGGGCTTCGTCAACTTGCCCAGGGCCAATTACTGTGCCAAGCTCTTTGGCACCTGGAAACTATTACTTCGGCGCCATAGCGGACGTTAATGGCGTGGTCAGCGAGAGTGACGAGGGAAACAACAGCAAGGCGATTCCTATTGTGGTCAGTGCGGCGGTTCCCTCCGAGCCCTATCCCGTGCTGAAAGTGAATGTCACAGGCTCTGGCAGTGGTAGTGTCATCGCCCGCTTGAATCCGACTGGTACCGCCTCCGGCTTGAACTGCACCAGCACGGCGGGAGTGACTTCGGGTAACTGCTCTGTCACCCTCACCAATGGTGCCAGCGTTACCTTGACAGCCACGCCGACAACGGGCAGCCGTTTGGTGGGGTGGAGTGGTGCCTGTAGCGGCACCGGGCTGACGTGCGACTTGACCATGCGTGACACTACAACCGCAACGGCAGAGTTTGCCGTTAGCGGTGCTTGTGATGCGTCGGATGTGGTCTCGATCACCTCAAGCGCCTATGCCGTTGCGCACGGCTATGAGGCATTCGATGTCATGTGTGCAAATGGGCGGTACGGTGTCGTCCGCTTGCCGCGCGAAACCTACGCTTTGGATACGCGCATGCAGCGTGCCTGTGCATATCAGCAAAGCAGTTGCAGCAACACGGTAAGCAAGTGCGCGGACCCCGCGCCTACTACCGCCGCACTTGCCGCCGTTGCCAACGCGCGCACAAACAGATTGACACTGTTGACCCAACCTGTCATGAACAGCCTTGCTGGCTGGATTTGCCAATAACAAGAACAGAAAGAAAGCCATGCGTATCGCCCGTTTCCTCTCTGGTCTCATATTGGTGTTTGCCCTGTCGACGAGCCTGTCGTGGGCGTTCAAGCCAACGAATGAGCAATACGGTCACACCATGATTACCAGATCCATCTTGAACAAAGATGTGGGGAGTTATGGATCTGCTGGCTACCGCTTTGGTGTTTCGCCATCCGGAACGCCTTACGTTGTGCCGCAGTTTTCTTACCGGACAGCCAGCGGCCATGTTTTTACGTTCACGGATGAGGCGATTCGACATGTTGTTCTCGGAGCTCAAACAAGAGATTGGATGGACCTTGACACTATCAACAATGTCGACAATTTGACTGCCGCCTTGTCAATCCATTGTTCCAAGGCGGTGGATGTGAGAGGTGTGAAGTCGTCAAAATTTGCGGCTTGCCCGCTTGACTTCTTGAGCGGCGACTATGTCGGGCTGTATGTGACGGGCGACCTCGGCGACGGCGACGGCCATTTTGACGATGACAATTTCTTGGGCAGTTCTCGCGCCATCCATAAATTGCTGTGGAGTGGGCCGGATTGGGAGAGCCGTCCAGCCTTGTTTTATGACGAGGGCCTCGTTTTCACAAAGGTTGGATCACCGATTTCAACCGCTGGCTTAAGCGTCGTCGATCTTCTCAGCCGCTTTGTCACCTTCAACTCTATGCCGGGTGTTTACCCGGTGCGGCTTAAGGATCGGCAAGACTTGATCATGGCCCGCATCAAACGTGGCAAGGCCCTGCACACGTTGCAGGACTTCTATGCACATAGTACGTGGGCTGATTTTCGTGACCCTTCCGAACTTTTTACTCCAATCACCGATAGTTTGTCCAATTTGTCTTTCAGATGGCCGGACTTTGTCGGCACCAACTACAAGTTTCCAGACGTACTTGGTGACGTCGGCGTATGCATCGATAGGTCCAAAAGCTTAGGCACAGGTACTCAGCCAACATTTGAAGACAACAGCGGCAACTATCAACTCACAGTTTTCGCGAGGAATAAGCAGGTCATCTCCACGGGAGCTTGGGGGCCTACCATGGCTGCCGCTTTTGAGGCAGTTGCGCCCTGGAATAGATGTGACCATGGGACGGACGCGGCCGCTGCATCCGTCTCAGGGATTGCAAAGGATGCTCCCTTTATGCCTTTCAAGAATCAAACACCGGCCACCAGTACTTATCTATCTCTTGAGAAAGCGGCAGAAAGTGCTAGTAATGAGCATCTCACTGCGTCGTATCAAGCGGCTAGGCATAGCGTCATTTTGCTTGAGGCGTTGGTTAACATCATCAAGACAACTGCTAAGGATGCACTGGAAGCCGATGCGATGGTACTGGCGCTATTGGGGGTCGAGTCTGTACCGCCAGTCAGAGCGGTCATCATTGATCAAAGCGCCAGTATGAATGACGTCATTGCTGGAATCCGGGATTCTCTTGAGGTGAATGTTGTTCCGGAAGCCGTCCAAATCTGGACGTTTAGAGGTAGCGAGGAACCAGTCAAGCTTGGAATAGAACTGTCCGCAAGGTTGACCGAGTTGGGTAGGGTGGTTTCGCGGGGGGAAACTGTCAAGCGCCCGCTCTGTCTGCGCTGTTGAAGATCATTGACCAATTGCCACCGCGTTCAAGTGTGCATTTATTTACGGATGCAACCCCATCCGATCCCGAGAAGCTTGATGCCATCAGGGCAGCGGCAGGGCCGCGCCAAATCCAAATTTCTTCGGTAGTCTCAGGTGGCTGTGGTTCCGACCGGCCAGAGCTCGGCATGTACAAAGTACTGGCTGCAGCAGGCCTGGGAGCGTGCAGGAGTCGCTACCCACCCGCCACGCGGCAGGGGCAGCGATGCAGTATTTGTTGGAGAAGCAGGAATTTGTAGCAAATGCAGTTGCGGGCGCAATTCCTGCCGGTGCTAGGGCGGCGCGGCGCGCCGGTGCAACTTCCGCAGATATGGCGGGATCGCCTGGCATGTTGTACAGCGAGGCGGGCCAGTTGCAGCAACCCCGCACGGTTAGCTTTCCAGTGGATTCAGGCATGACGCTTTTGATGGTGACGGCATCGGCGCCAAGTTTGCAGGCGGTATTGCGCAACCCTGGCGGACAGACGGTGACAGTGACAAGTTTCGGCACTGACGTGGTTGCGGCCAGCATCCCGTCGCCAGCTACGGGCGTTTGGACACTTGAGCTGTCTGCGTCAGCGCCGTCGCAGTACAGCGTGCAGGTCGAAGCGCTGGGCGGCGTCCAACTGTCGAATGTGGCTTACGAATCGGTTGCCGAAGTAGGTCCGCGTTCCGGTCATGAGTATCCGCTGGCGTTGGCGCCAACGCCGCCAACTGGAAAGAGCCGGGCCGTTGTGCAACTTGCCGGGATTGACGCCACCAGTGTGACGATGCGGTATCTGAGCAATGGCGGGGGCCAAATATCCAGCTTTGAGTTGCCGTTGACGGCACCGGGTGTGTTTGCCAGCACGGTACAGGTGCCAAGCAGTGCCTATTGGGTCAGCATCGAGGGTCAGGGGGCTGCAGGGTCCCGCTTCGCCCGGATGTGGCGCGGCGAACACCCGCTTCCGGCGCCCCCACCGGCCGGATTTGTGGCAGTGCAGGCGACCCCAGACGTATGGGTGCCTGGCCAAACCGGGCTGGCAATTGTGAGTTTGGTCAACCTCGGTGCGGACGAAACATTGACCCTGTCCGGGCGCTCCAATGTGGGCACCGTGCGGGTCACACCCAGCGCGATCACGTTGGCAGCCAGCAGCAAGGGTTCTGCTGAATTGAGCGTAGCGATTCCCGCCAACGCCACGGTCGGGGCGTCTGCAGGCTTGTTTGTTACTCTGACCAGTTCGGCCGGATCAAGGGACATTGAAGTCCCCATCACCATACAAGCCGCACCCTTGCCCACTGTGACCTTGAACGTGACCCGGGCCGGAACGGGCGCTGGAACGGTGATGAGTGCACCGTCCGGCATCAACTGTGGCACGAGTTGCAGCGCCACCTTCGCCAGCGGCACCAGCGTAATCCTCACCGCCACTGCGGTAGCAGGCAGCACCTTTACCGGCTGGAGCGGTGCCTGCACTGGCACCGGCAGCTGCGTTGTGAGCATGACTGCTGCCAAGAGCGTCACGGCTACGTTTGCCCAGAACGTCACGACCCCAGTCTGCACCTTAAACGCCAATCCAGCCAGCATCACTGCGGGCGCCAGCTCCACCCTGACGGCCAGTTGCACCCCGGCAGCAACCAGTTACGTCTGGACGGGTGGAACCTGCGCAGGCACTACTGCGGCTACCTGCACGGTCACACCCACGGACACAACCACCTACACGGTAACGGGAGTGAGCGCGGGTGGGGCTGGAGTTGCGGCTAGCGCCACCGTGACGGTGACGACTGCGAATACTGGCGCATTGCAACCCAATGCCAACGGCACGGTGTTTGACCCCAAAACGGGGCTGACCTGGATGCGCTGCGCCATGGGCCAGACTTGGGATGGCAGCACCTGCATCGGCACGGCCAGCACTTACACCTTCGACCAAGCCAATGCGCTTACTGGCACAGTACCGTTTGCAGGCCAAAGCGACTGGCGCATGCCCAACATCCGTGAGTTGCAGACGATTGTGGATCGGTCAGTGTATAGCCCGGCAATTGATAGTGTGGCGTTTCCAAATACGCTCGGTTCGAGCTTTTGGTCGGGTTCTCCCGATGACGGCGGTTCGAGCTACGCGTGGTACGTCTATTTCCGGCAATGGCGGCGCCTACAGCTACTACCGGAGCGACGTCAACGCAGTCCGGCTTGTGCGCGGCGGACAGTCTTTTGGCTCTTTGCTGGGAATCACACGCCCAACGAGTGACTACGTGGATAATGGCAATGGCACGGTCACGCATACGCCTACAAATCTGACATGGAAACGCTGCGCGCAAGGCCAGACTTGGACGGGTAGCACGTGCAGCGGCACGGCTGGTACCTATACTTTTGAGCAAGCCAATGCGCTCACTGGTACAACGATGTTTGCGGGCCAGAGCGATTGGCGTGTGCCTACGGAAGATGAACTGGTAAGTCTGGTGGATTACACCATCGCTTCTCCGGGACCGATGATAAACAACAGCGTTTTCCCGGCAACAACGAGTTCGAACTTTTGGTCGGGTTCTCCCAGTGCCAACAGTTCGAGCCTCGCGTGGGACGTCTATTTCCGCAATGGCAACGCCGGCTACAACTACCGGAGCCTCAGCAGCGCAGTCCGGCTTGTGCGCGGCGGACAGTTTTTTGGCTCTTTTGTCTTGGCCGTTAGCAAGAACGGGACGGGAACGGGTACTGTGATTGGTAGCGCTGCGGGCATTGACTGTGGCAGCACGTGCAGCGCAGCGCTTGCCAGCGGCACGAGCGTAACCCTGACCGCAACCCCGGCCACGGGCAGCACCTTTACCGGCTGGAGCGGGGCATGCAGCGGCACGGGCACTTGCACGGTGAGCATGGGCGCGGCCCAGAATGTGACGGCCACGTTTGCCCAAAGTGTTGCGGCCCCCGTCTGCATCTTGAGCGCTGATCCGGTCAGCATCACTGCGGGTGCCAGTTCAACCCTGACGGCCACATGCAACCCAACGGCAAGCAGCTACACCTGGACTGGTGGTACGTGTGCAGGAACCACAGGGGCCACCTGCACGGTCACACCTGCAGCTACAACCACCTACACCGTAGCAGGAACCAACACGGGTGGGACTGGAGCGGCGGCTAGTGCCACGGTGAGGCTGACATCATCCTCCACTCCAACGGATATGGTTGCTTATTACTGCTTTGACGACCCGTCCAACTTGGGCAAGGATTGCAGCACCAATGGCAATAACGGGGCTGTTTCAGGTGGAGTAAGTGCTGTATCAGGAGTGAATGGTGGTGGCGCATTGTTTGGGGGCTTTAATAAGCCTGGGGTGATACGTGTTCCCAACAGCACATCTCTGCAATTTGGTACAACCAGTACCCTGTCCTACTTTGTGAAAATCGACGATCCTGCGGGTATGGATGGCTACGGCAACTATGCACTTCGCGGAAATTTTGCCATTGTTGCTAAAAGTCATGACCGAACAGGATTGGTTTGGAATGCTGGCGTTGATTCCAGCGGCGATCTACAAGCTGGATTTGGCGGTTTTTCAGGTGTGACTGCCACGGCTGGCACGGATGTCTTGGTCGGATGGGCGGCTGGTGCGATTGGTAGGTGGGTGCATGTTGTTCATATGTGGATAGCGTTGGTTTGAAAACTTACATGGATGGGAAACTTGCGTGGAGTCAAAATGGTTCGGTTAATTTTGGCGTTGCAAACACGCAGGACATTTACATTGGCAAGTATTCGGATTCTTGGTTCCCGTTGAATGGGACTTTGGATGAGGTAAGAGTATTCAAAAGGGCATTGTCCGCTCAAGAAGTTCAGTCGCTTTATGCGCTTGGAGGTGGTTCGACTGGTTCTGTGGTTTTGTCCGTCAGCAAGAGCGGTACGGGAACGGGCACTGTAACCAGCGCACCGGCGGGCATTAACTGCGGCAGCACGTGCAGTGCCGCGTTTGCCAGCGGCACCAGCGTGACGCTGGCGGCTACCCCGGCAGCGGGCAGCAGCTTTGCTGGCTGGGGCGGGGCGTGCAGCGGCACGGGCACTTGCACGGTGAGTATGACTGCAGCCAGGAGTGTGATGGCTACGTTTGCCCAAAGTGTCACGGCCCGGTTTGCACCTTGAACGCCAATCCGGCCAGCATCGCTGCGGGCGCCAGTTCAACCCTGACGGTCTCCTGCAACCCGACAGCAACCAGCTACATTTGGACGGGGGGCACCTGCGCGGGCACCACTGGTGCTACCTGCACCGTCAAACCCACGGCGACAACGATCTACAGCGTGCAAGGTAGCAATGCCAGTGGCATCAATCAGGCGGCCAGTGCGACGGTTACGGTTGCCGCCACCAACGTTCCGTCCTACACCGTACCCGGCACGCTGGGCGGCGATGTTTTTGTGCTGACAGCGGGCAACAACTATTACGGCGGCGCTGGCAATGACACCTACATCATCAGCCCCAGCACCTTGCGCGGCGGCGTGACGGCCAAGGTCATTGATAGTGAGGGCGACAACCTTGTCCAGTTGGTCGATGGCATGACCGTAACCGCAAGCAACTTCTACGCCGATGCCGCGCAGCTCACGCTCTCCAGCGGAGCAACTGTGCAGATACTGGGGGCTTCGAAGTTCAAATTCCAACTGGGTGCCAACGTGCTGGCGGGCGATACGGCAGCGGTTTTGACCTACAGCCAGTTTGTCTCCAGCCTGGGCGCATCCTTGAGCGGTACATTGCCTGCAGCAGGTACAGCAGGCTATGTCGTGCCCACGGTCTTTACGCAGGCGACAACGCCAGTGCCGAGTGTTGCTGGCAGTTCTTACACCGTGTCCGGCACTCTGGGGGATGATGTTCTCGTGCCTTCGGGTGGCAACAGTTATCTTGGCGGCGGCGGCAACGACACCTACATCATCAGCCCCTACACCTTGAGCGGCGCGGTGACGGCCAAGATAATCGACAGCGAAGGCGGCAACGTGATCCAACTGGTCAAGGGACTGACGATTGCATCCAGCAGCTTCTTCAGCAACGCCGTGCAACTGACGCTCTCCAACGGTGCCTCGGTGCAGATTCTGGGTGCCTCTGGTTTTAGCTACCAGTTGGGTGCCAACGCCCCGGCGGGCGAGATGGCAAGCAACCAGAGCTACGCGCAGTTTGCCGCAACTCTGGGCGCTAGCGTTCCGGCAGCAGGTGCGGCTGCGGTGGGTGGTAGCGCCAACTTCGTTGTTTCAAGGCCATAAGGACTTGTGCATGGATTTCAAATCCGGTGAACACCAGTGAACACTTTATGTAGATAAAAACCGCGTGATGATTATTGGGTTAATCATGACGCCGTTTGAACCAATTAATTGCGCGGGAGTGAGACTCCCGTTTGCAAGGCAACTACACATCCTCGGATTTGGCTTCCGCCGCTTTGCCACCATCGCTGGGAGTTGGCACCGTACCTTTCGGCAACGCCACAGTGATACCAGCCTCAATGATTTTTCAGCCCTCCAGTTTGCCCTGGATGATGGCGGTTTGATCCGGGGCACCAAGTAGTGCCTTTCTGTAGGACTTGGGGTTGAATTCCGCCTTGAACTTGTCGCCCTTGCACTGGAAAATTATTTCCGTCGGAGTGGCTTTTTTATTGGGGACCGGCTCAGGCGCTGCTGGCAGATCGCCTACTTTCGTTGTGAAGGTGATCTTGAAGGACTTAACTTCAACAACAGGCTTTCCGGCTGGCTTTGCTTCCTGTTTCAAAAGCGCTTCCACTTTCCCCGCCAATTCTGGCGGCCACTTTTCCTCTGGAACGGTGCAAATAGTGTTCAGAGTCGCGTCGTCCAATGGACTTTTCTTGTACTTCTTCGCCAGTGCTGCCAGCATCGCGGCCACTTTGGGTGATGGTGTGTATTCGGTGTTGCTCATATCCTGAGTCTACTTTTACTTGTCCCCGGACTGTCCGACGTTACCCGATGACGCTGCTGCTTTCTTGCGCAGCCTGTAGGCCGGCATGTATTCCCTGCGTTTTTCCCTGTAGGCATCCGTCTGACTGTACGCCTTTTAGGGGGCGCTGTAGAAAACGGAAAAAATCGTACGCTAAGAACCTTGTGGCCGCAACAGCCTGAACTCGCCTGGCCCAACAACAACATCACCGGGTTGGAGATCAGCAATCATGCGGAGCAACTCTGGACGGTCAGCGCGTGCGCCTGAAGCCTTCTCTCGGTAAACACCGGCCACGTAGTACCCCGCATCCCTCGTACTACGCTCAATGTCGGCTTGGCGCGTGAGGTCTTGTTCGTAGGTGCTGACACGCAGATAGATGCGGGCGCTGTTCATGGAACAATGGTCAAAATGGGTGTACTCAATTTGGCCCATTGTAGGAGAGGTAGCCAAGAGTAAATGCGCGGATGTAAATTGGCTACAAACTATTTGGCCATTTAAATTGACTGCTTAACCCGGTTTTCCGTTCCACTGCACCTCAGCCCCCATATTAGCCTTGAGAGCTTGCTCAAAGACCTCTTTTAACGCTTTGGTGGAAACACAAATCCTTATGTGCTTTAGCGAAGTGCCGTGTTTCTGGTAGTAGGCCAGAACCTGAGCGGTCAATTCTGCAGATAACTCGGGTTTGCACTTAAAAACACCGGTGCCAATGGCTGGTATGGCTAGTGATTCAATGCGGTGCTCGTTCACCAATTTCATCACCGAGTCCAGTGCTTTGGCCAAAATAAATTCTGCCTGGGGCTCATTGATGAACGATGCGGCCACTGCATGGATGACCCAGGCATTAGGCAGATCAAAGCCAGGGGTCAACACCGCCTTGCCTGCAGCCAGTGGGGCAAACTGACGGCAATAGGCTTCCAACTTCGGCCCAGCCGCTCCATGTATTGCACCGGCTACGCCAGAACCCATTCGCAAATTGGAGTTTGCGCTGTTGACAACCGCCTGCATATCGGGTTGCGTAGAAATATCGGTGATGACAACTTCAATTTTCATGAACAACCCTGGGTTGATGACTTGTCAGTGATTGTGCATCAGTGAACTACAGGCCTGTTGACGATGCTCGTTGCTTCTGAAAAATAGGGTTCCCATTCGTTAAAAGCGAAAAGCACCGCCGTCCAATGTGACAATAAATCTTGCGCCAATGGGTGATCCGGCGCAGTGACTGCATTGACCTCAACACCTGACCACCACGGCATGACGGTCACCAGGGAACTCGAATGTTCATCATCCTCCGTCTTGGGCCGAGGCCGGGTAAACAGGTTGGGTAAGTCGGCAGATTGAAGTTCTCGTTGCAGCCACTGGGCGTTGCTGTGAACCATTTGCCTGTCTTGCAAAGTCAGAAAGACCTCAAGCCGATGTAACTGCTTCGCGACCCTGTCACAACTGTGCCGGGCATCGCGCGTCGGGCATGGGGGTTGCGTGGCACGCGGTGGGTTGATGGGATGCGAGTCCAGCCAGTCTATGAAGCTGTCCAGGGCCTGTATTAACTGGCGCATAGCCGAAAGGTGTTCTGTGGTGCTCAATGCTTGCATGCAGCGCTTTTCTTCAGCTGCCGTGGCTTCGTCGGCGGTAGTTCCTTCAGGATTGGGATTCACAACCAGCGCCAAGGCATCCCAGGGAATTCGTATGTTTTGCTCCCGGTCTGCCACCTCGCCCACCACGGCATGGGTACGCAGATCCACAAAACCAGCGTAATTGCGCAGGGCCGGGTTCCAAGTGAATTGGTTCCCTTGGGCGAATGTCACTTCTTCATCCCGCGTCGGGCCGTATTTCATGACAAGTGCCACGACATAGCGGATGGTTTGCACGGTCAAATTCATGCTGGGAGACGCACCATAGTCATGGTGCCCGTAGGAGCTATGCAAGCGCCCTTGCATACCAGCCAAGCTTCCCGTTTGAACCGCTTGCAGCAGCCAAGCCATGAAACGGCGATGCTGAAAATGCTTGAAACGCTGAATGATCTGCTGATGTTCATCGTTACCCAAGTGGTCTTCAGGTTCACACGCTGCAAAAGGCGTAACGGCCTGACCATCCGGTGTTACCATGGCCCAAGCGCCGCTGACATCTTGGACACTGAAATGGCCATCGTACTCACCGCCAACATTGCGCCAGCGCGGCGCCAATAACCAGCGCCAGGTTGGCGATTCATCCGCTCGCGTTATTCTGCTCACCACCAGTACACCTTCGGGGCCGCACTGTTGACCATCTGGCAACGTCAGCACAGTACCTTGGGCTTGCGCGTCGGCAAGGGTTAGGCGTATCTGTGCCAATTCACTGTCAAGGCCGCCCGCCGATTCAAAGCAGGGCTCCATGATCGTCTGACCCAGCGCGCCAACATAGCCATACAGACCACTCACAGCGCAACGCGCCGGAGACATAGGGGAGCAAACGGCATTGCTCGCATACACCCAAGACCAGCGCAAAGGGCCGGGTTGGGTTTGCGTGCAAAGCATCAAGCCAATTTTTGCTCCCACCTGGCTTGTACTTGAAGCCGTGCTGTCATGGCATGCGGTGAAATAACCCCAAGTGAGTGAACCCTGCACCGCCTTAATGCCTGGCGGATTGACACGCTGACCAGACCAGACTTCCATCACATCACACACTTTGCGGCCATGTGCGTCCACGGGCGGTTGCCCTGTAGTCAACACTTCAGCCCATTGCCATGGTTGGGTTCTACCCTCAGGCAATGGCGCGCAAGTGGTTTGGCTCAAGGTTCCCAGCAGCGGCTGCACCGGGCCAACGTAGGTGTAATCAAGTGGTAGTACCAATCGTCCCCCAATGTCGATCAAACCCCACAGGCCTACGACTTGCGCTGTGTCAGCGGGTAATGCCGAATCTGGTCGCCAAGCCTGCACCCGCAGCTGCCAGCCTTCAGGTCTGGCAGCATCACCTAGTGCACGCAATGCAATATGGTCCGCCAGATCGTACTGGGTATGAATTGCCCCTCGCCCACTCGGTGTGGCAGGCCAAACGCTGGGAAAGCGCACACGCAGCTCGCCCGATACTGCGTCCCAACCGATAGGAAACAACCATCGCTCGTAGGCCTGGTCCAGGGCGACCACCCAACAGGGCATGTCTTTGGGCAGGTACTGCCACTCCCGCTCCACGGTGTTCAGGTCTTCCTCGGTGAAGGGCGGCAAGCGCAATGGTAAAGGTTTGTGTCGACCCGTCGTGGTCATGGTGACAACAGGACCACCGTCATGCCAAACCTTTAACTCACCGTCTACGATCACTTCTCGACCAAGCAGTTGCTCCAGTCGGCGTGCCAAGGGTTGCCATAGTGGTTCCTCCGGTGGTCGCTGCTGCATCCACCATTGCTCCAACGCATCTCGGGGTACCCGAATCATTTGAATGATCTGCCCCATAGTTGGCTGGGGCGTAGAAGTGATACGTAAACAGTCTGGCGCTTCTTCATCGGTTTCTATCCACACGTCGGCACGACCTCCAGACACTTTGACGGGTACATCACCCGGTATGTCACTTGGAATGGGGGTGAGGTCGTCTACAAACAAAGCCAAAGCTCTAGGCACTTGGCTCAATTGCGACAGGCCCACCGTACCCCGCTCCATTGCCGCATCTAATGTCAATATCCATGGAATTGGCTTGCTAATCTTCCACTGGTGCGTGATGCGCAAACCGTGTGTGTGGCAGTCGCGAAACTGTAAAAACCAGTGTCGATAGGCTTGCCGCACCGGCGCGTAGCGCTTGAGCATGTCTTTCGCCCAAAGAAAGTCTTGCGGAATTTCCTGGCCAACAAGACCGTTCGGCACGGTGCCGGTCCCTGCGATCCACATCGGTGCGGTATCGCTTAACAAGTGAGTCACTTCCAAGGCAGTGAGTACCTGCCTGTCAAGTTCACTTGCCGCCGTATTACCCCACCAAGCCGGGGTAAACAGCGTGCCCAGTCCCAACTCCGGCAACTCCCAGCGCAGATCGTCGCTGCGTTTCAAGACTTCATTGGCCGCAGCGAACAGTTCACCCGTGTCCGGGTTGACCGCAAGACCGGCGTTCACCAAAAGTTCCCACGCCGCAATGCGCTCCCAAGCGTCCTCCAGCACGGCAAGCTGAACAGGCCATGACCATTTCAGTTCGGGGCGCTTGGGGTCCGCTACTGCGTTGTCGGACAATTTGTACGATGGACGAAACCATTTCAGGAATTCAGTCAAGGCCTGACGCAAGACGCGCAAGCGCTGCACCTGTGCGCGGTCATCCCAAGGGGCAGTGCAGGCTGGAAAATGCGTTGGTGCCAGCCATTGCTCCAGTACCAAACGCCCCAAATTGTGTATGGGGCGTTGCAATCGTCGTTTCAATTCCCATGCGTCCATTTCGGCAACCTTGCTGGGCGTCACAACTTCAGCATCAAGCCCCTGATTGCCCAAGTCATCCTGATTTCCGGTGCGCAGGTAGTCCTCTGCAGCCTTCAGGTAGCCTAGGCGCAACACGAGCATATCTTTTGTAGTGTCCTCTCCATCCACCTCAAAACTCAAGCGATCTTCGAGAACCATGATTCCGGTGGAAACACACGAATCAACTGTCAAAAACCGGGTTCCAATCAGAGCGCTCAATGCGTCAGGCAAATGTTCTATCCGCGAATCCGCGATGGCAGGTTTGTCGATGGTCGGGCCATAAATATTCCACGCCAGTTGGAAGGTGGGCGAAATCCATGCCGGTGCGATTTGCGTGACCAATTCTGCCCACCAGTCACCCTCAAACTCCAGCAGCCAGACCGATGCGTCGTCTTCAATATCTTGCACATCCGTTTGTGAGAAACCATGTACTCCCAACAAGCGCCTGCCTTGCAATTCCGGCACTTTGTTGAGACTTCGAAAGCGTTCGGGTCCGTCTGAATCCGTGGTTTGTGTTTCATCCCTGGTCACGCATCCAGATGGGGCAGTTTCTGAGGGCGTAACAAGATATTTCTGCCGTACCGGTGCAGGCCAAAACGCAGGGGCCGCCTGGATAATCGCCCGCCGCCAGCGTTTGGGCACAACAAAAAGAACCAGTGTGGACAGTACTACGCATTTCATCGCACCACCAGCCAGACAATTCCGCCGATGACGCCCCAGATTAGCATCACCACGCCGCCGTGTTCGCGACGAAATAGCAAAATTCCCACACCATCGGCCAATGCGTACAGCCCACTCGCCAATGTGCCCATGGAAACCACCATGCTGGCGGTTCCGAGCACGCTGTGCAAATACTCCTGCAAGACAACCGATCCCACACACAACGCCAATAGACCAACTCCCCCCAGAGCCATCCACCAGCCTTTGGAACGTGAGGCATCCGGTTTGGAAACCAGAACGGCTAGGCTGTGGCTGATCAACTGGCGCAGGATCATGCCCGCAAAAATGATCAGTAATAGGCCGAGCAGCACAAAAAGTGCCTGGTTCCACAATGCCAATCCGGCGAAACGTTCCCAATTCATGGCGTATCCTGCAGTGAATCCATGAACCGATCAATCTCGGTGTTGATCTCCGCTTCGACCCTGCGCCAGCCCGTTCCCCTGTAGCCGCGTTTGTTCAAACCACGGCACCGGGCTTCCAGGTCCAAAAATTTCGGTTTCTCGCGCACCGGAATGGCCTGGCGACCAAACTCGACAGCACTGTGCGGTGAGTAGCCAGACATGGATGACCACAGTGTCAGCCAGATCGTCTTGAGCAGATGGATATTGGCCTTGCCTTCTGCGGCGTGCCCGGCAATGGCGTGCTCGACATAGACCTTCATTTCCCCGCTGTTCAGATTGCCGCCCACCATCATGCGCAATATATCCGTGGCAAATTCCAGGTAGGGTTCTTCCAGCGTTTGCGGAAAATCCCTGAACATGGAACGTTCACCGAGTGGTTCCTCCACATCGCACTCCAGCGACATCAACCCTTCCCGGCGTGCTTTGCTCAGCACAAAGTAAAGGCAAACCAGCCAGGCCATGTAGGGCGTGGGGTATTCGTATGTTTCGCTCATGAGGTTTCTCCTGGTGTTGATATAGTTTCGGGCATGCGGTCTTCGTCCTGGAACTGGCGAATTTGCCTGAGTATTGCCGCAACGGCAGCCTGGCCTGCCTGCTTTTCTTTCAATGAAGCCTTGTCCGGGCTCTTGCCAAACCACTGCGCATTCAACCGCTCCATGAGCCAGGCGCCGTGATGCAGCGTCATGTTGTGCAGGACTTTGCGCATCAGTTTGCCGCTTTTCATGAACTACAGAATCTATCGTGGAATGGCACTCATGGCTATGCTTCTCAGAGAACTGTCGCTTTGTGGGCTGGCTTAACAAAAGGCTTGCAGATGCCCCAAGCAGTATCGATATGCTGTGCGGCCTGCTCAATGTGATGGGAGCAGGCTGCCAGTTCATTCGCCAATTTGGTACGGCCACGCGCACCGTCTGCTTGACTGTCCGCTTCAATCTTTTTCGCCAGTGAATGCAGAAAATCTGCGAGAGCATCGTAATAAAGGTCACCAATTTCTTGGGTAAGCAATTGGGTGTTGCCCAAAAAATGAGGAACGGTATGGGTGTGTTTCATTTTTTCCTTCCTATCGGATGATGTAGTCTTTTGATGTCGGTGGCCTACCAAGGCAATATCATGTTCACATCTGCACCGTATATCACTCACGGGGCTTCTCCTGGTGAAGTTTCAGCCATCCGGCCTTCGTCCAGGAACATGCGGATCAGTTTGAGTATCGTTGCAACGGCGGCTTGGCCTGCTTGCTTCTCTTTCAATGAAGCGTTGTCCGGGTTCTTGCCAAACCACAGCGTATTGAGCCGCTCCATGAGCCAGGCGCCGTGATGCAGCGTCATGTTGCGCAGGACTTTGCGCATCAGCTCAGCGCTTTTCATGAACCACAGAAAATTGGCCAGCGTATCTTCGTATATGCCAAATTCCAGCTCTACCAGCAGCATCCGCATCGAAGCATCGGGTAGGTTTTGAACGAAACTGGCTTGTTGACGCGGGTCGTCTTGCGTCACAGCATGCACAGCGCTGACTTGGGTCGGATGCGGGTCGTGGACACATTCCGTTGTAGCATCGGTATCTTCCCCGGCACAAGCAGCGCTGACAGGCGCTAGCAAAGAATCCACTTCATCCTGGGTCAGAAAGGATTCTTCCTCTGCTCCTTTATCTTCGTCTGATGTTGCTTCCGTAGGCAATGACGTTGGCACATCGTGGGTACTTTTATCCCACACCCATGGCCAGGTCTGACCGGCAAGTAGTCCAGTAAGTCCGGCAATCGCCTGGTCTGCCGACTGGCGGGAAACAACGGGATCGGCATATTCTTCATACCATTGCGCAATTTCTGCCCACTTCTTTTCACCCATGAGGTGCTGCATGCGCAGCCCAAGCGGGCCGGACAAGCTACCGCTGGATAGCAACGGTTCAAACAAAGACCACGAACTCTCTAGCCGTGAACGTGCAAGCCAGGCTGTACCGGCACTTGCGGCCAACTGAAGCGACAAGCTGCGCAGTTCATCCATTTGTACGCTGGTTGCGCAATATTCTGCGGCAAAGGCCAATTGCGCTTCCACACGCGCGCAGATTTCTGCCGCCATTGCCGGTGTGAGCAGACGCTCGCCGCACTGCGTGCAGCGCCGCAAAAAGGTATCGGCCAGAAACTGCGGATACAACATCCGGACGAACACGGCTTGCAGTTCTGTGGAGTACGGCTGGCATACCACCAGCCCCATCCAATCCGTGATGTGCAGTCGTGGCAGGTAACGGACCCGTTGCGCCTCGGTTAACAGCAAGAGGCGCGCGCGCAGTTCCGCAATCTTGTCGGCCCACTCCACGGCAGTCAGGGTAGAGTCCACCTCGGGTGCGTTTTTCTGTCTATCAAACCCTGGAACCACATACTGGCGTACACGCATGATGTTTTATCCTTCCAGAGTCTTGTTGTCCAAGCCATCAAAGAGACGCACCAGACTGGCATCAATCTCTGCTTTGGAGAGAACGCTGTCTTTCTTTTGGCGCAGGGCACGCAGATAGTCCTCGAATTCGTTGAAGCCGGGCTTTAAGTTGGCAGGAATGCACTGGCGGCCAAATTCCACGGCAATGGACGGCGCGCAACCGTCCAGAATGGCCACTATGCAGGACTCCAGTGCGTCGAACAGACTTTGCTGTTTTTTGGAGAGATTGGAAGTCTTGCGCGCCGATGCCAGATAACGGATCATCCCGCTGGTTTCCAGGTTGCCGCACACGATGAGGCGCAGCGCGTCACACAGCACGGTGTAAATCACCGCATTGGCTTCATCAAAGGCCGCCACAGTGATGAACAGCGCCGACGCTCTGGGGCGTTCGATGTCCGCCTCAATCGACATCAACCCCTGGCGGCGGGCCTTCTGAAGAATCAGAAATATTGTCACCAGAAGTTGCAGATGGGCTTCCGGTTTTTTGGGTTCGATAGAAAGAATTGTCATATTCAGCTCCACTGTTGGATCTGGCCCTCGGCCTGCAACCGCAAGACGACATCCAACACTTCCCGCAAACACGCGTGTGCATTTTGCGTATCTTCGGCCGAGGCTACATCGGGGTTTTTGCCACTAAAACGTTGGACCAGATCCTCCGTCAGGCAAGCGCCTGCTCTTGCAGACATGTTGGCTATCACCTTACGCGCAAATTCAAGATTCTTCAGGAACCACAGTGTGTAAATCAGCTTGTCGCTGCTGACCTCACGCATCAGACATTGCAATCCTTTGTCATCCAGCCGGAACAAGGGCCAGGCGGCCTCGCGCCACGTTGCGTTCTCTTGCGGACTGGTCAGGGTAATCTGCTGCGATGGAATCAATGCCCGCCCCTGGTTCAATAACGCTTCAAAGTCGGCAGGTGACAGTTGAACTTCCACCACTTCGACGCTGACGAACTGGTTGTTTTGCTTGAACTGCACGGTGTAGCTCGCGGGAAATTCCTGCTTTTGCAGAGTGAAGCTGGGATTTTTAAGGAAAAGAGATATCTGTGTGCTCATGGTGTTTCTCAGGTGTTTATTTTGCTCAGGTGCAACCGATGCGGATTAACGCATGGATGAATACAGTCAGCCTTTCAGGGTAGGGTTGTTCAAACCATCAAAGAACTGCACCAACCTGGCATCCATCTCCGCGCTGGATAGAACACGGTTATTCTCTCGGGGCAGGGTGCGCAGATAGTCTTCGAGTGCGTTGAAGTCTGGCTTCAGACCGGCAGGAACGCACTGGCGGCCATATTCCACGGCGATGGCTGGTGCGTAGCCTTCCCGGTGGGACACCATGCAAGATTCGAGTACATCGAACATGCTTTGCTGTTTTTTGGAGAGATTGGAAGTCTTGCGTGCCGCTGCCAGATAGCGGGTCAGCCCGCTGGTTTCCAGGTGGCCGACCATGATGAGGCGCAGCGTGTCACACAGCACGGTGTAAATCACCGCATTGGCTTCATCAAAGGCCGCCACAGCAGTGAAAACGTCCGACTCCCTGGGGCGTTCAATGTCCATTTCAATCGCCATCAAGCCCTCACGACGGCATTTCTGGAAAATCAGAAACAAGGTTCCCAGAAGCTGTATGTGCGCCTCTGGCTTTTCCGGTTTGATACGCAATGCGACCATATCAACTCCACTGTGCAATCTGGTTCTCGGCTTGCAGCCGGGCCAGCACATTCAATATCTCCTGCAAACACCCGTAGGCAGCCTGTGCCTGGCTGGCCGGGGCTTCGTCTGGATTTTTGCCAGCAAAATGCTTAATCAGGTCTTCCGTCAGACAAGCTGCAGCCCGCCCGGAAAAATTGCTCAACACCTTGCGCGCCAGCTCCACATCCTTCATCAGCCACAAGACGTGCATCAGCACATCGCTAGTGACTTCGCGGAGTAATAACTGCCACTCCTTGTCATCCAGACGGTACAAGGGCCATGCCGCTTCCCGCCAACTGGCGCATTCCTGCGAACTGGTCAGCATGGCTTGCGCAGCAGGAACCAAAGCCCGTCCCTGGTTCAATAGTGCTTCGAATGCAGTCGGTGATAGTTCTATCTCGACGCAGTCGCTGTGCTTATCATCGTTGTCCAATGTCGACTCTTTCATGAATTTCAGGGTGTAGCGGACTGGAAAATCCTGCTTTTTTAGACGAAAGTCGGCATCGCGCAGGTACAGGGAAATGTGAGTGTGCATGCACGCTATTTTGCCCTTGATGCGCGGTGTTATTCAGGCAAACGCATAGTGCGGATAGGCAGTCTGCACCAAGGTTGATAAAACCCAGGGGTTAAGGAATGCAAACTGGCCATGCAAAGGCACCCGGCATTCACTGGCCGCGAAAACAGCCACGGCTGCGGAGCGCGAAGATGTGATTGTTCTGTCAGGAAATACAATAGCTCTTTCCGCACGTTTCATGAGACTTGCAGCCTTTTTTCCCTATAAATGGCGCAGGAGGTGAGCATGATCACCTTTCGTGATGGTATTCCTGTCTGAATTGATCAAGTTGCTTGATGGATAGATTGCTGCATCCATCACCGTTGTTGATCAAATCGAGCCTCTTACTCGATGTTCAAGTTTTAGCGTAAGACCTTGACAATTGGCGAACGAGCATCAGATGTGATCTTACGTTCATCAATGTGAAGCTGCCATGTTTGCTCAATCCCTACCGTTTGCCATCAGCTATGTTCGCGAGTTGAGCGGGGAGTTGCGACGAGGGAATCAGTCTGACGCTTTGAGTAATACGCAGCGGAACTGGCTCGGTTTCTGTCTGACTGGGCTATTGCTGACAAACAGTTTGTGCTGGGCGGCATTCGAGCGCATGGGGATGGGCCGCTACCGAATAGGCGCACTGTCGTGGATGTTTCGTCGCGCAAATGTGGCATGGGCGAAACTGATTCAAGCCAGCGTTGCGCTGCTTTTGCGTCGGATCAAATGCAATAGTGGCACATTGGTACTCGATGACAGCGACCATCGCCGGGCCAAGCAAACACCTCGTATTTTTGGTACGCACAAGGTATTCGACAAGAAGACTGGTGGCTACTTCAACGGGCAATGTTTGATGTTCGCAGTGCTGGTGACGGAGAAGTTCACAATCCCGGTGGGTTTCAGCTTTTACAGACCCAACCCTGTCATGCGTGCCTGGGAAAAGGAAGACAAACGCCTTACAAAAGCCGGAGTCAAGCCAGCTGATCGACCAAAACGTCCAGCACCAGACCCCAAGTACCCGAGCAAGGCACAGATTGCGCTTTCACTGATTGATGCATTTTGCCGCAACCATCCTGAGTTCATTGTCAAAGCCGTACTCGCTGATGCCGCCTTTGGTACCGCTGCCTTTATGGATGCGGCTTGTGAAATAGCTGGTTGCAAACAAACCATCAGCCAACTGCGCGAGGATCAGCTTGTCGTGTTTCGCAACAAGGAAATAACCGTCAAACACTACTTCGACACTCATCCAGGAACATCCCAGGCTGTGTGCGTGCGCGGCGGACAAACGTACACCATGACGGTCAATAGTGCCCGTCTGATGGTAAAAGCACATGGGGTCAAGCGCTTCGTGATCGCCGTGAAAAACGAAGGGGAAACCGAGAGCCGCTATTTGGTGGCCACCGACTTGACCTGGCGTACGCTGGATATTCTCCAGTGCTACACATTGAGGTGGTTGGTGGAGGTCTTCTTTGCAGACTGGAAGCTTTATGAAGGATGGGCAGGGTTGGCCAAACAACCAGACGAAGATGGGTCGGTCCGAGGAGTGACCCTGAGTCTATTGCTAGACCACGCCCTGCTCATCCATCCTGAGCAACTTGCCTGCCTGGAAAACAATACTCCCGCGTGTACCGTGGGAAGTCTGCGACAAGCCTCATGTGCCAAAGCATTCCTGGAGTTCGTACGGGAAATCCTCATGGCAAGCGAGCCCGCAAAGATGCTTGAGCAACTCAGTGAAAAAATCAAGGAGCTGTTTGCACTGGCACCATCGAAAAAACACATGAACACCCGAAATCTCGGTCGACAGGAGTCAACTCTTTCGCTGCGTCATCGTGCTGTTTCAAAAATTACATCTCCAAAGGCAGGCATGCCAGTTTCTACAGCGGCTTGAAAACGCATCAATAGAGTCGATTCGAAAAGTCAGCCATCAAAAACTTGAACATCGAGTCTTACGTTGTTGGCGGAATACCGGTTTTGATACTTGGTGAATCGGTGTACGGTGGAGCCCAGAGTCAAGACAATTTCTCAGTTAATTAAGCTGTTCTCGTTTGCGTATGCAACTGGATGGCGTTGCCCCGGTTTTTTGTCTTGGTATTGGTCTTCATGGTTTTATTTTCAAATGGCAATTTGGCAAGCGGAGCGTCAGGCCCGTGGGCAAGACCCTTGTGGGTAAGTAGGGTGAGAGGTGTGGGTATGTGGTCAAGCTGGGCGTTTTGCAAGCTTGTCCACATATCCACACCGACCCCCTACTTATCCATCAAGCCGCTCAGCCACAGTTCTTTGCACTTGGGGTTTTCTGGTCTTTGGTATTTTGGCGTGTGGTCTTTTGAATTTCTAATTCATGCCCCCACCCACTGAGTGAGCGGATTCGCCGATGGCGAGCATCTCGTGCTGAGATTATTCAAAGCACGAACACCACAAAAAATCTCCCACAAAGACTTTGAACAAGCGGTCTTTGTGAGAGAGTCTCTTTCGCAAAATCGAGACCATCCGAGTGTGCCATTTTTTACTGCAAACCCCAAATTTCTTCTTATTACTGCTTCATATCGATGCTGAACTGGCGGCTCAGACCAAGGCTGCTGCTTGTCCGTTTTGTGGAGGCGTTCTTCACCGTAGCAACTATGAACGCAAACCACGCGCCTGTCCCCGGGAGGTTCTTGGACGATTTCAATCGCGTTTTAGTTTCTGCTGTAGCCTGTGCCGCAAGCGCACCACCCCTGAGTCGCTACGCTTCCTTGGTCGGCGCGTCTACCTCGGCTTGGCCGTTGTATTGCTGCCCCAGCGACGCAAGACGCTCAGCAGCGCAGCCATAGAACTGTGCGAAACCCTCGGTGTGCCGACACGCACTTTGTCACGCTGGCGGCAATGGTGGATACAACGCTTTCCCTGCACCAAGCTGTGGCAGGCCCTATGCGCCAGATTCATGCCACCAGTGGCCACCATCGATCTGCCTACCAGTCTGATTACACGTTTTAGCGGTGCCGCGCACGAGGCCATGCTGCGCTTGCTGGCCTTTCTTTGCCCCTTGAGTGTGGCGCGTTGATCAAGTTTATCGAGGAGCATCGATCACCCGCAGAAGATGTCAATTGTCAACATAACGCTCATCTTTTAATCTCGCTCCCATAAGCCTTATCCGGTGATAGGGCAACATTTGGAGTGTTTTTGAAACCAAAGAAAGATCCCCTGCAACGTGATCGATGGGCCTACCTGCGCTTCTCAATCATTGGCCCCTTGCTGGCAGCTCCTCCTGTAGAGGGCCAATTGCAAAGCGAACTGGCTCTATTGGCAGCCAAAACCTGGCGTAATCCCATCTCTGGTCAAGACATTGTGTTTGGCACATCCACACTGGAGCGCTGGTACTACGCAGCCCGAGGTGTCAATGATCCGGTATCGATTCTGAAGAATCGGCTGCGTACTGACATTGGACGTTTTCCCAGTATGTCGCAGCTTGTCATCGATGCCCTGGTTGCACAGTACCGAGAGCATCCAGGCTGGACGGTACAACTGCACTTTGACAATCTGTGCATCAGTCTCAAGGCAGGCAACACCACGCTACCGTCTTACCCTAGCGTGCGCCGTTACCTCAAGGCCAAAGGGATGTTTCGCCAGCGCAGTCCCAAGTCTGCCAGCGCCGGGGCTCTGGCTGCACGAGACCGTCTGGAGCGGCTCGAAGTGCGCAGCTTTGAGGTCGATCACGTCAATGCCTTGTGGCATTTGGACTTCCATCATGGCTCAATCAAAATAATCACCCCTGATGGTCAGTGGGTAACACCGATGCTGATGTGCGTGATTGATGACCGCTCGCGCCTGGTGTGCCATCTGCAGTGGTATCTCGATGAGACTGCGTGCAGTCTGGTTCATGCCTTGTGCCAGGCTTTCGCGAAGCGCGGTCTACCCCGATCCTTGATGAACGACAACGGTGCGGCCATGGTGGCAGAGGAAACTACCACCGGTCTGGCCGCGTTGTATCGTGCATCAGCACACCTTGCCTTATTCGCCATATCAAAACGCAAAGCAGGAGTCGTTCTGGGGTCGTATCGAAGGGCGCTTGATTGCCATGCTTGAGGGGGTGTCTGCTCTGACGCTTGATGTGCTTAATCTGGCCTCGCAGGCCTGGGTTGAGCAGGAATACCATCGCACCAAGCATTCAGAGATTCATGCCGCCGCTGCAGCACTATCTGGCCGGCCCTAATGTGGCGCGGGTGTGCCCCAGCAGTGAGACACTGCAAAACAGCTTTCGCGTTGAGGTGGTGCGTCGCCAGCGGCGCTGGACGTACCGTCAGTCTTGAGGGGTGCGTTTCGAAATTCCATCGGCTTACCGCACTCTGGAGCAGTTCATTTGCGCTTATGCGCGTTGGGACTTGTCACGGGTCGATTTGGTCGACGCACGCACCGGGGTTGTTTTGTGCCCGGTCAAGCCACTTGACAAGTCGGCCAATGCCACTGACAGCGCCGTCGTTTGGCACCATTGCCCGTGGAGCTGACCCCGCTGCCACCCAAAGGCGCCTGCTTTGATGACGCAGCTCTTGGCTGATTACGCAGCCACCGGTATGCCACCCGCCTATCTGACCATGCCCTACTACAGCCAGCACAGCGTCTGCAGCCACTCAATCCATAGGGGTTTCACCATGAAGCAAAGTTGCTTGCCCTGTATGGGCTCAAGTTCAATCCGTTCTCGCCAGAGTTGCCCGATGATGCGCTTTATGTTCCCCAAAAGGTTGAGAGTTTTTGCTGGCGTATTGAACATGCGCAGATTCGTGAGGGTGGTTTTGCCATGATCAATGGTGACCCCGGCAGTGGCAAGAGTGTGGTCTTACGGCTGCTGGCACAGCGCTTAAAGCGCCTGCCTGATGTCACGGTGGCTGCGATCAATCATCCTCAGAGCAATTTGGCAGACTTTTACCGTGAACTAGGGGATATTTTTGGTGTGCCGCTGCGCCCATCCAATCGATGGGGTGGCTTTAAAGCTTTGCGTGAGCGCTGGCTCCATCATCTTGAGTCAAATCTGTGTCGGGCGGTGTTGCTCATTGATGAGGCGCAGGAGATGCCGGTGCAGGTGTTGTCCGAGTTGCGCCTGCTGGCAAGTGCGCGTTTTGATTCGCAGTCTTTGCTGTGCGTGGTGCTCGCGGGGACTCCCGCTTGACGCAGGCGCTGCGCCGTGAGGAGTTGATTCCTTTGGGTAGTCGTATTCGCACCCGCCTTGTCACCGAGTTTGCCAGTCGTGGAGTTGTTGGCTTGCCTGGATCATTTGTTGGCCTGCGCGGGTAATGCAAGTTTGATGACTCCCAGCTGTGCCATACGCTAGTGACCATGCCGCTGGCAATTACCGCATTCTCACTACGATGGCCGCTGAGTTGTTGAGTGCAGCGGCACACAGAGATTTGCCTGTGCTTGATGAGAAGCTTTATCTCGATGTATTTGCCCAGCCAACACAACCCACAGCACGGCGTACAACTGCTGCAAGGTGAATATATGAAAAAAGTCCAAGCGCAAAGAAAAACAGGCCTGCTTGCTGTTTGTGTGATTGCACCCAAGCTCCCAATCTATCCAACAAGGCCGCAGCCCAGATCAACACGTTCCTTGAGATGCTACTGACAAACTTCCAGAATCGCTATGGTCAGCGTATTTTGACCATTACGCCAAACGCCCCAGAGAAAACGTCAACGAGACAAAACCTTGGCTCAGCGCTGGTTGTGACGAGTCGTTCTGAAATACCAGCGGAACCTAAATGCCAACGGCATCTGTAGAAATACAGATGCCGTTTTGCTTGCACGCCTTGTCCAGTCGACCATCACCAAACCTGAAAATCAGTCCATCAAATTTGTTGATCACACTCAGAGGTGCGTTGGTTTTATCTCTGCTGACCCCAGCGCCTGTGAACACGCAGGACAGCCTCTAGCGCGTATTGCACGGCGGCATCCAGTGAGTAAGCGCCAAGAAGAACCAAGCCTGCGATCACCGCAAAGTAGAGGAGTAACGCGTCCGTGGTGCTTACATTCACGTTTTTGACAATGGCGCTTCCTGTGTGCCAAGTTCTCCAGCCGAGATACCAGCACCATGCGCCCCAGGCCAGCATCAAGGCCGCACAGAAAAACGAGGCGAAGATGTTGAAAAACGTCGGGTGCGCAACGTAGTTTTTCGTGTGTTCGGATAACAGGTGGGTTTTCAATCGGTCAAACATGGTCGGGCATGGCGATGGTGCAAAGTAGCACAATGTGGAGAGTCTGACTTTAAAAATTTCTAAAGAAGCTGTCATTTCCGCCGCGTGAGCAACCAAGGCGATGGTAGTTTCACAGCCATCAAGCCTGACTAGTTTCAGAATTCGTGGGTTCCCGCATTTCGACAATCGGAATAGAGGCTCAATTTAATGTTGCGTTTTGTCCCGCTCAAATTGAAACTCCCGGAGCAAGTTTTCTTCCCTCCAGGGCCATCTTGTAACACGCTAAAACTATAAGCGCCTGCAAGAGGTCTGTAACCATCGGAATGAATTGCACCTCGACCACCTGCACCTGGTTCGAATCGCCCTGAACCGCTGATGGATAAATTGCTCATTGAGCAAAGGTGTGCAATGCAATCTGCATCTACTAAAACATACTTTATTATCAATCGTAAGGTTAAAACCACCGGCTTCAGCCGGTTAGCTTTAGCTAGGATTCTGCTTGGTATTTTCGATTTTCCACTACTTTTCGATGACGGGGTATTCGGCGCGGTTTGCAATATGGGTGGACTTCCAGTCCTCTGCAAACCGCGCAAACCCACCTACTTCAGTAGGTGGTCGTTTAGTGTATTAGTATCGCTCTCAACCTGTTGCAAAGCTGCCTGACGGGCTTCTTCCTGGCGCCGCTGCTCAGCCAGATATCGTTGCTGCTCTTGGTGCTTTTGTTCGGCTTTGCGCTCTTTTATCACCAAGGCAACGAGGGACTTGCCCCTTGCTGTATTCGCAACGCCAAGCGTTAGGGCAATTTGCCTCCAGTAATCCACCTTTTGGAAGTCCCATTTAGCCGCAGCTATTTCGGCATTAGCATAACAATCCGGAAGGACTGGCTTACGCTTCATGAAAAGCGTCACAACATCTGAATTCCGATCCTCTGCGATTTTGACGATGAGCGACTTTCCGTCGTCCAGCGTCTGGTTGATGTTCGCTCCGCGCTGCAGAAACATCTCTACGACCGGACCAATCGCATCGCCTTTTCTAATGATCCCTCTGAATGCGCTATCCAGATGTTCTTGCGGAAAAACAAAATCAGATCGACCGAATATCCACTTCCAAATCGCAGCATCGTTCTTGAAAAGCGCCATTGTGAGCAAAGCGCCTTTGGACATGTTGAGCTTTGCCCCGGCATCCAGGAGTAGATTTGCAGTTTCAAAATACTTGCGCCCGACTATATCCACTAATTGATCTTGATGGGGGTATTTTAGGAGGTCTGCTGTTTTCTCAAGCGTCCATCCAGAAGTTTTCAGCGTGCTATATCTCTGTTGAATTTGCACTGCGATCAACTTGACGCTTGGTTCGAATTGCCCAGTTAACCCGGCCTCAAAAAATTTACGGACCTGTTCTGGATACATTGACTTAAGCAAGAGCAAGTCTCTAGATTCCTTGACTGAACCAATCATGTGCGGTTGAGTCAAGTTTTTCTACGCGGTAATATGCGCCTTATCGCACCATGAGTTGACCGCATTTTCAGTTGTTTGGAATTGGCGTAGTGCTGCTTGGGAACTGGTCGGTGTAACTGGCACGGGTGGCGCCATTACCGGACGCAGGATGCGCGAGTACACTCGGGTGTAAAACATTGCCGTTCGCAGTCCCTCGTTTGTGAGTCGATAGCGATGGGTCTTTGGTAGTCGCTCGATCAGGCCGAGTAGCCGCAACCGTCGCAGTTCGTAGCTCATGCGACCTGGGGAGATTTCATTGGAACGCTTGCCCAACAAGACGGCGAGTTGCTGTCGCAGGTCTTTGTTGGTAAACCCGCTGGCGACGAATACGAACATCAGCACCGCATTGAGAATAGCTTGCGTGTTGGCATCACCAAAGCGCAGTGCGCTGACGCGCTGTCCGTCGATCTGACTCGGGCGTTGCAGGTGCTGAAAGGCGTCCTCTCCTAGTGCACAGTCGTGGCTTATTTGCTCGATCTCCAAAAGTCGCCGGTTGGCAGCAAGGCCGATACGGCGCAACTCAGGCAGGTTCTTCAACAACCGCCCCACACCAAAGTCGCGCGTGTCGTTGATGGTGGTCTGCGTCCTCAAGGCCTGCCCTTCCTTGTGGTACTGCTTGATACGTGAACGCTTGTAGTCCACATGCAGCGAATGGGTAACCCCTTCGGTTATCACGCGGGTACGAAACCGTCCCGGGGTGCGCCGAGTGACACGGCGGTTAAAGATCAGTTGCACCTGCTCAGGTCGACCTATGTCCAGGTTCTCACGGATCACTTGTTCAAAGAATATACGTCCGCTTACCGGACGATCGAGTACCTGGGTGAGCGCAAATTCGGCTTGCAGAATCGATGCCGTGTAGCGGTACCCCGCTTCTCGATCAGAACGGTCAAAGGGATGGGGTAGCCGCGCCAACCATTTGCGCAGTAGCCCATCAATCTTCGTATCGTTCAAACCATCACAGATGTGCTGCAATGCTTTTGGGTCCTCGCATGACAGAATCCCGTTGTCCAGTGCCTCGAAGGCGATACCACGTTTGCGCAACTGGCACTTGGCGTACTCATTGCCGTTGATGCACAGCTTGGCGTTGTAGGGAAAGTACGAGCAAAACTTCAGGAAGAACGGGCCAAAGTCTTCATCGACACAGTAAAAGTAGTAGTGATTGACCATCGCAGAGCTATCGACTACCCACGGGGAGCTCATGCCTGTTGTGGCGCTGCGCCGGCGCTCGGTACGCACGACCCGCGCCTTCTCCTGTGCACGCCCAACGTACAGCACGCCTTCGTCGGCATTGAACTTTTTCAGGTGCTGCTGCGTGACATCATCCTTACGCTGATGCTTGGCAAAGCTCACCATCTCCAAGTTCTGATCGCGTACAAAACGCTCAATGTCAGCCACGAACGCCTCAGTCTTGGGCGCCACGCCCGCAGTGGAGGCAAATCGCTGACCCAGATGCCCCCGCAAATACCCCACAACCCCACTCGTGCGCTGCAACTGCGGGACATACACATTGAGGTACATGCGGTCAATGCACTCGCTCTCTAACACGACGTGCTCGCGCAACACTTCACAAACGCTATGTGGTAATGTCATGGTCGGCTCCGATCATCCACGGGGTCTGCGGACCCCATCAAGCTTCGAGCTTCTATTATCCCTGGACATCGCCCAGACGGCTTGACCGGAGCCACCTTTCAAGAATTCGTACAGTCCTCGAAAGCACTCATATCACTCGTCGGTCTGAGGCGGAGCCTCGTTAGAATGAAGAGACGAATAAAACTAATACCTGAATCCGTGAATTCACGGATTCAGGAAATCGTCACCGCGATTGTTCAATATCAAACTCAAATCCTGTTTTGGTTAAAGTTGTGAGCACCCCTGTATCCTGCCTCCTAGTTCCACTTAATGCGCCAAGTAATGAAAGTCCGGCAGTGTGAAATCGACCTGAAGCGAGTACACAGTCGAATTTTATGACATCAGAAATTCGATACTTATTTTGCGCATTGAATACATAATCTCTCTTCTCTGTCAGCGGATCACCCTCCTTTTCAAGCATTAGCGGGGCATACGTTCTTTTGAGTGTAAAGACCACCTTTACATTGACGTCGCGACTCAATTTCGTAGGTTCTTTTGCTTCAATTACAATTCGCTTTGTAATATCTTTGCACGAACCAGCCATCGATGACAACAAGTTTCGATCCGTTATTGCCCGAATTTGAGATTCTTTTGAATCGACAATTTTTACGGTAAAACTTTTCATGAACTCGTTAGTCGCGGCATCCTTCCTCTTCCTATCCTCCCTAGCTAATTTTCCACTCAACGTATCCACCACGATTGCCATCGAATGAGGTAGACCGCTAATTGAAGTCAACCTCACTGGTTCTCTTTTATACAAATCTTGTGTGAAATGTTCAATGCTGTTAATTCTCGGATAGTCTTCGCCACCTACACAATTTCCAAATGCACAGTAAATAGGTTTTGCATAGCTACCACATTGGCCAACTCTAGCTACGGGTGAAAGTCTAGATGAGGCTGAATTAAAATCAAATTGCTTATCTCTCACACACTCTAGCACTGCAAACTTGCCAAAAGGCTTGCCATCGATGATTCCAGCCTCGTTTGAATTAGCCGTAATTGAGAAGTTAAGATATTCCGTAGTGGTGTTTGTGCAGTCTCTTTTACACTTAACACTTGTTCGTTCAATTTCAGTTAAAATATATCCAGAGACGTTGGAAGATTCGGATGTAGGTGAGCCGCAAAAATTTTTCCGATTATCAAACGAGTAAGCTCTGATTTTAAACCGTTGTTCGACTGTTTGACCACTAGCAGCGTACGTTTTTTTCTCTAGTGTAGCTTTTCCAATTCGGCTAGAAAAATTCTCTAAGCCAAAACTCCCAATAATTGATAATCTCGATTCTGCATGTGCAGCTGCAATTAATGCAATTGCATCGATATCATCGCATTTTTTTTCATTATTGAGTTCCGACAAAGGAGTTAAAGTTTGAACTTTAGTATCTCTAAGCGGCGGCGCATTGGTATTAGCTGTCGATGTATTCGGATTAACCGAAACTTGCGGCCCACTCACACAACCAAAAATGAATGCACACATAAATAAACACAGCATCACCCGCCACATATATTATACCTCCATAAGATACTTAAAGAAAATGCCATATTGCGCTTTAATCAAAGCCGTGGCTATTCAATGCTCAAAAAGTCCTGCCATCCGCAGTCGGGATAGAGGCGGAGAATGGCATTTTTTTTATTGCCACTTAAGTCGAAACCACCTGTGCAAATTCTTTTGCCACCTGGGCCATCTTGATTGACCGAGTAGCTATATCTCCCAGCCAAGGGGCTACCATTACGAGAAATTGTTCCTCGTGCACCATAGTTGGATTCAAATCGTCCCGCCACTCCTGTGATGGATAATTTGCTCATTGAACAGATGCTACCCGTTACACATTCAACCTCAACCATTATGTAATTGCATCCCCCCTTTTGGCATGCCTCAGAATTTTCTTGAGAAGTTTTTGCCAAAGACTTGGCAGCTGATAAAGCGGCACCGCCTAAAACACTCGTAGGCGCATCTGTATTGTCTCGAAGAATACGAGATTTTTGCTGATTTTCTAGCGAGACCTCATTCCGCTCAAGTTCTATTGAGTTAATTATCCCAGAGTAAAATATCATAAAGAATGATAATGCTACGATAATTGAAGATTTCACTTGATAAGTCCTTCAATAAGGGGTGCATCGTGAGACGGGCATGTCACAGCGATTCAAAGGTACAGCACATCTGAAGTAGTTCCTGAATCCGTGAAAGCATGGCAAAAAAGTCTGATTTATCCTTATAAATCAACGATTTAGGTGTAAAATGGCTTTCGCCCAGAAGGTGAGTGCCAACATGACCGACTTTATTATCAAAAAAGCTGTCCTACGACCTCACCTCCAATGCCGGATTGGCGCTGGTGGGGCAATATATAAAACGCTTGGGAGTCAGCAGTCTCGTTGACCGCAAATTCCCGGTAGGTGTCGGTGGCATCGCCAACAGCGACATTTTGAAGTCCTATCTGGGCTTGCTGGTGCAAGGCAAGAACGACTTCGACGCCATTGAGGCATTTCGGGGTGATGACTTCTTCACCCGCGCGCTGGATGTGCGCACAGTAGCTTCTAGCTCGACCTTGCGTCAGCGCATGGACACCCATGCGCCCTCGTGGTTTGAGTTGGCCGGGGAATTCAACCTGGCCCTGCTGTCGGACAAATACGCAACCGGTCCCGTGGACTTCGGGCCACTGCCCTGCGGCTACATGACCGTGGACTGGGACACGTTTGTGATGAACAACTCGGGCACCCAAAAGGAAGCCGTTGGGCGCTCCTACCAAGACGTGGACGGCTTTACCCCCAGCGCCACCTATCTGGGCTCTTTGGGCTACTGCCTGGAGCTGGCCTTGCGTCCTGGCGTACAGCACTCTGTGCTGGAGACTGAACTCAACCTGGAGCGGGTCTTGCCAATGGCCGCGAAGTTGACCGCATTGCCGCTTTTGTTTCGTGCCGACTCGGGCCTGTGCTCCCTCAAAATCATGCAAGAAGTTTGCGCCCAAGCTGTAGCCTTGTCGCGCGAGATCGCCCTCATCATCAAGTGGAATCCTCGCAAAGCGCCGGTTGAAGCCATCGCAGCAGAGCGTGTGGCTGATGCCAACACCATGTGGTGTCATATGCGCGAAGGAAAGCGCATGTGTATGTGGACGCAGCAACTCAAACTCAAGGGCGTTGGGACAGAGGCGAACCCCGCACGTCGCGTATTGCGCCTGATCGAGCGCACCATCGATAAGCATGGCAACCCACTGCTGCTGCCCGACTATGAATTGGAAGGCTGGACGACGACCCTGCCGCAGAAGTTCACGATGCAAAACATCATTGACCTGTACAAAGACCATGCCACGCACGAGCAGTTCCATTCCGAGTTCAAGACCGACATGGATCTGGAGCGTTTGCCCAGTGGCAAGTTTGACACCAACTTCCTGGCCTGTACCTTGGCGGCCGTTGCGATGAACATCTTGCGTCTGATTGGTCAGAATGCGCTCATTGGCGACGACGCACCACTGCGCCACAAGGCCAAGCGCAGGCGCATGAAGACGGTGATGCAGGAAATCATGTTCAAGGCTGGGCGGATGATCAAACATGCGGGGCGCTGGGTCTTGGGGCTGGGTGCCAATGACAGTGCCCACACCGTTTTTGAGCGGCTGTACAAACAGCTCGCCCCGCAGCGACAAGTCAACACGGCCTAGCGCCGGCTCTGAAGGCGGCACACAGCACGCCGACACTTCAAAACCCCTTCGCCGAACATGTAGGCGCAAGGTGGCACGCCCAAAAATTCGCCCGCCACGCCAAAATGGTGTACCGGGGTACACGCGTCTGGATTTTTGAGGAATTTGGAGCATGGCGGCGAACGAAATTCGATAGGGAATTGAATATCAACGAGAAAATCAAAAGAATAATGGGCTGGTGGGGAGTTGGCTCACGGATTCAGGGTAGTCGTTTAGAGCCCCATCATACTCGATGATCAAGTTTTTAGTTCTTGACTCCCGAGTTGGATTGATTTATTTGAACATTTGACGGAACCCAGCATTTTTTGTGCAGCTGGTAAATTGCGCCCCTTGTTTTGACAGCAGGGATGCCAACATGTTTTCCGCCCCGTCGCTTTTTATAGAAAGCGACGTTGATGAACTCGCTGGAGTGCTTGGGGAGTATTTCCCCACGCGCAAGCTGACGCAGACGCAACGGACATGGCTCAAGTTCTGTTTGATGGGCATCCTACTGACTGGCACGGTGTGCTGGGCTGCGTTCGAGCGGGCTGGCTTAGGGGCATACCGAATGCAGGCTCTGTCGTGGATGTTCTGCTGCTCCAAGATTGCTTGGGATCTTTTATTGCAAGCCAGCCTGCGTTTGGTGGTCCATCGACTCGGTGTGGTTGAGGGTGTTTTGGTGACGGACGACACCGACCATAAACGTGCGAAACGGACGAAGCGTATTTTCAACGCCCACAAAGTGTTCGACAAAAAGACTGGAGGCTATTTCAACGGCCAATCCCTGGTATTCTTGTTTTTTTTTGACGCCACTGATGAGCTTTCCAGAGTTTTCCGGTTCTGTCCCGATCCCAAGCAAGTCGCCTGGCGCAAAGAGGACGAGCGACTCAAACGTCTGGGTACGAAAAAATCAGAGCGGCCCGCACCGCCGCCATACGATCCGGCGTACCCCACCAAGGAGCAGATCACGTTGGCGCTTATCGCAGATTTCCGGCGCCTGCATCCCGATGTCGTCATCAAAGCCGTTTTGGCCGACGCGTTGTATGGCACGAAGTCCTTCATGGATGCTGCAGCGTCGTTGAGTGGATGTCGACAAGTCGTTAGTGAATTGAAGTCGGACCAGAACGTTGTGTCTCGCAACCGCAAGCAACACGTGAGGGATTACTTTGCGAAACGTCATGGTTGTGCCCAGCGCATCCGTGTGCGTGGTGGCCAAGAGATCGAAGTCATCGTCGAAAGCGCCCGGCTCCATGTATGTGCGCACGAGAAAAAGCGGTTCGTGATTGCATTGAAGTATCCGGGAGAAACAGAGTATCGCTATTTGGTCGCCACCGATTTAAGTTGGCGCACCCTGGACATTGTCCAAGCCTATACCTTGAGGTGGTTGATCGAGGTTTTCTTTGCGGACTGGAAACTCAACGAAGGATGGGGACAATTGGCCAAACAGCCAGGCGAGGAAGGATCAAGCCGAAGCCTGATCCTGAATCTGCTGCTCGACCATGCCCTCTTGCTTCATCCTGAGCAACAAGTCCGCCTGGAAAACAAAATGCCCGCGTGGACCGTGGGCAGCCTGAAACGACTCACTCAAGGCGAAGCGATTTTGGAATGCGTTCGACGTGTGCTGACTGCAGACAATCCAGCACAGCAGTTCGCCGTATTGTCCGAAAAGGTGAAGGCGTTGTTCCCTTTAGCTCCGTCCGAGAAACACATGAGCGGAAGAGACCTGGGCCGAATGGAGCCATCGCCCTCGCTACGAAAGTACACAAAGGCCACGAGCCTTGGCGGATGAATCTACGCGGGAAAAGTCAAGAACTAAAAACTTGATGATCGAGTCATACATCCCCACCAGCGCCCCATGGGGTCCCAGCAATTAAGTGGGAATGGGCGGCCAGCACGCGCATGATGACCTCCCAGTCGTTGAGAAACTCGCGTGTAACACGAACACGTGCCATGGCTACGAAAACGATCTACGGCTAGCGCCAGATCCGGCCAAACACATGGATGAAGCGTCGCAACGTATTGGACAACTTAGCGAAAAGAAGGGGCATCACGGCCTGGGCTGGTTCAACTGGATCAAACCTTCTCCTTCACAGGGTGAGGCGGAATTTGATGTAAATTTTTTGCCAGAGAATGTACCCCGAACATGATGGGAGGTAGTTATGGCAAGCAAGGTAATAGATCGCGATGGAACGACGATCAAACTGGAAGTAACGATTGATATAGCTGGTTCAATGTTGCAGGCAGAAGATGCGATATTGGAGGCACTGAATGAAACTGGGGCCATCGCAACGGAAGAGGCAATCCAGAGATTTGATACTGACGGAAGTCCGATCGTGATTGGTGGCACCAAGTGGTACAGCAAGGGCCACTTGCCCAAGGCGTACCATACCCCCTACAAGGATGTGTCGGTCAAACGGCACGTGTACCAACAATCGGGTGGGGGTAGCACGTTTTGTCCAATGGAACAACAGGCGAGGATCATGGGAACTGCCACGCCCAGGTTTGCGCGGATGGTATCGAACAAGATGGCGCGCATTACTCCCACGGAAGTGGTTGATGATTTTGAACAGAATCATGGACGGCACTGCGTGAAAGCCACGTTGCAGGATGTTGGGACTTATGTTGGCAGCGTGCTCGAATCAAAAGAGGAGAACTGGAGCTACGCGGCACCGAAGTTGGATGTAGAAGTGGCAACGGTAGGCGTTGGAGTCGATGGAACTTGCATAATGATTTGCGGGAAGCCAACTGGAGGGAGGCTATGGCGGGCACGCTCGCGTTGTACGACAAGAAGGGGGAGCGTTTGCACACCATTTATGTGAGGCGCGAGTCCGGAACATGGGAAAGAAAAATTTTTCCATCGAATGGAGCAAGAGATTGAGCACATCAGGAAACTCTACCCAAAAGCGAAGATGATTGGCATCGCCGACGGCGCCAAGACAAATTGGGATTTTCTGGGGCCGCACGTGGATGAGCAGATATTGGATTTTTATCACGTCACCGAATATCTGTCACAGGCATCTGATGCAATTTATGGAGACCGCCAGCAGCAGCGCAAGGAATGGTTGGATGGGCACTGTTCCGCCCTTAAGCATGCGCCCGATGCAGCAACGCAAATCATTCTTGAATTGGGTGACATTGACACGGGGAGGTGGAGCAGCAAAAGAAAGGAACAGCTTACCGAGACGATCCGGTATTTTCGCAATCATCAGCATCAAATGCACTATGCCCGTTACACGGATGCAGGTTGGCCGATTGGTTCTGGAATAACGGAATCCGCGTGCAAGACATTAATAAAGCAGCGATTGTGCCGCTCAGGCATGCGCTGGAAGCAAAAAGGGGCACGCACTATTTTGAGTTTGCGTGCGCTCGTCTTGACTCCTCAAAGATGGAGTCAATTTTGGAAAAAAATTGACCAATATGGCTTCTCTTGAATATTTGGTTAGTATCAAATTCTGGCTGCACCCCCTCGTCCCTTCACACCTTCACACCCACACCAGATGGCCACGGCTTGACTCATCCGTGGTGCTTAGCATGGGTCCGTCTGGCGCTTCTTCGTTCGGTGCCGCGTTTCATTTGGCCTTTTGCCCTCGCTATGATCCGGGACAACCCCTTTGAACCTGCAACACTCCTATGGCACGAAGCCACAGCCTGTTTCTATTGCTTGCCGGTATGCTTTGCGTCGTTCAGGTCCAGGCATCCAGTTCGCAACTGCCAGAATTGACGGTTGACCTAGCAGGCATTGCCAGAAATCAGTGCCGCAGCGTCGAATGGACCGTGCCCCACGCCCAACAGGATGTGGTGGTCTGCAAGCAGGATGACTGACAAGACTGTTGACCGCGCAACGGTAGCGGACAAGACACCCACAGGGGACGCTTCAAACCTTCGCCAACAAGCTTCAGCTTGGCGGGAGAAAGCCGTCAGCAGTGAACTGACCCATGGCATTTTGAGGATGCAATCCGCGCTTGACAAGTTGCCTCAACGCAGCCTGCATCTCCAGTGGCAGGTGCTGATCAATCATGGGGTCTTTGGCTGCGAAACCACCGCCACGGTCATTGAAGGCACAATCGAATTTACCGACCCCTGCAATCAGAACCGCTATACCGGCGATGGTCACGCTGTGAATGCCTGTTACCCGTCATTGGCGATTCCGCCATATACAATCTAGCAGCCTGTTGGGCTTTCGTACTTGAACTCACCTCCAGCACCACCGCCTGCTGCGAACATGATGAACATGACACGAATTACGGCTGTGGTGAGCGACATTGCCCGACATTTTGACGGCGATGCTATTGTCAACGCGGCGAGAACCCGGCTTGCTGCGCAACATGTTGGCATAGAGTTCGTGCACACGCACCCTTGCTCGCCTCTTGCCTTGCACAGCGTTAAAGTAAGGAATCCTTGCTTTGTGAATGCACTGCCATGATGACCAAACTTTCGGCTAAAACCGATTGACACTGCCCAGGGCCATTACCAGCGTGGTAGCTACAGGAGAATACTTCGATGTCAAAGTGGAGGCTGAGCGTATCGTGCTAACCTCTATGCGCGTCCAACACGCGGATCCCGTGCACTGGACGCGCCATGTTGGAACACCGGTGATCATGATACAAACGCCCATGGACTGCGTCCTTGGCATAGAAAAACAAGGGCCATGCTTGAGCTATTGAAAACCCACCTATTCTCCGCACACATGAATAATTACGTTGCGCATCCGACGTTTTTCAATGTCTTCGCCTCGTTTTTCTGTGCAGCCCTGGTGCTGGCCTGGGGCGGGTGGTGTTGGCATCTTGGTTGGAGAGCCTGGCAGACAGGGAGCGCCATTTTCAAAAATGTGAACGTGAACACCACAGACGCGCCACTCGTCTACTATTCCTTGATAGTAGGCGTGGTGTTTCTTGGCGCTTACGCATTGGACGCTGCCGCGCAATAGCAAATCACAGAGGAATCTTCCGCATTCGCCGCTGGCGGTAATAACACAAGCGCAGCCCTTCACATACACAAGTATCAAACTCACCGAGGTGTCTTGAGATCATGCCTGGGCGAGGCAGTCGTTGGTCGTGCCTAGGTCAATGCAGACGATCATGGAGGTACCTTCTCCTATTGGGTCTCTTCGGGCTTTCCAGGGTTCTCAATTATTTTCCAGAGCTGTTCCGGGCGCTGGTGGCTCCTGGATTTTTCCAACCGCGATCCACCGCGGGGTGCGGTGCGGATCAGTCCGAGGTTTCCGACCACTGGGTGCGCCGTTGGCAGCCTCTTTTTTCTGCGCACCCGCAAGATGGTGAGCAGCCCCGGTACAAATGGTCGTCACCGTGGCGGCTTCCTTGGCAGGCAACAAACGCCCAAGTCGATCTTGCGGTATTTGGCGACATAAATCAGCGCGGTACCGCCACGCGCGATGTAGTTGGGGTCAGCGCCGCCTTAACTTGTGCAAGGCCTGGAGTGTGGGCAGATCGTTTCTTCGGCGACGTACGCCCCTACCAACTCAGCACAACGGTATGCTAAGCGTTCGCGTGGAAAGCCTTATGACCATCAGCAGGGGCCACCGTCGGCAGGTAAGCAACCGTAGTGGCCAGCTCCGGCGGTGTATTGGAAATGGGTCCGCCCTGGCGCGGTGCGGTGGATCAGGCCATGGCCAAGCGGAATGCGTCTACTGCTAACGAATCCACCGGGCCGGCGTACGACCGGACGTTGGATTAGTCTGGTGTCCGTGCGCCCGCAACTTGGCTCGACGCGCGTTTGCCGATAGCCTCGACACCTTGGGCATTCCCTGGGCTGCCCGCAGCGTCACATGTGGTACCCGATGGCCGGTGTTTTCCGTAGGCTTCAGGTTGAAGTGGTACGGCATAGCGGCGCATGGCCTCGGGCTGGCTTCCCGCCAGGGGCTTACCGGCATCAATCAGGCGCAAGGCCTCACCGGTGTTGCGCTCCAGCACCGGCCTGCACCAGCGGGGAAACAGTGCTCGTCAGGCCGGATGAGGGTTTTCAGGTTGCTGGCCATTTTCCGCCAGCGTAGCCAGCGCGATGGCAGAGAAGCGCTTCCTGTGCCGCCGCTGCCGTATTGGGCGTGATGCACCGCGCGAGTTGCGTCTGACCAGGAAAACGCTGCGCATCAGTCAGGAGCAGGAATATTTTATCCGAGAGTTTGGATGCGCTTGTACCCGGCCATGCCTGCTATTTGGCTCCCCAATCACGACAGCGCGGCCATTGACCTGCAAGGCACCCTGGCATTTCCATGCCACCACGTGTTTTGGAAGTCAACGATCCAACCGCATCTACCGGCGGTCAGCCTGGGCGAAGTGTTTTCCTTGACGCGCACTTCGGTTTCCTGGCCTGGTGGCTGCGCCAGCGTAAGACAGGCGTACCGGCTCCTGGCAAAAAGCGGGCCAAGCGGGGTTTGGAGTCGCTGCACCACTACCGCCGCCAGCATCACGCAGATCGAGGATCGGGGATTTGACGGGCGCCTGTGCGCGCAATTGGGCCAGTTCCTCGTCTATCGGCGGTGCGGCATAGTTGTACAGGTCCGGCCAGGTAGAGACGGGCAATGCCGAATGCGATCAGCCACTGCAAGGAACTACCATTCATTGGCGGATTTGAAGCTGGGGCTTTCAATGGTCAGCGCGGTGTCACTGAAGCCAAGGCAGCTGCGGGGTCGTCCAGTTGGGCGATGAAAGCCTTTTAAATTCACTCCATAAACTGCGCCATGTGCCCGATAGTAAGGCCCGGCTTTTTCCGGGTCTTTCTGGCGCAAGAAACGAAAGCAGGCCTGGGCCAGAACGCCCGCGGTATAGATCGCGCGCATCCAATTAGTTGTCCAGACGACGTAAAACTGGCGTGGATGTCGTTAGTGTTGCCTTCCCACCGCCACCAATGGTCAGGGTTGGAGCTGCCTGGTCGCCGCACCGCAGATGCGCATCCACGGCGGCGGGCAGCATGCTGGTCAATATGGCCTGCAAAGCTCGCGCGTGAATGCGCTGCCGCTCGCGCTCGAAGTCGGCTTGCAAAGTCTGGAGTTCATCCGTCAAGGCGCGACTGCGCCGCACGCAGGGGCTTCAGGGCAGCTCGGCGGCGTGGGCCGGGAAAATCGGCATGCCCAGCGCAAGCAGCAACGGCAAGGCCAGTGGGCGTAAACGTTCAATCAGGTTCATATCGCATGGCCAAAGAGGTCCGCACTTCATCCCATACGTCGGGAATCAGGATGATTGGCTGGCAGCATGTCAGACTTCATACCGGGCAGTGGAGATAGTTTTTTGAAGCTCCGTCCAGACTTTGGGCGCATCAAAGTCCTTGAGCAGGGCTCCTTCGTGGGGATTGCCGGTAAATGCTCCAATGCCGTGAAGAATCATGTAGCTCGGGTAGTAATCCGGCATACCAACCTTCTGAATATCGCTACAGAGTTTTGCCAGAAGCTCAGGTGTTTTTGTGATCCGGGTAAATTGTTCTTGAAATTTTGACTTTTTATCTTCTGGTGTGTTGGCGAACGTATTCATTATCAAGACAATCACTTGGCCTCCACCCTTTACTCAGCCACCCGTTTGGCATCAAACCGGCCATAGATACCAGCCAGCGCAAACAAGCTGGTCGCACGCTCATACTTATCCTGGTGTATGCAGTCGGATACGCCCTGGTACAAATCGGCAGGTGTCAATGTGTTCTTGGCCTCGGTAGGCCGAAATGCCGGCCTGGCGCTTGTGACGATACCAAGCTTCCCCTCGGCATACCGGAAGAGTTTTGTAAGGTTACCTTTCTTCTCGGTGATGATCTTTGGCGGATCAAGCGTCTGCGCCACAGCGGTGGTTGCGACAAGCGATAACAAGAAGAACAATGACTTCATGAAGGGCCTCCTAAAACGCATAGTGCGGGTATGTGGTGCCACACAGGACGTTGAGCACACAAGGTTGAAGGAAGGCAGATTTTTTTCCGCACAAAGGCCAGATCGTTTCACTGGCGGCAAAACGGCAACCGCACTGGGCGCGAAATTCCGGCCTCGCAATGCCATCAATTGGCGAAGCTCGGGCTTTTCGTGGTGCGCGCGCAGGAATCCAACCACCCGCACGGGGCATAGTCCCGGGTGAACAGCCCTGTACCGCACTGGTGCATCTTGCCCACCGTGGCATCCTGAAAATACAGCCTGAGCACCGGCGGCGCTGATGTCGGCA
>JADJFE010000019.1 GCA_016708725.1 Candidatus Aalborgicola bjergmarkensis
GGCAAGCCCTGGCGCTGGAGCAGGCGCTGCAACGCGCTGGCGTACACACCCGCTGCGAAATCACGCAAGGCCACTGGCATGTGGCGCAGATGCATGCCGGTGCGCTCGCCAGTGCCGACGAAGCCCTTGCCAGCATGGCGCGTTTTGTGGCATCCATCGTGCCTCCGGTAAAGCCAGGGTTCACGCACACGGTCCGCAGCGCAGAGGCGCTGTGCGCGTTCGGCTACGGCGGCGCGTGTTAAGCTGTTGGGTTTTATCACCCGATGTTGGACGTTTGACGTCTGACATTTGAAACTCCCAGGAGATTGCCATGCCAGGCTTGCTGCCCCAGGTTGACCCCGATGGTTTGCTGGAATTTTCCGTGGTCTATACCGACCGCGCACTCAACCACATGTCACAGCGCTTCCAGGGCGTGATGCACGACGTGTCCCGTCTTCTCAAGGAGGTGTACCACGCCCATTCCGTCGCCCTGGTGCCAGGCGGCGGCACTTTCGGCATGGAGGCCGTAGCGCGTCAATTTGCCCACGACAAGAAAGTGCTGGTCATCCGCAATGGCTGGTTCAGTTACCGCTGGACGCAGATTTTCGACATGGGGCGCATCCCGGCGCAGTCCACGGTACTGAAAGCGCGCCGCATAGATGCCAGCAAGCAGTCCGCCTGGATTCCCTGCCCGGTGGAAGAAGTGGTGGAGACCATTGCGCGTGAAAAGCCCGACCTGGTGTTTGCCCCGCACGTCGAGACCTCCAGCGGCATGCTGCTGCCCGACGATTACCTGCGCAGCGTGGCCGATGCCGTACACGCGGTGGGCGGGCTGATGGTGCTGGACTGCATTGCCTCGGGCGCCATCTGGGTCGATATGCAGTTGTGCGGGGTGGATGTGCTGATCAGCGCCCCGCAAAAGGGCTGGAGTGCGACGCCTTGCTGCGCCATGGTCATGCTCAGTGAACGCGCCCGCACGGCCATCGAGGCCACGACCAGCTCCAGCTTTGCTGGCGACTTGAAAAAGTGGCTGCAAATCATGGAAACCTACGAAAAAGGCGGCCACGCCTACCACGCCACCATGCCCACCGACGGCATTACCCGCTTACGCGATGTGATGCTGGAAACCCGCGACTACGGCTTTGAAAAAGTCTGGGGTGAGCAGTGGGAACTCGGCACCCGCGTGCGTGCGCTGTTTGAGAGCCGGGGCATCCGCAGCGTCGCCGCCCCAGGGTTTCAAGCGCCAGGCGTGGTGGTGAGCTACACCGAAGACCCAGGCCTTCAGTCGGGCAAGAAATTTCTGGAACTCGGCGTACAAGCCGCCGCCGGTGTGCCGCTGCAATGCGACGAGCCAGCCGACTTCATGAGCTTTCGCATTGGCCTCTTCGGCCTGGAGAAGCTGCACAACGTGGACCGCACGGTGGGGCAACTGTCCGACGCACTGGATCGGATGGGAATGTGAAGATATTGAAGAGATTCAACCGCTGATCAGCAACGACTCTCCCGTCACCAGGAACTGACCGCCCGAGACGTAATGCAGCGTACGCAGGTCGTCGCTGCGGCCATCAAAGCACCAACGCCCGGCGTTGAACACCCGTGAATCGGCGTAGGCTGCGGTCACTTCGCCAATAAACAGGTCATACTGACTCTGGTTGTGCGGCTCGGGGATTACCGTGCATGCCAGCCAACCCACACAGCCATGCACCAGCGGCACAGCATCCGGGGTAGGCGTGAACGTCTCGACATGGTGCTTGCGCAGTTTGTCCTTGACATCGCTGGCGCTGTCGGAGCCAACACCCAGGGTCAGCGCAGCCATGGCCCTGGTCGGCACATTGAGCGCAAACCGGCCACTGGCCTCGACCAAAGTCCGGGTATAGGAAGCCTTGTCGATGACCACCATGACCTTGGGCGGCGAAAAGTCCAGGGGGCACGACCACGCCGCCGCCATGACATTGACGCTGTCCCCATGCTGGGAGGACACCAGCACGGTCGGGCCATGGTTGAGCAAACGGAATGCCTTGTCCAGCGCAACGGGAGAGAAAAATTCGGGAAGAAACTCGGGGTTTTCGGGATTTGCCATGGCACGATTGTCACGCAGATTCACCAGACATGCTGCCCAGGTTTGGGTGATCGGGTTTTTCCGGGTGCTGGGGGCAGGTTCTTATTACTACATTTTCAGTAGCTGTCCCCGCTTGTCCCACGGGGGCTACAGGCTGATTTGATACCTGATTTGAGGCTAAATCGAGGCTAAAAACGTGCCACAAAGGCTTGCGGGCATCTCCTGTGGTGCGGTTTTGGTGTTTTTAATATCACGGGTGATATGAAATTGACGCAATTCCATGTGATTCCATGTGATTCCATGTGATTCGTGGAATGCCTTGGCAAACAAGCGCCCGTTAAAATCCCCCCATTTTTCGGGGCACTTTCTTGACACTACACATCACCCCATTCGAGGGCGGCAACGCTCTGAGCCCCTTTCGCAGCCAGCAACTCCTACCCAGACTGCAAGCCGTACACCCGCGCATCAGCGGCATTGCCGCGCGCTTTGTGCATTGGGTCGCGTGCGAAACCGCGCCCGATGCGGCTCTGCAGGCCAGACTGGCCGCCTTGCTCACCTACGGCGAACCCTACAGCGCCGCCACGGATGGCCCGCTGGTCATCGTCGCGCCCCGGCTGGGCACGGTATCGCCCTGGGCCTCCAAGGCCACCGACATTGCCCACAACTGCGCACTGGCCGTCAAGCGCATCGAGCGCGTGGTCGAATACCGGCTGACGCTCAAATCCGGTTTACTCTCCAAAGCGAGCCTGAGCACGGAACAGATGGCGCACATCGCGGACCTGCTGCACGACCGCATGACCGAAAGTGTGCTGTGGGAACGCGACCAGGCGCGCGCGCTGTTTGACACCCTGCCACCCGTGCCGATGGAGCATGTGGACGTGCTGGGCGCGGGTCGCTCGGCGCTGGTTGCGGCCAATACCCGCTTTGGTCTGGCGCTGGCGGACGATGAAATCGACTACCTGCTGCTAGCTTTTGGCGCACTGGGGCGCAACCCGACCGACGTCGAGCTGATGATGTTCGCCCAGGCCAATAGCGAACACTGCCGCCACAAGATTTTCAACGCCCAGTTCACCATCGACGGCGTGGCCCAGGAACATTCCCTCTTTGGCATGATCCGCCACACACACCAGCGCAATCCGCAGCACATGCTGGTGGCCTACTCGGACAACGCCTCGGTCATGGAGGGGCGGAAAATCGAGCATTTTGCAGCCAAATCAGCCAAATCAGCCATATCGGTCTCTAGTGCCCAGGGGATAAGCGGGTACAGCTATGAAAAACATAGTGCTGTGCACCACATCCTGATGAAGGTGGAAACGCACAACCACCCCACCGCCATCTCGCCCTTTCCGGGCGCTGCCACCGGCGCGGGTGGTGAAATCCGGGATGAAGGCGCCACGGGCCGGGGTTCACGGCCCAAGGCAGGTTTGACGGGCTTTACGGTATCCAGAATCCACTGGGAAGAAGATGCCACCGACTATGGCCGCCCTGACCACATCGCCAGCCCCTTGCAGATCATGACCGAAGGACCGCTGGGAGGTGCTGCGTTCAACAACGAATTTGGCCGCCCTAACCTTTTGGGTTATTTCCGCGAATACCAGCAGGCCATTGCCAGCGATGTCGATACCGTGCAGCGTGGCTACCACAAGCCGATCATGATTGCCGGCGGCCTGGGGGAGATCGCTGCCGGTCAGACACACAAGATCGCCTTTCCTGCGGGCACCTTGCTGATCCAGCTGGGTGGCCCCGGCATGCGCATCGGCATGGGCGGAGGTGCTGCCAGCTCCATGGCCACGGGCACCAACGCCGCCGCCCTGGACTTTGACTCGGTGCAGCGCGACAACCCCGAAATCCAGCGCCGCGCACAGGAAGTCATCAACCAATGCTGGCTGCTGGGCCAGAATGGCGACGGCAACCCGATTCTGGCGATCCACGACGTGGGCGCAGGCGGCCTGAGCAATGCATTCCCCGAACTGACGCACGAAGCCCAGCGCGGCGCGCGCTTTGACCTGCGCGCCGTGCCGCTGGAAGAAAGCGGCCTGGCGCCCAAGGAAATCTGGTGCAACGAAAGCCAGGAACGCTACGTTCTGGCCATTGCGCCCGAATCGCTGGAGTTATTCCACGCCTTATGCGCACGCGAACGCTGTCCCTTCGCCGTGGTCGGCGTGGCAACCGAAGCGCGGCAGCTGGTACTGGCGGACCCCGGCCAGGAATCTCCGGTCGATATGCCCATGGACGTGCTGCTGGGCAAGCCGCCACGCATGCTGCGCGATGTCAAGACCATTACGCGCCGCTTTGCCGCACTCGATCTGGGCGGCGTGGCGCTGCAACAGGCCGTGATTGACGTGTTGTCCCACCCCACGGTCGCATCCAAACGCTTTCTCATCACCATTGGCGACCGCACCGTAGGCGGCCTGACGCACCGCGACCAGATGGTGGGTCCATGGCAGATACCCGTGGCCGATTGCGCCGTCACGCTGGCTGATTTCGCGGGTTTTGCCGGTGAAGCCATGGCCATGGGCGAACGCACACCGCTGGCCGCCCTCGACGCCCCGGCATCGGGGCGCATGGCGGTTGCCGAAAGTATCACCAATCTGCTGGCTGCGCCCATAGCACTGGATCGCGTCAAACTGTCGGCCAACTGGATGGCAGCCTGTGGCGAACCCGGCGAAGATGCCGCGCTCTACGCCACCGTGCGCACTGTGGCGCTGGAGTTGTGCCCGGCCTTGGGCATCTCCATCCCCGTGGGCAAGGATTCGCTCTCCATGCGCACCCAATGGCGCGACGCCGATGGCGCTAAAAAAGTGGTAGCCCCCGTATCGCTGATCGTGAGTGCCTTTGCGACCCTCCCCGATGTGCGTGCCACCCTGACACCGCAGCTCGATGCCAACGAAGACAGCACGCTGGTCCTCATTGACCTGGGACGCGGCCAGCACCGCCTGGGCGGCAGCATCCTGGCGCAAACCCTGGCCCAGTCGGGTGATACTGTGCCCGATCTGGACGATCCGCAAGACCTCATCAACCTGGTCAAGGCCATCAACGCCCTGCGCGCCGAGAACAGAATACTGGCCTACCATGACCGCAGCGACGGCGGCCTGCTGGCAACTGTGGCCGAGATGGCCTTCGCGGGCCACGTGGGCGTAACCCTGAACGTCGATATGCTGGTGTTGGAGGGCGACGGCATCAGCGACAGCCGCATGGACGCAGGCGACAGCAAGAACTGGGCGACCCAGGTGGCCGCACGGCGCATTGAACGCACGCTGCAAGCGCTGTTTTGTGAAGAATTGGGCGTGGTGCTACAGATTCGCACGACCGAACGCAGCGCCGTGATGCAAATCCTGCGCGAACATGGCTTGTCGCGCCATAGCCACTGCATCGGCAAAACCCGTCCAGCCAGCGACACCATTGCCGACGGCAAGGATGAACTGCAGATCTGGCGTGATGCCAAATGCATCTTCAGCGCCCCTTTGCATGACCTGCAACAGGTATGGGATAGTGTGAGCTGGAAAATCTGCCGCCAGCGCGACAACCCGGTTTGCGCCGATGCCGAACACGCAGCCGCAGGTACACCCAACGATCCCGGATTGCATATCTTCTTGCCAAATTCGCTGCAAAGCCTCATGGATGGAGCGGGAGCAGATATAAAAAATATAGCACCCGCCATCCTGACCCAGCGCCCCAGGGTAGCGATTTTGCGTGAGCAGGGGGTTAACTCCCACGTCGAGCAGGCCTATGCCTTCACCGAGGCAGGTTTTGCCGCCTATGACGTGCACATGACGGACCTGCAAACGGGCCGTGCATCCCTGCGCGACTTTCAAGGTATCGTCGCTTGCGGCGGCTTTTCCTATGGCGACACTTTGGGCGCAGGCATCGGCTGGGCGCGCTCCATTACCTTCAACCCGGTCTTGGCAGAGCAATTCCAGGCCTTCTTTGCCCGCTCCGAAACCTTTGGCCTGGGCGTGTGCAACGGCTGCCAGATGTTTGCCGAACTGGCCGACATCATCCCCGGCGCGCAGGATTGGCCACGCTTCACGCGCAACCAGAGCGAACGCTTCGAAGCCCGCCTGAGCATGGTCGAGGTGCTGGACTCACCCAGCATTTTCCTCTCCGGCATGGCGGGCACGCGTCTGCCGATTGCCGTGGCGCACGGCGAAGGCTATGCCAACTTCAAGCATCGGGGCAACGCCGCCCAGGTGCTGGCCGCCATGCGCTATACCGACAACCATGGGACGGCCACCGAAGCCTACCCATTCAATCCCAACGGCAGCCCTGGTGGTTTGACGGCCGTGACCACCGCTGATGGACGCTTCACCGCCATGATGCCGCACCCCGAGCGCGTGTTCCGCAACGTCCAGATGAGCTGGACCACGCTGGAGCGCAGCACCTTCAGCCCCTGGATGCAGTTGTGGCGCAACGCGCGGCGCTGGGTGGAACGGAATAATGCTCAATGAATCCCCCAGAAGGTGCAGGGCCATGTCGAGTCGATAACAGCATTACAAAAGCGCAACCTGCAATGAAAATAGCCAATCTAAGCATCCAGGGTTTTCGTTCGCTCAGGAACATAAACTGGTCGCTGGGCGATCTCAATGTCATCATCGGCCCCAACGGCACAGGCAAATCCAATCTGTTGCGCTGCCTTGAATTGATCGCAATCTCCGCCCAGGGCAAACTGGGTAAAACCGTTCAATCCCTCGGCGGCATGGAGTCTATCGTCTGGGATGGTCAAGCCAGGTCAATCAAATTTGTCCTGAAGACAAAACCGGCACACAGTGAACGTGCAACGGCCCCGGACAGCTACGAGTTGGAGTTGGTGCGTCTTGGTGCAAGCAGTTCCTACAAAATTGAAACCGAGCGCTTGACCAATTCCGGCAAGCACCGTTCAACGCCAGACCCCTTCAAGTTTCTGGAGCGCAGTGCCAATAAGGCCATCATTTTTAATGGAAATGAAGACACCTTTGACACCCCTGCCGACTATGTATCCGATGCAGAAAGCCTGCTGTCCATCGCCGCCGGGCCGTTCAGCATCAACCCATTCATTCCGGTGTTTCAACGCGAACTGGCATCGTTTGCCATTTACCACGATCTGGATACCCGGCCTGAAGCCACCATTCGCCAATCGGCCATTGCGCGCTTTGAGAAACGGGTTGATCCGGATGGACACAACCTGGTTTCCGTACTGCATACCCTGTACACCGGCGACCGGGATTTCAAAAACGACATCAATACCGCCATGCAGGCCGCCTTTGGCGATGATTTTGAAGAGCTGGTTTTTCCGCCCGCTGCGGATCAGCGTATCCAACTGCGCATTCGCTGGAAGTCCTTGAAACGTGAACAATCGGCAGCGGAACTCTCGGACGGTACGCTGCGTTTTCTGTTTTTGCTCTGCGTGCTGGCCAGCCCGTCGCTGGCGCCGGTGATTGCCATTGACGAACCCGAGACAGGGCTGCACCCCGCCATGCTGCCCTTGGTTGCTGAATATGCGGTGGAGGCATCCCGGCGTGCGCAAATTATTTTCACCACCCATTCGCCCCAGTTTCTGGATGCGTTCATTGGCGTGAAACCCACCACCACGGTGGCCCAATGGGGCAATGGCGAAACCACATTGCACACACTGGATGCCGTGCAACTCGATTACTGGCTCAAGGAATACTCGCTGGGCAGCCTGTTCAGCTCCGGTGAACTGGAGCAAATGGAATGAGGTTTGTGCTGTTCGTCGAAGGCTATACCGAAGACAAAGCCTTGCCTGCTTTTTTGAAACGCTGGCTTGATCCCCGACTGGATCGGCCCGTGGGCATCCGCACCGTGCGCTTTGACGGCTGGGCTGCGCTGTTAAAGGATGCGCCGCTCAAAGCCAGCATGTACCTGAATGGCCCAGCCAAAGACGGACTGATCGCGGTGATCGCTTTGCTGGACTTGTATGGCCCGACTTTTTATCCATCAAACTTGATAGCGAGTGCCGCACGCTACACCTGGGCTAGAGGCTATATTGAAACAAAAGTGAATCACCCCAGGTTTTTTCAGTTCTTCGCGGTGCATGAAGTCGAAGCCTGGCTGTTGAGTGATCCCAGAATATTTCCTGCCGAGGTCAGAAAAGCACTGCCAGGCAAGATCGCACAGCCCGAGACGGTCAACTTTGACGAGCCACCCGCCAGATTGCTGGAGCGTTTGTACGCCACCAATACCAAGCGGTCTTACAAAAAGGTGGCAAACGGTCGGGAACTTTTTGGCCGCCTGGACCCGGAAATTGCCTACCGTCAATGCCCCAAGCTCAAAGAGTTGCTCGACAAGATGCTTGAACTGGCACAAACCACACTGAAATGATGCAGCTCAAACCTGTCGCCGAAAGTATCTCCAATTTGCTGGCCGCACCCATCGAACTGGACCGCGTCAAGCTGTCGGCCAACTGGATGGCGGCCTGCGGCGAACCCGGTGAAGATGCCGCGCTCTACGCCACCGTGCGCACTGTGGCGCTGGAGCTGTGCCCGGCTTTGGGCATTTCCATCCCCGTGGGCAAAGATTCGCTCTCCATGCGCACCCAGTGGCGCGACGCCGATGGTGCGAAAAAAGTGGTGGCCCCCGTATCACTGATTGTGAGCGCCTTTGCAACACTCACCGATGTGCGTGCCACCTTGACGCCACAGCTCAATGCAGAAGAAGACAGCACACTAGTCCTCATTGACCTGGGACGCGGCCAGCACCGCCTGAATGGCAGCATCCTGGCCCAAAGCGGCGCTACCGTGCCCGATCTGGACGATCCACAAGACCTTATCAACCTGGTCAAGGCCATCAACGCCCTGCGCGCCGCCAACCAGATTCTGGCCTACCACGACCGCAGCGACGGCGGCTTGCTGGCAACGGTGGCCACGCTTCACGCGCAACCAGAGCGAACGCTTCGAAGCCCGCCTGAGCTTGGTCGAGGTGCTGGACTCACCCAGCATTTTCCTCTCCGGCATGGCGGGCACGCGCCTGCCCATTGCCGTGGCGCAACGCGCGGCGCTGGGTAGGCTAGTGTGTTCAGGGACCAAAGGGCGCGAACGCTTTTTATACAATCGTCCAAACATTCAACCAACTTATCGTTTTGCAAACTAACTTATCTGCCCCGTTGACCGGGCTCGCCATCATCGAGCAGGACATGCTCCAGGTCGATCAGGTGATCGCGCATAGACTGGACTCCAGGGTTCCCCTGGTTGGCAGTGTGTCACACTACATCATTTCCGCCGGTGGCAAGCGCCTGCGCCCTGCACTGCTGTTGTTGTGTTGTGGCGCCCTGGGGTTCAAAGGTAGCCAGCGCTTCAATATGGCCGCCGTTGTCGAGTTCATTCACACGGCTACCTTGCTGCACGATGATGTGGTGGATGAATCGGCCCTGCGCCGTGGCAACCCGACGGCCAACGCCAGATTTGGTAATCCGGCCAGCGTGTTGGTGGGTGACTTCCTGTACTCGCGCGCATTCCAGATGATGGTGGATGCACAGAACATGCGCATCATGGAAATCCTGGCTGACGCCACCAACGTGATTGCCGAGGGTGAAGTCATGCAATTGATGAACATGCACAACGCCGGGTTGGATGAAAGCGGTTATTTACATGTAATTCGATCTAAAACAGCCAAACTATTTGAAGCCAGCGCCCGCGTGGGCGCGATTTTGTCTGGAGCATCCACCCTCATTGAAAATGCTTGTGCTGAATACGGCCAAGCGTTAGGGACGGCTTTCCAGGTGATTGATGATGTGCTGGACTACACCGGCGATGCGTCCGTAATGGGCAAGAATCTGGGTGATGACCTGCGCGAGGGCAAAACAACCCTCCCCCTGATCGTGGCCATGCAACGTGGCTCGCCACAAGAACGTCAGGACATCCAGCAAGCCATCGAAACCGGCAGCGTTTCCATGCTGGATGCGGTGATTGCCATTGTAAAAAAGACTGGTGCGCTGGACGTCGCGCGTGATGCTGCACAACAAGAAGCAAAAAGGGCCATTGCCGCTGCCCAGTATCTCCCCGACACCCTCCATCGGGACTGTTTGGTACAATTAGCCTCCCAATTATTGGACAGAAAGCACTAATTCATCGAAATTCAGTCCTTCCAGCGGGGTGTAGCTTAGCCTGGTAGAGCGCTACGTTCGGGACGTAGAGGCCGGAGGTTCGAATCCTCTCACCCCGACCAGAATTAAATCCGTAAGCGTTCGTAGAAGTCCTACGAACGCTTTTTTTCATTGTGAAACAGGTAGTTAGTCGTCCGTAGTAGTCCGTAACCGTTCGCCTGCATCCAAGTCAAAACCGGGTCAGAAACCGGGTCAGAAATGGGTTTTTTTGGCAAACCGGGTCAGACCGGGTCAGAATCCATAAATCGGGTCATACTTTGGGCATGTTCTTTATGAGGGTGTTCCCATGCTGCTGACCGATGTCCATTGCAAAAATGCAACCTGCCCCCAGGGCAAACAACGAAAACGCCTGAACGATGGCGACGGGCTTTACCTGGAAGTAACTCCTTCATCAAAACGATGGTTCTTCAGGTTCTACAGTCCCGGCAAAGATTCGCGTGTTGCCATCGGGCCATATCCGAGAGTAAGCCTGTCGGCGGCACGAAAGGCAAAAGACGAAGCCAAGGCGCAACAGTCCCAAGGGAAAGACCCGGCAACCGAGCGCAAAATTGCAAAGCTGCAAGGGGCCAGCATTGCCGACACGTTCAAGGCCACTGCCCTGGAGTGGTATGGCAAGCATTCGCCCCGTTGGAGCAACCACCATGCCATTCGAGAGAAACGCAATCTTGAAAAAGACCTGTTCCCTTATATTGGTGAACGGCGCATGGAAGAGGTGCGGCCTGTCGAGTTGCTTGCTGTGGTGCGCAAGGTTGAAGAGCGTGGCGCACTTGACGTGGCACACCGTGTACTGAGTACCGCCCGTGCCGTGTGGCGCTATGGCGTGGCCACCGCACGCTGTGAGCGTGACATTACCGCCGATCTATCCGGGGCACTGACCCCGCATAAAGGGCGGCACTTTGCGGCCATCACTGACCCGGTGAAACTGGGTCAACTGTTGCGAGTGATCCGTGGCTACCAAGGCGGGCCGATTGTGCGCACGGCTTTGCAGCTTGCCCCGATCCTGTTCCAACGTCCCGGCGAGCTGCGCGGCATGTCTTGGGCCGAAGTCGATCTTGAAAAAGGGATATGGACTATCCCTGCTGCCAGAATGAAGCGCCAAAAGGAGGGTAAAGAGTACGGGGCAGACCACCTGGTGCCCCTGCCCAGGCAAGCGGTAGAGCTGCTGCGCGACTTGCAACCACTGACCGGGGATGGCCCTATGGTGTTTCCCGGTGAGCGCAGTAAAACCCGACCTATCAGCGACAACACCTTGCGGGCCGCGTTGCAGACATTGGGCTATGGGCCGGATAAACAAAGCGTGCATGGTTTCCGGGCCACAGCGCGCACGATCCTTGCCGAGGTGCTGGAGTTCGACCCGCTGATGATCGAGGCCCAATTGGCGCACGCAGTAAAGGATGCCAATGGACGGGCCTATAACCGCACCAGTTACGTTACGCAGCGGGCCGCCATGTTGCAGTCTTGGGCAGACTACCTGGACAAGCTGCGAGACGAGGACAACGTAATCAAGTTTCCGACCAAAGCCGCGTAAACCACCGCAAGCCCCACACCCAAGCCGCCAAACCGCCCCGCAGTGCCAGCCGGGCGGTTTTTTTGCGCCCTTTTTTTCTCCCTTGAAGTGATTTTGGGAAACGTAAAAATAGGAAAAATGGTGGGAACGTGGGAACAAGTTTTTTAAGTTATTGATTTTATTGGGGAATTTTTTCGAAAGTAGTGGGAACAGTAGTGGGAACAATGTGGGAACAGAGTGGGAACAGAATAGATATATAGAGTGAGACTGGATCAATCACTATCCTTTATTGCTTTGTTTTTCGCACAATTACCCACTTCCAGTGCGTTTTGCTGCCTATCCATCGCGCCCTGGTCGGTACCGTGTTGGTGTTCCCTGCCAGTGAGGTCTGGTCGGCACCGTGCTGGTGTTCCCTGGCAGTGAGGCCTGGTTGGTACCGTGCCGGTGATCGCTGTCAGCGTGGCCTAGTCGGCACCGTGTCGGTGTTCCCTGCCACCGTGGCCTGATCGGCACCATGCCGGTGATCCCTGCCAGCGTAGCCTGATAGATCCCGTGCTGGTGATTGCTGCCGGTGTGGCCTGGTCGGTACCGTGCTGGTGTTCCCTGCCAGTGAGGCCTGGTCGGTACCGTGCTGGTGTTCCCTGCCACCGTGGCCTGGTCGGTGCCGGTTACGTACTTTTGCGGATTTGAGCGCGGAAAGGGTTTTTCTTTTGGTACCGTTCAACCGGCGACGCTGCTGGAGGGGATCAATGTCAACTTGCGCACGCCTGTGCTTAAGAATAAACTAATTGCACTGTTTTACACCGCATGTACAATTACAACAATCAAAAAGCCTGAAAGGTCGTGGATGGAGGTCGAATTTGCGGATGCAAAGCTTGATCAACTGGAAATTGACCCACATTTTTTCGGTGGGTTTTCAGCTCCAGTCGTATCGCTGTTCCGAAGGCGAATGCAGATGATCCGTAATGCCCCCGATGAACGTGATTTTTACCAATTGAAGGCTTTGCATTTTGAAAAGTTGAAGGGCAAACGCAGCCACCAGTTTTCGATGCGTCTGAATGATCAATGGCGACTGATTCTTGAATTCAAAGGCAAGATTCCCGACAAGATCGTTGTTGTCGTGGAGATTGCCGATTACCACTGAGAATCAAACTACAACCAAGGGGTTATAAATGTCTGAACGACAAGCGGCGGAAGTTTTCCCGCCTGGTGTATTCATCAAAGAGGAGATTGATGCCCGTGGCTGGACGCAAAACGATTTGGCCGACATTACGGGGAAATCGGTACGACTGATAAGCGAAGTGATTTTGGGGAAACGTGCCCTGACACCAGATACCGCGCAAGCGCTTGCCGATGCCTTGGGTACCAGTGCACAGTTTTGGATGAATATGGAAAGCACCTATCAGCTTTCGAAACTCAAAACCGATGCGGCTCCGGTAGCCCGGCGGGCAAAACTCTATAGTTTTTTCCCAGTGAAAGAAATGTTCAAACGTGGCTGGATCGAGTCCACCGAAAGCTTGGATGTGCTGGAGGCCAGATTTGCTGCCTTTTGTGGGATGTCCAGCCTCGATAGCCCCCCAAGGTTCGAGTCCTACGCAGCACGTCGAACCACCTACAGCGAGATCGGGCAGTCGCCATTGCTAACAGCTTGGCTCTATCGTGCCAAACAACTCGCACGGGGGGTGACCACGGCCAAGTTTTCCACCAGGTCATTTGATGCTGCGATCAGTCAGTTAAAAGTACTGATGACCAATCCAGAGGACATTCGCCAGGTGCCGCGTGTGCTGGCTGAAGCCGGCATTCGCCTCGTACTGATTGAACCCTTTCCCGGTATGAAGCTGGATGGTGTTTGTTTTTGGCTTGATGCAGAGTCACCAGTTATTGCTATGACCTTGCGCTTTGATCGAATTGACAATTTCTGGTTTGTGCTGATGCATGAACTGCGGCATGTGGCCAATAAAGACGGCCAGAATGGTCGCGCCATCATTGATGAAAATCTTGGTTCAGATGGTCAGGAATCCGGTGTCAAACCACCTTTTGAGGTGAAAGCCGACCAAGAGGCAGCCGATGCCATCATACCTGCTGAAACCTTCAAGGATTTCATCTTGCGGGTTGCGCCCCTCTACTCAGAGCAACGCATCGTAGACTTTGCCGCGCGCATTGGCGTACATCCGGGCATCGTCGTTGGCCAGCTTCACAACCAAAAGCAAGTTCCTTACTCGCACTACCGCAAGTTGATAACCAAGGCGAGAGAACACATTGTTGGCAATGCGCTGACCGACGGCTGGGGCTACCACGCCCCAGTTTTGTAAACATCGTCATCACGGGAGAGCGTGTCCATGTTTTGCCGTTATGCGTAGCACTGGCTTATGTTTGAACGTGTCAACCAAGGAGGCGCATGTTGACTACACAAGCTGAGTCAATGCGACCGGCCAAGATGATTGTCGCTGACCAGTACATGCAAAAGTGGCGTGCAACCGGCCCGGCGTTGGAGTTTTTGGCAGAACAGCATAACGATTCATGCCTGATCCTTGATGAAATCGGCCAACTTGATCAACGCGAGGCGGCGACGGTGGTCTATATGCTGGCAGATGGTGCGGGTAAGAACCGGGGTAAGGCATCCGGTGGATTGCGCGCCAAGCCATCCTGGCGCATGTTGTTTCTCAGTAGTGGCGAACTGAAATTGTCAACGTTGGTCGAGTCGATTGGCGCAAAGTCAAAGGCTGGGCAGGAGGTGCGGCTGATCCCGATAGCCTCGGAGGTGGTGGCAGGTTCAACCTTTGAGTATCTGCATGAATTCAGCGGCGGGCATGAGCTCGCCACATGGGTGCAAACCCATGCGGCGCAGTGCTACGGTGTTGCGGGCCGTGCCTGGCTGGAGTATCTAGTGGCGCATACCACAGGGCTTAGCGATGAACTCTCACAGCGCATCGCGGCGGTAGAGTCCCAAATGGTGCCACCCAACGCATCCGGGCAGGTCAAACGCGGCGGGCGGCGTTTTGCTTTGGTTGCTGTGGCAGGTGAACTGGCGACCCTTGCCGGGTTGACCGGCTGGCACTATGGCTGGGCAACCGATGCCATCAAGATTTGTTTCAATGCCTGGATTGCTTCGCGTGGTGGTGTGGGCGCCAGTGAGGTTACAGCCATGTTGAAGCAGGTTCAGAATTTCTTTGAACTGCATGGGGATGCACGGTTTACGTGGTGGCATCGTGCTTGCGACGATCATGCACCAAAGACCATTAACCGGGCCGGTTTCCGGCGTGCTTTCGACGCAGGCGGAGACCCACAAACCCATAGGAAATACTGCGGTTGATATTCCACTCGGCAAAGTGTTTGAAGATGGCGGAACATCAAAATTCTATGTACTGCCCAAGGTTTTCGAGCAGGAGGTATGCAACGGCCTGGATAAAGATACGGTTTGCGCCTTGCTACTCAAGAAAAATGTTTTGTATCGGAAAGATGAAGGGCGTTATCAATTGAAGGTAAGACTCCCCGGCGTTGGTCATGCGTGGACGTACTGCATTACTGATGAAATTTTCTCCCTTGACGTGTGAAAGGAACAGACCATGAACAAACCATCCGCAGAATGCCTGGCCGCACTGGATCAATACGATCTCCTGGAGCGCACGCTGGGGGGCGATCATCCATATGCCCAGGCGGCAATGCAGCAAGTGCTGGAGCTTGCCCCGCGAGAGTTCCTTAGCAACTTGGCACAAGAGCTGGGAGTGTTACCAAAGCCAATCGGATACACCGAGACTGGTGAAGCCGCCTTTTGCCTTGAGGATGTAATGCAGCACTTAGGGATAGAACCAGACGAAGCACAGCAACTGATTGACCAGTTCATCCAGGAGCGTGAAGCAGCCGGGCTGGGCAGCGGCCTGATTGATCCTGAAGACGTGCATGTGGCACATTAAGGAACGGGCCGGGCGCGGCGGCGCGGCGGGTGTTGGCCGGGTAGGAACGCATACAGCGCAGCATATGCAACAGACTATTGATGTTCCAAGGCCGAGGCCAGCTTTGAAAAGGTACTCCCAGGGTCTTTTCGTGTTGCGGGTGATTCGAACCGCGTGGTCGGCCTAGGGTCTGGGGTATGGGCATACGCAACAATGCAACACAACCCATGCCCTTTTCCGTGGTGGTATCCTCATCGTGCTGGTGTTCCCTGCCAGGCCCCGCGAGCAAGCATGCTGCCATGTCTTACGCATACGCGCAGAAACTTGAGGTGCAGTTGGAAAAAGAGATCAATGAACTTCTGGCCGAAGCTGCGAAGGCCGAGGACGATAACAGCCAACTTCCTGCAGGGCTGAACATTCAAAATGAAATTGACCTGCGCGAAGATTTACGGGAGAGAATTGTTCGGGCCAAGACCGAAATCGAGCGACGCAAAGAACGCGATGTATATGAGCGTGCGCAGTACTGAGGGAAAAATTGGCCAGGTACCAAGCCAAGGAGGCACAGCGCAAGGCATGGGAAGCGGCCAACGTGGAAAAAGCCGCCCGGCAAGCTGCTGCTCGGACCAAGAAGGAATTAATGCGACAAGCCCAGGCTACACAGGCTGGCACGTTGCTACCAGAAAGAAGTCCGGCATGCCAAAAGAGCCTGTTGCGGGTCCGCGCCCCAGCGACCAAGTGAACTTCACGGACGAAGAATCGCGCATCATGCCTGTCTCTGGCGGTGGCTTTGATCAGTGCTACAACTCCCAGGCCGTGGTAGCAGAAGGCACCATGCTCATCATGGCAGCCTTTGTCACCCAAGAGACCAACGATAAAAAGCAGGTTGCCCCCATGCTGAAAGCCTTGGACGAACTCACCCCATCGGCCTTCCTGCGGCACAGGCCATTGCGCTTGATACGGGCTATCACAGCGCGGCTAACGTCGATACCAGTCTCGCTGCCGGTATTGAGCCACTCATTGCAGCCAGTCGCGAGAATCATCACCCCGGCCCAATGGAGCGATTTGTCGAGCCACCTCCTTTGCAAGACGATGCCACTCCAGTACAAAAAATGGCACACGAATTGAAGACGGTTGCAGGCAAAAAACGCTATGCCCTGCGCAAGCAGACCGTCGAGCCGGTCTTCGGTATCATCAAGTCCATCATGGGGTTTGCCAGTTTTCAATGCGCGGTCTTGCCGCTGCAGAGAATGAATGGAACATGGTGTGCTTGTCCTGGAATTTGAAGCGCATGGCCGTATTGCGCCTGAAATAAGCGGAGAACCCAAAAAACCCAAATTTAGCCAAAAAACAGAACATTTATGACAAAAACCGAAGCTTTTGTCGATGTATTCGGCACTCTCAGGTTAAGCCCGACAGGCTCCTAGAGTCGGTGCCCATTGCGCACCTCCGAGGATTCGGCGCGAAATGGGTTTTTCTTGGCACAGTTCAACCGGCGGACTGGCTGGATTGTGTTTTGCCATCGTGGCCTAGAGTAGCACCACGGCAATGCTCCTGCCACAGCGCTCTGGTCGGCATCATGCCGGTGTCCCTGCCACTGCGCCCTGGTCGGCACCACGCCGATGCTCCTGCCACAGTGGCCTGATCGGTACCGTGCTGGTGTTCCCTGCCAGCGTGGCCTTATCAGTGCCGAGACCACAATAAAAACGCTACAAAAAACAAAGCTATTTTGCTATACGTCTAATAGCAAAATATTGCAAAATTTGCTATCAAATTTGATTCAGCAAATTTGAATGACTTTTCGAAATCATTCAAAATTGTCGAATGAAGAATTTTGGCTTTCCAGTCCCGTGCTAGCGCCATTTTGCCTAAAAGTTAAGCAAAAATGACCATTTCACAGCGAATTTTGCAAATCTGTTCCCACGAAAATGGTTTTGTTCCCACAATGTTCCCACAAAAACGGATCCTGGTGGGAACAAAATTTCCTTTATAAAACAATAGCTTATATGCGTTTTTTGAGTTGTTCCCACTGTTCCCGCTAAAAAAGTGAGTCCGAGCCAAAAGCATGAGAATAAAAAAACCAGAAAAAGCTGTGGATTTTGTGTTGATAACTTTTTGAAAGTTGGTATTAAATTTGTAGCAATACCCTGTTGATAACTTTTTATAAGTCAGGAATGTAAATGATAGCAAAATGATGCAGGCAGCGTTACTGGTACCAGTTCCCAGGATACTATTAACCAGAGGCAGCAGTTACGCACCGGGTCAGAAAACCGGGTCAGGATTGAAAGCGGAAGCAGTTGTATATATAAAAATCAATGACTTACATGCTTTTTTCAAATCCTCTCATCGCACAGGCGCCGTGGTGTTGTTCGCTTCAGCCCTGAGCATGGCCAAAGCCGCAAGGCAGTAGTGGGAAAACCACAGTGACGAGAAGACGAACACCAGGGTGTAAATCCAGATGGCAAGCGGCACCAGAATCACAAATGCGGCGGCAAACAAGGCGCCAGAGGCCCACACCAGGCTGGGTGCTGCACCCAGATAGCCAACGAACACACCCATCAGTAACAAGGGTAGCCGGTGGCGCCGGAAAACCGTGCGCTGCTCGCGGGTGCTGGCGTGCTCGCTCAACGCATCAAAGGCCATCACGCGGTAGGTCAACCACCCCCAGATCAATGGCGGAACCAGCAAGATCAGCGGCGGGACAAACCACAACGGAATGGAAACCACCAAAGCCAGCAGCGCCAGTACCGTAGACACCAAGGTCCAGACCACGCTGCGCCAGAACGAACTTGCGCTGCGCACTTCCAGGGTGGAAAACCGGCGCCGTGCCACCAGCTGCACCAGAACCGGGGTAATCAACAGGGAAACCACCAGTAACGACACAATGATGATCAATGGCGTCACGGTGAATATGACAATCAGGGGGGCCAACACCGTCTTGAGCCGACCCCAGCCCACATTGTCCAGCCAGGCCCAGCCGTGGTTGACAAAAATTGACGACTCCAGTACCAGACGCACCTGATCCATGGCCGCATCCCAGAACAGGTAGCCCAGTCCGACCGTCGAGCCAATCACCAGAATCAAGGGCAACAAAGACAAAAGAATGACCTGTGGCCGCAGGCAGTAGGCCAGTGCACGCCAGAATGAATCAAAGAACAGCTTCATCGGGGCGAGCATACCGCGTTATGTTGCGCAATAGGTGTGCAATGGGTGCGTAATGCCGTGCAATTGTGCAGAGTCCAGCCAGCGCCACTGGCCCGGTGCCAAGTCGGCCGGCAAACACAAGCCGCCAATTTGTGAACGGTGCAAGGCCTCGACCCGGTTGCCAACCGCTGCCACCATGCGCTTGACCTGATGGTATTTTCCCTCGGTCAAAGTCAGACGCAGATGGTGGCTATCCAACGCCTCGCAAGCGGCGGCGCGCACCGGCTTGGGGTCATCGTCCAGCACCACACCGGCCAGCAAATTCTGCACCTGGCGCGCATCGAGCGGGTGGCGCACCGTGACCTCGTACACCTTGGGAACATGGTGGCGCGGCGAGGTCATGCGGTGAATGAACACACCATCGTCACTGAGCAGCAACAGCCCGGTCGTATCCTGGTCCAGTCGACCCACCGCCTGCACCCCTTGTATATGGGTTTTGCAAGGGCGCACACGCAGTGGCGCGGGCAGCAAGGTATAGACACTGGGGTAAGTCGAAGGTTTGTGGGAACATTCGGTGGCGCTTGGTTTGTGCAGCATCACATAGGCTTTTTCGTGGTACTGCCAATCGGCCCCCTGCACCTTGAAACGCAAACCAGTCGCTTCAAATTCAGTAGCTGCCTGTACACATTCCACGGGCTCTACAGCGCAATTATCCATATAAACCTGTACCAGTCCCTGCTGGATCAGGCCCGCGCAGACACGCCGGGTGCCAAACCCTTGGGAATACAGAATATCCTGAAGTTGCATGGGCATGGCGCTAGGTATCGTTAGGTATCGTTAGGTATCCGCCGCCGAATGCTGCGCTGAATGCTGCAATTCCAGCCGACGGTCCGTGCGCACCATGGCAAAAAAATCATCAGCAGTAACCGGAGGACTGAACAGATAACCCTGCAACTGGTCACAGCCCAGGCCACGCAGGAAAAGCATCTGTTCCACCGTTTCCACGCCTTCGGCCACAATTTCCTGGCGCATCTGCTGACCCATGGTGACGATGGCACGCGCGATGGCGCAGTCATTGCCATCGCCGGGAATACCAATCACAAATGAACGGTCAATTTTCAGGGTGCTGATCGGTAACTTCTTGAGATACGCCAGACTGGAATAACCCGTACCGAAATCGTCCAGCGACAAGGCCAAACCCATGGCCACCAGTTTATTCATGATCGGTAGCACTTTGTCGATGGAGCGCACCAGCAGCGACTCGGTGACTTCCAGCCGAAGCAGGCGCGGATCAATGTCATAGCGTTTGAGCAAAATATCGATTCGTTCGGGCAATTGCACGTCGAACTGGCGTGCGGATAAATTGACCGCCACGGGCGGCACGCGCACGCCCGTATCCAGCCAGGCACGAATCTGGCGGCAGCTTTCCTCCAGAATCCAGCCGCCAATATCCAGAATCAACCCGGTTTCCTCGGCAACCGGAATAAATTGGCTCGGCGGCACCATGCCCTTACGGGGATGCTTCCAGCGCAACAATGCCTCGGAGCCCACAATCCGGCCACTGCGCAAGCTGACCTTGGGCTGGTAGTACACCAGCAACTCGCCTCTGGACGAAGCCGAACGCAGTTCCCCTTCCAGGTGCAACTGCTCCTTGGCGCGCGTATTCATTTCGACGCTGAAAAACGAATACCCCGCCCCATCGGTTTTTTGCACCTGCTTGGCTGCTGCATCGGCAAACTGCACCAGGGCCATCACCTCGGTGGCATCGTCCGGGTAAATGGCAATGCCGATACTCGCGCTGCAATGCAACTCATGCCCATCGATCAAAAATGGCGTCTTGAAAGACTCCAGCAGTTTTTCTGCCACGATCGCACCGTGCTCGCGCTTTTGAATATCCTGCAGCAAGGCGACAAATTCATCGCCGCCAAAACGCGCCAACAAGTCATGCTCACGCAGCGTGGTGCGCAGGCGCTGCGCAACCTGGCGCAGAATTTCATCGCCCACCTTTTGCCCCAGCGTATCGTTGATCGAGGTAAACCGATACAGATCAATCACCATCAGGCTGCCATAACTATTGTTGCGACGCAATTTGGTAATGGTTTGTGCCACCAGTTGTACCAAAAACGAGCGGTTGGGCAAACCGGTGAGGGGATCATAATTCGCCAGTTGCCGCATGCGCTCCTCGGCAGCACGCAAGACACTGATGTCGGAAAAAATGGAAAAAGCGTGCGATGCCCGGCCATCTTCATTGCGCACCACACTGATCGACACCGACTGGGGAAAGAATTCACCGTTTTTGCGCTTGCCAACAATTTCCCCTTGCCAGGGCGAGCCACCCATCAGCGCATCACGCACCTGCGCGCGAAAGTCTGCGGTATGCACGCCTGAGCGCAACAAATCGGGGGTTTTGTCGAGTGCCTCCGCAGCGCTATAGCCGGTGATGCGCTCGAAAGCTGCGTTGACAAAAACGATGCGCTCTTGTGCATCGGTGATCAGAATACCCTGGTCGCTATTTTCAATGACGCTGCTTTGTAGCCGCTGCAGTGCTTCGGCAGAACGGCGATCCGTCACCTCGGAAAGCTGCGCCACCAGGCCTACCGGCTCACCCGCATCCGAGCGGATAACCGAGAGAGACAGTCCGGCCCAGAACACCTCACCCGACTTCTTGCGCCGGCGAACCTCGAAAAACGCATTGCCATTTTCCAGAAACGACTCCGGCATGGTGCTGTCATCGTTATCGTCGGCATACAAAAATAGTACATGCTGCCCTACGGCCTCGGCAGGCGCATAACCAAACAAGGTCTGCGCCGCTGTATTCCAGCCGCTGATATAGCCATCGAGGTCCATCATGATGACCGGCTCACGCAGCTGCTCCAGGATGCGCGCTTGCAATGGCAGGTTACTCAGGCTAAACCCGGAATTCAAGCTGGCATACTCGTGCAATACAGCCTCCAGCTGTTCGAGCGCCTGCGCCTGCCCCGCACGCACCTGTCGGCACAGCGTCAGACATTTTTGCAATGCATCTTCAGCCACCACGCCCCCCCCTCTGATCCCGGACCAAGTCCAGCATCCACACATGGGCGTTCAACCAGAGAAGGTCCAGATCGACTTCCCCTGGCAACAGGGAATCCAGAAGCGATTGCACCCGTTCCTGCTCGCCTTGCTCCAGCGCTTCAACGGCTTGTAGCAATGTGCCAAGTTCGCCCTGGCGCTCCAGCAACGCCTGTGTCAAATCCTTATCAAGTTTGAGCGGCCGTAAAACATCGGCCAGTGGCATGCCGAACAAAACTCCGAGCAGTGAAAACATGCCCACCATGAAAGCACGCTCCTGCTCTTCCTTGTCATAACCCATTTCTCTGGACAATTGCTCCAGCATGCAAGCGCGCACCGCGACCCTGGCCATCAACAGCGCACTGCGCGCATCTTCTTTTTTTGCGGCGAACAACAACAAATTGAGCCAGCGGCGCAATTGCCGACGTCCAAGAAACAATATCGCCTGTGCAAAGCTGTCGATGCTGCGCGTGCATCCAAGCCCGGCGGAATTGACCAGTTTCAGCAGGTTATAAGCCAGGGCGGGATCCTGGCGGAAAATTTCTTCGATCTCCCTGGTTTCCGCATCGTTGGCGATCAATTGCGCCAGTTTCAGCGCCAGCGCACGCGACCCCCCTTGCCTAGCCGCCAGTTTGCCGGGCGCTTGCAAATACCAGTCACCGACAAAGTACTTGGCAGAAGCGGGCTCGGGTTGCAGCGTGGTGGCATCCACGCTCCCGATCATCTCCGAAGCTGCAATGGTGCAACCCGCAGCCAGTAAAGCATCCAGTTGTTCCGACGGCAAGCGCTGTGCATCTTCCTGTGCAAGCAGACACGGAACTTTTTGGCAAATTCCGGAAAGATCGGGGTAATGCAGAACGGAATTGACATCCGTACCCGTACCCAATGGCCAAAGCGCAAGCGCAGCGAACTGATAACGCGCGTCTGACAAAAGTCGCCATGTCATGCACGGAGGAGATAAACTCATGGTGGATTTTTCCTTCTGTTCGCCAACCACTGTCAGGCAATAGCGCACGCGAAATCCGGTGCAAGGCACAGCCACCGGCCCCCATCGGGGGTTTTGATTTTGGCACAAATTTTTATTCGTCTTTGCTTGAATTCTTTTCCAACGCAGTACTCACTTGAACAAAGTAGAGGGAAAAACGGGCTAACATGGTCAGCACCTACCCCACAACGAATTGCAGCGACGATGGAGTCTCTTGACACTGTGAACGCAACACAAACGCCACGCAAACCACGGCCAGCCCTATCTCTTCGGGCCGTGATAGGTCTTACCGTCGTGCTGGGAATCGTTTTGTCTTCCTTGCTGGTCTACATGGAAACGGCCACCAGACTGCGTGACGAGCATACCAACGAAATACGCATCGAAATGCAACAACTGGCCAGGCTGTGCGCGCTGGCTCTGCGCGAACCACTGTGGAACTACTCGCTAGAAGAAGCCAATTCGCTCATTGAAGCAGCCATGATTAACCCTGATGTGCTGTCTATCAATGTACTGGAAGCGAATCGCAACCCCTTTGCTGCCCGTGAACGTATTGATCCCATTCCCGGTGAATCCATCACCATGACGCAAGCCATCGTGCGGCAAGACGCCGTTCTGGGAGAGCTGACGATTCGCATCTCGACTGCTGGCTACCACATCAAACTGGCGACCATCACCGAACGCTACGCCCGCAGTTGCGTATTGATTTCACTGGGAGCGCTGCTCTTCATTCTGGTCGTGATGCATTGGCGCCTGGTGCAACCGCTGCAGCGTCTGGTTGCCGCCTCCCAGCAGTTGATCCATGGACGACTTGAATCGCCCATAGAGGCCATTCGCCAGGACGAGATCGGATCGCTGGCCCAAAGCATGGAAGAGACCCGCATCGCCCTGCGCAAACTATTTGGCGAAATTGAGCAACGCAATGCCGAACTGAAAGATGCCAATGAAAATCTGGAGCAGCGGGTTGCCGAACGCACCCAGTCACTGACCGAGGCACTGGCCACGTTGAGCCGTGCCCAGGTTGACATCATCCAGATCGAAAAACTGGCCTCACTTGGCCGGGTTGTAGCAGGTGTCGCGCACGAGCTCAACACCCCGCTTGGCAACGCGCTCACAGTCGCCACCACCATGGCGGATGTGCAAGATGGCGTACGCAAGGAAGACGCCACCGGGAAGTTGCGCCATAGCACCCTGCTGAACGCGCTGGAGCGCACGCAAACCGGATTTGACATACTGATCCGCAACCTGGATCGGGCCGCGAACATCGTGCAGAATTTCAAACAGGTTGCCGTTGACCAGACCAACGACCAGCGCCGCACCTTTGATGCCGCCCACGTGGTCCAGGAAGTACTGACGCTACTGAGTCCGGGCTTGCGCAAGGCCAACTGCAAGGTGGACGTACACACCATCGAGGGCCTGAGTTGCGACAGTTTCCCTGGCCCATTTGGTCAAGTATTGAGCAACCTGGTGATGAATGCTGTCATCCATGGTTTTGAAGACCTGCCTGGCGGGGTGGTTAGCGTCCATCTCAACCGGGTCGATGCAGACCATCTGAGACTGACGGTGCACGACGATGGGCGCGGCATGAGCGAAGACGTGCGCAAAAAGATATTCGACCCCTTCTTTACCACCAAGATGGGCCGTGGCGGCACAGGCCTGGGCATGAACATCGTGCAAGGCATCGTGGTCAGAATCCTGGGAGGAAGCATCACCGTGGACAGTGTGCCCGACAAAGGCTGCACTGTAACCATCGTCTTCCCCACCTGCGCACCACACATGAACGTCTGAATACGACTGGATTACTAACGAGGCTCAGACCACCCCGCCCCTGCGGGGCACCCCTCCTTGCAAAGGAGGGGATGTTGACCACCCCGCCCCTGCGGGGCACCCCTCCTTGCAAAGGAGGGGATGCTGACCACCCCGCCCCTGCGGGGCACCCCTCCTTGCAAAGCTACCGTATGCACACATTTATGGCATGATTTTTGCTATATTTCCGACGATGAAATTTCGAAAGACTTTGCTATGCCAGAAATGCAACAGGAAAGAGATGGGCGCCGATTTTTCGCTGGAAACTTTGGCGATGCGCGCTTAAAAAAGACTGGAGCACTGCTGCATGAACAAATGGTGATTAAGCAGAAAGTTTGCTTGAGGCAACTTGGCGAGAACCGCGCAGGGGAGGTGCGCTTCGGTCGATTTTTTGCAAACGATCAGGTGAGCGTAGAGAAGTTGGTTGAAGGGGTATGTGAAGGGATAAATTTGCGCAGTGCGGGGCGGCATGTACTGGCCATTGAGGACACCAGTGAGGTGAACTACCAAAAGCACGCCAAGCGAGTGAGCGGACTTGGCACAGTGGGCAACGGAAGTGATCTTGGCTTCTTCATTCACCCACTCTTGGTAGTCGATGCAAATGTGGGTGACTGCCTTGGACTGGCGCACATGAAGCTATGGCAACGCACACAGGGCAAGGCAGCCAACTACAAAAGCTTACCGATCGAAAAAAAGGAGAGCTGGCGCTGGATCGAGACATTTCAACTTGGCAAGAAGCGCCTGTCGAGCGCGCAGAAAATCACCCTGGTGGCCGATCGGGAGGCTGACATTTACGAGATGTGGGATCGCTTGCCCGATGAGCGCACGCATCTGCTGATTCGCGCATGTCGTGATCGGGCGTTGGTGACGGCAGATGGCCGAACGTTGTTTGACTGGATTGGCGCTCAAACAGTGCAAGGCAGCTACTGGATTGATTTGCCAGCCACGCACGAACGTAGCGCCCACAAAGCCCTAATACATGTGCGCTTTGGTGCTGTGAGTATAAAGAAGCCATCACATTGTTCAGACAGGAACGCATCGGCGCACGTGAGCCTCAATGTTATAGAGGCGGTCGAAGATGCATCTACGGTAGTGGGCAAGGAAGAACGGATTTGCTGGCGCCTGCTGACGACACATGCGGTGACAAATCTTGAAGAAGCGCGCCAATGCATCGAGTGGTATTGCATGCGCTGGACGATTGAGCAGGCATTCCGCACGATCAAGAGCCAAGGTTTAAATCTGGAGTCCAGCCTGATTGAAGAAGCAAGCAGGCTGGAAAAGTTGGCCGTCATGGCCACGTCAGCTGCAGTGCAAGTCATGCAACTGACGCTGGCGCGCGAAGGCAAAACGCTGCGTCCGGCAACGGATGTATTTACGGCGGCCGAAATCGAGGTTCTCCATCATATCCAGCCTACGCTGGAGGGAAAACAGAGAAGCAAAGAATCCCCATGCGCTAGACACGCTTGCCTGGGCCGCTTGGATGATTGCCCGCTTGGGCGGCTGGAAGGGATACGCCAGCGAACGGAAACCCGGTCCCATCACGATGCTCCGTGGCTTGCAGGCATTCTCTTCAATTCATCGGGGATGGGATCTGGCTCACGGAATTTCGACCGCAAGCAATAGCACTTTTCATGCCAACGATGTGTGCATACGGTAGCCTTGCAAAGGAGGGGATGCTGACCACCCCGCCCCTGCGGGGCACCCCTCCTTGCAAAGGAGGGGATGCTGACCACCCCGCCCCTGCGGGGCACCCCTCCTTGCAAAGGAGGGGATGTTGACCACCCCGCCCCTGCGGGGCACCCCTCCTTGCAAAGGAGGGGAGTTGCATGAGGACTGTACGAAACACCGTCGCCAAGCTGGCCATAGGCATTGGCACCACAGAGATGCGCGATTTATTTCAGAAGCACATATCCCGACGAGATAGGGGCGGTGGAGTCTGTGAGCGGCGTTTTATCGTCGTATACCGAAGTAACCAGAATGGCACGGCCGTCTGGCAACGCACGCATCGTCTGATAATGGAATGCCTTCGGGTTAGGAAAACGGGGTGATATGTCTGAAAACCCTGACCAGCTTGCGGTCTTGGAAAAGGTTCCTACCTGTACTGGATTGCTTCCATCTGCGAGCGTTATCAGGCCAGTTCCCCACTTGTCAATGGCGATGTCGGTCGCGCTGAATTGCACGGCGGAGCCATTCCTTACTAACTGGTAGGGCTGGCTCCATGCCGGTGCAGTCGCGTTAGCGGCATAGTTGCTTACCTCTATTTTGGAGGTGAAGGTGGTTCCGCTATCATTGGATTCACCCAATCGCATTGCCAGGAATGCATCGCCGCTGTCATTGATTGCGACCAGAGGCCGTGCGTAGTCCTTGGTGATGAAGTTATCCTGAACCGGCTTGATTACTCCCCAGGTTGCACTGGCATGGATGCGGGTAAAAACGTTGGACTTGAACGGGGCAACCGTACCCAATTGATTCCATGCCAGAATCGCAAAGTTGCCGTTGGGTGAACGAGAGTACGACAAGGAAACTGGTGGCGTAGCGAGTTCGTTTGACACGGCGGTTGCCGCAGTCCAGCCACTGCCGGAGGTATAGCTTTTCATGGTAACAACCGACTTGCCGGCGGTGGCGGCATCGTTGACACCCGCTGCGTAAATCGTGGATGACGTGTTGTCGATCGCGATATCAAATGCACGGTAGCGCTGGAGAGATTTCTCATCCTTGTCGATTCCTCCACACTGCTTGCTGATGGTGACCGGCGCCTGGGTTGTCTGCGATGCATAGGTAACGATCTGTGCTCCAGTGCGGGTGCAGTACGCAATGGCACCCGCTCCAGCGTCATTGACAACTACTTTGATGGATTCATCCAGCACTGGAACGTCGATTTTTACAGGAACTGACCAGACGCCTTTCAGGCCATTTTTCGTCGCGTACCAAACCGAAGTACCCGCCATCCAGGCCGCCATGACGCGCCCATTTGGAGAAACCGCCAGGTCGATTGACGCGGTACGCATACCTTCCAGCGTGTCATTAAAAGGTGGCTTGTCGGTTCCGGTGGGGAGCTTGTCGTATCCAATTTCATTGCTGATACCGAAATTGGCCGACATGGCGGCAACATCCAGGCCACTGGCTGCGCTGGGCACCCCTACACCGTGGATATCGCCTGCGGTCGAAAGACCTGCTACGGGATAAACAGACGGATGGAGTGCGGGAATTCTGGTATAGGTTGACCATTTCTTGCCCAGGAATCCATTCATTGATGCATGGGCAACCGTAAAGATGTTCTTCCCCTCGCCCTTGTTACCGGCTGCGTCTGTGCAGGTCACTTTCACCGTGTAGGAGGCGTCCCCGGTGACGTAGGTGTGGGTGTTGGAAGTGCTTGCCGGCGTTTTATCTCCGAAATCCCACGATGCAGTCAAGTCGCCGCTGCCACCACTGCAAACGCCGCCGTCGAACTGCAACTCATTCTCTGCAATAGCCTGGGGTGTTGCTTTGCTGAGTGCAATGGCGGATACCTTGACTGCGGGGATGGGGGCGGGGTCATCGCCTTTGCCCCCGCCACACGCGCTAAGCAAAGTTGCCAAAGTGGCTACGGCTATGGGGCTGGGTTTTATGAGCTGCATGGTGTATTTGTCCCTCAAAGTAGAAAGTTATTCAAAAGCTGAGGGGATAGGAAATCCAACCGAACAACCCCGAGTATCGCATCCTGACCCATCCTCAGAGCCCACATTCTGGCACATTGCGACCCTCGGTTTGGCAGTCGAAACGGTCAATTTTTTCGCGTGTGTCATTTTTGGTTTTCTTGGCGTATCGGCGTATCTCCGCGCGCCCCTACCCGACAGCAGGTCTGAATCGCTGGTTTTGCCTGTCACCAATGGACGCACTAATGGATGCGCTGATCGGCACAATCGCCTGCGGCGCTGTTTATACAAAAAACATAGCTGCTCCCGCACATCCCATAAGGCATATAGCCCGATTTGCCCTGAATTTTTCCCTTCAGGACGGGTCAAAGCGACGCCAGCAACCGCCACAGAGGGTAAAACTGGCCGTTTTCGGGTGTTTTTACATGGCAAATCAGGCCGTAAGCCTTATGGGATGTGCGGGAACAGCTCTTATATCAGGAGCGCATCACAAATCCACCCAGAAATCGACGCTGGTATGCGTTTCCGGCGCTGTCAAGCACCAGGCGGGCCGTTTTCTTGTGCTGGTTCTGGTTTTGAGCGACCAGTTTGCCACCCGGCAACCAGTAATGCGGACCCTGCGTCGCCACGGCTTCCAGTGTCAGGGGGATGCGCGGACCCGCACGGCGGGTAGTGTGAGGGCTTAGTTGCAAATATTTACCGACAGAGCCGGCCAATGTGGTGACGCTGCGGGCGGTCCGATGTAAAGTTTCGCCATTCCAGTTAAACTAAGTGCTACATCTTTGGACTCCATTGGACATTAACGGGACATACCATGCACACATCCACACTCCGCGCCGCTGGTGGCTCCATCGCCGTGACCATTCCGCAGTCGCTGGCCAAGTCCACCGGATTGCAACCTGGCGACAAGGTCAGTTTTGAGTTGGACGCTGGGCGCTTGATCATTTCGCCGATCAGCCGTCGCAAGTACAGCTTGCAAGAACTGTTGGCCATGCAGGGCGACGAGCCTCTGGTGATCGACCAGGCTTGGGACAACATGCCCGCCGTTGGCCAAGAGGTTCCCCTTTGAGCCGCAAGGTTTGGCAGCGCGGCGACATTGTGGTGGCCAGTTTCGACCCCACGCTGGGCCAGGAGCAGCAAGGCCGCAGGCCCGGCATCGTGGTAACGCACGCCGATTTGAATCGGCTGGGCATGATTGGTGTTTGTCCCATCACGCAGGGCGGAATGGGCGCGCGCAATACGGGTTTGTCGGTGAGCCTCATGGGCACCGGCACGCAGACGCAGGGCGTGGTGCTGGTGCATCAGTTCAGGATGATTGACCCGTCACAGCGCGGTTTGACCCTGATTGAGCAAGCGCCGGACGATTTGGTGGAAGAAGTGCGGGCGCGGGTTGCGGCCATGCTGGATTAACCGCAAAACCCTGTATAGCGCGCACGTTATCCACAATTCCACAATTACGCATTTTGTTAAAAGGCGGGGCAATCAGTGCAGGTTGACAGCATGCCGCTTAACCCGGTGGCTAGTCAGACAACCGGGTGGTTCTTCAGCAAAAAACATAGCTGCTCCCGCACATCCCATAAGGTCTACAGCCCGATTTGCCTTGAATTTTCCCCCTCAAAACGGGTTGCAGCGACGCCAAAACCGCCATGAAGCATCAAAACTGGCCATTTCCGGCTGTTTTCACATAGTAAATCGGGCTGTAAGCCTTATGGGATGTGCGGGAGAAGCTCTTATATCAGGAGCGTATCACAAATCCACAGGCTTGCCCCCTGATTCAGTTGGCGTTTTCTTGTGTTGTTGGGCCTTTCTTACGCAACGATTCCCCCGTGGGTATGAAGCGGTGATGGTTTTGCATGAGTCGATCAAGCATGGCGTCGGCCATCGTCTGATCAGTGAGCCTGCAAGTGACAAGAAAGGCCAGAATGGGGATTTTGAGGATGGGTCAGGGTGCGATACTTGGGGTCGTGCGGTTGGATTTTCTCTCTGTCATAGCGCAAGAAGCCACCTGCGGCACAGGGAAGCCACGCACCAAAGTCGATTGAATACCCGCCCAGACCGTAGTTCCCCGAAAAACGACCGTACAGCCGCTTCTGACCCGATTCACGGAAAATATGCCGTATCCTAGTTATGAAAATCGTTCATCCGGAGTCCTTGATGATGCGTTTTGTCGATCCTGAACGTTATGCCACACTAAGAGCGACAGGCAAGCTTCCCTCGCCCAAAGGGGTTGCCTTGTCGATCATTCGCCTGCTGCACCGGGACGATTACCGCATGGCCGATCTGGTGCAATTGGTTCAATCCGACCCGGCCATTGCCGGGCGTATCCTCTATTTTTCCAACGCTGCCGCTTTTGGCCGCTCACGCCCCATTGTTTCACTGCAACGCGCCATCGTTGCGCTGGGTACATTTCGTGTGCGCGATCTGGTGCTCGGCCTTTCCGTCATGCACAGCCACCGATCCGGGACGTGCCCGGCCTTCAACTACGAAGAGTTCTGGGGTCACTCTCTGGCAACGGGCATCGCCTGCCAGAAACTCGCCCAATACGCTCAGATCACCAGCGAAGAAATATTCACCGTCGGCTTGCTGGCAAGAGTTGGCGAACTGGCGCTAGCCTCGATTTTCCCCGACGACTATTCCAATCTTCTGCTCACCGCACGTGACCATCGACTTGATATCGCACCAATGGAGCAGAATCTCTTTGGCATGGATCACCATGAATTGGGTGCCAGCCTGCTCAATGAATGGGGACTTCCCGAGGTGCTCATGCAAGCGGCCTTCCACCACGAAGCCCCCGATGCCGCAGGCTTTGCGGATGGATCACGCGTACAGACCCTCACGCAATCCTTGAGCTTTGCCAGCTCGCTAGCGCGTCTGTGCATGGTGGACGATGAGTCGCGCTGGGGGTTGTTGCCGGCACTACTGGCGCGTGCGGCGCGGCTGGGCATTGGCGGCGACGCGCTCAACGAACTCGTTGACAGCATGGTCGAGCACTGGCACGAATGGGGTACACAGCTGCAGGTACGCACACAGGATGTCCCGCACTTTGCCGACATACTGGCCGCCAGCCCACCCCTGCGCCACATGGCCGCAACAGCCGACACCGAAAACAAGCGGGCGCACCCACCCCGCCTGAACGTCCAGATCATCGGCATCCCCTGCGCCGAACTCGCCCTGCTGATGCAACAGATCCAGGATCTCGGCCATCTGCCGGTCTTGATTGACAACAGCGCTGAAGACATGGCAAAAGCCTTGCACCGTCCGGCCCAAATCGTCATTACAGATCTCTCGATGCCATTCCCGAAAGTAACGGATTTTTGCCGCACCCTGCGTCAAACGCCATCGGGTAGAGAAAGCTACATTCTTGCTCTGGCCTCGCCGGAGAGCGAAAGCCGCATCCTCGAAGTCATCGACGCCGGAGCGGACGATGTACTGCTCAAACCGCTCAACGTCCAAACCCTGCGCGTCCATTTCAACACAGCGGCGCGCATGCTGGCGCTCAGGGAAGAACTCTACCGCGAACGGCTGGACATCATGCGTTCGACCGATGGATTCGCCGTCGCGCAAAAACGGCTATTGCAAGACGCCCTGACCGATGCCCTGACACAGCTTCCCAATCGCCGTAACGGGCTTGATTTTCTCGCCTCGGAGTGGGCTTTTGCCCGGTCGAACAACGCGCCGCTCGCCTGCCTGATGCTCGACATCGATCACTTCAAGAAAATCAACGACGGCTACGGCCATGCCGCAGGCGATGCCGTACTCAGGCAACTTGCCAAACTGCTGCTGAACAGTTCGCGTTCGGAAGACCTGGTTGTTACCGGCTGTCTAATAGCGCGCAAATTTGGCGGAGTTTTTCAAGCGCTGGTGCACAAACAAAAAGGGCCTTGTCGGCCCTTAGTTATTGGTTCAGAAAACAATAGTTGAGATCAGAATGGCACCCCATCATCATCGTCTGAGTAAACAGGCTTGAATCGAGTGATACGTGTGGCTTTCTGGTGCGCATGTAGTTTGTCCTGATAACGGCTGTGAATCACATGCAGCAAGTCCTCCAACAACTCTGCAACGGCCGCTGCCTGCTCAGTGCTCCAGTCATTGTCGATGGTCATGAACAGACCGGATTGTCGCCCTGAAGGCAATTGCATATGTTTTGTAACGCGCTTCATGATTTAGCCTTTCTGCGTTTGGCTGCCATATCTGTGGATCGTGCCTGTGCCTCCTTGAGACGATAGGATTCGCCCTCGATGCCAATCACCTCAGAGTGATGCACCAGGCGGTCAACCAAGGACACCACACAAGCGGCATTGGGAAAGACATCCCCCAGTCGGCAAACGCCTTATTGGTGGTCACAATCGTGCTCTTGGACTCATAGCGACGGTTGATCAACTCGAAGAGCAAGTCGGCATGCCGGTTTGAGTATGAGAGGTAGCCGATCTCATCAATCACCAACAAATCCGGATTGACGTAATGACGCAAACGCCTGCGTAGCGCCGCATCACTGTCCATGGCAGCCAACTCCCCCAACATCTCTCCTGCAGTGGTGAAGCGCACCGTAAAACCCCTGAACCAGAGCCTGATAAGCCACATTTTTTGCCAGCATTGACTTGCCCACGCCATTGTTACCGCGCAATATCACGTTGACGGATTGCGCCATGAACTCCAGCGTCATCAAAGCCTCGATGGCTGCGCGATCACATTGTTTGGGCCACTTCCAGTCAAAGTCCGCTAGTGCCTTGAATCGCCCGATGCGTGCGTCATTCAGGCGTCGCTCAAGGCTGCGCTGGGTACGTGCGTGCTCCTCCCAGTCCAGCAGACTTGGCAGCCAGGGGCATCGGCCAGTTCTGACCAATGTTCCAGCACACCGTGTAGGCGTAGATTTTGGCTCGCGTGAACAAAGCATCATTTTTGGGATCCATCGTTGTCGCCTTGATGTTTCTGGTTGGGAATCAGTGTTGTTTAATTGGTCGTAATTTTTCAATGGGTGGGGTGGATCACCGCGTCACGCAGTCGAACGTTTTCACTGAGTTGCACGACCACCGGCGCAGGGGCTTGCTGGGCTTGGCGCTGTGCCTCCAGCGCCAGACGAACTGCATTGGGGTGGGGTACCTTGCGTTGCAGTGCGTTCAGAACGGCCGTTTGCACCTGGTCGGCACCGTAGCGATCAAGCAATCGCAGCAGCGCTGCAGTGATAGCGCCCAGGTGTTCACCTTTGGCTGCGGCCTGTGTGAGTAACTCCACGCTGGCAGGTACGGCCTGCTGCAAACGATTCATACCACGCTGGGCGTGCGCTGCGGCTTTTCTCTCAACCAGGTCTTTGATGTGTGATTCAATCTCGATTTGCTGACCCTTGTCATAGCTGCGAGCGTGGATGGCCACCACCGTCTGGGCATCCAGAATACGCACCGTTTTGGTATCAGCAAGCACCGTGAGCGTTTTGCGCACATGGGTGTGCGGTACCGAATAGTCATTGAGGTCAAAGCGAACATACGGGGTTTTTCCGACCTTGACCACCACACGCTCTTCCACCGGATAGGGGTTGGCAGGCAATTGCAGAAGGCGTGGCACCTCCTGGGAAAAGGCCTGTGCTACCGTCATGGTTTTGTCTTGCGGACAAGCCCGATCACTGGCAGTTCCATTGATCCACGCATCGGCCTGGGCATTGAGGTCATCCAGATCGGTAAATGTACGTGCGGCAAAGAAGTTGTCACGGATATAGCGAATGGCGCGTTCGACACGCCCCTTCTCATTCCCTCTGGCCACGGCCACCGGGCGCGGTTCGAAGTGGTAGTGGGCGGCAAAATCCAGTAGTGCTGGTGAGAATCGAATGGCATCACCCTGGCGCTCCAACACGGCGCTTTTGAGATTGTCATACAGCAGTATCCTGGGCACACCACCCCAGGACTGGAACGCCTGGACATGGCCACGCAAAAACTCTCCATACGCGCATCCAGGGAGAAACGCAAAAAAATACGCCGTGACCAGGACAGCACGGCCACGAAGGCCATCAAAGGCCGTTTGGCTTTGCCGATTTGCAGGTGGCCAAAGTGGCCCCAGTCAATCTGAGCTTGTTCGCCGATAAGGGTAACCAAACGCAGATACGCCTCGGGCAAGGGTCTGGGTCGATGCTGGGCGATGAGGTGGCGAAAATGATCTGGGCCACCTTGGTAGCCACGCACTGTGACCATGGCGTACAGCCGGCTGGCCCTGAGATCGGGAAACTTCTTCAAGGTCTCAAGAACGAACGGCAAATAGGCATCGATGTTTGATGCGCGCACAGTTCCGATGCGGGGCAAGCCCGCTTGGCGCAAGACTCTCGACCGTGCCGTGGTGCACCTTGAGTTGGCGAGCAATGGTGCCGGTTGGCCACTTCTCTGCATGGTAATAACGCAATATCTTGGCTCTGAGTTCAGGGGTCACGGGCATGGTGTGCTTCCTTGTGTGGGGTTGAACGACGGATGCGACGGCGTAAAAAGTCGATACGCACAAATTCAGCGCAGCTGCTTTGACAGAAATGACACTGCCAGAGCCGCTGTGGCACATCGACTTTGATTGCACTCACATCCGCGTCCAGTAGAGCAAATGCTGTGGGGGGTGGGGAACCCTGATGCGTCACTTTTTTGTGTTTTGCCCTCCAGCGCTGCTGTCGCCGAGCATGGGCGTGGCGACCACGTCTGCTACTTTGGTAGCGTTTTCCTGCCTCGCGTACGCAGCGTGCCCGCTGTGTCGATGCACAGTCTTTGCAGTAGCGATTACCACGATCACAACGGCTGCATATGAGCACCAGGATGCTGCAACGAGCACACAAGTAACGCCTTGCGGGAGGTTCCATCGCCAAAAGTGGCCGACGGGGTTGGGCTGGACAATGCCTAGAGTTTCGTGACATACTGACACTGGCAACGTCGCCCTCCGGGCTCGGGGCACGACATCGGTTTGAACTTTCGACGTTATTGGCTGATGTCGTGCCTGCTTCGAGCTTTTACGGCAAGCTCGTTTCTACCCTCCCGGATTGCTTGGCTAGTGCATCCCAAGCCTTGCCTCAAACGCAAATCACAACACCACATCCCGGAGAATTGCGCCGCTACGCCATGGGGGTCTTGAACCGCCCTTCGGGCTCCTCAGCCCCCATGGCGTGCAAATCCGTAGTTCTGCGCAATACCTCTGCCGCCAGATTGACGCGCATTCCGGCAGCCATTCACACTGGTGTTTCGTTACGGCGGAGAGGAATTCGCCGCCGTCCTGAGCAACGCCAACCTGCGTATCGCCCTGCAGATCGGCGAACGCATTCGCGCATTGGTCGAAAAAACCGCTTTCCTCTGGAAAACCAGCACATCTCCGTCACGATCAGCATTGGCGTCGCCCTGGCGACGGGTAGCGAGTCGGATAGTCTGGCACTCATCCAGTCCGCCGATGCCGCGCTATATCAGGCCAAGGAAAGGGGATGGAATCGGGTGGTGGCGGGCTGATCACCACGAATGATAGGTAAACCTGTTCTGAGGATGGGTCAGGATGCGATACTTGGGGTCGTGCGGTTGGATTTCCTATCCGCTGAAACAAACGGCTTGGAGTGATCGGTGATGACTTGAGGGCGGCCAACTCAGGTCCAGCCACGGGCGTCAGATTACACGAAGGAGGCGAGAGACATGAGTCACACTAAAAGGGCCGTAGTGGAGCATATCGGCTACTTCGGGCAAGTAGTTACTGAAGGCTCACTGCGTGCGGGCCGATTCCGTATCACTTCACCTTGAATTCCCGGTAGGCATCCAGATGGACGCCTACAGCAACCTATGGGTTTGCGATACGGGAAACAACCGAATCATTGTTTTTGATGCAGAATTGAACACGATTGTGCACGTACTGAGTGGTATCGGTACGAAAGCCGACTCGGACCGATTCTTGTTGCCCTTTCATTTGTGCCGCCATCCAATCAGGAATTGGATGTATTGCACGGACCTCGGCAATGGCCGTGTCGTCGTTTTTGAATATGACCGTACTCGCGTGCAATATGTCATGTCATTTGGTGGAAATACAGATTCGCGTAATCTGAAAAACGAAGACTTCACGCCGCTATCGGACCCGAACGGGATAACCGTCGTCAAGGAGAGCGACGGGAGTGTTTCCGTCTTTGTCTGCGATGAGTTCAACTACTGCAAAACCGACTTCGTTCAGAGAAACCGGTGTCTGAAGTTCACCGAGGACGGAAGATATCTCTACGACTTCAGGGGAATTCGAGACCAGCAATCGCGAACACAGCATGATCTTATCTGGCCTCAGGGAATTGGATCGGATTCGAAGGGAAACATCTACCTTGCCAACACAGGGGGTTATGAGGTTTTGAAATTCAACGCATCGCTGGCGCGCCCTGGTGTTGGCGATGATTGTTATCTGATTGCAGACAACGAACCTGTCTTGCTACACAGCTACGGCGCCCCATCTGGGGTCGGACAGCAAAGCGTCATGCGTTCGGTGTCGGTCATTGGCGACCTCGTGTTTGTTCCAGACTACGTCGGTAGCAACCATCTCGGTTTATGGCACCGATAACAGACCAAGAACGAACATCGGCGGCATTTATCCATTATGGAATCATGCAGCAACCATACGCCCACGTACCGCGCAGGACTGGATTTATGACCGATCAGAAGATTTTGTTCTGGCGAACCCTTACCAAGTGTGCGGTGGTGAGGAAGAGGGTATTTATTTCGTAACCGAACCTTATCTTTCCAGCGTAACCAAATTAAGAATTGCTTCTTTTGACGCTCCAGACACAAGCGCTGAATTGGTTACGATCATTGGTAATCGAAGAGACAACGGGGATCGAAAGAACACCGCAGCATCTCAATTCAATTGTGTCACGGCTGTCATAGGGATCGAGCGCAAGGAATGTCCGCCATCAACCGAGGCTTATGAGGCTAGGGCAGGTCATGGCAAGCCAAACACCGAGGGCTTGGAGGTGGCAGCTTCTGACCGGGGGGTCTTGTTCGATACGATATCCAATAGCCTTGCTGACCGTGCTGAGCCTTCCTTACCGTCTCTGGGTATGGATCCCTATTCAAGAGCGCAACTGATGAACTGGTCAGCAAACTTGACGAAGAGTTGCTGATTCTCGATATGGGTAATTGGCGGTTAAAGACTTATCGGGAGCATGACGACAAGTTCAAGGACGTCACCAATTGGATGATGGGGTACTTCATTCCTGGAAATACGGCTCTGGCGGTTTATCGTCCCGACCGGCCCATGCTGGGACAAATATGTCCAGGAACACCGCTCGTCTTTATGACCAAATTTCAGCCTTCGGTCGATAAGCATATATCAGTCCGATTTGCTCGGCATGCTGGTCAATTACGGCGTACCTTTTTGGAATGTCGGTGAATTGGGTGTCCAACGCCATTCGGTCCGCAAGGAATTGCCGTCAATGATCAGGGCGAGATATTTGTCGCCGACTCCCTTGGTCACCGGGTCGTGAAGTGGCGTCTGTTACAGACAGGTCTGCCAGTGTTTTGCAAGCAGTTCAGTTGGCGAAAAGGGACGGATGCCGATTTCACGCCGAGCGATATTGCCTATGGATGACAAGGGGCGCCACCTGTCCGTTTCGGATCAGTTTAATAACTGCATCCGGGTGTTCGACGCCGAGGAGACTGTCTGTGGGAGTTGTGGCAGAAAAGGATATTGGCATCCCGACATCAACTCGACCATGTACGACAATTTCCTGCTTCCAGCCAGTGTCTGCATCGACAATGACCCTGATTTGTTAGCGATCTGGTTAATCGGGCAATCAAGGTGTTCAAGATCAGGAAACGACGCTTGGGTTTGTCGTGGGGCTGGTGTCGTTCAAGAAACATCCGAAGAAGGCGGCCTATGGATGCCGTTTTATATTTACGCCCGTAACGGCGAGGTTTTACCCGACTGTACCTACAATGTGGTGAACTTATTTCGCTATACAACGACGAGCCAGCGTAAAGCCGGACCCATGTCGGCTCAGGAATGAGGGAGTACATGCGTGCCCCTCTACCTTATGGCAGAAAGATGGAGAAGGTTCGAGCCGGCGCCGACCTTACTTTCGACTTCAATGCGTCCCCCGTAGCTTGTCCGCAATCTTTTGACGATATCAGAGGCCCGAAACCGGCTTTTTTGCTTCGCCAAGGTGGGCGAGTCGTAAAAGAATGGCTCGAAGATGCGTCCTCGGATTTCGTCGGGAGTTGCCGCTGCGAGTCAGTGACAGGATACCACGGCCTCGTTGCCAATCTGCTTCGGGCCGATAGTGTAGCTTGCCCTTGTAGCCCATTGCTTGCAAAGCGTTGTGATCAGGTGCGTCCAGACTTCCTTCAACTCATCCAGCAGGCGGCGCAGCGCGGAACATTCTCATACTGGAGGATAACTTCAGCCCTCGCTTGAGGTTGATTCGAATACACCGACAAGACGAATTCGATACCTTCCTTAGGATTGGCGTCGCTCATTTCACCGATTGAATCGGCCTGCGGAAGGACCTGAGTGTGGTGACGATCTTGGATATACGATCCACAGCGGTGTGGATATTTCTCGTACTGTCAATGATCGAGCCTATGCTATTTGCTGTATCCATGGTGAAGTCGGCTTCACGGTGCTGCAGTGGGGAGATAGTTTGCAATGGCAGATTGGCTCCTAATTTCACAAAATTTTTGCTTTTTGTCCGCATCTTCGACATGGTCTTAAGTTCTCTCGCAGTTTCGTCTAAGCGTCCTTTCCTCTGGTACTCGGTGGGCTTTGGGTGCCGTGGCCTGGCCTAACCAGTTGAGTGAATAAACCACGGGAGGTTGCGTTTCGAGAATCTCGAACAGTTTTTGGTATGTTGATCAGTGCCTCTTCAGGCGCAGCAGAGATGTTTTCGCCGCTGGACTTGAAGGCGCACCGATGGGGTATTGATTTCGTGTGCCACATTCGCGACAAGTTGGCCGAGCGGGGGCCATTTTCTCAGATTGAATCAGTTGCGCTTGCGTGGCGCGCAAGTCGGTCAGGAAGTGGTTCCGGATTGCAGGCCGTTCTTGCCTGAACCAATAGGTGGAAGGTGGTTATGAATTCACAGAATTCTCGATGGCGATTGCCGCATTTGAGATGTCAGCAGATTGAACGCGCATTCTGTCGACCGTAAACGCGTCAGATGCTAAATTATTTTCGAGGTAGAAATTCCCGCCAGCTTACCTTTATGCGTCAAGGCGGGCACAACACGGA
>JADJFE010000020.1 GCA_016708725.1 Candidatus Aalborgicola bjergmarkensis
CAATCATTTCGGGCGTATGCACAGCAGCGAATTCGCCGCGTTTGGCCTGGCGGATGGATTCCGCCACATCGTTTGCGAATGCCAGCATCTCGGCATCCATTTTCACTTCAGCCATCGTAGGCCTCCTTCCACATTTTCAAAACGGAAATAGGGATGTTGTCGAACTTGGCCTTGGCATAAGTGGCCACCAGCACCACCTCGCCACTGGCCAGACGATTGAAGTAAATCACCCGTGCGCCACCGCGTTTGCCCATTCCCTGGCGTGCCCAGCGCACCTTGCGCAAGTCACCTACACCGGGTATCACGTCCCCTGCCAGTGGGTTGTTGCTGATGAAGGTAATGAACTCGGAAAGCTCGCTTTCGTCCATGACTCCACGCACCATGCGCTGAAATATCGGGGTTTCAATGATCGTCAACATGCATTAAGTATAACTATATTTAATTTGATTCTCCCTCCCAAACCCGCTACCGTGAATCACCCGGTTTCAATGGCTACAATGGCCGCAGGTGCTATCAACACCTTAATTGAACCAGCGGTTGCAACCCTTGCCGAGAAAAGGGTTTTTTCACGTCCCGAATTTTTGGGAACTACGGCTCATGGCCGTGGTTCTTATTGGTTGATGGGGCTGGGAGCGGTGAACCGTAAGGCCACCGGCACGGCTGGTTCCGTGTTGATACACCCAGTCCCACCAGATGACCTATCAAGTCATTCGGCGGGTTTTGCAGTTCAACCAGGAACGGAAACCATGAAACCGACCACCAAGCCGGGCGCATTGCCCGCGACCACTCACGACCACTACCAAGCGGAGCTGCTGATCCGCGCCAGCAATCACCTGGCGCTGGCGCTGCATCAACTGCGCCACGCGACCGGCGATACCGGCATCAAGACGGCCACAGGCCGCGCCAATGCGGCTGCACGGGCTTTGAACCAACTGGCAGCAGCAAGGGGTGTGCAATGAGGAAAAGAACGACGACCACAAGCGCCAGCGCAACCCAAGCCGCCCCCGATCTTGAGACCGTGCTGAAAACGCTATGCAGACAAGCCGAGGAAGACAACAACGAACTTGACTCCCTTTCCAACATCATCAAACTGGCCGCAAGGGAATCAGAGATGCGGCGCGTACTGACAGTTCACGGCGATTTGCTGCCCTACTTCCCGGATGCCCAAAAGTGCATTTCTGAAAGCGTTAAAACGGGAAACACCTGGGGAGGAATGCCAGATGTTTCCGGTATGGTTCTTTGGGAAGTTGCTGATCGTCTGGACAAACTTGGAAATCAGATTGTTGACCGGCCCTACGCAGCCAAGAGCGCACTGGGCGCAATGGGAGACTCCAGCCATGAATGACGCCACCACCATCCATTCCATGCAGGCTGCCTGGCTGGCATACCGTGTTTACCGGTCTGCGGATGTTCACAACGCGAAACCCGGTTTCATGGAGGAGAAATCATGAACAACCTCCCCCACACCGAAGCAGAACGCGCCCTATCCGCATTGCAGGCCATCAATCCAGACTGCGACCGTGACACGTGGTTTCGTGTCCTGTCTGGTGCCAAGGATGCTGGCATCAGTTTCGACGACGCATCAGCCTGGAGCACCACGGCTCCGAGCTATGACCAGGCAAGCATGCGCGACACGTGGAAGTCGATCAAACCGGGCGGCATCAATGCTGGCACCTTGTTTCACATGGCAAAGCAAAACGGCTGGACAGACACCGGCGAGCACCACCGCCCCAGCCCAGAGGAACTGGAACTGCGCCAGCAGCAACGCCAGGAGCATGCGGCAGCGGCCAAGGCCGAGCAAGCCAAAACCGCATCCAATGCGCAAGCAATCTGGAAGGTGGCAATCCCAGCACCAGCAGACCATCCCTACCTCGTGCGCAAAGGCGTAGAGCCGACCAGCACCCTGCGCGAGATCGACGTGCAGCAGGCAGTGCAGATTCTTGGAGACCGCCCCCAGGCCAAAGGTGTACAGCTGCAAGGCCGCTTGCTGGTGGCACCGATCATGCGCTCAGGGGTTCTATCCACCGTGGAACTGATCGACGAACAGGGCAACAAGGCGGCTTTGCGTGGCCAAGGCACCAAGGCCGGAGGATATTGGTCAACTGACCGGCTACCTGAAACCGTCACGAACGTGGCGATCTGCGAGGGTGTTGCAGACGCCATCACCATTCGCATGGCTGGCGCTGAACTCGCGGTTGCTGCCTTCTCGAATAGCAACCTGGTCAAGGTGGCGCAGGAAATGCACAGGCTTTTCCCTGGTGCGGTATTGACCATCGTGGTCGACCTGGTGAAGGACTCAGGCCACCCGGACCCGCACGCAATTGCCGCAGCAAGGGCCGTAGGCGGGCTCATGGCCGTGCCCAGCTTCGGGCCTGGACGTGAGCCTCACCAGAAGGATGCAAACGACCTGATGGCCATTTTTGGGCTTGATGCAGTACGGCAATGCCTTGCTGGTGCCCTGCCACCCATGGACGACGACCAGAAGGAACAAGCCACGCTCCAGGCCGACGAGACCAGCACGGGGGCATCGGAAAGCGTTTTCCCAAGAATTGACGAAAGGCCGCAGTACGTGGTGCTGGACGACTTCAAGACGGACGCAGCGGGCAAACACCGTCCTGGAGTCTATCACTGCGGCACCAAGGTCAACAAGAAAACCGGCGAGCATGAAAGCACGTTTGACAACTGGATTTGCAGCCCCTTGCACATTGAAGCCATCACCTTTGACGCGCAAAGCAACAACTTCGGACGCCTGTTGCGCTTCAAAACCACTGTGGGCAAATGGAGAGAGTGGGCCATGCCAATGGAGTTGCTGGCTGGCGACGGCTGCCAGTTGCGTGCAGAACTGCTGGCAATGGGCGTTGCTCTTGACCCCGGCAGCGCGAAATTCCAACTGCCGGTTTACCTGCAATGGAAAGAACCCAAGCGTCGGATGCACTGCGCTTTGCAGGTGGGCTGGTGTGGCGAATCATTCGTTTTGCCAGACACGGTTATCGGGCCTGGTGCCGCTGGCGTGATCTTTCAATCCGGCGAACGTGGCCACGAGGAACACACGCAAGCCGGAACGCTGGAGGGCTGGAAAGAGGGAATTGCAGCCAAGGCCGTAGGCAATCCCTTGCTGATGCTGGCTGTATCGGCATCATTCGCCGGGCCGATTCTGGCCAGGTGCAATGCGGAGGGTGGAGGTTTCCACATCGTTGGCGACAGTAGCACCGGCAAAACCACCCTGATCGAGGCGGCATGCGCAACCTGGGGCGGGCCGGGATTCAAACGCAGCTGGCGGGCAACCGCCAACGGCATGGAAGGTGCGGCGGCGATGTTCAACGATTGCCTGCTGGCGCTGGATGAAATCAGCGAATGCGACCCGAAGGAAATAGGCGCCATCGTGTACGCGCTGGGCAATGGTTCTGGCAAGCAACGTGCAAGCCGCAGCGGCAATGCCCGCAGTGTGACCCGCTGGCGCTGCCTTGTCATATCCAGCGGAGAGCGCACCATTGCAACCGCCATGCAAGAAGGAGGGCACCGGGCAAAAGCAGGCCAATCGGTGCGGTTGTTGGACATTCCAGCGGCGCAAACCTTTGGAGCCTGGGACACCTTGCACGGCGCGGTCAGCCCGGCGGCATTTTCGGATGCGATCAAACGGGCGGCGGTACAACACCACGGGCATGCAGGCCGGGCATTCCTGGAGAGACTGACACGCGACAAGACGGACTTTTGCGCCGTGCTGGAGGAAGCGAAGGCAGCCCCCAGTTTTGCGACCGATGGCACCGAAGGGCAAGACAAGCGGGCCGCAGCGCGGTTTGCACTGATCGGCATGGCTGGTGAGCTGGCAACCGAGTACGGCTTAACCGGCTGGAAAGTGGGCGACGCAGGCAAGGCAGCGGCGCAGGCTTACAAGCTGTGGCAGGCCGGACGCGGCAAAGGCAACAGCGAGCGCAAGCAAATCTTGCAACAGGTTGCAGCTTTCATTGAACGCCACGGGGATAGCCGGTTTTCAGACTCCGATAGTACCGAAGACGCGCCGGTTCGTGACCGTGCTGGCTGGTGGCGCGATGGATCAGCGGGCCGTGAGTACCTGTTTACCACCGATGGAATGCACGAAGCATTGAAAGGCTTTGACTTCAAGCGGGCGCTTGACGTGTTGCAGCTGGCTGGTGCAATACCCGAGCCCGGAAAAAATGGGGAACGCTCCCGACCCATTCGGATAGCCGGGCGCACCATGAAACTGTACCCAGTCACGCCAGACAAGCTAACTGGTAACGAGCATGGCGCTTGATTTTTGGCTGGCATCATTAAAACGTGACGTTACAGACGTTACAGACGTTACAGCCAGTATCCATGCGGGCTCCAGCCGTTACGTCAGAAAAATACAACACGTTACAGACGTTACAAATGGTGGTCAGGGGGCCGATGGTGTAACGTCTGTAACGGCAGAGAAACGGCAGACGTTACAGCTGGAGCCCGCATGGATACTGGCTGTAACGTCTGTAACGGCTGTAACGTCTGAAAAAATGATTGCCGATGGAAATTCATCATCAGACCGCTGGTGCTGGCCCCATTCGGACGCCATGAACGGGTCCGAGCTGGCGCTGATGGCTACCCGGCTGGCGTACTTTGCCCGGCTTGGACTTGACATAAATCAAGCCGAGCGGCTGGCAGATAAGCTGCTGACCCGAGACCGGGAGCACCTGGCCATGGCCTGCTGTGCCGAGTGCCGGCACCTGGTCGGCGCCGCACCTGGCTGGCGATGCTGTGCCTACCGGGCAAGGGGCGTGGTCAATCCGGCCCTTCCCCGTGATCTGGTAACGATGCTGCAAAGATGCCCAGTATTCCAAGCTGCTGCGACAAAAGCATTTTGAAGACGTACGGCGCCAAAAATGCGTATGAGCTGTTGAAAAACCTGGTTGCAATGGCCGCAACCATCAACGTGTGTGACCGTCAGCAATGCACCCAGCTACAGCGACCCCATGGAGCATTTTTCTCAAATTTAAATTCTGCCCCGGTTCCTTTTACCAATGCGCCCGCGTACGTGAAACTTTGCCCTAGTTCAAACGGAGGGTTCAATGCATAGATCGTCACCAATGGAATCGGTGCGCAATGATTTTGTCACTTGCATCATTGACCACGCCGAAAACGCCATGAGATGTGCCGGTGTTGAGCCCAAAAAGGCGAAATCCATCGCAATCGGAATCGCCGACAAACTGGTTGAGGTGTTCGGTGGGCAAAACATCACATTCCCCAAAGAACACAAACGCAAGCAGGCGCAAAAAGAAGCCATGATCTTTTCCCAATTCACCGGGACCAATTACCGCGCGTTGGCAGTAACCCATAACATGACAGAGCGCGGGTTGCGCAAGCTGTTGATACGGGTACGCAGCCGGATTGCGCGAGATTCCAAGACTGAAAGTAAGCAATGAACCACCATCAAACCGACTTAGAACTGCACAAAGCGGCAGTCATTTTTGCAGTCAATCACAATGTGAGTTATGCAGAGGCATTGAAAGGTGTGATTGCCGTTGCGCAGACAGAAAGCGCCCGTTTCAGCGAACCAAAGGCATCAGACGACGACGCACAGCTTGATAGAGCGGCCAAGGCGTATGCTCAAGCCAATGGCGTGAACTATTTTGAAGCCCTGCATTGCGTGCGCTTTGACGGTGCAGCATCATTCAGCGAGGCATCGTCCAGCGCCGGAGCGCAGTTGCTGGCGCGCCAGCCGATAGAGATTTTTCGGGCTGGAACCTATACGGACAACAATGGCATTCAGCGTACCTTCACGCTTTCCGATGTTCGGGCCATTGCCACAAGCTACAACCCGCAACGGCATGAAGCACCATTGGTTTTGGGACACCCCAGGGACAACAAACCCGCTTACGGCTGGGTCAAGAATCTGCAGGCCACCCATGACGGGCGATTGTTGATGTTGGCAGAACAGATTGAACCGGAATTCGCCGATGGTGTGCAATCAGGTCGATTCAAGAAGCGCAGCGCATCGTTTTACCCGCCAAACAACAGCGACAACCCAACGCCTGGAAATTGGTATCTGAAGCACGTCGGATGGCTTGGCGCACAAGCGCCAGCGGTCAAGGGCCTAGCAGATGCCAGCTTTGGCATGCCATCGAACGATGGCGCAATTTCCTTCGAAGTGTGACAACTCCAAAACCTCTTTACAAAGGACAGACCATGACAAACAAAGCGCCCCAATCTCCCGAAATCAGCGCCGTAATTGAGAATCAGCAGGCCATTGCAAGCACCCATGCCGCAATCGCAACGCTGGAAAACGCCATTCAGACGTGTGAGGCGCAACACAAAGAGCAACAGGCGGCATTACCCGATCTTGCGCCGTTTTTCAGTCAGCGCGAAGACTTGCTTGCCGCTACAGCCATTGGTGAGAACAAGAGCGCAGAAATCGAAAAGCTTGACACAAAGATTGCCAAACTGACTGCACAGCAGAATGAAGCAAAGCCCGCCATGCATGCTATCAGGCAAACCATCGGTGGGTTGCAGCGCAGGTTAGTTGAAGCGCAATCGAAGCTACAGATTTTGCAAGCTGAAAATGCGATCCTGGTACGCAAATTTCTGTTGAACAGAGCCGAGACGCTGGGCGTTGAGTATTTTGAAACAGCAAAAGCCATTACGGCGCAGTACAAACGGCCCATGTCTTTGAACAACCTATTGCGAGTAAGCGGAAACGCTGAACCACTCATCATTGGGCGCGAAGGCTTGAGCATTCCAATCTTTAGACTTGAATCAATCGCATTGAAGGTCGACCCCATTTATCCACACGTGCTGTTCACGTCCGCCTACCTAACCCACGCGCACACCCAGGAATGGACGCGCCAAGAAAAGGCCAGTTTGTTGGAAATCGGTATTGAGATTGAATAGGGGCAACAAGGAAATGACCTAGTGCACACCAGAGTGCTTGCTTGCCTGGTGCTGTGCCAGGTCAACCGCTGACGTCGGCATCCTGCCCCTCGATCTGTGCCAGCGAAACAACCGGCGAATTCCGATACTTACGGGGATATGGCGCGGTTATTCCGGTATGAAACCCAAATTGAACCAGCCACATACAAGGGAAAACCGCAAAACAAGCGGAACAAGGCGGGATAAAGCGGCACCTGACGGGATACAGACGGCAAAACGTGTGCAACCTGGCACGCGATCTGCGCCAGCAATCCATGCCAACGGTCGCAACGTACCCGAGCTGGCCAGGCGGTACGGCATGACAGAGCGCGGCATGTACAAACTCATTTTCCGTGTGAGAAACAGGATGCGCGAGGGTGCCTAACATCGCCAGCGAATGCCTTTTCGGTGGGGGATGGAAAAGGCGTGGCGTCAAAAGGGGTGCACCACACCAGAGACGGGAGCAAGCGGCGCCAGGACTCGAACCTGAATCATGCCGGGTTGTGCACCCTGCAACCCTTCCCTTGGAAACTACCGCCAGCTCAATTTCATTCTAACCATGGCATCACCCTTGCCTTAGCGGGACGGAACAACGAGCCGCAGAACACCACTACAGACGGCAAAACGTGTGCAACCTAGCACGCGATCTGCGCCAGCAATCCATGCGGACAGAGGTTGCGCCAGGCCGTGGGCCGTTGACCTGGCGCCGTAGTGGCCGAACTTTGCCAATTCGCCAGCCGGATGCACCGCACAGCCATGCTGGCACCGGTGGCCTGCCCTGAATCTGCGCCAACAAGGCGACAGGCAAGGCCGCCGGTAGGCTGCCGGTGCCAATGGCCACAACGCCGCAGGATCCTGCCCAGGCTGAGGCTGTACCGATGACTGGAGCTGGTGGCGATCATGATGCCGCTGGCTAGCCTGGTGCGCTGGCTGTACCTGCCACCGGCCTTGCATGGCCACACTACCCACAAAGCCCACCAGCTGGCCGACAGCCACACCAAACACCCCCGGATTCGGGGAATTAACGCCAACCTGGTGCACTTACGGAGTCGAACTAAATGCCCGTTTCAGGAGCCAAATTGCAACAGGAGGGGGGACACTTTTCTTTTTGATGGTATTTTTGATGGTATTTATTTTTTGCGTACGAAAAATATCAAGCATTTACATTAACTTACGTGCTTAGTGTGGTTCCGGTCATCCCAATCATCTAAAGGCCGCTAAGGAACACCACCTAGCGGCCTTTTTCATTGACAACAAAGGCCACTTTCGCCCGCAGAATGTGTGCAGAAGGCTATCGTTTCAATAGCGCATTAAGCATGATAAACCCCACTTTGCAAAAACGGGAGTTTGCGGGGAAGATAGCAGCCTTCGCAGCGTCCATGTGAAGGGCTATCGCACGATCTGGCTTGCAATTCGGGTTCCGCCCCGAAACCGGGGACGATTCAATGCTGTAATAATGCCCCAATCGGATTTTTTTGGAGGAATCGGTATGCTCAACAAGGTGCCCAAAGCAGCAAGCCCCACGGACACGGACCGCGAGCTCGATCAAGCCCAGGCATCCGGGCCGCTGCGTGACCTCACCATTCCACCATGCCCTGAACTGCTGTTGGCTTTGCGCAAGGAAATGCAAAAAGCCGACCCTGATGCGCGCGTCATTGTCTCCATCGCCGGGCGCGATGTTGCCATGTCAGCTTCACTGATCCGCACGGCCAACAGCCCGTTTTATGCACGATCACGCACTGCGACTTCGGTGGCCGAGGCGCTGGGCGTGCTGGGTATGCGCATGACCGAGAAAATTCTCACCACGTTCCTGCTACGCAATTCCATCCGCATCAACTCCCCGGTGCTGGAGCACTTCTGGGACACATCTACCCGGCGTGCCATGGCCATGGCCTACATCTCCCGCCAAATTTATGGCATGGACGCCGATATGGCTTACACCTGTGGTCTGTTTTACCACGTTGGCATTCCGGTTCTGATGCAGGGGGTGCGTGGATATGCCAACACTCTGACCGAAGCACTGGCGCGCCAGGATCGCAGTTTCACAGCCACCGAAAACGCCGCGCATAAAACCGACCACGCGGTCGTTGGCTCTCTGGTGGCGCGCACCTTTCGCCTTCCCCCGGCGATCTACCAGGCGGTGCGCCTGCACCATGATTTCACCATTCTCAAGGCCGACACCGCATCTTCCGAAGTGCGTACCCTGGTGGCCATGGCCTTGATTGCCGACCACCTGGTCGCCATGCATGAAGGCGTTGCACACGACAAGGAGTGGGATATTTACGGTGCCGACTGCCTTGCATTCCTCAAGGTCAAAAATGCCGAAGTGGAAATTTGGGGCGATGCCCTGCTGCCGCATTTCGAGGCGGTCACACCCGGCTAACCCTGGTGGTCCAGCATCCAGGCGCGTGCGCGTTGCCAATAGCGCCAGATGGAATATCCCCGGTGCAGCGTCCCCACCACGGCGCGGGGGCGCCAGAGTACCAGTGCCGCGACGGTAACTGCAACCACCATGGGGTGGGCTGCCAGCCACCCTTTAGTCTGTTGCCAGCGCCAGTGGGCATAGTCCATGGCTTGCAATGTGTCGGCAACGGGTGCAATGTCCAGTACCAGTTGTGCACGCTGCGCCCGGATACGCTCACGCAGGCGCCCGCGCTGGGTATAGAGTTCAATCAGTTGCCTGTCCATGGTGTCCATGGTGCCCATGGTCTGAAGCAGCTTTGAGTTGGCGCAAATCCTCGCGCAATTCAGCCAGACTGGCAGCAAACAAGGGCTCGGACTGCCCTGTATTGCGCGACATGGCCCAATAAAAGTACAGCGCCAGCGCCCACAAAACGGCGCTGCTCAATGCAACCACCAGCAAACGCTGTTCCCACCACAGCAAAACCAGTGCAGCTACCGCAAAAACCACCCCCAGGGCGACACAAAACAGCAAACCATGCAACAAGACGAGTTGGCGCATGGCACTGATGCGCGCGCCCTCCAGCTCGTTACCCAGCAACTCCAGCCGTGTATGCCCCAAGGCCAGCAGGTTGACCGCCTTGGCCTTGGCAGTGCCAAACGCACCCGATTCACCCAGTGGATGGCCCATGTGTGGTGTCAACCTCAGTTAACGTCGGCCAAGAATGAAGCCCAGCAGGAACCCGACGCCCGTCGCAATGCCAATCGCCTGCCATGGCGATTCATGCACATAGGCATCGGTCGCGCGGGCTGCTGCACGGGATTTATCCACCAGCACGGCTTCTGCGGCAGCCAGCCGGACACGTGCATCCTTGAGATGTTCTTGAATGCGTGCACGCAAGCTGGCGATTTTTTCGCCAGTCTGGTCTGCCGTGGCCTGAAGCAGGGCTTCTGCGTCGGAAATCGTGGTTTTGATGCCATTGACCAGTAGTTCCTGGGAAGTCACGGCAGCGGTTGGGACTGGGATATCAGACATGGTGAACCTTTCAAAAAATAGATCAGAACGCAAAGCGTAACATACAGCTACTACGCTACTACAAATCCACCACGCCAAACTTTTCGGGCGGTGGAAATTGTGCGATCAGAGCCTCGGGGTCCAGGGCCAGGGCAACCACCACTTCAGGTGGGAGTTCATCAATGGCCTGTGGCCCCAGACTCAGCTTGTCCGTCAGCAAGGCTGCCAGATGTACCACCGCACTCAATGGGTCGAACGGTCGCTCGGCCATCGGATTGCTGGCTTTTTGCAGGCCAATCACAATGTCATGCGGAAAATTCCAGTGCTTTGCCAGAACGGCGGTAACCTGGCCTTCATCAAAACCCAACAATTGCTGTTCGCGCTGCCAGCGATCTATGGCTGTATGTGGAGGGGATTCGATCTCCTCCAGCATTTCCGGCGCACGCTGGGCAATGATCATCTCGCCCAGGCGCAGCATCATGCCCACCAGCCAGGCCTGTTGCGGATCCACCTGCGCCGGGCGCGCCAGCCACTGGGCAAAGGTCGCGCAATCCATGCAAAAACGCCAGAATTCGGTGCGGCTCAAGCCTGGAATTTCAGGAAAAGCCGTGCGGATGCTGTTGGACAAGGCCAGCGCACGCACCCGCGACATGCCCAGCAGCATGACGGCGTGATCGAGTGACTGCACTTGTCGGCTCAAGCCAAAGTGGGCGCTATTGGCCTGGCGCAAAAGTTGTGCGATCAGGGCCGGGTCTTTTTCGATGATGCGCTGAATCTGCCCGGCAGAAGCGTTATCGTCATTCAGCGTGCGCACCAGTGCACGTGATACCTCCGTCATCACGGGCAATTTGGCAGACTCGAAAAATGCGGATAAGGCGGTCATGTTTGTTTCAATCCACGCCCCTGACGAGGCGAATTTGGAAGAGGCTACCCCTCCCAAATGAATTCTATCCCGCTGAAGGGGGTGTTTCGAACAACGCTTCTCAATGTGCCTGATCCCAGTTGGCGCCAAAACCTACTTCGGCCAGGAGTGGCACCAAGAGATCGGCCACTGCGGCCATCAAACGGGGAATTTCAACCCGGACCCAATCGACTTCGGCCTGCGGCACCTCAAAGACCAGTTCATCGTGCACCTGCATGATCACCTTGGTCGCGTGCGCACCGGCATCGAGTTCCTGCTGAATCTTGACCATGCTGAGTTTGATCAGGTCTGCGGCAGTCCCTTGCATCGGTGCATTGATGGCAGCACGCTCGGCTGCCGCACGGCGTGGGCCGTTGGGCGAGTTGATTTCGGGTAAGTAAAGCCTGCGCCCCAGCACGGTTTCCACGTACCCCTGACGTTTGGCTGCCAGACGGGTTTCATCCATGTACTGTTTCACCCCAGGGTAGCGTTCAAAATAACGCTGGATGTAGTTTTTGGCTGCGGTATTGTCTATCCCCAGGGTACGCGCCAGGCCAAAGGCGCTCATGCCGTAGATCAAGCCAAAATTGATGACCTTGGCGTAGCGGCGCTGTTCGGGCAAGACCTGATCGACGGATATGCCAAACACCTCGGCAGCGGTGGCGCGGTGCACGTCAAGCCCGCTGTGAAAGGCTCTGAGCAATGCCTCGTCGCCACTGAGGTGCGCCATGATGCGCAGCTCGATCTGGCTGTAATCGGCGCTGGCAAGACAATAGCCAGGGGGTGCGATGAAGGCCTCACGCACCCGGCGGCCCTCGGGCGTGCGGATCGGAATGTTTTGCAAATTGGGGTCGTTGCTGGCCAGGCGCCCCGTGACGGCCACGGCCTGCGCGTAATGGGTATGCACGCGCCCCGTGCGCGGGTTGGCCAGGAGCGCCAGCTTGTCGGTATACGTGCCCTTGAGTTTGACCAGCCCACGGTGCTCCAGGAGCTTGGCTGGCAGCGGGTAGTCTTGCGCCAGTTTTTCCAGCACCTCCTCATCGGTACCGGGCGCGCCGGTGCTGGTTTTCTTGATGACTGGCAGACCCAGTTTGGTGAACAGGATTTCACCGATCTGCTTGGGGCTGCTCAGGTTGAACGGTTGCCCGGCAAGGGCGTGCGCCTCGCCTTCGAGCTGAAGGATGCGCTGGCCCAGGGTGTGGCTTTGGCTGGCCAGCGTGGCGGCATCAATCAGCACGCCATGGCGCTCGATCCGGTAGAGCGCTTCGCTGCTGGCAATCTCCAACTCATAGATACCGCGCAGCTTGCTGTCGGCTTGCAGGCGCGGCCACAGCACCTGGTGCACGTGTAATGTCATGTCCGCATCTTCGCAGGCATAGTGCGCAGCGCGGCTGACCTCGACCTGGTTGAAGGTGATCTGGCGCACGCCCTTGCCACACAGGTCTTCAAAGCTCAAGCCCTTGCGCCCGAGGTGGCGCTCGGCCAGACTCTCCAGCGAATGCGGTTTATGCACTTCGAGCACATAGCTTTGCAGCATCGTGTCATGCGCATAACCCCGTACTTCAATGCCATGGTTGGCAAAGACATGGCGGTCAAATTTGACATGCTGGCCCAGTTTGGGTTTGTCCACGTTTTCCAGCCAGGGCTTGAGCCGCGCCAATACCGCAGCGCGCGGCAATTGGTCCGGGGCGCCTGCGTAGTCATGGCCTAGCGGGATGTAGGCCGCAGCGCCCACGTGTACGCTGAGGCTGATACCCACGATTGCAGCGCGCATGGCATCCAGCGCATCGGTTTCGGTATCGAGTGCCACCAGCTCCGCGCTTTCAATCCGTGCCAGCCAGTTATCAAACGCATCCCAGTCCAGGATGGTGTCGTAAGCCAGGGCGGCGGGGGTCATGTCCGGTACATCTACGGTATCCGTGGCGGGTAGTAGTGCAGCATCCTCTGGTTTCAGTGTCTCCAGCGTCCTGGTCAGGCTTTTGAAACCGAATTTTGTATAAAAATCGCGTAAACCCGCCGTATCCTGTGCGGACGCAGCTATTGAATGAATAGCAGGAAAACCCTCCATCCAATCCGATAAATCGCAATCTGTCTTGACGGTCAACAAGCGCCGCCCCAGTGGCAGCCAGTCCAGCGCCTGGCGCAGGTTAGCACCGGCTGCGCCTTTGATGGTATCGGCCTGTGCCACCAGCGCATCCAGGGAGCCGTATTCCTGCAACCACTTGGCTGCTGTCTTGGGGCCTACTTTCTCCACCCCCGGCACGTTGTCCACGCTGTCGCCCACCAGGGTTTGGTAGTCCACCATCAAGGCAGGTGGAACACCGAACTCGGCCAAAACCCCTGCTTCATCGCGACGGCGGCCACTCATGGTGTCGATGATGGTGATGTGCGCATTGACCAGCTGCGCCAGGTCCTTGTCGCCGCTGCTCACGATCACGTCCACTCCTTGCGCTACGGCCAGGGTGGCCAGTGTGCCGATCACATCGTCCGCCTCGACGCCTGGCACGCTCAGAACCTTCCAGCCCATCAGATCCACTACCGTCTGAATCGGCGCGATCTGGCTACGCAGGTCGTCAGGCATGGGCGGACGCTGCGCCTTGTAGGCAGGGTACAGTTCCTCTCGAAAGGTGGGCCCTTTGGCATCGAACACGCAGGCGGCGTAATCGCAGGGCACGTCCTTGCGCAGGCTTTGCAACATATTGACCATGCCGCGAATAGCCCCCGTGGGCTGGCTGGCGGGGTCCCCTGGCACCACACGCAAATCCGGCATGGCATGAAAAGCGCGGTACAGGTAACTTGAGCCATCCACCAGCAGCAGTGTTTTTTTATCAGTCATAAAGCGCATTGTGCCCGCCAATTCGTCGTCAAGGCTTTATTCGGGGATTAGAATCCCCGCTCTAAATAATTATTTCGCCACTTCTGAGGATTCAAGGTATCACCCATGAAAACGACCAGCATCAAATTTCGGATTTATGTCTTGTTCGTGGTGATCATCTCGGGTTTGTTGTCCATCTTTGGAGCCATTAGCTACAACAAGACAAAAACCGGTCTGGAAGCCTCCATGAACAACCAGCTCGACGCAGCCTTGGTGCGGCTGTCCGCAGGGCTACCCAATTCGCTGTGGAACTACGACAAACAACAGCTCGATCAAAACATGGAATCGGAAATGGCTGCGACTTTCATTGTCGGCATTTCGATCTCCAACGGCGAAAAAGTACTGGCATCTGCCGCCCGAAGTGCCGACGGCAAGATTATTCGGGATGCCAGTAGCCCGAAGTCCGATAACACGCGAACTGCAGACCTGATCTACAAGGATGGTGCCAAGTCCAATCCGGTTGGCAAGGTCACGGTGTTTGTCTCCAGCAACGAAATCAAAAGTATCTTGCAGTCCGAAATGACGGGTACCGTTGTGGAAATTTTGCTACTCAATGTCATCATCATTTTGGTACTGTCGCGTGTACTCAACTCGGTGGTGCTGGAGCCACTGGAGGAGATTGGTAACGCGCTGCACGATATTGCCGTCGGCGATGCAGACCTGACCAAACGCCTGCCACGCGCATCCAGCGACGAGTTCAATGAAGTGGTGGACGGATTCAATACATTTGTGGAACGACTGGAAACCATCATCGGGAAAGTCAGCTCCGGAATTTCCACCATTACCCACGCATCCGCAGAAATTGCCAGCGGTAACCAGGACTTGTCATCCCGCACCGAGACGCAAGCCAGTGCATTGCAACAGACCGCATCGTCGATGGAAGAGATGACCAGCACCGTCAAGCAAAACGCTGAAAGCGCCCAACTGGCCAACCGCATGGTTGCCACTGCCAACGAGGTTGCATCCAAGGGCGGGACGGTGGTAGCCGAGGTTATCAAGACCATGGGTTCCATCAACCAGTCGTCCAACAAGATTGTGGACATCATCAGTGTGATTGATGGTATTGCGTTTCAAACCAACATCCTGGCGCTCAACGCGGCGGTCGAAGCCGCACGCGCCGGGGAACAGGGACGCGGTTTTGCCGTGGTGGCCAGTGAAGTACGCAGCCTGGCTGGTCGTTCGGCTGCGGCAGCCAAGGAGATCAAAACCCTGATTGACGACTCCGTTTCCAATGTGAACATCGGAACCAGACTGGTGGACCAGGCAGGCACCACCATGACGGAAATTGTGGAGAGTGTGAGCAAGGTGAGCAATATCATGGCGGAAATCATGGCCGCCAGTTCCGAGCAGACATTGGGTATTGAACAGATCAACCAGGCCGTCGCGCAAATGGACAACAGCACGCAACAAAACGCTGCCCTGGTGGAGCAAGCTGCTGCAGCCGCCAGCTCCATGCAAAGCCAGGCCGCAGACCTGGTCGATGCTGTCAGTGTGTTCATATTGAGCGATAACAAGCCCCACATGCTGGCGCTGCGCTAAACACATCAATCCAGAAATGATAGCTGTACACGCACATTCCATAAGGCTTTCAGCCTTGTTTGTCCTTATTTCCCAGACTTTTCACGTGTTGCCACAGCCGTTGCGCCAGCGCGTCAATCTCCGGCATGGGGGATTGAACGGACTGCTCGGGCTGCTGCGCAAATGTTTGCACCAGGCGCTGCAACGTGTGCACGTGGGGTGTGACGGTGCCAAAGAAGAGCACGTTTTCGGGCGAGGCCACGAGCAGCGTGGGGAAGTCATCTATCGCGACAGGCTCGACCAGATCGGCCTCGTCTTCAACATCCATCCATACAAAATGCAGTGCAGGAAACTGCGCGCTCAACTGCATGAACACATCCTGGTACTGGCGGCAGGTACCGCACCAATCGGCACACAAACACGCCACCAGCAAAGGGGGCACTGGGGTGTCGGGGAAAGATTGTGGAATTTTCATACCGCAATGATGGCAGAATAAGAATCCAGATCAACAAAAGACAAACGAAAAACCAACGAAAGGTAACGGCATGTTTCAGGTACGAATTCACGGACGGGGAGGCCAGGGGGTGGTAACTGGCGCCGAAATGCTGTCCATCGCAGCGTTTCTGGGTGGGCGCCACGCACAGGCGTTCCCAAGTTTTGGCTCGGAGCGCACGGGGGCACCCGTTGTCGCGTATTGCCGCATGGATGACAAGGAAATCCGCTTGCGTGAACCCATCATGGCGCCCGATGCGCTGATCATCCAGGATCCCACGCTCTTGCACCAGGTCGATGTATTCAGCGGCCTGAAAAAGGACGGTTATATCCTGATCAACACCACGCACAGTTTTGAAAAACTCGGATTGGGTGATTTTGTCAAAGGCTTTAATCCTGCCCATCTGCTGTCGGTTCCGGCAACCGACCTGGCCATGAAGCATGTGCGCCGCCCGGTGCCGAATATGCCATTGATCGGTGCCTTTGCCGCGCTCACCGGACTGATTTCCCTGGACGCAGTGCACGCTGCCATCCAGCAAAAATTCGATGGCGCAGTCGCACAAAACAACATCGCCGCCGCGCGTGAAGCATACGAGATTACTGTGAAGCATCAAGAAAGAAAGGCAGAGGCTACCCATGCTTGAACAATGTGAAGGCTCCCATGCCGTCGCCAAGGCGGTGGCGCTCTCCCGCCCCGAAGTCATTTGCGCCTACCCCATTTCGCCCCAGACCCACATCGTTGAAGGCTTGGGGGCCATGGTCAAGGCGGGTGAAGTGGACCGCTGCGAGTTCATCAACGTCGAATCCGAATTCGCCGCCCTGAGCGTGGCCATTGGCGCCTCGGCAGCCGGTGCGCGCGCCTATACCGCCACGGCCAGCCAGGGTCTACTATTCATGGCCGAAGCCGTTTACAACGCTTCGGGCTTAGGGCTGCCGATTGTGATGACAGTCGCCAACCGTGCCATCGGTGCGCCAATCAACATCTGGAACGACCACACCGACAGCATGTCAATGCGCGATGCCGGCTGGATCCAGATTTTTGCCGAAACCAACCAGGAAGCACTTGATCTGCATATCCAGGCGTTTCGCATCGCCGAGGAGTTGTCCCTGCCGGTCATGGTCTGCATGGACGGCTTCATCCTCACACACGCTTACGAGCGGGTCGATATGCCCACGCAAGAGCAGGTGGACCGTTACCTGCCGCCCTACGAGCCGCGTCAGGTACTCGACCCCAGTGAGCCGGTCACGATTGGTGCCATGGTTGGTCCCGAAGCCTTTGCCGAGGTGCGCTATCTGGCCCACGCCAAGCAGATGCAGGCACTTGAGCTCTTGCCCCATCTGGCAACCGAATTCCAGCAGGTGTTTGGACGCGATTCGGGCGGCCTTGTCAGACCCTACCGGCTGGAGGATGCAGAAACCATCGTCATCGGCCTGGGTTCGGTACTGGGCACCATCAAGGATACGGTGGATGACATGCGGGCTGAGGGCATCAAGATTGGCGTGCTGGGCATCACTTCGTTTCGTCCGTTCCCGATTGCAGCGATCCGCGATGCCGTCGCGGGTGCCAAGCGCGTCGTCGTGCTCGAAAAATGTTTTGCCGTGGGTATTGGCGGAATCGTTTCGCGTGACGTGCGCATGGCGTTGCGTAATCTGCCAGTGTCGGTGCTGACGGTTGTCGCTGGCCTCGGGGGACGCGCCATTACCAAAGCGTCGTTGCACAAAATGTTGTTACAGGCCATCGAAGACAAGCTGGAAGAGTTAACCTTTCTGGACTTGGACTGGGGCATTGTCAACCGGGTACTGGAGCGTGAGCTCAACAAACGCCGCTCCGGCCCGATTGCCGAGGGTATCCTGCGTGACATCGGCACCGTCTCATCGCGCGCAGGCTAAAAACGAAAACCTGACATAACAAGGAAGACAAGGAATACCATGGAACAGACTGTTGTCAAGTTTTACCAGACCGGCACCTTCACCGTAGGCAACCGTTTGCTGGCACCCGATCAGCGCTCGGTGCAAGCCAGCGAACAACGCAACAATTCGCTGAACTCGGGCCACCGTGCCTGCCAGGGGTGCGGCGAGGCTTTGGGTGCGCGCTATGCGATTGATGCGGCGATGCGGGCTACCAACGGCCAGCTGATTGCCGCCAACGCCACGGGGTGCCTCGAAGTTTTTTCCACGCCCTACCCGGAAACCTCGTGGCAAATGCCCTGGATCCACTCGCTCTTTGGCAATACGGCGGCGGTTGCCACCGGCATTGCCGCTGCCATGCGCGTCAAGGGGCACAGCGATGTGCGTGTGGTGGCGCAAGGGGGCGATGGCGGCACGACCGACATCGGCTTTGGCTGCCTCTCAGGCATGTTCGAGCGCAACGATGACGTGCTCTACATCTGCTACGACAACGAAGCCTACATGAACACCGGCGTGCAGCGCTCCTCGGCCACGCCGCCTACGGCGCGCACCGCCACCACCATGCCGGTCGGCCCCAATCCGGGTAACGTGTTTGGCCAGGGCAAAAACGTGCCGCGCATTGCGATGGCGCATGAAATTCCCTATGTGGCGACGGCAACGGTCGCTGACCTGCACGACCTGGAATACAAGGTGACCAAGGCGATGTCGATGCGCGGTGCGCGCTACATCCACATCTTCGTACCCTGCCCCTTGGGCTGGGGCGCCGCCTCGCATGACACCATCCGGCTAGCCCGGCTGGCCGTCGAGAGTGGCACCTTCCCGGTGTTTGAAGCGGAGCGTGGTGAGGTGACCGGTGTGCACAAAATTCGCCATCAAGTGCCCATCGAAGATTACCTCAAGCCGCAAAAGCGCTTTGCCCACCTGTTCGGCTCCAAGCCTGACACCGCCACCATTGCCCGCTTGCAGGCCATGGCCGACCGCAATATCCGCCGCTACGGCCTGCTGGATCAAGCCTGATTTGTTGAGGACAACACCATCATGGAAAAACCATTTGCCATTACCCTCGATGTCGGCAGTTCGCTGGCCAACCACACCGGCTCCTGGCGCACCTCGCGCCCGGTCTACCTGGACCGCATGCCGCCGTGCAACAACCAATGCCCGGCAGGGGAAAACATCCAGGCCTGGCTGTTCCACTCCGAATCCGGCGATTATGAACAAGCGTGGCGGGTTCTGGTCGAAGACAATCCGTTCCCCGCGACCATGGGGCGCGTCTGCTACCACTCCTGTGAGAGTGCTTGCAACCGTGGCAAACTTGATTCGCCGGTCGGCATCAACTCGGTCGAGCGTTTCTTAGGTGACAAGGCCATCGAAAAAGGCTGGAAACTGACAACGACTGGCGCTGCCAGCGGCAAAAAGGTCCTCGTGGTCGGCGCGGGTCCCTCCGGTTTGTCTGCGGCCTACCATCTGGCGCGCCTGGGGCACCAGGTCACGGTGCAGGAAGCCGGGCCGCTGCCAGGCGGCATGATGCGCTTTGGTATTCCACAGTACCGCCTGCCACGCAATGTGCTGGACGCTGAAGTGCAGCGCATCGTTGATATGGGTGTGCGCATCGAATACAACACCAAGGTGGCGAACGTGCTGGATGCGCAACAGCAAGGCGGCTTCGATGCCGTCTTTCTGGCCGTGGGCGCGCACATTGCCAAACGCGCGTTTATCCCGGCGGGCGACTCGGCCAAGGTGCTCGATGCGTTGTCGGTGCTGCGTTCGATGGAAGGCGAAGAAAAGCCCATGCTCGGGCGCAAGGTGATCATCTATGGCGGTGGCAATACCGCCATTGACGTAGCCCGCACGGCCAAGCGCCTGGGCGCCACCGAGTCCATCATCGTCTATCGCCGCAACCGCGAAAAGATGCCCGCGCACGATTTCGAGGTCGAAGAAGCCCTGCAAGAAGGCGTGCTGATCAAATGGCTGTCCACCATCAAGCAAGCGGGAGATTCCTCGATTACCGTGGAAAAGATGCAGCTGGATGAAAAAGGCTTCCCGCAGCCCACGGGTGAATTCGAAACGCTGGAAGCCGACTCGGTGGTGCTGGCGCTGGGTCAGGACGTCGATTTGTCCCTCATCAACGGCGTGGAAGGACTGACCGTCGAAGATGGCGTGGTCAAGGTCGATGCGCGCATGATGACCGGGCGCGCCGGTATTTTTGCTGGTGGCGACATGGTGCCTGCCGAACGCAACGTCACGGTGGGCATTGGCCACGGCAAAAAGGCCGCGCGCAATATTGACGCCTGGCTGCGCAGCAGCGAATACGTGCCCCGCCCCAAAGCGGAGTTGGCCAGCCACGACAAACTCAACACCTGGTACTACAGCGACGCGCCGAAAACCGTGCAGCCCATGCTCGACATCATCCGCCGCAAATCGACCTTTGAGGAAGTGCAAGGTGGTCTGGATGAAACCAACGCCCTCTTTGAAGCCCGGCGCTGTCTGTCCTGCGGCAACTGCTTTGAATGCGACAACTGCTATGGTGTCTGTCCCGACAATGCCGTCATCAAACTCGGGCCCGGCAAAGGGTTCGAATTCAATTACGACTACTGCAAGGGCTGTGGCATCTGTGTAGCAGAGTGTCCGTGCGGCGCCATCAAGATGGTTCCCGAAGAAATTTAACGCATTCGACACAGGGTTTACATGGTGAAGTCTTCCATTCGGCGCATCGCCATTTGTACCGGGGGAGGCGATGCCCCCGGACTCAACGCCGTCATTCGCTCGGTCGTCATTTCCGCAGCCAACCGGGGTTGGGAGTGCTACGGCATCCACGATGGTTTCAATGGCATTCTGTTTCCCGAGCGCTATGCGGACGATGGCGTCATCCGCCTGACCCGCGCGCACGTGCGCAACATTGGTCACCTCGGGGGAACCATACTGGGGTCCACCAACAAGGGCAACCCCTTGCACTTCCCGATTCGCATGCCCGATGGCAGCATGCGCGAGATTGACCGATCCGACGAAATCCTGCAGTACTTTGCCAAGAAGGAGATTGACGCGCTGGTGTCCGTGGGCGGAGATGGTTCCTTGACCATTGCCGATGCCTTGCACAAAAAAGGCCTGCGCGTGGTGGGGGTACCCAAAACCATCGACAACGATCTGGACAAGACCATGACCACCTTCGGTTTCGACACCGCCGTGGCTTTTGCCACGGAGTGCATTGACCGTCTGCACAGCACGGCTCAGAGCCACCAGCGCGTGATGGTGGTCGAGGTCATGGGTCGTTATGCCGGCTGGATCGCCTTGCACTGCGGCATTTCGGGCAACGCGCACAGTATTTTGATCCCGGAAATTCCTTTTGATCTGGACAAGGTGGTCGACCAGATCATGGCACGTGATGCCGAAGGGCGCATGTATTCGGTGGTTGTGGTGGCCGAGGGTGCCGCCCCCAAAGATGGCCACCAGGAAATCGTCGCCGAGGCAGAAATCGGCCACGCCGAACGCCTGGGTGGCGTGGGAGACCGCATTGCCAGAGCCATCGCGGAGCGCAGCGGAAAAGACACCCGGGTCGTCGTGCTCGGGCATCTCCTGCGCGGGGGCAGCCCGACTGCCTTCGACCGTATCGCCGCCATGCGTTTTGGCGCTGCCGCCGTGCGGGGACTGGACAAGGGCCTATCCGGTGTGATGGTTTCGCTGGCCTTCCCCAATGTGGAATACATTGCCCTGTCCGAAGTAGCCGGGCGCATGAAAGCGGTGCCGCTTGACAGCGATACCGTGCAGACTGCCCGCGATTTGGGTATTTGCCTGGGCGATTGAGTCTACAGTCGGACTTTTTCGTTCCCAAAACAGAGATCCTGGTGGCCACAAGGGGGCGTTGTCGGCCACAATGCGGGGTTTTGTCAGAGAAGAGACTCAAACCATGAAAACCCTATCCCCTGCGGAGCAGGCGCTGCGCGATGCAGCCCGTGAATACCACCGCACCCCGACACGCGGCAAAATTGCGGTCAACCCGACCAAGCCGCTGTCCAATCAACGTGATCTGTCCCTCGCCTATTCCCCAGGGGTGGCCTACCCCTGCCTCGACATTCAGGCAGACCCCTCACTGGCTGCAGAATACACGTCGCGCGGCAATCTGGTGGGCGTCATCACCAACGGCACTGCCGTGCTGGGCCTGGGCAATATCGGCCCCCTGGCCGGCAAACCCGTCATGGAAGGCAAGGGTTGCCTGTTCAAGAAGTTTGCCGGTATTGATGTATTCGACATCGAGCTGGCCGAGAATGACCCGGACAAACTGGTGGATATCATCGCTGCCATGGAGCCTACGCTTGGCGGTATCAATCTGGAAGACATCAAGGCGCCGGAGTGCTTTTATATCGAAAGAAAGCTGAGCGAACGTCTGAACATCCCGGTGTTTCATGACGACCAACACGGAACCGCCATCATCTCCTCCGCAGCCCTGCTCAACGGGTTGGAGCTGGTGGACAAGCGCATTGAAGATGTGAAAATTGCCGTCTCCGGCGCCGGGGCCGCAGCACTGGCCTGTCTGGACGTGATGGTGGGATTGGGCGTGCGGCGTGAAAACGTGTTTGCCTGCGACTCCAAGGGCGTGATTTACGAAGGCCGCCCCGGTGGCTTCGACGAATCCAAGGCGCGTTTTGCTCAGGATACCTCAGCCCGTACCCTGGCCGACATCGTGCAGGATGCGGACGTGTTTCTGGGCTGCTCCACGGCTGGTGTGCTGACCCAGGATATGGTCAAGACCATGGCGCCCAAGCCCATTATTCTGGCCCTGGCCAACCCGGAGCCGGAAATTCGTCCCGAGCTGGCCAAGGCCGTGCGGCCCGACTGCATCATCGCCACCGGCCGCTCGGACTACCCGAACCAGGTCAACAATGTTTTGTGCTTTCCCTACATTTTCCGGGGCGCCCTGGACTGTGGTGCCACCAAAATCACCGACAGCATGAAGCTGGCCTGCGTGCGCCAGATTGCCGACCTGGCCAAGGCGGACATCAGCGAGGAAGTGGCCAACGCCTACGCTGGCAAGGAGCTGACCTTTGGCCCCGACTACCTCATCCCCACACCGTTTGACTCCCGCCTGATCTTGCGCATCGCCCCTGCTGTGGCCAAGGCCGCCGAGGAGTCCGGAGTTGCCGCACGCCCCATCAAGGACATGGATGCGTACTACCAGCAGTTGACGCGGCTGGTCTACCAGACCGGCATGTTCATGCGCCCTGTGTTCAATGCGGCCAAAAAAGTCAAACCCGAAGCCAAGCGTATTGCCTACGCCGAGGGAGAAGATGACCGTATACTGCGCGCAGCCCAGGTCGTCGTCGATGAGGGTCTGGCATACCCGATTCTGATCGGTCGCCCGGCTGTCATCGAGGCACGTATCGCCAAGGCGGGATTGCGCATCCAGATCGGGCGCGATGTGGATTGCGTCAATCCCGAAAACGACCCCCGTTTTCGCCAATACTGGGAAACCTACCACGGCATCATGGGTCGCCGGGGTGTGACACCCGAGGCGGCGAAATCGGCCGTGCGGCGCTCCAGCACCACCATTGCCACCCTGATGCTGCGCCTGGGCGACGCCGATGCCATGTTGTGCGGCATTCTGGGCAGCTTCGACGTGCATTTGCAACACGTACAAAACGTGGTTGGCCTCAAACCGGGCACCACCCGACTGGCAACCCTCAATGCGCTGATGCTGGACAAGTACGCGCTCTTCATCGCTGACACCTACGTCAATGCCGATCCTTCCGCCGAAGAATTGGCCAGCATCGCGGTCATGGCAGCACAGGAAGTCAGCCGCTTCGGCTTGCCGCCCAAGGTGGCATTTTTATCGCACTCCAGCTTCGGCTCATCCGATCACCCTTCGGCACGCAAGATGCGTCTGGCACGCGATCTGTTCGTGAAAATGGCGCCCGATGTCGAGTGTGACGGCGAACTCCAGGGCGATGCAGCCTTGTCCGAGTCCGTGCGCCGCGCCGCGCTGGCCGATAGCAGTTTGCACGGCGAAGCCAATTTGCTGATCTGCCCCAATCTGGATTCGGCCAACATCCTCTTTAACGTCCTGAGGGTAACCGCAGGCAACATGGTTACCGTCGGCCCCATCCTGCTGGGAGCGGCTGCCTCGGCCCACATCCTCACACCGTCGGCCACGGTGCGCCGTGTGGTCAACATGAGCGCACTGGCCGTGGCCAATGCAGCCAGTTTGCGCGCAACGGCCAGGAAAAAATGAAATCCATGCTGAAATATCGCCTGTCGTCCCGCCTTGTCATTGGCGGTGTTACCCTTTCGCTCTTTTCGGCAACGCTCTGTGCCCAGAGCCCGCAGCAAATCGTGCGTCCGCCAAAAACCTTGCTCTGGATGGACGTATCCACCGGTTCCATGGCAGGCATGCCCGAGATGGACATCCCGGCGGGACTGGGTGGTCTCATGGGTGGTTTGATGGGGGCAATGGGTGGCGGCAACGCCAAGTCCACTGGCAAAGAGTATTACGGCTCGGCGCGCACTTTCCACATGATGCCACCGCGTATTCTGGACGTGGCACTGTGGAATGGACTAAAACCCGGTGTTGAGGCAACACAAAACATCCCTTTGGGCATGAAACTGGGCGACAAGTTACCCCTGCTGCCCATACTGGCGGAGAAGGTCGCCACCGTCACCAGCGAACCGCGTCCCGAGAAGGAATACGAAGGAACCTACGAACGCCCGAAAGGACGGCTGCTGTTTTACTGGGGCTGTAGTGCCACGGTGCGACCGGGGCAACCCCGCATCATCGACCTGAGCAAACTATCCGCCGACTCGGCGCAAGCGTTTGGTAGTGCGTTTGGCGGTAAATATGCCCCTGATCGTGGTGCCAAGGTACGTGAAGACTACGATGTCTACCCCAACGAACGCGATCACCGCTCTCTGCCGCGTGGAGCGTCGTTGGTGGGCGAGCACCGCATCACCGGCGATGGCATACCAGAATCGTTTCGCTTCACACTGGGCGCCGCACACGATGTCATGCCAGCCATTGCGCTGCAGAGCCGAGGCGACCTGAAGGACAGCGTGGCCTTGAGTTGGGAGCCGGTTGCCAATGCACGCGCATACTTCCTGAATACCATGGGTGCCCAGGGGGACGACATGGTGTTCTGGTCGAGCAGTGATCTGCCGGATACCGGCATGGGACTGTTTGACTACCTGTCCAACGTCACCATCGACAAGTGGGTGAAGGAAAAAGTATTGCTTGCATCCAGTGCGACGCAATGCAACGTACCCAAAGGGATTTATGGCAGCCAGGAAGGCAAGGGACGTGCGGGCGGAGGGGCCATGCTGCGCATGATCGCCTACGGCGGTGAGCACGGTTTTGTGCATCCACCCCGCCCAACCGACCCCAAGGTGCCATGGGATCAGGAATGGAGTGTCCGGTTGCGCGTGAAATCCAACACCATGGCGATGCTGGGTCAGGACATCGATGCGCGCAGCAGTGTCACCGAAAATAACGACCGGAGCGAACAATCCGGGGAAGCAGAAAAAGAATCCTCCGGCTCCAATCCGCTGTCCAATCTACCCATCCCAGGCGCTGCCGGACTGCTTAAAGGTCTTTTTGGCAAATAGCGGCATCGTTCAGAAAATTTCAGCGCGGCGTGCCCCGGTATAACCACGGCACGTCCAGCAAACGCTCTCCGAGCATGTGCATGGACACGTCGCGCGCCCAGCGCAGCACGCCCTTGGCATGGAAAATCTGCCCATTGCGTATGGAGCGCGCCTGCACACGCGCATTGCGCCGCCAACGCTGCTGGGCGTAAAACTCCAGCCGTTGCACCATGTTCAACTTGGGCAGTGCCAGCACGTGCTGCAAACAGGCCGCATCTTCCAATGCCATCCCCGCACCCTGGGCCATATAGGGGCGCATGGGGTGGGCTGCATCGCCCAATAAGGCCACCCGACCACGTGCATGCTCATGCGCCCCGGCCATGGGCGCACGGTCACACAAAGCCCACAAACGCCAGCTGTCCATCGCCTCCACCAGCTCGCGCAAGGGGCTGACGCAGCCGTTGAGCGCATCCAGTAATTTTTTCGCGTTGGCAGCAACGTCCCACTCATCCGTCTTGTCGTCCACTGCCCCCTTGGCTATGGCCACCACATTGAGCCAATCTCCCCGGCGCACCGGATACTGGACCACATGTACATCCGGCCCCAGCCAGACCGTGATGTGCTGGCTGCGCAAATGCTCCGGTAAGTCGCGCTGGCGCGCCAAGGCCCGGTAGGCCAGATGCCCCGTGACGCGCGGCGCAGAGTCCTTGAGCAGAATCTGGCGCACGGTGCTCCACAGGCCATCGGCACCAATCAAGGCTTCGGCTTGCAACACCGGACCATCGAGAACCTGCACCCCGACCCCCAGGGAACGCTTGCCGCCGCCATCGGCAAACGACTGCAACCACTGCCCCAGATGCAATTCCACATCGGCATGCTGCAGTAGTGCGTGCAACAACATCTGATGCAAATCCGCCCGGTGGATAGTGGCATAGGGCGCAGCGTACAGCGTGCGCGTGCGCTCCCCCAACTGCATGGAAGCGAGTTCGTGTCCATTAAGGGCACTGCGCACCTGCATCAGCTCCGGAAACGATGCCACTTGTCTGAGCTGCTGCTCCAACCCCCAGGCATGCAGGATGTTCACCACATTCGGTCCCAACTGAACGCCTGCGCCGACTTCGCTGAAACTGCGCGTGCGCTCCAGCACATGGACTGGCCAGCCCGCGCGGGCACACGCCAGTGCAGCGGCCAGCCCACCAATACCACCCCCAGCAATTACGATAGGATTTTCCATGCTGCTATTGTGCTTTGTTCAATGCAGCAATAATACCCCCATGCACACACCCGAACTATTACTCCCCGCAGGCTCGCTGGAAAAGATGCGCGCCGCCTTCGATTTTGGCGCCGATGCCGTCTATGCCGGGCAACCACGCTACTCTTTGCGCGCGCGCAACAACGAATTCAAGTTCGAACAAATTGCGACCGGCATTTCCGAAGCCCATGCGCGTGGCAAGAAATTCTTTGTCACCAGCAATCTGCTGCCACACAACGACAAGGTACGCACCTATTTGCGCGACATAGAACCCGTACTTGAACTGCGGCCCGACGGGCTCATCATGGCCGACCCCGGACTCATCATGATGGTGCGCACGGGCATGGAGAATGGCACCTACCCCGAGGTTCCGATCCACCTCTCGGTGCAGGCCAATACGGTCAACTACATGGCGGTGAAGTTCTGGCAGAAGGTGGGGGTGGCGCGCATCATCCTGTCGCGGGAACTCAGCCTCGACGAAATCGAAAAAATTCGCCAGGAATGCCCCGACATGGAACTGGAGGTATTCGTCCATGGTGCTCTGTGCATTGCATATTCGGGCCGCTGCCTGCTCTCGGGCTATTTCAACCGGCGCGACCCCAACCAGGGCACCTGCACCAATGCCTGCCGCTGGAACTACCAGACCCAGCCAAGCAGCACGGACCCCAATACCGGCGAGGCCATTGCCACCCCTATGGACAGCAGCTTCAACCTCACCCAGGCGCAGGAGCAAGCCGAGCAATCCTTTGCCGCCTGCGGCGGCAGCACACGCCACCCCGAAGCCGACAAGGTGTATCTCCTACAGGAAGAGGGCCGCCCAGGGCAGCTCATGCCCATCATGGAGGACGAACACGGCACCTACATCATGAACAGCAAGGACCTGCGCGCTGTGGAACACGTGGAGCGCCTGGTGAAAATCGGTATTGATTCACTCAAGGTCGAGGGTCGCACGAAAAGTCTGTACTACGTGGCGCGCACCGCGCAAACCTACCGCCGCGCCATTGACGATGCCAAGGCAGGCAAACCCTTCAATCCGGCCTTGGTAACCGAACTCGAAGGCCTGGCCAACCGTGGCTACACCAGTGGTTTCCTGGAGCGCCGCCCGGCACACGATTACCAGAATTATGAAACCGGGCATTCCGACATCGGGCACAGCCACTTTGTCGGCGAAGTACTTGGCATCAACGGCGGCTGGGCCGAGGTGGAAGTGAAAAACAAATTCCTGGTAGGTGACCAGATCGAGGTCATTCACCCCAGCGGGAACCATGTCTTCACGCTCGAAGCCATGCGCAACCTCGACGGTGACTCCATCACGGTCGCACCCGGCAGCCCGCTGCAAGTCCGCATCCCGCTGGAGGCACGCTACCAGGGCGCGCTACTGGCGCGCAGGCTTGGCAGGCGCACCGCTGCAACCTGATTCATCCACACCACGCAAAATACATTATTTTTTTGATAGCGCTTCCCGCACGTTCCATGCGGGTTTCAGGCGAAAAAGCCCCCCAGTCACTCGTCAAGCACCTGGCGCCGCCGGGTATCGAGCAACAAGTTCATTGGTGCTCGTCAAAATCACTCAGCGGCGCATCAAAATCATCGGCGGTCCATATTTGCCCACGGGCACTGCCCGGCTGGCGTGGCTGCCGTTTTTCCGCAAGCGAGCGTTTCTGTTCCAGAAACTGAAGAAAATCGAACACTTCGGCACCTACCGATTCCGGCAGTTTCTGCAGATGGACAAAAACCAGTTCAGCGTGTGTCATGGTCACAAGATAGCACAGTTCATGCGCTATGCACCAATCTTAGCCTTGGATCGCGCCAGATTCAGCGCCAGCAGCAGCCGCAAAATCTCCTCATCGGGCATAGTCTGTGGTGATGGCGTGAAGCCACTGCCTGATTGGTATCTGACAGCACAACCAGCACCCGATTACGAGACCGATCAGCACATAAAAAAATTGAGTTTCGTGCAGTTTGATAGCCTCCAGAGTGTGAGACACTTGGCCTCAATAAAAACTTTAGAGGAGCGACTCAAATGCTGCACTACTGCAAATCTCTTTGGCTTCGTCTTCTGGACTTGGTACCTAGTGGTATCCGATGTGTAGTTTTGTTGAGTCTTCTTATCGGATATGGTGGATTGGTCAACGCCAACACGGTTCTTGTCCCCAAAACCGGCCAGACAAAATGCTACAGCGCAACCGGAACAGAAATAAGCTGTGCCGGAACAGGTCAGGACGGCGAATTTCAATCAGGTGTAACCTAGGCTGTCCAAAAATGCTTCAAAATAACCAATTTCTTTCCCCCAAGAAATGGCCCTACTTGCCCGAACAAGAAAACGTCGTTCTTCGTTTTATGATCTCTCGTATTGTTACTGGAACATCATCATGAGTGAAAAGTCAAAGCTGCACAAGAGTCGAGAGGTTTGGAAAAAAAAGCGATTGATCGTGCCACCAAAGTGCGTGCGATTCGTAAAGAAATCCGGCGACTAAAAAAGAACGAGATAAATTTAAAGGGGAGGCCAAGGCAGCCAAAGCTGAATTGGCGAAACAAAACAAGCAAGCAGTAGCGTGCATCCAAAACAAAGTGGATGTTGTTTTCCTTGTTTTGTGCTTGTTCCTCTCAGCACGAATCGGATTCCGTGCAATTGCAAGAGTGTTGGCCGTGCTTGCCCCCTACCTTGGTCTGCTGAAGACACCTTGTCCACAAACGGTCAGCAACTATGTATCCCGTCTATCCATCGCAAAAATGCAAACGTTCGTCCAATCCCTTGGCAACGCTGCTGGAGGTGCAATGCAAACGGTTTGGCTTATTGATATCAGCATAGGACTGGGCTCGGGGAAGATACTCAGCGTACTGGCATTGAATCTCAGGCACCATGAACAAAATGAGTATGCGCCAGGATTGGCGGATGTTCAGTGTGTCGCCACCGCTGTTGAGGAATCCTGGAATGGCGAAACGATTGCCGAATTTTTACGCAAAGTATTTGCCAAAGTGGGATTTTTTCCCGCTGCTTTCCTCAAAGACGGCGGAACCGATCTTGAAAAGGCCATCCGCTTGTTGAATGAACAAGGGACATCCCTTGAGTGCATCGACGATCTCTCCCATATGGTTGCCAATCTTTTCAAGCACGAATATGCAGAGGATCCGTTGTTTAACACCTTCATCACAGCCTGCGGCCAAGTGTCCAAGAAACTCAAACAGACGATCTTGGCATGCCTTGCACCTCCGAAGGTCTCGACCAAAGCCCGCTTTATGAACTTGCACCGTTTGGTCGAATGGGCGGACAAACTGCTCAAACATGTGCCGCAAAACCAGGCTGAAGACGCACCGATGTTAGCGAAATTAAGAGCAAGCTTGGATCAATTGCCCGAGTGTGAGCCGTTTATCAAACGATTCCTTCGCGATGCAAAGTCGATGCTGGCATGTCAAAAAATCCTCAAACAAGAGGGGTTGAACCTTGCAACCTACGCGCAATGTCAGAAGTTGATTGAGGTCATGCCCGCATCCTCTTCGATACGAATCGGTTTTACTGATTGGGCAAAGTCACAGTTGGAAATTGCCAATAGGCTGGGGTTGAATCAAACGGGTTTGCCCATCAGCACCGATGTCCTTGAATCACTGTTTGGTGTAGGCAAGCGACTGGGAATGGGGCAAGTGAAGGATGCTGATCGAATCGCTTTTCACCTACCAGCACTGTGCGGAACATTGACGAAACAGGATGCGCAAGATGTTGTTGATATCACGGTTGCGAAACATAAAGAGGTGATCGGATGTGTAGATTCGTTGAGCAAACAACGTCGAGATGTATTGCCAAATCCAGGGAGTTTGGAAACCTTGGCGAACAATCCTGGACGACGCCACCTTGTCCTCATCCCGGATACTGAATCTTGGTCAGAACCTCCCGCCCAATCTATATCTGTAAGCGATTTGCCTGCCATCAGCGCAAAGTTTCCCAATGCACCGTTAAGCGATTTCGGTACATTTTGTTTTTCGTCGTTGAAGAAATTATTTGACGCACTTCCCCTCGGCGGCGGGTGGTTACAGGGGGCCAAAAGTTGGGGAAAAACTTAGGGTAAGTTTGGACGAATCAGGTGTAACCTGGCCCTCACCGCGCTTTACCAATAACGGAAATGCCACGGTTACCGACCAGCTAACCGGGCTGATGTGGAGTCATGAACCCAACTTGCTTGGCTCAACCAAATATAAATATTTTGACAAGGATGATGTTTCCGGTGACGGTTTAGTGACTTGGCAACGTGCCCTTGACTTTATCAAGACACTTAATAGCGACTACTTTGCCGGTTACAACGACTGGCGCCTGCCAAATATCAATGAACTGGTTTCATTAAGGGACGCATCAATAGCGGGATCAGCAGGATCAGGGTTTGATCCAACTGAATTTTTGTTCGGCGCGGCGGCGAATGCTATATATGGTTCTTATTGGTCATCCACAACTTCAAAATCTGCCACTACACGCGCGTGGATGTGGGCTGCTTTTAGCAAGAGCAGCTCTGGAATGAACAGCTTTGCTGAAAAATCTCAATATTTCGGTGTATTTCCGGTTCGTGGAGGGCGCAATTCCGGTCTTGGATTATCCATAACAGGACAGAAATTATGTTACGACACGGCCGGTACAACGATAAATTGCTCCGGCACTGGGCAGGATGGCGAATTGCAAAAGGGCATTCCATGGGAATTCTTTGACAGATATATTTTCAATAATGACTTATTTTCCTTGGATAAATATACTGACTTAATATGGTCGCCGCCCCCTTCTGCTACATCGACTTGGCAGCAAGCATTGGATGCTGCTAAGCAAGCAAACCAACAAAGTCTTGGTGGATACAGTGACTGGAGGCTGCCCAATTCGATAGAAATATTGACAAATTTTCTGAGCCCCTACGACGCACCTCATGAGATCAGTGCATATCTTTGGACTTCTACAACGAACAATGGCAATAAGTCAGCGGCATGGGAGTCTATATTTTTTCCTGGTGGGGCGCTGATTGGCAGCAATAAAGACGGGACGCAAATACCCGGTTCTGTCATGCTGGTTCGTGGCGGATCGGTGACGACACAAAACCGAATCGCGTCCAGTTTTTCATCAGGCACATGGTCGGCTACCAACAATTCGGCAGCAATATCCATCGGTAGCGATGGCAAGATATCCAGCCTTTCCATCAATTTCGGCGCTGTACCAACAACTTACTGTAGATGGGGAACAGGCATCAGCGGTAAAGACTGTTCGGCCAACACTAAAACCCTGTCGGTTATCAATGCCGATACGTCAAAAATTGTCTATGCAGGCGATGCATTTAGCCTGACCAATACCATCCCAGCAGAAACAGGGTCCGTTCCGAAAAAGTTTTTTACCTACGATATTTCCGGGAGTTTTAGTGGCAATTCGTTGGATCTGGTGGTTAACGTTACCTACAGTTTCTATGACTACGCCCAATATCCGTCATCCTATTCGGCGTATTCTTGGGCTGAGACCGGAAGCAAAGCGCTGCAAATCGCCATGTCCAACGGCGTAGCCAGCAATGGCGTTTGCGGCAGTAGCAACGGCAGTGCCTTTACCACGGCTCCCGCTGCCAACCTGTGCTCAACCGGTAGTGCATCAGCAGTAACCGGAACCGGCCCCTGGTACTGGACGTGCGCCGGGCTTAGTGGTGGAGCATCGCAAAGTTGTTCTGCTACGGTTCAGGGCGCATCGACATTCGCTCTTTCTGTTTCCAAATCCGGCACCGGTTCCGGCACCATTACCAGCTCACCCGCTGGCATCAATTGCGGCACTACATGCAGCGCATCCTTTAACAACGGCACCAGCGTAACCCTGACGGCCGCCCCGGCGACGGGCAGCAGCTTCACTGGCTGGAGCGGAGCGTGCAGCGGCACCTCCACCTGTGTTGTAAGCATGAGCGCAGCGCAAAACATCACCGCCAGCTTCACTGCCACCCCCATTCCTTACACGCTGTCGGTCACCAAATCTGGCACCGGTTCCGGCACCATTACCAGCGCACCCGCTGGCATTAACTGCGGCACCACTTGCAGCGCATCCTTTAACAGCGGCACCAGCGTAACGCTCACCGCCATCCCGGCGGCAGCAGGCAGCACCTTTACCGGCTGGAGTGGGGCTTGCACCGGCATAGGGAGTTGTGTTGTGACGCTAGACGCGACGAAGACAGTAACGGCAAACTTCAACCCAACGCCCAACATTACCAGCGGTCTGGTTGCCTATTATCCGTTTAATGGCAATGCAAATGACGAAAGCGGAAATAATAACAATGGCACCGTGTACGGCGCAATATTGACAACGGATAGATTTGGAAATGCAAACCGGGCTTATAGTTTTGATGGGGTAAGTGGCTTCGTTAGTGTAACCTCTTCACCTGTTTTTGATATTCTTGCGGGTGTTTCTTATTCGGCTTGGGTCCGGCCGAGAATATTGCCAATAACTGGAAGTTTCATTCTTAATAAATGGGTTGATGGACAAGAAGACAAGCAAATTGGCTTGGCAAGTGATGGGCGGATTTACTTCTACATGTACAACTGCATGTTTAATTCAACACTATACTCAGTATCTGCCATTGCATTGAATAAATGGACAAATATTACGGGCGTTTATGATGGTGTAAGTGCAAAACTGTACATAGATGGATTATTGAGTTCACAAGTTAATACTAATTCAGCGTGTGAAGTAAGTAATAATTTAGGGATGTTTTACATCGGAGATAACCCAGAGAGAAGGCATGAGGGGAATGTCCCCTTTTCGGGGGAAATAGATGAGGTCATGATTTACAACAAAGCATTAACGGCCAACGAAGTGCTGTCTATGCTAAACACAGGCGCAACGGCCAGTTTTACATTGCGCATATCCCATAGCGGTTCAGGTGTTGGCACAGTCACCAGCATACCCGCTGGCATCAACTGCGGTACAACGTGTAGCGCCTCATTCGATAGCGGTACCAGCGTAACCCTCACCGCCACCCCAGCCACGGGCAGCACCTTTACTGGCTGGAGCGGAGCGTGCAGCGGCACCTCCACCTGTGTTGTAAGCATGAGCGCAGCGCAAAACGTCACGGCCACGTTTGCCCTCAGCGTGAGTGCCCCGGTATGCACACTGAGCGCCAGTCCAGCCACCATCACCGCTGGTGGCAGTACCACCTTAACCGCCACCTGCACGCCAGCAGCAACCTCCTACACCTGGACAGGCGGCACTTGTGCCAGCACTTCGGCCTCTTGCACGGTCACGCCCACAGCCACGACCGCCTACACCGTAGCGGGCACCAACACGGTCGGAACCGGCGCAGCAACCAGCACCACGGTTACGGTAACTCCTACCGGCGGCGCACTGCAACCCAATGCTGACGGCACAGTAACCGATCCCAAAACCGGCCTTATCTGGATGCGCTGCGCCATGGGGGCGAACTGGAATGGCAGTACGTGCAGCGGGACTGGTAACACCTATACCTTTGACCAAGCTAACGCGCTGACCGGCACTGTTACGTTTGCGGGCCAAAGCGACTGGCGTATGCCAAACATCCGTGAGTTACAAACTATTGTTGATCGGTCGGTTTATAGTCCGACGATTAACAGTGCCGCGTTTCCAAATACGCCAAGTTCATACTTCTGGTCGGGTTCGCCCTATTCCAGTCTTGCAACTTACGCATGGGGCATCAATTTTGACTATGGATTCGCCAATGGCTACAGCCCCCGTAGCGACCTCTACGTGGTTCGGTTGGTGCGCGGTGGACAGTCATTTGGCTCTTTGCTGAGTATTACGCGGCCAACCAGCGACTACGTTGACAATGGGAACGGCACAGTAACGCATACACCGACCAAGCTGATGTGGAAACGCTGCGCTGAAGGCCAAGACTGGACTGGCAGCACATGCGGAGGAACCGCAAGTAGCATGACAGCGGATCAGGCTGAGGCGCTCAGCGGCACTTTTGTGGGTCAAAGTGACTGGCGTCTGCCCACCGCAGATGAGCTGGTGAGCCTTGTGGATTACAGTCGCTATGACCCTGCGATTAATATCAGTATCTTCCCGGCAACACCGAGTTCGATTTTTTGGTCGGGTTCGCCCAATGTCAGTAATTCAAGTTATGCGTGGGTCGTCGGTTTCTTCAATGGCTATGCCAGCAGCGGCTCCACCGGCCTACGGAGTAACAATTACGCAGTCCGACTGGTACGCACCGTACAGTCTTCTGCCCCCGTTCCGGTATGCACACTGAACGCCAATCCAGCCACCATCACCGCAGGCAGCAGTTCTACGCTGACGGCCACATGCACGCCAGCAGCCACCTCCTACACCTGGACTGGCGGCACCTGCGCGGGAACCACTGGGTCAACTTGTACGGTTGCACCCACAACTACGACCCCCTACACCGTAGCTGGCACCAATACGAGCGGCACCGGCACTGCTGCCAGCGCGACGGTAACGGTAAATCCCTGCACATACACGCTGGTTACCAGCAGCGCATCGGTCGCTGCAACTGCCAGCACCGGCAGCGTGAGCGTGAGCGTGACATCTTCGTGTGCGTGGACTGCTACCAGCAACACAAGCTGGATCAGCATCAGCTCGGGCGCATCGGGTAGCGGTAATGGCACTGTGACATATGCGGTAACAGCCAACACCGGGACGACTGAACGCACCGGGACGCTAACCATTGCAGGACAGACATTCACGGTGACACAACAGGCTGGATCAGGCGGCGCGCCGGTTTGTACCCTCTCGGCTAGTCCTGCCAGCATCACGGCGGGCGGCAGTTCCACCCTGACCGCTACCTGCACGCCAGCGGCGACCAGCTACATCTGGACTGGCGGCACCTGTGCCAGTACCTCGGCCACTTGCACGGTCAAGCCAACGATGACGACCGCCTACAGCGTGCAAGGCATCAATACTAGCGGTGCCTATCAAGCGGTCAGCACCACGGTCACGGTCACGCCCAATATCACCTCCTACACCGTGCCCGGCACGCTGGGCAATGATGTCTTCGTTCTGACGGCAGGCAATAGCTACTATGGCGGTGCTGGCAACGACACCTATATCAGCAGCTCCAGCACTTTGCACGGCGATGTCACGGCCAAAATTGTTGACACCGAAGGCGACAACGTCATCCAACTGGTCGATGGCCTGACTATCGCGGTCAGCGCTTTCTACACCGATGCCGCGCAACTCACGCTCTCCAGCGGGGCCAAGGTGCAGATACTGGGTGCCTCGAAGTTCAAGTTCCAGGTGGGTGCCAATGCGCTGGCGGGCGATACCGCAGCTGTTTTAACCTACACCGAGTTTGCCACCAGCCTGGGCGCATCCTTGAGCGGCGGCACACTCCCGGCATCGGGTACTGCGGGCTACGTCGTGCCCACGGGCTTTACTCAGGCATCAGCGCCTGTGCCGAGCGTTGCAAGCAGTTCCTATACCGTACCGGGCACTTTGAGTGACGATGTGCTGGCACCCTCGGGCGGCAACAATTACCTGGGTGGCGGTAGCAACGACACCTACATCCTCAGCCCCTACACCCTCAGCGGTGCGGTAACGGCCAAGATCATCGACAGCGAAGGCACTGACGTGATCCAGCTGGTCAATGGCCTGACGATTGCCTCCAGCAGCTTCTTCAACAACGCCGTGCAGCTTACGCTGTCCAACGGTGCTACGGTGCAGATACTGGGCGCATCCCACTTTAGCTACCAGTTGGGTGCCAATGCCCCGGCGGGCGAAACGGCTGCCAGCCTGACTTTTGCCCAGTTTGCTGCATCGCTGGGTGCCAGCGTTCCGGCAACGGGTGGGGCAGCGGTGAGTGGTAGTGCCAACTTTGTTGTCCAAAACAGTGGCCACCCATGAAAATTGAGCCTAAACGCAGCGCCGTTCGCATGGCGCTGTGTACGAGCCAAATCATGGGTTAAATCAGGCGGTACCCACCGTGGATACAGCGAGTGCAGCTAGCAAAAACGCAGCATATTATTTGCTGCCAGGTAGCTGGCACAAACCCTGCAGCGCCCGCTTGACCGTGGCAGCACCCCACTGCGCCACGGTCTCCAGGAAAATGCTGCATCTCGCTGACACAATACCTGCGGCGTTGCCCAGGACAGGCATACGGTGCCGACTGGGTTATCAATACGCTGCAAGTACGCATCCCGCTGGAGGAGCGCTACCAGGGCGCGCTACTGGCACGCAGGCTTGGCACGCGCACGGCTGTAACCTGATGCATACATACCAAGTGCAAAATAATTTTTTTAATAGCGCTTCCCGCACGTTCCATGAGGCTTACAACCTGATTTGCACTTAAACCGCGTCCGATTCAGCTGAAGGCGCTCAAATGGCGACCGACTTTATTTTGTGCCGATGGGCGGCTTTTGCCAACACGGTATCCAGGGTCACCATACCTTGCGCCTTAGCCTGCATGGCGCACGCCAAGTGCAGCGCATCACCTGCGCGCAGTCCGCTGGCTGCGTCCATGGTCAATAGGGCGGCTTTGTGAAAGGTTGTGGCATCGACCGGCAACAATTGCACATCATTGGCGCACAGCCGCTCAAATTGCAGCCACGCGCTGCTGGCTTGCGCCTGCGTCAACTGTCCGGTGCGCTGCTTGAGTGCCAAGGCGCTGGCAAACTCGGTGACGCACCATGCGGCAGAGGCCAGGTCTTGCGTACACGCGCTGTACCACTGGGCCACAGCTGCCGTTTTGGCCTCATGGGTACACAGTGCCACCAGAGCGCTGGTGTCAACGTACAGCATCAGTAGCGCGCCTCTTCGCGTAGTTGCTCCATGACCGAAGCGCCCATCGGCACGTCCTGGTTGACCTGGATCAGTTCGGCTACAAAAGCCTTACGGCTCCATTGGACTGGGCGCAAATTTAGCGCGCCGTCGGTGCCCAGGTGGGCTTCAAGCAAGTCGCCCTCCTTGACGCCAATTTGGCGCACATACTCGACGGGAATACGCACCGCCAGGCTGTTACCCCACTTGGCAATTTGTAGATTCATCATGGTTAGATTTGGATATACGTTGATGTTTCTACATTTTAACAAACTGTACCATTCATACTGCTGACCGCCCCAGATTCAGCGCCAGCAACCGCTGTAAAATTTCATCATCCGTCACATCCGGCGTGTAATTTTGATAGCGACAATCGTATATCCGACGTGCGTTACAGGCCGATCAGCATTGCTGGATGTCTGTCTGAGAAAAATCGTTGCCAACGAACAGCAGCGGCTCGTCCAGCGAGCTGGCCAACGCATAAGAAGCGCAGTCGCCGAAATTGAGTTGTGCCGGATGCCCCTGGCCTTTGCCGTAGCGCACAAACGCCGCATCCGCAAGTCGCGCCTGACGTTCGTCAAATGGCATGACCACTGCATTGATTTCTTCCAGAAAACGTTGCAACTTGCCAAACATGGCCGGATGCTCACGGGCGCGCACGACGATGTACGCTTCAAGCAGGCTCACCGCTGAGATGCGGCATACCGGGTGCGCCTCCAGTGCGGCGACGATGCGCTCGCGCTGTGGTTCATGTTTCAGCCACGCAAGGATGGCAGAGGTGTCGATCACCATACGCCGTGCGCGTTGTAGCCAAGAATCTCGTCGTCGCTGCGTGTGTCCACCGGTTGATGTTGTGGCACTGCATCGACCTCGCTGGCCAATGCCGCCAGCCGTTCCCGCAGCGGTGCCTTGCGCGCAGTCAATCCACGCAGTCCGGCGAGTGATTGCAGGCTTTCCCGTAACACTTCGGTGACAGATACACCCTCAGTCACTGCAAGCTGTTGCGCCAGCAGCTCCAATTGGGTATCTTCGATAACGATGGTCATATTTCATCCTGTTCACGAAAAGCTATTCAAAGCTATACATGATTTATCCGCACTTGGTTGACGTGTTTGCGCACCCAACTCAAGCCTATTGACGCTCAGTTGCGCCGGAGAACGTGTAAGCAGAATTCGACGCACCTCCTTGTAGGGAGTGAAACGAGAAATCTCGTTGTCGCCTAATCTTGCCAGCACATTCAAAGCAGCGTTATGGTCAGCCTGGAGAACATCCCCGTTTTCACGATAAAACTTATCGCCAATGCGCTTGCCTTGCAGCAAACCAGTGGTCGAGTCCATTTGCGATGTGTAGGCTGAATTTACCAAGACGTGCTTGGCCTTGCGCTGCGTACTTACCGAGTCCAGGGCATCGGCTAATGCGCCTTTTGCCCAGGAACTCATCCTTCGATTAAACTTTTTCCATTGTTGCTTCTTGGCAATGGGCGCGGTCAAGTCCTCGGATACCACCACAGCCGCCTTATCGACAATGCTGTGCGCGGCTTGGAAGGCGATATTGCGCAGTTGCCCCTGCGTTTCCTCGCGCCGTGCGTCTATCTTCTTGCGGCCAAGGTTGTGCAACCTGATGCGATCCGCTTTGGCGATATGCCCATCCTTGCGGTGTTTCTTTTCCAGCGCATGCAACTTATTGCGTTGTTTGTTTGTGTCAAAGGTCTTATCGCTGTACTCGGTCAGCACTGCACCAAACTTCTCACCATGCGCCTGACCATCTGAATCGGTGAACGCTTCGGTGTAACCTTTGTCTATGCCGATGACCTGGGTGCCACATTCGCGTCCGTCGCCTTTTTCAGCAGCATAGTGAATCTCGGCGTGACCCTCTTTTGCGATGATGCGCAGGTTGCGGCCAGTGAGATCGACGTTCTTACCATTCGACGTTGTTACTAGCGTTATATCGTTGCCGTACTTCTTGGCGATATGGGTTGTGATAGCCAACTGACCATCAACCACTTTCGATGATTGCTTGTCCGAGCGGACGATGAACTGGTTGGCAACCGTTGACCTTCCATGCCGGAAATGCTTGCGCATCTGACGGTGTAGAAAGTTGTCCGTTTGCCATTTATCCTCGCGCAGCAGGGTGTAGAGTCGCTTCTGTTCGGCTTTGTCTTTGGTTCGTGCGTGGATAGCCTGACGAACCTTGACCATCGCCGCTGATTTGTACGTCAGAATATCGTTAATGATGTCCTTGGTAGTTTCGTTGCGGATGGTTCCATCGACCGGCAAGCCGGTGTAGTATTCCCCCGCAGCTATTTCAGCGCGTATATCTTGATTGCTTTTACCGACGTTCTTGAGCGCACCATAGCGCCGCCAAATATCCGCCCGGACAAAACCCAAGGTCTTGCAAATGGCTGCAAGCCCTTTCGGTACATCAGCTTGAAGAATGCGTGTGACGTTCATTGCAATTCCTCTTGGGTTGGCCCCAGCTTATACTGAGGAAAATCCTCTTTGATGACCTTGTGATACTTTCGCATTCCGTACAGTCGGCAGCTAAAGGTGTGAACGATAGCCATCAGGTCTTCGACCATTTCCTGCTGCGGTGACAGTGATTCCTGATTAGCCACAACAATCTCGCAGCCGTTTTCAGCAGCAATGTGGCTGAACAAATCAAAGCCAAATCGCATCAAACGATCCTTGTGGGCGACTATCAGTTTCACAATCTCGCCGCCAATCTCTTGCACCCACTCATCAACCGGGATCGCACCTGCCAGGCAATAGGCTTGCATCGCCGCGACCTGGGCGGCCAGGTCATCTTTCTGTCCGGCACTACTGACACGGCAATAGACCACAATGCTTTTCTTATCTGGCGCACCACCCAACAATAAACGCACGTCCGATTCATCGAAATACCGATGACCCGATGGTAGCCGCTTGGCTGTCAACTTGCCCTCACGCTCCCAACGACGGATCGTTTGGACCGAGCGGCCAACTCTTGCGGCAAATTCATTGATGCGATAATTACTCATTACGAGCAATTATAGGTGGTTCTGAATAGAATTCAAGTAACAGTTTTCAGCTCCTTTGGTCACGTGCGCGTTGTTGGTGCGTAACGCGCCCGATTCAACACCAGCAGCCGCTGCAAAATCTCCTCATCTGGCATGTTGGGCGTGTAGTCGCTCCAGCCGTAGGTATCTTCGGCGCTCAAAATAACTGACCCACCTGTGCTCACAGAAAGCTGACCCACCGGTTGCGCGGCTGTTTGTAACTTGATGGCCTGCAGGAAACAGAATCGGCGATCATTGGCTCGACCAATGTGCGTGAAGAAGCGACTTCAGTTCATTGAAGAAGCAACCCGTTTGAAGATGAAATTTGGTTACGCAAGCATGGGTTGCCACCCTGCTCGACTGAGCATGATCACCTTCCGTGATGGATTGATTGCTGCATCCATCACCGTTGCTGATCAAATCGAGGCTCTTGCGTTGTTGGCAGAATACCGGTTTTGATACTTGGTGAACCGGTGTAAGGTGGAACTGAGAGTCAAGACAAAATTTTCAGTTAATTTAAGCTGTTCTCGTTTTGTGCGTATGCAACTGGATGGCGTTGCCCCGGGTTTTGTCTTGGTATTGGTCTTCATGGTTTTATTTTCAAATGGCAATTTGGCAAGCGAAGCGCGTCAGGCCCGTGGGCAAGACCCTTGTGGGTAAGTACGGGTGGGAGGTGTGGGTATGTGGTCAAGCTGGGCGTTTTGCAAGCTTGTCCACATATCCACGCCGACCCCTACTTATCCATCAAGCAGATACTGCACGGCGGTGGTGAGACGGTTTTACTTTGCCTTGGGGCTCGCAGGACTGGTTGAGCTCTGCACAGGTGCTGTGGCAGGTGCGCTGGTGCGCAAAGATGCACCTTCAATGCGGATGGTGATGCAGTGGTGCTGCAGCCGATCAAGCAAGGCATCGACCAGCGGCTTGTTGTTAAACAACTCGTACCACTGGGGGTAGTCCAAATTCGTAGTGATGATGGTGCTCACCCGCCCATAGCGTTGATCCATCAGACGAAAGAACGCGTTGGTCTGTTCTGTCTTCAAGTTCAAGTAACCCAGCTCGTCAATGCAAAGCGGCTGCATACGTGCAAGCGCCGTGAGCAGCTTGGTTGTGGAGCGATCTGCCAGCGAGGCATACAGCTCATCGAGCAGCGCCTGCGCACTGTAAAAGCGCCCCGCCAGCCATTGATGCAGGCCTGGCGCAATAGTCCCAGAGCGATGCCGGTCTTGCCGGTGCCGGTGCCACCAATGAGCACCAGATTGTCGGCGCGACGCACAAACTCCAAGTCGGCAAGACCGAGGATTTGTGCCTTATTCACCCCGCTTTGGCGATCAAAGGGAAAGGTGTCGATCGTCCATTGCCAGGGCAGGTGTGCCTGCGCCACCCGATTGACTAATGAGCGTTCCCGCTGAAACGAAGCCTGCTCGCTTAGCAGGCGTTGCACCACCTCTGCGCAAGAGGTGCCATTGCGCTCAGCGCGATCAGTTCGCTGTCCAGCACACGCGCCATGCCTTTGAATTTCAACTCCGTTAGCAATGCGTGCAAGGCCTCACGCGGGGTCGGGGTCGCTGTCGTTTTTGGTTTGCTCATCGTCTTTATCATCCGGTTCATTGGGAGGTTGTCATGGCTGCTCTCACCTAGCGCAAAGAAGTCGCCTGCCACATGGCGCAACACCATGGACTCCAGTCGCGTCAAATCAAACAGACCGTACTTGAGCGCCTGCTCCAGCGCTGCTAGGAACGGCTGCGCTGGGTAGGTCCGTTTAATCTGTAGCAGTCGGTTCAGTGCCCGTGTACCACGCCCATTGAGGTGCTTGATGAGCGCTGTGACGTACGCATCAAGAACAGGAGATTGACCACACAACAACTGCGCCTGTAGCGAAGGCTGGCGAGGCGTGCGTTTGGGTATGGTGTGATGCCCGGGGCAAGGTGGAGCGCGCATCACGCACACCCAGCAAACGGGGATGACTGGCCACCAGGGTGCGTTTGTAATGAATCTCGATACTGGCGTAATGCTTGTACACCGTCACCGTCTTACTCACCAGCCGTTCAGGTGTCGAATACCGGTTGGTGTCGACGCTGACAAAACCGTACAAGTCCACCACCCGCTCAAACACCTCGTAGACTGCTGGCAAGACGATTGACAGGCTGGTGAGGTAAGGCTTCTCCATCACGTACGCCACCTCAGGTGCCATGCCCAGACTGCGTTTTGGCTTGGCATTGGCCACTTCAACGCACCACTTGAGCGCCTGTGCGTTCAAGTCATCGAAAGAGCTAAAACTGCGCCCCGGCAGGGAAGTTGTCCTCAACCCATGCAAAGGGGCGCTCGATTCTGGCTTTGCGATCAGGGTCATTGACACGGTGTGCCATAAACTTGAAGCCCAGGGCGCGTGCAAAGGCGGCCATCTCTGGTGCGAATACCGCATCAGGCCCAGCACCACCAGCGAGAATGACGCTGGTATTGTCGATCACGCAAAGTGGGCAAGTGCCGTCCATGAACTGGGCTGCGCGCAACAAGAAGTCCTTGGCCTCAAAGCGGGTAAATCGTGGGTAGTACCAGATAAACAAACGCCGCGAGTACGCCAAGGTCAGACCTGCACACTGGGCGGTAATGCTCTTGCCCGCCACCTCCATCTTATGGGGCGATGTGTCGTGCTGCATCTCCTGGCCGGGCTCGAAGTGGTATTCGCCGGAGCGCTTGGGTGGTTGGCGCAGTTCAGCTTGGCGCACCCAGCGCGTGAGGGTGCTGTAGGGCGGGTGCAGCTTGTACTCATCAGCCAGTATCTGGGCCATACGCACGGCGTTACCTTTGGCTCTGGCATAGACTTCGGTGAGTTGTTGTTGGGTGACCTCATTCACCGGGTGGGCAGGTGTTTGCACGCCTTGTGGCTCGCGCAGGATGCCTCGCACGGTGTTGCGCGAGAGATGCAGCACCCGTTGTTACCGGCTGTCTAATAGCGCGCAAATTTGGCGGAGTTTTTCAAGCGCTGGTGCACAAACAAAAAGGGCCTTGTCGGCCCTTAGTTATTGGTTCAGAAAACAATAGTTGAGATCAGAATGGCACCCCATCATCATCGTCTGAGTAAACAGGCTTGAATCGAGTGATACGTGTGGCTTTCTGGTGCGCATGTAGTTTGTCCTGATAACGGCTGTGAATCACATGCAGCAAGTCCTCCAACAACTCTGCAACGGCCGCTGCCTGCTCAGTGCTCCAGTCATTGTCGATGGTCATGAACAGACCGGATTGTCGCCCTGAAGGCAATTGCATATGTTTTGTAACGCGCTTCATGATTTAGCCTTTCTGCGTTTGGCTGCCATATCTGTGGATCGTGCCTGTGCCTCCTTGAGACGATAGGATTCGCCCTCGATGCCAATCACCTCAGAGTGATGCACCAGGCGGTCAACCAAGGACACCACACAAGCGGCATTGGGAAAGACATCCCCCAGTCGGCAAACGCCTTATTGGTGGTCACAATCGTGCTCTTGGACTCATAGCGACGGTTGATCAACTCGAAGAGCAAGTCGGCATGCCGGTTTGAGTATGAGAGGTAGCCGATCTCATCAATCACCAACAAATCCGGATTGACGTAATGACGCAAACGCCTGCGTAGCGCCGCATCACTGTCCATGGCAGCCAACTCCCCAACATCTCTCCTGCAGTGGTGAAGCGCACCGTAAAACCCTGAACCAGAGCCTGATAAGCCACATTTTTGCCAGCATTGACTTGCCCACGCCATTGTTACCGCGCAATATCACGTTGACGGATTGCGCCATGAACTCCAGCGTCATCAAAGCCTCGATGGCTGCGCGATCACATTGTTTGGGCCACTTCCAGTCAAAGTCCGCTAGTGCCTTGAATCGCCCGATGCGTGCGTCATTCAGGCGTCGCTCAAGGCTGCGCTGGGTACGTGCGTGCTCCTCCCAGTCCAGCAGACTTGGCAGCCAGGGGCATCGGCCAGTTCTGACCAATGTTCCAGCACACCGTGTAGGCGTAGATTTTTGGCTCGCGTGAACAAAGCATCATTTTTGGGATCCATCGTTGTCGCCCCTTGATGTTTCTGGTTGGGAATCAGTGTTGTTTAATTGGTCGTAATTTTTCAATGGGTGGGGGTGGATCACCGCGTCACGCAGTCGAACGTTTTCACTGAGTTGCACGACCACCGGCGCAGGGGCTTGCTGGGCTTGGCGCTGTGCCTCCAGCGCCAGACGAACTGCATTGGGGTGGGGTACCTTGCGTTGCAGTGCGTTCAGAACGGCCGTTTGCACCTGGTCGGCACCGTAGCGATCAAGCAATCGCAGCAGCGCTGCAGTGATAGCGCCCAGGTGTTCACCTTTGGCTGCGGCCTGTGTGAGTAACTCCACGCTGGCAGGTACGGCCTGCTGCAAACGATTCATACCACGCTGGGCGTGCGCTGCGGCTTTTCTCTCAACCAGGTCTTTGAGTGTGATTCAATCTCGATTTGCTGACCCTTGTCATAGCTGCGAGCGTGGATGGCCACCACCGTCTGGGCATCCAGAATACGCACCGTTTTGGTATCAGCAAGCACCAGAGCGTTTTGCGCACATGGGTGTAAGTGGTACCGAATAGTCATTGAGGTCAAAGCGAACATACGGGGTTTTCCGACCTTGACCACCACACGCTCTTCCACCGGATAGGGGTTGGCAGGCAATTGCAGAAGGCGTGGCACCTCCTGGGAAAAGGCCTGTGCTACCGTCATGGTTTTGTCTTGCGGACAAGCCCACGATCACTGGCAGTTCCATTGATCCACGCATCGGCCTGGGCATTGAGGTCATCCAGATCGGAAATGTACGTGCGGCAAAGAAGTTGTCACGGATATAGCGAATGGCGCGTTCGACACCCCTTCTCATTCCCTCTGGCCACGGCCACCGGGCGCGGTTCGAAGTGGTAGTGGGCGGCAAAATCCAGTAGTGCTGGTGAGAATCGAATGGCATCACCCTGGCGCTCCAACACGGCGCTTTTGAGATTGTCATACAGCAGTATCCTGGGCACACCACCCCAGGACTGGAACGCCTGGACATGGCCACGCAAAAACTCTCCATACGCGCATCCAGGGAGAAACGCAAAAAAATACGCCGTGACCAGGACAGCACGGCCACGAAGGCCATCAAAGGCCGTTTGGCTTTGCCGATTTGCAGGTGGCCAAAGTGGCCCCCAGTCAATCTGAGCTTGTTCGCCGATAAGGGTAACCAAACGCAGATACGCCTCAGCGGGGTCTGGGTCGATGCTGGGCGATGAGGTGGCGAAAATGATCTGGGCCACCTTGGCAGCCACGCACTGTGACCATGGCGTACAGCCGGCTGGCCCTGAGATCGGGAAACTTCTTCAAGGTCTCAAGAACGAACGGCAAATAGGCATCGATGTTTGATGCGCTGGTTCCGATGCGGGGCAAGCCCGCTTGGCGCAAGACTCTCGACCGTGCCGTGGTGCACCTTGAGTTGGCGAGCAATGGTGCCGGTTGGCCACTTCTCTGCATGGTAATAACGCAATATCTTGGCTCTGAGTTCAGGGGTCACGGGCATGGTGTGCTTCCTTGGGTGGGGTTGAACGACGGATGCGACGGCGTAAAAGTCGATACGCACAAATTCAGCGCAGCTGCTTTGACAGAAATGACACTGCCAGAGCCGCTGTGGCACATCGACTTTGATTGCACTCACATCCGCGTCCAGTAGAGCAAATGCTGTGGGGGGTGGGGAACCCTGATGCGTCACTTTTTTGTGTTTTGCCCTCCAGCGCTGCTGTCGCCGAGCATGGGCGTGGCGACCACGTCTGCTACTTTGGTAGCGTTTTCCTGCCTCGCGTACGCAGCGTGCCCGCTGTGTCGATGCACAGTCTTTGCAGTAGCGATTACCACGATCACAACGGCTGCATATGAGCACCAGGATGCTGCAACGAGCACACAAGTAACGCCTTGCGGGAGGTTCCATCGCCAAAAAGTGGCCGACGGGGGGTTGGGCTGGACAATGCCTAGAGTTTCGTGACATACTGACACTGGCAACGTCGCCCTCCCGGGCTCGGGGCACGACATCGGTTTGAACTTTCGACGTTATTGGCTGATGTATTGCCTGCTTCGAGCTTTATGGCGGCAAGCTCGTTTTCTCCTCCCGGATTGCTTGGCTAGTGCATCCCAAGCCTTGCCTCAAACGCAAATCACAACACCACATCCCGGGAGCGCCGCCACGCCATGGGGTCTTGAAACTCGCCCTTCGGGCTCCTTTCAAGCCCCCCATGGCGTGCAAATCCGTAGTTCTGCGCAATACCTCTGCCGCCAGATTGACGCGCATTCCGGCAGCCATTCACACCCGGCTGATTTCACGTAAACCTGTGCTCTGTTGGTGCAAGGTGAGCACACTGGCACGAATATCTATCGGGGTCATGGCACCAGCCTGGTAAGTTCGTTGTTCACTTGTTCCAGCGCTACATGCAGGCGCAGACACGCGCCCTTTAGCGTTGGTTCCAACGGGGCGGTCAGTGGCACTAGGCGTCGGTGTGCGCGTTGCAGCAGTGCTTGCAGGTAACCAGCTCAGCAGCCACCTCACGTTTAGGTCCGCCCGCAGGTCTTTGGCAATGCTCTGGCTTTGTCTCTCGTTCAAGCTGTCGATAAACAGGCGTGGGTGTTCCACCATGCGTTGGCGCTGCGTGTGTTGGGCGGCTTGGTAGTGGCTAAACCAGGCTTGCAGTTCACGCGTACTTAAGTGGTCGCTTGCCATGCTGGCCAGTAGTTGACTGGCATGCTCGCTGTTGGCGCGCGCCAACGGGGCCACAATGCGTGAGCCGCCCAACCCGATATGCCCCACTGCGCACCGCCTGCACCAGGTCCTGGGACAGTGCCCCAGTACCAAGCGGCGCTGTGCCCAGCTCACATCACGGGCGCATTGACGTGCAGCTTCGCGCTGACTCAGGCCAGGGAGTCGATCAGCTCGCGCAGCATGAGGGTCCCCTCCATGGGGTCAAATGCCCGCGAGAACGAGTGGGGTAGCATCTGTGCCGGCGCAGGCCCCACCGGGCAGTGCCAGCATTGCACCAGGGCGGTGTCTGCGCCCAGTCGCTTGAGCGCGCTCAGGCGCCGGTAGCCGTCAATCAGTACCAGGGCACCACTGTCTTGGTCGTCAGCGGCAATGCACGCTACCAGTTGTCCGCTTGTGCGTATCGATTCAGTCAGTCGCTGCACTGCCGCCGTATCGGCGATGCGGGTGGCCTCAAAGCGCAGCTCCAGGCCGGGTAAATCGACTTGTCTTGCGCCAACGTACCCGCCCACACTTTGTCTGGCGAGCGCCAAAGCCATGGGTGTTGCTGGTCTGGCTTTCAAGGGAGTCGGTCAGGGGTAATTCCTTGTCTTTTATGGGTCGAAAATCGGTCTCACTCGTTGCCCGCAGCAGCCGACTACGGCGAACTCCGCTCGCCACAGGGCGCGCGCCACCAGTGGCAATGCCCCGCTGGTGTCGGCTTTGGACAGTTGCGCTGGCTCATCGAGCTGGTGGGTAGTAAATCACCCGCACAGGCTTCTTGGGAAGGCCCTGATGAGTCACTATTTTTGGAGGCAGTTCCTGCTCTCGCTGGCGTAGGCGTAATCGTTGTTGACGACGGGCGTGGTTGCAGCGTCCGACACGGCTGCTTTGATATATCCTGGAGCTCTGCGTTGACTGGCCAGACGTGCCTGTTTGCGACACTCAGCGCTGCAGTAGCGCTGACCTCGGTCTAAAGCGTACACACTAGCACTTCGGTTTGACAGCACGCACATTGCAGCGTGCGTCCACTGCTCAATGCAGCTTGCATTCAGCGCTCCTGTTGGAGCCTCAAATGGACACCTCGAAAGTCGATCCGTGGTTCATGCTCACGGCACATTCAGCACTGGACATTGATCACGACTGGGGACAATAATTGGTGCGCACTCGTGGCTGATACGGGTGGGGCGCGCTAGCCGAAATCACTTGTTCGGGTCGAAAGCGGTTGGTGCGCCCGTTCTTCATTACATCTGCGTTTTACACGCTTGTCGGGCGTAGTGCCAATTCATAGTCTTGGCAGACCACCAACTATCCGTACCACATTGACCAAGCCTGCGCCTTTTTGTCAAACGATATCTTGAGTCTGGACAACGAATTAATTCAAGCAATGGCGGTTGACATACGCAAGAACGTCAGCCTCAGGCATTCATCCAAGAGCTGTGGGTTCGTCTATCACCACATGCCAACGTACTCTCAGCCAAAGTCTGTGGGTCAATTCCAATGAGCAGGGGTGGGTCAATTTCCGTGAGCGCCAAAGGGTATGGGCCACAGCGACATCCAGCGCCCGATGCGCCGCATCAAGCCATCCCGGACGTTGGTTATAGAGATTGGTCAAGGTCCTCTTAGCCAGCTCTTTTTCATAGCCTGCCTTGGGCACGATGCGATCCGGGTAAGGCTGGCCAGTCATGCCCAGTGGTACGACATCAGGCACGCGCTGCATCCACTCCGGCGGATTGAGCCAGTTCTCGCGCAACTGGTTGAGTCGGTGCGCAGCCTGGGCGATTTTAATTACTGTATCTTTGATAGCTACTCCCGCACGGCTGGCGTGCGCTACAGGGATAATTGCCCCGTTTTCCAGCGTTTCGGTCTGCTGGTGCGCGGTATCAAGAGGCGTGAGACCTTCGGGGAACGGGAAGGTTTCAAAGCAGGTGGTGGGTGTGTAGCGCGGATCATTGCCAACGCCCAGCCAAGTGCACATGCGCAGCGACCAGAGTTCGTGCATGCGGCTGTGCAGGATGCCAAAGGTGGTGTCGACACCCTTACCGCGCTGGGCATAAACGGCGTTGAGCGCATCAAAGTACGCATCGCTTCAACTCTCCTCGTTTTTGCCACCTCCCAGAAACGGCGGATTGCCTACCAGCACATCAGCCTTCGGCCAGATTGCCTCGGTGCCGTCGGCATTGAGAAGCGCGTCGCGGTGTTCGATGGCGTCCAGGCTGTGCAGTGCCGGGCGTTTGTGGATCGGGCGGCCATTGCGTTGGCACCATTGCAAGTCGCCAATCCAGACGGTCCGCGGGCCAGTTCCGCTGCGTATTCGTTGATTTCCAGCCCCAGAATGTTGATTGTTCCGCATTCGATGCCGAGCTGTTGCAGGCCCAGCGCTTCGGCGTCAAGCTGCGCGGCGTGTTCCCAGGGCTTTGAGGCGTGCAATGCCAGATACAAAAGTTACCCGAACCGCAGGCCGCATCGAGCACGCGGAAATTGCAGATGCTCCAGATAAGCGTGGTAAGCTTGGTTGCTCGCGTGGCTTCGGGGCGTGCTTTTGACCCAGCGCTGCGGTAATGGTGGCTTTGGCTGTTTGCCATTCCACCGCCAGGGGCGCGTGATCAGCGGGTCAATAATTTTTCTGGATGGGTGGCCACATCGGTAAAGTGCGCGCCCAGCTCGGCGCGGCTGTTCGGGTCCAGGCCGCTTTCGAATAGCGTTCCGAAAATCGTCGGGTCAATGGCGCGCCAGTCTTTTTCAGCAGCTACGCGATGCAGACAGGCCAGGTCAGCGGGCAAAAGCGGTGGAATGTCGATGTGGGCAAATAAACCGCCATTGAACCAGGTGATGTCGTCGCTACCGTATGCACCGCCTTGCTGTATTGCTGCAAACAACGTAGCGATGCGGGTAGCAGCCTTGACCAGATCGCGCTTGGGGCTTTTGTTTTTCCAGGCAAAGTGGTCGCGCTTCCACACGTCAGCCCAGCCGTCACCACCGCCCATCTTTTTGGCGCCGCGCTCAAAGCAGTAGTTGTCGCGGTCACGCGGCTTGTCCACGCCCAGCAATTCACACAGATCGTCGAAATGCGCCTGCGCTCCGGCGCGCTCGGTCAAGGGTTGTCACGCCAGCGATTGATGAATTGTTCGGGGGTCATGGGGCGGGATGGTGAAGTTCGCCAACACGCTGAAAAATGCCGGTGTGCCGGACAAGCAGGCTGAAGGCGATGGCGACGGCCCAAAGTGAATCGCTGGCCCAAGCGTTCGATGCAACCGTGGCAACCGGGGCGATGTGCTTGCTGTAAAGAATGAGTTGGTGATGGTCAAGACCGAACTGAAATCGGACATTGCCGCATTGCGCGCCGGGAAATGCAGGCGCTGGAGCTGCGGCGACCATCAAACTCGGCGCTTTTTGGTAATTGCCGTGGGGGTGATCGTCACCCTGCTCCAGCGCGACACTGCGCCCCGGATTCAGCGCCAGCAGCCGCTGCATAACTTCCTCATCCGTCACGTCTGTGCGATAGTCACCCAGCTCGTGGGCATGGGCCTAGCGACATCCAGCGCCCGATGCGCCGCTTGGGCGATTTTAATTGCTCCAGTTTTGATAGCTGATGCCGCACGGTTGGCGTGGGTTACGGGGATAATTGCCCCGTTTCCCAGCATTTCGGTCTGCTAAATTCACGTAAGTAGCCGGCACAAACCCTGCAACGCCCGCCTGACCGTGGCAGCGCGCACCGCGCCACGGTCTCCAGGAAAATGCTGCACCTCGCTGACGACACCCTGCGGCGTAGCCCAGGACAAGCACACGGTACCGACTGGCTTATCAATACTCCCCCCACCCGGCCCCGCGATGCCGCTGACAGCCAGCGCCGCTTTTGCGCGTGAATGCGGCAAGGCGCCACGCCATGGCACGCGCTACCTGCTCACTCACAGCCCCGTGCTGGGCAATCAGTGCAGCATCCACCCCAGCATTTCCGGTTTGGCAGCATTGGATTAGCTGACAAAGCCGCGCTCAAACCTAGGGCACCGTGATCTGCCAGATCGGTACGCGGCCGCAATCGTCCCACCGGTACAGCTCTCGGCAGTGGTCAGTTTCAGGATTTTTTGCGACAATTCCAGCCAGAATCCGGCACCAGTCGTGCGGGAGTGGCTCTGCATTTAATGTGAATTTTCTGTCACCGGAAGATGACGCTCCAAAGAGCAAACACCAGCAAGGTGCAAAATGCCACAACCAGATCTTCCCGAACATGATGCCAAAACCGGCCCTTGCTCCAGACTTTTTGGTCGGAATCCGGCTCTCGCGTATGTCCAGCGCATCCGCCCAACCCACAAGGCCGGGTTTGAGCGCGTCAAAAACGGAACAAAGCAAATGCCAGCATCTGCCCCAAAAAACCCGTAGGCATTACGAACCACAGAACCAGCCAGAAGGCGAGCACACCGTCATACCACACTGCCGGGATCGAGCACGCCCCTATCGCGCGCGGTCACGCTGCACGCCCACCAGCCAATGGGCAAGCACCAATCCGATCACCAGGCCCAACGTGCATCGCTCATCCAGGGCGTCAGCACCAGGAATGCAACCAGGCCTACAACGTCCCGACGGTGCCTGGGGCGATGCGGACAGGTGGCGCCAAACCCTAGCGCCAGAAAATGCGCCGGATGCGACAACATGAAACGCGCGCTCGGCAGCGGGTGCGGTGCCGTGCTACCCTGCTGGTGCACATCCGTCTCATCTGCCACGGCAAACACACACCGGGTGTTGCTCATACAACCTGTTTTTCATCGCCAAATAGGCATCAAGGTGGGCAAATGTGTCGTTGCAGCCCTGTTGCATGGCTGCATGACTCGCAACAAAGCGGCGATTTCGGCCTGTGTGGCCTGCCAGGGTTCAGCGAATGGTGATTTCCGTACCATACCATCATCACCCTGCTCGCGCAATGTGGTGCATGAAGCGTCTGCAAAGGGTACGTTGACTCCATCGGGTGGCGTGTCAGGCGACCTTTGCGTCGGAAAACCCGATGATCACCTCAGGTATTCCGGCTCTCCGCAAATCCACAAAGTTCCATTTTCCCCAGTTTCAGCCCGCAGCGGGGCCACGCAGACAGTAGTGAAACTACCACCTGGGCGCAAATCCATGTTGCTGTGCGGCACCGTGAAACCGCTAGGCCCGAACCATTCAACAGCGGCTCCAGGGGCCAAGTGCCTGCCACACCAGAGGCCGGGGCGCATGCAGTCGCTGCATCTCGAGGCTAGCTTCACTGCTGCCATGGTTCAAGTACGTCAGGTGCGCCAGTGCGTCAGTACGCTGGAAAGCGTATTTGGCTAACGGGTAGTGAGCATGCCGAAAGGCTCTGAACCCATTTCTGGAGCGCGTCGGGCTGGTAAATTCGATTTGCATCCTTGGTATTTTGCAAAAATTGCGGACAAAAAATTAATACCCCAAGCGCGTTTACACCACACCGCTATAAACAGTTGATGACGCGCTTTGCTTCCGCTACCAACGAAGCGGTAGACAAACCGGAAGGGGATATCAGTTCAGCGATTTCTTCATCGCTTACCGCTATCGGGCTCCGGTGACCATTGGCAGCAGCTTTTTGACGAATCATATCGAGCCCCAATCCTTTTACCATCGTCGTGGAAGCTAAAGTTCAACTGGTCTTCGCTCAGAGAGGTTTCCAGTGTGATGTGCCCTTCTCTAGTTTGCCAGCAATGCGCTGCTCGGTGGTCACCAGGCCGCGGTCCAGGGAATTGCAGGAAAACGTGCGCATGAACACATTGCGCAGCATTGGAACCCACATCACTTTTTACCGGATAAAAGTTGTCGGTGATGGCGATTTCCAGGTTTCACGGCCTATGAAGCTGCCTTGCCATGGAGGGGATGCCCCGTATGATGCCGTTGAGCATCTCATGAACCACTTTCGGAACGGGCGGTATTGATCGAATCCCGAACAAATTTCACGGAGGTCTTGAGCGCGCCAACGGCCGACATTTCATTCACATCATCAACGGCGCTGCAATACGCTCCAGCACGG
>JADJFE010000021.1 GCA_016708725.1 Candidatus Aalborgicola bjergmarkensis
TGTAGCCGGTGCTATCCGCCCAGGCCCACCAGACCACGGCCAGGCCAAAGGGGGAGAGCACGATCCACCATTCCCAGGCCGCGACGGGTCCAATTTCCAGATATTTCATGACCATAAAAATCAGGCCAAAACCGACAAAATACATGGCAAACCTTTCGTTGCTAAAAATTGGTATCAATACACCTGCCCGAGCTGGTCGAGGATGGCCGGATTTTCCAGGGTCGAGGTGTCCTGGGTGATGGCCTCGCCCTTGGCCAGTGCACGCAGCAAGCGGCGCATGATCTTACCGGAACGGGTCTTGGGCAGGTTTTCACCGAAGCGGATGTCGCGCGGTTTGGCAATCGGGCCAATTTCCTTGGCGACCCAGTCGCGCAGCTCCTTGGCCAATGCCTGGGCTTCGGCACCGCTGGGGCGTGCGCGTTTGAGCACGACAAAGGCACAGATGGCCTCGCCGGTGAGATCATCGGGACGGCCAACCACGGCGGCTTCGGCGACCAGATCGGATTTGGCGACCAGGGCGGATTCAATTTCCATGGTGCCCATGCGGTGCCCCGAGACGTTGAGCACGTCGTCGATACGGCCAGTGATGCGGTAGTAACCCCGATCCACGCTGCGCACGGCGCCGTCACCCGCCAGATACATGGTGCCGCCCATTTCGGCTGGGAAATAACTGTTTTTAAAGCGTTGCGGGTCGCCCCAGATGGTGCGGATCATCGAAGGCCAGGGGCGCTTGATTACCAGAATGCCGCCGGTGCCGTTGGGAATATCATGCCCGGCTTCATCAACGATAGCGGCCATGATGCCCGGCAAGGGCAATGTGCAGCTGCCGGGAACCAGCGGGGTGGCGCCGGGCAGAGGGGTCATCATGTGGCCGCCGGTTTCGGTTTGCCAGAAGGTATCGACAATGGGGCAGTTTTCGCGGCCCACGTTCTTGTAGTACCACATCCAGGCTTCCGGGTTGATGGGCTCGCCCACCGAACCCAGGATGCGCAGGCTGGAGAGGTCAAAGCGATCCGGGTGTATGTCCGGGTTGGCCTCGGCGGCCTTGATCAAGGAGCGGATGGCGGTGGGGGCGGTGTAGAAAATGCTGCATTTGTGGCGCTCGATCATCTGCCAGAAGCGCCCGGCATGCGGGAACGTGGGGATGCCTTCGAACATGACTTGCGTGGCCCCGGCGGCCAGCGGGCCATAGGCGACATAGGTGTGGCCGGTGATCCAGCCGATGTCGGCGGTGCACCAGAACACGTCGCTGGGCTGAAGATCAAAGGTCCAGTCCATCGTGAGCTTGGCCCACAGCAGATAGCCGCCCGTGGAGTGCTGCACGCCCTTGGGCTTACCCGTGGAGCCGGAGGTGTAGAGGATAAAGAGCGGGTGTTCGGCATTGACGGGAACAGCGGGACAGTCACTGCTTTGCCCGGCCAGGACTTCCGTAAAGGTTTTGTCGCGTCCGGCGACCATGGCGCAGGCCGTGGTGGTGCGCTGGTAGACAAAAACAGTTTTGATCGACTCGCAACCACCCAGACCCAGCGCTTCATCGACAATGGCTTTCAGCGGCAACTCCTTGCCGCCGCGCATCTGGTAGTTGGCGGTAATCACGGCCACGGCACCGGCGTCAATGATGCGCTCTTGCAGCGATTTGGCCGAAAAACCGCCAAACACCACGCTGTGTGTGGCACCAATGCGCGCACATGCCTGCATGGCAACCACACCTTCCACCGTCATGGGCATGTAGATCAGCACGCGGTCGCCTTGCTGGATACCATGGGCCTTGAGTGCATTGGCAAACTGGCCAACGCGCGCCAGCAGTTCCTTGTAGGTAATGGTGCTGACGCTGCCGTCGTCGGCCTCAAAAATGATGGCGGTCTTGTTTTCAACCGGCGTGCCCATGTGCTTGTCCAGGCAGTTGGCCGAGGCGTTGAGTTCGCCGTCGTCAAACCATTGGTAAAACGGCGCGTTCGACTCGTCCAGCGTGCGGGTAAAGGGTTTGCTCCAGACCACGTGTTCGCGTGCCAGCCGGGCCCAGAATGCCTCAAAATCGCGTTCAGCTTCGGCACACAGCGCGTAGTAGGCATCCATACCGGAAATGCGCGCACGCTGCACACACGCTTCGCTGGGCGGAAATACCCGGTTTTCAACCAGGATGGACTCGATACCGGACTGTTGTTCGCTTATGGCACTCATGGGTTAATCTCCTTTAATTGGTAAAAATATTGGTAAAAATGTACTGGATTATTGGCTACAACGACGAAAGGGATATGCCTTCTACAATTACCCGCTTCGACACCCGAGTATTTTCCATGAACACGCCTTCGCCAACCGAGCCACCCCGCCTGCGCCCCTTGCCCCGTCTTATTTTTGCCAGCCGCTGGCTGCAGTTGCCACTGTACCTGGGTTTGATCGCAGCCCAGTGTGTTTATGTATTTCATTTTTGGGTGGAGCTGGTGCATTTGCTCGAAGCAGCATTTGGCAATCAGGCAGCATTGCAAGCCCTGGTTACCGGCATTGGCTACAAGGAAACCGTGCCAAGCAGCGGTTTGAATGAAACCATCATCATGCTGGTGGTCCTGGGTTTGATTGATGTGGTCATGATTTCGAATCTGCTCATCATGGTGATCATCGGTGGTTATGAAACCTTTGTCAGCCGCTTGGACCTTGATGGTCACCCGGATCAACCCGAATGGCTCAGTCACGTGAACGCCTCAGTTCTCAAGGTCAAGCTGGCCACTGCCATCATCGGCATCAGCTCCATCCACCTGCTCAAGACCTTCATCAACGCCGCTGCGTACGATGAAAAGGTGCTGATTGCCCAAACTGCCATCCACATCACTTTTTTAGTGTCCGCGATAGCCATTGCTTACACCGACCGTTTGATGTCACATCCACAAAAATAACGGGCACTGACCATGACGGCACAAAACCTGATGGAGCGCTTCAATCTTTTGCCCGAGAGCTTGAAAATGGTGGTTACCATGTTGGCGCTGGTAGGAGTTCCAACCAGAAAAACCCGTTTGTTTCAATACCTGAGCGCTGCGGGCATCAAATCGGGTGACGGGAAAAGCTATACCAATGCAACATTTGGAGCTGTCCTGAAGGATTTGGTGGAGCAGGGATTGGTGCAAGAAGGGGATGATGGATTCCAGTGCGTGCCAGTTGTGCAAACACCGGCCTTGCTGGAGCTCAAGGAGCCGCACGGTTTGCGAAAAATGTGCAATGCCGTTGAGAAAATTGATGAGGTGCGAACCTACTACGGCAATCACTTTTATGTGTCGAGCTTTGACATGGGTTTGTTACATCTGCGCATGGCCTTGCTGCGCCAGGATGATCCATCCAAGGTGCATCAGTGGCTGGAGCTTTGCATGGAAAAGCGGGCTAAACGTCAGCATCCCTACATTCAGATGTTTGACCGGCCATTTGATGCCAGGCTGGTGGCGCTTTTGCATCCCGAGGTTCGCCAGGATGTGTTAGGCGTCTTGTTGCCCGATGCGCTTGATTACCCATCGGAAACAACCCTGGAATTACTCCAGGCGGCGCAGCAGAGCATTGTCTCGTCGCCCCAGGCGCCACGCAAAATGGTTTCGGCACTGGTGGAAAACTATTTGCTGCGTGCGCAACTGGACCAGATTACGGAACTGGTGCGCTCCGGGAGTAATGACATTTTCCAGGCGGTGGCAAGCGCGGTTGTGCTGATGGGTGGCGACCAGAACGGGGCTCTTGCCGGTTTTGAAGAAGCGCTCAAGACCTTGCGCAAGGAGGCCGGTAAACGCACTGCCATTTTTGATGAATTGCAGGGCATCTTGTATGTGCTTACCCTGTTGCGCAGCAAGGATGCCGCGCTGAAAAAGAAGGCAAAAACCTATGCTGACATAGCACAGCATCAAATCAGCGCTGGCCACTATTCCTTTGTCTATCTGGGCTTTCTGTGTCTGGTACATGATGGTTTGCAACAAGCCGAAGGATTCCAGGTCTTACCCAAACCGAACACATCCCTGGCAACCTTGATGTATCACCTGGTCAAGTACTGGTTGGCGTTGCCGCGAACACCGGCAGAGTCTAGTCAACTGACTGAACTGGTGGTGCAAGCCGAGAAGATGGGCTGGTTTTTTATTGCTGCGCAGGCAGCTGATGTGCTGGGGCGCACTAAAAATGATAGTGGTGCGCGCCACGCCGAGCGTGCCGCTGCATGGTTCAAGCAGTTCAAACTGGTGCCGATGGCCGACTGGTTTGAGCGCCAGGAACCTTGGCAGCGGCAGCTTGCGGCGCTTGCTGGTTTGGTGGGGGCTGGTAGCGGTGGCGCGGTAGCGACCGCCGCGCAGACGCGCATGGTCTGGCAACTCACTATGGGTGGCGGTTTCTCCGTGCATGTGACGCCGCGTGAGCAAAAACGCAAGGGAAACGGTGCCTGGACTTCCGGTCGGGCGGTGGCGATCAAGCGTTTGTACGAGGAAATCGCATCCTTCGATTTTTTGAACGAGCAGGACAAGCGTGCCTGTGCTGCCATCCGCAAAGTCCAGGGCAGTGGCTACTATTCCTACGCCGAATACGAACTGCGACACGCGCAGGCCTTGTTTGCGTTGATTGGCCACCCGGCGGTGTCCTGGGAAGACAATCCCACCATTCGTGTGGAAGTCGTGCGCGGCGAACCCGAATTGCTCATCAAGAAGACGGGCAAAGACATGCTGACATTGAGTTTGCAGCCCGATCTGGCCCATGCGGTTGACGGTTTCGTGGTTTTCAAGGAAACGCCGACCAAGGTGCGCGTGGTCCAGATCACCGATGAACACAGGCGTATTGGTGCCATTCTGGGTCAATCCCTGACGCTGCCAGCGCGGGCCAAGGAGATGCTGCTGGACGCCATTTCGGCGATTTCAACCTTGATTACCGTTCAGTCGGATGTCGATGTGCTGCCGTCGAACGTCGAATCGGTCGAAGCGGATGCACGCTTGCACCTGCATCTGTTGCCGCACGGTGAGGGGCTCAAACTGCATCTTCTGGTGCGCCCCTTTACCCACGATGGCCCCTACTATCCCCCTGGGGTTGGTACCGAAACCGTCATTGCCGAAATTGATGGCAAACCCTTGCAGGCACGGCGCAATCTGGCTGACGAGACCCAGGCGCGTAAGGAACTGATGGCGCGTTGTCCGGTACTGGCGCAAGCCCCGATCCACCACGGTGAAACCACCATTGACGATCCGGCAGATTGCCTGGAACTCCTGTTGCAGTTGCAGCAGCAAACCGAAAATCTGAGTCTGGTATTGGCCTGGCCCGAAGGCGAAAAATTCAGGGTGAGCCGTGAACTCGGTGCGAAAAACTTTTCCATGTCGATCAAACGCAACATGGACTGGTTTGCCGCCGAGGGTGAATTGACTATCGACAATGGGCAGGTGGTCAGCCTGATGCAACTGCTGGAGCTCAGTGCCCAGGCGCGCGGGCGTTTCATCCCACTGGGCGACAACCAGTTTCTGGCGTTGACCGAAGATTTTCGCCGCCGTCTGGATGATTTACGCGCTTTCAGCCAGACAGCATCTGGCGGGGTGCGTGTGCATGCCTTGGCTTCGGGGGCTTTGGAAGAGTTGGCCGAAGTTGCTGCCAAGACCAAGGCCGACAAGCACTGGAAGGAGCATCTCCAGCGTCTGCGCGAACTCGATACCTTGCAGCCGGTGCTGCCGCAGACCTTGCAGGCTGATCTGCGCGACTACCAGCTCACGGGCTTTCAGTGGTTGTGCCGTCTGGCGCATTGGGGGGTGGGGGCTTGTCTGGCAGACGATATGGGTCTTGGCAAAACCCTCCAGGCTTTGGCCCTGCTGCTGGCACGTGCAGCGGATGGGCCAGCCCTGGTGGTGGCGCCGACTTCGGTGTGCATGAATTGGCTGAGCGAAGTCGCACGTTTTGCGCCGACCCTCAATGTCATATTGTTCGGCGCAGGGGATCGCAGTGCCGCACTGAACGATCTCAAGCCTTTTGATCTGGTGGTGTGCAGTTACGGATTGTTGCAAAACGAAAATGAGCGCTTTGCCGCCGTTCAATGGCACACCGTTGTATTGGATGAAGCACAGGCGATCAAGAATTTCCAGACCAAGCGCTCGCAGGCGGCAATGGCCCTGGTGAGCAACTTTCGCCTGATCTGCTCGGGCACGCCGCTGGAAAACCATCTGGGGGAGTTGTGGAATCTGTTTCGTTTCATCAACCCAGGCTTGCTGGGGTCGCTGGAACATTTCAACGAGCGTTATGCGGGTCCCATTGAGCGTTTGCAAGACACCCAGGCGCGTAACCGTTTGCGCCGCCTGATCCAGCCCTTCATCCTGCGCCGCACCAAAACCGAAGTGCTGTCCGAATTGCCAGCGCGTACCGAAATTGTGCGCCAGGTCGAGTTGTCGGCGGAAGAGTCTGCGTTGTATGAAGCATTGCGCCGCGAGGCACTGGAGCGTTTGGCTAACGCAGATGCAGATGGGAATGCCGGGCAGCGGCATATCCAGATTCTGGCTGAAATCATGAAGCTGCGCCGTGCCTGCTGCAACCCGCAACTGGTGGCTCCCAAGCTGGGTTTGTCCAGCAGCAAACTGGCGGCATTTGGTGAACTGCTCGACGAGTTACTGGCCAATCGCCACAAGGCGCTGGTGTTCAGCCAGTTTGTGGACCATTTGAGCCTGATCCGGGAGTATCTGGATACGCGCGGCGTGCGCTACCAGTATCTGGATGGTGCCACCCCGATGCAGGAGCGCAAGGTGCGGGTCGATGCTTTTCAGGCGGGTGTAGGTGATGTATTCCTTATCAGCCTCAAGGCGGGCGGCACCGGACTGAATCTGACCGCTGCCGACTATGTGATCCACATGGACCCGTGGTGGAATCCGGCGGTTGAAGACCAGGCCTCGGATCGCGCCCACCGCATTGGCCAAACCCGCCCGGTCACGATCTACCGCCTGGTTGCCCGCCAGACCATCGAGGAAAAAATCGTCGATCTGCACCAGCACAAACGTGCCCTGGCCGACAGTCTGCTCGAAGGCAGTGATCTGGCTGGCAAGATGTCCACCGACGATATGCTGGCGCTACTGCAGGAAGAAATGCGGGCACAATAGCGACCCCACCAATGACGATGACGATGACCACAACCATGACCATGACCATGAAATTCCACGGAACCAAGAATTACGTCGCCACCCAGGATTTGATGCTGTCGGTCAACGCCTCCATCACCCTGCAACGCCCCTTGCTGATCAAGGGCGAACCGGGCACCGGCAAGACCATGCTGGCGGAGGAAGTGGCCCAGGCGCTGGGGATGCCTTTGCTGCAATGGCATATCAAATCAACCACCAAGGCGCAGCAGGGGCTTTATGAATACGATGCGGTCAGCCGTTTGCGGGACTCACAACTCGCGGGTGTGGATGGTGGCGAGCGTGTGCGGGATATTCACAATTACATCATCAAAGGGGTTTTGTGGCAGGCTTTTACTGCCGATACACCGGTAGCGCTCCTGATCGATGAAATTGACAAGGCCGACATTGAATTCCCCAACGATCTGCTGCGCGAAATTGACCGCATGGAGTTTTACTGCTATGAAACGCGCCAGCTCATCAAAGCCAGACACCGCCCCCTGGTGTTCATCACGTCCAATAACGAAAAAGAGCTACCGGACGCCTTTTTGCGGCGCTGCTTTTTTCACTACATCAAGTTCCCCGATGCCACCACCATGCAAAACATTGTGGCGGTGCATTTTCCGGGACTTAAAAAAGAGCTGGTCAGCGCTGCCATGAAAACATTCTTTGACGTGCGCAACCTGCCGGGTCTGAAGAAAAAGCCTTCGACCAGTGAACTGCTGGACTGGCTCAAATTATTGCTGGCCGAGGATATTCCGCCCGAGGCGCTGCATACCAAGGATGACAAAATGGCCATGCCACCGCTGGTGGGTGCGCTACTTAAAAACGAGCAGGATGTCACCTTGTTCGAAAAATTGATGTTCATGCAGCGCCACAACCGTTGATTGCACATGGCTGAGTCTCCATCCTTCGCTAACGCGCGCAAGTTTTCCAGTACAGGGGGCGGGGCGGCGTCCAGTACCATTGGCCGGTTTGAATTGCGCAAGATATTAGGGCAGGGCGCACAGTCGGTCGTCTGGCTGGCGTTTGATCCGCGTATGGAACGCGAAGTGGCCATCAAGCTTATGCGGGCAGGGGAGAGCGGCTCGGACGATGTGGCGATCAAGCAATGGTTGCAGGAAGCGCGCAGCGTGGGGCGGGTGAGCCACCCGAACATTGTTCCGGTCTATGAAGCCGATATTCAGGACCGCCAGCCCTATCTTGTGTTCGAGTATGTGGCCGGAAACACCCTGGCGCAGGTGATACAGCAGCGTGGTGCCTTGCCGGCAGCCGAGGCGGTCAGTCTGATGCTGGACGTTCTCGATGCCGTGGCGGTAGCCCACGCAGCGGGTGTGGTGCACCGCGATCTGAAGCCATCCAATATTCTGGTCGATGCTGCCGGACGCGCGCGTGTGATGGATTTTGGCATTGCCGCACGCATCAAGGGGGATATTGACCCTGGTACGGGCGGTACGGTGGGGTATCTTGCGCCGGAGGCTGCCAATGGCGACCAGCCGCCACATCCATGGATATTTTTTCCGCCGGGGTGATACTGGCAGAACTCATCATGGGGCGGCGCCTGATTGATGAACCCGATCCTTATCGCGCAATTTACCGCGTGGCACACGAACAATTAAAATTGCCTGACGATCTGGATGCCAGCGTGGACGACCGTTTGCGGGCCATCGTGATGCGTGCCCTGGCGCGTGATCCGAAACAGCGCTTTGCGAGCATGCGCACGTTCAAATCCGAACTGGAACAATGGGCGACTCCTGTGGCGGTGTCAACTTCCGCCACCGCAGAGTCCAGTGGAGAAAGCGCAGCCAGCAAAAGCGCGACGCTGGAGTTTTTGCTGCGCCGCATGCGCCACAAGAGTGATTTTCCGGCCTTGTCGGATTCCGTGGTGCGCATTCAAAGCATGGCCAGTTCGGAAACGGAGAGTGTGCACACCGTCACGAACGCCATTCTGAAGGATGTGGCATTGACCAACAAACTGCTGCGTCTGGTCAACAGTGCGCTGTACGCACGCGGTGGTGGCAACGTCAGCACGGTGTCGCGTGCGGTCACATTGGTGGGCTTTAATGGCATTCGCAACATGGCGCTGAGTCTGGTGTTGCTGGAACACATGCAGGACAAGAAGCAGGCCGAAAACCTCAAGGAGGAGTTTTTACGCTCCTGATGGCAGGCTCGATTGCCAGTGAGTTGTGTCCGGCGCAGCGTGAAACCGAAGAAGCGTTTATTGGCTCGATGTTTCAGAATCTGGGACGTTTGCTGGTGCAGTACTACTTCCCCGAGGAGGCGGCGCAGATCCGCAGCCTGGTGCAGTCCAAACGGGGTGCGGTTTCCGAGTCCACCGCCGCCATGCGCGTGCTGGGCTTGACTTTTCAGGAAATCGGGCTGGGTGTTGCCAAAACCTGGGGCCTTCCAGCGGGAATCCAGCGTTGCATGCGCTTGCCGGAAGGCGAAATTCCCACCAGTACACCCTTCGATGTCGGAGAGCGCCTGCGCTGGGTTTCGGTTGTATCCAACGAGGTCGCCGATACCTTGCTGCACAGTTCGGCCAAAGATGCGGATGCGAGTATTGCTTCCATCACGCGCAAATACAGCAAGGTCATGGGAAATATGTCGGGCAACATTGCGCAAGCAACCAAGACTGCCCGCACCAAGATGATTGATCTTGCCAAGGCGATGGATATCCGGGTAGTTCCTGGGAGCACTGCAGCCCATTTGTTGCGCACGCCGATCAGCTCCGAGGAGGCTGCAGCCAAAGCCGCCGAGAGGGAATCCAGTCTGGGTGCATTCGAGTTGCACGCAACCAGCACCGATCTTCCCTCTGCATCTGACACGGCAGCGATCAAGGCGCGCATGGTCACGGCAACATTGGCGGCCGGCATCCAGGACATTACCAACGCGATGGTGGATGACTTCAAGCTGCCGGATATTTTGCGCATGATTCTGGAAACGATGTATCGCGCCATGGATTTTCAGCGCGTCATCTTCTGCATGCGCGATGCCAAAACCGAAACCCTCACGGGACGTTTTGGCCTGGGAAACGGTGTGGCAGCATATAAAGGTTTTCAAAATTCCTCTGAAAACGGCAATGCCCGATTTGTTCGCGGTGATTTGCAACAAGGGTGCGGACACCATGATCGATGATTCCAGCGAGGCACGTATCATGCAGAATCTGCCGGAGTGGTACCGCAGAGCTGTCAATGCCCCGACGTTTCTTGTCTTGCCGCTGCAAAACAAGGGCGTTCCGTTCGGCATGATCTATGCTGACAAGTCCATTCGCGGCGGTATGGACCTGAACGATAAACAGCTTGCCATGCTGCGCACGCTGCGTAACCAGGCGGTGATGGCGTTCAGGCAGTCACGTTAGCGCCATAGCCCCTTTGCCATTGCCCTTTTTCTGGCCTATATGCATCCCAAAGCCCTGCTCGAAGCCTGTTTTTTCCGCGAACACCGCAACCTCGGGCCCCGTGAGCGCGCCACGCTGGCTGAAACGGTATATACCGTATTGCGCAAGAAAAATCTGTTTGACCATTTTGCCCCCTCGGGCAGCGGTTCGCGCGAGCGCCGCCTGGCGATTCTGGGGTTTCACGGTGCCGGGGACTTTTTGCGCAGCGCCTTGAGCGCGCAGGAAATCAACTGGCTGAACCAGTGCCAGGAAATCAAGGTCGATGATTTGCTCGAACGCCACCGCCACAACTCGCCCGAGTGGCTGGTGTTGCCGCTGAAAGATCAATTGGGTACGGAATTTTGGCCGTTGGTGGAAGCCTTGAACCAGGGCGCCGGACTGGATTTACGGGTCAATACCCTCAAAGCCAAGCGTGCCGAAGTGCAAAAGGCCTTGGCAGAAAGCGGCATTCAGGCCGTTAATACCCCGTATTCCCCCTGGGGGCTGCGTATCGCCGGCAAGCCCGCGCTCAACAAACACGCGGCATTTGTGCAGGGCGACTTCGAGGTGCAGGACGAAGGCTCCCAGCTGCTGGCCTTGTTGCTCGATGCCAAGCGTGGCGAAATGGTGGTCGATTTTTGCGCCGGAGCGGGCGGAAAAACCCTGGCCATTGGCGCTTCCATGCGCAACACCGGAAGGCTGTACGCGTTTGACACCTCGGCACACCGGCTGGATGCCTTCAAGGCGCGTTTCAAGCGCAGCGGTCTGTCCAACGTCCATCCGGCAGCCATTGCACATGAACGCGATGAGCGCATCAAACGCCTGAGCAGGAAAAATCGACCGCGTGCTGGTGGATGCCCCGTGCAGCGGACTGGGCACGTTGCGCCGCAACCCGGACCTGAAATGGCGCCAGAACCCGCAAAGCGTGCAGGAACTGACGGTCCAGCAGGCAGCCATCCTGCAGGCGCTGCGCGTCTGGTCAAAGCAGGTGGTCGGCTGGTGTACGCCACCTGCAGCGTGTTACCGCAAGAAAACGAAGCCATTGCCGCCGCATTTTCCGCTGCGCATCCTGATTTTGAACCCGTACCCGCAGGCGAAATCCTGACCGGACTCAAACTGGACGATGCCCCGGCATTGTGCAGCGGGGGGGAATCGGGCCAGCTCTATCTGCGGCTATGGCCCCACCGGCATGCAACCGATGGATTTTTTGCTGCGGTATGGCACAGGCGGTAGACAAGCCAGCTTGCGCCATCCGTCAATTGGAAATGGAAAACAGATACTCCATGCTCAACTTTTTACCCACTCCCCTGATTGGCGCCATTGCCACGTTGCTGCTGGCTTTGAATATTCTCTTCTGGGTGCCCATACTTTTGTGTTTTGCAGCACTTAAATTCATCCTGCCCTTCAAGCGGGTACGTCTGTTGATTGACCCGGTGCTGTTGTTCATCGCTGAAAACTGGATTGCGTGCAACAGCGGCTGGATGGCGCTGACCCAGAGAGTCGTTTGGGATGTGCAGGGGGTTGAAGGACTCGATTCCCGTGGCTGGTACATGGTGAGCAGCAACCACCAATCGTGGGTGGATATTCTGGTGTTGCAGCATTTGCTCAACCGGCACATACCACTGCTCAAATTCTTCATCAAACAAGAACTCATCTGGGTACCCGTCATGGGCCTGGCCTGGTGGGCGCTTGAATTCCCATTCATGCGCCGCCACAGCGAGGAATACCTCAAAAAGTATCCCGAAATGCGAAAAAAAGACCAGGAAACCACGCGCCGTGCGTGCGAAAAATATGCGCTCATTCCAACGAGTGTCATGAATTTTCTGGAAGGCACCCGTTTTACCCGTGCCAAACACACGCGCCAGCAGTCTCCCTACCGCCACTTGCTCAAACCCAAGGCCGGAGGCATGGCGCTGGCGCTCAATGCCATGGGTGAAAAGTTTCACGCCATCCTGGATGTCACCATCGTTTACCCCGACGGCGCCCCGACATTCAACGATTTTCTTTTGGGTAAAGTCCACCGCATCGTGGTGCGCATGCGCACCCTGCCAATCCCGGAGCATTTGCTGCATGGCGACTACACACGTGATGCGGGGCTGCGTGATGCCTTTGGCCAATGGGTGCAGTTGCTGTGGCGCGAAAAAGATGCGCAGATCACGGCGCTGCTGGAGGAGGCAAATAAGCCATGAAAACCATGACCAGCGAACATAGCCCCTCCCAACCTTTACCTTTCATGCGCACCATCCGAAGCTTTGTGAAGCGGGCGGGTCGCACCACCGATGGACAGGCGCGGGCTTTTGAAAAATTCGGCGCACAATTTTTGCTGCCTTACCAGCAGAATGCTATTGATTTAGAAGCTGTATTCGCACATTCCACGGGCGATACAGCCATAAATGGCACAAAAAACACCCCCATTGTGCTGGAAATCGGTTTCGGGATGGGCGAAGCCACCGCGCAGATCGCCCAGCAACTGGCAAGTACCCGTTTCCTGTGTTGCGAAGTGCATGAGCCGGGCGTGGGCGCACTGCTCAAGCGTATTGGCGAGCAACAGATTCGCAACATCCGTATCTGTGCCCACGACGCAGTGGAAGTGCTGGAGCACATGCTGCCCTTGCAAAGCCTTGATGGCGTGCATATCTTTTTTCCCGACCCCTGGCACAAAACCAGACACCATAAGCGCCGCCTGATCCAGCCGCCGCTGGTCGCCAAGGTTGCCGCCCGGCTCAAACCGGGGGGCTATATCCATTGCGCCACCGACTGGCAGCCTTATGCCGCGCAAATGCTGGAGGTTTTCGATGCCGAGCCTTTGCTCATCAACCGCGCCAGGACGCAACATCCCGAGTTGGGGGGCTATGCACCCAAACCGCATTACCGTCCGCTGACCAAATTCGAAAACCGTGGCATCCGGCTCGGTCACGGGGTATGGGACCTGGTGTTCGAGCGTGTTTGAGCGTATTTGAACGTGTCTGATCCGTGCAATCGACCACCTGGCCGCAATGGCGTGGGAGCGAGCTGCGTGGTGCTTCCCAGTACAAGTACAAACCAGTGGCCGACGGTACTGGAATTTCTGGTACAGCGTTTTCCCCATGTTTCGGCGGCCCAGTGGTGCCAGCGCATGGATGCCGGTGCGGTGATGGACGAACACGGCATCCCGATTCGTGCCGATTGCAGTTACCACAGCGTACGTCGGCCCTGCCGACTCTATTACTTTCGCACACTGGAAGTGGAGCCAAAAATCCCGTTTGAAGCCCGTGTGCTGTGGCGCGATGACCATCTGTTGGTGGTCGATAAACCGCACTTCTTGCCCGTGGTGCCCTCAGGAAAATACCTGCAGGAAACGCTTTTGGTGCGGCTTAAACGTGCGCTGGACAACGATGCGCTGGTACCGGTGCATCGTATTGACCGCGATACCGCCGGGCTGGTACTGTTCTCGTTGCAACCGACTACGCGCAACCTCTACCATGGATTGTTCCGACAGCGCGCGGTTGAGAAAACGTATGAAGCCATTGCACCCTGGAATCCAGATATGTCTTTGTCCTGGCCCTTGCGGCGCGAAAGCCGCATCGTTGCCGGTGCGCATTTCATGCAACAAATCGAAGTGGCGGGCAACCCCAACGCCATTACCCATATTCGTCCGGTGGAAGTGCAGGGCGCACTGGCACGCTACGTCCTTCAACCCGTCACGGGACAGCGGCACCAGTTGCGTGTGCACATGGCAGCACTAGGCCTGCCACTTGTGGGCGATGGTATCTATCCCACCCTGACACCCGAAGGCAGCGCAAACTACGCACGTCCCTTGCAATTGCTGGCCAGAAACATTGCCTTTACCGATCCGCTGAATGGCGTTAATCGACAATTTGAAAGCAGCCAGAAATTGCGTACATTGACCGACATACATGCCGATGCTCGGTCATAATCGTTTTTTTTTACAAAAGGAGTCATATGAAGAAAGTTGTCAGTATCAGTCTGGGCAAAAGTGACCAGGATTACGAGTTCACCACCCAGTTCATGGGACAGGAAGTCAACGTCAAGCGTTTCGGCGCTGATGGTAATGTGGACCGTGCTGTTGAGTTGCTTAAACATTGGGAAAACCATGCGGATGCCATCGGTCTGGGCATGGTGAAAGACCACTATGCCGTTGGCTCACGCCGGTTCGAGGAAGCGGAGACAACGCGCATGTGCCGCGTGGTCAACCGTGTCCCCGTCACCACCGGAGCACGTTTGCGCGGTATTTTGCAAGAATGGGCCGTGCGCCATGTCCAGATATCGCTGGGTAATTTCTTCAACAATGCCAACATCCTGTTTTTCTCGGGCATGACCAATTTCAAGTTGGCTGCGGTGTTGTCGGAGTACACGCAAAATTTGCAATTTGCCGACCCTCTGCTGCAACTGGGGGTGCCGAAATTGCTGACCTCGCTGGGTGCGCTCGAACTTTATGCCAGCGGTAGCCATTACGTTTCCAACTGGGTTCCCAACGGTGTGCTGGCAGCCGGGCCGCTCAAGGACTGGACCCGGTATCTGATGCGCAAGGCGATGCAGAAAGCCTCGGTGATCGTGGCCCAGGTACAAGACCTGGACGACTATTCGATTGAAGAATTCGCTGGCAAAACCATCATCACGTCCTCGGTGAATGACGAACGCATCGCGCGCTTCAAGGAAAAGGGCGTCAACATGATTATTGACGGCTCGCCGCACATGTTTGATCGGGCTATCGGACGCAACGTGATCGAAGCCATGTTCATCGCCGTGCTGGAAAAAGATCCCGATGACATCATGGAAGATGATTATTTATCCTTCATCGCCGATCTGAATCTGGAGCCGCGCATCATTTACCCATCGGGCTTCAAGCGCGTCAATCGTTTCGCATTTGTCATTCATCCGCTGTCGCAAGAGTATTTCAAAAGTGTTAAACCGATTGAGGTGCTGTCGCAGGTCTCACCGCCGATCATGATGAACTCGCTCGAAAAAATCATGGCGTATGCACCGCCGTTTGTTTATTCGACCGTGACAGGCATTCAGTCGCCAACCGGCGTCGAAGTTGAAGGCTGGTTGATTTCGGTAGGCGGTACGCCCAAGGAAATCATGGCCCACAGCCCCGAATTCACCTACCGGCGTTTGCTGGCTGCTGCAGCCATGGCCAAGCGCATGGGCGCGCAAATTATGGGGCTGGGAGCCTTTACCAAGGTAGTGGGGGATGCGGGTCTGACGGTTGCCAAGCGCGCCCCGCTGCCCATTACTACGGGCAACAGTTACAGTGCATCGGGCGCACTCTGGGCCGCACGCGATGCCATTAGGCGTATGCGTCTGGTACCACCCCCAAAACCGGGCGAAAAGGTGCAATGCAAGGCAATGGTGGTGGGTGCCACCGGAGCCATCGGCTCGGTCTGCGCGCGTTTGCTGGCCAAGGCCGTGGATGAGGTGCATCTGGTGTCACCTGAAACGGCCAAGCTACTCGGCATACGCGAGTCCATCCTCAAGGAAACGCCGGATGCCAAACTGTTCCTCTCGTCACATGCCGACAAGGATATTGCCGACATGGACATCATCGTGACGGCAACCTCGGGCGCTGGCAAGAAGATTCTGGACATCATGAAGGTCAAACCGGGCTGCGTCATTACCGATGTGGCCCGCCCGCTGGACTTGCCGCGCAGCGAGGTGGCCAAGCGGCCCGATGTGCTGGTCATCGAGTCGGGTGAGATTTTGCTGCCCGGCGAAGTCAAGATGAAGAATATCGGTCTTCCCAAAAACGTGGCCTATGCCTGCCTGGCCGAAACCATTGTGCTGGCACTGGAAGGACGCTTTGAAAACTTCACGGTCGGGCGTGGTATCGAGTGGGAAAAGGTGCGCGAAATCTACATTCTCGGCCTCAAGCACGGCATGAAACTCGCCGCCATCTCCGGCGTCAACGGGGTCTATAGCGATGAAGACATCGAAAAGGTGCGTGAACTGGCCCTGATCGCGCGCGGGGAAAAGATGGTGAGCGCAACCAGAGCTGCCAAGGCCGTGAAAAAATCCTCTGACAAGTCTGCTCCCGCTCCCGCGCCCAAGCCTGCTCCTGTCCCTGCTCCTGCTCCTGCTCCTGCTCCTGCTCCTGCTCCTGCCGCTGAAAAGCCGGTTGCACCTGCTAAAACTGCTAAACCGGTAAAACCTGCTCAACCTGCTCAACCTGCGGCGAAAAAACCAGCCGCTAAACCAGTCGCTAAACCAGCGGTTAAATCAGCCGCTAAACCAGCTGTCAAGAAGCAGAAACAAGCGGTGGAGTCACCGAAACCATCTGAGCCGGTCACCCAGGTGCAAGGGGAAGCAAACAACCCATCCACGACTCCCCAAGCCGAGGAGCAGGCTGCCGTAGCGGCCAGTTGATGAGGGCGCTCTGGCGATAAAAATGACCCACACAATACAGGAGGAAGCATGAAATTCTGGACTTTTCTTCTTGCCCTCATGCTGGCATTGACCACACTGCAGGCGGATGCCAAACGCCTGGGTGGAGGTAAATCCGTGGGTCAGCAATCGTCCAACGTCACGCAGCGCGAAGCCACGCCACCTCCACCACCTGCACAAGCTCCGGCAGCATCGCCCACAACCGCACCCAAGCGGCCCTGGGGAGCGATGCTGGGCGGGCTGGCTGCCGGTTTGGGGTTGGCCTGGCTGGCGAACTCCCTGGGAATGGGGGAGGGTTTTGGTCAGGTGCTGATGTTGGTCATGCTGGCGCTGCTGGTTGTCGCTGGCATTGGCTGGTTCATGCGTCGCCGTGCGGCAAACGCAAAAGCTCCGTTTGCATTTCAGGGGGCGGGCAATATGCCACTGTCTGACGCCAGGACCTACCGCGCGGAAAACGTGGGCAACGATGCTTCGGCCCGCCCATGGGAGCGCAGCAGCATGGGCTTTGAGGCAGACAAGCCACCGACTGGCTCCATGATCGGCTCCGGCTTGAGTGGCTCGCAAAGCTGGGGAGTTCCTGCAGGTTTTGATGCCGAGGGCTTTCTCAAGGCGGCCAAAACGAATTTTGTCAACTTGCAGGCGGCCTGGGATCGCTTTGACCTGTCCACTTTGCGTGCCATGATGACCGATGCCATGCTGCGCGAAATTCAGGCGCAACTGGCCGAACACCAGGCACAACCGGGCAATAGCGCAAACCATACCGAAGTGGTCATGCTGGAAGCGCATTTACTGGGAATCGAGGAAAAGGCTGGCGAATACATGGCCAGTGTGGAGTTTTCCGGCATGATCCGTGAAGACGCTTCGGCAGGCCCCAATCCATTCAGGGAAGTCTGGAACATGACCAAGCCCGTCAATGCCACCCACACTGTCAATGGCAACAGCAGTGGCTGGCTGGTGGCGGGCGTTCAGGCATTGCAGTAGTGCGCCACGCCGCGCTGGATGCGTTGCGCGGTTTTGCCGTGCTGTGGATGACGGCATTTCATTTCGCCTTTGATCTGAGCCACAGCGGCTACATCCAGCAGAATTTTTACACCGACCCCTTCTGGACGGTGCAACGCACCTGCATTGTGAGTTTGTTTCTGTTCTGCGCCGGATTTTCCCAGGCGTGTGCGCAGGCCGCCGGGCAAAGCTGGCCCGCTTTCTGGCGGCGCTGGCTGCAGATTGCAGGCTGCGCCGTGCTGGTCAGCGCGGGCTCAGCGCTGATGTTTCCCAAGAGCTGGATTTATTTTGGCGTGCTGCACGGTATTGCGGCCATGCTGCTGGTGTGCCGCCTGAGCGCCTCCTGGGGGCGTTGGCTATGGTTAGGCGCATTGGTTGCCATCGGTCTGGGCTTGTCGGGCGCATGGCTGCATGGGATTTGGCCCGAACTGGCTGTGCTCAATGGCAAGGTCTGGAACTGGATTGGCCTTATCAGCCATAAGCCCATCACCGAGGACTATGTGCCGCTGCTGCCCTGGCTTGGCATGGTGTGGTGCGGCATGGCCACGGGGCAGTGGCTGCACAGGCGCGCGTGGATGGAACGTCTATCCTTGCTGCCAGCGCCGCGCGCATTGGCGTGGCTGGGGCGCTGGAGTCTGAGTTGGTATATGCTGCATCAACCCGTGTTGATTGGCTTGTTGCTGTTGTTTTCCACCACGCAAAAACTCACTGCGTAGTCGGCTTCGTCGCTCAGGGTGATGTGCGCGCTCAGGCGGCGTGCCTCAAACCACTCCTTGAGCGCACCATGCAAAACCACACAAGGCGCACCACCTGGCAGGTTGGCGATTTCGCACAGGGGCCAGCTCATGGGGTGGCATAGCCCCAGGCCAATGGCTTTGCTGAAGGCTTCCTTGGCCGAAAACCGGGTGGCCAGGTAGCGCACACCGCGCTCGGGATAGTTTGCGTTGTGCGTCTTCCAGGTGGCGCATTCGGCCTCGCTCAGTATCCGTTGGGTAAAGCGCTCACCGTGGCGTTCCAGGCTGGCGCGGATGCGGCGTATGTCGCAAATGTCAGTGCCAATGCCGTAGACCATCTTATCTCGGCAGCAAACAGTCCAGGTAGGCGCGCACGGCAGCGCAGTAACCCAGCTCCAGCGCATCGGCAATCAGGGCGTGTCCTATGGAAACTTCGGCAACGCCTGGCACCGTGCGCACAAAAGCCGCCAGATTGGCAAGGTTCAAGTCGTGGCCGGCATTCACACCCAAACCGACAGCATGTGCGGCCTGCGCCGCTGCAGCAAAGCGCTGCAACTGCGCTTCCTGTGTGGATGTACCCCAGGCTGCGGCGTAGGGCTCCGTGTAGAGTTCGATGCGGTCTGCACCCACCTCCTTGGCTGCGGCCATTTGTACAGTTTCGGCGTCCATAAACAGACTCACACGCACCCCTAATGCCTGTGCCTGGGCAATCACGGGTCTTAGGCGCGGGGCATCCTGCGGGAATGACCAGCCATGGTCACTGGTGAACTGGCCATGCGCATCGGGAACAAAGGTCACCTGGTGCACCGGCAACTTGCGCTGCACCAGATCCATCAGGCAATCCATGAGATTGTGAAACGGATTGCCTTCGATATTGAATTCCCGATCCGGCCAGGACTGCAACACAGCGGCCAGATCGCGCACGTCATCGACGCGGATGTGGCGCTCATCCGGGCGCGGATGCACCGTGATGCCAGACGCGCCCGCTTGCAAGCATAAGTTGGCCGCGCGTGTCAGGCTGGGGATGGCCAGATGGCGTGTGTTGCGCACCCAGGCTACCTTGTTGAGGTTGACCGATAACGCGGTGCGCGCGGTGTGTTGTGAACTTTGCATATTCATAAGCTATCTCAAAGGCTGTAAATGTCCATCATCATTTGCCGTGTGCGCAGGATGTGTACCCCGCAATGGTAGTGCAGCAGCGCGCGCAGTTGGGGTTTGAGTGCGGTACCAACTTCAGCGCAGGCGCGCAAGGTGCTGGTGAAGGGGGCATTGGCGTGCAAGGCCATCTGCAGACTGCTCCATTGGGCACCGCTCAGGCTGGCTGCTGCTTCGTCGCTGTGCGCCAGACGCAATCCGCCTTCTGGCACCAGGCAATAAGAGGCGTTGGCATCGAGCCGCTCCAGGGTCATGGTTTGCAGATCGAGTTGCGGCAGAAAGCCGATTTCACGCAGCAGCAGCAGCTCAAAGCTGCGCAGTACCGCTTGCAAGGCTTCGCCGTGTTCGCTTGCCAGTACACGTACGACATGGGCGTACACATCAAACAGGGCAGGGTGCGGATCGTCCCGCGCCAGGAGCTTCAAAATCAGCTCGTTGAGGTAGTAACCCGACAGCAAGGCATCGCCCGTGGGCATGACGTGCCCGCCTTGCCATTCGGCGCTCTTGAGGCTGCGGATTTCCGCATTGCCACCGAAAGCCACGCGCAGCATCTGCAGCGGCAACAGTACGGGGCGAAAGCTGGAACTGGGCCGTTTGGCGCCCTTGGCCATCAGGGCAATGCGGCCATGGTGGCGGGTGTACACCTCCAGAATCAGGCTGGACTCGCTCCAGTCGTAGCGGTGCAGCACATAAGCGGGTTCGTCGCTGATGCGTTTACTCGTAGCCAAAGCTGCGCACCCGCGCCTCGTCATCGGCCCAGCCGGAACGCACCTTGACCCACAATTCGATGAACACCTTGGCATCAGCCAGCTTTTCCAGCTCGACCCTGGTTTCCATGCCAATGCGTTTGATGCGCTCACCCTTGTCGCCGATCACCATCGCCTTGTGGCTTTCGCGCTCGACCACAATGGTGGCGGCAATACGCAGCAAGCGTTTTTGGCCTTTTTTCTGCGGCGCTTCTTCTGCAAATGTGTCAATCACTACCGTGGAGGTATACGGTAGCTCGTCACCGGTAAGACGAAAGAGTTTTTCGCGCACCAGTTCACTAGCCAGGAATTTTTCGCTGCGATCCGTCAACTCGTCTTCGGCGTACCACCAGGCTTGTTCGGGCAGATAGGTCTCGCAGATGGTCAAAAGCCGCTCAACGTCTTTTGGATTTTTGGCCGACATGGGAACAAATTCGGCAAAATTGTGCTTATCCTGCATGCCCACAAGCCACGGCGCAATGTCGCTGCGGCGGTGTACGTGGTCGAGCTTGTTGGCAATCAGGAGTACGGGAATATTCTTGTCCAGCAAGGCCAGCACGCGCGCATCCGCCGGGGTGAAGCTACCAGCTTCCACCACCAGCAAAATCAGATCGACATCCGCTACCGCACCCTGGACGGTCTTGTTCAGCGAGCGGTTGAGCGCGTTGCTGTGCAGGGTCTGAAAACCGGGGGTATCGACAAACACGAACTGGGTCTGGTTCATGGTGCGCATGCCGGTGATCCGGTGGCGCGTGGTCTGGGCCTTGCGCGAGGTGATGCTGATTTTTTGTCCGACCAGCGCGTTGAGCAGCGTCGATTTGCCTACATTGGGTTTGCCCACGATGGCCACGAGTCCGCAGCGCTGCCCGGCAGCACTGGCTTGCTGTACCAGCACAGGTGGTTTCTTGAGCAAACCCAATAACATGCCATCAAGCTGCTCTTGGTGCTTTTCGTCTGAATCCCCCGTGGAATGAGCGGGATGCGCTATTTTTTTATGAGTGCTCATGCCGTGGATGCCTTAGATACCTTGGATTTTGTCTTGATGGCCTGTAGCATGGCCGCCGCTGCGGCCTGCTCTCCAGCCCGGCGCGAGGCACCTGTGCCGTGTTCTGTAAAGCCTAATTCGGCAATCTCGCATGCGATGCGAAAACTTTGTTGATGCGCCGCACCCTCGGTGGATACCACCTTGTAGAGCGGCAACTGCATTCTGCGCCCCTGCAGCCATTCCTGGAGTTCGGTTTTGGGATCTTTGGCGATGGCATCCATCTGCGGGGTAATGGCCACGGTGTCAAAGAGGCGCAGCACCAGTGCCTTAGCTACGGCAAAACCAGCGTCCAGGTAGACCGCACCGATGACGGCTTCCAGTGCGTCAGCCAGAATGGAGGGGCGCTTGTGGCCACCGGAGCGCATCTCGCCTTCGCCTAAGCGCAAGACTTCGTGCAAGCGCAAGTCCAGGGCCAGACGGTGCAGGGTGTCCTGTTTGACCAGATTGGCGCGCACGCGGGACAAGTCGCCCTCGGGCAGGGTATTGAGCCGTGCATAGAGCAAATCGGAAACTGCCAGATTGAGCACCGAGTCGCCCAGAAATTCCAGACGTTCGTAGTGGTCAATGGCAAAACTTCGGTGCGTCAGAGCCCGTGTCAACAGGGATGCATCGGAAAACTGGTGTTGCAAACGCTGTTGCAACGCAGACAAGCCATTGACCACCTTGGTGTTACTTGCTGTTACTTGCCAGAGCGGCCAGCGTATTTCATCGTCAGCCACGCCGGGCCTGCCAAGTGAACTTCGCGCTGGTACTCAAATTTCACCACGACCTTTTCACCTTCTTTGGTGATTTCAAGGTCTTTGCTGGAAATGGTGCGGATGTCGTCAATCTGCGCCATCTTGTCAAAAGTGCTGCGCACCTCGACGACAGCTCCCCCCTCACTGGCCGCTTTGTTTACGGCCTTGATGACTGCTGTGTATTCCATGTAGGTGGGCAATACCTGGGCGCCGACCAAACCGACGCACGCCAGCACAACACCGTTGTAGACCAAGCCAATCAGACTAATACCACGTTGTGTGGATTTGCGTTGCACTGCCATTTTGCGTATTCCTCCTTAATCAAATGAGCCAATTCTTTTCAGATTGCCAAAATTCATCCAGACATAAAAAGCCTTGCCAACAATATTTTCTTCTGGAACGAAACCCCAATAGCGCGAATCGAGCGAATTGTCGCGGTTGTCGCCCATCATGAAATAGTGACCCTCAGGCACCTTGCACGTGACGCCCTCGACCGTGTAACTGCAGTCTTTGCGGCCAGGGAAATTGCTGGCACCGGGGATAAAGGCCGGGCGATTGTCATCATTGAGCAGACGGTGTTTTTTAGTCCCCAGGGATTCCTCGAACTGTTTGAAGTAGCGCATGGCATCTTCGTCAAAGAATTCGGGTACCGCTTCCGTGGCCAAAGCCTGGCCGTTGATTGTCAGACGTTTATTGAGGTAAGCGACGGTGTCCCCAGGCACTCCGACCACGCGCTTGATGTAATCCAGGCTCGGTTTGGGCGGGTAGCGAAACACCATCACGTCGCCGCGCTGGGGTTTGTTGCCCTCGGTAATTTTTGCATTGAGCACGGGCAAGCGCAAACCATAGGTAAATTTGTTGACCAGAATCAGATCCCCCACCAGCAAGGTAGGAATCATGGAGCCCGATGGTATCTTGAACGGCTCAACCAGAAATGAGCGCAGAAAAAAGACCGTGACAATCACCGGAAACAGCCCCGCAGTCCAGTCCAGCCACCAGGGCTGTGCCAGTATGCGCGCCTTGGCGGTGGCAACATCGCCATCGACTTGCTGGATGCCGAGTTTGTCAAGGTTCTGACGGCGTTTGGTGTCCTCGGCTTCCAGCGTTGCTGCAGCTTTCTGGCGTTGCGGCAAAAAGTAAAAACGCTCGGCCAGCCAATATATGCCGGTGACTGTGGTGGCCATGAACAGTAATAGCGCGAAATTGCCTTCGACGGCGCCAAAGTACCAGGACGCTGCATATAGCACGAAGGCACCGAGAACGGCAGAGGTAAGCGCCTGCATTAGTCTTCTACCTGCAAAATAGCCAGGAATGCCTCTTGTGGAACTTCCACCGAACCGATTTGCTTCATGCGTTTTTTACCTGCTTTTTGTTTCTCAAGGAGTTTGCGTTTACGTGAAATATCTCCGCCATAACATTTGGCCAGCACGTTCTTGCGCAGCGCCTTGATTGTCTCACGCGCGATGATGGCCCCGCCGATGGCCGCCTGGATGGCCACGTCGTACATCTGGCGGGAGATGATCTCGCGCATCTTGGAGACGACCGCACGGCCCCGGTACTGCGCCTGGCTACGGTGCACGATGATCGAGAGGGCATCGACCCGCTCGCCGTTGAGCAAAATATCCACCTTGACCACGTCCGAGGTACGATATTCCTTGAACGCATAGTCCATCGAGGCATAACCTCGGCTGATGCTTTTGAGCTTGTCAAAAAAGTCCAGTACGATTTCGCCCAGCGGCATGTCGTAGGTCAGAACGACCTGGCGACCCTTGTAGGCCATGTTGATCTGCACGCCGCGCTTTTGATTGGCCAGCGTCATGACCGCACCGACGTATTCCTGCGGCATGTACAGGTGTACCGTCACAATCGGTTCACGGATTTCCTCCATGCGGCTCTGATCGGGCATTTTGGCCGGGTTCTCCACCATCACGACCTCACCATCCGCTTTCACCACCTGGTACACGACGCTGGGCGCCGTGGTGATCAGGTCCTGGTCAAACTCACGCTCCAGCCGCTCCTGCACGATTTCCATATGTAAGAGGCCCAGAAAACCGCAGCGAAACCCAAAGCCCAGCGCCTGCGACACTTCAGGCTCGTAGTGCAGCGAGGCATCGTTGAGCTTGAGCTTTTCCAGGCTGTCGCGCAGCGAATCATAGGCATTGGCTTCGGTCGGATACAAACCGGCAAACACCTGCGGCTGGATTTCCTTGAAGCCCGGCAGGGGGTCGGTCGCGGTAAACGCCGCACCGCCGCTGCCTGTCTTGATCAAGGTGACGGTATCGCCCACCTTGGCCGCTTGCAACTCCTTGATACCGGCAATCACGAAACCCACTTCACCCGCTTCCAGTGAATCTCTGGGCTGCGAGGCTGGCGTGAATACCCCCAGGTTGTCGGCGTTATACGTCGCACCCGAGGCCATGAGCTTGATGCGCTCGCCCTTGGCCAGCCGGCCATCGACCACACGCACCAGCATCACCACGCCGACATAGCTGTCGAACCAGCTGTCAACGATCATGGCGCGCAAGGGCCCATCGGGATTGCCTTTAGGTGCCGGAATTCGGGCGACAATGGCTTCCAGAATATCGTCAATCCCCATGCCGGTCTTGGCCGAGCAGGCAATGGCCTCGCTGGCGTCCAGGCCGATCACATCCTCGATTTCGGACCTGGCGCTCTCGGGATCGGCGTTGGGCAGATCCATCTTGTTGAGTACCGGAACCACCTCGACGCCCAGGTCCAGCGCGGTGTAGCAATTGGCCACTGTCTGCGCTTCAACGCCTTGTGACGCATCAACAACCAACAATGCGCCTTCACACGCCGAAAGTGAGCGGCTGACCTCGTACGAAAAGTCCACATGGCCGGGGGTATCGATCAGATTCAGGTTATAGACCTGGCCGTCTTTGGCTGTGTAGCGCAAGGCAGCGGTCTGCGCCTTGATGGTGATGCCGCGCTCTTTTTCGATGTCCATCGAATCCAGCACTTGCGCCTCCATCTCCCGCGCTTCCAGTCCGCCGCAACGCTGGATCAGCCTATCGGCCAGCGTGGATTTTCCATGGTCAATGTGCGCGATGATCGAAAAATTTCTGATGTGTTGCATCCAGGGAAATGCTCAAGTGGTTAGGTGGTTGAAGGAATATGCAATGGTGTGACGGGTGACAAGGCTGAATTATCATCAGCCAGGGGCGCAGATTTTAACCAGATGACAAAAACCCGATTTATCCTGATCAACACCAGCCACGCTGGCAATGTCGGCGCCGTCGCGCGGGCCATGAAAACCATGGGCTTTGACGACCTGGTGCTGGTGGCGCCGCGCTGGGACAATGTGCTGCGGCGCGAAGAAACCATCCAGCGCGCCAGCGGAGCGCTGGATGTGCTGGAGCAATGCCGCATTGTCGCGACGCTGGACGAGGCACTGGATGGCATCACGCATCTGTGCGCCACGGCCATGACGCCACGCGACTTTGGGCCACCTACGTGCACGCCACGGGAATATTTTGCGCAGCTATTAAATTCAGAGCTGTCCCCGCACGTTCCATGCGCTTTACACATGGGTTTTCTGTTTGGATCGGAGCGCTTTGGCATGCGCAATGAAGACGTTTACCGTTGCCATGTGTGCCTGAGCATCCCGACCAACCCCCAGTTTGGTTCACTCAACATCAGCGCAGCGCTGCAGGTCATTGCCTATGAGTGGCGATTGGCGCTGGGTGGCTTTGCGGGTGAGGGCGCGACATCCGGTAGCGTGCCAGTGCCCATTCCGGCTAATGCCCAGCAGGTGGCGGGCATGCTCGACCACCTGGAGCAGGCTTTGCTGGCCTTGGGTTTTCTGGATGCGGCAGCGCCGAAAAAGCTGATGCCCCGCCTGAACCAGCTATTCAACCGCGCAGCCGTCACGCAGGAGGAAATCCACATTCTGCGTGGTATTGCCAAGGCTATTCTGCAAAGAACCACGTAAAGTGAACACGGAACGGGTTTCTGTAGTTGGCCTTGGTGCTGCGGTTAAACTGTGACGAAGCAATCGACCAAGGGGAATATGCCGACCTTCAATGCCGCTGGCCCATCGGTTCCTGGGCAACATTACATGATTGACCCGCTGAATCGGATTGATCTGGCTGAAATTGAATCGTTGATCGCCGGGCAGCGCTACTTCGTTCTGCACGCCCCGCGCCAGACTGGCAAGACCACGGCGTTGCTGGCACTGATGCACCACCTGAATGCACAAGGTACGTACCGGGCGCTGTATGCCAATATCGAGAATGCCCAGGCAGTGCGTGGCGATCTGGAGCGCGGTATGGTAATCATCACCAGAGCCATTGCCCAAGCGGCCAGCCTTTACCTCAAAGACCAGCGGTTAGGTGATTGGCTGGGGCAAGAGGGCGAGCGCACTCCCGCCGGAGACCGCTTATCGAGTCTGTTGACGTACTGGGCGCAGGTCAGCGACCAGCCTGTGGTGTTGTTTCTGGATGAAGTGGATGCGCTGGTAGGTGATACTTTGATTTCGCTCTTGCGCCAGATTCGCACCGGTTACACCCAGCGCCCTGATGCTTTTCCGCAAGCCATGATTTTGTGTGGCGTGCGCGATGTGCGTGACTATCGCATCCACACTGCGCACCACGAAATCATCACCGGTGGTTCGGCATTCAACATCAAGGCCGTATCGCTGCGTTTGGGCAACTTCAGCCGTGCTGAGACCGAGTACCTGTGGCAGCAGCATACAGATGCCACCGGTCAGTCGATTGATGCGGCCATCTACCCGGAACTGTGGCTGGACACTGCGGGTCAACCCTGGTTGGTCAACGCGCTGGGGCTGGAAGTGAGCTGGAATGATCGGCAGGCGCGGGATCGTAGCGTGCCGATCACGCTGGAGCGTTATAAAGCTGCGCGTGAGCGTTTGATCCAGAGCCGCGCCACGCACCTGGACCAACTGACCGACAAACTGCGCGAACCGCGCGTACACGGCATTGTGGCGGCGCTTCTGGAGGGAGAAACGGCAAGCATTGATGTCACCACCGACGACCAGCAGTATGTGGAAGACCTGGGGTTGATCACTACCCGTCCCCAACTGTGCATTGCCAACCGCATTTACCAGGAAGTCATCCCGCGTGAGCTGACCTGGATTGCGCAAACACGCATCACGCACGAACAGCCTTGGTACCTGACGCCCGAGCGCCGGTTGGACATGAAAAAGCTGCTTTCCGGTTTTCAGCAGTTCTTCCGGGAAAATTCGGACATCTGGCTGGAAAAATTCGACTACAAGGAAGCCGGGCCGCAGTTGCTGCTGCAAGCCTTTTTGCAGCGCATCGTCAATGGCGGCGGACGCATCAACCGCGAATATGGCCTGGGACGCCGCCGCACCGACCTCTTTCTGGAGTGGCCCATTGACGAGGCGCAAGGTTACCTGGGGCCGGTGCAGCGCGTGGTGATCGAACTCAAAATCCTGCACCAGGGACTGGAGACCACGATCAAGCAGGGACTGGTGCAAACTGCAGACTACGCTGACCGCTGCGGCGCGGATGAAACCCACCTGATCATATTCAACCGCCGCCCAAAAATCTCGTGGAACAAGCGCATCTGGCAGCGCGATGTGGTCTGGATGGAGCGTACCATTGGCGTCTGGGGTGCGTGAGTTGCTAAATTTTTGATAGCTTCCTGCGCACGTCTCATGAGGAGTTTGGCCGATTTGGCCCTTAGTGGACACAAGGCCCGTTCTCTGTGCTTCCCTGCCGCCAACCGGACATCCGCGTAGCGGGTAGACTCCTGCCCATGTTTGCACGCCTACGCTCCGATATCCAATGTATTCTTGAACGTGACCCCGCTGCCCGCAGCGCCTGGGAGGTTCTCACCTGTTATCCGGGTTTGCATGCCGTTTTGTTGCACCGCCCGGCGCACTGGTGCTGGACGCATGGCCTGAAATGGCTGGGAAGGTTTATCTCGTACTGGGCGCGCTGGTTGACCGGCATCGAAATCCATCCGGGCGCCGAAATCGGGAACCGCGTGTTTTTTGACCATGCGATGGGCACCGTGGTGGGCGAGACGGCGGAAGTGGGCGACGGCTGCACCATTTACCAGGGCGTAACCCTGGGCGGCACTTCGCTGTACAAGGGGACCAAGCGCCACCCCACGCTGGGCCGGGATGTGGTGGTCAGCGCGGGTGCCAAGGTGCTGGGCGGGTTTGTCGTCGGCGACGGCGCCAAGATCGGCTCCAATGCCGTGGTGCTCAAGCCGGTGCCGGCGGGGGCGACTGCTGTGGGGATTCCGGCGCGGATCATCCCCTCCAGGACGGGGGAGAGTGCCGATGTGGCGTCCACCCATTCGGGCTTCAGCGCCTACGGTATTACCCGCGAGGATGACCCTGTAAGCCAGACCTTGCATGGCTTGATCAACTCCGCCAGCTCCCAGGAGCACCAGATCGCGCTACTGTGGAAAGCCATTGAAAAACTGTCCTTTACGCAAAACGCCACCGATTGCGTGCCAGACGATGCGGCCTTGCGCGAGCATTTTGAAGCCGATAAGCTCAACGAATTGGTGGGGGATTAAACCTTGCTTTCAAACCCATCACAGGTTCATCAGGTTCATCAGGTACCGCAAAACGTCTGGTACGCCGCCGTGATCTGCGCCGGTGCGGGATCGGCATAGCGTGCTGCATCCGGGTTTTCATCAAAAGGTCGCCGCAGCACGGACAGCAGTCGCTCAAAGGATGTCAGGTCATCGCCTTCGGACGCAGCGCTCAGTGCTTCTTCGACACGGTGGTTGCGCGGAATCACCCAGGGGTTGACCGCACGCATACGCGCCGCACGGTCAAATTTTGCATCGTCTGCAGTATCTTCCCGTGCGCAGCGCACCTGCCAGCGTGCCAGCCACGGGTTCACTGCGCCGGGTTCGGCGAACAAGGCGCGCAGCGGGTTGGCGTCTCCCTCGGCCGCATCGCAAAGACGGCGCCAGGCGAGCGTGAAGTCCACGCGGTGCTGCTGCAACAACGCGAGCCAGTCAGCAACGAGTGTGGCGTCGTCGCTGCCCGGTCCATTCGGCAGCAGGCCCAGCTTTGCGCGTTGGCCTTTCAGCAGCTCTGCCGCATAGAGCGCTGGGAATTCGTCGATCACCTGCGTGACCTGCGCCGCCGCTTCATTAACCGCATCGGCCTGGGAGGCATCGTCACCGTTGGCCATCAAGGGCAGCAGTGTCTCGGCCAGGCGTGCCAGGTTCCAGCGGGCGATGAGGGGCTGGTTGGCGTAAGCGTACCGACCGCCGTGGTCGATGCTGCTGAACACCGTGGCCGGGTCGTACGCTTCCATGAAGGCGCAGGGGCCGTAGTCGATGGTTTCGCCCGAAATCGTCATGTTGTCGGTATTCATCACGCCGTGGATGAAGCCCACGTTCATCCACTGCGCGATCAGCCGCGCCTGGCGCACGGCAACAAAACGCAACAGCGCCACGTGACGCTCGGGTGTGCCCACCAGTTCCGGGGCATGGCGTGCAATGGCGTATTCGGTCAATTGGTGCAGCTGTTCCAGTTCACCACGCGCGGCGAAGTACTGGAAGGTGCCCACGCGCAGGTGGCTGGCGGCCACGCGGGTGAGCACCGCGCCGGGTAGGGTGGCGGCGTCGCGGTACACCGCCTCGCCCGTGGCCACAACCGCGAGCGCCTGCGTGGTGGGAATGCCCAGCGCCTGCATGGCCTCGCCTATGAGCACCTCGCGCAGCATGGGTCCGACTGCGGCCTTGCCGTCGCCGCCACGCGAAAAAGGGGTACGGCCCGAGCCCTTGAAGGCGATGTCACGCCGCTGGCCGCTCTTGTCTATCACTTCGCCCAACAACAGCGCACGGCCATCGCCCAACTGTGGAGAAAAGCCGCCGAACTGATGACCCGCATAGGCCTGGGCCAGCGGCTCGGCGCCTTCGGGCAGCACGTTACCCGCAAACAGCGCAGCATCCGCCGCACCTGCCGTACCCGACAATCCGGCGCTATCCAGCTCCAGTTCCAGTCCAAGCCGCTCGGCCAGGGGGGTGTTGAAAAACAGCATCCGTGGCGCAGGTACCACGGTGGGTTTCCAGAATACATAGGTGCCAGGGAGCGCACGGGCGTAGGTGTTGTCGAAAGTAAAGCGTGGCATGGGGACGAATCATAGGCCAGCGCCAATATCCACGCTTGGCACATTGCGATGTCCATGCTCCAGGACAACCAAAGGTCCGGGCATGGCGTTAAGCATGCACTGCTTTATTGCTTTACCTGGAGACTTCCCACATGAATGTTTACCAAAACGGTTTGACCGACGTTACCCGCAGATTTTTGGCGCTGGCCTTGCCGACCTTGCTGTGTGCCTGCGGCGGCGGCGAGCTTTACATCCCTGGCCCACCACCGGATATTGCGTTAACCACCTCGGTCACGGACGCGCGGCGCGGCGATGTGGTGCAACTGTCCGCCGCCGTGACGGCCAGTAACGGGATAGACTATGTGGATTTTTACCGCATCGACTATGGACAATCCGTTCTGTTGGGCACCGTGTCACACCCTCCGGCCAGATTGGACACGGTTGTGCCTTTCAATGCGGGTGACAGGGTGGCCTATTTTGCCCGCGTATGCGACCTTGAAGGCTTCTGCACCAGCAGCTATGCCGAAACAGTGTGGGTCTATCCGTGAGGGCTTTAAAAAGTGTACAAATATTACTGGGAAGACTTTCCGCAGGGAAAAGTCGTCGAATATGGCAGCGTCAGCGTCTCAAAGGAGGACATCATCCGTTTTGCCTCGGAATTCGATCCGCAGCCCTTTCATCTCGACGAAACCGCCGCCAAGTCAACCCTGTTTGGCGGTCTGTGCGCCAGCGGTTGGCATGTATGTGCCATGACCATGCGTATGATGTGCGACGCTTACCTGAACGAATCTGCCAGCCTTGGATCGCCCGGTCTGGAAAACATCCGCTGGCTCAAGCCCGTGCGCCCCGGTGACACCCTGCGTGTGCGCCAGGTGGTGCTGGAATCCCGCGTGATGGAGAGCAAGCCCAAGGTGGGCCTGGTCAAAAGCCGCTGGGAACTCCTCAACCAGAACAACGAGGAAGTCATGCAGATGGAAGGTTATGGTATGTTCCGTCGGCGCGCCCTTTAACCTATTACCCCCTCACAGGAGACACCCATGAAAAAAACCACCCACCTCATTGCCATCGCCGTAACAGCCACCACTGCGCTGTTTGCGCACGCCGACACACCAGCCTCCGGCCCTATGGGGTTTTTCATCACCAGCGCAGGCGCGGGTAATGGCGCGGACCTGGGCGGTCTGGCGGGTGCTGATGCACACTGCCAGAAACTGGCCGCCGCCGCTGGCGCCGGTGCGCGCACCTGGCGCGCCTACCTCAGCACCGGCTGGACCAGCACAACGCCGGTGGTCAACGCCCGCGACCGCATCGGCAAAGGCCCGTGGTTCAACGCCAAGGGCGCGCTGATCGCCAGCAATGTGGACCAGTTGCACGGCGCCAACAACCTGACAAAAGCAAGCGCCCTGGATGAAAAAGGCGAACTGGTCAAAGGCCGGGGCGACACGCCCAACATGCACGACATCCTGACCGGTTCGCGCGTTGATGGCACGGCATTTTCTTCCAACACCGGAATGCCCGACATGACCTGCGGCGAATGGAAAAAAAGTGGCGACGGCTCGGCCATGACCGGCCACCATGACCGCACCGGTCTGGCCGCCGATGCCTGGTCCACATCGTGGAATTCCTCGCACAACACGGTCGGGTGCAGCCAGCAGGCGTTGACAAAAACCGGCGGTGCAGGGCTTGTTTTACTGCTTTGCGGCGGACTGAAGTTCTTTCGAGGTTTTCAAGGCAAATAAGCCTCTAGCCCTTGTGGGACGTGCGGGAGGCGCTTCTATTTTTGTAGTATCGTATACCAGAGCCAGCCCAGAGCCAGCACGGATAGCACGGTTATCAGCACAATGAACAGGACAAGGAGCGACGCGACCACGGCAAACCAGCGCCAGTTGGCAGCCGCCGTGGTGGTTGTTGTTGTGGCCGCCGGGGTGGTCGGCTGGTCCAGATGCGCTTCCAGCAGGCGTACATTGCGCAGATTGGCTTTCCAGGTCGCGTCGAAAACATCCCCCACCAGCGGAGCCAGGCCCACCAGTCCCTCGACCCCCACATTCAGCAACATGCGCAGCAGAACACCACGGGGCGCCCGCAGCCGGGCAGCCTGCACCACGATATAGCCAGAAAGCAACACGCCCAGTATGTCGCCGAGAAACGGCACCAGCCCCAGGATGGCATCCACGCCAATCCGAAACCCACCGGGCAGGCGAATGGATGCATCAAGCCACCAGGACAGCGCCTTGAGTTGTTCGCGGACCCTTCTGCTCTGGGCTTCTTCCATCATTCCATCATCCATGCAAACCTCAAGGCTCAAGGCCGACGAAACATGACCGGCTGGGCTGCCCAGTATCTGGAGGTCAAATCATCCAGCCGGACTTCGCCACCCGTCGAAGGGGCATGCACAAAGCGGCTACCACCAATATAAATGCCGGCATGGGTGGCAGTGTCATTCTTGGCAAAAAGAACCAGATCGCCCGCACGGGGAGTATCGCCGACAACCGGATAGCCCCAATCCTGCAGCTTGCTAACCGTTCGCGGCGGGGCAACTCCAACGCTGGCTTGGTAAACGTGGCCTATCAGACCACTGCAATCAAACCCTGTGGCAGGTGTGTTGCCCCCGTAGCGGTACGGGGTGCCTACCAGGCCGATAGCGTAAATGCTGACATCATCCGCCTGCTGCTGGGTCAGTCGGGGTGTTATGGCAGTGGTGTCGGAAGGGTGCGCACCACGACGCGCCACCGGTTGCGTGCCGCATCCACCAAGACACAGCACGATGGCCACCAGCAATGGCCCAAGAGCACTGAAATGCCTTTTGTCCAAGTGGATGATGCTTATGGATGCTTATCTGGGAGCCTTGGTGACGCGCACCTTGCCACTGGAGGTAATCAGGATGACCGCATCACCGGGGGTAAAAACCTCAGTGGCCTTGGCTTGCACAATGGCGCGGCGCTCACCGCCCTTGAGCTGAACCAGGATTTCAACGGCATCCTCACGGGTTGACATGCGTTCGATGGCGTTGCCAGCCGCCGCACCCGCAACGCCCGCCAGAACACCTATCAGTTGTCCTTCGCGCTGCACGCTACTGGCGCTATAGCCACCCACAGCACCCACTACCCCCCCCACAGTCGCACCAACGCCCGACTGGCTGCCGTCAACCACCACCGCGCGAACCGACAGCACCACGCCGTCTTCCACCTGCGACAGGCGCTGGGCATCGCCGCGCTGGATCACGTCCGGACTGCTGCTTGCACAGGCACCCAGCCAGACCGCCACAAACAAAGTCAGACTCAGCTTTAGTAAATACATCAAATACGTCCGATACATCACGTCAAACTCCCAAAGTTGCCTATTTTCGGCCTATTTCTCGGCCCATTTTGATTGTGTCCAATAAAATCCACACTGGTTCGCCGAACTCGCACAGCGGCTCCGTCTTTTCATGTCCATGAACGCCAACCGCTACCTTACCTTCGCCGCAGCCTTCATGCTGCTAACCGCCTGGATGCTCAAAGTCTTCCTGCCCGGAATCGTGTGGGGTGCGGTGTTTGCAATTTCGCTCTGGCCACTTTTCGAATGGGCGACCCATCGCTTTGACTCCAGGGTCCAGAACCCGGCTTTGCTGTTTTCCGTACTCTTTGCGGTGGTTTTTGTCCTGCCACTGGCCTACGTGGTCTATGACATCGTGGATGCCTACCGCGCGGGCTCCAGTTACCTGGCAAAAAACAAGGAAGGAATCGTCCCGGTTCCCGCATTTGTCGAACACCTGCCCTACGCGCACAAACTCAAGGAACTCTGGAGTGAGCATATTGGACACAGCGATGGGCTTCTGGACATTCTTAACCAGGTGAGTGACAACCAGCTTACCAACTGGCTTTCTGCTGCCGCCTTGCAATTGTCTTCCGGTATTGTCAACGCGATTTGCATGCTGATTTCGTTCTACTTCATGCTCAAGGATGGCCCCTACATCAAGTCGCACTACGAAGCGGCAATCAGCCATTGGTTCAGCGACAAGAGCGTCCATGTGGTCAATAAAGGCATATTGGCGCTGCGTGGGACCATCAACGGCGTCGTCCTGGTGGGGCTGGTCGAAGGCGTGCTGCTCGCCGTTCCCCTGGTGCTGGCGGGCGTGAAGTCAGGTCTGCTGCTCGGACTCATTGCAGGGCTGCTGGGGGTCATCCCCATGGTCATGCCCATCATCATTTTTCCGGCAGTGCTCTACCTGTACTTCTCGGGCGATGTCACCTACGCCGTCATCATGGCGATAGACCTCTTGCTGGTCTGGGTGGTTTTTGAAAACGTGGTCAAACCTGGCTTGATCAGCAATGCAGTCAAGGTCAACCCTTTTCTGGTGCTGATGGGTCTCATCGGTGGACTGCAGCTGCTAGGCCCGGTCGGGCTGTTCATAGGACCGGCCATCGTGTCGATGTCGGTCGCCATGGCCAGGGATATTCTGGTCACCCATCACAAAGACACATGATGCTGCACGTATTTCGACTGATCTTCCTGGGCGTACATTTTCTGATTGCCTGCTGCATCAATTTTGTCATCGTCTTTTTGCGCCCCTTCAACCCTGACAACACCCGTTTATGTGCACGGGTTTATTCGCTTCCTGCCATTCCTATTCTGGGGCTGCAAACCGAATTCAAGGTGCAGGCATTGAAGGAATGCACCCAGCCGTGCGTGCTGGTTGCCAACCACCAATCGAACTTTGATCTGTTTATTTTCGGTAGCGTGATGCCACGGCGTACGGTAACGATTGGCAAGGAGAGCCTGAAATGGGTTCCTTTTTTCGGGCAGATATACTGGCTGGCCGGCAATGTGCTGATTGACCGTGGCAACGCAGAAAAGGCCAAGCTGGCCATGCGCAAGGCAACCAGCACCTTGGCGCATGCAAACACATCCATCTGGGTTTTCGTTGAGGGTACGCGCAACCTGGGTAAGGGCTTGCTGCCCTTCAAGAAAGGGGCCTTCCAGATGGCCATCACAGCCGGAGTTCCCATCGTTCCCGTGTGCATCAGCACCTACCGAAGAACCATGCGACTGAACCGCTTGCATGCCGGGAAAGTCATCATCAAGGATTTGCCAGCTATTCCTACCACCGGCATGACGATGGAGGATGTACCGGCACTCATGGCGCAGTGCAGGAATGCGATGCTGGCATGCATCGCCACGCTGGACCAGGATGTTGCGCTGCATCTTCATATTCCCGACCAATGAACGCCGATGATCCCTCCGCTGCACCCACTGCACCCGCCGGACTGGACCGTCTGGCCGGTCTGGTCGAGCGCGTCACGTTTCACAATGAGGAAAACGGCTTTTGTGTGCTGCGCCTCAAGGTCAAGGGTGAGCGCGATCTGGTCACGCTGATAGGGCATGCGCCGACGGTGGCTCCCGGAGAGTACGCCTCGGCCAGTGGCAACTGGGTGATGGACCGGGAGCATGGGCGGCAATTTCGCGCGGTATTTGTCAAGATTTCCGCTCCCACGACGCTGACGGGAATCGAGCGCTACCTCGGCTCGGGCATGGTCAAGGGCATCGGCCCCATTTACGCTGGCAAACTGGTGCAGGCCTTTGGCGCAACGGTTTTCGAGGTCATTGAACAAAACCCCAAGCGTTTGCGCGAGGTTCCAGGCATCGGCGTGGTACGTTCAAAAATGATCACTGCCGGTTGGGCCGATCAAAAGGCCATTCGCAGCATCATGGTGTTCCTGCATGCGCATGGGGTTTCCACATCCAGGGCGGTGCGCATCTTCAAGACCTACGGCCAGGATGCCATTGATACGGTCAGCGCCAACCCCTACCGTTTAGCCAAGGATATTCGTGGCATCGGCTTTTTGTCTGCGGACACCATCGCCCAGAAAATCGGCATTGCCAAGGACTCCCCCTTGCGTGCCCAGGCGGGCGTATCGTATGCCCTGAGCGAGGCCTCGTCCCAGGGCCATTGCGGTTTGCCCTACGATGAACTCGTTGGTCTGGCGATCAAGTTGCTGGGTATCGAGCAAACCATCATCGAAGAGGCCATCGCCGAAGAACTCGAAGACAAGGTGCTGTATCCCGATACCGTAGCCGAGCGCCCCTGCGTATTCCTGGCCCCGCTGTACCACGCCGAGCAGTCCATCGCCAACCAGGTGCGCCGACTCAAGACCCACACCTCCACCTTGCCCGCGTTCGATGCCGACAAGGCGATTCCCTGGGTGGAACAAAAACTGTCCATCCAGTTGGCAGATAGCCAAAAACAAGCCATCCGCCTTGCACTGACTTCCAAGATTCTGGTCATCACCGGCGGCCCCGGTGTGGGCAAGACCACACTGGTCAAATCCATCCTGACCATCATGACGGCCAAGGGAGTCAAACCATTGCTGTGCGCCCCGACGGGCCGGGCAGCCAAGCGCCTGAGCGAATCGACCGGGCTGCAAGCCAAAACCATCCATCGCCTGCTGGAAGTAAACCCCCTCAATGGCCAGTTCAAGCACAACGAAAACAATTCCCTGGTGTGCGATCTGCTGGTCGCAGACGAATGCTCGATGATTGACGTACCACTGGCAAACCAGCTGCTCAAGGCCCTTTCCACGTCCACGGCAGTGATTCTTGTCGGCGATGTGGACCAACTGCCATCCGTGGGACCGGGACAATTCTTGAGCGATCTGATCGATTCCGGCACGGTGCCCGTGATCCGCCTGACCGAGGTTTTCCGCCAGGCCGCCGCCTCCCGCATCGTGCGTTGTGCCCACCAGATCAACCAGGGGTTCTATCCGTCCTTTCCGGAAAAAGGCGAAAAATCGGACCTGTATTTTGTCGCCGCCGATGAGCCGGAGGATATCGTGCAAACCGTGGTTGATCTGGTGCAAACCCGCCTGCCCAGAAAGTTTGGCGTTGATCCGATCCGCGACATACAAGTGCTGTGCCCCATGAACCGGAGCATCACCGGCGCGCGCGGCATCAACCAGTCCTTGCAGGCCGCGCTGAATCCTCCGACAGAGTTCAGCATCGACAAGTTCGGCTACAGCTTCAGTGTCGGCGATAAAGTCATGCAGATCGAGAACAACTACGACCGCGATGTCTACAACGGCGACATCGGTTTCGTGACTGCCATCGACAAGGACGACGCCTTGCTGCAGGTCGAGTTTGATTCCAGGCAGATCAGCTATCCGTTTGATGAACTCGATGAACTGGTGCTGTGCTACGCGACAACGATCCACAAGTCCCAGGGTTCCGAATATCCGGTAGTGGTGATACCGGTGTGCACCCAGCACTTCATGATGCTCAAGCGCAACCTGATCTACACCGGCATTACCCGAGGCAAATCCCTGGTCGTGCTGGTCGGGCAGAAGAAGGCCTTGGCGATGGCAATCAAGGGCAAGCAGGTAAGCCAGCGCTGGTCCAAGCTCAAAGAGCGGCTGATGGAAACTTGCCTGTAGGGGATGTGTTGAGGCTGGCGCGGATGACTAGAATGGGTACTCACACATCAAAAGGTTTTGTCCATGTTGCACAGCTATACAGCCCAACTGCACGGTAATCAGCTCGTCTGGCTGGACGCGGCGCCGCCGTTGCTGGCAGAGCCACGTCCGGTGGTGGTGGTTCTGGAAGAACCAACAACCGATGCATTACCGCTGTCGGTGGCCTCTGTCTTGCTGCGTGCCCGTGGAGCACTTGGGCATGCCAGCCGCGAAGCAGTGTTAGCCGAGCTGGCGCAATCACGTCAGGATTGGGAAAAAAATGACCGCGAAAGCAAACCCATCATTGGTTCTTGACAGCAGCGCCTTAATTCTTTTCCTCAACGATGCCTTGCCGGAGCACGCCGTCGCCCTGTTGCAGGATCATTTGCAACGGGGACAGGCGCTCATTTCCTCCATTGTCCGAGCGGAAGTGCTGGCCTGGAGTGGCCACACAACAAAGTCTTTGGCCGTTACCATGGATTTGCTCGACATTTGCCAATTGATTCCAGTCGGAAAAACAGTGGCCGATGAAGCAGCGCGCATTCGGCGTGAAACCGGACTGAAACTACCGGATGCCCTGATCGCCGCGACGGCATTGCTGCAACCGGCTAGACTGCTTACAGCCAATAGCAAAGACTTCCGGCGTGTTCCTGGCTTGGTTTTAAGAGAGATATGAAGCGGTGACGTGCGCTACCGGATATATCAAAATTCATAGCTTCTTACGCACATTCCACAAGGCCTATGAACACATTTGACGCTGAAGCGCAAACTTTTATCGCCCGCTGGAGCGGCGTTACCGCCTCTGAACTTTCCACTGCGCTGATTTCGTCATGCACTGGTGGGCGCATGCCGCGCAGCAGGTGGCCTAGATGCCAATTTGACTATTGAAAAATCGCCGCAAAAAACAGAGCAAATGTCCTGGCCCGCTGCTTTGCCGGAACAGGTCAAGGTGGTGGCGCGTGTGCTGGAGAACACCGTAGTACCTTTGCGCATCAGCGACATCGAAGCGCGCTTTACGGGTAAGGGTGGCTGGAAAAAGAGTCTGCCCGTAATTTTGGAAACCCTGCAAGCGTTGGGGCGGGCGCGTTGCGAGGTGCAGGGATGGCGCGGGTGAAAGGGCACAATCCATTTGTTTCACAAAAAGGAGGACGGTATGCAATGGCGCGAACGCATCGTGTGTGACCCCAAAATTTTGCTTGGCAAGCCAACCATCAAGGGGACGCGCATTTCGGTTGAACTGATTCTGGGATGGTTGGCGGCGGACTGGCGTCTTGAACAGTTGCTTGATGCTTACCCCAACATCACACGAGACGACATTCTGGCGGCGCTCGCTTATGCACGCGAACTGGTGCAAGACGACGGGATTTTGCCGCTGACGGAGCTTGCGGCTTGAGTAGCCTTATTTATTCCCTGAGACAGTGCGGCACGTACCCGCGCCGGAATCCTTGACCATACGATCAACACCAATGGCCTGCCAGCGGTAGTGCATTCCCTCCAGCTCCAGCCGCATGAATCCCCAAACCCCGAACTGTGTTCGTTTTGAATACACCTTGCTGCCCGGCTGATACAAGTAGGCACCCCCGTTGCCGACGATGAACGATTCCACTCCCGCAGGCGATGGGTTTCCTTGTGCATCCAGCGCGGGCAGGATCTCAAAATGGTGGTCGTGGCCGTGCAGTGTCAGCGTCACCTTGCGCTGCATCTGCTCCCACAGCGCCTGCGTGAATGCGTTGTCCCCATGCCGACCAGAGGACCAGCGCGGATGGTGCCAGGCTGCGATCAAGCACTCGTCCTTGCTCTGCGCCAGCGTAGTCTCCAGCCATTTTGTCTGGGCATCCCAGGCGACTCCACGCAGATTGCTATCAAGCAGCAAAACCTGCCAGGTGCCATCGCTATCCAATGGAACCTTGCGCGGTACCGGCTGTGGAAAGATGCTGAAAAACCCCGCTGCATCGGGGTCACTCCAATCATGGTTTCCAGGCACCGCCAGGCGTTTTCTGAAACTGCCCCAATACGGCTCATGGCACTCCAGCAAGCGTTCGCGGGTTGCGACCGGATAGGCCAGATCACCCACCTCCAGCAATGTTCCTTCATTTGCGCCGGGCTGTTCTTTAAGGGCAGCGGCAACCTGGGCCGTTCCCTGGTTGCGGCAGTCACCCGTGTCGGCAATGACAAAAAGCAGTGTCGGCTGGGCCTGTGCGGTTTGTACGCATACCAACAACACCAGCCAGTGGATCACGGATTTAATCATCTTTCGAGCGATTTCTCTGACACTCACGTTTGTGCTGACCATCAGGCGCTGCACTTTCAGGCCCTGACCTGCCAGCGGTGCAAAAAGAAAAATACCCTTGTAAATCATAAACTTACAAGGGTACTTGGTGGAAAGCGTGGGATTCGAACCCACGGAGGGCGTAAACCCTCGCCGGTTTTCAAGACCGGTGCCTTAAACCGCTCGGCCAGCTTTCCATCCCCATAGTGTAAGTGACTTTTCTGGCTTTCCTCAGCCAACGCCGTCCAGGGGAACAGGATTTTGTGCCTGTGCGGCGATGGTGGGCAGGGTGTGCACCACATCGCCACATTGGGCACGGTGGCGCAGCACGTGCTCCATGACGACCAGCGCCAGCATGGCCTCGGCAATGGGCGTGGCGCGAATGCCGACGCAGGGGTCGTGGCGCCCCTTGGTGCTGACTTGTGTGGACTGGCCGTGCACGTCAATGGATTCGCGCGGCGTGGTGATGGAGCTGGTGGGCTTGATGGCAATGCTGACCTCCAGGTCTTGCCCGGTTGAGATGCCACCCAGAACGCCGCCGGCGTTGTTGCTGCGAAAGCCTTCCGGGGAGAGCGCATCGCCATGCACACTGCCGCGCTGGGCCACGCTCGCAAAACCTGCGCCGATTTCCACACCCTTGACGGCATTGATGCCCATCATGGCGTAGGCAATGCTGGCGTCGAGCTTGTCGAACAGGGGGTCGCCCAGTCCAACGGGCATGTTGTAGGCGTTGACGCGGATACGTGCGCCACAAGAGTCGCCGGACCTGCGCAGGGCATCCATATAGTCTTCCAGCACCTGTACGTTGGCAACCGGGGCAAAAAACGGGTTGTGCGCCACATGTTCCCAGGATTCGAAGGCAATCGGCAGGTCGCCGAGCTGCGTCATGCAGCCACGAAACCCGGTGCCGTAGTGTTCCTTGAGCCACTTTTTGGCCACGGCCCCGGCGGCGACCATGGGTGCGGTCAGACGGGCAGACGAGCGACCGCCGCCGCGTGGATCACGCAGGCCGTATTTCTGAAAATAGCTGTAGTCGGCGTGCCCCGGACGAAACGACTCCAGAATATTGCCGTAGTCCTTGCTACGCTGGTCGGTGTTGTGGATCAGCAGTGCAATCGGCGTTCCGGTGGTTTGCCCCTGGTAGACACCGCTGAGAATCTGCACGGCATCGGGTTCGTTGCGCTGTGTGACGTGGCGGCTGGTGCCGGGGCGGCGCCGGTCGAGGTCGCCCTGAATGTCGGCCTCACACAAGGCCATGCCCGGCGGGCAGCCGTCAATCACGCAGCCAATGGCTGTACCGTGGGATTCACCAAAATTGGTGACTGCAAAAAGATTACCAAAAGTATTGCCGCTCATGGGGACGGATTATCCCTTACCCGCTTCCTTATCCCATTTCCTGAGAAGAGCCAGTTTTTCACCAATCCTGATCTCCAGGCCTCGCGGAACGGGTTGATACCATCCTGGGTCTTTCATCCCCTCGGGTAAATAGGTTTCACCCGCAGCATAAGCCCCTGGTTCATCGTGTGCATAGCGGTACGCATGGCCGTGCCCCAGCTCTTTCATCAGTTTGGTGGGGGCATTTCTTAGATGGACGGGAACTTCACGGCTTTTATCCTGTTGCACAAAGGCGCTTGCCTGCTTGTATGCCAGGTAGCCCGCATTGCTTTTGGCGGCAACCGCCAGATAAATCACGGCCTGAGCCAGCGCCAGTTCACCCTCCGGGCTGCCAAGGCGTTCATAGGTTGCGGCTGCATCGTTGGCGATTTGCAGGGCTCTTGGATCGGCCAAACCGATGTCTTCCCAGGCCATCCTGACAATTCTTCTTGCAAGATACCGTGGATCGGCACCGCCATCGAGCATCCGTATCAACCAATACAAGGCAGCATCGGGATGGGAGCCACGAACGGATTTATGCAGTGCTGAAATCTGGTCATAAAAATTATCGCCTCCCTTGTCAAAACGGCGGCTGTTCAGGGTGAGCGCATTGGCGATGAAGTCGGCATCAATGGTGGTGCGTCCCGCCACGTCGGCAGCTTTGGCACACTGCTCCAGCAGGTTCAAAAACCTTCTGGCGTCACCATCGGCGTAACCAATCATGGTGTCAACGGCCAGATCCTCGAATTGAAGATGGCCAAGAACCTTGTCCTGCACCCGTTGCAGCAGCAGCTTCAACTCATCTTCCGTCAGAGACTTCAACACATACACCTGGGTACGGGACAAAAGAGCGGAGTTGACTTCAAACGAGGGGTTCTCGGTGGTCGCGCCGATAAAGGTTACCAGACCACTTTCAACAAAGGGAAGCAATGCATCCTGCTGGGATTTGTTGAAGCGGTGAATCTCATCCACAAACAAGATGGTCTTCTTTCCATCCTGAAGATTCTGTTGTGCTTGTTCCATGCCCGAGCGGATGTCCCGCACACCAGAAAGCACGGCAGACAAGGCGATAAATTCACAATCAAAAGCGCTTGCCGTCAGTCGTGCCAGGGTGGTCTTCCCAACGCCTGGAGGCCCCCAGAAAATCATCGAGTGTGGCTTCCCGGACTGAAAAGCCACGCGCAAGGGTTTGCCTTCGCCCAGAAGATGCGACTGCCCGATTACCTCATCCAGAACCGTTGGGCGAAGCGCTTCAGGCAGGGGTGCAACAGGTTGACGTAGGGCCATGTTAGTGGGTGTGATTTAAAGTGATGTGGCCGTTGGGTTTTTACTCCCTCGCCCCAGCGGGGAGGGGACTGGCTTGTCATGATACGGCTCTTTGGATGTTCTGCAGTGCTGTGGACGGGGTTATTTTTACTACATTATTTATAGCTGCAGCCGCGCATCCCACGGGGGCTGGAGGCTTATTTCATGCCTTATTTGTGGCCAAAAAGATGCCACAAAGGCTTGCAAGAGGGTTTCGCATCGCAGTTTTTGCATGTGTGATATCACGGGCAATATGAAATTCCAGCGCAAAGCCACCAGCAGCCCCTCTCCCCAGCCCTCTCCCTCGCTGGGGCGAGGGAGCTAAATCCAACAACCATATCACTTGCCTTAACATCGGGCGCGTTTCGCACTTCACTTTTCACTTAACTCCCCAGCTAGGAACACCATGCCACAACTCAAACTCTCCTATTTCGACTTTCACGGCGGCCGCGCCGAACCCATCCGTCTGGCTTTGGCCATTGGCGGTATTGCGTTTGAAGACCACCGCTTTTCCTTCCACGAATTTTCCGAGGTTCGCAAGACCGTGCCTTTCGGCCAGGTACCCGTTTTGCACGTGGATGGCGTGCAGGTGACGCAAAGTGACGCCATTTTGCGCTATGTGGGCAAGCTGGCTGGCCTTTACCCCACAGACACTTACCAGGCGCTGTTGTGCGACGAAGTGGCCTATGTGGTGGAAGAAGCCGGTGTGAAACTGGGTCCGAGCTTCAGCATGAAGGGCGACGAGTTGAAAGCCGCGCGTATTGCGCTGGTCAACGAGTCCATGCCCAAGTACCTGGGCTGGCTGCAAAAACAGCTGATGGCGCGCGGCGGGGAATATTTTGCCGACAACCGGTTGACAGTCGCCGACCTGAAGGTATTTGTGGACGTGCACGGGCTGAACTCCGGGCGGCTGGACCATGTACCCACCGATCTGGTGGAAAGGATCGCCCCCGCACTGAACGCCCACATGCAGCGTATCGCACAAAATCCGGCGGTGGTGGCCTACTATGCCAAATTTGGCCACAAGTAGGATCGGGAAGTTTTCACAGTCGAAAGCGCTTGCGTGTCAGGGCCAGGGCGATCCAGAACGCGACCACGGCATACACCAGCAACACGCTGGCGTGGCGCAAGGCATCCTGCGGCCACTGGTCCATGAACAAGGGGCGCACCAGCTGCACGGCGCTGCTCAGAGGTAACCAGTCGGCCACCACGCGCACGGCCTGCGGCAACTGCTCCAGCGGAAAGAACACGCCGCTGAGAAACATCATGGGGGTGAGAAACAGCGTGAAGTAGTAGGTGAAAAAATCATAGCCTTTGGCCAGGGCGTTGAAAATCAATGCAATACAGCTGAAGGTGATGCCCACGCCCAGCAGTATCGGCCAGGCCACCAGCAGCTTGGGGCTGTGGCTGATATTGAGCGCCAGCATCACGCACAAAATGGCGGTGACGGTGAACAACGACTTGAAGGCGGCCCACAGCATCTCGGCCAGCACGATGTCGTCCAGCCCCACCGGCGCATTCATGATGCCGTCCCAGGTCTTTTGCACGTGCATGCGCGAAAACGCCGAGTACAAAGCCTCAAAGGATGCCGCCTGCATGGCACTCATGCAAATCGAACCGCTGGACAGGAACAGAATGTAGGGCACCTGAACCGGCCCGGACGGACCCGCTACCGTGATTTGCCCGACCAGCGCACCCATGCCGTAGCCAAAGGCCACCAGCCACATCAGCGGTTCGGCGATGTTGCCCACCAGACTAGGAATGGCCAGCTTGCGCCACACCAGCAGGTTGCGCAGGAATACCGGCCAAAAGCGCAGCGATAGGCGCGGGGCGCGCCACAGCGAAGGTGTATTCATGCATCCTCCCGTATCTGGCGGCCAGTGAGCTTGAGAAACAGGTCTTCCAGGTTGGCGGGACGGTGCAGGGTGCGCAGTTGCGGGTACGCTTGCAAGGCCTGCAGCAAGGCGGCAGCATTGGCGGTGTAGAAGAACACCGTCTCGCCGCTGACCTCGACACGCGCAGCCAGCGTGCGCAAGGGTGACTCCTGCAGCGCCAGTGCACCCACGCCGTACACCTCGACCACATCCGGCTCCAGGTGCTGCTTGATGAGGTCGCGCGGGCGGCCTTCGGCGATTTTTGAACCGTGGTCCAGCACCAGAAGCCGGTCGCACAGGCGTTCCGCCTCGTCCATGAAGTGGGTGGTCAGCAGGATGGACTTGCCCTGTTGCAGCAGCAATTGCAGCCGCTCCCACATCAGATGGCGCGCCTGCGGGTCCAGCCCGGTGGTCGGTTCGTCCAGCAGCAAGAGACGCGGATCGTTGACCAGGGCGCGCGCCAGCGAGAGTCGGCGCTTCATGCCACCGGACAGCTCACCCGGACGTGCTTGCATCTTGTTACTCAGCGAGGCAAACTCCAGCAGTTCGGGAATGCGCGCCTTGATCTGGGCATCGCGCAGACCGAAGTAACGGCCATAGACCAGCAGGTTTTCTGCACAAGTGAAGTCCGGGTCCAGCGTGTCCATCTGGCTGACCACGCCCAGCTGCGCTTTGATGGCCAGAGCATCCTGCGGCATTTGCAGACCCAGGGCATGGATGCTGCCACCATCCGGTGCGCACAGCCCCAGGCACATGCGAATGGTGGTGGTTTTTCCGGCACCATTCGGGCCAATCACGCCCAGGCATTCGCCTGCGTCGATGGAAAACGACAGGTCGTTGACCACAGTGGCCGTGCCGTAGCGTTTGTAGAGGTTTCGTACGCGAAAGAGTTCGGTGGTGTGCATGCCTGGATACTACAAAACACTACAAAATCCTGACCCATCCTTAAAATCCCCATTTTGGCACATTGCGATCCTCTCTCAGGCATGCCCACCACCACCAAACTGACGCTTCGGCTGGGTCAATCACCCCGCCCTAAAGGGCGGAGCTTGAAGCCAAAAACTGATAGCTAGGTTGAAACAGGGAAAGCGGTACTCAACCCGCTACGTTAGTAACAGGTCGTCAAGACGCACCAGCAGATGCTTCCTCAGTCTGCTGCTCTGCAAGGCTTGAGAATCATGCAGACCAAAGGTAAAGGGTCGAAGGTCTTTGTCGCTACTCGCAAGAGTAGGAGCCGGTTGCTGACATTCCCGAGGGGAGATTGGTCGCAAGACCAGCGTAACTAGGCCCGTAAGGGCAGAAGGATTTGAAATGGCAGTATTTGTTTTAGACAGGAGCGGCAGACCACTGATGCCGTACGGCGAGAAACGCGCCAGATTGTTACTGGAGCGTGGTCGGGCGCGTGTACATAAGGTGATGCCGTTCACCATTCGCATTATTGACCGCAAGGCCGAAGATAGCGAATTTCAGATGTTGCGGGTCAAACTCGACCCCGGCAGCAAAACCACCGGCATAGCGTTGGTGCGTGAGACAGAGGACAAAGATGTGGCCGTGGTAAACCTGTTCGAGCTACACCACCGTGGCAGGCAGATCAGCGAAGCGATCACCTCAAGGCGGGCACACCGCAGGCTACGGCGTAGCAAGCTGCGCTACCGTGCGCCCCGCTTTCTTAACCGTGGCAACAAGAAAAAAGGCAGGCTGGCACCGAGTCTGCAACATCGGGTTGATACCTGTATGGCTTGGGTGCGCCGCCTTGAACGTTTAGCCCCGGTATCGGCCATCAGCACGGAGCTGGTACGCTTTTGATACGCAGGCGCTGGAGAATCCAGAGATTGAGGGCGCACAGTACCAACAGGGCACACTGGCCGGGTACGAAGTACGGGAATATCTGCTGGAGAAGTGGGGCCGAACTTGCGCCTACTGTGGTTCAAAGGACGTGCCGCTGCAAATCGAGCACATTCACCCCAAGTCCCAAGGTGGCTCAGAACGCATCAGCAACCTCACCCTGGCCTGCCAATGCTGCATGTGAATGGCTGCCGGAATGCGCGTCAATCTGGCGGCAGAGGTATTGCGCAGAACTACGGATTTGCACGCCATGGGGGGCTTGAAAGGAGCCCGAAGGGCGAGTTTCAAGACCCCCATGGCGTGGCGGCGCAATTCTCGGGATGTGGTGTTGTGATTTGCGTTTGAGGCAAGGCTGGGGATGCACTAGCCAAGCAATCCGGGAGGGAGAAACGAGCTTGCCGTAAAGCTCGAAGCAGGCACGACATCAGCCAATAACGTCGAAAGTTCAAACCGATGTCGTGCCCCGAGCCGGAGGGCGACGTTGCCAGTGTCAGTATGTCACGAAACTCTAGGCATTGTCCAGCCCAACCCCCGTCGGCCACTTTTGGCGATGGAACCTCCCGCAAGGCGTTACTTGTGTGCTCGTTGCAGCATCCTGGTGCTCATATGCAGCCGTTGTGATCGTGGTAATCGCTACTGCAAAGACTGTGCATCGACACAGCGGGCACGCTGCGTACGCGAGGCAGGAAAACGCTACCAAAGTAGCAGACGTGGTCGCCACGCCCATGCTCGGCGACAGCAGCGCTGGAGGGCAAACACAAAAAGTGACGCATCAGGGTTCCCCACCCCCACAGCATTTGCTCTACTGGACGCGGATGT
>JADJFE010000022.1 GCA_016708725.1 Candidatus Aalborgicola bjergmarkensis
CAACCCCCAGCCACGGCTGCTCAGGCAGGCGGTTGCCCTGCTGGAGTCCGGTGGCATTCTGGCAGTGCCGACCGACTCCAGCTACGCATTGGTCTGTCATCTGGATGATAAAACTGCCGTCGATAATTTACGGCGTGTGCGCGGCGTGGACGAAAAACACCACCTGACACTGCTGTGCCGTGATCTGCGCGAGTTAGCCAGTTATGCCCGGGTTGACAACGCCCAGTACCGTCTGCTCAAGGCCGCGACCCCTGGACCCTACACCTTTATCCTGGAAGCCAGCAAGGAAGTGCCCCGGCGCGTCAGCCATCCTGCGCGCAAGACCATTGGCCTGCGTGTACCCGACCATGCCGTGCTTCAGGCACTGCTGACCTTGCACAATGGCGCCTTGTTGGCAACCACCCTGATTCCTCCCGGCGAGACACATCCCCTCAACGACGCCAACGACATCCGTGACCGCTATGAAAAACGCATTGCAGGAATCATCGACGCCCAGGCCTGCCCCCCAGGAGCCAACAACCGTCATTGATCTGAGCGGACCCGAGCCGCAGATCATTCGCCAGGGTCGTGGCGACATCGCCAGGCTTGGGCTATAAGTGCTTTCCCTGGAAATCTGATACATGGACATCAACCAACTTGTCGTGCAAGTCACCACCAATGCCTTGCCGATCATCTTTGCCATTACCGTCCATGAGGCCGCACATGGCTACGCAGCGCGCCATTTGGTGACGATACCGCCTGGGTTGCAGGTCGGGTCACGCTTAACCCGGTGAAACATATTGATCCGGTGGGCACCATCCTGATGCCTTTGCTACTGTTTTTCGCAACATCAGGCGCCTTCATGCTCGGCTATGCCAAGCCGGTTCCGGTGCGTTTTGACAAACTGCGCAACCCCAGGCGCGACATGATCTGGGTGGCGCTTGCCGGACCTGGTTCCAACCTGGTACAAGCCCTTGCCTGGGGGATTACCTTGTACCTGCTACAGGCGGTGGGTGTTGGCGAACGCTTCTTTCTGGAAATGTGCAATGCCGGGGTTTTATGGAACGTGGTGCTGTTCGTGTTCAATCTGTTTCCCTTGCCACCCCTGGACGGCGGACGCATTCTGGTTGGGCTCTTACCCTGGCGTTACGCCCAGTGGGTGGCGCGCGTTGAACCCTGGGGATTTTTCATCGTCATCGCCCGGATCTACTTCCAGATTCTCGGATCGTTCTGGATGCGCCCTTTGATGACCCTGACCGGTGGATTTTTGCAGTTGCTGCTATCACCCTTTGCCGCGCTGGTGAATTGACAGCACACGTTCAGCTCAAATCGTAAACATCATTGCCGTCAGGATAAAGTCCAGTCCGAGCACCGAGAGTGAGGCCATCACCACGGTGCGGGTGGTGGCATTGGCTACGCCTTCCGGGGTGGCCTGGGCTTCAAAACCCTGCATCAGGGCAATAAAAGTGACGGTAAAGCCGAAAACAACGCTCTTGATGATGCCGTTGCCGACATCTTTCCAGACATCGACACCGCCTTGAATCTGGCTCCAGAAAGAACCCGCGTCAACGCCAATCATCAGCACACCGACAACCCAGCCCCCGATCACCCCCATGGCGCTGAACACGGCAGCCAGCAGCGGCATGACAAAAACACCAGCCCAGAAACGGGGCGCCAACACGCGCTGAATCGGGTCTACCGCCATCATCTCCATCACGCTGATCTGTTCACCGGCTTTCATGAGGCCGATTTCGGCGGTCAGCGAGGTTCCCGCCCGTCCGGCAAACAGCAACGCGGTCACGACCGGCCCGAGTTCGCGCACCAAGCTCAAGGTAACCAGCAAACCCAGTGCTTCGGTCGATCCATAACGTTGCAGTGTGTAGTAGCCCTGCAGACCGAAGACAAAGCCCACAAACAGGCCCGACACGGCAATGATCGCCAGCGAATAATTGCCCAGAAAATGGATCTGGTCGCGCACCAGGCCGAAACGGCGCATGGTGGCACCCCAGGACAATAACAAGTGCGCGAACAGGCGCGCTGCGTAACCCATATTGGCCAACAGGCTGCGGGTTGCGAACCCTACATCAGCAGGTTTGTACCAGCTCATATTGAAACTCCAAGCGGTTTTTTCCCCGGGGCTGTGCAGAGGTCAAAATCCTCCTCCATGCCCAGCGCCGGATAATGGAAGCGCACCGGCCCTTCGGCCAGCGCGTTCACGTATTGGTATACCAGTGGGTCGGTGCTATGCAGCACCTGTGCGGGTGCTCCTTGTGCCGCAACCTTGCCGTTGGCCAGAATGATGACGTGGTCTGCAATCCGGAACGTTTCTTCCAGTTCGTGCGAGACAAAAATGCTGGTCAGTCCCATGGAGTCGTTGAGTTTGCGGATCAGCTGGGCTGAAGTACCGACCGAAATCGGATCGATGCCGGAAAAAGGTTCGTCGTACATCACCAACTCCGGGTCCAGCGCAATGGCCCGCGCCAACGCCACACGCCGCGCCATGCCGCCTGACAAGGCGCTGGGCACCATATCGCGCGCACCACGCATGCCCACCGCATTGAGTTTCATCAACACAATGTCCTGGATCATGGATTCCGTGAGGTCCGTATGCTCCCGCAAGGGAAAAGCCACATTGTCAAAGACGTTCAAATCGGCAAACAGCGCGCCAAATTGAAACAGCATGCCCATGCGCCGACGCACCTGGTACAGCTGCTCGCGTTTCATCGGGCCAATGTCTTGTCCGTCGAATAACATTTGTCCCGACTGTCCCCGGTTCTGGCCGCCGATCAGACGCAAAATGGTGGTTTTACCGCCACCTGAGGCGCCCATGAGCGCCGTAACCTGACCACGTGGCACGCTCAGGGTAACGCCATCCAGGATGGTGCGTGAACCATAACCAAAGCGCAAGTTGCGCAGTTCAACGAGGGGAGGGGGAGGGGGTAAAGCCATAAAACGTTGTCAGACCGGCCCCCGATGATAAGGGATGGCACCCCCACATGCATCACAGGGAATTACGCCAGTTTCATATCACCTGTGATATGAAAAATGCCAAAATCGCACTAAAGCGGCTCCCCGCAAGCCTCCGTGGCACGTTTTTAGCCTCGATTTAGCCTCAAATCGGGCATCAAATCAGCCTGTATCCCCCGTGGGATATGCGGGGGCAGCTACTAAAAAGATAGTAAAGAGGTCTGCGGATACAAAACGAAACAAATCGATACCGGGGCGAAATGCAAACAGCACGCTGTTGCACCATCATTGCAGCGTGTTCAACAACAACGGGAAATACACCATGAAAACCGGAATCAAACGCGCACTATGTGCTTTCTTTGGCGCTGCTGTTCTGACGACAGGCCTGTCCGCCTGCAATCGCCACCATGACTGGGGCCATCCGCTGAATGCGCAGGAATATACCGAGCGGCGTGCGAAAGTCATTGAGAAAATTGCGGGGAAACTCGATCTGACCGAAGATCAAAAGCGCCGCCTGAACGTGCTGGGCGACAAACTCCACGAACAGCGCACCGCCCTCATGGGGCAAGGCCAGGGTCAGGGGCAGGTTGGTGACCCACGTGCTGAGATCAAGGCGCTGATTGCCAGCGACAAATTTGATACGCTGCGGGCGCAGGCGCTGGCGAACGAAAAAATCGCCGCCTTGCAGACCAAAGGCCCGGAAGTCATTGCCGCGCTGGCGGACTTCTACAACAGCCTGAGCCCGGCCCAGCAGCAGCAGATACGCGAGCACCTGGAGCACCGGGCACCCTGGTGGCGGAAAGACTAGGCTGTAAGGCTGTAAGGCCGTAGGGCAGTGCCTGTCAGTGGGAAAATAGCGCATGCACCGCATCCTGCTGATTGACGACGACGCGCAACTAGGCCCACCCCTTGCGGCCTATTTTGCGCGTTTCGATCTGGTGCTGGAGCACGTCTTGCTGCCCAGCGCCGGCCTGGAGCGTTTGCGCCAGGGCACTATCGACGCCGCCATTCTGGATGTGATGCTGCCCGAAATGGACGGGTTTGCCTTGTGCCGCATGCTGCGCAAGGAAAGCGACATCCCGATCCTGATGCTGACGGCGCGCGGTGAAGTGATGGATAGGGTGGTGGGGCTGGAGCTGGGTGCTGACGATTATCTGCCCAAGCCCTTCGAGCCGCGCGAGCTGGTAGCGCGTTTGCAAAGCGTACTGCGCCGACGCGCTGCAGCGCCTATACAGGTGGGGGAGACGCGGGTGCTGACGTTTGATGGCCTGGTTCTGGATACCGTAACACGCACGGTGCAGCGCCAAGGCGAGGTACTGGAGCTGACCAGCACCGAATTCGACCTGTTGCAGCTGCTGGCCAGTGCCCCTGGCCGGGTGTTCAGCCGCGACGACATTCTGAACCACTTGCGTGGTCACGATGCCGAACTTTATAGCCGCGCCGTGGATATTGTGGTCAGCCGTCTGCGCAAGAAGCTGGAACCTTTGGATTGCATCAAAACCCTGCGCAATGCCGGTTATTCGCTGGCCCTGGCGCGGACCACGCCATGAAGCCGCTTACGCTTATTACAGGACGAGGACGTTGGCACCGGCGGGTACACCACGCCCTGACCCATTCGCTGCGCGTGCGCCTGATGGCCTTGTTTTTGCTGCTGGCCGTGGCGATGGCCGGGGTATTTGTCGGCGGCATGCAGTTGGCGCTGGCGCTGGGTTGGCGCGATGCCGCGCGTCCACTGGTGCATGACTATGTGGATCGGCTCACCGCCGAAATCGGCACGCCACCCGACACCCGAAAGGCCCGAGAACTGGTGGAACGTCTGCCGCTGTCGGTGCGTATCAGCGGTCCTGTGGTCAACTGGAATAGCCATCCACAGGAGCAGGAGCGTACGCATGACCGTTGGATACGTTCCGAGGATAGCGCGCCACGTGTTTTTGACCGCTATACGTCGGACGGCCATCGCATTCGTTTCAGCCTGCGCATGTCGCCCTGGCATGACCGTCCACACTTCATCGGCTGGGTCACGCTGGCGGTGCTGCTGGCGCTCACGGCTTTGGCATATGGCCGGGTGCGACGTATGTTGCGCCCTCTGGACGACATCCGCACCGGCGCATTGCGTTTTGGTGCGGGCGATTTTTCCCAACCCATCACGTTAGGCCATGCACAGCGGCCGGATGAGTTGCATGAACTGGCCGCAACCATCAACACCATGGGTGCGGACATTCACCAGATGCTGGAGGCCAAACGCGCCCTGTTGCTGGCCATCAGCCACGAACTGCGCAGCCCGCTCACCCGTGCGCGCCTGCATACCGAACTGTTACCCGAAACGCCAGACGTACAAGCCTGCCGGGATGCGTTGCTGCGCGACCTGGCACTCATGCGCGACCTGATAACAGACCTGCTGGAGAGCGAACGCCTGGCCAGCCCACACGTGGCCTTGCAGCGTGAAAGCGTCGATCTGGCCGCGCTGGTGCAGGATGTATTAACCAGCCTGCCCGGAGCTGCGGTCGTGCAGCAACACTTTTCTGCCGAACTGCCCCAGCTCGCACTGGATGCCAGCCGTATGCGCTTGTTGCTGCGTAATCTGCTGGACAACGCACTGCGACACGGTGCGGGAGTCGATAGCCCGCCCACGGTGGCGCTGGAGCCACTGCAGGACGGGGGCATACAACTCACGGTACGTGATCGGGGGCCCGGCGTTACAGACGAGCAACTGACCCGACTGGGCCAACCCTTTTACCGCCCGGATGCCGCACGTAGCCGTGAGGGTGGAGGCGTTGGGCTGGGGCTGTATCTGTGTCGGCTAGTGGTGTCGGCGCACGGTGGTCAGTGGGTTGTACGCCGTGCAAATCCCGGACTGGAAATCTGCGTAACCCTGCCTCCTGCCGCTGCATGATGCAAACCTTGGCCACGGATATTGCTCCTGACACTGATTCTGACGCTGCTTTCATGCAGCTGGCGCTGGCCCAGGCGCATCTGGCGGCTGACTGCGGTGAGGTGCCTGTGGGGGCCGTGCTCGTCAAAGATGGCCGGGTGATTGCCAGCGCCCACAACACACCCATTGCCACGCACGACCCCACGGCACATGCTGAAATCATGGTATTGCGCGCAGCAGCACAAGCCCTGGGTAACTACCGGCTGGACGGCTGTACGCTGTATGTCACGCTGGAGCCTTGCGCCATGTGCAGCGGCGCCATGTTGCACGCCCGACTGGCGCGCGTGGTGTTTGGCGCTCCTGATCCCAAAACCGGCGCTGCTGGTTCGGTGCTCAATCTGTTTGCACACCAGCAACTCAACCACCAGACGCAGGTGGTGCAGGTACACGACAGCGTTTTGCAGCATGCCTGCGCTAGCGTGCTGCGGGAATTTTTTCAGTATCGGCGCAAAAAAAAAGCACCAGCATAGCTGGTGCTTTTTGAAACTGCATCACTGGGGGATGCAGATATTGTTGGTCTTGCTTTGCCGTCTCCTCGGCTTCTCTCTTTCCACAAATTCAGGGCCATTGGCCACTTCACGTAGGACGCACACTGTAACCGATGACAGGGGCATTTCGCCGAAGAAATTAACCCTGATCGGGACAGATTTGCGCGCCGCAGATTGTAGCCACGCAGAGACGCAATTCCTCAACTTTTAAGCAACATGGTTGGCGAGTTCTGCTTCAATATCCTTGACAATGCTTTGCGGTGTATCCGTGGGGGCGTAGCGCTTGACCACCTGCCCGTCACGGCCAATCAGAAACTTGGTGAAGTTCCACTTGATGGCCTTGGTACCCAGAAGACCGGGTGCCTCCCTGGACATCCATTGGTACAGGGGATGGGCGTGTTCACCATTGACATCAATTTTGGCCATCATGGGAAAGTTGACTCCATAGTTGAGCTGACAGAACGAGGCAATTTCATCGTTGCTCCCCTTGTCCTGTGCGCCAAACTGGTTACACGGAAAACCAATGACCACAAGGCCCTTGGGACCGTAGGTGGTATGCAGTTCTTCCAGACCGGCAAACTGCGGAGTAAAGCCGCAGGCGCTGGCCGTGTTCACAATCAGCATGGGCTTTCCCCGGTATTGCTCCAGGGGAATTGGTTTGCCGGTGATCGACAGTGCTTCGAAGTCGTATGCGCAAGTCATGGTGCATTCTCTTGGGTGTTAAACAGACTGCCACCATACCACCAAGTCAAAAGCAATGGCCTTGGTGTGCCTTTGTGCCGGATGCTCAGTCTGTGGTCGCGCGCCGCCGCACGCAAGCGATATACGAATCACCATCGGGCGCTTTGCCATTGCGCTGGCTCTCCCATAACATGGAACCCAGGCACTCCATGGCTTCATGGTGCGCCAGGTGCAGTGAATTGCGCTTGCGGCTGAGTAATTCGATTGCCTGGCGAATGCCGCGTGGCTGGTCAATGCTGCACTGTTCACTGAGTGTCAGATGCATGGACAAGTGCAAAAACGGATTCGTTCCACTATTGGAAACTGCATGCATGGCGCGCAGGGCGGCATCCAGGTCGGCAAAGTCGGCGGCGTATTCGGGATGCAGATCCAGCCATCCGGCTGCTATCGTTTCAATAGGCTCCAGCACGCTGCCCTGGCGGGCTTTGGCGTAAACCTGGCAAAAGAAGCGGCGCACATCGGCAGCAGATGGAGTGAACATGGCCAAAGGTTAACATGAATGCATTCTTCAAACTTCACGTCACAAGCCCGATGGATTATTTAGCGCCCCTGACTGCACCTGTGTTCACTGTTGCCAATATGCCCTTGTCCTGGGGCGATATGCTGGGTTTTGTAACCGGCGTCATCTGTGTCTGGCTGACCGCGCGTGCCAATATCTGGAACTTCCCTACCGGCATTCTCAATAGTACCATTCTCGGTGTTGTTTTTTTGCAGCAACGGCTGTTTGCCGATGCGGCGCTGCAAGTGGTTTTTATCGTGTTATCGGCCAAAGGCTGGTACACGTGGTTGCGTTTTGGGCAGGTACAGGAAAATTCTCCCGTGGCGTTGAGCACGTCGCGTGAACAATTGATCCTGGCAAGCGTGGCTATTGGTATTACCCTGGGGCTATGGCAAACCTTGCTGTGGCTCAGAGGCTCTGCGCCGGTGCTGGATGCCTTGATTACGGCACTGAGTTTATGCGCCCAGTGGCAGCTGAACCGCCGACAATTGTCGAGCTGGGCCTGGTGGATTTGCGTGGACCTGATCTCGATCCCGCTGTACTGGAGCCGCGATCTCCCCCTGATTGCCGGGCTTTACTGCATCTTCCTGCTGATTTGCCTCAAGGGCTGGAGGCACTGGAAAACCTTGGCCAGCACAGTATCACCATGAGCCGCGTCGTTTTTGCGCATGGGCTGGTGATTGGCAAGTTCTACCCCCCACACCTCGGGCACGAGTACCTGGTGCGCACGGCGGCCCGCCATTGCCACCAGGTCACGGTAGGTGTACTGGGCGCCAGCACGGACTCCATCCCCGTGCAGCAGCGCAGGGACTGGTTGCGCGACTCCTTTGCCCATGCACCCCACGTGCGTATCGTGGCCGAAATCGACGATGTTCCCACCGATCTTGCATCGCCCGCCATCTGGGATGCGCACGTTGCCATCATGCGCCAAGCCATTGCGGCTGCCAACCGGGAATATGGTGCAGCACCAGCAGTGGATGCAGTGTTTACATCCGAAGCCTATGGCCACGAATTGGCACGGCGTTTCAGCGCCCAATCGGTGTGTCTTGACCAGGCGCGCACGTTGTATCCGGTGTCTGGCACGGCGGTGCGCGCCAACCCGGCGCAGCATTGGGCGCTGCTGTCTCCTGCCGTGCGTGCCGGACTGGCGTTGCGTATCGTGGTTGTTGGTGCCGAATCCAGCGGAACCACCACCTTGTCATGCGATTTGACACAGGCACTGCGCCAGCGCGCAGGTGTCTGGGCGCAAACGGCCTGGGTGGCCGAATATGGACGCGAGTACAGCGCCAATCTGCTGGCCTTGGCCCGCGCCGCCAGGCATGATGCCGGATTGGCGGAGGTGGTTTGGCACAGTGAAGATTTTGTTGAGGTGGCCCAGGAACAATGCCGACGCGAGGAAGCGTGCGCACGCAGCGGCGGTCCGGTGCTGGTCTGTGATACCGATGCTTTTGCGACCCGCCTGTGGCATGAGCGCTATATGGGCAACAACAGCTTGGCCGTTGAGCGCATCGCCAGCGCCATGCCGCAACGCGCGCTGTATCTTTTGACTTGCGATGAAGGCGTGCCGTTTGAAGATGATGGCCTACGCGACGGTGAACATTTGCGCAGCTGGATGAGCGAACGTTTTCGCCAGTTGCTACAAAAGCAGGATGTTCCCTGGATGGAACTGCGGGGCACACCAGCGCAACGGTGCAGTGCCGCGTTGGAGGCGGCGGACACCTGTTTGCGCCAAGCCTGGCAATTCAATTCACCACTGTGAGCATTTGGCGTTATCGTTTTTTGGCCATTTCACACAAGAGGACAATGCGATCAAAACGGAAATTTTGTACCAGAGCCTCCAGACTGCGGCTGGTTTGTTCGTGTTTTGGGGCTATGTGTGCGGCGATAGCGCGCACCGCTTCGACATCCAGGCACTCGGCAGCACGCTGGAGTTCGGCCAACAGCTTTGTTGGCAGACCGGATAGGTCAGCAGAGGACGCTTCGGCTGCTGCCTGTTCAAAGACGTTGGGTTCTAATTCCCCATAGCGGTAGCGGGTGCCAAGTGATGTGCCTAGCAGCCCATACAAATCAGCCTCCAGCACTGGCTTTTTCAACATCTCGTCGCACCCGGCAGCCAGTATGGCAGCACGGTCTTCCTCGAAAGCGTTGGCTGTCAAGGCTACGATCCTGACATCCTTACCGCCCGGCAGCGCACGAATTTTCCGGGTGGCTTCGTAGCCATCCATCACCGGCATGCGCATGTCCATCAGAATCAGTTGTGGCTGCCAGGTCGTAAAGGCAGCAAGTGCCTGCAGACCGTTTTCGACTGCTTGCACCAGGAAACCCACGCGCGTCAGCATCTCATACACCAGTTCCCGGTTATCCGCTGTGTCATCAACCACCAGCAGACGTGGTACGGTGTCCTGGGTGCCCGATTCCAGCGCGATGATTGGTGCGCGTTGCAGACTGGGTGCAGATACTAGCGCATCGGTACCAGTCAGTGGCAAACGCAGGGTAAATACACAGCCCTGTCCCGGCTGACTGGTAACGGTCAGTTCCCCATCCATCAACCGGGCATACTGGCGGCTGATGGTCAGGCCCAGCCCGGTGCCGTCGCCCTTGGTCATCCCAATTTCGGTTTGGTAGAACGCATGGAAAATGCGTTCCTGGTCTGCCTCCGCAATACCTGGGCCCGTGTCCTCGACTTCAAACACAATATGACCATCTCCCGTGCTGTCCGGCTTGACATGCAGATGGATATGTCCTTGTTCGGTGTATTTGGCGGCGTTGGCAATCAGGTTGATCAGGATTTGTTTGAGGTGGTGGACATCACCGAGCACCCAGGACGGCAACGGGCCTGAACGTTTCACCGCAAAGGCCAGCCACTTGTCTTCCACCCGCAAACGCATCATGTCTTCCAGTTCGTTGAGCATTTCACCCAGATCAAATGCTGCGACCCTGACGCTGCTGCGGCCGGATTCGATGCGCGAAATTTCCAGAACTTCGTTAATGAGCGCCAGCAGATGTAGCCCTGCGCGATTGATGGTGGCAATTTTTTTGCGGCTATCTTCTCCCAGGCTGCCATCATGTTGCAACAACTGCGCAAAACCAAGAATGGCGTTCATCGGCGTACGTAATTCGTGACTCATATTGGCCAGAAATGCACTCTTGGCCCGGTTGGCGCTTTCCGCTGCGTCCTTGGCAACGCCGAGTTCGAGAGTCCGTTCAAAGACGCGCTGCTCCAGATCGGCATTAAGCTTCATGATCGCGTGTTCGCCTCGTTTGCGTTCGGAAATGTCCGTAATGATGCCGTGCAGCAAGGACTCCCCCATGATCGAATCCTGCCTTTCGCCCATCGTAAGAACGGCATCGATGATGCGCCCATCCTTGCGCCGGTAGCGGCATTCGACCGTTTGCCAACGTTTGTTGTTCGTCAGACCTTCCAGAATGTCATCGCGCTGTGTGGGGTCAACGTACATCGCCTCGGCAATGGATGTGCGGTTGACCGTTTCCATCAGGTCTTGCGCCGAGTCGTAACCAAGAATCTGCCCCAGGGCCGGGTTGGCATACACAAATTTTCCAGCGCGGGTGGATGCAAAAATTCCAACCGGGATGTTCTCGAAGATGCCACGCATCCTGTCCTCACTCGCACGTAGCGCCTGCTCTACGCGCAGGATTTCATTGTTCTCCTGTAATGCAGGCCTGGCCAATCTGTGACGGCGTAGGTACCACACAAACACCAGGATCAGCGCTGTTTGCGCCACGATGAACAGGACTAAACCCATCGGGGTCAGTCATATCAGCGTGTTGACACGCAGGCTTCCCAGCGTCTGCCACGCCAGACTGGGCCAGCCTTTGACCCAGGTGGGCATGTCATCGGGCGGCATGGGGCGGGCCACGCCGTAACCCTGGACCAGAGAACAACCCATGCTCAGTAAAATTTTTCCGTGCGCTACCGTTTCCACGCCTTCGGCAATGACCTTGCGCCCAAAGGCTTGCGCCAACCCGATGACGCCGGCTACGATGGCCTGGTCGCCCGGATTGTCCAGCATGCTGCAAATAAAGGATTGGTCGATCTTGAGTGTGTCCGCAGACAAGCGACGCAAGTAGGTGAGCGAGGAATACCCGGTGCCAAAATCATCCAGCGAAAATCCTATGCCCAAGTGGCGGCAGGAAGCAATCAGTTGCTCAATCTTGCCCATATCATCAAGCGCTGAAGTTTCGAGCACCTCCAACTCCAGTCGTCCCGCCAGGTCAGGGTGCGACTCCATCTGGGCACTCAGCCGCTGCATGAAATTCGAGCGTGTCAGATGTTGGGCTGCTACGTTGACGCTTACCGTCAAGTCGAGCGATTGCGTGCGCCAGCGCTCCATCTGCTGCAGCGCTTCGCCGATGACCCATTCACCGAGTTCGATCATGAATTCATCCCCTTCGGCTTCGGGCAGAAAAGCACCCGGCGTCAGCAAGCCAAGCTCCGGATGGCGCCAGCGAATGAGAGCCTCCGCTCCGATCACGGTATTGGTTTTAAGGTCAACCTTGGGTTGGTAGTACAGCACAAACTCGCGCCGCGCCAGCGCGCCGCGCATTTGCTCGATAGCTTCCTGACGACCACGCTCCCGTTTATCTCCCGCAGAATCGAAACGACAAAATCCCCCCTTGTTATTCTGCTTGGCCAACAGCATGGCCTGATCGGCGTGGCGCAACAAGGTGTCCGGGTCCGCATCGTCTTGCGGATAAATCGTCACGCCAATACTGGCCGTCAGCGTGAACGTCAAGGAGTCCAGGGCAATGGGGTCGGTTAGCCGCTGTTGCAATTCCTTGATGCGTAAGTCGGTTTTTTCATTGGACTGCAACCCCATCAGCAAAAAGACGAATTCATCACCACCGACACGTGCCAGGGTATCCCCTTCACGCAACCCGTCACGCAAGAGCTTGGTAAGACTGACCAGCAGGCGATCTCCCACCTCCTGGCCGTGGTGCTCATTCAAGGGTTTGAAGTTGTCCACATCCAGAAAACACACGGCCATGGGACTGCCCGTGCGTTGCACCTCGGCTATGCCCTGGTGCATGCGCTGGGTAAGCAGCATGCGGTTTGGCAAGCCGGTCAGTGCATCGTAATATGTCGATTTTTCCAGTTGCAGGCTATGTTCCTTGGTCACCCGCTGCAAACGCTCTTCGGTCAGACGGCTTTCGGTCACGTCCTGTAACATCAGAATTTGCGCCCTGCAACCCTGGTAATCAATGCGTTGCACCACCCCTTCGGTTTCAACAATGTGCCCATCCTTGTGCACGAAACGCAAAGGCCCCGTGTAGGCACAGCCTTCGGAGTGTGCCGTGAGCGTGTGCGCCAGAGTCCGCAAAGACCCGCGCTGTTCAGGCTCCAGAGCAAATCCCGGCAGATTACCCAGCATTTCACGCATCGAATAGCCCAAAAGCCGTGCGCATGCCACATTGACTTCCAGAATGCACCAATCCTCCGGGTCATACACCATCACGGCCAGTGGACTGTCCTCAAACAAGACCCGGTAGCGCGCCTCGCTTAACGCCAATTCAGTCGTGCGCTTCTGAACCATACTCTCCAGGTGCTGTTTCATGTGGTACAGCTCGACGTGTGTACGCACCCGCGCCAACACTTCTTCGGCCTGAAAGGGTTTGGCAATATAGTCCACACCACCCGCGCGAAACCCGGCCAGCTTGTCCTCGGTGTCCTGCATGGCACTGATGAAAATGACAGGGATGTCCCGGCTGAGTTTATTGGCCTGCAGGCGTCTGCAGGTTTCATAACCATCCATCCCCGGCATGCGCACGTCCAGCAAAATAAGGTCGGGCGGGCGGGCATCAACGGCGCGTAGGGCGATTTCCCCCGACAGTGCCGGACGCACCCGATAGCCCGCTTTCCCCAGTAGTCCCATCAGAACATTCAGGTTGTCTGGACTGTCATCAACGATGAGGATGGTGCCTGTGTCTTCCATTGGAGTGCAATCTTCCAATAATGGTTGGTGGTGTAGCGTCTGAGTTTAGCGGTATTGCGCGAAAGGACCGCGTTTCCACGCAGATTCAGACTACGGCTGCACAGAACCCGCACCCCAGCCGCTACGCACAGCACCCTCCAGGGTGGCAGGGTAGGGCCCGGCAAGGTAGTCACCCGCAGCCCAAAGACCTGGTGCAATAGGTTGTTCTGGACGCACCAGGCCCGGTGTGCAGGCAAAGGTGGCTCTTTTTTCCACCACGGTTTGTACGTTTTGCAGCGTCGGCAACGCCAGGTTTGCAAGCTGATCGCGGGCTTGCTGTAGCACCGCCGCCTCCAGGGCTTCGCGGCTGCCCGTGCTTGCGCTGACCACAAACGCCAACAAGCCCTGGGGGCCGCCAAACTGTCCACGGTCAAAAACAAACTGGGCGGGAGCATCACGGGTGCTGTGCAATGCCAGCATGGGATGCGGCAAACGTGCCTGTTCGCCCCAGGCATACACCGTGGCGATGGACTCAAAACGCAGGGCGTTTGCAGTGTCTGCCCAGGTCTGCATTCTTTTTGCTATCTCTTTAGGAGATGCACCCGCACATTCCATAAGGGTTTTAGCCGTATTTGATGCTGAAGTTGCCAGGATGACACGCTCAAATGGCTGTGTATTGACCAGCCATTGTCCGGCTTGCCAGTTCAGTTGTTCGACACGCTGATTCATGTGCACATGCGCACCGTGCTGCATCAGCCAGCGTGCAGCCGGATCGGGAAACAGCGCCGTCAAGTCGGTTTGCGGTAGTAACAAATGAGAGCCGCCCCGGATGCCGAACAGCGCGTCGTGCAGCACACGCAAGAAAACCTGGGCGCAGGCTTGCTCCATCGGTGTATTGAGTGCCGAGACACACAGGGGGGCTATCAATTCGTGCAGGACGCGCGGCGCTAGTCCTTGACATAGCTGCGCCACCGACAGACTTGGCAGGCAGGTAAAACCAGCCATGCGCCATCCCAGTGAAGCGCGGATCAAGGACCAACGCTCACGCCAGTTCCAGCCGTGCGCCGTGGCAATGGCCGCCAGTGCATCCAGCGGCGCGGGCCAATGCGCGGCCCAATTCGGGGTTTGCAGACCGCTGCCATCGGCAAACGGCAAAGCCAGTGGTCGGCGCAACAGCACGGCGTCCGGGTTGACACCCACGCAGCGCATCAGACGCAGGGTTTCGGTGTAGGCACCAATCAGGATATGCTGGCCGTTGTCGAGCATGACGGACTGGCCATCGGGTAATGAAGCCTGTAGCATGCGTGCCCGGCCACCCAGGGTATGGGTGGCCTCAAATACAGAGACCGTATGCCCGCGTTGCGTTGCCGCCACCGCCGCAGCCATGCCCGCCCAGCCGCCGCCTACGACTGCCAGCTTCATAAACGCCCCAGGGCCTGGACCTTCCAGGCCAGCCACATCTTGCGCAGCGGCGTCAGACTGATGCGCTGGTGCAGCACCCGGTACTTCTCACCTTCAATTTCGCGCAACAAGGTGCGGTAGATGCTGGCCATCATCAATCCCGGTTTCTGTGCCAACCGATCCGCAGCAGGAAGCTGGGTCAAAGCCTCGTCGTACAGGTGGTGGGCGCGTTGCGCCTGAAACTGCATGAGTTCGGTAAAACGCGGCGAATAATTGCGCGTCAGAATGTCGTTGGCGGTGACGCCAAACTGCTGCAACTCGTTGACCGGCAGGTAGATGCGCCCGCGCCGGGCATCCTCGCCTACGTCGCGGAGGATATTGGTGAGCTGCAGCGCCTGCCCTAGTGTATGGGCATACAGTGTGGTTTGCGCTTCGGTCTGGCCGAAGATGCGCGCCGCCACTTCGCCCACCACGCCGGCCACCAGATGGCAGTACGTGCGCAGGGCTGGGTAATCCAGGTAGCGGGTTTGCTCCAGGTCCATGCGGCAGCCCTTGATGATTGCCAGCAAGTGGCGTTTTTCGATGCCATACTCTGCAGCAAGCGGCAGCAGGGCCTGCATCACCGGGTGGCTGGGCTGTCCCGCGAAGGCGTGCACGACCTCGCTGTGCCACCACTCCAGCTTGGCGTGCGCCACGTCCGGCTCCAGCATCTCATCCACTACATCATCGACTTCGCGGCAAAAGGCATAAAAAGCCGTGATGGCCGCGCGCTTGGGGGCGGGCAAGAACAAGAATGCGTAATAAAAACTGCTGCCAGAGCTGGCAGCCCTTTGTTGAACATATTGTGCTGGGGTCATGCCCCTATTGTTACATCCACACGTTACATCCATACAGCACGCCAGACCATGATGGCGTAATCCCACCAGCGCAGCGTGGGTCGCGCGCGCAAGGTGGCAAACTGCAAGGCAGCAATCTTGTCCAGAATGCGCAAGCCCCCTTGCACCACCAGACGCAGCTCCCACCCGGTGCGCCCAGGCAACTGGTGTACCAGCGGAGCACCGTTTTGCATCAAATACCGCGCCGAACGTGCGTAGTCAGCTATCAAATTGGTAATGGCTGGTGTTTGTTTACCCGTCAGAAGATCGTCTTTTGCAACGCCAAACCGGGCACAGGCGTCGTCTGGCAGGTAGTAACGTCCGCGCGGAATATCCACGCTCAGGTCTTGCCAGAAATTGATGAGCTGCAAGGCCGTGCAAATTGCGTCGCTGCGCGCCAGCGCCGATGTTTCGTGTACGCCATACAGATGCAGTAGCAAACGCCCGACCGGATTGGCCGAGCGGCGGCAGTAGTCCAGCAATTCGGTTTGATCGGCGTAGGTTGCGCCTGCCTGGGTTTTTTCCACATCCTGCACAAAGGCATCCAGCAGATCATGCAGCAACTGGGGCGGCAGATGCCAAATGGCAATGGCGTGCTGCAGAGGTGCAAAGACCCCTGGCCAGCGTAAGCTGGTCATAGCATCCACAGAACAGGCGGCCTGCAGGTCCTGGCGGTAGGTCTGCAGGTCTTGCAAGCGCTGCGCGGCAGGGGCGTTGCCCTCGTCGGCCAGGTCGTCGGCGTTGCGTGCAAAGTGGTAGATAGCAGCAATCGGAGCACGCAGGTGCGGCGGACATAGCCAGGAAGCGACCGGGAAATTCTCGTAATGCCCGATGGCGGGCGCTGCAGGTAAAGGTTCCATCGGGCGATTGTGCCCGCTCCCGGCACAATACGCGGCATAAAAGGGGGTATCACACCATGGCTTATTTTGTTTCGCTCCTGCTGACTGCGCTGCTGCTGGGATGCGCCCAGGTGCCCACGTCACCGCCACCGAATGTCCCTTCTGTCCCGGTTGCAGCACCACCCACGCCCCCCGTGGTCCCCAAGACTCCCCCGCGCATCGGTCTGGCGCTTGGTGGCGGCGCGGCGCGGGGATTTGCGCATGTGGGCGTCATTCAGGTGTTGGAAGAAGCGGGAATTCGTCCCGTTCTGGTCAGCGGCACTTCTGCGGGGAGTCTGGTTGCGGCCATTTATGCCAGTGGCAAGAATGGCAAACAGCTGCAGCACATAGCCGAGACGATGGAAGAAGCCGCCATTGCCGACTGGACCTTGCCCTTGTTTAACCGGGGCATGCTGCGTGGCGACGCCTTGGCGCGTTACGTCAATACCCAGGTCGGTGCGCGCCTGATCGAGAATATGCCACTGCCCCTGGGCATTGTGGCAACCGACTTGCACAGCGGGCAAAGCATGCTGTTCCAGCGCGGGGATACCGGCACTGCGGTGCGCGCTTCCAGCGCCGTTCCGGCGGTATTTCAGCCGGTCAAAATATCTGGGCGTGACTATGTGGATGGTGGCCTGGTGTCGCCGGTGCCGGTGCGCGCTGCGCGGCAGATGGGGGCGGAGCTGGTCATTGCAGTGGACATTTCCAGTCCGCCGGATGGCAATCTGGGCGGTGGAACGCTGGATGTATTGCTGCAAACCTTTTCCATCATGAGTAAAAGCATCAACTATTTTGAGTTGCGGGATGCTGACGTCGTCGTCCGTCCTGCCCTGGATGGGGTGTCCAGCTCCGACTTTGGTGCGCGCAAACGCTCCATCGAGGCGGGCCGTCTGGCGATGCGGCAACTGCTGCCCCAGCTTCAGGCGGCCATTGCAGCCAGGATGCGATAAAAAAAAGGCCCCGTTTTACAACGGAGCCTTGAAAGGATCCCTGAACCTGATGGTTTCGAAAGGACCCGAGGAGACAACTTGCTGGAAACACAACTGAGACAACTCTGTGACAACTGCGCTTCCCAACGGGCTCGATTATCACAGGGTTTCCCGTCGGGAGGCTAGAGTGAACGCTCCAAAAAGGCGGCTGGGCAGGCTGCCCAAAATTTATGGCTTAATTCAGGCTCTTTTAACTCACACAGGGAAAATCATTCATGGGTAATCAAATCGTCACCGAAGCAGACCGCAAAGCCACACCACGCCCCAAGCCCTTGCCCGGCATGAGCCTTCCCACGCCCGGACGTGGCCAGCGTGTCAGCCTGGAACGCGGCGTTGCCACCCGCAGCAAGAAAAATCCGGGTAAACGCTCCAAAAAAGGCGGTTGACAAAAAAACAGCCCGGCAATCCACAAACGGATGCCGGTTGCTGGCGGCTTATTTTTTTTTGTGTTGGTTTTTTTTACTGCTTTCATCAACAGCTATAGCCCGCCGTATGGCCTGCGGTGAAGGCCTCTTCAAACACCGAATACCCCGCCCAGTCGCTGTGCGCAAAATGCAAACGCCCCCAGGTGGGTATTCTGCGCTGTGGATAATTATTTGATTTTGATAGCTGCTCCCGCTCATTCCATAAGGGTTGCAGGCCGATTTGCCCATTTTTTTGCGGTATGGGAATGGCCATGGCGTGGCCATAACGGGTCAGAGCCATGTGCGTGGTGCGCGCGGCAAGATCGGGGTGTGCCGCCGACAGCTCGGCGATGATCGTATCGCGCCAGACCTGCCAGGCCTGCTCCTGCAATTTCCAGCGACTGCCCGGTATATCGCCTGCGTCACCGAGTGCGCGGTAGTGGGTCAGCACCGTGGCACCGGGCACGGTTTGCAGACTCTGGTGCATGGCATCCACGTAGCCCAGCCCGAAGCTGCCGTACAGCACATTGTCCCAGCACGGCGCGGGACCTGGACGGTCGTGCAATGCGCTGGCAAGGTGGATGTTGGCCACCAGCCAGGGTGCATACACCACACGCTGCGCGGCCAACCGCAAAAAGTTCGGCGGGTCTTGTACCACGCGCGCAGCCAGGAACAAGGGCAGCGCAACCACGGCACTGCGCGCCTGCCAGCGCTCCATCTGCCGGGTGTGGCTGTTGAAGGCATCGACGGTGACAGCGTGCTTGTCCTGTGCAATGCGCAGCACTACGCAGCCGGTCTGCAAGCGCTCGCCCAGCGGGGCCGCCAGGCGGTGGGTGAGCCAGGCATTGCCTTCGGGCCAAGTCAACAAGCCCTCGCGCTCGGCAGTTTCCATGCCCGGCGCGTGGAACCCATGGCGGCTGGCAAAGTAGTGCATCCCGGCCCAGGCCGACACCAGCTCAATCCCGGCGCCGTAGTCGTCGCGGCAACAGTAATCCAGGTACCAGCGCAGATGTTCATCGTTCAAGCCATGCTGATCGAGATATGCTTCAAAAGTAATAGCTGCTTGCGCTTGCTGCTCGGGCGGGAGTGGCTTATTTGGCACAGGAATACCCCAAACGCCTGTTTTGCGTGATACCTCCACCAATGCGGCGAATGTGCGGTATTGTTCCAGGGTGGACGTGCCCACGTCTTGGGTCGGCAGGAGGCCATCTTGCCACTGCCCGTTGAAAAACAATCGCTCCTGCGGGCTGTGGCATAGGTGGCGCTCGTCATATTGCCAGCGGCCCGCCACGCGCTGGCGCAGACCCAGCTCTTCGAGCAAATCCTGGACTTCCGGCGCAACATCACCGGGCAGTGGCAGGTAGTGCGCCCCCAGCGGGCAGGTAATGCCAGCCACACCACCGGCGCGGCTATTGCCCCCGGCTGCGTCTTCCAGTTCCAGCACCGCAAAATCGTCGCGTCCCTGCAGGCGCAGCGCACGTGCCGCCGCCAGTCCGGCAACGCCTGCGCCTGCGATGACGACTTCGGTCTGCCGGGTTCTGGACGGTGGCGGCAGGGTTTGTGTGCGGGACAAGGTATCGCGCAGCCAGTGGCCGCGCACGTGGTCAATGCCGGTAAAACCTCCGCTGATGTGTGCGGTGCTGTCCCTGGGCTGGCAAGCCGTCGCGCCCCAGGCGGCGCCCAAAGTGGTGGAAAGAAACTGGCGGCGGTTGGGCACAGTGACCGCTGCCTAAGCCGTCGGTAGGCGCAATGTCACACGGCAGCCGCCATCAAGCACGCCGCTTGCCTGCACACTGCCGTCCAGTCGCTGCATGATTTTGTGCGTCAACGCCAGGCCCAGACCCAGGCCTTCGAACGCTTTGCTGCTGTGCAGACGGGAAAATGTCTTGAAGAGCTTGTCTTGCAGGGCCGGGTTGTAACCCACGCCGTTGTCGGCGATCTCCAGCGCGACCAGGTTTGTTGCCGCATCGCGCGCAAACGTCATATCCACCAGCGCCTGTGCACGCGGGCTTGTGAACTTGACAGCATTGCCCAGCACATGCAGCAATGCCTGGCGCAGGAGTGCCGCATCGGCGCGTACCGGAGGTAAATCGGTGGCGATGCGCCACTGCAGGCTGCGTTGCCCCGCTTGCGTCTGGAGTTCTGCGCACACCTCCTGCACCAGGGGCTGCAAAGGCACGCTGGCCAGCGTTACGGGAGCCACCCCCAGGCGTGACAGGGCCGTCAGACCATCCAGCAGCACGCCCATGTGACGCGCCGAATCGGTAATGGTGATCAGAAAGCCCTGCACCTCCGCGCTGAGTTGTTCGGCTGCATCCTCCTGTACCAATTGTGCATAGGCCATGATATGCCGCAGTGGTGCGCGCAAATCGTGCGACACGGTATAGGTGAACTCCTGCATTTCGGCACGCAGCGCGGCTAACTGCGCCTCCAATGCCGCAATACGTTGCTCGGATCGCTGCCCGGATGACTCTGGCATGGCCTCAGCTCTTGGGCTTCTTCTTGGGGCGGCTCCAGCTGGGGATGCTGGTCTGCGGTGCCCGCGCCACGGTCAGTGCTCCCGGCGCTGTGCTGCGTGTGATGGTCGAGCCGCCACCCACCGTGCCTCCGGCCCCCAGGGTCAGGGGGGCAACCAGCACACAGTTGCTGCCTACATGCACATCGGCTTCGATGACCGTGCGGTGCTTGTTGGCGCCATCGTAATTGGCCGTGATACTGCCCGCCCCGTAATTGACACGCTCTCCCACGGTGGCATCCCCCAGATAGGCCAGATGGTTCGCCTTGGCACCAGAGGCCAGTGTGGAATTCTTGACTTCAACAAAGTTGCCAATATGCACGTTCGCGCCCAGCATGGCACCCGGACGCAAGCGCGCAAATGGCCCGACCAACGCGCCCTTGCCCACCGTCACACCCACTTCTTCACCGTCGATATGGGTAAAGGGATGGATCACGGCACCGGCTTCAATCACCGCATTGGCAATCACGCAGTTGGCACCAATGGACACGCCCTCGCCCAGATTGACCTTGCCCGAGAAAATGCAATTCACGTCGATGCTTACATCGTGCGCACACAGCAAGTCGCCGCGCACGTCGATACGCGCAGGATCAGCCAGGCGCACACCTTCTTCCATCAAACGGTGTGCCTGGCGCAACTGGTAAGCACGTTCCAGTTCGGCCAACTGCACCGGCGTATTCACACCGGTAACCTGGATTGCATCATGAATTTTGTGCGCCACCACCGGCACACTATCGGCGACGGCAAACTTCACAATGTCGGTCAAGTAGTACTCGCCCTGGGCATTGTGCGCATCAAGCCGACAAAGCCAACTTTTAAGCGCTCGCGCGGGCAGTGCCATTATGCCGCTGTAGATTTCGCCAATCTGGCGTTGCGCGTCGTCGGCGTCCTTATGTTCCACAATGGCCAATACTTCGTTGTTTGCCGCACGCACGATGCGGCCATAGCCGTCGGGATCGGCCATTTCGAGTGTCAGCAAGGCAAGTTTGTCCCCGGCGCATGCGGTTATCAGGTGAAACAATGTGGCTGCCTGGGTGAGCGGCACATCACCGGAGAGGACCACCACAATGCCGTCGTCGGCCAGCACGGGCACGGCCTGCTGTACCGCGTGGCCGGTACCCAGCTGCGGCTCCTGTCGTGCAAATTGGACAATCAATGGCGCCGTGGCGTTTGCGCTGAGTGTGCAACTGGCCTCGACTTCCGTGGCGCCATGCCCCGTGATAACGATCGCCTGACGGGCGCGCAGTGCCTGTGCCATTTCCAGAACGTGGTGCAGCAAAGGACGGCCAGCCAGGGTGTGCAACACCTTGGGTAGACGACTTTTCATGCGTGTGCCCTTGCCTGCGGCCATAATGACGACATCAATTGCTTGATGTACTTGATGTGCCTGATGTTCCGGTACTGGTATTGCGCTTTCAACCTGATTTTCTGAAGTCACCGCATGTTCCTTTCAAACCATTCCTCTACCCGATCTACCCGATGGGTCGCCATTATCGGCCTGCTGCTGACCAGCCTATTGCTGAGTGCTTGCAGCATGGTGCGTCTGGGCTACAACAATGCCCCTAGTTTGACGTACTGGTGGCTTGACGGCTATGCGGATTTTGACTCCAGACAGGCCACACGCATACGCAGCGATTTGCAAGCCGTCCATGCCTGGCATCGCCGCGAAGAACTGCCCTTGCTGGCGCAGGCGCTCAAGCGCCTGCAGTCCATGGCCCACGCCACAGTCACGCCCGAGCAGATTTGCAGCGTGGCAGACGATGTGCAGACACGCTCGCATAGCACGCTTGAGCGTTTGCTGCCCACCATGGCGGCGGTTGCACCGACCTTGCAGCCAGCGCAGTTGCAGCATATTGCCCATGAATTTGAAAAACGCAATAACAGCTGGCGCGAAGACTGGCTCGACGGTACCGTGACCGAGCGCAACGAGCGGCGCATCCGGCAGATCGTGGACCGCGCCGAGTCGTTTTACGGAAATTTGCATCCGCAGCAGTTGGCACTGATCCATACCTATGTGACGAATTCCGGATTTGATGCCCAACGCCAGTTCCGTGAGACGCAGCGTCGCCAGCAAGACACCTTGCAGGTCTTGCAGGACATCCGTGCCACCAAACCCGGCTCCAGCCAGGCCATGTTTGAAATCCGGGGTTTGCTGGAGCGCAGCCTGCGCCCGCCCGATCCCAATTACCGGCGCTATCGGGATCAGCTGACCAGCCAGGGGTGTAACGCATTGGCCCAGTTGCACAACAGCGCCACGCCAGGGCAGCGTGACAAGTTCTTGCACGCCTTGCAAGGCTATGAAACCGATGTATTAGCGCTCGCCAGCCAGAGTCTGCCCACCCGATTCCCGGAGTGACGTAGTGCTTTACGCGAAAATCGGGGAATATCGGGTATTGTGATGCGTGTAAAGGGGCAGTATTGGTGATAGCGGATTCAAACTTCAACACAGGAACGCAGGACGGGACACCATTCCTGCAAATCAAGCGCGTCGTCAAGCGCTATGACGAGGTTTACGCCGTTGACGAGGTGACGCTGGACATCGAAAAAGGGGAGATATTTGCCCTGCTGGGGTCGTCTGGCTGCGGAAAATCGACCTTGCTGCGTATGCTTGCAGGGTTTGAAACACCCAATTCAGGCCAGATTCTGCTGGCCGGGCAAGATATTTTGGGCTTGGCTCCCTACGAGCGGCCCATCAACATGATGTTTCAAAGCTACGCCTTGTTTCCGCATTTGAGTGTGTGGGACAACATCGCCTTTGGTCTGCGCCGCGACCACATGCCCAGGAACCAGATCCAGGAGCGTGTGGAGCAGTTGCTGGATCTGGTGCAGTTGCGCGCCTATGCCAAACGCAAACCACACCAGCTCTCCGGCGGACAACAACAGCGTGTGGCCCTGGCGCGCAGTCTGGCCAAGCGACCCAAATTGCTGTTGCTCGATGAACCACTGGGTGCCCTGGATGCCAAGTTGCGCGAACGCACGCAACTGGAACTGGTGGGCATCATCGAGCAAGTCGGTGTGACCTGTGTCATGGTGACCCACGATCAGGAAGAGGCCATGACCATGGCCACACGCATCGGTGTGATGAGCGAAGGCAAGATTTTGCAAATCGGACGGCCAGAAGAAATTTACGAAACGCCCAATTGCCGTTTCGTGGCCGACTTCATTGGCAGCGTCAATCTGTTCAAGGGTACTCTCGAAGTCGAGGCCGCTGACCACGTGGTCATTGTTTCGCCCGAGTGCCGGCACTACGTCAGCCACGGCATTACTGGCACTGCGGGCATGCCGGTTCAGGTGGCCGTGCGACCCGAAAAAATGGATATTCATACCCAACCACCGGCCGACAGCGAGCGCGAGTCATTGGCGGAGGTTGGATACAACATGGCGCAGGGCGAGGTCATCGAACTGGCCTATCTGGGCAGTCTGACCACCTACCATGTCAAACTGGCCAGCGGCATGGTGGTCAAGGTTACCCACACGAACGCCGCACGGCGTGACACCACCCATCTGACCTGGGGGGATCGCGTATATGTGTGGTGGTGGGGCAGCGATGTAGTGGTTCTGACCCAATGACCCGATGATCTGATAAGCGCGCCATGACAAACTTACGACGGTACACCTACACACGTTCAGCCATGCTTGAAAAAATCACCGGCGCATGGGGGAAAAACCTGGTCATTGCAATGCCTATGGTTTTTCTGCTGACGGTTTTTTTGCTGCCGTTCCTGGTGGTTTTCAAAATCAGCCTGTCCGAAATGGAAGGGGTGGTTTTCAAGGACATCCTTTCCTGGCAAGACAGCGTGATGACAGTGACGCTGCGCCTTGGAAACTACATCGCCTTGATGCAGGATTCGCTGTACCTTGAGACCTACCTGAGTTCCATCGAATTTGCTGCCCTGACCACGGGGCTGTGCCTGCTGATTGCCTATCCGTTTGCCTATTTTCTGGCCAGGAGTCCAGCCGACAGGCGTCCGGCGCTGTTGATGCTGGTGATGCTGCCGTTCTGGACTTCGTTCCTGTTGCGCGTGTATGCCTGGAAAATGCTCCTGGCCGATGCGGGCGTATTCAACAACCTGGCGCTGGCACTGGGTTTGATTGAAGAACCCATCAAGATGATGAACACGCCTTTTTCGCTGGTGTTGGGCATGGTGTACACCTACGTTCCGTTCATGATCCTGCCGCTGTATGCCAACCTGGTCAAAATGGATTTGCGCCTGCTGGAAGCCGCGCAAGACCTGGGTGCCACACCCTGGCAGGCGTTTTGGCGGGTGACCGTGCCCCTGTCCCAAAGCGGCATCATCGCGGGTTCCATGCTGGTTTTTATTCCCTGCGTGGGGGAATACGTCATCCCGGAACTGCTGGGCGGCCCGCAAACGCTGATGATCGGGCGTGTGCTGTGGGATGAATTTTTCAGCAACAACGACTGGCCCATGGCTGCCAGCGTGGCGGTGGTGATGGTTTCACTCATCATTGTTCCGCTGGCCTTGTTCAACAAATACCAGGCTGAAAATACCGCAGGGGGGCGGGCATGAAAACAACTTCCGGCACATGGCTTGCCAGATTCTGGATGGGAGCGGTTTACTTTTTTCTCTACATGCCCATCATCACGCTGATCGTGCTGAGTTTCAATGCCAGTCCTTTGGTGACGCAGTGGGGCGGTTGGTCCTTGCGCTGGTACTCCGAACTGACCCAGGATACCGAGATCATTTCGGGCTTTACCCTCTCACTGGAGGTTGCGTTCATGACCGCCTGTTCGTCGGTCACACTGGGCACACTGGCAGCGATAACCCTGCATCGCTTCCGACGTTTTCCAGGCCGCACCCTGTTTGCCGGCATGGTGAATTCGCCGCTGGTCATGCCCGAGGTCATCATTGGCTTGTCACTGCTTCTGATGCTGGTTTCGGTGCAACGCCTGTTCGGTTTCCCGGACCGTGGTGTAGCCACCATCTGGCTGGGGCATACCTTGTTGGGCATGGCCTACGCCACGGTGGTGATCCAGTCACGGTTGAAGGAAGTTAGTCCCACGCTGGAGGAAGCCGCGCAGGACCTGGGCTGCCGCCCCTCGCAGGTGTTTTTTCTGATTACCTTGCCCATGATTTCGCAAGCTATCGCTTCGGCCTGGCTACTGACCTTTACCCTGTCGCTGGACGATGTGGTACTGTCGGCCTTCCTGTCCGGGCCAGGTTCGACGACCATGCCCATCACCATTTTCAGCCGGGCAAGACTGGGCTTGAGTCCCAGCGTCAATACGGTGGCCACCTTGACGGTCGCTGTAGTCAGTACCGGCGTCCTGCTGGCCAGCGTCCTGATGGCGCGTGCCGAGCGCCGCCGTGCGGCAGAGCGGGCAGCCGCTTACCGGGCTGGTGGTTGAACTTATTTTTCGGTCACAAGAATCAAAAAACCATGAAAGACAAAACCATCACCCCCACACAGCATGAACTGGTCATGCGCGAGAACGATTTCATCGTCTCCAAAACCGATTTGAAGGGCCGCATCACGTACGGCAACCAGATTTTCATGCAATTCTCCGGCTACTCGGAAGAAGAATTGCTGGGCACACAGCACAACATCGTCCGCCACCCGGATATGCCACGGGGGGTGTTCAAGTTTTTATGGGATACCCTGCAAGCGGGGCAGGAGTGTTTTGCGTATGTGAAAAACATGTCCAGGGATGGCAGTTTTTACTGGGTCTTTGCCAACGTGACGCCTTCACTGGATGAAAATGGGCAAGTGGAAGGGTATTTTTCCGTGCGCCGCAAACCCAGGGCGCAGGCGGTGGAGGTGGTTTCGGGTCTTTACCGGCTCATGCTGGAAGAAGAGCGCCGCGTAGGCTCCAGGGACGCCTGCGCGGCATCCCTGGCATTATTGACAGGCTTGCTGGCTGAAAAAGGTGTGAGTTATGAAGCATTCATTCTTTCAATCTGAGACCGGGCGCTTCGCGCTGGGGCTGGGTTTTTTGCTCTTCCTGGGTGCCATCGTGCAGGTGTGGTGGAGCCACGGTGAATGGATCGTCCTGCTACCCCTGTTGCCTGTTGCCCTGGTATGGGCGGTGTGGGTACTGCGCCTGCGCTTCAACATCCGGCTTTTAGGCCGCGTCAAGGCGCTGGCGCATGAAGTGGCCTATGGAAAATTTGGCAACCGCATCACCAATATCCCCAAAACCAACGAGTTCAGCGACCTGTGCTGGCAGATGAACGACATGCTTGACCAGCTCGAAGCCTGCTTCAGGGAGCAAGCCACCGCGCTCAGCTATGCGGCACAGGGCAAGTACTTTCGGCTCGGACAGCCGAGCGGCTTGCACGGAAGTTTTCGCACCTCACAGGAAGCCATGAACCAGTCATTGAGAAACATGGCGGAAAAGGTCGCACAGGAACAAAAAGCCGCAGCGGAAAAACAACTGGCGCACGAGCGCGAACTGCTTATTGCCGCTGAAAATTTGCGCATCCGCAATGCACTGGACAAGTGCAGTACCAACGTGATGATTGCGGATGCCAACAATGCCATCATTTACATGAACGAAACGGTGACGGCCATGTTTCAACGCAACGAAGTTGAGTTGCGCAAGGTGATGCCGCATTTTGATGCGCGCAGCCTCATAGGCGCCAGCATCGACACGTTTCACAAGAGTCCCGGACACCAGCGCTCCATGCTGGCAACACTCAAAACGGTCCATCGTACGCAGATCCAGGTCGGTACGCTGTATTTTGGTCTTGCGGCCAACCCGATTGTGGATGCCCAGGGGCAGCGGGTTGGCACCGTGGTGGAGTGGGCCGACCGCACGGGGGAGGTGAATGTGGAAAGGGATGTGGCCTCCATTGTGCAAGCGGCTGCGGACGGCAACTTCAGCCAGCGCTTGCGTATGGACGACAAGATCGGTTTTTTTGCCACCTTGTCCGCAGGAATGAACCAGCTCATGCAGACCTGTGAACAAGGTCTCAATGATGTCTCGGCGCTGTTGGCCGCATTTGCCCAGGGCGATCTGACGCAGCGCATCACACGCGCGTACAGTGGCCTCTTTGGCATGGTCAAGGACAATGCCAATTCGACCGCAGAGAATCTGACCCAGGTCATGGGCGAGGTGCGTGCTGCTGCCGATGCCTTGACAGGGGCGGCCAACCAGGTGAGCGCAACGGCACAATCCCTGTCGCAAGCCGCCAGTGAACAGGCCGCCAGCGTTGAGCAAACTTCGGCCAGCATTGATGCCATGTCAGAATCCATCACCCACAACAGCGATAACGCCAAGGGCACCGATGGCATGGCCGCCAAGACCAGCAGGGAAGCGACCGAGGGTGGAAAAGCCGTGGGCCAGACCGTGCTGGCCATGAAACAGATTGCGACCAAGATCGGCATCATCAATGACATTGCCTACCAGACCAATCTGCTGGCGCTCAATGCTGCCATTGAGGCGGCACGTGCTGGCGAACACGGCAAGGGCTTTGCCGTGGTTGCCGCAGAGGTGCGCAAGCTGGCCGAACGCAGCCAGGAGGCGGCAAAAGAAATCGGTGATCTGGCGCAGGCCAGCGTTTCCACGGCCGAACACGCAGGTAAGCTACTCGACGAAATTGTTCCCAGTATTCAAAAAACGTCGAAGCTGGTGCAGGAGATTGCCGCCGCCAGTGCCGAGCAAAGCGAATCCGTCGTGCAGATCAGCGGCGCCATGGGGCAACTCAGCAAGGCCACGCAACAAAATGCGGCCGCATCCGAGGAGTTGGCCGCCACGAGCGAAGAGTTATCGGGTCAGGCGGAACAGTTGCAGCAGTCCGTGGCTTTTTTCAATATCCGACAGGGTGATGCGGATGATGTGTTAGACATGTGAAACCAGCACATAAAAAAGGGCACAACCGTGCCCCTTCGAATGTTTCAGTGAATCTGGCTCAGAAATGCACCACCATGGTGAATTGCAGCATAGTGGCATCGAGGTCGATAGGCTTGGAGATTGGCAAGCCGGCATAGCGATTCTTGCCGCCTTCTCCAGGCTGGGCTTTGCCATAAATCATCAGGTAATCCGCCTTCTTGGTTGGGGAATAGCCCAGAATCAAATCCAGTTCGGTAGCAAACTTGTCGCTAAGTGTTGAGCGGCCCGTGATGGAATTGGCGGTACTGGCCTGGTCAAAGCGGTAATCGTAATACTGCAATTTTATCCAGGTTCCTTGAATCGGAGGAGCCAGTGTCAGATGGACAAAGTGGGTGTTGAGATTGCTCGGGCGGGTTTCGTACGTACCGACCACGATGCCCTGATACCAGTAGCCAGGGCCACGTTGGGTATAGCCATAGTACAGGTAATCCCAGCCTTCGTTGGTACCCGGTGTATTAGCCTTGTCGCCCGAGAACGAAGCGTAGCGATAACCCAGGGTTGGATACCAGGGCAGGAAGGGCATGAACAGGCTGGCCTCGGCAAACCAAGCGTTGGCGTTGCGGTTGGCTGCACCACCTTTTTGCTGGTTGTATTCACCGGCCAGCTCCAGTATCGGCAAGGAAGCAATCGGTTTCCCACGGCCATGCACGCCAAAGACGTACTCGCCTTTCCTGTCGGGAACAGCTGCCCGGTTGATGTCAAAGTGGGTGGACGCATTCACGTCAAAGTAAGACATGCCCACCTTGCCCAGCTTGGCATCCGCCATCTCCAGGTTCATGCCGGTGATGGTGTCGTCACCATAGTCGGATGAGGCTTCCAGAGCGAATAACTCAGCCCGGAAAGGTCCCTTGTTGATGCGCGCAATGGCCGTGTTGTTCCATGCCTGGCGTGCGATGCCCAGCCAATAAAGCCCCTTGCTCTGGGTCGCCTCGTCGGTGCCATCGGACAAAACCATGCCATCGCCCAACTGGAAGTCCTGTCGGCCAAAGCTCAGGTCCAGGCCATCCTGACCCAGAGCCGGAAAGAGATTGCCCGATTTCCAGCCCAGGTAGGCCCAGTCCAGACTGGTATCCGACATGTTCTTGCCAATGACCTTCGGTATGGGCGTGCCATTTAGCTGGTAGCCACCGCCGTCGAATTGCCAGTGCTCGCCAACGGTCTTGCCATAGCTGTCGCCGTCGCCGCGCGTCATGGATGTGACGCCACGCAGTCCGCCATAGACGGTGCTGGAGTCGGATTGCTTCCAGGTCATATTGACGCGCGGTGCCAGATAGAGTTCGGTACGGGCAATGTCGTTACTCAGATTGGCACCCAATTGCCCGGCGCCAAAGTGTGTGTTGGTCATTGAAAAGGACGTAAGACCGGCGGACAGACCAAAATCAAATTGCGGGCTCTCTTGCGCTGGCGCAGCATCGGCGGCCAGGGCTGGTGTAGCGGTCATGCACAGTGCAGTGCTCAAGGCTGGCAACCAGGTGGGTGCCTTTCTGGAAAAGATCGAATGTTTCATACAACTCCACGAACAATGAAAATACGGAGGGAATAAGACCGCACGATCAGAAGCTGACCATGCCACCAAGATAAAAGCCGGAGAACGTCACCGAGACCTTCTTGCTGCTATCAAAGACAAACTTGTCTTCGGCGGAAGTTCTTTCATAGCCGCCAACCACGCTGAACTTCTTATACACAGGTACTTCGGCACCCAGCCTGAGATTCCAGGCGTAATTGCCGGTCAGCAGATTGGCGTCTTTCACGTAGCCGTGGACGGCCAGATTTGGCACGTAACCGAGTCTGTAGGTCAGCGCAAATTTGTCATCCCAGCTGCGCCGACCCTTGATGCCGATTTCAAGGCCATCGAACCAGTTTGCCGGTGAAATGGTAAATTGCTCCCACAGACGGAAATAGCCCAGCGTGACATCCAGTTTGCCAATCATCGGGTGATTGAGCACGTTGTACCCGGCAAACATGCTGATAACGTCCGTATTCACGTGGCTCAAGGGATTGCCGCCACCAACCCTGTCGGATGTGCCCGTCAGGTAGTCCACGCCAAGACTGGCCTTGCCAAAGTCGGCTTCACCCAGAAAACCATAAAAACGGTTGCTGCCGTTGCTATATTCCATGGCAACCATGGCGTTGTCGTACGTTTTCAGATCGGTTTTATGGGGCGAGGCAATCACCGCCAGACGGAATTCCGGCTCCATGGCAGCAGGCATATCCCCTGCCATGGTGCCAGAGGAAGCCGCAAGGCCTATCAGCCCTCCCAACGTGTATTTAAGCTTACTCAGCATTGTCAATTCTCCTTCAAAAAAAGCGTGAAGCATGTCCAGTTTCGCGTGAATTCCCAAGCGCAGGGTACCCACCAACCTTGCTGTTAGCATACCCGATGATAGTGGTGTTCATGCACAAGCCACGACATCAAAAGCTGACCATGCCACCGAGATAGAAGCCGGCGGATGTCGCCGAAATATTGCTGTCATCAACAACAAACTTGTATTTGGCGACAATTTTTTCGTACCCAGCCACCACGCTAAAACTCTTGTGAACGGGTACTTCGGCACCCAGTCTGAAATTCCAGGCGTTTTTGCCGGTCATCACATTGGCATCTTTCGCATTGCCGTGGGCAGCCAAGTTCGGCACGTAACCGATTCTGTAGGTCAACGCAAATTTATCATCCCAGGCGCGCCGACCCTTGATACCAATTTCAAGACCGTCAAACCAGTTGGCTGGTGAAATGGAGGGCTGATCCCACTGACGAAAATAGCCCAGCGTAACATCCAGCTTACCAATCGCCGGGTGATCCACCACGTTGTAACCTGCTAACAAGGAGATGAGTTCCGTATTCACGTGGGTCAAAGGATTGAATGTGGGCGAGTTGGGCGTGTAATCCAGCCCGCCTGCAACGGTGTTGGACGTGCCTGTCAGGTAATCTACCCCCAAGCTGACCTTGCCGAAGTTGGCCTCACCCAAAAAACCATAGTAACCGGCGCCCTCGTTGCTGTGGTCCTTGGGGAGTTGACCAACGCTGGCCATAAAACTGGGAGCACTCAACTCGGTTTTGTGCGGTGAGAAAATCACGGCCAGGCGAAATGTGGGATCCGTGGCAGTGGACAGATCACCTGCCATGGCACAAGAGGAAGCCGCAAGGCCGACCATCCCTGCCAGGGTGTATTCAAGCTTGCTCGACATTATTGATTCTCCTTCAAAAAGTGTGCCCAGTTTCGCACGAATCCCCAGGTAAACGACACCCATTGGCCCCTACACTATTGGCGCACCCGATGATAACGGCGCTCAAACACAAGCCCCGTGTTGCAAAAGCCACAATCATGGTGTGGGACTGCTGCGGCTCTGCCCGCGAACGGACTCGGGAAATTTGGGATAAACTGGGCTTCCCTTTCAAACTACTGATGTCCGGAGCCAACCTGCTATGTCATTCCAATCCTTTATTGACACCCACCTCAAACTCCTGGCCGAAGGCGACGCTGGCCGCATGGTGGACAACGATTACCACGAAGATTGCGTCATGGTGCTGCTGGTTGAACCCGGTGGCCAGGTGATTCGCGGCAAGGACGCCCTTAAAGGCCAGCTCGGCTACTACCTGCAAAACATCTACCGTGGTTTTGTGTCCATGCAAAAACTGTGCATGACCGAGGATTCCATTGTCCTGGAAGCCACTATTAATACCGTGAACGGCGAATCCAAGGTCTGGGATGCCATGCACATGAAAGACGGCAAGATTTTGCGCCATTACTCCGGCGTGCGTTGATCGACTGCGCATAGCATAGTTTTCCCCCGCACCCATCACCATCATCACCATGAATATCAATTTGCATGTGAATCAGGTCGCCCGACAAGGCGACGTTACCCCGGATGTGCCGCTGCTGGATTTCCTGCGCGACACCTTGGGATTGACCGGCACCAAGCGCGGTTGCGACTCGGGCAAATGCGGCGCCTGCACGGTGCTGGTGGACGGTAAGGCCACCAAGAGCTGCCAGAAACTCGCCGTCGAAACCAGCGACTGCGCCGTGACCACCATCGAAGGTGTTGCGGGCGCCGAACTGCATCCGCTGCAGCAGGCACTGTGGGACAACTTTGCCGTGCAAAACGGGTTTTCGACACCCGGCACCATCATGGCCGCACTGGAGTTGCTCAATACCAACCCCGACCCGACGGAAGCCGACATCAAGCAATGGCTGCAAGGTAATCTGTCGCGGGAAACCGGCTACCAGCAGGTGGTTGATGCCATCAGGAACGCAGCCGCCCAGCTCAATGGCCGCCCGGTGCAAGCACCCCCTGCTGCTACCAGCCAGGCCATCGGTCAGCCGGTGCAGACGGTGCTCACGCGTGAACTCGTCACGGGCCAGACCCAGTTCATCGCCGACATGGCCATGCCCGGCATGGCGCACGCCGCCATTTTGCAAAGTCCACACGGGCACGCCATCATCAGGAACATCGACATCACCGAGGCGCAGAACATGCCCGGCGTGATCCGGGTCTTTACGGCCAAGGACACTGAAGGCGTGATGCCCATGCCGGTGATCTGGATTCCACCCAACACCGAAAACCATTTCTTGCCCCACCCCTCGGGCATCGTACCCGGCTCGCACCGTGTGTTCGCGACCGACCGGGTGCGCTTCGTCGGTGACCAGCTGGCTGCCGTGGTGGCTGAAACGCGCGAGCAAGCCTATGCGGCACTGGCCAAAATCCGTGTGGATTTTGAGGCCTTGCCCGTGGTTCTGGAGCCCGAAGCCGCATTGGCCGAGGGTGCGCCGCAGTTGCACGAAACCGCGCCCAACAACCGCTTGCTGCACACCGTTTTTGGCGACAAGGCGGCGACCGAAGCCGCGATTGCCAGCGCCGAGGTGGTGGTGACGCAGCGCATGCACAACCAGCGCATGATGCACAACACGCTGGAAGTGCGTGGCGTGCTGGCGGACTTTGATTCCCAGTCCGGCGAATACACCCTGCGCACCAACACCCAGATTCCGTACCCGCACCGCCTGTTGATTTCGGGCTATGTGCTGGGCATTCCCTACAGCAAGCTGCGTGTGATCGTCCCACCCATGGGCGAGAGCAATGGCTGCAAGGGCAATCTGTACCCTGACACACCTTTGGTGCTGTGGATGGCCAAACAGCTGGGCCGTCCGGTCAAATGGGTCGATACCCGCGAAGGCTTTGCGCGCAACACGGCGCAGTCACGCGACCAGGTGCAGTACGGCACCATTGCCGGCAGCAAGGACGGCAAGATCAGCGCCCTGATGTGCCGCGCCTACAGCAATGTGGGTGCTTATCCGGTCATCAACGCGCCAGGCCAGCCACTGCCATTGATCGGAAAGAGTATCACTGGTTCGTACGTGGTGCCACACGCCTGTTATGAGGTGGACGTGGTCTACACCAACAAGGTTCCGGTCGCACCGATGCGCGGCTCGGGCCGGGCCGAGGCCACGTTTTTTGTCGAGCGCATGATCGAGCTGTTCGCGCAAAAAATCGGCATGGACCCAGCCGAGGTGCGGCGTATCAACATGGTGCGTGCTGACCAGTTCCCATTCGAAAACGGCCTGGGCTGGATTTACGACTCGGGTAACTACGAAAACCTGCTCGACATGGCATTGGAAAAGGCCGAATACGCCAATCTCCCTGCGATGAAGCAAGAAGCTGCGCAACGCGGCAAATGGCTGGGCCTTGGCATCGGCTCGTATGTGGCGGTTGCCGGTGTGGGCAACTCGGCCAAGATGCTGGGCGAAGGGCTGATGAGCGGCACCTGGGGCCATGCCTACATCAACGTCGCTCCCTCGGGCGAAGTGGTCATCACCACCGGCGCGCAACCACACGGGCAGTCGCAGGACACCACCTTTGTGCAGGTGGCTGCGCAAGCGCTGCAAATTCCGATGCAGTACATCACGCTCAAGCATTCCGATACCGCAAGCCCGCTGTACTACGGCCAGGCCAGCTACGGCAGCCGTTCGATGAGCGTTGAAGGTGCTGCCGTGGAAAAAGCCTGCCGCGCCATTATCCAGAAAGCGCGCGAGTTTGCCGCGCACCTGTTCAAGATGCCGGTTGATCTCATCGACTACCAGGGCGGCAAGGTCATTGGCCGTCCCGCTCCTGAACAGGCCGTGATGACCTTGCAACAGGTCGCGCTGATGCTGTGGCTGGGCACCGATCTGCCCGAGAGCATGGACCCTGGGCTGGAAGCCCGCGCCTTTTTCGACCCGAAAAACTTCAATTTCCCATTTGGCACACACGTGGCCATCGTCGAAATCGACAAGGAAACCTGCCAGGTCGAACTCAAGCGTTATGTTGCCGCCAACGACTTTGGCGTCGTTGTCAACCCCGGCGTGGTCGATGGACAAACCCTGGGCAATGTGGTGCTGGGCATCGGTCAGGCACTGTCCGAAGAAGCCCGTTACGACGCAGATACCGGCAGGATGGCCAGCGCCGACTTTGACAGCTATGCCATGCCGCGCGCCGACTGGCTGCCGCGCATCGAGATGCTGCGCACCGAAACCCCTTCGCCGTCCAATCCGCTGGGCGCCAAGGGCGCAGGCGATGTCAGCAATCCGCCGGTAGCCCCCGCCATCGTCAACGCCATTTGCAACGCCCTGTCCGAGTTCCATATCACGCATATTGATATGCCCGTGACACCGCAGAAGCTCTGGGCACTGCTTCAATCCGCAAAGGTTTAATGCCATGAATACCACTACCCTTAACTACGCCGCACCCGATAGCCTGCAAGGGGTTCTGTCTTTGCTGGCCCAGGCTGGCAGCCGGGTTTTGCCCACCTCCGCGTCCTTGCCTAAAGCCGTTGCCCCTGGTACCACCCTGGTCAGCCTGCGCAAGGTGCCGGGTCTATCGGGTGTGCGCGCTGACGCCGACGCATTGCACATCGGTACTTCGGTCACGTATGCCCAGTTGCAGCAAAGCCAGTTACTCTCGGGTCATGCCGCGCTGGTGCAGGCGCTGGCGTCCATCCGGGAGCCACACCTGTGCAACCATTGCACGCTTGGTGGCGCACTGCACGAGGGCGGCGCAGCCCACGCACCCGTTTTGGCCGCTCTGATGGCGCTTGGTGCCCAGGCCGTGGCACTCGGTGCCGATGGCTCTTCCCAGAGCCTGCCGCTGGAGGGCTTGAGCGCCCAGGGCCAGCGTGTGCCCTTTGCGAGCGGCAAACTGGCCAGCGAGGTTGCGCTGGTCGCCGTGCCCGGAACGCTGAGTGCCTATTGCGCCTTGTCCCAGCTCTCCGGCTTTGAACCCGACCGTGGCGTTGCCGTGGCGCTGCGCCTGTCCGGGCGCACGGTGGAGTCGGTGCGTCTGGTACTGGCGGGTTTTTCCGAACAGCCCATGCGCCTTTTGGCAGTCGAAGCCGCTGTGGCCGGTGGCACGCTGGATGCCAGCCGGATCGCGCAAGCCAGCGAACAGGTCAGCAGCCTTGTCCTGTCCGCGCAGCGCAAGGACACGCCGCAAGACTATTTGCAGCAATTGGCCAAGGTGCTGGTCCGGCGTGCGCTGGGACAGTTTTAGGAAACTTTCCAAATAACAGCTGCTATTTATTTTGTATCCTATCCCGCACGTCCCATGCGGGATAGGGGCTTTTTTACTTGTAATGGTGAAGGAAGAAAACTTTATGAAGATGTACCAATGGAGTATGGGTGCCTGCCTGGCGATGCTGTTGAGCGCCTGTGGAGGTGGTAGCGGTGATGTTGTCAACAACGCCCCCATCGCCAACGCTGGAGCCAATCAGTCAGGTGTTCCGATGCCGTGGAAGGTGGTGCTGGATGGCAGCCGCAGCTCTGATCCCGATGGCGATAAACTTTCGTACAAGTGGACGCTGACCAGCCAGCCCGCCAACAGCAAGGCCACACTCAGCCTGGATTTTTTGGCAAATCCCAGCTTTATTCCTGACAAGGAGGGTACCTACATCGCAAGCCTGGTCGTCAATGATGGCCTGCTCAGCAGCCAGCCGGCTACGGTGAGTATTACCGTCAAGCAGAATGTGACCATCAAGGAGCCGGACAATGAGATTGAAAAGCGCAATGCTGCGACCCTGAAGCAGATTTTTGCCAACAATGATTCCAAGAAGTTTGATGACAATCTGGCCATGTTCGCCCAGAATTTTGTGGGCTATGGCAGTGGCTTCCCTAACAATGGGGTTATCTATGGCCCACAGGCCATGGTGAACTACTTCCGTGGCACTGAAGGGGATGCCTTTCCGGGTGGGCAACACGTAATCCACCATCTGTTGACACAAGGTGAATACCTGAGTGTGGATTTTTCGTATACAGCCCCCTTTTCGGGCGTGTTAAGCATTTACCAGAAACCGTATCCACCAACCAACCAGCCGCTTACCTTCCACTACAACATGCTTTTGCGGTTTGCTGACGGAAAAGTAACCGAAGGCTACTGGTTTGGGGAAGACTCCTTCCTGTTGTTGGCGCAGCTGGGCATTATTACCATGGTTTTCAACTAAACCTCAGGACAGTTCTTTTTACTGCATTTTTGGTAGCTGTTCCCGCTTGTCCCACGGGGGCTGTAGACTGATTTGGTGCTTTGAGGCTAAATTGAGGCTAAAAACGTGCCACGGAGGCTTGCGGGGAGCACCTGTGGTGCGGCTTTGGTGTTTTTGATATCACGGGTGATATGAAACTGGTGTGATTCAAGTGATGTGATGTGGATTTCGAAGGTCTCGCGAACTTCGTAGGAGCGGGCCATGCCCGCGAATCCGCATCGCGGGCATGGCCCTGAAACATCACATCAGTTTGAATCGCACCCCCAGGAGCGCTGCGGCACGCTCCACATCGGCCAGTGTGTCGATGTCGGTCACGCTGCCGATGTCGTCCACCTCCAGCCAGTGGCTGGAAAACTGGCGGACAACGCTGGCTGCGCCGGGCGCGCCCTGCAAACCCAGTAGCGCTGTGCGGCAGGCCGCAGAGAATCCGACCGGATGCCCGCGCTGGCCCCGGTACACCGGCACCACGACCGGATGGGTCGCCAGCGCTTGTGCTATCGCCTTGATTGTCTGCGGAGAAACCAGCGGCAGATCCGCTGGCAGGATCAGCCAGCCGCCCGCACTGGACGCGCAGGCGCGCACGGCAGCAGCAATGCAGTCGCCCATGCTGGCGTGTGGGCCTTGTTCCAGGTGCATGGGCAAACCGCTGGCCTGAACGGCGTCCAGCGTGTGCTGCAACACCGTTTTCTCACCCAGCACCGCTTGCAGTTTGTGGGTTGTGCCACCGGAGGCCAAAAAACGTTCGCCGCGCCCCGAGGCCAGCACCAACACCACCGGCAACGCCAAGATTACGGCACCTCGCGCACGCACGCAGGCGTTGCTGCGGCCTGGGCGTTTTTCACCTGCACCATTTCGGCCATGATGGAAACCGCGATTTCCCCCGGAGTCTTGCTGCCCAAAGCCAAGCCAACCGGGCCATGCAGGCGCGCCAGTTCAGCCTCCGTCATGTCGAAATGCTCGGCCAGCCGTTGCCTGCGTGCGGCCTGGTTGCGCCGCGAGCCCAGGGCGCCAACATAAAAGGCGTCGGACTTCAAGGCTTCCAGCAAGGCCATGTCGTCGAGTTTGGGGTCATGCGTAAGCGCCACAATGGCCGTGTGCGCGTCGGGACACAAGGCTCGCACCACATCGTCGGGCATGCCAGCCTGGTGAGCCAGTCCCAGCGCGCCCAGGTCTGCGTTGTATTCCTCGCGTGGGTCGCACACCAGCACTTCAAAGTCGAGCATGCGTGCAATCTGGGCCACCGCCAGCGACAACTGGCCCGCGCCAATCAGCAGCAAGCGCCAGCGCGGCCCGAAGATGCTGACAAGATTTTCGCCATCAAATTCCAACGTTTGTCCGCGTGTGGCAGGGTGCAAGTGGACGGTACCACTGGGTAGATGCACATGCCGCGCCACCAATGCGTGGTTCTGGGTGCGTTGCAGTACCTCCTCGATCCAGTCCGTTGCATGCACGGGCTCCTGCAGCAAACGCAGGGTGCCGCCGCACGGCAAGCCAAATCGGCTGGCCTCTTCCTTGGTCACGCCATAGACTACTACACGGGGTAAGGTAGATGCTTCCAGTGGTTCCGGGTCGGCCACCATACGTGCCTTGGTGCGTGTGATCAGATCGTCCTCAACGCAGCCGCCCGATACCGATCCACTCACGCGCCCATCGTCGCGCACCGCCAGCAAGGCTCCGGCAGGCCGGGGCGCACTGCCCCAGGTTTCCAATACCGTGATGAGACTGACGGCGTGCCCCGCGCGCTTCCACGCCAGTGCATCACCCAGAACACGCAAATCCAGACTCTCCATCCGGCCACCTTATTCCGGTTTGCGCGTTGGTTTTATCAGTACGTACTGCGCCAGTTCTCCGCGC
>JADJFE010000023.1 GCA_016708725.1 Candidatus Aalborgicola bjergmarkensis
CGACGGCAGCACCCAGCAGCAGCACGACGGCAGTGCAGCTATGAGCGATGACTACGACATTGACGTGGGACTGGCTGGAGCGCTGAAATGAGCTTCCCACCATATCGGCCTACGTCTAAGCCTGTAACTGCACTGCTTGAGTCAACGTCAGACCGCGACACCTTCGCAGCCCACGCCCTTGGCGGAATCATGGCAAAAATGGCCAGCACCACCATGCCAGCCGGTACACGCGATGCACTGGTCAAGCTGGCCTACCAGATGGCCGATGCAATGCTGGCAGCGAGGGATAAGACAGAGGTGGTGCAGTGAGAATGCAGATAAAACCGCTTAAAACCGGCATAGAAGCACCTGAATTGCCTTGGGTGGCACCCACGTATCACCTCGATTGTTTTGAAGGCTGTAGCGCATGATTACCAACGAGCGCAATGTTCTGAGCATAAGCGGCGGGAAAGATTCGACCGCAATGCTTCTGTTGGCCATAGAACGAGGCACAGAAAACATGTCTGCCGTTTTTGCGGATACAGGCAACGAACATGAGCATACATATGACTATGTGCGTTATCTTGAAATGGCTACTGGAATACCTATCCAATGGGTACGTGCCGATTTCAAGGATCGCATTGCACGGAAGCGGGAGTATGTATTAACAAAATGGGCAGAGAAAGGCGTGCCACAAAAACATATTGATCGAGCCGCTGCCGCACTGGTCCCAACAGGAAACCCATTCCTTGACCTGTGCATCTGGAAAGGAAGATTTCCAAGCACCGTGGCGGCATTTTGCTCGGAAGAATTGAAGCGAAACCCGATCATCAACCAAGTACAGAATCCTATTCTTGATTCCGGTGATGACGTTATTAGCTGGCAGGGTGTGCGACGTGATGAATCACTGCGTAGGCGGTTTTTGTCGGAGCGTGAATTGAAAAGCACGCACAAGAACGGCGCAGAACTCTGGAATTACCGGCCAATCATAGACTGGACGGCAGATGACTGCTTTGCTATGCACAAAAAGCACGGCATAAAGCACAACCCACTTTATGAAATGGGGATGGGAAGAGTCGGCTGTATGCCGTGCATCAATTGCAGAAAAGACGAATTGCTGGAAATAAGCAAGCGGTTCCCCGAAGTAATAGATCGCATTCGGCAATGGGAAGATGTTGTGAAGCAGGCTAGCAAATTACTTGGGGCCACTTTTTTTGCATCTACGGGCGTAAGCCTTGAATTTGCCGCGACTCAAACGATTGATACGGTTGTTGAGTGGGCACAAACAGGGCGTGGCGGGCATACTTTCGATATGTTCAGGATGCAAAACGACGGGCCAGTGTGCAGCAGCATTTATGGGTTGTGCGAATGATTACATTCACCATCCCCGGCGAGCCTGTCGCAAAAGGCCGTCCACGCGCTACAACAGTCGGCGGACATGCGCGGATGTACACCCCAGCCAAAACCGCTGCTTACGAACAGCTCGTTGCGGTCTATGCATCAGCGGCCATGAAAAACGCACCACTGCTAGAGCACCCGGTGCGGTTGCACCTTGGCATCTACTGCAAAGTGCCAGGCACGTGGTCAAAAAACGCAGGGCAGATGCACTGGCAGGTATCGAGCGGCCAGCGAAAAAACCGGACATAGACAACATCGTCAAGGCGCTCGCTGACGGAATGAATGGGATTGTCTATGTGGACGATGCGCAAATTGTCGAACTGACATGCTCAAAATGGTACGCGATTGATCCCTACGTCAACGTCAACGTGGCCAGTGCGGATATGGCGGCTATATGACCCACACCACCAGCTCCGACCGTACAACAGCCGTATCAACGACCACGCACTACCTGCCCATGTACTCATGCCCTATTGCCAAAAAAGTGATTCTGCTGGGCGCTGGTGGCGTGGCTACAGTCGCGCAGTGGGATGGTAAAAACAAATTCTGGCAGGGGTGGCACCCGCTGCCACGGAGGGCAGTTGACGCAGCGCCGCCGGGTGGTGGATTGGAGCAGGGATGAATACCAACGAAAGGAATGCAAGCATGAAAGCAGTTATTGACCGTGTGGTTTTCGACTCAGAGGTATCTGAGCGTAAGATTTTGATTGTTCCAATTCATACGATACGACATACGCCGTATAACCCAGCATCCCGGACAAAAGAAGGCCCAGCGTTGCGCCAAGTTATGTCTGTAGTTGCCAAATACGGACTGATTTATCCGATTCTTATTACCAGTGACCGCGATGTCATCGACGGCAACAGACGACTGGCCGCATGCCGCGCGCTAGGCCACAAAACCATTGAATGCATCGTTAGCGACATAGACCGCGATGAAGCATTCTCGCTGGTGAATACAACCGCCATGCAAATCGGAGGAAAAGGATGGCTTGAGATTGGCATGGGTAACGGACATCTTTCGACTAAGCATCGTCAGCAGTACGACGAACTTTTTAATTTAATTGGCAGCTATGGGATGAAGTTGCTCATAGATCAAAGATTAGGATTGAACATCCTTCCGCTATGCAAATCAGTGGCCGCGCTGGACGCGAAATACAACCTGGCGCAAATCGTCATGGTAGTGGCCGCGCGCAAATCGACGAACAAGGTTAATTTTGTGCTGCGCGCTGGTGGCGACAGAGAATCTAAAGTTGCGGCGATTGACGCGATATTGGCTGATGCATAACGCAATGGCTACATCTGAACGTTATGGCTGCTTCAACCGCCCGCCAATTCAGACATTCGGCCAGCCTGATTGCCAGTACACACACACCTGGCTGGGCCAGACAGATAAACGGTGCGAAGGCTGCAAGCACAAGGAGACGCGAACTGATGGACAAAACAGCAAAACTGACAGCACAACTGGTGTTTGAGTGCATCCAAGACCTGCACAATCGTGAGATACCTGTAACCCGTGAGCGACTGGCCGCACGATTTGGCGTGGCTATGATGGTGGTTGACCATCACATCAAACAATTACTGTCATCCGACAGGATTATCAAAGTGAGAGCGGGGTTGTACGCTCCAAAATTCGTCGAGCCGCAGTCCCGCGCAGTGAGTACGACTTTTCTCAACAACGGCTACATCAAGCTGGAGATCGGGGATGATGTGCTGCAGCTCACGCCGACGGAGAGCCGTTGGATTGCTAGGGCTATGGCTGGGCTTGTGGGGGCGTAAAAAATATTTTCACAAATTTCTTGTATTTCCAAGATTGCGGTATATACTCTAATCATCGCAAGGCAATAGGGTCAAGCGGATACAAGGAGTACTGGAATGAGCGACTTTACAAAATTTGCAGCAGGATTAGAGTTATGCGAGGCCCGCATGGGCAAACTTTCCGCGCAAGAAATGGCTAACGCAATGGTGCATCTGGATCGGTTGGCCCCGTGTTTTGGCAAAAGCAGCCAGGAATTCCGCACTTGGCACTTTATCCCAGGCACAGACAAAACTGAATTTGATCCGGTTACACAAGAGCAATTCGCTGCCTACATCGCCCACAAGCGCGATATGCTTTCCGCTCATCCTTACGTGTGTGATGGTGCTGCGAAGACTCGCGAATACGAAGTTTCAGCGAATGGCCAAGTTTTCGGCATTTATTTAGCTGGATCAGAGCAAGCTGCTCGGGATATGTGTGCGCAAGATGCCGGATACAAATCGGAATCCGACATGGCCATCCGACTTGAGAAGCCTAGCGAATTGGTGGCGGAACTCCTCAAATGAAACGCAACATCAAGGAGCGAATTATGAAGAACATCACGCTGAACAACGACACAGAGTTAAGTCTGTCGTTTGAAATTGGACAGTATCACGTAGATAAATTTTCATCTGCAACACCATCGCAGTGTGACGATGCGGAGGATTATGCATCCGACAAATACCGCTGGATGGATGGTATTGACCCAGATAACACGACGCCATTTGATGAGACACCATATGACGATCGCGTAGCCCTGGCACTCATGGTAATTGTTGACTCCCCGGAATCAACAGCCAGCTACTCGGAAGAAGTATCGACATGAAAGGCGGCAAGCAACCAGGAGCAGGCCGCCCGCCTTCTTCTGATCCGGCGGTGAAGCTGGCGACGATCAAGATGACACCCAGCCAGCATGCCAAGTTTCTGGAGCTTGGCGGATCCAGGTGGGTAAAAAGGCTGATTGATGCAGCTTTTGGCAAGCTTGTCGCAGTGGATAAAACAGCGAACCGGGACTAAGATTAGTCAAACCCGAAGCCCTGACGCACCGGGAAATGTGCAAAAAAGGGATTTTTAACTTAGGGGAATGAACATGAATGCAAATACAAATTTCGGCGCGACTTACAACACCGAGTCAGGCGAGGACTTCGCCGTGGAGGTGTACAGGGGGAGGATGGATGTGGCATACGAGTCTTATGCGGCATACTTTGCCCAATGCATCTTGCACTGGGGTTTATCTGGAAAATACATCATTTCTGATCCTTCAGTGGTTCCAGAGCCGTTGAAGCGGTACCAGAACCCATCATAATAAGCCGCCACACACCCGCCCAGCCCGCCACAGCGCGGGCTTTTTTACGTCCGCAATTCGCAGAGTTTGACTACCGCTTGACTAGCCCGCATATTTGCGGCTATGGAAAAAGCAGCAGAAAAACCAACAAAACCAAAAAGGAAGCCGATTACCACGCTACCGCGTGGGCGTCCAACGCTGTATTGCGATGCGCTGGACGAGCTGGCGTTCAAGTTTTGCTTGCTCGGCGCAACAAATGATGATTTGGCGCGGAGTTTTGAGGTTGATCCAGGGACTATTGATGATTGGCTGATAAAGCACCCCACTTTTTCCAGCGCCATAAAAAAAGGCAGGGCTGAAGCTGATGCAAAAGTGGCGTCGCGTCTGTTCGCCCGTGCTACCGGATATGAGCACAAAGCCGTCAAAATCGCCAGCACACCTGATGGCGCAGAGCACATCACCGAATACATAGAGCGCTTCCCACCAGAAACCGCAGCCTGCATATTCTGGCTCAAAAATCGCCGCCCGGACAAGTGGCGAGACAAACTGGACACAACCGTTACTGGAGCTGATGGTGGCCCAGTGCAGCACTCTGTGACCGTCAAATTCGTATGACGACGACAGAGATACAGTTCCCGGCGAAGTTGCGCCCGCTGTTCCTGCCAATGCGGTACAAAGTGCTGCACGGGGGCCGAGGCGGCGCTAAGTCCTGGTCAGTGGCTCGCGCACTCATCATACTGGCCGCGCAGCAGCCATTGCGCGTTCTGTGCGCCCGCGAGGTGCAAAAATCCATGCGCGACTCCGTGCATCGGCTGCTTAAAGACCAGATTGCCGAGATGGGTTACGGGCACTTTTACGAGGTGCTGGATACCGAGATTCGCGGAAAAAACGGATCAATTTTCCTTTTCGCTGGTCTGCAAAGCCACACGGTTGACTCCATAAAGTCATTTGAGGGCGTTGACCGTGTCTGGGTTGAGGAGGCGCACAGTGTCAGCGCAAAGTCCTGGGACACCCTGATTCCGACCATCCGCAAGCCTGACTCCGAGATTTGGGTAACGCTCAACCCGGACATGGACACGGACGACACCTACATCCGGTTTATTGCTACACCGTCCGATGACACCTGGGTGTGCCAGGTCAACTGGCGCGATAACCCGTGGTTTCCGTATGTGCTAGAGCAGGAGCGGCAGAAGGCGCAGCGCATCAGCCCCGAAAGTTACGACCACATATGGGAAGGGAATCCCAGGCGCGTGGCCGATGGTGCTATCTATCGCTACGAGATTGATGCCGTCTACAACGATGGCCGAGTGTGCAATGTGCCGTATGACCCGCTTTTGCCCGTGCATACCGCATGGGATTTGGGGTGGAATGACTCCATGACCATCATCATGGTGCAGCGTGGGCCACAGGATGTTCGCATCATTGACCACATCGAGGACAGCAACCGCACTCTGGACTGGTACGTTGCCGAGCTTGGCAAGCGCCAGTACCGCTGGGGCACTGACTACATCCCCCACGATGGCCGCACGCGCAATTTTCAGACTGGCAAATCCACGGAAGAGATGCTGCGCGCCATGGGACGCGAAGTGTCCGTACTTGCTCAGACCAGCGTAGAAGAAGGCATCAAGGCTGCGCGATTGTGCTTCCCACGGTGCTACTTCGATAAAAACAAGACCGCAAGACTGCTGGAGTGCCTGAAACGTTACCGGCGCGATGTGCATACCAAAACCAACGAGCCAACGATCCCGCTGCACGACGAATATTCCCATTCGGCAGACGCTTTCCGCTACCTCGGTCAAGCCGTTGACCGCATGGCGAGCCAGTTCGCAACGTTCGTCGAGCCGCCGCCTCCGCCAGATTGGAGATTATGATGATTCATTCGCTTTCCACTCAAACAATCGCGCCACTTGACCAGCCAGCCGACGATGGTGGCCTGTCTCTGGTGCAGTTCGAGCGCATGTTCACCGAGATCCGCAACCAGCCAGCGTGGCGTGCTCGGGCGGATAAAGAGATGGAGTACGTCGATGGCAATCAACTCGATAGCGAGGTGCTTCGCAGGCAGGCCGCAATCGGTATGCCGCCCGCCATCGAGCCGTTGATTGGCCCGGCAATCGAAGCAGTCCTTGGACTTGAGGCAAAGACGCGCACTGACTGGCGACTGACGGCTGATGGATTGGATGGTGACGACGTGGCCGATGCGCTGAACGAAAAGCTGAACCATGCAGAGCGCCAGTCTGGTGCAGACAAAGCGTGTTCCGATGCGTTCAAAACGCAGTGCTGTGTCGGTATCGGCTGGGTCGAGGTTATGCGCGAGACTGACCCGTTTAAGCCGTTCCCGTATCGCTGCGAGGCCGTGCATCGTAACGAGATATTCTGGGACTTCCTGAGTAAAAAGCCTGACTTGAGCGATGCGCGCTACCTGGTGCGTCGTCGTTGGACTGACATAGCCCAGGCAAAGCTGATGTTCAAAGATCACGCCGAGTTGATTGATCGCGCAGCAGGTCGTTGGACGGATCGGTACGAGCTGTCTACAGATGGAGGTACATCGACTGACATGGGGCGCGCTTGGGACGAGCAGCGCGGATCGAGCATCGAGGAACAGGAGTGGATGGACTCCGAGAATGGCCGGGTGTGTCTGTTCGAGGTCTGGTATCGCCGTTGGGTAGAGGTGGTTGTGTTGCGCTCTCAGGATGGCCGAGTCGAGGAGTACGACGAGGCCAACGAGATGCACAACGAGGCGCTGGCCACAGGCGCAACGCAGCCACAGCGCGCCATCATTGCCAAGATGCGCCGGGCATACTGGATGGGGCCGCACAAGCTGCATGATGGCCCAACACCTTACCCACACCAGGACTTTCCTTACGCTCCTTTCATTGGGCACCGTGAGGATCGCACGGGCGTGCCTTTTGGTCTGGTGCGCGGCATGGTGTATCTACAAGACAACGTCAATTCTGCCATCAGCAAGATTCGCTGGGGTTTGTCTGCCATTCGCACCGAGCGCACTCGCGGCGCTGTGGCTTACTCTGACGAGGTGTTTCGCCAGCAGATTGCACGGCCAGACGCTGACATCATTCTCGACGCAAATCACATGTCGCAGCCTGGGGCTAAGTTTCAGGTGTTCCGTGACTTTCAACTCAACGAGCAACAGTACAAGATGCTGATGGATGCACGGCTGGGTATTGAGCGGGCATCTGGTATTACATCCTCGTTCGCCGGTCAGCGCGGGACTGCGACAAGCGGGGTTCAAGAGACCACACAGATAGAGCAGGCAACGCAGTCTCTGGCCAGTCTGATGGATCAGTTCAAGTATGGGCGCACGAAGGTGGGCGAGTTATTGTTGTCGCTCATCATCGAGGACATGATTGGCAAGCCTGAGATTGTGACGATTCGCGGGAATGCAGTGCTGCCGGATCGGGATGTAGCCATCAATCAGCCCGTGATGGACGAGACAGGTGCCACGATGCTGACAAACGATGTATCGCGCACCAGGCTCAAGGTGGCACTAAATGACGTGCCCAGCACGCCATCATTCCGCACACAGCAACTTGCTGCCATGTCCGAGGCTTTCAAGGCCATGCCGCCGCAGTATCAGGATGTGGCGCTCCCGCATTTACTGTCCCTGATGGACATTCCAAATAAGCAGGAAATCATTCAGGCAATCCAGGAGGCCAAATCGCAACCATCGCCGGAGCAGGTGCAAGCTGAATGGGAGCGTGGGTACAAGGATCGTGAGCTGCTGGCACGCTACAACCCGGAGAAGCTGGCCGCAGAGGTCAAGAAACTCACCGCAGAAGCGGTAGAAACCGGAATCAAGTCTGCATTCGGCGCTGTGCAGGCAGGGCAACTCATTGCACAGATGCCGCAAATCGCGCCGGTGGCCGATGTGGTGATGCAGAACGCTGGCTACCAGCTACCAACACCCGCAGGCGTAGACCCGAATTTCCCGCAGCCAAACATTGCTGTGCCGCCAGGCCCGGTTAATCCGGGCGACACATCGCCGCAGACACCGACCGATCCAACGTCACAACAGGGCGGCGCTGTGGTTGGTGCAAATATGGGAATCAACACCATGCGCGAGGACTCTGTTCCCGCGTGAAATTTGCAGAGTTTGCTATTTCTTTGACATGAACTGAAACTTGTGCTTGCATCCTCGTGAGAGGTCGCATTAGAGCAACGCCGGGATGGCGTGGCATTCCTTCAAACGGAGAGGATGGGGCTACGGCCCCTGACTCGTCCCCTTCAGCGGTCACTGCGATAAGTGACGGGGCAAAAATTGAATCAAGCCGAGTTTTTCGAGGCAAATCAGGTTGACGGTAATCTGACTGACGAGCAGGCCATGCAGATGCTGGCACTGCCAGAGGGCGATAGCGCTACAGCAGCGCAAAGCAGCGACGCGCCCGATGCTGCACAGGACGATTCCACGCCTGAAAAAGTGGTTGCAACTGCTGATACCGAAAGCGACAAGCAATCTCCACCTGTTGTGCTGGCGAGAGATGGTGTTCACACCATTCCTTACGAGCAATTGGAGGACGCGCGAAGAGCTGCCCAGTATTACAAGCAGCAGCTTGAACTGGTGCAAGCACAAGCGCAGCAAACACCAATACCGAATCCTGAGCAACCCCAGACTAAAAAGGACTGGATTAGCCAGGAAGAAGTCTCTCGGGTGATGGGTGACTTCTCGGAGTCGGCCATCGCCAATGGTGTGATGACGCTGGTCGATAAGCGCGCACAGTCAATGCTGGCAGAAGTAGAGGCGCGAGCCGAAGCGAAAGCAGCAGAGCGTGTGCGCTCAGAGCTGGAAGCACGGGATTATGAAGCTGCGCAACGGTCGCATTTCGATGCGATCAACAAAGCCCACCCGGACGCGGAATCTATCGCCCAAAGTCAGGAATTGCGGGCATGGATCGGTTCCCAGCCTTCTTATGCACAAGCGGGCATTGTCCATGCGTTACAGCAAGGCACTGCCGAGCAGGTGATTGAGGCGCTGGATGCGTTCAAGGCATCGACAGCAGCACCAAAGGCAACAGCAACCACTACCCCGGCAACGAAGCCGGAAACATTGGCCGCAGCGAAGGCTGCTATTGCGAAGGCGAAGGCCGCACCGCCGTTGAGTTTGTCAGCAGTGCCAGCCGGGTCACACGCAGCAGTAGACGAGTTGGCGGCTATCAGCGAGATGTCGGATGCGCAGCTTATGAAGAAGTTTGGCGCACTCGACTCTCCTGGCAAGAGCATGGCCTTATTGGATCGTATCCCAGGGCTTTGAGTTTTTTGATTTGGCATCGCTGTGAAGCGTAGCCGGTCCCTATCGCTGGAGTTTTTTTATGGCTACCACCAATATCCCTTATGGGTCAGCGCTTGCAATCAAGTTGCAAAGCGCGGGCCTTTTCGCTGCGAACATGCAGCGCAACACAACGCTCAACCGTTTGACGGGCAAATTGCCCCAGCAAGCGGACGCTGAGAGCACCATCCGCAACCAGTCGAGCAACGAAATGCCGATCGTTCGCTGCATGGATTTGCAAAAAACAGCAGGCGACGAGATTACGTTTGACCTGATTAATCCGCTTGGCGGCAAACCCATCATGGGCAGTCGCAATGCCGAGGGCTTGGGTCGTTCCATGTCGTTCAGCCAGGATCGGCTGCGCATCAACCAGTCGCGCTACCCAATTTCTGCGGGTGACACCATGACGCAGCAGCGCACGCCGCACGAGCTGCGCAAGCTGGCCCGCGCCCTTGGCGAGAACTACATGAACCGCCTGAGCGATCAGTTGATTCTGACGCATTTGGCCGGTGCCCGTGGGTTCCACAACAACATCGAATGGGCATTGCCGCTGGCATCTGACCCGGATTTTGCCGAGATTTGCGTCAATCCGGTGAAGGCTCCAACGAAGAACCGCCACTTTATCTCTACCGGCTCCGGTATTGAGACGGTGAAGGCATCTGGCAATGAAATCACCATTGCATCGACCGATGTGATGAATACGGATTTGATTGATGCCCTGCGCACTACGATGGACAGCATGGCCGTGCCTCCACCCCCGGTGATTTTCGAGGGTGACAAGATGGCCAGTGACGCACCACTGCGCGTGTTGCTGGTTTCCAGCGAGCAGTACACATCCATCCTGCAATCCAACTCTGGCGCATTCCGCACGTTCCAGGCCAATGCCATGGCCCGTTCGCAGCAAGCCGGCCAGAACCCGCTCTTCATGGGCGAGGCCGGTTTGTGGAATGGCATTTTGATTGTCAAGATGCCCAAGCCGATCCGCTTCTATGCAGGCGACTCGCTGCGCTGGTGCGCAAGCTACACCAGCGAAACGGAAACCGCTACCGACCTGGTGCCTGCCGCATTCAGCACGACACACGCAGTTGACCGCGCCCTCCTGTTGGGTGGTCAAGCGCTGGCCGAAGCCTGGGGCAAGCATACCAAGTCCGGTTTCCCGTTCTTTTTCTCTGAAAAAGAGCTGGATCACGGCGACAAGCTGGAATTGCTGCTGGGTGCCATCAATGGCCGCTCGAAGATCCGCTTCGAGATTGACCACGGCGACTCCAAACAGTTCACCGACCATGGCGTGATTGCGATTGATACCGCTGTCAAGCTGCCTGCCTAACCCCAACGGAGGATAACCAAATGGCAACTATCACTCGCAAACAACTCGCGCACCAGGCGCAATTCGGCGGCACGCCTTACGGCAATGTGTCGGTGCTTTCGTTCAACGTTACGACCAATTCGAGTGGCGTCTGGACGAATGGCGACAGTACATCTGCGCCTACCGCTTCTGACAAGCTGGTAATCGGCACCCTGCCCGCAGGGTTCCAGTTGCAGGACGCTTTGATGATCGTGTCGGATGCGTTCACCGCATTGACCACGGCAAAGGTTGGCTTTGAGTACGCGGATGGCGTGGATAGCACGGCTGTTCCACAGGATGCAGACTACTTCACTGCCGCCCTGGCGCTCAACACTGCCGGGCGCTACCGCGCTGATAACGTGGCTGTGGTGCCCGTTACGCTGCCCAAGGATGCCAAGCTGGTACTCGACTGGGATGCTGCTACCAATGCCGTTGCTGGCGTGGTGGACATTCTGGTGTATGGCGTGCTGACTGGCTCGCCTTGATAGCTGAGGTACACGGCAATGGATTACGTATCAGTCAAGTACATCGGCAAGCGCTCTAGTTATGTGGATGGCGCATTTGGGACTCGCGTTACTTTTAAGCAAGGCGAATCGAAGATGATGCCCGCAGACAAGGCGCTCCTGATGCTCAGGCACCCGGATGTTTACGTCCCAGGCAAAGCTGATGCGCCTATTGCTGTGGTGGCAACAGTCACCAATCAGGAGGCAGAGGACGCGCAGGATTTGCGCGACTCTGTTTCCTCCATGAGCGACAAAGAATCGCTCTCCTTTTTTGCACAGTCCAAGTATGGCATCAAGCTCGATAAGCGCAAGGCTGTTGAGGATTTGAAGTTGCAGGCACTTGGGCTGATTGACCAGTATGGCCCGACATGACAAACGAAGAGCTGGTTGCACTGGTACGGCTCGATACCGATGATTTGGTCGAGCCATATCTGTCCTCTGATGCTGCCATTATTCAGTGGTTGGCAGAGGCAGAGCAAGAGGCGTGCATCCGCTCCCGGCTGATTTATGACGCAACGACGCCAGAGGTTTGCAGTATTGCGGTAACGGCTGGTACTTCGGTTTATCCGTTGCACGAGTCCATCATTGATATTGCCCGCATCGCATTCACCCCGACGGGTGGCACTGCGGTTGTGCTGTATCTGACGGATATGGTCGAGCAAGACCGCACGCACCCGGATTGGCGCACAACAGTGGATGTCCCACGCCAGGCCATACATCTGGATACTTCACTTCGGCTTGGCTGCATTCCGAGCACCAACGGGACTCTGGCGCTGGAGTGTTACCGATTACCGACTTCTTATGCGGATGAGTCTTGGGCGCCGGAAATCGGTGCAATTCATCACAGGCATTTGGCTCAGTGGGCGCTGTACCGCTGCTACAGCAGGCCTGATCCAGAGATTATGAACCCCAAAAAGGCCGAGATTGCCCTATCCGAGTTCACGCGGGTATTCGGGTTGCGCCCTGATGCCGGGTTGCGGCGCGAGACGTGGGCCAATCGGCCTCAGTTCAATAAGGCGGTGTGGTAATGAGTCGCACATTCAAAAAAGACCCAGACGCAGAGCTGGACTTCATGGTGGACTGGGCGGACTGGCTTGAGCCGATGGCCGACACCATTGCATCCGTCGCCTGGATACCAGATACCGGTCTCACGGTCGGGGCTACTGCGATGACCACAACGACCGCCACGGCTTTTATCTCCGGAGGCACAGCAGGCGATACGTTAAACGTAGTTTGCCGTGTCACAACTGCGGGCGGGCGTACCGACGACCGCACCATCACCATAAACATCGTCAACCGTTAGGACCCTACCATGGCGCTCACCACTTGTGTCTCTCCCGCATTCAAGCAAGCCATTCTGGCTATGACCCCCCATACCGCTTCGGACACCTACAAGATGGTGCTGATTAAAGCGGGGCACACTGGGGTCTACAACACTACGCTAACAGCCGGTGGCACCCCTGGAACTGGCGCACCGAGTACGAGCAACATCGGGACCGACGAGGTGGCAGCGTCCGGGACTTACGCATCTGGCGGTATCACGCTGACGGGCTTCAGCGCCACGTTACAAGGTACAACCGGCTGTCTTGACTTCACAGTTCCTGATGTAACCAGCGCGACCATCAGCGCAGTAGGCGGTGTGATTGTGAACGCCTCCCGCAGTAACGCGGTCGTGGCTATCTACGATTTTGGCGGGACGATTACATCAACATCCGGGACGTTTACCGTGACGGAACCCGCCGTCGGCGCATCGACGTCGATGATCCGCATCGCTTAATGCAGACCATCCGGGGCGCAGTATGACCTGGTGGACGACGGTTTCTGGGCTGACCCCAATCGCTGTACATGATGCGAGGGCTATCAGTGGGGCACTATTCCTCGACAGGGTCGGGTCGAACAACCTCACACACGGCAGTACGCTATCTAATAGCACAGGTAACGATGTATTCAACGTGCCTGGCAATGGTGCGACGCTGTCATACGCCAGCACGATCACCATACCGACCGACTGTACGATCTGCGCACTGATCTACGAGGTCGATAACACGGTCGTGTTCTCCGATTGGCTTGTCGATGGCGTCATATTCGGGCATACTTCTGGCAGCAATCAGTGGTTTATGCGCGCCACAGGGGGGTCAGGCTCCCTGATATTAGGCACGGGGGCATTCAAGAACCAGCACACGTTTCTGACCATTGTCAAAACTGGGACAAGCGCGGTGATGTACATCGACGGTGTACAGATCGGATCACCGGTAAGTAACGGGGTACTTGAGAGGGTTACTCGGGTAGGGTACGCTCTAAACCCTGCCTACAACTTCAAATCGACGGAATCCATCAGCGCACTCGGTTTCTGGTCAGGTGCTGCTACCGAGGCTGAGGTCATAGCACTGGAAGCTGCGTGCAGGGCGGCGATGGCACGCGCGCTGAACGGCGCAACAGCCACAGCACAGGCTGGGGCGTTATCTGCATCGGGAACAAACGATACGGCTATGCCAAGCGGCGCATCTGCTACATCCAGTGCCGGGGTATTAGTAGCTGAAGGTATAAGTGAATGCCCAGCGGTATTTTTAGGGGCATCCACTACCTCCGTCGCTGGAATAGTATCAACTTCCGCCGCAGGCATTACCGAAATTACTGGAGCGGCAGTAACGTCATATTCAGGGTCCGTCTCCGCGACCGGCACAGACGTTGTGTTCCTGTCTAGCGCATCCACAACATCGGGGGCTGGTGCGGTATCGTCTGGAGGCACAGCCGCTGTTGCGCTGCCTAGTGCAAACGCTTCGATTGGTGTAGGTGAATTACTGGCCACTGTCTCGTCCGTCGTAGAGCCGGTTGGCGCAACCACTACATCCGGCACTGGGGAATTATCAGCCACAGGCACTGCAACTGGATCGGTCACAGGCCTGGAGGCTTATACGTCCTGCGGGAGTATTTCGGCTACGGGTGACGCATCGACTTCACTCTCTGGCGCCGAAGGGACTGCGGCACCTGGTTCGTGGACTGCCTTCGTATCTTGCGTCGCAACAATTACAGGAGGGAGCGCGTCCACTACAGCAGGGAACGTCGCAGTGGGTGGGAGCGGCGTAGCGGATGTGGTAGGTGCAGCGACCTCCGGTTATTCCGCACCGCTCGCAACATCAGGTAATGGATGGTTCGCACTGGCTGGTACTGGATCGACACCATCTGCAGGCACACTATCCGCTGGTGCAGGTGCGTCGACACCCATCGTAGGTGTAAACATCGCATCGAGTGCTGGACTTTTAACAGCTTCCGGTTTCGCCCGCGCTGTGCTGACAGGCACGTTTGCCAATGCGACTGCAGGGACATCCGGGAGATTCAATACGCCCCTGCACCGCACGGCACGGATCGCCCCGGACATACCTCGTGTCGTTCGAGTAGACCCAGAGAATCGCACCGTCCGCGTCGCCCGCGAGAATCGTGTGTGCACGGTTTACGCTGAATCGCGTGTTCTTCAGGTTCGGGGTAGCCCATGAAAATCAAGGCTTTCAACGGGCTGAACAACACAACCGACCCGCTACGCGCTGGGATTGGGTGGTTGGCCACTGCGGATAACGTCAACATCACCGACACCGGCGCCATCGTCAAGCGCGAGGGCTATGCCAGCGCCAAGTCCGGCAGCTTTACGGGTGTTTTCTCCACGGCAGACTACCAGCGGATGTACCTGGTGGATGGTGGCGTACTCAAGACGTATGACGGGGTCTCGCTGGCCGCAGGTTTTGGCACTGCGCCTATGTCGTGGACTGAGCTGAACGATCACGTGTTCTACAGCAACGGAATCGACGCTGGCATCATCCTGCCAGATAACGCCGTGCTGGATTGGCGTTGGGACGTGCCAGCTACCCCCACTGTGTCCGCAGTCACGGGCACCCTGGCACCGGGCCTGTATCGGGTCGTCTGCACCACCACGCTGCCTGATGGCCGCGAAACCGGGCCGAGTGATGCTGTGGAACTCGTTCTGGTTGATGGCCAGGCGCTGCAGGTTTCCTGCACCGGTAACGTCTACATCGCTCCGGCAAACAGCACTGTTTTTCAGTACGCTGGCCGAAATACGCTGGTCTGGAACCAGTCGCCCGATAGTCTAGGGAGAGAGCTTTTAACCGGCTGGTTCAATGACCCGCTACCGCTGGGCGTAGAGGTCATCCAGGCGTGGCGCGGGCGCATCTACGCAGCCATGTTCATGCCCACTGAGAATCAGTCTGTGGTGTGGTTCTCTGAGCCGTTCGGCCCGCACCTGTTCAACCTGGCATCCAGCTTCTTTATGGCGCCGGGGCATGTCCACATGCTCGCCCCCACCAAGGATGCGCTGATCGTGGGCACTGGCACCCGCATCTATGCCTACAACGTCGAGTCAATCACCGAGCTGGCCCCCTACGGCACTGTCCCAGGCCAGCATTGGGACGCTGACGATGGCCGCATCATTTTCTGGACAACCCGTGGCGTTTGCGCGGCGTTGCCATTCGCCAATCTGACGGAGCAATCTGTCAGCGTTGCCCCCGGCGTCAAGGCAGGCGGCGCAATCGTTCGACAAGGCGGCCAAAAGCGCTACCTCGTCTCCATCCAGCAGGGCGGTTCCGCCTTCAATGATTTTTAAGGGGTATTTGAAATGACTGTAAGACTTAGCACGGGGCTGCGCAACAACATCGTAGGCCCGACTGGCATAGGCGCATCGTTCGCCAACGGGATCATAGAGATTCGCACCGGCTCGCAGCCTGCCACGGCGGATTCCGCTGCCACAGGCACTCTACTCGGGACGGTGACACTGGCATCTGGGGTATTCACACCTGAGACCGCTGCGACACAGACCATCACAATCTCAGGGACGACGGGATCAATCAACACCGTCAACGTTGGGACTACCGGGCCAGTCAACATCATCCCCCTGGGGCCGGTCAGCTACACGACGAGTCCGACGGCCACAGCCGAGGCGTTGCGCGACGCCATCATCCGCAACGGCATCTACCGTGCTACGTCAAGTGGGGCCGTAGTTACGGTCATTGCTCCCCCTGGCACTGGAAGTGCGCATAACGGCCTGGCGCTGACGACGACCACAACCGACCTGACTGCCACCAGCGGCGGCAACATGACAGGTGGAGTAGACGCAGTCAACGGGTTGATGTTCACCGCGCCATCTAGCGGCTCCATCTCAAAGTCGGGTGTCTGGAGCTTCAACGGAGTAGCTACGGGTACTGCCGGGTGGTTCCGTATGAAAGCATCCGCTTTGGACGCGAATGGAGTCTCTACGACCTTGTGCCGGCTTGACGGTTCGGTGGCCACATCGGGCGGCGACATGAGCTTGGCGAACCTAAGCATCACCTCTGGTACACCCACGACTATCGATGTGCTGTCTATCTCGATCCCGGCGCAGTAAAACACATGGGTGCCGAACACATCGTTAAATGCGATGACCCTAAGTTTATCCCGCTCGCTCGCAGGCGTGTCGCTGCGATGAGGGCGAGCGGGCTGCAGTTCGGAACTCAGCGGTTCGAGATGGACAACATGATGGTAACTGCGCGAATCTCGGGGGCGCAGAGCTACGTATCCGTGTTGAAAGACTCTGGCTCCCACTACAGTTTCGGCATCGTAGACATGGGGCAATTTCTGTTCCGTTACGAGCAGCCGTGCATATTCTCCCCAGGGAAGCTATGGACTGAGGGTGGAGTGGACGTAAAGCCCAAGGCGTTCACAGCAGGGCTTTTATCTCGTGCCCCACCAGGAGACCCACCAATATACTACCCCGTAGACGACTCCACCATACTGCCGATAGACGAAGCTCTTGTCGAAAAGAAGTGGGGCGCGAAATACTGCCCACCGTCTATATTCACCGGGAAGTGTCGGCTCTACATCCAGTCTCTGATGGGGTCATCGCTTTTCTATAAGCGCAGCTTAGACCCGAATGCCCACCCGTCTGGAGATGATTTCTCTACATCGCCGAGGCTGGCATTGCCTGGGTACGACAGCCCCCTTAAAGTGGTCGTGGATACGAGCACAGGCGTTATTTGGGATAACGAGTCCAAGAAGCACTGGCTCTTTATCATCGCTCCCGTTGGGGTGCTTGCATACGAGTTGGTATCGGACGCGACCAGCACGATCAGACAAAAATTCAAAGACTCAGATGGGACGGATGAAAAGCTGGAGTCGCTAATTCTGTCCACGAGCTACCCAAAGCTGAGCACTATGCAGACGCTCAATGACGCCACTACGATACCGATGAGCGGCGCTGGGCATGGTTGGCACTGGGCATGGTCTACACCGGTTGCTGACATGGTCGTTACGACCAGGTACGACCAAGGCGGTACGTATGACGGGAACGTAGCAACCCACTACCGCATGACGTTCACGCCAGAATACACGCGGGATCCGGTGACAGACGAGGTGACGGCAACAGCATGGAGCTGTGAGATGGTCATTGTCTCTGGCCCTACCCAGTGGTCGGCCAATAGATTTGCCTGGGGGATTTTTGTACCCATACATGGAACGGGGATTGTGGAACACCTGCTGCCCAGATACTCGCACGTGTACCCCACTCCGCCGGTTCCGTTTTACGCCTTCTACAAAAGGGACGAACTGTGCCTGTGTACCTTCGAGTGCGAGGTGACCGAATCTGAGACGGTCTATAGCGACAGCAACACAGAGGGGTATAACACTGGTTGGGTACTGGGGGCAGGGTACGGGGAGTATTCCTTCAAATACACTGGCGCTGGACAACGAGGAAGGTTCGTCGTCAGTGGTAGTGGCATGGGCAGCACACCGTTTAACAAAAACGGTTTCGATCAGGAATACAAGAGCAGTTCATTCTGTACCGGCACCTATAGGGCGTACTACCAAACCGTGCCGTATCAACAGAACTACGGTATTACCGCAGGAGGACTCCCTATCGGGCAAGTGGGGGAGAATGTGTGGAACTCTTACCAGTGGGGTTATCCGGGCAGCCAAGTAACAGTCTACGTAAACCCGTATGAGGCCGTAGGGACTTTCCACAATATCAAACTCCAGACTACCGATGCTCACTGGTGCCAGAATTTCGCAATCATCCCGTCGTATGACGCTCAAGCCATATACCTATACAGCGCGAGCAATACAACCCACGTGACACTCGTTGACGCCGAATGGACATCAAGAAGCGGGGTTGCTCAGGGTATTGCGGGCACAGGCTTACCTGAAGCGGTCAGGTGGAATAGGCCGGGCGATGGGGCACCTTCCGCTATACCAGCGGTGGAGACGGTTTATAGCGAACCCGAGCAGTGCACGCTATACACGGCGGTCGGCTCTTCCCCCGCAACCATCGACTCATACACCTTACTCATGATGACAGAGATAGGCATGGAAGTAACCAATCCCATGTCTACAACGACAGGCGTCAATACCTCGAACCCGTCAATCATCGCTCCAGGGCTGATAACTCCGGTAAATCCCTGGGGGTATAAGGCAAACATCAGGCTGCCAATCATAGTGGGGTGGGCATGAGCGGATCAATATATGTAGGGATTCCAGTCCCATCGGTCACCATCACCACCCACAGCGCATCCGGGGTACTGCCATTCCCCCTGGTTGAGGCGTATGGCGGCGGCTATAGCCAGATAGACCTGCCGGGAATAACCGTCACTGCTGAAGCCAGCGGCTCAAATGGCGAACAGTATGCAGTCATCACCCTGCCGAGTCTGGAGGTGTCTGCATACGGCGGGGCATATGGCGCCATAGCCATTCCGGCGGTATCAGTCACTGCTGAAGGCACAGTCACTATCCTTGGGCGAGCCGTCATCCCCCTGCCCTCTATCAGTGTATCCAGCGCTGCCACTGCGGCTGAGTCGGCTCAGGCGGTTCTGGAGCTGCCCGCAATCGAAGTGTCTGCCTACGGCGGCGCGGTGTGCAGCGTGGTCATCAGCGGGATTGACGTTCAAGCCACGGGAACCGTAGGCGCGGTCGGGTCTGGGCAGCTTGTGCTTCCCAGAATACAACTGAGTGCCGTGGCGACCGTGCAGCGGTACGGCTCCGCCGTCATCTCTATTCCGCTACCCATCGTAAACAGTGGTTCCCGCGCGGTTATCAACCTGCCAGGGATACTGTTTACTGCCATCGGCACAGCTACGGTCACGGTCACCTACGAAGCCTACGCACTGAACCTCAAGCACACCAACAAGGCAAACGACGAAATGACCCGGTACACGAACTTCCCATTCGACCGGATCGTGCGCTACAAGAACAGCTACTACGGCATGAACGCCACGGGACTGTATCTGCTGGGGGGCACCACGGACGACGGCGACCCGATCCCGTGGGAAGTAAAGACCCACGTCACGGATTTTGACAGTCCGAAGCTCAAGACCGTGCAGAACGCCTATTTCGGCGGACGTCTTGGGCCTGATGCCACCGTGACCCTATCTGTAGGCGAGACGGCTGATAACAGCTACAGCTACACCACACCACGCGGACAGACCGCACAGAACTACAGGCAGGTGTTCGGCAAGGGTGCGAAGGCACGGTACTTCTCGCTGGGCGTGTCAGGTGAGGATGCCTTCGAGCTGGACTCCCTGGAGTTGACAGTAACAGAACTGACGAGGAGAATTTGAAATGTCCAGTGCAGAGCAGATACTTGATGATGCGAGGAATTACGCAGAGGAACTTCTTACGGGGGCGTCGAGTGCGGTTTCAGGTACTCTGAGCAGTCTTGGCTCCATAGACCTAAACCCAGGGCAAGTATTCAGTTTCAGCGTAAGCATACCACCTACGCCAGGATTCCGGTTTGTAGGCGGCTACTCCGTATCGTACACCCCACCCCCAGAGCCTCCCGGGCTGGTTCCTGAGTTCGACGACATCCCGAACATCGACATCAGTGGAGCTCCATCTGGAACGGTCGATAAGCCAGAGCTGGGTGTTGTGACCAAGCCATCGGCACTACCGGGGTTCACCAAGCAGGCTCCGCAGATCGAGATAGCGACGACCATCCCATCTGCGCCAGATTACATCAGGCCAGACCATCCGGTGCTGGGGAATTATGTTGTGCCCTCACCGGTTGAGCTGACGCTACCGGAGTTTACAGCGACCAGCATATCCGCCCCGCCGCAGATGAGCGAGGATGCCAGCACGATCATCGGACGTGAGTTCCACAGCGCTGCACCGGAGTTCGTGGCAGCACTCGATGGATACTTGGACACCATCCTCCTCAAGTACAACCCTCGTTACAGCGAACAGATGCAGGCGGTTGAAGCCCAGTTGGCCAGGTATCTGCAGGGCGGGACTGGGCTGAACCCCGTGGTGGAGGACGCCATCTACTCCCGTGCGCAGGGTAAGCACGACGCCGAAGCCCGCCGCGCCATCGGTTCGGCCTATGCGGACGCTGCAAATCGTGGGTTTACCTTACCCACCGGCAGCCTGATGAGCGCCATCCAGGGCGCACGACAGGCAGCAGCAGACAACAACGCAAAGGCCGCAAACGAGATAGCTATTGCTCAGGCCGAGATGGAGCAGAAAAATCTTCAGTTCGCAGTCACCACATCCGCCGGACTGCGCACGGCAGTAATGTCCACCATGATCCAGTATGCGCAGATACTGGCGACACTCAACGGTCAGGCGCTGGAGTATGCGAAGTCGGTGTTGAGCGGAGTCATCGAAGCATACAACCTGAACGTCAAGAAAGCCGAGCTTGAGCTGGAGGTGTTGAAGTCGCACGTCCTGGTGTACGAAACCCGCATGAAGGGCGCATCGCTCAGGATGGAGATGTACCGCAGCGAGATAGCCGCGCTGGAGGCCATGGTGAACGTGGATCGTGCCAAGGTCGATATGTTCCGCAGCCAGGTGGATGCTGCATCTGCAGAGATGGCTGTCTACAAGACCCAGATTGACGCCATCGTCAGCGTCGCTACGCTGAAGAAAATCCAGATGGAATTGTTCAGCACCGAGGTTCAGGCTTACGGGATACAAGTGCAGGCCAAAGAAGCCGAATGGCGCGGGTACACGGCTGCGATACAGGGCGAGGAATCAAAGATCAAGCTGTACCAGTCGCAGCTCGACGCCTTGAAAATTCAGCACGGCATCTACCAGTCGAAGATTGAGGCGCAGGCGAGCATTGCAAAAATCCACGTCGAACGCAACAACGCAAAGGCAACTGAGGCGAAGGCCATCGCAGATGCCTATCAGGCACGCCTGCAGGTGGCACAGGCCGGGCTGAACGCCGATTTGAGCAAGGCCAAGCTGCACCTCGATTTGACCCAGGTCGAAACGAAGGCAAAGTTTGATTACGCATCGCTGGAGTTGCAGTCTGCTATGTCGAGGTTCCAACAGAATGCAGAACACGCCAAATTAGTCCAATCGAATTACGGAGAGTCACTCCGCGCGAAGGTGGCCTACCTTGGAACGATAGCCCAGGTAAGTTCTATCACCAGTAGCGCCTACTCCGGCATGGCGCAGTCGGCATTGAGCGGAATCAACGTGCTGGCAGCACAGACAGAAACAATTTAAGGGGGAAGTATGAAAAAGAACTGCAAACCGGGTAAGTTTGGGCTGCGCATGGCTATGGGTGGTATGGTGCCGGACATAACCAAAAACAAACCGTATATGGCGCCTACTGCACCTACCCCCATCGGTGTTGGCGGATTTGGGCAGCAGCATGGCACCAGGCCAAGTGGCTGGCGGCGGCACTGACAAGATGCTCCGTCCGGCTGTTACCCCGGCTTTCCCTACCGCTGCGCCCAAGCCGACGCAGCCCGCTGTTGGTAGGCAGATGGGCGAGGGGCCGAGCGCGCTGGAGCAGCGGCTGAATGACAGGATGACAGCTGGGACGTTGACCGTGCGCGGGGCAGATATGCTCAAGGGCATCGAAGAGGCGCGCAGAACTGACCTGACAAACAGGTATGGGTTCGACACGCGGTCGGCGGACAACCGCTACAGCACCGATGCACAGACGCAAAGCAACATCCTGAACAATCAGACGCAATTGCACGGTATCAATACTCAGGCTGCATCCAACCAGTACAGCACCGACGCTCAGACACAAAACAACATCCTGAACAACCAGACGCAATTGCATGGCATCAATACTCAGGCTGCATCCAACCAGTACAACACCGACGCTCAGACACAAAACAACATCCTGAACAACCAAACACAGATGTTTGGGCACCGAACAAACGCGGCAGCAGACAAGTACAGGACTGACTCCCAGGCGGACACGAGCCGGTACAGCACCGATGTGGGTGCCCAGACGCAGTTGCAGCAGTCGCAGAACCAGATGCTCTCGAACATGTACATCACCGACGCGAACAACTATGCGGCAAGCATAGGCAACCGCAGCCGCCCATACGGGTTGCGCAATGGCGGTGAGATCCATGCAGCGAACGGATTTGCGCAGTACACGCCACGTGGTTTCGGTGCAGACCGGATACAGAACTACAACATGGACTTGGGTCTGTCTAACTTCGGCCTGGCACAACAGCTTCAGAACTACAACATGGACTTCAGAACTACAACATGGACTTGGGTCTGTCTAACTTCGGCCTGGCACAACAGCTTCAGGACTACAACATTGGCATGGGCCGGGATGAGTTCGGGCTGAGGAGTCAGAATCAGAAGAACCAGTATGGGCTTGCGAAGGCTGGCGACGCACGAGCACAACAGCTCCAAGACTACAACATGGGCATGGGCCGAGACGAGTTTGGGTTGAGAAGTCAGAATCAGCAGAATCAGTACGGTCTGGCGAAGGCTGGCGATGCGCGAGCACAGCAGCTACAGGACTACAACATCGGCATGGGCCGGGATGAGTTCGGGCTGAGGAGTCAGATTGCGAAGGACAGCATGGCTCGGGGCCGCGACGATTTCGGATTGCGAAAACAAAACCAAGTGGAGCAACTGAAACTAGCTCAATCCAGCGACGCACGAGCACAGCAGTTACAGGACTACAACATCGGCATGGGCCGAGATGAGTTCGGGCTGAGGAGTCAGAACCAAGCGGAACAACTGAAACTGGCTCAGGCAGGCGATGTGCGAACACAGCAGCTTCACGAAGCCAACCTGGGCTACACCAGGGAGGATCGGCAGACGGCGAAGGAACTGATGGCCTTGCGGTTACGTCAAGAGCAGGCCGACCGCTCCATGCAGCATCAACGTGATTTCGATGCCGCAGAGCTGCTGAAGCGCAACGAGGGCAGGCTTGTGCAAGACCGGGCAGACATGTCGCAACGTCAGCACATGGCCGACTACAACATGCGCGACAGCCAGAAGTTCATGCGCGATCAGATCGGGCTGATGAATGAGCGGATCGACGCGCGTAAGCCTGTGGCGTTCCGCAGCAACGGTGCGCCGCGCTACGGATTCGGGCTACGCAATGGCGGGGAGATTCGGGCTGCGACAGGGTACGAGTACCTCGTACCGGATAACCCGGAGCGCACTCCCGGCTGGGTGCAGGAGTTCAATGCGAAGAACCGTGGAACATACGTCGGCAGGGACAAGGCAAAGGCCAACGAGTACGCCGTAGCGAAGCGCAATGCAGAGACGACCGATCGGATGGCGAACGGTGGCGCCTACCCAGGTGCCATCAGCCTGGAAGCGCAACGCAACCCGTACAAACGGGTCACAGACCTGGAGAATATGTACGACGATGCCGGGTACAACACACCGGGGTGCATGATCCGTCGAAGAAGGGTTGGGGAGCGCAGTGGATGGCTTCGTCAAAGTACAGGATGCGCAACGGCGGCGACATGCTCCAGACCGGCAAAGGCGGCGCAGTCCCAGGCACCGGCAAGGGCGACAAGATTCCAGCGAAGTACGAGCCGGGCGAGTTCGTGGTGAGCAACGACATGCTGGCCGCTGAACCAGAGTTGAGGGATCACCTGCGCGCCCTGCGGGAGCAGGTGCTGGCTGCTAAGGGTATGACACCAGAGGAAGCGGATGCGAAGGCGATCAAGGTTGAAGGTGGCGGGAAAGAGCAGAAGGCTGGTAAGAAGGGGTTTGGGATTCGGGCTGAAGGTAGTTTCGACGGATTCTTTGGCCCTGATTTTTTTGGAAACAAAGAGCTAGACAAGCGTCTTGCAGAAGGCATTGCGGCACAACAGGCGGCAGAAGATGCCGAGAGAAATAGGGTGCTCGTGGACGCAAGAGGCAACCCACGGGTCGGCTTGGATAAATGGCTTGATGTGACGAACGGGTACACAGACGTTACGAAAAAGGCGGACAGTTCTACACCAGATGTAAGCGATGGTGGCGCACGTGACAAACAACGCCCTGTAGAAAAAGCCGTACAGGCTGCAACACCTGATAACGGCTCCCAAGATTTTCGCGGCCCGGTTATGGATGATTCTCAGATTACGCGACCACCCGCCAAAGACGCACCAGCCGTGCTGCAAGGCGCAACCGGCAAGGACGTGGGTTTTGGAGTCACACGCTTCAACGTGCCCGGCCAGTCTCCGCTGTTCACCAACATGACGGACGAGGCGGGCATGCGCAGCAATGATGCGTTAATCAGCCGCAAGCCGCAAAGCGATCAAGACCGCATCGCAGGCGACAACCTTTCCAACCGATTTGCACAACGCGCGGATGCTGAAGCACGCATGGCGCAACGAGAGGCAGAGTTGCAGGCAGAATACGAGCGTGGACAGGTTGACAATCGGGCGATTGCCAGCAGCGAGCGTCAGCGGGAATTGTTGAACGAGCAGCGCAACCTGGAACGCAAGATACCGAACAAGGAAGAAGCCGCAGGAGTGAACGCGCGGATTGCGGCATTGGAAAAGGCAAGGCTGGGCGAAGGCGAGAACTTCGGCGCGAGAGAAAACGCTCTTGTGCTGGATCAGGCACGCAACGACGCTACCATTGGTGTTCATGCCGGGGATAACGCATCAATAGAACGAGTTGCGGATAAAGAACTGGCGGCGAAGGCTCCTGGCTATGCGCTGGATAATGAACTGTCACGGCAGAAGATTGCAGCGGCACAAGAACTGAAAGACTTGCGGGATGAGTATGGAAAAACAAACGACCCAGCAAAAAAAGCCGCTATTGCCGAGCGCGTGCGTTGGCTAACTGGCGGAAAGGCAGAAGGGGGCGATCATTTTGACGCTAAAGTCCTCACAGACAAAAACTTGAATGAGTCTCTTGTGACTTGGGACAAGCGCAACGGCAGGATTGGGCCTGCTGGTGGGGGGCAAGGAAACAGGCAGGCAACAAAAGAGCAGGTGATAGCTGCGGCAAATGCCAAAGGGATAACAGACCCGGCAGCACTACAACAACTGTTCAAGCATTACGGCGTGGAATAAGGGATTAAAAAATGTTCGCTAATGACGATCCACTTGGCCTGTATCAAACCGAAGACGATGATCCGCTTGGGTTGTTTCCCAATCCTAATCCGCCAAAGAATGAAAACACCAGCTTCATGTCGGACATAGGCTCCGGCTTGAAGTATGGCATCCAGAAGTTGCCATCCATCGCCACTGGCCTTGCCGACTTGACGACCACGGTGATTGGCGCGCCGATCAAGCAGGGGTTGAAGGCGGCAGGCGTAGAGGTTGCAGACAGGCCATTCGATACGCTGGCAAACATGGCGGGCGAAGCCACAGGGTTCACTCCTGGCAGGTGGGCGGATCAAATCCACACCCAGCTTACGCCAGAAACTAGAGCGCAGATTGCCGAGAACAAACAGGCGTGGGACGATCCGAACACATCATTTCTTGACGCAGCTGTGACGACGATTGCCAACCCTCGGGCCGCGCTGTACGGCGTTGCACAATCTGCTGCACCGATGCTGGCTGGCGGATTTGTTGGCCGTGGTGCAGGTATCCTTGGAGGTATAGCGTCAGATACCGCCCGTGCTGCGATTGGAGAAGGCGCTGTTATGGCTGGGCAGGCCATGGACAACATCGACAAGAACGTATCCCCTGAACTGGCAGCAGCGGCGGCGCTTCCCATTGGAGTAGCTGGCGGATTGATTGGAGCAGGGTCTGGCGCATTGTCGAATCGGCTTGGTGTTGCCAATGCTGACGCACTTTTCACAGGTGGAGCCGGTAGTGCTGCGCGTGGTGCCGAACGCCCGTTCTTGCAACGCCTGCCTATTGCCGTTGGTTCAGAAGCGGCAGAAGAAGCTCTGCAAAGCGTGCCAGAGACGGGGTTTTCCAACGTTGCAGAAGGCAAACCGTTCACAGAGGGTATGGGCCAGAGCGCATTCGAGGGCGCATTGGCTGGTGGCATTATGGGCGCTGGCATGTCACCTTTCAGTCGTGGTGCAGCAGATACGACAACCGAGCCGCCACCTCCGCAACCACAGCAAGAAACTCTGGCACTGGGCCGCAACCCGGATGCTGGAGCACTCATTCAATCCCCGGATGGAAGCGTGGCCTACCGTTCCGAGGTCGAGAACTTTATCAATTCTCTACCGGAAGATGAACAGCCAGCCGCCAGGGCGCGGTTCATGGGGTATGCGCCACAGCCAGGCGAACAAACCACCAACCCGGACATCAACCCGGACGAAACTGGTTACAACCCGGACGAAACTGGTTACAACCCGGACGAAACTGGTTACAACCCGGACGAAACCGCAGAACAACCGCAATTGCAACCAAATGCCCCGCCAGAAGTTCGATACCCTGACGCGCAAGAAGGAAGTATCGCCGCTGCTGCGAATGCTGCTGATGCGGCAGGTGCATCGCAGATTGAGCAAGCGAATGCCGCACAAGAACAGGCCGCAACACTTGAACAAGCCTCGCAGGAAACCAAAGTCGAACAGCCAAAGGTTGACAAGAAAAACATTGCTATCGAGATTGCCAAATCGTTGCGAGATCAAATAGCCGCAGACACTCAGGAAGGCGTTATCCGCCACCCGCAAGAACAAGAGCGTTCAATGCTGCTTGGATTGCTTGATGTGCAAGATGGCGGAAATCTCAGTAACCAGGAACTTGAAAGCAGGCTATCCGCCAAGCAACGCAAGGATTTTGAGTGGTTGCAAGGCTTTGCCGGCACCGAGCGCATCGCGGTCATGCGCAGTGCGCAACAGCAACAGACAACACAATCAGATTTACCCACCACGCCAACCACAGGAGAATCCTATGGCAACCAAAGCAGTACCCAGCAAGAAATCAGCACCCAGCAAATCTCCGGCCAAGATGCCACCGGGCAAGAAGGGCTGCTAAACCAGCAGACTCTTACGCAACCACCAGAACCCGCCCCGGAGTATGACAGCCTACCAATCGAGCAGCGGGCCGAAGTGCTCAAGCAAGCCGGACTGGTCGCAGACACTGGTGACTTGAACGTCATCGGCAAGGCCATGCTGAACAGGCCGCTGGAGCAAATGCCGCAGGCTATCCAGCAGACAATCAGCCAGATACTCACACCACAACCACGGGAACAAATCAATGCCGATCAGAACCAGCAAACCGGGGATCAAGGTACGCAAAGCATTGCGCAAGTATCGCAACAAGCCAACAATCAATTGGACTCCAGAAGCGATACGATTAGCCAGCAGGCTGTTCTACCGACCTCCGTTGGAGACGATGATGGAGCAGCGAGAGCGATTGGTGAGTCTAATCTCCCAGCATCCCAATATCAGACACTTCCGTAAATGGCACTAAAACCCCCGAAACCATCGCGCCAGAAGCGCAACAGCCGACCCAGCAGCCCGGCGCCAACCCTACCGCAGCGCCACTGAGCGTACCAGACAGACTTCGTGCGCAGAGGGCGCAGCTATCTGCATCCGCCCTGCCATCCCTCAATCTTCCGAAGGACGAGCGCCAACGCCAACAGGCGCTCAAGGGAGAATTGCGAGACAGACTCGGACTAAACCCAGGCCAGCCACAAGCAGCCCCGAAGCGCAGCCCGTTCAAAGAGTTCATCGTAAGGCACGGCATCAGCGATTCACCATCTGATGTAGTTGGTGAAGGTAACGCATTCCGGGCAAACAATATCTTGCCGCGTGCATTCCGCAAGAACGGGTTAAGCCTTGACGCACTGGCTGAAAAAGCCGTCGAAGCCGGGTACATCACCCAGGACGACCTTGATGCAGGGAACGCGCATACTGTGCTGGCATCCATGATCCAAGACGAGGTTGCTGGCCGCAAGACCCATCTCCCGGTGAACATGCAGACGGATGACGCCTCAGCAAAGATGGAAGCGTACCGGCGCGCGGAGATAGAGGACGCGGCTGATAAGTATGGGTTGCCATACGACCAGTACACGCGCACAGACCGTTTAGCTAGCATGGTCCGCCGTGTCCAGACCAGGCTTGAACAACCGGAACCAACCGGCCTACTGAAACCAGATAGGATATTACGTAACGCACAAGAGGCTGTAGCACGCATCGAGCGCAAACGCGCCCAGGAAACCGAGCGTTATCAACAGTTCGCAAAGCTGACTATCGACGAGCAGGATGCAACAATTGACGTTCTTACCGACGACAATGGGCATCCAGTATTTGCACGTCGTGCCGATGCTGATACACACGACGCATGGCACCAGGCACAGCAACAATGGAGCGACTTATATGGCGAAGCCTACACCCCCGACAATGCCGAACAACAGAGTATCGGAAAAGATCAAGCACCTACCGCTGGAATCACAGAAGCGAGTCCTGGAAGCGCTCAAGGAAATGATACCGCAGCACAATCGGGAAGCACTCAAGCACAAAATGGAACAGGCCAAGGCCAGCAAGAACAAACCTTCGGACTGACAAGCCCGACACGCTCAGATGTTCTGACGCAGCAGGCAGCGATTGAGGCCGAAACAGCACGCAAGGAACAAGGCGGCGACAAGCCTATCACTCGCAAGGTGACTGCAGATCAGGTTGACTTGTTCAATCCGCAGGGTGGATTGTTTGATGCACCGGCAGATGACCCTGCTCCGCCACCAACCAATCTCAAGGAAGGACTGGAGCGGATTCGGGCGAAGAATCAAAAGCCGTTTGAAGCGACATCTCTTACGCCTAAGCAATACCATGAGGAAAAGTTGCAAAAAATGGCACGCGACAATGATGTGTCTATTGCCGAAGTGCGCGAGATGTACGATACGCCAGAAGGGCGCACAGAAAATGAAAATGAGTGGGTGACAGGGGTATTTGAGGCTGCAAAAAATGGCGCAACCTTAACAAGATTGACGTTAGACAAATTGCATGAAATTCGGCCTGGCGCAGTTGGGCAAGTCATGCATGATTATCCGAATGCGAAACTTCCAGACGGTTATCGGATTTACCAGAAGTGCGCAAAGGTGCGGGTGCCACGAGGCTAGCGAAAGCAAACCCACCACCCGCCAGCAAGCTGGGGCAGCAACTGAAAGCGAAGTAAGTACCAAGGCATCACAAACTAGTGTGCCTCAAAGAGTTCAAAATCATCTAGGCGCAGAAAACTGACAAACGGAAGACTAGCAACAAGCGACGATCCAGTAACAGGCGAAATTTTCAAGTTCAATCTAGTTAGAAAGAAATGGTTTGTTATCATGCAAAAACTTGAGGACTATCCCCGGAGAGTTCAGATAAGCGGCACAAAGCTAAATCGGCATCGGGCACAGCCCAGAAGGAATCGCCCGATCTGGATGCCATGTTTGACGATGTTTTGTCCGAAGAATTGGCAAAACGTCAACCAGCAGAACCACCGAAGAGTGTGCCTGAGAAGTTGCGCGCAGCAAGAGCACAGCAGCAGACTAAAAAATCCCAACCAGCAGAAAAGTTTTATAGGCACAACGCTATTGCCAACGAGTACGGATTTTCTGTTAGCGCCGACGGGTCGATCTCAACATCAGCCGGGAAAGAAAGCGGTGCTAAGGTTGTAATAAAAGGTTCTCGGTTTCAGGTCAGAAGCAAAAAAACAGACGACATCGTTTACTCAGGCGCAACAGTTGAAAGCATGGGTAAGTTTTTGGAGAGCTTCTGGGGCGCAGAGAAAGCCGTTGGTGGTTCTCAGGCAGTTCCACCTCGCACAGCAACTCAAGCCGCAGCAAGCGCCTTAAAGAATACCGCATCAGCACTAAACAACGCCATTGACGGACTGGGCGCATTATTTGGCGGGACTACTAGCGGAAGGATGGGTTCTGGGCTATCCTTTGACGAGGATACCTATGCGAAAGCCAAGCCGCTATTTCAGGCCGCGATTGCAAACCTATCCGACGCTGGCAGCGACATCAAGGAAGCCATGCGCGCCATTGTGAAGATGGTGTTGGACAAGTTCGGCGCCACTGCTGTGCAAAACATGAAGCCGTATGTGGTACGGTTCATTCAAGATGTGCAAAACGGGAATGATCGTAACGGAGAATCGAATGTACCAAGTGCCAACAGTAGTGTGGAACGAGATAGCGAAGTCGCAGGCACTAAGCCAGCCGTGGGTGACTCTGTTCAGGATGACGCAGCAGGAACTGCCAGCCGGCCTGGAGAAGCTGGTGGACGCACCCCTGGAGGCACAGGGAGCGGACAACAAGACAGTTCTGGCGTATCGTCTGGTAGCACCGCTGTTACAGGAGAACGAGGCGATCAGCGACTACATCATGTTGGTGGACAATCCGAGCTTACGAGCATCGTTACCGGAGCTGACTTCAGTGAACGAGGCGGTGATTCTGGCATCACAGGAGTACCTCCTGAACCCATCTCAACAAGCCAAGTTGACGCAGCTGCTGACCAAAGCCCTACAGGGTTAAAAGCTGGGATTGAGCGCGCACGCGCCAATAAAGTCACGGTAACACCGGGCGACATCGACAACATCCGAGCCACGTTACCCCAGCTACTCCCAGGCCAGCAAGAAGATGTAAAACTGGCAGAAACACGCTTTGCCAAGGTAGACGGCTACGGGATGCTGTTTACCAATGGCACCGGCACCGGCAAGACATTTACCGGGCTTGGCGTAATAAAACGGTTTGCATTGCAAGGAAAGAGTAACACGCTGATCGTTGCGCCGGACAGCAAAATAGCATCCGATTGGATAGAGTCAGGGAAACGGCTTGGGTTGAATATCACACTGCTGGAAAACACCAAGGACTCCGGAAATGGCATTGTCATAACGACTTACGCCAACCTCGGCGAGAACGATACGCTGGCAAGTCGCAAGTGGGATTTGGTTGTAGCAGATGAAGGCGCACTCGCTCATGCAAGCATCGGACGGCGAGCCGACGACATATCTTTACAACCTTCGCGCGATCACCAACCATCCGGACGGCGCACATACCCGGTTCAACATGCTGCACCGGGCGGAGCTTGATCGAGCGACAGCACTTGGCAAGGAAATAGAAGAAGCCGAACGCGACATGTCCGCATCGGACACGACAGATATGCGGCGTGCCTCACTCGAAACCAAGAGCGAAAAGATGCAAGCAGAGCTTGGCGACTTGCGTAAAAAACTCGATGCCTCCAAGGCAAAGGTACTGGCAGAAGTTAAAGCCAGCCAGGGCGCAGGCCGCACCAGGCTTGTAGCGCTATCTGCCACGCCATTCGCCTACGAGAAAACGATTGACTGGGCCAATGGCTACCTGTTTGACTACAACGAAGGGCAAGGGAGCGATCGCGAGAACGGACGCGGTTACAACGCGGGCAGCAACAAAGATCGCTACATGATGCAGCACTTCGGTTATTCGATGCGCTACAACAAGCTCACCCAGCCTGATGCCAAGGTAGATCGCGGGCTGATGCAGCGCCAGTGGAATGCCAACCTGAAGAAGTCAGGCGCACTATCGGGTCGTATGTTGGATGTGATACCAGACTATGACAGGCGTTTCATTTTGGTGGAATCTGCCATTGGCAACCGCATTGACGAGGCGCTGGACTGGATTAGCGAGCAACGCCAGTCAGAAAAAGGCCAAGGCCCATATTCAGAACTTAGCGACGCCATCAACGAGCAATTCAAGTACCTACAAAAACGCTATCTGCTGGAGGCGATCAAAGCCACTGAGGTAATACCGATTGTGAAGCAGCACCTCGCCATGGGGCGCAAGGTGGTTGTGTTCCACGACTACAAGAAGGGCGGAGGCTTCAATCCGTTTCGCGTCAATACGGCTGGCAAGTCTGACATGGCCGCTGCGGTGCGGGAGTTCGAGGCCAAGTTCAAGGATTTGGTGAATGCCCCACTGGGGTCTATGCCGTCACCCATTGAGGTATTCAGCCGGGAGTTACCGCAGACGCTGCTTATCAATGGCGACGAAAAGCAAGCTGATTTACTCAAGCGCTACAAGTCGTTTCAAGACGATGCCAACGGGCCGCAGGTCATGCTGGTTCAGTCTGCCAAGAACAAAGGCTGGAGCGGGCACGACACCACAGGCAAGCATCAGCGAGTGCTAATCAACCTTGGGCAACCCACAGCCCCCACACTGGCGATACAGCAAGAGGGCCGAATCTACCGCACAGGGCAGGCATCAGACGCGATCATGCGCTACATGAACACCGGCACAAACTGGGAGCGCTGGACGTTTGCAAACACTATTGCAGGCAGGGCAAGTACAGCCGAGAACCTGGGCATGGGCGAAATGGCGCGCGCGCTCAAAGACTCGTTCATCCAGTCGTTTGAGGAATCAGACGCTTATCCGCCAGGGCATGAAAACGAGGGCAAGGGCGGCAAAGAGCGCGACAAAGCCGCCAATGATGCGATCACCGAGTACGACCGGGCCAAGACCTTCTACTTCGGGCAGCAGAAAAAGAACAGCAAAACCAAAGCGCAAGAGGGTGCCGACTACTTCGCCACACCTGAGCCTATCGGCCTGAAAATGGCGCAATGGCTGGATGCGCGAGGCGGCGAGGATGTACTTGAACCAAGCGCAGGGCATGGCGCCATTGCACGATGGATACCAGACAACACCAGCCGTACCGCGATTGAGCCAAGCCTGACGCTGCGCTCGCGCATGGCAATGGTGATGAATCCTACCGAAGATCGCATTATTGATGGAACGTTTGAAGATCACCACGTTGGCAACAAGTACGACGGCATTGTGATGAATCCGCCATTTGGATCAGGCGGGAAGACTGCCATTGACCACCTGGCCAAAGCCGCTACCCACTTGCGCGACGGTGGGCGCATTGTGGCGCTGATACCAACCGGACCAGCAGCAGATAAGAAGTTTGACAAGTGGTTTTATGACAAGAGCGAGCGGCAGGTAAAAGCAGTGATGGAAACGGTTGCACTTGGGAAAATATACAAGGGCGATACCGTTATTCTCAAAGCCAATGGTCAAAAGGCAACAGTCTTGCGCGCAAACGACACTGCAGGTCTGCTAGTTCACTTCGCAGGCCATTCTGCAGGAACCAATACGCTTGCATATCCAAATATGATCTCCGCCGTTGAGCCAACTGGCAAACGCACAGAGTCATTCAACGCCGCAGAAGGCTTGCAACTGGTTGCCAACATCAAGCTGCCACAAGTCGCATTTGAACGCGCAGGGACATCAGTGGCTACGCGCATTGTGGTTCTTGAGAAAGGTGGTGCAAACGTGGTGCAGCGTGACCGGGATTACTCGGACATCACTGACGTCAAGGAACTGTTCGACAAATTGGAGCATTTGGACTTTGCAGCCCGCACTAAGCCGGTAGAAGCTGCGCCTGTTGAAGCTCCAAAGGCCGAAAAGCCAGCATCAGCACCCAAGCCAGCAAAGGCATCAGCCAATGCAGGAGATGAAGTTTCCATCAACGGCAAGAAGTACGAAATCCAGATTTACATCACCAACGCAGGCAAGGAGAAGCGCGGGATATGGATGGATTCAAAGGCGGAGGCCAGCAAGTACAGCGCCCGCACCTTCACGCACAGCTCCAACAAGGGGAAGTGGTTTGTCGATGAATACTGGTTCCCGAAGGATTCGGAGATCATCAAGCCTGAAACAGGAGCCAATCCTTCCAGGTTGCAACAATCCCACATCAACAACGGCGACTCCAACGCCGAAGAAACCGCCAAGGTGCAAGCCGGCATCGAGGGCAAAAGCCTTATTGACGCTGCGCGTTTCATTGCGCAAACAGGCACCCCAGCTCAAGCCGAGATTGCAAAGCAAGTCATTTCAAAACTGGAGCGGTTACAGGCCAGTGGTGTCGAACTGAAATTGATCGTTGCGCATCGTGGCGACCAGGTTCCTGCACAAATGGGCAAGTCCAGGGGGTACACAGAATCCGGGTTTGACAGCAAAGGCCGCGATATTACTGTGTGGGTGGCTGGTGCCGATGTGATTGGCCGGGTAGGGACGGATTACGAAACAGTGCTACACGAACTGGTACATGCTGCAACTATGGGAGTCGTTCACTACGGAAGGAACAACCCACGGTCTTTGGCCGGAAAGCATGTTCGTGATTTGTCCGAGGTTACGAGCGCTATATCCAGCCACATTATTGGCAGGTTCAATCAGGCAGACAACGGGAAAACTGAATTGACCGAGTTCGAGAAGGACATGCGCACTGGAGGAAATAACGCTTTCCGTGGCATAGACGAGGTGTTGTCATGGGCGTTAACGAGTCCTCAAGCACAGTCGTATCTTGAGGGCATCCCATACAAGAACCAGAACCTGTGGACTAGGCTGGTGCAGGCGATTCGCACCCTGCTCGGACTTTCGCCAAAAGCAGACACAGCATTGTCAGAAGTCTTGCGTGTTGCTGAAAACCTGATTGCATCCGACTTGAACGACCACGCGCAGCAGGCATTCTGGCACAAGCGCGGGATAGGGATGAACACCATTCAGGCTGTAGGCTCTACGGTTCTTCCGAAGAAAAGCAACACCAAAATAGTCGGCCAAACCACACGCCAGTACACGCCAGAGCAAATGGCCACATTCGGCCACGTAGGACGCCAGGTGACAGTCCCAACGCTCAAAGAGCGTGCGCAGGCCATGACCAAAGACATGGGCAAGAAGTTGGCACAGGGCATCGCTGACCAGTTCGCACCAGTCAAGGAAATCAGTAAGGATGCCTATGCCCTTCTGCGGTTATCCAAAGGCGCGAGCGGTGCGCTGGATACTTTTCTCAATGGCGGCAAACTTAAGCTGACCAATGGCGTTTATGACTTCGACGAGACGCAAAAGGGTGGGGTGATTGATAAGTTGCTCAAACCGTTGCAAGGTGAGCATCATGATTTTCTGTGGTGGGTGGCTGCGAATCGGGCAGAGACGCTGATGGCAGAAGACAGGGAGAACCTGTTCACGTCAGCAGACATCGCGGCGCTCAAGACGCTGACGGATGGCAATACCGCATTCGATTACACCATTCAAAACGGTGTGCGCCGTGGCCAGGTAACGCGCAATCGTGCAGAGATTTACAAGGACTCGCAAGCCACGCTGCAAGCGTTCAACAAGAACGCCCTGGACATGGCCGAACAATCGGGATTGATTGACCCTGAATCCCGGAAAGTGTGGGAGTCCGAGTTCTATGTCCCGTTCTACCGTGTGGCCGACACCACAGAAGGCGGGATCATGGGGATGAACGTCAAGAGCGGGGTGGTGCGTCAACAGGCGTTCAAGCATCTCAAGGGGGGCAAGCAAGCGCTCAATTCAGACCTGCTGGATAACGTGCTGATGAACTGGGCGCACCTGCTGGATGCCAGTGCAAAGAACCGTGCAGCCAAGGCCACTATCGAGGCGGCAGAGAATATGGGGCTGGCTGCTGGTGGGGATCAAAACACACTCAAGCAGATTGCATCCAGCATTGGAAATCGCAATGGGGTGGTGTGGTTCATGGATGAAGGGGTGAAGCGCTACAGCCTGATTGATGATCCGTACCTTATGACTGCGCTGACCAGCCTGGAGTACGCAGGTATGCGCAGCCCGGTCATGACGGCCATGGGCGCGTTCAAGAACATGCTCACCATCGGCGTGACGGCTTCGCCATTCTTCAAGATTCGCAACCTGATCCGGGACTCTGTGCAGGTAATCGGCACGGGCAACATCTCCTACAACCCCGCGAAAAACGTGGCCGAAGGCTGGAAGCTCACCAACCCGAAGAACGACGAATACTTCCGGCTGCTGGCAAGTGGCGGGACGATCCACTTCGGCACCATGCTCGAAGGCAGCGAGGCCAAGCGCGTGCAAGCGTTGGTTGAATCTGGCGTTGATGCCGGGACGATCCTCAGCGACGAGCACAAGGTAAAAGCGTTCTATCGCAAGTACATCGAGCCGGGTATCACTGCTTACAACGAACTTGGCAACAGGAGTGAGTCCGTCAACCGGGCAGCGCTGTACAACCAGCTTATCAAACAGGGCGTCAGCCATGCGGATGCAGCCTTGCAAGCACGTGACCTGATGGACTTTTCCATGCAGGGCAGCTTCACCACTATCCGATTCCTGACCCAGGTTGTGCCGTTCATGAATGCCCGCATCCAAGGCTTGTACAAGCTTGGACGTGCAGCGAAGGAAGACCCAGCGCGGTTTAGAACAGTGATTGGCGCGACTGCGCTGCTGTCTCTGGGATTGTTGGCAGCATACAGTGACGACGATGACTGGAAACGCCGCACGGATGCCGACCGTAACAATTACTGGTGGTTCAAGTTTGGCGGCACGGCATTCCGCATCCCGAAGCCGTTTGAAATTGGTGCAATTGCCACGCTGGCAGAGCGCAGTTTTGAACTGGCGTTTGAAAAGGAAATGACGAACGAGCGGTTTAGGAATCAGGTGATGGCCCTTCTGGGTGATAACCTGAGCATGAACCCGATCCCGCAGATCGTTAAGCCGGTGCTGGACGTGTACGCGAACGTAAACAGCTTCACCGGCACCCCTATTGAATCCATGGGGATGGAACGTCTCAAGTCTGAATACCGTTTCAACGACAAGACCAGCATGGCCGCACGTGGCATCAGCACAGCCGCCAATGCGGCAGCGGGATTGATCGGAAAGGATGCGCCATCCCCTGTGAAGATTGACCATCTGCTGCAAGGGTACTTTGGCTGGCTGGGAACGTTCGTTGTGCAGGCCGGTGACTTGGTTGCCAGGGGTGCATCCAATCAGCCTACACAGGCATCACGTGACTACATGAAGACGCTAACGGGTGGCATTGCCAGTGACCTGCGTGATGCGCCAAGCCGGTATGTCGGGCAGGTGTACGAACAGGCAAAGGCTATCGAGCAGGCGTACAACACGTGGCGGATGCTGCAAAAACAGGGCAAGGTGCAGGAAGCGCAAGAGTTCCGTGCTGCAAATCAGGACAAGCTAAATCGTTACCGCAGCATCGAGCACGTGAAGAAAGCAGAGACTTCGCTGAATAACCGCATCCGGATGATCGAGCGCAGCACCAGTATGGACGCCGATCAGAAGCGGGAGATGATCCGCCGGTTAAATCAAAACAAAGAGCGTGTGGCAAAGATGGTGGCGTGAGGTAGAAGGGGCTATGCGGGCTGGGATTCGGCGGGAGTTGGCGCAGGCGTGAACATAGGGATTCCCGTCGCATCGGCTGGGTCGCAAGCTCCGATTTCAAATCGGAGCTTCAGGCACTGCTTCCCCCCCGCCCCCCCCCCCGAAACCGGCGCCCCCGGCGGCCGCGGCCCCGCCCGCCCCGCCCGCCCCCCCGGGGCCCCCCCCTTGACAAATCGCAGAGTTTGCCTATCTGCTTGACTATCCAGAAAATTGCCAGATGTATTGTGAATTTTCACCATCATCTATTTCTGGGTCGTCATGTCATCGTTCAAAGTACCCCTGAAAATCGACCAGGGCGGCACGTTCCAAAAGGTTGTTACCTGGAAAGCGGGAACGCCAGCAACGCCGGTTGACCTGACTGGTTGTTCAGCGCTGGCCCACATCCGCGCCAAAATAAGCTCGCCAACTACGCTCCTGGAGCTGTCAACATCTGACGGAACGATCACCCTCGGAGATGATGCTGGGACGGTCACGATAGCCATCGACGCTGAAACGACGGCTGCTATCACGTGGACTCAGGCGGTCTACGACCTTGAAATTTATTTCCCCGACGGCACCGTCCGCCGTCTACTCAGTGGCACCGTCACGGTTTCGCCGGAGGTGACCCGTGACTGACACGCTCATTGAACGCGACACAAGCTACGAAGTTGTCGTAGACACCGAAACCTCTAGCGAGCTGGTAATTGATACCCAGACCAACCAGGAACTCCTGGTAGACCACGACGCTACCCACGAAGTCCTTGTAGATCACGATGCCACCTACGAGGTGGTGGAAGTAGACACCACCCACACGGAAGTCCTGGAAATTTCGCAGCAAGGCCCGATAGGCCCACCAGGCCCAGCCGGGGCGACTGGCCCAGCAGGCGAAGCCGCAACCAACTACCCCGGCAAAACCCTTGTCTGGAGCATGGGCAAGCTGGCCGAAGTCCTGCTCTACTCCGACGCAGCCAAGACGCAACTCGCCGAGCGTCGCGTCATGACTTACACGGGCGACGCGCTCACGAGCATCAGCTTCTACGACGGCGATGGCGCCCTCACAAAAACCCGCACCATGGGCTACAGCTCCGGCGTGCTCACCGGCGTGACGGAATCATGACCATCTACCAAGTGACCCGAATCTCAGACGGACGCGACGTGTACCGCTACGCTGCTGATGCCCCGATTGAATGGGACTCCATGCCGTTCGCAACCCACACGCATACGCCGATCACAGAGGAGACTCCGGCACCCGTGCAAGGCCCGCGCAGGTTGACGAAGCTGGCATTCATCGGGCGCATCGGCACCGAGTTCGCAGGCATCCTGACGGCAGCAAAAAGCAACGTGCAGGTTGAGTTGTTTGTCCGAATGCTTGACTGGGCTACACCCGATCCTGACGGAACCAGCGTAGACCTTGACGATCCGCGCGTGGTTGAAGCACTCACCACGCTCGAAGCCGCTGGTTTGATCGGTGCAGGCCGTGCGCAGGAGATACGCTATGGCAACTAGATACTGTGACCATGGCTTGTACGCCACACCTGTGGCTGGCGGCACCGTGCCGACTGTCGCTGAGGACGGTAATGGCGCAGCCAAAACTGCCGCCACTATGGCGACGCTGGTTATCACGTTCACTGGCGTCCCTGCGGCTGACGGTGCTATCACCATTGCCGGTGTGACATTTACGGCCAAGGCCAGCGGTGCCACGGGCAACCAGTTCAACGCCGTCACGGATGCCACGACTTGCGCGACGAACCTCAAGACCGCAATCAACGCCAGCACAAGCAATGCAGTTCAACCTGTTGGAGCTATCGCCAGCACCGCTCCGCTGCGCAACGTCGTTAACGCTACGTCGTCTGGTGGCGTGCTGACTGTCTATACCCGCTGCTCGGGCAGTGAATGGAATAGTGTCACGGAGTCGAGCACTCTGACCAACGCCACGATTTCAGCACAGTGGAGCGGTGGGGGTGATGGTGCTTGGGGCTACCTCTTGAACATGAGCAGCCTCTGGCCTACCGGACTGGGTATCACGAGATATGGGGTACTTGGCACTACCAGGTGCTATGTCGGCAGCTATACGTTTGGGTCGGATAAGATCATCTGCCGTTCTGGCAAGACGATTACAAGTTCTGGGGGCTTGCCGTCTAATTATTGCGATTTTGGCGCATGGCCGGGTGCAAGCCAGTATAAACGACTCGTTGTTGAAATGGATGACGGCACAGAGTGGCCCGCAGATGGAACAGCACCGACAACTCAACTACAGATTAACAACGCATATTTTCCATCTGTAGGGTGGGGTGCACGAAGCAACCTGTATTTCAAATCCCCGATTTACACAGACGGAACCTACGGTTTCAGCATCGGAATAACATCGGGTTCATACCGATTAGCGTTTCTAACCTGTTGGGGACTTGAGATTGAGGGTGTGAGATTCTTTGCAAGCACGCAATCTGTTGTAATAGGCTCGCCTGAAGGAAATACTCCCGGAATCGAGTCGCAGGCTATCCTGCGAAACTGTGAAATAAGCAGCCCTGGCGGCGCTTCACTTGTTTATCTGATAAACAATTCGTACCGTAGAAATTATGTGACGTTTACCAACTGCAAATTCGTCACAACCTACACCTCATCACATCCAGGTGTCATCGAGTCGCCTGCTAATGACAACGGTGCCTACGTAGGCGCGTGGTTTGACAGTTGTAAGTTTTTAGGGTTTGTTGGCGCAAGCAAATTGTTTTCGACCGGAGCTTGGTCGAGATACAACAATAGTGTCTTTTTTCGTAACTGTGATTTCGCAAGTCTAGCTACTACAGGACCAACTCTCGCTCTGGTATCGGCTACGGTAGAGGCTACGAACGTGTGCTGTGCGGGTTCCTCTCAATTCGGAAACCGTGATTTCTTTGTCGATACATTCAATGGTTATGTGGAGTGGCGCAGCAATCGCGGTTTCCCGACATTGAGCGCAAAGCTGCTCGACGGCACAACGCCGTGGAGCATACACATCATCCCTACGACGTGTGCAGACAGATTATCCAGATCAAATTTCGTGGAGACTCCGCGCATCGGTAAGATCAACTCACTGGCCGATGGTGCGCGCACGTTGACCGTGGAGTTTGTAGTACATGATGCACTCAGCTTCACCAAGTGCGAAATCAGTATTTTTGTAGACTACCAATCCACCAGTGGTAATTATGAAGTAATTGATACTTATGACGATAACGGCGGCGCTTTGACTGCATCTGATGCAGTCTGGTCGAGTGAGTCTGGCGGCAAGGTCAACTACGTTGACGGTGTAGTTCAAAGCCACAACAAATATAAATTCAGCCTGACCACACCAAAGCCAATTGCTACCGGGACGGAAATAGGCATAGTCGTTAGAGTGCATAAGCACGTTTCTACGGCAGTGCAAGGCATCTTTGTCGATCCTGAGATACAGGTGGCGTAATGTCAAACGCTGTTGCATTTGACTATTATCCCGACCTGGCAGGGACATTTGAGTTGCCTTCAAACAGAGGCGTGTTCGGTAGTACTGGACTGATCCTGTTCCAGCGACAGTCCTTACCGACCGACCCCATTGGCACGACTACAGTGACCTTTGCAGGTGTCAACGCAGGCTCTGAAATCCGTGTCTACCTGCCGGATGGCACAGAAACTGCTGGTGTCGAGTCATGCGACGCAAACCACGTGCTTACGTGGTCAGTTTACGCATCAGGTAGCTCAAACAACACCGTGACGATCCGCATCGTCAACACAGCCTACAAGATCAAAGAGTTTAGTTACACAAGTGTCGCAGGCACGCAGTCGTTACCAGTTCAGCAAGAAGCTGACAAATGGTATGTGAACCCATAGGAGATGTACTTTGAAGATTACCGACCCAGACAGCTTGACGTACAGCGTCAACAGCGCAACGAATATGCTGCGCATCGACACCACGGCCAAGACCATCCAGCTTGTCGCTGGCGGCGCCCTGGTGGAGGTTGATGGCGTTACAGGGCAGTGCCTGTTCTCAAAACTGAAAGAGGTCATCAAAGCGTCATCCGTCCTGATTTCCGTACCACTCCCGATCCGCGAAATGATCCACGACGAGTCGATGGAACTTGTGAACGGGTGGACGTTCGCTGACACGACCACCATAAAAATGGTCAGGGACTGCGGCATCGCTTACGTCAATGCGTCTGGTGCCATCACAGCAATGTTTGCCTGCATCGTGACCCTGGGCGGGATCATTTCTGGCGCACCTTATTTCGTGCAGTCCTCAAGCACTACGGCAACCGCTGGCAGTTTCACCCACGTCAACCTGGCGACAACGTTCGGGGTCAATGAGCTGGTGCAGATTTACTCTGACACCAACGGCGACGGCACCCCGGACTATGACTACCGAAGCTATTTCAAGGTGTTTTTGCGGGAGCAGGGCAAAACTTACGACGAGAGCAGCAACACCGACATCGGCTATCCGAGTCTGACTTACAAGAAATACAACTTCCCAATCACACATGCTGTTGATGCCGGTGTGACCGCCGACGACACGACGGTTGATGCGTACACAGGGCTGGCGATCCAGTGGTACGCAGCCGCGCAGTCTGCATCTCTGGGCAGCAACGGCCCATACAATTTCCATGTGCTGATTACCGGCAACGGCAAGACATACGATGAGATTTACTCCTGGGTGCAGCGACAACTGCGCAAGACCAGCGACATAGATGCCGATGGCAGTGCAGCGAAAAACGGTAACGTCACACCAGCACTGGTACGCATGGATGGCGAAACCCTCACCACGATTTACCAGTCTGCCGGTGGTGTCCACATCGTCAATCCGTCGGCAACAAGCCTGAATAACATCCGGGAGCAGGATGACACCCTGGCATACAGGTCATACCCACTGTCTGTGAGCGTCGCAGTCGAATTTGACAGCTACCTGACGGGGGATGCTGACAGCTACTTCTGGGTATTCGCCACGGCTGATTACGGCACACCTGGCGCCACCCCGCTGCTAGACTCAAGCTCCGCACAAATGAAGGGCGCCGCCACTGCGAACACCTCATTTGCGTATACATACTCAGTGGACACACCGTTGACCGGTGTTGCTATGGGTAAGGCCGAGGCGAAGATAGCAACGGTTACGACGACGCTGACGAACACGGGGGCTAAACTCGTGTTCACGCCTGGGTTAGAGCGGTGGTACACCACTTAAAGGTAGCACGTGGCCTACACATTCGACGGCTCCACCAAGCGGATCACCCTGCCGACAGGCATGGTGACGCTTAACCTCGTTGACCTCCATAGCCGTTGGAAAGAGTGGATTCTCGCCGGAAATGCCGAATGCCTCCTGGCGTTCAGCACGGTCGGTGGTGAGATCACGGAAATCCCGTTGTACCTGTTCATGCAAAACGGGTGGTTGATCGTGCCCCAGAGCGCAAACCACACGCTGACGGTCACGAATGGCATCCTGGTTGGGCAGGGTGGCGCCGACCCGTTCACAGACCCCGCAGGCAGCTACAAGATACGCATCAACCGGCAGGTGCCTGGTATTGCCATCGGGTACTCAACAACTGGCGGAAGCAGCGGTCCAACGGCAGCGGAAATTGCAGCAGCTGTGCGCCTAGAGCTATCGACAGAAATGGCCCGCGTGGATGCTGCCGTATCCACCAGAGCAACTATCGCAGACGTGTTTGCAGCAGCATGAAGTACATCCTGAACCTCCTCATTGCCATAGACCAGCTAGTAAACACGCTTATCGGCGGCTACCCCGACGAAACACTGTCCGCGTCCGCGTGGCTTGGCGAGCGAGAAGGCAAGATTTACGGGCGGATATTCAGGCCTGTCATTGATTTCCTGTTTTTGCCCCTTGAGCGCGACCACTGCCGCCGCGCATTTGAAGCTGAATACAACTTTTCACAGAAGCCGCGACCATGACAACGATCCCGCCCATTGTCTCAGAACGGCGCGAAGGCGAGCGCCGCGCAGGATGGCACACGCCAGAAACGTGTGACAAGGTTATCGGAGTGCAGGCGGCGATTGAGGGGTTGCGAAAACAACTCGACGATGGTGACGTGCGCATGGGGTGCATGGAGGACAACATCGCCGGTAATCACCGGGTTGTTTGCCAGGACATCAAATCCCTGGAAGTGATGCTGGAGGAGCACAAGAAGGAACTAGCAGCGACACAGCGAAAACAGCGGAAATCTTCGAGATTGTCGAAATGGGCGAGGGCTTTTTCAGAGGGGTGCGGTTTGTCGGCAAGTGGCTCAGGAAAATCATTATGTGGGTGATCCCGCCCGTAATTGCAATCATCGGATTCTGGGAAAGCATCAAGCCGCACAAGTGACATGCACGCCAAGCACCACAACATCGCATACAAAGCCGCAAACGCGGCGCTGATGCTTGCGCTGACGGCCATCATTTTCATAAACCGGAGGATCGAGAAATGGATGATGAGCTGACTGATGGCCTGGTAATCGCAGTATTCGTTTTCGCCTTGGCAGCGATCATGGCTGTGCTGGTGTTCCTGGAAGTGGCGTTCTTGTGAGCGAGGTTGACGTGATGATGGTCATGGACACCATGGCCCAGATGTTTGAGACGCTTGTGAAGCGGATTGCTGCGCTGGAGCGGGAGTGTGACGCGG
>JADJFE010000024.1 GCA_016708725.1 Candidatus Aalborgicola bjergmarkensis
CAAGCAATGGCCTGGACGCCCTGGATCGCTTCGGTAATACCGTGATCAATTCACCCACAAATTTCTCTGGCGCATCCGGCCAGGTTCTGGTACCGCAGACACCGCCGGAATGTTCCTTGACGGTGTCCCCGATGGTCATCACGGTTGGTGATGTTGCCAACATCACAGCCACTTGCAACCCGGCGGCAACTAGCTACTTCTGGACGGGCGGCACCTGTGCTGGCACCTCGGGGGCAACCTGCAGGGTTGTGCCAACAAGTACAACGACCTACACCGTAACGGGGGCCAATGGGGGCGGAACCGGAGCGGCGGCCAGCGCCACGGTAACGGTAACAATTGCAGCCAACCCGACGTCTTACACCGTACCCGGAACGCTGGGCAATGATGTTTTTGTTCTCACCGCTGGCAACAGTTACTACGGCGGCGGTGGCAATGACACCTTCATCATCAGCCCCAGCACCTTGCGTGGCGACGTTACGGCCAAGATCATCGACACCGAAGGGGATAACCTTATCCAGCTGGTCGATGGTTTGACCGTTACGGCCAGTACTTTCTACAACGATGCCGCGCAGCTCACGCTCTCCAACGGGGCCAGGGTGCAGATACTTGGCGCGTCGAAGTTCAAGTTCCAGCTGGGTGCCAATGCCCTGGCCGGTGATACCGCAGATGTTGTGACCTATAGCCAGTTTGTCACCAGCCTGGGTGCATCCCTGAGCAGCACACTGCCGGCATCGGGCACAGCAGGTTATGTCGTGCCAACGGGCTTTACCCAGGCATCCTTGCCTGTGCCCGCCGTGGCAGCCAATGCCAGCACCGTACCGGGAACCCTGGCAGATGATGTGCTCGTGCCCTCGGGCGGCAACAACCACCTCGGTGGCGGCGGTAACGACACCTACATCATCAGCCCCTACACCTTGGGTGGCACGGTAACTGCCAAGATCATCGACACCGAGGGCAGCAATGTGATCCAGTTGGTCAACGGCATGACGATTGCCTCCAGCAGCTTTTTCAATAACGCCGTGCAACTGACGCTATCCAATGGCGCGACGGTGCAAATCCTGGGGGCATCCGGCTTTGGCTACCAGTTGGGTGCCAATGCCCCGGCAGGTGAGGTGGCCACCAGCCTGGGCTACGCGCAGTTCGCTGCGGCACTGGGCGCAAGTGTTCCGGCAGCAGGTGCGGCTGCGGTGGGTGGCAGTGCCAACTTTGTTGTTTCAAGGCCATGAGCGCGCAAAACCTGTCTAAGTGGGCGCAAAGCGTTTGGCGGAGGAACTTCGGCGTTTGGTTCATGGCATTGGCCGGTGGCTTGGCGCTTACGCCCGCGTTTTCCGCCGATAGCGTGCCGCAGGGATCATTGCCGGTTGTTGCCGGCTGGAATCTTCTTGGCAACGCCAGCAAGACGCCCATCGATGCAGGGTGAATTTGTCCAACGCAAAAAATTGATAGAAATCAACTGTTTAGTTAATACAGCCGGACTAGTCCTGGCGCAACTGGTATAAAGCGCGACTTGGAGCAAACAGGCTAATCCGGCAAAGCTGTTGCCGGGATCGGCTTGCGCCCGAGACAACTCGTAACGGTTGCAGCAAAGCAACCGACGCCCCAAGCCCGTTCGTCTGACTCATCGCGGGGCGGGAGGAATCACAATTCACAGGAGAGGCCAAGATCATGCTGACTGCCAAGCAAATGTGCTCACTACCCGACTGCTTTAAGAACATTCCCGATCCCCGACGCGCGCAGGGGCGACGCCATCGTTTGCCAGTGGTGCTGGCCATTGCGGCTGGTGCGATTCTGTGCGGCATGCGCGGCTACAGTGCCATCGCGCAATGGGCCAACGCGCTGGGACCGAAAGCACGGGCGCGGTTTGGTTGCCGCCGTGTGAAAGGCGTCTATCGCGTGCCGAGCACGTTTGTCATTCGCGATTGCCTAGTGCGCATTGAAGCCGGTGCGCTGGACCACGCTGGCGGCATGGAACCAAACTTTTGGGGGCACGGATCAAGGGATATCCATTGATGGCAAGACAATGAAGAATGCCATTGACGAAGATGGCAACCAAACGCATATCCTGAGCGCAATCGGGCACGAAACGGCGACGTGCTTCGCCCAAAAAAAAGTCGACAGTCTGCCTATAGTGGGCAGCGACGAAGTCAAGCGTACCAACGAGATCGGCATGGCCATTCCTTTGCTTGCAAACTGCGCGCTTGCGGGCAAGGATGTCACAGCCGATGCCCTGCTGACGCAGCGCAGCATCGCGACGTATATCGTCGAGCAGAAAGGGCATTACCATTTCACCGTGAAAGGGTAACCAGCCCACTTTGGAGGAGGACATCGCACTTATTTTTGCGCAGCGTGGGGCAGCGGACTTTGTCGAGATAACACCACCCGACCATGAAGCCGCATCGAGACTCGGCGCATCTGGTGCACTACGGCGCTCAATGACTACCTCGATTTTCCTCACGTGGGCCAAGTCTTTATGATCGAGCGTGAAGCGTTCAACAAGAAATCAGGCAAGTCCAGCCACGAGATCGCGCTGGGGTCACCAGTCGGCCGCCGAATGAAGCGTCGCCCCAGCGACTGTTGTGGCCATCAATCGCGGCCACTGGCGCATCGAGAGTGTTCATTACATCATCGACTGGAACTACGATGAGGATCGCCCCGTATCCGTGCCGGTAATGGCCCAGAAAACATCACTCTCCTACGCCGCTTCGCTATCGGCTTGCTGAAGTCGATCCAAAAGCCCACTCAAACAATCGCTTCGTTGATGCGCGACCTGTCGTTTCGCACCCGCCGTGTCTTCGATCTGCTTCGCCTGACCAAAAATTCGGCTCCCGGCTACGCCTGATCGGAGAACAAATTTACCGTGCCCATCGATGTCGCCAGCACCTTTGGTGACGCGACGCTGGTGTCCTCGGTGTGGAAGTGGCTGGCGCAGGAGGGGCGCTGGGCGTTTTACACGCCGGCCATGTCCACCCAGGAATTGAGCAGCCACGTGAGCGCGAAGGGGTATGCGCCGCTCACGTCCATCGGCGGCGGCGAAGGCTTCTGGCTCAACGCCCGGATCGCCTTCTCCGCGACACAGCCGGCCGGGGTGCGCGTGGGTGCGGCGCAGATCAGCGACCATTTGTTGCCGGGCTGGAATCTGGTGGCCATCGGCGAGTTGCTGGCGCCCGCAGAGTTCAATCTGGCGCTGGGGCCGCAGGGCGCTGCGCAGACATCATCCAACTTCACTTCCCTTTGGGCTTGGGATGCGGCCCGCAGTGCCTGGTATTTCTACGCGCCCAGTCTGGCGACGGAGGCTGGCGGCCAGGCCTTGAGTGACTATGTTCGCTCCCGAAACTACCTTGATTTTCGTGCGGAAAACGTGACCCTGGGGCCACCGAGGGGCTTTTGGCTCAGCCTTCCGGCTAACTGGCGGCCACCGGCGCCAGCGCCGCACGCCGTGATCGGCAGCTGCCCGGCGGGTGCGACGCGGCAGGCCATCAGCTTCGTGCATGTGGCGGATCTGCATGCCAACTTCGATCCCCTCCAGGACAAGTACGCGCGCATTCGTGCTTACTACCAGCAGGTGCTCGCAGAGAACCCCAACACCGTTTTCACCAACGCGGGAGACGACCACGAAAAGGGATCGCTGGCCGAGGCGCTCTCGTTCGGACGGGCGACGCTGGAAGCCACGCAGGCGATGAAGTTCGATGTGCGCACCCTGGGTAATCATGATTTCGCGTGGGGCGAGAGCCATCTGCTGGATTTTGCCAACGATCCCTTCAGCCTGGTGTTGTTGAGCGGGACACGCTACACAGGCAGTGATCCGCGCGGTTTCGGTGCGTCCGAGTATGGCGTGAAGCAGGTGGGCTGTCTCAAGGTGGGCTTTTTCGGTATGGTTTCATCGCCCTGGAACGAACTGGACCAGACCTACACGGGCAACTATCTGCCCAATTTCACGACCGATTTTGACGATGTGCGGGTTGCCAGCAATATCCTTGCGCAGCACCGCAACGAGGTTGACCTGATGGTGATGCTCAGCCATCTGGGAGTGGTTGTGGATATTCCGGTGGCGCAGGCGGTGACCGGCATTGATCTGGTTCTGGGCGGACATTCCCACGCCGGAGCCAGCGTACAGACGGTGAACAAGACGCTGGTGGTGCAGCCCGATTTCTTTGGCGACGGGGTTACACGGATCGACATTGACGTGGACCTGGCGACGAAGACCATTGTCGGGACGCGGCGCACCGAAGTGCCGGTGCGCACACTCACCGCACGCGATGCGGCCACGACCTCGTTCATGCAGGGACTGGTGGCGAAGTACGCGCCACAAGCCAATACGCCTGTTGCGCGCCTGGAAAAAGGTCGGCAGGGGGCAGAAATCGCGGCAATCGCCGCGCGCGCCGGGGTTGCTGCCTTGCAGGCGGATGGCGCGCTGCTCAATCCGGCAATGGTCAACCCCTACCGCAACGCCTGGCCAATCGGCGAGCTGACCCCGCAGGACTTTTACACGACCTACCTGGTGGAACGTCAAAAGTCCGACACGCCCGGTGCCACCAGTCTGTACGTGGTGGAAGTCAGCGGTGCGCAATGGGCGCGCATGCGTGCCGCGCAACCTGACTGGGTTTATCTCGGGCCAGAGAGTCCCCAGCTGGCGACGACCTACAAGGTGCTGCTGCATAAGGGCTCGGCGCTGAACCCGGCGCTGTTCTTTCCGTCCGACAGCGTTCTTGGCGGTGTGCGCTTTGGCATGGAAACCTGGGAGGCACTGGACGGCTACGCCCGCGCACGCACAGCCGCCGGCCTCTATCTGGACAGCGACAATCTCGTGGCGGTAGCGACGCAACTGGCCCGCTGGACATTCGCTGATGCCGCCGACCCCTTGCGTGCCGACACGGGTACGCTGACGCTGGGGTACCGGGACACGGCAGCGACGGGTTGGGGGCCAAAGGAGACCGTCTTTGCCGATACGGATGCCCTGGGACTGCCGGCTCTGGCTGGCAGCGTCAAGCGGGTCATGGCGATTCCAACGACTGCGCCCGCCGAGGGGTATCGGGTGACACGTCCGGCGGGCGGCAATGGTGCCTTCGCGGCAGCCGGCTTGCTGGCGAATTACACGTTGGTAATGGATGTGCTGTGGCCTGTTGCCAGCGATGCAAAGTGGCGCTCACTGTTGCAGACATCCGCCGACAACGCGGACGATGGCGACTGGTTCGTGAACGCAGACCCGGCCGGGGGCACGGGTATTGGTCAGTACTTTGGGTCGATTCCTGCAAATCAGTGGGTGCGCCTCGGGTTGGTCGCGACCACCGCCGCGAGCGGCGGCGCCTTGCGCTTCTACATCAATGGTGAACTGGCAGGAGTGAAGGACGATGCCGGGCAGCGCTGGGCTTTGGGCAACAGTTTTCTGCTTTTTGCCGACAACTCGTGGGAGACGCAGCCGGCCTTTGTCGCGGGTTTGCTGTTTGCGGACCAGGCACTGGGCGCGGTGCAGATGCGTGCGCTTGGCGGCCCCTCCGGTCGCTTTGAGCTGCCATGACAATACATCGCACCAGGTTGCCAGTGCCGGGATCGGGCGGCGCGTCGTGGCTGTAGTGGCGACCCTGCTCTTTGTTTCTGTCGCTGGTGCAGCCGACCACGCCTACGACGCGACCACCCGGTTAACCACAGTCACATATGCGGGCGAAGATGTGTTTCCGACACCTCCCAGCGTGCCAGAGTCAGGAATATCCAGTTGCAATCTGAACGCCAATCCGGACACCATCAACGCTGGCTTGAGTTCAACCCTGACGGCCACATGCACCCCAATGGCCGCTTCCTATGCCTGGTCGGACAGCACTTGCGACAAAACCAGGAATACCTGCACCGTAACGCCTGCGTCGACAACCACTTACACCGTAGCAGGAACCAGTTGGGGTGGAGCCGGTACAGAGGTTAGTGCGGTTGTAACCGTGAATGCATGCATCCCTGCCCTGAACCCTGCCAGTGCTTCTGTCGGTGCTACGGCGTTCACTGGTAGCGTGAATGTGACATCTTCTTGTGCATGGACGGCTACAAGCAACGCAAGCTGGCTCACCATAACCTCGGGCGCATCGGGCAATAGCAGTGGCAGTGGCAGTGGCAGTGGCAGTGGCAGTGGCAGTGGCACTGTGGCCTATGCGGTTGCGGCCAACACGGACACGACGGCACGCACGGGAACGCTAAGCATTGCGGGCACGACATTCACCGTGGCGCAAGCCGCCGCTTCGATGGTCACGGCACCTGTCTGTACCCTGAGCGCCAATCCGGCATCGATCCCTGCGGGTGGCAGTTCAACCCTCACCGCCAGTTGCAACCCGGCGGCAAGCGGTTACATCTGGACGGGTGGCAGCTGTGCCGGAACTTCGGGGGCGATCTGCACGGTCACACCAGCCAGCACGACCACCTATAGCGTTGTCGGCGTCAACGCAAGCGGAACCAATCAGGCAGCCAGCGCCACGGTAACGGTAACAATTGCAGCCAACCCAACGTCTTACACCGTACCCGGCACCTTGGGCAACGATGTCTTTGTTCTCACAGCCGGAAACAGCTACTACGGCGGCGGTGGCAATGACACCTTCATCCTCAGCCCCAGCACCTTGCGCAGCGACCTTACGGCCAAGATCATCGACACCGAAGGGGATAACCTCATCCAACTGGTCGATGGTTTGACCGTGACAGCCAGTACTTTTTACAACGATGCCGCACAGCTCACGCTCTCTACGGGAGCCAGGGTGCAGATACTTGGCGCATCGAAGTTCAAATTTCAACTGGGTGCCAATGCGCTTGCTGGTGACGCAGCAGATGTTTTGACCTACAGCCAGTTTGTCACCAGCCTGGGTGCTTCCTTGTCTGGAACACTTCCGGCATCGGGTACAGCAGGCTATGCCGTGCCGACGGGCTTTACCCAGGCATCTTTACCTGTGCCAGCCGTGGCAGCCAATGCCAGCACCGTACCGGGAACCTTGGCAGATGATGTTCTCGTGCCCGCAGGCGGCAACAACTACCTCGGTGGCGGCAGCAACGACACTTCCGCGAAATCAGCCCCTTCACCTTGGGCACGGTAACCCCAAGATCATCGACACCGAGGGCGGCAATGCGATCCAGTTAGTCAACGGCACGACGGTTTGCGTCCAGCAGCGCTTTTCAATAACGCCTACAACTGACGCTATCCAATGGCGCGACGGTGCAAATCCTGGGGGCATCCGGCTTTGGCTACCAGTTGGGTGCCAATGCCCCGGCAGGGCAGACGGCCACCAGCCTGGGCTACGCGCAGTTCGCTGCCACACTGGGCGCAAGCGTTCCGGCAGCAGGTGCGGCTGCGGTGGGCGGCAGCACCAACTTTGTAGTTTCAAGGCCATGAACGCCAGTGTCAGTGTGTGTTCAGTCGGTTGTCGGCACCAGGAACTCCCGGCTGATGTGTGTTCCCAGATCGTTGACACGATCCAGGAACTGGGTCAGAAAGGCATGCAAGCCGGTGTTCAGAATCTCGTCAATGCGGGCAAACTGCAACTCTGATCGTAATTTTCCGGCGCGGCGCACGGTTTCGCTGCCCGTGTCGCTGGCGACCAGGCGCAGATTTCCGACGACTTCATTCAAGCTGGCGTGCAGCGAGCGTGGCATGTCGGGACGCAAAATCAGCAGATCGGCGACGCGCTCGGGTTTGATGACGTCGCGGTAGACCTTGCGGTAAATCTCGAAACCCGAGACGCTGCGCAAAATCGCGCTCCAGTGGTAGAAGTCATTCTCATAGTCACGCCCGTTGGCCGTGCCATAAAAGTCGCTTTGCACCGCCTGGAATTTCACATCCAGCAAACGCGCGGTATTGTCAGAGCGCTCCAGAAACGTTCCCAGACGCATGAAATGCAGCGCCTCGTCAATCAGCATGGTGCCCACGGTGACGCCGCGCGACAGGTGTGAGCGGAACTTGACCCACTCGAAAAACTGTGCCGGATCACGTTCAAACTCGCCCGCCTTGAGCATGCGTTTGACCTCCAGCCAGGTCTGGTTTTGTGTTTCCCACACCTCGGTGGTCAAGGTGCCGCGTACGGCGCGGGCGTTTTCGCGCGCAGCAGCCAGGCACGACAGGATGGAGGACGGATTGCTTTCGTCCTTCACCATGAAATCCATGACCTTGCTGGCTTCCACGCTGCCGTAGCGTTTGGTGTAAGCGCCGGAGAGCTCACTGATGCTCAGCAGGCTTTGCCAGCCGACCTGGGCCACAGCGTCCGATTGGGGCAAAAGCCCGGTCTGGTAGTTGACGTCGAGCAAGCGTGCGGTATTTTCTGCACGTTCGGTGTAGCGCGACATCCAGAAAAGGTGGTCGGCAGTGCGTGAGAGCATGGCATTTTCCCCTTCAGATTTGAAATTGCAAAGACCGCACGGATGCAGGTGCCGTGTCGGCGCCGTTGGCATTGCTTGCGCTGGCATCGCCCTCCAGTACCCAGGTGTCCTTGGTGCCGCCACCTTGCGAAGAATTCACGACCAAAGAGCCTTCGGTCAATGCCACGCGGGTCAGGCCGCCGGGCACCATTTGTACGGTTTTTCCGCTGAGTACGTAGGGGCGCAGGTCAATGTGGCGCGGGCGATGCCACTTTCCACAAAGGTCGGGCAGCTGGAGAGACTTAACGTGGGCTGGGCGATGTAGCCGCCGGGGTTGGCTTTGAGTGCCTGACGGAAGTCCTCGATTTCTGTCTTGGTGGCAGCGGGTCCGACCAGCATGCCGTAGCCGCCTGCACCGTGGACCTCCTTGACCACCAGGTCCTTGAGGTTGGCCAGGGTGTAGGCCAGATCGTCCGGGTTGCGGCACTGGTAGGTGGGAACGTTGTGGAGCAGCGGTTCTTCGCCCAGATAAAACGCGATCATCTGCGGCACGTAGGGGTAGATCGACTTATCGTCGGCCACGCCCGTGCCCACGGCGTTGCAGATGGTCACGTTTCCGGCGCGGTAGGCATGGACCAACCCGGCGCAGCCCAGGGATGAGCTGGAGCGAAACACCGTCGGGTCCAGAAAATCATCGTCCACCCGCCGGTAAATCACATCGACCCGTCTGGGGCCGCGTGTGGTGCGCATGTACACAAAATTGTCTTTCACGAACAAGTCTTGCCCCTCCACCAGTTCGACGCCCATCTGCTGGGCCAAAAAGGCGTGTTCAAAGTAGGCGCTGTTGTACATGCCGGGGGTCAGTACCACCACGGTAGGCTCGGCGGTGGTGCCGGGGCTGCTGCTGCGCAGGGTCTCCAGCAGCAGATCGGGGTAATGCGCAATGGGTGCTACGCGGTGCGCGTTGAAGAGTTGCGGGAACAGCCGCATCATCATCTTGCGGTTTTCGAGCATGTAGCTCACCCCGCTGGGCACGCGCAGATTGTCTTCGAGCACGTAATATTCCCCCTCCCCGGCGGCATTGGGCGCGCGCACAATGTCGATGCCGGAGATGTTGGAGTAAATCTGGTTCGGCACCTTCACCCCGACCATTTCGGGGCGGAACTGTGCGTTATTTTCAATCTGCTCACGCGGCACGATGCCCGCCTTGATGATCTCCTGGTCGTGGTAGACATCGAAAATGAAACGGTTGAGCGCTTGCACCCGCTGCACCAGGCCACGCTCCAGGGCGTCCCATTCGTGCGCTGGAATGATGCGGGGGATCAGGTCAAAGGGAATCAGCCGCTCGGTGCCCGCGCCCGACTCGTCCTTTTCGCCATACACGGCAAAGGTGATGCCCACCCGGCGAAAAATCATCTCGGCCTCTTCGCGCCGCTTGGCCATCATGTCACCGGGTTGGCGGGCCAGCCACTCATCGTAAATCTTGTAATGTTCCCGCACCTGTGCGCCTTCAGTAAAAAACGCATAAGGCAAACGGGTGTACATCTCGTCAAATGTTTGCATGGGATACCTCTTGAAACGATGCCTTCCAGACAATGCTAGCAAGGTTCGCGCCATTGCATGGAGTGGGGAATGGGTAATTTTTTGCTCTTGTAAAGATAGCTGTTCCCGCACGCTCCATGCGGCCTGTGGCTCTATTTTGCTTAAATTGTCTTATTTTGGTGCGCTCATGACCAAATCGGATGCCGATGCACCAAACTGGGTATTACTCTGTGGCTTTGGCGCTTGCATTGCCCGAGGACTGGGTGGCAAAGGTAATCTGGTTCAACCCGGCGCGCCGGGCGGCTTCCATGAGGGTAATCACAGCCTGGTGCCGTGCGCTGGCATCGGCGTTGATGACAACGACCGTATCCTTGCCGATCTTCGCGCCTTCGGTGAGCGCTGCAACCAGAGCGTCCAGGGTGCGGCCCGCAACGGGCGTCTTGTTGATGCTGTAGCTGCCATCGGCGCTGATCACCACGCTCACCTCCTTGGCGTAATCGCGCTGTGCCTCGGCATCGGCCACCGGCAACACCAGTTGCATCTCGGTAAATTTGCTGTAGGTGGTGGAGAGCATCAGAAAAATCAGGATGACCAGCAGGACATCAATGAAGGGGATCAGATTGATTTCTGGCTCTTCGTGGGTGCGGGGGCGAAAATTCATCGGCATTAACGGCGAAAGACCTTGAGGTGGCGGGCCAGATGCTCTGCGGCGAGTTCCAGTGTCAGCAGGTAAGCGTCCACGCGGGCACGGAAGTAGCGCCAGAAAATCAGGGATGGAATCGCCACAATCAGCCCGAAGGCCGTGTTGTACAGGGCTACCGAAATGCCGTGCGCCAACTGGGCCGGGTTGCCGCCGCCGGTGGTTGCGCCGGGGGCTTGCGAGCCGAAAATTTCGATCATCCCGACCACGGTGCCGAACAGTCCCATCAAGGGCGCGGCCGAGGCAATGGTGCCCAACGCGCTGAGTCTTTGCTCCAGCCGTTGCGCCACGATGCGTCCGGTGCTTTCCATGACGGCGCGCAAGTCATCCTCCGTGCAGCGCGGGTCGGAGTTGATGGCGCGCAACCCGCTGGCCAATACTTCGCCGAGTGCGGAATTTTTTTCCAGTTGTGCCACCACGTCTGGCGCGGGAATGGCGGTGCGGGTCACGCTCAACACCTCGTCCAGCAGGCGCGGTGGCGCGACCTTTTTGGCCTTGAGGCAGATAAAGCGGTCAATAACGATGGCCAGAGCCAGTACGGAGCAGGCAATAAGGGGCCAGATCGGCCAGCCGGCAGCTTGTATGATGGAAAACAAATAATCACCCTGTGCAAATGTGCAAACGTGCAAACGTGTGAATGTGCGAATATGCCAAACGCTTCTGGCACGCGATTATGGCCCAGCCCGCGTCCGTTTTACCCATTGCAGCATGCTGTGTACCCATCCATCATTCCATAAAACAAAAAATTCACAATGAAATCAACTGGTTATATTTCTGACGAGTACGTCTGGCAAGTTGGCGCCTTGTGCCGGTCCATTGCCAACGCGCTGGAGGCGCACTTCAACCCGGTGCGTGTGGGGGGTGAAATCAGTGGCTTCACGCGCGCATCCAGCGGACATTGTTATTTCTCGCTCAAGGACGAAGCGGGACAGATCCGCTGCGCCATGTTCCGCCGCGCTGCGGGCATGCTCGATTTCAGCCCGCGTGAGGGCTTGCGTGTGGAATTGCTGGGGCGCCTTGGGGTGTATGAGCCACGCGGCGAACTGCAACTGGTGGTCGAGAGCATGCGCTTGGCCGGCCAGGGCAACCTGTTTGAGCAGTTTCTCAAGCTCAAGGCACAGCTGGAGGCAGAAGGCTTGTTCGATGCGGCACGTAAAAAACCGCTACCGGCCATGCCGCGCGGCATTGGTCTGGTCACATCCCTTGGCGCTGCGGCCTTGCATGATGTGGTGACGGCCCTGGCACGCCGGGTGCCGCATATCCCGGTGGTGGTGGCTCCGGCCCTGGTGCAAGGGGAGGGCGCACCACAGGAGCTGGTACAAGCCCTGTCGCGCCTGTACGCTCTGGCGAGTGCCTCTGGCGCGCAGCCGACGGCCAAGACGATCATTGTGGACGTGATTCTGCTGGTGCGCGGCGGCGGCTCGATGGAAGACCTGTGGGCGTTCAACGATGCGCAACTGGCCCGCACGATAGCAAACAGTCCGGTGCCGGTGATTTGCGGCGTGGGCCATGAAACCGACTTCACCATCGCCGATTTTGTGGCCGATTTGCGCGCGCCCACCCCCACGGCGGCTGCCGAACTGGTTTGCGAACCGACCACGGCGGCATTGGGTGTGCTGGCTGCGTTGCACGAGCGGCTGAGCGAAGCGCTGGAGCGCCATCTGCAACGCCAGGCACAGCGCGTAGACCGGGTTGCCGCACGCCTGGGGCGGCCATCGTCCCTGGCGCAGCGCCAGCGCATGTTGCTGGCCAGGGCCGAGCAGCGCATGCAGCACGCGCTGCGCCTGGTGGTGCAGGCGCGCCAGGCACAGCTGGCGCACTCTACGCAGGGTTTTGAGCTGGCCGTGCATGCGCTGCTGCAGCGTGCCAAGGAACGCACCGAGCAAGCCGGGCTGCGCCTGGGGCTGCTCGATCCTGAGCTGGTGTTGCAACGCGGTTACGCCTGGCTGCGTCTGGAAAATGGCCAGACCTTGCATCGCATTTCCCAGGCCCAGCCTGGGCAGCGGGTGCAAGCCAGCCTTACGGATGGGGTGGTTGACTTGACGGTGAATAGCTTAAAGACGCATTAGTTCCTACAATCGGCCCCTTTTCGCAACCACGTAACCCAGACGATAGGATTTTTTTATGGAACATACCCTGCCCGCACTGCCTTTTGCCATCGACGCCCTGGCACCCGCTTATTCCAAAGAGACCCTGGAGTTTCACCACGGCAAGCACCACAACGCCTACGTGGTCAACCTCAACAACCTGCAAAAGGGCACCGACTTCGAGAACATGGCACTCGAAGACATCGTGAAAAAGTCCAGTGGCGCCATCTACAACAATGCCGCACAAATCTGGAACCACACTTTTTTCTGGAACTGCATGCAGCCCAACGGCGGTGGCGAACCCTCGGGCGTGCTGGCAGCGGCCATCACTACCAAGTGGGGCAGTTATGCCGCATTCCGGGAAGCCTTCGTCAAATCGGCAGTAGGCAATTTTGGCTCCGGCTGGACCTGGCTGGTGAAAAAACTGGATGGCTCCGTGGACATCGTGAACATGGGCGCCGCCGGCACGCCGCTGACCACCGGCGACAAGGCCTTGCTGACCGTCGATGTGTGGGAGCACGCCTACTACATCGACTACCGCAACCTGCGCCAGAAATTTGTCGAAACCTACCTCGACAAGCTGGTCAACTGGAGCTTTGCCGAACGCAATTTCGCCTGATCGCTTATTTCTTGCCGGTGCCAGGTGTGGATGCGTCAAACATCGGCCCCGATAACTTTGCGCCTGGCCTGATGCCTTTTTTGGCAAACCAGCCCTGGTGCATTTCCAGTACAAAGCGCACCGGCTTTCTGGAGCAGTGGGAATCCAGCGTTTGTGGCCGCATATCCTCCAGGTTGACGATGCGGCCATCGTCGGCCACAAACGCCGCAGTCAGTGGCAGCAAGGTGTTTTTCATCCAGAAGCAGCGTTGGCTGACGTCTTCGAACACAAACAGCATGCCTTCGTTCGCTGGCATTTCCGCGCGCTGCATCAACCCGATGGTCTGCTCCTGCGGGGTCAGGGCCAGTTGCACATCCATCTGGTGAATGCCGACTGACAGGGTGGCACGTCGCAAATGGGTTTGCGGAACTTCCTGCGCCAGGCTTGTGTGTCCAGACAGTAAGAAGAGGGTTACAAAAGTTGCAAAAGTTGCCAGGGTGGTAAAAATGGTTTTTTTCATGGTGCGGGCTATTTTTTCACAATTCAATCCTGTGTTCGCCCTCCAAAGCGAGCGCGACATTTTGCAGTATGCGCAGCGCGTCATCAAACTGGTAAGCAGCCACCAAGTCTCTCAACGCGTTGGCGCTGTCAACCTGTCCCATGGCCTGCAATCGCCCATGCAGTGATTCAACGTCCTTTGCCGCTCTGGCATCGTCGTCCTTCAATAGCCTGGATAGTTCCAATATGTCGCGCGCGAGTGCTTGTTTGTCTACTGCCACCGCAGGCTGGGCACTGGGTGCGTCATCAGCGTCATCAGGCAAACGCGGTATGGCCACGTCGAGCTTGGCAATCAGTGCATTGAGTGCTTGTTCCAAAGGCTCCATTGCAGCAGAGCGCTGGGGCAAGTCTGCTGTGGGTGCGTGCTTGAGCAAGGCTTCGAGCCGGGCGGCGCATTCGACCAGTTCAAACGCTCCGATGTTTCCAGCCAAACCTCTGAGCGTATGTGCTTCGCGCGTTGCGGTCTTGGTATCGTTGATGGCAAGTGCTTGTGTAATGCGTTGCATGGCATTGCGCTGAGTCAGTCTGAACCGATCCAGCAACTTGTACAGCAGTTTGGCGTTGCCGCCCATCCGGCGCAAGGCGCTCTCGATTTGCAAGCCTTCAATTGCTGGCAATACGCCTTGTGATGCATCCACATCGCCATTCAGATATACGTCCACATCAACATCAACATCAACCGAGGCGACGCTATCACCGGGCCTGTTGTCCTGCAAGGCGGGTGGCTTCGGCCTGGCCCAGCGCGCCAGCACCAGGAAGAGCTGTTCCACATCGATAGGCTTGGCAATGAAATCGTTCATGCCGGCTGCAAAGCACTTCTCCTTATCACCAACCATCGCGTTGGCGGTCATGGCGATCACAGGCAAAGTAGCAAAACGGGACATCGCGCGCAGGCGGCGCGTGGTCTCGTACCCGTCCATGACCGGCATTTGGCAGTCCATCAGCACCGCGTCATATTCGTTTTGCGCGACTTTCTGCAGGGCTTG
>JADJFE010000025.1 GCA_016708725.1 Candidatus Aalborgicola bjergmarkensis
CAGGCTGGCTCGCCGCGCTTGCCGGACCTGCGGGCGCAGGCGCGCTTGCCGCGCTCGCGGGGCTACTGGCAGGGCTTGCGGCGGGGCTTGCCGGTTTTACGGCCATGGGCTGTATTTGCAAGGCCAGCTGGTAACGTTCGGCACCGGCGGTCTGGCCTTTGGTCAAGGGTGAGCGAAAACTCGCATCGCGGAAAACATCGGACTTTTCAAATAAACCGATCAAGCGCACGGACGATGCGGTTTCACCCTGGATTTGCAACTCGCGCCCCTTGATGTCGAGTTGCTGCACCCAGGTATCGTCCGGCAACACATGGGCCAACTCTTCAAGCGCCAGAATCACGGGCGTCAGCGCCTGTTTTTTCTCCAGCAGGTAATTGTGTTGCTCCACCCGATTTTCCAGTTCGCCCCGAACCCGGTCCACTGCTTCGGCAGCTCTTTTTCCCCTGTCCACCCAAGGCAACAACTCTACAACGGCCTGGCGCTTGATCACCAGGGGCATGGCCATGGCCGCCAGCAGCAACACAATGACACCCGCTATCAACCAGCGGTTGCCCCCGCCCAGCCACACCAGGGGCGTCTTTGTCGGTGCGGAAGGCAGCAAACTGACCAGGTTACCTGTGTCGTGCAGCATATCCTGCGTCACCACGCCACGCACGGACACCCCCCACTCCGTGAGTTTCTTGACTGCCATATCCACCACATCACGCGGCGTTGCGATGAACTCCAGCGACAAAAAACCACGCTCAAAATCACGGGATAGAACGCGGTGGCAGAAATAGACCTGTGCGCTGGAAAAAGGCGTTATCTGGTCTATCTGAAACTCCAGCACCTGCCGCAGGTTTTCCTCGGTGGCAAGCGGAAGTGTCATTTTCTTCTTCAGTACCCGCTCAGCCCCCAACACCAGCAGGACATCGCGCTGGTGCGCGGGTGCCTGCTCCAGTTCTGCCAGAAAGGTCTGGCGCTGCCACGCACGCACGCCATCGCTGGTCAGCGCGATGGGCGTCACAAGCGCAACATCCAGACCGGAAGTACGCATTCCAGCCGGAACCATGGAAGACAGCTCCGCCAGCCACCAGCGCAGGAAACGGCTGGCGAGCAACTGCTTTTTCAGGCTTCGCAGCGTATCCTGGTAATTTTGCGCAGAAGTAGTACTTGCCATGGTGTCAATTTTCAGTATCACCCGCGCCCCATGCCAACACCTGGGGTGGTTGGTGCATATTGCGACTCAGGCGCGCAACGGCCAGACGCACAAACCCGATGCGCCCACCGACATGCGCCTCGCTGCGCACGCTAAAGGCCGACATCCCCGGCGGCACCATACCAACAAACCCTGCGCCACCGGGAAATGGCGGCACACTTTGTCCGTCCAGCAATGCTTTTTGCCGATCCAGCACATACTGCTCGACCAGGGCCGGGTTGACATCGGGAATGGCCAGAAGAACCTCCCGCGCAGCCACCTGCGCGTTGATGATTCCCAGGCCGGAATAGACCGTCAAGGCTGGCGCCAGCTTTTGGAACAGTGCGGCGTTCATGCCCTCAATCTTTTGTAAATCATCGACGGATTCGAAGGGTTTTGGGGGGGTGATATTGGCTGCATTGCTTGCATTAGTCGCATTGGTTGGTCTGACTTTTTCCAGCAACTCGGTGCTAGCCTCTTCGCTTAACCCTGCCGACTTGAACAAGCCTTTGAGCAGTGCAGCGGGCGCGACATTCAGGTCTATTTTACCTGACTCATCCAGTATGGAAACGCGCAACTCGAAACCATCCAGCACGAACAGGTGCTCCACGCCGTTGGCCTGCCAGCGCTGCAAGTCGGTGGGTGGTTTCAGCAATTCAAACAACGCACGGTGAAAACCGGCATCCGCCTGCGCCTGCGCCTGCGCCACATGCAAGAGATTGCTGGCAATCTGGGCCTCGGACCGCATGCTGTAGGCAAAATTCCCGGCAATGACCGACAACAGGGTAATCACCCACAGGACCAGCACCAGGGCTACGCCACTGTGGTTCTGCCTCGTTTGCGCCCTCATTTGAGCAATTCCGAAGTCAGCATGGGCGCGACAACGAAGTCCGGCCAATGGGCATCGTTGGGCAAACGGACCTGCACCCGGATCAAACGCGGCAGACGCGCGGGATTGTCCCACTGCTGCATCCATTGTGGCTCGGAGGTTTCGCTCTCCTGGCCAAAATAACTCAGCCAGATGTCCTCGACCTCACTCGTATCAAACGCGGCCAGCACCATTTCCGGCGCGCGTTCCAGTTCGGAAAAATTCTGCATCGTCGCATCCAGCGCCTGGTGCCGCCAGACCAGGCGTTTGGTCGTGCCGGTTTGCTCCAGACTGACGGAAATCATGTACAGCCCGCCGCCACCGATCCGGGATGGCAGTGGGGCAACAAAATTGAGCTTGTTGCGCTCGCCCACGAAGGCCAGTGGTTGATTCAGCACTTCCTTCCAGCGGTGCGGCTGGATACGCGTCAACTCCTGGCGCAAAAACATCTCGACCGAGCGCACCGTATTGAGCGTATCCATTTTGTGTTGCACAGAATCCCAACTGCGCACCCCCAGGCGCAAACCGCCAAACAGCAGCACCAGGATAAAACCTAGGAGCGTCAGCGCAATCAGCAACTCCAGCAAGGTAAACCCAGACTGCCTGCGCGCACCAGCAGAAGACACACCCACGTTCACTTTGCTGGCCCCAGACGCAGGGATACCAGTTGAACCTGGCGCTGCTGGCCATCGCCCGCATGCCAATCCACCCGCACGCGCACCTGGTACAGGCGCTGCGTCAAGGCGTAACGCTCCACGGCGCCTTCATCGTCATACCCGTCAATGGTGACACGCCAGTGCAGGCCATCGCCCACGGACCCACTGCTTTCGCCCACTGCCAACTTTTGCTCCTGCCCGACGCTAGCCATTTGGGATTGCGCCAGGAAGAGCGCCCGGTTATAACCTTCGGCCAGACGGGCATTGCGCATACCGCCGGAAAAGATTTGCAGGATGGCCGCCATCGTGACGCTTAAAACAACAAACGCCACCAGAACCTCGATGAGGGTCATCCCCCTGGAGTTACCGCGCATGGTTTTATTCAAGGATGGCAATCTGCCCTGTCAACCAGTTCACATCCACCTCATAGATGCGATCCCGCGCCGCCAGGCTGATGCGACCGCCCGTGGAGCCACCGTCCGAAAAAAAACGGATGGACCCCGTGGATTCGCTCACCAATTCCGATTGGGCGGTAAACAGTTTGATACCAATGCTTGCAGGCAGTTGGTAGACGCGCTTGTCATCCCCGATTTGAAACTTCCGGTTTTCCACATCCACCGTCAACAGCGTTTCACGGCGTTGGGCAATCGCCTCGCTACGTGCTTTACGCAAGCCCGCCGCCAGCTTGCGCGCCGCTGCCTTGAGTTCGGTCCCGGCAACGCCGGTGGAGACCATCGGAGCAGCCAGCGAATAGGCCAGCGCCATGATGACCATCACCACCAGCAGTTCCACCAGGGTAAAACCGGCCTCAGTCCGATGGGCGGGGTTTATTTCTTGCTGTCTTCCCAACTGTGGATGTCCTTGTTCTCCCCTTCACCACCCTCCCGGTTATCAGAACCTAGCGAGCTGATGTCGTAGCTGCCATGTTTACCAGGGGATGTATAGCGGTAATCATTCCCCCAAGGGTCCTTGGGCAGGGTTTTCTTCTTGAGATAGGGGCCATTCCAGCCGTTCACGCCTGCAGGTTGCTGCACCAAGGCCTGCAAACTTTCCTGGCTGGTTGGATAACGTCCGGTCTCCAGACGGTACAAATCCAGGCTGGCACCAAATTCTTCTATCTGCAATCTGGCAGTGTCGGATTTTGCCCCGCCAAGATAGTTGATAACCTTGGGTCCGGCCACGCTGGCCAGCAAACCCAGAATAACCAGAACCACCAGCAACTCAATCAGGGTAAAACCCCGCTGCCGCCGGACAGTTTGCCTTCTTTGCATGAATCGACTTCCTCTCAAAATATGAAAATGTGCCTACAGCGCCAGATCATTGACGCTCAGGATTGCTACCAAAATAGACATGATGATGCCGCCAATGACCAAACCCAGGCCCAGAATCAGCACCGGCTCCATCAACGCCAACATGCGCTTGACGGTGCTGTGCACCTCGCGGTCGTAGATGTCCGCCACGCGCAGCAACATCTCCTGCAAGCGGCCCGTTTCCTCGCCCACAAGCACCAAGTGTACCGCCAGCTTGGGGAAGAGTCCGGTGTCCATCAAGGGCTTGCCCAGACCCTTGCCTTCCTTGAGGTGCGTGGCAACTACCCCCAGACCCTCGGCCATCACCGTGTTACTCAATGTCTCCTTGACAATCGCCAGTGCCGTAAGCAGGGCCACACCGTTGCCAAGCAGCGTGCCCAGGGTGCGGCAAAACCGGGCGACTTCCAGTTTTGCAATCAAATCCCCGGCCAGGGGCAGGCTCAGGAAACGCTTGTCCCAGCGGTAACGGCTCGCAGGCTCGCGCAACTGGCGCACGAACCAGCTGTACAGAACAACAGCGCCCAGAATCATGGCCCACCAATAGTTGCGCACCGCATCGCCTGCGGCGATCACCCATTGCGTGGCCAAGGGCAAGGCCTTGCCGGACTCTTCGAACATCTGCGAGAACTGCGGAACCACCCACACCAGCAAAATAGCCACCGATAACAAAGCGACACACACCAGAATGGCCGGATAGATGAGCGCCGATTGAACGGTGTCCTTCAGTTCCTTGGAGCGCTCCATGAATTCGCTCAGGCGCTGCAGCACGGCATCGAGCGCTCCTCCCGCTTCGCCCGCGCGAATCATGTTGAGATAAAACCGATTGAACACGGCTGGATGGGCTTCCATGGCCGCCGAGAGCGCCGCGCCGCCACGCACTTCCTCGCGCAACTGGACCATGAGCTGGCGCACGGCCTCGTTGGCCGACAAGCCAATCAGAATTTCCAGGCAGCGGTCCAGCGGCAAACCCGCCTTTAACAAGGTGGCCATTTCCTGGGTGAAAACGGCGACATCGTTTTGACTGAGCTGCGCGCCGGAAAAGAACCCGCTGCGTGCTTTTGCGTCCCCCGTAGGCGTGGCAGCTTCTTCGATCCGGATAACAATCAGCCCCATGCCTTGCAGACGCTCCAGCACAGCCGCCTGGTTTGCACCTTCCAGATCACCCTCCTGGGCCTGGGCGGCAGCGGTCACTGCCTTGTAGTGGTACACCGGCAAGATTATTCCTCCCGCGTCACGCGCAGCACTTCTTCGATGGTTGTCACACCCGCGACCGCCTTGGCTATGCCGTTTTCGTACATGGTCTGCATGCCCTCAGTGATCGCCTGCTGGCGAATGTCACCCGCTGTGGCGTGGCGCATCACCAGACCCCGCACGGCATCCGACATGACCAGCATTTCCAGAATGCTCACCCGCCCCATATACCCGGTGCCGCCGCATTCCACACACCCCACGGGACGAAACAACATGATGGGCCGGACAGCGGTATAGCGTTCCAGCTGCATGTCGGCTATGACCTCCGGCAAGGCCGGATGCTGCTGGCGGCAATGGACACACAAGGTGCGCACCAGACGCTGGGCCAGAATGCCATTGACGGTGGAGGTCAGCAAATAATCATCCATACCCATGTCCAGCAGCCGGTTCACCGTGCTGGCGGCATCATTGGTATGCAAGGTGGACAGCACCATATGCCCGGTCAACGCCGCCTGCACGGCAATCTGCGCTGTTTCCAGATCGCGGATTTCGCCAATCATGATGACGTCCGGATCCTGGCGCACGATGGAGCGCAGGGCATTGGCAAAAGTCAGACCGATCTGCGGCTTGACCTGAATCTGGTTGATGCCATCCATCTGGTACTCAACCGGGTCTTCCACGGTCAAAATCTTGAGTTCCGGCTTGTTCAAGCGGTCCAGCGCGGTGTACAAAGTTGTTGTTTTCCCCGAACCCGTGGGGCCGGTGACCAGGACGATGCCATGCGGCTGCATCAGCACCTGCAAGAAACGCTCCAACACCACTGGATCAAATCCCAGTGATGTGAAGTCCAGCGTTGTCCCGCCCTTGTCCAGAATACGCATGACCACACTTTCGCCATGCATGATCGGCACGGTCGATACGCGCAGGTCGATTTCCTTGCCCTGGATGCGCAGTTTGATGCGCCCGTCCTGCGGCAAACGGCGCTCGGCGATGTCCAGATTCGCCATGATCTTGATCCGGGAAATGACCGCCGCCGAAAAGCGCCGGGGCGGGGACTCGACCTCATGCATCACACCATCGACACGGTAGCGCACGATCAGGCGGTTTTCGAAGGGTTCTATGTGGATATCCGACGCCCTGGCCTGCAGTGCATGGCTGATGATGAGGCTCACCAACCGGATGATGGGTGCTTCGGAGGCCAGTTCCTTGAGTTGCTGCAAGTCCTCATTCGCACTTTCGGTCTCGCGCGTTTCCACCTCACCGACGATCTGGTCCATGGACGTTTTGCCGCTGCCATACAGGCGCTCAAACGCCACCTCCAGCTCGGACGGCACGGCAATGCGGACCTGGATGCTGCGTTGCGTGACCAGACGAAAGGCATCCAGCACGTACGTGTCCAATGGATCGGCCATGGCCAGCACCAGCTGCGACGCATCCTCGTGCAATGGCAGCGCGTGCGCTTCCTTGAGAAAACGCACCGCCACCCGCTCTTCCAGAATGGGCAATTCCGGGTAATCGGTGGGTGCTGCCACCGCCAGATTGAGCTGGGTGGCCAGGGCGTCCACCACATCGCGCTCGGCAACCACACCCATGCGGATCAAAATAACGCCAATACGATCTTGCCGATCAAGCTCCTGCACGCGCAAGGCGCGCTCCAGACTGGCAGCATCGAGCTTGCCGCCCTGAAGCAAAATTTCTCCCAGGCGTTGGGCCGAATTTGGAGCCGAGTTCTGGTCCGAATGTGGGGCCAAGGTTAAAACTTCCGCTTAAAAAGTGAGGGATGATAACCCAGCAACACAGATACAAGGTGATGCATTGGTTCTTGTTACTACGTTTTCAATAGCTACCCCCGCTTGTCCCACGGGGGCCAGAGGCTGATTTGATACCTGATTTGAGGCTAAATTGAGGCTAAAAACGTGCCACGGGGGCTTGCGGGGAGCTCCTGGAGTGCGGTTTTGGTGTTTTTAATATCACGGGTGATATGAAACTGATACAAAACTGGCGTGATTCTGTGTTGCAACGCCAGTGTGGTGCGTCTGGCCGAAAGAACCCTAGCGCCCGGCGTGCAAAGCCGTAAGCCGTGCGATTTCTGCCAGTGCAGCCTCTTTTTCCCGCCTTTCGGCTTCCATCTCCTGCAACGCTGTTTGCTCACGCTGCCTTGCGTCGTTCTCACGCTGCCTTGCGTCGTTCTCACGTTGCCTTGCGTCGTGCTCGCGCTGCCTTGCGTCGTGCTCACGCTGCAGCGCGAGTTGCTCACGCAGCAAAGCCTGCGCTTTTTCCTGCTGCGCGACCTTTAGCTCCAGCTCAATCGTGTGTTGTTCGCGCAGAAAATTCTGCCGCGCCTGGTAGGCGTGGTAGTTCACCTCTTTCTCTGAAAACTGGCGCAGTGTCGTCATCGCTTGCCTCATTTCCGGTGTGCCCATCCATTCGGGCAGCTGCACGTCATCGAGCTGCCCGCCTTGCTTGAAGAATAGCAGCCAGCGTTGCTGTTCGTTGGCTATTGTCTGGCTGCTGAATTTCTCCAGCTCAAATAGCCAGATACCGCCATGCTCGATCAGCGTGCCCCCCTTGGCATCACGCATCTTGAATGCGTGCAGATAATCATTGTCGCTATCCACCAGATTTTCCGCCAGCAGCCACAGTGCATACGTGGGCTGAAGCTTTTGGTAAGCGTTGCCGCTTTGCAGTTGCTGGCTGTAAATATCCGCCCAGGTGTAGAGCATGCGTGCCGGCAGGTGCGCGTAGCGCAACATCTGTATCTCGATCTGGAATATGCGCTCCCGCGCATCGCTGGCCTTGACATCGACAATGCTGAGTTTATCGTCCAGAAACTCCTTGTCGTTGTACGGGTTCAAAATCTCCACGCGGACAATGGGCGCAGACAACTCATCGGCCAGCATCGCATTGAGAAAACTCACCAGCAGGTTGCGATTCTCCAGCGAACCGAGCAACGCTTTGAACACGCAGTCAATTTTGGGATCAATCCGATGCTTCATCGTGAAAAATGCGTACGCAGCTACTACTGCATCAGGGTTAAATACCGGCGTGCAAAGCCGTAAGCCGCGCGATTTCTGCCAGCGCAGCCTCTTTTTCCCGCCTTTCAGCTTCCATCTCCTGCAACGCTGTTTGCTCGCGCTGCCTTGCGTCGTGCTCACGCTGCAGCGCGAGTTGCTCACGCAGCAAAGCCTGCGCTTTTTCCTGCTGCGCGACCTTTAGCTCCAGCTCAATCGTGTGCTGTTCGCGCAGAAAATTCTGCCGCGCCTGGTAGGCGTGGTAGTTCACCTCTTTCTCTGAAAACTGGCGCAGTGTCGTCATCGCTTGCCTCATTTCCGGTGTGCCCATCCATTCGGGCAGCTGCACGTCATCGAGCTGCCCGCCTTGCTTGAAGAATAGCAGCCAGCGTTGCTGTTCGTTGGCTATTGTCTGGCTGCTGAATTTCTCCAGCTCAAATAGCCAGATACCACCATGCTCGATCAGCGTACCCCCCTTGGCATCACGCATCTTGAATGCGTGCAGATAATCATTGTCGCTATCCACCAGATTTTCCGCCAGCAGCCACAGTGCATACGTGGGCTGGAGCTTTTGGTAAGCGTTGCCGCTTTGCAGTTGCTGGCTGTAAATATCCGCCCAGGTGTAGAGCATGCGCGCCGGCAGGTGCGCGTAGCGCAACATCTGTATCTCGATCTGGAATATGCGCTCCCGCGCGTCGCTGGCCTTGACATCAACAATGCTGAGTTTGTCGTCCAGAAACTCCTTGTCGTTGTACGGGTTCAAAATCTCCACGCGGACAATGGGCGCAGACAACTCATCGGCCAGCATCGCATTGAGAAAACTCACCAGCAGGTTGCGATTCTCCAGCGAACCGAGCAACGCTTTGAACACGCAGTCAATTTTGGGATCAATCCGATGCTTCATCGTGAAAAATGCGTACGCAGCTACTACTGCATCAGGGTTAAATACCGGCGCGCAATCGCGCTCCAGTCCATCTGCTCGACAAAACTCCTGCCCTGCGCACCCATTTCAGCAGCGGTCTTGCGGTCTTTGCCCAGTGCGCAGATCGCATCGGCAAAGTGTTCATCCGCGTCCTCGGTCACCAGGGCCTGCACACCATTGCTTACCTGAATGCCCTCGATGCCCTTGCTGGTGCTGACCACCGGCAAACTGGCGGCGAAATAATCGAGTATTTTCATGCGCGTACCGCCCCCTTTCAACAAGGGAACCACGGCCATGTCGGCGGCAAGCAGGTAGGGTGCCAGCTGGTCTATCGGCCCGGTGAAAATGATGTCTGCATGCAAGGGCTGTGCAGGAGGATGGCGGCCTAGGGCCAGCACCTTGGCCTGGACCCCACGGGCCGACAGCATGGGCATGATGCGCTGCGCCATCACCTGCATGGCTTCCAGGTTGGGCGGATACATGTAGGTGCCGTGGTACACCAGGATCAGGGTATCCGGCGCAATGCCATACTTGGCACGCACATCCAGCGGGGCAACTGCGGAAAACTGGGTCAGATCGACGCCGTGCGGAATGTAGTGGACGCGCTGGCGCTCCACACCGTCCGTTATCAATTGCTCACGGTCCCGCTCGGACACCGCCACGACGGCATCGGACTGGTTGCACAGCTGAATCTCAACCTGGCGCAAATAATCAAACGCCGCCACCGGCAAATCGCTGAACTGGTCGCGCAAACGCAGGTATTCGACGTTGTGCTCCACCAGTACCACTTTGCCGCCAAACAGGCTACGCCCCCACAGGCACGCACGGGCATAGCCGGGAAATTCCGCCTGAAATACGCTGATGGGGTGGCGCAACGCCAGGTAGAGCGTTCGCAGGATGTAGCTCCAGTCGAACAAGGCCGCATACAGGAAGGCATCACTCGCAGGTATCCCCTTTTGCTGCGCACGGTGCCGCACCCACGTGCGGGGTGGTGCGAGCCAGCTCAACCAGAGCGGATAGCCCTGGCGGTGTGCCACGCCGTTGCGGTACACATAATAGTGGTAGCGGTCGTCGGTTATCAGATACACCGCCGACACCAGGCGCGACAAGGCGGCCGCCGTGCGGTCAATCTTGACGGCAGCGCCATGGTCGGGCGGAAAAACGTCCGCACGCGACACCATCGCAATTTCCATCTGCGCCCCGGCGGGGGGACGCAAGGCGAGCGCGGTACGGCGCAATGCCGCAAGCGCCTTGCGCTTCACATACCCCAAAGCCCGTCGCACGATACCCGCTGGTTGCTGCATCATGACAGCAGAAGGGGCTGTTTGGGGTGTGGATGGTGCCAACAAGGGTTCTGCCTTATGCAACTTGGCCGCCTGCGATGCAAAAGCGGCCACCGGACGCACGGTTTGTGTGTAATGAAAATGCTCCTGCACCAGACGGATGGCATTGTGCGATTTGCGTTCCACGCCTGAGCGGTCATCCATGATGCTGCGCAACAAAGCGGGAATTTCATCGGGAGAGCGCACCACCCAGCCCGCGTCGTATTGCACCACCAGCGCGGCTATTTCGAGATAATCGTTGCAAATCAATGGCAATCCGGCACGCAGGAATTCCATGGCCCGAAACGACTGGCTGTATTCCCGCTCCACATTGCGATCTGCCAGCTCAATACCAATATCGCACGCCTCGACCAGGTAACGCTGCATGGCGCCATACCCCAGCAGGCCATGCAACTGCACGACATTGTCCACATTACCAGCACCATCCTGGGTTTCACCGGGCGCAACCGGAACGCCATCGCCTTCGCTGTACACATACTTTCCGGCGAACAACACAAATTTGCCATTCTTGCCATTGTTCTGTGGCATGGCCTGCAAGGTATGGACCACGGCATCAAACCAGACTTCGGTCCTGCGCCAGGGCCATGAGACGCCACCAGACACAAAACGCCACGGCGCATCCGCTTCCTTGGCCACCTGCGGCGAGCCGGGAACGGTTGAAATCGGCACCACGTCTATCGGGACGGTATAGCGGCAATCAAAGCCTGCCATGATCAACCACGGCAACAGAAAATGCCGCTGGCGCTCGGTACCGACCAGGAAACGGTCCACTTTGCGGTACAACTGCAGCGTACGCTGAACTTCAGCGCCCACGTCCCGCTCGGATTGGAACATCGCTTCCAGAACACGCGGCGCCACCACGTCCAGCATGAGCGGAACTTCCAGGTCATCCGGCAACTCTTCCAGCAGCTCCCAATACCCTACCAATAATAAATCCGCTTTTTCCTGCACAATGCGCTGCGCCAGTTCGGCACGTCCGCTGTAGCTGATAACCCGGATTCCAGGCTCGGGTTGCACGGCCCTGTCGGAAGAATATTTTTCCAGTGCCCTGGGGAAAACATGTGTCACAGTATGTCCATGGTGCACCAGACCCTTGGCCAGATAATACGCGCGCACACTGTTTCCGGCCGCCACCCGCATGGCATCCAGAAATACACCATGGGTAAAGATAATGATCTTCATCGGCTTATTTGGCTTATTTTGTTTATTCGGCTTGTTAGACTTGCAGGATTTTCAAGAATGGTTTGCAAGGTCTGCCTGGCAACGCGGCGCGAGAAATGTTGTTCAATATTACGCATGCTATTGGCACTTAACACATTCCATACCTCTTTATTGGTATACAGATCAATCACGGCATGCGCGAAAGACTGTGCATCGTCACCCACCATCACATCCAGCCCATCGGTCAGCGACATGCCCTCCGCCGCCATGGATGTTGCCACAACCGGCACACCATAGGCCATGCTCATATTGATTTTTCCTTTTACCCCGGCGCCATAACGCAGCGGCGCAATACTCAGGCGGGTTTTTGCAAAGTGCCCGGATACATCTTCCACAAACCCTTCAACGATGACCGTATCCGAAGCCAGCTCCAGAATTTCGCTCGTGGGATTGCTGCCAATAATCCAGGTTTTCACGGACCCCAATTCTTGTTGCACCAGAGGCAATATTTCGCGCACAAAATAAAGCACTGCATCCACATTGGGAGGATGGTTAAACCCACCAATAAATAATAAACCTTCGCGCTGCTCGAAACCTGCCGAGCAGCCGTGAATATCGTGGATATTGGAGACCACCTCCACCCGCAAATCGGGGCATTCATGCGTGAGCAACTCCTTTTCAAAGGAACTGACCACCAGCGTGACATCGGCTTTTCGCATCAATCCGATTTCCAGTTGTTTGCGCTCCTGGGCGGCCTTGGCCATCGCAGCATTTTTATGCAATTCCGCCATGCGCTCCTCACGCAGGAAATGCAGATCAACGGTGTCAAATAACAACATGGCCGCAGGGGCCGTCTGGCGCACCACATCCGTCAATTGTTCAGCCACATCCACCCGGCTCAACAAGACCGCATCGAGTTCGGTTCCATGTTTTTCGAGATACTCACGCACGCCCCAATAATGCGGCTGGCAAATAACCATGATGCCACTTTGCTGCAACATGCCCTTGTACGGCTCCCTGTCGTCCAGGTACAGCGTCGCAAAAACCACCTTGACATGCAGGCCGACCAGTTCTTCCAACAGCTTGAACATGCGCAAGGAACCGGAGTCCTGATCGGGCGTCAGCATGACCTTGTCCACCACCAGAACACGCTTCCAGGTGCCACGCTCCCTCTCAAGATGCGGCGCGCTGCCATTGATCCGGTGCGTAATCAGCTGCCTTTTCCACTTTTCGTGCAATTTCTGGCGATGCAGAACCTGAAAACCCTTCAAGCCGGACAAGGTGGATGTTCCCAGTGAAGCGCCTTCAAAATGGACGATTTTCGCAGCCGGCTGGTAATATACCCTCTTGTTTGCCGCCCGTACCTTGAATGCCAGATCGACATCCTCATAATAGGCCGGGGAAAATTCCGCACTGAATCTGCCAATATCTTCAAATAACTGGCGCGGGATGGCAACACACGCTGCGGAACAGTAATCCACTTCGCGCACATAACTATATTCGGGTTTATCCGCACTATCGCCGCGCCCATCGTTCCACGCCGAACCATCCCGCCAGATAATACCACCGGCCTCCTGGAGGCGTCCATCGGGATAAACCAGCCGCGCACCCACCAGCCCGGCGCTGGGAAAATGTTGAAATACTGCAAGCAGATTATTTAACCACCCGGATTGCACAATGGTATCGTTATTCAAAAATACCAGATATTCTCCAGTGGCATTGGCGGCACCCAGGTTGCAGGACGCAACAAATCCACGCTCACCGGAATTACGCACCACCCGAACCCCGGAGATAAGCGCCAGCATTTCGTCGGTTTCATCTTCTGAGTGGTCATCTACCACAATCACCTCATACCCTTTGGCAAAAGAATCCGCCACAATGGATTTAAGACAGGTAAAGGTATACAAATGCTTGTTATGTACCGGGATGATGATGGATACCAGCGGAGCCTCTGCGGGCGTTAGGGTCAAGGGATGGTAAGAAGCTTCCAGACTGGATTGGGGTAGCGCCTCCACCTGCCTTGCAGACCGGCGCATGGTTTTCAGCTTGCGCCTCATCCGCGCCACCAGCGCCCCGGTCCCGCTGGAGCGCCAGATATGAAAAGACAGAACAAGATATTGCCGGATCGTGACACGCGCCACCCGCGCCTGCAAGATACAGTGCCGCAATTTTCCTGCGGCCAGGCGCAAGGGGGCAGTGAGTGTCCAGCTTTTACTACCCGTTATCTGCGCCATTTGTGCCGACAAGGCACCTAAATCATCTGTCTGTACCTGGATAACGGCTTTGAGTTGGGCATTTTCGTTTGTCAAATACTGGATTTCATCCGATATCCGCATGCCCTGGTTTTCTGACTCCAGCAAACGTGTTTGCGCTTCAAACAATTTATTTTGCGCTTCCAGTAACTCGTTTTTGACTTTGGAAAATAATTTCTGGTTTTCAAATAAACTTGTTTGCACATCGTTCAGGCGGCCTTGAACTTCGGAAACGCGCGCCTGCCAGGAGTGCACTTCCATCTCCAACTGCTTCTTGATTTCCCAATACATGGAGTGGTATTTGGCATAGCCCACAATGGCCAGACATTGTGCATCGCTCCACCTGGGGCGCCACTTCTGAAACAGCATGGCCAAGCCACGTGTCACCTCCTGGGCATCGGCATTGATGCCAAAGCCACTTCCCGGACCAATCCGGTACACCGCACCAATGGGTTCCAGAAAAACAAAATCCGCATGCTGCGCAAGCTGCATCCAGAAATCCCAGTCCTCATACACATCCAGATGCTCATCCACCCGACAACCCGTATCCAGCAAAGAGCGGCGGAACAAAATGGCATGCATGGGGATGTAATTTTCCACCAGCAAGCGCGTGCGATCAAAGGGCTGATTAAACAAGTAGGTACGCTGCTGCTTGCCACTGTTGTCGGAGCGCACGCATTCGACCGATGAATACGCCGCACCCGCCAGAGGATTTTGCTGCAGTGCGACAACCAATGCCTCGATGTGGTGGGGCAAGAACCAGTCGTCATCGTCCAGAAAGATGATGCAATCCCCGTTGGCATGCTGCAAGCCGAAGTTTGCCGCCCTGCTGCGCCCCATGGGCGTGCCGCAACCCACCATACGCTGCGGGAAACGCCCGCACACAGCCCCCACATCCCTATGGTCAGGCCCCTTGGCGTTGACCAGCAGCACATCAATACAGGTATACGTTTGCGCCGCAATCGAATCCAGTGCAGTCTGGAGTTCGCTGCGGTCAATGCTACGAACAATGACAGTAACAGTCGGCAAATTGTGATTCATTGGAGTTATTTTATGAGCGCCGATAATACTGCAGCCCATGGAACACGAGCTCATCCCCTACCAAGCGACTTTCAAAATCGGATGCACCCGGATGCTGGTATTGGCGCCGCACCCGGACGATGAGGTGTTCGGTTGCGGCGGCGCCATCCTGCGCCACGCCTCCCTTGGTGACGCAGTACACGTCATCATCACCTCCGACGGTGCTTTCCACTGCGAAGCAGAACAAAAAGCCAGCCATACGGCCATGCGCCAGGCAGAAAGCAACGCGGCAGCAGCCATCATGGGATACGGCCAACCCGAGTACTGGGGACTCCCTGACCGTGGAATCACCTGTGACGAGCCCCTGATTCAGCGTATCACGGCCGCCATTGCCGCGTTCAAGCCCGACCTGGTCATGGCGCCCTCCATTTACGAAGTACACCCGGACCATCTCGCGCTGGGAACGGCAGCGCTGCAAGCCGTTCGTCACCATGAATATCCTCTGTCCCTGGCCATGTATGAAGTGGGCGTTCCCATGCAGCGCCCCAATATATTGCTGGACATCAGCGACCTTCAAGCGCGCAAACAGCAGGCCATGGCCTGCTTCGCGTCCCAATTGAAGACACAACGCTACGACCAGCACATCCAGGCACTCAATCGCTTCAGAACCTACACCCTGGGTCCCCTGGTGACGGCCGCAGAAGCGTATTTCCTGCTACGACCGGGCGAGAGTCTTTGCGCCGTCGATGCGCAACAACGTGCCGATGAACTGCAAAAAACGCTCGACACCATCCTGCATTCACGTTCCTGGCGGTTTTCCGCCCCTTTGCGCGCGTTTGCCCGCTGGCTACGCAGCCGAACCAGCTGAACCGTTTGAACCCAAAGCCTTGCGGTACACCGCCACGGTTTCTTCCACACAACGCGTCCAGGAAAACCGGCTTGACTGCTGCAAACCACGCGCAACGGCTGCCGTACGCCACGCGGTATCGGTCAACAGCCGCTCCAGACCTGCCGTGATGGCGTCCACATCCTCGGGATCAATCAACAAGGCCGCATCACCGGCAACCTCTGGCAGGGAAGACCGGCTGGAGGTCAGCACAGGAATTCCACTGCACATGGCTTCCAGGACGGGCAGACCAAAGCCTTCGTACAGCGAAGGGTAGGCGAAGGCTCCAGCGCCCGCATACAGGCAATGCAGATCGTCCTGCGGGGTGTAACCCAGTCGGCGCACCTGCCCCCTTTGCTCCAGCGGGGCCAGGGTATGCTCCAGACTTTCGGTCAACCAGCCCGAGGCACCAATCAGCACCAAAGGCCAGTTCTGCCGCAGTTCGGCGGGCAAGCGGTTGTGCGCCTGTGCCAACCGATCCAGATTCTTGCGCGGCTCCAGCGTCGCAACGCTCAGAAGGTAACGTCCCGGCTCCAGGCCATAACGGGCCAACGTGGCCGCCGTTTGTGCAGCCGAACGGGGGTGAAAATCAGGGGCTACCCCGTTATAAACACATGTTATTTTTTCCAGAGGAACGCCCAGCAGGGTATGCACCTCCTGCCGGACGAACTCGGAGACAGTAATAAGCTGGGTCGCACGCTGGATGGAGCCAGGCAACCAGCGATTCAGGTACGCAATGCGGTCGCGCGGATGGTGCTGCGGATAGTGCAGGTGCGACAGGTCATGAAAAGTCGCAACGGCAGGCCCAGGACAAGGGGGCAGGATGTAATTGGGCGAATGCGTCAGATGGTCCTTCATGCCCCGGCTCAATTGGCGAAACAACTGCCGCTGCAAAACGCTGTAGGTCAACGCCGCCAGGGTACGCAGCGGCACACGCTTGCGGATGGCAGCGATGGGCTGGTTGGTGGTCAGCGCCTGCTCGGCATCCTCCACCCAACGGTAACCCGCGAAAAACCGCAAAGCCTCGACATCCGGGTGCTGGCGCAGACCACGCGCCAGCCGCAATGCGTAGTGGCCAATGCCAGTCAGCGGGGGATTGATTGCATCGGCAAGGAGAATAATCTTCATGGGTGGTAATTTTGTAGTCATTCCAGCAAGCTGGCTGCAAAGGTATTGATGGCATCGATGTCGCGTGCCAGGGTGGTGAAGGGCAGGCCCTCGTGCACGAGCATATGGTGCAGGCCCCGGTCAATGGCGCGCGCCTGCGCCTCGTCCTGGAAGCGTCCGGTGTGAATATATTTTTTGTCACCACGCTCCACCAGGATGTTGACGTTGTTGAACTGTTTGTACCACTGCAGGATCTGGGTGCGGGTTTTGGCAATGTCGCAAATATTGTCTTCGTAGTGCTCGTTGTAATACAGCACCTGCGGCAGCGAGCACTCGGTAATCAAAAAGTGCACCTGTCCGTCAAGCATGCCGATCATTTCGTACTGGCGCTGGGCAATGAAATACTGGTTCTTGAGGACTTCAAAATTTTGTTGCCACACCAGCGATTTGGCATAGTCCGGGATCATCTCCACCGTTTTGTTATGCAGGTTGAGGTAGAGGATGATGGCGGCGGAAATCAGGGATTTGTCACTGCCCGGCCCGCCGATCACATTGATGACCTGGGTGGGGTAGAGTCGCATCTTGTATTCGGGTAAATGGTTGGCAACCGAGGTATATTGAATCACCATGATGAATACCTTGTGGAGTAGCGGAGTAGCGGATAGCGGAATAGCGGAGTAGCGAAGTGGCTTATGCAGTCTATCGTAATGGAAAGCAGCATCAGGCACTGGTCTGAAGCAGACGGCGGGCCATAACCTGGTCAATGCGTTTGCCTTCCAGGTTGACTACTTCGAACTGCCAGTGTGTACACTCGATGCGCTCGCCCGCAGCTGGCAAGTCGCCATATACCGCCATCAGCAGGCCCGCCAGGGTGTTGTAGCGGCCCCGATCCTCTTGGGGCAATTCGTCAATATCCAGGCGTGCCTTGAGTTCATCTACTGGCATCAGGCCGTCGAGCAACCAGGCACCATCCTGCAGTTGAATGGCCCAGGCCTGGGTTTGCGCATCGGGTTGCAGTTCGCCGGTAATGGCTTCGAGCAAATCGTGTGGTGTCAACAACCCCTGCACCACGCCGTACTCATCGACAATAAACACCATGCGTGCCGATTTGGTGCGGAATTGCTCGATCAATTCCATGCCACTGAGCGTTTCGGGAACAAAAATCGCCGGGTCAGACACCGCTTCAACATTGCCGGGATGTGTGCTGCCCAGTCCCAGTAAACGCCCCACACTGACCATGCCGACGACTTGATCGAGCGATCCCTTGCACACGGGGTACCATGAATGAATTCCTGTTGCACTTTGCAGGCTGATGTGCGTCAGGCATTCGGCAACCGTGGCTGAGGCATCCAGCCACTCGATATCGGCGCGTGGCAGCATCATCGAAATCAGGGAGCGCTCGTCCAGATTGAAAACATTGCGCACCATCTGGTGCTCGTGGTGTTCGATGATACCGGCGTCGACTCCTTCTTCCAGGCTGGCGGATATTTCGGCCTCGGTGACCAGGCGAATTTCCGTTGTGTCGATACGCAAAAGTTTGAGTGTGGCATGGGTGCAGACCGAAAGCAGCCGTACAAAGGGTTTGGCGCCTAAAGCAAACCAGTGCATGGGACGCGAAACCAGACGCGCGACCGTTTCGGGGTACAGTTGGCCGATGCGCTTGGGCACCAGTTCGCCAAATACAATGGTGATGAATGTAATGGTGCTCACCACAAACGCGGTGGCGGAGAGTTCTGCCGCCCGGTGGGCGATGTGCAGCGTTGACTCCAGCCATCGGGATACGTGGTCGCTGTACGCCGCCTCACCCACAATGGCGTTGAGCATGCCAATCGAGGTGATGCCCACCTGAATCGAGGACAGGAACCGGGTTGGATGGTCCAGTAAATCCAGCGCAGCTTTGGCGCCTTTGTCCCCTTCCTCGGCCATGGCCTGCAGGTGCACCTTTTTGCTCGCCGTAAGTGCCAGTTCCGACATGGCAAAAATGCCGTTCAGCAAGGTCAGTACGATGATTAATAATAAATCCATGAAACCCAAGCGAGATTGAAGAACCAAGAACTATGGCAATGTACCTGATTGGCGATGTCCAGGGCTGTGACGGTGCGCTGCAACGTCTGCTGGACATACTGGCATTTTCTCCCAGCAGGGATACTTTGTACATTTTGGGCGATCTGGTCAATCGGGGGCCGGCATCTGCGGCGGTACTGCGGCGCATGATGGTGTATGGCGATGCAGCGCGCTGCATCCTGGGTAACCACGACCTGCACCTGTTGGCCATCGCACATGGTGCACGCAGCCCCCAGCACAACGACACACTGGAGGGTATTCTGGCCGCACCGGATCGCGCAGCGATGCTGGACTGGCTGCAGCACCAGCCACTGGCCAGGCAGCTGGATATACAAGGCAAAACATGGCTGCTGGTGCACGCCGGCGTTTTGCCGCAGTGGTCCGCCAGCAAGACGCTGACCTTGGCCCGTGAGGTGGAAACCCTGCTGCAAAGTCCGCATGCCAGCGATTTTTTTCACGGCATGTACCGCAATACGCCCACGCTCTGGGACGATGCTCTTACAGGAATTGACCGTCTGCGCACGATTGTCAATGCATTGACCCGCTTGCGTTTTTGTACTGTGCAGGGGGAAATGGAATTCAAAACCAAAGAGGGTGCTGCCGCTGCACCCGATGGGTTCTTGCCCTGGTTCGATGTGCCGGGACGCGCCACGCAGGATGTCGTTGTGGCCTTTGGCCACTGGTCCACTTTGGGGCGGCTGAACCGCGACAATCTGTACGCCCTTGATACCGGCTGCGTGTGGGGCGGCAAACTGAGTGCGCTCAGGCTTGATGTCGGCACCAAGGCATCAAACCACCCGGATCACCCCAATCACCAATTGATACAGGTGGACTGCAAGGCGGAACAACAACCTGGGCGTTAGCCCGATGTACGCAACTGGAAGAATACGACACGCAAATTGCTATGAAAGACATAGCGTCAGGCGGCACGGCGTAACGCTTGTGTGGCGTGCGCTTCGCCGATACCAAAATCGGCTGGAAAATCATCGACATGAATCGCTTTGTCGCGCAGCCGGTCACGCTCTTTGAGTTGCGCTAGCTCGGCCATCGTGATGACTGCCGCTTGCTGCGCCTGGATGGCCAGTTTCTTCGCGTCCGTGCCCTTGATCGCACCGATCTTTTTCGCGGCACGAATCCTGGCTTCCACGCTTTCGGCTGCCAATGTTGCCTCCAGCGCGAGTTCAATCACGCCGATGGCGTCGTTCTCGTCGCGCGGCAGGTACATGCCGGCGGTCAGGCGCTCGCGCGTGGGCGAGTTGTCGATCAACAGTTTGGCCACCTCATGGCCCTGGCGGTCATTGGGCTGCGCAAAGGATTTGCCCAGTGGGAACACCACGGTGCGCAGCAAGGCAGCGACCATGCGGTTGGGGTAGTTGACCAGCACGCCATCAAAGGCGTTTTGCATGGCAAAGAGCGCATCCTGCATGGCCCAGTGCATCAGCGGAGCATCGGCAGATTGCTGGCCTTCATCCTCGAAGCGCTTGAGTGTTGCCGAGCACAGGTACATCAGGGACAAGATATCACCCAGCCGTGCCGAGATTTTTTCCCGACGCTTGAGTTCGCCACCCATCACGGTCATCGACACATCGGACAACAGGGCAAAGGAGGCCGAAAAGTGCGTGAGTTGCTGGTAATAACGCCGGGTTTGTGGCGCAGCCTTGGGAGGAGTCACAACGAAGCGGGAGGCTGTTAGCCCCGTGAACAGGGCGCGCACGGCGTTGCCAAGCGTAAAACCGATGTGGCCGATGAGTGCGCTGTCAAAGCCGCGTAGCGCCTTGTCCTGGTTTTTTTCCTGCACGGCGCGCAGCTCCTTGAGCACATAGGGGTGGCAGCGGATGGCGCCCTGACCAAAGATGATGAGGCAGCGCGTCAGAATATTGGCGCCTTCGACCGTGATGGCCACCGGCAGTTGCTGGTAGGCACGTGCCAGGAAATTGTTCGGCCCCATGCAGATGCCCTTGCCGCCTTGCACGTCCATCGCGTCGTTGACAACTTTTCGGGCACGCTCAGTGATGTGGTATTTCACAATAGCCGATACCACCGACGGTTTTTCGCCCGCATCGACCGCCCCGGCCGTCATGGTGCGTGCGGCATCCATCAGGTAGAGATTGCCACCCATGCGCGCCAATGGCTCTTCGATGCCCTCGAATTTGCCGATGGGTGTCTTGAACTGGCTGCGTACCCGCGCATAACCACCCGTGCCGCGCACGGCGAGTTTGGCCATGCCGGTATTGCTTCCCGGCAGCGAAATGGAGCGACCGGCAGCCAGGCATTCCATAAGCATTCTCCAACCCTGACCGGCCATCGCTGCACCACCAACGATCCAGGACAGTGGCATGAAGACGTCTTTGCCCGACGTGGGGCCGTTTTGCCAGACGGCATTCAGCGGTGCATGGCGCCTGTTGGTCACCACGCCCGGATGGCGGGCAGGAACCAGTGCGCAGGTGATGCCGATGTCTTCCTGGGTGCCCAGCAGGTGAT
>JADJFE010000026.1 GCA_016708725.1 Candidatus Aalborgicola bjergmarkensis
CCGCTGGAAAACCATCTGGGGGGAGTTGTGGAATCTGTTTTCGTTTCATAACCCAGGCTTGCTGGGGTCGCTGGAACATTTCAACGAGCGTTATGCGGGTCCCATTGAGCGTTTGCAAGAACCCTGGGCGCGTAACCGCTTGCGCCGCCTGATCCAGCCCCTAATCCCGCGCCGCACCAAAACCGAAGTGCTGTCCGAATTGCCAGCGCGTACCGAAAATTGTGCGCCAGGTCGAGTTGTCCGGAAGAGTCTGCGTTGTATGAAGCATTGCGCCGCGAGGCACTGGAGAGTTGGCTAACGCAGATGCAGATGGGAATGCCGGGCATATCCAGATTCTGGCTGAAATCACGAAGCTGCGCCGGCGCCGCAACCCGCATTATTGGCTCCCAAGCCCGAGGTTTATCGCAGCAGCAAACTGGCGGCATTTGGTGAACTGCTCATTGAGGAGTTACTGGCCAATCGCCAAGGCGCTGGTGTTCAGCCAGTTTCTGGACCATTGAGCCTGATCCGGAGTATCTGGATACGCTGCGGCGTGCGCTGCCAGTGATCTGGATGGTGCCACCCCGATGCAGGAGGCGCAGGGTGCGGGTCGATGCTTTCGGCGGGTGTGGTGATGTATTCCTTATCAGCCCCAAGGCGGGCGGCACCGGACTGAATCTGACCGCTGCCTAACTATGTGATCCACATGGACCCGTGGTGGAATCCGGCGGTTGAAGACCAGGCCTCGATCGCGCCCACCTCACTGTACAAACCCGCCCGGTCACGATCTACCGCCTGGTTGCCCGCCAGACCATCGAGGAAAAAAAAATCGTCGATCTGCACCAGCACAAACGTGCCCTGGCCGACAGTCTGCTCGAAGGCAGTGATCTGGCTGGCAAGATGTCCACGACGATATGCTGGCGCTACTGCGGGAAGAAATGGGCATGCTTGACCCCACCAATGACATGACGATGACCACAACCATGACCACGACCATGAGAAATTCCACGGAACCAAGAATTACGTCGCCACCCAGGATTTGATGCTGTCGGTCAACGCCTCCATCACCCTGCAACGCCCCTGCTGATCAAGGGCGAACCGGGCACCGGCAAGACCATGCTGGCGGAGAATGGCCCAGGCACTGGGGATGCCTTTGCTGCAATGGCATAGCCAAATCAAACCCCAAGGCGCAGCAGGGGCTTTATGAATACGATGCGGTCAGCCGTTAGCGGGACTCACAACTCGCGGGTGTGGAGGGTGGCGACGTGTGCAGGGATATTCACAATTACATCATCAAAGGGTTTTGTGGCAGGCTTTACTGCCGATACACCGGTAGCGCTCCTGATCGATGAAATTGACAAGGCCGACATTGAATTCCCCAACGATCTGCTGCGCGAAATTGACCGCATGGAGTTTACTGCTATGAAACGCGCCAGCTCATCAAAGCCAGACACCGCCCCCTGGTGTTCATCACGTCCAATAACGAAAAAGAGCTACCGGACGCCTTTTTGCGGCGCTGCTTTTTTCACTACATCAAGTTCCCCGATGCCACCACCATGCAAAACATTGTGGCGGTGCATTTTCCGGGACCAAAAAGAGCTGGTCAGCGCTGCCATGAAAACATTCTTTGACGTGCGCAACCTGCCGGGTCTGAAGAAAAAGCCTTCGACCAGTGAACTGCTGGACTGGCTCAAATTATTGCTGGCCGAGGATATTCCGCCCGAGGCGCTGCATACCACGGATGCCAAAATGGCCATGCCACCGCTGGGTGGTGCGCTACTTAAAAACGAGCAGGATGTCACCTTGTTCGAAAAATTGATGTTCATGCAGCGCCACAACCGTTGATTGCACATGGCTGAGTCTCCATCCTTCGCTAACGCGCGCAAGTTTTCCAGTACAGGGGGCGGGGCGGCGTCCAGTACCATTGGCCGGTTTGAATTGCGCAAGATATTAGGGCAGGGCGCACAGTCGGTCGTCTGGCTGGCGTTTGATCCGCGTATGGAACGCGAAGTGGCCATCAGCTTATGCGGGCAGGGGAGAGCGGCTCCGGACGATGTGGCGATCAAGCAATGGTTGCAGGAAGCGCGCAGCGTGGGGCGGTGAGCCGCCCGAACATTGTTCCGGTCTATGAAGCCGATATTCAGGACCGCCAGCCCTATCTTGTGTTCGAGTATGTGGCCGGAAACACCCTGGCGCAGGTGATACAGCAGCGTGGTGCCTTGCCGGCGGCCGAGGCGGTTAGTTTGATGCTGGACGTTCTCGATGCCGTGGCGGTAGCCCACGCAGCGGGTGTGGTGCACCGCGATCTGAAGCCATCCAATATTCTGGTCGATGCTGCCGGACGCGCGCGTGATGGATTTTGGCATTGCCGCACGCATCAAGGGGGATATTGACCCTGGTACGGGCGGTACGGTGGGGTATCTTGCGCCGGAGGCTGCCAATGGCGACCAGCCGGCCACATCCATGGATATTTTTTCCGCCGGGGTGATACTGGCAGAACTCATCATGGGGCGGCGCCTGATTGATGAACCCGATCCTTATCGCGCAATTTACCGCGTGGCACACGAACAATTAAAATTGCCTGACGATCTGGATGCCAGCGTGGACGACCGTTTGCGGGCCATCGTGATGCGTGCCCTGGCGCGTGATCCGAAACAGCGCTTTGCGAGCATGCGCACGTTCAAATCCGAACTGGAACAATGGGCGACTCCTGTGGCGGTGTCAACTTCTGCCACCATGGAGTCCAGTGGAGAAAGTGCCGCCAGCAAAAGCGCGACGCTGGAGTTTTTGCTGCGCCGCATGCGCCACAAGAGTGATTTTCCGGCCTTGTCGGATTCCGTGGTGCGCATTCAAAGCATGGCCAGTTCGGAAACGGAGAGTGTGCACCGTCACGAACGCCATTCTGAAGGATGTGGCATTGACCAACAAACTGCTGCGTCTGGTCAACAGTGCGCTGTACGCACGCGGTGGTGGCAATGTCAGCACGGTGTCGCGTGCGGTCACCCTGGTTGGTTTCAACGGCATTCGCAATATGGCGCTGAGTCTGGTGTTGCTGGAACACATGCAGGACAAGAAGCAGGCCGAAAACCTCAAGGAGGAGTTTTTACGCTCCCTGATGGCAGGCTCGATTGCCAGTGAGTTGTGTCCGGCGCAGCGTGAAACCGAAGAAGCGTTTATTGGCTCGATGTTTCAGAATCTGGGACGTTTGCTGGTGCAGTACTACTTCCCCGAGGAGGCGGCGCAGATCCGCAGCCTGGTGCAGTCCAAACGGGGTGCGGTTTCCGAATCTACCGCCGCCTCGCGCGTGCTGGGCTTGACTCTGCAGGAAATTGGCTTGGGTGTTGCCAGAACCTGGGGGCTTCCGGCAGGAATCCAGCGTTGCATGCGCTTGCCGGAAGGCGAAATTCCCACCAGCACGCCTTTCGATACCGGAGAGCGTTTGCGCTGGGTTTCGGTGGTATCTAACGAGGTCGCCGATGTGCTGCTGCACAGTTCGGCCAAAGATGCGGATGCGAGTATTGCTTCCATCACGCGCAAATACAGCAAGGTCATGGGAAATATGTCGGGCAACATTGCGCAAGCAACCAAGACTGCCCGCACCAAGATGATTGATCTCGCCAAGGCGATGGATATCCGGGTAGTTCCTGGGAGCACTGCAGCCCATTTGTTGCGCACGCCGATCAGCTCCGAGGAGGCTGCAGCCAAAGCCGCCGAGAGGGAATCCAGTCTGGGTGCATTCGAGTTGCACGCAACCAGCACCGATCTTCCCTCTGCATCTGACACGGCAGCGATCAAGGCGCGCATGGTCACGGCAACACTGGCGGCCGGCATCCAGGACATTACCAACGCGATGGTGGATGACTTCAAGCTGCCGGATATTTTGCGCATGATTCTGGAAACGATGTATCGCGCCATGGATTTTCAGCGCGTCATCTTCTGCATGCGCGATGCCAAAACCGAAACCCTCACGGGACGTTTTGGCCTGGGAAATGGTGTGGAGCAGCATATAAAGGTTTTCAAAATTCCTTTGAAAACGGCAATGCCCGATTTGTTCGCGGTGATTTGCAATAAGGGTGCTGACACCATGATCGATGATTCCAGCGAGGCGCGCATCATGCAGAATCTGCCGGAGTGGTACCGTAGGGGTGTCAATGCACCGACGTTTCTTGTTTTGCCGCTGCAAAACAAGGGCGTTCCATTCGGCATGATCTACGCTGACAAGTCCATTCGCGGCGGTATGGACCTGAACGATAAACAGCTTGCCATGCTGCGCACGCTGCGCAACCAGGCAGTGATGGCGTTCAGGCAGTCACGCTAGCAATAAGCATTACATTGGAGAGAGTACCCCATGCACATCAAGGACAGCGTTTTTGTCATCACCGGAGGTGGTTCGGGTCTGGGTGCAGCCACCGCCAGCATGGTGGTGGCCGCTGGCGGCAAGGTGGTGCTTGCTGATCTTCTTAAAGAAGCGGGCGAGGCAGTTGCGCGCTCCCTTGGGGAAAATGCCTGTTTCGTGCAAACCGATGTGGGGGACCCTGCCAGCGCCCAGAATGCCATTGACACTGCATTGGCAAGCTTTGGTGGCCTGCATGGCCTGGTGAATTGCGCGGGCATAGCACCGCCCAGGAAGGTTTTGGGCAAGGAAGGCGCACATGACCTGGAGACGTTTCTTCGCGTTCTCCATATCAACCTGGGTGGAACTTTCAACATGATCCGGCTTGCAGCGCACGCCATGAGTCAGGCGCAGCCCAATGCCGAGGGCGAGCGCGGCGTGATTGTGAATACCGCGTCTGTCGCTGCCTTTGACGGCCAGATCGGGCAGGCAGCGTATGCGGCGTCCAAGGCCGGAGTGGTTGGCATGACGTTGCCGGTCGCGCGTGAGTTGGCCAGCCACGGCATTCGTGTCGTTACCATTGCGCCGGGTATTTTTGAGACGCCCATGCTCAAGGGACTGCCGCAGACCGCACAAGACGCACTGGGTGCCATGGTGCCATTCCCGGCGCGATTGGGTCGCCCGGAAGAATATGCAGCACTGGTGCGGCACATCGTGGAGAACGTTTATCTCAATGGCGAAGTCATCCGCCTCGATGGTGCCATTCGCATGGCTGCCAAATAGACCATAAAGGCCATAAAGGCCATAATCCCTTTTTTTTTGGCCTACATGCACCCTAAAGCCCTGCTCGAAACCTGTACCGAACTGGTTCGATTGATCCTCCAATTTGACCACCCGGCGGATGCTGTCGTATCCCGCTTTTTCCGGGAACACCGCAACCTTGGACCACGTGAACGCTCCACGCTGGCCGAAACGGTATTTACCATATTGCGTAAAAAGAATCTCTTTGACCATTTTGCACCCTCGGGCAGCGGTCCGCGCGAGCGGCGCCTGGCGATTCTGGGGTTTCATGGGGCCGGAGATTTTTTACGCAGTGCATTGAGTGAACAGGAAATAAACTGGCTGAACCAATGTCAGAGAATCAAGGTCGATGATTTACTGGAGCGCCACCGCCACAACCTGCCCGAGTGGCTGGTGTTGCCGTTGAAAGAACAATTGGGCACGGAATTCTGGTCGTTGGTGGAGGCGTTCAATCAAGGCGCCGGGCTCGATCTGCGGGTCAATACCCTCAAAGCCAAGCGTTCCGAGGTGCAAAAGGCGTTGGTAGAGGCTGGCATCCAGGCCGTCAATACCCCGTATTCCCCTTGGGGGCTGCGTATTGCTGGCAACCCAGCGCTCAACAAGCACGCGGCATTTGTGCGGGGTGACTACGAGGTGCAGGACGAAGGCTCGCAGTTGTTGGCCTTGTTGCTCGATGCCAAACGTGGCGAAATGGTGGTTGATTTTTGCGCCGGGGCAGGCGGGAAAACCCTGGCAATCGGCGCCACCATGCGCAACACCGGAAGGTTGTATGCATTTGACACCTCGGCACACCGGCTGGATGCCATCAAGGTGCGTTTAATGCGCAGTGGATTGTCCAATGTTCACCCGGCAGCTATCGCACATGAACGGGATGAGCGTATCAAACGCCTGGCAGGAAAAATCGACCGTGTGCTGGTGGATGCCCCATGCAGCGGACTGGGTACGCTGCGCCGCAATCCGGACCTGAAATGGCGCCAGAACCCGCAAAACGTGCAGGAACTGACGGTTCAACAGGCAGCTATTCTGCAAGGCGCTGCGCGTCTGGTCAAAGCGGGTGGTCGGTTGGTGTACGCCACTTGCAGCGTGTTACCGCAGGAAAACGAAGCCATTGCCGCTGCATTTTCCGCTGCGAACCCTGATTTTGAACCCGTACCCGCAGGCGAAATCCTGACCGGGCTCAAGCTGAACGATGCCCCGGCGCTGTGCAGCGGGGGCGAATCGGGTCAACTCTATCTGCGGCTATGGCCCCACCGGCATGCAAGCGATGGATTTTTTGCTGCGGTATGGCAAAGGCGGTAGGTGCGTCAGCTTGCGCCATCCGTCAATCGGAAATTGGAAAACAGATACTCTCCATGCTCAACTTCTTACCCTCTCCCCTGGTTGGCGCCATTGCCACGCTGCTGTTGACTCTGAATATTCTCTTTTGGGTGCCCATACTTTTGTGTTTTGCAGCACTCAAACTCATCCTGCCCTTCAAGCGCGTGCGCTTGCTGATTGACCCGGTGCTGTTGTTCATCGCTGAAAACTGGATTGCGTGCAACAGCGGCTGGATGGCGCTGACCCAGAGAGTCGTTTGGGATGTGCAGGGGGTTGAAGGACTCGATTCCCGTGGCTGGTACATGGTGAGCAGCAACCACCAATCGTGGGTGGATATTCTGGTGTTGCAGCATTTGCTCAACCGGCACATACCACTGCTCAAATTTTTCATCAAACAAGAACTCATCTGGGCACCCGTCATGGGTCTGGCCTGGTGGGCACTTGAATTCCCGTTCATGCGCCGCTACAGCGAGGAATACCTCAAAAGTTTCCCGAAATGCGAAAAAAGACCGGAAACCACGCGCCGTGCGTACGAAAAATATGCGCTCATTCAACGAGTGTCATGAATTTTCTGGAAAGGCACCGTTTACCCGTGCCAAACCGACGCGCCAGCCAATCTCTACCGCCACTTGCTCAAACCCAAGGCCGGGCATGGCGCTGGCGCTCAATGCCATGGGTGAAAAGTTTCACGCCATCCTGGATGTCACCATCGTTCACCCCGACGGCGCCCCGACATTCAACGATTTTCTTTTGGTAAAGTCCACCGCATCGTGGTGCGCATGCGCACCCTGCCAATCCGAACATTGCTGCATGGTGACTACGTGATGCCGGGCTGCGTGATGCCTTTGGCCAATGGGTTGCGGTGCTGTGGCGCGAAAAGGATGCGCAAATCACGGCGCTGCTGGAGAGCAAATAAGCCATGAAAACCATGACCAGCGAACAGGCCCCTCCCAACCTTTACCTTTCATGCGCACCATCCGAAGCTTTGTGAAGCGGGCGGGTCGCACCACCGATGGACAGGCGCCAGGCTTTTGAAAAATTCGGCGCGCAATTTTGCTGCCTTACCAGCAGAATGCTATTGATTTAGAAGCTGTATTCGCGCATTCCACGGGCGATACAGCCGTAAATCTTATAAAAAACACCCCCCATTGTGCTGGAAATCGGTTTCAGGATGGACGAAGCCACCGCCCGAATCGCCCAGCAACTGGCAAATACCACCGTTTCTGTGTTGCGGTGCTGGACCGGGTGTGGGCGCTCCACTCAGAAGCGTTGGCGAGCAACAGATTCGCCAACATTCGTATCTCTGTGCCCGGGACTGATGGAAGTGCTGGAGCACATGCTGCCTTGCCGCAAAGTCTCGAAGGGCGTACACATCTTTTCCCCCGACCCCTGGCACAAAACCAGACACCACAAGCGCCGCCTGATCCAGCCGCCGATAGTCCATAGGGTGCCGCCCGGCTCAAACCGAGGGGCTACCTCCGTGCGCGACCCACTGGCAGCCCTACGCCACGCGTAAATACTGGAGGTTTCAGTGCCGAGCCTGCTTATCAACCGCAGGACGCAACATCCCGGGTGGAGGCGATGCCCAAACCGTACTACCAATCCGCTGACCAAATTCAAAACCGTATCCAGCTCGGTCGCGGGGTATGGGACCTGGTGTTCGAGAGCGTGTTTGAGCGTATTTGAATCTGATCCGTTCAATCACCACCTAACCGCAATGGCGTAGGAGCGAGCTGCGTGGTGCTTCCCAGTAAAGTACAAACCAGTGGCCGACAGTACTGGAGTTCCTGGTGGCGTTTTCCCCATGTTCGGCGGCCCCAATGGCGCCCAGCGCATGGATACCGTGCCGGTGATGGACAAACACGGCATCCCGGTTCGTGCCGATTGCGGTTACCACGGCGTACGTCGGCCCTGCCGGACTCTATTCTTTCGCAGCGGTAGTGGAGCCAAATCCGTTTGAAGCC
>JADJFE010000027.1 GCA_016708725.1 Candidatus Aalborgicola bjergmarkensis
CGATCCCGCGTCCGGTAATGCTTCCGGTTCGTCGCAGTAAGCGCGGTCCCTGCCGCCGTGTTTGGCCTTGTAGAGCGCCTGATCGGCACGGTTGACGAACGCCTCCGGGGTTTCATCACCGGCGATCACGATGCCGATGCTGACGGTCATGTGGGCTGCAACCGGAGAATCGGCATGCACAATGCAGCGCTCGCGCAGGTTGGCACGAATGCGTTCTGCCAGCGCTTTTGCGCCCGCAGCATCGGTTTCCGGGGCCAGCACAGCGAATTCCTCCCCGCCCAGGCGGGCGATCAGGTCCGATGCGCGGCAAACCGACAACCGCAAGACCTGCGCCAGAGCCTGCAGTGCGGCATCCCCGCCGGGGTGGCCGTAATGGTCGTTATAACGCTTGAAATGGTCCACATCCAGCATCAACATGGCCAGCGGGCGCTCATCCCGATTTTTGCGCGCATATTCAAACGCCAGCCGTGCATCAAAGGCGCGCCGGTTGGTCAATCCGGTGAGCGGATCCGTCACCGTCAGCGCTTCAAGGGTTTGTACCTGGGACTCGATGACGGCCAGCAAGGAGTTGACTTTTCTGGAAAGCAGCGCCAGCTCATCATTCCCCCGGACACTGATGCGCGTATGCCAGGTGGATTGTTCCGTCAACGTGACGAGTTGGCGCGTGAAGCGGCGCAACCGGCGCACCAGCAGCAGATGCACCGCCACCGTCAACAGGATGGCGGTGACCAAAGCCGTCAGCACCATCTGCTTGCGTACCTGGGAAAAGAGTTTTTCAGCCTCCTCATGGACATCCCGCGACACGTCCAGCGTGATCAAACCGACATTCTTTTTCAGTACGTCTTGCAGCGGGTAGTACAGGTGGTACAAAGTTTCGTCATGCGCGGTCCAGAAATCACCGGAACCCAAGGCTCCCGGGGTGAGCAAACCCGACCATCGCGCCAGACCAGCGGGCAAATCCTGTCGGTCATGCAACTGAAAGGACAGTCTGGTTTGCACCTGTAACTTGCGCGTCAGTTGCGCGTCCAGTTGGCGCCCCATGACCACCGTGCCAACGTACGCACCACTGGTATCCGAGCGGGTGATGTTGGCCCGGCAGGTCAGCATCAGACCCGCATCGGTGTCCATCAGTCCACAGGCGGTTTCCGGTTCCGCGTTCTTGAGCCACTGCGCGTAGGAACCCGATTGCAAGCCAGATAAATCCAGTGTGCCGCCCCCGCGATTGCGCGTTGTCATGGATACCAGTTCGCCCTGGGCGTCGTAGACCATCACCAGCGACAAATCTGCTGGCTCCATCGAATGGGCTCCAATGTTCTCCTCGGCCCAGGCTGCACTGGGGGCTTGCACATAGCTGTACATCTCGGTCCAGACGGCCCAGTCGCGCGTCTGGCTATTCAAATGGCCCAGGCCCGACTCCAGGCTCTGCACCACGCGCCCCATGTGTGCGCTCAAATCGCGGCGCTCAATTCCGTCATAACTTTGATTCAGGCTGTAGTGCAGCAAGCCCAGGCTGATTCCTGCCATCAAACCGAAGCAAATGATAAAGGTCAATAATATTTTTGGCCGAATGCCCATAGCCACGTTTACCCGTCTGCTCCTTGCTGGTTTTTCCATAATATCAGGCTTGATTTGCCCGGCGGTGCATCCGTCGAGAATTTGCAATTGCAGGTAAACTGGCCCAGGCAAGGCTGGTTTTCATCTGTGACGATCCCTGGCCCAGACCACCTGCAATTTTCAATCATCGTACAAGGAATTTTTCATGCGTAAGATCACTGCATTTTTTGCGTCGATAGCTTTTGTTGCCCTCGGTCTGTCTGCGGCCTTTGCAGCGCCCAAGGATGACGCCATGAACCTGGTTAACAAGGCTGTTACGCATGTCAAGGAGGTTGGCAAGGACAAGGCGCTGGCCAGTCTCAACGATCCGAAAGGGCCGTTTGTCAAAGGCGAACTCTACGTTTTTGCCTATAACCTGCAAGGGGTGATTATTGCCCATCCGACGAACGCCAAGCTGGTTGGCAAGGACATGACCGAGGTAAAAGATTCGGATGGCAAATACTTTACCAAGGAGTTCATCGCCACGGCCAACGGTCCCGGCAAGGGCTGGGTGGATTACAACTGGACCAATCCGGTGTCGAAAAAAATCGAAGCCAAGTCCTCTTATCTGGTCAAGGTGGGCGATATGTTTGTCGCATGCGGCATTTATAAGTAAGACAAGTAGACCGGGCTTGTACGCGGCACACCGATTGCATGAGGCCGGTCTTAACACCATGAATCTATTTAACAAGGTACTGATTGCCCCGGCGGTCACGATTGTGCTCATGCTGATTCTGGGCATACTCGGTTATTTAACGATGCATGCGCAGCAATTCGCGCTGGAAGAATTGTTCAACAACCGGTTCAACCATGCATCCATCGCAGCGGACATGCGCAGCAATGTTCTGCGAACCCATGCACAGGCCTATCGGGTTCTTACCTGGAGTTCCAGTCGGGACGACGGGTATATTGAAAAGGAAACCAAGGTGCTGTTAGCGGATTTTGACCGTCATGCTACCGAATTTTCCACCTGGGCATCCGCTTCGGATCTGGACCAGGATGAAAAATCCCTGGCCGGAAAAATGGTCGCTCAGATCGCAAAGTACCGCATGGCGATAGCCAGTGCCCTGGACATGGCAACGGCGGACATCAATGCCGGAGTCATGGCCATGCAATCCGCCGACGATAACTTTCAGCAGTTGAGCGAGTCGGCCGATAAACTGGTGCTCCTGGAACAACAGCTCGGCAAAGGTGATGTGGATCGGTCGGCTCGCGCATTCAGGCGCATGCTGGCCACGGGTCTCATGGTGTTGCTGGCATCCATCGCCATTGCCGGGGCAGTGAGCGCCTTTATGGCGCGCGGCATCAAGCGGCAAATCGGTGGCGAGCCGTCCACTGTCACCGTGATCACACAGTCGCTGTCCCAGGGTGACCTGTCCGTGGCTATTGCGCTCAGGCCCAACGATCAATCGAGTTTGTTGTATGCGATCAAGACCATGCGTGACAGCCTTGCAGATATCGTTGCCAATGTGCGCCAGGGCTCTGAAGGTGTCGCCACCGCCAGCTCAGAGATCGCCCAGGGCAACCAGGACCTGTCCGCCCGAACCGAATCGCAGGCCAGTGTGCTGGAGCAAACCGCTGCATCCATGGAGCAACTCAGTGCCACGGTCAGGCAAAACGCAGACAGCGCGCGCCAGGCCAATCAACTCTCCATGGGCGCATCCAGTGTGGCCGTCAAAGGTGGTGAAGCGGTGGCCCAGGTGGTGAACACCATGCAAGGCATCAACGATGCCTCCCACAAAATATCGGAAATCATCGGTGTCATTGACGGCATTGCCTTCCAGACCAACATTCTGGCGCTCAATGCGGCGGTGGAAGCCGCCCGTGCGGGCGAGCAGGGACGCGGCTTTGCCGTGGTGGCCAGCGAAGTGCGCACCCTTGCCGGGCGCAGCGCGCAGGCCGCCAAAGAGATCAAGACGCTGATTAATTCCAGCGTTGAACGGGTCGAGCAGGGCACCGCACTGGTTGATCAGGCGGGAGCGACCATGACCGAGGTGGTCAACGCCATCAAACGCGTAACCGACATCATGGGCGAAATCAGCGCGGCCAGTAACGAGCAGTCTTTGGGTGTGTCCCAAGTCGGTGAAGCCGTGAAGCAGATGGATCAGACCACGCAGCAAAATGCCGCGCTGGTGGAAGAAATGGCCGCAGCGGCCAGCAGTCTCAGGAACCAGGCACAGGAACTGGTCCACGTGGTGACCGTGTTCAAGCTGAATGCACCTGCCTGACCAACCGTTATGATATTGTTTTGATAGCTGTACCCGCACTATCCATGGTGCTTTGCACCCTATTTTGCGTGTAAGTCTTGTGTAACATTCCTATGAAGCTGCGCAACGTCTCGGTCTGGTTTTCGGTGGTGGTGCTCATTACCTTGCTGGGCAACGGCATGGTGATGCTGCTGATCTGGCAGGCGCACAACAGCGCTGCCGCCAGCGAGGAATACCGCCAGAAAGCCCTGGCACTTACCGCAGGCTTGCGGCAGGAAACCGAGCAGCTGACCCGGCTGGTGCGCGCCTTTACCACCACGGGCGACACGCGCTACCTGTTTTACTACTTTGACATCATCGGCATCCGCCAGGGCGGAAAACCACTGCCTGTGAATTTCAACCCCTTTACCTACTGGGATGAGGTGATTGCCGGGCGCATCACGCACAGCCTGCCGGAAAACGGTGCCAGACTTTCGGTCAGCGAGCGTATGAAGGCGCTGGCGTTCAGCCCGGACGAATTTGCCGCCTTGCAGAAAATCCTGGCCGCCACCCAGGCCATGAACCGCATCGAGGAAATCGCCTTTGCCGCAACGCAAGGCATGTACGACCCCGAAACACGCGAATTCGTCTCCGATGGCCGCCCCCAATTGGCATTTGCCAGCCAGCTGGTGCATGGCCAGGACTACAACCGGCTCAAGGCCGATCTGGCCGTGGCCGTGCAAGACCTGATTCACCTGACCGAAGCGCGCACCCAGACAGAAATCAGGCTGGCAACCCAGCGGCTGGAACGCTTGATCCTGCTCTCGCTGGGCGGTCTGCTAGCCGGGGTGGTGCTGCTGGAGTTTGCCGTGCGCACCATCCGCCAGCGTGTCTTGCATCCGGTGCGTTATCTGAGCCGGGCTGCCAGGCAGCTGGCCACGGGCGACTATGCCACGCGGGTCATTGCAACCACTGCGGACACTGCGGACACCACCGCGCAGCCTGGGCGCATCTTTGCTGGTGTCGAGGAACTGCAATCGCTGGCGGCCACCTTTGACAGCATGGCGCAGGCCATCGAACACGACATCCATGCCCGTGCGGCAGTACAAAAAGAGCTGGAAGATGCACGCATCCAGGCAGAAGGTGCTACCGCTGCCAAGTCCATGTTTCTGGCCAATATGAGCCATGAAATTCGCACGCCCATGAACGCCATCATCGGCATGACGCATCTGGCGCTGCAAACCGAACTGACGCCGCGCCAGAACGACTACATCAGCAAGGCACATGGCGCGGCGCGCGCCCTGCTGGGCATCATCAACGAGATTCTGGACTTTTCCAAGGTGGAAGCGGGCAAGCTGCAACTGGAGCACAGCCGGTTTTTGTTGGCAGAAGTGGTTGGCAACGCCCTGGCGCTGCTGCGCCAGCGTGCGCGGGAAAAAGAGGTGGAACTGCTGCTGGGCATTGATGATGCCTTGCTGCTTGATGATAGGCTGTACGTCGTGGGCGATGCGCTACGACTCGGACAGGTCTTGACCAATCTGCTGTCCAACGCCGTCAAATTCACCCACCAGGGCCATGTCAAACTCAGCGTGGGCATCGAAGCGCAAGCCGAAGACGCGCTGCTTCTGCGCTTTGCCGTGCACGATACCGGCATTGGCCTGAGCACTGAACAGATGGGCAACCTGTTCCAGGAATTCAGCCAGGCCGATGGTTCGACCACGCGCAAGTTCGGCGGCACGGGCCTGGGGCTGGCGATTTCAAAAAAACTGGTGGAGCTGATGGGTGGCAGCATCCGGGTCCAGAGCACGCCCGGCCTTGGCTCCAGTTTCGTGTTTACGGCACGTCTGGGGCTGGCGCAAAGCCTGGATCATCTGGCGTCGGACGCAGCGGTGTTGCCCGATGTGGCGCATTTGCGCGTGCTGATTCTGGACGACCAGAGTGATGCGGCTGCGGTGCTGGCCGACATGCTCGGCGCCATGGGCGTGGGCGCACAGCGCTCCGAGGCGATTGTGCGTGTTGCCAGTGGTGCGGCCGCACTGGAGGCCATCGCCCAGGCCCAGACTACGGGACAAGCCTTCGACCTGCTGCTGCTCGATTGGGTCATGCCCGACATGGACGGCGGTGCCGTGCTGCAAAAACTACGCGCCGCCGGAACCGACCCCATGCCGCTGGCGGTTGTCGTATCCGCCTATGACTCGGATGTGATGCACGAAGCGGCACGCAAGCTGGACGTGCATGCATTCCTGCCCAAGCCGGTGCTACCCGCCGACCTGCGTGCCTTGCTCAGGCGCCTGAGCGGCCATGCAGCGGCGGAAAATTCCAGCGCAACGGCCAGTGCCGCAGCCATTACGCTTGTGGGCATGCGCGTGTTGCTGGTCGAAGACAACGCGCTCAACCAGCAATTGGCCATGGAGTTGCTGGCAAGCCAGGGCGTCGCGGTACACGTCGCCAATAACGGCCAGGAAGCGCTGGAGCACCTGCAGGCCTGCGCGCCGGGCGCCTACCATGCCGTGTTGATGGACTTGCAGATGCCGGTGATGGACGGCTACGAGGCCACCCGGCGCATCCGCGCGGATGCGCAGTTGCAGGCATTGCCCATCATCGCGATGACGGCGCACGCCATGGCGGACGAGCGCGAACGCTGCACGGCTGTGGGCATGAACGCACACGTGAGCAAACCCATAGAGCCTGATGCGCTGTACGCCATGCTGGCACACTACTATAAAGATAGTGGACCTCGCACGCAGGACGTGCCTTCTGGCCCTATTTCATCAGAATTCCCAAGCCTGCCGTTGCCACTTGTTGACGGACTGGATACTTCGGCGGGCTTGCGCCGCTGTGGTGGCAAAACGGCGCTGTACCTTGATCTGCTGGCTGGCTTCGTGCGCGATTACGCACAAGCCGCCGATACGCTGCAACAACTGCTCGACGCCCAGGACTGGCCCACGGCGCAGCGCATGGCACACACGCTCAAGGGCATGTCCGCCACCTTGGGAGCCAACGCCATCAGCGCGGTGTGCCAGACGCTGGAGACGGCCTTTCAGGAAGCCAACGCCGACGCAGCGCGCGCGGCCCTGCCGGAGCTGGCGCGCTTGCTTGCCCCCCTGGTCGCGGCATTGCGTGCGCATCTTCCCGCCCCCGCTGCTGATCTGCCGCAGGAGCCTGCTGTGACAGCCCCGCCCCCGTGCCTGCCCGAGTTGCTGCGCTTGCTGGGGGACAGCGATGGCGACTGCATACAGCTCTGGAGCGAGCACAGGGGCGAATTTGCCAGCTTCTTGTCCGTGCACGCCGTGCTGCAAATCTCCACGGCGCTGGACAATATAGACTTTGACCGGGCGCTGGAATTGCTGCATGCAGCGCTGCCAACCGCACCCGAATAAAGGAACTATCTGCCATGTTGCCCACCACCGAACGCGAGCGCGAGCGCGCCACCATCCTGGCGGTGGACGACACCCCGGCCAACCTGAGCCTGCTCAATGCGCTGCTCAAGGACCATTACCGGGTCAAACTGGCCAACCACGGCGCCAAGGCACTGCAACTGGCCGCCAGCGCGCCACCGGACCTGGTTCTGCTGGACATCATGATGCCGGAAATCGACGGTTTTGAGGTTTGCCGCCGGCTCAAGGCCGACCCGGTCACACAGCATATCCCCATCATCTTCCTGACGGCGAAAACCGAAGTGGCCGATGAGGAACAAGGTTTTGCGCTGGGTGCGGTCGATTTCATCCACAAACCCATCAGCCCGCCTATCGTGCTGGCGCGGGTCCGGGCGCACTTGCAGATCAAGGCCTGGAACGATTTTTTGCGTGACCAGAACGCCTGGCTGCAACACCAGGTCGAGCAGCGGCTGTCGGAAATCAACCATTTGCAGGATGCCTCGATCTATGTCATGGTGTCGCTGGCCGAATTCCGCGATGAATGCACCGGCTACCACCTGCAGCGTACCCAGGAGTACGTGCGACTGCTGGCGCAGGAGCTGGCAAGTAGCAAACCGCAATACACGCAGGAGCTGACGCCGATGCTGATAGCGCGCATGGCCAAGTCGGCACCGCTGCACGATATTGGCAAAATTGCCATCCCTGACCATATCCTGCTCAAACCGGGCAAACTGTCGGCAGAGGAATTCGAAATCATGAAAACCCATGCCCAGCGCGGTTTTGAGATGTTGCAACGCGCCAGCACACACATGGGCGAAGGCGGCGCATTTCTGGCGCAGGCCCAGGAGATTGCACGCTCGCACCACGAACGCTGGGATGGTACGGGCTATCCGCAAGGGTTGGCCGGCAGTGCCATCCCGCTGGCGGCGCGCCTGATGGCCGTGGCCGACGTGTTCGATGCGCTTTTGTCACGTCGGCCCTACAAGGAACCCATGGCGCTGGCCCAAGCCGCCGCACTGATCAAACAGGGACGTGGGCAACAGTTCGACCCCGACATCGTGGACTGCTTTGAAACCCTGCTGCCACAATTCGAAGCGATTGCACTGCGCTGGAGTGATGCATGAATACACCGGATGTAAATCAATCAAAAATAATAGCTGCCCCCGCACGTCCCATAAGCGATACAGTCCTATTTTGCTTATACAGTTTATATTTTCTGACCTGCGCCACACTGCCCGCAGCGGCCATGGAATGGTCCTGGTCGGGCTACGGCACGCTGGGTTATGCCCAGTCTGACCGGGGCTACACCTACGAGCGGTTTACGAATGACAGGGGAACGCTCAAGCGCGACTCGATTTTCGGGCTGCAACTCAACGCCGACTTCAATCCGCAATGGGGCGCCACGCTGCAAACCACGCTGGCGCCCTCGGTCAGCGACGACAACGCATCCGAAGTCACGCTGCCCTGGGCCTTTGTGTCCTGGCGCCCCGAAAACGACTGGCTGCTGCGCGCGGGCAAGATGCGCATGCCCATGTACCTGCACTCGGAAAACCTGAGCGTGGGCGCCTCCTATGAATTCATGCACCTGCCCACCGAGGTCTATTCCACCGCACCGACCAACGACTTTACCGGCCTGGCCTTCACGCGCACCTGGCCTGGTGCGCAGGGCGAGTGGAGCCTGGATGGCTTTTGGGGGCACACGCGGCTGCCAATCACCACTGGCAATGGGCAAAGCGGCCAGACCAGTGACCTGCGTACCCGCTCGGGTGGACTGATGCTGAACCTGCACCGCAACGACAACACCTACCGCATCGGCGTGCAGCAGGCCTATATCGAAGTGCCCACCGGCGGCATCGGGCAATTGCCCGGTGGTGGCGCACCCGATCCCCTGGCTCCGGGCGACGGCGACCACTCCCAGGACAAGCAACAGCAGCCCACAGAAATCGACACCCAGGTTTACCTGCTCGGCGCCGATGTGGCGCTGGGCCACGATCTGCGTCTGGTCAGCGAACTGGCGCGTCGGCGTGCCCGCAACCTGGTCACACCCAAGAATTCAGTCGGTATGTATGCCAGCTTGCAGAAAAAAATCGGGCCGTGGCGCCCCTACCTGACGCTGGCACGGCTCATGACCGATGCCGAAGCGCGCCAGAACAGCTCCGACTACGACGACCAGACTTCGCTGGCGCTGGGCAGCGCGTACGTCCTGTCGCCCAACTCCAGGATCAAGGCCGAATGGATGCGTGTGCACTTCGGTGGCGCCACCAGCCTGGCGCGCGCGACGGGGGGACAAGCTGCCATCAGCAACCAGAACCTCCAGATTGTGTCCCTGTCCTACAGTTTCGCGTTCTGACATCCTGCCATGCGCTACCTACTTTTCCTGTGCCCCTGTTGCTGTTATTGCCCTGCAGCGTGGCGCACGCCGACATCGCGCTGATTGCGCACGCCAGCATCGCCAAGGTTGATGAAGACACCGTGCAGAAGATTTTTACCGGGCGGGTCATTGAAGTCGGCGGTGTGAACGTGGTGCCGGTTAATGCCGGCAGCGGCAGTGCGCTGCGCAACCGTTTCCTGAAGGCATTTCTGAACCAGGACGAGGAAAAATACACGGCCTACTGGACGGTGCGCCGCTACATCGGCAAAGGCAAACCGCCGCGCGAGCTGGCAGGCAGCAGCGCCGACATCATCGCCTTCGTACAGGCCACGCCGGGTGCCGTGGGCTATGTCGAAGAAGCCGATCTGAAGACCGGTGTGAATGTTGTGAACGTATTGCTGCGCAAATGATACAAACGCCCTCCCCTGCCCCGCCCCCCGTACACGCCCCGGTGCTGGTAGTGGATGACTTTGCCTCCATGCGCGACATCATCGTCAATCAGCTCAAATCGCTGGGCTACACCCAGGTTTTCACCGCCGCCAGCGGCACCGAAGCACTGCGCCTGCTGGAATACAAACCCATCCAGCTTATCCTCTCCGACTGGTCCATGCCGGGCATGAGCGGGCTGGATTTGCTGCTGGCGGTGCGCAAGCAGGAGCGCTTGCGGCGTATTCCCTTCATCATGGTCACAGCCGAATTGCAACGCGAACGGGTGGCCCAGGCCATTCAGGCCGGGGTACACGACTTTTTGCTCAAACCCTTCAAGCCTGCGGAGTTCGGGCGCAAGGTCAGCGAAGCACTGTTTGGCAAGCCCAAAAATGCCCAACTGTCCGGCCCTGGCGACTCTGCCCGTGCAGGCGAAGGCAAGGCACGTGTATGCCCGACGGTGCTCATCGTCGATGACGTACCCGACAACCTGACGCTGGTCAGCGGCCTGCTGCGCGGGCACTACACCACCAAACTCACCACCCGGGGCGACAAGGCGCTGCAACTGTGCCAGACCACGCCGCCGGACCTGGTATTGCTCGACATCATGATGCCCGAGATGGACGGCTTCGAGGTCTGCCGCCGCCTCAAGGCCGACCCGGCCACCGCCTATATCCCGGTAATATTCCTGACCGCGCTCGACGATGTGCATAAAACCGTGCAGGGCCTGGCCCTGGGGGCTGTGGATTACGTCACCAAACCGATGGAGCCTGAAATCCTGAAGGCCCGCGTCGCCACCGCACTGCGCATCGCGCAAGCCCATGAAGACCTGCGTGCGCAGTACGATCTGGCCATCCAGCACGCAAGGCTGCAAGAAGAGGTCGAGCGCATCACCCGGCACGACCTGAAAAACCCGCTGGCCGCCATCATCGGCATGGCTTCAAACTTGCTGACCCAAGGCGGCCTCGGCGCGCAGCCAGACCAGCAGATCAAGGCCATCGAACAGGCGGCCTACACCATGCTGGGCCTGATTGACCTGTCCAATGACCTGATGAAAATCGAGCTGGGGCAGTACCAGCTCACACCCCAGACCGTTGACCTGCGCAGCTTGCTGGAGCGTGTGGTGGGCGAATGCCGCAGCGCCTTTGCTGCCAAAAACGTGCATTTCCAGTTCGATGGCGCTGCGGCGGGGAAAGTGCACTGGTGCAGGGTGAGACGCTGCTGCTGTATTCCATGCTGCACAACCTGGTCAAGAATGCCGCCGAAGCGGTGCATGCCGGAGAAACCGTGACGCTGGAGTTGGTGGTGGGTGCGACCTGCCAGGTGCGCGTGTCCAATCCGGGCCAGGTCGCGCCGGAAGTCGCTGCACGCTTCTTTGAAAAATACGCAAGCCACGGCAAGCCCCACGGCACGGGCTTGGGAACTTTTTCAGCCAGACTCATTGCACAAGCGCATGGCGGCAGCATCGCCATGGCATCGGCAGGTGGTGCGGTGGTGCTCACGGTTGATCTGCCGCGCCATCCATCTCTTTCTTGATCCACGCTTTTGATCCACGCTTACTCTGAGTAGACCGAATCACGCCAGTTTCATATCACCCGTGATATTAAAAAGCACAAACGCCGCACTACAGGTGCTCCCCGCAAGCCTTTGTGGCACGTTTTAGCCTCGATTTAGCCTCAAATCAGGTATCAAATCAGCCTCTAGAGCCCGTGGGAAAAGCGGGGACAGCTATTGAAAACGTAGTGCTGCTGCGGATGGCTCGCACATAGTCCTGCGAGTCCACATCCGCAAAGCTTTCCAGCGGTTTGAGCCGCGAAAAGTAAGCGCGCGCATCGGCCACCGGGTCTTTTTGCATGTCTTTTTCCAGCGTGCGGCGAATCAGCTCAGAAATGCTGACACCCACGCTGCGTGAACGCACTTTCAGGCTGTCGTACAGCGCGTCGTGCAGATAGATTTGTGTTCGGTGCATGGCTGGCTCTTGTCAATTTGATGATAAAACTATACATCAAATATCAAAATATCTGGCGATCAGCGCTTACTCGGTGCTTACCCGCAGCTGGATCAATCGGCGTGCGTTGGCGCTGCGTGTACTGCTGTAGCTGCCAGCGGATGCTGTGGAGCCGCTGCTGGCAAGGGTCACCCATTGGTTGGGCATGGCGTTGATGGTGCTGGTGAACTGTTTGCGGGTGGTGGCGGGCAAGTCGCCGCTGATGCGCTCGTCCACCACGGCAGACTGAATATCAATCTTGACCATGACCGGCTTTCCCGCGCCCGGCCAGCTGGGCGTGACGGTGAATTGCTGCCCCCCGGTCATCGTGGTCAAGCCCTGCGTAAAACCGCCAGAGTGGCTGTTTGCCCGGATATTGCCGGTGCTTGCGTTGTCTTTGGAAAAATCTGCCGCAAGCGTTGCGCTGTGGGCTTGCGCCTGTTGAATCCATAACATGGGCATGGATTGCTCGATTTGCAGACTGGCCCGTTCCCCGTTGCGCACGCGCACCTGGTGTGCACTGAAATTCGGCCCGGATGGCGCGGTACCGTAACTGCGCCCGGCCACGTTGGGGGCGCCTTCCTGTGCATCGCTTTCGTTGATTTCCCGCAGGGAAACGGTCAGATTCAGGTCGGGCAATTGGGAAAACGCGGCTGTGGACAGGGAGCACAACAGCAGGGCAAGGACTCGCATCCTCGTGCTCACGCTGAATAAGCTGCAAATGCACCCGCGCGCCGTGCGGCTGTGCCACCACCATACCCGGAGCGGGCGGGACCGGCAGCGGCGTAGGTTGTTTTCTGGGTTCCGGGAACGATGACGGCCAGTGCCCTGTCCACATAGGCCGTGCGCCGCAACAGGATTTCACGCAAGCCAACCACATCCTGGGCCAGCCGTTTAATCCGTTGCATCCGTGCGGGCGTGGACGAACGAACGCGCCCCATTTCATTGCTCATCTGGAGAAAGTCTACTGCCAAACGCTGAAACCTTGTACTGGCCGATTGGACCAAGGTAGGGTCGCCATCACCTAAGCTGGCGCGAAGCTGAACCAACTCGGACTCCAGTTGGTCGAGTTGATGGTCTAAAACCGTGTGTGTCATGTCAGGGCCTTTGTGCATAACAAAAATCGCACGCCCAGACCGGGTTTAATTCACACGGCGACTGAGCATTTCTTGTGAACTGGACAGCAAATTGTCGGCAATTGCTTCCGCATTCACTTTGTAACTGCCGTCTTGAATGGCCGCTTTGACTGCAGCGACCTTTTTGGCATCGACATCCGAAGCAGAATCGCTCCGGGCGGCGCGCTCCAGCCCACGGGTCTGTGTGGACATGGTGACGGATACCCCTGCGGAACGTGTGCTTTGTGTGGCACTGGTTTTTGCTGTAACAGCGGCATTGGCACCTTGCTGTGCTGTTCTTTGCGATGCGGAAGTGCTGCTCGAAGCTTGCGAGCTCAAGTTTTCTAACGATTGACCGATCTTCATGGCGTTCTCCAAAACCACAATAAGTGTAGCCTCGTGCGGAGATTATCGGCCACGCCATGACCGACTTGAGGGGTATTTCCATCGTGTTCCAACCCAATACCTGGCCCAGTATTTGCTTAAATGCATCTTTAAAGAACCCTATAAATCAATTTTTACCGTCCTGGCATCCACCACCGTACCGGAGGATATGCGCCCGTTTTCCATCCGCACCCTGGCGATCTGGCCTATGACACCGGCTGACAAGGCCTGTGCGTCGGATGAAATTTGAAAACCGGCCCCCTGGGCAAATACCCGAACCTGTGTACCGGCCTGAAAAACCTGCGCGGGCTTGACCATTCCCTGGCGCAGCGTTTGTCCGGTGGTGAGCTGCCGTGTTGCCACGTGTCCCATCCACAAAGATCCATCCCGTAGTACCTGGCTGGATTCTTCCGCCCAATTTACTTCGGCCTCGACCACATCGTTTGCGGTCAGCACCGCACCCGATGCCACCTGGTTTTTGATGACCCAGGCCTTGCCATAGGCGTTCACGGTCACGGGTAAGGACACATTCCAGCGGCTCATGCCATCCGCCTGCAGTAACCCCTGGTACGGCCCCACAAGCGTGCGCCGGGCGGCAAGTAGGGTTCGACGTTCCCGCAGGGTGCCAGTTTCAAACGGCTATCGAGGTTTCCAAGTTGTACCTCCATGCGCAAGGCCGCCGCACCAGGCGTTCCGGTTGATGTAGCTGACGCAACCGCATCGTGCAGCCAACGCTGTGCCAGACCCTGAAAATCAGGAGCCGACTGCCCCTGCGCCCAGGCCAGACCACACACAAAAACCGCGCCAATCCCCACCCCTACTGCACGCAGCAGGGTAAGCAGAGACTGGCGACCAAAAGAGAACATGACAAAACTCCCAAGACTTTCGACGTGCTAACTATACAAAAACGCGCAAGGAGCAAAGGCTGCAAATGCACTGGATTTACCTTGGTATTCAAAGGCTTCCGTCGCTAAAGGTTTTCCCATAATTGCCACCATGTCGAGTGTCGATCGGGGGGGGGGGGGCCAGAACATGATGAAGCAATGAGGTGATGTATGCTTGCCAATATAACCAACACGCTGGACTTTCAGTCGAAAGGTCTCGTGCTGCGTGCCGAGCGGCAACGGATTATTGCCAGCAATATCGCCAACGTGGATACGCCGGGATACTCCGGGCGGGACTTCGACTTCAAGGAAGCCATGCTCGAAGCCACGGAGGACACCACGCCATCCGTCACGCCCAGAACGCCGTTCGGCGTCAACCCGGACGGCACCAGTCACCCACGCCACATTCCCCTGCAGGCCAGTAGCCTTAGTAGTTTTGGTGGGGGTAAAACTGGGATATACCCCGCAAACGCAGCCAGCAATGGACAACAACAGCGTGGACCTGGACCATGAGCGCGCCAACTTTGTTGACAACTCGGTCCGCTATGAAGCGACCCTACGCTTTATTAACGGCTCGTCCAAAACCCTCTTGAGCGCAATCCAGGGGCAATAAACCATAAACCTTATGCACCGTATGCACTGATGCACTGATGCGCTGATCCGAAAGCCACACCATGTCCATGTTTTCCATTTTCAATGTTTCCGGCAGCGCCATCAGCGCGCAATCGCAGCGCCTGAACGTGGTGGCCAGTAACCTCGCCAATGCCGATGCTGTCGCCGGGCCGGATGGGGGAAAGGCTATAAAAGCCGCCAGGTGGTGTTCGAAACTGCGCCTATGGACTCGGATGCCTCCGCCGGGGTGCGTGTCAAATCCATCCGCGAAAGCGAGGAGCCCATGCACCGGGTATACAACCCGATGCACCCGTCCGCCGATACCGATGGCTACGTGAACCAGTCCAATGTCAACCCGGTGGAAGAGATGGTCAACATGATTTCCGCCTCACGCTCCTACCAGAACAACGTCGAAGTCATGAATACGGCCAAGACACTGCTGCTCAAAACCCTGCAAATGGGGCAATAAATCTGGATAACAAAGAAAGACAATCATCATGGTCACGAACGTAAGCAGTACATCTTCCGTCAGCGCAGCCACAGGGCTGTCAAAGGCGACATCCGCTCCGGGCAGATCAGCGCCCAAACGGTCCGACCGGTTCATGAAACTCCTGGTGGCGCAACTGAAAAACCAGGACCCCATGAACCCATGGACAACGCCCAGATGACCAGCCAGATGGCGCAAATCCAACACGGTCTCTGGTATATCAGCAATTGAATGAAACAGTTGCAGTCCCTGTCCAGTCAATTCCGGCGCAATGCAGGCACTGCAAGCACGTCCTGATAGTCGTGATGCTGACCACCGGCAACAGCATGAAAGCTCGATGCCAGGACGCTGAGGCCGCCTTCAATCTGTCTGGCAAGGCCGGTGCGGTATCGGTTCAAATCCTCTCCACGGCGGGCGGTTGCTCGACACTTACCCTCAACCTGGGCGCACCCGATGGACGAGGGCAACACGAATTCCAGTGGGATGCGTCCAAATACCACCGGTTCCGGCAGCCCCACCTTCAAGGTAAGCGCCACATCCGGCGACAAAGCTGTTCCAGCGACGGCGTTTTCCCGGGACACCATTTCTTCCGTAAGCAATACCAGCACGGGAATGACGGTTCAACTCCAGGGTGGGGCCAGCATCGCCTATAACGCCATCCAGTCCATTTTGTAGCACCAAGCATCAACTGGCATTAACAAGAGGGAGGAACCCACCACGGGTTCAAACCGGATTATCGGGATTAAACGCCGCCAGCAAAAACCTGGACGTGATCGGCCACCCAACATCGCCAACGCCAACACCACCGGCATGAAATCCTCGCGCGCCGAGTTTGGCGAG
>JADJFE010000028.1 GCA_016708725.1 Candidatus Aalborgicola bjergmarkensis
CTCGAATGGCGGGTGCCGCTTTGGCATTCATTCTTGGTTTGGCGGTCGCTATTCCACGCACCATGGACTATCTGGATGCAAATGACATGCTGGCCCATGGCATCGCAACGAATGCCGTAGTCATCGAAACCAACCGCTGGGTCCGGGAAGGGACCAAGGGGCGTCAGTTTGTGGACTACACCTTGGCTTATGAATTCGCCGACAAGACCGGCGCCCAGTTCCAGAATTCGGTCAGCTACACACCCAGCGGATTTACGCCAGTCAATAAGGGTGACGCCATTCGTATCGTCTACAGCCCCCAACATCCCGAAAACAATGAACGGCGCGAGCACTATGAGCGACTGGCGTCAATAGAGACCCTTGCGATCGACGTATTGATGGTCATGGGCAGCGTCTTTGCCCTTGCCTTATTTTTGACCTTCCTGGTGAAACGCAAATTGAGAGCCAAAGCGGCAGTGGAACTTTATCTCAATGAATCCCTATGACGCGACCAGCATCAAACCCTCCAGCGGCTAAGCTGACGACGACAAGCATGGTTGCAACAGTGATCTGCGTTGCCTGTTCCTTTTGATTGCTCTTTCGCTGCAGACAAACAAACGGTTGGCTGCCGCAGTAGCGCAGCAGGGATCGACAAACCAGCGTCTGTCCTTGCCAACCCACACCACAAGGTCTGAATGGGCAAGGTAGCTACGATTTCGCGCCGACATCAAAAGCCGGCGGGCGCACGCGTCACTTGCGACTGCACTGCTCCGGTCGCATGGTTTCGTCAGACTTGTTACCCTTTCCCTCACCTTTGCAAACCTGATCGGGCATCCGGTCAACTTTTGCTGCGGCATCTTCCTTGCTGCCAGCCTTTACCTCCACGCTGGTTGTACCGCTCTTGCAATAGACCTTGCACACATAGTCATCAGCCTGTGCGGCACTAAAGCTGAAGGCTGCATGCCTGTCAACGTGGAATGCAAAGGCTCGCGCGTGAATGGATTGCGCTATCCGCACGAGTGCCGTGAATAAACGATAAAAAGCGGCTGTAACTCCCGTAGAACGTGCGGTAACAGCTATTTATTGCATAGCATGTCAGTGCGGAAGAATGCAAGTGGTCAGCAGCAGGACCAACTCATGCCGCGTCCCAATCAAACCCCTGCGAACCGCCTACCAAACCAGTTGGCTGATGCTTTGACCGATCCACCAGTACAGCCCGATCAACTCGGTATTGACTGCCCGCAGTGCAGACAACTGCCGCTGACGAATCTGTGTTTTGACCTAAACCAGAAAGTCGCCATAACCCACGGGGGCCAATGCATCAGAATTCATACTCCTACTGCTGACAAATTGCGCAGCCATTTTGGCAGTCCGATCTTGCGCTGTAGTTTTTGATTCCGCTGCACCGTCCGTAGCATGCGTTTCGGTTATTCATGCATTGCTGGTAATTCTGGTTCTGCACATCAGAAATGGCTGATGCCGCACGGCTATTTGATGCTTCAACTGCCTCCACATCGCTCAAACGTGTCAACCTTTGCGAGGCTAAAAGGGCCTCCTGACTTGAAGGGTGGCGCTTAAGAAGTTCACGATAGACCGTTTTGGCTTTTCCTTTGTCTCCAGAGTCGTCAAGTTGAACTGCCGAAAGGTACATTTGACGTGGATTAGGAGAGCGAAGCAACGCATTGAAAGCGTCTTCCTGACGTCGTTTTTCCTGAGCATATTTGCGCTGCTCATCTTGTTCACGGGCTTCGCGGGCCATTCGCTTTTTCGGATCAAGTGCCTCCGCGTATTCCTGTTCAGAGCCATAAATACCGTAGTTATGTGTGTAAAAAATCTCCTCTCCTTTCCAACCGGTATAAGTAACCCTCCCCTCAAATCGACCATCAACTGCGTTTCCAGTAAATTTATGGGGCCTGGTAGCCGGGGTCACAATCGTCAGTAGCCGAAAACTGCAAAGACCCATCTCCATTCGCCTTACCCTCAGCACATTGTCCTGTCCAGGTTACGTTGAGGTAGTATTTCCATTGTTAAAGGGATCCTTAATGAAATTGTGCCTCAGCAGACCTTTTTCGAAAACGTCTCCAGGAAATCGCATTTGGCAGCCACTTGCAATAACTAAATGCGAAGGCAATATGGGTTGTCGAGTACCCTCGCCATGGCCTCTTGAAAAAGCGTTCCCTTTGTCAAAGCATCGTTCTACTTTCGCTGTAGCCAGCTGCTCGCAGGCAGCCTTACTTGGGCATTCTCGAATAAGGCGATTGTTCTCCCACATCCCCTGCACGACATATTTTTCTGCAACCCATTGTCCTTTTCCGGATTGTTTCCACGAAGGTACTCTGTTGCTGTCACGAACCAAACTCATAACGCCGAATCCATGCATCTTGCCATCGAGACACTCGCCTTCGTAGCGATCACCATTAGCCCAAACGTAGGCGCCTTTTCCATGCTCCTTTCCATCGCGCCAATCGCCTTCGTAGCGATCACCATTAACCCGAACGTAGGTGCCTTTCCCATGAACAAGGCCATCGCGGTACTCGCCTTCGTAACGACCACCATTAGCCTCAACGTAGGTGCCTTTTCCATGCATCTTGCCATCGCGGTACTCGCCTTCGTAGCGATTACCATTAGCCAAAACGTAGGTGCCCTTCCCATGAACAAGACCATCGCGGTACTCGCCTTCATAGCGCCCGTTGGGCTTGCCGTTCAGATACCACTGCAACGTGCCCGTTCCAGTAGCCTTGCCGTCGGAGCAGGTACCTGACCAGCTTATGCTCTCGCCGGGAGATGGATTGGAACTCCATACCTGACAGGCGGTTTTTGCATCCGCAATCCATTCCCCTGCATGTGCCACAAATGGCACGAAGGCGAGCATGGTGGCAATGATCAACCTGAATCCGTCACGCAGCGTCTTGCTCATACGGGTGGGCCCGGTTGCGGGTGGTAGGGAAAGAGTGCATTGGGAGTCTCCTTGGTGGGTTTATTGGGTTCGCTTCGCAAAAAACGCGGTCAGTATAAAGGAACGGCGGTGGCAGTTGTGGCTGCGGGATGTACTATTCTTTTTGTAGCTGTACCCGCACGTTCCACGGGGGCAATAGGCCAATTTTTGTGCAAATTGGCTCGGGCGGCAGGCACGGTGAAATGGGGATGGCGGGACTCTTGCGCTACATTGGCAAGAATTTTCTACATCCAACCCCTTCGACTGTGAGTCCTGAGCCGTGAGATATGAACCTGATTGAACGTTTACGCCCGCTGGCCTTGCCGTTGCTGGTTGCATTTGCCGTTTTGTACCTCTTTGGCATGCGCTCGATTTTTACCACCGCTGCATTATTGACCATTGCGGTGGCCGTGCTTTATCTGGGTATGTCATCCACGCTGCAAGGTTTGCACAAGGCGGGGGATGGCGGTGAGCGATGCTTTCGGCATGGTGGGCGGGATTTTCGCGTGTATGTAGATGGTGCGGGGGCCGTGTGGCTGCGCGCTGCCGATGTGGGGCGCCTTGTGGAGCAGAATCTATCCAGTGCTGTTTTTACCAGGCGGTATCCCTCGGGTTTTGGACGAGTAAACGCCGACATTGACGCCTGGTACATACGCCATGACGCCTTGCAGGATTTTCTGGCCAAGAGCAGCCAGGAGCATGTTCAACGCTTCCTGGCATGGTTTCAGACGGATTTTCTGGGAATGTGCCGCTTTGCGTGCGGAACGACACCAGCGGCGCCCAATGGCACGCCTGGCAAACCATCGGCGCAAGCCCCGTACAAAGCCGGGAACTGGTTCGCCCGCCATTGGCGCGGTGAAACTGGATTGATGGCCGCCATATTTGGCGGTGCGTTGGTCGTTGGCGCAGCGTGTTGGGCTGTCCACCTGCTCAAGGGGCCGGTGAACATCACACAGCACTACCGCTGGTTTGCATTGCTGCATGTCACCCAGCTTGCCGTGGTCAGTGGTGGCATGTACTGGTGGGGACGCGGTGTTTTGTACAGTACAAGACGCTGGATCGCTGGTGAGCGGTCGTTATTGGCGGCCTTGTTCGCCTGTATCCTGGGTTTTGGCGGCGTACTGTATGGGATGCGTGCCATGATCGATACCGAAAAACAGTATTTTCTGACCGACTTTCTGACCATTGTTCTGGACGCGGACTACAAGCCCAAGGTGCAGTTTGACCCGGTAAGCAATCGCATTGTGCTCGACGGTAGTCTGGGTTTTGGCAGTTCCAACCGGGTGCTGCAAGTTCTGGGCAATAACCCCCAGGCCACGGGCATTGAACTCAAAAGCTATGGTGGCCGGACTGTGGAGGGTTTTGAGCTGATGCGGATCATCCTGGAAAATCGTCTGCAAACCTATGTGCGCGCCGAGTGCATGAGTGCGTGTGTCTATGCCTACGTGGGGGGCTGGTTGCGGCATGTGGCCGACACGGCCCGATTTGGCCTGCACCGCAGCGGTTTTGCCTGGCAAAAGTCAGGGAAGGAACGCAACAGCACCGACGAAGCTTTTGCCTCAGCCATGCGCGCCATGGGCGTTGATGAAGCCTTCATTGCGCGTGGCCTGGAACCCAGCATCCATGAAATTTATGAACCATCCGTGCCAGACGTATTGGCCGCCGGGCTGGCAACCTCGGCTTGGGATGTGGCGAAGTGAATCAGATAAGGTCATGTAACATCGCTGTACGTGCCGGAACCCCAAGCCGCTGTTCTTGTCCAGACTTGATGAATTATTTTGCTTATGAACAACTTCCTGCTGCTTATAGGGGGACTGGCGATAGCTTTGCTGGCACTGCTGTTTATTCGCCGTCGTCGGCAGACAAGCAAGCCTGAACCAATCCGTACCGCACCATCAGCCGTAGCCGACACAGCAGAGGTAGCGCAGCCGGATGCCTTCGCAGAATTTGAAGCGCACATACGTTCGGTCTTCGATTTTGCCTTGCTCAACTCCGGTTATGGGTCGATACAAGTCTGGGTGCAGTTGCGCCGTGCGATCAAGGATATTTTCCTGAGCATTGACGATACCGATACATCGCCTGCCCAAGCCAAGGTCCGGCAGCTTGCGCAAGACCTGGGTCAGAAATACGGTTTGTTTGTCTGGGCTTATGACCGCCACACGTCCGACGACAAGAACCATCTGGCGAACTTTGTGGCAGCTTATGCACCGCGCCCGTGGGAAGGGCTGCTCGGAGCCGAACCCCAGCGTGGCCTGGATTGCTATCAGGGGCTGCCTTCGCAAGCCGACCTTGCATTTCTGGTCGTCACCAAATCCGGAATATTGATGGCCCAACGCGAGCAAGACCCCATTGCCGAGGGCTTGCTTTGGGGCGTTCTGGCGGACGCGGTGCTTTCGAATTACGACACTTTCGGACTGGAAGCGCGTAATGCACTGGATCGCCTGCTGGACTGCGGTACCCAGGTCATCCTGGCACTCCCCGGCGGATTCGACGTTTTTGCCGGACCTTTTGGAAAGTTGCACCATCTGCTACGCACACTCCAAGGTGAAGAACGCAAAGAGTTACGCGCTTTTGCAGCCAAACTGAAGGGCGCCTACGGTGAAAAATTCAAAGAGCGATATGGCCGTAAACTGCCATGGTAAACGGCATACAACCGCCAAAAGGGCAATCTGATGATCAAATCGGTCCAGTTCATGTCTGTTCATAAAGCAGAAGCCTTGATTCCGGATCGCCCGACCGTAGCAGTGTCCATTTTGTCATCCTGCATGGAAGATGCGAAATCGGCACACATGGTGGTCGATGTACTTCCGCTCAAAACAATTGGGTGGGGTTGAAAATATGGGTGAAAAACGGCGCTGTCGTAATAATACTTCTCGACCGAAGTAAGAGCGCGAGCTTACCGTGTAATTCGGTTGACCTGAACCTGATGCTCGAGGAGCGCAACTCTCCAAGACATCCACGCGACGGCAGCTACGGCTGTGAACACCCATATCCACGCATAGTATGCTTCGCCCTTTTGTTTGAAGACCACTCCAAAGCAGAACCATCCGAAAAAACCAATCAGGTTTCCCCAAAAGAAATAGCGGCTGTCTCGGTACAGCTGAACCAAAATGGCTTGCCATTGTGCGTACTGCCCGCGTGTAAGGTGTAGCAACGCCCGCAATCCCGCATACAGGTAATAGCACCCAAAGAAAAGCGCTGGCAATGCACTCAATCGGAGGGAATGGTGTATCCCACCAAAGATGATGTCGAACGCTACGCCAACTACTGCCATTCTTATGAACGACAGACATAGGCGCAAAAGGTCAACTGCATAGTTACCCCACGATATTTTGAGCGTACTGGGTTTGCCACCCACAGCGCCGGGGTTTTCTATTGACAAAGGTTGTTGGTGGGAATGGGCCTGGGTGCTTGGGGTCGGGGCGGCGCACATGGGGCTTAGCGGTCCACGCAGGCTTGGCTGGCAGTTTGGATGGCCTGCCTGGTTTCATCGGATGTCGGTTCGCGTACCATGTCGGCTTGGGTCACGACACTGGCCAACTTGGAGACCATACACTCGCAGAACGTCTCGGCTCCATTGGGGTCGTCCTTGGTGCGACTCCGCACGCAACCGTTGTACGTGTTTTGGGCAAAGGAACGCTCCCACATGCCAATATTGGCACTTTGCTTGGGTGGGGCTGGGCGGTCGTTACCTTCCTTGTCGCGGCAGGATGACGGCAGGTACTTTCCAGGGAAGTCGGTGGAGCCACAGGTCCAGTTCTTGCCACCATCGCGGGTGACCATGTAAATGTGGCCTTGTGCGTTGTTGCCCGCGTTGGCAGTGGCCACCACATCGGCATATTGTTCAGTGGCGTAGACATCCACTGACTCCACGTACTGCGAAGTGGTCACGGATGACTTGATCTTGGTGACTTCGTCCACTGTTAGCAAACCCGCCTTGGGATTGGCGGCCATGCGCTCAGTCAACGCGGCGCGCGCACCGGATATGGAGAGAATCACTTCGGAAGACTTGGCCCGCAGCGTGTAGTCCTGGTAAGCGGGCACGGCCACGGCGGCGAGTATGCCGATGATGGCCACGACGATGATCAGGCCCGCACCACCACCGGCACGGCCACCAAATGGCACAAAGAACGCCAGCACATAGGCCAGGGGATTGCGTCCGGGCATACTCGCGTCGGGATTCAGGGCACGGGCCACGCGCTTGGTCAGATACGGATAGCCTGCCGTGAGTTCATGAAAGCTGGGCCAGAACCCGGTGTTGGTCTGCACCTGTTGGGTGTATCGCTGCAGATCCACCGTCGCCCAGCGTTTGGCACCGGTTCCCAGCGCCACCAGCGCCTTGCCAGCGGAGTCAGCATCGGCGCAGCACGCCCGTCCATGGCGGTCGCAGGAGTATTCGCGGGCGCGGGAGTAGGCAGCTCCGATTAGCGGCAGCCACAGCACGAGCATACGCCACAGATGACCGGTGAGGTGCTTGAGTTTGATGTGACCCAGTTCATGGCCCAAATAGAAATTCAAGGCACTGGGGTCGTTCTCCAGCGCATCTACCACGTCGCTGAAAATGATCACGAAATTGCGACCAAAAAACCGGGTGGCGAAGGCATTGAAAGCGCCATTGCCGTGCAGGATGTAGGCCTCGGGCACCGGATCGACACCCAGTTTTTGGCTGCAGTATTCCAGTCGCTGGTGTAGGTCAGGGAACTGGTCGGCGGTGATGCGAACGGCCGTGCCACGAATGTAGGCAATCCACGCAGACTGGGCGAAGCAGTAGGCGACGAAGCCTGCCAGCACATACAGCAGGGCCACGCCCAGTGTGCCGACAATCAGCAGCAGCCAGGCAATGACGCCCAATATGAGGGTGATTTTTCCGAGGGTCTTTTCGCGGGGGTAGACCAGCTCTGTCATATATGTCTCCTTGTGGGTGTTGTATTGGTTGAATAGGTGCAGGATGGTGCCGTACGCGTCAAGTATCGCACTTTGAAACAGGCTCTAGCGCGGTCAAATCAAGCCTCGATTTCTTCCAAAGATACTGCATAGATGCGAACTGCCAAGCAGTCGGGTACAGCACCGAAACGCTTGGTCAGCTCGAACACATCTATCTCTGCTAAACAAAACGTATTGCAACAATGAACGCAGATGCTCAACGCTACGGTAGTTGCTCGCGTAACGGCAGCACTGATCCATGCAATCATGCACCGAGGTTTGCACCATTGGCCGTTAAGAAGGATGGGCATTTTGACCATGCCCATTAGCAAAAAAATTGCAGGAACTGGCCCGGCGCAGTACAATGCGCCAGAGGCAGGTAAATCCTGAACTAGCCGGGACGCCAACACAGGTATCCTAAACGCGCTGTTAGCGCGTCGGCCTCGGGGGCTGCCACCCTATTTGATGGCCCCGGTATCGGGGCCATTTTCATTTAAGGTTCATGGCAGCGCATATTTATCTCGATGAGAGTGGCGATATTGGGTGGGTCTTTGATCAACCATACACCAACGGGGGATCCAGCCGATACCTCGTGATTGCTGCGTGTTTGGTGCCGCCGGAAAAGGACCATAAGCCAGAACGGTTGCTGCGTCACATTTACAAGCATCGAAATTGGAATCCAAGCAACGAGAAAAAATGGGCTCGAATGTCCCCGGAGGCTCGGTCAGCATTTTCGGCATGGTTCAAAAACCGCGTTTTTAGTGAACACTTTGTTTAGGGCTTTTTCGTCTGAAAGCTAGTGTTTCCGGCACTTGTGAGCCACTTTTGAAACACAAGAGTGTTCACTGGATTTGAACCATGCCAAAACTTGGGCTAACAATGCACATTTTGATCTGAAAAGTGACGCGATTCAGCACGGTTTATTGTCTTGTCAGACGAGCTTGATGCCTCTCAATCTGCAAGCGCACCTGCGTCGGTGCCGTGCCACCCAGAATATCGCGGGCATTGAGCGAGCCACGCAGGATCAGCACGTCGTACACGTCTTTTTCAATACTCGGGTTGAACTCCTGCAACACATTGAGGGGCAACTCGGACAGATCGCATTCGTGCGAAATGGCGGCCTTAACGGCGTGGGCTACCGTTTCATGCGCGTCGCGAAAGGGCAGGCCTTTTTTGACCAGGTAGTCGGCCAGATCGGTGGCAGTGGCGTAGCCCTTGTGGGCGGCACGGGTCATGGCCTCGGGGTGGACGGTAATGCCACCTTCCTTCACGCCGGATTCAGGGTTGAGCTGGCCGCCCACCATTTCGGCAAAGATACGCAGCGTGTCCTTGAGCGTGTCCACCGTGTCAAACAGCGGCTCCTTGTCTTCCTGGTTGTCCTTGTTGTAGGCCAGCGGCTGGCCTTTCATGAGGGTGATCAGGCCCATCAGGTGGCCGACCACGCGGCCGGTCTTGCCACGTGCCAGCTCAGGTACATCGGGGTTTTTCTTCTGCGGCATGATGGAGCTGCCGGTGGTGAAGCGGTCTGCAATCTGGATAAAGCCAAAGTTCTGGCTCATCCACAAAATCAGCTCTTCGCTAAAGCGGCTGATGTGCACCATGCACAGCGAAGCGGCTGCGGTGAATTCAATGGCGAAATCGCGGTCGCTCACGGCGTCCAGGCTGTTCTGGCACACCTGAGGCTGGCCTTGTGCATCGACCATGCCCAATGTGGTGGCGACACGTTCACGGTCCAGCGGGTAGCTGGTGCCGGCCAGGGCGGCGGCGCCCAGTGGCAGGCGGTTGGTGCGGCGGCGCACGTCCACCATGCGCTCGCCGTCGCGCGAGAACATTTCCACATAGGCCAGCATGTGGTGGCCAAAGCTGATGGGCTGTGCCACCTGCAGGTGGGTAAAGCCGGGCAGGATCACATCCACGTTGTCCTCGGCCACTTCCAGCAAGGCTTTTTGCAGCTCGGTGAGCAAACCCAGGATCAGGTCAATTTCGCCGCGGAGCCACAGGCGCACATCGGTGGCGACCTGGTCGTTGCGCGAGCGGCCGGTGTGCAGGCGTTTGCCGGCGTCCCCACCGCCGGAGGCTTCAATGATGGCGATCAGGCGGGCTTCGATGTTGAAATGCACGTCCTCTAAAGAAAGCTGCCAGTCAAACCTGCCGGCTTCAATATCGGCGGCAATCGTGCGCAAGCCGGCCTGAATGGCCTGGTGGTCTTCGGCACTGATGATTTTCTGGTGGCACAGCATCTCGGCATGGGCCAGCGAGCCCTGGATGTCGGCCTGCCACAGGCGTTTGTCGAAAAATACGCTGGCGGTGTAGCGTTTGACCAGATCGCTCATGGGCTCGGAAAACAGGGCGGACCAGGCAGTTGATTTCTTGTCGAATTGGTTTTGTGACATGGGTGTGGGTGAGTAAAGTAAAGCGTCAAAATTGTTCGGGAAAACGGGTGGATGCTTTTTCGCAGGAGTGGCCAATTGTCTGGCCCACATCGAAGTCACGCACCTACTTTGGACATACCGCCACCGATATAGCGCCAAAAAGTTAGCCGCTGTCTTCTTTGGATTCAGGAATATACTTATGAATTAGGGTAGTACATCAGGTGGTGCAAAAAGTGCGTCGGTGCCAATACGGTCACGTACCATGGGGCGCCATCTTCCAGAGTCACCCGAATCTGCGCGCAGAACCCGTCAAAGCGCCAACTCCGTTTATCGTGTCTGGGGAGTGAGGGTGGCCAAATTTATCGAAGTGACGATCATCCATACCGTGGCAGCTATTGCTCACCGTTAAGCCGCCCTGGCCGATGCTCCAGACAATGGGGTCGCCCCAGCTGGGCGATTGAGCCAAAAACTCGACAT
>JADJFE010000029.1 GCA_016708725.1 Candidatus Aalborgicola bjergmarkensis
GGCCTGCGGGTGCGCCTTGTTCAGCGCACAGGTCTCGCGCCAACTGCGACGAATCTCGGCACGGGCGCGTTCCAGCACTTCCTCGTTATTGGGTTCTCCCACAGCACCAGGTCTTCGATGATTTTGAATAGCCGCTTGCGCTCAATCTCGGCTGCGGCCTTGTTCATCCCATATTTGAAGCCGCCGCCTTGTTGAAAACCGGGGTCATTGACCATCTGGGCGAAGATGACGGCACGCGCAGCCGCCAGCGGACGACGTGCCCACCACAGGTGCAGCGTGCTCGGGTGGCCGTGGCGGATGGACTTCTCGCGGGCGCAGGCGGCGTTGATGGCATCCAGCGGGAGGGCAACTTCGATGAGTTTTTTTGGGGTTTTGATGGGGGTCATTGGTCAGTCGTCCTTGCCCATCTGGTGCCCAATGCTGCCGCCACAGATTTCACATCCCCATTCTTCAGAGCAATCAAAGCGGTCGCACAAGTTATCTTCAAGCCACCACTCACTACAGTAACTCACACTGGACCACGCGCCATGTGAGCGCCACAACCTGTGCAGCGTGACCCAGCCTGCTGGCACCATTACGGCTTCTGCGCCACACGTCGGGCAGTCGAGTTTGGGAACAGATTCCTCCACTGGTCAGGTCATGGTGGGAAATGTGCTCATACCCACACAAAAGGCATCTCTCGTCTAAAACCGTGTGCATTTCGCATGCCTCACAGTGAAGAGAGCTTTCCTGGATTGGCAGTCTTGGATGTCTTGCTCAGCCTGTTTCAGATAACTCTTTAAAACAAGCAGCGCTGCATCCATTTCATCGTGTTGCCATGAATGTTTAGCGAACACTGCTTGGAATCTGATGTCTGCTCGCAGCAGACGCAGCGCGTGCCAGCCACGCGAGAGGTCAGTAGCGATCGTTTTTTTCCCGGACACCGTTTGCAAATCAGGGTGATAGAAATGCATCAACTTGTTGCGATGGACTCGAATGCGGTTAACCGCCTTTTCTGCGTCAGCAGACAACGGCTTCTGAGCGAATACCGCCAACCTCTTGAAAGCCTGATCTGCGCCAATCGTCTTTGCCGTGCCTTTGTCCAACTTCGCTTGTTCTGCATCACCCGGTTCATCGAACACCAAACGCCAATCCTCGTGAAGCACCATGGCCTTGAGAATGATTTCAAGCCCACAGTAGAAATCTGTAAGCGCAAAGTCGAAGTCGTTCTTCGAGAAGGCATCAAGGCCACGCCTCAAATAGCGCAACCCGTTCGCCAGCATGTTTTCGAGGTGATTGGGTGATGTAGTCATGGTGTGTTTCCCCTGTTGAGTAATTCGTTCAAATCCAGATTGATACTCGTCACAGCCCAATCCGGCTCCTGAGTGAAGGGTTTGGTCACATAAAACGGCCCCTCGCACTGGTCACCATCCACCAGCACAATCGCCAGCATGAATTTGTCTTGCTGGTTGAGCCCGTACAAAATTTCGTTACGGGTCACGGTGATGGTGGTAGCCCCCTTGGCGCGGCCTTTGACCTCGATGTGGCGAGAAGGTGGCAACCTGCCGTCCACGGGCTGGGGCTGGCTGGTCACGTCCCAGCCGCACTTTTGCGCCGATACGTCGGTCACGTCGCTGGCCCAGGGCGCGCTCAAAGTTCATCACGGCGTGCATGGCGGCCCATTCGATGCGGGCTCTGGCTTGGGCATCGGCAGACCACTGCGCCTCTGATGCGGGCGTGCCTTTGCGCTGCACCAGCAGACCGGCGGGGATGACCAGCGCGCCACCGGCCACCACCGGTGTGGCGGAGATGACGTGGCGCTGGGCAAGCAGTTCGCGCTCGCGCGACTGGCGGCGTGCTGTCAGGTCGTCTATGGTGCGGCGCACGTTGTCCAACGTCAGGCGCACGTCTTTGCCAGCGGCCAGGTCGTCGCCCAGCTTGATGTAACGGTCAGACCAGTAGTTGATCTCTTTGACCAGGCGCTCGTGTACGGCGGCCAGGGTTTTGTCCACATGGGTTTCGCGGCGGGTGCGCACTTCGTCAAAATGCGCGGGCACGAGGTGGGTGGAGGCGTGGGCCAGCGCGACGTTTTCCAGGTTGCGCGCATCCGTGCCGTTCAGCCAGGGGGCTGCCAGCACGTCTGCTACCAACGCCAGATCGGCTTCGCTGATCGGTTCCAGGTCCAGGTGCGGTGCCCAGCCCGCGTAGCTGGCGTGGCCCTGCGGGTCGATGGCGACGAACTGCATGCGGCACGACACAACTTTGGACGAGTCGGCACCTTCTTTCACCGAATGGTCGAGCATGAACAGCACTTTGGGCGTGGTGAGCGCATCGCCGGGGGCCACCAGCACGCAGCCTTGCTTGAGCTTGTTGCGGTGCTGCTCCAGCACCAGGTCGGTCACCGACTGCATGAGCGGGTGGCCGGGGTGCATGAGGCTGGCCATGGGCACTGCCCACACGGTCAGCAAGGCGCACACAAGTTTTCTCGAAGCACACTCGTTCATAGCGGCGCAGCACCGGATCAGCGTTACGCCGGTCGCGACCGGTGATTTGCCGGTCGCGCTCACGGATATGCGCGGGTACATGGGTAATCTCAAACCGGCCGGGTTCGCGCGGGCGCAGTTCGCCGCCGAGTTGTTGGAAAGCCTGGTGGAAGAAAGCGCGGATGAAGTAGGGTTGGAGCTTGCGGGCCTCGGCTTTTTCCATTTCTTCCTTCACGGCAAACAGACGCTCGGCGCTCATCACCTCTTCGCACAGGGCGTTGCGCTGGAGGATGGTTTCCAGGTGGGCGGTGTCGAGTGCGCCTTCAATCTTGGCCGTCAGGCGGGCGCGCACCTCGGGGTCTTCGCCGTAGCGAATGGCTTCAATCAGCAGGTCTTTGAGGCTTTTATCTTCAAACACTTCGCCCAGAATGTCGAACACGCGCCCACCCAGGGCGGCGCGTTCTCCTTCCAGCTTTTCAAACAGGCGCTGGAACACATCGCCCTCGCGGGTGCCGGACGCGACCATGTTCCACAGATGGCACACCTCGGTCTGGCCGATGCGGTGGATGCGGCCAAAACGCTGCTCCAGCCGGTTCGGGTTCCAGGGCAGGTCGTAATTGACCATCAGGCTGGCGTTTTGCAGGTTGACGCCTTCACCAGCGGCATCGGTGGCCAGCAGCACGCGGGTAGCCAAGTCGTTGCGAAACAGCTCCTGCACCTTGCGGCGCTCTTCGCGCTTGATACCGCCATGGATGATGGCCACGGCATCCTCGTGCAACGCCAATCAGGCCGATGATTTTGCTGGCCAGGTAGTTCAGCGTGTCGCGGTGCTCGGTAAAGATGATGATCTTGCGTTGCCGGCCACTATCCTCGCGCATGGTGGGCGACTGCAGCAGGCTGGAGAGTTCATCCCACTTGCGGTCTTGGCCGGAATGCACCAACTGCCGAGCCTGCTCTTCCAAATCTTCAAGAATGATGATTTCGGCTTCCAGCTCGGCGATGGTCTGGGCGGCGGTGGCCTGATCGACCACGGCCTCTTCAAAGTTTTCGTAATCGTCGGGGGACAGCGCGTCGTCGGACTCCCAAATGTCTTCCGTGGCACCGTGCATGCTGAAGGTTTGCGCCAGCGTGCCACGGAATGCGCCGGATTGTCCGCGTGTCGCAGTTTTCGTCTTCGACGCGGCGTTGAGCTTGTGGCGGCGGCGCTGCAAGGATCGGTAGCTGGCTCCGGGGCGATGCCAGACGGCGCTGCAAGGCGGTGAGGGCAAAGCCGACCGTGCCTTTGCGCTGGCCGTCGAGCTGGTCGGCGCGGTTCATTTCGCCTTTGACGTAATCGGTGACGGCACCGTACAGCGCGGCTTCCGCATGGGAGAGCGTGGTAGCTGGCGGTGATGGCGCGCCGGTCAGGGAACAGCTTGCTGCCGTCAAAGCGCAGCATGTCTTCCTTGACCGTGCGGCGCATCAGGTCGGTCACGTCCACCTTGTGCGCCCCGTCGCGGAACTTGCCATAAAAGCGGTCAGAGTCCAGTAGCGACAGGAAGAGCTGAAAGTCTTCTTCCTTGCCGTTGTGCGGCGTGGCGGTCATCAGCAAAAAGTGCCGCGTGATGGAGCCCAGCAATTCGCCCAGGAGAAAACGCTTGGTCTTGTTGACCTTGTTGCCGAAGTAGCTGGCCGAGAGCTTGTGGGCTTCGTCCACCACGACCAAATCCCAGCGGGAGAGGCGCAGCTTGTCTTGCAGCTCAGGGTTGCGCGAGAGTTGGACTACCCGCGCCACCATCAGGTCAATGTCGTCAAACAGGTTGCGCCGCGTGAGGCTTCCATTTGCTCGCGCGAAAACAGCGTGAACGACAGGCCGAATTTCTCGAACATTTCATCCTGCCACTGCTCGACCAGGCTGCCGGGCGCAACGATGAGCACGCGCTTGGCATCGGCGCGCATCAGCAACTCACGGATGAGCAGCCCGGCCATGATGGTCTTACCCGCGCCGGGGTCGTCGGCCAGCACATAGCGCAGCGGCTGGCGCGGCAGCATGGACTCATAAACAGCGGTGATCTGGTGCGGCAGCGGCTCCACATTGGAGGTGTGTACGGCCATCATGGGGTCGAACATGTGCGCCAGGTGGATGCGGTAGGCCTCAACCGCCAGCTTGAACTCCGCGCCCGATGCATCAAACGCCCAGGGGCGACCGGCTTCAGCCAGGGACAGCGTGGACTCGTCGGCACGGAACAGCATGCGCTCGTGGAGCTTCCCGTCGGCCGTTTTGTAATAGACCGTGAGCGCGTTGTCGCCCACCGGCTCGGTAGTGACGATGCGCACCACTTGCCCAGGCTCTGATGCCGGTAATGGCGGCGTTTTTTTGGATGTGTTCCAGCGTAAGCATGGTGGGTGTATGGTTGACCTCTCTGGCAAGCCAGAATCCGTCAACGTGATTATTACTAACGTTAAAAAGCGTGACTATAAGTCAAATTAACGCTTGAGAATCACGTTGAAAATAACGTCAGGGCATGGAAGATGCCAAAAAACAGTTTGCGAACCAATTACGTGAGGCCATGGTGGCTGCGGGCTATGAACCCAAACCTGCGGTACTGGAGCGGGAGTTCAATACCCGGCATTGGGGTAAGCCCATGTCGTTGCACGGCGTGCGGCTGTGGCTGTTGGGCGAAACCATGCCTGACTTTCGCAAGATGGAAACGCTCTCCAAGTGGTTGGGCGTGTCGGTGCAGCAGCTCAGCTTTGGCGGCCCCAGCGGGCGTACTGTCGAGCAGCGCCGCGCGCGCTGGGACAGCGGCATTGGCTACGAGGATCGGGATATTTTTGAGGCGTACCTGAAGCTGCCAGTGCCTCAGCGCAAACTCATCCGCGAGGTGATTTTGACCTTTGCCAAGGTGCATGGCGGGGTGGATGCTCACAGCGGATAGGCGGATAGGAAATTCAACCGCACGACCCCAAGTATCGCCCCCTGACCCATCCTCAAAATCCCCATTCTGGCACATTGCGTGCATCGGTCTGGCAGTCGAAATGGCCTGTTTCACCGCTCGTGTGCCATTTTGGATTGTCTTGGTGTGTCTCCGGCACGAACCTACCCGACAGCGGTTATGAATCGCTGGTTTTGCTCTCACCATTGCCTTGCGGCTCAACTTCAGTCGGCGGCTGCTCTTCAGTTGCGTTCTCTGCCGCGCCAGGTTGCCCAGTCTGCACGGGTGCGGCCAGTGCCGTCACCGCATTCCGCAGAGGTGAGAGTTCGGTGCCAGCACGCCGAAATAGCGATGCCGGTGGGTGCGTGGTGGGGGTATCAGGGCTGCAATGCGATGAATCGTTCCAGTGGTGAGAACCAGTTCATCCACTTTCCTGCCTTCTTCTTTGTCATTTGTAGGTTCATTGTGCCGGGGTCTGCATCTGCCCTTGCTTGGCCATGGCTCCAGGATAACCCTGAAAAATAGCTACCCCGCGCCCACACAAGGGCTACACGCCAAAATACACGCGCAAAATGCCTTCAGTCTCACGCCAAGGGGCTTCATTGGCAGCAGCATACCCAGTCATACCCAGTCACTGCTCAACGAACGTTAATTTAGGCTGTACGGCCCCATGGATGGCCATTAGCGGAGGCAGTCATTCTTTCGTGAGCGAAGCGTTGCCTGCATCTTTGAAATGTGGTGATTTCACCGAACCAAAATAACGAGTCAATCGGCGCATCGCCCACTCTTTCCACATCTCTGCAAGATGACCTTACCAAGATCGTGCTCGAAGGCACGATGATGGTGTGCTATCCACCTCACACAAGAAAATCTACCCCGCTGCCAGCGTAGACGACGCAGTCAAGACTGCTCTCGCAGAACTGTATCTCGTCCAGGCGAAGAACGGGATGACCAGGGTTGTTGCTGGTGATACGGCTTCGCCGGAATCGTACTGGCAAAGGCTGTTTGACCGCCACGTCGCCGCCGTGGAGGCAGGAGGCACGGCTATCTCCAGCGAGAAGGATCTGGACGACCGGTTAAGTTAACCGAGCAACAGCAGACGATCTTGTGGGGCTGGGTACTTGCCCAAAATCTAGGGAACCACAGGGTCGATCTGGCTGGCTTTTGTGCAAGTCCTCAGGAACTCTTCGGTGTTCCGTTCATGGCGAGTGCATCAAACTACCTGGCAAAGGGAGGTTTCGCGAGCCGAATGGCGGGGAGCAGGGTGGCTGGTTTTCGTCTCGACCAAGAGCAACAGCGGTATCTACTTTGGGATTGGGTACGGAGGATGGACTTTCCCTTCCAAGCGACAACACAGTGCAGCATCGACTTTACCCACACATCCCAGCGCAATCTGCTCCAGAGGACGTTTTCACCCAGTGGTACCTCTCAGCCCAAGGTCGACCGCGCTATGTCGCGCTACACCAACTGCATTGTTACGTGCGTCTGGGCCGATGGCATCAACCGCACCCCCTCTGTTTTGTTCACATATAACAGCGTCTCGCGCAAGGACCGCGATCCTACTGCGCGCCGCATTGCAATCTACAAGCATATGGAGAACGAGGCCAACCGCCTTGCAGATCGACTTTGATCGCATTGTCTACGTCGGGAACAAAACGGTTGAGACGCGCACGTTCGTTCAGGAGAGTGACGACCTGTTGAGAAGGTTTTTTGCGTACAACGACATACCAAAAAGGAAACTATGGTTCTGAGTGACTGTGGAAACGCATTTGGCAGTGGCGTTCTCGAGGACTCAGGATTTTCTCGTCACACGCAGTATCCTCGCAGTTCACCAACACCAGCCCCAACGACAACAACCCGTACGGTGCAGCAAAGCAGTTGTGGCGTCAGTCGAGAGTTGATTTCCGTGACGATGTTTCGTCGTCCCTTCTGCTTCTAAATCTCCTCGACAAGCAGACCGTAGCGCACAGCAAATTTTGGTTTGAGTGCAACATGCTGAATCTCACGAAGGATGGCGCCGCGAGTCTAATCTTCGGAGCGGGCGAGAGGGTCTCCGATCTTGCTAAGGAGCGACTCCGCGCGTACCGTGCTTCGGTGAACGAGGATGGCAGCGATTGGGAGTCCGACTGACCGACTCATTA
>JADJFE010000030.1 GCA_016708725.1 Candidatus Aalborgicola bjergmarkensis
GACCGCTGATTCCGGCATCGTGACTGGCGATTCCTGCGAACGTGACCGATGGTCGGTGTTGCGGTTTCATTCTATGCCGACTTGCTTTTCGGCGGATTTCTTTCTTGGTATTGGGTTGGTTTTCAACTTATCCCCGATTAGTCCCAAATCGCCCCAAAGTAGTGCGGGTCAGATCATGGGTGTTCGGGGGATTGTTTCGCATTCCTGTTCCCTTTCGAAAAAAATTATTGTGTATTGCTGTAGGTGCCTGTGGAGCTTGTGGGCGAAGGGGTACGCGGCAACTCGAAGAGTTGTCCACGGCAGTGCCCCGGTGGCGCGGCATTCGCATCGTCCACAAATCTGGCTTTCAGGTTTGCCCCGATCTGGCTGGCGTTTTCTTGCAGTCGTTGGGCCTTTCTTACGCAACGACCCCGTGAGTATGAAGCGGTGATGGTTTTGTATGAGGTCGATTTGGCGATGGCGTCGGCCATCACCATATCTCTTATCCACTGATGCCAATGCTCTCGGGATTGGCAGCTGGCTGGTAATGATGCAGGCACGCCGGCTGGAGCGGTCATCAATGATCTCCATCAGATCAGTCCTGGTTTGGGCATCCATGGCGGCTAGGCCCCAGTCATCCAGCACCAGTACGTTGGCGCTTTTGAGCGTATCAGCCAGCGCAAAACGCACCGTTGGCATGGCGAATGCGGCAATCCCTCGCCCAGGCGTGGTAATACGCAGGTATAGCGCACTATGGCTGCGTCGGCAGGCGTATTGCTACAGAGCGCACGCCGTCCGCGACTTGCCCACACCTCAGGTTCGGTCGATAAAAACACCGCGCCCAGATTTGACCCATTCCCCATGACCAGGCCTTTCATGACTTTACCGCGCTCAATCCCGCGTAAGCGGCCGTCCAGGTCTCTGATAGTGGCCTGGGGTATTTGAGTTTGGCGTATTTGAGTAAGCGCGCTCAGCGCCGATCCCGTCTTCCATGCACCGACGGTTTAACCAGCAAAGCCAGTCGCCTTCGGAAGCTCAGGGCACCGATGACCAGTTTTGGCTGAGTTGTTGTTCAAGCGCCTGGGCCATGCTTCGAGACGCAGGCTGCGTACTGGGTTCAAGGTATGTACCCATCATTTTGACTCTCTTCATTGGTAATAGTTCCGGCCGCGCATCACTGGCATGCACTGGACTGTTCCACTTTTTTCCGGCCACAGTTTGCACCGAAGTCGCGACGGCTGGAGCAAAAATGTCGCGGATATGCGTGGGCTTCATGGTGCCCAGCTCCAGCGAGGGGTGCATGCGGCTTCCAGTCGGGTTCACCATAACGCTTGACAGCGTATTGCGCAGCCCCAGGCAGGCACGGCAGGCATGCCCGCAGGATGAGGTTGGTTTTGCATCTTTCCCATTGTGGCTGCACAGGCCACGCCATGATACGTGCACCCCAGGCCACAGTTCTCGGGTGTCCACTGCGCCTGATGCTGGTGGCGCTCGGGCAAGTGCTCGATTACCGTGGCGAATCCTCCCTTGGCATTACGCATGGCTGGCAACGCTGGCCACGGTGCAGTACTTCCACCGTATGTTGTGTCACCCGCAACTCCAGCGCCAAACCCAATCAGAGCGGGGCACGCTGTACTGGTGGCTTCCTCGAATTCGATACGGCTGTCGATATGCACGCGCACTGTTTTGAACACCGACCACTGCCACGGCTACACGGGCGTGGGCATCAGGGCGGTTGCCGATCTGGGCAAAACATTGATCAGATGCGGGCGGCCAGGCAGCTTTGAAATTCGGGCGCTGCTTCATTGCAGCAAGGGCGCTATTGTCGCCGTTGACCTCGGCTATCGCCGGTAAAGCGCAGCGTTTGCGCAACTGGCGCCAGTATCCAGCGCCTCTACCAGTTGCACACATTGAACTGGACTTTGCCTTCGTAAATCAACAACCGCAAAGCCATTGCGTCAGTGTGGAGCGGTCATAGAGCTTGCTGTCACCCAGGCGTTTCACCCGTGGTTTGCGTAAAGCGCTTTGTGCCGAGCACACACGAAATGAACTGGGGCGGGGATCGCGATGTACCTTGATGTTGACGCACACTCACGATCAATGCCCCCTTATCGTTGACCGACGTGGACCCACCTCGACGCATCACCCATACAGCAGCGGGTCGATCAGCGGTTTCGCACAGATGATCTGACCAGACCAGCGCACTATTGATGACATGCTGCTTGACTTGAATCAAGGCAAGAAAGGTGCAAGTGAATCGGCGCGCACGCGTAAGGAAATTATGCGGGCTATTGTTTACGAGCATGTCAATGAGACCGATTTTTTCTCCATGCTGTTTTTCGTTCCGTATGAAACACAAAAAGCTTGAATTTGAAAAAATCAATGACGCGGCGTATTCTTGCTTGCAAGTTAACTCCAACTTTGCCATGACCAAGCCACAAACCAAGACCGACTTGCTACACGAGTTTAGACGCTGAACCCGCATCACAGCGTGTGCGGGCGCAATGGTTCGAGAGTTCCGCGTTTTTTTCGACCTAACGACTTCAGGTACAGGGGTGGTACGAGATGACGTCATGGATGTCAAGAGGGTGTCACCAAAGCCGAGGCCGGGGTTACGAGTGTCACGTCCGACTTTCTATTTGGCTTTGAGCTGCTTTTGCACGCGATGGCATCAGCGGTCTTCTGCCACGCCAGCGTGGGTCAAAATCCGCACAAACTCACCCCGAGGTAATGGCGTTCATCGGAGCAGCAGCACGTGAACGGCACTCCTTGCAGGCGCGCATGCTTTCAGCACTGATTCAAAAGCAACTAGGCGTAACCGTGCATCCACGCAGTACCGAGCGTGCTATTGCGCGGGGAAAACGCTAACGCAGTGCCACAGCATGGATCGACCTCGTTTACCCGCCGAATGCCGTGCAAATCTACGAAGCCTTGCGCACCCAAGTTTTGCGGGGGCAGCCTGCCCAGAAGGAATGGGGCCATCGTATTTCATGGGATGTTGAACGGCCTGACTGTACTAGCGAGCGTGCCACCATCTTCCGCTCACCCGTGATCGATGGGCAGTCATCCCCGCAGGTGTACGACCAAAAACTCGTTCACCTGCTGGCCAACATGTTTTACTCACCCAGTCCAAGGTGGAATATGTCTACTGAAAATACTTAGAAGATTAGCCCCGACCATCTGCGCCGGGGATGCGTTCCTCTATGTGCGCGAACATCGTTGCGCCAAGTGTTCGAGAACACCGAAAGTACCAAGCGTCAGTATGCGTTGCGCGATCGTGCGGTAGCTTTGGGTTAGCCCATCGAGCGCGTACGTTATCGACAGCGATTTAGGCATCTCCGGCGCCCAGGCCCATGATCGTGATGGCTTCCAGCACCTTGTCACAGAAGTGGCCCTGGGCCATGCCGGCATCATTTTGGGTCTGAGGTTTCCAGCTGCGTAACAATGCCGACTGGCACCGTCTTTGAGGTTGGCCGCAATGTCGCACACTCATTCTGGACGAAGACGGCGTGTATGACCGGCACATTTCAACGACCGGTTGCTGCTGGGCCTCAAGGGTACGATGAGTGAGGCCGAATTGCATGTTCTGAAGTCGGCTGCAAGGTGGCATTCTGAACAAGGCCAGGCGCGGGGAGCTTGAGGTGGTGCTGCCGATTGGGCTCGTCCGATGGCAATGCGCGTGATGCTCGATCCGGACCGACAAATTGAAACTGTTCGCATGCTATTCGATACTTTCCGTGAGACCGGTTCGGCTTGTGCTGTACTGCGCCGCATGCAAGCGCAGAAGGTGTTATTCCCCAGGCGCATTCACCGAGGCATTGGCAAGGGTGATTGCTTTGGGGTACGATTAACCACTCACGTGTTCTTCAGATACTGCACAATCCTCGGTATGCTGGGGCTTTCGTCTAGTGGGCGCACGCGAGGCGCTTTTAATGCGACTCTCAAGCATGTTCAACTTAGCGTCAAGCAAGAAAACTGGCAGGTTCTCATCCGCGATGCCCATGTTGGCTATATCTCTTGGGAAGAGTTTGAACGCAACCAAGTCACGCTAAAGCAAAACGCAGTAGGGTTCTCCAGCGGCTCTCGCGGAGTGCACCGCGTGAAGGCGATGCGTTGCTGCAGGGCAAAGTGCTGTGTGGCCACTGTGGGGCGCGCATGCGGAGTACATTACGAACTCGTTGGAGGAAATTGCAGCCATACTATCGCTGTAATGAACAAGTGGTGCGCCACGCTCATACCAGTGCATGTTTGTGGGTCAAAGGCTCAGCCATTGACATGGCGATTAGCGCCTTGGTACTTGAGACGGTCGCACCTGCAGCCATAGAGATGGCAATGGCTGTACAGGCAGAAATCACGCAGCGTGTCGAGCAAGCTGCGGCACTGCGTTGTCTGGTTGCAGCGCGCCCGATATGAAGCCGAATTGGCTCGACGTCGCTACCTCAAGGTTGATCCAGACAACCGTCTGGTCGCTGATGCGTTGGAGGCTGAATGGAACACCCGGCTACGACAGCTCGACACGTTTGAACCAGCGCAGTGGAGCGTAAGAAAATGCTGGCCCTGCTGATCGAAGATGTGACTCTCCTGGCTGGGCCAAAGATCACGGTCAATGTGCGCTGGCGTGGTGGTCGCAATCAGACTTTATTGGTCGATAAGCCTTTGCCGATTGCGCGTATCCGTAAAACGTCCGAACAAGTGGTGCAGTTGGTTGACGAGTTACTCGAAACTTCGACAGACAAACAGATAGCAACCAAGCTCAATGAACTCGGTCACTGCAATTGGTTGGGCCAGCCCTTCACCTTGAAAAAGGTGATTAGCCTTCGCCAGACATATGCCTTGAAAACTCGCTTCGAGCGCTTGCGTGAGCGCGGCATGCTTACTGGTGAGGAAATAGCCAAGCAACTTGGTATCTCACCCACGACAGTGCATCAACTCGGGCGCCAGGGTATGCTCAAGCGCCAAGTGTATGGAAATAATTGTCGCTGCCTGTATGAACCTGTGGGCGAAGCACAAATCGTCAAGGGTTGCGGTGGCCGTTTCGGCGGTCGGCCTGCGCAACTTATTCCCGCTCAACCGCCAGAACAAGGTGCATTATGAAGTCAACGCCTTGTCCTGCGGGTGATGGGCACGCGCGGGTAGCACTGCACAGCCGTAGTGACGGGCAAAGTCTTGCACCGTATCCGTGAGCTTTGGCTCGTAGCGATCCGCTATGCTGACCAGTGCGCGTGGGTTATCGGGAATGATGAGTTGGGGAACGCCTCCATAAAATTCCAGGGCCTTCGCCGTCGCACCCAGCCAGTCGGGTGCAGTTTGTGCAGGTGTAGCGCAGGCAAAACAATAGCCTGATACGCCAATGGCAGCCACAAAGATGTTGGCCCGTCCCACCTCTTTGTCACCATCGAACAGTGCAATCGTCGGGCCAGCAAAGTCGATGAACAACTTCTCGCCAGCACGGTGCACCTGGCGCATGGAGCGCTTGAGCCGTTTGGCAAACTTGCGGTAGTTCTCGCAGAACTGGGAATAACGCCAGGGTTTGACTGGATTGTCCGCACTGTACTGCTCGCCCACCTGGGCACAGTACTCCTCCCACAAGAGCATGAGTGTCACGCCTTTTTGACCAAGTTCTGGTGAATGCGGGCATAGTCGGGCTGGACATAGGTCTCATCGGCCCGCGCACACGCCAGCAGCCTTCGCTCCAGCTCGGCTTCATCCATTGCCTCTACGGCCTTCCAATCCAGCTTGGCCGCCATCGCCAGGCTGATGTATTTGGTGACAACACCTTTGGAAATGCCCAAAGCCGTCGCAATGTTCTGGTAGGGCTGTTTACCTTCGAAGTGCAGACGCAGTACGTCTTTGATTTTGCGCATATTGATCCTTGATGCGGGCATGGGGGCTCCTTTCAAAAAATCAGGAAGCTACCCCATAACCACAGGTTTCGTTTGCGCGCAACACCGTTCCGACAACGTATACCGTCGTGCCGATTGCCGTGACCAACAGCATCGGTCACGTTCACCGGAATCAGCGGTCACGATCCCGGAATCAGCGGTCACGTTGAATCGGAATCAGCGGTCACGATCCCGGAATCGCCGGTCACGTTGGACCGGAATACGCATTCGAGATAAATGTAGGGCCGACCGGCTTGCTCAGCGACATCCTTGGCATGATTGACGATGCGGGCCGTTTCGGCTTCGAAGAACTTGCCCGCATCTTTGAGTAAAACGCCACGCTTGGACAGGTAGCGCCCAAAGGCACCTTGCGGAAACAGGGAGGTCAAATGCCCCTTGAAAATTAATCGATCAAATCCTTCGATGACACCTTGAATGAGATCGTGAAACTTTTCGAGGAAAATGTTCATGTCGCCTCCGTAGCCTCGTGGTGGTCTACCTCTTTTTTGAGGTTGGGAATATTGTCCCCGCAAACTCAATCCGCAGGCAACAGAGGCGACACCATTTGGTTGCGGCCAACGGCCGCGCTAAGAGTTACACAGTTGAAGATTATAAAAAAGACTTTGTGCGCGAGCATTTTGACTTATTGTCACCAGATGAGGTATTAAATCGCTATTCGCCAGAGGAGCGGATAAAGAACTTATCGCCGGATGTGATTATAAATAGCCTTTCTCCTGAATACCTGAAGGTATTGTTGGAAAAGCTGGGAAAAATGCATTAGGTTAGTGAGGTGATGGGTCAGCCCCATTTTTCGCTTTTAAGCCCCGTTGGGCTGTAGACCGCATGGATTGTGCGGGAGGCGCTATAAAAAATGTACCGTGCTCTTGCGCTTGATGAATAACACTAAATAGAACACTAAAGGACACCCACTTATTTCGTTTGAATTTTTTGTCATCGTGTTAAGATTTTCCTATGACTGATTACCTTTGACACCCATAAGTTTGTGCGTAAGCTCAAGGAAGCTGGCTTTGATGAAAGCAGGCGGAGGGGTTGACGGATGCGATGCGCTCAGCCATTGAAGAGTCGGAGCTTGTCACTCGAGAGATTTACGTGAAATGGAGCAAAGACTAGATACTAAGTTTGAAGCTTTGAAGGGCGATATGACTTTGGTGAAGTGGATGATGGGTGCGCTTGTTGCCATGGCGATTGCCAATTTCTCCAAGCAATTTTTTTAATCCGAAGCGGCGCTAACCCCAAACTAAAGGACACCCATTTATTGAAACCCCCTCTCCCACAAGGCAGCGGGGTTTTTCTTTTGTGCAGAAGTGGATCAAACTGGCCTCTAGCCCTTATGGATTGTGCGGGAATGGCTGCAAAATAGATAGCGCATTATTGGGTGCGCACTCTTTGGCTTGGGGTCGCGGGTGCGGGGACTGACCCCACTCCGTTTCAAGCGGGGTGGGGTTTCTACGTATACGGTGCCGTACTGCCAGCGCCTGCTTTTACAGGAATCCCCAATGACTATCATCAAAATCGTGAACCACGAATTCGACCTCGACAGACTAAGATGCATGTGTTTGCTCTGGGTTCACGCCTTAAGCTGGAGCCTCACGGGCTGATAAAGTGCAACTTGCCCCAGATCAATCATCTGGTCAAGAGCGTCGAGTGCTCGCTCCGGGGCCGACCAGTCCAGCACGATGTTTCGCAGATCATAATGCCACCAAGGGCGCGCCAAAATCCGGTTTAGAAGAGTTTCCTCAAAACGCCAGCGGATAAATTTTGCCGGAACCCCCCCCACTATAGCCTACCGTATGCACACATTTATGGCATGATTTTTGCTATATTTCCGACGATGAAATTTCGAAAGACTTTGCTATGCCAGAAATGCAACAGGAAAGAGATGGGCGCCGATTTTTCGCTGGAAACTTTGGCGATGCGCGCTTAAAAAGACTGGAGCGCTGCTGCATGAACAAATGGTGATTAAGCAGAAAGTTTGCTTGAGGCAACTTGGCGAGAACCGCGCAGGGGAGGTGCGCTTCGGTCGATTTTTGCAAACGATCAGGTGAGCGTAGAGAAGTTGGTTGAAGGGGTATGTGAAGGGATAAATTTGCGCAGTGCGGGGCGGCATGTACTGGCCATTGAGGACACCAGTGAGGTGAACTACCAAAAGCACGCCAAGCGAGTGAGCGGACTTGGCACAGTGGGCAACAGGTGATCTTGGCTTCTTCATTCACCCACTCTTGGTAGTCGATGCAAATGTGGGTGACTGCCTTGGACTGGCGCACATGAAGCTATGGCAACGCACACAGGGCAAGGCAGCCAACTACAAAAGCTTACCGATCGAAAAAGGAGAGCTGGCGCTGGATCGAGACATTTCAACTTGGCAAGAAGCGCCTGTCGAGCGCGCAGAAAATCACCCTGGTGGCCGATCGGGAGGCTGACATTTACGAGATGTGGGATCGCTTGCCCGATGAGCGCACGCATCTGCTGATTCGCGCATGTCGTGATCGGGCGTTGGTGATGGCAGATGGCCGAACGTTGTTTGACTGGATTGGCGCTCAAACAGTGCAAGGCAGCTACTGGATTGATTTGCCAGCCACGCACGAACGTAGCGCCCACAAAGCCCTAATACATGTGCGCTTTGGTGCTGTGGTATAAGAAGCCATCACATTGTTCAGACAGGAACGCATCGGCGCACGTGAGCCTCAATGTTATAGAGGCGGTCGAAGATGCATCTACGGTAGTGGGCAAGGAAGAACGGATTTGCTGGCGCCTGCTGACGACACATGCGGTGACAAATCTTGAAGAAGCGCGCCAATGCATCGAGTGGTATTGCATGCGCTGGACGATTGAGCAGGCATTCCGCACGATCAAGAGCCAAGGTTTAAATCTGGAGTCCAGCCTGATTGAAGAAGCAAGCAGGCTGGAAAAGTTGGCCGTCATGGCCACGTCAGCTGCAGTGCAAGTCATGCAACTGACGCTGGCGCGCGAAGGCAAAACGCTGCGTCCGGCAACGGATGTATTTACGGCGGCCGAAATCGAGGTTCTCCATCATATCCAGCCTACGCTGGAGGGAAAAACAGAGAAGCAAAAGAATCCCCATGCGCTAGACACGCTTGCCTGGGCCGCTTGGATGATTGCCCGCTTGGGCGGCTGGAAGGGATACGCCAGCGAACGGAAACCCGGTCCCATCACGATGCTCCGTGGCTTGCAGGCATTCTCTTCAATTCATCGGGGATGGGATCTGGCTCACGGAATTTCGACCGCAAGCAACAGCACTTTTCATGCCAACGATGTGTGCATACGGTAGCCACTATAGCGAAGGGGGGAATGTCTTTCGTGACCACCGCCCCTGCCGCGATGATCGCCCCATCCCCTATTGATACTCCAGTTACCAAACAAGCCTTTGAGCCTATCCACACATCGCTTCCAATAGTCGTTAATTTCAGCGGTTGATACGGCTGGCTTTGGCGCTCACGGAAATTGACCCACCCCTGCTCATTGGAATTGACCCACAGACTTTGGCTGAGAGTACGTTGGCATGTGGTGATAGACGAACCCACAGCTCTTGGATGAATGCCTGAGGCTGACGTTCTTGCGTATGTCAACCGCCATTGCTTGAATTAATTCGTTGTCCAGACTCAAGATATCGTTTGACAAAGGCAGGCTTGGTCAATGTGGGTACGGATAGTTGGTGGTCTGCCAAGACTATGAATTGGCACTGCGCCCGACAAGCGTGTAAAACGCAGATGTAATGAAGAACGGGCGCACCAACCGCTTTCGACCCGAACAAGTGATTTCGGCTAGCGCGCCCCACCCGTATCAGCCACGAGTGCGCACCAATTATTGTCCCCAGTCGTGATCAATGTCCAGTGCTGAATGTGCTGTGAGCATGAACCACGGATCGACTTTCGAGGTGTCCATTTGAGGCTCCAACAGGAGCGCTGAATGCAAGCTGCATTGAGCAGTGGACGCACGCTGCAATGTGCGTGCTGTCAAACCGAAGTGCTAGTGTGTACGCCTTGTGACCGAGGTCAGCGCTACTGCAGCGCTGAGTGTCGCAAACAGGCACGTCTAGCCAGTCAACGCAGAGCCTCCAGGATATATCAAAGCAGCCGTGTCGGACGCTGCAACCACGCCCGTCGTCAACAACGATTACGCCTACGCCAGCGAGAGCAGGAACTGCCTCCAAAAAATAGTGACTCATCAGGGCCTTCCCAAGAAGCCTGTGCGGGTGATTTACTACCACCACAGCTCGATGTGAAGCCAGCGCAACTGTCAAGCCGACACCAGCGGGGCATTGCCACTGGTGCGCGCGCCCTGTGGCGAGCGGAGTTCGCCGTAGTCGGCTGCTGCGGGCAACGAGTGAACCGATTTTCGACCCATAAAAGACAAGGAATTACCCATGACCGACTCCCTTGAAAGCCAGACGGATATTCCAGCTGATTCAAGGCGAGATAGTGCCATAACCATTTGAATTTAAATAGTTATTTTTGTTTGAGCGGAAAAAGCTTACTGCCTACAAAGTGTGGGGGCACCAACAGGGAGGGTCAAGCCAAGTGCGCTGAGTATCGAAGACTGAAGCGCATCGGGTCGAGGCAATCGTGTGGTCGTTTGTCCGTTTGTTTCGTAATGAAGGTAGGTCAGGCGTGATAGTGCCACCAGTGCATCGTCGATTGTCAGTGCACCCGGTTCGTTGGCGATAGTGCCAAATGTCTTATGCAGCATTGTCTCCAAGGCGCGGGCGATTTTCAGGGAGAGCATGGCGACAAACACATGTGCTTTGGTTCGCTCGGCATTGCGCAAGAAGATAGGGCGCACTTCGAGCAAGCCGGTTTTCATGGTGCGGAAATTGCGTTCGACTTTCTGCAGATCACCGTAGCGTTCATGAACGGTAACGGCCTTCATCTGCTCGCGGGTGAGGTCGGTCTCCAGGCAATAACACCCATCAAGCAGTGCATTGTTTTGCATAGCCAATTGATCAATGACACAGGCTATTGTTCCATCTTCACTAAGGGAAAGTGTCACAAATGCGGCGAGTTTGTAGCTCTTGCTCCATCGCATGAGTTGATTCAATCCGGCCTGCGCTTTGGCGCGAGGATGCTTACCGACGAAAGTATTGCGTGCAGAAATCTTTTCCTGCAAAGTGGCCAGCTTATCCTTACGGCGTAGCGCTTCACGATCACGGGTTGCGTCGTTACGGCGCAAAATGAGCCGCTTTTTGTCGTAGTCGATTTCACAGATTTCGCTATCGAACAGGTCGGCTTGCAGAACATCCTTTTTCAGCAAGGTGCGAATCTGCGCATCCGTCATGGCTGTAATGTAGTGCCAGCCTTCCTTCTCTAGCGCTAGTTTCCCTTTGGCCTTGATCATGCCGCGATCACCCACCATGACGACATCCTCGATCTTGAATTGATCCTTGAGCAGGCGGATTTGCTCTGCCACCGTGCTCGGATCGGCCGTGTTGCCTTCGAAGACCCGCACGGCCAATGGTTCGCCATCATCAGCGGTGAGCAGCCCGATCACGATCTGTAGCTTGCCAACCTTCTTGTCGCGGTTGTAGCCGTGCGCGGCCATGTCGTTTTGTTCGCCCTCAAAGTAGCTCGATGTACGTCATACAGCACGAGCAATGGAGTGCACCCTGTTCGCTTGACATGTTCTCGGTAGAGACTCAGTTCAACTTTGCTCTGCTTTCCAGCGAGCCAATCCAAAGCGTCGTACAAATCGTTTTCGTCAAAGGGCGATAAACCCAGAATATCTTGCGTGGCGTGCTGACTTGACCAACGTAGCGCCGAGAGTCGCGATCCTGCATGGTCAATACGTGCGAGCACCAGGAGCAGCACCCTCATCGCTTCCTGGCTTTTCCCCAGTGCACCCGAAACACCGAGGCGATCAGCGAGTTGTTTGAGGACGAACAGCACGCCAAAAATCACCCCCGATATCGGCTCACCGTAGGTAGCGAATTCGCCCTTGAGCGCCATTCTTAGCGCTTCGACTACGCTAGGCTCCCAATTCGTCACATTGACGAGGGTGCGACTCTTAACCTTGCCATCTTCGCGATAGCTTTCGCGCAAGAGGATTGCGGGGGGCGAGTTGCGGTTAAGGACGGTTGCTATGTACATGCTTACTAATTATAAGCAAATTCAGACACTTTCATTGGCAATACTCAAACATATCCATGCATTTACATGCCTACATTTCTATAATGTGGATCGCCAAAATGACTCTTTTTCAAATGGAATCAATGGGTTGCTGAGTTTTCCCTTCTGGAATATCCGCCAGACCAGCAACACCCATGGCTTTGGCGCTCATGAACAAAGTGTGGGCGGGTACGTTGGCGCAAGACAAGTCGATTTACACCGCCTGGAGCTGCGCTTTGAGGCCACCCGCATCGCCGATACGGCGGCAGTGCAGCGACTGACTGAATCGATACGCACAAGCGGACAACTGGTAGCGTGCATTGCCGCTGACGACCAAGACAGTGGTGCCCTGGTACTGATTGACGGCTACCGGCGCCTGAGCGCGCTCAAGCGACTGGGCGCAGACACCGCCCTGGTGCAATGCTGGCACTGCCCGGTGGGGCCTGCGCTGGCACAGATGCTGGCCCACTCGTTCTCGCGGGCATTTGACCCCATGGAGGAAGCCCTCATGCTGCGCGAGCTGATCGACTCCCTTGGCCTGAGTCAGCGCGAAGCTGCACGTCAATGCGCCCGTGATGTGAGCTGGGTACAGCGCCGCTTGGTACTACTGGGGGCACTGTCCCAGGACCTGGTGCAGGCGGTGCGCAGTGGGGGCATATCGAGTTGGGCGGGCTCACGCATTGTGGCCCCGTTGGCGCGCGCCAACAGCGAGCATGCCAGTCAACTACTGGCCAGCATGGCAAGCGACCACTTAAGTACGCGTGAACTGCAAGCCTGGTTTAGCCACTACCAAGCCGCCCAACACACGCAGCGCCAACGCATGGTGGAACACCCACGCCTGTTTATCGACAGCTTGAACGAGAGACAAAGCCAGAGCATTGCCAAAGACCTGCGGGGCGGACCTGAACGTGAGGTGGCTGCTGAGCTGGGTTACCTGCAAGCACTGCTGCAACGCGCACACCGACGCCTAGTGCCACTGACCGCCCCGTTGGAACCAACGCTAAAGGGCGCGTGTCTGCGCCTGCATGTAGCGCTGGAACAAGTGAACAACGAACTTACCAGGCTGGTGCCATGACCCCGATAGATATTCGTGCCAGTGTGCTCACCTTGCACCAACAGAGCACAGGTTTACGTGAAATCAGCCGGGTGCTGCATCTCTCGCGCAACACCGTGCGAGGCATCCTGCGCGAGCCACAAGGCGTGCAAACACCTGCCCACCCGGTGAATGAGGTCACCCAACAACAACTCACCGAAGTCTATGCCAGAGCCAAAGGTAACGCCGTGCGTATGGCCCAGATACTGGCTGATGAGTACAAGCTGCACCCGCCCTACAGCACCCTCACGCGCTGGGTGCGCCAAGCTGAACTGCGCCAACCACCCAAGCGCTCCGGCGAATACCACTTCGAGCCCGGCCAGGAGATGCAGCACGACACATCGCCCCATAAGATGGAGGTGGCGGGCAAGAGCATTACCGCCCAGTGTGCAGGTCTGACCTTGGCGTACTCGCGGCGTTTGTTTATCTGGTACTACCCACGATTTACCCGCTTTGAGGCCAAGGACTTCTTGTTGCGCGCAGCCCAGTTCATGGACGGCACTTGCCCACTTTGCGTGATCGACAATACCAGCGTCATTCTCGCTGGTGGTGCTGGGCCTGATGCGGTATTCGCACCAGAGATGGCCGCCTTTGCACGCGCCCTGGGCTTCAAGTTTATGGCACACCGTGTCAATGACCCTGATCGCAAAGCCAGAATCGAGCGCCCCTTTGCATGGGTTGAGGACAACTTCCTGCCTGGGCGCAGTTTTAGCTCTTTCGATGACTTGAACGCACAGGCGCTCAAGTGGTGCGTTGAAGTGGCCAATGCCAAGCCAAAACGCAGTCTGGGCATGGCACCTGAGGTGGCGTACGTGATGGAGAAGCCTTACTGTGAATGGCTGCCGGAATGCGCGTCAATCTGGCGGCAGAGGTATTGCGCAGAACTACGGATTTGCACGCCATGGGGGGCTTGAAAGGAGCCCGAAGGGCGAGTTTCAAGACCCCCATGGCGTGGCGGCGCAATTCTCGGGATGTGGTGTTGTGATTTGCGTTTGAGGCAAGGCTTGGGATGCACTAGCCAAGCAATCCGGGAGGGGAGTAGAAACGAGCTTGCCGTAAAAGCTCGAAGCAGGCACGACATCAGCCAATAACGTCGAAAGTTCAAACCGATGTCGTGCCCCGAGCCCGGGAGGGCGACGTTGCCAGTGTCAGTATGTCACGAAACTCTAGGCATTGTCCAGCCCAACCCCCGTCGGCCACTTTTTGGCGATGGAACCTCCCGCAAGGCGTTACTTGTGTGCTCGTTGCAGCATCCTGGTGCTCATATGCAGCCGTTGTGATCGTGGTAATCGCTACTGCAAAGACTGTGCATCGACACAGCGAGCACGCTGCGTACGCGCGGCGGGCAAACGCTACCAAAGCAGCCGACGTGGTCGCCACGCCCATGCTCGGCGACAGCAGCGCTGGAGGGCAAAACACAAAAAAGTGACGCATCAGGGTTCCCCACCCCCCACAGCATTTGCTCTACTGGACGCGGATGTGAGTGCAATCAAAGTCGATGTGCCACAGCGGCTCTGGCAGTGTCATTTCTGTCAAGGCAGTTGCGCTGAATTTGTGCGTATCGACTTTTTGCGCCGTCGCATCCGTCGTTCAACCCCACACAAGGAAGCACACCATGCCCGTGACCCCTGAACTCAGAGCCAAGATATTGCGTTATTACCATGCAGAGAAGTGGCCAACCGGCACCATTGCTCGCCAACTCAAGGTGCACCACGGCACTGTCGAGAGAGTCTTGCGCCAAGCGGGCTTGCCCCGCATCGGAACTGTGCGCGCATCAAACATTGATGCCTATTTGCCGTTCGTTCTTGAGACCTTGAAGAAGTTTCCCGATCTCAGGGCCAGCCGGCTGTACGCCATGGTCACAGTGCGTGGCTACCAAGGTGGCCCGGATCATTTTCGCCACCTCATCGCCCAGCATCGACCCAGACCCTTGCCCGAGGCGTATCTGCGTTTGGTTACCCTTATCGGCGAACAAGCTCAGATTGACTGGGGCCACTTTGGCCACCTGCAAATCGGCAAAGCCAAACGGCCTTTGATGGCCTTCGTGGCCGTGCTGTCCTGGTCACGGCGTATTTTTTGCGTTTCTCCCTGGATGCGCGTATGGAGAGTTTTTGCGTGGCCATGTCCAGGCGTTCCAGTCCTGGGGTGGTGTGCCCAGGATACTGCTGTATGACAATCTCAAAAGCGCCGTGTTGGAGCGCCAGGGTGATGCCATTCGATTCTCACCAGCACTACTGGATTTTGCCGCCCACTACCACTTCGAACCGCGCCCGGTGGCCGTGGCCAGAGGGAATGAGAAGGGGCGTGTCGAACGCGCCATTCGCTATATCCGTGACAACTTCTTTGCCGCACGTACATTTACCGATCTGGATGACCTCAATGCCCAGGCCGATGCGTGGATCAATGGAACTGCCAGTGATCGGGCTTGTCCGCAAGACAAAACCATGACGGTAGCACAGGCCTTTTCCCAGGAGGTGCCACGCCTTCTGCAATTGCCTGCCAACCCCTATCCGGTGGAAGAGCGTGTGGTGGTCAAGGTCGGAAAAACCCCGTATGTTCGCTTTGACCTCAATGACTATTCGGTACCGCACACCCATGTGCGCAAAACGCTCACGGTGCTTGCTGATACCAAAACGGTGCGTATTCTGGATGCCCAGACGGTGGTGGCCATCCACGCTCGCAGCTATGACAAGGGTCAGCAAATCGAGATTGAATCACACATCAAAGACCTGGTTGAGAGAAAAGCCGCAGCGCACGCCCAGCGTGGTATGAATCGTTTGCAGCAGGCCGTACCTGCCAGCGTGGAGTTACTCACACAGGCCGCAGCCAAAGGTGAACACCTGGGCGCTATCACTGCAGCGCTGCTGCGATTGCTTGATCGCTACGGTGCCGACCAGGTGCAAACGGCCGTTCTGAACGCACTGCAACGCAAGGTACCCCACCCCAATGCAGTTCGTCTGGCGCTGGAGGCACAGCGCCAAGCCCAGCAAGCCCCTGCGCCGGTGGTCGTGCAACTCAGTGAAAACGTTCGACTGCGTGACGCGGTGATCCACCCCCACCCATTGAAAAATTACGACCAATTAAACAACACTGATTCCCAACCAGAAACATCAAGGGGCGACAACGATGGATCCCAAAAATGATGCTTTGTTCACGCGAGCCAAAAATCTACGCCTACACGGTGTGCTGGAACATTGGTCAGAACTGGCCGATGCCCCCTGGCTGCCAAGTCTGCTGGACTGGGAGGAGCACGCACGTACCCAGCGCAGCCTTGAGCGACGCCTGAATGACGCACGCATCGGGCGATTCAAGGCACTAGCGGACTTTGACTGGAAGTGGCCCAAACAATGTGATCGCGCAGCCATCGAGGCTTTGATGACGCTGGAGTTCATGGCGCAATCCGTCAACGTGATATTGCGCGGTAACAATGGCGTGGGCAAGTCAATGCTGGCAAAAAATGTGGCTTATCAGGCTCTGGTTCAGGGTTTTACGGTGCGCTTCACCACTGCAGGAGAGATGTTGGGGAGTTGGCTGCCATGGACAGTGATGCGGCGCTACGCAGGCGTTTGCGTCATTACGTCAATCCGGATTTGTTGGTGATTGATGAGATCGGCTACCTCTCATACTCAAACCGGCATGCCGACTTGCTCTTCGAGTTGATCAACCGTCGCTATGAGTCCAAGAGCACGATTGTGACCACCAATAAGGCGTTTGCCGACTGGGGGATGTCTTTCCCAATGCCGCTTGTGTGGTGTCCTTGGTTGACCGCCTGGTGCATCACTCTGAGGTGATTGGCATCGAGGGCGAATCCTATCGTCTCAAGGAGGCACAGGCACGATCCACAGATATGGCAGCCAAACGCAGAAAGGCTAAATCATGAAGCGCGTTACAAAACATATGCAATTGCCTTCAGGGCGACAATCCGGTCTGTTCATGACCATCGACAATGACTGGAGCACTGAGCAGGCAGCGGCCGTTGCAGAGTTGTTGGAGGACTTGCTGCATGTGATTCACAGCCGTTATCAGGACAAACTACATGCGCACCAGAAAGCCACACGTATCACTCGATTCAAGCCTGTTTACTCAGACGATGATGATGGGGTGCCATTCTGATCTCAACTATTGTTTTCTGAACCAATAACTAAGGGCCGACAAGGCCCTTTTTGTTTGTGCACCAGCGCTTGAAAAACTCCGCCAAATTTGCGCGCTATTAGACAGCCGGTAACACTTACCTCACCAGCCTGTCAATCGTCTTGCCAGCAGTCTACGAGGTGTTTGAGCGGGTGGTGGACTTGTACGGTTTTGTCAGCGTCGACACCAACCGGTATTCGACACCTGAACGGCTGGTGAGTAAGACGGTGACGGTGTACAAGCATTACGCCAGTATCGAGATTCATTACAAACGCACCCTGGTGGCCAGTCATCCCCGTTTGCTGGGTGTGCGTGATGCGCGCTCCACCTTGCCCGGGCATCACACCATACCCAAACGCACGCCTCGCCAGCCTTCGCTACAGGCGCAGTTGTTGTGTGGTCAATCTCCTGTTCTTGATGCGTACGTCACAGCGCTCATCAAGCACCTCAATGGGCGTGGTACACGGGCACTGAACCGACTGCTACAGATTAAACGGACCTACCCAGCGCAGCCGTTCCTAGCAGCGCTGGAGCAGGCGCTCAAGTACGGTCTGTTTGATTTGACGCGACTGGAGTCCATGGTGTTGCGCCATGTGGCAGGCGACTTCTTTGCGCTAGGTGAGAGCAGCCATGACAACCTCCCCAATGAACCGGATGATAAAGACGATGAGCAAACCAAAAACGACAGCGACCCCGACCCCGCGTGAGGCCTTGCACGCATTGCTAACGGAGTTGAAATTCAAAGGCATGGCGCGTGTGCTGGACAGCGAACTTGATCGCGCTGAGCGCAATGGCACCTCTTGCGCAGAGGTGGTGCAACGCCTGCTAAGCGAGCAGGCTTCGTTTCAGCGGGAACGCTCATTAGTCAATCGGGTGGCGCAGGCACACCTGCCCTGGCAATGGACGATCGACACCTTTCCCTTTGATCGCCAAAGCGGGGTGAATATGGCACAAATCCTCGGTCTTGCCGACTTGGAGTTTGTGCGTCGCGCCGACAATCTGGTGCTCATTGGTGGCACCGGCACCGGCAAGACCGGCATCGCTCTGGGACTATTGCGCCAGGCCTGCATCAATGGCTGGCGGGGGCGCTTTACAGTGCGCAGGCGCTGCTCGATGAGCTGTATGCCTCGCTGGCAGATCGCTCCACAACCAAGCTGCTCACGGCGCTTGCACGCATGCTGTGGTACGAGTTGTTTAACAACAAGCCGCTGGTCGATGCCTTGCTTGATCGGCTGCAGCACCACTGCATCACCATCCGCATTGAAGGTGCATCTTTGCGCACCAGCGCACCTGCCACAGCACCTGTGCAGAGCTCAACCAGTCCTGCGAGCCCCAAGGCAAAGTAAAACCGTCTCACCACCGCCGTGCAGTATCTGCTTGATGGATAAGTAGGGGTCGGCGTGGATATGTGGACAAGCTTGCAAAACGCCCAGCTTGACCACATACCCACACCTCCCACCCGTACTTACCCACAAGGGTCTTGCCCACGGGCCTGACGCGCTTCGCTTGCCAAATTGCCATTTGAAAATAAAACCATGAAGACCAATACCAAGACAAAAACCCGGGGCAACGCCATCCAGTTGCATACGCACAAAACGAGAACAGCTTAAATTAACTGAAAATTTTGTCTTGACTCTCAGTTCCACCTTACACCGGTTCACCAAGTATCAAAACCGGTATTCTGCCAACAACGCAAGAGCCTCGATTTGATCAGCAACGGTGATGGATGCAGCAATCAATCCATCACGGAAGGTGATCATGCTCAGTCGAGCAGGGTGGCAACCCATGCTTGCGTAACCAAATTTCATCTTCAAACGGGTTGCTTCTTCAATGAACTGAAGTCGCTTCTTCACGCACATTGGTCGAGCCAATGATCGCCGATTCTGTTTCCTGCAGGCCATCAAGTTACAAACAGCCGCGCAACCGGTGGGTCAGCTTTCTGTGAGCACAGGTGGGTCAGTTATTTTGAGCGCCGAAGGGCTGGACAGGTCCAAGCTTAAACTCATCTCGAAACATGTCCATGTACGTTACCCCGCTGCTCGTCAGGCGGTCTGTGGGGTGGTTCGCCAATATCTGCACATTGTCGCCAATAGAGCAGAAGCGCCCCAGAATCGTTGAGTGAAGTCTGGTCCCGGGACTGATCGTAGAATATGACCCGATGGACGCGTCGTTGAGGCATACCTTTGGCCAGATTCTTATTGGCGGCTCGAAAACGAGCGGGAAACCAAGTTCCGTTCCGGCGGGCATGGTTATCCCTTTTAGCTCCAACTCGCGCACCGACTCAGAAGAAACTGCAATAAGATTTGTCTTAGCGTGGCCGTTGGCCGCAACCAAATGGTGTCGCCTCTGTTGCCTGCGGATTGAGTTTGCGGGGACAATATTCCCAACCTCAAAAAAGAGGTAGACCACCACGAGGCTACGGAGGCGACATGAACATTTTCCTCGAAAAGTTTCACGATCTCATTCAAGGTGTCATCGAAGGATTTGATCGATTAATTTTCAAGGGGCATTTGACCTCCCTGTTTCCGCAAGGTGCCTTTGGGCGCTACCTGTCCAAGCGTGGCGTTTTACTCAAAGATGCGGGCAAGTTCTTCGAAGCCGAAACGGCCCGCATCGTCAATCATGCCAAGGATGTCGCTGAGCAAGCCGGTCGGCCCTACATTTATCTCGAATCCGCCCACACCCACGCCAGCGGCCAGTCCAAGGAATCTAAGGCTCAAGAGATTGCCCAGCGTGACCAAATTACAGAAGGTCTGGTGTGCATCTTCGCTGTCCTGGAGGTCTGCTCATCGTTTGCAGTGATTGGTAACCGCAAAACACATCGTCTCGAAATTGTCAGTCGTAAGCGCAAATGCTTGCACCTGTATTGGTATTTGATTGATCCCGAGTTTGGCTGGATGCATGTGCGTGTGCAAACCTGGGCACCTTACACGATTCAGATATACATCAATGGTCGCGAGTGGATGTGTCGCCAGCTCACCAAGCAAGGTGTTGATTTTCAACGCAGTGACAACAAGATTGTGTGGTGTGCTGACTTGGAGGCTGCCGCAAAACTGAGTGAGAAGTTCAATCACATCGACTGGCCAAGCACGCTGATTCCAAAAGTACGCATGGTCAATCCACTGATAGATGATCTGGCCAAGGCAGGTTTCGCAGGCTACTGGCTTGGCACCGATCAAGCCGAGTTTGCCACCGACATTCTCTTCAAATCCCAAGCCGATTTGCAGCGCATCTACAAGGACATCAGCACCGCCGCCATTACCGCATTCTCAGCCACCGACGTCATGCGCTTTCTTGGTCGTAAGCCGCACGGCAACTTTACTGGCGAAATCATCATTGATAGCAAAAAGCGCCCCCAAGGCACTCGCATCAAGTTCCGCATGAAACGTAATTCCATCAAGATTTACGATCATCTCAACGTCTTGCGGATTGAAACCACCCTGAATAATCCGGCAGAGTTCAAAATCCTGACGTCATCCGAAAATGACCAGGGTCAAACCGTCTGTCGGTGGTCGCCTATGCGCAAAGGGGTTTCAAATTTCTGGCGTTACTCGCAAGTCGGTCATGGTGCCAATGCACGCCTGATCGATGCTCTAGCCGATGCTCCTCTTCAAGGCGGGGCGATCGAAGAACTCGATCGCTTGAGCCAGTCTCAGAGCAAGGACGGGCATCGTGTGGCAGCGTTCAATCCGGTAACCGCAGAATGTGTTGTGCTGTTCAAAGCACTTTTGAGCGGTGAGTTTGCACTCAATGGGTTTCGCAATCGCGACTTGCAGAACAAACTTTTGACTCGGAAACCAAAAGATGCGGCTGAGGCTAAACGGCGCATTCACCGCACCAGTCGCCTCATTGCCAAACTGCGTGGCCACCGCTTGATCAACAAAGTCCAAAACTCACGACTGTATCGTCTCAGTCAGCATGGTGTTCGCACCATGTGGGCGGCCGTACGCTTGCATGATGTTGACTTCCCAGTTGCTTTCAATACGCCGCAAACATTCGCGCAGTAGAGACAATTGTTGCGGAGGAATTTCATATATTCACCCATCAATAATGTCCCAGAAGCTTACTGCACTAATTCCACAGGATTGAACAATCTAGCAAGAAACATCAGAGAGCAACGCAACACCGGCCCATCCCCTAAGCCCCCAACTCACCGGGAATAGTAACAAACCCTCTAACTCCATCCCACCACAAGCGTGGTCGGGATTTTCTGTCTACGGTGCCGTCCTGCTACCGCCGACTTTTACAGGAATCCCACAAGATCCTGGCTAGCAAAAGCTAGTGAAAACTACAATGGGGCTTAATTCGTATTCATCGGTTACCGCATAATGCCTCCAGCAAAACATCAGACAGCGCCACTTACCGATGAACTCACCATCGACCAGGCCATTCAACTGGCGGTGGACCATCACCGAGGCGGTCGCCTGCTCGCCGCCGAGAGTCTTTATCGCGGCATTCTGGAAGTCCAGCCGAAACACCCCGACGCGAATCACAATTTGGGGATATTGGCCGTTAGAGCTGGAAATTTTGAAGCTGCGTTGCAATTCTTTAAAACTGCCCTTGAGGCAAACCCGAATAAGGTGCAATTCTGGGTCAGCTACATTGAGGTACTTGCCAGGACAAATCAGATGGATGCGGCACGTCAAGTGCTTGAAAGGGGGCTGAAGGTCGGACTGAAAGGAGCTGCCGTTGATAAGTTGACGGTAGCACTTGCGCATCCCACCATTCATGACTCCGTATCTCGGGTCGCCGAAGAACAGAAGGGGGTAACTACTTCAGAGAAGCAAAACGTCAGCCCAGCAAGGAAAAAACCTAAAAAACAAAAGGGGATTGCCTCGGGTAGCGCAACACATGGGAAAAATTCAGAACCCAATTCCGCTGATATTGATGCCTTACTCAAGCACTTTAATGAGGGGCGATATGAGCGCGCAAGGAGTCTTGCTCAGGTAATGATTCAGAATTTCCCCCTACATCCATTTGGGTGGAAGGCATTGGGGGTAATTCTTATGGAAATGGGTAACAGCTCCGAATCTTTCATTGCCACGCAAAAGGCCGTCAAATTAATGCCTGGGGCTGCTGACGCGCACAGCAACCTTGGCAACACACTGAGAGCCCTCGGTCGATTTGATGAAGCTGAAGCCAGTTGCCGGCAGGCCATCTCCCTCAAACCCGATTTTGCCGAAGCGCACAACAACTTGGGTAACGCACTGAGAGATCTCGGGCGGTTTGAAGAAGCTGAAACCAGTTGCCGACACGCCATCGCGCTCAAGCCCAGCCTTGTCGCAGCACACAACAACTTGGGTAACGTACTGAGAGATCTCAGTCGGTTTGAAGAAGCCCAAGCCATCTACCGACAGGCCATTGCCATCAAGCCTGGCTATGCCGAAGCGCACAGCAATCTTGGCAACACACTGAGAGATCTCGGTCGGTTTGAAGAAGCCCAAGCCAGCTACCGACAGGCCATTGCCCTCAAGCCCGGCTATGCCGAAGCGCACAACAACTTGGGTAACGCACTGAGAGACCTCGGTCGGCTTGAAGAAGCTGAAACCAGCTACCGACAGGCCATTGCCCTCAAACCTGATTTTGCTGAAGCGCACAGCAATCTTGGCAACGCACTGAGAGATCTAGATCGGCTTGAAGAAGCCCAAGCCAGTTGCCGGCAGGCCATCACTCTCAGACCTGAATTTACCGAAGCGCACAACAACTTGGGTAACGCACAGAGAGATCTGGGCCGACTTGAAGAAGCCCAAGCCAGCTACCGGAAGGCCATCGCCCTGAAGCCGGATTACTCTCTAGCTAAAGTAGGATTTGCCGAATGTGTTTCATTGATGCGGTTTCATAGCATCACACCTTCAGTTTATGCAGCGACCGCTACTGCTCTGACAGAGGTTTGGACGAGACCTTCAATTCTTTCCGGGGTGGCCTGCAATCTCTTGTTACTTAACCCTGAAATCAACGAACTTCTTGCGTTGGAGGTTGGTACTCGTTCCAATTCAACTCCATCTCCTTATGATGCAGATACATTTGATCGCCTAGGCAAAGACCCGTTATTGCTTGCACTACTAACGTCTGCACCAATCCCCAATAGAAACTTAGAGCGCCTTCTGACTAATGTGCGTTTGCATCTTCTTAATACTGCATTAAAAACCAACAAAGAAGGTAGTAATAGCACAGCAGGACTGGCTTTCTTCTGTTCATTGGCGCATCAGTGCTTCATCAATGAGTATGTTTTTGCTTGCGCTAATGAAGAGTTGCAACAAGCAGTCCAACTGAAAGGGTTACTTGCCGATGCCATAACAAGCGCCACGGACATCCCGCCGTTATGGGTCATAGGCGTTGCCTGCTACTTTCCGCTCTTCTCAGTCGACAATTCAGAAACACTCCTGAAGCGTACCTGCCTTACAGAAATCAGAGACCTACTGACGCTGCAGATCGTGGAACCACTTGAAGAGCTTAAGTTGAGGTCATCCATTTACTCGCTCACGACGATTGGCAAGGGCGTATCGGCAGCAGTTCAAAGTCAATATGAAGCAAACCCCTACCCTCGCTGGATTAAGGTTCCAAAGGCGAATACGCCTAAACCGATTAATGCTTTTCTTCAACATAAGTTTCCCAACGTCAAAATCCTGCCAATAGGCAACCTCCACCTCCCCGATATCCTAATTGCAGGCTGTGGCACGGGTCAGCACCCCATACAAACAGCCACAAACATTAGAGGGGCAAGATTGCTGGCGATCGATCTAAGTGCCGCAAGTTTGTGTTATGCCAAACGCAAGACGCAGGAAATGGGGATTGCTAACATCGAATACGCAAAGGCAGACATTCTCAAACTGACTTCGATTGGACGCGCGTTTGACGTTATTGAATCGGTCGGAGTGTTGCACCACCTTGAGAATCCGTTCGATGCTTGGCGACAGCTTTCTTCCATGTTACGCCCCAATGGCCTTATGCGTCTTGGCTTCTATAGCGAGATTGCAAGACGGGATGTCGTTAAGGCACGCAATTTGATCCGCCAGAGAGGTTATGGATCGATGCCAAATGATATTAGGGAAGCCAGGCAATGGTTACTGGAAATGGATCGCACCGACAACCTCGGATCTGCTGTCCGATCTGCCGATTTTTACAGCCTCAGTGCTTGCAGAGACCTACTATTCCATGTTCAAGAACATCGAATGACTCTGAAGCAAATTAGCGAATTCATTGTTGGTAACAATTTGATGTTCCTTGGATTTGAATTTACTGACTCGAGGGTTACTAGTGCATATAAGTTGCGATTTGCAGAAGACAAGGCAGCAACAAATCTGACGAATTGGGAAGTTTTTGAACAGGAAAATCCCGACACATTCATTGGGATGTATCAATTCTGGGTTCAGAAAAATACTGAGTGACCTGACGGTCAGCCGTTCTTGGCCAAACGAACGAAACTTAACCCTTCAGCGACTTTTTTGGGATATTTCTTATGGCAACCTGGTCTTCCGGCTACAACATTGAACTCGGTTACACCTACAACGCCTTTCGCGAACTCGCGCCGGAGTGGCTGAACTTTGTCGCGGTTCAAAAAGGGGTGGCCCCGCCCGGACGGGAATGGCGTTATCTTGAGCTGGGTTGCGGCCAGGGCATAGGATTGCTGCTGTTGGCAGCCCTGAACCCGGCCAACGAATTTTTGGGTATTGACTTCAACCCCCAGCACATCGCGCACGCGCGGGCGCTGGCAGCGGATGCGCAACTGAATAATGTTCGTTTCGAAGAGGCAGACTTTTGCGCTCTCGCGAAAAATTGGCCAGTGACGAATGGGCAATTCGATTATGTGGTGGCGCACGGGGTTTACGCCTGGCTCCACGGTGCGGTACGGGACGCCTTTACCCAGGTGCTTGCACATGCCACTCGTCCCGGCGCTTTGGTTTTCGTGTCGTATAACGCCATGCCGGGATGCAGTTCCATTGCAGCCCTGCAGCACCTGTTGCGCTTGTGGCAAACCTCGGAAGCGCTTCCCGGTGTGCAGGCGATGGAACGAGGGCTGGAGCGAATGCAGGCCCTGAATGACGCGCAGGCAAGAATGCTCACTGCGCTGCCGGATATCAACACCCGGCTTAATAAGCTTGGCACCGGAGAGTTGCCCTATCTCGTGCAGGAATATCTCCATGACAACTGGCATCCACAGTGGTTTGATGCTGTCGTCAAGGATCTCGCCACCGCCAAGCTCAATTTTGTCGGTAGTGCCGATATCTGTGACCATTATCTTTCCGCCTTCATGCCGACGCCCCAGCGCGAACTTCTAAAAACTTTCAGCGATCCTGTCGTCAAGGAAGTGATGCAGGATGTCATCATCCATAGAAATTTTCGCCGGGATGTGTTTTCACGTGGTGCCCCGCCTCTCTCTCGGGCCAGGCAACAACGTCTCCTGCTGGAAACCCGGTTGGTGTTGTCTAACCCTCAACCCGTTGGAGAATTGAAATTCGCAATCACAGGCTTTGCGTTCGAGGGCAGGCGTGATATTTACGTTCCTCTCTATGAGGCATTTGCCAATAAGGGGCCACAGACCATTGCAGAACTACGCCAATTGCCAGACGTTGGTGTTAGAACTTTTACTGAAACTCTGTCAAACCTCACCATGATGATGCATGCCAGTCACATCGCCATTCACTCGCCAGCCCTTGACTCAGCGCCGGCAAAGCGACTCAATGCTGTTCTGGCAACTGCCGCTCTGGATGGTGCTTCCTACCAATTTCTGGCGTTGCCTGCGTTGGGGCAGTTCGTCAAAGCAACTGACACCAACATGATTTTGCTGGCCTTGACGGTTCAGAAACCGGAACAAACGGCCACCGAGCTCGCCAAGGGGCTTACCGAAGCACTACAGTCCAATCAGAAGAGTCTTCTCGTCGAAGGGAAACCGATCCATGACAATGAAACATTCTCTCGGCAAGCTGAAATCCTCGCGCAGCAGTTCTGTGAAACAACTCTTCCTCGCTGGAAGCAATTCGGTGTGCTGTAATGATTGACGCCCCGTCGGCAGTGCCGTTTGGTTTGGAAGCAAGACGGCAAGACGGGTCACCTATTAGCCGATCTCCGTCAATAGGGCAAGCAAAATACTGCGCTCGCCCCGCATTTTGTTGTCAAACTGAATTTTAAAGTCACTTTTTCACGCTGCACACTTTGGTTCTCGAAATCTGGTTGCGTCACTGCGCACCAGTCACCCATCAGGATCAAGGCTGGGGTGTGTGGCGATACTGTTGTCAGCGTCGCCACCTACCTCGCCCCTGGCTGCGTTCGCAGCCCCAGAAAACCCTCTGTTCACCAGCGCCTCCAATAGCCGCAAACCGTTGCCGGTTCGCACAGGTCTATGGCTCAGGCCTTTGGCCTGTCCAACCCCTTGATGGCTGACGCCGTGGGCACAAGTGAAAATTGTTGTCTTGAAATTGAGTTCGGGTGGGGCCGCTGAGCACGTGCAATCAGGTCTTTTGGTTTTACCAACCCCACAGCAGCACTGCACTCAGCGCCCCGTTACATCGTTGTTCCTTTCATTTGTCTGCCTCTTCTGGATTACTCATCAACCAAACGCACGTTTAACGTCAAAACTCTCGCCGTCGTGCATCACGTGAAAGCAGGCCCGTGCGAGCTTGTGGGCCACCGCTTTGATGGCCACCACAGCCAGCCCCGTCTTGGCGCATTTGCGCTGGTAAAAGCGTTTAATGTTTTCGTCGTAACGCACCGCAAAGTGTGCCGCTTCAATGAAGGCCCAGGCCAGGTGTTTGTTGCCACATTTGGTATTGCCTGTGCCCTTGATCTTGCCGTTCGATTCGCGTCGGCTGTCGACCATGCGCGCGTAGGAGGTAAAGTTGCCTGCTGCGGCAAAACGCTTGACATCTCCAGTCTCCAGCGCAATGGTCAGCGCCAACACTTTGCCGATGCCGCTGACCGTGAGCAATTGCTGGTAGTCCTGGCGCAACTTGGCCCGTTTTAGAATTTCACGCTCCAGTGCCTGCACCTCCAAATCGGCGCAGGCCATCAACGCCAGATTGGCCTTGAGCGCGAGCCTTTGCTCGGGTAACAGGTCCAGGGTGTCAATGGCCTGCTCGTCCTAGTTTTTAAGCTGATTGCCACTGGCTGTAGCGCCCAGATTGCGCGCCAGCAGGTTTTGCATGCTCAGAATTTGAGTGGTGCGGGTGCGCACCATCTGGGCGCGTTTGCGCAGCAGGTCGCGCACTGCGCGTTCCTCCCGTGGATAGATATAGCCAGTGGGCAGTATGCCCAGACGCAGCAGGTGTGCCAGGTGGCGTGCATCTTCAAAATCGCCGCTATGCTTCAAGCCGTCATACTGTTTGACGGCTGCGGTGTTGACCAGATGCACCACATGGCCCGCAGCCTGTAGGCCATCGACCAGCCAGTACCAGTTGAAGGTCGATTCCACCGCCACGCCTTTGATCGGCGAACCACACTCCGCCAGCGCCAGGACAATTTTGTCCAGCGAGTTGGGCAGGCGCTTTTGATAGACCACCCGGTCATTCTCATCGAGCACCAATACAACACTATTGTTTGAATGCAAGTCAATCCCCGCGTAAAGTTCCATGTCGATCTCCTTCGTTACAAGTCGTTCGGTTGATACTGCAATCACTACGATACGACTTTTGGCCTCGGAGATCGGCACCTCAGGCTAGATGATTATCAGGTCTTGCAATCCAACATTTTGGATTGCAAGCAGCTTAAGGACGCTGTGGCTCAGTCACCGATACAACTGGGGTCTGATACTACCAAGCTGGCTTGAGCATGTTTCTAATGTTGAATTTGGCTGTAGCCCCCGTAAGTAGAGCGGGATAAGCTATTTATTTTATAGCATTCTGGAGGTGATGTTTCACATTCCAGCAATCTGCGTGTGTGATTGATTTGATCGGTAGTGGAACCGCAAAGCTAAAATGGAGATAACTTCCCGCTGGAGAATCCTCATGCTGACCGCACTTGAACAACCCGCACCTACTTTCCAGGATGTATGGCGTTCAATTCAGGAACTTGCTGCACTTGCCAAGGAATTTGAGCGTAGGATTGAAACGCTTGAACGCTCGGTGCGCGACCTGGCACCGCGTTGCGATGGGTTAGACGTTGTGGAACCGTCGACCAAAGTGCCAGTGAAGGCGTACGGCACCTTGGAGGAACGCAAACGTGCGAAGTACGCGAAAATTGCCGAAGATATTGCCGCTACGGGATGCGACTTTTTCGAGGACATGGTGCCACCTGAGGTGGTGCAATTGCTGCAATCTTTGGACGGCCCGGCGTACGCTACCATGGGGGTGAATCGCGGTGAAAGCGAGTTTTATATCGACTTGCTCGCAGTGGGCGAGCACATACTGATAGCCGTCGGCTACTGTTACGATTTGACGCGCGTGGACGTTGATATGCACGTCAAGCGTATGGAAAAGTTCAAGCGGTTGCTGTCGGCGTACCGTAACCATAAAGCTATGGGCGCTGTCGCCGCAAGGGTCATCAGCGACGATGTTAGACACTACGCGGTGAGCCAAGGGCTTTATGTGATTGAGCAAAATGGCGAGTACGCCGATGTCACTAACCCCGCAGGTTTTAAGGCCAGAGAGTTTTGAACGGTTTAGTCCGAAGGTGTGGTAGCCCTGAATTAAAGGGAGTACCCATTTTTAAGCCAAATTGGCCTGCAGCCCTCATAGGCAGTGCGGGAGCAGCTACGAAATATGTATCGTGCTAAACCGCTGGAGAATAATGTGCAGAATAAGCTCGCAGAAATAAAAATGGATCTGATTTCATTTCTTGAATGGGAACAGAACCAGGAAAATCGACACGACTTTGTGAATGGCGCGATTTACGCCATGGCTGGCGCGTCTCGCAGTCACGAAGAAGTGGCGACAGCAGTAGTAAGCATTCTGTGGAACGCGTTATTTGGCTTACCTTGCCGCGTCTACAAAGGGGATCGGCAAGTCAAGGCACAGGAGAACATCCTTTACCCGGATGTGGTGATTACCTGCGACGAGCGCGATCATAAGACCGAGGGAGCGATTGAGTATCCGCAGGCAATCATCGAGGTGGCATCACCTCGTTCGACGGCTGGCTACGACCGCGACGTGAAAGCGCAGCTATACCTGTCGCTTCCTTCGTTGCGGCAATACGCGATGATCAATCCGCAAACGCGAAGATTCACGCTGATGAATCGCATTGACGGCGATAAATGGGAGACGTTCAACCTGATCAACGCTCCGATTGAAATCTGTGGGGTCATCCTCAGCCCCGATCGGATATTTTCAAACGTCGAGTAGCCCGCATGGTAGGGGCGCCCCCAAAAAAAATAAAAGTAATAAAAAGTGTGGCAATGGACATTCACCACCAAGCCCAACAACTTGGCCAGAAGGCTGTTTGTGCATGGCACGAAGGCAAGCACGAACTGGCAAGAGACCTGCTACGTTCGGCTATCAGCATACACCCCGATGTTCCTGTCTACCATGCCAATCTGGCAATGATGCTCAAGGACGCAGCACCTGTTGAAGAGCGCGTCCATCACTACCGGCGTGCTATCGAACTGGACCCTACCGTGCCAATGTGGTACGCCAATCTGGCCTCTGTGCTGAATGAGCAAACGGAACATATCGCTGCCGAAACCACAGCACGTGCCGGATTGGCTATAGATGCCACTCGTCCCGAAACATGGTTTAACCTGGGTGGTGCCTTGGCTGGGCAGCAACGCTGGCAGGAGGCAGCAGTGGCTTTCGATTCCGCTCTGGAGCAGCAGCCTGAATGGTTGGTTGCATTGATTGCTGCTGGTCAGGTCTATCGTGCTACAGGTCAACTCCGGCAAGCGATAGAGCGCTACAGTGCTGCCAGTGCACAGGCGCATTTGCGTGAGGCATTGCAATACCAGCCTGGAGACTTGGGTTTACTCACCGACTTGGGAAACTCCTTAACGGCACAAGGCAAACTAGATGAGGCCCTTGTTTACTACCAACAAGTCGTCCTTGCTGCTCCCCATTTGGCCGGTGCGCATGTCAACGTTGGAACCCTTTGTCAAACCCTGGGCCAACACGAAGAAGCACTAATTCATTACCGCACCGCTCTTGCAATTGATCCAACGTTGCCAACCACTTACGGCAACATGGGGACCAGTCTGACGTATTCGGCAAGCCATGGTCCGGCAGACCTCAAAGCTTGTTACGACAAGTTTAATCAACTGGTAGCGCGCCCCCTATACGATTCACGTTCCCATACCAATGACCGCAGCCCCAATCGGCGCTTGCGAGTGGGCTATGTGTCCGCAGACTTTCGCCGCCACGCAGTAGCCTATTTCGCACTGCCATTGCTGCAAGGTCATCACCCAGAGGAAGTGGAAATATATTGTTACTACAACCATCGCCAGAATGACGAGTGGACACAACGGTTTAAAGAACTCTGTGCTGGCTGGGTGGATTGTGTTGGCTGGGACGATGCCGCGTTAGCAGAGCGGATTCGAACAGACAACATCGACATTCTCGTAGACTTGGCAGGTCATACGGAAGGTGGCCGTTTATTGACCTTCGCACGCAAACCCGCGCCCATTCAGCTCACCTGGATGGGATATGTCACCACCACCGGTCTGTCGACCATGGACTACCGACTCACCCATGTGGATGCCGATCCTGTAGGTGATGAAGCGGACTACTCGGAAAACCTGGTGCGGCTTGAGGGAACAATGTGGTGTTACCGGGCATTACCCGACATGCCCGAAGTCTCGGAGGCACCTTTCACGCACAACGGGTATGTGACATTTGGGTCATTCAATCGGTTCTCAAAAGCATCCCGACGTGTTCTGGAGTGCTGGGCGCAAATCCTTTGTGCGATTCAAGATTCAAAGCTGTTGTTGTGTATTCCCGAAGGCACGGTGCGCCAACAGGTCACAGAGCAGTTTGCACAATATGGTGTGCCTTCAGCCCGCCTGCGATTTTTTTCCAAAGTTTCTCATGCAGAGTTCTGGTCGTTGCACGCAGAGGTGGACATTGCCCTGGACCCGTTTCCATTTGGTGGTGGAACGACCTCGTGCGAAACACTGTGGCTTGGTGTTCCCATCGTCACCTGCACAGGTGGAGCGGACAGCTTTGTGCCCCGCTTTGCCAGTCGCATGGGTAAGGTGTTTTTGAACGCGCTGGGTTTGCCTGACCTTGTGACAGAAAACGAATCGGAATATGTCAAGGCCGCAATCAAGCTGGCCAGTGATCCAAAACGTCTTATCCAACTGCGCCAGGAACTCCGACCACGCATGGCAGTATCCGCACTTACTGATGAAAAACGATTTGTGCGCGAAGTGGAAACGGCATACCGTCACATGTGGCACCAGTGGCTCGATCAAACATCAATCAACCAAGAAACCAAGAAACCATGAACCAAAAGACATTCCTCCACGTTGGCTGCGGCCCCAAGCACAAGGACAAAACCACTCGCGGTTTCAATACCCCTGACTGGAAAGAGCTTCGCTTCGACATCGACCAATCTGTCAATCCTGACATCATTGGTACCATGACGGATATGTCAGCGGTCGCCGATGCATCCGTTGACGCCATTTTTTCCAGCCATAATATCGAGCACTTGTACCCGCATGAGGTGGAGGTGGCACTCAAGGAATTCACGCGGGTGCTCAAACCCAGTGGATTTCTGGTTATCACTTGCCCGGATTTGCAGTCGGTGTGTGCATTGGTTGCAGAAGACAAGCTGCTTGAGCCTGCCTACGTCGCATCGGCTGGGCCGATTACTCCGCTGGATATTCTGTATGGACACAGACCTCCCATGGCCAAAGGTAATCTGTACATGGCGCACCGCTGCGGGTTTACGGAGAAAGTGCTCGTGGGCACACTGCGATCATGCGGGTTTGCAACCGTAGCCAGTAGACGCAGAGTTCATCCCCATTACGACCTCTATGCAGTGGCTACTAAAACAACCATGGCAGAGTCCGACTTGCGGGAACTGGCCGGTACACATATGCCGTAAATATTGCCTTCGCTGCATTGCAACGTCTGAAGGTAATGAAGATGATTCCAAATCACTGCCGTTTTTGTTGAGTACAGCTCTCTAGCCACCGTACCTATTGCACATCAAGCTATGGATTAAATAGCAATTTCATTCCCTGTAATTGGTTGCTATTTTGGTAGGTAACAATGGTGTTGCTGGTTTGGCCTCTGGCGACTTCATCCAAGCTTGAAATAGTGCGGGAGTAGATGTAAAAAGGATAGCAACTAAAGCATGCGCACATATTGGCATGGAGGCACTTGACGGTTATTCTTCGTTTTAGTATGGGCCATGGTGGTCAGGCAGACTTCACGCAATGTTTATGCTTAAGTCTGACTGTATGATATACAATTATATTTTGTATATTTAATCGAGGTTCGTTATGCAAGTTTCCAGATGGGGCAATTCACTGGCGGTTCGGTTTCCGGCTGGGTTGGTGCAGGCGCTTGACCTGAAAGAAGGTGATGAAATTGATCTTCATTTGGTGGATGCACGCTCTTTTGAGGTTGTCAAGAAACCGTCCATAACCGAGCTGCTGGCGCGCCTGCACCAGTTTCGCGGACGCTTGCCGCCTGATTTTCATTTTGATCGACTTGAAGCCAACGCAAGAGATAACTCGTGGTGAGCAAGCCATTTATTGACAGCAACATCGTGCTGTATCTTTTGTCTGGTGATACAGCAAAAGCAGATCAGGCACAAGCCATCGTGACAGCAGGTGCTGTCATCAGCGTCCAGGTACTCAATGAAGTTACGTCGGTGTGCCTGCGCAAGCTCAAGATGCCCTGGTCGGAAGTTGATGCCGTGTTGCTCGCGATCAAAGCAGCCTGCAATGTTGTGCCGCTGACCGTGGCTTCGCATGAAAAGGCCGTTGCAATTGCCAAACGTTATCAATTGGCGTTCTATGACGCGAACATTGTTGCCAGTGCGTTGCTGTGCGGTGCCGATGTGCTTTTGTCAGAAGACATGCACAGTGGACTGTCGATGGATGCACTCGTAATACGGAACCCATTCTCAGGGCGCTGACCACACTAAAGCGCATCCATTTTTCAGTTATATCACCTCAAAGTCATAGGACATAACATGGCAAAGTCTGCCATTAAAAGGAAAGAGTGGTGACCCTGAATGTATCGTTAGCTATTGAGATGGAGACAAGAGCGGTAGCGCACCAACTGACCACCCCGGTTCAAGCCGGATCGGTCAGCAATTTTTCCTGCCCAAAGGTGTAAAGCCGGGCATAGGCACCGTTGTTTTGCATCAATTGCTGGTGTGTGCCGGTTTCGACGATCTGGCCGGATTCCATGACGATGATGCGGTCTGCGTGCATGACGGTGGAGAGCCGGTGGGCTATGACCAGGGTGGTGCGCTTGCGCATCAGCACCTGCAGGGCATCCTGTACGGCGCGTTCGGATTCGGTGTCCAGCGCCGAGGTGGCCTCGTCGAGTATCAACAAAGGCGCATCCTTGTAAAGTGCCCTGGCAATGGCCAGGCGCTGGCGTTGGCCACCCGACAGTTGCATGGCGTTGTGCCCGACGGGAGTGTCTATCCCTTGCGGCAAGGTGCTCACCCACTCTTCCAGGTTGGCCGCGCGCAGGCATTGCAGCACCTTGTCGCGCTCTAGTTCCAACCCCAGCGCCACATTGGCGGCGATGCTGGCGTTGAGCATGATGACGTGCTGGCTGACCAGGGCGAATTGTGCGCGCAGTGCGGACAAGTCCCAATCGCGCACGTCGTGGCCATCGAGGAGCAAACGCCCGGAGCTGATATCGACAAAACGCGGCAGCAGTGCGACCAGGGTGGACTTTCCGGCGCCGGAGCCGCCGACGAAGGCGATGGTCTGGCCGGACTGGATGGACAGGTCAATTGACTGGACAGCCGGGGTACTGCTGGCTGCGTACTGCACGCTGATGTGCTGGAATTCGATGTCGCCTTTGGCGCGCGGTGTGGAATAGGTGCCGCCTGTTTCGCTGGGAGCGTCCTCGATCAAGGCCAGGCCGCGTTCCAGCGCTGCCAGCCCGCGCGTGATGGGGCTGGATACTTCGGACAATTGGCGAATCGGGGCGATGATCATCAGCATGGCGCTGACAAAGGCGACAAAGCCGCCGACCGACGTGCCACTGCTGGCACTTTGCGCCAGCGCGACCGAAATCACGGCGGACAGCGCCACGGCGGCGAGCATCTGCGTCATGGGCGTCATGGCAGCTCCGGCAATGGTGGCTTTCATGGCCAGATGCCGCAGTGCGTCGCCAAGGTGCTCGAAGCGCTGCGCCTGCGCGTCCTGGGCGGCATACAAGCGTACGTCGCGGTGCGCCAGCACGTTTTCTTCCACGACATACGCCAGGGCATCGGTTGCGTCCTGGTTGGCCTTGGTGATGCGGTGCAAGCGGGCCGTGAGCACGCGCATGACCACCGCTACTGACGGGAAAACCGCCACCACAATCAGCGTCAGTTTCCAGTTGAGAAAAATCAGGTAGCCCGTGAGTGCCACGAGGGTCAGGCTGTTGCGCGTCAGGTTCAAAATCGAGTTGACCAGCATGAAAGCACCGTTTTGCGCCTCGTACACGATGGTGTTGGACAAGGCGCTAGCGCTTTCCCTGGCAAAGAGCTGGAGCTGGGCCGCCAGGAGTTTCTGGAACATGGCCCGGCGCATCAGCACAAGACCCTGGTTGGTGATTTTCGACAAGCCGATCTGGGCAATGTACCCAGCTGTTCCCCGCACCCCGAACAGCAGCAAGAGCGCCACCGGCACTTGCCAGATGGCCAGCTCGCCTTGCTGAAAACCACGGTCCAGAAGCGGCTTGAGCAGCGCCGGAATCATGGGCTCGGACGCCGCGCCCACCACGGCAGCGGCAGCGACCATCAGCCAGGTGCCACGGTGGTGGGCGCCGAAATAGGGCCACAGGCGTTTGATGCGTTGCAGCACGGTGCCGGAGTCGGCGGTGGAGGGGGTTGTGTGTTTATCTGTCATGCCGTTGCTATATTTGTGGTAGCTGTACCCGCTTGTCCTATAAGCGCTAGCGGGCGATATTGTCTATATTCTGTTGAGACTGCCGCAGGCCCAGCGCCAGGAGCAGTCCGAGGCTGACGCACAGATAGTCCCCCATCAGATCGTCGTACAGGGCGGAATTGAACAGGCAGGCCATGGCCGTGGCGGCTGCTACGGAACAGGCGGCGCGCTTGCAGGCTGTGGAAAAACGCAGTGCATCGCGCACCACGCACGCCAGCAAGGCGCACAGCAGCAGGATTCCACCGATGCCAAGCTCCACGCCCCATAGCAGGTACTCCTGGTGGGGGTTGCTGTTGTTGCCTGCGCCAAAGATGCGCTCTGCGGCGCTGCCCTCCAGCCGCTTGACCGCCGGGGTCCAGCTGCCAACGCCGTGCCCGTGCCATGGTTGCTCCTGTATGGCTTGTAAAGAGCGCCGCCAGGCATTCAAGCGCCAGCCGGAAGAGCTTGCCGTTTCCTGTTGCTCCTGTTGCTCCTGTTGGTCCTGTTGGTCCTGTTGTTCGGCCTGTACGTAGTTTTTGCTTTCGTGCCAGATTTTGGACATGCGCTCTTGCACCTGCGCCGAGCCCAGGGATAAGCCCGATAAAACCAGCACCGGGGTCAGGATCAGCGTCAGCAACTGCAAACGCCGGGGCATGGCCCACATGGCAGCCAGCGCCAGCGAGGTCAGTGCGATGGCGTAGCCGCTGCGCCCTTTGAGCACCAGAAAAACATTGGCCAGAGCCAGCAAGGCCATGCCCGTGCCCATACTTTGGGGCCACAGCTTTTCTGTCCGCAGGTGCCAGAAAACAGCGGCAACGGCGCCAAACATGATGGATTGGTCCAGGTAGCTGCCGGAAAAGACCACGTAAAGGGTATTCTGGGTGGCTTGCGCCCCTTGTTCGTGGAGAATCCACGGCAGCGGTATTCCGGCGTAGAGCAGCCAGGACGATAGCAGCACAAATATCTGGCCCGCAGCAAAGACCAGCATGGCCAGCCGCGCTTCGCGCTCGGTGCGGATCAGGCCAATCAGCAGCACAATGCCCACTAATTTGGCATGCTTGAGCAGGCTGGCCAGCGCAACGGGTAGTTCCACCTCGGTCCAGGCCAGACTCAGCGCGGATACCACGACCAGCGCCAGGACGGCGCGCGGAGTCCACAGTTGGTTGAAGGCGGTGTCATTGCGCTGATAAATCCAGTTGGCGCCCAGATAGCCCAGTCCTGCAACGAACAGCAGCACTTTGGCAAGACTGATCCAGGCCATTGGCAGGCTGACCGAAAGCGCCACCAGACAAACCAGGCACAGGCGCGCGCTCAAGCGGGTGGATGCGGTGCTTGCGGTACTTGCGGTGCTTGCCATTGCGCGCCCTTTTTTTTCTCGAAGGCTTTGACGTAGCGGTAAAACGTCCCTTCAAAATTGCCCAGGGCAATCACAAAACCTGCCCATCCGTCCAGAAAGCCGAGCTTGAAAACATAGTGTTTGACAAAAGCCCATATTCCGTGGGACAGCGCCGTGCCCATGGAGATGTTCTTGTGCATGATCTTTTCGGCCCCCAGGGTCGAATAGCGGTTGGCCTTGTGCATGACTTCGGCCATATTCTTGAAAGGGAACTGCCAGATGGGGTTGCGCAGCGCACCCAGGGGCTTGGCGGAGAGCAGGACGTAGCCCTCGTGCACCGGTTTGAGGTCGTAGTGCATGCTCCCGTTGCGAAACAGTTGCGGCTGGCGGTAGTTGGGGTACCAGCCGGAGTGGCGAATCCAGCGGCCCATGAAAAAGCTGGTGCGTGGCACCCGGTACACATCCAGCGCCTGCGGATCGTTGATGATGGACTGGATTTCCTGGCCCACTTCCGGGGTGCAGCGCTCGTCGGCATCGAGGCTGAATATCCATGCATGGCTGCAAGCGGCAATGGCGGCGTTGCGCAGGGCACCAAAGCCCTGGAAATCCACCTGTACCACGCGCGCGCCCATACTTCTGGCGATCTCGGCTGTGGCATCCGTGCTCCAGGAATCCACCACCACCACTTCGTCGGCCCAGGGCACGCTGGCAATGGTCGCCGCCACCTTCTCGGCTTCGTTGTAGGCGATGATATAGACAGAAATTTTGTTCATCCGGGGCTGGTGGTAGTATTCGCCCGCGCAAGCGTGGCATTGGCTGATTGGTCGGCGGCGTAGTCTAGTTCAAAATGGTGGGTACGTGAGAATGGTCTGCAAGGCTTGTAACCTTTATTGTTTTTTGGAAGAAATATGACTGACAACGTAGACAACCTGCTCCTGGAGATGCTCAGAGGACTGCGTAACGACGTGAAGGAATTCCGTTTGCGTTACGAAGAGGATGTGCAAGACTTGAAAGCGCGCATGTCCAGTCTTGAGAATGCCATGGTCTCTGTCAAACGGGATTTGAACTATGGCGATGAGGTGGATGCCAGGCAGCAGGTGAGCCTGGACAAGATCATGCGGCGCATCGAGCGGATCGAACACCGATTGGAACTTGCGTAAAAACCGTCATGTCGGCGGTGCTTCCACAAGTTTTCTAGCGACGGTAGGCAAAGGAAAATCATGAATGCAGTGGTGATTGAGCATGTACGTGTTAGCGAACTGCCTGCATCCTGGCAGGAAAAGTTCCAAGGCACGGTTTTTGCCCTTAGGGAGCGTGTCACTGTGCGTATTGAGGAGGAAACTATCGATGGGGTAGAGTTGACCGACGTATCGGCGGTAACTGCCAATCCGATCTTCGGAATGTGGCACGATCACAAGGATTTAGTCGATGTGAATGGCTACGTGCAGGAGTTGCGGCGGCCCCGTTTCACCCTTGATTGCGTGCCGCATGCTGATTGATACCGATGTGCTGATCTGGCTGGCCCGTGGTCACGAAGGTGCAGCGCAGCGTTTGGCCAATGCAGTGCCTTGGCATCTGTCGGTCGTTACCTATATCGAGTTGGCACAAGGTTGCCGCAGCAAGGCCGAATTGATCAGGCTCAAGAAGGGGTTAGCTGTGAGTCGTGCACAATTGCTGCCACTGACCCCGGCCATCTCTGACCGGGCCATGCAGTTGATCGATGACTTTGCGCTATCGCACGGACTACAACTCGGTGACGCCCTGATCGCCGCGACAGCAATTGATAGTGGACAGACGCTGTTGACGGGAAACGTCAAGCATTTTTCGTCCCTTCCCGATTTGAAACTTGAAGCGTTTGTCGTCTGATTGATGGATGCTTCCGATCTTGTTTCCGTGGTGATAACGACCTACAACCGCAGCGATGCCTTGCTGGCTGTCTTGCAGGCATTGTTGCACCAGAGCGACCGCCATTTTGAAGTCATTGTGGCCGATGATGGCTCCAGGGACGAGCACCGGCGCGCGGTGCTGGAGTCGCCCATCGCCCAGTCCTGCCGCATCACGCACGTCTGGCATCCGGATGTGGGTTTTACGGCATCGCGCATCCGCAACCGTGGCGTGGCAGCTTCGCACGGTGCCTACATCGTTTTTCTGGACGGCGACTGCGTGCCCGAGGTGGACTTTATCGCCCGCCACAAGGCGCTGGCGCAGCCGGGATGCTTTGTCAATGGCAGCCGCGTGCTGCTGTCGGCGGCATTCACCGAGCGGGTGCTGACCACAGGGGAGCTGGTCTGTGGACGTGCGCGTAGTTATTGGCTGCAGCAGCGGTTTTTCGGCCACGCCAGCAAGCTCAGCGGCTTGTTGCGTTTGCCCGATGGGGCGCTGCGGCTGCGCCGGGAGTTTTCCTGGAAGGGTATTCGCAGCTGCAATATGGGCGTCTGGCGGGCGGATTTTGAGCGGGTTGACGGTTTTGACGAATCGTTTGTTGGCTGGGGGCATGAGGACGCCGATTTTGTGCTGCGTCTCCACCATAGCGGGGTCGTGCGCAAGAACGGGTTTTGTGCGACCGAAGTTTTTCATCTGTGGCACCAGGAGGCTGCACGCAGCCAGGAGTCACACAATGCCAGCGTCGTGGTGCAGCGTGCCAAAACGGCCATCACGCAACCCACGCTGGGTTTTTCGCAACCAAGGATCAGCGACGACGCTGTCATCACAAGACTGGGATAATGCAACTTATGTTCATGCGTTATGTTTTATTTCTGCTTGCGGGTTTGATGTGTTTGCCGGTACTGGCCCAGTTTCGGGTGGAAGTGTCCGGGGTTGGTTTGACCCAGTACCCGATAGCCGTGGCTGCGTTTCGGGGGGATGACACCGCGCCGCAAAAAATCGGGGCTATCGTGGTGGCTGATCTGGAGCGCAGTGGCCAGTTCCGCGCCGTTGACACGGGCAACGCGGTACTCGATGAGACTTCGCGCCCGGAAGTCTCCAGCTGGCGTCAAAAAGGCGCCGATGCCCTGGTGACCGGCAGCATCAGCCGTTTGGCCGATGGGCGTTTTGATGTGCGTGTGCGTCTGTGGGATACGGTACGCGCGCAGGACCTGGGCGGTCAGAGTTATGCGGTGGTTGCGAATGATTTGCGCCTGGTTGCGCACTACGTGGCGGATTTTGTGTACGAGAAAATCACCGGCGATAAAGGCATATTTTCGACCCGCATCACGTATGTGACCAAGGTCGGGACGGCTTACAACCTGTGGGTGGCCGATGCCGATGGCGAAAATGCGCAAAGCGCGCTCCATAGTCCCGAGCCTATCATCTCGCCCTCCTGGTCGCCCAACGGGACACAGATTGCCTACGTATCGTTTGAATCGCGCAAGCCGGTCATTTTTGTGCACGATGTTGCCTCCGGCAAGCGCCGACTCGTGGCCAACTTCAAAGGCTCCAACAGCGCCCCGGCCTGGTCGCCCGATGGCAAGACGCTGGCCGTCACCCTGAGCCGTGATGGCGGATCGCAGTTGTACCTGATGGATGCCAACGGCGGCGAGCCCCGGCGTTTGACGGAATCGAGTGCCATCGACACGGAACCAATTTTTTCCGCCGATGGTAAAACCATTTATTTTGTCAGTGACCGTGGCGGCGCTCCCCAGATTTACCGCATGCCCGCAACGGGCGGCAACCCCGAACGGATCACCTTTGGTGGCACCTACAATGTGTCCCCTTCCGTGAGCACGGACGGCAAATGGTTGGCCTACATCTCACGGGTGGGCGGTGCCTTCAAGTTGCATGTGATGGACCTGTCCAGTGGTGTGGTCAATGCGGTGACCGATACCGCAGCGGACGAAAACCCCAGCTTTTCCCCCAATAGCCGCCTCATCATCTATGCCACCCAGCAGCAAGGGCGCGAGGCGCTGATGACGACGACCGTGGACGGAAAAATCAAGGCGCGTCTGGCAGGGCAAAGCGGAGATATTCGTGAACCCGGCTGGGGCCCGATGCAGAAATGATGTGTTTTATTAGGAGCGTTGAGGAATGAATCGATTGATGTTGGCGGTGGTGGTCACCGCTTTTTTAGGTGCTTGCGGCTCGTCCGTCAAGCTTGACGACAAGGTGCCGGTGGATGATAAATCCGGGACGCCTGTGTACCCCAACGGGTCAGACGGCAGAACGGGCAGCAGCGGCCAAAGCAGCGTGGCCGCAGTGGATATTGGCAAATCCACGCCATCTTCGGTGGCCCAGTCGGCGGATCGCATTGTGTATTTTGATTTTGACAGCGCGGCGATCCGGCCCGAGTTTCAACCCTTGATCGAATCGCACGCACGGGGAATCAAGGCCGATAAAAACAAACGCGTTGCCATCGAAGGCCATACGGACGAGCGCGGCGGGCGCGAATACAACCTATCCTTGGGGCAGCGGCGCGCGGAGTCGGTTCGGCGCGCCATGGCTTTGCTGGGTGTTCCCGAGAGCCAGATGGAAGCGGTCAGTTTTGGCAAGGAAAAACCGGCCGAGTTGGGGTCCACCGAGGCCGCCATGGAAAAGAACCGGCGCGCTGAAATCACCTACCGATGAGCGGGCCGTTGCGATTGCGGTGTTTCCGCCAGGCGCTGGTTGTTGCTGCGCTTTCGTCGTATGTTGCAAGCGCGTCGGCCGGTCTTTTTGACGACGAAGAGGCGCGCAGGGCCATCCTGGATTTGCGCCAGAGGGTACAGGCCACCGAGCAAAAACTTGTCGAGGAAAAGCGCCGTTCCACGGAGGATATGGCGCAGCTGCGCAGCAGCAATGTGGAATTGCAAAGCCAGCTTGATGGCCTGCGCGGGGAAGTCGCCAAGTTGCGCGGCCAGAATGAACAGATAGCGCGCGATCTGGCGGATATGCAACGTTTGCAAAAGGAGACCGCGCAGAACGTCGATGAGCGCTTGCGCAGATTCGAGCCGGCACGCATGAGTCTGGATGGCCGTGAATTCAGCGTTGAGCCGGACGAAAAGCGGGAATATGAAGCCGCCATGGCGCTGTTTCGCAAGGGCGAATTTGCTGCGGCCCAGACCACTTTTGTCAGTTTTTTGAATCGACGTGCCAACAGCGGTTTTCGTCCATCGGCCTTGTTCTGGCTGGGCAATGCCCAGTATGCGATCAAGAACTATAAGGATGCCATGGCCAGCTTTCGCACGCTGACCGCACAGGCGCCGGACCATGTACGCGTTCCCGAGGCGGTACTGGCGATTGCCAATTGCCAGCTGGAAATGAAAGATGCCAAGGCAGCACGCAAAACCCTGGAAGACCTGATTGCCATGTACCCGAAATCCGAGGCCGCACAAGCCGCCAAGGACCGTCTGGCGCGTTTCCCGTAGAGTGAATATGGAACAGCGGCGCTTTGCGGGCCTGGAGCGTCTCTACGGCCCAGGACCAGCCGCCCTGGTGCGTGCGGCGCACGTTGCCGTGGTTGGCATGGGTGGTGTAGGCTCCTGGGCAGCAGAGGCGTTGGCGCGTAGCGGGGTGGGGCGTCTGACCCTGATTGATATGGACCACGTGGCCGAGTCGAACATCAACCGCCAGATTCAGGCTCTCAGCACCACGCTTGGCATGGCAAAGGTCTTGGCCATGCAAGAACGCATTGCCTTGATCAACCCCGCATGCGCAGTCACGTGTGTGGATGCCTTTGTGGAGAGCGCCAACTGGCCGTCGCTGCTGCCAGCGCCAGTGGATGCCACCATTGACGCTTGCGACCAGGTGCATGCCAAGACGGCCATGGCTGAATGGGCGCGGCGCACCAAAAATATCCTGATAACGGTGGGTGCTGCCGGTGGCAAGCGGCATGCCCACCAGGTTGATATTGCGGACCTGAGTGAAACCACGCACGATCCCTTGCTGGCGCAGCTGCGCTACCGGCTGCGCAAGGCCCATGGTGCACCACGCGGTGCCAAGAAAATAGGTGTTCCCTGTGTTTTCAGCCGTGAGGCGGTAGCCGCCGCCGATGCATCGTGTACTGCCGAGCAGAGTGACAACACCCTGAATTGCCACGGTTACGGCTCGACTGTGGCGGTCACAGCAACCTTTGGCATGTGTGCCGCAGGCTGGGTGGTCGATAAAATTTCCAGGTCGTATTCCAAAAAATAACCCAAGCCATGACCATTCCCTCCCAGACACTGCACATTGATCTTGGTACACGCAGCTATCCCATCGTCATTGGCACGGGACTGCTGGGTGATCCACAGACGTACAACGGTTTACCCGCCGCCAGCGCTGCGCTGATTGTCACCAACACCACGGTGGCACCTTTGTACGCGCAGACCCTGCAGACGGCTTTACAGGGGCGCTTCAAGGCCGTGCATACGGTGGTGCTGCCCGATGGCGAAGAGTACAAGACTTGGCAGACGCTGAACCTGATTTTTGATGCCTTGCTGGAGCGGGAGTGTGATCGCAAGACGGTACTCTTTGCGCTTGGCGGCGGTGTGGTGGGAGACATGACCGGGTTTGCCGCTGCCAGTTACATGCGCGGCGTGCCATTTGTGCAGGTCCCCACCACGCTCTTGTCGCAGGTGGATTCCTCGGTAGGGGGAAAGACGGGCATCAACCACCCTCTGGGCAAGAACATGGTGGGCGCTTTTTATCAACCCTTGCTGGTGGTGTGCGATCTGGACACCCTGCGCACGCTTCCCCCCCGCGAGGTCAGCGCCGGGCTGGCGGAAATCATCAAATATGGCCCGATTGCCGATCTGGCATTTTTTGACTGGATACAAACCCATATCGACGCCTTGCGTGCGTGTGAAACACCTGCCTTGATGCATGCCGTGCGGCGCAGTTGCGAGATCAAGGCCTGGGTGGTGGCGCAGGATGAGCGTGAGCAGGGCTTGCGCGCCATCCTGAATTTTGGCCACACCTTTGGCCACGCCATCGAAGCCGGCATGGGATATGGTCAGTGGTTGCACGGTGAGGCCGTGGGTTGCGGCATGGTCATGGCAGCGAATTTGTCGCACCAGCTGGGTTTGCTTGATGCAGCGTTTGTGCAGCGTTTGACGGATTTGATCGCCAAAGCGGGCTTGCCCGTGCGCGGCCCGCAGTTGCCTTCTTCTGCTGCCAGTGGTAGTGGTGGCAATGCCGAGGCCTACCTGGCGTTGATGCGCCACGATAAAAAATCGCAGGCTGGAGAAATCCGGTTCGTGTTGCTGGATGGCCCTGGCCGTGCCACAGTACGTGCGGCGCCCGATGAACTGGTTTGTGCGGTGATTGATGCGTGCAGCGCCTGAATCGGGCAATGTCTGGCGCGTCAGTTACCGGATGTGAAATAACCCCATTGGGATGTTGGAGTATCGGGGAGTACATAAACATGCAATCTTATGGTACATTGAAGCCATGAAGCCCACTACGCAACTGCTACTACTGCTATCGCTCCTGTGTCACAACGGGCGGACGATGTAGCACCTGCGCTGCACCCACTCAAAGCCCGTTCGCACTTGCAACGGGCTTTTTGTTTTTCCGAAATTTTCACACCAACAGGAGTAAAAAAATGGCTGACAAACTGATCATTTTTGACACCACCTTGCGCGATGGCGAACAGTCCCCTGGAGCCTCCATGACGCGCGATGAAAAGCTGCGTATTGCCCGTCAGCTCGAACGGCTCAAGGTGGATGTGATCGAAGCGGGCTTTGCTGCCAGTTCCAATGGCGATTTTGAATGTATCAAAGCCATTGCCGACGCGGTGCGCGGCTCGTCCATCTGCTCGCTGGCCCGCGCCAATGACCGCGATATTGCGCGTGCCGCAGAAGCGCTGAAAAATGCCGAACGCGCACGAATCCATATCTTCCTGGCCACCAGCGCCTTGCACATGGAAAAGAAACTGCGCATGACGCCAGACCAGGTGTACGAACAGGCACAACAAGCCGTGCGTTTTGCCCGCAATCTGGCAGCAGACATCGAGTTCAGTCCCGAAGACGGTTACCGCAGCGATGTGGACTTCCTGTGCCGGGTGCTGGAAGCGGTGATCCAGGCCGGAGCGACCACCATCAACGTGCCGGATACTGTGGGTTATGCCATCCCCGAACTCTATGGCGACTTCATCCGGACGCTGCGCGAGCGTATCCCCAATTCCGACAAGGCGATCTGGTCGGTGCATTGCCACAATGACCTGGGCATGGCGGTGGCCAACTCTTTGGCTGGGGTCAAGATCGGTGGTGCCCGTCAGGTGGAATGCACCATCAACGGACTGGGGGAACGCGCAGGAAACTGCAGCCTGGAAGAAGTCGTCATGGCCGTCAAGACACGCCAGGATTATTTCGGCCTGGAGCTGGGTATCGACACCCGCCACATCCTGGCGACCAGCCGCCTGGTGAGCCAGACGACGGGCTTCGTGGTGCAGCCCAACAAAGCGGTGGTCGGCGCCAATGCCTTCGCACACACATCCGGAATTCACCAGGACGGGGTGCTCAAGGCACGCGACACCTACGAAATCATGCGTGCTGAGGATGTGGGCTGGAGTGCCAACAAGATTGTGCTGGGCAAGCTCAGTGGACGCAATGCCTTCAAGCAGCGTCTGCAAGAGTTGAACGTACACATGGAGAGTGAGAGCGAGATCAACTCGGCGTTTGCGCGTTTCAAGGAACTGGCGGATCGCAAGAACGAAATCTTCGACGAAGACATTGTTGCGCTGATCAACGAGGAAAGCATCGCACATGTCCGCGATGCCTACAGTTTTGTCTCCTTGTCACAGCACAGCGAAACCGGCGAGCGCCCGCAGGCCAGCATCGTGTTCACGGCCAATGGCCAGGAAGTTCGGTCATCTTCCGAGGGCAATGGCCCGGTGGATGCATCACTCAAGGCCATCGAGGCGCACGTCAAAAGCGGCGCTGAAATGGTGCTGTACTCGGTCAACGCCATCAGTGGCTCGACGGAAAGCCAGGGCGAGGTCACGGTGCGCTTGCAAAACAATGGCCGTATCGTCAATGGCGTGGGTGCCGACCCGGACATCGTGGTGGCCTCGGCCAAGGCGTACCTGAGTGCACTCAACAAGCTGCAAAGCAAGGTGGATCGCGTCGTCGCCCAGGGCTGGCCATAAAACGCCGCACCCGGATACCCGGATACCTCAACGCACGGGTACCAGCGGCTGTGCGCTGCTGTTACCCAGAAAGACCGTGTTGCCCGCCTTGCCGGCAATCGCCACGGCAGCGTCACGCTGCAACTCGGCCAGCTTGATTTCCTTGAGGCTGGGCGTCAGCGAGTCGCTGATGATCTTGTTTGCCTTGGCTTGCCCCTCGGCCTCCACTATCAGACGTTCGGCCTCGGCTCTTGCCAGTTCGACCTCTTTGCGCTTCTTTTCGATGGCCTGGTCGGTTTCCGCGCGCTGGCGGATGGCGGCCTCGATGGCCGGGTCGGTCAACAGGTTGCGCACGTTGACGGCGGTCACCGTGAACGCGCCCTTGTCGTTGGCATCCAGCTCTTGCTGGAGTCCGGCGCGCACCATCTCCGCAAGTTCGGTGCGTTTGGTGTGCATGGTTGTGGCATCAAGCTGGGCCATGGCCTTATAGACCGCTTCGCGGGCCTCGCGGGAGACACGGCTGTACGCGATCACGAGGTCGCTTGTGCCATCCTTCACCACCTGGCTGTGCTTTACGAGGTCGCCCTGGTACTTGGTGTACAGCGCCGGAATGGCAGTCGGTGTGGTCTTGTAGTAAATGTCGATGTCCACGTCCTTCATGGTCAGGTTGTCACGGCTTTTGGGCGTCAAATCCATGAGCGAAAAGCTGACCTCCTTGGCCGTGAACTCATCCACTGTCTTGAATAGCGTGAAGTACACGCCCGGCGGCAGTGCTTCCTGGCTGACTTTGCCAAGTGTGCGTTCAACGCCAACGTTGCCCGTGTCGATCTGGCTGCAAGCGCCCAGCAGCGCGGTAATACTCAGGAAGCCTAGAAGAAATGGGAGGCGAGTCATACGCATGTTGTCCTCATGGTTTTAAGTTGCGTGTATTTTCCCATACCCGCTAGCACTCAGGCCGTCCAGTTTGCCTGGGCGCTCCAGTTGGCAATCCAGGTGGGCAGGCTTGCGGCGGACATGGGGCGGGCAATGCCAAAACCCTGTGCCAGATCACAACCGATGGACTGCAACAGATCACCGTGCGCCAGTGTTTCCACGCCTTCGGCAATGACGTGTCGGCCAAAGGCGCGGGCCAGTCCGATCATGCCGTTGATGATGACCAGATCGTCAGGGTCTTCCAGCATGTCGCGCACAAAGCTCTGGTCAATTTTCAGGGTCTTTGCCGGCAGGTGTTTCAGGTAAGCCAGCGAAGAATAGCCGGTGCCAAAGTCATCCAGCGCAAAACCGATGCCCAACGCCTCGCAAGCCTTCATGACAGCCGTTGCCTTGTATATGTCCTGCAAGGCACTGGTTTCCAGTATCTCGAACTGCAGGAACTGGGCTTGTACGTCGGAATACTCTGCCAGGAGTTCGCCAACGCGCGTTGCAAATCCTTCGTCTTGCAGTTGGCGCGCACTGACGTTGATGCTGATGGGTAAAAGCAGGCCTTGTGTGTGCCAGACGCGCATCTGCGCCAGTACCGTGGACAGTACCCATTCGCCGACCTCGATGATGAGGTCGTGGTTCTCAATGTCTGGTAAAAATGTGCCGGGTGCCAACAGGCCACGCTGTGGGTGCTGCCAGCGAATCAGGGCTTCGGCTCCGACCACCTTGCCACTTTTCATGTTCACTTTGGGCTGGTAGTGCAACACGAACTCGTGCCGATCCAGCGCCAGGCGAATGTGTGTCAGATGCTCCTTCTGGGTTTGCATGACGGCATCCTGGGCAACATCAAACATCTGGTAGCGATTTTTGCCAGCTTGTTTGGCCATGTACATCGACTGATCGGCATGGCGCATCAGCAAATCGACATCCACCGCATCCTGCGGGTACATGGTCACACCGATGCTTGCGGAAACCTGCAGTTGTATGTTGTCCACCAACAGCGGGTCCGACGCTGCCTTGAGCAACCGCTCCAGTACCATTTCACAGTCCTTGACCTGGGCAATGTCGACGAGTACGGCAACAAATTCGTCGCCACCGATGCGCGCCAGGGTGTCGCCATCGCGCAGCACGGCCTTCATGCGTGCGGTCAGCGCGATGAGCAAATCATCGCCAACATTGTGGCCGTAGGTATCGTTCACCGCCTTGAAACCGTCGAGGTCAAGGTATGCCACTGCCAGGGCGTTATTGCGCCGCTGGCTGTGCAGCATGGCCTGCTGCATGCGGTCCGCCAATAAAACGCGGTTGGGCAAGGCGGTCAGGGCATCGTAGTGCGCAATACGCTCCAGCTGGCGCTGATGTTCTTTCATCGGGGTGATGTCGATAAACAAGGCAACATAGTTCAGCGTATTGCCGCTGTCGTCGCGCACCGCGCTGATGGTGCGCAGGTCAGCATAGACCTCGCCATTTTTGCGCCGGTTCCAGATTTCACCGTGCCAGTTTCCTGTGGTAGTGATGGTTTCCCACATCTCGGCATAGAACGCAGATGAATGGCGTCCGGATTGCAGCAAGTTCGGATTTTTGCCCAGTACCTCCTCGCGCGTATAGCCCGTGATGTCGGTGAAAGTGTCGTTGACTTCGACAATCAACCCTTTGGCATCGGTAATCAGAATTCCCTCACGCGCATGACTGAAAACGCTGGCCGCAAGCCGTAGCTTTTTCTCGGCCAGTTTACGTTCGGTGATGTCACGCGATAGCACGACAAAGCGCGGGTCGTCTTGGGAAAGATCATCTTTGCGTGAAACGGACAATTCAAACCACTTGGCTTTTCCCCCAAGCTCCAGCTCAAAACAGCGTCCACCCGAAAAGCCGTTCTTGTGCGCTTCTGCAATGGCCTGCATGCATATCGACGCAGCGGCAGCAGGCAATATATCGGACACCTTTTTATTCAGGAATTCTTCGGGAGGCGTGGCCATCAGATCGGTGCGTGGCGAGTGCGCACTGTAATAGCGACCATCAAGTCCGATTTCGAATAACAAGTCGGGAACGGCTTTGAGCGTGCTGGCCAGTTGGCTTTGGCTGCGCAACAAATCGGCTTCCGCCTGTTTGCTGCGTGCAATGGCCGCGCCCAACTCGGATAAAGCGCGGGCCGCACGCAGAATAAAGTGCGCACGGTGTCCCAGCAGCGCCCAGTTGACTGGCTTGGCAATGAAATCGGTAGCGCCTGCACGGTATGCGACTTCGACCGATGCCGTATCATCCGCGCCCGTCATGATCACGATGGGCAGATATTCACCTGCTTGCGCGCGCAATGTCAGACAAACATCTATTCCGCTTAACTCGGGCATGTCGACATCCAGAAAAACCATGTCGTAGGCGGCTGGTTCAAAAAGTCGCAGCGCCTCGGCGCCGTCCAGCGCCAGTGTCACCGCAAACCCCGCCTTGCTGAGCCAGGCGCGCATCAACAAGCGCACAGTAGGGTCATCGTCAGCCACCAGAATTTTTGCCGGATCGTCCATCACATCGTGCTTTCAATGATTTCATTTATTCTGCGTACCGTGCTGGCATGGGTTTGGCGCAAAGGGAATAGTAATTCTTGTGCCTGCTGATTCTGGCCAGTGTGGCCGAGCTGTTCCAGTTGCCAATATAGTTTTGACAAAGACTTCGCACCTATGTTGGCTGCTGCGGACTTGAGCTTGTGCGTTGTCTGTGTCAATACCTTGTTATCGGCATTGGCGATGGCGTGTTCAATATCGGTCAACCCCGGTTGTGCAACCGACAGGAATGCTTGCAGCAATTCAACCACCAGGCCCATGCCGCCTTGGGGGTCCAGCGTACGCAGTTCGGTGATTACGGCAGGATCAATGACCGGATCAGCAGCCGGATCATCAACTGGTTCAATTTGTTCGATTGCAGGCGGCATCATCCAGTCACCAACGGGCAGCCAGCGCTGCAGTACCGCCTGCAATTGCGCCAGGGTATAAGGTTTGGTCAAAAAATCGTTCATGCCTGCATCACGGCAACGTTGTTCATCATCGGGCGTGAAGTTGGCAGTCAAGGCCACAATCGGCAGCGCAGTTTGTTGTGGCGCACTTCCTTTCCGGATGGCCGCTGTAGCCTGATAACCATCCATGACAGGCATCTGGCAATCCATCAGAATCAGGTCGTAGGAACGTTCTCGCAGGCATTGAAGCGCTTCCTGGCCATTTTGTGCCACATCTGCGTGCAAGCCAAGCTTGTTCAGCATGGCGCAAGCCAGTTTCTGATTGGCGGGATTGTCTTCCACCACCAGAATTTCACCGCGTAAGATTTGCTTTGTCTGGTTTGGCGTTGGCTGGATTGATTTTTCTTGTGTCAACGGCACCAACGAATTTCCACAGGGAAGCCGCAATTCAACGACAAACAAGGACCCCTTTCCGACGACGCTATGTACATCAATAGTGCCGCCCATCAGGTCCAGTAGCCGACGGCAGATGGCCAGGCCCAGGCCAGTACCACCAAATTGGCGTGTGGTGCTGCTGTCAGCCTGGGAAAATTGCTCGAATATCTTGCCAATATCTGCTGTGTCGATCCCAACACCGGTGTCCTGCACCGATAGCTGAAAAGCAACTTCACCATCGGTTTGTGCCAGTACCCTTACCTGGATCAGCACAAACCCGTGTTGTGTGAATTTGATGGCGTTGTTGATCAGATTGGTGAGCACTTGTTTGAGCCGAAACGGATCGCCCCGCACGTGCAGGTGCGCAATGTCCGGTATGCATTCGGTGGCAAGTTCCAGCCCTTTGTGTTGCGCTGTCTGCATGAGCATGGCTGCTGTGCCATTCACCAGCGCGATGAGGTCAAAGTCCACCGACTCAAACCGCATCTTCCCGGACTCGGTTTTCGAAAAATCCAGAATATCGTTGATGACGCCCAGCAGGTGTTGCCCGCAGGTCTGCACCATCTCAGCCCACTGGCGCTGTTGCGGGTCCAGCGGGCTGTCCAGCAACAATTCGTTCATGCCCAGCACACCGTTCATGGGGGTACGAATCTCGTGGCTCATGGTGGCCAGAAATTCACTTTTGGCGCGGCTTGCGGCTTCGGCAGCTTCCTTTGCCTGAACCAGATCCACGGTGCGTGCGGCAATTTCGTCTTCGAGGTGTTCGGCGTGATTTTGCAAACGCGCATCGCGCAGCTGAACCTGTTCCAGCATGGCGTTAAAACCCTGGGCCAGATGGTCCAGTTCAACGATGGCGCTGCCCCGTGCACGTAGCGCATAGTCCGTTGAATTGGAAATTTTTTTGGTAATGTCTGAAAGTTCAGTCAGCGGATCAAGAATCGTGGCATTGAGTCGTTTCAGCAGGATTCTGCTAACGGATACGGCCAGCAACATGGCACAAAGCGTTACGAAAATTTCCCATAGGGTCTGTCGGTAGAGCGCATCCAAATTGAAGTTCAGATAGATGCTGCCCCTGACCTGGCCATCGAACAGCACGGGCCGAACCAGTTCAACATGACGGATGCCCAGTGCGCGCACCTCGGAATGGGGTGAAGGGCTGGCCAGCGGGTCGGTGTGTTGGCCGTAACCTTCGCGGGTGTAGCGTGCAAATTCCGATTGGTCCAGGTTGTAAAGTACCACTTCGTCAATCCGTGGCACATGGCGCAGTAATTGCAACGATTCATGCGCCGCCTTGGTATCCTGAAAAACCAGTGCCGCAGCAACGGCATCGGCTTGTTGTCTGGCCTCGTGTGCAATCGAATCCATCAGCATCAGCAGTCCCAGAATGAAACTGCTGGCAATGATGACGACGGCAATGATGGCCACCGTCACTCCCAGGACAATCCGGTTGATGCGGCGCAGTTGCCATTCCAGCCGGACCTGCGGCGCAGAAGTCATGGAATGACCTCCGTGGCCAGTCGCAGCATACGTGAGCTCAGGGTCAACCCGGAAGTCCGGGCCGCACCGAGGTTGGCTTCAAACGTTACCCGCCCCTGGGCCATTTTCATATTGAGGGTTACACCCTGTTGCGCAGCGCCGGGACTGTCAGCCAGAACCAGAATGGGTAAGCCCTGGATACCGGACAGCAAAACGGGCAACTGGTGGATGTCCGGTGCGGCGATGAAGACGATATGGCAGGTCTTGAGCGCTTCGGGCTGGTGTTTGCGGGTGACGAGCAAAGTACGCGCACCAATGCTTTTGCCGTTGAGTCCGTCGATCTCGGGACCAAATGGATCGTGGCCATAAATGCATAAATTGAGTGCACTGCCTACCGTGGAAGGCCATTCGGTAAAGCTGGCAAAGTTGTACACAAATGCGGCTTTCAACTGGTATTCCGGTAAAGCCTCACCCCTGGCCGATATACCGTGCGTCAGTCCAATTGCAAGCATTGCGCTGCAGCACCACCCATGCCACCAAGGCCCTTTTCGGGGCTGTACGCCGGTATGCAAGGGGTGTGCGTGCATCGGATTCACAATCGGTAAACCGCCTGGAGGTACAGGCTGCGGCCATCCTGCTCCAGGGCATTTTGCCAGTTGGTGTCGGCAGCAGGATGTGCGTAGGGCTGGTCAAACAGGTTGCGAATGCCAAAACCCAGCTCCAGCCCCCGCACAAGCCGATCCGTGCGCAGGTGTACATGTGACAGGGTGTAAGCGCCGAGATAATGACCATCAAGACTGAGACGTTGGCTGTCGTATTGCAGTTCATACCCCAGGTGCAAGCCGGCGTACGGCAAGGGAGTCGATACGTTGATGCGCACCAGTTGCTCGGGGGAATTGGCCAGGTTTGCACCCAGGGCATCGCGCACCTGTTGCAAGGATAAACTGGCACGCAAACGCATGCCGGTGCTCCAGGTTTTGTCGGCGGATAGCTCAATGCCGGTGGCACGTACCGCTTCTCCGGATTGGTATTGCGACAAACCGCTCAGCGGATCAATCCCCAAAGACACCAGGTCGTGCATATTCCACTGGTACACGCTGCCCCGCAGGCTCAGGTCGTGGTCAATACGGTGGTCGGCAACGAACTCCAGCGTATCCACACGCTCACCCACAAGCGCCGGGTTGGCCACCTGGGAAACACCATCGGCGTAATCGCGCTCATAGGCATTGGGGGCACGGTGGGCGCGCCCATAGAGTGCCTTGAAGCTGGTTGCCGGACTGGCCTGCCAGATAAGCCCCAGGCGCGGGCTGGTCGAGGTTCCGGTGGTGTCATTGCGATCCACGCGCAGCCCCACCGTGGCAGCCAGGCTATCGGCGAACTGGTATTCGTCTTGCAGGTAGATGCCATTGCGAAAACCCGAACGGGCAATCAGCACGCTGCGGGCAGGGTTGAGTCTGTCATGCGATCCCATGTCGATCCGCTGGTTGTCCTGCAGCTCCAGCCCGAACATCAGCTTGTGCTGCTGTAGCACGGTGGACAGCAGGCGCAGTTCCACTCCCTGCCAGTCGCTGACGGCAAAGGCATCCAGCGGCGCACCGGCGTAGATGGAAAGCCCCTCGAAGCGGTAAGCCCCGGAAAACAGCCGCCCCACCACCTGCAAGGTGTTGTCCAGAAAGTGTTCCTGGTACTGCAACTGGGCCAGGGTATAGATATCGACGATGTACTGGTTGGGTGTGAGCGGATCGGCAAAATAACTGCCGGTCGGGTCATCCTTGTGGCTGCGGCTATTGAGCAGTTCCAGCGCCCACGAACCCTGGGCCAGATGCGCAAAGAATTTGCCTTCGCGTTCGCCGTCCATTCCCGCTGCCACACCCGATACGCCGGTGTTACCAAATTCATAGTAACGGTTCTCACCCAAAGCATGCAGACCGCTGAGTCCCAGCAGCATGTCCAGACCATTATCGAAGCGCTTGCCCACCGTCAGCCCCAGAGCGCCTGCGCCTTGTGGCTGTTGCCAGGATGTGAAAATTTCGCTGCCTGCCACATCCGCGCCACTGCGGGTGACCACGTTGATCACACCAAACATGGCATTTTGGCCATAGATGGCTCCGCCGGGACCGGGAATGAATTCGATGCGCTCCACCAGATTGAGGTCCAGAGGAAATTCGCGTCCGATGCTGCCCTGGTCATACACGGCATCGTTGATCCGGTTGCCATTGATGGTGACCAGCACCCGTGTGTTGTAGTCGCCCGGAATCCCGAATCCGCGTGTGCCCAGGTAGTGGTATTGCCGGTCGTAGGTGCTGTGGATACCAGGCAAACTGCTCAGTGCCTGATCCAGGGTGCGCCAGCCAAAATTGCGTATCTCCTCGCGCGTGATGACGCGCACAGAAGCTGCAACTGCACTTTGTTTCTGCTCGTATTTGGAAGCTCCTATCACGGGAATGTCCATCAACTGTTCCAGACTGAGCGCGGTCAGATCCGTGGCAGCGTAGGTATTGCACGCGCTTGCACAAGCCAGGGCCACTCTCGTCAAAAAGGGCATCAGAGGGGTGCGCATGCTGTACCTGTACATCAGATGGCCTGATCAGAAATCATGGCGAGCGAAGTTCTTCGGCCCGAGTTGCCCAGCTTGAACACGGCAACGTTTTGCACCAGATCATGCGCCTGCGCCATCAACCCGGCTGCGGAGGCGGCTATTTCTTCCACCATGGCGGCATTGTGTTGCGTCGTCTGGTCCATTTGTGATACGGCCTCGCCTACCTGGGAAACCCCTATCGCCTGTTCATTGCTGGCATTGCTGATTTCTCCCATCAGTTCGGTGACTCGCTGAATGGACTCAACCACATCGGTCATGGTGGCACCGGCCCTGTCCACCAGAGCGGTACCATCTTCCACACGTTCCACACTGGCCTGTATCAACCCCTTGATCTCCTTGGCGGCTTCCGCCGAGCGACTGGCCAAAGCACGCACCTCGCTCGCAACCACGGCAAACCCGCGTCCCTGATCACCAGCGCGCGCAGCCTCAACCGCAGCATTGAGCGCCAGGATATTGGTCTGGAATGCAATTCCATCAATCACTTGAATAATGTCGGAAATCTTGCGGCTGGACGCGTTGATGTCCTTCATGGTTTGAACCACCTCGTTGACCGCCTCGCCGCCCTTGATGGCAACGGAAGACGCATCTCTTGCCAGTTGGTTGGCCTGGCGTGCGCTGTCGGCATTTTTATTGACCGTGGCGCCGAGTTGCTCCATCGAAGCAGCCGTTTCCTGCAGTGCGCTGGCCTGGGCTTCGGTGCGGGCCGACAAATCCTGATTCCCCGCAGCAATCTCGGTGCTGGCCGTGGAAACGCTCTCCGAACCTTGGCGTACCGAGCGCACAACGGAGGTGAATTTGGTCTGCATCTCCACCATGGTGTGCAACAGCCTGGCCACTTCGTCGGTGCCTCTGGGCTGAATGGGCACTGTCAAATCCCCTTCGGCCATGACGTGCAAGACCTTGACCGCCTTGCCGATGCCGCGTGCGATGGAGCTCGAAATAACCCAGGCAAACCAGCCCACGACCAGCGCAATTGCCGCCACCTGTGCGGCGAGGCTCAAGGCGTTGACCATGAAGGCGTCACGCAAATCATCCACGTACAAGCCCGAACCCACTACCCAGCCCCAGGGTTCAAAATGTTGCACGTAGGATATTTTTTCTACTGGCGCATCCTTGCCGGGTTTAGGCCAAAAATAAGACAAGTAGCCAGCGCCTTGGTTTTTGGCGATTTTCGCGGCTTCTTCGATAACCAGAATACCGTTGGGATCGCGAATCGTATTGCTAGGCTTGCCCGCCAGGTCTGGTTTGATGGGGTGCATCACCAGGACACCCTGCAAGTCATTGATCCAGAAATATTCCTTGCCGTCGTAACGCATCAACCCGATGGCTGCCTTGGCCATCTCCTGCGCCTGCGCGCGCGTCACGCTGCCGGAACTCTCCAGTTTATAGGCCCATTGGAGCACGCCCGAAGCCGATTCAACGGTATGCTGCACCACGTCCTTGCGGTCATGCAAACCTTGCTGGAACTGGCTACGCGCCGCAAATGCTGTGATTACCAACATGCCAATCAGGCTCAGTGCCAGCAGCAGGCCAAGTTTGGCCCGGATTGAAAGACGGTTCAGCTGCTGTTTCATCGCAAGCTCCTTGACTGTTTATGGGATCGTAACAACCTTGGAACTTTAGTGCGCATCAGGGGGTAAAGTGTAGAGGCAAGCACTCAAACCGAAGGATTTGGCAGTGACAAATTGCTATTCTTATTGAAGCTGCCTGCGCACGTTTTGCAAGGGCTTCAGCCAAGTTTATGCATATTTCCTTGGGGCTTGGCCGGTTTGCGGGTCCAGCAAGTGGGGTAAAAATGAGACATTTCCCCTCGCACCCTTTGCAGAATATGCCGCTATCCCCCGTGGAGTGTGCGGGAGCCGCTATTAATTGTGGAGTAATGCAAAGAAGCGGGCACACCTGCAACCTACGACAACACCCTTTTTTGACCCTACAAGGTCAAAACAAGATGGCGCAAGGACTCTGTCGTCTCTAAGCGCTCGCATTCCTGTGGTACCAGCGCATCGGCAGCACCAAAGCCCCAGGTGGCGAATGCAAAGGCCAAGCCGGAAAATTTTGCCGCTTCGTAGTCATCGTATCGGTCCCCGACGTACAACGTGGCATCGCTAGCCAAACCATGTTTTTCAAGAATATGGCGCAACAACTTTCCCTTGCTGTCTGCATGGGGGTGGATGCTGTCCGGTGAGTACACCGCAACAAAATGGGAATTCCAATTCAGATGGCTGATGATTCTGTGTGTAGGAAACTGCCGCTTGTTGGTGGCGATGAAAACAGCACAGCCAGCAGCATTCAGCATTTTCAACAATTCAGGGATACCTTCAAACGGCTGGCTATGAAGGCACCCTTCGGTGTCATAGTGTTGCTTGAATGCTGCGGTAACTTTGGCAAGCGTGGCAGCGTCGGCATGTGGGAACAGGGCGCGCAGGGTGTCTGTCAGCGGTGGACCAATGATATCGGGTGTCAAGGCACGCGCCGGAGTTATTCCTGTAAGCTCCGCCGCATGCCCCAAAGATGTCAGGATACCCGAGGCACTGTCAACCAGCGTACCATCCAGATCGAAGATGATTGAATTAAATTTCATAGCGATCCCCGCATGTTTGGTGTGGCATTCAGGCTGAATTACCCGAATGGGCGCTGGCAGCAAACCGGATGGCATCCTCCAGGCTGATCGTCACTTTCAAGCCGAGCGCATTCCGGGCTTTGGCGATGCACGGGATATAGCGGTTGCGCGCCGAGGTTTCATCGGCTTTTTGCAGGATGTGGACGGGTTTGTGGGGGGCAATCAAATCGCGCACGGTATGGGCCAGATCCCGGATATTGATGGCGTTGTCGGAACCTACGTTGTAGGCCTGCCCAGCTTGACCATGAAACAACATGGTCAAAAGCCAATGTGCCAGATCGCGTTGATCCAGGTAAGAACGCAAGGGACTGCCATCGCCTTGCACCGTAATCGATTCGGCTTGCAACGCATCGCGAATGAAATTACCGATGGCAAAATGCACATCCAATGGCAAGTCCGGGCCAACAAAGGCAAAGCAGCGTGCTACCACGGTGGGCAGTCCATGCGCCTGCATGTACAGCGCGCACAGGTGTTCGGCCATGCGCTTGGCTATGCTGTAGGCATGGGCCGCATTGAGCGGGTCGGGCAGGGTGTGGCAATGTTCAGGAATCTGCGCCATGTCGGGCGGCTGGGCACCGTACACGCCGCCGGAACTGGTCAACAGAAAACGTTTGGCACCGCAATGGACGGCCAGATCCAGCACATTGCGGGTGCCATGCACGATCTGGTCAAAGCGCTCCTGCGGCGACAACAAAGGGCCGGTTGTGGAGTCGGCAGCGGCATGTAATACGTGCGTAAACACTGCGTCCCGTGGCAAGGTGGCCGCAGCGCAAATATCGCCCTGCACCATGCGTAACCAGGGATGCGCTACCAGCGCAGGAAACTGGCTTGCAAAGCGCTGTGGATTCCGGGATAACAGGGTGACGTGTGGAGCTTTGTACCCCTGGCGATCTTGTTCCAGCCAGTGACGCAGCAACGCACGACCGAAAAAGCCGGTACCGCCGGTGAGCAGGATGTGGTTAGCGCTGTCCATGCCGTTGGCACTCAGTGGTACTCAGTGGTACATCAGCACCACGGGATTGGCAACGGACTTTTGCAGGTGCGCTGCGATGGCGTTTTGCGAACGAAACGACGACACCAGAACGGGAACATCGGGTGTTTCATGGATGCTGGAGGGTGATCGCACCGACCAACGGCCCATTTGCTTGCCTGCAAGATTGGGGTTGCTGTCAACAATACCCAGAACACTGCAACCGGATTTTTTCTCCAGATGTGCCAATAAGCGGGCTGTATGCGAGCCAGCGCCATAAACGATCAGCGGGCACGCAGGCACACGCTGCAATGCACGGTCTAATTGCCGTTGGGATTCAACAACATAGGCCGTCAACGGACTGGTTTCCGGGTATTCGTAGCGGAGATCAACAGGGGGCGCGCCACTCCATTCAAACAGGCCCAGCATGGAGCCAGAGGCCACCATGGGCAAAGGCAACAGTTCCAGCGCAAGTTGCTTGGCACCCAAGGAATACATCAGGTTTGTCAGCGACGGGGCATCAAAAAACTGAATGTGTTCCAGTGAAAACTCACCAAAGGGTTCGCTGTCGGGGTTGAGAAAATACTCGATGGCTGGGACTTCGATCAGCACTTTGCAGCCCGGTCGCAATCGGGAGAAAAGCCGGGAGAGGTCGGATCGCAGTTGTGGCAGGTGTTCCAGCACACACATGATGCAGATCACATCAACCTCCTGCAGATTCAGCACCGTGTGTGCCTCCGACATCAGGCCGCGCTGGATACCTTTCACGCCAAACATCTTGAGCGCACATTGCGCCGCATTGGGAGCAGGGTCCAGTCCTTGCAGATAGTGCCATCCGGCGGCTTGCAGGCCGCCCAGCAGGGCACCATAGCCGCAGCCCAGGTCGGCAATACGCTGCGTTTTTGCCAGGCGACCATCGAGAAAGCGCACGGTGGCGTCAATGCGCGCCTGGTCTACCGGGGCTACAGACTCGGGCGCATCGTATTTGGAAACCGTCTGGTAGTAGGCGCTGAAGGTGGCGTTGTCTGCCAACTGTTGGGCATAGTGGAAGCCGCAGTGCTTGCAGCGCACAACCGCGTAGCTCATGTCGAACCCACCTATCGCTGCCATTGGGTTGGTAAAACACAAGGCGGCAGATTCACTGGTGCAGATCGGGCAGGGACGTGAAACCTGGGGCATGTAAAAGTCCTGCGGCTTTATTTCTTGATAAGGATGGCGTGACCATTCAGGTTGTGGATGAATAGGAAGCCCTTGTCCGAACGCAGCGCATTCACCAGCTTGGTAACCCCTTCGCAACCCGAAAAGCCATAATCATCGAAAACGATACATCCGCCACTACTGAGCAGCGGAATACCCCACTCCACCACGTCCTTTGCGGAAGAGTACACATCCACATCGCAGTGCAGCAAAGCCAATTTACCCTGGAAGCCACTGGCCGTTTGCTCTGGGAATATCCCCTCGAGCAAAGTGAAGTTTGAAAGCCCCAGTCCCTTGAGCAAGTCAGACACCAGCGCGGATGATGTGTCCGCATGTTCCCCGCCAACATACACGGTATCCGCGCCACCGGCCTTCACCACCCCCTGAAAAGTGTCAGCCAGATAGACATGCTTGGCAGCGTTGTCTTTTACAGTGGATGCGAGCAAGGCGCCGGTGCCGCCACGCCACACCCCCACTTCCAGGTAGTTGCCTGGCACATGGCTCAGTTGCTGGCCCAGTGTCCACAGTTCATAGCAGCGGTAAATGTCCACCAGGGTATGGTTCCTGATGTGCTGGAAAACCGTCTGAAAGCCTTCATCAAGCAACCACGGACTATAGGTTGCGTGCGGTAGTACACGGTGGTGCGATATTTCGGGTGACTTCGGATGGCTCCAGGGTGCCTGGCTGCGAATGGCCGCGTACGCATCGGCCAACTTCTGCTTCATATCGGCCGCAAGGGACGTTTGGGATGTGATCATGCTGGGTTACTGTCTTTCTGTAATGCCATGGATGCTGACTGCGGCACGCCATACAGCACGCTGTCAAAGCTGTTGAAGAAGTGCTGACGGATATAAAAGCGGTAGCCCTCGCACAATCGGGTCAGCATCAGGGGTAATTCCCACAGGTCGTGCGGATGGTGGTACAGCGACAGGGAAAGCACCGGGCGACAGCGCCGGATCAATTGCTGCGCTCCTTGCAAGGCTTGCATTTCGGCGCCTTCGACATCCAGTTTGATGAAATCAACGGTGTGCCCGGCCAATACATCGTCCAATGCCGTTACCGCAATGTGGGTGGTGCCGTTTTCGGTAATGGATGCACCTTCACCTTGTCCGGCACTGAAGCCCAGGATGCGGTAGCCATCGGACAAGCCCAGTGGCAAGCACTGCACCGGATGTGTGCTACCGCGCACATGGTTGACCAGTTGAGCATAATTCGCGCTATCCGGCTCAAACAGGTAGGCTACCTGTACGTCGGCCAGTTTGCACAACTCCAGGTAGGTGTCGCCGTTGTAGGCGCCGCCATCGACGAAGCGAATGGGTTTTCCCTGGAATAGATCCAAGGTTAGCGGGTTGAAATACTGGTTTTCTGGATGACGAAAACTGCCGTAGGACGTGTGCAGTCCCAGGCGAAAAGCAGCAATGTCCAGCAGGCAGCGTTTACTGGCGTCATCGCTCAGGCAGTTCAGCGCGTTCGCAATGGTGTCGATCTGGCTCAGGATACGCTCGGGTTCGCTTAACCAGAAGCGCCAGCCCAAGTCCTGCTGGAGTGCGTGGTACACATCCCAAGGCAGGAACACATCGCGTGCTCCGGCTTCGCGCGCCAAGGCCTCCAGCGTGTCCAATGGCATACCCCGGTTGAAGATGCCGATGCACAAAGGGGCTGCGCAGTGCACGGGAGACCACTGCTGCCAGTTCATCAGCGGCAGCCCCATGACCTGTTCGGCAACGGGTCTGGTTTCGACAAAGCCCGCTACGGTGTGGCCGGTACCTTGCAACGCACGGCACAGGTCGCGGCCAAACTGACCAGCACCAAAAATCCACACAGGCTGATTGGAGGAGATCGTTTTGGTCGGCTTGTCGGCAAAGCGCCTGGCCAGGGTATGCAGTTCTGCTGAAAAGTGGTCGGTCATGGTCGGCACCACGTTAGCAGATGGTCAGACGCTGGCCTGGATGGCACGGGCAGAGTCCGCCACGGCCTTGAGCTCTGCCGGGGCCAGGAAGGGGTGCATGTCGTCCAGTTCCGGGGTGACAAACTGGCCGTTTTCGTCCACACGCGATTTGATGCGCGGAGCAAACTCCTGGCGTGGATCGACCACTACATTCAGCAACAGCGGGCCGTCTTCTTGCAGCAGGGCATCCAGCCGGGACAGGTCTGCCTCACTGCGAATCGTCGCGGCCTTGAGACCATAGGCTTTTGCAACGGACTCAAAGTCGGGAAACTCCACACCGGATGCGGGGGTAGCGCCGATAACGCGACCAAAGAAGTTTTCATGGGTTTGCCAGATGGACAAGTAACCTGCATTGTTTATCACCACCACGATCACATTACGACCCGTGGTTTTGAGGGTTTGCAGTTCCTGGATATTCATCTGCAGACTGCCATCGCCGGCAAAACAGATCACCCGCCGTTTGTTGTTGTCCGCACATGCAGCGCCTATGGCCGAGGGCAGGTCGTAGCCCATCGAGGCCGATCCTGAGTTGCTGAACAGGCGCTGGTTGACTGTGAGATGGGCCATCTGAAACGGCAGGATGCAAGCAGAAGCGTTGCCGCAGGCCGCGACATCGTTATCACGCATCTGGCGAAAGATGCGATCAACTACGACATAGGGATTGAGCGGGGCACCTGGCTTTTGCGTGTGCTCTTTGCGCACGTGGTAGCGCGTCCCGATCTCGCGGCACCAGGCACCCCAGGCCGAAAAGTTCGGTAAGGTAGATTGTGCAAACAGGCGGCGCAGTGTCTCGATGAACGCTAAAGCATCCGCCTGCACCTTGAGGTCGGCCTGCACGCCGGGCTTGGCCAGTTCGGCTGCGTCCACGTCCACTTGCACAATCCAGGCGTTCTTGCCAAAGGAGTCCCAGTTGTAGCTGGTTTGGCGGATGTTCAGGCGTGAGCCGATGACCAGCACCACGTCGGCGTTTTGCAGGCAGAAGTTGCCCGAACGTGTGCCGATGGTGCCTGGGCGTCCGGCAAACAGGGGATGGTCGGAGGCAATCAGATCATGGGTCCAGGCTGTGGCCAGCGGAATACCGGTGTCTTCCACCAATTGCCGCAAGAGGCCAACCGCCCCCGCCAAACGCACACCGGTGCCCCCCAGAATCAGCGGGCGGTGCGCCCGGCGTAGACGTTCGATGATTTCCAGGCAGGCAGCCTCCAGCTTGGGTGCCTGCGTTTTTTCTATGGCAGGTGGATCAGAAATGGTCAAGGCCTCTTTGGACGATTGAATGTCCAAAGGAATATCAAGCCAGACCGGCCCAGGACGGCCCGAAATAGCCAGTGCATAGGCCGCAGGCAAGGCAGTTTGCACCTGTGCGGCGTTGCGAATCAGCGTGGCGCTCTTGCAAATGGACGATGCCATAGCCACGGTGGGGCCTTCCTGGTCCCCCAGTTGGCGCAAACCCGGCAGGTCGTGAAAGGACAAGCAGGTTTCGCGCTTGACCTGGCCTGAGATCACGATCATGGGGATGGAGTCGGTAAACGCGCCATACACGCCGTTGAAGGCATTGATGGAGCCAGGCCCGGTGGTCAGCATCACGACAGCGGGTTTCCCGGCAATGCGCGCATAGCCTTCTGCGGCCATCGCACAGGCCTGCTCATGGTGCATGAAGGTACTCACAAGCCCAGGGTGGCTACCCAGCGCCTGATTCAAAAACATCGCCCCACCACCGGTGACGGTGAATACCTGTTCTATTCCCTGGCGTACCAGCCAATCGGCAATCTGCTCTGCTACGGTTTTCATTTACAGCCCGCGATTCAAAATCAGGCCCTTGAGCGCAGCATTCTGGCTATAGGGTCCGCTGACATGGTCAATGGTCAGCGGTTGATCCGCCTTGATGCCAAGCGCCAGGTGTTCACCATTCATTACCTCACGGCAAGACAACTGGCCTTTACGCAGCGGAACTGCCAGATAGAAGTCGCGCTCGAAACTCTCTTTGGTGAATACATAGCCGGGCTCCAGGTCATTTCTTGCGTATGCACCCCGCACGAGCGCATCCAGATATTCGATTTCCTTTCTGGAAATAATGCGCTTGGAACGGCCACGACCACCGCACATTTCCGCAGCCTTGTGGAATGCCTTGAACCAGGTGTCACATTGCTCGGGTAAGGAGCAGTAAGGTGAAACCGGAACCCCTTCATGGTCAATGTCTATATGGCGTTCCCACGTCCGCACGCCTTTACCGTAGGAAATCAGCATGGAGGATTGCCAATCGTGGTATTCGTGTGTGGAAAGGCCAATCACATGGTCCGGATACCTGTCTCTCAGGTAATCAATCTGATCGAGTTCAAGTTCGCCATCTTCTGATGGGTACAAGGACACACAATGATTGATGGCAAGCGGAATATCGCGTTTTTCGTAAAACCGCACCAGATCGTCCAGGTCTTTTTCCGATGCACCACCCGTGGATGTGATGGTGGGCCGACGGGTGGAAGCGATTTTTTCAATCAATACCCAGTCGTTCATGTCGGAACTGGCTATCTTGATGAGGGGCATATCAAACTCGACACAAAGATCGACAGAGGCTTCATCAAAAGGGGTCGCCATGGGGATGCAACTCATGTAGCGAATTTCTTCCACCATGCGTGCAAAATCAGCGCGACTCAATCGGGTGTCTTCGGTTTTCTTGATGTAGCGATGTTCGGAAGTCCCCCTGAATTCCGGGTGAATAAATTCATCGACATCGCGGAACTGAAGTTTGATTGCTGCCTTGACATTGTTGTAGCGCACGACGGCTGCGTGGTTGCGAATAATTTTCAGCCCGCGCTCCAGCTTGCCCAGGTGGTTATTCGCCAGTTCCAGAACAAAGAAATTCTCGAAAAGTTCCCTGTCTTTTTGCTTGATATATCCCATGAAGCTTTTCCAGTAATCGATTAAAAATTAACCCCGAGATACACCTCGATCTTGCGCGCGGTGAATTCCAGCATTTCCTGGGTCAGCGCCGGTTGCACACCAATCCAGAAGGTGTTGTTCATTACGTTATCGGTATTCGTCAAATCACCGCTGATGCGGTAGCGAGCCCCCATCATATAGGGCTGGCGTGTCAGATTTCCGGCAAACAGCAAGCGTGTGCCGATCTTGTGCTGGTCCAGATAGGTGAGCAAATCCAGGCGCGTGACGGGGCAGTTTTCCTTGAGTGTGATGGGGAAACCAAACCAGGAAGGATCGGAATGCTCGGTCGCCTGTGGCAGATGCACAAATTCTTCACAGTCCTTGAGGCGCTCTTTCAGAAAAGCAAAATTGGCTTTGCGCGCACGAATGAAATCACTGGCTTTTTCCAGTTGGGCCAACCCGCACGCCGCTTGCATGTCGGTGATCTTGAGGTTATAGCCCAGGTGGCTGTAGGTGTATTTGTGGTCGTAGCCTTGGGGTAAATCGCCCAGTTTCTGGCAAAAACGCTTGCCACAGGTATTGTCCTTGCCCGGCTGGCAGTAACAGTCGCGCCCCCAGTCACGAAAACTCTCGGCAATAGTCTTGAGTTCATCGCTGTTGGTAAAGACTGCCCCTCCTTCGCCCATCGTGATGTGGTGTGCCGGGTAAAAACTCAAGGTGGCAATGTCGCCGAAAGTACCCACCATCTGGCCACGGTAGGTGGTTCCCAATGCATCACAGCAATCTTCCACCAGCCACAAGTTGTATTTTTTACACAGTGCAGTGACCACATCCAGATTAAAGGGATTGCCCAGGGAGTGCGCCAGCATGATGGCCCTGGTTTTGGGGCCGATGGCAGCTTCGATCTTGCTGGCGTCAATGTTGTGCGTCAGGCGGTCCACATCGACGAATACGGGTACCGCGCCAAATTGCAAAATGGGGTTCACCGTGGTGGGAAAACCTGCCGCCACGCCAATGACTTCATCCCCTTGTCGAATGGCCCGCGCACCCAGCCTGGGCGAGGTCAAGGTGTTGAATGCAACCAGATTGGCCGAGGAACCGGAATTAACGGTGATGGCATGCTTGACCCCAATGAATGCCGCGAGTTTTTTTTCAAATTCGGCGTTGAATCGTCCGGTGGTCAGCCAGCCATCCAGCGCGGCCTCGACCATGTTTTTTAACTCTTTTGGTCCGATGACTTTCCCAGAAGGGGGAACCATCGTGGCGCCTGGGATAAACACAGGCAAACGGTACTTGTTGGCAGCAAAGTTGTCCACATGCACCAAAGTTGCCTTGCGTAAAACTTCGTCGATTTTTGCAGGACCAAGACTTGCCACTTTGCGGCATTTGCTGCTGTGTATGGTCAGCACCTTGTCCACCCGTACCACGCTTGGCCGCTTCAGTGTACCTTCTGCCATATCGCTGGCTGACAACAAAACAGCCGCTGTGTCATAGACGTAGGCATCGACTTCGGTTGTGATGTAAGCAATATTGACATCGTCGCGCGTGTTGTGTGGATTGACACCCAGCACCAACCCAGGGCGCACTTTGCTACCCGCCTGGTTGGTATAGGGAAAGTCCAGAAGAACAATATCACCGGGGCTTAACATCGAAGATGTCCTCCCAGTCTACGTTGTTATCTTCGTCGGTCTCAAAAAAGCCCGCCTGGCCTATGGCATTGAAATCCTGCTCGGATGAATCCATGGCGCGAAGAAACGACTGTGCAACACCACCTGCCTGCTCCGACTTGTCGAGCACGATGATAAATAGCTCCGCCTCCGTAACGCCTTGAAGCGGGGAAAGCAGCTGAATTTTGCCTTCTTTGTAGAGTGCTTTTATTGCTTGCATGCCAAGCTTCCTGCGGGTGGGTGAAAGTCCATGATCTGGTTCAAGCTGAAGTTTTGCATGTCCTGTTGCTTGGTGAACGCATTGTGCCACTCCACTATCTTGTCCAGGCTGATTGCGAGGTCCCAGTGCGGGCACCAGTTGAGGCGAGTCCTGGCTTTGGAGATGTCTAATTTAAGGTAATGGGCCTCGTGTGGATGCGCGCCGCTGTCTTGCCGCCAACTTGCACCATTGCCACAGCGGTTGACCAGATGCTCCACAATCCATTGCACCGGACGGGCATCATGGTCGTGGGGGCCGAAGTTCCACCCCTCGGCGAACGCGGCACCGTGCTCGTATAAATGTTCTGCCAGGCTCAGGTAGCCCGAGAGCGGTTCCAGTACATGTTGCCACGGGCGTATGGCGTGCGGGTTGCGAATGATGACGGGCTGGTTTTGCGCAAAGGCACGCAGAATATCGGGGATCAATCGATCTTCTGCCCAATCGCCACCACCAATCACATTGCCGGCGCGGGCGGTGGCGATAGCTGCACCCGTACCAAAAAATGAACTGCGATAAGCGGCAGTCACCAGTTCAGCGCAAGCTTTACTGCTGCTATAAGGATCAAATCCACCCATCGGTTCGTTTTCACGATAGCCCCACACCCACTCTTTATTTTCATAGCATTTATCGGTGGTGACATTGACCACGGCGCGCACGCCCGGAGTTTGTCTTACGGATTCCAAGAGATGCACGGTGCCCATGACATTGGTGGAATAGGTTTCGACCGGATCTATGTAAGAGCGGCGTACCAGTGGCTGGGCGGCCATGTGGATCACGATTTCGGGCTGTGCTGCCTGCATGGCGCGCAACAGGGCAGGCAAATCCCGAATATCGCCAACGATGGACGCCATGCCTGCTGCAACCCGTGCTACTTCAAACAGACTGGGGCAGGTTGGTGGTGTCAGTGCGTAGCCGGTAACTTTTGCGCCCAGACTTTGCAGCCACAAGCACAACCAGCTGCCCTTGAAACCCGTATGACCCGTAACAAAAACGGATCGCCCATGCCAGAAAGACGCATTCACGCCCATACTTTCCAGGGAGCCTGTCCGCTGTTCCACAGTTCGTCCAGATACGATTTATCGCGCAGCGTGTCCATAGGCTGCCAGAATCCATCATGTTCGTAGGCAGCAAGCTGGCCTTGTCTGGAGAGTCGCTCCAAAGGTTCACGCTCCCAGATGGTTTGTGCACCGTCTATAAGATCAAGGACTTTGGGCGACAGGACAAAGAAACCGCCATTGATCATCCCTCCATCACCTTTGGGTTTTTCCTTGAAGGAAAGGACGCGCCCATCTTTGATATCCAATGCGCCAAAGCGACCAGGTGGATAGGTAGCGGTAATGGTGGCCTGCAAACCATGCGCTTTGTGAAAAGCAAGCACCTGGGCAATATTAACGTCACTAACCCCATCGCCATAGGTCATGCAAAAAGGTTCATGGTCGTCGATATAGGGAGCAACATGCTTGAGCCGTCCTCCCGTCATGGTTTCGACCCCAGTGTCCACAAGGGTTACTTTCCAGGGCTCTGCTTTCAGTTGATGTACTTTCATGCTGTTGTTGCCCAGGTCAAAAGTAACATCCGACATGTGCAGGAAGTAATTCGCAAAATACTCCTTGATGACGTACCCTTTGTAGCCACAGCAGATGATGAAATTGTGAATGCCGTAATGAGAGTAGATTTTCATGATATGCCAGAGTACGGGCATACCACCTACTTCAATCATGGGCTTGGGTTTGAGGTGGGTTTCTTCGGAAATCCGGGTTCCAAGGCCGCCAGCAAGAATAACTGCTTTCATCATTTCACCATCTGTTAATCAATGATCTGAACCGGATACGCAGGTCGAAGGTCGCCAGACAGCCTTGCCATCGCACGACCAGGGCAGGCAAATAGGGAGTTCGTCACAAACCGAGCAACCACCGTTTTGATGCTACCACACCACAAACGCACGGACCGCACGGTGGATTTCTGTCTTGTGCTCGACAAAATTTGCACCAAAAGCATACTAAAATGCGCCCCCGCACGTCATCCGGGGCAGAAGCAACGCTATTTTTGAGAAATTAACATTTTGTTGCTTTTGCAATGCATTGATTCATAGGATCAGAGCAATCTTTTTGATTGATCGGTGAGTTGGGAACATAAGCTGCCACAATCAATCAGGAATACATGAAAAGTCATCCAGTAATACTGCTCGAATACAAGGAGTCTTCGTGAATAAGTCAGAGCTGATTGAGCACATTGCGTTGCAATCGGACATTTCCAAAGCAGCTGCGACCCGTGCTTTGGAGTCAACCCTTGGGGCGGTCACTACGGTCCTGAAAAAGGGCGGAGTGGTATCATTGGTCGGATTCGGTTCGTTTACTGTCGGCAAACGTGCCGCACGCACCGGTCGTAACCCGCGCACAGGCGATGTGATTAAAATCAGTGCAGCCAGGGTTCCCAAGTTTCGTCCAGGCAAGGCATTGCGGGATGCGCTGAACGGATAGGTCAGGTTTTCAGGTGGGGTGATTAGCTCAGTTGGTAGAGCGGCGCCCTTACAAGGCGTAGGTCGGCGGTTCGAGCCCGTCATCACCCACCACACAACCTATGACAGACGCAACATCTGCCTTTTTCCTACCCCCTGGAATCCCCAGTACTGGCGCGGTTTCCGGGTTTTGTGCGTAGGTCGCCCTTTGCACAGAACCCTTTTATTTCAATGGGTTACAAATCCCATTCTGAAACGGAAAACGCTATGCATAGGCGACTGGGCACAAACCGCAGAGGCCAAAAGTCCCATCAACGCACTGAAATTACACAACAAATGCCAGAAAATCGGTGGCTGGCTGATCCAGCTTCGAAGTGGTTAACGAAAAGTTTCAACGCTTGGCAGCCTGATCTGAAGCAATCTAAAGGATAAAAAATGGCTGCTACTGCCTCAAAAATGTCCCCACTCGGCCTTCAAGCCGCTGATTTTCAATTGCCTGATGTTGTATCTGGCCAACAGATTTCATTAAATACTGCCGTTGGCACCAAAGGCCTTTTGGTGATATTCCTCTCCCGGCACTGCCCCTACGTGCAGCATGTGAAAGGCGAACTTGCACGCATTGGCAGAGATTACATCTCCAAAGGAATCGGCATGGTCGCAATCTCGGCCAATGACATCTCGAAATATCCGGATGACGCGCCAGAGAAACTCAAGTCGATGGCGCAGGAGGAAGGTTTTAATTTTCCTGTCTGTTACGACGAAAGTCAGAAAGTGGCTCAAAAGTACGAGGCCACTTGCACTCCGGATTATTTTCTCTACGATCAAAACCGCCAACTCGTCTATCGCGGACAACTCGATGACAGTCGACCCGGGAATGGCAAACCTGTGACAGGCAGCAATCTTCGCCTCGCTATGGATCAACTGCTAGCCGGTGAACCAGTGGACCAGAATCAGTACCCGAGTCTTGGATGCAACATCAAGTGGAAAGCTGGCAACGAGCCTGACTATTTTTCCTGAACCGACACAAAAGCACCATGTATTCACCGGCAGAGGCTTCGGAAACATCAACTCCTAACGAGGCTCCGCCTCACGCTCTTGACCGCAGATCAAGACTTCACGCACGCTGCAAAGCACTGCAAGCTGAACATCCGGTTGGCAAAGCGTGAGAAGTAATCAGCATCAAATCAGGCTTCTGGGCTTACGGGACGTGCGGGGGCGGCTATTAAAAGGTGAGCAAATCAACTGCAGGATGCCGCGACTTCCACTTCCACCAGACAGTCGTAAAACGTCGGGCCATGGCCCATATCGGTCAGTTTCTGGCTGGTGAGCTGGTTAACGTTGCTGCCAGCCAGGCCCAGTTTGCGCCACCACACACCCAGGCCATTGACCACGCCTGGGCGGGCGCGTGGTGAGACTACGCACTTGCAGTGGTACTCGCCCCGCTGGTTGAATACGCGCACCACGGCGCCGGACTGGACCTTGCGCGCCTGGGCGTCAACGGGATGGATTTCCAGGATCGGCTCGCCCTCCATCTGCCGCAGGCTGTCCACGTTGACAAAGCTCGAATTCAGGAAATTGCGCGCCGGTGGTGAAATCATGGCCAGCGGATAGGTGCTGGAACTACCCACAGTCTCATGGTTGGGGACATGATCGGGTAAACCATCGTACCCCTGAGCAGCAAGGCGTTCACTAAAAAACTCGCAGCGGCCAGATGGTGTGGGAAAGCCGCCCTGGGCGAAAGGTGCGTCTGCCAGAGCCATGGGCGCAAAGCCCTGGCGCAGCAGCAGTTCAAAATCCACCGTGCCCGCAAACGCAGTCCGGCACAGGCTCTCGTCGTCTTCGGTGAAACAGGATTCGGTAAAACCCATGCGCGCGGCCAGTTCCCGGAAAATCTGCGCATTGGGTTTGGCCTCGCCCAGTGGCGCAATGGCGGGACGATTCAGCAGCACGTCGGTGTGGCCGTAGCTGGAATGGATGTCCCAGTGCTCCAGTTGGGTGGTTGCGGGCAGGATGTAGTCGGCATAGTCGGCGGTATCGGTCTGGAAATGCTCCAGTACCACGGTGAAGAGGTCTTCCCGGGCAAAACCGGCCACCACCTGGGCCGAATCCGGCGCCACCGCGACCGGGTTGCTGTTATAGACCACCACGGCGTCGATTGCCGGACCGAAATCGGCAGAAGCGGCGCGCAACAGGTCGTCGCCAATCGTTACCATATTGATGCTGCGCGGCGTACGTCCGGCGAGCAGGTCCGGGCGTTGTAAGGCGGCCTTATTGGCGGCGGCGGCAAAGGCCCCGGAGCTGGAGAGCAGCAAGCCACCCGCGCGGTGCCGCCAGGCGCCGATCAATGCGGGCAGGCAGGCAATGGCGCGCACCGCATTGCCGCCGCCGTGCACCCGCTGCATCCCGTAATTCAGCCGGATGGCCGCTGGCTCGCCGTGCTGCATGCAGCTGCCGTAGTCGCGTGCCAACGCGGTGATTTGCTGCACATCGATGCCACACACCTGCGCTGCCCGCTCGGGCGGCCACTGCAGGGCCCGTGCGCGCAAGGCTTCCCATCCGAGGGTGTAGCGTTGCAGATAATCGTGGTCCAGCCAGTCGTTGCGGATCAGTTCGTGCATCAGCGCCAGCGCCAGCGCGGCGTCGGTGCCGGGCAGCAGTGCGATGTGCTCGTGGCATTTGTCCGCCGTTTCGCTCTTGCGCGGATCAATGCAAATCAGTTTGGCGCCCTGGCGCTTGGCTTCCTGGGCATAACGCCAAAAGTGCAGGTTGCTGGTGATGGAGTTGCTGCCCCAGATGAGGATGAGGCGGGACTCGGCAAAAAACTGCACCCGCGTACCGAGCTTGCCACCCAGGGTATGCACCAGGCCCTCGCCACCGGCGGTGGAACAAATGGTGCGTTCCAGCAACGAGGCGCCCAGCTTATGAAAAAAGCGCGCAGCCATGCTTTCGCCCTGCACCAGGCCCATGGTGCCCGCGTAGCTGTAGGGCAGGATGGCCTGCGCGGCGTCCGGGCCACGCTGCGCAATGGCTGCAAGCCGACGGGCGATGTCGTCCAGCGCCTCTTCCCAGCTGACTGGCACAAACTGGCCCGAGCCCTTGGGGCCATTGCGTTTGAGCGGGTGCAGGATGCGTTGCGGGTGGTAGGTGCGCTCAGGATAACGCGCTACCTTGGTACACAACACCCCCGCAGTATGGGGGTGCGCCGGATTGCCGTGCACCGCGCACGCCGTACCATCCTGCACGGTGGTAAGAAGGGAACAGGTGTCGGGACAATCGTGTGGGCAGGCACCGATGACGGTTTGCGCCCCATCCCCAGGGTTTGCTGATCGGTTAGCCATCATCTGCCTGTCATTTGCCTGGCGCCACCCCGCCACCTTCATGGGGGGAGTTCATCGTAGCCGGCTCGGGCGGGCGCATGCGTGCCAGCTCTTCTTCGCTGATGATTTCCAGAATACGCACCACCCGTTGCACACCGCTGGTGCTGCTGATGACTTCGGTGGCACGCCGGGCCTCACGCTGGGTCACGCGGCCCATGACATACGTGGTACCGCGCTCGGTGGTGATTTTGAAAGCGGTGGCAAACAAATCGCGCGCATCCACCAACGCTGCCTTGACGCGCCCCGTCACCAGGAAGTCCGATGAACGATTCGACAAACTGGAGTTGCCCATCACGGCCAATTCGTTGACGATATTGCGCACGTTATCCACCTCGGAAACAATCTGGGCAACCAGCTGCTTGTCCTGCTCCGAAGGAACCTCCCCCGTCAGCAAAACCTGGCGGTTGTAACTGGTGACATTCACATGGCCACGCTCACCCAGATGCTCGCGAATACGGCTGACCGAGCGCAACTCGATGCCTTCGTCTTCCACCACCGCTCCGGTCGTGCGGCGATCCGCAGCCACGATTCCCCCCATAACGGCACCACCGACCGCCAGCGGAACGCACGCGGTCAAGGTACTGAGGGCGCAGACACCCCAGACACATGCGAGCAGCGCCTGAGTGGCGCGTTGAATCACAGATTTCATAGCGGGGATTCCTGTTCACCCAACAGCAGGGCATCTACCGCATCGCACAGGCAATGCAAGGTCAGGATATGGACTTCCTGGATGCGCGCAGTACGCTCGTGTGGCACACAGATATGGATATCGGTGTCACGTAGCAACTGGGCCATTTTGCCACCGCCACGTCCACTCAAGCCCACCACGACCATCTCGCGTGCGTGCGCAGCTTCTATGGCCTGGAGCACATTGGGCGAATTGCCGCTGGTGGAGATGGCTAGCAGTACATCACCCGGCGCGCCCAGCGCGCGCACCTGGCGCGCGAAAATGGCATCAAAACCATAATCGTTGGCAATTGCGGTCAGAATGGAGCTGTCCGTGGTCAGTGCAATGGCGCCCAGTTCGAGGCGTTCACGCTCGAAACGTCCGACAAACTCGGCGGCAAAGTGTTGCGCATCGGCAGCCGACCCGCCGTTACCGCAGGCCAACACCTTGCCGCCGCTGGTCACGCAGGTCAGCAAAGCCAGTACGGCCGCAGCAATCGGCGCCCCCAGAATTTCCGCCGATTGGTATTTCAGATCAGCGCTATCAATAAAGTGTTGTTGAATTCGTTGTTCCAGCATCCCCCGATGATACCGTGCGGCAGTGGCCCATGCAGTGTTCCGTGTTCACACCGCATCGAAGGCCGCTTGCAGCCACTGCACACCGCCTGGGTCGATGACCAGCACGTCAAACCGGCATGCGGGAGGCGTGGTGCGCCAGCGCATCAGGTAATAACGGGCGGCTAGAACGATGCGCCGCTGCTTGTCCCGTCCCACGCTGGCCGCAGCCCCGCCCTGGCGCATGGATGTGCGTTTGCGCACCTCGATGAATACCAAGGTGCCATCGGCTGCGCGCATGATGAGGTCAATTTCGCCACCACCACGCCCAGGCGTCCGATAATTGCGCGCCAGCAAGTGCAAACCCTGCCCCTGCAGGTAATGCAGCGCTTCATCCTCGGCTGCATCCCCCATTTGCTTGGTAGTAGGCGCGTTAATGGGCGCATTTTGCGCCGGTTTTGCGGCCTGTTTTGAGAAAAGGAATCCCATGTGAGTACCCTGTTTGGCGCGGCTTTGGCCGCCTGCACCGCAGCCGCTGGTGCACAATATTATCCGCAGGCCACACTCTACGTGGTCGCCACCCCGATAGGAAACTTGGCAGACATCAGCCTGCGCGCGCTGCACGTTCTGGGTCTGGTTGATACCATTGCTTGCGAGGACACGCGCCACACCCAAACCATGCTGCGGGCTTACGGAATCGACAAGGGCCAGGGCCAGCTCATCGCGCTGCACCAGCACAATGAGATGCAGGCCACCCAGCTGGTCCTTGACCGCTTGCATCAAGGCCAACGTGTAGCGTGTGTGAGTGACGCCGGAACACCAGGAATCAGCGATCCGGGGGCGCGTCTGGTTGCGGCAGTGCAGGCACAAGGCTTGCGGGTTGTTCCACTGCCCGGCCCCAGCAGTGTGACCACGCTACTGTGCGCAGCGGGACTGGTGCAGACACCTGCTAGCTTTATTTTTGTCGGATTTTTACCAACCAAGGCAGGAGAGCGTGACCTGGCCATACAGGAACTGGCCATGCAGCAACGTGCGGCCGTGCTGCTGGAAGCGCCGCATCGCATGGAAACACTGGCGCGTGCCCTGGCGCCGCTGGGTGCACGCACCATCACGATAGGCCGCGAGCTGACCAAGCAATTTGAAGAAATTGCCACCTTCAAGGTCCAGGATATGCCACACTGGCTGGCACAAGATAGTCAACGCTTGCGCGGCGAATTCACACTGGTGCTACATCCCGCTGCACCCGTAGCAGAATCCGGATTGGATACCCGAGCCCTGGAATTACTGCTACCCCATCTACCGCTCAAGACGGCAGTGAAACTCGCTGCACAGATTAGTGGAGCCCCCCGCAATGCCCTGTACCAGGCGGCACTCACACTGCAAACCAAGCCGTCGTCATGATGCATCCATCACACGTACCGTCCGTTAATTCTTTCTGTTCATGAAAAGCTATTCAAAGCCATACATGATTTATCCGGGCTTCCCACTTAAAGCGGGACAGCACGTTTGGCACCTTGTGGGGGTGGCGGGAGCCACGATAGGGGTAGGAAAGGACACCGTCCTCCCCTCCCTCCGAACCGTGCGTGCGGTTTTCCCGCACACGGCTCTCCAGTCAGTGGTTTCCTCATCGGGATTGGCTCGCTGATATTCAGGTTGCGGTGTAGTGAACATCCCAAATTTCGCGAGGAACAAAATTGGTGGTGTCTCAAATTGACATACAAGGCCGAGCTGGGTAGGAAATTCATTCCAAAGTCGTCCAAACGTGATCGGCAAGCCCTGCGGACATGGCAGGCGTGCGACTTTTCCATTTCCCAGAATCGGATTTAATGCGCAATGTTCTGAGAGCGTGTTAAATAACCAATTCATTGAAAATCAACGAGTTAGCATATAGAGCGTTTTCATTCTTGCTATTCTTTTCATATTTTGCTGTATAACGGGGACCATTTTTCACCATTTCTCCAAGGTTGAGGTACAGGGCAGAGTTGCTTTAACATAATTCTCACCATGGAAATATAAATCATACTCTCACTTGATTCAATGGTTCTCTCATAATCTCTTGTCATCCGTCTTTGTCTTGTAATCCATGCGAAAGTTCTCTCCACCACCCATCGCTTGCGAGATACTTTGAACTCAGATTCCTTCTTTGTAACTTCAACTTCGATGCCAAATGTCTTTTTTACATACTCTATAAATGGACGTTGATAACCAAGGTCGGCAAATAGTACTGATATCAAAGCGAATCGCATAAATACTTTCTACCATTAATTTTTTTGTTGCCATCAAATCCGCTGCCTGCCCCTCCTGACTCCGAAGAACCTTTTATGCTCTGACTATCAATGCAAGCGATAGTTGGATTTTCTGGATCGCGTCCAACGACTTCTCTACACTTTGCTACCAATTCTCTATTCGAGGCCTCCCATGTGCCGTTTTTCTGCCATTTTCTATAATGATAATAAACAATAAACCATTTTGGAAAATCATGTGGCAGACTTCTGAACTGGCATCCAGTTTTGTTGCAATAAAATATCGCATTAATAACTTCCCTGGTATCGACTGTGCGAGGCCGCCCCCAGCCAAGATGATGACGCTTCTCAAATAATGGTTTTATGATATCCCACTGCCCATTCGTTATATCCGAGTCGTATCCAAGTCTTGTCATTTTTTTTCCGTAAATTTATGAATAAAAGTTTGATAATAGCAAAAAATCATTTATTTTGAAAAATCAATATAAACCAATGAGTTAGGTGTATTTAACACGCTCTAAGCAAACCCAAGCCTAACCGTAGTGTCCAGTTGATGACAGAGGTAAAGTGTGGCACCCATCCAAGCCCAAGTGCTGTCCTGGTCTGAAATAACTCAAGAATTCGCGGGACGCTGCGATACGAAACGACCGCGTCGATCACAAGAAAAATACATAATGCTCGTACTTTTTTTGCCTCATTTGTCTCTATGGCAAGCACAGGTGCTGTGGTCAGCTGTTTTTTTTTAAGTCTTCGACAGACTGGCGTAGCTCTTCGTTTTGTTTCTCAAGTACGGCTATCCTTGCCCTATTTCGTTTGTCGGCCTTCCTGAACTCTCGAGTTTCAGATCCTCTTAGAACCGCTTTGGTTCTCCATTCGTCACGACTCCGTATTAGCTTGGATAGTTGGGGCATGGTCTTACTCTACGTCGGCAGTCTGGTTGCTCAATCCGCAATACTAAACATTTTGTACCTGCTCGAATCCAAAAACAGGAAACGGCAATAGCCCGATAGCTATCGAATAGCTACAGCCTAGGATCGTTCCCGTATCCGCATCGGCAATGGCCCGGAAAACATCACGCGCCTACGTCGCTTTGCTATCGGCTTGCTGAAATCGATCCAAAAGCCCACTCAAACAATCGCTTCGTTGATGCGCGACCTGTCATTTCGCACCCGCCGTGTCTTCGATCTGCTTCGCCTGACCAAAAATTCGGCTCCCGGCTACGCCTGATCGGAGAACAAATTTACCGTGCGGGGGTTGTACGGTCGGTGGAAAACCTGGAGCAAAGCATGAACCAGCAATTGCGCGCGCTGGAAAAGCAGTTTGCGCTGACCGCCGAGTTTCCAGATCCAAGCAGTCGCTTCAAGGAACTCATCATCCATGCAGCCGAACGCAGCGGCCAGCGCGTCGTGGTGCTGGTGGACGAATACGACAAGCCGATTCTGGACTGCATCACCGACACCCCCTGGCTCTACAGGTGCGCTAGATGCTCAAAGACCTCTACAGCGTCATCAAGGACAGCGACGCACATGTGCACTTTGCATTTTTGACCGGCGTATCCAAATTCAGCATGGTCATGTTTTCGGAGCTGAACAACCTGACCGACATCACGCTGGACGCAAGTTATGGCAGCATTTGCGGCTATACCGATGCGGATGTGGACGCGGTGTTTGCGCCCGAATTGCCGGGGCTGGATCGGCAGGAAATGCGCCGGTGGTACAACGGTTACAGCTGGGGCGGCGCGGCGGTCTATAACCCGTTTGATCTGCTTTTGCTGTTTCGCAACCGTGAATTCCGGCCCTACTGGTTTGAGACCGGCACGCCTACATTCCTGGTCAAGTTATTGGTAGACAAGCAGTTTTTCACCCCCGATCTGGCCAGACTGCATAGCAGCATGACACTGCTTTCGACCTTCGATGTGGACAAGATCACGCCCGAAGCGCTGCTGTTTCAGACCGGCTATCTGACGGTGCTCAAGCACCACCAGACGCTTCCAGGCATCTGGGTCTACACGCTGGGCTACCCCAACCGGGAGGTGGAAAGCAGCCTCAACGCTGCGTTGCTGGAAGGGTATGGGGTGCAGGAGCGCAATTCCTTTACCACGCGCTTGCGCTTGCTGGAACTGCTGCGCGCCGGACAACTGGCCGCGCTCAAGGATTTATTCCAGTCCCTGTTTGCCAGCATTCCGCACGACTGGTACCGCAAGAACGACATCTCCAGTTTTGAAGGCTACTACGCCAGCGTGTTTTACAGCCACTTTGCCGCTTTAGGTCTGGACATCCGGCTCGAAGACAGCACCAACCATGGCCGCATCGACATGGCGGTATTGTTTGAAGGCTGCGTCTATCTGTTCGAATTCAAGGTGATGGAGCAATCACCAGAAGGCAAGGCCTTGCAGCAGATCAAGGATCGGGGCTATGCCGACAAGTACCGCTCCAGGGGCGAGCCGATGCATCTGATCGGCGTGGAGTTCAGCAAGACCAGCCGCAATGTGGTCGGGTTTGAAGTCGAAACACTCTCTTTTTGAGAGCTGCACCCGCACGTTCCATAAGCCATGCAACGTATATTGCCTTGCAGGAGCGGCGCAAGGGCGCGGGAATGCGAGAATGTCCTGGCTTGCGTGGTGCTTGGTACGTTCAAGGAGATTTTATGGAATTACCGCTCAGTCAGACACCGTTTGATGCCGATGCCTACCTGGCGTGGGAGGCAGAACAGGCGGACAAATCAGAATATGTCGCTGGCAAAGTGTTCGCCATGGTGGGCATGCGGCGCGTACATGCCACCGTTGCCGGTAATGTTTTTGCAGCCCTGCGTGAGCACTTGCGCGGCACGCCCTGCTTGCCCTTTATCGCCGACATGAAACTGCGCGTGGCCAGCGCCGATGCATTTTTCTACCCCGACGTGATGGTCAGTTGCGATGGGCATGACCGCCGCGCCGATCTGTTTGTGGAGCATCCGCAACTGATTGTCGAAGTGCTGTCAGACTCGACCGCAGCCTATGACCGTGGCACCAAGTTTGTTGCCTACCGGAGAATTGCTGCGCTGCAGGAATATGTGCTGATCGACATCGACGCCCGGCGCGTCGAGGTTTTTCGCCGCCAGAGCGGCAACGAATGGCTGCTGCATGACTACACGGGGGAGTCCGCCTGCCACTTTGCATCGGTTCAATTGACGCTGGACATGGGGCGCGTGTTTGAAGACGTGGATGCCCAGGACTGAATAAATACTCTCTTTTTGAGAGCTTTACCCGCACATTCCATAAGCCTTTGCGCTGATTATGCCGATTGCGCCAAATTTGGCATGGCGACTTCAATCCGGTCGCGTCCGCCGTGTTTGGCGCTGTACAGCGCCTGATCAGCTGCTGCATACAGAGACGGCAGAAGTCCTTTCTGGTTCTCGGCCAGCCAGGTCAGGCCAAAACTGGCCGTGACTGGCAGCTGCACCTCTTGCACCAGCAAGGGCCGCTCACGCAGGGTTTTGCGCAATTTTTCAGCTACTGCCAACGCATTTTCCAGGTCCGTGTGCGGCAAGAGCACGATGAACTCTTCCCCGCCCATGCGCCCCACCAGATCGGTGCTGCGCACGCCTGCACTCAACAATGCGGAAACCTGGCGCAGCACTTCATCGCCCGCCGGGTGGCCATGCCGGTCGTTGATCTGTTTGAAAAAATCCAGATCGACCATCAACAAGGCAATGCCACCCGGAATACGCTCGGCGCGGGCCAACTCCAACTCGGCCAGGACAGTGAACTGGCGCCGGTTGTACAAACCGGTCAGCGCATCACGCTGCGCCAGTATTTCAAGCTCTTGCTGCTTGCGCAACAAAGCCGCGTTGCTGAGACTGAGCTGACGGCGCAGCAGCACGGCACGGGTGTACTGATGCCACATAAGCAGCGACAACAAGAGCGAAATAAGCGCGGTTGACAGTGTCTGGATATGCAGACTTGCCATAAGCGCTGCATCACCCACCGTAACCCGCAAGAGACTCAAAAACACCAGATACGCCATGCCAAACATGCCAATTGCGAGCAAGGGGCGCATCAGGGACAAAATTGCAACACCCTGGCAAATGATCAAGAAAGTGGCAATGCCGTGGCCCACGCGCACATCCAGCATGGCCGCCACCATGCCAAAAAACAAATAACTGGCACATAGCAGAACCTGCAAAACCACCCCCGTTTGATTGGCCGTTTCGTGGCGCGGCAGATAGCGCTGTGCAAACAAGCCAAAAAAGAGCAACACCAGTGCCTGCCAGGCTTGCAGCATATACAGGCTATGTGCCCACGCCTGCAACTCCGGGCGGCCTGGGGGTGCCTGGTAGAAAAAAAACCATCCCGTCAGCACCACATGGATGGGCAGCACAACAAACGTTGCAACACGGAAGCGCCGCAAGGTTTCGATGGTGGCCTCACCCTGAACCTTGCGGTATTCGCTCTTCAGCGTGGCAAGCCTGGCGCGCAGATCATTCATGTCGTGCATTGTTTTATCTCACGTCAAATTCACGTCTTCACGTCTGGAAGGCATGCGTGTGGGCCAGCGTCGTAGCCGGTAACGCATACATCTGTGCGAGCAGGCCCGCCAACGCCCGACCAGCAGCCTCCAGCAGCGCACGCCCCTTCTCAGGCGTTGCCGCTGCGGCATTCCCCACAGCGCCATGCGGGTTGTAGTCCTGCATTTGCCAGCCCAGCTTGGCACTGTAACCATTGCCAAGAATATCAAACTGCTGCGCCCGCTCTTCGGAGCGCGAGGCAAAATTTTGCGCAAGCCCCATATCCACCTGCTGCGGTTGCAGCGCCAGCATCATGGAGGTTTCAATATCCCCTGCATGAATGCCGAAGCGATGCTCGTGGGCACTGAACAAGGACATCACATCTTCACCTTGCGCGCCACGCAGCGGCAGGCCAAACCAATTGGCGCTGTACACCAGCAGCCCCAAGCGTTGGCGCAGATCACGCGCAACAATGTCCATCAATCCCACCTGCCCGCCGTGTGCATTAAAGAGCAATAATTTTTTGACGCCACTGGCAGCAACACTTTCGCACATATCGGTCCACAGCTGGATCACGGTTTGCGCCCGCAAGGTGAGCGTGCCGGGAAAGGCCGCATGCTCCGGACTCAAACCCACTGCCACGGTGGGCAGGAACAATGCGGCCACCTGGGACGGAATATGCGCCAAAGAGGCCGCGATCACACCCTCCACCAAGGTGCGGTCCACATTCAAGGGCAGGTGCGGCCCATGTTGCTCGATAGCGGCAAGCGGTAGTACGGCAATCGTACGCTCCAGCACACCATCGGCCTGGCAAATGGCAAAATCACGGGCGGTCCAGTCGGCCCAGAAACGAGAAGTGGGTATCATGCGCATCATCTTAATTGACAACCCCTTAGGAGTGAATGAATATGAGTGATTCAGACCACAGCGGCATTGGCAAATTCGTGCCTGGCTTTGATTTTTTGCAAAATCTGGCCAAAGGAGCCAGCAGCAGCATCCCGCAGATGCCCAACCTGAGCAACTGGGTTGCGCCTACGCTGAACGTGGAGGAACTGGAAGGCCGGATTGAAGAACTCAAGGCCGTGCATTTCTGGCTGGAACAGAATTCGCGCGCACTGGGCGCCACCATCCAGGCGCTGGAAGTACAAAAAATGACCCTCTCCACCCTCAAGGGGATGAATTTCAATATCGGTGACGTGGCCAACGCCCTCAAGCTCAAGGCAGCAGAATCGGTGCAGTCGGGCGTGCAGCGTGTGACCGAGCGTGCGGCTTCCACGGAAAAGACCATTTCGGATGTGGCATCTGGCATCAATCACAGCTTGCGCACCAAGGCCGGCAAGATCGTATCAGTGGCCGGTGGCCTGGTTGACCCCTTGCACTTGTGGAGCTCCCTATCCCAGCAGTTTCAGCAGATTGCCGCTGGTGCCATGAAGGAGGCAACGGCAAAAACTGCAGCAGATGTCACCAAAAACTCGGTTGATTTCACCAGAAATGTAGCCACAGGCATGGCGAAGGAGGCGTATAAAACTGCCAAGACGGCAACCAAGCGGGCTACATCGGGCAGTGGTAACGTCAAACCCACACCCAAACCACTGACCCGCAAGACTCCCCCACGCAAACGCTAAAACACTAAATCACCAAAACACTAAAACGTTAAGCGCTTTTGCATGGCACCTTTTCCCTACGCGCACGCCACGCACCCGCAGTGGCAAATAGCCACCGAGTTGGTTCTGGTCCAGCTGCGTGCGCAAATGGCGCAAAACACCGCAGCCAAACCCACCCTGGGTCTGCTGTACATCACGGACCATTTCGCCAGTTGCGCCCAGGAGATTTTGGCGTACTTGCAAGTCGATCTGTCACTGGTAAGCGACTGGTGTGGCACGGTCGGCGTAGGCATTGCTGTCAACAACGTCCAATACTGGGATGAACCGGCCTTAGCCGTCATGTTGCTGGATTTGCCGCGTGACCAGTACCGGGTTTTCTCGGATGAAGCACCGCTACCACCCGACTTTGAAGCCCATACCGCCCTGGTGCATGCCAGTGGCGATGCGCCTGACCTGAACGGTCTGATCGAGGCGATGGCAGCGCGCACCGGGGCGGGCTACGTGTTTGGTGGCGTGACTTCCAGCCGCTCGGCGGACCTGCAGTTCGCCATCAGCACCAGTGAACAGAACCGCATGGGCGGGATCGTCAGCAGGGGTCTGAGTGGCGTGGCATTGGGTCCCGATATCGCCCTGATGTCGGAGATTACCCAAGGATGCATCCCCATCGCACCCGTGCGCCAGATTACCGCTGCTGAGCGCAATATGGTGCTACAACTGGACGGCGAACCGGCGCTGGATGCACTGGTATCCGATCTGGAGCTGGTCGGACACCCGCCGCATGAGGCGCTGGAAGTGGTGCGCACCACACTGGTCGGGCTGCAACGCTGTGAAAACCCGCCCGCTCAGGATACGACCGTGCGCCCGACGGGTAATTTTGGTGACAACGTGGTGGTGCGCCACATCGTCGGGCTGGACCCGCAGCGCAGCGGCATCCTGGTGTCCGACCTGGTGACGGCTGGCTCCGAACTGGTTTTCTGCCGTCGCGACATGCAATCCGCCCGCGCCGATCTGACACGCATCTGCGCCGAAATCCGCGAGGAGCTGGAATCGCAGGAACTGCCGCTCACCACCAACGCCCGTGCCTTGCGCGCTGCGGCCACGGCCAGCGTGCGCCCCGCCGTGCAGCGCATGGCCGGTGCCCTGTACATCAGTTGCACGGGTCGCGGCGGCCCGTATTTTGGCGACCCCAACACGGAACTACAGATTATTCGCCGCGTCCTGGGCGATGTGCCTCTGGTGGGCTTTTTTGCCGCTGGCGAAATCGCCCGCACGCACCTGTACGGCTATACCGGAATACTCACGGTATTTTTAATGAACTAATGAATTAAGCCAAAACGCCCGTGGATAAAGCGGGTGCAGCTATATATTAAATAGCAATAATGGCAATCATGAATCCTGCATGTGCTGTTGCAGGCGGCGCCGCAACGCTGCCAGGCCACGCTTGCAACGGTGTTTGACCACTCTACCCATACGCCATGCCCAGGATGCGCGCACCCACGCCAACAACGCTTCCTTCCAGTTGTGCCAACGTGTGTAGATACGTGCGAACCAACCCAGCTGCATGAGCGCCGGCTGCGTCAAACCGAATAAGCGTGCAACAAGCGCTGTGCCAACAATTTTGGCGCCAATGATGACCAAGGTGCCGGTCAGCACCTGACCGTTACCCATGAACCACAGCGCCAGCAATTTGACGGGCAATAGCAGCAAAGTCGGTAAAAAGAACAGTGCCAGGGCAGCATACGGTGGCAAGGCACGTATACGGGACTCGATCCAGCGCAGCCCCGGCAAGCGAGCGACCCAGGCCAGGGCACGCTGCAACGGCTCCCAGCCCCACTCCTCAAACAGAATCACCAGGGCCAGAATGGCGCCCAGCAGCGCCCGCACCAGCCTAAGCGGCCAGCGCAACAGGGTGCGCAAGAGGCCCACAGGCCCGCCGCCGGGTTGCATCAGACCCCCCGGTTTCTATCCGCGTGGAAACGCTGCCTGAACGCCCCAAAGCCCCCCACATCCAGCGCCTCGCGCACTTTACGCATCAGGTTCAGGTAGTAGTGCAGGTTATGGATGGTGGCCAGCATGGGGCCCAGCATTTCGCCACAGCGGTCCAGGTGGTGCAAATAGGCACGGCTAAAGCCTGCACGCCCTCCCTGGTCCCAGGGCACGCCAGCGCTGCCCGCACAGGCGTAGCAGGTACAGCTGGGGTCCAGCGGCTGCAAGTCCATCTTATGGCGGGCATTGCGAATTTTGAGGTCCCCATAGCGGGTAAACAAGGTGCCATTGCGCGCGTTGCGCGTGGGCATGACGCAATCGAACATATCCACCCCTCGGCCACGCCCTGCACCAGGTCCTCGGGCGTGCCAACCCCCATCAGGTAGCGCGGCTTGTGCGCTGGCAAGCGGTGCGGCGTGTGCGCCATGATGCGCAGCATCTCCTCCTTGGGTTCACCCACGCTGACACCGCCGACCGCGTAGCCGGGAAAGTCCATGGCCACCAATTGCTCCAGAGACTCCTGGCGCAAATCTTCAAACATGCCGCCCTGGACAATACCAAACAAGGCATTGGGATTTTCCAGTCGTGCCATCTCGGCTTGTGAACGCCTGGCCCAGCGCAGGCTCATTTCCATGGATTTGCGCGCTTCTTGCTCGGTCGTGCGCTGCCCCTGGGTTTCATAGGGCGTGCATTCATCGAGCTGCATCACGATGTCCGCGTTGAGCGTGGTCTGTATCTGCATGCTCACCTCGGGCGACATGAAGAGCTTGTCACCATTCACCGGCGAGGCAAAGGTGACGCCCTCTTCGGTGATTTTGCGCATGGCCCCCAGCGACCAGACCTGAAAACCGCCGGAATCGGTCAGGATCGGCTTGTCCCACTTTTCAAACCCATGCAAACCGCCAAAGCGCGCCATCACATCCAGCCCAGGGCGCATCCAGAGGTGAAAGGTATTGCCCAGAATGATCTGCGCACCCATTTCTTCCAGGCTGCGCGGCAGCACCCCCTTGACCGTGCCGTAGGTGCCCACCGGCATGAAAATCGGCGTTTGCACTGTGCCGTGCTTGAGCGTGAGTGCGCCCCGGCGCGCATGCGAGTCCGTGTCGATTGTGTGAATGTCAAATTGCAGCATGGTGTGGTTTGAAGGATAAGCGATTGTAGAAGCCAGCATGCACCAAGAATTATCAACTTCTTGACATTCAAAAATTCATACCATAACATGGCTCTTTACTTTTCATAAACAAGGAAGCATGCACTATGCCCCAAGTTGCCGAACCCTATGTTCCCACCCTGCCAGAGTCTGGTGTAGAGGCCGTCGTATCCAGTAAAGGCCAGGTCACCCTGCCAGCCGCCATGCGCACCAAACTAGGTATTGGCCCTGGCTCGCACATCCACTTTGAGTTGCGTGGAATGGAACTGGTCATCAAACCAGAAGTTCCCATGAGTGCCTACTACGGGATACTCAAAGGCTATGACCTGGGTGATATAGAACCCGAAAAAGAACCCGACCGGGAGTTTGAATGAATGTCGTTGATTCTTCTGGCTGGATTGAGTTCTTCAAAGCCGGGGCAAATGGACCAGTTTTCAAACCAGTGATCGAAGACCGACGTCAGTTACTGGTGCCAACCATTGCCCTGTTTGAAGTCCACAAAATTCTCAGCCGCAACCTGAGCGAAGACCTCGTGCAAGGTTGTATCAACATCATGCGTCTGGGTCGCGTGCTGGATTTGACCGATGCGCGGGCGATTGCCGCTGCCAAGGTGGCTCGGCAGCACCGGCTGGCTCTGGCGGATGCAGCGATGTACAGCATGGCGCGTGAATTCGATGCCGCTTTCTGGACGCAGGACATCGATTACCAGGGCTTGCCCAGTGTGCGCTATACGCCAAAGTGAACGCGCACACGCTCTTCCATGAGCGCGCGCGCACCGTCCTCGGTCGCTTGCGCCAGACGATCAAAAACCGCGCGAGCAATGGTACGAAAAACGGCCATCACGCCGGGGTCAAAGTGGCTACCTGTGTCATTTTCCAGAATTTGCATGGCAGCATCAAACCCCATCGGCTCTTTGTAGGGGCGTTTGGAACACAATGCGTCAAATACATCGGCTATGGCGAAAATGCGTGCTGCCAACGGAATAGCATCTTCTGCCAAGCGGCGCGGGTAGCCTGATCCGTTCCACTTCTCGTGGTGCGAAGCAACGACAGCATTTGCCCCCGCAAGCCAATCAATACCTCCCACGATATTTTCACCCTGTTCCACATGGGTGCGCATGGTGTGCATTTCGGCCTCATCGAGACGCCCTGGTTTGAGCAGAATGGCATCGGGTATGCCGATCTTGCCAACGTCGTGCAAAAAACTGCCGACAATCAGTGCCTGCATTTCCTCGCCCTTCAGACCCATGCTCTCGCCAATACGCGCTGCAATCCAGGCCACGCGGTAGTTGTGCGCTCCGGTATCGGAGTCCCGTTTGGCAATAGCCCGGCCCAAGGCTTCCATCATGGCGATATGCGATTCCAGCACTTCCCGTGCCTTGCGCACGTTATCCGCCGACAGGTGCACGACAACAGGATAAAGCACAGCGCCACATGCCAGGGATGCCAGACAAACCATCAGCGCCATGATCAGCGCACTGTGAAAAATCTGGTTTTGTTGCCAGGCAGGTATGACACGCACCCCCTCAAAATACCCGGTAATGGGCATGTTGAGGTCGGTCGCTGAATTACGCAATGGTACAAAAACACGCAAAAGCCACAAATCTGCGGACGGTCTCAGGCTTTCGTACGATGCCAAACGGTAATGTGGAGCACCATGGGAGGGGAGTTTTGTTTCTACGGCCTCACCTTCGGCGGTGAGTGATTCCGCCAGTTTGCGGCCTTGGGCATCGTAAATTTCTGCGATGTCAAACATGCCGCCCGCAATCGCATGGGCGGCCATTTTGGCGTTTTTCTCAGCGTTCACGCCCCCCAGATCAATCGCATCAAAGCGGTGCAGCAGTCGACCGGATTCTTCGTTGGCCAGCGCGACCACGCTTTCTTCGGCGTTTTCCAACGCCACAAGCCAGGCAACAGGACTGGCCAGCGAGGCCAATACCAGACTCACCATTGCGATACGCAATGCGGTGCGCTTTTTGAATGGGTCCATGCCAAACATTGTACGCATCAGCCAGGACGTGAAAGTAGCATGGCATCGCCGTAGCTGAAGAAGCGGTACTGGCGTTCAATCGCTGTCTGGTACAACGCACGTATGCGCTGGTAACCGGCAAATGCGCTGACCAGCATCATCAGGCTGGATTTGGGCAGGTGAAAGTTGGTCAGCAGCAAGTCCGCCATTTTGAAATCAAACCCTGGGGTAATGAAGATACGGGTTTCACCCCGCGCCACACCGCTGTGCGCCCACGACTCCAGCGTGCGCACCGTCGTCGTGCCCACCGCCACGATGCGCCCACCCCTGGCTCGGCAGTCGGCAATCGCCCGCTGCGTGTTCGCAGGAACTTCATACCACTCGCTATGCATCTGGTGCTTCGATAAATTTTCCGTCTTGACCGGCTGGAATGTTCCGGCGCCCACATGCAGCGTGATGTCCGCACGCCCGATACCCTTGGCAGCCAGTTGCTCCAGCAAGGTTTCGTCAAAGTGCAAAGCGGCAGTGGGCGCGGCCACAGCTCCAGGATTTTTCGCAAACACCGTCTGGTAGCGCTGCACATCCTCTGGCGCGTCGGCATGCGTAATGTAGGGTGGCAAAGGAACATGCCCATGGCGCTCCAGCAGCGTGTACGGACTATCACCTGCATCATTGCCCAGTTCCAGATGAAACAAGGCACCGTCGGCATCCGGCCAGCGCCCCAACACGGTGGCATGAAAACCATCTTCACACCCAGGTGCGCACAGCAGCCGGATGGTGGTACCTGGTTTTGGCTTGTTACTCACACGCAGGTGTGCGGCCACCCGATTGTCTTCCAGCACACGTTCCACCAGCACCTCCAGCTTGCCGCCCGTGTCTTTCGTGCCAAACAAACGGGCATGCAACACCTTGGTGTCGTTGAACACCAGCAAGTCACCTGCGCGCAGCAAGGCTGGCAGCGCGCGGAAAATGCGATCCACCGGCTCCGCAGCCGTGGCATCGAGCAGGCGTGACGCTGTGCGCTGCGGCGCCGGATGCTGCGCAATCAGCGCTTCGGGCAATACAAAATCAAAATCGCTGAGGGTGAATGCCCGACGGGCATCGGAAAAATCGGAAAAGCCGGAAGAATGGGGGTAATCAGGAATCAAGGCAGGCACGCAGTTGTTATGGTAAAACACCCTTTTGCCGCACGGCACACGGGCAACAAAGCTACTTATTTTATAGCAATGAACATTTGCATTCTTGACAACGATATTCTCGATGGTCCAATGGCGGCGTCGTACTCCAGCTTTGCTGCGCTGTTCGTGCGTTTGTTCGAACGGGTCGGCGCGCAGTGGACCTTTACGGCATTCCAGACCCCGCTCGGACACTACCCTGATTCGTTCGACACATTCGACGCCATTGTTCTCACCGGCAGCCGGGCGGACGCATTTTCCGATGCGCCATGGGTGGTGGAGTTACGCAAGCGGGTCACGCAGCTGTTGCAAGCCCGCAAAAAAATGCTGGGTGTATGCTTTGGGCATCAACTGGTTGCCCTGTGCATGGGCGCACCTGTCACGCGCGCGCCACAGGGCTTGGGGGAGGGCCGCATGGCCTACACCTGGCACCGCCCCGACCTGCCGTACTGCGCCCAACGCACAGAAATCGCACTCCTGGCCAGCCACCAGGACCAGGTACTGGAGTTGCCCACAGGTGCCTCTCTGGTGGCCAGCAGCGCATTTTGTCCGGTAGCAGCGTTTACCGTGGACCAGCACGTGTTGTGCATTCAGCCCCATCCGGAATTTACAACGGATATCAGTGCCTACCTGCTGGACGAATGCCGCGCCTTGCTGGGGGAAGACAAGTACCACCAAAGCATGGCCAGTCTGGCACTGGGGCATGAGGGCGAGCAGTTTGCGCGCATGGTCATGGCATTTCTGGAACAGGATGCAACGCCATGTGCCTGATGGCCTGGAAATGGCAGCCTGGAAGCGCGACACCCTTGGTGCTGATTGCCAATCGGGATGAGTTTTATGCCCGCCCGACACTACCCCTGCATTGGTGGGCAAAAACGGGGGAAGCGGAAAACGGTACGCAAATATTGGCCGGCAAGGACCTGCAACAGGGCGGAACCTGGCTGGGTGTCAGTCGCAATGGCCGTCTGGCAGCCCTGACCAACTACCGCGCACCGGATATGCAACGCGAAGACGCGCCCTCACGCGGAACCCTGGTGGCGAATTTTTTGCAGTCCAACGGGAGTGCTGCAGACTATTTGCAGCAACTGCTCCCCCACACACAAGACTATAACCCGTTCAACTTGCTAGTATTTGATGGTCTTGCGCTGATGGGGCTGGAGAGCCGCAGGCGCAAAGTGCTGCACCTGCCCGAAGGCATGGGCGCGCTGTCCAATGCCGATTTTCAAACGCCCTGGCCCAAGCTGGTCGCCCTGCAGCAAAGGTTACAGGCACAGCTCGAAAGCGCAAGCGCAGTGGACGACCACCCCCAGCTGCTCGCCCTGTTGCATGACCGCACCCTGGCGCCGGATGCCAGCCTGCCAGAAACCGGCGTGCCGCTGGCGTTGGAGCGGGTGTTGTCGGCCATTTTTGTGGCAGCTCCGGGGTACGGGACTCGTGCTTGCAGCAGCATCCGTGTGCACCAGACCCACATCGAATTTTTTGAGCAGAGCTTCAACGCCAGTGGTTTGACGGGATCGGTCAAGGAGGTGTTTGCGTATGCGTGAGGGGTGGGGGAGTGGGGTGGTGTCTGCAGAGCTACCGGACCTGCATCCTGAACCTGGGTTCAGGTGGGCGAGGTCAGAACGAGCTTTGGGTTCATCTGACGCGAGATGATCACGCTAGCAGGCCGATATTCCAAGCCCCGGCTCAATGAGCATTGGTTCAAGGCTATATAAGGCCCGGTGAGCTGTGCAGACGCTGTTGATTGTAGGCGTAAAAAGGGACTGTTGCCTGCATAAATTCACAAGATATAGCGTGACAAGTCCTCATTCTTGCTGAGTTCAGCCAGACGCTCATCCACGTAGGAAGCATCCAGGTGCACCGTTTGTCCGCCAAGGGTGGCTGCGTTAAAACTCACATCGTCAAGCAAACGCTCCATCACCGTGGCCAGACGCCGTGCGCCGATGTTCTCGGTACGCTCATTAACATCAAAGGCAATCTGCGCCAGTCGGGTAATACCCTCGGCGGTAAATTCCAGTGTGACGTCCTCGGTCGCCAGCAGCGCCTGGTATTGTTTAACCAGCGAAGCGTGGGTTTGCGTCAGAATCGACTCGAAATCCTGCACCGACAGGGATTGCAATTCGACCCGGATCGGAAAGCGCCCCTGCAACTCAGGGATCAGATCACTGGGTTTGCTCAGATGAAACGCACCGGATGCGACAAACAGGATGTGATCGGTTTTAACCATCCCGTATTTTGTCGATACGCTGGTGCCCTCGACCAAGGGCAGGAGATCGCGCTGCACACCCTGGCGCGACACCTCGGCGCCGCTACTTTCACTGCGCGAGGTAACCTTGTCGATTTCGTCGATGAACACAATGCCGCTTTGTTCCAGTAGGTGCAGCGCCTGGGTTTTGATTTCTTCTTCATTCACCAGCTTGGCCGCCTCTTCGTCCTCCAGCAACTTTTGCGCGTCACGAATCTTGAGCTTGCGTGTCTGGCGTTTACTCTGACCCAACTGTCCAAACATCCCACGCAATTGTTCCGTCATTTCTTCCATGCCTGGCGGTCCCATCACCTCCAGTTGCGGAGCGGCGACGGCAACGTCAAGTTCGATTTCCCGCTCGGCCAAGTGCCCTTCACGCAATTTCTTGCGGAAATTCTGGCGCGCAGCACTCTCGGGTGCGGAATCAGCAGAAACAGAAAATTCAGTACGTGCAGGCGGTATCAGAATGTCAAGAATCCTGTCTTCGGCTGCATCTTGCGCCCGCGCCTGCACTTTGCGCTTCTCTGCCTCGCGGGTTTGCTTGACGGCGATGTCAGCAAGATCACGAATGATGGAGTCCACATCTTTGCCAACATAACCGACTTCGGTAAATTTGGTCGCTTCAACCTTGATAAAAGGCGCATCGGCCAGACGCGCCAGACGCCGGGCGATTTCGGTCTTGCCAACGCCGGTCGGGCCGATCATCAAAATATTCTTTGGCGTTATTTCACCACGCAGATCGCCCTCGACCCGCTGGCGCCGCCAGCGATTGCGCAGCGCAATGGCCACAGCGCGTTTGGCCTGGGCCTGGCCCACAATGTGCTTATCAAGTTCGGAAACAATTTCCTGGGGATTCATGGGATGTCTAATCGGTTAAGCCAAGGTTTCGATAGTGTGCTGCATATTGGTGTAGATGCACAGATCTGCCGCAATCTCCAATGAGCGCTTGACGATCTCACTGGCGGAAAGATCCGTATGATTCAAGAGCGCAACCGCTGCCGCCTGAGCGTAGGCTCCGCCCGAACCGATGGTGACAATACCGTTCTCGGGTTCCAGCACGTCACCATTACCCGTGATGATGAGTGAGGCTTCACTGTCTGCCACCGCCAACATGGCCTCCAGACGACGCAAGACCCGGTCTGTACGCCAATCCTTGGTCAACTCGACCGCTGAACGCACCAGGTGCCCCTGGTGTTTTTCCAGCTTGGCTTCAAAACGTTCGAACAACGTAAACGCATCAGCGGTCGCGCCAGCAAAACCAGCCAATACCCTACCGTGGTAGAGTTTGCGTACCTTGCGCGCCGTCGCCTTGACAACGATGCTGCCCAGCGTGACTTGACCGTCTCCGCCAATGGCTACAGAAATGCCTTGCGCTGTTCGGCGCCGCACGCTGACGATGGTAGTGCCGTGAAATGCTTCCATGGGTTTCTTATCCTGAATTTTCGCGAGACGCAGATTGTGAAGAAGAATGCGGGATGCCAGCCATTCAAACGGAACGGGTCACCACCCGTGCATACTCGCTAATGCCGATGACGTTAAAAAACGCAGCCACCAAACGGTGCACATTCCGAAACTGAACCCTACAGCCTTGCGTCTGGCGTGAGGTAACCCAGTTGAGGATACTGCCTGCTGCCAGGAAATCGACCCGAACCAGACCACTGCAAGAAATGATAATGCCTTCACCACCTTGGTTGGCGCTGTTGAAACTGGCCAAGGCCTGAGTAGCGTCACCCAGCACGTTGCCACGCAGCTCCAAAGTGATGGCCGAGGAGCCATCCAGACCAATGGGTGCCGTCAGTGCATGAATGGGATCATTGCCCGCATTGCCAGCATTACCACGGGAAGCGCCATTTTGTAAATTTTGTAGCGCATCAACATTCTCATATTGACAACGCGCCTCCTGCCACGGCGGAGGCACGACCTCATAGGTCACACAATAGTCCAGCGCCACCATTTCGAATTCATCCTGCATTCCCATGGCGCGCAAGGCATTCAGGCGCACAGTCCACCAAGCCTGGTCCACACTGCGGTCACCCGAGGGCATCAAAGTGCGCAAGGCATCCACAAACCGGCTAGCCGCACTACAGCGAAAACCCACGGGTTCGCTGCACAAACTGCTGAACAAACCATCCAGCAAGGGCATGGCATCCGCAGCAATACACCGCAACTGCGACCAGTCCAGATGCCAAGGTGGCGCAGTGGAAGACATAGCCATTCGCAGGTCTTCCATCGCCTGTGCAGTCAACTCGGAAGGACTACTCCAGACTGCCTCGCTTGCGTAGTCCCGCGCACTGGTGGTCTCAACACTGGACGGTGTAGCTGCATCCACAACCGCAGCCGACTCTTCCCCAATGACAAACCAACGCGGAGTGAAGCCTTCAAAACGGTTGGCGAACTCAAGCAATGCTTGATCAAAGTGCACCCGGTTGCCAGTCGCACGGTACAGATCCAGCAAGGCAGCAGCCCATGCAGACGCAGCCTCAGACGACGCAGACGACGAAGCTTGTGCGCGCAGTGCCGCAAGCAGCCCATTTTCAGCATCCACATCGTCTCCGTTGGCGAATCGGATGGCGGCTTCTTCCAGCTCGGCATCGGTGTTCATGTGCTCCACCTCGATTGCCGACATTTTCGTCGTGGAAAATATGGTTTCAGCACGGGAACTCTGCGCCGTCGAAGCGTCTGGTGTCTGAGTAACACCCGCAGCAGACCTTTGATTCAGATGTGCAGGTTTGGACAAGGGTAATGTTCCGACACCCATCTGGGTAACCACGAAGTCGGACAATCCTGCGGACGCGTCCGGACGCAAAACAGATGCTTCAGTGGGAGCAAACTGTTCGGACGGAGAAAGAGATGCAACCTTGCCCTGTGCGGCCTCATCGGTCAATTGTTTGGATAAACCGGCACCTTGCGCCGCAGCCGCATCCTGCTTCCCCTTCCACCACTGTTTGGACATCTGGGCTTCAATTTCATCTATTTTTTTCAGCGTAACGGCACGTCCATCAGGATCGGTGTCCAGACTCGAAATATCGGAACTCCTGCTGGTCGCCCCTCCGACTGCCGCAGTGGCCCCAGCCGCAGCGTCACGACTGCCTGCCCTGCCAGCCTTACGCAATTTGCGCAACTTATCGAATTCCCTGCTGCGCACAAAATCGTTCTGTTTTTTTCGTTCAATCAAGGCCTTGAGCACTTGCTTGTCGTAGCCACTTTCCTGCATGGAGTGTGGACGATCCAACTCCGACCAATCCTTGGTCGGATTGCGGACAAACATCGCCATCTTGGACAACAATCCAGGAGGGTCGTTCTTGATAGTCATACGCGCAGTTTAGTGGACGTGCAGGACGTTGTGTACCTCGGTATCAGTGTATCAGTCGCCGAACATCTTTTGCTTGAGTTCGCGACGCTGCTGAGCCTCCAGGGAAAGGGTGGCGGTGGGACGCGCCAATAGCCGCCCCACACCAATGGGCTCACCCGTCTCATCACAATAACCATAGTCCCCTGCATCGATACGGGCGATAGATTGTTCTATTTTTTTCAACAACTTGCGTTCCCGATCACGTGTGCGCAACTCAAGCGCATGTTCTTCTTCAATGGTGGCCCGATCTGCCGGGTCGGGAACCACCGAAGAATCCTCACGCAAGTGTTCGGTGGTCTCACCAGCACTACTAAGGATGTCAATCTTGAGGTTGGTCAACTTTTGACGGAATACAGCCAGTTGTGTGGCGTTCATGTATTCAGAATCCGGCATGGCGATCAATTCGGCATCCGTCAACTCCGTCGCCGGTTTGGTCTTCCAATTATTTGCGAGATTAGGGTCTTTCTTGACTGTTGAAGGCGTCATGGGAGCAGGGACTGAAGTGGGGAGAGACTGGGTATAACTAGCTTTGGCAGCAGTGGATGCCACGGTTTGCGCCATCGACGGCACCGTCAATTGTGCCAATTTGGAGGATGGACGGCCAGCCCTGAGCGAAACCCCCGCAGATACAACCGAAGCTGCAGTAATTTTGACAGGAGATGGTAGGCTGACTGGCACGGTACTTGGTAAATCAGATGTTTCAGGTGTCGGCATCGGTGTAGCTGGCAATGGTTCTGGCGAAAGGGGAGAAACGGTGTTAATGAGCACCTGTACACCAGGAACAGGCAGGAGTTCAGCAGAAATTGCCTTTGGGCGTTTCACAGACTTGATGGATGCCTTGGTTGACGCAAGAGAAGCCGCCACATCAGAAGCATCGCCCAAATCGGTTTGCACCAACTCCACATTCTGCGCCAAGGGCTTTTTTCGAGACTTTGCACGCGGTTTCGTGACGGCATCAACCGCAGGCTCCACGCGCGAACGTGTATTATCGCCCGCAGTCACCTTGACTGCGCTAGGCTTAAGCTTGTCACGTTCTTCAGCTTTGACTTTCACATCCAGACTTCCGGTCGAACGCGACCGCCCACCTCCAGCAGAAACCGCTGCCTGACTATCGATCTTGGCAGGTTTTTCTGTAGGCGCGCCAGCGCGCGAAAGTGCTGGTTTTCCTTTCGAAAAACCCATTTTTTGCAAAATCGAAACAATCATGTGGTTCTCAACCTGAAATCAGACTAACGACCGCTCCATACCCTGCAGGAAAATATCCCTGGGTAAATCAATACCAATAATTACCATTTTGCTGCACCGATGCTCGCCCTGGGTCCACTTCGGCCCCAAGTCGCTGCCCATCAACTGATGCACCCCCTGGAAAATCACTTTGTGGTCGCTTCCCTTCATGTACAACACGCCTTTGTAGCGCAGCATGCGCGGGCCATAGATATTGACAATGGCACCAAGAAAATCCTCCAGTTTTGCGGCATCAAATGGACGATCCGACCTGAAAACAAAACTTTGGACATCATCATGGTGGTGATGATGCACATGTGCCGGGTGGTCGCAGTGCGCACCATGCACATGGTCTTCATGCGTATCATGTGCATGTTCATCGTCCTTCAGGAAGTCGGGATCAATGTCCAGCTTGGCATTGAGGTTGAAACCTCGTAAATCAAATACTTCCGTAAGGGAGACTTCACCAAAATGCACCACTTTTTGTGGCGCACGCGGATTCATGTGTTTCAGGCGATGCATCAATGCACCCAACGCATCCTGCGCCACCAGGTCTGACTTGCTAATGAATATCTGATCCGCAAATCCGGCCTGGCGCCGCGCTTCCTGGCGTTCATCCAGTTGTTTTTGGGCATGCTTGGCATCCACCAGCGTGATAACGGAGTCTAGTAAATAACTCTCAGCCACCTCATCGTCAATAAAGAACGTTTGCGTCACCGGCCCCGGGTCGGCCAAGCCTGTGGTTTCGATTACCACCCGATCAAAATCAAGCAACTTCTGGCGTTTTTTTTCAGCCAACAGTTGCAGCGTGGAGCGCAGGTCTTCCCGAATGGTGCAACAGATACAACCATTACTCATCTGAATGATCTGCTCTGTGGTGTTGCTTACCAGAATATCACTATCAATATTTTCTTCGCCAAACTCATTTTCTATCACAGCGATTTTTTGACCGTGCGCCTCTGCCAGAACACGCTTGAGAAGTGTGGTTTTTCCGGACCCCAGAAAACCGGTCAGGATGGTAGCGGGAATCAAACTCATGAAACAGTCCCCAAAAACAGCAGGCTGGAGTGTAGCGGCATTACTTCAAATTACGACGGGAATAACAACAATCAGCGTTTAGCAATCACTAAAAACGGGGTAATTCCGGATGTTTTATCTGACCTGCACGCACCAGCATCTTTCCGTATTCGGCACAGCGATGCAATGTGGGAATAACCTTGCCGGGATTAAGCAATCCGGATGGATCAAACGCACATTTAACACCCGACATCTGGGCGTTTTCTTCAGCAGAAAACTGCACGCACATGCTGTTAAGCTTCTCTATGCCCACACCGTGCTCGCCAGTGATGGTGCCCCCCATGGCTACACTGGTTTCCAGTATGTCAGCACCAAATTGCTCACAACGTCGCAGCTGTTCGGGATCGTTGGCATCAAACAGAATCAACGGATGCAAATTACCATCGCCAGCGTGAAAGACATTGACACAACGCAACTGGTATTTCTGCTCCATCTGGATAATTGCCAGAAGCATGTCGGCCAGGCGTTTGCGCGGAATGGTACTGTCCATGCACATGTAGTCTGGACTGATACGTCCGGTGGCGGGGAAAGCATTTTTTCGCCCACTCCAAAACCGCAGCCGTTCAGCTTCAGTCTGGCTCACTGCGATGGCAGTGGCGCCGCTTTGCTGCAGCACCGCACACATGCGCACAATTTCTTCCGCCACTTCCTCGACGCTGCCATCGCTTTCGCACAGCAGAATTGCTGCTGCATCAAGGTCATAACCGGCATGGACAAAGTTTTCCACCGCTGCCGTCATGGGTTTGTCCATCATCTCCAATCCGGCCGGGATGATGCCGGCAGCGATCACCGCCGCAACAGCGTCACCAGCCTTGCGGATGTCATCAAAACTGGCCATCATGCAACGTGCCAATTGTGGTTTGGGAATCAATTTGACGGTGACTTCCAGAATGACGGCCAACATGCCTTCACTACCTACCAACACACTCAGCAAATCGTAGCCGGGAGTATCCAGCGCATCCGACCCAAACTCGACCACTTCTCCCTCAATGGTCAAGCCACGCACCTTTTGCACATTGTGCAAGGTCAAGCCGTATTTGAGGCAATGCACGCCGCCCGAATTTTCTGCCACGTTGCCACCGATGGTGCAGGCAATCTGGCTGGATGGATCGGGAGCATAGTACAGACCCAATGGGGCGGCTGCCTCGCTGATAGCCAGATTGCGCACACCGCACTGCACCAATGCCGTGCGGCTACGTGCATCAAGCTTGAGGATTTTGTTGAACTTGGCCAAGGAAAGTGTCACGCCCATGCGATGCGGCATGGCCCCCCCGGACAAACCGGTTCCGGCACCACGCGCCACCACCGGCACGCCGTGATGGTGGCAAATCTTGAGCACAGCGGCCACCTGTGCCTCGTCTTCTGGCAGCGCCACCAACAAGGGTCGCTCACGGTAGACACTCAAACCATCGCACTCGTAGGCCGTAGTGTCCTCTACCTGGTACAACACGGCGTGTGTCGGCAAGTGGCATTCGATCTCTTGCACCAGCTGCGCCTGTAGCACCGCCCTATCTGGCAAACCGGGTTCCGGTACCGTGTCGGATACACCCATGCTGCTACTCAATGGCTTGGGGCCTTCCGTGGTGTCCTGGACGTTTTGCGGACCTTGGAAGCCGCAGTGACGTGCTCAACCTCGTCAATCTCGTCAACGTGCTGTGCAACAATTCCTAGCGCATCCTCCAGTTCGGCAATGGCGTTTTGCGTGTAATCAAGCATACGCTGCAAGGCGGGAACCGAGCGGCGGCAGGCGGTGTAACCAAAACCCAGGCGATCACCGTAGCCACTGATCGTGATGTTAAGTGCCAGGTAGTGCGTCGGGATCGACACCGGATACACCTCGTCCAAACGAGAGCCATCAAGATACAACGTATCCTGTGGCCCTGGAACATTGGAAATTACCAGATTGAAAATGGGATGTTTTTTACTGGTCCCTGTCACCATGCCAACACCCAAAGGTGAAATGGACGCGATGCTGTGGGCAATTTTTTGCAGCCGCGACATCTTGGTCAACCGATCCTTTGACTCCCTGGTGGAGCGCACGATGCGTTGCAGACGCTGGAGTGGATCGGCAATATCCGTCGCCAGATTAGCCAACAACAATGCCACCTGGTTACCGCCGGCGTCGGTCTCGCCATGCAACGACACAGGAACCATGGCCACCAACGGCTTTTTGGGCAAGGCATTTTGCGCCAACAGGTATTCGCGCAAAGCGCCAGCACAAATCGCCAGGGTTACATCATTCACGGTCGCATGAGTCAACTGGCCGATGCGTTTGAAACGTGCAAGCGAATAGGATTGCGCCGCAAAACGACGGGCACCCGAGATCTCAACATTCAACAGCATCGCAGGCGCCTGAAAAGGCAAGGCAGCCGCTCCACTTTTAGCGTATCCCGCACGCACAATATCCCACAAACCGCTGCCAACGCCTGGCAAAATTTGCCCACCTGCACGAATAGCGCCCCTGATTTGCTGCATAAGGGTAGGGGCTTTACTCCTGGTACGACCGGCAGGATGCCTGGAGAGCGACTGTGCCCACAAGGGGGGTTTAAGTCCCTGCACAGTTTGCGATAAACCGTCAGCAACCATACGCGCCCCCGAAACACCATCAACCAATGCGTGATGAATCTTGCTGTAGGTAGCAAATCGTCCGCCAGGCAGGCCTTCGATAACGTAAATCTCCCACAACGGGCGACTGCGGTCCATCAGGTTACCATGCAAGCGCGACACAATGGCCAACAACTCCCGGATGCGCCCTGGGGCAGGCAAGGACAGGTGACGCAGGTGATAGTCCAGATCAAAATCCTGGTCGTCCTCCCAATACCAGATACCCCTACGTAAAATCGGATGCACATTGAACGGCGCCAACGCCTGCGGGAAACTGCGCCACTTGTCCATCAGCTTGGCAATGTAATCGGGACCAGCGTCCGGCGGCGGTGTATAGATATTCAACCCAGCCACATGCATCGGTTGGTTGCGTGTCTCCAGCCACAAAAAAGCGGAATCGGTGGGGCTGAGTGCATGTATCAAATAGTGCTCCGGTAGTGATTTATGGATAGTTCGACTGGCATTATCAGCCAGCAGTTGCCTCTTCCGGCTTGGCTTTACCCTTCTTCTCGGGCAAAGGCTGGATGTCGAGCAAAACTTCGGTCTTGGTTTCATCCTTGTCATCCAGATCGACCGTCAGACGACCGCCGTCCGTCAAACGACCAAACAGCAACTCGTCAGCGAGTGCGCGACGAATGGTGTCTTGAATCAGGCGCTGCATGGGCCGCGCACCCATGAGTGGATCAAACCCTTTCTTGGCCAGGTGTTGACGCAGCTTATCCGTGAACGTGACCTCCACCTTCTTGTCGGCCAATTGCGCTTCCAACTGCAGCAAGAATTTATCCACCACCCGCAAAATGACATTTTGATCCAGCGACTTGAAGCTGACAATGGCATCTAGCCGGTTGCGAAACTCGGGTGTGAACATGCGTTTGATGTCCGCAGCCTCGTCCCCGGCCTCACGTGGATTGGTAAAACCGATACTGGCCCGATTCATGGTTTCGGCACCCGCATTGGTCGTCATGATGATGATCACGTTACGAAAGTCAGCCTTGCGGCCATTGTTGTCAGTCAGCGTGCCATGGTCCATCACTTGCAGCAGCACATTGAAAATCGCGGGGTGCGCCTTCTCGATTTCGTCCAGCAACAAAACGCAGTGCGGCTTCTTGGTGATTGCCTCGGTTAACAATCCTCCCTGGTCAAAACCCACGTACCCTGGGGGCGCACCGATCAGGCGGCTCACCGCATGCTGCTCCATGTATTCACTCATGTCGAAACGAATCAAATCGACGCCCATAATGTAAGCCAACTGCCGCGCCGATTCGGTCTTGCCAACACCTGTCGGGCCACTGAAAAGGAAAGAGCCAATCGGCTTGTCTCCCTTGCCAATACCCGAGCGCGCCATCTTGACGGCCGAGGTCAGGACATCAAGCGCCTTGTCCTGGCCAAACACCACGTTGCGCAAATCACGCTCCAGGGTCTTGAGTTTGCTACGGTCATCGTTGGATACATTGGCAGCCGGAATGCGGGCAATCTTGGCCACGATTTCTTCCACTTCCGCTTTATTGATGACTTTCTTGCGCTTGCTCACTGGCAAAATGCGCTGGGCCGCACCCGCTTCGTCGATCACATCAATCGCCTTATCGGGCAAATGGCGATCATTGATGTACTTGGCGCTGAGCTCCGCTGCAGCCTGCAGTGCAGCCACCGCATACTTGACATTGTGGTGATCTTCAAAGCGGGACTTAAGCCCTTTGAGGATATCCACGGTCTGCTCAATGGACGGCTCAACAACATCGATTTTCTGAAACCGGCGCGACAGGGCCGCATCTTTTTCGAAGATACCACGGTACTCGGTAAATGTGGTCGCGCCTATGCACTTCAAAGCACCCGAACTCAGCCCCGGTTTGAGCAGATTCGATGCATCCAGCGTGCCACCCGATGCAGCGCCAGCGCCAATCAGGGTATGGATTTCATCAATGAACAATATCGCATTCGGTTTGTCCTTGAGTGACTTCAAAACGCCCTTCAGACGTTGCTCAAAGTCCCCTCGATACTTGGTTCCGGCCAGCAAAGCACCCATATCCAGCGAGTAGACAGTAGCTTCGGCCAAAATCTCCGGCACCTGTCCCTGCACAATACGCCAAGCCAATCCCTCGGCCACCGCCGTCTTTCCCACGCCCGCCTCACCAACGAGTAGGGGATTATTCTTACGTCTGCGACATAGAATCTGAATGACCCTCTCAACCTCGTACTCCCGTCCGATCAACGGATCAATTTTCCCATCCTTTGCGAGCTGATTCAGATTCTGGGTGAACTGCTCCAGGGGCGACGCTTTTTCGCCCTTCTCTGCAGCGGCACCCTCTTCCGAATCTGCGGCATTCTCATTGACTTTGGCTGACTCCTGCTGGTCGCTCTTCTTGATTCCGTGCGCAATGAAATTGACCACATCCAGCCGCGTCACGCCCTGCTGATGCAGGTAGTAAACCGCATGCGAATCCTTCTCGCCAAAAATGGCAACCAACACATTCGCACCCGTCACTTCCTTTTTACCACTGCCCGTGGACTGCACATGCATGATGGCACGCTGGATCACACGCTGAAAACCAAGCGTTGGCTGGGTGTCCACCTCATCGACCCCGGCAACCTGGGGGGTATTGTCCTTGATGAAAGTGGACAGTGATTTGCGCAAATCGTCAATGTTGGCCGAACAGGCGCGCAACACCTCGGCGGCACTGGGGTTATCCAGTAACGCGAGCAGCAGATGCTCCACAGTGATGAATTCGTGGCGCTGTTGTCGCGCTTCCACAAATGCCATGTGCAAGCTGACTTCCAATTCCTGGGCAATCATGTGATTTCCTTTTACTATGCGTTAACGTTCAACTGTAAACCGTTTCTCGCGCTGCGGTTTCCTTCATCGCCTACAACTTACGGACACTACATCACAACTCTACCGGTTCACAGACGCATTTGAGCGGATGGCCGGCCTTATGCGCCGCCTCCAATACCTGATCGGCCTTCATCACCGCCACGTCACGTGAGTAGACACCACACACTGCTTTTCCGTCCAGATGAATCTTGAGCATCAGACGCGTAGCTGTTTCTAAATCCTTACCAAAAAACTCCTGAATAACCACCACCACAAATTCCATCGGTGTGTAATCATCATTGAGCATCACCACCTGGTACATCTGCGGGGGCTTGACCCGTTCGGTTCGCCTCTCCAGCACAACCGCGCCCCCCTCGTCATGGTCCGGCTTGGGTACAGAAGGCTCAGGTGGTTTGGTCGGGAATTTTGTAGCCATGAAATCCATTCTATCGGCGCCTTTGCAATTCTGCTCGGCCAATCTGAATTGGAGACAGTTTGGAGCGATTCAAGCCTCAAACAACAATAAATTTGAAAGCGTGCGCGCCTCAAGACTGAAACACCATGTCTCCACCAACCAGTGTGGCCCGCACGCGCCCAGGCAATTCATAGCCACCAAATGGCGTGTACCGCCCTTGGCTACGCAGTGTCGCTGGCTGCACAACCCAATGGGCCTGCGGGTCAAAGATGCACACATCGGCCACGCCCCCTACAACGAGCCGCCCACCCCCGCCGACTCCCAATGAAGCGCCCAAAACATCTGCACCACGATTGGTCACGGTTGCCAACGCGCGGGGCAGGGGAATGCCGTCGTCTTGCGCCCATTTCAGAGTCAAACTGAGCAACAACTCCAGTCCGGTAGCGCCAGGCTCGCTTTGGGCAAAAGGCAGGGTCTTGGCATCTTCATCTATCGGCGTGTGATCGGACACCAGGGCATCAATAGTCCCATCTTCCAGACCGGCACGCAGGGCATCGCGATCACGCTGCTGACGCAATGGCGGATGCAGACGCATACGGCTGTCAAAATAACCCAGATCCAGGTCACTCAAATGCAAGGAGTTGATGCTGACGTCGCAGCTTACGGGTAACCCCTCCGCCTTGGCCTGGCGTACCAGGGAAACCCCGGCAGCACTACTCAGGCGGCACAAATGAACACGGGCCTTCGTAGCGCGCACCAGTTCGAAAATCGTATGCAAAGCAATGGTTTCAGCCGCTACCGGAACACCGCTCAAACCCATGCGCATCGCCAATGGACCACTGGCAGCAACACCTTTTCCCAAGTACAACTCTTGCGGACGCAGCCACACGGCATACCCGAAAGTACTGGCGTATTGCAACGCACGCAACAAAACCTGGGTATTGACCAAGGGTATTTCAGCCTGGCTGAAAGCGACACAACCGGCATCTGTCAATGCCAGCATTTCAGTCAGTATTTCACCTTCAAGCCTGCACGTCAATGCACCAAGCGGGAACACGCGGGCCAGATTCAAACGCTGGGCACGGTAACGCAGCATCTCCACCAGGCCCGCTTCATCCAGCACCGGGTCGGTATCCGGCGGGCAAACCACGCTGGTGACACCACCTGCCACTGCCGCCGCCAGTTCCGAGGCCAACATGCCGGCATGTTCCTGACCAGGCTCACGCAGGCGCACCTGCAAATCCACCAGGCCAGGCATGACGATGCAATTCGATGCATCAATCACATGATCAGGCGAAAAATCATTTTCTATGTTTTTTATAGCTGTTACCGCACGATCCACGAGCGCCACATCGGTTTTTTCATCAAACCCGCTAGCCGGATCAATCACCCGACCGCCTTGGATCAGTATCTTCATTGCACGATCCCCCGTGGATCAGCATCATTGCCGGCCACAATACCCATAACCGCCATGCGCACCGCAATACCAAAGGTCACCTGCGGCAAAATCACACTCTGGCGACCATCAACCACCGCCGAATCGATCTCCACCCCCCGGTTGATAGGGCCTGGATGCATCACGATGGCATCAGTCCGTGCCACCCGCAACTTTTCAGAAGTCAGGCCATAACTTCTAAAATATTCGTTCTTGGACGGCAACAACGCACCACTCATACGTTCATTTTGCAACCGTAACATGATGATGACATCACAACCTGCAATCCCTTCTTCCAGATTGTGAAAGACACGCACACCCATGTGGGTAAGGTCAGAAGGCACCAATGTCTTGGGCCCAACCACCCGCACATCAGGACAACCCAAAATAGTAAGGGCATGGATATCGGAACGTGCCACACGTGAATGAAGGATATCACCCACAATAGCAACCGAAAGATTGGAAAAGTCCTTCTTGTAGTGCTGGATAGTAAACATGTCGAGCAAACCCTGGGTCGGATGTGCATGGCGTCCATCCCCTGCATTAATGACATGCACATGGGGTGCCACATGCTGGGCAATCAGGTAAGGTGCCCCGGACTCGCCGTGGCGTACCACGAACATGTCTGCGGCCATAGCACTCAAATTGGCAATGGTGTCCAGCAATGATTCGCCCTTGGACGCCGAAGACCGTGCAATATCCAGATTGATCACATCGGCAGACAGACGTTTGGCAGCTATCTCAAAGGTCGTGCGGGTACGTGTGGAGTTTTCAAAGAAAAGGTTGAAGACACTTTTGCCACGCAGCAGGGGAACCTTTTTGACTTCCCGGTCGCTGACCGAGACAAAATTGCCAGCAGTTTCCAGAATATGGGTCAGTATGCTTCTGGGAAGACCCTCGACCGAGAGCAAATGCACCAGTTCGCCATGCTTGTTAAGTTGTGGATTACGCTTGTAGAGCATCCCTAGCGCTCCCTGACATCAAAACTGAACACGCCCGCCTCGCTACGCGCCAGCGCCAGCGACTGCCCCGCTCCCAAAGTGACCCGGGCGGCAGCAAAGTCAGCTTGCACTGGCAACTCGCGCCCCCCTCGGTCCACCAGCACAGCCAACCGCACACGCGCCGGACGCCCATAGTCGAATAACTCATTGAGAACCGCACGCAAGGTTCGACCAGTGTAAAGAACATCGTCGAGAATCAGGATGTCAGCACCATTCACATCAAAAGGCAAAACCGTCTGACCACCCGATGACAAGCCACGTTGGGCAAAATCATCGCGGTGCATGGCCGAAGAAATCTTGCCCGCGAGACTCGGCAATTGCAGATCACGCTGCAAGCGTTGTGCCAGCCAAGCCCCACCCGAAATAATCCCCACCAAACGCATATCCGCACGACCAATGGATCGCACTCCACGCAACAACTCAAGATAGAGTGCCTCTGCATCCAAAACCAGGGTACTCACGCCAAACTCCTTAAAAACTGCTCCAGAATAATGCATGCCGATTGGGCATCGGTATCCCCTGCCCCCAGCGCCAAGGCTTCCGTTGTACTGTAACGTTCATCAACCTCAAATACCGGCAATCCAAATCGGCCATGCAACTGACGCCCGAATTTTTTGGCGCGTGCAGTGTTTTCATACGCTGAACCATCGGGATAGTACGGGACGCCAATCACGATAGCATCAGGCAACCATTCTCTTATACGCCGTTCAATCAGAGGAAAACGTGCATTGCCCTGCGCATGCACGGTACCGATAGCCTGGGCGCTACGCAACAAGCGATTGCCCACCGCCAGACCGGTGCGTTTCAATCCGATATCAATGGCCAGAAAGGTCTGCAATGCGTCCAATGGCAAACAGCCCCGGGTCACGCATGACCGACCTGGGACGAAATCATCCAGGCCTGCAATCCCAGCAAGGCCAGCGCCTTGTCATAGCGTTGTTCCACGGGAGTGTCAAAGATGAGTGTGTGATCAGCCCCTACTGTAAGCCAGCTATTTTCAGCCAATTCGGTCTCAAGTTGACCCTCACCCCAAGCCGAATACCCAAGAGATACCAGTACTCTACGCGGCCCCGCCCCGGATGACAAAGCCTCAAGAACATCTTTGGAAGTTGTCATCTCAAGCCCGCCCGGAATTGACAAAGTGGATGCATACGAAGTCTGTTCGGGTCTATTGCCCCCGGCAAATACCGACTCATGCAAAACAAAGCCACGCTCAAGCTGAACCGGCCCACCCTGAAAAACAGGATTTTCACTGATATCTGATCGATTCAGCGGTAAATCCACCTGACCAAACAAGGTGGCAAGTTTGATATCCGTCGGTTTATTGATAACCAATCCCAACGCACCACGCGCGCTGTGCTCGCACACGTAAACCACACTTTTGGAAAAAATGACATCCTCCAGCGCTGGCATTGCAATCAGAAAATGATTGGTAAGGTTGATGGATACAGAAGCGCCAGACATCCGGGAATTTTAGCGGCTGAAATAATGGAAACGACGAACTCAAACAGACTCCTTGTCCGTACAGTAGCTACGCACCAGGCCCAACAACTCATCTTCCGAGTAAGGCTTACCCAAATAGTGATCAACCCCCAACTGCTTGGCATGTTCACGATGTTTCACCGCAATGCGAGACGTAATCATAATAATGGGCAGATCACTCAAATTGGCATCGCCACGGATATTGCGCGCCAAGTCGAAACCATCCATGCGAGGCATCTCGATATCGGACAAAACCACCGCAGGACGTTCTTCTTGCAATTTCTCCAAAGCATCCAGCCCATCTGAAGCAAGCGTCACCCGATAGCCCTCGCGCTTGAGCAAGCGCTGCGTCACACGTCGCACCGTGATCGAATCATCAACAACCAACACCAAAGGCACTTGGCTTACGGTCGCAGCCAGAACTGACGGCTTGCCCCCTGGAGACGACACTCCGCCGGGTACGCTAGCCATCTCCGTGCCTGAACGGTACAAACGGCGCGCCTGTTCACCGTACACCGCAGCCAAGGCCACCGGATTGTAAATCAAGGCAACAGAACCAGATGGCAACACAGATACGGCAGCCAACCCCGGCAAATGCACCAACTGGGGGCCAAGATTTTTCACCACCACTTCACGATTGCCCAGTATTTCATCCACATGCATAGCCAAGCGCTGCCCCGCACTTCGAAATACCGCGACCGCCTGGTATTTGGCCTGCATTTCGCCGCTTTGCGCTGAAACCTGCAGCAACGACCCGCCCCAGAAAAACGGAATGGTTTGGCCAGCCATATCAAACCCACCGGTCTTATAGGCCTGAGCAACTACAGCAGTCGGGGTACGCAAAACCACCTCTACCAAACCTGAAGGAACCCCGATAGTGAAATCGGCAATACGCAGCATAACCACTTGCGTAACAGCCGTCGTCAAAGGCAAAACCAAGGTAAACGTGGTACCCAAGCCGGACTCGGACGATGTTTCAATACGCCCCCCCAGAGAATTAACCTCTGCCCGGACCACATCCATGCCGACACCACGCCCCGATAATTCCGTGACTTTATCAGCAGTCGAAAAACCTGGCATCCAGATCAAGTTGGCAGCCTCACTGGGCGAGAGTTCAGCATCAGCAGATATCAAACCATTGGCAATAGCTTTTGCCCGAATCTTCGCCAGGTGCAAGCCTGCACCATCGTCCCGAAAAGATACCGATACGTCATTGCTCTCCTGCTTGACGTGGATGCTTATCGTGCCAACTGGCGACTTGTTTGCACTGGCACGCACAGCGGAACTTTCAATGCCATGCGCTACTGAATTACGCAGGATATGCTCAAATGCTGGCGCCATGCGCTCCAGAACGCCACGATCCATTTCAATAGAACCGCCGCTAATGTCGAGTTTGACCTGCTTTCCTGCATCCTTTCCCGCCTGGCGTACCACTCCATAAAGCCGCTCGGAAATACTTTCGAATTCGGTCATACGCGTACGTAACAAATCACGCTGCAACTCACGCGCCTGGCGACCCTGCGCAATCAAATCATCCTCTGCTCCTTCGATGGAACGCTGCAAGTTGCGTTGCACGGTTGCCACATCATGCACCGACTCGGCCATCATACGGGTGAGTTCCTGCACACGCGTAAAACGGTCAAACTCAAGGGGATCGAATGCTTGTGCCGAATCCTTGGTTTGCGCCAAACGCGACTGCATCTGTGACTCGGACTGCAATTCAACGTCCCGCAGTTGATTGCGCAAACGATCAAGGTTGCCACTCAAGTCAACCAGCGAAGACCGCAATTGCGCCAAATGCGCTTCCAGACGTGCGCGTGAAATCATTACTTCGCCTGCTTGATTGACCAAGCGGTCAACCAACTGGGAACGAACGCGAATCGACTGCTGCGCAGTCGAACGTGCGACCACGACGGGCGCAGCAGCCTGCGACACCTCTTTTGCCATGCCTGCCTGCTGTGGAGCACCAGATACAGCTTCTGTTGCGAACTCTTCTGGCGCAGGCACTGCACCCAGACGGTTGAAAGTCTCCTGTATTGCATCGAAACGCGCGAGCAAAGGCTCCAACTGCACGGATTGCAGTTGCTCCACACCAATTTGCTCGATACTGGACTCCATGCGGTGGGCCATTTCTCCCAGACGCATTGCTCCTGCCAAGCGCGCACTGCCTTTGAGCGTATGTAACACACGCAACACCTGGCGCCTGGCATCCAGATCGCCCGGATGAGCTACCCATTGACGCAATCCTGCCGCAATATTCGGGAAGAATTCGGCAGCCTCTTCCTCAAAAATCGGGAAAAGATCATCGTCAAGTTGGTCAACAGCATCAATATCGTCATCGTGAGCATGCGCAACAGTCAATGGCGCAGCAGCCACAGACACGGGAGTCGCAACTGGCTGCGGCGCTGTTGGGACGGTCGCGGGAACCTCGACAGGCTCTGGCACCTCCAGCATCCCTTCTTCGTCCGGCGGCAAAGCGTAATCATCCAACGCCTCAGACTCCCGGAACGGGTTCGGGGAATTCTGTATCAATAACCTGCTGCAATGCAACCAGAATGGCTGGGTCCGATTCTTTGAGGAACCCGGCTGCAAACTGATGCAACAAACGACGTATATCCTCTGCTGCATTGGTAAAGACCTGCGCCAGTTCCGCAGTACCTTGACGGTGAACCTGAACATGCTGCAACGCCTGTTCCAGCAAACGTGCTATCTGGGACAAGGCCATAAAACCGACCGTAGCCGAACTACCACGCAGGGAATGTGCCAGACTGACAAGCGACTGCGGCAATGGCACCTGAAGTTCCATGGCCCATTCACTCATCTCCGTTTGTAACCGCCGTGACCACTCATCGGCCTCATTCAGATAGACGTTGTAAAGAGGGATGCTCAAACGCAAGGAGCCAATAACCTTCACGGACTCTTCTGACTCATCCTCCGGAACCACAGTCTCTTGAGGTGGCACTGTGGTCGATTCCACAATTTCGGCCACAACATCGCCAGGCAAGGGCGCCGCCTCCTTGGGCTCTTCCTCGGGATGCACTTGCTCCACCTCCGGCTGCGGCAGAGCAACCGGTTCCGGCTTGCTTTCTTCCTTCAGCGCGGTAAAGTCAAAGTCACCAAAATCGCCCTCTATGACCTCTGTTGCAGCGCGGTACGCCTCCGAGGCGCGGCGTGCATCCTCGGCATTAAAGGCCTGGGTCGCTTCAAAGCCAAAGGTCTGGGTAGCAGCAAAATCTGTTCCTGCGGTCGAAGTTTGCGCATCCTGCGTCTCTTGCTCCTGCGCAGCAGCCTCGGTCTTTTCTTCCACCTGAACTGGCTGCATCGCAACAGAAGCCACCGGCTGATCAGACGCCTCTACACGTTCCCCCACCTCCACTGCGGGCAGATCAACAAGCTTCGGCTCATCCAGACCAGACTCAGGCGTTGTTGCCTCGACCACCACATCATCACCCCCTGCGGGTGCACGCAACGGAACCCACAGACCGTGAAGTCGCAAGGTGTCGGCAGACTTGCGAAAGTCCTGTGCGTTCCATGGCGTGTCTGAATGGCTGGCAATATCCTCAACCCAATTGCCAAAAGCTTGCATGGAACTGGTTGCAGCAGTAATTAATTCAGAGCTAGCAGGACGCTGCTCGGCAAGCCAGGTGTTGAGGAGTTGTTCGAAAGACCACGCTGCCTCACCAAACTCGGTCAGTCCGACCATACGCGAACTGCCCTTGAGCGTGTGAAAAGCACGCCGCAGGGTCGTCTGTTCTGCCAAATCGGCAGGATTGAGTGCCACTGCCTTCGCTGCGGTCAAGCCGTTTTGCACGACCTCACGCGCCTCGTCCAGGAATATCTCCAACAACTCCGCATCGTCATCATCAACCGGAGCAGGAGCAGCCACTGCAGGGGCAACGGGTGGGCGCGGCGCATCGACAGCGCGCGCAGCAGCTGTAGCAACCGCAGCAACCACTGTGGCCACGGGCTGCGTCGGGGGAGGCTCCTTGCCAACCGCAGCAACCACCGGTTCGCTGACCGTGACGCGGGCAGTCTCCTGCACCTTCGCCACAGGTGGCGTGGTATCAAGCACCGGTTTTGCGGTGACTTCTACCTCTGTCTTGGGCGCAGTTGAACGCTCACGTCCCATCAGGGGTTTGAATTCCCCCAATTCCTCGTCGTAGACAAATAACTTCTTGGCGAGTGACCGCTGGTAACTCAGCATGTCAATGAGGAAACCCAAGGCGCCCAGGCTGTTACCCAATTTCTCAAAAATGCCACGCCGTGCAGTAGACTCATCGACCTCATCTACCAGGAACTTCTCAACACTTGCGCGCATACGCAACGCAGCCAAAGCAGGTTGATCCAGCCCCAATACCGAGAATACGCCACGCATCTGCGCCAGCTTACTGGGAACCTCATGCAACGGCGACCGATCTTGTGCGTTGCGGAAAAATTGGTCTAGCGCATGCTCAACCTCACCCAGTGTGGTTCTTAGCTCATCGACCACACTACCCATGGTCTGGCGATCACTGACACGCCGGTACAGGTCCTCCATCCAGGATTCCAAAGGCTCCGGCTGCCCCCCGACCCTGACATGCTCCAACCGCTGTGCAAGCCGTGCACCGCGTTCGGCCATGTTGTGCTCGGTTGGATCCAGGTCATCGTAGGTCGCTTCGAGATACAACACCGCCGTGGCAACCTCCATGGCCACCGATGGGGCCGGCATGGCCCCGGAGCGCGCCGTGGTCTCAACCGTGTGCACCAAGGCACGCGCCAGTTCGGCACCTTCCGCATGCAACTTGACAACCGAATCGGCAACAGAGGAAAACTGCTCCAGCACACCTCTGAGTCGATTCGTGTCGCCACCGGCCAAAGCCGACCAGGTTTCAGCCGCAGCAGCAATTCGCTTGCGCGCCAACACCATCATGGCCGGATCAAATCGACCGAACTGCTCCGTCTCATAATCAATCGGCTTGCTTCGGACCAAGCCGTACGCCACGCAAACCGCATCCAGAATGGGCGCGTTCGTCGCAGGCACTGGTTGCGCGATAGAACAAAAGAAGACCAGATCGTGCGCCAAGCGCTCGGAGATAGCCGGATCACCCTTTGCCAACGACGCATACTGCCCCAAGACACGTGATGCCGCGCGTTTGGCATACACATCTCCAGGACATAGATTCAGGGCGAGCGCCTCGAAAAACGCAGCACACACCATCCAGAACGAGCGTGACTCCATACGCTGTTGCGCAGTTGCCAGGCCGACGCAAAGAACGCTCATGCGACGAGCCGCCTGGGTGTCACTCGACTTCATCACCCGCAAAACGTCCTGATCCATTTTGGAACGCAGGCCAGGGGAATACGGCAACGCTGTGACACCAGAGGGGAGTACAACATCCTGCCAACGCCACTCCGGCGTCCATAAATCAGCCGGATGCGCCTTATCTGCACCAATCAACTCAAGCACCGCACGATACTGGGGAAACAAAGCCACAGGTGAAGCCTTTTTCCCCTTGAGTACGCCTTCAAGGTACTCCATCAAAGCAAAACTCGCACGCTCAACCTTGAGTGTCGCATCTTCACTGCATTGCTCGGGATGCTGTACAAATTTCTGCGCCAACGCCTCCATGGAACGAAGCACCTTGGCCGGCGCTGTCAATCCAACCATTTCCAGGGCGCCTACGGCCTGGTGTAATTGCTGGCGCGCGATACGCAATTGGCTGGCATCGAGCTCGGACAGATTCGCCCCTCTGGCCAACTCGGCATCACGCACAAAACGCTTGAGCGCCTTGGTCGCGCCATCCAAAGATTTGCGAAGCTCGTCCAGCACCCAGGCCAGCGGGCCAAGGTCGCTAACCGCTAGCTCATTATCGCCTGGAGCGACGGAATTCGGGGACATGTGCTCAGTCTCTCCTGTGGTCTCGTTACTGAGGTAATGCGCGCGGATCGACTATGCGCTGATCTTGAAACGCGAAACCGACTGGCGCAACTCCTCCGCAATGCGGGAGAGTTCGCGTACTTGTGATGCCGTAGCACGGGTGCCTTCACCGGTTTGCTCCGTCACTGCAAAAATGTGCTGGATGTTGTCCGCCAGGACGTTGGCCATGCCAGCTTCACGAGAAGCTGAACTCGAAATCTGTTCGATCAAATCCGCCACACGGCGTGACACCCGATCAATTTCGGTCAACGCAGTACCCGCGTTGTCAGACAACTTTGCCCCTTCAACAACGCCATGCGTGGAACGCTCCATAGCGCCGATAGCATCTTGTGTATCGGTTTGAATCGCCTTCACCAGTGCAGCAATCTGGCGTGTGGCATCACCTGAGCGTTCAGCCAGCCGCTGCACTTCCTCCGCAACCACCGAGAAGCCACGTCCTGCCTCCCCCGCAGACGCCGCCTGGATGGCCGCATTCAATGCCAACACGTTCGTCTGTTCTGTAATATCCGAAATCAGTTCGGTAATTTCACCAATCTCCTGCGACGATTCGCCAAGGCGTTTGATGCGCTTGGATGTATCCTGAATCTGGTCACGAATGGCATTCATACCGCCGATGGCGTCTTGCACGGCCTTCAAACCGGACTCCGCTGCCAACAAGGATTGGCGAGCTACAGAAGCCGATTCCTGTGCCTGCTCCGACACGCCATTGATGCGTACCGCCATATCCACTACCGCCTTGCCAGTATCACGAATTTCATGCAATTGCTCATTGGATGCCGCCAGAAGTTCGGTGGACGTGGCATCCACGTCGGATGTGGTCTGGGCCACACGCGTGGCAGTATTTTGCACGTTTGCCACCAGGGATCGCAACTCTTCCACCGTGTAATTAACAGAATCGGCAATGGCGCCCGTAATGTCTTCTGTCACCGTGGCTTCCTGGGTCAGGTCGCCTTCAGCCACCGTTTGCAATTCATTCATCAAACGCAAAATAGCCGCCTGATTGGCATCATTAACCCGTTTGGCTTCCTGCTCCTGACGCACGGCCTCCAGACGATGCTGCTCGGCCACAACCTGGCGCCTGCGGCTGTCTTGCAATTGCACATACGACAGACTACCCGCACAGGCAAGAGCAAAAATTGCCGCCAGCATCAAAATGGCCAAGGCCCCCCCACCTACGCCCGTCTGGGTCGCCAACACTCCCTGGATGTCTTCGAGACCTCGCCGTAATGGTTCGCTATCCGTGATGATGGCATCCTGTGCCTCGCGCGCCGCAACCAAACCCTGCAGATTCCCCAGAATGGAACTTGCCTGCACGCGCGTATCCTCATACAGTTGAAGCAACCCGTTCAGCTGTTCACGCATGGCAGCATCCTTGGCCGCCGACAGTCGCAACTCGGAACTACCCGAGAGCAGGCCGCGCGCAATTTCCTTAAATGTGTTGAGATCCTTACCCAACAAGAAAACCGCCTCGGGACTGACACCTTCGGCTGTCAAGAATTCGTTAGAGGACTTACCGATACGTTGCGTCAGCATCGTCAACTGTCCGACTGCGGAGATTTCGATTGGAGATGCGCCTTGCTGCAATTTCAGCGCCATGATGGCTTCTGCGATTTCCAGCAAATCCGAAGACTGGCGATTGATCAGACGCAAAGAGGCGCCAATCTGAGTCAACACCTTTTCTTGTGCCAGGACGATCCTGGCGCTTTTCTCCGCCCGATCCACCAAAGGCATTAGCTTCGCCAATTGCGGACTGTATTCATCCCCCACGGACTGCAGGTGAAGCTCATCATCACCCTCACGTAAACCACGGGTGGATTTTGCCAATATGCCCACACTTTCCGACACCTCGGGAAACGCCTTCGCACTACCCACTACAGCCTGGGATATCGACTTGGCCAAGCGTTGCGATTGCATCAAAGCCTGACCGGTCACGCCAAGTTGCTGCGCAACCTTATCCGATTGATTCAATGCATACAGGGTCACCGCCGCCAATACGGCCAATGCAGAGCCCAGCATGACGAAGAGCGTACGCTGATGCCGCACTACCGTGCGACGCCCCAGACCAGGAATTGAAATCAGATCGCCCCGATCCCCTGCGGATACAGACCCCTGATCCACACTACCATGTTCGTCAACGGTGGCTGCCTGCCCAACCTGCCCGGTGAGCGCCACGGTTGGATCCATGGCATCGTCTGGCATGGCAAGACTAAGCCGCGAATCCATCTCGGAATCCGACGGTTTCTTGGAAAAAAGGGTCTTCAATTGATCAACGACGGACATGGTGAGGCCTTACGATTTTGTCTAAGCACTGATATTCAAAAATTGAGGAGTTTGGGACAAGATGCGCAGGTCAATTTCCTGCCAACGCCCACCAGAAGCATCGACGAATCGATTGCCAAAATAAACCGGGGCACCCTGCTCAGGGGGAAACGAAGACACAAATGCATCGGCACCGCGCAATCCCAACAACCCATCAATTTGCAATGCACAGTTCACCTCAAGGGTAACATTGATGGTTACCACACTGAGATCGGTGGCAGGGGGCTCGGTTCGGGCGCTGCCGCCACTCTGGGCAATAAAGTCCGCCAGATCAACGACCCCATACAGCCCTCCCCGAATATTCAGCACGCCGCGAAACCACGAACGCGCATACGGCACTGCCTGAAAATTGGTCAAGGGATAGATTTCTCCAGATTGCGCCAAGGGTAGCAATAAATTATTGCCACCCACACGCACCGCCAGCCAGGCCACAGAGGCACCCTCCAATCGGGCAGCCTTCAGGCGGCTGGCAAGCCGGGTCTGGAGTTCTCGAAGTGCTTCGCGATTAGCCATGGAACGGGTGCGTTAATCCAGGGCCTTGATCTTGGCGAGCAATTCGGCAGCATCCACCGGCTTGGTCACGTAGTCACGTGCCCCCTGGCGCATGCCCCACACACGATCAGTCTCAAGGTTCTTACTGGTACACAAGATGATGGGAATGGCAGAATACTCCGGCGTACGGTTGATGGCCCTGGTCAGCTGATAGCCATTTTGCCCCGGCATCACCACATCCATGAGAATCAGATCCGGCTTTTCTTCGGCCAGTCGTTTGAATGCTTCATCGGCATTTTCCGCTGAACGCACCACATATCCGGCCTTTTGCAGCAGATTGGTCAAAAACATGATTTCGGTTTTCGAATCATCAACAATAAGAACCTTATTTATTGCCATCAATTTTCTCCTTGCGTAACTGACCCAAACTGCCGCACTGCCTGCAACAACTGATCTTTGGTAAACGGTTTAGTCAAATAATCCTGCGCACCAACCATGCGCCCACGGGCCTTGTCAAAAACTCCATCCTTGGACGATAACATCACCACCGGAACAGCGGCATATTTTTCATTGCGCTTGATGATGGCACAAGTTTGGTAGCCATCAAGCCGGGGCATCAAAATGTCACAAAAAATGAGCTGCGGCTGAAAGTCATTGACCTTGGCCAAAGCGTCAAACCCATCCTCTGCCAACAACACGGAGTGACCGCCTTGCTTAAGAAATATTTCCGCGCTACGGCGGATGGTATTGCTGTCATCAATGACCAGAACTCTGACGGAGAATGCTGCGGTACTCAAAAGACGTTGCTCCCAAAGTAATTTTTATGCGGCCAGTAACCGCATCCCTCCAAGCCGAACCATAGCAAAACCTTCCCCTGTGTGCACCATCAGAAACATCCAAGTTTTTGCTCCGCTCGCAGCTTAAATGGGCTTCGAATAGAATGCAAGGATTGTATAGATGCAGTTTGCGCAAAACGCACATTGCTTGTCAAAAATAAAGTCGCCTGGTCTGCCCATCCGAGTTGAGGTCCTTGTACAAAAACCATGAGGACTATACAAACCAAACCAACAACCGCCATGAACAGCAACAATGATAGCCCTTCTGTCTGCATCATGGTTTTCAACGCAAACGATCCCAGTGGCGCAGGAGGTATCGGCGCAGACATCAGCGCAATTGTTTCCGTTGGAGGCCATGCATTGCCTGTCGTGACAGGCGTTTATGCCTGCGATACAGCCGCAGTAATGACCCATTTCCCAATGGACGACGAAGCTGTCAACGAGCAAGCGCGCGTTATCCTGGAAGACGTTCCTGTACGGGTTTTCAAGGTTGGATTTGTCGGCTCGCCCGAAAATTTGAGCGTGGTGGCTGAACTGGCATCCGACTATGCCGATGTCCCATTGATAGCCTATATGCCAGACCTGTCATGGTGGCAAGAAGACCAGATTGATCTGTACCTGGATGCCTGCAAGGAATTTTTATTGCCATTGACCACAGTGTTGGTTGGCAACAACAATACGCTGTCACGCTGGCTACTACCCGACTGGAATGCCGAGCGCGCGCCCACCGCACGCGACCTCGCCCGTGCGGCTTTTGAGCATGGTGTGTCCTACACCCTGGTTACCGGGATTCCCCTACCCGATCAATTCATTGACAACGTACTATGCACACCCACCACTGTGTTGTGCAGCAACAAATTTGAACGCTTTGACGCCATTTTCGTCGGCACCGGCGATACGCTGTCCGCCGCATTGGCGGCACTGGTCGCGGGTGGTAGCGAATTGTCTGAAGCGACAACACAAGCCTTGATTTATCTGGACCGCTGCCTCGAAAGTGGTTTTCGCCCCGGCATGGGAAACGTCTTGCCAGACCACCTGTTCTGGGCACACCCGCAAACCAGTGACGAATTCGAAGAATCTGCTTTTGAACTCTCTCCCAATGACACACGACACTGACCACACCGACAATACTGACCGCAACCTGCAACTTTTTCAACGCGCCCAGAAAATCATCCCTGGCGGCGTGAACTCCCCGGTGCGCGCCTTTCGCGCCGTGGGCGGAACACCCCGGTTTGTGGCGCGTGCACAAGGCGCCTATTTCTGGGATGCCAATGGCAAGAAATACATCGACTACATCGGTTCATGGGGCCCCATGATTCTGGGCCACGGACACCCTACTGTCCAGGAGGCCGTGCGCAAGGCGGCTCTTGACGGATTTTCATTCGGTGCCCCCACCGAACGCGAAATCGAACTCGCTGAAGAAATCTTGCGCCACGTGCCCAGCATGGACATGGTGCGACTGGTAAGCAGCGGGACCGAAGCCGGTATGAGCGCCATTCGTCTGGCACGCGGCGCAACCGGACGCAACAAACTCATCAAATTTGAAGGTTGCTACCACGGCCACGCCGATGCACTTCTGGTCAAGGCCGGCTCTGGCCTGGCCACCTTTGGCAACCCCACGAGTGCTGGAGTCCCACCAGAGGTGGTGCAGCACACCCTGGTGCTGGAATACAACAACATAGAACAATTGGAACAGGCCTTTGCCCTGCATGGCAAGGATCTGGCCTGTCTGATCATCGAACCCATTGCCGGGAACATGAACTTTGTGCGCGCCACTGTGCCCTTCATGCAACGCTGCCGGGAGTTATGCACCCAACACGGCGCATTGTTCATTTTTGATGAAGTCATGACCGGGTTTCGCGTGGCCCTGGGTGGCGCGCAGAGCATCTATGCATCAAGCATTCCGGGATTTGCGCCAGACATGACCGTCATGGGAAAGGTCATCGGCGGAGGCATGCCACTAGCCGCGTTCGGCGGCAAACGCGCTATCATGGAACATCTCGCGCCGCTGGGGCCCGTGTACCAGGCCGGCACCCTGTCTGGCAATCCGGTGGCTACTGCCTGCGGCTTGGCAACCCTGCGCGCAATCAGCCAACCAGGTTTCTTTGAGGCCCTCAGCGCCAGAACCCGGCTACTGATGCATGGTCTGAAAAACGCCGCCAACCAGGCTGGCATTCCCTTTTGCGTGGATAGCGAAGGCGGCATGTTTGGCTTTTTCCTGCTCGATACCTTGCCGCAAAACTATGCCCAGGTCATGCGTACCGATGCACAACGTTTCAACACGCTGTTCCACGGGCTTCTGGATCGTGGCGTGTACGTTGCCCCGGCCCTGTACGAAGCCGGTTTCGTCAGCGCGGCACATACCGATGACGACATCGCAGCCACCATTGAAGCGGCTACCGATGTCTTTCAAAAGCTATAAATAGTAGAGCTACTCCCGCACGCAATACGGGCGCTACAGCCCATTTCAACCGATTTTTTTATTTCAGGGGTTCGCATTGGACGGTATTGTGCTGGTAAAGGCCGCCATCATGGGATTGGTCGAAGGATTGACGGAATTTTTGCCGATTTCATCCACCGGCCACCTGATTCTGGCCGGTGCCTTGTTGAATTTCGACGACGAACGCGCCAAAGTATTCGAGATTGCCATTCAGTCTGGTGCCATTCTGGCGGTGATCCTTGTGTACTGGCAAAAAATCCGCGACACGCTGGTCAACCTGGGCAGCAGCCGTCGGGCGCAGCGTTTTGTGGCCAATGTGGCCGTCGGTTTTTTGCCCGCAGCCCTGGTGGGACTGGCGGCGTACAAGATGATCAAAGCCCATTTATTTAACCCCGGCGTGGTGGCCGGGGCATTTATCGTAGGTGGATTGATCATTCTGTGGGTGGAGAAAATCGCCCACCCCAAAGTGCGCATCCAGCATATTGACGATATGTCCGGGCTGGATGCGCTCAAGGTGGGACTCGTGCAGTGCCTGGGCATGATCCCTGGCACCAGCCGCAGCGGCGCTACCATCATCGGCGGCATGCTGCTGGGCCTGTCACGCAAGGTTGCGGCGGAGTTCTCGTTCTTCCTGGCAATTCCCACCCTGGTGGGCGCCGGGGCATACAGCCTCTACAAAGAACGCGCCCTCCTGAGCATGGCCGACCTACCACTGTTTACCGTCGGTTTTGTGATGTCGTTCATCAGCGCCTGGCTATGCATTCGCTGGCTGCTGCGTTTTATTGCCACGCACAGTTTTGTAGGTTTTGCGTATTACCGCATTGCTTTTGGCGTGGTCGTGCTGGCCACCGCCTGGAGTGGCACCATACACTGGACGGCCTAAGTTTTCTTGCCCAGTGCCAAGGCAATGGTGCCCATCTCATCGGCACGCTCCGGCACACCCAGTCGCAGGTTCGCAACAGGAACGCTGGTACTGCCACCCAAGGACCGTCCGTTGGCATCAAAGCGAGACAGCGCAGCAAGCATATCCGCAGTAGTACCAGGAATGCCGCGCTCATGGGTCGGGTGTTTTGCTGCCTGCAGCAAGCCTTCTCCTGGCGCAGGACTGGCGGAAAACGCCGCCAGGGCATCCACCAGACTGGCAACACCCGCACGTACATCTGGCGCCAGGGTGTCCCCGCTGGCTGCACCCCCGCCGGTCACAAACCACACATCGGCCATGGTATGGGAGGCGCCATCGCTGGTCTGGTAACTCGATATCAAACCAACCAGATTGCCATTGTCAATGACTGCACTCGGGCTGGCGTTCAGATGCAACTGCTGGATGTCCAAATCAACCAGCGCGTGCAGTTCAGCGGCATCGTTTGCACCATCCGAATTGCTGTCAACCCAGACTTTCAGATCGCCGAAATTGGCGTCTTCAGCACTGATGACGCCATCATGGTTGGTGTCGAGTTCCGCCAGTGCAATATAGCCGTTGGCAGCACGTTCGCCCGTAGCCAGCAGCGTGGAGGAGCCAAACAACTCAGAACCATCATTGATCTGTCCATCGCGGTTGCGATCCAGCACCAGCAAACCATCACCCGGCTCCACCCAGCCGGTATGGACTTTTTCCCCGGAGGCAAGAAGGTCAAACATCACGCCTCGGTCGATGCTCTGGGACAGAATTCCGTTGCCATTAAGGTCCAGGATTAGGGGTGTTTGCGGCAAGACCAATTGTTGGTCTGCACTCAGGGCCGCCAATTGTGTCGTAGTCATAGCCAGCACCTGCGCATCGCTCAGGGCCGCCAACTGATCAGCACTCAACACAGCCAGGTCGCGCGTTTCAATCACGCGTACCTGCTGGGTGTTCAACACCTGTATCTGATCTGTAGTCAATGCAGCAAAGCCGGAAGTGCTCAAAGCTTTGATTGCTGCAGTGCTCAGTTCGGCAATATCCGCCGTTTCGAATGCTGCCACCTGCTCCCCACTCAAGACTGCTACCTGTTTGGTAGTTAACGCCACCACCTGATCTGTACCCAATGCAATGATCTGCATGGTTGTGAGAACTGCCACATCGCGCGTTTCCAGTGCCGCAATCTGCCTAGTATTCAAGACGGCAATCTGATCAACGGTCAACGCCGCCACCGCCGCAGTGCTCAACGCCACGATGGCCGACGTCCCTAGCGCTGCAATATCCGCAGTCTCGAATGCTGCCGCCTGTACCCCACTCAAGGCCGCCACCTGCTTGGTAGTCAATGCCACCGCCTGCCCCGTACCCAAAGCAATGATCTGATCCGCTGAGAGTACCGCGACATCCCGCGTCTCCAATGCCGCAATCTGGCTGGTGTTCATTGCAGCAATCTGATCAACGGTCAACGCTGCCACCGCCGCCGTGTTCAGCGCCACAATGGCCGACGTTCCCAGCGCAGCAATATCCGCCGTCTCCAGTGCCGCTGCTTGCTCAGCGCTCAAGGCTTCCACCTGCCTAGTGGTCAACGCCGCCACCTGCCCCGTACCCAAAGCAATGATCTGATCCGCTGAGAGTACCGCAACATCCCGCGTCTCCAATGCCGCAATCTGGCTGGTGTTCATTGCAGCAATCTGATCAACGCTCAAGGCAGCTACTGCCGCCGTGTTCAACGCCACCACCTGCGACGCGGTCAGGGCCGCCACCTGCGCAGTGCTCATGACAATCACCTTGTCGCCATCCAGTGCTGCAATACTGCTGGTGCTCAACGCACTGATGGTCGCCGTACCCAGCTGCTCCAATGGCAAAATGCCCGCAACGTACAGCGCCGAAGCCTGCGCCGTGGTCAGGGCCGCAACTTGCGCCGTGTTCATGGTAGCTACCTGCTGCTGGCTCATTACGACCAGATCGCGTGTTTCAATTGCCGCAACCTGTCTGGTGCTCAGGACAGAAATCTGGTCAACAGTCAATGCCGCTACCGCCGCCGTGTTCAGCGCCATGATGGCCGCCGTACCAAAAACAGCAAGGTCTGCTGCTTCCAATGCCGCAGCCTGTGTCTCACTCAACACCGCAACTTGGGCTGTAGTCAAGGCCGCTGCCTGCTTCGTGTCCAGGGCAATGACTTGATCGGCTGAGAGTACCGCAACATCCCGCGTCTCCAATGCCGCAATCTGGCTGGTGTTCATTGCACCCATCTGACCAACGGTCAACGCTGCCACCGCCGCCGTGTTCAGCGCCGCAATGGCCGACGTTCCCAGCGCAGCAATATCCGCTGTCTCCAGTGCCGCTGCCTGCTCAGCGCTCAAGATGGCAAGCTGCCTTGTGGTCAACGCTGCTGCCTGTTTCGTACCCAAGGCAATGATCTGATCCGCTGAGAGCACCGCAACATCCTGCGTCTCCAACGCCGCAATCTGGCTGGTGCTCATGGCAGCAATCTGATCAACGCTCAACGCTGCCACTGCCGCCGCGTTCAGCGCCACCACCTGCGATGTGGTCAGGGCCGCCACCTGCGCCGTGCTCATGACAATCACCTTGTCGCCATCCAGTGCTGCAATACTACTGGTGCTCAACGCACTGATGGTCGCCGTACCCAACTGCTCCAGGGGCAAAACGCCCGCAGCGTACAGCACGGAAGCCTGCGCCGTGGTCAAGGCTGCCATTTGCGCCGTGTTCATGGCAGCTATCTGCTGCTGGCTCATTACCGCCAGATCGCGTGTTTCAATTGCCACAATCTGTCTGGTGCTCAGGACAGGAATCTGGTCAACCGTCAAGGCCGCTACCGCCGCCGTGTTCAGCGCCATGATGGCCGCCGTACCGAAAACAGCAAGGTCTGCTGCTTCCAATGCCGCAGCCTGTGTCTCACTCAACACCGCAACTTGGGCTGTAGTCAGGGCCGCTGCCTGCTTCGTGCTCAGGGCAATGACCTGATCGGTGGAGAGCACTACCACATCCCGCGTCTCCAACGCCGCAATCTGGCTGGTATTCATTGCACCCATCTGATCAACGGTCAATGCTGCCACCGCCGCCGTGTTCAGCGCCGCAATGGCCGACGTTCCCAGCGCAGCAATATCCGCTGTCTCCAGTGCCGCTGCCTGCTCAGCGCTCAAGATGGCAAGCTGCCTTGTGGTCAACGCTGCTGCCTGTTTCGTACCCAAGGCAATGATCTGCTCGGCAGAAAGTACCGCAACGTCCCGCGTTTCCAATGCCGCGATCTGGTTGGTGTTCATTGCAGCCATCTGATCAACGCTCAAGGCAGCTACTGCCGCCGTGTTCAGCGCCACCACCTGCGATGTGGTCAGGGCCGCCACCTGCGCCGTGCTCATGACAATCACCTTGTCGCCATCCAGTGCAGCAATGCTGCTGGTGCTCAACGCACTGATGGTCGCCGTGCCCAACTGCTCCAGCGGCAAAACGCCCGCAGCGTACAGCACGGAAGCCTGCGCCGTGGTCAAGGCTGCCATTTGCGCCGTGTTCATGGCAGCTATCTGCTGCTGGCTCATTACCGCCAGATCGCGTGTTTCAATTGCCACAATCTGTCTGGTGCTCAGGACAGGAATCTGATCAACAGTCAAGGCCGCTACCGCCGCCGTGTTCAGCGCCATGATGGCCGCTGTACCGAAAACCGCAAGGTCAGCTGGTTCCAATGCCGCAGCCTGTGTCCCACTCAACACCGCAACTTGGGCTGTAGTCAGAGCCGCTGCCTGCTTCGTGCTCAGGGCAATGACCTGATCGGTGGAGAGCACTGCCACATCCCGCGTCTCCAATGCCGCAATCTGGCTGGTGTTCATTGCACCCATCTGATCAACTGTCAACGCTGCCACCGCCGCCGTGTTCAGCGCCGCGATGGCCGATGTCCCTAGCACAGCAATATCCGTCGTCTCCAGTGCCGCCGCCTGCTCAGCGCTCAAGATGGCAAGCTGACTTGTGGTCAACGCCGCCACCTGCCTCGTACCCAAAGCAATGATCTGCTCCGCTGAGAGTACGGCCACATCCCGCGTCTCCAATGCCGCGATCTGGTTGGTGTTCATGGCAGCCATCTGATCAACGGTCAAGGCTGCCACCGCCGCCGCGTTCAGCGCCGCCACCTGCGCTGTGGTCAGGGCCGCCACCTGCGCCGTGCTCATGGCCGCCACCTTGTCGCCATCCAGTGCTGCAATACTGCTGGTGCTCAACGCACTGATGGTCGCCGTACCCAGCTGCTCCAACGGCAAAATGCCCGCAACGTACAGCACCGAAGCCTGCGTCGTCGTCAAGGCAGCGATTTGCGCTGTAGTCATGGCAGCTATCTGCTGCTGATTCATTACCGCCAGATCGCGTGTTTCGATTGCCACAACCTGTCTGGTGTTCAGGACAGGAATCTGCTCAACCGTCAATGCCGCTACCGCCGCCGTGTTCAGCGCCATGATGGCCGCTGTACCGAAAACCGCAAGGTCAGCTGGTTCCAATGCCGCAGCCTGTGTCTCACTCAACACCGCAACTTGGGCTGTAGTCAAGGCCGCTGCCTGCTTCGTGCTCAGGGCAATGACCTGATCGGCTGAGAGCACCGCAACATCCCGCGTCTCCAATGCCGCAATCTGGTTAGTGTTCATTGCACCAATCTGATCAACGGTCAACGCTGCCACCGCCGCCGTGTTCAGCGCCGCCACCTGCGATGTGGTCAGGGCCGCCACTTGCGCCGTACCCAAAGCAACCACCTTATCACCATCAAGTGCAGCAATACTCGAGGTGCTCAAGGTGCTGATGGTCGCCGTACCAAGCTGCTCTAACGGCAGAAGTCCCGCAGCATACAGTGCGGAAGTTTGCACCGTATTCATGGCCGCGATTTGCGCCGTATTCATGGCCTCGACCTGCTGCAGACTCATGACTACCAGGTCGCGCGTTTCAATTGCCACAACCTGCATGGTACTCAAGACAGCAACCTGATCCACTGTTAATGCCGCCACCGCCGCCGTGCTTAACGCCACCACCTGGGCTGTACCCAAAGCAGCCACCTGGTCTGTGCTCAGGGAGACTATCTGATCACCGTCAAGCGCCGCAATGCTGGCTGTGCTCAACACACTGATGGCTGTTGTACTCAGTTGCTCCAACGGCAGTGCGCCTGATGCGTACAGTATGGTAGTCTGTGCCGTAGTCAGGGCTGCAATTTGTGTCGTGCTCATGGCCGCGACCTGCGTCGCGTTCAGCACGGTAACATCGCTGGTTTCAATCGCTTGAATCTGACTGGTGCTCAAGGCAGCAATCTGATCGTTTGTCAGCGCAGCCACCGCAGCCGTATTCAACGCCACAATCTGAAGTGCGTCCAATGCAAGCACCTGGGTTGTGCTCAGGGAAGTTATCTGATCGCTATCAAGTGCTGCGATGCTGGCTGTACTCAACACACTAATGGTTGCCGGATTAAGCTGCGCGACGGACAGCAGACCTGCACCGTACAACAAGCTTGCCTGAGCGGTAGTCAATGCTGCTACCTGAGCCGTATTCATGGCGGCCACCTGCTCTGAGTTCAGCACAACAATATCGCGGGTTTCCATTGCCTGAATCTGGCTGGTGCTCAAAGCACCAATCTGATCGCTCGTCAACGTGGCTACCGCCGCCTCACTCAAAGCCTCCACCTGGGCACTGGTCAAGGCGAGTATCTGCTCCGTGTTGAACGCAAGCACCTGATCCGGCGTCATCACCGCCAAATCCCTGGATCCCATAGCCACAATTTGCTGGGTACCCAAAGCTGCAATCTGGTCCGTCGTCAACGTCACCACGGCCGCCGTACTCAACGCTGCTATGGCCGCTGTGTTCAAAACGGCAAGACCAGCCGGGCTCAAGGCTGCAGCCTGGACATCACTCAGGACGGCAATCTGGCTGGTTTTCAGTGCTGCCGCCTGGGCCGTGGTTATCGCCGTAATTTGGTCCGGACTCAAAACGACTATATCCCGTGTTTCAATGGCGGCAATTTGTCGTGGACCCAGTGCGGCAATTTGCTCGTTCGTCAGTGCGCTTACTGCTGCCGTGCTCAGTGCTGCCATGGCCGCTGTGTTCAATACTGCAAGGCCAGCCGGGTTCAACGCCGCAGCCTGATCTCCGCTCAGAACGGCAACCTGGCTGGTTTTTAACGCTGCAGCCTGGGTCGTGTTTATGGCTGCAATTTGGTCTGGACTCAAGACAACCAGATCCCTTGTTTCAATGGCGGCAATCTGTTTGGCGTTCAAAGCAGCAATCTGGTCGGTCGTCATGGCAACAAATGCCGACGTGCTCAACACTGCTATGGCCGCCGTGTTCAATACTGCAAGGCCAGCCGGGCTCAACGCTGCAACCTGATCCCCGCTCAGTATGGCTATCTGACTGGTTTTTAACGCTGCCGCCTGCGCCGTTGACATTGTCGCGATTTGATCCGGAGTCAAAACGGCTACATCCCGTGTTTCCAGGGGAGAAATCTGTTTCGTAGTTAACGCCGCAATCTGGTCAGTCGTCAATGCACCCACTGCTGACGTACCCAATGCTGCGATGGCGGTTGTTTTCAAAACGGCAAGACCATTTGAATTCAACGCTGCTGCCTGAACATCACTCAGCGAAGCAGTCTGGCTGGTGGTGAGAACCGCCACCTGCGCCGAAGTCATCGCAGCAACTTGTTCCGGACTCAAAACAACCAGATCACGACTTCCCATGGCCACAACTTGCCGGGTGTTCAATCCAGCAATCTGACTGGTCGTAAGCGCAGCAACCGCTGACGTGCTCAAAGCAAGAAAGGCGGTCGTTTTCAAAGCAGCCAGTCCGTCGCTTGCCAAACTTGCAGCCTGAACGCCGTTTAATGCAGCAAGCTGGCTGGTTTTCAAAGCCGCCACCTGTGCTGATGTCATGGCCCCAATTTGTTCCGGACGCAAGACAGCCAGGTCCCGTGTTTCGATGGCAGCAATCTGTTTGGTGCTGAGCGCAGGAATCTGGTCGGTCGTCAACGCGCCCACTGCTGTCGTACTCAACGCCACTATCGCCGCCGTACTTAAAACTGCAAGGTTTTCGCTTGGCAACGCCGCAAGCTCGGCACTGCTCATTGCTGCAATTTGCGCCGTGGTCAAAGCCTGTACCTGGGTGGTCGAGAGTGTTGACAATTGCTTGCTGCCAAGTGCTGCAATAACCGCCGGACTAAAACTGGCAATAGATTCAGGACTGAGAGGCGCAATCGGCAATGCGCCGGAGAGGTAAAAAACCAGTGCCTGGGCTGTGGTCAAAGCCGCTACCTGAGCCGAACTCAAAGCAGCCACCTGCTCCAGACTCATAGCGGCCAGGTCACGGGTTTCGATAGCAGCAATTTGTGTGGTGCTAAGTGCCGAAATCTGATCACCCGTCAATGCAGCTACCAATGCCGTATTCAATGCCACTATCTGGTCAGTGCCCAAGCTTGCAATCTGGTCGTTTGTGAACGCAGCTACCGCCACAGGGCTTAATGCCCCCACCTGAGCCGTGCCCAAGGCAGCCACCTGGGTGGTGTTCAGAGAAATTATCTGATCGCCATCAAGCGCCGCAATGCTGGTTGTACCCAAAGCACCAATGGTTGCCGGATTAAGTTGCGCGACGGACAGCATACCCGCGTCGTATAACAAACTTGCCTGTGCAGTGGTCAAGGCCGCCACCTGCGCCGTATTCATGGCTGCAACCTGCTCGGGGCTCAAAGCGGCAATATCGCGGGTTTCAATTGCTTGAATCTGGTTGGTGCTCAAAGCACCCATTTGATCATTCGTCAGCGCAGCCACTGCCGCATCGCTCAAAGCCGCAATCTGGGCACTGGTCAAGGCAAATATCTGCGCCGTATTGAAAACCGCCACTTGTTCGGGCGACATGATAGCGATGTCCTGGGAACCCATCGCCACAATTTGCCGCGTGTTCAAAGCCGCAATCTGGTCAGCTGTCAATGCCGCCATTGCCGACGTGGTCAACGCTGCGATAGCCGCTGTTTTCAAAACGGCAAGACCGTCTGCATTCAACTCTGCTGCCTGAACGTCACTCAAAGAAGCAATCTGGCTGGTGGTGAGAACTGCCACCTGGGCCGAAGTCATCGCTGCGATTTGTTCCGGGCTCAAAACGACCAGATCACTGTTTTCCATGGCCACAATTTGCCGCGTGTTCAAAGCCGCAATCTGGTCAGCTGTCAATGCCGCCATTGCCGACGTACTCAAAGCAAGAAAGGTCGCCGTTTTCCAGGCAGCCAGTCCGTCGCTGGCCAGGTTTGCCGCTTGCACATCGCTCAGTGCTGCGATCTGACTGGTTTTCAGCGCCGCCACCTGTGCTGATGTCATCGCCCTGATTTGTTCCGGACGCAAGACGGCCAGATCGCGTGTTTCCAGGGCGGCAGTCTGCTTTGTGCTCAACGCCGGAATCTGCTCAATCGTCAGTCCGCCCACTGCTACCGTGTTCAACGCCACAATCGCCGCCGTACTTAAAACTGCAAGGTTTTCGCTTGGCAATGCCGCAAGCTCGGCACTGTTCAATGCTGCAATTTGCGCCGTGGTCAAGGCCCGTACCTGGGCGGTCGAGAGTGTTGCCAATTGCTTGCTGCCAAGCGCTTCGATAACCGCCGGACTAAAACTGGCAATGGTTTCGGGGCTGAGTGGCGCAATCGGTAACGCACCGGAGACATAGAAAATCAATGCCTGGGCTGTGGTCAAGGCCGCCAGTTGCGTCGAAGTCATGGACGCTATCTGTTCCGCGCCCATGACGGCCAGGTCACGGGTTTCGATGGCGGCAAATTGCCTGGTGCTCAAAGCCGGAATCTGATCGGTCGTCAGCGCAGCCACCGCAGCCCCACTCAACGCCGCCACCTGGGCAGCGGTCAGGACCGAAACCTGCGCCGTATCCATTGCCGCCACCTGTGCGGCGCTCAGTACGGCAACATCGCGGGCTTCCATCGCCACGATCTGGCTGGTGCTCAACGCGGCCATTTGCCTGGACGACAACGCAGCCACTTGGCTGGTGTTCAGGAAAGCAATCTGGTCGTTTGTCAACGCCGCCACCGCAGCGGTGTTCAACGCCGCCACATGGGCTGCGCTCAAGACCGCCAACTGTGTCGTGTTCACTGCCGGCACCTGCCCGGTACCCAATACTGCGGCGTCTCGGGTTTCAATTGCTGCAAACTGCCCGGTACTCAAGGCAGCAACCTGCTCTGGCGTCAAAGCAGCCACCGCTGCCGTGTTCAGCGCTGCAATGGCGGTCGTATCCAGGATGTTTATATCCTCTATCTCCAGTGCGGGTGCCTGCGTGCTACCCAATGCGCCGATCTGCTTGGCCGTCAACGCTGCTACCGAATTGCTGCTCAACGCCACCACCTGAGCGGCAGTCAGCTCACCAATCTGGGCGGTGGTCAGTACCCGCGCCTGAGCGGTGGTCAGCGCAGCCATCACGGCGGGATTCACCATCGGAATGTCCACCAACTCAAAGGCCGCGATCTGGTCAAAATTGAGCACACCGAATTGCTCGACCGTCAATCCACTCACCTCGCTGGTGGTCAGCGCAGCAATGTCGCGTGTGCTCATCGCAGCCAACTGGGCCGTGGTAAAACCTGCGGATGCTCCAGAACTGCCGCTGTCTGTCCCGGAATTCACGGAATTCAGAACCCGATTGACAGCCACGCGAATGGCGATCAGACTCAATAAAAATCCAAACATTGGGCCTACCTCAATTGGCTTGCCTGCCCTGACCAGGTCACTCAGCAACAGGATATATCGACCAGCACCTCTTCAACTGGAAACAATAGTACCGATTTAGTACCGACACCAGGATTTTCTGGCTAATGCTTCCTGGTGATCGGGCAAATATGCCACATGAAACCAGCCCATCTCTTAGCGATGACGCGACAACTGACGCGATATGCAGCTTTTCAGGGGCAATGCCAAATCAGCCAATACCGCTTATGGATCGTGCGGGGACAGCTATCAAAAACGAAGTACAGTGAATGTCATCATACGGCATCACGTGCTCTTGCCAAACACCAGGGGTATGGTACCCATGTCGTCGCTGCGCTGCGGCGTGCTCAGCCGCAAACTTGGAACCTCGTTATGGGAACTGGTATCGGTATTGCCACCCAGCAATTGTCCGTTGGCATCGAAGCGGGCCATTGCGGCAACCATGTTCGAGGTGGTCGCAAGGAGTCCGCTGACGGCGCCTGCATGGGTTGTCGTGTGCAACTGCCCCTCTGCGGCCACACCGCCAGCGGCGGAATTGGCAGCATTGGCCGAAAATGCCGCCAGGGCATCCACTAGGCTGGCAACCCCTGCGCGCAGATCGGGCGCCTCGATGGCGGTGTTCTCGCTGACCGGGCTGCTGCGGTTGTCGGTCGCAAACCACACATCGGCCATGGTGTGTGCGGCACCATCGGTGGTCTGGTAGCTCGATACCAGCCCGACCAGATTGCCATTGTCCTTGACGGCAATGGAATTGGCGTTCAGGCTCAATTTCTGAATGTCCAGATCGACCAGCGCGTGCAGTTCACTGGCATCGTTTTTGCCGTTCGCGTTGCCGTCAACCCAGACTTTCAGATCACCGAAATGGGCATCTTCGGCGCTGATGGCACCATCATGGTTGGTGTCGAGTTCGGCCAGTGCGATATAGCCATTGGCGGCCCGTTCGCCCGTGGCAAGCAGCGTGGAGGAGCCAAACAGTTCGGCACCATCGCTGATCTGACCATCGCGGTTGCGGTCCAGCACCAGCAAACCATCGCCCGGCTCCACCCAGCCGGTGTTTACTTTTGTTCCCGAAGCAAACAAGTCAAACTTCACCCCCTGTCGGACACTCTGGGACAGCACTCCGTTGCCATTTAGGTCCAGAATGATGGGCGAGGTCGGCAAGGCTTTGATCTGGAGCGCAGACAAACCGCGTTGGTCCATCGCCTGTACCTGGATCTCACTCAGGGCCGCCAGTTGTGCCGTGGTCATGGCTGCTACCTGGACGGAACTCAATACTTCCAGGTCGGGTGTTTCGATCACCCGGACCTGCTGGGTGCTCAAAGCCTGTATCTGTGCCGTGGTCAAGGCAGCAAAACTGGCCGTGCTCAAGGCCATGACCGCTGCCGTTCCCAGCGCCCGAATGCCACTGGTGCCCAGCACAAGCGTGGCAGCCGTATTCAAGGCGCCGACCTGCTCGACTGAGAGTGCCGCCAGCCCGGTCGTGCCCAGAGCCACAATAGCCGCCGTACGCAAGGCAGCAATGCCGGAGCTACTGATAGCCGCTACCTGTGCCGTGCTCAATGCGCTGATCTGGCCGCTCGTGAGCGCACCCACTTGCGTTGAACCCAATGCCCCGATCTGCTCGGCCCCCAGAACGGCGACATCCCGTGCCTCGATGGCAGCAATCTGGCGCGTGCTCAAGGCATTCATCTGGTCGACTGTCAACGCAGCAATCTGGACTGTGCCCAATGCCACCACCTGGGCTGTGGTCAGCGCTGCCACCTGCCCTGTGGTCAGTGCCGCCACTTGCTGCGTGTTCAGGACGGCAATATCACGGGTTTCGATAGCAGCAATTTGCTCCGTGCCAAGCGCTGTTATCTGATCAACTGTCAACGCAGCCACCTGGGCCGTGCTCAATGCCACCACATTTGCTGTACTCCAGGCAGTTATCTGATCGCCCGTAAGCGCCGCCAGTTGACTGGTAGTCAAGGCCGCCACTTGCGCCGTGCTCATCGCAGCCACCTGCTGTGTATTCATGACGGCGATATCACGGGTTTCAAGAGCGGACTTTGTCACTGCCAACAAACCAACTGCGCGGGTGCCAATAGCAGCAATCTGGTTGCTACTCAAGGCACCAATTTGCTCACTCGTCAACGCAGCAATCTGAACTGTGCCCAATGCCACCACCTGGGCTGTGGTCAGCGCTGCAACCTGCCCTGTGGTCAGTGCCACCACTTGCTGCGTGTTCATGACCGCAAGATCACGGGTCTCGATAGCAGCAATTTGCTCCGTGCCAAGCGCTGTTATCTGATCGACTGTCAACGCAGCCACCTGGGCCGCTCCCAACGCCTCCACCTGGGTCGTAGTCATCGCTGCCACTTGCTCAGGATGCATGGCAACCAGATCCCGTACCTCGATGGCTGCTACCTGATCGGGGCTTAACGCCACTATCTGCTCGGTGTTCAGCGCAGCCACTGCACCAGAATTGAGTGCAGCAACCTGTTGCGGCGTCAATGCAGCAATTTGCGCGGTGCCAAGTTTTGCCACCATGCTCGCGTCAAGCACTGCAACGATGACCGTGCTCAAAGCGCCAACCTCCTGCGGGCTGATCTGCTCCATTGGCAGCACGCCATATACGTACAAGATGCCCCTTTGGTTCGCAGTCATGGCAGCCAACTGGTCGGAATTTAATTTGGCCAGAACCTCCGGTTTGATGGAGGCAATTTGCGCTAAACCCAGGACAGGAATTTGCTCCGTCGTCAAACCAGCTACTGCCTCAGGACCAATTGCACCCATCTGCGCAGTGGTCAATGCGGCGATCTGCGCTGTACTGAGCGCCGCTATCTGCCCACTGGAAAGCGCGGCAATGGCGGTGGTGCTCAAGGTCTTGATTTCTGCCGGACTCAACTGCGCCAATGACAATACTCCCGTGCTGTAGAGGACCATCCGCTGGACTTCGCTCAAGGCAGCCACCTGCGCCGCACCCACCCCGGCCAATTGCTGGGGCGTTAATACCGCCAGATCACGGGATTCCATGGCGGCAATCTGAGCTGTGCTCAAAGCGGCTATCTGGCTGCTTGTCAGCGCGGAAAATGCGGCGGTGCTCAAAGCGGCGATGGCGCTGGTTTTCAGCGCAAGAATCTGGTCGGTTCGCAAGGCAGCAATATCCTGCGTCTCTAGCGCCACCACCTGGCTGGTACGCAATGCAGCCACGTTTTGCGTTGCAATGGCCTGCACCTGTTCGGGCGTCAAGGCAGCGATCTGGGCCGTGCTGAACGCCTGCATTTGCCCCGTACTGAAAGCCGCAATCGCAGACACGCTCAGTACCGGAATGTCAACCAGTTCAAATGCGGCGATCTGGTTGAAATCCAGCACCCCGATGTGCTCCGCCGTGAGTGCGCTGACTTCGCTAGGGGTCAGAGCCGCAATATCGCGCGTGCCCATCGCAGCCAACTGCGCGGTAGTCAACGCAGGCACGCTGGCAGCCGACGACGCCACATCGGGATGAATGATATTCATGACCCGATTGACGACGACGCGAACGGCGATCAGACTAAGTAATAAACCAAACATGGGGCCCACCTGAACTAAAAACAGCAGTATTGGTTTGCTGGCTTGCTGGTTTCGGGATTTTCAGGCTATTGTCTCCCGGAGATGGGGTCAATATAGCGGGTAAAACGCGCTTATCTTTCGGATATTGGTTGGATGTGATTCAAAGTGATGGGGCCGTTGGGTTTTTACTCCCTCGCCCCAGCGGGGGAGAGGGCTGGAGAGAGGGGCTGCCGGTGGCTTTGCGCTGGAATTTCATATCGCCCGTGATATTACACATGCAAAAACTGCGATGCGAAACCCTCTTGCAAGCCTTTGTAGCATCTTTTTGGCCACAAATAAGGCATCAAATAAGCCTCCAGCCCCCGTGGGATGTGCGGTTGCAGCTATTAATAATATAGCGACAATAGCCCCGTCCACAGCACCGCAGAACATCCAAAGAGCCGCACCATGACAAGCCAGTCCCCTCTCCCCAGCCCTCGCCCCGCTGGGCATAAGTATCTACACAACTTTCGCCATCCGGTGACATGATGAGGAATGGTTGTAACACTATCGGGATTAGATCCACGATTAAGCAGGCGGCATCAGCAATTGGTGCTTGAACACATGAATTCCAGCGAGAAACTGAGCGCGGGGTTGAAGGCGCTGCCGGATAAGACGAGTAGTTTTGCCAGCACGCAAGCGGCATGGCGGTTTTATGCCAACGAGACGGTGACGCTGGCCAAGCTGCAAGAGCCATTGACGGCGCCGACATACACCCGTCAAAAACGCAAAGCGGATATGCGCGTCGCTGTCCTTGATGACGCTGTAGAGGTCCTTGAGCGTTTCGCGTACCTGTAGGGCCAGGGGAGTGTCGGTGATGCAGTCCAGAATCGGTTTGTCGTATTCATCCACCAGCACCACGACGCGCTGACCACTGCGGGCGTGTGCGTGTGCGTGTGCGTGTGCGTGTGCAATCAGGTTGATAAAACGCCGGTTGATCGACAGATGCTGTTGTTGCAGTTCCCAGACCAATTCGTGTGCAAGCAGTTGGCCGTCTATGCTGTCCTGGAGTTTGGCTTTGGAATCCACCACACCGGCGCCAAAGCTGATGCGGATGCGGATGACCGGATATTTTTTATCCCAATCCCAGCGCGTCTCGGCTGCCAGCCCCGCAAACAGCGCACGGTTGCCCTCAAACAGTTCTTTAAGCGTGTCCACAAACAGGCTTTTGCCAAAGCGGCGTGGGCGTGAAAGAAAATAGTATTTTCCGGTTTCGACCAGATCGACGGCAATGCCGGTCTTATCCACGTAGTAGTGGTCGTCCTCGCGGATTTCACGCAAAGTTTGAATGCCAATCGGCAGTTTCTTGCGCGGCAGGGCAGGGCAGGGCAGGGGAGGTGGGCGTGGGCATCATGCAAATGATTGTAGGGCGCTGCACGCATCCCATGCGCGCATACAATGCGCACAATATTTTGTGTAGGAACTCACACATGGCTACCAATCTTGCGCTGGATGACGAATTGATCGAGCAAGCCCGGCAATTGGGTGGTTTGCGCACCAAGCGGGATGTCGTGACGCAAGCGCTGATGGAGTATGTGCAGCGGCGCAAACAGGCGCAATTACTGAACCTCTTTGGAACCATTGAGCTCGATGATGGATTTGATCCCCAAGTCCAGCGTCGCGTCGAGCGCTCGGCATCCGGCACATGAAGGTTCTTGTCGATACATCGGTTTTGTCGTTGGCGTTGCGCAGACCCGTAGGGGTCGCGCATGGCGATCCTCAAAAAAAGGTGGTCAGTGCGTTAAGTGATCTGGTGCAGGATGGTCGTGTTGTCCTGCTGGGCGCCATTCGCCAGGAGTTGCTCAGCGGGATCAAATTGCAGGAGCAGTTTGACGCACTGCAAAGCGCGCTGGCCGCTTTTGATGATGTTCCCCTTGTTATGCAGGACTATGCGCGTGCAGCGCAATTCTTCAACCTTTGCCGCGCCAACGGCGTGCAGGGATCCAATACCGACTTTCTGATCTGTGCCGCCGCCGCCAACCACGATTTGCCCATATTCACCCTGGACCAGGATTTTGAAAACTACAAGAAGTGGTTGCCAATCCGTCTTTTTCCGGTTTGACGGGTTCGCGGGCAAAAAAGGCGGCAGCGCTTGTAGAAGATGCTGGCGTAGTAGCCCTCGTACTGTGCAACGGGAGAGTTGGTTTGCCACTGGTGGGGGATGCTGGCATAGAAAGCGTGAAACAGCGCTTGCAGACCGGGAAAATCGCCATCCAGCAGCAGGTCATATAGCCGGGCGATGTGTGGCCCCGGAATCGCCGGATTACCGCTGAAGCTTTGCAATAACACTTCGTTGAGGCTGGATTGCACTTCCAGATTGGGGTACTTGAGCGTGAATTGCAGCCTCCCCGGCAGGCGCCGCACCTTGTCCACCGTGAGGTAGCCGGTTTGAAACAGCAAGGCTTCGAGCGGGATATTGCCGACATCGAAAGTGGACAACAGCGTCTCGGGTGCATTGATGCGGCCCAGATCGGGCGTGAACTGCTGGCGCTCCAGCAGAAGTTTGACCAGGAAGGTTGGTGTGCCGGTTTCAAACCAGTAGGGCCGGAACTCGCGGTTGCGAAACAGCAGGAGCACATCAAACGGGTTGTAAACGCCTTCACCCAGCCAGTTGTAGCCGTTGTACCAGCGGCGTATCTCCTCACGGTCGAGTCCCGGCAATTCGGGTGCAAACACCGTATCCACATCCGCATCGGTATAGCCGCAGATACTGCCGTAATTCTGGTCAATCGTGATGTCGGTCAGATTATTCAGCCCCGAAAACATGACCATGCTGAATTTGGACACACCCGTCAAAAACGCAAAGTGCACATGCGCGTCGCTGTCCTTGATGACGCTGTAGAGGTCCTTGAGCGTTTCGCGTATCTGTAGGGCCAGGGCGGTGTCGGTGATGCAGTCCAGAATTGGCTTATCGTATTCATCCACCAGTACCACCACGCGCTGGCCGCTGCGCAGGGCTACGCGCAGGATCAGCTCCTTGAAACGGCTGCCGATGTCCGGGAACTCGGCCGCAAGCCCAAACTGCCGCTCCAGTGCGTGCAACTGCTGATGCAGGCTTTGCTGGAGGTTCTCCAACGACCGTACCACCCCCGCGCCAAAGCTGATGCGCATCACCGGATATTTCTTACTCCAATCCCAGCGCGTCTCGGCTGCCAGCCCGGTAAACAGCGCCCGGTTGCCCTCGAACAGTTCCTTGAGCGTATCCAGAAACAGGCTTTTGCCAAAACGCCGGGGGCGTGAGAGAAAGTATTGCGAGCCACCTTCGATCAGATCGACGGCCATGCCGGTCTTGTCCACATAATAAAAATCAGCCTCACGAATCTTGGCAAAGGTCTGAATGCCAATCGGCAGTTTTTTGCGTGGCAGGGCAGGGGAGGTGGGCGTGGGCATCATGCAAATGATTGTAGGGCGCACGTACAGCAACCCGTTTGCGCATTTGTGCATCCGGGATGGAGCCGGATCAAAAAAATACGCCAGTGCCAGCCAATATCCATTTGGAGTACGTTACATTGGCCCACCACGCCAAGCACCCTCGCCCCCGCTGCTCAGCGATTCTTAAGGCCGTGACCCCGCCTTCTTACCCCCACCATTGGGTGGTTGGTACGTCCTGCTGCAGAAAACTTCCAGAGCCTCTGAAATCCCCTTCACGGCTCAAGTGCAGTATTCACACAAAAACCAACGGGAAAAACATGAAAAATTTCACTCGCATCCTTTTGCAGTTGTTACTGCTGGTCATGTCGCTAGTCGCGATGAATAGCGCACAAGCAGCTTTTACCATCAATAACGACGGCACCGTCACTGACCCCAAAACGGGCCTCACCTGGATGCGCTGCGCCATGGGCGAACTCTGGAATGGTCAGACTTGCACCGGCAAACGCAGTACCTATACCTTCGATAAGGCCAACGCGCTGACCGGCACGGTGAACTTTGCAGGCAAAAGCGACTGGCGCGTGCCCAATATTCGTGAGTTGCAAACCATTGTGGATCGCTCGGTTTACAACCCAGCCTTTGACAGTACTACGTTTCCCTATCCGACGAGTGGGTTCTATTTTCCTTCGGACTTTTGGTCAAGTTCTCCCTATACCGGCAGTTCGAGCTACGCGTGGAACGTCGATTTCTACCATGGCAAAGTCAACTACAAAGGCGTTCGGAGCAATAGCTACGCAGTTTGGCTTGTTCGCGGCGGGCAGTCTTTTGGTCCTTTGTTGGGCATCACGCGCCCAACGAACGACTACGTAGACAACGGAAATGGCACGGTCACGCATACGCCGACCAATCTGACATGGAAGCGTTGCGCGCAAGGTCAAACCTGGACCGGAAGCACCTGTAGCGGCACTGCCAGCACCTTCACCTTTGATCAAGCGAATGCTCTCACTGGCACGACAACGTTTGCGGGTCAGAGCGACTGGCGCGTTCCTACGGAAGATGAACTGGTGAGCCTGGTGGACTACAGCATCGCTGATCCCGGACCGACGATAAACGGAAGCGTTTTCCCGACAATACCCAATTCGTATTTTTGGTCGAGTTCGCCTGATGCCGCCAGTTCGCTTTATGCATGGTCCGTCGATTTCAGCTTTAGCATCTTAAACGATAACAACGCCGTCTTTAACTACCTGTCCCTCAAAAGCGCAGTCCGGCTCGTGCGTGGCGGACAGTCTTCAGGCAACATCCCTGTGTGTACCTTGAGCGCCAACCCTGCAAGCGTCGCTGCGGGTAATACTTCCACCTTGACAGCCAATTGCAGCCCGGCGGCAAGCAGCTACACCTGGACGGGCGGCACCTGTGCGGGTATCACGGGGGGTACATGCACAATAGCGCCAACGACGACGACCAGCTACACGGTAATAGGAACCAACGCAGGCGGAACCGGAACGGCGGCTATCGCGACAGTAACAGTGAACACATGCACGTATGGGCTGGGCACCAGCAGTTCGTCTGTTGCTGCTATTGCCAGCACTGGCAGCATCAGCGTGTCAACTTCTTGCGCGTGGACTGCTGTCAGTAATACAAGCTGGCTCACCATCACCTCCAGCACTTCTGGCAGCGGGAATGGCAGCGTAGTCTACACGGTGGCGGAAAATACCAGTATTAGCGCGCGTACCGGCACCCTGACCATTTCAGGACAGACTTTCACTGTGACGCAGGCTGGCTCTACCGGTTCAGTGCCCGTTTGTACTTTGAGCGCCAATCCTCCCGGTATCACTGTCGGCGGCAGCTCAACCCTCACCGCCACTTGCAACCCAGCAGCGACCAGCTATCTCTGGGCGGGAGGCACCTGCGCAGGAACCTCTGCGGCCACCTGCACGGTGACACCCACGAGCACGATAACCTACAGCGTGGCTGGCATTAATGGAAGTGGAGTCGGGACTGCGGCCAGCACGACTGTTACAGCGAATACCTGCAGCTACTTTTTGACTAGCGATGGCACAGCTGTGAATGCCGCTGCTAGCACTGGCAGTGTGTTTGTGGTTGTGCCATCTTCTTGCGCATGGACTGCCACGAGCAATGCAAGCTGGCTCACCATAACCTCTGCCGCTTCTGGCAAAGGTAACAGTACTGTGACCTATGCTGTTGCGGCAAACACCGGTACCACCACACGCACCGGAACACTGACTATTGGCGATAAGACCTATACCGTGACGCAAGCTGCTGGCTCGACAGTTACTGCTCCGGTCTGCACCATGAGCGCCAACCCGGCCTCGATCACTGCGGGCGGCAGTTCCACCCTCGCCGTCACATGCACCCCGGCTGCGACCAGCTACATCTGGACGGGGGGAGGCTGTGCTGGCACTTCGGGTGCAAGCTGCACGGTCAGACCCACGGCGACAACGACTTACAGCGTGCAAGGCAGCAATGCGGGTGGCACCAATCAGGCGGCTGGTGCGACCGTCACAGTCACGGCCAACACTGCGTCCTACACCGTGCCCGGCACCTTGGGTAACGATGTATTCGTGCTCACGGCTGGGAACAACTACTACGGTGGTGCTGGCAATGACACTTTCATCATCAGCCCCAACACCTTGCTCGGTGGCGTGACGGCCAAGATCGTCGATAGTGAAGGTGATAACCTCATCCAGTTGGTCGATGGTATGACCGTAACAGCCAGCAGCTTCTACTCCGATGCCGCGCAGCTCACGCTTTCCAACGGTGCCAAGGTGCAGATATTGGGGGCTTCCAAGTTCAAGTTCCAGCTGGGTGCCAACGTGCTGGCGGGCGATACGGCAGCGGTTTTGACCTACAGCCAGTTTGTCTCCAGCCTGGGTGCATCCTTGAGCGGAACACTTCCAGCATCGGGTACAGCGGGCTATGTTGTTCCCACGGGCTTTACGCAGGCAGCCGCGCCGGTGCCGAGTGTTGCAGGTAGTTCTTACACCGTGCCTGGCACCATTGGCGACGACGTGTTGGCACCTTCAGGTGGTAACAACTACCTTGGCGGTGGTGGTGGCGATACCTACATCATCAGCCCCTACACCCTAAGCGGCGCGGTAACGGCCAAGATCATTGACACCGAAGGCGGCAACGTGATCCAACTGGTCGGGGGAGTGACGATTGCATCGAGCAGTTTCTACAGCAACGCGGTGCAGTTTATGCTCTCCAACGGCGCTTTGGTGCAGATTCTGGGCGCCTCTGGCTTTAGCTACCAGTTGGGTGCCAATGCTCCGGCGGGGGTGACGGCTACCAGCCTGACGTATGCGCAGTTTGCCGCTGCTTTAGGTGCCAGTGTTCCGACGGGTGCGTCTGCGGTGAGTGGCAGTGCTAACTTTGTGGTGCCTTGAGTATTCCTTTGTGGGAGCGCCGGGAGGCGCGATTGCAGCGCTCGAAGCATTCGCGCCTTGTCGTCGCTCCTACAGGAATCACATCCAGCATGACAATACCTTGCCTGTCTCGCATTCAGTGAGAAACCGACTATTCCATGCTCAAAACAAGACGCCTGCCAAGCACTCGGGCTGCGCGGTCAAGTTGTTTAAGGCTGGGCCAGTGGTTAGGGTCTTCCAGTCTGCGGGCGGCAGCCCAAGAGGTATCGAGACCGCGCGCCAGATCGGCGATGCTGCGCTCGCCACGGGATTGACGCAGCAACAAAGCCGATTGCACCGTCACGCTTGGTAGTGCTACTGGGCGGCCCTCGGCTGGGGACGGCTGCGGGATGGCCTGCCCGTGATCGATACGACACGCAATGACCCCGGACAACACCTCAGCGGCGTTGAAAGCAGCCTCCTCCAGCGTTTCACCTTCGGTAAAACCCTCTTCAAAATCAACAAATTGCACCAAAAAGCCGCTTGGCTCCTGCGGTATGGCGGTGTAAGGGTAAGACAGGTTCATGGGTGCAATTGTAGATCAAAAAAGATTTATTTGTCGCCCCGCTCGCACCATGCCATACTTGCGCCAAGCCACGAATTCGCGCCTCCCGGCGCTACAGGGTAGTATGCAATATACAAGCAATATACGCTGTAGGTCTTATGGAACGTGCGGGTAAAGCTCTTAAAAAGAGAGTGTTTCGACTTCAAAGCCAACCACATTGCGGCTGGTCTTGTTGAACTCCGTGCCGATTGGGTGCATGCGTCTGGGTACACTAGCGGTCCATGAAACTAGCCATCCTGAACCTCTCCATCCGTGCGCGCTTGCTGTTGCTGGTTCTGGTGTGTTTGCTACCCTTTGGTGCGGTTTTTATCCATGCAACGGTTGGTGTGCACCAGATAGGCAAAAGTAGTTTGTTATTGGGTGCGGCATTGGTCACTTTGGCTCTGGGTTTTGCGTGGTGGCTTGGCGCATCCATCATCAGACCCGTGCACGCCCTGACCAGGGCTGCCGAAAGGGTGGCTACAGGGGACGCAAGCGCGCGGGCGCGGCCAAGCGGGCCGCCGGAGATCAAGAGCGTGGCGCGTCAGTTCAACCGCATGCTCGACGCCAACGTGAGCGCACAGCAGGAACACCACCAGGCCTTGCTTGACTTGCAGGAAAGTCAGCATCGCTACCAGAGTCTGATTGACTCCTCCCCGATTGGGATTGGTGTGCACCGTGGCGGGAAAATTGTTTACGTGAACCCGGCAGCAGTCGAGTTGCTGGGGGCAACTTTTGCCAGTGAGTTGCTGGGGCGACAGATTCTGGATCTGGTGCATCCCGATTACCGTGCCGTTGTGCTGGAGCGGGTTCAGCGGGGGATGGCGCTGGGCGTGTCCTCGCCTTTGCTGGAGGAGAAATTTATTCGCATGGATGGCGCGGTCATTGATGTGGAAGTGCAAAGCACTCCCATCATGTATGAGGGCGCACATGCTGTACGGGTTGGGTTCAGGGATGTCAGCGCCCGCAAGGCCGCCGAGCGGGAAACCCAACTGGCCGCCAGCGTCTTCACCCACGCCCGCGAGGCCATCATGATTACCGATCCGGATGGCACTATCGTCAAGGTCAACCAGGCATTCACACGCATTACCGGCTATGAAGCCGGCGAAGTGCTGGGCAAAAATCCGCGCATACTCAAATCGGGCCGACATCCTGTCGGGTTTTATTCCGAGATGCGCAAGTGCCTGGCTGAACGAGGGCATTGGAGTGGCGAGTTCTGGAATCGCCGCAAGGATGGTGCGTTATTTGCGGGATTGCAAACCATCAGCGCCGTGCGCGCGCCCCAGGGCGGAGTTTTGCATTATGTGTCCTTGTTGACCGACATGACGGCGCTCAAGGCGAACGAGCAAAAACTTGAACATCTGGTCCATTTCGATTTATTGACCAACTTGCCCAATCGTGTGTTGCTCGCCGACCGCATGCGCCAGGCCATGGCACAAAGCCAGCGCCGGGGACAGTCGCTGGCGGTGGCTTGTCTGGATATTGATGGTTTCAAGGATGTCAATGACCGTTATGGTCAGACCGTAGGCGATCAGTTGTTGATGGCGCTTTCTCAGCGCATGAAAACAGCGTTGCGTGCGGGTGACACCCTGGCGCGTATTGGCGGTGACGAATTTGTGGCGGTGTTGGTGGACCTGGATGATCCGCAGGACTGCGAGCCGTTTCTTGACCGTTTGCTGCACGCAGCCTCGGATACGATAAAGATTGATGACGTGGTGTTGCAGGTGTCGGCCAGTATTGGCGTCACCCTTTATCCCAAGGATGGCGTGGATGCCGACTTGCTCTTGCGCCACGCCGATCAGGCCATGTACCAGGCCAAGCAGGCTGGCAAGAACCGCTACCACCTGTTTGACGTGGTGCATGCTGATGCCATCGTGATCCAGCGCCGCAACCTGGATGCCATGCAAAAGGCGCTCGATCAGGAGGAGTTTGTGCTGTATTACCAGCCCAAGGTCAATATGCGCAGCGGCAAGGTGACGGGGGCCGAAGCGCTGATTCGCTGGCAGCACCCCCAGCGCGGTTTGTTGCCCCCTGGTGCTTTTTTGCCCTACCTGGAAGACGATCCCTTGAGTGTGGCCGTTGGTGAGTGGGTCATAACGACGGCATTGGCCCAGATGGAGGTCTGGCGTGCGAGCGGATTCATTATTCCGGTCAGTGTCAACATCGGTGCGCTTCAGTTGCAGCAAGATGAATTTGTGCAGCGTTTGCGTGATCTGCTTGCGGCTTACCCGCAGATACCTTCCTACACGCTGGAACTGGAGGTGCTGGAGAGCAGCGCCATGGAAGACATGACCAAGGTGTTTCAGACCATGCACGCTTGCCGGGACATGGGTGTTTTGTTTGCGCTCGACGATTTTGGTACGGGCTACTCCTCACTGACCTATCTGCGCAGCCTGCCTGCCGACACACTCAAGATTGACCAGAGTTTTGTGCGCGACATGTTGACGGACTTTGACGATCTGGCCATCGTTCAGGGGGTTATCGGTCTGGCGGCGGCGTTTCACCGCACGGTGATTGCCGAAGGTGTGGAAACGGCCTTGCACGGCCAGAAACTGCTGTCCATCGGCTGCGAACTGGCGCAGGGCTACGGTGTTTCACGCCCCATGCCCGCCAGCGACTTGCCCGACTGGGCGCGGGCCTGGGAGCAAGAGCCGCGCTGGACGGCGTGAGGGTTATCGAAGTATGCTGTATTTAGCCGGGTGGCAGGTGGCGCGTCAAGTCCATGCTGTCGTGCAACAACCTGAGAACATCAATCACGTTTTGATCCTGCGAACAATGGGCGCGAAACACCACAAAATGCCGACCCGCTCGACCCTTGCGCGCCACATGCAGCATGTAGATGCCGGGCGCGAAGTCGCCTAGAGCCTTGCTGCCGATGATGTCCGGGCCAGCGCTCAACTCCTGCAGCGCAGCGTCTATGGTTTTGGCATAAACCCGTGCCTGGGCGTGGCCAAACCTGGCGGCTGTCCAGCGCACAATGCTTTTGAAATCTGCGTTCGCAGCAGCACCTTTGCGAACAATCCAGAGTGCAGGCGCAGGTTCCACTATTCGCTCAACACTTCGTCAGTTAGCGCTGCCAGATGGGCACTTAGCGCAGCGGGTGTGTCAAAACTCTGAAAATTACCGGCATCAAAGTCTGCAATACCGACATGGATGGCTGCACGCAGCGCTTCCAGCCGCCGCTCGTATTCCAGATCGCGGCGCTCTATCAACCGCAGCCCTTCACGCAAAACCTCGCTTGCATTTTGATAGCGGCCTGTATGGACCAGATGGTCTACCAACTGGCTTTGGTGGTCTGTTAGAACAACATTGCGGGTAGGCACGGCGTACTCCCTTCAAAAGGTATTGATCTGCTATTGGCAGAATTGGCAGATTATGCCAATTTTGCGGATGCGCCGGGCCTAGTGGATGCGCATGCCAGGCGTAGCACCCGGCCAGGGGTTCAGTATGTAGATGCCGGGGTGCTTGGCCTCGTCTGCGTGGCTGGCAGCCAGCACCATGCCTTCGCTGATGCCAAATTTCATCTTGCGCGGCGCCAGATTGGCAACCATTACCGTGAGCTGGCCCACCAGCTGCTCGGGTTGGTAGGCGCTGGCGATGCCGCTGAAGACATTGCGCAGTCTGGACTGGCCTGCGTCGTCGGTTTCGCCCACGTCCAAGGTCAGGCGCAGGAGTTTGTTCGAGCCTGAAACGGCCTCGCATTGCACGATTTTGGCAATGCGCAGGTCGATTTTGGCAAAATCGTCGATGCCGATGGTCGGTGCCAGTGCTTCGTTTGCGGGCGTGCGGGCAACTCCGGTAGCGGCAATTGATATGTTTTTAGTAGCTGATCCCGCATGTTCCACGGGGTCTGCAGCGGCAAACAGTGCTTCAAGTTGCCCTGCGTCAACGCGGGAAACCAGGTGTTTGTAGTCGCCAATGGTGTGCCCTGCGGGCAACGCGGCATCGGCCAGGGCAAAAGTCAAGGGGGGGCTGTTCAGGAACGCTTCCACCTTGAGCGCCAGGGCGGGCAGAACCGGCTTGAGGTAGATGGTCAGCAGGCGGAATGCTTCGATACAGACGGTGCAGACATCGTGCAATCGCTCCTCCATGCCAGGCTTCTTGGCCAGTTCCCAGGGTTTGTTGGCGTCTACATAGACGTTTACCTTGTCAGCCAGCAGCATGGTTTCGCGCAGGGCCTTGGAAAACTCGCGTGCTTCGTACATCTGCGCAATCGGTTCCTGGCTTTCGCGCAGCGTGTCCAGCAAGCCGCTGCCGTCGGGTGAAATGGCACCGAGCTTGCCGGCAAAACGTTTGCTGATGAAGCCTGCGGCGCGTGAAGCAATGTTGATGTATTTGCCCACCAGATCGGCATTGACGCGCGTCATGAAGTCTTCGGGGTTGAATTCGATATCTTCGTTGCGCGGTGTGAGCTTGGTTGCCAGGTAGTAGCGCAGCCATTCCGGGTTCATGCCCAGACTCAGGTATTTGAGCGGGTCCAGCCCCGTACCCCGGCTTTTGCTCATTTTTTCGGCATTTACTGTCAGGAAACCGTGCACAAAAACGGCGTTGGGTGTCTTGCGGCCACTAAAGTGCAGCAGAGCGGGCCAGAACAGGGTGTGGAAGGTGATGATGTCCTTGCCAATAAAGTGGTATTGCTCGGTCGCCGGGTCCGCCAGAAAGGCTTTAAAGTCGGCCTCACCCTGGCGTGCGTCGCCTGCGAGTTTGGCAAAGCGGTTTTGCAAGGAGGCCAGGTAGCCAATGGGCGCATCCAGCCAGACATAAAAATACTTGCCCGGTGCATCGGGAATTTCAATGCCGAAGTAGGGCGCGTCGCGGCTGATGTCCCAGTCGCCAAGTTCACGGTGACCGGAGTCATTGGGGTTGAGCCATTCCTTGATCTTGTTGTAGACCTCGCTTTGCAGGTGGCCATACTCGCTGGTCCAGGCGTCGAGAAATTCGACGCAGCGCGGGTCAGACAGGGCAAAGAAATGGTGTTCCGAATCGCGCAGCACGGGTGTTGCGCCGCTCAGGGCCGAGTAGGGGTTTTTCAATTCGGTTGGTGAATAGACTGCGCCGCAGTTTTCGCAGTTGTCACCGTACTGGTCTTTACTGCCACACTTGGGGCATTCGCCCTTGATGAAGCGGTCGGGCAGAAACATGTTCTTTTCGGGGTCAAAGAACTGTGCGATCACACGGGTCTTGATGAGTCCCTCTTTTTTCAGACAGCGGTAGATGTCTTGCGCCAGGTGGTGGTTTTCTGGAGCGTCGGTGGAGTGCCAGTTGTCAAAGCTGATGAGGAAGCCGTCCAGATACGGTTTGCGCCCGGCGGCAATATCGGCCACAAACTGCTGCGGGGTTTTGCCGGCCTTCTGGGCTGCGATCATGATGGGTGCGCCGTGCGCATCGTCGGCGCAGACAAAGTGCACCTGGCTGCCATGCATGCGCTGAAACCGTACCCAGATGTCGGCCTGGATGTACTCCATGATGTGGCCGATGTGGAAGTTCCCGTTGGCGTAGGGCAAGGCGGTGGTGACAAAGAGTTGGCGTGGGCGTGGCATGGGGCGTGGATTCCTGGCAGGGAAGGTGAAAAACTGCGGGTGATTTTAGACCGCAGACCAGGGGTTGAAAAAATTATGTCTTATATAAGACATAAGATTGGATATGTGTCTTATATAAGACTAGAATGGCGCCCTTGGCCGGAAACGGTCGAATTTGCAAATGTTTTGCAAGTGTTTTGCAGGTAATGCCAACTTTTCTATTACGGAGTTCCCCCTTATGACGACTCAAACCCGTGAACAACAAATCGCTGCCCTCGAAAAAGACTGGGCTACCAACCCACGCTGGAAGGGCGTCAAGCGCGGCTATTCGGCTGCTGATGTCGTGCGTCTGCGCGGCAGCATGCCCATCGAGTACACGCTGGCCAAACGCGGGGCCGAGAAGTTGTGGGAAAAGGTCAACGGTGGTGCCAAGAAGGGCTATGTCAACGCTTTCGGTGCGATCACTGCCGGTCAAGCCATGCAACAAGCCAAGGCTGGTCTGGAAGCCGTGTATTTGTCCGGCTGGCAGGTAGCAGCGGATGGCAATACGTCTGAAACCATGTACCCGGATCAGTCGCTGTATGCCTACGATTCTGTGCCTGCCATGGTGCGGCGCATCAACAATACCTTCAAGCGCGCCGATGAAATTCAGTGGTCACGCGGCATCGAACCGGGCAATAAGGACTTCATCGACTACTTCTTGCCCATCGTTGCCGACGCAGAAGCCGGTTTTGGCGGTGTGCTCAATGCGTTTGAGCTGATGAAGAACATGATTGCCGCCGGCGCTGCCGGCGTGCACTTTGAAGACCAGTTGGCTGCGGTGAAAAAATGCGGTCACATGGGCGGCAAGGTGCTGGTTCCGACGCAAGAAGCCTGCGAGAAGCTGATCTCTGCGCGTTTTGCGGCTGACGTCATGGGCGTGCCGACCATTGTGCTGGCGCGTACCGACGCCGAGGCTGCCAATCTGTTGACTTCCGATCACCACCCCAACGACAAGCCATTTTTGACCGGCGAGCGTACCCCGGAAGGTTTCTACCGCGTCAAGAACGGTCTGGAGCAGGCCATCAGCCGTGGCGTGGCGTATGCGCCTTACGCCGATCTGGTGTGGTGCGAAACCGGCGTGCCAGACATCGGCTTTGCCCGTGAATTTGCCCAAGCCGTTCTCAAGGCCTGCCCTGGCAAGTTGTTGTCTTACAACTGCTCGCCGTCTTTCAACTGGAAGAAAAACCTCAACGACAAGCAGATCGCCACGTTCCAGGAAGATCTGTCGGCGCTGGGCTACAAGTACCAGTTCATCACTTTGGCCGGTATCCATATCAACTGGTTCAATACCTTCCAGTTTGCCCATGCGTATGCACGTGGCGAAGGCATGAAGCACTACACCGAAATGGTGCAAGAGCAAGAGTTTGCCGCGCGCGACAAGGGTTACACCTTTGTATCGCACCAGCAGGAAGTCGGCGCTGGCTACTTCGACGACGTGACCACGGTGATTCAGGGTGGATCTTCCAGTGTGAAAGCCTTGACCGGCTCGACCGAAGAAGAGCAATTCCACTGAGTCGCAGGGTAGGTCAGGTTTCAACCTGACCGTCGGGATCGTCGGGATAAATCCCGACCTACGGTGTCGTCTGGTGTAGTACAGCGTAGAATCCTGCGCTCCCGGCTTCCCATTCAAAAGCGCGGCATCAACCCGCGCTTTTTCATTTTGGTATCCTTTCACATGATTCAAATTACCCTTCCTGACGGTTCGCAACGTGAATACCCTGCGCCTTTGACGGTGGCGGATGTGGCCGCGTCGATTGGCGCAGGTCTTGCCAAGGCGGCATTGGCGGCCAAGGTGAATGGCAAGGTCGTGGATACCAGTTTCACCATTGACACCAGCTGCGATCTGGCCATCATCACCGCCAAGGATGCCGATGGGCTGGAAGTTATTCGCCACTCCACGGCGCACTTGCTGGCTTATGCGGTCAAGGAGTTGTTTCCAGAAGCGCAAGTCACCATTGGGCCGGTGATCGAGCATGGGTTTTACTATGACTTTTCGTTCAAACGCCCCTTTACGCCGGAAGATTTGACGGCCATCGAAAAGAAGATGACGGCACTGGCTGCGCTGGACGAACCGATCATGCGGCGGGTGTTGCCGCGTGACGAGGCAGTCGCGTATTTCAAAGGCTTGGGTGAGCATTACAAGGCGGAAATCATCGCTGGCATTCCCGCTGGCCAGGATGTATCGCTGTACCGCGAAGGCAAGTTTGAAGACCTGTGCCGGGGGCCGCACGTGCCCAGTACGGGCAAACTCAAGCATTTCAAACTGATGAAAGTGGCCGGCGCGTATTGGCGTGGCGACCACCGCAATGAGATGCTGCAACGTATTTACGGCACGGCCTGGGCCAGCAAGGAAGCGTTGCAACAGCATTTGACCATGTTGGAAGAAGCGGAAAAACGCGACCACCGCAAACTGGGGCGCGAACTTGATCTGTTTCACATCGACGACCATGCGCCGGGGCTGGTGTTCTGGCACCCCAAGGGCTGGACCTTGTGGCAATGCGTGGAGCAGTACATGCGCCAGGTGTACCGGGACAATGGGTATCTGGAAGTCAAGGGGCCGCAGATCATTGACAAGAGTTTGTGGGAAAAGACCGGGCACTGGGACAAGTACCGTGAAAACATGTTCGTCACCGAATCGGAAAAGCGCGAATACGCCTTGAAGCCGATGAACTGCCCAGGGCATATCCTGATATTCAAACAGGGCATCAAGAGCTACCGGAACTTGCCTTTGCGTTATGGCGAGTTTGGCAACTGCCACCGCAACGAACCCTCGGGCGGTTTGCACGGCATCATGCGTGTGCGTGGCTTTACCCAGGACGATGGCCATATTTTCTGTACCGAAGAGCAGATATTGTCCGAGTGCGTGGACTACACCGCACTGTTGCAAAAGGTGTACGCGGACTTTGGCTTCAAGAACATCATTTACAAGATTGCGACCCGACCGGAAAAGCGCATTGGCACAGACGAAAGCTGGGATCGGGCCGAGGCTGCGCTGGTGGAGAGTTTGAAGGCGTCGGGTTGCGATTTTGAAATTTCACCGGGCGAGGGCGCTTTTTATGGTCCCAAAATCGAGTACACCTTGAAAGATGCCATTGGCAGGCATTGGCAGTGTGGGACCATCCAGGTCGATTTTTCCATGCCGGAGCGTCTGGATGCGGAGTATGTGGGCGAAGATGGCGCGCGCCACCGTCCGGTCATGCTGCACCGTGCGATTGTGGGCAGTCTGGAGCGTTTCATTGGTATTTTGATCGAGGAAAGCGCTGGCGCGCTGCCAGTTTGGCTTGCTCCCGTGCAGGTTTCGGTGCTTAATATCACGGATGCACAGGCGGAGTATGCCAAATCTGTGGCTAAAATGCTGAAAAATCAAGGGTTTAGGGTCAACCTGGATCTGCGGAACGAAAAAATCACCCTTAAAATACGCGAGCATTCGATGCAAAAGCTGCCGTATCTGCTGGTCGTAGGCGACAAGGAAATGGCAGCCCAGGCCGTCGCAGTGCGCGCCCGGGGCGGTCAAGACCTCGGAACAATGTCCCTTGATGCTTTTGTGCAAAAAATCGGCAGCGATGTTGTCAATAGATCGCTTTAGATCGCTTGTTTGAGGAATTGTTTTGTCTGCCGGCGTGGATACTGCGGCAGCAGCTATATTTTTTATAGTTTTTATTGTTTTTTGTGTAAAGGATTGAACCATCGCTACTGAATTTCGTGACCGTCGTCACCGTGAAGAACGTAAACACCGTCTGAACCGGGAAATCATGGCCCCGGAAGTTCGTCTTACAGGCCAGGAAAATGAACCCTTGGGCGTCGTCAGCTTGTCGGAAGCGTTGCGCTTGGCTGGCGAGCAGGACGTTGATCTGGTAGAAATTTCCGCTACAGCCACACCGCCCGTTTGCCGTTTGATGGACTATGGCAAGTTCAAGTACCAGGAGCAAAAAAAGGCTGCGGAAGCGAAAGCCAAGCAAACGGTAATTGAAATCAAGGAAATCAAATTCCGTCCAGGCACCGATGACGGTGACTACAACATCAAGATGCGCAATATCAAGCGCTTCCTGGCGGAGGGTGACAAGTGCAAGATCACTTTGCGTTTTCGCGGGCGCGAAATCACGCACCAGGAAATTGGCATGGCCTTGCTCAATCGCATTCGGGCCGATTTGACCGATTTGATCATGGTGGAGCAGTTCCCCAAGCTCGAAGGGCGGCAGATGATCATGATGATCGCCCCCAGCAAGAAAAAACCGGCAGCCAAGGCGACTGGTGCGGATTCGGTCGCGGGGGCGACTACCTAATTGCTTGCCAACCAACGGCAAGATAAGTGGCTCGGGGCCAACAAGGCTGAAAATCGTTTTCAGACGCCTCACGAGCACAATTGAAAAGGAGCATACCAATGCCCAAAATGAAGACCAAGAGCGCAGCGAAGAAGCGCTTTCGCGTTCGTCCGGGTGGCACCGTCAAGCGCGGTCAAGCCTTCAAACGTCACATTCTGACCAAGAAGACCACCAAAAATAAACGCCATTTGCGTGGAATGACTGGAGTTCATGCGTCCGATATGGGTCGTATGGCACAGATGCTTCCCGGCTGTGGTATTTGATTAACGACGAACAAGGAGAAACACAATGTCTCGTGTCAAACGTGGTGTAACGGCTCACGCCCGCCATAAAAAAGTTCTGGCCCTTGCGAAAGGTTTTCGTGGTCGCCGTGGTAATGTTTTCAGGATTGCTAAAGAAGCGGTCATGAAGGCCGGGCAATACGCCTACCGGGATCGTCGTACCAAAAAGCGCGTCTTTCGCCAACTGTGGATTGCGCGTATCAATGCGGCTGCACGTCAGTGCGGCCTGACCTACAGCCAGTTCGCCAATGGTTTGAAGAAGGCCAATATCGAGATTGACCGCAAGGTGCTGTCCGATATCGCCGTTCACGACATGGCGGCCTTTGCGGGTATTGTGCAGCAGATCAAGGCTCGGCTTGCTGCCTGATCCCCGCTGTGTGGCGCTTCTCTTTTGAGAGCTGCTCTCGCAAGTAGATCAAGGGCTAGCGCATAAAAGCACTAGCCCTTTTTTCATGGATTCAAGAACTCGAACGCGATAACGTATGAACGATTTGCAAGCCATCGTCGAAAATGCCAAAGCGGCCTTTGTGCAGGCGGTCACACCCGCAGAGCTGGAAAATGCCAAGGCGCTGTATCTGGGCAAGTCCGGACGCATCACCGAGTTGATGAAGGGCATGTCCGCATTGACGGTGGAAGAAAAAAAATCACGGGGAGCGGCCATCAATCTGGCCAAGCAGGCCATCGAGGCGGCCTTGACCCAGCGGCGCGAAGCACTGGCTGAAGGCCAGTTGCAAGCCCAGCTTCTGGCCGAGGCGCTTGATGTGACGCTGCCAGGCCGTCAGCGCGGGATGGGGGGACTGCATCCGGTGTCCATCACGCTGGAGCGCATCGAGACCATCTTTGGCTCCATGGGCTTTGACGTGGCGCAAGGGCCCGAGATCGAGTCTGACTGGTTCAACTTTACGGCTTTGAATACGCCAGAGGATCATCCGGCGCGTTCCATGCACGATACTTTCTATGTGGAAGGTGGAGTAGAGGGGGTGCCCAATCTGTTGCGCACCCACACCAGCCCCATGCAAATCCGCCATGCGGTGCAGCACGTCAAGCGTTATCGTGCTGCCGCCGGTGCCGATGCAAAAGACCTATTTTCCGGGGACATGCCCGAAATCCGTGTGATTGCGCCAGGGCGCACCTACCGGGTTGATAGCGATGCAACGCACTCGCCCATGTTTCACCAATGTGAGGGCTTGTGGATTGGAGAGAACGTCAGTTTCAAGGATTTGAAGTTCGTTTTTACCGATTTTTGTCGCAAGTTTTTCGAGTCGGACGATCTGGTATTGCGTTTTCGGCCCAGTTATTTCCCGTTTACCGAACCCAGTGCCGAAATCGACATCCAGTTTCAGACCGGACCCCAGGCCGGGCGTTGGCTGGAAGTGGCCGGTTCTGGCCAAGTGCACCCCAATGTCGTGCGCAATATGGGACTGGACCCCGAAAAATTTATTGGTTTTGCCTTTGGCATGGGGCCGGATCGTTTGACCATGCTGCGCTACGGCGTCAACGATCTGCGGCTGTTTTTTGACGGCGACATTCGTTTTTTGGCCCAATTTCAGTGAGCCAGTAAGCCAGTGAGTAAATATGCAATTTCCTGAATCCTGGTTACGTACATTCTGCAATCCACCCCTATCCACCCAGCAACTGGCAGACACGCTGACCATGGCGGGTCTGGAGGTCGAAGATCTGACACCTGCGGCACCGCCGTTTTTCCATGTTGTCATCGGCGAAATCCGGGAAGCCGTGCAGCATCCGAATGCCGACCGGCTGCGGGTTTGCAAGGTGGATGTGGGGCAGGAGCATGTGCTGAACATTGTTTGCGGGGCGCCGAATGCCCGTGTTGGCATACGCGTGCCTTGCGCCCTGGCGGGTGCGCAATTGCCCGCAGGTTCAGAGGGCAAGCCCTTTGTTATCAAGGTCGGCAGCTTGCGCGGGGTTGAGAGCCAGGGCATGTTGTGCTCGGCGCGGGAACTGGGGTTGTCGGATGACCAGGGCGGTTTGTTGGAACTAAGCGGTGATGCTCCCGTGGGGCAAGACCTGCGTGCCTACCTGAATCTGGACGACACCCTCTTCACCCTGAAGCTGACTCCCAATCTGGCACATTGCCTCAGCGTCTTTGGCGTGGCGCGCGAGCTTGCCGCCTTGACGGGGGCGCCCTTGCAGGCACCTGTTTTCAAGCCGGTACCCGTGACACATGACGAAGTGTTGCCGGTGCGCATCAGTGCGCCGGATTTATGTGGTCGTTTTTCGGGTCGGGTGTTGCGCAACCTCAACACCCAGGCGGCCACGCCTGCGTGGATGGTCGAGCGACTGGCGCGTTGCGGCCAGCGCAGTGTGAATGCACTGGTGGACATTTCCAATTACGTGATGTTTGAATTCGGTCGCCCGACGCATATTTTCGATTTAGAGAAAATTCAGGGTGGTCTGGATGTGCGCTGGGGCAATCCGGGTGAATCGATCAAACTTCTGAATGGCAATACGGTTACGGTGGATTCCAGCGTTGGCGTCATTGCAGATGCGGCCCAGGTCGAATCACTGGCTGGAATCATGGGTGGTGATGCGACTGCTGTGTCGAATAGTACGCGTCATGTGTATGTGGAGGCAGCCTTTTGGTGGCCCAGATCGATTGCCGGGCGTTCACGACGTTTTAATTTTTCTACCGATGCCGGGCACCGCTTTGAGCGTGGTGTCGATCCTGATCTGACGGTGCAGCACATCGAGTACATCACGCAGCTCATTCTCGACATCTGTGGCACCGAGTCCAGCAGCTGTGGCCCGGTGGATGACCAGCAACCCGCCATGCCGGTGGCAGCGCCAGTCAGCCTGCGCGTGGCACGTGTGGGTAAGGTGCTGGGCATGCCCTTGAGTCAGGAGCAGTGTGTGCATGCCTTGCAACGCACGGGACTGCGTGTGGAGCAGTCCGCAGGGCTCTTGACGGTGGTGCCACCGTTGTACCGCTTTGACTTGCAGATCGAAGAAGACCTGATTGAAGAAGTCGCGCGTATGGTGGGCTACAACAATCTGCCGCATACCCCGCCGCTGGCGCCCATCACGGCAAAAATCCGTTCCGAGACCGAGCGCAGCCCCTTTGCAGTGCGCCGCGCCCTGGCTGCTTTGGGCTACCAGGAAACCATTAACTTCAGTTTCGTTGATGAAAGCTGGGAGCATGGTCTTGCAGGCAATGCCAATCCGATCAAACTGCTCAATCCGATTGCCAGCCAGATGGGTGTCATGCGCTCGTCCTTGTTGGCGTCGCTGGTACAGGCATTGAAATTCAACCAGGCGCGCAAACAGCCGCGTGTGCGTCTGTTTGAACTGGGTCGCGTTTTCTTGCGTGATGCCAGCGTTTCGAATACCGACACCACCGTTCAGGGTTTTCACCAACCCATGCGTGTTGCTGGTTTGGCCTGTGGCAGTGTCGATGTTTTGCAATGGGGGCGCAAAGAACAGGCCGTCGATTTCTTTGATGTCAAGGGTGATGTTCAGGCACTGCTAGCGCCTTTGCAGGCACAATTCTCGCCCGGCAATCATCCCACCATGCATCCGGGGCGCTGTGCACAAGCCATGCTTGGCGGCAAACCCATCGGGTTTGTGGGGGAGTTGCATCCCCGCTGGCGCCAGTTGTTTGACCTTGTGCAAGCACCTGTGTTGTTTGAGCTGGATCTGGAAAGTGTGTTGCTGCGTGCGGTGCCGCGTTTCCAGACAGTGCCACGTTTTCAGGCGGTGCAGCGTGATATTGCCGTGATGGTGGGGGATCAGGTCACGCATGCAGCGTTGATTGCGGCTGTCTGGGCGGCACCCACTGCGGGAGTGTTGCGCGACGTGCAGTTGTTCGATGTTTACCGCCCCAAGCCGGGTCAGGAGGGGGGTAATGACCGTAGCTGCGCGGTGCGGCTCACACTCAACAGCGACGATGCCACGTTGACAGAAGAGCAGATTGAAACGGTGGTCAAGGCCATTGTTGTTCAGATCAACCAGTCTTTAGGGGCATGGCAGCGGGTCTGAGGAAGGGGCGCAGGAAAATACATTCTTGGAGAAGGAAGGAATTGAGAAATTATGGACACTGATGCACTTGATGCTGAAACAGACACCGCACTTACCAAGGCACAATTGTCGGCCATCGTGTACCGGGAAATGAGTGATCTGAGTAAGAGTGATGCCAAGGAAATGATTGACGTGTTTTTTGAGCTGATCGCTTCATCTCTGATTGCTGGTCGTGATGTCAAACTTTCCAGTTTTGGCAGCTTTCAGATTCGATCCAAGGCACCTCGGCCTGGGCGAAATCCGCGCACGGGTGCGGCCATTCCGATTGGTGCTCGACGTGTCGTGACGTTTCATGCCAGCCATAAACTCAAAGACCAGATGCAGGCGAAGCATGAATGACGCAACGAATTTTCACAAGCATGGCAGACCCTATAATGCCCTGCCGCGCAGTCACAGTTGAGTCGTAGACGTGTGACAATATTTACCCCATTAGCCAGAGAGAGCTTTGCAGCATGTCAGTCCACTTATACCTGTCCTTGATTCCTGAAGCCTTGATCGTCTCAATGCTTCCACCAGAAAAGTTTGGCCAATATTACGCGACTGGAAGTCAGTTCAAATCCAAAGGCCAGGCGATGTTCTTTGAAATCGATCTGTCTTTTCGTTCGGATGCATTCAATCTTGACGAAGCTATCGCGCGGTGTGTACCCCATGAAGACGGCCAGCCCCACCATTCGGTTTATGTTTCCGTCTATCGCGTTCTTGAGAACATTCCTTTGAATGTGATTGGCAAGTTGTATTTGAGTACTGCGTACGGTCAGACCTTGGCGATTGAGCGCAAGGATGTGATACCCGAGACCAAACCCTGCCTGCATTTGTACCAGGACCTGGCACCGGTAAATAGCCTGATTGTGAGCGTGATGTCGCCTGTTGAACATTACAACAACAGTGTGTCGGTGTCCTCAAAGAAATTCATCCAGTTCCCGGCCTTGTGTTTTGTTGAACTGGAACTTGGTGAATTGGCAACCAATCCTGAATCCGGTGCGGCCCACGATTTGCCGTACTCTTTCATTCATCATTTGCGTGAGGCGCTGATCATTTTGCATCCAACGAACAAGACCAGTAAATTGGTGCACCGCGTCCATTCGCTCGAATTTCCGTACCGTATGGTCAAGGGAGGGTTCTACGTCGGTAACGGTAAAGAGCTTGCCTTCTACGCCATGCCAAGTCACGCAGACTTGCGTCGCGACCATCCAAGCTGGTGGCGTTTGGCTAATACATAAGTACCTGATTTGCATATTTGCATATTTGCATATCTGAAAGTGCCCACTGGGTGTGGGCTATGGAAGTTTCGGTGGGGGTTGCAGTAGTCATGAATTGCAACCCCTTTCCATTGGCACCTCAATCGTCACGAATTGTGTGGACATGATTACCGACAGCGTCAATCCGGCTGGTGTTATGCAACAGGCTATTTTTTCCGAGAAATTGTTGCGTTACCCGGCCTTCCAGAAGTGTTCAAAAGTGGAGGTTGCCCGCTTGATGAACTTCGCCGTACGCAGTAGTGTTCCTGCAGGCGAGGTGCTGTTCCGGCAGGGCAATGAACCGGGTATGAGCTATTGGATCGAAACTGGTGAAGTTGCCTTGTCACGCAATGGTCAGAAGTTGGCGCATCGTTTGGGTGGATTCATTGGTTTTGACGGATTGGTTGGCTGCACAAGCTACACCGAAACGGCAACAGCGGTCCAGGACACTACGCTCATCGGTTTTCCTGTTGGAAGTCTGGAGGGATTGGCCAGACACGATAACACGGTCCTCAAGCAATTCTTTCAGACCTATCAGGGTCGCCTTGACCTTGCGGATGCGCATGTAACCACGTCGTTTTCTGGAAGTGGAGAAGGAGCAGGGGAGGCGGTTGCGTGGTCAAGTATTTTGGCTTGGCTATTGGTCAGTGTGATTCCCTTGCTGCTGTGCTTTGCGGGTTTTCAGCTGGGTTTTGATACCAAGATTGTTCTTTTTGCCAGCATCATTACTGTGTCGGTATTGTTGTGGGTTTTTGATTTGGTGCCGGCATTCGTTCCGCCACTATTCAGTATCTTATTAATTATTCTGTTCGACGTAGCTCCTCCGAAGGTGGCGCTGTCCGGGTATTCGTCCGGTACGTTTTTCATGTGCATCAGCATTTTTGGTATCAGTGCCCTGATGATCAAGTCGGGCCTTGCCTATCGCCTGGCATTGAACCTGCTGTTGCTCATACCGGCAAAGCGGCACTGGTATAGTTTTGTTTTATTTTTACTGGGTGGGTTGTTGAGTCTGGTTGTACCTAGCCGCAACGGCCGCGTGTCCATTGTGGGGCCGTTTTTAATCGAAATTTTGGGCATGATCAAGGCGAAGCAGAACGACTTGCGAGCGACCCAGTTTATTACCAGTTCGTTATACGGAGCCACCTTATTGGGGCCGGTTTTTATGACCGGAAACTCCCTCAATCTGATCCTGTACGGCATGTTTGATGAACAGACGCGCTATAACTACCAGTGGTTGTTCTGGTTGCTGGCGGCTTCTGTGCCTGGTGTTTTGCTATTCTGCGGCTTTATTTTCTTGTCGGAACACTATTTCCGGTCTGCTGAGCCGGCATTGATTCCGCGCAATATGATGCGTGAGCAGAAGAAAATTATCGGTCCGATGAGCAGTCTGGAGATTGTGACGTTCATCACGATTATTGCCTTGCTTACACTGGTTCCATCGTTGAAATACCACAAGATCGAGATTCCCTGGCTGTTCATGACCATCAGCATGGTGCTTTTGCTTATCGGAACCATCGGGCAAAAGGAATTTCGCAGCGAAATTGATTGGCCGCTACTGATATTCATAGGGGCGGTGTTGGCCTGGGCGCCCGTGATTTCGGCCATCGGACTTGATGGTGTGATTGCCAGATCGTTGTCTGGTGTTGCCGTGTTAATCAAAAGCCATTTTTATTGGTTTATTGGTTTATTTTGCGGTGCTATTATGTTGGTCAGGCTGGTATTGCCGATCACTGCCGCGACGGTTATCATCGGGACTATTGCCATGCCGATTGCCATAGATGCGGGCCTGTCGCCGTGGCCTGTTGCCTTTATCATACTAACCATGGTGGAAGCCACGTTATTTCCCTATCAGGATCAACTGCGCTTGCAGCTTGATGGTGCCATGGCACAGCAGGGTTTGACGGGCGTTGCAGACGAATCCAAGTTTTTTAGCTTTGATATGATGATGATTGTCGTGCGCATTGCTGTGATTTATGCCTCGATTCCATTCTGGCAATATCTGAATATCATCTAACACCCCTGTTATTGTTTCGGGAGCATAATGAAAACGCTTGATCAAAACGACATTGATCTTCTACTTAGCAAGCCTCTTTTTCGCACGCTACGGGCTGAAGACAGGGCACGCCTGTTGGTGCATGCGAAACGTCGCATGCTGGAGGCAGGGGAGGTTTTATATGACCCCCAGACTCCCGGGACGCATGTTTATTTGCTTCAGAGTGGTGCATTGCGCGTCGAAAAAAATCATGCGGCTGTCCTGGTGGAGTCTGGGTTTGCCGGGGAGGAATTGGTGCTTGGTGGCCGTGCCTACGCGTCCACAGCGGTAGCTGCCTTGCCGACTGCTGTTTTCATGCTGCCTGTGTATGCGATCTCGGAATTGGTTGCCACCAATCCGCGCATCAAATCCTTGCTGTTTGACTCCTATGCTGGCGCTGCCACGACGGCGACGGATTCTGCTGCAGAGGCGCGGGAGCCTGCGCGAGTCTCTCAACTCTCTGTAACCCGGGTCGAGGAAGAGCGATACGGGGCGCAGTTGATAGGCTGGATTTGCGCTATTGTTCTCCCCTATCTTGTGTTCAAGATGGGTATGTCCGGTGGCCTGGGTAAGGATGCTGCGTATTTCCTGGCTATTATCACCAGTGCGGTCACGATGTGGGTGTTTACCCTGGTCCCAGCCTTCATTCCTCCGCTATTCAGCATATTGGCGACGATATTGTTTGATATTGCTCCTCCCGAAGTTGCTGTTGCCGGATTTGCATCGAGCGGGTTTTTTATGCTGATGAGCATTTTTGCCATTGGTGCGCTCATGGTGATGTCAGGTCTGACCTACCGTATATCCTTGCAAATTCTTAAAATCATTCCTGCAAGTCCATTCTGGTACAACGTAAGTCTATTGTTGTACGGGATGATTTTGACACCCGTTATTCCATCCCAATTGGGACGCACCACCATTATTTTGCCATTTCTGTCAACACTGATTGGCACTGCAGGCGGTAAGAAAAATGACCCTGCGGTGGCACAGTTGATTGTGAGTGCCATGGCAGGGGTTGGTTTGCTGGCCTCCATATTCCTGACCGGGAAACCCGCGAACCTGATTATCTTTGGTTTGTTTGATATGCAAACCCAGTTTGCATTTGCGTGGCTGCAATGGCTGATTGCGGCCTCTTTTACCGGAATTGTGCTGATTGCGTTGTATTTTTTGATTGTCACTATTTTCTTCAAAAGTAAGGAACACTTCGGGATCCATAAGCACATCATTCAAAGTCAGGTGCGAACGCTTGGACCCATGACCGGACTGGAAATCAGTGCTTTGATCGCTATCGGACTGGTCATTACCGGAATTCTGACCGCCACCTACCACAAGGTGGACATCGCCTGGATGTCGATGACCATCATGGTAGTGTTGCTTTTGATGGGGAGTCTCAAGAGGGATGATATTGGTGGCCGTGTCGACTGGACCGTCATCATATTCATTGCGTCCATCATCACATGGGTTCCGGTGATGAAATTAACTGGACTCGATAAGCTGGTGTTTAGTTATTTCAGCTGGATCGGGATTTATATGAAGACCCAATTGCCGTTGTTTATTCTGGGTTTGAGTCTGTTTATCGTGCTTTTACGTCTGGCATTGCCAGAAATTGTGGCGGAAATTCTGTTGGTTACCTTGCTGTTGCCTTTGGCCAATCAGGCGGGTGTTTCCCCGTGGCTGATCGGGTTCGTTGTGTTGACTATGTGTGAGGCATATATATTCCCGTATCAGGCACCATATCACCTTCAGCTTAAAAATCATCTTGCAAACCTGGGACAGGATGTGTTGTATGAAGAGAGGACGGTTATTCGCTACAACGTTATGTTGACGATTGCCCGTATCGCTGCGATCTACGCATCTTTGCCATTCTGGAAATACCTGGATATCCTATGACCAAAAATACTGTATTACTATTGGTTAAGTTGACGTTTGTCGTCTTGCTGTGTTCACTTGTATTTGTTCACAAGCAAAACAAACCTCGTGTCATGATTGTTCACAGCTATAAAAATGACTATAGCTGGGTCAATGAAATTAATGTGGGGTTGAACCGGATATTCGATAAACATCCTGATCTAAGTTTGCGCTGGCACTATATGGATTTGAAAAATCATGGTGATGATGATTTCAAACGTACAGCAGCAACCATTACCAATCACACGGTTGAACGCTGGCAGCCCGATGTGTTGATCATGATGGACGATATTGCACAAAAACTGGTTGGCATGCAGTACCTCAACCATCCAACCATAAAAATGGTTTATGGTGGCGTCAACGGGAAACCGTCGGACTACAAATATGACGTATCGAATAACGTGACCGGGATTCTTGAAAGAAAGCCGATGGTGGCAACAGAGGATTCCATTGCCATGTTATGGACTGCCAGTGGTGGCGACCCGACGAAGAAACCGCGTGCGCTGTTGCTTGGTGACGCTTCTGATTCATTTGTTGCCGGTTTAAGTGCGTATGAACCACCTACATACGTGTGGAAAAAGACTGAATGGTTGAAACCCGTTTCGGTTCCGACATTTGATGAGTGGAAGGAGTCCGTGTTACGTGCGCCAGAGTCGGCTGATATTCTCCTGGTAAGTGATTATCGACAATTGCGCAAAGTCAAGGGTGGTAAGGAATTTGTGAAAGCAAAAGAGGTAATGACCTGGACCGAGGCTAATTCCAAAATTCCTGTCCTGGGGCTTGCTGCGGTTATTGCCGAAGATGGTGGTGCTATCTCTATCGCTACATCGGGTTACGAACAGGGCGAGGTGGCAGCAGAAATGGCTTACGCCATTATTTCAGGCAAATCGCCCAAGGACATTCCCGTGCGTTCGACCGAACAATACTTGATTGGCATACGTCAGGCTGCAATGGCCAAGCGTGGTATTCCGGCTCCTTCCATTTACGAAGCGTTTGCCCGTGCCACGAATAACTTTTTTTAAGAAGGCATGCAGACTGTTTTATGCCTGGATTTCGATGGTGTCCTGTGTGACAGCATTGATGAGTGCTTCGTGACCGGTTACAACGCTTATTACAGCGCTAAGATTAATACTCCCGTCGAGGCTCCAACCGAGAATTACCGTTTTTTTTGTCATCATCGGTACCTGGTTGCGCCGGCGGATGATTTCTTTCTACTGTTCTATGCTTTTGAAAGAGGCATCGGGGAGTTAAATCGAGGTACGTTTGAACAGCTCAAAGCACTGACTATTCCGATGCGGGCGAATTTCACAAGTAATTTTTTTCAGAATCGTAACACCAGGAAACAAGAGCTCACACATTGGGCCAGTTTGCATCGTATGTACCAGCAAAGTAGCTTGGTGTTGCTTGATACATTTCCAAAATTTTATATCGTCACAACCAAGGATCGGGATTCGATTGAGCGACTCGCAGCGGTTCATGGTTATGCCCACAAACTGCTCGGAATTTATTCGCGAGAGATTTCGGTTGATAAGTTGACTCTGTTTGAGAATTTATTTTCGGATGCCAATATAAACCCAGCGAATCAGCGGGTCATTTTTGTCGATGATAACCAGGAACACCTTGAAAAGGTAAGAATACTCCCTCTGGATTTATTTTTGGCAGGCTGGGGTTACACGGGTCCGTTGAATGATTGCACATTTCCAGTGATTCAGTCTTTAAGTCAGATCGAATTTCACAACGGATAATTCAACCCGTGAGATTCTGTATTGTGGCAAGATGCAGAATGTTGCGCGGTCTCAACTTGAAGGTATATAGTGAGAAGACTCAGAATAGGGATAAACGGGTTTGGGCGAATTGGCCGCTCGGTCTTTAGAATCATTCATCAATATGGATTATTTGATGTCGTTGCCATCAACGATATTAATCCTGATCCTGTAAATATTGCTTATCTTTTACGTTACGACTCCATGCGCGGAACTTTTCCCGGAGTCGTCAGCGTAGGCGGAAGAGGTATTTTTGTCAATGGCCATGAAGTTGCCCTGCACCATTGTGCCAATATTCTCGATGTGCCATGGGCCGAACTTGGCGTCGATGTGCTGATTGATGCCAGTGGAGTCAGGGAAAATGGTGTCGCCTTAGCCGAGTCACCTAATGCGGTGGGACATTATATTTATACCCATGCCATGCATGCGGCATATCCGGAGCGGCGCCGAAATTTTACGACATCTGTTGCTCAGAAGGTTAAAACCGTGATATTCGGGGTGAATGAGGAACAGTTCAACCCGCAGAATGATCGGCTGATATCTTCGAGTATCTGCGATACCATAGCATTGGGGCCTGTGGTCAAATTGCTGGAGGGCTCCTATGGTATTGATTCCGGTTTTCTGACGACATTACATCCTTGGCTGGGTGACCAGAACTTAATGGACGGCAACCCGAATCCCCGTCGGGCGCGAGACGACAAGCAGTCTCATTTTTCGCTGAGCCGTTCTGCTGTCAATAATTTGATTCCCAAGACGACCACTGCGGTTCGTGCGGCGGATGCTGTCTTCCCGGGGTTGTCTGGAAAGATAGAATCATTTTCTTATCGTGTCCCCACTAATATCGTGGGGAGTGCTGTGCTCAATGTAACGTTGGAACGTTCTGCCGATCAGAGTGGCTTGATTGAAATGTTCCATCAATTCGAACGGGAGCAAAAGTGGAGCATTATCAGTAACAGCACCGAACCAAAAGTATCTGGTGATTACAGTGGCGACGAGTTTTCCGCAATAATCGACCATCGGTGGACTGTTGTAAAAAATAATCACCAATTGCGTCTGGTCTATTGGTATGACAACGAATGGGGTTACAGTGCCAGGGTTGTAGACATTGTCAAGTTAATCGCCCAATCCTGAAAGAGGCTTCCCACTTAAGGCGGGACAGGCAAGGCATTGTCATTCCCGTGGGAAGCCGCACGGTGCGTTTGAATGAGCGCATTCGTCTGTGGCGCTGTATCTGCAAAAAACATAGCTACTCCCGCTTGGTACATAAGGCGTCAGCCAGATTTGTCTTGAATTTTGCCCTTCAAAACGGGTCAAGGGATGCTGATACCGCCATGAGGCAGCAAAACGGGCCGTTTTCGAGTGTTTTTACATGGCAAATCGGGCTGTATGCCTTATGGGCAAGCGGGGAGCTATGTATAAGCCTTTGCGGGAGTATCCGGGGAAATCGACGCCCGCCACCCCCACAAAGTGCTGTGCTGTTCCGCCTTGAGTGGGAAGCCCTGAAAGATTACTTATTACCCGGATTGCTATCAGCTTTTTCACGAGTAATGATTGACGATATCTCACGGGCTGCGAGTTTTCCTGCTGTCGGTGATGTTATCTTGTGCAGGTCAATGACGTTGACATGATCCGGTAGGAATATTTTCTCGGAGTAGGCAATCAATTCACCCGTGTCAAAATTACCATCAACGCGATGCATGGCAATGACGATGTATTCTCTTTTGTCATCCAGTAACGCCTGGAACGGGTTGCTTCCGGCGTAGCGTGATGGCCAGGTGTCGTCAATACAGGGGTGGAGGTTGTAAAAACCCAGCGACGGGTACTCATATAGCCTGGCATCTATCCTTTGACCAAAGGTAGCCATGATGCAAATATCAGGCTTCCATTTTTCTTCCATCAATGTATAAAATTCAGCGGTTTTGACGCGTCCGCAGTAAGTCTCGATACCAGCGCGTTGCGCCAGTTTTTTCACCATATCACGTTCAGCTACGGTATGTGGGTATTGCCAGACCCTTTTTTGGGGACTGACAAATTTTTGCTGTGGATCATCGGTTGCGACTCCGACTATTTCGAGCATGGAGCCCACTGCGCCGGAAAGCAGCTCACTTAAAACATAATAACCCCGGTAAAAACTGCCAAACACCGCCACCCGAATTTTGGGCGGTATATGGTTCTCCGGTTTGGCCGCAGGATTACTCATGGTCTGACTGCATGCTCGGGCGTGGCGTGGGTGGGTTATGCATGGGATGGAGCGGTTTGGGAACTGTGATCCATTTGATCCTTCAGAACGCGCATGGATCTGGCACGCACAATTTCCACGGAGTTTTTCAACTCGTAGAACTGCGCCTGTAAATTGGCTGGAATCCAGAGTTGATTGACTTTCTTTTCAATCTCGTCAAACTCTGCCAAAACCTCTTTCAGTTCATGCTCAGTCAGATGGTGCATGAGTTTATGATCGATTTCGGTAATGTCTTCATAGCAGTCAGCAATGCATAGACTAGCGTACAGCGAACGCTGGTTAGGCACTACCTTGAATAGCGGATACCCGATGGCAAAGGCGGCAAACAGATAAAACCAGATATGGTCAAAAAAGCTCGCTAACCAGAACGGAACATAGCCGTCCAGAGCAGGCAGTCCTTTGGTGTAATAACGTTCCGCCACAGCACTTAATTTTATCTCGCGGGCAGTATATGCGGGAAACCCACCGGGACGTACAAAAAAGGTCTTTCCACCGACATCAAGCTTATGGGTAGTGGTGAGAAACAGTTGCTGAATTGCAGAATGAAGTTTCTGGTTAGCTAGTATGGTGGTAGTTGTCGCAACCATATGAACGTCCTTTGGTGGAACGGCTTTGACTAAATCAATCGATCCGTGTGGCAAGCCGATAACTTCAAGAAACTTGAGGCGTTTGGCATAGGCATCAGCAACTGAAAAATCAAAAATTCTAACGCTTGGATCACTCAGGATTCTCTGAATGGTTTTTGACTCGATTCCGGCAGTCAAGAAAACCCCGTCGATTTTCCCGGATAACAGGGCCTCCACACTTTCATTTGAGGAAAGTTGTTTGAATCTTTCATTCTTTTCCACATTGATCCCATGCAAGGGAAGAATTTGTTCAACCATGTGGTGGGTGCCACTGCCTGGAATATTGATGGAAAAGGTCTTTGCATTAAAAAATTCAGAGGGGTTATCGCCATCGTATTCCGGCCCACGGTAAAACAACCAGAATGGCTGGTATTCAACGCTGCCCAGTGATCGAATATCTGGAGCGTCACTACCAGCGGACATGCCACCCAGGGAGAGGGCGACATCCACTTTGCCTTGCTTCAATAACTCCAGATTTTCTGACGCGCCAGCTGTTGTGACAAGTTCCAGCTGGATACCGTTCTCCTTGAACTGCTCGGCATATTGAATTCCCAAGGCTGCCAAGGAAGAGTTGGGCTGTCCGGTTGCCATTTTTACGACCGATGGCGGAAGTGGGCGTGCGTAGTAGATGAGTGCAGCAAGACAAAGCAGCAGAACGATAACTGCAGGCCACATGAACCGGACCATGGAAAAAATGGCAACCACTTCCTCATTGAGCGCATGACTGAAATGTTTGTGCGTATTGGGGTTAACGTGCGGTAATTTCTTGTGAGACAAGGGGGAAACTCCTTAGTTGGCAGTCTTTGAACTTCAAGCAAGGTTAATGCCCAGTTCAATTGGCGATTTGGGCTCTATTGTCTCAGAGCTGAAGTCGTAGAAACAACAAAGCCATGAACGTTATTGCAAACGTTCATGGCCGATTGGAATGCAAAGATTTCGGGGATCAAGTTTCCGTAGCCAGAGGCGGCGGATTTTCTTCATCCACATAGCCTTGGTTCAATTCAATGATATTGCCTTCGGGATCGGCTGCCCAAACCACACGCATGCCGGGGATGAACCCGCCCATGTCGACCGGTCCTTGGGTGATGCGAATTTCATCGCCAAGTTCAGCCAGTTTGGCATCGAGATCATCTACCGTGAAGCAGACATGACGCCAACCGGGAAACTCGTAGCCACTGAGTACCGGGTCTTTGTTCGGATTGGACTCCGTGGCCTTGAACAACTCAAACGCCAGGGGGCCGGACTTGATAACCACGACCTGATCCGGGCCCGGAGCGTAAACACGGGCGCGCGTAAACCCGAAGTATTTGGTGTAAAAGCGCTCGATGCGTAGCGGATCCTTGCAGGTTACACCAACATGGTTGAAAACAGCTTGTGCCATGTGTTACTCCTGCCGTCAGGCCAGACTGCCATCAGGATGCTGTACCATGCCGGCAAAATGAATGGCGATGCGTCCATCGCGCAGCACCCAGCTATCGGCAAAACGCATGTTGGCTTCGCCATCGGCAGTTTTCATGCTGATCTGCTCGGTGATCATCAGGGTTTGCGGGTCGTCGGTCTCGGCCCAGAAGATGATTTCCGTATCCAGTCCCTGGATACCAAGAATGCCTTGCATGTGTTCACGCAACTGGTCGCGGCCACGGTAGATGATGGGCTTTTTCATGAAGCTGCTGATCAGCATGGCATCATCCGTGTACTGATCCAGCAGCGCTTCAATGTTTTTGTCCAGGATCAACTGGATATGCTGGCGGTACATCTGGCCCAAGGGGGTGTCAGGTACATTTTTCATAGTGCAAGATTTCCGTGAAATGGGTGGGGGTGGGTGAAAGGCATCTGCATTTACAGACGTGCCGACCCTTCGTGGTACACGAGGTCGTTGACGGCATAGGAAGCAATAACGGGTTTGCCTGTGATGCTGTCGATTTTTACCTTCCAGAACTGGATCGCGTCGAGAACAATGCGCGCACTGTTGGCTGCGGGGGCATTCCAGACGCTGGCCTGCCACTCGACGACGACATCCACCTCGGCGACATCGCCCTTGATGGTTACATCCGCTTTTTTGACCGTATGCACTTCATCAAAAAAGATGCGGATCACGCGCTGGTACCAACCTTCAAAACCGGCCAGCGTGGTCAGGGTGACTTCGGGAAACTTCATTTCCGCGCCCTCGCTGGCTAGGCAGGGCAGAATGTCCACCATCGGAACGTGGACGTCGAGTTTTTTGTACCAATCGACCACCAGTTCCTTGACGGCGGCTTCGGTCAGTTGTGTTGCCATGTGTTCTCCTTGGGTTATAAACAGGTTGTTGCCTTATTGCTGGGGCTTGAACAGGAAAAAGGCCGACATGTCGAGCATGGAGCGCAGTTCATAGTCCGGGAAGGCAGCCATGGCGCGCTCCACGAAGTTCTGTCCCGAAGACGCAGCCACCAGCTCGCGCATGCGGTTCAAATACGCAATGTTTTCAGCGAACACGCTGGCATCGGTTGGGACACCGTGGCCAGGCAAAACCAGGGCGTAGTTGGTTTGCTTGAACGTTTCCAGCGCGGCAATCCAGCCATCAAAGCAGGTGCCACCTTTCTGGTCGAGCTGCCCGACAAACAAATGCACCTTGTTGTACACCAGGTCCTGGGCCAACAAGGTCTGGATGGACGGAATATCCAGCGCCAGCAGGAACAGGTCTTCCGCGCTGGTAATCTTCATGGCCCGAAAACCGATGCCATCAATTTCAAACGGCCCCTCGGCAATGGTGTTCGTTGGAAAAATGGCCTTGTCTATCACACCATCGCCGTGGTTGCTGCGGTGAAAACCGATGGCAATCGGCGCCATGAATTGGAGTTCTCCCATCGTTTCGGCCAGAGCGTAGCTTGGGACATCCTGAAAGAACTCGATGCCGAACCAGTGGTCGGGATGGGCATGCGTGATGAAGATACGATCAATGGGTTTGCCCAGACTATCGGCATAGGCACGCAGTTCCTTGGCATGGGCGCGCAAAAGCATCGCATCCACGACCACCAGGCGGTTGGGTGTTTCAACGATCTGGGCGTTGACACGCTCGCCGTTGTCCGGGCTGGTGCAGCAATGGATGACGACAGCACCACGCTGGATTTTTTGTACCGTCAGCAGGTTAAGGTTCATGGTGCAGTGACCTGAATCGGGTTAGCGGGACAGGGTTTCGACCAAAGCCTTGCCAAAGGCAATGCTCGATTCGACCGACTGTGCGGTAACGAACGGGAAATCCACGTGGGCCACGGGTTTTTCGCGGTTGGCACCGGGTTCGGCGATCACCTTGCCGGAGTCTCCCACAGCGTGCTCGATGATGGGCTGCAGGGGGAAGACGAAGCCGGGTGTGACCAAATCGGTACCGGGATTTTCTTTGGTTGCGCCATACAACGGATAGGGCAGGTCGCCGGTGAAATCCCACTCGCGCGGATGGGCTACGATTGAGCGACCATAGATGATGCTGCGGCCATCGGGACGTTGTGCCCAGACAAAGGCACCTACGGCGTAACACAGGGCACCCGTCACCTTGTTGGCCTTGTTGAAGGCTTCCAGCAGTCGGTGTACCTTGGCGTTACCCACCAGATCGAGTGGCGAGCCGGGGCCGCCGACGATGACCATTGCGTCGTAGTCATCGGCCTTGGCATCGGAAATCTTGATGGGGTTGGCCCATTCATTGTTGGCCAGAATTTCCATGATGCGGTCAACCACTTCGGGTGGATTCACGGCATATTGCTGCACGGGATCGACAAACGTTTTGTCAATACTGAGTATCAATGGGAGTGGCGTAATGCCTTTTTCAGTGGCCAGCGTAAGTTCGAAACCGGCCTTTTTCATGGCATCCCACGGTGCTTGCAGTTCCTCGCCCCACAGACCGAGGTTGGATGCCAAAACTAATACTTTTTTCATTTGAAGGTCTCCAGATTAAAAATATGCACGGCAAACCCCGACCAACATGGTTGTGCAGGTCGGGGTTGTCTTTACCGCTTATTCAAACGTCACGCTTTCGCTGAACTCATCCTGGTTCAGCAAGGCCGTGATCGCGGCGTTGGCACCTTTGACAACCACATCGTCATCAACGTTGAGTTTTTGCTTGGCGAAAATCAGTGCGCGGGCACCGGCGGACACCATGGTGTCAAGTTTGGACACATCCAGCACAATCTTGCCTGGGTCCTGGCTCACCAGCTTGTTCAGGTTGGAGCGGAAGGCCGGAATAGCGCGCTCGTCCAGATCGCCGGAAAGTGTCAGCGTGGCGACGCCATTGTCCACCGACAACGTGCTGTTGAAATGTTCCAGACCTTTGGTGGGGATGATGCGTACCTTGATCTTGACGGCATCTTTCGATGGCGGAATCTTGACGGTCAGCCCGTCAGCGTCAAAGTCGGTGTAGGGGTGTCCATCCACCGTGACGGATTCGATGCGGATTGAACCCTTGGGCAGAATGTCAGGCGAAACGCGCAGGATGTTGTCCTTGAAGCCACCGGGTACGGGCTTGAAGTAAAAGTCCATCGGCTGCTTGGTAATCAGCAGATTGGTGTAGACCGAAGCCAGGTAGCACAACTCGAAGGAGTGGTAGCCGCTCATCGAGTGGCTGCCCTTGCAGCGCTCGGTGCCCAGCAGGTAGGGCAGGCCGTGGTTTTGCACGTTGAAATAAACGCCACCCGCATCATGGTCCAGGAAGAAGGCGTTGTAGAAAGCCGACGATTCGCGTGCTTGCTTGAGGTATTCGTCGGTGCCAAAAACGCCATGCATGATGAGATAGGCCAGAATGCCCTGCTCTTGTTGCCACCAGGCCTTGCGGTCATGGAAGGCAAAACGGTGCGTGGTTTGTCCGGGCTTGAGTTCCCGATCCACCACGTCGTACCAGCCGCCGCGTTGTGGGTCGCCGCCGTGTTTGGGCATCAACGCTGCAATTTTCTTGGAAAACTCGGCGTATTTCTCATCGGGGTTGATGCTATAGACACGTGTCAGGTTCCAGGCGATCTTCAGGTTGTGGCCAACCACGCCACGGTTTTGTTGCCAGCCCCAGGAGCGGTCGGCGCTCCAGTCATCATGGAACTTTTCCTGCACGAAGGCCGAGTTTTCATAGTCCGGGAAATGCGCCGTGATGGTGTCGGCGGTGTCAATCAGCATGTCGAGGTGCGACTTCTCGCCGGTTGCCAGCCACAGATTGATCAGGAAAGCGGGGGCATGGTCACCCACCGAGTTCCAGTTTTTGCGCGCGCGGTTGCGTCCGAGCGATTCGCTCTTGCCGCTCATGGTAATGGGGTCGATGTGCGAGTAGTAGCCGCCCTTGTCGTGGTCGCGGTAGTGGCGATCAAACAGGTTCAGCGTCATGTCGATGTCGGAGCGGATGGCCGGGTCACCCGTGATGCGGAAGGTCTGGGTTGGACCTGCCAGCGCGTAGATTTGCTCGTAGGCCGGAATGGCATCGTAGTCGTCGCCAAATTCGGACGTGAACAGCTTGCGCTCGCGCACGGTCTGGGAACGGCCACCGCGCATGCCCGGAATGTCGGGCAGGTTCGAGCCGGATATCTTGCGCCCAGCCTTGGTCGAAAAATCAACAGCGTGGTACCAGTAGCAGATGTTTTCTGAAGCATCCACGGCGCGGAAATGCTCGCGCAGGTACGCGGTGCCTTTGTCGGCAGCTTCCAGGCAGCGTTCATCACCCGTTAGCATGTAGGCGGATGCAAAACCATAAACCAGGCGCGAAATAGTGTCGGTTTCCTGGCGGGCGCTGCCCATTTTGTGCCCGTACAAATCGAGCATGGTGGTGTAGTTCTTGAAATCAATCTCTTCTTCGCCAAACTGGGATTTGAGGTAGAAATTGGCCAGTTGCTGGATTTGTTTGATCCACCAGTCCTGTTTCTCGAAGACGAACTCGCTCTCGCCACGGCCCAGGAAGATCAGGTGTTCGACTTCCAGCGGCTCCTCATCGGGGTAGAACACGCCGTAGGCATAGCAAAAGCGTCCTGGCGCCAGCATGTCCTTGATCTGGCCGGTGCAATCGACATAAGAGTCGCCCAGGTTATGCACCATTTCGGCATATGTCGAAGATGTCAGACGCAGTTTGAAGGGGCGCCCGTCCGAGGTTTCGACCGTGACGATATTTTTTTCAAAATCGAGAGTTTTGACATAACCGGCGACGGTATCGGAAAACTCGAATGTTGTTTGACCCATAAAAAATCTCCTGTTGAAGTGCTTGGTTGGAAAACGAATAAGTTAAGTCGGCTATTGTGGTGCAGACACCAGAATGACGATGCTGCGCCCCGCCAGTTCGTAGGTGCTTTCTGTGCATGGAACTTCCTTGCCCGGCTCCAGTATGTCTTCGGGTGCATTGCGTCCGGTATCAACGGCACGCAGCCACGCCGTGGGATAGGGCAGTGCCGGAATTTCGAACGTGAGCGGTTCCCAGTACATGTTGATCATGACGTGGATCTCCGGTTCGCCGTCAAAGCCTGCGAGTGTGTAGGCCAGTACCCGGCTTTGGGGACCCCAGTCGGGGCTATTGACACGTGTTCCATGCCAGGCAATATCTGGCACGCCACGGGCGTTGCGTTCGCCGGTGAAGTAGCGCCCGCGATGCACGGCCTGGTGGCGCTTGCGAAAATCGATCATCCATTTCCAGTAGCGGAACAGATGGGCGTTTTTCTTGGTAAGGTCCCAGTCAAACCAGCTGATGGCGTTGTCCTGGCAATAGGCATTGTTATTGCCGCCTTGCGTGCGGCGCACTTCGTCGCCCATGGAAATCATGGGCACGCCCTGCGACAACAACAACAGCGTGGCAAAGTTCTTGATCTGCCGGTCGCGGAAAGCTTCCAGATTCGGGTCGTCCGATAGGCCCTCGTAGCCATAATTGGCGCTGATATTGTTGTCGATGCCATCGCGGTTGTACTCGCCATTGGCGTCGTTGTGCTTGCCGTTGTAGCACACCAGGTCGTTCATCGTGAAGCCGTCGTGGCAGTTGATGAAGTTCACCGAATTTACGGGCAGATGGTGGTTCCATTGGTACAAGTCGGGGCTGCCGCAGATGCGCGAGGCCACCTGGCTGACCAGCGAATTGCCATCAACGATGCCGGCATCACCCCGCACGAAGCTGCGCATATGGTCCCGGAATTTGCCGTTCCAGTCCGCCCAGCGTGCCCCTGGGAAATGTCCGACCTGGTACAAACCCGCTGCATCCCAGGCTTCGGCAATCACCTTGGAGTTGATAAGTACATCGTCGAGTTCGATGTGCCACAACACGGGCGGATGGTCCAGCGGGGCGCCGTTTTCGCCACGCGACAGCACCGATGCCTCGTCGAAGCGGAAGCCATCGACATGCATCTCCCTGACCCAGTAGCGCAGACAATCAACGATGAATTTCTCGGCAATCGGGTGGTTGGTGTTGATGGTGTTGCCGCATCCTGAGAAGTCGTAGTAGAACGCCTTGTTCTCGGGTGAGAGGTAATAGAAGACGTCGTTGGCAATACCTTTGAACGAAAACATCGGTCCCTGGTGGTTGCCTTCATCGGTGTGGTTGAACACCACGTCCAGGATGACTTCAATGCCCGCTTTGTGCAGGGCTTTCACCATGTCACGGAATTCGGTTACATGGTGACCGATGTGGGGATTGACGCAATACGCTGGATGCGGGGCAAAAAAGGCCATCGTGCTGTAGCCCCAGTAATTGGTAAGCTCGTGTCCATCGACAATGCGCTTTTCGGTATTGTCGAATTCAAACACCGGCAGCAATTCAACCGCCGTCACCCCCAGTTCCTTGAGGTACGGAATTTTCTCGATCACGCCCTTGAACGTGCCGGGATGCTTGACATGCGAGCTGGGCGAGCGCGTGAATCCACCGACATGCATCTCGTAGATGACCGAATTTGCCATCGAGCGGCGCAGGGGCTTGTCGCCCTCCCAGTCGTACTTGCTGTCATCGACAATCACGCTACGGATGGACGTGGTCAGGTTGTCGGCGGGACCGCAGGCATCGCCACGGTTCCACAAGGTTTTGGAATTGGCCTTGGAATAGGGGTCGATCAACACCTTCGAAGGATTGAAACGCAAGTGTGGTGCACTGGGACCGTTGACACGGTAGGCGTAGTGCATGCCGGCAGTCGCCTTTTCCACATGGATATGCCAGAAATGAAAGGTCTTGTTGACCTTGGGATCGAGCACGATGTTGGCGATGGGGTGGAGATCATCGTGGGCGGAAAACAGGAGTAACTCAACATATTCCGCTTCGGGTGAGAGTAGCGAAAAATTAACCCCTGTTTCATCCACGGTGGAACCCAGGGGGTACTGGGAACCGGCAGATGTCTTGAATTGGCGTGTTTTCATCAAAAAAATCCTTGCAAATCCTGGATCGCGACCAGTTAGACGGCACCGATGCGCTGGAGCACGGCGCGCGCTAACAGATGGGCGTGGCCTCCGGTGCGGGCTGTAATCAAATCACCATCTTCGACGACATCCTTGTCAACAAAGTTGGCTCCGTAAGCAATGGCGTCACCATGCAGGTTCGGGTGACAGGTTAGTGTGCGGCCTTTGATCAGATCGGTACGCGGCGCTGCGAGCCACAAACCGTGGCAGATGATGCCCTTGATGACATTGGGGCGCGCAAAAGCACGCGCCAGAAAGTCAGTGGCGGGCGGAATCTTGGCCAGGTCTTCGGTGTAGCGCAGCCGATCCGACACCATGCCGGAAGGAACAATCACTGCGGACAAGGTGTCGAGCTCGGCATCGCTGATCGACTCAAAGCTGTCGTTGCATTCGAATGGCGCCTGGTGTTCGTGGCCTTTGAACGTGATACGCTCCTGGCCCCACAGACGCGAGACAAAGCGCGCCTTGACGTTGCTTTCCTGGAAACGGAATTGGTAGTACCAGATTTCGTGCTCATAAAAATCACTTTCGATCAAGATGGCAACGGTTTTTTGCGTCATGGCGTGAACTCCTGGGTTATCTGGGTTATGAAAATTGACATTAAGGATGGTTGTTGAATCAGTGGCCGCAACGCACACCGATGAGATCTGGATGGACATCGCCTTCGAGAACCACGTCGAGCAGGAACGGGCCGTTGTGCGCCAGCGCGGTGTCGATTGCGGCGTTGATCTGATCCGGGCGTTCGACCCGCAGGGAAGAAACCCCCATGGCCTGGGCGATCTGGTCGAAATGCAGTTCCGGGTAGGACAGATCGAAGCTCGTCGGAAACGGGCGGCCAGAGATGTTTTGCTCTTTCCAGAACTGCTGGATATTGAGCTGCAACAGCCGGTAGGAGCGGTTGTTGCAAATGACGAACTTGATGTCCATGTTGTGCCGCACGGCTGACCACAATGCCTGAATCACATACATGGAGCCGCCATCGCCGTTGAACACCCAGACCGGACGATCCGGATAGGCTGCTTTGAGCCCCAGGCCGCCGGCTAACCCGGCGCCCAGTGAGCCGCCACGAATCTGAAAGAACGATCCAGGCTCACGCGGCGGAATATAGCGTGTCAACGCGGGCGAATTGGTCAGGGCTTCATCAAAAATCACTGCATTGGCTGGCATGCGCGCGGCCAGTGCGGACGCGAATTCGGCGAACCCCATGGGCACAGCACCTGCCTTGGCCTTGTCGCGCGCGATCTCGGCGGCACGTGCGTCGGCTTTATGCTGCGCGAACTCGGCAATACGCGCAGCAGCCGTTTTTTTGCCTTCGGCGGATTGCAGTGCACCCAGCCGGTCGGCCAGTGCTGCCAGTGTGCGTTTGGGGTCGGCAACCAGCCCCAGGCTGACGGGGTGATTCTTGGCGATGGCATCGGCATCCAGATCAATGTGGATGGTTTGCGATCCAGCGGCAAAAATGTCACCTAGTTCCGGGAATACTTCGGGCACCATGTACGTGCCAACCACCAGGTTGACATCTCCCTTTGTGGTGATAGGCAGGCTTTGCGCGCCGAACATATGGCCGGTCTGGCCTTGCCATGCCGGGTGGTCGTAGGGCAGATTCAGTTCGCCCGAATCAACACCCCAGACTTCAGCCCCCAGAATTTCGGCAACGCGCGCCACCTCCGGTTGCGCACCCGAAAATGCCACACCATCGCCGACGAAAAACATGGGTTTCTTTGCAGCCAGCAGCGTTTTTGCGACGCTATCGATTGTGGCAGCATCGGGCGTCACGGTTGACTGTGGGTAGGAGGAGGGTACGACAGGCTCAGTGGCAATGGCATCCAGAATGTCCTGCGGCAGGCACACATAGACCGGCCCCATTGGTGGCGTGACGGCAACCTTCATCGCGCGGCGCAGGATGCGCAACAACGAACTAGGGTGTTGTACCACTGTAGCCCATTTGGTGACGGGACGCGCCATGCCCACCAGATCGGCGGCCATCTGCGCGTTCATGGCGGCATAGCGAATGCCGGAGTCGCCTCCCAGTATCACCAGCGGGCTGTGGCCGCGCATGGCTTGGTACATGGCACCAATGGCGTTGCCCAATCCTGGAGAGCTATGAATCTGGGCGATGGTGGGGCGTAGCGTGGCCCTTGCATAGGCATCGGCGGCAAAAATGGCCACCGTTTCCTGCAGCGTCAGGATGTATTTGATAGAGGGAAAGTTCTCCAGTGCGTCCAGAAATCCCTGCTCGACCGTGCCGGGATTGCCAAAAATGTGCGTGACGCCATCGGCCACGAGTTGCTCAACTACCGCGTAATGCCCAGTACGTTCCATTGCTTACCTTTCCAATCCCACAATTTCAAATGGACGAAAGCGTCCGATCCAGAAAAATATTCTGGCAAAAAATGAATGGATAAAACAGCGCGACCGAGCGGCGCGCCGTGTGGCCGACTACCAGCCGGAGCGTTTCATATCCTTGGTCAGCACGTCAACGAAGCGATCACCGAATTCGTGTGAGCATTGCAAGGAGCGGGCGGTGATGAAGGGGTAGTCCACAATCACGGAGGTTTGTTTGCCGAAGTTTCCGTGGTATTGGCCAGTGGGGCCGACGGCATCGCTCAAGATGTATTCCAGCACGTAGGGAGGAGGCCCCATGTTGAAGTTGGTGCCGACAAACCCGGTGCCATCGTGGTAATCGTATTCGATGCAGTGTCCGGTTACATGCTTGCCAGCGATGATGGCGTTGCGTTCGTTGAAGTCACGGGCGAAGACCAGGGCGGCAACGCCGTAACAAATGGCGCCGATGGGTTTGCCCGCAGCATGAAAACCCAACACCAGGTCGTGCACGCGCTGGTTATTCACCATATCGACAATCGGACCGCTGCCGCCGACCAGCAAAACTGCGTCATAGGTCGCAATCGCTTTTTGCTGTGCTGCCTTGCGTGTTTCGTAGTAGCTCTCCAGCTTGCGCAAGAAATCGCTCGCGCTGTAATAGGGCCGTTCTGGAAACATTTCAGACAGGTTCATTGTCCTGTCCAGTGCATTGGTTGCCTCAAAGGTCTTGACCAGTTCTGCATCCGAAGGGGTCGTGACGCACACACCCAGTGGTGGATCCATGTACGTGGTATCCGTGCTGGGCGGCAGCACCGGCGAGCGCTTGCCCTTGGGAGTTACAAAATCGAATTGGTAGCCTGCTGCTACCAGTTTGTTCATCGGGCCAACGAGCTCAATGCCCCAGTAACCCCACTCCGACATCACTGCCAAGATACGCTTTGTTTGTGCCATCTGCTTCCCCAAATAAAACTGTTGTTAGAAAAATCAAAAACCGTTCTGAGGGTGCATGTTATATCAAAATAAAAAAAGAGATGTGTCAACTCAAAAAAATCCAAAAAAGAGACAATAGTGCCTTGCTCCCCTGTAATGAGGTCCCCATGTATCCACAGTATTACCTAGGTATCGAGTTGGTCGACAAGGAACACAGCGTCCTGTTTGATTTGCTGGAAGATCTGACACGCTTGACGTACACCACACCGACGCGCGACCAGTGTTTTGAAAAGGTGTCGGTGTTGTTTGAATACGTCATGACGCATTTGGCGCATGAGGAGCGCCTACTGGAGGACCAGGGCTGGCCAGGCCTCACACAACACAAACTGTTGCATGCAGCGCTGAGTCGAAACCTGGATGCCCTGTTCGAGGAATTAATGACCATGACCGACTTGAATTGTCTACTTTTCGTAGAAAAAATGCATGCCTTCGTCCTGGGCTGGTTGGGTAACCACATCCAGGAAGAGGATGCAGGGTATGCTGAATTTTTGAAAGAAAGACTGGCGCTGGTGTAATTCAGCGCTCAGCCGATGGACTTTGCAGGATGGCGCTTGCCTGCTGGTCGGCATGGTAGCTTGAGCGCACCATGGCGCCCACGGCAGCATGGCTGAAACCCATGGCATAGGCCTGGGTTTCGAACATGCGAAAGGTATCGGGATGCACGTAACGCGCCACGCTCAGGTGCGCGGTGGAGGGTGCCAGGTATTGGCCAATGGTGAGCATGTCGATGCCATGCGCGCGCATGTCGCGCATGACTTGCAGCACCTCGTCGTCGGTTTCACCCAGGCCCACCATGATGCCGCTCTTGGTGGGTATGTCGGGATGCAAGGCCTTGAATTTCTTGAGTAAATTCAGACTGAACTGGTAATCGGAGCCGGGGCGGGCCTGGCGGTAGAGGCGCTGCGTGGTTTCCAGATTGTGGTTCATCACATCCGGTGGCGCAGTGCCGAGAATCTGCAGCGCGCGCTCATCCCGGCCTCTGAAGTCGGGCACCAGAATTTCGATGCGTGTCTGCGGTGCGTGTTGCCGGATGCGCTGGATGCAATCGACAAAATGCTGTGCGCCCCCATCGCGCAGGTCATCACGGTCCACACTGGTGATGACCACGTAGGCGAGTTTGAGCGCTGCAATGGTTTGCGCCAGGTTTTCGGGTTCATGGACATCGAGCGGATCCGGGCGACCATGGCCCACATCGCAAAATGGGCAGCGCCGCGTGCATTTGTCACCCATGATCATGAAAGTGGCAGTGCCCTTGCCAAAACATTCGCCAATGTTGGGGCAACTGGCTTCCTCGCATACGGTGACGAGTTTGTTGGTGCGCAAAACCTCTTTTATTTCGTAGAAGCGGGTGTTGGGGGAGGCAGCTTTGACACGAATCCAGGATGGTTTTTTCAAGACTTCACCCGCAACCACCTTGACGGGAATCCGTGCAAGTTTTTCGTGTGATTTTTGCTTGCGACCGGGGTCAAAGGGGAGGGCGGCTGGGGATGGATCGTGGTTCATGGCGCAAGAAAGGTGGAAAGTTTTTGGCTCAGAATATCGGCGGCTTCGGTCCAGGGTACATGAACCCCGATGGTGGACAGATCAACGGTTTGCAACCCAACGTAGCCACAAGGGTTGATGCGCGTGAAAGGGGAGAGGTCCATCGCCACATTCAGGGCTACGCCGTGGTAGGTGCAGTTGCGGCTGACCTTGATTCCCAGGGCGGCGATTTTCCCCAAACCCGTGAAATCGGGTGTGGTTGTTGTGTTGATCCGTGCGTGCCCCATCGGGTTGTCCAGGCGTACATAGACTCCCGGAGCGCCCGCTACCCGGTGTCCGGTGACGCCAAAATGCAGCAAGGTTCTGATCACCGCTTCTTCGATGCGGTACACATATTCCTTGACAAAATACCCGGCACGTTTGAGATCCAGTAGCGGATACGCCACGACCTGACCGGGGCCGTGGTAGGTGATTTGTCCTCCCCGATCCGTCTGTACCACCGGGATGTCGCCGGGTTGGCAAAGGTGCTCGGAGTGCCCCGCCAGTCCTTGGGTGTAGATGGCAGGATGCTCGCAAATCCATAGCTGATCCCGCACGTCCAACGTGCCCTGCAGGCTTCTTTGCCTGGTAAATTCCTTCATGGCTGCGTAGGTGGGTACATAGTCCACACGTCCTTGATGGTGTACTGCAATCGTCACGATGGTCACGGTGTTACTACGCCAAAATCGAAAGACGGTATTCTCGCAGGTCGGTCAACTTGGCGGTACCATTGCCGACTGGCGTGCGAAGCAAGGATGACCCGTTTTACAGGAACATACAAGATACACCTATGGCCGAGACCGAAGACGATGACATGAACTGGTTGGTCGAAGATGAGCCAGCTCCCGTAATACACCGCCGGGAAAACCGGCCGTGGCGCTTGCTGATTGTGGATGATGAGGCTGATATTCACACGGTTACCCGTCTGGCATTGAGCAAGGTTACTTACAAGGATCGGGGACTGGAAATCCTTTCGGCCTATTCCGGCGCGCAGGGGTACGAGATGCTGGCCTCTGAGCAAGACATTGCACTGGTCTTGCTCGATGTCGTGATGGAAAGCGAGGATGCCGGGCTGCGTCTGGCGCGACGCATTCGGGAAGAATTGCAAAACCATCTGGTGCGTATTGTTCTGCGTACCGGACAGCCCGGCCAGGCCCCTGAACAGCGGGTCATCGTTGAATTCGACATCAACGATTACAAGGGAAAGACGGAATTAACGTCGCAGAAATTGTTCACCTCCGTCATCACGTCCTTGCGCAACTATGAGGGTTTGCTGACCATTGAAAAAAGCCGTCAGGGGCTGACCAAAATCCTCAAGGCGACGAGTGACCTTTACCACATAGAGTCCCTGAAAGAGCTGGCCAGCGGGGTATTGACCCAGGTTGGCGCCATCCTCAACTTCGGCACGCAGGGTGTGCTGTGTGTGATGCAGGATAAGGCTTCGGGCGCGCATACCACTCCGCTGGTCATTGCGTCCACCGGCGAATCGACGCACTTGCATGAGCAGGAAACATTGCCATCCGACCACCCCTGGGCGGATGCGATCAGTCAGACGTTTCGTGAAAAAAGAAGCCTCTTTGGTGCCAGTTTGAACGTGCTGTACATCGATTCCGCCCATGGCCATCACTTTGCCGTGGCCTTTGCACCACCCTGGCCGCTGGAGGAAATCGAACATGGCCTGCTAAACGTTTTCTGTGACCGCATTGCAGCCGCGTTTGATAACCTGCACATGTTTGAGACGCTGAGAAAAACGCAGGAGGCAACGGTCGTTGCACTCGCTGACTTGGCCGAGTCGCGCGATGCAACGGTTGGCGGCCACGTACGCCGGGTCTGTCGGCTGACGAATGCCATCATTGCCGAGTTGCAGTTGGCAGGCAAGTTTTTTGCCGAGTTGACACCATCGTTCGTGTCGGTTGCGGGCATTGCCAGTATTTTGCACGACGTTGGGAAGGTGGCCACACCCGACGCTGTGCTGCTCAAGCCGGGCTTGCATACGCCGGACGAGCGCAGAATCATGGAACAACATGCCGCCATTGGCGAAATCGTGCTGGCGCGTGCGGCACAACTGGTCGAGGGCATGAGTTCACTGGGCATCGGGGCACAAATTGCCGGGGGCCATCATGAGAAATTTGATGGCTCGGGTTATCCACGTGGACTCAAAGGATATGACATTCCACTTGCCGCCCGGATCGTTGCTGTCGCCGATGTGTTTGATGCCTTGCTGCATGTGCGCCCCTACAAGCATGCCTGGCCGCTGGATGAGGTGGTCGCCTACATGAAAAATCAACGCGGCGCACAGTTCGATGCGGACGTGGTGGATGCTTTACTGGCCTTTTTACAAAAGAATCAACCCGACTGGATCATGGAACCTGCAGCATGAAAACTGACGTATTGAAGGTGGGTGTGACCGGCGCCGGTGGCGTCATCGGTAGCGCCCTGGTGGCGGGTTTGCGCGCCAGGTTTGACCTCAAGCTATTCGATCTGCACGTTCCGCAGGAAAAATCCGGACTTTCCTGGCAGCAACTTGACTGTGCACAGGCTGAAAGTTTGCCCGGCGCTTTTGACGGGTTGGATGCCATCATTCACTTGGCGGGCAATCCCAGTCCGACGGCGAAAATGGCGGATACGCTGCGCAACAACTTCCTGGCAACCAGCCTGGTGTTTGAGGCTGCCAAAGTTGCTGGCGTGAAAAAATTGGTGTTTGCCAGTTCCAACTTTTACCACCAACGCGACATCAGTCTGGCGCTGCGCAGTGCTGGACGCAAGCGCATCACCCTGGATGCCTGCGCCACGCCCGACTGTACCTATGCGCAGTCCAAGGTTTTTGGTGAAAACCTGGGGCTGCATTACTCGTATCTGGGTTTGCAATGTATCGCTTTGCGCATTGGCTGGACGGTGGCATCGGACACCCCCGTGCCCTACGACAGCCCCTATATGCGTGCCATGTTCTGCAGCAAACGGGACCTGGTGCAGGCCTTTGACAAGGCGCTGGCATCGCGTGCTGATTTTCTGACGGCCTTTGCCATCAGCAACAACCGCACGCGGGTATTCGATCTGGACAAAACCCGTGAACAACTGGGTTTTGAACCACAAGACGATTCCGCCAGCTACTTTTGAGCTGTACATGTAGGAGATGCACCATCGAAGCTCCTTCTGAACCTGTTGCACCCGCACCGGACGCCAATCAGGCGCTGATTTGCCTGCTGGCGCATGGCGCCTGTGAGTTTATTGCCACCTTGTTGCTGCTGATGGCGGTCATGGGGGGCTATGCGTTCCTGATTGCTCCCTGGGTGGCACCAGGCTGGCAGCCGTTCGTGTTGGCGGGGCTGCTGGCTGGAGTGCTGATACTCATCATCCAATCCCCACTGGGCAAACTGTCGGGCGCACACATGAACCCGGCGGTCTCGCTGGCTTTCTGGCTGGAGCGGCGTCTGAATACCCATGAATTCCTGGTCTATGTGCTGATGCAATTTGGCGGTGCGCTGACGGCTTGCAGCCTGCTGGCCTTGCTGCTGAACGACTCCTTTGCCGCCGTGGGCTACGGTGTGTTGCAAGCTCCGCCAGGGCTTTCTCTGGAGCGCTTGCTGGTGTTTGAGGCGGGTGCCACGGGCGGGTTGGTCGCGCTGCTGTTTTTTACCCTCAGCCATCACACCCTGACCCGGTATACCGCTGTAGCGGTTGCGGCGTATCTGGCATTGATGACCGTACTGTTGGCGCCACTGACCGGCGCGAGTTTCAATCCGGCCAGGGCGTATGGGGCTGCCCTGGCGGCACACCAGCTGCAGGGCCAATGGCCTTACGTCCTGGCACCACTGCTGGGGGCTGCATTGAGCGTATTCCTGTCCCGCTTCGTCGTCTGGTTGCCCCGGCCACGCTACCACCGCCTTAACCACAGCCATGCACACGCCAACTACACGTGGCATGTGCTGCAGGGCTGGCAAAGGCGCTGGCGTGGGGATGCTATTGTTTGAGTAGCTTATCCCGCACGTTCCATGAGGGGCGTAGCTTTATTCCGGTGTCTGTTCGTGCGACGCGGCGCTGGTAGCTGGCCTGGTTCCTGGTGCAGACCAGCTGATAGGGGCGACCTCGGGTGTCGCAACATCAGCTTTTTACTGACTGTCTTATGTGAAGTAGGTCTTAACCAGATAATCAGAAAAGGCTGCGGTGCGTTCAGTCAGCTCAAAGTTGAACAAACTTCCCGCCCAATAGGTGTTGTTTTTCCCCTGGATCGCGTTAACCTTGTCATACCATCCTTCCTTTAAATGGCACGCGTCCACATGGGCAAAATATTGCCAGCCAATTCCTTCGCGGATATCAGTGACTTGAATGTCTTCATTGACCATCTCTTTCAAATTTTTGACCAAATTGTCTTTGATTTGATCCACAGTCACACTTTCTTTGGCGTAACTGTAGAAAACCGCCATGGCTTTATCATCGGGATTCTGTTTGTTGGCGGGGATAAAAAATTGAAATGGAAAATCACACTTGGGGCAGAGGTTTAAAACAGGCTCCTTTGCAATATCGGAATAATGCAAATTCTCTTCATATACATGACTATTTTTGGCAAAAGCACTCACAGGAACCGTCATTGTGTAGTAATTCCTGAACTTGACGTTTTTGAACAGATCACTCTCGTCTTCACGGACATCAAGTCCGCATTTTTCCAAGTTATCCAGGTTTTGATGGAAGCTGATGATCATTTTATCGAATTGAGCTTCCGTGGTTACTCCACCTTGCGTGTATGACAGTTGAACCGACTCTGTAGTGCGTTTAATGCTGGTGATTTGCGCTGAGGTCTTGATGGTTGTGTGTTTTAACGCCTTTGCAATTCTATCCATCAATCCCTGAAAACCAACGTCCTTGATGCGGGTGAGCATATTGCCTTCGCCCCTTGTCAATGCTCCAAGTCCAGCGGCTACCAAATCGGGGAGATGATGATCAATTTCATCGATAAGTCCTTTTGCGCTCAATCTTGGAAGCAGCTCCGTAGGCCCAAGATATTTCATCACATAAGGTAGAGGAATCAGGTCGTCTTCATCGAAGCCCAAATAGCCATAACCATAAGCGGTGATTAATGAGAAAAATGCCCTTTGCAAAAATTTGATATCGTGCTGTTTACACCATTCTGCAAAGGAAATGCAGATGCTATCGGGTAATTTGTTAAATCCCGGCTTAACCAGATCAAGATGTTCCACCAGCAACAAGCCATATAGAACAATCTCTTCGTAATATCTAATTCTTTCCAAGATGCTCAATGACGACGTTTTAAATGAATCAGGTTTCCACAAATCTGGATTCCCATGCTCGGGATCCATCAATTCCACACTGGGCATGTCTTCGCATGACAGTCCAAATTCATCTAAAAAAGCGGTGATATGATCATAGCCAATCTTGCCCACTTCAATGGCTCCCATTTCATAAACGTCCGGGTAATCGTCATAATGCAGGCTTTTGCAACATCCCCCCAGAAAGGCGCTTTTTTCCAAAATAGTTATATTGGTGTATCCCGCATCTTCCAGATATCTTGCTGATGTGATGCCAGCACAACCCGCGCCAATAATCACAATTGACGCATCTTTATTTGTTCCCATGATTCCTCCTGGACAGTGACAAGTTCTCTACGCACTTCAGCTCGTTTCTCTGGTTTGGTAGTACGGCCCATGTTTTTAGGGGGTGAGACCTTGCAGCGGCAGCCGGGTGTGCCGCAGACATTGTATTGGGTGGAGAAACTTCCCGGTCGCAAACCTTCCCGCATTATTCGCGTTTCCCAAATTGCACCCTGACCTCAAGAAAATCAGGGACAATTATTGTCGCTACGCCCTGGACTCGGCTACAAGCCAGATCGCGGCGTGAAAACGAAGGGGAAAGTTGTCACTGTCCAGGACGTAAATCACGGATCGAAAAAAACCATGTTATCCCTCCCCGGTTACCGCATCACGGAAGAACTCCATTGTGGGGCCAAGACGTTCGTTTATCGCGGCTATCGCGAAGAGGATCGCTGTCCGGTCATCTTCAAGACGCTGACTGCCGACGCCCCCGCACCGAAAGACCTGGCGCGCCTGCACTACGAATACAGCTTGACCAAGGACTGGGACGAAGTCGGTCTGATCCATGCCTATGCCCTGGTGCCGCACCAGAACGCTCCGGTGCTGATCCTGCAAGACATTGGCGGCGTGGCTGTCAAACAGCTTTTGGAAGGGCACGCGCTGCCCCTGGAGCGCTTTCTGCCACTGGCCTTGTCCTTTGCCCGGAGTCTGAGTCGCATTCATCAGCATCAGATCATCCACAAGGACATCAACCCCGCCAATCTGGTAGTGAATCCGACCACCGGCGAAGCGCAGATTATCGACTTCGGCATTTCATCCCAGCTCTCGCGTGAAACCACGGAATTGCAGAATCCAGGGCATCTCGAAGGCACCTTGGCCTATTTGTCGCCGGAGCAAACCGGGCGCATGAACCGGGCGCTGGATTACCGCACGGACTTCTATTCACTGGGCGCGTCCTTCTATGAAATGCTCACCGGCGTGCCGCCTTTTGACACCACCGATCCGACCGAACTGGTGCATTGCCATCTGGCCAGGCTGCCGATCCCGCCACACGAACGCCGCTCTGATGTGCCGCCCGTCCTCAGTGAACTGGTGCTCAAACTGATGGCCAAGACGGCCGAAGCCCGCTACCAGAGCGCCTTCGGCCTGATCGCGGACCTGGAGGCCTGCCAGGAGCAGTTCAACGCCACGCAGACCCTTACCGACTTCCCGCTTGGCCTGCATGATGTTTCGGGGCGTTTCCAGATCCCACAGAAACTCTACGGACGAGAAGCCGAGGTACAAAAGGTGCTGGAAGCTTTCGAGCGAGTCAGCCGGGGCCAGACCGAAATGCTGCTGGTGGCTGGGTACTCCGGTGTCGGCAAGACCGCCTTGGTCCATGAAGTCCATAAGCCCATCACCGAAAAGCAAGGCTATTTCATCGATGGCAAGTTCGACCAGTTCCAGCGCGACATTCCCTACGCCTCGCTGATCGACGCCTTTCAGGAACTGATGCGCCAACTGCTGACCGAGAGCCCGGCGCGGATAGCACGGTGGAAGCAGCAGATGAGGGATGCCTTGGGCGTCAACGCGCAGGTGATTGTCGAGGTGATTCCCGAAGTGGCGCTGATCCTCGGCCCCCAGGCTGCCGTTTCAGCCCTGCCGCCGCAGGAAGCGCGCAACCGGTTTCAGGCCACCTTCCGCCAGTTCATCGAAGTCTTCGCCCAGCCCGAACATCCGCTGGTGCTGTTTCTGGACGATTTGCAATGGGCCGATTCCGCCTCGCTGCACTTCCTCGAAGAACTGCTGCTGAAGTCCCGGCACGTGTGCTTGTTGATACTCGGCGCCTATCGCGACAATGAAGTTCATGCGGCTCATCCTTTCATGTTGGCGCTGGACGCCTTGCGCAAGGCCGAGACGAACTTCAGTACCCTGAGCCTTCAGCCGCTGGCCTTCCCTGATCTGGAACGATTGGTGTGCGACACGCTCAGGCCCACACAAGGAAATCCCACCCCGCTGGCTGAATTGATTGCCGGCAAGACCGGCGGCAACCCCTTCTTCGTCAATGCCTTCCTGACCTCGCTGTATGAGGCCGGCTGGCTGGAGTTCAAGGCCAGCGCAGGCGGCTGGATCTGGGATCTGGCGCATATCGAAGCGCAGCAGGTGACCGACAATGTGGTGGAACTGATGAGCCAGAAGCTGCGCTCCTTGCCGCCCGCTACCCAGCACCTACTGGTTCGTGCGGCCTGCATCGGGCATCAATGCGATCTGGCAACACTGGCCCTGATCGTCGAGCGCAACCCTGCTGAGGCCATGCGGGACTTGTGGGAAGCCGTGAAGGCCGGGATGCTGCAACAGCAAGGGACATTCAGGGTTGAGGAAATCTTCCATGAGTCCGCTACCACGGCCAAAATGGAATCCTACCGCTTCCGCTTTATCCACGACCGGGTACAACAGGCGGCCTATGAATTGCTACCCGCAGCAGATACCGCCGCGCTGCATCTGAAGATCGGGCGTTTGTGGCTGAAGCAACTTGACCTGACTCGGGCGGACGAATCGCTGTTCGCCGTGGTGAATCAGTTTTACGCCGCCACAGGCTTGATTCGGGAGAAGGCCGAGCGGATTCAGTTGGCGGAACTCAATCTGCAAGCCGGCAGAAAGGCCATCGTGTCCACGGCGTTTGCCTCAGCGTTGCGCTACCTGACAACCGGCTTGGATCTGCTGGAAGGCGGCGACTGGGTGCAGCAGTATGAGCTGACCCTCGCCTTGTCTTTGGAGCGGGCTGAATGCGAATACATCAACCATCGGCATGAAGCGGCCGATCTGTATTTCAAAACGAGTCTCCAACACGCAAAAACGGACATCGAAAAAGCCAGGATTCATTTAAAACAATTGGAATCATATGGAAGTCAGGGCGACTACCAGCGGGCCATTCGAGACGGACTCGAGGGATTACGCTGCCTGGGTATTCACCTACCTCTGCATTCGACGGCGTTTCACATCCTGCTGGAACTCTTCAAAGAACGATGGCATCGCCGGGGAATGGACGTGAAGTCACTTCTGAATCAACTGCCTTGGACAAAGCAACCCGAACATCAACTGGCGATTCAATTGTTTACAGGAATCATCCCCTTTGCGTTCTGGGTGAATCAGAAGGTTGCTGCGATGTCTGTTATCAAAGGAGCAAACTTTCTCTATCGTCATGGAATGACGGGGGACGCCGCCTATATTCTGATGAATTTTGCCTTGGTGCTAGCCACGAGGAAAAAGTATTCCATAGGTTGGCATTTCGCACAGAAAGCGCTGGAGCTCAGCCAGACTCAAACAGCTAACAGCCGCTCAATGAGCATCTTTATCTATGGTACCTACGTCAATCACTGGTATTGTCCGCTACACACGACCGTTGGCCATTTTGATCAATCCTTGACGCTAGCAGTGGAATGCGGGAACTGGATTTATGCCACCATGTCCATGATCAATCAGCTCACTGTGCTTTTCGGGATTGGCACGGATTTATCGGCTTTTAAGCAACAAAGCCAGAAATTCCATCACGTGGTCGAACAGATGAACGACCCTTTGAAGATCATTAGCAGTTTCGCCTTTTACATTGCCCTGGCCAAGAGTTTGGGGAGGACAGCATCCGGGGAACATTCCAACCCCAGCCTGGCTGCTGTGGCGGAGTACGCTGCGGAAAATACGAAAAATTCATCTTGTTTATTCTATATTCACATTTCCTCCAGCTTTTATGAATTGCTGTTGGGGGATTTTCCTCAAGCCGCCGCATATAGACAAAAGGCGCGCAAGCATGTTTTGGCGGCGGTAGGAATGCCGCTGCTAACAGAGTATTTTTTTCTGAATATCCTGATTACATTGGCAGAAGAAGCCGAGCTCGCCTTACCCACGAGGGACAAAAAACGGTGGAAGCGCCTACAAAATGACTTGCAGAAACTGCAAGGCTGGGGCAAACAATGCCCGCAAAACTTTGCCCACAAATACCTGCTGGCCGCCGCAGAAATAGCACGGGTGGAGGGCCGCCGCGAACAAGCAGCCGACTTGTACGACCAAGCCATTGAGACCGCACACAAGAACGGCTTCATTCACCACCAATCCCTGGCCAATGAATGGGCGGCACGCTTCTACCTTCAGTGCGGCAAAGCAAAGATTGCCCGAGTCTATCTGGAGGAAGCCAGCTACCTGTATGCCAAATGGGGCGCACACGCCAAAGTCAAACACCTGGAAGTGCGCTATCCCGAACTGCTGACCAAGGCGGCCAAAGGTGCTTTGTCAGTCACTACGGAAGCTTCGACGACCCGCACCACCTCGCATGGCGGTGGCACGCACCTGCTTGAGTTGGAGTCTCTCGACTTATCCACGGTCATGAAGGCTTCGCAAGCCCTTTCCGGCGAAATCGTGCTGGAACAACTACTGGAAAAACTGATGCGCATCGTACTCGAGGGTGCAGGCGCACAGCATGGCTTCTTGCTACTGGAAACAAACGGCGAATGGCGAATCGAGGCTGAAGGGAATGTGGAGGACGAGAAAGTGCGCGTCCTGTCGTCACTGCCGCTGATCCCCGCTCCCGATGACGTCGGGAATACCTCGCCCTTGGTACCCGTGTCGCTAATCCAGTACGCGGCGTTGACCAAGGATGCCATAGTGCTGGACGACGCCTCCAAACAGGGGCGCTTCACCGGCGATCCCTACATCATGAAAGCCAAACCGAAGTCGGTCCTGTGTGCCCCCATCCTTCAACAGGGAAAGCTGGCCGGGATGATGTATCTGGAAAACAACCTGATGGAAGGCGCCTTCACAGCGGATCGCTTGGAAATCTTGAAAATTCTCTCTTCTCAAGCCGCCATTTCCATCGAAAACGCCCGTGTCTATGAAAATCTGGAAAGCACAGTGGCACAGCGCACGGCCAAACTGGAGGCCACTCTTCAAGACCTCCGTGCCACCCAGACCCAACTCATCCAAGCCGAAAAGATGGCCTCCCTCGGCCAACTGGTAGCCAATGTTGCCCATGAAATCAACACGCCCTTCGGTGCCGTCAAGTCCAGCGGCCAGTCCATTGCTGAGTCGATCAATAAAACAGTCGATCAGTTACCGAAGCTGACACGGATGCTCGATCAGCCTTCATTCGAGTTGTTCAGCCGTTTGGTGGGTCATCGCAAGGGCAAGGCAGAAAACCTCTCTACCAAGGATAGGCGGACCTTGATCCGTGGCCTGACTGAGAATTTGGAAGGTGCCGGGCTGGAGAATGCCAGATACAAGGCAGACGTACTGATCAAGCTAAACGCTCACTCGACCTACGAGGACTACCTGCCTTTACTCCGGCATCCCGAATCCGATCTCATCCTCACGACAGCCCAGAATATAGAAGCCATTGTCAGCTGCACCAACACGATAGAGACTGCCGTGGATCGCGTATCCAAGATCGTTACGACCCTTCGATCCTTCACGCAGGCAGACAGTGCAGGAGAATTGTCTGACATCAACCTACAAGAGAGTATCGAAACCGTCCTGTCGATCTACCAGACTCAGATCAAGCAAACCACAGAACTGATTTGCGAATTCGAGAAGCTACCGCGCATTCATGCAGAGCCGCAGGAATTGAATCAGGTCTGGACGCACCTGATCCACAATGCGCTGCAGGCGATGGGTTACAAGGGGACGTTGACGATTGGACTGAAGAAGATAGACAACGATGCCGTGGTATCCATCACCGACTCTGGCAGCGGTATTCCCGATGAAATCCGAGGACGCATCTTCGAGCCATTCTTTACTACCCGACCTCCCGGCGAAGGCGCAGGCTTGGGCTTGGGCATCGTCAAGAAGGTCGTTGAAAAGCACAAGGGCCGCATCGACATTCAGACTGAGGTGGGCTTGGGTTCGACGTTCTCGATCTATCTGCCGTACGTGGTAGCGGCGGCATGATTCAAGAGCGCCCGTAAGCGGCGTGTGGTGGTCGCCTTGAGGCCTGCAACTGCTCTTGTTTGGCTATTGCTCCGGGATAACTCCTGAAAAAATAGCTGTTCCCGCTCATGCTGCAGGGCTGGCAAAGGCGCTGGCGTGGGGATGCTATTGTTTGAGTAGCTTATCCCGCACGTTCCATGAGGGGCGTAGCTTTATTCCGGTGTCTGTTCCAGTTGTGCCAAGTCCTGGATGTCGCGGGCGCGCTGGGCGACGCGGCGCTGGTAGCTGGCCTGGTTCTTGGTGCAGACCAGCTGATAGGGGCGGCCTTTGGTGTCGGTGGTGTAATTCACGTCGGCACGGTTGCTGGTGATGGATAACTGAACGTGAATCCGGGCAGCTTCGACGGCTTTGAATGACCAGGTTTGCTGTTTGGGGTCGGTCAGAAAACGGCTTAGTGCCGTGCAGTCCTTGCAACTGCAGGTGATGGTATTGTTACGGCTCCAGTCGCTGGGCGGCTCCAGAGGTTCGGCGATGCGGTTTCTCAGGTGCTCCCGGCTGACATTCTGCAGCAGCTCTGCGCCAGGCGCACCCACCATTTGCAGCGCAACGGGGACGACCAGTTTGTCCAGCGGGTAGAGTGCGGGGGCGGCTAGGATGCGGCGGTTGGAGCCTTCGGCCAACTGGCTACCGAGGACGGTATCAAGTCGGCCCAGCGAGCGCAGCAGATGAACGATCATCCCGGAATCGGTGATGGTTGTTGGCGCAAATCGGTCGGGATTGGTACGCTCAGGCAGTACCTGACAAAGGCTTGTCGCAACGGGTAGCAGTGTTGCGAGCAGCGTGGAATCGCCCGCAGCCAAACCGATGCAAGCGTCAAGCAGCTCAAAGCGACTGGCAAGTTCTCCATCTGCTTTCGTCATGATGATTTTCGCCAACAATTCAATCGCCCGTGCCGGTGGTAAAAGCTTGCAGGCTGAAATCAAGACCGAGCTATCGCCTATGCCATAACCGTCCTGGGTGTAGACCTCCGCTATAAAGCGTTCCAGCAAGGCGCTGTCGGTCAACTTGGCCAACTGTTGCAGCAGTTCCAGCATGGTTTTTGCGTTCGGATCACTTCTTCTGTAAGAGTCTGGCGATTTCTGCGGCCATGTGTTGATCATCAGGGTGGCAAGTTGCTGTGCCTGCTGCTTGAGCATCGGTGCATCCGCATCGGTCTGGACACTGCTGTGTGTGACGAGGTTGCGCAAAAAAGGCAGACTGTCCTGTAGCCCGGACTGGCTGATGGTGGCAAGTTTTTTGCCTTTTGGCCAGATGACCAGGGCAGCCCGGCGGTATGTGCGCTCAAAAGAGGCGCCTTCGTTGCCGGTGGCTTCGTGAAAACTCGCCTCTACATTGTCCATATCACCCAGGGCACCGAGTGGGCAAATTTCTTCCTCCTTGAACGACAGCTTGGACAATCCGGCATCCTGGCCCGATGGCGTGTGCCACGTGGACAGGTGTGCTTCCCGATCATAGACCTCGCCAATTTCCAACTCTTCATCGTCATCGTCGTTGTAATACGATCTCCTGCGGCGGCCGGAACGTGACGTGTGATAAACGTGTTCGGCACTGCCACTCTCCGCGATGGTCAATAAGGCCAGATGCAGCTCGCATTCTGCTTGTTCGGTAGCGGTAATAAGCACGGGTGCAACGGCGGCATCGGCGCCTTTGAGGCTGTCAAACGCGAGTTCGGCGGGCGTGTAGGCATGTTCGAGCAGATAGATCAGTTTTCCCGGTACGGTATCCGCCGTGTTTTGGGCGGTGACCCATTGCTGCAGCAGTTGTGTGACCTTGTTCTGTTCGCGTTCATAGCCGGGTGGCTCAGGCGGCCGCTCCGCACCTTGGCGTACCAGGTTGTAGATCAGGGTCAGCCGACAACCGGAGGTAATGGGCTTGACTTCGTGCAGGCAGTCCGCATAAAACGCGGCAAAGGCTACCGTCTCGGCAGCATCGTCGCTGCACAAGTTCAGCGCCACCTCGCGGTTTTTGTGGCGAATGACCAGTTCGCCGCCGGTATAGACCGAGGGCAGTACGACCACCAGCGTGGCGAACATGCCCGGTGCTTTTTCGGTGTCGCGGTGGCTGACAAAGAAGTCGCCGCTCTCGTAGACCAGCAGTTTGTACAGCTCAGCACTGACCGGTCCGGTTACGCTCAGGCCGGAAACGACACGATTAATTATTTCCTGCAGGGTTTGCGGCCAATGGCGGCCACCGAGTTTGACCTGATCGGCATTGATCTGGCGCGTTTTTCGCACCGTTGTATCGACCAACGTTTCACCACCACGTCCGTAAGGTGCTTGTGTTGCCACGGCAATCAGTTGCTGCGCTTGCTGGGGCAGCAGCGGCAACGCAATCCGCCCGACGGCTTCGACTTCCAACTGCGGCAAATACGCCTCCACTGTGCCCGAAGCAAAGTAATCGCCAGGGCGCTGGACTGCGGTAAGAGTGGCGGCGAGCGTGTCGTTCAGTGGTTTCATGCGAATTCTTCGGTCTGAGAAATGTTAAGAAATGGCTTGAATGGCTTGAATGGCTTATGGACCGTGCGGGATAAGCTATTACATTCATAGCTAAGGTTTGTAAGAGCCATGCTGAGGCTGTGTGCCTGGTTTATCAGGAAAACCTGCCAGCATGATCACACTGGGTGTGAAATTGAAGTAGCCGTAAAAAACGAATTCACTCCAGTATGTTGATTTCTTGCCAAATTTCATGTGCCGATGGAGTCGGGTATCCACACCCACGGTGCCAGGGTGGATGTCATGGCGTTCAAAATACGCAAGCCAATCTTGCATGGCGCTCAGGCGATACGGCGTGGTCATCATCACGTAATAGTTCAAAGGGTCTAGCGGTGGCACCAGACGGGTAAAGAGGATATGCCCTGCAACGCCCTGGTAGCCTGAAGGGCAGTAGACAGTCAATTGGCGATCCGTGACAAGCTCGCGCAGTTCTAGAAATTTCCCCTTTCCTTCCAAAACTTCATAAATGCCCATGCGCGACTGGCTCAGATTATTGGCTGCCTGAATCTGTATAGGGTCCAGATCGAGGTGGTCAAGCAAGGATAAAAAGCAGGTGGCAACCGTTTCCTTATCCGTCCCGAATGTGCTATCCAGCAGCCACCAGCCGCTAAAGTAGGTCTTGGTGATGGGGCTCATGGGGGGGAATGAGGGTTGGTACACATCGTGCCACTTGGCGACAAAATCATGCATCTTATGCAAGGGCGGCAGGGTGGACATTTCATCACCAAACAGGCTGATCATGTTGAGCGTGTTGACATAAACGGCATGCTGGGGGTCATACCCTTGTTTAATGAGTTCCTCTACGGATGGCATATCCTCCAGGTTTTGCGCGGCTGTCTGTTTGGCTTTCGCCATGTCGCCCAGTGAGACGACTTTCTCCCGAATGGCTTGGTCAAATAGCCGTTTCAAGCCGTTGCTCATTTTTCCCATTTGTTTACACCTTTCGTTGCTGGTTTGATTAATTCATTGCCAATGAAATGGCTTGCAGGGCTTATAGATCGTGCGGGGTGAGCTATTAAGTTTATAGAAATTGCGGTTTTCATAGCGGCTCGAAGTCGGTCTGAATTTGGCGAAAGGTCTGCTCCCCCAGGTCGGCTTGCCTGGAAAAATCAGGCCAGCTGTCCAGGGCGGCGCGGATGTCCTTCAGCGTGTCTTGCGGGCGGCGGACGCCGAAGCGGTCGGCTTCGGCCAGGAGATCGGCGCGGGTGATGCCTGCGAACTTGCCGTTGACGCTCATCAGGTGCTGATACGTCCATTCACCCCTGGGGTTGTGGGCGTGGGTCACGTCGTAGGCCGGAGCCAGTTCCCAGGTGCTGCCCTGTTTGAGGCGAAAGGCGAAGTTTTTGGTGTGGTCATCGCAATTTTTCGCCATGACATTGAATGCCATGCGACGGAATGCCTGACCAATAGCACCGTCGCCCAGTTCGAGTCGGGCGATGGCCATGAAAAGCTGGGCATAGGCGTGGGTGGCGCGCTGCCTGTAGTCAAGGTGGTCCATGGCGCAGAGTGTCTGCATGTGGTGCTTGATCGTCTGGCCATCGGTGACGTCGCGGTCAAAGCGGCGGGTCATGAAGTGGGCGCGTCCGCCCTCCAGCAGCAAACGGCAGGGGGACATGCGGATACCGGCAGCCTCGGCCATCAGGTGGTAGGCGTATTCGATGCGGCCGTAGTCGGCACTGCCGCCCAGTTCAGAATCCTTGCCAACACCGTCAAACTTGAGCAGCCAATGTTCAAAACCGGGTGCGGTATCGAATTGACCGCTGCGTATCTGATCAGTTTGCGGGTTCCAGGCGACGACGGCCTTGGCGCGCGCGCCGCCAGCTGAAGTTCCGACCCGGATGATGTTGGCCAGCGCGGCCTGGGCCTGAACATCGCCTGACAGATCGCCGTGCATCACCTTGCGCGCAGCTTCGACCAGGTTTTTCATTGCGAGTGGCTCGGCACTCTCGCGATGCGCACCCCGTGCCGGTTTGAATTCCAGCGCACCCATGCCACGCTTGCCCATGTATGCCAAGCGGTCAAGGGTGGTGATGGCAGACTTTTCGACGCCTTGGGTACCCATCCATGCGTCGATCAGGGCATTGCCGAAGTCATCCGGCAGGGCATCGGCGAGCAGCCCTGGCAGCCGTTTGTAGCTGGGTTCGGCAAGTTCGGGGAAAGCAAAGCTCTGGCGCGAGTCGTTCAGCGCCATGGTCAACGGGGCTAACTCGATACCGGTGCGCCGCCAAGCTGGCTCGTAGGCGAACACATAGCAACCGAGACGCGGATCGCGTGCCACGGCGCCGACACGTTTGCCCCAGAGGCGAACCTCGATGACCTGGGTGTTCATGGATCAGATTTTCTGGTCTGGCTTGCTGACGCGTCGTGCACGCTGCGGCGCTTTGGACTGGCGGAGCAGGTCGAGTGGATTGATGCTGATTTCGGGGGCGAGCATGTCAAGTCCCTGCAGATAGTCGAGCGCTTTCAATACCCGTAACAGGGTCTCGACCGTTGAACCTCGGCCAGACTCCAGGTTGCGCAAGGCTCTTTCCGAAATGTCAGCCTTCTCGGCCGTGGTGCGCTGATCCAGGTTGCGATTCAGACGCAAGCGCTTGAGGCGCTCGCCCAGGAGTTTCTGAAGTTCGCTCGGGGCCGAAAAAGAGTGTGCTCCCATGATTTACATACAACGGTAACTAAGCGGTAACTAAACGGTAACTATATGCCTGTTATATTGATAAATTGCATTAACCAGCACAACTTTGCCGTTATTGCTCCATAGGTTTATTGGTTCATCGGCGCAACCATTCGCGCAAGCGTACGCGCACCCGCCAGCGTGACAGGCACAGCAATGTCGTCACCGCCATGTAGCGGCCCACGCTGATCCATGAATTGAAAATACGCGAGCTGCCTGCGATGCGCGGGTTCATTTTCACGGGAACCTCGACCACGTGCAGCTGGGCGCGGCGCAGCAGCAACAAGGTGCCCACGTCCTGGTAGTCCAGCAGCGTGGCTTCGCTGGAGGCCAGCACGCCCAAAGCCTCACCCCGGTAACAGCGAAAACCCGAGGTCAGATCGGTCAGGGCCAGCCCGGTCAGCAGCCGGAACCAGCCCCAGGCGATGCGGCGCAGGCTACTTGCGCGCTCGGGGAAGGCGCCAACCACCACATCGGCCTGTGAACTGGCCTGCAGGAGCGCTGGCAACTCGCTGACTTCGTGTTGCCCGTCGGCATCCATGGTCACCACGCAATCAAACCCTCTGCGCAGGCCATAACGGATGCCGGTTTGCATGCCGCCCCAGGCGCCCAGGCCCAGCACCGGCCGCAACACCCGCGCACCCGCAGCGCGGGCGATGTCGCCCGTGCCATCATCGCTGAGGTCGTCAATGACCAACACGTGGTGGTATCCGGCGGCGTGCAGGCAGCGTAGCAATTCGCCAATGGTCGCGGATTCGTTGCGCGCGGGTATCACGATCAAGGGTGCGTTGTCGGCGCGGGGCTGTGGACTCATGCGCCGCGCCAGGCGGTATTCACGTTCCAGTCCCCTGGCACTTGCAGCGGCTGTGAAGCGGCTATGAAACGCTTGTTGCCCCGCCAGCCCCAGGGCGCGGCGCTCGTTGTCGTGCGCTTGCATCCACAGCATACCGGCTTGCCATGCTGCAATGTCTTGTGGGGCGCACGTACGACCCGCACCCGCTTGCCTCACCAGCCACGCCATACCGGAGCCAGCCAAATCGCTCACCAGACACGGCTTGCCGTGGGCCATGGCCTCCAGCAAGACCATGCCAAACGCCTCGGTGCGCTCGCGCGAGGCCAGGCAGAATACGTCACACGAAGCCAGCAGCGCGTGTTTTTCCTGTTCGCTCACCGCCCCCAGGAGTTGCACGCGCGCGGCTGTACCGGGTTGGCGGTCAATCAGTGCTTGCAGGGGGGCGCGCAGCTCGCCATCACCTGCAATCAGCAGTTGCACGCCAGGAAGCTTGGATGCGCTGGTAATCAGGGTTTCAAAACCCTTGTAATAAGCCAGCCGCCCGATAGACAGCAAACGCAGCCGTCCAGGCTCCCAGGCGGCATGGGTAGCCGCATCCTTATCAACCAGCACAGGTGGCGCCAGGCCTAGTGGAACCACCGCGCATTTGTGTCGCCAGTGGCTCAAGGGTTCGCTGGCCTGCAGGTAGGCCGGTGAGGTGGCCACAATGCGGCGTGCCTGTGCCAGTACGGCCTGCTCGAACGGGCGGTAGGCGTAATACGCCAGTGCCAGCGCGCTACGAATTTGGGATACCACCACATCCGAATGCCAGTGCACAACCCAGGGAATATCGCGTGCCATGCCCAAGGTCAAGGCCCAGAATACCGAGTTATTGGGCATGTGCAGGTGCAAGACATCGGGTTCAAAATGCGCAATTGCCCGGCGCAGGGCACGGCGGTAGCCTAGCGCAATCGGGGCATACACCAGCTGCGCCTGCACCGGCACGCGCCACAACCAGGGGGGGTCTTCGGGCAGGGGCTGACCATGCACCAGGGCGAAGGCCTGCATGCCGGTAGCGTGTTGCGCGGCGATGAGGTCGGCCAGATACACCTCCATACCGCCGTGGTGCGGTGGGAAGAACTTGCCCAGGTGGAGTACGCGCGTAGACGCCTGCGGTGCTTGGGGTGTTTGCGATGGCATGGTCAAAGGGACAGCTTTTCACCTTTGGCGATACTGCGCTGCACCTGCTGGTAAACGGTATTGCCTGGCTCCAGTCGCAGCGATTGGGCGATATCGTCCTCGGCTGCTGGCTTGTTACCCATGGCGGCATGGGCCAGCGCCCGGCCATAGAAAGCCAGGGCGTCCGGCTGGATTTCGACCAATTTCTGGAAAACAGCCAATGCGTCCGCGTTGGCGTGCAGCCCCAGGCGCGCCAGGCCCAGACCCATCAGGTGGCGTGGTTCTTTGGGGTTTTGCTGCAGCAACTTTTCAAAATCCGCTACGGCATCGACAAAGCGGTGCAGTTGCATGGCCGACTCGGCACGGCGCACGTGGGCATGCGTTTGCATGTCCTGGGCCAGCGAGCCTGCAAGTGCCTTGGTGTAGCTGTCGATTGCTTCTGTCAGTTGCGTCAGGGCAAATTGCGATTCAGCGCGATGGAAATATAAAACGCTATTTTTGTAACCGATAAGCTCGGATTGCGCCAACGATGCCAGCGCATCGGCATGGCGGTTCATCGCCTGTAGCGTCACCCCTGCCTGGAATGCGGCTTCTCCCCTATAGTCCCCCAGTTTTTGCGCCATCCGGAAGTCTGTCAGAGCCGACTCAAACGCCAGATGCTGCAGATGGTACAAACCACGGTACAAGAAGGCCCGGCTGCGTCCCACGGCGTTGGCCGGGCCGGGGATTTCATATTTTTCAATCACATCGCTCCACAGCGTCAGGTTATTTTCCTGTGAAGCTACACGTTCGATAGATAAAGCCATCAGACCAATGGCCACGACAACAACCGTTTTGTGCAGGCTTGCAGGCGAAAAACCGCTCAACAGCACGGCAATCAACGCGGGCAGCGGGATGGCCCAGAGGTACGAGCGGTACAGCACAAAGGGGTCTTGCACCCAGACGGTGGCAAACTCGCTCCAGAACAACACCAAGGGGAAAAGGAGGCATAAACCCACAAACCCCCACACGTCCGAACGCCGCAGCACGGCCACCACCGAGGCCAGCAGCAACACGACATAAGTAATGGCCCCCAGGACGTGTGGCATGCTGGTGAGTGTCAGGGGAAACGGCGGATGCATGTCGATGGACATCCACCCCACATAGGGAAACGCCCACAGCAGTCCATAGTAAAAAAACAGGCCCGCCTCGTTGAGTATGCTCAATGCGTAGATCCGGGATGGGACACCGGACTCCTGCTTGCCCAATTCGGCCACCAGATGCCGCGAGGTTTCGTCAAACACCTGCCCCAGCACATGCGGAAAAAATTGCAGCATGAACGCCGCGCCCGCCGCCAGCACACCAGATGCCAGCGCCAGCATCACCAGCGATTGCTGCCACCTCGGGCGGCGCAGAAACACATACAACGGCAGACACAACCCGGCAAACAACACCGCGTGCTCTTTGGAAAAGACCGCCAATACATACAGTAGCAGCGCCGCGCCGTACCACGCCGGTTTGCGCGTCACAATCCCCTGGACAAAGGCCCAGCATGCCAGCACGCCAAACAAGGTCGCCATGAGGATGGAGCGCTGAATCAGATAGGCCACAGCGTACACCGCCACTGGATTCAAGGCGAAGAACAGCACGCCAAGCCGCAGCGCGGCAGCCTGGGAGGGCGCAAAATCTGGGTCAGCCAAGGTTTCCCTGGCGTACGCGATCCGGGGCAGCAGCAGTGCAAACAGCTGGTGCAAGGCCCAGCAGGTTGCCAGATGCAGTGCCACATTCACGGCCCTTTGCACCGGCCAGTTTTCACCTAGCAGGGTCTGCAACCATACGAACGAGCCATAGGAAAGCAGCCGCTGCTTGAGTTGCAGCAGCGCGCCATAGCCGCCAAACACCGTGCCATCGGTCAGGCGGGCATCGTCGAAAACCAGCGCATTGCGCAACCCCGTGGCATAGACCAGGGCAACTGCCAGACACAGCGCAAGGGGGTAAACCGGAAATTTCCGGTCAGGATTGGATGGTTTCATGTTGGGGTGAATCGCCTGGGAACTCAAGGCAAAAGAGGGCAAAAGTATAAGCCGATCTGTATCCTGATAAGGGTTTTCAGCCAATCAGCCTGTATGGCTTATGGATACTGCGGAGGAAGCTATCTTTTTTGAATAAGGCTACACTCTGCCAAAATCCCCGTCGCAGCATACCCCACACGCCCCATGCCCTTATCCTGGAACGAAATCAAATCGCGCGCCCTGGCGTTCTCCAAAGATTGGGCCGACGCCAGCAACGAGGACGCGCAGGCCAAGCCCTTCCTGATTGCGTTTTTTGAGGTATTCGGCATCACCAACAAGCGCATTGCCAGCTTCGAGCATGCGGTTAAAAAATACGGCGGTGGCGCGGGCTACGTCGATTTGTTCTGGCCCGGCATTTTGCTCATCGAGATGAAGTCGCGCGGCAAGAGTCTGGATCGGGCGTATACCCAGGCGCTGGACTACTTTCCCGGAATACCTGAGCGCGATTTGCCCCGCCATGTGCTGGTGTGCGACTTTGCGCACTTTCGGCTCTACGACCTCCTCAACAACACGGTGTCCGAATGCGCCTTGGCCGAATTGCACCAGCATGTGCGGTTGTTTGGTTTTATCGCGGGCTACCAGACGCAAGTCATACGGCCGCAAGACCCGATCAACATCGACGCCGCCAAACGCATGGGGCGGCTGCACGATGCGCTCAAGGCCATTGGCTATGGGGGGCGTCCGCTGGAGCTGTACCTGGTGCGGCTGCTGTTTTGCCTGTTTGCCGAGGACACAGGCATCTTTGAAAAACGCCAGTTTCAGGATTACATCGAGCAGCGCACCCATGCCGACGGCTCCGATCTGGCGCACCATCTGGCAACGCTGTTTCATGTGCTCAATACGTCGCATGAGAACCGCCTGAAAAATCTGGACGAGCAACTGGCGGCATTTGCCTACATCAACGGCAAGCTGTTTGAGCTGTTGCTGCCGCCTGCGGGTTTTGACACTGCCATGCGCGAGGCGTTGCTGGACCTGTGCGGACTCGACTGGAGCCGCATCTCCCCGGCCATTTTTGGCTCTCTGTTCCAGAGCATCATGGACGACAAGGCGCGGCGCAATCTGGGCGCGCACTACACCAGCGAGGAAAACATCCAAAGGCTCATCAAGTCGCTGTTTCTGGATGCGCTGTGGGTCGAGTTCGAGAAAATCCGTAAAAACCGTAACCGTTTGTTTGAATTTCACAAAAAACTGCGCACGCTGCATTTTCTCGATCCGGCTTGTGGCTGCGGCAATTTTCTGGTCATCACCTACCGCGAGTTGCGCCTCTTGGAGTTGGAAGTCTTGCGCGCGGCGTACAGCGGCGGGCAAATGGCGCTGGATGTACATCAGTTGATAGCGGTCGATGTGGATCAGTTTTACGGCTTCGAGATCGAGGATTTCCCGGCGCAAATTGCCCAGGTGGCGCTGTGGCTCACCGACCACCAGATGAACATCAAGGTCAGCGAGGAGTTTGGCGCCTACTTTGCGCGCATTCCCTTGACGCACAGCGCGACCATCGTGCACGGCAACGCGCTGCAACTCGACTGGAATGCAGTGCTGCCGGCAACGGCTTGCAGCTATGTGCTGGGCAATCCGCCGTTTGTGGGACACCACTACCAAAACAAAGAACAAAAAGACGATCAATGCCGGGTAATGGCGGCCATTCCAGCGCACGGTGTACTCGATTTTGTGGCGAACTGGTACGTCAAAACTGTGGATTACCTGCGTATGAATGTGGAAATTTTTGCGGGCTTCGTTTCTACCAACTTCATTTGCCAAGGCGAGCAGGTAAGCATCCTGTGGGGCTACTTGTTGGCACAAGGCGTGCGAATTAACTTTGCACACCGCACGTTTCGCTGGAGCAACGAGGCATCCGGCAAAGCAGCCGTTCATTGCGTGATCGTGGGCTTCGCTCTCAAAAATGGTTCGGATAAAACGATTTATGAGTACGCTGAGATGGCTGGTGAACCGCATCCGTTGGTCGCAAAAATATCAATCCCTATCTGATCGATGCTCCCGATATTGTGTTGCCAACCCGCTCAGTGCCAATTAGTCCGGTTCCGGCGATGCGTTGGGGTAACAAACCCACAGATGGCGGACACCTTTTGTTTACTGAGACGGCACTTCACGCCTTCTTGCAAGCCGAACCCAAGGCAAGGCAGCTTATCAGGCCATTTATCAGTGGTGGCGATTTCATTGATGGGATCAGACGCTATTGTCTTTGGCTGGTTGATGTATCTCCCGCCGAACTGCGCAGCTTGCCCCGAGTGCTCGAACGCATCGAAGCTGTTCGCCAGTTTCGCAGTGAAAGCAAAGCACCATCCACCCAAGCCTATGCCGCATATCCCACGCGCTTTCGACAGCTTGCGCAACCCACAACCACTTATTGGTGAGATTGATGCTTGGACGGAGCAGAATCAGCCACTCAAGCGCGCCCTTGCCGAGTGGCTACGCAGCATTTTCATGCGCCACAGTTCCTACAATATGCTGCTACCGGAAGTGCAAACCTTGAAGGAGATCGATATGGCACTGGCAGACCGCATAACCCAATGGGCTGAATCGTACAAAGCACAGGGCGTACAGGTTGGCTTGTTGCAAGGCCGCCGGGTAGAGGCGTTGTCCATGCTGGAGCGCTTGCTGCAACGTCGTTTTGGTGATATTCCCCCAGCGGTGCATGAACGCTTGCAATCGGCTTCGGCAGAGGGTATCGAGGCATGGTTTGACCGGGCCATCACCGCGTCTTCATTATTCGCAGTGTTTGACGAGAGCCTCCCAAATCATTGAGAGCTGCTTGCGCCGTCATGCCATTATCCTGGAGCGAAATTAAATCGCGCGCCCAGCGCTTTGAGCCGCTGGATCGCATTCAAGGAGTAGACCGTGATGAAAGTACTAAATATCCGCATCTTGGATGCCTTGCGGCTGGAATTGGACTTCAGCGACCATACCCAAGGCGTATTCGATGCCGCTGCCTACCTCGCCACCCGTTCCGGCCCGCTGCTGGACAGGTTGCACGACCCGGCCTATTTCTCCCGCGTTTTTATCGATGCCGGGGCTTTATGCTGGCCTAATGGACTGGAGATTTCCCCTGCCAGAGTCCGTGATCTGACGACAATTCACACAGTTGCTTGAACACATTTGGCCACAAGGGCGCCAACACCGATGCTGCGCGCGGTAGTTGAGCTGGTTGCATGCCTTTTTGGATAAAACTCTGAAATTTATAGCTGCTCCCGCAAGTCCTACGAGGGCTGTAGCCCGATTTTTCTGCAAAGTTTGACTTGCAGTTTGCACAGCTTTTGGGTGTGTCGTCCTTCAGGGCGGGGTCAAGAGCGCGGACAGCGAAGCTGGCCTTGTGTTTTGTGTGTGTCATAATTTGCTTGTCGCAAGACCTATGGCGGGATACGCCAAAAGTAATGCTTGTGGAGCGAATGTGAGACCTGGGGGAGCATGGCGTCGGCTCAAAGCCGTAAAGCTCCCCACTGCGGGAGCTAACGGCAATAACCAAGCCATGCACCCCTGGGCAGTCGTGTTGAAGCAAGAACCCACCGAAGTGACTATGTGTGAGGTAACTCATGTTTAGCACCGTAGGAATCCCCGTCCTTTAGGGCGGGGAGGATGTCAAAGTACCCCTATCCACCCATTGCCCGGTGGGTGAAGCGATAAAATCTGGCCTTTGCCGCCTTTGCCATTTTTCGCCCCCATGCCAAAACCCCGCGTTACCGTAGCCCCCGCCCCTGTTGCCGCGCAAACAGAGCAATCAGCGCAAGATGCGGCACCACCTGTCAGCTACGAAGCCGCCCTGGGCGAACTGGAGGCGCTGGTTGCGCGGCTGGAGTCTGGTGAGCTGCCGCTGGATCAGCTGCTTGCGGGCTACCAACGTGGCTCAGGACTGTTGCAGTTTTGCCGTGACAAGCTGCAGGCCGTGGAAGACCAGATCAAGGTGCTTGATGGGGACGCACTCAAGGTCTGGAAGCCACAATGAGCAACCACTTCGACTTTGATGCCTGGTGCCGGGTGCGGCTGGCGCAGGTGGAGCAGGCGCTTGATAGCTGGGTGAACACCGACCCTGCACCCGAATTCGACCATCAGGCCCCGGCACAACTGCTCCAGGCCATGCGTTATGCCGTGCTCGATGGCGGTAAACGCCTGCGCCCGCTGCTGGTATTGGCCGCGCACGAGGCGGTTTGTGGTGCCACCGGAGGAGTCCATGCCCCTGCCGCACTGCGCGCTGCCTGCGCCGTGGAGCTTATTCATGCGTATTCGCTGGTACACGATGACATGCCGTGCATGGACAATGATGTCTTGCGCCGAGGCAAGCCCACGGTGCATGTGCAGTTTGGCGAAGCCAGCGCCTTGCTGGCTGGGGATGCGCTGCAAGCCCTGGCGTTTGAATTGCTGACACCACGCGATGGTTCGGTTCCTGAGGCTATGCAGGCCCGCTTGTGCGCCTTGCTGGCGCGCGCCGCAGGCAGCGCGGGTATGGCGGGTGGTCAGGCTATTGATCTGGCCAGTGTTGGCTTGCCGCTGAATGAGGCCCAACTGCGCGCGATGCATGAACGCAAAACGGGTGCCTTGCTGCAAGCCAGCGTCATGATGGGGACGCAGTGCGGTTTGGCCGACGCACAAGCCTGGCAGGCCTTGCAGACCTATGGATCGGCGCTGGGCCTGGCTTTTCAGGTCGTGGACGATATTCTGGATGTGACTGCCGACTCGGCGACCCTGGGCAAAACCGTCGGCAAAGATGCCAACGACAATAAACCAACCTATGTCTCCCTCATGGGGCTGTCCGCCAGCATAGACTATGCCCAAAACCTGCTGGTCCAGGCACTGGATGCGCTGCAGAGCAGCGGTCTGCAACAAACGCAAGCGCTTGCTGCACTGGCCAGGATGGTGGTCAACCGCAAGAGCTGATTTTGATAAAACGAGACTGTAGGCCCCTATAAACAAGCGGAGACAGCTATATAAACAATAGCATTATGCCCAAAGACACATACCCTTTGCTGCACACCATAGACAGTCCCGACGACTTGCGTCGGCTGGCGCGTGAGCAGTTGCGTGCCTTGAGCGATGAGCTGCGCGGCTTTTTGCTCGACAGTGTGGCCAAGACCGGCGGCCACCTCAGCTCCAACCTGGGAACGGTGGAGCTGACCGTGGCATTGCACTACGTGTACAACACACCCCATGACCGGCTGGTGTGGGACGTGGGCCACCAGACGTATCCGCACAAGATTCTCACGGGTCGCAGAGACCGCATGGGCACGTTGCGCCAGTTTCGGGGACTCAGTGGCTTTCCGCAACGCGCGGAAAGTGCCTTCGACACCTTTGGCACCGCGCACTCCAGCACCTCGATTTCCGCAGCGCTGGGCATGGCGCTGGCTGCCAGGCTGCAAGGGCAGGAGCGGCACACTGTAGCCATCATTGGCGATGGTGCGATGACTGCCGGAATGGCATTCGAAGCCCTGAACAATGCCGGTGTATCCGACTGCAATCTGCTGGTGATCCTCAACGACAACGACATGAGTATCAGCCCGGCGGTGGGTGCTCTGAACCGCTATCTGGCCCAGCTCCTGAGCGGGCGCTTTTATGCGGCGGCCAAAAACGTCAGCAAGTCCGTCCTCAAGGGTGCGCCCCCGCTCTTCGAGCTGGCCAAGCGCCTGGAGGAACATGCCAAGGGGATGGTGATACCGGCAACGCTGTTCGAAAAATTCGGTTTTAACTACATTGGCCCGATTGACGGACACGATCTGGACTCGCTGATCCCCACGCTGGAAAACATCAAGCTGCTCAAGGGGCCGCAATTTCTGCACGTGGTCACCAAAAAAGGGCAGGGTTACAAGCTGGCCGAGGCCGACCCGGTGTCCTACCACGGCCCCGGAAAGTTCGACCCGAAGGTCGGCTTGCAAACGCCCGCCGTGGCGCCTAAAACCACCTTTACCCAGGTATTTGGCGAGTGGCTGTGCGACATGGCGGCACATGACCGCCGCCTGATTGGCATCACTCCGGCCATGCGCGAAGGTTCCGGTCTGGTGGAGTTTGAACAGCGTTTCCCGACACGTTATTTTGACGTGGGCATCGCCGAGCAGCACGCCGTCACCTTCGCCGCCGGTCTGGCGTGCGAGGGTTTAAAGCCCGTGGTGGCCATTTACTCCACCTTCTTGCAACGGGCCTATGACCAACTGATTCACGACGTAGCCATCCAGAACCTGCCGGTGGTATTTGCGCTGGACCGTGCCGGACTGGTCGGCTCGGACGGTGCCACGCACGCCGGAGCGTACGACATCGCTTTCCTGCGCTGCATCCCCAATATGAGCATTGCCTGTCCCGCAGACGAAAACGAATGCCGCCAGTTGCTCAGTACGGCGTTTGCGCAAAACCATCCGGTGGCCGTGCGTTACCCGCGCGGTGCGGGCGCAGGCGTGGCTGTGCAGACCGGGCTACAGGGTTTGCCCTTTGCCAAGGGCGAAATCCGCCGCAAGGGCAATGCCAACAGCACCAACTCCATTGCCATTCTGGTTTTTGGCACCCTGCTGTATCCGGCGCTGGAGGCAGCACAGGCGCTGGATGTGACCGTGGTCAATATGCGCTGGGTCAAACCGCTGGATACGGCACTGCTCCTGAGCGTGGCGCGTACCCACCAGGCCCTGGTCACCGTCGAGGAAGGGTGCGTTTCGGGCGGAGCCGGTAGCGCCGTGGCCGAAGCCCTGCAAGCCGCAGGGATCAATATGTCCATTTTGCACCTGGGCCTGGACGATGCCTTTATCGAGCATGGCGATCCGGCGCGCTTGATGAGCCTGCAAGGCCTGGATGCAGCGGGCATACAAGCCACCATCACCAGGCGCTTCGGTGAGCGTGTAAAGTCCGGCGCCTGAAACAATACCCCCCCTTTAACACCCCATTTGGAGAGTAGTCCCATGGACACAAATCGTCAAAGTCGTCGTTCAATCATCACACATGCAGGCCTGGCAGGCGTCCTGGCAGCAGGCGTCGCCCCGGCGGTGCATGCCCAGGCAGCGGTTCGCTGGCGTCTGGCATCGAGCTTTCCCAAATCACTGGACACGATCTTTGGCAGCGCGGAAATGTTTGCCAAAACCGTGAAAACCCTCTCCGGTGGCAAGTTTGAAATATCCGTGCACGCCGCAGGGGAACTGATGCCCGCCTTTGGCGTGGTGGATGCCATACAGGGTGGCACCGTGGAGATGGCGCAAACGGCATCCTACTACTTCACCGGCAAGAATCCCATTTTTGCCTTCGGCTGCGCCGTGCCTTTCGGCTTGACCGCGCGCCAGATGGATGCCTGGATGGAGCACGGCAATGGCCGCAAACTCATGGATGCGTTCTATGCCAGCTACAACATCAAAAGCCGCAGCGCTGGCAACACCGGAACACAGATGGGTGGCTGGTACCGCAAGGAGATCAAGGCCCCAGGCGACCTGAAGGGTCTCAAGATGCGCATGGGCGGCGGTCTTTTTGGTGAATCGATGCAAAAACTGGGGGTCGTTTCCCAGAATATGCCAGCCGGCGATGTGTACCAGGCGCTGGAGAAGGGCACGATTGATGCAGTGGAGTTTGTCGGCCCCTACGACGACGAGAAACTGGGATTCAACAAGGTGGCGCCGTTTTACTACTATCCCGGCTGGTGGGAAGGCGGCGCGGAGCTGGAGTTTTTCATCAATACCAAGGCCTATGCGGCGCTGCCGACAGAGTTCCAGGCGATGGTGGACGTTGCAACAGCGGTTGCCGCGCGCGACATGACGGCCAAGTACGACGCATTTAATCCGATTGCCCTGAAACGGCTGGTGGCTGCCAAGACGCAGCTCAAGGCGTTTTCCAAGGAAATCATGGATGCAGGCTTCAGCGCCGCCATGGAAGTTTTTGCCGAACACGAAGCCAAGTCTCCCGAATTCAAAAAAATTCACCAGGACATGCGTGAATTCCAGCGTGACCAGCTGGTGTGGGCGCGTTATTCTGAAATGCGTTTCGATGCCTATATGGCAGGAGTCAAGATTTGAATGAGCTGGCCATGTCCAGCTATGTCCAGTTCAGAATGCCCAGCTTGGCTAACCAGCCGATGGTTCGCAGCGCCTGTGCCTGCCGTGCTGGCACTATGGATTGAATCATCTTCCCTGCCGAGCATGGGCCATTGGACGCTGCAGTCAGGATAGCCACCATTTCATCATTGCTCGGCAACACCACCTTTGCAAAATTGACCATGGCCAATTGTTGGTACTGTTGCACGCGCTTGATCGCCACATCTGGGCTGGCATCCACCAAACGCAACACCGTTTCGGTGCCCAATACATGGCTGGGGTAGTTTCCAAAGGCACTAAAAGGATCCATTCTTGCTGGCCAAGGGTTCGGTAAGGGTTTTATCTTATTCTGGCTCGCCAGACGGATGTCGTTTTGCTGCGCCCAAAGCGCTTCGTAGCGTGCAATGATGGCTGTCCAGTCGTAATCCCTGCGTGCCCGCTGTTGTCCAGCCTCCCCCATATTGCGGCGCAGATCGGCAGACGCAAACAATCGAACAAACGCTGCTGCAGTGGCTTGCACGTCCACTGCCACCAGCGAACAGGCATGGCCGCAATACATGTCGTAAGTGTCCAGATCCAACGCATGCCGCACAGCCAAGTCCGCACCCAGACCGGCTTGGGGTTGCAGGGTACGGATACGGTAGCCGTCCACACCGTCGCGCACGGTGTCCTTATAGCCGTCCCAGTCGGAAACGACCACCGGCAAACCAGCCGCCATGGCTTCTATGGGAACGATGCCAAAGGTTTCCTGGATGTTGTCCGACAAGGAACAAAACACGTCGGCACAGGCCCAGGCTGTACTGCGGGCAGCGGGGTCGCGTCCATCCAACACCCTTACCTGCACGCTGGGACAGGCCAGACGGGCTGCTTCGGTATAAGCATTGGCGATATATTCGTTGGCATGCCAGCCACACTCCACCAATAACAGCTTTTGCCCTGGGGTGAGTACATTGGCTGCACTCTCCAGCGCTTGGTACATCGCCAGTGGATGTGCCTTGGCGTGGAACGATAACCGCCCGGTATAGAGCACCACCAGCGTTTGTTCATCGGCACCTACCGCGCTGCGTGCCTGGGCCTTTTGCTCTGGCGTAAAGGAGAAATCAGTCGTGTGTATCCCCAACGGGATAACCGGCAATTGTGGCAGCACCAAACGTTGCACGCCCAAACGCTGCACCAGATAGTCAGCTTCTGCTTGCAATAATTTTTCCACATTGCCTTTTACCGCATTGCTAGTGCAAATCACTGCGTCCCAGGGTTGCACTGGCGCAGTCAATAAATCAACCAGCGCATCCATGGCTACCGCTGACGAAGTGGTATGCGTAATACCGCACAAACTCCAGGCACAGTGACCAGAGGTATCTGCCGTTGCACCGACCAAACCACGCTTGCGCGCGTGTACACCGATCCCCGGACCTGGGTAATAGACTACGCCGGGCTGTCGCAGGGCAGCAAGACTGGATTTATCGATAACCTTGACAGGCTCCGTACGACCCGCCACTTGCGCAGCATTGGCAAATGCTTTGGCATGTTCGATTTTCTCAACCTGCACCCAGAATTCACCATTATGGCTATGGGTGAAAAAACCACGTAAAAACGACTCCCCGGCTGCATTGCGTCCCATCAATTTGGGGCCAGTGGTGGTGTATGCCTCGGGATGAAAGTAAATTGCAGTGTTCATGATGAAATGGTTTTAGCACGCATCACCAACCAGGGAGTCGCCCCCGAGCGCCATTCCCATACGGCTAACAGTTGATCCATATGTGCAAGATTGTTGAACCATGCAGGTGCGCGGGGCAATTGGCGTTGGCCATTGTCTTGCACCAAGGTGATATGGTGCGTGCTGGCAAAACGGTCGATCAGCACCTGGGTGATACCGGGTAACAAGCATTCGTGGGACTCGACAATCAAATCCATACCCGTCAGCGCTGGTGCTAACACTGGGTCAAGCAGTTCACGTTCAGCACCCTCAATGTCACATAAAACCAGAACGCGCAGGCCAGCGTGGTTTGCAAAATCTTCTGGTCTGAATAATGCACCCACAGTAACACGTTCGGCGACTTGATTCTTTTCTGCCAAGGTTTTGCAAATATCTTGCGCTTTTTGATTAAGATCGAAAGCCAACACCCGTGTGTCCGGCATACGCCGAGCAAAGCCGACTGCATAGTAGCCTTCAGCGCAACCAATGTTAAGGACGGTTGAATAGTTGGTTTTGATGGCGACTTCAAGAAAAGGCTGCAAAGGCTGCTCGTAACAACCCAGCAACTTTGCGACATGGCAACCTTCCGCTGACTGTGGCAAAAAATCCAGACCTTTGACTACTCCATCTTGCACCACAGTTCCTTGGTGCTGTAGCAATGTATTTTGTATCAGCACGCTGCGCCATTTAGAGAGTAAACGCAAAGCATTGTTGAGTTGTGTTCCTATGTCGGCGCCATCTTGTGCAAGATTAGCTATTAACTGCTGGCGTACCGTATCGTTTAAGGTCATCAGAATTCATCCCAAATATTAGCCGCTCAGTTATAACATGCATGACTTTGCATGCTCCCATGTGAGGCCCGATTTTCCGAATTTGTTGCACAATCGCAAGAATATCCACTTTGCATATGAAAACTTTGAACCAATTCTCTTCTTCCCGCCCGGCCTTAAGCGCTTCGCTGGCCTTACTCACCCTCCTGGTCGGCCATGCCGCCTACGCTGCCAATGCTGCAACGACCGCCGTCCAGGTGGATGACAACAGTTTTCGGTGCATACGCCAGATGGCCCAGGTGCGGCATTTTTATGTGGACAACCTGCTGGGCAATACGCTGGGCACGCTCATGGCCGCCAATGCCCCCCAGGGTGCTGTCTATCCCCCAGGCTCCGTGGTGCAACTCGTGCCGACCGAGGCCATGGTCAAGCGCGAGTCGGGTTTTAGCCCCGCGACGGGAGATTGGGAATTTTTTGAGCTGGAAGTCAATGACAAGGGTTCAAAAATTCTCAAACGGGGCTTTGCCGAGGTTAATAACCGCTTTGGCAAGAACTGTTTTGCCTGCCACGCGCCTGCGCGCACGCCTTGGGACTTTGTGTGCGAAACCGGCCATGGTTGTGAGCCCATTCCCATTGACCACAAAATGACCGGCGCCTTGCAGCGATCCGACCCGCGCTGCGGGGTCGCAGCACCGGAGTCCGGCGACACCTGGGCCTTGGTCAAACTACGTACGCTGGTGTTTCTTGGCTGGCTGAAAAGCCTGTTTTGACCACCGCGCGCCCACCTTATTCGCCTTATTTGGCCTGGGTGCGACGGTACTGCATGGCTTCGGCCACGTGCGTAACCTGAGTGGTGTGCGCGCCGGCAAGGTCTGCGATGGTGCGTGCCACCTTCAAGGTTCTGTGAATACCACGCGCTGACCACCCGAGCCGGGCTGCGGCCATGCCTAGAAATTTGCTGGCGGCGTCGTCCAGTAACACGTGCCGGTCAATCTCCTGCCCCTGCAAGGCCACATTCGTCTTGCCCTGGCGCTGCATGGCGTGCTCTCTGGCTGCGCCGCAACGCTGGCGGATACTGGCACTCGGCTCACCCGCAGGGGCATTAAGTAGCTCGCCATGTGGCAAAGCAGGCACTTCCACGTGCAGGTCAATACGGTCCATCAGCGGGCCACTGAGTCGGGATTGGTAGCGGTGCACCTGATCGGGCGTACAGCGGCAGGAATGGCCTGGCGAGCCCAGATACCCGCAAGGGCAGGGGTTCATGGCACCAACTAACTGAAACCGTGCCGGAAACTCGGCGCTTTGTGCCGCGCGGGCGATGGTGATGCAACCCGTCTCCAGCGGCTCGCGCAGTGCCTCCAGGGCGGCACGTGGAAATTCGGGCATTTCATCCAGAAACAGCACACCGTAATGGGCCAGGGAAATCTCACCGGGACGGGGTGGTGCACCGCCGCCAACCAAAGCGGCAGCGCTGGCGGTATGGTGCGGGCTGCAGGTCGGGCGCTGCCCCCAGTTGTTGATGGAAAACCGCCCGCTTAAAGAGCCAATCGCCGCGCTTTGCAAAGCTTCTTCGCTGGTCATGGCGGGCAGCAAGCCCGCAAAACGCTGGGCCAGCATGGATTTGCCCGAGCCGGGTGGCCCCATCAGCAGCAGGCTATGCCCACCTGCTGCGGCTATTTCCAAAGAACGTTTGGCCGCTGCCTGGCCCTTGACATCGGCCATATCCAGCCCTTGGGCCGATATGGCAGGTGCCGCCTGGTGCACACGACTCCAGCCATCATCACTACCACCATCACCTGCGCCACCAGGGGTAAATTGCCGTACCACGTCTAGCAGATGCCGGGCACGGTACACCTCGGAGCCTGGCACCAGGGCGGCTTCTTCGGCGCTCCCGGCGGGCAGAACCAGGCGCGTGTCAATCTTGCTGACGTGCAGGGCCAAGGCGGTGGCAAGTGCACCGCGCACCGGACGCAGCGCACCAGAAAGAGAGAGTTCACCGGCAAATTCGTACCCGGCAAGCTGTGCGGCATCAATCTGGCCACTGGCTGCCAGAATACCCAAGGCAATCGGCAAATCGAAACGGCCAGAATCCTTGGGCAAATCGGCTGGCGCCAGATTGACGGTGATTCTCTGGTTGTTGGGAAACTGCAGGTGCGAGTTCTGAATCGCGCAACGCACGCGCTCACGGGCTTCCTTGACCTCCACCTCCGCCAGGCCCACCAGGGTAAAGCTGGGTAGTCCATTGGCCAGATGGACTTCGACCGTGACCTGTGTTGCCTGCAAGCCTAGCAGTGCACGACTTTGCACCAAAGATAAACCCATACCACCTCCCCAAAATAGTGCGAAATTAATCAAGAGGTTACACAACAAGGCACCAATGCAGTGCTACATGTGTTTTTATACAGCTATTTTAACGCGAGCTTCACCAGTTCGTGCACACACGAAAGTAGGGTTGCAACAAATAAAAAACGTTGGCACCAAACGTGCTTAACAACACCATCTCCCAACCAGCGGAGAAGCAGAACGACCAGCACCGGAATCTGCAACCCATTGTTTTTAACTGAGGTGAACACATGAAACTCATAACGGCGATTATCAAACCGTTCAAGCTCGATGAGGTGCGAGAAGCCTTGTCCAGCATTGGTGTGCAAGGCATTACCGTGACGGAGGTCAAGGGCTTTGGACGCCAGAAGGGGCATACCGAACTGTACCGTGGCGCGGAATACGTGGTCGATTTCTTGCCCAAGGTGAAGATCGAAGCAGCGGTCAACGATACCGAAGTGGATCGTGTGATAGAGGCCATTGAAGGCGCCGCACGCACCGGAAAGATTGGCGACGGCAAGATTTTTGTCTACGCACTAGAGAATGCCGTGCGCATTCGCACAGGTGAAACCGGAAAGGAAGCATTGTGAAAAAACTACTCATCTCGCTTGCTCTGGGCTGGGGAATCCTCAGCACGGGCCTGACCGCCTTCGCGCAACCGGAAGCCACAGCCTCAGCTCCGACCGCCACCGCTTCGGCTGACGCTGCGCCAGCCAACGCGACAACACCCGCCCCTGCGGATGCACAGCCCGCTGCTGCTACCCCTGCAGCTGCGGCAGCACCGCCAGCGGCAGAGGCATCAGCTCCCGCAGCAGCCGCACCCTTGCCGGTTCCGAACAAAGGGGATACGGCCTGGATGATGGTTTCGACCCTGTTGGTGATTCTGATGACCGTGCCGGGACTGGCCCTGTTCTACGGCGGTCTGGTGCGCAGCAAGAACATGCTGTCGGTGCTCATGCAGGTCATGGTGACGTTTTCGCTCATTGTGGTGCTGTGGTTTATTTACGGCTACAGCCTGGCATTCACCGAGGGGAACGCCTTTGTTGGCGGACTGGATCGCCTGTTCATGAAGGGCATCTGGGATAACGCGGCAGGCAGCTTTGCCAACGCGGCTACCTTCAGCAAGGGCGTTGTCATTCCCGAGATCGTGTTTGCGGCCTTCCAGGCAACCTTTGCCGGTATTACCTGTACCCTGATTGTGGGCGCCTTTGCCGAACGCATCAAATTCACGGCGGTATTGCTGTTCATGGTCCTGTGGTTCACTTTCAGCTATGCGCCGATTGCGCACATGGTCTGGTTCTGGGCCGGTCCCGATGCTTACACCAGCAAAGAAGTGGTGGACAAGGTCAACGCAACCGCTGGTTATCTGTGGCAAACGGGTGCACTGGACTTCGCCGGTGGTACGGTCGTGCATATCAACGCAGCGGTTGCCGGTCTGGTTGGTGCCATCATGGTCGGCAAGCGCATCGGTTACGGCAAGGAAGCCATGGCTCCACACAGCCTGACCTTGACCATGGTGGGTGCTTCGCTCCTGTGGGTTGGCTGGTTCGGTTTTAATGCCGGTTCGGCCCTGGAAGCCAATGGCTTTGCCGCACTGGCCTTCATCAACACCTTTGCGGCAACCGCTGCCGCCGTGTTGACCTGGTGCCTGGGTGAAGCATTTCATAAAGGCAAGGCGTCCATGCTGGGTGCCGCATCCGGTGCGGTGGCGGGTCTGGTGGCAATTACGCCGGCTGCTGGCAACGTCGGTATCGGTGGTGCGCTGGTCATTGGTGCCATTGCCGGCTTTGCCTGCCTGTGGGGTGTCACGGGCCTGAAGAAAATGATCGGTGCCGATGATTCGCTCGACGTATTTGGTGTGCACGGCGTAGGCGGTATCGTGGGTGCTTTGCTGACCGGCGTGTTCAACTCACCCAACCTGGGTGGCCCCGGTTTCGTTGCCGACTGGGTGACTGCAACCGGCATCGCGGCCGCAGACTACTCCATATCAGCCCAGGTGTGGGTACAAGCCAAGGCCGTACTGACCACCATCGTCTGGTCCGGTCTGGTGTCGGTGGCGGCTTTCTTTGTGGTGGACAAGACCATAGGCTTGCGTGTCAGCGAAGAAAACGAACGCGAAGGCCTGGACATCAGTTCACACGGCGAAACGGCCTACAACCGCTAACCGCTAACCGATAACTGCTAATACTCTCTTTTCTCCCCTGTGCCCGGCAAGGAATGCCATCCTTGCCGGGCTTTTTTTCTTTGGCAGCCGGATGTTTTTCCGCTGGATGATGTAAGTCACTTGTACTAACATTGCGGCAATTTAGCCAATAAAAGAGGTATCGTCATGGCTGTCATTGCATCTTCGCCTGCTGCCCGGTCTGCTCGCCTGGGGTTGCGCGCCACGCACGAGCAGGAGCTTGTGTTGCGTCGTGCTGCCGAAGTGGCACACAAATCCTTGACCGATTTCATTCTTGATAGTGCCTGCCTGGCTGCCGAGCAAACCCTTCTGGATCAGCGTTTGTTCATGGTGTCAGGTAGCCAGTACCAGGCCTTGTTGGATTTGCTGGAGCAACCAGAACAACCCAATGAGGGCTTGCGCGATCTTTTTTCGCGCAAAGCCCCCTGGGATGACGCATGAGTCTGCACGCCCCAGAGTCTTTGGGCATCCAGCATCGGCTGGAAGGTTTTGATTCCCCGAACGCAAATGTAAGTGATTCAAACTCGCAAAAATCCGTCGGCAGAAGAGTGCAATATAAGACTCAAATTCATTTCCGTTCGGGGATTGTGGCAAGCCTGTGTTGAATGATTGGTTGCTGCGCCATGCCCGGCAGGCCCAGGGCAGCGGGTCGGCCAAAACCTTTGTCACAACCGATGAGGATCATCGTGTGGTTGGCTACTTCAGTCTGACCGTTGGGCAGGTTGATGCCCTGGATGTCCCCGAGCGCATACGCAAGGGAATGGGGCAGTATCCTGTTCCGGTGGTGGTGTTGGCACGGCTGGCAATCTCTGTACGGCACCAGGGACGCGGTATCGGGCTGGGTCTCTTGCAAGATGCCATCCGCCGGACGATGCTGATTGCCGAACAAGCTGGTTCCGGGCGATGCTGGCGCACCCGCTCGACGAGGAAGCTGAACGGTTCTACACCCGGTTTGGCTTCATTGCCTCGCCGTTGCGCGCGCAGCAGTTGTTATTGCTGCTGAAAGATGCCCGCAACCTGGCAAAAAGAACGTGAGTCTTCGCGGTCGCGCAGCAGGTCTTGTACGGCCCTGGGGTGGGAGAAGACGTTTTTGTAGGCGGTGCGTGCCAAACGGCACATCTTCTAGTACATCGCTACGTTTTTGGAAGCTGCTCCCGCTTGATCCATGGGCGCTCTGGCTTGTTTTGGCATGCAAAAACGGCCCCTGGCGTGCCATGGAAGCTGGTTTGGGTCGAATGTGGGTGGATTTTGGCGTTGAAAAGACGTTTTTCAAGGCAAAAATTGCCTTGCAAGCCTTATGGAATAAGCGGGGGCAGCTCTGTAAAGTAGAGCAAATGGTGTTGAAGAAAAGCCCTCTCCCTACTCCACCGTCACGCTTTTTGCCAGGTTACGCGGTTTATCCACGTCGGTTTCGCGTGCGCAGGCGGTGTGGTAGGCCAGGAGTTGCAGTGGGACCACATGCAACAGAGGCGACAGCTCCCCGTAGTGCTCGGGCATGCGGATGACGTGCAGGCCTTCGCTGCTTTCGATGCGGCTATCGGCATCGGCCAGCACGTAGAGCACGCCGCCACGGGCGCGGACTTCGTGCATATTGCTCTTGAGTTTTTCCAGCAGGGCGTCGTTGGGGGCCACTGTGACCACCGGCATTTCGCTCGTGACCAGGGCCAGGGGGCCGTGCTTGAGTTCGCCTGCCGGATAGGCCTCGGCGTGGATATAGCTGATTTCCTTGAGTTTCAGGGCGCCTTCGAGGGCGATGGGGTAGTGCGGGCCACGGCCCAGGAACAGCGCGTTTTCCTTTTTGGCAAAGCCTTCGGACCAGGCGATGATCTGCGGCTCCAGCGCCAGCACGGTTTGCAAGGCGGCGGGCAGATGGCGCATGGCCTTGAGGTGGCGCGCCTCTTCGGCAGCACGCAGGCGGCCCTTGATCTTGGCCAAGGTCAGTGTGAGCAGGAACAGCGCTGCGAGCTGGGTGGTGAAGGCCTTGGTGGAGGCAACGCCAATTTCAACCCCCGCACGGGTGACATACGCCAGGCTGCACTCACGCACCATGGCACTGGTGGCGACGTTGCAAATGGTCAGGGTGTGGTGCATGCCCAGTTTTTGCGCGTGGCGCAGCGCGGCCAGGGTGTCGGCGGTTTCACCGGACTGGCTGATGGTGATGACCAATGCTTTGGGGTTGGGCACCGATTCCCGGTAACGGTATTCGCTGGCGACTTCGACCTGGGTGGGAATTTTGGCAATGCTTTCCAGCCAGTACTTGGCCACGCAGGCGCTGTAGTAGCTGGTGCCGCAGGCCAGAATCAATACTGAATCGATTTGCGCAAAGATGTTTTCTGCGCGAGCGTTGGTTCCCGGCTGGTCGAACAGGTCGGCTGCAATGCCTTCCACGCCTTCGAGCGTGTCCGCAATCGCGCGCGGTTGTTCAAAAATTTCCTTTTGCATGTAATGGCGGTACGGACCTAATTCGGCCATGCCGCTGTGCGCGGTGACCGTTTTGACAGGGCGCGCTGTGTCGGTTGTGATACGGCGGTTTTTGTCCAGAATCTGGTAGCCACCCAATCGCACGTCGATCAAGTCGCCTTCTTCCAGATAGACAATCTGGTCCGTGACTCCCACTAAGGCCATGGCATCACTGGCCAGGAAATACTCGGCGGTTTCCTGGCCGATGCCCAGAACCAGCGGCGAGCCCGCGCGTGCACCGACCAGCCGTTGCGGCTCGTCGCGGCAGAAAACGGCCAGGGCATAGGCGCCGCGCAATTGCGCCACGGCAGCCTGAAAAGCCTGGAACAAGTCGCCGGCATACAGGCTGTCAATCAGATGGGCGATGACTTCGGTATCGGTCTGGCTGGCAAATGCATAGCCTTTTGCCTGTAGATCGGCGCGCAATTCTTCGTAATTTTCGATGATGCCGTTGTGTACCAGGGCAATGCGTCCGGGGCTGTCCGAGGCGTTGGCGCCGGGGCCGTGGCTGAAATGCGGGTGGGCGTTGCTGACAACGGGTGCGCCGTGGGTCGCCCAGCGGGTGTGTGCGATGCCCAGCGTGCCCTGAATTCCTTCGCTTGCAATCTGTTCAATCAGCTCCGCGACCCGTGAGGTGCTGCGGGTGCGTCGCAAACCCGATGGTTCCCCGGCAGCGTGCACTGCCACACCGCAGGAATCGTAGCCACGGTACTCCAGACGCTCCAGTCCCTGTGTCAGGATCGGAACGATGTTGCGACTTGATACGCCGCCGACAATGCCACACATACACACTCTCCCAAAATACGCAAAACCGCTGCCACATTGTATTTGGCCCATTTTGACTGCGGATGGGCTACCGGGACGCGGTTGGCATGAGAAAATGATCGGTTTTCGGGAATACAAGGGCCTCGCGCCCGCCAATCCCCTTCCCCCCAGACACCCTACACGACACAACATACTAGGAATTCGCCATGGAAGCAGAACGCATCAACCTCATCGGCACGCAGCTCAATGATCTGGGTGCGCGCACCCAGGCGCTACGGGGGTATCTTTGACTACGATGCCAAGACCGAGCGCTTGCGCACCGTCAACGCCTCACTGGAAGACCCCACCGTCTGGAATGACCCCAAGAAAGCCCAGGAATTAGGCCGGGAGAAAAAAGCGCTCGACGGCGTGGTGCTGACCCTGGGCGGTCTGACGCGCGATCTGTCCGACAACCTCGAACTGTTCGAGATGTCCAAGGAGGATGGCGACCAGGCCGGTCTGATGACCATTGAAGCCGAGACGGCCAAGCTGGCCGCCATTGTTGAAGAGATGGAATTCCGGCGCATGTTCAATAATCCAGCCGACCCGCTGCCGTGTTTTCTCGACATTCAAGCGGGTGCTGGTGGGACGGAAGCCTGTGACTGGGCCAGCATGCTGCTGCGCCAGTACCTCAAATACGCCGAACGCAAAGGTTTCAAGACCACGATTGAAGACGAGACCCCCGGCGACACGGCGGGCATCAAGGGGGCAACCATCAAGATCGAAGGCGAATATGCCTTTGGTCTCTTACGCACCGAAACCGGCGTGCACCGCCTGGTGCGCAAATCGCCCTTTGATTCGGCGGGCGGGCGCCACACCAGCTTTGCCAGCGTTTTTGTTTACCCGGAAATTGACGACTCCATCGAGATCGAGATCAACCCGGCGGATGTGCGGGTGGACACGTTCCGTGCCAGTGGCGCCGGTGGGCAGCACATCAATAAAACCGATTCGGCGGTGCGCCTGACGCACATTCCCACGGGAATCGTCGTGCAATGCCAGGACGGGCGCAGCCAGCACGGCAACCGCGATGTGGCCTGGAAACGCTTGCGCTCGCGCCTGTACGACTTTGAATTGCGCAAGCGCCAGGCCGAACAGCAAAAACTGGAGGACTCCAAGACCGATGTGGGTTGGGGGCACCAGATACGCAGTTATGTGCTGGACAACAGCCGCATCAAGGACTTGCGCACCAATGTCGAAGTGTCAGCCACGCAAAAAGTGCTCGATGGCGATCTGGACGTGTTCATCGAGGCCTCCCTGAAGCAAGGCGTGTAGTACCAATGATTGCAGCGCTCATTTTCGACATGGACGGCACCATGGTCGATTCCATGCCCTGGCATGCCCAAAGCTGGGTCGCATTCACGCGCCGCTATGGCATGGAGGTCGATTTGCCCGACCTGATGCGCCGCACCAATGGGCGCAATGGCCTGGAGTGCATGCGTGAAATCTTTCAGCGCGACATGCCCGACGAAGAAGCGCGCGCCCTGATTCACGAAAAGGAAGTGATTTACCGCAGCCTGTTTGCGCCGGTGTTTACCGAAGTGCAAGGTTTTCGCAGCTTTGCCGCCCACGCCCGGACACGAGGACTCAAGGTGGGCATTGGCACTGCAGGCGATCAGGACAATATTGCGTTTGTGCTGCAAGGGCTGGCCATGCCCGAGCCGCCGCACGTGATCGTCGGTGGCGATGAAGGCCTGCCGGGCAAGCCCGATCCCGCCATCTTCCTGGAAGCGGCCCGACGCATGGGCGTGCCCCCAAAGGCGTGCATCGTGTTCGAGGATTCGCCTTTTGGCATTGAAGCGGCTGGGCGTGCGGGCATGCCTGCGGTTGCCATTTGCAGCAGCCACAGCGCGCAGCAACTGGCTGGCGCCCACGTCCTGGCCCACGTACCGAACTACACCGAACTATTACATTCAAAATTTCTGGAGAATCTGCATGTTGCCCCAGCGTGAGAACGACAGCCCCGCAGCAATCATCCGTCGTGCCGACTACACGGCGCCCGCCTACCTGATTGAGTCCGTCCATCTGACATTTGATCTGGACCCGGCCAAGACACGGGTGCTCAACACCATGCGTTTGCGCCGCAATCCGGCGGTTGCCGCACAGGCACTCAAACTCGATGGCGAAGCACTCAACCTGTCACGGGTGTTAGTCAATGGCCGGGGTACCTCGTTTCGGACCGAGGCCACACGGCTGGTACTGGAACACCTGCCATCCGGCGAGGAAATATTCGAGCTGGAAATATTCAGTACCTGCGAACCCATCAAAAATACCAGCTTGACGGGTTTGTACGTCAGCAACGGCTCCTTCTTTACCCAGTGCGAGGCGGAAGGGTTTCGGCGCATCACCTACTTTCTGGATCGCCCGGACGTGATGGCCAGCTTCAGCGTGACATTGCGCGCCAACAAGGCCAGATACCCGGTCCTGCTTTCCAACGGCAATCTGGTGGAAGAAGGCGATCTGGAGGATGGGCGGCACTATGCCAAATGGGTTGATCCGCACAAGAAACCCTGCTATCTCTTTGCCCTGGTTGCCGGTCAGTTGGTCGCGCGCGAGCAGCGCATCACCACGCGCAGTGGCACGCAGCATCTGTTGCAGGTTTTTGTGCGCCCCGGCGATCTGGACAAGACCGAACACGCCATGCGCTCCCTGATGGCGGCCATTGCCTGGGACGAAGCCCGTTTTGGCTTGCCACTGGACCTGGAGCGCTTCATGATCGTGGCCACCAGCGACTTCAACATGGGCGCCATGGAAAACAAGGGCCTCAATATCTTCAACACCAAGTACGTGCTGGCCAACGCCGCCACGGCCACCGACACCGATTTTGCCAATATCGAAAGCGTGGTCGGGCATGAATACTTCCACAACTGGACCGGCAACCGCATCACCTGTCGGGACTGGTTCCAGCTCAGTCTGAAAGAGGGCCTGACCGTATTTCGGGACCAGGAATTCTCGCAGGACCTGTGCACCCGCCCTTCTGCACGCGCGGTCAAGCGCATCGAGGACGTGCGTGTGCTGCGCACCGTCCAGTTTCCCGAAGACGCAGGCCCCATGGCACATCCGGTACGGCCCGACAGCTATCTTGAAATCAACAATTTTTACACCGTCACCATCTACGAAAAAGGTGCCGAAGTCGTGCGCATGATGCAAACCCTGGTCAGCCAGGAGCCTTCGGACCCTTCGGGTCGCGCGGGATTTGCCAAAGGTATGGCGCTGTACTTCGCGCGTTTCGACGGCCAGGCGGTCACCTGCGATGACTTTGCGCAATGCATTGCCGATGCCAACCCCGACTCGGCCCTGGCCCGGCTGTTGCCGCAATTCAAGCACTGGTACAGCCAGGCGGGCACACCGCGTGTGGCGGCGCGCGGCACCTTTGATGCGCAGCAGCACACCTATACGCTGAACTTCAGCCAGAGTTGTGCGGCGACTCCCGGGCAAGCGGCCAAGGAAGCCTTCGTCATTCCCATCAGCCTAGGCTTAGTCGGCAGCACGGACGGCCAGCCCATCCCCTTACACGTCCAGGGCCAGGATCAGGGCACTGGAAGCGGCGGCGCAGACTCGCACCTGTTCGTGTTGACGCAAGACCACGATGCCATCACCTTCACCCACGTCACACAGGCGCCAGTGCCATCCATCTTGCGCGGCTTCTCGGCCCCGGTGATCCTGGACTACAACTACAGCGATGCCCAGCTCCTGACCTTGCTCGCCCACGACGGCGACCCCTTTAACCGCTGGGAAGCCGGGCAACGTCTGGCCTTGCGCTGTGCTCTTGAATTAATAGCTGCTCCCGCACATTCCACGGGGCCTGCACGGCTAAATTATGCATATATCCACGCCATGCGAACGCTGCTGCGCCACCCCACGCTGGACCCGGCTTTCAAGGAGCTGGTGCTCACGCTGCCATCGGAGACCTATATCGCCGAACAACTGGAGACGGTGGACCCGCAGCAGATCCATGCCGTGCGCGAGGCCATGCGTTTGCAACTGGCAACCGAGCTGTATGCCGATTGGGAGTGGGCCTTTGCCACCCATCAGGATACAAACACCTACCAGAGCGATGCCACCTCGGCAGGACGGCGCGCACTGTCCGGTCTTGCTTTAGGCTTTTTGTGCCTGGCAGCTGCGCAAACAAACCCATCAAACAACGCGGTCTGGCCGGGCAAAGCCTTGCAGCATTTCAAGGATGCCCGCAACATGACGGATCGCTCGAACGCCTTGCAGGCCCTGGTTGGTTGCGGGCACGAGCTGGCGGATATTGCTCTGGCGCGCTTTCATGCGCTGTACAAAGACGATTCGCTGGTGCTGGACAAGTGGTTCGCGCTGCAAGCAGGCGCCCCGGATCGCAACGGCCATGTCCTGCCGGTGGTTCGCCGGCTTCTGGCGCACCCCGACTTCAACATCCGCAACCCCAACCGGGCGCGCAGCGTGATCTTCAGCTACTGCAGCGCCAATCCCGGCGGCTTTCACCGCCGTGACGCTGCGGGCTATGTGTTCTGGAGCGAGTGTTTGCTGGAACTCGACGGCATCAATCCGCAAGTCGCCGCCCGTCTGGCCCGCGCCATGGACCGCTGGAAACGCCTGGCCGAACCCTACCGCAGCGCCGCTGGCGAAGCCCTGGCGCGGGTGGCTGCCAGAGCGGATCTGAGCACCGACGTGCGCGAGGTCATCGACCGCGCCCTGGCCGATTAGGCCGTATCCGACCATATAACCATTAAAACCAACCTATGGCACATCTCGAAAGGCGCTTTCAATCGCCTGCAAGATCGCATCCCAGATACCCGGTTCGGTGAGTATCGGAGTCTCTTTGGCCAACGCATGGGAAAGCTTACCCCGGTTGGCCTCTACCGATCGAATGATTCTGTCAATCTGCATGTCGGGCATTTCGATGATGTCTTTTATCGCTGCCCTTGCCTGGGCATGGCTGCGCAGGTAGCGGGACTCCTCACGCATATCCTCGCGAATCGTGCGATCCAGTGCATGGGCCAAATAGATGACGTGCCGTGTCAGATCCAGATTGCGCCAAGCTGGTCGCGCGATGTCATCGCCACGAAACACGAAATTTGAACGTATGCCATCCGGATAAGTGGCGTAGGTTGGTGCAAACGCATAATGCCCAGCCAGAGCACCCATCAGCGGACGCGAAATTTCGTCGAGAATCTGATCGTAGGAGCGGCGTTCAGCCTGGTCACTTGTAATCAGTGAGGAAACCGGCAAGATCATCGGATTCTTCACGGCCCCGTCACGTCGCAAAATGTCGTTAATCAGAAAACGATGCACACGCCCGTTTCCATCGGCCATTGGATGGATGTACACAAATCCGAATGCCGCAACAGCGCTGCGCATTACTGCGGACTGCCCCTGCGTGCGCTCCAGGAAGGTGATCAAACCATCGAGCATGGCACGTATGTCTTCGGCGGGTGGCGCGATGTAGTGGACGATCTCTTGATAGCGCACGATCTCGCCGATAAACACCGGTGATTGGCGAATGCCAAACTGCTGCAATGTTGTTCGTTTGCCCAGGATTTCAGATTGCAGCTGCGTCAGCGTTGTTGGATCAAGAGGCCATGACCCCTGGCCAGTGCGACGCGCCAGCACGTCGGCAAACCGTTGGATACGATCAGATTGATTAGCCTCGCCTTCAAGCGCAAAACTGGATTTGCTCTCACGTAGCGTCATCCAGACCGCCGAGCGCATCAATAATTCTTCGCCAAACTCCAGCGCCAGTTCGTGAATCAGGCCCGGCACATCCACAGCCATCGCTTTCAGCGACTCACTGGTTTTTCGGATCACCGGGCAAAAAGCCCGCGTACCTGGCAGGTTGTCCCGTATGCGCCAGCGTCGGTTGGGAACTGATTTTCCCGGCGAAGCCGCCACGAGCCGTTGATCATCAATGGCATCGATGTAACCGCCAGCAATTTCTGTTTCGATGTCCAGTTCCCGTCCCGTGAGGACTTCGAACAGGAATCCAGCGCGCCGGGCGTATTGGCCACTTGGCTCGTTGGCGATCCAGTCCACCAATTCCTGCGGTTCGATCTTTTTGAACAAGCGCGACAGCAATTCCAGGTGAGGCACCTCGTGCTTGAGGTGGAAAGTCAGATGGCCATGCAAGGTCGCACTCGGGCGCATACTTTCCACGAAGGTCTCGGTCATGATGCCCTCGACCACATGGCTTGCGCGACGACCACCGATGCAGCTGATCACAGGCAGCGGCATGACAAGCTCAATGTCGTAATGCACTGCCAGCCATGCTCCGCCAACCAATTGTTTCGTCTTCATGCGCCCATTGTGCTCAAAAATGCTCTTTGGTGCGCAAATTCTTTTCAATTTTCGGTCAATTGCTCAAAATTGAACAATGCCATCACCAGCGTTAGCGCGTGCCGACAACTCCCACTTCAACCCGGCGATCAGGCTGCAAACACGCAACCAGCGCCTTGGTGACTTTAGTGCCCTTGTAGTCACCGGGCTTCGTCGCTAGAGACTGATTTTGCTTAAGCGAACTTCAGCGTATCGCCAGCAGGCACCGCAGGCAGTTTAAGCGTCTGCAATGCCTGCTTCTCGTAGCGCAGGGCTTCGGGCATGGCTGGGTTTATTTGTAACGCACAGCGGGCACTGAGGAGCGCGGCTTCATATTGACCCAGCATTATTTGTGTCCTGGCCAGATTAGCTTGGACATTGACATCGGTAGGACAACGCAGGGCCAAGTCTTGCTTCAGTTCCAGCGACTCTATCAATCGACCGGTATCGTGCAGCACTTCACTGAGAACTTGCCAGCCGACGAGGTGATCGGGGTAATCGTTTATGAACAGGTGGGCAGCAATTTCGACAGTAAGCTTGCTGGCACACTGGTAAAGCCCGATCAGGTGTCGCTGTACCAATTCCGGGGGGTCGTTCAGACTGCGGCGCAAACGCTCAATCTCGGCCATAGTCAAAACGGTCTCGTCAGCTTGCTCCAGCAGTTGACGGGCGCGCTGTTGCTGACCACTACATTGAAGTGCAGTAATCAGTTGGCTCCAGTGCTGGATTTGTTGGGGTTGCGCCCGAAGCGCACGCTCAAAGTAGGGGATCGACTGTTCGGGCTGGTTGCGTTGCAGCAGCATGGCACCCAAACGACTATTTGCCAACGGCTGCGTGGGTACTACTTTGAGGATGGTACGGTAAAGTTTTTGGGCCTGCTCCACACGACCAGCGCGATAGTGGACTTCGGCCCGCTGAAAGATATACGTCAGTGAAGAGGGACTGGGCATTGCTGCTCCTGGTAGTCTCTACGCGAGTTCAGCAGTTGCGCCCGCTCAAAACAATCTTTGGCTTGGGTAAGGTAGCCGCAGTTCAGCAGCAGGACACCGACATCCAGCAATGAAATGCGCCTGATCGCATAGAAGGAGCACGCGAGATGGAGTCATCTTCTCGCGATACCGCCAGCCTTAGCGTGTGCCGACAGCTTCCACTTCAACCCGGCGATCAGGCTGCAAACACGCAATCAGCGCCTTGGTGGCTTTAGTGCCCTTGCAGTCACCGGGCTTCGTCACCGGATCGGCGCCATCAACGCCCTTGGCCTCAATCTTGTCGCCGGCAATACCGGCAGAAGTCATCAGGTAGCCCTTGACGGCCTCTGCCCGGCGCTCTGATAGCTTCTGGTTGTAGGCATGCGAGCCGATGCGGTCGGTGTGTCCGGTGACTGTGATGGCATCAAATTGTGTGCCTTTGAGCTCTGCCGCAAACTTGTCCAGGTCTTGCTGGCCGCCTGGTTTGACGCTGGCCTTGTCGAAGTCAAACAGGGAGTCTGCGGAAAAAGACACTTTACGCGGCAGCACGGGCGGTGGTGGCGGTGGCGGTGGCGGCGGTGGCGGTGGCGGCGCCACATACACTGGCGTGGGCGCCTGGGCAACGACAACCGGCTGCGGGACGTAAGCCACGGGCACGGGCTTTGGCGTCTTGGCACCAAAGTAATAGACCAAGCCGAGCGAGACCAGATCGATGTCGCCCTTGTTGCCGACCGCGTCATTGATGCGGTAGCGCTCCACCTCGGCGCGCATAGCCAGCGCCGGCGTGAAAGCATATTGCAGCCCCAAGCCCACTTTGAGGTTGGTATCGCGCTCGTTCGGGTTCGGGTCAAGCACTTTGACTGCCCCAGTGCCGACAAAGGAATCGGTGGCATCCGCGTAGTTCGCGCCAATACGACCCAACACCGAGAGCTTTTCAGAGATGGGTAGTGTGCCAACCAAATCCAGGTTCAGACCTTTGAGTTTGATATTACCGCTCAAGGTGCCCGTTGGTACGGTGGTGGCATTGAAGCCAAAGTTGCCCAAGTCAAAATAACCGGCTTCGATCGCCAGATACTTGTTGTACTGGTAGCCGCCAAAAATTTTGTAGCCGGTGGAACGGTCGTCATCGGTGATCGTGGTGCGGCTGAAGCCTCTGCCCAACAGGTCGCTGGTGATACGTGCGTCGTCAATCGTCGCGTTTGACTGGCCGACATTGGCACCAGCGTACCAGCCGGAATCGTCCGCGATGGCGAACGAACTGGCGAGGACGGCTAGTGTGATCAGGCTCAACTTGCCCGGAGGCGCTTTTGCCACTTTTGTCACTTTTGTCACTTTTGTTTTTGCTAATTTCATCTTATTCTCCAAATGTTGGGGGTGACACTCATGGAATGCCACCCGGGTTACAGCCTTGTTTAAGACCTTGCGGTGATATGAAAAACCATCAGCTTTACGGCTTGATTACGGCTTGACCACGCTGTTGCTGTCTAATGTGACGGCACCGATACGTGTCAGGGCACGGCCATTGAGTACGGCACCCGTTTGCAGCGTGATCGATTGATCAGCCAGAATAGTGCCCTTGAAGGCGGACGTTGTTCCCAGCGTCGCCGATGTCCCCACCTGCCAGAAGATGTTGCTGGCTTGGGCGCCACCCGAGAGAATGATTTTGCGCCCTGCGGTCGTGGTGAGCGTGGAAGCAATCTGGAATATCCAAACGGCATCTGCCGGACCCGCCAGCGTGAGGTCTCCAGACGAAATAGCCAAGGTCGATGTTGACCTGTAGAGGCCAGGAGCGAGGGTTTGACCACCGATATTGCCCGACACAGCGATCGGGGCAGTGGTCCGGCCGGCCGCGTCGTTGTAGGCAGCGGTCAGGCAGAGCTTGGCATTGTTGGCCAGAACATCGTTGGTATGGAGCGTACCACCATTGATCGTTCCGGGCGGAAAGCCCGTCACGACAGATCCGCCAACATCCCCGTTGCTGATAATCGTCGGGCCAGTATTGGTCACTGTTGAGCCAGCAAGGATTACAAAATTGGCCGCACAGTCAAGATTAACCATCGCCGGGCCGGTCGGAATCACGATCGGCGTCGTCGTGTCTGCGGCCGTGGTCCATGTCCAGAAATAGTTGCTGGCCAACGCATTGCCCGCCAGATCCTTGGCACCGGTGGTGATCTTCGCAATGTAGATGGTGTTGCTGGCCAGAGCGTTAGTGGGTGTAAAGACCGCAGTCACGCCCGAGTAGCTAGTGGTGCCGGCAACCGCTGTTGCGTTTGCGCCTCCTATGAGCGTGAAGCTGGCGGTGCTCAGGGTCAGCGGGTCCATCGCTTTGCTGAAAGTAGCACTCACTTTGGTGTTGATGTCCACATGGGTCGCCTCATCCCAAGGATTTACCAGCGTCACGGTCGGCACCGTCGTGTCTGCGGTTGTGGCTGTGGTCCAGTACCAGACATAGTCACTCGCCAACGCATTACCGGTTAGATCCTTGGCTCCGGTGGTGATCGTCGCTGAGTAGGCGGTGTTGTTGGCCAGATCGTAGGTGGGTGTAAAGACCGCAGTCACGCCCGAGTAGCTAGTGGTACCGGAAATCACCGTTGCGCCTTGTTTGAGCGTAATGCTGGCGGTGTTCAGGGTCAGCGGATCCATTGCCTCGCTGAAAGTGACGCTCACTTTGGTGTTGATGGCCACATTGGTCGCCGCATTGGCAGGATTAACCAGCGTTATGGTCGGTGCTGTTGTATCTGCGGCTGCGGCTGTGGTCCAACTCCAGGCATAGTTAGCGGTCAACGCATTGCTCGCCAGATCCTTGGCGCTGCTGGTGATCGTCGCGGTGTAGGTGGTGTTGCTGGCCAGATCGCTGGTGGGTATAAAGACTGCGGTCACGCCCGAGTAACTGGTGGTACCGGGGACCGTTGTTGCGCCTTGTTTGAGCGTAAAGGTGCTGGCGTTCAGTGTCAGCGGGTCCATCGCCTCGCTAAAAGTGACACTGACTTTGGTGTTGGTCGCCACATTGGTCGCCGCATTGGCAGGAGTAACCAGCGTTACGGTCGGCGCCGTCGTGTCTGCAGCCGCAGCTGTGGTCCAACTCCAGACATAGTTAGCGGCCAACGCATTGCCGTGCAAGCTCTTGGCTCCGGTGGTGATCGTCGCTGTGTAGGTGGTGTTGCTGGCCAGGGCGCCGGTGGGTGTAAAGACCGCAGTGATGCCCGAGTAGCTGGTGGTACCGGGAACCTTTGTTGCACCTTGTTGCAGCGTAAAGGTGCTGGCGTTCAGTGTCAGCGGGTCCATCTCCACGCTGAAAGTTGCGCTTACCTTGGTATTTGTTGGCACACCAAGGTTATTGTTTGACGGGTTTACGGCGGTCACCATGGGTGCCGCTTCCCCGATTTCACCACTGCCCAGAATCGGGTCTCGCCCGCCGCCGCCGCCGCAGGCAGCGAGCAAAACGCTCAGAATCAGTGCCATGAACCACGGCAAGACTCTGGCATAACTTTCATATTTTTTCATATGCTGTCCTCTGTATGTATTTACAAAAATGAATGATCTATTGGCCTGACGTGTGTCTGGCGCTCACGCTGCTTGAAATGCCTGCGAAGAATAAGACGCAGGGGGGGGGCGGGTCCGTGCGCTTGCGCACGGAATGACGTTTTGCGATGCTTCACGCGGAATATGTCCAATGGGACAAGCGCGAACCCGATCAGCCAGGCAAACTGCGCCTGATGTGCGAGGCCAACCCCATGGCTTGGCTGATCGAGCAAGCCTGACTCACCACAAGGGCTGCAGTCCCGCATCCACCAGACGGTAGCCGCGCTGCCCCACGGCCCTGGCCTCGGCCTCGTCGTGCGTGACCCACAGGGCAGCAGTCCCCAGTGCCGCAAGACGTTGCGTGAATTCGGCGCGCAGATGCAAGCGCAAATCGGCATCCAGTGCCGAGAAAGGTTCGTCCAGCAACAGCACCCGAGGCTCAACCACCAGCGCGCGCGCCAGCGCCACACGTTGCTGCTCGCCCCCTGAAAGACGGCCCACACGCGCGTTGACGCAATGCCCCAGACCGAAGCGCTCCAGCATGTCACAGGCGCGTGCGTGCGCCTGGCTGCGGCGCAAGCCCTGTTCAACCAAACCAAAGGCCACATTACCGGCAACCGTCAGGTGCGGGAACAGCGCAAAATCCTGAAAAATCAGACCACAACGGCGTTTTTCGGGCGGTGCATGGGTTAAATCTTCCCCGTCAAACAGCACCTGTCCGGTGTCGGGCGCCTCGATACCGGCAATGATTTTCAGCAGCGTGCTTTTGCCACTGCCCGATGCACCCAGCAGCGCCACAACGCTTCCCGCCGCCACGTGCAAGGAAATCTGTGCGAGCAAGGTGCGCGCAGGGTTGGGTGGCTGATTCCAGCTTTTACACAGTGCGCGCAACTCAAGCATGCAAATCCTTTGATGTATCCAGCGCCATGAATGCCAGCAAAGCCAGCACCAGCAGGATAAAAGCCAGCACCAGCGCATTGTCCAGATTCGCTTGTCCAGGACGGCCCAGATACTGGTAAATCAGGGTCGTCAGCGTCGCCCACTCGGGTCGGGCCAGGAACAAGGTGACGGCAAACTCACCCACGGCAGTGGCGGCGGCAAAGGCAGCACCCCGGCGCAGCGCACCTTGCAACAAGGGTAGCGTCACCCGCCAGAAGGCACGCCATGGACTGGCACCCAGCGTACGGGCCACTGCCACATAACTAGCGGGCATGCGATCCAGCGCCACAATGACCGACTTGGCGACAAATGGATACGCCAGCAGACTGTACGCCGCCACCAGTGTCACCAGACCACCGCTCAAACTGGGGTACAACAGCAGCAGACCAAAGCCCACCAGCACGGGCGAGACAATGAAGGGGGAAAAGGCCAGTACCCGCATGGGCAGGGAATGCTGCGCCGCCAGACCATGCAGCAAACCAAGCCCGGTTGAGAGCAGCACGGTCAATCCCGTGAACAACACGGTGTTACCCAGGGCCGACAAAGTCTCCTCTTCCAGCAGCAAGGGTCCGGCATACACTAGCAAATTGATAGCTTTCCCCGCTATTACCACAAGCGGTGCAGCACAAATCAGCATCCATGCCAACACGGCGGTCAAGACGGCGCAGCGCGTCTTCCAACCCTGTAACCTGCGGCGCGGCAGCCCCACAGCGGGGGCGGCATTCGCCATACGCCGCACCAGCACGGCATACGCCAGCACAACCCCACTGGTCAGTGCCATCACCCACAGGGACAGTACGCTGGCCTGGGGCAGTGCCAGTTCATGCGCCACCAGGGTGTAAATCTCGACTTCCACCGTCGCATACGCATGCCCCCCCAGCACCAGCGCCAGGCCAAATCCGCTGAAACAGTACAAAAACACCAGGCACAAGCTCGCCAGCACACTCGGCTGGATGCTGGGCCACTCGACCCGCCAGAAGGCACGCCAGGCGCCGGCCCCCAGCGTGCGCGCTGCAGCCATCTGGGTGGCGCTGACGCGCTCCAGGGCATCCAGTGTCGGGCGGGTCACAACGCACACATTGAAAAACAGGTTGCCATACAGCAGCAGCCAGGGACTGCCCTGCGCATCCCGCCCCCACAAGGCCAACACCCCCAGTGCGGCCACCAGGGTTGGCACCACAAACGGCAGCATCAGGCTGCGTACCAGCAACTGCCGCCCGATAAATTCGTACCGCGCCAGCACCCAGGCCAGCGGCAAGCCAAACACCAGGCTGAAAACACACGTCAGCGCGGCTTGCAAAAAAGACCAGGCCATGCGCCAGCGCAGATAAGGGTCCAGCCAGGGCTCCCATAACACGCCGACGTTCCAGTCAACTGTTTGCTGCCAGCCGTAGAACATCAGGTGAGCCACCGGCGCTGCCAGCATGAGCAGCAGAAAAACCAATGGCACCCCGGCCAGAACCACCGCCACCGTCGCTGCCGCAGTACGGGGGGTGTTGTGCACAGCTGCCTCCAATTTCAGCATAAAAACCTTTTCATCTGATCGAGCAAGCACCGCAACAAAGTCGTGCATTCTGACAGCAAAATCCGCAGCCGCACCCGATACACTCGAGCCATGCGATACACACCGAACACCGAAAGCGATTTATGCCGGAACGGACCTTCAAGGGCAAGGAATCTGCGTTTCAAACGATGCTTCTGTCTGAAGTATGAAGTCACGTAGTCTCGCCTTTTGTAACTAATTCCCTCATTCCGCTACGCTTGAGTGCACCCTACTGTGGGAGGAGAATATGCAAGCCATCCGTTATGAAGCCAGCGTCGGCGCCGACCACGCCCTGCATGTGCCCACGCCCGATCTCCCGGAGGGAACCGTGGCGGAAATCATCGTTCTGGTGCGCCAGCGCCCGCAGCCCGCTCATCGAGACTGGACGCAGCATTTCGGGGAATTTGCCCGTTTTGACAGTCTGGAAGCACTCAATCGCTACGTAGACGAACTGCGGGAAGAGTGAGCATGTGGCTTGCAGACACGGTGATCGGACGTACGATTTATCTCGATGCCAACGTGTTCATTTACGCATTTGAAGGCACGCTTGCGCCACCGGATGTTACCAATCCTGCCTCCGCGTTGCGTGCGGTGTTCCATTTGATTCAACAGGGGCGAACCTGGGCACGCACCAGTCAAATGACACGAGCTGAGGTTCTGGTGCATCCCTTACGCAACGGAAATGCACGGCTGGTCGATTTGTATTCATCCTTACTGTCGGGTACGGAAATGATCGCAATGGACGCCGTGTCCACTGCTGTGATTGACCGTGCAGCCCGTCTTCGCGCCGACTTCCATTTACGCCTGGCCGATGCCATTCACCTTGCCAGCGCTATCGAATCGGGCTGTGATGCGCTGCTGACAGCAGACAAACGTCTGGCTGCCTGTAGTGCATTGATGGCGATTTTGCCGCTGGACGCAGCGCAGCAACCGTGATGAACCTTTGCGCGACCTCGAATACCAAAACCGGGTACTGGCGCAAACGGGTATCTGCTGGAATTGCCCAGCCAGATTCGCCGCTATCCCACAGGAGATTATTTCAGCACCACCTTGGTCCAGCGGGCCACCCAGGCACTGCTCTTGGCAACCATATCCTGGTCACTCGGGCTGTCATGCGTCTTGGGCTCCGGGGCAAAGCGCATCACCTCCGCACGTGCCACATCCGGCACGACGGGATACATCCACATAGCAGTCTGCAAGTCCTGCTGGACGCTGGCCGAGCGCAGGAAGGCAATGAACTTTTCTGCCGCCATACGCTCTTTGCCCCCCTTGACCAGGGCTACTCCTTCAACCTGCCGAAAGACGCCACCCAAAACCGCCAGGCTGGCAGTGGCTGGCTCAGTTGGCTTGTCCTTGGCATAAAACCACTCCGCTGCCGGGCTGGTGGCATAGCTGACGACCAGAGGGTAGCGGCCACCGTTGCGGCTGAAGTCGGTGTAATAGGCCTCGCTCCAGCCTTTGGCCACCTTGATTCCGTTGGCGCGCATGCGCGCCCACCAGTCGAAGGCACCCTCCTCGCCCAAGGCACCAATGGTGGCCAGCAAGAAGGCGTAGCCCGGACTGCTGGTGGCCGGATTGGGCACTGTCAACAACCGGGCATAGGGCGGTTGCGTCAAATCCGCCAGGGTCTTGGGCAGGGCCAACCCTTTTTTGGCAAACCAGGCTTTGTCGTAATTGAGCATGACGTAGCCGTAGTCCACCGGAACCAGCCCGGCGGGCAGGGGCACCAAGGATGTGTGCGCTGTACGAACATCCATGTCGATCACGCCCGCCCCCAGCGCCTTGGGTGCCAAGGCATTGTCGATGCCGTACACCACATCGGCAATCGGATTGGCACGGGTGAGAATCAGTTTATTGAGCATTTCCCCGGCATCGCCCCCCTTGGTGATGCGCAGCTTGACGCCGGTATCCGCTTCGAAGCGACTCAGCAAAGGCTTGGAGAGCGTAAACGAGTCATGCACCATAACCCGTAGCTCGCCAGCCTGGGCCAGGGAGAATGCCCATACAGTGGCACATGCCAACAGGATGCTGATTCGGGCAAAAAGTCGATTTTTCACGGCAAAGTCCCCCACAAATATTTGGTCGCTGGAAGCGAGTGCTGCCATTTTAATAGCTGCTTCCGCACATCTGGCAAGACCTGCAGCGTATATACATCCCTTCCGGCGCTCCCACAGGAGTTACTACGTAAGGCTCAATCCGGCTGTAAGGCTTATGGGATGTGCGGGAGTAGCTCTTTTTTCGAGAGCATCCAAAGCTCGATGCGTTTTGCCAGTGGTTCTGAACAATCCGTTACCATTGTCCCATGAACACCGAACCCGACAACTACGACAGCCCCTGGAAAGACATTCTTGAACATGTTTTTCCGGAATTCATGGCGTACTATTTTGCGTCCGTATATGCCCAGATCGACTGGAGCAAAGGCCACGAGTTCAAGAACACCGAGTTGCGCCAGGTGGTGCGCGATGCCGAACTGGGCAAACGCTTTGCCGATTGCCTGGTGCGCGTAACGCTCAAGAGTGGCGGCGAACGCTGGATTTATATCCATATCGAAGTGCAGGGCCAGCGCGAAGCCATCTTTCCCAAGCGTATCTTCATCTACAACTACCGCATCTATGACCGCTTCGACTGCCCCGTTGCCAGCCTGGTGATTCTGGCTGATGATGACCCTGACTGGAAACCCGATCACTTTGAATTTGAAGTCTTTGGCTGCCGCCACAGCCTGACGTTTCCAGTCGTCAAGCTGACCGAGTTGGCCAGTTCGCTTGAAGAACTGGAGCATGACGCCAACCCTTTTGCCATCGTCACCGCAGCGCACTTACGCACACGGCAGACTAAAAATGACCCACAAGGACGCTACCAGGCCAAACGCACGCTGGTGCGACTGCTCTACACCCACGGATGGGATAGGCAACGCATCCTGGATTTGTTTGCCGTGCTCGACTGGATGATGCGCCTGCCCGATGGTCTGGAGCAAAAACTATGGCAAGATATTGAGCAAATCGAAGGAGAAACCCGTATGCGTTATGTCACCAGCGTCGAGCGGCTCGCCACGGAGCGCGGTATGCAGCAAGGTATGCAACAAGGTATTCAGCAGGGCGAATGCAGTTTATTGGCGCGTCAACTGACACGCCGTTTTGGCGCATTGCCCGAATGGGTTAACACCCGCTTGCAACAATCCCCTACGGATTTGCTTGAAACCTGGGGTGAGCGGGTGCTGGATGCCAAGTCACTGGAAGAAGTCTTTGACGAAACCCGGCACTGATGCTGGCATACTTTCCCGCAAATAGCGCTGCAAGGCTTATGGGATGTGCGAGAGTAGCTCTTTTTTCGATAGTATTCAAACGTGCGCTGCCGTTGCATGCATGCATGCATGCCGAAACCGAACCCACCACCGTCAGCGACGATTACGACTCGCCCTGAAAAGAAGCCATTGAGCACCACTTTGCTGATTTGCTGATTTCATGGCGTTTTTTCACACGCATTGACAATCAAGCAGTCGATGTAGGCTCGAAACGCTGGATGCGCGCAATCGTTTCTGCCATAACTTCACGGGCGCACTCCGTGTCATAGTGGGTTTGCAGATTGATCCAGCTTTGTGCGTCAGTGCCAAAAAATGCTGCAAAGCGCAGCGCCGTATCGACCGTAATTCCGCGCATTCCTTTCACGATCTCATTGATGCGCCTGGGCGCAACGTTAATCGCTTTAGCCAACGCGTACTGACTCAGACCCAATGGCTTGAGCCAGTCCTCAGCCAGGATGACACCGGGGTGAACCAGAGGGACTTCACGGGGCATGGACATTCTCCTTCAGTGGTTTGTCGTTGAACAAGGATTCGGTATCGCTGCACTTGAAGCTATGAAGCATGGCGCAACGATAACGACAAACGTTAATAACATCAAGCGTTATTTACGCCCTACCTGCTCGACGCTCTGGTGCAGGGCGGGAATGGCCCGCTGTGCTTAACTGTTGGCACATGCTGCCAGGCATGCCGGACAATCCGTACATGTTGTGGGATATTTTTTGCCGGGTCATTGATAACTTTGGCGATATTGGCGTCTGCTGGCGCCTGGCTGCCGATCTGGCCGGGCGCGGGCATGGCGTGCGCCTGTGGGTGGACGATGGCGCTGCGCTGCGCTGGATGGCTCCCGGCGCTGTGGAGGGCAAGTGGGCGAATGTGCAGGTGCTGGACTGGCGTCAGTCGCACGATTCCCATTTTCTGGCACAGGCCCAGCTGGCGCCAGCCGATGTCTGGATTGAAGGATTTGGTTGCAACATTGCTCCAGAATTCATAGCTGCTCGCGCACGGTCCATAAGCGGGAATGGCATAAACGGCATAAATGGCATACAAAAGCCGGTCTGGATCAACCTGGAATACCTGTCTGCCGAGGGCTACGTGGAACGCGCCCACGGTTTGCCGTCGCCGGTACAAAGTGGCGAGGCACAAGGGTGGACCAAGTATTTTTACTATCCTGGTTTCACAAAGCGCACCGGCGGCTTGCTGCGTGAGCCGGATATGGCACAGCGACAGGCGGATTTCGCCCACGCCGACCAGCGCCGTGCCTGGCTGGCGCGCCATGGGATCACATGGCAGGGCGAACGTCTGGTTGCCTTGTTTTGTTACGAACCAGCGGCGTTGCCATACTTGCTCACCCAATGGGCCAGCGACACAAAGCCCACCCGGCTACTGGTCACCAGCGGACGTTCAAGCATGGCAATACGCACGGCACTTATGCAGCAAAACAGCCTGCAGCCCTCTTGGAACGTGCGGGGGCAGCTATCTATTTCATACCTTCCTTGCCTGACACAAGACGACTTCGACCAGTTGCTGTGGCTGTGCGATCTGAACTTTGTACGCGGGGAAGACTCGCTGGTACGCGCACTGTGGGCGGGCAAGCCCCTGGTGTGGCAGATTTATCCCCAGGACGATGGCGCGCATCGGCACAAGCTGGATGCTTTTCTGGACATGCTCCAAGCCGATGATTCCCTGCGGGCCTGGCACCAGGCATGGAACCAGACCGGCACAGACGCTTTAACTTTTCCCGACTACACCGGCTGGGCGCACACGGTGCAGGCAGCGCGCGCGCGGATGCTGCAAATGGACGATTTGCTCACCCAGCTGGAGAGGTTTGTCGCGAAAAAACGGTAGAATCGCGGGCTTTGCCTTATACCGTACCTCAAAGGCAAACCACACCTCGCCGCAGACTGCGGCTTATCGACGCTGGCCATACTGGCAAACAGCGCCATCTGTACCAAGACAATTATGAAGATCGCTCAAGAAATTCGCGCTGGCAATGTCATCATGCACGGCAAAGACCCGATGGTCGTCCTGAAAACCGAATACAGCCGGGGTGGTCGCAACTCTGCCACCGTGCGCATGAAGCTCAAAAGCCTGATCGCCAACTTCGGCACAGAAGTCGTTTTCAAGGCCGACGACAAACTGGATCAGGTCATCCTGGACAAGAAAGAGTGCACCTATTCCTACTTTGCCGACCCGATGTACGTGTGCATGGACAGCGAATACAACCAGTACGAAGTCGAAGCGGAAAACATGGGTGACACCCTGAGTTACCTCCAGGACGGTATGGAACTGGAAGTGGTTTTCTATGATGGCAAAGCCATTTCGGTGGAACTGCCCACCAGCGTGGTGCGCGAAATCACCTGGACCGAGCCTGCGGTCAAGGGCGATACCTCCGGCAAGGTGCTCAAACCCGCCAAGATTGCCACGGGCTTTGAAGTCGGAGTGCCGATTTTCGTGGCCCAGGGCGACAAGATCGAAATCGACACCCGCACCGGGGAATACCGCAAGCGGGTGTAGGTATACAGGGGAGAAGGTATAAACCTGCGACGATTCGTGCGTGGAAAACCAGCGTGGAAAACCGATTCGATCCGGACGAATACACACTGGCTGACGCTTGGGATTATTACCTCAAGGCCCACGCCGATGCCGGCCTGCCCCTGCGGCCCAATGCCTACCGTCTGGCATTTGCCGACCCGGAATTCTTGTTGCGCAGGGAGACACGGGGGATTCGCATCCAGCTGGAGTTGCTCAAACCGGACGTGGAGCAGCAACAGCAGGGAATAGAAAACACGGTTGTTGTTTTTGGCAGTGCGCGCTTTTCTTCCCCGGAAGAAGCGCAACGCATGCTGGATGCAGCACGGCAGGACTTTGATGCCAAAGGGTTGGCGCAGGCCGAGCTGCACATGCGCAATGCCCGCTACTATGATCTAGCCCGCCAGTTTGGTCACGTTGTCGCCACCCGCAGCGCCCTATTGGCGCCACAGGATCGCATGTACATCTGCACTGGCGGAGGACCCGGCATCATGGAGGGCGCCAACCGGGGAGCGGCAGAAGTCGGTGCACCCACGCTGGGCATGAACATTTCGCTGCCACATGAACAACAAGCCAATCCGTTCGTCACCCCGTCCCTGAACTTCAAATTCCACTACTTTGCCGTGCGCAAAATGCACTTCATGATGCGCGCCAAAGCCTTGGCGGCGTTTCCTGGAGGCTTTGGCACCCTGGACGAACTCTTTGAGGTCATTACCCTGGTACAAACCAGAAAAAGCAGCCCTTTGCCCATCATTCTGTTTGGCACCGACTATTGGCAGCGGCTGATCGACTGGAACATGCTGGTCGAAGAGGGTTTGATTTCCGCTGAAGATTTGCAACTATTCCAGTTTACCGACGATCCGCAGCAGGCCTGGGACGCCATCTGCGCGTTTTACCAGCTGCGCGAACCTGGGAAAGAAACAGGGTAGCACGCCCCTCAGAACAGATCGCCAAACTGGGTCTTGCTCAAAGGTGATACATGGCGCTCGTCTATTTTGGTTTCTGCAAAATCCGAGTCACCCCCTGATTTGCGCCGCCCCGAGCGAATGACTTCACCGGGCGTCGGCCGTGATTGAGATGCCTGCTCCGCTGCCAGAGCCCGCTTGAAAGCAGCTACTTCTTCTGGCATCAAAGGATCGTAATGTGGTACGGCAGATGGAGATGTCGCCTCCGGCGAAGGCGGTGGTGCAGGTCTTGCTGCAGGCGGTGGTGGGGTTGTTGGTGGTGGCACCACGGACATGGGCGGGCGCGCCATCGCCCCTGCGGTAACCTGATCACTGACGCGCCAATAAACTGCGGAAACCAGGATTTCATGGCGGGACTTGGCATGCTGGGCAATCAAGGACTCGATCTCCGACAACCGACTCACCTCGTGGGAGTATTGCAGCGACAAGTCCATCATGATCAGGTACTGGCGACCATTCGAATCCAGCGACAACACCTTGAACTTGTAACTGGAGGACAACATCCCGGCATGGGTCATCGCCTCACGGATCACCCCATACAACTGCTCTCTGCGCTCCAGCCGCTCGCTTTTGCGGCTCGCAGCGCTACCGGAAGTTGGCACCGATGTTTTGGAATGCCCCTTTGTCGATTGCGCAAAAGGATCGCTCACGTAACTCAGACCCGAATCAGCCTCCGGCATAAGGGAGTCTGCAGGAGTTTTCTTGGAAAACCAGTTGAATAGCGACATTGCGGTGACCCTGGAGATATGTTAGAGATGTGTTTCAATGATCAAACGAGTGTAATCGAGCTATTTGCCAATGCAAAATTTTGAAAAAATAACGCCCAGCAAATCTTCGGAACCAAACTCGCCGGTGATTTCGTTCAAGGCATTTTGCGCCAGACGCAACTCTTCCGCCATCAGATCAAGTACGGGCATACGCCCTGCCAAATGGTCTGTCGCCGCTGCCAGGTGAGTGCCAACGCGCTGCAAAGCCTGCATATGGCGTACCCTAGCAATATACGTGCCACTGCCAGCAGTTTGCCACCCCGCGGTCGCCAGCACCCGCGCACGCAACGCATCCAGACCAGAGCCCGTCTTGGCCGATACCGCAATGCCGCCTACGGCAGAGGTCGGTACATCCGCCACCACATCGGCCTTGTTCCAGACATCGATCACCGTGACGTTTTTGGCAAGCAATCCTTCCATGGAGGCCGTAATGGAAGCGTCAGCTGCTACATACTCTGCAGCGGATGCACGGGTTAAATCATGCAAAAACAGCACCATGTCGGCATTTTCCATGGCCTCCCAGGCGCGCGCAATGCCGATTTTTTCAACTGCATCGACCGCATCGACACCATCGACGCTGGTACGCAAACCGGCTGTGTCCACCACATGAATGGGAACACCTTCCATCTGGATGGTTTGCTGCACTTTATCGCGTGTCGTGCCCGCAATCGGCGTCACGATGGCCAGCTCTGCACCCGCCAACGCATTCAACAAGGAGGATTTGCCCGCATTGGGCTGACCGGCGATCACCACCGTAATGCCTTCGCGCAGCAGGGCACCCTGGGAGGCGCGTTGCACCAGACCAGCCAATGCGGTCTTTAGGCGTTCCAACTGGCCCTGCGCATCGGACTGCTGCAGAAAATCGATTTCCTCTTCCGGAAAATCCAGCGTGGCTTCCACCAGCATGCGCAAGTGTACGAGTGCATCGCGCAAGGCATGGATGTCACGCGAAAAAGCGCCTGTCAACGATAGCGTGGCACTGCGCGCTGCCGCTTCGGTGCTGGCATCAATCAGGTCCGCAATGGCCTCGGCCTGCGCCAGATCAATCTTGTTGTTTAAAAAAGCACGCTCGGTAAATTCACCCGGCTTGGCAAGGCGCAAGCCCTCCAGGCATGGCCGCCCGGTCGAAGGATTGTGCTCGGCAGCAACTTCCAGACAGCGCGCCAGCAACAATTGCAGTACAACCGGCCCGCCGTGGGCCTGCAGCTCCAGCACATCCTCGCCGGTGTAAGAGTGCGGAGCGGGGAAAAATAGCGCCAGGCCCTGGTCAATGGGCAGACCGTGGCGGTCCCGAAATGGGATATAGCAGGCCTGCCGGGCGGATAAGGACTTGCCAAGCAGTTGCTGCTGGAATCCCACCAGACCGCGCCCGCTGACACGCACAATACCCACCGCCCCGCGTCCAGGTGCAGTGGCAATGGCGACGATGGGATCGCAGGTGTGATTGCTCAAGTCAGCTGAACTTGGGCAAATTGAACTGCGGTGGCACCCCCATGCGGACGTTGATGATCCACTGCTGGGCAATCGACAAGATGTTATTGGTAATCCAGTACAACACCAGTCCCGAGGGGAAGAAGAAAAACATGACGCTAAACAGCAAGGGCATGAACCACATCATTTTGGCCTGGATCGGATCCGGCGGAACCGGATTGAGCGCCGTTTGCAGCATGGTGGTTGCGGTCATGACCAGGGGCAATATGTACAGCGGGTCGGGCGAGGACAAGTCCTTGATCCACAGCACCCAAGGCGCATTGCGCATTTCGATGCTGGAGAGCAATACCCAGTACAGCGCAATGAACACCGGAATCTGAACCATGATCGGGAAGCACCCCCCCATCGGGTTGACCTTTTCCTCACGGTAAATGCGCATCATCTCCTGCTGCATTTGCTGGGGCTTGTCCTTCAGACGTTCACGCAACTCCATCAGTTTCGGGTTGATCGCCTTCATCTTTGCCATGCTGGCATAAGCCTGCGCATTGAGCCAGTAGAACGCCGCCTTGAGCAAAAACACCAATGCAACGATGGACCAGCCCCAATTCTGGATAATTCCGTGCAACTGGTCGAGCAACCAGTACAAGGGCTTGGCAATAATGGTCAACACTCCATAATCCTTGACCAGTTCCAGGCCCGGCGCCAGGGATTCCAACAGCTTTTCTTCCTGTGGGCCGACAAAGAGCCGGGCATCGACAACTTTGCTGCCCCCCGGCGCAATCACGTCCAGTGGTGTAATCATCGTGACCTGGTAACAACAATCCGCCACCGGAGGCACCACATCTGCCGTCATCGACAGGCTACGCTTCACGCCGTCTGGCAGCATCCAGGCACTGGCAAAGTAATGCTGCACCATGGCAATGTATCCATCGCTGGACTCTTTCTCGATATCAATTTTGTTTTTCTTGATGTCGGCGAACTCAACCTTCTGGTATTTTTTCGCACTGGTGTAGACCACGGGGCCGGTAAACGTGGAGTAAAACGACGATTCGCCCGGCGGTTTGCTGCCATCACGCACCAGTCGCAGATACAGTTGTGGTGCCAGTGCGGTCACGCCGGTGTTGACCACTTCATGCCGCACAGTCAGGACGTAGGAACCGCGCACCACCGTATAAGTCTTGACCAGTTTGACTCCTCCCTCCTCGGGGGATTCAAAACGAATCAGCAACTCGTTACTCCCCTCACCAAGGGAGCGTCCACCCGGCAAGACTTTCATGACCGTCTTGTGCGTTGGCACAACGGCACTTTGACCACCCGGCAGCCAAAGCCCGGTTTGTGCCACGTAGGCATGTTCATGGGTATCGTCGAGCAAGACCACATTACGGGACTTGTCGGTCATGTCCGCATGCTTGACAAATTCCGTGCGCACCAGGGAACCGCCCTGTGTATCGAAGGTTAACTTCAGCACATCTGTTGTGACTTCAAAACGCTCCCTGGGCAACTCGGGAACGGTGGTGGGAGCAGTGTCTGCAACCTGACCGGACTGGACAGCAGCAACTCTCGGGACATCCACACCCGCTGCCGGATGGCTGGCAGGCGCCGCTATCTGCTGCGCCGGACTTGGGAAAAATGTGGCACGCTTGCCGTTGTATACCTGCCACTGATCCCAAAGCAAGACCATGGAAAAACCAAAAACCACCCACAGGATGGTGCGGCGAATATCGTTCATGAAGAATTCTTTTCAGAGCAAGAAGACAACAGCCTGGTCAGTAGCCGGGGAGCATCGACGGGAACAGGATCCATTCCACCCGCACACCAGGGATGGCAACGCGCCAGGCGCGACAGAGTCAGATAACTTCCTGCCAGAGCGCCGTGGGCCTGCAATGCCTGCAAGGAATACAGTGAACAGCTGGGCTCAAAACGGCAAGCCGACCCAAGCCAGGGACTCAGAAAGAAACGGTAGGCCCTGACAAAACCTATGAGTATGGCGCGCATCACGGCACGGTCGCCACCCGGACTTGTGCAAACAACTGCTGCAACTCAGCACGTACGGCATGCTTGAGCATATCGGAAGTCGCTGACACAAAGCGCGCGCGATCAAAACCGGCACGCAAACGCACCACATGCGCACGCGCAGCGAGGGATGATTCAAACACAGCACCCACGTGGTAAATCTGGCGTTTGATGGTGTTACGGGTCACAGCACGCCTGGCCCAACGCTTGGGAACCATCGCTCCAAGCCACACCGTATGCTCGGGAAACAATACACCTGGTTCCAACGAGCAACAATGCAGCGCAAAATGGGGCGTGCGGGCCAAGGTTCCGCCCGCCAAGGCAGCTTGAAACTGGGGGCGCGTTTTTAAACGTTGCACTGCGTCCGTTACTCCGTTACCCCGTTACCAACGCTTGATTCTGACGATTAAACCGCCAGGCGCTTACGACCCTTGGCCCGACGGGCATTGATGACCGCACGGCCACCACGGGTCTTCATGCGAACCAGAAAACCGTGGGTGCGCGCGCGACGGGTTTTGGAAGGTTGGTAAGTACGTTTCATTTGGAATATCCTAATTAGTAAGCCCAAGGACATCGAATGATTGCGTCCAGGGAAACCGCGCATTATCGCAAACTTTCGCAACGCCCTGACTCGGCGCAAGTACACTGCAGTCCATTCACGTCCAAAATAAACTGGAAAACCTGTGGATAAGGGCTGGATAAATTACAATCCGGGGCCGAATTTCCCAACGCTTATCCACAAAACGCAAACCACAACAATGACCGACAGATCACCGCGCAAAAGCACCATGGCGACGGAACCCAACATGGGACAAAGTCTTTGGCAAAGCTGCGTTGACCAACTGGCTCAGGAACTACCCGAACTGCAATTCAACACCTGGATCAAGCCTCTGACGGCTCAGGTTGCGGAAGATTTTTCTAAAGTCACGATTTTTGTCGGCAACCGTTTCAAGCTGGACTGGGTTCGAGCCCAATACAGTGGCCGCATTGCTGCCATGCTGGCAAACCTGTATGGTCAACCTGTCGCACTTGAGTTGGCAATCGTGCCGAAGGAGGCACCACCCAAGGTGGCTGTCGCGCAGCAACGCGCCGAAATGGGGGCCGTAGATGAAAGCATCATAGCCAACAGCGAACCTGGCAATGGCAATCCGGCCCTGCCAAAGAGTCGTCTCAACGCCATGCTGACTTTCGATACCCTGGTGGAAGGGACCGCTAACCGTATGGCGCGCGCCGCCGCAATGCATGTGGCCAACATGCCCGGCCATTTGTACAACCCGCTGTTCATCTATGGTGGTGTAGGCCTTGGGAAAACCCATCTGATGCACGCGGTTGGCAACCGGCTCATGGCCGACAAACCCGATGCCAAAGTTCTTTACACCCATGCCGAACAATTTGTGTCCGATGTGGTCAAGGCGTACCAGCGTAAAACCTTTGATGAATTCAAGGAACGCTACCATTCGCTGGATTTGTTGTTGATTGACGATGTGCAGTGGTTTGCCAACAAGGAGCGCACGCAAGAGGAGTTTTTCAACGCCTTCGAGGCCTTGCTGGCAAAAAAATCACACATTGTGATGACCAGCGACACCTATCCCAAAGGTTTGGCCGATATTCACGAGCGCCTGGTCTCACGTTTTGACTCCGGACTGACTGTCGCCATTGAGCCGCCAGAACTGGAAATGCGCGTCGCCATCCTGATTACCAAGGCGCGTGCCGAGAATAGCGAAATACCGGAAGAAGTTGCTTTCTTTGTGGCCAAAAATGTCCGTTCCAACGTACGTGAACTCGAAGGTGCATTGCGCAAGATTCTGGCTTTCTCTCGCTTTAACCAAAAAGAAATATCGATCCAGTTGGCCAGGGATGCGCTACGTGACCTGCTTTCTATCCAGAACCGGCAAATTTCGGTCGAAAACATTCAAAAAACGGTAGCGGATTATTACAAAATCAAGGTTGCCGACATGTATTCCTCCAAGCGCCCGGCCAGCATTGCCCGCCCGCGTCAGATTGCCATGTACCTGGCAAAGGAATTAACCCAGAAAAGCCTGCCGGAAATTGGCGAACTTTTCGGCGGACGCGATCACACGACGGTGCTGCACGCGGTACGCAAAATCAGCAGTGAGCGCCAACAAATTACCGAGTTGAACCAGCAACTGCACGTATTGGAACAAACCCTCAAGGGTTGAACAAAAAAGAGATCAACATGATTGTATTGAAGGCAACGCAGGACAAAATACTGTCAGTCCTGCAATCCGTAGCCGGAATTGTCGAACGTCGACACACGATGCCCGTACTGGCGAATGTATTGCTACGCAAATCGGGCACTTCACTGCAAGTCACTACCAGTGACCTGGAAGTTCAGATACGCACGACCACCGATCTGGGCGGCGACAGTGGCGATTTCGGCACGACCGTAGACGCACGCAAGCTTATCGACATTTTGCGCACCATGCCAGCGGATCAGATTGTTTCGCTGGAAACGGCACAAAACAAGATCATGGTCAAGGGCGGCAAAAGCAAATTCACCCTGCAAACCATGCCAGCGGATGATTTTCCACTGGTGCAAGAGGCCACCAACCTCGGCCCGGCATTCAGCGTTCCGCAAAAAACCCTCAAAACCCTGCTGGGCCAGGTGTCGTTTGCCATGGCACTGCACGACATTCGTTACTACCTCAATGGCATCCTGTTTGTCGCCGAAGGGCAACAACTCTGTCTGGTAGCAACCGACGGACACCGCCTGGCATTTGCTTCGGCCACGCTGGACGTGGAGGTTCCCAGACAGGCGGTCATTCTGCCGCGCAAGACCGTGGCTGAACTGCAGCGCTTGCTCCACGACTCAGAGGGCAGTATCGAGATGCAGTTTGCCAGCAACCAGGCCAAATTCATCTTCGACGGCATGGAGTTCGTCACAAAGCTGGTGGAAGGCAAGTTCCCGGACTACAACCGCGTCATTCCCAAAAACCACAAAAACAGCATCATCCTGGGACGCGCCGCGTTGCTGGCTGCCCTGAAGCGCACGGCCATCTTGACCAGTGAAAAATTCAAAGGCGTCCGTCTGAACGTGGACCCCGGCTGCCTGCGTGTTGCCTCCAACAACGCCGAGCAGGAAGAAGCGGTGGATGAACTCGATATCGACTACGCAGGCGAGAGCATTGAAGTCGGCTTCAATGTAAGTTATCTTATTGATGTTCTGGTCAACATGACCCAGGACATGGTGAAGCTGGAACTATCGAACGCCAGTGGTTCTGCCCTGTTCACCATCCCCGACGATGCCACATTCAAGTATGTGGTGATGCCCATGCGAATCTAATCGGATCCAATCTAGCACCAAGCCATGACCGAAGAAAACCAGCCCATTGCCACCCCGAACACAAACGATGCCGTTGTGCATACGGGTGAAGGGGGCGTTAATAGTTCCAACTTTCAACCCACCATCGACACCAACCAGGCCGGTGCGACGGAGGCCTATGGTGAAGGTTCCATTCAAATCCTGGAGGGACTGGAGGCCGTGCGCAAACGCCCCGGCATGTACATCGGAGATACCTCGGATGGCACTGGTTTGCATCACTTGGTCTTCGAGGTGGTGGATAACTCGATTGACGAATCACTCGCCGGTCACTGTGACGACATTCTGGTCACTATCCATTCCGACAACTCCATCAGTGTGGTGGACAACGGACGCGGGATACCCACCGGGATCAAACTGGACGACAAACACGAGCCCAAACGCTCCGCCGCTGAAATCGCGCTCACCGAATTACACGCTGGCGGCAAGTTCAACCAGAACAGCTACAAGGTATCCGGCGGCCTGCACGGCGTGGGGGTCAGCTGTGTCAACGCGCTCTCGAAGATGCTGCGCCTGACCATCCGTCGCGATGGGAAGATGCACGTTCTGGAATTCAGCCGTGGTGTCGTACAAAACCGTCTGGTTGAAGTCGTGGGTGGGATCGAAGTCTCGCCCATGAAAGTCATTGGTGACACCGAACGACGTGGCACCGAAGTGCATTTCTTGCCTGACCTCGAAATATTCCAGACCAACAACGAATTCCATTACGAAATTCTGAGCAAGCGCCTGCGTGAACTCAGTTTCTTGAACAATGGGGTTCGCATCCGCCTGAAAGACGAACGTAATGGCAAGGAGGACGATTTTGCTGGTGCTGGTGGCGTGAAAGGTTTTGTGAATTTCATCAACAAAGGCAAAACGGTACTGCACCCCAATATCTTTCACGCCATGGGGGATCGTCAAAGTGACCAAGGCACCAACATCGGTGTGGAAGTCGCCATGCAATGGAACAGTGGCTACAACGAACAGGTTCTGTGCTTCACCAACAACATTCCCCAACGCGATGGCGGCACCCACCTGACCGGTTTGCGTGCGGCCATGACCCGCGTCATCAACAAATACATTGATGAGACCGAATTGGCCAAAAAAGCCAAGGTCGAGGTTGCTGGTGACGACATGCGCGAGGGGCTTACCTGCGTGTTGAGCGTCAAGGTGCCCGAGCCCAAATTTTCCAGCCAGACAAAAGACAAACTGGTATCCAGCGAGGTGCGCGGACCCGTTGAGGACATCGTAAGCAAGCTGCTCGCCGATTACCTGCAAGAGCGCCCGAATGATGCCAAGACCATTGTGGGCAAAATCATCGAGGCAGCCCGCGCCCGCGAAGCCGCACGCAAAGCACGTGACATGACCCGGCGCAAAGGCGTGCTTGACGGAATGGGCTTACCCGGCAAACTGGCCGATTGCCAGGAAAAAGACCCGGCACTGTGCGAAATTTACATCGTTGAGGGCGACTCCGCCGGTGGGTCGGCCAAGCAGGGACGGGACCGCAAGTTCCAGGCTATTTTGCCCCTGCGCGGCAAAATTTTGAACGTGGAAAAAGCCCGTTACGAAAAACTCCTGACCAGCAATGAAATTCTGACCCTCATTACCGCCTTGGGAACGGGCATCGGCAAGGCTGGCGGTAGCACTGGCGGAGATGATTTCAATGCCGCCAAACTGCGTTACCACCGCATCATCATCATGACCGATGCCGACGTGGACGGTGCGCACATCCGTACCCTGTTGCTGACATTTTTCTACCGCCAGATGCCCGAACTGGTCGAGCGCGGTCACATCTACATTGCACAACCCCCCCTCTACAAAGTCAAGGCGGGCAAGGAAGAACTCTACCTCAAGGACGGCAGCGCACTCGATAGTTTCCTGCTGCGCATCGCCTTGATCAACGCATCCATTTTCACGGGCGGTGCCAACGGCACCACGCTCAGTGGCGACACGCTGGCTGAACTGGCACGCAAACACCAGCTTGCCCAAAGCGTGATCGCCCGCCTGAAGAATTTCATGGATGCCCAAGCGCTGCAAGCAGTGGCCGACGGCGTGGCACTCAGTCTCGATACCGTGGCCGACGCACAAGTCTGTGCAGCGCAATTGCAGGCCTGCCTACCCGATGCCGAGGTGAGTGGTGAATTTGACGTGCGTACTGACAAACCCATTTTGCGCATCAGCCGTCGTCACCACGGCAATGTCAAAAGCAGCGTACTCACGCAAGACTTTGTGCACGGTGCCGACTATGCCGTATTGGCAGAAGCTGCCAACACATTCAAGGGGCTGTTAGGTGATGGCGCACGTGTCCTGCGCGGGGAGGGTGAGCGTGCCAAGGAGGAAAAGGTAAGCACTTTCCGTGAGGCCATGGCCTGGTTGATTGTGCAGGCTGAACAAGCAACCAGCCGCCAACGTTACAAAGGACTGGGCGAAATGAACCCGGAGCAACTCTGGGAGACCACCATGGACCCCGCCGTGCGTCGCCTGCTCAGGGTACAGATCGAGGATGCCATCGAGGCTGATCGGGTATTTACCATGCTGATGGGCGATGAAGTCGAACCGCGACGCGACTTCATCGAAGCCAATGCCTTGCGTGCTGGCAATATCGACGTATAAACTTTTCCATATTGTTCACAGGATATTTACAGGAGCATCCCATGGGCTTTGACATGATAAAACCCGGTGTTGTTGTTGCCTCGCTCGTGTTCGCACTGATGGGGGTGGCGGTATTCTGGTTATGTTTCATCATCATCGACAAAATCACGCCCTACGATCTGTGGGGCGAAATTGTTGAAAAACAAAATGTCGCGCTGGCCCTGGTCGTGGCAGCCATGAGCCTGGGTATTTGCATCATCATTGCCGCTGCAATTCATTGACGCGCCTGAGCCCAGGACACGCTGCGCCCCCGGCGCCACGTGCTTTCGAGGTGGCGCTGCTGGCGAGCGTTTTTGTCGTCGCCGCCTGCGGTCTGGTCTATGAGCTCGCAGCGGGCGCACTGGCTTCGTATGTGCTGGGCGACTCAGTCCTTCAGTTCTCCACCGTTATTGGTGCGTACCTGTTTTCCATGGGCGTTGGTTCATGGTTATCGCGGTTTTTTGATCGGCAACTACCAGCGGTTTTTCTGCGTACCGAGCTATTGGTTGCCCTGGCCGGGGGGAGTCTGCCTGCACTGCTCTTTCTCGCCAATGCCTACATGCCAACGGCATTTCGTTTTCTCTTATACGCCCTGGTCGGCCTGGTCGGTATCCTGGTTGGCCTGGAAATTCCCTTGGTCATGCGCATCCTCAAACGCGAAGTGGTGCTCAGAGAATTGGTCTCACAGGTGCTGACCTTTGATTACCTGGGTGCCCTGGCCGTATCGGTGGCCTTTCCCTTGTTATTGGTTCCACAACTCGGACTCATCCGTACCGGCTTGCTGTTCGGCCTGATGAATGCTGCCGTAGCTTTCTGGGCCTTGTGGATTTTCCGGCACGAACTGCGCCGTTTTCACGCCCATGCGACAGCTTGTGTGCTGACTTTCGTGACACTCTTGCTGGGTTTTATCGCTGCGGACGAAATCACTTCATTGGCAGAGGACAAGTTTTACCATGATCGCATCGTATTGGCGGCAACATCGCCTTACCAGCGCATCGTGGTGACCAAAGGCCGTGCGGGTCACAAGTTGTTTCTGAATGGCAACCTGCAGTTCAGCGAGCGCGACGAGTACCGTTACCACGAAGCCCTGGTACACCCGGCCATGGCGGCTTTCGGCGCCCCACGGCGTGTGGCCGTACTGGGTGGTGGCGACGGCATGGCGGTGCGCGAAATCCTGAAATATCCGAGCGTAGAAAGTATCACACTGGTGGAACTGGACCCCCATATGACGAAGCTTTTTGCGCAGGACGCAGCCATGGCCCGACTGAACGCCGGGGCACTCAGCTCACCAAAACTGCATATCGTCAACAGCGATGCATTTATCTGGCTACAAGATAACGAGCATCCAAACGGGTCGGATGTGTTTGACGTCATCGTCGTGGACTTTCCTGATCCCACCAACTTTTCTATTGGCAAACTCTACACCAGCAGTTTTTATAGCCTGTTGGCACAGCGTCTGTCTGCCAGTGGTTATGCCGTCATCCAGACCACCTCGCCGCTGGTGGCACGTCAAAGTTTCTGGACCGTCGTTTCGACCATTGAGTCTGTGGGACTGAACGCCACACCCTACCACGCCAACGTGCCCAGCTTCGGCGAGTGGGGCTACATCATCGCCAGCCACCGCCCCTGGCGCTTGCCTGCCAACCTTCCCGAGGGCTTGCGCTTTCTGAATGCGTCGTCATTGCCCACCCTGTTTGATTTTCCGAAGGACATGGCACGGCTACCTGCCGAGGTCAACCGCTTGTCCAATCAGGTGCTGGTGACTACTTACGAGCAGGAATGGGGCCGGGTCGGACAGTAGGGGGCAACTACCAGGCCCACTTCAAACGCGCGCGCTCCTGGGGTGCCAGTTTTTCGTCTGCAAAGGTCACCAGTTCCCAGGCGTCCGTCTGGGCCAGGAGTGCGCGTAGCAAGCGGTTATTCAGTGCGTGTCCCGAACGGAAGGCGCTGTAACTTGCCAATAAAGGTTTGCCTACAAGGTACAAGTCACCCATGGCATCCAGGATTTTGTGCTTCACAAACTCATCGTCGTAGCGCAGGCCATCCGCATTGAGTACCTTGTAATCATCCATCACGATGGCATTATCGAGCCCGCCTCCCAATGCCAGACCATTGGCTCGCATCATCTCCACATCACGGGTAAAGCCGAAAGTACGCGCGCGGGCAATGTCCTTCGCGTAAGAACCTGTGCCCAGATCGAACTCCACACACTGTCCGGTGGAATCGACCGCAGGATGTTTGAAGTCAATTTCGAAACGCAGTTTGAATCCATCAAATGGCTCCAGACGTGCCCATTTCTCATTAGGCCCGGACCCTTCACGCACTTCCACCGATTTGTGCAAGCGCATAAACTGCCGAGGGGCGTTTTGCAATTCAATACCAGCGGTTTGCAACAGGAAAACGAAGGACGCCGCAGAGCCATCCAGAATGGGCACCTCTTCTGCGCTGATGTCAACCAGCATGTTGTCGATACCCAATCCACAACACGCCGACATCAGATGCTCCACCGTAAGCACCTTGACCGGACCGCACGACAGGGTGGACGCGAGCCGGGTGTCCGTCACAGCGGCGGCGGATACAGGAATATCTACCGGCACGGGCAAATCCACCCGACGAAACACAATCCCCATCCCGACCGGAGCGGGACGTAACACCAGCTCCACGCGCTGCCCGCTGTGCAGGCCAACACCAACCGCACGGGTCAGTGACTTGAGGGTTTTTTGCTTTACCACCGGACGATGCGCATGGATATCAATCCGCTTGTTTGCGCAAGAAAGCCGGAATTTCGTAGTCTTCCACGCCGGCGCTGGAAAGGGCATCCACACGCGCAGCTGCCGATGTGCGGTCGGTGGGACGGCGCCACACGCTGGGTGTGGCCATGCCGGTGTAGTCGTGTTGTGCACGGCCAGCGCCCACACCACCACCTGCCCCGGACAGACCGCCGATGCTCGGAACCTGGAACGGGACATCGTGTGTTCCCGTGCGCCGCTGTTCGGTGGGAACAACCTGCATGATCGGTGGCGCGACACGCCGCGCGTTCTGACTGGACAAACCCGTTGCCACCACCGTCACACGGATGTTTTCACCCAGTGAGTCGTCGTATGCCGTGCCGTAAATCACATGGGCATCGGTTGAAGCAAAGGCACTGATGGTCGTCATGGCCACCTTGGACTCGCTCAGTTTGAGCGAACCCTTGGCAGCGGTAATCAGCACCAGAACACCTTTGGCACCCGAGAGATCGGTTCCTTCGAGCAGCGGGCAGGCCACGGCCTGTTCGGCGGCGATACGGGCGCGTTCCGGTCCGTGTGCAATGGCCGTTCCCATCATGGCCTTGCCTGGCTCGCCCATGACGGTACGCACATCGGCAAAGTCAACGTTCACATGACCAGGGACATTGATGATTTCCGCGATGCCGCCAACAGCGTTCTTTAACACGTCATTGGCGCGCGCAAATGCCTCATCCTGAGAAATCTCGTCGCCCAGAACACCCAACAGCTTTTCGTTGAGCACGACTATTAGCGAATCCACATTGGCTTCGAGTTCCGCCATGCCCGCGTCGGCATTGCCCATGCGCCTGCTGCCTTCAAAATCAAACGGCTTGGTTACCACCCCCACTGTCAGGATGCCCATCTGTTTGGCAACGCGGGCAATCACGGGTGCAGCACCAGTGCCGGTGCCTCCGCCCATGCCGGCCGTGATGAACAGCATATCAGCCCCTTCTATGGCGGCTTTTATCTCGGCTTCAGCCTGTTCTGCGGCGTCGCGGCCCTTGTCGGGTTTACTGCCCGCCCCCAAGCCATCTGCGCCAAGCTGGATGGTTCTGTGCGCGGTACTACGGCTCAATGCCTGCGAGTCGGTATTGGCGCAGATGAATTCGACACCGCCGACGGCGGAACAGATCATGTGCTCAACGGCATTACCGCCGCCGCCGCCAACACCAATGACCTTGATGCGGGTTCCTTGGTTAAAAGTATCTTCTTTAATCATCTCTATGGGCATGCCGATCTCCTGTAGTTTCAAAAATTAGTCGAATATAAAAGTTATGCTGCACCGTTGCCAATGCGATTTTTTTTCAACCGCTAATTATCCAATTTTTATAGCTAAAAATTTCCCACGAACCAGTCCTTGATTGAACTTAATGCGGTTTTTGTGAAGCCATTTTTTTGTGCCACCTTGTAGCCACGCAAACGCGCCAGGCGCGCCTCTTCCAGCAAGCCCATTACCGTGGCCGCCCGTGGCTGGGCTACCATGTCAGCTAACGCGCCAGAGTATTTGGGAACACCTCTGCGCACGGGTTTGAGGAAAATATCTTCGCCCAGTTCAACCATGCCAGGCATCATGCAACTGCCACCCGTGAGCACAACCCCCGAGGACAAAACTTCCTCATATCCCGACTCACGCATGACCTGATTCACCAGTGAAAATATTTCTTCAATACGCGGCTCAATCACACCAGCCAGGGCCTGACGGCTCAACATACGCGGACCCCGGTCACCCAATCCAGGCACTTCCACCTGCGTTTCGGGGTCAACCAGCAATTGCTTGGCGTGGCCACTTTCCACCTTGATGTCCTCCGCATCCTTGGTTGGCGTGCGCAATGCCATGGCGATATCGCTGGTAATCAAATCACCTGCAATCGGAATCACCGAAGTATGGCGAATGGCGCCATTGGTAAAAATGGCAATATCGGTGGTACCGGCGCCAATGTCCACCAGGGCCACCCCCAGTTCGCGCTCATCCTCCGTCAGGACCGACTGGCTGGCCGCCAGGGGATTGAGCATCAGTTGCTCGACCTCCAATCCACAACGGCGCACACACTTGACGATGTTTTCCGCCGCGCTTTGTGCCCCGGTGACGATGTGTACCATGGCTTCGAGCCGGATGCCACTCATGCCAATCGGCTCCTTGACATCCTGCCCGTCAATGATGAACTCCTGCGGCTCCACCAGCAGCAGACGCTGGTCGGTTGAAATATTGATGGCCTTGGCCGTCTCGACCACACGGGCCACATCGGCCGGGGTCACTTCGCGGTCTTTCACCGCGACCATGCCTTTGGAATTCAAGCCCCGGATGTGGCTGCCGGTAATGCCGGTATACACCCGCCGGATTTCACAATCGGCCATGAGTTCGGCCTCGCGTAGCGCCTGTTGAATGCTTTGCACCGTGGCATCAATGTTGACAACTACACCACGTTTGATGCCATTACTCGGCGCAACACCAAGCCCGGCCAGCTTCAATTCACCGCCTGGCATGACTTCGGCCACCACCACCATCACCTTGGCCGTCCCGATGTCCAGACCAACAACCAAGTCCTTATATTCTTTCGCCATATTCTTACCTGAAAAGCTTTCTTTCGCTACTTTTGCTATCTTTTAGCCGCCGCCAATGCCGTAGTGCTGACACCACGCAGCCGGATGGCATAACCATTTTCATGTCGCAAATCAGCGGACTCCACCGAGTCAATCCGCCGCCGATAGCGTGTGACAACCTGATCCAGGGTTGCAAGAAACCGCTGCACCCGCATGGATATCTCATGCTCGCCTCCACGACCTAACTCAAGGATGGCATCCGTTTCCAGGCGCACACGCCAGCTACCACCGCTGGAGAGTTCCACCGCGTCCACGCCAACATCCACCGCCTCAAACATGGGCACTAGCAAACGGTACATGGCCAACACTTCGGCAGCTTGCCCCTGTGGCCCGGCAAGCTGCGGCAACAAGTCCTGCTCGACTTCGCCGACATTGGCTTCGAATACCTCGCCAAAATCATTCAGCAGCCGCGACTCACTCTCATCACCCCAGTAGGCAACGGCCCGGTGTTCCTGCAAGGCAACCTGTAGACGATCAGGAAACTGACGGCGCACCACGGCGCTGCGCACCCAAGGGACCGACTCAAACGCCTCACGCACCCGCGCCAGATCGACACTGAATAGGGTCCCGGCCAGATGGGGCAGCACATCCGCGCGCAGGGTAACGGCATTGTTGTGTGTCACATCGCCAACAACCACAACACCCTTGATGTCAAACACCGGCAATCGCGACAAACCCCACGCAGCCGAGAAGAACGCCAGCGCAAGAAAAACCAGCAACAACAGCATGGAGGTCACGTTCATAAGACGTACATCCAGAGGTATCGCCACCATGGCATGGTTCATGCCGCAACTCCGCTATCCAGATCGGTATGCTCCAGCAAGCGTATGCACAAATCCTCATAACTGATACCAACAGCCCGCGCCGACATGGGCACCAGCGAGTGGCCGGTCATGCCGGGGGACGTATTGATTTCCAGCAAGTAGGGTTGGCGCGTCACCGCGTCAATCATCACATCGGCGCGCGCCCAGCCACGGCAGCCCAGCACCTGATAGGCTTTGCAAGCCAGCGCGGCGATTGCCTCTTCTTCGCCGTCAGGCAAACCGGCGGGCACCAGATACTGGGTGTCGTCGTTAAAGTATTTGTTTTGATAATCGTAGTTGCCGCCAGGGGCTTTGATGCGGATCAGCGGTAGTGCTTGTGGCGTATTGGTGGGTCCGAGCAGCGGACAGGTGACCTCGTCCCCGGCGATGAACTGCTCACACAACACTGCGGGGTCATGCCGGGCCGCCAGCAGGTAGGCCGACTCACACTGGTCCAGCGAGTCAACGCGCGTCAAACCGATGGTCGAGCCTTCATGCGCCGGCTTGACGATCATGGGGCCACCCAATTCGGCATACGCAGCACGGGTTTGCGCGACACTGGTTACCCGACACCACTGTGGCGTCGGCAAGTCCTCAAAGTGCCAGATGCGTTTGGTCATGATCTTGTCCATGGAAATGCTCGATGCCATGACTCCCGATCCGGTATACGGAATACCCATCAGCTCCAATGCCCCTTGCACCGTCCCGTCCTCACCAAAACGACCATGCAGGGCGATGAAGCAGCGCGCAAAACCTTGCTGCTTGAGCTCGCAGAGCGCGCGCTGCGCCGGGTCGAATGCATGGGCATCGACGCCTCTGGAAAGCAAGGCCTTGAGCACGCCCCCACCCGACATCAGGGACACCTCCCGCTCAGCCGAAGCCCCCCCCATCAATACCGCCACCTTACCAAACTGGCTCATAATCCGCCCTGCCCATAAAGCTCCTTATTTTGCAGCAAGTCACGCACCCTGGCCGGGACCGCACCAATCGAGCCAGCCCCCATGCAGATGACAACATCTCCCGCCCTGGCGCTGTCCACAATCACCTGCGGCATATCCACAATATTCTCGACAAAGATCGGCTCAACCTTGCCCGCGATGCGCAGCGCCCGCGCCAGGGCACGCGCATCGGCAGCCACAATCGGTGACTCGCCTGCAGCATACACCTCGCCGAGCAGAACGGCATCGGCCTGGCCAATGACCTTGACAAAATCCTCAAAGCAATCGCGGGTACGAGTAAAACGGTGCGGCTGGAATGCCAGCACCAACCGCCTGTGCGGAAACGCGCCGCGCGCTGCGGCCAGGGTCGCAGCCATTTCCGCCGGATGGTGGCCGTAATCGTCAATGAGGCTGAAAGCTCCCCCGGCAGGCAATGGCAGATCGCCATAGGACTGGAAACGCCGCCCCACCCCCTTGAATTCCGCCAGGGCCTTGAGCATGGCCGCATCGTTGACACCCAGTTCCGACGCCACGGCAATCGCCGCCAGTGCATTGAGCACGTTGTGCCGTCCCGCAAGGTTCAGCACCACATCCAGATCGGGCGAAACCTCTCCGTTGCGCCGCTGCACCGTGAAGTGCATCTGCCCGCCTTGTGCACGTACCTTGGTCGCACACACCTGGGATTGCGGATTAAATCCATAACTGGTGACCGGGCAGGTGACCTGCTCGACAATCGCGCTCACGGCGGGGTCATCCGTACACAAGATGGCCCGGCCATAAAACGGCATGCGGTGCAGAAAATCAATAAATGCCGCCTTGAGCCGACCAAAATCATGGCCGTAGGTTTCCATGTGGTCGGCATCAATATTGGTCACCACTGCCATGACCGGCATCAGATTCAAAAACGAGGCATCGGACTCATCGGCTTCGACCACGATGTAATCCCCTTGCCCCAGGCGGGCATTGGCCCCGGCGCTGTTGAGACGCCCGCCAATCACAAACGTGGGGTCCAATCCCGCTTCGGCCAGGACACTGGCGACCAGGCTGGTCGTGGTGGTCTTGCCGTGGGTGCCGGCAATGGCAATGCCCTGCTTGAGGCGCATCAACTCGGCCAGCATCAAGGCCCGTGGCACGATGGGAATTTTCATCTCGCGCGCAACCATCACCTCCGGGTTATCCGCCTGAACCGCCGTCGAAGTGACGACGACATCCGCACCCGCAACGTTGGCGCGGGCATGGCCGACCGAGGTTTTGATCCCGATACCGGCCAGGCGCTTGAGCGTGGTGCTGTCGGACAGGTCCGAACCCGAAATCACATAACCCAGGTTACACAAGACTTCGGCAATACCGGACATGCCCGAGCCGCCAACGCCAACGAAGTGGATGTGTTTGATCGCATGTTTCATCGGGCAAGTTCCTCACAAACAGCCACCAGTGCATCCGTGGCATCGGTTTTTTGCAGTCTTTTGGCTTGCAGGGCACATGCCATAAGCGAGGAACGCTCTGTTTTTTGCAGCATATCGGCCAGCATGGCAGGTGTCAGCTGGTCTTGCGGCACCAGCCAGCCAGCCCCCTGGTCCACCAGAAAGCGCGCATTGTAGGTTTGGTGGTCGTCCACGGCGAAGGGAAAAGGGACAAAAACCGCAGCCGCCCCCACCGCTGCCAGCTCGGTCACGGTACTGGCACCAGCGCGGCACAACACCAGGTCCGCTTTGGCAAAGGCCTGCGCGGTATTGTCAATAAACGGGGTCAACTCTGCCTGCACCCCGGCCTGCGCATAGTTGTGGCGCAGTGCATCAATCTGCTTTTCTCCGCTTTGGTGGATGACCTGGGGACGATTGGCGGGAGGAATCAGCGCCAGCGCCTGGGGCACCAGCGTATTGAGCGCCTGCGCCCCCAGACTCCCCCCCACGACCAGCAGTTGCAAAGGGCCACTGCGCTGCGCAAACCGTGTCTGAGGATCGGCTTGCTGTAAAAACTCCGCACGCAAGGGATTGCCCACCCATTGCCCCCTGGGCAGCGTGGTGGGAAATGCCGTGAATATCCGGCGCGCCAGCCGCGCCAGGACTTTATTGGAAAGGCCGGGAATGGAGTTCTGCTCATGCAGAACCAGAGGCCGGCCCAGCAACGCGCCCATGCATCCGGCGGGCAGTGTGATGTAACCGCCCAGCCCCACCAGCACATCCGGCCTGACACGGCGCAACACCCGGATGCTTTGCACACATGCACGCAGCAAGCGCCACGGCAGTGCCAGTAGCGTACCCAGTCCCTTGCCACGTACCCCGGAAAAGTCCACCAGTTCCAGCGTAAACCCATGTGTGGGGACAATGCGGCTTTCCATGCTATTTGGCGCACCGAGCCAATGCACGCGCCAGCCGCGTGCACGCAGCGCCTGCGCCAGAGCCAAACCGGGAAAGATGTGTCCGCCGGTGCCCCCAGCCATGATGAGGGCGCAACGCTGGCGCGCACCTGTACCCGTACCCTTGCTCATACGCGGCCTCCGTGCATCAGTTGTCGGTTCTCGAAATCAACGCGCAGCACCATGGCAATGGCTACCAGATTGATCATGATGGCCGAGCCTCCGTAACTCATCAAGGGCAAGGTCAATCCCTTGGTCGGCAAGGCACCCAGGTTCACGCCCATATTGATGAAAGCCTGAAACCCTATCCAGATACCCACACCCTGCGCCACCAACCCGGGAAATACCCGATCCAGCGCGATAGCCTGGCGGCCGATGTGCATGATGCGCCGCGTCAGCCACAGGAACAAACCGATCAACACCAGCACGCCCACCAAGCCGAACTCCTCACCAATCACAGCCAGCAAAAAATCGGTATGCGCTTCGGGCAACCAATGCAATTTTTCCACGCTACCGCCCAGACCAACGCCAAAAATTTCGCCGCGCCCAATGGCAATCAAGGAATGCGACAACTGGTAGCCCTTGCCCAGGGCATGCTTTTCCGTCCAGGGATCGAGATAGGCAAAAATGCGTTCGCGTCGCCACTCGCTGAAATAAATCATCAACACAAACGCCACCAGCAAAATGGCCGCAATCAGGAAAAACATGCGGGCATTAACGCCCCCCAGAAACAAAATACCCATGGCGATGACGGCAATCACCATAAAACCGCCCATGTCCGGTTCGGCCAGCAACAGCAGGCCAACCACGGCAATCGCCGTTGCCATCGGTAGCACCGCGCGGAAAAAACGCTCCTTTACATCCATCTTACGTACCATGTAGTCCGCCGCGTAAAGCAGTACCGCGAGCTTGGCGACCTCGGAAGGCTGGACACTCAAGGGGCCAACGGCTATCCAGCGGCGGGCACCATACACCACCTTGCCGATGCCGGGTATCAGCACGAGCATGAGCAGTACAAGGGACGCAACGAACAACCAACGGGCCGAACGCTCCCACGTTGAAAGTGGCACCTGAAAGGCAATTAGCGCCGCAACAAAGGCCATAACGAGCCACAGCGCATGGCGCACCAGAAAGTAGGTGTGGGTGTATTTGGAAAATCTGGGGTTTTCAGGCATCGCAATCGAAGCCGAGTAGACCATCACCAGACCCCACAACGTCAGTGCCACCACCACCCATGTCAACGGTTGGTCAAAGCTGCGCATCGGGGCTGCGGTCTGTGATGCAGTCGATGATCCCCAGGGCCCCAGTCGGACCGGCAACTCGGCCGTGCGGGTCGAAAACCAACCCGACAAGGTTTGTCCCAGGCTGTTCACGCCCCAACCTCCAACTCCACCCCACAAGCGCGCGCCCACTCCTGGACTGCGGCACAAAACACGCGCGCACGATGTTCATAGTTATCAAACATGTCAAAACTGGCGCACGCAGGAGATAACAAAACCGCATCGCCCGCCTGGGCATTCCCACGGGCTTGCGCTACCGCCTCTTGCATCGAGCCTGCATCCACCAGGGGAACTCCGGTGGTTGCGATGGCCTGGCGGATCAGCGGGGTATCACGCCCGATCAGCACCACGGCGCGTGCATGACGGGCAACGGCGGGTGCCAGCGGCGAGAAATCCTGCCCCTTGCCCTCACCACCCAGAATGACTACCACCTTGCGCTCGGCGCCAAGACCTTGCAATGCTGCCACCGTGGCACCTACGTTCGTACCCTTGCTATCATCAAAAAACTCCACACCATTGACACTGGCAATGGATTGCACCCGATGCGGCTCGCCCCGGTATTCACGCAAACCAAACAGCAAAGGCGCCAGCGTGCAGCCCGCTGTCGCACACAAAGCCAAGGCAGCTAGTGCGTTGCCCGCGTTGTGCCGCCCCCGAATGCGCAACGCATCAGCGGGCATCAGGCGCTGAAAATGCAGCTCCGGCAGCGCGTCTTTTTTCTTGCGGCGCGTCTCATCTGCCTCCAAGGCACGCACCAGCCAGACCATGCCATTGACTTCTTCCATGCCAAAGTCACCTGGCCGCTGCGGCATGCCGCTGCCAAACGTCACCCAGGTGCGTGCAGGTGTTCCCTTGACCGGAGCAGGCAACATGGACATCATGGACATTACCAATGGGTCATCCCGGTTGAGCACCAACTGGCCGTGTTGGCCGAAGATGCGGGCCTTGGCTTTGGCATACGCCGACATGCTCCCGTGCCAGTCCAGATGGTCTTGCGTCACATTGAGCACGGTCGCCGCCGTGGGCTCGAACTGTGCCACGCCATCCAATTGAAAACTCGATAATTCCAGCACCCAGACCTCGGGCAGAGCCTGCGTGTCCATTGCTTGGGACAGGGTGTCGAGCAGCGCCGGGCCAATGTTGCCAGCCATGACCACCGGCTTGCCAGCCCAGTCGAGCAAATGCCTGGTGAGTGCCGTCACTGTGGTCTTGCCATTAGTGCCGGTAATGGCCAACACTTTGGGCTGGTATTGTTGTGCTTGCCGCAACTCTGCCAAGGCCTGGGCAAACAGGTCGAGTTCGCCTGCCACCCATAGTCCCCTGGCCTGCGCCGCTGCAACCACGCCCTGCACGTCCTGTGGCGATAAACCGGGACTTTTGAACACGGCGCGTACATCGCTGCCTTCAAGCAGCGCGCCGTCCATGGGGGCATGCACAAAAGTGGCCTGCGGCAACTCCTGGCGCAGGCGCGGCAACTGCGGTGGCTGTGCGCGCGTATCGGCAACCGTCACACGCGCACCCGCACGCTGGCACCAACGCGCCATCGACAGACCTGAAACACCCAAGCCCAGGATCAATACTGCGAGACCTTGCAAGCTTTGCACTGCTTACCTCAATTTCAGGGTGGACAAGCCCACCAGACACAACAACATGGTGATGATCCAGAACCGCACCACAACCTGCGTCTCTTTCCATCCCCCTTTTTCAAAGTGGTGGTGCAAGGGTGCCATGCGCAACAATCTGCGCCCCTCGCCAAAACGCTTCTTGGTGAATTTGAAAAAGCTCACCTGCACCATGACCGACAGGGCTTCAACCACGAAAATACCGCCCATGATGGCCAGCACAATTTCCTGACGCACGATCACGGCAATGGTGCCCAAAGCCGCCCCCAGGGCCAGTGCCCCTACATCGCCCATGAAAACCTGCGCCGGATGCGTGTTAAACCATAAGAAGGCCAGGCCAGCACCCCCCAGGGCCGAACAAAATATCATCAGTTCGCCTGAGCCCGGAATATACGGAAAGAACAGATACTTTGAGTACACCGCACTGCCGGTGACGTAAGCAAACACGCTTAGAGAAGCCCCCACCAGCACCACCGGCATGATCGCTAGCCCGTCCAGCCCGTCGGTCAGGTTCACGGCATTGCTGGAGCCAACGATCACCAGGTAGGTCAGAATCACGAAGCCCAGAACCCCGAGTGGATAACTGATTTCCTTAAAAAATGGCAACAACAAACCTGCCTTGGGCGGCAGGTTGACATCAAAACCAGAGCGCACCCAATTAAAAAACAGCTCCAGCACACGCCAGTTGGAGTTTTCCGAAATACTGAAAACCAGGTAAAGCGCAGCCATCAAACCGACGACGGACTGCCACAGGTACTTCTCGCGCGAACGCATGCCTTCGGGATCTTTTCTCACCACCTTACGCCAATCATCCACCCAACCAATGGCACCAAAGCCCAATGTCACCAGCAGCACGATCCAGACAAAACGGTTGCTCAGATCCGCCCACAGCAAGGTCGAGACCGTAATCGCCAACAGGATCAGGACGCCACCCATGGTCGGTGTGCCGCTTTTCTGGAAATGCGTCTCCAGACCATAACCGCGAATCGGTTGGCCGATCTTGAGCGCACGCAAATGCGCTATCACAAAGGGACCGGCTGCCAGACCGATCACCAGCGCGGTCAAGGCAGCCATCACCGCCCGAAAGGTGATGTACTGGAAAACCCGGAAGTGACCCCATTCGGGTGACAGGGTTTGCAACCACTGGGCCAGACTCAACAACATGTACAGTTCCCCACTCTCTTTTTATCTCATCGCTGCGCTGCAAGACCAATGGCCTGCACAATGCGCTCCATGCGCATAAAGCGCGAACCTTTTACCAGGACGCTGGCCACATGGGGCAATTCGGCAAGCACTGCCACCTCCAGCGCCTCGATAGTGTCAAAGTGCTTCCCTGCTATAAAATTGGCAGCTGTATGCGCACACTGCACGCCGGTACACAGCAGTTTTCCTATATTTTTTTCCCGCGCATAAGAGCCCGCCTCTGCGTGAAACTGCGGGCCTTGATTGCCCACTTCGCCCATGTCGCCCAAGACCAGCAACTGCGGACCGGGCAAATCCGCCAGGACATCAATAGCGGCACGCACCGAGTCGGGGTTGGCGTTGTAGCTGTCGTCCACCACCGTCACCTCGCGCCCTGGCAGACGCACGACAAAAGCCCGTGAGCGCCCCTTGACCGGCTCAAAGGCCTGCAATCCCTGCACAACGGCTTCAGCAGGCACGCCAGCAGACAAGGCCGCCGCCGCCGCCGCCAAGGAATTCTTGACATTGTGGCGCCCGGCAATGTTCAGCCGGTAGTCCAGCTCCTGGCCCATGCCGTGCGCTTGCACTGCCCAAGCTCCCTGCACCCATTGTGCGGCCATGCAGCCTAGCGCATCGTGGGCAGTAACACCCACGGCCTCGTCCATGGCAAACGTCACCTGGTTGCGCGCGCCCGCCAGGTTTTTCCAGGTGGAGGTAAACGCATCGTCACGGGGGAATACAGCAACACCTTGCGCACCCAAGGCGGCAATGGCAGAACCATTTTCCAGCGCGACGGCCTGCACGGTTGCCATGAATTCCAGATGCTCGCGTTGTGCGTTGTTGACCAGCGCCACGGTGGGCTGCGCCATGGCCGCCAGGCTGGCGATTTCACCGGGATGGTTCATGCCCAGTTCCAGCACGGCAATCTGGTGGTGCCTGCGCAAGCGCAGCAGGGTGAGAGGCACGCCAATGTCATTGTTGAAATTGCCCAGTGTGGCCAAGGCTGCGTCACCCTTCCAGGCGCGCAGGATACTCGCCAGCATCTGGGTCACGGTGGTTTTGCCATTGCTGCCGGTAACCGTGATAAGCGGCACGTCGAATTGCGCACGCCAGGCTGCTGCCAGCGCACCCAACGCCTGCCGGGTATCGGGTACTTCAATGCATGCCAGCGTCACGCCATTGCGATCCGCGTCGGGGTGACAGATGGCCGCCACGGCACCACGCGCTTGTGCCTCGCGCAGCAAGGCATTGGCATCAAAGTTTTCCCCTTTGATCGCCACGAACAGGTCTCCCGGCTCCAGGGTACGGGTATCGGTATGCACCCGCATGACCGGCATGACCGACGTATTGCCATCACCGTGCAAACGCGAAGGTGTCAGCCACCGGGCCACCTGGGCCACATCCATCATTGGCATCATTGCCGTCATTGGTTTCATGCTTGAAGATTCATGTTCTGACTGCGCGCGCGCAAAGCCTTTGCTGCGTGTTCGGAATCCGAAAAAGGCAATTTCATGCCCGCAATTTCCTGTGTTTCTTCGTGCCCCTTGCCTGCGATCAGCACCACATCGTTGGTGTTGGCACGTGTGATGGTGTCCGCAATGGCCTGCGCGCGGTCCACCTGCACGTCCACCGACTTGCTGGGCGAAAGCCCCAGGAGAATTTGCGCGATGATGGCCTCGGGTTTTTCATCGCGCGGGTTATCGCTGGTGACTTGCACCCAATCCGCTTTTTGCGACGCGATGGCGCCCATCAGGGGGCGCTTGATGGCATCGCGGTTGCCGCCACAGCCAAAAACACACCACAGACGGCCTCCCCGCCGCGACACCAGGGGTCGCAACGCTGCCAGAGCCTTGCCCAGCGCATCCGGGGTATGTGCATAGTCCACAACCACCAGGGGCGCATTCGTACCTCCCTGGAATTCCATGCGTCCGGGCACTGGTTGCAATGTGCTGCAGGCCTGCGCCGCAAGTTGCAAGGGCACACCCAAAGCACGCATGGCGCCCAGCACACCCAGCAGGTTGGACACGTTGTGAAGCCCCACCGTATTGGCATGCAGCAGCTCTACATCCGCCCCTTCCACCACCTCGAACCGCACACCATGGGTGTCATACGCAATGGCGCGCGCACGCAAGCGGGCCGCACGCTGGCAGGAGACGGTCCACAGATCAATATTCGATGCATTGAGTGCTTGCGTCAACTCGGACCCCTGCGAATCGTCCACATTGATCACCGCGCATTGCAGACCAGGCCAGGAAAACAAGCGCCGCTTGGCTTGCCAATACGCCGCCATGCTGCCGTGGTAGTCCAGATGGTCCTGCGTCAGATTGGTGAAGAGCGCCATGCGGATGTGGGTGCCATGGAGCCGGTGCTCTTCTATTCCGATGGACGATGCCTCGATAGCACAGGCCCGCAACCCCTCATCCACGAAGCGGCGCAAAGTCTGCTGCAACAACACCGGGTCAGGTGTGGTCAGCCCCGTGGCAGAAAACCCGAAACCGGGCCGCCCCACGCCCAGGGTGCCGATCATGCCGCACGGCAGGGTGTGCGGTGGCGCAAGTGCCGACAAGGCCTGCGCCAGCCACCACGCGGTGGACGTTTTGCCATTGGTCCCGGTGACCGCCAGCATTTGCAGCGCGTGCGAGGGTTGTCCAAAAAACTCTGCGGCAATAGCCCCGGTTGCAGCCTTCAAACCGACATAGGTGGCGATCTGGTCGCCTTGCAAGCCAAACGCGCCCACCCCCGAACACTCCACCAGGCACGCCGTCGCACCACGCTGCAAAGCCTGGGCAACAAAATGGCGCGCATCAACCGCCGCACCCGGCCAGGCAAGAAAACCATCACCTGGCGCAATCTGGCGGCTGTCAGACAGCAAGCGGCCCCGCACCCTCTGGTGCAACCACTGGGCGGCCTGCGCTGGCGTGCTGAGTTCTTGCATCAGAAACTTTCCTCAACCGCCTGCGCCACGATTTGCGGCTTCACCGCCATATCGGGTTGCACCCCCAGCATACGCAGGGTCTGCTGTACGGTTTCGCTGAACACCGGGGCCGCCACGTCCCCGCCAAAATACTTGCCATTGCTGGGTTCATCAATCATCACGGCAACGACGATACGCGGGCTCTCGATGGGGGCTATGCCGACGAAAAATCCCCGGTATTTCTTACTGGCATAGCCACGTCCTTCCTGCTTGTGCGCGGTTCCGGTCTTACCGCCCACTGAATAGCCCATCGTTTGCGCCTTGGGCGCCGTGCCACCGGGACCGGCCACCATATGCAACATGTTGAGCATTGCCTGGGCATGGCGTGCATCCAGCACACGCACCCCTTCTGTGGGTGCGGTTGATTTCAACAAGGTCACGGGCACCAGTTCACCTTCCCGTGCAAAAACACTGTAGGCGCGCGCCAACTGAAACAGACTGCTGGAGAGGCCATAGCCATAACTCATCGTGGCCTGTTCAATGGGCTTCCAGGTTTTATACGAGCGCAGTCGGCCACTGACCACGCCAGGAAAGGGCACCTTCGGTTTTTGCCCCAGGCCAACCTGGTTGAACATTTCCCACATTTCCTGGGGTTTGAGTTGCATGGCCATCTTGACGGTGCCCACATTGCTGGACTTCTGGATGACCTCATTCACGGTCAAGGCGCCATGCGGATGCGCATCGCTGATGGTCGCCGAGCCAATGCTGAGTCTCCCAGGCGCAGTCTGGATCACGGTCTCGGGCCGCACCAGCCCCTTTTCCAGCGCCAGCGCGACCACAAAGGGTTTCATGGTCGAGCCCGGCTCAAACGTATCGGTCAGTGCCCGGTTGCGCAACTGCGCACCAGTCAGGTTGGCGCGTCTGGTGGGGGAGTAACTGGGATAGTTGGCCAGTGCGAGCACTTCCCCCGTCAAGACATCGAGCACCACCACGCTGCCCGCCTTGGCCTTGTTCTCTTCTACCGCAGCGCGCAGTTTCTGGTACGCAAAGAACTGCACCTTGCTGTCGATACTCAGTTGCAGGTCACGCCCATCAACCGGAGGAATCTGTTCGCCCACGTCTTCGACCGCACGCCCCAGCCGGTCCTTGATGACGCGGCGGGATCCACTGCGCCCTGACAATGCGTCATTAAAGGTCAGCTCAACCCCTTCCTGGCCCTTGTCCTCCACATTGGTAAAGCCCACCACATGCACGGCGGCTTCGCCTTCCGGGTACTGGCGTTTGTACTCTTTGCGCAGATATATCCCCTTGATATTGAGCGCACTGATTTCACGGGCCACAGGATCATCCACCTGCCGCCTGACCCACACAAACGTCTTGTCCTCGTCGGCAAACTTTTTGGCCAGATCCGACTCGGACATCTCCAGCAACTGTGCCAGCCGTTTGAGCTGCTCCTTGCTGATTTCCACATCCTCGGGAATGGCCCAGATGCTTGAAGCGGGCACGCTGGAGGCCAGGATCAAACCGTTGCGATCCAGGATTCGCCCCCGATTGGCCGGCAATTCCAGGGTGCGCGCAAAACGCACCGCCCCTTGGCGTTGGAAAAAATCATTCGCCACGACCTGAATATAGGCCGCACGTGCTGCCAGACCGAAGAACGCCAGGGCAACGGCCCCCACGACCAGCTTGCTGCGCCATACCGGCGTGCGACTGGCCAGCAAAGGACTGGATGTGTACTGGATACTGCGGCTCATGAATTTTTTGGATTTTTATGGATTCTTGTGCTCTTCGGGCGCGGAGTAACTGACGTAAGTCGTGATACCGGGAGATGCCAACTGCATCTGCAACTTCTCGCGCGCCAGGCGTTCCACACGCGCCGGTGTGGCTTGCGCCCTTTTCTCAACCTGCAAGCGCTCGTACTCCGTCTCCAGACGGATGGCTTCGGCATTCAGCTTGTCCAGCTCCGTAAACAAGCGGCGCGAATCGTACTGCAAGCCCACCAGATACAAGGCACTTAGCAGCACAGCCAGTAGCAACACCAGATTCAGTCGCATCATGCCGCAGTCCTTTGCGCCACCCGCATGATGGCACTGCGCGCGCGCGGGTTACCACGCACTTCGTCTGCACCGGGTCGAACGCGCCCCAACGCCTTGAGCAAAATGGCATTGGGTTGCGCCAAAGGCTTTTTGCGGTCGTAACCATCACGCGAATGGCTGGCGATGAATTGTTTGACGATACGGTCTTCCAGAGAATGAAAACTGATGACTACCAGACGCCCGCCGGGCTGCAACACCTGCAAACAGGAATCCAGGGCGGCCTGCAATTCTTCCAACTCAGCGTTGATGAATATCCGCAAGGCCTGAAACGTGCGCGTGGCCGGATTCTGGCCAGCCTCCCGTGTTTTGACCGCGCCCGCCACCAGGGTCGCCAGTTCGCTGGTGCTGGTAATCGGGCCGACGGCCTTGCGGTGCGCCACAATCGCGCGCGCAATCGCAGCAGCAAAACGTTCCTCTCCATACACACGAATCACCTCTGCGATAGCGTCGCCCTCGGCTTCTTCCAACCATTGCGCCACACTCTGTCCACGCGAAGTATCCATGCGCATATCCAGCGGCCCATCGAAGCGGAAACTGAAACCACGCTGTGGGTTGTCGATCTGGGGTGAGCTAACCCCCAAATCCATCAAAACGCCAGCAACACCGGCACCCGACAAGGCGCTCAACTGCGAAAAGGGCGCGTGACGAATGGAAAAGCGCGTATCGACAATAGCATTGTTGTTATTGGCCCAGGCCACCGCGTCCGGATCACGGTCAAACGCAACCAAACGACCCTGGGTCGACAAACGCGCCAGTATCAGACGCGAATGCCCGCCACGGCCAAAGGTTGCATCCACATACGTTCCATTCGTTCCATTCCCCTCTGGAGCGCCAAACAAGGCATCTACAGCTTCCCTGGCCAACACCGTGGCATGCGCATGAATATCCCGACTCTCCACCAACACACCCTAAAAAGAAAATCCCTGGATCACCGCAGGCATGGGAGCCTGCTTGAACTGTGCTTCCTGCGCTTCGTAATTCGCCTTGTCCCACAACTCGAAATGGTTGCCCATGCCAAACAACATGACCTCGCGTGTAATGCCAACAGCAGCACGCAACTCGGGTGAAACCAGAATCCGGCCCGTGCGATCCATATCCACATCCATGGCGTTACTCAAAAGAATGCGCTTCCACCACTGGGCTTCCATCGGTAGCGCGGCAATACGTTCACGGGTCTTCTCCCACTCAGGTCGGATATACAACATCAAATAGCCATGGGGATGGCGGGTAATGGTGAGCTGATCGTCGGCCAGTGCATTCAGGCAATCCCGATGCCGGGAAGGAACCGACAGCCTTCCTTTTGCATCCAGACAAAGAGACGAGGCACCCTGAAACACTACAAACCAACCTTCATGGAACAATACAGCTCAAAAAGGCACCTTACGGTACTTCGCGGCACTTTTCACCACAAAATTGCACTTTTTTGCACTGTAGCAGCAAAAGCCAGACTTGCACGGACATGGACGAGAATTTGTTTATCCCCAGGCCAGAAACTGTCTGTAGTATCCTTGCAACCGTCTTACGGTATCGAAGTGATGTGAAGTGTTTCGGGGGGCTTTGCGCAGCTCCGGATTAACAAGGAAAGTTTATGCAAGAAAGTAGAGATTCTGCGACAACGGGCAACTCTGAAGTCATGATTCGCAAGCGGCGTAAGGGTATTTACATATTGCCAAATCTGTTTACCCTGGCTGCGTTATTCGGCGGTTTCTACGCCATCATCATGGCTTTCAAGGGGCAGTTTGACCTGGCCGCTGTCGGTATTTTCTTTGCCATGGTGCTCGATAGCCTGGATGGCCGCGTGGCACGCATGACGAATACACAAAGTGCTTTTGGCGAACAAATGGACTCCCTATCAGACATGGTGTCATTTGGCGCAGCCCCGGCGCTTATTGCCTATGTATGGTCACTCAAGGAGCTGGGGCGTTGGGGCTGGTTTGCAGCCTTTGTCTATTGCGCCTGTACGGCCCTGCGCCTGGCACGTTTCAATGTCAATACAGCCGTAGTCGATAAACGCTATTTTCAGGGACTTCCCTCACCAGCCGCCGCTGCACTGGTTGCGGGTTTCATCTGGGTATGCACCGATTTTGGATTCAAAGGTTCATCGGTGGCCTGGCCCATGTTTGGGGTAGTTTTGTATACAGGCTTGACCATGGTGACAAACGTACCGTTCTACAGCTTTAAAGATTTGAGCATGAAGAAAAGTGTTCCCTTTGTATTCATTGTGCTGATTGCCATGGGCATTGCAGCAATCAATATCGATCCTCCGACGGTTATTCTGGGTTTGTTCATTGTTTACGGATTGAGCGGCTACGTACTGTATGGCGTGCGCAAGGTCAGAGGTCTGCAAACCAGCCTGATCAGTACGTCCACGGATGAACCGGACGAACGCGGCTTGCATAAGTAGGCATGGGTGGTGGGGAATGAAGGGTGGTCCGGCTGCAATTGATGCTTTTTTTGCTATGCTGCGGGCGGCCAATCCCCATCCCGAAACAGAGCTGGAGTATGCCAGCCCATTCGAGTTACTGGTTGCCGTGTTGCTCAGTGCCCAGGCCACGGATGTAAGTGTCAACAAGGCTACACGCCGTCTTTTTGCTGTTGCCAACACACCGCAGGCCATGCTGGGTCTGGGATTGGAAAAGCTGGAGTCCCATATTCGAACTATCGGCTTGTACCATAGCAAGGCCCGGCATTTGCTGGAAACGTGCCGTATTTTGATCGAGCAGTATGGTGGGCAAGTGCCGCGCACGCGCGCGCAGCTTGAGTCCTTGCCGGGCGTGGGGCGCAAGACGGCGAATGTGGTGTTGAATATTGCGTTTGGCGAGCCAACGATAGCCGTGGACACCCACGTTTTGCGCGTTGCCGTGCGGGTCGGGCTGGCAACGGGAAACACACCACGCGCAGTCGAAGAACAACTACTGGCGTGTGTCCCGCAAGAGTACCGGATGCATGCCCACCATTGGCTGATACTGCATGGGCGCTACCTGTGCCAAGCGCGCCGCCCCTTGTGCGAACAATGTCCGGTCAGGCAATATTGCGATTTCAAGGCTTAGCGCACCAGGTTGGGGTGCGTTGTCGTGGTACTGGCCAGCGGCACATTTCTGCCGGTATGCGCCGAAGTTGACTCGACCCAGCGTCGGACGCGCTCTGCGTCAGCAATGCGGCTGAGTTTTCCGGCAGAGTCAAGGAATACCATGATGAGCTTGCGCCCGGCCACCTTGGCCTGCATGACCAGGCATTGCCCGGCCTCGGAGATGTAACCCGTTTTCTGTATACCAATATCCCAGGCAGGATTCTTTACCAGGCGGTTGGTATTGTTGTACTGTAAGGTGCGATTACCCACCGCAACCTGATGCCCGGTGGATGTCGATAACTCCCTGAGCGTTGCATTGCCATAGGCAAAACTCACCAGCGTGGCCAGATCCCGTGCACTGGATTGATTCTTGCTCGACAGTCCCGTAGGTTCAACGTAGCTGGTATCGTTCATTTTCAACGACTTGGCACGCTCGTTCATCAGGTTGACAAATACGGGCAGTCCACCGGGATAGGTGCGTCCCAGGGCATTGGCTGCACGGTTTTCGCTGGCCATCAACGCCAGATGGAGCAACTCTCCCCGGCTCAGTTCGGTTCCGACACGCAATCTGGAGGTGCTGCCCTTCTCGGTATCCACGTCTTCCTGGGTGATGGTGATCATCTCGTTCATGGGCAGCCTGGATTCACTAATCAGTAGCCCGGTCATCAGTTTGGTGATGGAAGCAATCGGGAGGACGGCCGATTCGTTTTTCTTCAGCAGTACCTCGTGGGTGTCCTGGTCAACAACGAAGGCGACGCTGGACTTCAAAGCCAGGGCATCCGGTGCCGTATGCAAACCGGCGAGTTGTCCATAGGAGGGTTTCTGGGGGATGACCGCAACCGGTGCTGGTGCGGGCTTACGCGCCACCTTTATCTTTTTCGGTGCAGCAGCATGTGCAATGCGTGTGGCCCGAACTTGTTGTTTACTGACTTGTTTATTAAGTTGTTTGCTGATTGGTTTACTGACTGATTTACTGATATGTTTATTGTGCCTGGAGGACGCATGCGGTTTGGCAATTCCCTGTGCAGGCAGCAAGAAAAGGGATGACACAGCGGCAAGGACGCCGAGGCGGAAAAAAAATTGTCTCATAGTCTCTTTCAACGATGCAAGCAGGCAAGTGGCTGAAGCCCCGACTTCGATGGATGAAGGGGTGCTGCCGGGACTGAGAATGATTTCAGCAAGCTTCCGGCAACCAGTGCGGAGTGTAAACAAAAAAGCTACAAACCTGCGGGTGTTTGCGCATCCAAAAGAGGGAAAGAGACTGTCTTGAAGGGGCTAACCAAGGTTGACGCGACCTTGGTAGCGTGCGAAAGCGCACCAGATCACGGCATCGACGCGGGTCTTTGCCGTGATTGGCTGATCACTGGTTGATTATTCAGCTTGGTGGTGGCGGTGGCAGTACGTGCACGCACCACCTTCTTGGCGACCGAGCGTTTGGCTGCCGCCGTCTTTGCTTTGGGTTTTTTGCCAGCAATCTTGTCGGCCAACACACTGGATTGGGCTTCAAGTTTAACGGCTGCCTTGGTTGCGGCCTGGGCAGCAGGTACCGCAGCGCTCGCCAGAGAACTCAGGGCTGTGACACCGGTTGATTGCTCGAAACGTTCTGCATTGGCTGCGACTTGTTCCAGACTTTTCTCTACCAGTTCCACGGCCTTGTCAATCACCAGGTTGGCGTTGTCAGAGGTCTTTTCGACACTCATAGTGTAATAAGCGGTCAGCTTCTTTTCGGCAGCAACGGCATCGGTACGCACCTTGTCGCTCAGACGCGGACCAGCCATGTCAAGCGCGGCGACGAAACTCTGGTCCACGAAGAGCATGATGCGTTCGTTGCCCACGCGGTAGGCGTTGATCACATTTTTGGCGGTTTTGCCATACGATTCGATCAACTCATTGGTAAGGGTTGTCAGTTTTTGTTCAGCCATGAAGAATTCTCCGGTAAAAATTGAAAGCTGGGTTGCCGGGCTGAATTCTCTGGGTTCGCCCTAGTATGAACACCTTATTTCCGGATTTTTTCCTAGGTGTGTGCATCTAGGCCTCACGCAAACTGCCCGACAATACGCAGCCTCTTCGCTCCCCATTCAAGGAATTTTTGTTCATGAAAATCGAAACCATTGCCGTGCATGGCGGCTACACCCCGGACCCCACCACCAAGGCTGTTGCCGTGCCGATCTACCAGACCGTGGCCTACGCTTTTGACAACACGCAGCACGGCGCCGACCTGTTCGACCTCAAGGTGGCGGGCAATATCTACAGCCGCATCATGAATCCGACCAATGGTGTGCTCGAAGCACGCCTGGCCGCGCTGGAAGGCGGCATTGGCGCGCTGGCAGTAGCTTCCGGCATGGCGGCCATCACCTATGCGATCCAGACCATTGCCGAGTCCGGCGACAACATCGTGTCCAGCTCCACACTGTATGGCGGCACGTACAACCTCTTTGCCCATACATTTCCGCAAATGGGTATTTCCGCGCGTTTTGCCGACGCCGCCAACCCGGCATCGTTTGCGCCGCTGATCGATGCGCGCACCAAGGCCATTTATTGCGAATCGGTCGGCAATCCGCTGGGCAATGTGACTGACCTGGCCGCGCTGGCTGCCGTGGCGCACGCGCACGGCATACCGTTGATTGTGGACAACACGGTGCCCAGCCCCTATTTGTGCCGTCCGTTCGAACATGGCGCCGACATCGTGGTGCATTCGCTGACCAAATACCTGGGCGGCCACGGCACCAGCATCGGCGGCGTGATCGTCGATTCGGGCAAATTCCCTTGGGGCAAGCACAAGGAACGCTTCAAACGCCTGAACGAGCCGGATGTGAGCTACCACGGCGTGGTCTATACCGAAGCGCTGGGCGCCGCCGCCTACATTGGCCGCGCGCGCGTGGTGCCGCTGCGCAACATGGGCGCTGCGCTCTCGCCGATGAATGCCTTTCAGATTTTGCAAGGTATTGAAACCCTGGCGTTGCGCATGGACCGCATCTGCGCCAATGCAGTCAAAGTGGCGCGTTACCTGCAGGGCCACCCCAAGGTAAGCTGGATCAACTATGCGGGCCTGCCCGACCACCCCGACCATGCGCTGGTGCAAAAATACATGGATGGACGCGCTTCGGGCATTATCAGTTTTGGCCTCAAGTCGGCGGACAGTCTGCAAGCGGGCGCGCGCTTTCAGGATGCGCTGCAACTCTTCACGCGGCTGGTCAACATTGGTGACGCGAAGTCTCTGGCCTGCCACCCGGCCAGCACCACGCACCGCCAGCTCAATGCCGCCGAGCTGGAAAAGGCTGGCGTCAAGCCTGACATGGTGCGCCTGTCTATCGGTATCGAGCACATTGATGACTTGATTGCCGACCTGGAGCAGTCGCTGGCCGCAGTCTGACGCAGCTAGACAACATGAGCATTCAGTGGTTCCCCGGTCACATGCACCTGACGCGCCAGGCAATTGCCGAGCGTGTCAAAGGAGTGGATGTGGTGATTGAGCTACTGGATGCGCGCTTGCCTGGCTCCAGTGCCAACCCCTTGCTGTTGCAACTCACCAAGGGCAAACCGGCGCTCAAGGTTTTGAATAAACAAGATATGGCTGACCCCGTGCGCACCGCCCTGTGGTTGGCGCACTACAACGCTTTACCGGGTACGCGCGCGCTGGAGCTGGATGCCAGCATGGCCGCACCGGCCAAACGCCTGATTGCCGCCTGTTTCGAGCTGGCGCCCCACCGGGGCCGCATGAGCAAACCCATGCGGGTGCTGATCTGCGGCATTCCCAATGTGGGTAAATCGACCTTGATCAATACCCTCAAGGGCCAACGCGCCACGGCGACGGGTGATGAAGCCGGTATCACCAAGCAAGAACAGCGCATTGTGCTGCAGGATGGTTTTTACCTGTTCGACACGCCTGGCGTGCTGTGGCCGCGCATCATCGTTGCCCAAAGTGGCTACAACCTGGCAGCCAGCGGCGCCGTGGGCCGCAATGCTTTTGACGAAGAGGAAGTCGCGCTGGAGTTGCTGGCCTATCTACGCCAGCACTATGCCGCTGAACTGGCGGCGCGCTACGCACTGGAACCCGCTACGGTGTCCACCCAGAGCGAGGACCACTTGCTGGAAACCATTGGCCGCGCACGCGGTGCCTTGCAAAGCGGTGGCCGCGTCAACCTGCAAAAAGCTGCCGAGATGGTGCTCAAGGATTTTCGCCAGACGGCCATAGGTCGCATCACACTCGAAACCCCGGATGAATTTGCGCGCTGGCTGGCAGAGGGCAAAAAACTGGATGCCGAGCGCCAGCTCAGGAAAGAGGCGTTGGCTCTGAACCAGGCACAGCGGCGCGGGAAAAACTGAAGCAACGGTAAAACTTGGCTTCCCCACAAAGTACCAAGCGTGCTGCCTTGCTTTACGTGGGAAGCCGTCTGTGGCGCTATCTCTACAAAAAACAGAGCTTCTCCCGCTTATCCCATAAGGCGTACAGCCCGATTTGCCTTGAATTTTTCCCTTCAAAACGGGTCAAGGCGATGCCAGCAAGCGCCATGAGGGGCAAAACTAGCCGTTTTCGGGTATTTTTACATGGCAAATCGGGCTGTAAGCCCCGTATGACGTGCGGGAGTAGCTATTGAAGAAATAGCAATATCAGCCCGATTCGCCTTTAGTGCCGGGCGTCAAAGAAAACTTCTTCCAGGGTAGCGGCATCCAGCACACGATCCAGCCAGACTTCCAGCAGTTCCGCGCGGGCATTGGCAATTCTCTCCACGGCACTGGCAGGCAGGGCGCCAAAACGCCTGACCAACAGTTTTTGCAAGGCCAGGGCTTCGCCTTGCTGCACACCCTGCTGCATGCCTTGCTGGATGCCCTGCTGGACACCTTCTTGCTGGCCTTCTTGCCAACCCAACTGCCGACCCTTTTCAATGCCGATGCGTTCCACGCTTGATACGTATGCCATTCGTTGCTCCTGCTCCATGGTTTCAACATTCTGCCATAGCTGCCTGGATAGGAAGTCTGGCAAGTGCATCATCCAGTCGATGACAAAAAACAAGTCGATGATGCGCTGCTTGTCCCAGCCCCGGCGGTAGAGCAGTTGCACCAGTTTCCACTTGGCATCGAACCGCGCTTGTGGATTGTGCCGGGTGGCCTGGGTTTGCAGATGCGCCAGTGTCACCAGTGCGAACGGGTTCGGATCCTCCTGCAACTCGGCTTCACGCCCGGCGTAGTCCATCAATTTGGCAACCGGAAAACGAATGCCCACCTGGCACCCCAGCGCCTCAAAGCCAAACTCGCTGGGTCTCCAGTTCGGACTCTCGTCAGCCAGAATCACCAGGCTGGCAACGGGGCAGTCGAAGCGGTCGTAGATGCGGTAGTTGTAGGTGAATACGCGCTTAGGCAAACTGCCATCGCGCTGGCCCTGGACTTCGACATGGGTGTAAATCCAGCGTTCACCGCCGCTTTTGAGGGTCACGCGCACCAGGCAGTCGGCAAAGCGTTTGCCCAGCTCGGCATCGCGCACCACCTGGCGCAGCTCGGTGTTCTTGAATTCAAAACCCTGGCTCCAGTCGATCTGGGCGTATAGGTCGGGAAAGTAGTACGCCATAAATTCCGGGAAAGCATGCTCCAGCATATCTTTCCAGGGGCTGTCGTAGTCATCCGTGGCGGCGCTGGTGGTGGGTGTGTCGGTTTCGTGCTGCATGGCCGTGATGGTAGCGCAAAGGGTGCGGCATACATTCACTTTAAAATATATAGCTGCACCCGCTTGCTGTATAAGCGCTGCAGCTTGATTTTCATTGGATTTTGCCCTTCAAAACGGGTCAAGGCGATGCCAGCAAGCGCCATGAGGGGTAAAACTAGCCGTTTTCGGGTATTTTTACATGGCAAATCGGGCTGTAATCCCCGTATGACGGGCGGGAGTCGCTATTTAAGAAATAGCAATATCAGCCCGGTTCGCCTTTAGTGCCGGGCGTCAAAGAAAACTTCTTCCAGGGAAGCGGCATCCAGCACACGATCCAGCCAGACTTCCAGCAGCTCCGCGCGGGCATTGGCAATTTGCTCCACGGCACTGGCAGGCAGGGCACCAAAACGCCTGACCAACAGTTTTTGCAAGGCCAGGGCTTCGCCTTGCTGCACACCCTGCTGCATGCCTTGCTGCACGCCTTGCTGGATGCCCTGCTGGACACCTTCTTGCTGGCCTTCTTGCCAACCCAACTGCCGACCCTTTTCAATGCCGATTCGTTCCACGCTTGATACGTATGCCATTCGTTGCTCCTGCTCCATGGTTTCAACATTCTGCCATAGCTGCCTGGATAGGAAGTCTGGCAAGTGCATCATCCAGTCGATGACAAAAACAAGTCGATGATGCGCTGCTTGTCCCAGCCCGGCGGTAGAGCAGTTGTACCAGTTTCCATTTGGCATCGAATTGTGCTTGTGGATTGTGTTGGGTGGCCTGGGTTTGCAGATGCGTTAGTGTCACCAGTGCGAACGGGTTCGGATCCTCCTGCAACTCGGCTTCACGCCCGGCGTAGTCCATCAGTTTGGCAACCGGAAAACGAATGCCCACCTGGCACCCCAGCGCCTCAAAGCCAAACTCGCTGGGTCTCCAGTTCGGACTCTCGTCAGCCAGAATCACCAGGCTGGCAACGGGGCAGTCGAAGCGGTCGTAGATGCGGTAGTTGTAGGTGAATACGCGCTTAGGCAAACTGCCATCGCGCTGGCCCTGGACTTCGACATGGGTGTAAATCCAGCGTTCACCGCCGCTTTTGAGGGTCACGCGCACCAGGCAGTCGGCAAAGCGTTTGCCCAGCTCGGCATCGCGCACCACCTGGCGCAGCTCGGTGTTCTTGAATTCAAAACCCTGGCTCCAGTCGATCTGGGCGTATAGGTCGGGAAAGTAGTACGCCATAAATTCCGGGAAAGCATGCTCCAGCATATCTTTCCAGGGGCTGTCGTAGTCATCCGTGGCGGCGCTGGTAGTGGGTGTGTCGGTTTCGTGCTGCATGGTTGTGATGGTAGCGCAAAGGGTGTGGCAACCATTCACTGCAAAATATATAGCTGTACCCGCTTGCTGTATAAGCGTTGCAGCTTGATTTTCATTGGATTTTGCCCTTCAAAACGGGTCAAGGCGATGCCAGCAACCGCCATTAGGCATCAAAACGGGCTGTTTTTGGGTGTTTTTGCATGGTAAATCGGGCTGTAAGCCTTATGGAGTAAGCGGGTGCAGCTATTGTATAAGGAGCGTTTTATGTCCCGCTTGCAGTGGGAAACCCAAAACTTCATTGTGCAGCGGCTTCATCCGCCAGCCACTGCAGCACGGGCAATGCCCCTGGCAACACCGGCTGCACCTGCACGGGCAACAACTCCCAGGAAAAAGATTGCTGCTCGCGCATCTGCAAGACGCCAGACCAGGCAAACACCTTGCAAAAGTGCAGCCGTACCAGCGCATGGGGGTAGTCCACCATCTGCTCGCGCCAGCGCTGCGGGATGGCGATGTCGAGTCCGATTTCTTCGTGCAGTTCGCGCGCCAGTGCCTGCTCCACGCTTTCACCGACTTCCAGCTTGCCGCCAGGAAACTCCCAATAGCCAGCGTAAGGTTTACCCTCTGGGCGCGAGGTCAATAAAAAACGGCCATCGGCACGCACCAGGACCCCGACAGCCACATCAACCACACTGCGGCTGTGTGCTTCGAACCTTGGGGCACTGGCGTCGGCCACCAGAATCTGGCGGTTCATGGCGCGTGGCGCCCGGCGAAATCGCGCGCAAATTGCCAGGCCACCCGGCCACTGCGCGAGCCGCGCTCCAACGCCCAGACCAGCGCCTCGGGACGGGCCGCGTCAATCAAAGCCGGGGTCACGCCCAAGGCCCGCAGCCATTGCGTAACGATCTGCAGATACTCCTCCTGATTGAAGGGGTAAAAGCTGACCCACAGGCCGAAACGCTCGGACAGCGATATTTTTTCTTCCACCACCTCACCCGGATGCACCTCGCCCTCGGTACTGTGCGTGTAGCTGAGGTTCTCTGTCATGTATTCGGGCATGAGGTGGCGGCGGTTGCTGGTGGCATAAATCAGCACATTGGGGCTTGCCGCTGCCACCGAGCCATCCAGCACGGACTTGAGTGCCTTGTACCCCGGCTCGTTGGACTCAAAGCTCAGATCGTCACAAAAGACGACAAATTTTTCCGGCCTGCTGACCACCAGCTCCACAATGTCGGGCAAATCCACCAATTCGTCCTTGTCCACCTCGATCAAACGCAAACCCTGCGCCGCATAGGCATGCAGACAGGCGCGGATCAGCGACGACTTGCCGGTGCCGCGTGCCCCGGTAAGCAAGACATTGTTAGCCGGCAAGCCCTGGACAAACTGCCCGGTATTGCGTTGGATTTTTTCTTTCTGGGAGTCGATTTCTTTCAGATCATCCAGGCCAATGGCACCAACATGCATGATCGGGGCGATAACACCCTGACCATGGCGGCCCCGGCGGTAGCGAAACGCAATGGAGCGGCTCCAGTCAGGCTGCTCCAGGCCATGTGGCAAAGCGGCTTCGATGCGCTCCATCAGGCGCTCGGCGCGCGCCAGAAATAGCTGCATACGCTCCTGCATGGCTTCAGGCACGGTATCAGGAGCGGTAGTCGGCGTTGATGGTCACGTAATCGTGGCTCAGGTCACAGGTCCAGACCGTATCGCTGGCCGTGCCGCGTCCCAAAGCAACACGCACCGTGATCTCGTTTTGGCGCATGACGCGCTGGCCATCTTCCTCACGGTAAGCGGGATTGCGCCCACCTTGCGTGACGACGTGCACATCATCCAGAAACAATTCAATCTGACCTTGATCCAGGTCGTCAATACCCGCATAGCCCACGGCGGCCAGAATACGCCCCAGATTGGGATCGCTGGCAAAAAAAGCGGTTTTAACCAGGGGCGAATGCGCGATGGCATAGGCCGCCTGGCGGCACTCGGCGGCATCGCGTCCGCCTTCGACCGTGATGGTGATGAATTTGGTGGCACCCTCGCCGTCACGCACGATGGCCTGTGCCAGCTTGCGCGCCACATCCAGCATGGCGTTTTTCAGCGCCTGACCATTCGGGCTGTCCAGCGAATCAATTACCGCATGGCCTGCCTGGTTGGTGGCAATCACGATCTGGGAATCGTTGGTTGAGGTGTCGCCATCCACCGTTACGCGGTTGAAAGAACCTTCGGCCAGCTCCAGCGCCAACTGCTGCATCACGCCCTGGGCCACGCAGGCATCGGTGGCGATGAAGCCCAGCATGGTGGCCATATTGGGCCGGATCATGCCTGCGCCCTTGCTGATACCCGTGATGTGCACCGGCTTGCCGGCAATCATAATCTGTGCCCCAAAGGCTTTGGGCTGCGTGTCGGTGGTCATGATGCCTTCGGCGGCACGCAACCAGTTGTCGGCTTTGGCATCGGCAATGGCAGCGGGCAGACCGGCTTCAATGCGCTCGCTGGGCAAAGGCTCCATGATGACGCCCGTGGAAAAAGGTAACACCTGTTCCACTTCCACGCCAAGCTGACGGGCCAGTGTCTGGCAAACGGCCCGCGCGCGCTCCAGTCCATCAGCGCCGGTACCGGCGTTGGCATTGCCGGTATTGATCACCAGTGCGCGCACGTCCTTGGCCATTGCCAGATGCTCGCGGCAGATTTGCACGGGTGCTGCACAAAAACGGTTGCGTGTGAATACGCCAGCAACCGATGCACCCGCATCAACCAACATGACGGTCACATCCTTGCGGTCCGGCTTGCGTACACCCGCTTCAGTGACACCAATGCGCACACCCGCAACCGGAAACAGCGTGGCGGGATCGGGAAGAGGCAAATTAACAGGCATCGTTTTCTCTCAGCTATGCGTTAGACCAGTTAGACAGCTCAGGCCAGTCAGGCCAGTTTTCCGTGGCACTGCTTGTACTTTTTGCCACTGCCGCAAGGGCAGGGGTCGTTACGACCTACTCGGGGAACTTGTGCAGCAAGCGCTGCAGCGCCACCCACAGGTAAGGCCGCGCCGCGCAAGCGTTCGGTTTCTGCAGTCGTCTGGACCTCGCCGGTCTCTGTGGGTGCGCTGTAGGTCACATTGGCAATATGCTCGCCACGGTTTTCCATGTCCTGTGCAGCTTCCTCCAATTGTTCATTGGAACGAATCACCACCGTCATCAGAATTTTTGTGACTTCGTTCTTGACCGAGTCGAGCAATTGGCCAAATAGTTCAAACGCCTCGCGCTTGTATTCCTGCTTGGGCTGCTTTTGTGCATAGCCGCGCAAGTGAATGCCCTGGCGCAGATAGTCCAGCGCGCTCAGATGGTCGCGCCAATGCACATCCAGGCTTTGCAGCAACACCATGCGCTCAAACTGGGTAAAACTCTCCAGACCGACGCGCTCCACCTTGGCATTGAACCCTGCATGTGCCGCCTGCTGTACGGTATGCAGCAGTTCCAGATCGGTGATGGCCTCGGCTTCCTGCACCTGGCGCACCAGATCGCACGTGATCTGCCATTCATCCGCCAACACTTTCTGCAAACCCGCAAGATCCCACTGCTCTTCGACCGATTCGACGGGAATGTACTGGCGCACCAGGTCTTCAAAACACCCCTCGCGCAAGGAGGCGATCTGGGCTATTAAATCCTTGGCATCCAGGATTGCATTGCGCTGCTGGTAAATCACCTTGCGCTGGTCATTGGAAACGTCATCGTATTCCAGCAACTGCTTACGCATATCGAAATTGCGCGCCTCCACCTTGCGCTGGGCACTTTCGATGCTGCGCGTCACGATACTGGCTTCAATGGCCTCGCCATCGGGCATTTTCAGGCGGTCCATGATGGCCTTGACCCGGTCGCCGGCAAAAATGCGCATCAACGGATCATCGAGACTCAAATAAAAACGCGAAGACCCCGGATCACCCTGACGCCCCGAGCGGCCACGCAACTGGTTGTCAATGCGCCGCGACTCATGGCGCTCCGTGGCAATGATGCGCAAGCCCCCAAGTGCTGTGACCTGTTCATGGTCCAGTTTCCATTGTTTCTGCAACGCATCAATTTCTTGTCGCTTTGCGTCGGGCGCCAAGGTCTCGTCCGCCTCGATGGCTTCAATGGTTTTGGCAATGCTTCCGCCCAGAACAATATCGGTACCACGCCCGGCCATATTGGTGGCGATGGTGATCATCTTGAGCCTTCCTGCCTGCGCCACGATGTCGGCTTCGCGCGCATGCTGCTTGGCATTGAGCACCTGGTGCGGCAAACCCGCCTTGCTCAATAGCTGGGAAATCAATTCCGAGTTTTCAATCGACGTGGTACCTACCAGTACGGGTTGACCACGCTCGTAGCAACTACGAATATCCTGAATGGCCGCTTCGTATTTTTCCCGTGTGGATTTGTACACCCGATCCAACTGGTCTTCGCGCCGACTGGGCTGGTTGTATGGGATGACGATGGTTTCCAGCCCGTAAATTTCTTGAAACTCATAGGCTTCTGTATCCGCAGTACCCGTCATGCCCGCCAACTTGGCGTACAGGCGAAAGTAATTCTGAAAGGTAATGGATGCCAGCGTCTGGTTTTCTGCCTGGATTGACACCCTTTCCTTGGCCTCTACCGCCTGGTGCAAACCATCACTCCAGCGGCGCCCGGTCATCAAGCGTCCGGTGAACTCATCGACAATGATGATCTCGCCATCCTGTACCACATAGTGCTGATCCCGGTGGTACAAATTATTGGCGCGCAATGCCGCATTCAGATGGTGCATCAAGGTAATGTTGGCCGGATCGTAGAGCGAAGCGCCAGCCGGGAGCAATCCCAGCTCGGCAAAAATCCTCTCAGCCGTTTCGTGTCCCTGCTCCGTCAGAAATATCTGGTGATTTTTTTCATCCAGCGTGAAATCTCCCGGCTTGGTGATTCCTTCCCCGGTGTGGGGGTCAGCCTCCCCCTCCTGGCGCTGCAATTGTGGCGCAACCTTGTTGATCGCCAGATACAAATCCGTATGGTCCTCGGCCTGACCACTGATGATGAGCGGGGTGCGTGCCTCGTCAATCAGAATCGAATCAACCTCATCCACAATGGCGTAGTTCAGACCACGCTGCACACGATCAGTCACCTCGTAGACCATGTTGTCGCGCAGGTAGTCAAAACCGTACTCGTTGTTGGTGCCGTAGGTAATGTCCGAGCGGTAGGCAGCTTGTTTCTCTTCGCGCGGCATCTGTGGCAGATTCACCCCGACCGTCAAGCCCAGAAAGTTGTAGAGCCGCCCCATCCACTGCGCATCACGGTTGGCAAGATAGTCATTGACCGTCACCACATGCACGCCTTTGCCGGTCAGGGCATTGAGGTACACCGGCAGCGTTGCCGTCAGCGTCTTGCCCTCACCCGTGCCCATTTCGGAGATTTTCCCGTAATGCAGCGCCATGCCACCGAGTAACTGCACGTCAAAGTGGCGCATTTTCATCACGCGCTTGCAACCTTCGCGCACCACCGCAAACGCCTCGGGTAACAAGGCATCGAGCGTCTCGCCCTTGGCGATACGGTCTTTGAACTCCTGCGTTTTGCCGCGCAAGGCATCGTCCGTCAATTGTTCAAGCTGGGGTTCAAGCGCGTTAATGCGCGCCACCACAGTTCGATACTGTTTGAGCAAGCGGTCATTGCGACTACCGAAGATTCTGGTGAGGAAATTTTTAGCCATACATTGAAGACTGGCCTGGGCCCACTATGGGTTCACAGAGCAGCCCAGTCCTTTTTCTAGTCCGGATGGGGATATTTAGGCGGATTCTACCGTTGAGTAGACAACCAAATCGAAACCCGGCCATGCATCCGTGATAATCCACTGCCGTCAAAAACACCTTTTGCACACCATTATGCCCAGGCATTCTTTCACACTCATGCAGGCTGCGCAGGGCTCTGACAAGTTGGCGCACCTAAGCAAGCTTGTCATGGAGTCGTCTGCCCGCTTGGCATCCATTCAAACCCTCATACCTGCGGCCCTGCGGTCGTCGGTACACGCTGGGCCCATCGACGGCCCGGTCTGGTGCCTGATCCTGGACAACGCTGCGGCCATGACCAAGATCCGCCAGCTTTTGCCCGCGTTGCAGGCCCATTTGCGCACGAAAGGCTGGGAGGTTGAAACCATCCGGCTGAAACTCAGGGCACCACGCACCACAAACTGAAAAACAACTTTTAGACACTTTTAGACACTTCAGGCCATGCGGTCCGAAATATGTCGAAATTTGTTGTACACTCCGCGCCGTTGCCCGGATGGCGAAATTGGTAGACGCACCAGCTTCAGGTGCTGGCGGCTGAAAGGCCGTGGAAGTTCGAGTCTTCTTCCGGGCACAACAGAATTTTCTACTCCGAAGCGTGTCCCAGCGCTTTGTCGCCTTTCTGGCTCCATGACAACGCATTCCAAGGTTCAGGACTTTCTCACACCGTCGCGCGTTCGCAGCATCCGGCGCGGCTTGGAAAAAGAAAGTCTGCGTGTCCTGCAGACAGGCGCCTTGGTCACTTCACCGCATCCGCTGGGTCTGGGTTCTACCTTGACCCACCCCCACATCACCACCGATTTCAGCGAATCCCAGTTGGAACTGATCACGGGTGTACATGCCGATGCGCAGTCTTGTCAGGACGAATTGGAGCACATTCAACAAGTTACCATGCACGCGCTGGGCGAGGAAATGCTGTGGGTATCCAGCATGCCATGCTTGTTACCCCAGGATGATGCCATTCCACTGGGTCAGTATGGCAACTCTAACCAAGGGCGCATAAAAACGGTGTACCGCATGGGCTTGGGCCACCGCTATGGCCGACGCATGCAGACCATATCCGGCATTCATTACAACTGGTCATTACCCGATCTCACGAACGAAGCGTATTTCGGCCTGATTCGCAATTTCCGCCGCCACGCCTTCCTGTTACTCTATCTCTTTGGTGCCTCCCCGGCGGTGTGTTCCTGCTTCGTCGAGGATCGTCCCCACCCGTTGCAAAAACTCAGCCAGGACACCCTGTACTTGCCCTATGCCACATCGATGCGCATGGGCCGCCTGGGTTACCAAAGTGATGCACAGGCATCGCTTGCCGTGAGCTACAACAGCCTGGGCGACTACGCCAACGCCTTGCAAAACGCCTTGACGCAACCCTACCCGGCGTATGCGGCTATTGGCGTACGTGCGCCGGATGGTTCCTATCGCCAACTGTCCACCAGCCTGCTGCAAATAGAAAACGAATTTTATGGAACGATCCGTCCCAAACGGGTGCTGCGGCCCAACGAACGGCCACTGCACGCGCTGCGCGAACGCGGGGTGGAGTACGTTGAAGTCCGGCTGATGGACCTCGACCCATTCGAGCCAGTGGGCATTTCCAGCCAGACCATGCGTTTTCTGGATGTATTCCTGCTGCACTGCCTGCTATCCGACAGCCCCTTGGACACGCCAGAGGAAAACGCCGCACTGGCACGCAATCAGCACCGTACTGCGGAATGCGGACGCGAGCCTGGACTGCAGCTGGAACGCGGTACCGGCTCTAGCGCACTTTGTGACTGGGGACTTGAGCTGGTGGACCAACTCATGCCCATTGCCCAGCAGCTCGATGCAGTAGCCCCCGACACAGGCTATGGCTTGGCCGTGCAATCGGCGCAACGCGCGCTGCAAAACCCCGATACGCTTCCATCCGCGCGGATATTGGAAGCCATACGCTCCAATTTCGATAACTCCTTCGCGGCCTTTGCCACGGCGCAATCGCTGGCAACAAAAAAAGCCACTCTTGACCAGCCGCTTTTGCCGGACGTACAGGCACATTTTCAGGTGCTGGCGCAAGCATCCCTGGAACAGCAACGCAAAATCGAAGCCGCAGAGTCGCCAACATTCGACGAATATCTGCAAACCTATCTCGCGCCTGCCAGCCTTCTCCCGGAAACGATCAGCCTGTAGCGCCCGTGGGATGTGAGAGAGTAGCTATCAAAAGGCGAGTTCATGTGCCAAAGTGTGCATCCAGCTTATCCAGCAGCGCCAACCCACGCGCGGGGTCGCCAGACTGGGCCGCTGCCCGAAACTGCACGCTCAGGTCGTGCTGCACCAGCGCGGTGGTGGCCAACTCGTCAAACAGGCGGTTGACGCTGGTGTTGCGGCTAGCGGCCAACTGCTTGAGCCGCAAATGCTTTTCGTCTGGAATGCGTAAGGTAACTACGGACATATCAAGCCTCCTGCAACAGTTGAGCGGGCGTGAGGATACGCAGCTCGGGGAAATTCAACTCTGCGCCAACAAAGTCTGCACGGTTATGGGTAACGATCACTTGGGCACCGGCAGCCACTGCGAGTTCCACTACATGGTTATCCGCTTCATCGCGCAGATTGGGCCGCCACAAATAATAAATCTCAGTCAATCGGCACACTGCGACAAAGGCGTGAAACAGCTCCAGCCGCTCGTTGCCAGTCAAAGGCGAGTCGATAAACAACGGGTCGCGTCCCATGACATCACGGTACTCGGCAAACAGTGCCAGCGACATACAGGGCGCATAGTGCCCCTGCAAACAGCGCCGAATCACTGCCCGCGACGCGCCATCAGCGCTTCGCAGCGCGGAAACAAACACGTTGGTATCAATTACAAGTCCACCCATACTTTGAATGCTATCACCAGCGACAGCACTTGTTGCAGATTAAATCTGATTTGCCGAATATTCATATCACCCGTGATATTACAAATCCAAAAACTGCGGTGCAGACGCTTCCCGCAAGCCTCCGTGGCACATTTTTAGCCTCAAATAAGGCATCAAATCAGCCTCTATCCCCCGTGGAACAGGCGGGGGCAGCTACTAATAACATAGTGGCTTTGTTTGGCGCCCTACTTAATTGCACTTTGCAACTAAGTACACTATACTGAGCGATACCTAAGCCCCATTCTCATCCAAGGACAAGCCATGAACAAACTCCTGATCATTGATCCGCAAAATGATTTCTGTGACGTACCAGGTGCCGCATTGCCGGTGCCTGGCGCTACAGCCGATCTTTTGCGTCTGGCAGACTTCATTCCCCGGATCGAGCACATCCTGGACAGCATCACCATCACCCTGGATACCCACCCGACGGTGGCCATCGAACGCCCCGGTTTCTGGCAAACCGACACCGGCGCGCAGGTACCGGCTTTCACACAAATCCGCGCTGCCGACGTGCAGGAGGGCCGGTTTGTGCCGCGCACGGCTACGCTGACACCGCAGGTGCTGGCCTACCTGAACGCGCTGGAGCAAGGCGGCAAATACACCCTGATGGTCTGGCCGCCCCACTGCGTGCTGGGCACCTGGGGCCATGCCATGCCCGAAGAGCTGGCCAGATCGGTGGCCCGCTGGGAGGTACGCACGCAAACGGCTGCCAACAAGGTGCTCAAGGGACTCAACCCCATGACCGAACAATACAGCGCCGTGCGTGCCGAGGTTCCGGTGCCAGACGATGCCCGCACTGGCTGGAACGCCGATCTGGTGAAGAGCGTCAGCCCTGGCTCCTACGGGTTTTTGCTGATAGCAGGCGAGGCACTAAGCCATTGTGTACGCGCAACCGTGCTTGATCTGCTTTCGGTATTCACGGTCGAACAATCCGTGCGCACGGTGTTGCTGCACGACTGCATGAGCAGCGTTCCCGGTTTTGAGGAACAAGCGCAGGCTTTCTTGCAAGATGCGCGCAACCTGGGCGTAAAAACCCTGACGACAACACAAGCCGCCAGTGTGCTGACCGGCAACTAAGCGGAGATGGATATGCATGCACCCACCACCTTTGAGCCGGTCATCACCAGCTTGCTGGAAACCGATCTGTACAAGCTCACCATGCTGCAGCCCATGCTGCATGCCATGCCGACCAACCGGGCCGAGTACCGCTTCGTCTGCCGCAACCGCAGCGCTTTTCCCCTGGCCGAGCTTGCGGATGCGGTTCAAGAGCAGCTCGATGCACTGTGCACGCTACGCCACACCGACGACGAGCTGTCCTACCTGGGCACCCTGCGCTTCCTGAAATCGGATTTCATCGAGTTTTTGCGGATATTCCGGTTTCAACGCCGTTTCATCCAGGTTTCGACCATCGGCGAGACGCTGTGCGTGACGGCCACCGGGCCGCAAGTGCATGTCATGGGCTTTGAGATTCCGGTGCTGGCGATTGTCAACGAGCTCTATTTCCGCCGACTGGCAGCTGTCCACGGATCGGATGCCTTGCTGGGCGAGGCACGACGGCGCCTGCAGGCCAAGATTGCACTGTTGCGCACGTCCGCCGCCGACATGGAGCGTATGCGCCATCCGTTTGCGTTTTTTGATTTTGGTCTGCGGCGGCGCTTTTCGGGCGCCTGGCAGGACGAAATGGTGGCTACCCTGGCCGCCGAAGTACCGCAGTATTTCAAGGGAACGTCGAATGTGTATCTGGCGAAAAAATATCGGTTGACACCGATTGGCACGATGGCACACGAGTATTTGCAAACCTTCCAGGCGGTGGGCGTTCAGCTCAAGGGCTTTCAAAAAGCGGCGCTGGAGTGCTGGGTGCAGGAGTACCGGGGGGACCTGGGTGTGGCCTTGACCGATGTGGTGGGGATGGATGCCTTTCTGGCCGACTTTGACCTCTACTTTGCCAAGCTGTTCGATGGCCTGCGCCACGACAGCGGTGATCCGGTGGAATGGGGCGAGAAAGCGCTGGCGCACTATGCCCGGCTCCGGCTCGATGCCCACACCAAACGCCTGGTGTTTTCGGATGGATTGGATATTCCCACAGCGCTGCGCTTGCACCGGCATTTTGCCGACCGCGCCCAGACCGGCTTTGGCATCGGCACCAATCTGAGCAACGACACGGGTTTGCAGCCTTTGAACATCGTCATGAAGCTGGTGACATGCAACGGCCAGCCCACGGCCAAGTTGTCCGACTCGCCCGGAAAAACGCTGTGTGATGACCAGACCTTCCTGGCCTACTTGCGCCAGGTATTTGCCAAATACGATTAACACGTTAAAGATTACGGAGTGACACGCCATGGCCATGCTGCGTATTGCCTCTGCCCAGATCAACCCCACCATCGGCGACATGCACGCCAATGTCGCGCTGATGCTGCACTGCGCGCGCCAGGCACGCGACGCGCACGCCCAGCTTGTGGTGTTTCCCGAAATGAGCCTCACGGGCTACTACCCTGGGGATTTGCTGGAGGATGAGGATTTCCAGCGCCGCATGGAGATGGGGTTGCAGGAGTTGCAACTGGCCACGCGCGAAACGCCGCATCTGGTCTGGATTGTGGGCGCACCCATGCGCCGCCAGGGGCCGGGTAAACCATTTCACAATGCGCTGCTGGCCTTGCAGGACGGTGCGATTGTGCTACAGTATTTCAAGCAGCTGCTGCCAACCTACGGCGTGTTTGACGAGCGGCGCCATTTCGAGCCAGGCCCGGATGTGGCGCGGGTACTGCGTGTCGGCGATGCCCAGGTCGGCTTCATGATTTGCGAAGACGGCTGGAACGATGCCGGTCTGGACTATGCCATCAACCCGTTTACACGCCTGGCCGATGCAGCACCCGACCTGGTGGTGACCATCAATGCCAGCCCCAGCAACGTGGGCAAGCGTGAACAACGCCACGCGCTGTTTGGCGCGGCCTGCGCGCGCCATCGGCTGGCGCTGGTCTACGTGAACCAGATCGGCGGACACGACCAACTGGTCTATGACGGCGCCTCCTTTGCCGTAGATACCCGTGGTACGGTCATAAGCGAGGCCAAGCGCTTCGTGCCCGACCTGAGCCTGCTGGATTTTGATACCCTGACACGCACGTTCGCACGCACCGACGGTACCCCCTGTACCCATCCGGTAGACCCGCAGGGCTTGCCGGTAATGGAGTTCTATCGCCAGCAAATCGTGCTGGGACTGCGTGACTATGCCCGGCGCTGCGGTTTTGGCAAGGCGGTCGTGGGCTCTTCCGGCGGCATAGACTCGGCATTGACACTGGCTTTGGCCGTCGAAGCGCTGGGGGCTGGCAACGTGGTCGGCATCACCATGCCCTCGCGCTTTTCCAGCACCGGCAGTGTCAGTGACTCGGTGCAACTGTGCCGCAACCTGGGGATCACGCTGCTGGAACACCCCATTGCCGCGCAGGTCAGCGCTTTTGAAGCCTCTTTTGCGGCCACGTTCGGGCAAAAGCTTGCGGGAATTGCGCTGGAGAATCTGCAAGCGCGCGTGCGCGGCACCATTTTGATGGAATACTCCAACACCTTCGGCCATTTACTTCTGACCACCGGCAACAAATCCGAAGTGTCGGTCGGCTATGCCACGCTCTATGGCGATACCAACGGTGGCCTGGGTCTGATTGGCGACCTGTATAAAACCGAAGTGTTCGCGCTGTGCCGCCACCTCAACACCGGCGCCGGGTGTGAACTGATCCCGCAGACGATCATCGACAAACCACCCTCCGCCGAGCTGGCGCCGAACCAGAAAGACACCGACAGCCTGCCACCCTACGAACTACTGGACGAAGTGCTCAAACACCTGATCGAAGGCAATCGCCTGCCACCATCCGAGCGTGAGCACGCACGTGCAGTGGTGGCCGAGCTACAGACCAGAGCCCAGGGCAAGGCGCTGCTGGCACGCATACAGCACATGGTTGCGCGCAATGAATACAAACGCCGCCAGGCACCGCCCGTGTTGCGTCTGCGCGCCCGCGCCTTTGGCAGTGGCCGCCAGGTACCGATTGCCGCCGTGCACTATGCTTGAGCCTGTTCGTCCTTCCTCTTCCCGATTGCCAGCCATGAACCAACACACACACACCGCAGCCGCCACCTCCAGTACCGCCATCATCATCGGACGCTGGCAAATCTGGCACAAAGGCCATGAAACCCTGCTCACTGCTGCGCTGAACGTTGCCGCGCAAGTCATCGTGGTGATTGGCTCGGCATTCAAGGCGCGCAACATGCACAACCCGTTCAACGCCGAAGAGCGGCAAGTCATGATCCTGGCGGGCTTGAGCGCACAAGAGCGCCAGCGCGTGCGTTTCCTGCCGGTACGCGATTACTACGACGACCTGCGCTGGAACGCTGCCGTACGCGCCGGAATTGATGCGTTGACGCAAAGCCGTGATGGCCCCATCACCCTGGTCGGTTTCAAAAAAGACCACACCAGTTACTACCTGGACCATTTTCCACAATGGCAACGCCACGATGTAGCGCAGGAATTTGACATTGACGCCACCGCCTTGCGCAACGTATTTTTTGACGGAACCGCCCCCGATGCACGTCTGGCGGTGCTGCAACCCTACGTCAACCCGGCGGTCCTGGATTATTTGCAAGCCTGGTCACACCTGGGTGCCTACGCCGAGCGTGTGCGCGAGCACCAGACGGTCATTGCCTACCGCAAACGTTGGACTGCCGACTGCTATCTGACGGCAGATGCCTTATTGCAAGCCAATGGCCATGTATTGTTGGTCCGCCGGGGTGGCGAAGTCGGTTACGGGCAATGGGCTGTGCCGGGCGGTTTCGTCGACAAGAATGAGCGTTTTTACAGCGCTGCCGTGCGGGAGCTGGAAGAGGAAACCGGATTCAGAGCCTTCGATTCGACCATGCGCCAGGCGCTAAAAAATAGCGCTGTTTTCGACCATCCGCAACGCAGCCCGCGTGCGCGCATCGTGACGCAAGCCTTTCATTTTGACCTTGGCGCCGTGCGCCTGCCCGAAGTCAAGGGTGCTGACGACGCACTCGAAGCCCGCTGGATACCCGTTGCCGATCTGGCGCACATGGAAGACCAGTTGTTCGAAGACCACGCAGCCATCCTGGACCGATTTGTTGGTGTCTACCGCTGATGCAAATGTCTTCACATGTGCAGCGAAACCAGGATGGGCAGATGGTCCGAACCGATAGGGGAGCCTACGGCACACTCTGCCACGTGCCAGTGGGAGCTGGCCAGAACATGGTCAATCGGGATACCGAGGAGTCCACCCAACGTGGCCGGCCATGTGGGTGCCATGCCGCAGGTACGTTGCAAGCCCAGGGCATCACCGGCACCGGCAAAAGCGCTCGACCATACGCTGGCGTTCAAATCTCCTGCCAGGATGGCGGGCTGGCCGGTGTGCTGCAAATACCGTGTTTCGCGCTGCAACATGGCGTTTCGGGTCGCAAAATCTTCCCTTGAAATCGGCGGCATGGGGTGGGCTGCGCTCAGGTGCAAAGTGGTACCGTGTACCTGCACCACCGCGCGCAGCAGCGGGGTGTTGCCCGGCAAGTCCAGCAACTGCGCCGACTGCAAGGGGTAGCGTGACAGTATGCCCAGTCCAAAGGGGTCATCGCGTGGGTAGGTGATGCGGTGCGGATAACCCGGTATGGCCTTCAAGCCTTGGGCAAATACGGGGGATAGTTCAATCAGCACTACGACATCGGGTTGTGCCAAGGCCAGCCATTGTGCCAAGGGACGTGGGTCGGTGTTATCCAGATGCAAGTTGGCGCTGGCGATGCGCAACGCTGGCGCTTGCGGGTTGGTGCCGGTACTTGCGGGCGTGGCGGGTGCCGCTGTCAGAAAGGGCAGGGCGGCACATGGCAGAGCGGTCAGCCAACGCCGGTCGTGACATGCTGCAAAACCGGCGCACAGCAATAAGCCGACGGCATAGACCACCTGCCAGTGGCTGATGAGATCGAGCAGCCACGTCAGCAGGTTCGCATCCAGGGAGACATTGCGCACCAGTAATGGCACGGCAAGCCCGAGCAGGCACAGCACCGCCAGAATCCGCGCCCGTCGGTACAGATACAGGCCCAGGCCCCGCCCTACACGCGATTCAATGCGCCACACGTCCGCTGCCGTCGTAGCACAGTTCATCCAGCACTAGGGGCTCGGGCTGTTGCCCAAAGCTCCAGTACACCATCAAAACGATGAGTTTGAGGGCGTTCAAGGATACCGGAGCGCCGGGCGCGGCCAGTGCGCGTTCGATAACCACTTCGCGCATGGATGCAGAAAGTGCGCCGCTGGATTCCAGAAAGTGAATGAACCCAAGACAGCGCCGACCCAGATGGTTGCGCTCAAAAACCGGATAAATGCGCACGCTGCTGGTCTGGGGTTCGCACAGCCAGGGTTGCGGTGGTTTGTGTTGCGTGGTGCCAGCAAACCCGATGGAGCCGCGTGCGGCGGCATGCAAACCGGTTAGCCAGGTGAGCGCATCGTCAATTTCGTCGGCTTCAAACCCGACGGCGTTGAGTTTGCGCTCCAGGTGCGCTGGCTCAGGCCAGCTGTCACCTGCGTCATAGTTTTCGTAGACAAAGGCAAGGACTTCAAACATGCCGCCAATATAGCGCGCAAAACCGCCCGCAGACCTTAAACGCCGGACTTTGCCCCTTATTTCGCGTCTATGCCAGGGCCATGCGCTGAAACAGGCCGCCTGGCAGCCGGGTGATGTGTCCCAGAAGTTCCAGTTCCATCAGACGGGCTTGCAAGGTTGCAGTGTCCAAGCCGGTGCGCGCTTGCAGCGCATCGAGTCCCATGGGAGCAAAGCCCAGGGTATTCAGGAGTTCGTTATCAGGTGCAATATTAGGCCCAGTTGTGCTATCAAGCACCGTGGGTAGAGCGGGAACAGCTATGGTATTTGTAGTGTTTGCAGTCATGGTGCGCGTGCGGCCATCAACCTGCCATTCTTCCAGCACGTCTTGTGCCGATTCCACCAGCCTGGCGCCTTGCTTGATCAGCGCGTGGCAACCACGGGACTGGGCCGAATGGATAGGGCCGGGGATGGCAAATACGTCCTTGCCCTGCTCTGCGGCCAGCCGGGCGGTGATGAGCGAGCCGGAGCGCAGGGCGGCTTCGACGACCAGGGTGCCACGTGCTAGCCCTGCGATGATGCGGTTGCGTTTGGGAAAATTGGTCGCCAGCGGAGGCGTTCCCAAGGGGTATTCGCCCAGCAAGATGCCACGCTGTGCGATGCGGCGTGCCAGGTCCAGATGTTGGCGGGGGTAGACGCTATCCACCCCGGTGCCCACGACCGCAATTGTGGCCAGTTGCCCTTGGGGTGCGCCATCGAGTGCACCTTCGTGTGCTGCGCCGTCAATACCCAGGGCCAGACCCGAGACGATGGTCAGCCCGGACTGCGCCAGTTCCTGGGAGATTTGCCGTGCAGTCGCCAATCCCTGTGTACTGGGGGTGCGGCTGCCAACGATGGCCAGCGTCCGCGACAGGCAGGTGGCAAACGCATGGGCATTGTCGCGCCAGAATTCCGGCGCGCCCGTGGCGTATAGCAGCAAGGGCGGGTCCTCGGTTTGCAGCAAGGCTTGCGGGTAGGCCGCATCGCCCAGTGTGATGACCCGCCGCTGTTCAGGGGCCGTTTGCAACCATTCCCTGGTGATTTTGAGCTGTGCTTGCAGGGTTTCGGGTTCGCGTTGCAAGGCAGCGCTTTGCCGACTGCTGACGACTTGTTCCAGTGTACTGGCGGACGCGGAGAAAATCTGCTCCGGCAGACCAAAGGCGGTCAACAAGCGCCTGGCCGAGATGTCGCCGACTCCCGGTGTCAGTTGCAGGCGCAACCAGCCAGCGAGTTCTTCGTGCTCCAAGCCAATACCCAACGCTATTCAACAATGCTTGACAATACTCAACGGGGGTTGGTCAGCCGGTCGCCGACCCGCACGCCGTCGGTGATTTCCAGCACCAGCGCGTAGGACAAACGCTCAAAGGTGCGAAACACCATCAAGAGGCCGTTGCGTTCATCGGGCAGTTTGATCATCTGGCGCGCGTCATCCGTTTTGTCGGGCAGGCGCGCACCGTCCTTGAGGACGGCTAGCACCATGCCCAACTCCAAGCCGTCTTTGCTACCCCGGTTGATGACCACAGCCTGGTTCTGGCCCGCATTGGCCATGGATGCGCTGCCATAGATTGACACAACGCGCCCATCCACCCTGGCAAGGGGCGCGCGGGGGGTGTAAACGCGCAAGACACGTTCGGGCTCGGGCAGAAGACGGTCACCGACGCGCATTTCTTCTTTGGCATGAACGATGTCGATGGTGGCAGGTACCAAGGTGGTGCTCTTGCTGCCATCACGCTCTTCCACGTCGGCCATGGATTCACTGCGCACCAGAAGAGCTTTGCCTACATATTGGGCCTCATAGCCCAGAACCTCGTTGGTGATCGGGTCTTTCAGCGGCGTGGCGTTGCGGAAAATGCGGAAAGTTTTTTCGCGCGCCTGGTCGTCCAGCAGCGGTGCGTCGTGGGGGCCGCGTGCATAGGCGCGGTCACCTTGCGTGAGCATGACGCGTCCCTCCTGGGCAGCCACAATACGCGGTGCCTGGCGCAACCCGTCCTCGTCCACAATCAGCGGCTCCGCCAGGAATGGCTCAATCAGACTGGGGCGCAGCGTGGGTAAGCCGGTGCTTTCGGTCAATACTGCATAACGTGTGCGCGGCGACACGTGAACGTCCAGTGGCTCACCGGACCCGACAGGGCGCCCCAGCCGCAAACTGGCCATGCCGTCCTTGCGTTCCAGCAACAAGATTTGTCCGGGATATATGCGGTGCGGATTCCTGATTTCCTCGCGGTTCATTCCCCACAGTTCGGGCCAGTGCCAGGGGCTTTTGAGGAACAAGGCGGAAATGGCCCACAGCGTGTCGCCGGGCTGGACAACGTGCTTGTCGGGTGCCTTGGCGGCCAATTCGCTCAAGGGAACGCCTTTTTTCGCAACTTCGTCGGCGACCTGTACCTGGGCAGCAGGGACTGGTGGAGATTGGTATTGGTCTTGGTATTGCGCCCAGGCGGGTAGCGCCACTAGCGCCATCAACGCGCCAACCAGGGGAGTCAGGGTGGATTTTGCCATCAGGTGTGTCATCATAGCGTGTGCTGCCGTGCGTGGATTTTGGAAAAACATGTACGCGCGATTGTCGGCCCAAGCCCCTGATCGGGCAATGTTTTCAACCATTCGCGCATGTGCTGCCCTGCAAAAGTGGCGAAAATAGCGACATTCCCTGAATATTTCCCGAAATTTGTCCCTTCCTCTGCCCGACCATGGCCTTGCTTCCCATTCTTCAGTATCCCCACCCCCGATTGCATATCGTGGCCAAACCAGTCCTTGCGGTTGATGCGCGCATCCAGGCGCTGGTTGCCGACATGATTGCCACCATGTATGCCGCCAAAGGCATTGGCCTGGCTGCCACCCAGGTCGATGTGCACGAGCGTGTCGTCGTGATGGACGTTTCCGACGAGCGCGACAACCCCCTGGTGCTCATCAACCCCGAATTGGTCTGGACGAGTGCCGAGACCCATCTCAAGGAAGAAGGGTGCCTTTCGGTTCCGGGAATCTACGACTGCGTGGAGCGTTGCGATGCGGTGCATGTGCGGGCATTGAACCTGCAAGGCCAGACCCACACCATCGAGGCCGATGGCTTGCTTGCAGTGTGTATCCAGCACGAAATGGACCATTTGCTGGGTCGGGTGTTTGTGGAATACCTCTCGCCGCTCAAACGCAACCGCATCAAGAAAAAAATGCTCAAGGCGCAGAAAGAAGAGGCCTGAAGTGCGGGTCATTTTTGCCGGAACCCCCGAATTTGCCCGTACTGCGTTGCAGCGCCTGCACGCCAGCGGCCACACCATCGCCCTGGTGCTGACCCAGCCGGATCGTCCTGCCGGGCGTGGCATGAAACTGCAAGCGTCCGCAGTCAAACAGTTTGCCCTGGAACATGGTATCCCCGTAGCCCAGCCACGCAGCCTGAAAATGGATGGCAAATACCCCGACGATGCGGCGCAGGCGTACGCGGCCATTGCAGCAGCCGATGCCGATGTGATGGTGGTCGCCGCCTACGGGCTGATCCTGCCGCAATGGGTGCTGGATGCCATGCAGGAGGGTGGCAAATTCGGCTGCCTTAATATCCACGCATCCCTCTTGCCGCGTTGGCGCGGTGCGGCGCCCATTCACCGTGCCATTGAAGCGGGCGATGCGCACACCGGCGTGACCATCATGCAAATGGACGCCGGGCTGGATACCGGCGCCATGCTGTTCATGCACAGCGTACCCATAGAGCCGGGCGACACCACCGCTTCCTTGCACGACCGCCTAGCCGATCTGGGTGGCAAACTCATTGTGCTGGCGCTGGAACAGGCGCGCGCCGGGCGGCTGAAACCCATTGACCAACCTTCGGAGGGCGTGACCTATGCCCACAAGGTCGAAAAACACGAGTCCGCCATCAACTGGAGCCTGCCAGCCGACGTGATTGCACGCCGCATACGGGCCTTCAACCCGTTTCCAGGAGCCAGTACCAGCTTGCAAGGCGAGGTATTGCGGGTGTGGGCCGCGCAGGCCGTGGTGCAGGACACGGAACTTTCCGGGGTTGATTTTGGCACGATTATGGCTGCAGGCCCCGAGGGAATAGCGGTAGCAGCTATGGATTCAGTAGTAGTTCTGACGCAGTTGCAGCGAGCTGGCGGCAAGCGTCTGGCGGTGTCCGACTTTTTGCGGGGTTTTCCCATCAAGCCGGGCATGCGCTTTGTTTGATTAGTGCTACCATTTCCCTATGATTGATTGGTCTTCTTGTCCCGATGTTGAGCGTGACCCTGAGCGCTTGAGTGGGGCCTGGGTCTTTCGTGGTACGCGAGTTCCTGTTGCTGCGCTCTTTGAAAACCTTGAGGAAGATGCCTCTGTTCACCAGTTCATCGAATGGTTCCCAGGTGTTTCCTTGTCGCAGGCACGCCATGTCCTGGAACATGCGGCCAGGTCCACTCTGCTGGCCGCATAAGTGCGCATCTTGTTCGACCAGGGAACGCCTGTTCCGTTGCGGCAAGCACTTACAGGCCACAGCGTCTCCACCGCTTATGAACTTGGTTGGGCTACCTTGAAGAACGGCGAGTTGTTGCGTTCTGCCGAAGAGCAAGGATTCGAGGTACTTGTCACCACTGACACCAATCTCCGGTACCAACAAAACCTCGCAGCCCGACAAATCGCCGTGGTCGTTCTCGCTACGACGAGTTGGCCCCGTATCCGGTTGGTCGTAGAGCATGTCGCATCTGCTGTAAATTCAGCGTCCATCGGCAGCTACGTTGAGATTTCCATCCCATAAATTTTTTAAAATCACACCCTTTAGGAAAGGTTTTTTATGTCCGATTCCAGCGCCACATCCCGCATCTTCATCCATCGCCTGCAGGTTGCCCAGGAGCTGCACAGCTTCATCGAGGATAAGGTACTACCCGGCACCGGCATGGACAGCGCCCGTTTCTGGAGCGGATTCGATGCCATTGTGGCGGACCTCGCACCCAAGAACATCGCCTTGCTGGCCGAGCGGGACCGGCTGCAAACCGAACTCGACACCTGGCACCGCGCGCACCCTGGACCCATCACCGACATGCCGGCCTACCGCGCGTTTCTTGAGCAAATCGGTTACCTGCAACCCGTGCCCAAGAAAGTGCAGATCAGCACGTCCAAAGTGGACACCGAACTGGCCAAGCAAGCCGGACCGCAGCTGGTGGTGCCGGTGCTCAACGCCCGCTACGCCCTGAACGCCGCCAATGCGCGCTGGGGCAGTTTGTATGATGCCCTCTACGGCACCGATGTCATTGCCGAAGACGATGGATGCGAGAAAGTCGGCCCCAAGGGTTACAACCCCAAACGCGGCCAGAAGGTTATCGACTACGCCCGTGCCGTGCTGGACCGTGCTGCACCTTTGAAGAAAGGCTCGCACGTTGGCTCCACGGGTTATCGCATCAAGTCCGGGGAACTGGTCGTATCGCTGGCGGGAGGCGGCACCAGCAAACTGCAAGACGCCTCCCAATTGATCGGCTACCAGGGCGAAGCCAAGCACCCCAGCGCGATCCTGTTGCAGCACAACGGCTTGCACCTGGATGTGCAGATCAACCCGGCCAGTCCTATCGGCAAGACCGACCCGGCGGGTGTGAGCGACCTGGTGCTGGAGTCGGCCCTGTCAACCATTCTCGACCTGGAAGACTCGGTGGCCGCAGTCGATGCCCAGGACAAGGTGCTGGCCTACAGCAACTGGCTGGGCATCTTGCAAGGCACCTTGACCGAGAGTTTTACAAAAGGCGGCAAGACCCTGACGCGCGGCCTCAGCCCGGATCGGGTCTATACCGCTCCGTATGGTGATAAAACCGTCACGCTGCATGGCCGCTCGCTCATGTTTGTGCGCAACGTCGGCCATCTGATGACCAACCCGACCATTCTCTACACTGCCGCCGACGGCAGCACGCGGGAAATTCCGGAAGGCATCATGGACGCCGTGGTCACCACCACCATTGCCCTGCACGACCTGAAAGTGGGCAAAAAGGAGATTGCAGCGGGGCGCATCCGCAATTCGCGTAAAGGCTCGGTCTACATCGTCAAACCCAAGATGCACGGCCCGGCGGAAGTGGCTTTTGCTGCGGAACTCTTCTCCCGCGTGGAAAAAATGCTGGGCTTGCCCGATAGCACGGTCAAACTGGGCATCATGGACGAAGAGCGCCGCACCAGCGTGAACCTCAAGGCGTGCATTGCCGCCGCACAAAGCCGTGTCGCCTTCATCAACACCGGTTTCCTGGACCGTACCGGCGACGAAATTCACAGCGCCATGCACGCCGGCCCCATGATCCGCAAGGGGGAGATGAAGTCCAGCGCCTGGATTCATGCCTACGAGCACAACAACGTGCTGGTGGGCTTGTCCTGTGGTCTGCGTGGCAAAGCCCAGATTGGCAAGGGCATGTGGGCCATGCCGGACCTGATGAAAGCCATGCTGGAGCAAAAAATCAATCACCCTAAAGCAGGTGCCAACACCGCCTGGGTGCCAAGCCCCACGGGTGCGACACTGCACGCGCTGCATTACCACGAGGTACGGGTAAGTACCATACAAAAGGACATGCAGGCGATCCACGCCAAACGCGATCAGGTGCAGGAACACGACGCCTTGCTCAGTGGCTTGCTGCATATCCCGGTGGCTGCCGCTGCAAACTGGAGCGAAGCAGAAAAACAGCAGGAACTGGACAACAACGCGCAGGGCATCCTGGGCTATGTGGTGCGCTGGGTTGATCAGGGCGTGGGCTGCTCCAAGGTGCCGGATATCCACAACATCGGTCTGATGGAAGACCGCGCCACGCTGCGTATCAGCAGCCAGCACATGGCCAACTGGTTGCAGCATGGGGTGGTGACCGAAGCGCAGGTCAAAGAAACCTTTGAGCGCATGGCAGCGGTGGTCGATCAGCAAAACGCCAGTGATCCCTTGTACAAAAAAATGGCAGGTAACTTCGATACCAGCATGGCCTACAAAGCAGCCTGCGATCTGGTCTTCAAGGGCGTGGCACAACCCAGCGGCTACACCGAGCCCCTGCTGCACGCCTGGCGTCTGCAGGTCAAGGCGGCTGGCTGAAATCAAGTCACTTCTCTTTTGATAGCTGTACCCGCACATTCCGTGCGGGCTACAGCCGGATTTAATCACCATTTTGCCCCCTCGCACCTGCATCCCATCACGATGCCTCGCCCGGAGGCTGGCGTGTGGCGGAGTTCTTTGGGGCTAATCGGCCTGCAAGGCTTATGGGACGTGCGGGAGGTGCTATTAAATCAGGAGAGTCGTGGTTTTGGGTGGACGCACACGCATTGCGTTACGCCATGTGTCAGTGAACAAAAAATCTCACCAGTACGGAAAGCTTGCTTCGGCGTACAGGCTATAGTGTGGGCGGCAAATGTGCGCACGTAACTGACCCGGTTGACTTAAAAATCGGCATGCTGGTTTTTTGTATATATACATGCATATTGACTGTGCTGGAGTCCTTGTCTGCAAAGGCTCTTTTGGTTTGTGGCAACACCGCCGAGAGTGAGGTATTTATGATTCAAGTGGAATTATTAGAGCAACATATTGCGGAATTGGATGATGCTTCGTTTTTAAAGCTCCGCGATTGGTTTATTGAATTCGACCAGGCACGTTGGGATAAAAAACTGGAAGCTGATTCCAATTCCGGGAAACTGGATTTCCTTATTAACGCGGCACTCGCCGAACACGAAGCCGGATTAACGAGAGACCTTTGAAACACAAAACGGCTTCCAGCTTCTGGGCCTGCTACGAACGCCTTCCTGTTGAGATTCGCGGTTTCGCCAAGAAGAACTTTCAACTGCTAAAAGCCGATCACTCCCACCCTTCCTTGCAATTCAAGAAAGTAGGCAAAGTCTGGTCGGCCCGCGTTGGCTCCAACTACCGCGCAGTAGCCACGCAGATTGAAGGAGGATTTCTTTGGATTTGGATAGGCAGCCACGCAGAGTATGACAAACTGCTTGCTTGACATGATGCCGCACCAGTAAAGGCACCAATACCCTGGCAAAGGCGATCATCGACATTTCGGAGCGAATGAATCGGATTACGTCTTCTCAAGTCCTGAGCAACTGATGCAGGACTTCAACGCTGATATCGCGAGGTGGAATCATGCACACAGTTGTTCTTGAAGTACGCAGCCTGGCTGACACACTGGCTGATGCAGCCCGTGCCATGAAATCTGGTCATGGTGACGTAGAGGCCCACATTGGCTTTGCTTCACCTGAATTGCTTTGGCAGGTTCTCACTGCAAAGCGCTGGGAGTTGCTCAAGGCCATGTGCGGCTCAGGCCCCATGTCAATTCGTGAAGCTGCGCGGCGAGTCAATCGCGATGTAAAGGCTGTGCATAGTGATGTAACTGCACTACTTGTCGCAGGCGTTTTGTGCCGCTCACCGGAAGGCCAAGTGGAGTTTCCGTTCGACTCGGTGAAAGTCGAGTTTATGCTTCAAGCTGCGTAACTTCACGGCATGCTCACTCCCTGATGGCCCCTCACGCCCCACCAGACGGCTGGCGTATGGCGGAGTTATTTTGGGCTAATCGGCTTGTACGGCTTATGGGACGTGCGGGAACAGCTATTGAATCAGGAGAATCATGGTTCTGGGTGGACGCGCACGCATTGCGTTGTGTCATGTAACTGATCCAGTGGTCGGTTGACTTAAAAATCGGCATGCTGGTTTGTGCGGGTGTCACAACCACTGAGAGTGAGGTACTGACCTTACGTAGCCGCCCTTGATAATCCAGACCCACGGAAAAAGCGGATGCAAAAAATGCGGGCCAGACTCAAAATGAATGAAGCAAGACTGACATCATGAAACGTAAGGTTTACATTGAAACATCGGTTATCAGCTACCTGACCGCTCGCCCAAGCAGAACTATTCTTGGCGCTGCCCATCAGCAAATCACGCTTGCCTGGTGGGAAACCCGCAGCCGATACGAACTGTTGGTGTCGGAGTCGGTATTGCGCGAGTGCAGCGCTGGTGATCCAGATGCAGCCCAAAAGCGGCTGGCTGTGTTGAATGATATTCCCCTGCTTTTGGTCACCGAGCAGGCGCTGAATATCGCCGAATCTTTGGTAGAACGGGGAATCATCCCTGCAAAGGCCGCAGAAGATGCGCTGCACATCGCGATTGCCACGGCCAATGGCGTGGATTACCTGCTGACATGGAATTGTCGGCACATCGCAAACCCGGAAATACAAAGAAGCATTGCCGAGCACCTTGAACAGCTTGGCTTGTTTCTGCCCTTCATTTGCACACCGGAAGAACTTCTTGGAGAAGAAAATGCTGAATGACGAAATCGTTGATGAAGTGCGTGCCATTCGTGAGGCACATGCCAGCAAGTTTGGTTATGACCTGCGTGCGATTTATGCCGACCTGAAAAAATCCGAAAGCGAACGTATTGCCAACGGCCATCCTTACGTTTTGCCACCATCCGAGCCGCCTGCGCCTAACTCTGCATTGCAACGGACGCGCTTTGCCCACCGCTGAATTCCAACCTCGCCAGCTTGGATATTGCGGTTTTTTGTTCATGAAGCCAGCGACCTTTTCGATGGCTCGCTATATTGAACTCGCCAATTGATAGCTGTCCCCGCACATCCCATGCGGACTGCAGCCAGATTTCCTCATTATTTTCTCCCCTTACGCCCCCACAAGACGGCTGGCGTATAGCGTAGTTCTTTGGGGCTAATCGGCCTGCAAGGCTTATGGGACAAGCGGGAAGCGCTACTGAATCAGGATAATCATGGTTCTGGGTGGATGCGCACGCATGGAGTTACGCCATGTGCCCGTGAACAAAAAATCGCACCAGAACGAAAAAGTTGCTTTGGTGTACCGGCTATAGTGCGAGGGGCGAATGTGCGCACGCAACTGATACAGTGGCCGGGTTTACGGGATATTGTCCGAGCAATGTTATAGCGATGCGTGTCTGTCTCACTATATTGAGATTAGGCATCAACTAAAACCGAGGGAATATTTAAATGTCAAAACAGGGTGAAATTGATTATCTAAAAAATATTGGTCCCGATGGTAGGGCACATGCATTCGACAAACCGTTTTCAGACGTTAACTGCGGACAATATCTAATTGATTTGGGGACGGTTATATCACTAATGCCTCTGCCGCCTGCTAAGGTACTAGACTTTGGTGTGGGTACTGGATGGACAAGTGTCTTTTTTTCAAAGCGCGGATACGATGTTGTCGGACAAGACATTGCGGAAGAGATGATTAACCTTGCAAACAGCAATAAAGAGAGATACGGGTTGGAAAATCTTCATTTTGTTACCAATGATTATGAAAACCTGAATTTTCCTGGTGAATTCGATGCGGCAGTTTTTTATGACTCGTTGCATCACGCAGTGGACGAAGTTAAAGCCATCCAATCAGCGTTTGATGCTTTGAAGCCTGGTGGAGTGCTTATTACTGTGGAGCCGGGAAAAGGACACGCGAACTCACAAAGCTCGCAGGTAGCGATAGCGAATTATGGTGTTACAGAGAAGGATATGCCCCCAAGTCTTATTACATCCATCGGAAAGCAAGTCGGCTTTCGGGATTATGAAATTTATAGAAGACAATTTGGTGCGGAAAGAATAGACATAGAGCCATCAATCCGATCCATAGTGCATCGTCTTTTCGGGATAGCAAAGACGATAGCGAAAACGTCGATGTACATGCAAATGTCAAATATCGTTGTGCTTCGCAAGTGAATTTTTCCGGCATTAGTAGTTTGCCTTCGGCGCTCAAAATAAATGACCCACCTGTGCTCACAGAAAGCTGACCCACCGGTTGCGCGGCTGTTTGTAACTTGATAGCCTGCAGGAAGCAGAATCGGCGATCATTGGCCGACCAATGTGCGTGAAGAAGCGACTTCAGTTCATTGAAGAAGCAACCCGTTTGAAGATGAAATTGGTTACGCAAGCACGGGTTTCCACCCTGGTCGACGATGAGCATGATCACCTTCCGTGATGCTATTCCTGTCTGAATTGATCAAGTTGCGTGATGGATTGATTGCGCATCCATCACCGTTGTTGATCAAATCGAGCCTCTTGCGTTGTTGGCAGAATACCCGTTTTGATACTTGGTGAACCGGTGTAAGGTGGAACTGAGAGTCAAGACAAATTTTTCAGTTAATTTAAGCTGTTCTCGTTTTGCGTATGCAACTGGATGGCGTTGCCCCGGTTTTTTGTCTTGGTATTGGTCTTCATGGTTTTATTTTCAAATGGCAATTTGGCAAGCGAAGCGCGTCAGGCCCGTGGGCAAGACCCTTGTGGGTAAGGGGGGAGGCGGGGTATGTGGTCAAGCTGGGCGTTTTGCAAGCTTGTCCACATCCACGCCGACCCCCACTTATCCATCAAGCAGATACTGCACGGCGGTGGTGAGACGGTTTTACTTTGCCTTGGGGCTCGCAGGACTGGTTGAGCTCTGCACGGTGCTGTGGCAGGTGCGCTGGTGCGCAAAGATGCACCTTCAATGCGGATGGTGCTGCAGCCGATCAAGCAAGGCATCGACCATCGCCTCGGTGCTCAATATTTCTGACCAACTTATGCTCAACAGAAGCTGACCCACCGACTGCACAGTTGTTTGATTCTGCGAATAGCAATGTGTTCGAAAAATGGAATACTCTTATAAATCAACGGGTTGCTAGTGTTGGCGCGCGCCAACGAGTCCTGATCGGCAACCAATTTCTAGTTGCTTGCAAACACTACCGAGGGTCGGCGATTTCGTAAAAGAGGGTCGTTATGGCTCAAAATTTGTTTGCATGCTCCGGAACCTTTACGATGATACATTCTCAACCGTAAATCTTTCGTTCGTCAACTCTTTTCACTTTCTTGTTTTCTATTGGCGGGATCACCTGTTTATTCAGACGACACGGTATCAATTGTCCAGGCGGGGGTGGGGTTTTGGTAGTCATTGACTCTTGGTTGTCTTGTCTTTGACTTCCTTTTAAGAAGGCTGTTCGACAAGCGCAGCGCGTCGGCCGTAGGCATCTTCGAGGAGCGGGGGCAAACCACGTACCCGCAGGGCTGTTCACAGTCTTGTCCAGTGGGCAGGTGGTTTGTCCACGGCGGACGGGTGCATCACTACATCCCAGCCGCCCCAGCCAAAGTCAGTGGGTCAATTCCAGTGAGCAGAGGTGGGTCAGTTTCCGTGAGCGCCAAAGGTTTGCGGAGCAAATTGACCGCCAAGCATTGTGTAGAAAGAGGGGTGTCTTCCTATCTTCCTATAATGAGTCAGGCACCGAAATACGTCTCGCGGTAAATTGATTACCTTCCTGGCAGTGGAGCATCTCATGAACACACAGCTAATCGTCGTGGATCCCGACATCCAGAGTGGAGCACCTGTTTTCGCGGGAACGCGAGTCCCGATCCAGAATCTATTCGACTACATTGAGGAAGGTGACTCGCTGGGCGTGTTTCTGGCGCAGTTCCCGTCAGTGACCAGAGAAATGGCGGTGTCTGTGCTTGAACAGGCAAGAACAGCGCTTGTTCAAGATGCGCATCCTGCTTGACGAATCGCTTCCATGTGATCTTGCGCCGCTCGTAGTCGGTCACGAAGTTGTGACTGTCCAAACGGCAGGCTGGTCCGGCGTCAAGAACGGGAAGTTGCTTGCACTTGCGGCCACACAATTCGACTTGTTCCTCACCGCAGATCGAAACATCGAATTCCAGCAGAATTTGAAGACCCTTCCAATTGCAATAGCCGTGCTTCGTGCCCGCAACAATCGTATCCAGGCACTTGAGTTGCTACTGCCAGAATTGCTGCAGTTGCTGAATCACGTTGTACCACGGACTCTGCGGAAAGTTGGTGCCTGATATGGCATTACAGCCGACTTGCTTCGCTCACCGCTGAATTTTGACGCTAGACCGCACAACCCAGCCATGCGATCCCTCTGGACGGTTTCCTACATTGGCGCGCACACAGCGACGACGATCAAGAAGTTGGAGCGCTTTCTGAGCTTGAAGGCTCTTGACATTGAACGTGAACGCTATGTCTGGGAGGGTGAAAAGCTGGAACGGGCGGCATTCTTCGTAGAGCATGGCCCACTGGAGTGGTCAGCACTTCTGGTCTCGTTGCTGCAGAAAACATCTACCCTCGCGTCAACCTGGATGACCCACGGAGATGCGGTTCAAACGCTCACCGTCCAAGTCGCCTCTGAGAATGTCCATTCACAGTTCAGAACCGGCATCCCCACCGGCTTGCGCGAGATATCCTGGACGGTACGCACCGATCAACAGTTCCCGAACGTTTTGCTTTCCACTGGGTCATCTTCCGTTGCCCGCTGGTAGCGCTCAGGCCAAGTGCTTGCAAGCGCAGGGCAACGGCCAGGGCGTTGGATGGCGTGTGGCGGAGTTTTTTTTGAGCCAATCGGCTTGCAAAGCTTATGGGACGTGCGGGAACAGCTATTGAATCAGGAGAATCATGGTTTCGGGTGGACGCGCACGCATTGCGTTACGCCATGTGCCCGCGAACAAAAAATCTTGTCAGTACGGAAAAGTTGCTTCGGCGTAAAGGCTATAGTGCGGATGGCGAATGTGCGCACGTAACTGATCCAGTGGCCGGGTTGACGTTAAAACCGGCGTGCTGGTTTTATCCAGACCGACATGCTGACCACCAGAGTTTTCCAAAAAGCCTAACCCAATGACCACGCTGCAAACCCAAATCCCCGATCAACTTATTCAGCAAGCCCAATATCTGGTGCAGCAAGGCTGGATGGCCAACATGGATGAATTGGTTGCCGAAGCGATGCGGCGTTATCTGGAATCGCATCGCGAAGCAATGGCGGAGCAGTGCATCAGGGACGATGTCGATTGGGGATTGCGTGGACAAAACTAAACCGATAGTTGTCGCGGATGCCGGTCCGATCATTCACCTGCATGAGTTGGACTGTCTCGACATATTGGCCGATTTTGAAAAAGTGTATGTTCCCGAGGCCGTCTGGTCGGAAATACTCCATCACCAGCCCCAGGCGATGGATGCCTTTTCAGCACTTTTCGTCCGACAGAGTCCGATCAAGCTCTTTAGCATGGGTGACGGCGCTAATTCCGCTCTACACCCTGCACCGTGGCGAGCAGGAAGCGTTGCATTTGTGTGTTGAGTTTGGCGACAGTTTGTTGTTGACTGACGATACCGCTGCACGCCTTGCCGCCAAGAGCTTGGGGGTTGCAGCGCACGGCACGATTGGCTTGCTGATCCGCGCCATTCGCCAGCAAAGCCGCTCCAAGACCGAAGTGTTGGCGTTGTTGCGCGCGATACCGACCCGGACCACATTGCATATTCGTCCGTCACTGTTGGCAGAAGTCATCGCCCAAGTAGAATTTTGATAGCTGCCCCCGCTCATTCCACACGGGCTGCAGCCAGATTCCATTGCCATTTTTCCCCGTCGCGCCTGCATCCCGTCACGATGCATCACCCGGAGGTCGGCGTATGGCGAAGTTTTTGAGGCTAATCGGCTTGCAGGCCTTATGGGACGTGCGGAGACAGCTATTGATTCAGGAGAATCATGGTTTTGGGTGGACGCACATGCATGGAGTTACGCCATTTTCCCGTGAAAAAATCTTGCCAGTACGCAAAAGTTGTTTTGGTGTGCAGGCTATAGTGTGGGCGGCGAATGTGCTCACGTAACTTAATTGGAGGTCCTGTGCAGAAGCATGACAACGCAACATGGTTTTTCGAGAAGCCATCAAGAGGTTTTCATAATGCTGAGGCGTGGTGGACGTCGTTCTTCACCATTTTTGCGTTCTACATGGCGAGATCTGGTAAAGGTATTTTGTTGCCGGTATTCAAGGTAAATGAGTCAAACGACCTAGTTCCCGAATCAAGCATTGATCTGAGCGGCATGACTTATGAAAACACCGTAGTTGATGCACGTTTGAGGAAGGAGGTTTTTGGATTACCCGATTGGCCCAACCAATTTAATGACATAAAGCCCGACATCACGGTTTTGCGTTCAGGTGCGAGCGCCTCGGTAATTTTCATTGAGGTAAAAACTATCGGCACCTCAGTTAAGCGAAATGCTTTGCTATACCCGGCGCTTAGAGAGCATATGCGAAGTCTCGGGTGGGAATCGGAACTGTACTATTTAATGTCAAAGGGCCACGAAGAGATCACGGACTGGCCGGTATTGCGAGATACCGATTCAAAAATATTGCGCTGGGAAGACATATTCGCGAAAACGGCGGGAACCCCGTTTGAGAATATGCTCGGAGAATCACTACCAACGTATACCAAATGAAGCAACCCTTCGTTGCAGGGGACGCTCCGCCTATCGACTTCGTGCCCCTCAATTCAGGCGTTGGGGCCGCGCGTAAATCCCCACTTCGCCAGCTTTTCGTTCCTCGTCCCCCAAACCAGCGCCTCGTCCATCATCGCTATAAAAACAAAAGCTGCCCACGCTTGCTACACGTGCCCTATAGCCCCATAGCCCCTGTAGCCTCCCACAACCCATCACCCCGCTCCCCTCACCCCAGCACCCGCGCCTTTGCCGCCTGGTACTCCCGCTTGAGCTGCGCCACATAATCGGCGGTAGTTTGCACCCGGCTGATCGCGCCTATCCCCTGGCCGCAGCCCCAGATGTCTTTCCAGGCTTTGGCGGCGGCGCCACCGCCGAAGTTCATCTTGCTGGGGTCGCTTTCGGGTAGGTGGGCTGGGTCCAGACCGGCGGCGCGGATACTGGGTGCCAGGTAGTTGCCGTGTACACCGGTGAAGAGGTTGCTGTAGACGATGGCGTCGGAGCTGTTGTCCACGACGGCTTGTTTGTAGGCATCGCTGGCGCGCGCTTCCTCTGTGGCGATAAAGGCCGAGCCGATGTAGGCGAAGTCGGCGCCGCATGCTTGCGCGGCCAGTATCGCATCGCCCGTGGCAATGGCGCCGCTGAGTGCCAGGGGGCCATCGAACCATTGGCGGATTTCCTGCACCAGCGCGAACGGGCTTTTGACTCCGGCATGGCCGCCAGCCCCGGCAGCGACGGCGATCAGGCCGTCGGCACCTTTGTCGATGGCTTTGTGTGCGAACGTGTTGTTGATGACGTCGTGCAGCACCACACCGCCGTAACTGTGCGCGGCGGCGTTGATTTCCTCGCGCGCGCCCAGACTGGTGATGATGATGGGCACCTTGTATTTGACGCACAGGGCCATGTCGTGCTCCAGCCGGTCGTTGCTTTTGTGCACGATCTGGTTGATGGCAAACGGTGCGGCGGGTTGGTCCGGGTGCGCCCGGTTATGCGCGGCCAGGGTTTCGGTGATTTCGTGCAGCCATTCGTCCAGCAGCTCCGCCGGTCGGGCGTTGAGCGCGGGCATGGAGCCGACCACGCCTGCGATGCACTGGGCAATCACCAGTTTTGGCGTGCTGAGGATGAACATGGGCGCACCGATGGCCGGAAACGGCAGACGGTCCAGCGGGGCGGGTAGCTTGGACATGGGCATGTACAACCCCCCCCCCCCCCCCCCCCCCAAAGCTATAGATGATCCTACAAGGACCGGGAATATATGGCAAATCCGCCCGCAGCTCCCATGGAACGTGCGGTGGCAGCTACCAAAAGTGCAGCGGTGGTAAAGGGACCAGAAAAGGGCTCAGAATGCTTCCAGCGCCAGTGCGGTGACGCACTCAGAACCTTCGACGATGCTGTTGCGCAATCCGGGTGCCTTGGTCAGCAGGTGGTCGGCGTAAAAGCGTGCGGTGGTGATCTTGGCTTGCATGAAAGCGGCATCAACCCCGGCGGCCAGTTGCTGTTGTGCCACGAGCAGGGCGCGTGCCATCTGCCAACCGGCCATCAGGTTGCCCGCGAGCATCAGGTAGGGAACGCTGCCCGCGTAGATGGCGTTGGGGTTGGAGGTGCTGGCCATGAAGTTCACCACGTCGAGGAAGGCTTCGCGCGCGGCTTGCAGGCGCTGAGCCACGGCTTGGGCGTTGGCGCTGCCGTTTTTGCGCAGTTCGGCTTCGGTGGCTTCAATCTGGCTGGCGATGCCTTTGGCGTTCTGGCCGCCGTCGCGCAGGGTCTTGCGCCCGACCAGATCGTTGGACTGGATCGCCGTGGTGCCTTCGTAGATGGTCAGAATCTTGGCGTCGCGGTAGTACTGGGCGGCGCCGGTTTCTTCGATGTAGCCCATGCCGCCGTGTACCTGAATGCCCAGCGAGGTGACTTCCAGGCTCATTTCGGTGCTATAGCCTTTGACCAGCGGCACCATGAATTCATAAAACGTCTGGTTGACCTTGCGCACGTCGGCGTCCGGGTGGTTGTGCGCTGCGTCGTAGGCGGATGCGGCGACGCTGGAGAGTGCCCGGCAGCCTTCGACATAGGCGCGCATGGTCATGAGCATGCGGCGCACGTCCGGGTGGTAGATGATGGAAGCGCCTGCGCTGGCCGAGCCATCGACCGGGCGGCTTTGCACACGTTCACGCGCAAAGGTGACGGCTTTCTGGTAGGCGCGCTCGGCAACCGCAATGCCCTGCACGCCCACGCCGTAGCGCGCGGCGTTCATCATGATGAACATGTATTCCAGGCCCCGGTTTTCCTGGCCCACGATGTAGCCCATGGCGCCGCCGTGGTCGCCGAATTGCAGTACGGCGGTGGGGCTGGCTTTGATGCCGAGTTTGTGCTCGATGCTGACGCAGTGCACGTCGTTGCGTGCGCCAAGCGAACCGTCTTTATTGACCAGGAATTTGGGTACGACGAAGAGGCTGATGCCCTTGATGCCCGCCGGAGCGCCTTGCACGCGTGCCAGGACCAGATGGACGATGTTTTCGGCCATGTCGTGCTCACCCCAGGTGATGAAGATTTTGGTGCCGAAAATCTTGAACGTGCCATCGGGCAGCGGTTCGGCGCGTGTGCGCACGGCTGCCAGATCGCTACCGGCTTGCGGCTCGGTCAGGTTCATGGTGCCGGTCCATTGTCCGCTGACGAGTTTTTCCAGATAGGTGGCCTTGAGTTCGTCGGAGCCTGCAGTCAGCAGGGCTTCAATGGCGCCGTCGCTCAGGAGCGGGCACAGCGCAAAACTCAGGTTGGCAGAATTTTGCATCTCGCAGCAGGCGGAGCCGATGGTTTTGGGCAGTCCTTGGCCGCCGTAGTCTGCCGGGTGTTGCAGACCCTGCCAGCCTGCTTCGACGAATTGTTTGAAGGCTTCCTTGAAACCGGGGGTAGCGGTGACCACGCCGTCTTTCCAGCTGGTGGGGTTTTTGTCGCCCTCGAAGTTCAGCGGCGCGAGCACGTCGCCATTGAACTTGGCTGCTTCTTCCAGCACCGCCTTGGCGGTATCGAATCCGGCATCTTCAAATCCCGGAATTTTGGCGATCTGTTCGATGTTGGCCAGGTGCTGGATGTTGAACAGCATGTCTTTGACGGGGGCGACGTAGCTCATAAAAAGGCTCCAGAATAGGGATGGCGATGGGGAAAAAATTACGAAAAAAAGGGCACCGTACGCGATGCCCTTGGCGTGGCGCGCGGTGCCGTGCGGCTTACAGCGCTTTGACCAGTTCCGGTATGGCCACGAACAGGTCGGCTTCCAGGCCGTAGTCGGCCACGCTGAAGATGGGCGCTTCGGCGTCCTTGTTGATCGCCACAATGACCTTGCTGTCCTTCATGCCAGCGAGGTGCTGGATCGCACCGCTGATGCCGCAGGCTATGTACAGCTGGGGGGCGACAATTTTTCCGGTTTGACCGACTTGCAGGTCGTTGGCGGCGTAACCAGCATCAACAGCCGCGCGGCTGGCACCGATGGCAGCACCGAGCTTGTCGGCCAGCGGGGTGATGACGGCATTGAACTTTTCGCTGGAGCCCAGGGCGCGGCCACCGGAAACGATGATCTTGGCAGAGGTCAACTCGGGGCGGTCGTTCTTGGCCAGCTCGGAGCCGACATACGCCGATCCGGCATGGGCGGCGACTGCGGCTACGGTTTCGATGGCAGCACTGCCGCCGGTGTCGGCGGCGGAGTCGAAGTTGGTGGTGCGCACGGTGATGACCTTCTTGGCGTCAAGGCTTTGCACGGTGGCAATGGCGTTGCCGGCGTAGATGGGGCGCTCGAAGGTATCGGGGCTGACGACCTTGGTGATTTCAGACACCTGGGCGACATCCAGCTTGGCAGCCACGCGCGGGGCGGCGTTTTTGCCGGATGCGGTGGCCGGGAACAGGATGTGGCTGTAGTTGCCAGCAATCGCCAGCACCTGGGCGGCGACGTTTTCGGCCAGACCATGGCCCAGGGCGTCACCATCGGCGTGCAGCACCTTGGCGACACCGGCGATTTTTGCTGCAGCGGCTGCAGCGGCTGCAGCGTTAGCACCGGCTACCAGTACGTGCACGTCGCCCCCGCACTGGACGGCGGCGGTGATGGTGTGCAGGGTTGAACTCTTGATGGCGGTGTTGTCGTGTTCGGCGATTACGAGAGAAGTCATGTTCTAAAGTTCCTTTTTGTACTGGTGTTCAGATGACCTTGGCTTCGGTCTTGAGTTTGGCAACCAGGGTGGCAACGTCGGGCACCTTGATGCCGGCGCTGCGCTTGGGTGGCTCGGCGATTGTGAGGGTCTTGAGGCGCGGCTTGACATCCACGCCCAGCGCATCGGGGGTCAGGATTTCGAGCGGTTTTTTCTTGGCCTTCATGATGTTGGGCAAGGTGACGTAGCGCGGCTCGTTCAGGCGCAGATCGGTGGTGACCACAGCGGGCAGGGACAGGGACAGGGTTTCCATGCCGCCATCGACTTCACGGGTCACGGTGGCCTTGCCGCCAGCGACTTCGACCTTGCTGGCAAACAGGGCTTGCGGCAAGTCGGCCAGCGCGGCCAGCATCTGTCCGGTCTGGTTGCAGTCGTCGTCAATGGCTTGTTTGCCCAGGAGGATCAGGCCGGGCTGCTCCTTGTCCACCAGTGCCTTGAGCAGTTTGGCCACGGCCAGGGGCTGCAATTCCTCACTGGTTTCGACCAGAATGGCGCGGTCTGCGCCAATGGCCATTGCGGTGCGCAGCGTTTCCTGGCATTGGCTCACGCCGCAGGAGACGGCAACAATCTCGGTGATGGCGCCTTTTTCCTTCAGACGCACCGCCTCTTCCACTGCAATTTCGTCAAAAGGATTCATGCTCATCTTGACGTTGGCGATGTCCACGCCGGTTCCGTCGGATTTGACGCGAACCTTGACGTTGTAATCGACCACACGCTTTACCGCCACCAGAACTTTCATTAGTGCCACTCCAGAGTTACAAATTGATTGATTGATTGACTTACATGACGCTTATCTGACGCGCGTGTCAACTGCCCGATTTTAAGCTGCGCCACCCAGGGTGAATGGCTGCGGGGGAGTTGAATTTTCGCGGCACAGGGAAATAGAACGACCGTGCTTTTTCATTGTAATCGAGATTTCGTAGGAGCGGGCCATGCCCGCGAACCCGCAGAGGTGAAACATAATTCATATCACCCGTGATATTAAAAACACCAAATCCGCACTCCAGGTGCTCCCGCCAAGCCTGTGTGGCACGTTTTTAGCCTCGATTTAGCCTCAAATCAGGCATCAAATCAGCCTGCAGCCCCCGTGGGACGTGCGGGTACAGCTACTAATAACGTAGTAACAAGGGACTGCAATCGCACCCTCAGTAGGGTTTGAAGTTGCCAGCGTTTTTCCCGCTGCGCACAGAAACTGCCTGCAAGCCGATGCCCAGGCGCGGTGGTGGCGTGCGGCTGCTGTGGCTGCTGTGGCTGATACGTGCCACGGGCGTGTTGTTATTGCTATTGTTGCTGCCGATGTTGAAGAATGACACGGACTGCTGCAATTGCATGGCCTGGCCGGACAGCTCCTCGCTGGTTGCGGCCAGCTGTTCGGAGGCGCTGGCGTTTTGCTGTGTGGCCTTGGCCAGTTGTCCCATGGCTCCGCCAATCTGTACGACCGATTCGCTTTGCTCGACGCTGGCCACGGCGATTTCCTGCACCAGATCGCTGGTTTTTTGAATGCTTGGGACGATGTTGTCCAGCAGCTTGCCGGCGTGTTCGGCGGTGGTGACGCTGTTTGCCGCCAGACCCCCGATCTCCTTGGCGGCCTCCTGGCTGCGTTCTGCCAGTTTGCGTACCTCGGCGGCCACTACCGCGAAGCCTTTGCCGTGCTCGCCGGCCCTGGCGGCTTCGATGGCGGCGTTGAGCGCCAGCAGATTGGTCTGGTAGGCGATGTCGTCCACAATGCCTATTTTGGAGGCAATCTGCTTCATGGCGGCCACCGTCGAGCTGACGGCGGCACCGCCTTCAACCGCTTCCTTGCTGGTTTTTGTTGCCATGGTATCGGTGATTTTGGCGTTGCCGCTGTTCTGGTTGATGGATGCGGACATGACATCCACCTGTTCGGTGGTCTGCTCCACGCTGGCGGCTTGCTCGCTGGCGGCTTGCGACAGGCTTTGCGCGGTGGTGCTGACCTGGTCAGCGGCCTCGGTGAGTGCATCGGCTGCGGCGCGCACCTCTCCCATGACCCGTGTCAGATTTTCGGCTGTGAAATTGGCGTTGTCCTTGACCTTGCCGAATAATCCCTGGTAGTCATGGTGGATGCGTCGGGTCAGATCGCCATTGGCAAAAGCGGCCAGCAGTTCGGAAACGTCATTGAGTCCGCGTTCGCTGGTGTCCATGAGCTGGTTCATCCCGGAAGAGAGGTTCAGAAAAAATCCTTGTTTGTCCGCCAGGGGCAAGCGTTGTCCAAAGTCGCCCGCTGCTGCCGCTGCAACGATGGATGCGACTTCCTTTTCGACATTGACTTCGGTCGTGCGGTCAGCCCACTCGACCACGGTTCCCAGACGCTGGCCGTCGGCGCCGATGATCGGGTTGGCATGCAGCCCGAAGTGCAGGGCGCCGATCTGTATCTGGGTTTTATACGTGGTCTTCAGGGCCGACAGCATGCTGCGCTGGTGTGCCGGGTGCTTGTGGAATACATCCATGCTGGTGCCCATGAGCTGGCGTGCATCGAACCGGGGCAGCGCTTTGCGCAATTCCGCCTCATTGCGCTGCAGCATGGCCTGTATGGTTTCGTTCATGTAGATGATGTTGAACTGCATGTCGGCAATCATCACGTTGGTGCTGCACTTGTCCAGTGCAGACCGGATGCGTGCGTTGTAGCGTGCCGAGCGATTGGCTTCTTGCAGCGTGCTTTGTACCCGGTCCATGGCCTCGCTGATGCGTGCCTTTTGTCCGGGAAGCCGATCCATGGCAACGTCCAGATTGCCTTCTGCATAGGCCGTCACCACGGTGATCAGGTTCTGGGTGTCGGCAATGTGGGAGCGCACCAGCTTGTTGATCGACTGCCCCATGGTCTTGTACGCCCCTTCCAGCGCATCCATCGGTATGACGTAGTCCAGCATACCCATGGCGTGCTGGTGCGCCATCTCATTCTGGGCGGCTTCAAACTGCTGCAGTGTGCTTTGCATCTTGGCCAATGGCGCCATGAGTTGCCCGACTTCGGACGGGTCGATCTCGATCTGGTGGTCCAGCTCCCCGGATGCGACCTTGCGCGCCACCGTCAAGGCGGCAGTCAATGGCCGTGTGATGCTGATGATCAGGATAAACGCGACCAGCATGGCAAAGGCGCCCGTCACCATCACGACATAGAACGCCGTTTGCGACAGGCCGGTTGCTGTGTGTGCGGTGGTGCCCAGGCCGGTTTGCATCAACTTGACCCGTGCGCGCACAAAGGGTGCCAGTTCTTTTTGCAGATTTTCGCTGGCGGCATCGAACGCGGGCCTGAGCTTGTTGCCCGCTCGCGGTCCTTCGGACACGTAGGCCATGGCCATGTATTGGCCTGCAGCGTAGTAGGCGAGGGCGTTCGCACGAATGGCCTTGATGCGTTGTTGTTCTGCGGCGTCGCCGGATTCGGTAAAGTATTTCTCGAATCGGTCCAGATCGGTGTTGAGCGCATCAAAAATTTCCTGCGCCTTGGCAAAACCATCGTCCAGGCCTTCCTGGGCGCGGGTTGCCGCAATGTAGGTCAGAAACTGCTGGATTTGCACCACATTCTTGTCCATGCTGGTGGCCAGCACGGTGTATTCAATACTCTTTTCAGATATTTCCACCACGCGGTCACGCATGCCATCGAGCTGGTGGCTCAACCAGAAGGCAAAACCGATGAACAGGACGATGGGCAATGTGATGCCCACCAGGATGCGGGTACGGATGGATAAATTGCGAAGGAAATGCATAGGCTTGCTCGTTAACGGGTATGGACGATACGCTGCGGATAGGGAATTTCGATCTGGTGCGCGCGCAGCGCCCGTAGGATAGCCACATTGACATCCGAACGCAGATTGCCCAGGCCATTTTCATAGTCGCCGACCCAATAGCCCACGGTGAACTCCAGGCCATCGGGTGCGAAGGCGGATAGGGTAACCGAAGCGGGTGGCTCGCGCAGCACACGTGGCTGGTCCAGCGCGGCTTGCAGCAGCAGTTGCATGACCTGATCAATGTCGCTGCCGTGGGCTATGGTCACAACTGTGCTTTGCGCCAGCAGGGTATCGGCCAGTGACAGGTTTTCCACGCGGCTGGTAATCAGCAGCTCGTTGGGCACGATGGATTCGCGCCCGGCTTGTGAGCGCACCACGGTGTAACGTGCGTTGATCTGGGTGATGGTGCCCTCAAAATTGTCCACGCGCACGTTGTCGCCAATGCGCATGCTGCGCTCGGCCAGAATCACAAAACCGCTGATGTAATTGGCGGCGAGTTTTTGCAGGCCAAAGCCGATGCCCACACCAATGGCTCCGCCCAGCACCGACAGGGCTGTCAGGTCTATGCCCACGGCGGAGAGCGCCAGCATCAGCCCGACGAACATCAACAAGGCGCGCGTGGCGTTGCTGACGGCCTTGCGCAAGGATAACTCGCTGCCTGTGGCGGCGCGCAGCAGGCGGCTTTCGATGGCCGAGGAAATCCATAAGGTGACGATCAGCACCGCACCGGCGGTCAGGATGCCCTCGATGATCGTGCGCACCGATAGGGTGGATGTGCCGACTTTCCAGGTGATCTGGTCGAGTTCGTTGAGCACCACGGGCAAGAGACCGCTGACCCACATCACCATGGCCAGCCAGGCCAGCCAGGAGATGGTGTGCTCCAGTGAGCGTACCCAGCGTTGCTGGGAGAAAGCGGCGTTGAGCACCTTGACGCCGATGCGGATGGCTACCAAAGCCACCAGCACGGGTATTGCCACCTTGAGCACTGCCACGTTGATGAAGCGCTCCAGCAGGGTGCGTCCGGCATAGCCCAGGCACAGCAACACCAGCGGAAACAGCACGCCGTCCACCAGGCGGCGGCCAAACCAGATGGAGGTGTGCTCCTCCTGCTGGCCCAGCGTGTGCCGCGTCAGGCGTACCAGCCCCCAGGCCACAGCCACGCAGACCGCCAGCACAAACAGTTCCAGCAATACCGACGGCTGCAAGAAGGCCGCAAGCCAGGCATCGAGGTCGTCAATGGCTTTGGGCGTTGGCGTGCGGCTTGTATTAGCCATGCTGGCCATCACAGGTCTGCCAGTACGCGAATATGGCCTTCGACGCAACGCGCCAGTGCATCCAGGGTATAGCCCCCTTCCAGGCAAGAGACGATGCGCCCGTGTGCATGGTGTCGCGCCACGTCCTTGATGCGCTGCGTGAGCCAGATGAAATCGGCTTCGGTCAAACCCATTTGCCCCAGATCGTCATCCCGATGGGCGTCAAAACCGGCGCTGATGAAAATCATTTCCGGTCGGTAGGCTTCCAATCGTGGCAGCCAGTGTGTGAGCACCAGTTCGCGTACCGCATCGCCCTTGGTGTAGGCCGGAACCGGGATATTGACCAGGTTGCTCGCGTGTGAACGGGCGCCACCCGGTGGATAAAACGGGTGCTGGAAGAAACTGACCATCAGGATGCGCTGGTCGCCCGCAATGATGTTTTCGGTACCATTGCCGTGGTGTACGTCAAAATCAATGATCGCAACCCGGCTCAGGCCATGGCGTTCCAGCGCGTAGCGCGCGGCGATAGCGACATTGTTGAGAAAGCAAAATCCCATGGCATAGTCGTGGCAGGCGTGGTGTCCGGGTGGGCGTATGGCACAAAAGGCATTTTCCATTTCACCCGCCATGACCGCATCGGTTGCGGCGATGGCCGCACCGGCGGCGCGCAAGGCGGCGTCCCAGGTGTGGATGTTCAGCGCAGTGTCGGGGTCGATTTGCGCGTGTGTGGGTCCTCCAGCATTGATTTCATCGCGCAGCCCATCGGTGAGGCCGCGCAAGGCCGCCACGTGCATGCGGCCATGGGCCAGTTCGATGTCGGCAATCGACGCCTGGGGCGCCTCCCGCCGATCCAGCAGGTCGCCAACACCACTGACAATCAGACGGTCTTCGATGGCATCAAGCCGCTCGGGACACTCGGGGTGGCCTGCACCCATTTCGTGTTTCTTGCAGTCAGAGTGGGTAAAGTATCCGGTCTTATTCACCACAGTTCTCACAAATTAAAAATTTCGGTTAAGGTTTGCGTATGGATACACAAAACAAATTAAAAGCGCTGCTTGGTCAGCTTAACACGGTGATCGTCGGTAAAGCCGCACAAATTCAGGATTGTGTGGCTTGTCTGCTCGCCGGAGGTCACTTACTGATCGACGATGTTCCGGGGGTGGGAAAAACCACGCTCGCACATGCCCTGGCACGCACCTTTGGTCTGCAATTCTCGCGGGTGCAATTTACCTCGGATCTGATGCCCAGCGATCTTAGCGGCGTATCCATTTACGAGCGTGGCAAGGAGGCATTCGTGTTCCATCCGGGGCCGATCTTTGCCCAGGTGCTGCTGGCCGATGAAATCAACCGGGCCAGCCCCAAGACCCAAAGCGCGCTGCTCGAAGCCATGGAAGAAAAGCAGGTCAGCATTGAAGGCGAAACCCGGCCTTTGCCGCAGCCGTTTTTTGTGATCGCCACGCAAAATCCGCTGGACCAGCTAGGAACCTACGCCTTGCCCGAGTCGCAGATGGACCGTTTTCTGATGCGCATCTCGCTGGGCTACCCGGACCGCCTGGCGGAACGTGAGTTGTTGCTCGGCAACGACCGGCGCTCGTTGACCGAGCGCTTGCCCAGTTTATTGACCCAGGCCGAGCTACTGCAGTTGCAAGACAAGGTGCTTGCGGTGCATAGCGCACCCGCCTTGCTGGATTATGTGCAGGACCTGATTGCGGCTACCCGTTCAGGTACATGGTTTTTGCAAGGACTCAGCCCACGTGCCGGTATTGCCGTCATCCGTGCGGCCAAAGCGCAGGCTCTTTTGAGCGGGCGCGATTATGTGGCCCCTGATGATGTGCAAGCCATTTTGCCGCAGACGATTGCCCATCGGTTGATAGCGGTGGGGGACTCCGGGCGCGGAACCATCGAGCAGGTGCGTGCCATGCTGGCGGCGGTGCCCTTGCCATGAGATGGCGTGCGCGTTTGCAGCGCTGGTTCGAGAGTCGCATCACCCCGCGCGACAGCGTGACCCTGACACAGCGCAACGTCTACATTCTGCCCACTGGCCCTGGGTTCATGTTGGCCTTGACGCTGCTGGTGCTGGTGGTGGCTTCCATCAATTACCAGCTTAATCTGGGCTATCTGTTGACCTTTTTGCTCGCCGGTTGCGCGGTGGTCGGCATGCACGTGTGCCATGGCACGCTGCGCGGTGTCACGCTGCAGCTGATGCCACCCGAGGCGCAATTCGCGGGTGCCAATGTGACGGTTAATGTCAACCTTTCAAGCCAACGGCGCAGTCCGCGTTACGGTATCGGGCTGGCTATCTTCGGTAGTGACCATTGGAGCTGGACCGATGTTCCAGCCCAAGGGAGTGCCAAAGTGCAGCTTGCTTTCAAGCCGCAACGGCGCGGATTGCATCGCGTGCCCACCTTGACCGCTGAAACGCGGTTTCCGCTGGGTACCTTCAGGGTCTGGACCGTGTGGCGTCCGTCAGCCCAGGTGCTGGTTTACCCGGCGCCCGAACCGCACCCGCCCCCCTTGCCGCCCGGCGAGCCGCGTGCCGGTGGCACTGCGACGGTGCAGCGGCAAAGCACCGGGGAGTTTGACGGCATCCGTGCGTACCAGCGCGGGGATCCGCTCAAGCTGATTGTCTGGAAAAAAGCCGCCAAGGCTGATGAACTGGTCAGTCGGGACGCCCAACAGGTGCAGCGCTTCGAGTTGTGGCTGGATATGGCACATACGGGGATTGCAGCGGCCACACTCGGCGGTGCGGCACTGGAACAAGCCTTGTCACGCTTGTGTGCCTGGGTGCTGGCGGCGGACAAGCAGGGGTTGCACTACGGATTGCGTTTGATGGGATTTGCCATCGCACCCGCAAGCGGCGAAGCACACCGCAGAAACTGCCTTCAGGCATTGGCACTGCTTGGTCAGACGGGTCAGACGGCCACCTCCGGAGCGAACTGAATATGCTGCAAGCCTTGAAAAACTTGCCGCGTGAAGCACGTGACACCTTGTTCTTGTTGATCGTCATCGCCTGGACGATAGCGCCGCATGTGAATAATCTGCCCGTGTGGTGCAGTGGCATGGCAGCCAGCGTTCTCCTGTGGCGTGCCTATCTGGCTGTGCGCAATTACCCTTTGCCTGCACGTTGGTTGCTGATATCGGGTCTATTGCTGGCTACAGCGGGTACCTTGTACAGCCACCGTACGTTGATGGGGCGTGATGCGGGTGTTACCTACATCGTGGTGTTGTTGGCCCTGAAAACGCTGGAAATGCGTGCGCGGCGCGATGCCTTCGTGATTTTTTTCCTGGGTTTTTTTACATTATTGAGTAACTTCTTCTTCTCGCAAAGCCTGCTCACGGCGGCAGCCATGTTGGTGGGTTTGCTGGGTTTGCTTACCGCGCTGGTGAACAGCCACATGCCGGTCGGTCGGCCACCCTTGTTGCAGGCGGCCAAAACGGCGGGCTGGATGGCGTTGCTGGGTGCGCCCATCATGGTCGTGCTGTTTGTGCTGTTTCCGCGCATCGCACCTTTATGGGGTGTGCCCAGCGACGCCATGAGCGGGCGCAGTGGTTTGTCGGCCCAAATGCAAGTCGGCAACATTGCCAAGTTGGCACTGGATGACAGCGTTGCCATGCGTGTGCGTTTTGATACCGAGCCACCGCATCAAGGCGATTTGTATTTTCGCGGGCCGGTGTTATCGAGCTTTGATGGGCGCGAATGGCGTGCACTGCGTTCGGCATGGCCACACCGCCTGGCGCTCAAACCCGATTTGCAGGTGCAAGGCGCACCGATTGCTTACCAGGTCACGCTGGAGGCCAACAACCGCCCCTGGCTTTTGTTGCTGGATGCAACGGCAATCCAGCCAAAAATCGAAGCTTATAGCCCGAGCATGGCCCCCGATCTGCAGTGGCAGGTGGAGCGTCCCATCAGTGACCTGATACGTTATAGCGCGCAAAGCCACATCCAGTTCCGCCATGGCCCACTAAACCCTGTAGCCGGTTTGCAGGATTACCTGGACTTGCCTCTTAATTTCAATCCCCGTACCCTGGCGCTGGCCCGTGCCATGCGCAGCGAGCCACGCTATGCCCGCGCCAATACGACCACGTTGGTGGACGCTGTGCTGGAGCTGTTGCGCACGGGTGGTTACACCTATACGCTGGAGCCCGGTGTGTTTGGCACCCACACTGCGGACGAATTCTGGTTTGACCGCAAGGCTGGCTTTTGCGAGCACATTGCATCCAGCTTTGTATTGCTCCTGCGTGCCATGAACATTCCGGCGCGGATTGTCACCGGCTACCAGGGGGGCGCGCTGAATCCGGTGGATGGTTATTGGACGGTGCGTCAAAGCGATGCCCATGCCTGGTCCGAGGTCTGGATGGAGGGCCGGGGCTGGGTGCGTGTAGACCCGACTTCGGTGGTGGCGCCCGAGCGCACGGGCAGCCTGCAACGCCTGCAACTGCCCCCTGGCGTGTTCGGTCTGGCGCTGGATCGGCTAAGTCCACAACTCACCCTCAATTTGCGCGCCCTGTGGGAGGCGGTCAACAACCGTTGGAACCAGTGGGTGCTGAATTATTCGCAAAGCAAACAGCTCAATCTATTGCGCAGCCTGGGGTTTGATTCACCCAGTTGGGCCGATTTGAGTTACGTACTGATTGGAGTCGTCGTGTTCGCCAGCCTGGTTGGCGCTGCGTGGACGCTGTGGGAACGCCATCGGCAAGACCCGTGGCTGCGTCTGTTGCACCGCGCCATATATCGGTTAAAAAAGGCTGGGCTGGATTTGCCCCCCAATGCAGCCCCCCGGCGTATTGCCCTGGAGCTGCAAAGCCGCGCCACGGACATCCATCCGTCGCTGCTCGACTGGTTCTTGCGCCTGGAAAACTGGCGTTACGCCCCACGCCCCACTTCCGGCACCACCTCCGGCACCACGTCCAGCGGTGCAAGACAGGAGTTCCGATCATTGCAACGTGAATTTCGCCAGCTTCCCTGGCCGCGTCACATTCCATAAACACTGAAAGCCGATGCCATGCAGCCCATTCCCGAGATTGTTTCCGCCGCCGCAACAATGGCTACTGTACGCCGTGATTTGCACGCCCATCCCGAGCTTGGTTTCGATGTTCACCGTACTGCCGAGGTGGTGGCCAATTTGCTGGAGCAGTGGGGTATTTCCGTGCACCGGGGCCTGGGGCGTTCCGGGGTAGTGGGTGCCATCAAAGCGGGTAGCAGTGCGCGTGCCATTGGTTTGCGTGCTGACATGGATGCCTTGCCGATACAGGAACTCAACCGTTTCGCCCACGCCAGCCGCCACGCCGGGAAGATGCATGCCTGTGGTCACGATGGCCACACCGCCATGCTCCTGGCGGCAGCACAGTATCTGGCAAATCGGCGCGATTTTGACGGCACGGTGTACCTTATTTTTCAGCCTGCGGAAGAGTCGGGTGGCGGTGCACGCGCAATGATCGAAGATGGCCTGTTCGAGAAATTTCCCATGCAATCGGTATTTGGCATGCACAACTGGCCCGGGCTGGCTGTTGGTGACTTTGCGTTGAGCGCGGGAGCAGTGATGGCGTCCAGCAACGAATTCAAGATCACCTTGCGCGGCAAGGGGGGGCATGCGGCCATGCCGCATATGGCATTGGACCCGGTGCCGGTGGCTTGTCAGATGGTGCAGTCCTTTCAGACGATTGTCAGCCGCAACACCAGGCCGATTGATGCGGCAGTGGTTTCTGTCACCATGATCCATGCGGGCCAGGTCAGTAACGTGATCCCGGATCGCTGTGAATTGCAGGGCACTGTGCGTACGTTCAGTCTTTCCGTGCTGGATATGGTCGAGCAACGCATGCGCACCATCGTCCATCACATGGCTGCGGCCTACGGGATGGAATGCAAGTTTGAATTCGCGCGTGGTTATCCGCCAACGATCAATTCGGCTCTGGAGGTGGAGGGTGCGCGGCGTGTGTTGATGGATGTGGTTGGTGCGGAACATGTGCAAGTGCAGGAGCCCACCATGGGAGCCGAAGATTTTTCCTACATGCTGCGCATCAAGCCGGGTTGTTACTGTTTTATTGGCAACGGCGATGGCGCGCATAGGGCGGATGCGCACAGTAGTTCTTCAGGTGCGGGGCCATGCCTACTGCACAATGCCAGTTACGACTTTAATGATGCCTTGATTCCGCTGGGCGCGACTTACTGGGTGCGATTGGTCGAAACATGGCTGGCCGTTGCAAAATCGTAGCGCCAGGGCAATGATAGAGCAATGAAAATGCACATCCGGCAAAAACTAGCGACAAGCTGGGGTAGGATGGCATTTTAAGATTCAGGATTTAGGAATTAGGAGTGCGAATGAAGAAAATGATCCCGTTAATGCTTGCCGTGCCCATGCTTGTTGCTGGTTGTGGGGGTGGTGATTCAAAGGAAAGAGCGTTTTTCGACTCAGAGCCCAGGGCGTTTTATACCGTCGAGTACGACATAAGCGCCACGCCAGCGTCGGATGATGCGGTTGCTTACGTGACGTACACCAGTCCGGGGCAGACATCGGAACTGCACAAGGTCAATGTACCCACAACCATCAAGGCACCCCTCATGTTTGAGGGCAGTGAGCTTTACGTTTCCGCCCAGAACCCGAACTCCAGCCCGCAGAGTACCGTGAGTGTCGCCATCCGGGTGAACGGAGCACCCTACAGACACGCCAGCGCAAGTGGCCCGTACGCCCTGGCCACGGCAAGCGGCACGTGCTGTAACAATCCGCAATAGTGGTTGAGTTACCGGGTTTTGGGTCAGTGCAGCGCCACTGACCGCCCACCACCTTGCAACTGCAGTTCCAGATGGGCGAGCCAGGGTTCTGTCAGGTAGCGAATCTGGGCATCGTTGTAGAGAATACGCCGCATGATGCGTGACTTCTCCAGCCGATCTTTTGGGGCTAGTTCTTCCAGTCTGGCCCGGTAGCGCAACTGTTCTATCAGCACGGCGCAGGCGCCCTCGAAGCGCACGACACCGTCCCAATCCTCCAGCTTTGCAGCTTCGAGCATTTTGGCGCTGCTGTCTTCGATAGCCTTGTAGTAATCAATGAGCATGTGTGGCATGGCTTGGCTCCTGCAGATTCATTGCGTGGTGGGTCTCGCGTACCCAGAGACTTGGCTGCCAATCTGCTTCCAGCCGCTGGCGATTGGTTCGATCAGGCGGGCAACTTCATCCAGCACTGCAACATCATTTTTTGCATTCGCCACGACAAGGCGGCCAACGCAATACTCATAGATTGCGTCCAGATTGTTGGCGATTTCACCGCCATTTTTAAGGTCCAGAGGAGCTTTCAGCCCTTCTTCCAGAATGCGAATGGCAATGTTGATTTGCTTGATTTTCGCGGGAATATCTCCACGCTCTGTGCCCAGGCGGGCAGCGCCGATAGCTTGCTGCAGTGCTGCAAATAGCAAGCAGACCAAATGGTGCGGACTCGCGTTATCAACACTGGTTTCAACGCTGACCCTTTTATAGGCAGAAGCGGAGCGGTTGCCGACGGAGGTAAACATACTGCGTTCCTTTGAGAGTTGACTAATTATCGGCAAATGCCTCATTAACTCAAGCAAGAGGTAACAAAATTTGCGTGATTTGGATGCTTACCTGAAGACTTACGGATGAAATCGGGGTGCGCGCTTTTCAAGAAAGGCTGTAATGCCTTCCCGATGTTCGTGTGAACTGGCGTACTGGTAGGATTTTTCTATGAAATTCTCGCAGCCAAGTGCCCGAAGGGTTTGTTTATTCAGGCGTGCAGCCTGGGGGGCTAACGGCAGTATGCGGTCAATGTAGGCTGTTGTGGCTGTATCGAGTTCAGATGCAGGCACGACCTGGTTCAGGAAACCGCGCCGTTGCATCTCGTGCGCATCGAACTGGGCGGCACACAGCAGCATTTCACGCGCGGTCAACGCACCCAGGGAAGTTGCAATTAGTGCGGCTTCGCGTGGCGCCATGGGGAAGCCCAATTTGGCAATGGGTGCGCCGAATCGGGCATTGTCTGCGGCAACGCGTATGTCGCAACAGCTGGCAATTTCTATACCGGCTCCCATGCAGTAGCCAGCGATCTGTGCCACGATGGGGATATCGCAGTCCAGGATCGCCTGCAGGGCGGGCCAGACTTCGTTTTCGTGAAAATTGCGCAGGCTATCGGGTTCGAAGCGAAAACTGGTGTATTCGGCAATATCGCCGCCGGCACAAAAGTGCGTCCGACCACTCAGTACCACGCACGTAAGCGACGGATCGGGCTGCAACTGTTCAAATACCTGGCGCAATCCATGCCACATGGCGCGCGACATGGCATTGAGTTTTTCGGGGTGTTCCAGGGTCACGTGCGCCAGGGAACCCGAGGTTTCAAGTACGACCGATCCACTCATAAAGCATCATTGCGTGCCAGATTGACGCTGCCCGGCCCAAAGCCACAAGGCGGCACCGGCCACCACCATGGGCAGGCACAGCCACTGGCCCATACTCATGCCCAGTGACAAAAGCCCCAGGTGGGCATCGGGTTCACGGAAAAATTCGGCGACGAAACGCAGCACTCCATAACCCAGCAAAAAGGCTGCGGCCACCTGTCCCTGCCGGGGGGGCTTGTCTGAATGGCTGGCATACAGCCACAGCAGCACAAAGAGGGTCAGGCCTTCCAGGAAAAATTGGTACACCTGCGATGGATGGCGCGGCTGGGGGCCAGCGCCACGAAAAAGCATACCCCACGGCAGGGATGGGTCGGCCAGGCGGCCCCACAGTTCGCCGTTGATGAAGTTGCCCACACGCCCGGCAGCCAGGCCCGTGGGCACGCATGGGGCGACAAAATCAGCGACTTGCCAAAACGGCTTGCCACGGGAGCGTGCAAACCACACCATGGCGACGACCACGCCCAGCATCCCGCCGTGAAAGCTCATGCCACCTTGCCAGACGGCAAACACTTCCAGCGGATGCGCTAGGTAATAGTCAGGTTTGTAAAAAATGCAATACCCCAGCCGCCCGCCCAGCACCACGCCCATTACACCCATGAAGAGGATGTCTTCCACGTCACGCATGCTCCAGGCGCCCGGTCCCTTGAGCGTGGCAAATGGTGCATGGCGCAAACGCCTGCCCCCCAAAAACATGAACAGCGCAAAGGCCGCCAGGTAAGTCAGGCCGTACCAATGCACGGCCACCGGCCCGATTTGCAGGGCAACAGGATCAATCTGGGGATGAATCAGCATGGGGAAGTTTTTATTATGTCTGGTACTAAAGCCCGAACTTCTTTAATAATGCAGGAAGTAATTGCGCCAGAAATAGTGCGCCGACCACCCACATGATGATGCTATTCTTTGCCTCCGATATAGATGCCTTCATTCCATCCTTGGTCACCGCATCTTTTTCAAGGTGGTCGAGCTTGGTTTCAATCCTTGCCAGTTTCAAGTCAATCGAGTTCAAACGTTCGACAACCTTCTCCGAGGCGCTCTCCAGCTTTGAAACACGTGATTCCATGTCGTTGTTGCCTGGTGGTGGGGGTGGTGGAACGTACTTTGAGGGGAAGTCATGTATGCTCATTTGTCGCTTTCCTGGCTGTCAGTTCGAATTCGTCGTCAAAGAACTCGGTGTAGCCGCATGTTGTGCATATGAAGAGGTTTCCAAGGAACATCATGGTCGGCTTATTTGGTGCCACGTAGCCCCATACCTTCGTTTCTTCTTCCACCTTGAGCAAGTCTCCATGCCCGTATCTGCAGGTTGGTGTGATGTTCATTTGTTATCACGTCAATTGCGTGGCAGCGCCATCTTCATTGCCGATGCAATCAAGGCGGCCACTTCGGTCATATTGCCCGGAACAATCAAGGTGGTGGTTGCGTCAGCTGCGACCTTGGAGTAGGCATTGACTGCTTGTTCGGCCACCTTGAGTTGCACCGCCTGTTCACCACCGGGCTGGCGAATGGCTGCGGCGATGCGCTCGATGGCCTGGGCATTGGCTTCGGCCACGGCCAGAATGGCGGACGCCTGGCCCTGGGCGTTGTTGATGGCGGCTTGCTTTTCCCCTTCCGAGCGGGCAATAAAGGCCTCGCGTTCGCCGGTGGCAATGTTGATCTGTTCCTGGCGGCGGCCTTCGGATGCGGCGATCAGGGCGCGTTTTTCGCGTTCGGCCGTGATTTGCTGCTGCATGGCGTGCAAAATTTCCTTGGGCGGCGTCAAATCCTTGATTTCGTAACGCAAAACCTTGACACCCCAGTTCAGCGCCGCTTCGTCAATGGCTTGCACCACCTGGGCGTTGATGATGTCACGCTCTTCAAAGGTTTTATCGAGTTCGAGTTTGCCGATGACCGAGCGCAACGAGGTCTGGGCCAATTGGGAGATGGCCACCACGTAGTCGCTGGAGCCGTAGCTGGCACGCATGGCATCGGTCACCTGGAAGTACAAGATGCCATCGACTTGCAATTGGGTGTTGTCGCGCGTGATGCAAACCTGGCTGGGGATGTCCAGCGGGATTTCCTTGAGTACGTGCTTGTAGGCTACGCGATCAATAAACGGCATCAGAAAATTAAGACCGGGGGTCAGTGTGCCATCGTACTTGCCCAATCGCTCGACCACCCAGGCATGCTGCTGCGGCACGACCTTGATCGATTTGATGATGAAAACGATGGCCAATGCCAACAAGACCAGAACAACGGTTTGCATGATGATTTCCTATATCGACGTAGCTCAGGTGCGCGGCGCTGGCTTGCAGGCGCAGCATCCCTCCGAGTCGCACCATCAGACTGTGAATAATAATGGTAGCAGAGTTGATTACAGTGAAACGAGAGCCGCCAGCACTACGAAAAACGAAGCTTCTTTCGCCTGCTGCACAAGCTGTAGCAGCAACTTTCACCGGAAAGGACGTTTCGGCATCGGTCATTCAGGCGGAAGATTGAACAGGGTTCGTGTAGTGTGGTCGGGCACCCCTTTGAATGCCACAGCAATTACTTCAAGATCGGCCACAGCAATATATATGTTTGAGAAGCCCGCTGTTTGCAGGGCGTTCCTCAGCGATTTATGTGTAAAACCAGTCTTATGGGCAAAAAAGTCTTGACCACTTTGCTCAATTTCAGCGCAATGACCGTACAGAACGTCTAGAACCATAATCGGCCCAACCTGTGATTGGTACAGGACATCATCAATGTCTAAGCCCTTGTCAATTGTGATTCGCATCACTTCGTGGATGTCTGGTACCATGATGTGTGCAAATCCGCCGTCCTTAAGCACATGTAAGAACCCGGATAAAACCCTTTGCACATCATGTCGGAAGTAGTGCTCAAGGTTATGTGAACAATAAACCGCTTCAAACTGACCACCGTCAAGGGTAGAGAGTTTACGTGCATCACACACAATATCTGGCGAACCCTTCGGGTCAATATCGAGCAATAAGTGTTGATATCCAGCATATTGAGGGGGAAGCGGAATCGCCTTGCTATTGCCACCCACATTTAATACTTTTTTCATTTGCAAGGTCAGATTCTTGATTTCGTAGCGCAGAACTTTGACGCCCAAGTTCAGCGCCGCTTCGTCAATGGCTTGCACCACCTGGGCGTTAATGATGTCCCGCTTTTCGAAGGTCTTGTCGAGTTCGAGTTTGCCGATAACCGAGCGCAATGAGGCCTGGGCCAATTGGGAGATGGCCACCACGTAGTCGCTGGAGCCGTAGCTGGCGCGCATGGCATCGGTCACCTGGAAGTACAAAATGCCATCGACTTTCAGTTGTGTGTTGTCGCGTGTGATGCAAACCTGGCTGGGGATGTCCAGCGGGATTTCCTTGAGTACATGCTTGTAGGCCACACGTTCAATAAATGGCATCAGGAAGTTGAGGCCGGGGGTGAGCGTGCGGTCGTATTTGCCCAGGCGCTCGACCACCCAGGCATGCTGCTGCGGCACGACCTTGATCGATTTGATGATGAAAACGATGGCCAATGCCAGCAAGACCAGAACAACGATTTGCATGATGATTTCCTATGTTATTTTGCGCACGATCAGGCGACTGCCGAGTACCCCGACTACCCGGTGTGCCCCGGTGACCATGGGCTGGTTTTCCTCCGGGGAAACCGTCCAGTTGGCACCCCGGTACTTGACGCTCGCCGTGCCATCCGGGTTCCAGGCATCAATCTGCACGGTTGCACCAATATCCAGATTGACATCGGGGTTGGCGTTAGCCGTCGGACTGGATGGTACGGACATTTTGTACGCACGCCAGCCCAGCACGGCGCCAGCGGCAACCAGGGCCGCTACTGTGATTTGCACGGTATCCGACGCTCCCAGGTGGCTGGCCACAGCAGCGGCGGCCAGGCCAATGGCGAGCATCAATAGATAGAAGGTGCCACTCACCAATTCGACAATCACGGCCACCCCCGCGAGTAGCCACCAAATCGTGGATTGCGCCATAAGTTCCTCGTATGTTCCTCGTATGTTTTGCGTATACCTTGGCATCATCGCCATATTCTGGGGCAAAAGATGCGTTTTGCCGTGGCGCAGACACAATAAGTCCTTACACTTCGCGCCTGTTTTTTGATTCATTCGCTTGGTTGTTGGGGCTTGTCATGAAATTTCGCTTTCCGATTGTCATTATCGATGAGGATTTTCGATCCGAAAATACCTCCGGCCTGGGCATTCGCGCCTTGGCTCACGCTATCGAATCGGAGGGGTTCGAGGTTCTGGGCGTTACCAGTTACGGTGATTTGAGCCAGTTTGCCCAACAGCAAAGCCGCGCCAGCGCGTTTATCCTGTCCATTGATGACGAGGAATTCACGCCGGGACCGGACCTGGACCCGGCAGTGCTGAACTTGCGCCACTTCATTGAAGAAGTCCGGCGCAAGAATCTGGATGTGCCGATTTATGTGTACGGCGAGACCAAAACCTCGCGCCATATCCCGAACGACATTTTGCGTGAATTGCATGGCTTTATTCACATGTTCGAAGATACACCGGAGTTTGTGTCGCGCCACATCATCCGGGAGGCCAAAAGTTACCTCGAAGGCCTGCAGCCACCGTTTTTCAAGGCGCTGCTCGACTATGCCGAGGATGGTTCCTACTCATGGCATTGTCCGGGGCATTCCGGGGGGGTTGCCTTTTTGAAAAGCCCTGTTGGGCAGATGTACCACCAGTTCTATGGTGAAAACATGCTGCGCGCCGATGTCTGCAACGCCGTTGAAGAGCTTGGGCAGCTGCTCGACCATGATGGTGCGATTGGCGAGAGCGAGCGCCATGCCGCGCGCATTTTCAATGCCGACCACTGTTTTTTTGTCACCAATGGCACCAGCACCAGCAACAAGATGGTCTGGCACCACACCGTAGCACCGGGGGATGTGGTGGTGGTGGACCGCAACTGCCACAAGTCGATTTTGCACGCCATCATCATGACCGGGGCCATTCCCGTGTTCCTGAAGCCCACGCGCAACCACTTTGGCATCATTGGCCCGATTCCGAAGGATGAGTTCGAGCCGACGGCCATTCAAAGCAAAATCAGTGCCAACCCATTGTTGCGCGGGGTGGATGCCAAGGAGGTGCGGCCACGGGTGTTGACCCTGACCCAATCGACCTACGACGGCGTGTTGTACAACACGGAAACCATCAAGAAAATGCTCGATGGGTATGTGGAAAACCTGCATTTTGACGAGGCCTGGCTGCCTCATGCGGCCTTTCATCCGTTTTACGGCACCTTCCATGCCATGGGCAAGAAGCGCCCCCGTCCCCAGCACGCGATGGTCTATTCCACACAGTCGATCCACAAACTGCTTGCCGGTATCAGTCAGGCCAGCCAGGTGCTGGTGCAGGACTCGCAGACCGTCAAACTGGACCGGCCACTGTTCAACGAGGCGTACCTGATGCACACCTCGACCTCGCCGCAATACAGCATCATTGCCAGTTGTGATGTGGCGGCAGCGATGATGGAGCCGCCGGGCGGCACCGCACTGGTGGAAGAAAGTATTGCCGAGGCGCTGGATTTTCGCCGGGCCATGCGCAAGGTGGATGAAGAGTATGGCAGCGACTGGTGGTTCAAGGTCTGGGGACCCGATAAACTGGTGGATGAGGGTATTGGCCGCGCCAGCGACTGGATAATCAAGGCCGAGTCGAAAAATGCCAAGGCCAATTGGCACGGTTTTGGCAAGATGGCAACCGGGTTCAATATGCTCGATCCGATCAAGTCCACCGTCGTGACGCCGGGCATGGACTTGAATGGCAAATTTGCCAAGACGGGTATCCCGGCCAATATCGTCACCAAATTCCTGACCGAAAACGGTGTGGTGGTGGAAAAAACCGGGCTTTACAGCTTTTTCATCATGTTCACCATTGGTATCACCAAGGGCCGTTGGAATAGCATGTTGACCGCGTTGCAGCAATTCAAGGATGATTACGATAAAAACCAGCCGATGTGGAAAATCCTGCCCAAGTTCTGCAAGGCGCATCCGCGCTACGAAAGAATGGGGCTGGCCGATTTGTGCCAGCATTTGCACATGCTGTACGCCAAGTACGATACGGCGCGTTTGACGACGGACATGTACCTCAGCGACCTGACCCCTGCCATGAAACCCAGCGACGCCTACGCGCACATCGCACAGCGCAAGACCGAACGGGTCGAGATTGACCACCTGGAAGGACGTATAACGGTCGGTCTGGTCACGCCGTACCCGCCGGGCATTCCGCTGTTGATTCCCGGTGAAGTATTCAACCGCAAGATCGTGGACTACCTGAAATTTTCCCGTGATTTCAATGCCCAATGCCCTGGTTTTGAGAGCGATATCCATGGCCTGGTCGAAGAGCGCGGCAGCGATGGCCTGGTACGCTATTATGCGGACTGTGTGAAGTAAACAAGTAAGCGAAGAAACACCACCATGGGGACGCACACTATGCGCGGCTTTACCTTGATCGAAGTGATGGTCGTTGTCGCCATCATTGCCATTCTGGCCTTGATTGCTCTGCCAAGTTACCACAGCAAAATCATCCGCGATCAGGTCATTGAAGGGGCGACATTGGTGGATATCGTGAAAAAACCCGTAGCAGCGAGCTGGCAGTCCAGCCAAAGCTTTCCTCCCGACAATGCGGCCGCCGGGTTGCCAGTGGCAGAGAAAATCGTCAGCACCCATGTCTCCAGTGTCGCCCTTGAAGACGGGGCCATCCATATCACCTATGGCAATAAGGTTAGTTCAGCGATTAATGGGAAAATCCTGACCCTGCGCCCGGCGATCGTGGAGGATACACCCATCGTACCCGTGAGCTGGGTATGCGGCCACGCCAGCGCTCCTGAACAAATGAGCGCCAAAGGGCAAAATAGAACCAATGTTCCGCTTGAGTATTTGCCCTTCAACTGTCGCGCCACCAAATAAGGGACGTCCCAGGTATTGTTTCCTCCAGTTTTTCGGACGCACTTCCGTGGTGCGCAATCTGTTCAACGCCGATGTGCGCGAACCCATGCTCACTCGTCACCCCCCAAGGCCCCGGACCATCGCTCCAGGTCCTGCACCACGCTGCCGAGTTCTATGGCATCGGCCACCACGGCATTCCACACTGGTGACTCCACCCGCACGCCGGATTGGAAAAAAGCCTCCTGCAAACGCTGTTGCACGCGCTCTTGCCACTGCGCTTGCGAAAGTTGGAGACCCAGGGCTGACAGCACGCGCTGTTTGTCTTGCGCCATGCCACGTACCCGCATCAGGCGCAATAGGCGTTGCTGCATTTCGGGTTGGTTCTGCAGCCGCTGTGCTTGCTGGTGGATGATCTCATTGAGCAGCATTTCCAGTACCTGCTCTTCGTCGTGACAGGTTCGGGTCCAGACAATATCGCCACTGAAGTGTTGCAAGCTGCGTTTGAACTCCATTGCCCCCTCATGCACGGCGAGAACGTGGAAAAAACAAAATCCGCGTGCGCTCCACTGCTGGGCTTCGATGACGTGCCAATCATTCCCCCAAGCGTAGTGCAGGCGGATGGAAATTTCGTTATGCCGCTGGATGTGTCGCTGGGCGGCGGACAGTTCAGTCATGGGATGTATTCCTGGTACGGGATTCAGCAACAGTCAGCCGTCTTCCGTGTCAACTATTGCAGATGCCTTGAAATTTTTCCGCGCACAATTACACAAGATTCGCTATTTTATTGATACTGCTCCCGCAAGCTTCATAATGGATCCAAAAATGGCATCGAATCAGATAACACCTAACACCAGAGTTTTTATTGGGAATTCCGATCCTCAGACGGCACGCCGTGTCTCGGTCGCGCCGATGCTTGACTGGACGGATCGCCATTGCCGGTATCTGCACCGTTTGCTGTCACACCGTGCCATGCTGTATACCGAAATGGTCACGACCCAGGCATTGTTGCATGGGGATGTTGCACGCCATCTGCGTTTCAATGCAGAAGAGCATCCCGTGGCCTTGCAATTGGGGGGCAGTGAACCCGATGCGATGGCGGCATGCGCACGCCTGGCGCAACAGTGGGGGTACGACGAGGTGAATATCAACTGCGGTTGCCCCAGCGAGCGCGTGCAGCGTGGTGCCTTTGGTGCGTGTTTGATGCAGCAGGCTTCACTGGTGGGTGATTGCGTCAAAGCCATGCAGGACGCCGTTGGTCTTGCCCTGCCGGTGACGGTCAAGCACCGCATTGGCATCAATCAGTCAGAGAGTTACAGCTTTGTGCGTGATTTTGTCGGTACGGTGGCGGATGCCGGTTGCCGGATATTTATCGTGCATGCGCGCAATGCCTGGTTGCAAGGTCTGAGCCCGAAAGAAAACCGGGAGGTTCCCCCCTTGCGCTATGCGGTGGCACACCAGCTCAAGCGCGATTTTCCGGAATTGACCATCGTTCTCAACGGCGGCATTCACACCAACACGCAGATTGCAGAGCAATTACAGTTTGTGGATGGCGTCATGCTGGGGCGGGAGGCCTACCACAATCCCTGGTTGTTGAGCACGTGGGATGCCGCGTTTTATGGTTGCGCGTCGCAGGAACCATCACAAGCATCACAACTGTCGCGCGAATGGGTGGAAGAACAGATGCTTGCCTATATGGAGCGTGAAGCTGCCACGCATGGTACGCATTGGTATGCGATTGCGCGCCACATGCTGGGCTTGCGCCACGGACTGCCGGGCGCAAGAGCTTGGCGCAGGGTGTGGAGTGACCACCGGCTCAAGGGGTGGCCTGCGCGCGCTGTCATGGCGCACTCCCGTGGGGCGACTGTTACTGTCCCTATTTCTGCCCCTATTCCAGCCAGGTTGTGAATTCCTCCACCGGCACGCGCGGTGTATGAAAGGTGTTCACCGGAGCCTGTGTGTCGGCGTAGCCCAGTGACATTGCGCACACCAGCATTTCGCCCGGACCTGCTTCGATGTGACGCATCACGATGCTGCCAAATGTATTCCATGCAGCTTGTGGACACGTGTGCAAACCGTGTCCGCGTGCGCACACCATGATGTTTTGCAGGAATGTCCCATAGTCGAGCAAGGAGCCGCGCCCCAGCACGCGATCAATCGTGAACACCAGTCCCACCGGCGCATCAAAGAAGCGAAAGTTGCGCTGTTGCTGCGCGTGCATCCTGTCCCTATCACCCTTGCCGATTCCTAAAACACCGTACAAGCCCCAGCCGTTTTCGCGCCTCCGCTCTGCGTAAGGACTGACCCACTGGGCCGGATAGTAATCGTACGCTTCCTGGTGCTCAGCCAACAAAGCCGGATTGGCACGCAGCGCATCATGGGCTGCGCATACCTGTGCTACCAGACGGTCCCGGCTTGCTCCTTGCAAGACATACACCTTCCAGGGCTGGGCGTTGGTGCCCGAGGGCGCACGGCTGGCGACTGCAAGAATGTGTTCCAGCATTTTTCTGGGGACTTCCTGGCTGCTAAATGCCCGAACGGACATCCGTGAAGTGATTGCCTCATCAACCACAGAATAATCTACCGAAGAATTCATAAGAGGTGTTCCAATGCTGATTGTGTTTTGTGTTTTTACGCTGTGAAGCTGCCCGATTTGCCACCGTGTTTTTCCAGCAATCGCACATCGGTGATGGTCATGCCACGGTCCACCGCCTTGCACATGTCATAAATGGTGAGCAGCGCTACCTGCACAGCGGTCAGCGCCTCCATCTCAACGCCCGTTGGGCCTATAGTCTCGGCAGTGGCTCGGCACACCACATGAGCGCCTTGTAGGGCATCGGCAGGCACGATTTCAAAACCCAGCGACAAGTGGCTCAAGGCCAGGGGATGGCACAAGGGGATGAGTTCGCTGGTTTTCTTGGCGCCTTGTATCCCGGCGATGCGTGCCACGCCCAGTACATCCCCCTTGCTGGCGCTGCCGGCTGCAACCATGGCCAAAGTTGCGGGTTGCATCACAATACGTCCGCTGGCTATGGCGACGCGGTGCGTGGCGGGTTTGGCGGCAATATCCACCATGTGGGCCTGGCCAGAGGAATCAAAATGGGTGAAATGTGCGGAATGCGTGGGGCTGGACATGTGTAAACTTTATCTCAGCTTTGCAGAAAAGCGTATGCATTGCTAGCTGATTGAAAGACTTTATTGAAGGAGGATATGAATATGTTGTTAATAGAGTCACCATTCTGGCGCGATCGTATCAAGGCTTGCGTCGTGCATCTGGGCCTGAGTTTAACCCTTGCCTTGCTGGCTGCGTTGCTGGTGTTCGGGCTTTGGTACCCTTATCCTTACCGTGAACTGTCGGGCGGGCGTGAATTGTTTATTCTGTTGGTGAGTGTGGATGTCATTCTGGGACCGTTGATGACCCTGGTGGTGTTCACCCGCACCAAACCTTGGCGTGAGCTGTTGCGTGATTTGACGGCCATCGGCTTGATGCAGTTGGCTGCATTGGGTTACGGTTTGTGGAGCGTGAGCGAGGCGCGCCCGGTGCATCTGGTCTTTGAGTACGACCGCTTCCGTCTGGTGCATGCCGTGGATGTGCCGCAGGAATGGTTATCCAAAATCCCGGCGGGGATTGAGGCTTTGCCCCTGAGTGGCCCCACGCTGCTGTCGCTGCGCCCGTTTCGGAATCAGAAGGAAAAAATCGACGCTACGATGCTTGACGTGCAGGGATTGTCGCTGGCATTTCAGCCTGAGTTTTGGCAGCCGTATGAAGCGGCAAGCGCCGAAATTCTCGCCAAGGCCCGACCGGTTAGCGTACTCAAAACACGGTTTCCCGATCAGGCTGCGGCCATCGATCAGGTGTTGGGCGGCTTGGGGATCAACCCGCAAACCGTTGTCTACCTGCCACTGGCAAGTCGCAAGGCATTTTGGACTGTATTTTTGGACTCCAGCAATGCTCGGATTCTCGCCTTTATGCCCTTGGATCCATTTTGAAGCTCCTTCATACGCTAAATCGCGCTCTAGCGCCCGTACTGCTAGCGAATGCAGCTATTTTATTTATAGCGTTGACAGTTTCGCCGGTTCACGCGCAGCTCGCGGTGCAGTCCAATTTGCCGCATCTGGGGGAGGGCGCTGATATGGGCTATAGCGCCGAGCGGCGACTGGGGGACCGCATTGCCCGTGAGTTGTACCGTGACCCGGACTACATTGACGATCCGCTCCTGGTGGAGTATGTGCAAGGCATCTGGCTTCCTTTGCTGGAGGCAGCCCGGCAACGTGGTGAATTGTCCGCTGAACTCGATGCCACCTTTGCCAAGGAGATACTGCTTAGCAAGGAACGCAGCGTCAACGCTTTTGCCTTGCCTGGGGCCTATTTGGGTTTGCATCTGGGGCTGGTGGCCGTTGTGACCAGTCGTGATGAACTGGCCTCGGTTCTGGCGCATGAGTTGAGTCACGTGACCCAACGCCACATTGCACGCATGATGACCCGGCAAAGCCAGCAGGCTCCGTGGATTCTGGGTGCCATGATCCTGGGGCTGCTGGCTGCCAGCAAGAGCGGCCCGATGGCTGCCAATGCGACCATTGTGGGCGGGCAGGCTGTGGCTGCGCAAAGCCAGCTGAATTTCTCGCGTGACATGGAGCGCGAAGCCGACCGGATCGGTTTTAGCGTGGCGACCCAGGCTGGTTTTGCTCCCGAGGGCTTTGTCTCGATGTTTGACAAGTTGCAACAATCGGCACGGCTGAACGACAGCGGCAACTTTCCCTACCTGCGCAGCCACCCCTTGAGCACTGAACGCATGGCCGATATGCAAGCGCGTATCGGGGTCGGGGGTGGTCTGGATTTACCTGAACCCAGCCCAGCGTCTGGGCCGTCATCGCGTCGGAATGTGCAAGAATTCGACCAGACCATGCTGGCAGCGCGCGCCCAGGTTATCTCCCATCCGGCTGTGGATGCCTTGCGCGCCTGGGCACAGGAGGTTGAACCCGCAGCTTTGCGCCGTTTGACACCCGCACGGCAGCTTGGCGCGCTGTATGGCGCGACCCTGGCGGCGATTCGCTTACATGAGTACGCCAATGCACGCCAGCTATGGCTGCGTCTGAGCGTCAAGGTGGGGAATGATGCACCAGCGGCGCGTCTGGCGCGCTTGCTGGGCGTGGAGTTGTACCTGGCCCAGAATGACGGCGTGCAGGCCGCTGCGTTGCTCAAGAAAGGTGAAGGTAAGACAAGCACATCAGGTACATCCAGTCGTGCTGAATTATTTTTGAGCGCCCAGGCGGCATTGCACGGCGCGCCCAAGACGCCGGTGGTTGAGAATTTACAGACCTGGGTCGCCAGCCATGCGCGCGATGCCCAGGCCTGGCAACTGCTGGCGTTACTCTACACGGAGAAGGGGCAGACGCTGGGTGCGTTGCGGGCACAGGCCGAGGTCAGTGTGGCTCAGCTTGATTTTCCGGCAGCACTGCAGCGCTTCAAGTCTGCGCAGGAGTGGGTGCGCAAGAACGGTACGAGCGCAGGCAAGAGCGACCACATCGAAGCCTCGATCATCGATACCCGCACCCGGGAGATGGAGTTACTGCTTCGGGAGCAGGCGCTGGAGCGCTGAATCAATCACCATGCTCATCAAGGAGTAAAACAGCGACCCGACCAGAGCCGCACCGAAACCATCGACGGTAAAGCCGTCCAGAACGCCCGATGCGGCCCAGAACATGAAGGCATTGATGACAAACAGGAACAAGCCCAGAGTCAGTAGCGAAACCGGCAAGGTCAAAATCACCAATACCGGGCGCAAGACGGTGTTAAAGAGTCCGATCACCAAAGTGGCAATCAGGGCCGCCGGGAAGCTGGTGACTTGCACGCCATCGTAGACATAGGTCAAAGCCAGCAGGGCTGTGGCATTAAGCAGCCATTTGGCAATCAGTTTCATGGGGCAATAAATAGCAAGTCGAGAATTCGGGACGGGCCAGTTTAGCTGAAAGGACAAACCATGACCATCATCACCCATATCGAAGACCTGCGCCTGCTGGCACACAAGCGGGTGCCGCGCATGTTTTACGACTATGCCGATTCCGGCTCCTGGAGCGAGAGCACCTACCGGGCCAACACGGCGGATTTTCAGACGATCAAATTCCGCCAGCGTGTGGCCATCAATATGGAGCAGCGCAGCACGACCAGCACCCTGCTGGGGCAGAGCGTGCGCATGCCCGTGGCGTTGGCGCCGGTTGGTTTGTGCGGCATGCAGCATGCGGATGGTGAAATTCTGGCTGCGCGCGCCGCCAAAGCCTTCGGTGTGCCGTTCACCCTGTCCACCATGAGCATCTGCTCGATTGAAGACGTGGCACAAGGCACGGGAGGGCATCCATTCTGGTTTCAGTTGTACGTGATCCGGGACCGTGGCTTTATCGAACGTCTGATTGAGCGCGCCCGCGCCGCCAACTGTTCAGCACTGGTGTTGACGTTGGACCTGCAAATCCTCGGCCAGCGCCACAAGGACCACAAGAATGGCCTGAGCGCGCCACCCAAGCTGAAGGTGGCCAATCTGCTCAACATCATGGGAAAACCCCGCTGGGCGCTGGGTATGCTGGGCACCAAGCGGCGCGGGTTTGGCAATATCGTTGGCCATGTCGGTGGTGTGGAAGACATGGGATCGCTGTCCGAATGGTCCGCCCGGCAGTTTGATCCGACGCTGAACTGGGCCGATGTGGAATGGATCAAGAAGCGCTGGGGCGGCAAGCTGATCCTCAAAGGTATTCTGGACGTGGAGGATGCCAGGTTGGCCGCTGCCAGCGGGGCGGATGCGTTGATCGTTTCCAACCATGGCGGGCGCCAGCTCGACGGTGCCGAGTCGTCCATCCGTGCCTTGCCAGCCATTGTGGATGCGGTGGGGCAGCACATCGAGGTGCACATGGACGGTGGCGTGCGCAGCGGCCAGGACGTGCTCAAGGCCATCGCCCTGGGGGCCAAAGGCGTGCACATCGGACGTGCCTACGTTTACGGGCTGGGTGCGATGGGGGAAGAAGGTGTGCGTCTGGCGCTGGAACTCATCCGCAACGAGATGGACATCACCATGGCCCTGTGTGGAAAAACCGACATCAACACCATCGACAAAAGCCTTTTGTTGCCAGGAACCTGTCCGGCCTGAGCGACCTGAAGTACCGAATCCCCATGGGATTGGGCCTGGATTGTCCCTGGTCTGCAAAAATCGTCGTTTTTTGCGTTACGATGAACTTTTTATTCTTACCCGCCAAGCAAAAAAGGATACCCCTATGAGCCAAAGCAAGTTCCGTCTGGTTACCCGTAGCGATTTTGACGGTCTGGTTTGTGCCGTGCTGCTCAATGAACTGGACCTGATCGACGACATCAAGTTCGTTCATCCCAAGGACATGCAGGACGGAAAAATCGACATTACCAGCCGCGACATCACCACCAACTTGCCCTATGTGTCCGCTGCACACCTGGCTTTTGACCACCATGAGTCGGAAACCATGCGCAATGTGGGTGAACACCCCAATCACATCATTTCGGCGCATGCTCCGTCTGCAGCGCGCGTGGTGTATGAGTATTACGGCGGCGCCAGTGCCTTCCCCAGTATCAGCTTTGAGATGATGGAGGCGGTGGATAAGGCTGATTCAGCCCAGTTCAGCCACGAGGAAATTCTGGAGCCAACCGGCTGGGTGTTGCTCAATTACCTGATGGACTCGCGTACCGGACTGGGACGTTTTCGTGAGTTTCGCGTCAGCAACTACCAGCTGATGATGGACCTGATCAAATACTGCCGCAACCACGGTATCGACGACATTTTGAAGTTGCCCGATGTGGTGGAACGTGTGGAACTGTATTTTGAGCATGAGTACAAGGCAAGGGAGCAGATCCAGCGCTGCGCCACGGTGCATCGCAACCTGGTGGTGCTCGATTTGCGCAAGGAGGAAACCATCTGGGCGGCCAACCGTTTCCTGATTTATGCGCTGCATCCGCTATGCAATATCTCCATCCACGTACTGTGGGGCGTGCAAAAGCAAAATACCGTGTTTGCCACCGGCAAATCCATTCTGGACCGCAGCAGCAAGACCGACATCGGCGCCTTGATGCTGCAGTACGGCGGCGGCGGCCACATCGCGGCTGGCACGTGCCAGGTGGAAAACGAGCAGGCAGAGGATGTGTTGGCGGCGTTGATTCACCAGATCAATGCCGATGGTTGATGCGGTATCACGGCCCTCGCGGGCCGGATGCGCCGCCTGATTCTGCTCTAGCGCCCGCTGCGCCCCGTTCAGACTGGGCCACCCTGCGGCGTTTATTGCCCTATCTGTGGGCGTACAAATGGCGCGTCGTGGTGGCGCTGGCCTTCATGGTCGGTGCCAAATTGGCCAATGTGGGCGTGCCGATGCTGCTCAAGGACCTGGTGGACCGCATGAGCTACCGGCCTGGTGACCCTGCGGTGGTGCTGGTCGTGCCTGTGGCGCTGCTGCTGGCTTACGGTGCGTTGCGGCTTTCCACCTCGCTGTTCACCGAGTTGCGCGAACTGGTGTTTGCCCGTGCCACACAAGGCGCTGCGCGCAGCATTGCCCTACAAACCTTTGCGCATCTGCACGCCCTGAGCCTGCGCTTTCATCTGGAGCGCCAGACCGGGGGCATGACGCGCGACATCGAGCGCGGGGTACGCGGTATCGAATCGCTCATATCGTTTTCGCTGTTCAGCATTGTGCCGACGCTGCTGGAAGTGGCGCTGGTGCTGGGGATTCTGGCGGTCAAATTTGACATCTGGTTTGTCTGGATCACATTGGGGGCGTTGGTGTTGTACATCACGTTCACCGTGTTGATTACCGAGTGGCGCACCAAGTTCCGGCGCGAAGCCAATGCCTTCGATTCTGCTGCGCACTCCAAGGCCATCGACTCCTTGCTCAACTATGAGACGGTCAAATACTTCAACAACGAGGCGTTCGAAACCCGGCGCTACGATGAAAGCCTGGAGCAGCTGCGCCTGGCACGCCTGAAAAGCCAGACCACGCTGTCGATTCTGAATACCGGACAACAACTGGTCATTGCCGTTGGACTGGTAGCCATGCTATGGCGCGCCACGCAAGGTGTGGTCGATGGACGCATGACCTTGGGCGATCTGGTCATGGTCAACGCTTTCATGATCCAGCTCTATATTCCGCTGAACTTTCTGGGCGTTATTTACCGCGAGATCAAGCAAAGCCTGACCGATCTGGAAAAAATGTTCACCCTGATGGAGCGCGAACGCGAGGTCGCCGATGTGCCAGAGGCGCAGCCCTTGCAGCTGGGTGCTGCAGTCGCATTGGCATTTGAGGATGTGAGTTTTCACTACGATCCGGCCCGACCCATCCTGCAACACATCAGCTTCGAGGTTCCGGCAGGCAAGACCGTCGCCGTGGTCGGGCCTTCGGGCGCGGGTAAATCGACCCTGGCGCGCTTGCTGTTTCGCTTCTACGACGTGACCCGCAGTAACGATGCCACCGCCAGCCTGGGCCGCATTCTGATTGCCGGGCAGGACATCAAGCAGGTAACCCAGTCCAGCGTGCGACAGGCCATTGGCATCGTGCCACAGGATACGGTGCTCTTCAACGACACGGTGGAATACAACATTGCCTACGGTCAGCCGGGTGCCAGCCGGATGCAGGTGGAGGAGGCGGCTGCATCGGCCCACATCCATGACTTCATCCGCTCGACCCCCAAGGGCTACGACACCATGGTGGGCGAGCGTGGCCTCAAACTCTCCGGTGGGGAAAAACAGCGCGTGGCGATTGCCCGCACGCTGCTGAAGAACCCGCCGATCCTGATTTTTGACGAAGCCACCTCGGCACTGGATTCGGCGAATGAGCGCGCCATTCAGGCCGAACTGCGCAGTGTGGCGCGCAACAAAACCACGCTGGTCATCGCGCACCGCCTGTCCACGGTCGTCGATGCCCATGAAATCCTGGTGCTCGATGCAGGCCGCATCGTCGAGCGCGGCACCCACAGCGCCTTACTGGCAGCCAAGGGGCGTTATGCCGAGATGTGGGCGCTGCAGCAGTCCAGCCGCGAAGCTTCTCCGGAAGAGGAAGGGGACTTCGGGTAGGGTAAGTATTACAATTATCCGTAATTTTTCCGTACAGATGAGGGCGATCATGCTGCCATTGACTCAAACCCACGAACGTATTGACTTGCGGACGTCATCAGAAATCAAGGAACTGATCGTACGCGCCGCCACGACAGCGGGCATGTCGGTCAGCGCTTTCCTGCTTGGCACTGCACAGGAGCGCGCCAGGCAGATTCTGGCCGAAACCGAGATGGTGACGCTCACAGCCCGTGACTGGGATGCTTTTGCCAGGGCGCTGGACGACACGGACAAGCCCCGACCGAAGCTTTCCGCCGCCATGCAGCGCCATCGCGAGTGGCATGGAAGGCGTTGAGCGTGGGTTTCACGGGCAGCATCGAACAACTTTCACCAAGCCACGACAAACGTGCATTTACCTGTGGCGTCGACGCCCTTGATGCGTATTTGCGCCGATTTGCACGTCAGCATGCAGCAGCCAATATCAGCCGAACGTACGTTGCAGCGGACGGTGCCGCCATATACGGGTACTACAGCCTTGCGATGGCGGGAATTCGTCGGGAAAACCTTCCTGCCAAGCATACTGGCCGTTTCCCAAATTTTCCGTTGCCTGTTGCACGCCTGGCACGACTTGCGGTTGCGCAGCAACATCAAAGGCAAGGCCTTGGTGAACTGCTCCTTGCGGACGCGTTGCAACGCTGTCTGCGGCTGTCTGATGAAATTGGAATGGTCGGTGTCATTGTCGATGCCAAGGACGAACGCGCGCGAGGATGGTATTTGCGATATGAGTTCGAGCAACTGCCCGATTCGCCCTTGACGTTGTGGATTCCTGCGGTAGCGATCAGGAAGCTGTGTTAATCCGGCTACAGCCCCCGTGCAAAGAGCGGGGACAGCTATTACATTCGCAGCAAAACTACAGGAATCAGCGCGGAGCCGCTCCCTGTGCGATCAAGGGGATGGCCTCGGTTAGCAGGGTTGTCACTTTTTGCGCATTGGCCTGGAAGACTTGCAGGATTTCATTCCAGCTGACGGGTTCTTCGTCGGTTTTCCAGCAGTCGTAGTCGGTGCTCATGGCAACGGCGGCGTAGGGAATGCCGGCTTCGTTGGCGAGGGCTGCCTCGGTTGCGGTGGACATGTTGATGATGTCTGCACCCCAGGAGCGAAACATCATGGACTCGGCACGGGTGGAAAAACGCGGTCCTTCGATGGTGACTACTGTGCCTTTTCCGTGAAAGTCGAAGCGATTGCGCTGGCATAGTCCGATCAGAATGGCACGCAAATCTGCATTGAATGGTTCGGCCATCGCGGTGTGGACAGGTTGGTGCGGCGCAAATGTCTCAAAAAAACTCATGGCGCGCTGTTTGGTGAAGTCAATGAACTGGTCAACGATGACCAGGTGTCCCCGACCAATTTCCTCACGCAGCGAGCCTACGGCAGTGCTGGCCAGGATGTGGCTGCAGCCCGCGTCGCGCAGTGCCTGGATGTTGGCGCGGTAGTTGACCTTGCTCGGTGCAAGAGTGTGCTCCCGGCCATGCCTGGCCAGTAGCAGCACCTCGACACCGGCAATTGTTCCATGTTTGAGTGGTGCCGAGGGTAAGCCCCACGGGGTATCGACGGCCCAATCCTGTGGATTTTCCAGAATGTCCGGGTTGTCCAGGCCACTGCCGCCGATGATGCCGATTTTGGTCATGGTCATGGTGTGCATATCCTTTTCGTGGTTGCGAGTAATACATTTTGTACGGAATCCACATCCATGCCACAGGCAACAATGCCTTCGTCATGCCCGGCCATGACAAACAACAAGGGAAGGGCGACGGGTTGTTGCACCAAGGCATAAACGGCCTGGGCCATGGCTGGCGTGCCATAGGGAATTGTGGCTGGTGTGGCGGGGTGGTTTTGACGCAAAAGAGCATCGAATAGAACCCGGCTGTGGACGTGTATGACGCAGTGGATGGCTGGGTTGGCGGCATACACGGCACCGTGTGTCATGGACTCGGAGGATGCGTCGATGGCTCCGCGTGTGCGTACCCAGTTGTGTTCGATTGAAAAGGCTTCAACCAGGCAATACTGGCTTGCTTGTAATGTGCGTTGGGCGCCGGTGGCGCTGCCGGTGATGACAAACTGGTTGCCTTGATTGTCCTGATTGCCTTGATCTCCTGACACCCGCAGGCTGAGATTGCCGTAACCCACTCCGTCGGGATATGCGCCGATGAGTCCGAGGTCGAATAGCGTGGTGCGCGCATGGTTCAAGGCTTCCAGTTGTGGTCCCCAGGGGGCGGTGCCGGGGTGGCGTTCACTGGCAAACTTGATGACGCCATCGGTTGCATCCATTGCAACTTCAACCATTGCCTGCGTGTTCTGGAAACAGCGCAAGAATCCCGGCTTCACTGGCCGCACAGATACCGCGTTCGCAAATAAGATGTGTGATCAAGCGCGCCGGTGTCACGTCAAAACCCCAGTTGCGTGCTGTGGTTGCAGGTGGACAAATGCGCACGGTCTCTAAGGTGCCATGTGCATTCTGGCCGGTAACAAAGCGTACTTCGTCGGCATCGCGCTCTTCGATGGGGGTGTTGGCGACACCATTGCGCAGGGCAAAATCAAATGTGGAGGAGGGCAGGGCCACCACCATCGGGATATGGTTGTCATGCGCCGCCAGCGCTTTGAGATAGGTTCCGATCTTGTTGGCGGCATCGCCATTGCGGCTGACGCGATCAGCGCCGGTCAACACCATGTCCACCAAGCCATGCTGCATCAGGTGGCCCCCTGCGTTGTCGGCAATGAGGGTGTGCGGTATGCCCTGCTGGCCCAGTTCCCACGCCGTGAGTGCGGCACCCTGGTTGCGCGGTCGGGTCTCATCCACCCAGACGTGCACCGGAATGCCAGCGGCATGTGCGGCATAAATCGGTGCCGTGGCGGAGCCGATGTCCACAAAAGCCAGCCAACCGGCGTTGCAGTGCGTCAGGATATTAACAACCTGATCGGGTTTGCGCTGGGCAATCTGGCTGATAAGACCTAGCCCATGGGAGCCGATGCGTTCGCAGTGCGCGACATCCTCGTTGGCGATGGCCATTGCGGCTTCTTTGGCCAGCATGCGTGCGTGGGTTGGGGATTGCGCGCCAGTAACCTCCAGCAGCATCCGGTCAACGGCCCAGGCCAGATTGCTGGCAGTCGGCCTGGTTGCCTTGAGTGTTTCACCGGCTTGTAATAAAAACGTGCTGAAATCGGCGTCGGGTGCTTCCAGCGCCGCCAAGTACATGCCATACGCGGCGCAAGCGCCTATCAGGCCCGCACCGCGCACCAGCATGCCACGAATGGCCGCACACACATCGTGCACGCTGGACAGGTCGGTAACTTCAAAGGAGTGGGGCAGCTTGAGTTGGTTGATGACTTGCACCACGTGCTCATGTCCGGGTTTGAGCCATATCGTGCGATAACTACGACCATCGACCTTCATTTACAGCTTGCTATACGTCAAAGCGCCAAAGATAAATAACCGAACATTATCGCACCCAAATGGGGCTTGGCGTGCAGGCGCAAGACAAGTATCTGCCCTGCATCAATAGGAGGTGCATTACTCTTATTTAGTCTTAAAAAAGCATTGCATTTCTGTGCATTCAAGGGCATAGTGGCTTCACAGAAGTCAAAATTCGTAGAATTATTATTTCTGTTCTCGTCGCCCATGGCGCGAGATTTCTTAACCTCAATAGCAACTGGAGGCTATTTATGAACTTGACGATCAGCGGTCACCACCTTGAAGTTACCCCGGCTCTACGTAGTTATGTCACGACCAAGCTTGATCGAGTTATTCGACACTTTGACCAGGTAGTGGATGTCAAGGTGTTACTTACCGTGGAGAAACAGAAGGAAAAGGACAAGCGGCAGCGCGCTGAGTGCAATATCCATGTCAAGGGAAACGATATGTTTGCCGAAAGCTCGCACGAAGACCTGTACGCTGCGGTGGATGATCTGGTCGATAAATTGGATCGGCAGGTGGTACGTCACAAGGACCGTTTGCAAGACCACCACCACGCAGCCCCCCGGCGTGTGATGTAAATACAGGTCTGCTACATTGGTAAAACAACCGCCCGGTCAACGGGCGGTTTTTTTGTGTGCATAATCTGTTCCTGTTATGCCTGTTTGTTTGTTTGTTTCAATCCGCGCCCCTTACGGAGCGAATTTGGAAGAAGTTACCCCTCTCCCAAGTGAATTCCATCCCCCTGAAGGGGGATGTTTCAAACCGAAGTTAGTTTTTGATGAACCGACTAGCCAGTATCCTATCGCCTGCGCAAGTGCTTGCGCAAGTGGAAGTCACCAGCAAAAAACGCGCCTTTGAAGAGGTGGGGTTATTGTTTGAGAGTTTGCATGGACTCAATCGTGCGTTGGTCACCGACAGCCTGTTTTCGCGCGAACGGCTCGGATCGACCGGATTGGGTCACGGTGTGGCCATACCGCATGGGCGCATCAAGGGCCTGAAGTCTCCGTTGGCCGCAGTATTTCAATTGTCCCGGGCCATTGGTTTTGATGCACCCGATGATCAGGTTGTCAACCTGCTGATTTTCTTGCTGGTGCCGGAAGCAGCAACGCAAAAACACCTTGAAATCCTGTCGGAGATTGCCGAGCTGCTCAGTGATGCGGATTTGCGTGAAAAACTGGTATCTAGCACAGACTCCCAACAACTGCATCGCCTGATTGCCAACTGGCAGTCGGCCCATGTCGCGTGAATATGCGTGAATATGTATGGCTTAACACCGCTTGTGAAATGTGAAACCTACTGCTATTAGTGCTGACGCCCTGTTTGAAGAATTCCGTTCCCGCCTGCATTGGGAATGGGTGGCCGGTTTGGGTGCATCAGAGCGTCGCTTTGATGAACTCGTGGTCCGATCCGCTCGTTCCGGTGCCGATCTGGTGGGCTACCTCAACTACATCCACCCCTACCGCCTGCAGATTCTGGGCGAGCGCGAAGTTGCCTACATCACCGAAGCATCCCCCGAAGATTGCGCCCGGCGCATAGCCCGTATGGTGACGCTGGAGCCGCCGGTTCTGGTTCTGGGCGATGGTCAGCAGGCACCGCAGGCATTGTTGTCGATGTGTGAACGTGCACAGATACCGATGTTTGCCACGCGCGAGTCATCGGCGTTTGTCATTGACGTTTTGCGTGCCTATTTGTCCAAACATTTTGCGGACCGCACCTCGGTACACGGTGTTTTTATGGACATTTTGGGGCTGGGCGTCCTCATTACGGGCGAATCGGGTCTGGGGAAAAGTGAACTGGGGCTGGAACTGATCTCGCGTGGCAACGGATTGGTGGCTGACGATGCGGTGGACCTGTTTCGCATCAACCAGACTACCATTGAAGGCCGTTGCCCGGAATTGCTGCAGAACCTGCTTGAGGTGCGCGGCATTGGTTTACTGGATATTCGCGGTATTTTTGGCGAGACGGCGGTACGGCGCAAGATGCGGCTCAAGCTGATTGTGCAATTGGTTCGCAGGGAAACCATGGAGCGTGATTACGACCGCATTCCCTACGAACCCCTGACCCAGGACATCCTGGGTGTGCCGGTGCGCAAGGTTGTGATTCAAGTGGTGGCCGGACGCAACATTGCCGTGCTGGTTGAAGCTGCCGTGCGCAACACCATTTTGCAATTGCGCGGCATCGACACCTACCAGGAGTTCGTCGAACGCCACCGCAAGGCGATGGATCAGGATAATTAAATTTTAGCTCTTGATGGCTGCGTTCAGTTTGTTGATGATCTCATCCGGCACATTCTTGCTGCACATGATGTAGCGCAGCTCGCCCTTGGGCATGTTACCCAGCTTTACCAGATTGAATTGTTCTTGCTGAAAACCCGCTGCCGCAATGGTGACAGCGGCTTCCTCTGGTGCCACGAACATATAGTCGGCGCGCTTGCCTTCGATCATCTTGAACATCAGGATGTTTTCTACCGTTACCGACTGGCGTTTCGGCTGGGCTTTTTCGATCATCGCATCCAACGCCTTGCCGTAGGAGTAACTCTGCTTTACCAAAAGGGTCAAGTCCTTATTGGCCAGAACCGATTCAATTGCGTCACCCGTTTTGAGCTTGCTGCTTCCCGCCAGGGTGAGTGCTACCTGCGACTCATCCTGGTAGATGGGTTTGGTGAATTTGGCAAATTCTTCGCGCTCCGGATTCTTGAACCATCCAATCCCGCAATCGAAACCATTGTTTCTCTTGAGCGTTTCGAGTTGGCGTGTGGCAGGGGTTTCGGCCAGTGAAAAAGGAACACCGCTGCTCTTGAATGCTGCAATTGAAGGTGAACCAGTCAGTCCCGACAGGTTTCCGTCCTGTAATACTTGGTAAGGAGGGCGGTTGTTGTAGTGCAAAACCACGGTTTGCGCCAGGGCTAGACTATTACCGCAAAGCGCGGCGGCTATGGTAAGACTGGTTGTGATCCGTGACACGGTGTTCTCCTCAAAATAATGGAATGAGACAATACAAGACAGTGTAGCGTGTGTGCTGCCCTTATCATTGCTCCTATGATTGATCTCTACACCGCAGCCACCCCCAACGGGCACAAAATCTCGATTGCGCTGGAAGAGCTGGCCTTGCCGTATAAACTGATTGCACTGGACCTGGCCAAGAGGGAGCAAAAAACACCAGAGTTTCTGGCCATCAACCCCAATGGACGCATTCCCGCCATCGTGGATCGTGACGCTGATGATTTTGCCGTGTTCGAGTCGGGTGCCATTCTGGTCTATCTGGCCGAAAAAACGGGCAAACTGATGCCTTCGGATACCAAAGGACGCTCGCGCGTGCTGCAGTGGCTGATGTTCCAGATGGGCGGCATCGGCCCCATGATGGGGCAGGCCAATGTGTTTTACCGCTATTTGCCAGAAAAGATTCCAACAGCAATAGACCGCTACCAGGGCGAAAGCAAGCGCTTGTTTCGGGTGCTGGATGGCCACCTGAAGGAGCACGAATACCTGGCAGGTGACTACTCGATTGCCGACATCGCCAACTGGGCCTGGGTGCGCACCCACCGCTGGTCGGGTGTGGACATTGGCGACTTGCCCCACCTGCGGCGCTGGCGCGACCAGATACGTTCGCGCCCCGCTGTGCAGCGTGGCATCGAACGTCCGCACGCCTCCCTTGATCTGGATGACAACGACACTAGCAAGGAGCGGCAGTTCGCCGCAAGCGCGCGCAGCATGCTCGAAACGGGGCAATCCAATACAACAGGAACAACAGGAAACACGCAATGAAACTCTACATTTCTCCAGGTGCCCCCAATCCCCGGCGGGTCATGATGTTTATGGTGGAGAAAAATATAAGCGGTATTGATCTGATCAGTGTTGATCTGAATGCCATGGAGCACAAGAGCGAAGCCTACCGCACCATCAGTCCGCTGGCCAAGGTGCCGGCTCTGGTACTCGATGATGAGCGTGTATTGACCGAAACGCGCGCCATCTGCACCTGGCTCGAAGGCCAGTACCCTGAGCCCAATCTGATGGGTGTGGACTATGAAGAACGCGCGTTCATCGAAATGGCCGACCGGCGTGCCGAGTTGTACATGTTGGCGGGCATTGCCAACAGTGTGCGTCACACCCATCCGGGCCTTGCCGTGCTGGAGCAGCCGCAGTTCCCGGATTTCGGTCACTCGCAGGCGCAGAAGGTACGTGAAGTGATGGCCTGGTTTGACCACGTACTGGAACGCCAGCCCTGGATTGCCGGGCAACGTTTCAGCATTGCTGACATCACGGCCTTTTGTGCCATCGAATTTTCCAAGTTGATGAAATTCAACGCTGGCAGGGAAGGCATGCCGGCACTGCAAGCCTGGCGCGACCGTATCGCCGAACGCCACAGCGCCAAGCTCAGGTAGCGCGCACGTCCCCATTTCCCTTTGCAGTTTGACGATTGGGGCAACTCTCTTTGGTGCAACTGGCATACAGGCTCATGGCATGGTCCACAATGGCAAAGCCCCTTGCCTTGGCTACGGTGTGTTGCTGTTTTTCAATTTTCTCATCGTAAAACTCTTCGACCTTGCCGCAATCCAGACAAATCAGATGGTCGTGGTGTTTTCCCTCATCCAGTTCGAAAACAGCTTTCCCGCTCTCGAAATGGCTGCGACACAGGATGCCTGCTTGCTCGAACTGGGTCAGTACCCGGTAGACCGTGGCCAGTCCGACATCGGCGCCATCCTGGATGAGCAGGCGAAACACATCTTCTGCCGTCATGTGCCGTTGTCGGTGGCTCTGGAACACTTCCAGTATTTTCAGACGCGGGGCGGTTGCCTTGAGTCCGGTGCTTTTCAGTTCGTCGATATTGGTCATGGGTTTGTCAGCTTAGGAACATAGCGGGCGGTAAAACCGCAACCGCTACAATCCTGCCATCATATCTCGCACTGCCATTCATGTCCGACACTCACTGCCGTGGTTTTATTTTGAGCTGGGTCGCTTGCATTGCTGCGGGGCTGAGCGCTTGTAGCAGCTTTGACGCAGCCAGCAAGCGGGTGGTGACCATTGTTTCTCCGTACCGCAGTGATGTCGTGCAGGGCAATGTGGTGACACGTGAACAATTGGCTTTGCTGCAGCCTGGCATGCCGCGCGCCCAGGTGCGCGATATTCTGGGTACTGCGTTGCTGACAAGCGTTTTCCATGCGAATCGCTGGGACTATGTGTTCACGCTCAACCAGCAGGGGTTGCCGCCGCAATTGCGGATGGTCTCGCTATTTTTTACCGGTGATGTGCTGGACCGCATCGAAGCTGGTTCCGTGCCTAGCGAAGCGGAGTTTGTTTCCACGCTTAAATCCAAGCGTCCGTCCAGTGACATTCCGGTACTGGAAGCTTCCGAAGAAATGCTGAAGAAATTTCCCGCTCCTTCGAAGCGCGCGCCATTGCCCATTCCATCCACGCCTGTCGAATATCCTCCCCTTGAGCCTTAGCTTCTTTACAGCTTCTTTTCAGCCTCTCTATAGGACCGCTCCAAGATGACTTATTCCATTGCCGTAGCAGGTGCATCGGGCCGCATGGGTCAGATGCTTATTGATGCTGTCCGCTTGGCACCCGATTGCAAACTCATGGGAGCACTCGATATTGCCAGCAGCCCGGCACTCGGCTGTGATGCTGGTGCATTCGCGGGCCAGTCCACTGGTGTGTCCATTACCGCTGATGTGCGCGCGGGGCTGCAGTCCTGCTCTGCGTTGATCGACTTTACCCGGCCGGAGGGTACGCTGCACCACCTTGCCGTATGTCGGGAGCTTGGTGTGGCTGCCGTCATCGGAACCACGGGTTTTACCGCTGCACAAAAGGCAGAAATTACCGCCGCTGCGCAAGACATCCCGATTGTCCTGGCGCCCAACATGAGTGTGGGCGTCAATGTGACATTGAAGCTGCTGGAAATGGCGGCCCAGGCGCTTGCCACGGGTTATGACATCGAAATCATTGAAGCACACCATCGCCACAAGGTCGATGCGCCATCGGGAACCGCTCTGAAAATGGGAGAAGTCATTGCGAGCGCCCTGGGCCGCGACCTGAAAGACTGCGCGGTTTATGCCCGTGAAGGCGTGACCGGTGAGCGCGACCCCTCCTCCATAGGGTTTGCCACCATTCGTGGTGGGGATATCGTGGGTGACCATACGGTATTGTTTGCCGGGACCGGCGAGCGCATCGAGATCAGCCATAAATCCTCCAGCCGCGCCACCTATGCCCAGGGTAGCTTGCGTGCCGTGCGTTTTCTGGCGAATAAGAAAACCGGGTTGTTTGATATGTTCGACGTTCTTGGACTGCGGTAAGCGGTGAGCGCGCTTGATCTGTTGCTGCGTGGTGATGCGCTCAGTCGCAGCGTGGCTCTGGTGTTGCTGCTGATGTCGGTGGGGAGCTGGATCGTGATTCTTTGGAAGGCCTGGCTGGTGCTGCGTGCGCACAAGGATGTGGCGCGTAGCGTGGCCGCCTTTTGGCAAGCGCCCTCGCTGGAGCAGGGTTTGCAGCGTCTGCAGGCATTTGATCGAGAAGACTTGGTGCGCCCCCTGGTGCAGGCCACGCAGACGGACACGCTGGGCACCCTGGCCGGCGCTGGCGACAAGTCGCAACAGTTGACGCGCTTGCTGCGCGATGCCTTGCATGCCGTGTTAATCAAATTGCAGGCTGGGCAGGTATTGCTGGCCACCGTTGGCGCAACGGCCCCTTTTGTTGGGTTGCTGGGTACGGTGTGGGGCATCTACCATGCCTTGATCAGTCTTTCGGGTGTTGCCCAGGTCAGCATCGACAAGGTGGCTGCACCCGTGGGCGAAGCGCTTATCATGACCGCCATTGGCCTGGCGGTGGCGATTCCGGCCGTGCTGGGCTACAACGTGCTGGGTCGTTATATCGGACGCATCGAAGCCGATCTCGAAGGCTTTGCCCGCGACCTGCGCGAATTGCTGTTGACGCATGGTGAAAGCCGCCCGCTGCCTTAAGTCACCCTGAACCCCATGTCTTTTGGCCGACTCGAACGCACACCTGGTCCGCAGCCGATGAGCGAGATCAACATGACGCCGCTGGTTGATGTCATGCTGGTGCTGGTGGTGATTTTCATCATCACGGCGCCGCTGCTGGTGGGCAGCATACAAGTGGACCTGCCCAAGGCGCAAAGCGCAGCACCTCCCCGGACGGCACCGTTTGTCGCACTCATTCTCGACAAAACAGGGCAGGTCTATGTCGATGAGCAACCCGTGGAGCAAGCCGCTTTGCTGCGCGTTTTGCAAGACGCTGCACGTCAGGATTCCGAAACCGAAGTGCGCCTGCGCGCCGATGCCCATGTTCCTTATGGGCGGGTTGTGGAACTGATGGGGTGGGTCCACAAGGCCGGGTTGTCGCGCATTGGTTTTGTCACCGAACCGCTTCGTCAAAATACAGCAAAATAACCATCCAACCCTCATGGTACGTGCGTAGAAAGCTATAAAATAAATAGCATATGGTGTGTTTTGCGGAGAAAAAATCAAGCTGATCGCGGCGATGCGGCTAGTTGTACGGCCATTTTTATGCATCTGTCCAGTCTTCTACAGTCAGTTCAGGGACGTGCAAGAAGGCTTTATCGCTACCCACCAGGATTGCTCTGGTGTTCAACGCATGTGCTGCAATTTGTGTATCAAGCGGTGCCAATGGCGTACCGTTGCTTTGAAGTTGGGCGCGTAGTGTGCCGTAGGTTTGCGCCACGGCGTTGTCCCAGGGGAGTACTTCCACGCGGCGCAGGAACTCATGCACTGCCGCTTTCAGCGTGGCTGCTTGTTGACGTTTGGCAAGGCCAAAGGCCAGTTCGCCAGCCGTGATGGCCGAGATGCAAACCGTGTGCATGGGCACCGCCAGCAAGCGTTGTGTGACTTGCGGGTGGCGCTTGATCAGGTGGCTGACGGTGTTGGTGTCGAGCAGGTAAAGCGTTGCCATTTTTTGCTTCAGTGGCCGAATGGGTTCGGTACCGATGCAAAAGGGTCGCGCTCGTTGGTGTCTGCGTGGCCTTGCGACAACCGCTCGGTGGCGTCCAAAAAGTCATCGGGCACCTGGGCGCTTTGTGCTGCGGCCAGAAAGCCATCCCAATCCTCGGGCCGACGCGACAGGATGACATCACCTGTGTCCGGGTCTTTACGGATGAAAACTTCGTCGGTGTCAAAACGGTACGCGGCAGGCAAGCGCACAGCCTGGCTGCGGCCATTGGCGAATAATTTGGCGGTTTGAGACATACTGGGCCTCTCAATAAACATGGTAGATACCGAAGTATATGCCATTGCGTGTGCTGTGCGATAGAGAGTCGGCACAAGCCTGCAAAACGCAGGCATGGCAGTGCATAAAAAGGGCTGAAAAATAGTGAAATACCGCTCCAATCCTCATGGAACGTGCGCAATCAGCTATAAATAAAATAGTGCATGCCATGCAAGTCAACATGCTTCGAGCATATTGGTCAACGCGCCATCAGATTTGGGATATGGTCAATCTACAACCCCAGAATGGAACGTGCCTGCGCTTGCGGAATACCATTTGCCACCATCTTGTTCAATGCATCTTGCAAGCCTTTTTGCTCTCCACGTAGCTCTGCCGCCTGAATGAGCGTGCGTTCATCGTGCAGTGCGCGTTCGCGCACCAGCGCACGGGCCTGGGTTTCGGCATCGGCGCTGAGGTCTTTGAGCATGTTCAGTGCTTGTTGCACCGGGGGATAGGACAACTGACTCATGGCGGACTCTCGCTCCAGTGTTCAAAAAGCCACCCAGGCAGCAGCTTTGCGCACAGGTGCTGTGCAGCCGGTCGGCTTTGCCGAGTTCGATGATATTCAATTCTAATTCTGAGCCCAGTTTGGTCGTTGGCTGCCAGCGGTCGCGCATCTCAAAACACCAGTGCGCCTGGTTGAGCTGATGCGGTTCGTCAAACAGATCAAAATCCAGCAGGTGGATGCCAATGACCGGCTTGAACTCGGCGTAACCTCGCCGCTGGCGATCTGTTTGGTCACTGCGCTGGCCAGGTAGTAGGTGCTGCGGGCGCTCCAGGGGCAAAGCGTTTGACCGCATTTCGACATTGATGCGCCGCCCATGGCGGTCTTTGGTCAAAATGTCGAGCACGATGAATTTGCCCACCAGGTCTTCGGGGTCAATGCGCGGATTGAGGACTTCAATCACCTCCAGCGGTTCGTCCTCGCTGCGCACGGCATTGATCAGCGCCGTCAGCAGGTGGGGTGCAACTGCAAACAGGCGTTTGAAAACATAATCGTTTTTGGGATCAAGCAGGCGCATGGTGATCGTTGGGGGATAACGTGATGGTACGCAGTCTCCAATGGAGTGTAGCAACCTGTCTGCCGATCCCATTCGTCAATCTACAACCCCAGAATGGAACGTGCCTGCGCTTGCGGAATGCCATTTGCCACCATCTTATTCAATGCATCTTGCAAGCCTTCTTGCAAGCCTTCTTGCTTGCCACGTAGCTCTCCACGTAGCTCTGCCGCTTGAATAAGCGTGCGTTCATCGTGCAGTGCGCGTTCGCGCACCAGCGCACGGGCCTGGGTTTCGGCATCGGCGCTGAGGTCTTTGAGCATGTTCAGTGCTTGTTGCACCGGGGGATAGGACAACTGACTCATGGCGGACTCCTCGCTCCAGTGTTCAAAAAAAGCCACCCAGGCAGCCAGGCTTTGCGCACAGGCGCTGTGCAGCCGGTCGGCTTTGCCGAGTTCGATGATATTCAATTCTAATTCTGGACCCAGTTTGGTCGTTGGCTGCCAGCGGTCGCGCATCTCAAAACACCAGTGCGCCTGGTTGAGCTGATGCGGTTCGTCAAACAGATCAAAATCCAGCAGGTGGATGCCAATGACCGGCTTGAGCTCGGCGTAACCCTCGCCGCTGGCGATCTGTTTGGTCAGTGCGCTGGCCAGGTAGTAGGTGCTGCGGGCGCTCCAGGGGGCAAAGCGTTTGACCTGCATTTCGACATTGATGAGCCGCCCATGGCGGTCTTTGGTCAAAATGTCGAGCACGATGAATTTGCCCACCAGGTCTTCGGGGTCAATGCGCGGATTGAGGACTTCAATCACCTCCAGCGGTTCGTCCTCGCTGCGCACGGCATTGATCAGCGCCGTCAGCAGGTGGGGTGCAACTGCAAACAGGCGTTTGAAAACATAATCGTTTTTGGGGTCGAGCAGGTGCATGGTGATCGTTGGGGGATAACGTGATGGTACGCAGTCTCCAATATAGTGTAGCAAGCGGTTGGCTGGCGTGGCGGACGCGCTGAACTTCGCGGATGGTGTCCCGATTCGCACCACGCCTACAATCGCGCACTCCATCCGATTCACCCATGTCACCCATGCACGACAAATACCAGCACCAGGACATCGAACAAGCGGCGCAGAAACACTGGGCGCAGCCCTTGTGGAGTGGGCATGACGCCTACCGTGTAAGCGAAGACAGCGCCAGGGAGAAGTTCTACGCCTGCTCCATGTTGCCCTATCCCAGCGGCAAATTGCACATGGGCCATGTGCGTAACTACACCATCAACGACATGCTCACGCGCTACTTGCGCATGAACGGCTACAACGTGCTCATGCCCATGGGCTGGGATGCTTTTGGTTTACCTGCCGAGAACGCCGCGCTGAAAAACGGCGTGCCGCCAGCGCAGTGGACGTATGCCAACATTGCCCACATGAAAGGGCAAATGCAGGCCATGGGCCTAGCCATCGACTGGAGCCGCGAGGTCGCAACCTGCGATTCGAGCTATTACAAATGGAACCAGTGGCTATTTTTGAAAATGCTGGGAAAAGGCATTGCCTACCGCAAAACCCAGGTCGTGAACTGGGATCCGGTGGACCAGACCGTGCTGGCCAACGAACAGGTCATTGACGGCAAGGGCTGGCGCACGGGTGCAACGGTCGAAAAGCGCGAGATTCCCGGTTATTACCTGAAAATCACCGACTACGCGCAAGAGCTTCTGGAGCAGGTGCAAACCGGGCTACCCGGCTGGCCTGAGCGGGTGAAATTGATGCAGGAAAACTGGATTGGCAAAAGTGAAGGCGTGCGCTTTGCCTTTACGCACTACATCCGGGATGCGGCGGGTGCGCTGATTGGTGATGGCTATATGTATGTGTTCACCACGCGCGCTGACACCATCATGGGTGTGACTTTTTGCGCCGTGGCGCCCGAGCATCCGTTGGCGCAGCACGCGGCGCGCAGCAATGCGGCCTTGGCAGAATTCATCGCGGAGTGCAAAAAAGGCGGTGTCACTGAGGCCGAGTTGGCATTGCGCGAGAAGGTGGGTATGCCTACAGGCTTGCAGGTGACGCACCCGCTCACTGGTCAGCCAGTGGATGTCTGGGTTGGGAACTATGTGCTCATGGGGTATGGCGACGGCGCGGTCATGGGTGTGCCCGCGCACGATGAGCGTGATTTTGCCTTCGCCAAGAAATATGGCCTGGAGATTGCCGATGTGGTGCACATCGACGGCCAAAGCTACGATCCCGACCAGTGGCAGGACTGGTATGCCGACAAGCAGCGCGGTGTCACGGTCAATTCCGATGTGTTCAGCGGGCTGTCCTACCAGGAAGCGGTCGATGCCGTGGCCAAAGCGCTGCAAGCCCAGGGCTTGGGTGAGAAGAAAACCACCTGGCGTTTGCGTGACTGGGGCATCAGCCGCCAGCGTTACTGGGGTACACCGATTCCCATCATCCACTGCCCTGAGCATGGTGCGGTGCCGGTGCCAGAAAAAGATTTGCCCGTGGTACTGCCGCAGGACTGCGTGCCCGATGGCTCTGGCAACCCGCTGCACAAGCACGCGGGCTTTCACGCGGGTGTGACCTGCCCGGTGTGTGGCCAGTCGGCGCGGCGCGAGACCGATACCATGGACACCTTCGTCGATAGCTCCTGGTATTTCATGCGTTATTGCGACCCGGCCAATGCCGAGCAAATGGTGGCCGAGGGCGCGCGCTACTGGATGCCCATGGACCAGTACATCGGCGGCATCGAGCACGCCATTTTGCACTTGCTCTACGCACGCTTCTGGACCAAGGTGATGCGCGATCTGGGGCTGGTGACGGTAGACGAGCCTTTCACCAAACTGCTGACACAAGGCATGGTGCTCAACCACATTTATTCGCGCAAAGGCGAGAAGGGCGGCAAGGAATACTTCTGGCCCAGTGATGTGGAAAACGTCTGCGACAGCACGGGCAAAATCACTGGCGCGCGGCTGGTGCGCGCTGTGGGGGCGCTGCCCGAGGGCACGATGATCGACTACGAGGGCGTGGGCACCATGTCCAAGTCCAAGAACAACGGTGTCGATCCGCAGGACTTGATCGAACGCTATGGCGCCGATACCGCGCGCCTGTACACCATGTTCACGGCACCACCCGAAGCCACGCTGGAGTGGAACGATGCCGCCGTAGAAGGCAGTTACCGTTTTTTGCGCCGGGTCTGGAACTTTGGTGTCAAATTAAACGCTATGGATATGGTAGCTGCTCCCGCGCATTACACGGGCGCTACACGGATAAAAGACCTAAAAGATATAAAAGACATTCCTTTTGGCAAAGAGGCCAAGGCCTTGCGGCGCGAGTTGCATACGGTGCTCAAGCAGGTGAATTACGACTACCAGCGCATGCAGTACAACACCGTGGTCTCAGGCACCATGAAAATGCTCAATGCGCTGGAGGACTTCAAGGCTGGCATGGCCGGGGACGCGCCCATTGCGCTACGTGAAGGCTTTGGTATCCTGTTGCGCTGCCTGTATCCGGTTTCTCCCCATATCACGCACGCCCTGTGGAGTGAGCTGGGCTATGCGGTGCAGCTGGGTGACTTGCTGGATGCCCCCTGGCCACAGGTGGATGAGAGCGCCTTGCAGCAAGACGAGATCGAGCTGATGCTGCAGATCAACGGCAAGCTGCGCGGCGCGGTGCTGGTTCCTGCCGATGCGTCCAAGGCGCAGATCGAAGCCCTGGCGGTGGACAACAAAACCGTGCTGCAGTTTGCAGCCGGTGCCCCCATCAAACGGGTGGTTGTGGTGCCTGGACGCTTGGTCAATGTGGTGCTCTAGAACGCTACGCCCTGGTGTTTTCGGGGCGCTGGTGCTGCTGGTGTTACTGGCATTGGCCGCGTTTTCCGGTTGCGGCTTCAAACTGCGCAGCAGCCAGAATTTTGCCTTTGCCACCCTGGCGGTCACGCCGGAGTACAACGGCATCGTTGCGGCGGATCTGATTCGCTATTTTGGCGCCGCCATCGTGCCGCTGGTGCCTGCGCAGGGGGCAGCGCCTCCGCAGGTGATTGTGGACATCTTGCAGGATGTGCGCGAAAAAACCATTGTGGCTGTCAACGCATCCGGTCAGGTGCGCGAGTTCCAGCTCAAACTGCGTGTGCTGTTTCGGGTGCGCACCCCCCAGGGGCGCGAACTGATCACTGCTACCGAACTGGCGCAGCAGCGCGACATCAGCTTCAACGAGTCCGCCGTGCTGGCCAAGGAGGCCGAGGAAGTGCTGTTGTACCGTGATATGCAGGCGGATGTCGTGCAACAGTTGCTGCGCCGGCTCGCAGCCATCCGGCAACTGGATTGAAAATTGGACTAAAAACGTACCATGCAACTTGCCGTTGATCAACTTCAGGGGCACCTGCAACGCGGCCTGCGCAGCCTGTACACCCTGCATGGGGACGAGCCTTTGCTGCAGCAGGAAGCACTCGACGCCATCCGGGCCGTTGCGCGAACGCAAGGGTATACCGAGCGCAGCGTCCACACGGTTGCCGGTGCACATTTCAATTGGGGCGAGATTTTGGCCGCAGGCAGCTCTTTGAGTCTTTTTGCCGATAGGCAGATTGTCGAAATCCGCATCCCGACAGGCAAACCTGGCAAGGAAGGCAGTGTGGCGTTGCAACGCATTGCCGAGCTGGCACAGGACAATGACACGACCCTGACCCTTCTCATGTTGCCGCGTCTGGATAAGGCCACGCGCGCCACAGCATGGTTTGTCGCCCTGGAAAACAACGGCGTAACGCTGGCGTTGGAAACCGTCGAGCGCGCGGCGCTGCCGCAGTGGCTTGCCCGGCGCCTGGCGCTACAGGGACAACGTGTGGCACCCGGCGAGGAAGGGCAGCGTACCCTGCAATTTTTTGCCGACCGTGTGGAAGGCAATCTGCTGGCCGCGCATCAGGAAATCCAAAAATTGGCGCTACTGTTCCCGGTGACGGATGCCAATGGTAGTGGCAATGGCAATAGCGGCGTGTTGCGCCAGGAACAGGTGGAACGTGCCGTGGGCAATGTTGCGCGCTACGATGTGTTCAAGCTGTCCGAAGCCGTGCTGGCCGGGCAGGCGCTGCGTGTGCAACGCATGCTCGATGGCCTGCAGGCCGAGGGCGAGGCCGAGGTGCTGGTGCACTACACCCTGGCTGAGGACATCCGTATGCTCAAGCGCATCAAGGACGCGATGGGCCAAGGCAAACCCTTGCCTATGGCATTGAGCGAACAACGCATCTGGGGCGTGCGCGGACAACTGTTCGAGCGCGTACTGCCGCGCCTGAGTGCGGCTACATTAGGTGCATTGCTGCAAGCGGCGCATCAGGTAGATGGCATTGTCAAAGGCCTCAAGCAGCCGGATTGGCCCGCCAATGGCTGGCAGGCGCTGCATCAGTTGGCGATGCAACTGTGTCAGGCGTGCGCGAATCCCAAATCAAGAGTGGGCTAACGGGCTAGTTTCTTGAGAATGGGGTCGTCCGGGTACTTGGTTGCTGGTTTTTCCCCAGCTTGGCAAGTGACTGTAAATCGGGATAATATAACAATTGTTATAACTTATGGGATTCGCCATGTCCGCTCTCAAACTCACACAAATTGGCAATTCGGTGGGCGTCATTTTGCCCAAGGAAGTGTTGGCCCGCATGAAACTCGGCAAAGGCGATACCGTGTACCTGACCGAAGCCGTCAATGACGGCATTACCTTGACACCCTATGACCCCGAACTGGAGAAGCAGATCAAGTTGGGTCGCGAGTTCATGCATGACTACCGTGACACCTTTCATCAACTTGCCAAATGAGCGACTGGAAGTGGATAAGCCGTCAGGTTCTGCTGCTGCTGCATGACGAAAGCCTGGCAGAACATGGCGGCGCGAGTGGCCTGCGTGACGCGGGTTTGTTGGACTCGGCACTTGCGCGACCAGTCAATCTGGCCCTGTACGCGAAGCCCGATGTCGCTGATTTGGCGGCCGCTTATGGCGTAGGCCTGGCCAAGAACCATGCATTTGTCGATGGCAACAAACGCGCCGCATTTTTGGCCGTCGGTCTTTTTCTTGCACTCAATGGCTATCGACTGAACGCGACGCAGGCGAATGCCACGCTGACCATGCTGTCGGTCGCTTCTGGCAGTTTGCCGGAAGCTGACTTCGCGAACTGGATTCGAAAAAACATCCAACCCTGCAAGGCATAGCAACTGTTCAGGCCAACCTGCAAGGCGGATGGGGTGATGCGTGGGGGCTTGGAGTCCACGCCGATGTGTGATGTGTGCAGGTCAAATCAGGCTGTAAACCTTATGAAATATGCGGGAGCAGCTACTCTTTTATGAGCATTGATGCCACTATGACCACCGAAGCGAACATATTGAGTTCCAGCCGGTTTGAAAATTAAGCACGACCGGCTTAACTCAGCTGCACGTGCGCGCCCTTGTCTTGTAGCGTGCCACCGTCGCTGCTGACCGAGGCCGGGGCGATTTGGCGGTGGGCTAGCGCCAGATCAAGTTTGAAACCGCCTTGGCGCAGCCGCAGGGCTACACCCAGAGCGGCCAGGATGTCCGCCTCTTCACGCTGGTTTTTACCCCAGCCCCAATCGTAAAACGGTGTCACCGCCAGATTCTGGCCCTTACCGGGGTTGCTGATGAGCGGATAGCTGTATTCGAGGTTCAGCACCACGCCTTTGTCACGGATAAGAAAGGTGATATGGTCTGTTGGAGTCAACACGTCGTCGTCGGTGCTGGTATCGATGGCGTCAAGGGCGTTGGTGGCAATGGGAGGAAGTTGAAATGCGCCATCGGGTTTTGCCGGAAGGTAGTCGGGGCGCACCAACTCCGGCAGGCGTGGCTGCTGGCCTGTGTCTGCTGCCAGCGCCAGTCCGGGTAGCAGCAGGCCCAGGGCAAACTGGCGGGCGGTAAACGACAATTTCATAACTGGCTACACCCCGAGGAGATAAAGGCCAGTTGTTCGTCAGGGGTAACGGGCAAAGCGCCGGTACTGTGCGGCACAGCGGCACTGCGCAGTGGACCTAGCAGTCGGCGTGCCATTGGAGCGAAACCGCCGCGTCCGGTACGCGCCAGTGAACTGCCACCGCCCATGCGGCAAGGGTTACGCCCCATTCCACCGGCATCCAGCATCGGTGTGCCAAGGCCAGCCAAAGTTCCGCTAATGTCGAATACGGGTGCGGTGATATGAATGGTCCCACTCAGTCCCGTGGGTGCTGCCGCCTGAATGACGTTGAATCCAAAAACGCCCGGCTGAAACACATAGGGGGTTGATCCACCCAAGGCCAGTGCGCTGCCGCTGGGTACCAATAACCGCACATCGACATTCACATTGCCACCGCTGGCGTCTTTGGCAGCGGTATTGGCCTGAATGAAGCCGGTTTTCATCAGCAGGGTATGCGCTTTGATCGTGATGTCACCGCCATCACCACTGAGCCCAAGCACCGAAGTGGTGATTTGTGCATTGATGAGGTCGATAAATCTACCTCCTTGAATGCTGATTGATCCACCGTTACCAAGGTTGGCGCTGGTCTTGACGCTTGCCGCATCCATGCTCAGCTCGTCTTTGAAGTTGAGCTGAATATTGCTGGCGGCCACATTGCCACTGGAGCTGGCCGTGATTTGCCCACTCTTGAGCCTGAAACCAGGGGCGCTGGCAGTCAGTATGCTTGGGGTGAGGCGGTCGGGGGAGATGGGTGTTGCCGCATTCGCAATCGAAAGTTCGCCGCCATTGACAAGCTCCAGGCGGTCACTGGCGTTCACATTGACGCTGCCGGTTTGTCCTGATGAGCCGCTGGAGGCAGACGCTTGTATGCGAGAGTCGTCAACTTTTACTGATTTTCCGCTGACCACAACTGTTCCGGCAGACCCGGCACCGGCAGTAGCCGATGAAATATAGCCGTTGTTGTGTAGCGATACATCCTGTTCAACCATGACCTTCACATCGCCTGCGTTGCCACTGCTGCCGGGCATGGCATCACTGGTAATGCCACTTATCAAGCCTGCACGCGTGTTTTCAATCGCCAAGTTCCTGGCAATGACGCTGACGGTGCCTGCGTTGCCGCTGCCCGCAGTGTCGGAGGAAATACTGCCACCGTTACTGATGCGCATGCTCTGTGCGCTAGCAAGGATGGTTCCGGCGGCTACGTTGCCCGAGGTGTTGGCCGTGATATGGCCGCCATCGATGGTGATGCTGGGTGCGTTGACGGTGAGCGTGGTCGGAGTTAGCGCTTCCGGTTGGGTCGAGGTGCCGCTGTTTTTGATGCTGATCTGACCGTCGCTGGCAATGGTGACCGCCTGCGTAGCGCTGACGTTCACGCTGCCGGTCTGACCACTGGACGATTCCTTGGCCGCTGCGCCAATGCTGGCGCCGGTGTCGATGGCAATGCTGCCGTTGTTGGCCGTCACACTAACGCTACCCGCTTTGCCCGCACCATTGGTGTCGGTGCTGATCTGGGTCGCAGCGCCGCTCATCTGAATCTGGTCTGCGCTGACGCTAACCGATCCGGCCTGGCCCGCTGCCGTGGTGGCGGAGCTGATCTGTGCACCACTGAGCATGTCCAGCCTGGTTCCGGCTGTGACGCTGACGGTGCCTGCGTTGCCGCTTCCCGCAGTGTCCGAAGAAATGCTGCCACCGTTACTGATGCGCATGCTATCGGCACTGGCAACGATGGTTCCGGCGGCTACGTTGCCGGATGTATTTGCCGTGATGTGGCCGCCATCGATGGTGATGCTGGGTGCGTTGACGGTGAGTGTGGTCGCAGTGAGCGCTTCTGGCTGGGCCGAGGTGCCGCTGTTTTTGATGCTGATCTGCCCGTCGCTGGCAATGGTGACCGCCTGCGTAGCGCTAACGTTCACGCTGCCGGTCTGACCGCTGGACGATTCCTTGGCCGCTGCACCAATGCTGGCGCCGGTGTCGATGGCAATGCTGCCGTTGTTGGCCGTAACACTAACGCTACCCGCTTTGCCCGCGCCATTGGTGTCGGTACTGATCTGGGTCGCAGTGCCGCTCATCAGAATCTGGTCTGCGCTGACGCCAACCGATCCGGCCTGGCCCGCCGCCGTGGTGGCGGAGCTGATTTGTGCGCCACTGAGCATGTCCAGCCTAGAACCTGCTGTGACGCTGACGGTGCCTGCGTTGCCGCTGCCTGTAGTGTCCGAAGAAATGCTGCCGCTGTTACGGATATACAGGCTATCGGCACTGGCGACGATGGTTCCGGCGGCTACGTTGCCGGATGTATTTGCTGTGATGTGGCCGCCATCGATGGTGATGCTGGGTGCGTTGACGGTGAGTGTGGTTGCAGTGAGCGCTTCTGGCTGGGTCGAGGTACCGCTGTTTTTGATGCTGATCTGACCGTCGCTGGCAATGGTGACCGCCTGCGTAGCGCTAACGTTCACGCTGCCGGTCTGACCGCTGGACGATTCCTTGGCCGCTGCACCAATGCTGGCTCCGGTGTCGATGGCAATGCTGCCGTTGTTGGCCGTCACACTAACGCTACCTGCTTTGCCCGCGCCATTGGTGTCGGTGCTGATCTGGGTCGCAGCGCCGCTCATCAGAATCTGGTCTGCGCTGACGCTAACCGATCCGGCCTGGCCCGCTGCCGTGGTGGCAGAGCTGATCTGTGCGCCACTGAGCATGTCCAGCCTAGTTCCGGCCATGACGCTGACGGTGCCTGCGTTTCCGCTGCCTGTAGTGTCCGAAGAAATGCTGCCGCTGTTACGGATATACAGGCTATCGGCACTGGCGACGATGGTTCCGGCGGCTACGTTGCCGGATGTATTTGCCGTGATATGGCCGCCATCGATGGTGATGCGAGGGGCATTTACAAGCATTTCGGTGGGGGATGTTGCGCTTGGAACAGCTATCGTCGCGTCGTTCTTGATCGCCAGTTCCCCGTCTGCGGATAAAGTCATGCTGTCAATAGCACCCACGCGGACCGTACCCGTTTGTCCAGACGAGTTGGCGGATGCGGTTGCATTGATGCTGCTGGGGTATTTTGTGCCGTCGTCTGTGGTGAAGCTGCCGTCAACCAGGAGGGTGGCCGTGTTGACGGTAACCGTCCCGGCCTTGCCCGCAGCACGGGTAGCTGAGCTGATGCGACCTGAATTGAGTATGGATAGCTTCTGGCTTGCCTCCACCGTCACGCTTCCGGCATCGCCAGAACCGCTAGTCTGACTGTCAATGCTGGTGGCGTATTGGCCTGTTTTCCCATCGATACGGATATTGCTTGCCTGCACCTTGACGATGCCTGCACGCCCGGAGTTGTCGGTACGGGAAGAAATGACAGATCCGTTAAGTAGCACCAAATCACCCGCCACAGCCAGCGATACGTCCCCGGAATTCCCCGTTCCAGAAGACATCGTCGAAACAAACGTCGGATCATCGCCACCGGTCATGGTCATCGTGTCCGCGTTGATCTGCACGAAACCTGCATTACCAGAAGAACCAGTGAATGCCATAGCCTGAATAGAGCCACCATTTTTCATGTCGATGCTCTTGGCATCAATTGTTACTACTCCGCCTGTGCCTGATCCCTTGGTTGATGAAAAAATGCTGCTACCGTCCGCCAAGGACAGGCTTTTCGCAACGGAAACAGTAATATTCCCAGCATTTCCGGTGGAGCCTAATGCCGCTGCCGCAACAGTCGAGTAGTTTTCCCCGGTGCTCGACATGAGCATGTTTCCTGCATGGATGTTGATCGAACCAGCATCGGACTGTTGTGTGCTAGTAGTAAAAATACCGCCACCATTTACCAGAGACAATGTTCCTTGGGCGTTCAATGAGACAGTGCCGCCGTTGCCGGTTCTATATGCTGTGCTTGAGATCATGCTGGGAAGTGTCGTATTGGCATCGCTCCCTTCTATATTAATATTTCCGCCTTTGACGGCCAATACCCCAGCATTGCCTGCTGAAAAACTGTCAGTCGCTATCTTCCCGCCATTCCTCAATACGATATTTCCGCTTGCCAACACCTGAATGTTTCCCGCCGTCCCCGTACTGAAGCTTTTGGAGTTGATGTACGCTGCATCGATAAGAATATTGGTTGCGCGAACATTCACTGTACCGGCGGGAAATGGGGAAGTGCTATCAGAACTAATGTGGCCACGATTCAATAATGTCAGGGTTTTTTCCACTGACACGTTGATGTTCCCAGCCCCTTGGTTGAACATGGAAGATGCATCGATTCTCGATGAGGCTCCTTCAATACTGAGGTTATCCGCAGAGACGGTTAACGATCCTGGGTCACCTTCTCCTATGGCTGCAGACGATATGGCGCCACCACCTTTTAGGGCAATTTCTCCACTCGCCTTGACGCTGACATCACCTCCTCCGCCGGTACTGTTGCTTTCCGTTCCAATCGCTGTGACGCCTTTGTTGTTGGAATCTATTGTCACTTGACCTGCGTTGATGCGAACACTTCCGCCCTTGAGCGCTCCCAAACTCTGGGTTAAAACCAGGGCACCATTGCTCACGCTCAGGTTTCCATACGCTGCAGGTGGTTCGCCAGTCAAAGGAATACTTTGCGGCCCGGATCCAACTGCCGCTACGTGGATATCGCCACCGTTTCTGGTCATAACTATGCCGTTATTTATTTCAATATCCCCGCCAATCAGGTTAAGCGGTTGCAATGGCTTTGTCGAAAGCGTTGTTTTGTCTTTGACTGCAATCGTCGCCCTTGTTGTCCCTAAAAAGCCAAACGCCTCGGGCGCGGCACTGGAAAGCGTACTGGTCTTTTGCAAATCAGCATGAAACGCCCCATCCGGGAATTTCAGATAGTTGGCCGTGCTGATATGCAAAGCACCTGGCACATCAACCACAGCCCCCTTGCCAAATGTCACGCCCGCCGGGTTGATGAAGAAGAACGCCGGGGTGCCGCTGATAGGTGTCAGACTGAGTGTGCCGTTGATGATAGAAGCGCTACCCCCGGTCACACGGCTGATGACATTGGCAATGCCTGCCGTGCTGGTCGTGAAGTTGGCCGACTCACCCGAATTGATATTGAAAGTCTGAAAGCTGTGGAACAGGTTATTGCCCGCAAGCTGGCCCAAAGTTTGCGGGATGGCATACTTGGGGCCGCTCAGGGTTTGGGCGGCTGGGCCGATGCTGCCGTCGGTTTTGATCTGGGCCAGGGTTTCGGCGCACAAGAAAAGCCCCCAGAGCAAGGCTGCCAAGCGTGTGGGTGGCGATAATCGCGTATGTTCACGGTACGCCATTATCTTGCGCGCGACGGCTCCGATCCCTTTCAGGGGTGGCTGAGCAAATTGCGCGATCCTATCGCCAAAGGCAGTGTGGTGCGGCGCGTGAACCGGCTTGCGGACGGTAATTTCGGGGATCATAAGCCGTGCAGGGAGGGTGTTTGGGAGTTGCGTATCGACCACGGTGTGGGTTACCGGGTGTAACCAGCCAGGATGCCGACATCGAGCGTGCCATTGGCTACTGGAAGGATTGGCAAGCGAGGTGAAACATGAAAGACCGAAGTCATGATGAGGCAATGGCTGAACTGTTCAGGCAAGACCCCGCCTTTGCGGCGGAATACATCAACCAGTTGCTCCAGGATGGGGAGCCGGCTGATTTGCTGGTGGCCTTGCGCCAGATGGCACAGGCGCATGGCGGTGGTATGCACGCTGTCGCGCGCGAGGCCGAGCTGAGCGCCACGCAGCTGTATCGCACCTTGTCCTCCAATGGAAACCCGGAATTGCGCAGCTTGTCGGCGTTGCTGAAAGTCTTGGGCTTGCGGTTGGCTGTCCAGACCATTGCCCAGCCCGCCAGCAGGTAAGCTACACAGCGGGCATAGCGGGGTAGATGGCTGGTTTTTGTCATAACCAGTTTCCGATCAGGACAAAGGGTGCCCAGTAAAAGGGATGCACCAGTGGCGTGTTGCGCAGCAATGACAACTGTGCCTGGCGCAAAGCTTGTGCTTTGCCCTGTTTGCCGCTGGAGATGTTGGTATAAAAGTTTTCCATGAGGGTGCGTGCCGCTTCGTCATCCACTGGCCACAAGGTTCCCAGCACACTTTTCGCACGCGCCTTGATGGCTGCTCCAGAAATTCCCAGCGGAGCACGATCATTGCCTTCGGCGGTTTCACAGGCCGATAGCGTCAATAGTTCAATGGGGTGATTCTGAAACTTTTCCGCACGCAGCACGGTTTGCAAGCCATTCATATCGATCACATCGTCAAACGCCATGATGAAACTGTTTTCGGCGCTGCCGCCAAAGACGCCGTGCGAGGCAATATGCACGATTTGGTACGTGCCCGATTCGGTCTTGTTGCGAAACTGATCGACGGTAAATTGCGCATTGAGCAAACTGGTACCTTGCAAAATCCCGTTTAACACCTTTATTTCTTCCTTGACACCGGGCAATTGCAACAGATGCCGCAGATCATCCAGACGCCGGAGGGTATCGGTTCCGCTTTGCACAATGCGCGTGGCAGCATCTACCGAACGCAATGCCCGTTGTGGTTTGAGCGCGCGCTGTGTGGCAGACGGTTCCGCGCGGAGTTGCAGAATTTGTGCAGCCAGGGCCGGACTGATTTTTTCGACCACCGGGCCAGGCTCCGATACTCCGGCGACCAGCGCGCCCATGTTGCGGTTCGCAGCAACAGCGTTGTTGGTCATGCTCAGGGCAGTGACCATGGAAACGGCATATTTTTCAATGGCATAGCGCTGGCCGTCGTGCAGCGCGGCGATGGGAACCAAGCGCAATACGCCGTCCGGAACGACGACCAGCGATTGGATATGCTGTTCGGCCAGCACCGCATCAAATGGTTTGAGCAGCCAATCATAGAGCTGGCGCGCTGGCGCGTCGTAGCCGCTGGACTCGCCATCACGGGTGAGCGTGGCAAAGATGCGTGCGCTTGCTTCCAGCAAGGTTTGGCTGACGGGGCTGCTGCGGTGCAGGATTCCGGTGCTGGTTTCGAGCAACAATTCCAGTCGATCCGGCAGTATCAATGGATACAGTATTGCCGTTCCGGTAGCGATGTGGCCGTCGCTGCCGCCTTGCACAATTTCCACCGCACATCGGTCGCCCAGAAAATCCTGCATTTCGGTCTGACGGATGAGTTCAATGGCTTCTTTGACGGCGCGCAATTGCACGGCATTATTGCTTGATCCACCTTGGCGGGTGATCTGACGCAGCATCAAATCGGCATAGCCCAGGTAAATCGGCTCCAGTGTGGCGCGAAACGAGGAGCGGCCATCTTCATACTCCACCGGAATGTCCTGGCGCACGGCCTCAATCTGCTCCACTGCGCGCTGGTACGCGGCCAGGGCTGGCGCCTCTTTGCCTTGCAACTTGAGCAAGCGCCCCAGCCGCCACTGCAGACTGATCAACAACTCGGCAACACTGGCGTTGTCCTGCTGATCGGCATTGGTTAGCGCCTGGCGCGTCAGCATCAACGCTTCTTGTGTACGACCTTGGTCTTCGTAGAGCTGTGCCAGGGCATCGAGCGCTTCAATCTGCAACCGTTGCTGCTGGCTTTCTGCGGACAGTGCACGCGCTTGCTCCAGGTGACGGTAAGCCAAAGGGAGGCCAGGGGAGCCGAGTTGCTGCGCCAGATGCCCCAGATGGAGGTGGTAACGCGCCAGATTGGGACTGGTTGCCGTCTGTTCAAGGTTTTGAATGTCTTGCGATAGTGCTTGCAATTGCACCAACCGCTGCTCCTTGGGTAGCAACCGTACCAACCCCAGGTCAGCGCTCAGGCGCACCTCGATGTCGGTATCAGCCAGCGTCAGGGCTTCCTGGTAGTAGCCGCTTGCGACGCTGGTTTGCTTTTGCATCTTCGCCAGGTGACCCAGATAGATGGCATAGTCAGCACGGGCCGCACCGCTGAAAAAAGCATAGGCTTGTTGCAAGGCTTGCTGCGCTTGCGTATTTTGTGTGCTTTGCCTTGTTTGCAGCAAGGTAATGCCCAGTTCGCCCGCTGCCCGCGCCCGATGTGCGTCGCTTTCGGCATGTTGGCGGGCCGCACCGAGAAGCTGGATGGCCTGTTGCACCTGGCCTTGTTCGCGGTAGGCGATTCCCTGGGCAATTTGCGCATCCCAGTCGGTAACGGACGCGCTGGCAAACGCTGTTGTCCCCAACAATAGCCACAACAACGTAAGCAGCCAGCGGAAAAGGGGCAAAAGGGGCATCAAAATCCTGGACATGGAGTACCTGTGGGGTAGAAAAACACGGACACGCACGGCAGACAAGCACTACATCCGGGATGATGCAATGCCCCGGACAGGCTAAAACGCTTCAGAAAGAATAGCTGCACCCGCACATTTCATGCGGGTTATCCATGAATTTGCTCATGGTTTCGCTATTTCGCTGGAGTTACGCTGTCCATAGGGTTTAATACGCCGGACACGCTGAAATTTTTCCAGTCAGCGTAGTTAAATCGCCACCTGAAGCACCATTGAGTACATCCAGCGCAATCCGTGACAGTGCATATTCTGTTGCCCCGTTGCTGCTACCCCCGTGGCTGCTACTGAATTCACCGCGCCGTTGCGTCAACAGATTTTGATAGAACTGTAATCCCGTTGAATCAGTACCACGGTTAAACAGGTTGTTGTACAAATTAGTAATCAACTGGGTATCGGTCAAGCCACTGAAACGCGCGGTGTACTCCGCCGAAGTACCAAAACCTGCGATGATGGACCCCAGATTCCCCCCTGCAGCATCCAGCTGACCGCACCAGTATGTAAGCCCTTGCTGATCCGGACAACGGGCATAATAACCAATATAAGATTTATAGACCGCGCTCTTGGATGTGGAAGAGCAAGCGCCGCTGCTAATTGTGGTGGTGTTTGTGGCTGCAAGCCCATTATTGCTTTCATTGCTTTCGGTTACAGCGCTATCTTTGTCCACGTAAACACCTACATAATAAGTTCCAGGTGGAGTTGTTGCAAGAATTGCGACATCGCCTTGACAGCCATCCGTCTCTCCTGGTGCAAGCGCCTTGATAGTGCATCCTTTTTCAATAGAAATGTCGGACTTGTTAAGTGTTGTGTCTAGAGATAAATAAATACCTGCCCAATTAGCACCGGCGTTCGCAGTCCCCTGATTCTTGACATCGAAAGTAATTGACAGATTGCCACCCACAGTAACACTACTTCCAACAGAAACATTGGTTACGACTAAGTCAGGGCCTGTTGTTGAAGGAGTGGCACTGCTGATGACGAAGGAACAAGTATTCATTATTGCAGCTTGACTATTGGTCTCTACCAAGCAGTCTTGGCTATCGAACACTACCATCAAAGACGCGCTCGTCGAGCCCTGCGCTACAGAATAACGCCACATACCCATGTACGCAGTGCTAGAATTATTTTTGAAACTTGCAATGAATTTTGCTGTGTCAACATCACCTGGTGCATTTGAACCTACCGCATTTGAAACATATATATCTGAGCCATCGGAAAGCTTCGTAGTGATATATGTTCCACTATCAGTGAAACTAGAATTCTCGCCAATCGAAATATACGAGTAGTCTTCAACAGAAGACCATGTTTTGTCGTCAAATAACTGTACTGTAACTTTAATTTTCAGCATCGAAGACCATGAGAAGTCACCTTTTATGGTGCGGATAACTTGTTTTGCAAGCGCTTGTTTCTTTGCGGGAGTTTCCGGTGTGGCGGCACTAGGACTTTCATCAGATAATAAATGCATGCTCTGATTGCCCCCAAAGTTGGCAGGAGGCAGGTGCTTTGCGGTATTGTCACCGTGACAGGTGGTGCAGGTTTTTCCGAGATTTGTGTCGTCAGCCATTGCCGCACCAGCAGCAACAAGAATGCTTAGAAAAATAATAAATAAATTCTTCATGGTTTTTCCATTGTTAACAAGTTGAGACTTGCAGTTCGTTATTTCACCAAAGCGTCAGCGCCGATGAATGGTGCCGCGTGAGGTTTAATTCGGCAACTCTTTACTGATTTGGATGAAAGACAGCATGCCAGTCTTGCGGCCATGAGACTCCGCAAAACTGGCCAATGTCTTGGTCCGGCTGTAGCGAACGAAGTTAAGCTAACCTAACCACCAGTCATTGCCGCCGTGATCCGGTGCGCGGTGCAGCGCACCCCGTGCTAATGGCCACTGTTTTGAACAACAAAATTGTTGCTACCGCCAACCGCCGCCGCTCCCGCTGCCGGAACGCTGGCACCCAGCGCAGCAGCAAGCTGCGCGTAGCTCAGGCTGGTAGCCGTCTCTCCCGCCAGGGTATTGGCACCCAACTGGTAGCTAAAGCTGGCGGCTCCCATGATTTGCACGATAGCTCCGTTGGATAGCATAAGCTGCACAGCGTTGTTAAAGAAGCTGCTGGATGCAATCGTCATTCCATTGACCAACTGGATGAGGTTGGCGCCTTCGGTGTCGATGATTTTTGCCGTCACCGTACCACTCAAGGTATAGGGGCTGATGATATAGGTGTCGCTGCCACCACCGCCGAGGTAACTGTTACCGTCAGATAGCACGAGGACATCATCACTTGGTGTGCCGGAAACGGTGTGAGCAGTGTAAGAGCTGCCTGCCATACTCCGCACAGGTGCCGCCTGCGCAAAGCCGGTGGGCACAACATAGCCCGCAATGCCTGCTATCGGAAATGTGCCGCTGGTCAGGGAAGCGCCAAGGCTGTTCGCAAACTGCGCGTAGTTCAGAACTGCTGCAGTATCGCCCGACAGCACATTAGCACCTATGTGGAATTTGAACCTCGATGCACCCAGTATCTGGACCTTGGCTCCCGTGGACAGGGTGAGCTGCACGGCATCGGCATAGAAAGAACTGGCCGTTATCGTCAGTCCATCGACCAGTTGGATGAAGTCTGCACCTTCCACGTCGAGGATTTTGGCCGTGATATTGCCGCGCAGGGCGTTGTGGCTAATGATGTAAATGTCGTCGCCAGCACCTCCAAAGTATGAATTGCCGCCCGATGGGGCCACAACATCATTGCCCGGTGTGCTAGGCACGGTGTAGGACGCGGTGTTGGCTGTTGTAACCGTGACCGTGGCACTGGCTGCCTGATTGGCGCCATAGGCATTGATGCCCTGGACGCTGTAGGTGGTCGTCGTCGCAGGTGTGACCGTACAGGCCGATCCCGAAGTGCCCGCGCAGGAGCCACCAGTCCAGATGTAGGTGGTTGCCGCTGGCGTGCATGTAGCCGTCAGCGTGGAGCTACTACCCGCAGTGACACTGGATGGATTGGCTGAAAGGGTGCAAACCGGAGGACCGCTTGGGATCAGGTTAAATGTGGCACTCACACTTCGCGGAGTATTCATGCTCACGATACAGCTACCCGTGCCGCTGCATGCACCAACCCAACCAGCAAAAGTGCTGCCCGTGCCTGGGGATGCGGTCAACGTGACACTGGTTCCACTGGCAAAAGATGCGTTGCATGTCGAACCGCAACTGATGCCAGTAGGCAACGAACTCACCGTTCCAGAGCCTGTGCCTAATTTCGCCACGGACAGGGTGTAGTTACTCGGTGAGGCCACAGCCACAGTTGCGCTGGCCGCTGTGCCGGATCCACCCGAGTTAGTTCCCACTACGGTGTAAACAGTTGTAGCCGTCGGTGTAACCGTGCAAGTGGCTCCGGGCTGTGTTTCCACGCAGGTGCCGCCCGTCCAGGTGTAGCTGGTCGCAGCTGGCGTGCAATTGGCCGTCAGGGTTGAACTGCCCCCCACAGAAATGGTGGCCGGGTTGGCGCTCAGGGTACAAACGGGGGGCGAGACGCTCTGCGTGAACGTAGCCGTGACGTTTCGCGCTGCGGTCATGCTAACGGTACAACTACCCGTTCCAGTACACGCCCCGCTCCAGCCACTAAAGGTGCTGCCGGTGGCTGGGGTGGCAGTCAAAGTTACGCTGGCACCGCTAGCGAAGGATGCGCTGCACGTGGTGCCACAGTTGATAGCGCTATTAGTTCCAGATCCGCCAAATGTCAGGCCGGTGTTGTTTTGTAGCCAGGTGGTGTAGTTGGCTACCCGTGTGTAAACCCCCGGATAGTTGGGCAAGGCGCAGCCCTGACCCCAGCTAACGATACCTGCCAAAACAAAACCGCCTTGGCCGTTGGGCACTACCAGTGGGCCACCACTGTCACCCTGGCACGAATCTTTACCACCGGAAAGATAACCAGCACAAATCATGTTGGTGGTAATCTCACCGCTGCTATAAGCTGACGCGCTGGCGCAGTCTCCCGATGTGAATAAAGGCATCTGCACCTGCATCAATGTATATGATGAAGAGCCGCCAGAACTGGTGGTACCCCAGCCCGTAACTGTTCCCAATACGCCGGTAGCGGCAAGCGTGTTCTCCTGCGATGCCAACAACGGTGTCACCACGTTAGCGGTGCTTGACAGGCTTACTGCGGAGGACAACTCAAGCAAAGCAATATCATTGTCACCGCTGGATGAGGAATACGAGGCATGTTTGATGATGCGACTCACCCCAACTAACTGCCCACCACTACCTTGAAAGAGTGAGCCGATGCGTGCCATTATTTGGGTGGGACTAATAACCACTCCATTATCAAGAACGCAATGTGCAGCCGTTACCACCCACCGATTGGATAGTAAGGAGCCGCCGCACAGCCCCCCCGCACCAATATCCAATTCCACTTGCCAGGGCCACGCGCCTGCCGACGCTGTTGTACCTCCCACAATCCGTGGATCCATATCTCGTGCTTGGGCGAGAGTGTCTGGTGGCAGTTGAGCCGCCATGGCGTTTGCGGCTGCAGTAACCACGTTGGTTGATTGCACCGTTCCAGAACCTGTGCCCGTGCGACTCACCGTCAGCAAGTATGTACTGCTTCCGGTTACGGTCACTGTAGCACTGGCCGCCGCACCGGCGCCGCCTGTGTTCGTTCCAGTCACGGAGTAGGTGGTTGTGGCTGAGGGATTGACCGTGCAAGTTGATCCAGTGGTTCCCGCGCAGGTACCGCCAGTCCAGGTGTAGCTGCTTGCAGCCGGGCTGCAACTGGCAGAGAGGGTTGTGCTACCACCTGCGGTAATGGTGGCCGGATTGGCACTTAGAGTACAAACGGGGGCCGAAACAGTAACATTCAGGCTAACATCGTCAACAGCGAATAATGTCGCTCCCGAACTGTCTGTCTTCGCGACAATAACTATCTGGATCGTTTTACCTTTATAGGCGGTTAAATCCAAACCACCAGTGATGGAGAACCACTCGTTTGATATAACGCCTACTACATTATTCGCAATTGCGGTATTCACGGATGGTGTCGTACTGTTTGGTGGGTCATACACCAGGATATACAGCTTATCATAGGCACTGCTGGTAGTTGTCTCACGTGTTATCACCATGAAGTACAAGTTAAGAACCGCGCTGCTAGCCGTTGCGGGGATGCTTACATCTTGCGTTATGTAATCTAGACAGTTGTCATACCCACAGATCTCAGCATAACCGTTGCTGCCATTATGTCCATAGCCGACGGTTGAGGAATCATTAACTATGATGTTATAACCACCGCTACTGCCCTGTTGCCAATTGCTGGCCCCGGAAGTACCATATTCAAACCACCCGGTTGCAATGAAATTGGCCCAAACAGGAACTGTGTGAGACACTCCATCTTATGATCTCCACGAACAAGTATCCGGCGACAACTATCCCCAACAGCGTCAAGACTGCATTTGCACGCCTGTATCTTGTGCAGGCAGAAAACGGTAAGCGACGACGCGACTTCCTTGACGAGGTGAGTGCCGCTGGCTACGACATTAGCAAGCGTTCCTTCAACCGACACATCGAGATGGTGAACGTTGGCGGCACTGGATTTTCGTCCTCCAAGATGTCGGGTAAGAAGGCAGCTCTGACAGAAGATGAGAGAGAAATATTGGCGGGGTGGTTGCTGTGCGAGGTGGAGGTTCATCGTTCTGTCCACCTAGACGACTACCGCCGCGCCGCCGCCACCTTTTTTGGAGTAGCCTTGAGTGCGTCAACGGCTTCGCGTTACCTAGCTGACGATGGCTTCACCTACAAGAGCGCTCAGGGCAAAAAGGGTGGCTTTGGTCTGGACGAGGCCGCGCTCGCTCGCCTCGCGTGGGAGTGGGTTGATGCGCGTCAGAAGGGGGGTGTTTTCAAGGAACCGCACCGACTGTGTAGCATCGACTTTACGTACACATCTCACCGCAGCAACAAGCCGTCCAGCTTCGCGCCGAGTGGTTGTGCTCAACCCAAGGTCGACGTCCACCTTACTTCCTACACCAACTGCATCGTCACCTGCGTCTGGGCTGACGGACGCAACCGCACACCACCGGTCCTCTTCACGTACAACCAGGAGTTTCGGCTCGACCGCCCTCCGACGGCGCGGCGCATCGCGCAGGTCGCGCATCTGCGGTCGTGCCTTCAATGGTACGACATCGAGCCACATCGCATCATCTACGTGGGCACCGACAAGGGCGAGCATCGCACCTACTGCAGCGAGAGTGCTGAGTTGATCCGCCGATTTTTTGATTTGTGGAAGGTTCGAGAGCATGGCATTGCCTTCAGCGACAATGGGAACGCCATCTACCCCCAGGGCAATAGTGTTCTTCTGGCTCTGGGATTTGATTCTCACTACCCCTATCCGGCGCCAGTTCACCAGTACCTCTCCCCCAACGACAACAACCTCCATGGCTCGGCAAAGGCGAGTTGGCGCTCCATGTGTGACAACTTTGACGACGACGTCGACAGATGCTGCATGCTGCTGAACCACCTGGACTTCGACATCTCGCATCACTCCAAGCAATGGTTTGTACGCAATATGGTGAAGGCGACCCAAGCGTCGACTTCTCTGCTGATCTCAGGTGGTAGTGCGGAAATGTACTCTATCAACAACGAGCGGAAACGCAATTTTTGCATCTTTCGTGGTGAGTATGCGCGAGGTGGTCTGTCTCAGGTTACCAAGGAGGCTAGCGACGAATTGAATGGGTGAAACAGTGGACCGAATTGGGCCAATTTCATTGCAACCGGGTGAACCCCGGATTTTGAATCAGGTTCGTAGTCGTGCGCGAAGTGGAGTCTGATTGGATAAGCGGTGTTGGCGTAACCGTGGCATCTCGACTGATAGGAATACCCTTTATTAGCTTCTGTGTCCTTGGCGAGAGGGTTTTGTTGCTAGGGTTAGCACGAAGGTATTGACCGATTTTCTCTATGCTGTCTTCTGTCGGAGCGTATGCCTTGTTGACATCGACATCACCATCCTGGGCCAACGACAGTACCGTCGCAGGGAAAATCAGGAATAGCAAGGCAAGTACAGCACCAATCAGAGAGCGATGCATCAAATGGCGGGATTTCATTGGGGAACCTTCCACTGGGGAAAAGGGCATGCAGTGAAGAGGCGGGGGCAGGGCCTCAGGGATTGTCAAGCAGCGGGGTCGGGGGTGCATGACAATAGCCCTTGATTCTATGTGGAAAAGCACGCATCACAGATGCACTTGCATAACTTTCCTGCTAGATGCGCAAGCCTAGTATTTCGCAAGTTCCGCAAGAATGTTCACTACTTGCGGGCAATACCGGCATGGCAGTTGATATGCGCTATAAATTTGATATCTGTTCGCGCACGTTCTGTAAGGCATACAGCCATATTTTATCTCAAACAGCAGCGACAGATGGATGGCGCTGCGTGAGGCTCGGTTCGGTATACCTACCCCGCCCTGCCGCTGAGGTCCAGCGCCAGGGTCTTGTCGGCAAACTGTAGGCGCTCGATATTGCTCAATTTGTCGAATCCTTCCGCCACAGAGGAAACCACCCAGCCCGTGGTAGTCGCCGTGATGCTGAAATTGGCGTGCTTGCAGTGGCAGAGCGACTAACGGGCCAGTTTCTTGAGGATGGAATCGTCCGGGCGCTCGTTGGCAAGGGATTTCCAGATTGTGCGCGCATCTTCGATGGCACCTGCTTCTTGTAACTGGGCTGCATACAGCACGCGATCAGAAAACGAGGCTCCCGATTGCGGGGCGATGCTTTTCAACAAGCGAACCGTCTCGGGTGGAGCCACTGAAAACTGTGCACTGGCCGCCGAACCGGACAAGGGGCCGTTTTCATCGACCGCTTCTACGGTCCAGAGGTAGTTGCGTCCACTCGTCAATCCAGCACTGACGGGAATTACCAAGCTGTTTACCTGGGTTTGTTCGTTGATCAGGGTGTTCCCGGTACTGTCACTCAAACGAACTTTGTAGGCGGATGCGCCATCGACTGCCGTCCAGCTTAGGGTTGGAGTCGGTGTCAGAACTGCGGTGTTGGCCGATGACAGAATGTTCAACGGTTTGAACAGGCTGCGCATGAGCAGGGCTGCTTGCGATACCCTTGCAACGACTACCTTGACTTCGGGCAGGTTGCTAGCGGAAAGCGCACGCACCTTGACCGTGCCACCAGAGACTGCGCGCACCCCACCCTCGTCCACCCGAAATTTTCCTGGTCCGTTCGCCACGTATTCACGCCCGGATGCCAAATCCACTGCTACGGCGCGTGCGCCAGAGGTAAGTTCAAAGTCCTGCCCGTTACGTACTTCGGATAAGAAAGTCACGAAAGTCACCGGCTTTTGTTCACCCGTTGTGGCGTTGCCAGTCAACTCGGTGATCAATACATTGGCGCAAGCCACTTTCCAGGGCATGCAAGCCACCAGGCCCAAAATGATCAGATAGTGCAGTTTTCTCATCAAACGTTCCATTTTCTCTCCCATGCAAAGATGTTAATTGCCGAGCGCCCCCTGATTGCCATGTGTCCGATGACAATCAATCGCTGTTTATCGGAAAGTTGCCTGTACGCCGATTCTGACAGGAGAACAGGGTGCTCAAGCTCACGGGTAAGCCCCTCGATGCGCGATGCAACGTTGACTGTATCGCCAATGACCGAGTATTCGTAGCGTTCCCTGGAGCCGACATACCCCACGACTGCGGGGCCGTAGTGCAACCCGATGCCAATGGCAATCGGTGTCGCGCCCAGAAGTTTTTGTTCAGCGTTGAAGGCATCTACCGCCTCAATCATGTGGCAAGCACAGGCAAAGGCATCGTTACACGGATTTGCGGATCTGAAAGGCGCACCAAAAACGGCCATGATGCCATCACCAATGAATTTGTCCAAGGTCCCGTCATGGTGGTGAATGGCGGCCACCATACGGTCAAAATAGCGGTTCAGCAACAGGGTCACCTGTTCGGGTGGCATGGCTTCGCTCATGGTGGTGAAGCCGCGTATGTCGGCAAACAACACACAAATGTCCTGACGTGACCCGGCAGTTTGGGGATCAAGCCGTCCGGCAAGGATTTCCTGCAGGACGGCGGGGCTCACAAAACCACCAAAAATGTGTCGCAAGTGCTGCCGCTCCCGGTTACTTTGCCAGCCAGCATGGATCAATCTGCAGCCCATGCCGCCAAACAGGGCCAGTTGCATGGCAATGACCGTCGAGCTAATACCCCAACGCAGCGCATACAGTGCGGCCAACTGCACACAGACTGCCAGAAGTACGCACAAAAGACCTGTCTTCCAGCTTGGCGGTAGCCACCAACTGCAAGCCAGCACGGTGACAAACAAAAATTGCAGCACCCAAGGCAGTGGTTGCACCAGGGTACCCGTCATTAAATTGCGCAGTTGCTGTGCATGCACAAATACGCCATGTGAGCCGACCTGTGCCCCCAAGCCAGCACCCAGGGCAACCGGCGTGTGTTGTTGGTCGTCAAAACTAAGTGTGCTACCAATCATGACCATCTTGTTGCCAAAGGCCGTGCGTAAATTCTGTATCTTGTTTTCCCGGTGCCAATCGAGTACCTGACGCATGGGAATATAAGAATAAGCCGACCCCACGGCATAGTGGATCAGGCCGGGCTGGACTTCCAGACCCACAGCACGTGCCATTTGCCCCGAAAGTGAGGGGGCCCGTCCACCGGCACTGCCTAGTCTTTCATCAAAACGGCGAATCATGCCATCGGTGTCCCGGAGTAAAAACAGATACCCCAAACCCACCTGGGAGGAGTGGGTCAGCGTGGCAAATAGCGGGTGCATGGGTTTTGTCACGCCTTGTCCATCGGTACTGGCGCCCACCACCAGGGGTGCGGCTGTACGTGCGGCAATGAGGCCACGCGCTAGCGCCGCATCCAGTCCTGGCTGTAAATTATCAAAAGAGCGCACTGGTAGCAGAATATCCAGACCGATGGCACGTGGACGCGCCGATGCGATGGCTTCCAGGGTAGCACCCAATTGCCGGTGCATTATGGCCAGGGGTACTTGAAAATCCTGTAAGTCTGTATCGTCAATGCCCACCACCACGATATCGTCGGTCACAGGCACTGGCGCCAGCCTTTCCAATAGGCCATAAGCATGATCCCTGAACTGATCTTCCCATTGGCTTGTCACCGGGACCATGAGAAATAGTCCTGCCAAGAACACGACCAGCACGTAGCCCCAGCCAACCAGGCCGATTTTCCCAATCCCTGATTGCCAACGCAAATAGATGTTTCCCGGCGCGCGCATGGCATCGTTCATTTTTATAGTTTGAAGAAATTTTCCAAAGTTGAGCACATTGGCTACGTCCCAGCAGGCCAACCGACGAAGCTGAGGCACAATGCCAGCGGTGGTTTTTTGAACAGACCATCGGAATGCCGGTTTATCTGAACCCAAAAAACTCCATCATTATCGATACTACTTCGGCCTATTCAGCCTACTTTGTCATGCAAGCGCTACCCGACTTCAATCCCTATTTGCGCCAGTTTGTTCGCACAGTGCCGGACTGGCCAGCACCCGGTGTGCAGTTCCGCGATATCACTCCCCTGCTGCAAAACTCCAAAGTTTTCAGGATCATGATGGATGCCTTTGTCCATCGGTATATGGATGGTGATTTGCGTCCTGACAAGGTGGCAGGTCTTGATGCTCGGGGATTTATTCTGGGCGCAGCGTTGGCGTATACGCTCAACGTGGGCTTTATTCCCCTTCGCAAAAAGGGCAAATTGCCATTCACCACGGTGGAAGAAACCTATGAACTGGAATACGCAGTGGCCACTATCGAACTGCACACCGATGCCGTCACCCCAGGAGAAAAGGTGCTGTTGATTGATGACCTGATTGCAACCGGCGGCACGATGATGGCCGGTAAGTCGTTGTTGCAGCGCCAGGGTGCCGTTGTGCTCGAAGGGGCAGCAATCATTGACCTGCCAGATTTGGGCGGTTCTCGCAAACTTACACAAGCCGGATTGCCTTTGTTTACTCTGATGCAATTCGCTGGGCACTAAGTCAATGTTCAAACCGGCATAGTACTGCGGACCCTACCGTTTAAGCCGTGCGAAAATGCCGCCATGAACACACCCGACATCACCGATTACACCCAGACCCTGGGTTCTCAAGCAAAAGTGGCTTCTGCGCTTATGGCACGTGCGCAAGCAGCTATTAAAAACAAAGCATTGAAGGCGCTTGCGAATCTGCTGCGCGACAACGTGCAGGCGCTGCAAACGGAAAACGCCAAGGATATTGCGCGTGCTGAAGGCGCTGGTTTGACTGCCCCCATGGTGGATCGGCTCAAACTTACGCCCAAAGTGATTGAAACCTGTGCTAAAGGGTGCGAGCAACTGGCCGCCATGCCCGATGTGATTGGCGAAATCACAGGTATGCGCGAGCAGCCCAGCGGCATTCGTGTGGGGCAGATGCGTGTGCCGATTGGCGTGTTTGGCATGATCTTCGAGAGTCGGCCCAATGTGACTATTGAGGCGGCCAGTCTGTCGATCAAGAGCGGTAATGCCTGCATCCTGCGCGGTGGCTCCGAGGCCATCGACTCGAACAAGGCGCTGGCGCGGCTGGTGCAACAAGCACTTCAGGAAGCGGGCTTGCCACAGGATGCGGTACAACTGGTGCAGACCATCGACCGCGCCGTGGTGGGCCAGCTCATTGCCATGCCGCAGTATGTCGATGTCATCATCCCGCGCGGCGGCAAAGGTCTGATTGAGCGCATCAGCGCCGAAGCCAAAGTGCCCGTCATCAAGCACCTGGACGGGAATTGCCACGTCTACGTGGACGATCCCTGCGACATTGCCATGGCGGTCAAGGTGGTGGACAACGCCAAGACCAACAAGTACAGCCCTTGTAATGCCGCAGAAGGCTTGCTGGTGGCGCGTGGCGTGGCGCAGGCTTTTCTGCCGAAGATTGCCGCCGTGTTTGCGGCCAAGGGGGTTGAGATGCGCTGCGACCCTGATGCTTTTGCGATCTTGAAGGAAATATGGCCGTTTGCGCCCGTGGATAAAGCGGGTACAGCTACTGATTCGGTAGCAAGCGACGCCACCGCTACGTACACGTTGGCGCAGGAAAGCGACTGGTACGAGGAGTACCTGGCCCCGATCATCAGCATCAAGCTGGTGGACGGGGTGGGTGAGGCCATTGCGCACATCAACCACTACTCCAGCCACCACACCGACGCCATTGTGACGCGCGACCATCTGCACGCACAGCGTTTCTTGCGCGAGGTCGATTCGTCCAGCGTGATGGTCAACACCAGCACCCGCTTTGCCGATGGTTTCGAGTACGGACTCGGTGCCGAGATTGGTATCAGTACCGACAAGTTCCATGCCCGTGGCCCGGTGGGTATCGAAGGTCTGACTTCACTCAAGTATGTGGTTCTGGGCAATGGCGAGGTGCGTGCGTGATGTGTTGCGCTTGGATTGATTGGATGGTTTATTAGCATGGTTCCCCATTTCGCTACCGCCCTTAGCGGCCCCATCAACGAGCTGGAACAGCGCATTCTGGATTCCATGCCGGCCATCGAACGTTGGTTCCGGCTGGAATGGATGGAGCATACGCCGACGTTTTATTGTGCTGCCGACGTGCGCAACGCCGGTTTCAAGCTGGCGCCAGTGGAAACCCAACTGTTTCCCGATGGCTGGGACCACCTGACCGCCGAGATGTTACCGCTGGCGGTGCAGGCGGCGATGGCTGCTATCGAAAAAATTTGCCCTGAAGCGCGCAATTTGCTGATTGTTCCCGAGAATGCCAAGCGCAGTACGCCCTACCTGAATAGTCTGGTGCAATTGCGGCGCATCTTCCACATGGCTGGGCTCAATGTGCGCGTAGGCTCTATCAGTGCGGAAGTCAAAAGCCCGACCACCATTGTCTTGCCAACCGGTGAGAGCATCACGCTGGAGCCGGTGGTGCGCAACAAAGGCCGCATCGGTGTCAAGGACTTTGATCCGTGCACCATTTTGCTGAACAATGATCTGCGTGCTGGCGTGCCCGGTATCCTGGAAGAGCTGCACCAGCAGTACCTGCTGCCACCTTTGCATGCAGGTTGGAGTATCCGGCGCAAGAGCGTACATGCCAGATGCTACGAAGAAGTGTGCAAACGTTTTGGCAAGCTCATTGGCGTGGATCCGTGGTTGATGAACCCGCTGTTTGACCCTTGTGGCAAGGTTGATCTTGCCGACACAGGTCAAAGACAGGAGTTGGGTCGTCGTGTCGATGCCCTCCTGGGCAAGCTGCGCAAGAAGCACAAGGAATATGGCATCAAGGAAAAGCCCTTTGTGCTGCTCAAGGCCGATGACAACCGTTTGCAATGGACGCCTGTGGTGCTGCACAGCGCCCAGGACCTGGATTCCTTGGACCCTGTACGGGTGCATGGCCATCAGAGTCTGGAGTTGCTGCTGCAAGAAGGTGTGCCCAGCAGCGAGCGTGTCAACCATGTGCCGGTTGCGCCCATGGTTTATATGATGGATCGCTATGTTGTGGGGGGGTATTACCGCGTGCATGGCCCACGTGCAGCGGATGCGCCTTCGGACGGCTTGCAAGGCTTGCAGGATTCTGGCGTTGCGCCTTTGGCCTTTGCCCAAGGTGTGCATCTGCCGCAACCGGGCGCGCGTCCTGGTGCCAGCGCGCCCAACCGCTTTTATATGTATGGCGTGGTTGGTCGTCTGGCCATGCTGGCAGCGAGTTATGAGCTTGAGGCTACAGATCCGCAAGCGCATGATTACAGTTGATCCGGTTGATACCGTTGATACCGTTGATAATGGCGGTCCCTCATGAAATGGAGCCTGCGCCAGACCGGGGCCGGGTGATTGTGTGTCAGCATCTAAATCATCTTTAGCAGCGCTTACCCTGGGCGCCATTGGTGTCGTGTACGGCGACATCGGGACCAGCGTCCTGTACGCCATGAAAGAGGTATTTGGCTCTGGCCATGTGCCCTTCACTCCCGAGAATGTCTTTGGCATTTTGTCGATTTTCTTCTGGACGCTCACGGTTATCGTTTCGCTCAAATACGTGACACTGGTCTTGCGTGCGGACAACCATGGCGAGGGCGGTTTGATTGCCATGCTGGCCCTGGCTTCGCAGTCCGTCAAGGACCGGCCCAGGGTACGCCGAATCCTCATGCCGGTGGGTATTTTTGGCACCTGTCTGTTTTACGGCGACGGGGTGATTACGCCAGCCATTTCTGTGCTGTCCGCCGTCGAGGGCATGGAGATCATCTCACCTGCATTGCACCGCTACATCATTCCACTCACGCTGCTCATTTTGCTGGCATTGTTCATGGTGCAAAAGCGTGGTACTGCGGGCATTGGTAAATTTTTCGGCCCCATCACGCTCATATGGTTTGCCTGCATTGCCGTATTGGGCGTGGTGGAAATTGCCGATTACCCCCGCATCCTGTGGGCCATCAGTCCACATTACGCACTGGGTTTTATCTGGAACCAGCCGGGCGTGACCTTCGTCATTCTGGGGGCTGTGGTGCTGTGCGTCACGGGTGGCGAGGCGCTCTATGCGGACATGGGCCATTTTGGCAAAAAACCGATTCGTCTGGCCTGGTTTGCGATTGTCATGCCGGCGCTCACCCTGAACTATTTCGGTCAGGGTGCTTTGTTGCTGGATAAGCCGGAGTCGGTCAAGAATCCGTTTTTTCTGCTGGCGCCGGATTGGGCACTGATACCCCTGGTGTGCCTGGCTACCATGGCCACCGTGATTGCTTCGCAGGCCTTGATTACAGGCGCTTTTTCCGTTACCAAACAAGTCATTCAGCTCGGGTACCTGCCGCGTTTGCGGGTGTTGCATACCAGCGTGAAGGACACGGGGCAGATATATCTGCCGTTTGTCAACTGGGGTTTGTTTGTTGCCATTGTGTTGGCGGTGGTGTTGTTCAAATCGTCGAGCAATCTGGCGGCAGCTTATGGAATCGCGGTGTGCACGGACATGCTCATTACCACGGTGTTGACTTTCTTTGTCATTCGTTATAGCTGGAATTACCCCCTGGCGCTGTGTATCGGGGCGACGGGCTTCTTTTTTGTCGTGGACTTTGCGTTCTGGGCTTCCAATTTACTCAAACTGTTCGACGGTGGCTGGTTCCCGCTGCTCATTGGCGGCGCCATCTTTACTTTGATGGCCACCTGGAAGGATGGCCGGCGGTTACTTGCTAACAAGTTGCGCGCGGATGCCATCGATTTGACCAGTTTCCTGGAGGCGGTGTTCGTCAGCCCGCCGGTGCGTGTTGATGGTACCGCCGTATTCCTTACCTCCGAAGTCGGAACGGTGCCCACTGCCATGCTGCATAACCTCAAACACAACAAGGTGCTGCATGCAAACAACCTGTTTGTAACTGTACGCAGCCACGAAGTGCCCTGGATTGGCCTGGACAAGCGTCTGGAAATTGAAGCCTTGGGGCATGATTGCTGGCAGGTTGTCATCACTTTTGGCTTCAAAAACGACCCTGACGTTCCCAAAGCTCTGCAGCAGATGAAGGGTCGGGGTTGTGACATGAACCCCATGACTACCAGCTATTTTCTGTCGCGCGACACCGTGGTGCCCTCGATAGGTGGCGGCATGGCGAGTTGGCGTGAGAGACTGTTTGCGCAAATGCACCACGCCGCCAGTGGTGCCGCCGACTTCTTGCATCTACCCAATAACTCCGTCGTGGAACTGGGTTCGAAGATTGAGATATGAACTACCAGAGTGTCGGGTCTACCTTGTAATAACTGCGCAGTTCCTGGTAAAGCTGCGGGTACTCCTGGGCTAACGCGACCGCCTGTTCAAAAAACACCTCGGACACCACGGCAAAAAATTCGGCCGGGCTTTGCGCTCCATAGTGATTCAGCAATCCTTGAATGCCGTCTTGCACTTCGGATTGCAGTCTGGCATAGGCGGCATGAAACACCCGTGACCAGCGTTCGGCATGGTATTGTTTATCGCCAAGGGTAGGCGGTGGTGCCCCGTTGGGAAAACCGTTTTCCGAATCAAGCTGGTGGGCAAATTCGTGAATCACGACGTTGCGCCCATCATCCGCCACAGCAGCCCCTTCCAGAGTATCCTGCCACGACAGAATCACCTGTCCTTGCGACCAGGATTCTCCCGTCAAAACCTGGCGCTGCTCATGTTGCACGCCTGTTGCGTCGGCGCTGGCGGGTGCGCGGTTGACGACGAAAGCGCCTGGATAGAGCAAAATCTGTCGCACATTGGCAAAGTAGTCGGTCGGGCGATTCAGGAGTAGCAAACAGGCTTGCGCGGCAACCACCACCCGCATTTCTTCACTGACGTGCAAACCAGCGCAGCCAAGAAAGGTCTTTTCGGCAATGAAGACCTGCATGCGTTTCTTGAGTTGCAGTTGCAGATCAAATGGCAGGCGCCGCACCAGGGGTACGCGGTGTTTCAGGATTTTGCGCCACGCTGCCGGGAACACCTTGGAAGTGATGCGCGCGCGCCGGTATGCCAACCAGTAGGGGTGGGCCAGCAAGCCGACAATCAGCAGCAGGGCCAGGCTACAAAACAGGAAAAAGGCCACGATAAGACCTCCCAAAAACGTGTTTACCAAACGCCGTAGTTGGGAGTGAAAAGGGAAATTGCAAGCTAAGGCGAAACCTAACGTGACACCAATACCGGAACCTTGGACTCGGCCACCACTTTGGTGGAAACACTGCCGAGCATCAGGCGCGCCAATCCGGAGCGTCCGTGTGAACCCAGCACGATCAGGTCAGCACCTTCTGCTTCGGCCATTTGCACAATACCGCTGGCTACGCCCACGTCCTCCACCAGACGGGCTTGCAGGGCAATGGGGGCACCACCTTGCTGGCACAGAGCCTCAATCTGTGCATGGGCCTCTGCTGCATGGTGCTGTGCTGCTGCCATATAAGCCTGAAATCCCATGGGATTGATTTCCCCCACCCCGATGTAGGGGTAAGGATCAATGACATAGACCGCAGTGAGCCTGGATCCGTGCAAGCGTGCCAGGCCCACGGCCAGACCGGCTGCATGGGCGGATGCGGCGGAGCCATCGGTTGCCAGAAGAATATGTTTGAACATGTAAAACCTCGTGAATGTAAATTCAGGCATCCGCCACTCTGGGTATGTCGATGACAAAGCGGGTGCCCTTGCCCAGCGTGCTCTCCACGTCGATACGGCCACCGAGCAATTGGGTCACCTGATTGTGCACCGTGTACAGACCAATACCGGAACCACCCTGTCCGAGTTGCGTGGTATAGAAAGGATCAAAAATATTTCCGAGTCGATCCAGGGGAATACCTTTGCCATTGTCGTTGAATACCAGGCGCACCCAGTCATTGCTTATCATGGTGCCTTCGATCCGTACACGACCCGCTGCGGGATCGTCAAATGCGTGGCGCAAGGCGTTGCTGTACAAATTCGACAAGACATGCTCGAAAGTCAAAAAATAACTTTCCATCATGATGGATGGATCAACATCAAATTCAATGGCAAATGGTATTTCGCCAGTCTGTAACTGAAATGACATGGTTGCATCCCGGATGAGGGTATCCAGGCAAAATTCTCCGCGCTGGTTACTTTTTTGCAGTACGGCGATTTGCTTGAATTTTTGCACCAGATCACCGGAGCGACGCAAGCTGGAGTCCAGCATCTCGGTACCGCGTTCCACCAAAAGCAGGAAATTTTCAAACGAGGTCCGACGTAATGTTCCTCCGCCCGCCATTTGTGAGCGCAAGGATTGCACCTCCGTACGAATCGTGCTGGCAGTCAGCAAGGCATTGCCAATGGGCGTGTTCAACTCGTGCGCGATGCCTGTAACCAAGGCGCCCAGACCGGCCAGCTTGGCCGAGCGAACCAGGCGCTCTTGTGAGCTTTCCAATGATTTCAGGGCGGCTGACAAATGCTGGTTGGCTTCGTCCAAGGCCATTTCGGCCCGGCGGCGTGCTTCGAGTTCCTCTTGCAACACGCGATTGCGCTGGGCAAGTTGTTCTGCGGCAGCACGCAGTGCAAGGTGCGTGTTGATGCGCACCAGTACCTCGGCAATCTGTATGGGTTTTGTAACGTAGTCAACGCCCCCTGCTTCAAAGCCTGTCAGCTTGTCATCTGTATCCGACAAAGCCGTCATGAATATCACGGGGATGTCGCGTGTTTCGGGTATGGCTTTGAGACGGCGGCATGTTTCAAATCCATTGATCCCTGGCATCATGACATCCAGCAAAATCAGGTCAGGCCGCACCCGCAGGGCGCGCTTGATACCGTCCTCGCCGTTGTTGGCAATGGAAACCTCGAAACCCTTGTCTTCCAGATACGCGGCAACGACACCCAGGTTGGCAGGCGTGTCATCAATGATTAACAGCGTCGGAATGGATGCCTCAGGGGATACGGCCATATGTCAATATATGTCAATGTGTCTTGCTCAGCGTCTTTTCGATAATTCTTTGGATTTCCAGCACCTGAAAGCTTCCCGCAAGTGTACGCAATCTGTCCGTGAACGTGCGGTATTGTGGATCAAGTGTGTCCAGGTGGTCCGCACGTTTGCGTATGCGCGTCATATTGCCATCCAGTACGATGTCCAGCAAGATTTCCATTTCTTTTTCGGGCGGCATTTTCATCGCCGAGGATGCTGTGGGTTCCGTTTGCACTGCATTTTCCGGGGGGCGTTCACGCACCCAGCGAATATTCAGCAGACGTTCTATTTCGTGTAACAAATGGCCTTGTTCGATGGGTTTGGACAGAAATGCATTCGCTCCGGCTTGCAGCGCAGCCTGGCGATCCTGCTTCAGAAACGTTGCTGAAACAATAATGATGGGGGTGCCGGAGGATGTGGGATTTGCACGCACTTTACGTGTGGCCTCCAGTCCATCCATGACCGGCATGGTGACATCACTGATCACCAGATCCGGGCGCTTGTGTTGTACTTGTTCCAGCATCTCCTGGCCATTGCTTGCCACGGAATATTCGAAACCCAAACCACCGAGAAATGCTATCAGCATGTCGCGATTGGCCGGTATATCATCGGTAATGAGCACGTGCAAACGACGGCCCTCGTAACCGATGACCATGTTGCTGAGGTCGGCTGCTGCGGTAATCGCAACTGTTTCTCCAAAGGAGATGACAGGTAAGGCAACTTCAAACCAGAAGCAGCTGCCCGCATCGGGTCGGCTATCGACCAGAATTTCGCCACCCATCAGCCGCACAAGTTGTTGGCTAATTGCCAGCCCCAGACCCGTTCCGCCTGAACGTTGCCGAGAATCACCCACCTGTTCAAATGCCTGGAAGATGGATTTGAGATGGTCTTGATCTATGCCGATACCCGTATCCCGTACTTCGAAGCGTAGCGTACACTTGCCGTCGATTTCCATTCCACGTAGCACTCTTAGTGTGACTGAGCCGTGTTCGGTAAACTTGACTGCATTGCCCAGCAGATTCAACAATACCTGGCGTAAACGCTTTTCATCCGCCATCATGCTATGCGGCAAATCGGCAGCGATTTCGGCAATGAACACCAGACTTTTTTCCTCGGCTTTTACGCGAATGATGTCGCTGATGACTTGTAGGAATGGCGGCAGTTGTACTTGGTCAGGGAGCAGTTCGAACCTTCCTGCCTCGATTTTGGAAATGTCCAGCACGTCGTTAATCAGCATCAGCAAGTGCTCTCCGCTGCGCTGAATGGTATTCAAACCGGTGATTTGCAACTCGTTTAGCGTATCGTCCCGTTTGAGGATTTGAGAATACCCCAGGATGGCATTCAACGGTGTTCTTAATTCGTGGCTCATGTTTGCCAGAAAGGTGCTTTTAGCCTTGTTGGCGATTTCGGCGCGCTCCTTGGCTTCCAATAATTCGCCGGTACGGGAGTTGACCAATTCTTCCAGATGGTTGCGATGTTGTTGTAATTCTTGCTCCACCAGAATGCGCCGCTCGATATCCTGGGCCAGTTCCAGATTCTTTTCTTCCAGTTGCTCGAATAATGCCTGCAACGCGCATCGCGTGTTCTCCAGGCTATCTCCTAACTTGCCCAATTCGTCTTTGCGTCGCCAGACAAAAGGGCGGGTCAAGTCCCTTCTGGCCAGGCGATCCGACTCACGTATCAACCGACGAATCGGCACCAGTAAGCGCAGGTGAAGCAGAACCAGAATAATAATCAAGCTGAAAAACAACTGGCCCACTACGGTCAAGATCAGCCCTCGCCGACCATTGGCGATCTCTGTGTCCATTTCCCCGCTATCCATTTCCAAAGTGACGCTGCCGACCAGTTTTCCTTTTTGTACTACCTGCCGGGTTGACTTGAATTGGCGCCCCCGTCTGCGTTCAGGGTATTCGATGGATGCGAAGACTTCACCATCGCCACCTTCGACGGTACCAACCACAACCCCCGAGACGACGCGCTGGTCACTGAATACAGAACTCAGCAGTGGCCGTGTTGTTTCAAAGTCGAACGCCCACAAAGGTGTTCTTAGCGCAATTTCCAGGGTGCCAATCAGGCGTGTTTGATCTTCCGCCAGTATTTGTTCCAGCGCCTTTTGTCGTGTTTCCAGGGTAATCAAGCTACTGACGACGGAGGGAATCATCAGGCCGGTAATGACCCCCAAAACCATGGCCCAACGCAGACTCAGACGGGCAAAGAGCCAGCTAATACCTCGCAGCGGTTCAGGTGTAAGTATGGATGGTGTGAAATCCATGAAAACAAGCAAAGACTACTTTGAAAGCACCAACACGGTACTCAAGGTACGGTTGTGAGTTGTTGCAAACTGCCATCCTGGATCATGGTATCCAGGGTGGACTGCAATTTTGCAATGTCGGCCCTGGAAGTCTTGTTATTGCAGGCCAGCGAGCCTAGTGCCCGCCGAAAGACAAGAGCTTCTTTCGGGATCGCGCTTTGGCTGCCCATTTTTTTTACAAAATGGCGCATGGACAGAACGTCACTTGCCCACACGTCAATGCGACCACTTAACAGCATTTTGATGTTTTGTTCCTGCGAGTTGGTTTCTTCTACTGAATACCCCAGAGCTTTGAGGTATTCCGCCTCGCCACTGCCACGAACAGAACCGATGGTTAATTTGCGAGCATCTATTAGCGCGTTCAGGTCTTTTTTGAAGTCTGGTTTGACAAACAAGCCGGATTCGGTGACAAAAATCGGACTAACCCACAGGTAATCCGCTTCAATCGCCTGTGAACGCTGCGCCGGAAAAACGCAATGCATTCCTCTGACTTTTACTTCGGCCATGGCTCTTGCCAGAGGGACGAGGGCCAGTTGGAAGGATAAACCAGACTTTTCAAACAAGCGGGTAATGACGGCAATAGCTACACCGGAATATTTGCCATTCTCGCTGATTGTGAAGGGCGGATTCTCGGCAAAATCCAGTGTGTACAGCTTTGGCTGGGCGTGCGCTGCAAAACAGACCATCCCGGTAAAGAAGATGCACAGAAATTTCTTCAATTTCTTCATGGCACGAATGGTTTTCAACAATCAGGCAATTGGGGTGAAAGGACGTACCTCATTAAACCATGCTCAAAGAGGATGCAATGCCATGCACATATGCATGTATCGTATAAAAACAACATCCCCGTCCTGATCGTTTTGCAACCAGGACGGGGATGCTTGTCCGTCTGTCTACGCCATCAGATTGCTTCCATCATTTTCTGTAGACTGCCATCCTTGATCATGCCGTCCAGGGTTGCCTGGAGTTTTTCGATATCCGCTTTAGGCATCTTGGTGTTGCAAGCCAGGGAGCCGAGCGAACGCCGGAACGTGTAGGCCTCTTTCGGTGCTTTCTCCTTGCTGCCCGACTGTTGCACGAAGTAGTTGGCGGATAAAACGTCGGTGGCCCAGATGTCAATTTGCTTACCCAGCAGCTTTTTCACGTTCTGGTCCTGGGTGTTAGCCTCTTCAACCGTGAACCCGAATCCCTTCAGGTATTCCGCATCACCACTGCCGCGCAAGGCACCCACCTTGAGTTTCTTGGCATCAGCAAGTGTGTTGAATTCCGCTTTGGAATCCTGGTTGGTGAACAAACCGGAGTTTGTCACCATGATCGGGCTTACCCACTTGTATTCCGCCTCATTGCTCTGCGCCCGCTGAACCGGGAACACACAGGTGTATTCCTTGGTTTTCGCGTCATCCATGCCACGTGCCAGCGGAACGTTCTGAAACTTGTAAGGAACCTTCGCAGTTCCAAAAAGTTTGGCAACGATGTTGATGGCTGCACCCTTTTCCTTACCATTTTCCATCATGGTGAAAGGAGGATTTTCAGCAAAATCCAGCGTGTAGGCTTTCTGTTCTGCATGGGCACTTACGCCCAGCACCAGACTACCAAGAATGCTTAATGCTGTCTTCATAAGACCAGGTCTCCCCTTTTGGTTTTTCATTGGCTAGCTTAGGAAATGGTGCAGTTCCCTTGGAACTCCAGAACTCCATTGTTTGTTTTTTGTTGAGCTTGGGTGGGCATTTGGCCATTCCCTTTCTCTCAAGCTCACCCATGATGCTGTCGGCTTCCTCTGCCATGTTGTTCATGGCTGTCTGCACCGGAACTTCACCACGAATGGCGGCGCCGATATGGTTCCACCATAGTGGAGCCAAATTCGGGTAATCAGGTACATTGGTTCCAGTTGGTGTCCAGAGTTTGCGTGCCGGACTGCGATAAAACTCAACCAAACCGCCGAGTTTCGGTGCAGCATCGGTCATGGCCTTGGAATTGATATCCGACTCACGAACCGGTGTCAACCCCACCAGGGATTTTTTCAACGAAACCGCTTTGGATACAGCAAACTGTGCGTACAGCCATGCCGCTTTCATGTTTTCCGGTGGTGTGCCTTTTACCAGGGTCCATGAACCTGCATCGTGGTATCCCAATTTCATGCCTTGTTGCCAATAGGCACCTTTGGGTGATGGTGCCATACGCCATTTGGGCGTGCCATCCGCATTGGTGATCGGCAAGCCTGGCTTGTTCATGGACGCAGTGAACGCCAGATACCAGAACATCTGTTGCGCGATATGCCCCTTTGCAGGTTCCGATCCTGCCGTACCAAAGTCCATATTCTTGGCTTCTGGCGGTGCGTATTTGTTGAGCCAATCAATAAACTTATTGACTGAATACACAGCGGCCGGACCATTCATGTCACCGCCACGTTCAACCGACGCCCCTACTGGATTGCAGCCATCAACCCGAATACCCCAATCGTCAACCGGTTTACCGTTCGGTAGTCCCTTGTCTCCATTGCCAGCCATGGAAAACCAGGAGTCAGAGAAACGCCAACCCAGGGACGGATCCTTGCGACCATAGTCCATATGACCATAGACTTTCTTGCCGTCAATCTCTTTGACATGCACGGTAAAGAACTCGGCAATGTCTTCGTAGGCCGACCAGTTCTTCGGCACATCCAGCTTGTAGCCGTATTTTTCCTGGAATTTCTTTTGCAGATCAGGCCGATCAAACCAGTCCTTGCGGTACCAGTACAGGTTGGCGAACTGTTGGTCTGGCAATTGGTAGAGCTTGCCATCGGCGGTGGTAAAACTCTTGCCCATGAAGTCGTCCACATCCAGCGTTGGCAACGTGACCGCCTTGCCTTCACCTTTCATGTAGTCGGTCAAATTGATGACTTTCTGCATACGGTAGTGCCAGCCAATCAGGTCACTGTCATTGATGTAGGCATCGTACAAGTGGGTTCCGGTACGTACCTGAGTTTCGATCTTCTTCACCACATCGTCTTCGCCTGTCAGTTCGTGTACCAGTTGAATCCCGGTAAGTTCACGGAACAGCGGGGCAATGACATTTGATTCGTATACATGGGTATCGATAGTCTCGGACACCACGATGATTTTCTTGCCTTTAAACGGCTTGGCCGCTTCACGGAACCATTCAAGCTCTTTGCGCTGCGCTTCCTTGCTTAACGTGGAAGGGCTGAATTCCTTCATCAGTTTGTCTATGACATCTGGTGAGCCTTGAGCATGACCAATCGGTGCAATTGCCAGCAGGCCCATGCCTAGCAAGCTCATGCGCATTCGATTCTTTCTCCGCATAAAAATACTCCTCTGTTTCAGTAATAGTTTGGTCTGAATTGGAGCGCAACTCCGTTATCAAATTTTCCAGCTGGCAGAATCCAGCGGAAGGGCCATTCTTTCATAAAAAGCACCTTTTAGAGACAGCAATCTAAAAATATTTGAAATTCGTGCACTATTGCTCTTGCTTACCCTCGCACATTACGGTGCGGGGGTGTCACTCCGGGATGGGGTAAAGTTACGCCGCAATCAAATTGAAAGGTGCAGTAATGAAGCTACGTTCCAGCAACATCGAAAAACTTGGCGCAACGACGTACGATGTGCTGATTGTTGGCGGGGGTATCAATGGTGCCGTGGCCGCCGCTGCACTGTCCGGCAAAGGGGCCAAGGTTGCCTTGATCGACCAACGGGACTTTGCCGGTTTTACCAGTCAGCAGTCCAGCAACCTCGCGTGGGGTGGCATCAAGTACATGGAGAGTCGTGATTTCGGACTGGTTCGTGGATTGTGCAAGAGTCGCAACCATTTGATTAGTAACTACCCATCACGCATCAAGGAAATCCGGTTCTTCACCACCATCGAAAAAGGATTTCGTTTTCATCCGCTGTTCATCTGGTCGGGCACCTGGGTTTATTGGTTGTTTGGCAGTTGCTTTACCAAGATTCCACGTCTTCTGAGTCGCGCAACCGTCAACGCGGAGGAACCTGTTGTCAACACCAATAAATTCTATGGTGGCTTTGAGTACTCCGATGCGTACCTGCACGACAACGATTCGCGCTTTGTTTTTCAGTTCATTCGATCCGCCATGGATCGTGGCTGCATCGCCGCCAACTATGTGGAATCCCTGGGCGCACAGCGCAAGGATGGCGAATGGGTCACGCGCGTGCGTGATGGCATCTCCGGGGAAGAATTTACGATCCGCTCCAGGGTGTTGATCAATGCCGCAGGTCCTTTTGTCGATGACCACAACAAACTGACCAGGGAAAAAACCGAACACCGGCATATGTTTTCCAAGGGTATTCACCTGATCGTTCCCCGAATCACGCCCAACACCAGGATATTGACCTTTTTTGCTGATGACGGGCGGCTATTTTTTGTCATTCCCATGGGGGTGCGTACGTGTATTGGCACCACGGATACACGGGTTGATTCGCCCTATAGCGCTGTCACGGAAGAAGACCGCAACTTTGTGCTGGACAACATCAACCGCCGCTTGAATCTGGATAAGCCGCTGACCAAGGCCGACATCATTGCCGAGCGTTGCGGTGTGCGTCCGCTGGTTGCCAAAGCATCGGCCAGTGAGAGTGGTGAACGCGATTGGTTGTTGATGTCACGCAAGCACGAAATCGATGTCAACCAGGCCACGCAACACATCAGTATTTTTGGTGGCAAGTTGACCGATTGTGTCAACGTGGGTAACGAGGTTTCGCATCTGGTTGCGGGCATGGGAGTCAAACTGCACTTTCCGAACTACAAATGGTATGGCGAGCCGCATGCATCGGTGCGCGAAGAGTACATTCACCAGGCCATGTTGATGCATCTGGACAGTTATACCTCGCCGCACGCCATCGAATCCCTGAGCCACCGTCTGTGGCGACGGTACGATCAGCAGGCGCTTGATTTGCTGGCACAAATTCGGGAGGATCCGCGCCAGGCAGATATCCTGATTAAAGGGACGGACTACATTCGCTGCGAAGTTGAATTGATCCGGCAGCAGGAAATGGTTACCAAATTGGAGGACTTTCTACGGCGCCGTTCAAAAATTGCCCTGGTTGTGCGCCACGAAGATATTCGGCAGGCGGACGGATTGATGGAAGCCTGTCGCATCCTGTTTGGCGAGGAGGCACAGGCCAAGTTCGACGAATATTTCCAGCAGAAAGATCTGACGCAAAGCTAGCTTCAAATCTTCAAACGAAGCGATGGTATAGGGCTGCAGTCCACACCCCGACACACAGCAGCAGACTGAGCAAGACGGCGGCGCTGCCCATGTCCTTGGCGCGTTTGGACAGGTCATGCCATTCGGGGCCGATGCGGTCGATGGTGGTTTCGATGGCAGTATTCAGTAACTCAACGATCAACACCAGTAGTACGCTGCCGGTCAAAAGCGCAATTTCTACCCAGGACCTCCCGATCCAAAGTGATAAAGGCAGCATGAATAGTGCTGCCAGGGCCTCTTGACGAAAGGCAGTTTCGCCCCAGCCTGCGCGTATGCCGGCGACGGAGTAACCAGTGGCATGCCACATGCGCTGTAATCCCTTGCGTTGTTTTTGTGGATTTACGGGGAGTTGCATACAGCTTATGCCTTATTTGCGGGGTTTTTTGAACTAATCAGGCGTGTGCCAGCCAGTGCGTCGTGCCAAAACTGGCCATCGGGATGAAAACGGCTCATCAGTGCCCAGATGACAACCCAGCCGAAAACAATGACCGCTGTTTCTGCTCCAGTGAGTTGAAGCGGCACCAACGCAACGAGTGGTGGCAAGAACCAGAGCCAGCTCAGGAAGTAGCGTCCCAAGGCCCGCAACTGGGTGACAGGGCGACCCTGGCGATCCACAACGCGGATATGCCAGGTTTTCATGGCCAGGGTCTGCCCCTTGGCCCAAAACCAGACAAAGTAGATGCCAAAAACGACGAATAAAAAGGCTTGTAACGCATGTCGGTTATGCATGGCATTGCGGGTTTGGCTCAAAGTGCCAAACAAATAGCCAGCGAAAAATACCAGGCCAAACAACAATATCCCTTCGTACATCCAGCAAGCCATGCGCCGCCGCAAGCTAGGTGTGCCAGGTGTGTTGAACGCGATTTGCATATTTCGGGTGCATCTTTCAGAACGTGTTGTAATACTATCTTAACTTGGTTTGTGCTGAAATTGATAGCGCGTCAGCGTTGGATCTGGTGAGTACAATAAATCAGACACTCGCGGCATTTCACGGATAATTTTTACAGGGGACATGTGTATGGTGCTACTAGGAAGTTCAGAAAGTTCTGAAGGTTCATTGTTTCGCGCGGTGCCGATAGGCGCCTTTTGTCGCTTTGTCTGGCTTTCACTATTGACAGGTCTTGGTCTTGGCAGTTTTTCTGTCCTGGCTGCGACCGATCATGTGAGTGAAGCCAATCTGGTGTTGCCCAATCTTGCGGATCCTGCCTTGGCAAGCTTTCTTGGGGGAATGTCCGGTTGGACGCTGCTTTCCTACGGGTTGATCGTGTGCTTCGGGGGCTTGGTATTCGGTGCAGTGATTTATGGCCAGGTGCGCCGGTTGCCTGTGCACCGTTCCATGGCCGAAGTCAGTGAACTGATCTACGAGACATGCAAAACGTACATGATCACGCAGGGCAAGTTTTTGCTGGTTCTGGAAGCATTGACCGCCATCATCATGGTGGGCTACTTCTATGGCGTATTGCAAATGGGCGCAATGGAAGTGGCGCTGATTCTGCTGTTTTCACTCGTTGGCATAGCGGGATCGTTTGGCGTCGCCTGGTTTGGCATTCGCATCAACACGTTCGCGAACAGCCGTACCGCGTTTGCATCGCTGACTGGCAAGGCGTTCCCGGTTTATGAAATCCCGATCAAATCGGGCATCTCGATTGGCATGTTGCTGATTTCCATCGAGTTGTTGATCATGCTGTGCATCATGTTGTTTGTCTCGCCGAGCCTGGCGGGAAAGTGCTTTATTGGTTTTGCCATTGGCGAATCGTTGGGCGCGGCTGCCCTGCGGATTGCTGGAGGAATCTTTACCAAGATTGCGGACATTGGCGCTGACTTGATGAAAATCGAGTTTGGCATTCAGGAAGATGACGCGCGCAATCCGGGGGTTATTGCTGATTGTGCCGGAGACAACGCGGGTGACTCGGTTGGCCCGACGGCGGATGGCTTTGAGACGTATGGCGTAACCGGTGTGGCCTTGATCAGCTTCATCATGCTGGCCGTGCCGGATGCGGCGATCCAGGTGCAGTTGCTGGTGTGGATTTTTGTCATGCGTGTCGTGATGGTGCTGGCGTCGGGTGTTTCCTACTTCGTCAACCAGGCTATTGCCAAAAAGCTGTATGGAAACCAGGCGCGTTTCAATTTTGAAGCGCCACTAACCACACTGGTGTGGATTACCTCGGTGATTTCCTTGCTGCTGACCTTTGTCGTTTCGCATCTGCTTCTTGGCAACTTTAGCAGTGCAGGAGTCGCCTATCCCAACTTGTGGTGGCAGTTGTCGCTCATCATCACGCTGGGCACACTGGCGGGCGCGATCATTCCTGAAGTGGTCAAGGTGTTTACTTCGACCAGTTCCCGGCACGTGCGTGAGGTGGTGATCGCATCCAAGGAAGGTGGGGCCAGCCTTAATATCCTGGCTGGATTGATTGCGGGTTATTTTTCGGCCTTCTGGATTGGCGTGGTGATTGTCGGCCTGATGACGGGTGCTTATTTTGTGTCGCAATATGATTTGACGGCCATCATCAATCCTGATCACACCAAGGCCATGATGATGGCGGCGGTGTTTTCGTTCGGCCTGGTGGCTTTTGGCTTTCTGGGCATGGGGCCGGTGACGATTGCGGTAGATAGTTATGGGCCAGTGACCGACAATGCACAGTCTGTTTATGAACTGTCCAATATCGAACAGATTCCCGGGATTGAAGCCGAAATCAAGCGCGATTTCGGCTTCAACCTGAATTTCAAGACGGCAAAGTATCTTCTTGAGGAAAACGATGGCTGTGGCAATACCTTCAAGGCGACGGCAAAGCCGGTGCTGATCGGGACGGCTGTGGTGGGGGCTACCACCATGGTGTTTTCCATCGTCATGATGCTCACCCATGGTTTGGTAGATAACCTGGATAAGCTGTCCTTGCTCTACCCGCCTTTCCTTTTGGGGCTGATTTCCGGCGGGGCGACGATTTTCTGGTTTTCGGGGGCCGCAACGCAAGCTGTTTCAACGGGTGCTTATCGCGCGGTTGAATTTATCAGTACCCATATCCGGCTCGATTCGGTCATCAAGGCATCGGAAAAAGACAGTAAAAAGGTTGTGGAGATTTGCACAATTTATGCGCAGAAAGGCATGTTCAATATCTTCATGGCGGTATTCTTCGGTACCCTGGCCTGTGCCTTTTTTGAGCCATTTTTCTTCATCGGCTACCTGATTTCACTGGCGATTATTGGTCTTTATCAGGCCGTATTCATGGCGAATGCAGGTGGAGCCTGGGATAACGCCAAGAAGATTGTGGAGACGGAAATGCACGCCAAGGGCACGGAGTTGCACAACTCCTCGGTGGTGGGTGATACCGTGGGCGACCCATTCAAGGATACGGCATCGGTGGCAATGAATCCGATCATCAAATTCACCACCCTGTTTGGTTTGTTAGCGGTTGAAATGGCGGTGGGCATGAAAGCAAATGGCCATCAAACCCTGCTTTATTTCTTGTCAACGTTGTTTTTGATCATCAATCTGATCTTTGTTTATCGCAGTTTTTACTCTATGCGCATTGTTCCCAAGGAACAGTAATCGGTAATCCATTTTTTACAGGAGGTTTGCAGTCATGACAGCCCATCATCTCTACTTTTCGCTCATTCCGGAAGCCTTGATTGCCTCCATGCTTCCCCCGGAGCAATTTGGTCAGTACTATGCCACTGGACATAAGTACAAGTCCAAGGGGCAAGCGGTGTTTTTTGAGGTGGATAGCAGTTTCCGGAACGAGTATTTCGACATCGATGGTGCGTTTGCCAAGTGCGTGCCACAGCCCGATGGTATGCCCAAGCATTCGGTGTATATCTCGATGTATCGCGTTCTGGAGCATCTCGATATCAACGCACTCGGTAATCTCTATCTGACCACCGGTATGGGGGCGACGCTGGGCTTGCAACGTAGCGATAAATTGCCCTCCATGGAGTGGCAGTTGCACATGTACCAATGCATTTCGCCGATCAATAGTCTCGTTGTCAGTGCACTCAACCCATTTGCCTATTACGAGGACATTGCAACCAAGCCCTCCAAGTTTTTCAAATTCCCTGGAGTGTGTTTTGTTGAACTGGAACTGGGACGTTTGGCGCATGATCCAGAGAATGGACAGGAAGGCGATCTGCCCTATACCTTTATCCAGCATCTGCGCGAAGCACTGATGACCTTGCATCCGGAGACCAAGCATAACAAGCTGGTGCACCGCGTGCACTCGCTGGAATTCCCCTATCGCATGATCAAGAACGGCTTTTATATCGGGATTGGCGACAAGTTTGTTTACTACCCCATGCTGTCACAGGCTGTGTTGAAAAAAGATTACAACAACTGGTGGCGTTCGGCCAATCTCTGATCCACCATCCATCATTCATGTCTCCCCGGTTCCTACCGGGGAGCGGGATGTCCGGGCGCTGTCAGCGGCGCTTGGACGAGGAGGGTTTTCTCGCCGTGGATGCCTGGTCTTGGGATTTCAATTTGCTGGCTGGGCGTTTGCGCCGTTCCTCTGCGGGGCGTGAGGAACGGGTTCTGGCGGGTGCTTCGGAGCGCTCAGCGGGCAGCGTCGTGGTATCTGGCAAGGGGCCTTTTTCGCTGGGGTCGCCATTCGGTATCAAACGGAAGTCGATCTTTCGGCTATCAAGGTCAACCCGGCTGACCTGAATGTGTACCCGTGTGCCGATGGTGTAGCGTATCCCGGTGCGCTCGCCGCGCAGTTCCTGGCGTGCTTCCTCAAAGCGGAAATACTCGCCGCCCAGTTCGGTGATATGCACCAGACCTTCGACGTACAGTGCATCCAGGGTGACAAACAGGCCAAAGCTGGTGGCCGCAGTCACCACGCCGCTGTACTCCTCACCCAGATGCTCCTTCATGTACTTGCATTTCAACCAGGCTTCCACGTCGCGGCTGGCTTCGTCGGCACGCCGTTCATTGGCACTGCAATGCAGTCCGGCTGCTTGCCAGGCGATGCTCTCGGCGGTGTTTTTTCTGGGGGGCGGTGTATCTGATTCAGGCCTGGAGACTTGTGCCTGCTCCAGTCTGCGGGCCAGTTTGGATTGTGCTTCGCCCGGAGTTGGCAGGGTTGGCAACTTGTAGCGCGTTTTTGCCAGAATGGCCTTGATGACACGGTGTACCAGTAAGTCCGGGTAGCGCCGGATGGGGCTGGTGAAGTGGGTATAGCCTTCATAGGCCAGGCCAAAATGCCCGCTGTTGATGGGGGTGTAAATCGCTTGTTGCATGGAGCGCAGCAGCATGGCGTGAATCTGCTGGGCATCGGGCCGGTCCTTGCTGGCTGTGGCAATGGCCTGGAACTCTGCCGGGCTTGGGTTGTCGCTGATCGTCATACCCAGGCCGGTGATTTTGAGGTAGTTCTTCAGTATCTCTTTTTTCTCGGGCGTTGGCCCTTCGTGTACCCGAAACAGGCCAGGATGTTTACTGTGTGTAATGAAATCCGCACTGCACACGTTCGCGGCCAGCATGGCTTCTTCAATCACGCGGTGTGCCACATTGCGTGTGCGGGGTACGATTTTTTCAATACGGCCGTTTTCGTTGCAAATGATCTGGGTTTCGGTGGTTTCAAAATCAACGGCCCCGCGCTTTTGCCTAGCCTGTAGCAAGGCCTGGTAGACACCATGTAAATTGAGTAAATCGTTGACGCGCTCCTTGCGTTTGAGCGCTTCGGGACCATTGGTATTGCCCAAGATTGCAGCCACTTCGGTGTAGGTGAAGCGGGCATGGCTCCACATCAGTGCCGGGTAAAACTGGTATGCAGTAACTTCTCCGTCTGCGCCGATGGACATGTCGCAAACCATGCAGAGCCGCTCGACCTCCGGGTTCAGTGAGCACAATCCGTTGGATAGCTTCTCCGGCAGCATCGGAATAACCCGACGCGGAAAGTAGACACTTGTGGCACGCTCGTAGGCATCGACATCAATGGCCGATCCGGTTTCCACATAATGGCTGACATCAGCAATTGCCACCAGCAAGCGCCAGCCTTTGATAGCAGTTTTTCCCCGGCCTTTGGATGTGGGCGTGCAATAAACGGCATCGTCAAAATCGCGTGCATCCTCACCGTCAATCGTAACCAGCGGAATGTCGGTCAGATCAATGCGCTCCATGCGATCCTGGGGGCGAACCTTGTCGGGCAGGGTGCGTGCCAGTGCGATGCAGGCCTGGGAGAACTCATGGGGAACGCTGTATTTGCGCACCGCAATCTCAATTTCCATGCCGGGGTCATCGACTTCACCCAAAACTTCCTTGATGCGCCCTATGGGTTGTCCGAATAAAGCGGGAGGATCGACCAGTTCAACCACCACAACCTGTCCGGGTTTGGCAAGGCTGGTGGCTCCTTTGGGGATCAGAATGTCTTGCCCATAGCGCTTGTCTTCGGGTGCTACCAGCCAGACGCCGCTTTCTTGCAGTAGTCGGCCAATGATGGGCTGTGCGGAGCGCTCCAGAATTTCGATGACGCGCCCTTCGGGACGGCCCTTGCGATCCAAGCGGCCCAGGCGCACCTTGACATAGTCCTTGTGCATCACGGCACGCATTTCGTTGGGGGGCAGATAAATGTCGGGACCACCATCGTCGCGGCTCACAAATCCATGGCCTTCGTTATGTCCTTGAACCACGCCTGTAACGTCGTCCAGCACGTCAGCGGTTTTATGTACGGTTTTGATACTTACCTCTCTGTTCGGGTGTTGTGGTAACTCACAAAGCTAAAGTGTAGCCCGCAGCGTGCGATGTGGGATTCGCGGGATGTTTCCACCCAATGCGGCCCGAATACCGGGGCGAATGCGTCGCCTTCAAAATCGGCGTCGATTTCTGTCACCACCGCCGCGCTTGCCAATGGTAATGCCAAGGCGTACAACTGGGCGCCGCCAATGACCCAGGCTGTATCGGTGTGCTCACAAATAAGTAGTGCATCTCGCATGCTGTGTGCGGTCTGTGCCCCGATTTCGTTCCAAAGAGCCTGGTGCGTGACGACGACGTTGCGGCGTTCTGGCAGGGGGCGAAACCGTGCTGGAATCGAATCCCAGGTTTTGCGCCCCATGATGACGGCGCTGCCTGTGGTGAGGCGTTTGAAATGCGCCATGTCTTCGGGCAAATGCCAGGGCAAGGTATTGTCCTTACCGATGACGCCATTGCGTGCGCGGGCAAAAATCAGTTGCAGTTTCATACGGCCACATCTGCCTTGATGGCCGGATGGCATTGGTAGTTCTGTACTTCAAAATCTTCCAGAACATAATCAAAAATCGAAGCTGGTCGGCGCTTGATGTGCAGGGTAGGGTAGGGCAGGGGGGCGCGGCTGAGTTGTAGCGCAACCTGCTCTGCGTGGTTGCTGTAGATGTGGCAATCACCGCCGGTCCAGATGAATTCTCCCAGCTCCAGATCGCATTGCTGTGCCAGCATGTGTGTCAGCAGGGCGTAGCTGGCGATATTAAAAGGGACTCCCAGGAAAATATCGGCGCTGCGCTGGTACAACTGGCAACTCAGTCTGCCCTTGCCTGTGTCTTTTTCATCGGGCGTGTTGGCGGGTGCGACGTAGAACTGGAACAGGGCGTGACACGGCATCAAGGCCATCTTGTCCAGGTCGGCCACATTCCAGGCGCTCACCACCATGCGGCGCGAATCGGGATTGGTCTTGAGCGTGTGGATGAGCTGGGTGATCTGGTCAATGTGGCCCCCATCGGGCATCGGCCAGCTGCGCCACTGCACGCCGTAAACCGGCCCCAGATCACCATCGGGCCTGGCCCATTCATCCCAGATGGTGACACCGCGTTCCTTGAGCCAGTTGTTATTACCCGAGCCGCTCAAAAACCACAATAACTCCTGGATGATGGAACGCAAGTGGACTTTTTTGGTGGTGACGAGTGGAAATCCTTCGTTCAGGTCGAAACGCATCTGGTAGCCAAATACGCTGGTCGTGCCGGTTCCGGTGCGGTCAGGCTTGAACACGCCGTGGGTGGTCGTGTGGCGCAGGAAATCCTCGTACTGGCAGCGGATGATGCGGGATGAATTCATACAAATCTACCTGAAAGCCTTATGGTATAAGCGATAGTAGCTTTAAAAAGCATAGCGTATCAGGGCTGCGCAAAAACCTTGTTCAAAACTTCTGCCACCTTGTCCTTGTCAATGGGCTTGCAGATGAAGTGCTTGGCGCCGATGCTGATGGCCTTGAGCACGGTTTTTTCCTGGCCGTGGGCGGTGATGATGATGATGGGTTTGTCCGGGTTGTCTTGCAGGATGTGCGTGGTCGCTTCCAGTCCGTCCATTTCCGGCATCTGAATGTCCATGGTGATGGCATCCGGTTGTAATTCGCGTGACTTGGCGATGGCATCAAGGCCGTTCACTGCAGAGCCGACGACTTCGTGGCCCAGACTTTCGATGATCATGGTCAGTCGTTTGATGACTGCTGGTGAGTCGTCAACGACCAGAATGCGTTTTTTATTCATGGGAAAACCTCTTGGCTCTTGGTTCAGAATGCAAAAATGATGAATTGACCCGCAGCGCTGCTGCCGGGAAAACCCGACAGGGCGTGCGAATTTAAACTGTGCTGGCGCTCTTCGGGTGTCAGAATGTGTGGTGTGCTCATGGATAGATCAGCAGTCAGATGTGTGTAGTAGACCGTAGCATTACCAAACAGGATGTTGGCGATTTCGGCACCTACACTGTTGGCGAGTTCTTCAACTTCTTCTTGCGTGCAGCCTGGTTCGAAGCAACGTGCCATTTCCAGCAACAAGGGCCGATCAATCGAGAGTCCGAGTGTGGCATCGACACCGCCTCCCAGCTGGAGCAGCACCGTGAATTCAAACAGCGCAGTGTCGCTGATCCGTTGATGCGATGCGGCGATGGTCACGGCCAGTTTCAGATGTTCTTCGCAAAATGCGTGCATGATACGCGGTAGCGGCGCAAGGAGTCGATCTGTCAGTTTCGAGGTGTGCTGGCCCTGCGTCACCGGAACCGTTGGCCGGTAGGGCAGGGTGAAGACAAACTGCGTACCCTGACCCAAGGTTGAATCCACCTGTACCATCCCGCCCAGGCGTTCGAGTTCCTGGTACACCGCTGCAAGGCCCACGCCACGGCCAGAAATGGTGCTGACTTCGCTGCGGGTTGTGAGTCCGTCAAGAAAAATGAGCTTGAGCGCTTGGGCATCAATCAGATCGGTGGCTTGCGTCTTGCCAAGCTCCAGTGCTTTTGCGCGAATGTAGGCCGGGTCGATGCCTTGCCCGTCGTCGCTGAACGTCAAGGTCAGGTGATCTGTGCCGGTCTGTACGCGACAGCGGATGCGGGCCACTTCGTTCTTGTCGGCCATCAGGCGCGTGTCGGGGTCTTCGATGCCGTGGTCCACCGCGTTGCGCAGCAGATGGACCAGCGATTTGCAAAATGGGCCGTAGACTTCCGGATCAATCAGCGCCATGTCACCTTCATAGAGGATAGGGGCCAGCATTTTTTCCTGACGCGCAGCCAGTTGTTCGGCGGCTTTGAAGTGCGGTTCGATGAGTTTTTGCAAGGGTTCAAAACGTAGTTGGCGCACCAGTTCGATGATTTTTGCGCCTGTGGTTGCTGCGATGGCATTCCTGGCGCACAGTGCGTTGACACTGGCTTCGATTTGTTTGAGCTTGGCGGCAGGTATGCGGATTTCCTTGTCCGGGCTGAAGTATTCATTTCCCAGTTTGTCGCGCAGTATGGCAATATCTTCTTCCAGCGTTAGCCCCAGGTCGGTGCCGGCGAGCACGCATTTGATGGCGTTGAAATCGATGGCATTGCCGTGGTCACGCAGTTGTCCCAGACGGGTTTCCAGTTCGTGTAGCACGGCTGGCAGGGTGGGTAGGCTGGCCTGGGCAAAAAGACTTTTAAAGGTGTGGACATGGCGGAAGATTTCTGCCAGTACAGCGCCAGCCTGGCTACCAAAACTCAGCAAGTCTGGCAGGGTTCGGCTGCGAAATGTGTCGAAGTCGCGCAACGCCTCCAGCAGATCATCCCGATTTTCCAGCGCATTGACCACGAATTCGAGCCGCAGACGCTCTTGTGTCAGACGTTGTTGCAGCACTTTTTCGTCGCTGATGTCCGTCAGGATCAGCATCATCCGGCCATCGCCCAGCAGGCGGTATTCCGCTTCGTAATAACGTTCATGGAGAGCGTATTCCTTGGGCAACAGACTGAGGTAGGCATCAAAGCGCAGTGGATCGGCGTCGCCCTCGATCACCAGTTGCAGGGTTTCAGCCACAAAATAGCGTCGATCCTCATCCTGCGGGCACAGCAGTTCGGGCAGTGGTTTATCCAGCACTTCACGTTGGAAAATGCGCATGCATTCCCGGCTGTAGCCCGGTTCAACCATCAAGTCCTTGCCGCAGGATAAAAAACCCTGACCGGAGTTGTCCAGCAAGGTGGCAATCTGGAGGTTTTTTTCAAGCAATTGGTCGGTGCGTTCCCGTACCTTTTCTTCCAGCTGGGCGTAGAGCCGCGAATTTTCGATGGAAATGGCAATCTGGCTGGACAGCAGGGTCAACATCTCCAGACGCTCGGCGGTGAAAGTTCCGCTGGCCAGATTGTTTTCCAGGTAGATGAGGCCAATCAGTTGACCCTGGTGCAGAATGGGAAAACAGAGGATGGATTTGACGCCTTTGCGCACAATGTAAGGGTCTTGGGTAAAAAGTCCTTCCTGACTCGCATGGTGCAACAGCACGGTGGTGCGGGTGCGCACGGCATAGTGCACGACGGACTCGCAGAGATCACCGCAGTCTGCCAGCGGTTGCGATTGCAAAACTTCGATATGCAAGGGGTCGGTGCAGCCCCGTGCTTCCAGAAGCCATGGTTTTGTCTGTGCCTGGCGCAGGATCAACGCGCCGGTTTGTGCCCCCGCGTTGACCAGCACAATGTGCATCAATTGTTCCAGCAAGCGCGCCAGCACGATTTCGCCAGATATGGCCTGGGAGGCTTTCATCACTGCGGCCAGATCCAGCTCGGTGTGGCTACTGTGCGTGGTGGTTTGCGAGGAATTGCTCAGGGTGCGTGTGGTTTTCAATCCGGTTTTGCGGATGGGTTCTTCGGTCAGCAGATCGCCATGCACCTGTTGCATGGCAGCCACCTTGGCCGAGGCGCCCCAGCGACCATAGAGATAATGGGCCTCGCGCAAGTAGATTTGTGCGAACTGCCGTAGATTTTGGCCCAGCAAGAACTTGCCATACAACTCGTTGGCCAAAGCACCTGTGTTGATGTATTCCTGCTCCAGGGCCGATTGGATGGCTTCCTGGTACAGCGGCATGGCGCCCCAGTAGTCACCTCGCAAGCGGGCGGCTTCGGCTTCCACCAGCAGATGCTTGTGCAGGTAGTTTTCGGGACAAACTTCCGCCCACAATTTCAAATTGCCACGCAGTACCTCGATACGCTGCTGCAAGTGCAAATTGTCACGCAGTACCTTGATGCGCTGCTGCAAGTTTTTCTGCTCAGCCTCGCCAGAATTCACGGACAGGTCCAGCAGCATCAGCGCCGTGTAAAAAACCGCATCGGGTATTTTGCTTTGTCCCTGCGCGAGGGCTTGCACCAATTCCAGCTTTTCGATCAAGTCTGGCCACTGGGATCGATCTTCAAACAAGTAGGCATTGCGGATTTGCGCATGGTAGTACCATTCCAATTTTCTTGGAGAGTCTGCACATATTTTCAACATTTGTGCTTCATGGAAACGGGTGTCGCCGTAGGTGAGCGGATGATCAGTCAGCCCCATCAAGGCGCGAATCGGTTGCACAATGCCTACCGTTAAACAATCGAAGGCAAATTGGTCTTTGGTTCCTTGTAAAAAAATTAAATCCCGCTCACAGATTTGCAACAAATCGGGTAGCGTTTTTCCATAGATCAGCCGATTTGCAGCCCTGAGCGCGATGGCATAGTTGCAAATAACCAGATTTCCGGATTCCAAACCACTGTCAAACGAGCGATCATAGTAATCATCACTGGTTCTTAATGGGTGATTCCAGTGGTGAATAAATAACGCATAATCGAAATAGCAGTCGGCACGCACGGAAAGATTATCCAGATGATTGGATAGGGTAATCCCCAGTGTGCCGTATTGATAACCGGTCTTGAAATCACCCAGAGACCATCCGAGGATATGACCATACATCACATACCCGAACGAAGAGATTGCGCTATTGCCGTGTTGCAGAGAAAGATTGACCGTTTTGCAAATGGCAAGGGCAACGAGATTGGAGCGGCCACTGAGGAAAGATGCTTGGAAAAGCCACCGCAGTAATTGCATGGTGGCCAGATGTTCGGAATCGGTCATCGGTGGTGATGCGAGTAAATCCTCGATTTGCCTACCACCCAGGTTCTGGTTAATCTCTTGCATATTTTGATTCAACAGGGCGGTGATCTCTTCATCGTTTTCTGGAATGGTAAATCCTACGAGTTTCAGGCCCACCTTCAGGGACTGGATGGCTTCTGCGAATTGCCACAGCATTTGGTGTTGAACAATCTGAACCAACAATACATTGATTTTGTCCAAAACGGTTTGCGCCCGTTCAAGAGCAACCGAATAAATGGCCTCGGAGTGAGAAAAATTGCCGGCTAAATACTCAGCCTCCGCACATTGCCGGTGTAGTGCCAAGGTCAGGGGGTAATGGCTTTGCCATGCGTCCTGGGGCAATAATGCCATGCCAATGCGCAGGTGCATCACGGCTGCCTGGTAGGCAGTTGCATTTTGGGCTTTCTTGCCGGCGCGCAGATTCAATTCGGCCAATTGCAGTTTTTCTGCTACGTCCTCGATCAGTTCCCTGCCGGCATTAAGTTGTTCGAGAATATCAAACAGAGATTCGTCCAGGGTGTCCTGTGGTGTGTTCTTCAGTAACAAACGTCCGATCCTGATGTGCAAGGGTTGCAGTTGGGATTCGGCAATCAGGGAATAAGCGGCCTGTTGCACCCGGTCGTGCAGAAAACGGTATTTGATGTTTGAACCAGTGTCTGATTCCTGCAGGAATTGATAGGAATTATCCAGGGGAACAATAAAACCGGCCTGCAGGCTTTCCCACAAGTCGCTTGCGGTTTCCATGGCTGACTTTTCATTGATGATGGTCAAGGTATTTAAATCAAACTGGTTGCCGATGGTGGCAGCCAGTTTCAGCACATGTTGCGTGTGCGGAGATAATTTCATGATCTTGCTGACCATCAGTTCGACGACATTATCTGTCATGCCAAGATTATTTATTTTCGCAATATCCCATTTCCAAAGATTGTCAGCGGTATCAAACAGGATGAGATATTCTTCATACGCCGCATGCAGAAACTGGTTGAGGAAAAAAGGATTTCCAGCAGTTTTTGCAAAGCTCAGTTGCGCCAGTGGCAGGGTGTCCTGCGGTGGACAGTGCAGTGTTTCGGCGACCAGGGTGTTGACCTGTTCCAGATTCAGGGGCGCTAGCGTCAGGGTTTGCACCATGGCGCCGGTTTTCTGGATGTCGTCCAGCATGACCATCAACGGATGCGCTGCGTTGACTTCGTTGTCGCGGTAAGCGCCCAGAAGCAGAATGTATTTTTCTTCCCGTGCCGTCATCAGGGATTCGATCAATTTGAGCGAAGGCGGGTCGGCCCACTGCAAATCGTCCAGAAACAGCACCAGGGGGTGATCCATAGCGGCAAAAATATGCACGAACTGCTGGAGCACGCGCTGAAAACGGTTTTGTGATTCCAGAGGCGACAACTGTGCAACTGGCGCTTGTTCGCCAATGATGAGTTCCAGTTCGGGAATGATTTCTGCAATCACTGCTGCATTGCCGCCCAAAGTTTGCCGCAGTTTGGTACGCCAGGTGTTTAACCGGGTTTCATTTTCAGTCAGCAGTTGCCGCAACAAATCCTGAAAGGCTTGAATCAGGGAGGAATAGGGGATGTTGCGCTTGTATTGATCAAATTTACCGGAAAGAAAATAACCGCGTTTGTGTGCGATGGGTTTATGGACTTCGTGCACCAGTGTTGATTTGCCGATGCCGGAATACCCCGCTACCAGCATCATTTCGGTGTGCCCCTGACTGACACGCTCGAATGCGTTGAGCAGGCTGTCTACTTCCCGTTCGCGGCCATAGAGTTTTTGCGGAATCTGGAATCGATCCGAGCCATCCTGGCAGCCAATCGGAAAATCGGCGATGCTTGCATTGCTTTGGTATTGTTCCAGACAAAACTGCAGATCCGCCCTCAGACCAAAGGCACTCTGGTAACGATCTTCCGCCATCTTGGCCATCAGTTTCAGCACAATGCGCGAGAGCATCACCGGAATATCTGCCTTGCGTTCATGTGGCGGCGGCGGCATTTTGGCCAGATGGCAATGCACGATTTCCATGGGATCGTTGAGCGGGAACGGCACCGTGCCCGTGAGTATCTCGTAAAAGGTGGCGCCCAGCGAATAATAATCGGTGCGGTAATCCAGCGCGCGGTTCATCCGGCCCGTTTGCTCGGGCGACATATAGGGCAGCGTTCCCTCCAGCATATTCACATTAATAGTATGTTCGGAGACCGTTTCACGGGAAAGTTGGGTGGAAATACCAAAGTCGATGATCTTTATTTGATTTGTTTTCGTATTCCAGACGATATTGGCGGGGTTCAGGTCTTTGTGAATGATCTGCTGTTGATGGATATACCCGATTATTTCCACCAGTTGCAAAGCCAATGGCAAGAATTCACCCAGGGGCAGGGCGGCATGTTTGAGCGACACGCCGCCGAAATCCTCCAGCACCATCACCAGGGAGTTGCGGCATTTTTCTAGTTGGTGCACTTGGATGATGCCCGCACCACGCAAGCCACGGGTCATCTCAAACTCCCGGCGGAACTTCGCCAGTTCCTCAAGGGATGGGTGGTCTGACTTTAAAACTTTGAGTATGACGGCAGCATCCGAGTCTCGGCGCCTGGCACGAAAAACCAGGGATGTTTCGCCTTCGTACAGCAGTTCTGTCAACGAGTAACCTGGAATTTCTATCATGGCATTTTCTTCATTTTTGAATTTTTGCTATAAGATTTGTATCTTCTCCCGCTTTATCCATAAGGTATACAGCCTGTTTTTCATTAATTTCTGCTGTCGTTGGACGGTAGGGCAGGGTGAAGACAAACTGCGTACCCTGACCCAAGGTCGAATCCACCTGTACCATCCCGCCCAGGCGTTCGAGTTCCTGGTATACCACTGCAAGGCCCACGCCACGGCCAGAAATGGTGCTGACTTCGCTGCGGGTTGTGAGGCCGTCAAGAAAAATGAGCTTGAGCGCTTCGGCATCCATCAGATCGGTGGCTTGCGTCTTGCCAAGCTCCAGTGCTTTTGCGCGAATGTAGGTCGGGTCGATGCCTTGCCCGTCGTCGCTGAACGTCAAGGTCAGGTGATCTGTGCCGGTCTTTACGCAACAGCGGATGCTGGCCACCTCGTTCTTGTCGGCCATCAGGCGCGTGTCGAGGTCTTCAATGCCGTGGTCCACCGCGTTGCGCAGCAAATGGACCAGCGATTTGCAAAACGGGCCATAAACTTGCGGATCGACCAGCGCCATGTCACCTTCGTAGATGATAGGGTCCAGCATTTTTTCCTGACGCGCAGCCAGTTGTTCGGCGGCTTTGAAGTGCGGTTCGATGAGTTTTTGCAAGGGTTCAAAACGTAGTTGGCGCACCAGTTCGATGATTTTTGCGCCTGTGGCTGCTGCGATGGCATTTATGGCGCACAGTGCGTTGACACTGGCTTCGATTTGTTTGAGCTTGGCGGCGGGTACGCGGATTTCCTTGTCCGGGCTGAAGTATTCATTTCCCAGTTTGTCGCGCAGTATGGCAATATCTTCTTCCAGCGTTAGCCCCAGGTCGGTGCTGGCGAGTACGCATTTGATGGCGTTGAAATCGATGGGATCGTCGTGGTCGCGTAGCTGTCCCAGACGGGTTTCCAGTTCGTGCAGCACGGCTGGCAGGGTAGGCAGACTGGCCTGGGCAAAAAGACTTTTAAAGGTGTGGATATGGCGGAAGATTTCTGCCAGTACAGCGCCAGCCTGGCTGCCAAAACTCAGCAAGTCGGGCAGGGTGCGGCTGCGAAAGGTGTCGAAATCACGCAAGGTTTCCAGCAGATCATCCCGATTTTCCAGCGCATTGACCACGAATTCGAGCCGCAAGCGTTCCTGTGCCAGGCGTTGTTGCAGCACTTTTTCGTCGCTGACGTCGGTCAGAATCAGCATCATCCGGCCATCGCCCAGCAGACGGTATTCCGCTTCGTAATAGCGCGCATGGAGCACGTATTCCTTGGGTAGCAGACTGAGGTAGGCATCAAGGCGCAGTGGATCAGCCTCGTCCTCGATCACAAGTCGCAGGGTTTCCGCCACGAATTCACGCTGGTCGGCATCCTGCGGGCATAGTAGCTCGGACAGTGGCTTATCCAGTACTTCGCGCTGGAAAATGCGCATGCATTCCCGGCTGTAGCCCGGATTGACCATCAAATCCGGGCCAAAGGATAAAAAGCCCTGGCCAGAATTATCCAGCAGGGTGGCAAGTTGAAGGGTACGTTCCTGCACCTTCTCTTCCAGGTGGGCGTAAAGCCGTGAATTTTCGATGGAAATGGCGATCTGGCTGGACAGCAGGGCCAACATCTCCTGACGGTCAGTGGTGAAGGTTCCGCTGGCCAGATTGTTTTCCAGGTAGATCAGTCCAATCAGTTGACCCTGGTGAAGAATAGGAACACAGAGGATGGATTTGACACCTTTTTGCACGATGTAAGGGTCTTGGGCAAAGAGCCCTTCCTGATCCGCATGGTGCAGTAGCACACTGGCGCGGGTGCGCACGGCGTAATGCACGACGGCCTCGCACAGGTCGCTGCTGCCTGCAAGCGGTTGGGATTGCAAAACTTCGACATGCAGGGGGTTGGCGCTGCCCAGCGCTTCTATGCACCAGGCTTGCGTCTGCGCCTGGCGCAAAATCAGTGCGCCGGTTTGTGCCCCCGCGTTGACCAGCACAATGCGCATCAATTGTTCCAGCAGGCGCGAGAGCACGATTTCGCCCGAGATGGCTTGCGAGGCTTTCATCACGGCGGCCAGATCCAGCGCGGTGTGGCTACTGTGCGCGGTGGTTTGCGAGGAATTGGGCAAGGTGCGCGTGGTTTTCAATCCGACTCTGCGTACGGGCTGCTCTTCGGCCAACAGATCGCCATGCTGCTGTTGCATGGCAGTCACCTTGGCGGATGCACCCCAGCGGCCATAGAGGTAATGGGCCTCGCGCAGGTAAATTTGTGCAAACTGTCGCAGATTCTGGCTCACCAGGAACTTGCCGTACAACTCGTTGGCCAGGGCGCACACGTGGATGTAATCCTGCTCCATGGCTGATTTGATGGCCTCCTGGTACAGTGGCATGGCACCCCAGTAGTTGCCTTGCAAGCGGGCGGCCTCGGCTTCGACCAGCAGATGCTGGTGCCGGTAGTTTTCGGGGCAAACCTCGGCCCACTTTTGCAGATTTGCGCGCAGTACCCCGGTGCGTTGCTTCCATGTTTCCTGTTCAGCCTCGTTGGCATGCGCGCACATGTCCAGCAGCATCAGCGCCGTGTAAAAAGCGGTATCAGACAGCAGGCTGGAACCCGCAGCGAGCGCTTGCACAAAATCCAGTTTGTCGACCAGGACTGGCCACTGGGTGCGGTCTTCAAACAAGTAGGTATTGCGGATTTTTGCATAGTAGTACCAGGCCAATGTCCATGGAGAATCCGCACATGTTTTCAACACCTGTGCTTCATCAAAATGGGCATCGTCGTAGGTGAGCGGGTGATAGGTCAGCCCCATCAGGGCACGAGCTGGTTGCATAATGCCAACCGTCAGGCAATCGATGGTAAATTGGTCTTTCGATCCTTGCAGGAAAACCATATCCCGCTCACAGATTTGCAATAAATCGGGCAAGGGTTTTCCATAAATCAGTCGGTAAAGCGCCCTGAGCCCGATGGAATAGCCACAAATTACCATATTTCCGGCTTCCAGGGCACAGGCAAACGATTGGTTATAGTAATTGTCACAGGTCCGCAAGGGGTGATTCCAGGGGAGAATGAACGTTGCGTAATTGAAATAGACATCGGCACGCACGGAAATATTATTCAGGCGATTGGACAGGTTAACCCCCAGCGCGCCGTATGGATAACCCGTTTTAAAATCACCCTGAACCCCTCCGAAGATGTGTCCATACATCACATACCCGAACGAAGAGGTCTCACTATTGCCGTGCTGCAAGGATAGAAGGATCATTTTGGAAATGCCAAGGGCAACGAGACTGGCGCGGCCGCTCATGAACGCGGCTTGAAACAACCAGCGCAGCAATTGCATCGTGGCAAGATGTTCAGGGTCGGTCATTGGTGGCAATGCGATTAAATCCCCGATTTGTCTGCCACCCAGGTTCTGGTTAATCTCCTGCAGATTGTGTTGCAACAGGGTTGCAATTTCTTCTTCTGTTGCCGGAATGGAAAAACCCACGAGTTCCAGACCGACCTTGAGGTACTCGATGGCTTCGCTGCAGCGCATCTGCAACTGGTACTGGATAATTTGCACCAGCAAGATACTGATTTTTTCCAGAACGGTTTTGGCCGATGCAAGTGCAACCGGGTACAGTGCCTCCGCTTGCCCGAAATTACCGGAAAGATACTCGGCCTCCGCGCATTGCCTGAATAATTCCAGGCTCAGGAGATAATGGTCTTGCCATGCATTCCGGGGCAGCAGCGCCATGCCGATGCGCAGATGCACCACGGCGGCCTGGTAGGCGGTCGCATTTTTGGCTTTTTTCCCGGCGCGCAGATTCAATTCGGCCAGGAGCAGTTTTTCTGTTGCATCCTCGATAAGCTCCTTGCCAGTATTGAGCTGTTCCAGGATATCAAAAATATATTCGTCCAGGGTATCAGACGGTGTGTTCTTCAGTAACAAACGGCCGATCCTGAGGTGTAAGGGTTGCAATTGGGATTCGGCAATCAGGGAGTAAGCAGCCTGTTGTACCCTGTCGTGCAGGAAACGGTACTGGATGTTTGCGCCGGTGTCCGATTCCTGCAGAAACTTATAGGAATTATCCAGAGGCAAAATAAAACCGGCCTGCAGGCTTTCCCAAAGGTCTGTTGCAGTTTCCATGGCCGATTGTTCATGGATAATGGCCAGGGTTTTTAAATCAAACTGGTTGCCGATGGTGGCAGCCAGTTTCACTACCTGTTGCGTGCGGGGCGATAATTTCAGAATCTTGCTGACCATCAGGTCCACGACATTATCGGCCATGCCAAGATTGAGTATCTGTGCAATATCCCATTTCCAGATGTTGGCAGTGCCATCAAATGTGATGAAATACGCTTCGTACGCCGCATGCAGAAACTGATTGAGAAAAAAAGGATTTCCAGCAGTTTTTGTAAAACACAGTTGTGCCAGTGCCAGCGTGTCTTGCGGTGGAGCGTGCAGCGTTTCGGAGATGAGGGCGTTGACCTGTTCCAGATGCAGCGGCGCCAGCGTCAGGGTTTGCACCATGGCACCGCCTTTTTGGAGATCGTCCAGCATGGCCATCAGCGGATGTGCCGCGTTGACTTCGTTGTCGCGGTAAGCGCCCAGAAGCAGCAGGTATTTTTCGTTCTGCGCCTTCATCAGCGATTCGATCAATTGCAGCGAAGGCGGGTCGGCCCACTGCAAATCATCCAGAAACAACACCAGGGGGTGGCTTGCTGCGGCAAAAATATGCACAAACTGCTGGAGTACACGCTGAAAACGGTTTTGCGATTCGGTGGGTGGCAGTTCTGCAGCCGGTGCTTGCGGGCCGATGATCAATTCCAGCTCGGGAATGATTTCTGTAATCAGCGCGGCATTTCCGCCCAGGGCATGCAGCAGTTTGTCGCGCCAGGTGTTGAGCCGGGCATGATTTTCGGCCAACAACTGCTGTAGCAACCCTCCGAAGGCTTGAATCAGTGATGAGTAGGGGACGTTACGCTTGTATTGGTCAAATTTGCCGGATAGAAAAAATCCGCGTTTGTGGGCGATGGGTTTATGCACTTCGTGTATGAGTGCCGATTTGCCTATGCCAGAATAGCCCGCAACCAGTAGCATTTCGGTGTGTCCCTGGCTGACGCGTTCGAATGCATTCAGTAGGCTCTCTATTTCCCGTTCGCGGCCATAGAGCTTTTGCGGAATCTGGAAGCGCTCCGATATATCCTGGCGGCCAATCGGAAAATCGGTGATGCCTGCACCGCTCTGGTATTGTTTCAGACACTGCAGCAAATCCGCCCTCAGCCCAAAGGCGCTCTGGTAGCGGTCCTCGGCCATCTTGGCCATTAATTTCAGCACGATGCGCGAGAGTGCCACCGGGATGTCTGCCTTGCGTTCATGCAGCGGCGCAGGCATGTTGGCCAGATGGCAATGCACGATTTCCATGGGGTCGTTGAGCGGAAAAGGCACCGTGCCCGTGAGTATTTCGTAAAAGGTGGCACCCAGCGAATAATAATCGGTGCGGTAATCCAGGGCGCGGTTCATCCGGCCTGTCTGCTCGGGCGACATATAGGGTAGCGTGCCCTCCAGCACGTGCACATTCACATTATTTCCAGAGACCGTTTCGCGGGAAAGCTGCGTGGAAATGCCAAAGTCGATAATTTTTATCTCAGCGGTTTTTGTGTTCCAGACAATATTGGCGGGATTCAGGTCTTTGTGAATGATCTGCTGTTGGTGGATCTGTCCGATTATTTCCGCCAGTTGCACAGCCAATGGCAGGAATTCACCCAGAGGCAAGGCCAGGCACTTGGGTGGAATATCCGTCGAACCGGCTGGGGCATCGCCCAGCAAAAGGCGCTTGAGCGACTCGCCGTCGAAATCCTCCAGCACGATCACCAGGGAGTTACGGCACTTCTCCAGTTGGTATGCCCGAACGATGCCCGCACCACGCAAGCCACGGGTTATCTCGAATTCCCGGCGGAACTTCGCCAGTTCCTCCAGGGATGGGTGGTCCAGCTTCAAAACCTTGAGTATGACGGGGGCATCCGGGGCCTGGCGTCTGGCACGAAAAACAAGGGATGTCCCGCCTTCGTACAGCAGTTCGGTCAAGGTGTAGCCCGGAATTTCGATCATGGTGTTCTCTTTGTTTTTGCTCTTTATTTTGCAGCAGTTTCCGCTCTATCCATAAGGTGTACAGGCCTTTTTCGATCAATTTCTGCCGTCGTTGGCTGGTAGGGCAGGGTGAAAATGAACTGTGTACCCTGACCCAGGGTTGAATCCAGTTGTACCGTTCCGCCCACACGTTCGAGTTCCTGGTATACCGCAGCCAAGCCCACGCCACGGCCAGAAATGGAGTTGACTTCGGTGCGGGTTGTGAGTCCGTCAAGAAAAATGAGCTTGAGCGCTTCGGCATCCATCAGGTCGGCGGCTTGCGTCTTTCCCATTTCCAGTGCTTTTGCGCGAATGTAGGTCGGGTCGATGCCTTGCCCGTCGTCGCTGAACGTCAAGGTCAGGTGATCTGTGCCGGTCTGTACGCGACAGCGGATGCTGGCCACTTCGTTCTTGTCGGCCATCAGGCGCGTGTCGGGGTCTTCGATGCCGTGGTCCACTGCGTTGCGTAGCAGATGGATTAGTGATTTGCAAAACGGGCCATAGATTTGCGGATCGACCAGTGCTACGTCACCTTCATAGACGATGGGGGCCAGCAGTTTTTCTTGCCGGGTGGCCAATTGTTCCGCTGCCCTGAAGTGTGGCTCAATGAGCTTGTGCAGGGGTTCAAAGCGCAATTGGTGAATCAGCTCGACGGCTTTGGCGCGTGTGGCATCGCTAATGGCTTCCTGTGCGCACAATGCGTTGACACTGGCTTCTATCGCATCGAGCTTGGAAGCAGATACGCGGATTTCCTTTTCCGGGCTGAAGTATTCCTGGCCCAGTTTGTCGCGCAGTATGGCAGTGTCCTGCTCTAGCGACGCTCCTAGGTCGGTGCCTGCGAGTGCGGATTGGATGGCATTGACGTTGATGGCACCACCGTGGTCGCGCAGTTGTCCCAGACGGGTTTCCAGTTCGTGCAGCACGGCTGGCAGCGTGGGCAGGCTGGACTGGGCAAACAGGCTTTTAAAGGTGTGGATATGGCGAAAGGTTTCGGCCAGCACGGCACCAGGCTGGCTACCAGAACCCAGCAAATCGGGCAGGGTGCGGCTGCGAAAGGTGTCGAAGTCGCGCAACGCCTCCAGTAGATCATCCCGGTTTTCCAGCGCATTGACCACGAATTCGAGCCGCAGGCGCTCTTGTGCCAGGCGTTGTTGCAGCACTTTTTCGTCGCTGACGTCGGTCAGAATCAGCATCATCCGGCCATCGTCCAGCAGCCGGTATTCCGCTTCGTAATAGCGCGCATGGAGCACGTATTCCTTGGGTAACAGACTGAGGTAGGCATCAAGGCGCAGTGGATCAGCCTCGCCCTCGATCACTAGTCGCAGGGTTTCCGCCACAAAATAGCGTTGATCCTCATCTTGCGGGCACAGCAGTTCGGGCAGGGGGCGGTCCAATACCTCTCGCTGGAAAATGCGCATGCATTCCCGGCTGTAGCCCGGATTGACCATCAAGTCCTTGCCACAGGATAAAAATCCCTGCCCGGAGTTGTCGAGCAGGGTGGCAATCTGGGTATTTTTTTGCTGAATCTCGGCGTTCAGGCGTGCGAGCTTACGGTTAAAACGCGCCAGCTTGCGGTTCCAGGCGATAAATCCCAGCAGCAGCAGCGCCGCAGCAGCGCTGAGTTTCCAGAGCAGGTCGTAGTCAAATCCTTGTTCGAGCTTGATCGACACCCAGCGGCTAGGCTGTAGAAATTCGAGAGCTATCGGGCTATTGCCGTTTCCTGTTTTTGGATTCGAGCAGGTACAAAATGTTTAGTATTACGGATTGAGCAACCAGACTGCCGACGTAGAGTAAGACCATGCCCCAACTATCCAAGCTAATACGGAGTCGTGACGAATGGAGAACTAAAGCGGTTCTAAGAGGATCCGAAACTCGAGAGTTCAGGAAGGCCGACAAACGAAATAGGGCAAGGATAGCCGTACTTGAGAAACAAAACGAAGAGCTACGCCAGTCTGTCGAAGACTTAAAAAAACAGCTGACCACAGCACCTGTGCTTGCTATAGAGACAAATGAGGCAAAGGAAGTGCGAGCATTATGTTTTTTCTTGTGATCGACGCGGTCGTTTCGTATCGCAGCGTCCCGCGAATTCTTGAGTTATTTCAAACCAGGACGGCACTGGACTTGATGGGTGCCGCACTTTACCTCTGTCATCAACTGGACACTACGGTTAGGCTTGGGTTTGCTTCAGTCAAGCCCATCAGCCAAGCTTGGCTGGCAATCGTTGATCATTCCATAGACATCGGAACGAAAAAGGCTTTGGTTGTGTTGAGGGTGCGTGTGGATGCACTCGCCACCAGAGGTGCCGCGATCCGACTGCAGGACTGAATGTGTTGGCTTGAAAGTTTGCGAACAAGTCAATGGCGAAAGTATTGCATTGGACTTGAAACGATCTTCACCCAAGCAGGCAAGCCTTTGGGGATTATTAGTGACGGGGCTACAGCTGCAAAAAGGTGTCCGGATATTCTCGAAAAATCAAGCTGTTACGATTCCTGCAATAGAAGACATTGGTCAGTTGGCCAATGCGCTTAAAACCAGTTTGAGAAAACCGCCCGTATAAGCGCTTCACGGCTGTAACCACTCAAGGGCGTTGCCACGGCAAACGGACATGGCATTTTTGATTCCGCCTAAATTGCGTAGCAAAGGACGCTCAAAGTATCAGTACGCTAGGCAAGTGGGGTAGCAAGATGCTTGACGTGTTCGCGATCAAGGGCCGTGCAAAGAAGGGAAGTCTACTAGACAGGTACGTGCCGCGCTGCCGGGCTTCCTCCTGCTAAAGCCCTTTATTCAGCGTTTTGCAAGCGACCAAAGTGGTCTCACAAGTCATGGAAGTCCTCAAAAATAAAGGACTCAACCAAACCAGTTACGAACAGTGTCATCAATTGGCAAAAGAACTCCCGCAAAATTCCAAAGTAAAAAGCGTCTGGAGACGTGGTTGCAAAACACCTCGAAATCCAGAAAAAATTGCTCGGGCTCGAATTCCCCTTGTTGGTCAGCAGTGACATCATCGAATCGCTCTTCGGCAATTTCAAGCACATAATTGAACGCAGCCCACAAGCTGACATGAATCGCACAACTTTGTTGATTCCGGCCCTCTGCGGAAATCTGAATGAAATCTCCATCACACAAGCGCTAAATAAAGTTCGCCACAATGATCTAAACGTTTGGGAGAAGGAAAACATTCCCTATACCGTACGAAAGAAGCGTCAGGCATTCTTCGGGGGAAATGGAAGCCAAAACCCGGAAATTTCCAACTCTAAACAAAGGGGCTAATTCGACAGCCTACCCAGCGGCTGACAATGGTGCTGCGCTCCTTGTCGCTGATGGCATCGGCTCCTTTTTGCATGATGTGCCCCAGCAGCGGTTCATCGTTGCGGGTCACAATGCCCAGGTCGTGCGTGAAGTTGAGCGTGTGCGAGATTTTCAAGTCCAGCATGCCGCGTTTTTGCACCGTGTAGCCCAGAGACGGCAGGTTGTCGATGTAGCCGAAGTTTTCGCCACTTTGTACCTTTTGCAGTCCATCGAGGGTGCTCTCCACATCAACGATGTTCATGAACGGATAGAGTTTCTGCAGTATTTTCTTGGGCGCAAAACCCTTGATGAGGCCGACCTTGCGGTTGCCGATGTCTTCAGCCTGGTGCAGGTAGGGTTCGCTGGTGCGGGTGACCACGCCCAGGGGTTCCGAGACGTAGGGGCGTGTGAAATCGAGCAAATCGTGGCGGCTGGGTATGTCCATGCCCAGCGGCAGCATGTCACAGCGCCGTGCGCGAATAGCTGCCACGGATTCGGCCCAGTCCTTGGTGATAATCAACTCAAAATGCACACCCAGGCGTTCCGCCATCAGTTGCAGCATGTCTTCGGCAATGCCCTCATGGCGGCCCTGCTCGTTGATGCGCTGGAACGGCAGCCAGTCGGGTTGCACGCAATATTTGATGGGGCCTTTTTGTGCTAGGTAAGTACGTTCTTCGGGAGTGAGGGAAACCCTGGTCGTGGTTTGTTGGGCCGAACACACCATGCACGCCAGCAGCAAACCCCACAAGACCAAGAGCCGTCGCATAAGCGTAGCCATTTTTGCTATGAATCCGTATGCAAGATGCGCGGCAACTGGATGTCAATGCGGGTGCCTTCACCCAGGGTGCTTGTCACCTGCAGGTCCCCGCCCAGGGTTTTATTTGCCAGATTTTTGACAATCGCCATGCCAAGGCCAGTGCCGCCCTTACCAAGTTTTGTGCTGAAAAAGGGTTGGAATATGCGCTCCAGGGTTTCTGATGGCATGCCGCAGCCGTTGTCGCAAAAGATCAGGCTGACGCGATCATCGTCTGCTTCGCCACGAATAGTCAGAACCCCGTCGCTGCGATGCTCGAAAGCATGCAAATAAGCGTTATTGATCAGGTTGATGACAACTTGCCCCAACGCCCCAGGCTGCGAGTCCATCTGGATGCCCGGCGCAATATCGACCACCACCCGGTGTGAATGCCGTTTGAGGCTCGGGGCCAGCGTTGCCACAATGTCGCGTACGGTCTCGGCCAGATCAAAGGTGCGTTGCTGTTCACTGGCCTGATCGGTTGCTACCTGGCGGAAGTGGTTGAGCAAGCCGTCGGCTCGTTCAAGATTGTGCAGTATTAACTGGGTACCTTCTTGCATGCGTGCGAAAAATTGGGTCAGTTCGCTGCGTTTGAGTCCAACAGTATCAACTTTGTGGGCAAATGCTTTCGTCTCATACACCAGTGTGCTGGCCGCCATAACACCGTTCCCAAGCGGGGTTTTGAGTTCGTGTGACGCACTGGCAACCAGCGTACTCAACGTGGCCCTGGCTTCGCTGCTGGCCAATTGTTCATGCGATTCCTGCAGATGCAGGAGTGCTGTTTCCAGTTCGGCAGTTCGCTCCTTAACCTTGCCTTCCACATTATCAAGCGCAGTCTGCAGCTTGTTTGTTGCGACTTCAAGCTCAATATTTTTCAGAGCCAAGGCGGCATGTGCCTCGCTAAAGTCAGTTTGCAACCGTTTGAGCGCATTAATTTCGTTCAGCACAAAAACGATCTTGCGCGTGCCATCATGCCAGATGACCGGACGTTGCAATACGTGGTACCAGTTTTCTGATTCGTCATCGTAGTATTCGGATTGCTGGAGAATTTCAGCGTTATCGGGTGTGGTATCTGGTGGCGCGTTCCACTGGTAACTGACAAAGAAGTGCTCGGCACCAGCACTGGCAAACTGTTCGGAAAATTTGCGCCCGATACACGCAGCACCGAGTGTCTCGCACATGAACTGGTTGGCGTAGATGATGGTTCCGTCTTCAGTATCCACCACGAAAATCAGGTTGGGGATGTCGTAAACCACAGACAACAAAAAACGGTCAAATTCCTGCATGGTGTTCTTGGTGCGAAGTCTATTTGGCCGGTGTGTTGGTCGCGACCTTGTGGAGTCCATCATACAGCACGGTAAACCGACACACCCACAGTCCCCGTGTGCCTACGCCACCGCCAATGCGTCGATCTTGGCGGCGCAAATAAAATCGTTTTCGGACAAACCGCCGATGGCGTGCGTCGAATAACGGACGCGGCAGTGACGGTAGCCGACCTCCAGATCGGGATGGTGGTCTTCGCGGTGCGAAATCCAGGCCGTGGCATTGACGAAAGCCAGCGTTTCGTAGTAATTCCGAAAGCCGTAGCTCTTGGCAATGGCATTGCCGACCAGCTCCCACCCAGGCAATTGTGCCAGAAGGTCCGCGATCTGCTGCTGCTCCAGCGGTGCAACCCCTCCTTCGCAGGGTTTGCAGGCCTTGGTGCATAGGGCATTGGTATTTGTATCCATGGTGAATCTCCGAGTTGCTCAATGTGCTACCAATATAGTGGGAATCTGAATTCACCACCCATGCGGGCCGGCAAACCTACAATCGCAAGCATGTTTATTCACCTACGCCTGCACACCGAGTTTTCCATCGTGGATGGAACCAATCGCATTGACGATGCTGTTGCCGCAGCACGCGCAGATGGCCAGCCGGCACTGGCCATCAGCGACCTGAGCAATCTCTTTGGCGCGATCAAGTTTTACAAACTGGCGCGCGCCAAAGGCGTTAAACCGCTCATTGGCGCCGAAGTTTTTCTCGAAGGGCTTGGAGCCGATACCGGCGCGCTGTCGCGCATGCTGCTGCTGGTGCAGGACAAAGAGGGCTATCTGAACCTGTCCGAATTGCTGGCCAGGGCCTACACCCAGAACATTGTGAAAAACCAGGCCGTGCTCAAGCTGGCATGGTTGCGCGAATTGAACGCGGGCCTGATCGCCCTCTCGGGTGCCCAGGCGGGTGCTGTGGGCCAGGCGCTGCTGCAAGGCGACAGTACACGCGCGCAGGAATGGGCGCAACAGCTCGCTGGCGTATTCGACAACCGCTTTTACCTGGAAGTGCAGCGCGCCGGGCGGGTGGATGATGAAGTACACGTGGCTGCCGCCGTGCAACTGGCCGCCGGGCTGGGGCTGCCCGTGGTGGCCACGCATCCGGTGCAATTCACCGCACCAGACGATTACGAAGCACACGAAGCGCGGGTGTGTATTGCCGATGGTGAGATTCTGGGCGACAACCGGCGTGTGCGCCGTTTCACGCGCGAGCAGTACTTCAAGACCCGCGCTGAAATGCTAGCTCTGTTCGACGATCTGCCCTCGGCGCTGGCCAATACGCTGGAAATTGCCAAACGCTGCAACCTGACGCTGGCGCTGGGCAAACCGCGCCTGCCGGACTTTCCCATACCCGAAGTCAACGGCCAGCGCATGACGCCGGAGGACTATTTCCGCTACGCCTCGCATGAAGGTCTGAAAGAGCGCATGGCGCATCTGTACCCGGACGCTGCCGAGCGCGCACAGCACATGCCGCGTTATGTCGAACGGCTGGAGTTCGAGATCGCCACCATCCTGAAAATGGGTTTTCCAGGCTACTTCCTGATCGTGGGCGACTTTATCAACTGGGCCAAGAACAACGGCTGCCCGGTAGGGCCAGGACGCGGCTCCGGGGCCGGGAGCCTGGTGGCCTATGCACTCAAGATCACCGACCTGGACCCGCTGCACTACAAGCTGCTGTTCGAGCGCTTTTTGAACCCCGAGCGGGTGTCCATGCCCGACTTCGACATTGACTTCTGCCAGACCAACCGCAACCTGGTGATTGATTATGTCAAGAGCAAATACGGCAAGGAGGCCGTCAGCCAGATTGCCACTTTCGGCACCATGGCCGCACGCGGTGTGGTGCGCGACGTGGGCCGTGTGCTGGATATGAGCTACACCTTTTGCGACGGCATCAGCAAACTCATCCCCAACAAACCCGGCACCAATGTCACGCTGCAACTGCCGCCGACGGATGGCAAGAAGAGCGACAAATACGTCTACGCCAGCGAAGCCGAGCCGATTCTGGCGGAGCGTGAAGCGCAGGAGGAGGACGTAAGAACCCTGCTGGAGCTGGCGCGCAAGCTGGAGGGCATGACACGCAATGTCGGCATGCACGCCGGTGGTGTGTTGATCGCCCCCGGCAAGTTGACCGATTTTTGCCCGCTGTACCAGCAACCCGGAAGCGAGTCCGCCGTCAGCCAGTTTGACAAGGATGATGTCGAAGCCATCGGCCTGGTCAAGTTTGACTTTTTGGGCCTGGCCACCCTGACCATTCTGGAGATTGCGCGCCAATTCATCATCCAGCGCCACCCCGGCCAGGAGAACTTCAGCTTTGACAACCTGCCGCTCAATGACGCCAAGGTGTACCGATTATTCTCCGAAGGCAAGACCGAAGCCGTGTTCCAGTTTGAAAGCCGTGGCATGCAAGGCATGCTGCGCGATGCCAAACCCACACGGCTGGAAGACCTGATTGCCCTCAACGCCTTGTACCGCCCCGGTCCCATGGACCTGATTCCGAGTTTTGTGGCGCGCAAGCATGGCCGTGAGGAGATTCTGTACCCGCACCCATTGGTCGCCGAGATGCTGTCCGAAACCTACGGCATCATGGTCTACCAGGAACAGGTGATGCAAACGGCGCAGATTCTGGGCGGCTACTCGCTGGGCGGCGCCGATATGCTGCGCCGGGCGATGGGCAAGAAGAAGGCCGAGGAAATGGCCGAACACCGCAGCATCTTCCGTGCCGGTGCGGCCAAAAATGGCATCAGCGCCGACAAGGCCGACGAGATTTTCGACCTGATGGAAAAATTCGCTGGCTATGGCTTTAACAAGTCGCACGCCGCTGCCTACTCGCTGCTGGCCTACCACACCGCTTGGCTCAAGGTGCATTACACGGCGGAGTTCTTCTGCGCCAACATGACGGTGGAAATGGACGACACCGACAAACTCAAGGTGTTGTTCGAGGATGCGCAAAAAATGGGCCTCTCATTCGAGCCGCCCCATATCAACCGGGGCAATTACCGCTTTGAGCCAATCAGCAACCAGCAAATCCGCTACGGCCTGGGGGCTGTCAAGGGAACCGGCGAGCAGGCCATCGAAGCCATTGTGGCGGCGCGTACCGGCAAAGGGCCGACACAAGAGGAAGGCCCGTTTACCAGCCTGTTCAACTTTGCCCGTCGCGTGGACCGCAACCGCCTCAACAAACGCTGCGTCGAAGCGCTTATCAAAGCCGGTGCCTTTGACACCCTGGAGCCCAACCGGGCCGCACTGGTGGCCAGCATTGACCTGGCATTCAGTTTTGCCAGTGCCTGCGCGGCCAACGCCAACCAGGCAGGTCTATTTGATATGGACGACACGGACGCGCACGGCTCCAGCACCCAGGAGCCCGATCTGCTGCCCAGCACGCCGTGGGGCATCAAGGAGCGCCTGGGTTTCGAGAAAACTGCCGTGGGTTTTTATCTCTCCGGGCATTTGTTTGACGAAGTACGCCAGGAAGTGCGCTGCTTTGTCAAACGCCCGCTGGATGAATTGCTTGAAAGCCGCGAACCCCAGTTGCTGGCCGGTATCGTCAGCGACTTTCGCACCATCAACGGCCACAAAGGCAAGCTGGCGCTGTTCAAACTCGACGACGCATCGGCGCTGATCGAAGCACGCGCCGACGAAGCGCTGATCAATGCCCACAAGAACCTGCTCAAGGACGATGAACTCATCATCGCACTGGGCAAGGCGCAGCCGGACCGTTTCTCGGGCGGCATTCAGATCACCTTGCAGCAGGTATGGAGCCTGGAGCAGGCGCGCTGCCACTTTGGCAAGTCCCTGCGCATCACAATCCATGCCCAAAGCAGCACAAAAACACCCGATATCGCACGGCTATTGCGCGAATTTCCAGCTGTCAGTCAGGAAACCGAAAGCGGCAAACAACTCCTGGGGCTGCCGGTGCGTATGCTGGTGCAGTGCCCAGGTGCCAGTGGCGAATTGCAACTGGATGACAAGAGCCGCTGTTTCCCCAGCGATGCGGCACTGGCTGCGTGGCGTGTGCAGACCAGCCCAGGAGAAGTGGCGATTGTCTACAACAACTAATCCACTGGTTTATGGTGCGGCTCTTTAGATGTTCTGCCGTGCTGTGGGCTGGGTTATTTTTACTACGTTATTGGTAGCTGCAGCCGCACAACCCACGGGGGCTAGAGGCTGATTTTGTTCTCAATGTGTGATCTTCTTCTCACGGGGTGCCAACCCAGTTTTCCATCTTCAGTCCGGGATAGTCCTTGAAATCGGCTTCGTTGTTCGTGACCAGTGTCAGCCCCAGGCAGAGAGCATGGGCGGCGATGAGTTGGTCCATCGTGTCGCGGCGGCGGTCACGCACGGCAGCGCGCAGGATGCCATAGTTTTTGGCAGCACTTGATTCAAAGGCCACGACTGGCACGCGCAGTACCAGGCGCGCAAGGGATTTTGCGGCCACATCACGGTCTGCGCCAACACAGCGTTCAACACCGTGGCAAAGCTCTGCGTATGTCACCACAGACATGACGACTTGCCCCACAACAGCGGACTTGAAGCGCTGAACCACTTGTGGCGGATGGGCGTCGAGCAGGTAAATGCAGATGTTGGTGTCGAGCATGTACTGCATGACTCAATCCTGCGCCTTGCCGCTCTGCAGGCCAACGCAGTCCCAATCGCGCTCACGCTGCTCATGAAACTCACGGCCCTCGGCCATAAAGCTTTTCGGGAAGGCGGCAAAAATCTCGGTCAGGTCACCAATGGTTTCCTGCACCACCGGGCGTAGCACCAGCGTGTTGCCCACACGCTCGATTTCAACGTCTTGCGCGCCATCCGCAAAGGCCAGTTCTTTAGGAATGCGCACGGCCAGCGAATTGCCGCTCTTGAAAACGCGTGTCAACATGGGGGTTCTCCTTGAATGCCTGAGTATATACAGGATATACAAGTATCCGCGCCGAAGAATAGCTCCCCGTCCTTCAGGGCGGGGATGCAGAGCGCGGACAGCGAAGCTGTCCTTGTAGCGGATGTACGTCTTGAACATGGTTAAAATCACAGTATGAAACGCCTCCAAGCCTTCAAATTTGAGTTGATCCATGCGCGGCAAACCTCGCCCTTCAGGGCGGGGTCAAGAGCGCGGACACCGCAGGTGTCCATGTAACAGGTGCGAACCTTTAGTCTGGTTAAAATTACAGTATGCAACGTCTGCAAGCCTTCAAATTCGAACTGATGCCCAACGGCGAGCAGGAACAAGACATGCGCCGCTTTGCCGGGGCACGTCGGTTTGTCTATAACCGGGCTTTGGACATTCAAAAGGCCAATCACGCGTCGGGTGGGAAGTACATCGGCTATGTGGATATGGCAAATCGACTTCCAGAATGGAAGAAAGAAAAGAATGGCTCAAGGAGCCTCCTTCCCATGTCTTGCAGCAGTCGCTTAAAGATGCGGATCGGGCCTACAAGAACTTCTTTGAGAAACGTGCGGGCTTTCCACAACCCAAGCGCAAAGGCAAGGGCGACAGTTTTCGGTACCCAGACTCCAAACAGTTTGAGATCGACCAAGACAACAGCCGCATCAAGCTGCCAAAGCTTGGCTGGATAAGGTATCGCAACAGCCGGGACATTTCAGGCACGGCCAAAAACATCACTGTCAGTCAGTCTGGTGGCAAGTGGTTCGCAAGTATCCAGACTGAGCGCGAGGTCGAACAACCCGTGTCAACGGCCACAAGTGCCGTTGGAATCGACATGGGCGTTGTTCGATTTGCAACCATGAGCGATGGCAGCTTCATAGAGCCGCTGGACAGCTTCAAGAAGCACGAGCGGCGCTTGGCAAAGTACCAGCGGCGCATGTGTCGCAAAGTTAAGTTCAGCAAGAACTGGCACAAAGCCAGAAGGAAAGTTCAGAAAATCCACACCCGTATCGCTAACGCCCGCAAAGACTTCCTGCACAAAGAAACAACGACGATCAGCAAAAACCACGCAATGGTCGCTATTGAGGACTTGCAGGTTAGCAACATGAGCAAGTCGAGCAAGGGGTCTGCCGAGGAACCGGGTAAAAACATCGCGGCCAAGTCGGGGCTGAACAAAGCCATCCTCGATCAAGGCTGGTTCGAGTTTCGCCGCCAGCTTGAGTACAAGCTCAACTGGAGAGGCGCAATACTCATTCCAGTGCCCGCGCACTACACCAGCCAGACCTGTCCGGCCTGCGGCTTTGTGGCCAAAGAGAACCGGCAGACCCAGGCCAAGTTTGTGTGTGTGGACTGTGGCCACGAGGAAAACGCCGATGTGGTCGGCGCGAGAAACATATTGGCGCGGGGATACCGCGTTGCAGCCTGTGGAGAGGACGGCTCTGGCTTTGCGCGTAAGCGTAAGACGAAACCAGCCTCTGTGAAGCAGGAACCCACCGAAGTGACTAGGCGTGAGGTAACTCATGTTTAGCGCCGTAGGAATCCCCTGCCTTCAGGCAGGGGAGGATGTCAACGACCCTTGAAGCCAATGCTATATTTAACATAGCTGCATCCGCACGTTTCATGCGATATACAGCCCGATTTTGCATTGAAGCCCTATCTCAGTCAACGATGCATCAGTCGATGATCAACAGGCCGAGATATTTCCGGATATGCCTCGCAAGATAATCGTCAATCTCGGAATGTCTTGGCACGGACTGCTTGTTCCCGTTTTTCGGATTGAGATAAATATCGTGATTCGCCCCATGACGAAGGAGGATGCAGCCCTGGCTTTCCAAAAACCGGACAAACTCCTTGCGCTTCATACGAGGATTTCTTTTGTCTGGTAATTTTTCGGCACGTCGTCCATCGCCATCAGCAGATACGCTTCCCTGATATTTTTCTCAAGTTCTTCCAGCGTTTCACCCTGGCTCATAATCTCTGGATGCTCCAGAAATTTTCCAAGCCAGAATTTATCGGATTTCCAGTAGATCATATTCATCTTGGTGTTCATATTGGGCGCTCCTGGTTGGGTGTGATTCAAGTGATGTGGTCGTTGGATTTGGCTCCCTCGCCCCAGCGGGGGCTGGGGAGAGGGGGCTGGCTTGTCATGGTGCGGCTCTTTGGATGTTCTGCGGTGCTGTGAACTGGGTTATTTTTACTGCGTTATTGGTAGCTGCAGCCGCACAACCCACGGGGGCTAGAGGCTGATTTGATGCCTGATTTGTGACCAAAAAAGTGCCACAAAGGCTTGCAAGAGGCTTTTGCATCGCAGTTTTTGCATGTGTGATATCACGGGCAATATGAAATTCCAGCGCAAAGCCACCAGCAGCCCCTCTCCCCAGCCCTCTCCCCGCTGGGGCGAGGGAGCTAAATCCAACATCCACGTTGAGCGGTTGCCCCCTTTAGGACACGCGCTGCTGCTCCAGCAACTTGGCAAAAAGCTGGCGCTGGTCGTCGGACGCGCGCGCCGGGTCGTCAAACAGCTTTTTCAGTTGATCCCGATCCGCAGCTGCCAGCACCAGACGGGCGTTGCTCAGCAACTGATTGATTTGCGCAAAAGCCAGCTCGGGATTTTGTGACAAACTTGCCAGGGCAGCCGGATGGTCGTCTTGCGGCTCCGGGCGCTTGCGTCGATCACCCGGTGCGCCGCCACGACGTGCCATGACCTGCATCAAACGCTCCACGTCAGCCGGGTCCAGATGCACGCGCTTCGATTCGGCTTCGATCATGGCCTTCTCTTCATCGGTCAGGACACCATCCGACAGCGCGTCGGCCACCATATGCTGGAAGCGTTCACGCTCTAGGTGCAACTGGTCCGAAAAGGCCGAGGCCAGAACGCCAGCAGGCAGGGCAAAAATACCCACACCCACAATGGCCAGGATAATGGTCATGACGCGGCCCATGGGGGTTATGGGCGACAAATCGCCATAGCCAACGCTGGCCAGTGTGATGACGGCCCAGTAAATGGACTGTGGAATGTTTTCAAACTTGTCCGGCTGTGCATCGTGCTCGAACAGATAGCCAAGGCTTGCAGCCAGCAACACCAGCAGAAGCATCAGGAAACCAGCAGCGCTCAGAATACTGGACTCGCGTGCGATCACCGCCCCTAATGTGCGCAAGGAACCGGTGTAGCGTGTGAGCTTGAGCAAACGGACCAGGCGGAAAACCCGCATGAAACGCAAATCAAACACTTGCCCCAGCAATGACTCCAGATAGAACGGCGCCACGGCAATCAGGTCAATCAGTGCCGAGCCTGATTTCATGTAGCGCAGGCGCCCGGAAATGCCGGAAGCATAGTCCGGGTCTTCGGGAATGGCGTACAGCCGCAATACATATTCAATGGAAAAGATCACCACGGTAATGGCATCGAGCAGCACGAATTCAGCGTGAAACTGGTGTTCGACCGACTTGACCGATTCCAGAATGATCAAAACGACCGAGAGCAGCACCGTCCACACCAGAAAGTTGTCCACATAGTGGTGCAAGCGGCTCACCCCTGGCACGGGGTAGAGCAGGGTATAGACTTTTTTGCGTAACGACTGTCCCTGGGTTCCGGCGCAAAATTCGGCATACGCCTTGGCCAGAGATCGGAAAGGATTTTTGGAAGGTAAGTGGCTCACGGTGTCTCCATGTCTCCAATTGTTATTTAGTGTTATTTAGATATGCGCCAGCGCCAAGCCACCGATGACGACGCTGACAGCGGTCACGCCGATTGCCGTGTAAGCCATCCAGCGTTTGCGCGTCAATAGAGTGATGGCCGCCAGTGAAATAGCCACCTGAATGGCCGTCATGGCCTGCGCCCAACGGTGGTGCTCGTGCAGGGCCGCATCACTCTTCTTGTCAGCCGCCTTGGAGTCGGCCTCCAGACCTTCGGCAACCTCCTTGATTTTTTCCTTCTCGCCTTTGTAGCGCTCGATTTCTTTGAGGTTTCTCTCACGCGCTTCACCCGAAGTCAGTTCCACGGCCAGTTCAGCCATATTCTGTTTGCTGCTCTTGGACTGGTAATAGTTCCACTGGTTGGATGCTTCGGTTTTCTTGATGGCGGCTTCGTTTTTATAGATCAGCGCACTGTTCTGGGTGAAACCATACTCGAAACTGAAATACGCCCCCAGCGCCGCCATGATGGCCGTGGACACTGCTATGCGCGAGGCAAACTTATCCTCGTGCTCGCCGCCTTCGTGTGAGCCGTGTGCTACATGCTCAACTGCATGGTCGTGCGGGCCGTGAACGTGAAAACCTGACATTGTGCTCTCCTGATATTGGTTAAAAAACAAGCAAAAACTGTGCGCGTGGATTCTATTGCACGGAGGTAACAACAGCTCACCGTCCGTCCGCCACACGCCGGATACGGCCTTCGACCGTCGGCTGGATGACTTTTTGTCGCAAAAGTGCTTCAATCACCTCGGCAGTTTCGCTCAAACCATCTTCTGCCTTGAGTAAGAATGGCAAACCCTTGAGCATGGCATAACCATCGCCACCGTTGGCCAGGTAGCCGTTGACAGCCAGCGTGTAGCTCTTTTTTACATCCAGCGCCTGGTCGTTGACCATCATTTCGACAACCCGGTCACCCGCAGGCCGAGTGGCATCAAAGACAAAGCGTATGCCTGAAACCTGCAAAAAGGCACCGTTCTCGTTAGAGCGATGCGCCGCCGCTACGCCATGCTCAATGGCAGCACGCAACTGATAGCCTGGAATCTGTAATTTGACGATGGGGTTTTCAAACGGCAAGATACCCAGGATGTCGCGCTTACTGAGCTTTCCTGGCCCATAGACCGAGTTGGAGCGGATAGAGCCGCCGTTGATCAGCGCCACATCGGCTTTAGTGCTTGCGCGGTACACATCGGCGAGCCAGTTGCCAAAATTGGTTTCACGTGAACGGTTGTTTTCCTGGCGTGCGTCCAGTTCCACCGCAGTCTCGCCAACGGTCTGGTCCAGCAGTACCGACAGTTTTTCTTCAAAACCGGACACCACCTTCGCCACTTCCGAATCCTCGGGCAAGGAGGCGTTAATAGGCAACATTTCCCAGTCGGTGGTCAGCAGGCGGTGCGAGGCACTGTCAAAAACCAGATCAACCCGCGCCAGTATGCGCGCATCCGATCCCGACTTGAAAATGGGCGTGCGCCCGACCAGGGCTTGCAACAGCGCATGGTCGTGTCCGCCCATGACCACATCCACATTACCCGAGGCTGCAATGCGCCGGTCATCATCCATATCCAGATGCGTCAGCGCCACCACGGCCACGGCCCCTTGTTCACGTAATGACTGCGCTTCGCGCTGGACGGTTTCCAGCGGATCATCGAAAACGATATGCTCACCCGGCTTGGACGATACCGCCGTGCTGGGTGTTAGAACGCCTACAAAACCGACTTTCACACCACCAAATTCAAACATCCGGGTTGCGCCAACCTGGTTTTTTGCACCCTTGAAAACGCCTCCGCGCTCCCGCACATTGGCCGCCAGCCAGGGAAACTCGGACTCATCCAGACGCTGGCGAAAGACCTCGGGACCAAAATCGAACTCATGGTTGCCCAGTACCGCCAGATCCACCTTGAGCGCGTTCCAGCCCGCAATCATCTGGGCGCCACGAAAGGTATTCGAAGCAACCGAAGGTGACAAGGTATCACCACCGAAGATAAAGAGGCTATTGGTTGTGTCCTGGCGAATGCGTTGCACTTGTGTTGCCAGGCGGGCCAGTCCGCCATTTTTACCCTTATCCACGGGTCCAAGCTGGTACACATCATTGACGTGCATCAGCGTCAACTTGACCGTATCGGCCGCCTGGGCAGCTCCGAGCACAATAGGCAGGATATACAACGCAACAATGCAAACAAGCGTCTTGATCAATTTCATGGTGAAAATTCCGTGAGGGAGATGAGAGCAATTGAAAGAAATTGGGAGAAGTGGTTTACGACGCTTCCAGGGCACGCAACTCGGTGTAGGCACTGCGCAAGCGCCCGGACAAAGCCACGGCCAAACCTTCGAGCAATTTGAGCGTGGCTTGCCGATGTTCGCCTTCGAGCTGGTTGAATGCCGGACGCGACAGGACGAATACATCGACATCCCCGAAGGCCATCGCTGTTGCCGCGCGCACACAGCCATCCAGAAAGGATAACTCGCCAAAGAACACGCCACGCCCCAATGTGCTGATATGGTGGCTGTGTACCTTGTCGATGGGCAGCAGGATGCGTACCTCGCCACGGCGGATCAGGAACAGTTCATCTCCCGCATCGCCACGGGCAAAAATCTGTTCACCGGACTTGTAGGTGCGTTGCTGCATGCAGTCCCGCAGTGCCACCAGAGTTTCTTCCTTGCGGCCCTTGAAGAGATCGAGTTCGTGCAGGTCCAGCAGTTTTTCCTTGGGATGCCCCAGTGCTTCCTGGGTCAGAATGCGGTCTTCGACCCATTCAATGGCATCATCGAGTTCATCGAATACCTTGACCGGACTGTCAGGCCGCACCAGGCCCACCTGGTCAAAGTATTGCTGCATGTCCATGCCCGTTGGCAGATGGTCGGGAACCTGGCTGAAAATCAGAAAACCCTTGCGCTCGGACAACATGTCCTTGATCAACTCCAGCATGTGCGCCGCCGTCAAGTCAACCGCCTGCACGCGCCGCATATCCAGAATGATGTAGTTGCGCACCTTCAACTCCGGCTCCAGCGCGCTGTACAACTGGTCGGTCGTGCCAAAGAACAAGCTGCCCTGCAACTCGAAAATTACGGCCTGATCGCCATGACGCGCCAGAATGTCCATCTCGCTTTGCACACGTACCTGCTTGGAAAATGTGTGGTTGCCATACGTCTTGTTGCGCACCACACGCTCGCCAATCTGTTCACGCACAAACAGGATGATTGCCAGCACAATGCCAACGCCGGAGGCCGCAATCAGGCTGACCGTCAAGGCCGTGATAACCACGGCGGCAATCACCACAAAGTCCAAAATGGTGGAACTGGCCTTCAGGAAGTGCAGCGTGTGCCGGTCAATCATGCGCACACCAATCACGATCAGAATACCCGACAAGGCAGCAACCGGTACCCAGGCGATGACAGTGCTGAGTAGCAAAAAAGCCACCAATGCCAGAACGCCTTCAATAATGCCCGAAAGCCGACTGGTGGCACCACTGGAGATGTTGACCAGGGTCGCGCCCATGGTTCCGGCACCCGGCATACCACCAATAACCGCCGACGCGATATTGCCAATACCCTGCCCACGCAGTTCACGGTTGGAATCGTGGCGCGTGCGTGTCAGGGCATCCAGCACGACGCAGGTTTTGAGTGTGTCAATCGACAGCAAAACGGCCAGGGTCATGGCCGGCACCGCCAAGGCTGTGAAATCGGCCAGGCGCATATTGCCCACCGCATGCCAGCGCTCAGTCAGACCATCGGTAAAGCTGCCACCACCACTGCTGCTGAAGGAGCCAATGACCAGGGAGTTTCCCGAGAGCACCAGGAGCGAAGGGTCCAGCAAACCCAAGCCCACATAAGCCAGCGCGCCAGCGAGCAGTCCCAAAATAGCCGCCGGTACCGACTTGGTTATCCTGGGCGCGCCGAACATGACCACCATCGTCACCAGCCCGACCACGATGCCCTGCCACTTCCACAGCGGCATCGAAACCAGCGATTCCCAGAAGCGAACGCTACCGGGAACGCCAAGAAACTTGGGCACCTGACTGGCGATGATGTAAAGTCCCACACCCGTCAGGTAGCCGCTCACCACCGGATAAGGCATGTATTTGATCAAACGTCCCAAGCCCGCCACGCCAAAGAGCAGTTGGATCGCACCCGCTAGCAAGCCCAGCAGGACCAGCATCAGCATGGCGGCTTCCGGGGCGTTGCCCTTGTGCAGGAAGTCAATCACAAAGGCCGACAACACCGCCGCAGCAGGAGCGCAGGGCGCGCTGATCAAACGGTTGGTCCCACCCAGCACCGGTGCCAGCAAACCCAGTGCGGTAACACCCAGAATGCCAGCCAGGGCACCCATGGCTGCGTAGGAACTACCCAGCGGAGAATAAATGGTTACGCCAAAGGCAATAGCTGAGGGCAATGCGACCAGCATCGCGGCCAAGCCCCCCCAGAAATCACCAGCCAGATTTTCAGACTTGATGAATTGCATTGTCCTTGTCTCCTGTTTCGTTGGTATTGTGAATTTCTTGTGAATCTTTTGTGCAAGTATCGCATTTTGGTGGTGGCCATTTTTCGCTTGCCAAATATTCAAATTTGATAGCTGCTTGCGCTTGGTACATAAGGCGTACAGCCCGATTTGCTTTGAATTTTGCCCTTCAAAACGGGTTAAGGCGACGCCAAAACCGCCATGAGGCATCAAAACGGGCCGTTTTCGGGTGTTTTTACATACCAAATCGGGCTGTAAGCCTTATGGTATAAGCGGGTGCAGCTATTGTATAAGGAGCACTTTGGCTTTGGCTGGGAGTGTCCAGGAGCCTGTCACAATGCCGTGCTGTCCCGCTTTAAGTGGGAATCCCTGAATTACAACTCGGCCAAGGCAAGGACCTGGCCCATTTGCCCAATCTCCTGCAGCGACAGCACCTGATTGACATTGAGCAGAATCACAAACTTTCCGCCACCTTGCAAATACCCTCGATGAAGTCGCTGCGAATCTTGGCGCCAAAACTGGGCGCAGGCGCAATTTCTGAGGCGGCTATTTCCAAAACCGCCTGTACCGCGTCCACCACCACCCCCATGCTTTGGTGCTCGCCTTCGTTTTGAGTTTGCACCTCCACGATGATGATGCAGGTGCTTTTGGTAACGGGCGTGGACGGCTTGCCAAAGCGGCTGGACAAATCCATCACCGGCACCACCGCACCGCGCAGGTTGATAACGCCACGAATGCACTCGGGCATCATCGGCACCTCGGTCGGGCTGGAATACCAGATGATTTCCCGAATGCACAAAATGCCAATCGAAAACATCTCGCCGCCCAGCGTAAAGGTCAGGTACTGCTTATGCTCAGAAGCCAGCTTGCCTGGCGATTCGCCCCCGGTCTTGACCAACGCATTCATGGCATGCTCCTTTTAGAACTTGGAGAATTTATTTTCATCAACAGCATGCACTGCTGCGCCAAGTGCCAAGTTGCCCGTCCTTGTTCCACTGTCCTTGTTGCTGGTAGTAATCTTGCGCGTGGAGGAGGGTGTTGAGACCTTGCTGCCGCCTGTTCTCTCGACGAGCTTGAAAAAGGCCATGGTGCTCTGCAATTGCTCGGCTTGGCTACTCATTTCCTGCGAGGTGGCGGCCAGTTCTTCGGAGCCAGAGGCGTTTTGCTGGGTGGTCTGGCTGAGTTGGCTCACTGCCGCGTTGATTTGCCCCACACCAGACGACTGCTCGTTCGAAGCGGCCGCGATCTCTTGTACCAAGTCGGCCGTTTTACGAATGGAGGGCACCATTTGCTCCAGAAGTTTGCCGGCTTTTTCGGCCAACTCAACACTGCTGGTGGCCACTTCGCCAATTTCTTGCGCCGCTATCTGACTGCGCTCGGCCAGTTTGCGCACTTCGGAGGCTACCACCGCAAAACCCTTGCCGTGTTCACCGGCGCGCGCCGCTTCAATGGCGGCATTCAGGGCCAGCAGGTTGGTTTGGGCGGCAATATCGTCGATGATGCTGATCTTCTTGGCAATCTGTTTCATGGCTGCCACCGTGGCGTTGACCGACGTTCCGCCATCGGCGGCGTCCTTGGCGGCCTTGCTGGCCATACCCTCGGTCACTCTTGCGTTTTCAGTGTTTTGGGCGATGCTGGAGGTCATTTGCTCAATGGACGCACTGGTTTCCTCCACCCCGGCTGCTTGTTCACTGGCCGCTTGCGACAGCGTTAGCGCGGTGGCACTCACCTCTGCGGAAGCACTGGCCAGCGCATGGGCACCCGCGTTGACATCAGAGACCACCTGCACCAGCTTCTTGATCATGTTGTTGGAAGCGGATTTGAGATCATCCCAGGTGCCTTCGTAGCTGCGTTTCATCGATTGGGTCAGGTCGCCACCTTCCATCGCGCTTAACACCGTTTGCAACTCCTGCACGGGTGTGTTGACCGCAATCATGACAGAGTTCAACCCTTCTGCCAGCTTGCGGTAGTCACCCTTGTGGTTGGTAACGTCAATGCGTGCCTGGAGCCGACCGCCCACGGTGGCCTCAGCCAGGGAGTTGGCATCGTTCACGAGCTTGGCGATGGCCCGGTTGACATCAATCAGGCTCTTGGCCAACACATCTTGCTCGGAACGTACCTTGACCACAACGCTCAAGTCGCCCTCGGAAATGGCCTTGGCTGCATTGGCTTGCGCGCTGGTGGCCTCAATACAGGCGTTCAGGTTGCCCTTGATGACGTTGAAGTCACCGTTGTAGTTGTCGGTGATGATGGGTGGAATCACGCCCTTGGAGATGTCGTCTACATACTTGGCTGTGACGTTCAGTGGCCCGATCACGGCGTCCAGCGTGTCGTTAACCCCCTTGACGATGCGATGGAAATCGCCTTTATGCTTGGTGGCATCCGCACGGGTCGTCAACCGGCCTTCAACAGCTGCTTTGGACAGCAGGTTAGCGTCAGCAACCAATGCCTTGATGTTGGCGCGCACTTGCTCAACGGTGTCGTTGATGAAGGCCTTCTTGCCTGGGAATTTGGCCAGCGGCGCGTCCATATTTCCTTCGCCAAACTCCTTGACGCATGCCATGGCCTGTTTTTTCACTGCAATGTGGCCAAACACCATGTTGTTAACACCTTTGGCCATCAGGGCAAAATCGTTTTTGAACTTGGTCTCGTCGACCTTGATGTCAATGTCACCGGCATCGTGCTCTTTCGACATGTGGTTCATCTCGGATATCAGGAGCTGAACATTGGATTGCACGGCTCTGACCGCGTTGGCCAATTCACCAATCTCATCCTTGCTATCGATATCGAGTTTGGCACTGAAATCACCTTCGGCCATCTTGTCGGCGGCGGCTACCAGCTTTCTTGTCGGCCCGGTGATGCTGCGCGTTGCTAACTGAGCCAGCAAGAAGGCAAGCACGATGCCGAAGATGCCGCCAAAAAGCAGGGAGTTTTGCGTCACAGAGAACGTGGATTCCATATCCTTACTGCGTGTTTTAAGCAAGCCGCGTTCGTCCTGGTCGATCTCGTCAATAATCTTGCGCATTGCGTCCATTTGCGTTTTCCCGCTACCGACAGCGGCAATGACTTCACCGTACTGCGAAAGATTGCCACCCACCGTGCGACGGATCTTGATGCTCGTTTCAACGGAATCCTTCATCCACGCCTGGTAAGTGTCCTCCAGTTTTTCAAGGCGCGCTTGCTGCGTGGCATTGTCCGATGTCAGTTTCTTGGCAGCAGCATGGTGTTTCGCAAACCCTTTTTTACCTTCATTGAGCGGCTCCAGAAATTCGTCTTTCCCGGCCACAAGAAAACCCCGTTGGCCGGTTTCAATATTGATGAGAGACACCAGAACGTTATCTGTTTCTTCCAGAACCTCATAGGTGTGAACGTTCCACCCGCTGGCGCTGGCGTATCGGCCAAGATTGAGGTAGCCGATACCGATTACGGAAACCAGAATAATTACAACGAGCGCAAAGGCTCCCGTTATCCGCGTGCCGATTTTGAGATTATTTAGCATGGAAATACTCCTGATGGATGAACTTGAGGGTGCTGACTGAGGCAGGGGTCGTGTGTACGGCAAGCGTTCCCGGCGGGCCTGCCGTTGAATGTGGTTTCATTCCACCCCAGAGTGCAGGATGCCAGTGGCGTATTTCAAGCAAAATATTCATGTATCCCCCGTGGAATGTGCGCAAGTAGCTACTAAATGCATAACAATCATAAATCATTGCTGACTTTGCTCACGGTCTAGCGCACCAGTTGCGGCATGGTCTTCATCCGTGCACTGCAACTACATCGGTAGCAGAGGCAGCCGCCTGGCCCATTTGCCCAATCTCCTGCAGCGACAGTACCTGATTGACATTGAGCAGAATCACAAACTTGCTGTTGACCTTGCAAATGCCTTCAATGAAGTCGCTACGAATCTTGGCGCCAAAACTGGGCGCGGGCGCAATCTCGGAGGCGGCTATTTCCAAAACCGCTTGCACTGCGTCCACCACCACCCCCATGCTCTGGTGTTCGCCTTCGTTTTGGGTTTGCACTTCCACGATGATGATGCAGGTACTCTTGGTGACGGGCGTGGACGGTTTGCCAAAGCGGCTGGATAAATCCATCACCGGCACCACCGCACCGCGCAGGTTGATAACGCCACGAATGCATTCGGGCATCATTGGCACCTCGGTCGGACTGGCGTACCAGATGATTTCCCGGATGCACAAAATGCCAATCGAAAACATCTCGCCGCCCAGTGTAAAGGTCAGGTATTGTTTGTTCTCGGAAGCCAGCTTGCCTGGTGATTCACCCTCGGTTTTAACCAACGCATTCATAGCATGCTCCTTTTAGAACCTGGAGAATTTCTTTTCATCGACAGCATGCGTTGCCGCACCAAGTGCCAAGTTGCTCATCCTCGTTTCCGCGTTCTTATTGCTGGTAATAATCCTGCGTGGGGAGTGTGCCGAGGCTCTACTGCTGTCCGTGGCCTCAACGAGCTTGAAGAAGGCCATGGTGTTTTGCAATTGCTCGGCTTGGCTACTCATATCCTCCGAGGTGGCAGCCAATTCCTCAGAGCCAGAGGCGTTTTGCTGGGTGGTCTGGCTGAGTTGGCTCACTACTGAGTTGATTTGTCCCACACCAGACGACTGCTCGTTCGAGGCTGCCGCGATCTCTTGCACCAAGTCGGCCGTTTTACGAATGGAGGGCACCATTTGCTCCAACAGTTTTCCGGCTTTTTCGGCCAATTCAACGCTGTTGGTGGCCACTTCACCAATTTCTTGCGCCGCCACCTGGCTGCGCTCGGCCAGTTTACGTACCTCGGCTGCCACCACTGCAAAGCCCTTGCCGTGATCACCGGCGCGCGCCGCTTCAATGGCGGCATTCAATGCCAGCAGGTTGGTCTGTGCGGCAATATCGTCGATGATTCTGATCTTCTTGGCAATTTGCTTCATGGCTGTCACTGTGGCGTTAACCGACTCGCCGCCATCGGCTGCGTCCTTGGCCGCTTTGCTGGCCATGCCCTCGGTCACTTTGGCGTTTTCGGTGTTTTGGGCGATGCTGGAGGTCATTTGCTCAATAGACGCACTGGTTTCCTCCACCCCGGCTGCTTGTTCACTGGCCGCTTGCGACAGCGCTTGCGCGGTGCTACTCACCTCTGAGGAAGCACTGGCCAGCGCCAGGGCACCCGTGTTGACATCAGAGACCACCTGCACCAGCTTCTTGATCATGTTGTTGGAAGCGGATTTGAGATCATCCCAGGTGCCTTCGTAGCTGCGCTTCATCGATTGGGTCAGGTCGCCATCTTCCATGGCGTTTAGCACCGTCTGCAACTCCTGCACTGGCGTGTTGACCGCAATCATGACAGAGTTCAACCCTTCTGCCAGCTTGCGGTAGTCACCCTTGTGATTGGCAACGTCAATGCGTGCCTGGAGCCGACCGGCTACGGTGGCCTCAGCCAGGGAGTTGGCATCGTTCACGAGTTTGGCGATGGCCCGGTTGACGTCAATAAGGCTCTTGGCCAACACATCTTGCTCAGAACGTACCTTGACCACAACGCTCAAGTCGCCCTCGGAAATGGCCTTGGCTGCATTGGCCTGCTGCAGGGTGGCCTCGATACAGGCATTGAGCGATCTGGCCAACTCGCCCATTTCATCCCTGCTATCAATGTCGATGTTGAATTCGAAGTTGCCAGCAGCCATCTTGTTGGTGCTGGCGACTACGCGGCGCAGTGGGGGAATAACCTTGGCGAACATGAGCCAGCCAAAAATGGAGCTGGCAAACAGCATAAAAACCAGCAGTGCTATCAACCAGGTTTTCAGAGTGGCTACACGTGCAGCGGCAGCGGCGACTTCGTTGCTGGTGCGTTGATCCAGCAGGACGAAGAATTCGTCCAGTGGCTTCATGATCTTGGCTTTGAAATTGTGATAGTCAGGGCTGTGCACCAGATTGCGTGCCAACTCGAAATTGGGTGCGCCAGTTTTTGTGTACTTGCCGCTGCCATCGTCATAACGACCCTTGACCGCGTTCATCGCCTTGACCTCGGTATTAACCAGTTCGTCCGAGTTGGCCTGTGCCTCGCGTAATTTTGCGAATTCAGCCTCGGAAAAACCCGCCTTCTTCATCAAGTCCTGCAATGACACGGCGACTGTATCCGGGCGTGGCTTGGCTTGACCAGCAGCCACAAAATCCCAATAAATGCGCTGGTACTCGGCTGGTCGCGGCTTCTTGCCGTTGCGAATGTCGAGAATGTCGTTGTACTGCTGCTCATAGGCTGGATTGCCAGTGACAACATACGTTCGCCCCAACCGTGTGAGGTCATCTGAGCTTTGGCGTAACTCATCGGCGAGTAGATAGGATAAATGGCGATTTTCCTGGCGTTCCCTTTCCTCATTCTGGGCCGTTGCAAGGACGGATGTCAGTGCAAAGATGGCCAGTAATCCAGACAGTGAAGCCAGAATGAACAGGATTAACAAGGTGCGAATGGTGATATGTTTCATGATTTTCTCCAGATGTTGTCTCTCAAGTTGTCTCTCAATAATTGAATGGTCAAGCCATGAACCCCATGGCCCGTGCGTCAGTTTTGTTTTGGAAATTCCATCTTCTGCCTCCCATCTGCTTACGCATTCATAGCACTTTCTTTCCGTGTTTTTGCCACGGGTGCAGTTACCCGACTTGCCTGCTTGATCAAGGTCGGCACATCCAGAATCAGCGCCACATCGCCGCTGCCCAGAATGGTGGAACCGCTGATACAGGCAACCTGACTAAACATTTGCCCCAGCGGCTTGATAACCGTCTGAAACTCCCCCAGCAAGGTATCAACCACCAATCCAGCCTTTTGCCCGGCGTATTTGAGCACCACGATGTTTTCACCCTTTGCGGGTGGCGCGGCCTTGATCCCAAACAGCTCACGCAGCCGGATAAAAGGCAACACATGACCACGCAGATTGGTGTAGTCGTGACCAGGCTCGGCGGTGTAGGAAACACACTCTTCAATCATGTCCAGCGGAATGGCGAATACGCGCTTACCGACTTCGACCAGGAAACCATCAATGATGGCCAGCGTCAACGGCAGGCGCACCGTGACCGTGGTTCCCTCACCCTCCTGGCTGCTCATGCTGACGGTGCCGCGCAAGGCCGTGATGTTGCGCTTGACCACATCCAGCCCGACACCGCGCCCGGAGAGGTTGGTGATTTGCTCGGCGGTGGAAAAACCCGGCTCGAAAATCAACGCATAGACCTCAGCATCGCTCAAATGCTGTCCGGCCTCGACCAACCCGCGCTCCAGAGCCTTGGCCAGAATACGCTCGCGCTTGAGACCGCCGCCATCGTCTTGCACCGTGATGACGATGGAGCCGGAATCGTGAAACGCATTGAGCACCAGGGTGCCCTGGGTGGGTTTGCCGCGTGCGGTGCGCAGTTCGGCGCTTTCGATACCATGGTCCATCGAGTTGCGCACCAGATGCATCAGAGGGTCACCGATTTTTTCGACCACGGTTTTGTCGAGTTCAGTCTCTTCGCCTTCGATGACCAACGCAATGTCCTTGCCCAGATCGCGCGAGACATCGTGCACCACGCGCTGGAAACGGTTGAAGGTGGCGCCAATTTTGACCATGCGCAACTGCAACGCGCTGTCGCGCACCTCTTCCACCAGAATGGAGAGTTTGGACGTGGCCTCCTCCAGCTCGCTCACCTTGGCGCGGTGCGCAATCATGTTGACGCTCGCACCGGCAATGATGAGTTCACCCACCAGGTTGATGAGTTGATCGAGCTTGTCGGCATCCACCCGCACCGAGCGGCTCTCCTTCGCCTGCACCTCCTTGACCTGATTTTGCTTATGCAACGCGGCCTCAACCACCTCTGGCGATACCGCCCTCTGCTCCATCAAAATGGTGCCCAACAGAGGCGGTGGAATGGTATCGGCCTGGGTATTGAGCGCAGTATCGAGTTCCTGGCGTGTGATCGCACCGCAGCGCACCATCAGTTCGCCAATACGCTCGGAAACCTCGGGTGCTTCCTTGATTAGCCGGATGTATTCATCGATGCGGCTATTGGGCGGGATGATGCGCAGGCGGCACTCGCCCTGCACAAACTCAAACGCGCGTTCAATGGCCTCCTTGTCGGCCTGGGTGTCGAATTCCAGTTCGTAGGACAAATAGCAAACCTCGGGGTCCATTGCGGCTGCGGTCGGCAACTTGTCGGGCAGCGTCAGAATGTCCACGATGCGCCCCATGGTCGTCAGGTAGCGGATAAAGGACAACGGGTCCATGCCATTGCGCAGCACTTCCGGGCCGAATTGCAGGGAAATATGCCAATGGTCCGAGCCGGAGCCTTTGTGGGCAATGCGCTCGGTGGTATCCATTTCGTGCTGTGGCACCAGGGCGGAGCCACCTTTGGATGTGTCGCCCAGGACAGTGTGCAGTGCCGCCAGCAGCGGAGCAGCCGCCTCGGTCTGCGCCGCATCGGCCTCAAGCTGACCGGATTGCACGCCGTCAATCAGCGATTTGATATGGTCGCAACACAACAGCAAGGTAGCAACCAGTTCGTCGCCAATAGGCAGCGTTCCGGCACGCACACGGTCCAGAACATTCTCCACCACATGGGTAAAGGCCACCACGTGGTCCAGGCTGAACAGTCCCGAAGAACCCTTGATGGTGTGGGCGGCGCGAAAGATCGAGTTGATAAGTTCGGTTTTGTCTTCGGTCTGCTCCAGCGCAAGGAGCGAACTCTCCATATCTTCGAGCAACTCACGGCTCTCGGCAATGAAGATGAGCAGGGCTTGGTCAAGGTTCATGACAGACTTCCCTTCAGTTCTTTTTGGACTTGGCGTTTGGCTCGATGACCAGATGGTCGCCAAAGAACGCAGCGATGTTGAGCAATTCAAATACTTCGACAACTGCCGGGCTATGCGCGACGAGTTGCAGTTCCGCCTTGAGCGTCTGCGCCGTGCGTTTGGCCAGCATCAGAAGTTGTAACCCGCAGGTGTCGATTTCCGTAACAGCAGACAGATCAACCACGAGGCACACACCCTCGCGCAGCGGATCAATCAAGGCGCGCTTAAGCTCTTCGGCGCGGTAAATACCCAACTCCCCCTCGATGCGCAGGTTGATGGTGGTCATGGCAGTAGCTCCCGAAATGGTTGGCGTTTAGGACAGTTATGGCAGGCAGAGCTTTTGCACCGCGCCCAGCATCTGCTCGGGCTTGAATGGCTTGACCACCCAGGCTTTGGCGCCAGCAGCCTGGCCCTCGCGTTTTTTGGCTTCGTCGGACTCGGTGGTGAGCATGATGATGGGGGTGAAACGGTAGGCCGCCATCTTCTTGACGTTGACCACAAAGGTGATGCCGTCCATGATGGGCATGTTCACATCACTGATGATGAGGTTGACTTTTTGCCCGGTGAGCTTGTTGATGGCATCCTGGCCGTTGATGGCCTCGATGACGGTATAGCCTTCGCCGCGCAGTGCAATGCCAACCACCGTGCGGATGGAGGCAGAGTCGTCAACAATCATGATGGTCTTGGCCATGGTTTTTCCTCTTTTAAGTCGTTTCCGAAGCGTTCTTTGTCAGGCAGTCCTGGCGCCACGGGCAACTGACTTCGCCACAGGTTCGCACGCGCGGCGTGGCAAAGCAGTCCACATGCTGTTCGATCAACTGAATGCGCCGCACCAGGGTGGTGTTATCCAGGCCGGTCGCCGCTATCAAATACTGCCGGGCCAACGCTTGCAGACGCAAGTGGCTCAGAAGGGTATCCGTCCCGGTGGGGTGCAGTGTGTCGATGCTTGCCATGCGCTGGATCATCAGCCTGTGCTGGCAGTCTGAACAGAGTAGAAATACTCAGGACGTCTAGTGGTTTTCCACCACCCTGCCAGGCGCACAATAGATGGAATGCAAAACGCCATCATGAATACTGCGTTTTTATCCGAGGTCTGGCAGGACCACCAAGGTCTTGTCATTTTTTCGTTCTGCGTGGTGCTGGCACAGGCATTGGTGATCGCCATGCTTTTGGTGTACCGACGGCGCAACCAGGAAACGACCCGACTGCTGCGTGAAAGCGAGGCAAGCCTTCAGCGCTTTCGTTTCATTTCCGACTCGTCGCCCTCCATGATCTGGATCGCGGATGTCAAGCACTTGTGCACCTGGGTCAATAAAACCTGGTTGACGTTCAGGGGGTTGAGCATGGCGCAGGAATTGGGAATGGGTTGGATGATGGGAATCCATTCCGACGACATTGAAGCCTGCACCGCGCACATCGAAAGCCACTTTGATGCACGCAAACCTTTTTCCATCGAGTACCGACTTATGCGCCACGATGGGCAATACCGGTGGATACTGGATATGGGCCAGCCCATGCTTGATGCTGATGGGGCATTCACAGGCTATGTGGGGACGTGCATTGACGTGACCGAACGCAAGCAGTTGGAACTGGAACGCGAAATGTTCCAAACCTTTTTCTCGATGTCGCAGGAAATGATGGCCATCACGGGCTACGATGGTTACTTCAAACGGGTCAACCATGCGTTCACCGAAGTACTGGGATACACCCGTGAAGAGCTGCTGGCCCGCCCTTTTTATGAGTTGATCATGCCAGAAGACCGCCAGGCGACACAGGATGAAATCCAGAAACAGTTCAATGGCGGTGTGACGCGGCAATTTCAGAACAGGTATTGTTGCAAAGACGGAACAATACGGATTCTTTCCTGGAACGCTATCGCAGACCAGACACGCCAGGTAAGGTATGCAACAGCACGCGATGTCACCGATCTGCGTGCGGCGCAGGGGCAATTGACCCGGTTGGGACTGGCGATGGAGCAAACCTCCCAAAGCGTCATCATCACCAACAAAGATGCCTGCATCGAATACGTGAACCGTGCGTTTTGTGAAATCAGTGGTTATGTCCCTGAAGAAATCATCGGGCAGAACCCGCGCATGCTGCAGTCGGGCCTGACACCCAAGGATACCTACACCCGCATGTGGGCAGCGCTGGGACGCGGCGACACCTGGCAGGGTGAATTCACCAATCGGCGCAAGAACGGTGCGCTCTATGTCGAATCGGTGCTCATTTCCCCGGTGCGTCAATTGGACGGAAGCATCTCCCACTTCCTGGCGCTCAAGGAAGACATCACGGAGCGTCTCAGAAAAGAAGAAGAACAAAAGTCCCTGGAAAAGCAACTGCAGCAGGCACAAAAAATGGAGGTCATTGGCCACCTCACAGGGGGAATAGCGCACGACTTCAACAACATCCTGGCATCCATCCTCGGCTATGCGGAGATCATCCACATGTCAGCCGACAGCACATTCAGCCCGAAATCAAGGGATTACGTCAGAGAAATCCTGCAAGCCGGAATCCGTGCCAAGGAACTGGTGCAACAACTGCTGACGTTCAGCCAAAGGCGTGATACCGCCGTTGAGGCGATCCATGCCTTGCCCATCGTGAAAGAAGTGATCAAGCTTTTGCAGTCCACCTTGCCCAAATCAATCAACATCACGATGCACATGACAGCGGCGCACCAGGAACTGCCGCAGGTCATGATTAGTTCGGTGCAGCTGCATCAGATTCTGATGAACCTGGGGGTCAATGCACGCAACGCCATCGAGACCGTGGGAACAATTGCGTTTATCGTAGAACCTGTCACGCTGGAAGTAGACCATTACTGCCACTCGTGCCATCAGAATTTCACCGGCGACTATCTGATGATTGGCGTGCAAGACAGTGGAGCGGGAATTCCAGAACATATCCGGCTGCGGGTGTTTGATCCTTTCTTTACCACCAGGGCCGTGGGACTGGGCAGCGGCCTGGGGCTGTCCGTGGTACACGGAATCGTTCACGCCGCCAAGGGCCATATCGGCATGCACACCGAAGCTGGCAAGGGAACCGACATGCGCATTTACCTCCCCGCCTACAGGGGAGACACTGCGCGACACGTTCAGCACGCCGAAGCGCACACCGAAGTGCTGGCCTCCACTGCCCGTGTGCTGGTGGTGGACGATGAGCAGGCCATTGTGGGCGTAGCCACCGCCTTGCTGGAAAGCATGGGTTGTGAAGTCGTTGGTTTTACCTATCCCGCCGAAGCGCTACGCATGTTTTATGACAAGCCGAATGGCTTCGATCTGGTCATCACCGATCTGACCATGCCCGAGTTGAGTGGTGCGGAACTGGCCCGCACCATGCTCTCCATTCGCCCCGAACTTCCCATCATTATGTGCTCCGGGTACAGCGCTGCGCTGGACGAAACTGCCGCGCTGGAGATTGGCATCCGCAGGTTTCTGATGAAGCCTGTGCCTGCGAAAGTCCTCCTGGATGCCGTGAAAAAATGTCTGGCGCAGCGGCTTACGCTTACTTGAAGAGTTTTACCAGGTCCACGGTCGATTCGACGTGCAGTTTTTCCATGATGCGTGCGCGGTGGTTTTCAACGGTGCGAACGCTCAAGTCCAGGGATTGCGAAATTTCCCGGCTTGTCATGCCCTCCAGCACATGGCGCACCACCATGCGCTCCTTGGGCGTCAGCAGCTCCAGACGGGCATTCTGGGCCTGTTGGTCCAACCAGATAGCGTACCGTGCCTGGCTCAACCTGAGTGCCTGCTGAATCTTGCCCAGCAACACATTGGCGCTACAAGGTTTTTGCACAAAATCGAAAGCCCCTTCCTTCATGGCCTCAACCGCGATGCCCACATCCGCAAAACCGGTAAGAAAAATGATCGGGGGAGGGCAGTTCATGCCTGCCAGACGTTTTTGCAAGCCAATCCCGTCAATCTCCGGCATACGCAAATCGCACACCAGGCATTGGCAGGAAGAGGGGCGGTAGTCGTTCAAAAACCCTTGCGCCGAAGCAAATGTCCGAACTTCCACGTCAATGCTGGCAATCAGCTCGCCCAGCATTTTCAGCACGCTGGCGTCATCGTCCACCACGTATACGGTGCCTGACACGTTTTCCGGCATTGTTTCCGGTATTGATTCTGAATTTCTGAGGTGCATGGTGAATTCTTCGCCGCGAGTATCGCACTTCGCCGGAATACACAGTAACCCAAGGTGGCAGCGGCTGTATCTGCTACCATTCGCGCTATAACCGTGTAATTTTTAGGGTTATTATCACCCTTGCCAAATTCAACTTTTTTTCAACCTTCGATACGTGGAGAGTACAAAGCATGCAGAAACGTTGGCTTGTTGTTGCCGTTATCCTGAGCTACCTTGTTATGTTGTTCGGTGGCGCTGCGCTAAAACCGGATTACTCGCACATCAACCAATTCATTAGCGAACTCAATGCCACAGGCACGCCTTATGCGTGGACGGTGGGGTGGCTGGGTTTCGTCCCGTTTGGCATTCTGGCAGGCATCTTGCTTATTGCCATTGCCGATAAAGTTCCTGTCCAGGGGATAAGCCGAACGGGATACTGGTTGTTCATGGCGGTGCCCATTGCCTACATCGGATCAGCGCTTGCACCATGCGACCTTGGCTGTCCCGCAGAGGGAAGTTTGAGTCAGACCATCCACAATGCTCTTGGCCTCCTTATGTATCTGGCAACGTCACTCGGGCTCCTGTTCCTTTCGTTCTCCCCAAGCATCTCCGCCTCGCAGCGCCTGCTCTGGACGGGCCTCTCCTTTTTAGGGCTGGTTTTGTTCGCCCTGATGGTGAATGATGCGATGATGGAATTGCGCGGACTTTTGCAACGTCTTTCCGAATGGCTGGTATACAGTGCCCTGTGTGTGGGTGCCTGGCGGCTATCGGGTGCGGACCATACATTGGAAGCTGTGCCGATTCGTATCTCAGACAGGCAATTGCCCAAGTAGCCAGCGCAACAGGAAGAATCCTGACAATCCGGCGGCAATCGTCGCCAGCAGATGGCGCGTCAGCGCGGCAATGGCGATGGTCAGCACACCCGCCAGCAAGTAGGCGTTGTCCAGTGCGATGGAAAAGTGCTGGCCATCGGGCAATAACATCCCTGGCAGGACAATGGCACTCAGCACGGTGGTCGGAACATAGTGCAAAGCCTGACGCACCAGCGGCGGAAAACGGAGCGTGGGAAAGGCAAACAGGCAAAAACGGATGGCAAAAGTGATGGCCAGCATCCCCAGAATCAGTATCCAGTGGTTCATTCCATCCCCTCCTGAGCGGTCCATGCAGCGCGCCGTTCCAGCACAACGCCCACAACAATGCCACTGCATGCAGCCACCAGCAGCCCCAGCTTGTACGGCAACGCATGGAACACCAGCGCTACGGCACCGGCTACCAGTGCCGCTGCCACCTGCGGAAAATTTCTCAGCATCGGCACGACAATCCCGATGAAGGTCGCCAGCATGGCAAAGTCCAGACCCCAGGCGGCAATATTGGGCACCATCTGGCCGAACAACAGCCCGATCAGGGTACAAATCTGCCAGTTCACATACATGGCCAGCGCCGCGCCCAGAAAATACCAATGTTTGTATGGCGAGCCATCAGACTGGGCGTAGCGGTGCTGCACCACGGCAAAGGCTTCATCGGTCAGCAAAAAGGCCAAAGGAATGCGCCAGCGTTTGGGCAAATGGCACACATACGGCTGCAAATTGGCGCTGTACAACGCATGCCGCAGGTTGACCACAAAGGTGGTCAGCAACAGCACCCCCAGCGACGCGCCAGCGCCCAGCAAACTCACCGCGATGAACTGGGCCGAACCGGCAAACACCAGAAGCGACATCCCCATGGTCTGCCCAGGTGTCAAGCCAGCCGCACCAGCCAGGCCACCAAAGATGACGCCAAACGGCAAAGCACCCAGCAGCATCGGGAAAATACCGCGAACCCCCTGACGAAACTCGTGCAATTCGTGTAATTCGTGTAAATGGGACATGCAAGCTCCTTGTTTTATGCAGCATAGCGCATGATTTCGGGGTTCAGCAGCTGCTTCAGCCGTTACGTTTCACTCCCTCTCCAGCGCATTTCACTCCCCCAAACTGCAATTTGGTCGCAATCGCGCTGCGCAGTGGGTTGGGCGTATCTACACTTCTCCCCAAGATAAACCTTGATAGGAGATTTTCATGCCCACATCCATTCCCGTGCAGCGTTTGCGCCGCATCGCAGTGGCACTCACCACCACCCTGGTCCTGAGCAGCAGTGCCTGGGCCATTTCCGAGGCGCAGTTCCAACCGGCGTATGCGCAGTTCATCCAGGCTACCCAAGGCAATGAAGCGGCCATCGAAAAATCCGCCGAGGCCTTTATGGCGCTGCTGGCGCAAGAGCCGGTCAACCCGGTGCTCATGGCCTACGCCGGTGCTGCCACGTCCATGAAAGCGCTCACCACGATGCTTCCCTGGAAAAAAATGCGCTACAGCGAAGACGGCATGGCCATGCTCGACAAGGCACTGGCCATGCTGACTGCCGCTCATAACGCACCGTTGCAGCACGAGATTCCCGCTGCGCTGGAAGTGCGCTTTGTCGCTTGCAACACGTTTCTGGCGGTGCCCGGCTTCATGAACCGGGGCGCGCGTGGCACCAAACTGCTGAACGATGTCCTGGCCAACCCCTTGCTGGCATCTGCCCCGTTGAGTTTTCGGGGCGATGTCTGGATGAAAGCCGCCGAGGTGGCCGCCAAAGACAAGCGCACCGCAGAAGCGCGTAAATACCTGGACGAGGTGATCAAGGCCAACGCCCCCCAGGCCCAGGCGGCCCGCGCCCAACTGCAGGCACTCGCATCATGAATACTGTGAATATCACCAGCCGCCCCGTGGTTGCGCTACGCGGCGTTTACAAAACCTACCGCCTGGGCACACACGTCATCCCCGCCTTGCAAGGTGTGGACCTGTCGGTGCAGCCTGGTGAACTGCTGGCGCTCACCGGCCCGTCGGGCAGCGGCAAGAGCACCATCCTCAACCTGTGCGGCCTGATTGACACCCCCGACGCAGGCGAAATCATCCTGGGCGACCAGCCCGTCAAGGACTTGAGCGAAGTGCAGCGCACGCTCTTGCGCCGCGATGCGCTGGGTTTTGTGTTTCAGAACTTCAACCTGGTTCCGGTTATGACGGTGGCCGAGAACGTGGACTACCCGCTGTTTCTGGCCGGCGTGCCGCCCAAGGAGCGCCGCGAGCGCGTGATGGCCCAGTTGCAGGCTGTGGGTTTGCAGGACCACGCCCAACATCGCCCGGATGCGCTCTCGGGCGGCCAGCGCCAGCGCGTGGCCATTGCCCGCGCGCTGGTCAAACGTCCGCGCCTGGTGATTGCCGATGAACCCACCGCCAGCCTGGATTCGCACACTGCCGATCAGGTGCTGGATTTGATGCGCGAACGCGGCCACGCCGAAGGTGCGGCCTTTGTGATTGCCACCCACGACAGCCGCCTGACCGGCCGCTGTGACCGTGTGCTGGCCTTGTTAGACGGGAGGTTGGTATGAATATTCTGAATTCCATGTGGCTCAAGTTTGCGCTGCAAAACACCCTGCGCAACCGGCGCCGTTCGCTGGTCACCATATCCATTGCAGCGCTGGGAACCGCCGGTATTTTGCTGGCCGGGGGCTTTGCCCTGTTTACCTACGAAGCCTTGGCCGAGGCTTCCGCGCGCGACACCGGGCACCTGGTGCTGGCCACACCCGAGCAGTTCAGCAAGGAAGAAGACACGCCCTTGCAATACGGACTCGACAACGCCGATGCCCTGCGCGCCAAGCTGCTGGCCGACGCGCAGGTACGCGCTGTGCTGCCCAGGGTGGAATTCAGTGGGCTTATCAGCAACGGCGACAAGTCGGTGGTGATGGTCGGCCTTGGCGTCGAGCCTGACAGCGAGTTTTCCATCAAGGGACCGTTCCTCACCATGAAAGAGGGCGAGGTACTCGCCAGCGGCGCCAAGGCACCGGAGGTGATGCTGGGTGACACCCTGGCGCGCAACCTCAAGGCCCAGCCGGGTAGCAGCCTGACTTTGCTGGTCAGCACCACCGAAGGCGCACTCAACGCCATGGATGTGACGGTCAAGGGAACCTTTTCCGTCGGTGTACCCGAAGTTGACAAGCGCCTGATTTACGCCGACATCGCCACCGCCCAGAAGCTACTCAACACGAACAAGGTATCGCGCATGGGCGTATTCCTCAACCGCATGGAGCAGACATCCGCCGCGCAAGCCCGCATTGCAGCCGCATCCCCCGCACTGCAAGTGCAGACCTGGGAAGAGCAGGCCGTCTTCTACCGGGCCGTGCGCGACCTCTACAACCGCATCTTCGGCGCACTGGGGCTGATCATCGGTGTGATCGTGGTGTTTGTGGTGACCAACGCCATGTCCATGGCCATCATCGAACGCACCCGCGAAATCGGCACCCTGCGGGCACTGGGCACATTGCCTAGCCAGTTGCTGCATACGCTTTCGCTCGAAGGCATGCTGCTCGGCGGTGTCGGCGCCTTATCGGGTGCCGCCATTTCCCTCGGTGTATCGGTCTTCCTGTTGATCGTTCCGGTGCAAATGCCACCCCCGCCGGGGCGCTCGGAGGGCTACCCGCTGAACATCACCATGGACCCGCTGATGTACCTGCTCACCATTGCCGCCATGGTGGCGCTGACCATGGCCACCTCGGCCTGGGTGGCACGCAAGACGGTCAACATGCCGGTGGTCGATGCGCTGGCGCACACGTAAACCAACAATCTTTTTAATAGCGTATCCCGCTCCATTCATAAGGCTTACACGATGAAAACGCTTATAAACCTGCTCGCCGTACTCCTGCTGGGCGCTGCCCGCCCAGGCACAGGATGTATCGACCCTGCTCAAGGCCGCCGACAAATTCCGCATGTCGGCTGACAACCTCCAGGTCGAAACGCAGATCAATGTCGTCAACGCCGACGGCTCGCCCGACAAGGAGCGCCGCTACACGGTCTTTGTTCAATCTGGCCGCAAGTCGCTGGTGCTGATGTTAAGCCCCGCCGAAAAGGGCCAGAAGGTGCTGATGCTGGGTGACGACTTCTGGCTACTCATGCCCGACAGCCAGCGCCCCTTGCGCATCACACCGATGCAAAAGCTGCTGGGCGACGCCTCCACCGGCGACATCGCCACCATGAGCTGGTCCGACGACTACAGCGGCCAACTCGTTGGCGAGGAACGCTGCGAAACCGCTGCCAACACGCCGCCCGTGCCTTGCCTGCACCTCAGCCTGAACGCCAGCCGCAAGGGCGTGACCTACCAGCGCATCGAGCTGTGGCTGGGCAAGAACCGCTTTGAGCCGCTCAAGGCCGACCTTTACGTGCTGTCCGACAAACTGGCCAAGCAAGCCCGCTTTGTGCTCGACAAACCCAACGCGCCCACCATGGTGACCGAAATGGTACTTTCCGACCAGATCAGCAACCACAAAACCACCCACGTGCGTTACGTAAGCCGCAAGGAACGCCAGGTGCCCGCCGAGTGGCTCAACCCCATGTTCCTGGCGCGCAATCCGGCACTGGACTAAAAACCATGTACCCACTCCTTTGTGCCCTGCTCGCCCTGCTATGCGCCAGCGCCGCCCATGCACAGGAAACCAACACCAACCCGGCCCTGAGCGGCAAGCTCAGCGCGCAGTGGGATGAACGCAGCGCATCCTCCCTGGGGCCGCTGGCGCAGGCCAACAGCGTGCAAAGCGGCACCGTCCCGCCACCCGCCAGTGGCGCCACGCTGCAAGCCGAACTGCGCGCCCGCGCGCGCAACTGGAACGCCATTGCCACCGTGCAACAGCAAAGTTCGCGCGGCCAGGAGGCACAGAATCAATCCTGGGTCAATGAACTCGTCGCCACGCACGATGCCGGGAGCTGGCAGTACAGCGCAGGCAAGAAAATTGTCGGCTGGGACGTGGGCTACGCCTTTCGCCCCAACGACGTGGTGCAGCAGGAAGCGCGCCGCACCCTGGTCAGCACCACCGCCGAAGGCCGCCCCGTGGCCATGGCCGAGTACTTTGATGCCGAATCCGCGTGGTCGCTGGTCCTGGTCAATCCCACCAGCGACACCAGCCGTCTGGGCGCCACGGAACCCGCCTTCGCCGCACGCTTCTACCAGCGCCAGGGGGCATTGGACTGGCACGGCTTTGCCCGCACCGCCCAGCGCACCGGCACCAGTCTGGGAGGCGCGCTGTCCTGGGTCGCCGATGATTCCCTGGAACTGCACGCCTCCGCCCGCATCCTGCAACACGCAGACAGCCTGGCCATGAACCCCGATGTGGCACCCCTCTCGACCAGCAACCCATGGCAACCCAGCCTGCTGGGCCATACCCAACAAGCCCTCATCGGCGGCACCTGGACACACACCAGCCAGCTCAGCATCCTGCTGGAAGCTTGGTGGGACGGCACCGCCTTGTCCCCCCAACAGTGGCAGCAGTGGCGGGAGCGCAACCAAAGCCTTGCCACCTTGAGCACCTTGAGCACCTTGACCACCCTGGCAGGCTTTGGTGTTCCCGCATCTGCTGTCGCCGGAAACCTGGCATGGCAAAGCGACGCCTTTGCCGCCAGCCCCAGCCTGCACCGCAGCAACCTCTACACCCGTATCAGCTGGGAGCACGATGCCTGGCAGCCCTCGCTGGACCTTCTCTACCACCCCAGCGACGGCGGCCTGATGGCCACCGCAGCCCTGCTCTGGAAGGGCGACCGCGTACAAGTGCAAGGCGGCATACGCATCCACACCGGCCCAGACGACTCCGTAGTGGCACAACTCCCCACCCAGCGCCAGGCCTACGTGCAGGCCAACTGGGCGTTTTAAGCCCATACAGCACCGCCCCGCCATGACCGAGCGCATCCACGACCCACTCCTGCACCGTGCCTTGCTGGCGCTGACCGTCAACAGCCTGATTGCCCTGGCGCTCTCGCTCTTTGACGAACACGGACTGTGGATGAACATGGTCTACTCCCAATGCATCGGCCTGTCGATCTGGGGACTGATTGAAGTGGCACTGCGGTGGCTGGTCAGCGACTGGGACCAACAATGGCGCAGGCTGGTGCTGCTGGTGCCACTGGCGGTGGTGATCGGCTATTTGCTTGGCACCCTGCTGGCCGACACCTTGCTGCAACACAACAGCCTGGGCTATCTGGGCGAGCAACCGGGCAAATTCTGGGGGCTGCTGCTCATGAGCCTGGGCGTGGGCACAAGCATGGCGTACTTTTACCTCAGCCGCTCCCAACTCGTAGCGCAGCGCCAGCGCACGGAACAGGCGTTGCGGCTGGCGGCAGAATCGCGTCTGAAACTGCTGGAGACGCAGCTGGAGCCGCACATGCTCTTCAACACCCTGGCCAATTTGCGCATGCTCATCAGCATCGACCCAGAGCGCGCCCAGGCCATGCTGGACCACCTGATTGCCTACCTGCGCACAACACTCAGCGCCTCGCGCACCACCACCCACACGCTGGAACAGGAATTCGACCGCCTGCGCGACTACCTGGCCCTGATGGAAGTGCGCATGGGGCCGCGCCTGCAATACACGCTGGACTTGCCCCAGAACCTGCGCGGCCTTGCCGTGCCCGCCCTGCTGCTGCAGCCGCTGGTGGAAAACAGCATCAAACACGGCCTGGAGCCCAAGGTGGAAGGCGGCCACATCACCATCCGCGCCAGTTTGCAGGGCCAGCAGGGCCAACAGGGCCAATACCTGTGCCTGGAAGTGGCGGACACCGGCTGCGGACTCAAACCTGCAAACGAAACCGCAGACCAGAGCGGCTTTGGCCTGACCCAGGTACGCGAACGGCTGGTTACGTTGTACGGTGCGGCGGGTACTTTGAAATTGGTAGCTGTACCCGCAGGTGGTGCAAGCGCTACGGTCGTATTTCCGATGAATTAGGGAGAATCATCCTGGATGGAACTACCGCCATTGGGCAGCATGGAATTCTTGCCCCAACGGGGCACCGCATACCAGCGAAGGGCAACGCCCTGGGGAAAACACCCCGGCATGGGGAAAACACCCAAAACACCCCCGGCTGGGGAAAATACCCTGGGGAAAACACCCAAAACACCCCGGCCTGGGGAAAACACCCCGGCCATTTCCGCGTTCTGAAGGAACGCCGCATATCGCTGCACCACCCATCCGCGCCCGACCTATGCAGCGTTCCTTCAGAACGCATTGCAACCCTCCATCCTGCTTTCCGTTTTTCCGTCCCCATGTTCCTACGTTCCCAGTTCCCAGGGTTGCACCCTGGGCTGGTATGCCACGCCCCTTTGGGGCTTTGGGAGGTTGGCGTTCATTCTGCTGTCAAATTAATAGCTGTACCCGCAGGTGGTACAAGCGCTAGCGTCGAATTTCCTACAAATTAGATTGATGCATTTATTATGAAACTTCTTTCGGATGTGAGGATCACCGTGGTTTTCGGTGATGTCACCTTTGCCCAGCAGACCTTGAAGGCTTGGTGATACGATGCCTGATTGAATGGGCTACTAGAAGTGAAAAATGGAAGTCTTTTACGACGAGGAAGATGTGACCGTGTATTGGGATGCTGCGCATGGCCGAATCCATGTCGACTGGAGAAACATACCCTCAGATAGAACGGTTCAAATGGGTTGTGAGGAAATGCTCAAGTTGCTTACACAACGCCGATGTGGCCAAGTGCTAAACGACAACAGGAATGTTGTTGGCCCCTGGAACTCTTCGGCGCAGTGGGTGGCCGAAAATTGGTTCCCACGCATGCTGGACGCAGGGTTAATACAATTTGCCTGGCTGCAGTCGGCCAATTCACTGAGCAAGTTTGCTGCCCGCCAGTCGTCTGCGCTCAATAAGGACTCCGGTGCCATTCGCTTGTTTGAGGACGAAGAGGATGCTCTTGACTGGTTGAGGGAATAGTCGATGGAGAGCAGTTTACTCGCGCAAATTGTCTTGGGGGCGCAACTGGGTTTTGCTTTACTGCAGGTTATTTGCGACGAGAACGGCAACCCGATAGATGCGGAACTCCGTGAAGCTAACGCACTTTTCCTTGCGGCAGCTGGCTTACCCCTAAGTAATGCTCAGAATGGCAAAATACGCACATGTGCCGTCAATAGCCCAATCGCGACGCCTGAGATGCTTCGCATCTTCCAGGAAGTGGAGCGTCAAAGGGGTGACCGGCACATTGAAACCTTCTTTGAGACCACGCAGCGTTGGTTCGATATTCGCGTCTTCTCACCCCAAGAAAAACTTGTTGCCGTTGTCCTTGACGACATAACAAAACGTAAGCGGTTCGAAATCGCGCTCAAGATCGAATCAGCATTTTGGAATGAGGTTGTCGACAGCTGCCCAGGTATTTTCTTCATGCTGCTTGGGCATGGTCAGTTCGTCATGTGGAATCGGGCCATGCGGCAAGGCGCCGACGCCACGGAACAGAGGATGGCGTCCCTGTCAATTCAAGAACTTACAGACGATCGAGATCGCGGCCTCATTAGCCAGGTTATCAAAGACGCTCTCGAAGGGACCAACCGCGAGGTGGCGCTGGACCTGAAATCGCTTTCCGGGCATCGGTCTTCCTATTTCATCTCCTGTCAGCGAATCAGCCTCCTGGGCCAGGAGTACGTCATTGGCTCTGGCTTTGACATTTCCGAGCGATTCAAGGCAGAACAACTTCTGCGACAGCAAAAACAATTCTCCGAGGACGTTATCAATAGCCTTCCTGGCGTTTTCTACATGCTCAATGTCCGAGGGCAGTTCAAACGGGTGAATAATCTTTTTGTTGAGGTAACAGGCTATTCGAGAGACGAAATTGCCCACATGAATGCGCTTGATTTGTTTGCGGGCGAGGACAAACAACTGATCGCCAAGAAAATGCAGGAAGTGTTCGAGCAGGGAAAATCCTGGGCAGAAGCTGAATTCATCACCAAGTCCGGCCAGGGAATCCCCTACTATTTCACAGGTCAGCGCACCTGCATTGATGGCGAGTCTTACCTGGTCGGCCTCGGAACCGACATTAGCGAACGCAAGGCTGCAGAGGCCGCGTTTCGCATCGCTGCCATTGCATTTGAATCACAGGAAAGCATGCTTATCACCGATGCCAACAGGGTGACCCTGCGTGTCAATAAAGCCTTTACCGCCCTCACTGGCTACATGGCAGAAGAGATCATCGGACAGAACCCACGCATGCTTCGTTCAGGTCGCCATGGATCAGACTTTTATTCAGTGATGTGGAATAGCATCAACAATGCTGGCACATGGGAAGGTGAGATATGGAATCGGCGAAAAAATGGTGAGGTATTTCCAGCCCACCAGACCATCACCGCAGTGAAGAACAGAAATGGCATTGTCACCAATTATGTGGGAACGCTTATCGACATCACGCAGCAAAAAAGATCAGAAGAAATTGTCTGGTACAAGGCCAACTTTGACCAATTGACAGGACTGGCAAACCGCTCCCTATTTTTTGATCGGTTTTCAAAAGAAATCTCACGGGCCAGGCGCTCAAATAAACACGTTGCATTGCTGTTCCTCGATCTTGACGGATTCAAGGCCGTCAATGATGTCTATGGGCATGATGCCGGGGATGACGTGTTAAAAGAAGTTTCTCGACGTTGGTTGCGATGTGTGCGCGAGGTAGATACAGTTGCCAGGGTGGGCGGTGATGAGTTTGCCATTATCGTTGGTAATCTGGATAGTTCCTGCGATGCCATTCCTCTTGCCGAAAAGCTGATTCAAGAACTTTCCTTCAATATCTCTTTATCCCATGGCAAGGAGTGCAATGTTGGCACTAGCGTTGGCATCAGCATCTATCCTGATAATGGAACTGAAATGGATACACTGCTTTCATTGGCGGATACGGCGATGTATGAAAGCAAGATGCGGGGGAAAAACACCTACACCATAATTGATACGACAACCACCATTGGCAAAATATATGAAAAGTGGATTGAACTTGATGATTTAAGTCTCGTTGGAGTCGCCGTATTAGACGAACAGCACCGTCAGTTTGTTCGCATGCTGAATCATGTAAATCACGCCATTGCAATCAACAAGATTGATGTGGATATCAAGAAATTATTTAATGAAGTTTTGAAACTCGTAAAAGCACATTTTGCTACAGAACTCAATCTGATGGTGAAATATAATTTTCCAACCACGGCGTTGCACGAATTAGAGCACGAGAAAATGTTGATGAAACTAATTGATAATATTCATCAAGGTAATGAATTGTTGACATTGCATTCAGTCAAGGATTATCTGTTGGATCATTTCAAGCACTCTGATAAATACCTGGGTGATTTCCTGAAATCGCATGGAGTTAGCTAGATGCAACGTAATCGACGAGTTGATGCCCCGTTGGGACATGGAATTCTTGCCCCAACGGGGCACCGCATACCAGCGAAGGGCAACGCCCTGGGGAAAATTGGGAAAAACACCCCGGCTGGGAAAAACCCCTGGGGAAAGCACCCCGGCCATTTCCACGTTCTGAAGGAACGCCGCATATCGTCGCACCACCCATTCGCGCCCGACCTATGCAGCGTTCCTTCAGAACGCATTGCAACCCTTCATCCCGTTTTTCCGTTCCCACGTTCCCAGGGTTGCACCCTGGGCTGGTATGCCACGCCCCTTTGGGGCTTTGGGAGGTCGGCGTTCATGCCTCAACTTCCTGCGCCGATGGCAAAGGGCCGGTTTATAGTTTCACCATGCTGACGATCAACGCCGATGGGCATGATCTGATGCACCAGTTCCACAAACCGACGGATGAAAAACGCATGGTCGTGATCGTGCCGCCCGACGATTACGGCCCCTGGTTGCACGCAAGACCTGCGCACAGCATGGATTTCATGCGTCCCTACCCGGCACAGCAGCTGCGCGCCAGCGTTGATGCTGCGGCGCAGCAAGCACTCCTTTTCTGAAATTTCCACTTGCCGCAACATACTTGGATTGAATTGCATAAACTCCCCCTTTGCATTCAGTCTATTTCAGACTGCGCCAGACCATTTCAGGAGCGAAATATGGAACACATGGAACATTTATTAACCAACCGGGCAAATTGGGCACATACGCCGCGCGCGCTGTCGCTTGCGCTGCTGGTGCTCGGCGCTGCAAACGGCGGCTCTGTGGCGACGGCAGCGCCAGTCCCTGGTGAGCCCCCGGCTGCGGTGGTGGATGGCGTTGTCATGCCAGCATGGCTGGAGCGCGCGGGCAAGCGCCAGCCCATTGCCCCTGGCACGGTCTTGCAAGAGCACGACCGCATAGAAACCGGCGCCAATGCACGCATTCTGCTGACATTGCCAGAGGGCAGCAAAATCAAGCTGGGTGAAAAGGCACAACTGGGTTTTGATACGCTCATGGCCAAGCGTGAGGGAGAAGAGGGCAATATCTTTTTGAAATCGGCGCTGCGCGTGGCCACCGGCGCATTCCGTTTCACGACGAACGCACTGGCGGGTATCACGAGCCGCCGTGACGTGAGCATTCGCCTGGCAACCGTGACCGCTGGCGTTCGCGGCACCGATCTGTGGGGCAAGCAAGGCGGTGACAAGGAAATCGTGTGTTTGCTCGAAGGCAAGATTGAAGTCGCGCGCGACCCGGTTGCGGGCCAAAGCAGCGAGCCGGTCATTCTGGATCAGCCGCTGCAGTTCTATATAGCGCCAAAGGACCAGCCCGCATTGCCCATAGACCGTGTGCCAGAAGCCAAATTGGCGGAGTGGGCCGTCCAGACCGAGATTGCACGCGATGTCGGCGGGGCCAGTCTGGATGGTCACTGGAAAATAAGCTTTGATAAGCAAACCAAATTTGCAACCGCGATTGCACTGTACGAAGAGCTGCGCAAGCAAGGCTACGCTGCGCAGTTTTACCCGGACAGGCTAGACGGCAAGCGTATCTTCCGGGTTGAACTGGGCAATTTATCCAGCGAGGGCGATGCCCGCGCGCTGGCACTCAAGCTGGGCGCCAGCACGAAGGCAATCACCAGTACTCCCAGCGTCAGTCGCTAGGCTTTCAAAGCTTTCAAGGGGTAGACGGGATGGAGCAACTCGAAAAGTCGGATGGTCAATTTCTCTTTGGTCTTGGTGTTCGCTTGTGAGCCGATCCAGATGGCAAGTAGGCGCAGCCGCCGACTTTCGTCCGGGATTGTTAGGCGCGTACTCTTTCCCGCAGTTTGGGCCACTCCCTATTTGACGCTGCCCAGTGGCGGCAGTTCCAGCGTGATTTGTGCAGGTGCGTTGCCCTCGGCAGCCAGCACGGCCCGGCGGCCCGCAACCGATTGCAGGATCAGGCCTGCGTCTACCAGTGCACCTACACGAAACGGTTTGGCTGGTTTTCCGGCAATCGAAATCAGCGCGGCACCGCCTTGCTGGTGACTGGCAATCACTCCGGCAAGCACATAGATGTTGCGTGCCGGAGAGGGAGAAGGACTGGCAGCCGTCCTGATTTGTCCGCCACCCAGGGCGCGGGCTACGGCCTGCGGGTCAAGCGCGGGTGTGCTGGCAGTGGCCACGGTGCTTGCTGTGCTGTCGGCGCTGGTGCTTTTCAGGCTCCAATAAACCGCGCTGGCAGCGGCCAGCGCCGCCAGGATGAACGTTATCAGGCGACTTCCCCAAAGGTTGATGGTATTTGCTTGCATGACGCGATTATGATTGAGGCGATGATGAATACACAAATTTCCCAAATTTCCCTCTCCCGTTCCCGCCCCCGTTCGCAGCACACGGGTTTTACCCTGATAGAACTGATGGTGGTGCTGGTCATCATTGGTGTGCTTGCCGCCCTGATTGTTCCCAACGTACTGGAACGAGCGGATGATGCCCGCGCTACGGCGGCCAGAACCGATGTCAACAACCTGATGCAGGCGCTCAAACTCTACAGACTCGACAACCAGCGTTATCCCACCGCCACCCAGGGCTTGCAGGCACTGTTGAACAAGCCAACCGATGCACCCGTGCCGCCGAACTGGAAGCGGTATCTGGACAAGCTGCCCAACGATCCCTGGGGCCGTCCCTACCAGTACATCCATCCGGGCCTGCATGCCGAAGTGGATGTGTTGTCTTTTGGTGCCGACGGACAGCCCGGAGGCGAGGGAAAAAATGCGGATATCGGTAGCTGGGAATAATGCTGGAAATAATTCCAGAGGTTTCACGCTGCTGGAGTTATTGGTGGTGATCACCATCATGGCAATTGCCACGGCAGGTGTTGGCCTGGCGCTACGGGACACTGCAGATGTCCAGCTGGAACGCGAGGCGCAGCGTCTGGCGGCGTTGCTGGAGTCCGCCAGGGCACAATCGCGCCTGAGTGCGTACCCGGTGCGCTGGCGCACAACACCAGGCGGTTTTATCTTTGACGGGCTGCCGGGGCCGGCAACACCCTACCAGTGGCTGGACAGCAGCGTGCAGGCCGCTGACGCAGAGCCTGTGCTGCTGGGACCGGAGCCCATCATCCCCCCGCAAAGCATCCGCCTGGTTTCCAGCGCACAGCCCACGCGCAGTCTGCGCATTGCAACCGATGGCGTACAGCCGTTTGCTGTAACACCATGATGGCAAGGCGGGGGAGCAAGGGTTTTACGCTGGTCGAAGTGCTGGTCGCGCTCGGGATTGTGGCTGTGACGCTGGCAGCCGGGGTACGCGCCACGGCTACATTGACGCTGAATGCGCAGCGCCAGTCCGATCTGATGCTGGCGCAGTTGTGCGCGGAAAATGCGCTGATCAGCCTGCGGCTGGCGCGGCAAATGCCCGCAGTGGGCAGCAATACCAAAACCTGCGAACAAGCGGGCCGCAGTCTGGATGTGCGTCTGGTGGTTCAGCCGACCCCGAACCCGAATTTCTTGCGCATCGAAGCGCAGGTGCTTGATGCGAGTCGCAACCTGCTGGCGCTATCCACCGTGATCGGACGCTACTGAGATGCCAGGGCTGCGGGTAAATCGTCCCATGGGCTTTACGCTGGTCGAACTGTTGGTGGCCCTGGGGATCATGGCGCTGATGGCGGGTTTGAGCTGGCGCGGAATTGATGGCATGCTGGGAACACATATGCGCGTGCACAAACGTGCCGATGCGCTGCTGACCTTGCAAGCGGGCCTGGCGCAGTGGGCTGCCGATCTCGATGCACTCATGCCGCTGCCCCAGTCTCCCGCACTCGACTGGGATGGACGCGCGCTGCGCCTGACCCGGCGCAGCACAGCCAATGCCAGCGATGGCATTCTGGTGGTTGCGTGGTCGCGCCGTGGTCAGGGCGGCTCGGGGCAGTGGCTGCGCTGGCAATCGCCGCCACTCTTGAGCCAGGATGCCCTGCAAGCGGCGTGGTTGCGCGCCGCGCAATGGGCGCAAAACCCAGGCGACGAGGAACGGCGCTACGAGGTCGCCATTACGGCACTGGATGAATGGAAGGTGTTTTATTTCCGCGACGATGCCTGGACGAATCCGTTATCCAGCGATACGTTTGCCCCCCCGACACCTGAGCCTCCTAAAGCGCCTGAGACCAGTACCGGCAAACCGGAAGCCAAACCCGCCGCCGCATCCAGCCAGAAACTGCCGGAAGGTATCCGCCTGATCCTGACACTGCCAGCAGATGGCGTTTTGAGTGGCACCATCACCCGTGACTGGATTTTGCCAACCCACGGGGGTGGCAAGTCATGACGGCGTGCCCAAGGCGTCACAGCGGCGCCGCTCTGCTGACGGCCATGCTGACGGTAACGTTGGTTGCCAGCATAGCGGCAGCAGCACTGTTGCAGCAATGGCGCAATGTGGAAATAGAGGCGGCAGAGCGCACGCGCGTGCAGTCGCGCTGGATACTGACCGGCGCACTCGACTGGGGGCGGCTGATTTTGCGCGAAGATGCCCGCTCGGGTGGTGCCGACCATTTGGGCGAGCCGTGGGCGATTCCACTGGAAGAGGCGCGCCTCTCCACGTTTTTAGCCACCGACCGCAATAAGACCGAGGACAGTGGCGCGGATATTTTTTTATCCGGGCGCATCAGCGATTTGCAAAGCCGCATGAACGTGCGCAATCTGGTGGATGGAGCCAACATCTCCAAGCCCGCACAGCAAGCCTTTGGCAAGCTGTTTGAGCACCTGGGGCTGCCACCGGGGGAGCTGACTACATTGACCAACAACCTGCTTGCGGCCCTGGAAATCCGCGATGGACGGCCTGCGGCAAACGCGGCCTTGCTGCCGCAGCGCGTCTCCCAGTTAACCTGGCTGGGTCTTTCCCGTGGCAGTTTGCTGGCCCTGCAACCGTTCATTACCCTGTTGCCGGTGCCCACGCCGGTGAACCTCAATACAGCCGATGCCATTGTGCTGTATGCGTGCATCCCGACGCTGGACATGGCCCAGGCGCAGCAATTGGTGAGCAACCGACAGATGCAACACTTTCGCGCACTCCCCGAGGTCAACCGCTTGTTTGGCGATACGCTGGTACTGAACGACCAGATGCACAGCGTGAGTTCCCGCTTTTTCGAAGTCCATGGGCGGCTGCGTATGGAAAAGGCCGTGGTGGAAGAGCATTCCGTCGTCCAGCGCGAGGGGTTGACCGTGCGTACGCTTTGGCGTGACCGTGCTGCACCTGCGCGTACCGAAGCTCCTGCGTCCTGACCCCTTCTTAGCCTTAGTGCGCCACGGGGCTGCCGGGGCTTTGTAGCATAGACGCGACAAAGAGTTGCGCCACATCGACGGCATCAAAGCGGTACTGCAAGCCACAAAAATCACACGCCACTTCAATATCCGCGCGCTCGGCCAGAATGCTGTGGGCCTCTGCCTGCCCCAGGCCGACGATCATCCGGGCTACCCGTTCACGGCTGCAACTGCAGGCAAAGCGCGGTGCGTTTTTTCTCTGCAACGGTTCGAACTGGCGAACCTGTTCTTGCCAGAATAGCCGGTGCAAGATGGTCTGGACATCCAGTGTCAACAATTCTTCACGCTGCAGGCTTTTGGCCAGGATAGAGATGCGCTGGTAGTGCTCGTCCACACTACCTTGTCCTTGTGCAGGCAGGCGCTGAATCAGTAGCCCTGCGGCAATCTGCTCATTGGCCGCGAGCACCAGCGTGGTATCCAGCTGCTCGCTTTGTCGCATGTACTGCTCCAGTATGGCGCTGACGGTCTCCATGGGCTGCCCCTGGTTGTCAACCAACGGCACCACGCCCTGATAGGGCTGCTGCCCCGGCAGTTTGGCGACCGGGTCCAGCGTGATGGCGCAACGCCCCTGCCTGGAATGGTTGACCATCTGGCTCAGGGTGGCAACTTCATCTACGGGCCCTATCACTGTGGCGGTTGCGCGCAATGCCAGATCCGGTTGCACTTCCACCACCGCCAACTTGAGCGGGCCATCCCCCAGAATCTGGAGAATCAGCGAACCATCAAACTTGATATTCGATTGCATCAGCGTCGCGGCTGCCACCAGTTGCCCCAATACATCACGCACCGGCGCCGCATAGGCCCCGGTGCCGGTACTGGTGTTGGAGGCACGCCGGCGCAGTATTTCGGTCCAGGTGTCGGTCAAACGCACCAGCATGCCGCGCACCGGCAAGCCGTCGAAGATAAATTTATGCAGTTCAGACACGTCAAACTTTCTTCAGCCCGGTACGAAAGCGGCGTGCATTCTCCACATAGTGAACGGCGCTCATGCGGATGCTGGCCTGCTGCTCGGGCGTCAACTCCCGCACGGCCTTCGCGGGGCTGCCAATGATCATGGAACCGTCGGGAAATTCCTTGCCTTCTGTCACCAGGGCTCCGGCGCCGACGATACAGCCCTTGCCGATTTTGGCACCATTGAGCACGACCGCGCCGATACCGATCAATGAGCCATCACCGATGCTGCACCCATGCAGCATGGCCTGGTGCCCAACCGTCACATCCTCTCCCAGGGTCAGCGGCTTGCCCATATCGGCGTGCAGTACGCAAGCGTCCTGGATATTGGTGCCACGTCCGATGCGGATCACCTCGGTGTCGCCGCGAATGATGACACCAAACCAGACGCTGACATCCTGCGCCAGTTCGACCTTGCCGATTATTTGCGCGCTGTCGGCGACCCAGACCGAATCTGCGAGGCTGGGCGCAACATTGTCAAGCTCATAAATTGCCATGGAAATCCTTGTGGTTCGGCAGCAGCGCAGGCATGTGCCGCGTTTGCGGCCGCCCCGTGACTACCGGGCCAGGATTGTAAGTTCAGGCGCTGACATTGACGATGCGGCCAGGAACCTTGCCGTCCCGCCCGCCAGCCGTGGTTGCCGCACTGGTGTAGATTCCAAGGGGATTGGTGCTTGGCTTGGGTTTTGCATTGTCGTCCGAACGATTTTGTTGTTCCGTGTCACTGCTTTGCACACGCACAGCCTCCCCAGCGGCTTTGCGCGTGCTGGGCGCGGCGTAAGTGGTGCCTTCGCGCGCCTGGGAGCTGGCAACCCTGCGCACATTGTTCTGTCTCTCTGTAGATTCCTGTTCGGCTTGATCTGCCTGGGCGCGCAAGTCTTTGGCGTTCGCCTCAGCCTGTTCCGCCTCGCGCTGCGCCTGCGCCAGCCGCGCCCGCCCCAAGGCCGCCTGGATCGACGGCGTGGCGCTGTTGATGGAGGTGATCGCAACCATGGCACTGTGCCCCGGTTCAAGTTCAGGGAACGTTACTCAGGCGGTAACGTTCAATTGGCTGCCGGTGACTTGCCCTTGCGTGTTGATGAAGGGCCGTGGCGCGGCCACTGCAGCCTTTTTTTCCGGTTCTGGTTTGGACTGAGGCTCCTGGCGTAGCGCTTGTGAATCGGGTTCTTTGCGCTTGACGGGTGCAGTAGGCTGAACCGTAGACTTGTTGACAGAATTGACTTCCATGACAAACTCCCGTGCTGTGTGTGCTTGATTTTACAAACCAGCGCCTCGAATTTCAAGAATATAGAAATCTCAGGGTGCAATTCAAGTGATATGGTCGTTGGATTCAGCTCCCTCGCCCCAGCGGGGAGAGGGCTGGGGAGCGGGGCTGCTGGTGGCTTTGCGCTGGAATTTCATATTGCCCGTGATATTACACATGCAAAAACTGCGATGCGAAACCCTCTTGCAAGCCTTTGTGGCATCTTTTTGGCCACAAATAAGGCATCAAATAAGCCTCTAGCTCCCGTGGGATGTGCGGTTGCAGCTATGAATAATATAGCAACAACAACCCCGTCCACAGCACCGCAGAACATCCAAAGAGCCAGGCTTTTTTCATCTGGCAATCTGAACATAAATCTCGTTCGGTCTGACCATACCGAGTTCGGCACGGGCACGCTCTTCGACAATCTCCATGCCCTCGCGCAGGTCACTGATTTCCGCTGCCAAACGCGCGTTGGTCAGCGCAGCACGCGCATTGTTGCGCTTTTGCGCATCAATCTGGCTCACCAGACGCGCCACACTGGTCACACTTCCTCTGCCAAGCCACAGCTGGGCATGCAGAATCAGCAATAGGGCAATCAAAACGACGCAAACGAATCTTTTGCCCACGCCCGCAAGTACCTACAAGCAATTAACGCAAGTTATAGAACGCAGCGCGTCCAGGGTAGGTGGCGATTTCGCCCAAGTCTTCTTCGATGCGCAGCAACTGGTTGTATTTGGCCATGCGATCCGAGCGGCTCAGGGAGCCGGTCTTGATCTGACCCGCGTTGGTGCCCACTGCGATATCGGCGATGGTCGAGTCTTCGGTTTCGCCCGAACGGTGGCTGACAATGGCGGTGTAACCCGCACGCTTGGCCATTTCGATAGCTGCAAAAGTCTCGGTCAAGGTTCCGATCTGGTTGATCTTGATCAGGATGGAGTTGGCAATGCCTTTTTCGATGCCTTCTTTCAGAATTTTGGTGTTGGTCACGAACAAGTCGTCGCCCACAATCTGCACCTTCTTGCCCAGGCGATCCGTGAGCAGCTTCCAGCCATCCCAGTCGCCCTCAGCCATGCCATCCTCAATGCTGATGATCGGGTATTTATCCACCCAGGTGGCCAGGATATCGGTCCACTCCTGTGAACTCAGGGTCCATCCTTCGCCGGACATCACGTATTTGCCGTCCTTGTAAAACTCGGAAGCTGCGCAGTCCAGACCCAGGCAAATCTGCTCGCCCGCCACAAAACCGGCTTTGGCAATGGCTTCCAGAATCAGCTGGATGGCGGCTTCATGGCTCGGTACCATCGGGGCAAAACCACCTTCATCACCCACTGCGGTGCTCATGCCCTTGCTGTGCAAGATGCTTTTGAGCGCATGGAACACCTCGGCCCCATAGCGCAGCGCTTCGCGGAAACTCGGCGCGCCCACAGGGATAATCATCAGCTCCTGCAGATCGAGGTTGTTGTTGGCGTGTGCGCCACCGTTGACCACGTTCATCATCGGCACGGGCAACTGCATGCCACCCATGCCGCCCAGGTAGCGGTACAGCGGCAAGCCCGACTCCTCGGCGGCAGCGCGGGCCACGGCCATGGAGACCGCCAGCATGGCATTGGCGCCCAGGCGGCTCTTGTTTTCCGTGCCATCCAGATCAATCAATGTTTTATCCAGAAATGCCTGTTCGGAGGCATCCAGGCCAAGAACCGCTTCGGAAATTTCGGTGTTGATGTGCTCAACGGCTTTCAGTACACCTTTGCCCAGGTAACGCTTCTTATCGCCATCACGCAACTCGATGGCCTCACGGGAACCCGTGGAAGCACCGGACGGCACCGCAGCCCGGCCCAAGGTGCCGGATTCCAGCAACACGTCGCACTCGACGGTGGGGTTGCCGCGCGAATCCAGAACTTCACGGCCAACGATATCAATAATTGCACTCATCTCATCTCCTTTAAATTAAAACACGAACAACAGACACGGGGAAATCATTGAAAATTTTGCTCCAGAAAGGGCGTTTTCTTGGTCACAGTATCCAGGGCCAGCAAGGTCTCCAGCAAGGCTTTCATGTGCTTGAGAGGCACTGCGTTAGGGCCATCGCTCAAAGCCTGGGAGGGATCGGGGTGGGTTTCCATGAACAAACCGGCCACGCCCACCGCCACTGCCGCACGCGCAAGCACCGGCACCATTTCGCGCTGCCCGCCGCTGCTATTGCCTTGTCCGCCGGGCAACTGGACCGAATGTGTGGCGTCGAACACCACCGGGGCGCCGGTTTCGCGCAGGATTGCCAGGGCGCGCATGTCACTGACGAGGTTGTTATAGCCAAAACTGGCGCCACGCTCGCACACCAGAAAACTGTCTTCCGATAAACCTTTTTCGCGTGCAGCGGCGCGCGCCTTGTCTACGACGTTTTTCATATCGTGCGGCGCCAGGAACTGCCCCTTCTTGATATTCACCGGCTTGCCCGACTGCGCCACGGCGCGAATGAAGTCGGTCTGGCGGCACAGGAACGCCGGAGTTTGCAACACATCGACAACCGCAGCAACCGGGGCGATCTGACTCTCTTCATGCACATCCGTGAGAACCGGCACACCCAGGACGCGCCTGACCTTGGCCAGAATCTCCAGCCCCTGCTCCATGCCTGGGCCACGAAACGTGCTGCCGCTGGAGCGGTTGGCCTTGTCGAAACTGCTCTTGAAGATGAATGGAATACCCAGAGCGGACGTGATTTCCTTGAGTGTGCCCGCAGTGTCCATCTGCAACTGCTCGGACTCGATCACGCAGGGGCCTGCAATCAGAAAAAAACGCTGCGTCAGACCCACATCAAAACCGCAGAGTTTCATGCCGCAACCTGTAAGATCTGTGAGGCCTGGCCCGCGCGTTGGTGTTCCAACGCCGCCTTGATGAAGGCATTGAACAGCGGATGCCCATCCCACGGCGTGGATTTGAATTCGGGGTGAAACTGCACGCCCACAAACCAGGGGTGTACGCTTTGCGGCAGTTCGATCATTTCCGTGAGTCGTTCGCGCTGCGTGAGGGCCGAAATCACCAGACCCGCCTGCCGTAAATGCTCCAGATAATGTACGTTGGCCTCGTAACGGTGGCGGTGCCGCTCGGTCACCACGTCGCCATATATCTGGTGCGCCAGGGTTCCCTTGGCTACATTCGAGCTTTGCGCGCCCAGACGCATGGTGCCGCCAAGGTCGGAATTTTCATCGCGCGTCTTGATGCTGCCATCGGCATCGCGCCACTCGGTAATCAATGCAATGACCGGGTGCGGGGTGGCGGGATCAAACTCGGTGCTGTTGGCGTTGGCAAGGCCCGCCACATGGCGCGCAAATTCAATGGTTGCCACCTGCATGCCCAGACAGATACCCAGATAGGGCACCTTGTTCTCGCGCGCAAAACGGGCCGCACAAATTTTCCCCTCGATGCCACGCTTGCCAAAGCCGCCAGGCACCAGCAACGCGTCAAATGCGGCCAGGGATGCCACACTCTCTTCGGAAATGGTCTCGGAATCGATGTAATCCACCGTGACCTTGACATGGTTCTTCAGGCCCGCGTGGCGCAGTGCTTCGTTGAGCGATTTGTAACTGTCGGACAGATCGACGTACTTGCCCACCATGGCAATGCGCACCTCGCCCTGCGGATGTTCAATTTCATAAACCAGATCATCCCAACGCTTGAGCTTGGCCGGGGGCGTATTGAGGCGCAACTTGTCACAAATCAGCCCGTCCAGCCCCTGCTCGTGCAGCATGCGTGGTACCTTGTAGATGGTGTCCACATCCCACATGCTGATGACGCCCCACTCGGGAACGTTGGAAAACAGCGAAATTTTGGCGCGTTCATCCTTCGGGATAGGGCGGTCGGCCCGGCACAGCAGCGCGTCAGCCTGGATACCGATTTCACGCAACTGTTTGGCCGTGTGCTGTGTCGGCTTGGTCTTGAGCTCGCCCGCAGCAGCGATCCAGGGAACATAACTCAGATGCACAAAAGCGCTGTCGTTGCGACCAAGCTTGAGGCTCATCTGGCGCACGGCTTCCAGGAACGGCAGCGATTCAATATCCCCTACCGTGCCTCCAATCTCGACAATCGCCACATCCACCGCATCAGGTTCACCCACACGCGCACCACGCTTGACGAATTCCTGGATTTCATTGGTGACATGCGGAATGACCTGCACCGTTTTGCCCAGGTAGTCGCCCCGGCGCTCTTTATCCAGCACGCTTTGGTAGATTTGGCCGGTTGTGAAGTTGTTGGCCTTGCGCATGCGTGACTCGATGAAGCGCTCATAGTGCCCCAGGTCGAGATCGGTTTCCGCGCCATCGTCCGTGACAAACACCTCGCCGTGCTGCAAAGGTGACATGGTGCCAGGATCAACGTTCAGGTAGGGGTCCAGCTTGATGAGCGTAACCGTCAGGCCACGCGACTCCAGAATCGCGGCCAAAGAAGCCGATGCAATGCCCTTGCCAAGGGAAGAAACAACGCCGCCGGTGACGAAGACAAATTTGGTCATGTCGTGGGAGCGTATAGGCTCCAGAGTCTAAAATTGGGCATTATAGGCGGGCAAATTGCCTGGCTAATTCACGCAACGGTTTTGACACAATGCCAGAAAATGTGCACGGGTTGTAGCAAGTTGTAACAAGTTGTAATTCAAAACCCTTTGCCCATGTCTTTGATAAAGTCCCGAAAACGAGTGTCCGACCACGCGGAGGTATTCACTCCCGCTTGGCTGGTTGAGGCCATGCTGGACCTTGTGAAGGACGAATCCGAGCGCATTGATTCCCGCTTTCTGGAGCCGGCCTGCGGGAGCGGCAACTTTATGGTCAAAATCTTGCAGCGCAAGCTCGCAGCCGTCGAGCGCAAGTTTGGGCAATCCGATTTTGAAAAACAGCACTATGCGCTTTTGGCGCTGATGTGCATTTATGGAATCGAACTTTTGGCAGACAACATCGCCGAGTGTCGTGCGAACATGCTGGAAATCTTCGCCGACTATCTCAAGCTGCAAGAGTCAGATGATCTCTACTGCGCTGCAATGTATGTGTTGTCGCAGAACCTGGTGCATGGCGACGCGCTGACCATGCGTGCCAGCGGCGGCGCGCCCATTGCCTTTGCCGAATGGGGCTACCTGGGCAAAGGCAAGTTTCAACGGCGTGACTTCCGGTTTGACGTGCTCACCGGCTCGTCAAAATATAGCGAGGAAGGTTCACTGTTTGCCGATCTGGGTAAGCATGAAATCTTTACACCCGTCAAAACCTACTCGCCCATGACGGTGCGTGAACTGGCTGCTTTTCATGAGTCAACTTGAAATGTCAGTTTGGCATTTCAAGCCCCTGCGTTTGACATCACGAATTGTGATCTCAAACGCAAGCAACCGCGCTATGAGGTCACAAGCTGTGACCTCATCCCGGCGCGATATTGGCGCTTTGCCTTACGCCTTCACTGAGCAGGGCATCTCCATGCTCTCCCATTAGCCATGAACGAACAGGTTTCTTTCACCCTGCGCGGGCGCAACCCCGATGTGCTGACCTGCATTGCCAACCTGTCGAACGACGAAGTCTTTACCCCACCCGAGCTGGCGGGCCGCATGTTGGACATGCTGGCCGAGGCCTGGGCCAAAGACCATGGCGGCGCCAATCTGTGGGCGGACAAGACCGTACGGTTTCTGGACCCGTTCACCAAGTCAGGCGTTTTTCTGCGCGAGATCACCAGCCGCTTGACCGAGGGCCTGGCGCAGCAGATGCCAGAGCTGCAAGAGCGCGTGAACCACATATTGACGGAGCAGGTTTTCGGCATTGGTATAACCCGCCTGACCAGCTTGCTGGCGCGGCGCAGTGTCTATTGTTCCAAGTACGCCAATGGTGCGCATTCCATTGCCAAGAGTTTTGACAGTGATGCGGGCAATATCTGGTTCGAACGCACCGAGCACACCTGGGCCAATGGCAAATGCACGTTTTGCGGAGCCAGTCAGGCCGCCATGGACCGTGGCGAGGCACTGGAAACCCACGCCTATGCCTTCATTCACACAGACAACATCAAGACTCGAATGACCGAGTTATTTGGAGAAGATATGCAGTTCGATGTAATCGTGGGCAACCCACCGTATCAGCTTGGTTCGGACGGTGGAACGCGAGATGTGCCCATTTACCAGCACTTCGTCGAACAAGCCAAGAAACTCGAACCACGTTTTCTGACAATGGTTATCCCGTCCCGATGGATGGCTGCTGGCCTTGGCCTGAGCGAGTTTCGCCAAGCAATGCTCAGCGATAGGCGCATACGTGCGCTCGTCGATTACCCTGCAGCCAGCGATGTGTTTCCTGGTGTTGAGGTGAAAGCCGGCGTTTGCTACTTCCTGTGGGATGCAAATCATGATGACGACTGCACTGTGACAAGCATTCGGGGGGACAACGTTGTTGGCCCGACAAAACGCAACCTTGGCGAGTACGACGTGTTTGTGCGCGACGCGCGTGCCATGTCCATCCTGCGAAAGGTAGTGAAGTACGGTGAACCGTCCATCAACTCGATTCTTGCTCGTGACAAAGAGTTTGGTTGGACATCAAACTTTGATGGCTTTCATGTAACGCAACGCGCTGGGGATTTGCCGCTCTATTACATCCGCAAGATGAAGCGCGGCGTAGGCTACATCGCTCGCGACGTGGTCACAAAAAGTGCACATCTCATTGACAGGTGGAAGGTTCTCGTCCCACAGGCGTTCAATGGCGGCGACTCAATGCCGCATCAGATATTGGGTAAACCGCTTATTGCTCCATCGCCGTCGGTTTGTACACAGTCATTTCTTTTTTTCTGCGTAGGTTCTGACAGGGAAGCCGATAGTCTTCAGTCGTATTACTCGACGCGGTTCTTTCGCTTCCTTGTCTCGTTACGAAAGATCACTCAGCACGCGACACACTCGACCTACAAATGGGTTCCCGTCCAAGACTGGAATCGCACGTGGACAGACGATGCTTTGTATAAAAAATACGGCATCACGAAGGAGGAGCAGACTTATATCGAATCCCAAGTCAGAGAAATGATCCTTGCGAGCAGCGCTGATGACTAAACCCATCGACGAAACCCTCACCCCCAAGCCCGAAGCGCTCTTTGGGCGCGTCGTCTCCATCCTGGACGAGGCACGTAGCAACGTCGTCCGGGCAGTCAACACCCAGATGGTGCTGGCCTATTGGCTGATCGGGCGCGAGATTGTTCAGGAATTGCAGGGCGGTGAGGAGCGGGCGGCGTATGGCAGGCAAGTGTTGGAGACCTTGTCGAGCGGTTTGACGCAGCGCTACGGAAAAGGTTTTTCTGTCACCAACCTGAAGTACTTTCGCCTGTTCTATCAGGCCTATCCTGACCGTTTGGCAATTCGTCACCCAGCGGGTGACGAATCAGCAAGCGCTGCAATTCCCCACCCACCGAGTGGGGAATCGACTGGTTCAGAGCAGATGTACCCAGGGGGTCGGAAATTGAAGCTGCGCACCAAAAGCGACCCGACCAGTGGCAGCCCCATGCTGCAAAGCTTCTCGCCTCAGCTCTCGTGGTCGCACTACCGTGTGCTGATGCAGGTAACCAATTTGGCCGCCCGTGATTTTTATGAGCATGAGGCCATTGCGGGCGGCTGGGACAAGCGCACGCTGGAACGCCAAATTCACTCGTTCTATTACGAGCGCACCCTCAAAAGCACCCAACCCGCGCTGATGCTGGCAGAGGGGCGCAAGCTGACGGCACCGGTGGTGGCCGCAGTCGATACCTTGAAGAACCCGTATGTGCTGGAGTTTTTAGGCCTGCCCAACATGGAGGCGCTACATGAGTCGAAACTGGAGCGGGCCGTCATTACCCACTTGCAACGGTTTTTGCTGGAACTGGGCAATGGCTTTGCCTTTGTCGCGCGACAGAAACACATTCGCATTGAGGAGCAAGACCGGTATATCGATCTGGTTTTTTACCACTGCCGCCTGAAGTTCTACCTGTTGATTGACCTCAAGGTGGGTAAGTTGACCCATGGCAATGTGGGACAGATGGACGGTTATGTGCGGATGTATGACGGGTTGTTCACTGCACCCGACGACAACCCGACCATTGGCCTCATTCTTTGCACCGAAAAGAGCGAAACCGTGGCCCGTTACTCGGTGCTGAATGACCGCAAGCAAATATTTGCCTCGAAATACATGCTGAGCCTGCCGACGGAGGAGCAGTTGCAGTTGGAAATTGAACGGGAACGCTGGTTGATCGAATCGGCACTGGAGGATCGCGCCAATGACAATGAATAAGCCCACCATCAACGAAGTCCTCACCCCCAAACCCGAGGCCCGCCCCCGCATTTACGCCTACTCAATTGCCGATGCCGCACACCACGGCCAGCTCAAAGTGGGCCAGACCACGCGTAATGTGAAGCAGCGTGTGGCCGAGCAGCTCAAGACCGCCGCCATCCAGAACTTCACCATCGCGCTGGACGAGGCCGCCGAGCGGGACGATGGTTCCATCTTTACCGACCACGAGGTGCGCTCCGCGCTGGTCAAAAAAGGGTTCGAGAACTCAGTGCTGGAGTGGGTGCGCTGCACCGTGGCCGATGTAGCTACCGTGCTGGCCGAGTTGCGCACAGGCCAACGTTTGAGCGGCACCCACCACGAGACCTTTGGCCTGCGCGACGAACAGCTTGACGCGGTCAACAAAACGCAGGACTACTATCAATCGATCTGGGCCGAGGATGCCAATGCCGCTCCGCGCTTTTTGTGGAACGCCAAGATGCGTTTTGGCAAGACCTTTACCACCTACCAGTTGGCCAAAAAGCTCCAGACCAAGCGCGTGCTGGTGCTGACCTTCAAACCGGCGGTAGAGGACGCTTGGGCAGCCGATTTGGAAAACCATGTGGACTTTGACGGTTGGCAATACCTGTCGCGTTCAACAGGGGGAGATCCGACGCAAATAGACCGCGCCAAGCCGGTGGTGTATTTCGGTTCGTTTCAAGACCTGCTGGGGCACGATGCAGCGGGCAACATCAAGCCGCGCAACGAATGGCTGCACGCGGTGAATTGGGATTTGGTGGTGTTTGACGAATACCACTTCGGTGCCTGGCGCGACACGGCCAAGGAATTGTTTGAGGGCGAGGACGATGCGGTCGCCAAAAAAGAGGCCAAGCTGGAATATGCGGGTGAGCTGGACGGCATCAACGAAGACCTGACGGTGCTATCGAACACGGAGGCCGAATTTTTGCCCATTACCACCCGGGCCTATTTGTACCTGTCGGGCACGCCGTTCAAGGCGCTGGCCACGGGCGAGTTCATTGAAGAGCAAATCTTCAACTGGACGTACACCGACGAGCAGCGTGCCAAGGCGGCGTTTGCAGCCACGCACCCCGACAAGCGCAACCCCTATGGTGCCTTGCCACAGATGCGCCTGTTGACCTACCAGATGCCCGACGAGTTGCTGGCCATTGCCAGCGGCGGTGAGTTTGACGAATTTGACTTGAACGCTTTTTTTGAGGCCACCGGCACAGCGGCCGCAGCAGAGTTCAAGCACAAGAGCGACGTGCAGAAATGGCTGGACATCATTCGTGGCGGGTATGCGGCCCAGTCGGCAGAGTTGTTGAAAACGGGCACCCGTCCGCCGTTTCCATACTCAGACGTGCGCCTGCTACCCTATTTGCAGCATTCGTTCTGGTTTTTGCCCAATGTGGCGGCATGCCATGCCATGGCGAATTTGCTGGGCGAGCGGCACAACACCTTTTGGCTCGGCTACCAGGTCATCAACGCCGCAGGTGCTGCGGCAGGCATTGGCTTGGAGGCGCTGCCGCCGGTGCGCAAGGCCATTGGCAGCGGGTTTGACACCAAGACCATCACGCTGTCGTGCGGCAAGCTGACCACGGGCGTGACGGTGGCGCAGTGGTCGGCCATCCTGATGCTGCGCAATCTGAAATCGCCAGAGAGCTATTTTCAGGCGGCGTTTCGGGTGCAGTCGCCGTGGTCCATCAAAAACCCCAACGGCGACAACCCGAACGAGGAAGAAATCCTCAAGCCGGTGTGTTTTGTGTTCGACTTTGCGCCCACGCGGGCGCTGCGCCAGTTGTCGGAATACGGCATTGGCCTGTCGCCCAACGAATCCAACCCCGAGAACGCGGTACGCGATTTGGTCGCCTTCTTGCCGGTGCTGGCTTTTGATGGTGCCAACATGACGCAGATCGACGCGAGCGGCATTCTGGACATTGCGATGGCGGGCACATCGGCCACGCTGCTGGCGCGCAAGTGGGAGAGCACGCTGCTGGTGAATGTGGACAACGGCACGCTGCGCCGCATTCTGGACAGCCCCGAGGCGATGGATGCGGTGGGACGCATTGAGGGCTGGCGTTCGCTCGGCGACAACGTCATTGAGACCATCATCAACAAAAGTGAGAAGGTCAAAGACCTGAAGACCAAAGCCAAAGAAGGCGAGCTGTCAGCAAAAGAGAAAAAAGAGCTATCCGACGAGGAAAAGGAATACAAGTCCAAGCGCAAGCTGGTGCAGGAAAAACTGATCAAGTTTGCCACGCGCATCCCGGCGTTCATGTACCTGACCGATTTTCGGGAGAACACGCTGCAAGATGTCATCACCAAGCTGGAGCCGGAGCTGTTTTTGACGGTAACCGGGCTCTCGGTCCAAGACTTTCACTTGTTGGTGCGACTGAAGGTTTTCAACACCGAGCAGATGAACCAGGCGGTGTTTGCATTCCGTCGGTATGAAGACGCTTCACTGCGCTATACGGGAATTCAGAGCCATGATGGCTTGAGTCACTATGGGCTATACGACACCGTGGTGGCGAAGGAGTGAGGCGCAGTGTGGCTGATACCCGTCCCATAATGCGGCGGTGGCAGTGATTGGAGGAGTCTTCATGGATTTACAAGGAAAACACATTGTTCTAGGACTCACGGGCGGTATTGCTTGTTACAAAGCAGCCGAGTTTTGCCGTGCGTTGGTCAAAGAGGGCGCCACCGTACAGGTGGTGATGACCGAAGGCGCGCTGCAGTTCATCACGCCCGTCACCATGCAGGCCCTGAGCAACCGGATTGTCTATACGTCCCAATGGGATGCGCGAGCGCCTAACGCGATGGCGCATATCAACCTCAGCCGTGAGGCCGATGCCATTGTGATTGCCCCCTGCAGCGCCGACTTCATGGCCAGACTGGCGCAGGGGCGCGCGGACGAGCTGTTGAGCCTGCTGTGCCTGGCGCGCCCGATGGAGCGGGTTCCGCTGCTGATTGCTCCGGCCATGAACCGCGAGATGTGGGCGCATCCGGCTACCCGGCGCAACGTGGCGCAACTCCAGGCCGATGGTTGTACGGTGCTTGATGTGGGCGTCGGCGAACAAGCCTGTGGCGAAACAGGTGACGGGCGTATGCTGGAGCCACAGGAACTGTTGGCCGACGTGGTGGCCTTTTTTCAGCCCAAACTGTTGGCTGGCCAGCACGTGCTGGTCAGTGCCGGGCCGACCTATGAGGCCATTGACCCGGTACGTGGCATTACCAATCTGTCCAGCGGCAAAATGGGCTTTGCCATTGCGCGTGCAGCCAGCGAAGCGGGCGCGCAGGTCACGCTGGTGGCCGGGCCGGTGTCCTTGCCTACGCCGCGTGGCGTGAAGCGCGTGGATGTCCGATCTGCATCCAATATGCTTGCAGCCTGCATGGATCGTGCGGATACAGCTAGTATTTTTATAGCTACGGCAGCTGTGGCTGACTGGCGCCCCAAGCAGGCATCCGACCAGAAAATCAAGAAGGATGGCTCCGGGCAGCCGCCTGCGTTGGAATTCGTGGAAAACCCTGACATTCTGGCAACGCTGGCACAATCGCCACGCGCACGCAGTGGTGCGCTGTATTGCGTCGGTTTTGCTGCGGAAAGCCATGACTTGCTGGCCAATTCCAGTGCCAAGCGACTGAAAAAGGGTGTCCCCCTGTTGGTTGGTAATATCGGCCCGGCAACTTTTGGTCAGGACGAGAATGCCTTGCTCCTGGTCGATGCCCATGGTACGCGCGAACTTGCGCGCAACACCAAGCGCGCCCTGGCACGCCAGCTCATTGCTGAAATTGCCAGCCGCATGGTACACAAAGAGTGAGGAGACCCCTATGCACCGACGTATTGAAGCCCGCATCGTCAACGATTTGCTGGGCACAGACAACATCCCTTTGCCAGGCTATGCAACGGACGGATCAGCTGCCATGGATCTGCGCGCCTGTATCACGCATCCGGTTGGCATAGGGCCAGGGGAGCGTCTCCTGGTCAAGACAGGTTTGGCAATCAATATGATGGATTCTGGCCTGGTGGCCATCGTGGCGTCGCGGTCAGGCTTGTCCTTGAAGCACGGCATTCGCGTAGCGCAGGGCATCGGGGTGATTGATGCCGATTACCATGGGGAAATCGGCGTCATTCTCTCTAACGACAGTGCCCAAGCCTATACCGTGCAACCGGGTGAGCGCATAGCCCAATTGATGTTTCAGCCCGTCGTACAGGTAGCGCTGCATGTCGTGGACACGTTCTCCACCGAAACACAAAGAGGAAGCGGTGGATTTGGCAGCACTGGAAAGACGTAAGCGCGCGCTTGATAGGGCCAGCGCCTAGCGCAGATCGTCCAGGGGTTGTCGGCCAATGGTGCCGACCAGTCCTGCCCGGTATTCGGCGGAGCCGACCCGCACCCGTTCGATCTGGGCCGTGGTGCGCCGCGCCGCCAGCCCCAGGCGGGCTGCCGCGTCCGCATTGTCGGGGCGGTCCATGAAATCGTACAGCGCGGCCACTGCGCGCGTCAGACGCGCTTCGTCACGGCGCTGCTTGGTATCGAGACGCGCGGCGTACCAGTCGCTGGAGAGCACACTTTCACGGCTGAACATGGCGCGCAGCTCGGGTGACTCCAGCGTGTAGCCGGTTTCAGTTTTTCCGTGCGCCATGATTTCAAGCAAGGCCTTGAGCGGCGGGCAGGCCATTGCGATGCTGCCGTCGGTAAAGTAACTCTCGGCCACGCGCTGATGTGTTGCCACAATATTGGCCACACCTTCAGCAAAAATGTCCATGTCCTGCAACTCGGGGCGCAGCATTTCGTCGGTAAACACCGCGTGCGGATGCAGGAATATCCGGCCAAAATACGTGGCGGCAAAACGTGCCGTCATGCGGTAACCCAGTCGGCTGGAGAGCACCGGCTGGCCCCGGTGTTCGGTATCTGTGACGCGCTCCAGCGAGCCATTGGCAATCAGGTTGTGCGCGCTGCGCTCGCTCGGGCTCATGCGGGCAAATACCTCGGGCACCAGCAGGCTGACATCGTGGTCCACGCGCACATCCGGCCCGACATAACCGGCGCAGGAAACCCAGCCGTCATAACCGGTCAGCGCGTAAGACACAAAGGTGGCATTCAGATCGATGATCGCTGGCAACGCATTGAATGGCCCCTTGGTCAGCGCACCTTCAGAGCCAGCGCCGGTGGTCGAGGGCGACTTGCCGGTCATTGAGCTGATGAACTCGATGAACAGCTCGGGCAACTCCATGTAGTGCAGCGGGTTGTAGGCACACAGCGGTGCGACACCGTCTTCAGGCGGATTGTTGCGCCGACCGGCGGCGACCACGTGCACCGGCGTTATCAGCGGCTGGTCGCTCGGGAGTCGGCGAAACAGGCGCATGGCCAGTTCGGCCGAGGCGGTGTCTTGCGGGCGTGCCACGTCGGGGCGTAACTGCAGGTAACGCGGATTTTTCGTCGGTTTGCCATTGACCAGACGCGAATGCGCCGAAGACACAAAATACTTTGGCGACGCACCATCGGGCGCGTCCGCTGCGGCCTGGATCAATTGCTGCATCGGGGTGGTGAATGCACTAAAGCCAATCGCGTCATCGACGAGTTCGCGTGCGTCAGCGCCGTCAAGGGGCTGGAAGTTGGAGATAAAGGTGCCCGGCGTGGCGATATCGGCTTCGGCCTGACGGTCATAACCCCGGTGTACGGCATCATCGGGCCGCTGGAACAGGCGATTCTCGCAATTCTGCACGTATTTTCGGGAAAGCCCGCCCGATTCGCCTGCAACCAGGGAGGGTGCCACGACGCTGGCGGTGATGTCGTCTTCGGTTTGCACCTTGATGGCAGGATGAAAGTCATGGCGCAAGCCAAACACGCGCCAGGCACCGTCTTTTTCGAAACCGACCCGCAAGGTGTTGACAATCAGCTTGTTGCCGTCGAGCTTGAGGGCGTAACCCGGACGGCCATTGATCATATCGACCGCGTAGTGGCTGCGCCAGTCATCGCCCCATTCTTCCCGGTGAAAACGCTTGATCACAAACACCAGTTCCTTGACGTGTTGTGGTATTGCGCGCAACCAGTCGTTGTAGCTCTCGTTGTAGTCGCGGCTGGATGGTGTCAGCAGCTTGATGACACTGCCCATGGAGCGCTCGCGGCTCAAAATCAGCCGGTGGTCGGTTCCGAGTTTGGCGGGATCACTGAAACGCTCGGAGAAATCGCGCGCCAGAATGGCAGAGACGGCATCCATGTCTTTTTCGAGGTCGGCTACATACACATAGCCCGCCAGAATCGCGTCCGAAATCGCCTTGGAAATCTCCGACTTCCCACCACCAGAAACAGTAGCTGGTTTGTGGCAGGAGGTCACATCGGCCGAGGTGCCGACCAGGCTCCAGATATGCGGATTGCTGCTCAAAGGCTCCATGTGCATCCGGTAGCCATTGGGTCCGATATAGGTTTTTCCGGCTTGCAGCTTGATCGAGGAAGTCTTGCCGTCCGGCTTCGACCACGAAACCAATTGGCTGCGCAGACTGAAGGTGGATTTTTCCGGGACCAGAACGATGTGTGGCTGGGTAACATCGAGCGCATGGCCGGCTGGCTGCAAGGCAAAGCGTTTGGCGTCACGCTCCAGCACTTCTTGCAACGAATAGTCTTCGCCAGCGGTCAGATCGGTAAATTCCTGGCCTTCGTTGTAACTTGGGAATACCAGTGCGCCACCTGCATGTTCTTCTTCGGCGGAGCCAAACAGGTTGGCTGAAAAGCTGATCTGGGTTTTGACTTCTTTTTTGCAATAGCCAAAATAGTTGTCGGCAATGATGGTAAACATCACGCCCCGCTGGTCACGCGCGCAGAGTTTGAAGGCACTGCCGTTGTTATAGAGTTCGGATTCGCTCTTGTAGCACATGCCGTCGCGCCGTTGCAGCGGTGTCGCGTCGTCCCAGTGCGGCAGGCCTAGCAGGTGTTTGGGTACACGGGTCAGATGCGGAGCCAGAATCACGCACCCGGTGTGGCCGGTCCAGCCGTCCGGATTGAGCGAGGCATCGTTTTCTGGCAAATAAGGGTCGCCCGCGTTGCCAAAGATGCTTTCCAGAAAATCCAGGTTGGACACCAGCGCGCCGGGTACAAAAAAGCGGGTCTCCATCCGCTTTTCGGTGGTGAAGCCGGGCACCGCAGGCACCACCAGCGGACGCAGCAGCAAAGAGACAAAACATTTGGCCGGTACCGCTTCTCCCGCAGTGAAAGGCAACTGCAGCGACTCGGCAGGCGGCGTCAGGGCCAGGGTCAGCAACTTGAAAAAAGCCAATTTGGGCACGGCCAGCTTGTCGTCAGGAATCGGCATTCCACCTTCGACAATGTGAAAAACGCCTGAGGTGGTACGGCGGTCATTGGCCGGGTTGTGCAGCACGCCATTGCGCAACCGGTAGCTCGAAAGCAGCGGCGACTTGAAAAAATCACCGTGGGCCGGCAGCGACAGGCCGCGCGCCAGGCCCGGTTGGTCCAGTACCAGCGTGCGCCCCGGCAAATGCGGTGCGGTACCGATGTCGGCGAGATAGTCATTGAGAAAATTCTGAATACGCGTATCGGTCGGGCACAGCCTGTCAGCCAGTCGGCGACTGAGTTCGCGCTGGCGCGCCAGAATGGGCGCCACCATCTCGATGGTGGATGCGCCATCAGCCCCCAAGGCCAGTGGTAAGCCAAGAAGTGCGAGTCGCAGGTTGATTGCGGCGTTCAGGTTGTCTGCGGGATTGGGTGTGGCATGCATGGGGATGTCCGTGTAGTTGTTGCAATTTCAAAAGTAGTCTCAAAAATAGTATAAGGTACAGAGATGACGCTTCCGACCATCCGACGGATTTCTCTACAATCCCGTCCCATGACCTTTATTGACCAGTTGCGCGATGCCGAGCGCCAAAACGGCTCCTTGTTGTGCGTCGGACTCGACCCGGAGCCGGCGAAATTTCCGGGACGCTGGCGCGGGGATGCCAAGCGTATTTTCCAGTTTTGTGCAGCAATCGTTGAGGCCACGGCGGATATCGTGCTGGCGTTCAAACCCCAGATAGCCTATTTCGCCGCACACAGCGCCGAGGATCAGTTGGAGCAACTGGTGGCCCATATCCGCTGCACGGCCCCCGCATGTTCCCGTTATTCTGGATGCCAAGCGTGGTGACATCGGCAGCACGGCGGAACAATACGCCATCGAAGCCTTTGAGCGCTATGGTGCCGATGCGGTTACCTTGTCACCGTTCATGGGTTTTGACTCGGTGGCTCCGTATCTGAAGTACCATGACAAGGGGGCATTCTTGCTGTGCCGCACGTCCAACCCTGGGGGAAATGATTTACAGGCACAGCGTTTGTCCTCGGTGGAGGGCGAGCCTTTGCTGTACGAGCATATCGCACGCCTGGTGCAAGGCCCGTGGAACCTCAATGGCCAGCTGGGTCTGGTGGTGGGTGCAACCCATCCGGCTGAGATCGAGCGCGTGCGCGCCCTGGCGCCTACCGTGCCCCTGCTGATTCCCGGTGTTGGCGCTCAGGGCGGCGATGCGGCAGCGGCTGTCAAGGCGGGATGGCGTGGTCAAGCGGACGGTACGACCGTGGCTCCGATCATTGTCAACTCATCGCGCGCCATTTTGTACGCAGCATCGGACGGTGATTATGTCGCCGCCGCGCGCCGCGTGGCTATCGAAACCCGTGACCTGCTGCAGGCTTGCCGCATGTAGAGCGCATGGAACGTGCGTGAGCAGCTCCTGAAAAGAGAGTGTTTTCCGCAAATTCCGTGAGGTCTCTGAAATTGGGCTTTTCAGCCCTCCTGGACATCCACATCCTCAAACACGCGCCCCATGTCCAACGTCAGTTGAACCGATGCAAAGTGACAGGCGGACTCCCCCGTGTAGTCACGCAGCAGCCATTCGTTGCCACTCTGGCGGAGAAAAACCTCGACGCGCCGGGCGTCGATGTCGATCAGCACATATTCCTGCAGCGCGGCGATTTTTCGGTAGGTGGCAAACTTGGCGCCACGGTCGTAGGCAGCGGTGGAGTCTGACAGCACTTCGACAATCAGTTGCGGATGCTCCACAAACAAATCGGCACGCCGGTCGCGCCCGTCGCAACTGACCATCACGTCGGGGTAGAAGAATGCATCGGCGCTGGCCACGCGCAGTTTCATGTCAGCAATGAAGGCCAGGCAGGGCGTGCCGCGCAGGTGCGCACGCAGGGCTGCGCCGATGTTCAGGGCAACGGTGGCATGCACGCGCCGCACGCCCACCATGGCGAACACTTCGCCCGCGACATACTCTGATTTGTCCGCCTGTTCGGCCTCCCACGCCAGGTAGGCATCGGCATCAAACGGTGTCTGACTCAGCGGTAATCCCATGAACTCTCCTTGAACGTACCAGCACCACGCCATCACGCAAGCCAGACATTCTTGCAGACGGGATCAAATTGCAGGAGCAGTCGGATGCTATTGGGCGAGTAGCTGTTTATGCATCCAGGCGAGGATGCTGGAAAAAATCTGGTTGCGGTTGAGCTCGTTGAAGTTTTCGTGGTAATTCTTGGGGTAGAGGTGGCATTCCAGCAAGCCTGCGGGGATGTCCTGAAGCATGGACTGTGCCGCTGCGGTATCTGCCAGTCTGTCGTCTCCGGCCAATGCGACAAACACCGGGTGCATCCAGCCACCCAACTTATTGCGTAATTTGACCTGGGCCGAGAGCAGCGACGCGGCAAACCGCATGCTTACCTCGGTTGCGCGGATGTTGTCGCGCTCGTCGGCAATGTGCCGTTCGGTGATGGCGGTGTCGTGTGTGACGTAGGGGGTCAGGTACTCGATGGGCACCTTCATCCTGGGCACCAATCGGGCCAGGGGCTGCGAAAGAATTTCCAGGATTTTTGGCACCTTGATGGCGTTGACGTAGTAGGGTGAGGACAATATCAAGCCCTTGATGCCCGGCTCCTTGCCAAACGGCCCCAGTTCCATATGGGTGGCAATCAGGGCGCCCATGGAGTGTCCCATCACGAAAATCGGCAGACCGGGGTAGTTCTGTTGTACCCATTTCAGAAACAGCGCCGCGTCATTGAGAAAAACGTCAAAGTTCGGGATGTCAACCCGTTTGTTGCAATGCCCACACATATCAAAACTCACGGTCGCAATGCCGAGTTTTCTGAAATAGAGTGCCGGGGCGACGAAATCCCCCGCGTGCGCCGTTCCGCCATGGAGACCCAGAATGACCATTTTGGGTTGTTTGGGTTCCCAGATGTGAATGGTGCGTTTCACATAGTCACTGCACAGGAAGGTAGACAGCTTGTCTTCAGCAAATCGCATGTTCGGGATCGGGTAGGTGGGGTTGATTGGTTCGCTAGCGGCGGCGTAGCAGATGCACGAACGTATCGCCCACTGTCTGCTGGTCAACGAGTTCGTTGCCGGTTTGCTTGGCAAATGCCTGAAAATCTCGCAGCGAACCCGCATCGGTTGCAATCACCTTGAGGATTGCACCGGAAACCATATCGGTCAGGGCTTTTTTGGCTCTCAGGATGGGCAGCGGGCAGTTCAGGCCCCGCGCATCAACTTCTTTGTCAATTTGCATTGTGTGAGTGTGTTGCAGATATGCGCGCGGATTGTACCGATGTCACTGCTGTTTAATGCTCCAGTTTGGTCAGGTCTTCGCGCACCAGACGCACAATCAGCCGATCCAGTGTGTCCACGCCGTAGTTTTTCGCATCATTTCTTCCGACGCCCGTTGTTCAGTCGAGGTCGTTCGTGGCGAAAACCGCGAAGATGCACGTGGTGCTGCGCAGCCGTGCCGAGAAGTTGCCGGTCAGCAGGCTGTATGCCCCCCTATCCAAAGTATCATGACAACTTTTTAATCCTTCTTTTGGGGTTGGCTATGGTGATCGACTTTAAAACTCTGGCTAAACTTTTCTGTGTAGCCGCCGTGCTGGTGGCATCAGGGTGTTCCAAGGAGCCTGCAGCTGTGAAGTCTGAGCCGACTGCGGTGGCGCGCAAGAAAGTGACGCTGATCCATTATTTCTCCGGCACGCTCAGTGGCGGATTCAACGACATGATTCAGCGCTTTAACCAAAGCAACAAAGACCTGGAACTTTCTGTATCCGCACTCGACCACGAAGCGTTCAAGAGCAGCATTGTGGACTCCCTGAGCCGCGAAAACCCGCCCGATGTGTATTCCTACTGGGCCGGATCGCGTGTCGAATCGATTCGCGACAAGCTCCTGCCCATTGACAGCATGTGGGAACAGGAAAAACTCTCCGACAAATTTTCACCCTCCATCGTGGCCTCAGCCAGCACCTACCAGGGCAAAAAATATGTGCTGCCCATCACCCAGCACTACGTGGGTTTTTATTACAACAAAAAGGTGTTTGATGCTGCCGGACTTACGCCTCCCAAGACATGGCAGCAGTTTGTAGATGCCTGCGAAACGCTTAAAAAGCGTGGTGTGACACCTATTGCGCTGGGCTCCAAGCCCAAGTGGCCGGCCCAGTTCTGGTTCGATTACCTGCTGCTGCGCACGGCTCCCTACGCGTACCGCGACCAACTCCTTTCCGGTAAAGCGCGTTATACCGATGCGCAAGTGCAAGAGGTTTTTAAACTCTGGTCAGGTCTGTTGGTCAAGGGCTACTTCAACGCCAACCCGAACGAGAGTGAATGGGACACTGGCGCGGCCGAAGATGTTTATTCCGGCAAGGCGGGCATGACCCTGATGGGCACCTGGCTGTCAAGCTTTTTCTCTGATGAGAAGCACAAATGGGTTGCCGACACCGACTATGGATTTTTCTCGTTTCCGGTCATTGACGAAAAAATTCCGCTCACGGCGTTAGGACCCGTGGATGGGTTGATTGTTCCCGCAAAATCCGACAACCCCAGCGGAGCCTTGAAGGTTCTGGCGTTTATGGCCAGCGAAGAAAATCAAAAATTGATGAGCAAAGGCTCGGGTGCTTTCGCCCCGAACTTAGGCATACAGAAGGATTTTTACAGCCCGTTTCAGCAAGCTATTTTGAAAGATATTGCGGCCAGCCCGAATTGGGCGTTTAACTACGATCTGGCCACGCCGCCAGCAGCCGCTGCCATCGGACTCGATGCCTTTGTTGAATTTCTCAAGTTTCCGCTGCAGTATCCCAAAGTGCTGGAAAAAACCGATGCCCTGATGCGTCCCGTGTTGGATGGTAAGTAAGGACGTGGCTGGAGAAGTGCGCGGTTTATTGGCGTTTGATTGCTGAGGGTGCATGCTTCACCGTATTCAGTCTGTTGCATCGGGTTTTAAGCTGCGAATCAAAATTGGTGCGGCATTTGGCTTGATGCTGGCCCTATTGCTGCTCAATGTCTGGTTTTCTTACACCTTCAGCCGCAATATTGCCCGCGACAACGCCGTCAAAAATCAGGTTTTCCAGCTTGGAGAGTTGTCCTCGAAAATTTCGCAAAACCAAAGCGGCTACGTCTTTAGCAAAGACCGCAAATACGCGGCCCAAGTTTTTCGTGATATCAAAAGCGCCCTGGCGCTGAGCGCATCGCTGAGCCAGCACAACACGGCCACTTTGGGCAGCACCGGCGCGCTGGTCAGCCATCTCAACGCCTTTGAGGCCACGTTCGCCCGCTACACGATGCTGGAAGACCAGGTGTCGGCGCTGGAGCTCAATGCCCGCAAAAACGCAGACATCATTTACGCAACTCTCCATTTGGCTGGAACCCATGCCGGTGCCGTGAGCCCCGCTGAAAAGAGTCAGATCTTGAGTCTGATGCTGGCTACCAACTGGCAGACTGATGCCGCTCGCCTGACATTGCCGCAGAGTCAGCCCGGCACCGGTGCGGCGGACGAAGTGCTGGCTTTTCTGAAAAAAGAGGCCGACAGCGATGCCAACGTGGACCGCCAAATGTCCGCCTACAAGCTCTACATCAACATCAAAGAGTACCTGGAGAGTTACCACAAGTTTGTCGCCATGCGCCGGATTCAGATTGCCAGCTACGGCGAAATGCAGACCATTTCACTGGGCATGCGCGAGCAACTTCGCTCTGCCATTGATCTGCTGGACCAGCTCATAGAAGAACGCATAGCCGTCAACCAACTGCTGCGGGGCGTAGAGATGCTGGCTACGCTGCTGCTCTCAATCGCGCTGACTTGGGTGCTTTCTGCCTTGATTACCCGGCCACTCAAGGATTTGTCCGCAGTGGCGGCGCGTATCTCCGGCGGCGACTACTCGGCCAGAGCCGCCACGCAGTCCCGTGACGAGTTGGGGGAGTTGGCCAGGAGTTTCAACTACATGGCTGAAAACTTGCAGCGCACCGGGCAGGAGCTGTTGGAATACAACCGCACACTGGAACAAAAAGTGGCCGACCGAACCGCCGACTTGCTCAGCGCCAACATGGAGGTGGAGCGCGCCAGGGGTGTTGCGGTGGTCGCCGCGCAGGCCAAAAGTGATTTTTTGGCCCGCATGAGCCACGAAATTCGCACCCCGATGAATGCCATCATCGGCCTGTCGCAGCTCACACTGCGCACGGATCTAAGCCCCAAGCAGCGCGATTACCTGAACAAGCTCGGAGGCTCGGCGCAGGCGCTGCTTGGCATCATTAACGACATTCTTGATTTTTCAAAAATTGAAGCCGGCAAGCTGCAACTGGAGAGCATTCCCTTCAGTCTGCGCGAGGTGCTGGACAACCTGTTTAACGTGGTGACCATGAAGGCCGAGGAAAAAGGCCTGGAACTGATGCTGTCGCAGGAGCGGGATGTGCCTGAAAGAGTCATCGGCGATCCGCTTCGGCTGGGGCAAATCCTGCTCAATCTGGTGGGCAACGCCATTAAATTCACCCCAACCGGCGACGTGGTGTTAGCCATTTCCACCGTGTCGCGCGGCACTGACACGCTGCGGCTGCGCTTTGAGACACGCGATTCTGGTGTGGGCATGACACCCAGCCAGGTCGCCGGTTTGTTTCAGTCCTTCCACCAGACCGATGGCTCAATTACGCGCCGCTTTGGCGGCACCGGGCTGGGCCTGGCCATTGCCAAACAGCTTATTGAGATGATGCATGGGCGGGTGTGGGTGGAAAGCGAGCCCGGCAAAGGCAGCTCCTTTATCTTTGAAATCGACTGTGGCGTGGTCAGCGACCACGTTGCCGACTCGCTGCTGCTACCGGACGCCATGAAAAATTCGCGCGTGCTGGTGGTGGACGACAACGCCACGGCACGCGAGGTGCTGACCGACATGTTAGAGCGCATGCAGTTTCGGATCGATACCGCCGATTGTGGCGAGGCTGCGCTGGAAAAAATCAACCAGCAAGTGCAGGAGGCGAGCGAACCCTACAGCCTGGTTTTGATGGACTGGAAAATGCCGGGTCTCAATGGCATCGAGGTTTCCCGGCACATCAAGAACGACCCGCGCCTCAAGCCTCCTCCGGCCATACTTTTGCTCACGGCCTTTGGCCGGGAGGAGGTATTTGCGCAGGCGCACGATGCCGGACTGAACGGCTACCTGACCAAACCCGTGGCACCGTCGCTGCTGTACAACAGCATTCTTGATATTTTCGGCATCACGGCTGCGGCTTCAACACGGGAACTACCGGCTCCACAGGCAGCTGCGCACAGCGCCGACCACATTCGCGGCGCTCGGGTGTTGCTGGTGGAAGACAATGCCATCAACCAGTTGGTGGCCTGCCAATTCCTGGAAATGGCCGGCTTGCTGGTTGACGTGGCCAACAACGGGGTCGAGGGCGTTGCAATGACGCGCAGCGGCAGTTATGAACTGGTACTGATGGACATTCAGATGCCGGAAATGGATGGTCTGGAGGCCACCCGTTGCATCCGCGCCCTGCCAGAATTCCAGAATTTGCCGATTATTGCGATGACCGCCAATGCCATGGCAGGAGATCGCCAGCGCAGTCTGGACGCCGGGATGAACGACCACCTGACCAAGCCCATTGACCAGGTGCTTTTACAAGACATGCTGGCGCACTGGATCAAGCCCCGCGCGCGTCAGGCAGTTCCTGCGCCGCTGGTGCCGGTTCAGGAAGTAACCGCGCCAACCAGCGATTACGCACCAACAGACGACGCAAGTTCACAGAAACTTCCCAGCATCCCAGGGCTGGATGCCCGGCTGGGCCTGCAACACATTGGTGGCTCGGTGCAAACCTATGGCCTGCTGCTAAAACAGTTTTTGACGGCCAATGCAAACGATGCGCTGCGTGTTGGTGAGGCCATAGAACAGGGGCGCCTGCCCGAGGCCCGACGCATCGCGCACACCATCAAAGGCACGGCTGCAACGCTGGGTGCGCAGGGCTTGTCGGCGTTGGCAGCTACGCTTGAGACAGCGCTACGCGGCGGCGATGTGGCCGCCGCCATGCCTGCGCTGGCGCAATTCGGCACCAGCTTGAGCACCTTATGCCACGCACTGGCGCAGTATTTTGCTGCCTCCGACACGCCACCCAATACTCCTGATGTGGGAGGCATGGCCGGTGAACTGAAAGCTCCCGATGCCGGTGAATTGGCAGCCCTGTTGCAGCAACTCCTACCGCTGCTGGACGCGGGGGATTCCGACGCTGAAGCGCATACAGCCCGGCTTTGCGCCAAAGTCGGGCACAGTGTCTGGGCCGATGCGGTGAATGCCATTGCTGCCCAGGTCAACGACGTGGAGTTTGCTGCAGCGCGTACCCTTGCCGATCAATTGTTAAAACAATTGACACCGCCAGCCGCCGCGCCAGAACCCCTCAAGGAGCACGGATGACCGACTTCAAAGAACATGAGCGCCAGAGTGTTCTGGTGGTGGATGACGAACGCATCAACCGCACGGTACTGGCCGATCTGCTCAAGGCCGAATACCAGGTGCTGCTGGCCAAAAGCGGCGAACAGGCGCTGGAGCGTGCATTGCAAGACAACGCGGTGGATCTGATTTTGCTCGACGTGATGATGCCCGAGATGGATGGCTACGAAGTCATTCGCCAACTCAAGCAGCACGACAAAACCAGGGATATACCGGTAATTTTCATTACCGCCCTGAACTCGGTAGGCGACGAAGAGATGGGCTTAAGTCTGGGGGCCAGTGACTACATTGGCAAGCCCTTCAGTCCTGCCATTGTGCGGGCGCGCGTGGGCAACCTGATGCGCTTTGTGCACCAGCGCAAGCTGCTCGAAGCGCTGGCAGGCCGCGATGGACTGACCGAAATCCCCAACCGCCGCACCTTCGACGAAACCCTGGTGCGTGAATTGAGGCGCAATGCACGCGAAGGCGGCAATTTGTCGCTGGCCATGATCGATGTGGACTACTTCAAGCAATACAACGACCACTATGGCCATGCGCGTGGCGACTGGGTGCTTAAATCAGTGGCGCGCGCGCTGAGCCGCGTTTTAAGCCGCCCAAGCGACTTTGTTGCGCGTTATGGCGGCGAGGAATTTGTGCTCATCATGCCCGACACCGATGCCAAGGGTGCTCGTGCGGTGGCTGAATTAGCCCGCACCGCTGTAGAAGCGCTCGCTATTGCGCATGAAAAGTCTAACGTTGCCCCCTATATCACCGTGTCGGTGGGCGGCAGCACCGTCACGGCTAAGAATCTGTCAGAACTTGAACTGGCGCAACAGGCAGATGCCCGTCTCTACGACGCCAAGCACCACGGCCGCAATCGGGTGGTGTGGCATCCGACATGAGCGTAAAAAGATGCCAGCCCGTTGACCAAGAAATGACAAACAGAATCCATGTCCATGTCCATGCTCCAGAACCTTCGTCAACGTTTCTTCCCCGCACCCAGTCATTCTGACAGTCTGCGGGAGTGGCGAGGGCAATTACTCCAGAGCCTTTTGAACATCGCATTGGCAGTTGGTGTGCTGGCGGCAGTGCCCTGCATCGTGTTGTCGGTGCGTGAATCGCTTTGGCCGGTTGCGGCGGCGGATTTGATTGCCATCCTCTGGATCGCCAAGTTATGGCATGGCAAGGGTATGGCTTATCGCCTGCGCACCTATCAATTACTCGCACTGATGTACTTGTTGGCGATGGTGCTGCTCGTCTACATTGGTCAAGCGAGTCAGATATACCTGATAGCCATTCCCGTGTTGGCTGTTTTGCTGCTCAATATGCGGGTTGCTGCCTGGATCCTTGCGATCAACACGCTTTCATTTTCACTCGTTGGCTATTTCTCCCATGCCGATCACACATTGGTAGCGCTCAACGGCAATCCTTTTCTGGCCTGGGTAATCATGGCCGTCAATTTTTTCGCCATCAGCGTGTTGCTGACAAGCTCCTGCGGGTTTTTACTGCACAGTTTTGAGAGCGCATTGCAGCGCCATCATGAGCATGCCCGGTACCTGCATACCATGCTGTATACCGATAGCATGACCGGACTACCCACCGCCAATGCGCAGCATGAACGCATCAACGCATGGATTGATGCGGGGACTGCGTTTTCACTCCTGGTGTTGAACCTGGATGACTTCCGGTTGGTCAACAACAATCTGGGTGCCACTGGTGGCAATGCCATTTTGGCGCAGGTAACCACAATCATGCGCTCCGCCGTTGGGGAGCAGGGCGAGTTGGCTCGGGCATCTGGCGCTGAATTCACGTTGTTGGTCGCACATACCCACGAGCAGGCACAGCTGCAGGCTTTGGCCAAGCGCGTTCAGGCCCATCTGGAACGCCCCCTGTCTTTTCAGGGGGCCATTGTGCACGTTGCACTGTCTGTGGGGATTGCACGCTTTCCTATCGATGCCGACAGTACGGACGAAATGCTGCGCAAGGCGCATGTGGCCTTGCAGGATGCCATCGCACAGGGCGGACGTGGCGTTTGTAGCTATGCGTCGTGGATGGATGCCAGTCAGCAAGAACAAATCTGGCTAGACCACCATTTGCGGGATGCCCTGGAAACAAACCAGTTTGCTTTGTATTACCAGCCAAAAATTCTCCTGGAGACTGGTCGTGCCACCAGCGTGGAGGGCTTGCTGCGCTGGAAACATCCCCAGCGCGGCAACATTCCCCCAGACCAGTTCATCCCGCGCGCAGAAGCCACTGGTTTGATTATTCCGATTGGTCGCTGGGTACTGGAGACGGCTGCGCGTCAGGCGGCCAACTGGGCGGCGTGGGGGCGTGCAGTCCGGGTGGCGATCAACGTCAGTGCACGTCAACTGGCAGACCCCGAACTGATCCAGCGCTTGCGTGAAGCGCAAACCTTGGCAGGTGGTTTGCTTGACATTGAACTCACGGAGAGTTGCCTGATTGCCAACGAAAAAGAGAGTCTTGAATTTGTCGAACAGTGTCGCGTTATGGGCTTTGGTGTGCATCTGGATGATTTTGGTACCGGCTATTCCTCGCTCTCGCGCCTGGGCGGCATGCCGCTGACGGTCATCAAACTGGATCGGGCATTCATTGCCCCCATCGGCAAAAGCCAAAATCAGATGCCTTGCTGAAAGCCATGATGAGCATTGGCAAAGAGTTGCGCCTGCAGGTAGTGGCCGAAGGGGTTGAAACACAGGCGCAGGTTGATTATTTGCAGTCTTTGGGGGTGCGTTATGTACAGGGCTGGCTCTTCGCACGGGCCATGTCCAGCCAGGACTGTGATGACTGGCTGGCGGTTAATCTGGAGGGGCGCACTCCGGAAGAGGCCGCCGCGTCCACCTTTGTGGGGCTGCTATGAGCAAAAACGTGATGAACGCCTTTGACAGAAGTCGGGAAAACAGGTTCCTTTAACCGGAATGGTAATGAACACATTGCATCTTGGTCAGGTCGTAAAGAAGTCGGATTTGGCTGTTGTCGCCGTGCTGTGCGCTACTATGGCAATCCTGGTCGGTGCCAGGTCGGTGCATTACCTGTTTTTTCACACGATGGCGGAAGTTTTTGCCATCGTCGTCAGCTTCTCGATATTCATGCTGACCTGGACCAGTAGCCGGTATCTGTCCAATGGCTACCTGGTAGTCATAGGCGCCGCATACGGAGCCATCGGTGTCGTGGATGTCTTTCATACGCTGACCTTCAAGGGTATGAATCTTTTTCCGGGTGTCTCCCCCAACTACCCCACCCAGTTCTGGCTGACAGCCCGCTATATCGAGGCGCTTGCCCTTCTGTGCGGACCCCTTGTCATCGGCAGAAAGCCCAATTTCTTTTATGTAAGCATTGGTTTTGCAGCCGTCGCGACGGCAGCTTGCGTCGCGGTAATGTACCAATGGTTTCCTGCCACATTCATTGATGGCGTTGGCTTAACCCCATTCAAGGTTTACAGCGAGTACATCATCATCGCGATGCTGATGGTGGGCTTCGTCCTGCTGTATCGGTCCAGGCGTCAATTTGAACCAAGGATATTTTTCCTGCTTGTCTGCTCACTGTGGTTGGCCATTGCAACCGAATTTTGTTTTACAAAATACGTCGGGTTTTACGATTTCATCAACGAACTCGGTCACTATTTCCGGTTCCTGTCCGTAGCCCTTGCCTTCGTTGCGATTGTTCTTTCGGGTGTCCGTCAGCCGTTGGAATTGATATTCCACGAGATGGATGTGCAAAAGCGCGAGCTTGACGCAATCAACCTGAAGTTGGCCAATAGCGAGTCATTTAATATCAGCGTGTTTGACTCCATTATCGAAAGCATCGCTGTTCTCAACGCTCAGGGTGTCATCATCGCGGTTAATGGAGCATGGCGTCGGTTCGCCCTGGAAAATGGCGCACCACACCTTGTCAATAGCTCGGTCGGTTTGAACTATCTGGACATCTGCACAAGAGCCTGTGCCCAGGCTGATGGTGCAGAAGCCATCGCCACTGAAGCGGGTATTCGGGCGGTTTTGGCCGGCGAGAAAGAGGAGTTCAGACTCGAATATCCCTGCCACTCACCCGTCGTAGAGCGCTGGTTTAACTTGCGTGTCACGCCGCTACACGGGCCTAGGCGTGGGGTAGTAATCGCCCATGAGAACACCACCGAGCGCAAACTGAGCGAGTCGGTTCTACGCAAGGAACGCGATTTCAGCCAAGCCATTTTTGATACAGCAGGCACCGTAATTGCCGTATTGGATCGCAAAGGACACATCGTTCGACTCAACAAGGCGGGTGAGACGCTTACCGGCTATCGTTTTGAGGAAGTTTGTGAGAAACCGTTCTGGGATATTTTCTTGCTGGAAAGTGAGCGCGATGGAGTCGCAGCAGTTTTCGACTGCACGACTGCCGGTGATATTGTGGCGCGCTATGAAAACCATTGGCGCTGCAAGGATGGCAGCGCACGTCTGCTCGATTGGCACAACACCGTGCTGTTGAACGACAAGGCAGAGGTTGAATACATTATCGGTATTGCCAATGACATCACTGAGCGCAAGCGGTCTGAAGAAGCGATCTCCGTGAGCGAGAAGAAATTCCGCACGCTTTTTGAAGAGATGGTGAGCGGTTTTGCACTGCATCAAATGGTCTATGACGAGACCGGCAGGCCCATTGACTACATCACACTGGAAGTGAACCGTGAGTTTGAGCGCTTACTGAACGTAGCAAAGGAAAGCGTCATTGGGAAAAAGGCCTATGAGACCGTGCCTGCACTGGATAGAAAATGGCTCGATATTTTCAGTAAGGTTACGCTGACCGGGATACCAGAAAGCTATGAGGAATACGCATCGAATCTCGGAAAATGGTTTTCTGGCACCGTGTTTTCTCCTCAAAATGGATTGGTTGCCGGTACGTTTATTGACATTACCGACCATAAGGCGGCAGAGCGTGAAATGCGTATTGCGGCCACCGCTTTTAACTCTCATGAGGGCATGACCGTTACCGATGCAGATGGAACGATACTTCGGGTGAACGATGCCTTCACCCAGATCACCGGCTATCCTGCTGAAGAAGTTATTGGCAAGAATCCTCGCCTACTGCAATCGGGTCGTCATGATGCCAATTTCTATGCGGCCATGTGGGAAAGCATCCATAGCACCGGAAAATGGGAAGGGGAAATATGGAATCGTCGCAAGAGCGGTGAAATCTATCCGGAGCGCCTTTCGATTACTGCTGTGAGAAGTGCGAACGGTGTCATCACCAATTACGTCGGCACGTTTATCGACATCACCCTGAGCATGGCAGCAGAGGAAGAGATCAAGAATCTGGCGTTCTATGATCCCCTTACGCGCTTGCCCAACCGGCGGCTTTTGATGGATCGGCTTCAGCAGGCCTTGACTTCGAGTAAGCGTAGCGGCAGGGAATGTGCGTTGTTTTTCCTTGACCTGGACCATTTCAAGACGCTCAATGACACGCTCGGCCATGACATGGGAGACTTGTTGTTGCAACAGGTTGCGCAACGTCTTGAATCCTGTGTGCGTGAAGGAGACACCGTGGCACGCCTGGGTGGAGACGAGTTCGTGGTGATGCTGGAAGAGCTGAGCGAATTGCCGGTTGACGCTGCGGCACAAACTGAAATTGTTGGCAATAAGATATTGGACGTTCTCAACCAGCGCTACCAGCTTTCCACGCACGAATACCGCAGTTCCCCCAGTATCGGAGTCACCCTGTTCAAGGGCAACCAATCGTCGATAGAAGAACTGTTGAAACAGGCTGACATTGCCATGTATCAGGCCAAGAGTTCCGGTCGCAACGCCTTGCGCTTCTTCGATCCGGAGATGCAGGCTGCCATTCACGCCCGCGTAGACCTCGAAGACGAATTGCGCAAAGCCATTGAGAACCATCAATTCCATTTGTATTACCAGATTCAGGTGAGCAGTGTTCAATTGGATGGTTCTCACCGCCCCTTGGGTGCAGAGGCATTGATCCGCTGGAACCACCCTGAGCGTGGCCTGGTGTCACCTATGCAATTCATCCCGCTGGCGGAAGAGTCCGGGCTGATTGTTCCCATCGGTCAATGGGTGCTGGAAACGGCTTGCGCCCAACTCAAGGTATGGCAGGAAGATGCACGCACCAGAGACCTTGTTCTGTCTGTGAACATCAGCGCCAAGCAATTCCGCCATGTTGGGTTCGTGGCCCAAATGCAATCTCTCCTACAACGCCACGCCATCAACCCGGCGCTGCTTAAGCTGGAGCTTACCGAAAGTCTGCTGCTGGATGACATCGAAGAAACCATTGCAACCATGAACACATTGAAAGAAATCGGTATCCAGTTCTCTTTGGACGATTTCGGCACGGGTTATTCATCCCTGCAATACCTCAAACGGCTACCGCTTTACCAGCTCAAGATTGACCAGTCGTTCGTGCGCGATATCGCCATCGACAGCAGCGATAGAGCGATTGTCAACACCATCATCGCCATGGCAAAAAGCATGCATCTGAATGTCATTGCCAGGGTGAATTTGTCCAACGCAAAAAATTGATAGAAATCAACTGTTTAGTTAATACAGCCGGACTAGTCCTGGCGCAACTGGTATAAAGCGCGACTTGGAGCAAACAGGCTAATCCGGCAAAGCTGTTGCCGGGATCGGCTTGCGCCCGAGACAACCTCGTAACGGTTGCAGCAAAGCAACCGACGCCCCCAAGCCCGTTCGTCTGACTCATCGCGGGGCGGGAGGAATCACAATTCACAGGAGAGGCCAAGATCATGCTGACTGCCAAGCAAATGTGCTCACCACCCGACTGCTTTAAGAACATTCCGATCCCCGACGCGCAGGGGCGACGCCATCGTTTGCCAGTGGTGCTGGCCATTGCGGCTGGTGCGATTCTGTGCGGCATGCGCGGCTACAGTGCCATCGCGCAATGGGCCAACGCGCTGGGACCGAAAGCACGGGCGCGGTTTGGTTGCCGCCGTGTGAAAGGCGTCTATCGCGTGCCGAGCACGTTTGTCATTCGCGATTGCCTAGTGCGCATTGAAGCCGGTGCGCTGGACCGCGCGCTGGCGGCATGGAACCAAACTTGGGGGGGCACGGATCAAGGGATATCCATTGATGGCAAGACAATGAAGAATGCCATTGACGAAGATGGCAACCAAACGCATATCCTGAGCGCAATCGGGCACGAAACGGCGACGTGCTTCGCCCAAAAAGTCGACAGTCTGCCCATAGTGGGCAGCGACGAAGTCAAGCGTACCAACGAGATCGGCATGGCCATTCCTTTGCTTGCAAACTGCGCGCTTGCGGGCAAGGATGACACAGCCGATGCCCCGCTGACGCAGCGCAGCATCGCGACGGATATCGTCGAGCAGAAAGGGCATTACCATTTCACCGTGAAGGGTAACCAGCCCACTTTGGAGGAGGACATCGCACTTATTTTTGCGCAGCGTGGGGCAGCGGACTTTGTCGAGATAACACCACCCGACCATGGCCGCATCAGACTCGGCGCATCTGGTGCACTACGGCGCTCAATGACTACCTCGATTTTCCTCACGGGGCCAAGTCTTTATGATCGAGCGTGAAGCGTTCAACAAGAAATCAGGCAAGTCCAGCCACGAGATCGCGCTGGGGTCACCAGTCGGCCGCCGAATGAAGCGTCGCCCCAGCGACTGTTGGCCATCAATCGCGGCCACTGGCGCATCGAGTGTCCATTACATCATCGACTGGAACTACGATGAGGATCGCTCCCGTATCCGTGCCGGTAATGGCCCAGAAAAACATCACTCTCCTACGCCGCTTCGCTATCGGCTTGCTAAGTCGATCCAAAAGCCCACTCAAACAATCGCTTCGTTGATGCGCGACCTGTCGTTCGCACCGCCGTGTCTTCGATCTGCTTCGCCTGACCAAAAATTCGGCTCCCGGCTACGCCTGATCGGAGAACAAATTTACCGTGATGTCATTGCCGAGGGAGTGGAAACGCAAGAGCAGCTACAACTCCTCATAAGCAGTGGTTGCGTACACCACCAAGGGTATTTGTTCGGCAAACCGGTGCCGATAGAACAGTTCGAGGCGTCACTACAGCAGTAGCTATCTCCCACCGTGCAACGCCAATCTTGGATGGTCTGGCAGTCACTCTTAAATCAATAGCTGCTCCCGCAGGTGGTACAAGAGCTAGCGTCGTATTTCCTATAAATTCATGACACCATGAACATCACCTCTCCCACCGCCTTGATTGCCGAAGACGAACCTTTGCTGGCGCAGGCGCTGCACATCGAGTTGCAGCGTGCCTGGCCTGCGCTGCGTGTGGTTGCTACTGTGGGCGACGGCGCATCGGCGGTGCGGCAAGCGCTTGAACTGCGACCGGACGTGCTGTTTTTCGACATTCGCATGCCAGGCATGACGGGGCTGGAGGCTGCGACCGAGCTGGCCGAGGTCTGGCCCACGGAGCGCCATTTTCCGGCGCTGGTGTTTGTCACGGCCTATGACCAGTACGCCGTGCAGGCGTTCGAGGCCCAGGCGGTGGATTACCTGCTCAAGCCGGTGCAGGCGGCGCGCTTGCAGAAAACCGTGGCAAAACTGCAGCAAACCCTCACCCAGCGTGCGCAAGTAGCTACTGATTTTGAAGTCACCCTGGCACAGTTGCGTGGCTTGCTGGAGGCCAATACGCCTGCGGCGCTGGAGCCGCTGAAAATGCTGCAAGTCAGTGTGGGCGCGGCGATTCACATGGTGGCGCTGCAGGACGTGGTGTATTTTGAAGCCGCTGACAAATACGTGCGTGTACTCAGCGCGGACCACGAGTACCTGATCCGCACGCCACTCAAGGAGCTGTTACCGCGCCTGGGGTCGCAGCAGTTCTGGCAGATTCACCGGGGCACGGTGGTGCAGGCCAGGGAAATCACCCGTGTACTGCGCGATGAAGCCGGCAAGATGCACGTGGTGCTGCGCAGCCGTGCCGAGAAGTTGCCGGTCAGTCGGCTGTATGCCCACCTGTTCCGGTCGATGTAAGGCTTACGGCTTCCAATTGCTCCATGCAAACGCTACAAATTAAGAAGCTGTCCCCACACATTCCACAAGGCCTACAGGCCAGAATGCCGTGTAAAACATCCTCAAAAAGCCCTGTAGCACGCCCCGACGGGTGGTAGTACCCTGCGCTGCGGGCGGTGCGCGGGTAGAAAACGGTATCAAAACGGGCGCCAGCGCTTGTCCAATGTGCGGGAGTAGCTACGGATTTTGTAGTGGCGCTTTGGAAGTCGGCACGCAAGGGATTCAATCCGTGTGTCGGCGTTGGTCAATCCACGTCTGAACTGCTGCCAAAAACTTTCTGGCTTGCTCCAGCGCCCATTCCGCGTTCTCCAGTGTCACCGTATCGCCTTTGTAGTCGGCAATTAACCGGAGGTCTTCAACCTTGTTCAGTGAACGCCCATGCTCGACCGCAATGCGTCCGGGTTTGACCAGATGCAAGCTGAATGCGGAGATCAGTCCGCTGTGCGTACGTGCAATCTCTGTAGGCACCGGGGCGTTGATGGACAAAAGCGCGGCCTGTGCAGCATCAAACATGGCGTAGTAGGCACGGTTGCATGCGCCATCCACGTCGCCGCTGTCCAGCAAAAGCCTTGCCGATGCCAGTGCGCGGTTTGCTTTAGCCATGCGCTCTTGCACAGTCACAGCGCCAAACCCTCGCGGGCAATGTTCTTCAGCAGTCGCGGGTTGCTGTAGCGCTCCGGGTGCGCCCATTCCGGTTCCCAGATGGGCAGGGGTTGGATGCGAATGCCGGAATCCAGCAGCACGTCGTAGGCCACATCGTCCAAGGCCAGCTTGGTGGCCACAAAGTCGCCCGGCTCGCCACTGAGCAGTATGGCCACGTCCGTGTCGCTCCCGGCAGAAGCGCTGCCCCGCGCCTGACTGCCAAACAGCACGGCTGCGCGCATGGGCCACGCGGCGGCCACCCGATGCGCGAAGTCGCGGGCGGCGCGAAGGACGGCAGGTGATTGGTGGGTATGGGAGGGCATAGTCCACAGTGTAATGCCCAGAAACTGATCTGCACACCAATGCACTAACGCTATAAATTCAGAAGCTGTCCCAGCACATCCCATAAGGCCTACAAGCCAAAACACCGCGTAAAACACCCCCCAAAAGCCCTGCGCTACGCCCCGACGGGTGGCAATACCCTGCTGCTGCGGGCGGTACACGGTAGAAAACGGTATCAAAACGGGCGCCAGCGCTTGTCCCATGTGCGGGAGCAGCTACGGATTTTGCAGTGGTGCTAGTGAATATTTTTAGGAACGGTGTGCTTCGAGCCTGTTGTGCAGCAGCTTTTCGACGCTGATCACCGGCAGGATGATCATGCCGACCACCGTTGCCACCAGCAATTCTGTGGCGCTCAGTGGCAGTGCGCCAAAGACCACGTTCATGAATGGCAGGTAGATGAAGCCAAGCTGCAGTAGCAGCAGCGCGGCAATGCCGATGAACACGGTCTTGTTGCTCGACAGCCCGATAGACAGTAGCGAACCCTTGAGGCTGCGGCAGTGGAGGACGTAGAAAACCTGGAACAGGATGACCGTCGTCACGGCCATCGTCTGCCCTTTTTGCATGGCTTCCACCGTCTCGCCGCTCGCGTGGTATTCCCAAAGGAACAGCCCGACCGCCCCGACCGTCATCAATGTGGCCGTGACAAACGTCCGCATGACCACGAAGCCTGATAAAACGGGTGCGTCCGGGCTGCGCGGGGGGCGTTGCATGATATTGGGCTCCTTGGCTTCAAACGCCAGCGGCAGCGCTAGCGCAACCGTCGCCACCAGGTTGATCCACAACAACTGCGTCGGTGCCATCGGCAGCAACAGCTCCTTCAGACCGGTCGCGGGATTGAGCAGGAACGGGAAGAAGATGACCGCCGCCATCAGAATCATCGCCAAGCCGAGGTTGGTCGGCAAGACGAAAACGAGCGATTTGATGAGGTTGTCATAGACGCGGCGGCCTTCCTCGACTGCGGCGGCGATGGACGCGAAGTTGTCGTCGAGCAGCACGATGTCCGCTGCCTCCTTGGAAACAGCGGTACCAGTGATGCCCATGGCCACCCCGATGTTGCTCTGCTTGAGCGCCGGCGCGTCGTTGACCCCGTCGCCGGTCATGGCCACGACCTGATGGTTGGCCTGCAAGGCCTTGACAAGCCTGAGTTTGTGCTCGGGTGCGACACGGGCGAAAACGTTGGTCGTGCGCACCACCTGCTGCATCTGCGCGTCGCCCATCTCGGCGAGTTGTGCGCCGGTGACGACCTGGGCATCGGTGAGAATGTTGAGCTGCGCACCGATTGCCTGCGCGGTTTCCTTGTGGTCGCCGGTGATCATCTTGACGGTGATGCCGGCTGCATGGCATGCCTTGATGGCCTCGATGGCCTCGCTACGCGGCGGGTCGATCATCCCCTGCAGCCCCAGCAGCGTGAGTCCGCCTGCCGTGTCGGACATCTGCAAGTGCTTGCTCTGCGCCGTTGGCCTGGCCGCGATGGCAAGTACGCGCATGCCTTGCGCCGCCAGTCGCGAGACTTCTGCCAGCACGGCGGCTGGTCGATGCCCTCGCAGCGTTTCAGGAATCACTCCGGCGCGCCCTTGAGGATGAGCCTTGGGCTGTCTCCGGGACGCTGGTGCAGCGTGGCCATGAACTGGTTTTCCGACTCGAACGGAATCGCGTCGAGGCGGGCGTGGTCGCGGCGCACCGCCTCCACCGCCAAGCCGATCTTCTCCGCCGAGACCACCAGCGCCGCCTCGGTCGGGTCGCCGGTTATCTGGTACGTGCCGCCTTCATGCACCAGGGTCGCGTCGTTGCACAGCGCCCCGGCCAGCAGCAGATCGTGAACGTCGGCCGGGACCTTGCCGGTGAGGTCGGCGCCGACGGAGTTCCTGATCTGCCCGGCAGGTTCGTAGCCGACGCCCGTGATGGCGTAGCTGCCACGCGGCGTCCAAAGGGCCTGCACGGTCATTTCGTTGCGGGTCAGCGTGCCCGTCTTGTCGGAGCAAATGGTGGTGGTCGAGCCGAGCGTTTCGACAGCCGGTAGCTTGCGAATGACGGCGCGCCGCGCGGCCATGCGCTGCACACCAATTGCGAGCGCGATGGTGACGATGGCGGGCAGGCCTTCGGGGATCGCGCCGACGGCCAGCGCGATGGCGAAAATCACGGTTTCGCGCAGGGCCGGCAGGAATGCGACGCCGGTCTCGGCCATGGTGCGCCAGGTGCCCACGACCAGCATGATGGCCGCGATCACGACGATGCCGATGGTGATGTACTTGCCTATGCTTTGCAGCGCCCTGGTCAGCGGGGTTTGCAGGTTGGTGGCTTCCTTGAGCATGGTCGAGATGCGCCCCAGCTCGGTTGCCGCGCCGGTGCTGCAGACGACGGCGGTGGCCGTGCCATAGGTCACGAGGGTGCCACCGAACACCATGCCGGATCGGTCGCCAATGCCGGCGTTCACTGCCGAGGCGGCGGTGTCTTTTCCGCCGGGACGGACTCGCCCGTGAGGGCCGCCTCTTCAATCTTGAGCGTCTTGACCGCTGCGGAGTCGCATGTCTGCGGGAACCTTGTCACCCGACGCCAACAGGATCACGTCGCCGGGCACGAGGTCGGCCCCGGCCACGGTGGCCCTTCTTGCCGTCACGCAGGACGGTGACGTTTTCGGGCACCATCTGGCTCAGTGCCTCAATCGCCTTGCCCGCCTTGAATTCCTGGACGAAACCGATGAGGGTGTTGAGCACCACAACGCACAAGATGACCAGACCGTTCTTGATGCCGTCGCCCGGATCGACCAGCATGGCGACGAAGCCTGAAGCGACCAGAACCCAGATCAGCGGGGAGTTGATCTGCCGCCACAGCAGCGTCCAGGCGGTGTCGCCCTTGGCCTTGGGGAGCACATTCGGTCCGTACTTGGCAAGCCGAACGCCGGCGTCGTCGCTGGACAGTCCAGTTTCAAGGTTGGTGCGCAGCTCGGCGATGACATCTGCCACCGCCATGGCGTGATAAAGCGGTTCTTTACTCATAGACCGGCCCGTTGATGCGAGCCCAGGGCAATGCCGACGACCTGCTGCCGGGGATGAGGATGCAAGGTTTTGTCATGGTTTATGGTTTATGGTGCCGGAAGAGTTCGAAGAGTTCAAAGTACCAAAGTGTGCCATTGTGCAGCAAGCGGGGGCTGCGTGTGTCCCAATCGGCACCAGCCGGTGCTTCATGTAAACGCTATAAATTTGGAAGCTGTTCCCGCTTGTCCTGTAAGGCCTACAGGCTAAAACACTACGGAAAATTCCCTCAAAACGCTCTGTACCGCGCTGAAGGCATTTTGGCGTGTAGCCCATGTGTGGAGAGCGGGAGCAGCTATTTTTTTAGGAGTTATCCCGGAGCAATGGCCAAACAAGAGCAGTTGCAGACCTCAGCATAATACTGTACAAAACCACAGCACTACTGACATCCAATGCACCCCGCTACTGCGCCATGTCCGCCGTCGCACCACCCGCGCAACAGCGCTCGCATCCACATGCGGGCGCGCACCAGGGTGCCAAGCCCAAACTCTACAACCAGTGCCATCCCGAGCGAACCCTGCTGTATCGCACCATTGCCGAGCACTTCGAGACGTGGCTGGAGTTGGCAAGCGCGGGTCAGTTTGATGGCCAAGGCGACCACCACACGCCCCCAGTCTACGTCGAGCAGACCTTTCGCAAATACCTGGAGTGCGGCATCTTCGCCCATGGTTTTGCGCGCGCCCGCTGTGATGCATGCGGCCACGACTTTTTCATCGCATTCTCTTGCAAGGGCCGTGGCGTATGCTCATCATGCAACACCCGGCGCATGGTGGAAACGGCAGCGCACCTGAGCGATCACGTTTTTCCCCGACTGCCGGTGCGCCAATGGGTGCTGTCGGTTCCCAAACGGCTGCGTTACTTCATGCAGCGCGATGGGGCGGTGCTCAATAGGGTGCTGCACATCTTCCTGCGGGTCATTGAGCAAAGTCTACAGGCCCACTGCCCGGGTGCGGCGCAGGTGGATAAGGCAGCACTGCACATCGGCGCGGTAGCTTTGGCAAAACCCCAAGTCCACATCCACCGGTTTGGCTCCAGCCTGAACGAGCATGTGCATTTCCATGTGTGCGTGGTTGATGGGGTATTTGAGGTGGCGGCGGGCGAAGCGGATGCCACAGCCGCAGCGCCGCGCCTCATCTTTCACCCGGCCAGCGGAATCGAGTCGACTGCCGTGGCGCAATCGCAGGTTTGCCTGCGCAAACGCATCTTGCGCGCCTTCGTCAGGTGCGATCTGATCGAGAAGACCGATGCCAAGGAGATGTTGGCTTACCAACACAGCGGCTTCTCGCTCGATGCCGGTGTCTGCATTGAGGCCCACGACCGTGCCGCACTGGAGCGTCTCTTGCGTTACTGCGCTCGACCACCACTGGCCATGGATCGGCTGCGTAAGGAGGGCGCTTCCTTGGTGTACCGCTGCGCCAAACAGCACAGTGAGCCTACAAGTGACAAGCAAGGCAGGAAAGTGGATGAACTGGTGCTCACACCACTGGAGCTGATTCATCGCATTGCAGCCCTGATACCCCCACCACGCACTCACCGGCATCGCTATTTCGGCGTGCTGGCACCGAACTCACCTCTGCGCTGTGCAGTGACAGCACTGGCCGCACCAGTGCAGACCGGGCAACTCGGCGCGCGAGAGGACGCAACTGAAGAGCCGTCGCCAGCTGAAGTTGAGCCGCAAGGCAATGGTGCTCCAACCCCGTGCGAGCCAGTGCCGCCACCCAAGCGCTCACCGGCACATTACCTGTGGGCGGTTTTGATCGCGCGCCTCTACGAAGTTTTTCCGCTGCTGTGCCCGATATGTGGTGGTCAAATGCGCCTGATTGCCTTCATTACCAACACGGCAGAAGTGCGCAAAATCCTGGAACACATCGGCGTGGACTCTCAACCTCCACGCATCACCCCGCCGCGCGGGCCACCACTGTGGGATAACTGTGATGCGCTGGCTGATGAAATGCTGGAAGCGCTGCCGGATTGGGATGAAGCAGCACAGCCAGCACCTGACGATTGTGCCGATCAGCGCATCCATTGGTGAGAGCAAAACCAGCGAGTCAGACCCGCTGTCGGGTAGAGTCGTACCGGAGACACACCAAGACAACCCAAAATGGCACACGAGCGAAAAAAACAGGCCGTTTCGATTGCCAAACCGAGGATCGCAATGTGCCAAAATGGAAATTTTGAGGACGGGTCAGGATGCGATACTTGGGGTCGTGCGGTTGGATTTCCTATCCTCAATACCAGCCAGGGTACCCATAGCTGCGTAGGAACTACCCAGCGGAGAATAAATGGTTACGCCAAAGGCAATAGCTGAGGGCAATGCGACCAGCATCGCGGCCAAGCCTCCCCAGAAATCACCAGCCAGATTTTCCGACTTGATGAATTGCATGGTCTTGGTCTCCTGTGTCATTGGTATTGTGAATTTTTGTGATTATTTTTGCGAGTATCGCATTTTGGTGTTGACCATTGTTTGCTTGCTGGATATTCAAATTTGATAGCTTCTTACGCTTGATACATAAGGCGTACAGCCCAATTTGCCTTGAATTTTGCCCTTCAAAACGGGTCAAGGCGACGCCAAAACCGCCATGAGGCATCAAAACGGGCCGTTTTCGGGTGTTTTTACATGGCAAATCGGGCTGTAAGCCTTATGGGACAAGCGGGAGCAGCTATTGTATAAGGAGCACTTTGGCTTTGGCTGGGAGTGTCCAGGAGCCTGTCACAAATCCATCCGGACCACAAAGTGCCAAGCGTGCTGTCCCGCTTTAAGTGGGAAGCCCTGAATTACAACTCGACCAAGGCGGCTGCCTGCCCCATTTGCCCAATCTCCTGCAGCGACAGCACCTGATTGACATTGAGCAGAATCACAAATTTGCTGTTGACCTTGCAAATGCCCTCGATGAAATCGCTGCGGATTTTGGCGCCAAAACTGGGCGCAGGCGCAATCTCGGCAGTGGCTATTTCCAAAACCGCCTGTACTGCGTCCACCACCACCCCCATGCTCTGGTGCTCGCCTTCGTTTTGAGTTTGCACCTCCACGATGATGATGCAGGTACTCTTGGTAACGGGCGTGGACGGTTTGCCAAAGCGGCTGGACAAATCCATCACCGGCACCACCGCGCCGCGCAGGTTGATGACACCACGAATGCACGCGGGCATCATCGGCACCTCGGTCGGGTTGGAGTACCAGATGATTTCCCGGATGCACAAAATGCCAATCGAAAACATCTCGCCGCCCAGCGTAAAGGTCAGGTACTGCTTGTGCTCAGAAGCCAGCTTGCCAAGCACCTCCCCCCCGGTTTTAACCAACGCATTCATGGCATGCTCCTATTGAAACCTGGAGAATTTCTTTTCATCGACAGCATGCGCTGCTGCGCCAAGTGCCAAGTTTCTCATCCTCGTTTCCGCGTCCTTATTGCTGGCAATAATCTTGCGTGGGGAGTGTGCCGAGAATCTGCTGCTGTCCGTGGCATCAACGAGTTTGAAGAAGGCCATGGTGTTCTGCAATTGCTCGGCCTGACTGCTCATTTCCTCCGAGGTGGCCGCCAGTTCTTCGGAACTGGAAGCGTTTTGCTGAGTGGTTTGGTTGAGTTGACTCATTGCCGAGTTGATTTGCCCCACACCAGACGACTGCTCGTTCGAAGCTGCCGCGATCTCTTGTACCAAGTCGGCCGTTTTACGAATGGAGGGCACCATTTGCTCCAACAGTTTTCCGGCTTTTTCGGCCAATTCAACGCTGTTGGTGGCCACTTCACCAATTTCTTGCGCAGCCACCTGACTGCGCTCGGCCAGTTTGCGTACCTCGGCTGCCACCACTGCAAAGCCCTTGCCGTGATCACCGGCGCGCGCCGCTTCAATGGCGGCATTCAATGCCAGTAGGTTGGTCTGTGCGGCAATATCGTCGATGATTCTGATCTTCTTGGCAATTTGCTTCATGGCGGCCACGGTGGCGTTGACCGACTCGCCGCCATCGGCTGCATCCTTGGCCGCCCTGCTGGCCATGCCCTCGGTCACTTTGGCGTTTTCGGTGTTTTGGGCGATGCTGGAGGTCATTTGCTCAATGGACGCACTGGTTTCCTCCACCCCGGCGGCTTGTTCACTGGCCGCTTGCGACAGCGCTTGCGCAGTGGTACTCACCTCTTCGGATGCGCTGGCCAGGGCCTGCGCACCGGCGTTGACATCAGAGACTACCTGCACAAGCCTCTTGAGCATGTTGTTGGAAGCGGATTTGAGTTCATCCCATGTGCCTTCATAGCTGCGCTTCATCGACTGGGTCAAGTCACCAACTTCCATGGCGTTTAGCACCGTCTGCAACTCCTGCACGGGCGTGTTGACCGCAATCATGACAGAGTTCAACCCTTCTGCCAGCTTGCGGTAGTCACCCTTGTGATTGGTAACGTCAATGCGTGCCTGGAGCCGACCGGCTACGGTGGCCTCGGCCAGCATGTTGGCATCCAATACCAAAGCCTGAATGGTTGTGCTCATACGCTGCATGGATGCCATCAAGCTACTTTGATCACCGGCCTTCAATTCAATCTTTCTACTCAGGTCGCCCGCAGCGATGTGGTTGGCCACGTCGGCGGCGGCGGCAGGCTCACCCCCCAATTGCCTCATGATGCTGCGGGCAAACCAGCCGAGCAGCAACAAGATGGCGGCCATTCCAATCAGGATACCCGCCAGGGATTGATGACGTGTTTTGCTAACGCTTTCTACAAACGCCTGTTCCTGCACATCAGAACGTTCCGCATAGGTCTTTTCGAGTTCCGCGACGTATTTCACCAAGCCATCGCTGGTGGCCCGATCCTTGCCCTTGACAAGTTGGTCGACTGTTTGGCCTGGGTCAGGCTTTTTGGAGTCGAAGGACTCCAGGGCCTTGCGGTACTCGGTGCCGAGTTGCCCATGGGCCGCAATGATGGCGTCAATTTCCTGCGTGGGAACATTCAGAGCTGCCAACTCGCTCTTGGCTTGCTTCAGGAGGGTCTGCACCCGCTCACTTTCATGGTCAAATGCCTTGCCATACTTGGCGTAGGCATCAGCGTCTTTGCCGCGCAGCAAGATATTCTTCCACTCCTGAATCTGCACTTTAAACCGGAGATGGGCATTTTCAGCCGTTACCAGCGCTTTCGTAAAGCGTTGGGCAGCGTCGGAGTCCTGCTGCGCCTGACCAGACATCACGCCCATCTGCCAAAGCAGAAAGCCGGTCAGGATGCATACGAGAACTGTCATGCAGCCCCCCACCAGGATCAACTGGCCTTTCAAACTACGTACATTCATTTCAGCGAGCTCTCAGTATAAAAATGGCGGAATGGTTAAAAAACGAAATTTTTAGTGAACACTGTGATTATGGGCATGGTTGGCTTGCCACCCTATGGATTTAGCATGTGACAGTGTTACCCCTCACGGTTCGCTCATTTTTTCTGGGGGTTCGTTAAATTGCGGGGCCAAAAATGAGAGTTTTCGCCCACTTTCGACGCGAAAATGCCCCAATTTTGGGATGAACCATCGATTGCATAAATTTAAGCAACTCGCTCGACACCCAACCCCCACCAAAAAGACGGAAATCTGACTTTTTCAGGCGAATTTGCCGACCAATCTTCGGAACTAGCTTTCGAAATCAGCGAACGGTGAGTTACCCGGTATTGGCGTGTTTTGAACCACGCCAAATACCTAGAATCAGGCGCTGCTTGATGGTGAGGTTATTCATAAGACTCTCCTTCGTAAAAAATGAATTTATTGCTCTAACAATTGACGCGAGACAATTCCCGGTGCGCGTTTTTCGCTTTCGACACTACGCATTATCAAGGACGGGACATCCAGAATCAGCGCCACATCGCCACTGCCCAGAATGGTGGAGCCGCTAATGCAACTCACCTGGCTAAACATTTGCCCCAGTGGCTAAAGAGAGCGACTCCATCTACCTCAAAGGCATGGGTGATGTGGAGGAACGAGCGGTTCTTAGCGGCTATGTGGGAGCGTCGATCGCCAAGGGGCTATGGCTTCGTTCATCTCTGGAATTGGGGTCTGGCAACACCCGCGAAGGCGCTGTTTTGAAATTGGGCGCCTCGTACGCCGTGCCAATCAATGCCTCGTTGGGCTTGAACCTCAGCGCGGGTGCCACCTTTGCCAATGCGAACCATATGGGCAGTTACTTTGGTGTCAACGCGGCGCAATCGGCTGCGAGTGGCTACGCAACCTATGCCCCGTCCGCGGGCCTACGCGATGTCGGAATCGGCATCGGGCTGATCTACAAAATCACCCCCAAATGGGGTCTTGGCATCGGAGTTAACGCAACCGCACTTTCCAATACAACCATGGACAGTCCACTCGTTCGCAGGCCACGCTACGCCACGGCGATGCTAGGGGTGGTGTATGGCTTCTGACCGGTTTGCGCGCACCGTGCCGCTGCCTCTATAGTCGCATCTTTCGTTCCACCCATCCGCCTATGAGACTACTGCCCCTCGCTCTTTGCTTTACCGTCCTGGCTGGTTGTGCCGGCGCCCCCACGCGGCCCAGCACCGTGGCGCGCGGCGACTATAGGCAGACGCAGGCCTACGCCACCGAATTGATCGAATATGAGATGGCCAAGCGCCCGGTGCCGGGCATCAGCATCGCCCTGGTGGACGATCAACGTGTTGTCTGGGCCCAAGGATTTGGCTTCGCGGACGTGGAACGTAAGATACCGGCCAGCGCGGACACGCTGTACCGCGTGGGTTCCATCTCCAAGCTGTTCACCGACACGGCGGCCATGCAGTTGGCCGAACAAGGCCGTATCGACATCGACCAGCCGGTGCAAACCTACCTGCCGGGCTTTGCGCCCAAGACGCGAGAGCCGCAGGCGGCCATCACCGTGCGCCAGCTCATGACGCACCACAGCGGCCTGCCACGCGACCGGCTCAAGGGCTTTCACAACCCCGATCCGCGACCCTTTGCCTTATTGGAGGCCGATCTGTCCGACGAGCATGTTGCCTACGCGCCGGATCAGCACTTTTCGTATTCCAACGCTGGCATAGCGCTGGTGGGCCGGGTGCTTGAACGCCAGAGTGCGACCCCGTTTGCGCAGCACATGCAGCGCGCGCTGTTGCTGCCGCTGGGCATGGCCAGCTCATCCTTCGATACCGGTGCGTCGCCATCGCCACAGATGTCGCTGGGCTATCGCAAGCGCGAGGCGGTGCCCGAGGTTCCCATGCGCGACGTGCCCGCCGGCGGCCTCAACTCCAGCGTCCATGATTTGAGCCGCTTCATGTCCATGGTCTTCGCCGAAGGCCGTTCGGGCGGTCAGCAGATTCTGCAGGCTCAGAGCGTCGCGGAGATGCTGCGCCCGCAAAACACGGCCGTCCCGCTGGATGCCAATTTCCAGGTCGGCCTGGGCTGGATGCTCAGTAGCCTGGGCAAATCCGCCATACATAACGGCGGGCCGGTGGCGCACCATGGCGGGAGCATCGGCATGTTCCGCAGTGCCCTGTATGTCCTGCCACGGCACAAGCTGGGCGTGGTCGTGCTGGGCAACTCCAACACCGCCGAGGGCGTGGTTGACCGCGTGGCGACCGAGACGTTGAAGCTGGCTCTGCAAGCCAAGACCGGCATTGAACAGCCCGCGTACCAACAACCGGGCTGGGTGGATGCTGCCTTGCCGGAGCAGGCCCTGCGCGACTTTCCCGGTGACTACACGACCACCTTTGGCCTGGTGCGCGTGCGCACCCATGGACAAGGCCTGAAGGCCCAAGCTCTGGGCAAAAGTTTTGATTTTCGCCAACGCAGCGATGGCCTATTGGGCATTGACTACGCCCTGTTTGGCTTTATCCATCTGAATTTGGGGCCCATCGGTGAGATCGGATTGGTACGCCGATCCGTGGCTGGGCGCGAGTTGCTGTTTTCCCGCGTGGGCGCGCAGGAAATGCTGGTGGGCCAGCGCATCACGCCACCGCTGGATTTGGAGCCCTGGCGCAAACGCCTGGGCGACTACGCCATCACCAACCTGGGTTCGGACCCCCAGGTTGCCCAGCGCATCAGCCTGGTCGAAGAACACGGCTACCTGATGCTGGCCATCAGCACCATCGACGCACCCGGCGAGACGCTGCGCTTGATCCTGATGCCGGTGTCCGACACCCAGGCCCTGCTCCTGGGCCCCTTGGCGCAGGGCGGCGAGACTGTGAGCGTGGTGCGCGTGGATGGGGTGGAACAGTTGGCCTACTCCGGCTACTTGGCCAAGAAGCTGTGAGGCGGCGGATGGCGCAATCTCTTCTTGGGCGTGCGAGTGTGACTCGCCGCCGTGGACGGCAGGCTTTGGGCATCAGGGCAGCATCGACTAAAATCCCAGGCGGCGACTGAGTTCACCACGGGCCGCACGCGCCTTGGCATAGAACTGCTTCAAACCGGGGCACAGATAGCTCAAGCCGGCCTCGCCCTCGGGCGTTGTCGCAAAACGGTTTTTCGGGCAATCGCCCCAGCACAGATCCAGGTAGGCGCAGGCCGCGCAATAGCCGGGCAGCGTGCTGTGCTTGGCCAGACCAAAGGCCTCTTGGCGCTGCGAAAAGGCCAGGTCGCCCTCGTGCACCTGCAGGATGTTGCCCAGCTTGTATTCGGGGTAGACAAAGTGGTCGCAGCTGTACAGGTCGCCGTTGTGCTCGATGGCCAGTGCCTTGCCGCAGGTCTGGGCGCTGACGCACTTCTGCGCCCCGTAGCCGAACATCTGCGAGATGACGTTCTCGAACTGGTCGACGAAGACTTTGCCATAGTCCCGGCGCAACCACTCGTCCCAGATGCGCGTCAGAAAGTAGCCCCAGTCTTGCGGTGCTACCGACCAATCGGTGACCGCTGATTCGGCGCTCCCCGGTTCTACTGGCGCGATGCCCGCTTCGGCGGGCGCAGTTGCAGTTGAAGTGGCAGTGCCACTGCCACCAACTCCACCGCGTCCACCGCCTCCACCACCTCCACCACCTCCACCACCACCTCCAACAACAACACCATCGCAGGCCTCTGGGCTTGGCGCGGGTGCGGGCGCTGGCGGCCAGTGACCGGGTGCGACGAATCGAAAGTCCTTGGGCTCGACACAGGGAATGAACTGGATGATGCGCGGACGCACCTGCTCGCGCAGGAAGCGGTAGACGTCGGTCGGCCGCCTGGCGTTCAGGCGATTCACGACGCACAGGGCGCTGAATGGTATGGCGTATTGGCGCAGCAGTGCAACAGCCTCCATAACGCGCTCGAAGCTGGGCGTGCCGCCCTTGCTGTAGCGAAACGCGTTGTGCAGTGCGGCCGGGCCGTCGATGGACAGGCCGACCAGAAAATTGTGCTCTTTGAGGAAGGCGCACCAGGCCTCGTCAAGCAAGATGCCGTTGGTCTGCAGGTCATTCTCAATGGCTTGGCCGGGCTTCTTGTAGCGCTGCTGCAGCGCAATCACGCGGTGGAAAAAATCCAGACCCATCAAGGTGGGCTCGCCACCCTGCCAGGAGAAAACCACCTCCGGGCCGGTGTGCGCCTCGATGTACTGGCGAATGTGTTGCTCCAGCACCGAGTCGCCCATGCGCGACTTCTTGGGCTGCTGCAGCAGCTCTTCCTTGTGCAGATAGAAGCAGTAGGCACAGTCCAGGTTGCACTGCGCGCCGCTGGGCTTCACCATGGCATGGAAGCGGCGCAATTCCCCCGTCGGCGGGGCAGGCAGCGCCAGCGCGGGGCCGCTCGCGTTGGCGAGTCGAATCGGTATGACGCTGGGCTGGACCATTGGTCGTGTTGGTGCGTGAACGCTAAGGGCTGCGAAAACAGCCAATGTATCGTTTTTGGCGGTGCTGGGGCCAGGGCGCTACGGGACCAGGCCCAAGGGGCTGCGCGCCATCTCGTCGCACCAGCGGTTCATGCTGGCATCGAGCTGGGCCACGCGCTCGGGGTAACGCTGCGCCAGGTTGTAGGATTCGCCGGGGTCGCGACCCAGGTCGAACAGCATCGGCAGCGGACCACTGGTGTGCACGCTCAAGCCCCCCAGCTTCTTGTTGACCGGCAAGGGCCATACATAGTGGTTGATGCTCTGGATGTACTTCCATTGCTCGGAGCGCATGGCCTCCAGCTGGCCCTGGTGGTAGAAAAACAGTTCGCGGGCTTCGTGCTTGGCGGTGGGCGCGAACCACAACGGGGAGATATCGCGCCCGTCCACCACGCGGTCCTTGGGCGGCTGTATGCCGGCCACGCGCAACAGGGAGGTGAACAGGTCCAGGTTCATGGACAGCGCGTCACAGGTCTGGCCGCGCGCGCACTTGCAGTCCCAGCGCACGATCAGCGGCACGCGGTAGCCACCCTCAAACGTCTGCCCCTTGCGCCCGCGCAGCTCACCGGGGCTGCCGTCGTACCACGGGCCAGATCGTGGAATGATTTTTCTGATGTGTACCGACCTGCTCATACCACCATTACAAATCATCCAACTCTACACTCACCGTTCGCTGATTTCGAAAGCTAGTTCCGAAGATTGGTCGGCAAATTCGCCTGAAAAAGTCAGATTTCCGTCTTTTTGGTGGGGGTTGGGTGTCGAGCGAGTTGCTTAAATTTATGCAATCGATGGTCCATCCCAAAATTGGGGCAATTTCGCGTCGAAAGTGGGCGAAAACTCTCATTTTTGGCCCCGCAATTTAACGAACCCCCAGAAAAAATGAACGAACCGTGAGTCTACAGCTACCGCTTCAAGATTGAGCTTGGTTTTCGCCAGGCAGTTCATGTCATCGGTACTTATGCCTACCACTTCTGGATGCGCGCCATGAAGCCTTTGTCCCGGGGTCAAGACGATCAATATCTGCATCGCACTACCGAAGACTATCGCAATGCCGTACGACGCAAGCTACGTACCTTTCATCTACATGTCCAGCTCGGGTGCATCGCACAGGGTTTGCTGCAGCATCTCGCAATCAACCACTCCGCTATGGTTTGGCATCATTTCCGCAGTTGGCTGCGCACCATCAGACCCGAGTTACCTCCCTCGGAATTGATTGTCGCCAGCGCTTTGCGTTCCTCTTCAGCACGATGTCCGCTGCCTCCTTGGAGACAGCGGTGCCGGTGATGCCCATGGCCACCCCGATGTTGCTCTGCTTGAGCGCCGGCGCGTCGTTGACCCCGTCGCCGGTCATGGCCACGACCTGATGGTTGGCCTGCAAGGCCTTGACAAGCCTGAGTTTGTGCTCGGGTGCGACACGGGCGAAAACGTTGGTCGTGCGCACCACCTGCTGCATCTGCGCGTCGCCCATCTCGGCGAGCTGTGCGCCGGTGACGACTTGGGCATCGGTGAGAATGTTGAGCTGCGCACCGATGGCCTGCGCGGTTTCCTTGTGGTCGCCGGTGATCATCTTGACGGTGATGCCGGCTGCATGGCATGCCTTGATGGCCTCGATGGCCTCGCTACGCGGCGGGTCGATCATCCCCTGCAGCCCCAGCAGCGTGAGTCCGCCTGCCGTGTCGGACATCTGCAAGTGCTTGCTCTGCGCCGTTGGCCTGGCCGCGATGGCCAGTACGCGCATGCCTTGCGCCGCCAGTCGCGAGACTTCTGCCAGCACGGCGGCTGGGTCGATGCCCTCGCAGCGTTTCAGAATCACTTCCGGCGCGCCCTTGAGGATGAGCCTTGGGCTGTCTCCGGGACGCTGGTGCAGCGTGGCCATGAACTGGTTTTCCGACTCGAACGGAATCGCGTCGAGGCGGGCGTGGTCGCGACGCACAGCCTCCACCCCCAAGCCGATCTTCTCGGCCGAGACCACCAGCGCCGCCTCGGTCGGGTCGCCGGTTATCTTGTACGTGCCGCCTTCATGCACCAGGGTCGCGTCGTTGCACAGCGCCCCGGCCAGCAGCAGATCGTGAACGTCGGCCGGGACCTTGCCGGTGAGGTCGGCGCCGACGGAGTTCCTGATCTGCCCGACAGGTTCGTAGCCGACGCCCGTGATGGCGTAGCTGCCACGCGGCGTCCAAAGGGCCTGCACGGTCATTTCGTTGCGGGTAAGCGTGCCTGTCTTGTCGGAGCAAATGGTGGTGGTCGAGCCGAGCGTTTCGACAGCCGGTAGCTTGCGAACGACGGCGCGCCGCGCGGCCATGCGCTGCACACCAATTGCGAGCGCGATGGTGACGATGGCGGGCAGGCCTTCGGGGATCGCGCCGACGGCCAACGCGATGGCGAAAATCACGGTCTCGCGCAGGGCTGGCAGGAATGCAACGCCGGTCTCGGCCATGGTGCGCCAGGTGCCTACGACCAGCATGATGGCCGCGATCACGACGATGCCGATGGTGATGTATTTGCCTATGCTTTGCAGCGCCCTGGTCAGCGGGGTTTGCAGGTTGGTGGCTTCCTTGAGCATGGTCGAGATGCGCCCCAGCTCGGTCGCCGCGCCGGTGCTGCAGACGACGGCGGTGGCCGTGCCATAAGTCACCAGGGTGCCACCGAACACCATGCCGGATCGGTCGCCAATGCCGGCGTTCACTGCCGAGGCGGCGGTGTCTTTTTCCGCCGGGACGGACTCGCCCGTGAGGGCCGCCTCTTCAATCTTGAGCGTCTTGACCGCTGCGAGTCGCATGTCTGCGGGAACCTTGTCACCCGACGCCAACAGGATCACGTCGCCGGGCACGAGGTCGGCCCCGGCCACGGTGGCCTTCTTGCCGTCACGCAGGACGGTGACGTTTTCGGGCACCATCTGGCTCAGTGCCTCAATCGCCTTGCCCGCCTTGAATTCCTGGACGAAACCGATGAGGGTGTTGAGCACCACAACGCCCAGGATGACCAGACCGTTCTTGATACCGTCGCCCGGATCGACCAGCATTGCGACGAAGCCTGAAGCGACCAGAACCCAAATCAGTGGGGAGTTGATCTGCCGCCAGAGCAGCGTCCAGGCGGTGTCGCCCTTGGCCTTGGGGAGCACATTAGGTCCGTACTTGGCAAGCCGAACGCCGGCGTCGTCGTTGGACAGTCCAGTTTCAAGGTTGGTGCGCAGCTCGGCGATGACATCTGCCACCGCCATGGCGTGATAAAGCGGTTCTTTACTCACAGACCGATCCGTTGATGCGTGCCCAGGGCAGCGCCGACGACCTGCTGCCGGGGATGAGGATGCAAGGTTTTGTCATGGTTTATGGTGCCGGAAGAGTTCGAAGAGTTCAAAGTACCAAAGTGCGCCATTGTGCAGCAAACGGGCGCTGCGTGCGCCCCAACGGCAATCAGGTAACGCCCCATGCGAATGCTGCAAATTAAGAAGCTGTTCCCGCTCATACCACAAGGCCTACAGGCTAAAACACCGTGTAAAACACCCCCAAATAGCTCTGCACCACGCCCCGATGGATGCCAATACCCTGCGTTGCGGGCGGCGCACGGGCGGAAAACGGTATCAAAACGGGCGCAAGCGCTTGTCCAATGTGCGGGGGAAGCTACGGATTTTGTAGTGGTGCTTTGAAAGTCAGCTCGCCACGCAAGGAGCGACCTGCTGCCGCGCCATGGTGCACTCCCGTACTCCCCAGCTGTGCCATACTTTGCGGCATGCGGTTGAAATTTTTATCCGTTGAGTTGCTGGGTACGTGGCGCCATGCTTGACATCAAAACGCTCAACATCCTCTCCATGGTGACCAGCTTGTTGCTGCCACTGGTGCTGCGCTTCATGGGGCGGTTTTCGTTCAATGTTGATGCCACCCGGGCGTGGGTCCGGGGGGTGACGTTCAATGCGATGGCCTTCTTGCTGATAGCCTTGCGAGGGGTGATTCCAGACCTGTTGTCCATCGTCGTTGCGAACGTGCTGTTGCTGGCCGGGCAATGTGAGTTGTTGATTGGCTACCGGCTGTTTTTTGGCAAGCGTGTTTCCAGAACCTGGGTTGCGCCGTTGCTGGCGGCCACGGCTGCGGGCTTTGCCTGGTTCACGTACGCCACACCGTCCATTGAGCCGCGCATCGTGCTCTCGTCGTTGTCGTTGTCGGCGGTTGCCCTGCTGGGGGCACGGGAACTGCTGGTGTCCGCCTGGATGGCACGGCTGGCGCACGATGCTGCCCTGCGCACCGAGCGGCGGCTGGCCTATACGCTGGGAATCGTCATTTTGCTGGTCAGTTCCATGATGCTGGCCAGGGGCATCATGTTCTGGCGCGCGCCGGATGATGTGTTGTCACATGACCAGTTGCTCAATACGGTGTACGTGCTGTCTTACGCGCTGGCTTTGTTGCTTAATTTTTTCATGGTGTCGTGCCTGCCGCTGCTGGTGTCCGTGCGTGTGCAACATGAGTTGGAACAAAGCGAGCGTCGCCTCAAGCTGGCCGAACGTGAGGCTGTGTTGGCGCGTGACGAGGCCAATCAGGCCAACCAGGCCAAGTCCATGTTCCTGGCCAATATGTCCCACGAGATCCGCACGCCCATGAACGGTGTGCTGGGATTGACCCGGCTGGCGCTGGAATCCGAGCTGCCAGGCGATGTGCGCAAACTGCTCAACGAGAGTTATGCATCGGCACAGTCCCTGCTGGGCATCGTCAATGACATCCTGGATTTGTCCAAGATTGATGCGGGCAAACTCACCATTGAGCAAGCACCCTTTGCGTTGACGCAGGTGCTGCAAAACGCCAAAGCCTTGTTTGGAAAGATGGCAGACGACAAGGGTGTTCTTTTCGTCCTGCAACAGGAAGAGCGGCTGCCACCCTGGTTGCTGGGTGATGCGTTGCGCCTGGGGCAGGTGCTCAACAATTTGCTATCCAATGCGGTCAAATTCACGCAGCAGGGCCAGGTGATGCTGCGCGTGGAATCAACGCCACCGCGCGAGGACGACGAACGCCACTGGCTCGTGTTCTCGGTGATCGATACCGGCATCGGCATGAGTGCCGAGCAGCGGGCGCGGTTGTTTCAACCTTTTACGCAGGCGGACGAATCCACCACGCGCCGGTTTGGCGGCACGGGTCTGGGGTTGGTCATCGCGCGCCAGCTGATCGAGCTGATGGGTGGTCGCCTGAGTGTGCATTCCACGCCAGGCCAGGGTTCCACCTTTGCGGTGGAGTTGCCGTTTGGCGTGGTCGCGCCGTCGCAGATCCCGGCGTCCACTGAGGTTTTGCACGCCGCACAGACGCCCAAACGCTCGCTGGAGGGGCTTTGCGTGCTGCTGGTGGAAGACAACGCCATCAATGCCATGGTGGCCATGCGCACGCTGCAGGGGCGAGGGGCGGTGGTGCACCATGCGGAAAATGGGCAACTGGCGCTGGACTACCTGCGTGTGCACGCAAGCGATGTGCATGCCGTGCTCATGGACATCCAGATGCCGGTGATGGACGGCCTGACAGCCACGCGGCTCATCCGCAACGAGCTGGGCTTGCGGCAACTGCCCATCATCGCCATGACCGCCAACGTGATGGAATCCGATCAGCAAGCCAGTATGGATGCCGGCATGGACGCGCACGTGGGTAAACCTTTTGACGCAGCACACCTTGCCGCGACCCTGCGCCAGCTGGTTCCAGACAGGTGTTGGCCTGTTAACGTCGCTGGGTAAAAGATCAACATCAGATCAGATCAACATGATCCAGGAAACTATAACCTTGACCATAAATGGAGTGCAGCGGCAAACTCAGTTTCATCTGTTCGAGAACCTTGCCTCGCAGCCTGCTGATGAGTGCTTCGATTCGGTGTCCATTGGTCGGTAGGTCGCTTTGGCTAAATCGCTCAATCAATGCGGCACGAGAGGCTTCCCGAGCTGGGTTTTCCAGGATGCAACGCAGCAAAAGACTCTCCCCCTGACTCAGATTGAGTACCTTGCCGCTGGGGCCAGTCAATGTCTGACGGGTGCGGTCCAGACGCCATTGCACCGGCAACGGTGCTGGTTCGACCATGGAACTCGTGACACTGGCCATGCGTCGGCTGATGCTGATCAGCGTTGCTTCCAGTTCTTCGGGGTCCACAGGCTTAACCAAATACGCATCGGCACCATCTTTCAGGCCACCAATACGCAGTTCGCGTTCACTACGTCCGGTGCACATCACGATGCCAGAACGAATATACGGGCGCAATCGTCGGCAAAGTTCCATGCCGCTGCCGTCGGGTAAATTGATGTCCAGTATCAGCAAGTCAAACGGCTGGGCGAGCGCCACCTCGGCATCGGCCACCGAGCCAACACCTTTGACGTGATAGCCCGCTGTCATGAGGTAGTCCGAAAGTTCCTCACGCAAATCGACATCATCTTCAACGAACAGGACAGTGGTCATGTTGCAAAATCCTTGACATCTTGAAGTGGCTGAAGTGGCAGGGACAAGGAGAACCGTGCCCCCCCTTCTTTGCCATCCTCGTACGCCAGTGCTCCGCCATGGACTTCTGCCACACGCTTGGCAGTGGCCAGGCCAATTCCGAACCCGACTTTCCCGCGTGCCGAGGACGAGCGCTGAAACACCTGGAATAGCCGGGACTGTTCCTCGGTTGATATCCCCGGTCCGCGATCACTGACACAGTAGCGCAACATACTGTCAACGCAAACATCAAGCCGCACGACACCGTCGATAGGCGAGTATTTTGCTGCATTGGTCAATAAATTGCCGATTGCGAGCGTAATCAATTCGGAATCTATCTCCACCGTTGAGGGAAGATTGAACGGATATGACAGGTCAAATACCCGCTCCGGATACGCTGCACGTACATCCACAAGGGCATCGGATGCAGGTTGGAGGGGGGAGACGGTGCTAAAGTTGGGAGCGAAATCACCACTTGCCAAACGCTGCAAATGCAAATGGCGTTCAATCAGCGAGTCCATACGCTGCGTGGCCCGCACCATGCGGCGCAAACTTGAATCGGTATGCAAGCCACTATCCGTCAACTCCCGACGCAGGTTTTTCAGCCCCGCGACGATAACTCCCAAAGGCGAGCGTAACTCATGCGCAACAAAGGAGAAAAACACGGATTGCTCTTTACGCAACCTTTGCTCTTGTGCGGCAATCTCCTTGGCAAGCCCAGACTCTTTTAGGGCGGCAGCACGCTCACGCGATGCGATCAGCGCATCTGTCACTATGCCGGCGTAAACGAGGAGTAAAAAAGCCAAAGTACCCGGAATCCAGCTTGTATAAGTCACGGCATTGACCGGTAGCATGCCCAGCAACATCAAGCGCCCGGTGAGCAGCGAGGCTATGAGCACTACGTGCGCTGCGACGATGTAAGCCGAGCCTTCTATTTTCGCTTGCCAGCGCAGCAGAGATATGCCACCAGTGATGGCGAGGCTGGCCATAAACAAAATTTGTAAAACAGGCCCACCGATCAACCAATACAGATCAAGTTCTCGCGTGAGTGGCAGCAACAGACAAACGACAAACATGGTTTGCAGCAACCGGGCGACGCGCGGAAATGTCTTTGGTATTTCCAGCGCTTTACCAAATACAACCAGGACCGCTGCGACCATCCATGCCAGTGTCCACGGCACCAGCAAGTCACCTACCAGTGGTTGGTGCATAAAGACGAATTGCGACCACAAACCTAATTGCGCGGGGATAAAGAAAAAGACCATTACAGTCAATCCACAGAAACGCAATAGTGAGGGGTCACGGTTACTGGCCCAGTGGACCAGGGAAATCAGAAACGACATGACGACCATGCCCAGCAGACCGCCAAGCAAGATGATTTCCTGCTGTCCTGCATCGCGCAGAGCGGTCGGCTGCCACAGCAGCAATTGGGACGAAAGACTGGAGTCCGAGGCCATGCGAAGATAAAACGTGTGCTCCTTGGTATCGGGCAGTGCCACTTTGAAGACCGGATGGTGAAATGCAATCTGCCGTGAGGCAAAAGCAAACCGGTCCCCGGCTTGGGATGCTGAAAACCGACCACCGTGCAGCGTAAAGAATTGCAGGTCATTGATGAATGGGTTTGTCACTTCCAGGGACCACATTTCAGGCGCGTCACTTTCACGTTGTAGCGTGATGCGAAGCCAGATCACATCTTTGGTGTAGCCGAAGGATGGAGGGCGGGCCAAGTCTTGAAATTTGGAAGCAAACGCAGGACTGGCAACATCCTCTATGTGCCATTGGCCCTGCTGGTCGCGAAGAAAGGAGCATTCGGTTCCTGCAAAAGCATGCCGAATGTCGCTGGCGCTCAAATGCACGGATGGCCCGCTATAGGCTGGAAAGCACAGCAGATGAAAGAGAAGCAAGGCAAGCAGGCGCAGCATTGCGGGGATTCTAGTCAGAAGTTCCCCTTCTCAATGACTGGTGAGAATTGGTGAGAATTGGTGAGGATTTGCCGTTGCAAGACAACTCTGCAAGAATAAAAAGGTGCCTGTTGGCCGAAAACTGACAAACCAAACCCGTGTCCATGCTCCAAAACCTTCATCAACGTCTCTTTCCTGTGCCCAATCATTTTGACAGTTTACGGGAATGGCGCGAGCAGTTGCTTCAAAAACGAAATGAACAATCTAAGAATCTCTACCAGACGGATCCTCTTGGTCAGCTGTCACAGCATCCTGACACAACGAATCCGTGCTGAGATTCGATTTATTCACAAGCTCTGAGCCAGAAGATGGCGCTGGCAACACAAACCAACTGCGAGTCCACACCGGGCTAGCACCTTTTATTGGAATCCGGGTAATGAATACAATTAAACAAATGTTCCGTGTGATGCTGATGGCCGTCACCGTGGCCGCAGCAGCGCTTGCCTTGACGTTGATGCTGCTGGGCCGCGCCAATGACCGGGTCGCAGCGGTAAACAAAACACGTTACGACTCCTACCTATTAGCCGACGAGCTGCGGCAAAGCTCCGATGACCTGACGCGCCTGGCACGCACCTACGTGGTCTCAGGCGACCCACATTGGGAAAAGCAGTACTTCGAGATACTCGATATTCGCTCCGGTAAACAGCCACGCCCCAATGGCTACGAGAAAATCTACTGGGACTTCCGCGCCACCGGCAGCGATCCAGGTCGTGGCACCGGCGCCACCATCGCCTTGCAGGAGTTGATGAAAGGCGCAGGTTTCACCGAGGAGGAGTTCTCCAAGCTCAAGGAGGCGCAAGCCAACTCTGATGACCTGGTCAACACCGAGACCGTGGCCATGAATCTGGTCAAAGGTCAACTCGCTGACGGCAAGGGCGGCTTTACCCTGAAGGGCGAGCCCGACCTGGTCAAAGCGCGCGCCATGATGCACGACCAAAACTACCACCTCTTCAAAGCCAAAATCATGAAACAGGTGGACCAGTTTCTGGTTTTGGTGGATGCCCGCACCCGCTTGGCGGTGGAGCAAGCCACGAGTGACAAGAATTTCTGGTACGCGACCTTGCTGGCCGTGGCGCTGGGAAACGCCATGGTTGCTCTATGGAGTTTGATGGCGATCAAGGGCTGGCTCATGAACCGCCTCGGCGCTGAGCCCAGCGCGCTCGTTGCCGCTACCGAAGCCGTGCGTGCGGGCGATTTGACCCAAAGCATCGCTGTCCGGCCGGGTGACGACAGCAGCGTGTTGGCCACCGTCAAGGCCATGCGTGACCAGCTGGTGCAGGTGGTGAGCAACGTACGCAGCGGCTCCGAGGGCGTAGCCACGGCCAGCGCCCAGATTGCCTCGGGCAACAGCGATTTATCGGCGCGAACCGAGCAACAAGCCAGCGCGCTGCAACAAACCGCAGCCTCCATGGAACAACTCAGTGGCACGGTCCAGCAAAACGCCGACAGCGCTCGACAGGCCAATCAACTTGCTTTAACTGTCAGTAGCGTGGCGGTGCAGGGCGGCGCGGTGATGGCCGAGGTGGTGCAAACCATGAAAGGAATCAACACCAGCTCGCGAAAGATAGCTGACATCATTCAGGTGATTGAGGGCATCTCGTTCCAAACCAACATTCTGGCCCTGAATGCGGCGGTGGAAGCGGCGCGCGCCGGCGAGCAGGGACGCGGTTTTGCCGTGGTGGCGAGCGAAGTGCGCTCGTTGGCCGGGCGCTCGGCTGAAGCGGCCAAAGAAATCAAGAGCCTGATCAATGCCAGCGTTGCGCGCGTCGAGCAAGGCACATTGTTGGTCGACAAGGCCGGAGTGACCATGATTGAGGTCGTGACCGGCATCAACCGCGTCACCGAAATCATGGGCGAGATCAACGTCGCCAGTGCCGATCAAAGCCTTGGCGTGGCCCAAGTGGGCAACGCGGTGACGCAAATGGATCAGGTGACGCAGCAAAACGCCGCTTTGGTCGAAGAGATGGCAGCGGCGGCCAGCAGCCTGAAAACCCAGGCGCAGGAGTTGGTCGGCACGGTGGCGGTGTTCAAGCTTGGAGTGCAGACAGGAGGTGCACAGCAACAGTGGTCTGGAGGATAGGAAATCCAACCGTACGACGGCAAATATCTCATCCTGACCCGTCCTCAAAATCCCCGTTTTTGCACATTGCGTGCATCGGTCTGGCAATCGAAACGGCCTGTTTTTCCGCTTGAATGCCATTTTTAGTTTTCTTGGTGTATCGCCGGAACGGCCCTACCCGACAGCAATTCTGAATCGCTGGTTTTGCTCTCACCAATGGATGCGCTGATCGGCACAATCGTCAGGTGCTGGCTGTGCTGTTTGATCCCAATCCGGCAGCGCTTCCAGCACATCGTCAGTGGGCGCATCACAGTTATCCCACAGTGATGGCCCGCGTGCCGGGGTGATGGGTGGAGGTTGAGAGTCCACGCCGATGTGATCCAGGATTTTGCGCACCTCTGCCGTGTTGGTGATGAAGGCGATTAGGCGCATCTGCCCTCCACATATCGGGCACAGCAGCGGAAAAACCTCGTAGATGCGCACGATCAAAACCGCCCACAGGTAATGTGCCGGTAGGCGGGCCAAGTCTTGAAATTTGGAAGCAAACGCAGGACTGGCAACATCCTCTATGTGCCATTGGCCCTGCTGGTCGCGAAGAAAGGAGCATTCGGTTCCTGCAAAAGCATGCCGAATGTCGCTGGCGCTCAAGTTTCCCTTCTCAACGACCGGTGAGGATTGGTGAGGATTTGCCGTTGCAAGACAACTCTGCAAGAATAAAAAGATGCCTGTTGGCCGAAAACAGACAAACGGAACCCGTGTCCATGCTCCAAAATCTTCGTCAACGTCTCTTTCCTGTGCCCGATCATTCTGACAGTTTACGGGAATGGCGCGAGCAGTTGCTTCAAAGTCTTTTGAACATCGCTCTGATTCTTGGTGTACTGGCGGGCGTGCCCAGCATCGTGCTGTCGGTGCGTGAATCGCTACGAACTACCGTGACCACCGCAGTTAGGGGTGTCAACAATGCGAACCATTACCGCTAAACTCACGCGCATCTATCTGGTCGTTGCAGTTTCGGTACTCTTTTGCGCTGGTTTGATTGCACAGCTGTATTTTTACAGACATGTTCGCTCAATCGCTCACAATAACCTCAACACCCAAGCGGTCGCGTTGGCAGGGAATCTCGAAGCCACCGTGGCCTTCGGTGACGTCGCTTTTGCCCAGCAGACCTTAAAAGCCCTGCAACACTATCCAGACGTACGCATGGCTGCGGTAGTCATGGCTGATGGTAAGTTTTTTGCGAAGTACAGCCCCGACACCAGTGCAGATATTGAAAGTCTGCGGCAATTTCTGATGCAAGGCGAATTCATTACTGCGAATACGCATGGAGTTGTCCAGAATGTTATATCGCCAGGCCAAGCTCCGGCCCGGTTGATCATTGTTGCGAGTCTGGAAGAAATCAACCGGGAGATGGCGATGACGATCGGCGCGAGTGTCGCAATCGGCAGCCTGATCCTGCTTGTCGCATTCATCATGTTCCGGCGCATGAGCCTGTCTGTCACCCGCCCTATCGAAGTTTTGACTGCCGTGATGCGAAAGGTCGAACGTGATGGCGACCACAGCCAGCGCGCGCGCATCTTCAGTGACGACGAAATCGGCGAGTTGGCAAAAGGCTTCAATGCCATGCTTTCTGCACTGGAGAGACAGAACGTCAACCTGAATACTGAACTTATTGAACGCAAACGCATTCAGAAGAAGCTCGACCGCCTCGCACATTACGATACGGTCACCCATTTACCCAACCGCCACTATTTCCAAGAGCGACTGAAGGTTACCGTAGAACACAGTAATCAGCTCGACAAGTTGATGGCGGTCATCTTCGTCGATCTGGACAACTTCAAGCTGGTCAACGATTCCTACGGCCACCACATCGGAGATCAGTTGTTGCAGACTGCGGCAAAACGTCTTTCCGATTCGCTGCGTTCCGGGGATGTGGTTTGTCGCCTCGGCGGCGATGAGTTCGCCATCATTCTCGAACACCTACCAGATAGCCAGCAAATTGAATCGCTTATTGACAAACTGATTCACAACTTGACCCAACCGCTGCGGCTGGATGATCATGACGTCGTGGTTACCGGCAGCGTCGGCGTTGCGGTTTGTCCCGAGGACGCGGACACCCCGGAATCCCTGCTGCGTTTCGCCGATGCCGCTATGTACGCAGCCAAAGGGGCCGGGAAAAATACCTGGCGACGCTTCGATCCTGAGATGGCGAGCCAGTCCGCCTTGCGACTCACCCTTGAAAACCAGTTGCGTGTTGCGCTGGCCGAGGGCCAATTCGAGGTGCATTATCAGCCGCAGATCGACTTGAGCACCAATGAGGTGGATGGTCTTGAGGCGCTAGCGCGCTGGAACCACCCTGACCGTGGTTATATCAGTCCGCTCCAGTTTATTCCGGTTGCCGAAGAAAGCGGCCTGATCCGCCCACTGGGCGAGTGGGTGTTGCGTACCGCATGCCGACAAATCGTGGCTTGGTCCCTTGCCGGTCATGATCGGCTCAAGGTGGCTGTGAATGTCTCCGTGCGCCAGTTAGTACACCCCAATTTTTTCGAAATGGTGCTGGCCGTCCTCGCAGAGACTGGCTGCGCAGCGCGACAATTGGATCTGGAAATTACAGAAAGCATTCTGATGCAGCACGGTGAAAAGACTATAGCCATATTGCAACAGTTACGCGACCGTGGCATTGGTATCGTGATCGATGACTTCGGTACCGGATACTCCTCAATGGCGCAACTGAAGAACATGCCGGTAACCAAACTCAAGATCGACAAGAGCTTTGTGGACGACATTACCACCAGCCGCAGAGATCTGGCAATTACTGCGTCAATTACAAGCCTGGCGCACAACCTACAAATCCAGATCATTGCTGAAGGCGTGGAAACCAACCAGCAGGTTTTACTACTGCGGCAGTCCGGCTGCCACGACTTTCAAGGCTATCACTTTGCGCGACCACTGCCCGCCGCGCAGATACCCAGTTTCATTGATGGATTCCAACGCAAAAAAGTTCGGAGTAATCTCAAGACTGACGGAAATAGAGCCCCGGCCGAATGGGAAGATTGGCGTCCCCCGTTAGATAGGAAAGCAGGCCATTGAATAGGAGAATTCACATGAAATTTCCCCACTACACCCAGTGTTTTACAGCTGTCTCCATGGCACTGGCGTCTGTTACAGCCCTGGCAGCCGATAACGCAACCACATTCGGTGATCTTTCGCTTGAAGACCTGATGCAGGTTGAGGTGACATCGGTATCAAAAAAGCCACAACGGCTGGCTAACGTCGCGGCTGCTGTGCATGTCATTAGTGCCGAAGACATTCGCCTTTCGGGTGCCAATTCGCTGCCTGAAGTATTGCGACTGGCGCCCGGCATAGATGCCACACGGTTTTCGGGCAACCGCTGGGCAGTTTCTGCACGTGGCTTTGCTGACGTGTTCGCCGAAAAACTTCTAGTCATGGTCGATGGCCGTAGCGCTTTCAACCCTGCCTTCTCGGGCGTAAGCTGGCAGGATTTCCTGTTTCCGCTGGAGGATATCGAGCGCATCGAGGTCATCCGTGGCCCGGCGGCGTCGATCTGGGGCAGCAATGGCATGAACGGCGTCATCAACATCATTACAAAGTCTGCTGCCGCTACTCAGGGTCTTCAAGCCGTGGTTGGTGATGGCACCGTCGAGGGTGGCTATGGTCGCGTGCGCTGGGGAGGCCAGAACGCCGACGGCAATATGTTTTATCGCTTCTATGCTTCGACACAGCGTGCCAATGAACAGGGTGCGCCGCCCAGTCTGGGGGGGGGCAGGGGACACGACGCCTACGGCCACGACGCGGCAGGTTTCCGTATTGATGGCTACCTCGCCAATGACGCACGCTGGGACTTGTCGGGTGATTTTTTTCAAAATGACAGCAATGACACGGCCTACATGTATCAAGGCAGCGGAGCGAGCATTGACCAGCAGACCGAACGCCATCGTGGTACCACGCTACGAGGCCGCTATGAGAAGACGCTCGCCGATGGTGGTAACCTGCAATTCCAGAGCGCGTATGCGCATACTGATTTAAGCATTCCCTACGCATTCACCGACCAGCGTGACACGTTTGATCTTGACATACAACATCGGTTTCGGGTAGGCGAGCGCCAAGATCTGATTTGGGGTGCCAACTACCGAGTCAGTAGCGACACCATCATTCCCGGCCTGGCCATGAGCATGAACAATCCCTCTCGGCAAATGACCTATCTGGGCCTGTTTGCCCAAGACGAGATCAGTCTGGCGGAAAGCCTACGGTTAACCCTGGGAATGCGAGCGGACCAAAACCCGATTTCCGGCTGGGATAGCCAGCCCACGGCACGCCTGTCTTGGAACCTGCAACCGAGCCAAACGCTATGGGGTGCGTTATCCAGAACCGCTCGTGCGCCCTCAAGAGCTGACAGCGGGTTTAACCTAAATTACAACTATATTGCAGGCAATCTTGCGTCGTATGTGCCTAACACACTTGTTGTTTTGCGTAGTGACGATACCCAAGAAAGCGAAAAGCTCACGGCCGCCGAGATTGGCCTACGTTCGCAATGGGCGTCGACTTTGTCCACGGATTTCGTTGCCTTCAGGCATCACTATGAGAACTTGCTGCGCACTAACGGGTCCACCACGATCATTCAAGGTTTTCCACTAACCGTCGTAGATGTTCAAGTGAAGAATGGCGGCGAGATGACCTTGGATGGACTCGAACTGACGACCGACTGGCGTTTCGACCCGGCGTGGCGCGTGCAGCTAGCCCAGACCTGGAATCATGTGGAAAATGTCGGCGCAGTCACGGTACAGGCCTCGGGCACGGTGCCCGACAGTATTACCTCGCTACGCCTTTCCTGGACCCCGCGCAGCGACATCAACGTGGATGCCTGGCTGCGCCATACGACCGCCCGGCCTGGTGTTCCCAATCAAACTCAACTGCAGCGGCAAGCTTTCAGCGAAGTCGATCTGCGGCTGGCTTGGAGGCCCAAGAAAGGTCTGGAGCTGACGCTTACTGGCCAAAACCTGAACAATGGCGCTTGTGATGCCTATTCGGGGTTAGTCACTGTTGCTTCCAATGCGAACGTCATTCCTACCTGCCAACCGAGAAGTCTGATCGGCCAACTGCGCCTGGACTTCTGACGAACAGCATGCTTCATTTGCAACGCCTCATTCTCGTCACGGTTGCGCTCCTGTGGGCAGGCAAAGCTGTTGCAGAAAACTCTGCCGCAGTACGGCTGGGATTCTTGCTCAACTTTACCCGCTATGTGGAATGGTCAGAAGTCACCTTGAAACCGGAAGCTGCGTTACGCATTTGTATTGCGCCAGGAGACGCAGATATGGTTTCGCACCATCTTGGTGAGATGCCCAAACAATTGATTCAGGGTCGGCCAATTCAGATCAAACTGATAAGTCGTCCGGCCGATGCAAGTGGTTGCCATGTGCTCTATCTGCCGGCAGAGACGCCCGCAACCACTCTGCCGGATTGGTTTAAGGCAGCTCGGCAGGCCGGGGCGCTTACTGTCGGAGACCTACCGGATATGGTCGAAGCCGGTGGCATGGTCGGTTTGGTGGCCGTTGACGGGCGCTACCGTTTTGACATCAATCTGGGCGTTGCATGCCAAGCCGATCTGCGACTTAGCTCGCAACTGCTCAAGCTGGCACGGGCAGTTAAGTAGTGCCTGACAGAGACTCCATATTTTGAGATTTCACCAGACTAAGGCCTAGCTGGTTGCGAAGAAAGGAGCATTCGGTTCCTGCAAAAGCAGGCCGAATGTCGCTGGCGCTCAAGTTTTCCTTCTCAACAACAGGTGAGGATCGGTGAGGTTTTGCCGTTGCAAGACAACTCTGCAAGAATAAAAAGATGCCTGTTGGTCGAAAACAGACAAACTAAACCCGTGTCCATGCTCCAAAATCTTCGTCAACGTCTCTTTCCTGTGCCCAATCATTCTGACAGTTTACGGGAATGGCGCGAGCAGTTGCTTCAAAGTCTTTTGAACATCGCCCTGATTCTTGGTGTACTGGCGGGCGTGCCCAGCATCATGCTGTCGGTGCGTGAATCGCTATGGCAGGTTGCTGCGGCGGATTTGATGGCCATACTATGGATCGCCAAGTTATGGCATGGCAAAGATATGGCCTATCGCCAGCGCACTTATCAATTATTCACACTGATGTACATATTGGCGATGGTGTTGCTTGTCTACATTGACCAATCGAGCCAGATGTACCTGATGGCCATTCCCGTGCTGGCTGTCTTGTTGCTCAACATGCGGGTTGCTGCCTGGATCCTGACGATCAACACGCTTTCATTTTTATTTGTTGGCTACCTCTCCCATTCTGATTACACACTGGTAGCGTTCAACGGCAACCGTTTTCTTTCCTGGGGAATCATTGCCGTCAATTTTTTTGCCATCAGCGTGTTGCTGACAATCTCCTGCGAGTTTCTGATCCTCAGTTTTGAGAGCACATTGCAGCGTCAACATGAGCATGCCCGGCACCTGCGTGCCATGCTGTACACCGATAGCATGACCGGACTGCCCACCGCCAATGCGCAGCATGAACGCATCAATGCACTGATTGATGCGGGGACTGCGTTTTCACTCATGGTATTGAACCTGGATGGCTTCCGGTTGGTCAACAACAACCTGGGTGCCGCCGGTGGCAATGCCATTTTGGCGCAGGTAGCCAAAATCATGCGCTCTGCCGTTGGGGGGCGGGGCGAGTTGGCTCGAGCATCCGGCGCTGAATTCACGTTGATAGTCTCACACACCCACGAGCAAGCACAACTGCGGGCTTTGGCCAAGCGTGTTCAGACCCGTCTGGAACGCCCTCTGCCTTTTCAGGGGGCCATTGTGCATGTTGCCCTGTCTGTGGGTATTTCACGGTTTCCCATTGACGCCTACAGCACGGATGAAATACTGCGCAAAGCGCATGTGGCTTTACAGGACGTCATCGCACAGGGCGGGCGTGGCATCTGTAGCTATGAATCGTGGATGGATGCCAACCAGCAAGAGCAAGTCTGGCTAGACCACCACTTGCGTGACGCCCTGGAAAAGAATCAGTTTGCCTTGTATTACCAACCGAAGATTCTCCTGGAAAGTGGTCGAGCCACCAGCGTGGAGGGCTTACTACGATGGAAACACCCCCAGCGTGGCAACATCCCCCCGGACCAGTTTATCCCCCGCGCAGAGGCCACCGGCCTGATTATTCCAATCGGTCGCTGGGTGTTGGAGACGGCAGCACGACAAGCAGCTGATTGGGTCGCGCAAGGGCGTCCAGTCAGGGTGGCTATTAACGTCAGCATCCGCCAATTGGCAGACCCTGAACTGATCCATCGCTTGGGCGAAGCGCAAGCCCTTGCAAGCGGTTTGCTGGATATTGAACTCACCGAGAGCTGTTTGATTGCCAACGAAAAAGAGAGCCTTGAGTTTGTCAAACAGTGTCACGCCATGGGCTTTGGCGTGCATCTGGATGATTTCGGTACCGGCTATTCCTCGCTCTCACGCTTGGGCAGCATGCCGCTTACGGTCATCAAACTGGATCGGGCATTCATTTCCCCAATCGGTAAAAGTCAGAAATCAGATGCCTTGCTTAAGGCCATGATGAGCATTGGTAAAGAGTTGCGCCTGCGGGTAGTGGCCGAAGGAGTCGAAACCCAGGAGCAGGCTGATTATTTGCAGTCTTTGGGTGTGCGCTATGCACAGGGCTGGCTCTACGCCCGAGCCATGTCCGGCCAAGACTGTGATGGTTGGCTGGAAATTAATCTGGAAGGACGCACCCCGGAAGAGGTTGCCGCATCCACCTTTGTGGGGCTGCTATGAGCAACAACGATGTATCAGCGCCGAAAAATCCATTGAGCAAGCACCCTTTGCGCTGGCGCAGGTGCTGCAAAACGCCAAAGCCTTGTTTGGAAAGATGGCAGACGACAAGGGTGTTCTTTTCGTCCTGCAACAGGAAGAGCGGCTGCCACCCTGGTTGCAGGGTGATGCGTTGCGCCTGGGGCAGGTGCTCAACAATTTGCTATCCAATGCGGTCAAATTCACGCAGCGGGGGCAGGTGACGCTGCGTGTGGAGTCAACGCCACCGCGCATGGACGACGAACGGCACTGGCTCGTGTTCTCGGTGATCGATGCCGGCATCGGCATGAGCGCTGAGCAGCGGGCGCGGCTGTTTCAACCCTTTACGCAGGCGGACGAATCCACTACGCGCCGGTTTGGCGGCACGGGTCTGGGGCTGGTCATCGCGCGTCGGCTGATCGAACTGATGGGCGGTCGCCTGAGCGTGCATTCCGCGCCAGGCCAGGGGTCCACCTTTGCGGTGGAGCTGCCGTTTGGCGTGGCCGCGCCGCCGCAGACCCCGGTGTCCACTGAGGTGCCCAAACGTCTGCTGGAGGGGCTATCTGTGCTGCTGGTGGAAGACAACGCCATCAATGCCATGGTGGCCACGCAGACGCTACGCGGGCGCGGGGCGGTGGTACACCCAACTGGCGCTGGACTACCTGCGCGCGCACGCGGGCGATGTGCATGCCGTGCTCATGGACATCCAGATGCCGGTGATGGACGGCCTGACAGCCACGCGGCTTATCCGCAACGAGCTGGGTTTGCGGCAGCTGCCCATCGTTGCCATGACCGCCAACGTGCTGGAATCCGACAGGCAAGCCTGTGTGGATGCTGGAATGAATGCGCACGTGGCCAAACCTTTTGATGCAGCACACCTTGCCGCAACCCTGCGCCAGCTGGTGCCAGGCGTATTAACGCCGCTGGGTAAAATTCCCGGCTTTTGCCCGTTTTGGTACGTTTTGGCACATTTGAACCGATGAAAAATCCTGCGCCTGCGCCCCCCCTTGCCGATGCGGACGACGCAGAAAATCCAACAAAGCGCCCGCGTGGGCGGCCACGCAAGACCGAAGTGGAGCGCGATGACGGCAACCGCCGCCAGCCGCTGCTGGCAGCAGCGGCGCAATTATTCCGGCGCAAAGGCTTTGCAGCGACCAGCACCCGCGACATTGCTGCTGCCGCCGGCATGCAAAGCGGCTCGCCGTTCTACCATTTCAAGAGCAAGGATGCCCTGTTGTACGCCGTGATGGAAGAGGGAATGCATGCGGCGCTGGCGCGACAGAAAGCCGCCGTCCAGGCGCCCGGTTATGCCGAACTGAACGCAGCACAGCGCCTGCGCGTCTTGGTTCAGGTGCATTTCGAGGTCTTGCTGGGGCCGGGCAACGATTTTGTTCCGGTCATGCTGTACGAATCGCGTGCCTTGCAATTGCGCCAGCGCAAACTGATGGCGCAGCTGATTGACGAATACGAAGCGCTGTGGACCCAGGTGCTGCTCGATCTGCACGCCAGTGGCAAGTTGCGTGCGCCGGTGCGACTGGCGCGTTTGCTCATCATGGGCGCGCTGAACTGGTCGGTGCAATGGTTTGATCCCAAAAAGAGCGCAACACCCCAGGAGCTGGTCGATGCTGCCATGGCATTATTTTTGAGGGATGGCTGATTTTCTGCATCACCATGCGCCATCAAGCCTGCATTCCAGGGGTATTATCCTTGCCGCCCTACAACATGAAAAAGGATGGAGAGGATGGAGATGAAAAAATTAAGTTTGGCAGACAATGGATTCTTGCAAGCGGAAAAAGCCACTACGCCCACACACGTCGGTGGGTTGACAATCCACAAAATTCCTGAAGGGGTTGCGCCGCAAACCTACTTTGAGACCTTATTGGGCAATTTGCGTAACTGGTTTGCCGCAACAGCGCCCTTTAACCAACGCCTGCAAACTGCTTTTTTGAATGCAGGCGTTCCCAGCCTGGTGCCGGAGTCTCATCTCGACCTGGACTACCACATGCGCCGTATGGCCTTGCCACAGCCAGGCAGCCTGGCGCAATTGTGTGAATTGATCGCGGAAATGCACGGCAAACTTTTGCACCGCGACCACCCGTTGTGGGAGTTCCGGCTCATCGAAGGCCTGGAAGGAAATCGCTTCGCCTTGTACTTCAAGGTACACCATTCCATCATGGATGGCATAGCGGCCATGAACGCGATGAAATCCCTTATGAGTACAGACCCGCACGCGGATACGATTGCGCCTTTGCGCAGCATTAGACGCCAGGCATCGGCAACCTCCTCCAAAGGGCTTACGGCGCGCCTGGCGCAAGTGGCCCACTTCCTGCAAACGCAGGCCAAAACCATGCCCGAACTGGCCAAGGCCTTCAAGGACGTGGGCTTGCAACTATGGCATGCCGATCCTGCCGATCCATCGGTCGTGCCAGTCTGGTACACCGCACCCGTGTTCCCGATCAACACCCAGATCAGCGGCCAGCGCAGCATCATCGTGCGCTCTTTTGCGCTGAAAGATTTCAAGGCGATCAGCAAGGCGCACGGTGTCACGATCAACGACGTGGTGCTGGCGTGCTGTTCGGGTGCGCTGCGCTCGTACTTTCTCCTGCACAACAATCTGCCGGAAAAATCCCTCATCAGCTGCCTGCCGGTGTCGCTGCGCGCCAAAAGCGGCAGTTCGCAGGGCAATGCCATCACGTCGCTGCTGTGCAACATGGGCACGCACCTGGAAGACCCGCTCACCCGGTTGCAACACATCCACACATCCACGGCCAACGGCAAGGAGCAGCTCCGGCACATGTCCAAACCGGCCATCGAGACCTTCACCTTGATGGTTGGCGCGCCGTTCTTCCTGGGACAGATGCTCAAAATTAACAAAGTCTTGCCCACGGCGTTCAACATGGTCATCTCCAATTTGCAGGCCTCGGATAAAAAGCTGTACCTGTGCGGTGCCGAGATGGAAAGTCTTTATCCGATAAACCTGCTCTTTGAACGCCAGGCGCTGAATTTCACGGTCAGCAGTTATGTCAATTCACTGGACTTCAGTCTGCTGGCCTGTCGCCAGACCATTCCTGATCTCGAACAGATTGCCGACTTCCTGACCCAGTCGCTAGAGGAACTGGCCAAGGAATCCGGTCTGAAGCGGCCACGGGGCAAACGCAAGACACCCGCACGTGCCAAATAAGCGCAGCGGGCAATCTTGACAAGAATGGACACAACCGAATGGGCCTACCGCTTGCAAAGATGACCCTGGCCGAGTTCACGGCTTGGGAAGAGCATCAACCTGACCGCCATGAGTTCTACCGTGGCGATGTCTTCGCGATGGTTGGCGGTACTGCACGTCACAATCGGGTCATCATGAACCTTGGAAGCCGCATTACTGACCATTTGGACGGCACCAGTTGCCAGGCATTCACCGAGAGCATGAAAGTACAGATTGCCGAAGGAATCCTGTATCCCGACGTGGTGGTGACGTGCGGCAAAGCCGAAGCGGGTGACGAGCAAGTTATAACCCACCCCAAGCTCATCATCGAGGTGCTGTCGCCGTCCACCAAGGGCTATGACCAACGCGACAAGTTCTACCTCTATCGCTCGCGGCCCTCATTGCGGGAGTATGCGTTGATCGATCCCTCAGACCGGCGGGTAGAAGTGTTCACGCTGGCCGAAGATGATGCCTGGCGGTTGGTGGACCAGACGAAAGCAGGCGCACTAACCTTGAGCAGCATCGACCTTGCGATACCGATGGAAGCTGTGTTCAAAGGCGTGGAGCAGCCAAATAGCTAAAACAGCCATGACCAGCGTAGAAAAAACACTGCACAACCTGGTATGCATTGCGCTACTGGGCGCTGTTGCGTCTGCGGCTTTGGCGCAGGCCACAACACCCGCTGCACTGCACGATGCGGCGGCGCGCTCGAACCGGCTCATCATCAAGCTCAGGCCCAGCAACAGTACCAACACCAGCAGCAAGGATCAGCTACAGGGTCTGGCTTCCTACCGGGAGCGCATTCAGGCGCTGAATGCCGACCCCTCGTCTGCATTGCACTATCTGAAATCGGTTTCACCCCACACCCACGTGGCCGTGACGAACCAGCGTTTCAGCCACGCCGATCTTAGCGCGCTGGCCCGAAAAATTGCGCAAGACCCACAGGTGGAGTATGCCGAAGTGGATGAGCGGGTGTACCGCCATTTTGTCCCCAACGACAGCGCGTATGGCGCGCAGCAATGGAACCTGAAATCCCCTGTACAGGAAGCCGGTGGTGCGAATTTGCCCGATGCATGGGGACGTTCTTTGGCAGGAGCGCCCCTGAACGGTGCCCGCGTGACCGTAGCCATACTGGATAGCGGTTATCGCCCGCATGCCGATCTGGTGCCCAACATCGTTCCTGGCTATGACCTCATCAGCTCCGATGCGTTGGGAGACTTTCGCACCGCCAATGACGGCGATGGCCGCGATGCCGATGCGCTCGATCCTGGCGACTGGAATGACTACAGCGACGAATGCCCTGTCGAGAACTCGTCCTGGCATGGCACGCACATCGCTGGAATCATTGGCGCTGTGGGTAACAACAGTACCGGCATCATCGGCGTTGCCTATGGCGCCAGAATTTTGCCCGTGCGGGTGCTGGGGGTGTGCGGTGGTTTCAGCTCCGACACCGCTGCGGGTTTGCAGTGGGCCGCAGGGCTGGACGTTCCAGGTGTTGCGCGCAATCCGAATGTCGCCAAGGTCATCAACCTGAGTTTTGGCCGTGACGGCATCTGTTCACAGACCTACCAGGAAGCCATCACGGCGGCACGGCGCGCGGGCAGCGTGATCGTGGCATCGACCGGCAATGAATACCAGACGCACATCACACAACCGGCTAACTGCTCCGGCGTGCTGGCAGTCACGGCGCACGACCACACGGGCACCAACAACGCATGGGCCAATATCGGCCCAGGTACCACCCTCAGCGCCCCTGGCGACAGCATTTACTCTACCAGCAATACCGGCGTTACCATACCCGCCAAAGACAGTTACGACCACGCAAGCGGCACCAGCTATGCCGCGCCCCACGTAGCCGGTGTTGCGGCCTTGCTGCACCAGATCAAGCCCGGCATCTCCCCGGACGAAGTGGAAACCATTCTGACCAGTTCCGCCAGGCCGCATCCGCAGGGGACGCGCTGCAGCACGCGCAGCGACTGTGGCGCCGGTCTGCTCGATGCATCCAAAGCGGTGCAGACTTTGTTGCCATCAACAACTCCCGCCGCCCCCACTGCTTCCGAAAACCCGGCTGCGGCCAGCGGCGGCGGTGGCGGCGCGCTCGACTGGCTGGATGTGCTGGCCGGTATGCTCGTGCTCCTGGCCACTGCAGGGTTACGCCGATTGGTGCCTGGTAAAACGGTGCACCAACAGGACCATAACGATGCCGCCTAATGCGCCAGCCTCATGCGCCGGGTAGTAGATTGCCTGTTCTACCGATCCCGATGCCCGTTGCAGCAACAACTTGAGCACAAGGCCCAGCAGCAATACCCAGCCCGTGCCCACCATACGCAAGTTGCCCTGGGTGATGCACAAAAAATAGGCAATGTTGCCCGCCAGCAGGCCATGCAAGGCGCCCGAGGCTCCGGCATAGTACATGCAGCGCAGGTCCAGCGCCAGCACCCAGGCTACCCCGATATGGCCGCCCAGCAACGCGCCCCACTGCCAACGCACGGGCACCAAAGCCCTGAAAGCTAAAGGAAGGACGGCCATGGCGACGGCATTTTTGCCGGCATGCCAAGCATTGAGGTGTACCCACTGTGCGCTGAAAAGCAGCCACCAATCACCTGCTGCGTAGCCGGGGCGCACAAAATGCCCGGTTGTGCCTGAACCCAAGGTCCACTGCACTCCCAGTATCACCCCGGCAAACACCAGGGACCACCAGGAGGCTACGGGTGGGGGGCGGAGCGGGAGATCAGGTGGCGATGCAGGCCAGGGCATGCAGATAGGCTGGCTGCACCATGAGGACCTCCCAATCCGGGGCAGGCACTAACGGCAGCAAGGCTTGCCTGCGGGCCTCGCTGGCAAGGTTGGCCTGCCATTGCCCCTGGGCCTGGGCTTTGCTCAACCCGGCAAGCAGCGCATCAATGGGGTTGATCCCATCCGCGCCGTCTTCGTTGATGGACTGGTTGCACAGCAACACCATGTCGCAGCCTGCATTCAGCGCAGCCACCGCCGCCTGGGTGTAACTAAGCTCCTGGCCATCCAGCAAACGGGCGCCTGCCATGCTCAGGTCGTCGCTGAAAATGGCACCGCCAAAACCCAGTTGCGTGCGCAAAACATCCTGCAGCCAGATGTGGGAAAAACCAGCTGGACGTACATCCACCCTGGGGTAAATCACATGGGCAGGCATGACGCTGCGCAAGACGGTGCTCAACCAGCGGTAAGGCGCCGCATCATCGGTCAGGATGGCCTTGAGGCTGCGTTCGTCCACCGGAATGTCGGTATGCGAATCCGCCGTGACAAAACCGTGACCCGGAAAATGCTTGCCGCAATTGGCCATGCCACTGAGCAGCAGACCATGCATCAGACTCTTGGCCAGCAAGGCCACCACGCGCGGGTCCTGGTCAAAGGCCCGATCACCAATGACACTGCTGGCACCATAATCCAGGTCCAGCACCGGGGTGAAGCTCAAGTCCACACCACAGGCGCGCAGCTCGGCCCCCAGCACATAGCCGCAGGCGCTGGCCACGTTGGAGGCATCCAGCGGACCCGCCTTTTTGGCCCTACTGTCCTTGTTGTCCTTCTTGCTTTTTTTGGCTTTCTTTTCATCCATCCACATCGTTCCCAGGGAGCGCATGGGTGGCAGGTGGGTAAACCCATCGGTTTTGAAACGTTGTACGCGCCCACCCTCGTGATCGACACAAATCAGCAGATCCGCGCGCAATTTCTTGATGGCGCGGCACAAGGCGCTCAGTTGATCCCGGTCCTGCCAGTTGCGCGCAAACAGAATCAAGCCGCCAACCAGGGGGTGTTTCAAACGTTTGCGATCCAGTTTGCTCAGGGTCAAACCGGCAATGTCAATAATCAGGGGGGCATGCGAACCCATACAGTGTCTGGCCTATCTGACCTATTTGGCCTTGTACGCTGCGCTTTGAATAACCATGTAGGTTACCGCGTTGCGCAGATCGGTGTCACTCAGGTTGGCCAGTCCCGCGCGGGGTGGCATGCCTTTGTGGCCGCTGATTGCACTTTGCACCAGTGCGTCCACGCCCTTGATCAAACGCGGCTTCCAGTCTTCGAAATGGTCGATGCGTGGAGCACCGTCAACGCCCGTACCATGGCATTTGATGCAGTGGCTTTGCACCAGTTGCTCGCCAGTTCCCGTTGCAGGGGATGCATAGGGTTTTTTAGGGTCCGCAGCACGACCACCGCTGGACATGAAAGCGATGGCGCGGCTGATTTCCAGATCGGAGAGGTTGGATTGCCCTCCGTGGGCGGGCATTTTTCCGGTGCCGACAATGGCGTGAATCATGAGTTTCTCAAACCCGTTTTGGGCACGTTTGGTCCAGGCCGCCAAGTCGCCAATCAAAGGCGCTCCGTCTTTGCCGCTGGCATGGCAGGCGGCACACGTGGTTTCCACCACCTCGCGTCCTGATCTACTTTCCGCCATCGCGTTGCCGGTTACAAAAATCAAAGCAAAAGTCAAAGCCGCAAAGGCTGTGGTCAACAATTTAGGTGTCCGCATAGGATCTTTCCACGTTTCAAGCCACGCCCCTCAAGGAGCAATCAAGGAGCAAAAAGGGATTCTATCCCCGCAAAGGTGCAGGCCCCATAATCCAATACGCATCTTTTTCAACTACGCCCCATGGATAAACCACCTGAGAACCCCATTAACCCTACTAACCCCGTTATTGCGCGCCTTGCGCGTATCCGCACCGCCTTGCAGGACCATCAGGCACAGGCGGTGCTGGTGCCGTCATCCGACCCCCACTTGTCGGAATACCTGCCCGGGCGTTGGCAGACACGGCAATGGGCCAGCGGATTCACCGGCTCTGCCGGAACGCTGGTAGTTACCCAGAATTGCGCGGTCTTGTTCACCGACAGCCGCTACTGGACACAAGCACACACGCAACTGCAGGGCAGCGGCATCGTGCTGGAAAAGGTCACGGCCAGTGCCACTTCGCCGCACAACGATTGGTTGGCCCGCAACCTGCCATCCGGCTCTTGCGTACTGGTGGACGGCCAGGTGCTCGGTCTGTCCGCCGAAAAAACCCTGCGCGTCGCACTCACTGCCGCAAACATCACCCTGCGCACCGATGTGGACCTCTTTAACACGGTCTGGAGTGCGCGTCCCGCCCTGCCGCAAGCCGCAGTGCTGGAACACCCGCAGCCCTTTGCCACACAAACCCGCGCGGAAAAACTGGCCCAGGTGCGTGCAGCCATGGCACAAGACGGCTGCACAGCGCATTTCATCTCGGCTGTGGACGACATCGCCTGGATGCTCAACCTGCGCGGCAGCGACGTGCCCTACAACCCGGTTTTCCTGGCGCATGCACTGCTCAGTGCCGAGTCTGTCATGCTGTTTATATCCCCAGGCAAAATCAGCACGGACCTGGCGGCTAGATTGTCCGAAGATGGCATCACCGTGCACGACTACGCCGCCGCACCGCAAGCCCTGGCGGCCATTGCGGCAGGAAGTCGCATACTGATTGATCCGCGCCGTGTCACATTCGGCCTGCGCCAGAACCTCCAGGCCGACGTCGTGACCGTCGAGGCCACCAACCCCTGTACCTTGCTCAAGAGCCGTAAAAATGGCGCGCAAGCCGACTGCATCCGCCAGGCCATGGAGGAAGATGGTGCCGCCATGTGCGCGTTTTACGCCTGGTTCGAGCAGGCCCTGGCAACGCAAACCGTGACCGAACTCGATGTGGCCGAGCGCTTGAACGCCGCACGCGCCAGGCGCAAGGACTTCATGGGATTGAGTTTTCCGGTCATTGCCGGGTTCAATGCCAATGGTGCGCTCCCCCACTACTGCGCCACCGAATCTGCGTATGCCACCATTGCGGGCAACGGCTTGCTGCTGATCGATTCGGGCGGCCACTACCTGGGGGGCACCACCGACATCACCCGAACCTGGGCCATTGGCGAAACCAGCGACGCACAACGGCGCGACTACACCGCCGTCCTCAAGGGCATGCTGGCCTTGAGCCGCACCCGTTTCCCGCTGGGCACGCTCTCTCCCATGTTGGACGCCATCGCCCGCGCGCCGCTGTGGGCCCAAGGGCTGGACTACGGCCACGGCACCGGCCACGGTGTGGGTTATTACCTCAACGTGCACGAAGGCCCGCAAAGCTTCAGCCAGGCCACGCCCGAGAAACACCACGCCATGCAAGCCGGTATGCTCACGTCGATTGAACCCGGTGTGTACCGCGAGGGCCAATGGGGCGTGCGCATCGAAAACCTGGTTCTCACGGTGTCCGCACCCACCCGCGAACGCGATGCCTTCGGTCCGATGTTGCAATTTGAAACCGTGACCCTGTGCCCCATAGACCTGCGCTGCATCGAGCGCAGCATGCTCGATGCCCAGGAGATCGCCTGGCTCAACGCATACCACGCCCAGGTGCGCGAACGCCTGCGCCCCTTGCTCAATGGCGCTGCACTGGATTGGCTGCTGCGACGCACAGCGGCCATCTGATATTTGAGCATCCGAATATCGCCTAGAATAGCCCCCGACGGGCCTTCCCGCATGGTAAAGCGGCCAACCGGGTCAGGTGGGGAACCAAGCAGCCCTAACTGTGGAGCCAGTGCCGGGGTCAAGGCTCGTCAATCCCCCCTTATTTTTGGACTGCATCCCATGCTCATGGGCGAACTACGCAGCCAAATCGACGCTGCCTGGAATTCTTTCTGGTCGGGTGGTATTTCCAATCCGATTGGGCAAGATTGCCAGCGCCGGGCAAAACGGTCAGTTCCGCACACCGGTACATCAAAGCCACCCACCGCACCGCCTTGCAGGAATTGGATAGACTGTTTGCATCCCTCCAACACCGTGCTTTCTCTGGAGAACTTTGAATGCGCCCGCCTTTCGATTGCCAGACCGAGGATCGCAAGGTGCAAAATGGGGATTTTGACGATGGGCCAGGATGCGATACTTGGGTTCATGCGGTTGAATTTCCTATCCGTTCTAATTTTGTAGGCCAATATGGATAAAGATACAACGATGGACAGTTTTGATAACAGGGTCCCGCTTGTTAAAGAGAAACTCCGCGAACTGGTGCGCTATGCTGCACTTTCGCGACTGAAAATACATGCTGACTGCCAAGATGTGGAACAGGTAGAGCTAAGCGATGATTTTCGACCTGGAAAGGTTCTGGCCAACAACATGGTGTTTATTTTGGTGTCCGGCGAGTCTGTTCGCATGACGTTCAAGGTTCACTTCAATGGCGATGTGGCCAGGAGTCTGGCTTTTCGGGTGTTCGGCGGTGCGTCAGACTCGGCAATTTCGATTCAGCGCGCTGTAGACTATATCAAGGAATATTGCAATTTAGTTGCTGGTAGCGTCGTATCAGTTTTCGAGGAACTCGACATCGGCCTTGGAATGAGCCTGCCCCATTCGACGCGCGGCTTTTACGAAGTATTTTCCGATTACCAGGAGCAGCAACACCCTATTATTATTTTCAACGATTTCTGGTCGTTGAACGTAAATAAAAAAGTGCTTCATTGCAGCGTTGTGCTGGAAATACTCGATTGCAAAAAACTCGAAAAGTTGATTGGCTTTGAATTTGCCGTGCCGGAAGACAATCACGATGAATTGGATTTTCTATGAGCAATATAAATCTGGACTTGCAGGCCTCGCACAAGATGCTGACGCTGCTTGACGAAGCAAACGCCAATACTGAATCGGTGATTGATCTGATCCCCGGTATTTTTGTAGTTATCAATGACCGGCATGAGGTTTTGCGCGCCAACGCCGAGTTTATCCGGATGGTCGGCCTGGACCAGGATGCCTCGTTCAAACTGCCGATGGAGAATCTTTTTCATTCCAAAAATTGGGAGATATTCGCGCACCAGGTAAAAAAAGTTATCCGCGGCGGCGGGACCGCTGGCGCAGTTAAATTCGAGCTGGATATGATGGCTGGCGGCAGTGACTCTTTGGGGCGGCCATTTCACTGGATACTGACATGCATGAATGCCCGCAACAAGAGTGAAGGACAACTGGTCACAGTTTTCGGTCACGATATGTCCGAAATGCGCGAAGCCGAGCGACGTCTGGTTGACATATTCACAAATATTCCATTGGGGATATTCACGATAAACCGGAATGGCACGGTGAGCAACGCTTATTCAAGCTACCTTGAAACCATGCTCGATTGCGACTCGCTGGCGGGGCTGCATGTGAATGATGTCCTGTTTCAGTCAGCATTGACCAATATGGACAACCAGGCGATAAGGAACATCGAGGCCGTCACAGCATGCATGGGTAAGTCTGATATTGAGTTTGGCGAGTACTCAAAACTTTTCCCCCAGGAGTTTTTTCGCCATTCCAGCGGTGATGTGAATAATGGCCGCTGGTTGAAAGTTACCTATCAGCCGGTTATATTCAATCACATTGTCGAGCAACTGCTTATCATTCTCGAAGACCAGAGCGCTATAGTCAATGCGGATCGGGAAATGAAAAAAGCAGCGCAGGAACGTGAGCAGAGCCTGGCTGTTTACGAAAGTGCAATACGCGATCCGTTGACTGGTCTATATACCCGCTTGTATATGAAGGATGCTGTGGTAGCCATGTTGGACAGCCACGACAGCGGTGCCATCGACCAGGCGTCAATGGTGATTTTCGATATCGACCACTTCAAGCGCATCAACGACACATACGGACACCAAAGCGGAGATATTGTTCTGAGCCGCGTTGCAGAGGTTATATTGAGGATGTCTGGCGAAAATCACATTCCAATCCGTTTTGGAGGCGAGGAGTTTATTGTTTTCTTGCCCTATGACAATAAACACGCGTTCGAGTTGGCTGAGGCAATTCGCAAGACGGTTGAGCAAACTGCGCATGACTTGGGCGACTCCGTGATCAAAGTTACCATTAGCGGCGGGATAGCAATGCATCAGTGCGGTGAGTCGCTGGAGAACCTCATTCACCGGGCTGATCTGTTTCTTTATGCCGCAAAGAAGAATGGCCGCAACAGAAATATCGTTGAAACCAGTCAGTTGTACGTAGAGTAAGAGACGTAGCAACAAGAAAAATGGAGAAAATATGGCAACAATTCTCATCGTTGATGACTCGGAGACGGTCAGAGTCCAACTCAGTAATGATTTGATCGCTGCGGGTTACACCACGCTTGAAGCGAGCAATGGGCTGGAAGGTTTGAGGATGTTGAATACACATCCAGACGAGATCAGCCTGATTTTTTGTGATGTCAACATGCCGGAGATGGACGGCCTCAGCATGTGTCGGGAGTTGCACAAAGATACTGCTTTTAAAAATATACCGATATTCATGTTGACCACACAAACCAGCATTGAAATGAAGGCAGAGGGCAAGGCGTGTGGCGTGGTTGCCTGGATAGTCAAACCCTACAAGAAGGAAATAGTCCTGGGTGGCATCGCAAAGATATTGGCGCGGCAGGTGCGATAGCCGAATGGATCAATTAACCATGGGAACGATTTACTGCCAATGCCAACATCTCAGGAATTACCAAATGCTGCATAGTGCGTAACAAGCGCATTTCCCCTCCTGAATAGGGGCGTGCTTGTTCCGGGAGTTTTTCGTTTTCAACCTGGATGCGCTGTACCAGTTCCGCCAGTGCATTTGGCATGGCATCGACCATCCGGTGTAATTCCCGCTCACCGATGCGCCGCGTTAGTCCCAAAGCTACACTGGATTCGAGCAAGGCTGATCGATTTATTTCACCAAATGTACTGACCCCAGGAAGTGGAATCATCATCGGTATCGAAGGCCAGGTTGCGCGCTGATCAGCAAAAGCACGTGTATGGTAAGTCCCGGTACTTAATAGGTCGTAGGGTGGGCAGAGATCAATGCCATCCGGTCCAACATGGAATGAAATGTTCTTAAGATGGTTGTCATCATTGGCAACCAGTACGTTGAATACCAACCATCGAAAAAGTTGCAGGCGTGCGCCAGCCCTGTTGCGACATTGAACGATACATTCGACCAGTGTATCCAACGTGGCCGCGCTGTTCTTGAAAGAACGCGGTTTGTTTAATAGCTGACAGGCATCAATGATGTGGCGACGCTGCGTGAAGCCAGCATCGTCTATATACCGGTCAAAACGCTCAACGATGTAGACCGGTTGGGGCACATAACGACGATACACTTTCGGCGGTTGCAACCCAAGTTTCTCAGCAAGCCGCATTGTGATGTATTCGTTAATAACCGAAGCTGGGTAGTCATCGCTGATATGGTCCGGCTTAAGAATGTGCGTAGAAGGCTCCGCTCCAACTGGTTCAAACAATTGTCCGTTTCGGTAAACCACAAGCAACTTGTTCTGTGCGCCTGCCACCGACATGCGCTTGGGCGCTTCCTTGCTTAGGGATTCCCGAGACAAGTCACGAATGCGCTGACTTAACACCGCATCACTCAAGGGCTGCAAATCGCCAGTTTCTGGTGCAGCTTGCTCAGGCCGCAGCAACACCAAAGAACCCGTGGATTCCGCCCCCAGATACGCCAAAAGCGCAAAAGCATCATCTCCTTCAAGTCCAGCTTCCTTGCTAACCGTTTCGCGCAACTTCTCTTCAGGCAACAGGTTGTCAAAGTACCACTGCACCGGACGATTTGTGCCTCCATCGGCGTGAAGCAATGGAGCACGCGGCAAACCTGGCGCCAAGTCAAATCCGGATGCCGCACTTGCCCATGCCTTGTCATATTCAAAAGACCAAAGGCCATTCCCCTCGAACAAAATGCCAACACGTGTCCTGTTCAGATAGACATGCAGGCTACGCATTGCTTAATGCGTTTGTCAACCTTTTTACACGCACACCGCCCTTGGCTTGCAGAGCACGCACCTCGGATTCGGCAGTTGATGGAATATCGACGACCAATTTCAATCCCATTTCAGAAAGCAAGCGCAGCACAAGACCGAACTGCACAGTCTGCTTACCGTATTCCACATCAGAAACGAATTGCTTGCTAACGCCCGTGATTTCTGCCAAGTCATCAAGACGGACTTTTGCGCTCTTGCGTGCAGCACGTAGAACGAGGCCTAATTCAGCTACTGATTGAACAGGTATTTGCATAAAATTCCTACGAATGCAGGAATTGTAGCCTGGAATGATGGTATTTTAAAAGAAGTTCCTATGATTGCAGGATTTTTTCGGAAAAGAATACACCATCTGGCCTTAATTTCTACCTTTGTCAGGACTTTTTGAAATCGTCGTGGCAGGATTTGCAGGTGCGTGTGACCTCATTCATCTGCGCCTTGAGCGCAGCTGCATCACCCCCGGTGCGGGCGATTGCGTTCAATTTTGTCGCGTCCGAGCGGAAGCGATCTGCCAGCGCGCGGAACTTCGCTCCCTGTTCCCAGATCGAAGGAAGTGCCTTGGTGTCGCCTTCCTGTGAGCCGGGCACAAACCCCTCGGTGGCCTGTTGGCTCAACATCTCAAGCCATGCAGTGCTGCGCTGGGCTTCTTCCCGGACGAAGGGTATGCTGCCCTTGGTCTGGAGCGACAATCGGTCATAATGCCACTTGATCATCACCATCACCGCCCGCCGGTAGCGTATGGCATCTTCTGTCCGAGGTACAGGGGTCTGGGCGTTGCAAACACCCACGAACACCATGAAACCAGTGACCCACAATAATTTCTTGTATCGCATATCCTTTTCTTCCCTGATTTTGCAAGAACTACGGGCCGGGATTATGCTCCTGGCCATGGTTGCTTGCCCGTATACCCATGCAGAGGTTGTCGAGTCCGCGCTTCAGACCTGCGTCCAGTGCCACGGTGACAAAGGTGTTAGCAGTCAGCCTGGGACTCCGCACCTGAACGGACAATTGCCAGCCTACTTTTCTGAGGCAATGTCTGCGTTTGCCAAGGGCACGCGCCCGACGGCGGTGGCGCAGCACAAGCAATTGGCCGTTGAACAGGTTGCCGCAGTCGCAAAGTTCTATGCCAATGAGAAAACGGTCCCCAGACCGAAGCAGAACATTGACCCTGCTCTGGTTGCCAAAGGCGAAAAAATCTACGCCAACCGCTGTATGGAATGCCATCCCGACAATGGCCGTGATTCGGACAAGGATGCACCCTATATGGCAGCACAGGAGCTGGAATTTCTTGTCACCCAGACCCTTGCATTCAAAACAGGTGTACGCAAGTTTGCCTTTTTGATGGATGATGCCTACCGGGGATTGACGGACGACGAACTGGCGGCAGTAGCCCATTTTTTTGCCGCACAGGATTTGCTTGCTTCGCCCACAGAAAAGAAAAGGCGGCGCAAATAGCGCACGCTGGTTCGCTGGTCTGTTGGTTTAGCTGGACTGCTGGGGGGGAGCAGTTTCCGCCATCTCGACCCGGTTTCGCCCGTTTTGTTTGGCAAGATATAAGCTGTGGTCGGCGCGCGCCAACGCATCCTCGGCACGCTGATCGCTTGGCAACAATCGGGTTACGCCAATGCTGACCGTAAATCGCAGCGTGGCACCTTCATGGACCACGGTGGTTTCAGCCGATTTCTGGCGGAGCCGTTCGGCAAAGTGAAACGCGGAAGACGCATCCGTCCCGGTCAGAATGATGGCAAATTCTTCGCCGCCAATCCGACCCGCCATATCGACTTTTCGCATCTCGGAGGAGACTACTGTGCCAAATGATTGCAGCACTGCGTCGCCACGCGCGTGTCCATATTGGTCATTGATCTGCTTGAAGTGGTCAAGATCACACATCAGCACACTGGCCATGCCAATTTCGTAGCGCTTGATCCGGGCGAATTCGTCCTGCAGGCGCGTCATGAATCCACGGCGGTTGGGTAGGCCGGTCAGCACGTCGGTGGTCGCACGTGCCTCAACCTCAGCCAGCGCAGCCTCCGTTGCATCAAGCAGGGCATTGGCGCTTTGGGCCAGCGACCCGATTTCGTTCAATGCATCGGCTGGCGCAACGTATACCCGCTTTCCGCTTCCGGGTTTGATTGCGGCCAGGGTGTCTGCCAGATTCGCGAGAGGTTTCCCAATCAGGTGTTGTGAAAAAAACATGATGAGCACGGCTGTCAAGGCAATTTGCCCCAGGAATATGGCACTTTGCTTTAGCGCCCCCATGGAGGCTTGCGCCTGTATCAGCGGGTCATTGCGCATAACCGTCAGCACCCCGATTTTTTCCAGACCGTCTACCGGGGACATCAAGGCATACGCGGTTCGGGATGATTCGTCTTCGCCCTCGACATTACTGACATGCCCACCGCTTTGCGTAAATTCCTTGGGGTTCAGACTGGTCAGCACAACCCCCTTGATATTGGGGTTGGTGCGCAATCCCTCGATGACACCTCTTGCAATTTTTTCATTGGCGGCAAACACGGCGACTTCGGCTTGTGCCTGTACGGTACGCACAAGGTCGCGTTCCAGTGTCACCGCATCGGTCATCTCATGTTGGTACGACATGTGATAGGTCAACGCCACCGCAAATGCCACCAGGATCAGCATGGTCAGACTGACGTAGGCAACCAATCGCCGCTGAACGCTGTGCCTGCTTGCTATCATTCCTTGAGCGTCAGCACGGTGCGCACCGATTTGTCGACTGCCGATGCATCGACATAACCAATCGCGTGACGGTTTCTGCGAACCATTTCAAGTACGCTTTTGCTGTCATCCAGCGACACGGGGGGCTGGGTTTCACCACTGAATTGCAGGCGCGCCCAATAGGCATTGAGCCGACGCAGGTCCATACCATTCACCTGCTTGAAGAAGCGTTCGCGCAGCGCACCCTCCCTGGGATGGTCGAGCACCAGGAGCTTTTCTCCGGCAGCCGCTTTGAGACGTCCCAGATAAATGTCCGAAACTTCACGGATGGTCATCTGCTGCAGGGGGCTGTCCAGCGCCACCACCACAACGATTTCGCCATGCACCACTGGCGATGCGAACGCCAGAAAGGTTATCAGCCACCAGGAACGAAGTTGCGTCATCATCAGAACAGGAAGTCCATGCCGACCGTGAAGATGTTGACCTGGCTGCTGCGCTCAAAGATGCCAGGGCCTCGGAACCATTGGGCGTAGCCCATGGGTTCTATGCGTGTGTTCTCCCATTGAAATTTTATGGCCGCGCGCGGATGAACGTCCCACCGTGTGCCGACGGCCAAGGTCGTCTGATCGGCACGCGAAGTGTTGGAGATCCGATAAGCCGTTGTCTGAAATGCGCGTTGCCCGATAACGGACCAATCGTTTAGCGGCGCAAGTACATTGCCCTGCGGGCGACTGGCGCTGAGCATGACATAGGGAGTCCATGCATGGATACGCCGACCGACGACACCATAGCCGTTCCAGCCGGGTGCTGTCATCGCTGTGTCGGTCCAGGTTCGCCCGAATTCCGTTTGCATCAGCCAGTTTCCGTCGTCATAGGCAAGGCCGAGCGTGGCATAACGTAGCTGCGCATCACCAAAGCGCATTTCGTTGCGCAGCACGACGGCCTCGCGCGCAATGCTTGGGATGGGCACTGCGGCAATTTGTTCCAATCCGGCATACAAAGGTTCCAGATTCGGAACTTCCGCACCGCTGACAAACCCGGACAGGCCGGCTTTCAGGCGCCACGGGCCACCTTCTCGTTGCACGGACAAACTCCACAGAGAATCCCCCTTGAAGCGAAAGTTTGTATCGCCCATCGGAATCCAGACTTTCGAAGTGCCCGCTTGTGCACGGACACGCCAGCGCGCATCGTCGGTATTCCATTCGTGGGTGAGGTCGGCACCATCGAGGCTAAAAATCGGAATCCAGCCGTAAAACTCGGTGGGTGGTCGCACCCACGCATAGGCGTAGCCCAGATTGCGGTGGTCGCTCATCAGAAAGGCGTCATAACCGATGCGCCCGACTCGAAGGCGCAAGTAGTCTGACGGTTGAAGGTCAAGATACGCCAGTTCGACGAGATCATTGGCTTCCTGTCTGGTCTGGTCACGTAGCACCAGTTGGGCGAGTGCCCCGACCTGTGGGGAGTGCTGATAACTGGCCTGGAGACCTATGCGCGAATCAAGCTTCCAGGTTCCGCCGGTTGAATAATCGTCTTGCGGGCGTTGTGTGATGTCGCGAATGAGGGTCAGTTGTGCGTCGTTGTCCCAACTGTAGGAGAGGGTGCCGTAGCCCGATATGCGAACGGGCGAGGGTTCCACATCCGCCAGCACCGATGTCGCGCACAAAAGCAGCAAGCCCGACAACACCCGAACAGACCAATCGCGAAAATGCGACATCAACATCCTTTCCCCTGAGAACGGTTTCGTAAAAAGTAAGGCAATCAAGGCAGATAAGAGATTCAACGTTTGTCAACCGCACAACGCCAGACATTGCATTCTGACACATCCCCAGAATCCCCATAAACGAGGCGGTATGGTTTGTCATGGTGCGGCTCTGTGGACTGGTTTGTTGTTACTATGCTATTGATAGCTGCCCCCGCACATTCCACGGGGGCTATAGGCTGATTTGATGCCTGATTTGTGGCAAAAAGATGCCACAGAGGCTTGCAAGAGGGGTTTGTATCGCAGGTTTTGCATTTGTCATATCACGGGCAATATGAGATTTCAGCTCAGCGGCAACGTGAACAGGAACTGCGTGCCTTGTCCGGGCGTGGTCTTGACCACCACCGCACCACCGCGCCTGAGCGTTTCACTGTGTACCGCTGCCAGCCCCATGCCGCGTCCGGCCAGTTCGCTGACCTCGGTTTGCGTGCTGATCGCGTCCCGGAACACCAGTTGCGCAATGGTCTCGTCAGGAATGTGTGCCACTTCTTCCTGGGCGTAGATACCGTTGGCCACGGCACGCGTGCGCAGTGCGTTCAGATTGATGCCGGCGCCGTCGTCGGCAATGCACAGCGTGATGTGCTGGCGCTCTAGCGCCACGCTGCAGTGGATGTGGCCGGTCTCGTCCTTCCGGGCCGCCCAGCGCTCCTCCGGGGTTTCGATGCCATGGGCCACGGCATTGCGAAACACGTGCACCAGCGCGTGCAGGAAGGCGCGGTAGTCGTTGGGGTCGATCCAGACCTGGTCGCCGCTGACCTGCAGCGGTGCGACTTCTTTTTCCATGCGCTTGGCAGCCTGGCGCACCAGGCCGTCAAAGCCCAGCAGCACGTCCTTGAAGGACACCTTGCGCAAGGTGCCGATCTGTTCGAGCAGGGTCCGTATCTCGCCCACCGAGGTGTCCACGTTTTCACCGCGCAACAACTGGATCGCCAGTGCCTCGAACTGGCGTGCCTGTGCCTGCGTGAGCACGATGCTGTCGCCATGGAGCAGGAAGTCTTCGCCCAGCGCCTCGCGCAAAAGCGCCAGATCCGCCTCCAACGGGGTCTGCAGATCCTGAACCGATACCAGGCGGGCGATTTGCGCTACTTCCAGTGCTGCGCCCAGTGCCAGCAATTCTGACAAGCTCGTCTCGATGGCATGCAGTGCCTTGGGGGTACCGGGAAAGCTGAACTGGCTCAGCAGGCCCTTGTAGGTGTGGATTGCGCGCAGCAGCTCTTTGGCCAGCAGCGGCGCGTTGCTGGCACTGTGCAGCATCTGGGCTATGCCCGAGGCCAGGAAGCTGCGAAAGGCATCGATGGTTTCAAAGAAGTTGCGGCTGTCGCATACGGCAGCAACGATCAGCTCCAGGCGTTGGCGCTCGCTTTCGAGCAAAGCGGCCATGCGCCGCTCGGCGGTGATGTCGCTGAGAACGACCATGAATTTGCCCTTATCCAGGGCTTTGTACTCGATCTTGAGGGTCATGCCCTCGCGCTCGATCCGGGCGGGAAGCAGCGAGAGCATGACCTGGCGCACATCCGGGTCGGTTGCTTCGACCACGCTGGCGATGACGGCGCGCAGCAGTTCGGCCTTGTCCGGGTCTTGCGCAAAGATCAGTTCGGGCGCCTGGCAAAGCGCGGGCGAGCGGCCCAGCATGCTTTCGCAGGCTAGGCTGTACTGGGCGTCCACGACCAGATCGGCGCCAAAGGAGAGAAAACCCTCACCCGAGTTGTCCAGCAGGCGGCGGAAATCCTGGTTGGCGTGTTCGAGCTGGGTTTGGGTGGTTTGCAGGTTGTCCAGGGTCGTGGCCAGCGTATCGTTGCTTTCCTTCAACTTGATGGCACGTGCCCCAACCTCAGCCAGCGCGGCCTCCGTTGCGTCCAGCAGGGCATTGGCATTGTCGGCCAGGGACCCGATTTCGTTCCCTGCATCGGCAGGTGCGACGTGCACGCGTTTGCCGCTGCCGGGTTTTATCGCGGCCAGGTTTTTCGCCAGATGCACAAGCGGTTTTCCGATCAGGTAGTGTGAAAAAAGCATGATGACCACGGCGGTCAAGGCAATCTGCCCCAGAAACATGGCACTTTGTCGCAGTGCCCACATGGAGGCTTGCTCTTGTACCAACAGGTCATTGCGAATAACCGTCAACACTCCGATTTTTTCCAGACCATCAACCGGCGACATCAAGGCATACGTGGTTAGGGACAATTCGTCTTCGAGTTCGAAAGAGCCACCGCTAAACGCAAATTCCGTTGGATTCAGACTGGTGAGTCTGACCCCCTTGATGTTGAGGTTGGTGCGCAGCCCCTCGATGACGCCTTTTGCAATGTTTTCATTGGCGGCAAACACGGCGACTTCGGCTTGTGCCTGCACGGTACGTACAAGGTCGCGTTCCAGTGTCACGGCCTCGGTCACCTCGTGTTGGTACGACATGTGATAGGTTAGCGCCACCGCAAACGCCACCAGGAACAGCATGGTCAGGCTGACGTAGGCGACCAATCGCCGCTGAACGCTGTGCCTGCTCGCAATCATTCCTTGAGCGTCAGCACGGTTCGCACCGATTGGTCAACTGCCGACGCATCGACATAACCAATCGCGTGGCGGTTGCGCCGGATCGTGTAAAGCACGCTTTGGTTGTCGTCCAGCGACACGGGCGGCTGGGTTTCACCGCTGAACTGCAGGCGTGCCCAATAGGCATTGAGCCGACGCAGATCCATGCCGTTTACTTGTTTGAAGAAGCGTTCTCGCAGTGCACTTTCTCTCGGATGATCAAGAACCAACAACTTTTCTCCGGCAGCCGTTTTGAGGCGTCCCAGATAAACGTCCGAAGCTTCACGGCTGCTAAGTTGCCGCAGGGGGCTGTCCAGCGCCACCACCACAGCGATGTCGCCATGTACCACCGGCGACGCGAACACCAGTAAGATTGCCAGCCACCAGGTACGAAGTTGCGCCATTATCAGAACAGGAAGTCCATGCCGACCGTGTACATGTTGACCTGGCTGCTGCGTTCAAAGACATCAGCGGCACGAAACCATTGGGCGTAGCCCTGGGGTTCTATGCGTGTATGCTCCCATTGAAACTTCATGGCCGCATGCGGATGAAAGTCCCACCTTGCGCCGAGGGCCAATGTTGTCTGGTCTGCGCGTGAACTGTTGACAAACCGATAAGTCATGGTCTGAGTCGGTCGTTGCCCGATAACGGACCAGTCATTCAGTGGCGTAAGCACGTTGTCCTGCGGGCGACTGGCGCTGAACATGGCATAAGGAGTCCATGTATTGATGTGCCGACCGACGACCAGATAACCATTCCATCCGGCCGGTGTCATCGTTGCCTGGGTCCAGGTTCGTCCAAGCTCCATTTGCATCAACCAGTCACCGTCGTCATAGGACGCGCCGAACGTGGCATAGTGCAGTTGCACATCGCCAAAGCGCATCTCACGGCGCAGCATGGCGGCTTCGCTCGCAATGGTAGGGATGGGCACTGCGGCAATTTGCTCCAGCCCGGCATGCAAAGGCTCCAGACTCGGAACTTCCGCACCGCTGGCAAACCCGGAAACTCCAGCTTTCAGACGCCACGGGCCGCTTTCCCGTTGTGCTGACAAACTCCACAGGTTGTCCGCCTCAAAGCGAAAATTTGTTTGCCCCATCGGAACCCAAACTTTGGTGGTCCCGGCTTGTGCACGAACCTGCCAGCGCGCATCGTCAGTGTTCCATTCGTGGGTGAGGTCAGCGCCATCGAGGCTAAAAATCGGAATCCAGCCGTAAAACTCGGTGGGTGGCCGCATCCACGCATAGGCGTAGCCAAGATTGCGGTGATCGCTCATCAGAAAACCGTCAAAGCCGACACGACCAACGCGCAGTCGCAAAAGGTCTGAGGGTTGAACATCCAGATACGCAAGCTCGATGAGATCACGGGCTTCCCGTTTGGTCTGATCCCGCAGCACCAGTTGCACGAGTGCCCCGAGCTGTTGTGAATGCTGATAACTGGCCTGAAGCCCCAGCCGTGAATCGAGTTTCCAGGTTTCGTTGGTTGCAAAATCGTCTTGTGGGCGTTGTGTGATGTCGCGAATGGGTGCCATTTGCGAATGGTTGTCCCAACTGTAGGCGAGGGTGCCGTAGCCCGATAGCCGAACGGGCGATGGTTCCACATCCGCCAGCACCGATGTCGCGCACAAAATCAGCAAGCTCGACAAAGCCCGAACAGACCAATCGCGATAATGCGACATCAACACCCTTTCACCTGACAACTCCATGTCTCCATGTTAACGCAAGCATGACTACCATTATTCGCCCCCCTGCCACTGCGGGCAGCTTCATGCAGGCTGATCCTGCCGCCCTGGCCCGCGAGATTGACAACTACCTGCAACCGGCACCCTCAGCGGCGCCGGTGAACTGCCCCAAGGTGCTGATTGCGCCGCACGCCGGGCATATCTACTCCGGGCGCACTGCGGGGCGGGCTTACGCACTTCTGGCACCCTTTGGTGCAGCGGCTGGTGGCCCCATACGCCGCGTGGTGTTGCTTGGACCCGCGCACCGTGTATACGTCAAAGGGGTGGCTTTGCCCGGTGCCGATGCGTTTGCCACCCCACTGGGCAGCGTGCCAGTTGATACCCTGGGCGCGATGGCGCTTGCCGATCTGCCCTTTGTGGTGACCCGTGCCGATGTGCATGCCCAGGAGCATAGCCTGGAGGTACATCTGCCATTTCTGCAGCGGGTGCTGGGCAACTTCGAGTTGCTGCCGCTGGTGGTGGGCGATGTGGCGCCTGCGCAGGTGGCCGAGCTGCTGGATCGCCTCTGGGGTGGCCCCGAGGTGCTGGTGGTCATCAGTACCGACCTTTCCCACTTTCACAGTTATGACCAGGCCAACGCCATCGACTCGGCGAGTTGTGCGCAGGTGATGGCGCTGGATGCCGCCCTCACGCACGAGCAGGCCTGCGGGGCCACGCCGGTGAATGGCCTGCTGCAACTGGCGCGGCGCAAGGGCTTACGGATTACCGAGCTGGAGCGCTGTAATTCGGGGGATACGGGGGCGAACACCCCAGAGGGGCGCCAGCGCGTCGTAGGCTACGCCAGCTTTGCACTGTATGAAGATGAAGATCAGCATGTATCTACGCCAAAAGCTCAGGCATTGACGGTAGAGCAGGGCGCGCGTGTGGTGCAAATTGCCCGTGCCGCGCTGCATGCGGCAGTGAGGGGGCCGACTGTAAAAACTGCCTCTGACGACGATTTGCAGATGCCCGGCGCGAGTTTTGTCACCCTGACCCAGCAGGGGCAGTTGCGGGGTTGCATCGGCAGTCTGCAGGCACACCGTCCGCTGGCGCTCGATGTGCGCGCGAATGCACAGGCCGCTGCTTTGCAAGACCCACGTTTTTCGCCGGTGAGCGCCAAAGAAGCGCCAGGCCTGGGGGTGGAGGTGTCGGTGTTGACACCCTCCGCGCCACTCACTTTTGCCAACCAGGCGCATGCGCTGTGGCAACTGCGTCCGGGTATTGATGGGGTGGTGTTCGAGTGCGTGCACGAGGGGCGCGCCTATCGCAGTACCTTCTTGCCGCAGGTGTGGGAACAGTTGCCAGGCGTGGTGAACTTCATGGCCCACCTGAAAGTCAAGGCTGGCCTTTCCGCGAATTTCTGGTCCCCCGCCGTGCGTCTTTCGGTGTACCAGGTGCAAAAATTTTATGAATAACCATCCCGCGCAGTGGTGGCAGCGACTGGCGGATGGGCGCATCCAGTGTGATTTGTGTCCGCGCGAGTGCAAACTGCATGACGGGCAACGTGGCTTGTGTTTTGTGCGTGAGCGCGTGGGAGAGGCCATGGTGCTCAATACCTATGGCCGCTCCTCGGGCTTTTGTGTCGATCCCATAGAGAAAAAGCCACTCAACCATTTCTATCCGGGCTCCAGCGTGCTGAGTTTTGGCACGGCGGGGTGCAACCTGAGCTGCAAGTTTTGCCAGAACTGGGACATCTCCAAGTCACGCGATACCGACAAGCTCGGCCAGCAGGCTACCCCCGAGGCCATTGCCCAGGCCTGTGTGCAGATGGGCTCCAGATCGGTGGCCTATACCTACAACGATCCGGTCATCTTTGCTGAGTACGCCATGGACGTAGCCGATGCCTGCCACGCCGTGGGCATCCATTCGGTGGCGGTGACTGCGGGCTACATGCACGACCAGCCGCGCCGCGCGTTTTACAGCAAGATGGATGCAGCCAATGTGGACCTCAAGGGTTTTACCAATGCCTTTTACCAGGAACTGTGTGCTGCTACGTTGCAGCCCGTGCTCGACACCCTGGTCTACATTCAGCACGAAACGAACTGCTGGCTGGAAATCACCACCTTGCTGATCCCCGGTGCCAATGATTCGGACGCCGAAATCACTGCTTTGTGCCAATGGGTAGTCAGGGAACTCGGGCAGCAGGTGCCGGTGCACTTTACGGCGTTTCACCCGGACTACAAGCTGCGTGAAGTCCAGGCGACACCCTTGCAAACGGTACAGCGTGCACGCCACATCGCCTTGTCCGAGGGGCTGCACAACGTGTTCACCGGCAATGTGCATGACGTGGATGGGGGAACAACGTACTGTCCCGGCTGCCGCTCGGCGCTCATCGTGCGTGACTGGCACCAGATTACCCAGTACCGCTTGACAGACAGCAACGCTTGCCCGGACTGCGGCACCCGGATCGCCGGACGGTTTGAATTACTGCAAGGCCCCCTCAAGGCCTTTGGTCGGCAGCGTATTCCGATTGCTTTTAGATAAGGGGTAAATCGGGCTAAAACACCTGTGGATAGTGCGGGGGCAGCTATTTAACTAATAGCATCCAGCAAGCTCCAGCGCCCAGAATACGTGTTCACGCACCAGCGCGCTGGGGTGGTTGATGCGGCTTTGCAAGGCGGTATGTACTGGTTCGCCTGCGCGCAGGGCGTTGCCTAAGGCGACAGCAATGTTGCGCAGCCAGCGTTCGTGGCCGATGCGCCGGATGGGGCTGCCTTCGGTGCGTTGCAAAAATTCTTCTTCTGACCAGGCAAAAAGCTGCTCCAGCGCTTCCTGTCCTATGCCTGGACGTACATCAAAATCGGGTAGGGTGCTGCGCTGGGCAAACTTGTTCCAGGGACAAGCCAGCTGGCAATCGTCGCAGCCATAAATCCGGTTGCCCAACAGCGCGCGCATCTCCAGCGGAATCGGCCCGGCGTGCTCGATGGTGAGGTAGGAGATGCAACGGCGTGCGTCCAACCGGTAGGGTGCCACGATGGCCTGGGTGGGGCAAGCAGCCAGGCAAGCGCTGCAGGTGCCACAATGGGCATCGGCTGGTGTGCTGTGCGGCAGTTTCAGACTTGTGTAAATTTCTCCCAGAAAGAACATGGAGCCGGCTGTACGGTTCAGCAGCAGCGTATGTTTGCCGCGCCAGCCCTGGCCGCTGCGCGTGGCCAGTTCGGCCTCCAGCACGGGTGCCGAGTCACAAAATACCCGGTGGCCAAACGGGCCAACTGCCTGGGCGATGCGCGCACTGAGCTGCTGCAGACGGTTGCGCACTACCTTGTGGTAATCACGCCCCCTGGCGTACAGCGACACAATGCCCTCGTCTGGGCGTTGTAAACGCTGGAATTCGATGGTTTGCCAGTCTGCGGGGGTGTTGCGGGGCAGGTAATTCATGCGTACGGTGAGCACGGACACGGTTTTTGGTACCAGTTCCGCTGGGCGCGCGCGCGTGAGTCCATGCCGGGCCATATAGTCCATACTGCCATGGAATCCGCTCTCCAGCCAGGCGCGCAAACCCGGCTCGGCGGATGACAAGTCGATGCCGCTCACCCCGACCTGGGTAAATCCCAATGCACGCGCCCAAACTTGCATGTTTTCCAGCAGTTGTTCCGTGGCTTGTCGGTTGTCTGGTGTATGGGTCGGCATATTTGCAACATTCATAGCAATATCTGGTGTGCCAGAGTGAAATCTACACTGGAATTTAGAGTAGGATGCCTAGGTGTTCTGGCCTGCCACATATTTTTGCTTTTAGGTGAATGCGATGCGTATTGTCTACATGCTGGTGTACCTAATAGGATTTCTCTGTTTCTCTTCTGTTGCGGCGGCGGAAGATGTGCGCCCGGATTGCTTTTCCTGCAGCATTCAGGTCCGTAGCCTGGACGAACCACTCAAACTGGCTGGCAAGTGGTTGTTCACCCGTGATGATGACATGCGGAACAAGGATGTGGATGTTGATACCTCCTCCTGGCCTGTCATCAAGACGCCCGGTCCCTGGAAGGGTGCCTATCCTGACCACAAAAATTACACGGTTGGCTGGTATCGTGGGGTGTTTGAATTCGATGCGTCCCTGGTTGGTCAGGATGTGGTTTTGCTGGTCAATGCCTACATGGGGCGGGTGAACGTCTACGTGGACGGACAGGAGATTTACCGCCGTCCTGGCAACATCAATATCGAGCGTTACTACGCCGTTCAACCTATTCCGGTCAAGTTCACGGTAACGAAACCCTGGCATGTGGTGGCCATTCGGGTGGATACCTGGTTGATGACAGGTATTTACCAGTTGCCGTTCGAGATTCATAAGTACGACAAGCACGATACCAGCCTGGCCTGGTACCAATTCCAGAATGGTGAATTACGCATTCTGGCGGCCTTTGTGGTCTTCTTCTTTGGCCTGTTCTTTTTTCTGGTGTACAGCAAGACGCGCTACAAGCTGTATTTGGTCGCTGCGCTTGCCAGCATGTCATCCTTCCCGTTCTTTGTTGCGCCGAGTGACGTGTTATTGCGTGTGTATGCGCCGGAGCCGTTGCTGTTTCTGCATTACACCGGGCTGAGCAGTTTTTATCTGGCGTATTTGTTCTCGCAATTCTTTAACAAGCACACCCCGAAACTCAACGTGATTTTTGGCGTGATTTTTGGCGTGTTAGTTTCGGTTATTGCTGCCATGATGGTGGTTCCTAACCTGAATCTATTTCAGGTGGCGCGCAGTTTGTTGTTCATCACGGCATTCTTTTGTGGCAGCTTGGCTTTGTACCATTCGCTACGCGGCGCCTGGAACAAGCGTCCTGGTGCCTTGATTCTGTCTTTGGGTATTGGCATCTTTTACATATCTGCAGTACATGACATGGTGTTGGCCTTTGGCCTCATCACATCCGTTTCGATGATGTTTTCTGGCGTGTTGAGTTTCGTTGCGTCCATGCTGTACGTGGCCAGTAACATCTTTGCCGACACTTTTGTCGAGAACAAAAAACTGGTGCGTGAACTCCAGACCCTGAACGACGGACTGGAGCAGTTGGTGGCCGAGCGCACGTTGGAGTTGCGACGCAAGACGAACGACATTCAGACCATGTTGCAAAACATGCCGCAGGGTGTCTTGACCGTGCTCACCGGTGGGATTATTCACCCCGAATATTCGGCTTACCTGGAAACCATATTTGAAACCAAGGATATTGCAAACAAACCCATGATGGAACTGGTGTTCGCGAACACCAATCTGGGCGTGGATATTTTGTCCCAGGTGGATGCCGTGGCAGGTGCTTGTATTGGTGAAGATGTGATGAACTTCGAGTTCAATAGCCACCTGATGGTGACTGAATTTGATAAAACGATGCAAGATGGTCGCAAAAAGTCGATTGAAATCAGTTGGTCGCCCATCTCAAATGATGAAGGTATTTGCGAAAAACTGATGCTCTGTATCCGCGATGTGAGCGAACTCAAGGTGCTGGAGGCCGAGGCTGGGCAGCAGCGGCGTGAACTGGAGATGATTGGCCAGATTTTGTCGGTCAATCAGGAGAAGTTTCACCAGTTCATCGATAGCTCAGGGCAGTTTATTGATGAGAATCGCGCCATCATCGAACGTACCGATTTCAAGGATTCTGAGGTCATTACCCAGTTGTTCCGCAATATGCATACCATCAAGGGCAATGCGCGCACCTATGGTTTATTGCATCTGACCAACAAGGTGCATGAGACAGAACAGACTTATGACAACATGCGCAAGAATCCGGATGTTGACTGGAACAAGGAACTCTTGCTAGAGCAGCTTCGCCAGACGTATGTGGCCATTCAGGAGTATGCGAAGATTAACGAGGTCAAACTTGGTCGCAAAGGTCCTGGACGCAGGGGTGGGGTGGATAAATTCCTGATGGTTCAAAAGGACCATGTGGAGTCCATGATCGGCTATCTGGAGCATGTTGATAGCCATAACCATTCGGCCATGCAGGAGGTTTTCCGGCGTGTGCGCGGCGCACTGCGGCAGATTGGTACGGACAAAATCAGCGACATTCTGGCCGGGGTTCTGGATTCACTTCCGTCCTTGGCGAAGGAGTTGTCCAAAGAAGCCCCGGTGGTTTCCATTCTGGACAACGGCATTCGTATCAAGACACAGATCAGCGATTTGTTGAAAAACGTTTTCATGCATTTGCTGCGCAATTCAATGGACCATGGCATCGAAACGGCAGATAAACGTTTGGCCAAGGGCAAGGAAGCAACCGGGCATATTGAGCTGGAACTGGCGCTGCGCGATGGAGAATTGTGGTTCCGTTTGCGTGACGATGGACGCGGTTTGGCAGTGGATATGATCCGGCGCAAGGCGATTGAGAATGGGTTGATTACGCAGGATCAGGGGTTTTCGCCGGAACAAACGGCACAATTGATCTTTGCTTCCGGTTTTTCTACTGCCGAGAAAGTCACCGAGGTGTCAGGCCGGGGCGTTGGCATGGATGCTGTCAAAGGGTTTGTTCAACGCGAAGGTGGCAGCATTGAACTGCGCTTTGCCGACGACAATGTGGGGGCTGATTTCCGTTCCTTCGAGACGGTGATTCGTTTGCCGGACAAGTTTGCGGTGCAAGTGGAAAATTAATAGATAAAAGATTTAAGCATGGAATTTTCATTTGTCGATTGGTTCATCGGTTTGGTATTCGGCTGTGGCATCGGCTGGGGTGTTACGTTGCGTTTGGCGAATGCCCGTGAAGCGGTGCTGCGGCAAGCTACCGCTGACGACCATTCTGCTGCCGAGGATTTGCACCAGGAAATTGATGGTTTGCAGGCGCGTGTGGCCGAACTTGAGCAAACGATTGAGCAGGAGCGCCATTCGGCTCAACTTGAAGTCGCGCAACTGCAAGACAACAGCGAACACGCCTTGCAGGACTTGCGCACCCAGCATTCCGGTAGCGCAAGCCAGGCCTTGGGTAGCTGCTCCTCGCTTGAGAGCGAAATTGCAACCTTGCTGGGACTGGTCAAGACCTTTGAGCGTTGGCATACGGACATGAATGAATTGATCCGCCATAACCGCGAAATGCACGGAATGAATGATGACTTTGCCATCATCGTGCGCCAGATGGTGATCGTTACCCTCAATGCCTCGATTGAAGCAGCACGCGCCGGAGAACAGGGGCGGGGCTTTGCGGTGGTGGCGAGCGAAATGCGCAGCCTGGCGACTCGGGCAGAAAAATTGTCAAAGGATTACCGCAGCAACCTGTATCAAAACGATTTGATTACCACCACCACCTTTCAGGATTTGCAGGCCGGCGGAAAAATGATCATTGGATCAATCGTGGGCCTGGATGTAATCAATAAGAAAACCCAGGAATCACTTTCCGCTTAAGAACACGATATGACAGTGATTAGCGAAAATGCCAAAAAAGGCTTTGATCATATGCTTGTACAGGGCGTGAAGGCCGGGTTTTGTGCATCGGGGGACAGTATGGATTTCGTGGTACTTCCCGATAACAAGACGTTTACTGGAAACAGGATTGTCATTCTCACAGCCTCATCCTATCTGTTCAGGCTTTTTGTCCTGGTTTACGTCACCCCGAACCAAGTTGCCAAGGAGTATTTTGCAGGACTCAGGAATATTCAGAATCCGGAGATGGCCGAGAGCGCCCTGATGGATACGATTTGCGAATCTGGTAATATGTCGGTGGGTGCCTTGAATCGTGATATGTCAAAAATATTTCCACATATCGGATTGTCCACCCCCAATATTATTGACAAGCATTGTGGAGATTATCTCCATTCCCTGAAATGTGGACATATTCAGCATTTTGAAATTTCCATAGGTCAGAAATATACTTTTCATGTTTCTTTATGTGTCAGCCAATATGACAATATTGATTTTTCCGTAGATACTACCGAAGTCGAATCGACTGGTGAATTAGAAATGTTTTAGGAGGAGCATACCAATGGATGATCAGGCAAAGCTGGCAAGTAAAATTTTGGTTCTGGACAGTGACACCAGTTGCCACGAGAAAATAAAGGAGTTCTGCGACAGTAACGGGTTGGTGGGCTTGAAGGTACAGCCTGACAACGCGATGGCGGTGCTGCGCTCCAATGTAGACTTGGGAGGCATCATCCTGTCAGAGAATTACGGTGGCAAGGAGCATGGCGGCCTGTTGATGGCACGCAAGATTCATAATATTCGTGCCGAACTGCCAATTTTTTTGCGCCGGGATTCCGTGTCTTCTCTGGATGATATTCCGGAGGATGATCGTGCAGCGCTCAGTGCGGCGTTCACAATCAATGACATTGATAATCTGCGCTCCATTCTGGACGAATTCATATTCAGTCTTTCATACCCCAATGCCCTGGTGCGTGGCATCACCGAAATGACCAAGACGGCCCTGGAGAGTCAATTCAAGGACCTGGAAATAGAGACCGCAACCCCCTACATTGTGCGTGACCGTTTGATCTACGGTGAGATATTCACACTCATTCCGCTGGAGGCGCACTGGTGCCGTGGTTACATGATGTTCCAGACCGAGGAGATTCCTTTGCTGGAACTGGTAAAGTCCGATAGAACCCATATCCGGCCAGCAGAAGGTTTCGATTTTCGTAACCTCAACAGTGTCCTGGGCGAAATCACCAATCTGGTGTGGGGCGCGTTCAAAAACCGGTATGTGGCTACTGACCGTCCACCCACCAGTTGGGCCTTGTCGCAGGTTCCAATTATCATCAACCACCTGCATCGCTACATTTCCTTCGGTTCCGAAAATCCGCAGCTGTGCTTCAAGTACACTGTGGTGGACAGGTCGAAGAAAAATGCAGCGCCTTTGGTGCTGTATCAAAAATTTGTGTTTAATTTGAGTTGGTCGCCTGATGATTTCAAGGAAAATGAGACTTCGGTTGAGGACTTGGTAAGCTCAGGCGAATTGGATTTGTTTTAATTTTTTAGAGATAACCATGGCGCAAGTATTAATTGTTGATGACTCAAGTACTGTTCGAAACGAAGTTGGCGATTTTCTCAAGGCCAACGGTTTGAATGTGGCCTTTGCCGTCGATGGTCGCGATGGTCTGGCCAAGCTCAAGGCGGATCCGGCTGTCAAACTGATTTTGTGCGATGTGAACATGCCCAATATGGACGGCCTGACCATGGCCGAGAAGGTGCGTGGTGAACTCAAGAACAGCGCGGTCAATATCATCATGCTGACGACCGAAAATTCTCCTGCCATGAAAGAGCGCGGCAAGGCTGCCGGCATCAAGGGCTGGATCGTCAAACCCTTCAAGGGCGAGGCGGTAATCGCCACCTTGAAGAAACTCGTGGGTGCATAAGCTGCGTTCCTAACGGTTAGGGTCGGCCTGAATCACGTGCCCTGTCTGTGGCACGTGATTTTTCGTTCGTGTTTGTTTTTGTCCGTGCGTGCGTATCTCTCTGTGTCGGAAGCGCAGGCCCATCAATATCCCTAGCTTTGATTGGAGATTGTTCCAATGCCTGCGCCTATCGCCCAATGGAAATCCTGGAGTATTGGAACCAAGCTTTCCTTCAATGTTATTGGCATTTTTGCCCTGGTTTTGACGGGATTCGTTGTCACCGTTTACTTGGTCACTGACCGTGTGATGGAGCGTCGCGCCGGTCAGGACATTGCCGAAAAGACCGAATTGCTGTTGCACTTGATGGAGTCTGCTGACCGCGATTTGCGCAAGCAAATTGGCTTCATGGCCAAATCGTTTCAGGGGAAGCTGGGTGGTAGTTTGGAGATTGGCTCCGAAACAATCGATATTCTTGGCAAACCAACCCCGGTTCTGAAACTCAACAACACACCGCTTAATTTGAACTTTGCATTGGTGGACGGATTTACCCAAACCACCGGCATTGTGGCAACAGTGTTCGCGCGCACTGGTGACGACTTTCTGCGCGTTACAACGTCCTTGAAAAATGAAAAGGGTGAACGCGCCATCGGCACGCTGCTGGATAGGGCGCATCCAGGCTACAAGGCGGTTCTGGACGGTAGGGCGTACACCGGCATGGCCACCTTGTTTGGTCACAAGTACATGACCCAATATGACCCAATCAAGGATAGTTCCGGTAAGCTGATTGGCTTGTCATTCGTGGGTTTGGACTTCACTGCTTATGTGGCCGAGTTGTATGCCACTTTTCAACACCTTAAAGTTGGCAAGACAGGATATTTTTATGTGTTGGATGCCCGGCCTGGAGACAAACTGGGTAACGTGCTGGTGCATCCCACCGCCGTGGGGAAAAATTTGCTTGATGCACGCGACAACGATGGGCGACCTTTCATCCGGGACATGCTGGAGCGCAAGGAAGGGGTCATTCGCTACCCCTGGATCAACAAGGAACTGGGCGAAACCAGTCCCAGGGACAAGGTGGTTGCTTTCGTCACACTGCCCAGTTGGCAAATACTGATTGCCGGAGGTGCTTATGTTGACGAGTTTACCGAGGATACGCGTGCTTTGGTGCGTTACTTCAGTTTGGGGGGAGGGGCGCTGATCGTGGTGCTGGCACTGGTGCTCTACCGTTTTATACGCTGGTTTATCAGTCTGCCGCTGGGCCGGGTGACTGCAGCCGCACAGTCGTTGGCTCGCAGCCTTTGGCGCTCACGGAAACTGACCCACCTCTGCTCACTGGAATTGACCCACTGACTTTGGCTGGGGCGGCTGGGATGTAGTGATGCACCCGTCCGCCGTGGACAAACCACCTGCCCACTGGACAAGACTGTGAACAGCCCTGCGGGTACGTGGTTTGCCCCCGCTCCTCGACAGATGCCTACGGCCGACGCGCTTGCGCTTGTCGAACAGCCTTCTTAAAAAGGGAAGTCAAAGACAAGACAACCAAGAGTCAATGACTACCAAAACCCCACCCCCCGCCTGGACAATTGATACCGTGTCGTCTGAATAAACAGGTGATCCCGCCAATAGAAAACAAGAAAGTGAAAAAAAGAGTTGACGAACGAAAGATTTACGGTTGAGAATGTATCATCGTAAAGGTTCCGGAGCATGCAAACAAATTTTGAGCCATAACGACCCTCTTTTACGAAATCGCCGACCCTCGGTAGTGTTTGCAAGCAACTAGAAATTGGTTGCCGATCAGGACTCGTTGGCGCGCGCCAACACTAGCAACCCGTTGATTTATAAGAGTATTCCATTTTTCGAACACATTGCTATTCGCAGAATCAAACAACTGTGCAGTCGGTGGGTCAGCTTCTGTTGAGCATAAGTTGGTCAGAAATATTGAGCACCGAGGCGATGGTCGATGCCTTGCTTGATCGGCTGCAGCACCATCCGCATTGAAGGTGCATCTTTGCGCACCAGCGCACCTGCCACAGCACCTGTGCAGAGCTCAACCAGTCCTGCGAGCCCCAAGGCAAAGTAAAACCGTCTCACCACCGCCGTGCAGTATCTGCTTGATGGAAGGAAGGGGTCGGTGGATATGTGGACAAGCTTGCAAAACGCCCAGCTTGACCACATACCCACGCCTCCCACCCGTACTTACCCACAAGGGTCTTGCCCACGGGCCTGACGCGCTTCGCTTGCCAAATTGCCATTTGAAAATAAAACCATGAAGACCAATACCAAGACAAAAAACCGGGGCAACGCCATCCAGTTGCATACGCAAAACGAGAACAGCTTAAATTAACTGAAAAATTTGTCTTGACTCTCAGTTCCACCTTACACCGGTTCACCAAGTATCAAAACGGGTATTCTGCCAACAACGCAAGAGGCTCGATTTGATCAACAACGGTGATGGATGCAGCAATCAATCCATCACGCAACTTGATCAATTCAGACAGGAATAGCATCACGGAAGGTGATCATGCTCATCGTCGACCAGGGTGGAAACCCGTGCTTGCGTAACCGAATTTCATCTTCAAACGGGTTGCTTCTTCAATGAACTGAAGTCGCTTCTTCACGCACATTGGTCGAGCCAATGATCGCCGATTCTGCTTCCTGCAGGCTATCAAGTTACAAACAGCCGCGCAACCGGTGGGTCAGCTTTCTGTGAGCACAGGTGGGTCATTTATTTTGAGCGCCGAAGCGCAGCGACTTGCGCTCGCGGTTGCACACCAGTCGCAGCGATGAAATCGGCGAACTAATGGCTGCCGTGAACCAGATTGGAACGGCATTGACCAGCGTGGTGACTGACGTGCGTCTGGGGGCACAGAGTGTGGCGCATGCCAGCTCCGAAATTTCGGACGGTAACCTCGATTTATCCTCACGGACCGAACAACAGGCTAGCGCCTTGCAGCAGACTGCAGCTTCGATGGAGGAATTGGGTGCCACTGTCAAACAAAACGCTGAGAATGCACGCAACGCCAATCAACTGGCGCTGAGTGCTTCCAGTATTGCTGTGCAAGGTGGCAAGGTTGTCGGGCAGGTCGTGGAGACCATGAAGGACATCAACGCCTCTTCGCGCAAAATTTCTGACATCATTGGCGTGATCGATGGCATTGCCTTCCAAACCAATATCCTGGCGCTTAATGCAGCGGTTGAGGCCGCGCGCGCTGGTGAACAGGGGCGTGGATTCGCCGTGGTTGCCTCGGAAGTGCGCAGTCTTGCCGGACGCTCGGCTGCGGCAGCAAGTGAAATCAAAACCCTGATTCACGCCAGCGTGGAGCGGGTGGAACAGGGCACCAACTTAGTGGATCGGGCAGGTGTCACTATGGCAGAAGTGGTTAGCAGTATTCAGCGCGTGACGGAAATTGTGGGAGAAATCAGTTCAGCCAGTCATGAGCAGGCGCTGGGTGTGAGTCAAGTTGGTGAGGCGGTCACACAGATGGATCAGACGACCCAACAAAATGCTGCGCTGGTTGAACAAATGGCCGCGTCTGCATCCAACCTGAAGTCGCAATCGCAAGAGTTGGTGCATGCCGTGTCTGTATTCAAGTTGCCGTAAGACTCAACTATGTGAGTTGCTAAGTGATGGCAACGATACGTGTTGGTAAATTTTAAAGAGGGCAAAGCATAAGCATGACTATTTGGTTAAACGTGCGCGACGGTGCGGGCTACGAGAATAACCAGGAGGACCACTGTGCCGTTTTTTATCTGCAAGAACCGCTGGATGCGCTGGCCAACCAGTTGGGAGTGGTGCCCATCAGCAGCTTTTTTGATGATACCGATGCGCGGTACAACCTGGATGATGCGGATGAATTTGACGAATCCGAAGTATCGGAAGAGGGTTGGTCAGTTGATGCTGCCAAATGGTTTCCCGCCAAGGACGTGCTGGTCTGTGTGGCCGCATTGCGCGCGCACCTGAGTACCAACCCCGATACCTTGCCGTCTGTTGACGGCTGGAGGCAAGCAGATGTCGTGGATGAGCTTGGTGATCTCGAGTCTGGATTGCAGCGTGCAGCACAGCAGTCGAAGACCGTTCATTTGTGCATCGTTATGTGATGTCATGGGTGGCGTCCGCCAGTGCAGCGTTCGGTACCTGCGAGGTCGCGGCGCGACTGCACTGCCTGTAGTCCTGCAGCAGTGAGTAGAGTTTGTACGGCTTTCGCTTGGTCGTAGCCATGTTCCAGGAGCAGCCAGCCATTGGGCTGCAGGTAGCGTGGTGCTTCGCTTGCTATATGGCGCAAGGCGTGCAGGCCATCCGCTCCTCCGACTAATGCAGTCAGCGGTTCATGCCGCAAAGCATACAGATGTGCATCCCGTTCCGCAATGTAGGGTGGATTAGACACAATCAGTGCAAAGTCGCCTTGCAACGCCTGCAGCCAGGAGGTTTGTATGCAGGCTATGTCAAGTTGCAAGCGGCGTGCATTCGTTCTGGCCACATCCAGGGCTGCGGCGCTGTTGTCCACGGCGACGACGTGCCAGTCCGGGCGAACCGATTTAAGCGCCAGGGCAATGGCGCCACTGCCCGTACCTAAGTCCAGCACACGTGTTGCAGTCGGTGCGTTTGCCAAAAGTTCCAGCGCCCAGTCAACCAATGTTTCGGTATCGGGGCGGGGGACAAGCACCCGTGCATCGACTTGTAAATCCAGGCCGTAAAACTCTTTGTGGCCGGTAATGTAGGCAATCGGTTCCCCTGTCGTGCGGCGTAGCACGGATTCCTTGAACACGGACTGGGGCTCGGGCAAGAGCACGTCCGTGTCATGTGCCAGCAACCAGGCACGGTCATGGGGCATACGGCCAAGGGCGTGCAGCAATAGCAACTGCGCATCCAGCCGCTCCAGCCCGAGGGCCTGTGCGTGAACCAATGCCTGACCAAGCGCCACCATGGTCACCATGACATACTTATTTCAAGGCTTTGAAACGCACGCGATGTGGTTTTGCGCCTTCTTCACCAAGACGTTTCTTTTTGTCAGCTTCGTATTCCTGGTAGTTGCCATTGAAAAAAGTCCATTGGCTATCGCCTTCAGCCGCCAGGATGTGGGTTGCAATGCGGTCGAGGAACCAGCGATCATGGCTGATGACCATGACGGAGCCAGCGAATTCGAGCAAGGCATCTTCGAGCGCACGCAAGGTTTCTACATCCAGGTCGTTGGATGGCTCGTCGAGCATCAGCACATTGCCTCCTGCAATCAGGGTTTTGGCCAGGTGCAGGCGTCCACGCTCTCCTCCTGATAAGGTGCCGACCCGCTTTTGCTGGTCACCGCCACTGAAGTTGAAACGGCCACAATACGCACGGCTGGGCATCTGAAATTTGCCCACGTTGAGAATATCGAGTCCTCCGGAAACGTCTTCCCAAACGGTTTTTTCGTTGCTCAGATCGTCACGGGTTTGATCGACAAACGCCATTTTGACTGTGGACCCTATCACCACCTCGCCATTGTCAGCCTTTTCCTTGCCCGCGATGAGTTTGAATAGCGTGGATTTTCCTGCTCCGTTAGGGCCGATGATGCCGACGATGGCACCAGCGGGAATCGTAAAACTGAGGTTGTCGATCAGTAAGCGATCACCGAACGATTTGCTGACGTTGCGAAATTCAATCACCTGGGAGCCGAGGCGTTCTGCCACCGGGATGAATATCTCATTGGTTTCGACACGTTTTTGGTATTCGTAATCGGACAACTCCTCAAAACGTGCCAGCCGCGATTTGCTCTTGGCCTGACGTCCCTTGGGGTTCTGGCGTGCCCATTCGAGTTCCTTTTTCAAGGCCTTGGCGCGTGCATCCTCGCCTTTTTGCTCTTGTGTCAGGCGAATACCCTTTTGCTCCAGCCACGAGCTGTAGTTGCCTTTCCAGGGAATGCCTTGACCACGGTCAAGTTCCAGAATCCATTCAGCGGCATTGTCCAGAAAATAGCGGTCATGGGTAATGGCAACCACGGTGCCGGGGTAGCGCTGCAAGAACTGCTCCAGCCAGTCGACCGATTCGGCGTCCAGATGGTTTGTCGGCTCATCAAGTAGCAGCATGTCGGGCTTGGACAGCAGCATACGGCACAGCGCTACACGACGTTTTTCGCCGCCGGACAGCACCCCGACAACCGCTTCCCAAGGGGGGAGACGCAGTGCGTCTGCGGCAATTTCCAGTTGGTGTTCCGAGTCGGTTCCCGCTGTGGCAATGATCGCCTCCAGCCGGGCTTGTTCGGCCGCCAGGGCGTCAAAATCGGCATCGGGCTCGCCATAGGCGTGGTACACGGCCTCGAGTTTTTCCTTGGCGGCAAAAACTTCCCCCATGCCCTCTTCGATACTTTGGCGCACGGTGTGTTCCGGATTGAGTTTGGGTTCCTGGGGCAAGTACCCGATGTTGAGTCCGGGCATGGGGGTGGCCTCACCCTGAATTTCATGATCCAGTCCGGCCATGATCTTGAGCAGGGTGGATTTTCCCGAACCATTGACCCCCAAGACACCAATTTTTGCGCCGGGGAAAAAACTCAGTGAAATGTCTTTCAGAATCTGACGTTTGGGCGGCACGATTTTGCCGACCTTGTTCATGGTAAATACGTACTGTGCCATTGATGATGATCGTGGTTGAAGGAGTAAACGCCGCATTATCGACGGCATCGTCCAGCTGCACGCTGCACAAGTCGATAGAAGTCAAGGAATTATCCTTTTGTGCCTGCATTTCCCATGTCGTTGCGCAGAGCAGCCTGGGCCACTGCGTCGAGTGCTTGATCCAATACCCGCCCGTCTGATACCAGTCGAATCAGTCCTTCGCTGCGTAAGCGGTCTATTGTGCGTCGGGACATGGAGTGTGCCAGGCCAGCGCCGGAAATGAACATGAACAGGGTCTTGTGTGGGCTGGCCCAGGTTAGCTGTGCTCGAACCCAAGAGTTGTTGATTGTCAGATCAACCCATGAACCTGTCGTCAGGTTTTGGATGGTCCAATCTGGTCGCGTGTCAACATTTGGAGTGTCCGTTGTTTGTCCTGAGGTGGCGAATGGTGATTCCGGATCGTGCAGATGACCCGAATCATCCGTTTTATCTTCTGCTGCCCACGGCGCATCAACGGAGTCGCTTGCATCGACTGGCGCACCTGTTGGCTGTGATGTTGCCATGTCTGTCGATGCGACCGGCGTTGGACGAGTCCCTTCGAATGCCTGTTCGTGAAAACCAATGAGTGTGTCAAAAAACACAGGAATGCGTTCTTCGGGGTAGGAAATCAGACTCAAACCTTGGCGAATTTTGACCAGAATTTCCGGAACGATATCCACCAAGCGCGCGCGGTTACGCTGCGTCAACCGTGGCTGAACACTCCAAATCAAATCGTCTACCACGGAAAGATAGCCATCGGCGTCTACGGTACCATCGGCGCAGCGTAACTGGGATTCTGCTACGACTTGTGCCCAAGGACCGCGCAGGAAATTGATCACAATTTCCGGAACATCTTTGTTTTCCACGCGTTGGGTGAACCCGGCTGCCAAGCTTTGCGCCAATTGGTTGCGCTGTTCGGCGTGTAACAGTCCACGTGCGGTCTCTTCTGCACGCAGGCGTTGTTCATGTTCCTCACGCGTCCAGATTTCTTCGAGTTGTTGTAAAACTTGCGCAAAAACAACGGCATCACCCTCGCCACTGGTTAGTACATCCACCGCGTGGTCCAGATTCCTTTTGAAATGTGCCAGGCCGGGATCGCTTTCTTCCGTGAATGCCAGGCTACGATTGGTGATTTTGTCCAGGAATAAGCGCGCAGGGTGCTGGCGTTGACTGAAAAATCGGGCATCGGCTTGCGATAATCGAATCAGTGCTGGTTCCAGCTTTTTCAAGCTTTGGCGGATAGATGGCAAGAGCCGACGCTCTTGCATCAGATTTTCCAGCATCAATCGCACAACCTCCTGACCGAGCTCGCTACCCAGTTTTTTCTGCTCGGTCGATTCCCGCTTCACGCCGGTATTCCCCACAAAGGATGCCTGATCTGTAACAGGGGGCGATGCTAACTGCCGTGCACGGGTTGCCAGGCGGCTCATCATGGGTTCCATCAGTTTGAGGTCTTGTAGCGCCACAAATGATGCTGGAACGGTGTACGTGAAGTCTTGGGAACCACGGGTCGCGGGGGGAGTACCGAGTTCTCCGGAAAGCAAACGACGCAGCTTGTCGAGCGTCAGCATGGTACTGGCTACCGAGTTTGCCGATGCCTGATGCTGCGCGCCATAACCCCCAACCGGCGACACCACCGGACCCACTGGTTCCACACCTTGGGAGCGTAGCCATTCGGAAACTTCTTTGTAAAGCTGGCGCATGCCTACGCCCAGTATCCCGGCGGCCGGTGTCATCAGGACAATGCGCGCATCCCCATTGGGGACATGTTCCAGCAGCGTTGTGCGCAAGGCATGCACAAAAGATTCTGGTTTAAGGGGGTTGGAGTTGGGTTGTACTGTTATCCATCCAAGCATGCTGCTGATGAGTGCATTGAGCATCGGTAGTACGTCGTCCACGGCGATCTCGACTTCCTGCTGGGTCAGGGCAAATTCAATGTTGGCATCAATTTGCGTTTCCTCCAGAAACTGAAAATCGTCAAAACGCAGCATGGGGCGCGCCTGGTTGTTTTGCTTTTCACCTCTGTAAAGTGCGGTGCGCAAAGCGGTAGTAAAACTTTTTTTAACTGCATCCCTGCGAGCACACAAGCTTTCAATGACAGCCCTGCATGCAGGGTTCTGTAGAGCATGCGATGTTTTGTTTCGGGTCGGTGTGAGCGCGAGCTGCAGACCTGTCAGAACATCATCAACCATGGTATCGCTTTGCTCCAGAACGGCCTCAAGGCAATCCTGCAAGGATGGCTTGAAACTGCCTGGCTCGTTCGCCACACCAAATCGCTTTAACATGAATTTACCCATTTCGTGCAGACATCTCCCTAAAAATGTGTAAGCCTCGTTTGTCGTTTGTTCTTAACTTTGCACAAGTAGATTAACATGAGACAATGCGGGCTGTTGTGGTGTGTCAGTTGCCCGCAACTTCAGCACCTTGCTGGGGGCTAGACCGACAATCTTAGCTCCGTTTTTGAGTTTCTATCTGCCTTTGACTGACTGGTGGCGCAAGCCCTCGGATAGGCCGATATCCCAAGCACCCTGGATGGGTGCCAAACTATGAACTTTGATGAATTGAATTTAGCCCCGGCCATTTTAAAAGCCGTGCGTGAGCAGGGCTACGAATCACCCACCGCCATTCAGGCCCAAGGCATTCCGGTTGTCATGGGCGGCCACGATTTACTGGGTGGTGCACAAACGGGTACTGGAAAAACGGCAGCATTCACGTTACCGATGCTGCATCGCCTGTCCATGAGTCGCAGTGCACAAAACAAATTTGGTGCGACGGGCATTCGTGCTTTGGTACTCGTTCCCACCCGTGAACTCGCTTCTCAGGTTGAGGAGGCCATACGCACTTACGGGAAGTACTTGCAACTCAGTAGCACGGTTGTTTTTGGTGGCGTTGGTATAAACCCACAAATCGCTGTACTCAAAAAAGGCATCGATATTCTGGTGGCTACCCCAGGGCGTTTGCTGGATTTGATACAGCAGGGTATGTTGGACCTGGGCCAGGTGCAGATGCTGGTTCTTGACGAAGCAGATCGCATGTTGGATATGGGTTTTTTGCCAGATGTGAAACGGGTGCTAGCCCTTGTTCCAAAAGAAAAGCAAAGCCTGTTGTTTTCCGCAACCTTCAGCGATGAGATTCGTGAATTGGCCCATACCTTGCTCAAGAACCCGCAAAGCGTGCAGGTCACGCCACGTAACACCACGGTTCAGCGTATTTCCCAAGTTATTCATCCGGTGGGTAGGGGCAAGAAAAAGGCACTGTTGGCGCACATCATCCAGGAGCACAACTGGAACCAGGTACTGGTTTTTACCCGCACCAAGTTCGGTGCCAACAACGTGGCGGAGTATCTGGTAAAAAATGGTATCACCGCGATGGCTTTGCACGGAAACAAAAGTCAAGCTGCGCGCACCCAGGCGTTGACGGGCTTTAAAAGCGGGGATGTGCGCGCTTTGGTTGCAACCGATATTGCAGCCCGTGGCATTGATATAGACGATTTACCGCATGTGGTGAATTATGAAATTCCTAATGTCTGCGAAGACTATGTGCACCGTATTGGTCGCACAGGCCGCGCCGGTGCTGACGGTGCGGCCATTAACCTGGTGTGCTTGGATGAAGAGGGGTTCATGGCCGATATTGCACGATTTGTAAAACAGGACATACCCGTGCAGGTAATAGAAGGTTTTGGTACTGAACCTGACGAGAAGGCAGAGCCGATTGCCATGGGGCGTCAAACGATATGGGGGGGGCTGGGCAAACCACCTTCTCGTGAGATTATGCAGGCTGCTGCAAGGGCTGCACGTAGCGAAATAATGCAAAGAGTACGTGAGGGTAGGGCGGCTACCGGGACACCAGGTAGTGAGACCACCGGTGGAGGTGGTGGTGGAGATAGGGCTGCCCGAGGGCCGCGTGGCAACAACGCGACAGCAGCACGAGGTCGTACCGGTAGCCGTGATCAGGTCAATCGTGCTCCCGGTGTGCGTGGCGGTGACCAAGGGGCTGGTCGGCGTCGCGACCCGGTGGGGGATTCTCAACCACGTAGCCACGAAAGTGGCTTTGTTGGCAGTTTCGGCAACGAAACGCGCGCACCGCGCAGTACTCCCGGTGCGCAGCCGGACCCTATGCGTACTAGCGTAGACATGATGGCAGAACGTGGCTCACGTCGAGGGGGTTATGGCGGTGGTGGTCGCGGCGGTTCAAACGGAGGTGCTAGCAATAATGGTAGCGGATTACGGTCGGGTGGCTATGGTGGCGGGGGCAACAGGCCTCGTGGGGCAGGAAATTCTCGCGGCCCTTCTGGCCGATAAAACCTATTCGGTCGTTCATTGTGTGGGGCGGCGCATGTTGGATCTGCGCCATCCCAAGTTGAGCCAGATACTGGTGGATTTCGCTGCATTGCCCACCCTGCCCCAGGCCAATGATGTATTCATTGCATTAGGGACTACCATGAAAGTGGCTGGTAGCCAAGCTGTGTTCAAAGCTGTCGATTTGGACGCTGTTTTGGCTTTAGCGCTCGCTGCACGTGCGCAAGGCGCTACCAGATTGGGAGTGGTCAGTGCCATGGGTGCCAATGCCGACTCTCCCATTTTTTATAACCGGGTAAAGGGTGAAATGGAAGAAGCCCTCAAAAGGCTCGATTTTGAAAGCCTGGTGATCGCACGTCCTTCGATGCTTTTCGGTCAACGGGAGTCACTCAGGCAAGCCGCACGCCCCGGCGAGCGCGCGGGCCTGTTCTTGATGCGCAGTCTGCGCCCGTTGATTCCGGCCAATTACCGAGCTATCGCGGCCAAGGACGTAGCCAATGCCTTGATCAGGGGCGTGAAAAATAGTGAACCAGGAATACGGATATTGTTGTCGGGTGCTATGCAGGCCAAGTGAACCAAGAAGGGGTTAGTGGGCCTGGTTGGAAATATCCGGGTCAGTCAAAGACATAACAAGCACGATTACCCGCTAGGGTTGTCTTGCGGGTAACGCGCTTGCGAAAACCTATTTACCCCCAATCGCGCCTGCTTCGTTGGCAGCTTTGCTATTCTTGCCGCTGGCGCTGGCGGATGCATTCTTTTGTGCAGACTTGATTTTGGTGTTTCCTTGAATTTGTGCGCCGCCTTTGATGGTGCCTGACGTATTCTTTGCAGTGCTGCCTTCACCTTTTGCCTTGGCATCGGCATTGTCTTGTGTTGCCTTGATGTCGGTATTCCCCTGGATCTGTACACCTTGGGCGTTCGATGTGGACATCGTGCCTTTGGGACTGGCCTGCGATGTTTGTGCAAATACACCAGTGGAGCACACTGTTGCGAGTAGTGTAATGAGGACGCGGTTCATGGGATGGTATAAGAGTGGGAGATTATTGAATCATTGAATCATTGACCACCGATGACGCCTGCCTCATTGGCTGCCTTGGAGTTCTTGCCGCTGGCAGTGGCTGTAACGTTTTTCTGTGTAGCCTTGATCTTGGTATTGCCCTGGATCTGTGTTCCACCTTTGATAGCGCCAGCAGTATTGGTTGCAGTAGAGCCTTCACCTTTGGCTGTGGCTGTGGCGTCTTTTTGTTCTGCTTTTATTTCGGTATTTCCCTGGATTTGAACACCTGTGGGATCGCTGGAGCGCTGTGCTTGTTGTGCCATAACGGCGGAAGAAATTGCTGCAGTTGCAACTAAGGCGAGAATGAAGCGCATGGTTAACTCCTTGATTATGAAAAATAAAAATGGCAAAATTGCCGAACGGTCGCTAGGCGACCACCTTGAAAACCACACGTCGATTTTTTGGGTTGCGTGGGTCGAGGTTCTTGAGAAGCTGAGAGGATCCCCTGCCTACTGGAATCAGGCGAGTTTGGTCGGTGGATTTGCCGAGATATTTCACTACCGATTCGGCACGCATACGTGACAGGACGGTATTCATGTCTGCATTGCCGCTGATGTCCGTGTGTCCTTCCACAACGATACAAGCTGAGGGATTCAGGCTTAAAACTTTTGCAATCTGTGCTAGTAGCGGTTCGGACGACTCCGCAATATCTGCCTTGCCAGATGCGAACTGGATGGAAAAGCCCACGGCGGTACCAAGTGCATCTGGACTTGTGGTCGCACAGTTGCGCACATCAGGCGCTCCGACTGCGGGAGGGGGAGGCGCGGAGTCGTTGTTTTCGAAAACAATCGCACGTGTACGGCCTGTTTTTTTGGCCGGAACCGCTGAAGTTGCCCCCGAGTCAGGAGCCTTGAGCGCACGCTGCAAGGCTTCTAACTGATCAGATTCCTCGCTGGCAAATGCAGAGGGTAAAAATGTGGTGGCCGTGACAAATAACACACAGGCACACCGGAGATATTGAGCGTATTTCATGATAAGAATGTTACTTGCAAATATTGATAACTTCTTTAGTGTTGACAACAATATCTTTCGGTTTTTTCTCACCAGCCCTGGATTTTGTAGACTGAACGGTGCCAACATTGACATTACAGGTGTTGTTTTTCCTGCTGCCAATGTTGACAACCTGTTTTTGCAAGGCCGGATCCTGCCTGGCACCATCGTCCTTTGCCCAGGCACTCGCCTTGGCATTGTTGATTTTGGTATTTGAATGTGCGTCAAGCGCCAGTGCAACCGTGCTGAAAAACAGGCCAATAAGGGCAGTTAAAACCAAATATGTGCGGTGGTTATTTGCATTCTTCACTTACGACACTCCCAATGTTGGTACAAGCCTTTTTGTTGCGCCCACCTACCACGGTGGTGACATTTTTCACGTTTACATTGATTTTGGTATCAGCATGCTTGCCGCCCTGAATCACGCCAACCCGGTTCTTGGCAACGTTATTTTCACCATTCGCCACCGCAGTCATATTTTCTGCGTTGGCATTGATTTCGGTATTGCCACGAATCTGCGTGACTTCACCACGCTGGCTGGTTTGTGCTGCTGCACTGGCCAGACCCAGTGCGAGTGCGGGCAGTAGTGTCCCGTATCTGATCATTGACATCGCGCATATCTCCTGGATTTTTCTCACTCACTGAGAGGAAGTTTGGTTGGTGGTCGCCCGTTACGGAAAGATTTACGCATCAGATTCAACTCGGTTTCCGTGATACCCAGCTTCTCCGCACTAAAAGAGTGTGGATCAGGTGTAAACATGAGATAAGCCTGCATTTCATTGACTAGCAATTCCTGCCGATTGACGTCGTAGTTGTATTTACTCAAAAACCTGGAAAATATCTCACGCTGGTTATCTGTCAGAATATCAGACCAGTATTTACGACAATACCTGGCGTAATACACGTTAGTGTAATACTCGCCATGCGCCAGCTCGTGCAGCATGACGGCACGGCGGGCCTGGGCAGTGATCCTGGGCTCACTTTCTCCGCGCTCCCGGATTTGCGGTACCGAGATCAATACCTGATCGGGTTTCGTCGACTGATATATTCCACGCCAGACACGTACCAGATTCTGTTCAATCAAGAAATCACGTAATGCCAGTTCTTCCGGAAATAATTCGACTTTATCGCGATCCACCAGGTTATAGAACAATACCAGCTCACTAACCAATACGTCATGGCCATAGGCAAAATTTGCATCGTTACGTCGTATGGCCTCAAAATATTTTTGAAGCTCATCCATGGTTAACACACGCTTGTAAGGTTCTGAAAACTGCTCAATCAGTTGTGTAATCCGATTAAATGTCCGACCTTGCTGTGCCATGCTCGGAAAATCGAGCACCATAACTTCCTGGTTTTCTGCCAAACGCCAGACAACCAATTCAGATGACTTATTAGCCAGGATGGTCTGGTAGCTGCCGTCAACCAGACTCCAGCCAGATGCAGCCATTGCCACGTTGCCCAAAACGGCCAGCAGGGCTGTTACCAGGATTTTGTTGATGCGGTCATGTTTGCAGCAGCAAACAAGTGCCATGGGTAACATGCAATCACCTTTTCTCACGGTTGGGTAACAGAAATGTTACCATTCCTTCCCCATTTGATGGAGTACGTCAGACCGGACTTGCGCCCTTTGAATCGGGTCACATTATTGGGTACTCTCTCACCATCAATATAGACGCTATCGTTGATGATGGTCACACCTTCAATCTCGGCATTCGAATCAATGACCCCCGTCTGATTGCTCGCAACACTTCTCTTGCTGCGTTTTTCCTGTTGGTTGGATGTGATTGTTGCAGAATTGTCACCGTGCTGCGCAAACGCAGGCACATGGCAAACGCTACCGCCAAAGAGCAGCAAGGAGAAGGTTAAACCAGGAAGGGTATTCAGGAACATGTTAAGAACCCATATCTCATGGTGAGTGTGTAACGGACAAGAAATAAAACTGTTGACAGTAGGAGCGTTATTTGCAACGCACTTTCACGCTTTTTCCATCACGTATCAGAATGATCACCGAACCGGATGTAGTGTTGTCGTCACCGATACGGGCAACAACACTTGCAGCAGACTGGTTGTTGCATTCCACGACAGGCAGATTCCCGGTTCCGCCAAAGCGGGTTCCGGTAACTCCTGGAGACTCACCTTTCATGTAGGCGCGGGCGCGATCCATGTTGAGATTTGCCTTCCCCTGATTGGAGTCGGGGTCAACCAGAATGCGGCCAAGGTCGCTGGGCGTGCTGCCGTTGCCGCCTTGCTGGTAAGAGTGGGCGCGGTTGCGGTTTTCGGTTGCGGCGTTTTGAGGATGTGTGCCGAATGGACTTTCTTCCAGTTGTTCGACGATGGTCGTCATGGGGGTGGTCGTTGTGCCTTCGACACGTTGGGCTCTGGCTCTGTTGCGCAAATCGGATGCTGCATCGTGTGAGGGGCTTTTGCTGGTGTTGTCTGGAGTCAGCACAATTTCTCCAGCGAACAGTCCAGCCAGAGGAAAAGTGAGCGATAGCGCGGCAAACACTTTGCGGTATGGCGATCTAAAAACTGGGTTCGTTTTCATGGCAAGGTCCGCAAAATGCGTGTTAGGGTTATTGGACCGTGATTTCCACCATACTCGTGATTGCTGCTGGATTTTGTTGTTTGAATTGCCCAAGCACATCTTGCACCGATTTCACGGGAAGTGGTGTCAAGTCGCGTGTTCCGACCAGATTTTTTGGGGTAATTAGTTCACGGTCCGCTGCAACGCAAGCGACGAGTTCACGCCCTGGTCGATCAAACTTTATTTTGAACCCTCCTGATGGTAGCCGTATCGTTTGGGATGGACTAACCATCGAGTTTGGGTAAAACTGGTTGGGGAAAATACGTGCCACACCCCCTTTGGTATCTTCGTAATAGCAATAAGCGGTGCCAATACCAGTGGCACCCATGGAAATGTTCAGGAACTCACCAATGCGATAGCTGGGTTTGGCGCCACGCTCGCTGGTTAGATTTAACTGAAATGTGTTGCTTGTCTTCGTGCTGGGTGTTTCAATGGATTCGGCCACCGGTCGTGGTGTATTGACAGGTATTGGTGGTATTTCACGTTTGATTGGTAGGGTCGGCAGATCAGCTAACCTATTTTGTACGTTGTCCAACAAACTGTAGTAAAGGTCAAAATTTATTCGCCCGTCTGCAATAAGACCAACGGCGGCCTGGTATTCAGCGATTGCGCCCTTTAATACATCGCTGTGCAGGCCATCCAATTCTCCGGTGAAACGGTTCATTCCGGCTAGTTTGCGTTGCACAAACAGGATGCGATCCGGCTCCTTGGCAATTTCAAACCATTCGCGTGCCTGATCCATCATGAGGGGATGGGTTGATTCCACATCCAGGCATTTCCAGTAGGGCACGCGGGTGAATTTGCCCAGAACTTCAATCACTCCAAGCTCAAGCAGGGTGCGTGTTGCGGCGCCAAGCCCTTCGGTCTGGCTAAGATCCAGATTGAAACTAAGACCTACATTACCTAGTCTGCCACCGCCTTCCATGGAATTTCCGCTCTTCATGATGACCATGGTATTGGATGTGCTGGTTTCGGGCAGAATCCGGCGACTGGCAGCCTCGCCGATGCTAAGGTCCATGCTTACCAGGTCAAAGGATTTGTCCTTGGAGCTGCCAAAATCAAGAAATGGCAAGGAAACTCCCCAGCCCTTGTTTTTTTTGACGGCATTGTCATCCATCTGGGTGATGGAACCCCGGATGTAGTAATCCGGGATTTTCGTTGGTGTGCCACCGCGCAACTGAAAGAGCGCCCCCAGGTCATCTTGCGTGCTATGTAAATCGATGAAATCAAAAGCATTACTTTTGAGATTCATTTTTGCAATGGCAGTAATCAACATTTCCTTGGTGCCGGTGCGCACTTTACCGGTTTCATCGGGAATGCCCCCCGAAGTGATGACGATGCCACGTTTGTCAAAAGCCAGGAACAACTCGTCCATGCAGCGTAGTGCCTGCGTGAAGTTGGTGACCGTTTTGATCGGTGGAGCCTTTGCGTTGTTGATCACGCGCGCTGAATCAGCTGTGGCTTCGTCCAATGCAAATACCTGACCACCAGCGAGAAGAACAGACGCTGTTAGGAAACAGGGTTGCAACAGATGTTTTATGTTTATGGATTTGGGACACATTTTTGATGCCTGTTTGCGGACAAAGAGTGCGTGTAGCTACGTGTTGTAGCGCAGTGCCGCGCAATAGTCAATGTAGTCAACACAACAAAATTATTACACTACGCGGGCCTGGAAAAGAAAATATGCTGCGTATCATCACCACCAACCTCAACGGAATTCGCTCTGCTGCCAATAAAGGGTATTTTGACTGGCTGGGCCAACAGAATGCCGCTGTGGTTGGCGTGCAGGAAGTCAAGGCGCAGCATGAACAGGTAGCGGGTGTTTTTGACCATGCCAGTGGTTTGACGGGACACTTTCACTTTGCGCAGAAAAAAGGTTACGCCGGTGTTGGACTTTACACCCGTATTCCACCGTCCGATCTGGTGGCAGGCATGGGGGTGCCCGAATTTGATGCCGAGGGGCGCTGGGTCGAGGCGCGTTTTGACCGGAGAGGGCGCAAACTCAGCATCATCAGCTGCTATTTTCCCAGCGGGTCTTCCGGACCAGAGCGGCAGGAGGCAAAATTCCGTTTCCTGGATGTGATGTACCCCAAACTCATGCAACTCAAAGCGGAGCGTGAATTCCTGCTGCTGGGTGATATCAATATTGCGCACCAGGAGATCGATTTGAAAAACTGGAAGAGCAACCAGAAAAACAGTGGTTTTCTGCCCGAGGAGCGGGCCTGGATGGGCAAATTGCTTGGTGAAGGTGGTCTGGTGGATGTGTACCGCCGACTCGAACCGGACAGCACGCAAAGCTGCTACACGTGGTGGAGCAATCGTGGCCAGGCCTATGCCAACAATGTGGGTTGGCGACTGGACTACCAGATTGCCAGCCCGGCGCTGGCTGCACTTGCCATGCGCACCGCGATTTTCAAGGAGCAACGCTTCAGTGACCATGCTCCTTTAATCGTCGATTACAACCTTGATTTATAGACCCTGAGACCCTGAGGCCTTTTTCCCATGCCAAGACACCTTCTCCGTACTGAGCCCGATCTGAACCGACTCGTTGATGCCAATGGCCAGGTGCATACCGGCTTTTTTCCGCGTTCGGTGCGCAAAATCAATGGCCGGGATTTTGACTACCGCACCCCGATGGGCGCTGCGCACAACCCGCTGGCACGCCATTTCCATTACAAGCAGTTTCAGTATTTTGGTGTACTGTCGGACAGGGTTCTCGCGGGTTGCGCCCTGGCGCATACGGCTTACCTGGGTTTGGCGTTTGTGTATGCGTATGACACCAGAACCCGGCGCATGGTTTCCGAAACCATTCGCCTGCCGCTGGGGCGGGGCCTGGTCATGGCAGATTCACCCGTGGAAGGCATGAGTGTGCTGACATCGCGTAGCGCGGATATTCGCATGGGATACAGCGAACGCGCAGACGGAACATTGGAAAAGACCTTGTACGTGCAAACGGCACGTGGCTTGCGGATGGAAGCCAGCCTGCTGGAGTCAACGCCCTTTCAGGTGCAGGCGCTGTGTACTCCGTGCGGTGTGAATGGCTGGACCTATGCCAACAAGGTGGCTGGTGTGCCCGTGAGCGGGTTTATTGACAGTGCGCTGGGCCGCAGCGATCTGGCGGCCATCGGCGCAATGGGGCACCATGATTTTTCGGCAGGCTACATGCGCCGCGAAACCTTCTGGAACTGGGCCTGCCTGTCTGGCCGCGTTGGACGGCGAACCTTGGGCTTGAATATTTCCTGTGGTGTCAATGAAACCAGTTACAGCGAAAATTGTCTGTGGCTGGATGGCGCATTGCTGCCTGTGGGACTGGCGCAATTCCACTTTGACCGGAACGATCCTGAAAGCGCCTGGCACGTGTGTACCAGTGATGGCGCGGTCGATTTGCATTTCACACCCGCCGGGCGGCACACGGAGCGTTTGAACCTGGGGCTGTTTGCCACCCGGTTTGCGCAATATTTCGGCCAATTCTCCGGCACGATCCGGGCCAATCGCAAATCGATTGCCGTCCACAACATGTGGGGCTTCGTGGAAGACCAATATGCCAAGTGGTAGTGTCACCCCGCTGCGTTCGCAAACAACAATGCTTTTCGTACTGCCGGGGTGCTTACAATCCCGACCCCCGGCGTTGAAGTCGGCGCATCCCCGTCAGGGGGTGCCACTTGAGAGCACATGAACAACTTCTTCCATTCCATTGCACTGCCGTACATCGATTGGGTGCTGGTAGTGGTGGTTGTCTGGTTGCTGATTGGCTTCGCTGGCGTTTTTGTGTTGCGGCGCTTGTACTTCGTCGCTACCGTGTTGTTTCCCCTGGGAGCCTGTTGTTCGGTTCTGTTGATGGCCGTTGCGCTCGGTGCGGCCTTTGCTAATCCCGAGGTCGCAGTTTTGCCTCTGGGCTTGCCACAGCTTCCATTCCACTTGCGTCTGGATAGTCTTTCGGCCTTTTTCTTGTTGCTGATTGGCGCAGTCTCCGCCGGTGTATCCACCTTTGCTGCGGGCTACTTCCGCAAGGGTGAAGGCACCCCGCCGGGGTTGATATGTCTGGAATACCATGTATTTCTGGCCAGCATCGCGCTGGTAGTGCTGGCCGATGATGCCTATGTATTCATGGTGGCCTGGGAGACCATGGCGTTTTCTTCCTTCTTTCTGGTCATGGTCAACCACCGCATTCCCGAAATTCGCCGCGCCGGGTACCTGTATATGCTGATGGCGCACATCGGTGCTTTGGGAATCTTGTTGTGCTTTGGTCTGTTACAGGCCAATACCGGCGACTACACCTTTGCCAATATGCGGGCACAACACCTGACACCGTTCTGGGGTTCGGTGGCTTTCTGCCTGGCCGTGTTTGGTTTTGGTGCTAAGGCCGGGTTATTCCCTTTGCATGCTTGGCTGCCAGAAGCCCATCCGGCTGCGCCGTCGCCGTTCTCGGCGTTGATGAGTGGCGTCATGCTCAAGATTGCGCTGTATGGCATTTTGCGTGTGTCCTTCGACCTGCTACAGACCCGCATCTGGTGGTGGGGTGTGCTACTGATGGCATTTGGATTGTTCACCGCCTTGTTTGGCGTAGTTTTTTCCACGGTACAGGTGGAAATGAAACGCCTGTTGGCCTATTCGTCGATTGAAAATATTGGTCTGATTTGTGCTGGTTTGGGTTTGTCCATATTGTTTGTCTCTTATGAAATGCGGATGTTCTCCGCATTGGCACTCACCGCAGCGCTTTACCACACTGTCAGCCACGCATTTTTCAAGAGTTTGCTCTTTTGCAGCACGGGTGCTGTGTTGCATGCCACCGGCGAGCGCAGCCTGGGCAAACTTGGCGGGCTGATGCGCTTCATGCCGTGGGTGGCCTGGCCAACACTGATTGGCGTATTGTCTTGTGCAGGTCTGCCACCTTTTGGGGGCTTTGTCGCCGAGTGGTTGCTGCTGCAGAGTTTTTTATTCACCACTGGTTTGCCCAGTTCCTTTCTGGATATGTTGGTGCCCGTTATGGCTGCGATGATTGCGTTGGTTGCGGCGTTATCGGGTTACACCATGGTCAAGTATTTTGGCGTTATCTTTCTTGGTCAACCCCGGGAAGAAAAACTGACACAGGCGCACGACATCGGGCTGCGGGAGCGCCTGGGCATGTTGTGGCTGGCTGTGGGTTGCACAGTGCTGGGTCTTTTTCCCAACCAGGTGATTGCAGTCATAGACCCGGTGACCCGTTTACTGGTGCAATCGGGTCTGGCGCATACCGTGGCGGACAGCGGTTGGCTGCTGGTGCCGGTGCACATTGACCGCGCCAGTTACGCGCCCGCCATCTTCCTGCTGGGGGTGCTGAGTACTTTTGGACTGACCTTTTTGTTGGTACGCAAGTTTTACCATGGTCGCGTGCGACGGGTCGCTCCTTGGGATTGCGGTCACCCCTGGCAAACTGCACGTATGCAGGATTCAGCCGAGGGCTTTGGTCAGCCCATCCGCCAGATTTTCGAACCGTTTTTTCGCATGGATCGGCATTTGCCCACAGCTTTTGATGCCCAGCCCAGCTACAAGGTGCAAGTGGAAGACCCGCTGTGGTATTGGCTGTATCTGCCGCTGGTGCGCTTGGTGGAGTGGGTGTCCCGGCTGGTGGGACTGTTGCAGCAAGGACGCATTGCCGTCTATCTGACGTACAGTTTCGTGACGTTAATCGTGGTGTTGCTGGTGGTGAAACGATGAGCATCATGGGGATAGTGTCCCAAATACTGGCGTTGATCACGGCGCTGCTGCTGGCACCATTGCTCACCGGTTGGATCAACCAGTGGCGCCACTGGTTGCAAAACAAGTCGGCGCCAGGCGTGTTACAGCCGTACCGCATGTTGCACAAGTTGTTCAAGAAGGATTCCCTGGTTGCGGAGCATGCTTCGCCGTTGTTTCGCATGGCCCCCTACGTCATTTTCGGGTGCATGCTACTGGCCAGCGCTATTGTGCCTACGCTTTCCACCGACTTGCCACTATCGCCCGCTGCGGATGCGATTGCACTCGTGGGTTTGTTTGCACTGGCACGGGTCTTTATTTCCCTGGCCGCGATGGATGTGGGAACTGCCTTTGGCACACTGGGTGCCCGCCGTGAGATGTTGGTGGGCTTTCTGGCCGAACCCGCCTTGTTGATGGTGCTGTTTTGTGCATCCATGATTACGCGCTCGACTTCGCTGACCACCATTGTGGAAACACTGGCTCACCGCGAACTGGCCATCTATCCCAGTTTGCTTTTGTCTGGCGTGGCCTTCACGATGGTGTCGCTGGCGGAAAATGCACGTGTACCCGTGGATAACCCGGATACGCACCTGGAACTAACCATGATCCACGAAGCACTGATCCTGGAATACTCTGCCCGTCACCTGGCGCTACTGGAATGGGCCGCCAGCCTGAAACTGTTCGCCTACTCCTGCATAGGTCTGGCGCTGTTCTTCCCGTGGGGTGTGGCCGAAGCCAATACGCCGGTGGTCATGTTGCTGGCACTGCCGGTGCTGATCCTCAAACTGGCCCTGGGAGGCGTGGCGTTGGCGTTGATCGAGACATTCAGCGCCAAGATGCGCATCTTTCGTGTCCCCGAGTTTCTGGGGACAGCCTTCTTGTTGGCGGTGATCGGCTTGCTGGTCAATGTGTTGCTGGGGGTCGGATGAGTACATTTGTCCCGCAACTCATCAACCTGTTTGCGACGCTGATCCTGTTGCTGTCGTTTGCGATGATTTCACAGCGGCGCATTGTCTCGCTGATCAATCTGTTTGCGATCCAGGGCGCTGCCTTGGTGGCTGCCTCGTTCTTGCTCGGATACGTGACGCACCATGCCGACCTGTATGTTTCCGGTGCACTGACGCTGGTACTGAAGGTTATCTTTATTCCCTGGATGCTGCACCGCCTGATTCGCCGACTCAATGTGCGCTGGGACGTGGAAACGCTGTTGAACATTCCTGCCACCATGCTGGTCGGCATTGCGCTGGTGATCTTTGCCTTTAGCCTGGCTTTGCCGGTGTCGCGTCTATCGGATTCGATTGCGGGTGGCTCGCTGGGCATTGCGCTGGCCTGTGTGCTGCTGTCTTTCATGATGATGATCACGCGTTCCAAAGCCGTGCCCCAGGTCATCGGTTTTTTGTCGATGGAAAACGGACTGATTTTCGCGGCGACCACGGTAACCAATGGCATGCCGATGATTGTGGAGTTTGGTATTGCGCTGGACGTGCTGGTGGGGGTGCTGATTCTGGGGGTGTTCATGTTCCAGATCCGCGAGAAGTTCGACAGCCTGGATATTCGCAATCTGGAAACGCTCAAGGATGACCGGGCATGAATGCGTTGTTGTTTGTTCTCGGGATACCGCTGCTGGGTGGCATGGTGTTGGCCGTCACGGGCCACCGCCCGTGGGCGCGCGATGTGAATGTGGGTTTTAGCCTGGGCACCTTCGTGGCGGCCTGTTTCCTGACGGCGCACACGATTGCAGTTGGCCCGGAAACACTGTGGGAAAAGCAGTTTTTCATTGACCCGCTGAACGTTTTTCTGGTGACCTTGACGACTTTTGTCAGTCTGACAACGGCGATCTTTTCGCGCCCTTACATGCGCGTGGAGCAGGACCATGGCAAGATGACACCACCGCGCATGCGGCTTTACCACAGCATGTACCAGTTGTTTTGTTTCACCATGCTGCTGGGTCTCACTACCAACAACTTGGGCATCATCTGGGTGGCCATGGAGGCAGCCACGCTGACCACCGTATTGCTGGTCAGCGTGTACCGCACGTCGGCCAGCCTGGAGGCAGCGTGGAAGTACTTCATCCTGTGCGGAGTTGGCATTGCCCAGGCGTTGTTTGGCACCATTTTGATTTACATGGCAGCAGAGAAGGTGCTCGGAGCTGAACACGCCACGCTGCTGTGGACCAATCTGAACGCGGTCAAGGGCCAGCTCAATCCGACCATCATCACGTTAGCCTTTGTTTTCCTGCTGATTGGTTATGGTACGAAGGTTGGCCTGGTGCCGCTGCATAGCTGGCTGCCCGACGCCCATGCTGAAGGCCCTACACCCGTATCGGCTGTGCTGTCGGGTTTGTTGCTCAATGTGGCCATGTACGCAGTGCTGCGCTGCAAGGTGCTGACCGATGGTGCGTTGGGTACCCCGATGGCCGGGCAGTTGATGATGGGTTTTGGTTTGCTGTCGGTCACGGTGGCGGCGTTCTTCCTCTCGCGTCAAAAGGACGTGAAGCGCATGTTCTCGTATTCGTCCATTGAGCACATGGGCATCATTACATTTGCCTTTGGTATGGGCTCTTCGCTGGCCAATTTTGCCGGGCTGTTGCACATGACCGTGCACTCGCTGGTCAAATCGGCGATCTTCTTCACGGTGGGGCATGCCACGCAAAAGGCTGGAACCCAGGTGATGGACGAGATTCGTGGCCTGATCAAGGTGAATCCCACGGTGGGCTGGGGCTTGATGCTGGGTGTCATGGCCATCCTGGGCATGCCGCCGTTTGGGGTGTTCGCCAGCGAATTTTTGATCCTGACCACCGCCATGCGTGAGCAGCCCTGGGCAGCACCATTCCTGTTTCTGGCGCTGGGTGTGGCGTTTGCGTCCATTCTGGCGCGTGTGTTACCCATGGTGTTTGGAGATACCACGCTTAAACCCCTGACCCATCCACCGGCGCTGGTGCCGGTGTTTGTGCATCTGGCGTTGGCGTTGGTACTGGGCCTTTACATTCCGCCGTACCTGAATGGCTGGTATGTACAGGCTGCCGCCATGTTGGGAGGGTGAGATGCAATGAAAATCCTGGGCTTGGAGCTTGAATTCAGCGCGGTACCGGCGCCGGTGCCCATCTGGTATGCACGGGTGACGGAACAGGAATGGATGGCTGCTGCCGCTTTGGTGCGCGAACGCGGCGGGCGCTTGCTGGCGTTGTGGGCGGGTAGTCCCGAGGATGCAGGTGCTATTGAAAATGTAGCTGGACTCGCTCTGTCCATGAGGGCTGGAGCCGTATTCGTCTCTTACGTTTTGCTGGAAGGCGTGTTCTGGCTGGCGCTGCCGCTTTTGCCGGATACGTCGGATACATCGGATGATGGGTCGATGTATCCGGATTTGTCGGCGATTTTTCCCGTGGCAAGCCGCATGCAGCGCGCGGCAGCAGACCTGTCTGGTGTCTTCGCAAGCGGTGCCAGAGATCAGCGCCTCTGGCTAAACCACGGTGCCTGGGGTGTGAGCCACCATCCCCTGCTGCAAGACCCGCAGGCTTTGCCACAGTCGCAGCCGGTACTGGCGGGCGAGTTGATGGACTACCCGTTTGTGCGGGTGGAGGGTGATGGTGTGCATGAGATCGCCGTGGGCCCCGTGCATGCCGGCATCATCGAGCCTGGACATTTCCGGTTCTCGGTGGTGGGGGAAAAAATCCTGCGTCTGGAGCAGCGCCTGGGTTACACCCACAAGGGTATCGAACAGCGCATGACGCAGATGGCACCTCTGCAGGCCCACCGCCTGGCAGGGCGGGTGTCGGGCGACTCCACTGTGGCCTATGCCTGGGCTTATTGCATGGCGCTGGAGTCGGCCACACAGACCACCATCCCGGTGCGCGCCGCCTGGCTGCGCGCGCTGCTACTGGAACGTGAGCGTGTGGCCAACCATCTGGGAGACCTGGGAGCGCTGGGCAACGATGCCGCCTTTGCCTTTGCGCTGGCGCAGTTCTCACGTTTGCGGGAAGACTGGTTGCGCCGCTCCAAAGAGGCCTTTGGCCATCGGCTGATGATGGACTGCGTGGTGCCCGGTGGTGTGGGTGTGGACCTGGAGCCCGCGCAGATCGCCCCCATGCTGCGCCAGTGTGATGCGATGGAGGTCGAAGTGCGGCGTTTGGCGGGCATCTTTGAGGAGCACGCGGGTTTGCAGGACCGTTTCCTGACCACGGGTCGAGTCACACCGGCGCTGGCCGCACGGCTTGGCCTGACCGGCCTGGCTGGCCGTGCCAGTAGCCAGGCCTGGGACTTGCGCTGCGACCACCCGTTTGTGCCGTACTCCGAGCTGCACGTGACCATGGCCATCCGCCAGAATGGCGATGTGGCGGCGCGCGTCGCGGTACGGTTGGATGAATTGCTGGAATCGCTGCGGCTGATCCGGGAGATGGTGGCGCATGTGCCCAGCGGCCCACTGTGCAGTGGTGTGGTGCTGGGCGAGCAGGCGTCCCTGGGTGGCGGCTGGGTCGAGGGCTGGCGGGGTGAGCTGTTTGTGGCGCTGGAGTTGGCTGGGGCTGCGCAGGGCCACCGCATCCTGCGCTGCCACCTGCACGATCCGTCGTGGCAAAACTGGCCGGTGCTGGAGCACGCAGTCATGGGTAATATCGTGGCAGACTTCCCGTTGATCAACAAGTCGTTTAATCTCAGCTACTCGGGGCAAGACCTATGATCTGGAAGGTCGTTCGACAGATTGCCAGGGTGGGCATCCCCAGTGAACCGGCGCCTGACATCGGTGCTGATGCGCAGGCCGAAGTTTCACGCATCCAGCGGGAGTTGCTGGATATCCTGGGGCAGGCCTTGTGCATTCGTGAGGTGGACGCAGGTTCTTGCAATGGCTGCGAACTCGAAATCAACGCCCTGGGAAACCCGTACTACAACCTGGAAGGGCTGGGCATCCGCTTCGTCGCCAGCCCGCGCCATGCGGACCTGCTGCTGGTCACGGGGCCGGTATCACGCAACATGGAAATGGCACTCAGGCGCACGTTCGATGCCACGCCGGACCCCAAGCTGGTGGTGGCGGTGGGCGATTGCGCTTGCGATGGGGGTGTGTTTGGCGAAAGCTACGCCACCTGCGGTCGCGTGTCCAACGTCATACCAGTGGATACCGTGGTGAGTGGTTGCCCGCCCGAGCCGCTGGAAATCTTGCGCGGCATCCTGACAGCGGTGCGCAGGCGCATTCGCTCCGATATACCCAAAAATGCTTAGAAATCAGTAGCGCTATCCGCTGGGATGATAAGGCGTTCCAGGTAATTCCCCAGGGTACTGCGCTGGAGGGACTGCGACTTTAGCAGTGACTGCCGGGCGCTGGTCTGCTCGCCCTGGGCCAGTGCGTGCAGGGCGGAACCCAGGTGGCGCCGGGCGGCGGCCTGGGCACCCAACGCGAGTGTGAAATCACAGGCACAGCGCGGGCACACCGATTGCTCAGACATGCGTGCGCGGCATGCCGGACAACGCTCCACGCTTCAGGCCTCCAGGTAGTAAATCAGATCGGCCAGGGCATCCATTGCCGGTTTCAGATCGACGGACCCTTGGGCGGTCAGCGCATCGCGCAAGGTTTCTATGCAGTCAATCAGGTCCTCGGCGTTCTCGGTGCTGGCAGAGGGCAGCATGCGTTCGGCTTTTTCAATCAAGGCCTGCGCTTCCGTGCGCTGGCGTTGCACCGCAGAATCGGTATCCTGGGCGGGCTTTTGCTCGACATCATCGCCAAACAGCTTGTCAATGCGTGTACGTGCTGTGTCGAGCTTTTCGCCGGAAAAACGTGCGATGGCGTTGGTGATGGTGATGGACTGGGCCAGTCCCGTTTCCTTTTCACGGGCAGCGACTTGCAAAATCCCGTTGATGTCCAGCGTGAAGGTGGTAATGATGCAATTGCCTGCCGGAGCCTTGCGCAAGCCCTCTATCATAAAACTCCCGATTTCGATATTGTTCAGTGCGTCAGGGTCCTCACCTTGGTAGACGCTCACCTCCACTTTTTCCTGGTCGTCGTAGGCTGTGGAAAATGCTTCGCTTCTGGAAGTTGGAATCGGCGTGTTTTTGCGAATCAGGGGCACATAACAATAGGGGTATATCTCACCGTCCCGCATGCTGATGGCGCTGGTGCCAAAGGTGTAGGGCGTGACATCCACCAGTATGGTGGGGGTTTGCGCGCCCGCAATGATGCCGGCCTGGATGGCAGCACCCATGGCCACACAGAGGTCGGGGTCCACCTCGCCGCGCGGCTGCAGCCCAAGAGCGTCTTCCAGCCTTTTTTGTATCAGCGGAGTGCGTGTGGCGCCACCGACCAGCAAAATTTCGTCGAGATCGGCCACGGCCATGCCCGCACCACTGAGCGCGATGTGTACCGCCGCCAGTGTTTCGTCGATGTAAGGCGTTATCAATTCCTCGTAATCCTGGCGTGACACTTCCAGGGAGAGATGGATGGGCACGCCATCGCGCTCGGTCAGGTATTCTTCGGTCAGCGTCGCATAGGGCTGGCTGGACAGGGCGATTTTTGCGTTTTCTGCCGCCCGTAACAGCCGCGCCATGGCAACAGGGGCATGGCTAAGTTCGATATTTTGCGTGTCCTTGAGGTGTTTGAGCGCGTGGCGCACAAGGGCCTCGTCGAAATCATCCCCCCCCAGATGGTTGTTGCCGTGGCTGGACTTGACTTCAACCACATCGCCTTCGATATGCACCACCGAAACGTCAAAGGTGCCCCCACCCAGATCGTAGACCAGCACGGTGCGCGCGTCGCTGTGGCCGGTTTCATAGGCCAGCGCTGCAGCGGTTGGCTCATTAATGATGCGCACCACTTCCAGCCCGGCAATCTCCCCGGCCTCGCGTGTGGCCTGGCGCTGTGCGTCCGAAAAATAAGCCGGTACGGTGATGACGGCCTTGGCAACGGTATCGCCCAGATGGGCTTCGGCAATCTGCTTGAGCCGGCGCAGGATCATCGCGGAAATTTCCTGCGGGCTGTATTCCTTGCCAGCCATCGTGACGTGGGTGTCTTCCCCCATGCGCCGCTTGATCGAGCGCACGCTGCGCTCCGGGTGCAGTACGTACTGGTTGCGTGCAGCCTCGCCCACGAGCAGACTACCGTCTTCGGCCACGCCTACGATGGAGGGCAGGATGCGCACGCCCTCGGCGACAGGAATGACCGTGACGCGCCCCTCCCGAACAATGGCGACCTCGGAATTGGTGGTGCCAAGATCAATACCGACAATAATTTCGTTCATGTTGGAAGTTCCTTCTTGCTGACAATGACTTCGGCGATGCGCAAAATATCGCCACGATGAAAAAAGCCGCTGCGCGTCTCGCGCAATACGGTTCCGTTGGCTACGGCGTCGTTGGCTTCCACGCCGACGACGCGCATGCTGTTCGGGTCCAGGGGACTGCCCAGAACCGACATCGGACGCACGCCGTAGCTGTCCAGCGTATCGTCGAGGCGGCGCAAAGTCAGGCGCTGTCCTTCGGCCAGGCTATTGGCAAAACGCTGTGGGCCTGGAATGAGCCGATCCCAGAATGAGCGCGGGGGATTGCCTGCTGCGCTAACACCCGCTTGCAGGCTGTCACGCAACGTCAGCAGTCCGAGCAAAAAGTTGCGTTCGATGCGGCGCTCATTGCCGGATGCCTCCTCGCGGGCGCGGTCCAGGTCACGCTCCAGCCGGCTTGTGTGACCATTGAGTGTCTCGGCGAATGTGCGGAAATCGTCGAGCGCGCCCTTGAACTGGCGCGATTCGATACGGATTTCATTTTTGAGCGCGGCCATTTCGGTCAGCAACGTATACAAATCGACCGTGCGCGGGTCGTCTTCGGGCATATCCTTATCCATGTCGTCCAGGCATGCCGCAAATTCGGCCAACAAGCGCGCGCGCGTGGCTTCGTCCATACCGCTCATGCCTTATCCCCCCAGCACACGGCGCAAGTGGTCCAGCCGTACAGGGCCAGGAACAAAGTCCGCACCGACTGCGTGCAGCACATCGGCTGGTGTGGGAAGCGATGTGTCAAAGAGCGCGTGCGAACGGCGTTTGCGGGCATCGGAAATGGCTTCGAACGCGCGGCGAATGCGCTCGAAGCGCGCCGCATCCCGCTCTGGCGGACAGGCGCGAATGGCTGTCAGATAGGCACTGCGGATGCTGGCGTCGTCGGCATCGGTGCCCACGCCCAGTTCACGGTAAGGGTCAATCATCGAAAGGTCTCTTTATTTTTTGCCAAAACCGCCGGGCAGGAGATTACCCTTTGGACTATGTGTCAGCATGTAATCGACGAGCAGGTCCACGAGTTTTTGTTCATTTTGACCGGCCTGCGCTTTCATGGCATCGAAAGTCGTGGAGCCGATGTTTTTGCGCATCATGTCAAAAAAGTGTTTGGTTCCGGACATGGCAATCATCGCGCGTAACATGGTGCGCGGGTCGATATTTTTGGGGTCAAACGAGCCAAAGGGGCCAAAGTCGTCGTCATCGTCATCGAAATCCTCGTATTCCTCGTCACGGCGCAAAAAGCTGGCCAGGCGCCCGGCAGTGCGTTTGTCGTCTTTGGCTTGAGCCTGCTCCAGGGCATCTTCCAACTGTTCGATCACGTGATCCATGAGATCCCAAGGCTTATCCTCGCAGACGGCGACGGCAGAAAAATAGACAAAAATGGGTGCTTTGGGCGACTGTTTCAGGGCAGCCTCGGCGTGCACATGCAGTGCCTGGTACGCGCGGCGACGCAATAATGCCTCGCAGACCGCCGTGCGTGCCTCCGTTGTTAATGCAAGCGACGCGCCGAGTTCGATGCTGCGGCGCAGCAGCTTGAGCGTCTGGATAAGGATTTTCCCTTCCTTGTCATCGCAGGCATCCAGCAGACGTACAAACTGTGCCAGATCAGCCGCATCCGGTTTGGCATCAATCCGGACGTTTGCACGGGCCAACAGGGCCTTGGGTTCCCATTTCAGCCGGTATGCCTCCATGGTCAGGTAAAAAGCCGCGCACAAGGGGCCACCCAGGCCAGCCGCTGCCGTGCGCAGCACTGCATCATTTCCGCCATCCGGTACACACAGCGCACGCAACACGCCAGCCAGTGCGCGACCAGGTTCATCCGCAATCCAGGGCAGCGCCTCATCCAGTGCCTTGAGCGCCAGATCCATGCGCTTGGCCCGGATTTGCTTGCGCGCCTGCGCCAGACCCGCACGTGCAATCAGGCCACGTACCTGCGGATTGATGGGGTCGAGTTCCAGCAGCCGCTTGGCATAGCCCTCCGCCTTTTTATGGCTGTCACTGGCAATGGCCGTCTCGACTGCAGCCAGCAAGGTCTGCGGGTCGTCGGGAGCGCCTGCCAGAGCGACTTCCAGGTGGGTGCGGGCCTGTTTGGCATTGCCCGCCTTGGAATAGGCGTGAATCAGGCGCAAACGGGCCTGCGGGTTGTCGCTGTCCAGCTTAAGGCTGCGCTCCAGCAACTGCATATCTTCCTTGGAAAAATCCTCATGGGAGCCCATTACTTCCCGGCCAATAGCCAGACGATGCAAAATCAATGCGGCATTTTTGGCTTGCTCCGGGATTTTTTCCATGGCGGCCACTGCATCCAGCCAACATTCGGTACTGGCGGAGAGATCCCCGGAAATATCATTGCCCAGTGCGCCGATCCGCTGGCGTTCGAATTGTGGGAGTTCCCTGGCGAATACTTTGTGTTGCTGGTTTGGCACCTCCACGTAGGGCAGCAGGTGGCGGCACAGCGCTTCGATGCGCGGTGTGCGTTTATTGTTGGGAGCCAGCAAGATGGTCGTCACTTTTTCCGGGTTCGGGTTTGCGCCGAGTTGTGCGAGTTCCAGCAGCTGCGACCGACGTTCCGGCGGGCAGCCTTTGAGATCAAGCAAGGCCTGTTGCTCCGCAGGGCTGACCTTGGCCAGTGCCGGCAGCCATGCGTCGTCGGGCAAGCTTGCGGTGCGTACTATGGCCGCAAGCTTGGCAAACGCACTGTCAGCTGCGACGCGCGCGAGCAGCGTCTTCGCTTGTTCCGGGTCTTGCTGTACCACGCTCAGTGCCTTGAGTACCGGGCGCAAATCACGGTAAGGTGAGCGAAATGGAATGCCCTGCAAAGCCTCGTCAAGGGCTTTGCCATCTCCGGCGCAGTAAGCCTGCAAGGCCGTCACGGCGTGGCCATGCTGGCTGCGCAGCGCGTGGTCTTCAGGCAAGGCGGACAAGGCTTCGGGCGGCAACAAAACGGCGGTGGCGGCAAGGCGGTTTTCCAGCGCCAGGCGTTCTTCACCAGCCTCCATTTGCGCCACCATCTTGAGAGCTTCCCCCGTTGCACCGCTTTTGCACAGACACTCGATATAGCCCCAGTGGGCCAAGGGCTTGCCGCAGATGCTGGCCCGGTTGCGCCAGATGGTCAGCGCCTCGGGAATCATGCCTTTGGCTTGCAGCTCCTCGGCGCGCCCGACATAGGCCTGCGCCAGCGCCTCGACCCATTCGTTGCGCCGCTCGGTCTTGAGCAATTCCTTGAAGGCCTCGATGGCTTCCCGAAAGCGCCCGGCGGTGAGTGACTTGTTGGCGGCTTGCTCCGGGTCAAGGGGCGATGCAGCCGAGGCGTGACCATGCGTTTTTGATTTTGATTTTGATTTCTGACGGGACATTGGCGTGGTTCCAGCACCTAGCTTGCAAGACAAGTCGAAAGCTGGGGATTGTAGGCGATTCCGTATAACAAGTGCCAAATCGACAAAATAGACAAAATCGGGCTATATCGCTGGTGGCTGTAGCGGGTACAGCTATGAATTGAGTAGCAGTTGCCTGCGGACACCATCCGGCATGCAGCAGTGCTATGCTCAGGCCTGGTTTGCAATACATGACGCAATGGGCAATGAGTAATGGATAACGAGGATAACGAGGATAACGAACACCGCCTGGCTGCAGTAGATCTGGGTTCTAACAGCTTTCGCCTGGAAATCGGGCTGCTCGACCACGGGCAATACCGGCGTACCGAGTATCTGAAGGAAACGGTACGCCAGGGTGGCGGTCTCGACGAAAACCGCAACCTCTTACCCGAGGCCATGCAAAGTGGCTGGGATTGTCTGGCACGCTTTAGTGAGCGCTTGGCGGGCTTTAGTTCGAATGAAGTGCGCGCCGTGGCAACACAAACCCTGCGCGAGGCACGCAACCGGGATGTGTTTTTGCAACGTGCCAATGAGATTCTGGGCTTCCCCATCAATATCATCTCTGGCCGCGAGGAAGCACGCCTGATCTACCAGGGCGTGGCACAGCAGTTGCCGCAGTCAGACGAGCGTCGCCTGGTCATCGATATTGGCGGACGCTCCACCGAAATGATTCTGGGACAAGGGTTGGTGCCGCAGGTGATGGAGTCGTTTCGCGTGGGCAGCATCGCCTGGTCCCAGCGTTATTTTGCCGACGGGAGATTTTCGAAAAAATCGTTTGCGATAGCCGAGATCGCCGCCAAAGCCGTGCTGGACGAAGCGCTGGATGCCTACCATCCCGATCTGTGGGATGTGGCGTATGGGTCAGCCGGAACCGTCGGGGCGGTTTCCGATGTGTTGGTGGAAGCAGGCTGGCCAGCGGGCGTTGTCACGCAGGACGGCCTGGATTGGTTGCAGGACAAACTGCTGGCGGCCCAGAGCATTGAGCGGCTGTGTTTGTCGGGCATGCGCGAGGATCGCAAGGCCATCATCGGAGGCGGGGTGAGTGTGCTGCGCGCGATTTTTAGTCTTCTTGGTATTCGCAGCCTGCAACAGGCCACGGGTGGTTTGCGCCATGGTGTGATCTGCGATCTGTTGGGTGTGCGCAACGCCAGTGACGATCTGCGTGCCCAGACCGTGCAGCGGCTGGCAACCCGGTTCGAGATCGACACCACCCACGGCAAGCGCGTAGGCCAGGTAGCTACTGCGTTGTTACAACAACTGATGGCGACCCGTGCCCCTGCAGAGCCTGCCTACCAGGAGCGTTTGCTGCGCAAGCTCAATTGGGCTGCCCAGCTGCATGAAATTGGCAGCCATATCTCACACAGCGACTACCACAAGCACGGCGCCTACATTTTGGACAACGCGGATGCCATGGGATTTTCAATCTCCGAAATGCACCGCCTGAGCCTGCTGGTGCTGGGGCATAGGGGCAAACTGCGCAAACTTGAATCGGCGCTTGGCGAGGATGATCTGGTCATGCAACTCATGGCCCTGCGTCTGGCGGTGATTGTGTGCCATGCGCGCCGCGATCCGGATCTTGCCGGATTGGTTCTGGAGTGTCCCGGTTTGCAGGAGCGCCGTGTGCAATTGCGCTGGCGCGCAGGCTGGAGCGAGGCCTTTCCGCAATCGGCCTACCTGCTGCGCGAAGAAGCCCTGGCTTGGCAGAAGACACCCTGGTCGCTGGAGCTGCCCAGTGCTTGAAAAAACATAGCTGTTCCCGCACGTCCCATAATCTCTGCAGCCAGATTCGCTCTTTATTGGCCGGACGTTTTTTTTGAAGAATCACCCTCTGCAGGCGCTGCAGGCGCATTGGTAAGTGCGATACGCTGGATGCTGTGGCGCACATTGGCTCCGAGCAGCAACTCGGTTTGCCCGGCGGGCAGGGTGATGCGTTCGTCAAAGTGCAATAAGCCAGCTTCATCGACGGCCAGGACTTCGGCGTCGATCAAGTTGCGAATGACGTTGGCAAACTGGGACTTTTCAAAAAAACTCGGGCGCATTGAATTCGTAGAGCATGGCCAGACGTTGCGCCAGCAGGTGGCTGGATTCTTCCAGCATGGTGGTGGTCAGTTTGCCGCTGCCGTGGTGTTGTAAGAGCGCCAGCGTGAGGAATTGCCGCTCCAGGGTCGGGCGCATGATTTCGCCCAACTGGCGCAGTTCGGGGCTGGCTTCGCTGCCCGGCGGTGGTGCGCGCAGGACATTGCTGCCGCTGTCACACAAAATCAGCCCACGCTGCACCAATGCCGCTTCGGCGCGGTCAATCAGGGCATCGAGTTCTGCTGGCTCCCAGGGCAGATACAGTTCGGCCTTGAGCAAGCCATAAATACCTTGAATCGCATTTTTGGCACGCTCGCGCTGAAATACCGGTTGTGGCTTACCAGGCAGGCCGGTAAGCGCTGGCAGCGCCAGCAAGTGCAGCACATTGTTGCGGAAATAGGCCAGAAGGGTTGCTTGCTGCTTGGTGGCGAGCACCAGGTCGCCCAGGGCATGCGGTTTGCTGTCCAGCAAATTCAGCCGTTGCGTGTAGGCGATGATTTCGGCTGGTGTCATGGTGCATGGCACCACGAGTGGCGAATAAGGCACCTCGGACAGTTCGGTTTTGGGTAAGCGCGGGGAGCAGCACGCGCCGAATCCACACGGCAAATGCGCGGCGCACACGCGCTTGTTCAGGCGCTTGCAACCAGTTCACCAGCACGGCCACGGCCTGCACCACGTTCGTGGGCGTGCGGCTTTTCTCCAGCTGGAACAGGGTCGCCGCCAGGATTGTCAAGTAACGATGCAAAAAATATAGCGTATACCGCTTATTGAATAAGGCTTGTAGCCAGATTGCTCGTTTATTGATTGTCCTGGGCAAACACCGCATCCAGGCTGGCGGCATCGAGGATGCGCTCGGCCCAGTCTTCCAATTGCTCCACCGTCGCCTGTGCCAGCCGCGTGCGTACTACCGGCGGCAGCGGGCCAAAGCGCTTGGTAAGCTGGCGCTCCAAAAGTCGGCTTGCTTCTACTTGCCTGCCTTCTTGTCGGCCTTCCTGCCACCATTGTTTGGTCCAGTCGATAACGTCTTCGGTCAACATCGTTTTGACTCCCAGCAAATCCCCGATTTCGGGTAGTTCAACTCCGGGCAAGCGTGCGGGCAACAGCACCCGCCGTATCCAGACGGAAAATGCCCGGTCCAGTTCCTTTTGCTCCGGTTCACTGAGCCATTCCAGCAAAGCGCGCACCACCGCCAACATCGTATCGGATGTGCGGGTTTTTTCCAGCCGGAACAATGCCGCCGTCAGGTTTTGCAGGGCCAACGGTACACTTTCGTCGATGGCGCCTTCGTCCAGCAGCAGGTATTTCAGGTGCGGTGTGTAGTCTTGCAAACGTCCCGGTGGCACCTCGATCAATGCGCTGATCTCTTGCGCGGCGTTCCAGCGCCGCACACCGTTGTAGAGCACCAAGGGCAGCACCGGCGGAAGTCTGCCACTGGGCGTAAACGTCTTTTGCTTGATGATGTCCTGGTACAGCAAGCCCAGGTAGGTCAGCAGCCGCACCGCCATGAATTCATCCACCGAAGACTGAAACTCCAGCAGCAGATAAACGTACAACCAACGCTCATTGAAGCGCACGCGCCAGACAATATCGTCCTCGCGGTCGCGCAGGTCGTCGGTCACGTAGCTGCCGCTGACTTTTTCCAGCGTGTTCCAATCCAGCTCGGCCACCCACGGCTCATGCACAAAGCCCACAAGCAAATCGCGCACCATCTGCGGGTGCGAGAACAGATTCTTGTAGCCGTTGTCGTGTTGAGCCATAGCGCAGGATTGTAGGCTGTGCATAGCGCTGTTGGCCGGGAATACCAGGTAATAATGCAAAAAACATAGCTGTTGCCGCTTATTGCACAAGGCTTGTAGCCAGATTGCTCGTTTATTGATTGTCCTGGGCAAACACCGCATCCAGGCTGGCGGCATCGAGGATGCGCTCGGCTCAGTCTTCCAATTGCTCCACCGCCGCTTGTGCCAGCCGCGTGCGTACTGTCGGCGGCAGCGGGCCAAAGCGCTTGGTATGGCGTTCCAAAAGTCGGCTTGCCGTGCGGTGTGTTGTCTTGCAAACGTCCCGGTGGTGCCTCGAATCTGAATACCTATGGGCAGCTTCTTGCGCGGCAGTGTGGACGGGGAGGGCGCATGGGCCATGCAAATGATTGTAGGGCGCGTGTGCAACGACCCGCTTGTGCATCCGGGATGGAACCGGATCAAAAAATACGCTGATGACAGTCAATATCCGTTTGGAATGCGTTACATTGACGCACCACGCCAAGCACCCCTGCCCCCGCTGTTTGGCTCCCCGAGGCCCCCGACCCCGCCTCCATTCACGGTTTTTTGTTTTCCTATTTTTCCATTTCGTTCTGGAGCGTTTTCCTATGCGTTTCAAGTTTCACTCGTTACAGCTGCGTCTTGAAAATGCTCTAAAAATGGGAGCTGTACCCGCACGTTCCATGTGCCCTACAGCCACATTTCGCATAAAACAGACGGCACGGAAAATTTTGACTGCTGCCTCTAATTCCTCTGTTATGATCCCCAAAATTCGCACACTGGAAGACTAAAATGCCCAGCCCAGCCCAGCCCAGCCCAGCCCAGCCCAGCGCCCATAGTGCGCCTGTAGTTTTTCGTCACGCTTCCCCTCCGATTTTTTCCCGTCTTGCCGCCCCACGCTGTTTAGCGCTGGGCGGCTTGTCCGTTTTTGGAGCATTGTTCATGCACACACTGCCGACATTGCCACGCCTGTTTACCATACTGCATGGATGTATTGCCCGAACCAAGGCATGCGCTGCGCATACCTTACTGAATCTGGTCACTTTCACCATGTTTGCTTTTTGCGCAGTGCAATCGCATGCAGCTCTTTTCACTTCAGACTACGGTACAGTGTTGTCAGAGTTAAGCGACTGCGATGATTGTGCGAACGGCCCCATCAGTTTTGGGGCAGGTCATAGCTTGAGATTTTTTGGTAGCACTTATTCAGCCTTATATATTGGATCGAATGGATATGTGACATTTGGTAATTCCACAACCAATTACACATCGAAACCGCTTGACACACAAAATATCCGGCCCATGATTGCCGGGCTGTTTACAGACCTGGATTCAAGAAGTGATGCGGATTCGAAGGCATATCTCAACGCCAGCATTCCAGGGCAAATAATCATTACCTGGGAAAAGTTTGGACATTACAGTAGAAACTATGCCGTTCGCAGTACCTTTCAATTGGTTGTGCGCTCAGATCAGTACATGGCAGCGCAGTCAGGTGACCAGCAAATTGGTTTTTTTTATGACTCGATAACCGATAACGCTGTCGGTAGCGCTGGATTTGGAGATGGTTTGGCTGCGGTAAATCCCGGTGAAATTGCCTTCTTCTCAGGACCGGCTAGTCAGTTATCAAACAGTGCGCCGCGCTGGTTCTCTGCGAATGGCGGGCAGGTTGTTGCTGTACTCACCCTCACACCCACCACCGCCCGCCTGAACGTCCTCCAACAATTCACCCTGACTGGCTCCGGCTTTACCAACGGAACCACCGTGGCCATATCGGACTGCACCAACGACACCAGCTTTGTTCCATCGCCTGCGAACTCGTCCACATCCATCACCTTCCGCTGCACGCCCACGCTGCCCGGAGCCAAGAGCCTGACGGTAAATGGCGCGGTGGTGCCCAATGTCAGCGTGCGTTTTGACCATCCGGCGCGTTTGGGCGATGTGGGTGCGCGTGGTGTGCCTACGGTCAAGGGCGTTTCGCTGTTCAATGGAAATGTGCATCTGGAAGCGACCGATCTGGCCGTTCCGGGTAAGGGCGTGTCGTTTGCGCTCACGCGCAGCTACAACAGCTACCACTCCGACCTCGAAGCCGGGCGTGGCAGTGTTTCCAGCGCTGCGCCCTGGCGTTTCAACTGGGATTTGAAGCTGGGTTATGTGACGGGCGATACCAAAAAGCTCTGGGTGCAGCGCGAAGACGGTGCGGGCGAGAACTTTTTCAAAGACAGCGATGGCGTCTGGTACCCCATCGACCAGGGCAATTTCAATACCCTCAAGGGTGATACGCCGGTTGCCGGACAAACCACGCTGATGACGCGCGAAGGCTTGAAATACATCTTCCAGAACCCCGATCTGGGTGGGCTGCTGATTGGCATTGTCGATCACGACGGCAACGGTCTGGCGATCACCCGCGATGCCAGCAAGCGTGTCAGCGTAGTCACCGACGCTTCGGGCCGCGCTTACAGCTTCAGTTATTACACCGATTCCTATGGCCTGCTGCGCCGGGTGACGGACTTTGCCAACCGCTACGTCGAATACACCTGGGAAACCGGCGCATCCGGCGTGCGGCTCAAAACCGTGCGCGACGTGCGCGGCGGCATCACGACCTACAACTACACGCCGTACAGCTCCAGCCTGGGGCAGGGCGCTCCGCCAGCCCAGTATTTGCTCACCAGCATCATGGAGCCCGTAGGCACTCTGGCGGCCACGCCCTACGCCGCGCTCACCTACACCTACACCGATAAGGTCTATGGCAACTGGGGCGCCAGCAGCGTCAAGGACGCAGAGGGCAAAACCTGGAGCTTTGTCTATTGCGTCAAACTGACCAGTGCTTCTGCCTGTTCGTCTGGCGCAACGCAGATTGACCCCACGGGCGCTACCGGGTTCGAGGTCACCACCACCCCGCCACAGGGCGCTGTCACGCTGGCGCGCTTTGACACTGCTGGCCGCCTGATCGAACAAGTCAACGCCAACAACAAACTTTCCAAAACCACGCCGATGCCGCTGGCGGGTATTGCCAGCCAAAACTACAACCTGGCCGCGCTGCCCACCAAAAAGCAAAGCGCCCTGGGTGTGACCGGCAGCTACGGCACCGACTTTGACTACACCGCCGACAAAGCGGGCAATTTGGCGAAGCGTACCGATGCCGAAGGCAATAGCACGCAAAACGCCTGGCTCGCTAACGCCGCCCTGCTGGCCAAGAACCTGCACCGGGTGGAGACCTTGACCACGGCCACCGGCGCCAGCCACGGCTTTAGCTACACCAGCACGTCCGGCAACGTGGCCAGCTACAAGCCGCCGGGGCTGGCTGCCATCCAGCTGGCCTACGACAGCGCGGGCCAAGTCACTGCTGTGACCGACTCGCGCAGCAACACGACCAACCGCAGTTACGACGCCAACGGAAATCTGACCAAAGTCACGGGGCCGGATGCGCCGCTGTACACCGAAAACACCTACGACGCACTGGGGCGCGTGCAGACCTCACGCGACAAGCGGGGTGCCATCACCAGCACCACCTACGACGATGCGGGCAATGTGCTCAGTGTCACGGATGCGCTCAACAACACGGTGACGAGTGTGTACGACGCCAATGACAACCGCACCCAGGTGACGGATGCACGCGGCAACGTCACGCGCTACGCTTATGACAAAAACAACCGCCTGAAAACCGTCTCCAAAGTCCTGGGCACGCAGACCCTGACCACAACCAACACTTACGACGCATTGGGGCGCATCACCTCCACGGTCAATGCCAACAACCACACCAGCACGACTACTTTTGACGACGAAGGCAACGTATTGGCCCGCGCCAACGCCCTGGCCCACACCACGCAATACCAGTACGACGACGATGATCGCGTCATCAAAACCACAGACCCCGAAGGGCGCGTGACAGATACCACTTATGATACCACTTATGACAAGATCGGGCGCGTCAAGAGCGTGAAAACCGCCGCCGGAACCACCAGCTATGACTACGACGGCGATGGCCGCATGACGGCCAGCACCGACGCGCGTGGCAAGAAAACGCAATACACCTACGACGCGGCGGGCCGCCTCAAAACGCTGGTGGATGCCGAAAACCAGACCACCAGCGCCACATTTGATGACAACGGCAACCTGCTGACCGTGACCGACCCGCGCGGCAGAACCACCACGTACACCTACGACAAGCTCAACCGTCCGCTGACCCGCACCGATGCCAATGGCCAGCAGTGGGTCAATGTCTATGACGAAAACGGTAATCTCCAAACCCGCACCGTACCGGGTAACAAGACCACGCGATTCACCTACGACGCGCTCAACCGTGTGACGCAAGTGGACTATCCCGATGCCAGCGTGGTGCGCTTTACCTATGATGCCAATAGCAACCGCGCATCCATGATCGACAGCACCGGCACCACCAGCTACAGCTACGATGCCCTGAACCGCCTGAGCAGCAAGACCGATCCGCAAGGCAAGGCTGTCAGCTACGCTTACGACGGCATTGGCAACGTGACCACGCTGGGCTACCCCGGAGGTCAGAGCGTGGCGTATGCCTACGACGCCGCCGAGCGCCTGACCAGTCTGACCGATTGGCTGGGCAAAACCACCAGCTACACCTTGAACAAGGCCGCACAGGTCACGACAGCACTGTTTGGCAACGGCAGCCGCGCCGACATGGCCTACGATACAGCTGGCCGCTTGACGAGTCTGGTCAACAAAAAGGCCGATGGTTCGGTCATCTCCAGTCACGTCATGACGCTGGATGCCAATGGCAACATCACCCAATCCAGCACCCAGTTGCCCTTGCAGCCAAGCCTGGGCAACCCGGATCGCACCTTTACCTACGACCCCGCCAATCGGTTGGCCACCTACAACGGCAGCGCCGTCACGCACGACAGCGCCGGGCGTATCACGGCCTTGTCCGGTGCGACCTACAGCTACAACGACCGCGACCAGATCACCGCAATCACTGGCAGTCAAACGGCCAGCTACGCCTACAACGGCGACGGCCACCGCGTAACACGCAACATCAACGGCCAGAGCACGCGCTTTGTCATCGACGCCAACCGTGGCCTGCCCGAAGTGCTGGCCGAAACCGACAACGCGGGCACGGTGCAGCGGCGCTATGTCCATGGTTACGGACTGGTCGAACAGATCGACAGCGCCAACGCCGCCAGCTACTACCACTTCGACCCCACCGGCAACACCCTGGCCCTGACCAACGCCACCGGCGCACTGTCCGACAGCTACGCCTATACCCCCTACGGTGAAACCAACGCCAACGGCAGCACCGTCAACCCGTTCCGCTACAGCGGCAAATACGGGGTGATGGACGATGGCAACGGCTTAATCTACATGCGGGCTAGGTTCTATCGGCCTGACGTTGCGCGGTTTATGAGCCTGGATGCGTTACCTGGGGAAGTTAATAATCCGCAGTCGCTGAATCGGTATGCGTATGTGCGAGGGAATCCGATTATGGGGGTTGATCCGAGTGGACGACATGGATGTGATCTTTCCGAGGATCCCGCAGGCTGCCGTGAAACGCGCCGAAAGGCAATAGCCAAATGGCAGGCACGCCAAGACAAAAAGAAAAATGAATTTCGTTCTGCGGCCGAACAGGTGTTTTCCGATTGGAATAGGAACGATATTTATGATTTTGCTAAAGGGTCTGCTGAAGGAGACTTTAAAAATGGTTTCAAGCAGGGCATAAAAGGTAAAGTATTAGCAGGCTTCTGTGGCGAAGTCACTGGCGACCTAGGGGTCATGTTGCAAGCGTTTGACCAAGATGAGCGTCAATTCCTTATTTCCTTGTGTAAGTTGTCGTTTGACACCGCAGGAAACCCCTTGAACGCCTTGGATCATACTACTGATAAGGATTTAGAGACTTTAGGCAAGTTGTATAAGAAAACAAAATGGTGGAAGGGTGTTGAGAGCCAATTGCCTGAAGAAGTTCGTGAAAGTAGTGGAGATAATTCTGGATCGATGGCAGGCGCTACCGCGTTTGTTGTTTTTAAAAAATTCCTATGTGTATTTGAGAAAAGAAATTCGTCCGGATTAGTAAGTTGTGGAGATGCTCCGCAGCAGAAGCCCGCACCAACTGGATCAATTTTTATTAATCCAAACGAAGGCAGAGAAGAGCAAACAGGGGGCGGAACACTTGCTCCACATACAGAGTTTACATATTGAGTTAATTGCAAGGCGCTATTTTAGTGATAGCTGATTCCGCTCGTTGTATAGGGGCTAGAGGCTGATTTGTTTGGTGTCTGTTTGATACGATTCAATCGTAAAAATATAGTGCTGCGGTGTTTGGCATGTTCTGAATTAAAAACAAGGTGGATGTAATGCACATTATCAAAATCAAATCCTTCCTCCTGGCCGTTGCGGCTGTGTGCCTGAGCCAATGGGCCTATGGAGCCGGTGCTGCTGACACGTACACCTACGACAACCTGAACCGCCTGACCTCCGTGCGTTTTGCCAATGGGAGCGGGCAAACCTACACCTACGACCCGGCGGGCAATATCTTGTCGATTACCAATCAGTTGGGGGCCGGGCCGGTTTGCACACTCTCGGCTAATCCGGTGTCCATTACCGCTGGGGCCAGCTCAACCTTGACTGCCAGTTGCACCCCGGCGGCGACCTCCTACACCTGGACCGGCGGCACCTGCGCGGGTACTACGGGTGCTACTTGCACGGTCACACCCACGGCAACAACTGCCTACACCGTAGCAGGAACCAATACGAGTGGAACCAGCACGGCGGCCAGCGCGACGGTTACGGTCAGCACATGCAGCCCGACGTTAAACCCCACCAGCGCCTCGGTTGCTGCAACTGCCAGTACCGGCAGCGTGAATGTGACATCCTCTTGCGCGTGGACGGTGACCAGCGATGCCAGTTGGCTTTCCATCACATCGGGTGCATCGGGTAACGGTAATGGCGCGGTGGCTTATGCGGTAACGGCCAATACCGCAACGACCACGCGCACTGGCACGCTGACGATTGGCAGCAAGACCTTCACGGTGACACAGCAGGCAAGCACAACGGGCGGCGCTCCGGTTTGTACCCTCAGTGCCAATCCGTCCAGCATCACTGCGGGCGGCAGTTCAACCCTGACGGCTACATGCAACCCGACGGCAACCAGCTACATCTGGACGGGCGGAACGTGCGCGGGGACTTCTGCGGCTACTTGTGCAGTCAAACCAACGGCTACAACGACCTACAGCGTGCAAGGCAGCAACGCAAGTGGCACCAACCAGGCAGCCACCGCGACCGTCACCGTCGCAGCCAGCACTACGTCTTACACCGTACCTGGCACGCTGGGCAACGATGTCTTTGTCCTCACGGCAGGCAATAACTATTACGGCGGTGCTGGCAACGACACCTTCATCATCAGCTCCAACACCTTGCGCGGAGATGTAACGGCAAAGATCGTTGATAGCGAAGGCGACAACCTCATCCAGTTGGTCGATGGCATGACCGTGACGGCAAGCGCTTTCTACACCGATGCCGCACAGCTCACGCTCTCCACGGGAGCCAAGGTGCAGATACTGGGGGCATCGAAATTCAAGTTCCAGGTGGGGGCCAACGCACCGGCGGGCGATACGGCGACTGTTTTGAGCTATGCCGATTTTGTCAGCAGCCTGGGTGCCTCCCTGACCAGTGGCACGCTTCCGGCTTCGGGCACTGCGGGTTATGTTGTTCCCACTGGCTTTACGCAGGCATCAGCGCCGACTCCGGGCGTTGCTGGCAGCGCCTACACCGTGCCGGGTACCTTGGGCGAGGATGTTTTTGTGCTCTCTGCTGGCAACAACTATCTGGGCGGTGGCGGCAATGACACCTACATCATCAGCCCCTATACCTTGATCGGAGCGGTGACGGCCAAGATCATCGACAGCGAAGGTGCCAACGTGATTCAACTGGTCAAGGGAATGACGATTGCATCCAGCAGCTTCTTTAGCAACGCTGTGCAGCTGACGCTATCCAACGGTGCCAAGGTGCAAATTCTGGGCGCATCCAGCTTTAGCTACCAGTTGGGTGCCAATGCTCCGGCGGGGGAGGCGGCCAGCAGCCTGACGTATGCGCAGTTTGCCGCTGCTTTAGGTGCCAGTGTTCCGACGGGTAGTTCTGCGGTGAGTGGCAGTGCTAACTTTGTCGTCGGTGAATAGCAGCGGCTATTGAATGGTTCACTTTGTCCGTGGCGGACATGTCGTCAAGGGCCGTCACGGGCAGTCGCGGCGGACTTTCGCAATCGCGCGAGCATAAAACGTGCGACAAAACGAATGACAAAACCAATATGGGTGCGATTCGGGTGATGTGGTCGTTGGATTTAGCTCCCTCGCCCCAGCGGGGAGCGGGCTGGGGAGAGGGGACTGGCTTGTCATGGTGCGGCTCTTTGGATGTTCTGCGGTGCTGTGGATGGGGTTATTTCTGCTATATTATTAATAGTTGCAGCCGCACATTTCACGAGGGCTAGCGGCCTGTTTGACTTGAAATCCTGGCTCTGTAGGCGTTGGCGGTGGTTCTGGCGCTTTTGCCTGCAATGCGGGCGGCTCGCTGCCTTTGTCTGGCCGCGCCGCTGGCGGTGCCTCTCCTTTGCCCATCCATGCCGCCTTGCGAATCAGAATGCCCAGACTCTTGGCCGCAGGCGTGACTTTGAGCGCGTACTCGTTGGCGTCCAGCCCAAAGGGGAACTCGATGCGCCAGACCTCCATGCCAGCAGCCTGCAACTGCGGGGCCAGCTTCTGCGCCGCGCGCTCCCCGGCTTCGTCCCGGTCATAGGCAATCAGCACGCGCTCGACTCCGTTGGCTTTGAATGCCGCCAGCATCTCGTCGGTAAATCCCTCCACCCCATAGGCCGTGGTGACGTTGCGGTAACCGGCACACCAGAAGGTCAGCGCATCAATGATGGCCTCGCACAGGATGATTTCTTTGCTGGCCTGGAGTGCGGCCAGATTGAACACGCCACGGCCACGCGCGTCATGCGCAGGCAGGTACATGTGCAGCGGTGTACCTGGGCGCAGGCGCTGCGTGAGTTGCGCCGGGCAAAAGGTTTGTCGCAAACCGAGCTGGGCAAGCTGGCGGGTTTGCATTACACGCATATCGGGCGCTATGAGCGCGGGGCCTAGCGGCCTTCGGGCGATACGCTCAAGCGTTTGGCCGATGTGCTGGGGGTGACGAGTGATTATTTGCTCGAAGGTGCCGCCGACGAGGTGGCCAAAGCCCGGTTTGAAGACCATGAGCTGCTGCAGCAGTTCCACGACAAGCATGAACACTGCGGCTTCGAGCATCAAGGCATGGATTTCAGGCAATAAATCAGGCAAAATCACTCTAAATAGTGCCGCTTTGGCGGTTGGAGTGCTGGATATGGCTGAGATGCTGGAAGGTTTTGCCAAGCGCCTGCGTGAGCTGCGCCGGGCGAAGGGTTTGTCGCAAACCGAGCTGGGCAAGCTGGCGGGTTTGCATTACACGCATATCGGTCGCTATGAGCGTGGGGCCTCGCGGCCTTCGGGCGATACGCTCAAGCGTTTGGCCGACGTGCTGGGGGTGACGAGTGATTATTTGCTCGAAGGTGCCGCCGACGAGGTGGCCAAAGCCCGGTTTGAAGACCATGAACTGCTGCAGCAGTTCCACGAGGTGGAGCAGCTGTCCGATGACGATAAGCATGTCATCAAGCGCTTGCTCGATGCTTTTCTCACCAAGAAACATTTGCAGGCGCTGGCACGGTGAGCACAACGAATCCGACGCCGCCAACGACTGCGCCGCTGTCCATCGGCGAGATTGCCCAGCGCATCCACCTGATCCGGGGCCAGCGGGTGGTGCTCGATACCGATTTAGCCGCCTTCTACGGCGAGACGACCAAGCGGTTTAACCAGCAGGTCAACCGCAACCGCGCACGCTTCCCCGAAGATTTCATGTTCCAGTTGAACGAGGAAGAGTTCGCCGCTTTAAGGTTGCAAATTGCAACCTTAAAGACCGGGCGTGGGCAGCATCGCAAATACGCGCCCTACGTTTTTACAGAGCATGGCGCCATCATGGCGGCCACGCTGCTCAACAGTCCACGCGCCACCGAGTTGAGCGTCTATGTGGTGCGCGCCTTTGTGGAGCTGCGCGGCATGCTGACCAGCAACCGGGAACTGGCCTCCAAGGTGCACACCCTGGAGCGCAAGGTGTCGGTGCATGAGCGCAATATCGCGGAGCTGGTGGATTCGATGGCTGAATTGTTGGCGGCACCACCGCCACCGCCCAAGCGCTCTATCGGGTTTGTGACGCACGAGGACAAGCCCAGCAAGCCCGCCAGCTCCAAGGCAAAGGTGACGGGCAAGAAGACGTAGCGCGCCACCGTTCAGCGTCTAAAAAAGAAGGAGTGCGTCAAGCACCACTCGTTAGTACAGCTTTAATTCAAGCACCAGCTCTGTAACTCGATGTTCAATATTCTGCTCTACCAGCTTTGAAGAAAGAAGAGATAAGTTTTGATTTTTGAAACCGGATTTGAATTCACCATCAACAACCTTTTCCCAATAAAAGGAAGCGGGCACTATGAGGTGAGCTAGATCTTGATATTCAAAGGCTTGGCGCCACAGGCCGCCATCCATAATTTTGTCTCTAAGCACTCTTCTTCGGCAGGAAAGCCGCATGCCCAATACTTCACTCCAGTTTCAAGGCTGCTGAAGGTTGTAAAAGCACACCATGAATTACTATGAAATGGATCCCAGTCCCCCGACCCTAAGACACGGCGACAAGTTCGCAAGCAATCTCGCCAATGAATGTTTTCCATTTATGACTCTCCAGGATTGAGATTTCAGGGTTTTTGGGGGTTCGTACGGAAAAACAACAAACGTATCGCTGCCCCGCTTCTTGGCATGAAAGTGTGGGCAAGGGTGCTCAGCATCGGCTGGATGTTCAACTAACTCGCCTCCATTTGGACCAGCATATCCATGGGGATCATTTCCAATTTGCTGCCTGAAGCGTGTGTACGAAATCTGATCCGCCACCGACCTAGGTTTGTTAAACATGTCCCAACCTATAGGTGTCCACCCGCTACCAACTCCTGCGTGCGCAGAGGCTTGCAAAAAGGCAGCTGTTCTTGATGGATACCCGCTACACTTATTTTCAGGCTCGCAAAATTTTTTTACAGAATCAACAGCGTTGCTAACCGCCTTCTGTCCCTGAGGCGTGCTCATCGCCATAGCACCAGTAATCGCGGCAGCACAACCTAAAGCAAATGGACCGCAGAATACTGCCGCACCTTGCGCCTGCAATCCCAGGGGATCGCTGTAGCTCAGCGGATTGCCACCGACATAGGCAAAGGTATTAATGCCCCCGCGCAGCCCAATCGGATCACTCTGCCGATACCTCCCCTGCCTTGGGTCGTATTCCCGATGCCAATTCTGCAGCAGTCCAGTTTCCGCATCAAACACCTGAACAGTTGCGCCCGACACCCGCGCACCGTAAACACAGCCGTTTTTCCTAGGTCTGGTGCGGGTTTGACAGCGATTGCGCTGGAGGGTTTGCATGGGGTGGGATGAATTTTTTCTAGAGGCACATTCTGCCCTACACGCGTGTGCGGCCAGGAGCTCATGCAATCCGGTGCGCGTCAGCGCACTGGCAAGGGCTTTTCAGAGGCTTTTGTGCATCAAACAGGCCTGTATCCCGCATAGAACGTGCGTGAACAGATACTAAAGATATAGCGCATGCATTCCTTCCTTAGCCGCTGGATGCGCGGCGTGCAGGCTGTTGGTCTTTGGCTGCCCGGCTGTTTGACTTGGGGAGGGCCTGTCTGTGAGCACCGGACTGGCCTGTTTATGCGTTGCCCTGCGCGGCACGCGCCTGGCTTTGACTGCTCGGTGCAGGCAAACGTGACGAAGCGGCCACGTCGCAATCACTATCGTTTTCATATCTGACTGCGCACATTGCACGGGCGCTAGCGGCTAATTTGGCTCTGACTCATCCGCGTCTTCCTCCGCCAGGGCCTGCAGCAGCGCCGCAGCCGCGTCGTTCGCCTCTGGCCCAGGGCTTGGACTATCCACCGGCTGGACCCGCTCCAATCGCGCCGGGTGCGTCAAGGCATGCACCGCCTGCAGCTTGGCTATTGCCACATGGGTGTAAATCTGCGTAGTGGTCAGCTCGGAGTGACCCAGCATGGCCTGGATAAAGCGGATATCGGCACCGCCATCGAGCATGTGGGTGGCGCAGGCATGGCGCAGTGCATGGCACGAGCCCTGCTTGAATCCAGCGGCCTGCATGTAGCGTCGTGCCAGCGCCGAGAGTTGGTGTGGCTCGAATGGCAGTGACCAGTCGTTGAGGAACAGCACCAGGGTTTCACCGGCCAGCAGCTCCGGGCGCACTTCCAGCAAGTAGCGTTGCACCCAGGCACACGCTCTTTCCCCCAGGGGTACAAAGCGGTCTTTGGCTCCCTTGCCCAGGCGCACTATCAGCGTGCCGCGCTCGGTGTCCACCTCGGTAATCTTGAGGTGCGCCAGTTCGCTGCGCCTAATGCCGCTGGAGTACAGGGTTTCCAGAATGGCGCGGTCGCGCAGTCCGCCTGGCGTGGTGGTATCGGGCCGGTTGAGCACAAGGCTAGGCTGTCGAACTAGCCCCTTTGTTTAGAGTTAGAAATTTCCGGGTTTTGGCTTCCATTTCCCCCGAAGAATGCCTGACGCTTCTTTCGTACGGAATAGGGAATGTTTTCCTTCTCCCAAACGTTTAGATATGTCGGCGCCGGTTGAAAATTGAGCAGATTTTGGGGGGCGTGGCGGTTGAATTTTGACCAGGCTTGATAGCCGTCCGTTATTGCGACGGCTGGACAGCAGATGGAACAACAGCGCACCGCCGACCTGACTGAATGGCAAATACCCGAGTTCGTCCAGGATCACCAGGTCCACATTTAGCAGGGATTGCGCGAGCCGACCTGTTTTGCCTGCATTTTTCTCCAGCTCCAGGGTATTGACCAGATCCACGGTGGAATAAAAGCGTACCCGACGCCCGTGCTCTGTAATGCCGCAAGTGCCAATGGCTGTGGCCAGATGCGTTTTCCCGGTACCTGGCCCACCGATAAAAACTGCGTTGTGCGCCGCAGTGGTGAAGCTAAACGTGGCCAGTTCCTGGATGAGCCTCTTGTCCACCACACTCGACTCGAACCGGAATCCGCTCAGGTCGCGGTGAATGGGAAAGCGCGCTGCCTTCATCTGGTAACTGATGGATCGCACGTTGCGCTCCACGCTCTCGGCTTGCAAGAGATGCTCAATGAGCCAGCGTGAACTCTCCAGAGATGCCGATCCGCCCTGGCTGAGCAAGTCGCCCCATGCACCTGCCATGCCGTATAGACGCAAGGCTTTCAGTTCTGCCGCTACTTCACGCATGATCGACCTCCTTGTGGCGCAGCTTGTCGTAGCGACCAGTGTCAGCAATTGGTTCTTCTTTGAGTTTGAGCGTCGTTTCCACATGCTGCGGCATTGGCTCTTCCTTGAGTCGGCTGATGACGTTGCTGACGTGCTCGACGCTCACTGCGCCCGATTCCAGCACCAGTTGCACCGATACCAGTACCATCTCCAGACCGACTTCGGGCACAGCGCACAGTACCTGACTCATCAACCGGTCACCGCCTTCTCGCTGCAACAACAACCGCTGTAAATCAATGAGCGGCTTGGGCATTTCAGCAAACGGCGCACCATTTCTCAGCGCCCCGGGTTTCCTCTCAGTGAGCTTGATGTAGTGCTGCCAGTCGTAGCGTGTGCGACCCCGATCAAACAAACGCTGGTGACTTGCCACCACGCGATCCTGGTAGAGAATGTCGATTCTCTGTGGGGACAAGCGCTTGCTGATGCGTTTGCCTGCGTATTCGCACGGCACCGAGTAATGGTTGCGTTCCACACTTACCAGACAGGTGCTCGACACCCGTCCAGGTTTTTCCACATAACCATCAAACGCCCCAACCATGGGCATCAGGTACGCCTGCTCGCGCTTGAGCATTTCCGCTACCGTCACTCCTTCGTGCTTGGGGTGTTCCAACTCCTGCCACTGTCCCTGACAGCGTGCCAGCAACCAGTTGTTCAACTCGTCAAATGAGTCGAAGCACTCCTTGTCGGTATCCACCCAGATACGTCGTCGGCTGTCTTGCACGTCCTTTTCCACCAGACCCTTTTCCCAGCCCGATGCAACGTTGCAAAAATCTGCATCGAACAGGTAGTGCGAGCACAGCGCCAGAAAGCGCGCATTCACCACTCTTTGCTTGCCCGACTTGACCCGATCCACGGCTGTCTTCATGTTGTCGTAGATGCCTCGTCGTGGTATCCCGCCAAGCGCCCGAAAACCCTCGGTATGCGCGTCAAACAGCATCTCGTGTCCCTGGCTGGGATAGGCTCTCAGGAAAAACGCCCCACTGGCACACAACTTCATGTGGGCCAGCATGACCTTGCGCCACACCCCTCCTATCTCCACCCCTTCTTCGCTCCAGTCAAACTGGAACGCATCCCCAAACTCAAAATGCAGCGGTACAAATGCCTGACCCACGGCGTTCGACCCCGATTGTTCCCGAATATCGCGTATGAAGTCCTTCAAAATCGTGTAACCGCCCTCATAACCCTGTCCCTGAATCTCAACCAACAGCTTTTTGGCTGTGCGCCGTTCGCGCTTGGGGCGCTTCCCATCAGCCTGCAATGCCTGCCTGATAGCCTCCTCGAATGCCGTCAACTTCCCAGGACCTGATTCCCGGCGGTATTTCGGCCCCTGCCCACTTGACTCAGAAAGCCATTTCTTGATGGTGTTACGTGACAACCCTGTGCCACGCGCTATCTCCGATTTTGTCCAGCCGTCTCGGTGAAACAACCTTCTGACTTTGCCCAACATGTCCATGGTGATCATCCCACATTCCTCCGCTTAAAAAATAAGCAGAGAGGTTAAACACCCTGGTCAATTTTCGACCGCCACACCCCCCAAAATCTGCTCAATTTTCAACCGGCGCCAACACGCCGCGTTCCCTGAGCGAAGTTGAAGGGAATCTTCCCCGACAGCGCACGATATTGTTTGAAGCTGTCTGCGCTTGTTGGATAAGTGCTAACGCTGTATTTGTTCATCTTTGTGCATCAGGCCAAGGACTTCGACCTGGCTCAATCCGGTGGTCTGCATGATGATTTCAGGTGCAATACCAACGGCCAACATATTGCGGGCGACTTCGATCTTGCCCTCAATCTTGCCTTTGAGGAACTTCTCTTCCATACCCAGCCGGTCTGCGGCATCCCGTATTTGCCAGTAGTCGTAGATTTCGAGTTCTTCCCGGCTCCAGGTGTTCATGGTGGCTTGAGTGTAGGCTTCCTTTAATTCGGGAATGTCTTGCGCGCTTTTGGGGATCATTTCCAGGCTGCTGACGTTCTTTATGAAAAAAATCCACTTGTCAACGATGCTTTGCAGCGCGTCTTCCCCTTTATTGAATTTCTTCAGTTCAATAAAGTTGAATTCAAAATCGCGCAGTTCTTGCTTGAATGTTTCTTTGTTCAGGATCAGATGGCGGGTCAGGTAGTGGTCGCCGTCAAAGGAGTTGAAGTCCAGGATGCCGATGAAGATGACCTGGTTGAGCAAGGGATAGTCCTGCCCCCGGCTGATCTGGGAGGTGTAGGCTTTGGCCGTGTAGTACAAGGCGCGTTTATCGAAACAGGGGTTGTCCCTGATTTGCATTTCGACAATAAAGGTCACACCCCGGTGATCGACTGCCTTGATGTCCAGAATGGTTTCTTTGAGCAGCGGCAAGTCCGGTGCCTGCCACGGGTTTTTGAGGGTCACCTCCCGGATGCGCTTGTCCCCTTGCAAGTCCAGCACGGCATTGAGAAAACCAATCAGAATTTCTTTGTGCTTTTCGTTGCCAAAGACTTTTTTGAAAGCGATGTCGGCTTTAACGTCCACAAATTGCATGGCAGGGTTCCTTTGGGCGGATTGATCAGTGGGTATGCCATTGTGCACCGCAATTGCTGATTTCCGGGTGGATGTGTGTATGTGTGACAAGCATCCGGGATGCTGCCAGCCGGAGTTACAGCCAAAGTGCTACTGATAAAATAGCTGTTCCCGCTTATCCCATAAGGCTTACAGCCCGATTTGCCATGCAAAAACACCCGAAAACGGCCCGTTTTGATGCTCCATGGTGGTATCCGCATCGCCTTGACCCGTTTTGAAGGGCAAAATCCAAGGCAAATCTGGCTGTACGCCTTATGTACCAAGCGGGAGCAGCTATGGTTTTGGCTTCCCACTTAAAGCGGGATAGGGTCTTATGGCCCGGATGCAGGCACAGGCGCTGGCGCAGGAGCGTCGGTAAGTGCGATACGTTGGATGCTGTGGCGCACATCGGCTCCGAGCAGCAACTCGGTTTGCCCGGCGGGCAGGGTGATGCGTTCGTCAAAGTGCAATAAGCCAGCTTCATCAACGGCCAGGACTTCGGCGTCGATCAAGTTGCGAATGACGTTGGCAAACTGGGATTTTTCGGAAAACTCGGGCGCATTGAATTCGTAGAGCATGGCCAGACGTTGCGCCAGCAGGTGGCTGGACTCTTCCAGCATGGTCGTGGTCAATTTGCCGCTGCCGTGGTGTTGTAAGAGCGCCAGCGTGAGGAATTGCCGCTCCAGGGTCGGGCGCATGATCTCGCCCAACTGGCGCAGTTCCGGGCTGGCTTCACTGCCCGGCGGTGGTGCGCGTAGAACGTTGCTGCCGCTGTCACACAAAATCAGTCCCCGCTGCACCAATGCCGCTTCGGCGCGGTCGATCAGGGCATCGAGCTCGGATGGCTCCCAGGGCAGATACAGTTCGGCCTTGAGCAAGCCATAAATACCTTGAATCGCATTTTTGGCACGCTCGCGCTGCAAATACCGGTTGTGGCTTACCAGGCAGGCCAGCAGCGCTGGCAGCGCCAGCAAGTGCAGCACATTGTTGCGGAAATAGGCCAGAAGGGTTGCTTGCTGCTTGGTGGCGAGCACCAGGTCGCCCAGGGCATGCGGTTTGCTGTCCAGCAAATTCAGCCGTTGCGTGTAGGCGATGATTTCGGCTGGTGTCATGGTGCATGGCACCACGAGTGGCGAATAAGGCACCTCGGACAGCAGGAATTGCACGTGTTCAATCTGCCGCTGTAGTAAACGCACATCGGCTGTGTGTTTGGGCGTGGACAGCAGGGTCAGGGCAATCAGGTTGATGGGGTTGACGACGGCGGCGGCGTTGATCTGGCGCGCCAGCAGCTTGGATGTCTCCTCGACCGCCTGGCGCATCCAGGGGGCCTTGCGATCAAAGGGTTCGTTGCGCCAGTTGGCATGCTGCGAATCGAGAAATTCTTCCAGGGACAAGGGCGTGCCGAAGTTGACATGCACTTTGCCGTAGCGTTTACGCAGCACGCGCATCGCACGCAAGAGCCCCAGCAGGGACTCGGACTTTTTGGGCTTGCCGTCCAGCTCCTTCAGATAGGTTTCACCTTCCATCAATTTTTCGTAGCCCACATAGACCGGCACGAAAAACAACGGGCGCGAATGGCGGCTGATATAGCTCTGTACGGTCATGGTCAGGATACCGGCCTTGGGCGAGAGCATGCGCCCGCTGCGGCTGCGTGTGCCTTCGATGAAGTATTCGATGGGGAAGCCGCGATCAATCATCAGGTGCAGGTATTCAAGAAATACCGCAGCGTACAGCGGTTCACCCTTCATGCGTCGGCGCATGAAGAACGCGCCTCCGTGGCGCAAAATCCTGCCGACGATGGGCATGTTCAGATTCACCCCGGCGGCAATGTGCGGCACCATCACGCCACGACTGAAAATGATGTAAGAAAGCAACAAATAATCGATATGGCTGCGATGGCAGGGGACATAGATAATGCCGTTGCCGGGCGCCATGTCCGTAACCCGGTCGAAGTTGTGGATTTCGATCCCGTCGTATACCGTCGTCCAGACCCACTCCAGAAAAAGCGAAAGAGCCTGGATGACGGAAAACGAGTAGTCGGATGCGATTTCATGCGCGAAATCGCTGGCGGCTTTTTCCGCCTGGGCAAAAGGCAGGTTTTTGCTGAGAGCCTCGGCGGCAACCGCTGCACGCACGTTGGGTGTGGCCAGCAGATCGCGCAGCTGGGTGCGGCGGTGTGACAAGTCCGGGCCGATGGCCATTTCGCGCTGCTGCTGAAAATGCAGACTTAAGGCTTGGCTGATGCTGCTCAGTGCGGCGTTGTCGTCGTCGGCGCTGTCACTGACCATCTGCCGCAATGACAGCGGGGCGCTGAAACGCACGACGGTCTGCCGCCCGTGAATCAGGATCGCCAGCAATTGCCGCAAGGGCGTCACGGTCTGCCAGGTTTCCGCAAACAGCGCTTTGAGAATGGACTTTTGCTTGCCGGGTTCGCGCCCCCACAAAATGCTCACCGGGATCAGTTGCACATCAAAATGGGGGTCGATACCCGCTTGTCTGACAATGGTACGCAGCAGCGGCGAATGCTCCTGAGGTGGGTTGGCAAGCTCCGTGCTATCCGGTTTGCGTCGCAGAACGAAAAATGAACGCCGCAAAATGAGATTGCCACTCCGCACCGGTTTGAGCGCTGGCGGCAGGTGCAACTGGCGGCATTCGTGGTCCAGAACCAGCAGGTTGGACAGGTGTTTCTCGTGCAGTACATACACAATGGGCACATCGGCGCGCAGTGTCAGCATCTCCGGTTGTTCCGGGAAGACGTAGGTGCGTATCCAGCGGTACAGCAAGCGCCGCATGGCATTGAGCAGCCAGCCGGAAAAATCAAAGCGTGGTAATTTGTTTGTCTTCATTCACATTGCATGTGGTGCTGATGTGGCGTTAATTGCCTTACCAGTGGACTCCGCCAAGAATTTGCGCGAACAGCTTGCGTGCCAGGTCCAGCGGATTTCTCGGCAGCCCCTCCATCTGCGCTGCCGTATCACTGCCGCGCGCGGCTGCGGAATCAGGAAACAGACGGTAGGCCTGGTTGAGTACAAATTCGCTGATGTCCGGCGTTAGCGCCTGTGCTACAGCGCCAACCAGCCCCAATCCGGTGGCCACACGCTTGGGTTTTTCGATGACGGCTTTCATCACCAGATCGGCTGCTTCGTCCGGGGTGAGTGCCGGGAATGCGTCGTAGAGTTTGGTGGGGGCGATCATGGCGGTACGCACCAAGGGCATGTTGACGGTAGTAAAACGCACATGGCTGTCGGCAAATTCGGATGCGGCGCACCAGGAGAAGGCATCCAGCGCCGCTTTGGACGCCACGTAGGCCGAAAACCGTGGTGGGCTGGCCAATACGCCAATGGACGAGATGTTGATGATGTGGCCCTGTCGGCGCTCCAGCATCAAAGGTGCGAAGCCAAAAATAAGGCGCAGGGCACCAAAATAATTGAGCTGCATGGTGCGCTCAAAATCATGGAAACGGTCAAAGGAATTTTGCACGGACCGCCGGATCGAGCGTCCGGCATTGTTGATGAGAATGTCAACGTGCCCGTGGTTTTCGAGTACGGTCTGGCAAAACCGGTCACAGTCGGCCATATCGGCAATGTCGCAGGGGTAGGCAAAGGCTTCTCCGCCCTCGGCCTTGATCCGGGCGAGCGTTTCTTCCAGTTTGGCAGGGGTGCGTGCTGCCAGAATAACCGTAGCACCGGCTGCGGCCAGCTTGATGGCGCAGGTTTCACCAATACCCGAACTGGCGCCGGTCACCACCACAACCTTGTTGCTCACCTCCTGGCCCAAGGAGCTCAGGGGGCTCAGGGTTTTTGCCGGATCGGGCGCTGAAGTTGATACTGTTGCCTGCGCCCTGGTTTTGCGGGGGGTGCGTGTGCGTGCTTTCTCCGTGCCACGGCCCCCGGTGGCCGCTTTGCTGGTGGTAACCATGATTCTCCTTACGAGTAATAGTTAATAGCTGAAAGTGGCTGCATGTTAACGCAGGCAGGCGCAGTGCCATGACCACCAGCCAGCGACCGATTGGCCCCCGGATCGCTCTTTGAACGCTTAGAAACTGAAATTCAGACCCGCGCTGTATTTGTTGGTGGTGGTGTCTTTGCCAGCCGTGTTGGTATCCACGAGTTGCCTGGCGCCAAAATAGACCATGGCAATCTTGTTCAACTGGTACTTGACCTGGGTTGCTATTCCCGATGCATGGTTGTCAACCTTCACACCCACACCCATATCGCCAGCGGTTGACTCGTAGGCATAGCCCAGGGAGAAGATCATGGCCGGACTGACCGGCACTGCAATGCCTAGTGCATGCCCCTTATCCTTTGCGTTGATGGTTACTGCGCCCACCTTTGCATCGGCACTGGCTTCTTCATAGCCAAAGAACAATTTGGCAGCGCCAAGGCTGTAGCTGCCGGTAAGAGCCCAGGCGTCGGTGAAGCCGACGGTAAGTGTTGGATTCTGGATCGATGTCGGCACATGTTCGGTGGCAAAAGACAGTGCCAGGGGGCCTGCGTTGTAGTTCAAACCAAAGCCATAGTACGTGGTGTAGTTGCCTTCGCCGTCCATCTTGTCGTTGGGAGCCACCATGACGACGGCGGAAAGTGCACCCATTTGAGGGGTCTGGTACTGGATGCTCCTATGGGTTGTCCAGGTAGTGGCATTATTGCCTCTGTCTGCGTGGGCGCTAGTCCCGCGTGACCACACGCCAGCCAGGGCAGACAACCTCTGGTAGTCGAGGGCATCGTTGATCGAGTTGTCGTAAGGGGACCAATCGGTGCCCAGGGCAATGGTTCCGAGCCTGCCGCTGAGTCCTGCCTTGGCAACACGCGCCCAGGCGTTGCCAGTGAAACTGCCTTCATCATTGGGATCGAAACCGGCCTCAAGCTGGCCAAATGCAATCAGATTGCCACCCAGATCCGTCGAACCCTTGACACCGAAGCGGTTGGTTTTGTAGCCATGGCCAATGACTTCCAATCCCTTGTCCTTGACCCCGGTTGTGGTGGTGCTCGACAGGGCCAGATCAATGACGGCGTAGGGAGTGATTTCGGCAAATGCGCTACCGGCGATGGTCAAGGCGGTCAATGCTGCCAGCGCAATGATGGGTTTGTTCATTGGTATCTCTGAAGAAAAAAGGGTTAAAGAAAAAAAGCCATATCTGGCTAATTGAATTGGATCATGGGAATGCATGATTTCCAAACTTTGCGGGTGAATTTTTTCAGACTGCCTGCAATAATCGGCTAATGTCGATGGTCGATCCATAATTCATAGAATGGAGCACCTGAGATTTTTGCAGGCTGACAACGAGGAGACCTAATGTCTGGTTTGCCGACAGAGCTAAAAAAAAAGAGCGACAGTTTTTTGACCAAATGGCAGGTGTTTGAACGCCAGCGCGACTTTGATGGTTTCGTGGAATTTGCGGTGGCGGTATCGAGTTTGACCGAATTCCTGACGGCACGCGGCCTGTCGGGCCTCAACCAGAGCGCGCATACACTGGAGCAAAAAGTCCTGTCTCTTTTCGATAGCTGGGAAACGCCCACCATGCCTTCGGAAACACTGACTGTACTCAACGTCCTGGTTGGCGAGTTCGGGGTGCGCATGCGCGCCTACCTGGAAGGGAACTCCTCTGCAATCCAGGAGCGCCGGCGGCATGCGGATGCAGAGACTGTGACCGAAGTGGTGCCGAACAACATTGTCTGGTTTGTCACCCATGCCCCGGATCAATGGGCCGAACTGGCCCGCCAGCTGCAGTACTTCAATGTGCAGGCCACAACGGGCAGTCTGACCGAGTGCCTGGAATCCACGCAGCAGGCAACCATTGTGCTGCTGGATGCCCAGGGAATGACGCTCAAGCAGTTTGTGGCGGGCATTCGCACCTTGCGTGGCCACTATAGCGCCAGTTGCATCGTTGGCTTGAATGTGGCGACAGACTTTGCTCCGCAAAATCAGGCCTTGCGTGCCGGGTGTGACTACTGTTTCGTGCAGGGCACTGCGCATCCGCAAGTGATGGATCGCATTGTCAAGTTGTGCAGCAACGAAGAAGAGGGAGCGTACCGCGTATTGGTGGTCGAAGATTCCAGAACGGCCTCGATCATGATTCGTCGCGCCTTGTCCGAAGGCGGGATCGAATCGGTTGCAATTGAGGACCCCTTGCAGGTTCTCACCAGTCTGAGTGTTTTTCAGCCAGACCTGGTGCTCATGGACATGTATCTGCCAGGGTGTACGGGGGTCGAGGTAACGCGCGTGATTCGCCAGCATGCGGAGTTCCTGTCGACACCCGTGGTGTATCTGTCAACCGAAACGGACGTGGCCTTGCAGGTGGATGCGCTGCGGCTGGGCGGCGACCACTTTCTGACCAAGCCATTCAATCCGGTGATCCTGAACGCCGTGGTTAATAGCAAGATCGAGCGTTACCGTGCTTTGCGCCGTTCCATGGTGCTCGATAGTTTGACCGGCTTGCTGAACCACACGGCATCCAAGCAAAAACTCGACGCCATGATGGCCAATGCCTTGCGCGAGGAATCGTCGCTGTGTGTGGCCATGGTGGACATTGACCATTTCAAGCAGGTCAATGACACCTACGGCCACCCCGTTGGCGACCATGTGATTCGCAGCATCGCCTGGTTGCTCAAGCAACGCTTGCGTAAAACCGATGCCGTGGGACGCTACGGTGGTGAAGAGTTCCTGGTCATACTTGGCGCATCCAACGGCGAGCAAGCCTGGCAACTACTCAACGCCATCCGGATTGACTTCGGTCAGATCCGCCACGCCGTACCGGAAAAAACCTTTGTCTGCACCTTTTCCTGTGGCGTTGTCGAGTGGACACCGGGCATGGGTTCCGAGGGTCTGATCGAAATAGCCGATGGACTGCTCTACAAGGCCAAACACTCGGGCCGTAACCAGGTCGTTGTGCATTCGGCCCAGGCTCAATCAAACACCGGCGATTCCACGCCCAGGACCTTGTGAAGTTTGGGGCTGGTGGTGGTGTATTGCAAAAATACCTTTTTCTCTGGAAAGATGATCGGCATGGCAGCAAAGGCAGCCAGCGCGCATTCGTGAAAACCACACAGGATCAATTTTTTCTTGCCGGGGTAGATATTGATGTCACCCACGGCGAAGATGCCGGGTTCATTGGTGGAAAACTTCTCCGTATCCACCCGCAGTTGCTTGCGTTCGATATCCAGCCCCCAGTGGGCGATGGGGCCGAGCTTGGGTGAGAGGCCAAAAACACCAGCAGCATGTCCAGCGGCACGAGGCGGGTAATACCGTCGCTGCCTGTGACCTTGACGGAGCTCAGGCGCTCGTTGCTGGCTTCAAAGCCCGTGACCTGACCGACCAGGAACTGCATTTCCAGTGCATCACACAATTGTCGCATTTTTGCAACGGTTGCTGGAGCGGCCTTGAAGCCGTCGCGGCGGTGAATCAGGATGACGCTGTTGGCCTTGTGCGGACGGCCATCGAGGTTGCCAGCGCAAAAATTGAGTGCCCAGTCCAGCGCGGAGTCACCCCCGCCGAGGATCACCAGGTCCTTGTCCGCGTAGTCGGCAGGATTTTTGACCCGGTAGGACAGTTGGCTGCCTTCAAACCGGTCCAACCCTTCAACCTTGAGCGTGCGCGGCTGAAAAGCGCCCACGCCGGCTGCAATAAAAATGGTTTTGGTGAGAAAACGCCCACCTTTGCTGGTTTCCAGCAGAAAACGGCCATCGGGCTGCCTCTCAACCACGGTCACTTCCTGGCCATAATGGAAAGTCGCACCAAACGGTGCAATCTGTTCCAGCAGGCGATCCGTCAATTCCTGACCGGTGCACACCGGAACGGCAGGAATGTCGTAAATGGGCTTGTCCGGGTACAGTTCCACGCACTGGCCGCCAGGGTAGGGCAGTGCATCAATGACGTGGGCCTTGACCTCCAGCAATCCGAGTTCAAACACCTGGAACAAGCCCACCGGGCCTGCGCCGATGATGACGGCATCGGTTTGTACCGGCAACTGGCGCATCATCGGCTCAGATGCTTGAGTTTGCCGGTCTTGTCTTTCCACTCTTCAGCTTCGGGCAGGGGCGCCTTGCGCTTGGTGATGGTTTTCCAGGTCGGCAGCTTGGCCAGTTCTGCATTGAGTGCCGTCATGTGGCGTTGATCCCTGGGGACATCTTCCTCGGCGTAAATGGCATTGACCGGGCACTCGGGGATGCACACGGCACAATCAATGCACTCATCCGGGTCAATGGTCAGAAAATTGGGGCCTTCGCGGAAGCAATCTACGGGGCAGACATCGACGCAATCGGTGTATTTGCATTTGATGCAGGCTTCAGTGACTATGTGCGTCATTTTGGGTTTTGGGGCGGGAATGGATGGGAAAGGGTGCTATTTTATTGGTAAATTCGTCCGGCGCTTCCTGCTACCATTGTTCTATGCCTATCAATCGTCGTCAGAATCAGTTCAAGAACCAATGGCTGGCGCTGGTTTGCGTGGTATTGCTGGTGGGATTTGCTGTAGGGTACGTTCTCCACGGGGAGCGCGGACGGGTCGAAAAACTGGAGCAAGACCGGCTGCTGGCCGCCGCGCGCGTCATGCAGATCAATATCGCACATGATCTGGTTGCCATCAACGATGTGTTGCTGGCGGTGCGCAGTGATCGCCGGGCAGGAGCCTTTGAGGAGCGATACGCTGCGCGTCTGACCAATCTGGTGGACGCCATGCCCAGTACGCGCGCTTTGCTGGTTCTGGATGCGACGGGCCGCATTCGCCTGGCCAGCCGAGTTGGCATGCTGGGTCAGAATTTCGGTGATCAGGACTTTTTCGGGCGCGCGCAGCAGCACCCGGATGTGCAACAGTTGTACGTCTCCAGTCCGTTTCGGGGGGATTCTGGCGCGTTGGTGATTGCTGTGGCCCGTGCTATCCCTGGTGACCCTGGTGACGGCGGTGCGCTGGCCGGGATGGTGGTTGCCGTTCTGAATCTGGATTTTTTCTATCCGATCATCGAATCGGCGCGCAGTACGCCCGATATGCGGACCACCCTGGGGCACGAAAACGGCGTGGTTCTCCTGGTGGCGCCCAAGGCAGGGAATGCCCCGTTGGTTTCATCCGGGGAGGCCATGGTCTCCCGGCATACGGTGCAACCACCAGAATTGCATATGGATCGGGCGCTGGTGGTGACCAGTGTGCGGGACCTGGAAGATATTTATGCTCCGTGGTGGCATTCCGTCAAGGTTTCGGTCGCAGGGCTGCTGGTGATTGCCTTGGGCTTGGCATTGGCATTGCGTACCCACCAACGCCGTTTGAAAAAATTCATTCTCCGGGAAACCTATTCTGCCAAGGCGTTGGCCGAAAGCCACACGCTCAACCAGCAAATCATCCAGAGTGCCCTGCAAGGCGTGGTTGTCTATGGCCAGGATATGCGCTACCAGGTCTGGAATCCATTCATGGAGCAGTTGACCGGACTGCTTGCGACCGATGTGTTGGGGCGCCAGGCGGCAGAGATATTGCCTTTTCTGCTTGAGATCGGAATGATAGAGCGCATAGAGCGCGCATTGACCGGGCACTCCAGCGAGACGCTGGACTTTCCGTTCGCCATTGCATCCACTGGCAAATCGGGTTGGGTCATGGGCAGCATTGCACCACTGCACAATGCTGCCGGAAATATCATTGGTGCCATGGCCATGGTGAGCGATATTACAGCGCGCAAGCAGGCCGAAAACCATATTCTGGAGCTGAACGAAACGCTGGAAAGCCGGGTTGCCGAGCGCACGGCACAACTGGAAGAGGCCTTGCAGTCGCTGCAGCATTCCCAGGCCGAATTGGCCCGCAGCGCTGCCCAGGCAACCCTGAGTACACTGGTTGCCAGCGTATCCCATGAAATTGGCACACCCCTGGGCAATAGTCTGATGGCGTCAACCACTTGTCTGGAGCTGGCAAAAGGCTTTCAGGCCAAAATTGAATCGGGCCAAGTCAAACGTTCTGACATGCATGCGTTCCTGCACGAAATCTGCGAGGGTAGTACCTTGATTGAAGTCAATTTGCACCGTGCCGCAGAGTTGATGAGAAACTTTAAACAAGTGGCAGCAGACCAGGCCAGCGAACAGCGACGTTCCTTTGATCTGGCCGCAGCGGTACAAGAGGTGTTGGCAACCCTGCGCCCCAGCCTCAAGCGGCATCCCCATCAAATACTGGTACTGATTCCCGAGGGAATTCGGATGGATAGTTTCCCGGGGGCCTTGGGGCAGGTGCTGATCAACCTGATCAACAATGCCTACCTGCACGCTTTCGAAGGCCGCAACGACGGTTGTGTACGGATTGAAGCACGTGCTGAGGATGGCACGGTGTACCTGAGCGTTGCCGACAATGGTTGCGGCATGCCCCAAGCCATCGTGGAACAACTGTTCCAGCCGTTCTTCAGCACGAAAATCGGTCGTGGGGGGACCGGGCTTGGCATGACGATTGTGAAAACCCTGATCGAAAAAAACCTGAGGGGGTCTTTTCGCATCGAATCAAACCCTGGAGTTGGAACGGCTCTTTACATGCACATTCCGCAAACCGGGCCAGCGCATTTCAATGCATTAACTCTCGCTGCCGGGTTCGCGTGCCATCAGGTTGGTCAAAGCCTGGGAGGGGTGCATGTGGCCATCCAGCAAATCGACAACACCTTGGGCAATGGGCATATCCACACCTAAACTGTGGGCGCGCCGCACCACGGTGTGCGCGCTGTAGACCCCTTCGGCGACGTGTCCTAATGCGGCCACCGTCTGCTCCAGGGTTTTACCCTGTGCCAAAGCCAGGCCAACGCGGCGGTTGCGCGACAGGTCGCCGGTGGCGGTGAGCACCAGGTCGCCCATGCCACTCAAGCCCATGAATGTCTCGACCCTGGCGCCGAGTGCAAGTCCCAGCCGGGTGATTTCCGCCAGGCCTCGGGTAATCAGGGCCGCACGCGCATTCAGGCCCAGATGCAATCCGTCGCACAGTCCACAGGCAATTGCCATCACATTCTTGACCGCTCCACCGACTTCGACGCCAACGAGATCGTCGTTGTCGTACACGCGCAACGTGGGGCTGTGAAAGGCCTCCACCAATGTGGCGCGCACCTCGGCATGCATACTGGAAGCTGCCAGGGCGGTGGGTTGCCCCAGAGCCACTTCTTGCGCAAAGCTGGGTCCGCTGAATACGCCTGCACGCAGCTTGGGCGCAACCTGCACCTGAATTTCGTGTCCTAATAGTCCTGGTGCACCGTCGACTTCGGCTTCAAAGCCCTTGCACAGCCACACGACGGGCGTGGCGCTGGTTTGCAAGGTGGTGAGCATGCCGCGCAGACCAGCCATCGGTGTGGCGATGATGGTCAAATCATAGCCTGCCAGTGTCGCTGCCAGGGTTGACAGGGGGGCCGCACTGATGTCCAGATTCGGTGGCAGTGCGATCCCAGGTAAATAGCGCGTATTTTCACGTTGCTGCTTCAAGACCCATGCCTGCGCGGCATCGCGCATCCACAGGGTTACAGCGTGCTGTGCCAGAGGGTTGCGACACGCGCTGACTGCCAGTGCTGTTCCCCAGGAACCAGCACCGAGAACTACTATTTTCATAGCTTCTCCCGCACGTTCTATGCCACTTTGCAGCCTATACAGCCAAAATTATTGCACCGGAGTGCCAGAGGCCTGTTGTTCTTTTTGCGCCTGTTGTTGCTCATACATGGCCTGGAAATTGATTTCTGTCAGATGCACGGGAGGAAAGCCGGCGCGCTGAATCATGTCGGCCACATTGCCACGCAAATACGGATAGATGATTTGCGGGCAGGCGATGCCCATGACTTGTGCTATCTGTTCCTGTGGCAGGTTGCGAATTTCAAAAATACCGGCTTGTTTGACTTCGGCCAGGAATACCGTTTTGTCCTTGATCTTGGTGTGTACTGTCGCGGTAACACCCACTTCGAAGATGCCATCGGCTACGGGGGCGGCTTCGACACCGAGTTGAATCTCCACATTAGGTTGCTCTTGCTCTAGCAAAATGGCTGGAGAGTTGGGTTGCTCCAACGAGGCTTCTTTGAGATAGACGCGCTGAATCTGGAAAACGGGAGCTGGTGTTTGGTCTGACATACAAATATATCTTTCAAGGTAAAAAAACCACAAGGGTGGAAGTGGTGGGAAACGGAAAATTCGCAACGCAAAATTCGCGAGTGGCGGATTATCTCAGGCCGTGGTGCCTGGTCGTCTGGTCGTCCGGCCAAACGGTACGGATCATGTGGCGCTAAGCAGCGGCAGCAACTCTCCCCGTGCGTCCAGCGCCATCAGGTCGTCGCATCCGCCAACGTGCGTGGTCCCGATGAAAATCTGCGGCACGGTACGTCGGCCTGTGCGCTCCATCATAGATATCCGTTCCTCGGGCTGAAGATCAACCCGGATTTCCTCGATGGAATCCACCCCCCTGGCGTGCAAAATCCGCTTGGCCCGTATGCAAAAAGGGCAGACTGCGGTGGTGTACATCTTGACAGTCTGCATGCTGTCAGCCCTTTTCGACTGGTAAATCTGCTGCGCGCCAGCTTGCCAATCCACCGCCGAGGGATTGGGCCCGCTCATAGCCCAATTTTTTGGCAATCGCCACCGCACGGCCAGAACGCCCACCGGATTGGCATACCAGGATCAGCGGCAGCGCCTTGTTTTTGACTGCGGCCCCCAGTCTGGTTTCCAGTTCACCCAAAGGAATATTTTTTGCGCCGCTGATGTGGCCCTGGGCAAATTCGTTTGGATCGCACACATCCACGATGACCGCGCGTTCCCGGTTGATGAGTTGTACCGCCATGGTCGGAGCAATGCCTGCTGTTGCCACGCCTTGAAGCGTTGGCCAGAGCAAAAGCATTCCCGAAGTCAGTGCAACTGCAATCAACATCCAGTTATCTACGATGAATTTCATAAATCGACTATATTCCCTGTTTGTTGTAAAACCAGCTAGCTAGCATTTTAGAATGCCGCTTGGTTTTTTGCCCACGATATCCGTTTATTAACCCGAAATCACACTTTTCACACTTTTCCGAAGCACTATGTACAAACTTGTCCTCATCCGCCACGGCGAATCCTCCTGGAATCTTGAAAATCGTTTTACTGGTTGGACAGACGTGGACCTCACCCCTACCGGCGTTGAGCAAGCCATCCAATCCGGGCAATTGCTCAAGGCCGCCGGTTATGAGTTTGATCTGGCTTACACCAGCGTACTCAAGCGCGCAACCCGTACATTGTGGCACTGCCTCGATGCGATGGATCGCACCTGGCTGCCGGTGGTGCATTCGTGGCGCCTTAACGAACGTCACTATGGTGCATTGCAAGGGTTGAACAAGGCCGAAACGGCCAAGCAATACGGCGATGCCAAGGTGTTGGAGTGGCGTCGTAGCTATGACGTTCCGCCTCCGGCGCTGGATCCCAATGATCCACGCTGCGAACGTTCGGATATTCGCTATGCCGATTTGCAAGCTGGACAAGTGCCGCTAACCGAGTGCCTCAAGGATACTGTCGCGCGCGTATTGCCCTTCTGGGACGACACAATGGCGCCTGCCATCCAGAGCGGTAAGCGCGTGATCGTGGCAGCGCATGGCAATTCGATCCGGGCGCTGGTGAAATACCTGGACAATATTTCGGATCAGGACATTGTTGGCCTGAATATTCCCAATGGCATTCCACTGGTATATGAGCTCGATGCAGCGCTCAAACCCGTACGCCACTATTATCTGGGCGATGCCGAAGCTGTTGCCAAGGCCGCAGCGGCGGTGGCAGCCCAAGGCAAAGCCTGATTGACTATATTTAATTTCCTGTATGCGCCCAAAGCAAGGGGCATGCTGGACTTGGACAGGAAAGCGTATGCGTCATAAATTGAAAATTGCAGCCTGGATCGGATTGGGCGTGGTGGCTGGTGCTTTGACGACGGTTTCGCTGCAAACCGTCGCGCGCGGTACCCTGACACCACTGCCTCTTGAGGAACTGCAGCAATTGGCAGCGGCCTTCGGTATGGTCAAGAGTGATTATGTCGAGCCGGTCGATGAAAAGAAGCTGATTACCGAGGCCATTATCGGCATGGTGTCCAGCCTTGATCCGCATTCGCAGTATTTCGACAAGAAGTCGTTCAAGGAGTTCAAGGAAGGCACATCGGGGCGTTTTGTTGGCGTTGGCATAGAAATCACCCAGGAAGATGGACTGGTCAAGGTGGTGACGCCGATTGAGGGTTCGCCTGCTTTTCGCGCCGGTATCAAAACCAATGACCTGATTACGCGCGTTGATGACACGGCCGTCAAGGGCTTGAGTCTTAGCGAAGCCGTCAAACGCATGCGTGGCGAGCCCAATACCAAGGTGGTTTTGACTGTTTTTCGCAAGGACGAAAATCGGACGTTTACGCTCACCATCATTCGTGAGGAAATCAAACAACAATCCGTGCGCGGAAAAATTGTTGAACCAGGGTATGCCTGGATTCGGGTCAGCCAGTTTCAGGAGCGCACTGTTGAGGATTTTGCGCACAAACTCGAAGAAATCTACAAGCAAGAACCGCATATCAAGGGTCTGGTGCTCGATTTGCGCAACGATCCAGGAGGTCTGCTTAGCGCAGCAGTTGCTGTTTCCGCAACTTTCTTGCCTGAAAATGTGACCGTGGTTTCGACCAATGGACAAACAGCTGACAGCAAACAGGTGCTCAGGGCCAGTGTGCGCGACTATCTGGGGCGCGATGGCGTTAACCCCCTGAAAAAGCTCCCCGTGGCTCTTAAGGCCGTGCCTCTGGTGGTGCTCGTCAACGAGGGTTCTGCTTCGGCCAGCGAAATTGTGGCGGGTGCCCTGCAGGATCACAAACGCGCTACCCTCATGGGCGCGCAAACCTTTGGCAAGGGTTCGGTGCAGACCTTCAGGCCTTTGGGGCCGGAAACAGGTCTGAAGATCACCACCTCGCGTTACTACACCCCCAGTGGCAAGTCAATTCAGGCCAAAGGCATTGTGCCGGATGTGATGGTTGATGAGACCGAAGAAGGTAGTCCGTATGCTGCGCTGCGTACCCGTGAGGCTGATCTGGGTAAGCATCTGGGCAGCGGCCAAGGGGAAGAGGTTAAAGATCCGGTACGAGAGAAAGCGCGTGAAGAGGCGCTCAAACGCCTGGAGGAAGAATCGCGTAAACCGATGTCCGAACGCCGTTCTCCTGAGTTTGGTTCCGAAAAGGACTTCCAGTTGCAACAAGCCATCAACCAGCTCAAGGGCCTTCCGGTTCAGGTCAGCAAGACCTTGGTTGAACGCAAAGAAGAATCCAAGAGTGACGCAGAAGAACCCAAAGGGCATTGAGTAAGCGCTGGTAATTGCGTAACCGCTGGTAACTGCGCCATGGATGACGCACAACTGCTGCGTTACTCGCGCCATATCCTGCTGGATGAACTGGGCGTAGAAGGCCAGGAGAGGATTCTGCGGGGGAGGGCGCTGGTGGTTGGAGTGGGCGGCCTTGGTTCTCCAGGAGCCTTGTATCTTGCCACGGCGGGTGTCGGTCATCTCACTTTGGTCGATGACGATACGGTGAGTTTGACCAATCTGCAGCGCCAGATTCTCCACACACAAGCCCGTATCGGTTGGCCCAAGGTGGCATCTGCGTACCAGGCCTTGCTGGACCTTAACCCGCAACTGCAGGTTACCACGGTAGCGCAGCGTGCCGATGCGGCCCGATTGGCTGGCCTTGTTGCCGATGCGGACGTGGTGCTCGATTGCAGCGACAACTTCACGACCCGCCAGGCGCTGAATGCGGCCTGTGTACAGCACCATGTGCCCTTGGTCTCGGGTGCTGCCATTCGTTTCGATGGTCAGCTTACAGTGTACGACTCCAAGCGCAGCGACTCGCCGTGCTACGCCTGCGTGTTCCCACCAGACCATACTGTGGAGGAAACACGTTGTGCCACGCTGGGCGTGTTTGCTCCTCTGGTTGGCATCATCGGCAGCATGCAGGCCGCAGAAGCGCTCAAATTGCTCAGCGGGGCAGGTCAGCCTGTGGTCGGGCGTTTGCTGATGCTGGACGCGCGCAGCATGCGCTGGACAGATATTCGCCTGTCGCGCAATCCGGTGTGCCCGGTGTGCAGCGCCTCGCCTCCTCAACGTCCAGGATAACAACTGCCATTTTGGCGTCGGAAGTCACCAGGTCGCTGAACGGGTTCAACGGAGAATAAACCTCGGGTGTGCGCGCGGGCTTCAGTTTCCTCGGCATCGTAATGCCCTTTGCGGGTGCGCCAGCGGTAGGACCAGGCGTGCCCTTGTTGCACCATCGAAGCGCCGACATCGTTGCCGTTGATTGCCACACGTGCCAGCAATCGTCCGTAATCGTCGCGGGCGCGGCCCTTTATTTCCACCTTTTGGTGCAATACCAATTGTGTCAATGCTTGGCGTGACTGCGGCCCCCAGGTTTGACAAATTTCGGGAGCGTCGATGCCGATGACTCGCACGTGGTGTAACGCCTTGCTGCGGATGGTGCGCACATGCAAGGTATCGCCGTCCACCACGTATTCGACAAAGCCATTCCATGCCTGTGCTGGATTTACGCAAGCCAGCATGCATAACAGAACAAACACCAGACGACGAAGGAGCGTATGAAAGGGGTGCAGCATGGGTGAAACGCGTATGGAGGGATCATAGATGGTATCCAATAGGGAAAGTGATGCATTTTGGTTGATCAAAAAACCCGATTCAGACTCTGTACATGGCTTTCGGTTTTCAAGCTGCCCGCAATGCTCTAAACTCCGTCCTCCTGCACAAGAATCGGAAATCTAGGGAATGGGTGTACAAACGACCGTCATATTCACGGACCTGCATGGCAGCACGGCGGTGTTTGAGGCATTGGGTAATGCGCGGGCTACCGAAATTGTGACCAAGATCACAACCTGGACTGCGCAGCAGTGTGTCAAACATGGGGGACGTGTTGTCAAAACTCTGGGAGATGGCGTACTGGCGATGTTTCCGGATGACCAAAGTGCCGTTGATGCAGTGGTCGATTTGCAACGTTTGCATTCCAAAAATCTGATGAAAACATCCCTTGCCCTGCGAATGCCCATGCGCATTGGCTTGGCGAGTGGTGAAGTTGAAATTGTTGGCGGAGACTGTTACGGCGATGCCGTCAACGTTGCGGCCCGCTTGTGTGATCTGTGCGGGCCAACCCAGATATGGGCCAATGCAGCCGCCTTGAATAAGGCGGATGAAACTGAAGGCGTAGCCTTTCGTATTCTGGGTCCCATCAATATTCGCGGACGCGCAGAACCCTGTGTCGTTTACCAGATCGAATGGCGTGAAGAAGACGTGTCCGGTTTGCTGACCATGCAAGGTGAACTGGATCCGGCCTATGCCATGGGCGAGGTGGATGTTCTGGGCCGGGAGATTGAGTTGAGCTGGATGGGGCTTGTCAAGCGGTTCAAATCTTTTGAGTTGCCTATCCAGCTAGGTCGCGTTCGCAGCGCGGAGTTTGTGGTCAATGATCCCCGCGTGTCGCGTATCCATGCCAGACTCGAATGGCGCAATGGCAGCGTCATGTTTGTGGATGCCAGCAGTTATGGTAGCTGGATACGGTTTTCGGGTGCAACCGGTTCGGATGTTTTATTACGCCGTGAAGAGTGTGTGTTACACGGCAGTGGCGAACTGGCTTTAGGTGGATCGTTCGCCGATGCCAGCGTGCCAACGGTTGCGTTCCGGGTGCTTTAACGTCTTTTCAGTTCTGCGGGAGCTGATCGATCACGATATCAGCAATTCGATTACCCGGACCGCATCGGGACTTCGTGCCCCAAACTGGAAACCGACCCTGAATCCTGAAGTTCCTGCCAGTACGCCGTACACAGACACCGCTTGTGTGCTGAATAGCTGGCGCTGGCCCTGATAAAAAACCTCACACTCCAGGTTGCATGTTCTCTTGATTGGAAACGGGGCGTCCATCATGACACAAACCCCAGAGACAGAGATGTCAACCATTTTTCCCGCAACGAAGCCCCCCCCCGCGTCAGTGAGGTGTACCCGCGCACGTCCATTGATCTTTTTTCGTACGGCAACACGCGAGTCAATCACAGATGCAGACCCCCAAGGGGTTGCCTGGGTAGGTGATTTTGTCTGGTCGTTGGAATGCATACTACCTTCGCGTGTTAGTTGCTCACGATAAAGACGGGCCGCCTCGCTACCACCGAAGTCCCCGGAACCCGATCCATCAGGTGTGTTCTGTGTCATGTTGGATATTGGTTTTGGCTTTTTGGATTTAGTCTATAGTACTGCGAAGAAGCATCCGAGTATCGCATCTTGCGTACGGCTGTTATAAGTAATGGTTTTCTTGCCCTATCCTTTTTTGACACCATGACCAGTTCAACTCCTCCCGCCAGCGTTGCCGCTATTCGAAAAACCTTTCTGGATTTTTTTGCTGCCAAGGGCCACACCGTGGTCGCCAGTAGCCCGCTGGTTCCGGGCAACGACCCGACACTGATGTTCACCAACTCGGGCATGGTGCAGTTCAAAGATGTGTTCCTGGGTACCGACAAGCGCTCTTATGTGCGTGCGGCTTCGGTGCAGGCCTGTCTGCGTGCTGGTGGCAAGCACAACGACCTTGAGAATGTAGGCTATACCGCGCGCCACCACACGTTTTTTGAAATGCTGGGCAACTGGAGCTTTGGCGACTATTTCAAGCGCGAGTCGCTGGTTTGGGGGTGGGAGTTGCTGACCAAGGTCTATGGCCTGCCGTCCGAGCGCTTGACGGCCACCGTCTACATTGACGACGACGAGGCCTATCAGATATGGACGCAGGATATTGGTCTGCCGCCTGAGCGCGTGGTGCGCATTGGCGACAAGAAAGGTGGCAGAAAGTACCAATCGGACAATTTCTGGATGATGGCCGACACAGGGCCTTGCGGTCCTTGTTCCGAAGTGTTCTATGATCATGGCCCCGAAATTCCTGGTGGCCCGCCTGGCAGTCCGGACGAAGACGGTGACCGCTTCATTGAAATCTGGAACCATGTGTTCATGCAGTTCGACATGCAGCCCGATGGCTCGCTGCGCCCGTTGCCTGCGCCTTGTGTCGATACCGGCATGGGGTTGGAGCGGCTGGCAGCCATTTTGCAGCACAAGCACAGCAACTACGAGATTGATTTGTTTGAGGTGCTCATCAAGGCGGCCGCGCGTGAAACCGGTTGCACCGATCTGGAAAACAAAAGCCTGCGTGTGATCGCCGACCATATTCGTGCCACAGCGTTTTTAGTCAGTGATGGCGTGCTGCCTGGTAACGAGGGACGCGGCTATGTGCAGCGGCGCATCATTCGTCGAGCCATTCGCCATGGCTATAAGCTGGGCCGGAAAACCCCGTTTCTCCACAAACTGGTGGCCGATCTGGTCGCCGTCATGGGCGAGGCCTATCCCAACTTGGCGGTGCAGCAGCAGCGCATCACCGACGCCTTGAAAATCGAGGAAGAACGCTTCTTCGAGACCCTGGCGCACGGCATGGAAATTCTCGATGCCGCGTTGCAGGACGGCGCCAAGGTGCTGCCGGGTGACGTGGCCTTCAAGCTGCACGACACCTTCGGTTTTCCATTGGATTTGTCGGCGGATGTCTGCCGCGAGAACGGCATTGCGGTGGATGAGGCGGGTTTTCATGCAGCGATGGAACGGCAAAAAGCCCAGGCACGTGCGGCGGGCAAGTTCAAGCAGGAACGTGCGCTCGAATACGGTGGTCCGGCCAATGTGTTCGTCGGCTACGAGCAACTGACGTGTACTGCAACTATCGTAGCGCTATACGCTGATGGCGCGGCGGTTTCTACGCTTACGCAGGGTCAAGCAGGAGTCGTGGTGCTCGATACCACGCCGTTTTATGCTGAGAGCGGTGGCCAGGTGGGAGATGTAGGCGACATTTTTTGCGACCATGCACTGTTCATGGTCAGCGACATACAAAAGATCAAGGCCGATGTGTACGGCCAGCATGGCACCGTCAGCTCCGGCAGCATCCAGGTGGGGGATGTGGTGACAGCGCATGTCAATGCGACCGCGCGTGCAGCGACCATGCGCAACCACTCGGCAACCCATCTGATGCACAAGGCGCTGCGCGAGGTGTTGGGTGCGCATGTGCAGCAAAAAGGCAGTCTGGTCACGCCTGAGCGTACCCGTTTCGACTTTGCACACCATGCGCCGTTGACCGAGGAGCAGATTGACGAAATTGAAGTGCGTGTCAATGCTGAAATCATGGCCAATGCTGCTGCACAGGCGCGCCTGATGGACATTGCTTCGGCCCAACAGAGTGGTGCCATGATGCTGTTTGGCGAAAAATACGGCGAAACCGTGCGCGTGCTCGACATTGGTCCCAGTCGTGAGTTGTGCGGAGGTACGCATGTGGCGCGCAGCGGCGACATTGGTATGTTCAAGGTGGTGGGCGAGGGTGGCATTGCTGCCGGTGTGCGCCGTATCGAAGCCGTGACTGGACAGAATGCGCTGACCTACCTGCAAGGTCTGGAAGATACCGTTGACCAGGCTGCGGCCACGCTGAAAACCCCGGCGGTTGAATTGCTGGCGCGCCTGGGTCAGATGGTGGAGCACAGTCGTGCACTGGAAAAGGAAGTGGCTGCGCTCAAGGGCAAGCTGGCTTCGGCGCAGGGGGATGAGATGCTGAACCAGGCCGTTGATCTGGGCGGGGTCAAGCTGCTGGTGGCGCGCCTGGACGGTGCCGACGCCAAAACCTTGCGTGAGACCATGGACAAGCTCAAGGACAAGCTCAGAACCGCCATCGTCGTCCTGGCCGTGGTGGATGGCGCCAAGGTTCAGCTTGCCGTGGGCGTGACGCCGGATACCACGGGCCGCATCAAGGCGGGTGAGTTAGTCAACTTCATTGCGGCGCAGGTCGGTGGCAAGGGCGGCGGCAAGCCGGATATGGCGATGGCCGGTGGTACTGAACCTGCAAAACTGTTGGGCGCTCTGGACAGCGTACGTGCGTGGGTGGCGGCCAGACTCTGAGTTGACTTGTCGTCGTATGGCAACAGGGGGTATTTTTTTTGTGCATAACGACCAATTTCCACACACTTCAAATGACTCTAGGAGGTCTGCTCTACGGATAAGTAGGACACTTCTTCCTGTCGCACAAACCAACGGTAGTGTTTCAAATTATTCGTGGGTGCGGGTGGCGATGTGAGGTTTTTAGCCCTTATCAAACAGAGAGAAGGCAAATCATGGATCTAAAACAACTCCAAGAGGATGCGATCAAGGCCGTCCAGCTCGAGTACACGCAGGCCTACGCACAGGGTTACCAGCGTGCTTTGCTCGATATCCGGTCCGCATTGTGTTTCGCAGACGATGAGAACAGTTCACTGGATGTCGTTCTGAGTTTGCTGGAGCAACAAAATCGGGGACGTGTCGGGCGCAATGCGGCCTTGTTCGGTGCCACCGGATAAGGTCTCCATTCAGGCTGGGTGCAGATTTTTCTCACCCAATTGGCCCCAAGCAGGGCAGTTTCCGAGGAGTATGGATATGACCAGGAAGCCTTTTGCATTATTTTTTTCTGTCTTGCGCATGCTGTTGCATCGTAGAACGCTTAGTGTTCCGTTGGACATGAACGCGCATGCTGCGGCGACCCGTGGGGGCTGGCCGTTCGATTTGATGGCGCCGGATTTATGAGCTGAAATTCTGGTCGGGCCATCCGTTTAGAATGCGCTGCTTCGCGGGTGTAGTTCAATGGTAGAACTTCTGCTTCCCAAGCAAATAACGTGGGTTCGATTCCCATCACCCGCTCCAGTTCGTGCTCAGCCCCATTTTCCGAGTATCGCCGCCAGTTCGTCCTTCTTCACCGGCTTACTCAGATAATCGTCCATCCCGGCTTCGATGCACTGCTCGCGGTCACCCTTCATGGCGTTGGCAGTCATGGCAATGATCGGTACCTTGTGGTTCAACACGTTTGACCCCGGATTGCGAATCACCGTGGTGGCTTCAAAGCCGTCCATTTCGGGCATCTGACAATCCATTAAAACCAGGTCGTAATTAATCAACCCCAGCGCCCGCACAGCTTCCAGTCCGTTGGCGGCTACGTCAGCCTTGTGGCCCAGTTTGTCGAGTATCATTTGCGCCACTTTCTGGTTAATGATGTTGTCTTCCACCAACAGAATGTGGATTTTTCCTTTGTTCGATTCTGCGATGGCTGGTTGCGTGATGCCAACGGAAGTCTCCCCGGTTTGCATCGCTTTGCCCAGCGTGTGGGCGATACAGTCGTGCAGTTGCGATTGGCGCACGGGTTTTTGCACATATCCGACAAAGCCGATGTCCTTTAACTCCGCCGCAAAACTCCGCTGTCCGAGGGCGGTCACCATGATCAGCAGGGTATTTTTAAGTGCCGGGTCTGCTTTGATATGACGACCCAGTTCAAGGCCATTCATCCCCGGCATCATCTGATCAATCAAGGCGGCACGAAATGGTTCTTTGGCTTCAGCTGCTGCGCGCATGAGCTCCAAAGCTGACGCACCATCAACTGCTGTTTCGTATTCACACCCCCAATGACTCAACAGGGTGATGATCAACATACGGTGCGTGAAATTATCATCCACCACCAGAATTCTTGTTCCGCTTATGTCGGCGCTTTGCGGCGGCGGCAGATTTTGTGTTTCTACGGCGGTGCCCCCTTTCTCAAACCGTGCTGTAAACCAGAACGTTGAGCCTTTGCCTTCTTCGCTCTCAATGCCGATTTCGCCGCCCATGAGCGCTGTCAACTGCTTGCAGATTGCCAGACCCAGGCCGGTACCGCCATATTTCCGGGTGGTGGAGCCATCAACCTGGGTAAAGGGGCTGAATATGGCTGCGCGTCTATCTTCCGGGATGCCGATACCGGTGTCTGTAACCTCAAAGCGGATGACGACAGAGCCTTCGCTTTCAGAATCGAGCCGTGCGCTGATGACAATTTCACCTTCGTGTGTGAATTTGATGGCATTGCCAGCCAGGTTGGTAATGATCTGACGCAGCCTGCCCGGATCGCCCTTCAGGTAAAACGGTACACCAGGATCAATCCGGCAGATCAGTTCCAGACCAGCCTGTGATGCCCGCGTTGCCAGCATCTCAGCAGTATCCTCTATGGTTGTTCTGATGTCAAAATCGAGAATTTCGATGTCCAGTTTGCCGGCTTCGATTTTGGAAAAATCCAGAATGTCGTTGATCAGTCCCAGCAGGTTTTCGCCGCTTTTGGCGACTATCTCGGCATAGCTGCGCTGCTCCTCGCTCAGTTCGGTTCCCAGCAGCAGTCCAGCCATACCGATCACCCCATTCATCGGTGTGCGGATTTCGTGGCTCATGGTTGCCAGGAAAGTGCTTTTCGCCCGCGTTGCCTCCTCGGCGGTTATCAGCGCCGCACCAAGTTCTGCATTCTTTTGCTCCATCAGGGTAGCAAAAGAGAGCAACCTTTCTTCGGCAGCGATGCGCTCGGTTATGTCCTGAACTATGGAATACAGCAGGGTAGAGTCGCCTGCGCCAATCGGTGTGGAATGGACTTCGACCATCTTGACGGAGCCATCCGACAGGCGGTGTTCAAACACAAAAGAATCTTCGGATAAGGCCTGGTTGATATCCGCCATGTTCATGCTGCGCAACTGCTCGATGGTGTAACCGTAAAACTGTGCCGCAGCGCTGTTGGCGTCAACAATCCGCCCCGAATGGAGCTCAATCATCAGCATGATTGCGCGGTGCCCTTCAAACATCTGACGAAAGCGGGCTTCATTGTTTTGTAACTCTTGTTCGCGTCGCTGCACCTTGTCCAGCAGGGCGTTGAACGCGCCTTCCAGCAGCCCCAGTTCATCACTGCGCTTGCCATCAAGATGCACACGCTTATCTGAACGGGTGTTCGCCAGCTGGTTGATCTGCAGGGTTAAACTGGTGAGCGGTCTGGAAATTGCGATGCCAAGCCTCCATGCCAACATGACGGCAATCAGCAAGGCTGCGATGGTGGTCAGCAGGAAATAATTTCTAAAATGGGTGATCGGTTGAAAGGCTTCGGCAGCTGGGTAATTGGCAGCCAGAATCCAGTTGGTGCTTCGCAACCGCTTGAATGACGCGACAAAATGCTGTCCTTTGGAGTTGATGGTTTCGCCGGAACCTTCAAAACCCTCCAGCGCCCGGTCGAACATCACGTTCATCCCCGGTTGTACATCCTGTTTCAGGATGCGCGTCGGGTCTGGGTGCATGATCATGGTCCGATCAGGGGCAAACAGGTAAAAGTAACCGTTTTGCCCCACTTTTTGCGTGGTCAGGGATTGAAATATATTTTTTTGAGCCAGCAGATCCATGGCACCACCCAGGATAAAGAGCAAGCGACCCTCGGCATCAAAAACAGGTGTCGTCATCATGATGGTCGGATGACCATCCCTGGACGAAGTGAACGGGTTGGAAATCCGGGGTTTTCCCGTAGTAACAGTTTGTTGAAAGTACGTGTGGAAAGAAAAATCCTTGCCCCGTCGCCCCGGCAACTCCGGTTCTTCTGCCAGAAGTTTGCCATCTGCCGTAAACAGGTGCAGTCCACCCGAAAAGATGGATTTAATCCCGGTACGGTTTCCTAACCACTTTTGTGCCGCATCCGGGTCATTGACAATATCGTGGGGCGCGACTGCGGCAACCTTGATCAGCGCGGTGTGCGCCGTGCTGATCGCAGTATCCAGATTGCCCGCTATTGTTGAAATCAGAGAAAACTGCTGTTCTGAAATCAACGCTTGTGTTGTGTGTCTGAAATAGACGTAGGTTCCGGCAGCGACCACAAGCAGCATGGCGGTAATGAACAGGCTGATAACAAGGACAAGTTTGTGTCTGACGCTGTTGAGTTTCATCAGGTTTTTCCGCCATACAGAAACAAAAAAAGAAACAAAAAAGCCCAGTACTGCAGACCGGGCTTAATCGCTTTGTTTGTGTGGGGTGGCTGATGGGACTCGAACCCACGACAACAGGAATCACAATCCTGGACTCTACCAACTGAGCTACAGCCACCGCTAAGAAGGCCGCCATTGTAGCCGGTCTTGCTGGTCAAGTAGACAAGTAGATCCATCAGTCAATTCTGAGCCCTTTGGGGAGCGGAAAGCTGGTGGTCTCGGCAATGCCTTCCATGCTGCGCACCGACACCGCGCCGAGCAAACGGACGCGCTCGATGACCTGGCGCACCAGAATCTCGGGAGCCGACGCGCCAGCGGTCAGCCCCACGCGGCTTTTGCCTGCGAACCAGTCGGTTTGCAATTCTGCGGCACTGTCCACCATGTAGCTGGCAACGCCGAGTTTGCGCGCCAGTTCGGCCAGACGGTTGCTGTTGGAACTGGTGGGGCTGCCTACGACAATCACAATATCCACCTGGCTGGACATGACCTTGACGGCATCCTGGCGGTTTTGTGTTGCATAGCAAATGTCCTGGTGTTTGGGTGCGCGCACATGCGGAAAACGCGCGCGCACGGCTGCGGCTATTTCGGCGGCATCATCCACGCTCAGGGTAGTCTGGGTCACCAACGCGAGCCGCTGCGTCTGCATTGGAGCGACTCGGGCCACATCGTCCACGTCTTCGACCAAATGGATACCGCCATCAAGCTGGCCCATCGTGCCTTCGACCTCCGGGTGCCCCTTGTGGCCGATCATGATGAATTCATAACCTTCCCGGTGCAGCTTGGCCACCTCCACATGCACCTTGCTCACCAGCGGACAGGTGGCGTCGAAAATCTGAAAGCCACGCGCCTGTGCTTCTTGCTGCACCGCCCGCGAAACGCCATGCGCTGAAAATACCAGGGTGGCGCCGGGTGGAACCTCGCCAAGGTCTTCAATGAAAACAGCGCCCTTGGCCTTGAGGTCCTCGACCACATAGGTGTTGTGCACAATCTCGTGGCGCACATAAATCGGGCGGCCAAACTTTTGCAGGGCGCGCTCGACAATCGCAATCGCCCGATCCACCCCGGCACAAAAACCGCGCGGTTCGGCCAACAGAATTTCCTGCATCACAAAATTCCGATCACATGGACTTCAAACGTCACCGGCTGGCCAGCCAGCGGGTGGTTGAAGTCAAAGAGTACACCGTGGTCGGGACGCACTTCCAGCACGACTCCCGCAAAACGCCCCGCACCGTCCGGCGTCGGGAACTGCACCGCATCTCCTACTTGGTACTGCTCACCGGGGTCGCCCATCGCATCCAGCTCCTTGCGCGCCAGCCATTGCTGCATGGCAGGGTTACGCGCACCAAAGGCAACGCCAGCAGGCAGTGCAAAGCTGCGGCGCACACCTTCCTCCAACCCCAGCAGGCAAGCCTCCACAGCCGGTGACAATTGCCCGCTGCCCAGGGTCAAGGTGGCCGGCTGGCCACCAAAGGTATTGATAACGTCCCCCGCTGGGCCGCTCAAGCGGTAATGCAGCGTCAAAAAGGAGCCAGGTTGCACGCAAGGAAGTGGTGTGGTTGATGTAGTCATGAAAGTCCCTATAAACTGCGCCCTATTGTAGGAACTCCATGCCACTCAAAGACCTGCCCCCCGATGCCCGCCCCCGCGAGAAGTTGCTCGCACGCGGCCCCTCTGCCCTGAGCGATGCCGAACTGTTGGCCTTGCTGTTGCGCACTGGCATCAAGGGCAAAGGCGTGTTGCAAATGGCAGATGAATTACTACACATCAAAAAAGATAGCGCACCTGGCATGTCTGACGGTGGGTTTGGCGGATTTGATGGTATTTCCGGTTTATTGAACGCAAGCGCCGATGACTTGAAGCGCGTCAAGGGACTTGGCCCTGCCAAACGCGCCGAGCTGATGGCTGTGCTGGAGTTGGCGCGGCGCGCCCTGGCGCAACAACTCAGGGAACGTACGGTGCTCAATGCGCCGGACGCCATCAAGGCATATGTGCAGCTGCATCTGGCCAACCGCAGCCACGAGGTATTTGCCGTGCTATTTCTTGATGCGCAGCTGCGCCTTTTGGTGATGGAAGAAATGTTTCGCGGCAGCTTGACGCAAACCAGTGTTTATCCGCGTGAGGTGGCCGTGCGGGCCTTGCACCACCAGGCCAATGCCGTGGTTTTAGCCCACAACCACCCCAGCGGCAGTACGGAGCCTTCACGCGCTGACACTGCGCTAACCCAGACCTTGAAGTCTGCTCTGGGCTTGCTGGATGTGCGCGTGCTGGACCACATCATCGTGTCCCAGGGGCAAACACTGTCGATGGCCGAGCGGGGTCTGGTGTAAGTCTGATGCAAGTTCTATGTAAATCAGCAAAACGGCAATGTGTTCGGCATCTTTCGGTTAGCATAACCGTTTTGCTTTCAGACTACTTGGAGATGACAATTGGAATTTATTAAAAATCTGAAGATTCAGTCGCGCCTGATGGTGGCATTTTCCATTGTGCTGCTGCTGCTGGCGGGCATCGCTACCAAAGGCATTTCCGGTATTGACCAGACGTTTGCGGGGCTGAAAAACCTATACCAGGGTTCTACCATTCCAATGGGGGAACTAGCCGAAATATCCAGCCTGTTGCAGCGTAACCGCATTCTGGTCATGGATATGCTCATCAACCCTGAGCCGGATAATGTCAAAAGAAAGGCAGAGGAGCGCTCTCGCAACTCCGATGCAATCGACAAGCTCTGGGCAGCCTTTATGGCAACGAAACTGGATGCACATGAGAAAAAATTGGCGGAGGACTTTTCGACCGCATTCATGACCTACCGTCGCGAGGCTTTGCTGACTGTCAGTGAAGCAGCACTGGCCGGGGATAACGCCAAAGCGCAGAGCATTTACAAGACCAAGTTCAGTGAATTAGCCCGCCCTTGGGAAAATGCACTGCAACAGCTCATTGAACATCAGGTTAGCCAGGCAAAAGAAAACTTTGTTGAGGCGGAGAAAACCAACAAATCGACATTCATTCTGACGGTGGTTCTGACCATTGCGGCGCTGTTCATCGGTGGAGGTCTGGCCTGGGTGATTTCTGGCACCATCACACGCCCCATCGCACAGGCGCTCAGGCAAACGCAACGGGTCGCATCCGGTGATTTGACTTCGCGCGACTATGTGAACAGCCGGGATGAAATTGGCACCCTGCTTGATGCCCTCAAAGCCATGCAGGACAGTCTGGTCGCCGTCGTTTCCGACGTGCGTCGTGGCTCCGAGGCGGTGGCCAGTGCCAGCGCCGAAATTGCCCAGGGCAACGATGATCTGTCAGCCCGCACCGAACAACAGGCCAGCGCGCTGGAACAGACCGCATCGTCCATGGAGGAGCTTGGCTCCACCGTCAAGCAAAATGCCGACTCGGCCCGTACCGCCAACCAGCTGGCCATGAGCGCCTCCACCGTAGCCGTTCAGGGGGGTGAGGTGGTGGGCCAGGTGGTCGAAACCATGAAGGGTATCAATGAATCCAGCCGCAAGATTTCCGACATCATCAGCGTGATTGACGGCATTGCCTTCCAGACCAACATCCTGGCCTTGAACGCCGCAGTCGAAGCTGCTCGCGCTGGTGAACAGGGGCGTGGCTTTGCCGTGGTGGCCTCGGAAGTGCGTAGCCTGGCGCAACGTAGCGCCGAGGCGGCCAAGGAAATCAAATACCTGATCAACGCCAGTGTGGAGCGTGTCGAGCAGGGTACGGCACTGGTGGACAAAGCGGGCGAGACGATGACCGAGGTCGTGGCCAGCATCCGGCGCGTCACCGACATCATGGGCGAAATCAGCGCTGCCAGCAACGAACAGGCGCAAGGCGTCAGCCAGGTCGGGGAAGCGGTGACGCAGATGGATCAATCGACCCAGCAAAATGCCGCACTGGTCGAACAAATGGCCGCTGCCGCTGGCAGCATGAAAAGCCAGGCGCAAGAGCTGGTGCAAGCCGTGGCAGTCTTCAAACTGTCGGACAGGGATGGCGGCGCAGCCGCTCCGACCCGCTCGCAGGTGCGCGCCTCCCAGGGCAGCGCCTTCAAAGGGGCAGAGCGCAGAGGCATCGGTGCAACGCCACCCAAAAAAGCCCCATCCGCGCCGAAGAAACCCGCCGCCGCTTCCGCTGCACGCCCGGCCATCGCGCATGCACCCAAAGCCGCAGCGACTTCCAACGATGACTGGGAAACGTTCTGATTTCAACGGAAAGAAAATACCCCATGGCAAACATCCTGGACACCACCGCATCCGCAGGGCACTACAGCGGTGCCGTCGATATGGAGTGCGACCTGCTGGTGCTCGGTGCGGGACCGGGCGGATATTCGGCAGCCTTTCGCGCAGCCGACCTGGGCGCCAATGTCGTCATGGTCGAGCGTTACGCAACACTGGGTGGCGTGTGCCTGAATGTGGGCTGTATTCCCAGCAAGGCACTGCTGCATGTTGCCGCCGTCATGGACGAAGCGCGCCACATGGCCGAGCTGGGGGTGAATTTTGGCCCGCCCGCCATCGAACTCGCCACATTGCGCAGCCACAAGGAAAAAGTGGTTGGCAAACTCACCAGCGGGTTGGCAGCCATGGCGAAAATGCGCAAGGTGCCGATTGTGCGTGGCTATGGCACGTTTGTCGGCTCCCACCATGTGGAAGTCGAAGAAACCACGGGCAGCGCACAAGAAAAAACCGGGACAAAGAAAGTCATCGGTTTCAAGAAGGCCGTCATCGCCGCAGGCAGCCAGGCCGTGCGCTTGTCCTTTTTGCCCGACGATCCGCGCGTGCTGGACTCCACGGGCGCCCTGGCCTTGAAGGAGATTCCCAAACGTATGCTCATTCTCGGCGGTGGCATCATCGGCCTGGAAATGGGCACGGTATACAGCAGCCTGGGCGCACGTCTGGACGTGGTGGAAATGCTCGATGGTCTGATGCAAGGGGCTGACCGCGATCTGGTCAAAATCTGGCAGAAGATGAACACCCCGCGTTTTGACCATATCCTGCTCAAGACCAAAACCGTGGCCGCCAGGGCAACGGCTGACGGTATCGAGGTGACGTTTGCACCCACAGAAGAAGGCGGCACGGCTCCTGCGCCACAAACCTATGACCTGGTGTTGCAAGCCGTGGGCCGCACGCCCAATGGCCGAAAAATCGGTGCCGACAAAGCCGGTGTGTATGTCAGCGAGCGTGGTTTTATTCCGGTGGACATTCAGATGCGTACCAATGTGGCGCATATTTTTGCCATCGGTGATATCGTCGGCCAGCCAATGCTGGCACACAAGGCCGTGCACGAAGGCCATGTCGCCGCCGAGGTGGCTGTCGGCGAGCTGCAGAACAAACCCGAACTGTCCCGCGCCACATTCGAGGCCCGCGTCATCCCCAGTGTGGCGTACACCGATCCCGAAGTGGCCTGGGTCGGCCTGACCGAAGACCAGGCCAAGGCACAAGGTATCAAGGTTAAAAAAGCCCTGTTCCCCTGGAGCGCTTGGGGCGCGCCATCGCCAACGGGCGCGACGAAGGTGTTACCAAGCTCCTGTTCGCGGACGATGGCGACGAAGCACCGGAACATGGCCAACATGGTCGGATTGTGGGTGGCGGTATGGTCGGTATCCACGCTGGCGATATGATCGGCGAGGTCGCTTTGGCCATCGAAATGGGTGCCGATGCCGTGGACATTGGCAAAACCATTCACCCGCACCCCACGCTGGGAGAAACCATTGGCATGGCAGCCGAAGTGGCGCATGGCTCCTGCACCGATATGCCTCCGCCGCGCAGGTAAACACAAACAACCACCAATAACCACCAATTGACACATACCGAACAAGGAAATACCAGCATGACCGCAGAAGACCAAGGTGTTGTTTATGGCACGGAAGACGTGCTCATCAGCCTGTGCAACTCTGTGACCAGAGTTTTGAATGTGGCTGTCCAAAGCAAGATCAACTACTCCGCCATGGTGCAGCGCATCACCAAAATCGGCCTCAAACCCGATATTGGCTGTTTTGTGGTGTTCGATGGCGGTTTTTCGGGCTTGGTCGTGCTGAATTTCGCAGCAGCCACGGCCATGGAAATTTACGAAAAATACATGGTCAATATGGGAATGCCCAAAAGCGAGCTGGCCGGTTCGCACACTTCGGATGAGGTGAGCAACATCCTGGGTGAGCTGATGAACCAGATCGTCGGTGACTTCACCGGCAAGGTGCGCCGCGAGTTGCAAACCCATATCACCCAGAACCAACCCAAAATGCTGGTTCTCAATAAACAGGTGATGCTCAGCGTCGATACGCCGCTGGATCGGCCCGAAATGCGCCGCGTGACCTTCTACACGGAACAAAACAACATCTTTTACCTGGAGTTGGCGATTGACCGGACCGAATTCATCAAACTCTATGAATTCGACCCCAACGACATTCCCGACCCGGATGCCCTGATCGAAGACGCTGCCAAACAAAGTGGAAAAGCTGCGTCAGCGACAGCCACCATAGACGAAAACGAGGAACTGCTGCGCTCGCTGGGCATGTGAAGTTGCATTCAGTCGTGCATGTGGGGTGCGCAGGTGGGGAAGATGACGGTTATGGTGCAGCCCTTGCCGGGCGCGCTGTCCACGGTGATGCTTCCTCCCAGGATTCTGACCACAATGCCTTGCACGATGTTCATGCCCAAGCCCGTGCCGCCACGGCCCATCTTGGTGGTGAAAAAGGGGTCGAATATTTTTGGGACCTCGGCCGCCGTGCCGTCCATTGTCGTGAACCGTCAGTTTTACATGGTCCGCGGGGGGGGTGGGGGGGGGGGGACACTCCGCCAGGCAGGTCTTCAAGACCATGCACGACGGCATTCATCACCAGATTGCTCAGTACCTGGCCAAATGGACCGGGGAAGCTGTCGCAACTCAGCCCTCAGTGGTGTTGCATCCACCGTGCAGTTGGCCTTGCGCAAGCCCGGACTTAGCAGCGTCAGCACTTCCTGAACCACGTGGGCGGCATCAAAGGTGCGGCGCTGGTCGTTGGTCTGGTCAACGGCAACCTGTTTGAAATTCTGCACGATGTTGGCGGCCCGGTCCAGGTTGCGGATCAGGATGTCGAATCCGGCTTGCGTGCGTTCTAGCGCGTTAAGCAGCGTGCTATGGCGTAACCTGCCGGTAGCGTCTTCCTTGCGTATGCCATCTTGCACATCCACCAGGGTGGTGGCAACCGTGAGTGCGTTGCCAGCGGGGTGTTGAGTTCGTGCGCGACACCGGCGACAACCCGGCCAAGTGAAGCCAGTTTTCAATTTGGATCATTTCGACCTGGGCGCGGCTCAAGGTGGTCACGCTTCGGTCAGCGACTGGGTGCGTTCGGCCACCCGTCGTTCCAGATTTTCATTGGCATCTTTCAGTTCGGCATTGCGTTGCTCAATTTCGCCAAATACCTTGCGCAAGGCGATGCGGGTTTCTTCCATACTTTGGGCCAGCGAGCCGATCTCGTCCAGGCGAATGGCCTCTATGGGGGACTCCAGTCGCCCATGCACCAGTTGTTGGGAGGCGGTAACCAGACGTTGCAGCGGCTGTACCAGGCGCCAATGCACCACGACCAGAATGAAGAGCAACGCGCCCAGCGAAATCAATAGGCAGCTGCGGGCATAACGTTCAGTAATGGCAGCCAGGCGAACGCGATAACCGGCAGTGGAAATACGAATCGTCAACTCTCCCAGAACGGTGTTCTGGCGCACGATGGCTTGCGTCATTGTGATGGATTCACCGGCAATGGGATCAATGCGTTCACGGGCGGCAAAGGAATTCTGATTCGCTTCGAGCACGCTAATGGACAGCACGTCCGGGTTGATCATGGCCGCTTCAATGAGTGAATTGGCTTCCTCTACCGCGTAGTTCCACAATGGCTCGCGCAGAGCCAGCGCACACAGTCTGGCCAGACGTTGCATTTCGATGCGTATTTCATTGGCATGCTCATCACGCAGTCTGGTGGCCGTTTCCATGTAGACCAGAAAGGACGACAAAACAATTCCCAGCACCACGGTCAGACCGATCACGGCCCGAAGGGACAGCGCTGGTCGCGGTTTGCGTGGCGTCTGGGTCACGTTCAAGGTGTCAAGAAATTTCATGGTCGCAGCATAGCCTGTTTTTTCCTTAGCCTGTCCTGGCGCAAAGGGAAGACAAATTTGTGCCAAAATCCAAATCCCGATGGGGTCCGACAACTGTGCCGACTGTGCCGACTGTGCCGACTGTGCCGTACACCGGATTTCTCGTAGGCTATTGTTTGTTCGTTTGTTCGTTTGTTCGACAGTGGTTGGCGGACAGAAGGAGAAATCCACCATGAGTTTATCTCCCGCGCGCATGACATGGCGTCTCTTGTCAGACGCACGTTATCAGCTTGCTGCGCTTGCACTGTGTCCTTTGGGTACAGGTGAGGGGACGGGTACGGATGCCGATGCCACCCCACCGTATCCCGATCTTTCCCAAAGTTCGAAAATTCCTTGCCTGGTGGCAAAGAAGATGCCAGCGCCCGCCATCGGAGCACTGATGCCTGCTGGCTGCGGGGTTGCAAGCCGGGAGATGATCGGCAGCGTGGATGCCGTTACGTTGCAACCCGAGCCTGCTTCTGCAAAGTACTTCGCTGGCGACTGGTATTTGCAAGCGCCCGGCAAGCTGGCCGGCAAGCAAGGGGGGTCGCGTGCATTGGCGCTGAAACTGGCCCAGTTGATCGCCAACGATGCGGAAACCCGGCAGATTGAAGAAATTTTTCGCCAGGATCCCGCCCTGGCTTATAACCTGTTGAAACTGGTCAATTCCGCCGGACTCGGGTGCACGCGCAGCATCGACAGCTTTGCGCAGGCGATATTGTTCCTTGGGCGTCGGCAGTTGCGCCGCTGGCTCAATTTGTTGCTGTTCGCCGCAAAAAAGGAAGATGCACGCAGTGCGTTGCTGCTGGCCAGGGTCGCAGTGCGTGCCTGCATGCTGGAGCGATTGTTCCGAGAAATGGGGTATGACAAGGAAGGGCAGGAGCGTGCTTTCATGGTGGGCATGTTTTCACTGCTCGGTGTGTTGTTTGGCATGCCACTGGCCGATGTTTTACGGCCGCTCAAACTTGACAAGGATTTGACACAGGCGTTGCTGGAGCGCCAGGGCGAACTTGGCACCTTGCTACAAGCCGTTGAGGCGCTGGAGCAAGGCAAACAGGCGCAGACGCATGCACTTTTAGAACCCCTGTTGCCGGGAGAAGTCCATCTGGATCGTCTCTGGCTGGATGCCAACGTGTGGATGCTCGATCTGGTCCGGGATCAGGGGGGGCGCCGTGGTGGCTGAGGACGCATTGCAAAAATGTCTCACCTTGTGCCGACAGGTGCGTGCGGGGCAGACGCAGGCGATCGAACAACTGGAAGCTGTATTGCATGAATATTCTGGCTTCAGCCTGAATAATCTGCCGCTGCAGGCCCGTATCCTGGAACAGTTGCGCGAGCCGGTCATCATGATGGATCTGGATGGCTATATCAGTGGCTGGAACGCTGCGGCGCAGGCCTTGTTGGTTACGCCCCTCTGAGGCCATAGGGCAGCATGTGCTGTTTTTGTATGCCGACGATAACGACGACAACACCATGCCCGAGTCGTTTCTGGAAAATGGCAATGCGTTCTTCGAGGTGCGTCGGCGCAAGAAGTCGGGTGAGGTATTCTGGGCCGGACTGTCGCTCTCGATTATCCGTTCGGATGCGGGTGAACCGGTGGGTCTGGTCGCGCAACTGTCCGAAGTTACGGATCGTTGCTCGGCCGAAGCGCTGCAGCGGCTGCAAAGCAGCGTCATTGAAAATAGCTACCAGGGCATCCTGATTACCGACGCGCAGGAGCGCATCGTCCTTGTCAACGCGGCTTTCGAGCGCATCACCGGCTATAGCACTGCAGAAGCACTGAACCAGACCCCTGACTTATTGCGTTCGGGTGTACATACGGCGGACTTTCGTGCGCAGGTACGTGATGCATTGACGGGTGGCTCGCCCTGGCAGGGAGAGATTGTTGGCAAGCGCAAGAACGGTGAACTCTTTCCCCAGTCGGTGTCGATCAGCGTGGTGCGCAACGAAGACGGGCGGGCATCACACGCTTTTTCTATCTTTTCCGACATCAGTGTCTTGCGTGCCGCCGAGGAGCGCATGCGCCAACTGGCGAATTATGATCCCCGACCGGCTTGCCCAACCGCTCGTTCTTGGCGCAATTGGTGGCACAGACCATTACCAAATTGCGTCGCAGCAACAGTTATGGCAGCCTGATGGTGATTGATTTGTATCGGTTTACCTCGATCAACGATACGCTGGGTCAAGATGTGGGCGATGAAATGCTGCGCCAGGTTGCCCAGCGCCTGCGTATCACGCTGCGGGAGCATGACCTGTTGGCACGTTTTGGTGGCGATGAATTTATTGCCATGCTGCAAGACATTCAGAAGCGCGAACATGGTGCCATCGTGGCGGAAAAACTGCTGGAGTCTTTCAAGGAACCCTTTTTCATCCACGGGCATGAGTTGCATTGCAGCGCGAGTATCGGCATTGCCATTTACCCGGACGATGCCACCGAGGTGACGGCCCTGGTGCAGTTTGCCGACGCAGCCGCCAAGCAGGTGAAAAAAACCGATGGAACGGGGTATTCGTTTTTCAGCGCCGAGATGAATACGCGCGCCAAGGAACAGTTGCACCTGGAAGGGGAGCTGCGCTCGGCCTCGTCCAGGGGTGAATTGCTGGTGTACTACCAGCCCAAGGTCAGCCTGCGCAGTGGCCGGATCGTTGGCTCCGAAGCCCTGCTGCGCTGGAAACATCCCCGCAAGGGCATGGTGCCGCCGAGCCAATTTATTCCGGTGGCCGAGGAAACCGGCTTGATCCTGGATATTGGTGGCTGGATTCTGGAAGAAAGCTGCCGCCAGATGCGTGTCTGGCTGGATACGGGCGTGCGCGTGCCGCCCGTGGCGGTCAATTTATCCGCGCGCCAGTTCGACGTGCAATTGCCCGAGCGCATTGATATCCTGCTCCAGCGCTATGGCATTGATCCGCGCCTGCTTCGACTGGAAGTCACCGAGTCGTTGCTGGTGCGCTCCATCGACAAGGTGCTGCCCATCATGAACAAATTGGTGGCTATGGCCTGGCCTGGTCGCTGGATGATTTCGGCACGGGTTATTCCAGCCTGGCGTACCTCAAGAAACTGCCGATCAGCACCCTGAAAATTGACCGCTCGTTCGTGATCGGTATCCCCGGCGATGGCAATGACTGCGCCATCGCACGCGCCATTGTCACCATGGGGCAGCAGATGCGCCAGGAAATTGTGGCCGAAGGTGTGGAAACGGTGGAGCAGATGCTCTTCCTGCGTGGCCTGGGCTGTGACCAGTTGCAGGGCTACCTGTTCAGCCCGCCGGTGACGGCCGATGATTTCTTTGCCATAGTACGTGCGGATCGTCGGCTGGAGTTGCATGCAGCGCACGTCCGGCGGTGATGCCCTGACGGTACGGTTCCATGCAACTTCAGGATATCCTGTATTCCCAAGAGGTTTAGCACCCGGCGTGTCTGCGCGGGCCTGATTCAGCAGGGTCTGGTACAGGTTTATATGGAAAACTTGCGCTGTAGGTCCCGTGTGAAGTGCAAAGGATGCAGCCACTGAATCTTGAAGTGAAGAGTTTCGCAAGCCCAGGTGCGGGGTCGATTGGCAGTAACACGAAAAAAGCCTACGTGATGCTGCGAAGCCGGTGCCACCAGAGTGCTCCCGCCAAGCCTTCGACTTACCCCAGGCTTTATACCTGCTACCCACCCGCTGCGTGCACGCCTTTGCAAGACGGGTACAGGCGTGCAGGCGGTGGGTCGTCTGGATCAGGATACGACCGGGCTGTTGCTGCTCAGTGACGATGGCGCGTTCATCCACCGCATGACCTCCCACCACCACGTTCCCAAGGTGTACGCGGGTCACGGTGCGCCACCCGCTTGATTAACGCCTGGGTGCGCGTCTGCTGGATGGCGGTGCTGATTGATGACCCCAGGCCGGTGCGCGCGGCTGCCGGCGAGGCACTGGATGGCCACCATCTGCGCCTGACCCTGACCGAGGGAAATACCACCAGGTCAAGCGCATTGTGGCAGCGGTCGGCAACCGTGGTGAGGACTTGCCACCGTTCGCAAATTGGCGGCTTGTGCCTGCCTGACGATCTGGCACCAGGCCAGTGGCGCTTGCTGGACGCCGCACACTTGCACAGCATTGCGCACCCATTGCGTACCATAACGCTGTATGCTCACGCCGATGAAGCTACTCTTTGATTCATTCTGGCGCGCACTGGCTTATTGTCTGCGGCCACAGGTCATTCTTTTGTCCCTGTTGCCCCTGATTCTGGTGATTGGCTCGACGGTCGGGCTGGGCTACCTGTTCTGGGATAAGGCCATGGATCAGGTGCGCCTGTTGCTGGAGTCGTCCATTTTTGTCAACCACGGCTGGGCCTGGCTGGATAACGTAGGCTGGGGGCGGCTCAAGACGGTGTTGGCTCCCCTGATCGTCATCTTTACCGTAACGCCCCTGATCATCATCCATTAATATAGCTTTTGGTGGTTTCCTGTTGATTACCCCCGGTTCTGGTGCAGTTGGTGGCGCGAATGGGGTTTTCCACCCTGGAAGTGCGCAGCACCAGTTCGTTCTGGCGTAGCGTGGCCTGGGCGCTGGTGTCTACGGTACTGGCGCTGCTGGCCCTGGTGGTTTCCATTCCGCTGTGGTTTGTTCCACCGCTGATCTTGCTGGTTCCACCGTTGATCTGGGGGTGGCTGACCTACCGCGTGATGGCCTATGATGCGTTAAGCGAACACGCCAGCACCCGCGAGCTGCGCACGATTTTCCGGCGCCACCCCGGCCTCCTTGTTGCTGATGGGCGTTCGATTGGCTATCTGGGCGCAGCACCCAGTCTGGTGTGGGCGTCTGGTGCCTTGTTTGCCGCTGCGTTTGTGATTCTGGTGCCGCTGGCTATCTGGATTTACACCCTGGTGTTTGTCTTCGCGTCGCTGTGGTTTTCCCACTACTGTCTGGCAGCACAGTAACACTCAGGGCTGAAGGGGGAACATCCCGTGATGCCGTGACGCACGCCTGCGAGTGTATGCACATTGCATGTGCTGTGCGATAGAGAGCCGGCACAAAAGCCTGCCAAATGCAGCCATGGCAGTGCTAAAAGGGTTGAAAAATAGTGAAATGCCGCTCAATCCTCATGGAATGTGCGCATGAGGCTGTAAATTGAATAGCGTTCGCCATGGAGGTCAGCACGCTTCGGGCCTATCGGTCAACGTCAACGCACCACTCAGATTTGGGGAAATGGTCAATCCACAACCCCAGAATTGAACGAGCCTGCGCTTCTGACATGCCATTCGCCACCAACTTATTCAGTGCTTCCTGCAAGCCTTCTTGCCACGTAGCTCTACGTAGCTCCGCTGCCCTTGAATGAGCGTGCGTTCATGGTGCAGTGCGCGTTCGCGCACCAGAGCACGGCCTCGGTTTCGGCATCGGCGCTGAGGTCTTTGAGCATGTTTCAGTGCTTGTTGCACCGGGGATAGGACAACTGACTCATGGCGGACTCCTCGCCCCAGTGTTCAAAAAAGCCACCCAGGCAGCCAGGCTTTGTGCTGGGCGCTGTGCAGCCGGTCGGCTTTTGCCGAGTTCGATGATGTTGTCCAATTCTAATCCCGAGCCCAGTTTTGGTCGTTATGCCGTGGTCGCGCATTTCAAAACACCAGTGCGCCTGGCTGAGCTGATGCGGTTCGTCAAACAGATCAAACCAGCAGGTGGATACCAATGACCGGCTTGAGCTCGGCGTAACCCTCGCCGCGCTGGCGATCTGTTTGGTCAGTGCGCTGGCCAGGTAGTAGGTGCTGCGGGCGCTCAGGGGTCAAAGCGTTTGACCTGCATTTTCTACGTGATGAGCCGCCCATGGCGGTCTTTGGGCAAAATGTCGAGCACGATGAATTTGCCTACCAGGTCTTCGGGGTCACTGCGCGGATTGAGGACTTCAATCACCTCCAGCGGTTCGTCCTCGCTGCGAACGGCATTGATCAGCGCTGTCAGCAGGTGGGGTGCAACTGCAAACAGGCGTTTGAAAACATAATCGTTTTTGGGGTCAAGCAGGCGCATGGTGATCGTTGGGGACAACTCCTGTGATGGTACGCAGTCTCCAATGAAGTGTAGCAACCGGTTTGCTGATTCTTATCCAACTCCAGAATTCGGAAGTATCCGCCACCAACTATTCAGCTTGCAGGCGATCGGTTACAAAAGATGGATTCGTTGTAACCGGATCGTTGCCGTCGCCATCTGGATGGCGTGCGGATGCACGCCACGCCTACAATCGCGCACTCCATCCGATACCTGATCCATGTCACCCATGCACGACAAATACCAGCACCAAGACATCGAACAAGCGGCGCAGCAACACTGGGCGCAACCTTTGTGGGAACGGGCATGACGCCTACCGTGTGAGCGAAGACGGTGCAAAGAGAAGTTTTGCCTGCTGCTGCTGCCTTATCCCAGCGGCAAGTTGCACATGGGTCGCTGTGCGCAACTACACCATCAACGACATGCTCACGCGCTACCTGCGCACAGAACGGCTACAACGGTGCTCATGCCCATGGGCTGGGATGCTTTTGGTCTGCCCGCAGAGAACGCCGCTTTGAAAAACGGCGTTCCGCCCGCACAATGGACCTACGCCAACATCGCGCACATGAAGGGCCAGATGCAGGCCATGAGGCTGGCCATCGACTGGAGCCGCGAGGTGGCCACCTGTGATCCGGGCTATTACAAATGGAACCAGTGGTTGTTTTTGAAAATGCTGGAAAAAGGCATTGCCTACCGCAAGACCCAGGTCGTGAACTGGGATCCGGTGGATCAGACCGTGCTGGCCAATGAACAGGTGATTGACGGCAAGGGCTGGCGCACCGGTGCCACGGTCGAGAAGCGCGAAATCCCCGGTTACTACCTGAAAATCACCGACTACGCGCAAGAGCTGCTGGAGCAGGTGCAAACCGGGCTGCCCGGCTGGCCGGAGCGCGTGAAACTGATGCAGGAGAACTGGATTGGCAAGAGCGAAGGCGTGCGTTTTGCCTTCACGCACGACATCCGGGACGCGGCGGGCGCGCTGATTGGCGATGGGCGCATGTATGTATTCACCACGCGCGCCGATACCATCATGGGTGTGACCTTTTGTGCCGTTGCGCCCGAGCATGCGCTGGCGCAGCACGCGGCGCGCAGCAACGCGGCCTTGGCGGCATTTATCGAGGAATGCAAGAAGGGCGGCGTTACCGAGGCCGAACTGGCATTGCGCGAGAAGGTGGGCATGCCTACCGGATTGCAGGTGACACACCCGCTCACTGGTCTGCACGTGGAAGTCTGGGTTGGCAACTATGTGCTCATGGGTTATGGCGACGGTGCGGTCATGGGTGTACCGGCGCACGATGAACGCGATTTTGCTTTTGCCAAGAAATATGGCCTGGAGATTGCCGATGTGGTGCATATTGACGGCCAAAGCTACGATCCCGACCAGTGGCAGGAGTGGTATGCCGACAAGCAGCGCGGTGTTACGGTCAATTCCGATGTATTCAGCGGGCTGTCCTATCAGGAAGCGGTCAATGCCGTTGCCAAAGCCTTGCAGGCCAAGGGCTTGGGTGAGAAGAAGACCACCTGGCGCTTGCGTGACTGGGGCATCAGCCGCCAGCGCTACTGGGGAACACCCATTCCCATCATCCACTGC
>JADJFE010000031.1 GCA_016708725.1 Candidatus Aalborgicola bjergmarkensis
GCACCTGCAGTTGTTCCACGTGAAACACCTTCACCGCCGCAGCCACGTCTTGTTCAGGGTGCTTGCCGTTCATGGCCTATGCCGCGCCAGATCAGTAAGCGAAAGTCCAGCAAGGACGCAAAGGCACGGAGCAAACAACCTGAATTCCTGCTGGAGGGATCGTCCAAATGGAATTGGCTGGGTCGGTTGAGCGCCACCTTTTGCCCATGCTACATGGCGTCGAGTATGGCTTTGCGCTTTGCGTTGTACTCTTCCTTGGTGATGATCCCGTCGTCAAACAGCGCCTTGATTTGGCTCAGTCGCTTGGAGACATCACCGCCTGACGAAGAAGCAGTAGCCACAGCAACCGGTGCTGCAGGCTTGGGTGTGGCAGGCTGCGGTGCGACGGTTGTGGGCGCGACAGATACGGCTGGCTGCGCCTGGGCCGCTGCCAATGCTTGCGCTGGAATGGTCACAATCACCGCTTGCACGCCTTTGGCGAGCCAATCATTTACCTCGGCTTGATAGGTGGCCAGAAGGTCTTTGGGGGATGCGTCCGCGGCGGCTGACTGCTCGTACAAGGCCTGGGCTTGGGCAAAGGCACCAATCGAATGGCGGCAATAACCTTTATTGAAGAGAATGACCCCGTTATTCGGCTTTGACACATTCAATTCGTCATACAGCCGGCACGCAGTCACCATGTCGCTACGGCCTGCCGATTCATAAGCCACCTTCAACTTAACCGCATCGGCGCCAGAAATGCTGTCATCCGAACTAATGAGGTCGAGTGGGCGCTTATCCTGCTTGGGCCCAATACGTTCAACCAATTTACCGATGGCGGAAACGTAGTTTTCACCCACAAGTTCCGCACCGTCCTTGAGTGCGCCACTTTGATCGGAACATACCTGCGACTTCGTGCTGACGCTCCCCTGCTGACTTGACAGGGGTACCAATGGGGCATTCGTCACGCTATCGCGAATGCTGATTGACAAGGGAGTCACCGCCGTACGAATGGAGCAACCCACCGTGTATTGGCGAGATTGATTGCTGTCGCAGACGTTCTTGCCGTTTGTACATTGCACCCGGACTTCTGATCCGGCGGAGTCAGACACTTGACTGGGACCGGCTGTGATGGAAATTACGGCGATATCAAAGGCGTCCGTCTTTACCGCTGTATTGCGAAAAACACGCGAATAGTAGGGGAGCCCAGCGCCTTTCAACCCGGCCAACTGCTCTTCTGCCATATCAGCCAACTGGGCAGACTCAGGGCCAGCACCTGCATTGATGACCAAGGCATGGTACTTGGCCAAATCAATGTTTTCAGGCGGCGCCAAGAAAATCGTATTCCCTTTTATCAAGCCCTTAACGAAATCGAAAATGCCTGCATGCGCCACAGGAATGGCAAGGTGTGCTGCCAGTAGCAGCGATAGTGTTTTTTTCATAAAGTTATCCCCGTAGATTGAGTGTGACTGGCAAAGCCAGCCAACCAATATAGCAAACCGTGACAACTCGCCCCGATACCACCGAGCGCAGCGATGGCGCGTAACGCCCCACCCTTCTGCCTGCGCCGAGGAGCGCAGAAGGCGGCGGATCAGGGCTGGCGATTGTTTGAGCCCGCAGGGCGAGTTCGAGCCAGACCCCGCCGACTTCGAGCACCGCAGGTTGCCCCGGCGCAGCCGGGGCCAGAGGCTTCGTGTTCTTTGCTTACTTTCTTTTGGCGAAGCAAAAGAAAGTAAGTGCGCTGCCGGGCGCACACCCCGGCATGCCCGAATAGCTACCCCGCCTTCCGCATCCAAACAATGCACCGCTGCCCCCAACCCCGGCACCTGCAGTTGTTCCACGTGAAACACTTGCCCAACATATTTAATGTGCATACAATAAACCAGCATGCCCATCAGCTTCGACCCCGCCAAGAACGCCGCCAACATTGCAAGCCGTGGCATCCCTTTTGATCTGGTTGAACAGCTTGATTGGGCAACCGCCCTGATTCGTGAAGACACCCGCAAAGCGTATGGAGAACGTCGCTTTCAGGTGCTGGGTTTCATCGGGAATCGACTGCATGCAGTCGTTTTTACACCGCGCGATGACAAAGTACACGTCATCAGCCTTCGCAAAGCCAATTCGAGAGAGGTCAATAGATATGCCGAAACAAGCACCCAAGCACCCCAATCCGGAGCAAATTGACGACGACAACCCGGAATGGACCGATGCGGACTTTGTCCGCGCCCGGCCCGCAGCAGAAGTTCTGCCCGCATTATTTGGAACAAAGACCGCCCAGTCGATGCTCAAACCACGCGGACGACCACCGGCAGACACAGTGAAAGAGCGCATCACCATCCGCTTTGACGCGGACGTGCTGGCAGCTTTTCGGGCCACCGGCAAGGGATGGCAGACCCGCGTAAACGATGCCATGCGCGACTGGCTGCGTACCCACCATTCTGTGTAACTCGTTACACAGCGCAATCGGGGTCGCAGACAGCAGTATCGTCTTTCTTTTGTCCGAATAACTACCCAGCCTTCCGCATCCAAACAATGCACCGCTCAACCCCCAACCCCGGCACCTGCAGTTGTTCCACGTAAAACACCTTCACGGAAGAAGGCAACAACACCGCCAGCTCCTGCTCCGTGCTTGCGTTACAACACCCACCCAGCCGACCAATCGGCTACACAGAGCTGCGTCTGAAAGCCAGCACCGAACAGAGTGATTTGCTCCCTAGCATCTCCCCAATCCACGCACTCCCACACCTCGCCGAAAAGAAAAGGCGAGGTTGCCCTTTAGGGATCGACCGAAATGACCTCGCCGCGCCAACTGTCCATATGATTTTCAGCAACAACCAGCACCCGTCCGACTCCTGGCGCTTGCACCACCAGTTTTCCGCCGGGGGACCAGAAGGCACTTTTCCCCGCTGAAACGTATCCTCCAGTGGGTCCTCCATGGTTGGCCATCAAAACGCCTAGGCCGAGGGTGGCTGCATAGTGCTGCAACATGGCGCTGTCCGCAGCGTATCCAGTCTCCGACACAAGAACGCCTGCCAAGTACAGCGATGCACCCGCCATTGCCGCACCCTGCGCGTGCGATGCATGCGCGGTATCAGCGCAAATTGCCAGAGAAAATGTCCGTCCACGGAGTTCATCCGTGCGATTCTCTGCAATGCCTTTGGAGGCAAATCGTTCCTCGCCAGGGTGCAGGTGTTGCTTGCGATAAACGAAATGACGACCATCCGCAAAGAATGTGATCGCGCCAATCGCGGGAGCCATGCCAACTCCATTGGCAACCGAGGCACCAACCACCACAGTCATTTTGGTTTTGGCCACCATATCCCGAATAGCAGCAAGACGGCAATCGCTCGGGAGCAAGACGCAATCCTGAAGCAGTGGAAGTTCATAACCACACAGAGACAGTTCGGGAAACACCAGTAGATCAATCTGTGCGTGGTGTGCTGCTGCAATGAATCGCGTATGCGTTTGCACATTCGCAGCAATGTCGCCCGCTACTGAAATGGACTGCGCACCGGCGATACGGATGGATGGCATATTTTTTGAAATACAAAGATCGTGGACGAGTGCTTCTGGCGTATCCGCAATGTAGATTGCCGCCGTACGTCAGCAGTTTAAGTCCCGCCAAATATCCCCACACCAAACTGAAACACCCCCGCCGAGCGCAGCGATGGCGCGTGACTGCCCCCTTCTGCCTGCGCCGAGGAGCACAGAAGGCGGCGGATCAGGGCTGGCGATTGTTTGAGCCCGCAGGGCGAGTTCGAGCCAGACCCCGCCGGCTTCGAGCACCGCAGGTTGCCCCGGCGCAGCCGGGGTCGCAGGCAGCAGGGTCGCCTTTCTTTGCTTACTTTCTTTGGCGAAGCAAAGAAAGTAGGTCGCCCGCCGGGGCGAGACCCGGCATGCCGCAATAGCTATCCAGCCCTACGCATCCAAACAATGCACCGCTCCGCCCCCAACCCCGGCACCTGCAGTTGTTCCACGTGAAACACTTTCACCGCCGCAGGCAAAGCAGCCAGCTCATCCCCCGGGTGCTTCCCCTTCATCCCCATCCAAACCCCCTGCTCTGCCAACGCCGCACCCGACCAGTTGGTGAAGTCCAGCAAAGAAGCAAAGGCACGGGAGCTGACCACGTCGTAGGGTTCCTTGAGCGATTCCACCCGGGCATGGATGCCACGCAGATTCGGCAACTTCAACCCCACCGCCACCTGCTGAATAAAGGCCGCCTTCTTGGCCACCGTATCCACACAGTGCACAGTGATGTCGGGGCAGCAAATGGCAATCACGATGCCGGGCAGGCCCGCACCAGAACCCACATCCAGCAACCGCACGGGATTTGCGGCCAAGCTGTCGCCCTGCCCTGCACGCATGGCTGCCAGCTGCTGGCGCAGCGGCGCAATCACGGCCAGGCTGTCGAGCAGATGGTGCGTCAGCATCTCCTGCGGGTCGCGCACCGCCGTCAGGTTGTAGACCTTGGTCCACTTCTGGATCAGGTCCAGGTAGTCCAGCAGGTGTGTTACCTGTGCATCATCCAGTGGCAAAGCCAAGTCTTTCAGACCCTGACGCAGGCCCTTCTCCAACGGGTGCGTCATGCCGACACCTCCGCCGCAGTATCGGCAGCATCGCTGGCAAAGCCGCGAAACTTGTTTTTCTTCAAATGGATCAGCAACAGAGAGATGGTGGCCGGTGTAATACCGGACATGCGAGAGGCCTGGCCCAGCGTCTCGGGCCGCTGCTTGCTCAAGCGCTGGCGCGACTCAATGCTCATGGCCGACACCTGCATGTAGTCCAACTCGGGCGGCAGGCGCAGGTTCTCGTAATGGGCGGCGCGCAGCACTTCGTCTTTCTGGCGATCGATGTAGCCGGAGTACTTGGCTGCAATCTCCACCTGCTCCACGACCGAGGCTACAAACACGTCCTCCGCCACCACCGCCGCAGATGGGGCCGATGCATCCGCGCCACCGCCCTGCCCCAATGTTTCACGTGGAACAGGCACCGGCAAATCGGGGTTGGCGTAGCGTCCACCAGCCAAAGACATAAGCCCGGCGTAACTTACATCCGGGCGGCGCAGCAGGTCGGCCAGGTTGTATTCGTGCTCAATGGCTTTGCCCAGCACCCGTTCGGACTCGGCGGCATCCAAGTTCTTGGGGTTCACCCAGACGGCCCGCAAACGTTCTGTTTCACGTGAAACAGCATCGCGCTTGCGGCAAAAGGCGTCCCAACGCGCGTCGTCCACCAGGCCCAGTGCGCGGCCAGTCTCGGTCAGGCGGGCGTCGGCATTGTCTTCGCGCAACTGCAGGCGGAACTCGGCACGGCTGGTGAACATACGGTAGGGCTCGGTCACGCCCTTGGTAATCAGGTCGTCGACCAACACGCCCAGGTACGCATCGCCCCGCCCTGGCACCCAGGTGTCTTGGCCCCAAGCTGCCGACTGCGCCGCTGGTGCACCGGCTTGCAGTGCGGCGTTGACACCGGCGAACAAGCCTTGCGCGGCGGCTTCTTCGTAACCCGTGGTGCCGTTGATCTGGCCGGCAAAAAACAGGCCGGTGATCTGCCGGGTTTCGAAACTGCTTTTCAACGAACGCGGATCAAAGTAGTCATACTCAATGGCGTAGCCGGGGCGCAGAATGTGCGCGTTTTCCAGCCCTTTCATGGAGCGCACCAAGTCGTACTGCACATCAAACGGCAGGCTGGTGCTGATGCCATTGGGGTAGTACTCGTGCGTGGTCAGGCCTTCGGGTTCCAGAAAAATCTGGTGGCTGTCTTTGTCGGCAAAGCGGTTGACCTTGTCTTCCACACTCGGGCAGTAGCGCGGCCCCACGCCTTCGATCTTGCCCATGAACATGGGGCTGCGGTCAAACCCGCTGCGGATGATGTCGTGCGTGCGCTCGTTGGTGTGGGTAATCCAGCACGGCATTTGCTGGGGGTGCATCTCGACACGGCCCATAAAGCTGAACACCGGCATGGCTGAGCTCATGCCCCCTGGCACCCCGTCACCGGGCTGGATCAGGCATTGGCTGAAGTCGATGGTGCGGCCATCCAGGCGCGGCGGTGTGCCGGTCTTCAGGCGACCTTGTGGCAGCTTTAGCTCTTTGAGCCGTGCGCTCAAAGACACGGCAGGTGGGTCGCCCGCCCTGCCGGCCGCGTAGTTGTTCAGGCCGACGTGGATCTTGCCGTCCAGGAATGTGCCCGCCGTCAGCACCACGGTTTTGGATCGGAACTGAATGCCCACCTGCGTCACCGCGCCCACCACGCGATCTCCTGTCCCTGTTGATTCCACCATCAGGTCGTCCACCGCCTGCTGAAACAGCCACAGGTTGGGCTGGTTTTCCAGCATGCGGCGAATGGCCGCCTTGTACAAAATGCGGTCCGCCTGGGCCCGCGTGGCACGCACGGCCGGGCCCTTGCTGCTGTTCAAAATACGGAACTGAATGCCCGCCTCGTCCGTGGCCAGCGCCATGGCGCCACCCAGCGCGTCCACCTCTTTCACCAGGTGCCCTTTGCCAATGCCGCCGATGGACGGGTTGCAGCTCATCTGCCCCAGGGTTTCAATGTTGTGTGACAGCAGCAGGGTCTTGCAACCCATGCGCGCGGCAGCCAGGGCGGCCTCGGTTCCGGCATGGCCGCCGCCAACAACGATGACGTCAAATTCTTGTGGGTAGAGCATGGTGATGGTGTGGGCGCACCAAAGCCAAAGAGTGCGTGCGCCGAGTGGGGGAAGCCCGCGATTTTACCGGTTGCACGATTTTTTGGCACGTCGAGAGAATGCACCGGGCTCGGTTGGTACTTTGGCGGTGGATCGGTTGGGCTGCACGTTTTGCTCCGTGTCCCCCGCCCGCTTTGCGGGCTCCTCCTTTACCTGCGCAAAACGCACAACCCAACCGATCTGCGTAGCGCGCATGTGCACCCAAAGAAATTTCAAACAGCCTCCTTTTCAACCACTGTAGCGACAGGGGTGGCCCGTGCCTTTTGCGCAGGTAAAGGAGGAGGCTGCGCAGCAGCCGGGGGACACGGAGCAAAAGGTACGGGCCACCCCTGTCGCGGGCGCAGGGCGCAGGGCGCGGGGCACAGACATTCGCATAAAGCCGGCCATCTTGGTGACAATCCACCCATGACCCAACTCCTCATCTTCGCCGGCAGCGCCCGCCAACATTCCTTCAACCGCCAACTCGCCCACGCCGCCGCAGCCATGGCCCGCGCCAAGGGTGCCGAAGTGACGGTGCTGGAACTGTCCACGCTCGACATCCCGCTGTACAACGCCGACCTGGAAGCGCAAGGCACACCGCCCGATGTAATCCGCCTGAAGGAAATTCTGGACGCCCACCCGGCCTGGATCATCTGCTCGCCCGAATACAACGGCAGCTACACCGGCCTGCTGAAGAACACCATCGACTGGGCCTCCAGCCCGGTGAAGGGGCACCCGGTGTGGGCCGATGGCAGCAAGCCTTTCACAGGCAAGGTGGTGGGCCTGCTCAGCGCCTCCAACGGCGCATTGGGTGGACTGCGCTCGCTGAGCCACCTCAACCCCCTGCTGCTCAACCTGCACTGCTGGGTGTGCCCGCAGCAGTACGCGCTGTCGCGCGCCAGCGCAGCCTTTGACGCTACAGGTCAGTTGCAGGTGGAGGCGCAGCAGGTAGGCGTGCAGGCAGTGGTAGAGCAAGTGCTATGGGCTGGGAAACGGTTGGGTGCTTAAACGGGCCCGGCACCCGCTACAAAACACTCACTTATTGATAGCTGGCTACGCAGATCCCACGGGCGCGAATGCCATTTACGACCAAATTCATTTCAAGAAAACGGGGTAACACCCGCTCCTTCGGTCCAAGCGCCACGCGCCCCCACACTCACGGCGCACGCTGCGCAAACCATTTGCGCGCGGTCTGCTCCAGTCCATCGCGGATGGCGTGCCACAGCATCTCGTGGGTGATCACGTGCACACCGGGCGGTGCGTGCTGCAATGCCAGCGCCACCGCATGGGCCACGTGGGCCGTGCGCAGGGGCCGCTGCGCCTGCGGCACCATGTAGGAAAACGCGGAGAGCATAAAGTCACGCACCCACAGCAACAGCCCACCGCCTGGGTTCACCGGCTTGCGCTCTTCGGCATTGCGCACCCACACCACCCGCTCAAACCCCAGCGCCGATACGGCCTGCTCCGACAGGCTGGCAAAGCCGCGCTGCAAGCTGGGCGGAAACTGCCCCTGCGCATGCGGCATAACAACCACCAGCGACCGCACGCCGCAGCGGCGCAGCCAGTGGGCAAGTGGTACCAGTTGCACTGCCGTCGGCACCCACAGGGCGCGCTCGCGCTGGTAGAACATGCGTGGAGCCTCAAACATAACCACCCCCACATCCGCCGCCAGTGGCTCCCAGTGTGTGGGGTCGTCGCCATGGCGCACAGCCAGTTCCACCCGTGCCATGCCCGCACGCACCGGCTCGCGGGCCAGCACCTGCACATGGCCGTACCGGATGGAGCCCGCCAGGCGGCGCAGCACCTCGTTGCCCAAGGCCCCAGTGGCTCCCGCCATGACCAGCGTGGGTGCGCGCGCCGCGCCGGGGCCATGGCGCTGGGCGCCGTGTAAAACGTGAAAGGGTTGGAGTCGATGGGGCATAACAGGTGGCAGGCAGTATAGGGTGGCCCGCTGCCGCACCAACATGGCGGACACACAGCGCACCGCGCCGTTGCGACGCGGCGGGAAGAAACCTGCAAACACTATGGTTTTGATAGCTGTCTTCGCACACCAGACGGGCGCAAATACCTTGTTGGCCCCCTATCTTTCCAGGGAATTTGGCTAATATCGCCCAGCCCTAGTCCCCTTCATGGAATCACGCCGCTTTCAAATACATGTCAATGTGCATAGACGCGTAGGGGCAAACCACGCCACCGCCCTCGGTGCGCTCCAGCAAACCCAATTCCGCCAAAACGACCACATCTTCATGCACGCGCTTCACGTCACGCCCAACGGTACGGGCCAGTTCGCGTACCGACAATTCGCCCTTACCCTGCGCGGCACGAACGATCCCCCAGCGCTTTTCGGAAAGCTGGCCGAAGAAATGGCCAGGGCTTTCAAAGTTCAACACCTCGCCCTGGTAGGTATCCGCTTTGGCCGCCTGCGCCATGGCACGCAAAGCGCCCTTCCAATCTGGCTGCAAGGTGATGGTGAGATAACGCTCAGTCATGCTGCTCTCCTGGCGGCAACGGCCGCAATAAAGTCTTCGATCAGTCGCGCCACAGTGGTGAAGAGGTAAGGTACTTCCTTCCCATCCAGATGGCAGTGGTCGCCTTTGCCGCGTTCGTTGTCAAAGCCCACCAGGCGTACACCTTCAACGATGTAAAACGCCCGGTATTTGTAGCCATGTTCAGTTGGCGGGACCGGTGTGGGCACTTTCCAAACCACCAATTCAATTACCGCGCCGTCCGCTGTGATGTCTTTGAAGCGGGTAATGAGCCGGGCTTGCATGTTGGCAATTATGACAACACGCAAGCATTCGTCAATGCGTGAGTTGGGCCCGACTAGTCACCATGATCTGTATCAAACCGATTTTGAGTAACGCACCCATTTGCCACCCGTAAATACCCTACTCCCTGATTTTTTTACCGATTGCCGGGTTAATGTAGACGGTTGCTACGCTCGGGTGTGCCCCGGGCGGCGGTATTTCTCTTCATCCTGACGCCTTGCAAAGGTCTTCCATGTCTGCCATCAAACTCCACCAAGTACCCCCCGTTGTCTCCACCCGCAGCATGCTGGAAAAAACACTCCAACTGCAGCGCAACGCATTCATGGCGGCGCCCAATCCCACGTTTGCCGAACGCAAGGCCGACCTGTTGACGCTGCAGCGTTTTGTGCGCGAAAACCGCGATGCGCTGGTGGAGTCCATCAACAAGGACTACGGCAACCGCTCGCGCCACGAAACCCTGTTTGCCGAGATCTACAGCGTGATCGATGGCGTGGACCACACCATCAAACACCTTAAAGAGTGGATGAAGCCGCAAACGCGCAAGATCGACCTGAAGAACTTTATGGGTGCCACCAACAAGGTGATTCCCCAGCCGCTGGGTGTGGTGGGTGCCATCATTCCCTGGAACTTCCCCATCTGGACCAGCTTCAACGGCCTGATCTGCACCTTTGCTGCGGGTAACCGCTCCATGGTGAAGATGTCGGAAAACTCGCGCCACACTGCGCGCCTGCTCATCGACAAAATCCCCGAATACTTCCCGCAGGAAAAGCTGGCCTTCTTTGACGAAACGGGCGGCGTGGGCATCGAGTTTTCGCAGCTCAAGTTTGACCACCTGATCTTCACCGGCTCCGGCGTGACGGGCCGTGCCGTGATGGCCGCAGCTGCCGCCAACCTGTGCCCCGTCACGCTGGAACTCGGCGGCAAGTCACCCGCCGTCATCTGCGACGACTTCCCGCTGCGCACCGCAGCCGAGCGCGTGTTATTCACCAAGTGCTTCAACGCCGGCCAGGTGTGCACCACAGTAGACCATGTGTACGTGGCGCAAAGCCAGGTCACGTCTTTCGTGCAAATGTCCAAAGACATCGTCAAAGGCCGCTACCCCAAGATCAGCAGCAAAGACTACAGCTCCATCATCGACCAGCGCGCGTTTGACCGCATCCTGGCCGCCTTGGAGCAGGCCAAGGCCGGCGGCGCCACGCTCATCCCATTGATCCCGGGCAAACCCTGGGACGCCGCCACGCGCAAGATTGCGCCACACATCGTGCTCAACGCCCCCGCCGACTGCGACCTGCGCACGCGCGAAATTTTTGGCCCCATCCTGCCCGTCATCGGCTACCAGCATGTGGACGAGACCATTGCCGCCATCAACGCCGGTCCCCGCCCCCTGGCCTTCTACCCTTTCAGCAACGACAAAGAGCGCATCCAGCACTTCATTACCCACGTGATGTCAGGCGGTGTCACCGTCAATGACAGCCTGCTGCACACCGCCCAGCACGACTTGCCTTTTGGCGGCGTGGGTGACAGCGGCATGGGTCATTACCACGGCTATGAGGGTTTCATGACCTTCTCCAAAATGCGCCCGGTGTTCTACCAGGCGCCCTTCAGCGCAATCAAGTTAATGTGGCCGCCGTATGGTAAGTTCGCCACCACCTACCTTGACTTCCTGACCAAGTAAACGCGCTGCTGACGAAAGGCCCTGCCCCCGCTATGCAAAGACGATCCTTCCTCAAATTGGGCATTGGCTCGGCCGTGGTGCTGGCCGTGGCGGGGGGCGCTGTGGCGCTCATTCAGCCCGGTCTGCTGGAGGGCGGCCAACTCTCCCCCGCAGGTCGCAATGTGTTTGCCGGTGCCGCACGGGCCTTGCTGGATGGCACATTGCCCAGCGAAGCAGCGGCACAGCAAACCGCCATCGATGGGTTGCTGAGCCGCATTAACGACCTCACTATGGGTTTACCCCCTCACGTGCAGGGCGAGTTGTCGCAGTTGCTGAGCCTGCTCGACAGCGCCCCCGGGCGTATCGGCTTGGCCGGGTTGGGAGCCGACTGGGCCAGTGCACCGGTCGCGCAAATCAGCACCGCGCTGCAAGGCATGCGGGAGTCGCGCCTGGCACTGCGCGAGCAAACCTACTCGGCCCTGCACGACATCATTGGCGGCAGCTACTTTGCCGGCTCTGAAAACTGGGCCTTCATGGGCTACCCCGGCCCGACCCGCATTTAACTCCAGCCCCAGCGGCCGCCAGCCGGCCCCACCATCCCTACTCAACAACACATCCGCTATGAGCAGTTTGCAAGACCCTATCCGCGAAGGCCTTAAACGTGGCTGGAAAGTCCTTGGTGGCGCGCACGGCCCACTGCCGGCAAGCATCACCTGCGATGTGGCCATCATCGGCTCCGGTGCGGGTGCCGGCATCAGCGCCGAGCTGCTGACCAAGGCCGGGCTGAACGTGGTCATCATTGAAGAAGGCATGCTCAAGAGCAGTTCCGACTTCAACCAGAAAGAATCTGAAGCCTACCCCTCGCTGTACCACGAGAGCGCCGGGCGCAAGACCGACGACAAGGCCATCAACATCCTGCAGGGGCGCACCGTGGGCGGCTCCACCACCGTCAACTGGACCAGTTCTTTCCGCACGCCGGACGACACGCTCAAGTTCTGGCAAGAGCACTTTGGCCTGGCGGACTACAACCCCGAAGCGCTGGCGCCGTACTTCCAGCAGGCCGAAACTCGGCTCAACATTGGCCCCTGGCTCACGCCGCCCAACGAAAACAACGACCTCCTGCGCCGTGGTGCAGCCAAGCTGGGCATTCCGTCATCGTCCATCCACCGCAACGTCAAAGGCTGCTGGAACCTGGGATCGTGTGGCATGGGCTGCCCCACCAACGCCAAGCAGTCCATGCTGGTCACCACCATTCCCACCAGCCTGGACAAGGGTGCCACCCTGTTGGTCGAAACCCGTGCACTGAAATTCGACTTTGCCGGTGGGCGCATTGCGGCCCTGCAATGTATTGCAGTCAAACCGAACGCTGCGCCCGTAGACCGTGCGCAAGCAGCTACAAAAATCATAGCAAAACACTTTGTTTTGGCCGGTGGGGCCATCAATTCACCTGCGGTGCTGCTGCGTTCACACGCAGCCGATCCACACGGCTTGCTGGGCACGCGCACCTTTTTGCACCCGGTCACCCTGTCCATGGCGCGCATGCCAGGCAAAGTCGAGGCTTGGCAAGGAGCACCGCAAACCGTTTATACCGACCACTTCCTGCATACCCAGCCCATTAACGGCCCCATCGGCTACAAACTGGAAGTGCCCCCCCTGCACCCGGTGATTTTCGGTACCCTGTGCCCGGGCTTTGGCCCGTTGCAGGCGGACGTGTTCAAGAATTTCCCCGATACGCACATGATGTTGGCGCTCATGCGCGATGGCTTTCATGAACAGGCGGCGGGTGGTAAAGTGGGCCTGCGCAGCGACGGCTCGCCCACGCTGGACTACACGCTGACCGATTTCATCATGGACGGCGCGCGCCGCTCCATGCTGCAAATGGCCGAAATCCAGTTTGCCGCAGGCGCCAAATCGGTCTACCCGGCCCACGAGCTGGCCGAACACTACACCACGTGGGCGGCCGCCAAACAGGCACTGCAAACCCTGCCGATTGCGCCTTTGCTAACCAAAATCAGCAGCGCCCACGTGATGGGCGGTTGTGGCATGGCGGGGGATGAAAAACGCGGTGTCACACGCCCAGACGGCGTGCACTGGCACATTGAGAATTTATCGATTCACGACGGCTCAATCTTCCCAACCAGCATTGGTGCCAATCCGCAGTTGTCGATTTACGGCGCGGTGAACCGCCTGGCGCAAGGTCTGGTCAAGCGGCTGACCAACCAGGATGTGGCCCTGGCCTGATTTTCACATGGGTGCGCCGCCAGTGGCATGGCGGCACACCAACCCTTCACCGTGAAGGGTGCAGGCAGATTAGCGCTGCGTGGGGTAGCGCGAATCCGACTGGTGGTGGTGGTTGTGGCCTTCCTGCTGCGCAATGCTCATCAGCTGGAAGTCTTTGACGATGGCTTTGCCCAGCAATTCCATCAAACGTTCTTCGTTGGCGGGGTCCAGGCCCAGTTCCATCATGGCGCTCATCAGGCAGCGCTCGATGTGGGTATCGCGCATGTTGCGCTCGTTGCGCCATTCGCGCATTTTTTGTTTCAGCTCAGCGCGAATCAGCACGGCCTCGTAACCTGGCAGGTATTCGCCCTTGCGTTTTTCCCGAAAGGGAGCAGGATCTTTTTGTTCAATCATCATGGTCATAGTTCCGTTATCGGTCGCCCGGGGCCGCAAGGCTGCCTGGGGCAACGTCAAGTGAGATCAGCGTTAGTGCAAGGCACACGAGTAAGCGATCAAGGGTAGCACAGTTACAGCCCGTGCACCCTATTGCGGTGCCTTGGTGCGAAGATTCATCACCAGCCACGGCCACACCAGGCGCAATTCAAACACTGTCAGCTATTAAAATTATAGCTGTTTACACATACGCCAAAACCGATGCCGGCGGGTTTTGATACCTCGCCAGCGGCACATGCATCCTATCCAATTTTGCCCCAGCCGCTCGACGACGCAGCCTGCATCACAATGCGCGTAAACAGGCGGTCGTAGGCCGGGTTGGGCGGGTAGCGGCCACTCAGGGGATCACGGTTTTGCGCAAATGCCGAGTCCAACGCCTTCCAGTCGGCCTCGCTCAGGCTTTTTTCCGCTTCGGGCAGAATTACGGTTTCCTCCAGGCGCATGTGTTCTTTCAAAAAGGCCACGTACTGCGTGCACTGTTCCACAAAAGCCGGTCGGCGCGATTCGCCCAGCAACTCCCAGGCCAGCAGCAAATGCTGCAACTCGCGCACCGCCTTCTCACCGCTCACATGGTCCCGCTCCAGGCTTTGCACCAGGTCCGCCAAGTGCGGTGCCACCTGCAGCACGCGCGGAAACAGCAGGTTGGATTCCTTGGGGTGGTGCTGGCGTTCGGGAAACTCGTCAATGTAGAACAACATGCCGCGCAGCACATCAAAAAACTGCGGCGAATCGTCACCCGGCCCCTTCTCTACCAATTGGTGCATGGAGCGCAGGATGGTGGCCAGAGAGGCGTGCTCGTCGCGAATAATTTGCAGGCTGCGGTGCGGCATGGCGTTCTCCGGGCATAGTGGGGCAGAAGGCCAGAATGGCGAAACCGCCGGGTCAAGCACTGACCCAGCGCAAGGGTAGCGCAAGTTGCCCCCCCGTATCAACCCGTAATAAAAGGACGGCTCAAACCTTGGGCGCTCCAACGTGGGGCGGCGTCCAGCGTTTGAGCAGCAAGGCATTGCTGATGACACTGACCGAGCTCAGCGCCATGGCCGCACCGGCCACCACCGGGTTCAGGTAACCCAGCGCGGCCAGCGGAATGCCCGCCACGTTGTAGGCAAAGGCCCAAAACAGGTTTTGCCGGATTTTGGCCACGGTGCGGTGTGAAATATCCAGTGCTGCCACCACCAGCGCCACGTCGCCGCGCATCAGCGTAATGCCCGCCGCCTGCATGGCCACGTCGGTGCCATTGCCCATGGCCAGGCCCACGTCGGCGGCGGCCAACGCGGGTGCATCGTTGACGCCATCGCCCACCATGGCCACCGTGTGGCGGCCACCATCCTTCAACCCCGCGACCTTGGCTGCCTTGTCGCCCGGCAGCACCCCGGCCATCACTTCGCCATCCGCCATACGCAGCCCCAGGCGATGTGCCATGGCCTCGGCAGCGCCCTGGTTGTCACCGGAAACCATTACTGGCTGGATGCCCCGTGCACGCAGGGCAGCCAACACCTGCTTGGCACCCGTTTTGGGCTCGTCACCAAAGGCCATCAGCGCACGCACAACATAAGACTCCATCGCTGCACTGTGCGCGTCGTCGCTTCCCTCCGGGGCGGCTCTCGTGCGCTCTACCATGGCCGACACGGTGGCATCTTGGGCTTGCAACCCAGCAGCCCGCGCTGCCAGAGGCCCCAGTGCCACACCCAGCTCTTCCATCCAGCGCAGGCTGCCAATGCGGTAGCTTCGCCCCCCCACTTCGCCATCGGTACCCCGCCCGGCCACACTGCGCACGTTCTTGGGTTCCTGTATCGCCAGCACCTTTGCTTTAGCCGCTGCCATCACCGCATGCGCCAAGGGGTGTTCACTGCCACTTTGCAAACTGGCAGCAACGGCCAGACAGTGGTCCGTGTCATATACCTCCACACCTTGCCTCTCAACATGGTTAGCTGCTTGGCCATAGGGGTCGGCCAACACCAAATCGGTCAGGCGCGGTTGGCCCACCGTGAGGGTGCCGGTCTTGTCGAAGGCCACCACATCCACCTTGTGGGCCAGTTCCAGCGCCTGCGCATCCTTGATCAAAATGCCGTGTTTGGCCGCCACCCCGGTGCCCGCCATGATGGCCGCCGGAGTGGCCAGCCCCAGCGCGCAGGGGCAGGCAATCACCAGCACCGCCACGGCGTGGATCACGGCGGTTTCAAACGAAGCACCCGCACCCAGGTACCAGCCCAGCAGGGTAACCAGCGCGATCACCAGCACCACCGGCACAAACACCGCACTCACCTGGTCCACCAGGCGCTGGATCGGTGCCTTGGCCGCCTGCGCATCCTCCACCAGGCGGATGATGCTGGAGAGCACCGTGTCCACCCCCACCGCCCGCACCTGCAGCACCACACGCCCTTCGCCGTTGATGGAGCCGCCGGTGAGTTTGCTACCCACCTCCTTGGGCACCGGCAAGAGCTCACCCGTGAGCATGGATTCGTCCACCTGCGTGCTGCCTTCGAGCAGCGCGCCGTCCACGGGGAAACGTTCGCCGGGTTTGACCACAATCGTGTCGCCCACCATCACCTCGGCCACGGGCACCTCCACTTCACCATCCCGCCCCAGCAAGTGCGCCGTATCGGGCCGCAGGCTGTGCAGGGCGCGGATGGCGCTGGTGGTCTGGCGCTTGGCACGCGCCTCTAACCACTTGCCCAGCAGCACCAGCGTCACCACCACCGCCGAACCCTCAAAGTACAGGTGCACCATGGCCCCCGGCGGGGCGCTGAGCCACAACCACACCGACAAGGCCCACCCAGCCGTGGTGCCAATGGCCACCAGCAAATCCATATTGCCGCTCAAGGCCAACAGCGCGTGCCAGCCGGCTTTGTAAAAGCGTGCGCCCAGCACAAACTGCACCGGGGTGGCCAGCGCAAACTGCATCCAGGCGGCCAGCATCCAGTGCTGGCCCAACAGGTCGCCCAACATCGGCAACACCAACGGCGCCGACAACAACAAGCCCCATGCCACCGGACCAAAACCGGCCCAAGGCGACACATCGTCCACAGCGTCCATTTGCTGGGGCGTGCGCGGCTCGTAACCCGCATCGCGCACGGCGCGGCGCAAGCGGGCCTCCATCTGTGCATCGCCCGCAAACTGGATGCGGGCCGACTCGGTAGCCAAGTTGACGGTGGCTTGTGTCACGCCGGGCACCTTGTTCAGGGCTTTTTCTACACGCCCCACACACGAGGCACAGGTCATGCCGCCAATGCCAATGTCAATGCTTTCAGGGGGGGATGTCATGCTGATGGGGCTCGCAAAATAATTCACACTATGCTCCTTTGTAAACCTATTCCACTTGGAGTTCCCGTGAACCACACCTTTACCGTTACCGGCATGACCTGCGGCCACTGCGAAAAAGCCGTCACCCGCGCCCTGCAACAAGTGGACCCACAGGCCCAGGTGGCCATCGACCGCACCCAGAATCGGGTTGAGGTGCAGTCCGCGCAAGCCCGCGAGGCGCTGGCAGCCGCGATTGCCGAAGAGGGCTATGCCGTTGCGCCCAGCCTGTAGGCGCGAACCGCTATTGTTTTTATAGCTGCTTTCGCACTGTCTGCGGGCGTAAAGTGCCTTTTTGATCTATAGTGAAACCACTTCAAACAAGGAGCACACCATGAAAGCCAATGTTGGCGGCATCGACCGTATTGTTCGTATTGATGCCGGTCTGGTTTTGATCGGCCTGGCGGCTACCGGCACCGTGGGCCTATGGGGCTGGCTGGGCGTAGTGCCGCTGGCCACCGGTGCCATTGGTTGGTGCCCGCCCTATGCCATTTTGGGCTTTAACACCTGCGCCATGAAGAACAAGGACTAAGCTCGGCCCCATGCAACCCGATGGGTGCCGCGCTTTTGTAAGCGCTTGTTACAGGCGTCATCGCGTCGATATAAAGCGCGTTGTGGGTGAAGAAACCGCTACGGTTAGCGGTACAGGCTCTCGGAGCCACCCACACCATGCACACTGCACACACTTTTCAAAACACCGCACAACACCTGCGCCAGGCGGCGCGCTCGGGTGTCCGTTCCTTGGGCAAAGTGGCCTCGGCCATGCTGCTCTCTGTAGGCTTGTTGAGTCTGGCGCCCCCCGCGCACGCGGATGAGTTGCGCACCATTCTGGGCGGCGGCGTGGGTGCTGCGGCCGGTACCATCCTGGGCCAATCGGTTGGTGGGCGCAGCGGCGCGGTGATTGGTGGTGCCCTGGGCGGCGCAGCCGGTGCCGCCGTCACCACCCACGGCCACAATCAAAACGGTGCCGTATTAGGCGGTGCCTTGGGCGGCGCTGCAGGTGCGGTTGTCGGCCAATCGGTAGGTGGACGCAATGGCGCCGTCATGGGCGCGGGTATGGGCGGTGCTGCCGGTGCGTCTATCGGCCGCAGCGCCGGTCACGACAACTATTACCAGCACGCCAACTACCGACCCGAGCCCGGCTACCGCGACCGTGGTGGCCAAGGCCATTGGGACAACCACCGCGACCATGACCGCAACGATTGGCGCGAAGACCGCCACCCACCTCATCACCGGGGCCACCACTTTGGCCACCACCGTCATCACCGCCACTGGGATCGCCACGACCACCGTGGCCATGGCAACAAGCACTACCGCTACTGAAACCTGCGTACCGGTTAACGATCAGGCGCTGGGCATTTCTCCGCCCAGCGCCTCGATCAGGTCCGGAATCAACCCCTGCAACTCCCCTGTGGCGATGGCGGCATCGGTATCAAAGTTGTCGGCCTTGCCATCACCCGGTGAGGCGGTATTGCCCTCAAAAACGCCTTCCAGAAACGCTATTTTTTTGAGCTGAAGGCCTTCAGTCAGAACAAACGACACCCGGTCGTTCCACGTCAGCGCCAGCCGAGTGGGCATCTTGCCCATGGCAATGTGCTGCGCCACTTCATCGGTATCGAGCGCGTGGCGCGTGTAGCGCACCACGGCCTTGGATTCATCGGGCGCCTTGAGTTCACATTCGCGGTCCACCGTGAAATCGGCCGGCGCTTCTTTGGTCGATAACCATGTGGCCATGGCCGCGGCGGGCGACACCTGGGTATTGATGAGCGACACCGCCAACCCATCCACGGCCTTAATTAGCCAGGTCATCACCTCGTCCGCCTTGGCCTGGCTACCCGCATCGGTGATGAGCAAGCCCGCTGCGGGGTCTACCCACACCTGCACGCTGGACTGCTTACTAAACGCCATGGGCAAGAGTGCCAAACGGGCGTCTTCGCTCAGTTCCTTTTTCTCTTTCTTGCCAGGTTTGCGTCCGGTGGTGGCTTCAATGTGGGCCACTTGCTCTTCGACCTTGCGCTTGACTACCGAGCCAGGCACCACCTTCATCTCCATCATCAGTTTGAACAGCCACTGGCCACCAATCACTTCAACCAGCGGGCCATGGGCAATGCCGCGCGGCTCCAGCCAGCCCACAGCCTTTTCTTGCGAAGCGCCACACGGCACAAAACGGGCCGTGTCCAGCGCAGCTTCCACGGCGGCAACATCCGAAGGCCAGGGCGCACCCAGGCGGTACAACATCACATTTTTGAACACGAAAAACCTTTAATCGTTTTACTAAAGGTTCGTATTGTCAGCCCAGCACCGCACCATTTACGATGCCAGCTTTACAAAGTCTTATCGGGGCGCAACGCTGGCGATACAAACACGGCGCACACTCCGATTCAGTCTTTCGCGATACCCGCGACAGCCCAACCACAAAGGAAATCACATGCAACCGTTTTTAAAAACCCTCTTGGTAACCGGTCTGATTGCCACCGCCGGATTTGCAAGTCATGCGCAGAACACCACCCCATCTGCTCCCCAGAATCCTGCCGGGCAAACCGCCGACGCGGGCGAGCGCGGTAGCCGCATGGGCAAGATGGGAAGAATGGATCCCGAAAAACGCAAGGCCATGATGGCCAAACGCATCGAAGCCCTGAAAGCCAAACTCAAAATTACCACTGCGCAGGAAGGTGCCTGGACTGCATTCACCGCTGCCATGCAACCCCCGGAAAAAATGGAACACAAGCGCCCCGACCGCGCCGAGATGGAAAAGCTGACCACGCCTGAGCGGATTGACAAAATGCGTGAGTTGCGCAAACAGCACATGGGCGACATGCACGCCGCCATGGACAAGCGTGAAGACGCCATCAAAGCCTTCTACGCCGTGCTGACACCCGAGCAGCAAAAAGTGTTTGATGCCGAACACGCCCGCATGGGCATGCACCACGGTGAAAAACGTGGCATGCACGGTGACGGCGGTTGGAACCAACGCGGCCAAAAATAAGCCAAAAGCCGGCATTTGAAATAGCCGCACCGGCCCACTGCCCTTTCGGGAGCGGTGGGCCTTTTGCTGTGCCTCATCCTGTAGGATGGTGATCCCCACCATGCCCAAAACACCCCCCACCCTCCCTGCCGTACGCACCATTTCCGTGCTACGCCCTTTGGCCTGGCTGGGACTGGCCTGGCACGATATGCGCCGCGCGGGGTGGATCAGTTTGGCCCACGGCCTGGTATTGGCGTTGGGCGGCGCTGCCATCGTGGCCATTGCCCACAACCGGTTCTGGCTGCTGGCCGGGGCACTGTCCGGCTTTTTGGTCATTGCCCCCGTGCTGGCCACCAGCCTGTACGCGCTGAGCCGGGCGCTGGAGCGCAAAGAAAAAGCCGACCTGGGCGTGGTGCTGAAAACCTGGCTCAACTGGCAAGGCAGCCACATCAGCAAATGGGGCAACGATTACTGGTGCATGGTGCAGTTTGGCAGCCTGTTGGCGCTGGCCGCCACCGGCTGGGTGCTGACTTCGGCCGCACTCATTACCTTATTGGCACCGGTGACCATTGCAACCCCAATGGATTTTGTTCGCTACATCATCCTGCCGCCCGACAACTGGTTGTTTGAGGTGTGGCTGGCACTCGGTGGTGCCATGGCAGCACCTATTTTTGCATCGAGCGTAGTGGCCATGCCGCTGTTGCTGGACCGCCGCGTCACCCTGCTGCAAGCCGTGCTGACCAGCTGGCAAACGGTGCTGACCAATCCTATTCCCATGGCCGTGTGGGCCGCACTGATTATGGGTTTTACGGTTTTGGGATTTGGTTCATTCATGCTGGGGCTGATTCCCATCATTCCCCTACTGGGCCACGCCAGCTGGCACGCCTACCGTGAACTGGTGGATGCATCGACGCTACCGGAGCGTGAGTCCCTGCCGCAATCCCATGTGCGCCCGGCCAAAGGCAGCGCAAAGTCCTGATGTTTGGCTACTCCGAAGACCAGATTGCCACCTTTGGCCTCACCTTTGGCGTGGGCGGCTTCATGCTGTACATGCTGTTCATCATTGGTCAACTGGCATGGGAATCCAAGGCCGGCAAGTTTGGCACCTTTGTGCTGTTTTTAGGCCTGGCCTTTGGCATGGTGGGCTTTGTGGCCAAGTTCATCATTCAGTGGTACATCACCCGTTAAGATCTGCCTAGGCAAAGGGATTGGGGTGCAAGCCTTTTGCGCAGGTAAAGGAGGAGCCCGCACAGCGGGCGGGGGACACGGAGCAAAAGGCTCTGCACCCCAATCCCTTTAGCCGCCCCAGCATCAACCAAACGGCCGAATACCAATCAGAAGGCCATGCAGCCACAGCGCAAACGCGGCCCAGGCGACCCCACCCACCACCACTGTCGCAGCGGTAGCAGCCAAAGAACCGGCAGGATAAGAGGTACCTGCCGCGCGGTCACGTTTACGGGCCGAAATAAAGTCCAGCACCGCCCAGACCAGAAACCCGCCAAACAAGACCACATGGGCCAAGGAGCCAGTGGACATGAGATGCGCCAACGCCCACGCCTTGACACCCAGCACCATCGGGTGGTGCAAACGGGCCTTGATGCCATTACGTGGCACGTAAGCCGCAGCCAGCAAAACAAAAGCCACCAAAGTCAGCAACGAAGCTGCATGGCGCATCCCTACCGGCAGGACCCACAGCAACACTGGCGCCTCGCGCGCCACACCAAAACCCCAGATGATCAGGCCAAAACCAATCAAGGACAGCAGCGAATACACCCCTTTGTACGCACCTTCCCCCATGCGTGCACGGGTTTGTGTGCGCCAGTCGTCGGCCACGATACGCACCGAATGCACACCTAAAAAAAGCACCAGTCCGAAAATCAAATAAGCCATTGCGCTTCAGTCCTTCAATACGCTACAAAAAGGTCACACACCCACCACCCGGTTTTTTCCGGCCCGTTTGGCCAGGTACATAGCCTGGTCGGCGCGTTTGATGGCCTCAAGACCCGACTCCTCGGCGGCCAACTGCGCTACACCGGCGCTGAAGGTGATGAGCACTTTTTCGGCACCGGTCATGAAAAAACGCTTGGTCAACTCACGCTGCAAGCGCGTCATGGCTTCCACCCCTTTGTCCAATGGCGTATCGGGCAGCAAAATGACAAATTCTTCCCCACCGTAACGGGCCAGGGTGTCTTGCGGGCGCATGCATTCACGGGCCACGGTGGACAAATGGGTCAGCGCCTGGTCACCGGCTGCATGGCCCAGTGTGTCGTTGAGTTTTTTGAAATTGTCGATGTCGAGCATGGAGACACACAGCGGGGTGTCTTTGCGCCGCACACTGGAGAGTTCCCGCTCAATCGCCTCTTCCAGCCCCTTGCGGTTGAGCGCACCGGTCAGCGTGTCGTGGCGGGCCTGTGCGCTGACACGGTCCAGCTCCTGGTGCAATCTGGCCAGTTGGGCATCGGTTTCACTGGCGCGCTCGCGCATAAATTGCAACTGCTCGCTGGATTCCTTGCTTTCGTTGGCCATATGGCGGGTTGCGCTGACCACTTCTTTGAGCACAGGGGCAATTTCTTCCAGTGTTTTGGCCTGCTCAATCTGGCGCGCGTTTTCTTCCAGCTTGACATGAAAACTGCCCGTGGACTTGGCCATGTCGGACAAACGGTCAATGAAGGACGCCAGCATCTGGCGCATTTCCTTTTGCGCCTCCAGCGCGCGTTCCTTGGCATCTTTCTGCTTGAAAATCACATCACGCAGGCGGCGCTCCACATCATCGAGGCGGCGCAATGTCAAAGGTGGGGTGGAGGCCGTCATCAACGCATCCATCTGGCCTTTGAGCCATTGCTCGTCCATGCTCAGGTCACCAATGTTTTCAAACACCAGGTGCAGCAGCTTGAGCAGCGTTTTTTTGATTTCGGCCTGGTCTTCGGCGGCAAACGACAGGCGATGGCTGTAATTGGACAACAAGGTCTTTACACCCGCGACATCGGCGTTGGGAAGCCGCATGGCTTGGAGCAAGGCTTTGGTTTGCTCATCAAAGCGCGGGTCGTCCGAGCCCAGCGCGGGCTGGGCATACTCAATCAAACGTCCAATTTGCGTCAAAAACTCAGTAGTGAGGGCAGGCGCGCTGCTGCCTGCGGCAGTGGGCGCTGCTGCTGCACCCGAGGCAGACGAAACAGCGCCATTTGGCACATCGGCCTGGGGGGGAATAAACCCACCATAGGCCACCAACGCAGTCTTCACACCGTCCCAGTTCAGCCGGTCGATGGCGTATTCCAGCAAACCGCGCTGTTTTTGCTGGCCCGGTGTTTTCACCGGCAGGGCCTGGGCAATATCGCGCAAGGTATCGGCCGGAAAAGGAGGCGTCACCGCGATGCCACCGATTTCGTTGTAAATCATCAGGTAGTTGGCCGGTGTGGGGGCCATTTTTCGGGCGGTAAGCTGTTTTAGCGTCTCACGTGCGATTTCAAAAGGTTTTTTTTCACTCATAAGAGCCTTTTTTGCTACATTTTTAATAGCTAGTAACGCCCATTATGAAAGGGCTAAATCGTTATTTTCGGGTAAATAGAAACATGCGCACAATCCATCTCCGAATCACCCGCACTGTACACCCCCGCCAGCATTCAGAGCCAAGAATAACCCTGTGCATAGATCTGGCACAACCCACCACTTATCCACAGCCGAATGGCAATCGGCCAAGTTGTTCATAAATCGGGTACACCAGAAAAGCACGGTCACACACAGTGGTCAAACCACTATAAGTCCTTGATTTTTTTGAAAATTTTGCCTTTATCAACAGACGATGGCAAACACCTACTACTACTACTAATTTATAAATAAAGAAATAAGAGATAGTCAGGCAAAAGTATCAGAACAAAAAAACGGATCCCCACAATCCTGTGCACATATGCAAAATGCTGGCGCGTTTTTCCAGGGCACAGAGCCTCAATCAAGTAAGATTTGGCGTATTCAGAACAGGCTGCACCCCAATTCAGCCGGTTTTTTGCTCTGGTTATCTGTTTTTATACCGCTCATGCCTGTTTCACTTGCTGGACCCTCCTCCGGCCCACCCCACACCTCGTTTGAAATCAAAAGCGCCCAGTTGCCACTGGTCACATTGCTGGTCAAAACAAACGACTGGAACGTTTTGGCGAGTGAACTGACGCAACAATTTGGTGCCGGTGGTGAAACCCCAGAATTTTTTGACCATGACGCGCTGGTAGTCGACTTTTCCCACCTTGACACCAGCACACCAGCCACCGATCTGGTTCCATTGCTGAAAATACTGCGCAGTTGCAATCTGGTACCGGTTGCCATTCGGGGCGCCAGCGCCCATTGGACAGCCTCTGCGCGTGAAATCGGGTTGGTCGAAGCCTCGGCAGAAGTACACCGCCCTCGACCACCCAGTGACGTACCACCGCCAAACAGCGAGCCGGTCATCCGCGAGGTGATCCAGGAAGTCATCAAGGAAGTTCCCGGCCCGGTGACCATGGTGGTCGACAAACCCCTGCGTTCTGGGCAAAAAATTTACGCCCGGGGCGCCGATTTGGTGGTGTTGGCCATGGTCAACCAGGGTGCCGAAGTCGTCGCGGACGGCAATATCCACGTCTACGCCCCTTTGCGCGGCAAAGCCATGGCCGGCGCCCGTGGCAACACCAATGCGCGTATTTTTTCGCTGTGCCTGGAGCCGGAGCTGATTTCCATCGCGGGTATTTACCGCACCAGCGAAAATGCCTTGGCGCCCGACGTGCAAGGCAAGGCCGCGCAGGTGCGCCTCTCCAACGATGGGCAGGACAAATTGCTCATTGAAGCGCTAAAAATCTGACGGCGGTCCATCCGCGCCTGACTGAATTACCTATTGAAAGACTCTTTACCCATGGCAAAAATCGTAGTGGTGACTTCCGGCAAGGGCGGTGTGGGCAAAACCACCACCAGCGCCAGCTTTGCAACCGGCCTGGCTTTGTGCGGGCACAAAACTGCCGTGATCGACTTCGATGTGGGTCTGCGCAACCTGGACCTGATCATGGGCTGTGAGCGCCGCGTGGTGTACGACCTGATCAACGTCATCCATGGCGAGGCCAACCTCAACCAGGCCCTCATCAAGGACAAGCAGTGCGACAACCTGTACGTGCTGGCGGCCTCGCAAACCCGCGACAAGGATGCACTGACGCAAGACGGCGTGGAAAAAGTGCTGACCGACCTGGCCGCCATGGACTTTGAGTACATTGTGTGTGACTCGCCCGCCGGCATCGAAACCGGGGCCCTGATGGCCATGCACTTTGCCGACGAAGCCCTGGTGGTGACCAACCCCGAGGTGTCGTCGGTGCGCGACTCTGACCGCATTTTGGGCATGCTGGCCAGCAAAACCCGGCGCGCCATGACCGGTGCCGATCCCATTAAAGAGCATTTGCTCATCACCCGTTACAACCCGGCCCGTGTGGACCAGGGGCAAATGCTGTCACTGGACGACATCCAGGACATTTTGCGCATCAAACTCATTGGTGTCATTCCGGAGAGCGAATCGGTGCTGCAGGCATCCAACCAGGGTGTACCGGCGGTGCATATGCAAGGCAGTGACGTATCGGAAGCGTACAAAGACGTCATTGAGCGCTTTTTGGGCAAGGACAAGCCCCTGCGTTTTATCGACGCCCCCAAGCAAGGTCTGCTCAAACGCCTGTTCGGAGGCAAGTAAGCCATGGCCTCCTTGCTTTCTTTCTTTCTGGGCGAGAAAAAAACCACCGCCAACGTGGCCAAGGAACGCTTGTCGATTCTGTTGGCCCACGAGCGTTCGGGGCGCAATGCGTCCGTGCCCGACTACCTGCCCGAACTGCAGCGCGAGCTGGTGGCCGTCATCAGCAAATACGTCAAGATCAATCCCGGTGACATCAAGGTCATTCAGGGCCGCCAGGACAACCTGGAAACGCTGGAAGTCAAAATCGAACTGCCCGACGCGCGATAAACGCGTGGTCGCAGCCGTTTTTATAAACGCTATAACTTTCATAGCTGCTTGCGCTTGACAGGCGTGCGCAAAAGCCTATTTTTGTCCGCATAAATCAAGGCCGAAACCCGACATATGGGTGTGGCGGATATACAGGCTACCGGGCTCAATGGTTTGCTCCACAAAGGTCGCGCGGTGGCGCTGCAACTGCACCACGCTGCAGGCGCGTGTGCCATAGCGGGGAGTGGCCACAAAGATGGCCGACAGGGCGCGCTCCAGTTCTAGCGGCATGCCGGTGTGGGGCAAGGCTTCATCCGGCGCCAGCGTGGGGTCGTGCAACAGCGTCAACAGGGCTTGCAGGTCGCTCGGCTGCGCTGCGCTGGGGGCCAAGGCGGCGCACAATCCATCCTGCAGGCGCATCAGCTTGGGCCAGGGGGTGTTGAAACCGGCGTTGGACACGCCGCCCAGGCCGGGTGGCAGGGCCACGATGCGTGCGCCACGGCTTTCCAGGCCCATGAGCTGGCGGCCGTCGCACACCAGCAGGTTAAAGGGGTTGTAGGCATCCACCTGGGGGGCCAACTGCTGCAAAAACGTGGGGGCGTCTTGCGAGCTGTTCAAAAACGCGCTGACCAGTTCGCCGCGCGAGGGTGCATTGGTACGTTGTGCCTGTGCCTGCCGAAAATTGGTCAGTGCGGCCAGGCGCCCGCTGCGCCCCATGCCCAGCCAGGTGCCTCCACCCTGCACGTCGCGCCCGGCCAAAATGCTGCCCTTACCCGCCTCCCCTGCACCACCGTCCCACCACTGCAGGGGCGTGCACGGGCGTTCATATAACTCGTCGCGGTTGGACAGCAACAGCAACGGTGTGTCGCTGCCGGGCTGCCAGTTCCAAACGATCAGGCACATGGTGTTTGCGCAGGGCCGGTCAGTATCGGTCAGGCCGCGCTGCGGTCACCCATGGCCACCGGCAGTGCGGTTTTGCTGACCACCTGGCGCAGCACAAAGCTGGAATGCACGCCGGTGACACCGGCAATACGGGTCACCTTGTCGAGCAACAGGGCCTGGTAATGGTCCATGTCGCGCACCGCCACTTTAAGCTGGTAGTCGGCGTCCTGGCCGGTGATCAGCAGGCACTCCAGCACCTCGGGCAATACACTGACCGAGGCCTCAAAATTGGCAAAGCGCTCGGGCGTGTGCCGGTCCATGGAGATATGAATCAGCGCCATCAGCGACAAGCCCAGCTGTTTGGCGTTAAGCAAGGCGCGGTAGCCCACAATCAGCCCGGACTCTTCCAGCGCGCGCACCCGGCGCAGGCAGGGCGAGGGCGACAGGCCAATGCGGTCGGCCAGGTCCTGGTTGTTGATGCGCCCGTCGGTCTGCAAAATATCCAGAATCTGCTGGTCGTAGCGGTCGAGTTTCATGGGGGTGCCCATCGTTTCAGTGGGGGTTGGTGGGGTCTGCGCCTTCGATAAACGCCACCATCATGCGCGCAATGTGTTCGCCCTCGTGGCCGTGCACCAGACTGTTCAGGCTGGCGCTGTGCTTTTCTTCGCCCAGCATGTCGCGCCGCTTGTTGATCAGGTAGGCGCTCAAGCCCACTTCAAACTCGGGGTGGGGCTGAATGCAAAACACGGTGTTGTCGACGGTGAATGCAGCCACCGGGCAAAAGTCGTTGCTGGCCACCAGCGTGGCGCCCGGGGGCAGCGCGTGCACCTGGTCCTGGTGGCTGGCCAAGAGGGCAATCTCGGTGCGCTCGGCACAGTGCGGCAGGTCGGTGCGGTGCCAGTCGTAGGTCATGCGCCCGGCGCCCCAACCCTGCGGGGCCCGGCCCACCGGGGCACCCAGGCACAGCGCAATCAGCTGATGGCCAAAACACACGCCGACCATTTTTTTGCGCGCCTGCAGCAGCAGCGTCACACGGCGGCGCAACTCCACCACCCAGGGCGCATCCGAGAACGCATCGGCCCGGCTGCCGGTCAGCAGCACGGCATCAAAGTCGTCAAACGATGCGGGGTACTGCCCCAACGGGGTGTTGAACACCTCCATGTGCCAGTTGGCCCCCACGCGCTCAAACAGGCGCATGAACAGGGTGCCAAAGCTGGTGTAGTCCTGGGCCAGCTGGCCTTCCAGAATGTCGTTGTCCAGAATACAGAGCTTCATTTTGCTATACCTTTGATAGCTTCTTGCGCACGTTCTAAAAGGGTTAGCGTGCTCTACGGGCCTTAACCGCGGCGGCCAATTGCTGCAGCACGGGCACCGTTTGTTCCATGCTGATGCAGGCGTCCGTTACCGACACACCGTGCTTGAGCGGCACACCGGGGCAGATGTCCTGGCGGCCCTCTTGCAGGTGGCTCTCGATCATGAGGCCGGTGATGCGCGTGTCGCCCGCCGCAATCTGCTGGGCCACTTCACCCGCCACCACGATCTGGCGCGCGTGCTGTTTGCTGCTGTTGGCGTGGCTCACATCAATCATCACCTGTTCGCGCAAGCCCGCTGCCTTGAGCAGGCTGCAGGCGGCATCCACATCGGCCTTGGCGTAATTGGTGGCCTTGCCGCCGCGCAAAATGACATGGCAGTCGGCGTTGCCACGGGTCTCAAAAATCGCGGTCTGGCCCATCTTGGTCATACCCATGAAAGCGTGGGGTGCCTGTGCCGCCTGAATGGCGTCGGTAGCGACCTTGATGCCGCCATCGGTGCCGTTCTTGAAGCCCACCGGGCACGAAAGGCCGCTGGCCAACTGGCGGTGGCTCTGGCTCTCGGTGGTGCGCGCGCCAATGGCGCCCCAGCTGACCAATTCGCTAATGAACTGGGGCGAAAGCAAATCCAGAAATTCCGTGCCCACGGGCAGGCCCACGTCCAGCACATCCAGCAGCAGGCGCCGGGCCATCTCCAGCCCTTCGTTGATGGCAAAGCTGCCGTCCAGGTGCGGGTCGTTGATGTAGCCCTTCCAGCCCACGGTGGTGCGGGGTTTTTCAAAATAGACGCGCATCACCACCAGCAGATCATCCTTGAGGGCATCGGCCTGCACCTTCAACTGGCGCGCGTATTCCAGCGCCTGGTCGTGGTCGTGGATGGAGCACGGCCCCACCACTACCACCAGCCGGTCGTCTTGCCCGTGCAGCACGCGCGAGATGGCAGCGCGGCTGTGCTCCACCAGCGCCTGGGCGGCATCGGGCACGGGCAGCTTTTCTTCCAGGAGCGCGGGGGTGATGAGGGGGCGCACCGCGGCAATGCGGGTGTCGTCGATGCGGGTGGTGTCCAGGGTGGTGAGTTCGGTTTTCATATGCTATGAATTGTATAGCTGGCTGCGCACGTCTGGCGTGCGCAAAGGGCATAAAACATGCCCCGCAGATCGGAGCAAGCACGCGGCAGCGCCTGTGCCGTAGACCCTTGCGGGGTGGATTCACAGGGCGCCCGGCTATAGTCCGCCCAGTACCCCACGCCACCGCCGCAACAGGCCGCTTCCGCATTTGGACGGCCCGCCCCCACTTGAGAATACGCCATGCATACAGATGACCACCGCAGCACGCTCCAGCGATGGTGGCCCTTGGCCATCGTAGCCTTCTGGCTGCTGGTCATGGGCGTGCTGTATGCCGCCATGACCCACTACCTCAAGCCCAAGCCGGTGGTCATCACCGCCAGTGGTGATTTGGTGATTCCCAAGGCGCGGGACGGCCACTTTTACGCAGCCGGCATGGTCAACGGGCAGCCGGTTCAGTTTATGGTGGACACCGGAGCATCGTTGGTTACGGTGAGCGAACCGCTCGCGCGCGCGGCGGGCATCGCCGCAGGGGTGCCCACAGTGTTCAAAACGGCCAATGGCGATTTACCGGGGCATGTTGTTTCAGGCGTACCGGTCGCACTGGGGCCGGTACAGGTTTCCAGCGTGCGGGTTGGCGTGGGGCTGGTCGGTGGCAAGGTGGACGATGCGCTGCTGGGGCAAAGTTTTTTGTCGCGTTTTGAAGTGGTGTTGACCCAGGAGAAGATGATTTTGCGGCGCAAAGCGCTCTAAATTTTGGCTGCCGAAGTTATCCCTGACTATCTCTATGTCTTTCTTATTTAAAGTAGTAGTAGTAATAGGTATTTGAAGTTTTCTGTGGACAAGCCCTTAAATCGCATACAGATCAGGCACTTGCCAGCTATCAACGCCTGTGCGTGAGTGTGCTACTCTGGTGTAGCAGCCGGATGAACAAGTTTTGCGACTGAACGTAACCTGTGGATAAGCAGCTGGTTGTTATCAATCTATCCACAGGTTTATGAACGCTGAAATTACAATTTTGCTGCCATTTTTGTGGCCATTGCCGCCCGCCCTCAAAACCCACCCACACATTCCAGCGCAAACAGTGGCACCTCGGCCTTGCGGCTCAGCCACACGCCGCCGCCCAGCTCAATAAAGCCATGGGAGAGGCCGCGCCGGTACAGCGCCGCACGGTGGCGGAACAGGCGCGGGTCGGTCAGGTCTTCGTCGATGGTGCCCTGCTCGTAGTCCTCGCGGGCCACCGCCTCCACGTAGAGTGCGCCTTTGCACAAGGTGCCCAGGTTGTGCAGCGCGGTTTGCAGGTCGGCCGCACTCAGGTAGGGCAGCACACCCTGGCAAATCACCAGGTCAAACGGCTCGGCGCTGCGGTAGTTGACCACCGACCCGCGTTCCCAGCCGTAGCGCTGGCACAGGTATTCGCTGTACTCCAGCCCGTTGTATTGCGCGTTGGGAAAATGTTTGGAGAGCGCCTCGCGCCACAGGCCAATGCCGCAGCCCACGTCGAGCACGCGCCTGACCGGTACGCGCAAAAATTGAAGGTAGCTGCACACAAAATCACCCAGCCGCTGCACATGGCCGGGGTCGGCCACGCTGGTTTTCTTGTCGAAGTAGTAGCGCTGGTAGTAGGCCTCGTCAAACCACTGGTCACTTGCAGATAACACGCATGCTCCTTGTTGCCGCGCCCCCCTTGGGGCGAAGGGCTGAGTATGGCGCGGCTATGGTCATATCCAGGCACCGTGAGCAAACCCGGAAAGGGGCTGGGCCACAGTTCTGCCAGGTGGTGGCGTGTACTGCTATGTTATTTATAGCTGTTTGCGCATGCTGGACGCGCGCAAGCAGCCTATTTTGTTGAAAATCGCATGATCCAACCGGCACGGCGGTGGCGCTGGGGGGCTGTGGGTAAGTGAGGGCCCTCTCGATCGAGCAGAACGCCGATGCGACTTAACATGCCAATCGACACGGACCCACAACAGCAGGAGGCGGCTTCGCCGCGAGCGTTGGTGGTCCGGTCATTTCTACGTTAAATTTCACCTTGCGCACAAGTATTTTGTAGATACAATTAAATATGCTCACATGGGACGAATCAAAGCGCAAGCTGAACATCAAGAATCACGGGCTTGACTTCGTTGGATGCGATGCAATCTGGGACCACTTCACGGTGACCCGCGAGGACAAACGGCAAGACTACGGCGAAGAGCGCTTGGTTTGCTTCGGTCTTCTGGATGCTGATGTGGTTGTGATGGTTTACACCGAACGCCCCAAAGGGCCTCACGTGATATCGCTGAGAAAGGCAGAAAAACATGAAGCTCGCTACTACCGCCAAGTTGCCAAAGAAAACCTCGGCTAAGGTCGACGACCCAGACAATCCCGCATGGACTGAGGACATGCTAGGTGCGCCAGTGCTGAAGCGTGGACGCGGGCCGCAAGCCACCCCCACGAAAGTACTCACCTCTGTTCGTTTGGATGCGGACATTTTGGAGTTCTTCAAGTCGAAAGGGGCTGGCTATCAGTCGCGGATCAATGCTGCACTTCGCATGGAAGTGGAGCGAAATTTAACTGGTCGTCCAAAAGCGACAACGCGCAAGCGCGTCGCGGCTTGACTTCGACGTGTGTGCCGTGCATGGCACGAATCCAGCCGGGTGGAAGTCCCGGTGCCAGGCTTGTAGAGCCGAAGGCTAGACGGCATGACTGTCGATGAACTCGGGAGCCACCTCAAAGCGAACTGGCCCAGCATACGCGCGCAACTGGTGGCAGGCACTTACCAGCCCAAGCCAGTCAAGCGCGTGGAAATCCCCAAACCAGACGGAATAAAACGACTCCTCGGAATCCCCACTGTGGTGGATCGGTTCATCCAACAAACTGTAGCCCAAGTGGTGCAGCAACAATGGGAGCCGCACTTTCACCCCAACAGCTACGGCTTTCGGCCAGGACGCAATGCTCACCAAGCAATGCACCACGCCCAAGCCACGATCCGACAAGGATACGGCTGGGTGGTGGACATTGACCTGGAGGCGTTCTTCGACCGCGTCAATCACGACCGTCTGATAAAAGCGCCGTAGACAGGCCTGCAAACCGCAAGTTTCTGGGCTTCACCGTCAGCAAACGGGGTGCCAGGATCAAGGTGGCCGACAAGGCCATCGACAAACTCAAGGACACCATCAGAGAGCTGACCCGTCGCACACGAGGTCACCGTTTGGTTGACATCGTGCATGAGTTAAAGACTGCCCTCACGGGGTGGAAAGCCTACTTCGGAATAGCCGAAGTGTTGAGTCCTCTGCGCGAAATCGACAAATGGGTGCGACGGCGGTTACGATGCTACGCATGGCAACAATGGGGCAGCGCGGGATACCGCGAGTTAAGGAAACGGGGTCACTGTACGCGAGGCTTGGAACACAAGCAAAAAGCGCGCATGGGCCATGGCGCCTGAGCAAAACGCCAGCACTGAGTCTGGCACTGCCCGCAAAGTTGTTTCGTCAAATGGGGTTGCCCGAACTGGCACCGGCCAAGGCAACATGAGATCAACGACGTGTCAAGGAACCGCCGGATACGTGACCCGTATGTCCGGTGGTGTGGGAGGGAGGGGCCGTGAGGCTTCTTCCTATCCCGATTAGCCGACAAGAAAGCGGGCGGCCGTTGACTTGCTGCATACTTCGGGAATTGCGGCGCAAAAGGAGCGAAAACATGGGAAGCGTGAAGTCAATTGAGAGTGCTGTGGAGTCACTACCCCCTGTGGAGTTGGCTGAATTCAGGCGGTGGTTCGCTGAATTTGATGGCAACGCGTGGGATAGACAAATCGAGCAGGATGCAGCCTCTGGCAAGCTCGACCAGTTGGCGGCCGAGGCGCTCGCCGACTATTCAGCAGGTTCGGCGAGGCAACTTTGAGTTTGACGCACACCGCATCAAAGCGGTTTTGGCAGTGCCTCGACGCATTGCCCGCCGAAATTCAGGCCGTAGCGCACCGAAATTTCGCGCAGATCAAGGCCGATCCAAGTCATCCGTCGTTGCATTTCAAGACTGTTGCAAATGGTCGATTTCATAGCGTCCGAGTCGGTCTCTACTACCGCGCGCTTGGCCTCCCCGTGCCAGGCGGCGTACATTGGTTTTGGGTCGGCACTCATGGCGAATATGACAAGCTCATCGGCTAACGGGTTGCTCGTCACGGACCCACAACTGCAGGAGGCGGCTTCGCCGCATGAGTTGCGGTCCGGTTGCCTTCGACGTTAGCCCGCCAGAAGATAAGTTGGGTACAGTACTGGTATGGCACCTACCATTGTTCGTGACGGACAATTTCGTCTTTTCTTTTTTTCACGTGAGGAGACACGCATTCATGTGCATGTCGCGCACGCGGACGGCGAAGCGAAGTTCTGGCTTACGCCACAGGTGGTTCTAGCCAACCATACTGGTCTTTCTGCTACGCAACTTCGGCAAGCGCAAGCAGTTGTTACCGCCCACTTGAAGGAGATCCAAGATGCCTGGAACCACCACTTTGGCGGTTGAAGTGACCCATGTTTCTAAGCATGGTTTTTGGCTTCTACTTGCAGACGAGGAACTGCTCGTGCCTTTTGATCAATTCCCATGGTTTCGAAAGGGGACGATCGAGCAAATTTCGGAAGTTCAGTGGCCGACCCCTGACCATCTCTATTGGCCGAGGTTGGACGTCGATTTATCAGTGCAGTCCATTCGGAATCCATCGTCATTTCCGCTTGTTTCAGGCGAAGCGGGCTAACAGGTTGCTCGTCGCGGACGCGCAGCAGCTGGGTGCCGCTGAGCGGCGAGTCCAATCGCACAAAACACGGCATCGATTTTGTCGAAGCGCAGGGTCTCTGGAGCGACCCGATGTTGCTGGAGATTCCGGCAAAAACGGATGATGAGCCGCGGTATCTGGTGATTGGGTTAATTGATGGGAAGCATTGGTCGGCCGTCATTACCTACCGAGGGGCAATGTCCGATTGATATCCGTGCGACGCGCACGCGCAGAAGAGGTGGCACTTTATGAAGCTAAAAGTTCGAGCAACAGTTTGATGAGGGTCGACACCGGCTTCTTTGGACTTGTCAGCGCGGGCTGCAAGAGCAGAAGCGGGTGAATGTCGATTTTCCAACGTGGATGATTGACTCGCTAGATCGCGAAGCTAGCAAACTGGGGGTTACAAGGCAGTCTGTCATCAAGGTTTGGCTGGCCGAACGTCTTGAGTCGACGGCTTCGTCCAACTTGCCGTTCCAACGGACGCGCGCAGGCACCGCGCACCGCTGAACTCTACGTTGGCGGCGGTCAACGTAGCGGGTGTTTTTCGTTGCCTTACCGACCGTCATTGTGGCGCCAACCGGGCAAGTGGCTGGTTTTTCCTAGTCGTCGTGGGCTTGCTCTATTCCGCCTTTGAAATTATCTCTTGGGGTGACCGTTTGCTATGCATCAGGCGGCATCCCCACTGAAACGGCCAAGAATGAAAACCTCGCCGCCGATCTCGCAAAGCGCTTGACTCAAAAATTTGGCACCAAGCAAGTGTTTGCATCGCCGATGTCACGTGCATGGTCTGAGCGCTGCAAACGTGGCGCTGCTTACATCCGCGCCAACAAGGTTGCCACCTCTGCCGACGACCGCACCCCCAGCTTGGCAAACACCCGTGCGCGGTGCACTTCCACCGTGCGCACGGACACACACAACTCGTCGGCAATCACCTTGTTGAGTTTGCCAGCCGCTACCAGGTGCATGACGGCTAGTTCTCGCTCGGTCAGGCTATGCAGGCGTGCGCTGGTGTCGCCTTGCGTGCTGCGTTGCTGGTGGTGGGCGGCTTCCAGTGCCAGTGCGCGCTGCACACGCTGCACCAGGGCGTCGCCGCTGAAGGGTTTTTCGATGAAGTCAAAGGCGCCTTTTTGCAGTGCGTCCACGGCCATGGCAATGTCACCGTGGCCAGACAAAAACAGCACCGGCAATGCCACTTTGCGAGCGCGCAGCGCATCGTGCACCTGCAGGCCCGACAGCGGCTCCATGCGCACATCCAGCACGATGCAGCCGCGCAGGGGCGCCGCGTCCAGGCGCTCCAGCAACTCGGGTCCGCTGGCGTAGGCGTGCACGGGTAGGCCGTGGGATCGCATTAAAAATGCCAGTGCGTCGCGCACCGGGGCTTCGTCATCGACCAGGTGCACGGAGGGCTCGGTTTCGGGTGCAGTTTGGGTGGTGCTCATATGGTGGTCATGGGGCGGGTTGCGGCGGGTCCACGGGCAGGGTAAATGACAGGCGGGCGCCGCCCAGGTCACTGTTTCCGGCCTCCAGTGTGCCGTGGTGCGCCTCGATCACGGAGCGGCAAATGGCCAGGCCCATGCCCATGCCGTCGGCTTTGGTGGAGTGAAACGGCGCGGTTAATTCTTCCACGCTGCGCCCGCCCAGGCCGCAACCGTTGTCGTCCACCGCTACGCGTACACCCTGCGTCCCGGCTTGGCTGACGGTGATGCGGATGGTGGGCGCGCTGGAGGCGGCCAAGGCGCTGGATGGGGTGTCACCCAAGGCGTCTGCGGCATTGCGTACCAGGTTGATGAGCACTTGCTCCACCAAAATCGGATCAGCCAGCACATTGGGTAGGGTGTCGGCAAAATCGGTGACTACACGGATGTGGCGGCGTGCCAAATCGCGCTGCAGCAAGCCCAGTGCGCGCAAGACAATGCCATTGAGTTGGCACGCCTCACGCTGGGGCGTGCGGCGCGTCAAAAAGCCGCGTATGCGTTGCACGATGTGACCGGCCTCCGCCACCTGCTCGCCCATGCGCCGCACGGCGTCCAGCACCACGGCATCGGCAAAGCCACTGCGCTCCAGCGAGCGCAGCACACCGGCGTTGTAACCGGCCACGGCAGCCAAGGGCTGGTTGAGCTGGTGGGCCAGGGCCGAGGCCACTTCGCCCAGCGTGGTCAGGCGGGCATGGTTGCCCAGGGTTTCGAGCTGGCGGCGTTCGCGTTCTTCCGAGCGTTTGCGCTCGGTGATGTCCACGATCGAGCCCATCCAGCCAATGTGCTGCCCGGCGGCGTCGATGAGCGGGGCTTCAAACACCATCACATCCAGGGTGGTGCCATTGCTGTGGCGCCAGCGCGCCTCGTAGCCTTCGCGCGGGGCTTCGCCAGCCAGGGTGCGCAGGTGGCGTTGCATGTGGTCTTCCAGGGTGTCGGGCAGCCAGTAGGGCATGGGCGGCAACTGGCCCAGCAGTTGCTCGGGCGGCAGGCCTACCAGGTCGCAAAAGGCCCGGTTGACGTGCACCAGCCGCCCTTCGGTGTCGCGCCCGCGCAAGCCCACGGTGAGGGAATTTTCGATTGCACGTCGCCATGCGGCTTCGGTGCGCCAGCGGTCTTCGGCGCTGGCCACCTCGCGCATTTGGCGGCGCAGGGCCCAGGACGTGGCCGCGCTGAGCAGCAAGAAGGCCGCCATCAGCGCCATGGGCAGGGTGCGCCACCAGGGTTTGCGCACCTCGCGCGTGGTCAGTTCCAAAAAGGCGTTGCCCATGCGGGGCTCCAGGCTCACGCGGTAGCTCTGGCGCCCCCGGCGGGGCAGCGGGTCGCCGGTGGAGGCGATGCGTTGATCGTCTTCGTCCACCAGGCGCACATCGTATTTGCGCGATAGCCACCAGGGCACGGTCTGGCGCAGCAGGGCGGTGGGTGCGAAGCGGGCAATCAGGCGCCCGCCGCCCGCCGTGGGCGTGGACAGGTGGGCAGATACATTGCCATCGTCTACGCCGCTGCCCGGTGCCAGCGTGGGCGGCTGCGGTGATTGAGGTGGCACATGGGCCCGCAAACGGTTGTCGGGGTCGATCACGGTGACGCTGATCCACATCCGGCGCAAGCCTTCCACCACCGCCGGTTCGCGCAGCAGGGTTGCGTCGTCTAGCCGTAAGGGCAAGCGCTGGGCCAACGCGGTCAGCGCCGCTTCTTCACCGGCCAGCCAGTCGCTGATGCGGTTTTCCAGCGTCAGCACATCGGCAATCAGGGTGCGGCGTTCTTCCTCGTGCTCCTGCTCGTCGGACCACTGCAACCAAGCGCCCACGGTGGTAGCAAAGGTCAGTGCCAGCACAAACGGCCAGGCCCAGATGCCACGGTGGCGAACGGGCGGGGTTGCTGGGGCGGGTGATGGCAGGATGGGGTCTGGCATGGGGACAGTCTAGGCGCACTGGGCATGTGCCGAAATGTGGAAAACCACAACTAGCGCAGCGGGCACTGCGTTTCCATAATCGGCCCACATTTCAATCGATAGGAGACACACCATGAACCAGCGCCACTTTTTGCGCAGCCTGCTGGCTGTAGCCGCCACTGCCGTGTTTGCCGTGCCGGTGTGGGCCCAGGCCCCCATCGTCATCAAATTCAGCCACGTGGTGGCCAATGACACGCCCAAGGGCCACGCGGCGGAGTACTTCAAGAAGAAGGCCGAGGAGTTGACCAAAGGCCGGGTCAAAGTGGAGGTGTACGCCAACAGCACGCTGTACAAAGACAAGGAAGAAATGGAAGCCCTGCAAATTGGCGCCGTGCAGATGCTGGCACCTTCGCTGGCCAAGTTTGGGCCGCTGGGGGTGAAGGAATTCGAGGCGTTCGATTTGCCTTACATATTTGACAACTATGACGAGTTGCACAAGGTCACCCAGGGCCCGGTGGGCCGCATGCTGCTGGACAAGCTCGACGCCAAAGGGGTCAAAGGACTGGCCTACTGGGACAACGGCTTCAAGTCCTTCTCGGCCAACAAGCCGCTCAAAACACCGGCGGACTTCAAGGGTATGAAGATGCGTATTCAGTCCTCCAAGGTGCTGGAGTCACAAATGCGCGCCCTGGGCAGTTTGCCGCAGGTGCTGGCCTTCTCCGAGGTGTACCAGGCCCTGCAGACCGGTGTGGTGGATGGCACCGAGAACCCCATCTCCAACCTGTACACCCAGAAGATGCACGAAGTGCAAAAGCACCTGACCCTGTCGGAGCACGGCTACCTGGGGTATGCGGTGATTACCAACAAAAAATTCTGGGATGCGCTGCCTGCCGACATCCGCAAGCAATTGGACGACGCCATGGACCATGTCCACGCTGTATGCCAACCAGATTGCCAAGATGGAAAACGACAAGGCCCTCGAAGCCGTAAAAGCCTCTGGCAAAACACAGGTCTACACCCCCACCGCCGCAGAGCGACTGGAGTTGAAGAAGGCAGTGCTGAAAACCCATACCGATATGGAGTCGCGTATTGGCAAAGACCTGATCCAGAACATCTACAAAGAAACCGGGTTTAACCCCGCCAAGCTGTAAGCGAGCAGCAGCATGAAAGTCCTGGATCACCTGGAGGAGTGGCTGATCTCCTTTCTAATGGCGGCGGCCACCCTGGTCATTTTTGCCTCGGTGGTGCACCGCTACGCGTCGGGCTATTCCATTCCGGTGGTGCAGGATTGGCTGCTGGGCCTCAACATGGGCTGGGCGCAGGAGCTGTGCATCATCATGTTTGTGTGGATGGCCAAGTTTGGCGCCGCCTACGGCGTGCGCACCGGCATCCACGTGGGGGTGGACGTGCTGATCAACCGCCTGTCCGACAGCCACCGCGCCAAGTTTGTGATTCTGGGCCTGCTGGCGGGAGCCTTGTTCACCGGCATCATCGGTACGCTGGGCCTGCGCTTTGTGTGGGAAAACGGCATGCACTACTTTGTGGCAAATGCCATGGGTGCGGTGCCGGCCGATCTGCCCGAGGGGCCCACCACACCCGATCTGGAATGGCCCACCTGGATGATCTATTCCGTCATTCCGCTGGGCTCCTACCTGATGTGTTTTCGCTTTGTGCAGGTCACGGTCAACTTTGTGCGCACCGGTGAATTGCCGCGCCACGACCATGGCCACGTGGATGGGCTGGACGAGGAAGAGGGTGTAGCCGTGGGCCATGAAGACGGCATCTACCGCATGGACGACAACCTGCACCCTCACGGAAAAACTCAGAAAACGGGAGACCGCAAATGAACGCCCTGATTATTCTGGGCCTGCTGGTGGTGCTGATGCTCACCGGCATGCCCATCTCCATTTCGCTGGGCCTCACAGTGCTGTCGTTCTTGTTCTTCCTGACCGAGGTGCCCATTGAATCGGTCGCGCTCAAACTGTTTACCGGCATTGAGAAGTTCGAGATCATGGCGATTCCGTTCTTCATTCTGGCGGGCAACTTTTTGACCCACGGCGGGGTGGCGCGGCGCATGATTGCGTTTGCTACTTCCATGGTGGGGCACTGGCATGGTGGTTTGGGCCTGGGTGGTGTGCTGGCCTGTGCCCTGTTTGCGGCGGTGTCGGGCTCCAGCCCGGCCACGGTGGTGGCCATTGGCTCCATTTTGATGCCGGCCATGGTGAAGGCGGGCTTTCCAAAAGGCTTTGGTGCCGGGGTCATTACCACCTCGGGCGCCCTGGGCATTTTGATACCACCATCGATCGTGATGGTGATGTATTCGGTCTCCACCAACACCTCGGTGGGGGCGCTGTTTATGGCCGGTGTGGTGCCGGGCATGGTGCTGGCCTTTTTGCTGGGCCTGACCACCTGGTACCGCGCCAAAAAGAACAACTACCCCTGCCAACCCAAGGCCACATGGGGCGCGCGCTGGGTGTCGTTTCGCAAAGCCATCTGGGGGCTGATGCTGATTGTGGTGGTGATGGGCGGCATTTACTCCGGCATGTTCACGCCCACCGAGGCAGCGGCCATGAGTGCGGTGTATGCCTTTGTGGTGGCGGTGTTTGTGTACAAGGACATGGGCCTTAAAGACGTGCCGCGTGTGTTGCTCTCCAGCGCCAACATGAGCGCCATGCTGCTGTACATCATCACCAACGCGGTGCTGTTCTCGTTCTTACTCACGCACGAGAACATTCCCCAGCAGATGGCCGACCAGATGATTGGCACCGGCGTGGGTGTCATCGGCTTCTTGCTGATCTCCAACGTGCTGCTGCTGGTTGCAGGCAACTTCATGGAGCCCTCCAGCATTGTGCTGATTCTGGCGCCCATTTTGTTCCCCATTGCCATGAAGCTGGGCATTGACCCGGTGCACTTTGGCATCATCATGGTGGTGAACATGGAGGTGGGCATGTGCCACCCGCCGGTGGGCTTGAACCTGTACGTGGCCTCGGGCATTACCAAGATGGGAATCACCGAGTTGACCATTGCCGTATGGCCCTGGTTGCTGACCATGCTGGGCTTTTTGGTGGCCGTGACTTACTGGCCCACGATGAGTCTGGCACTGCCCCGCGCCTTGGGAATGGTGGCTGGCTAGAAATGCCCGCATCGCCACGCCGCCTGGAGGGAGGCGTGGCGCTATAGTGGCCGCATGTCCGCAACCCGCCACCACCAGCGCGCAGACCTCGTTCGCATTGCCGTTCAGGCAATGGCGCAGCGGGGTTTGGAGCCCGAATTTTCGCCGCTGGTCGCCCGCCAGTTGAAGTCCCTCAACGCCGCTGTGCACGCAGTAACGCCCGGGGTGCAAGACCTGCGGCAGTTGTTGTGGTGTTCCATCGACAACGACGATTCACGCGACCTGGACCAGCTCACCGCCTGCGAAGTGCTGCACCAGGGTGCGGTGCGCCTGTGGGTCGCCATTGCGGATGTGGACGCACTGGTTGAAAAAGACTCACCGATCGATGTGCATGAGTACACCAACACCACCTCGGTCTACACCTCGGCTCGCATATTTCCCATGTTGCCCGAGCCCTTGTCCACCGATCTGAGTTCGCTCAATCCCGGTGTCGACCGGCTGGCCCTGGTGACCGAAATGGTCTTTAATGCCGACGCCACGCTGGCGGGCTCCACCGTATACCGGGCTCTGGTGCGCAACCAGGTCCAGCTGGCGTATGACGCCGTCAGTGCCTGGCTGGATGGCAAAGCGGCGTTGCCCGCGGCCGCTGTGGCCGTGCCGGGCATGGACGCGCAGTTGCGCACGCAAGATGCCGTGGCCCAGCAACTGCGGGCGCGGCGGCATGCCGCGGGCGCGCTGGAGTTTGAAACCTTTCAGCCGCGTGCCGTGTTCGATGGTGACCAAGTGGTCGACATCCGCCAGCAGGAGCACAACCGGGCGCGCCAGTTGATTGAAGAAGTCATGATCGCCACCAACGGGTGCACGGCGCGGTATCTGGCGGCCCAGGGTGGCTTGTCTTTGCGCCGCGTGGTGCGTTCACCAGAGCGCTGGTTGCGCATTGTGGGGGTGGCCAAGGAGTATGGCGAGGTGTTGCCACCCGAGCCCGACCCCAAGGCGCTGGAGGCTTTTCTGGCCAAACGCCGCAAGGCAGATCCCTTGCGTTTTCCCGATGTGTCGCTGGTGATTGTCAAACTCATGGGCCGCGGTGAATACGTGGTGGAAGCCGCGGGCGCCTTGCCCATCGGCCACTTTGGCCTGGCGGTGCAGGACTACACCCACTCCACCGCACCCAACCGGCGCTTTCCCGACCTGATTACCTTGCGATTGCTGAAAGCGGCTTTGGCGGGCCAACCTGCGCCCTACTCGGCGGCGGAGCTGGATGCGCTGGCACGCCATTGCACGCGACAGGAAGACGCCGCGCAAAAGGTGGAGCGGCAGATGCGCAAGTCGGAGGCGGCCTTGCTGCTGGAGTCGCATGTGGGCCAGTACTTTGATGCCTTCGTGACGGGCGTTGGCACCGATGGCGTGTGGGTGCGCGTGTTTGCGCCGCCTGCCGAGGGTAAATTGGTGCAGGGCAATGAGAGTTTGCGTGTGGGCGAGATGGTGCGCGTCAAGTTGGTGGCCACCAGCGTGGAGCATGGTTTTATTGACTTCGCGCTGCAGGCGCGTGCGCGCCACGGTTGAGCCGTTTTTCCGGCTGAAGTGGAGTCATTCACCGTCGTTGCCCTGCTATTTTCAACAAACGCGGTGCAAGGCCTCTGGGTTGGCTCAGAAAGCCAACAAGTTGGCACTGTAGGTCAGCCGCGAACCGGCATATGCCCCTTACGATACAGGCACTGCATTCGAAAGTGCTTGAACGAAACGGTGAAAGGTTTTACCCTGACCCCGCTCGAATTTTCGGGTTCGGTATTTTTACTTCTGCTTGACAGCAACTACTTTAACTAAACAAAGGATTATTCCGATGAAACGCCTTCTCATTGTTGCAGCTGCTGCTGCCCTGGCTTCCGCAAGTGCTTTCGCTGCCACCCCCGTTGGTCTGTGGAAAACCATTGACGACAACACCGGTAAAGTTCGTTCCCTCGTTCGTATCACCAACGTGAACGGTGAGTACAAGGGCACAATCGAAAAATTGTTCCGTACACCTGACCAAGACCAGAACCCCAAGTGCGACAAGTGCGAAGGTGATCTGAAGGGCAAGCCCGTCATCGGCATGACCATTTTGTCCGGCCTGCGCCAAGAGAGCGAAGAAGAGTACGAAAACGGCAAGATCGTTGACCCAGAAAACGGCAAAACCTACAGCAGCAAGCTGACCCTCGACGAAAGCGGCAAGAAGCTGGAAATGCGCGGCTTCATCGGCGTGTCCCTGGTTGGCCGTAGCCAAACTTGGGTTCGTGCAGATTAATTCGAATCTGAAGAAAAATAAGGCAATCTAAGTCAAGCACTTACTGTCGCCTGTGGCCCGGGCTGTGGGCGACAGCTTTTTTAGATTGCCAATCAGATAACCGGTTTACCACGCGCTTGGTATCCGGTTGCCTTTTGGTTGCTCCCGGTCTCTCTCTCTCTCTCTCTCTTCCCTCCCCCAGTTTTAGCTTTCGCTGTGCTACTTGGCGAGTGCCCTGAGTGCCAGCTTGATTCCTTCACTCACCCCCACGTCTTTCGGCAGTGCTTTGAGCGCCAACGCCGCTTCCTTGTCGCTGTAGCCCAGCGCCAGCAGCGCCTGCAAAATGTCGGCCTGTGCATCGTCCACCACCGTACTTGCAGCGCCCAAATCGGGGCCCAGCTTTCCTTTAAGTTCCAGTAGCAGCCGATCGGCCGTTTTTTTGCCGATGCCGGGAATTTTGACCAAGCGGCCCGCTTCTTGCTGGGTGACCGCATGGGACAATTCACCCACACTCAGACCCGACAGTATTGCCAGTGCCGTGCGTGGGCCCACTCCGGAAATTTTGATCAACTCGCGAAACGCCTCGCGTTCGGTTGCAGTGGCAAAACCGTACAAGATTTGTGCATCTTCGCGCACCACAAAGTGGGTCAGCAAAGCCACCTTTTCACCGCTGGCGGGCAGGTTGTAAAAGGTGCTCATGGGTACCTGCACCTCGTAACCCACGCCGCCGCAGTCGATTACCACCTGGGGTGGATTCTTGTCGCTCAACGTACCGGTTAGTTTGCCTATCATGGAGTGCCTTTGGGTGAATCGCGGTTTGTTGCCTATCATGGAGGTCTTCACCGGCCATTGCGGGATTATCAGCTTGATTCTCAGACACATCTTTTCACCGCTCAATAACACCCGCCTGTCCCACCTGTGCGGCCCCACCGATGCGCATTTGCGGGCCATTGAGCTTGCGCTGGATGTGCACATTGCGCACCGCCACGAGCAATTCAAGGTTGAGGGCCCCAAGGCCAAGGCGCAGCGTGCAATGGACATGCTGCAGGCGCTGTACGAAATGGCGGCGCGCTCCATACCAGTGGAAACCGTGCAGCTCATGTTGTCGGGCGATGGTGCAGGCATGGATTCGGACGGGCCCAGCCTGGCCACCCGCCGCGCCGACCTCAAACCCCGCAGCAAAAACCAGGCGGTGTACCTGGACAATATTGCTGAATACGACATTACCTTCGGCATTGGCCCGGCCGGTACCGGTAAAACCTATCTGGCGGTGGCCGCGGCAGTGGACGCCTTGCAGCGCAACGCGGTGCAGCGCATCATCTTGACCCGCCCTGCGGTAGAAGCGGGAGAACGTTTGGGTTTCTTGCCGGGTGACCTGAACCAAAAAGTAGACCCCTATTTGCGCCCCCTGTATGACGCGCTGTACGACCTGATGGGTTTTGAGCAGGTGCACAAGGCCTTTGAGCGACAGGCGTTGGAGATTGCCCCATTGGGCTTCATGCGCGGGCGCACGCTGAACAATGCCTTTGTGATTCTGGACGAGGCGCAAAACACCACACCCGAGCAGATGAAGATGTTTCTGACGCGCATCGGCTTTGGCACCAAGGCGGTGATTACCGGTGACCTGACCCAGATCGACCTGCCCAAGACCCAGCTCAGTGGATTGGTGGATGCCGAACGGGTGCTGCGCCGGGTGAGTGGTATTGCCATCACCCGCTTGACCAGTGCCGACATCGTGCGCCACCCGCTGGTGGCCCGGGTGGTGGACGCCTACGATGCGGCGCGGCTGGACGAACTCCCTGCCATTGCCATCCCCGAGGTGGATGCCGAATTGCCCCGCGTTGGTTTGCCCAAGACCCGCACACCCGGTGCCCGGGCCATCAAACCCGTCACCCTTTAAGTGACACCCACCCACGGAACGCCCCATGCTGCCTGCGCTGTCTTTATCCCTGCAATTTGGCACACTGGCCGATGCGACCGTACACCGCGCCGCCCTGTCGCGCCACGCCGTTGCCCGCTGGATACGCCACGCCTTGGCGTGTGATGGCGAAATCACGGTGCGCATTGTCGACCGTGAGGAAGGGCAATGCCTGAACCGCGACTACCGCAAAAAAGACTACGCCACCAACGTACTGACCTTTGACTACACCCATGAGCCGGTCGTCACCGCCGACCTGGTGTTGTGCGCGCCAGTGGTGGCCCAGGAAGCGAAAGAACAGCGAAAGACGTTGGCAGCCCACTACGCCCATTTGATTGTGCATGGCACCCTGCATGCCCAGGGCTGGGACCACGAAACCTCCGACGCTGACGCGCGGGCCATGGAAGCCCGCGAGGTTGAAATCCTCGCCGGCCTGGGGCTGCCCAATCCCTATTAGCCTTTGTTGTGCAACACGGTGTCTTCCAGCTCGGAAAACGCCACGCCAATATAGTGGGCCAACTGGTCCAGGTGCGGCAATTCGTCGGTGGCGATCATGCCAAAGTACAACTCCCCCGCGTAACTAAACAGCGTGATGTTGAGCAGGTTGCTTGGGGGCAAGGTGCTGATGGGGTGCATCTCTTCCAGGCAGGCACCTTTGATGTACAGATGGTCTTTGGGCCCCGGCACATTGGAGACCAGGGTGTTGCCCATCGGGGGCATGTGGTTGCTCAGGCGCAGCGTTTCGGCAATTTGCGCCACCAGATTGGTGATCAGTGTGTAGGACTCAATGGCCTCCGGTGCCACGCTGTCGACCATGGTGCGCACGTTGCGCAGTGAATAACCGATGTTGCGCAGGCGCACATACGGATCGTCTGTGGGGGCGGACAGTTCCACCTGAATAATGCCAATCTTGTTGCCCAGGCTGTTTTCGCCCGACTTGCGCAAATTAACCGGCATCTGGATGGTGATGGGGCGGTTCAGCTCGATACCCAAGTCATTGAGGTAACTGCGCAGCGCACCGTCCAGACAGGTCAGTGCCACGTGGTTGAGTGTGGAGCGGGTGCGGGTGCGAATTTTGTTGACGCGCTCCATCGACACTGCAGCGGTAGCAAACTGGCGCCCTGCCGTCACCTGGCCCGTCAAGGGGGTTTTGGCGCTGGAGACAAACGGTAGCGCGATGGCATTTTTGGTGAGTTTGATGCTTTCCAGAAACAGCATGGTGGCCAAACGGCCCACACCAAAAAAGCGGCGGCTGCCACCCACCACGTCTTTCCAGATGGCGGCCAGCAATTCCTGATTGAGCTGGGCACGCTTGCGTTCGCGCCGCGTGCGCGAGAGTGTCCAGATCGGCAGCAACTCCAGGTCGTCCGCGCTGGCAGAAAAACTGTCGGTCATCCAACTGCTCATCGTCACGCCGTCGGCGTAGGCGTGGTGCATTTTGTAGTACATGGCAAAACGGCCGTCGGCCAGGCCGTCAATGACGTGCATTTCCCACAGTGGGCGGCTTCGGTCCAGCATGGGGGTGTGCAATTCGGAGACAAGCTCATACAAACCCTGGCGGTCGTTTTTGTTTTTGTCCAGGGTGTGGAAGAAGATGTGCTTGGACACATCGACCGTTACCGTCTTCCAGCGCGGGTAGGCGGTGAGCGAGAGGTGGATGCACTTGTTGAACGGTGCCTTGACGTCGGTGAAGCCAAGGTATTCCTGGTACAGACTTTTGGCATACCCGGGCGACGATCTGGCCGGGCGTTTGCAGATGAGGAGTCCGCCTACATGCTTGGGACTGGCTTCGGTTTCGGCAACAAAAAATCCGAAGTCGAGTAAGGACAACTTGCTCATGGAGGGTAGCTTTCGTGTAGGGTGAGTGGGGCACTGTAAAGGGGCTGTGGCCAATGGTCAATTGGGCATAAACCGCAATGTCAGTGCCTGCAGTAAGGGGGTAGTTGGGGCCCCGCGGCTTGCGCTGGGCTGCGGCAATTATGCCCGTACGCCATGACACAACAGCCGGTTTACCGGTTGTTTTCTTGCCAATAGACACGCGTCCGTGGTATACGATAAGCTTGCTCACCAGCTGTGAAATGGGTATCTGACCGCCATGACGATTGCCTTGTCTGCACCTCTGAAATTTTTGATCGTTGACGACAGTCGCGCGATTCAGGCCATCATCCGGCGCGCGGTCATTCAATGCGGCTATGAGCCCCTAGAGATCAAAACGGCACTGGACGGCGAACAGGCGCTCGACATCATCGAAAAATTTGTGCCCGACCTCATCATCACCGACTGGCACATGCCCAAGGTGTCGGGGTTGGAGTTGGTGCAGGCCCTGCGCCAACTGGGGCACAGCAAAGTGCGCGTAGGGTTTGTCACCACCGAAAAAAACCCCGCCCTGCTCGATCAGGCCATCAGCAATGGCGCCCTGTTTATTTTGCACAAGCCGTTTGACGACAAGGAACTGGCAGAGGTGGTGATGGCCTCGGTCAAGGACCTGGCCAAGCCGGTGCATCCGCCAGTCGCCGCAGACCCCGCGCCAGCACCGGCCATACCCGAGCCGACCCCATTACCCGAAGCCCCTGCAGCCGTGCAGGCGCCAGCCGAACCCGCGCCACCCCCTGTACCCGCCAAGGTCGAGACCGGGCCGGTTTGGGAAGCCGCCCTGCACCACCAATTGCAGGGGCTGTTGGGCAACTTGCCGTTTCGCCTGGTTGTCGGCGACAAACTGACCCAGGACCGACTGACAGCCAACAACCTGCTCGGCTTGTATGGCTGTTCGGCCGTCAAGGGCGCCTATGCGGTGGCCGTGCTTGATGCCAGCGCCGTGTGCATGGTGGGTGGCGGTGCGGCACGCAAAGGCCCGCCTGAAGTGCGTGCAGCCATGGATGCCGGTCAACCTTCGGGTGCCATGCTGGAGCACGCCACCGCGTTTTTGCACGCCATTGCACGCAGCCTGACCGAAACCTCCGGCCACGCCGGTGCCACCGTGTCGCTGGTGCGCTCCAGCATGGTCAAGAGCAATTTTGCCAAGCTCATGGAAATTTTGACCCAAACCGACCGGCGCTCGGACTATCGGGTGGTCATTCCCGGCTACGGCGAAGGGCGTATGGCCTTTTTCCTGGTGACCACATGACCCTGCTCAATGCTGCTTTTGCGTTTGTGTTCTTTTGCAACCTGCTGTTCATGGTGGGTGTTGCCTACGCCTTGATGCGCATCCTGGATGCCACCGAGCGCAGCCAGATCAGTCTGCAAAATGCGGCCAGCCAGGTCATTGAGGCCGGCAGCCACATCAAGGTGGTGGTGCGGCGCGCTTTTTCGGAGATGGAGCGCACCAACGACATTCTCGATTCACGCGAAAGCTCGGCCGGGCGCGCCGTGACCGAGTTATCGTTTCAGCTCAAAACCCTGATTGACCGTCTCAAACCCGTGTTGGCCAAAACAGCGGCCGAAAAGTCAGAAACCGGGCCGGGTACAGACGACAAAGAAGGTGCCGCACTGTATGCACCCAATCCGGAAGAGCAGCGCGCCAAATTGCACGCGGAGCTGGAAGCCGCCCTGAGCAAAAACCACCAGCTGCAAGACGAAATTGACCAGACGCGTTACCGCCTGAACGACGCCGCGCACGTCATCAAAGACCTGCGTGAAGAAATCAAGGAGGTCAAAGGTGTCAAGCAAAGTATTCTTGACGACCTTTTGCAGCGCACCCAGGAGTTGGAAGAGCAGCTTGAAAAAGCCCGCGAACGCACCAAGGCGGCGGAGCGCCACGCCGAAGAAAATGCCTTCCAGCTTGATGAAATTCGGGCCCAGATTGCCTCGCAAAAATTCTCGGACGGTGTGGACCAGTCGGGTTTGATCCAGGGCCAGCAAGACCAGATCGACGTGCTGGCGGCGCGCGAGAAAGCGCTTATGGCCCGTATCGACCAGCTTGAGCAGGCCTACCAGCGCAACCAGACTGAGAAAAATTTCATCGAAGACCGGTTCCTCAAGCTCGACGCGGGTGACAGCACACCACAGGCACCACTCCCCGCCACCCCGTCGGGTGGCGAGGCTGCTGCAGAGCCCGCACCGGGCTAAAGAGGGGCAGGCATGCGCATCCCTATTTGCCGCCGGTTTTTGGGGGCGTCCGTGTTGGCCCTGGTGCCTGCCATCGGCGGTGCACAGCCCCTTGCCACAACGCCGCCCCCTGCAGGGGCCAAGGCCGCCGCCCCCAAAGTTCCTGCGGCCACCCGCCCGCCCAAGCCCGAATCCGCGGCGCGCGACCTGGTGGTGGAACTGCGCGAACGCGCCGCACCGCAACAAGGCGCAGGCGAAGCCAGTGCCCCCGCTGCTTACGTGGTCAGTACCCTGCCCGCTGACGGTGGGGTGCCGGTCCAGCAGGTGCGTGTGCAAAGTGGCGAAAAAGCTGTGCTGCGCCTGGTGCACAGCACCCCCATGCAGTGGATGCTGTCCGGACAGCAGGCGACCAACAACCTTGCTGTGGGCGGCGCGACGGCCGCGCAAAACAGTGCTGGCATCACCCAGGCTATCACCACGGTGGAGGCCGGGCACACGCTGGTGGTGACCCCGCACTGGGCCGGTACTGGGCGGCCCGTGCGGGTAGACGTGCAATGGCAGTCCGACACCGTAGCCGAACGCACCGGCGCCGAACTGCCGGCCACCACGCGCCGCCAGTTCAGCACCACTGTGCGTATGCCATTGCAACAATGGGTGACGATTGCCACACGGGGTGCCACCCCCAGCGCCGGCAGTTACAGCAGTGCCGGCGCCATGGAGCCCCTGCGCGCCTTGCAATTGCGCGTGTCCCTGCCGTGAAACTGCAGTCCTTGCCCCTGTTTCCGCTGGGTGCCGTGCTCTACCCCGGTGGCACCTTGGCACTGCAGGTGTTTGAAGTGCGCTACCTGGACATGGTTACCCGCTGCCAAAAAACCGGCGCCCCGTTTGGCGTGGTGTTGCTCACCGAAGGCCGCGAAGTGCGCCAGCCCGGCACCGGTGCAGCGGGCTCGCCTCCTTTTGCCCCCCAAAGTTTTGCGCGTGTGGGCACCCTGGCCCGTTTGCACGCGCTCACCACACCGCAGCCGGGCCTGATGCGCATCCAATGCGAAGGGCTGCAGCGCTTTCAGATTGAGCGGCAGGAAACCCTGAAACACGGCTTGTGGATTGCCGACGTGACTTTGTTGGCCGACGACCTGCATGTGCCCATCCCCCACGATTTACGTGGCACCGCCACCGCCCTGCGCACCGTGCTGGAGCGCCTGCAGGCCGGCCAAGATGCCGCGGAAAAAGCCCCCGCACAATCCCCCTTTCAGTTGGACGACTGTGCCTGGGTGTCTAACCGTTGGTGCGAGCTACTACCCATTCCGCTGGACCTGAAGCAACGCATGCTGGTGCTGGACAACCCCTTGGTACGGCTGGAGCTGGTGAACGACATTCTGGAGCGCACCGGCATCGCGTCCTGATGTGCGCTGTGGCTTGCATGGTTGTGGGTCAAATAGGGCGTTTGCGCACGGCTGGTGTGCGTAAGTAGCTATGGAAAATATAGTGCTTGTGACCTGCTACATCGCGGTTTGCCGCTTGCCCCATCGCACCACTTATGCCCGCATCAGCGCCTCAATCGCGTCCGCATCCACCGGCACGCCGCGCGAAATCAAATCACAACCCTGGTCGGTGACCACGGCGTCGTCTTCAATACGAATGCCGATGCCGTGAAACTGCTCGGGCACACCCTCGGCTGCACGCACATAGATGCCCGGCTCCAGCGTCAACACCATGCCGGGGCGTAACACGCGGGCCGGGCGGTCTTTGATGGTTTCGCCGCTCAGGGCGTCTTTGCGTTCGCTGATTTGGCCGCGCTCTGCCGGCTCGGTGTAGCTGCCGCAGTCGTGCACGTCCATGCCCAGCCAGTGGCTGGTGCGGTGCATGTAAAACGCACTGTAGGCGCGCTTCTCGATCACATCGTGCAGGTTGCCCACCTTGTTGGTGTCGAGCAGACCCAAGTCCAGCATGCCCTGGGCCAACACACGCACGCTGGCTTCGTGGGGGTCGGTAAAACGCGCACCGGGCTTAGTGGCTGCCACTGCCGCATATTGGGATGCCACCACCAGGTCGTACAGGGCGCGCTGCGGCCCCGTAAAGCGGCCATTGGCGGGGAAAGTGCGGGTGATGTCGCTGGCATAACCGTCGAGCTCGCAACCGGCGTCAATCAGCACCAGTTCGCCGTCGTGTACCAGCCCGGCGTCAGCGCGGTAGTGCAGCACGCAGGCGTTGGCGCCAGCCGCCACGATGGAGCCATAGGCCGTGTGTTGCGAGCCGTGGTGGCGAAATGCGTGCAGCAATTCGGCGTCCAGGTGGTATTCGCGCACCTCTTGGCCAGCGCGCAACATGCGCGCGCTGGTTTGCATGGCGCGCACATGGGCCTCAGCGCTGATCTGCGCGGCGCGGCCCATGGTGGCGAGTTCGCTGGCATCTTTGATGAGGCGCATTTCGTCCAGCACGGCGCACAGGTCGCGTTGCACGTCCGGGCACAGGGCGCCAAAACGCATGCGACCGCGCACCGGCTGCAGCCAGCCGTCCACCTTGGTTTCCAGCCCGTGGTGGGTCGCAAACGGGTACCACACGGCATCGCGGTTCTCCAGCATTTTGGGCAACTCGGTGTCCAGCGCGCTTACGGGGTGCGCCGCGTCCACGCCCAGTGCGGCGGGTGCGGCTTGTGGCCCCAGGCGCACGCCGTCCCAGATTTCGCGCTCCAGGTCCTTGGGCTGGCAAAACAGCGTGCTTTTGCCGTCGCCGGTAATCACTAGCCAGGCATTGGGCTCGGCAAAGCCGCACAGGTAATAAAAGTAGCTGTCGGCGCGGAACAAAAAGTCGTTGTCGCGGTTGCGCTGTTGCGTGGGCGCGGTGGGAACGATGGCGATGCCGTGGGGCCCCAGGTGGGCGGCCAGCGCGGCGCGGCGTTGGGCGTAGGGAATGGTGCTAGGCATGGGGATGGGATGAATGTTGATTGGAATTTGCTTCTATGCGCGCCCGGGCGGTTTCAATGGCCTCATGCAGCTTGCGGTGCAGCACTTCGGGCGCAGGTAATACGGTCATGCGTTCGCGCAAATCACGCACACTCCAGCGTTTGATGCGGCACATCTCTGCATAAAAGTCGCGTTTTAATGGGTCTTTCTGGTAAATCACTTCCAGAAAATGACTCCAACTCAATTGTCTAGACAGTGCCGACCACGGGGAACGCCACACAAAACCGCCAACACGACGGGACAATCTGCTCACCATACGCCGCGCGTTCATTTTGCAAAATTTCAGCATGAATGCGCTGCCCTACACGCCAGTACAGCAGCGTCAACCCCATGTTGACAGCGGTGGCTGCTTGGCGACGGCCCTCTTCAATCAGCGTTTTGATGTCACCTAGCAGCATCATCGGCAACGGCGCGGGTGTCTGGTGGTGCGCTTCGGTATTCATGGCTTGCCGTCTTGTACGAGGTTCAGCGCCTGCAGCCGTTCGGGCGTGCCCACATCCGTCCAGCGCCCGGTGGTCAGCTCGGCGCTGACCTGGCCCTGCGCCATGGCGGCGCGCAGCAGCGGCGCCAGCGCGGCTTTGACGCCCTGCGGGTTGCCCGCAGGAATGTCGCACCAGGGCGGCGCAAACAGCGCCGCACGGTACAGGCCGATGGTGCTGTAGGTGTAGCGGGGGCGCGGGTCGTTAGCGGGCAGGCTCAGGGCCAGCGCTGGGGCATCGGCAAGTGCGCCGGTGCGCGCAGGATGGGTAGCGCCGGGCAGCGGGTCGGCACCGGGCGTGGCGGAATCGCGCACGCCGGTGTCGGTCTGCAGGCCAAAGTCGCCGCGCGGGTTGTGCGCGGGGTTGGGTACCAGCCACAGGTGGGCCAGTTTGCCGCTGGCCACAAAGCGCTGCACGGCGGCGGGGTCAAACACAAAGTCGGGCGCAAACACGTCACCGGCCAGCACCCAGAACACCTCGCCTAACAAGGGCAGTGCGCGCACAATTCCACCGGCGGTTTCCAGGGCGCCACCAAAGTCACGCCCCTCGTCGGAGTAATGCAGTTGCAGGGTGGCCGTGGCGGCTGCCGTAGCCGAAGCATTGGTAGCGGCAGAATGCTCCTGATTTGATAGCTGCTTGCGCACGTCTGGCGTGCGCAAAGGGCCAAAATGATGCCCAAATTTGGCCTCAATCTGTGCCCCTAGCCAAGCGGTATTGATGACCACGTGATCGACCCCACCGCGCGCCAGCGCCTCCAGCGGCCACTGCATCAGCGGCTTGCCTTGTACCGCCAGCAGCGGCTTGGGGCAGGTGTCGGTGAGTGGGCGCATGCGCTCGCCGCGCCCGGCGGCCAGCAGCATGGCGCGGGCGTTTAGCGGGGAAGTGGGGGTGGCACGGGGCGGCGGTGTATTGGCGGCAGGCACAGTCATGCCGCTGATTCTGCCTTGTTCCGCCTGTAGATTCCCGGGTCAAAAGCAGCCAGTTGCCCATAATGCGACCATCGCAGTGCTGCACATATTCTTTTGTGATCTGGAAATCATTGATTCATGCCTTTCACACCTCACCATGGCATTCAAACGGCCAAGCCTGCAGATTACCCCCAACTGATAGAGGTTCTGATCAAAGCCTTTGATGCGGACCCGCATATCGCATGGCTGATTCGCCGCGATGAAAAAAGAGCAATCGCTTATCGCCAGTTTTTCACCATGATGTTGAATGGGCTGGCGCAACCCCATGGCGAGATCTATACGACGGACAACACTCAACAGTGTTGCGCTGTGGTATCCGCCAGGGCGGGGAAAAATTGGTTTCTTGAAACAGGCCAAAGTGGCGCCCGCGTTTATCGGGGCGGTGGGTTGGAACAGCCTGTTTTCCCGCATGGTGGGGATAGAGAAGATGGAGTACCACCACCCACGAGAACCGCACTACTACCTGCAACTGCTCGGAGTGGACCCGGACCATCAGGGCACAGGGGCAGGGCGCGCTTTATTGAAGCCCATGCTGCACAAGTGTGATGCCCTGCAGACCTGTGCCTATTTAGAGACTGCTAATCCCAACAATGTCGGGTATTACGAGGGCTTTGGGTTTCAAGTCGTTCACTCCATTCAAATGCCCGATAAGGGCCCCAAGCTGTGGATGATGAAAAGGCCGCCGCGGCCTGTTGGGAGTGCGCTATCTGGGGTTGCGACGTCATGCGCGTCCATGGCTGTCTGAAGAAATTACACCCGTGCCATGACTAAAAAAAATACCCACCACGATCACGATCACGATCACGATCACCACCACGCCCCGGCCAACTTCAACCGCGCTTTTGCCATTGGCATTGGGCTGAATCTCGCCTTTGTCGGCATCGAGGCTTTTTACGGCTGGAAGATCAACTCCCTGGCCTTGCTGGCCGACGCGGGGCACAACCTCAGCGATGTGGCGGGTTTGGTGCTGGCCTGGGGCGGCGCGCTGGCCGGGCGCATTCGGCCCAACCCCCGGCACACCTATGGCTGGAAGCGCGGCACCATCCTCGCGGCGTTTGCCAACGCACTCCTGCTGCTGGTGGCCATCGGTGCCTTGATGTGGGAGGCCGTGGAGCGACTCCACTCCGGCGGAGCCGATGCATCGGCCCAGGGGCTGACCATGATGGCGGTGGCCGGGGTGGGCATTATGGTCAACGCGGCCACGGCACTGTTGTTTATGCGGGGGCGCGAGACGGACCTGAACATTCGGGGTGCCTTTTTGCATATGGCAGCCGATGCGCTGGTATCGGCAGGGGTGGTGCTAGCCGGTGCGCTGACCCTGTGGATGCACTGGAACTGGCTGGACCCGGTGGTGAGCCTGGCGATTGGTGCCGTCATTCTTTGGGGTACCTGGGGTCTCTTCAAAGAGTCCTTGCACCTGCTGTTTGATGGCGTGCCCAGCAGCGTAGACCCGGTGGCGGTGCGCCAGTGCCTGGAGGGCTTGCCCGGCGTCAGTGCAGTCAGTGATTTGCACATTTGGGCCATGGGCACCTCGCATATTGCCTTGACCGCCCATTTGGTGATGCCCCACGGTGGCGGGGGCGACGATTTTTTGGAAATGGCCTCCGAGAAGCTGCACGACGACTTTCAGATCAGCCATGTGACCTTGCAAGTGGCAACGCAAGCGCTTGCAACGCCTTGTGGGGGCTAGAACGTATGCCACGACTGGATAGTCAAAAGTGCCTCCAGCCCTTATGGAGCGTGCGCAAGCAGCTCCTGAAAATATAGCAAACAGAAAGCCGGGAGTGTTATGGAACTTGCTTTAACGATGATTCGAGGTGGCACCGGCAGTCTGGCCGCCTATTTGGCCGCGCATGTGTTGCTGTGCCTGCTGCCCGCATTCTTTATTGCAGGCGCCATGGCCGCCCTGATCCCCAAGGCCAGCATCACGCGCTGGCTCGGGCGCAACACGCCGGCCTACGTGTCGTACCCGGCGGCGGCGGTGGCAGGTTCTTTGATTGCCGTTTGTTCGTGCACCATCGTGCCGCTGTTTGCCGGTATTTACAAAAAAGGCGCGGGCATTGGCCCGGCCATCACCTTTTTGTTTTTTGCCCCGGCGGGCAACATCATGGCGCTGGCATATACCGGCAGCATTCTGGGGCCAGAGTTTGCGATTGCGCGGCTGGTGTTGTGCCTGTTGTTTGGTGTTGGTATCGGCATGTTGATGGCCATGATTTTTTGGCGCGAAGATGCCAGCCATGATGCACAAACCGATCAACTGTTTGCCGCAACGGCCCAGATAGCACCCGCTGCTCTTGGAGTGTTGTTGTCGCTGGTGGGGCTGTTGATTGCAGGTACCCTGAAGTTGTGGCCCTTAACCTCCACCGTTTTTGCCCTGGATTTGCCCTTGCCGTGGGCGCAGACCTGGCAGGCCACCTTGCTGGAATGGGTGCCGTTTGATGCTACCAAAGGCGAAGAAGGGGTCAGCTTTCAGGGCTCGGTGTTGATCGGCCTGCTGCTGCTGATCGCGCTGACCGCCTGGCAAGGACTGGAAAACATTGTTGAAGGTGCCAACCGCTGGACCTGGGTGGCACTGGGTCTTACGGCTGCCACCTTGCTGGTGGCTGCCATGCGGCTAACACCCGGCGTGGAAACCCTGCAAGTTGCTTTCACAGGCCGGTTCTTCGGCGTGGCGCTGGCCTTGTGGGCGGTGGGGCACTTCGCCCATCAGTTGGCGGCAGACGACTGGCGGGCTTGGCTTTGGGAAGCCTGGCGCTTTGTGAAGCAGATTTTTGCCCTGCTGGTGCTGGGCGTTTTTATTGTTGGCATGGTGCGCCAGGTGATCCGCCCCGAATGGATTGAAAGTCTGGCGGGAAGCAACACGGTACCGGCCAACGCGGTGGCGGTGGGTTTTGGCGTTTTCATGTACTTCCCCACGCTGGTCGAAGTGCCGGTGGCGCGCATGTTTCTCGATCTTGGCATGCACCCTGGCCCGCTCTTGGCTTACCTGATGGCTGACCCTGAACTCAGTTTGCAAAGCATGCTGATGGTGAGCGCCGTGATCGCCCGCACCAAAACGCTCACCTACGTGGGCCTGGTGGCGGTGTTCAGCGTTTGTGCGGGGTTGATCTACGGCGCCTGGGTCGATGGCGCGGGTTGGTGGCCTTTGGCCACTGCATTGGGACTGTTTTTGGTGCTGTTGATCGGCTCACTGGCGTGGTACAGGCACCGTCGGCTGATGCCTGATTGACCCTGATTTTTTATCCAAAGGAGAACTGCTGTGTTAAACGTCAAAATTTTGGGACCTGGGTGTGCCAACTGCAAAAAGCTGGAGGCCGTGGCCAGAGAGGCGGCCAGCGCCGCCGGGGTGCAAGCGGAGTTTGAAAAGGTGTCCGACATGAAGCAGATCATGCGGTATGACCTGTTAAGCACGCCCGGCCTGGTTATCAATGACACACTGGTCAGCAGTGGGCGCATTCCGACGATGGCAGAAGTGCAGAAGTGGTTATGCGCCTGAAACGATAGCGACTATCGGATGCCCGCGCGCGGCACATGCCACCCGCCAGGCTTTTAACGACGCCCTCATTCAGGACGGCGACGCATGGATGGACATGATCAAGTCACGTAAGCTGACATTGCATACCTACCACACCGACATTGCATCGGGTATCGCGGCTGACATCTCGACCCGCTTTTACCCCGCATTGGAAATGACTACGCCGCCACCGGCACGTTCGGCAATTCCGCCAGCGCTTGCGACAGTTCGCGTTCGTCGTAGCCTTCATCGGTTAGTTCACCGGCAAAAAACTTCTGGTACGAGGCCATGTCAAAGTGGCCGTGGCCAGACAGGCAAAACAAAATGGTTTCGGCCTTGCCTTCGCGCTTGCAGCGCAGCGCCTCGGCAATGGCACCCTTGACGGCGTGGTTGGACTCGGGCGCGGGCACGATGCCCTCGTTGCGGGCAAACAGCACACCGGCCTCAAAACACTCCACCTGGTTGTAGGCCACGGCCTCCAGCAAGCCCAGCTCTTTGCAGTGCGACACCAGCGGTGCCATGCCGTGGTAACGCAGGCCACCGGCGTGGAAGCCTGGCGGCGTAAAGCTGCTGCCCAGGGTGTGCATTTTGGACAGCGGTGTCATGTGGCCGGTGTCGCCAAAGTCGTAGGCGTATTTGCCGCGGGTGAGCGAGGGGCAGGCCGCTGGCTCCACCGCCACAATGCGCGACTTTTCGCCACCGCGCAGGCCGTGGCCGATAAACGGAAAGGCAATGCCTGCAAAGTTGGAGCCGCCACCGGCGCAGCCAATCACCACATCGGGCCAGTCGTTGGCCATCTTCATCTGCTCCATGGCCTCCTGGCCAATGATGGTCTGGTGCAGCAGCACGTGGTTAAGCACTGAGCCCAGTGCGTACTTGGTGTCGTCGCGCTGCGCGGCCAGCTCCACCGCCTCGCTGATGGCAATGCCCAGGCTACCGGGGTGGTTGGGGTGGCTGGCCAGCACCGAACGGCCATAAGCCGTTTCGTTAGAGGGCGATGCCACGCAGCGCGCGCCGTAAGTCTCCATCACGGCACGGCGGTAAGGCTTCTGGTCGTACGACACGCGCACCTGGTACACCTCCACCTGCAAGCCGTAGAGCGAACCGGCAAACGACAAGGATGTGCCCCACTGCCCGGCGCCAGTCTCGGTTACCAGGCGTTTGGTGCCCGCTTGCTGGTTGTAAAAGGCCTGCGGCACCGCCGTGTTGGGCTTGTGGCTACCGGCGGGGCTGACGCCTTCGTACTTGTAATAAATCTTGGCCGGGGTGCCCAGGGCTTTTTCCAGGCGGTGGGCGCGGTACAGCGGTGCCGGGCGCCACAGGCGAAACACGTCGCGCACCGGCTCGGGGATTTCGATCTCGCGCTCCTGGCTGACCTCTTGCATGATCAGCTCCATGGGGAACAGCGGCGCCAGGTCGTTGGGGCCCACGGGCTGCAGCGTGCCGGGGTGCAGCACGGCCGGGGCGGGTGTGGGCAGGTCGGCCTGGATGTTGTACCAGAAGCGCGGCATCTGGTTTTCGTCGAGCAGGTATTTGGTTTGTTGGCTCATGGTGTCTCCTCGTTGTGACGGGTTTTTTTGGGCGTTGTTGTGCAACGCGTTGCAGTATCGCACCGCCGTCGTGCCACTTTGGCCTGCGCGCACTGGTGGGGCTTGCGCTGCGTCAAAGGCTACCAATCGAACCGCCAGCGCGTCTACCGGATCGGCTGGCAACGGGGACTCACCGCTCCCCCAAACTCAACTCCGCCAGCGGCGTCCAGTCCGCCTCGGCCTGCACCAGCTTGGCCCCGCCCAAAAACAGACGCTCGGGCGGCAGCTTCTGGTTAGCCAAATAGTCCCTGACCGCCACGCCGCGTTGCAGGGCCAGAGCCTGCGCCGCATCGGTGGTGACTTGCATGTTGGCCATTAGCAGCGTTTCCATCTCCGCCACGCTGATGTCTTTGGCCAGACCCACCAGATTGCGGGGTTTGGTAATGTCGGCACGGCGGTACACGGCTTTGAGTAGCACCGGGTATTCGGCCTCGCCCAGCGCACCGGCGGTGCCGCCATCGTTGCTGGTTACGCTGGCACGGCGGCGTTTTTCGCTTAGCAGCAAGGCGTGCAGGCGTTGGCGTTTGAGTGCGTCGCGCTCCCCATCCAGTGCGGCCGAGCCCGTCACCGTCATCTTCAGGGCGGTCCGGTCGGTCAGGGCCTTGGCAATTTTGTCCAGGCTGGTTTTGGCCTCGGGCGAAAGGGTGCTGCTGCCGGGGGCAAAACGCACACTGCCCATTTCATCGGCGCTGCCCCCTACGGCATTGGCCAGCAGACTGAACGGGGCCGAGACGGCTTTCACGATCAGGTTGCCAATCAGTTTGAAGATGAGGGCGCCAATTTTGAACTCGGGGTCGTTGAGCGAGCCGCTGATGGGCAGGTTGATGTCGATCACGCCATGGCGGTCGGCCAGCAGGGCCACGGCCAGTTTGACCGGCAGGCTGGCCGGGGCGCCCTCCACCTTGTCGCCAAAGCTCAGCTGGTTGAGCACCAGCTGGTTGCGCGCGGTGAGCTGGCCGTTGGGTGCCACGGTGTAGCCCACGTCCATGCTGAGTTTGCCGCGGGTGATGCCGTAACCGGCGTATTTGACGGCGTAGGGCGACAGCGGCGGCAGCTCCAGGTCGCGCACGCGGCCCTGGATGTCCAGCGCCAATGGCTTGGCCAGGGGGTTGAGTTTGCCGGTGATCTCCAGCTGCGCGGTGCCTTCGGCGCGGCCGCGCAGGTCCAGATCGGCGAGTTGCACCACGCCGCTTTGGGCTACGGACGAGAAGCCGCCCAGGCGCCCGGTCAGTTCACTCAGGTCGGCGGTGTAGTTGGGTTTGATAAAACGGTCGGCAAACAGCACTTTGCCATGCACCAGGCTGATGGGGCCCATCTGGATGATGGCCTCGGGCGTATTGCCTGGCGTTGCGGCGGCGGCGCTTGAAGGGGTGGCAGAACTTGCCGCTGGGGCTTCGCCCTGTGCGGGTGGCGGGCTTGCAGTGTCTTTTTTGACCAGATCCTGCAGATTGATGCGCCCTTTTTCATTCACGATGACGTGGGCAAAAAAGTCGCTCAGGGTGGCCTCGCGCACCGTTAGCTGCGTGGCGGTGCCGGGGGCCATGGCCAGTTGGATGCCGGGCACGTTGAGCGCCCGCCAGCTCAACAGTTCTTCACCCACATTCAGATCGGTGTCGCTGCCCAGCACGCTGTTGGCGCGAAAGTCTTCCAGTGTGCCGTCGCCTTGCAGACCGAGCTGGGTGCCGGTGGCCCGCTTGGCATACTGCAACTGGCCGCTGAAGCTGGTGTCGGCGCGCAGCAGTTGCAGGTTGAGATGGCTGGCAAAGTAGGGGGCGATGGCGTGCACCGGCAGGTCGTGGGCCTCCAGGCTGCCCTGCAAGTCCAGCGGGGCCCACATGGCGCTGCCTTTGAAGGCCAGGGTGCCGGGCTCGGTACGACCGGCCTTGATGCGGGCCGACAGCGTCAGGGGCGTGGGCTTGGTGCCATCCAGCGTGGCGTTTTGCAGCGCCAGGTTCAGCTCCGACACCGCCAGGCGCACCCGTCGGGGGGTGGTGCTGCGGTCGAGGTAGGCCACGGTGCCGTCGTGCACCAACAGGTCGTCTACCGCCACGCTCCAGGGTGTGGTGTGGGCTGCGACAGGGGCGCTGGCTGGAACGACGGCCGCCGCCGGGGGCGGTGCACGGGGGCTGTCCGTTGCGTTGCTGGCATCGGCCGTGGGGGGTGCGCCAGTGGGGGGGAACCACGTCTGTGTCATCCACTGGCCATCGGCGTCGCGCTCTACCCGCAGGTTGGGTGCGCGCAGGGCCAGCGTGCCCAGGTGCACGCGGCGCTTTTCCAGGTCGATCCGGGCGTTGCCCAGCTCCAGCGACTGGAAGCGGGGCCAGTCGCCGGCCTCACCGGCGTGCAGGGCGGTATCGCGCAGCGCCAGACGCTGCACCGTGAGCTGCACCCCTTCGGGGCGCCACTGGGCCTGTGCCTGGGCTTGCAGCGTGCCAGTCAGTTGCGGCACCAGAAATGGCGCCAGGTACGGCCCCATGCTGGCCAGGGCGAAATCCTGCAGGGTGGCGTGTACGGTGCCGCTGTGGTGGCTGCCCTGGCCGTCAAACTGCAGTTGTGCGGGTTTGCCCTTCAGTGCCAGTGCCATTGATCCGGAGAACGCTGCCGGGGCAGCACCTGCATCCAATGGCCAGCGCACGGCCTTGGCCTGGAGCGCGACCCCGGTCAGGGTGTGCGCCGTTGGGGGGTGGGTGCTGTCGTCCGTCCAATGGATGGTGCCCTGTGTTAGCGCCATCTGCGCCAGCGCCAGTTGCCAGCCCGCAGGGGCTGGTTTTTGAGGGTCATTTTGGCCGTTTACGCCCGCTGGGTGTGCGGATGCAGCTACTGTTTTGGTAGCATTTTGGGCGGGTTTGGTGTGGCTGAAATCCCAGTTCAGCTGGCCGCTGCGGCTGCGGTGGGCCCACAGCTGGAGGCCGGTGATCTCCAGCGACGCCAACTGCGCCACGTTGTCGAGCGGGCGCACATCGTCCAGCACGGCCTGGATGGATGGCACCTCCAGCAGTGCATTGCCGTGGGTATCGGCAAGGGCCAGTTGTGTGACGGCCACGCGGCCCGATACCGACAGCGCCGCCTGGGGTGCCCGGGCAAAGTGCATGTGCAGGTCGGTGTCCAGCACCGCGCTGCGGGGCTGCACCGGCAGTTTGGCGGGCCAGTACGCCAGGTAGGGCGCCAGGTCCATGGCGGTGATTTTTACCTGCGCTTCGCCTTTGCGGGTGCTGGCAAACGGGGTGCCTTGGGCGGTGCTGTCAAAGGCGCTGCCGTTGAGTTCGAACGCCAGGTGCGGCTGCACCGTGACGTCGCGCGTGGCCTCCAGGTTGCTCAAAAAAGGCAGCGTCACATGCAGCTGGCGCAGGGTGTGGTGTTGCGCCACCGGCTGGTCGTCAAAGTGCACGGCACCGTTGCGCAGCTCCAGGTTGTAAAGCGCAAAACGCAGCGGCGCTGGCGCCGCGTCCGGCCCGGGTGCCGGGGCTCTTGCACGCAGGCGCTCCACGATGTCGTCCACATCGTAGCGCCCGCTGCCGGTGCGGGTCAGGTGCAGTGTGGGCGACTCCACCACCACCGCGTCCAGCACCGGGCCCAGTCGCGCCAGGGATTGCAGCTCGGCGTCTACATAGACCCGCTGCAGCGTCAGCTGGCGGGTTTTGCCATCGGCGCTGGCAAGGGCCAGGTCGCTCAGCGTGAGTTCCAGCGACCAGGGCCTGAAATCCACCGCGCCAACGGTGAGTGCGCGGCCCAGCGCTGCGCTGCCACGGACCTCGATCAGGTGTGTGAGCAGCGCAGGCGTGGCCAACCAGGCCGTGGCCCACAGGACCAGCACTCCGGTGAGGCTGTAGAGGACAAAGCGTTTGTAGCGGTGGGTGCGTGCGGAAAAAGATTGCATGGAGGGGCCATTGATGGAAAAACCCGCACACGGTGCGCCATGTCGGGTGGCAAATTGTGCACGGACGGTGTTACATGGCCCGCAGGCAGGGATTGCCTTGGGGCCAGATCGGGATTTTTTGGGGTTCTTTCGGGTTGTGCCCGGGCCGTGGCAGTGCGATACTGACTGTACGGCGGCTGGACCTATTGATTGCGCCACTATGCACCCCCTACCCAAGCCCATCTTGCTGGTCGTTGATGACCAGCCCATCAATATCCAGACCCTCTACCAGGTCTTCAAGGACGGGCACGAGGTGTTCATGGCCACGTCGGGTGAGCAGGCGCTCAAATTTTGTTCCGAAACCCTGCCCGACCTGATTTTGCTCGATGTCATCATGCCTGGCATGGACGGCCATGCCGTGTGCAAGCAGCTCAAGGCCGGTGCGCGCACACGCGACATCCCCATCATCTTTGTCACCGCCCACAACGATCCCCAGGAAGAAACCATGGGTCTGGAGCTGGGGGCGGTCGATTTCATCTCCAAGCCCATCAACGCCGCCGTGGTGCGCGCCCGCGTGCACGCCCAATTAACGCTGCGCCGTACCCTGCGCGAGGTGCAGGAGCTCAACGAAAATCTGGAAGCACGGGTTGCCAGCCGCACCACCGAACTGGAGCAGGCGCTGGAGAGTTTGCAGCAATCCCGCGACGAGTTGGCCCACAGCGAAGCCAAAGCCACCCTGAGCACCATGATTGCCAGCGTGTCGCACGAGCTGGGAACCCCATTGGGCAACAGCAAAATGGTGGCCAGCACGCTGGCCGACCAGACCCGCACGATGGCGCAGTTGCTGCAATCGGGGCAGATCAAACGCTCCGATCTGGACCGTTATATGGAGCAGGCGCGCGAAGCCACCAGTCTCATGGAAAGCAATCTGCAGCGCGCGGTCAAGTTGCTGGAAAACTTCCACCAGGTGGCGGCCGACCAGGCCAGCGAGCAGCGCCGCAGCTTCCACCTGGCCGCCGTGGTGGGCGAAATACTGCACGCCCTGAGCCCCAGCCTGAAACGCCATCCGCACCGCGTGGTGGTGGACATTGCGCCCGATCTGGTCATGGACAGCCAGCCCGGCTCACTGGGCCAGGTGGTCATCAACCTGGTCAACAACGCCTACCTGCATGCCTTTGAGGGGCGCAGCGACGGGGTGTTGACCATCGGTGCGCAACTCGAAGGTGATCAGGTGCTGCTGCGTGTGGCCGATAACGGCGTAGGCATGACACCACAGCAGCTGGGGAAAATGTTTGAGCCGTTTTTCAGCACCAAAATTGGCCGTGGTGGCACTGGCCTGGGCATGGCCATCGTGCAAAACCTGGTCAACAAGACCCTGCATGGGCGGGTCGATGTGGAGTCCACACCCGGCCAAGGCACCTGCTTCACCATCCGCATTCCGCGCGTGTTGCCCAATGCGTAGTTTCGGTTTGTGGTTATCGCAACTTGCGATAAAATTGCCACTTGCCCATGAAGCTGATCTCCAACAAAGCGCTGCGTGAATTTGCGGCACTGTACCCGGATGCAGGCACGCCGCTGCAGGATTTCAGGCGTTTGATCGAGGCGGGTAGTTACGCCAGTTTTGCCCAGCTCAAGGCCACGTTTGCCAGTGTGGACAAGGTGGGCGACCGGTATGTTTTCAACATTGGGGGCAACAAGTACCGGTTGGTTTGCACCATTGCGTTCCAAGCCGGATTGGTGTGGGTCAAGGCCGTACTCACCCACAGCGAGTATGACAAAGGAGCCTGGAAATGAACCTGACAGACATTACCGCCCACTGGGTGGCTTTGCATGAGACGCTGGGCTTGGGAGGGGCTGTGCGTGACGAGGCGCACTACCACCAGCTGATGGAGGTGGCAGAAAGTTTGATGGACGATGCGCCCGCGCTCGATGCAGGGCCTTTGGGCGGCTTGGCGGCTCTGCTGGCTGAGCGCATACATGCGTACGAAGCGCGCGTGCACCCGTGGCCCGACAGCAGTACCCCGGCAAGTCGGTTGGTGTTTTTAATGGAGCAGCACGGCCTGCGCCAGTGTGACTTGCCGGAGGTGGGGGTGCAAAGCGTGGTGTCAGAGGTGCTCACTGGCAAACGCCAGCTCAACTTGCGCCAAGTGCAGGCACTGGCACTGCGTTTCGGTGTGCCCATGGAGGCACTGGCAGCGTAAACGCCACCCCGTTAGTCATCCAGCTTGCAGCGGTACAGGGCCTCGCACAGCGCCAAGGCGCGGGGTGAGCGGATGCGCCAGTCGCAGCGGTTCATGGTGTAGCCCCACGCCAGTTGCTGCGAGGGGTCGCACCAGCCCAGTGCGCCACCCATGCCGGGGTGGCCAAAGGAGCTGCGGTTGGGCGAAAAAACGTGGTCGTCTTCCTTGAGGAAGCCCTGCGCCCAGCCCATGGGTTTGCCCAGCACCAGGTCTTGGTTGCTCCAGCCCTGGCGTTGCAGCAGCGGCGCAATCGTCTGCTCTGAAATCAAGCGCCGCCCCTGCCACTGCCCGCCCATCGCCCAGGGCACGTAGGCCCGCGCCAGCCCGCGCGCGGTGGCGGTGGCGGAGGCCCAGGCCAGGTTGTGCCGGCGCACCGGAGGGCGGTTGTAGGTGCCAATGCCACCGGGTGTGGGCGGGTTGCCAAAGGCCTGTTTGGCGTGCTGGCCGCGCAAAAACGAGCGTGCCACATTGCTCTCGGTGCTGCCCCCGCGCACAGCGGCGAGCACCATGCGGCCCAGGTGCGCCGGGGTGCTGTGCGGGTACAGGGTGGCGATGCGGTGGTCCTGCGCCTGTGGGGTGCCTAAAAAGACATCGGCTCCCAGCGGGTCGAGGTATTCGCGGTGTAAAAACGTGGCCAGGGGTTCATGGCACACCTGCGAAAAAAATGCATTCGCATACAAACCGTAGCTGATGCCGTGGTAACCCTGCTGGGAATCGGCAGGCCATGCCGGTGACTGGGTCTCCAGCGCCTGGCGCACGGCAGCGGCCTGCGTGGGGTTGCACAACTGGTCCAGCGCCAAAGGGGTGCGGATGCCATGCAGCCCGGCGCGGTGGTTGAACATCTGGCGCACGGTAATGTCTTCTTTGCCGAACTGGCCAAAAGCAGGCCAATAACGTGACACCGGGGCGTCCCATTCAAACGCCCCGCGCTCAGCCGCCAGGTTCAAGGCCATGGCGACCAGCCCCTTGGTGGCGGAGAACACCACAATCAGGCTGTCGGCCGTCCAGGGTTTGCGCGTGGCGGTGTCGGCCAGGCCGCCCCACAGGTCCACCACCATCTCGCCGCGGTGGTACACGCACAGGCTGGCGCCGATCTCCTGCCCACGCTCCAGCGCTTGGGCAAACTGGTTCGCCAACGGTGCGAAGCGGGGGGCATACTGGCCCTGCATGGGGCCCGAGTGGCAGACGATGGGAGAGGCAGGGGATTGGCGCATGGTCGCAGCATATCCCATGCCTGTGACAGCTTGACGCAGGCCACGGGGTGCTGTGTATGATGGCCCCCGGCTACCGTTAACCCTACACAAGGAGTCCCCGCCATGGCACTGATGGATTTCATCAAGAAGCAGTTTATTGACGTCATTCAATGGACCGAGGAGGGCGACGGCACACTGGCTTGGCGCTTCCCCATGTCGGGCATGGAAATCCAGAACGGCGGCCAGTTGGTGGTGCGCGAGTCGCAAATGGCGGTGTTTGTCAACGAAGGCAAGTTGGCCGACGTGTTTGGCCCCGGCACGCACAAACTCACCACGCAGACCCTGCCGGTGCTGACCTACCTGAAGAACTGGGACAAGCTGTTTGAGTCGCCCTTCAAGAGCGATGTGTACTTTTTTAGCACGCGCCAGCAGGTTGACCAGAAGTGGGGCACGCCCCAGCCCATCACCATCCGCGACGCCGACTTTGGCGCCGTGCGCCTGCGCGCCTTTGGCAACTACGCCTTCCGCATTGCCGACCCCAAGCTGTTCCACACCGAAATCTCGGGCACGCGCGAGAACTACACCGTGGCCGATATTGACGGCCAGTTGCGCGGCCTGGTGCTGCAAAACATCAGCACGGCCATTGCCGCCAGCGGCATCCCGTTTTTGGACCTGGCGGCCAACCAGATCGAGTTTGCCAAGGCCCTGAGCGCCCAGCTCGACCCCGAGATGGCCAAGCTCGGCCTCAAGCTCGAAGGCATGACGGTGCAAAACGTCTCGCTGCCCGAAGAGCTGCAAAAAATCATGGACCAGAAGATTGGCATGGGCATGGTGGGCAACGACATGGGCAAATTCATGCAGTACCAGACTGCGCAGTCCATTCCCAAATTCGCCGAAGGCGGTGGGGGCGGTGGCAGCGGTATTGCCGGCGACGCCATGGGCCTGGGCGCCGGCGTGGCGCTGGGGCAGGTGCTGGCGCAGAACCTGGCGGCGGGTTTGCAAGGGCAGGCGCCGGTTGCAGCTGGCGGCACAGGCCGTTGCTGCGGTGGGCATCAAACCCGACGAGGTGATGGCCACGCTGGAGAAACTGGCGGATTTGAAGGGCAAGGGCATCCTGACCGAAGAAGAGTTTTCGGCCAAGAAAGCCGAGTTGTTGAAAAAACTGGTGTAGCGATTGATTGGCCGGGGCGGCAGAGCGTCATGCTGCCGTGCCCCATCCCCCCCGCCCTTCGGGCTCCTCCTTGTACGTAGCATAACGCTCTACCGACCCTTCTTTTGTGACCCAGCCAACCGCGACCCAACGCCGCTATACCGCGCCCTGCCCGGGCTGCGGTGCCCCGGTCGAGTTCCGCTCTGCCCAGTCCACCCACGCCGTCTGTGGCTACTGCCAGAGCACGGTGGTGCGCCAGGGTGAGGTGCTGTCGCGCCTGGGCAAAATGGCCGAGCTGTTTGACGACCACAGCCCGTTGCAACTGTTTGCCACCGGCAGCTACAACAAGCGTAACTTCACCCTGATCGGGCGCCTGCAGTACAAAACCGCAAAAGGCACCTGGGCCGAATGGAATGCTTTTTTTGACGATGGCACCAACGGCTGGCTGGCCGAAGACAACGGTGCCTACGTGTTCACCGTGCCGCTGCGCACGCAAAGTGCCTTGCCCGAGGCGGCGCGTTTTCGGGTTGGCGCACGCACCACCATCAACGGCAAGCTGTACACGGTGGCCAGCAATGTGTCGGCCCAGCTCATCAGTGCGCAGGGCGAGCTGCCCAAGTTGCCGGCACTGGGGCACCCTTTTGATGTGGTGGAGCTGCGCGGTGAAAGTTCCGAAGTTCTCTCCATCGACTACACCCAAGCGCCGCCCACCGTGTCGCAAGGCACGGCGGTGCAGCTCGACGACCTGGCATTGAAGGGGTTGAAAGACGAGTCCACCAAAGAGGAAAAGGGCCGCCAGTTCGACTGTCCGCACTGTGGTGCACCGGTCGCCGTGGCCTTGGCCAGCAGCAAAAGCATTACCTGCGGCAGTTGCAATAGCCTGATTGACCTCAGCCAAGGCATTGGCGGAGAACTGAAATCGGCCATGCAGGACGAGCCCATCAACCCGCTCATTCCCCTGGGCACGGTGGGCACCTTGCAGGGCACTGCCTGGCAGGTGGTGGGGTTTCAGCACCGCATGGGTGTGGCGCCGGGCGACGACGAGCATTTTGGCTGGAGCGAATACCTGCTCTACAACCAGAAAAAAGGTTTCAGTTTTCTGGTCGATTCCGAGGAGGGCTGGAGCCTGGTGCGCCCCACCACCGGCGCGCCCACCATGGCCAGCAGCAGCGCCCAGTCGGCCAGCTACCTGGGCTCCACCTATACCCTGAAATACAGCTACGAGGCCGAAACCAACTACGTGTGTGGCGAGTTTTACTGGCCGGTGGTGCGCGGGCAGAAAACCCAGAACAAGGATTTTGCCAATGGCAAAAGCCTGCTGTCGCTGGAGCAAAGCCCCTCCGAGCTGGTGTGGTCGCACGGCGAGCAGATCAGCAGCGATGCGGTGGCCCAGGCGTTCAAGCTGCAGGATAAAAAAGACCTGTTCAAGCGCGACGTGGCGCCGTTCAGCGCCGCGCCCAGCATTGGCGCAGGCACCATCATCGTGGTGCTGATTGTCGCCCTGATTCTGTTGAGTCTGCTCAGCAAGTGTTCCAGCTGCGACCCCAAGGTGGAAAACTGCAGTTCCAGCTACCGCAGTTCGGGCGGTTCGTTTGGCGGATTCTCGGGCGGTGGCGGGCACAAATAGCGCGCAGGGCCGACAACGCATTCATTTGAAGGAGATCGATATGGATATGGGTTTTGAAATGATTAAACCGGGTGCCGTGATGGCATCACTGGTGTTTGCACTGGTTGGTGTGCTGGTGTTCTGGCTGTGCTTCATCATCATCGACAAAATCACCCCCTACGACCTGTGGGGCGAGATTGTGGAAAAACAAAACGTGGCGCTGGCCCTGGTGGTGGCCGCCATGAGCCTGGGCATCTGCCTGATTGTGGCCGCGGCCATCCACTGAGCTGAATCCGGCCTTGCACTCGTCTGTGTCTGCGCAAGCTGCACCAGTGCCGCGCAGTGGCCCGGCGGCGAATTGACCGGAATGAGTCTGCCCCCTTCCCGTCAGTCACCCGCGCTGCGGCGTGCGCCGCAGGCCCTGGAAGTCACGCTGCTGGCCAGCGTGTTTGTGGTGGCCGCGTGTGGCCTGGTCTACGAATTGGCGGCCGGCGCCCTGGCGTCCTATGTGCTGGGCGACTCCATTTTGCAGTTCTCCACGGTGATTGGTTGCTACCTGTTCGCCATGGGCGTGGGTTCGTGGTTGTCGCGCTTTTTCGAGCGGCAACTGCCCGCGCATTTTCTGCGCATCGAGCTGCTGGTGGCGCTGGCCGGTGGTTGTCTGCCGGCTCTGCTGTTTGTGGCCAATGCCTACATGCCGGGGGCTTTCCGTTTGCTGCTGTACGGTCTGGTGGGCTTGGTGGGGGTGCTGGTGGGGCTGGAGATTCCGCTGGTCATGCGGATACTGAAACGCGAGGTGGCACTCAAGGAGCTGGTGTCACAGGTGCTGACGTTTGACTACCTGGGCGCGCTGGCCGTGTCGGTGGCGTTTCCGCTGCTGCTGGTGCCGCAGTTGGGGCTGATTCGCACCGGGCTGCTGTTTGGCTTGCTCAATGCGGCGGTGGCGGTGTGGGCGCTGTGGGTGTTTCGCCATGAACTGCGGCGGTTTGCAGCGCATGCCACGGCCTGTGCGTTGACCGTGGCGGTGCTGGGGGCGGGCTTTGCGGCGGCGGACCACATCACCACCCTGGCCGAAGACAAGTTCTACCATGAGCCGGTGGTGTTATCGGCCAGCTCGCCCTACCAGCGCATTGTGGTGACGCACGGGCGCACCGGGCACAAGCTGTTTCTCAATGGCAACCTGCAGTTTGCCCAGCGTGACGAATACCGCTACCACGAGGCACTGGTGCACCCCGCCATGGCCGCCTTTGGCGCGCCGCGCCGGGTGGCCGTGCTCGGCGGTGGTGACGGCATGGCGGTGCGCGAAATTTTGAAGTACCCCAGCGTGGAAAGTGTCACCCTGGTGGAGCTGGACCCGCACATGACCGGCCTGTTTGCCGCCGACCCGGCCATGGTGCGCCTCAACGGCGGCGCGCTGTCGTCCCCCAAACTGCACATCGTCAACACCGATGCTTTTCAGTGGCTGCAGGCGGGGGATGATATGAGTGCCGACGGGCCGCCCCGAGTCGATGGTGCTTTTGCAAGCCCCATCGAGGGCGCGAGCGCCCCCTTGGGGGGCAGCGCACCACGCGCAGCGGGAAGCGTGGGGGCCGACATGTTTGATGTGATCGTGGTGGACTTTCCCGACCCCACCAACTTCTCCATTGGCAAGCTCTACACCAATACTTTTTATTCCCTGTTGGCGCAGCGGCTGTCGGCCAGCGGGTATGCCGTGATCCAGACCACTTCGCCCTTGGTTGCGCGCCAGAGTTTCTGGACCGTGGCCGCCACCATCGAATCGGTGGGTCTGCGCGCCACGCCCTACCACGCCAATGTGCCCAGTTTTGGGGAATGGGGTTTCATCATTGCCAGCCACCGGCCCTGGCATATGCCCACCGCATTGCCCGACGGCTTGCGTTTTTTGAGCCCACAGACCGTGCCCTTGTTGTTTGATTTTCCGGTGGACATGGCGCGCGTGCCTGCCCAGGTGAACCGCCTGTCCAATCAGGTATTGGTGAGTACTTACGAGCGGGAATGGGGCCGGGTGGGGCAATAACCTTGCAGTAGCGCTGGGCAATAGTGGAGAATCCGCTGAACCCCCTGGCTTTCCGAGGATTGGCGCCATGCAAAAAAACGATTTTCACGCAGACCATGTCCCGGCCATTTTGCAAGGCTCAGGGCTGTTCAAGGGGGTTGATGTGGCCTCTATCGATTCCGAACTGCAAGACAGCCGCGTGCAGCGCATTGAGCCGGGCCATATCCTGCTCGACCCCAAACACATCAACACCGCCATCTACATCGTGCTGCACGGCGAACTGCTGGTGTGCCTGGAGCCCAAAATAGCCCATCCGCTGCTGCGCCTGGGGGTGGGCGATTGTGTGGGTGAACTCTCCATCATCGACGCCAGTGCCCCGTCGGCCTATGTGGTGGCTGCCGTGGCGACCCATTTGCTGGTGATCTCCAAACCGGTGTTGTGGCGCATGCTGGCCCTGCAGCAGGTGATGGCCCTCAACCTGCTGCATGTGCTGGCACACCGCATCCGCGAAAACAACACGGTGTTGCTGGGCAGCCTGGAGTTGCAGCGCCAGTACCGCAGCAAGGCCGAAACCGATACGCTAACCGGCTTGCACAACCGGGCCTGGTTTGAAGAGGTGTTTCCCAAACAACTGGAGTTGTGTGAGCGCACGGGCCAGCAAGTGTCCCTGCTCATGGTGGATATTGACCACTTCAAAAAGGTCAACGACGCATACGGCCACACCTGCGGTGATGAGGCTTTGCGCCACATGGGTAACCTGCTGCGGCGCAACCTGCGCTCCACCGACCTGTGTGCCCGCTACGGCGGCGAAGAAATGATCGTGTTGATGCCGGGCACCGAGCTCATGCACGCACACCTGACTGCCGAACGGCTGCGCGAAAGCGTGGCAAGCACCCCGCTTTGCCTGGAAGATGGACGTGAGATGGTGATCCAGGTGTCCGGTGGCATTGCCCAGTGGCAGCCCGGCACCGCGTTGAACGATTTGATCCGCTCTGCCGACCAGGCCCTGTACAAGGCCAAGGAAAGCGGACGCAACCGGATCGAAATTCAGGCGCTGCCGCCGGGTATGGACCTGTCTTAACCGGTGCGGTGGTTGTCCAGGTGGGTGGCGTTGGCGGAGTTGCCGCTTTCGACCCGCACGTCGTAGTAGTCACCCGCTTGGCGCAGGTATGCAGCCCAACGGTTGGCGTGTTCCATATCCGGGTGCAGTGGGCCCTTGGAAACAACCCTTTTTCGGCCCAGCCCCTGCTTTTGAAAATAGATGGTCACTACCCGGTACATGCCTGCAAATGCTCCAACAATTCGCTTGATAGGTGTGTGCTGTAAATTCTAGCGCGGCTATTTTTTTCGCTCAAGATACTGCGCCACCGCCGGTGCAATCAGGGGCGCATTTTTCAGCCAGGAATAGTGGTCCAGCGCAATGTTGGCCGTGTCTTTTGCGCTCCAGCGCCAGTGTTCTGCGGACTGTGGGGGCAGCTTGTCCAGCAAGGCCCGGGCGGCGGTTGCGGGAGACCAGGTATCGGCCGCAAAGTTGATGGCCAAAACGGGTTTTTCCAACTGCGCCAGAGCGCCTTCGTAGTCCACGGTTGAGCCCTGCGGCTGGTAACGCCCGGTGCGCGCCACGTGGGCCCAGTCGCGCATGACGCCGGCTGCTTCGCGTCCGCCAAAACCGATACGGTCGCCGGGGAAATAGCCCAGCACCCGCGCAGCAACACGGGATGCCAGCACCACGGTGGCAATGCCCAAGCGCATCGCCGGTGGGTAGGCGGGCATGTGCACGCTGCCGCTGGCAATCAGCACTGCGCCGGTGATTTGTTCCGGGTGGGTGGCGGCATACAGCAAGGCCAGTTGCCCACCCAGGCTGTGCCCGCCCAGCCAGACCGGGGCATCGGGAAAACGCCGGCGTATAACCGCCACCACTGCGGCCATGTCCAGCTCGACCAGATGGCGGTAGCCGAAATTGTGGCCCCGCCCCGCCCGCACCGAACTGCTGTCAATGCCCCGCCAGTCGGGGGCGCAAAAATGCACACCCTGCTGTGCCAGCGCCTGGCCCACGTGGCGGTACACCTTGGCCGGGGTGCCCAGGGCACTGAAAAAAACCAGCACCGGCGCCCCCGGCTTGTTGGCCGGATACACGGCGGCATTGAACTGGTGCTGGTCGGCGGCGGTCAGGGCAATTTTTTCGGGCATGGGGTGCAGCATAACGGCTTGGTGCCCTGCTCTTGCACGGTGCCTTGTATGCTCTTGCCTTTGTAGCCGCTACGCGCACCAGCAGGGTGTTGCATGCATCAATGTGGGGGTACCGTGGCATGGATAGACGCCATTTTTTGCACAGCGGTGCCGCGGCAGTGCTGGGCGCGGTGGCGGGCTGCCAGCCCGGTGCCGACGCGGCACACATTGCGGGCGGCTTTACCGGCATCGATGCTGCGCGTGGCCACGCCCTGCGTGATGCGCTGGCCTCGCGGCAGCCATGGCCGGCACCGGCGCGCACGCAGCACACCGGAGTGCTGATTGCCGGGGGCGGTGTGGCCGGTCTGGCGGCTGCGCGTGCGCTGCGCCTGCACGGGGTGGACGACTTTGCGTTGCTGGAGCTGGAAGACAGCGCTGGCGGCAACAGCCGCGGCGCCACGGTGGGTGGCATGGCCTGCCCGCTGGGCGCGCACTACCTGCCCGTGCCGGGCGACGACGCGCCCGAGGTGCAGGATTTGCTGGAAGAACTGGGCCTGCGCCAGCGCGTGGCCGGGCGCTGGCAAGTTGACGAGCGCCACCTGTGCCACAGCCCGCAGGAGCGCCTTTTTTTTCAGGGCGAGTGGCAGGAGGGGCTGCTGCCGGTGCAGGGGGTGGGCGCCGCCACGCTGGCGCAGTACCAGCGCTTTGCCGCCCTGGTGGCGCAGTGGCAGGCGGCGGGGCGCTGGACAATTCCGGTGTCAAATATGGCTTTTTCGCACGTCCAGCAAGCGCTTGCAGCTATTACTTTCATAGCATATCTGGAGCGCAATGGGCTCGATGACGCGCACCTGCGCTGGTATCTGGACTACTGCTGCCGCGACGATTACGGCGCCGGCATTGCCACCGTATCGGCCTGGGCTGGCATTCACTACTTTGCCAGCCGTCACGGCTTCCACGCCCCCGGCGCCTCCGGCGCGGAGCACGGCGAGCGTGAGGGTTTGCTCACCTGGCCTGAAGGCAATGCCTGGCTCACCCGCCGCCTGGCCGCGCCACTGGGTGCGCGCCTGCACACCGGGCAAGTGGTGCAGCGCATCGCCCGCACCCGCCAGGGTGTGGAGGTCGACGCCCTGAACACCGCCACCGGCACTTTGCAGCGCTGGCAGGCCCGGCAAGTGGTAGTGGCCTTGCCGGTATTTGTGGCGGCAAGGGTCGTGGAAAATGCACCCGACTTTTTGCGCCAGGCCGCCGCCCAGACGGTGTACGCCCCGTGGCTGGTGGCCAACATCCACATCCAACACTCCCTGCACGACCGCCCTGGCGCTCCCCCCAGCTGGGACAACGTGTTGTACGACACGCGCTCCACAGCCGGCGCGGGCGCTTCAACGGGCACCGACACGGTGGCGCACGGTGGCCTGGGGTATGTGGACGCCTCGCACCAAGCCCTGCAGGCGCTGCCCGGCGCCACGGTGCTCACCCACTACCGGGCGCTGGGCGATGCCGTGCAGGCGGCTGCAGGGGGTGGAGCGATGGACGCTGCGGCGTGCGCCCTGGCTGGGCGGCGCCTGCTGCAAGCCACCCCGTGGGCCGCGTGGCGCGACCAGATTCTGGCCAACTTGTCGCTGGCGCACCCGGACTTGGCGGCCAAAACCACCCGCATCGACATCACCCGCTACGGCCACGCCATGGCCATTCCGGTGCCAAATATTACGGGTCAAATTGGCCATTTACGCACGTTGGACGTGCGCAAGCAGCTATCAAAAACAGAGCATTACCCAGCCCGCCCGGTGCCGCTGTGTGGGCCAATGGCCTTTGCCCACAGCGACTGGGCCGGTTATTCGGTGTTTGAGGAGGCGTTTGCCAGCGGGCATGCGGCAGGCCGGGTGGCGGCGCGGGCCTTGGGGGGCTGATCTGCCCATTCCGGCCGGTGCCAAATATGACGGGTCAAATTGGCCATTTCGCACGGTGGACGTGCGCAATCAGCTATCAAAAACAGAGCACTACCCGGCAGATCAGGCGGCGACGCACGCCGCCATTACAGCTTGGCCGACTGCGCGCGGGCCAAAAACGCGCGGTAGACCTGCGCCGTTTCTTTGGTGCGCTCCAGCTGCGGTGCATGGCCCACGCCTTTGAGAACCACCACCTCGGAGCGGGGCAGCCACTTTTTGAACACGTCGGTGGACGAGACATCCACCACCTTGTCTTCGTCACCCCACAGCACCAGCACCGGCACCTTGACGCGGGGCAGTATCTCTTCGGCCTTGGCGTTGAACTGGGGGTGCAGGTCGGCAAAAATTTTGGTGGCGATGGGCTCGCGGCCCATGGCTTCGCGCGTCAGCTCGTTGAGCATGGGTGAGGGGATGTAGGGTGCGTCGGACATGGTGAACGCCAGCATGGCGTCGTAGTCGTCCCGGTTGCGCACGATCAGCGGGTTTTTGCCTTTCTCCAGCTCCCGCATCAGGCCGCTGGGCCGGGGCGCCTCGACCCCGGCGGCATTCATCAGCACCAGGGTTTTGACGTGGCCCGGTGCGTTGGCGGCCAGGTTGAATGCAATGGCGCCGCCCATCGAGTGGCCCACCACGTGTACGGCTTGGGTCAGTTGCAGCTTGTCCATGATGGCGGCCACCATGCGCGCCTGCTCGGCAATGGTGTAGCGTTTGTCCATCAGGATGTTGCTGTCGCCATGGGCCGGCAGGTCGATGGCGATCACATGGTACTGGTTGGTCAGCTGCCCGGCGAAGCGCGACCAGATGTCTTTATTGGACTGAAAGCCGTGGATCAGGAACACGGTTTCACCCTGCCCGCCCTCCAGGTAGGGAATGGTGAAGTCTTCAACCTGCACCTGCTTCAAGTCCAGGTCGGCGCGGGCACGCTCGGCGCGCAGGCCCCAATTCGTCAGTTGGTGTTCGGTGCTGGCGCAGCCGCCCAGCAGTAGCGTCAGGGCCAGCAGGCCCAGCGTGAAGAGTTTTTTCATGGTTGATCGTTAGGGGTCGGTAGTGAATCAGTTGGATGGTCAGGTTGCGCCAGGGTTGGGTTCTGGTGCAGCTTGGCCGGGGGACTGTAAACGACCCTGTGGGTTTGCGCCTTTCGGCGCTGAATGGTTTTGACTGGTGGAGGGGAATGGGCGTGCTGGCCACCTCTACCATCACAGATGGATGTGCAATTGCTGCAAAAAACCCGGTCTGCGTAAACTAAACTGGACGTCCCCTCAGTCGCGCGCCGTGCGCGGCTGAACTTTGACGTTTCACTACAAGGGCTCACAATGATTGCAAATTCATTGTCACCGTGCATCATTACCACCAAAGTAGAACAGTCCCGCGATTTCTACGTCCGGCATTTCGGCGCCAAGCTCACTTTCGACTGTGGCTGGTACGTCAACCTCCAATTCGGAACCGGGGCAACGCTTCAGTTTATGGCCCCCCAGCCCGATCAACCGGCCTGTAATCCCGTCGGCTTGACTTACAACTTTGGCGTCTCCAACGTGGATGCCGAATTCCAGGCCCTCACGGCTTCGGGCCTGGTCGCCGTCATGCCGCTCGAAGACCATCCGTGGGGAGACCGGGGGTTTGCCGTGCAAGACCCCAACGGCATCGTTCTCTACATTTACTCCGAGCGCGAACCCAGCCCTGAGTTCAAGCCGTACTACAAGCCCTGAAGCCATGTCCGCCGACCGCATTTCAAAACTACTCGAAGACCTCCGGTTTCTTGATTCCGAACGCTTTGCGCTGGTACAGGAACTCAGAACAATCATCCTCGGCCTGGATTCAGGCATTACCGAGGAGGTGAAATACGGCGGGATTCTGTTCTCCGCTGAAAAGCCGTTTTGTGGTGTCTTCTCGTACGCCAAGCACGTTTCGCTGGAGTTCGGCGCGGGCGCATCCCTCCCCGACACGTTCCAGGTGCTGGAGGGCGAAGGGAAGTTTCGGCGCCACATCAAGTTGTCATCGCCGCAAGACATCACAGACAAACATGTCCGCGCGTATCTGCTCTTGGCGCGCACGGCGTCGGGCAAGCCATGATGCCTCTCAAGCCCACCTCCCACCAGGATTTTTCATGAAACTCTTTGTGCCCCTTCGATATGTCACCGCGCTGAGTGTTTGCCTGGTTGTGCCGGGCTGCGCGGTGGTGGCTGCGGTGGACACCACCGCCACCGTGGCGGTCAAAACCGTGGGGCTGGCGGCAAGCGCCGCCATTGGTACCGCGCGTATTGCTGGCAAAGTGGTGGGGGCTGCGGCCGATGCTGCCCTGCCTGACACACCATCATCACCTTGAAACCCTTTTCCCCGTTGTTCGTGTGCATGGGCAATACCTGTCGCAACCCCAGCGGGCTGGCGTTCATGCGCCCAATGTGCACGGCCACGTTCTTTTTCCCCTGATTCGCATGCTGCACTACCGCACCGTTCCGGTTACCCCCTTCAGCCAAAACGCCTCCCTTGTCTGGTGTGACCAGACCCGACAAGCGGCAGTGATTGATCCGGGTGGTGATGTGGATCGCCTGCAGGCCGAGGCTACGCGCCTGGGGTGTCGCTGGAGCAGATTTGGCTCACCCACGCACACATCGACCACGCGGGCGGTGCGGCCGAGCTGGCACGGCGCCTGTCGCTGCCCATCATTGGCCCGCATGGGGGCGACCAGTTCTGGATTGATGGCCTGCCCCAGCAAAGCACGATGTTCGGTTTTCCGCACGCCGACGCATTCAAGCCCACACGCTGGTTGAACGATGGCGACACCGTCACCGTCGGCCACAGCACGCTGCAAGTGCGCCATTGCCCCGGTCACACGCCGGGGCATGTGGTGTTTTATTCCAAGGAAGCGAAGCGCGCTTTTGTGGGCGATGTGCTGTTTGCAGGCTCCATTGGCCGCACCGATTTTCCGCAGGGTGACCACGCCACGTTGATTGACAGCATCAAAACGCGTTTATGGCCCATGGGCGACGACACGGTTTTCATCCCCGGCCATGGGCCAGAGAGCACCTTTGGCGAAGAGCGCAAGTACAACCCGTACGTGAAGGATTAGGCACCTGGGCGCCCCACCGCTGTGCGGGTCTGCCTTCTCAGCGCTGCTCGATAAACCAGTACACCGTACCGGCGCAGGCGCACAGCAAAATACCGCCCACCCAGGCGACTTGCAGCGCAGACGGCAGGATGGAGGGGCTGATAAACCAGGCCGGCAGGCTCAGAGCCGTGCCAACGGTGAATAATTTGGTGCTGCGGTTCATTTTTCGGGTGTTCGGGGTGTTGCGGGGCTGATTGTAGAAGCCGCATCGTGCCGAACGGCGTTTGCTAAACGGGCGATGGGGGTGACGCGCGTGGCGCTACCATGGTGCCATGCAAGAAACCCCCATCCACTACATCAACCCCGTTTTCCGCCCGCCCAGCGAGGCCCAGTCGCTCATCTTGCCGGTGACCAACGGCTGTTCCTGGAACCGCTGCACCTATTGCGAGATGTACACCCAGCCGCAAAAGAAGTTTGCCCTGCGCGACGAGGCCGAGGTGTTGCACAGCATCGAGCGCTGTGGTGCCTTGTACGGCACCCAGGTGCAGCGGGTGTTTTTGGGCGATGGCGACGCCATGGCCTTGTCCACCCGTCGCCTGGTGGAAGTGCTGCAGGCCATTCGCACCCACATGCCCGCCGTGCGGCGCGTGTCCAGTTACTGCCTGCCGCGCAATGTGCGCAACAAGTCGGTGGCCGAACTCACGCAATTGCGCCAGTTGGGCCTGACGCTGGCCTACATTGGCGCCGAATCGGGCGACGACACCGTGCTGCAAAAGGTCAACAAGGGCGAAACCTTGGCCTCCACGCAGGACGCGCTGGACAGGCTGGGTGCAGCGGGCATCACCCGTTCGGTGATGCTGCTCAACGGACTGGGTGGGCAAGTGCTGTCGGCACAACACGCCGCCAACAGCGCACGTTTGGCCAACGCCACCCAACCCGAATTTTTGGCCACATTGGTGGTCAGTTTTCCGCAAGGCGAGGCGCGTTTTCGCCAGGCCTTTCCCGAGTGGGAGCCGCTGGACCAGAATGCCCTGTTTGTGGAGTTGGAGCAGTTACTGCAGTCGCTGGAGCTCAAACGCACGGTGTTTCGCAGCGACCACGCCTCCAATTGGTTGCCCCTGCGGGGTACGCTGGGGGCCGAGAAGGCGCGTTTGCTGGCCGAGGTGCGCCAGGCCATTGCCAGCCCGCAATCGGCCCATTTGCGCCAGGAATGGCAACGCGGCTTATGAGCACCACAGCCACCGCTGTGGGCGGGGCAGATATTGCCTTCTTGCCCGCGCACCAGTTGCTGGCGCGCATGGATGCGGGCCAGCTCAGCAGCCGCACCCTGCTCGAATTGCAGCTCGCGCGCGCCGATCAAGTCAACCCCTCTATCGGCGCGGTGGTGGCTTTGACCGGGGAGGCGCGCGCCAACGTGCCGACGCCGCCGACCACGCCCGCCAGCGTGGCGAATGCTGGGGTGTGTTGCACGGCTTGCCCATGACCATCAAGGACACGTATGAAGTGGCGGGATGCCCTGCACGGCCGGAGCGCCGGTGTACCGCGACCACCGCCCGCAAGCCAACGCCTGGCGGTGCAGCGTTTGCTCGACGCCGGTGCCATTGTGTACGGCAAGACCAACGTGCCGTTCATGGCGTCCGACATCCAGAGCTACAACGCGGTGTACGGCACCACCAATAACCCGTGGACGTGTTGCGCACGCCGGGCGGGTCTTCCGGCGGTGCGGCGGCGGCGCTGGCGTGTGGCCTGACGCCGCTGGAGCTGGGCAGCGACATTGGCGGCTCCATTCGCATTCCGGCGCATTTCTGCGGTGTGTATGGCCACAAAAGCAGCCACGGCATCGTCTCATTGCGCGGCCATATCCCCGGCCCACCCGGTACCCTCTCCGAACCCGATCTCGCCGTGGCCGGCCCCATGGCCCGCAGCGCCGAAGACCTGGCCTTGATGCTGGATGTGCTGACCGGCCCGACGCCCACCCAGCAACCCGGCTGGGCTTGCAACTGCCAACACCGCGTGCGCAGCGCATTCAAGATTACCGGGTGCTGATGTGGATGGACGACCCCTATTGTCCGGTGGATGCTGCCACCCGCGAGGCCCATGCGCAGTTGCACGACCGCCTGCGCGCCGCCGGTGCATCGGTGGTGTGCGGCCCGCCGCCGGGGCTGAGTCTGGAAGAGATGGTGCTGCTGTTTTCACCGCCTGGGTGGCGTTTGGCCAGCGCCCACACGCCTGCGCAGCGCTGGGGCATGGGGCTGGTGGCGCCGTTGCTGCGCCATGCGGGCCGCTTGTGGGCGCACCACCTACGGGCACCGGTTTTTCAGCGGTTGTGCGCAAAGCCACGCGCAGCGGCTGCGCGAGCGGGAGCGGGTGTTGGCGCTGCACGCACGGTTTGTGAATTTGTTTGATATGTTTGATGTGGTGTTGATGCCCGTGGCCATGGGTGCGGCGTTTGCGCATGACCACTCCAGGGTCATGAGCCAGCGCCGCATCATGGTGGACGGGCATCACCGTCCCTACTCCGACATGTTTGGCTGGATTGCTCCCGCCACGGTGCTGGGGCTGCCGGCCACCAGTGCGCCACTGGGGCGGACCACGCAGCAACCCGCCCATGGGTATTCAGATTGTGGGTGGGCCGTACCAGGACAAGACCACCATCGCGTTTGCAGCCTTGCTGGCCCAACTGGGAGGCGGGTTTCAGCAACCGGGCTGAGTCTGCGCCGCGGCGGGGATGGGCCGCGTGGCGGTGTCAGCGCATGCCGGACTGTACGGTCTCTACTACCGGCAAATCGCGCCCCACCGTCCAGCTGACCTTGCGGTAGCCGGTGCCGCCCAGCGATTCACCGACCACCACAATGCGGTGGTCGTGCAAAAAGTCCATCACCCAGCGCGCATTGTTGGCCCCTACGTGGGTGGTGGTAAACATTTGCGGGAACATATTGCCGCCACCGTACACATAGGCCTGGCAGCGTGGCCGGAATGCCACTACCCACCAGGCGGTCAAACATGTCTTGCATGGCCACCTCGCCATACGCCGTGTTGTGCTGGTTGGCTGCGCTGGGGCGCCCCACGTGCACGATGTGGCACATCACCCCCACGGTGCGCCGGGGGTCGGTCAAAATCACGCTCACACACGAGCCCAGCAGCGTCTTGAGGACATCGCCCGCACGCCCCAGCGCCACATGGCCGGGCATCAATTCGCGGGTGACGGTGCCCGGCCCCACGGGTGCAGCAGGGGTTATGCGGCGCTCGGTGACCATACCCTACCCTGCATCAGCAGGCGTTGTCGCCACCAACATAACGCGCCAGATGCTGCAGCAAAATCTGGCTCGACCCCGGCGCCAGCAAAGCGGTAGCCGCCCACGTGCTGGCGGCCCAGCTGAAAGTCGATCATCAAGGCCAGCACCTGGGCGGCTTCGCCGGGCGCGCCGGTAAGGGTCCGCGCCTGCACACGCAACACCGTGTCGGCGCTCTCCAGGCTGACCACGGGCAGGGTGCCTCGATTCGCATCGACAGGCTGGACGCCAAATTGAGATGACGGCGTTGAGAATGATGTTGCCCAGCTCACCCATGGCGTCTTGCTCCATCTCGCCGAGCTGGTCTTGCGGAAAATCGTCGCTCACCATCATGCGCACCAGATGCGTGCGGCCCCTCGTCGGGAAACATCAGCACGGCCTCGGTGTCAAACGCGCCTCGGTAGGTTTGGCGGATGGCGCACAGCGGGCGTTGTTCGCGCGCCAGAAAGTGCTGTTGGCCTCATGCTGGCTGGTCAGTTCCACCAGGAACCGACAAGGGCACGTGTCGCCGGTCATCTGGTACAGCGCATCGGCCGCCAGGCCCACGCCGATGTTGAAAATTTCGGTCAGAGCGTCCTGCTCCATCCTCGGTAAGGGCCATCATTCGGCGGCCAGTAAAAGTTGAGCGCCAGTGTGAGCGAGGCCTCGGTGACCGGCTTGGCGACAAAGTTCAGCCGCAGCGACGCCGCCACCTGGCGGCTGCTTTCCTGGATGTTGGCGGTGAGCATGACGATGCGAATATCGGGGTCGCGCGCCAGCATGAGTTGCGCGGTCTCGAAACCACTCATACCGGGCATGTTCACGTCCATGGTCACATAGTCGGGCTTGTCATCGGCGGCCATGACCAGGGTCGTCGCCTGGAGACGGCCTCCTGCACGCGCCAGTTGGGGCAAAAAAATGGGCGGTGAAGAACGCCCGGATGCGCATGCGCGAAACCTTGCTGTCATCGACGATCAGCAGCTTGCGGGGGAGCGACACTTCTTCTTGGGCCATGGGCGTTCCTTTGCGGTGCGGTGGGCCGGAAATATAACACGCACCGCGCCGCCCTGCGCGGTTTGGAGGATGTCGCAAGGCGCCCAGGGCTACGCGACCGGGATCAGTGTGACGCCATAACCTGCCCTGCTGCAACCACTTCCAGCAAGCGGTCGATATTGGGGTGATTGCCGGGATTGGCGCGGGCGTTGGCGGTGTGCTCGGCAAAGAGCGCCAACTCCTTCCCGTGCCGCTGCCACGGTGATGCCGCCATGCTGGCTGCGAGTGCCGCGTACACGGCCACCGGAGCCGGCTTTACCGGGTTGATTCTCAATGGTGGCAACCCATTCGCCCGCCGGTTGTGCAGTTGCACCGCTGCGAGATGGCGGTGGAAGGAAGGTGTTGGAGGTTTTCGGCAAAGGTCATGGTGGGTCTGAAGAACGGTGGGTGCGGGGGCATTTTTTGCGGCGAGGTGGCTGGGCGGGTTTACCCTTGTTTGAAAGTGGCAACAGCGGGTATTCTGAACGCCCCTGTTGGCCCATTGCGCCCGGCGTTTTTATTTCTTTTCCCGGAGACTATTTATGAAATTTCCAGAGCCTGGTTCTGTGTGTGGGCGCTGCTGCGGTGTTGGCTGCATGCGGAGGTGGTGGCAGCAGCAGCGGCAAGCTGACGTTCAGTTCCATGGTCAATTTTGGTGACAGCCTGAGCGACGTGGGAACCTGCAAGGTGGGTACCGTTGCCGCGCTGGTGGCGGTATGTACAACGTCAATCCAGCCACTGCCAAAAACTGGACCCAGGTGCTGGCTTCCCAGCTGGGCGTGAGCACCCTTGCCCCTACCAAACCGGGCTGGATGGGGATGCCACCAAAGGCTTCAAAGTGCCCGTGGTGAACAACACCGCCTGCAAAAACTATGCACAGGGTGGTGCGCGGGTGACAAAACCGGTACGGTCCGGGGCAACAAGGCGCTGGGCGAACCCCATGCCAGCGCTGGGCCAGTTGACCGTACCGCTGGTTACGCAGGTTGCCAACCACCTGGGTGTGTCTGCAGGAAGCACTTTTCCGGTACCGAACTGGTGACGGTAATGGCCGGTGGCAATGACGCCATCATCCAGACCGGAACCTACACCGCCACGTCCCTGGTCAAAAACCAGATTGTCGCCAAGGGTGCCAAATATGTGGTGGTGGTGAACTTGCCCAACGTCGCCCAAACGCCCTATGGTGCGCTGAACGAAGCCGGTTTGCCAGGAACCAAGACGGTGATTGACACCATGGTCAAGGCGTTCAACTCCGCGCTGAGCAGCGGGCTTGCAGGTGCCAGCAATGTGGAAACTGGTGGACGCCTATGCCGCCAGTTCCGACCAGGTCATCAACCCGGCCACGTATGGCCTGAGCAATGTGACTGCGCCAGCCTGTGATTTGACCAATCCGGCGACCAAACCCCTTGGCAGCTCGCTGGTTTGCAACACCAGCAACGTGATTGCGGGCGATGTGTCCAAATACATGTTTGCGACCAGGCGCACCCCACGCCCTATGGATATGAACTGCTGGCAGCGGCCGTGGCTAAGGCCATGACCAGTGCCGGCTGGCTCTGATGGGTGATTGAATGTGCCGCCCAGGCCCGGCGGTGAAACACGGCCTCTGAGCGGCACCCACCCCTGCTACCGTCCACGCCGGGGTGCGGGCAGCGGGGTGGCGGTGAATGCGGTGGGTCGTCCAGTGTCGGCCTGCCGGCGCAAGAAATGCTATTGTTCTTGTAGCTGCTTGCGCTTGCTGGAGGCGCGCAAACGGGCTTTTTCGCTCTGATTGCTATTCGGCAAACAAATCCTCTCCGGTGTGCTTGGGTGCCACCCCCAGGTGGCGGTAGGCGGCTAGCGTGGCAATGCGCCCACGCGATGTGCGCTGCAGGTAGCCCTGCTGGATCAGGTAGGGCTCAATCACATCCCTCAATGGTTTCGCGCCCTCGCCAATGCTGGCGGCAATGTTGTCCAGCCCACGGGCCGCCGTCAAAGCGGTGAATCACGGCCTCCAACAGCTTGCGGTCCATCAGGTCAAGCCCCTGCGGGTCCACGTCCAGCATGGCCAGGGCGCGGTTGGCAATGTCCAGGCTGATGTGGCCGCGCCCTTTGACGTCGGCATAGTCGCGCACGCGCGCAGCAGCCGGTTGGCAATGCGCGGGGTGCCGCGGGAGCGCTGGCAATCTCGAAGCCGCCATCGGCGTCCATGGACGCTTTGAGCAGCCCCCGCACTGCGGGTGACGATGCGCCAGTTTCCCGGGCGTGGGAAACTCCAGCCGCGCCACAATGCCAAAACGGTCTCGCAGCGGGTTGGTCAACATGCCCGCGCGGGTGGTGGCTCCCACCAGCGTGAATGGCTGCAGGTCCAGCTTGATCGAGCGGGCGGCCGGCCCTTCGCCAATCATGATGTCGATCTGGTAGTCCTCCAGCGCGGGTAGAGAATTTCTTCCACCACCGGGCTGAGACGGTGGATTTCGTCGATGAACAGAACGTCGTGCGGTTCCAGATTGGTCAGCAGCGCCGCCAAATCCCCTGGGCTTTTCCAGCACCGGGCCGCTGGTCTGGCGCAAATTGACGCCCAGCTCGGCCGCCTAATGGCTCAGGTGGTTTTGCCCAGCCCCGGCGGGCCAAACAGGCAGCACGGTCCAGCGCCTCGCTGCGCATTTTGGCGGCGCTGATAAAAACTCCGAGCCGCTCGCGGATTTTGGCCTGGCCCACGTATTCGTCGAGCAGCGAAGGCGCAGGGCACGCTCCATCGCCTCCTCTTGGGGGATGGGGCTGCGGACACCATGCGCTGGGGCGGTGGGGCGGCAAAGTCGTCGGTTTGGATGCTCACGGCGGCAGTCTGCAGGTCACAAAAGCGGTTGTCCACTATAGCGTGCAGCGGGCTGGTTGAGCGGTGGGCGCGTGGCGCGCGGATTCAAGTTGCGCACCGGCTGACCGATAGCCACTAGACAGAGCCCTTGCGTTGAGGGGCGCCCGACTGTGCACGTCCGAAAGGCAACACCCGACCATGACCCGTATTTCTGATTTCGCCTGGCGTCGCATGTCCGGTGTTCTGCGCTGCATCTGGGGCTGGTTGCCGGTGTGGGGCTGGCAGTGGCGCGGGGCTGCAGACCATGGCGCAGCCTCCCACGCGGAACCGGCCAAGACCGCTGCGCCAGCAGCCAAAGCGGCATCCGCTGCCGCCCGCTTCCGTGGCGCCCAAGACGGCGGATGTCGAGGTCAAACCCTCCAGCGACCCCAAAGCCGCGGGCTACCCGGTGCGCGAAGCGTTGGGCCTGGATACCGTGACCAACAAGAAGTTAACCCTGGTCGCGAAGAGCAAGCCCAGCGGGGCGCCTGCCAATCCGCGCGATGCGGCGCACGAGGCTCCGGCGGTTGCGGGTGGTGCGCGACAAGGGGGGCACCGCCGGGGGGGTGCCACCAAAGCCGTGGCACGGCGCCGACGCACACGGTGGCGATGTGCATTGGACCTACGCGGGTGAGACCGGCCCCGAGGCCGGGGCAAGCTCATGCCGGAGTTCAACCTGTGTGCCATTGGCAAGCGCCAGCCCCAATCAACATCGAAGAGAGTTCCAGCCGCCAGGCCCGGCTGAGCCCCTGCAGTTTGATTACCGCCCCAGTAGCGCCGCGGTGGTCAACAATGGCCATACCATCCAGGTGGATGTGCAGGGCGAAAACACCATCACGGCGCAGCCCACCTTCCGGCTGCTGCAGTTCCACTTCCATTCCCCTTCGGAAGAACAGATCAACTTCAAACGTTTTCCCATGGTGGCCCACCGGTGCGCAAAAACGCCGAGCCAGTTGGCAGTGGTGGCGGTGCTGCTGGAAACCGGCGCCGTTAACCCGGTGATTGACAAGGTGTGGACCTACAGCCGCTGGACGCGGGTGATCGGGTACGCATGCCCCCGACCTGCTCAACCTGAACGAACTGCTGCCCACCGACCAGCGGTATTACCAGTTCATGGGCTCGCTGACCACGCCACCGTGTTCCGAGAATGTACTGTGGCTGGTGCTGAAGCAACCGGTGTCCATCAGCCGTGCGCAGATCCGGCTGTTTACCCAGCTCTACCCCAACAACGCCCGCCCGGTGCAGCCGCTCAACGGACGTACCGTGCGTGATGCCCAGTAGTGCACCCGTGCGGTGATGCTGAATCGCTATTATTTTGATAGTGTCTTGCGCGCATCTGGCGCGCGCAATGGGCCAATTTGATGCTTTATTGCGGTAACAGGGGTTGACGCGGTGAATTGGGTGGAAAAATAGGGTTCCTACGACTCCCTTTACTCCCTGCCACCATGAAACACGTTGTCAGCATCAGCCTGGGCTCCAGCAACCAGGATTTCGATTTCGTCACCACCTTTCTCGGCGAAAAGCTCCATGTGCGCCGCATCGGCACCAACGGCAGTACGCTGGCCGCCGTCAAGCTGGTCAAGGAGTGGGACAAGAAAGCCGCCGCCATTGGCTTGGGGTGCTCAAAGACCATTACAAAGTAGGCTCGCGCCGCTTTATTGCCAAAAACAGGCGCGGCTGATGGCCGCCATACCGCCCCGGCCACCACCGGCGGCCGATTGGGCGATATTTTTCAGGAATGGGCGGTGCGCCACGCGCAAACGCAACTGGGGCAACTTCTTCAACAACGCCTGGGTGCTGTTCTTTTCGGGCTGACCGACTACAAGCTGGCCCTCTCCACGGCCGAGTACACCACCAACCTGCAGTTTGCCGACCCCTGATGCAGCTCGGGTGCCCAAATTGCTGGGCACGCTGGACGCTCAACCTCTATTCCACCGGCGCCCATTACGTCAAAGACTGGTCACTGCCCTCGGCCATCGGCACTGGTCCGGTCGAGTGGACGCGCTTTGTGCTGCGCAAGGCGATGCAAAAGGCGTCGGTCATCGTCGCCCGGTGCACGAACTCGATGATTTTGGGCTGGAAGAGTTGGCGGGCAAAACCATCATCACCTCCACGGTGAACGACGAGCGCATGGCGATGCTGCGCGACAAGGGCGTGGCCACCGTGATCGACGGCTCGCCCTGCATGCAGGGCCGTGTGCTGGGCGCGCAGTTGCTCGACGCCATGATCCTGGCCGCCACCGGCAAGCAGCCGCGCGACATTCTGGAAGACGACTACCTGGAAATCATCACCGGCTTGCAGCAAGAGCCGCGCATCGTGCACCCCAACGGCAACCAACGCGTCAACCGCTTCGCCTTTGTCATCCACCCCTTGTCGCAGGAATACTTCAAGAAGGTCAAGCCCATCGAGCTGCTGTCGCAGGTGTCGCCCCCGGTGATGATGAATTCGCTGGAAAAAATCATGGCCTATGCGCCGCCCTTTGTGTATTCCAAGGTGACCGGCATCGAGTCGCCCACCGGCGTCAAGGCTGAAGGTTGGCTCATTTCGGTGGGCGGCACGCCCAAAGAAATCATGCGCCACGACCCCGAATTCACCTACCGGCGCCTGCTCGATGCGGCCGCCATGGCCAAACGCCTCGGCGCACAGATCATGGGCCTGGGTGCGTTCACCAAGGTAGTCGGCGACGCCGGCGTCACCGTCGCCAAACGCGCCAGCCTGCCCATCACCACCGGCAACAGCTACAGCGCATCGGGCGCCCTGTGGGCCGCGCATGACGCGCTGTTGCGCATGCGCTTGCTGCCCAAGCCAAAGGGCAAAGAGCGAGTCCAGTGCAAGGGCATGGTGGTGGGGGCCACCGGGGCCATTGGTTCGGTGTGCGCGCCTGATGGCCCGTGCCGTGGAAGAGGTTTACATGGTGTCGCCCGAGACCGCCAAGTTGCTCGAACTCGAGGGGAATCCATCCTCAAAGAATCGCCCGACGCCAAGATTTTCCTCAGTGCCCAGGCCGACAAAGACATTGCCGATATGGACATCGATCGTCACCTCGCCACCTCGGGTGCGGGCAAAAAGTGCCTGGACATCATGAAGGTCAAGCCCGGCTGCGTCATCACCGACGTGGCCCGCCCGCTGGACTTGCCCGCTTCCGAAGTGGCCAAGCGACCCGATGTGCTGGTCATCGAGTCCGGCGAAATCCAGCTACCGGGCGACGTCCAGATGAAAAACATCGGCCTGCCCAAAGGCCTGGCCTACGCCTGTCTGGCCGAAACCATCGTGCTGGCGCTGGAAGGCCGGTTCGAAAACTTCACCGTGGGCCGCGCCATCGAGTGGGAAAAGGTGCGGAGATCTACCAGCTCGGCCTCAAACACGGCATGAAGCTGGCCGCCATTTCGGGCGTGAACGGCCCCTTCAGCGACGACGACATTGAACAGGTGCGCGAACTGGCGCTGGTGGCGCGCGCCGAGCAAGCCGTTGGCAAGGCGAAAGCCAGAGCGACGAGCGTGAAACCGGTCCCAGCGCCAAAGGCCGCACCTGCCAAAAAGGGGCGGCCCTCCACCAGCAAGGCCGCGCCCGCGCGCAAACGGCGGGGGCCCCACCGCGAGGGGGGGGGGGGGGGGGGGTGGGGGGGGGGGGGGGGGGGCGCGGGGCCGCGGGGGACACGGGGCAAAACGCCCCCCCCGCCGGCCCACGCCCGGCCCTCCCACCCGGCAGCCCCGGATGTTTGCAGCCGAGCGCAACAGCAGCCGCGCAAGCGCTTGCACAAATTTTGCCACCGTGTTACATTAGCCGATCGCTTTGGCGACTGGCTTGCCTCACTACGCTGAGCGCGGTACACGCCCCCGGCAGAGGGGTCGCCAGTCCGGCCCTTCAACAGCGTACTCACTGCCCATCTCACGGAGCAGTGCTTTTCCCTCCTGTTGACGACGCCCCTGCTATGGCGTATGTCCTGATTTTTTCGTTCCCAGTGGATGTGTGATCGGGTGGACTGGATGGGTACCCCGGCATGGGGGCATGCCAATGTGTGTTCGGGCACAACGGCCAAAGTCCCCGTGCTCTATTGATTTTTAGATGATTTTACTACAACAACAAAACAGTTACCCATTACGATGGGCAAATATCGCATCGCGGCCTGCCCACGGCGACTCTCCAACGGGCAATTTGCGGCACAGGTTTCGATTGCCAGCGGTCGCGGCAGCGCGTCTACCGACCGCGTGATGCGGTTTCATGATGAATTTTCCTCGCTTGACGCTGCGGCGAGTTATGCCATTGAGCAGGGTATTGACTGGGTGCGCGACTGACGCGAACCCATTGAACACAATTTTATTAGGAGTACACCATGGCCAAAGAAGACTTGATTGAGATGATGGGCGTCGTTGACGAAGTGTTACCCGACACGCGTTTTCGCGTCACCCTGGAAAACGGTCACCAGCTGATCGCTTACTCGGCCGGCAAAATGCGCAAAAACCACATCCGCATTCTGGCCGGTGACAAGGTATCGCTGGAGTTGTCGCCCTACGATCTGAGCAAGGGCCGCATCAACTTCCGCCACATTGAAGGCCGCGCACCGTCCGTCCCCCGTCGTACCTCGTAATTTGCTAGTGTTTTGGTAGCTGTTTGCGCTCATTCCACAAGGGTTTGAGGGCTTAATTGATGGTTTTTCAGCCGGTTGGAATCGGATTCCGGCTGTGGTGGGCGCCTCACCACCTCCTTAAGAAATAGAAGCAGAGGCACCGCTGGTATGACGCAAGCCGTGTTGCGCACGCACTTCAATACATCCCATCTGATTCGTCTCCTCGCGGATCTGGTTCCAGCCAACGCAGCACCCTCCCAGCAGGAATTTGCCCAGCGGCTGGGTCAGTGGGTCATTTACGGACGCCATGACGCTGTACGCAGCGCTCAATTCTGTTGCACAGTCGGCGCGCTCGGCGCAAACTGCAGCAGGTGTGTCCGCCGCCTTGGCCTGCGCCCATGCGGAGTTGGCGCGCACGCGCAACGCCATGGTGCAGGTGATCCAGCGCAGCTGCGCCGCAGTGCCGGGTTCTGCCCGCATAAAATTCCCGTTCCGCCCATCGAGACCGGGCCTGACATTGCCATCTCCTATGCGCCGTTTCTCCGCTTTTGCGTGACGGTGCAGCGGGAAATGGATTCAGGCTGGGTCCGCTGCGTGCCTCTGTACGCCAGCACTCATGGGCGCTTCGCCCGCTTTGCGTCAGCTTGCCGCGTTGGACGCCGTGTTTGACACGGTTTTGAGCGAGCGCGAGCGCCGCTTGGTGGCCACGGTTCCGGCATTGGTGGAAAACGGTTTAACGCATTGCGCCAAGAACATTTGCACATGCTGGCTGCAACTGGCCAAGCCGATGATTCCGCGGCGTGGATACGCCCCGGTGCGTGGTTGGCGCGATTCCGGGACGAGTTGTGGGGGTATTGCTGGCGCAATGGGAGTTGCGCTTGCAACCGGTCACCGGGATGGTGCAAGCTTGGGTAATGAGGTAAATGGAAAAACATGAATAAGCATTCTTTCGCAGGCGCCTTTTGTGGGCGCCCTGGCTGTGGTGTGGGTTGGTGCGGGTTACGGGGCCTCCCATCCGCTGGCATTGGTAATGACACTGATCATTGGCGCGGTGTACGCATTGGGCGCATTCGAGCTGCTGCAGTTCCGTCGGGCAACCCGTACCGTGACCGCCGCACTGGCCAACATTCCGCAGAGCCTGTCCCGCGAAGGCCTCACTGGCTGGCTAGACACGCTGCATCCAACACTGCAAAACGCCGTACGGCTGCGGGTGGAAGGCGAGCGCACAGGCCTGCCCGGCCCTGCCCTGACTCCCTACCTAGTCGGCCTGTTGGTCATGCTGGGCATGCTGGGCACGTTCTTGGGCATGGTGGTCACGCTGAATGGCGCCGTGTTTGCGTTGGAGGGCACCACCGACCTGTCGGCCATGCGTTCTTCGCTGGCGGCCCCCATCAAAGGTTTGGGGCTGGCGTTTGGTACCTCGCTGGCAGGGGTGGCCGCATCGGCCATGCTGGGCTTGATGTCGGCCCTGGTACGCCGCGAACGCCTTCAAGCCGGCCAAGTGTTGGACAGCAAGATTGCCACCGACCTGCGCACCTTCTCGCTGGCCCACCAGCGCCAGGAAACCTTTGTGGCACTGCAGCAGCAAGCCCAGGCCCTGCCCGCTGTGGTGGACAGCTTGCAGTCCATGATGGCCCTGATGGAGCGCCAAAACCAGCAGCTCCAAGAGCGGCTGCTGGGTAACCAGGACAGCTTTCACAGCCATGTGCAGGGCGTTTACACCCGCTTGGCCCAGGCGGTGGACCAGCCGCTCAAAGACAGTCTGGCGAGCCCTGCGCGCGTGGCAATGCCAGCCATTCAACCTATAGCCGAAGCGACCTTGACTGGCATGGCCCAAGAGGCCACCGCCCTGCACGCACGTTTGGCCGACACCACCCAGACCCAGCCCGATGCGCCCCTGACACGCATCGACGCCAGTGCCAGCAGCGGTGCCCGCGAAGCCAGCGCCTTGCACGCGCGCATGGTGAACACCACCCAGACCCAGTTGGATGCCTCACCGCACGTGTGGAGGCCAGTGCCAGCACCATGGCCCAGTCGTGGACCACTGCGCTGGCCCAACAAGACAGCAGCAACCGCCAACTGCTGCAAGGGTTGAGCAGTCCCACCAAGTTTTCAGTGAAACCTTCGAGGAGCGTTCCGCCACCCTGTTGGCATCGGTCGGCGCGACCCTGACCGACTTGCAAACCCACCAGGCCAGCGCCAACCAACAGCAGCTGGGCGCGTGGACACAGTCCCTGGAGTCGGTAGCCGGTACCCTGCAGCGCGAGTGGCAACAAGCCGGTGCCCATTCGCTGGCCCAGCAGCAACAGATTTGCAGCACGCTAGAGGCTACGGCGCGCCAGATTACGGAACAGGCCCAAACCCACGCCCATGCTACGTTGGCAGAAATCACCCGTCTGCTCGACACCGTGGCCGAAGCGCCGCGCGCTGCGGCCGAAGTCATTGGCCAGTTGCGCCACGAACTCTCCAGCAGCATGGCACGCGACAACGCCATGCTGGAAGAACGCCGCCGCATTCTGGAGACATTGAGCGGTCTGCTCGACACCATCCAGCACGCATCCACCGAGCAGCGTGCATCCATCGACACGCTGGTGGCATCGTCGGCTGAGTTACTGGGCCGCGTAGGTAGCCAGTTTGCCGACAAGGTGGATGTGGAAGCGGCACGGCTGTCAGGCTCGGCGGCGCACGTCACCAGCAGCGCGGTCGAGGTCGCCAGCATGGGCGAAGCCTTTCAATTCGCGGTGCAGCTGTTCAACCAGGCCAACGACAAGCTCATTGCCAACCTGCAGCGCATCGAAGCGGCCATGGACAAGAGCATGGCCCGCAGCGACGACCAACTGGCCTATTACGTGGCGCAAGCGCGCGAGATCATCGACCTGAGCCTCACGTCGCAAAAGAAGTGGTGGACGATTTGGCGCCCTGCGCCAGCAACCGGCCGCACTCGCTGACGAGGTGGCCTGATGGAGGACACGGACGGCACTGTCAAACAAACTGCGCCGGTATGGGCGGTGTTTGGCGACCTCATGTCCGGCTTGCTGGGCGCCTTTATTTTGATTTTGGTCGGCGTTCTGGGTGTGCAACTGGAGCTGGCCAGCAAGTTGGAGGCTGAAATCCAGCAGCGCAAAATTGCCGAACAGCGGCGCTCGGCGCTGGAAGAAGCCCTGGCCGGGCCATTGGCATCCGGGCGCGTCACCCTGAACAACGGGCGCATTGGTATCAGCGGCAGCGTGTTGTTTGCGACCAATTCAGCCGCCCTGCAGCCCGAAGGGCGCCAACTGTTAACCAGTTTGGTCGAACCCTTGCGCGCCTACCTTGGTGCACGCGAAGAATTGTTGATGGTGAGTGGCTTTACCGATGACCGCGCCATCGTCGCCGGCAAAGACCGTTTTGAAGACAACTGGGAGCTGTCGGCACAGCGGGCATTAACCGTTACGCGCACCTTGATCGAAGAGGGCATGCCGTCGTCATCGGTATTTGCCGCCGCGTTTGGCGCCCAGCAACCGGTGGCATCCAATGCCGATGCCAAGGGCCGATCACAAAACCGGCGTGTGGAGATGGCGCCGGTGCCCCGCTCCAGCAACGCTATTTCCACGGCCAGCGCTGCAGCCACCACTACCACCGGCAACACCGCTGCGCCATGAACGACGCGCCTCGGGGATCCTGTTGCCGCCGTGGCGGCGCTGCGCACGACGGGCACCACGCCCCACGATGCGGTACGCCTGCACTACCTGGAGGCCCTGGCCCGGCGCGCAAAAGGCTTTGATGGTGAGGTGAAAAACCTTCTGGACGGTAAGCTGCACCAGGCGCTGGCGCGCTACCAGAGCGTGCACACGCAACCCTGTGTAACCGGTTCCCCTAGCCTGGGGCGACCCAGCGCCCTGGCCGAGCTGACCCGCCGGCTGGCACAGCAACCTCAGAATACCGAAACGCTTGTGGGCGGGCGTGCCGCAGTGGTTAATGCGCGGCCCGAGCTCAAATCCGTGCGCGATTTTCGGGCGACCTGGACCCAGCTCAGCGTGGAAAAACAGCTCACCCAAGCCCTGGCCCAGGCACCCGAGAACGCGGGCCCGCTTAACTCGCACCAGCTGGTGCTGCGCGCCCTGTCGGTGATGCGGGACACCGCGCCCGACTACCTGAACCGCTTCATGTCCTACGTCGACGCGCTGCTGTGGCTGGACGAGGCCGAAAGCCCGCCCCTTGTCGCCCCTGCTGCAACCGGTGATGCGGCCAAGAAGCGCAAACCCAGCCGACCGCGTAGCAGGCTAAATGAGCCCATCCCCTCGAAAAGGTAAAACGAGCGGATTTCCCCAATGAAAGAGTGACACGATATTTGCTGAAATCGCTTGATTCAGCGATGTAATGTCAGCCACCCCAGGAAAAATCAACAGTAACCCTCTCGGATGTAGCCTGCGGAATGACCGTTCGGCCATGCTTGGTGAGCTTGACCAAACCATATTGGGCCATGGTGTGCAGCGACCGCGACACGTTGGGCGCATGTTTCCCGACCGCCTTGGCTAAGGCGTCCATGGAGTCTGGATGACTCTCACGAATGACCTTGAGCAAGGCCATGTTCTCATCGGACAGCACCCGTGCCATGGCGGTCACAGTGGGAAACCAAACGTTGGGTTCATCTTTGCCGCGTTGGCGTGTTCCCGCCGCAATCGCCAGTGTGCGGGCGCGCTGCACAGGCACTGGCGCAATACCGAACTTCAATACCTTGTTCATGGACTGATCTCCTTCAAAACGCGATCTACTTCAGCATAAAAATCACTGACCAACTGGTAAGCGGTGTCAAACTCATACAACACACCCTCGTCCAGAGCGTGTCGATGGCGGTGGTCGTACGGAAACCGTTTACCAACATGCTTAAAACGCGAACCTACCGGCTTCACGCCATGGGCATTATCAAAACCAATGAGCCGGGTGTTGTCCGGCGCATGCAGTGTCAGGCTGTACCTGATGCCGTGCGGTCGTTCCGCCGTTACGGGCACACTCGCAACTTCCATCTTGACCCAGTAGCCCGCATCATTTTGGACTTCAATATTGCCATCCAAGCCAAGCAAATATTCCAAACCAGTGGCCGGTGAACTGTGAACCCATGCCAAAGCATATCATGAAACGATAAGTGTTTCAATGACCAATGTGAGTGAAATATCCCTTTCAGGACCTCACCAACGCCTTTGATGCTTCAGGTATTTGGCGTTCCAAAGGCATCCTCATTTGTCGTGCGCGCTTGGCTTGATCAGTGTGAAGGTAGACCGAAGTGGTGGAAACCGATGCGTGGCGCAGGTTGTCTCGCACTGTGGTCAGCTCCGCCCCCCGCGCCAAAGCATGTGTGGCGTGCGTATGTCGCATCCAGTGTGGACTTGCGCGGCGCAACTTTTCGGCAGTCTTTGGCGATTCGGCCTCAATGACGTCGGCAGTTGTCACGAAGAATCGCTTGGTGACGTTCCATAGCCGGGTCGAAGAGATACGGTTCTGACCGCTCCCTGCCTGCAGGTCAGCAATGAGGGGTGGACGGCTTCCACATGGCGGGTGTGGTTGGCACACCGCGCTGCATCAGGTAATGATCCAGCGCCACCCGGGCCAGCGGGGGCAAGGCTACTTTGCCTGCCTTGCTGCCCTTGCCGACCAGCTTGAGCCAATGGTCTCCTTGGGCATCCGTTTCAATCTGCCCCAGGGTGGCCCCCACGAACTCACTGGACCTCAAACCCGTGGCATAAGCAAAGTCTAGAACGAAGCGCAGCCGCTGCGCAGCCGCAAGCTTCCAGCCGTAGGACCACTCCAGCCCGTTGGCAACGGCTCGGATAATGGCCCACTCACCCTCGGAAAACACGCGCCCCTCGTCCATGGGGGTGCTGCGGGTGCTACCGCGCACCTTGATGCCGCCAAACGGGTTGGCCAGCACATAGCGCTGCTCGATCAGCCATCGAAACATTGCACCAATGACGCTTAAGGCATAGGCCGTCGAACGGGGAGATAAACCCGCCGAGAATGGCCGCCACTCTGGAGAGAATCTTGTTTGTGGTGACCCTACCCATCGACTGCGTGGTGCGGGATTTCGCAGGAACCCCCGGTAAGCCGTTGCGTCCTCGGTTGTTAGCGACGACAGCGCACGTCCACGTTCAACAACTGCCCACAGAATCATGCGTTCGGCCTCCTTGCGATAGGCCCGTTTTGTCGCACTGGACTCGTGCAGTGCCAGCCATGCCTGCACGGCTTCGTAGTCATTGTCAGCACTCAGCGTGCAACTGGATGGCGGTCCACGGAAGGTCCCCCTTGATCCGTTGAGTTCTTCAGGTACTTTTAGGCGCTCCCAAGGAACAACCTCTCGTACTGTTTCACTGACCATCAGTTCCCGCGCCCGTTCGGTCAGTTGCGGATGTGCTGCAAAGAAGGCTTCAATTTGACGTGCCCCTAGAGAACCGAGGCCTGGAATCGCAGTCCACCAGCGTTTGCGCCGGGGTACCCGCACAGTCAGCTGTGCCAGCGTCTTGATATCTTGGGCGTACAGGGCATTTGCAGAACGCGCAGAAAGCCACAGGCTCACGTCATCAGTGATCTTGGGAGCCGGTTCAGGCGCAGTGCGCAGTGCGTCGATGGCATGGGCAACGGCTTTCGCATGCTGGACCCGCTCACCGATCGGATGGTCAAGTAGGGCCACTAGATCGGCCCGGTGCCGCCTGCGTGCAATGCGAATCAGTTGACGGCGAATGCCTCCAATCATTCCCCGTGACGACTGGCCAGAAACCTTGTGCGTATCCAGGTAATGGGCCACGGATTTGCGCGATGACAAGCCGGCGTACCAGCCACGCAATGCGGCGAGCTCGGCTTCACCGGGGAATGCATCCAGGCCAGAACCATCCCCCAATTCTGACGAAAGTGAGATCGGTGGATTTTTCATGGGTTCCAGTTAGTAGTAATGACAGAGCTACTGTGATAAGAAGGATTATCGCAATAGAATGCTTGAAAACACATAACCCCATCGGGGTTTTAGGCTGGTCATTCGCACGTTTGCACGTGAAATGACAGGTAAGGCGGCCACTGTCTGCATCTCTGCAGCATCTCTCCATTCCCATTTCATTTTTACGGGCTCAGCAGCTGGCTGCGCTCGCCGTTGGAGTAACACAGCCTTGCCAAGTACCAAAACACAAGCCTCCAGGCGCCTTTCCATTCTGTCCACTGAAGAAGTTGACAGCCTGTACGGCTTGCCACACTTCAACGATGGTGAACGCCACATCCATTTTGATTTGAGTCCCAAAGAACGGGAGACCATTGATGCGGCACGCACCATAACGGCGGGTGTCCACCTCGTATTGCAACTGGGTTACTTCAAGGCCAAGGCACAGTTCTTCGTTTTTGGTCTTGACCATGTCCGCCCTGACATTGCGCACATACTGACGCGTTATTTCCCGGGCAGGCTTATGGCCGAGGTGGGCGCTTTGTCAAAGCCGACCCGACTGGCCCAACAAAGAACCATTCTTGAACTGCTGGACTATCGCATGTCTGGCAGCGACGACAAGCAAGCGCTGATTGCTTTTGCGCAACGGGCGGCGATGCTTTCAACTCAGCCAAAATTCATTTTGCGTGAGGTGCTGGAGCATCTTTCAAGCCAGCGCATTGTGGCTCCGGGCTACACCTGTTGCAAGACCTGGTGAGTCAGGCAGTGACAGACGAGCGCAAGCGAGTTACCAGAATGCTGGATGCCGCCTTGCCCGCCGATTTGCAGCAATCCCTCAATAGCCTGCTGCACGCGGACGACAAAATCCACCTGATCAACGTCCTGAAACACGAGGCGAGTGATTTCAGCAACAAGGAACTGCGCCGGGAAGTCGCTCGGCGCAAGCAACTGTCCCCCTTGTATGCCTTCGCCCAATCATTTCTGATCGATGCGTCACTGTCCAGGTGAGAGCATCAAGTACTACGCCGGTCTGGTTCAGTTCTACACCATATACAAGCTGCGCCGCATGGATATCTCCACAGTGCGCCTGTATTTATTGTGCTTTGCCTTCCACCGGTTCCGCCAAATCAACGACAACCTGATTGAGGCGTTCAAGGGCGTGAGTGCCTGCACCGTGGTTGCCAACCACGTGCCCATCAATGCCAAAATCATTGGCACCCATGAACATGAGAGCCACTTCGTGTTCGATTTGCTGTACAACAATACGTCTGACATCAAGCCCACGCGGCACTCGACCGATACACACGGCACCAACCAGGTCAATTTTTGAGCCTGTTTGCCTACGGCTACAGCTTTGCACCCCGCTACAAAACATTGCAAAAGAAGACCGCGTCGCTGGTTGGGTTCGAACTGCCGAGTCAGTATCCGGCCGATATGCTGATTCGACCAAGCAATAAGGTCAATGTGGACCTAATCATCAGCGAATGGCCCAACATCCAGCGCATCATGGCCTCGCTGGCGCAAAAAGACACGACCCAGGCCACCGTGGTGCGCAAACTCAGCAGCTACGCCAGGCAAAACAACACCAAAAAGGCCCTGTGGGAGTTGGACAACATCCTGCGCACCATCTACATCCTGGACTTCATTGACGATGTAGAGCTGCGCCAGAGTGTGCAAAAGGCACTCAACCGGGGTGAGGCCTATCACCGATTCCGCCGCGCGGTGTCATTCATCAATGGTGGAAAGTTCAAGGTTCAGACTGAAACCGAGCAGCAGGTCTGGAACGATTGCGCCCGGTTGATTGCCAACGCGGTCATTTACTACAACACGGCGCTGTTGTCCAAGGTGTACGAACAGAAGGTGGCGGCCGGGGATCTGGACGCCATAGCGTTCATTCAAGGGATGTCGCCAGTGGCGTGGCAGCACGTGAACATGTTTGGGTCGTTCGAATTCAGCGACGATGAGCAGGGCATTGACCTGGAGGCCTTGGCGGCAAGGTATGCCGACTCGGTGTTCTGGAGCAACGCCACGCAGCCTGGCCAAGGGGACCTTTTTGATTAAAACCCACTGTTCCGAAGCAGCTGAAATGAAGGTCCAGTATGGAGCGGATCGTAGACCGGCAGTGCGGCGTAAGGAGAAAGAGATTTGCGAGCGAAAAAGCGTCCTAACCTGTTGCTCGTCGCGGAAATGCAGCAACGGAGGACCAGCTGCCGTTGGCGAACGGCATCTTCCTGGAAGTCCAGCTCACAGCATGCGCACCCAATGGACGCCACGGACCAACTAAGCCGCGCCTCAAGCGCGCTGCTCATCGATGCCGCTAATACTCAGCTACTAAATCCTGGCGAATGAGCCTGACTCAACCATCTTGGGTCAAAAGCTCTTACCCGCACCGATTTGCAGGAATTTCTTAGTCGGCATCAACCTGATGCAGCCCCGGAAACCAATTACCCGCGATAACAAAGGGTTGTCGATCACCACTGTATTGCTGCGTTTTTCATAGCACCATGCGCTTATATCCAGGAGGATAGTGGCTGACTCGGCCTATAAGTTTTGAGAGAAGTAATCACCTAACCGTGGGTATGGCGTTTGACAAATCGGCTTGATCTATTAAGATACATGTTAAATATATCTTAAAAGAAAGCAGGTGCTATGGCCATTACTTTGACAAATGCGGCTGCTCGCCAAATTGCCTCCCAGCTTGCCAAGCATGCATGTGGTCTGGTTTGAGGGTGGGTGTCAAACCGGTCGGTTGCTCCGGCTTGACCTACACATACGCCATTACCGACAGCATCAATCCGGACGACCATGTGTTTGACCACGCGGGCAGCAAGCTGGTGGTCGATGCCAAAAGCCTGGCAAGTATTGACGGAGCGCAGCTCGACTTTGTGACAGAGGGAATGAAGCAGGCTTTTCAATTCGACAACCCCAATGTCGGCAGTACGTGCGGTTGTGGCGAGAGTTTCAATTTGAAAAAGCTTGCACCATGACCAGCACTTTGCAAGACCAAGTTAGCCAGACCTACCGACACGGAATTTACGCCCTTCAAAAAATGAATCTAAGACCACCACAAGCTTTTCACGATCACAAATTTTCGGGTGGCATGTTGAGATGCATCGATAAACCCGTGCGTAACCCAAGCACACAAAAAGGAAAGGTAGCACACCGATGGACAGTGCAATATTGAGCTTACTGGGGGCCTTCTTGCTCTCGATCATGGGGTTGTTTGTCTTCATATGGTCTATGCGCAAGGGTCTACTGGTGGAGAACCCTCGTGCAGCAACGATCATTTTTGCGCGGGGTGAGCTGGGCAAGGTAGATGACCCGGCAATAACTGGCAACGCCCAGGAGCGCCTGGCAGGCGCTGTGGCTGCGCCGGGCGAAGGCGAGCACCTAGTCGACCCGGACGAGCTGCGAACACGCATCGAGGCCGATCACTCCAGCGCGTTCCCAGTGTTCCTGTTCATTGCGTTTGCCTGCTTCTGGCTCGTGTTAGGGTCCCTCGCGGGGCTGACAGCGTCTCTCAAGCTGCACATGCCAGACTGGCTGGTGGGGGAGGCCTGGCAGACCTTTGGCCGCATCCGCACGGTGCACCTCACTGCAGTGCTGTATGGCTGGATCACCAATGCGGCGCTGGGCGTAATCATCTGGCTGCTACCGCGCCTGCTGCGCACGCACCTAGTGGGCGCGATGTGGGTGATGTTGGGCGGCGCGCTGATCAACACCGGAATCGCTAGCGCGATTGGGGCCATCGGCTCGGGCTGGACAGACGGCATGGAATACCTGGAAATTCCGTGGCAGATCGGCATGTTCATCGTGGCCGGATTCATCTGCATCATCGTCCCTGTGCTGTATACGCTGGTCAACCGCAAGGTCGAGTCGCTGTATGTAAGCGTCTGGTACATGGTTGCCGCGCTGCTGTGGATTGCGCTGTTGTTCATCATCGGCAAGCTGCCGGGCGTACACACCGGCGTGCAGCAAGCCACCACCAACTGGTGGTACGGGCACAACGTGCTGGGTCTGTGGTTCACGCCCGTCAGCGTGGGTGCCATTTATTACTTTTTGCCTAAGATCATCGGGCGGCCGGTGCGTTCTTACAACCTGTCGATTCTCGGGTTCTGGACGCTGGCATTCTTCTATGGCCAGGTGGGCGGCCACCATCTGATTGGCGGGCCGATCCCGGGCTGGCTGAGCACACTGTCAATCGTGCAAAGCATGATGATGATCATCCCCGTGACAGCCTTCACCATCAACATGCTCAGTACCATGTGGGGGCGCATGCACATGGCTCGGCAGTCGCCCACGCTGCGTTTCATGATGTTTGGTGGCTTCATGTACATGCTGTCGTCGCTGCAGGGCTCGCTGGAGGCGCTGCGCAGCGTGAACCAGGTGGCGCACTTCACGCATTTCACCGTAGCGCACGCCCACCTGGGGGCCTATGCATTTGTCACGATGGTTCTGTTTGGAGCCATCTATTTCATGCTGCCACGTGTGTTGCATTGGGAGTGGCCGTATCCGCGCCTGATCACGCTGCAGTTCTGGCTGGCGGTTGTGGGTATCAGCATCCACTTTGTAGGCCTGTCCATTGGCGGGTGGCTGCAGGGTCTGGCCATGTTGGATGCCTCGCGGCCATTCATGGAGTCGGTGGCAGTGACGATTCCCTATCTCCAGTGGCGAAGTGTGGGGGGATCCCTGATGGTATTGAGTCACTTGATTTTTGTCGGCCACTTCCTGGCCATGGCGCTGCGCTTTGGCCCAACACGCACAGGCGCGGCGCTTTTTACACGGCCCGCCAAGGCCTTGGAGCTCGCACATGGAAAATGAAATCAAACTCGCAGCTGGTGCCATGGTGGCACTGGCCGTCGCAACGGCCGCGTTGGTAGTTTTGCCCTATCTGCAGGTGCGCGACATCGCGCCACCCGAGGGCCTCAAACCTTACAGCAGCGCCGAGCTGCGTGGGCGGCAGGTGTACATCTCCAATGGCTGCGTGTATTGCCATAGCCAGCAGCCCCGCGACCGCAACTTGGGTCCCGATGCCGAGCGTGGCTGGGGACGAGCGTCGGTGCCTGGCGATTATTTCTACGATAAACCCCACCTGCTGGGCAGCATGCGCACCGGGCCCGACTTGTTCAACATTGGTGCGCGCCAGCCCAGCAAGGATTGGCATCTAGGCCACTTGTATCAGCCGCGCGCCTACATACCCGGTTCGATCATGCCGTCGTACCCGTATATGTTTGAAGTGAAGGATGCCGCTGAGCCTGGCGACGAGGTCGTCAAACTGCCGCCGGGCCAGACGCCGCCCAGCAAGGTGGTGGTGGCACGACCTGAGGCCTTAGACCTGGTGAAGTATCTGCAAGGTATGAACCACACCTACCCGGTGCTGCCACCCACCGTGCAGCAGGCCACCGCAGCAACACAGCCCGCTACCGCAATCCCCTTATCGTCCGCATCGGCCGCAACGCCTGTCCCCTAACCCAGCAAGAGGCCACCATGATCCCCAAACCCGACACCACCCACCATGCGCAAGAGCGCGAAAACGCCGATCCCGAAGAGCGAATCCGTCCTGTCCCCTTGGCAGCAGTCGTCGTGACGCTGGCCATGGTGCTGTTTGGCGTGGTCTATATCTTTATCTCCGAACCGTTTGGTAGCGCGGGCCTGGGCGACCGTCGTACTTTGGCCGACTTGTCGGGGCCCGCGCCGGTCGCCGTCGGGGCGGCAGTAGACGGCAAAGCCGTATTTAACGGGCAGTGTGTGGCCTGTCACCAGGCCACGGGTAAGGGCTTGCCAGGCGTATTTCCTCCGTTAGATGGTTCTGAATGGGTGCAGGGCGACGCGCGCACCTTAGCCAACATCCTGCTGCACGGTATTAATGGCGAAATTAGCGTGGCCGGCACCACGTACAACGGCGCTATGCCCGCCTTCCAGCAACTAGGTGACGCCGAACTTGCGGCAGTGGCAAGCTACATCCGCAGCAACTGGTCGAACAAGGCCAATTCGCTACCCTCCACATTGTTTGAGCAAGAGCGCAAAGCCAGCAGCGCGCGTACCAAGCCGTTTGAGGGAGGCGCTGCACTGAAGGCACTGTCGGATAAATCCAACTGACGAGTCGATTCACAAAGTAGAGAAGAAAGTTTCGCCTGCTATGTTACGGACAGCACTGCTAGTTAGTTTGCTGGCGCTGATGGGTTACGCCAGTGCCAGCTGGCTGACACATGACTTCCAAATCTGGACGGCCGAAGGCGCGCGCCGCCTTGAGGTTGCGCAGCAACCAGTGCCGGTGCCACCCGTGACCGTCGAAGGCCCCGGCATCGCTGCGCAAACGCTGCCCGCGCTGTTGGCGCAGGGCGGCGATGTAACTCTGGTGGATTTCTTCTACACGCGATGCAAGACGGTATGCCTGTCGCTGGGCAGTAACTTTCAGCAATTGCAAGCCGCCCTGGAGGCCGACCGCGATGCGGGTACCCGCGTCGGTGTGCGCTTGTTGTCCATCAGCTTCGACGGCGCACACGACAGTTCCACCGTATTGCAGGCCTATGCGCGAACCCTGCAGGCCGACCCGGTAGTGTGGAACTGGGTGCGCGTGCCCAATGCGTCAGAGCAGCAGTGGCTGCTGCAGCGCCTGGGCGTAGTAGTGGTTCCCGACGGGCGCGGTGACTATGAGCACAATGCCGCCTTTCTAGTGTTGGACACACGGGGCCGTCTGGTACGGGTGTTTGACTTGGTGGAGCAGCAGCTGGCGCTCGACTTTGCGCGCCACTTAGCCCAAAGGGAGTCTCTGTGATCCGGCAGCCCATGCGCGTGGCCGTTGACGTCGTGGCGGCGTACGTCACGCCTAGGCGACAGGTGTGGGCGGGCGCTGCACTGTTGGGGCTTTTGCTTTTGCCTGCGTTGCGCCAATGGCTCACCGCCAGTATGTGGCGGCACATGGTGCTGCAGTTTCCGTTGTGGATGCTGGCCGGGGCCTGTCTGGCGGTAGCGCTACCGCCTGCAGCAAGCGCCCACATGGCGCGCTGGAACGCTTATGGGATCAGTGGTCTGGTGGGCGTAGGCACGGTGCTGGCAGTGCTGATGGTGCCGCGCGTGCTCGATCTGGTTCTGGTGTCGGTACCACTCGAAGCGGCCAAATGTGTCGCTCTGCTGCTCGCGGGCGCTGCGCTGCGGTTGTCCTGGCAAGCCGCGGGCCTTCTGATGCAGGGCTTCTTTTTAGGCAACATGCTTCCCATGACCGCCGTGGTGGGGCAGCTGTACATCGACAGTCCGCTGCGACTGTGCAACGCCTACCTGCTTGATGACCAGATCCGTCTCGGGACCTGGTTGATTGCTGTGGCAGCGCTACTCGCTTTAGGCTGGCTGGCGCATGTCGCCTGGCAAATGTCTGCAGGGCCTGGAGGCATCCCACGCCATTTAGAGGACCCGATTGAAAGTGATGGGCATTAACACGCCCGGTGGGTTGCCCCACCACAGTTCAGCAGGCATCGACAAAGGAGAATAGAAATGAAAATCGGAATAGTTGGTTTGGGCCGCATGGGTTCCGGCATGGCACAACGCCTGATACGCAAGGGACATGAATGCGTCGTCTATGACGCGAAGCCAGCAGCAGTGACCAGTCTTCAGGAAGCCGGTGCCACTGGTGCCGCGTCGATGCAGGAAATGGTCGCGCAAATGGCCAGACCGCGCGCCATTTGGCTGATGATTCCGGCTGCCATGGTAGACCATGCGTTGAACGACTTGGTGCCACTGCTTGCCCCTGACGACATCATCATCGATGGCGGCAATTCGTATTACCGCGATGACATGCGTCGAGCCGCCGAGTTGAAGGCCAGAGGCATTCACTATCTGGATGTAGGCACCAGTGGTGGCGTAGCCGGCATTGATCGCGGCTATTGTTTGATGATCGGAGGTGAAGCTGAAACCGTTGCGCACTTGCGGCCGATTTTTTCGTCTCTTGCGCCTGGCATGGCGGTGGCAGCGCGTACCCCTGGCAGGAATGATAACCCTGGCGACGCAGAAGAGGGGTTCCTGCATTGCGGCGCGCATGGCGCCGGTCATTTTGTCAAGATGATCCACAACGGCATCGAATATGGCCTGATGGCGGCGTACGCAGAGGGCTTCAATATTCTGCGCAATGCCAATGTGGGCAAGCGAACGCAAAACGTAGATGCGGAGACGACACCACTACACCATCCGGAGTTCTACCAATTTGACATGAACTTATCCGAGATCGCAGAGGTCTGGCGGCGGGGTAGCGTAGTCGGCTCATGGTTGCTCGACTTAACCGCTGAAGCCCTCCAGAAAAATCCTGAACTTGACAACTACGGCGGACACGTTTCGGATTCTGGCGAAGGTCGATGGACTGTCCAGGCTGCCATTGAGGAAGGTGTCCCTTCAAATGTTCTTAGCGCTGCGCTGTTTGCGCGTTTTGCATCACGCGGGCAGGCCGGTTTTTCCGACCGGGTGTTGTCAGCAATGCGCGCCGGGTTCGGCGGCCACATGGAAAAGACAGATGAATAGCTGAAGTGCATATGCGATGCATTCAGCGCATCGAAATATGAATACCCATCTGACCAAAACGGGCAAATCGACCGGCTAAATTGGTAGAATTTTAAAAGATATATAATAAATACATCTTTTAAAAAACTACCTTATTTGCGAACCTCTAAAGGCAGACCATGCAAACGACCGAACAAGCACCCGCCCTGAACCAGGCTCTGGATGGTCCCTACCGCCATGGTTTTGTCACCGACATCGAATCGGATGCCTTACCACCAGGTCTGGACGAGAGGACTGTTCGCGCCATCTCGCGCAAGAAACGCGAGCCCGATTTTTTACTGCAGTGGCGTCTGAAAGCTTTGGCCTTGTGGCAGACGCTGGAGCCGCCCCAGTGGACCTCATTGCGCATCAACCCGATCGACTTTCAGGCCTTGTGCTACTACTCGGCACCCAAGTCGCTGAAGAACGCGCCCAAGAGCCTGGCCGAGGTGGACCCCAAGTTGCTGGAAACTTATGAAAAGCTGGGCGTGCCGCTGCACGAACGCGCTCGGCTGGCTGGTGTGGCGGTGGATGCGGTGTTTGACTCCGTGTCGGTGGGTACCACCTTCCGTGAGCAACTGGCCAAAGTGGGCGTGGTCTTCAGCTCGTTCTCGCACGCGGTGGAGCACCATCCGGAACTGATTGAACGCTACCTGGGCAGCGTGGTACCGATGGGCGACAACTTTTATGCGGCGCTTAATTCCGCCGTGTTCTCCGACGGCTCGTTTGTTTACATCCCCAAGGGTGTGCGCTGCCCGATGGAGCTTTCGTCGTACTTTCGGATCAACGCCCGCAACACCGGGCAGTTCGAACGCACGCTCATCATTGCCGAGGAAGGCAGCCACGTGAGCTACCTGGAGGGCTGCACTGCGCCGCAGCGCGACGAGAACCAACTGCACGCGGCCGTGGTGGAACTGGTGGCACACGACGACGCGCACATCAAATACTCGACCGTACAAAACTGGTACCCCGGCGACGCGCAGGGGCGTGGCGGCATCTACAACTTTGTCACCAAGCGCGGCCTGTGCGCGGGCCAGCGCGCGCACATTGCATGGACGCAGGTGGAAACCGGCTCGGCCATAACCTGGAAGTACCCCAGCGTGGTTCTGCGCGGGGATGACTCCAGCGGCGAGTTCCACTCCATTGCCGTGGCCAACCACTTCCAGCAGGCCGACACTGGCACCAAGATGATTCACCTGGGGCGCAACACCAAGAGCCGCATCGTCTCCAAAGGCATCAGCGCCGGACACGCCCACAACAGCTACCGCGGCCTGGTGCGCGTGGCCCCCACGGCCGCCAACGCGGGCAACACCACGCAATGCGACTCGCTGCTGATCGGCCCGAACTGTGGCGCCCACACCTATCCGTATGTGGATACCGCACGCAGCGATGCCGTGGTGGAGCACGAGGCCACAACCACCCGCATCTCCGAGGAGCGGCTTTTCTACTGCCAACAGCGCGGCATTGCCCCGCAGGACGCCACGGCACTCATCGTTGGTGGCTTTTGCCAGGCGGTGCTCGAAGAACTACCGATGGAATTTGCGTTGGAAGCCAAGGCCCTGCTGGCGGTGTCGCTGGAAGGTGCTGTGGGCTGATTTCTATTAACAAAAAGTGCCTCTAGCCCTCGTCAAATAAAGACTTTTAGCTATTAATTTTGAACAAAGGATACCTCATGACCACCCCATCCCAACTACTGCAAGTGCGCAACCTGCGTGTCGATGTGGGTGCGCGCAACGTGCTCAAGTCGGTCTCGCTCGACGTGGCGCCCGGTGCCCTGGTGGTCCTAATGGGCGCTAACGGCAGCGGCAAAAGCACGCTGGGCCTGGCACTCGCCGGTCACCCGAGCTACCGCGTCGTCTCTGGCCAGGCACAGTTTGGCGGCCAGGATTTATTGGCCCTAAACGCCCAGGAGCGCGCCCGTGCGGGCCTGTTCCTGTCGTTTCAGGTGCCACCCGACATTCCGGGCGTGAAGAACAACCTGTTCATCCGCAGCGCGCTCAACGCGGTGCGCGAGGCGCGCGAGCAGGCGCCGCTGGACGCTTTTGACTTTCTGGCCAGCGCACGAGCGGCCGCACAGCAACTCGGATTGCCCGAGGCCATGCTGGGCCGCCCGGTCAACGAGGGTTTCTCCGGCGGCGAGCGCAAGCGCAACGAGCTGCTGCAGCTAGCCTTGCTGCAACCCCGCTTGGCGGTGCTCGACGAGATCGACTCCGGCATGGACGTTGATGGTGTGCGCGCTGTGGTGCAGTTGGTGCAAAACCTGCGCGCCCAGGGCACGGCGTTTGTGGTCGTGTCGCACTACCTGCAGCTGATCGAATCACTGGAGCCCGATACCGTGCTGCGGCTGGACCAGGGCTGTATCGCGGAATCGGGCGACCTGGAGTTGGCGCGCCGCATTGCGCGCACCGGCTACGCCCATGCGGCGCAAGCGGTGGGGGCTTGAGCATGGACACCGCCCGCGCCGACGCCTTGGCCGCCCGCGACCACCTTCACCAGCAGGGCTGGATCGCGCCGCGCAACGAATCCTTCCGCCACCTCCCGCCACCCGGCATGGAAAGCTGGCTCCAGGGGCCAGCCGACGGCACGGCCAGCGGCTGCGACGCCCCGCCGCTGGCCGGTGCGGGCTGGACGCTGCACCCGGTAGGCAACGCACCACAGGGTAGCTTACAGGCGCGCTGGCTGGACGCGTTGGACCCGGCGCAGCGTGCCGAATTGTTCGCGGATTTGCCCCAACCGGGCAACGGCGACGCTGCCCCCTTTGCCTGGGCCCACCGCGCGCTGTGCCGCCAGGGCCTGCGCCTGCGCGTGCAGGCCACGCCCGGCAAAACGGGGCCTGACCAGAGCACCGTGTGGCTGCAACTGCGCCACCAGCCACGCGCCGAGGCAGAAGCCCCCCTGTTGGTGCTGGAGGTGGATGACGGCGTGCGCTGCGTGCTCATCGAAACCCACGAGCGCGAGGCCAACCAATGCGGCCGTGGCGTGGCGCAAAACCTGCACGCGCACATCCGCCTGGGCACCGGCGCCACCTTGCAGCACCTGCGCATCGCTGCGCCCGGCCCGCACGACCGTATGGCCCACCATGTGCATGCGCGGCTGGCCCCGCACGCCCGCTACGAGCAGGCTTTGGTGGGCACCGGCAGCCTCTACCACCTGCAGCGCACCACACTGGACCTGCAAGGCCGCTACGCTACGGCCCACACCGCTGGCCTGTTGCTGGCAGCGGGCACGGCGCTGGAGCAGCAGGTGCACACGGTGCACCACACGGCCCACACCACCAGCCAGGTGGAGGCACTGGCACTGGCCAGCGGCAGCGCGCGCGTGGTAGCCAACGCGCACACCCGCATCGCCCCCGGGGCCGACGAAGCCGCCGTGCGCCAACGCCTCACCGGCATTCCGCTGGCAGGCCAGCCCCGGCTGGTGTTGCGCCCACACCTGGAAATCCTGCACGACAAGGTGCAGGCCACGCACGGTGCCACCTGGGGCGCCCTGCCCGAAGACGCGCTGTTCTATGCCCGCCAGCGCGGGCTGGACGACGCCAGCGCACGCGCGCTGATCGTTCAGGGCATGGCCCATGCGCTGCTGGCGCGGTGCATCGACCACCCGGAGTTGCTGGCCACCTGGCAAGACAGCGGCTGGCTGGCGGCAACCATCGCGCGCCATCTGGCGGCATCGCAGGAGGTGCCCCATGGGTGATATGCACACAACAGCGCTCTCGCCCACCCCACTGGGAAGCCCGCTGCGCGCCCAGTTTCCCATCCTGGCGCAGCGCATCAATGGCCAGCCGCTGGTCTATCTGGACAACGCCGCCACCACCCAGATGCCCCTGGTCGTGCTGGACGCCATGCGCCAGTTTGAAACCACAGCGCGCGCCAACATCCACCGGGGCGTGCACACCCTGAGCCAGCGGGCGACGGATGTATTTGAAAACGCACGCGAAACCGTCAAGCGCTTTGTGGGTGCCACGCAGGCGCACGAGCTGGTGTTTACCAGCGGCACCACCGAGGCGCTGAATCTGGTGACCCAGGGTTTGGTGCACGGTCTGGATGGCCGCACCGCCGCCATCGGCCCGGGCGACGAGATCATCGTCAGCGGCCTGGAACACCACGCCAATCTGGTGCCCTGGCAACAGGCAGCTAAACGTAGCGGTGCCACCCTGCGCATTCTTCTGCCCAATGCACACGGGCAACTGCAGGCCGACGACCTGGCCCGGCTGCTCTCGCAGCGCACTCGTGTGTTCGCACTCACCGCCTGCGCGAACGCCAGCGGTGAACGCCCGCCGTTTGAGGCCTTGCTGGCGCTGGCACACGCGGCAGGTGCCATCACCGTGCTGGACGCGGCACAGGCGGTAGCCCACAGCGCCCTGCACATGGACACACTGGCCTGCGATTTCATGGCTTTTTCCGCCCACAAAATGTACGGCCCCATGGGCATGGGTGCACTGGTTGGGAGGCGCACTGCATTGGAGCTCCTGACACCCCTGCGTTTGGGGGGCGACATGGTGCAGTCGGTCAACTACCAGGGCGCAGTGTTCGCCGAGTTGCCCGCACGGCTGGAAGGCGGCACGCCCAACGTTAGCGGCGCAGTCGGCATGGCGGCTGCGGCAGGCTTCATCACATCCATCGGCCAGCACGCCATCGAATCCCATCTTGCCGACCTGCGCCAGCACGCCGTGCGCGGCTTGCAGCACATCGACGGGGTCACAGTGCTGTCGGCGCAGACGCGAATGAGTGCCGTCATCTCCTTCGTGGTGCAGGGCGTGCACCCGCATGACATCGGCACGTTGCTTGATGCACGCGGCATCGCGGTGCGCAGCGGCTACCACTGCGCACAACCCTTGCTGGACTACCTGGGCACCGGCCCCACCACGCGCGCCTCGCTGGCCATTTACAACACCCATCACGAGGTGGAGCAACTGTTGTGCGGGGTGGCCCACGCCATTGGGGTGCTTCGATGAACGCCGCCGTGGGGAGTCAACATGAGCATTGATTTAGACCTGTACCAGGACATCGTGCTGGAGCACAAACGTGCACCGCGCAACTTCGGGCCCCTGCCGGGTGCCACGCACCGGGCCGAGGGCACCAATCCGCAGTGCGGCGACCAAGTGAGTGTGGAATTGAAAATCGAGCAAGACCGGATTGCCGATGTGCGCTTTCAGGGCCAGGGCTGCGCCATCTGCATGGCCTCCACGTCCATGATGACCGAGGCAATCAAAGGTGCCAGCACTGCCACCGCACAGACGCTGCAAGAGCGCTTTCGCGGCGTGTTGACCGGCACCGCAGAGCCCGACGCGGCCTACCTGGGCAAACTCATCAGCTTGGCGGGGGTGGCGCGTTACCCCAGCCGCATCAAGTGTGCCCTGCTGGGCTGGCATGCGCTGGGGCACGCATTGGAAACCCCGCTGCCCGGCAGCGACCATCCGCAGGAGCACACCCCATGAGCAGCCTGCGCGAAACCGTGGTGGTGCGCCGCCCGGTGCATGCCCAACTAATCCCCCACGGCGATGTGTACGAGTTGCCCGAAGGCACCATGGGTGTCATCACCCAGGCCATGGGCTCGTCGTTCACGCTGCACGTGGACGGATTTTTGATGCGCATTGCCGGTGCGGATGCAGATGCCATTGGCAAAGAGGTTCCGGTGCCACCGGTAATTCCGAGTGACATCCGCCCCGAGGACTTGCGCGGTGTGGTGTGGGATGTGCTCAAAACCTGTTACGACCCGGAGATACCCGTGGACATCGTATCCCTGGGCCTGGTCTATGTGTGCGATGTATTGCCCATGGAAGGCGATCGTTTTCGGGTCTCCATCAAAATGACCGTCACCGCGCCCGGCTGCGGCATGGGCGAAGGCATTGCCCAGGAGGTGCAGGACAAGCTCGAAGCCTTGCCCCGGGTCGGCCAGGTTGATGTGGAGATTGTGTTTGATCCACCCTGGGACCGCTCCATGATGTCCGAAGATGCACAACTGGCTTTGGGCCTGTGAACTACCGTTTACCCACCTAGAAAGGAACCTGCCATGACGACCTTCCCCGCATTTTTTGAACAGGTGCCCGGCATCACCGTGCACGACCCGCTGGCCGATTTGCTGGGTGCGGCCCAAGGTGGACTGGTGCACTACGGCTATGCCGACGCCGTGCGCCTGGCGGGGCATTCGTGCCCCACGGTGGCCAGTGCCTACTGGCTGGGGGTGCGCGCCTTGCGAGCCCTGTATGGCGATGCCGTACCTCAGCGCGGCGCAGTGGCGGTGGAGCTGCGCGAGGCGCAGTACGAAGGAGTCACCGGCGTGGTGGCCAGTGTGCTGGGTCTGCTTACCGGGGCAGCCGGTGACGGCGGCTTTGCCGGGCTGGGTGGCCAGTTTGTGCGCCGGGGTCTGCTGCGCTTCAATGTGCCCATCGAGACCGTGCTGCGCTTCACCCGCACCGACACCGGGCAGTCCGTGCTGGCACAGTCGCACGTACAGGAAGTGGCTGGCGACCCGCAGACGCGACGCCTGATGCAGTTGTGCCTGACAGGCCAGGCCAGCGCTGAGGAAAGCGCCGAGTTTGGCCGCCTCTGGCAAGACCGGGTGCGCCGGATTTTGCTGGAGCATGCGCATGACGACGCGGTTTTTGAAATTCGGATTGTGTAGCCCAAGTAAATGGGCTGCAGGATGGTGCATCGCAAAGTGGCTGGTTAACCTCCAGGAGAATTTTTATGACTTTTGTCGTGACCGAATCGTGCATCAGCTGCAAATACACAGACTGTGTAGATGTCTGCCCGGTAGATGCTTTCCGCGAGGGAGCAAACTTTTTGGTGATTGATCCAGATGAATGCATTGATTGCGCCGTGTGTGTGCCAGAGTGCCCGGTGAATGCCATTTACGCTGCGGAGGACGTGCCAGCAAACCAACGAGACTTCATTCCGCTCAACGCCGAATTGGCCCCGCAGTGGAAAAGAATTCTCAAAACCAAGCCAAGTCTGCCAGATGCGGATGCATGGGCCAAGATTGACAACAAGCGTGCCGAACTCAAGCGTTGATGGCCACATTTCCAATGCCACGCTGGCACTTTCGCTACTTGTTGCGGGCACCGCATCGCTTGGCTTTTTTCATGGGCGCGGTGATGCTGGGTGCATCTGCGCTTTGGTGGGCAGGCGTATTGCTAGCGCGCGCGCTGCAGTGGCCGTTGAATCCTGTTGTTCCCGCTAGCTTGATGCATGCACTTGTGTTTAGTCTTTCTTACATGCCCATGTTTTTTTGTGGCTTTGTGTTCACAGCAGGTCCTAAATGGCTCAAGCAACCAGCGATCAGCACGCAGAGCCTTTTGCCCGCGTTGCTCTCCCTCATGACTGGCTGGGTAGTGACCTGGATTGGGCTGCACTGGCACTGGCAAGTAGCAGCACTGGGCATGGCACTGGTCACGCTAGCATGGGCCGCACTGAGCCTGCGCCTGGCTCTCATGGTTTGGCGCAGCCGGGCAAACGACAAAATGCACATGACACTTGTCAGTGCCGCTTGCCTGATGGGAACTGGGGTGATGGCTGTGCTGGCTGTAGCATTGGCGCTCCATTCAACACTGGTTCTGAGAACAGGCATTCAAATAGGTATCTGGTGGTTTTTGGCACCGGTTTTCGCGGTGGTTTCGCACCGCATGATCCCATTTTTCAACGCGAGTTTGATTCAGTCTCTTGATGCCTGGCGACCAAACTGGCTCCTTACGTTGATGCTTGGCACTCTTATGCTAGAAGGCGCAAGCGGTATGGTTGACCTGTGGTGGCAACCGCTGCCGCAAGTGCTGCGTTGGCTGCAGGTCGGATTGGAAGCCCCTGTGGCATTGCTAATGCTAGTTCTGGCTGTGCGTTGGGGCTTCATTCAAAACCTCAAAATTCGCTTACTGGCGATGTTGCATGGCGGTATTGTTTGGTTTGGCTTGGCGCTAGGGCTCAATGCAATGTCTCACGCATTGATGGCCTCCACGGGCGATTCGGTGTCGTTGGGCCTGGCCCCCCTGCACGCCATGACCATGGGCTACCTGGGGTGCACGATGTTTTCCATGGTCACGCGGGTGGCCAGCGGCCACGGCGGCCGCAAAGAGTCTGCAGACAATGCGGTCTGGTGGCTTTACTGGGCTTTGCAGACAGCCGTGGCACTACGGGTTGTCGCGGCAGTTGCGCAGGCGTATGCGCAGGCAGTGTTACTGACTGCGGTGGCAGCATGGTGTGTGGCCATGGTGTGCTGGGCGCTACGCTATGGCTACTGGTTTGGTACGCCCCGGCCGGATGGACGGGATGGGTGATGCTTAACCCACCGCTATCGCCGCAGCCAGATCAGACCAGCTCAGTCCAGATCAAAATCTTTCCCGGATTAAGAATGTTATTCGGGTCAAACACCCGCTTGATGGCCTGCATGTAGGCAATTTCTTCCGGCGCGCGGGTATAGCCCAAATACGGTTTTTTGGTCATGCCGACACCATGTTCGGCAGAAATCGAACCATCGTATTTTTGAACGGTTTCAAACACCGATTGGTTCACTGCCTGGCACTTGGCAAAAAACGCCTCCTTGCTCACATGCTCGGGTTTGAGAATATTCAGGTGCAAGTTGCCGTCGCCAATGTGGCCGAACCAGACAATCTCAAAGTCCGGGTAGTGGGTTTGCACAATCGCGTCGATATCGGCAATGAACGCGGGGATGTGGCTAATCAGCACCGAAATGTCGTTTTTGTAGGGAGTGAATTTGGCAATCGTCTCCGAGATGTCTTCCCGCAGCCGCCACAGACTGCGGGCCTGGGTTTCGCTTTGGCTCATCACCCCATTGAGTACCCACCCCGCCTCCATACACGCCTCAAAGACCTGCATGGCTTGCTCTTCAATGGCGCTCGACAGCGCCTCAAATTCAAGCAGCGCATAAAAAGGTGTTGCTTCTTCAAAGGGCCGCGCCACATCACCGCTGACAATGACCTTTTGAACCGCCAGTTCCGAGAAAAACTCAAACGCCGTCAAGTCCAGCGTGGCCTGAAAGGCGGCAAGCACCTGCATGATCGCATCGAAGTTGGGCGTGCCCAGCACCAATACACGCAATTCGCGTGGCTTACGCTCCAGCTTGATTTGCGCTTCGGTCACCAACCCGAGCGTGCCTTCGGAGCCAATCATCAAATGGCGCAAGTCGTACCCTGTTGCGTTTTTTGCCATGCCCTTGTTCAAACGCAAAATATCGCCCTTGCCTGTGACCACGGTCAAACCCAGCACCCACGCACGGGTCATGCCGTAGCGTATGACTTTGATACCACCGGCGTTCGTGCCAATATTGCCGCCCATTTGGCTGGAGCCTGCGGATGCAAAATCAACCGGGTAATACAAACCGCGCTCGTTGGCGTACTGCTGCAATTGCCCGGTCACCACGCCAGCTTGTATTTGCACCATACGATCCGCAGGAAAAAAACCGAGCACTTTGTTCATGCGGTCAAAGCTGATGACCACCTCGCCCTTCGCCGCCACCGCCCCAGCGGACAAACCAGTGCGTCCGCCCGACGGCACCAGAGGGAATTTTTCGACATTGGCCAAATGAACAATCGCCTGCACCTCTTCGGTACTGACGGGAAACACAATCGCGCTGGCGCAAGGGGTGTAGTGTTTGGTCCAGTCGCACCCCCAGACAAGCAGGCTGTCGGCATCTGTTTTGACGTGGTTTTCGCCCACAATGGACTGCAATTGTTTGATGATTTTTGGGTTCATGGGTATCGTTTTCAAAGCAAATGTCCCTGCGACTGCTCATGCAGTTCTGACAACCGTGCCCTCAGTACCAACTGCACACAAGAAGCATTACTTTTTTCATCACCATTTTGCAGTTCGCTGATGCGAGACAAACGCGACTGAATGGTGCCTGGCCTGGTGATGATGTGCGCGCCGAGTTTGGCTGCCTGTGGCAAGACCGGGTTCGCCGGATTGTGCTGAAACACGCCCATGTTCAGCATCCGCGCCGGTTGAGCGATACGGCCTTGTGCGGGGCAACCCAAATGGCCCAGGAGATTCTGGTTGTTGACCCGGATTGACCATCAGGGTTCGCAGTCGCAGCCTGCGTCCATCGCAATTGCGTGGTGCAGTTCCTTGAACTGCGTCTGCACATGGGAATTGAATAGCGGGTCTGGTGTCTCGCGCAGGTTGGCTGCTTCAATCGCTTGCCAGTCGGCATCGGTAAAAGTGCGCTGCGCAGCAGGAAAGAGAACCAATTCTTCGACCGCCATGTTGTGGCGCAGCCGCTCTGCATACAGGCGGGTGTTCATGCTCACCCATTCGCTGGAAGCAGTGTCTTTGCGCAAGGCTGCTTCCAGTCCATCCAGCAACGCGCGTCCCTGGCGTGCCAGCGTTGCGTGCTGCGCCTCGATCTCAGCGCATTCTGCGTGGTCCAGTGCGTTGCAAGCCAGCAAGCGTTGCGCCATGTGATCTTCCATCAAATGATGCCCGGTGTCTGGATACTGCGTCAGATAGGAAAGTGCATCCACCAACAGACTGGCATGGGAGTCGTCAGGGTCTGCCAGCATGACCGGCCGGCGTTCCAATAGCGCCACTAGCCGACGCAGATTGTTGTGCGCAGCAAGAAGGGCATGGAGTGTGTTGTGCATGTCGAAAGTCCCTTTTTGCTTATCCCACGTGGCCAGCGTCCCCGGCAACTGCGCACGCTGGAAGCCGGTCTTGAAGCCATCGCTGCCTGATAAGCTTTATCCTCCACAGGCTCCGCAGCAATGGTCTACACCATGCTTGCCTTTGAGTTTGGTAAGGGCCACGCGCCAAACATTCGGACCGCTTTCCAGGTAGGTCCAGGCAAACAAGTTGGGCTTCTCGATCTTAAATTGACTGCGCAGCGAAAGAGGATCGTGGTCATAGACAAGCTCCATGGTCATATCGACACCGAGCTCGTCAAACGTCGAGAAAACCAATTTACGGCGATTGCCTAGTTCCATGGGGCGAGTATCGACTTGGATTGCAGTGTTGGTCGGTGACATGGGTAGCGCTCCTAAAATAAATTGATAACTTATTATAAGGTTCATATACAATATATCTTATAAATATTTTATCAAAAACACCATGTCGACAGCCCCCATTCCCATCGCTATGACCGGGCTCCACTCACCGGAAGCAGCCGTTCATGGCCCCGTCGCCCCCAGCATGAAGGCCTTTTTTGAACTGGCCTTTAGACCCCTGTATTTGGCAGGGGTGGGTTGGGCGCTGGTCTCCATCGCATTGTGGATTTATGCGCCATGGCTGCTCAGCGGGCCTTTGGGGGGCGTGGCATGGCACGCACATGAAATGCTTTGGGGCTTCATTGCCACCATCGCCCTGGCTTTCTTGATGACGGCCGGTGCCAATTGGACGGGCATTAATCCCATGAGCGGCAAACTGTTGGCCTTGGCCTGTGTTTTGTGGGCGGTTGCGCGTATTGGTTTTCTGCTGCCCTGGGAGACCGCATTCTGGGTTGCAATGACGGCCGAGTTGGCATTCTTTTTACTGGGCTCCAGTGCCATGCTGCGCGCGGTGGTGGTGTCAAAAAACAGCCGCAATTACGCTGTACCCGGCCTGCTGGCTGGCTTGGGAGCCATGGATGCGCTTTATTTGCTGAGCGCACGCGGTGGCGACTACCTGCTGTTAATGCAACGATTCAATGCCGGTTTGGTGGTTATGGCGCTCATCGCGCTGTTGATCGGACGTCGTGTCATCCCGTTCTTCGCCATGCGCGCTGTACATGAATTGAGTCTTCCCAAGCAAACTGAGACTGGTTGGGTGCAGCTGGGAGCCTGTGCGGTGGGCGTTCTGGGCTTGCTGCTGGGTCAGCCCATGCCGACGGCCTTTGGGCTGGGCCTGGCGGGCGCTTTGGCCATCGTGCACATCGTCAGTTGGAAGCCGTGGGCGGTACGTTCCAACGACTTGCTGTGGATTCTGTACGTGGGCTACGCAGGCGTTGGTATCGGCTTGACGTTGGCCGCGTGGGCGCAAGTGGGACTGGCGCTGCCGCGCGCGCTGCCGGTGCACACCATCGCCATGGCTGGCTTTTCGGTAATGATTATTGGCATGGTCACCCGTACTGCGCTGGGTCATACCGGACGGCCCTTAGTCACTGACAGGACAATGCGAACGAGCTACTGGCTCATGTTGATTGCCGTTGCATTGCGGTTAGCCGCTCTTGCAAATACACCAGCCACCGCGGTGTTGCTGAACCTTGCTGGAGCAACGTGGATTGCATCCCTCGCGTTGTATCTGTGGCAATTCACTCCCATTCTGATTCGTCCACGGCAGTAAGACCGAATTTTTCAACCGTACAGAAAGGTTCTTCCATGCGCTTGACCACCATGACCGATTACGCCATGCGGCTGTTGATGTACGTGGCGCAGCAGCCCGACAGGTTGTCCACTATTGCGGAAGTTGCGAAGGTCTACGACATTTCCGAAGCACATCTGATGAAAATCACCCACCAACTGGCCCTCAACGGATGGCTGGAAACCGTTCGCGGCAAGGGCGGTGGCATGCGATTGGCGGCGCTGCCCGCCGACATCAACTTGGGCGCTGTGGTGCGCAGTATGGAGACAGACTTCTATCTGGTGGATTGCCTCGCCCGCGAGACGTCCTGCAACCTGGCTGGGAACTGCAAACTCACCGGCATCATGAGCGGCGCCTTGCAAAGCCTGATGCAGTACCTTGATGCCTATACCTTGGCCGATTTGCTACCACCGGACGCCAAGGCAGACAAAACCTACGTGCCGATTACGCCCCCAAAAGGGCCTTACCGGAGCAACAGCGTCGTAACAAGCAAGATACCCTGAAAAGTGCCCCGATTAGCCCACCTTGAAAGCACCATATGAATAGCCGCATCACTGATTTTTTCTGCGCAAAAAGCCACTCTGAAGGCGGTACTTCTTGAAGGCATACACCCCTCTGCGGTTGATGTTCTTCGCCAGGGTGGGTACACGAACATAGTCACCCATACCAAAGCCTTGACGGGCGACGAACTGCTGGCTGCGTTGGATGGTGCGCATTTTGTGGGCGTGCGTTCACGCACCCAACTGACGGCTGCAATACTTGAAGCGGCGCCGCAGCTCGCCGCTATCGGCTGCTTTTGTATTGGCACCAACCAAGTCGACTTGAAGAGCGCCACGCGCCTGGGTATTCCGGTCTTTAATGCCCCGTTTTCCAATACCCGCAGCGTGGCCGAGTTGGTGTTGGCACAAGTCATCATGCTGATGCGCGGCATTCCCGAGAAAAACGCCATCCTGCACCGGGGCGGCTGGGTCAAGAGCGCGGCCCATTCGTACGAGGTGCGTGGCAAAACGCTTGGCATCATCGGCTACGGCCACATCGGCACGCAAATCGGAGTGCTCGCCGAGCAACTGGGCATGCGTGTGGTGTTTCGTGACATCGAAGCCAAACTACCCTTTGGGCAACGCACGCGAAGTGACCAGCCTGGACGAGCTGCTGGCAATCTCCGACGTCGTCACCCTGCATGTGCCAGAAACACCGCAAACCCACCAGCTGATGGGTGCCAAGGAATTGGCCGCCATGAAGCCGGGAAGCCACCTCATCAACGCCTCGCGCGGCACGGTGGTCGATATCGAAGCCCTGTGCGCCGTGCTGGAGAGCCGCCACCTGCAGGGTGCCGCCATCGACGTGTTTCCCGTGGAGCCGCAGGGCAATGACGGTGCGTTTGTCTCATCGCTCACGAAATTTGACAACGTGATTCTTACGCCCCACATTGGTGGCTCCACGTCGGAGGCCCAAGTCAATATTGGCAGCGAAGTAGCGGCCAAGTTGGTGCGTTACGGCAACAACGGCTCTACGACCTCCGCGGTCAATTTCCCAGAAGTGGCACTACCTGAACACACCGGACGCAGTCGCCTGCTGCACATTCACAAAAATGTACCCGGCGTATTGGCGCACGTAAACGAGCGACTATCAGCCGCCAGCATCAATATCGCAGCGCAGTACCTGAGCACATTTGAGGACGTGGGTTACGTGGTGATCGACGTCGACAGCGCCGCCAGCGAAGCCGCGCTGGATGAACTCAATGGCGTGCCGGGAACCATTCGCTGCCGCATCCTCTACTGAGTTTTGTCGTGAAACGCATCCAAGCTCTTCAAGATTTGTCTCGCGAGCACCACGAAGCCCTGGTGTTAGCCCGGCGGGCCTGTGCGGCTGCGGCTGATCCGCACGGGCCAGACGCACAGGCGCAGCGTGCGCACCTGCTGGAGCGCTGGGCCGTGCAGTTCATGGGGTGATGCCATGGCGATCCATGTGCGCTTTGAAGAGCGCACCTTGTTTCCGCTTGCCCAAAGCGTATTTGAACCATCCGAGCTGACCGACGTGATGAAGCCGTCAGCCTCTCATCCATCCTCATCAACTTGAAAGAAAGAAGACCATGTCCCAAGCCTGCAATCACACCACGCCCGAAGCCATTTACCCCTTTGATGCGCGCGGTGTCGCGAAGCGCTTCCGCCATGCGGCGATCTTTGGCGCACTGGACTCGCTCACCCCTGGAGAGACCATGCGTTTTGTCAATGACCATGATCCGCTGCCACTCCTGAACCAGCTTCAGGCACGATACGGCACTGCGGTGCAAATCAGCTACCAGCAGCGCGAGCCGGGCGCGATCGTGATTGATTTTTCCAGGGTTGGCGTTTCATCGTAAGCCGTGCTGATAGGAGCATGCTCCAAGCGCTGTCTGGTGCTGGGCGAGCAGGCGAACTAGGGCAAGTAGCACCTCAGGTGAATACCAAGGCTGCACTAGACCGCCTCCTCGACGAATTGGGGGCAAGCCTCCATAGCCGATACCACGTGTACCAAGCCTTGGGACTGGCCACGCGGGTCCGGCATGCGCTGCACCAGTTCTTCCTCCGGGGAAGTGGCTCATGCTGCTGAATTCGCTTTGTGCCTTGATTGCCACACATTGGATCAAGTCCGATGACCGCACTTGTCAATTGGAGGTGCTCACTTTTGCAAAATGGTCGCCATAAAGCCGACTATTGGTCTGTGTAAGCGAACGGCCGGTTTAGAGGAGGGAAATCGTAAACCTAAGCACCCGCTATTGGCGGCGGGTTTACGTTTTTGGCCTCCAACCCTCTGTTTCAGAGGGAAACTCCGCTCATTTTACCTTTTCGAGGGGATGGGCTCATTTAGCCTAGTAGCTGTTTGCGGCTGTGAGAACGAAGACATCATTACCCAAGGTGCCGGGTACGGTGTAGGACGTTGTTGAGACTGTTACGGTAGCGCTGGCTGCTTGATTGGCACCACCTGCATTAATACCTTGCACGCTGTAGGTCGTTGTGCCCGTGGGTCTTACCGTGCAGATAGCCGCAGAGGTTCCAACGCAGGCACCACCGGTCCAGGTGTAGCTGGTTGCCACCGGACTGCACGTGGCCGTCAGGATTGAACTGCCACCCGCTGCGATGCTGGACGGGCTTGCCGAGAGGGTACACACAGGTGCGCCTACCGTTGAGTTAGCCTGTTGTGTCACGGTGAAGGTCTTGCCCGCAATGGTCAGCGTTCCGGTGCGTGCCGTCGTATCGGTATTGGCTGCAACCACATAGGTCACAGTGCCATTGCCACTACCCGAAGCGTCCGAACTAATCGTGATCCAGTTGGCGTTGCTGCTGACAGTCCACGCACAAGGGGATGTCACACCCACGTTGCCGGTGTTGGTAGCAGCCGAAACTAAGGCACCAGTAGCATTCAATGCAGGGCTGCAGCCACTCACAGACACCCTAATATTGGCTCCTGCGCCAGTGCCGCCTGCATTGACACCCATCACGGTGTATGTAGTTGTTTCTGTAGGCGTAACTGTGCAGGTATTCTTGGTGGCATCGCATGCCTTCATTTCCTGAAAGATGGCTGGACAAACGTTAATGCTCATATCGCATGTGCTGTAAGACCAGATGTAAGATGTCGCCACTGGCGTGCATGTGGCCGTCAGGGTTGAACTAGAGCCAGCGTTAACAGTGGACGGATTCGCGCTCAGGGTGCATACGGGTGTTGTTACATTCAGGGAAAACGTAGCCGTCACACTTTGCGCTGCGGTCATACTAACGATGCAGCTTCCCGTGCCACTACATGCCCCGCCCCAGCCGGTGAAGATGTTGCCTGTCGCTGAAGTGGCTGTAAGGGTTACGCTGGTTTCGCTGTTGAATGACGCACTGCAAGTGGTGCCGCAATTGATGCCAGCCGGGGTGCTGGTGATGGTGCCGTCACCAACCTTGGAAATTGAAAGAGGAAAAGTATTGGCAGAGGTTGGGTTGTAACCTAGCTTAATCAGTTCAAAATCATTTGCTGTTAGCGCGCTGAAAGCCGGGTTAAGAATATCGTTGTCCCAGCGGGTATCGTAGGTTCCCGTGATAAACATGTCCGAACCATTGTCAGCGACGATAAGTCCATATTGCTGCATGGCACGTAGTATTTTTTGTACCCTACGATCACCAGTCTTCTGAGTAATGTCAACGCTGGCCTTGAGTCGTAGGCGAGCTCCCATTGGCAAAGCCCCAGAGGTTGATCCCGCTCGGTGGGAGGCCGGATAGACGTAACCGTTGGTGGAGCGCATCGTCACTCGAAAAGCGTGGCGAATCTCGGAAACGCTGTCATCATAAGCTTCATCGTAACGTACAAGCCCCGGCAGAATCGCTAGTCCTGCGGCGTCCGCCGAGGTCCAGCCATCCGGGCGACGGTTGTTGGTATTCATGTCGAAGAAGGCTCCCGAGCCTGCTTGCCATTGACCCAGACTGGTGTCGTAAAACACGTTGTAAAGTTCGTAGAGGTAATTTCTATCCTGATCCACGATGAACAGATGACGATCGGCATCATTCCGAAGATCGACGTTCCCCGGATCGCCGCCCTCTATCCAGTGGGATTGGGTCATGGCTGCAGGGGGAATAGGGTAGAAGGGTACCGCCTGGCCGGTGGTGTGATTCACGCCATCGCTTTCGTCAGCATAGAGGAAATTCACCGCCTTAAGATCCGCATTTGTGACCCCGGAGACCACAGCATAGGGCATGCCATAGATGCCATTGCCAACTCCGGAACTGCCCCCAAAATCAGGATGCAGATGCCTGACACCGCCGTTATTGATAAAGGCGATGTAGCTTGCTGAGTTGGAATCTGTTGGCCAGGTACTAATATTCTGATTCCACCAGTTATTCCTTTGAAAAAGCGGCTGAGGTAGATTACCTCCCTGAACTGCATCCATGGCGAATACTGGTATCGAGCACAGGATGAAGACCATAAACAGGAGTTTGTAAATCATCAACGTTCTCATAGTGATTGTGAAAATACAGGTAGACATGCCGAAGAATAGTCACAATTTCGGTTCATTCCCGCAACTTTCCCACAGTTTGGGCCACTCTCAAATGCCTTCGCAAGTGAGCAAGCATCCGCCGTCGGTAGAAGGATCAACGCGGTGGATGAGCCATTCTTCGTCACGGATAACAGCGCGGGTGCCGGGAGCTAGGGAATGGGTTGAATGCATGGTTCAGGCGGCAAAAATTTAACGTTTCGTAGACCTCGTACATGGTGCGTGCTCACTTTTAATAACTCGGACAGTCTGCACATTAGATCACGCCCCTCTGCAAGATTCATGGCTCATCACTGCGGTCGAACATTTCCAGCCTGAACTGCCAACCCTCAAATGTCATCAGCATATGACCAAACTCTTCCCAACTAATCTGCTGTCCATCAATGGTAAGCAGGGGCATGCGCTCATCGCAATCAGGATCAAAGTCGATGTTGCCGCGCACCAAGAGATCCTTAATTTGCAGCCCATGCGCTCCCACTTCAAGGTGAATGGTGGCCAACGCGCGGCGTATTTTTTCAATCATGCGCCCCAGCAGCACAAACAAATCGTCTTGAGGATTCCCAATGAGTTGAAACTGGTAGCCAGCAGGCTCCCCCTCTTGGAGCTCGAATGCATCCAAAGAAACCATGAGGCCCAGCAGATGGGTCCGGAAATGAAACTGGCGTATCTGTCCCGCCCCGTCAGTGATCGCTATCGATTCAAGCCGGATGTTTTCAAAATCCTCATGTCCCCAGCGCTGGGCGACGTCTGCGTTAAAGCAGAGACTGCAAAGCTTGCGGTACCCGCTTTCGATTGAGCCAAAGTGCGTGATGTCGTAGTCGGGGGTGCTCTTTCCACATCCCTCACACTGGGTTATATACATTCATATTCCCTGTTGATTATTTGGAGTCAGCGAAGTTCAGGATGTTGATTGCTCCATTTTGAACCGTGCCGACATCGAGGCATGCTTCGATGCAAGCTGCCCTAAAACGGGCAATCGTCGTCCCTGCGATGCATCTCTGCCTCCCAGGCCTGGGCTTCACGGCGCCTGGCCTTGATCCAGAGTTTAAAGGCTGCCAAATCCTTGGGCACTAACAACTCACGCTTCAACTTGGGTATATCACGCTTGAGTTCGGCGATGTTGCGCTCCAGCATGGGGATCACCGCGTTGGGAGTGAGCCTACGGTAGGGCTGCATCTGGAACTGCGCGCGCAGTGGCATCTCCATGCGCATGATCTCCTGCTCAATCTCGCCGAGTTGGTCTTTGAGTATTTTGTTGAAATGCTTGAGTCGGTCATCAGACAATCCTGCTATGGTGTGCGCATCAATGTGCTCGAGTTCGAGTTGCAACTCCAGTAGTTGCAGCAGGTCTTTTTTGTCGTAAGCCTGATTGACCCGCTGCATCAGGGTGGTCTTGCGTGCGCGCTCATCAACATCGGGTTCGCGGTCCGGGTGCAAAGCGCTGACTAGCTTACGATAAACCTCGCGGAAGGACAAGCTGGTTTGCTCGACCTGGGCCTTGGCGGCCTCCTCGCGAGCGAGTTGCTTGGGGGTTTTCTTGCAGCGATTGCTCCGTTCCTCTTCCTCCAATCCGCGCAGATGAACTTTATTCATCTGTTCCTTGAGCTGTGCCAGGAAATCTTGCGGTGAACTCGGATCTGCGTCCAAGCCCGAATCAATACCAAACATTTCCTCCATGACATTCTTCATGTGACTGGCTGCAGCCGACTCTTGGGCGTCGTAATCTTGAGGGCTATGCTTGTTGTAAAGCTCTTTGAGTTCGGGATCCCCGGACTGCACAAACAAGTGCTCAACAACTTCGCACAGTACGTCCTGCACGACTCGACGTTCGGACTTGGTGATCCCTTTTTGATCCAAGGCCTGGTCTAGGCAATGCACCATGGCCGTCTGCAGTTCCTGGAATGTTTTCAATAGCGGCGCGAAGTCACTGGCTACCTTCTGCTGATAGATCACCACAACGCCCTGCCACTGGGAAAGCTCCTGGCGGCCGGCCTCAATTTTCTTGACCAAGGTGTTGAAGGTCTTCTGTCCCTTGGACAGAATGGGCTGATCGCGCTGTGCGCTGATGCGAATAGAGGTGCTACGGGCGGTCATGGCCAGATTGGTCTGCAGGATGAAGGAGTGGCCGCAATTATCAGGTTCATTTTGATCCGTTCTCAAACCACTCTCATCCTCTTTATTGCCCTACCGCCCAGATTTTGCGAGCCAGATCCCTGTGTCGCAATAGACTTGCAGATGAACAACTTTTATTTACCCATCAGGTTGCTAGCGCAAGCTGATGGTTTTCCCTTTCCACACCGGGTGGTCAGCGACAATTATCTTGGCCGGCGTGTCGCCCCATCAAAAAATGCTTCCCGATACCTGATTGACGTTTTTTTATTCCTCTGTTGGTATCGCGATAGCCGACGCTACTCAAGGTTTTCGCATACCTTGTCTTGCATCCGATCCTTCAATTTTTTACTGGCGTGAAACGTCACGATGCGTCGTGCATCGATTGGAATGGGTGCCCCAGTGCGCGGATTACGACCAGGTCTCGGTGCTTTGGAGCGGATTTCAAAGCTGCCAAAGCCGGAGATTTTGGCATCATGCCCAGATATCAGACTTGAAGCAACAATTTCAAAAAATGCATCAACCAAGTCCTTGGCATCGCTCTTACTCAAATCCATGTTCCTGAACACGATGGCTGAAAGCTGTGCCTTGGCAAGTGCATTGCTTGGCGCGTCGTCATCACCCATATCACTGCCCATGTCTCCAGAATCCATCTTGCTTTCAGTATTCCCTAGTTCACAAACGTTGGTGCGCCTACAGAGCCGCTAACACGAAATCTCGCAAGTAAGTGCAACAACATCCCAGGAATTGCACAGAGCTGCCAGCAAACACACAGCCACTCATTTTACGCAGGCCACAGAACCAGCTGATATTCAATACGTTCGCTTTCGACTGCCCCCCGTTTGGGTCAAGCCTGCCTGGACTTGGCTCAACCCAATTCATCGTGCAATAATCAACGCATGAAAGCCCGTTGGGAGAGCCAGACGCGATACTACTTGGTCAAACTTCACCAGGATCTACTTGGAGACTGGGTTTTGACAACGGCCCACGGCGGCATAAAATCCGAACGTGGGGCCTTGCGTATCAAATTTGTCGAGACCATGGAGAATGGATTGAAAGAGATCCAATCTATTCACAAAAGGCGCATCAGGCATGGATACGAACGAGTTTTTTGAGTACTTTGCCAAGCGCACCATCCAAAGAATTCTCACTACCTGTAGACGATTGCGCGCGCGCTTCAAGTTTTACCCTGCGGCGTTTTTCAGTGCCGTCGTCGCAACAATGAAACGATGCATCTCAAGCCTCAAGCCAGAACACGCTGCTTCATAGTTTGAACCGCTTTGATCTTGCGCGCCAATTCCTGAGTGGAATAAATGGAAGTCGTATCAATCGAGGCGTGCCCAGCCAATTCCGATACCAGCTCAATCGGCACCCCATCAACCAAAGCCTGGCGCACGAAGGTGTGGCGCATCCAATGGGTTGAAGCCTTTTCAAATCTCAGCGGATCCAGACCTGCATCCCCTGCACTATTCCACGCATGCGTAAAAAAGCGCTTGAGCACCACATATATACCTGCCGCACTCAAAGCATTGCCCGCGTTTTCCGACATAGGACTGGCACATAAAACGCCCTGCCCTACCCTGCCCCACTGCGCAACCGATGCGTGCAAAGTGCGGCATGGTTCAAAAACCGCGTTTTTACTGAACACTGTCCACACAAAAGTGTTCACTGGATTTGAACCATGCCTCCATCGCCTTGACTAATTCGCACGAGAGCCATGCGCCTTTAGCAAAGGCCCGAAGTAACTCCCCGTCTTGACGCGGGGGGGGGGGGGGGGGGGGGGGGGGGGGGGGGGGGGGGGGGGGGGGGGGGGGGGGGGGGGGGGGGGGGGGGGGGGGGGGGGGGGGGGGGGGGGGGGGGGGGGGGGGGGGGGGGGGGGGGGGGGGGGGGGGGGGGGGGGGGGGGGGGGGGGGGGGGGGGGGGGGGGGTTTAGTAACAAATCACCCGCAGCAGTGGTTGTCGCGTGCATTGCTGTGACGCTTTGTTCGCTGCTGGGCGTCGTGACTTTCCAAATCTGCATGTTCATCTCCGGTTATTTGGATCAATAAACAAAGACCAACGTCATCAACATCATGAGAATCAGAATTCGTTTGCCACCCTGTTTTAGCTCGAACGTGTCCATTTGACCGGCCTGATACTGACCCCATGCGCCAATACTGGCTTTGATCGCGAAGACCACCAGGATTGAAAGAAGAATCGTTTTTATGAGCGTGTTTACGCTTGCCATTGATACCCCAGATCCACTCGTAAAGCTGGCGTCCAACAGTGCCGAAACAGAGGAGCCAAGTGGAACGTAGCTCCCAGGAGTTGGTGTGAATAAGGAACTATTGTTTGACGATGTCGAGGAAGGTGTGGGCGTGCCGGTGCCGGTACCGGGTGTGTACGTCAAGCCTTGCATTCCTGCTGCCATTCTGCAGATCGACGTGCCATTGATGTCTCGCCAACCCTCGCACCGGCCTGACGTGATCATGGTCTGGCAATTTCCGATTCCCATTTGGATGCAAGAGAGTTGCATGTAGGCATCCGTTGGCATGCCATCAAAGGTGGACATCGAGCGGAGCGTACTAACTGATGAGGCACCCAATGCGCTCACGGTCAATGCCGTCCACGCATCGATTTGGGCCTGTAGTGACCACGTTCGATAGACTGCTGGCGTTACGTGCGCAAAGGCTGCGATGTTTGTGGCATTCATCTGCAAAATGCCGGAGCAGCAAGACCCGTTGTAGCTGGTGGTGTCCCCAGACCTGTTTTCGACGCGCAATGCCAAATTGGCGACCGCCGCCGCATTGGCGACCAAAAACGCATTGGAGTTGGGTGAATTTTTAACGGCGTCAACGATCTGTTGATAGGTTGCGATCACAGCCCATGCGAGATGAATAACCCCGACGCTTAGCAAGAGATACAGCGCAGCGGACCTAAGTGCTTTCTGAATTTTTGTTGGCATGAAACTCACCACAAAGTTACCTGCTACAGGCGAATAATCCGATTGCAGTCCGGCACCTCTTTGCCGTTCTGAATGACGCGAAAGTAAGCAGTTCTGTTTGCTTCAAGGAACGCAAACTCAGTGTGATTTTTCGCCGCAGGATTGTCAGAGTCGTTCAAGTACAAAAAGCACATATTTGGAATTTCTTTAACCCTCACAGGTGCTGCATTTACTTGAAAAATGCTCATTGGGCACAGTGCATACATATCGACAATTCCGGGTCCGTTGCCTGGTGGAACGCAGTGCTCGACAGCAGAAAAAACCATGCTAAAAATTTGATTTCCCTGGTATGGAGAACTCAACAAAACAAAAGCAGGATGCTTTCCTCGTGGGCTATTTGTAGGCACATTCAAGGCGTCCAGTTTGGACTTCCACAGCGTGTAAGCAACGGCCTTGATCTTTGGGTCGAGCGAGCCTTCGTCGGGCTGGAAATTAAACGATGCGTAGTGCATGGGTTCCCACTTCAAACCTCCAGGAAACTGCACCGACTTGTTTTGCGCCACGGCTCCAGTTGCAACGCCTGCCAGCAGGAAAAATGCGGTCAGCAACTTGTGGCACTTGCGAGCGAATATTGAGGTCATGTCGCCTACTTTGATGACTTGATTCGTGGGTTGTTCTATCAACGGGGCGCGGCCTCATCCAGGGCGGCAACAAACTGATCCGGTGGTAGTGCCCCGACCAGACGTTGTCCGTTCTGCAGGAATACGGTTGGTGTGTTGTGGATGCCGAGCTTCTTTCCTGCATCCATGATCGTCCCCACGGCGCTGGCATCACAATTCACATCCCCTTCGACCGTACCGCCGTCCATAAACGTATTCCAAATGGCCACACGATTGGCCTCTGGTGCACATAGAGTCGCCTTGACCTTGTATGCGCCTCCGGTTGGATCAATGACGGGATAGACGAAGTGGTAAATCGTCACATCATCCATCTGGGACAGCAATTTATGCAGGATGCGGCAGGAAGGGCATGCCGGATCTTCAAACACCGCCATGACACGCTTGCCCGTCCCTTTGACCTCCTTGATTGCAAGTTGCAATGGCAAGTCAGTTCCGAAATTGATCGCACTGGCCTTGTCAATGGAGGCTTTGGTTAGGTCGAGCTTCTTGTCCAAGTCCATCAAACGACCATCCAGAACGACGAACTTGCCGGTGGCGTCGGTGTAAAAAATATCGCCACCACTTTGCACCTCAAACAGACCAGGTGCCGGTGTTTCCCGCACGGCATCAATAGGTATTTTTCCTGCAACGCTCTGTGTGAGGCGGTCTTTTACGGTCGAGATAGACGACCATGGCCTCGCTGATGCAACGCCAAGGACGACGCCAAGCACACCGATAGCTAGAAACTTTACGGTGCTTTTCATAGAAGAGCCTTTCGTAGCAGGAGGTTTTGAATATGGCGTGGCGTTTGCTGATTCGATGGCCATGTTGTCGTTGGTATGTTGAGTGCTCATGATTTCCAAATTCGAGGATCGTTCTGATTAGCGGTCGAAAGCGCGGACGCCTTTCATGACGCGGCATTTTTCGACGTAGTTGCGAAGCATGGAGGAGACTTCAAACGCATTGGGTATAGCAACGAGTCGAATGACTGGGCTAGACGCTTCCATGGTCTCCAAAATGATGGTGCCGCGACCAACAATGGTCTGCAATAAGGTGCTTCTGATGCTGATGTCCTTGACCCGATATAGCTCAAGCGTTTCAATGCGCTGAATGAGAACGCCTTGCTTTTCAATCAAGCGCTGATCGGTCAAGGTGTAGGTGTGGCGTGCGGTCTTTGCGTAGCGGTAGACGGCATACAGCATCGGTATTACCAGCAAAAACAGCAATCCGCAGACTAAAAATATCCCAAAATTTACGACCTGGCCCTCGCTCGACTCCCAAAGGACAACCTGCTCAGATCGGAACTGTGCAGACGTTGCAGTGACGACGGTTGGGTCGAATAAAGGAGAGTCATTTCCATGCATAGAGGCTGCGCGTCCAGTGTTGGCTTTCAGTGGTTGCCACTGTATGGGCTTCCCCTAGAACCTTGAAGCGCAAACCGTCACTCAACTATGTGAGGGTTACCGCTTGACAAGGACCTGCATTGGCACTATGGGGTTTTTGGCATATCGTTACACACAAGTCTCGAACTCCCGTTGACCCCTTGAATACCTGACCCCGGCGGCAAAGTCGATGACGCGTTGCATACCCAGCCAGACTGTCTTGACACCAGGCTCACCGTCACCTTTACGCGCCAAAAAACCACCCAGCCGAGCCACCAGCCGCACTACTTGATTTAGCGTCGGGGGCATCTGCGGGGGCTTTTGTTTATTCAGGATGTAGGCTGCTCGCCACTCGTCAGGATCAAACAGCAGCGCTGCATCCATTTCTGGACACAGGTGCGCCCCAGACGCATTAGCCTCGCAATCCGCCATGCCACAATCAGGTACAGTATCAGCGCACGTTCGATGTTCTCGATATCGCCCAACTGCATGGCCTCGATCTTGCAGCCATTCTTGAAAACGTGTAAAAGCATTTCATTGCAGTTTTAGGAGAACAACATGGATTTGGATCGACTATTGAAAGATGCTGATTCGGCTCGCAAGTTGAATCCTTGCAAAGCCGATGTGGCCGGTTTTCGCATGAATCCTACCGTGGGGTCACACAACCCCGCACCGACTTCAGCAATAGCTTCTCTCATTGGCCTATTGGGCGGGTTTCTCCTGCTGTTTCTTGGATCAATGGGATCGGCTGGGGATGACGAAGACAATGGAAATGTCTTGTCTGATTTGGATGAGTTTCGGGCTGGGGACTACGACTTGAGCAAGCCTACCGCAGAGCAGTGTGTGGTGTCACCGTACTTGCGCTTGGGTTCATGGATGGGATGACGCGTTTCGGATTTAAGTCATTTCCCCTTTTTGAGGGCAAGAACGGCAACTTTCCCCATTCCTTGTGCCGCAGATTTCCCAAGTGCTACACCACTCTTGTGTGCATTCGTCATTGACTCTAACCCCGATCCGATTCTCACTCCAATCATGGCCATCAGGGATGTCCAAATCAATGGGAGCAGAACATACATGGTCAAGAGCAGAATATTCAAGGCCAGTCGTTTGTTCGTGTTGCCACCTTCTGTGGACATGAGAAATTCCATGATGGCATTTCCGTCAATTCCTGGCTTCATCGCGGCGATCAGGTTGTCGTCAACCCACCTTGCGACGAACCACATGACCGTCCAGAATTTCACGGTAAAGATGATGAGCCCGCCATAAATCATCAGTTTGAGGTCGTAACTTCCAAAGATCACAATGGTGGGCAAAAACATGTATATCGCCATCAGGATCAATGGTTGTGCCATGGTCAAAAACATCAGTATTGGTGCTAACGATATTCCGGCGATGTAGCCATCTATTGCCAATGTTAGGCCTCGGCCTACGCCACCGACATCACCCCAACTTCTGGCCGCATCGACCAATCTATTGCTGCTTTGACCCAGAGTTGACTCAACATCAACATATGAAGGATTTGCCTGCTGAAAGGCTAGTTTGGCGGTAATGTCGTCGGCATCGTACCCATTGGCATTGGCGGTAAACAAGATGCTGATTTTATTTTTGATGCCCGTCCAGGTGCTGACGTGGGCGACGAGGCGGTCCCGAAGTCCGGAATTCGCAGCCATCCCAAGTCCGGTAGCCATCCACCATTCATTGCAGGTCGGCTTTCCGCAAGGGACGGCTGTTGCACCAGCACCGCACATTGGAATTTTCCCTACGCACGCTCCTGGTTCTTCGGTCGCTGGGTTGCAAATATCAGTGTCACGCAGGTAATCAATGGGAACACCGGCTATAGGCTCTTTCGAGCGCATAGCAGCGTAGAAGTTCGGTTCATTACGGTAGAAGTGGCTACCGATCCAGTCTACGTCGCTGGTCCCGCTTGGTGGATTTTTGTCCATGTTGTTCAAAATTGCCTGGCCAGCAGGAGTGAATCCAGAAATGTCTCCATTCGTCGCAAAGAATTGACTCCGCGCCGGGATGAAGCATTGCTGATAAAACTTCTGAACATCATTGCGCAGGATGGGGTCCTGAATGGTTGACATACGACCCAATTCCTCCAACATGCGCAGGTCACGCATGTTGTTGGTGATGCCCGCTCTGAACGCTGAGCTAACGCCTGACGAAATGCCCATACTGAGATACCACCAGATGGGCACGGCTGCTGGATCGGACACACTGACGTTAGACCCAGAAAACGCCGATGCAAACGTCGCATCGTAGTTTGTACCGGTTACACCGGTAACTGATCCAGCGTTCAGTGATGAAGCTGTCGCAGGCGTTGGCGATACGGCGGTGGTCGGTGGCGTATAGCTCAAGTTAAGACCTGACAACGACGTTAGGTTGCTTGGCATGACACAAAAGAACGCAACCAGAAACATCGCCAGTACATCAAACTCCAGACGGCGGATTAGACTCAGCACGCCAGAGTCGCCCTTCTCGTGCATATCCTGATAGGACTTGATGATCAAGACAATGAACGGAACAATGATGATTCCGGTGGCCGACATGATTTCGACCAACAGGCGGGAAAAACCCCAGCCGTACATGGTCATGAATATCTCAAGGTATGAATCGAGTTCCATTGCAGTTCGTGTCGCTAATTGATGTGATGGCGGGCGCTGGCGTATTGCTTCAATGGCCCGCCAATTTGGCGTAGATCACGTTCTGAACTTGCATAACGATTAGCAACTCAAACGCCACTAAGAATCCGAAAATCTTGAGTCGAACAGAGCCAGATCGCATTTCCACTTCTTCGTCGGTCCTGACAATGTTTTTTTGCAGGCCCCAACTGACCAACTCTGGCCAATAAACCCAAGCGCAAATGATGAGGGTCCAGTGGCACAGTACGAAGTAGGGTTTCGCTTCGTTGAGCGAAGAACGCCACTTCCCCAAATCAACTTGGTACTTGTACGCAAGGTAGGCACCGCCGAGACATGTCAAGATGCCAACCAGGATCATCAATACCAATTTGCGCCACTTGGTAGTGCGTATCCCGCTTTCCAATCTGGTCACGGCAACCTGCTTCACATCAGTGTCTGGATGGTCCGTATTGGAGGGATAGCCCTCTGTAGCGTGAATTGACATGGTTCTTGTGGGTTGCGCGTTAAGGTGCTGGTGCGTTGCCAAGAATCACTCCTGACTTTTCTTGTGTATGCACCTTTGGTTGACTCAAGCTGCTGGCGTTTTGCGCATCACGTATACCCAATACAGTCAGTGCAGTTTGGTTGCTCAGCTCTTTGCGTATGCGTGTCTCAAAAAGGAGTTGGTCAATGAAGGTTTCGAGCCTGGCCAGTCGTGCCGTTGCTTCTTTTGTGGCGGGGGTGGCGGCAACAGCATTCGGCAAGGTGATGCCACCCAAAATTACGCCCCTAATGACCAAAGCTTCATTGATCACCTTGGATGCAGCAATGTCTTGCGCCAGTCGATCTCCTGCAACCTTTTGTGGACCTGGCGGCAATTGACGTATTGCCTGAATCACATCTTCATTAACCGGCATGCCTGGCGAAGACAGTGTTTGCAGCACTTTGTAATCAGATTGCTCCTTGCCCAACTGACCCACAACAGCGAACGGGCCTCCACCCGCAACGCCATACAACAAATCCTTTATGTCCTGGACCTTCTTATCAAAGCGTGGAAGCAGGCCAACAGCCGTCTTCGTTTGCTTGATCGGACAGGACGCACCCGCGTCACAAGTAACAATTTCAGCATCACCTAAAACCTCCGTACTGAAATCACTGGCATCTTTTGGCGACTTGAAGGCTTTAACAAGGTTTGAGTCTTTGTAAGCCGGGATCAGGGAGAAGTCCGTGGTGATCTGGCTGACATTCATACCTGGGTTTAGATTGAGCGCTTGTAGATACCCCGCCTTGGTTGTATCTTCAATTGGCTTTACCGGGTCTTGAGTAACTGTAGCTCCAGTGGACAGTTCGGTGGTGAGAACGGACCCCCCTGCCTTTTTCCCCCATATCCACTGAATACCAGCATTGCCCCCAGCCTGGTTTTTCTCGATGTCGAATTTGGTCGCCACAATGTCGCCACTGTTGCTACCAGATAGCCCCGCACTTGCACCTTTCCAGTAATCGGATTTGCTCATTTTTAGAAGATCCGCGTAAGGGTCCCCCCCCGCTTTGATCTGAGCCTCCATATCTTCACAGCTCTTCAAGCTTGCATTGGCCAATGCTTGTGCCTTGACGCTATAGGTTTGAAACACTTCATATAGACCTGGCTGAGCACGTTGGAGAATGTATAAAGGCAATGCAGCGATGCCTGCCGTCAAAATGCTGGAGAGCGTGGCACCAAGCGTGGCGATGCCGTTCATCACGTTGTCGTGACTCAACCCAATGTCAAATTTCCCGCAGGAATAGTTGAATCTGAAATCAGCGCTAAAGCCGAGTTTCAACGCAAGCTGATTCTTGTACAGTGAATGTGAGCCAGAGTCGTTTCCGCCCAGAAGGTAGTATTGCTTGGAAAAACCGCCCCTGTTCGAAGGTGGTCCAAGTTGCGCGCATGCGTCCTTCGGCGTTATGGAGAAGGCCACAATAGCTGACACGACGATAGCTGTCACCACTGTTTTTGCAACCCGCTTGCAGAATTGCTTGTTGTCGGTCGTACCAGCAATGCGCTGCATGCTGGTTGATACCAAAGTTGATTTCCTGGACCGATCAGACGGCATGGTGAGTGCAGGTGTGGTTGCTTTAGTCATGACTGCGTATTCAAGAGTAATCAGAGGGATATGGTGTAGATATAGCTGCCGCCCATCTGCTGGCAACACTCATATCGTTGCCAAAGGTTCCACATGTAGCCGCTTTCACTCGTGGTGTTGAAGTCACCAAAGGAGGTCAAACTGATGGAATCGTTCTGCCCAAATTTCGTACAGGAGGTTTGAGGACTCGGATACAACCGCTGCCATTTGTAGTCGTCGGCTACGCGGATATAGCGAAAGCCACCACCCTGTAATTGCAGCTTTGTGTAGATATGCGGCTGCGAGTCTTGAGTAATGATGGATCGCACCCGTTCCGCGACGACTGCGGATGCTTTCACCGGATGGTTCTGGTAGAGGTCTCCCACGCGGGGGTACACGCTACCCCAGGTACTGGAGCCGGAAAGGCTTACTTCGTTTCTTCCTGGAATCCAGGAGGAAGCGTAAAGGGCTTCAACAGGGATGTAGCCACGCCAAAATGCCGTGTCCAGTTCCGACTGAAAAAAAAGAGAGAACTTGTCCGCTGCTCCTGGACAAAATACGCCAGTGCCAAAGCCGGACGCACCTGCAATTGCGTTTGCCAAGTTCCCTAGAGATGTCAATGGCCCCATGACGACACCGGTCACGCTTGACATACTGGAAGGAATTGGAATCCCACCAGACAGCGTGCTGATCGCGGTTTGCGCAGACGTAGCGGCAGTGTTGAACGACGCCATCAGTGCTGATGGCGCATTAGCCAGGGTTTGAGCTGTTGTCACCAGATTGCGTATCCCAGTGCGCATTGCACTGATCGTTGCGGCTGGAATGGAGGCCCATTCAGCTTGAATTTGAGACAACCCGTTGCTGGGGAACGTACGCAATTGGGCAGTAGTTGGTAGAACAAATGAAGTAGGTGGGGTGAACCCAGACATGTTGCCGGTCAAAAGTTGGGCGAACATCCCTGCTGGATTGCCGATTGCATCGGCATCTTTGAACGTATATGCAGACCTTCGATTGGTCACGGTACCGGCTGAATCGACACCGCCTAACAAAATCTGCCCGATTGAATCGGACCCGACTGCAAGCACTGTCCCAATGTCATCCCATGGATGGTGCTGGACATCGTGATACGTGCTAACAATAACTTCCGGGACGTAGTGCCTTACCTGTAAAGAATAGTTCAGCCAGCAGCTCGGTGGCAACAACCGGCACTGCAAAAATACACAAACGCCAGTGGCGCTGTAGTCAGTACAACTCGGAATAGCGTCTATCGTTGATTGCAGGATTTGCACCGTGTTTACACCGGCAACGGCCCGTTCAATTGGGCAGAAAACAGCGAGTGCTGCAACAATCAGGTTGATGAATAAATGGGCTGTCTTCTTCATTTATTTCACCTGTGGCTTCTGGGCTTGTCCCTGCTTTACCCTTTGGTAGTGAGCCAAGGCCTCATTCACATCGGTCAGACCGTAGATCACGCTTTCGTGATTGATCACAATAGCCGGTATTTTTTCGATACCGTATTTCAATCCCAAAGTAATTCCTTGCCCTGCATTCGCGATCTGTGGACGGTATCTTTTCTCAATGGCTGGGCGGTTGGTCAAAAGGTATGCCTGCGCGTCCTTCTGGTTCTTTGGAAGGCCCTTGCTGATCTCGTCACCCATGCGGGCAATACCATCCATCCAGTAAATCTTTGCATCAGCGCCCTTGGGCGTAATCAGCATGGCGGAATTTGCAAATACTTCGATTGATTTGATGGGCACTGCCATCCTTGCCGATTGGGCGCTGCTGCCCAATTGGGAATACTGGAGCTGGGTTTGCGCCGTCGCTTGTGGAGGGATCATAAAAACACCTGCCATGCAAATACCGAGTGCTATGAGAATTTGGCTCATGGCTGGTCATCAACCTCGTTTGGAGCTGATTCGGTCGGCAATCATGATTGCTGCCTCCATCTCGGTAATGCTGTGCTCGTCCATGAGCCTCTTGCGGGCCGCTTTTTCGTGGCCTTCTGTCATGGCCAAGGCGATTGGCAGGGCGGGAGGCACATTGCGAAACAGCATTTGCCCGCTCGCATTGATAACCACCCCCTCGGTGTACTTCGGAGGTTCTTTTTGGGCTGACTCCATCAGGTGCCGCTGCTCAGGTGTCAGGGACCGGAATCGTGCGACCTCTTCAATCTCTGACTTGTCCATGGTCAGGAGCATCCAATACTCACACATGGACAGCACCCGGCTCATGGAGTCCGGGAAATCTTTCAAGTTCTGTGTGGCAAGCCAAAACCAAATATTCAGCTTGCGCCACATCTTCGTTCCCTTGGCGATCTTGGGTCCGAGAAGGTCATTGGTTGTGATCAAGTGACCTTCATCGGTCAGAAAGATGAGCGGCCTATCTTCGGCTTGGGCCTTTTCCCCGCGTGATTGAACGGAGTCAATGAGCGATGTGTATGCCAGCGCGAGGGCATCCCCGTAGCCGTCCTGTGTCAAGGTGCCCATCTCAACCAAAGTCACATCAGCATCGGGCCAATCCTTCCCATATCGGTTGAACAACTTCCCACGCAAGGCCTGTGTGAAGGTCATCATGGACTGGCCCATTTCTTCTGCGCGGGCTTGACGGACTGGCGACAACGATTTATCGCGCACCATGTCTGTGAGTTGCAACGCAACATCCTGGGTAAGTGGATGCTTTTGCCCCAAGCTGCGACACAGAGTCGCAGCTTTGATGATCGCCCTGGACACCAGGTAACGATCTGCACGGCCCATGCGTTCAACCTCCGCAGGCTCGCCACCCGTGATCATCATGACCGCTGAAATTAACATTTCACCCAGCCAGTCCCGCTTGTCGTCGTTTTCTTCGTCGTCGTCCTCTTCGAGTGGTGTGTAGGGGTTCTTTGGCTTGAGGTTCAAGTCATCCGATAGCTTGACGAGTAGATCCCCGTCGACGTGAACTCCAGTGCCGGTTTCACTAACACCATCCTCCCGAATAATCTGCGCGACTTGCTTTTCCGCAGCCAGAAAGCTCCCCATGACATCGGGGTCATCAAGCAGCTTATATGCATGGACAAACGGGGGCAGTGATACGTCAGACTCGCTTGTGAGGGTCACGCAATGAACAGATAGGCCCTTGGTTTTCATGTACTCAACCAGGAGCTGGAAACTCTTACCTGCGTCTGCGATAACGAAGCGTGGGCGGTGTACCGCCATGGTTGACATGGTCACATAATTCAATGTGGCCGATTTACCCGCGCCGGTTGGCCCGAGTACCAACATGTGTGCATTCTTCTTGCGGTCGCGCTTGTTCAACGGATCGAAGGTCAAAGGTTCGCCGCCGCGATTCCAGAACCATAAACATGGATTGCCAGTGCCCCGCGCTCGACCGTACACCGGCAGCATCGCAGCGATGTGGGACGCGAAGGTGAGACGGGATCTGCGCATATGCTTGGTATCAAATGCTGGGTCGAAATTCATTGGAAGCCCGCGCATAAACGAATCCAGAGGAACCAGGTCGTGGCGTGGGTCAATAAATCGCATCCCGGAGGGGGTAAGCTGCGCATTGACCTGACTGATCGCCGATCCAAGTTCCTCTCGGGTGTTCGCCGTCATGTAGATGTTGACCATGACGGGAAACAACTTGTCACCCCTGGCCATGCTTTCCAAGACGTTGACGCACTCTGCATGGGTCTCTGCAGCTACTGCAGTCTTGGCACGTGAGTTGTCGCGTATTTTTTCAATGTGACGCTCAATAACGTCTTGCGGCTGGATGACCATGCTCATGCTGAGCATGGAGCCAGGAGGTAGGCGGTCAAAACGCGCGAAGTATTCTTTTCCAGACTTGCGTTCAGCCGTGAAGTGTCCGATAGTGGGCTGTGCCCGTAGGCTCTGCAACGTCAGGCACTTATACGGCTTGCCGTTGAACTCAAATAAACCGGCTTCAAAATCAGACTTCGGCTGTGACAAATTCAACGATTCCGCCAAATCCCATCCAAAAATTGGAGCCCGCTCACCACCCTCTTCGTCCTCCATCGGAGAGTTGTCGCCTGGGTAAGGAATTTGATGGAGCCATGGGAGGCCGGGGTTAAAAAACGGCAGCATCCATTCAAACAAGTCTTTCCCGGTACAGCGCCGGGCTCGTACACCGGCTTCCTGTAGCGTTGCCATCAAGGTGATGGCGACTTCTTCCAGTTGTTTGGCTGGCTCTGCATATTCCGTGCTCAAAGCTTGAAACCGTTTGTAGATGCAACAACGCACTCGTCGGATCTGGCCCTTCCAAACCTGGCCGGTAATCAAAGTGTCGGTAAACAGGCCTTCCGGCTTGGATACGCTATCCAAGTGTTTGTTGAGTTCCTTGATATAGGCTTGGGTGAATTCCGAATTGAGAACTTCTTGCGCGCGCTTGGGATTGCTGGAGTGAACTTCCTTGATGTAGTCCCTGAACGCATCCTTCGATCCCTCCATGCTCAAATCGTCATTCAGGAAGAATTGAAGCACCCACGGCGACGTACTCGACTCGGGCATGGCTTGCAGTGACTCCTGAATCTTGTGTGCTCTGTCCCGCAAGTAGCTCATTGGCTGTGCCTCTGTAGCTACAGTGGACATCTCAAACATCAAGCCCAAACTCGAACCATCCTTGAGGATGAAAATCTTCTCGTCAGGATCAAACCGTGTCCAAGGCAACAGGTCGGTGAACGACGGCGGGCGTAGTGCCATGCGTTTGCGCTGATCGACAGGTTCAAGTGCAGTCCGCTGGCTTTGGCCGTTGGCTTGCGCGCCACCTCCGTCCAATTTGCTGTCCACAAACTGCGAATTGCTGAATTGAGAATTCCCCCTCGTGCTGTTCAGTCGGCTGTCAAATTGACTGCTCTGCGGGACGCTATCCAGCCGCGAGTTCCGTGTGCGTTCAACTGGAGCGGTGCTTTTGCCAAAGGTGAATAGAGTTTTGAACATTTCGGAAATTTATGGTGCTGGTCAGGGTGGGGTGATTCTTGATGCCCCACCCGGTTTTGTCAGCGTCAAACCGTGTTTCAAATAGTTCATGGTTTACGCTTGACTTCGGCAAAAGTTAGTGCCAGTAATTTCAGCCACGAGTGCTCTAACGATCTTCCTGGACCTCGCCAGGCAAGGCGTACACGGCCTGCTCATACATAGGGAAAACCGTGACATAGCCGGGAACCGGGTAGTTCTGCTTGTCTATGTGCGGGAAAACGACCATCACCATGTCTGGGTTTGGAACACGCGCAAAGCGCTGCTGCATGGGCGCGACCGCTTCCCAGTATGGGGACCCTGCTGTCGATAAATCCGCTGATCCTTTTCCTGTCGCAATTTGGGAAGTGATCGGCTTCACGACCCGCGCTACGGGAGCCTGGTTGTCAACATACACTGGAGCGGCGTTGGTGACATAGCCGACGCGGGAACTGTCAGCCGGTGGTTCACTTGCCGGGCGGCTTTGCATCAGCTCACGAGGCGTTTTTGGGCCGGTCGTTCCGGTTGCGCCACCCTGTGAATGGCCACGGTAGATTTCGAGCAAAGTTGGAGATCCAGCCGTGGCCTCCAAAAGTGGGCTCGAACCGGACACGGATGCCGCGCACCCTGAAATGGCGACACTGACAGCCAGGGCAGAAAAATAGATGCCCAATTTTCGAGTCGAAGCTTGCATCGCAGCGGCAATACGATGGGTTTTGCGATTAGTCGAGGCCATAGTGAGTTCCTGCGTTGGCGGTGTTGGTTTGGTACTTGTGAACGATCTTTCGACCATTCACTTCCTTGTCGATGGCAATTTGTTGGTCGATGTGAACCACGATCTGTGCGCCAGCCGGGGTAACCACGGCATCAAAAGAGTTCTTCAAGCGTTGCAGGAGCCAGGCCGAAATTTCATTGGCCCCCTCAGATGCAGCTTTACCCAAGACGTATTTGTCGGTATCGCCGGTCACACTGGTGCTGGTCTGACCAGTCAACGCACTGCCGACAGTTGTTGTCTGTGCCTTGGCGTAAGCCTCTGCAGCAACTCCCAATGACTTCACGCCAACGATCTGCGAGATGTAAGTTGGGGCATTGGTGACGAACTTGCCAGGAATGCACGGGTTGCCGTACATGTCACTCACGTAGCCAAGGTCACCGCCAGCTCCTCCACCAGATTTCCCCACGGCGTGCTGTGAGACGGTCCGAATGGTTCCATCGTGGAACACAAACGTCATGGATTTGATCTTTCCTTCGCTGCAGGATAGGGCCATATCACCAACCGCGACACCGCTAACAATCACGCCCTCCAAGTCTGCTGGCAGCTCCCAACCGTTTGCGGCCAGGTTGTTGCGACCGATGATTGCCTTGAATTGCATGGGGTCTGTCACCTTGCCATCAATCGGCACTCGCCCAACGATTGCCGTCATTGCCACCACCCCTGTCATCGTGGCGTTTTCCGGGATCGTGTAGAACGGAACGTCGGCTTCCTTCAACGCTTTACTCGCGGCGTCAGCATTTCCTGGAATGAAAGCGGTGCTGCCATTTTGCGGACGCGCGGTGCGCTGGCCATTTTTCCCATTGGGTTCTTCATATCCAAGCGGAAACAACGTTTTGTAGGAAGTCACTCGTGCAGGTCCTTGGCTTCTAACTGCGATGGCGCTGTCCGCCCCCACGTTTTTGGCGTCAGTCTCTGTGGCACCATCGAAGCCCAATCCCATGGGGATGCCATATGGCGTCGTTGAGCCACCCCCTGCAGTACCATCATTTCTTGGCCTCAACGTCTCCAATAGCTGTTTCCCGCCGCCCACGGCCTTATTGAATGTCTCACCCAAAACGTCGCCAAGTTGTGCCCCATTTTGCGAAGCGGGTGCTGCAGCAGCCGCTGCGCCGTTTGGGTTGACCGGAGCTGGGCTACTCTGCGCGGTCGCACCCGGTGCTGTGGTTGCCCCAAGATCAAAAGCAGGAGATGCGTTCCCTGTACGCAGACGCTCCTCTCTTTCTTTCAACAGAGCTTTATTCAGCTCCATCACTTCGTTAGTCTTGGCCTCCAAGAAGCGTGTACTTGCTACCAACGTGTTTAGTGTTTCCGTAGGCGTGTCTGAATCTTCACCTTTGGTGGTTTTTGGCAGGGCTGTGGGCGAGTACATAGGGGGTGCCGCCGACACTGCTTTGTCACCATTCTTCGAAGACCCTTTGAACAACGCCCAGCCAGCGATCACAATGGCCACGACCGCGAGTACAGGCATCGCCTTGTTAATTCGTACATCCATGATTTGTGCTCCTATCGGCAGGTATTGAAGGGACGATTGCAGACCAGGTACACAGCCGTGGTGTCGGTATCCGTACCCACGGGACCTAAACGTCCGTGCTGTGCCGTTGCCGACAACCAACTCCCCCTTACGCCTTCAAGGTTCAGAATCAACGGCATCTTTTCGAGATTGGTCACGCGCACTGCAGTTACATACAAATTCCCGGATCTCCACTGTCCGACCGGTGCCGCGTTGACCTTTGCACCGCGAATAAGGCTATCAACTGACTCGGTTTCGACGGAAACTTGTTGCACGCCCTCGGTCGTAGGAGCGAGGCGGCGTGGTGCATACAGCATGCGTGAGGCATACCTGGTCAACTGCACCATGTCGGCTTGCATGGGTACTTTGCTTGCATTGGTGCCAGCGGCCGTAGAGCTGTTGTCAACAACTTGGCTCTGAGGCACTTCGGCACCCATGAAGACTTCAATTTCAGGTGAAGCAGCAATGGTTGATTTATTGGCAATCAAGTTAAGCGGGATTTGTGCACCCGTAGCGATCACCTCTGCAATGACACGAATGGAGCTAAACGGCCCCAGTGCTGTTGCGTAAATCGTTCTATCCAATATTTGCAAACGCACCTGTGAGTCGATGCCATCAGGAATATGCAAGACAGCGGGGCCTGGCAAGGTGATCAGGCGCTCACGGTTAATTCCCAAGGCCACAGTGATAGGACGGCGAGTGAACTGCACCCGCTCCACCTGTGGCAAATTGGCTGCGGACGCCGTGCTGGCCGGTGCCACCTCCTCACCAGATAAAGTGAACCGCTTGAAACTACCGATATTTGTCTTGGCGTTTCCAGTCCCCGGCGATGTTGCCCGTCCCCCCGTTGAGCCTTGGCCAAAAGCTGCCGGTGAGCTAACTGAATCGTAGATGTCAGCATTGGCACTCTTTGTCGGCAGTTCCCCCAAGTCGACGGGCTTTGTCCCTTGCAAACTTGCATCGCCCTCTTGGTTTTGAACTGGCGTCAATCCCTCTTGCGTGGTCTGAGCCTTCACAGGTTTCATTTCGACCTGTGCCTGTGCCGTTGTGCTGATACAAAGGCACATCGACACGGCAATTTCCAGTATGGTTGCTTTGGTTTTGAAGGTCATATACAAATCTCTTCGGCCCATTCACTTTGGGCTGATTGGTGAGGCCGGATTGGCAAAGGATTTAATGAGTAGGTTGGGTCGGCGTGACCTGGGTGGGCGCAGTAGCTGTTGCGGCCACCACGGCAGCGGGCACCACTGATGGCAGCGGAGCTGTATTGGTGCTGGCCGGGAGTGCCTGAACCTTCCCGTCTTTAACCTGGGCAATGTCAAGACGTTGAGGTTGATCGCTGAAACAATCGAGGCCAAGACCCCATGGATTGCGTTCCCGGTCCACGTCATAGCGAACGATCCGAAGTGGGTATCGAACATACGTGTCTTTGACGTTTTGACCGCGGTAGGTTTCTTGAAGCTGCATGTCCAAGAAAACCGTCCACACCGCGCTACTGTCAGCAATGACGCGATTTGCCGCGAAGGAGAATCCTGGAATTTCAGTGATCAACCGAGTGCGCTGAAGCAACTCACTGTTCTTGGCCCGATTCTTCATGTCGTCTTTGATTTCGGCCTGGCATTTCGCTGTAACGAAGCTTTGCAAGTTATACAGTTGCTTCGGGTAATCCTTCATGCCGTCTTCTTGCCACCGGTTGAGCTGCTGCCATATGTAGTAGGCAAAGCTGTATACGTTTTCCGGGGGGATGTACCCGACACCATTCTTAATTTCGACCACGCTTCCCGCGCGAATGTCCGGCGCAAGGTGAACGTCAATCGTCTTTGGCACGGTGTACGCGACATAGGTTCCAAATGCCCCAGCTAGAAAGGTGCAAGCAACGACCTTGCGTAAGAATCCGTTGTGGGATCTCTCGCTTGCGAGAGCCTCTAAGTATGTGTTGCTCATGCTGTGGCCCCTATGGTTGATTGCGCGAAACAGACGGGGTCTTCTTGATCCAGTCGCTGACGTTCATGTGATTTATGCTGGTTAGCAAGGCCGCGTATTGGGAGCGTGGATGTCTTCTCGCCATCCTGCTGAGTCCGGTCTTGAGCCTGGGAAAGATCGATGTCCAAAGGTTGAACCATTTCGGGCTGTAAAGGCTGTTCCTCAGTCAGACTGGGAGGTCTGTTTCTTTGGAAAACTTCTTTGCGCAATTTGTCAACATTCAGTTCGGATGAAAATGTGAGATCGGTGGTAACACCAATGTCCCAGAATCCGTCATGACCAATGAATTTGTTTTTTCCTAAACCGCGCTTCACTGCCCACAATTGCATAGCTTGGCCGTAGTAGCCATCAGGCCGACCACGTTTGACGGTTGCCAACCGTATGGACCCCACCCATAGGGTCGTGATGGGAAGAACAACTAAGCTGACGATAAAGATTGGCCAGATATGAAATATCGCAGCACCCAACGCGCCAATCAGTCCCCAGAATGCAGTTGCGATGATGGCAATTACTTTTGCCTCCGAAGCTGTCATTCCGTTGAGAATTGGCGGCTCTACATTGACGCGATCCGTCATTGCGGCTTTCTGATGCGTTTCACCGCCCTGCCTATCGTCAACTTTGTTGTCTTCCATCATGCCCTCGGCTTTTAGACGACGATGGTGGTTGCGTAGTAGGTCAGGCTCAAAATACAGGCCAGCATGACCACCGCGACAATAACGTTCTCTTTCAGATCGCCAGCCTCGGCACGGCCTTTGCGGTACTCGTCATATTTTCCGATCAGACCACCGGCTACTTTCAGCAAGGCCACACCACAAATGATGATCGCCAGCACTGCAATACCAGCCTTCCAGTACGCGCCCATCAGGCAGATGTAATCGCCCGATGCACAGGTCACGGCACCCAGACCAGTGGGTGCGGTTACCGGTGCTGGGATCACTGCACTGGCCGATTGACACAAGCCAGCAAAGAATCCCAAGACAGCGGAGCTACCCAAGAATCCTCGTGCAGAACGGGTGCGTGTTTGATTTTGTTTCAAAGATAAATTCACAGTTTTCTCCAAGTAATAAAGTTAAATAACCACTAGCCACTAAACCACGCACTCAATTGCACGTTCTTCAAATGGGTGATCTCCTTAAAGTGCGAAGATCACCCCAACGAGTAAAGCCATCAAGATGGCAATTCGTATCGAATATTCCCAGCCCAAGCGCTGCCCAGCGTCGTCGGCGGTGCTGTTCATATCCATCAAATGCGTCAATACATAGGCAACGAAAAGCACCGCCAGGGATGCCCCAATCGTCAAGATGACAAGCTTCATTGCAGACACATTCACCCCACTGCCGCTCTGGAAGGCTGTCGCAATGCTTGCCATGCCAGAACTTGGCCAGGCAAGAAGTGCGATAACAAAACGCATGGGTGTGATCGTTGTAAGAAGGCGTGTCATTGACGTTTTCAAACAGGGTTGACGGGGATGCTTATTGGCGATAGTCGCCACGCAATACCGGCACAGGCCTGGGCTGACGCTCAGCGTCAAAGTGACTTGCGATGCCATCACGCATCAGCTTCAAGTCACGAATGAGCCAGGTGTAACGAAACTTGACCGACTGGGCCGGTAGGGTCTGTTTGGAAGCGTCTTCGACCATGCGTTGCACAATGGCCAATTCATGCTCAATGCGCGAAAGTGATTCAAGTTCAGCGTCTTCGGCCACGGAAAATTGTTGTTGTGCCGGTGCCAAAACAGTTTGAACTACTGGCGCAGGTTTCAGTGACTGCGCTTGCGACGGCAGACCAAAGGAGACGGATGCCGTGGCCAACAAGGCCAAAAGCCATGCTTTCTGTGCCTTTTGGCCAGGGGTCAAGGGCTGCGTCGCGGGGACGGCCGTTTGTTCAGGTGCGGTATTGGTTTTCAAAGGTTTGTCCTCCAAAGTAATGTCGGATGTGAGTTGTTGAGTGCTATGCATGGACAGGCTCTTTCAGGCGTATTTCTTGAATGTCGCCACCGTGGTGCTGAGAGTCACAGAGACCAACGCGGTGAAAACCAAAATCATCAGACTTGGGTTGAATCCCCCGAACGGCCATGTGAGGTACAGAGCGAAACCGCCTGTTAGTGCCCACACGGTGTAGCGTTTCGCGTGGTGGTAGATAAATGAGCTTTCGCGGCCACCACCCCAGCGCCGTAAGTCCCGGCGCATCAGGCCATCAACGATGCCCAGCAGACACGCCAATGCAAATGCAGGCAACGCAAAAATGGCGATGCTTTCACGCAAGATGGTGTCCTGCAAAACAAACATGCTCACCACCAGCAATTCAGAAATAATCTGACTGAAGGTGTGGTTGCTTTTGGAAATCCTTTGCCGCATCGATTCTTGGGTGTCTTTCTCACTCCCCGATGGCGTTGCGGACGAACTTGCAGGCTGTTGTGCGTGCGAACTTTTGTACCACCCCAGAATGCCAAGAAATTCGTAAGGCTTCTGAACATAGCCAATCATCTTGATACTGAAATCTTGGGTGTCGTCAATCAACAAACTGCGTGGAGCTGCGGCGATGTACGCCAGATCGTCCATTACCAGTTGCCTGGCGTGTGTCAGTCCGTTTTGCTTCCACACAAAGTTGGCACCCAGGTTTTCAATCACGCAACCAATGAACCAACTACTCATGGTGATCGCGACAATCGCGAACGCTGCTTCAATAATCAATTCGACTGGCCCGCGCGTGCGGTGCTTGATAGGGCCGGTATTGCTTTGCTGTGCCATCGTCACTACCTCACAAACGGTGTGTAACCGCGACGACAGCGGCAGTGCTCATGCCGTTGAAGGTGCTGGGTTGACTGACACCGTCAGCATGGCTAACGGTCTCTTCGTCAATCTCGAAGGCACGGATTGCGCTGGGGTCCGGGACAAACGCTAAGCCTGTGTTGATCATTGGCTTGTCGATATTGATGTGATCGCCCAGCCAATCGGTTTCTTTCCACCAGGATTCACTGGTGCGGTATCTCGCCCGCATGTCGGAGGCAACCTTTTGCAGCGATTCAGGAACGAAAGGGTCGTTGCTGTTGTCGGGCAATGGAATGCGAATTTTGAAACGCCGATTGCCTTCCAGCAAACAGAACGCCTGACCTTTTGGCAGTTCCAGCAGATCGGAAGCTTGAATCAGCGGCTGCTTGGTAATTTGCACCAGGTCATCATTGCGGGAGGTGAAGTCCACTCCATGCCCGTCAGCGGCTGTATCACTCACACCGCTCATTGGGGTGAGGTGTGCAATGTTGACCTGTGGCGTTTGTTCGGCCAACAAATTAGCGGTCGTCAGTGAGCGAACCCGCAACATCACCAGGTGGTTGAAGTTGTCAAGAATTTGCCCTGCCTTGGCCCGGTCACCTACCTTGGCCTCGATGTCAAACATTGACTGCGTGTAGGCCGTGATCCGAAACCCAGCGCCGCCAAGCTTGTTAACCATTGGCACAAACTCAGGTCCGCAGATTTCATTCACCTCGTCAAAGTGGCCGCACACCGTTGGCAATACCACCTTTCCCTCGGGATGGTGTGGATCAAGACCCGTCTTGTAAAGCTTTCCCCCGGTGCTCACCAAATCAGCCAGCATCGAGTTTCCGACCGCACCAGACACAACAGCATCTGAAAGCGCATCCAGGCCCGCGTAAACGATGCCGTCCTGGCGGATCACGGTCATCCAGTCAAAAATCGGGCGCTTATCGTTTGGATCAAAGTAATCAGGACTGATCAACTTGCCGACCTGGCCAGAGGTCAGTTTTTCCAGAAATGGGCCAAGCGATGCGATGATCTTTTCGTAGAAAGAACGCTCATAAGACACGGATGCAGCCAAGCCAGACAACACGTTGTCGGGCAAACGTAGCTCTTTGACATAGATCACCATGGAGATCAACTCGGGTGAGCGATCCATGAGCGAACGCGGAACAGGTGTCTTCTTGGCGATGATGTCCTTGCGAACTGAAAATAGTTCATCCTGCCAATTGCTTGATGGGTTCTCTATCGCCCTCTTGTTCAGGACGAAAGTTGCGTAGTCCATGAACAGCGGATCAATACCCGTCACATCCCGCAGAATCATGTCGTAGGTCGGAACACGCCCCAGCGCCACCTGTGCCTGGGCAACCAGGTTGGTGAACCTCCAACTGAACTCCTTGAACGCAGCACTGTTGCCGCTTGATGGGAGCGCATTGGTAGTGCGTGCAGCTACTTCTGTGATCCGGGAGAAATTTCCGATACCGTTGTAGCGGGCTGAAATTTCCGGGTATCCAAGGTGGAACAGATAGCAGTTCTTCTCGCGGCCTGCGCGTTTGGCTTCTGCCTGCACACGCAGCATCAAGTCTGCGTCACCTTTCGGGTCAATGATGATCGTGACATGACCTGCATGGATGTCTTGGGTCGCGAGCATCTCCAGCATGCGCGTCTTGCCGACACGGGTGGTACCCAGCACCAACATATGGCCGTTGCGGCTGTCCTGCTTCATGGTGATCGGCTTCTCATCCATGATGCCAACGCCATGCAATACAGGTGAGCCGCCCAAGTCAGCCTGAGCCTGCAGTGGATTCCACCATGCGTCATATCCAACTGCTTTATCAACAGCACTTACCAAAACAGTAGGTTTGATCTTTAGAGCTTTTGATTCCTCCAGCCTGGGCAACGTCCAGGCCTTGAGTGATGCACCCAGGCGTCGAAATGCCATGTCTTGCACACTTGGCGTCACGAACGGTTTGGCATCATGTTCCTGTGCGTCGTACTTGCGCTGCGCATGGATATGGGTCCACTCGAACCCTTCACCAAGGTAAAACTCACCAGGTTTGACTGGTAGCTTGTGTGGTGCAATCTTGGTAGTCTTGGTGTACTTCAAGTGGTAGTGATACTTGAGAATGCTGATCCCTTGGCGCGCACGGTAGACACCAAAGCCGCCAGCCATCGCCGCAGTCGCCACGCCAATTCCCTGCGGCATCATCAATGCCCAAGGTGCAAAAGCAGCCACAGAAGCACACCCAAATGCGGTTGCGGCTGACCACAGCTCCACCGGAGGGCGGAGTCGGGCTTCAAGAACGTTATTACCTTTGCTCACCGTGTCACCTTCTCTTGGCTCTGATCACCAGCCGGAACCAATTGGCTGGCCAGTCCGTTCGTATCAATGAATAGCGGAAGCACTCCGGCCTTTGCCGCTATGAGCTGCGCCTCCAGACGGGGGCTATGGGTGGGGGTCATGTTGCGCAGGCCCCGCCCGATTTGCACAACGGCCTTGAAGGTCTTGGCATCAGGCACATCAACGACAAAGACATCGGCCCCAACGCGTGCCAATGCTTCGGCATTCGCCTTGAGCCACCCTTGAGAACGTGCGTCACTACCCATCAGCGCCAGGGGGTTGGGAAGCCACTTGGCCGACCGTTGCTCCATGACTCGCACGGGCTTAGCCAGCACCCCAGGCTTGAGTGCTGATTGAATCGGGAATTTTGTGAACTTTGCTTCATCACGATTCACTCCCGTGATCAGCACGTTGTTGTACTGTCCTAGAGGGATGCCCTGGCCGTTGTCACTGATGACATTCAACTGTTGGGCCTTTGCAGGCGAAACCATCAACGATGTGAGGATCACTGCAATGGGCATTGCCTTGGAAATGAGGAAATTACGCATGACGAATTCCCATTCGGTCCAGACGCTTGAACACGTCAGTGGCGTAGCCGGTAGCCCGTTGTTGGTTAGCAGGAGTGATAACCCCAGCGTGGTAACGCATGGCCGTCTTGAACCAATCGCCAGTTGCGGCGTATTCCGCTCTCAGAATCTGAGCGCCTGCGTCGATATTTGAATAAGGGTCCAGTGCGCGCTCTAGCGTCTGCAGTCGATGGCCGTTCCAGCGCCAATTGACTTGCATGCATCCAATATCCACACTGGTCAAACCACGCGAGACAAAATCCTTGAGTGCGAATAAGGCCTCGTCGTAGCTCTTGTAACGTTTACCTTGGCCTTTTACATTCAAAGTCCATGGAAACGGCAGCGCACGGTGCCCAAACAGCATGTTTGATTCTTGTAAGGCAATCCCATACAGGAACCACGGTGGAACACCATTTTTGTCGCCCATGGCCACGTAGCCGGGGGGTATTGTTTTAGAAGATCCGCCGTTAACGTTTTGGACCAACGCAACCGAATTTTTATCGCGACGCAGCTCTGAATGCTGGGTCACCACACGATGAACGCGAGTCGGTGCCGCTCCTGGTACGGTTTCGCTTGAAGGCAGATCCCGAACGATGTAGCTCAGCCCTGATGACGGCAAAGACAATGCCCATACGGGCTCAACACCGGCCAATGTAGCCAGCCCTATGCAATGACTGAGGCGTGCCAAGCAAGCGCGTCGGGATGGAATATCCATTTTCGGCGTCGGTTGCTTGTGAAACGTGAGGTTGGGCATGGCAGAGTGCACTTACTTACGGGCGGGCGCTGCGGTGTGCGTCTCAGACTTGAGCAAAAACCGGGGAACGCCAGCCACATCGGCAGACCCGACTGGCGCATCCACTTTGGGAGCCTTCTTGTAGTCATACACGGGCTCGTTCGGATACAGGCGAGCCATTGCCATGTAGAACTCTTTATTCCATGCCAGCGAGCGCTCTACGTCCGCGTGAAATGCCTTAGCAAACATTTCAGCGTACTTGGTGCGTTCGGCCTCTGATTTCGCATGAATCCCAAGGACTTCAATGGGACTGATGTTGCCAACGGAAAACGCTCCGCGAGGACCTTTCATGAGTAACTTGACCCGGCCCATTTCTTCGGTGCTCAAACCCCATATTTGACCGGCAACCTTATCGGAATCAGTGAGTCCATTGGCCTCTGATCGGGTCGCATTAGCCTCAGAACTGTTTAGCAGCGTCCTGGTTATATTGCTTTGGGCATGTGCACCCAAGGACATGGCGAGCATCAAAGGTAGACCCACAAAAAAACTAACGTGTTGCGATTTCATAACCAATAAACTGCTATGGCTTTTGAGCGCCGGTGGGGATGTTCTGCACAACTTTCGAGGTGTTGGCCGGGTTGTCGGACTTCACTCGCACCTTGCTCCCGTTCACGTTGAATACAACCGTTCCACTGATAGGGTCTGCTTGGCGCAACTCAATACCATCTACGCGATCCCCTGCGGAATACACCTTGTAGCTAGTCTTTCCTTTGTTGTTGGCAGTGCCAACAACAACAGAGGGCTTACCGTCCCACATATCCACGCCAAGCACCGTTGGGGATGAATCGTTGTGCGGGCCAGCGGGCGCGGCAGTGGTCACCACAGGGGGATTCGTTGCCGGTTTAGTTGTCTGAACCGGCGCTTTTGACACTGCGTTTGGATTCAATACATGAATCGGTTTTGGTTCGATGCGGGGGACATTTACCGGCGCTGGTTTTGGCGCATCAGCAGCATCGAATCGCTCTTGCAGTTTGCTAACCGTGGCCTCCAGGTTATTCACGTCTAAGCGCAATTGCTGTATCTCAGCCGCATGCAAATCGACTGCATCCTTGTTCGTCGCAGGTGCCTCAACGACCGCCTTATTGGCTGGCGTCACAGAAGGGCTACGAGACTCAGGGACAGCCAATTCAGTGATGACAGTCTCTGCGGGTTTGACAGGTTCTGGCGTGGCCGTAGTTGCCCCATTGGCAGGAGCCAATGGGTTGAATACGGGTTCAATTGGCGTGTTCTTTGTTTCAGTCGGGCCACTCAACGCCACGGAGTTGTATTTGGCGGTTGGGCGTAGAAACTTGAAGTAGACAACACCACCAACACCAATGACAGTGATCACTAAAGCAATGATGAGCTTGCTCTTCTTGCCAGCCGTGCGTGACGGCGGGATTCCGGGGTTTTCCAAGATAAATTCTCCTTCGTTGTCGGTTCCCACTCTGGTTTCACCCTCCTCCCACGTCAGTTCAGCAGGTTGCGCTTTGGGTTGAGTGTTGGCGGTAGGAACAGCACTTAGGGTTGGTCGCTTCACGCGACTTTGTTCCGCTTCATCGAGCAGGCGCTGTTCTTCCTTGAAATCGACAAAGCCGTTCATGCTCCGTACTCCCGCGAGTGATGCTCACGTCTGCGGCGCTCTTCCTCGTTTCGCCTTTGACGATCTTCGACTTCCCGCCGAATTCGTTCGTCGGCTTCCCGTTGTTCTTCATGAATGCGGCGCTCGTCCTCAGCACGAATGCGATGTTCGCTTTGCGCGCACTCCCGGATTTCGTCCTCAAAGCGACTGCGACGGTCGCGTTCATTTCGCTCCACTCTTGCCTTCAAGAGCGCGGCGTTCAACAGTTTTCTAATTGCAGAGATAGCCATGATGCGATCTCATTCAGCCTTGGTGGTACGCAGCGCATTGCATGCGTTATCAAAGGTCCTGTGCCACCATTGGCTGCACGTAGCCTCTAACGCAGCCCGCTTCTCAACTTCTTCCGCCTTGGCGGCTAACAGCGCCTGGTTTGCAGCAATGCTTGCTTTCTGCGCCAGGGCATCGTTCCGGCTTTTAATTTCTTCCACCGTGTCAAACCCAGGTGCTGAAACGAATCCAACAATCCGGTTGCGGTGATCCAGCGTGAGGTTCCAGCTTTTGCCAAGGAGAACCGTAAGAATGTCTTGAACCTGATAGGGGCCAATGGATCTTTGATTTTCTGGGATTGGAAGGGCTAAAAAGGCCTTTGCTGATTCGCCAACTTCATCAGCCAGGCGGTAGCCTGTACGCATCAAGACATAGTTGATTGCATCGCCGATGGTGACAACTGTTTGACGGGGGAATGTCAATTTAGCGATCACCAACAAAGGCTCGATCACTTTGTCGCTTGGTGTTGATGGAACCACCGTATAGCGCCCAACCTGCATTTGTGTTCCGTGTTCCACAAGGCGAGCGCTAGGTGGTACTCCTGAATAGGCGTCATCAGCATTGGCTTGGGCCGCAAAACCCAAAATAGCTACCCCGAATGCAAAAATTATTGAACCGCGAATCATCAAACGTTCCTCACCGTTTAGGCCGATGCCTTAACTTCACTTACAGCCATGCACGTTTTGTGCGTGAAGAGAGTTTGCGTTTTCAGCACCCAAAATGACACTCGTAACCATTCGTGATGTGATTGATGGTTTTCGCTTGTAAGTTAATTAGAAGTGTGCTAATTGGTTGCCAAAGGCTGCGAAAAGGAAGTGCCCCGAGGGCGGGTCACTACGGGAAAATGGCGTCCTACGGGAGTACAGGGCTTACCCAAAGGGCAACGACCACCCCCAAACGCGGGGTGGTCGTTAAATGGCCTAGAGGTACTGGGAAAACGGATTACTGGACTACTGGTGCTGCGCAAATGGCCTACCGGATAAAGGTTCTTCGCTCGATGTGGGCATCTCGCTCCGAAAGGCGCAAGGCCAAGGGCCCGTGGCACAAAGGGGTGTGATCAAAGGCCTACCCATTTGCAGCACACTTGCCTTTAACCAAATTTGAATTCGTGCCAATCTGCACAGAACATTTCGCAGTCGAATTTGCGCGAATCGACTACTACAATTCTCCCTCGCTTACAAGCGTAAACCCTTTGCATCGTGATTCATGGATTGCTGTAGTGATGGCGTAGAGCATGGGGCACACTTTCACGATGCCCCTCTTTGACTATTGCGTAACTCCATCCATGAACGATGAAAACCACAGCACGGATTGGCCCAAATTCGGTCGCGATGTGCTTGATTCGCAGCACATTCCATTTGCTATCGCGGGGCACTTAGCTGAATTGGGCCTGGAGACATGGACACACCATCTATTGACATTTCTCAGTCGTTACGATGGACTTGAATCACGTATTGAGCATCCCCAAGACGTTCCGCTGGTGGCCGTGCGTGATCTGCTTGCGCAGTTCACCATGTACCGCCAAGCCGTTGTTGACATAAATCGACTGAAACAATCTATTGCTCAACGCATTTCGCGCTTGGCTTTTGTGTATTGCCGCGTGAGTTGGGTTAACCCCAGCACTCAGGAATACCGATACTGGAATCCCTTGCGCGAGAAGTGGCTCGATTTTGTCGATGACAAAATGACGCTGAACAGCGAATTGCGCACTTGGTCAGCCCATAGGCCCAATCCACCGCCTATGGCCATCGAGTGCTATTTGATGGGTAGAGCGTTTGACCCTGCGACAGATCCACACGGCCACGCTCCAGAAGACCTAGAGCCCGAGAACGACTCCGACAACGGTGTTTGAAACACGATCAGTCGGCAGCTCTGACGTGACCCATGCTTGAGTTCTTCTTCTATGTAACAGCATGTGCTGGCTTTGGCGCAATTGTGTGGATCACCAAGCCGTGGCATTTTGTCTCCTTTCACACGCCTAAAAACGCCCCACCCTCTGCGATCAAAAGCGATCCTGCAGCGGGGTCACGCCCACTGAAAGCGCCCCCGGCCGTCGACAGAGAGCCGATCCAATTGAAGGCCTTCCAGTCGGCCAAAGCTGGATGGATCAAGGTGGCACCAGCACATGACTTGCTGGCCTTGGTGCAGGCCGACACTGCACTCGATCACATCTACATTCAATCGCGCTTATCGAAACAGGTTTTTGAACGGGACCTTCTGCCTTCGCTGCACAAGTATGCGGAGTTTGTGCAGCTCATGCCCGCATCTGAATCCCACCATCATGCCCATGCGGGAGGCTTGCTCACACACACGTTAGAAATGGTGCTGGCAACATTGACCTGGCGCAAGGGTATGTTCTTCCCAGAAGGCGCTGTGGCAGAGGTCACATCAGCCCAACAGGATGAGTGGACGTATGTTGTGTTCTACGCGGCCTTACTCCACGACATCGGCAAAGTCATGACCGATTTGCGCGTGACCTGGCACCGCAAAGACCTACCTCAGCCCATCCGTTGGATGCCTGTGACCGGAACACTGTGGGAGCTGTCCCTTGGTCATAAGGCCTCTGGTGAGTACATAGTTGGATTCACCCCGAAGGGGAATAGAGACTACGCAGCTCATTCGCGTTTGGCTGTAACGCTGCTCCAACAGATTGCGCCCAGCTCGGCCCTGAGCTTCCTGGCCAAGTGCCCACCGGCCTTTGAATCACTTCAGGAATACCTGACCGGCCAAGACAAGAAAAGCCTGCTCGCTCGCTTGATTAGTAGGTCTGATCAAACGAGCACTGCCAAGGCCTTGCTTGAGGGCACCAAGAGCCGGTTTCCGACCGCCAACAGTGTCCCTCTGGTCGAATTGCTGATGGATGCCATTCGCTCTATGTTGAAACATGGAACCGAACTCCCATTGAACCGCAGTGGTGCTGCAGGTTGGGTACATGACGGATCACTCTGGTTTGTGGCAAAGCGATTGTCGGATGCAGTTCGAGCCCACATCAAGAAACACGCACCTGACGAGAGCATCCCTGGCGAAGCCAAGAATGATCGACTATTCGACACTTGGCAAGAGTACGGCTGCATCATGCCGAATCCCAACACCGGGCAGGCAATTTGGCATGTGGATGTCAATGGATCAATCAATCCCAAGGGCCGAAAGAATGAAGCAGATTCTGGAGCGACGGATGGAGATTACACGCACAGCCTGACAATGCTGCGCTTTCCCCTGCAAAAGATATTTGATTCTGAATCACTGTATCCGCTTCCAATGGTGGGACAGATTCTTGTTCGAAATGTCCGTAAGGTTGAAGCACTTGATGAATCAATGGCCACACCACAAGACCCTGTTGCATCCCCGGACTCAACTGCTGATGCACCGGCAAAACAGTCCGATGATCAGGAGCTTGAAGCACTTTTACCTGCCGTCGAAGATGACAAGGCTGATGCAGTTCTTCTTGTGCAATCGAACACACAAGCTGACTCACTGAAAGACACGACACAAGTTCTGCCGCAATCGGGAATGATGGATGTCTTTTCGGCGAGTCGAAGCCTGAAAACAACGGCAGTTTCAATCCGCGCGCCATCATTCAATGCACCCAAGACTGCCGCAACCAGATCCAGTGCATCTACTACGGCGGGCGCGCAGAAATCCGCGAATGATTCAAGCTCACCAGCGGGTAAGCCTAAGCTGAAACAAAGCAGCACCCCAGGAGCTGCATCAATGACACCTCATCAATCTGCCCCACGCACTAACGAGTACGATGTTGATTCAATGGCATTGGGTGGTGCGGACGGATTCGACGTGGATGACGTTGATCCAGTGACCGTGGCGTCCAAAGCTGTTTCAAGTTCCAAGGCCAATGTGCCTGCGGCAATTGCTCCGACAAAATCCACTCGGCTGGAGCCCAGCGATAAAACAAGCTCGCCAGGGGGGTTAAATCGAGCCACAACGCCGCCCGCAACGGCCCCTGTACTTCTGAGGCCTCGATTGCCTAAAGACGGCGACGAGGGCTTCCACCTAATCCACAAAAAACCTACGAAGGAACCATCGCCGACCTGTGTGGAGTTCATTCATTGGATTCAGGAAGAGATCGCACACCACCTGATGACCTACAACCAGTCCAATAGCATGGTGCATTTTGTACCGGAGGGTGTTGCCCTGGTTTCGCCGGCCATTTTCAGAACCTACCTAAAGTCCCAAAGCAACGACGTAAACGATGTGATCGCTGATGCCCATGTGAAACAACTACAGAAGGAACTCACAGACGCAGAGCTACACCTTCGGCATGAGAACAGCAATATCGTGTTTTACGAGGTAGCGAAGAAAGGTGGACTCAAACTTTCTAGGCTTGCTTGCATCGTATTGTTGAACGCAGATAAATACTTTGCACCTGTCCCACCGTTCAATCAGGTGCTCACTCGAAAATAGTCACCCAAGTGCATCACCCGGTTACCAATCGATAATTGCGATCAACACCCGAAAACGAGCTACACCTTACAACTACCAACACTTTCGACGCGATGACCACTAATGCTCTCAATTTTGCAAGGATGTTTGGAACAACCAAAAATGCGTTTGGAATGTCTGATGACATGATCCGTATTTGTGTAAATGCGTCATTGTTTACATCAGGCATTACATCGCTGATTAGTGCCATGTCCCATTATTTCATGGGCATATTCTGGGTCGTTCCTTCGATTGAATTTCTGCAGTTTGCCATCGAAGTGTGCCTTTGGCTTTATGCGAGGAATTCGGGTCGCTATCGCGAGGTTTTCCCATTCCAGTTACTGAGCGCATTCGCCGGTATGTCTCTTGTTCTTGTGATTGGCGGTGGTGATTTTCTAACTAACTGCTTCTGGATTGCGCTCGTTAGTCCCATCTGCATGGCGTGTGGGTATCGTAAATTGGGTTTCACCTTATTTGTCATTTCGATTTTGCAGATGATTTTGTATTACTGGTTGCATTCCAGTCGATTTTCCCCACAGCAAGGAATCTTTTTCTTAGATGCAGTTTTGTACACCATTGCAATGGTTGTTATTGTGACTCTTGTGAAGGTATGGCATGAGATGTTGCAGGATCAAATTGCAGAAAGCAAAGTCAACATCGAAAGGCTACAAAAGGAAAAGCACAGACATTTAATCCAAATGAACCATGAACTTCGCAACCCATTGGCGGCGATGGTTGCTAGCATTGGTTCATTGCAAGAATTGCAGCGCAAGGGTCAATCCGATGTCAATGTGTTCAATGGAAACAACGCGCAATCTCTCGTAGAAACTCTCCATGCATCATCGCGCCACATGCTGGCTGTGCTCAATGATGTTCTGGAAATCGACCGCATGGAGACAGGTTTCGCCCAAACGTTGCCTTTATCCACACCATTCTCTATTCGTAAGTTGGTGCACGAGGTTGCCAGGATGTTCACCGCAATGGCGCATGGTGCGGACAATGTGATTCGCATCAGATTTGCGCAAGGGCTCAATGATCAATGGAACGGCCCTTCGCAACAGATTCGACAGGTGTTGATCAATTTGATTGCGAATGCGATTAAACATGCTCCAGGCACCACAATCCTAGTGTCTATTCTTGAAGACAATGGAGTATTGATATGTCAGGTTTCAGACAGCGGACCAGGTATCTCCTCTGAATCCGTTCGTACCTTTATAAGCCCAGATGCAGAAACCCAAACGGAAAATAACATCGGTGGCCTTGGATTGAAAATCTGCAAGCTCATGGTGGAGAAGCAGATGGGCGGTTCCATCCAACTGCAATCGAACCCAAAAAATGGGACTGTGTTTGTTGTCAAATTACCGCTGTCCAAATGCACGAACCAATCGTCTGCAGCAAATCAAGCACACGACATCACTCATTTGCTAAACGTCACTCAAGAAAATAGTTGTAGAAAGACTTTGATTGGGAAACAGTTGCTTTTAGCAGAGGATGATGAACAGCTTGGTAAGGCCTTGTCCTGCGCGCTGGAGAACGCAGGGTTGAAAGTCACTCTGGTCACCACTTCGCAAGATGCTATGGACGCCATTGATTCCGGTCAGACTTTCGATCTTGCACTCATTGATTACGATCTTGGAAGCTGCTCACAAAAGGACGGCATTGGATTGGTTCAGGATCTACAGAAAGCCGGTATTAAAACGGTCGCAGGTCACACCGCTACATTCTCGCAACAGTTACATACCCGTTGGAAAGAAGCTGGGGCCAGTGCCATAGTTTGCAAACCTTCGAACACCGTGGATATTATTCGGGTTATGGCGAACTGCTATCAAACGGTCACAGGCCAGACATAGATGCAGTTTGAACATAACCAAGCTCTATTTTTTCGGCCAGATTAGCCAGAAATGCGGAGTCCTTTTCAACTTTCGTCGCATCGGCTGGTGTCGGAAAGCTAACTTCGACGCGCCTGCCATCGATTTCAGCAAAACCAGTGTGAACAAGTGCACCTTCTAAATGCCTTGATGTCCTACAAAACACCAATGCATCATTCACCGCCTTCTCCACTGAGGCTGCTCGCTCAGCACCGTGGTGAGCCTCGATGATTTTGATAACATCCGGAGACAGTAGTTTGGCTATTTTGTCAATGATTTCGAGTGATTCTATGTATTTTTGGCGCATTGAAGTGGTTGTGCATTTAAGCAGCACGAGTTTATCATTCACAAAATCGGTGCGTCGTCATGCACCATTGGCAGCTTGAACCCATTACCCCTTCTACCGATTAAGCCTGTTGCACAAACTAACCGACCTGGTACATGTCAAATCCACAGTTCAATAGGTCCGGTGGAAATGGTGACCGCCCAACACGCGATAGACGCAAGCACCGTTGGCTGGATGTTGTAACTGGATCTGCCCGCCCTGCGTTGCATTTCAGTTGGTTGAAACGTCGCTTTGTCGTCTTGGGCCTTTGGCTTTCCATCATCGGGCTTTTTTTCGCCTCAGTCATTCAATTTGGCTTGTTGCTCAAAGAATATGACACCCATTTTGGCAAGGACAGTACAGCTAAGCGGCTTATAAAGGGTGAATTGGCTACTCACGATTTAACTTCGCACTACCTGCTATTTTCTTTGGCTAATTTGCGAGAAGCCTATTTACGAAACGCCGCAAAGGGCGTCCCCCTGTCGGAAGTTACCAGCCTACGCATACAAGTAATAGGCATGTTTGCGCGGTTTGATGCCGAAGTCAGGACCACCACCGAGTTCCAGAATCCATCATTCGCACCGGCATTCAAAGTGGTCACTCAGTTCTTCACTGTTTTGAAGAAATACGAGGATGGCCAGGCAACAGTAGACCAAGTTCTGTTTGCCGGTGATGAAGCGACGAGTGCCTGGTTCAAGTTTGTAACTGAATCAACTCAAGCAGACACAGAGCTACGCGTTACGTTGAAGACTGAGTTCGATCATTTCGAGAATGCGACCCACCAATTACTGATCGTATTGGGTGGACTTGTCGTTCTCTCAGTGCTTACGTGGATCACATTGATCGCCCTTAACAGACGCAATGTATTGCGTGAAAGGAAACGATTTGTAGCATTTGAGACCGTCATTGCCTCTATTGGTCACGACTTTGGCAATCCTTTAGGGGCGATTCAAGAGGCTGTTCTTATGCTCTCAAAGGAACTGCCCTCTCATGGAAGAAAGCACTTTTACACATTGGCCCATAATGCCACACGCAGCCTGACTCGCTTGGTGACCGACATAATGCAAGTTACCCATGGTGAGCCTCTCACCGTTGAAGCACAAAACGTCAACATTGAGAATTGGTTCGCCGATTTTGTTGCGCTCTATGCGTCAAAGGTCCAAAAGAAGCGTTTGAAGTTCAAGGCCAGTATTGACACACACCCAATGCTCCTGAGTTTGGACCCTGATCGTCTGAATCAATGCATTGGCAACCTGATGGACAACGCGCTTCGGTACACAAAGACTGGAGAAATCGAACTGACACTCTCAGTACGCGATCAAGCACGCGGTAGTAAATTGAAAGCTCTGGTTATCAAAGTGAAGGACACTGGGATAGGCATTGCCCCAGAAGATTTGGATAGGATTTTTCTGCCGTTTGAGCGAGCCCATGATGTCGAGTCAATGAAAGGAATGGGACTCGGTCTTTCAATCGTGCACAACATTGCCAAGCGTAGCGGAGGGACCATTGAAGTGCAATCGAGGCTTGGCCAGGGGAGTACATTCACGTTTTTGATACCCGTCGAGGAAGTCGCGTATATCTCAGTTCCCTGGGAAGAAAGTTCAGTTGTACCAGACTCGACGTTCACTACGGCTGGAGCAGAAGTTCTGGTCGTCGGCAACGACGCCGACACAATCGCCGCGACACTCGACGATGCAGGATATTCAGTGAACACTGCGGCCAATCCGAAGACCGCAATGCACCTTTTGTCTAGCCTACGCTACCAGGCGGTCGTAGTTAGCATGGATGTGTCCGATTTGCTCTCAGGAATTGAGTTGGCATCAGAGTGTAAAAAGCGAACAGATGCTCCTTACACAGTTGCGATTACCACTTCTGCCGACCAGCTCCGCGAACAGAGGCTTGCGGTCAATTTTGACGAAATTTTGACCAGGCCAACCACCATCGATAAATTGATGCACGTGATGGACATGGCCTTTCGTCAAGAGCGCAATTAACCCAAAGTGCAGAATTTTTGCGTATCCCAGTGCTCTTGACCGCTCAGTCAGCGCCGTGACAATAGACTCGCACCGATCCGGCGCTTCTGATAATTGTTGTGGACCAACGCAATTGTTAGTGGCAGCCCAGTATGCGGACTCAGTGTTTTGGAGCAATGCCACGCATCCCGGGCAGGGGGATCGTTTCGACTGAGCTTTTATACGTGCAGTACGACCATCAGGATGATGAATCTTGCAATCGGTATCACCTGGTGCTACACTAGGCCATGTCATCCAATGCGTCAAATCGCGCCTTTAAGACCGCCAGATTCTCCAAGGATGCAAAAAAGGCCAAGATCAAAGACGTTGAGCTTTGTTTGGCTATACAGCAGGTTCTGTTGGGGCAGGTAGATGATTTGGGTGGCGGTGTTTTCAAGAAGCGGCTCAACAACAACCTGCACCGGTCAATCATTTTGGCCAAAGGTGGCAATTATTGGATCTACGAGTACCTGTTTGCCAAGAAGGACCGATCAAACATTGAGAACGATGAATTACTTGCTTTTCGCCTGCTGGCCAACAGTTATGCGGGGTTGACGGAGCTGCAGGTTAGCCAGTTGCTTGTTAATGGAGACTTTGTGGAGATTTGCCATGACGACAAAAAAGAAATTCAAAAGTGATGCCTTTGCTGCAATCCATGCCTCTGCTGCTGCGTTGCAAAAGGTCGGCGCCATTGACCAAACCACGATGCGCCAGTTTGATGAAACCTGCTTGGCTGTGCCTACAACTCTGGCTCCCACCCAGATCAAAAATATTCGTGAACAGGCACATGTCAGCCAACCCGTTTTCGCTCGCTACCTCAATACCAGCGAATCCACTGTTCAAAAGTGGGAGTCCGGCAGCAAACAACCCAGCGGCATGGCGCTCAAGTTATTGGCAGTAGTCCAGAAGCACGGATTGGGTGTGCTGGCCTGAATTTCGTGTAGAAGCGGTGCCGCGAATCCGATCTTTCGTGGGCCATTTCGAGATTCAACCTTTATTAATGCCGCAGCCTTCCCTTCGCCATGTGTGCATGAGGCGGTCGATTCGCCCACTAAAAATGTGGATCAGGGCCAGCCAAAATGAATGTCCGCAATGGAGCGGATCGTGGACCCGCATCGCAGCGATACCGGACCATCACGAATGCCTGCTTCCGTGAAGTCCAAATTCATGATTTGAGGTGCCAACCAGCCGACGTTTGCGGGTGGCTCCATCGTGCCCATTGCTGTCATCGAGCCATGTAACTTACATGCCTCTTATGTCGCGCTTACGGGTATTGGCGAGTGGCAGCAATATGGAAGTCCAACATACTGCCAATCAGCCCGAACACGCGGACAAAATGCGGCGACCCCTGGATGGACGCTACAAACTCTGTGCCGAAGCATATCTGCGTCTACTATAGACTTTCAGATAAATAGTTTCCAAGTATGCTCAAGTAACTCGCTGATCTTAAAGACATTTTTTCTGTCAGAATGGAAGTTATTTACCTGAAAGTCTATAGGTGGAGTTCGCCGTGACGCTGAGCTCAGGGCTGACGTGAATCGGTGGCAACCGTATTGCCGCAGTTACGGGTCAGCAAAGGAGGTGCGGGACGCCATTGTGGCTCAGAACAGTGCTGCCGTTGTCACGAGCACCATCCACGCGGCGAAGGGCGGCCAGTGGGATCACGTGTTCATCGTCGGGGCTACTGAAGGCCTGCTACCCATTCATTTTGCGCGTGACCAGAGAATGCTCGCTGAAGAACGGAACCTGCTGTACGTCGCCATAAGCCGTGCCCGCGAGTCCGTGCGACTCTACCACGCTCCCACCCACATAACTCGTACCGGTGACTTTGCTACAGACGTGTCAAGCTTCCTCGATGCCCCAGCCGTTCAAAACCTTGTCGAGGAAGGAGCAGAGTTGACGTTCGTAGTGCGGCAAAAGCTGGGGGTGAATTTCGGCATACCACTGACCGCTACATCAGGGTGTCATCCAAGACGCTTCATGATGCGAGCAATGGTGCTTCGTTGGCAATTCGGGCGCAGATTGATGCTGCACCAAACGTGTAGTGGGCAGTGGGAGACTGGGGCTGGCGTGAGTTGGCTCCAGGTTTGCACATTCTGTCACCTACTGGGAGCTGCGAGTGACTGGCAAAGGGAGTGGGTGCGTGTGCTTCGGGTGCCGGCATGGGGGCAGATTTGGGTACTACACGACGACTCGACGACTTGTCGCCATCACTGCACACCAGTCAGTTTGCAATGACCGTCACAAAGGACTTGTATTCTTCCCGACGTTTACCTATAGTTGCAGTGCAGAGATGGTCGGTCTAATGCAAGCTAGTGTTAGCAAGACTCTTTGTGAAGGGAGCGCCAAATAGATCCGCCTCAAATCCTCCTCACCCCATCACCGGTGTTTCTTAACCCGGTTTACGTTACTGCCAAGTAACGACAAGAGCCACAGCCAAGTGGCAACCATGCAGGCCCGACGTTCTTCGTTGGGCTTTTGCATTTCTGGGGGTGTACTTTCCAAGTGTCATGCTGGAGGCTCTTCTGCCAGGTTTGTCAAGATCGGAAGGGCTATACTTTAGATATATGCAATATTCCAGGTATGTGGGTAAGCCTACCATTCATGCATGATTGGCGCATCTATATCCGACCAATTGATAATTATACTCATCTGGTATTCCTAAAGCTATAGATTATGTCGATTCAACATACCAATCGAAAAGGTAACGTATCTTATCTTCATCAGGGGATAACAAAAACAGGAAAGCCAAAGTATTACTTCTCAAGCAATAGTGAAGGAACCTTGATAAATGAAGTGCCTGATGGATTTGAGATATATGAAAATCCAAATGCTCAAGTTTTCCTGAGAAGGATACAGCCAAAACTTATCACAGATGACGAGAGAGCAGTTGTTGACAATGGGATGAAACAATTCTCTCAATTAAAGTATTATATTATTGATATAAAGAAAACCACAATCAGTATATTTACACCGAATCAAGATGTAGAAAGACTATCCGAGACATTTCTTTCATTTCATAGATTCCAGAATGCAGAAATTTCTGATGTTATGCCGAGGTATATTGATTTTTCTCCAATGCTTCAATTTGAGCTCATCGACGAGAAGAAACGCATTTTTATTGCACAGAGGTATTGTTTTAGAAGCTCCGTTGATGATTGGATTAATTTAGGAAAATCAGGTCAGTTGTCAGAGTTGGTCAAGAAATACGTTAAGCATTTGGAGCAGGAGTCATATTTCGATCTATTTTGAAATATAAGAACCTAAATATGACCCTGCTGATCGATTGACACCTACTTTGGAAATGGCTTATGGGCTGTACGAGTATGATGACCGAACGGGGGAAGCCGGTGCGAATTGTTGAATCTCAGCTGGTTGTGTGGACTGCGTAAAATGGGTGGCTGTGTGTTCGCTGGCAGGTCGTGACAATTTCTGAAAATTTGCTGCACTTACCTTCAAGACCTTGTGTTGGAGGCAGTCTCTGGAGGTGCACATATCTGAACTAGGGCATACTGAAAACAAGATAGATTCTGGAGTCATGGACAGTGATATCGATGATAGCGACGCGCAAAACAGTGCACTTACCAAGGCACAGCTTTCGGCCATCTTGTTCAGGAACATGGATTTGAGTAAGAGCGATGCCAAGGACTTGGTTGATGCATTTTTTGAAATTGTTGCTTCAAGTCTGATATCTGGCCATGATGCCAAAATATCCGGCTTTGGCAGCTTTGAGGTTCGCTCCAAAGCACCGCGACCTGGCCGTAATCCGCGCACTGGTGCTCTAATTCCAATCGATGCACGACGTATCGTGACGTTTCATGCCAGTAAAAAATTGAAGGATCGGATGCAAGACAAGGTATGCGATAGCCTTTGGTAGCGTCGGCCACCGCGATACAAAGAGAGGAATAAAAAGAAAAACGTCAATCAGATATCGGGTAACATTTTTCGTTGAGGCAACACGTGTGGTCATCATGAATGACGACTTGCGCCGAATTCCGCAAGCCATTCGACTCTCACGTCAGACACAATCCATCCTTTGGCAGAACATTGGTTTGGCACTTGGCATCAAAGCTGTATTCCTGTTTTTAGCGCTGTTCAATGGCGCGACAATGTGGATGGCGGAATTTGCCGACATGGGCGCCAGTCTGTTGGTGGTGTTCAATGGGCTAAGAATTTTGCGAACCAAGGCCTAAAGCTGAGTCCTTGTTAGATTTACCAACTTCAACAAAACAAATCATCTCGACACTTTGAGCACACCTATCAATGTCCCAGCGCTGCGTGGCGGACTACTTGCGCTAGCTGCTGCAGCCCTGTTTGGTTTCAGTACGCCGTTGGTTCAATATTTCGGCCAGGGCCTCGGAGCCTTTACAACGGCAGCATTGCTGTATGCGGGTGCGGCATTGGTTGCACTTTTAATGCGCCACCCGCCTGAGCGCGAAGCCAGTCTTCGTCGTTCGGACCTCCCAAGGATGGTTGCAATGGCAGGCTTTGGTGCCGTTCTGGGTCCGGTAGCTCTTGCATGGGGACTGCAGCGCACCAGTGGTTCCAGTGCTTCGCTCATGCTTACTTTGGAAGCATTATTTACGGCTGTGTTGGCGTGGCGTTTGTATGGGGAAACCATGGACAAACGCGTGGCAGCCGCCATGATGTTCCTCCTGGCTGGCGGAGTGGCACTGGTATTGGAGCAAGGATTTGCCGGAGACACCCAACTCTTTGGCTTGCTAGCAGTGATGTTTGCCACCGCCGCTTGGGGCGTAGATAACACTTTATCCCGAGGAGTCGCCGAGCGGGACCCTGGCCAGGTCGTACTGGTGAAATCGTCTCTGGGGGTCGTTGCCACTGCTTTTCTTGCCTATATCCTGGTCGAGCCAATCCCCAGCCTTACTGCCTCGGTGGCATTGCTAGCCATTGGAGCTACTGGATATGGCTTGAGCTTGCGCCTCTATCTGCTTGCGCAAAGGGAGTTCGGCGCAGGACGCACGGGGTCCGTCTTTGCCTTCGCACCGTTCATTGGTGCATTGGGCGCGTTTGCGATGGGTAACCGAACAGGTACGTGGATGCTTGCTGTTGGCGGAATTCTGATGCTGATTGGGGTCTTCCTGCATTTGATGGAGTCCCACGGACATGAGCATGCTCACGACCCAGTAGATCACGAACATGCCCATTTCCATGACGATGGGCACCATGCTCACGCCCACGCGGAACTACCGGTCGGGAAGCATAGCCATCGGCACGTTCATGAACATATTCGGCACTTACACGCCCATGTGCCGGACGCACACCACCTGCATTCGCACTGAATGCGAGGCTCACGGAAGTGACCCAAGTCACTTGCGGTCTACTTCTTTTAAGTCAGAATTAGCCAATCAATGGCCCCAAAACAGTGAACAGGTCCTTATGAACAACAGAACTATCGGATTTGGAGAGCAAGTTGAAGGCTACCCCATTCCAGTGTTAAATGAACGCGCGGTCCGTGCGTCTGCCGGAATTCTTTTCCTGGGGGCACTGATTACTTTCATGAATGCTTGGCTGAAAGGCAACTTCCAACCAACCCGTGTATTTGTCTTGGCGTTCCTTATGGATTTCGCCATCCGACTCTTTGTAAACCCCAAATACTCGCCCAGTTTCATGCTTGGGCAGTGGATTGTTCGCAAGCAGATACCGGAGTACGTTGGTGTGTTAGCGGCTGTCTAATAGCGCGCAAATTTGGCGGAGTCTTTCAAGCGCTGGTGCATAAACAAAAAGGGCCTTTCCGGCCCTTAGTTGGTTCAGAAGACAATAGCTGAGATCAGAATGGCACCCCATCATCATCGGCTGGGTAGACAGGCTTGAATTGAGTGATACGTGTGGCTTTACGGTAGGCACGTAGTTTGTCCTGATAGCGGCTGTGAATCACATGCAGCAAGTCCTCCAGCAAATCTGCCACAGCCGCTGCCTGCTCAGTGCTCCAGTCATTGTCGATGGTCATGAACAGACCGGATTGTCGCCCTGAAGGCAATTGCATATGTTTTGTAACGCGCTTCATGATTTTGCCTTTCTGCGTTTGGCTGCCATATCTGTGGATCGTGCCTGTGCCTCCTTGAGACGATAAGATTCGCCCTCGATGCCAATCACCTCAGAGTGATGCACCAGGCGGTCAACCAAGGACACCACACAAGCGGCATTGGGAAAGACCTCCCCCCAGTCGGCAAACGCCTTATTGGTGGTCACAATCGTGCTCTTGGACTCATAGCGACGGTTGATCAACTCGAAGAGCAAGTCGGCATGCCGGTTTGAGTATGAGAGGTAGCCGATCTCATCAATCACCAACAAATCCGGATTGACGTAATGACGCAAACGCCTGCGTAGCGCCGCATCACTGTCCATGGCAGCCAACTCCCCCAACATCTCTCCTGCAGTGGTGAAGCGCACCGTAAAACCCTGAACCAGCGCCTGATAAGCCACATTTTTTGCCAGCATTGATTTGCCCACTCCATTGTTGCCGCGCAATATCACGTTGACGGATTGCGCCATGAACTCCAGCGTCATCAAAGCCTCGATGGCTGCGCGATCACACTGTTTGGGCCACTTCCAGTCAAAGTCCGCTAGTGCCTTGAATCGCCCGATGCGTGCGTCATTCAGGCGTCGCTCAAGGCTGCGCTGGGTACGTGCGTGCTCCTCCCAGTCCAGCAGACTTGGCAGCCAGGGGGCATCAGCCAGTTCTGACCAATGTTCCAGCACACCGTGCAGGCGTAGATTTTTGGCTCGCGTGAACAAAGCATCATTTTTGGGATCCATCGTTGTCGCCCCTTGATGTTTCTGGTTGGGAATCAGTGTTGTTTAATTGGTCGTAATTTTTCAATGGGTGGGGGTGGATCACCGCGTCACGCAGTCGAACGTTCTCACTGAGTTGCACGACCACCGGCGCAGGAGCTTGTTGTGCTTGGCGCTGTGCCTCCAGCGCCAGACGAACTGCATTTGGGTGGGGTACCTTGCGTTGCAGTGCGTTCAGAACGGCCGTTTGCACCTGGTCGGCACCGTATCGATCAAGCAATCGCAGCAGCGCTGCAGTGATAGCGCCCAGGTGTTCACCTTTGGCTGCGGCCTGTGTGAGTAACTCCACGCTGGCAGGTACGGCCTGCTGCAAACGATTCATACCACGCTGGGCGTGCGCTGCGGCTTTTCTCTCAACCAGGTCTTTGATGTGTGATTCAATCTCGATTTGTTGTCCCTTGTCGTAGCTGCGTGTGTGGATAGCCACCACTGTCTGGGCATCCAGAATACGCACCGTTTTGGTATCAGCAAGCACCGTGAGTGTTTTGCGCACATGGGTGTGCGGTACCGAATAGTCATTGAGGTCAAAGCGAACATACGGGGTTTTTCCGACCTTTACCACCACACGCTCTTCCACCGGATAGGGGTTGGCAGGCAACTGCAGAAGGCGTGGCACCTCTTGGGCAAAGGCCTGTGCTACCGTCATGGTTTTGTCTTGCGGACAAGCCCGATCACTGGCAGTTCCATTGATCCACGCATCGGCCTGGGCGTTGAGATCATCCAGATCGGTAAATGTACGTGCGGCAAAGAAGTTGTCACGGATATAGCGAATGGCGCGTTCGACACGCCCCTTCTCATTCCCTCTGGCCACGGCCACCGGGCGCGGTTCGAAGTGGTAGTGGGCGGCAAAATCCAGTAGTGCTGGTGAGAATCGAATGGCATCACCCTGGCGCTCCAACACGGCGCTTTTGAGATTGTCATACAGCAGGACCCTGGGCACACCACCCCAGGACTGGAACGCCTGGACATGGCCACGCAAAAAGCTCTCCATACGTGCATCCAGTGAGAAACGCAAAAAAATACGCCGTGACCAGGACAGCACGGCAACAAAGGCCATCAGAGGCCGTTTGGCTTTGCCGATTTGCAGGTGACCAAAGTGACCCCAGTCAATCTGAGCTTGTTCGCCGATGAGGGTAACCAAACGCAGATACGCCTCGGGCAAGGGTCTGGGTCGATGCTGGGCAATGAGGTGGCGAAAGTGATCTGGGCCGCCTTGGTAGCCACGCACTGTGACCATGGCGTACAGCCGGCTGGCCCTGAGATCGGGAAACTTCTTCAAGGTCTCAAGAACGAACGGCAAATAGGCATCGATGTTTGATGCGCGCACAGTTCCGATGCGGGGCAAGCCCGCTTGGCGCAAGACTCTCTCGACAGTGCCGTGGTGCACCTTGAGTTGGCGAGCAATGGTGCCGGTTGGCCACTTCTCTGCATGGTAATAACGCAATATCTTGGCTCTGAGTTCAGGGGTCACGGGCATGGTGTGCTTCCTGTGTGGGGTTGAACGACGGATGCGACGGCGCAAAAAGTCGATACGCACAAATTCAGCGCAACTGCCTTGACAGAAATGACACTGCCAGAGCCGCTGTGGCACATCGACTTTGATTGCACTCACATCCGCGTCCAGTAGAGCAAATGCTGTGGGGGGTGGGGAACCCTGATGCGTCACTTTTTTGTGTTTTGCCCTCCAGCGCTGCTGTCGCCGAGCATGGGCGTGGCGACCACGTCGGCTGCTTTGGTAGCGTTTGCCCGCCGCGCGTACGCAGCGTGCTCGCTGTGTCGATGCACAGTCTTTGCAGTAGCGATTACCACGATCACAACGGCTGCATATGAGCACCAGGATGCTGCAACGAGCACACAAGTAACGCCTTGCGGGATGTTCCATCGCCAAAAAGTGGCCGACGGGGGCTGGGCTGGACAATGCCCAGAGTTTCGTGACATACTGACACTGGCAACGTCGCCCTCCGGGCTCGGGGCACGACATCGGTTTGAACTTTCGACGTTATTGGCTGATGTCGTGCCTGCTTCGAGCTTTTACGGCAAGCTCGTTTCTACTCCCTCCCGGATTGCTTGGCTAGTGCATCCCCAGCCTTGCCTCAAACGCAAACACCACACCCGAGAATTGTCCTGCCACGCCCTGGGGGTCTTAAAACTCGCCCTTCGGGCTCCTTTCAAGACCCCCAGGGCGTGCAGGTCCGTCGTTCTGTGGAATACCTTTGCAGCCAGATTGACGCGTTTCTCGGTAGCCATCCACATGGTGCACCGCAAAAGCGATTTGCCTGGGCGATCGGTTTCACACTTGCCCTTGTAATGGCATACCTCATGGTTTTTAAGGGCGTCATTGGTCCGGCAAACATTTTGGTGTGCGGGGCATGCATGATACTGATGTTCTTCGAAACCTCATTTGGAATTTGCATTGGCTGCAAGGTCTATAACGCCCTCAACAAAGAGAAAGCCCAACTGTGCCCTGGAGGTGTGTGCGGTGTTGACTTTGCCCCAGCGCCCGGATGGACCGCTGTTCAGGTTGCAGCGTTTATTGCATTCCTTGGGGGAATGGTCTTCGCAGGGAATTGGGTGGCCAACAACGACCCCTATACAAGTGCCCGTGCAAATCCGGCAGAGAGTAGCTCTCCTGCATCCGTTAGTCCGGAAGAAGCTGCCAGATGCACCGTGCCGGAATTTGCCAAGAAAATGGGGCATGAAGATATGTGGAAACTTCACAATAACTGCAAGTGAGTGCTTGCCCGGCTTCCTGTCACTCTGCGCGGAAGTCTGAAGTCCACCACGTTAAGGAGACTTGTTATGAATAACCCGAAAGAGCATTGGGAGAAGGTTTATCAGACCAAGCAGGCCGACTCGGTCAGCTGGTTCCAGGAACATGCAACCCGGTCGCTGGAAATCATTTGCTCGGTGGGGGCGACTTCGGATGCACGCATCATTGACGTTGGTGGTGGTGCTTCGACGCTGGTGGACGATTTGTTAACTAACGGGTTTGAGCACCTGACCGTTCTGGACTTGTCCGCAAGTGCGCTTGAGGTTGCGCGCAACCGCGTTGGCACTTTAGGTAAACGGGTTACCTGGACTTCCGGAGACATCCGGGACGTGCTACTGCCGGAGCAGTCGTATGACATTTGGCATGACAGAGCAGTTTTCCATTTTTTGACAGATCCTGCTGACCGTGTTGCGTATGTTCAACAGGTCATGAAGTCTGTCAAACCCGGTGGCCATGTAATTGTTGCAACCTTTGCACCGGATGGGCCAGAACAGTGCAGTGGATTGCCGGTAGCACGCTACGCACCAGAACAATTGCATGGCGAGTTCGGCCCTGCCTTTGAACTTCTTGAACATGCAAGCGAAGAACATAAAACCCCTTGGGGTTCAGTACAGCACTTCGTCTACTGCCACTGCCTCAAACCTCACTGAATGCCAATGACCGAAACTTGGTACGAGCGCCACCTACTGCCCTACTTGCTGGATCTTGCTTGTGGTGTCTCCCCCATACGCAAGCAACGCATGAAAGTGATTCCGCAAGCCGAAGGCAACGTACTTGAAATTGGTATTGGAACGGGTCTGAACATGCCCTTCTATGACCCATCTCGTGTCAATCTGATCGTAGGTGTCGACCCGGGGCTGCGTATGCACAAGCTTGCACTCAAACGCAGTCTGCAGGCCGGCTTGGATGTAAAGCTGATTGGCCTGTCTGCGGAACGCATCCCTGTAGAAGATGCAAGTTTTGATAGCGTTGTCTGTACCTACACGCTCTGTACTATTCCTGACCCACTCATGGCGCTCAAGGAGATGAGGAGGGCGTTGAAGCCTGGAGGAAAACTGCTGTTTTCTGAACACGGTAAGTCACCGGATGCAAATGTACTGAAGTGGCAAAGCCGTCTGCAGCCCTATTGGAAGAAGGTGGCAGGAGGATGCATGCTGGACCGCGACATACCCGCCTTGCTTGCTGACGCCGGATTCAATATGAATGTGCAGTCACTTTATCTTCCGGGACCGAAGATACTGTCCTACCACTACTGGGGTGAAGCCGTTGCAGCTTGAGTATGCCGATCAGTGCGCAAGCGACGACCAAATTGGTCCGTGCACAATTCAACAGGGAAGCAGCGGCAATGGGGCGTCTAAACAACTGCCTGAATGCACTGACTAGCACGGAGCCACGCTGAAGTGAACATGCTTTCCATCTCCCTTGGTCCCTTGGCGCTGCCGGTTCTACCGATATTCCTGATATTGACAGTCTGGGCGTCCTCGTTGGTGGGCGCTCATGTTGCCAGGCGATCCGCCTCAAACAATGCAGACATGGAGAAGCACAGACATGCAGCGACCTCTGCGGTCTTTCAGGCGGCATTTTTTGGAGCGATTGCGTCTCGGTTGGTGTACGTTGGCCTGAACGCACAGGCCTATTCGCCCTCGCCGATCTTGGTCTTGGACATTCGTGACGGGGGTTGGAACGTAATTGCCTGGGCCGCCGGGAGCGGGGCTTGGCTGTTCTTTAAGGGACTGCGGACACCAGACCTTCGCATGGCGCTGCTTGGTGCGGGACTTACTGCCGGTCTTGCAGGTTACATCCCGGTACTGGTGTCCGTAATCAACACCGTGTCATCCCTTCCACCGCTGAGTGTGATGCCCTTGGAGCAGGGCTCTGTTCCAATCACACTGACACAAGCAGCTCGAGGTCGCCCGGTCGTTGTCAATTTGTGGGCCACCTGGTGTGGGCCATGTAGGCAGGAGATGCCAACACTGTCCGCTGCCCAGCAGAAAGAGAAGGACATAGGCTTCTTGTTTGTGAATCAAGGTGAATCTGACAGTGTTGTCCGAACTTTTCTACGCATCGAGGGACTGCCCCTACGAGAAGTATTTCTTGACTTATCTTCCTCACTTGGACCATTGTTGGGGTCCCAGGGCCTGCCTACCACCGTGTTCTTTGACTCGGAGGGTCACCAAGTAGATGCTCATGTTGGTGTATTGAATTCGGCTGGACTAGAGAGTCGAATTCAGAACTTGAAACGCCGTCGCTGACCAATGAGAGGGCTGCACCGACTGACAGCTCCTGGTCAAACGCGGGTGCCCACTTTGATGGAATTGTTTCCACATAGCCGACTGTCGGTCTGTATGTGCGAATGCCCGGTTTGGAGGAAGCAGATCTGAAAGTCGACGGTCGGCTGAGTGCCTGCAGGAGTCGATGGCCTTGGGAATCTACATTTATTCCCTGAGTACCCGCATCAGGCCAACTCCTGACATACGACTTCACGATTTGCTCGCTCCAAACCAGCCGTTCATCTACGTACTGGAATGTCGGCAGACTGGCAACTATTTCGTCAGACTAACCGACCGTTGTGAGCCAACTACGGACCTTCGCAAGCGACGGCGATGAGATTTTCAGTTCGGTGAAGTTCAGTGCTTGTGGCTTGGCTTGCGCGGGCCGCTGCCAGCATGGGCGCCATGAACATGCCCCTCACGGCCATGGGAAGCCACTGGGCTTTTGGCGATCTCGGTCAGTTCATTGAGTATCCCGCAATACTGTGCTTCCTGACCCCCGATGCATGCCTCGCGCAAGCTCTTGAGTTGAGACTCCAACTGACGCAGTTCCATAATTCGTTCGGCAACATGGCCAATGTGCTCGTCCAGAAGCTCATTGACTTCCAGGCAGTTATCGGTCGGCGCGTCCTTGAATCGCAACAGGATACGAATCTCATCCAGGGTCATGTCCAGTCCACGGCAATGCCGAATGAAGGACAAGCGCTCGGCATGGGCATCCCCGTAAATGCGGTAATTCCCCCCACTGCGCCCAGGCTCGGCAAGAAGCTTCTCCCGTTCGTAAAAGCGAATGGTCTCTACTTGCGTATTGGTGAGGGTGGCCAGTTCGCCGATCTTCATGGTATTTCCAGTTAGGGCTTGACCCTGTAGTGGCTACAGGGTTTTTAATACTGTAACCCCTCGAATGCCATGTTGCAAGGACACCCCATGAGCCGCGTTCCCAAAGATGAACCCAGTCACAGCCATTCCTGTGAATGTGACCACGCCAGTAGCTCAGACTCCGTCGTGATCACCGAAGCCAAGCCAGAACCAGCAGGCATTCCTGTCTTTCGCATTCCAACCATGGACTGCGCGGCAGAGGAAGGCGAAATCCGCCACGCATTGGCAAAGCTTCCAGGGCTTCGCAGCTTGAGTTTTCAGCTCGGCGCGCGCACCTTGGCGATCGATGCGCCTGCCGAATCCATTCCACAGGCGCTGGAAGCCATCCGCAAAGCCGGATTCAAGCCCGTCCCCGTGTCCGAAGCCGTTGGCGACGACGAGCATGACCACAGCGGCCATGATCACAGCCAAGATCATCATGGGCACAGCCACGGCGGCGGGTTCGCGCTGCCCAAGGGATTGCCCCGCTACGCACTCGCGTTGGTTTTGGCATTTGGAGCCGAATCCATTTCATTCTTCGCGCCGCACGCCATGATCTTTTCTGGGCTTGGCATGGCGCTGTCAGCCGCAGCCATTGGGTTGGCCGGGTTTTCCACCTACGTCAAGGGCTTGGCCGCGCTTCGCAACTTGCGCTTGAATATCAATGCCTTGATGACGGTGGCCGTCACGGGTGCATTCCTGATCGGCCAATGGCCGGAAGCCGCCATGGTGATGGCCTTGTATGCGATTGCCGAACTCATCGAAGCCCGGTCGGTGGATCGCGCGCGCAATGCCATCAAGGGACTGCTGGACATGACGCCTGAGAAGGCGGAGGTCAAGCAGGCCGATGGCACATGGGCCGAGAGTTTGGTCAAGACCGTAGCCATCGGGGCCATTGTCCGCGTCAAACCAGGCGCGCGCGTTCCGCTCGACGGTGTGATCGTTTTTGGCACGACATCCGTGGATCAATCCCCTGTGACCGGCGAGAGCATACCGGTAGACAAAGCCGTTGGCGATCCGGTGTTCGCAGGTACCATCAACACCACAGGCATGGTCGAGATCAACATCACCTCAGCTGCCAATGGAACTTTGCTGGCCCGAATCATCCATGCGGTCGAACAGGCCCAAGGATCGCGGGCTCCCACACAGCAGTTTGTGGACCGCTTTGCCTCCATCTACACGCCTGCTGTTTTCGCACTGGCTCTGGTCGTGTGCCTGCTGACGCCTTGGCTGATGGACTGGACCTGGATGCAGGCGATTTATAAGGCTCTCGTGCTTTTGGTCATCGCCTGCCCCTGCGCATTGGTGATCTCGACCCCCGTCACCGTTGTCAGCGGCCTGGCTGCCGCAGCGCGGCGCGGCATCTTGATCAAGGGCGGCGTCCACTTGGAAGGCGCCCGCAAGATCACAGCGATTGCGCTGGACAAAACTGGAACCATTACGCAGGGCAAGCCCAAGCTGGTGGCAACCGAGATCCTGCCGAGCGATCAGGATGAGTCCCAAGTTCTGCGTTGGGCGGCGGACCTAGCAGGGCACTCAGACCATCCTGTCTCCAAATCCATCGCGCAAGGTCTGGGAGGTCAGGGCAACGGGAAGCTTGATGGTTTCACCGCACTGCCTGGACGGGGAATTGAAGCCAAAGCCAGTGGACTTCCATTGATTCTTGGGAACCACCGCCTGATTGAAGACCGTGGCTTTTGCAGCCCACAGATTGAGGCGCGATTGGCCGAGCACGAGGCGCAAGGCCGCACGGTGACGATGCTGGCATCCGGCACACGGGTGCTGGCGATCTTCGCTGTGGCGGACACTATCAAGGAGAGCTCACGCGAGGCCATTGCTGAACTGCACGCTCTTGGTGTGGTGTCCGTCATGCTTACGGGTGATAACGTCGCCACCGCCAAGGCCATTGGCAAGCAAGCGGGCATCGACGATGCGCGTGGCAACTTACTCCCCGAGGACAAGCTCGCCGCCATTGAAGAAATGCAGGAGCGATATGGCTACGTCGCCATGACCGGCGATGGCATCAACGACGCTCCAGCTCTCGCTCGGGCCGACATCGGCTTCGCCATGGGTGGCGCGGGGACCGACACCGCCATGGAAGCTGCCGACGTGGTGATCATGAACGATGACTTGCGCCGCATTCCTGAGGCGATCAGGCTCTCCCGCAAGACCCAAGCTATCCTCTGGCAGAACATCGCGTTGGCCTTGGGCATCAAGGCGGTGTTTCTTTTGCTTGCATTGTTCAATGGTGCGACCATGTGGATGGCGGTCTTCGCCGATATGGGTGCCAGCCTGCTGGTCGTGTTTAATGGGTTGAGAGTGCTGCGCAGCAAACCCTAATTGCGCTGTTCAGCCAGTGACAGCGTGTGACCAGAACGGCTATTGAGAGGACAACCATGGCACAGAAAGAATCAAGCTCTGTATTGCGACAGATTCCCTCTGGCGTGTGGGTCTTGGGCTTCGTGAGCATGCTGATGGATATTTCTTCGGAGATGGTTCATAGTCTGCTGCCCATGTTTATGGTCATCGTACTGGGAACCAGTGCATTCACGGTGGGAATCATTGAGGGTCTGGCGGAGTCCACCGCGCTGATCGTCAAGGTGTTTTCCGGTGCATTGAGCGACTACCTTGGCAAGCGCAAAGGACTGGCAGTATTTGGCTATGCCTTGGGCGCACTGACCAAACCGCTGTTTGCCGTGGCGTCAGGAACCGGTATCGTTATCACGGCCCGGTTGCTGGATCGGGTGGGCAAGGGGATTCGAGGCGCCCCACGCGACGCCCTGGTCGCCGACATCACCCCCAGTCATATCCGAGGCGCTGCGTTTGGCCTGAGGCAGTCATTGGATACCGTGGGGGCGTTCACAGGGCCACTGATTGCGGTGGGCTTGATGTTGTTGTGGTCCAACGACTTCCGTTCGATCTTTTGGGTGGCGGTGGTGCCTGGACTTCTAGCGGTGGCACTGCTGCTGTTTGGTGTGCGCGAGCCTGAGCGGCATGTCGGAGAGCCGCGAACTAACCCTATTCGGCGCGAGAACCTGAATCGTCTGGGAAGTCCCTACTGGTGGGTGGTGATCATTGGTGCTGTATTCACCCTGGCACGTTTCAGTGAAGCGTTTCTGGTTCTGCGCGCCCAACAAAGCGGCGTAGCGATGGCATTGGTGCCCTTGGTGATGGTGGCGATGAATCTGGTGTATGCCGCATCGGCCTATCCCTTTGGCAAGCTATCCGACCGGATGAGTCATTCCACGCTATTGGCTGCGGGCTTGGTCGTTCTGATTGCCGCCGACTTGGTGCTGGTCAGCGGCAACCATTGGACCACCATGCTGGCAGGGGTCGCGTTGTGGGGCATTCACATGGGCATGACCCAAGGCCTGCTGGCGACCATGGTGGCCGACACCGCGCCCGCCGACTTGCGCGGGACAGCCTATGGGGTTTTCAATCTCGTCAGCGGGTTAGCCATGCTTTTCGCCAGCGGCGTGGCAGGATGGTTGTGGGACCGACACGGCGCGGCTACAACGTTCTTGGGTGGCGCTGCATTTGCTGGTATCGCATTGGTGGGGTTGCTCACTCGACTAGGCCGGTTTACAAGCAAGTGACGCGGCGCGCTGGGATTGGTGCAAGCGTTTGCCTGATTTCGGGCGGGCCTCGCGTTGATTGGGTATGATCAAACCGTCACAGGGGAGTAGCTTACCGTCATTCACTGACGGTGCTTACGTCAACATACTTGATCTCACGATCATGGTGTAAGCGGTTGTCCAACTTAGCAAGACCTTTGACCATGGGCTTCCGGTTTGGCCGGGGAGGCTTGTGGTCAATTGTTTTTGCCTGGCCTTGGAACCTAAAAATGGAAGCTCTCCTTACTTCAATGGGCGTCGTCGCCCTCGCGGAAATCGGCGACAAGACCCAACTGCTTGCCTTCGTTCTGGCAGCGCGATTCAAGAAACCCCTACCTATCATTGCCGCAATCTTCTGCGCGACCATCGTCAACCATGGTCTGGCCGGTGCGGTGGGTGCTTGGATCACTTCTACGTTGACCCTAGAGACCTTGCGTTGGGTTGTTGGCCTCTCATTCATTGGCATGGCAATTTGGACCATGATCCCCGACAAGATCGAAGAGGAGGAAACCCAAGTTGCCAATCATTTGGGAGTCTTCGGAGCAACGCTCGTGACTTTCTTCCTCGCCGAGATGGGCGATAAGACGCAGATTGCCACGGTGGCCATGGCGGCCCATTTTCCAAGCCCGGTGATGGTGGTGATTGGGACCACGCTTGGCATGCTGATCGCCGACGTGCCAGCGGTTTTTGTAGGTGACCGCTTCTCCAAGAAGCTTCCGATGAAGCTTGTGTATTCGATTGCGGCGGCAATGTTTGCTGTGATGGGTGTTCTGGCTCTGTTGAAAATCGATGCCTGGCTATGATTGAAGGCATGACCCTCAGTACACAATCAGTTTCTTGCAGCAAGCAAGTTTCACCGTTACCCTAATGACCGCGATCAGTTAGGTCAATATGAATTCTCTACTTCCGCTGTGGGCACGGTGCCGAAGCGCACTCAATGCTTATGACTGGGATCGAACTGGACCGCCCTAAAGCCGCCTGTCGTGAACACCCGCAAGCCGCACTGGCGAAATAGGCCGTGCTCCAGACCTGACCTTCAAATTTGAACGTTGGTAGCCGGTGATGTTGTCGGGCTCCAGCAGGCACATTGCCGAAGTAGCGATTGTCGATCTGCTTGCTCCAAAGCGGCCGTTGGAAGCGTGATCGTCCAAATACTCTGATAAGCAAAACGGCAGTAGATACGTGGAGATTCAGATAGCGCCATACCCCAGGTCAGGGTGTTAAAGCGCATATTTCCAGAACAACTCCACGTAGCCATCGATGCGCCGGATCGGCGTGAAACCTAGGATGCCAGAGCAGCGATACGGTGAACTCGGGCGTAATAAATGGAAGCATAAAGGTATGCATTCCGGCACGCAGATTCCCGGTGTGACGTTCAGGAACGCTTGCGATTAAATCTGACGCACGGGCCATCGCCACCGCAGTCGAAAATCCACCGACGATGGTGGCAATCTCTCTTTCCATACCAAGCGCGCTCATGGCTTCATCAATTGGACCCATTTCGAGACCCTGGCGCGAGATACCAATGTGCCGACCGGTCGCATACCTAGCGGGACTGAGCTCGCCTTCGCTCAGCGAGTGACCCATTCGCACGACGCCGACAAAACGATCTCTGAACAGGGCCTGTGTACGCAGTTCGGGTCCCATCTTGCTCGCAATGACACCAGTTTCCAGATCGACAGTCCCTTCACGCAACGGTGCGCTGTCTTTGTCTAACTTTTGCACAAAACGCAGTCGTACGCCAGGAGCTTCTAAGCTGGTGCGAGCAATGAGGTTTGGTCCGAAATTCTCTGCAAAGCCCTCGCTGGTTCGCAATGTGAATGTTCGAACCATATGCTGGAGGTCAGGGATTTCTCCGGGGCGTAGCACCGACTGGGCATCTTGCACCAGCTGACTGACCCGCGCGCGCAGTTCAAGCGCTCTGGGCGTTGGAACGAGACCTCGTCCCGCCCTCACCAAGAGCGGATCTCCCGTTGTCTCTCTCAACCGCGCCAGAGCCCGGCTCATCGCAGATGGGCTAAGGCTCAATCGCCTGACGGCGCGCGTCACGTTGCCCTCTGAGAGCAGCACATCCAGGGTGACGAGCAAGTTGAGGTCGGGCGCTGACATGCGTCACCATATCGCAGTTTGGTTCATATATGGCGTCAAACGCACAAATATATTGCAATTGCTGCGACTTCCGCAATCACTTTCAAAAACTTAAGCTTCATTCATCCACAACTCAAGGGCATAAAAGAAGGAATCGATGTGAAATCAATCATTGCAAAATCAGAACAGATAGTCACCGATCGGGGAGAAACGCAGCCGGTCCGTTGGGCACTTGTCAGCTTGTCGCTGTCCATGTTGTTGTCCTCACTTGGCACCAGTATTGCCAACGTCGGATTGCCCACATTGGCCCAGGCATTCAATGCATCCTTTCAAAACGTTCAGTGGGTGGTGCTATCCTACCTACTCGCCATCACCACTCTGATTGTCAGCGTAGGACGACTTGGCGACGTCATCGGCCGCCGACGTCTGATGTTGATCGGCATCTCGCTGTTTACGGCGGCATCAGCACTGTGCGGCATCGCTCCAACGCTATGGTTGTTGATTGCCGCGCGAGTGATGCAGGGCTTGGGCGCGGCCATCATGATGGCACTCACGATTGCGATGGTGGGCGAGGCTGTACCAAAAGACAAGACCGGGAGCGCGATGGGACTGCTCGGGAGCATGTCAGCGATTGGCACCGCCCTGGGACCGATGTTGGGTGGACTTCTGATCGCCGCATTCAATTGGCGAGCAATCTTTCTTATCAATGTACCGCTAGGAATTTTGACCTTTGTCCTCGCCTATCGCTGTCTACCCGTAGACCGCCAGTCTCCCAAGGTCAACAAGCCCCGTTTCGACACGATGGGCACCCTGTTGCTTGCGCTGACACTTGCGGCATATGCATTTGCCATGACACTTGGACGTGGGAATTTCGGGATGCTTAACAACACGCTGTTACTCTCCTCTGTCTTCTGCGCTGGCTTGTTTGTATATGTTGAGACGAAAGCTATATCCCCGTTAATCCAATTGACACTTTTTCGCAATCCGGTAATAAGTGCGGGTTTCGTTATGAGTGCACTGGTTACGACTGTGGTCATGGCAACACTGGTGGTCGGCCCGTTCTACCTCTCTGGCGCGCTTGGGCTCGACGCAGCCGGTGTCGGACTTGTTATGTCGTCCGGCCCAATTGTTGCCGCACTGACGGGTGCGCCCGCTGGCCGCCTTGTTGACCGGTTTGGCGCACACTTTATGGGCATTGTCGGACTGATCGCAATGGCGCTTGGAGCCATTGTCCTGCCCATGCTTTCGACGAGCCTTGGGATGGCAGGCTATATCTGCCCACTGTCCGTCATCACCGCCGGATATGCGCTGTTCCAGGCGGCCAACAACACTGCCGTCATGACAGATATTCGGCCTGACCAACGGGGTGTCATTTCGGGCTTGCTTGGCTTGTCGCGAAACCTTGGACTCATCACCGGCGCATCAGCAATGGGGGCAGTTTTCGCGGTCGGATCTGCAGTGGCCGATATGACAACGGCGCGATCAGATGCTGTCATCTTCGGTATGCGAATGACGTTCGCCGTTGCCACAGTTTTGATAATTCTCGCCCTCGCTGTCGCGACTGGAAGCCGGGCTCTTACAAAACGTTCTTTGCTCGCTAAGGAGATTTCATGAAGGCTGTTCCTCCATGCGTCCCAAAGTCAGCGTGTCCTGGTCACAGCGCTGGGTTGGTGTGGGAAGCTATACCTTGCGCGGTCACAATCTGAGGTTTTGTGATCAACCGAAACCTGGGGTGTGTTAACGTTCGAAACATGGCACCTTGGGTATACGATCCACAGAGTGGCGGGGTCAAAATTCCGCCACGGATATTCGATGAAATCTGCAAGAAGGCAGAGATTTTCGCGAGTTCTCGCGCGTGGTATCCAAAGACTCAATTGAAACTGCGCTTCAAAAGTCAGTTTTGCTACGTTGACACTTTTGAAGAGGGTGATCTACGGCTTATGCCTTTGTGCCGCCTGAGACATTTCAATCAGGAGCGTTGGAGTTTTGCAGTTTTCACGTATGGCAATGAGCGTTATGAGCCTTGCTGGTTTCCTGACGGGAAAAGTGAAGGAACGCTTGAAGCTGCGCTTGAGGTGTGCGAGCAGTTTATTGTTTGAATCACGTGGACATCTTAAGCAGCCTGTTTGAACTGCTCTTGGGTAAACATTTGAAAGTTGAGCGTCAGAAGCGAGTTTAGTTCTTGCTGATTTTTCTCGTTCATCTTCTCCAAAAACGTTTGGATACGCTCACGAAACAAGGCAAAGTTTTCGTAGTAGATGTTGTAGAGGCACTCTTTTTTGACCAGCTTCCACAACCGTTCAATCAGGTTCAGATTTGGGGAATATGGCGGCAGAAACAGGAGTTCAATTTTGAGTTCTGCCGCAAGTTTCGTCACCAGGTCGCATCGTTGGTAGCGCGCATTATCCAGAACGAGTGTAATTGGCCGGGTCGATTTTTCCGCAAGCATTCGCAGCAGTTCGCAGACTTGCACAGAGGTAATGTAGGTATCGTTTGTGATCGTAACGACTTTTTTCGTGACGGCGTTCAATGCACCCAGAACGTTAAAGCGCTGCCGCCCACTGGGGGTTCTTACAAACACACGGGAAAAGCTCCACAAGCACCCCAAGAATGCTCCAAGGACAAAGTGTGCAGCATCAACGAAGTACACGTCGCGCTCTCCTCTTTGGACCTGCTCCAGTCGTGGCTTGAGTTCTTCGTCATGAAATTTTTTCTGTGCATCAATATCCGCTTTGGCAGGAATGCTGCCGACCTTGCGATAGCAAACACCAATCGATTTGATGTACGCCCTCATTTGCGATTTCTTGAGAAAGATGCCGGTGATTTTTCCAATTTCAGCGCATGCTTTATTGATGGTCGATGGAGGTGTTTTTTCAAAATATTCCCTCACCTGACCCTCGAAAGGTTGAAGGCTACTCTGCGGTCGGCGAAAGTTGAGTGTCTCTAATTTTTTGATGCCTCCTTGTTGGTAGGCTCTGAAGCACTGGCGGACTGTGTTTCCGCAAATACCGACGATCTGTGCAATTTTGTGATGTGGGATTTTTTGGCTTTTGAGAATCAAAATCAAAGCCTTGTCCCTCACGCAAGGGTGCGGGTGATTCTTCAGTTTTTGCAGTTCAGCAATGGATTCATTTGAAAATTCGATATCAATCACATTCAGCCCCAATACGATGAAAACCGGGGATGCTACGATTTCTTACCCACGAAAATCAACAACCTAAAACCTCAGATTGTGACCGCGCAAGGTATATTTGAGCGACCTTTGGAATAGAAATTAGTGGACAACTGGAAAGCTGCCGTTCACCAGTACCCGCTATCGCTGCATTGCCGACCGCCAGCTTAAAAAGTTGATTTTCACCGCTGAATGACCGATTTCGAGCTTCTGGTACCCGTAGCGAAGGTCTGCTTCCGGCGAAATCGAAGGACAGCTTGCGACAATCCGTGAGGTTTCTGGCAGTTTGGGCGAATGGCCGGTATGTGCCCTGAATCCGACGACCAACGGCGCAGTCCAATCGCGGTTGCTGGTAGGGTTTGGGCCGGAAAGTGGCCTGGTTTCCTCTGGAATGACTGGCAGTATTGGAATCGGTGGCCGGTTTTCAGTGGAATACGCAGACAACTCCAAAAAAGCTGTTCGACTCCACACGGGGACGCCGGTGGCTTACTTCCACTGGAACGGCTGGCTGGCTGTATTCACTGAATACGCAGAATCCGCAGATTCAACTACAGCGCGGAATTTTTGATGGCGACCTGAATGCGTGCAACGAGAATATCTGGATCAGCGGGTTTCATTACATGATCGACGTTGCCCGTGGCAAACGCTCTAGCAATTGCCTTCGACGCCGTTACATCTGCCGTCAGAATGCATATAGGTACTTTTGAATGCGCGCGGATTTCCTTTACGAGTTTTTCACCATCCATGTCTGGGAGTCTCCAGTCCATCAACACTGCTTTGAAATTGTGAGGCATTTTCAATGCCTCAATCAATGCATGCGCCGAATCAAATTTCACCGGTCGAAACGCGTCCCACATTTCATACGCCAGCTTATCCAAGTAAGGAAGTTCATCTTCCACAATAGCTAAAGTGGGTTTGTCAATGAACTGAATCGCCTGAATTGGAATAGCTCCATCTGGTGCAGTTTCACCAGGTGACACCGGAATCAATTCAAAGCCGCCATCTTTAGGCAGAATCGCAGCGGAACAAAATCGGCCGTCCACCCCATATTGCACCGTCGCTGAGACCACACTTGCGCCAATGAAAATGGTGTATGTCGCTGGGACATGATGGGCGATGTGGTCCAGTATGCGATCCACAGAAACACCAAGCTTTCGCAACTTAGATAGGTACAGCGCGTCGGGACTCCCGATGCCTTTCAGGATTCTGTAACCATTCGATCTATCAAGGTCAAACTGCTCAGCCAGAGCACCACTTCTGCGCCTGCCTTGAACAAAGCCAACCGAATCTAATTCCGAATTCAACCGCTCCGCAAACGCGAGTTGGAACTGAGTCTTTGCAAGATCTTTGTCGCGCTTTTTTCCATCCGACGCGTCTTCGTGATCATTGTCGGAATTGTCATCAGTCAACACATCAGACATGAATATCGCCTATCTACGGTTTTGTTTACGGGCTCTGATTCTCGCCGAAAGTCCAATCGGACCACTAGCGCATACGACCAGCTCGCTTATGGTAACGCATATTCATGCACGATTCGCCTGTTTATGGTAGTTTTGGTGCAAGTAGCGCACGTTTGGCGTTTTATGCACGTTTTGTGGCTAAAATCGCCATTGGTGCGAAATATGTTGATTAAATGCTGATTTTTCAGGCTGAATTGCATCACTTTCATGTTCCTAACCCGCTAGGCTTGCTGGTTGTCTCTGTCCGCGCGTGTGTGCATTGCACTCACCTACGGTAGTAAGACTTGTGTGCCTGGCTTTTTATAGAGCGAGGCTTCAATGATTACAGTGGCAGTAGTAAGCACCAAAGGTGGCGTGGGCAAAACGACCTTGTGCGCAAATCTTGGCGTACTTTTGGCGGACCTTGGGATGCGCGTGCTCCTGGTCGATGCAGATGTTCAACCTTCCCTTAGTCGCTACTTTGAAATTGGGCATGGCACCCAAAACGGCTTGAGCGGCATGGTCCGCGAGGGCAACGCCACCGCCGAATTCATTTCCAGCGTCGTTTTCACCTCACTGCGTAAATCCCAAAGTCAGCGCCCAAAAGTCCACGGCAAACTGGACATCATCCGATCTGACGCCCACGACGGCGCTTTGCAAGAATACCTGGCGAACCGCTCCGATAAAGAGGTCCGCATCAAGAAAGCCCTGCAGTCCCCACACGTCAAAGAGAACTATGACGTGGTGCTCATTGACAGCCAAGGAGCCAAGGGTGTTCTCCAAAAGTCTGCGATCTTTGCCTCCGATTTACTGATCAGTCCCATTTGTCCCGATGTGTTGAGTTCACGTGAATTCACCTTGGGAACCATGGAAATGCTGGACGATGTGGAGTCTTTGCCACTTAAAGACTTCAATATGCCGCCCATGAAGGCGGTGATTTATCGCACCGAAAACACGGTCGATTCCCGTGCGATTGCACAGGTCATTCGTGAATCGTTCATGACCATGCGTGGCCGGGTCACGGTGCTCAACGCGACCGTCCCACACTCTGTCAGCTACAAAAAAAGCCGCAACTTCACAGCAACCGGTCCATTGGATTGACCCACGGGCCTCTGCCACCATGCACAACTTGATTTGGGAGATTTTCCCAAACTTGGAGGACGTAACTGCCGCCGACATGGTGGATGAGGAGCCCACGCAAGAGCATTCTGAGTCCCCTGAAGCAATCGCTGCGTGAGGGGTTCGTCGTGCTGCACAAAACCCCTGAATCACTAACTGCCACCGAGCGCGCCAAACAACTGGGCATCGCCCAGGATTCTTTTGACTCTTCGGACTCAACGAACACAAAAACAATGGAAACAACCATGCCTGGAACCTCATTGATTGGTTCCTTCATGAAAAAATTACCCCGGCAGAAGTTCGGGCTCGGATGGCCTTGGAAGTGCCATCACCACCCGCCGCCAATATTGTTGGACAACAAGATGAGCGCTATCACGCTCGCATAAATCTTGACGAGTTGGTGGAGTATGAACAGAACATCCGAACGGAGGTCAATCCAAAGTATGCCGAAATCAAGGAATCCATTCGGGTGCAGGGGATCACCAACCAGTTGTCGGTGACAAGGCACCCCATCACGCGTATGTATATCCCATTCGCGGGCGGGAACACCAGAATTCGCATTTTGAAGGAACTGTTCGCTGAAACTGGGGACATCAAGTACAAGAACCTGGATGTCGTGGTGATGCCATTCACCGACCATCTCAGCTTGCTGATCAACCACTTTGCCGAAAACGAATTGCGCGGCGATGTCAGTTTTTGGGAGAAAGCCAAGGGCATTCTCATGGTTAAAAGGGAACTTGAATCAGAACACGACCGCATTATTTCACCGACAGACGTTCAAAAGGTCGCCAAGGCCAAAGGTCTGGATTTCAGTCTCAGAGTCCTACAGCTATATCTATTCGCAACCGACAAATTGGCTCCTGTTGGACCATGGCTTGAATTCAGGTCGACCCAAGTTTCTCTATCACCAACTTGGTCTGAGCTAGAAAAAATCTGCAAGTTGTCAGGGATCGAGAATTCTGATTTTTTTGCAGCCATGCAAAATTGCCTCCAAGTGACGGCCAATGAGTTGGCTGCACAGGTTCAAAGCACAGGCAGTTCAACTGGCGAGTCGCCTGACCAAGCCGTCAAGCTAGATGTACCTCAGCTCACTGCCGATATGAAGGGGGTTGCCGCCAACCTTCTGCAGATTGAAACCCCAATATTGGACGATCTTCTAACCATCGTCTCAATGGAAAAAGGGATTACCTCCGAACGATTTGCGGCTCTAAAGCACTCTGCAATTGAGGAAGTGAAGTCAAATAGTGCTTTGGGTGCCATGAGCGCCAAAGACCGTGCACAAGCTCAACAAAGACCCCTGATAGGTGCTGTTTCAGTGGTGAAAAAGAGTGAATCGAAATCTCCACAGCCTGGACCAAAGCAATCAGATCCACAAGCAGGCGCCACATCACCATCTGACCAATTAGGCTCGGAAGTCGCGGCTGGGCTTAGCGCCTCTGTTCAAAACCAGCTCATGGAGATCTTGGAATGTTTGCATCTGCACAACTGCATCGACATTTCTCCTGACGCCCCGTTTGGCTTTTTCATGGATGTGCCTGATGGCGGCATTCCTGTGAAGAGCGATGCGCCCGGTCCTGCTGATGTTTTCAGGACCATGCAAACAGGAATGTGGAAGATGCTGGCCTCTATCTGCGGTCAGTTTGACTTGAGGATGGTGCAATCGATGCCGGACTCGTCCAAGTGGAAGCGGATGGTCATGGCAGGCGTTGGCCCGTTTGAAAAGGACTATGAAGAAGTGCTTGCTGGCCATTCGTTTGACGGCATGCCATACGTCAGCGCTCTGGAGCTTTCGCAACTGTGCATGCACCCTGGTTGCATGAAGTTCATTGCCACGCTGATGGCCTACAAGCTGCGCGCTTACGACACAGCCTCTGAACGGTTCCACAAGGACTTTCAGCCATTGTTTAGCAACTAGAGACACAAATCAGGGGAAGCATATGAGATTCGAAGTTACCAGTGCATCAATGAAGGCCGAGCTGCTGAACCATTTGATCTACCGAATGGACAGCGGCGGCATGGATGAACTTTTGCGCGGAGCTGCTGAACCAACGGTTCTGGATAGTCTGAGGGATCGTCCAGCACGGGATTTGATCAAATTGATCAATGGATCGTCCGGCCTGAAATTTCACATTGAGTTCTGTAGCAACAAGTTCATTAATGAGCTGAACCGCATGGACATGATGACAGGTGACACCAAGGTCCGCGAGTATTTCGTTGCAAATGGCGCTCCCCTTGAAATGATCACTGAAATGTTCAGGGTTACTTCTGCACAGGTGCGTGACTGGCGCAACATGCTCATTCCTGGATACGAAGCCAAGAAGCTGGGCGGACGCACGCGAATGCTCCCAGAAAAATTGCGTGATGCGCTTCACCAGAAGTGGGCCGCGTTGGAAAAGAATTCAAAGCTGAGCCTGCAAGACCGCGTGTATGCCATGCACCAGCAGTACCCGAATTACACGATCCATGAGCTATGGATCACGATCAATGAATTTACCCCAAGGAAGAACACCGATTCAGTCAATTCTAGTTTTGACTTGCATGTTTGTTAAATCAAGGAAGCCATCACCGTGACTCAATCAACCACTCACCACGTTACCGCCGCAGAGGCGGTCATGTTGGAAATTATTTGGCCGCGAACCAATTGCGTTTCACCGGGTTTACGTGGACATCACGAAAAGTGTCACCGCTGCGCTCTGGCTCTCGAACGCAGTCGCCAAGTTCCAGTTGTATCTGACCATGAACCACAAGCGAGGCCACAGTGGGAGGGAATTGAACACGCGAAAAGCTACCACCTGGACCAGGCCACGGGCGAGTTCCAATTCAAGCTGTCTTATGTAGAGCTTTATTTGGAGACCGGATTGACGCACTCCGAAGGTAGAACAAGTCTACGCAAGCTAATCGAATTGGGATTGGTGAAGGCGGTCCCTGGGAACGCGAAGCCTGCAATCTATGCGCTGCAATTGCAAACAATGACTGACATGCTGGTGTCTCATTCGAAATCCAATTTGCACCGTCAAACACCGTCGATTGCCGACTTGAAAGACGACAGGGTTTTTAACTTGTCAATGAAGCGCCCAACGCCGCCGAGGAAGCCAAAAACAGAGCCGACCCCGCGTAAAGCAGCATCAGTTTCGGCGGCGTAAATGGCATCCGCCATTTGCTTTCAGACCACCATGAACCCAATAATGCGGTCGTCAAAATTGCTGGTGGCCGATCTATCAGGGGAAGATGGGACCCCTCCCATTCCAAACGATGGCAAATCAGACGGAGTTAAGACGCTTACTCGCTCTGGCCCACTTAGTTTTCAATCTCAATCCAATGCGAAGCAATTTGCTGTCGCCAGTCTTATCCAGGGCGACTTAGCAAGCCGTGGATTCATTGGGTACCACCCACATCTGGCTAATGCGTTGGGGGGGTACAAGCCCGCGCTGATGCTGGGCCATGCACTCTATTGGACCGAACACTGGCTTGCCACACAACCGCATCGCATGGGGTGGTTTTGGAAGACTGCCCAGGATTGGCAGTCTGTGACTGGTCTGTCTGCATACGAACAATCGAAGGCACGGGCTACCTTGGTTCAATTCAATGTGCTTGAGCAAAGGCTTAGCGGCAATCCGGCGAAGCTGCATTTCCGCGTGAACTTAGCCGGACTCTCTGCTTTGCTTAACTTCAACGAGAACAGCAATGGCGAGGTGAACTGGACACAGTTGACGCCATTGCTTGGCTCCCGCGTCATGTTCTTCAAGCCGCTAGTAGATGTAACCCAGAGTGTTTCTGGTGGGCTGGTTCTTTCACATCTATTGAGCGAATACCGCACAGCGCTCAAAAACAACCAGGTGCTCGCCAGCGGGTTCTTTTACATGAAGGTAGCGTCCGAGCGCCACGCGCTTGGCCTGCCCATCAAGATCCACAACAGAGCACGGGGTGCCCTCAAGAGCGCTGGGATTATCCAAGTCGATTACTCACAAGAGCAACCCCCTCGCCTTTTGGTTCGCGTCAACACGGATGCTGTATTGGCCGGTATTTCAGGCAATGGAACCCCATTGAAGCGAAAAAAACCACCCCTGTCGGTCTTCGCCGAAATCAAGCAGGAGGGGCCTCGCTCCAGTTCTGCACGCCAATTGGAATTATTGGAGCCCAGCCTAGCCCAACAGCACGACGAAATCATGGGCCTAATCTCTGGAAAAAGTTGGTTGCACCCCAGTTATTCCCTTTTTACGAAACTGGATCTTCCCTTTCTGCAAAACTGGATATGCCAAAAGTTGAAAACTGGATCTTCCCTTTTTGTGAAACTGGATCTTCCCTTTCTCCAAAACTCTCTATTCAAATTGAAATTACAAATCCTACTACAGCACGTGAAGTAGAGGTAGCAGCTTCTCAACCTGGCGATGGGAGGAGTAGGAATGTTGAAAACAACGGGACAGCCAATTCAATTGCCACAGCCTTGGTCCTACCTGCCACGTTGGATAAACGGCATCATGAAAATGCACTCAAGCTGGTTTCCCGTGCCCCCCCAACCACTGCAACAGGGGATTCTGGATGAGCTGGAAGGAGCTTTGCAATCTGGGAAGAGCATTCGCAACATTCTAGGGTGGCTGAATTCCATCGTGGGCAAAGCCAACAACGGGACATTGATTCTCGGCATGGCCGATCACATCGCAGACGTCCGAAAAGGCCGCGAGCTTCAAGCAGAACGCGAACGCACCATGGTGACAACAACCGGACATTCAAAAGACAGCAGCGCATCCATTGCCGCTGATACGCGCCCAGCTAATCCCGAAGTAGTTCAAGCGGGCCGCAATCGGCTCAAGACCCTGCAAATTGAAATGAAAAACAAACAACTAGGTGTATCAAAATGATTAACGTGGTAGCTGCTACTGCGTGTATCAAAACGGGCTACTCGGTAGCTGCTACCGTGTGTATCAATATGATCTACGCAGTGAAATAAGTGAGGAATTCGATGTTTAAACAACAGGATCAGCCAAGCGTGATGTCGAGCCCAACGCTCTTCATTCATCTGATCTACAAGATGGGTAATTTGGAGGATGCAACGGTAGTGCATGTTCTTCTCGCTAAAAAGGCACATGTGACTCCATGGCAAACATCGGCGCGTGAAATATCGAGCTTGCTGGGCTCTACTGTTTCAAGACTGAGTGTGCAGCGATGCATTGATCGACTCAAACACACGGGCATGATTAAGACGCGCGTGTCCCCCAATCGCTTTACAGAAATTTCACTGAGTCAATTGGCTCTGATTGAGGTCATGCAAAAGCCTCTACCTGTATCAAGCCATGGATTCATCCCAGGACTTTCAAACGTGGCGATCCCACTTTTGAGCGACCCGGAATTTCTGCAAGCAATTTTAACTACGGCGCAAGTTGCTGAATTCACAGAGCCAGTTAAGTCGAACAACGACCAAACCAATGCAGCCATGGTGGCTATGCATTGACGGAACCCTTTCAAAACACTCATCAATTTTTAGGAAAAATCATGCTGGAAAAACTCATGGGCACTAAACCAAAATCTGAAACAGTAGCCAAAACAAGCGCGGTGAAACAACGTCCATCCGCTTCACCAACTCCGGCTGATCCTACGATCACGGCCTTAATTCGTAGCGCTGTGACTGACAACTCGGTTGCCAGTCAAGTACGCAAAGCTGAAACACTTGCAAACCTTGCAAGCAAAAGTGCATTGGGTTTTGAGACTGAAAAGAACTCCCCGTTTCCCGATGGCTATTCGGTGGAAAAAGAGCGCATCGCGCTCAAGGCATTGCTGGAGGCTGACTCAGTTTCGGAAACCGATCCTCTGTACGACCGGTATTTGGAATTGGACGAGCGTGAAATGAAGTTGTCTCAGATGAGCGCAGAGTACAAGCAGCGCGGTGGTGGTGATGAGCTGGTGACCATCGCGGAGGCCGACAAAATCAGAAGCCTTGGGTCGCTCGAAGATGAGCGGGAAGAGACATTGCTGTTCCACACCCTCGAAGGATTGCGGTTCTTCATGGGACGAGCCCGCGATCCGCAGAACAAGCTGCAGCCGATTGTCGGCGGCAAACGTTTGGCGAGTACGCTGAAAACCTTGTGGGTTTTGACTGCGAATGACAATCCGTATGCGGACTGGGCACTGATCAATTACGAGGCAAATCAGGACTTGATCATCAAGCGGCTTGAGGCAGAGATTGAACGTGGCCACGATATTTTCAAGAAACTGGAACAACGTGGTTTGCAGTTCTCCATGCTGAAATCTGCACAGCCCAAAGAAATTCAATTGCAATTTCGCTCACCTTACGGATACAAGGTGGCCCAGTTGATTGTGACTTACGACTATTTCATCCGGGTTCAAAAGTCGCTGGAACGCAAAGACCAAATCACCAACGAGCAGATGCGGACAACAGTGCAGCAAGTCACCCGGCTGATTCGCGGCAAGTTCAATGAAACATCACGCTTTGAGCGATGGCTGATGAAACCCGAACTGCGTCAAATGTCGCGCAGGGATTTTGTGCCTGGCGCACCACCAGAGGCTAGCCAACGTGTCAAGGCAGCGACGGAGATATTTGGACCTGTGCCATCCGAGATTTACAACTGCACCATCTTGCCCCATCACACCCGGCGCACCTATTCGATGGACGCGAGTGATCGTCGTCTCATGAAGTTTGTAGCAGATGAGCTTGCGAGGTCCGAAGCGGATACGCATGCAGCAATGCTTGAGGAGGCGAATGCGCCAATCGGGTCCGGTTTGCTCTAAGGCCTGGGGCAACCGTTATGAATCATTTAACCCAATGCTGTTTCATTGTTTGAAAGGGTCTACATGAATCTGTTTCATGGCTGCTCTCAACGGCCCATGTCGTTGGAAGGTGTTGGTCAAAGGATTGTGTGGGGTATTTAGACGTGAGCGAATTCGAATTAGGTGGGCCAAGGGTCAACATGATGGCGGCGCACTTTCAGGATGAGGCATATTTTGCGGGTCAACACGCTGTTGACACAAAGGCCTTTACGGGTAAGGGGATCTCAGCTCAGATTCGTGACGCGGAGGCTGCGATGCAGGAGGTTGTTGACGACATGGAAAGAGTGCGCGTGCTGCTGCTGGACTATCAGGTCTACGGCATGATCTTGATCTTCCATCACCGAAAAACAGGGCAAGTCTCATTACGGTGGCGCAATCAGTTCCTCCACAAGCACGTCACATTCACGGTCGTGGAGGAAGAACTCCAAAAGCATGGCTCTGATGTCGTTGAATGGTATGGAAAAGTGAATGACGCAGTGAATGGTTTCAACAAGAAATACCTGGTGGCGGCTAATGAGCGCAAGAGGCTGTTGGTGCTCAAGGAACAACCAAAACGTGCAACATTTAACAAATAGGGCTCTCTCTATGACTGAACCGATCATGCGTTCTTCCGACGCGCTAATTGCCCATAGCGCCTCCTTGGCATCGTCTAGCGCGTCATCAGGGGACCTCATGTACTTCCACCACAGTCCGCAACGAACCATATGACAGTCACCCGCGCTTTATTACCGGCTCACCCATGCGGCATGTCGCGGTAATGGCTGGCAGCGGTGCCATCGGACTTACAGCGGTTTTTGCAGTTGAACTGATAAACCTGGTCTACGTCTCCATGCTTGGCGATCAGGTCTTCACTGCCGCCATGGGCTTCGCTGGTGTAATCAATTTTTTCATCCTGTCGCTACTGATCGGGCTAATGATTGGAGTCACGGCCACCGTGTCGCGCACCATCGGTGCCCAGCGCATGGATGAGGCTCGCGTCCTAGCCACCTCCAGTTTGGTTCTGGTGATTGGCATTGTTGTGCTGGTAGCTGGCCTGACGATGGTGTTTGTGGAACCGTTGCTGATTCAGTTGGGGGCGCGCGACCGAGTGCTGACTCTGGCCCAACGGTACCTGATCATTGCATTGCCTGCTACCGTGTTCTTGGGCGCAGGGATGGTCTGTTCGGCGCTCCTACGCTCGGTAGGGGATGCACGACGCGCCATGATGGTGACGTTGCTGCCTGCGATTCTGACCGCCATCATTGACCCACTGTTTATCTTCACATTCAAGCTGGGTTTCGATGGTGCCGCAATTGTTGTGCTGATTGCGCGCATCACTCTTTTTGGCGTTGGCCTGCATGGTGTATGGCGTGTGCATCATCTGTTGGCTCGATTTGACAGCAGCCGACTAGCGCGGGATGCGCGATTGCTGTCCGTTGTGGCCGTCCCTGCGGTGATCACCTATCTGGCCACTCCGGTAGGTGCTGCCTTTGTGACGCACACCATTGCTGCTTTCGGTGCATCAGCGGTTGCAGGACAGGCCACGATTGAACGACTGACACCGGTGGCCTTTGGGTTGATACATTCCCTTAGCGGCGCGGTGGGTCCTGTTTTTGCGCAAAACCTGGGGGCCAAGCGATTCGACCGTGTGCGAGAGAGCTTGCGTGCAAGCCTGATATTCATGGTGTTGGCAGTTGGCGTGGCATGGCTAGTGATTGCCGTGCTGCAAGACCCTTTGACCCGGTTCTTTTCGCTCGACGGGCAGGGTGCGCAGATGATGCATGCATTCTGTAGCTGGCTCTCCGCGAGTTTCTTCTTCATGGGTGCGCTGTTTGTGGCGAACTCTGCATTCAACAACTTGGGACGACCACTATGGTCAACCGGTTTCAACTGGGCGCGTGCAACGCTGGGCACCATTCCCTTTGCCTGGTGGGGATCGCATTATGGTCCTGTGGAAGTGTTGGCCGGACAAGCTATTGGTGCGGTGATTTTTGGCACGCTTGCCTTGGCCAGCGCCTTTTGGCTTACGAATACATTGGGCGAACAGCGTCCATAGGGCAGTCACCACGGACTGGGTCAAAGTCAGGCTCAAGGCGAGAAACCCAGCGCGCCCCCTACATCAGCTTCACTTGTCGCAAACGTCACGCTGCTGACGCGCCCATTTCGCAGACCGATGAGCGTCACCGCATCGGCTTGGCTGGGCCAGTCGGCGAGCAGATTCTCGTCAAGCACCACGCCCACCGAAAACGGCATTTTGCGCAGCGCCGGTAACGCAAACATGCGGGTTACGAGACCAGGCATGCGACTCATATCGGCCAAATAAACCGTTTGGCGTGAGGCCAGAAAGCCCTTGGGCTGGTCGCCCAGAACAGCCTGCAATATGTCTGATGCCTTACGGCTGGAGGAGAACAACACCAACTTTGTACCTGGCTCTACACTCCAGGGCTGTTGACATTACCCAGAAGACTGGTGATCGTAGGGTACAAAAAATACTACGTGCCATGCAGCAATATGGACTTATCGTCGCTGACAATGGTTCGGACATGTTTATCACGGGAACCTACGATACCCGCTGGGACAACGATATTCTTAACCCGGCTTTCAGCGCGCTAACAGCAAATGATTTTGAACTGATTAAGCTAGGTTACAACCCAACCTCTGCCAATACTTTTCCTCTTTCAATTTCCAAGGTTGGTGACGGCACCATCACCAGCACCCCGGCTGGCATCAATTGCGGCGCCACTTGCAGTGCGTCATTCAACAGCGAAACCAGCGTAACCCTTACAGCCACTTCAGCGACAGGCAACACCTTCACCGGCTGGGGCGGGGCATGTAGTGGCACGGGAAGCTGCACCGTTAGTATGACCGCAGCGCAAAGTGTGACGGCTACGTTTTCCCTGAATGTAACAACACCCGTATGCACCCTGAGCGCGAATCCGTCCACTGTTAACGCTGGCTCTAGTTCAACCCTGACGGCCACATGCACTCCAGTGGCGACATCTTACATCTGGTCTTACAGCACATGCGATATAAGCATTAACGTTTGTCCGGCCATCTTTCAGGAAATGAAGGCATGCGATGCCACCAAGAATGCCTGCACAGTTACGCCCACAGAAACAACTACATACACCGTGATGGGTGTCAATGCAGGCGGCACTGGCGCAGGAGCCAATATTAGGGTGTCTGTGAGTGGGTGCAGCTCTGCATTGAATGCTATCCAATGGCGCTACAGTACAAATCCTCGGCGCATCCAGCTTTGGCTACCAGTTGGGCGCCAATGCATCGGCGGGAGAGACGGCCAGCAGCCTGACTTATGTCCAATTCGCCGCTGCACTGGGTGCCAGCGTGCCCACGGGTTCCACGCCGGTCAGCGGCAGCGTCAATTTTATTGTTCAAGGTAGCGGACAGTGACAAGACAAGGAGACGCTGCAGCGCGCGTTGGAGAAGTGTGACCACGAGTAGGTCGGACGTGGTGCCTGTCTCCAAGCTTGCAACCAGCCCCGGAAGCACACGCCCGCCGCCATAAATCCACCGCCGCAATTCTTTCGCAGCGGCAGGCCAGTCCCACTGGTTGATTCGCCGCTGTAGGGTGGACGTCTGCACCGCCCAGCACCGAGGTTGAGCGTGAAATTCATGCAAAGACAATTTTGGTGCCGCTCCTCTGCGGCCGGTCAAAAGATGGGGCAAGACAAATTGTTCGAACTGCCAGGGTCAAACTCGTCGGAATCCATTGCCGGTGCTTGCTTTTTGCCATTTCCAGACTCCAAAGCAATTGGATTATCAGGACTTGTGCTCAAATCAGAGAAAAATCAACCAGAACAGTGGGTTGCAATCGAACTCGGCTCAAAAAACAACCCGCAACCAGTTGACAATCCAATCTTGGCACACTTGATGCCGCTACCAGAAAGTGGGGAGTCCCTTCGTATTTGGAAAAGGCTATCACGGACAATGCTCCACAGATGTGCTATCGTAATGAACATCTGATCCCTCAAGGCTATGACGAAGACGCCCAAGGAAACTTTGCTCGAACAGGAACGCTTCGAACTGAAACCCAAGTCGGGCGGTGGGCTGTTGAGCTATGAGGTCTGGGGGTATCAGGAGCAAGGTAGGACTGTCGTCACTCGTTACAACCTGGCGTACGTCAACCACGCCATTCATCGCGGTGACAATGGTCGGGTTCTCGGATTCGACAATGCCCACGGTTACCACCACCGGCATTACATGGGCAAGGTTACCCCCGTCGAGTTTGAGAGTTATGAAGCAACGCTTGGGCGTTTTCAGCAGGAATGGTTGGCTATCGTGAAGTCGGCAGGAGGTAAATAATCATGAGCAAGACAGTCGTTCGTACCGATGATGTGGATGGCTTTTTCGCCAGGGCAAAGGATGCTGCCCGTCGTGCAGATCAAGGTCAGGTCTTCGACGGCAATGTCACTTTGACATTTGAAGATCCGCAGCAGATGTTCACTGTTCTTTCGCAGGCCCGACGCCGCCTTATGCTCGAAGTCATGCGTGAACCAAAGACGATCAACGAACTAACCCAGCGCCTGCATCGTAATCGTTCGGCGATCACCAAGGATGTTGGTTTACTGGAAAAAGTTGGTTTGGTGGTTTCGCAGCGCCAAGCCAATCCTGGTCATGGTATCCAGAAAGTCATCTGCTCGGTCGCCCCGAAAATCGAGATGGTGGCGACTCTGGGGTAACGTAAACGCCCCCTAAGCCGTACCGACATTGATGGCGGATGATTTACAGGAGTTGGGTGTTATGTTGGCTGATCAACTGAAACAATGGGCACGCAATCTCATAGCCATTTTCCAATGACAACATCCCCTTGGTCCCAACAGCGCTATCTTTCGGCTTGGCGTTTTGCAGCCGAAGCGCATCTGAATCAAACGCTGCCCGCAAGCGCCCTACCCTACCTCGTGCATCTGGCCTCTGTCGCTATGGAAGTAATGACAGCCTGCGCCGTTGAAAAGCTGGATGAACCTGACCTGGCGATCCAGTGCGCACTGTTGCATGACACCATCGAAGACACTGTCATTGACGCTGTGACGCTGGAGTCGCGCTTCGGTTTGGCTGTGACCGCTGGTGTCAAAACATTGAGCAAGAATCCATCGCTGCCCAAAGCCAGCGCCATGCAAGATAGTCTGGAGCGCATTCGACAGCAGCCACGCGAGATATGGGTTGTAAAGTTGGCTGACCGCATCACGAATCTGGGTTCACCTCCTGCGCATTGGAGCACCGAAAAGATAGAGTACTACCGCCAGGAAGCAAAGGATATCCTCTCAGCCTTGGGTGAAGCCAGCCCATTTCTGGCTGAGCGCTTGGTCCAGCGAATTCGGGATTACCCACCGCCCCAATCGTAAGTGATCCTCAATGAGCGAAATCTATGTCAGCACCGATGTCGAAACCGACGGACCTATTCCAGGGCCGCATTCCATGCTGAGCTTTGCCTCGGCAGCTTATCAAGCCGACAAGACGCTGATCGCCACCTTCAGCGCCAATCTCGAAACCTTGCCCGGTGCAACAGTCCATCCCAAGACGGCTGAATGGTGGGCCACGCAGCCGCAGGCATGGGCAGCTTGCCGCACGAATCTTGAAGCTCCACTGGCTGCCATGAAACGGTATAGCGACTGGTTGAAATCCTTGCCCGGACAATGTGTCTTTGTCGCCTACCCAGCAGGTTTTGATTTTCTGTTTGTGTATTGGTACCTGATGCACTTTGTCGCAGAGAGTCCCTTCAGCCATTCGGCGTTGGACATGAAGTCCTTTGCCATGGCCGTCATGAAATCCGACTACCGTGCCAGCACCAAGCGCAACATGCCCAAGCGCTGGTTCGATCCTTTACCGCATACGCATGTTGCCCTTGACGATGCCATTGAACAGGGCGCTCTGTTTTGCAACATGCTGGCCGAGAGCCGGACAAGGTAAGTTTCTCTCAGACACACCACCGCTTGTACAAAAACACGTATGCAAATCCTCTTTCTCCACGGCTGGCACTCGACTCCTGGCGGTATCAAGCCGAGCTATCTGAAGGACCACGGTCACGAAATCATCAACCCAGCCCTTGACGATGATGATTTTGAAAGCGCTGTGACGACCGCCCGAGCGGCCTTCGACAAACACCAACCCAAAATCGTTGTGGGCTCTTCCAGGGGCGGGGCTGTTGCCATGAACATCAACAGCGGCGATGCCAGACTCGTCTTGCTTTGCCCGGCGTGGAAGAATTGGGGAACGGTCAAGACCGTGAAAGCTGGAACTGTCATCTTGCACAGTCGTAACGACGAGGTGATTCCTTTGCCGACTCTGAAGAGTTGGTGAAAACAGCGAACTACCAGCTTCGACACTGATTGAGGTCGGCAACGATCACCGATTAGTCGATCCAGAACCACTGGCGGCGATGTTGCAAGCGTGTGAATCCCATGCTGATTCTGGAAACATCCCATGATTCGATTTCGGCATGACTTGGCATGCAAACACTTTGATGGACCACAAGGACTCTATGCCTGACACCACCCATTACCGTATTTGTCCCCTGTGCGAAGCGTGCTGCGGGCTGGAGATCAAGGTGCGCGATGCGCAGGTGATCAGCATTCGTGGTCATGCGCAGGATGTCTTTAGCGCTGGCTATATTTGCCCGAAAGGTGTTGCGTTGAAGGATTTGCACGAGGATCCAGACCGGCTGCGCACGCCCATGGTCAAGCGCGATGGCGTCTTTGTTCCGGCCAGCTGGGGTGAAGCTTTTGCCGAAATCGAACGGCGATTGCCGCCGTTGATGGCGGCGCACGGACGTGACGCCACTGCCGTGGTGATTGGCAACCCCGCTGCGCACAAGATCGGGCTATTGAGCTACTTTCCAAAACTGGCGCGCGCGCTGGGTACCAAAAATGTGTTTTCGGCCTCGACGCTGGACCAGATGCCCAAGCAGCTGGCCAGTGGGCTGATGTTCGGCCATTGGCTATCGGTGGCGTTGCCCGACATTGCGCGCACCGATTTTCTGTTGGTGATCGGTGCCAATCCGCTGGTCAGCAATGGCTGCATGTGGACCGTGCCCGATTTCAGGTCCAAGGCTAAGGCGATGCAAGCGCGCGGCGGCAAGCTTGTGGTGATTGATCCCAGGCGCACCGAAACTGCTGCCATCGCCGACGCGCACCACTTCATCCGTCCGGGGGGCGATGTGTTTTTGCTGGCGGCCATGGTGCAGAGCCTGTTTGCCGAAGGCTTGACAAGCCTGGGTGCGGTGCAGGAGTGGGTCAACGGGGTGGACGAAGTACAGCAAGCAGTGGCGCCCTTTACGCCGGAAGCGATGGCCGGGCGTTGCGGTCTGGCGGCCGAGACAATTCGCCAGCTTGCGCGCACCTTGGCGCACACCGGGCGCGCGGCCGTCTACGCCCGCATAGGCACTTGCACCCAGGAGTATGGAACGCTGTCCAGCTGGCTGGTCGATATGCTCAATGTGTTGACCGGTCACCTTGACAGTCCGGGCGGGGTCTTGTTTGCCAAGTCCGCAGCTTTTGCGGCCAACACCAGTGGCAAACCCGGCATCGGCAAGGGGGTTGCGACCGGGCGTCATACCGCGCGCGTCAGTGGTGCGCCCGAGGTGTATGGCGAACTGCCGATGACGTGTCTGGCCGAGGAAATTGAAACGCCGGGGGTTGGCCAGGTGCGTGCGCTGTTCACGGTGGCAACCAATGCTGTGCTGTCTTCACCCAATGGTCCCCGGCTGGCAGCGGCGCTGGATACGCTGGATTTCATGGTCAGCCTGGACATTTACATCAATGAAACTACGCGCCACGCCGATGTGATTCTCCCGGCACCGTCGTCGCTGGAGGACTTTCATTACGACGTGGCCTTCCCGCAGTTGTCCTGGCGCAACCACGCCCGCTGCAGTCCGCCAGTGCTGCCACGCGACCTGGGTCAACCCGAAGAGTGGGAGACCTTGCTGAAGCTGACGGCCATCGTCCAGGGCAAAGGTGCCAGTCCCGCTGTCAAAGCCCTGGACGATGCACAGTTTGCCGAAGATACCCAGCGCCTCTTTGGGGCGCACGCCCAGGCCGTGATCGACGCCACGCAGGGGCTGCACGGGCCGCAGCGCCTGCTCGATGTGGCGCTGCGCAGCGGCCCCTATGGCGATGGTTTTGGCCGCAAACCCGAAGGCCTGACCCTGGCCAAGGTGATGGCCGCCAATGCCAGCGGCGGCATTGACCTGGGCGAACTGCAGCCCCGTATCCCCGAGATGTTGCGTACTCCCAGCGGGAAAATCGAATTGGCACCGCCATCTCTGTTGCACGACCTGCAGCGCCCGCTGGTAGATCTGGCCCGGCCCATGCCTGATCTAGTCATCATTGGCAGACGCGATGTACGCACCAACAACAGCTGGATGCACAACCTGCCGGTGCTGGCCAAGGGGCCGTTCCGTTGTACTGCGCTTGTGCATCCAACCGACGCCGACCGTCTGGGTTTGCAAGATGGCGCATTGGCCCGGATTGCCAGCGGATTGCGCAGCGTACTGGCCCAGGTCCACGTCAGTGACGAGATGATGCCCGGCGTGGTCAGTCTGCCGCATGGCTGGGGGCATGACCTGCCCGGCGCGCAGTTGCGCCTGGCGGTCGAGCGACCTGGTGCCAATATCAATGCCCTGCTGGACGAGCAATTGCGCGACCCGCTGTCAGGCAATGCAGTGCTGGGCGGCGTAGCCATCACCATGCACGCCGTGAACTACTGTGACCGAAGCTCCTCTGACCATCAAAAACCAGTTTGATTGCCGCCCTTGCTTTCCCCGCCAACAAAATCTTACAACACAAACGAACCGCTTCATTCAACCATGTCATTTCCCCCTGACGACGCAGTTACCTTACGTTTGACCCCCAATGGACATCTGTTGATGGTGGCGGATGTTGAGGAGCCCGCCTTGCCAACGACGCTCCGGCACGGACTCGTAGATGCCTTTGCGCTCGGTGCGGGCCATGGTTTGCTCCATCTTGGCGCAACCCAGGTGGGTGTAGTGTTGCCGCCGGTGTTGGCCTGGTGGCGAGATTTTGCTGCGCGGTATGTGACGGCTTTGTGTGCAACGGCAGGAGATGAAGATGCCGTGATTGCCGTCCCAGGCGATGCGATACTCGATACCAAGATTTTGGACGCTCCTCCAATGAATGGGGCGGAGTACCTGACATCCCAGGTACTGGGCACGCTGTGGGCGGCGATTGATGCCGCCCTGCATGTCGAAATGGACATGTACCAAGGGACGCTGTCGGACTTCCTCAAAGCCCGTCATCCTGCCTGGAACCTAGTCGGCAGGGTCTATTTCAACCTGGCTGAGAACCGCAAAGATGCCGACGCTCCCTTCGCTTTTCTGGCGACCTACACCTCGCGTTTGTCAGCCCATGGCAAGGCGCAGCACCTCCCCCTGTCAAAGGCGCTGGTTGAATTCTCGGATGGCAAGAGTCAAGCGCAACTGCTCTCGCTACTAAAACCAGTACAGGGAGCGGCAACACAGTGCCCTTGGCTCAATGAGATGGTGCATACGGGCGAGATTTACCATCCATTGCGTTGGACTCCAGCGGATGCGTTTCAGTTACTGAGCGATGTGCCCAAGTTGGAGTCTGCTGGCATCATCGTGCGGGCACCGCTCAATTGGGGCGGGAAGCGGCCTGCGCGGCCAATGGTCAAGGCCAGCGTAGGGACGCAACAGCCTTCACTCCTGGGTGCCGATGCCTTGCTCGACTTTAGTATGGAGGTCACGCTGGAGGGGGAAACACTCACGACGGCAGAATTGAAAGCCTTGCTCAAGGGCAACGACGGCTTGCAGTTGATACGGGGCCGTTGGGTTGAGGTGGACCGCAACAAGTTGCAGCGCATGATCGCGCGTTTTGAAAGTATTGAAGCATCGGCCAATGCGTCAGGACTACCATTTTCCGAAGCAATGCGCCTGATGGCCGGTGCCTCACTGGAAGGTGATGAGCCACTGGATGCAGATTGGTCGCAACTGGTGGCCGGTCCCTGGTTAGCTGAAACTTTGCAGGGGCTTCGCCAACCCGAGGGTCTGGCGCAGGTCAGCCCCGGAGCAGACCTGAAAGCCAGTTTACGGCCCTATCAAGAGGCGGGCGTGCACTGGTTATACCTATTGACCCGACTTGGTTTGGGTGCCTGCCTAGCCGACGACATGGGACTGGGCAAGACAATCCAGGTCTTGTCTTTGCTGCTGGTACTGAAACGCGAGGAAAAGCAACATTCTCGCCCGAGCTTGCTGGTAGCCCCCGCATCGCTGCTGGCCAATTGGGCGCAGGAAGCCGAACGCTTTGCGCCGAACCTGCGGGTGCTGATTGTTCACTCTTCAGCTATGACGGTTGCTGAATTTCGCGCTGTGGATGCGGCTCGGCTGGCAAACGTAGATCTGGCGATTACCAGCTATGGTTCACTCTTGCGCTTGCCAGTGTTGACAGACTTTGGCTGGCGACTGGCGGTCATCGACGAAGCGCAGGCCATCAAGAATCCAGGCGCCAAACAGACGCGCCAAGTCAAACTGCTCAAGGCCGACACCCGCATTGCGCTTACAGGTACACCGGTAGAAAACCGGCTATCTGATTTGTGGTCGATCTTTGACTTTACGCATCCCGGCCTGCTCGGCTCGGACAAGGTATTCACCAACTTTGCCAAGCGACTAGCCCAAGCAGAACATTTTGGACCCTTGCGTCGGCTGGTTCAGCCCTACATCCTGCGGCGTCTCAAAACCGACAAACGGGTGATCAACGATTTGCCGGAAAAGACCGAGATCAAGGCCTGGTGCCATTTGAGTCCGGCCCAGGCCGCACTTTACCAGCGCGCAGTGAATGATATGGAAGATGCACTGGAGGATGTCGATGGCATTGGCCGCAAAGGCGTGGTGTTGTCATTTTTGATGCGTTTCAAGCAAATCTGCAACCATCCATCCCAATGGCTTGGGGATGCGGCCTGGGATCCAGCCGACAGTGGCAAGTTCGCTCGACTGCGCGAGTTGGTCGAGGTCATCGCAGCCAGGCAGGAAAAAGTCTTGGTATTCACCCAGTTTCGAGAGACCACGGAACCCTTGGCAGCCTTTTTGGGCACAATTTTTGGCCGCGAAGGTTTACTACTGCATGGTGGAACTCCTGTGGCCAAGCGCCGTGAGTTGGTCAAGCGCTTTCAGGAAGATGAGCTGACACCGTTCTTTGTACTGTCACTCAAAGCAGGTGGTGCCGGACTGAACCTGACTGCGGCCTCGCACGTGATTCACTTTGACCGTTGGTGGAATCCCGCAGTGGAAAATCAAGCCACCGACCGGGCTTTTCGGATTGGTCAGAAAAGAAACGTGTTGGTGCATAAGTTCATCTGCCGTGGCACGGTGGAAGATCGCATTGATCAACTGATAGAGTCCAAGCAGCAATTGGTCAAAGACGTGCTCGAAGGGGGTGCCGAGTTGCTGCTAACTGAGATGAGCGACCGTGATCTTCTGAATCTGGTCAAGCTTGATATTCACACTGCACAGGAAAGTTGAGAATCATTATGGGCTTCTACGGCGGATGGGCTCCTTACGTATCGGCGGCTGAGCGAAGAAAAAAAGCGGAAAAAGAAGCTGCAAAGGCCAAAAAATCGGGCATCAGTCTGTCACCGATAGAACCCTACCGGGGTGCCATTGCCAAAACATTCTGGGGCAAAGCCTGGTGCGACAACCTGGAAGCCTACAGCGACTACGCCAACCGCATGCCGCGTGGGCGCACCTATGTGCGCAACGGATCGGTGATTGACCTCAAGATCACTGAAGGTGAAATTCAAGCACAGGTGATGGGCTCCAGTCTTTACAAAGTAAATATCAAGGTCACTGCGGTACCAGCGATTCAGTGGCAGGCTATTGGCAAAGACTGTTCTGGCTCCATTGACTCCTTGGTGGAACTGTTGCAGGGCAAACTTTCGACTGCGGTAATGCAACGCATCTGCACACCGCGCACTGGGCTGTTTCCGGCACCCAAGGAAATCAGCTTTAGATGCAGTTGTCCAGACTCGGCTTCGATGTGCAAGCACATTGCCGCCGCGCTCTATGGAGTCGGGGCGCGTCTGGATCAAAGGCCTGAGCTGCTTTTTGCGCTGCGCGGGGTTGATGCCAAAGACCTAGTCAACCAGGCTGGGACTGGTTTGCCGAAATCAACGACCGGTGTGGCGGTGGATAAAGTGCTTGATGACTCGATGTTGGCCGATGTGTTTGGCATCGAAATGGATGAAGAAGCGGTACCAGCCAAATCCGTGAACTCCAGGAAAAGTGCGGTGCCAGAGAAAAAGACAAGCAATAAAGTCGTGGTAAAGGGTGTGAATAAGACTGAAGACAAGGCGCAAACCCCGGCACGCAAAACTGTAGCGGTGAAGAAGGTCGCTGCGAAGAAAGCTGTGGATGCAAAGCCTACATCAATGAAGCCAGCAAGTCTGCCAAAATCAACGGTCAGCAAGACTGCAAACACCGAGAGTCAGGAGTTAGCAAAAAAATACGCACCGAAGAAGGCTACACAAGCAAAAAAAGCTGCGACAGTGAAAAGTGTCGCAGCGGCGAGGGAAGCGGTCGATGCAAAGCCTGCTCCAATAAAGTCAGCAAGCCTACCAAAGTCAACGGCCAGCAAGACCGCAAGCGCAAAGAGTAAGGTACAAGTCGATAAAACAAAACCGCAGGCGAACAAGGCCGCAAATGCTCCAAAAGTTACAAGTGGTGGCAAGACTGCACCGCGCAACGATGTAGCCAAGTCAGATAAGGCAGCGGCTCATTTGGCAAAGAGACAGAAATAGCGTTCAGTCCAAGGTTAGAACCAAAAAAGACCCTGTCGACTTTAATCAGAAGCACCTTACCCAGCAGCAGGTCTTTTTAGTCATTTGGCGTATTGCTGCTCCAGATAGTCCATAATTTTGCTAGATTCGTACATCTTGACGCCAGTGTTGGGGTCTTCCAGGTAGGGTAGTGTGGATGTCGCAACAGATCCCAGGACATTCACTTGGTGCAATATAAGGTTGGGCATGCTGATTCTTCTAAGGGGGATTCAAATCTAAGCCGAAAGCATGGCCTCTTCGAAGGCACTGGGTCGGCTCTGGCTGAACATGAGCGTGAGTTCATGGCTACAGCGCGTCATGGCCACATACATCAGGTTGCGTTCTTCGTCCAGCGTACCGCCATCGTCTGCTGGAAACTCACCCCGCTCAATGAAAGGAATGCTGACCCGCTCAAATTCCAGTCCCTTGACGGAAGGGATGTCGGTGAGGATGAGGGAGGTTTTTTTACCTTTCACATCGCGAAGCGACTCATAAGACAGCTCCAACTCATTAATATGCGAGAAAAATTTGACCGCAGTGCCAAACATGGCAGCTGCCTGCTTTAGCCCTTCCAGGTGGGCAACAGCATCCTCGCAACGCTTACGTTCTACCCAGCGATGGGCAGCCAGGCCGGGCATATCCAAAGCATTGAGCATCTCGACAAACATGGTTTCTGCGTTTTGCGTAGCCGCCACCTGCATGGCTGCTTCAAGGCGATGGCGGATGCCGGAGTCGGCCTTTGCAATCACCTGATTTTTAAGAAAGGTGACCAGAAGCGTTTTGTCGTGAAGTATTTCCTTGACGGCATGGCTGAGCCGATCCATCTGGGACTCCGATGCGTTGTCAACGTGGTCGAGTTGTACTCCTGCGAATTCGACCATGGCTTCCACCATTCGTTGGCGCGCGCTTTGGCTTTCTATCAGATCGAACTCCACATTCGAGGCCGCCAGCAACGCCCGTACCACCAACACTTCCGGACGGTGCATATAGGTCGGAAAGGGGTACGTGCGGTACGGGATTTTCGGCGTGGTTCAAAACCGGGTAACACTTTTCATCGAATGATGCGTAAAAAAGCTATCTTTTATACGAAATTTCTTATAAAGAAAAATTCCTTTTTTGTCGCCTGCGCTTGATCTAACCGTCGATGTGCAGATACTCGCTGACCTTCATTTTCGACAGCGTATTGACATGACATCTTCGACATTCCCGGGAACCAAACCTTTATTGACCCAGCGCATCGAACTCGCCATTCAGGCGATGGCAGCCTCTGCAAACATCAGTCGTCTTGCAGACGAGTACCATGTCAGTCGAAAGTATGTCTACCAACAAAAGCAAAAGGCGCAGGTTGCTTTGGATGAGGCGTTTGCGACAAAGGCTGCAGAAGATGACGTTTTATTTCACTTGCCCGTCACTAAGACATGGCTAAGTCAGATCACCCTGTGCCTCACTCTCGTCTGTCACAGTTCCTACCGTGGGGTGGTGGAGTTCATGCGCGACATGCTGGGAGTCTCCATCAGCGAGGGCAGCGTTCACAACCTGCATCAACTGGCCATTGAGCGTGCGGGTCACATCAACCGAGTACAGGATCTATCCTTAATTCGCCACGGCTTGCTTGACGAAATATTTCATTGCAATCACCCGGTTCTCGCTGGGATTGATGCCGCCTCGACCTACTGCTTTCTCTTGGCTGCTGAAGCGCAAAGAGACTCCGATACTTGGGCTATTCACCTCTATGATGCCAAAGACCAAGGATTCAATCCGGACTACGGCATTAGCGACGCAGCAAAGGGAACGCGCGCGGGTTTCAAGCAGGTCTTTACTGACAAGGCCTGCCATGGCGATGTGTTTCACATCCTGCACCAGTGCGAGGGTTTGGTCAATGTACTTGGCAACTTGGCACAAGGCGCAACTTCTAGGCGCGCAGCCTTGGAGGTGAAGATACAGGCTGACAAGAAACTCGACCACGACAACACGCTATCGGCACAACTGGCCGAAGCGCTACAAGCCGAAGCTCAAGCAGTTCAATTGCTCAAAGATATCAAGTTGCTCAGCCAGTGGTTGCGTCGCGATATCCTGGAGCTCGCAGGCCCCAGCTTGGCCACCCGTATTGAACTGTTCGACTTCGTTACCTGCGAGTTGTTGGAACGCGAGCAGATCGATGCCAAGCGTATTCGCCCGGTACGTGTTGCACTGCAAAATCAACGTGATAAATTGCTGGCGTTTGCCGGTGTACTGGACGGCAAGTTGGAAGCCATCGCACAAGCCCAGAATCTGTCAATGTATCTGGTGCGCCAAGCCTGTGAATTGCAGCGCAAACCCGAAACATCCGCTGCTTATTGGCAAGAATGGTGCCGTCTGTGTGCTCAAATGGGTCACAAGTGTCACGCTGTCTTTGAGGCAGTTATAAATGCCATGGATCAAACACCTCGATGCAGCTCCATGGTGGAGAACCTGAACTCGCGCCTGCGCAACTATTTCACTCTGCGTCGCAACGTCGGTGGCGACTATCTGAATTTGCTGCAGTTCTTTCTCAACCACCGCACGTTTCTACGTAGCAGAATTCCCGAGCGGGTGGGCAAGAGTCCCAAACAGCTGATGACGGGCCAAAAGCATCCGCATTGGCTTACTCTGCTGGGATTTGGTCAGCTGCAACCTCTGCAAGCTTGACCCAACGGAGGTGCAATAAGCCTCCGTAAATTCCTCGGATAGATGAAAAATCCCGAACTTTTGAGGGAGGGTTTGGCACGCCAGTGTTACCCGAAAATGGCCGTTTTTGAACCACGCCATGTAAAGCAGTTCAGCGAAACGTTTTTCTTGCCATCGCCAGAACAGCTTGCTTTCTCGCACTTCCCGCAAGACGCTGCCTGGCAGATGCGCTCGGAACGATCACTATCGAAGTCAGAATTCGAGTCCCTGCCAGAAATTAATACGGCCTTTTTCAACCTCGGGATTGATCCGTCTGACGTATGGAAAACCGTAAAGTCGCAGGAATTCAAGGGTGCGTTGGTTCATACTTTCGACCTGCCCGCTGGCGTGGCAAATGTGCGCAACGTACCTTTGTCCTATCAGCTTCCTGTGGGAAGCACGCAGCACTTTGAAATCGTGTCAGCGTCGTTCGAGAAAATGGCTGTCGAATACAACAAAAAGTGGCTACCGATGCAAAAAAAAGGTGACGTGTTCTCCATCGAAATCGCAGCCAAATCTAAAGGCGAACTGTCCGTAAACGGCAAGACACCAACATCTAGGAAACATGCTACGGTCTTGGAGTACATCGTTGACTAGTACAGCGCGCCGTAAGTTGATTGGATAACCACCCACAGCCTATTACACTGGGAATTGGCCAGGATAGGTGCAAAATATGGCATGGTTCAAATCCAGTGAACACTTTTGTAGGAGCAGTGTTCAGCAAAAAACGTGGTTTTTGAACCATGCCCGAATTTGCAGTCTGGGCAGCGCATCCTGCAAATTTCCAGTTTATGATCCGTGAAAACATCATGATAATCAGATACGCGTTTTCCATTTCTACTAAGCTTTATATCTGTACACTTTGGACAGTATTGAGGTTCTGAATATATTAGCGCAATTTGCTCTTTGAGAAAGGCATCCAGGCAATCATGGACTAATTTAATTTGATCCCCATGAGATAAACCAAAATTGAACACATCGACTGGCTTTTCGATCAAACCATTCATTATTATTTCTTTCGAATGCACTATTTCCTCATGCCCTGGGTTAGACTCATAGCTTTCGAAACATATCCTGAATTTTTTCGTCATGGTAGTGAACTCCGCTGTTTTATCAGATAGAAAACAATACCACAATTCTTTGGAAATCACTTTTAATATTACACTTCCTTGTATTGTTGAGCCAGATTCGTATTTGCAGTCTGGACAACGCATCCTGCAAATTTCCAGTTTATGATCCGTAAAAACATCGTGATAATCTGATACGCGTTTTCCATTTCTACGAAGCTTTATATCCTTACACTTTGGACAGTATTGAGGTTCTGAATCTATTAGCGCAATTTGCTCTTTGAGAAAGGCATCCAGGCAATCATGGAGTAATTTAATTTGATCCCCATGAGATAAACCAAAATTGAACACATCGACTGGCCTTTCGATCAAACCATTCATTATTATTTCTTTCGAATGCACTATTTCCTCATGCCCTGGGCTAGACTCATAGTTTTCGAAACATATCCTGAATTTTTTCGTCATGGTAGTGAACTCCGCTGTTTTATCAGATAGAGAACAATACCACAATTCTTTGGATTTCACTTCCATTATTACACTAACTTCATTTTTGTCAGGCGATCAGACATGAACTGAAGGTGAAGGGACGCGTACATATTCGCTTAAGTGTAATAAAAATGGTGTTTTCGCATATTTCTCGATTTTAAGTAGGCGTAGGATGACATGTATGACTACTTTCAAAACTTAACTCAACTGTAAAATTGTCTTAACATATTGTATTTAAATGATAACTTTAAGAAATTGCTACAAAAGTTATAAACGACATTTTCAATTAAAGGCAACTACTTAACTCCATATCTAAAAGTAATGTAATTCTACCACTTTTCTTCAAAGTTAATGCAAATTTGAATGGAATAAATAACTTTCCTTAATTATTTATCATCTAAATCTAATCGCTGATATTATGTATACATAATTATCAAAAGTAAATAATTATAATGTTTTGCAATTGATGTTATTCCAATTCAATAAATTAATATTTATGCATATAAATTACTTATTTGTAAAGGGGAGTCAATGTGAGTACTGTAAACACTGGAGTCTATGTTTCGTCATAGGTGTGGATGGGATGTCCCCGCAAATGATGATGTGTGCGGCTGATAATTGATGTGTGGCAATGGCTTTGTGGGTTTGAAAACTTTATTTAGTCGAGGCAATCAGAATTTTTCGCGAACCACGCTCGAAAATCTGCATACCTAAGAGGCTCATCGCGTCCCGATTGATGACTGAAAGTAGCAGTTCGTGTTGAAATTTCATCCCTACAAATCTCTGCACTCACATGGACACCCCCTTTATTTTATTATAATTAGATTCATTGGAGTAAGATTTTAATTTCTACCTTATTAATTGTTGATCTAACAAGAAGTTATTCGAGATTGCATCCATGGTCTTTTAGATAAGAAATTTTCAAGATGGACAAAGTAAATCTTCAATAAATAAATTATATTTTGCGATAAAATAAAGTTATTCATCTGCATGCCTATGCCTACTTATAGTAATTTTCAAAAAATGTGCGCTTACATAAAGTTGCACTAATTGAAAAGCAATAATTTTTGAGATCGAAATTACTCATTAGTTAGGAACGCCAGTCGCAAGAAGAAAAAATTGACTTATCTGTAATTGCACTTGAGCTAAAATCTGCTAAATACCAGCCTACACAAAGGGATGCAATAAAACTCGAAACAAATAGTCACCCGCAACCAGTTGAATGCGTTGATGCATAATTAACAACAGTTTGTTTTAGAAATAATTAGGAACGCACTCGTTCTCGAGAGTGATCGGGCCTAAATTTAAAGCATTAGGTATTTATTCTGCAAGTTGTATTGTAGGAAGTACTAATTTTGATGAAATAAAAAGGTTACTGAACATAAAAAAATGTACCCAATCATTGAGAAATTAAGTACACATTTCAATTAGTAAGGTTAATTACTAAGGAGAATTTGCTACAAGTTTATGTGTGATTTTTCTGACGCTTTTCCTCAGTTTGAGCCGTTTTCCCTAACCAAGTAATCTAATTAATATTAGCCCGGATATTTAATAAAATCCGGGATAAAATGGATTAACCATTTGATATAAATGACTTTTATAAAAATCTTCTTCGCAAAAAGTCCAAACGAGACAGCCTATGTGTGATGCTATCCCGATCCAACTTCGCTTCCCCACAAGTGCTGGATTAACGATCCGGGAAGAGTTTGACGGCGGGGCGATGTCCTCGAATTTTGGTGCTATTCTGCTGCGCGGTACCGACCTTCAGATTGGCCTCACATCCCGCATAGCGAGTTCCATTGACGACAAGCGCCACGCCTCGTACATTGACCACTCCATGGTCGACCTGTTGCGGCAACGGATTTTGCAGACTGCAAGCGGTTATACGTCGACGGCAACGATTCCAACACCCTGCGCCGTGATCCGATGTTCAAGTTGGCTGCGGGTCGCGCTCCGTTGGATGTCGCGCTCCGTTGGATGAAGGCAACGATCTGGCCTCCGGTTCCACGCTGTCATGATTGGAGAACAGCGTGTAGACGGAGGACATCTATCGTTTGGCTAAGAGTTTTGTCGAGGCATTCATCTCCAGCTACGCCCAGGCTCCAAACGTGATTGTCACTGGACATGGATCACTCCGAAGATCCCACGCACGGGCAACTGGAGTTCGCGTTTTTCAACTACCACTACGGGAATTACTGCTAACAAGGATCGGATCAAGCTGTCCTTGCCCAGTTCGTACCCGATGAAGGGTGTGTTGGCACGGCGAATTACTCTATCTGGTGCTGCGCCCGCCTAAGCGGCGACATCCTCACCTCACACGCTTTCGAACACTATCCGCTTGATCGGAGGTGGTACATCGCCTGAATCCGACACAAGGCTCCACATAGATGAAAAGCGAGGCGGAAATTCGATCAAAATCGCCCAAATGACGTGGGATTTAGACAAAACCGCCAACACTGTGAATGGCTGCCGGAATGCGCGTCAATCTGGCGGCAGAGGTATTGCGCAGAACTACGGATTTGCACGCCATGGGGGGCTTGAAAGGAGCCCGAAGGGCGAGTTTCAAGACCCCATGGCGTGGCGGCGCAATTCTCGGGATGTGGTGTTGTGATTTGCGTTTGAGGCAAGGCTTGGGATGCACTAGCCAAGCAATCCAGGGAGGAGAAACGAGCTTGCCGTAAAAGCTCGAAGCAGGCACGACATCAGCCAATAACGTCGAAAGTTCAAACCGATGTCGTGCCCCGAGCCGGGAGGGCGACGTTGCCAGTGTCAGTATGTCACGAAACTCTAGGCATTGTCCAGCCCAACCCCCGTCGGCCACTTTTTGGCGATGGAACCTCCCGCAAGGCGTTACTTGTGTGCTCGTTGCAGCATCCTGGTGCTCATATGCAGCCGTTGTGATCGTGGTAATCGCTACTGCAAAAGACTGTGCATCGACACAGCGGGCACGCTGCGTACGCGAGGCAGGAAAACGCTACCAAAGTAGCAGACGTGGTCGCCACGCCCATGCTCGGCGACAGCAGCGCTGGAGGGCAAAACACAAAAAAGTGACGCATCAGGGTTCCCCACCCCCCACAGCATTTGCTCTACTGGACGCGGATGTGAGTGCAATCAAAGTCGATGTGCCACAGCGGCTCTGGCAGTGTCATTTCTGTCAAAGCAGCTGCGCTGAATTTGTGCGTATCGACTTTTTACGCCGTCGCATCCGTCGTTCAACCCCACACAAGGAAGCACACCATGCCCGTGACCCCTGAACTCAGAGCCAAGATATTGCGTTATTACCATGCAGAGAAGTGGCCAACCGGCACCATTGCTCGCCAACTCAAGGTGCACCACGGCACGGTCGAGAGAGTCTTGCGCCAAGCGGGCTTGCCCCGCATCGGAACTGTGCGCGCATCAAACATCGATGCCTATTTGCCGTTCGTTCTTGAGACCTTGAAGAAGTTTCCCGATCTCAGGGCCAGCCGGCTGTACGCCATGGTCACAGTGCGTGGCTACCAAGGTGGCCCAGATCATTTTCGCCACCTCATCGCCCAGCATCGACCCAGACCCTTGCCCGAGGCGTATCTGCGTTTGGTTACCCTTATCGGCGAACAAGCTCAGATTGACTGGGGCCACTTTGGCCACCTGCAAATCGGCAAAGCCAAACGGCCTTTGATGGCCTTCGTGGCCGTGCTGTCCTGGTCACGGCGTATTTTTTTGCGTTTCTCCCTGGATGCGCGTATGGAGAGTTTTTTGCGTGGCCATGTCCAGGCGTTCCAGTCCTGGGGTGGTGTGCCCAGGATACTGCTGTATGACAATCTCAAAAGCGCCGTGTTGGAGCGCCAGGGTGATGCCATTCGATTCTCACCAGCACTACTGGATTTTGCCGCCCACTACCACTTCGAACCGCGCCCGGTGGCCGTGGCCAGAGGGAATGAGAAGGGGCGTGTCGAACGCGCCATTCGCTATATCCGTGACAACTTCTTTGCCGCACGTACATTTACCGATCTGGATGACCTCAATGCCCAGGCCGATGCGTGGATCAATGGAACTGCCAGTGATCGGGCTTGTCCGCAAGACAAAACCATGACGGTAGCACAGGCCTTTTCCCAGGAGGTGCCACGCCTTCTGCAATTGCCTGCCAACCCCTATCCGGTGGAAGAGCGTGTGGTGGTCAAGGTCGGAAAAACCCCGTATGTTCGCTTTGACCTCAATGACTATTCGGTACCGCACACCCATGTGCGCAAAACGCTCACGGTGCTTGCTGATACCAAAACGGTGCGTATTCTGGATGCCCAGACGGTGGTGGCCATCCACGCTCGCAGCTATGACAAGGGTCAGCAAATCGAGATTGAATCACACATCAAAGACCTGGTTGAGAGAAAAGCCGCAGCGCACGCCCAGCGTGGTATGAATCGTTTGCAGCAGGCCGTACCTGCCAGCGTGGAGTTACTCACACAGGCCGCAGCCAAAGGTGAACACCTGGGCGCTATCACTGCAGCGCTGCTGCGATTGCTTGATCGCTACGGTGCCGACCAGGTGCAAACGGCCGTTCTGAACGCACTGCAACGCAAGGTACCCCACCCCAATGCAGTTCGTCTGGCGCTGGAGGCACAGCGCCAAGCCCAGCAAGCCCCTGCGCCGGTGGTCGTGCAACTCAGTGAAAACGTTCGACTGCGTGACGCGGTGATCCACCCCACCCATTGAAAAATTACGACCAATTAAACAACACTGATTCCCAACCAGAAACATCAAGGGGCGACAACGATGGATCCCAAAAATGATGCTTTGTTCACGCGAGCCAAAAATCTACGCCTACACGGTGTGCTGGAACATTGGTCAGAACTGGCCGATGCCCCTGGCTGCCAAGTCTGCTGGACTGGGAGGAGCACGCACGTACCCAGCGCAGCCTTGAGCGACGCCTGAATGACGCACGCATCGGGCGATTCAAGGCACTAGCGGACTTTGACTGGAAGTGGCCCAAACAATGTGATCGCGCAGCCATCGAGGCTTTGATGACGCTGGAGTTCATGGCGCAATCCGTCAACGTGATATTGCGCGGTAACAATGGCGTGGGCAAGTCAATGCTGGCAAAAAATGTGGCTTATCAGGCTCTGGTTCAGGGTTTTACGGTGCGCTTCACCACTGCAGGAGAGATGTTGGGGAGTTGGCTGCCATGGACAGTGATGCGGCGCTACGCAGGCGTTTGCGTCATTACGTCAATCCGGATTTGTTGGTGATTGATGAGATCGGCTACCTCTCATACTCAAACCGGCATGCCGACTTGCTCTTCGAGTTGATCAACCGTCGCTATGAGTCCAAGAGCACGATTGTGACCACCAATAAGGCGTTTGCCGACTGGGGGGATGTCTTTCCCAATGCCGCTTGTGTGGTGTCCTTGGTTGACCGCCTGGTGCATCACTCTGAGGTGATTGGCATCGAGGGCGAATCCTATCGTCTCAAGGAGGCACAGGCACGATCCACAGATATGGCAGCCAAACGCAGAAAGGCTAAATCATGAAGCGCGTTACAAAACATATGCAATTGCCTTCAGGGCGACAATCCGGTCTGTTCATGACCATCGACAATGACTGGAGCACTGAGCAGGCAGCGGCCGTTGCAGAGTTGTTGGAGGACTTGCTGCATGTGATTCACAGCCGTTATCAGGACAAACTACATGCGCACCAGAAAGCCACACGTATCACTCGATTCAAGCCTGTTTACTCAGACGATGATGATGGGGTGCCATTCTGATCTCAACTATTGTTTTCTGAACCAATAACTAAGGGCCGACAAGGCCCTTTTTGTTTGTGCACCAGCGCTTGAAAAACTCCGCCAAATTTGCGCGCTATTAGACAGCCGGTAACAAACACCCCAGGTCGTGTCGCGACCAGAATTTTGCTCCATCTGGGCTACCCGGCAGGTTTATGAAACATTCGGGTTAGATACAAGTGCCAAGTACATCAATGAGCGGGTTGAAGTGGGCCAAACTTTACCTGCGTCATCTCTCAACTGAATCCCAACCCAAGGAATATATGATTGAGCTTTCGCGGGCACTGGCGGTTTAGCCAGCAGAACACTTACGTTACCAAAGGACGCCAACTTTTGTTTTGCCCAACTTGGAATTGAAGCATCGCCCGTGGTTCGAAGCAAAACCTGAAGTCCTTGCTCATCAACCTCCATCAACTTAAGAAACTTCAAATAGTCGTTGAAACCCTGTTCATCCTTTACTCCCTTAAAAGCCACGTCTCCTTTGCTGAAGTTGAAATACTTCAAGTGTGCAATGACCCCGGCGCTGGCCAAAGTTGCAGACAGGGCAAAGGCCCGCTGCAATTTTTTCTCCAACTCCTCGGCCCAGGCTATCTCACCCCCCTGACGGTAAAAAACTGGATACGCAATGGCGCGCGTCCCGCGCGGGACTATCTTGTATTCTGCCCCTATGGCTTGGGTACGGGAAATGATAAGCTGACCAGCTTCGACATCAATACCTATTTGCTTGCACAACTCATCCACCGGATATTCGGTTGATGCATAGCGATGGAGGAAACCATGCACATTTTCCAGGGCTATCCAGTTAGCAGGCGTTATTTTTTTGGGACGTCCTTTTTTTATCAGTGCATTATCAGAACTCGAAACAGTTTCAGAAGGTAATTCTTCAACCTTTCTCTGTTTTTTGCGTCTGACTTGTTCGATGAAATGCCCTAGTCCTAGCCCAAGCAGACGTGCACCCCAACGCGGGTTCAAGCCCGAAGCCCCAATGATCGACTTCTGGCGCAACTGTGCGGCGTGACGTACCACCATTGCATAATGAATGAACTCGGTGCTATGAATGTAGTGCTCCAGTGACACCAGTGGAGTGCTGTGTCCCAGCAATCGTGCCACCGCAAAGGCGTGTGTTCGGGTGGTGCCACCGGTATGGTTCAGCAGCAATTTCCTCAGCCTTTGCCCAGACATTAAGAACTTTTTTGTCTGAGGCAGATGATCAAACAGTGGCAAGGCTTCGGCATACTCCGGAGTGCGCAAAGCCAAATACATCCATGTCCCAAACGAATGCCGAAGCTGATGAATCTTGGCTTTTTTGTGGCCCGTGGCATGCTGTAATGCTTTGATAATCCGATCCGATGTTCGCTCCGAAGAAACCACCTCCATGCCTTGCCGTCCTGGAAGCGCGAGCACATAAGAATTTGGGTTTTTGGCATCAGGATCGCTCTGGCGACGTTTCAACCACAGACGCAGGTCGCGTCGTTCCTGATGCGAAAGTAAAAATCGCGCTGGAATGATGCGTTGTGCGGCATCGGATTTTAGTCTTCGCTCTGTATACGGACGAATCAGAACCTCCAGTTCCTTTAGCGAACTGATATCCATCATCCTAAGACCAAAAATTTCCATGCGCCGCATACCGCACCGAAATGCAAACATCATGACCAACTTTGCAATCTGAATGTGGTCCTGGTCTTTCCCGCGCAAAAGCTGCTTATCCAGAAATGCCATGGCCGCAGTGTATTCCTCCATAGTCACCAGATTGGCATCCACTGGCTCCAGTCCGGCATCATCACCCAAAGTATTGCGAATGCTTTGCAGAGGCTTTTTTTTATGCTTTCTGACCAGAAAAGTATGAAACTCCCGCAAACCTTTGGCCAAGTTGGACTGCGATATTTGAGATGGCCGATAAAACACAGCATCTTGGTAAATTTCGGTCAAATCCTGCGAATTTAATTCAACCGGGTTGGTGTCACCCAATATAGCCAGCAAGACAGGTACGACGGAATCAAAATAAGTCTTAATGACCGAAGCCGACAGTCTGTGGCGCGTGCTGTTCTTCCCCTGAAGCAGGTCTTGCACCCAGTCAATATAGACCACAAATGCACTCGGTATATCCGTTTTGATCGCGGCAAGATCCATCAATTTCTGCTCTGCCGATTGACCAAGCGCCTTCGATATTGCACCGTACCACGGAAATAAATATTCGACATCGTCAAGCCACGTGCTCTCGATCCGCTCTGCATCCTGCTTAACCGGTGCAACGTGGATACTGGACGATTTGTCAGATGCTTGAAAAATTCGGCTCCAGGCCCGCTCGTGCGGCGCATGTGCCACAACCCTGCGGCACATGACCTCAACATCAACCCTCGCAGCGTGTTGGTACCAATCCAGTGTCGTGCGTTCGACCAAATCAGCTAAGCTTTGTGGCAAATCATTGGATGGTGTCTCGAATTTCGTCAACAGTTTGCGAATGGCTGTTTTCAATCTAGATTCGGTCAACTCCTGAGTCGCTTGGGGCCGACGATAGTAAAGAAGTTCGGTAATGGGGTCCAAGTACCAGCGCTGACAGTGAAAGTCTCCAAGATTGGCGTAATTCTGGTGAAATTCAAAATACGGACGTCCTTGGGCTTGCTTCACATCAACTGTCAACTGTTTAAGCAGGGAACGCACTTTCGATGCATCCAATAATGCCCCCAGCAAAATAGACGAAAGCACAGTTCCAGCACACCATTCTTCAAACTTGATTTCGCGCTGCCCCAAGTCTACAAGCCAGCGCTCGAATGCATTACGCCAACATCTTACAGGCCGCACTTTTTCAATGCAGGGGGGAGCAAACGTACTTTGCGCCGGGGGCAAAATCACGGCAAGTCTGGTGAAATGGATTTCAGTGCCGACGGCATCGCGGTATAGGCGCAAGGCAGTATCGAGCAAACGCAACCACTCGGCAGCAGTCCAGCGGGTGAAATTTTTTTCATTGCGCACACGTTCGATGACACTGGCTTCCAGGTCACCCGCACTGGCTTGGTCCAATGGCTTTTCGCAGACAAGACCGCTGAGAACTTGGGCATGTGCACAGTTATGCACGGCCAGAAATGCGCGCAGGTGTTCGATTTCCTTGGCACGATACGCCGGTGAGCGTTGTCCTACCTTAACCCAGAGTTGTTCGATGTCAATCATTTCTTCGTCAGACGGCTTGAATAAGGTACCAACCGGCTTTCAATGGAAACCAAGCCAAGTTCATCAATGATCTGTGTAATGACCGGAGCCAGAATTTTGAGCGAACGTCCGAAATCGAAACTGGAAAACATCGAATACGGGCTTTCTCCGACGTTGGCATGGCCAAAAATGCATCTACGAGTTCTGCTGCAACACCTCGTTCAAGTAATTCTGTGCGCATGAAAGCGCGGTTGAAATTTGCCGGAACTGGCCCGAGATGTTCTTTGAATTGTTCTTCAATCCAGGTTGGACTCAGCGCAGTGATGTTCTGTTTTCCATCCAAAACCAATAACAATTGGTCTTGTAGCTTGGCAGACTCCCACTGTCCACGCAGGTTAATTTGCGACAGCAAAAATTTCACATGGACTTGATAATTTTTGAACTGCTTTGCCAGTTCAGGCAGTACTTCGACTAAACGGGATTTGTCAAAATACATGCTTTCTTTATCTGAGAGACCGGAATAAAAGCCATAATATGGACCACCAGCCAAGCACCAATCAGAGTAGAGTCCAACAGGTTTGACTACAGCACGAATCCCTGTGCTGATTGACAGCATGAGATAAGTGTAGAACAGATAGTACTGGTCGTACTTGAAAATATATGCACGGCTCAATGTATCCGGGTATCGCTTGGTGAGCATAGCTTTGAGATTGGTAATGACGTCTTTTAATAGATCAAACCGCAATACAAACCTGGCACCTACTGATGGCATATCCTCTTCTTCCTCCAGTGTGATGGAGAGCTGTGGTGTGTAGCCAACCAAGCGCAGTATAGAAGTTGCCGCTTGTATATAAGTGGCTCTTATTTTCTTGATGGTATGGCGCGTGTAATACATACGCGATTCGTTTCGTCGAGAATCGATGGAGCACACCACCCAGGCCAGGCTGATGTCTCCGGTTTGGCGCACAATTTGTGATGGCATCACCAAGGCAACCTTTGTTGGCGTGAATCTGGAGCCAAGGGGACCCAAGAGGTCGCCGATTTTTTCTGAAAGTGTTCTGGGTTCAATTCCGAAGATGTGATCGTTGAATCGACGTTCCTCATGGTAAAAATTCAGTAGTTGCTGGGCAAGGCCACAAAGGTCGGGTAGCACAATGAACGAACTGAGCGGGCGAGACAATGCGTGTTGTTCATCTTCAAGTTCTGTCTTGTAATCTGGCTCTATTGCCGGTAGTCCAAATCCCAGGGCAATGGCTTGCCCTTCTCCGGTTTTCGTTGCAAAGAGAACCGGGTAGTCGTACGTTTCCTGATCGAATTGTGCAAGCTGATGCGCGGACTCAATCCATTTGATTTTGAGCTCCTTGGCTCGCTCTTGAGTCTGCCCCAGCACCATCATGAATTTCAGCACCAACGCAGCAATTAGTCGGTAGCGTGCTACCGATTTGTTAGTAGGATTTTGACGAAACTCAGCAATTGCGTTTTCAATCGCGTGCCAGAGTACTTTTTGCTCGCCTCTGCCAAGCTTTTCCCAACTCCATGAGTACGATTGGGCGGCCATTTCCTGTGCCAGACTCGCAAAGTGCAGCCTTTGGATGGACTTTCGGTACTCATCGGCGTCCACCAGCCGGAAAATTGGCTCCAGGGTTTCCGTTGGAGCCAACCCAGACAACTCCATTTGCCTGGGAGTATCGTCATCGCCCGAGCCGGTATCGATCCATACCATTTCCCCGACTGACTCCGGAAAATCTGCATCTTCGGTCGTGTATCGCGACTTCTCAAATTCAACCCCTTCCGATGCGAAATGGATAAAGCCGGGACGGCGCTCACGCTTGGCTTTGCTTCCACCACCTCCGCCATGCTGTGGTCGTCTGGGTTTTTTGCCTTTGTGCACGTTCCATGCACCACGAAAGTAGCGCTTCAATGCACTGAGGTAATTCCCTGCTTTGGCTTGTATATCTAACGGTAAGGATGCTAAATTGCCCCGGAATTTGGCAATATCGACGAAAAACTCTGGTACGGGCAGCTCTGGGGACAATAATGACAAGAATTGGTCGTACGTTTGCAGACTGAACTCCCTGATTGAGCGGGTTGCAGCACCACTCAACGCCGGTGCTACAGGACGCTCCTTTTTGCCATCGTAGTTTTCGTAGAAGTTCAGTTCTGCATATTTCCAGCGTGCTTGAACGTAGCTCAACAGAACATGAGTCTGAAGATAGAAAAACCGAAGTGCTTGCCTATTGTCCGGATCTGGCGGGTAGCTCGGACTTGATTGATGACGATTCCAAAGGGCTGTTACCACCCCATGCCTGTCGACACCCTCACCAAGTAGCGGATGATCATGCTCGTTTTCAGGCTGATGGTTAAACTGATCTAAGCCGGGAAGCGTTGTTATTGCGTCCGCGTTATCGGCGGCCCAACGGCAAAAGTCAATCCATGAAGCAATATACTGCCCCCATTCTGCAACTATCCCCAGTTTGCCAGTTTGAATTACTGCGAGATATTCGGCAATGTTCGCAAAAACTCGCGCATGCGCAACCAGATGGGGGTGGGCATTAATTAGTCGAAGCAACTGCCGTACCGTATCACTGTCATACCCCACACCCTGAGCTGCTTCCAGCAAGTTTTTATGAGCCTGACTGGTCAGGGGTTTCTCAAGTGGGTCCTTAGACACAGACATCAGAATTCTCCAGCAGCGGTCTAGGTCGCATCCGGATTCTCCGTACTACTGTTCACCGCATTTGGTTTTTTTGACTTTTGTAGCGGCTTGAGACTATATCCGGTTCCCCGTGCAAAAGCTTTTGCGCCAGACCCAGTAATGGATGGTATCTGCAAGTCATTCATAGCTTGCCAGAGTTGCATCAACCGTGCGGCAACATGTGGCCGGGTGCGGAATTCGCTGCACAACCCAAAAAGTTCGGCCGCGACAATTTGCAGCTTTACCTGCTTTGACAATCGATGCGAATCGAATTGCAGCGTCGGCACAGCATCATCGTCGGCAAAAAGTTGCTGGGCCACACGCCACGTTCTGCCCGTTCCGATGACATCAAAGCCCTGATCGCGCCGCACGAGAAGCATGGGTGCACACATATAAACCCATTGCGCAGCATCGTTGCTCCACGCTTCAAAATCAATTACGGTCTCAAAGTTGAAATCATTCGCTTCAAAGAATTCTCCAATTTCTTTGTCCAGACCCAGAATTTGACGCAGACTAACGTACTTCAAGTTCAGTTTGAAGTCCGCAATTCTCTTGGTCGAACCGATTGTGGTAGTTGGTTTCATTGCTTCAAAAGTTTGCTCAGCAGGCTTGCACTATCAAACCTGTGAAAAAGCACAGTAATCTGCATCATTAGATACGAATGCCTTCATTCTACACTACTTTTTTACAGTGTGTAAATATTTCTATTTATGTAGAACATTTTCTTACAAAATTGCGAATTACTATGTAACTTCAATAAGTTACAAGATATTTATGTCAATTGGTAGTCATGCTTGTTTCAAATTTTGTGGTCGATCAGATGGCAGCTGCCATCGTCGAATTTCTTTGCGGACCGGAAACTCAACGAAGGTTGGGGACAATTGGCCAAACAGCCAGGCGAGGAAGGATCAAGCCTAAGCCTGATCCTGAGTCTGCTGCTCGACCATGCCCTCTTGCTTAATCCTCAGCAAAAAGCCTGCCTGGAAAATAAAAAACCTGCGTGGACCGTGGCTAGCCTGAAACGACTCACTCAAGGCGAAGCGATTTTGGAATGCGTCCGACGTATGCTGACTGCAGACAATCCGGCAGAGCAGTTCGCTGTATTGTCAGAAAAGGTGAAAAGGTGAAGGCGTTGTCCTCTTTGACTCCGTCCGAGAAGCACATGAGCGGAAGAGACCTGGGCCGACTGGAGCCATCGCCCTCGCTACGAGGGTACGCCAATGCCACGAGCCGCGGTGGATGAATCTACGCGGGAAAAGTCAAGAACTAAAAACTTGATGGGTGCGGCTCTTTTCGGCCACGGGTTTTCCCTCTCAGATGGATCATTTCAACCTCAAAATTTGCGACCTGTACGATTGACGTGACCGCTTGACCAAGGCTTCTTCATAAAAATTTCACTTGCAAAAGCATCGATTCGAGGTACCCAGTTACATCAGCAAACTTTTCAATGGTAGCTTTGAAGTTTTTCGGCGACGTTTTCCTGATCAACTCAATGGCAAGCCCACGCAATAATCCCATGACTTGGGCTTGGTTTCCCGCTTTTGTTTTTACGTTGTCCTCACCGAAGGTGACATCGCGTATCCAGTTATTCGATTCCACCCCCCAATGCCCACGAATGGCCTGTGCCAACTCCTCGACAACAGGTTTTTCATTCGACGGCGTCAACGCCGTGTTGCTGACATAGTAGGATGTCTCAGAAGTGGTTTTTTGTTTGGCAACCTCAAACGTCTCGCGCTCCATGACGACAAGTACGGATAGACCGCTGTCTTTCCAGCGCGGGTCAGGATTAAGGGATGTCAGCGCAAAAATCTTAGCGCGGCGCGTGGTAACGCGTCCATGCGCCTTTTCATGCTCGACCGTATCGGCCAGTGCTGAAGCTTGCGAGTGCAAGGTTTGGCATTGTTGCAAAAAGACTGGCTGGTTTTCTTTGACCTGCGTGAGGTAAATGCCCCCGGCTTGGTGGACTTGTGTCACAGTGGTGGGGTTGAAGTGGTGAGCATCCAACGACACCTTTTGCCCATCCAGTCCACTGTCTTTCAATAGCATTCGCACCTCTGGGATTTCGCTGGACTTATCGCCGCACTGCCTAGCCTGTGCCAAAACTTCGCGCGTATCGTGAGCAACCGCCAAGATTAGATTCTGCTTGTCGCCAGCATCAAGCGTGCCACGCAACGCCTTGCCGTCAACGGCCACCCATCGCTTTTGCCCATCACATTGCAATCTAACGCAGAAGCAACGTTCGATTAGCCCGTTTAACGTCACCCAGTCCAATCCGTTCAGCAGACGTGGCAGATGCGCACGCGAAATCGGCTTTCCTCCTTCGATTTGCACCAACTTTCCCAGCCAATCCGCACGGGCAACAAGAAAGCGGTGAACACCGGAGAGACTCTGGCGACCAATCAGTGTCGCCAGAACAACCCCCACAATCACAACCGTCAACGAGTGAACCTTACCTCGATTGTCACGGTGGTCTGGAAGGTCATTTCTCAGCAACTCTACAAAGCTTGTAACCTTTTCATCACAGTGAAGTACATCGTTCGTTATAGCCATTTGGAATCCCATCTGCAAAAATTTTGGCGGGATCTATACCACATTTTTGGCTGCTTTTTTATGAGAAAGCTGTGGGTGTCTATGCCAGCAAGCAATCGCTGCACAGGGCAAAAACCCCGCGCCACTCACGCCATGAAGTTGCCTCAAGGAGTTGCGCCGCTGCTTTGCTGCAGGTGTTGCAGCAGTTCCATGCTTGGATATCCGTCCGCTGGTAGGCCCAGACTGCGTTGATACTGACGAACGCCTCGCCGTGTGGCCGGTCCCATCATGCCGTCGGGCGTTCCACAGTTGAAACCGCGTGTGTTCAGGATCGTTTGCATTGTCAGCAACTGGCTGCGCGTCAAAGTTTGCACGTCTCGCGGCCAGGGGGCCTGTACCGACGGACCACCTGCCAGGCGTTGCGCCAGCAGGCTGACAGCCAGTGCATAGCTGGTCGAGTTGTTGTAGCGCAGGATCGTGCGAAAGTTGGGTCCGATCAAGAAGGCCGGTCCGCGTGCGCTGGACGCCAACCAGATCGAGCTGTCGGCCAGCGCTGGCAGTGGTGTACCGTTCATCGACTGCACACCTTCTCTCGCCCAGGCCGCCGATGTTTGTCGCACACTGTCATCGGCGCGCGCATAGTCGAATTCCGGCGGCAAGCGCACTTCCGTCCCCCACGGCTGACCGGTCTGCCATCCAGAGCTTGCCAAAAAGTTCGCCGTTGAAGCCATCACATCGGCCGCACTGCCCCACAAGTCGCGGCGGCCATCGCCATCGGCATCAACCGCATAGGCCAGAAAGTTAGAGGGCAGGAACTGCGTCTGGCCCATCGCTCCTGCCCACGATCCGATCATCTGCGAACGATCAATGTCACCGTTTTGCAGAATTTTCAAAGCGGCCAGTAATTGGCTACGTGCCCACGCCTCGCGTCGGCCCTCGAAACCCAGCGTCGCCAAGGCATCAATGGTCGGAATGTTGCCGAAATTGCTGCCGTAATTGCTCTCAATACCCCAGATGGCAATGACAATCTCGGTCGGGATGCCGTAACGGGCAGTTATGGCATCGGCTTTGGCACCCAGTTGTTGCAGCTTTTCCCGGCCACGGGTGATCCGCTGCGCCGATATCGCGCTATCGAGGTAGTCCCATACCGAGCGGGTGAACTCAGGCTGCGCCCGATCCAACTCAATTACGTTTGGTAAGAAGCGAATCGGATCAAAAGCAATGTGCAGCGTATTCTCATTGATGCCTGCCTTGCGGGCGATGGCGCTAAACTCAGTCACCCAGAGCGCAAACTTCTTGCTGTGTTCGGCTTCGTCAGCGGCAATTTGAGTGGGCTGGACGGCAACAGTTGATGACGCCTTTGTCTTGGGTTCTGCTGTGGACCTACAGCCTACAAGCGTAAAGATCGCTAGCAAACCGAGAAAAAGCCAGTGGCGCGTTGCCGAAGGAAAACGGGTTGGCATGTGCGTTTCTGTCATCTTCGTTGCTCCATGAAGTCCTGGGCACAGCTAAATCCGTTGCCACGTTTGCCAGAATAAACGCCACAGCACTGGTTCGCTTACGAGTTACTCGACTCAGCATTAGCATCAACCCAAAATGGAGGGGTGCTACCGGCATAGCGAATAAAGGAATTTCGCATGGTTCAATAGATGCCACGATGGGTAAACCCGGTGACCGCCCCTACGGTCATTACCTGCATGATGTAGCGATGGGAAACTGAGAAGTGTCACCAAATTTTAAATCACACCGAACTGTCGTCCTTGATACCAACATAGTTCTTGATGCCTTCGTCTTCAAGGACACAGCTACGCACGCCTTGCTGGCGGCGCTGAGTTGTGGCAATTTACGTTGGTTGACGACACAAGCTATGCGAGCAGAGCTTGAGCGCGTCTTGAGCTACCCACAGATTGTCAAACGGCTGACCTTGCATCAGATACCTGCAAAAGATGTACTGGTGCAGTTTGACGTACATTCCAACATGGTCGACATGGCTGCCAAAGCCTGCGTTACCTGCAAAGACCCGGACGACCAAAAGTTTATCGACCTGGCAGTGGAACACCGCGCGCAACTCCTCAGCAAGGACAAAGCCGTACTTGATATGACAAAACGTCTTCTAGACTTTGGTGTGATTGTGCAAAATGCTATAAAAAATACAGCGCAAGCTTTCTAAATCTGTTTAGCGCGAAGCAAGAAATCTGTTTTGACCAATTGGCAAATAGAGGACGGAGATGTCATTCAGTCGGTACAAATTGACCGATGTTCCCGATCACCATAGTTCGGTGACATGCCAGTTGTTTCAAAGTCCAGCACTGCAACTGTCTCGGCGTGTGAAATCTCGCTACCAGGATCGTCGCCTTGTTTGTGTTGAGCGGTGGAGGATTGGAGTTTCTGTACTTTCGTTGTAGCCATTTAATTTTTTCAGGTATCGCGGTTTTATCCGATTTCAGTATTCACTTGGTATGCCGGAGCTTCAGAAATCGAGCACTTCGCCTCTGCGCGGTTAACCCTTACCGCAACACTTCTTGAATTTTTTACCCGACCCACAGGGGCATGCCTCGTTGCGGCCAATCTTGGGCGTAGCAACCACCGGTACCGCACGACAGCGCGCACCAACTGATTTCATGATCGGGTAACGGTGTACTATGCGTGCTAGGTAATTCGGGTGACGCTTCTGGTAGGCTGACCACAGCTGATGTAGAAGTTGTGGTGACATGCTGCCGGGATTGAACTCGAGTTCACCTGACAGATGCACCAATACATCCCCTGCCAATTGCAAGGTTTGTTGCTCAGCCAATTCAAAGCCCACGCGGACCTCAGCGCAGGTGCAGTCTGGGAGAACACAGTAGCAATCAAAAGCCTCATAGAGCCGGTCTTCAATCCGATAGAAATCGCGTCTTACATTACACACATCAACCCAAGCCACCATGTCACCCGGTTTCCAGTGATTGATGCTAATTTCAGCGGCCCCGTTCATCAACTGCTCGGGGTCAAGCCCGCCCTTTCCGTGGTACCAAAGGCGTCCTATTGCATCGAGCACCTCACCGTCGATGCGGTTGGCGATGCTTTCGATGTGTGGATAGGCCGAGACGTCCATCGGGCTTGAGTTCTCCATCAACGAAACATCGGCAGTATCAATGTCGATGTCAAAGACGATCAGATCATCAAGTTCTTTCGCCACTTTGCGATAGACGGAACCGGATTCCCAGGCTTGGTGGACGCTGGCCCCACGTTCCAGTAATTTTTCGCGACCCGCATAGGTCGCCATCACCAAGCCAAAGCGGCAGCTGCAGTTACGCGTGGGACAGGTATGTACCCAAATCCAGGCCGGTGGAGTGCCAGCCAATTCAAATACTCCTGCGTCAGGAGCCATGTGTACCGGCACAGCGGGCAGCGACTCTTTTACTATGCGGGACATGATAATTCCTTTCGAAAGCGGGCTTTTCAGACAACTTGTTGCACCACGCACGACTGTGGGGGCGTTGACACAAAACCGTGGCTCAAGAAGACCGTGTCCACCGGAGCGAGGATTGCGACAACGGATAAATTTTGTCGCTGCGAGAAAAATTCTGCGCAGCACTCCTGCTATTTCGACCGACCGTATTTCCCGGTTAGTTTTGCACTAGCAATGGAGTTTGCGTTGATCATGAAACCGGCCAAAGAAGCAGTTGCTCCAGTTGGAATTTCGAGTTTTTCAACCTTGAGTGCATGAAGGGAGAAATTGTAGTGATGTGCTTTATCACCAACTGGAGGGCAAGGGCCACCCCAACCTGGACCACCAAAATCGGTACTGATTTGCTGAGCCCCTGGTGGAAGACCCGCTCCGTCGGGTTTTCCGGCCCCCTTCGGTAGTTCAGTTGTGTTTCCGGGAATGTTGGCAACAACCCAATGCCACCATCCCGCGCCTCCGGTCGGTGCGTCCGGGTCGTGAACGAGCAGTGCGAAGCTCTTCGTGCCCTTGGGCGCTCCAGACCACTTCAAAGCGGGTGATATGTTTTTACCAGCGCACCCAAAGCCGTTGAAAACTTGTTCATCCGCAATGGTGGCACCTGATTTGATGTCATCACTCGTGAGGGTAAATGATTCAGCAAAGGCATTGCCTGCAAGGGCGAGACTGGCAGTTAGACAAAGGCCAAAAAGATTCATAGTGGGCTCAGATAAAGTTGATCGATAAGTGATTGTATGGAATAGGCAATCCAATGGCTATTTCAGATCATCTCGTCTCAACCACCCCAGCCACATCGCCGTGACCATTCACGAAGTTCGACATGTATCCATTCTGGCACCCAGGAGTTCCGGTGCAACTGGCTATTCAGTCAGGAGCTCCTGACTGAGAAATCGAAAAACCCCCCAACCTCCTGACTAAACCCAAAAAGTCAGGAGGTTTTGAGACAAAAGGGCTTTGAGACGACTATTTGACCCATTGTGCTGACTCTCTGGCAATTCATTCGGGACTATGGCTGTCAACGTCTGAGCCATCTTTACATCATCGACCAGTCACCCAAACTGGTAACGGATGCTGAATGGCCCTGTGGCATTTATGGTGATTTTGATGCGACCCGTTCACAGCGATTGATCGCCGAAATGCGGCACGATTTTGCCGAGGCAGTGATGCGGCTTGAGGCCTATGGTCTAAACGCGCGGGTACGCAATGGCTACGAACGCAACAGTGTCGCCTGGCAAAAATTGCGCCTCTATTTGCGCAGCCTCAAACCAGGGCCATTGATCGCGTTATGTGAGTTGTTGGTGGCAACTGATCTGCGCGATGTGCTGCCCAAATAAGCGTTCAAACCTTGCTGGTGTGGGGAGCCAAGACCAATTTCTATACACACGCCACAGCCCGATACCTGCTTGACCATATTGCATGCTGCCGGGTGAGTCATTACCCCGCAGCCGATCACAGTCCCCAACTACAGTACCCGGATCGCTTTGTCAGCGACTTGAATGACTTCCTGGGCGATCCGGTATGTCAAATCAGCGTTTACGATAGACCGTGATACCGAAGTTGCAAATTTTGGCAGTAACGCAATGTTGGGCTTGGTAGCATTGAGATCAACTCGGCGATAACGAAGGTACCCCGTTTAATAATGGAAGTGTAATAATGGAAGTGAATTCCAAAGAATTGTGGTATTGTTCTCTATCTGATAAATACAGCGGAGTTCACTACCATGACGAAGAAATTCAGGATATGTTTCGAAAGCTATGAGTCTAACCCAGGGCATGAGGAAATAGTGCATTCGAAAGAAATAATAATGAATGGTTTGATCGAAAAGCCAGTCGATGTGTTCAATTTTGGTTTATTTCATGGGGATCAAATTAAATTACTCCATGATTGCCTGGATGCCTTTCTCAAAGAGCAAATTGCGCTAATATATTCAGAACCTCAATACTGTCCAAAGTGTAAAGATATAAAGCTTAGTAGAAATGGAAAACGCGTATCAGATTATCACGATGTTTTTACGGATCATAAACTGGAAATTTGCAGGATGCGCTGTCCAGACTGCAAATACGAATCTGGCTCAACAATACAAAGCGTTCTTGGGAATTCAATGTCCGCTGATTTGATCAAACTTCAGTCTGAGCTAGGTGCGACTCATACGTATCGTGAAAGTGAAGAACTTTTTTCCGTATTTTCCGGCGCAAAACGCAGCATTAACAACCATGACAGGATCAAGCATACGTCCGAGTTGGTGGGGGAGCAGGTGGGCGTTTTGCACCGCATGGAGAGCCAAGTGATCGCGGCTGAACCCGCAGCCGAGTTGATCATCAACGTCGATGGTGGCCATATCAATACGACCGAAGACGGTAAGCGCAGCTTTGAAGCGATGACAGCTGTAGTGTACCGGCCCGAGGCATTGGTAAGCAATGAGCCTGGAACCCGCAATACCTTGACCAGCAAACACTGCGCCGCATCGGCCTTGGATGATGGTCAGCAACAAATGATCAACAACACAGTTGCGGCTGCCTTAAAACAAGGGCTGTTTCCAGACACCAAGGTCACGGCGTTGTGTGATGGTGCGCAGAATTGTTGGCAGATTGTAGAAGCGCTCAGACCATTATGTGCTTCAATGCTATTGATTTTGGACTGGTTTCATCTGGCTATGAAAATTCAAAACATTTCACTGCCAGATGAGTTTAAATCCAGGCTGATCAGAGTTAAATGGCACCTTTGGCGAGGTAAGACGGAATATGCTTTGCTTAGGTTGGATTCCCTGATCAAAGAATGCCCTAAAGCTTACCGAAAGCGGTTGGAAAACCTGCAAAATTATATAATGAATAATCAGAGTAAAATTGTTGACTATCGAGCGCGTCAAAAGGCTGGATTGGTATTTACCAGCAATCTGGCCGAATCAACGGTTGAAAGTTTAATTAATCAACGCTGTAAAGGTCAGCAGCACATGCGCTGGTCAAGAGAAGGACTCGATCCTGTCTTGCAATTAAGGGCGGCAATGGGCTCAAACGATTGGAATAATTTCTGGAAATTCGCAGTTCGAAATATCATTAAATAATAATATTTCACTTTCTATATTACACTTCCAGTCACCTACGATGGCGTGGCCATGATCTTCTTGCAATTTGCCGACCCACTGGCGCGCGCCCGGCTGTTTACCAATATCCGAAATAGTCTCAAGCTTGGCGGAATTCTGATTTTGCAAGGCTACACGCCCAAACAACTGGAATACAAAACGGGTGGCCCACCTCACCTTTCTCACATGTATACCGAGTCGTTGCTGCGTGAGGAGTTGGTTGGCTTTGACATGCAGATCATTCGGGAATACGAAGCTGATCTGAACGAGGGCAGCAAGCACGTGGGTCAATCGGCGTTGCTGGGACTTGTGGCGCAACGCATCTGAAGGATGTTCATTAGCGAAGTCACGGCGGCCTACGCTGATGCACGGGTATTTAGCGATGGGCGTTGGCATTTTGAAAGCCAGAGCAGACTACACTGCACTATGTCGCCGATGGTCAGTTTTTGGTGTTCGGCGAGTCGTTGTAGGTCGATTGTTAAACGGGGTACCTTCGTCATAGCTGCGTTGATCTCATTGCTACCAAGTCCGACATTGCGTTACTGCCAAGAATTGCAACTTGGGTATCACGGTCTATCGTAGACGCTGAATATGACATACCCAGGCCACCGAGGAAATCATGCAATTCGCTGACAAAGCGATCTGGGTACTGTAGCTGGGGGCTGTGGTCCGCTGCTGGGTAACGGATCACCCGACAACACGCAATGTGGTCGCGCAGGTATTTCGCTGTGCCGGGAATATAAAAATTGCTTTCGGATCCCCACACCACTAAGGTTGGAATGGTAATTTGGGGCAGTACGTCGCGAAGATCGGCATCCACCAACGACTCCCATATCGCGATCAACGGCCCGGGTTTGAGGGCGTGCAAATAACGGCGCAATGCTTGCCAAGCGGCGCTATTGCGTTCGTAGCCATTGAGTGCCCGGGCGTTCAGACCATAGGCCGCCAGCCGCATCACTGCCTCGGCAAAATCGACTTGCATTTCGGTGATCAATTGTTGCGAACGGATCGCATCGAAATCTCCATAAATGCCGTAGGCCCATTCGGTATCCGTGACCAGTTTGGGTGACTGGTCGATGATGCAAAGATGGCTCAGGCGTGCACAACCATAATCCCGGATAAATTGCCAGAGGGTCAGCGCGCCCATGGAATGCCCCACAACGGCCAGATTGTTCAATCCGTAGTGATCAATCAGATTCAGGACATCGCGCGCCAGACGTTTGATGCTGGGCTGGGTCGTCACCAACGTGTCATGCCCACCGTGGCAGCGAGCATCGGGGCAAAAAACCTGGTATCCAGCGGTCAACGTTGGTAGCAAGGGATTCCATACCGCATGGCTGGAAGTCCAGCCATGCAAAAACAGCACAGGGATACCGTTGCCGGCAATGCGCAGGTGCAACCGTTCGCCATCATCCGCAGTGAAAGTGTCCATTGCGTCCATGCCCTGTTCTCTCCAGCCGACTAAGGTTCAGATGCAATTACCCTGGAAGTTGCTGTCGTGATCTTTCCTCCAGTAAATCCTGCAAAGCGGTGTTTATTTCGGCAAACTTGTACCGATAGCCCAACTCCAGCGCGCGGCGCGGCTGTACACGCTGACCCAAAAGCAGCAGATTCGACATCTCTCCCAAGGCCAGTTCAAGAATCCAGGCGGGCATTGGAATGAAGGCCGGACGGTGCAACGCTTTAGCCAGGGCCATGGTGAATTCTGCATTACGCAATAACTGCGGGGCACACGCATTGACAGGACCCTTGCAGTCGTTGTGCTGCAGCAAAAAGTCGATCAAACCAACCTGATCTGCGATATGAATCCAGGGTATCCACTGTTTGCCTGTTCCCAATCTGCCCCCCAACCCCAAGCTGAATGGCAGGCGCAAACGCGCAAGCATGCCTCCTTCGGCAGAAAGTACTGCTGCAGTGCGCAGTAGCACCACCCTGATGCCTAAAGACTGGGCTCGCAACGCTTCCTGCTCCCAGGACAAGCACAAAGCACTGCTGAAATCTGGCTTTTGAGGCGAACTGTCCTCATCCAGCAGGGTATCCTGACCATCGCCATACCAGCCAACTGCTGAGCCTGAAATCAGTACACGGGGCGGGCGTGACAGGGTAGCAAGCCAAGTCACCAGGGTGCGGGTGAGTCCAACTCGGCTTTGCAGCAACACTTCGCGCCGCGCCGCTGTCCATCGACGATCCGCAATGGGTGCGCCGGCCAGATTGACCACGGCATCGATGGTGTCTGCAGCCTGGATTGCCTCCAACTGTGCCACCCCAACCGCACCGCTACATAGCGTCGCAACCTCATGGGGCCGCCGACTCCACACCAGCACATCGTGCCCCCTGGTTGCCCATTCCCGGCACAAGGCGCGCCCAATCAGTCCCGTTCCGCCGGTTAGCAGTATTCGCATTACGCCACTCCTTGTTGTTGTCTTGCGCATTCAGCGCAACATCTGAGGCCCGGTTTCAAGTTTGCGCAGGTCGAACCCTTTGCGCTCCAGTCGTGTCAGCAATGCTTCGTAGTCTATTGGACTGACCTGTGGGGTGCGCGCGAGTATCCAAAGAAATTCTCTTTTTGGCTCACTGACTGCTGCCAACTGGTAGTTTGTGTCCAAGTCAATGACCCAGTAGTCGCCCCACACAAAGGGCATGAACGACAACCAGGCCGGAGCAAAGCGCACTTTCAGCCGTGGTGACTGCTTGTCGCCAATCTGACGCGCGTTACCCAGCGCTTGCGTCATTGCACCGTCGGCAAGGCGGCAGCGGTTGATGACCTGGACTGTGCCATCAGCTTGCATGCTGTACTCAGCACGTGTATCGGCGACGCACATTTTCTGGAACCGGTTGGGGTACTTGGCTATTTCGTACCATGTGCCCATGTAGCGAGGAACATCCAGCGTGGCGATGGTCCCCAATGCCCCTGGTGTTTGGGATACGCCTGACGGCTCTGTTGCTGAAGACCAGGCACCGCATGCAAGCATGGTAACCAGTGTAACGGCATGCTTGAATTGAATGACTCTCATGGGAACGCAGGTTACGACCATGAGTTTTCAAGCATGAATAAATATTTACACATCACAGTTCCATCAGGTGCCGCAAAAGGTCTGGTACGCAGCCCTGACCTGCGTCGGTGCGGGATATATCTTGTTGGCAATGGCACCATGATCGCTTGCCATGCACAGAATTATGGCAGTCTCTGCGACACACGCACGTGCTGCAGGGTTTTGGTAAACGTTGTTGACTATGCGACAATTCAAGGATGCAAATTCCTGATCGCCCATCCCTTCGCCGTGCCAATCTGTTGCAGTTGTTTTCTGCGTTTGTCTCTGAGCGTATGGCACGCTCGCCCTCGCAGCAAATCACCGGATTGGACCGCGAATTCGCTGCGTTGATACAGGTGCACAACACCTATTTTTCCGGGATGAAGTCAGGAGCCAGGACGATTGGTGACAAGTTGGCCCGGCAAATTGAAGTGTTATGTGGAAAGGACAAAGGCTGGCTGGACGAAGCGCACGATTCACCAACGGTGCAAGCGACGGACACGCCAGACCAGTCGGCTGAATTGCGAGAGTTTCTGCAAATAGCCGAAAAAGCCTACTTGGCTGCAGCCGAGTCACGTGCCAAACTGTTCAAAATGATGCGTGATGTATTGGCACAACAGGGAAAAAATATTTCAGAAAATTTGCCAAGTAGTGAACTTTCCAGGTAAACATCGTTTACCATTTAGCCATTCCAAATTTGTTTCTTTTTATATTTCAAACCGTTCAGAGATTCATCGTGATACGCCAAGCCCGCCACCATCTGCCAACCATGCCAACACCCTGGGCAGGATCGTGCGCGCTCAATCAGATGTATCGAGATTGCCCCCATTTCATGGTTGACCTCTTTAATCGCAGCTTTAGCGGCTTTTCAAACGCACTCACCCGGAGTCTCCCGGTGAATGCATTTGAAAATTCGTTGAGTCCGAGTCCCGGTGGAGGTGGCGTGTAGCCCCTCACAGGTAAATCCCTTACCTAAACCCGGACTCAGGCAACTGATCCGGGTTTTTTGCTTTTCTGATCATCGAATCGAAAAGCACCGATCTTTAACAATTGGCTGTCATGCGTTGGTGCATTCTTTTTTGAATCGCATCAACCGGAATGTGCAGGGGCAATATCCCCCGCTTCATTTCGTCAGTGTTTGCATATAGGCCGTCGCGAGGATCCCTGGAGCCCGGCTGAAATGTGTTGGTGTTGCTCTTGAAAGAGAGTGATCTCAATGCAGCGTGCCAGGCCGCCAACGCCTTTAATGCAACCGGGCGCTGTGAGTACTGACGAAATGAAAAGATGCGTAGCTCAGTGGCAGAGCACCGCCCTCATAAGGCGGCGTGCACTGGTTCAAGTCCAGTCGCATCTACCAGTTTTCGGTGTGTAGCTCAGTCTGGTCAGAGCACTGCGTTTGGGACGCAGGGGCCCGAAGTTCGAATCTTCGTACACCGACCACGATTGCAGAGTAGAGGAGTCCGGCCGTCCTCGCGAGTCTCATAAGCTCGAAATCGCTGGTTCAAATCCAGCCTCTGCTTCCAATTATGCATGGATAGCTCAGTCGGTAGAGCGACGGCCTGCGGATTGGGGGTTTTGCCCAAAGCCGTGCGTCGGTGGTTCAACTCCACCTCCGTGCACCACGTCTATCAATCACTTGTCACTTCCGGAGGTTTCATGAAACGAAAACCAAAATCCCTGGCTACGCGAAATCCCTTCGTCGTGTTGGCCATGAAACGCAAGGCTGGGCCGCATCGCAAACCAAATAAAGCGATTCGTCGAGCCGAGAAGGTCAACACCAGGGATGTAGCTCAAAGGCAGAGCATTCGGCTTTTAACCGACAGGCAAGGGTTCAACTCCCTTCATCCCTACCAGAGCACTGTCGCCAGCGACTGATTCATTTGTCGTTTTCGAGAATGTTTTGCCCCGGTGGCGTAATGGCAGCCGCGCTGGTCTTAGAAACCAGTGCCTTCGGGCGTGTCGGTTCAAGTCCGACCTGGGGCACCAATTTTATTGCGCACAGGTAGCCAAGCGGTTGAAGGCGTCGGACTGCAAATCCGATAGGGAAACCTCACGCGAGTTCAAATCTCGCCCTGTGCTCCATTTTTCAGTTTTCAAGCGTCTGTAGCTCATTTGGATAGAGCGCCTGGCTACGAACCAGGAGGTAGGAAGTTCGAATCTTTCCAGACGCGCCAATTTTTCCTTACAAGCAAACAGGGTGTATGCGGCTGGCTGTTAACCAGCATAGAGCGAGGTTCGATCCCTCGGTACGGAGCCATTTTGATGTTGGCTTTAGCTCAGTGGTAGAGCCCCGGGTTGTGATGTGCGCCGTACGACGGCGCTTGGATGTTCCTGACATTGGTCAGGTCTATTGGAGATTCATAGATAAAGCAGCGGCTTACCTGATGCCGAAAGGGCAAAGGGGACAGTAGCATGCCGTTAGTAAGGCCGATAAGGGTGAGTCACGCCACCCAAGATGTCGGTCAGCTAGGCTAGGTATGGTGAAAGCTGAATTGCCTGAATCCCAGTTTCATGCAGGAATACCGGACCTCCGAGGAACCGTGACTGTCACCTCGGGCCGCTACTGGTGCGCAAAGGGTCACATTGCGCACCACTCTCCGTAGCGGAGCAAGCGCCAAGTAGGCGTGTAAAAGAAATGAACGGGACACCTAACCCTAGACCACATCCAAACGTTGACTACGGGACTGCCTAAAGTCGGAAACGACCATGGCAGCAGAGCAATCGTAGTACCCGCCGGCGCGAGCCGATACGCAGTTCGTAATGGGACTGGAAGGGAAAGGATTGCAGGTGTGTATGCTTAAAGACAAAGGAGGTTGCTCTGGATGGAGTACAAAGACCTGCAGAGGCTTGAAGCACTGCGTGTAAAAAATAAGATGCAGACACACTGGAGAGCGCAATGCCTGGAAAACGGGCACGTTGCGTTCGGGAAAAGGTGGTTGTGTCCTTCACGCTTTCGAGTGTGGTGGCATGGTCACCCATTTCATCCCGGTGGTCATCAGTTCGAATCTGATAAGTCAACCCAGTGCACTTTTGCGGTATTAACTCAGTGACCAGAGTGCGCCCCTGTCTAGGGTGAAGTCGGGGGTTTGAATCCCCTATACCGCGCCATGTTTTGCATGACACCAGTTGTTAATGAATGTTTCACTGATGAAGTTGGGAACACGAAGGAAATGTGATGATTCAGATTTTGCAACTCGATGTGCGCGGCATGCCCCAGGATTGGATCACGCCAGAAGATGCTGCAACGTATTACGCAACCAACAGCGTGGCGTGGACGGTGGGATCGGTCATCAAGACGCTGCGTGGTGGCCATAACGCCTGTACCGGTTTGCAGTCCAGAATTGACGTGCATGCCATCGTGGCGACCACGGGAGCCTCGCGTATCAACTTGTTTGATGCTGTGCCGAGCCTAAGCAACGCCAAGCTGTTCCGACGCGACCGCATGACCTGCGCCTACTGCGGAGGTCATTTCGACGAAGGACACTTGACCCGTGAACACATTGTGCCAACGGCGCAAGGAGGTGTCGATGACTGGCTCAATGTGGTGGCAGCCTGTAGAGGCTGCAATGGCCGCAAAGCCAATCGCACACCCGAGCAGGCGCGCATGCCGCTGCTGTTTGCACCGTATGCGCCCTCTGTGTTTGAAGGTTTTTTACTGGCAGGACGCAACATTCGTGGCGATGTACACGACTGGCTGATCAGCCGGCTTGGATCTCATTCACGCTGGACAAACCCATCGTTCAAGGTGGGTCAACACAACTATTTGCAATAAGTCTATCGAGAACAACATGGTCAACACACAATTATTTGCAAGTCAGCTTGGGCAACGGTTGCCGCTGGCAGATACAACCAACGAAGCCGGTGGTAGTGCCTACATACTGGCACCCAAAGCGCGTCTAATGCAATACCTGATGACGGGAACGCTCAATGGCACGTTTTACGCCAGCGCAGAAGATCAGTTGGACGCGCTACTGAATTTGACAGCGGAAGTCGATGCAGAGTTCCTGGCACGCGCAGCCATTTATGCACGCCAACGTGGTCACATGAATGATGCACCAGCCTTGATCGCCGCCGTGCTGACGCAAAAATCTCCTGCGCTGGCCAAAACCGTCTTTGAACGGGTCATTGATAACGGACGAATGCTTCGCAACTTTGTGCAAATCCTGCGTTCGGGTAAAACTGGTCGCAAATCCCTGGGTACAGCGCCCAGGCGTTTGGTGCAACAGTGGCTGGAACAGGCCAGCGATGTACAACTGCTCAACGCCTCGGTGGGGCAGCAACCGTCGCTGGCGGACATCATCAAAATGGTGCATCCAAAACCGAAGGATGCCACGCGCGAGTGCTTTTATGGCTGGTTGATTGGCAAAACGGTCGATGTTGCCAAACTACCGCAGATCGTGCAGGAATTTGAGCAGTTCAAACACAGCCAGGGGCCGATGCCAGCGGTAGATTTCCGTCTGTTGACGGGTTTACCCTTGTCCACAAGGCAATGGGTCGACATTGCCCGCCATGCACCGTGGCAGATGACGCGGATGAACCTCAACACCTTTGCGCGGCACGGGGTGTTTGGTCCAGAGTCTGAAGCCATGCGTACGGCGCTGCAAAAAGTCGGGGCGGATGCGCCATTGCCCGATATGACAGAGGTCATTGCAGCGCGCTTGCGCGATGCTGATTTGGTGCGCCGTGCACGGGCTTATCCGTACCAACTGCTGGTGGCTTATGCCAATGCGCAAGATGTGCCGATGCAAATCAAAGAAGCTTTGCAGGATGCACTGGATACTTCACTGGAGAACGTGCCCGAGTTGGAAGGCAGAACCTGGGTCATGGTGGATGTGTCAGGCTCGATGCAATCACCCATTACGGGCACACGTTCCGGCGCCAGCTCGAAAGTGAAATGTGTCGATGTCGCAGCGCTCATTGCCTCGGCCTTGCTGCGCAAGAACCGCAAAGCTGGAGTGATCGTGTTCAACACCGTTGCTCGTCTCGTGGCGCTGAACCCGCGTGACAGTGTGGTGAGCAACACGCAAAAGCTCTGTGCGTTGCTGGGCGGTGGTACTGCCATCTCCAGTGGCTTTGATCTGCTCAACCAGGAAGGTGCAATTGGAGACACGGTGATTGTCGTATCAGACAATCAATCCTGGGCGGATACCAGCAAAGGTGCAACGGCGACGATGAAGGCGTGGGAGGTGTTTCGCCAGCGCAATCCGAAAGCGCGCATGGTCTGCATTGATTTGCAGCCCTATGGCTCGGTGCAGGCTGCGTCTCGTGCGGACATCCTGCATGTGGGTGGATTTTCAGATGCCGTGTTTGACCTGTTGGCCAGCTTTGCAGCCGGACAAATGGCATCTTGTTTTTGGGAAAGTGAGGTCGAACGCATCACTCTGTAAGGTTTTGGCGCGAATGCCAGTGGGTGTACATACTTGAAATATGGATTCCACACCCACCGATTTTGTCGCGCCGCTGTTTACGCAGCGAATGCTGTTGGCACTACATAAACCGTAAGTCGGGGGTTCGAGGCCCTCCACGATCGATCATTCATGGTTCATGATCGGTGGTGTAGCTCAGAGGTAGAGCGATGGTCTTGGCGAAAGCCATTGTGTCAGCGATTTTGTCGCTGCATTTTTAGTGACGAATGCGGTGGTCGGTACATCTTGTTGGAAGGTTCGAATCCTTCACCGAGACCTGGATTTCGGGGATGTCCTGCAGGAGGGCACAAAACCAACTGACCATCAATCTTGTCGTCACAACCGTTTTTGAGGCGAATGCTGTTTCGACAACATGCGCCATGTCAGTACGGCAGGCATGAGCTGCAGTTCATGCCGGGTATTGCCCCTGGGCAATGCCGGGAACCGCCGGTAAAGGTTCCACAGTCGAAACGATCTTGTCGCCTCACCTATTTGTTGGAGAAATTTATCATGCCAATCAAGGAAGTCATCGCTTCGCAGCGCGTGCCAGTCAAAATCTGGACCGACGATGTCGATGACAAGTCGCGTGCGCAATTGAGCAACATCGCCAGCTTGCCGTTTATTCACCACCATGTGGCGGCAATGCCCGATGTCCACTTGGGCATTGGTGCCACTATTGGTTCGGTGATTGCAACACACAAGGCCATCATCCCGGCTGCGGTTGGGGTAGATCTGGGGTGTGGCATGGTGGCGGCGCGTTTGTCCATCACGGCCAATCAACTCGATGAAAAAGCATTGAAAAAGGTGTTTGACCAGATCAGCCGTGATGTGCCGGTTGGCCGTGACCAACACCGCGATGAGCGGGTGCTGGTGGAGGCTGCCAAACCATTCGAGGCCGGCCTGAAATCGTTGACCGAGCGTCACCCGGAGCTGCTCAAGGCCTTTGGAAAGTTCTCCAAATGGACCAACCAGATGGGCACGCTCGGTGGTGGCAACCACTTCATTGAAGTCTGTCTGGATGAAACCGACCAGGTGTGGGTGATGCTGCACTCGGGCAGTCGTGGCATTGGCAACGCGATTGCCAGCTACTTCATCGCCCTGGCGCGCAAGGACATGGAACGCTGGATGATTCAGTTACCTGACCGCGATCTGGCCTATTTCCCGGAAGGGTCGGAGCATTTTGCCGACTACCTTGAGGCGGTTCACTGGGCACAGGAATATGCGATGCAAAACCGCACCTCGATGTTGGAATTGGTGCTGGCGGCCTTGCAGCGTCACTTGCCACCCTTTACGGTCACGACCGAGGCGGTGAATTGTCACCACAACTACGTGGCGCAAGAGCACCACTACGGCGAAAACGTCTGGGTCACCCGCAAGGGAGCTATTCGCGCCCGCGAAGGAGACCTGGGTATTGTTCCGGGCAGCATGGGTGCGCGTAGTTTTATTGTGCGCGGCCTGGGCAACCCCGAGAGCTTTTGTTCCAGTGCGCATGGTGCCGGGCGCAAGATGAGTCGCACCGCCGCTGAAAAGCAATTCACGGTGGCCGACATGGTGGCGCAAACCCAGGGTGTGATCTGCCGCAAGGACAAGGATGTGATTGACGAGATTCCGGGTGCCTACAAGGACATCGATCAGGTCATGGCCAACCAGGCCGACTTGACGGAAATTTTGCACACTTTGAAGCAAGTGGTGTGCGTGAAGGGGTGAAATCAATCATGGATACAAACCACCCGGTATCGGACGCGATGCGATCCGAAATCATGGATCGCCTGCGAGACATTGAGCTTACCAACGATGTCACTATCCTGTACGCCTGTGAGTCTGGCAGCAGGGGTTGGGGATTCGCATCCCCTGACAGTGACTACGACGTTCGCTTCATTTATGTTCATCGCTTGCCCTGGTACCTGCAAGTCAGTCCTGGCCACGACGTGATCGAGGTGCCCATCAGTGGTGATCTTGACATCAATGGCTGGGAGTTGCGCAAAGCCTTGGGCCTCATGAAAAAGGGCAACGCCACGTTGATTGAATGGCTGGATTCGCCGGTTGTATACCAATCTGATGACACGTTTCTCGCACAAACTCGCAAAGCAGCACAGCAAACGCATCAGGCAGATCGATCTTTTCACCACTACATCCACATGGCGCGCGGGAACTACCGTGATTACCTGCGCGGTGAGACCGTGCGTCTCAAAAAGTACCTCTACGTCTTGCGCCCCTTGCTGGCTACCCTGTGGGTGGAGCAGGGTCGCGGTGTTGCACCCATCCGGTTTACTGACCTGGTGGATACTTTGGTGATTGATCCAGCCTTGCAGCAATCCATTGCTGAACTACTCGACCACAAGCGACGGGCAAGTGAATCGCAATATGGGAGACCCTGGCCATTGATTAACCAGTTTATCGACAAGGAGTTGACTCGTCTGGAATTGGTAAGCCCACCAGTTCATCAGAAAATGGATTTCTCCGCGCTGGATGAACTGTTGATGGATGTGGTATTGAGAAATTCGGGCATGTCTCAAATCCAGTGAACATTTTTGTTTTTTATAAATGGATTGCAGTGCTCCCGGAAAATCAGCAACTTGGCAACCGAGCACCATGTCAGTTGCAAGTTTTTCTACCAACAAAAGGACTGGGTAATCACACTGACAACATCGGTATGTTCAGAGCGTCCAGCCAGTCTTCAATCCGCTGAGCTTCCTTCAGTTGCAACTCGGTGACGTAAACACCTGCCGTGAAGCCAATTCGATTCAGCCTTTCTGCTCCAGGATATCTGGCCTGCCCCCCCACGCTGATCAAGACCTTTGCATCACAGAGGGTCAGAACACCAATATCCATTCTGGCCTCAGCGAGTGGCAGTACTCCTCGATAACCAAGCGCAGCCAAAATACGTTCTAGGTCAGCATCGTCAATGAATGAGGCTTGCGCATACAAAAGGTCAAAGTCGCCACCGAATCCACCGGCTGGAGGAGAATACTGGAAGTAACGGAGCATCTTTCTAGCCAGCAAAGCAAGATGTCGGGAGCTTGTCATGAATGCAATGGTAAATCTTTCGACATCCTGATTTCTCAAGGCGTGTGCTTCGTGGTTTTCTATTGTGACGGTACGCGAGCAGGGCCTTGACGCCCAAACGCCGCACAGAACACGGCACACTGCCTTGTTGCTAAGGCGCAATCTTGATCTCCAGCGGTGCTGCCCAACTCTTGTCGGAATCGTTGTAGTACAGGTAGGCTGATGAAGCGGGGCCAGTGTAATTGCCCGGCACGGTGGCCACTAGGTCAAGGCCAAGTTTTTTGACCTCTGCAGGTTTCATGTCGCGAAAGTAAAGAATAACTTCGCGTGCCCGAGTTTCAAAAAAAGCAATCTGCCCCTTGTCGCGTAGTTCCTTTAACTGCCAGTTCTGAAACGTCAAGCCACCGGGAAGCCCCAGGCGCGCCAAGGTCATGGGTTGGCCAGATGTTGTCTTATTCGTCACCACTGCATTTAGATGCACGGTCTCACCCATCTTCACATCAGCCTTGGACAAGCTCGCGTCAAGTTTGACCACCGCTGCGTTCGAGGATGCCGGCTGAGTACTGCGATATTCCACCGCAAGCGAATAGGGCAAAGGGTTGCCCTCCTTAGAACGCAGGGTGATGCGATGCTGGCCGGTCGTGAGGCGTTCGTCAAAATCTGCAAACAGGATCGGCTCGCGTTGACCAGATTCATAACGCTGCTCTCGTACCACCACACCATCAATCAACAGCGTCACAGTGCCAGCGCTGGGCGCCACCCGGATTGCGTTATCAAAGGCAATCATGGCCTTGAGTGCCAAAACCGTTGCCTGTGTAGCACCCCACTGACCAAAACCGCTTCGGTTGGCTTGCAACCAAGCGATACCCTTGCGTGCAGATTCCAACTGCCCGGGTGCCTTCAACAGTGCCAGCACTGCCAGAGAGGTGGTTTCAATGTGCAGATTACCCCCTCCGCTGCGGGTGATCGAGTGGTCCGCACGGGTCCAGGCACCATTGCTGTCCTGCATGGCAACCAATTTGCTGGCAGCGGCCAACGCGGCCTTGGAATGTGTCGAACTACCTGCCCCACGTTCCAATAGTGTGCCGGCTACCAGGGCCAGTTGGTAGGCATCCGAGGTCGACTCGGCCAGCTTGGAAGACTTGGCAATTTCCATGTCCAGCCCGGTTTCGCCCGCTGACACCAAGGCCCAGGTGATGTAGGCATCGGTTACCTCGGGCGCGGCGCGGCCAAACGAGTCCAGCGCCTTTGCGTCACGCAAATAGCCACCGCTGCCGTCGCGGCGTGACTTGAGCCAAGCCGCAGTACGCGCCAGCATGGCCGTGTCCACCGTACCATAAACGTCTTTCATGTCGGCGAACTCCAGCAAACCGTAGGCTGTCAAGGCTTCGTGGCCGGGGTCACCACCAAACCATTCGTACCCCTTTTTGGGTGATTCAAACCCTGAAAGTTTTTTGTATCCACTGTCGAGCAACTTGTTGGTGCGCTCCAGTAACGCTGGATCGGCCACGTCATGCTGCTTAAGGTACTGCATGATCATCACGTTGGGGTAGTTGGTGGACGAGGTCTGCTCAAAGCAGCCATTGGGTTCACGCAGCATCCCTTCCAGGCCAGATACCATGGTCGACAGCGGTGAAGTGTAGACCCGAATGCTGGCCTGCACGCTGCCCGGATTGGCTGCACGCAGGTCCAGTTCATGGCTGACTTCGGTCTTGATCTGGCCAGACTTCTCGAACAGTTGCGGAAATCCCAGCGGTGCCACAGCAATGCTGCGTAGTACTTCGTCGCGCAAACCGTTCGCCTTGGCCGCGAGCTTGACTTCGGATTGGCCGCGTGTACCCGTCACATCGAGCGCCATAAAGAAGCTCTTGCGCTGCCCTGCACCTAGTGTGCCACCCTGCCCAGGGTTGCCGCTGGACTTGATCAAAGACCCAAAACTGCTGTCCAGAGCGACATCAAGCGTGCCATCGCTTTCGTTGGTCAAGGTCACCGGAATAAGAGGTTTGTCCCCGGCAGACACTTCCAATGGCAACTTGGCCGACAGCGAAAACGGCAGTGCCGACTTGAACACTGTCTCAGTGTGTCCCGCCGCACCACCACCAACACCTTCAGACAATACGCGAAACGAGGTCACCGCATCGGACAGCACAAATTTCACGTTTGCCCTACCTCGTACATCAGTCTTGACCGATGGTGCCCAAAATACCGTTTCACGGTAATCGTCGCGTGGCCCGGCGTAGCTGGGGTTGAAAGCAGGTATTGGAAATACCCGTACTGTTGCCCAAGCTTGTTCCTGGGGCAGAGGAACCTGCATCTTGGCCGCCGCACGGCTAAAGTCTTTGTCCATGACGATCTCGTTGCGAACCAAGGGATCATCCTGTGCCACATCGGCGGCGATGGCCTTCTTCAATTCAGGCGCGGCAAGCAGTTGCCCCCTTTCCTCAGCCTGGCGCTTGGGTGCATCAAACTTTTGGTCGATTCGCTCGTCACGTAAAGGGGGTGGAGCAGCCTGTGGCTTCATGGCTGCCAGGGCGGCGGGTGGGGCTGCTGGCATCGGCGCGGGGACTGCCATCCTGAGCTGATCAAACATCCTTACTCCCTTGACATCCTCGCCCAAAAAACCGGCGGGTGCCATGCTTACCATCGGTGCCGGTCGCAACACCGGCATCCAGTCAAAGCGCCGATAACCGCGCGCACCCATCAACATATCCAGTGCGCGCCCACTCTTGGCTTCACTCAGGTCGGTGTAAAAGTTGGGATCTTCGATCTTACCGGGCAGTTCAGGCTCCAGCAGCAGTTTGGACAGCAGGTGCCCGCTCTTGTCATCGGCAAACGAAATCACCGTGTCATCCACCACCGACAGTGCGAGTTCAGCCGGTACCGCATGGCCGCCCGCATCGCGGGTGGTGATGGTCAAGGCCACCTGACCACGCGGTGCGTAGCTCTTTCTGTCTGGCTCTACCGTGACCTTTAAACGCGCCCTGCGATTACGAAACACCAGTCGCTCGGCTAAGGGATTGAGGTTCTGGTCGAACACCGTCACTCGCGCCACTCCGGCGGCGCACTCCAACGCTGCGTCTTTGGCGCGCAAGTAAACCACGGCAGGGGTGTCCGAATCGACCTCGACAGCAGCGACGTCCAGCAGATTTTCGCGTACTGTGGCGGCTACCACCACACGCTGTTTTTCGCTGCACTGCACCGCTACGCGCAAGGCCTTTTCCTGCCCATCGAAATCGTCGTAACTACGCAGCACGCACCCCTTGTCTTCTGACAACGGCAAGGAGTATTTTTCAGTTACGCTGCTGGGGCGGCTAATCTGCGCTTGGTAAGTTCTGCCAGTGGCTGGCGTGAATTCGATGCGACCCAGGCCGTTTTTGTAAGTACTGAACTGTGCCACCGTGTTGCCCAGGTCATCCACCAAATGCCCGTCGACATCGGCTGGTTTGCCCAGTGGAGTCTTGGCCTCGAAGTAAAGCCGCGTGGGTAAACCCGCCACCATCTTGCCGCCTTCGGGAAAGAAAGCCAGCGAGAGTTTCTTCTGCAGAATCGGGATCGACTTGGAGATCGATTCGGTAATGCCACCGTCTTCGATCAAAAGGGTTAGCAGTCCCTCTCCAGAATTGATCGTTGCGGGTAAGTTGAATTTCACCAAGGTACCCCCATCGGCATTGGTTACCGTATTGACCCGTGGCAGTTCGACACCGTCCACGGTAACCACGGCCGTCACGGTTTTGGCACCCAAGGCTTCGCCAGTGGGTCGTTTGATTTCTACCATGGCACTGACTTGGTCGCCAGCGCCGTAGGCTTTTTTGGTGAATTCGAGTTTCTTCTTCATGCGCGGCGCCTCATAGGCCGACACGATCACTGCACGCTCAGCCTTCAGGCCATCGCCCGAAGTCGCGCGCAAGGTGTACTTTCCGCCCTGCACCTCGACCGGTAGCTCAAAATCGTTGCTGGCCGTTCCTGCCACAACACGCAGTCGCTTCTTCACTACAACGGCACCTTTGGGCGACACCAGTTCTACCGTCATCTGGCCCGAATCGGCACCGATTAGCGCACGGGTCGTCAGATCCCAGGTTTTGAACCAGATGGTTTCGCCAGGCTTGTAGAGCGACTTATCGACTTGAACGTAGATGCGGCGTCCGACCTGCCCCTCAAAATGATTGGCGATCAGCTTGGGTAATTCTTTCCCGCCTGCCAAGTCACTCCTGGGCGAAGGATTTGGAGCCTGCTCGGCTGGGATCGCAGGCAAGTCGACCCGGCGGGTGGGCGCTCGCTCATCATCCGGCAAAACTGGAAGCGTGGTTCCCATCGTTTCATCAAGTGCCGTGGCAAGGATGTCAGGAGTTTTCAACGGGTGCGACAGATCTTGCGGCACCAGTTCGGTGATTGAACCGGATTGGCAAGCACCAAGCAATAGCGCCAATACTAGCATGCTGGGCTGTTTCAGGTTAGTCCATTTCCGGGATGGAATGGGTCGGGAACTTGCACGATCAGACGATGTCATAGATTTTCTCCTTCAGAAATTACGGTGATATTTGCTTAAACGATGCGTTCATCTAAGTGGGGTTAACATCCACAAAAAATACTTGAACGTGGAGTAGTGCTGCGGCAATGGTTTCCAGTGTGCAATGTTGTTGAACTTTTGTATTTATCGTTAAGGCAGGCCAGAGCGCATGGCAGATCCGCTGATTCCCGTTTCTGAGGACGAAATTGAATTCTCTGCGATTCGTGCCTAGGGTGCGGGGGGGCAGAATGTCAACAAGGTATCCAGCGCTATTCACCTGCGTTACAGCATTGCAGATGCATCCTTGCCCGCTGCGATCAAAGAGCGGCAACGCTCAATGACCAGCACATCACCAGTCAGGGCGTGGTGGTAATCAAAGCTCAGACCACACACAGTCAGGAGCAAAATCGGGTGGATGCCATTGCGCGACTGCAGACCCTGATCGATAGCGTCGCCGTGTCTCAAAAACCACGCAAAACCACCAAACCCACAAAGGGCTCGCAGCGCAGACGGTTGGAGACCAAGGCCACGCGCGGGGACGTTAAAAAGCTGTGCGGCCGGATATCGGGCACAGACTGAACACGCCACAACGGCCGAGTTGCGCGAACTGTGAGGTACCAGATTTTGTTACGACAGCTTTGCCACGAGATATGCCTCATGCTCGCGCTGTGCATTAACTCTCTATTCGCTTTCGCTCAAGCCGAACGTAATCCTGCGCATAGCTGGCGACCTCTCGAACCGGACGATTCGGCACGCGTGATTGTCAAGTTCAAACAGGATTCTGTTCTGATACGCAAACACGCGCTATCGGCAACGGCCGACGCAAGCGAAACACTTGACACCGTAACGGCACGTGCTAACTCTCTTGGGGCACGCCTGGGAATGAGTCTGAGCGCTGGGCGCGCACTAAACCCGCATGCGCAGGTTCTTCATGCGAACGGTGTCACTGGAGCCGCGCTTGCAAAACGCCTGGCCGCCGAAGCTGATATCGAATACGCGGTGGTAGACCAACGCCGAACACATTTTGCAGTGCCCAATGACCCTTTGTATGCGAAAGGCGCCCCGGTCATCGGCAGCACAGGCGGACCCGTCGTCGGCCAATGGTATCTGCGCGCACCGACTCCTGAGGTTGCCGCCAGCATCAACGCCGTTGGTGCCTGGGGTTTGACAACCGGGGCTTCGAACATCGTTGTTGCGGTGCTCGATACGGGAGTACGCCCTGAACATCCAGAACTTGCCAACCGCTTGTTGCCCGGCTACGACATGGTAAGTGATTTGCTGGCGGCCAATGACGGCAGTGGTCGCGACGCAAATGCCGCTGACCCAGGTGACTGGGTGACAGCGAGAGAATCCAGCTCCCGATCGGGTGAGTTCTACCAATGTGGAGCGCAGGACAGTTCATGGCACGGCACCATGACAGCAAGCTTAATCGGTGCCGCGTCTGACAATGGCGTTGGCATGGCGGGTGTGGCTTGGGGTGTTGGATTGTTGCCGGTGCGCGTGCTCGGCAAATGTGGTGGCTACGATTCCGACATCATCGCTGGCATGCTGTGGGCGGCTGGCCTATCAGTACCTGGCGTTGCAACCAACCCGACCCCCGCGCGAGTTATCAATATGAGCCTGGGCAGCTTCGGTGCATGTTCCCAGAGTTACCTTGATGCGATCAAATCGATCGCAGGCATTCAACAAGCTGCGGTAATTGTGGCCTCAGCGGGGAACAGCTCTGGTCAGGCAGTCGGTTCACCAGCCAACTGTCCTGGCGTCATAGCCGTCGCGGGTTTACGCCACACCGGCACCAAGGTTGGCTTTTCCGATCTTGGGCCGCAGATCAGCATTAGTGCACCCGGTGGCAATTGCGTCAACTCGGATCCATCGATGTCTTGTCTGTACCCAATTCTTGCCGCAACCAACACGGGCACCACCAAGCCGGTATCATCTTCTTACACTGACGGTTTCAACTCCAGCGTAGGCACCAGTTTTTCTGCCCCCCTTGTGGCCGGTACTGCAGCTTTGATGTTGTCGGTTCAGCCATCACTGACGCCCACCCAGGTTAAAACGGCACTGCAAAGCTCGGCACGCGCGTTTCCGTCCCACAATTCGACCTCTGGTTCTCAGCCCGCTGGGATTGCACAGTGTCATCCACCGGACACGAGCGACCAGATGGAGTGCTACTGCACAACAACGACTTGCGGGGCTGGTATGCTCGATGCCGCTGACGCAGTGGCGCTGGTAATGCCCCCGGTTTCGCCATTGCGCGCGTCTCAGGAGCCGATTGCCTGTTCAACTGGGCGGAACGGACCTATCCACAGTACTTCGCTCCCGCCGGGGTGCCATCGGCAACTTTCGACCCGTACTACTACCGCTACTACTCAGTCACCGGTAACTACTTGGCAACTTCGTCTGACAACTACATCTATCTGCTGGGTCCGGTTTCGGCAAACACCATCCTCAAACTCGCACCGATGTCTACCTATCTCGGTTCGGCGGGGTGTACTCAGTAATGAGGGTTGGCCGCAAAGCACATGTCGGTTGGTCAATTGAAAGCAATATAGTGCAGCTGAGCAGCGGCTTGTGATTACGCTGTATCAGCACTACTATGAACCCCTTTATGAAAACTGGAGACTTCGCATGCAGTCCATTAGACTCTACGTTGCCGGGCTCTACCCCGACTGGAAACTCGGGGATGCGCTGCTTGATATTAGGCAGCCAACAACGATAGGCTCCTGAAATGCGCCGCATCATTGTCTGGGATCTTCCCACGCGCATTTTCCACTGGGCCTTGTTGTGCCTGGTTCTGGCTGCATTCGTCAGCGCGCGCATAGGCGGCAACGCAATGGACTGGCATGGCCGGTTTGGCATCGGCAATCCTCGGACTGCTCGCATTCCGGCTAGCTTGGGGAGCGATGGGTTCTACCTATGCGCGCTTTGCGACTTTTGTACGCGGGCCTCAGACAATCCGCGCCTATTTGCAAGGCCAATGGCACGGAGTCGGCCACAACCCCTTGGGTGCGCTGTCAGTTCTGGCCATGCTGGCTGTGCTGTTGGCGCAAGGCATCACCGGTCTTTTTTCCAACGACGACATTGCATTCAAAGGTCCCTATGCAGCCCTGGTGAGCAGCGATACCATCACTTGGATTAGCGGACTACACGAAACCAATTTCGCCATCCTGGCGACAGTGGTGGCCCTGCACGTGGCCGCCATTGTTTTCTACGCCCGGGTCAAGAAGGACAACCTGGTCATGCCAATGGTACGTGGCTACAAAGATGTGGCCCATGACGAACCCACGGCGACCGCCGCAGGATGGCCGGCCTTGGTAGTAGCGATTTTCATAGGTGTGGGTGCAGCCTGGCTGGCTAGCGGGGTCCTGGCAGGCAAATCAGCCCCTGCGGCTGCTACTTCCACGCAAACACCTTCCTGGTAGAACGCGCTGCTTAGTCTGTTCAGTGCTTTTCTTTGGCGCGGAACTTATCATGGCAGCCCTTGCAGGCCTTGCCCGTTTCACCAAACTGGGCCTGAATCGCCTTTTGGTCACCGCCTTCGGCCACCTCTGCCAACTTGTTGGCCTGGGTACCAAAGTTCATTGCAATCTTGGTCAACTCTTCTTTGTTGGCGGGATCAAAGAATTCCGGTTTCAGACGGGTTTTGACCTCGCCCGCTGCCTTATCCGTACCAGGCGCATACAAAGCACCCATACCCGAATTGGCAATGGCCTGCACCACCTTGGCTGCATTCAACACCAATTTCTTGTCAAACTTGTCAGCAGGTGCCTCCAGTTGCGCTTTGATTTTGTCCATATTCCAATCCATCGTGCGATAGCCGGCTTGGCGGGCAATGATCATTTCCTCGGGCTTGAGATGCTGGGCAGAAACTGCTCCCGCGCCAAGAATGGTGGCCAATGCCAATAGGGGAGCTTTTGCAAAATTCATTAAGGATGCTCCTGTGTAAAAATCAAAGAATAGCTCCGGTCGTGGCAATCTACTCATCAACACGACTCGGGTCGCTTATGTCCAGTTTCAGCTATTTCATGCGGCCGCGTAGACCATAAAAAATTTAACCCCATTCTGCCAACTCGTTCGTTTAAGTCAGTACCCTCACCTATATCTCTGGAGCTGACATGAAATCGAAACTTGGACTTCTAGGGCTTTGCGTTTTTCTGGTTTGTGCTACCCCGCAGGCTCATGCCATTGGACGTATGGCTGATGTCACGTTGCTTGACCGCGACTCCGGTAGCGCCCTGAGAGTTTACTACCACCATGGAGAATACTGGGTTGCTGGCAGACCCGGTGCCCGCTACGCCATTAGCGTACGCAACACTATGGGTGAACGCCTGATGGCAGTGACCTCGGTCGACGGCATCAATGTTCTTACTGGCGAGACTGCAGCCTGGAGTCAAACCGGTTATGTGTTTTCACCCTACCTACAGTACCAGATCACCGGCTGGCGCAAAAGCAATAACGAAGTCGCCGCTTTTGAATTCTCTGCTGCACCCGACTCCTACGCCGAGCGCACCGGACGCCCCACCCAGGTAGGTGTAATTGGCGTGGCGCTGTTTCGTGAGTACCCGACGCAGCCTGTCATGCAGCCTGAAGTGTCCCGGCGTGGCGACTTTGACAGTGGACTGCCCTCGATACGTGCCAAACGCGAGGTGGGTCCTGCATCCCCATCTGCAGCACCCGCAGGCCCTGAAAATAGTTCTGGTTCACTCTCAGGCATGGCCGAGCGAGGCAGCTCAGAGACTCTGGAAGATGGACAACGAAACAGCGCCCCGTCGATCGCTCGTCAAGGTCTGACCAAAACCATGCCCGCCCCATTGCCCAGCCCCAAGTTAGGCACCGGTCACGGCCAGCGAGAGGAATCGGTAGTGGCACAAACCAGTTTTGCGCGTCTGCAATCGACCCCCAACGAAGTCATTCGCATCCGCTATGACAGCCGCGACAACCTAATCGCCAGCGGCGTGATTCGTGAGCCGGTACGGCGTGCGCCTACGCCAAACCCCTTCCCCGAATCGGACAGCACCTCTTATGTGCCTGATCCGCCGGCCAGGCGCTATTGAGGGCAAAGCACCTGCCCTGGATAATACAGAGGATGCACCGTGTTGAACCCACTCTTCCTGAAGCTGACGAGTCGCTGATGCTGCGCTATGCAGTGGGAGACATTGCCGCATTCGACACCTTGTATCGACGCCATGAAATGGGTGTTTGGCGCTACGTTTTCCGCAGCGTTCAGGTGCAGGCGGTGGCCGATGACCTGCTGCAGGACGTCTGGTTTTCTGTGGCGCGCCAAGCGCTGAACTACCAGCCTACAGCACGATTCAAAACCTGGCTGTTCACCCTGGCCCATAACCGCATGGTGGATTATTTTCGAACTAGCAAAAACCATAGCAGCCTGGACGGGGATGGCACTGAAGACGATGCGGATGCAGGCGATCGCGTGTTAGACACATTGATAGCCAATTCTGGTTTTGGCCCTTTGCGCCAACTGCAGTCAAAGCAACAAGCAGCGGCTTTGATTCATGCCATTGAAAGATTGCCTGCCGTGCAACGCGAAGCCTTTTTGTTACAGGCTGAAGCTGGTATGACCGTCGAAGAGATTGCCAGCACCACTGGTGTGAGCTTTGAAACTGCCAAAAGCCGCCTGCGCTATGCCCGCAATAGCCTGCGGGAGCAACTTCAGGAGTTTGCATGAGCACACCCGAGCGTCCCGATGAACTGTTGCTTCGTTACCAGGAGGCCTGCGCCCAGGACGAGCGCCGCCCTAGCGATGCTGTGCGTAAAGCCGTGCTTGCCCATGCCACGCTGATCATCAGCGCTCAATCAAGCCGTTCACTCCCATTGATAAACCACAAACAATCAGCCGCCAACCAGTCACGCTGGAAGCTTTCCATGTTGGCCAGTGTAGCGTTGGTCGGCCTGACTGGTCTGCTGGTCTTGCAGTTTGACCGTAGCACACAGAAGGAACAGAAACTATCGCTGGATCGCCCTAACCACAACGCCACCTCATCGGCACCAGCTGCCAAAACAACGCAGCTTCAGCTTGAACCCGTGCAGACGGAAAAGCACGAATTAAATGCTGCCAGACCGACTCTCCAGCCACAGGATGGACCCGACCACCAGGAGAAACTGACTCAGCGTGCGTCCAAAGCCGATTCGCTTGAAAGCAGGAAACCAATACTCCATCAAGAACCGGGGGTACCCTCGACAAGCGTCGTGCCAAGCCCGGTGGAGCAAACAACAGCCTCCTCATCACAACAAAAGGACGCTGCCCCAGCGTCCGCTCATTCCACAGGAAACGTGGAATCAAGCGGTACTGACACGGCAAGCGTTAACACTGTACAGCGCGATGCCAAAACCCTCTCGACGCCCAGCGCTATGACACCACCCAGACAAAGACTAGAAAAATCAGAACTGCAAACGCAACTCCTTGAAAAAGACAGAACCGGTACAAAAACTTTATCGGGAGCGCTGCTGGACAGTGCGCGCGTCGGCCAGGTTGACAAAATTGAGCACTTGATCAACCAAGGAGCCTTGATAAATTCTGTCGACGAAGCCGGAAGAACCCCGCTCATGCTCGCAACACTCCATGGCCACACCGCCGTAGTTGCACGACTACTGGCCCTAGGCGCGAACCCTACTTTGACAGATAAACAGGGGGCGACAGCACTGCAACATGCTCGCCGCCTGGGACACCAATATATCGTCGACCTGATCGAAGCTGCGTTGTAAAGCGAACAGCCTCTCGTGGCGTGGTGATTTCCTTGCCTACATTTGCTATAGAACGTGATAGTCATCAGCTGCTGAAAAGTGTTATCTGGGTTTGCGTACAGGGCCTTGGTGCAAATCCAGCAGCGCCTGGGGTTGTACTCAATGTCTTGTGCCAAAGTCTGAGAAGCGGTTTCAGCAAAACATCAGGGCCAGAATGGCAGCGTCATCTATCAGGTTGACCATCGCATAACCTGCGATGCGATAGGCAAGGTAAAGGGCGCTGTCCAGAAATTGATTCGCCATACTCAAAAAAATGCGAATAATTTTTGCGTTGCTGGATGCCGAATTTCTGTCAGCTTCCTATTTTTTCAACACCTCTTGCGCCCACACCAGCGCACCACTAGCCTGCCACAATGGCTGGTGTGGCTGCACGTAAAGCCAGGCTTCGTAAGTACCGCCCACGGTGATGCCCAAGTCCTCGTGCTTGACCGGCCTGGGCCTGGGTTTGAGTAGCATGGTGAGCGCCTTGGGGTGATCCAGGCTGGCCTTGAGTAGCGCTTCTTTTGCCTGCGCCAAATCCGCTAGCCGGTAGTAAGCCAGCACTCGATTCATGTCCAGTACCGGGGACGAATCGTGTGGGTAGAGATCATTGAGCTTGAGCGCATCACGGTCACGCCCGTGCAGCATGTAGGCCTGTGACAAGTCCCAGCGCAGACCATGGTTATCATTGGGGTTGAGTTCGAGCACCAGCCAGCTTGCCAACTCCATGAAGCGATCCCATTTTCCGGTGTCTTTGCAAACATAGGCCAGATGGGCAATGGGGCGCAGCACCACGCGGTTCTCTTGAATTACCCACGGTACGCGCACTGGCGTGGTCTGCGCCTCCAGCAGCAGACGCAGAAGTTCGGCAGCGCGCTCGGCCAGCAGCACCAAAATATCGCTGCCTATGGCCATATCCAGCGCATCGACGGCCATCACCAAGTCGTCGAGCACATCAAAGCTGTTCAGCAGTGCCGGACTGTGCTGCAGCAAACCAAGCCAGTCATCGACGTTGTCCCAGACTTCGGGGGCATCGTTCTGGGTTGCCACCAACATGGGTTTGGCCTGCACAAAGCATGCGCGCCACTGGTTTTCTAGTTTTTGCAAGGACTCATTGGCCAGCACCAGGGCCATGGGTGTCAACGCTGCCTCAGCTGGATCAGGCATGCCGTTGCGTACCTTTAGTGTGTGCATCAGCGCCGGTGCAGGTGCCGTTTGCACTAACTTGAGCAAGGGGGCCAAGCCCGGAACAAGCTCCGCCGCCATGTCCATCATGCTCTGGATAGGTCTCTTGGAAAATGATTGAAGGTTCTCAATCAGCTGGGCGTATGACGGCTCACGCAGTTTGCTTAGGTGTTGCGCCCACCAGGCGGCGCGCTCTGCAGCTTGCTGCGTACGGTTCTGGCCCATGAGCAAGCTGACCTCCAGCGAGGCGAGTGAAGGGTCATTCGGGTTGAAATGTTGGGCCTGGGCAAAATCGGCCCAGCAGGCCTCAAACGCGCCTTCATCACAGTGCATCACGGCGCGCTGCTGCAGCGCCGCTGACTTGAATGCGCTGTCACCCCGCGCCAGCACTTCGTCGATCCAGTAGAAACGCAGATCTTGGCGTTTTTCTTTCAGCAGCCCAGACATCAGTTCGTCAAACAGGGGCGAGAGCGTGGACGGTAATGTTCGCGGTGCCTCAAAAAACGGCTCCAACAGAGCCACTGCACGCTCGCTTTGGCCTTCTTCAATCCATTGCCCGGCTGTGTTAGCCACGGCCTCCAGCGAGGCGCGACCGGTACTAGCCAGTTCTTTCAACTGTTGCAAAGAGCAGGCATCAAGCACAAACCGTAGCATGTTGATGGTGAGGAAGGGACGACTCACAAGTTCCTCGCAGCAGGCTTTGAACTTGTCGCCACTGCCGCACCAGCAGGGATCGTTGCGACCGGGGGGCACAATTGGTTTGAGCTTCCACTGGTAGGCGGGTATCGGCATTTGGTTCCAAACATTCACTGCCACCACCCGAAAAGCCCTGGAAGCATCGTCCGGATCTGGTATTTGACCTGCCAGACTGGGAAACAATGTCGGTCCATTTTTCAGTGCCCACGCCACAAATGCTTGGGAGTCAGGATGTTTGTGAACCGCCTGGCCACAGGCCGTCAGAAAATATCTCAAATCGTCAACAGGAGCTGGCTTACCCTGCCCGCCAGGGTCGGCTTTACCTAGCCCTTTACGCCGTGTCATATGAAAATCCCATCAATCATCTTTTGTAGTGCATTATTGCGCTGCATCGGTGAAATTTTTATGTCCTCTGCACCATTGGCAATGAGGGCCAACTACCTGTAGCATTTCCACCGCAGGTGGGACCGCCAAAGTCAACGACGGCTTCAGAGTCAGATCTACTTCGCCTGTGCAGCGTAACCAGACGCTGACGACGGTCAGGTATCGGGTAAGCCCGCTTCAAGATTTCCGAGATCAGTAAACCGCCGTTCGTGGCTGTCGTCTCAATGCCCATCGCGGCGGCTCGCGATTATGTAGAGTGGAATTTACAACTCCCAGGTCTGGCAGTTCTTGGCTTCCATTGCGCGTTGGCCGGTACTCGAACGCGACAGCCTTGTAAAATTGGGCTTCGATATACAGAAGGAATACACCTATATGGCGTTGCAGTGGCGTGAACAGCTGAGTGTGGGTAACGATCTTGTTGACTCAGATCACCGGCGTCTCATAGACATCATCAACAAGGCCGACCAGAGCATGCAGTCCATGAGTCGTGCGGGTCTTTTGACGGCGCTGACGGAATTGGAAAACTATTCGCGCCTCCATTTCTCGCTTGAAGAAAAGATCGCCGAGGCCGTAGGTTTTCCCGACTTGGGGCAGCTGCATTCGTCTCACATACTGTTGCTTGAGACACTAAACCTGATTGCCCGGGAAATTGGTGAGGCGTGGGACAAGGCCGCTGCTGACCACTTTGGTCAATTTTTGCGGGAGTGGCTGATCAACCATGTAATCAAGGAAGACATGCTGCTCAAACCCTATTTGAAGAAACACTCGCCGCGTGTTACCGGCTGTCTAATAGCGCGCAAATTTGGCGGAGTTTTTCAAGCGCTGGTGCACAAACAAAAAGGGCCTTGTCGGCCCTTAGTTATTGGTTCAGAAAACAATAGTTGAGATCAGAATGGCACCCCATCATCATCGTCTGAGTAAACAGGCTTGAATCGAGTGATACGTTGTGGCTTTCTGGTGCGCATGTAGTTTGTCCTGATAACGGCTGTGAATCACATGCAGCAAGTCCTCCAACAACTCTGCAACGGCCGCTGCCTGCTCAGTGCTCCAGTCATTGTCGATGGTCATGAACAGACCGGATTGTCGCCCTGAAGGCAATTGCACATGTTTTGTAACGCGCTTCATGATTTAGCCTTTCTGCGTTTGGCCGCCATATCTGTGGATCGTGCCTGTGCCTCCTTGAGACGATAGGATTCGCCCTCGATGCCAATGACCTCAGAGTGATGCACCAGGCGGTCAACCATGACACCACACAAGCGGCATTGGGAAAGACATCCCCCAGTCGGCAAACGCCTTATTGGTGGTCACAATCGTGCTCTTGGACTCATAGCGACGGTTGATCAACTCCGAAGAGCAAGTCGGCATGCCGGTTTGAGTATGAGAGGTAGCCGATCATCAATCACCAACAAATCCGGATTGACGCAATGGCGCAAACGCCTGCGTAGCGCCGCATCACTGTCCATGGCAGCCAACTCCCCCAACATCTCTCCTGCAGTGGTGAAGCACCGTAAACCCTGAACCAGAGCCTGATAAGCCACATTTTTTGCCAGCATTGACTTGCCCACGCCATTGTTACCGCGCAATCATCACGTTGACGGATTGCGCCATGAACTCCAGCGTCATCAAAGCCTCGATGGCTGCGCGATCACATTGTTTGGGCCACTTCCAGTCAAAGTCCGCTAGTGCCTTGAATCGCCCGATGCGTGCGTCATTCAGGCGTCGCTCAAGGCTGCGCTGGGTACGTGCGTGCTCCTCAGTCCAGCAGACTTGGCAGCCAGGGGGCATCGGCCAGTTCTGACCAATGTTCCAGCACACCGTGTAGGCGTAGATTTTTGGCTCGCGTGAACAAAGCATCATTTTGGGATCCATCGTTGTCCCCCTTGATGTTTCTGGTTGGGAATCAGTGTTGTTTAATTGGTCGTAATTTTTCAATGGGTGGGGTGGATCAACGCGTCACGCAGTCGAACGTTTTCACTGAGTTGCACGACCACCGGCGCAGGGGCTTTCTGCTGGGCTTGGCGCTGTG
>JADJFE010000032.1 GCA_016708725.1 Candidatus Aalborgicola bjergmarkensis
ATGCCGCGTCGCGGTTCAGTACCAGTAGCACCGGCAAATCCGTCGGATCGAAGGTCTTGAGCCGCAGCACGCAGCCGAACGGGGCGAGGATGGCCTGCGCCGCCTTCACGAACGACTTGCAGCGCGCCTCCTCCTCTGCGCTCGGCCCCAGCAGCCTGTGCCCGATGTCGGAGGGCTGCACGGCGTCCACCTGCGTGTCGGGATGCAGCTCGCCGTAGCGTTCAAGCAGTTCTGTTTCATAGGTGTAGCCGCCGTTGATGACCTCCATGCCCTGCGCCGCAGCGATCTGCGAGATCTGGCGAAACTCGTCCACGGTGCGCGTGTAATGGATGCGCCGGTTGCGCTCCAGGTAAGTCTGCAGGTTGCTCTGGCCACGGCTGGTCTGCAACGTGAACCAGGGCGCGAAGAGGCGGAAAAATTCGTCGTCCTCCAGTGCGAGCGACTTGAGCGCCAGCGCATGGTTGGCCATGAGTTCCTCCAGCCGCTGCGGGTGGCTTTCCGCCAAATCGATCAGGTAGGCGCGCAGGCAGGCGCCCAGCTCCTGTTGCGTCCGCCGCAGCAACGCGTCTTCGCTGAAGGCGTTGCGCGCGGCGGTGGGCCGCAGGCGCGTGCAATTCACAACACACTGCACAAAAAAGGCCCAGGGCGGCAGCAGGTTCTCGACGCTGCCAGACAGCAGCATGCGCTTGAGGTAGACGCGGTGGCGCGACCGGCCATTCTGGGCGAGGGTGCGCTTGAGGATGAAGGCCACACCGTCGACGCCACCGGTAGGAGACGCCAGCGGCACCGCATCGAGCATATCGGTGCCGAAGGTGTTGCGACCGTAGTCCAGCCAGAATGCGGGCCGCAGCGCCGCAGGCAGGTGCGAGGCATCCCAGGGAAAGGCACGCGCGTTGCCGGTTTCATTGACAAGCTGCGCCTGTGTCCCGTGGGCCATGCGGATGGGCCAGGGCAGGATGCCTCCGTAGTCCCGTGCCGATGCCACCAGCGCCTCAACCGCGAACAGCGGGCGCGAAGACGGCTTGGCCACGAGACGCACCGAGGTGCCGGGTTGTACGCTCTGCTCGGGCGTGTCGATGCCGTAGGTGCCGTCGGGCCTGCCGCGCCAGCGCAGCCTGGGTGCGTCCGGCGAAGTGGCAGACCGGCTGACCAGCTCGATCTCGTCGGCGACCGTGAAGCAGGCCAGCAGGCCGATGCCGAACTGACCGATGTAGTCCTGCGGCAGGCCGAGCCAGTCGCCGCGCTTGGACGACTCGCCAATCACGGCGAGGAACCGGTGCATCTCTTCCTCGGTCAGGCCGATGCCGTTGTCCGTGATGGTGAACGCGCCAGCGGCAGTGTCGAGCGCGATGTCGATACAGCCCTCATGGCCCGCGTCGATCTGCAAGCGGGCGCTGATGGCGTCGGTCGCGTTCTGCAACAACTCGCGCACGAAGACGTCGGGCCGTGTGTAGAGATGGTTTGAAAGCAGGTCGATCAGGCCGGAGAGGTTGACCTGGAACCTGTGTTGGCTGGTGTTGGAGGGTGTTGGCATGGAGCTGACCAGTCTACGCTGGGTGGAGCCCTTACGGGTCTACTCAGGGAGGATAAAGCAGGGGATCGTTACAGTTCGGGTGAAATATAGCATGTTCGGGGAGGCGCAAAGCCACAGAAACTTTCAAACTCTCAATCGCCTACCAGCTCCATAGCCAGTTCGCGCGGGTTGTCTGTTCGCTGGCTAACGTCCAGCATTTCAATACCAAGAACGCGGCCATCGGCATCGAGATCGAATACCACACCTGGTCGAACTTCGTCGCTATCGGCCACAACGCCTGTTCGTAATCGGATGTACATGGCGTCTGCGTGCTGGTCATATTCGATTTTCATCCGCTTGCTCCATACTTTTCAAACTTGCTGGTTGCCATCACAGTGATTACCAGCACGACAACATCACCCTGAGTGAGCACGCGCAGCAACTGCCGCTTTCCGCCGCGCTCAATCCAGCCCTGAGATTCAATTCTGCCATTTTGCGCTGGAATTGTGCGTATCGGGTTGCTCAATGTGGACTCCACCTCGCATCGACTTATGCCGCGCTCTTTCATGCGGGCCAATGCGTGGGTGGTGTAGGTTATCTTCATGGGGTTTTGATCATACGTGAGGGTGACGTTAGATTTCCCGGTACGAAGCCATCAAAGCCAGGCAAGCGCTGCAAAAAGCGCCGCAACGCCCGCCCGGTATGCGTGCCGCTGTCCAGAATACCCGCCAGCGGCCCCTGATAAACCACGTTGCCACCCGCAGCGCCGCCCTCTGGCCCCAGGTCAATGATCCAGTCGGCCTCGGCCATCACATCCAGGTCGTGCTCGATCACCAGCGCGGTGTTGCCCGCTTCCACCAGACGGTGCAGCACCGTGATAAGCCGGGCAACATCCGCCATGTGCAGGCCCACGGTTGGCTCATCCAGCACGTAGAGCGTATGCGCGCTGTTATGCCGTGCGGCGCGTGTGGTGCGCATAGCGGGATCGGTCTTGACCTTGGCCAGTTCGGTCACGAGTTTGATGCGTTGCGCCTCGCCACCCGATAGCGTGGGCGAAGCCTGGCCCAGTGTGAGGTAGCCCAGGCCCACGTCCTGTAGCAGGCGCAGCGGGTGCGCAATTTTGGGGTGTGCGGCAAAAAAGGCCACTGCGTCATCGACTTCCAGCGCCAGCACATCGGCAATGCTTTTCTCGCGCCAGCGTGCGCTTAGTGTTTCCGGGTTGAAGCGCAGGCCATTGCAGACTTCGCACTGTACTTTCACATCCGGCAGAAAGTTCATCGCCACGGTCTTTTGGCCCGCACCCTCGCAGACCGGGCAGCGGCCCTCCGCCGTGTTGAAGGAAAAGCGCCCGGCGCCCCAGCCACGCAGGCGCGCGATTTCGGTGGTGGCAAAGAGCTTGCGAATCTCGTCCCAGAAGCCCACGTAGGTGGCAGGGCAGGAGCGCGGGGTTTTGCCGATGGGGGTTTGATCGACTTCGAGCACACGGCCTATGGCCTGCCAGCCGTCGATGTGTGTACAACCATTCAGATCCTTTGGTGGTGTGTCGCTACCCACCAGGCGCAATAGATTGGATACATTGGTGTGCAGCACATCGCGCGCCAGCGTCGATTTCCCCGAACCCGACACACCCGTGACCACGGTCAGGCGGCCCAGTGGCACACGCACCGATATGTTTTGCAGGTTGTGCAGCGCGGCCCCGTGCAGCGTGAGTGCTGCCTCGCTGGCCGTTGGGGCCGCGCGCTGGTGCAGCGGGTTTTGCAAGGGCGTGCGCAGGCATTGGCCGGTGACGGAATCGGCGCACGCCATCAGCTCGTCCGCACTGCCTTGCGCCACCAACTGGCCGCCGCGTGTGCCCGCGCCCGGCCCCAAATCCAGCACCGTGTCGGCGCGGCGGATGGTTTCTTCGTCATGTTCGACCACCACCACGGTATTGCCCTTGTCGCGTAGCGCTGCGAGCATATCCAGCAGCACGCCGTTGTCGCGCGGATGCAGACCGATGGACGGTTCATCCAGCACATAACACACGCCGCGCAGATTGGTGCCCAGTTGTGCTGCCAGGCGGATGCGCTGCGCTTCACCGCCGGAGAGCGTGGGTGCGGCGCGGTCCAGGCTCAGGTATCCCAGGCCCACGTCGCGCAAAAAAGTCAGGCGGGATTGCAGTTCGGCCAGAATGTCACGCCCGATTTCGGCCTCGCGCCCGGCCAATTCCAGCGTGCGTGCCCAGTGCAGCAGGGCTTCGACCGGATGCGCGCACAGCGCGGCGATACCGTCGCCATGAAAGCGTACCGCCAGCGCCACCGGGTTCAGGCGCAGACCCTGGCAATGCGGGCAGGGTGTTTCGGTGGCAGCGTCATCGAGGCTGGCGAATTCCTGTTCGGTGACATCCAGCTCGGGGTCTTGCAGCCATTTGGGTAGTTCAATGCCGGTTCCGCAGCAGTGCGTGCACCAGCCGTGGCGCGAGTTGTAGGAAAACAGGCGTGGATCGGGTTCGGGGAAACTCGTGCCACACGTCGGGCAGGCGCGCAGCGTGGAAAACACCTGTTCGCCCTTGGGCGTGGACACGCGCATCGTGCCCTTGCCCAGTTGCAAGGCATCGGACAGCCGCTCGCGCAGCGTGGCTTCGTCCGCAGCGTCCACCTGGAATTCGGCCACCGGCAGCTCGATGCTATGCTCTTTGAAGCGGTCCAGGCGCGGCCAGGGCGCCACCGGCAGCAATTCGCCATCAACACGCAAATGGCTGTAGCCTTTGGATTTGGCCCATTTCGCCAGGTCGGTATACAGCCCCTTGCGGTTCGTGACCAGTGGTGCGAAGAGGCTGATGGACTGGTCCCGGTGTGCGTGCAGCAGCCGCGCAGCCATCGCATCTTCGCTTTGCGGCTCGATAGCGTCGCCGTGCGTGGGGCAGTGCTGGGTGCCGAGTTTGACGAACAGAAGCCGCAGGAAGTGGTAGACCTCGGTCAAGGTGCCGACCGTGCTGCGGCGTCCGCCCCGGCTGGTGCGCTGCTCGATGGCCACCGTGGGCGCAATGCCGTAGATGGCATCCACATCCGGTTTGCTGGCCGGTTGCACGAACTGGCGCGCGTAGGCGTTGAGCGATTCCAGGTAACGGCGCTGGCCTTCAGCGAACAGGATGTCAAACGCCAGCGTGGACTTGCCCGAACCCGACACGCCGGTGATGACCGTAAAGCGGTTGTGCGCAATCTCCACACTGAGGTTGTCCAGATTGTGCTCACGTGCACGCACGATGCGGATGGTGTCGGTAGCCTCATTATCCAGACGGTATTGCGCGCGCGCTTCCTCGGCCCTGGGCGCTGGGAGCAGGGTAGTCGTGCCGTATTCGCACAATGCCTTGCCGGTATGTGAGGCGGTGCAGGCCATGATGGCGTCAAGCGGGCCTTGCACGACGATGGCACCGCCTGCCTCTCCGCCTTCGGGACCCAAATCGACAATCCAGTCGGCAGCGCGCACCATGTCCAGATTGTGTTCAACCACCAGCACCGAGTTGCCCGCATCGACCAGCGCACGCAATGCGCGCAGCAGTTTTTCAATATCGCCAAAATGCAGGCCCGTGGTCGGTTCGTCGAACAAAAACAGCGTGCCTTGGGTCGAAGCCTGTGCCGTTTTCTTGCGCGTGGCGCTCTTGCTGGCGTAGGCCGCCAGATGCCCGGCGAGTTTCAGGCGCTGCGCTTCGCCGCCCGACAGTGTGGGCACCGGCTGGCCCAGTGTCAGGTAGTCCAGCCCCACGGCGACCAGCGGTTGCAGCGTGCGGGCGATTTCCTTGTCCTCGGCGAAAAAAGCCAGCGCCTCGCTGCACGTGAGTTCCAGCACTTCGGCGATGCTTTTGCCTTGCAAGCGCAGCTCCAGCACCTCGGCGCGGTAGCGGCTGCCGTTGCAGTCCGGGCAGCGCAGGTATACGTCGGAGAGAAACTGCATTTCGACATGCTCAAAGCCATTGCCACCGCAGCCGGGGCAGCGCCCGTCGCCCGCGTTGAAAGAGAAGGTTCCGGCGGTATAGCCGCGCTGCTGCGCTTCGGGCAGCGCGGCAAAGCGCTTGCGGATGGCGTCAAATGCGCCCACATAACTGGCCGGATTCGAGCGCGTGGTCTTGCCAATCGGGCTTTGATCGACCAGCACCACGGCATCCACCAACGCATCGCCCGTGATGCCCGCATGTGCCCCCGGCGCTTCGGCTACTTCGGCTACCTTGCCCTTGCAGTGCTGGAGCGCCGGATAGAGCACGTCCTGAATCAGCGTCGATTTACCCGAACCCGATACGCCGGTTACACAGACCAGACAGCCCAGCGGCAGCGCCAGATCGACGTTTTTCAGGTTATTGGCGCAAGCGTCGTGCAGTACCAGCCGTGGCGTATCGGCAGTGACTGTGCGCCGCTCCAGCCCGGCATCGACCCGACGCTCACCGCGCAGGTAGCGAGCAGTCAGCGTGTCACCCTGGGCCAGTAACTCGTCGGGTGTGCCCTGAAAGACGATGGTGCCGCCCGCCGCACCAGGGCCGGGGCCGATGTCGATGATGCGGTCGGCGTGGCGCATCACGGCGGGGTCGTGCTCGACGACGACCAGCGAATTACCCGCATCGCGCAGACGGCGCATGATGCCATTGATGCGCTCGATGTCACGTGGATGCAATCCGATGGACGGTTCATCGAGCACAAACAGCGTGTTGACCAGCGAGGTGCCCAGCGCCGTGGTCAGGTTGATGCGCTGCACCTCGCCGCCAGAGAGCGTGCGGCTTTGCCGATCCAGCGTCAGGTAGGACAGACCCACGGCGCACAGGTAATCCAGTCGCGCACGGATTTCTTTCAGTACCAGCTCGACCGCCTCGCCAGCATTGCCTGTCAATGTCAGGTCGGCAAAAAAGTCGCGCGCTGCGGCAATAGGCAGACACATGGCAGCGTGGATAGACCGTCCCGGCAAGGTGCCAATGCGCCACAGCAGCGACTCCGGCTTGAGCCGCGCACCGCCACAATCCGGGCAGGTGGTATACGAGCGGTAGCGCGACAGCAGCACGCGGATGTGCATCTTGTAGGCTTTGGTTTCCAGCCAGTCGAAGAAGCGGCGCACGCCATACCAATGCTTTGGCCAGGATTTTTCCCAGCTTTTAAAGGCAGCTTCACCGTCCATCACCCAGCGCCGGTGCTCCTCGGGCAGGTCGCGCCAGGCAATGTCGGTGGGAACGCCGCGCAGCGCAGCCATGCGCAGCATATCGTCCTGGCACTCCTTGAAACTCGGGCTTTGCCACGGCTTGACTGCACCACCAGCTAGCGTTTTCGTAGTATCGGGAATGACCAGAGCGGCATTCATGCCGATCACGCGACCAAAACCCCGGCAGGTTTCACACGCTCCAATCGGCGAATTGAAGGAAAAATGCGCGGCACTCGGCTCGGCGTAGTGAATGTCGCACTCGGCACAGTGCAGGTCGGCGCTGAAACGCCAGACGGCTGGCGGCGTATCTGCGTCCACGTCCGCATGCACCTCCAGGCGGCCCTGGCCCAGATGCAGCGCGGCTTCCAGCGCTTCCAGTACGCGCGCACCGGGGACACTGGCAAGGCGAAAACGGTCGATGCCCACCAGCAGGCGCTGCCCCTCCTTGTCTTCGGTGACGCGCGTATAGCCTTGCTGCTCCAGATGGCCCCGCATCTCCTCGGCACTGAAATTGCCCGGAATCGCCAGCGGCGCAACTACCGCCAGCCGTTGATGCCCTTCCTGCCCTTGTTGTCCCTCTTGGTCGGCACAGCGCGCCAGCAGCGACGAGAAAATGGTTTGTGGTGTGTCGCGTGTCACGGGTGCGCCGCAGCCTTTGCAGTACAGCTGGCTGGCGCGTGCGTACAGAATCTTGAGGTAATCGGCCAGCTCGGTCATGGTGCCCACCGTGCTGCGCGAGGTGCGCACCTGGTTGGTCTGGTCAATCGCAATGGCCGGGGGCACGCCCTCAATGGCATCGACCTGGGGCTTGTCCATACGGTCGAGGAACTGGCGCGCGTAGGGCGAGAAGGTTTCGACGTAGCGCCGCTGCCCCTCGGCGTAGAGCGTGTCAAACACCAGTGAACTCTTACCCGAGCCACTGGGGCCGGTCACCACGACCAGTTGGCCCGTGGGGATGTCAAGGTCAATGTTCTTGAGGTTGTTCTGGCGCGCGCCACGGATGCGAATGGGAGGGGAGGGTGGCATGGCGGTTGTGTCAATCTTGCAGGGACGAACGTGGTGGTCATTCTATCAGTGCTCCTGATATGAGAGCTGCTCCCGCATATACCATGGGGCTTACAGGCTGATTTATCATTTAAAAACACCAGGAAACTGCCAGTTTTGATGCATCATGGCGGTTTCTGGCGTCGCTTTGACCTGTTTTGAGGGGAGAAATTCAAGGCAAATCGGGCTGTATGCCTTGTACAACAAGCGGGGTGCGCTATGTTTTTTTGCGTTCTATGGTTTCAATGCTGGCGCAAGGCCTGCTCCACACCCTTGTTGGTCAGGGCGTCGGCACGCTCGGTATGCTGCATCTTTGCCCATGGTTTTGCGCGCGCCCGCTGTGATGCATGCGACCACGACTTTTTCATCGCCTTCTCTTGCAAGGGCCGTGGTGTACGCCCATCATGCAATACGCGGCGCATGGTGGAAACGGCTGCGCATCTGAGCGATCACGTTTTTCCCCGTTTGCCGGTGCGTCAATGGGTGTTGTCGGTTCCCAAACGGCTGCGTTACTTCATGCAGCGCGATAGGGTGGCACTCAATAGGGGCTGCACATCTTCCTGCGGGACATTGAGCAAAGTCTACAGGCCCACTGCCTTGTGGGTGCCGCCATGCAACTCCAGCCAAAGCTTCCCGAGGGCGGTCCGCCGGTAGCGCTGCTTGCTGCTGTTGGGTTTGTCGGGGAGGGTCATTTCCACCACCCCCGCGTCCAATGCGGGCTTCAGATAGGCGCGGCGGAAATGTTCCCGGTGTGTCATCCCCAAGGTGTCAAGCAACTGCTGGCGTGACATCTCCCCGACCAAGGCAAGCAGCAAGCGTTGGACTTCCCCGGTGACTTGCGCGGTGACTTGCTCGGTCACTTGCGCGGTGGGTGTGACCTCGCCTCCAGCCAGTGGATGGCCGGGCAAACGGATCACAAACGAAAGCCGGTCGTCATCCGTTTCGAAGATCGGCGCTGGAGAGCCGTTGGCGGCCATCACCTTGAGGATTTTCGGGATGCCCGTCGAGCGGCCTTCCGTCAGGTCAAGCTCCTTCAGGAATTCACCGATCCGCCGGTTGCGGTAGCGACGGCTGACCGCGCGACCGGCTTGCAGGTCCGCCAAACGGATGGAACGATCCGGGCCGGGGAAGCTGACGACGACCAACTCCGCGTGGCTGATGCGTACTTCAATGGGTTCGCGCTCCTCGTAAGAGCGGTGGTAGACCGCGTTGACCAAGGCTTCCTCGATGGCGGCGTAGGGGAAGTTCCAGACCCGCGTGGCCTCGGCCCGGTCAGGATGCTTGATGACCGTCTCGCGCAGGTAGTTGCGCTGGATATAGCCCAGGGCCTCGCGCGCCATCCGCGCCAGCGGCCCCTTGAAAATCTTTTCCTCGAAGCGGTCCCCGCCCGCGCCTTCGGGGAACCAGACCACATCAATCTGCACGGCGGGAAAGAACCGCTCCGGTGTTTCATTGAAAAAAAGCAGGCCCACGTTCTTGGGCCATGGTGATTCGCTGGGGCCGCCCGCCACGTTCATCTGCCGAGCCAAGACCTCGACCGACAAACCAGGCGCATCCTCTGCCAGCGCACTGCCCACCTCCTGCAAGAAAGCCTGCATCAGCGGTTTGGACAGATCATCGATCCGTGCCGACTGGTTGTAGCGGTCGTCAAACGGCACCTTGGCCGTCAGGCTCAACAACTCCTGCTCGGTGTCGCCCTTGGCCTCGACCGTGCTGCTATAGCGCCGGATGAAGTAGCGCCACGTCTTTTTATTGGCAGTGACGACTTCCGGTGCCTTGTAGGGCCGGTTCTGACCGCCCGGCGCCCACAGCACGATCAGCTTGCGCCCATCAACTTCCTCAAGGCTCAAAACGGGGAAATACGGCGGCTGGATCAACTGGCAGTGTGCCAACAGTTCCCGCTGGATTTTGTCGAGTTGGCTGTCTGGCAAACCCACTGGTGGAAACACAGGCTGGCCGTTGGCATCACAGTCCTGCCCGATCACCACATAACCACCACCGAGGTTTTCGAAGTCGTTGGCAAAGGCGCACAGGGTGCGGATGATCGCGTCCGGGTTCCATCCGGCCTTGTACTCGATGCGCTCGCCCTCGACCGTGCGCTGGCGCAGCAGGTCATTGAGGTTGATGGGGAGTTTGGTGCTCATGCGGGGGCACCTCCGGCACACTTAGATTTGATGAACTCAAAAACTGGTTTGAATGGCTCAAAGTGTGTCTGATCCAATGTTGGGACCACGTCGTTGGCAAATTTGGCCTTATCGCCTGAAAACTCAATGATTTGAGCGCCAGCGGACGCTGCCTTCCGTTGAAACCAAGTGCCGACCCATTCGTCTTTAAAGAAAAGTAGCTCAATGGACAAATGGGAATCCTGCCCTCGACCCCAAGGCTTTCCTGTGTCGTCGAGCACCTGCCGCTTAACAGCCTCAACATTCGGCACAGGGAGAAGTAATGCGTAATGATTTTTATGCTGGAGTCGCTTAACCAAGCCTTTATTGGGGTCAATTACCTCTGCAACGCATTTTTTGGAATCCAGCCCATTCCAATCATCGTAGGCCTCATCAAAATCGAACAAGGCAAACATCCTTCTATCGGGGAAGTTGACGCGAAGCTCATCTCTTGAGAATAGATTTCTTGGAAATATACGATCAAACGCATTCTGTATCGCAAATGGACATGGCTCGTCAGGGTACAGTTTCAGCCACGCAGTCTCCAGTATCTTCTCGTCGGTCACGCCTTCGGTAAACAAAACATCACCGGATGTGCTGCGAAGAAAATGATTGATACTAAGCCGCGCTTCACTCTCAGAAAAAGTAATCAAGCCAGCAGACAACGACTTGATGATGTCTGCCTTGTTCACCTTAGTCAGCACCACCTTCTCACCGTCAAACTCGAACAAGTTGATAACACTCTCGTTAGCGCAGGTGATTGTTGATGCGCTATGACTACTCATCAAGACATGGCCGGTTCTTTTGGCTGCCGCATCATTGAGGTCGGATACCTGCCGCAGAAAATAAAACTGCCACTCCGGGTGAAGAAACGCATCCGGCTCATCCAGCAAAATCAAACAATTACGATCTTTGAATATCTCGACTACCGAATAAATGTAAACAGACTGAAATTGCCCGTCACTAAAGTGTGCGACGTTTCCATCTTTCCCGCTGACCAAATTTAAAGGCAGGGCAACATCTGCCAACATCCCCAGCGTTTTTAGATTGTCGAACTGGCGAAAAATCTCCGTCACATCAACACCCCTGAATCGCTGCCGAAACAACTCTAGGTTAACGTTTAAGCAATAACGCTTCTGTCTCCGGTCGTACAGCTCGGCAATATTGAATCCGTCTTTGGACTTTATGCAGTTGACCAAATTGTCGATGAATTCTTGGGTAATTTTGTCTGCGCCCCAATACCGCGTTTCAGAACGGAGCGGATCGAATTCATCAGCGTCAAATACCTTCAACCTAGACTTGGCATTAAATGGCTGCTTTAAAGTCACTTGAAGTTCTGCGCCCACAGAAGCAATGCCCAAGCGTACCTTGATATATTTGCTTGCCTTACTATCTTCGGACTGCGAAAGTAAGGCCGCCAAGAAAATCGCTTTATATTCCGAACCTACTCCAATAAAGAGACGGGACTCATCTGACTTAATTCCTCTGTAGATACGACGACGAAAGGCCTTTTCATAGCGATTTACAAGGCCTGCCACCGTTGGGTTGTGTCCTGAGTAATAGACAACCACGTTCTTCGGAAATGGCGTTTGCCCCAAGGTTTTTCGGTCTTCGTCTTGGTTGATTCGCAGTTTGCCCGCTTTCCATTCGATCTCGGTGACTTGGCCATCGATCTCGTAGCTCACACGATAATCGAAGGCGATCTCATTATTGAGTCGTCCAAATTGATCTAAATGACGGAATATTTCAACAAGAGCCTCGAATAAATTTGATTTACCGCTGCCGTTTTTTCCAACAAAGAGATCGATAAAGCTCGCGCTATCAAAAGATAGCTTAAATTTTTTCAGATTCTTGTAATCACTGATAAATATTGATTTGAGGCGCATGCCATTTTCCTCAGGTCTGCGCCATTACAGCTTCGAGTAGCTCAGCTTGCTTTTGTGCGGCGGCTGCAATTTGCTGGTCGAGTGTGTCACACAAGGCCATCAGTTGGTCGATTTTGGCGACGATGCGATGCTGCTCAAATGTTGGTGGCAGTGGAACCAAGATTGACGACCATTTTTGTTTGTTAATTATTGGAGTGGCCGAACCGCCGGCTTGAGAAATAACATTTTTTTGAAACCATTCAGCCCCCATTGAATAGAATAGAAAATAAACTGAAACTGGCTTGTATGGTGTTAGCGTATTGATCTGCTGATTGCAAGTGACATCCCTGTTATTTACTGCATGTTTACCAATACTTCCGCCAATACAAACCATCAAAACGGAACCTTTTTCAATGAGGCGGCCTTTCGATAATCCGATCTCAGACAGCCCTTCGCCTGAATAATTGATCACACTATTTTTTATATCTCCCGGCCCGATAAATGGGATGAAGTTTCCGAGGTTCTCAGCATCTTTACTAGGCGGTGTTGTTCCAGTCTGAGAAATACCTATCTCTCCAAGTCTCATCCACACCCACCCCTGCGGTAATTCATAAGGCTTTTCACCGTCCGTCACCGGCAGCAAAGGCTTGGGCGCTTTGATCTTGCCCTCTTTCACCAACCGCTGTTTTTCCGCCTCGATTTCTTTCAGCAACTCGCTGGCGGGCGGGTCGTTCGGGTCTTGCGGCACCAGTTTACCCATGACAGCCAGTTGCAAAATGGCTTTGCGCAGTTCGGCGACGTTTTCCTTGACGGTGTAAAGCTCACAGAAGTGTTCGGCCAAAAAGGCTTGTGCGCGTTGGTGTTCGTCGAGTTGTGCAATGTTCAGCAGTTGCGTGATGGCCGCAGAATGAACGGCCAACCGTTTTTCTTCCCGCTGCTTTTGTAGTTTTTCCAGCGCATCACAACGCGCCATCAGTTCGTCGATTTTGGCGACGATGCGGTGTTGTTCGGGAAGAGGTGGAAGGGGAACAAAGAAGCTAGTTATATCAACCATCGATATATTGTCATTTGTTGAATTTTTCGCAGCTTGAATAACAGACTGAATCAGGCTTGTACGAATAAGCCCATTAACAAATTCAGGAATTAATTTTCCAAATATCTTGATCGTTGCAACTCGTTGATTGACGACCATGGGCTCCGAAAGCGACTTAACCAAAAGACTCTTGCCAACTGTTCCGCCAGTCATGGCCATAAGAATGCTGTTTGGTTCCAGTTTAAAATAAAACAAGTCGGCTGAATATGGATAGCGAACAATTTTTTCGTTTTTAAATCCATTTTCATCGAAATCAGATATTCGGACCACTCTTATTCCATTATCTGAATACTTTGTGCTTTTGAATGCAAATCCACCGTTGATTTTGGCAACCACACCCAACCTCACCCACTCCCACCCCTCCGGCAATTCATAAGGCTTTTCTTCATCGGTCACCGGCGGCAACGGCTTGGGCGTTTTGATCTTGCCTTCCTTCACCAACCGCTTTTTCTCGGCTTCAATCTCTTTCAGCAATTCGCTGGCAGGCGGGTCGTTCGGGTCTTGCGGCACGAGTTTGCCTTGCATCGCCAGCGTCAGGATCAGCTCGCGCAGCTTCTTGATGCCATCGGGGGCGGCGAAGGCTGTGTCGAAGTGTTGCTCCAGCAGGGTGGCAATGGGCTTATTCATGGCCGCTCCAATACTTGCCATTGGCCAAATTTTCTGCCGCCCACGCGGATGATGCGGTTTCCCTTGCGGAGATTATCCAAGTGGTACTTTATGCCATCAGTGCTGAGCGCCAAACTCGCGGCTAATTCAGCCATTGTTATGGAGGGGTTCTGGGACAGTATGAACAAAATGGCGTCCTCTGTTCTTTCTGGCAGTCCTTTCTGGTAGTTCTTTCTGGTAGTTCTTTCTGGTAGTTTTCCTGTCACCTCTTGTTCCAGTTCCATTGCCTGTGCTGAAATTGGGAAAGTGGTGCGAATGAAGTGGCTGGAGAAGGTGTAGGCCTCGCGGGGGTAAGCCTTGAGGATGCGCGGCATGCCGGAGCCGAGGTATTCCACCATGTCCATATCCCTGAATACGCGCATCAGGGTTTTGTTGCGGGGCATGGAGTAGCCGACAAAAAAATCTTCTTGTTCTTTCCCGGCGTGAACAGAACCAGCCGAAGTGATCTCCAGCCGGTCGGTGAATAGCTCGAATTTTGGCACCAGCTCAGTACTGTAGTCGTTGTGGATGATGGCGTTGATCACTGCTTCGCGCAGGGCTACCGGATTCCAGTAAGGACGACTGATCCGCTCGCGCGGGGTGATTTTGTTAACGACGCGGTTTTCCACGCCTTCCAGGCGATCCAGAACTTGTTTGCAGGTTTTCAGCAGGCAGCAAAATCCGTAATCCTTGCTGTCAAGCAAATCAATACGATCTGCCCCGGCATATTTGGCGACCTGTACGGAGTTGCCGTTTTGATCGGCCAGCAGGTAGGCGGCATAGTTGTATGCGCCATCATCAGCCAACAACTCCAGATTGGCGGCGAATTTGTCATTCAGCGCGAAACCGGCTTCCTGATAGTAGATTCTCAGTTGCTCAAAGCTCAGGTCTTGCCTTGGTGAACGTATGCGGGAGATGGAATTGCGGATGCGGCGGGCAAAGAGTTCCTCGATCATGCGCTGCGGCATGGGCTCGCTGGCACTGCCGATACGGATGAAACAGCCCTTTTCGGACATGCCGAATTTGCGCAAGTGGTACGGCTTTTCCGAGCCGCTGGCGACAATGATCTTGACGATGTGTTGCCCATCACGTTGTTCGAGAATGACATCAAACAGGCCAAGCGCGGAGGGCTGGATGTTGTTTTTCAGCCGGTCTTTGACGGCAAGCTGGGTCGCATCAGGGTCGGCAATGCCAATGGCTTCGCCATGGTTGCCTATGCCCAAATAGATCACGCCACCATCGTGGTAGTTGAGGAAAGCCACGACCTCTTTTTCCAGGCCTTCGCTTAACTCGCGCTTGTATTCGATGCGGTTGGATTCGCTCATGCGGCGCCCCGGAGTGCTTGCATCAGTTCTATTTTGAGGGCGGTTTGCGCCTCGCTGAGTTGGCGGCTGATCTCCTGATATTCCGCCATCAACTCGGCTGGATCACGGTGGCGCACCTCCACAGCATGGGGGTTTTTGCAGTCCAGGTTGTAGTTGCGTGCAGCAATGTCCGCAGCGCAAACCTTCCAGGCGTTTTCGGTTGTCTTGCGCCCCTTACGAGCCCGGCCACCCCACCAGGCTTTTTCCAGATCGAATTCCTTGATGTCCAGCGGCTTGGAGCGTGAGTAGCTCTTGTAGCCATCCGGGTAGGGATGCTCAAAAAACCAGACGTCTTTGGTTGGTTCGCCTTTCTCGAAGAACAGCACATTGGTCGCTATGCTGGTGTAGGGCGCGAAAACGCCTTTTGGCAGGCGAACGATGGTGTGCAGGTTGAACGCTTCGAGCAACTCGCGTTTTAGCGTGGTTTTGGTGCCTTCACCAAACAGGAAGCCATCCGGTAGCACGACGGCGGCACGCCCTGTGTCGTGTTTGAGCAAATGCATGATTAACGCCATGAACAGATCGGCAGTTTCGCGGGTCTGGTACTTGCGCGGGAAGTTGTTTTCGATGCCGTCTTCTTCCATGCCACCAAAGGGCGGATTGGTGAGGATGATGTCGATGCGGTCTTTCGGGCCGTAGTCCTTGAGCGGGCGGCTCAGGGTGTTGTCGTGCCGGACGTTGCTGGGTACGTCAATGCCGTGCAGCATCAGGTTGGTCATGGCCAGCATGTGGGGCAGTGGTTTTTTCTCCACCCCGTGGATGCTGTCTTGCAGCGTGATGCGGTCCGCCGCTGTTTTGACCTGGGCCTTCAGGTGTTCGATGGTGCAGGTCAAAAAACCGCCGGTGCCGCAGGCAGGGTCCAGCACGCTCTCGCCCAGCTGCGGGTCAAGAATGTCCACCATGAACTGGGTGACGGCGCGTGGCGTGTAGTACTCGCCAGCGTTGCCCGCCGACTGAAGATCGGCCAGGATTTTTTCGTAGATGTCGTTGAAAAGGTGTCGGTCTGTCGAAGAGTTGAAATCGACATCGCTTTCAATGGCGTTGATGACCTGGCGCAACAGGGTGCCGGATTTCATGTAGTTGTAGGCATCCTCAAACACCGAGCCAACGACTTTTCCGTGGGGCGTTACACCGGCGGCAGTTGCCAATTTTTTCAGCGAGGGAAAAAGTTCGTTGTTGACGAAGTCAATCAATTCTTCACCGGTGATGCCCTCGGCATCTTTGGCCCAGTTGCTCCAGCGAAAGCGCCCTTGCAGGGGTGACTTGTAGCCGGGAATGGTGAGCTGCCATTCCTGCTCTTTGTCGTCATAAATTTTCAGAAAAAGTAGCCAGACGATCTGGCTGATGCGCTGGGCGTCGCCATCCACGCCGACGTCTTTGCGCATGATGTCCTGGATGGTTTTGATCAGGGTGCCAATGGACATAAGTGGATTCCGGGATGTTGGTTATGCGCGCAGCTGTGAAGAGCCGTAGAGCGCTTGTTCGAGTTCGTGCACGGCACGCTGGTATCGGTCCAGCCCACCAAAGGCGCGGATGATCTCCATGGGGGTGCCGAAACTGGTGAAAGGGGCAATGGTGAGTATCTGGGTTTCCTCAATGGGGCCAACGCCTTCATCGGCGTATTTGTCCAGCAAGGCTTGCAGCACACGCTGCGCTTGTTCGCCGTAGCGGGTGAAATAATCACGCTTCCTGACCTGCTCGGCACGCTCTTTTCGGGTGAGCGGCGGTTGGTCCCAGGCTACGTGGCAGACCAGATCGAAAGGGTCGAATTCCTTGCCCGACTGGCGGCCAATTTCTTCGGCCAGCGCGTCAAAGAAAACGCCTTCGTTGGCCAGCTCGTCGATGATGGCTTGCTTTCTTTCGGCATCGTTCCAGCGACGCAAGAAGTCATCGAGCGAACTGAACTCCTTGGCGAGCGCCTTGCGTGTGTAGTCTTTCAGGGATTCGGTAATCAGCTTGCCATGGGCATCGAAATACTGCACCCGCTCGGACGCTACTTTTACCTCGACATTGGCGACAAAGTAGCGGCGGACGGTGCTGTCTTCCTCGCCGGGGCGTGGTTCGGCCACGCCTGCCCATGGCGATTCTTCTGCGGGTGGGTAGGTGAAACCATCCTGGGCTGGTGCGTCTTCGTCATCATCAGGCGGCACCGGTGACACATCACCCTTGGGTTCATATATCTGCACCGGGTCGCCATCAAAATCGGGATCGGCAAACAGTTCCGTCGCCTTCTTGAAATCGAGGATGGTGAAGTAGTACTTGTCATAATCCTCATTGATGCGCGTGCCACGACCAATGATCTGCTTGAATTCGGTCATGGACTGGATGCGCTGGTCCAGGACGATAAGTTTGCAGGTCTGCGCATCCACACCCGTTGTCATCAGCTTCGAAGTGGTGGCAATGACCGGGTACCTGGATTCCGGAAAGATGAAATTGTCGAGCTCCGCTTTGCCTTCTTCGTTATCACCCGTGATGCGCATCACGTATTTGCTATTCTGTGCGGCCAGATCGGCGTTCTCATTGACCAATGCCTGACGCATACGCTCGGCGTGGTCAATGTTGTCGCAAAACACAATGGTTTTATCGAAGCGATGGGTTTGCTTGAGGAAATCGCTGATTTTTTTAGCGACCAGCTCCGTACGCTTTTCCAGAACGAGGTTTTTATCAAAATCGCGCTGGTTGTAAATCCGGTCCTCAATTTCATGGCCGTGCTTATCGACCATGCCCTTATCTGGACGCCAGCCGGTGAGGTCTTTATCCAGATCAATGCGCACCACCTTGTAGGGGGCCAGGAAGCCGTCATCAATACCTTGGCGCAAGGAATAGGTGTAAATCGGCTCCCCGAAATAGTCGATGTTGGAGACTTCTTTGGTTTCCTTCGGCGTCGCGGTCAATCCGATCTGTGTGGCCGACGAGAAATATTCAAGAATTTCGCGCCATGCAGAATCTGCGGCCGCGCTGCCGCGATGGCATTCGTCGATCACGATCAGGTCAAAGAAATCACGGCTGAACTGCTTGTAGATGTTGCGTTCTTCTTCCGTGCCAGTAACTGCCTGATACAACGACAGATAAATTTCATACGACTTGTTGACCTGGCGCTTCTGTATCTTGGTCATGGCCGAACCGAAGGGTTTGAAGTCGTTGGTCATGGTCTGATCGACCAGAATGTTGCGATCAGCCAGGAACAAAATCCGCTTTTTGGCTTTCGACTTCCAGAGACGCCAAATGATCTGGAAGGCGGTATAGGTCTTTCCTGTACCCGTTGCCATGACCAACAGCAGACGGTTTTTCCCCTTGGCGATGGCTTCAATGGTCTTGTTGATTGCCAGTAGTTGGTAATAACGCGGTGTTTTGTTACTGCCGTCGCTGTAATAGTCCTGTGAAACCAGTTCGCTTTGCGCGGTGTTTAGACCGAGGTGTTCTGCCCACCATTGCCAAAGCACATCCGGACCCGGCAATTCGTGCATGGCCAACTCACGCTCGATGACACCGTCTTTGGCTATTCTGTTGTGAAACAGGAACCCGTCGCCATTGCTGCTGAACACAAAGGGCACCTGCAGCATTTCGGCATAGGCCAGCCCTTGTTGCATGCCATCGCCCAACGCGTGCTTGTTGTCCTTTGCCTCGATGACTGCTATCGGTATGTTGGGTTTGTGGAACAAGACGTAGTCCGCACGCTTGTTTTGTGCACGGGTATGCAGCTTGCCACGAACGATGATGCGGCCCTTGGTGAGCGAAAACTCTTCACGCACCTGTGTGGCGATATCCCACCCGGCTTGTTCAAGCGCGGGTGTGATGAATTTTGTGCAGATATCGCGTTCACTGAGCTGCCGTTTGTCCATATCAGATGGCTTTCTCATTTTCGCGGCCTTGATCTTCATCCGCGCCGCCCGCGCGCACCCATTCATCCACCTCGGAGAGCTGGAATTTCCACAGCCGACCGATCTTGTGCGCTGGCAGGCCCTTGCAGATGCCGGGCGACATCAATTGCTGTGACCCACGGTTCAGAATTCATGGCATTGGCGCCCTGGCAAAAGCCTCAAAGTCGTTGTAAATCGTTATCAGTCTAACAGAGGGGGCTTCGGCGGCCACCCGTTCCTGTGTTCAAAGCTTGGCTTCCTGATCGTTCAGCGCGTGAAGGGCCACACAAGCGTTACAAGCCAAAACACCTTCAAACCTGAGGTTGTCCAGGTTGTGCTCGCGCGCCCGCACGATGCGGATCGTGTCGCCAGCCTCGATAGCCCCTCTGTCCAGACGGTATTGCGCACGCGCTTCCTCGGCCCTGGGCGCTGGGAGCAGGGTGGTCGTGCTGTATTCGCACAAGGCCTTGCCGGTATGCGAAGCCGTGCAGGCCATGATGGTTTCGGGCGTGCCCTGCACGACGATGGCGCCGCCTGCCTCTCCGCCTTCGGGTCCCAGATCGACGATCCAGTCGGCGGCGCGGACCATGTCCAAATTGTGTTCGACCACCAGCACCGAGTTGCCCGCATTGACCAGCGAACTCTTGCCCGAGCCGCTGGGACCGGTCACCACCACCAGTTGGCCCGTGGGAATGTCAAGGTCAATGTTCTTGAGGTTGTTCTGGCGCGCGCCACGGATGCGAATGGGAGAGGAGGGTGGCATGGCGGTTTTGTCAATCTTGCAGGGACGAACGTGGTGGCCATTCTATAAGTGCTACTAATTAAATAGTAGTCCCCGCTTGTTACATAAGGCATACAGCCCGATTTGCCATGTAAAAACACCCGGAAACGGCCAGTTTTGCACTCTGTGGCGGTTGCTGGCGTCGCCTGGGGCCGTTTTGAGGGGAGAAATTCAAGGCAAATCGGGCTGTATGCCTTGTATAGCAAGCGGGAGCAGCTATGTTTTTTGTATAGACAGCGCCGCAGGCGAATGCGCTCGTTCAAACGCGCCATGCGAAAGAACTTCAGATTAAACTTAAACGGTTGCGGGCCAAGTCAGGAGGAAATCGATGAATGGAAAGTTGTCGCCCCTAAGCCATTGGCTCAGGCACCAGTTGACGCTTGGCATGGCCTGCCTGGTGGTATTTTTCAGCCTGTTGGCGGTCGAGAGCGGCGTGCGAGACCTTTATGGCGTGGATACTGCATGGGCGCTACTCAAACTGCGCAGCGTCATCGAGCAATCCCCTTTCAAGTGGATCACGCCCGCCCTGTCCTGGTTGCTAGTGGTGCTTGGTCTGTTGCTTGTATGGGCAGGATTTTGGGTGTGGTTACGCCACCATTGGCTGATGCGCGAGTACTGGACGGCACGCTGTCCGCAGTGTGGCAAGGTCATGGACTACAGGACGGCGACCTGGGACCCAAACGATGGAGAGGAAGACGCCTATTGGTATCGGGAGTACCGTTGCCGGGCGTGCGACCACCGATGCAACGTCAATGTGATGCGATGGCTGAGCGGGCCGCCGGTAAAGTACGACTGGAGTGCCGACGAGTTGCGCCGCCCCGCCCTGACACCCACCCGATTGGCCGATCTCCCCGGACAGTTTGCTGATTTACTGCGCTGGGCGCTGCGGCTGGTGTTAATTGCCGCTGCGGTCGTTGCCGTTCTGGTGCTGCTGGTAGCGCTTGGCATCGTCAAGCCAGGGGTCGTCTCAGGAAACGGATCACAAAGTACGTTAAGCGTGTATTGAGGCTGGAATCCATCTGTACAGCGTCGGAATTGAGACGCCAAGGTTCTTGGCCACGTCGCGAGGCGGTATACCGCTTGCTAAAAGTTTTCATTGATGCGCTCGATGTCACGCGGATGCAGACCGATGGACGGTTCATCCAGCACAAACAGCGTGTTGACCAGCGAAGTGCCCAGCGCCGTGGTCAGGTTGATGCGCTGCACCTCGCCGCCGGAGAGCGTGCAGCTTTGCCGATCCAGCGTCAGTTCGGCAAAAAAGTCGCGCGCTGTGGCGATGGGCAGGCACATGGCAGCGTGGATAGACCGCCCCCCGATGCGCCACAGCAGCGCTTCGGGTTTGAGCCGAGCACTTGCCATGTAAGAACACCCGATGGCGCCAGGTTTTGGCCCCAAAACCCCAAAAAACACCACATGGCATCGTCTGGGGCTGTTTTGAGGGGGTAAATATAAGGTAAATCGGGCTGTATGCCTTGTGCATCAAGCGGGGTGCGCTATGTTTTTTGTGTGATCGTGTGGTGGGTGGTGTGAGGGCAGGGGGCTGGAAACTCCCGGTGAATCGCTACCTGATTGGGATGAAGCAGCACAGCCAACTCCTGACGATTGTGCCGGTCAGCACATCCATTGGTGAGAGATAAAACCAGCGATCCAGACCTGCTTTCGGGTCTTTCGGGTAGGGCCGTTCCGGCGATACGCCAAGAAAACCCAGAATGGCACTCGACCGCCAAACCGGCCAAACCGAGGATCGCGATGTGCCAGAACGGGGATTTTGAGAGCGGGTCAGGGTGCGATATTTGGCGTCGTGCGGTTGGATTTCCTATCCGTAAAAAAGATTATGTATCCATACACACAGATGTATCCGATGCGCTGGCATCAGCATTCATGCTCCGGGCAGGGAAACTTGATATTCCCTTGGGCGAAGTTAGCCCGTCGTGCATTGGCGGTGTTAAGTATCTCGCATTTGCACGGGGGATGGCTGCGGCAAAAGCCATGACAGAGGCGATGGATATACTCGATTGCGAAGACGTTTTTTCAATTTCTGGACGTGGCCCATCAGCGCTTCTAAAGTACACAAAAGGTGAAAAATGACACACGACTACATGACCGGCGCAGAACTACAGGCACTGCGCGAAGCCTGCGGGCTTGACCGTGACCAACTGGGCGAGCGCTGCGGAGTCCAGGGGCGCAGTATCAAGTACTGGGAAACAGGGAATTCAAACCACGGTGTACCGGCAGACGTGGCGGCTCTAGTGCTTGAAATAGCCAACAAGGTTGACGCGGATAGCCAAGACAAAATTAAGCGGCTCTCGTGCGTTTCTGATGGCCCTGTGGTGCTTTTTCGCACGGCAGACCCGGTAAAAAACGAGGTGGCAAGCCGGGTATACCTGGAGCTGCGCAGACGAGGGCAGGACGTGCGCATGGTCGCATTCAGTTATCCAACTTATCGCGCGTGGCTTGACTCTACCAAGCAGCAAGACACGCCCGCAGCAAAACATGCCTGGGGTGTGCTGCTGGTCAAAGAGCAAGCCAAGCCGCACCGGGCGGATCAACCGGCATGACCTGCCTACCCTGTGATGGGATTCTTTAATGCGCAGTCTGCCCGCAGACTTACAGTTCCCTTTCCAACGCCCTGCACCGGGCCTATATGAGCTTGGGCGGATTATCAGGGTCAGTACAGCTGGCTGGCGCGTGCGTACAGAATCTTGAGGTAATCGGCCAGCTCGGTCATGGTGCCCACCGTGCTGCGCGAGGTGCGCACCTGGTTGGTCTGGTCAATCGCAATGGCCGGGGGAACGCCCTCGATGGCATCGACCTGCGGCTTGTCCATGCGGTCGAGAAACTGGCGCGCGTAGGGCGAGAAGGTTTCGACGTAGCGCTGCTGCCCCTCGGCGTAAAGCGTGTCAAACACCAGCGAACTCTTACCCGAGCCGCTGGGGCCGGTCACCACCACCAGTTGGCCCGTGGGAATGTCAAGGTCAATATTCTTGAGGTTGTTCTGGCGCGCCACGGATACGAATGGAGGGGAGGGTGGCATGGCGGTTTTGTCAATCTTGCAGGGACGAACGCAGTGGTCATTTTATCAGTGCTCCTGATAAAGTAGCTGCTCCCGCTTGCTACGTAAGGCTTACAGGCTGATTTGCCATGTAAAAACACCCGAAAACGGCCTGTTTTGCCCTCTGTGGTGGCTGCTGGCGGCGCTTTGACCTGTTTTGAGGGGGGAAATTCAAGGAAAATCGGGCTGTACGCCTTATGGGATAAGCGGGAGTAGCTATGTTTTTTGTTTCTCGTTGACATAACGCCCGGCGGCGTTGTGTGCCACGGTGCTGAGGCAAATTCAAAATGTCTTGGGCGGCCCGGAAGCCAATCTTGCAGTAAAGTCGGCGCATTAACGGTCCGCTGCAAAGGTTGCGATTTTTTAATCCCCTTATCGCCACCGTCCGTGGGTGCTGGTTCCGTCCAACAAGGTTTATCTGTCGCGGGAGGCGTTCGTGGTTTGTTTGAGCATTGCAGCGCGACAGATAATGGCTGTTTGTTACAAACACATCCCATGAGCTACTCTGCTGTTGTCTACAAAGTAATGATCGCGTCCCCCAGTGACGTTTCTAACGAACGGAGCATCGTTCGAGAGGTGCTGTCGGATTGGAATGTGGTGAACGCGGATGTTCGATGCCAAGTCCTACTTCCGATTGGATGGGAAACACACTCCGTGCCGGAGATGGGCGACCGACCACAAGCACTGATCAACAAGCAAATCCTGCACGACTGCGACCTGCTGGTCGGCGTGTTCTGGACCAGGATTGGCACCGCAACTGGTGAGTACGCCAGTGGAACGGTCGAAGAGATCGAAGAACACATCAAGGCGGGCAGGCCAACCATGTTGTACTTCTCTAGCGCACCAGTTCTGCTCGACAGTGTTGATCAGGCCCAGTACCAACGGCTGAATGAATTTCGATTGAGCTGCCAGTCGCGGGGGCTATATGAGCCGTACAGCGACATTCAAGACTTCAAGACAAAACTCTATCGCCAGCTCCAACTGAAGATAAACCGAGACGAGTACTTTCAAGCCAACGGACTCGCCAACACCTTATCGGTCATACAGAATATTCCGCCGAGTCCCTCGTTGTCCAAGGAAGCCGCTTTTCTTCTGAAGGAGTGCGTGGCCGACCCAGCAGGCCAAGTGCTTCACCTCTCGGATCTCAACGGGTACGTTTTGCAGGTTAAAGGCAAGAACCTCATCGAGGAGGGGAACGAGCGCGCAAGAGCAACTTGGACGTCAGCACTGGAAGAGCTTGAGCGTGATGAACTGATTGCCGCCACCGGCCCCAAGAGAAACAGCTTCAAAGTCACTCGTAAAGGCTACGAGGTCGCTGATCGGCTGCCGTGAGGCCTAATCGGACATCCGGAAATTTCCAACTCTCAGCCCACACACCACCCACCGTGCGGGTCCACAGTGAACGCACATCCCCCTGACACTGGAAGCCGTGGCGACGCAAGGTCCGCATGACTGGCTGCCGGGTGGCAAACTGGTCGGGCAAAACCAGCAGAAGAAAACGGCCTGCCTGGTGATCGACAGCGCCGGAAACCATACCAGCGTCGATTTCTGGGTGGATTTGTGATGCGCTCCTGATATGAGAGCTGCTCCCGCATATCCCATGGGGCTTGCAGCCCAATTTACCATGTAAAAACACCCAAAAATGGCCCTTTTTGATGCATCATGGCGGTTCCTGGTGTCGCCTTGACCCGTTTTGAAGGGCAAAATTCAAGGCAAATCGGGCTGTACGCCTTATGGTATAAGCGGGATGCGCTATGTTTTTTGTAGATGCTGTGCCGCACCATTGCCGAGCACTTCGAGACGTGGCTGGGGCTGGCAAGCGTGGCACACGAGCGGTGATCAGGATGCGATACTTGGGGTCGTGCGGTTGGATTTCCTATCCGCACTTTTCGGCTAATTCAGCGTGTGTAATGACACCCACAAAAATCACCCTCTCCCAGCTAGAAAGCTTCCTGTTCAGGTCCGCCGACATCCTGCGCGGGAAGATGGACGCCTCGGAATACAAGGAATTCATCTTCGGCATGCTATTTTTAAAGCGCCTGTCCGACGAGTTTGACCTCAAGCGCACGCAAATTAAAAAAGACTTTGCCCACCTGCGCGACCAGCCCAATCTTTTGCGGGAGCTGCTGGAAGACAAAGCCACCTATGGCGAAACCTTTTTTGTGCCCGTGCGTGCCCGCTGGAACGAGTCGTGGTTGAACAAAGAAGGCCAAGAAGTGCCCGCCCTCAAAGACCTCAAGCACGACATTGGCAACATGCTCAACAAAGCCATTGCGGCGGTGGAGGATGAAAACGACGCCCTGAACGGCGTGCTCAAGAACAACATCGACTTCAACGCTGTCAAAGGCAAAACCAAGGTGCCCGATGCCAAGTGGAAAGAGTTGCTCGACCACTTCAGCCAGCCGCACTTTGTGCTGGTGAATGACAACTTTGAGTTCCCCGACCTGCTGGGTGCGGCCTACGAATACCTGATCAAGTTCTTTGCCGACAGTGCGGGCAAAAAAGGCGGCGAGTTCTACACCCCCGCCGAAGTGGTGCGCCTGCTGGTACAAATCACCAAACCCCAGGCCGGGCATGAGATTTACGACCCCACGGTCGGCTCGGGCGGCTTCTTGATCCAGGCCCACCAATACGTCGAAGAGCAGGGCCAAAACGCCAACGACCTGGCCCTGTATGGGCAAGAGGTCAAGGGCGACGTGTGGTCCATCAGTGTGATGAACATGATTCTGCACAACGTCACCCGCTTCACCATTGAAAACGGCGACACCCTGGAAGACCCGCTCTTGCTCGATGGCAACAGTCTGCGCAAATTCGACCGCGTGCTGGCCAACCCCCCGTTCTCGCAAAACTACACCCGCACAGCGGTAAAGCACCCCAGCCGTTTCCGCGAGTGGTGCCCCGAGACCGGCAAAAAAGCCGACCTCATGTTTGTGCAGCACATGCTCGCCAGCCTCAAGCCCGGCGGCCACATGGCCACCGTCATGCCGCACGGCGTGCTTTTTCGGGGCGGCAAAGAAAAGCTCATCCGCGAGCTGCTGATCAATGACGACGTGATCGAAGCCATCATCAGCCTGCCGCCCGGCCTTTTTTATGGCACTGGCATACCGGCCTGCGTGCTCGTCATCAACAAAAACAAGCCCGACAGCATGAAAGACAAGGTCTTGTTCATCAACGCTGACCGCGAATACGCCGAGGGCAAAAACCAGAACAAACTGCGCCCCGAAGACATTGAGAAGATCGACTACGTGCTCACCCACAAGCTGGAGCTGCCCAAGTACAGCGCCTTGGTCAGCAAAGCCACCATCGTGGACCAGCACGACTACAACCTCAACATCCGCCGCTATGTAGACAACACCCCCGCGCCCGAGCCAGAAGACGTGCAGGCCCATTTGCTGGGCGGCTTGCCAGACAACGAAGTGCAGGGCACCCGTGTGCAAAACGCCCTACAGCAGTTTGGCCTGACCACCACCACCGTGTTCGCCCCCGCCCGTGCGGGCTATTGGGGCTTTGCCGCCAACATGGTCGCCCAAGCCGACATCAAAACGACGGTAGATGCTCAAGCCCCTGTACAAGCCACGTTGCAGCGCCACAGCGACGCACTGGCCGCCTGGTGGCAAGTGGCGCAAGACGACTTTGCCCAACTGCGCAGCGGCAAAAAAATGCCCGAGGTGCGCCAGGAACTGCTCAGCACCCTCAAAAGCAAACTCATGCCGCTGGCCGTGCTGGACGAGTTCAAAAGCGCAGGCGTGTTTGTCAACTGGTGGCAGCAAATTCGCTACGACCTCAAAACCGTGGTCTCCACCGGCTGGCACCACACCCTGATTCCCGACAGCTATTTGATTGCCGCCTACTTTCAAAAGGAAGCCGACGGCCTGGCCCTGCTGGACGCCAAACTCTCCGAGGCCCAGAGCGAACTGGCCGAGGCAGTAGAAGCCGCCCAAGAAGCCGTGGCCTACGAGCCAGAAGAGGACGAAACCGTCAACGCCGCCACCATCAAAAAAGCGCTGAAGGAAGCGCTGGACGACCTGGAGGGCAGCCAAGGTGCCAGCGCTGTGAAAGAGCGCGCGCTGCTGCAAACGCACGACAAAGCCATTGCCACGCTGGAAAAAACCATCAAAGAAGTCAAAACCACCCGCAAGGTGTTGGGTGACGAACTGGAATTCAAAATCTTGCTCAAGCGCCAAGGTGCTGATGAGGTCAAAGCCGAAAACCAGCAACTGCTGACCACGGTGAACGCCCAGCTGGCCACGCTGAGCGAAGCCAAGAAAGACGAGAAAAAGCAAATCACCGCGCTGCGCAAAGACCAGGCCACCCTCAGCGCCCGCATCCAGCGCGCCGACCAGGTGCTGGCCGACATAGGCGGCCAACTGACCGACGAGCAGGCCAAAACCCTGATCCTGAAAAAACTGCACGACCTGGCCACCGCCGAGCTGCACCGCTACCTGAATGCAGAAAAGCGCCAGTTGATTGCGGCGCTGGAAAACCTGTGGGGCAAATACGCCGTCTCTAGCCGGGCGCTGGAAGAGGAGCGCAGCAAGACGCTCAAGGCGTTGGATAGATTTATGGAAAAACTCGGGTACTTTGGAGACTGATATGAAAAAAACGATCAAATCAAGCATCGATGTCAAAGGCACATCCATCACCATCTTGCAGCAAGCTCAGGCCGATTTCATCTCACTGACCGACATTGCCAAACACAAAGAGCCAGACCGCGCAGACCATGTCGTTCAAAACTGGATGCGCAACCGCAATACCGTGGAGTTTTTGGGTATTTGGGAGGGGCTAAACAACCCCGCTTTCAAACCCCTCGAATTCGAGGGGTTTAGAAACCGGGCCGGGCTCAACAGCTTTGTGCTCACGCCCAAGCAGTGGATAGAGGCCACTGCGGCCATTGGTATCGAGTCCAAACAAGGACGCTATGGCGGCACGTTTGCCCATAAAGACATTGCTTTTGAATTTGCTTCCTGGATATCGGTGGAATTCAAACTCTATTTGATCAAAGAATTCCAGCGACTCAAAGACGATGAAAACCAGCGGCTGTCCCTCTCGTGGAACCTGAACCGCACGCTTGCCAAGCTCAATTACCGCATCCACACCGATGCCATCAAACTGCACCTGATCCCGCCGCAAGTCAGCGCAGCCCGCACAGCCGCCACCTACGCCAGCGAGGCCGATCTGCTGAACGTGGCGCTATTTGGGCTCACCGCTCGGGAGTGGAGAGATGCCAACGCCACGCTAGACGGCAATATGCGCGACCACGCCACCCTGGAGCAGTTGTTGGTGCTTGCCAATATTGAATCCATGAACGCGGAATTCATCCACATGGGTTTACCCCAAGCTACGCGCTTGCAACGGCTGAACGAAATAGCGATTCGGCAGATGAATGTGTTGACCCGGTTGGTGAACACAGAAACAGTGCAAGCGATGCTGCCCAGCGGGGGGGCACCATGATATTGAGCGTGACTATTTTGAAAACCTTGGATGCGTTTATGGCGGGGTTGGGGTATTTGCAATGACAGATCGAGGTAGCTGGCGAGTCGTTTCACTTGGTGAGATTGCTACCTTGGTAAAGGGCATTTCGTATGCCAGCGAGGATTATTGCGGTCCAGATGACGGCGCTATTTTCATAACCATCAAATGCGTGTCTAAAGCGGGTGGTTTTAAGTCTGAGGGTATTAAATATTACAAAGGTGTAATTCCGCAAAGGCAGCTGCTATCAACGGGTGATCTGCTTATCGCGAACACAGATTTAACACGTGCCGGAGATATTGTTGGTTGTCCGATTACTGTGCCTGCGATGAGTGACATGCCGATCACCTTGTCAATGGATTTAAGTAAGCTGGTTGAAAAACCCGACCAAGTTGACCGTCGATTTCTCTACTATCGATTGATGAGTGACGATGTAAGGTCGTTCATGAAAGATCATGCGAGCGGTTCAACGGTCTTGCATTTGCAAACACGAGCAGTTCCTAGTTTGTCGTTGAGTATTCCCAATTCAACGACAGAACAAACGAAGATCGCCGAAATCTTCTCCACCGTTGACCAAGCGATTGAACAAACCGAAGCCCTGATCGCCAAACAGCAGCGCATCAAAACCGGCCTGATGCAAGACCTGCTCACCCGTGGCATCGACGAACACGGCCAGCTGCGCACCGAACAAACCCACGCCTTCAAAGACTCCCCGCTTGGGCGGATTCCGGTGGATTGGGAAGTGAGGACTTTTGAAGAGGTCGCTGAAATCAGTCGAGGGAAGTTTACCCATCGCCCAAGGAATGACCCCGCTTTTTATGAGGGCGACTATCCGTTTGTCCAAACCGGTGATGTCACTCGTAACGTAGGACGTAAATTGACTGAATACAGTCAAACGCTTAATGAGCGAGGCAGAAGTGTCAGTAAAGAATTTCCAACAGGGACTATTGCCATCACGATTGCCGCGAACATCGCAGATACAGCCATACTCGGGATACCGATGTGTTTTCCAGATAGTGTTGTTGGTGCTGTCGTTCCAGCTCCCAACGATGTACGTTTTGTTGAGCTATCAATAAGGCGCTGGAAGCCAGTCCTTGAGCAGCTTGCACCACAGAGTGCGCAACGGAATATCAACCTTGAAACATTGAGGCCCTTGCTCATGGCTATGCCTGGCGGTGAAGAGCAAAAACGCATTGGTGCTTTGTACGAGTCCGTGGAAAAGGCTCAAACTGACTTGGTGGCGCAACGTACCAAACAATTCGCCTTGAAAACCGCCCTCATGCAGGACCTCCTAACAGGCCGCAAGCGCGTCACCGACCTGCTGGAACCCGCCACCGCCTGACCATCAGGACACCCCCATGCTCCACCAAGAATCCCAGCACACCGAATGGAAAGAATCGTGGCGCGATGATTATTTGCGCTGGGTGTGCGGCTTTGCCAATGCGCAAGGCGGGCGTTTGCTGCTGGGCGTGAATGACAAGGGCGCGGTGGTGGGCCTGCCCGACGCGGCCAAGCTGCTGGAAGACTTGCCCAACAAGGTACGCGACCTGCTGGGCGTGGTGGTGGAGGTGAACCTGCACGAACAGGGCGGCTTGCCGTACCTTGAGCTGGTGGTGCAGGCCTACCCCAACCCCATCAGCTACCGGGGTCACTACTACATGCGCAGCGGCAGCACGCTGCAAGAACTCAAAGGTGCGGCGCTAGACCGCTTTTTGCTGGGCCGCCAAGGCCGCACTTGGGATGGAGTGCCTTTGCCGCAGTTCAGCCTGGCCGATGTGTCGGCCCCGGCCATGGCGCGGTTTCGCCAGTTGGCGCGGCGCAGTGGGCGGCTGGACGCCGAGACGCTGGCCGAGAGCGACGCTAATTTGCTGGACAAGCTGCGCCTCAAAGATGGCGCTTATTACAAGCGCGCCACCGCTTTGCTGTTTGCCGCAGACCCTCAGCGCTTTGTGACCGGGGCGTTTGTAAAGGTGGGCTATTTCGAGTCCGCAACCGAGCTGCTGTATCACGACGAGGTGGAGGGCGACTTGTTCCACCAAGTCAAGAACACGCTGGATTTGCTGCTGACCAAATACCTGAAGGCCGTTATTTCTTACGATGGCATTGTGCGGGTGGAAACATTCCCGGTGCCGCGTGCCGCGCTGCGTGAGGCGGTGCTGAACGCGCTGGTACACCGTGACTACGCGGTGACCGCGCCGGTGCAGATACGGGTGTATGAAGACCGCTTGCGCATGTGGAACCCGGCGGTGCTGCCCGAGGGCTGGACGTTGGATACGCTGCTGGGTGCGCATTCGTCCAGCCCATACAACCCGGCCCTGGCGAATGCTTTTTTCAGGGCGGGCGAGATTGAGGCCTGGGGCCGTGGAATGGAGCGGATTTTTTCAGCATGTGAAGCTGCTGGGTCGCCTAAACCGGTGCTGCGCTATGAACCCAACGATATGTGGCTGGAGTTCATGTTTGATGCGGCGTATTTGAAGGTGTTAAGGGCCGGACAGAAGCAGACCGAACAAGTCACCCCCGAAGTCAAGGCCCAAGTCACCGAACAAGTCACCGAACAAGTCACCGAACAAGTCACCGAACAAGTCGGGCGTTTGATTTCTGCGTTGAACGATCAAACGCTGAGTTTGCAAGAGTTGATGTCATCATTGGGTTTGTCACACCGGCCCAACTTCATGGCGCTGTATTTGCGGCCAGCGTTGGATGCCAAGTACCTGCAAATGACGGTTCCCGACAAACCCAACAGCCGACTCCAAAAATACAAACTGACTGCCTTGGGGAGGCAGTGGCTAAACAAGGACAAGTTATGAATAAGCTGAGTCAGCAACAAATCAAGGTCAATATTCTTGAGGTTGTTCTGGCGCGCGCCACGGATACGGATGGGAGGGGCCGTTTAACCAAAAAACCGTGCTATAGTTTCTCTCATGCGGCTGAATTTGAATTTCTTATCCGTGGGGGGTATCATCAACTTTTGTCGCAGTTCTCGGCTAACTCGGCCGGGTTTTGAAATTCTGCAAATCCCTTGATTTGTAGCCATTATTAAGGAGATTATGACATGCTCAAGAAATCGTATATTTTAATGATTTGTGCAATATTTTTCTCACAAGCCGGCATATCCTCGGCTTACGAGAAAAAAATAACCCTCGCTTCATTGGATTGGGAGCCTTACGTAGGTGAAAGTCTGTCGAATAATGGATATGTCGCCGAAGTGGTGGAGCAGGCATTCATGGCTGTGGGGTATGACAAGAAAGATATTGTAATTAAATTTGTTCCCTGGGCGAGGGCGGTAAAACTTGGGATAAATGGTGAATACGATGCTATCGTGCCAGAATATCTCATGCCAGAACGGGAAAAGCATTTTAATTTCAGTTCCCCATTTCCTGGCGGGCCAGTCGGGTTTTACAAGAAAAAATCGTTAAACCTGAAATACAAAGACTTTGATGACCTGGCTCAGCAATTCCAGAAAGCCCATTGGAAAATTGGCGTGGTAAATGAATACGTAAATACTGTTGAATTTGATGAGAATCCTAATATTACAAAAATCAAAGAGTATGCAGTCTCGGATGAGTTGAATGTGAGAAAATTGATTGGAGATCGTTTTAATATGATTTTTATTGATCAGAACGTTGCCAACTATATTGTAAATAAACTTCCCGACTCCGAACGAATTCATAGGGATTTTGAGTTTGTGGAGCCACCTTTGGAAAATAAGGATTTTTATATTTGCTTCTCCAGGAAAAGTCCTTTTCATAAAGAAAAAATGGCTGATTTTAATAGAGGATACAGAATTTTAGAAGAAAAAGGTATTGTTGAGTCAATCATGAAAAGACACAACCTTAAATATTATTCAATCAAGCAAAAAACCAAGGATACTTTATCAAAACAAAAATAGATATCCTGCTCGTCTGAAAATCAAGTTGAATATTTTGTCAAAAACTGGCATCGACCTGGGTGGCGGCAAGCGACACCGAACGCAGCGTCTGCTGAAGGTGTAATAATTGCGGTATTACCCCTGATTTGAGTCCCTCATCATGACCATGACCGTCAAACTCGATGCGGCGCTGGAGCGCGCTTTGCGCAGCCGCTGTGCCGCCGTGGGGTGCTCTGCCAGTGCGCTGATGCGCGAGGCCTTGCTGGCTTACCTGGCGCAAACTGAGCCGCCCACCCCATCGGCCTATGCCTTGGGCCACGACCTGTTTGGCAGGCATGCTGGCCCACAGGATCTGGTCAGCCAGCGCAAGGCCGAACTGCAGCAGATTTGGGACCAAAAGCACCCCGCACTTCCTGTTGCCCCGGACTATGACAAAGCATGACAAAGCGTGAAGTCAAGGCACAGCCTGCCAGCACCCAAGCTATTTCCCCGCGCTGTGTGGTGGTGGACAGCGGGCCATTGCTTGCACTGTTCAATGGCGCCGACCGTTGGCACGCCAGCGTGCTGGGGTGGCTGCAGGCCAATCCACAGATCACTTTGCTGACCACGTGGCCGGTGCTCACCGAGGTGTGTGCGCTGCTGGCGCGGCGCGTCGGCAATGCGGCGGCACTGGATTTCTTACGCTGGGGACAACGAGGGGGCTTCACACTGGATGCACCCGCCCTGGAGGCGCTACCCGACGCATTGGCTCAGGTACTGTTGATCAGTGAGCGCTTCCATGATTTGCCGTTTGACCTAGCCGATGCGTCCGTGGCTGAAGCCGCCGCACGTCTGGGGCTGCGCCATGTGCTGACGATTGATTCCGACTTTGACGTATACCGCGACGCCCAGGGCCGGGCGCTACGCCATGTGCTGCGCGATGGTTGGCTGTAGAGTGATATGAGCCAAACGTTTCCAGGCTGTAATCCTTGTGGGGCAAGCGGGAGCAGCTATTCTTTCATGAGCATGGATGCCATCACGCCTGCCCCGGCGCCAGCAAATTGGCAATCTACGGCGTTGAAGCAAGAAGGTTTCGACGTAGCGCCGCTGCTCCTCGGTCACCACGACCAGTTCGCCCGTGGGAATGTCAAGGTCAATGTTTTTGAGGTTGTTGTACCAAGCGGTTAGCGCTATGTTTTTTGCGTTCGATGGTTTCAACGCTGGCGCAGAGTCTGCTCCACTCCCTTGTTTGCCAAGGCGTCGGCGCGCTCATTGCCGGGATCACCCGTGTGGCCGCGAACCCAGCGCCAATCAATGGTATGCCCTGCACCGGACACGAGTTGGTCAAGTTGCTGCCACAAATCGACGTTCTTCACTGGTTGTTTGCTTGCCGTTTTCCAGCCACGCGACTTCCAGCCAGCCAGCCATTCGGTCACGCCCTTGAGCACGTACTGGCTGTCCAGGTACAACTCGACCGTGCAGGGGCGTTTCAGCGCCGCCAGCGCCTCGATCACGGCGGTCATTTCCATGCGGTTGTTGGTGGTGGCGCGTTCGCCGCCAAACATTTCCTTCTCCGTGCCATCTGCCGAGCGCAAGAGTACACCCCAGCCGCCAGGGCCAGGATTGCCCTTGCAGGCACCATCGGTGTAAATGACAACCGGGTTATTCGCTATATTCACTGTGCTCACTAAGTCTCCAGGTCGGCTGCGTGATCCGAAAGACGGTTGGTCACGGAGGCCGGATTATGTACTGTGACGGGTGTTTTCTTCCAGGATGGCTCCAGCAACCGCATGCCCCGCACGCGCTTGACGGCCACCAGAAAATAGACTGCACCGAATATGGGCCACCAACGTGCTCCGGTTGCGTCCATCCATGCCAGGCGCTGTAGCCAGTATTCACTTTCCACTCCGGGGCGGTAGCAGCCGAACTCGGCGACCTCGATCTCAAAACCAAGCAGACCGAGCCAATCGCGCAGCCGCCAGTAGCCAATGGAAGCACTGTTGGCGGGCAAAAATTGGGCGTCAACGCCGATTTTTCGGTATAAACGTCCCCGTTTCTGGCGAAAGCCCCATAGGCTGGCTGAATTGAAACCGCAAATCACGACACGCCCCTCCGGCACCAGCACCCGTTCCACCTCGCGCAATGTGGCATGCGGGTCGGTACTGGATTCCAGCGTATGGGGCATCAGCACCAGGTCAAGGCTGTTCGGGGCGAAGGGCAGGGCGGAGAAATCGCACAACAAGGCGGGCGGCCTGGCCGATGGCGCGTTGGGGATGGTGCCTTCAAGCGCCAGCCATTTATGCGGCATACGATTGGCCTGCAAGCCATCGAGTTCGGGTACGCCGAGCTGCAGGGCGTGGTAGCCAAAAATATCGGCGACAGCGGCATCCATGCGCGCACGCTCCCATTCCAGCAGGTAGCGTCCTGCCGGAGTCTGGAGCCAATCGTGCATCTCTATAATTTGCCTGCTCATGAAGTTAATACCACTGCCCGCTTTTTCCGACAACTACATCTGGATGCTCCACGATGGGCGTGAAGCTTTGGTGGTGGATCCAGGGGACGCACAGCCGGTATTGGCGGCGTTGCAGCGCGAAAGCGTGCGTTTGCGGGCGATTTTAGTCACGCATGACCACGATGACCACACGGGTGGCATTAATGCCTTGTGTGCAGCCACCCATGCACAGGTATATACCGGCGGTGATGGTGATGGTGATGGTGATGGTGATGGTGGCGTTCTGAATTTGCTGGGGCTTGCGTTTGAAGTACTGGAGGTGCCCGGTCACACAGCCAATCACATCGCCTGGTACTGCGCCAGGACTGAAAGCACCCCTTTGCTGTTTTGCGGCGATACGCTTTTCAGTGGTGGCTGTGGCCGACTGCTCGGAGGCAGTGCTGAACAGATGCTGGCGTCCCTTCAAATGCTGGCAGCATTGCCAGGAGAAACCAGGGTGTGCTGTGCCCACGAATACACCTTGAGTAATCTGAAATTCGCACGGGAACTCGACCCCGACAATACCGATCTGTTGCAGTATTACACTCAGGCACAGGCACTGCGTAACCAGGGCCTGCCCACACTGCCCTCCAGCATTGAACTGGAACGTCAGATCAACCCTTTCTTGCGCAGCCATCTGCCCCCTCTGATTGTGGCCGCCAGACGCCACGACGCGCAGGGTGTTGATACTGCGGGTGTCTTTGCCACGCTGCGAAAATGGAAGAACCAGTACCGATGATTGTTTTCAAACGATGTTGTCTCGTTATCCTGCTGTGCTTGACTGCTTGCGCCACCCAACAACCCTCAAAAGACGCAAGGGACACCACGCCACCAAGTGACCCTGCCGGCATCACCTTGCAACCCAGCCGTACCCTGGAAAAACCAGCCCTGCCATTCTGGCGCCGGGCGAAAACGGAAACGAATACAGAAACGGACGCGACAGGCAACCAGGTGCCGTTGATGCCCATCACCGCAAAGCAAACTGCATCACGCACCGTGGTGGCGCTGAACACACCAGTCGATTTATGGGATCGGATTCGCAGGGGGTACGCCATGCCGAATCTGGACAATGACCTGGTACGGGATCGTGAGCAGTGGTACGCGAAGCACCCCGACTATATTTCCCGGATGACGGAACGCTCCAGAAAGTATCTGTTTCACATTGTCGAAGAGCTGGAGCTGCGCAATATGCCAACGGAATTGGCACTTTTGCCGTTCGTCGAGAGCGCCTTCAACCCACAGGCCGTATCCAGTGCCAGGGCCGTGGGCATCTGGCAATTCATGCCTGCCACCGGCAGGACTTTCGAACTCAAGCAAAATGCGTTCCGCGACGACCGGCGCGATGTGCTGGCGTCCACCCGTGCTGCACTGGACTATCTGCACAAACTCTACGGCATGTTCGGTGACTGGCACCTGGCGCTGGCAGCCTATAACTGGGGAGAAGGCAGTGTTGGCCGGGCTGTTGCCAGAAACCAGCGTGCGGGGTTGGCGCTAGGGTATTCGGACCTGAGTATGCCCATGGAAACCCGGTTTTACATCCCCAAGTTGCAGGCCATCAAGAACATCGTATCCCAACCGACAGCCTTTGGAAACCCGCTGCCGGTGATCGAAAACCACCCGTATTTCCAGTCGGTTACGATTCATCGGGACATTGACGTAGCGCTGGCGGCCCGGCTGGCCGAGGTGTCTCTGGACGATTTCAAGGCACTCAACCCGTCCCTCAACCGTCCGGTCATCATGGCTGCGGGAACACCGCAGATTTTGCTGCCCTGGGACAACGCAGAAATCTTTCAAAGTAATCTGGAGTCCTATGGAGGAGGGCGTCTGGCCAGTTGGACCGTATGGCTAGCGCCCATGACGATGCATCCGGCAGAAGCAGCACGGCGGGTCGGGATGAGCGAGGCCGAGTTGCGCAGTATCAATGCCATTCCCCCCAGGGTGGTGATTCAGGCCGGATCGGCCTTGCTGGTGCCACGCAGTCCCCAGGCAACCCAGGATATTGCGGTCAAGGTTGCCGACAACGGCCAACTGTCGCTGGCCCCCGAGATTGTGCTGCAACGCGTCGTGCTGCGCGCCAAACGGGGTGAGAGTGTCGCCAGCGTCGCCCGCAAGCACCGTGTCAGGCCAGACCAGGTTTCACAATGGAACAAGATTCCGATCATGGCCAATTTCAAACCGGGGCAGCAGGTCGTGCTGTTTTTACCATCAGCACCGCGCAATAACCACCCGCAGGCCGTTGCGCAGGTTACCGCACGCGCCGCACCCGCGACCCGGATGGTGGCCAAAAAGACTGCCTCGCGCAAAGTAGTGACTGCCCCACGCAAAACAAAAACAATTGTGGTCAAGGCACCCGTGCGCCCTAGCTCTAAACATCAGACAACGCGCATCGCCCGACATTAGCCAAACCAGGCCGGATGCATTTTCAGGAAAACCACTCCGGGTAAACGCGCTGTGCCTGCAGCATGGCCTTGTCCCCCAGCGTCAGCAAATCTATCACTGCCTGATGCTCAACAGGCACGATGTTGTGGTAAGTGAGTTCTTCAAAACGCTCATTGGCAAGCAACAATTTGTCCCTGTCAATGAACGGAAGTTTCATCATTTCGCTGGCAAGCTGGATCACCAATGCCCGGTATCCTTCCTGCCCCAGGGGCAAGATGCCGTGCAGGTAAATGGAGCCCAGGCACAGGGAGTAGATGCCCTCATTGGCCATCAGGTACCTGCCCGTCGTTCCATACACCTTGGATTTGGCATTGTGCAGGCCCGTGACGGCACTGGACAGCATGCGAAGCGCGGAAAACTCGTTAAACTCGACGCGCAAAAACTGTCGAGACCACAGCAGAACCTCAAGTTCTACTGGTAGTTCTCTGATAAGGGTTGATGTTGTGTTCATACCGTGAATCTCATAAATTGGTTGTGTACCATCAACATATCGACGGATTCGAGGAAGACATTGCGTCGATTTGACCGCCCGTTCCCCCGCTTTTAATATTTAAGTTTTTAACCTCTGGATTTTTGTTGATGACCGCATGCACCGAATTCACTGCATTTACCCGGATTGTGTTGTTTACCGATGTGGATGGCCGTGCCCGGTTCCGTGAAGAGTCCATTGCGCTGGACCATGGCTCACCCCAGGCGGCTTTATCCGAATTGTTTGCCAGCGCCGGATTTCAGCTGCGTACCAGTCCGGTGGGTTTTCGCAGCACATTTCACTGCACAGATTACCCGCAGTGGGTTTTTATTCTGCAAGGGCAGATGGAAATCGGTATTCATGGTGGCTCGCGTGTCTTCAAGCCTGGTGAGCATTTTTATTCAGCAGACCTGCTGCCCCAGGGGTGTGTCTTTGACCCGGAAATTCATGGTCACTGGAGCCGCCAGGTGGGTGATGATCCGTTGGTCACCCTGTTTGTGCGCGCAGCCGCCACTGCGTTCTAAACATGTCCGGCTAGTACAACCTGGTTGCGTCCCTGGGCCTTGGCTTGGTACATGGCCTGATCTGCGGCTTTGATCAGCTCCTCGACGGAGTTGTTGGCATCCGGCACGGCCACTGCAATTCCCACACTGATGGTGACGATGCCAAAACTGGATTCTGCGTGTGGCAGGGCTTGTGCTCGTAAGGTAGCGCACAATTTTCTGGCCATGGCGAGTGCCGCAGTGGTATCCATGTCGGGTGAAATGAATACAAACTCCTCGCCGCCGTATCTGGCCACCAGATCACTGGTTCTGCCAATCGTTAGCGTCAGCACACGCGCCACCTGACGCAGACATTCGTCGCCAGCCTGATGGCCGTAATAGTCGTTGTAGGGCTTGAACCAGTCAATGTCGAACAGCCCCAGGGTCAGCGGTTGCCCGGAGCGTGATGCACGCTGCCACTCACTGGCCAGCACCTCGTCAAAGCGGCGGCGATTGGCAATGCCGGTCAGTGCATCGGTGATGGTCAGTGTGGCGAGTTTTCCATTGAGTTCCTCCAGTTCGCGTGTGCGGTCAGCAACCTTTTTTTCCAGGGTTCCATACGATTCTTGCAACTGTGCAGCCATCTGGTTGAATCCATCAGCCAGTGCTTCGAGTTCGTCGCCGGTATCGATATGGATGCGGTGGTTGAGTGCTCCACTGCCGACCCGGATAGTGCCCATGCGTAACAACTCAATCGGCTTGACCATACGCCTGACCAGCATCACGCAAGCCCACACAGCAAACAATATGCTGACAAGCACGAGTGCAGCGCTGCGGACTGCCTGACGGTATAAGGGGTGATATGCCTCGGACAGTGGTTCTTCAACGAACACAAACCAGTCAAGCTGTGCAATCCGGCTAAAGGCAGTGACCACGGGTTCTCCGTTTTTCCGGTGTGCATGCCGGGTCACTGGATCAACACCGTCTGTACCCGACAACGCAGCCTGCACCTGGGGTAAGCCTGCCATATTGGTCCTGGCCAGAATCAGACCGATATCAGGGTGTGCAATGAGATGTCCATTTACATCAATCGCATAGGCCAGACCGGATTGGCCCACCTTGATGCGAGAAATGTTGGCCAGCAAAAATTCAAGATCAATTTCAGCAACGGTGATGCCAGCGCCTTCCGGGCCAACTGGCATGGCCAGGGTCATGGACGGTGCAGCGTCCTGAAAGTAAACGGGACTACGGTAGCTGCGTCCCGTTTTCACACGTTTGAAAAAATCGGCACGCGAAAAATCCGCGCCGCTGCGCGCTACATCCGGTGCATAACGCGATACATGTAAATACTCCCGTCCATTGGGTTCGATCAGGCGGATTTCCCGGATAGCCGAAGTGCGGCGCAGGTACTGTATTTCGGCTGCACGTTGCTCCAGTAACGTTTTCCTGGACTGCTTATTAGAGACCGCAGAAACCGCAGAAACCGCAGAAACCGATGTCATGCCGATGCGTTGCTCAATGCCAAAAAAATACTGCGCAATCTGGTCGGCTGCAGCTTGGGCTTTTTCATGCTGCACCTTGAGCATGGCGCTTTGACTTTCTTCGTACACCGCTGAAATATTCAGCACACCACTGAACAACAAAGCACCCCCTGTCAGCGAGCCAAAGATCCAGGCATACTTTTTGTACAGCGTGACGCGGTGCCGCATGGGGTTAGAGGTCTGGTTGAAGGTCTGGTTGAAGGTTTAGTTGAATGGCTTGTCGTTTGGATTTTTTAGCAAATGAAGCATCGCGTCACTCATTGGCATGCCAAGATTGACTCCCTTGGAAGGCATGGGCGACAAAAGCCATTTGCGGTAAATGGCTTCCAACTCGCCCGATACCATGAGTCGGGTAATTTCCTGATCAACCACCTTTTTGAGGGCGGCATCGTTGCGCGGTAGAAGGCAGCCATAGGCTTCAAAAGACTGCGGCGTGCCCACTACCACCCACTCATTCGGGCGCCAGGCTTGCGTCATGGTGTAGTGCAGCAATACATCATCCATCATGTACGCGTCGGCCTGCCCGGCTTGCAGTACGGACAAGGGCGTGTCGCCACGATCAAAGGTCGAAATGATATTGATGCGGTAATTTTTCTCGCTGTTCATGGCACGCAACATTTTTTCCGAGGTGGATGCCGAAAATGTGGTGACATTTTTGCCAGCAAGATCAGAGAAATCCTTGATGCCCGAGTCCTTGCGCGTCATCAGGCGTGAGCCGGCAACATAAATCGTGTTGGAAAAAGAAACCAGTTTCTCGCGTTCCGTTGTGTGTGTTGTCGCGCCGCAGGAATAATCAACGATTCCATTCTGAACCACGGGAAAACGGTTTTGCGTGGTGAAGGGAACGTTTTTGATGTGCAGTTTGGGCAGCTTGAGTTCGCGTTGAATGGCTTCGGCAATTTTCAACGCAATATCATGCGAATAGCCCATGACCGTACCGTCAGAACTGATGAACGTGAAGGGCGGCGTTGACTCGTGGTAACCAATGGCGAGCGTTGCGCTGGCGCGTACTCTTTTCAACGTATCGGACGTGTCTTCCGCTGCCGCATAGGCAAGTAAAGGCAAGGATAGAAAAAAAACAGCGTAATGGTTGCTCATGGGTTGCTCATGGGTTGATACTGTGGTGGTTACTGGTTACTGGTTACTGGTTACTGGTTACTGGTAGCGGTGAGACTTTTTCGACTATGCATTATCGTTTCCAATCGGGGTATCATCGACACCCCCTTGCTTCTTGCCGCCATGCACCGTCAATCACCATGAACGCTTCCACGCCTTATCTGGACCATCACCAGATGCACCAGATGCCTGCCGAATTTCAGCAGTGTTTTGATGCCCAACGCGCGGCCTACCTGGCGCATCCCGAGCCGTCCTACACTGAGCGGCTGGCCGATCTGCGCAACCTCTACCGCATGATCCAGGAAAACCGGGAGCAACTGGTTGCAGCCATCAATACCGATTACGGCAACCGCTGCGCATTCGAAACCTTGTTTGCTGAATATTTTGTGGTGCTGGAAACGGTCAATGATGCCATCAAGCATCTCAAGAAGTGGATGAAGCCGCAAAAGCGGCATGCCGATTTCATGGTCTACCCTGGGGCGCGTAACCGCGTGATTCCCCAACCACTGGGTGTGGTTGGCGTGATCGTGCCCTGGAACTTTCCACTCAACTTGTCGTTTTGTCCGCTGGTAAACATCTTCGCTGCGGGCAACCGCGCCATGGTCAAGATGTCGGAAAACTCGCGCACACTGGCAGAACTCCTGATTCGTATAAGCCCGCGCTATTTCCCGCAGGATAAGCTCAAGTTCTTTGAAGATGGCGGCGGGCGTGGTCCGGCGTTTTCATCCTTGCCGTTTGACCATATCCTGTTTACCGGTTCGGGTGCGACCGGACGCGCAGTGATGGCCAACGCCGCGCGCAACCTCACCCCTGTCACGCTGGAACTGGGCGGCAAGGCACCCGCCATTATTGGCCCGGACTATCCAATCCAGACCGCTGCCGAACGCATCCTGTGGGTCAAGATGCTCAATGCGGGCCAGATATGCCTCAACGTGGACTATGTGTTTCTTCCCGAAGGACAGGAGCAGGCATTTGTCGCACATTGCAAGCGTCTGTTTGCCCAGCGTTACCCCGACATCAACGGCCCGGACTACACGTCGATCATCGACCAGCGCTCCTTTGAGCGGCTGCAAAATGCCCTGGAAGATGCACGTGCCAAGGGGGCCACGCTCATCAATCTCTGCGAAGGACAACAGCCTGACGCTGCCTTGCGCAAGTTCGCACCCCATATCGTGCTGAACCTGACCCCCGAGATGCAACTGTCGCAGCGCGAAATTTTTGGTCCGATCCTGCCCGTGCGCAGCTACCGCAGCAAGGAAGAAGTGGCGGCTTACATCAATAGCAAAGACCGTCCGCTGGCAATTTATCCGTTCACGCATGACCGCACGCTGCAGGCCTACTACATTACACACGTCATGTCCGGTGGCGTCTCCGTCAATGAAGCCTTGCTGCATGTGGGGCAACATGATCTGCCGTTTGGTGGCGTTGGCCCCAGCGGCATGGGGCATTACCATGGGCGCGAGGGTTTTAATACTTTTTCCAAATTGCGTCCCGTCTTTTACCAGGGACCGTTTTCAGCGATTCAGATGATGTTTCAGCCGCCCTACGCCAAGCGGGCTAATAAGCTGCTGGATCTGCTGATCAGATTTAAAACCTGATGTAAAGATAAATTTTCGTTATTCGTTATTCGTTATTCGTTATTCGTTATTCGTTATTCGTTATTGGCAATTAACAAGGTAGGAAGATACTGATGAACAAAATGTCGTTGTTTGATATGTGTTTTTTCGCAGCGGAAACCGCTGACAGCCCGAAGCATGTGGCTGGTTTGTTCGTATTTAAACGCCCGGCGCACAGCAAAGCCAGTTTTGTCAAGGATTTGCACGCGGAACTTCTAACATTCACCGATGTTCATGCACCGTTCAATCGAATGGTTGAACTCTCGTACACCGCTACGCCGCGCTGGAAGGATTGTGCCGTTGATCTGAACAACCACGTCTTCTACCAGAAGATGGACAAGAGCGCCAACAGCCATGCAGACCTCCACCGGCTGGTGGCCGATTTGCATACACCGATGCTGGATCGCTCACGCCCCCTATGGGAGGCGCACGTGATTGACGGCATTGAGGGGGATCGTTTTGCAGCCTATTTCAAGATACACCACGCCTATGCCGATGGGGTGACCATTTCCCGCTGGGGGGCTCAAATGCTGTCTGAATCATCAGACGAAATGACCTTCGCGCCGATCTGGGCCAAAAGGCACGGTGGTTACGTCGGACGGGGCAAAACCAGGATGCCCAAGGTCGTGCAGTCCGTCAAAGACAATATCAAAACGACCACCAAACGTTTTCTGGGCATTGGACGTCTGGCCACCATGTTGCTGCTGGAGACCGTACACCTGACCAAAAACGCGATTGCCTTGCCGTATGTCTACAGTGGGCACACGCCGCTAACGGGCCAGGTCACTGCCGGGCGCCAGTTTTCGACTGCCAAAATCGACATGAAACTGGTCAACCGTATCTGCAAGCAAACCCGCTCCACCTTGAACCATGTGGCGCTGACCTGTCTGGATGGCGCTTTGCACCGCTATCTGGATGAACAGGGTGTCAAGATGGATCGGCCATTGACGATTGTGATGCCGGTAAATTTGCGCAGGGAAGGTGATAAATCAGCCGGTAACAAGATTGGTTTTGTCGAAGTCGAATTGTCGGCTCTTACCGACGACCCGTATGTACGCCTGCGCAACGTTGGCTTTTCCCTGCGCCATGTGCGCACCCTGATTGACAATGTAGCTCCCGAAGCGATAGAAACCTACACCGTGCTCACGGGTCTGGTTGGTTTTGCTGCCGAACGGTTGAGGCTTAGTGATCGACTCCCTCCCATGGGAACTACCCTGGTTTCCAATGTCCCTGGTCCCAAGGTTCCCCTGTATCTCAAAGGCGCGCTAGTGGAGGAAATGACACCCGTGAGCACCTTGCCACCGGGCAATTTGCTCAATATCACTTTGTTCAGCTACGCCGACCAACTGGCTTTTTGCCTGATTGCTGTCGATAAACTGCCCGATCTGAATCGCTTGAGTGGCTACATCCATGACGCATTTGCCGAGTTATCGGTGGCGGTACATGAAATCAAACATACATAAAAACACGTCCCTGCGCTTGCGCCACGGTGCAAGCCTCGTCCTGGCAATCACCCTGGCCGCATGCGCTACGCCCGATAAGGGCGTAAACGTTCCCGCCGCCATCTGCAACGCCGCACCGGACACCAGCCAGACGCAGTACATCATTGGCTACGGCAGCCTGATGCAGGAGGAATCGCGCAAACGCACCGCACCGAAGGCGGGTCCATCGTATCCGGTTGTGGTGCAGGGGTACCGGCGCGGCTGGTTCGCCAAGGGTGGTAGCGTGGGTTTTGATACCACGTTCCTGGGCCTCGTTGCGGACGCCAATAGCCAGCTCAACGCGGTGATGTACCAGATCGACGCAGCAGAGATGGCACTTACCGACAAGCGCGAGGCTTCCTACTGTCGGCAAAGCGTCCCGGCGGAACACCTGACCGCGCTGGCTGCCGAAGCTCCGGCGCTAAAGGGGCAGCTGTGGATCTACGTCAGCAAGCCCGAAGGCATGGCAACAGTGAGCGCACGCCACCCCATTGTGCAGTCGTATGTGGACATATTCGTCTCGGGTTGCCTGGAGCAAGAGCAGCGCTTCGGACTCAAGGGCTTTGCACAGCAGTGTCTTGCCACCACCAGCGACTGGTCGCGGCATTGGGTCAATGACCGCATCTACCCCCGGCGTCCATTCATCTACCAGCCCAAGGCCAGGCAGATCGACGCGCTCCTCGCCGAGCACCTGCCAGAATACTTTGCCCACATCCGGCTGGAAGCAGGGCAGTGAGTGTGCGCCAAAGCGGTTCAGGTTCAAGGTTTCGGCGCGTCCCTACCCGATAGCCTGCGCAGCACGCCGCGCGCCAGCAGGTCGTTTTCGATGTCTCCAGGCGTCGAAACATCTGGCTTCAGAATCCGAAGCTCTCCTCTGGAATTTCCAGTATCGAGAGGTCGCCGTTTTGAATAATCTTTGCCAGCGATGCCGCCTCCGGCAACACATTCTTGATGTAGTACGTTGCGCCGCTGAGCTTACCGACATAGTAGGCAACCTCAGCATTCGTGCGCGCGATTGCTGCCACCGCCTTCTTGTCCTCGGGATCAACGTTGGCTGCAACCAGCAGGGCACCTAACTTTGCACTGGCGATGTCAGCTTGCCATAAATGCAGCCAACCAATCACCGTATTGCCAAACAGGTTCAAGAAAGGGTAGGCCTTCACGATTGGGAGATGCATTTGCTGCGTTTGCATACAGTTTGCGAAATACATGCCGGTTGCAGCAAGCTGACCTACCGCCTCTGAAACCAATGTGTTCAACATGGTGAGATTAGGATTGAATTTCGTTTTTGCAATGGTTTCTTGCATCATGCCGAGCAGATCTTTAAAGGGCTGTCCTTTATTCATGCCCATCTTTCGCCCGACCAGATCGAGAGATTGAATGCCGTTGGTGCCTTCGTAAATGGATGCAATTTTCAGGTCCCGCATCAACTGCTCAACCGGGTAATCGTTGGTATACCCATACCCTCCGTGAACCTGAATCGCCTGCTCGGTTACTTTAAAACCCAGGTCTGTGCAGTAGGCCTTCAATACAGGAACCAGCAGGTCCTCAATACCCTGCCATTTGCTGGCCTCTTCAGCGACGGAGGTTTGGACTTTATCCTCGCACCAGCCGACAAAATACACCATGGCGCGCATGCCCTCGACCTGAGATTTCATCCACAACAACATGCGTCGTACGTCGGGATGCCCAATGATGGCGATTTTGGGCGCATTCGGGTCACGTGCATTTTTGATATCTGCCCCTTGTACCCGTTCTTTGGCGTAGGCAAGCGCATGGAGATAAGCCGTTGAAGCTGTGGCCAGACCCTGAACGCCCATATTGATGCGCGCGCCATTCATCATCTGGAACATGATGCGCATTCCTTGACGAGGCTCTCCAAGCAACTCGCCATAACAATTGGACTGATCGCCAAAATTCATGGCGCAGGTAGCGCTACCCTTCAAGCCCATCTTATGTTCGATCCCGGTTACGACCACGTCGTTGGGTTCGCCCAAGCTACCATCCGCATGAACGAGAATCTTGGGTACGAGAAAGATGGAGATACCTGCCGTACCTTCGGGGTCACCCTCAATACGCGCAAGGACCGGGTGGACAATATTGCCAAATAAATCCGAGTCGCCACCGGAAATGAATATTTTGGAACCCTTGATACGGTAGGAACCATCTTCTTGCTTAACCGCCTTGGTTTTGAGTGCACCGACGTCGGATCCCGCACCCGGTTCTGTCAGTACCATGGTGCCACCCCACAAACCAGCGTACATCTTTTCGGCGTATCGCTTCTGCTGCTCCTCGGTACCGTAGTTTGTGATCAGTTCCGCAGCACCAATCGCGGCCTCAGGGTAGAGCATAAAACCCATATTGAACGCGGTGTATTCACGTGCGGCAATTTCCATCAGAAACGGCAACCCCTGGCCGCCGTGCGCGGGATCGGCACTCATGGTGAGCAAGCCGCTTTCCGTCAAAACGGCTAGCAGTTTCTTGTAGACCTCCGGGACAATAACTTTGCCGTCGACAAGTTTTGCACCCACCTTGTCACCGATTGAGAACGCAGGCAGGGATTCCTCGTGCACTATTTTGTTAGCCAGTTCGAGCGTCATGTCAAAAACTTCCGTCGAGAGGTCGGCAAACTTTTGATGATTCAACAATCTTTCAAGCCCCAGCATTTCGTAAAGTACGAATTTCTGGTCCCGCGTGTCGACGATTAATCCCATGATCTAGCTCCTTGTTAGCTATTCGAAGTGGTGTAAGGGTGAGGTCATCTGCCTTGGTTCTGTCGAACGAAGTGCCATGGACACTGGGCATCTGGACGGCGGCAGCCCCGGAATTCTAACGGCACTGTCATGGCCTACGCCCCTCGACCGGTGTCGATAACAGAATCCAGAGTTCCTGATAGCGAAACGCAGCGGCAAGGCCGGCGATGTCGTGCGCCAGTTGCGGGTGCGTCGCCGCGATGCGTGGCAGGACAATCTTGAGTTTGGCGGTATCGAGTTCCTCGACGGCCCGCCGCAAGTCGGCACGCAACTTCTCGGGCAAGCCGGTCAGTGCCTCCGGCGTGACCACCACAGGGGTAAAAGTCGGTGCTGGCCAAGCGGTGCCGATTTTCTGGGAAGTGCGCTCGAAGCGGATGCCGAGCTGGGTCTCCAGCGTCGCGTAGAGTTCCTCTTCGTTGACCGGTTTGCGCAGGTAGTCGTGGGCCCCGGCGTCAAGGGCTTCCTGTCGCTGCTCCGCAAAGGCCGTTGCCGTCAGCATGACGATCTTCGGTTGCCGCTCCAGCGGCAGCGCCCGGATGCGTCGCGTGGCTTCCAGACCGTCCATGTTGGGCATGCGCCAGTCCATCAGGATGAAGTCGGGAACCGCCTGCCCGACCTGCGCCACGGTTGCCACCGCCGCTGCACCGTCATGCGCTTCGCTAACCGCAAAGCCTAGTGGTTCCAGCAGCGCCTTGAGCAAGATGCGTGCTTCCGGGTTGTCCTCGACGACCAGAATGGACTTGCCCCGGTCCGCTGTGGCCAACCCGCTGACCATGCCGTGGACGGCGGCGGACGCCGCCCCAACGTCAGCGCTGGGGACGTTGAGACTGAAGCGGAAGGTGCTGCCTTGTCCGGGGGTGGATGTGACGCTGAGTTCGCCGCCCAGCATGGTGAGGTAACGCCGGGTGATGCTGAGGCCCAGCCCGGTGCCCGCCGCAGTAGCATGGGTGACAATCTGCGTGAAGGGCTCGAAGACTTTCTGCAAGTCGGCCTCGGCGATACCGATGCCGGTGTCACTGACGGCGATCTCCAGCAGCACTCGCCCGACAGCGGCTGGCGTGCCCGCAACGTTCAGGGTCACGCCGCCCGTTTGGGTGAATTTGATGGCATTGCCAAGAAGGTTGATGAGTATCTGCCGCAGTTTGACCGCGTCGGCGCGGATGCCGACCGGCAGACTTTGGATTTCGAGACTGAGCGTCAGCCCGGCCTGTTCGGCGCGTGGCCTGAGCATGGCGATGACGTCATTGAGCAAGAGGGGCAGATTGAACTCGGTTTCGAGCAGTTCGACCCGTCCGGCGTCGATTTTAGACAGGTCGAGCACGTCGTTGATGAGGGTCAGCAGATGGTTGCCGGACCGGTTGATGATCTCGAGGTTGTTCTTCTCGCTGGCATCCAGATTCAGCGTCCGGGCACGGGCCTGGATGTGCCGAATATCACCATTCGGACAGACAATCCGGAACTCGGTCTGCAAGGGGCTGCCATCGGCCAGCGCCGCCGCAACCTCGCGGCCTGCGCGTTCAATGTCCTGCGGATGGACCGTTCGCTGCCATGCCTCGTAGGCCCCGCTGAATGCCTCCGGGCTGACACCATAAAGCCGGTACATCGTCGCATCCCAGACCAGGTGGTTATTGACAGGATCGAAATCCCATACACCGATTTCGCCGGAGTCGGTCGCCAGCGCCAGCCGCTCCTGGCTCAGGGCCAGTTCCGCAGTCCGCTCGTTCACGCGTGCTTCCAGCGTTGACTGATGGCGCCGGATTTCGTTCTGCTGTCGGCGACCTTCAAGAATCAGCGCCAGCATGAAAGCGAAATTGCGCAGGTACTCAGCATACGGCGCAAACGCCGACTCGTCCGTAACGAGATAGCGCAGTTCGCCATAGCTGGCGTTGTGGGTTCTCAAGGGCAGGCGCGTCAGCGGGTGAGCGTTGCCGCCTGCATCCGGATGAAACGCGACGCTCTGGATGCCCGGAATGTCGGGTGTGATTCAAGTGATGTGGCCGTTGGATTTAGCTCCCTCGCCCCAGCGGGGAGAGGGTTGGGGAGAGGGGGCTGCTGGTGGCTTTGCTCTGGAATTTCATATTGCCCGTGATATTACACATGCAAAAACTGCGATGCAAAACCCTCTTGCAAGCCTTTGTGGCATCTTTTTGGCCAAAAATAAGGCATCAAATAAGCCTCCAGACCCCGTGGGATGTGCGGTTACAGCTATTAATTATGTAGCAACAATAACCCCGTCCACAGCACCGCAGAACATCCAAAGAGCCGCACCATGACAAGCCAGTCCCCTCTCCCCAACCCTCTCCCCGCTGGGGCGAGGGAGCTAAATCCAACGGCCACATCACTTTGAATCGCACCCCGGAAGTTCATTTACCTGCTCAATGGCGGCGTGGGCGAAGCCAGCCAGGTCTGGTGCGGCAGGCAGTTCTCGGAGTACTTTGCACACATCCGGCTGGAAGCTGGGCTGTGGGCGTGCGCCAAAGCTAAAGCTTCAGCTGCATGCGCACGTAGTAGAAAGCGCCACTGAATCCGTGGGGGCTCATGACCGTATAGGGGGCGATGCCGTCGCTGCTGCCGAACAGGTTATTGGATAGACCCCATTTGTCGGGCTGTACGTTGAAGATGTTGTCGCCGCCCACGGCAACTTCGATATTGCGGTTGAGTTTCCAGGCCAGGTCCAGATCGGTGGTCCACGTGGGCCGGAAACTGTCGGTGGTATAGGAGAAAGCGCCAAAGCGGTTCAGGTTCAAGGTGGTGCGCAAGGGGCCGGACTCGTACTGGGTCCACAGCTTGATGGTGTCGATGGGCTGCATGGTCTCGACCTGGGCGCGGCTGAGATCGGTGATGACGGCGGCTTGCGTCTTGTTACCCAGAATCGAGGCCAGCGGGTAAATGTCGCTGATGCTGGTCTGGTCGCGGTGGTAGGCGGCCATGAGTTTTAATTTGCCCTGTTCCTTGAGCTGGAGTTTGTAGTGCAGGCGCACATCAAACCCTTGCGTCTGGGTCGCAATGGCGTTGGTGAAATACCGTGCGTTTTGCACACCGTATTGCTGCAAGATGGCCTTGACCGCTGGCGAAATCGCATCCGAGATGTTGCCGGTGATCATGATGCGATCAGTGATGCTGGTGTAGAAATAGTCCACACTGACCGAGAAGTCACTGGTTGGCTGGTACACCGTGCCAAGGGTGTGGTGGGTCGATTTTTCGGGTTTCAGGGCTTGAGCACCCAGCGCCACGGAAATGGGGTGGTCCACCGCAAAGGTGCCGGACTGCGTGATGGTGGTGTTGGCATTGGCACTGAACAGCGAGGAAACCGTCGCGGTGTAATGCGACTGCGAGAGCGAGGGCGCGCGAAAGCCGGTGCTGGAACTGGCCCGCAGCAGCACATCTTCATTCGGGTGGTAGGCCAGCGCCAGTTTCTTGTCGAGGTTGGAGCCGAAATCGCTGTAGTTTTCATACCGGGCCGCGCCCTCTAGCGACAGCGTACGGGAGATGTCGTAACGGGCATCCAGATACAGCGCGTGGTTGTTGCGCGTAGCATCCACCTCGTTTTGCGGCATGAAACCAGGAAAACCCTGGGCGCCAGCGATGTTGCTGAACGCACCCAGCATGTACGAGGCGGCGTCCCCTCGGGTGATCTGGTAATTTTCCTGCCGGTATTCCAGACCGCCCGCCAGGTGCAATTTGTCGATCTTTTTCACCAGGTCCAGGTTGGCAACGCTTTGCGTGTAGCGCGTGGCACCGCTGTCAAACCCGGTAGGGGAGCTGTCGCCCAGGGAGTCGTTGTGCGAATTGGCGACAAAGAAGTGGTAGTCGTTGCTGCCGTGGGTCAGACTCAAATCCCAGCGCACATCGTTGGCGGTGACACCCCTGACGCCCGCGCCCAGGGAGTAATCGTTGATTTTTGGCTCGATGAGCGGCATGAAGCCGTTCGGGTAGAGCTTGGGGTTGTTGCGCGCGTCGGTGGGCAAACGGTACAAGGCACCGGCGCTGCTGTTGCGGCGGTTCAATAGTCCCCGGCCATACAGTGTCAGCGCGTCTCCCGGAATTTCCGCATTGAAAGCCAGCTGCCCGTCCTGCGCCTGTGCTTCGCCAAAGTGGTGGTTGATGCGGTTGCCAAAGCGCGGATCGGGACCGGCGCGGTTGGTTTCGGCGCGGTCACGTATTTCCGCCGTGAGGTTGATGAAACCGTCGTTTTTTAGCGGCAGGGTATAAAACACATCACCCTGGCGCACCAGACCATCGCCCACAGCGCGCTGCCCCACACTCAGGCTGGCCTGGCTGGTATAGCCATAGCCTTTGAGAATGATATTGATGATGCCGGCAATCGCATCCGATCCGTATTGCGCCGCAGCGCCATCGCGCAACACTTCAATGCGGTCAATGGCGCGCAGTGGAATGGTGTTGATATCCACGCCCGAGGAGCCGCGACCGACGGCCGTGTTGACATTGAGCAGCGAACTCTGGTGCAGCCGCTTGCCGTTGATGAGCACCAGCACCTGGTCCGGATTGAGTCCGCGCAGGGTGAAGGGCGGGGCAAAGTCCGTTCCGTCACGGGTGGATGGCATGGGCATATTAAAGCCGGGAAGCAGTTTGATCAGCGCCTTGCCCAGTTCGGTAAAGCCACTGCTCTCCAGCTGTGCTGCGCTGATGACATCGACGGGCACTTCGGCCTCCAGCGCCTCACGCGCACCCGCACGCGAACCGACCTCTGCCTTGGCCGGAGTTTCAACCAGCAACAGCTCGTCCAGCGGTCTTTGGTAATAATCGTTGGCCTGTGTCAGCCATTTGACTTGTGTATCTTGCGTGCCTTGCGCTGCAACCGACGAACCCAGGAGCAAAGTGGCGATGGCAGCGGTAGAAAGGATGGTGGTTTTCATGGTGCCTCTCCCCGGATGACGGTAGCCAAGGACAGCAAGGGGGCGCCAATGCGGATGTTGGATTTGACCGCCGCTGCGTGGTTGATCTTGATGCGGGTTTGCTGTTGCACAAAGTCCACCTGGATGATGCCCCCCCGCTCGGCAAAGCCGGTGGCGGTGCTGATGGACAGAATCGCATTTTTCAGCGCGTAATCAATCGCCTCTTGCCGGCTGCGCGGGTTGACCAGGGTGATGAACAGAATGTCTGTCTGCCCGACTTGCTCCAGTTTGGTGGCGTAACGCACCACCACCGGCTTGCCGCCTATCACCTTGCCCCGGTACAGATCATCGAGCAGGCCGCCAAAGGGGTTGTCGTCCAATAACGTAATCACATACGACCCGGACGTGCGCTCAGGCAACTCGATGTAGCTGGCAAAACGGCCAAAAAACACGGCCAGCAGCTTGATTTCCTCCTGACCGGCGTGTGCCGGGAGATAAAACAGCGGCCCCATGAGCAGGAGCACGATACATAGCAGGCGATTTTTCATCAGATTGGTTCCCAGATACAGACCCTGTTGCGACCAGAATGTTTGGCATGATACAAGGCTTCGTCCACGCGGCTCAGCGGTGCTGCGGTATCTTCGGTCTGCGGGCAAGTGGCGTAAACACCCGCGCTGACCGTGACCTGGAGCGTTTTGCCGTCTGCGTAAGCAATGACCGCGCTCTCGATGCCCTGGCGCATTCTCTCGGCAATCGCGCAGCTGACCTCCTGGTCGCTGTTGTCACACAGCACCAGGAACTCTTCGCCGCCGATGCGCGCCACCAGGTCGTACTCCCGTGCCAGGTGCGACAAAATGCCCGCCACTTCCTTGAGAACCATGTCGCCGACCGGGTGCCCGTAACGGTCATTGATGTGCTTGAAATGGTCCACATCGAACATCACCAGCCCGAAGAACTCCTGCTTGCGTTGTGCGCGCGTCACCAGCGTTTGCAGCTCTTCCATGGCATGGCGGCGGTTGGCCAGGCCGGTCAGCACATCGGTGGTTGCCAGCCGGCAGAGCCGGGCATCGCGCTCCTGGATTTCGGCGATCATGTCATTGAAATGCGTGAACAACACCTTGAACTCATCGTTTTGCACCGCCTTGACGCTCACCGCATAATTTTTGGTCTTGGCGATGGTGCGGATGACTTCGATGATGGAGAAAATCGGCGCGGTGAACACCTGCTGCAAGCGAATGGAGATAAAGGCAATGATGACCAGGGTTGCCAGCGAAATGGCGCTTTGCATCGCCACAAAATAGACCAGTTTTTGCTTGAGTTCCCGCGTATCGGCAAGCAGTGTCAGCGTGCCAATGGTCTTGCCGTCGAACTGGATGGGGGTGATGGTGTACATCAAGTGCAGCTCAATCGCACTTAGCCCTTTTTGCTGGGCAAACAGGCTGGCGTGGTTTTCCTTCAGCAATTGTGGCAGTTGTGCCACAAATTCCGTGACCACAGGTTGTTTTCTGCTGACCGTGGGGTAAACGCTGAACGGCAGTCCTTCCTCGTCGTGGATGATGGCAATCAGGATGTTCGGGGTGACGTACAGCGAGCCTAGCAAGCGCTCGGCACTGTCACCGTCGCGAAAAGCCAGCGCCGCCGTCAGGTTGTCGCTGGCAATATTTGCAATCTGCTGCAAGTGGCGCAATGACTCGCTACGTTGCGTGACAAAGGCCAGGGCCAGCGACAGCGCCACCGAAATCAGCAGGGCAATGGCCGCACTGGCCCCCAGCAGGACCGTGAGTTTGTAGCGGATCGACAGATCGCGAAATCGTCTCATTGATGTGTAGATGAAACGCCCAGCTCGGTGCACAGGCGCTGTACGGTTTCCTGCAATTCGGCCAGTTCGCGTTCCAGACGGGCAACGCGCTCAGCCAGGGCGTTGTCTGCCGTGGCGCCTGCAGACTCGCTGCCTTGCGTCGGCCACGCTGTTGCGCTCACCGGGCCGCACAGCAAATGCGCCCAACGCTGCTCGCGCGCGCCTGGCGCACGTGGCAGTTTCACGGCGAGCGCTCCGCCCTTATGCTCTGGGCGTTCCTGCAACTCTTCCAGGAAACCTTCCACCGAGGAAATGTCGGCAAAGCGGTACCAGCGCTCGGCGTTCAGGCGCAATTCTGCCGAAGTCTGCGGGCCGCGCAACATCAACAAGCCCAATAACACGGCGGATTGCTCGGGCACGCCGACGCCGCGTTGAAAATTGTGTTCATAGCGGGCAACACGGCTGCTACTGGATTGGCGTGCCAAACCCAAGGACAACAAACGCTCAAGCGCCGTGGCAATCTCGCCCTCGCTCAGGTTCATGGTCGGCTCACGGCTGCTTTTCTGGTTGCAGCCCAGCATCAGGGTGTTCAGGGATAGCGGGTAGCTGTCGGGCACGGTACGTGCTTTTTCCATCAAGGTTCCCAAAATGCGCGCCTCCACGGGGGAAAGGAGCAGCGGCATGGACTGGGATGTAGTGGATTCAGTGGACATAAGGGTCAGCAAGTGTTGAGAAAAGCGCCGATTATGGTGCCAGTCATGCCCAGGCTGGAAATCCTGCGGTAGAGTAGAGGGCATGAATAAGCTCAAACAAAATCCCTGGCGCCGATGGTTGACCCATGCAGTTATCAGCACAGCCACCGTGGCTGTGTTACTGGCCTGTGGCGGAGGCTCCAGCAGCACGCCGGATACGGTGGCTGCCGAACCCGCCGAGCCAATCGTACAGACAGTGGGCCCTGGCGAATTCAAAAAGGCCATCCCGCTGGGTACATTGTCAGCGGCGGACATCGCCAGCGCCCTGAACGCAGCAGCGAGCATTCCAGCCAGTGTCGCACCACGCTTTGCTGTGACCAATTACCGGCTTGAATACCTGACAACCGACGGCAATGGCCGCGAAGTGCTGGCATCCGCACTGGCCAGCGTCCCGATAAAACCCGCTGGCGCACTCAGTCCGGTGCTGGGCTACCAGCATGGCACCATCACCCGCGATGCGGACGCGCCCAGCAACCACGCGCAGCCCTCGGAGCCTGCTGTGGTACTGGCATCGCAGGGGTATATCGTCCTGGCAGCCGACTACGTGGGCTACGGCAGCTCCAAGGGCTTGCCACACCCCTACCTGATGGCAGCGCCTTCGGCGGCAGTGGTGACGGATTTGTTGGTCGCGGCCAAATACTGGCGCCAGACCAATGGTATCCGGGACAACAAGCAGTTGTTTCTGGCTGGCTATTCCGAAGGGGGTTATACCACCATGGTGGCCAGCCGCGCCCTGAATGCAGCCGACAATGCACACAGCAAAAGTCTGGTGGCCGTCGTTCCGGGTGGTGGCCCCTACCAGGTGTATGTCACGCTGGATGAGATATTGAAGCAGATACGTGACAGAAACCCCTTGATTGGCGCCCTGATCACCCCTGGAGTTCTCAAATACATGGGATCCGGAACGCGCGAGTGGGTGCGCAGTGAGATCATGAAACAGATGCTGGGCTCGGATACCGACGTGGTGTTCGATCCAGCCTTTTTGGACAATTTCCTGGCCGATGACATAGCTGCCATGGAGCGATTGAGCAATGTGCATGACTGGAAGCCGACGGTCAGCATGAAACTGTTTCACGGGCGCGATGACCAACTGGTGTCGTATCGCAGTTCGGTGGCCACGCTGCAGGCCATGCAGGCACGCGGAACACCTGGTAATGTTGCTTCACTGACGGACTGCAACGCACAACCCGCCGACCATTTAGGCTGTGTTGCTCCGTACTGGTATTTCCTGCTAGGCCAACTCACCACACTGGCCAAGGATTTGTAAGATTTGTAAGTCATGCGCAATATTGTTATCCTGATCTCTGGCGGTGGCTCGAATATGGCAGCCATCGTCAAGACTGCCCAGCGCGATGCCTGGCGCACCGCATACGGCGCGCAAATCGCCGCTGTCATCAGCAACCGGGCTGATGCCAAAGGCTTGTTGTTCGCCCAGGAACAGGGGCTGCACGCACAGGCTCTTGATCACACGGACTTTGCCACACGAGAGGCATTTGATACGGCACTTGCCGGTTTGATTGACCGTTTTGATTCCACCACACAGCCGGCATTGGTCGTGTTGGCTGGTTTCATGCGCATTCTCACTCCTGGCTTTGTGGCGCGCTACGCTGGTCGTCTGCTCAATATTCATCCTTCCTTGCTGCCTGCGTTTCCCGGCTTGCACACACACCAGCGCGCCATTGATGCCGGTTGCAAATTCTCCGGTGCCACCGTGCATCTTGTTAGCGCTGAACTTGATTGCGGCCCGATCCTGGCGCAAGCAGTGGTTCCCGTACTGCCCGGTGACACCGCCACCACATTGGCTGCCCGTGTTCTGACCCAGGAGCATCTGATCTATCCCCAAGCCATCACGCAATGGCTGGTGACGAACAATCAGGCTAAATGTTCTGTGGAACCTGCGGATGGCGCTATTTAATTGTCACTGGCTCAGAATGGAGTCTGGAATCGCTATAATCGCGGGCTTCTGTGAAATGAAGACGGATTCATCGTTTTCTTCGGGACGTTAGCTCAGTCGGTAGAGCAGCGGACTTTTAATCCGTTGGTCGGGAGTTCGAATCTCCCACGTCCTACCAATAAAATCAACAACTTAGCACACCTCAAAAGGGTGTGCTTTTTTGTTGCTGGTGTCCGTGTAGCCACTGTGTAGCCACCAGTACAGGGTTTTGGTACTTTTGCGCCAGTTTGTTGCCTCGCTGGCGCAGTCGTGGTTGCATCGGGCGAAAAAAAACCCAGCGGGTAAGGCTGGGTAGGTCTTGGCGGGCGCTTGGTCACAGCTTGGCATGAACGTATGGCATTAAGGCGCGGGCAGCATCAACCCTCAAACGAATGTCTTGCCGGTCATCACTCATAAGCGCCAGCAGCCATTCCAACGGGTCAGCACAGTACGGCAGCAGCCGGGCGGCTTCATTGCGGGCAATGGTGCGCGGGTTGAGCGTGCCTTGCTTGCGGCCAGCGCCACGCCTAGCACCTCCCCAGCTTGTTTTTCGGTCGTTCGGCATCTTGATTGTTCTCCTGTGGGGGTTTTTAATCTGCGCGTGGGAAAACATGCGGTCTAGGGAACATTGGATTCCCAAAGAACCGCCCGCCCCCCGTTCCAGAAAAAATATCTCAACTCGCGGGTGTGTGCAAAGAGGGGAACACTCGGTCTATGGTCAGCCATCCGCCAAGGATTGCATAGCCCCCCGGACCAGTTCGCGCACGCGCGCGCACAACAGTTTTTCCCGGCGTTTTGGGGGTTAGCGTTACATCGAATGGGAACACTCGGTCTTGCTGGCACGGGGGGTTTCGAAGCGGGTCTAGCTGGGGCAAAACTTGTTTAACGGTAGTTCTTTTCCTTGGCCATGTGGTGTTATCGATTCACAGTGCCTGTGGAGACAAATTCACTGATTACGCTGAAGAACCCGTCCGCCATCCCTGTAGCCGCGCAGCTACCCGCGACGGTCTGCATCCACCGTGCAATAGCTGTGCTGATACACCCCAATACATGGGTGTCATCGTCTGTCGATTCGGGGATATTCAACAAATCCAGCAGTTCAAACGCATAGGCGCGGCCTAGCTCGTAATGCACGCCCCAGCGATTTGTTTTTGGCACCGTGACGCTCCACCAATTAATAACCCCTTTTTCGTCGCGTGACGTAAAAGTCAGTTCGTCAACGCTTTTTGGTGCGGCGGAACCAACAAGCCAGCGTGTCTTGCGCGATGCTTTCACCATGCCCTTTGGCGCTCACGGAAATTGACCCACCCCTGCTCATTGGAATTGACCCACAGACTTTGGCTGAGAGTACGTTGGCATGTGGTGATAGACGAACCCACAGCTCTTGGATGAATGCCTGAGGCTGACGTTCTTGCGTATGTCAACCGCCATTGCTTGAATTAATTCGTTGTCCAGACTCAAGATATCGTTTGACAAAGGCAGGCTTGGTCAATGTGGGTACGGATAGTTGGTGGTCTGCCAAGACTATGAATTGGCACTGCGCCCGACAAGCGTGTAAAACGCAGATGTAATGAAGAACGGGCGCACCAACCGCTTTCGACCCGAACAAGTGATTTCGGCTAGCGCGCCCCACCCGTATCAGCCACGAGTGCGCACCAATTATTGTCCCCAGTCGTGATCAATGTCCAGTGCTGAATGTGCTGTGAGCATGAACCACGGATCGACTTTCGAGGTGTCCATTTGAGGCTCCAACAGGAGCGCTGAATGCAAGCTGCATTGAGCAGTGGACGCACGCTGCAATGTGCGTGCTGTCAAACCGAAGTGCTAGTGTGTACGCCTTGTGACCGAGGTCAGCGCTACTGCAGCGCTGAGTGTCGCAAACAGGCACGTCTAGCCAGTCAACGCAGAGCCTCCAGGATATATCAAAGCAGCCGTGTCGGACGCTGCAACCACGCCCGTCGTCAACAACGATTACGCCTACGCCAGCGAGAGCAGGAACTGCCTCCAAAAAATAGTGACTCATCAGGGCCTTCCCAAGAAGCCTGTGCGGGTGATTTACTACCACCACAGCTCGATGTGAAGCCAGCGCAACTGTCCAAGCCGACACCAGCGGGGCATTGCCACTGGTGCGCGCGCCCTGTGGCGAGCGGAGTTCGCCGTAGTCGGCTGCTGCGGGCAACGAGTGAACCGATTTTCGACCCATAAAAGACAAGGAATTACCCATGACCGACTCCCTTGAAAGCCAGACCAGCAACACCCATGGCTTTGGCGCTCATGAACAAAGTGTGGGCGGGTACGTTGGCGCAAGACAAGTCGATTTACACCGCCTGGAGCTGCGCTTTGAGGCCACCCGCATCGCCGATACGGCGGCAGTGCAGCGACTGACTGAATCGATACGCACAAGCGGACAACTGGTAGCGTGCATTGCCGCTGACGACCAAGACAGTGGTGCCCTGGTACTGATTGACGGCTACCGGCGCCTGAGCGCGCTCAAGCGACTGGGCGCAGACACCGCCCTGGTGCAATGCTGGCACTGCCCGGTGGGGCCTGCGCTGGCACAGATGCTGGCCCACTCGTTCTCGCGGGCATTTGACCCCCATGGAGGAAGCCCTCGTGCTGCGCGAGCTGATCGACTCCCTTGGCCTGAGTCAGCGCGAAGCTGCACGTCAATGCGCCCGTGATGTGAGCTGGGTACAGCGCCGCTTGGTACTACTGGGGGCACTGTCCCAGGACCTGGTGCAGGCGGTGCGCAGTGGGGGCATATCGAGTTGGGCGGGCTCACGCATTGTGGCCCCCGTTGGCGCGCGCCAACAGCGAGCATGCCAGTCAACTACTGGCCAGCATGGCAAGCGACCACTTAAGTACGCGTGAACTGCAAGCCTGGTTTAGCCACTACCAAGCCGCCCAACACACGCAGCGCCAACGCATGGTGGAACACCCACGCCTGTTTATCGACAGCTTGAACGAGAGACAAAGCCAGAGCATTGCCAAAGACCTGCGGGGCGGACCTGAACGTGAGGTGGCTGCTGAGCTGGGTTACCTGCAAGCACTGCTGCAACGCGCACACCGACGCCTAGTGCCACTGACCGCCCCGTTGGAACCAACGCTAAAGGGCGCGTGTCTGCGCCTGCATGTAGCGCTGGAACAAGTGAACAACGAACTTACCAGGCTGGTGCCATGACCCCGATAGATATTCGTGCCAGTGTGCTCACCTTGCACCAACAGAGCACAGGTTTACGTGAAATCAGCCGGGTGCTGCATCTCTCGCGCAACACCGTGCGAGGCATCCTGCGCGAGCCACAAGGCGTGCAAACACCTGCCCACCCGGTGAATGAGGTCACCCAACAACAACTCACCGAAGTCTATGCCAGAGCCAAAGGTAACGCCGTGCGTATGGCCCAGATACTGGCTGATGAGTACAAGCTGCACCCGCCCTACAGCACCCTCACGCGCTGGGTGCGCCAAGCTGAACTGCGCCAACCACCCAAGCGCTCCGGCGAATACCACTTCGAGCCCGGCCAGGAGATGCAGCACGACACATCGCCCCATAAGATGGAGGTGGCGGGCAGAGCATTACCGCCCAGTGTGCAGGTCTGACCTTGGCGTACTCGCGGCGTTTGTTTATCTGGTACTACCCACGATTTACCCGCTTTGAGGCCAAGGACTTCTTGTTGCGCGCAGCCCAGTTCATGGACGGCACTTGCCCACTTTGCGTGATCGACAATACCAGCGTCATTCTCGCTGGTGGTGCTGGGCCTGATGCGGTATTCGCACCAGAGATGGCCGCCTTTGCACGCGCCCTGGGCTTCAAGTTTATGGCACACCGTGTCAATGACCCTGATCGCAAAGCCAGAATCGAGCGCCCCTTTGCATGGGTTGAGGACAACTTCCTGCCTGGGCGCAGTTTTAGCTCTTTCGATGACTTGAACGCACAGGCGCTCAAGTGGTGCGTTGAAGTGGCCAATGCCAAGCCAAAACGCAGTCTGGGCATGGCACCTGAGGTGGCGTACGTGATGGAGAAGCCTTACCTCACCAGCCTGTCAATCGTCTTGCCAGCAGTCTACGAGGTGTTTGAGCGGGTGGTGGACTTGTACGGTTTTGTCAGCGTCGACACCAACCGGTATTCGACACCTGAACGGCTGGTGAGTAAGACGGTGACGGTGTACAAGCATTACGCCAGTATCGAGATTCATTACAAACGCACCCTGGTGGCCAGTCATCCCCGTTTGCTGGGTGTGCGTGATGCGCGCTCCACCTTGCCCGGGCATCACACCATACCCAAACGCACGCCTCGCCAGCCTTCGCTACAGGCGCAGTTGTTGTGTGGTCAATCTCCCTGTTCTTGATGCGTACGTCACAGCGCTCATCAAGCACCTCAATGGGCGTGGTACACGGGCACTGAACCGACTGCTACAGATTAAACGGACCTACCCAGCGCAGCCGTTCCTAGCAGCGCTGGAGCAGGCGCTCAAGTACGGTCTGTTTGATTTGACGCGACTGGAGTCCATGGTGTTGCGCCATGTGGCAGGCGACTTCTTTGCGCTAGGTGAGAGCAGCCATGACAACCTCCCCAATGAACCGGATGATAAAGACGATGAGCAAACCAAAAACGACAGCGACCCCGACCCCGCGTGAGGCCTTGCACGCATTGCTAACGGAGTTGAAATTCAAAGGCATGGCGCGTGTGCTGGACAGCGAACTTGATCGCGCTGAGCTCAATGGCACCTCTTGCGCAGAGGTGGTGCAACGCCTGCTAAGCGAGCAGGCTTCGTTTCAGCAGGAACGCTCATTAGTCAATCGGGTGGCGCAGGCACACCTGCCCTGGCAATGGACGATCGACACCTTTCCCTTTGATCGCCAAAGCGGGGTGAATAAGGCACAAATCCTCGGTCTTGCCGACTTGGAGTTTGTGCGTCGCGCCGACAATCTGGTGCTCATTGGTGGCACCGGCACCGGCAAGACCGGCATCGCTCTGGGACTATTGCGCCAGGCCTGCATCAATGGCTGGCGGGGCGCTTTACAGTGCGCAGGCGCTGCTCGATGACTGTATGCCTCGCTGGCAGATCGCTCCACAACCAAGCTGCTCACGGCGCTTGCACGTATGCAGCCGCTTTGCATTGACGAGCTGGGTTACTTGAACTTGAAGACAGAACAGACCAACGCGTTCTTTCGTCTGATGGATCAACGCTATGGGCGGGTGAGCACCATCATCACTACGAATTTGGACTACCCCCAGTGGTACGAGTTGTTTAACAACAAGCCGCTGGTCGATGCCCTGCTTGATCGGCTGCAGCACCGCTGCATCACCATCCGCATTGAAGGTGCATCTTTGCGCACCAGCGCACCTGCCACAACACCTGTGCAGAGCTCAACCAGTCCTGCGAGCCCCAAGGCAAGTAAAACCGTCTCACCACCGCCGTGCAGTATCTGCTTGATGGATAAGTAGGGGTCGGCGTGGATATGTGGACAAGCTTGCAAAACGCCCAGCTTGACCACATACCCACACCTCCACCCGTACTTACCCACAAGGGTCTTGCCCACGGGCCTGACGCGCTTCGCTTGTACTGAAGTCGCTTCTTCACGCACATTGGTCGAGCCAATGATCGCCGATTCTGTTTCCTGCAGGCCATCAAGTTACAAACAGCCGCGCAACCGGTGGGTCAGCTTTCTGTGAGCACAGGTGGGTCAGTTATTTTGAGCGCCGAAGCCATGCCCGGCAAGTATTCTTTTGATTTCAGATCTCGGTTTGAACGGATTACAGTATCGGTAGCCATTTTTGAACTCTCTTTCAATTGTGGTCAGGGGCTGGCGCAGTGTTCGCGCACATACCGGCCCCGCCTGTTTTGCCCTGATAGTCGCGTCAGGGCTTCGCGTTTTCTTTATGCGGCTTCCAAATGCACCACGGCACGCGCTCCAACGGCTTGCGCATAGCGTTGCACTGTTCGGATTGAAGGCATACGGGTGCCACCTTCCAGGCGGGCAATAACGCTCTGTGTGGTGCCCATACGTTGCGCCACTTCGCCTTGAGTCAACCCGGCGCGGGTTCGGGCGGCTATCAGTTCGCGGGCCATATTGAATTCTTCGGCCATTGCGTCATATTCGGCGCGGGTGTCAGTGTCGGCCAGCAATTCGGTTTTGAGTGTGCGAAGTGTTTTCATGCTTTAAGTCGCTCCAGTGCTGTATCAATGGCGCTTCGTGGTGTGGTCTGTGTCTTTTTCACGAACACATGCAACACCAGCAAGCGGCGGCCTTGAACGGCGGCATACACAGCGCGGGCTATCCCGTCACGGCCTTGCATCCTCATTTCCCACAGTTTGCGTTCCAATGGGCGGATATGGGGCAGTCCTACACGCTGCGGACCTAATTCCTCCAACATTTCAGCAATGTGCAGAAACCGGGCTTTCATGTCAGCAGGTAGCGCCAGCAATTCAGGTTCTGCCAGCGGGTGCATGGCCACAGTCCAATTATTCATAGTATAGCTATTTTGCGATAATTAGCCCACCACGCGCAACTTTCCCGGTTCTGCTTTGGCATCGAACGAAACCCCGGCCTGCTCCAAAATCCATGCTTCAATCCAATGCTTTGGCGTATCCGGCTTCAAATTTATCACGCCAGACAAACACCCCGGCGGGCAGGATGCGGATGGATTGCTCGCGCCACTCCTGATAGCCAGTTTCTTGGGTTTCCTGCCTGGCGCGGATGGTATCGCTCAATGCACGAAGCTCTCGATAAACAAAGCTGCTCCACCAGATAGCGCAAACACCATCGTCACCACTGCGGTATGCAGTCAGGCCACGCATGCCGTTTGCCAATAGCACCTCATCAAACTGCGCCAGCACTGCGGCCAATACCTCAGGGGAGAACTTCTGCCAACTCGTCAAGAATGGGATCGCTCTCACTGGAATGGCATCACGGCCATTGATTTGGATTACAACGTTCATGCTCCCCCCAAGTCCTCCCCCGATATAGAACCAGCGCCAGACAACCGGGGGGCGGTTGCTTTTCGATTGGCCGATCTAGGCGTGGTTAAAGCAGTTAATCGTCGTAATGGTGTCGGCAAGAAACGATTAAAAGATCATCGTCCGTAGCACGATAGACAAGCCGGTTTGCTTCGTCTATCCGTCTTGACCTGATTCGTCCAAACTTACCCTAAGTTTTTCCCCAACTTTTGGCCCCCTGTAACCACCCGCCGCCGAGGGGAAGTGCGTCAAATAATTTCTTCAACGACGAAAAACAAAATGTACCGAAATCGCTTAACGGTGCATTGGGAAACTTTGCGCTGATGGCAGGCAAATCGCTTACAGATATAGATTGGGCGGGAGGTTCTGACCAAGATTCAGTATCCGGGATGAGGACAAGGTGGCGTCGTCCAGGATTGTTCATAAGGTTTCCAAACTCCCTGGATTTGGCAATACATCTCGACGTTGTTTGCTCAACGAATCTACACATCCGATCACCTCTTTATGTTTCGCAACCGTGATATCAACAACATCTTGCGCATCCTGTTTCGTCAATGTTCCGCACAGTGCTGGTAGGTGAAAAGCGATTCGATCAGCATCCTTCACTTGCCCCATTCCCAGTCGCTTGCCTACACCAAACAGTGATTCAAGGACATCGGTGCTGATGGGCAAACCCGTTTGATTCAACCCCAGCCTATTGGCAATTTCCAACTGTGACTTTGCCCAATCAGTAAAACCGATTCGTATCGAAGAGGATGCGGGCATGACCTCAATCAACTTCTGACATTGCGCGTAGGTTGCAAGGTTCAACCCCTCTTGTTTGAGGATTTTTTTGACATGCCAGCATCGACTTTGCATCGCGAAGGAATCGTTTGATAAACGGCTCACACTCGGGCAATTGATCCAAGCTTGCTCTTAATTTCGCTAACATCGGTGCGTCTTCAGCCTGGTTTTGCGGCACATGTTTGAGCAGTTTGTCCGCCCATTCGACCAAACGGTGCAAGTTCATAAAGCGGGCTTTGGTCGAGACCTTCGGAGGTGCAAGGCATGCCAAGATCGTCTGTTTGAGTTTCTTGGACACTTGGCCGCAGGCTGTGATGAAGGTGTTAAACAACGGATCCCTCTGCATATTCGTGCTTGAAAAGATTGGCAACCATATGGGAGAGATCGTCGATGCACTCAAGGGATGTCCCTTGTTCATTCAACAAGCGGATGGCCTTTTCAAGATCGGTTCCGCCGTCTTTGAGGAAAGCAGCGGGCAAAAATCCCACTTTGGCAAATACTTTGCGTAAAAATTCGGCAATCGTTTCGCCATTCCAGGATTCCTCAACAGCGGTGGCGACACACTGAACATCCGCCAATCCTGGCGCATACTCATTTTGTTCATGGTGCCTGAGATTCAATGCCAGTACGCTGAGTATCTTCCCCGAGCCCAGTCTATGCTGATATCAATAAGCCAAACCGTTTGCATTGCACCCCAGCAGCGTTGCCAAGGGATTGGACGAACGTTTGCATTTTTGCGATGGATAGACGGGATACATAGTTGCTGACCGTTTGTGGACAAGGTGTCTTCAGCAGACCAAGGTAGGGGGCAAGCACGGCCAACACTCTTGCAATTGCACGGAATCCGATTCGTGCTGAGAGGAACAAGCACAAAACAAGGAAAACAACATCCACTTTGTTTTGGATGCACGCTACTGCTTGCTTGCCTTGTTTCGCCAATTCAGCTTTGGCTGCCTTGGCCTCCCCTTTAAATTTATCTCGTTCTTTTTTTAGTCGCCGGATTTCTTTACGAATCGCACGCACTTTGGTGGCACGATCAATCGCTTTTTTTCCAAACCTCTCGACTCTTGTGCAGCTTTGACTTTTCACTCATGATGATGTTCCAGTAACAATACGAGAGATCATAAAACGAAGAACGACGTTTTCTTGTTCGGGCAAGTAGGGCCATTTCTTGGGGGAAAGAAATTGGTTATTTTGAAGCATTTTTGGACAGCCTAGTCTTGACCAGTACCCTGCCAGATTGCCAATCAACGGTTCAGGCTTCCCGATCCCTGCGAATGGATCTCGTGCGCATGCACCTATCAAGGCATTGATGCGCTTCAATGTCTTTTTGTCCTGCCCCTGCCAGTAGAGGTAATCGCTCCATGCAACAGGGACGAAGCAAACAATCCTCATTCCCGGATTAGTTCTTTTCGCTGCGCCTGTCCATTTCTGTCCTGGGCAATGGCCCGCGCCAAATGAGCGGCATTGGCCGGACTGGAAAGAAGGTGCAAGGTTTCTACCATGCTTTCGTACTGCGCCAGCGACATAAGCACAGCATCCTCACCATCGCGCCGGTGAATGACGATGGCATCACTGTCGTCTATGGCCTTGTCAATCACGGATTTGAGCGAGTTTCTTGCTTGCGAGTAGCTGACTATCTGCATGGTGACTCCGCGTTAGTTGTCCAGTGAATTGTACAAAATCATGCGGTCAGCACTTCAAGCCCTTTGGCACCACGCTCACCAATAAGGTGCCCATAGTGCTGTTCAATCATTCTCAGACTGGTGCCAGACAGTTGTGCAACGGTCAGAAGGTCGAGACCACTGTGTACGAGGTCAGTGATGGTGCAGTGTCGCAGCGTGTACATGGTCACATCAGGTAAACCAGCGCCCAGTGCGGCATCCTTGAATGGCCCCTTCCAAGAGTCCTTATTCCAGGGCGTACCATCTGCACGGGTGAACAGGTAGGCTGTGGGCAGTTTGTTTTCTGTCTGCGCTGCGAAAAAATCAGCCGTTGCCTGTGGTACTGCGATCTTGCTTTCACACTCCAGGCTGCATCGGATGTAACAAGCCTGTCACTGAGCGCCAGATTCAGCGCAGCACGGAAAGGTGCAATATCCCGATTCAGTGAGCTGCTGGTTCTTGTGCCGCCAATGTTCGCACCAGCCTTCGTGGGTGCCAGCTCCAGTGCCTTGCGCCAGTCGCCAACCATTGCCGGGGTCAGCTTTTGCACGTCTACGGCGGCAAATCGCTTGTTGTTCAGGACGTAGGTGTCAAACCGCCGCCGCACATCCTTTGCACCAGACTGCTTTCCTTGGCTTTCCTGGTGCGCTATGTACCTGCGGCAAACATCGGCGATGGTGGTTACGGTGGTAGCACCACCACGGCCCAAGTGGTGAAACCATGCGCGTGCCTGTTCTGTGGCGGCTTTGTAGCGTTCCGAAGGTATCAGGTGTGCAAAATCCCCCAGCGGTTTGTACTGCTGTTTCCCGTCAGCAGTTTGATACCGTGCAAGCCACGTGCCCGCAGTACCGGCATTCATTTTGCGGTATCCTATGAATGCGCCTTTTTCCAGCCGTTGAAAGTAGGGGTCACGCCGGGGCTTTAGTTTGTCACGCTGGATAACAGTGTCGATGCCTGCCATTTTTTTTGCTATCAAAAAGTGGGTATGAAAAAAGTATGAAAAACCAGCCTGCAAAACAGCGCACAATCCAGCACAAGCTTTATAGATTTCCATTGGTAATCAACGTGCTAGATTGTACGCTGTTGTCCAATTCCCGGCCTTCACACTGTGGGGGTCGCAGGTTCGAAACCTGCACCGCCCACCAAGAGTCCACGGTATATCAAGGGCTTGCGGTGGTGGCGATGAAGCTGGAAATGAGAGAGGGGCCAAAAGGCCCCTTTTTGAATCTTGCTTTAGCTAAAATGGCTATCAAACCATGCTGGAGCCACACGGAGCCACACCATGCAAGTCACCGCCACCCAAGCCAAAAACCGTTTTGGCGCGATCTGCGCCCAGGCCAAGATTGAGCCTGTGTTTGTCGAAAAGGATGGCCGCATCGACACCGTCATCGTGTCGGCCCGGCAGTTTGCCGAGCTGCAGGCCGCCAGCCGCACCGAAACGCTGGCGCAGCGCAAAGCGCAATTCGAGCAAGCGCACAGCGCCTGGATCGCCGAGCAGAACCAGCGTTTTGAAGCGCATGGTTTGTGGTGTGACGATCTGCGTGTCTGGTAAGCCTGGCACTACATACCATGCAGTTCGATGTGTATGCGAACCCCAGTGCGCGCATGCGCGAGGTTTACCCCTATGTGGTCGATGTGCAAAGCGATTTACTCAGTGCACTTGCCACACGCATGGTGGTTCCCCTGGCCGTCACTGCCCTTGCGGACAAAGACCTGCCACGGCGGCTGTGCCCTCTCATCACCGTGCATGACAAGCCCTTGATGCTGGTGCCGTTTGAAGCTGCACCGCTCGATAAGCGCCTGCTCAGGACAGAAATCGCCTCCATCCGGGAACGCTCGCATGAGATCATTGCAGCGATGGATGCGGTACTGAGCGGCATCTGACGACCGTAGGGAACGCCAATGCATACTTCAACCACAAACGAAACCCCCGCCTTGTTCTGGTGGCTGGTTGCCATCTCCATCGGGGTGGCAATGGTGCCGACGGTCTGGGTCGCGTTCGATCTGGATGCCGCTGCGTTATTTTTTGGTAACCCGCCGGCATTGGCGGTGGGGCATTGGTGGTGGGTGGAGCTGATCAATCTGTACATTCCAGCTGTATTTCGCGTCGTGCTGCTGGTAGCATTGGTGGCCTGGGTGTGGGCGCGTTGGCATTCCCGTGGCCAGCGCTGGCGCTTGCCACTGGCTTTTGTGGTGCTGGCGGGGATTCTGGGGCCGGGTCTGGTGGTCAATAACGGATTCAAGGACCATTGGCAACGTGCCCGACCCTACCAGGTCGTGGATTTCGGCGGTACGCAACGCTTCACACGTGCTGCTGTGATGACCGACCAGTGCCAGGAAAACTGCTCATTTGTCAGCGGCCATGTGTCCTGTGGTTTTTTCTGGGTCGCCCTGATGCTGATTGATCGCAAACGGCGCGTGATCTGGGCTATAACAGGGATTGCGGCAGGACTGCTGATCGGTTTTGCACGCATGGCGGATGGTGCACACTGGCTCAGTGATGTGCTTTGGGCCTGTCCGATTACCTTGCTGTCAAGCTGGTTGGTGTGGAAATTGTTGCTATTATTTAATAAGTGAAATCTAGTTGTAGCAGGTCATTCCAATGAAACCATTTTGGACCCACTCGGACGGCCAGACATCTCTTTACCGATTCCATCTCCTGGAAAAAAACTACACGGTTAAAGTTCTTGAGGATCCGTTTAGCGACACGCGCATCCTGGAGATCAAGTCAGAATGGAATGGCGGGAAAAGTTTTGCGCAAGTGCTGCAGCCAGGCAAGGAGTATGAACGGGTCGAAGCGGCCTTTTTGAAGGCTAAAAACGCTTAAGAGGCAGCTTTTCGTTTATTTTTCAGGGATGTGGCTTTTGCGCTGCTGGCGGGCGTTATAGATGCCACTCCCTATGGCAACAGCGCAATAGCTCGCTAACATCGCGCACAAAGGAGTTCCCCCATGACCGATTCGTATCTCGATTTTGCCAATTCCAACCTGGGTTCCCGCATTGCACAGGCTCTGGGTTTGCCCCAGCCTCTGCCGCTGGAACGTTACCGTGCAGATCAGCCGGTCATCAAGGGTTCGGTACTCCTGGCTGCGGGGGGCGCGCCCGAGTTGTTGCCTGCACTGGCCGGATTTTTCAAGTCCATGGCAGTGCAAACGCTGGCGCACAAGAGTTTGCCGCAGTGGGTCATCGTTGCCAACCAGGCCGGTTTGATGACCGGACGCTGGGGTGTGGAAGACAAGGCCGGAGAAAAAGTCAAAGCTTTGGTGTTTGATGCCACCGGCATGGCTGACAGCACACAGACCGATGCGCTCTACCACTTTTTTCATGATGCAGCGCGCTCGGTTCTGCCCTGTGGGCGGGTGCTGGTTCTGGGACGTCCGCCGCAGGAGTGCGCATCTGCGCGCAAGGCGACCATGCAGCGTGCGCTGGAGGGCCTGACACGCTCGCTGGCCAAGGAAATGAAACGCGCCATTGCCGTACAACTGGTGTATGTGGCCGAAGGTGCCGAGGATCAGCTGGAGAGCAGCTTGCGTTTCTTGCTGTCGCCACGCTGTGCCTATGTTTCGGGTCAGGTGGTGCGCGTCGGTCTGCCGGTTGGTCCGGTGGTGGATACCCTGGACTGGAAGCAGCCACTGGCGGGCAAGAAGGTTCTGGTCACCGGCGCTTCGCGCGGGATTGGCGCCGCCATAGCCGAAGTGATGGCGCGCGATGGGGCACAAGTCATTTGCCTGGATGTGCCACAGGCACAAGCCGATCTGGACGCCATTGCAAGCCGTCTGGGTGGCAAATCATTGGCATTGGACATCGGCTCGCCCCAGGCTCCAGACGCGCTGGTGGCGGCAGCGCAGGCCGATGGGGGCTGGGACGTGGTCGTGCATAACGCGGGCATCACCCGCGACAAGACCATTGCCAATATGAAACTGCACCTGTGGCAATCGGTTGTGAATGTCAATTTGTCCACACAGGAGCGTATCAACGACGCCCTGGTGGAGTCGGGTGCATTGAAGGCGGGTGCGCGTATTGTCTGCGTTTCGTCCATTTCCGGCATTGCAGGCAATTTTGGGCAAACCAACTATGCGCTCTCCAAAGCGGGTGTGATTGGCATGGTGCAGAGTATGGCGCCCGTGCTTGCCAAACAGGGCATCACCATCAATGCTGTAGCACCGGGGTTCATTGAAACCCAGATGACCGCACTCGTGCCCTTTGCCATGCGCGAAGCGGGCAGGCGCATGAATGCGATGGGGCAGGGCGGTCAACCCGTGGATGTGGCGGAAACCATTGCCTGGCTGTGCAGTCCGGCCTCAAGCGGGTTGTCGGGCAACGTGGTGCGCGTGTGCGGACAAAGCCTGCTTGGCGCCTGAGCCGGAGCACAACACATGACCAAGACCATAAAGACCATGAAAACCATAGAGGTCACCGATGCACCCAGCATCGCTGCCTTGTTCTTTCGCGCATTGGGCACCGGCGTCAAGCATCCTGGCGTGGTTCGCAGCCTGCCACCGGTGACGCTGGTCTTGCCCAAGGTTGAACTGCGTGCAGCGCACGTTGAACGCTATGCACAACTGTGCGGTTTTGATGCAGCCATGGGCACGCCTCTTTTGTATCCGCAGTTATTGACATTCCCGCTGGTAACGGCCTACATGTGTTCCAGCCATTGTCCCTGGCCAGCGCTGGGTACCGTGCATCTGGCCAATTCGGTGGTGCAACAGCGGCGCCTGGTGGTGGGAGAGAAGCTGCGTGTGGAACTGGGTGCGGGTCACTTGTTTGCCCATCCCAAGGGCCAGGGTTTTACACTCGATCTGCGGATTCTGAGCGAAGGGGAGACGGTATGGTCGGCAACCCAGAGTTTGCTGCGCCTCGGGGTGAAACGCAGCACGGGAGAGGCTATATCCAGTCCGTTCGATACCACGATTCCCTTGTCGTGTCAGGCTGAATTCAGTGCTTCTGCCGACATCGGACGACGTTATGCCCGCGTGTCTGGCGATCACAACCCGATCCACCTGACGGCATTGACGGCCAGACTGTTTGGTTTTCGACGCGCCATTGCCCACGGCATGTGGACCCAGGCCCGCGCGCTGGCCTGTCTGTTGCCACCTACGCCTCTGGAGCGTGCCAGCTTGGCCGTGGAATTCAAGGCGCCGCTGTTCTTGCCAGGACGGGCCACGCTCTGGAGTGCGCGCCACGCCAATGGTGCCGAGTTTGCAGTACGCGATGCCAAGGGGCAGCGGCCCCACTTGCATGGACAATTCAGCTACCAAGCAGCCTAAATAGCTTATCCAATCCAATTTATCTTCCTAATTTCCTAAGGCCAATCACCATGAAAGTTATTCGTCGCGTCGCTATCCTGGGCGGAAACCGTATTCCCTTTGCGCGCTCCAATACCGCCTATTCGCTTGCATCCAACCAGGACATGCTCACGTCCACGCTGCAAGGTCTGGTGGATCGGTTTAACCTGCATGGCTTGCGCCTGGGCGATGTGGCTGCAGGTGCTGTTATGAAGCATTCCCGCGATTTCAATCTGGTGCGTGAATGTGTGCTCTCGACCACACTGGCCCGTGAAACACCGGCCTTCGATCTGCAACAAGCCTGCGGTACCGGGTTGGAGGCGGCCATGCTGGTAGCCAACAAAATTGCTCTGGGCCACATCGAGTGTGGCATCGCTGGCGGCGTGGACACCACCTCGGATGCGCCGATTGCACTGAACGAGCAGATGCGCCGGATTCTGCTCGATTTGTCGCGTGCCAAAACTGCCACCCAGCGTCTGGCTGTGGCGGCGCGCCTGCGCCCGCTGATGCTGGTCAAACCGTCTCTGCCCCGTAATGGCGAACCACGTACCGGTCTTTCCATGGGAGAGCACGCCGAGCTGATGGCGCGTGAATGGAGTATCAGCCGTGAAGCCCAGGATGAGTTGGCGCTGAAAAGCCATGAAAATCTGGCCAAGGCGTATAAGGAAGGCTTTTTCACCGACTTGATGACTCCGTTCAAGGGTTTGACGCAGGACAATAACTTGCGTGCCGAACTGAGCATCGACAAACTGCGCAGCTTAAAACCTGTTTTTGACAAAAAGGTGGCACCGGGGCAGGGCACGCTGACGGCAGGCAATTCAACGCCCTTGACCGATGGCGCCTCTGCCGTACTGTTGGCCAGCGAAGAATGGGCGGCAACACGCAATCTGCCGGTACAGGCTTACCTTAGCTTTAGCGAAGTGGCAGCGGTGGATTTCTTTGATAAGAAAGAGGGCTTGTTAATGGCTCCTGCCTATGCGGTACCGCGCATGCTGGCCAGGGCCAATCTGAGCTTGCAGGATTTTGATTACTACGAAATTCACGAAGCCTTTGCAGCGCAGGTTTTGTGTACGCTCGATGCCTGGCAGGACAAAGCCTTTTGCAAGGAGCGTCTGGGCTTGACCAAGCCTTTAGGAAAAATTGACATGAAAAAACTCAATGTCAATGGCAGTTCACTGGCCGCTGGCCATCCGTTTGCTGCCACAGGTGGGCGCATTGTGGCCACATTGGCCAAGCTGCTGGCGCAAAAAGGTTCAGGTCGTGGCCTGATTTCGATTTGTGCGGCTGGCGGGCAAGGTGTAGTGGCCATCCTTGAAAGGTGAGAACGGTAAGTGGAAATATTTGATTACGACAACATCCTGCTGCTACCGCGCAAGTGTCGCGTGGATAGCCGTTCAGAGTGTGATGCCAGTATTACGCTAGGCGGACGCAGCTTCCGCATTCCGGTAGTCCCGGCCAACATGAAGACCGTGGTTGATGAGGATATCTGCGTCTGGCTGGCGCAGAATGGTTACTTTTATGTCATGCACCGTTTTGATTTTGACAACCTGCAATTCGTCAAGAACATGGCGGCGCGCGGTCTGTTTGCCTCCATTTCCCTCGGTGTGAAAAAGTCGGATTACGGCACGGTGGACGCGCTGGTAGCCTCTGGATTGGAGCCTCAGTACATCACCATCGACATTGCGCACGGCCATGCCGACAGCGTGAAGGACATGATTGCCACCATCAAAACAAGACTTCCTGGCAGCTTTGTCATCGCTGGCAATGTGGCAACTCCCGAGGCAGTGATCGACCTGGAAAACTGGGGGGCGGATGCGACCAAGGTCGGCATAGGTCCGGGTAAGGTCTGCATTACCAAGCTCAAGACGGGGTTTGGCACGGGTGGCTGGCAGCTCAGCGCCGTCAAATGGTGCGCCAGGGTGGCAACCAAGCCCATCATCGCCGACGGTGGCATCCGGGAACATGGCGATATTGCCAAGAGCATTCGCTTTGGTGCCACCATGGTCATGATCGGTTCCATGCTGGCGGGTCACGAAGAGAGTCCCGGTCAGACGGTCACCATTGACGGTAAACGTTACAAAGAATACTACGGCTCTGCTTCTGACTTCAATAAAGGTGAATACAAGCATGTTGAAGGCAAACGCATTCTGGAGCCGATCAAGGGCAAACTCCGCGAGACCCTGATTGAAATGGAGCAGGACGTGCAAAGTTCCATCAGTTATGCCGGGGGAAAGAAGTTGCTGGACATTCGCAAGGTCAATTACGTGACGCTGGGCGGAGACAATGCGGGCGAACATCTGCTGATGTAGGTCTGCATCTGGTGTTTCATGCGTATCAGTCTGTCCGCAGGAAACGGGCCAGAACATGGCCCGATTCGTTTTCCAGCACCAACTGGTCTTGATGGTCTTGATGGCCTTGGTCCTGATCCAGCTTAAAGCGCCGGGTTTGCTCCAGAGCCTTGAAAAACAGGTCTTCCTGGCTACCCGGCAGCGTCAGGCAAGGTTTCCCATTGGGTATCAGGGAGGCTATGCGCAGTGCATCCTGGGTACGCCTGGATCGCGCAGTAAAAAGGTTACAGCCCCCTGTTCCACTGATTTGCTCGCTATCCAGCCAGCGTAGCATCGGCTTGGGGGCTAGAACCTCGGCAGCACCATCAATGGCAAAAGCCACCCAGGCCGTGTTGGCCAGCGTTATGTTGACCTGGCGGGTGGGTTGGGAGGCGGCAGGAGCGGGTCGTGGGGCAGCGGGGGTGAGCCTGCGCTCCAGCCGCTCCAGATAGGAGCAGCCATTGAGGGCGCCCGCCAGCATCAGGGTGCCAAGCGTTATTGTGTGTTTCATCCTAAAAACCTCAGCTGATTTATCAAAAGAGTGGAACATTCAATCATGACCCAGACTGGTTATGCCATTCGTTCATTCCCGCACCAACGTGGAGGTGAGGGGCTGTGCGCTTTTGCGCAGCCCCGCTTGAGCGTAGGGTTAGGTGCCGGTAATAGCAAGTGCTTCGTCGTAGATTTTTTTGAAACCCGCAAGCATTGCGTCCTGGAAAAACCCAGCGGTATGAGTGGCCTGCGACAGATTTAAGCGCTGGGAGTATGTACTGATCGGCGATGTGTTTGTAAGTTGGATAAAAGTCTCGGCGAGGTGAGAAGCTGTTGAATCAGTAACTACAAGATCCTTGCGTTCAACATTCAAATTCTCCTCCGGTGGAAACGGGACAAATGTATATGCGCCCGTAGGAATGTCACACGAAGAAAGTTCATCATAGAAAGGTGTTGACCGAGTACCTATAACAGGAACGCCTGCATTGAAGGCTTCTAGCACTACCAGCGGAGCGACCTCGCTTAATGATGGGGTGATGAATAAATCTGCAAAGCGGATCGGTCGGACGGTACTCAGATCAGTGTCGGGATACAGAATAACTTGTCTGGGGGCTACGTCTCGGAGTTCATTGGCTATAGCTTCGTAAGCTTGTTTTGCGCGAGAGGAATTTGCAGGAAACTGTAAGACGAGCACTAATTCTGCGTCCGACATTTTCCTAGCGAACTCTCTGAGCACTTGCAGGCCCTTAGCGTTCTCAAGGCGTCCAGTGGCGAGCACTACTTTCACTCCGTCGGGAACTACCAAACGCTGCCTGAATTCGCAGCGTTCGCTTTCTGTTGCAACGCTATAGCGAGCTATGTCGATTCCGTTGTGGATAACTCGCCAATCAACTTTTGGAAATACTCTCGCAAGTTCCCGCTTGTGAAACTCCGCAGTGACGATGCCGATATTTACGCGATGTAGAGCAGCACAGAGATTCGCTTTTTGTGTACTCGAATAGAAGTGATAGCAGCAATGAACATGTGCAACCGTTTTCACATGTTTTGGGAGGGCGCAAACGAAATCAGAGTCAGTCTTCTCGTCGAGGTTCATTGAAACCACAAGTTTCAGGTCGTTAACACAGCCTTTGTAAGCGCCATTCACTGCGGTGAGAGTGGCGAGTTCACACTTTTCACCCAAGGTCTTAGCCAAAAAATCTTGCCCGTATGCTTCAGCGGTTCTGGGGTTAAGAAGAACTTTCATATTACTGATGGTAGCGATAGTAACGGCACCTAACGTGGAGGTCACCGGCGCTGCGCGGCTTTATCGCGCAGCGTCCGGTGGACCGTAGGGTTAGCTACAAGTTCGTAGCACTCTTCGCAATACCATTTTTTGCCATCGAACGTGGCAAACACTTCCGGGAAGACCTCTACTTCGCACAATGCGCATTTAGCGACTAGCAGCGTTTCTTCGCAAGAAACACATTTCCCACGATAGATACCATTGTCGTCGTTTAGAGAGTCATAGACTGCTGTTCGGTGGCCTTCGCAGTATGGGCAGTCAATATATGGCGCATGTTCCGTGAAGATGCGGAAGCCGCAGGAGAAACAATAGTGGTCGTCACCCGGCAAGGTTGTTAGTGTCTCATTGTTGCATTCAAAGCAGAGTCGTACGTCTTTTCCGCTTTCATATGCATCATCAACAGCCTCGGCAACATATGAAGGAAATTGAATAAGTGTTTGGTAAACATCTTGAGGTAGGTACCTTGATAGCCAAGGGTCTGCCTCGGGCTCAACAATACGTCTGACCACTTTCAATATGACATGAGCACATCCTGAGATAGTTTCTTCCCTCGGCAACTCAACTCCAAAATGAACGATTGCATTACGAAGACGCTGGAATCTATCGATTAGATCGCGTTCATAGCCACTGATGGCATTCGCAGCGACGAACGCCTGTTTGCACCATTCAAATTTCTTGGTCTTTATGGCACCAGCTTCTGCGTTCGCTTCAATCTGTGCAGTTGAAAGGCTGGAAAGGCCTGTTAGGCAGATGTGTTGAAGGCCATGGTCTCTAGCAAGTCGATATTTAATAAGCAACTCCAGTCCTACCTGGATATTTGCAACCGACACTTTGGTATCCGTAGGAGTTGCGGTCGGGGAGAGAATGAGCCGTAACCCGAAGGTCAGGAAGTCAAACCCATGTTCCAGAAGACGCTGTAAGGTAAGGTCGCTCATACTTGTAGCTAACGTAATGTAGCCGAGCGCCTATCTTGGTATTCCCAAGTTAGACGACGGCATAAACTGGATTTTTGAGTGTGAGGTGCAACCGACAACTCCGCGCAATCCCGCTTGATGTCTGCATTTTGATCGCGCATACTGGATGTAATTACAGTACTTATCATGCCCACCAAATCCGCCTCCAATATTTCTTCATGGTTGTAGCGCTTATGGAATGTGCGGGTAAAGCTATTGATTTTATAGTGTTTCGCTTTCGAAGCCCGTGATGTTGCGGCTGGAATGGGCTCGGTAGCTTCGGCTTCCCACTTAAGGCGGGACAGGCAAGGCATTGTCATTTCCGTGCAGGCTGGATGTGATTCCTGTGGGAGCGCCGGAAGGCGTGAATAGTGCGTTTGAATAAGCGCATTCGTCTGCGGCGCTGTCTATGCAAAAAACATAGCGGCTACCGCTTGGTACATAAGGCGTACAGCCAGATTTACCTTGAATTTTGCCCTTCAAAACGGGTCAAGGCGATGCTGATGCCGCCATGAGGCATCAAAACGGGCCGTTTTCGGGTGTTTTTGCATGGCAAATCGGGCTGTAAGCCTTATGGGATAAGCGGGAGCAGCTATTGCATCAGGAGCACTTATGGTTTCTGGCGTGGCTCCCGCCGCTCCCATAAAGTGCCAAGCGTGCTGTCCCGCTTTAAGTTGGAAGCCCATTGTGGAAAAGGAATCGGGACGAGGCTAATTTGTTTCATCGGTTTTTGAGCAGGTCTTCCATGTTTTTTGCGTTATCCCAGTCGATTCTTTCGGTTTCAAGCAGGAATTTGACCAAACGTTTGAAGCTGACCATATTGGCGGCGCTGCCTTGTTGAGCAAAGTACCGACTCAGGTCTTTTTCAGTGAGTTGCAGCAACGAACGCGGGGGGCGCGCCTTGTTCAGGTGGGTTTGCACAAAGGTATCAATCATGCCGCCGTGCTGGCTAACCATCTTTGCGCTCAAGCCCGCCTTGGTTAGGAATTTTGTGAATTCGAGCAGGATTTTTTTGTTGCCGTCAAGCACAGCGCTCGAATCTCTTGCGGCATCCGGCTCCAGCGAGGTGACCAGTCCGCCCAGTTCAGTGGCGAAGCGTACACGTTGTGTCAAACGCTTACGGATGCCGCCACCAAAACTAATGGCATAACGTTCCAACAATCCATCGTAAATGATTCGGTCTTCGAAGGGCAACAATACGGCCTTTACCCATACAGGCAAGGCATGGGAGGGAACAAACTCTTCAATGGGGCTGACAAGACCTACAACGCCGTAGGCGACCGGTTGCTCGGAGTCCACGAGAAAAATGGAATGATTTTTCAGGTGGCGCATGATGTAAAAATCGCCTGCCACACGCGCACTCCAGCTTGCGGCAAGTTCTATGTCTTCGTCTGGTAATCCATCGGGATTGTCGTTAATAAATCCCTCCAAGTGCTCGGCTGACTCCCACAAGGCAGCGCGGATTTTTGCAGCATCTTGTACGCTGATACCGCCAGCTTTGGGATTTTCAGGAAAATCAGCAACCAGATTGGTCCGTGCATTGACATAACCGAGCAAAGACCACCAGATTCTATAAAACCGTTCGACTTCAGTGGGAGAGAGGTTCATGGTTGACTCAAAGTTGACTCAAAGTGGATGAAAAGGTGAAGGAGGAGTTTTAATCAAAAAAACGTGCATCGGCCCAGGCTACGCCAGCGGCATCCTTGGCGGAAAGCCGGGGTGGGCTGCCGAGGTCGGGCCAGTCGATGTTGAGGAAAGGGTCGTTCCAGGCGATGCATTGCTCGTGCTCGGGGGCGTAGTAGTCGGTTGTTTTATATAGAAAATCGGCCGTGGGCGATAGCACCACAAAGCCGTGGGCAAAGCCCGGCGGCACCCAGAACTGGAGCTTGTTGTGCTCGGACAGGAGTGCACCGGCCCATTTGCCAAAGGTGGGAGAGGAGCGGCGCAGATCGACCGCCACATCAAACACCTCGCCGATGACCACGCGCACCAGTTTTCCTTGCGGTTGGTGTAGCTGGTAGTGCAGACCGCGCAATACACCACCGGCGGAGCGGGAGTGGTTGTCCTGCACAAAAGGCAAATCAACGCCTGTGGCGGCGGCAAAGTCGCGCTGGTTGAAGCTTTCAAAGAAAAAGCCGCGCTGGTCACCAAACACACGTGGTTCGATCAGCAGGGCGTCGGGGATGGCGGTACGGGTGATTTTCATACAGGTGTTGCGTCCTTGAGTAAGCCCATGAGGTATTGGCCATAGCCGTTCTTGATCAGAGGCTGCGCCAGGCGGGCGACCTGTTCGCGGTCGATAAAACCGTTGCGCAGGGCGATTTCCTCCAGGCAGGCAATTTTCAGACCCTGGCGGCGCTCCAGCGTGGCGATGAACTGGCTGGCGTCCAGCAGGCTGTCGTGTGTGCCGGTGTCCAGCCAGGCATAGCCCCGGCGCATGATCTGCACGCTGAGCTGCTCCCGGTCCAGATAGGCCTGGTTGACGGTGGTGATCTCCAGCTCGCCACGTGCGCTGGGTTTGATGGTTTTGGCAATGTCCACCACCTGTTCGTCGTAGAAATACAAGCCGGTAACGGCGTAGCTGCTTTGCGGTTTGGCGGGTTTTTCCTCGATGCTGCGGGCATGGCCTTCTTCATCAAAGGCCACCACACCGTAGCGTTCGGGGTCTTGCACATGGTAGGCGAATACGGTGGCGCCTTGCGGCTGGGTGTGGGCATTTTTCAGCAGGATTTGCAGGTCATGGCCGTAAAAAATATTGTCACCCAGCACCAAAGCGCTGTGGCTGGTGCCGATGAAGTGCTCACCAATCAAAAAGGCCTGTGCAAGACCATCGGGACTGGGTTGTACGGCGTACTGCAGGTTGATGCCCCATTGGCTGCCGTCGCCCAGCAGCTGGGTAAAGCGCGGCGTGTCCTGCGGGGTACTGATGATCAGGATGTCGCGTATGCCCGCGAGCAGCAGGGTGCTCAAGGGGTAATAAATCATGGGCTTGTCGTACACCGGCAAGAGTTGCTTGCTGATGGCCAAAGTAGCCGGGTGCAACCGGGTGCCGGAGCCGCCGGCGAGGATGATGCCCTTGCGGGAGGGGGTATCGGTCTTAGACGCTGTGGCCATAGTTAATTTCTTTCAACATGCGGTTGACGCCTGTTTGCCAGTCGGGCAGTGTCAGGCCGAAGGTGGTTTGCAGTTTGCGGGTGTCCAGCCGGGAATTGTGCGGTCGCCGCGCCGGTGTGGGAAACGCCGTTGTGGGTACGGGAGTGATGGTCTGCGCTTTTATTTTAATAGCTGTATCCGCTTGTTCCGCCTGCCTTGCAAGCGTTATCACGTGATTTGCGTATTCAAACCAGCTGGTGAAGCCGTTGGCCGCCAGGTGGTAGATACCGGACAGATCAACGTTGGTCGTGCTTGCTTGCCGTATGGCGTGCGCGGTCACGTCGGCGAGCAATTCAGCCCCGGTGGGCGCGCCGATCTGGTCGTCAATCACCTGCAGGACTTCGCGCTCGCGTGCCAGACGCAGCATGGTGCGGGCAAAGTTGCCGCCGCGTGCGGCGTATACCCAGCTGGTGCGAAAAATCAGGTAGCGTGCACATTGGGCCACGGCCAGCTCACCGGCCAGCTTGGTCTGCCCGTACACGTTCAAAGGAGCCGTGGCGTCGTTCTCACGCCAGGGTCGCTCGCCGTTGCCGTCAAACACATAGTCGGTGCTGTAGTGCACCAGCAAGGCACCCAGGCGCTGTGCTTCGCTGGCCAGCACGCCCGGCGCATGGGCATTGAGCATGTGCGCCAGTTCGGGTTCGCTCTCGGCTTTATCGACTGCCGTATGCGCCGCCGCGTTGACGATCACATCGGGGCGGATCGTGCGCACGGTCTGGGCCAAGGCATCGAGCTGCGTGAAATCTGCGCATAGCCCTTGCGGGTTGTTGGCCATGCGACGCCCCAAAGCCCACAGTTCACCCAAAGGGGCAAGGCTGCGCTGCAACTCCCAGCCCACCTGTCCGTCACAGCCAAGCAACAGTATTTTCATGGGTTTCATGGGTTTCACGTAGTAGCTCCGTAATGGGTTTTTATCCAGTCACGGTAAGCGCCGCTTTGCACATTGGCGACCCACGCCTGGTTGTCCAGATACCACTGCACGGTCTTATTGATGCCACTGTCAAAGGATTCAGCCGGTTTCCAGCCCAACTCGCGCTCCATCTTGCTGGCGTCGATGGCATAGCGGCGGTCATGGCCGGGGCGGTCGGTGACGAAGGCAATCTGCTCCTGGTAGGATTTGCCGTCAGCGCGTGGCCGCAGGCTGTCGAGCAGTCGGCAGATGGTGCGCACAATGTCGAGGTTGGCTTTTTCGTTCCAGCCGCCGATGTTATAGGTGCTGCCTACGCTGCCTGCTTCGAGCACGCGGCGGATGGCGCTGCAATGGTCTTTGACGTAGAGCCAATCGCGGATTTGTTGCCCGTCGCCATAGACCGGCAGTGTTTTGCCAGCCAATGCATTGACGATGACCAGCGGAATAAGCTTTTCCGGGAAATGAAAGGGTCCATAGTTGTTGGAGCAGTGCGTGGTGAGCACCGGCAGACCGTAGGTGTGGTGCCAGGCACGCACCAGATGGTCACTGGCGGCCTTGCTGGCGCTGTAGGGGCTATTGGGCTCGAACGGGTGTGTTTCGGTGAATGCCGGGGCATCCTTGCCCAGTGAGCCAAAGACTTCATCGGTGGAAACGTGCAAAAACCTGAACGCAGCCTTTGGCGCAGCAGGGCGGGTGGTCCAGTAGGCGCGCACGGCATCAAGCAGTGCAAATGTGCCCACGATATTGTTCTGGACAAATTCGCTGGGGCCGTGGATGGAGCGGTCCACGTGTGATTCGGCGGCAAAATTTACCACCGCGCGGGGCTGGTGCGCACCCAACAATTGCCCCACCAAGGCCGCATCGCCAATATCGCCATGGATGAATACATGCCGTGCGTCACCATGCAAACTGGTCAGATTGTGCAGATTGCCCGCATAGCTGAGCTTGTCCAGGTTGATGACGGTTTCATCGGACTGGGCCAGCCAGTCGAGTGTGAAGTTGGAGCCGATAAACCCGGCGCCGCCGGTTACAAGAATGGTCATGGTGCATCGTCCTGCGCAGGCGCGCTTGGTGCAGAGCTGGGGGCGGTGGTGGTAGCTGCGGCCTTGCCAGCGGCCTTTTTACGCCGGGCGGGAGCCTTGGTAGCAGTCACAGTAGTCTTGGTAGCTTTAGTAGCCTTGGCAGTGACTTTGGCAGCCGCCAGGCGTTCTTCCCCGCGTTTGTCAGCGGATTTTTTTTCATCCACCTTGGCATCCACCCATGCAAACAGTTCTTCCATGACTGCGTCACGGTCCAGGTCGTTCAGTGCTTCATGGCGGCTTCTGGGCCAGATGCGCAGGGTTTTGTCGGGGCAGCCCCATAGGGTATAGAGTTCCCGGCTGCCGTTGGGATCGGTCAGCAGATCGGCGTCGCCATGAAACAGGTACAACGGCAAGGTCTGGACGCGGGCCGCCGCGCGGTTGGATTCGATGGCCCACAACAATTCGGCGCCCGTGCGTGCTGGCGTGGGCAAGTGGCATACCAGCGGGTCCTTGCGGTAGGCTTCGATTTCGGCCTTGTCGCGGCTGATCAGGTCGGGTTCCACCTTTTTCACGCGCAAATGGGGTGCAAATCTGGAAATGATGGGCGCCAGGTTGATGAGAAGTTTTGATACATCGTTGCCGATCTTGAGCGCAGCCGATGACAGGATGAGCCCGACCAGATCGGGCTGGCGTTCCGCCACCCAGCGCATGGCAACGGCACCGCCCATGCTGTGCCCCATCAAAAACAGCGGCAACCCTTTGGCAAGTTTGCGCGCCAGTCCCATGAGGGCGTCGGCATCGAGCAAATAATCCGAAAAACGGTCCACGTACGTGCGCTCACCAAAGGAAGCACCGTGCCCGCGCAGGTCAATGGCGACCACGCCGATGTTTTGCGCGGCTGCGGCACGGGCGAAACGTGCATAACGGCCCGAATGTTCCCCCAGGCCATGAATGACCGCGACCATGGCCTTGGGGTGGGGTGGAATCCAGGAATGCCCGGCCAGTGGAAAGCCATCGCGGCTGGTCAATGTAAAGCTTGCATGTTCTACAGACTTCATAAAAACTCCAGAGTGAATAGATTAAAAAGAGTGTTTTTGCCTCATAGCCCCCGCCAGACGTGCGGGGTGCGCTATTATTTTTTTATGTTATATAAGTCCTGTTGATTCAGAGGAAGCCGATGGGCAATTTGGCTTTGCGCGATTTATCTTCGGCGATGAGTTGTTTGATGGCATCGAAGACCTGCGAGAATTGCTCGTCATAACGGGTTTCCATGGCTTCGATACGTAGCCGCAAGTCGCGATTGGAGTCCATCAGGCGACGCAACTGCACAAAAGTGCGCATGATGGCGATGTTGACCTCGACCGCACGTTGCGAGCGCAACACGCTGGAGAGCATGGCGACGCCTTGCTCGGTGAAGGCGTAGGGGCGATACGCAATGCCACGGTTTTTGCGGGCACTCATCACAGTTTGTGATGAGTTGGCGCTTATGACAGTCGATGAGGTCACAATTTGTGACCTCATAGCCGTCCACTCCTCGGTCGTGAGTTGAAACATGAAGTCATCGGGGAACCGGGCGCGATTGCGCGCAACGGCTTGATTCAAGGCGCGGGCCTCGACTCCATACAGTTCGGCAAGGTCAGTATCCAGCAAAACCTTCTCGCCACGGATCAGGTAAACAAGTTTTGCCAGATTCTCTGGTTTTGGGGCGATAGCGTTCATAGCGGTAGAGTTTCGCCGATGGTGAATAGCCGGGACTTTACCTAAGCACGCGCATCGCTCCAGCGCAAGAGGCTGGTGTCGTCGCCACGGTAGCTGGTTTTGCCATCGCGATCCACGCAGTAGTGGGGAGAGACAACCTTTTCGTGAAAATGCATACCGGCGCCGATGCGGGTGTATTCAAAGACAATGCTGCGTATGACGCTGGCGCCCGCGCGGATGTGGCTGCCGTGGCCGATCCAGGCCGGGCCGATGATGGTGACACCCGGCTCCAGCCGCACACTGGAGCCAATGTGAACCGGCCCTTCAATGTGTACCTCATCCCAGTCAATACGGGTATTGAGACCCACCCACACGCCGGGGCGCACCTGACGGCCGGGAATGGATGTCTGCGCAATTTTGCCGCGTAATACCGTTTGCAACACGGCCCAATAATCACTGACCCGGCCAATGTCGATCCAGTGAAAGTTGCGGTTTTGCACATAAAACGGCATACCCCGCTCCACCAGCAAGGGAAAGAGTTGTGAACCGATGTCGAAATTTTCCCCACTGGGAACCAGGTCCAGCACTTGCGGCTCGAAAATGTAAACACCAGCACTGGCCAGCGTGGACTTGGCTTCGTCCGGCCGGGGTTTTTCCTGGAAACTTTGCACTTTGCCAGTGTCGTCGGCTACCACCACGCCATAGTTTTGTACCTGGTCGCGTGGCACATCAATCGCAATCACGCTGGCCAGGGCACCTTTGGCATGGTGTTCTTCCAGGCATGCGCTAATGTCCAGATCCATCAGCGCATCACCACAAAACACCACCGTGGTTTCATCAAAGAAACCACTGAAATCCTGGATGTAGCGCAGCCCGCCAGCCGACCCCTTAGGTCGCGGAATGACCTCGCCATCCTCAAGCGCCCCCTCGAAGGAGTAACCCAGTTCCACGCCCCAGCGGCTGCCATCGCCAAAATAGTCTTCAATTTTGCGGTGCAGGTAAGCCACATTCACCATGATCTGGCGTACACCGTGGCGTGCCAGGTGTTCGATCAGGTATTCCATCACCGGCTTGCCCAGAATCGGTATCATGGGCTTGGGCAGATCTTTGGTCAGCGGTCGCACCCGGGTGCCTTGCCCTGCGGCCAGAATCATTCCCTTGGTCATTAGTGTTCCAGTCTTTTTGCAGAAACCATCCAGCAAGCACTACAGTCCGTACAGTCCGTACAGTCCAGTAAGACCGTCCACGCGTAATGCTTCATCAGATTGCGCGTGAAACCCCGCACTTCAGGGCGGGGAGGTAGAGCGCGGGGGCGAAATCCCTATGCTGCGGTGGCGTACCTGTCACGTCCGTTTTAGCCACCAGTGAATACCCGTATCCATCCCCGCGTTGCACTACTGCGCAAAAACGGTGCGATACACCCTGAATCAAACCATTGCGGGTCTGAATGTTGAAACTGCCAGTCGCCCGAACCGCAACCCGCCCGGTGTAGCTTCCGATTTTTTTGCCTTTTGTAACTTCTGCTTTCACCATGTCCCCGGTCTGAAAGCCTTGAATGCTTTTTGAGCGGGTCAGATAACCCCGCACGCAGCCATATCTATCCAGTCGGGTGCGCTGGTAACTTCCACGGCCCATAGCCTTGATGGATAGGGTTGGCTTTTGCCAATTGGTGATTGAGCTAACTTCCCCCACGCAAGCGGCATCGAGTGCATGGGTTTTGGGTATGCCGAACTGGCTCCGGTTGAACTTGGTTCTGCCGCCCGATGCGGTTTCAACTGCCAGTTCGGTAGTTTTCAGTGCGTTGACCAAGGCCCAGCGGGTGGCATTGACCGCTGCGGCATCCTTGAGTGGCCGTTTGGCTTGGACCAAGATTCGTTTTAGAACGTCTGGCTTCTTTGCCAGAAACAATTCAGCAGGCAACACTCCTTTTTTCTGGTTGCAGCACTGGCAGGCCAGGGTGAGGTTGCTGATGCGGTCGGAACCACCTTGTGACTTGGGGTGAATGTGCTCTATTTGCAGCGGCACGTCTTTGGTTCCACAGTAGGCGCAAACACGGCTCCATTTCTCCAAGAGATATTCACGCACTTCGTAACCGGCCAGCGTGCCTTGCTGGTACTGTGCGCCTTCTATTTCCGGATTCTCAATCGCCTGCATGTCAAAGCGCACCAGCTCGGTACTGATGGCCGATACTGCGGCCAAACGCCCCAGACGACGAACCCACGCCATGCAGGTATCTACCCGGTGTTGCAGGCTAGGGGCCAAGCAGCCACGTTGCTTATTGCCCCGGTTCAGGAACCGGGGCGCACGGTAACGCAGTTTGCTGCGCCGCAGCCTGCGGTATGCACGCCTTGCTGTGTGCGCTTCGCTGATCTGCCTGCCACGGTGGTGTAGATCAAACAAGTTGACCACGGCCACATCTTTGTCCTTTGTCTCGCGCACCAGTGCGATGCCTGTGGTCTTGCTGCCAGGGTCGAGTTTGATCCGCAACGTCTGAAATTCGCTGTTCTCGGCCTTGCGGTCAACCATGCGAATGGTGAATGGCATCACCTTATGTACACGCGCCCGACCACGCTCCAGCAGCAATCTGGCTCGTTTCTCGCTGCACGGCATCAGTGGCCTACCGCTTCTGTCTAAAACAAATACTGCCATTTCAAATCCTTCTGCCCTTACGGGCCTTGTTACGCTGGTCTTGCGACCAATCTCCCCTCGGGAATGTCAGCAACCGGCTCCTACTCTTGCGAGTAGCGACAAAGACCTTCGACCCTTTACCTTTGGTCTGCATGATCTAAGTCTTGCAGTGCAGCGAACTGAGGAAGCATTCGCTGGTGCGTCTTAACGACCTGTTACTAACGTAGCGGGTTGGGTACCGCTTTCCCTGCTTCAACCTAGCTCGTTGTCTTTCGACTCCAAGCTCCGGCCTTTAGGCCGGGGTAGTTGACTTTTCGGTGGATTGGTTGGAGGCATATAGATATTGGGGAGATTATATGAACTCAACTTTAGACGGCCTTACGTTTGTCAACCTTTTCACAGATCAAGATTTTCAATCGGGATATTCCCGGCCTCTGCCGTTTTGGGCCTCAATGCGGCTGCAAGGATGCCAGCATGGCGCGCAATGTCTGCTCCAGCTCGTTGTGGCGCCGGGCGACGCTTTGCAGATCATTCTGGTTGGCCAGGTTTTCGAGTGTGGCGCACAGTGCGCGTACTTCCAGACCTTGCAGATAGGCGGCACTGCCTTTGAGGGTGTGCAGTTCCAGTGCAGCGCTGGTAGCGTCACCCACATCGAGCGCGGTTTTCAGCCGGGCCAGGCGTTGGGGCGCTTCGCTGCGAAAGACTTCGATCATTGCATTCCAGGTGCGCTGGGAAACGCTTGGCCGTGTGGAGAGCACGGCCTGTACCGCAGCAACAGGATCGGGTGGGGGCAGGGTGGCAGTGTTGTCCACACCGAACAGCGCATCCAGTGTGGCCACGTCCGATGTTGGCGCGGGTGCGTCTTCGACCGCTGCAAGCGGCGGCAATGCAGCACCCTGGGCCAGAAGGCGTGTGATGACTTTTGCGAACTCGGCGAACAGGGCTGCTTCGTCAATGGGTTTGCCCAGAAAACCATCCATGCCTGCTTGCAAGTAGCGTTGTCGGTCTTCTTCCATGACGTTGGCGGTCAGTGCAATGATGGGCAGGGACGGGTCGAGCACAATGTAGCGCTCGTTGCCACCAGCACGAATCAGTTGGGTGGCTTCCATGCCGTCCATTTCGGGCATGCGCATGTCCATGAGCACCATGTCGTAGCGTCGCATACTCAAAGCGCGCACGGCTTCGAGGCCGTTTTCGGCCAGGTCCATGCGGTGCCCCATGCTCTCGACGAGTTCGCGCACGATGATCTGGTTGGTCTTGCCATCTTCGGCGCACAGGATGGACAGCCGGTGGGTATGGCGGCTACTGGTGACGGTTTCCACGGTTTCGGGTTTTTTGCCCTCTTGCAGCGGCAAGCGGAAACGAAAAGTCGTGCCAGCACCGAGTGTGCTTGTTACGCCAATCGTGCCCCCCATGGCCTCGACAATGTGCTTGCAAATTGCCAGTCCTAGCCCGGTGCCGCCGAATTTGCGTGTGGTGGATACGTCGGCTTGTTCGAACTTTTGAAACAGCCTTGGCAGGGCCTCAGCAGGGATGCCTACGCCGGAATCGGCCACAGCGAATTCCAGCCAGCCGTCTTCTTCCTGGTTCAGCGTGAGTAGCACCGAGCCGTGTTCGGTGAATTTGATGGCGTTGCCCATCAGATTGATGAGCACCTGGCGCAGGCGTACCGGGTCGCCTAGCCACCAGCGTGGCAGCTCGGGAGGTTGTTCCATGATGAGTGCCAGTCCCTTGGCATCGGCGCGCTCTTCCAGAATGCTGTGGCTGTCTTGCAGTACGGCGGGCAGGTCGAAGTCGATACGCTCGAGCGTCAGCCTGCCGGCTTCGAGTTTGGAGTAGTCCAGAATGTCGTTAATGATTTGCAGCAGGCTTTCAGCATTGGACAGGCCAAGATCGAATTTGCTGCGTGTTTCCGTAATGATGTGGGTGTCCTTGAGTCCGAGTTTGATCATGCCGATCACGCCGCCTAGCGGAGTGCGGATCTCGTGGCTGATCATGGCCAGGAACTCGCTTTTCATGCGGCTGGCCGCTTCGGCTGCATGTTGTGCGGCCTCTGCTGCCGCTGTGGCTGCGCGCAGGTTCTGGTTGGCCTGCGAGAGGGCGGCATAACTGCTTTGCAGTTCCGTGGTGCGCTGTTTGACCAGTATCTCCAGATGGTTGCGGTGTTGCGCCAGCTCCCCTGCTACACGCTGCTCTTCGGTGATGTCCTTGATAAAGCCGTACAGGAACAGCACCTTGCCATTGGCATCGACTTCGGCGTGCGACTGCGAGTGCAGCGTGCGCAGCATGCCATCGCCACGGCGAATGCGGTAGTTCAAGACGCGCGGTTGCTTGTCCTGCAGCAGCACGGAGAGACTGTCCAGGTAGTGACCCCAGTCGTCAGCGTACACAAAATCCAGGGTTTGTTTGCCTGTGATCAGACCCGAAAATCCGGGGGGTAGCGCCCTGGCTTGCTGCGGCGTGTACTGGTACAGATCGAACGAGATTTTTGAACAGAACACTTCATCGGTTTCCGGGTTCCATTGCCAGATGCCCATGCCGGCGTGTTGCTGAATCTGCGCCATCATGTCGTAGCTGCGTTGCAACTCGGTCTGCTTGCGGTACAGCTCGGTGACATCGCGGCAAATCGAGATGACGTGTACCTGGTCGGCAATGGTGAAGAGCCGGGACGAGATGGAGCCACGGTAGCATTCCCCGGCGTGGGTGCGCACGGTGCATTCAAAAGCATCAACCTTGCCTGTACTCACCAGGATGCTGGCCAGGCGCTGGAAATCGGCTTTATCGTTCCAGAAATCGCTGTCGGCAAAAGATATTCCGATCATTTCCGCTCTTGGACGGCCGTAGGCACGTGAGGATTCTTCATTGATATCCACCAGTACCGCATCACACAGGCGCGTTATCGCAACCTGGTCGGGAATGGCGTTATAGATGGCGGTGAGTTTTTCTTCCGAGGTGCGCAGCGCCTGTTCCGCTGTAACACGTTCGGTGATGTCTTGCAGGAAACCATAAAAATGCAGAATGCGCCCGGTTTCATTCAATTCCAGAAATCCTTCGGTATAGAGCACACGCACCACACCGTCGCCACACACCGCCCGGTACTGGTACGAGCGTACCTGACGGGTGCGCAAGCCCGTGGCAAATTCATGGATGTAGCGCTCGCGGTCGTCCGGGTGCACCATATTGATACTGTCTTGCGCGCGCATGATGCCGACAAATCCCGGCGGCAAACCCGGAGTGGGTTTTGCCGACAGGCGCAGGATGTCGTAGGCCGTTTGGGAGAACCATATCTCGCCACTGTCCAGATTCCACTGCCAGATACCCATGCCAGCGTTTTGCTGGATTTTGGCCAAAAGATCGTAGCTGCGCCTGAGTGCATCTTCCTGTTTATGACTTTCACTGATGTCGCGCACATTCATGGCGATGTGTGCCACGCCGTCGATGGCAAACGTGCGGGCCGAAACCAGGCCCGGAATCTGATTGCCGTCCTTGGTGGTAAAGGTCGATTCAAAATCAGAGAGCGAACCCGTTTCCGCCAGTTTCCTCACAAAGTTCTTGCGTGCCTCCGGTGGCCACAGCCCCAGTTCGTTGGCGTTGCGACCAATCACCTCTTCGGCTGGCCAGCCACTAAGCCGGGTAAACCCCTCGTTCACTGTGACGATGTGACCATCGGCCAGACGCGATACCGTGAACAGATCGGGCACCATGTTCAGTATGAAGGACACACGCGCCTGCTCGGTTTGCAGCGCGGTATTTTTCTCCTGTAGCGTTGCCAGCAGTTTTTTCTTCTCGCTGAAAATCGTGGCAAAGCTGTTGCTGGTGACGTAGAGCATGGCACCCAGCCCGGCGCATACGCCCAGCGGCATGAGCAACATGGAGTCAATCACACCGAGCGCCAGCAGCACGTCGTTGAGTCCAAAGGCAAAACTCAGCGTAAAACCCAGCAGCAGGATTGCGGCACCCGCACGGCCTTGGCGCATTCCCTGGGCGACCATGTACAAGGCCGGTGCACCAACGATTAGCACCAGCACATGGTGGATGGCGCGCAAGGGCTGGAGCAAGTCGGCATTGAGCTGAATCAGCATCAAACCCAGGGGCACGCTGACGAGCAGCAGCAGTACGGCAAACCAGCGGTTCAGGCGGGGTGTGGCAACATGAAAATACTGCGAAAACCGGTACAGGAAATAGCAAAAATTCATGCCCAGGTGCATGAGGATGTTGCCCGCTTCCGGCGAGGCAAAGCGCAGGAAAACCTCGCTGGATGCCAAAAAATACAGTCCGCACAGCAAACTGCTCAGAGCCGCATGCAGGTACATGCCGTAGCGTGTATGCGAATACACCAGCAATAAAAACAGTCCGAAAGTAAACCCGATGGTGCTGACCACCAGGCTCAGTGTTGCAATGATTTGCTCCAGCATCATTATTTCCTGTATTGTTTGAATTCTTTTACTTTTACTTTTATTTTGATAGCTGTACCCGCTTGTCCCATAAGCGATACAGCCATAATTGGCCTTAAACAGGCCCCAAAGAGCCAAGCAGGATGGTCAGTTTTTGCTCCAGCTCGGGCAGGTGCCGGGTCACGGCGTCTAAATCACCCGCGTCGGCTTGCACTTCAAGCGTGCTGCACAGGGCGCGCAGCTCGGTGCCTTGCAGATGACCGGCGTTACCCTTGAGGGTGTGCAGTTCCAGCGCGGCGCTGCTGGCGTCGCCCACATCCAGCGCAGTTTTCAACCGGGCCAGGCGCTCTGGCGCTTCGCTGCGGAATACTTCGATCATTGCGTTCCAGGTACGCTGTGACATGCCACCGATACCATTCGCGGCTGGCGCTGCTCCCACCACAGCAGAGCCTGCATGCGTGGGAGCGCCGGAAGGCGCGAAAACTGCAGCGCTGTCCACGCCGAATAGTGCATCCAGCGCGGCCATGTCGGTGGTTTGCACAGGTGTGGCATCTGCATCTGTCAGCGGCGGCAATGTGGCACCCTGGGCCAGAAGGCGTGTGATGACTTTGGCGAGTTCGCCGAACAGGGCTGCTTCATCAATGGGTTTGCCCAGAAAGCCATCCATGCCTGCTTGCAAGTAGCGCTGCCGGTCTTCTTCCATCACGTTGGCAGTCAGTGCAACGATGGGCAGGGCCGGGTCAAGCACGATGTAGCGTTCATTACCCCCGGCGCGGATCAGCTGGGTGGCTTCCATGCCATCCATCTCCGGCATACGCATATCCATGAGTACCATGTCGTAGCGTCGCATGCTCAAAGCGCGCAGGGCTTCGAGTCCGTTTTCGACCAGATCAATGTGGTGCCCCATGCTTTCGACCAGTTCGCGCACGATGAGCTGGTTGGTCTTGCCATCCTCGGCACACAGGATGGTCAGCTGGTGGGTATGGTGGCTGCTGGCGATGGCTTCCACGATTTCGGGTTTTGTGCCTTCGTGCAGCGGTAGGCGGAAGCGAAAAGTCGTGCCAGCGCCGGGTGTGCTCGTCACGCCAATCGTGCCGCCCATGGCTTCGACGATGTGCTTGCAGATGGCCAACCCCAGCCCGGTACCACCGAATTTGCGTGTGGTGGACACATCGGCCTGTTCGAATTTCTGGAACATGCGTGGCAAGGCGTCAGCGGGTATGCCCACGCCGGTATCGGCGACAGCGAATTCCAGCCAGCCGTTCTCCTCCTGGCGCAAGTTGAGCAGCACCGAGCCGTGTTCGGTGAATTTGATGGCATTGCCCATCAGGTTGATGAGCACCTGGCGCAGGCGTACCGGGTCGCCTTGCCACCAGCGTGGCAGTTCGGGTTGCATCTCCATGATGAGCGCCAGACCCTTGGCGTCGGCGCGTTCTTCCAGGATGCTGTGGCTGTCTTGCAGTGTGGCGGGCAAGTCGAAGTCGATGCACTCCATCTTCATCTTGCCGGCTTCGAGTTTGGAGTAGTCCAGAATGTCGTTGATGATCTGCAAAAGACCTTCGGCACTGGCCAGCCCCACATTGAACTTGCCGCGTGTTTCCGCAACCAGCCGCGTGTCCTTGAGTCCGAGTTTGATCATGCCGATCACGCCACCCAAGGGTGTGCGCATCTCGTGGCTGATCATGGCCAGAAAATCACCTTTCATGCGGTTGGCCGCCTCAGCCGCATGTTGCGCGGCTTCGGCTACGACCGTGGCTGCGCGCAGGTTCAGGTTGGCCTGGGTAAGGGCGGTGTAACTGCTTTGCAGCTCGGTCGTGCGTTGTGCGACGAGTTGCTCCAGGTGGCTGCGGTGTTGCGCCAGTTCCTCGTCCGTGCGGGTTTGTTCGGTGATGTCCTTGACAAAACCATAGACGGAGAGGATGTGGTTCTGGTCATCGCACTCTGTTTGCAGTTCGCTGTGCATGACACGTGTCTCGCCATCGCCGCGCATGATACGAAAAGACAAGGCGCGCGACTGCTTGTCCCGCAGCAAGCCTTCAAAAGCGCCCATGTAGGATGGTAAATCATCGGCATGCACGTGGCTGAAGGTGACGCTGCCTTTGAAGCGACCGGCAAATCCAGGGGGGAGGGCATCGGTGCTTTCCGGGGGATAGCGGAACAAGTCGAGTGCCGTCTGTGAAAAGAGCAGTTCGTCGGTGTGGGGATTCCAGCGGCAAAGCCCCATGCCGGCGTTGTGCTGGATTTTTGCCAAGGTATCGTAGCTGCGTTGCAACTCAATCTGTTGCCGATGCAGTTCTGTGATGTCGCGGCAGATGGAAAGTACGTGGGTCACGCCGTCAAATTCGCAGGGGCGTGAAGAAATCAGTGAACGGTAGACACGTCCGGTGTGGGTGCTGTTGTAGCATTCAAAGGCATCCACCTTGCCTTGGGTCATCAAAATCTGGACGTAACGCTCGTAGTCGGCGCGGTCGGTCCAGAACCCGATTTCACCGATTCTGCGCCCGATCAGTTGTTCTCGTGCGAGTTCGTGGATACGTACCGTTTCCTCATTCACATCGACGATCACCTGGTCGGTCATGCGGATCACGCTGATCTGGTCAGGGATGGTGTTGTAAATGGCCGAGATTTTCTCTTGCGAGGCGCGCAGAGCCTCTTCGGCTGCCACCCGCTCGGTAATGTCGTGCAGTAGACCATAGACATAGAGAATGTGGTTTTCTTCATTGAGTTCGAGAAACAATTCGGCGCTGATGCTGCGCACGTCCCCATCACCGCAAATGACCCGGTACTGGTGCGAGCATCCCTGGCGCGCATGTATGGCGGATTGAATTTCGCTGACGTAGCGCTGGCGATCATCGGGGTGAATGATGTCAATCGACTCTTCCACGCGCATAACACCGGCAAAACCTGGCGGCAGGTCAGGAGATGTCCTGGGCGTGATGCGAAAGGTTGCATAGGCCGTTTGCGACCAGAAAATTTCGCCGCTGTGCGGGTTCCACTGCCAGATGGCCATGCCGGCGTTGTTCTGGATCTTGGCCAGCAGGTCGTAGCTGTGGCGCAGGGCGTTTTCCTGTTTGCGGCTGGCACTCATGTCGCGCACCGTCATGGCGATATGTGTCACGTCATCGATAGTAAACGTGGTTGCAGAAACCAGTCCTTCCCGTGTATGGCCATCCCTATGGATGAATACGCACTCGATGTCGGAGATGGAGCCCGTGTCCGCAAGCCGGGTGATGAAACGCTCGCGTGATCCTGGCGGCCACAGACCCAGGTCCTGTGCGTTGTGACCTACTGCCTCTTCGCTCCTCCAGCCGCTGAGACGCGAAAAACCCTCATTGACGGTGACGATGCAGCCGTCGTCCATGCGCGAAACGCTGAACAGGTCAGGCACCATACGCAGCATGATCGCGGTGCGTGCCTGCTCGGTTTGTAGTGCCGCATTCTTTTCCTTCAACGTGGCAAGCAGTTTCTTGTTCTCGCTGAAAGTGTGGGTGAAACTGTTGCTGGTAACGTAAAGCACCGCAGCCAGCGTTGCCATCAAGCCGAATGGCATCAGAAAATGCGCTTGGGTGAGCCCTATGGACATCAGCGTATCGTTGGCGGCAACACCATAAAAAATGGCAAAGCCCACAAACAGAATGCCCGCACCAGGCCGACCTTTGCGCCAGCTTTGGGCCATCATGTAGACGATGCACGTGCCCAGGCCCATTCCGGTGACGAATTGCGCGCGCCGCAGCCATTGGAACAGGTCCAGATCGGGCCAGACCAACTGCGCGGCCAGCAACAGATTCAGTACCAGGATGGGAGCCGCGAGTGCGCGGTTGGCGCGCGGCATCTGTACATAAAAATACTGGACAAAAAGGAAGAAAAAATAGGCAAAACTCAGTGCCATGTAGGACAGGGACAGCGCGATTTCCGGCGTGAGCACCCGCAGCGACAAATCATTGGTCACGCCCAGATACAAACTGCAGCACAAACTTCCCAAGCCTGCATACAAGTACATGCCGTAGCGCGTGCGTGCGTACACGAACAGAAAGAAAAGTCCGAATCCGCTGCCGAGCATGCTTGCCAGCAGGCGCAATTCGCCACCGCGCAACTGGTGCCAACCCAGACCAGGGTCATTGGGAATGTAGGCGCGCAACTCCAGGGGCAGGGCGTAGAGGCCCGTCATCAGGGTGGTATCGACGCGAATGGCCAGCACATGGCGTGGGCCGGTAATCTGAAAACGCACGGGAATGGGCTGTGCGGCGTAGATGCGGTCGTAATTGGCATCCCCTGGGCGACTGAACAGTTCGTGTCCGTCGAGATAGACGCTGGTGCGCGCCAAATACGTGTCCAACAGCAACACAACATCCTCGCCAATCAGTTTTTCATCGAACTCCAGCGTGGCGCGGTACCAGCCCACGTTGTAGTTCTTGCCATCAAGGTAGGCCTTGCGCCAGGGGCCGGGTGTTTTGAGCAGTTTCCAGTCGCGCGTGTCGCGGTCGTACTGTTTATTGCCAGGGTCATCGTCGCGCGTGAATAGCCAGGTGCCTTGCAATGCAAATGGTTGGCTCAAGTCGTCGATGCGAAAGCGGCACGAGTCGCAACCGGCGCGTGTATCGGCATCGTCCTGTGCGAATACTGCATAGGGCAGGAGGACCATGCACACCAGCAGCGCAGCCAGACGCATCAAGCGTGTTGCCGCCTTTGTAATCGTTCGACCCATGCGCGCATTCACATTCATGATGGCGATTTCCTTTATTGAATATTGAGCAAAAACAGGCCATTCTTCCACGAAGCCTAGTCTTACATACTTTTATACTGCAACGCTTTTTCGCAGGAGGGCGCAATGCGTCTTGCAGTTCTGGGAATTGGGTTGATGGGCTACCCGATGGCAAAGCGGCTATGCCAGGCAGGCCACGGTGTGCAGGTCTGGAACCGCACACTTCATAAGGCGCAACGGTTGTTGCCCGACGGCGCAAGCGTGCATCCAGGTCCGGCCGAGGCGGTTGCGCAGGCCGAGCTGGTGGTAACGATGTTGGAAGACGGTGCGGTGGTGGAAGAGGTTCTCTTTGGCATGGGAGCTGCCACCGCCATGCATCCGGGCAGTACGCTTGTGGATATGTCCTCCATCAAGCCCGAGCAGGCACGCGCGCACGCAGCGCGTCTGGCGGATATGGGAATTGCTTATCTGGACGCGCCGGTATCGGGCGGCACCATCGGCGCACAGAATGGGACGTTGGCCATCATGGCCGGTGGCGCAGCGGCTGACTTTGAGCGGGCGCTGCCGATGCTGAACACCCTTGGCCGCGCCACGCACGTGGGTCCGACGGGCTCCGGCCAGATGGCCAAGTTGGCCAATCAGATGATTGTTGGCGCCACAATTGGCGTGGTTGCCGAGGCTTTACTCCTGTGCGAGCGCGCGGGTGCCGACATCGCCTGCGTACGTGAAGCCCTTGCTGGGGGTTTTGCGGATAGCCGTGTGCTCCAGGTGCATGGCCAGCGCATGGTGGAGCGCGACTTTGCGCCACGGGGGCGCATGACGGTGCAACTCAAGGATTTACGCAATGCCTTGTCGTGTGCCAGTGCCGCAAGCTTTGACGCACCGATCACGGCCTTGCTGGAGCAGCTTTACGCGCAAGGAGTTGCGCACGGCCTGGTCGATCATGACCAGTCTGCCTTGTTCCTGGAACTGGCGCGGCGCAATGGCATGTAGTGTGCGGGCTGGAAACTATCACCCAGACCACCAAAGCGACAGCGGCACAGCCCACAACTTATCGCCAAACGGCACCACCTCGCGCCCGGCATACAAAACGATGCCATGCTGAAAAATCGTACTCTCGGTCTCTTGCAAATGGCGCAGACCCTTGAAATCTTTGCCGTCCACCGTGGCGCTGGCCTTGACCTCGATGCCAGTGATCTGCCCCTGGCGGTTTTCCAGAATGAAATCAACTTCAATGTGGGTTTGGGTACGGTAGTGCCACAAGGTGAGGCGTTGCCGGGAAAATGCTATATGTTTGAGCAGCTCGGTCAGCACCAGGGTCTCCACCGCACTGCCAGGCAAGCCGTGCCTGGCTGCAAGACCATCCAACGTGACTCCCATGAGGTGGCACAGCAGCCCTGTGTCGGGCAAAAATACTTTGGCGGCCTTAACCAGGCGCTTGCCGGGATTACGCTCCCACGATGGCACACGAACCACCAGAAACAACATCTCCAGCAATGCAAAGTAACGCTTGAGCGTGCTTTGCGCAATGCCGACAGTACGCGAAAGCTCGGCAAAATTAAGCAACGTAGCGCTGCGCGTGGCCAGCAATTGCAGCAGATTGGGAATTTCTGTGAGCTGCTCAATGTGGGCCAGGTCGCGCACGTCACGCTGCAGAACGGCTTGCACATAGGCATCAAACCAGGCCGCACGCCGTGCTTCGCTGGTGCGCGTCACCGCATCGGGAAACCCGCCGCTGAGCAAATGGGCCATCAAGGCAGGTCGCTCGCAAGGCGCAATGCGCAACGCCTGCCAATCACCCTGAAACAAGGCATCAGCCCGGTTGAGGGTCGGGCTGTCAAGCATTTCAGCGCAAGAAAGCGGCCATAGCGACAGCACCTCCATGCGCCCAGCCAGCGAGTCAGCCATGCCGGGCAGCAACATCACGTCAGCCGAGCCAGTAAGCAAAAACTGACCCGGTACACGCTGCCGGTCAACCACTGCCTTGATGGGCAAAAAAAGCGCGGGCGCACGTTGCACCTCGTCGAGCGTTACCGCACCTTGCAAACCATGGATAAAGCCTGCCGGGTCTGATTTGGCCGCACTGAGCACGGCTGAATCATCCAGAGTGAGGTAGCGGCGCGGCTTTGCATCGGCCCCAGGCAGTGCCTGCACGAGCGTGCTTTTACCGCTTTGGCGGGCACCGTTGAGCACCACAACGGGCGTATCGGCCAACGCATCGGCGAGTAGCGGGGTGATATGTCTGGGATGCATGCCGGTATTCTAATGGTTGAAAATCAACCACTGGGTGGCTGATTTTCAACCATTAATCAGCGTGGTGGGTGTGCAGTATGGTTCTGAGGGGCTTTGGCTGGTGTAATAGTGCTACTGAGTTGATAGCTGTACCCGCATGTTCCACGGGGGCTATCTGTCGAAATGGCACATAATTCCGCCATAGGAACCTGAGCTTTCCTACGTCAGGATGGGGGGGCAATTTGCATCCCGATACCGGGCACGAACCCAATAACCTATGTGAAAACCAAGATGACCTATAAAAACTTGACCTATTGGCTCACCGGCCTCTCCGGTGCAGGTAAGACCACACTAGCCATCGCGCTGGCGCAACACCTGCGCGCCCTGGGGCAGAGTGTGTGCGTTCTGGACGGCGACGAGTTGCGTGCTGGACTCTGCCGTGACCTGGGTTTTTCCGTTGTTGACCGCGAAGAAAACATGCGTCGCACGGCTGAAATGGCCAAACTGCTCAACGGTCAGGGCATCACGGTAATCGCCGCGCTGATCTCGCCCACCACCGCAGGCCGCGCAGCAGCCCGTCAGATCATAGGATCAGCGCAGTTCATTGAAATTTATGTCAACACGCCTTTGGCCGTGTGCCAGCAGCGCGACACCAAAGGGCTGTACGCCAAGGCGAGTCGGGACAGCAACTTTGCCTTGACCGGCATCAAAGCACCCTACGAGGCTCCCACCGATGCGGACCTGTGCATCGACACCAGCCAACTCCGCTTGCAAGAGGCGGTAGAGCGCATTTGCAGCCTGCACAGGTCTTGAGCGTAAGCGTGGTTGCAACCCATCACGGCTTATCTCTGTCTTGTATGTTACTACTTAATTAATAGCTGTACCCGCACGTTCTGCGCGGGATTACGGTCAAAATGGCATATAAAACGTGACCTGCCGGTTCACCGGTGTTTTGCGGTGCGGGTAAAACCACGCTATCCTCTTGGCTTGTTTCCATTTGGCGAGAAGCCGCAATCCTCGTTCTCACCCGATAACACCACCATGCCAAGTCCAATCTTTCTCGATGGTCGCATCACCATAGACCCAGACCTCTGCAATGGTCGACCGACTCTGCGAGGTAAACGCATAGCCGTCCAGACTGTGCTTGACTTCCTTGGTGCCGGAGACAGCGAAGCTGATATTCTTGAACAATACCCCAGTCTCGAACCGGACGACATACGAGCTTGCCTGCGCTTTGCTACCGGGTTGATGGACAAGCACTACGAGGTAGTCCAGATCGCGTGACGATGGCACGCTACCTGATTGATGCCAATCTGCCTTACCGATTTTCGCTATGGCATGGTGATGCGTATCTGCATGTTTTCGACCTTGGCGATGACTTGCAAGACAGCGCAATCTGGAGCTACGCGCGTGAAAACAATCTGACGATTGTGACCAAGGATGCCGACTTTTCTGACCGAATGATGATCAGCGAGCCACCACCACGCATCATTCACCTGCGCGTTGGCAACATGCGATTACGGGATTTGTCCGAATTTTTGCAACGAATCTGGCCCAGGGTTACACAACTCGGTGCCAGCAGCAGACTGGTTATCGTCCGACCGACCCTGATCGAATGCGTCTCGTAATGGAGAAGTTATTCATATCTACTCACGCAATGTCCATGCGGGCTAGCGGCCAAAATGGCATATAACTCGTGGCCTCTGTGAAGGGTTGCAGCCACTGCAAACCATTGACGCGCGCCAGCCCGATCAATGGGCTGGCATCGGTCAGGACGATGCCAGCCATTGCTCTAGCGTATCCATGTCGTTGTGGGCCTCGGATTCACTGAGCCGAACCACGGCAATACCCAGCCGTGAAACATGCGAGGCAAACTGCCCGACATCCATTGCCGCAAGCGCCGCCGCCCGTCCCAGCGACAGATGCCCATCACGAAACAAGGCGGTTGCCAGCGCTGGCTTGACACCTTTTCCGTCCAGCAGCCCACCGGCGCTGACACCCATCAACAAGGCATTGGGTTGATCGCGGTTCATCACCACCACCAAGTCCTTTTGCGCCAGGCGCAGCGCAGCAGTGGGGTTGTTCTTGAGACCGCTCACATTCACCATTTCCATACCTATCTCCTATGGGAACAATGCATGGGAAGCATCGTAACCGATTCATATCAAACCCCCCAGGGCAAATTTGTTCTTGCGCTAATTCATTGACCCTGCGCTGGTTGGCAGCCAAGCTGGCCTGACGACCATTGCCGGGTTGACCCAATGCACAACCAAGCGCCACCGGTTTCACCGCACACGTTTAAGATAACTCGGCCTGTAGCCCAAGCTGGGTCTGCGCAAGCAGATAGCATAAAAATAGTGAAGTGGTGGCCGATCAAAACCTGTTGCCAAGCCGCTCACGCCCGCTGGCGCAACAAGGTGGGCAATCCGGCGCTGATGTGCGATGGCACAATCCAATCCTCATTGACCGGTTTAAAATATCTTCAACTGGGGTGCACTCGACATGACGCAAATTGCGACCATCATTTTGCCAAGCCAAGCCGCCAATCCGTTTCGCTCCTTGCGGGCTGCGAGACTGCACCGCATCCGCCTGGCATACGCTGCAACAGTCGGCGGGAAAACGTGGTCTGTCCCCTATTTCTTGCGTTTGGCTTATTTTTAATGTTTCTTGGCTGGTGACGTTCGGGATTCTCGAAAAACAAACAAAATCGACCCATGGGAAAAGCCTTCATTTACCTTGAAACATCTGTGATTTCTTACCTGACCTCGCGGCCCAGTCGAGATGGTTTGGCTGCTGCACGACAGGCGTTGACGCATGATTGGTGGGCATCGGTCGATAAAGCAAGCCTGTCGATTTCAGACTTGGTGCTGCAAGAAATCGCACGCGGTGATCCACAGGCCGCCAGCCGTAGGTTGGCGCTGGTTGGCGGTTTGAATCGCATCGTGGCTCACGCGCAAACGGATTTGTTGGCCAATCGATTGATGCAGGCGGAGGTTGTTCCTGAATCTGAACCTGAAGATGCGGCCCACATCCCAATGGCCACCTTGCATGGATTCCGGTATTTGGTGACGTGGAACTTTGCCCACTTTGTCGGACCAGATGCCAAGTACCGTGTGTTTGCTGCCTTGCGGGACTGGGGTTATGCCCCGGCCCTTTTTGCAACGCCTGAAGAACTTTTGGAAGGGTCAACGCCATGAACACCTCACGATCACCGCTGTCCGACAGCATTCAAGCCCATGTCGCAGCGCCACCGACACTCGGCACCAGGCCAATGCGTCACGATCCGATTCTGGAAGAACTCTGGGCGGTAAAAGCCCGTCTTAACGCACAAGCCAATTACGATGTCAAGCGCCTGCTGGCAGATGCCGCTGCCACTGCAGCCGGCCTGACCGATGCGAACGGGCAACTGCGTTTTTGATGCCTGGACCATCGCCATTCAAGACAGGCGCAGTGATTTTGGGGTCGGATGCCGATTCGGCTTGGGCGGGGCGGTGGGTTTGGCCGCAGGCATTGTGCTGAATCGGCGGCGAGTCAAAGCATGTGGCCCGACTGATCTACGCCCGCTGGCCCAACCAGCAAAGCCTTGCGTTGCTGATGCGCGATGGCACAATCCAATCCTCATTGACCGGTTTAAAAAATCTTCAACTGGGGTGCACTTGACATGACGCAAATTGCGACCATCATTTTGCCAAGCCAAGCCAAGCCAAGCCAAGCCTGAGCTAGCTGGCGGGCTTGCACAGCAACCCTTTATTGATAGCTGCCCCCGCACATTCCACGGGGGCTAGTGACCGAAATGGCACATAAGAATGCATGGATGTGGTGACGGATGCTTCGGATAAAAGCAGTGGCACGCATTTGCAGCCTGCACAAGCCTTGAGCATGAACGCAAAAATTGAGGCATAGCATCCGCTGCTGTGCTGGAATTCGGTTATTCTGTTCCGATTGATCTCCATCTCCACTCGGTGGTACTGCCATGTCAATTTCAAACTTGAGCATAAGCGTGATTGCGACCCATCACGGCTTATCTTTGTCTTGTGATTTGCTGCTTAATTGATAGCTTTTCCCGCACATTCCACAAGGGCTAGGGGCCGAAATGGTACATTAAATAATGAAAACAGATACTCTCTTTTACCGGTTGTTTCAACGCAGGCCACAATTGGCGCTCGAACTGTTGGGCCTGAACTACCGTGGAGAAAATTACCACTTCGGTTCGGAAGAAATAAAACAAACGGCGTTTCGCATTGATGGAATTTTTAAGCCAATAGCAGGTGAACCGGAGCAGCCGATTATCTTTGCCGAAGTGCAATACCAGCCAGATGCGGATTTTTATGGCCGATTTATCAGTGAAATAACCTTGTACCTGCGCCTGCACAAACCAGGGCGGCGCTGGCTGGCGTTTGTCATATACCCGACACGAAGCGCTGAAAAACCGGCGAGCATAGAATTTGAGCCCTTTATGGGTTTGCCACAATTACACAGGATTTACCTGAAAGATTATCAAAACCGGAAAAACCTCTCGCCGACCCTGGAGCTGATTCGACTGATTGCCAGTGGTAAATCGCAAACCATGGATTTGGCGCGAGAATTGGTCAAGCGTCGTGATGGAATGGGTCAGGATGACCTGAATTTTATTGAAACCATTCTGGTATACAAATTACCAAACCTGAGTCGCAAGGAGATTATTGCCATGTTAGCTTTAAATGATATTGAATTGAAACAAACCCGTTTTTATCAGGAAATTGCGGAAGAGGAAGGCGAAAAAGGTCGCCAGCAAGGCCGTCAGCAAGAAAGTCTGCGCCTGGTTGGCCGGATGCTGCGGCACAAGTTTGGCGTCAGTGCCGAATTGCAGCAAGCCGAGCAAAAATTGTCGGCGCTAAGCGTCGAGCAACTTGAAGATCTGGCCGAAGCCCTGTTGGACTTTACCGATGGTCAGGAGTTAACGCGCTGGTTGGCAAATAAGCTGGCCTGACGGTGTTGTCAGTGCTTGGTGCGTTTTTGTGCCATTCCCCTGCTTGGGTGCGATCCAGCAAGGCATGCCCCGGTCTTATCTTTTGCTAACAAGTTAATAGCTGCCCCCGCACATTCCACAGGGGCTAGTGGCCGAAATGGCACATAAGAACGCATGGATGTGGTGACGGATGCTTCGGATAAAAGCAGTGGCACGCATTTGCAGCCTGCACAAGCCTTGAGCACGAACGCAAAAATTGAGACCTAGCATCCGCTGCTGTGCTGGAATTCGGTTACCCTGTTCCGATTGATCTCCATCTCCACTCGGTGGTACTGCCATGTCAATTTCAAACTTGAGCATAAGCGTGATTGCGACCCATCACGGCTTATCTTTGTCTTGTGATTTGCTGCTTAATTGATAGCTGTACCCGCACGTTCTGCGGGGGCTGGCGCTCAAAATGGCATATAAAACGTGACCTGCCGGTTCACCGGCGTTTTGCGGTGCGGGTGAAACCGCGCTATCCTGTGGGCCTATTCCCATTGGCACCACGGCTGTTTGACCCAAAGATAAAGCGTTAACCATGATCAGCAAATACTTTAACCCCTACACCGATTTTGGTTTCAAAAAACTGTTTGGCGAGGAAGCCAGCAAAGACCTGCTCGTTGATTTTTTGAATCAACTGCTGCCACCGCAGCATCAGATTGCAGAGTTGAGCTTCAAAAATACCGAAAACATGTCCGCCACGGTAGAGCAGCGCAAATCTGTTTTCGATATTTATTGCCAAAGTGCGTCAGGTGAGCGTTTTATTGTCGAAATGCAAAAGGCCAGCATGAAGTTTTTTAAAGACCGCTCGCTGTTTTATTCGACTTTTCCGATCCGTGAGCAAGGCAAGAAAGGCGAGTGGGATTTCTATCTGTTGCCGGTTTACTTTATTGCCATTCTGAATTTCAAATATGATGAAAAAGAAGAAGAGCGCAAATTTCGCCGCGATGTTTGTCTGAAAGACCAGGACGGGGCTATTTTTTATGACAAATTGCATTTCAAGTTTTTACAGATGCCTTTATTTAATAAGCAGGAGCATGAGCTTGAAACGCACTTTGACAAGTGGATATATTTTCTGAAACATCTGGAGGACTTTGACCATATTCCGGCCATTTTGAATGAACCGATCTTTCAAAAAGGTTTTGATATAGCGGAACTGGCGCATCTGAGCAGCGACCAGTACGATGATTATCTGAAGAGCGTTTTTTCCGACAACGATATGAAGGCCATGGTGAAGACTGCTGCCGATGCGGCTTTTTCCGACGGCAAGATAGAAGGCAGGATAGAAGGTGAGAAAAATGGCAAGATTGGAATTGCAAAAACCATGTTGGCTGCCGGTTTTGATCTTGACACGATAGCCAAAATCACACAACTGACGTTGACCGAGATTCAGACGTTGGAAGCAAGTAGCCAAGGCCCGGATGGCACGTTGCTAACAAGTTGATAGCTGTCCCCGCACATTCCACGGGGGCTAGTGGCCGAAATGGCACATAAAAACGCATGATTTTTCGTGACGGATAAACCAAATCCATGCCCACAGGGCCACATGAACGGCATGCATACCGAATGCTGCTATTTTTATAGCTGCTCCCGCACATCCTGCAAGGCGTAAAGCCAATTTTCATCTACAAACCATCCCGCGCCAGCTGTCACGGCCCTGCCGTAGGTCTTTAGTGATGCGCTGAACCATCCGCACATTGCGCCAATTTTCCCTAAAATCGTCTGCACAGCGCGCCGAATTTCATTCAGTGCCGCACCACATTCCGAAACCCCATTCCCAGCAAAATTTCAGGAGAAACCATGAGCGCCATTCCCGCATCCAATATTGTGGCCCCCCTTGTCCTGCGTGACGCCGATCCGCAGCAAAACAATGGTCGCCGGGAAGTGGCGTTTATTGAAAACAACGTGGCCGATTGGGAAACCCTGGCCGCTGGCGTGCGCGCCGGTGTGGAGGTGGTGGTGCTGGACAGCCGGGGCGACGGCCTGGCGCAGATGGCCGACTACCTTGGGCAGAAAGAACCCGGCAGTGTGAATGCCATCCATCTGCTGAGCCACGGCAGCAGCGGGGCCATCAACCTGGGAACTCTGACGCTGAGTAGCAACCTGAACGATCACACCGACACGCTGACCCGCATTGGCAGTGCACTGACCGCAGACGGTGACTTTCTGGTGTACGGCTGTGAGGTGGCCGAAGGTCAGACGGGCGTGGAGTTTGTCGGGAAACTGGCGCAGGCCACCGGGGCGGATGTGGCGGCTTCGGCTGATTTGACTGGCGCTGCTTTGTCGGGTGGCGATTGGGTATTGGAAGCAAAGTCAGGGCAAATCGACGTGGAGTCGCTTTCGATCATTGGCTACCACGACCTTCTCGGTCTTCAGAACGTTAAGGCCAATCTTTTTTTTAACGCTGTTTCCTATGATGCGGGAACTGTTGCCGTCAATTCGGGAGTAGAGTTTCATTTTGACGCGAGTGGTTCCGGGGCGGGAAATGATTGGAATATTGATGCAGCGAACAACACGATAACAATTACGTTTGATGACAATACTGGTTTTAGCCTTGGCCAAGATTTGGGCGTGATTACACTTTCAAATGATACAAACGGCAACTTTGTTAGTTTCTCGAGCATAGTCAAGACCTCTGCAACAGGTTCCGGGTCTGATGCGGTTACAGCAACCGTTGATACGAACAACCCCACGAAGATCAATATTACTGATAATGCCGGTGGTCAAACTTGGAATGGCGGGACCATCGTTTTTACCTTTACCCCTGTCCTCACCGGCGGCGACACCACCGCCCCCACTTTCGACGTCGCGCCGGCCACATCGGACGTGCAGCAGACCACGGTCGACCTGTCGGCCAGCATCGATGAGGGCGGTACGGTCTACTACGTCGTGGTGGCCGATGGTGCCACCGCCCCGACCTCGGCCCAGGTGGTGGCGGGAACGACCTACAGCAGTGTCACCATTGTCGCCAACGGCAGCCAGGCGGTCGGCTCGTCGCCCTTCACCGCCAGCTTCGACAACATCTCCGGCCTGACCGCCGGCACCGCCTACGACATCTATGTGGTCGGCCAGGACGACGAGGGCACGCCCAACCTGATGACCAGCCCCACAAAAGTGGATGTGACGACGGCGGCGCCGCCCGCCCCCACCGTCACCGGCGTCACCTCATCCACAGCCAACGGCAGCTACAACGCCGGCGACGTCATCAGCATCCAGGTGACGTTTAGCGAATCGGTCACCGTCAGCGGCACACCACAACTCACGCTGGAAACAGGGGCCACTGATCGCACCATCAACTATGCCAGCGGTAGTCCTGGCACCACGCTGACCTTTAGTTACACCGTGCAGGCCGGTGACACCTCGGCGGACCTGGACTACACCAGCACCACGGCGCTGGCACTCAACAGCGGCAGCATCGTTGCCACCACCGGCGGCGCGACTGCCATCCTGACGCTGGCCAGTCCCGGCGCGGCCAACTCGCTGGGCGACAACAAGGCCATCGTCATCGACACCACAGCGCCCAATGCCCCATCGACGCCCAACATGCTTGCTGGCACGGACAGCGGCTCCTCCAACTCCGATGACATCACCAACGACACGACACCCAATATCAACGGTACGACGGAAACCAACGCATCAATCACCCTCTATGACACGGATGGCATCACGGTGGTGGGCACCGGTTCGGGGAATCCGACGAACTGGCTGATCACCACCCTCACCCTGTCTGAAGGCACCCACACCATCACCGCCAAGGCGACCGATGCGGCGGGCAATGTCTCGGTGGCATCTTCCGGGCTGACAATCACCATCGACACTTCCGCGCCTGCCGCACCCAGCACCCCCGACATGACCGCCGGCACCGACAGTGGCACGTCGAACAGCGACAAACTCACCAATGACACCACGCCCACCTTCACCGGCACTGCTGAAGCCAATGCTACCGTCACGCTGATCAGTTCGGTCAATGGCACCGTCGGTACCGCGACGGCGGACGGTTCGGGCAACTGGAGCATTACCGCCTCAACGCTGAATAGTGGCGCACACACCTTCACGGCAACGGCCACAGATACCGCCGGCAACGTCGGCAGCGCTTCCAGCGGCCTGTCGGTCACGATTGACGCCACCGCGCCCACGCTGACCAACAGCACCTTGTCCTTCAGCGCCGACACAGGGGCAAGCAGTACCGACTTCATCACCAAGACCGCCGCGCAAACCATCAGCGGCACGCTGAGCGGCGTAACGACGACTGGCGATATTGTCGAAGTATCGCTGGACAATGGCAGCACCTGGACCTCAGCGACCAACACCGTTGGCCAGAACACCTGGTCGCTGGCCGGGCAAACGCTGACTGCCAGCAACACGCTGCAAGTGCGTGTGACCGATGCGGCAGGCAATTCGGGCACCGCTGCCACCCAGGCCTACGTGCTCGACACCACGGCCCCGGCATTGACCGGCACGGTTGGCATTGCCTCCAGCAACGCCACCAACACGCTGGCCAAGGTGGGCGACACGGTGACGGTCAGCTTCACCACCGACGGCAGTCAAAACGGCAGCCCCAGCGCCACCATCAACGGCAATGCAGCCACCATTGCGTCGGGCGGCGGCAATGCCTATACCGCGACCTACACAATGGTGGTGGGCGACACCGAAGGCGCAGTCAGCTTTGCCATCAATGCCACAGACCTTGCTGGCAATGCCATGACCCCGGTCACCGCAGTGACCAACGCCAGCGCTGTCACCTTTGACAAAACCGCACCCGCCACGGCCACGGCCACCCTGAGCATTGCCGAGAACTCGGCCAACACCACTGCGGTGGGCACAGTAGCCTCTGCCGGGGCCAGCAGCTTTTCGCTGACCGACACCGCTGGCGGACGCTTTGCCATCGGCAGCGGCACCGGCGCGGTAACGGTGCTTGACGGCACGCAACTCAACTTCGAGGCCAATACCAGCCACAACATCACCGTGCGCGCCACCGATGCCGCCGGCAACTTCACCGACACCGTGCTCAGCGTGAGCGTGACCGATGTCAATGAAGCGCCGGTCAACACTAAGCCTGCGGCACAGACTTTCATTGAGGACGCCACGCTGGTTTTTTCAGCAGGTAACAGCAACGCCCTGTCGGTAGCCGATGTGGATGCCGGCACCACGCTGACCACGGTGGTGTCGGTGGACAGCGGCAAAGGCACGCTGGCCGTCACCACCGGGGGCGGCGGCGCTATCACTGGCGATGGCAGCAACTCGGTGCAAATCATTGGCACAGTGGCGCAGGTGCAAAACGCCTTGGCCAGCGTGACCTACACCCCCACCGCCAATGGCTTTGGCACAGCCTATGCCACGCTAACGCTCGCCAGCACCGACAACGGCACCGGCACACTCAGCGACACCGATACGGTGACCCTCAACATCACCGGCGTGGCCGACACGCCAACGGTCACCAACATCAGCACCACACCCGCCACGCAAACCAGCAGCGGCCTGGTACTCAGCCGCAATGCCGCAGACAGCACGGAGGTGACGCACTTCAAGATCACCGGCATCAGCAACGGCAACCTGTTCCAAAACGACGGCACCACCGCCATTGCCAATGACGACTTCATCAGCTTCGCCGAAGGCAATGCCGGGCTGAAATTCACCCCCACCGGTGGCGGGGACGGCAGCTTCACCGCGCAGGCCTCCACCAGCAACGCCGATGGCGGGCTGGGCGGTGCAACGGTGAATGCCACCATCGCAGTGGGCGCAGCCGTCGCCAGCCCGAGCGTCAACGAAGATACCGACAGCGGCGCCATCGCCATCAGCCAGGGGGGTGCAGAAACCCACTACAAGTTCACCAGCATCACGGGGGGCACACTTTTCAGCGATGCGGGGTACACCACCCAAATCACCGACGGCAGTTTTATCGCCAGCGCAGGGGCCACTACTGATTCGTCCAAACTTACCCTAAGTTTTTCCCCAACTTTTGGCCCCCTGTAACCACCCGCCGCCGAGGGGAAGTGCGTCAAATAATTTCTTCAACGACGAAAAACAAAATGTACCGAAATCGCTTAACGGTGCATTGGGAAACTTTGCGCTGATGGCAGGCAAATCGCTTACAGATATAGATTGGGCGGGAGGTTCTGACCAAGATTCAGTATCCGGGATGAGGACAAGGTGGCGTCGTCCAGGATTGTTCGCCAAGGTTTCCAAACTCCCTGGATTTGGCAATACATCTCGACGTTGTTTGCTCAACGAATCTACACATCCGATCACCTCTTTATGTTTCGCAACCGTGATATCAACAACATCTTGCGCATCCTGTTTCGTCAATGTTCCGCACAGTGCTGGTAGGTGAAAAGCGATTCGATCAGCATCCTTCACTTGCCCCATTCCCAGTCGCTTGCCTACACCAAACAGTGATTCAAGGACATCGGTGCTGATGGGCAAACCCGTTTGATTCAACCCCAGCCTATTGGCAATTTCCAACTGTGACTTTGCCCAATCAGTAAAACCGATTCGTATCGAAGAGGATGCGGGCATGACCTCAATCAACTTCTGACATTGCGCGTAGGTTGCAAGGTTCAACCCCTCTTGTTTGAGGATTTTTTGACATGCCAGCATCGACTTTGCATCGCGAAGGAATCGTTTGATAAACGGCTCACACTCGGGCAATTGATCCAAGCTTGCTCTTAATTTCGCTAACATCGGTGCGTCTTCAGCCTGGTTTTGCGGCACATGTTTGAGCAGTTTGTCCGCCCATTCGACCAAACGGTGCAAGTTCATAAAGCGGGCTTTGGTCGAGACCTTCGGAGGTGCAAGGCATGCCAAGATCGTCTGTTTGAGTTTCTTGGACACTTGGCCGCAGGCTGTGATGAAGGTGTTAAACAACGGATCCTCTGCATATTCGTGCTTGAAAAGATTGGCAACCATATGGGAGAGATCGTCGATGCACTCAAGGGATGTCCCTTGTTCATTCAACAAGCGGATGGCCTTTTCAAGATCGGTTCCGCCGTCTTTGAGGAAAGCAGCGGGAAAAATCCCACTTTGGCAAATACTTTGCGTAAAAATTCGGCAATCGTTTCGCCATTCCAGGATTCCTCAACAGCGGTGGCGACACACTGAACATCCGCCAATCCTGGCGCATACTCATTTTGTTCATGGTGCCTGAGATTCAATGCCAGTACGCTGAGTATCTTCCCCGAGCCCAGTCCTATGCTGATATCAATAAGCCAAACCGTTTGCATTGCACCTCCAGCAGCGTTGCCAAGGGATTGGACGAACGTTTGCATTTTTGCGATGGATAGACGGGATACATAGTTGCTGACCGTTTGTGGACAAGGTGTCTTCAGCAGACCAAGGTAGGGGCAAGCACGGCCAACACTCTTGCAATTGCACGGAATCCGATTCGTGCTGAGAGGAACAAGCACAAAACAAGGAAAACAACATCCACTTTGTTTTGGATGCACGCTACTGCTTGCTTGCCTTGTTTCGCCAATTCAGCTTTGGCTGCCTTGGCCTCCCCTTTAAATTTATCTCGTTCTTTTTTTAGTCGCCGGATTTCTTTACGAATCGCACGCACTTTGGTGGCACGATCAATCGCTTTTTTTTCCAAACCTCTCGACTCTTGTGCAGCTTTGACTTTTCACTCATGATGATGTTCCAGTAACAATACGAGAGATCATAAAACGAAGAACGACGTTTTCTTGTTCGGGCAAGTAGGGCCATTTCTTGGGGGAAAGAAATTGGTTATTTTGAAGCATTTTTGGACAGCCTAGGCCACTACCAACGTTTATTTCCGCCCCACTGCAGACCGCAACACCACCACCGGCGGCAACGCCAGCTTTGTGGTGCAGGCATCCAGCAGCGCTGCCGATGTCGGCCTGACCGGCTCGCAACTGACCTCGACCATCACGCTCACCGCCATTGCCGACACGCCCACGGTGGCCAGCCCGGCGGGCACCGAAGACACCGACAGCGGTGCCATTGCCATCACCCGAGCTGCCGGTGACGGCGCCGAAACCACGCATTACAAGGTCACCGGCATCACCGGCGGCACGCTGTACTCCGATGCGGGCTACACCACGGCAATCAGCAACAACGACTTCATCGCCAGCAGTGGCACCACCACCAACGTCTACTTCCGCCCCACGGCCAATGGCAATAGCACCACGGGTGGCAACGGCGCGTTTACCGTGCAGGCATCCAAATCGAATGTTGACGGCGGGCTGGGCGGCACTACCGCCACGTCCACCATCACGCTGGCCGCCGTGGCCGACACCCCCAGCGTCACTAACGCCAGCACCCTGGAAGACACCCAGAGCACTACGGGCCTGGTTCTGAGCCGCAATTCCGGCGACGGTACCGAAACCACGCACTTCAAAATCACCGGCATCACCGGCGGCACGCTCTACCAAAACGATGGCACCACCGCCATCAACAACAACGATTTCATCAGCTACGCCCAAGGCAACGCTGGACTCAAATTCACGCCAACGACCAACTCCAGCACGGCGGGAGCTTTCACTGCACAAGCCTCCTCCAGTGGGGTGGACGCAGGCTTGGCTGGCAGCACCATCAACGCAGCCATCACCATCACCCCTGTAGCCGACACCCCCAGCATCACCAGCACCAGTACCACACCAGCCACCCAGACCAGCAGCGGCCTGGTAGTCAGCCGCAACGTTGCCGACAGTACCGAAGTGACGCACTTTCAGATCACCGGCATCACCAATGGCACGCTGTACCAGAACGATGGCACGACATCAATTGCAGATGATGCCTTTATTACCTATACACAGGCGAGCGCTGGCCTGAAATTCACCCCCAGCGGCGCCAGTAATGGCAGCTTCAGCCTACAAGCATCAACCAGTAACATAGTCGGCGGCCTGGGTGGTAGCGTGGTGCCCGTCACGATCACAGTTGGCGTTGGCGTAGGAAGCCCGACCATTAACGAAGACACCGACTCGGGTGCCATCGCCATTGGCGGCAATACCGGTTTTTACAAAATTACCGGCATTACCGGGGGCACGCTGTACAGCGATGCAGGTTTTGCGACCGCCATCTCAAGCGGCAGTTTCATCGCCACCGCCGGTGCTACCACCAACGTCTATTTCCGCCCGAGCGCCGACTTCAACGGCGCGGCTGGCTTCTCGGTGCAAGGTTCAAGCTCCAACGCCAATGGGGGGCTAACTGGCAATACAGCAGCATCCGCCATCACGGTAACGGCCATCAATGATGCACCGGTAGCCAGCGGCAGTGCCAGCCTTGCAGCGGTGATAGAAAACACCGCAACGCCACCTGGAGCGAGCATTACATCCCTGTTTGGCAGCAACTTCAGTGATGCCAAAGATGCGGTCAGCGGCGGCTCCAGCGCGAACAGTTTGATCGGGGTGGCATTGAGCAGCTATACCGCAGACGCAGCAAAAGGCGCATGGCAGTACCAAATCGGCGCAGCAGGCTCCTGGCTCGCGCTAGGCAACGGCAGCACTGCCGCCGCAGTGACGCTGGCCGCAGCCGACATGCTGCGCTTTGTACCCACCGCTAGCTACAGCGGTGCCGCAACCACACTGGCGGCCAACCTGATTGAAACCGGCGCTGCGGCTATTACCAGTGGCGCAACCATCGATTTGACGGGCGCGACCGGTCTGGCGACCCACTATTCAGGCACCACCGTCACATTGGCGCATACGATTACTCCTGCCAACGTAGCCCCCGCAATCACCAGCGGTGCCAGTGGCAGTGTGAGCGAGAACGCCAGCACTAGCACGGTGGTTTACACCGCAGTTGCTACTGATGCAGATGCAGGCCAGACCGTGAGTTACAGCCTGGGTGGTACTGACGCAGCCAGCTTCGCCATCAATGCCAGCAGCGGTGCAGTCACCTTGCTGGCATCAGCCAACTTTGAAGCCAAGAACAGCTACAGCATCATCGTGGTTGCCACTGACAACGGCACCTTGAGCGATACCAAGGCCGTGACCATCAGTATCACCGACGTCAACGAAGCCCCATCCATCACCTCGGGAGCCACCGCAGCAGTAGCCGAAAACGCAGCAATTAGCACCGTGGTTTACACCGCAGCCGCTACCGATCCCGATGCAGGTCAGACCGTGAGTTACAGCCTGGGTGGTACTGACGCAGCCAGCTTCGCCATCAATGCCAGCAGCGGTGCAGTCACCTTGCTGGCATCAGCCAACTTTGAAGCCAAGAACAGCTACAGCATCAACGTAGTTGCCACTGACAACGGCACCTTGAGCGATACCAAGGCCGTGACCATCAGTGTCACCGACGTCAACGAAGCCCCATCCATCACCTCGGGAGCCACCGCAGCAGTAGCCGAAAACGCAGCAATTAGCACCGTGGCTTACACCGCAGCCGCTACCGATCCCGATGCCGCAGACACCCTGACCTACAGCCTGAGCGGAACCGATGCAGCAGCCTTTGACATTGTGGGTAGCACCGGAACGGTGACGCTAAAGGCCAGCGCCAACTTTGAAACCAAGCCCAGCTACAGCTTTACGGTAGTTGCCACCGACACCGCCAGCAACGCCGCAGAAAAAGCCGTCACACTAGACATCACCAACAAGGACGAGATAGCCCCCACCATCACATCGGGAGCTATTGCCACAGCGCTAGACGAGAACAGCGGCGCTGCTCAAACCATCTACACCGCCACATCCACCGACACCGCCGACATCGCCACAGGCTCTACCGTCTACAGCCTCAAGGCCGGAAGCGATGCAGGGCTGACCATCGACGCCAACACCGGCGCCGTCACCCTCACCGCCAACCCCGACTTTGAAGCCAAACCCAGCTATAGCTTTACAGTCATAGCGACTGACGCTGCAAATAACGCAGCAGAACAAGCCGTCACACTGACCATCAACAACAAGGACGAAGTAGCACCCACGATCACCAGCGGCGCAACGGCCACAGCAATCAACGAGAACAGCGGTGCAGGCCAAACCATCTACACCGCCACCTCCACCGACACTGCCGACACCGCCGACATTGCCACGGGAGCTACCGTCTACAGCCTCAAGGCCGGAAGCGACGCGGGGCTGACCATCAATTCCAGCACCGGCGCCGTCACCCTCACTGCCAACCCCGACTTTGAAGCCAAACCCAGCTACAGCTTTACAGTTATTGCCACCGACGCTGCAAATAACGCAGCAGAACAAGCCGTCACACTCAGCATAAACAACAAGGACGAGGTTGCCCCCACCATCACATCGGGAGCCACTGCCACAGCGCTAGACGAAAACAGCGGCGCAGGCCAAACCATCTACACCGCCACCTCCACCGACACTGCCGACATCGCCACAGGTTCTACCGTCTACAGCCTCAAGGCCGGAAGCGACGCGGAGCTGACCATCAATTCCAGCACCGGAGCCGTCACCCTCACCGCCAACCCCGACTTTGAAGCCAAACCCAGCTACAGCTTTACCGTTATTGCCACCGACGCTGCCAATAACGCAGCAGAGAAAGCCGTCACGCTCAGCGTAAACAACAAAGACGAGATAGCCCCCACCATCACCAGCGGCGCAACGGCCACAGCGATAGACGAGAACAGCGGCGCAGGCCAGGTGGTCTACACCGCCACCTCCACCGACACAGCGGACATTGCCACGGGAGCTACCGTCTATAGCCTCAAGGCAGGAAGCGACGCGGGGCTGACCATCAATTCCAACACCGGAGCCGTCACCCTCACCGCCAACCCCGACTTTGAAGCCAAATCCAGCTACAGCTTTACAGTCATAGCCACCGACGCTGCAAATAACGCAGCAGAAAAAACCGTCACACTCAGCATAAACAACAAGGACGAGACAGCCCCCACGATTACCAGCGCCGCAACGGCCACAGCGATAGACGAGAACAGCGGCGCAGGCCAAGTGGTCTACACCGCCACATCCACCGACACTGCCGACACCGCCGACATTGCCACGGGAGCTACCACCTACAGCCTCAAGGCCGGAAGCGACGCAGGGCTGACCATCGACGCCAGCACCGGAGCCGTCACGCTCACCGCCAACCCCGACTTTGAAGCCAAATCCAGCTACAGCTTTACAGTCATAGCGAGAGACGCTACAAATAACGCAGCAGAAAAAACCGTCACACTGGCGATCAACAACAAAGACGAAGTAGCCCCCACCATCACATCTGGTACCACCGCCACTGCCATTGACGAGAACAGCGGCGCAAACCAGACCATCTACACCGCCACATCCACCGACACCGCCGACATCGCCACGGGCTCCACCACCTACAGCCTCAAAGCGGGCAGCGACGCAGGCCTGAGCATCAACCCCGGCACCGGAGCCGTCACCCTCACCGACAACCCCGACTTTGAAGCCAAACCCGGCTACAGCTTTACAGTCATAGCGAGTGACGCTGCAAATAACGCAGCAGAACAAGCCGTCACCCTGGCGATCAACAAAGTCAATGTCAATGCAGCCCCAAAGATTACCAGCGACGGCGCAGGGGACTCTGCGGCTATCGAACTGGCAGAACTGCGCACAGCGGTCACCACCGTCACAGCCACCGATGCGGACAACGACCCCTTGAGTTACAGCATCACCGGCGGCGCTGACCAACTCAAATTCAGCATCGATAGCGCAAGCGGAGCCTTGAAATTCACCACTGCGCCCGACGTGCATGCGCCGACGGACAGCGATGGCAACAACAGTTACCAAGTCGAAGTCGCTGCCCGCGATGGCAAAGGTGGCAGCGACATGCAGGCCATCACCGTGACCGTACTGTCCGACATGGACCGGGATGGCATACCGGACAAAACCGACAGCGACATGGACAACGACGGCCAACTCAACTCGCTCGAAGACCCGGTACCCAACGCAAACGGCACTGGCAAGGGTGACGGCAATGGCGACGGCACGCCGGACCGCGAACAGCTCAACATCGCCTCGATGGCTACAGTAGGCACTGTCGATGCAGCCAAACGCTTTGCCACCATGGAAGTCGCCAACGGACTGACCCTGACCAACATCGCCAACACAAGCGCACCCGCAGGCCTGCCGCGCAACGCCAAAATGCCATTGGGCCAATTTGACTTTGACATTAACAACGTCACACCGGGTGCAAGCGTCACCATCAGCATGTACGTCGATAAAACGCTGGGCATGAACGGCTACTACAAGCTAAACAGTATCACCAACACCTGGAGCAACATTGCAAGCGTTAGCACAGTCGGCAACAAAAGCAAGATCACCTTCAGTCTGACCGATGGCGGCCTCTACGATGCCGACGGCGTGGCCAACGGCATCATCAAGGACCCGGGTGGCCCTGCAGTGATGGGTGCGCTCATCACCAGCAACGGTGGCACCACCTCGGCCAGCGTCAGCGTTGCAGAAAACAGCAGCGCCGTCACCACGGTACTGTCCAGCGTACCAGCGGAACGCGCCCCGGCCAGCTACCATCTCACCGGCGGAGCCGACCAGGCCAAATTCACCATCGACCCCACAAGCGGCGCATTGCGCTTTACCAGTGCCCCCAACTTCGAAAACCCACAGGACCAGGGCGACACCGCCGCCAACAACACCTACGTGGTACAAGTCACGGCCAGTGACACCCAAGGCGACAGCGATGTGCAAACACTCACCGTCCATGTCACCAACGTCAACGAGGCCCCCGGCATCACCTCCGGCAACAGCGCCGTAGTAGCCAACAACAGCCCGGCGGGAACCCTGGTCTACAGCACCACAGCCAGCGACCCGGATGCCGGTGACGTGCTGACCTACAGCCTCTCGGGAACAGACGCTGATCTGCTGACCGTAGCCCCCGCAACCGGAGCCGTCACGCTCAAGACCGCTGCAGACATCAACGCCAAGGCCAGCTACAGCTTCAACGTGATAGCCACCGATAAAGGCGCACTCTTTGACAGCAAGGCCATCACCGTCCAGGTCAACAATGTGCAAGAACAAGACACCTCCACCATCGCGCCCAGCATCCAGCTCAGCCCCGGCGGCGACACCGGAATATCTGACGCCGACAACCTGATCAACAAGGCGGCAATTGTCCTGACCGGCCAGGCCGAAGCCTTTGCCACCATCACCGTCAGCGATGCACGCGGCAACACCATCGGCAGCACCCAGGCCAGCCAAAGCGGTGTCTGGACCCTCTCCGGCGTAAACCTCGCCACCCTGAGCAACAATGCAGGGATAACCGGCGGTGATGGCTTGTACACCCTCTCAGCCCAAGCAGTCGATCTGGCACTCAACCAAAGCACCGCCACCACACTCACCGTAGAACTCGACACCACCGCGCCCCCCGCCCCCCTGACGCTCCAACTCGATACCGCATCCGACAGCGTCCCGGTGGGTGATGGCAAAACCAGTACCCTCACACCCAACTTCACCGTAACCCTGCCATCTGGCGCCACCAACACAGATCGCCTGAGCTTCACAGCCGACGTAGATGGCAACGGCAGCTTGGAGACCAACCTCAGCACCACGACCCTGACAGATGCACAAATTGCCGCAGGCACCGTCACACTCAGCATCGACGCACGCGCCTTCCCCGACAACCGCCCTGTATCCTTCCTGGCCTCCCTGATAGACAAGGCAGGCAACACATCAACTGGAGCCAGCACCACGGTTGCCTTTGTCACCGACTTTGACGGCATCACACCCGCCACAGAAAACGCCGGAACAGCCGGGGGTGACTTCAACGCAGATGGACTGCCCGATTCCCAGCAAAGCGATGTGGCCACCGCACCGATGACCAATGCCCAGGACTTCAACAACGCAAACAGTGGCAATGCCAACAACGCAAGCTACGGCTCCCTGATTGCCGGAGACACCAACAGCGACGGAACTCCCGACAACCAGGGCAGCATCCAGCTCAGCGACGTGGGCGTAAGCCCCGTCGCAACAACCGCAGGCGGCCTGATGCTGCAAGACCTCTCAGCCCAGGGACTGGGAGCCTCCAGCGACGTCATCAACTTTACCGCCACGGCTGACGCCAACCACGACCAAAGCCCGGATACTGGAGGCTTTACCGACGCCGACCCCAACCGCGCAGGCGCGCAGGTGCGCATCACCATCGAACTCGGCGGCAATGGCGTTTCTGCCACCAAAGTCATGAAAGTCCGACCCGATGGATCGAGCTTTGACTTCACCGCCACCAGCGGCGATGTCGATGGCGGACAGTTGATCGACACCAATGGCGACGGACGCGCCGACCGCATTGTGCTCACCATCACCGACAACGGCATTGGCGACTTTGATGCGCGTGATGGTGTCATCACCGACCCGCTGTTCCTGGCCAAACCCAACACAGCACCGGTATTCACCAGCCACGCCGGAGCGGCATCGGCCAATCTCAGCACGGCGGAAAACACCTCGGCGGTCGATACCCTTGCCGCCAGCGATGCGGACAACGATGTGCCCAGTTTTAGCATCAGTGCCGGGTTGGACGCGGGCAAGTTCACAATCAACAGCACAACCGGCGTGCTCAGCTTTGTCACTGCGCCCGACTTTGAAAAGCCAACCGACAGTGACCAGGACAATGTGTACCACGTCACCATTCAAGCCAGCGATGGTTTGGGCGGTCTTGCCACCCAGGCACTGGCAGTCAATGTCACCAACGTTGCCGATACCGGGGTTATCTCTTACAGCGCAACGACCTTTGTAGAAGCAGCAGCCAACGACGGCTCCATCGCCACTACCAGCACCATCACCTTGATCCATGACAGCTTTGCCGCAAGCCTTGGCGCAGCGCTGGGCACGGTGAACAACGTCCCCGCTGGACTAAGTGCTTCGCTGATCAAAACCAGTGCAACCACAGCCACCTTGGGCTTTACCGGCAAAGCAGCAGCGCATGCCAATGCCAACGATATCAACAACTTGAGCGTGCGTTTTAGCGATGCCGATTTCTCCAGCGGCTTGGCAAGCAGCGTGGTCAACGCCACTATGTCCGGGCTAAAAATAGACTTTGCCGATCCGGTCGTAGTACCCGAGCAACCCATCAAGTCCCTGAGCTACAGCACCACGACCTTTGTCGAAGCAGCGGCTAACGACGGCTCCATCGCTACCACCAGCACCATCACCTTGAGCAACGACAGCTTTGCCGCAAGCCTTGGCGCAGCGCTGGGTACGGTGAGCAATGTTCCCGCCGGACTGAGTGCCGCGCTGATCAAAACCAGCGCCACCACCGCCACCTTGAGCTTTACCGGCAAGGCGATAGCGCACCAGAATGCCAACGATGCCAACAACTTGAGCGTAAGTTTTAGCAATGCCGATTTCTCCAGCGGCTCTGCAACCAGCGTGGCCAACGCCACCATGCCTGGATTGGTAATCGACTTTGCCGATAGCCTTTTGTCACCTGGCAAAGTGGTGGACGGCGTGACCGTCAGCGTGCAATCGGGCACCGACACACTGACCAACCTGGAACAACAAACGCTGACTATTCCCGCAATCAGTGCCAGCCGCGTGGAAGATACCAGCACCTCCCACGCTACCCTGGCCGACATCGGGCTGGATGTCAGCATCAACACCCCGGCGATCCAGGCGCAACTGGCCGCAGCCCTGCCCATTGGTGTGGCGATGATCGCCAGCGGGCCGACTACGCTACTCACAGGTACCCAGGCCAGCACGGATTTACTGGGGCGCATCAATCAAAAGGCCACAACACCCGCTGCCAGCGAAATGGTGGCTGCAGCGCAAGGCTTCCTCGCCAGCCTTGGCAACGCCAGTGTGCTGGACAAGACCATCACGCTCACGGCCAGCGCCACGCCCGACGATACGCTGCTCACAGGAAGCCCGAACAAGCAAGAAGCCATCGTGCTTGATGCCAGTGGCTTGTCGGCCAACAGCACCGTGCAACTGGACAACGTGGACTTTAGCGCCGTTCTTGGTGCATTGCGCGTCACCGGCGGTGCGGGCAACAACCGTATCGTGGGCGATGCCAGCGCGCAGTGGTTCGCCATGGGCGCGGGCAACGATACCCTCTCAGGCGGTGCGGGCAACGATGTGCTCTCAGGGGCGCGTTCGGATGTGGGCCAGTGGACGTTTTATCTGGACGCCAACGGCGCTATCCAGGCGCAGTACCAGGGCGAAAACCTAGCTGCCGCTGCGCTGGACAACAAGCATGCGGATATGTACTTCCTGAATGCATCCATTGCCTCGGTCAAACAAGTTGCCTTGCTGTATGCAGCAGCCTTTGGACGCGCGACCGATCTGGGGGGCTTGAACTTTTATCTCACCCAGCAAAGCGCGCCCGAGCAAATCGCCAAGGCACTCTTGCATGCGCCCGAGTGGAGCACGGTACACGGCAGCGCGGGCAGTGCCATGGGCAACGAAGCGTTCATCAACGGCATGTACCAGACCGCACTGGGCCGGGTGGCAGATACCGCAGGCAAGCAGTTCTGGCTCGATGCCCTGGGCAAGGGACTGGGCCGCGAGCAGGTGGTGCTGGCCTTTGCCAATTCCAGCGAGATGCAGATGCACTGGACGATGCACAAATCCAGCGCACTGGCCAGTGCGACCCAAATCACGGAAAGGGGCTGGATTGCCAGCAGCGGCGATGACCGGATTGACGGCGGCGGCGGCAGCGACACACTGGTCGGAGGTGATGGGCTGGACACCGTGGTGTACTCCGGTGCACTGCCGTCGTACAAGTTCCTGCTCACCAAGAGCGGGGAGATCAAGGTCGCCGACACAGCCACGGGAGCCAGGGATACGCTGCTGGGCTTTGAACTCGGTGTGTTCAATGACCAGCAGTTTGATATCAGCTTCACACAGGCAACGCAATCCAAGCTCAATACCCTGGGGATGCTCTACCAGACGCTTCTGGATCGCCCGGCTGATGTGGGGGGCTTGAACTACTGGCTCAAGGCGGATTTGAGCGTTCAACAGTACGCCCAGGGCATGCTGGTGGATACAGAGTTTGTGCAGCGTAATGGGAATGGGCCGTTGGGCGACACGGCGTTTGTGGAGCTGCTCTACCGCAACACGTTATCGCGCGATGCCGATGCAGCGGGGCTGAAGTTCTGGAGCGACTATCTCGGCACCGGCCACTCCCGCGCCGAGATGCTGGAGCAGTGGATTCAGACCGCCGAGGTCGTGGGCGTGCAGTATGGCACCGAGGGGCTTTGGCTGGTGTAGGAGTATTGCTACTATGTTGATAGCTGTACCCGCACGTTCTGCGGGGGGTGGCGGTCAAAATGGCATATAAAACGTGATTGACTGACGCACCAGCTTTTTGCGGTGCGGGTCAAACCGCGCTATCCTGCTAGCCTATTTCCATTGGTACCACGGCTGTTTGAGCCAAAAATAAGGCGTTCAACATGATCAGCAAATACTTGAATCCATACACCGATTTTGGTTTTAAAAAGCTGTTTGGCGAGGAGGCCAGTAAAGACCTGCTCGTTGATTTTTTGAATCAACTGTTGCCACAGCAGCATCAGATTGCGCAGTTGAGTTTCAAGAATACCGAAAACATGTCCGATACGGTGGAGCAGCGCAAGTCAGTTTTCGATATTTATTGCCAAAGCGCGTCGGGTGAGCGTTTCATTGTCGAAATGCAAAAGGCAGAAATGCACTACTTCAAAGACCGCTCGCTGTTTTATTCGACCTTCCCCGTTCGTGAGCAAGGCCAGAAAGGAAAATGGAATTTTTACCTGCTGCCGGTTTATTTCATTGCCATTTTGAATTTCAAATACGACGAAAAAGAAGAGGAACGCAAATTCCGCCGCGATGTCTGCCTGAAAGACCAGGACGGGGATATTTTTTATGACAAATTGCACTTCAAATTCCTGCAAATGCCGCTATTCAATAAAAAGGAAAATGAACTTGAAACGCATTTTGATAAATGGGTTTATTTTCTGAAACACCTGGAAGATTTTGACCATATTCCGGCCATATTGAACGAGCCAATCTTTCAAAAAGGCTTCGATATTGCCGAGGTGGCCCACCTGAGCAGCGCGCAATATGACGACTATATGAAGAGCGTTATGTCCTACGGCGAACTCACAGCGGTGAGCGACACTGCTTTTTCTAAAGGCGAGAAGAAGGGCAAGATTGAAGGAAAGATCGAAATTGCACAATCCATGCTGGCTGAAGGTTTTGATCTTGCCACGATAGCCAGAATCACAAAACTGACACTGAAAGAAATCCAGGAACTGAAGGAAAATAGCCAGGACCAGGATGGCACGTTGCTAACAAAATAATAGCTTTTCCCGCACATTCCACAAGGACTAGGGGCCGAAATGGTACATTAAATAATGAAAACAGATACTCTCTTTTACCGGTTGTTTCAACGCAGGCCACAATTGGCGCTCGAACTGTTGGGCCTGAACTACCGTGGAGAAAATTACCACTTCGGTTCGGAAGAGATAAAGCAGACGGCGTTTCGCATCGATGGAATTTTTAAGCCAATAGCAGGTGAACCGGAGCAGCCGATTATCTTTGCCGAAGTGCAATACCAGCCAGATGCGGATTTTTATAGCCGATTTATCAGTGAAATAACCTTGTACCTGCGCCTGCACAAACCAGGGCGGCGCTGGCTGGCGTTTGTCATATACCCGACACGAAGCGCTGAAAAACCGGCGAGCATAGAATTTGAGCCCTTTATGGGTTTACCACAATTACACAGGATTTACCTGAAGGATTATCAAAACCGGAAAAACCTCTCGCCGACCCTGGAGCTGATTCGCCTGATTGCCAGTGGTAAATCGCAAACCATGGATTTGGCGCGAGAATTGGTCAAGCGTCGTGATGGAATGGGTCAGGATGACCTGGATTTTATTGAAACCATTCTTGTATACAAATTACCAACCTTAAGCAGACAGGAGATTATTGCCATGCTAACTCTAGATAATATTACATCGAAACAAACCCGTTTTTATCAGGAAATTGCGGAAGAGGAAGGCGAAAAAGGCCGTCTGATAGGCCTCCAGGAAGGCCGTCTGATAGGCCACCAGGAAGGCCGCCAACAAGAAAGTCTGCGGTTGGTCAGCCGGATGATTCGATACAAATTTGGTGTCAATGCCAAAATGCAGCAAGCCGAGCAAAAACTGCCCTCGCTAAGCGTCGAGCAACTTGAAGATCTGGCCGAAGCCCTGTTGGACTTTACCGAGAGTCAGGAGCTAACGCACTGGTTGGAGAACAGGCTGGCCTGACGGCGTTGTCCGTGTCTGGTGCGTTTGGGTGCCATTCCCCTGCTTGGGTACGATCCGACAAGGCCTGTCCCGGACGGGTGTTTTGCTAACAAGTTGATAGCTGTTCCCGCACATTCCATAAGGGCTAGTGGCCAAAATGGCATATAACTCGTGGCCTTCGTGTGAGCGGCCCTTTGTGCGACTGGGTTCCTAGGCGATCCGATTTGCTTTGCCCCCCCTCGCGCTGTCTGTGCCCGATAATCAACGCTGATCGCGCTGCCTGACTTTTTTCAAACGCCAACCCGGCGCTACCGCCAGCAATGACGCACGGTGCTGGCAAAACAGATTTTGGTTGATAACTTCTACTTTTCTATTTAACATAAAGGTGAATTAATATGGGTCAATATTTAGCCATCGGACTTGCAACTAAAATTTGGATGAAAAAAATTGAGATAAATAAAGCCAAAATTACTATTGAAGCATTGCAAGAAAAAATGCAGCAACAGTTTAATCATATCCCTGAGATATACGAACTTAGTGAAGATGAGGGCTTGTATTACTTTGATCTTAAAAAAGAAATTATTAACAATCAACTTGCGCCTTTTTTGGAAACTATATACCCACTTCTTTATAAAAATGTAGCGTATTATGATTATGTCGTAGAAAAACTGAGGATAATGCCAGCCTCCGAATGGCTTGACTGGGCCGAAACAAAGCCCGCTGAATCCTTTCAGTTTGACGAAGATGCGAGCAGTGATTACATAAGAGAAGGCTTTAATGACATTAATATTCATTATGATTGTCTCATGCTTTCAATGGAAGGAAAGATTTCAATGGAAACCTATGGAAGGCAATTTAAGTTTTTTAAGCATACCATGCTGCAAACATTTAAAGAATTTTCCCTGGCGGGTGCTTTGCAGGTTTATATAACAAATTGATCCTTCATCCTTCATGGATGCTGCAACACAAATTTGGCATCAACGCCGAAGTGCAGCAAGCCAGGCAAAAATTGCCAACGCTTTCAGTTGAGCAACTCGAATATCTGGCCGAAGCCTTGCTGGACTTTACAGAGGGTCAGGAGATAACGCGCTGGCCTGGCGGGCAATAGCCCGCAACCCGAAGCCAGCCTTGTGTTTCGGCAAAAAGAATGGATGCCTCTTCAGCAAACCCGCCGACAGTGGCGGCTGACACCACCTCTGCCCTGACCTCAGCGGGCATCCAGACCGTGCCAAACAAGGGTTGCAGCCACTGCAAACCATTGACGCGCGCCAGCCCGATCAATGGGCTGGCATCGGTCAGGACGATGCCAGCCATTGCTCTAGCGTATCCATGTCGTTGTGGGCCTCGGATTCACTGAGCCGAACCACGGCAATACCCAGCCGTGAAACATGCGAGGCAAACTGCCCGACATCCATTGCAGCAAGCGCCGCCGCCCGTCCCAGCGACAGATGCCCATCACGAAACAAGGCGGTTGCCAGCGCTGGCTTGACACCTTTTCCGTCCAGCAGCCCACCGGCGCTGACACCCATCAACAAGGCATTGGGTTGATCGCGGTTCATCACCACCACCAAGTCCTTTTGCGCCAGGCGCAGCGCAGCAGTGGGGTTGTTCTTGAGACCGCTCACATTCACCATTTCCATACCTATCTCCTATAGGAACAATGCATGGGAAGCATCGTAACCGATTCATATCAAACCCCCCAGGGCAAATTTGTTCTTGCGCTAATTCATTGACCCTGCGCTGGTTGGCAGCCAAGCTGGCCTGACGACCGTTGCCGGGTTGACCCAATGCACAACCAAGCGCCACCGGTTTCACCGCACACGTTTAAGATAACTCGGCCTGTAGCACAAGCTGGGTCTGCGCAAGCAGATAGCATAAAAATAGTGAAGTGGTGGCCGATCAAAACCTGTTGCCAAGCCGCTCACGCCCGCTGGCGCAACAAGGTGGGCAATCCGGCGCTGATGTGCGATGGCACAATCCAATCCTCATTGACCGGTTTAAAAAATCTTCAACTGGGGTGCACTTGACATGACGCAAATTGCGACCATCATTTTGCCAAGCCAAGCCAAGCCAAGCCAAGCCAAGCCTGAGCTAGCTGGCGGGCTTGCACAGCAACCCTTTATTGATAGCTGCCCCCGCACATTCCACGGGGGCTAGTGACCGAAATGGCACATAAGAACGCATGGATGTGGTGACGGATGCTTCGGATAAAAAGCAGTGGCACGCATTTGCAGCCTGCACAAGCCTTGAGCACGAACGCAAAAATTGCGACCTAGCATCCGCTGCTGTGCTGGAATTCGGTTATCTTGTTCCGATTGATCTCCATCTCCACTCGGTGGTACTGCCATGTCAATTTCAAACTTGAGCATAAGCGTGATTGCGACCCATCACGGCTTATCTTTGTCTTGTGATTTGCTGCTTAATTGGTAGCTGTACCCGCACGTTCTGCGGGGGCTGTCGCTCAAAATGGCATATAAAACGTGACCTGCCGGTTCACCGGCGTTTTGCGGTGCGGGTGAAACCGCGCTATCCTGTGGGCCTATTCCCATTGGCACCACGGCTGTTTGACCCAAAGATGAAGCTTTCACCATGATCAGCAAATACTTTAACCCCTACACCGATTTTGGTTTCAAAAAACTGTTTGGCGAGGAAGCCAGCAAAGACCTGCTCGTTGATTTTTTGAATCAACTGCTGCCACCGCAGCATCAGATTGCAGAGTTGAGCTTCAAAATACCGAAAACATGTCAGCCACGGTAGAGCAGCGCAAATCTGTTTTCGATATTTATTGCCAAAGTGCGTCAGGTGAGCGTTTTATTGTCGAAATGCAAAAGGCCAGCATGAAGTTTTTTAAAGACCGCTCGCTGTTTTATTCGACTTTTCCGATCCGTGAGCAAGGCAAGAAAGGCGAGTGGGATTTCTATCTGTTGCCGGTTTACTTTATTGCCATACTGAATTTCAAATATGATGAAAAAGAAGAAGAGCGCAAATTCCGCCGCGATGTCTGCCTGAAAGACCAGGACGGGGCTATTTTTTATGACAAATTGCATTTCAAATTTTTACAGATGCCTTTATTTAATAAGCAGGAGCATGAGCTTGAAACGCATTTTGACAAGTGGATATATTTTCTGAAACATCTGGAGGACTTTGACCATATTCCGGCCATTTTGAATGAACCGATCTTTCAAAAAGGTTTTGATATAGCGGAACTGGCGCATCTGAGCGGCGACCAGTACGATGATTATCTGAAGAGCGTTTTTTCCGACAACGATATGAAGGCCGTTGTGAAGACCGCTGCCGATGCGGCTTTTTCCGACGGCAAGATAGAAGGCAAGATAGAAGGCAGGATAGAAGGTGAGAAAAAGGGCAAGATTGAAATTGCAAAAACCATGTTGGCTGCCGGTTTTGATCTTGACACGATAGCCAAAATCACACAACTGACGTTGACCGAGATTCAGACGTTGAAAGCAAGTAGCCAAGGCCCGGATGGCACGTTGCTAACAAGTTGATATCTGCCCCCGCACGTTCCACGGGGGCTAGTGGCCGAAATGGTACATAAGAACGCATGGATGTGGTGACGGATGCTTCGGATAAAAGCAGTGGCACGCATTTGCAGCCTGCACAGGCCTTGAGCATGAACAAAAATTGAGACTTGCTATCCGCTGCTGTGCTGAAATTCGGTTATTCTGTTCCGATTGATCTCCATCCCCACTCGGTGGTACTGCCATGTCAATTTCAAACTTGAGCATAAGCGTGATTGCACCCCATCACGGCTTATCTTTGTCTTGTGATTTGCTGCTTAATTGATAGCCAATCACGCACACTCCACGCGGGCTAGGGGCCGAAATGGTACATTAAATAATGAAAACAGACACTCTCTTTTAGCGACTGTTTCAACGTCGGCCACAATTGGCGCTCGAACTATTAGGCCTACCCTACCGTGGCGACAGTTATCGGTTCAGCTCGGAAGAAATCAAGCAAACGGCGTTTCGCCTCGATGGTATTTTTACGCCCATCGCTGACGAGCCAGAGCAACCGCTCATTTTTGCCGAGGTGCAGTACCAACCAGACCCCGATTTTTATGCTCGGTTTTTCAGTGAAATCCCTTTGTATCTGCGCTTGAACAAGCCAGGGCGACGCTGGCTGGCATTCGTCATATACCCTGCAAGAAGTGTCGAAAAACCGGCTGGCATAGAGTTCGAACCCTTTATGAGTTTGCCGCAGTTGCGCCGGATTTACCTGAAAGATTATCAAGACAGAAAAGGACTTTCGCCCAACCTGGAATTTATCCGCTTGATTGTCAGCGGTGAATCACAGACCATGGATTTGGCGCGGCAATTGGTGGAACGCCGCGATAAAATTAGTCAGGATGACATTGATTTTATTGAAACTATTTTGGTATACAAATTACCCAACCTCAGCAGACAGGAGATTATTGCCATGCTAAATTTAGATAATGTCACATTGAAACAAACCCGTTTTTATCAGGAAATCGCGGAAGAGGAAGGCCGCCAGCAAAGTCAGAAACTGGTCAGCCGGATGCTGCGGCACAAGTTTGGCGTCAGTGCCGAATTGCAGCAAGCAGAGCAAAAATTGTCGGCGCTAAGCGTTGAGCAACTCGAAGATCTGGCCGAAGCCCTGTTGGACTTTACCGAGGGTCAGGAGTTAACGCGCTGGTTGGCGAATAAGCTGGCCTGACGGCGTTGTCAGTGCTTGGTGCGTTTGGGGGCCATTCGCCCGGTCGGGTACGATCCAGCAAGACTGAGCCAGGATAGCTTTACCGGAGCCATCGGCGCAGCGCTGGGCACGGTGAGCAATGTTCCCGCCGGACTGAGTGCAACGCTCATCAAAACCAGCGCGACCACGGCCACCTTGAGCTTCACCGGCAAAGCTGCAGCACATGCCAACGCCAACGATGCCAACAACTTAAGCGTAAGTTTTAGCAATGCCGACTTCTCCAGCGGCTTGGCCAGCAGTGTGACCAACGCCACCCTGTCTGGATTGGTAATTGACTTTGCCGATGCTGCCGTACCCCCAGGCAAAGTGGTGGACGGCGTGACCGTCGGCGTGCAATCGGGCACCGACACACTGACCAACCTGGAACAACAAACGCTGACTATTCCCGCAATCAGTGCCAGCCGCGTGGAAGACACCAGCACCTCCCACGCCACCCTGGCCGACATCGGGCTGGATGTCAGCATCAACACCCCGGCGATCCAGGCGCAACTGGCCGCAGCTCTGCCCATTGGCGTGGCGATGACCGCCAGCGGGCCGACTACGCTGCTCACAGGTGCCCAGGCCAGCACGGATTTGCTGGGGCGCATCAATCAAAAGGCGGTATCGGGCGCTGCCAGCGAAATGGTGGCTGCAGCCCAAAGCTTCCTCGCCAGCCTTGGCAACTCCAGCGTGCTGGATAAGACCATCACGCTCACGGCCAGCGCCACGCCCAACGATACGCTGCTCACCGGCAACACAGCAAAAGCTGAAGCCATCGTGCTTGATGCCAGCGGTTTGCCCGCCAACAGCACCGTGCAACTGGACAACGTGGACTTTAGTGCCGTTCTTGGTGCACTGCGTGTTACCGGCGGGGCAGGGAACAACCGTATCGTGGGCGATGCCAGCGCGCAGTGGTTCGCCATGGGCGCGGGCAACGATACCCTCTCAGGCGGTGCGGGCAATGATGTGCTCTCAGGGGCACGCTCGGACGTAGGCCAGTGGACGTTTTATCTGGACGCCAACGGCGCTATCCAGGCCCAATACCAGGGCGGAAACCTGACTGCCGCTGCGCTGGACAACAAGCACGCGGATATGTACTTCCTGAATGCGTCCGTTGCCTCGGTCAAACAGGTTGCCTTGTTGTATGAAGCAGCCTTTGGACGTGTGGCCGATCTGGGGGGCTTGAACTTTTATCTCACCCAGCAAAGCGCGCCCGAGCAAATCGCAAAGGCATTCTTGCATGCGCCCGAGTGGAGTACGGTACACGGCAGTGCGGGCACTGTCATGGGCAACGAAGCGTTCATCAACGGCCTGTACCAGACCGCGTTGGGCCGTAGCGCCGACGCAGCTGGTAAACAGTTCTGGCTCGATGCCCTGGGCAAGGGACTGGGCCGCGAGCAGGTGGTGCTGGCCTTTGCCAATTCCAGCGAGATGCAGATGCACTGGACGACGCACAAGGCCAGCGCACTGGCCAGTGCGACCCAGAGCATGGAAAAAGGCTGGATTGCCAGCAGCGGCGATGACCGGATTGACGGCGGCAGCGGCAGCGACACACTGGTCGGAGGTGATGGGCTGGATACCGTGGTGTACTCCGGTGCACTGCCGTCGTACAAGTTCCTGCTCACCAAGAGCGGAGAGGTCAAGGTCGCCGATACGGCCACGGGAGCCAGGGATACGCTGCTGGGCTTTGAGCTGGGTGCGTTCAATGGCCAGCAGTTTGATATCAGCTTTACCCAGGCGACGCAGGCCAAGCTCAACACCCTGGGGTTGTTGTACCAGACAATTCTGGATCGCCCGGCTGATGTGGGGGGCTTGAACTACTGGCTCAAGGCGGATTTGAGCATTCAGCAGTACGCCCAGGGCATGCTGGTGGATACAGAGTTTGTGCAGCGTAATGAGAATGGGCCGTTGAGCGACAAGGCGTTTGTGGAGCTGCTCTACCACAACACGCTGTCACGTGATGCCGATGCAGCCGGGCTGAAGTTCTGGAGCGACTATCTCGGCACCGGCCACTCCCGTGCAGAGATGCTGGAGCAGTGGATTCAGACCGCCGAGGTTGTAGGCGTACAGTACGGCGCTGAGGGGCTTTGGTTGGTGTAGGAGTATTGCTATTGTGTTGATAGCTGTACCCGCACGTTCTGCGGGGGATAGGGGTCGAAATGGCATATAAAAACGAGGTTTTTCCGGTGCTCCGGGCTGGTTTGTGTTGTTTTACCTGCTATCAAAAAAGAACATGCCCCGCACTATCCACGGGGTGTACAGCCTGATTTCGCATATTGCTACTACATTGATAGCTGTCCCCGCACGTCCCATGGGCGCTACAGTCCGTTTTCGCCTTGGATTACATGCCCCAGACCGTGATGGCCCGGCTGCCTTGGGTGTGTTGCTCCCGGTAGATTTTGCTGTCCCAGTTCATGCCTGGGGTACGGTCAAAGACCAGCAGGTGTGCGCTGTCGGCGCCGCATTGGTCGCAGTAGCGCGCGGTTTGCTCCAGCCCGGTGGCCAGGGTTGCTGCCTTGCCCTTGTGCTGAAGCTTGAGTTCCAGCACCACTTGCTGCATGGGGCCGGTAAAGCCTTGGTCGCTCAGTGGCCACTGCAAGAACAAGTCGGTGCGGCCCCGGCCCAGTCCGTACTCGCGGGCGATGCGGCCCCCACCATTGACCACACGCTGCAAAAAGGCTTGCAGCAGCAACTGCGGACCGGCCTCATGGTAGGCGTAGCGTTGCAGCCAACTTTCGGAGTTTTCGCGGAAGAATTGCTGGAAGGCCGCCAGCAGCTTGTCCATGTCCAGGCTGCCGTCACTGCGTACAAACCAGGGCTGTTCGGCCAGCCCTTGCAGGCTGTCTTGCACGATGCTGGTGAGTTCACGCGGCAGCACCTCGCGGTACAGTCGGTTGGCAATTTGCAGTTGCCGCTCCCGCCGGGCGATCAGCCCCAGGTCGATGCAGTATTGCCGGTCGTCTTCGGGCACATCGGGTGATAGTTCCTCACCTTTGAGCATCGGCTCGATCACCCGTTTGACGCGCGGCTCGCGCAGCTTGTCCGCCAGTTGGTCCAGATGCGTGTCGCGGCGCAAAATCAGGCTCTCCTTGGCCTGGCGCATCTGTTCGACCGTCACGGGTCTGGAGCGCTCGCGCTGTTCGGGTTTTCTAAAGCAGGCTTCATAGGCCAACGCATTCACCAGCCAGGGCTGGCCCTGGGTGTCGAGCCAGATTTCTTCCAGTACGCCTGGCTCGAAAGTCTGCCCCGTGGCATCGGTATGCTGTTGCAACAGCGCTTTGACATCGGCCTGGGTAAAGTCGCCCAAGCGGATGGATTCGCTTTTGATGTTGAAGGCACTGCCGCCGGTGATGATTTCGCCATCGCTGCGGTGAATGCGGTAGTCGCGCACGTCACGCACACCGCACAACACCATGCTTTGCGGGAAAGCTTCCGGGCGCTGCGCGTAACCGGCGCGTATCTGGCGCAAAAGTGAAATCAGCGTGTCACCCACCAGTGCATCCACTTCGTCCAGAAAGACGATGAGCGGCTTGTCGCTGGCCAGGCTCCAGCGCTGCAGCACACTGGTCAGGCTGTCCCTGCCTTGCGCTGCTGCCTGTTGTGATTCTTGCCGAGCTAATTCGCTCCAGCCTGGGTCTTTCCAGTAAATATCCGCAGCCCGCCCCATGGCCGAGACAATAGTGGCAATACCGCTGGCTACATCATTGCGCGCCGCCTGTGCCGCCTCAATATTCACATACAGCGCCCGGTACTGCCCCTGCCCGTTGATGAAGTGCATCAGGTTGATGAGCAAGCTGGTTTTACCGGTCTGGCGGGGGGCGTGCAGGATGAAATATTTCTGGGCTGCAATCAGACTGGAGAGTTCGGGCCAGTTCAGCCGGTGCAGGGGCGACAGGGTGTAGTGGATGTCCGGCTTGTTGGGACCGGCGGTGTTGAAGAATTTTTCCATGCTGCAATGGTAGCGCGTATGCCACCGGTAGATCTACTGCTCTTTCATCTTTGGATTACGTCGTAGGCTACCTGGCGAATAGCCGAATTTTCGCTTGAAGGCAGTGATGAAATGGTTGACGTGTGAATAGCCCAGGCGTTCAGAAAGCACCTTCATGGGCGTGGGGCTTTCCAGTAATGCAGCGTGCGCCTGTTCCAGCCGGTTGCTGGTGACATAGTCAAATATGGATTGCCCAAATTCGGCCTTGAACTCGATGTTCAACTGTTTTGCCGACAGCCCAAAATCTGTGGCCAGGCTGTTGAGCGCTGGCAGGCGTCCATCCAGTGACAACAAGAACTCCTTGAGTTCACGAATCTTCTGCGTATGACGGCCTTGGTGTGGGATCATTTTTTTAGCATGCAGAAAATCAACCAACAAGCCCAAATACTCCAGCGTCTTGGTCTGCGCAAACAGCCGCCGCGCCGGGCCAGTGTATTGGTCAGACATAGCCTCTAACAAAGGCGCGTTGAGATGCTGCGGCATCTGCCGGGTCACGGCTTGGGTTGCCTCGTTCAAGCACAATCGCCCCAGCAATACGGCCTCAAAACTATCACCCAGCAGGGTCTGCAACAACGATTGCGACACCGTGACAGAGCGCATCTCGGTCATACCTGCGCCGGCAATCAAAATACGCGCATCCCAGTGCGTTCTAAACCGGAAGGTGTCCAGCCCAGGGCGTCCCCACAGCTCCACCGGTGGCTGGCTTCGGTTTTGCCAGTATTCGAGGTGACAGCCCATGCCTGACAACCAGGTCTGAGCCGAAAAGATCGGTTCAGGCTCGCTAGATGAGACTTCAAGCATTGGCACCATTTCACCAAACGGTGCTTTCTCAAGATGGTGTACCGCCCGATACAACTTCAAGCCATTGTTCAACTCAAGTAACTCCAGCCAGGCCCGCCCCAGTTCAGTCGGGAGTTGGTAGTCCATGCGATGCACGGTCAGGCTCTCGTCCACCGGCGTTGCGTTTGGCGCACCGGGTGCAATCAGCCAATGGAAATTGAAACTGCCCAGATTTGATTTCATCGGGCAAGTTTACCGGACGATGTCCGTATTGCGTAGAAACTGGTATCCGGCGCGAACAACGGCACTGCGCTTGATACCTGGCTGGCTCTGATACTCAAACGATGCTCAAACTGCTCCGCGTAACGCACCCGCAGCCTTGACCCAATAAGTCAATTGCCAAGATATCGCAGAACTCCCCGTTTGAGTCCATTACACCCATTGAAGGAAAAATCGCCATGAATGCACGCCAAAACATCGTCTTCATCGACAGCCGCATTGCCAACTACCAAACCCTGATCGCCGGTTTGCCGCAGAGTAGCGAAGTCATTCTGATTGACGGCGGAAACGGCCTGCAGCAAATGGCCGACGCACTGGCCGGGCGCAGCGGCATCAACGCCATTCATGTGTTCAGCCACGGCAGCGCCGGGGCTTTGCAACTGGGCGACACCCTGCTTACCAGCGCCAATCTCAATACCTACGCCCCACTGCTGGGGCAGATCGGCCAGAGTTTGACGGCGCAGGGTGACTTGCTGCTGTACGGCTGCAATGTGGCGCAGGGCGAGGCGGGGCAGAGCTTTGTGGAGTCCATCGCGCGGGTAACGCAGGCGGATGTGGCGGCTTCGGAGGATTTGACGGGGGCTGCGGCGCTGGGTGGGGATTGGGTGTTGGAGATGGCAAGCGGTGCTATTGAAGCCCAAACGCTGGCAGCCCCTCAATACGCAGAAACCCTAGCCTACACCAACGTCGAATTTACGACAGAATTCCATGTGAACGGCAGTGTTGTAGATGGAGAGGCAGGAAGTATAGATATTCCTTCCTTCTTTGTTGGCTTCAGGGCAGTTGATATAGATGGCTCATCACCATTTGATGCTGGTTCAGCCACTGTTTCTGTTGCTGCTGAATATGGTTTAACGAATGAGGGTGGTGCTGGAGTTTTGGATTCATTTTTTATATATACCGATAATACCGTTATTACGTCCCTTGCTTTTGATATCGCCAGCTTCGATGTCTATAACGATACTCTCTCTGATGTCACATTGACGATCTCCGGTTATCCAACTCTTGATTTTACTCAACTCAACGCAACTGTTGCTGGGTGGTCAAACCAAACCACAGCTACCGCATATGCAGGCACGTGGACAACCGTCAACTTGACGGACTTTAGCAACCTTGTATCAGTCCGCATCGATTTTGCCGACAACACTTCTCTGTATCTCAATAAGGCCAGTATTCAAAAACATGTGCTCAACGCCATCCCCACGCTAACGACCCTTAATACTATCTCTGGCGCTACGGAAGATACGCAGTTCCAAATTAGCAAGACAGATTTACAAACTGCCGGGAATGCGGCGGATGCCGATGGACTCGGCGACTTTTCAGGCTTTTCTTATGTGGTTAAAGCGGTATCCAGCGGCACGCTAAAAATTGGTGCCGATGCCGGTTCAGCCACGGACTATGACGCGACAAGCAACAAGACGATTGATGCCACACATCTCGCATTCTGGACGCCAGCGGCCAATGCAAACGCCACCCTGGCGGCCTTCACCGTAGTGGTGAAAGACCCGGAAGGGGCTGAGTCTGTCACGCCGGTACAGGTGGCAGTTAATGCGGCTGCGGTACCAGATGTGCCGGTGCTGGATACAACGAAATCGCCAGTCCTCACGACCATTTCTGAAAATGTCGGTAACCCTGTGAATGGCGCCACAACCGGCTCGACGCTGGTATCGGATTTGGTTTACACCAACCCTGGTATGGCAAACTTCAGCGATGGAGACAATGACCTCCCCGGCCTCGCCATCACGGGTGTCAATGCCAATGGCAGCCTGTGGTTTTCGACGAATTCTGGCACCACCTGGACACAAGCAACGGGAATAACGCCAACCAACGCCTTGCCGCTTGCTTCAGTGGCAACTACGCGGGTGTATTTCGCACCAGCCGCCAACTACAGCGGCAGCGTGACGGATGCCATCACCGTGCGCGCATGGGATAGAACCAGCGGAACCAGCGGCGTAATAGGGCTTGATGCCACTGCCTCCAATTCCGTTTCTTCCGCTAGTGATACCGTTTCCTTAACGATTATCCCCACACCGCCAGCAAACGTAGTGACATTCGCACTCGATGCTCAGTCCGTTTTTAGCCTATTTGATGGAGACTGGGGCAGTGTGAATTTGTCAAGTTGGGTTCTGAAATTCGGTTTTAAAGCGACCAACCCATCGACCAGCACTGGCAACTATCCTCATGCTGCTACTCAAACGGTGGATGGTCGTATTGGAATTGTTGCGGAACTTACCAGCCCTGCTAGTGATTTTTTCAGTATTCAGGCCGGTGCAGCTACTGAGGATTTCACCATCACCGGTTTCAAGGTCTACAACAATTCCGGTTCAGCGATAACGCTAACTCTCACTGGCTCGGCGGATCAATGGGTTTATGCAGGTGGTTCCCAACCTGGTACGCAGATTGGGAACACGACGAAAAACATTGCTTCATCGGCTTCTTGGCAAACGGTGGATATTTCCAGTGATGGATTTACCGATATATCGTCGCTAAAAATTGATTACACGGATGCCTCACCGATTTACTTGAATGACTTTGTCTTTGTCCTCCCCGGCCCCACCCTCACTAGCGCAACCTACAACGCCATTACCGGCGTACTGGCCGTTACCGGCGCCAACATGACCACTGGCGACACCATTAATGTCGCCAAACTGTCCATTACCGGCGAGGGTAGTAACAGCTATACCCTGACCAGCAGCAACGTCACCGCCACCAGCGCCACCGCCTTCTCGATCACACTCAACGCCACCGATAGGCTCAACGTTAATGGTCTGCTCGACAAGGACGGACTCACCGCAGCCACTGCGGGCACCTTCAATCTGGCCGGTGCTGCCAGTTGGGATACGAGCCAAACCACTGCCGCCGACCTGACAGGCAACGCCATCACGGTCAGCAGCGTCCAAAAACCCACCATCACCAGCGCTACCTATGATTCAGGCACCGGCATTTTGGTGGTGACAGGCACTAACCTGGTCAAGCAGTTCGGCGCAAACAATGACATCGACGTAACCAAACTCAGTTTGGCCGGGCAAGGCGGTAGCGCCACGCTAACTGCCAATACCAGCAATGTCGAAATCACGAGTGCCACCGCGTTCACCGTAACGCTAGGTGCCACCGACAAAACCAGTGTGAATGCCAAGCTGGATGCCAATGGCCTCCAGTCTTCGGGCAGCACCACCTACAACCTGGCGGCGGCAGACAACTGGAACGGCCCGATCTGGCCTACAACGGGTGCCAATATTCAAGATTTGACCCTCAATGGCATCAACGTTAGCGGCAACAACGCCATCCCCAGCGTTACCACTCCCACGGCCATTACCCTTGCCGATACCACGGCAGCCGACACGTTGACTAACACGACTGGCACGCTTAGCGCCAGTGATACCGACGGCACCGTCAGCAGCTACGGCATCAGCGGCGGCACTATAGGCGGCACTACCGATATTGGCGGCACGGTTTATGACGTATCCAAAGCAGGCAGTTACGGCACGCTCTACGTCAAGAGCGCAACCGGTGCTTACGCGTTCGTACCCAATAACAGCGCGGTCGATGCCCGCAGCACAGATGCATCCGAAACCTTCACCGTCACTGCCACCGACAATGGCAACGCCACTGGCAACGCCACGCTGACCGTCAACGTCACAGCGGCCAACGATGCACCGACCGACATTGCCCTGACAGGCAGTAGCGCCAACATCTACGAGGCAGCCAATACCATCGTCGGCATCCTGAGCACCACCGATGTTGACGGCGGCGGGCCGACCTATTCCATCGTTTCTGTCAACGCTGCCACCTCGGGTGCCACCTTCGACCTGTTCAACATCGACCTGTTCAACATCGGCGGCCCCGCGCTACGTCTGACCGATCCCTCGAACACATTGGCCACCACTTATGCCGTGGTCATTAGTATCCACGACGGCACCTCCAATTACGACAAACCCATCAATGTCACGGTATCGGATGCGATGGTGGTTACAACCAGTGATGATACTGGCGACAATTTGACCGCCCCCGGCAATTACGCTACCGAGCTCGCCGACGGCAGCGGCCTGAGCTTGCGCGAAGCCTTGCTATTGGCCGCAGCGGGCAACAAAACCATCGGCTTTGCAGCGGGTTTGAGCGGGCAGACCATTACCCTGAGCAGCGATGTCACCGTGCCCGCTGGCACCACACTGGATACCGATGCCGCCGGCACCCTGACTATTGCTGGCAATGTACTGACGATGGGCGGTGGCATGACGCTAAACAATGGTGCGAGCGATATTCTGAACATCAACAGCACGATTGCAGGCACGGTTGGGATCACCAAGACCGGGGCTGGCACCGTGCAATTTGGCTCAGCGGTGCAAAGTTACTCCGGCACCACCACCATCAACGGTGGCACGCTGAAGCTGGGTGGCAGCAACCTATTCAGCGCATCCGGCCAGTTGGTTGTCGGTGCCGCAGGCACGTTTGACCTGAAAGGTTTCAATCAAACATTCGCCGGGATTTCCGGCACGGGCACCATCACCAACAGTGTGGGCAATAGTTTTCTGCTGCCCGAAATTGCCAGCGGTACGTCGGTTTTCAGTGGAATCTTATCTGGCCCACTGTATGTCACCAAGACCGGGGTCGGCACCTTGGAACTGGCGGGTAGCACGTCCAATACCTACAGTAACAACACGACGGTATTTGAGGGCATCCTGGCTTTGAATAAATCGGGGGGCGCTATTGCCGTCAGTAGCGACTTGTACGTGGGTGGCTACGGCGGGGCGGCGGGCGCTGCCGTCGTGAGGTGGCTGCAGAACGACCAAATGAGTACCAGTAAGTCGTTGAATGCCAGTGGTACCGACGCGCTGATTGATCTAAACGGCTTCAACCAGTCGATCAACAACATAGAGCTGTCTGGTGGAGAAATTCGCACCGCTGCGGGCTCCCTGACCTTGGCTGGGTATTTGCGAGACAACACGGGCGATGCCACCTCGCAAATTACCGGCAAACTGGAATTGAGCGCGGGAGCACATGCTTTCTCCATTAGCGAAGGATCGGTAGCGGGTATTGACCTCGACATTGCTGCGGACATCAGCGGCACAGGCGATATCGAAATGGACTACTACGACGGCGACGGGGGTTCTGCGCTTCTCAGGCAACAACACCTATGACGGCACGACCACGATTAAGGATGGCAGCACCTTGCTGGTTGATGGCACGAACAGCGGCGCTGGCGCTGTGACCGTCCAGACTGGGGCCAGATTGGGTGGTACCGGTTCGATTGCCGCTGCCGTCACGGTCGAAAATGGCTGCGTACTCGATGCCGGCACCACCAGCACCACCGAGGACCTGGCTACCGGCAACCTGATCGTGAACGGAACACTGTCCGCACAGATCAATGGCGCTAGCGCTGGTGCTGCCAGCAGCGGCTACGACCAGATCAAAGTCACTGGCACGGTCAACCTTAGCGGTGCCACCTTGGACGTGAGCGGTAGCACCCATACGCCAGTCACGGGCAACAGCTTCAAGCTGATCGACAACGACGGCAGCGATGCCATTACCGGCACCTTTGCCGGACTGGCAGAGGGCGCGACCATTACGGTCAACGGCGTGGCGATGAACATCAGCTACCAGAGCGGCGATGGCAACGATGTGGTGTTGAGCATGCCCAACGCCGCCCCGGTGCTGGATGCCAGCAAATCACCCGCATTGGCGGGCGTTTTACAAAACAGCAGCGCACCCACCAACGGCAGCACCACGGGTGCAACGCTGGTTTCGGCTTTGATCAATACCGGGGCGCTGGCGAACTACAGCGATAGCGACGGCAATCCTGCGGGCATCGCCATTACGGGCAAGAGCACGAATGGATCGCTCTATTATTCGACCAACAGTGGCGCGACATGGACAGCAGTAGGGGCGGTTTCTGCGACCAGCGCACAAGTATTGAAAGCCGATGCCAGCACTTACCTATATTTCAAACCCAATGCCGGTTACAGCGGCAGCATCAACGATGCACTCACCATTAAGGCATGGGATCAGACGGGAGCTTATACCAATGGTCAAAGTGGGGTAAATGTGGATGCGACCCTGCAACTCACAAGCACTTACGATACCCCTGGAGTTGCCCGTGGCATCGCGGTAAATGGTAATTATGCTTATCTAGCGGACTATAGTCCTGGCTTACAGATTTTCAATATCAGCAATCCAGCAAGCCCAAGCTTGGAAGGAACTTACACTAACGTTAACACGGTAAATGCACGCGCTGTCGTAGTGAATGGTGGTTACGCCTATTTGGCGAATGCTGGTAATAATCCTTCTTTGCAGATCGTCGATATCAGCGATCCGGCAAATCCAGCTTTCAAGGCAACCATCACCACACCTGGGAGCTACGCATACAGTGTCGCTGTTAATGGCAACTTTGCTTACGTAGCATGTGCTGAAGCTGGCCTGCAGGTTATCAATGTCAGTGATCCAGCACACCCAAGCTTGCTGGGAACCTACACTGACCCTAATCCTGGAACCAAATGGGCATATGGTATTGCAGTAAGTGGAAATTACGCCTATGTGGCATATGGTTCGGCTGGATTGAATATTATCAATATAAGTAATCCAGCAAGCCCAAGTTTGGTGGGAACCTACGATACCCCTGGCGATGCAACCGGTGTCACGGTGAGTGGCAATTACGCCTACGTGGCTGATTATGATAAAGGATTGCAGGTTATCAATATCAGTAATCCAGCAAGCCCAAGCTTGGCGGGAACTTACGATACCACTGGATATGCCTATTTTGTCACCGTGAGTGGCGATTACGCTTATGTGGCGGATGATACAGGTGGATTGCAACTTATCAATATCAGCAATCTCGCAAGCCCAAGCCTGGTGGCAACCTACGATACCCCTGGAGCTGCACGCGGTGTCACAGTAAATGGCAATTACGCCTACGTGGCAGACTACACCAGTGGATTGCAAATCATTGAGATGGTGAGCTTGAATAGTGTTTCAAGTGCAAGCGATACGGTCAGTGTGAGTGTCACCAATCCCGCCCCACCACCCCCGCCGCCCAACTCACCCCCTACAGGAAACATCACCATCGGCGGGACAGCCACTCAAGGGCAGACGCTCACCGCCAGCAATACGCTGGCCGACAACAATGGTCTGGGAAGCATCAGCTACCAATGGAAAGCCGATGGCACGGCTATCAACGGTGCAACAGGCTCCACGCTGGTGCTGGGACAAGACCAGGTAGGCAAGACGATTACCGTCACAGCCAGCTACACCGATGGTGGCGGCACAGCCGAAAGCGTGACTTCCAGTGCATCAAGCGTTGTTGCCAACATCAACGACACCCCCACAGGCAGCGTCACCATCAGCGGCACACCAACCCAAGGCCAGACACTAACTGCCAGCAACACCCTGGCTGACATTGACGGTCTGGGCACCATCCAATACCAATGGTACGCCGCAGACACATCCATCACCGGTGCCACAGGCTCCACGCTGACCCTCACACAAGACCATGTGGGTAAAACCATTACCGTCAAAGCCAGCTATACCGACGGCTTCAAAACGGCTGAAAGCGTCTCCAGCGACGCCACCACAGCTGTTGCCAACATCAACGACGTGCCCACAGGCACCGTCACCATCAGCGGTACAGCTACACAGGGCCAGACGCTAACGGCCAGCAACACGCTAGCCGACATCGACGGCCTGGGCACCATCCAATACCAGTGGTACGCCGCAGACGCACCCATCACCGGCGCCACAGGCTCCACACTGACCCTCACGCAGGGCCATGTGGGCAAAGCCATTACCGTCAAAGCCAGCTACACCGACGGCTTCAAAACGGCTGAAAGCATTTCTAGCGACTCCAAAACCATTGCCAACATCAATGACGTTCCCACAGGCAGCGTCACCATCAGCGGAACCCCAACGCAAGGCCAGACACTAACGGCCAGTAATACCCTGGCCGATGCCGACGGACTGGGAGCAATTCAATACCAGTGGTACGCCGCAAATGCGCCCATCACCGACGCCACAGGCTCCACGTTGGCCCTCACACAAGATCATGTTGGCAAAGCCATTACCGTCAAAGCCAGCTATATCGACGTATTCAAAACGGCTGAAAGCGTCTCCAGCGATACCACAACCATTACCAACATCAACGACACCCCCACAGGCAACGTCACCATCAGCGGCACACCAACCCAAGGCCAGACGCTCACGGCCAGCAACACCCTAGTCGACATCGACGGCATGGGCACCATCCAGTATCAGTGGTTGATGGGCGACACCCCCATTAGCGACGCCACAGGCTCGACGCTGACGCTCACGCAGGACCATGTGGACAAAACCATCACCGTCAAAGCCAGCTATACCGACGGCTTCAAAACGGCTGAAAGCGTCTCCAGCGATACCACAACCATTGCCAACATCAACGACACCCCCACAGGCAACGTCACCATCAGCGGCACACCAACGCAAGGCCAGACACTAACGGCTAGCAATACGCTAGCCGACATTGACGGACTGGGAGCAATTCAATACCAGTGGTACACCGCAGATACACCCATCACCGAAGCCACAGGCTCCACGTTGGCCCTCACACAAGATCATGTTGGCAAAGCCATTACCGTCAAAGCCAGCTATATCGACGTATTCAAAACGGCTGAAAGCGTCTCCAGCGATGCCACAACCATTGCCAACATCAACGACGCACCCACAGGCAACGTCACCATCAGCGGCACCCCAACGCAAGGCCAGACGCTTACCGCCAGCAACACCCTGGCCGATGCCGACGGCCTGGGCACCATTCAATACCAGTGGTTCGCCGACAACACTGCCATCAGTGGCGCCACAGACAACACACTGACACTCACCCAAGCCCAGATCGGCAAAACCATCACGGTAATTGCCAGCTACACCGACGGCTTCAACACCTTTGAGAGCGTCTCCAGCGGTCCAACTGTGGCGATCATCAGCACCAACAACGCCCCCAGCATCACCTCCGGCTCAAGTGCCAGCGTTGCCGAAAATGCTCCCGCCAGTACCGTGGTCTACACGGCCACAGCTACCGACCCCGATGCGGATACGCTCAGTTACACGCTGACTGGTCCAGATGCTGCATCCTTGACAATCGATGCCGCAACAGGCGCAGTAAACTTAAAAACGCCAGCGAATTTTGAAGCCCAGTCCAGCTACAGCTTTAACGTGGTGGTCAGCGATAACGCCAGCCCCGCACTCTCACACAGCGCAGCAATCACCCTGAGCGTCACGGACATCAACGAAGCACCCACCATGGCCGCCAGTGCACAGACACTGGTAGCAGAAAACGGCATAGCCAACGCATTGGTGTACACCGCCAGCGCGCAAGACGTGGATGCCAACACCACGTTGAGCTACAGCCTCAGCGGCCCGGATGCATCCGCCTTCAGCATAGATGCCACAACCGGCGCACTACACATCAAAACCCCCACCGACTTTGAAGCCAAACCGCTCTACAACGCCATCGTCACGGCCAGCGACAACGGCTTATCAGGCGTGGGACAAAGACTCAGCGTGACCCAAGACCTCCGCATTGTGGTCACCGACGTCAACGAAGCCCCCAGCATCACCTCTGGCACCAGCGCCGTAGTAGCCAACAACAGCCCGGTGGACACCCTGGTCTACAAAACCACTGCCAGCGATCCGGATGCAGGCGATGTATTGACCTACAGCCTCTTGGGCGCAGATGCCAGCCTTTTGAACGTAAACCCTACAACGGGAGCCATCACGCTAAAGACCGCTTCCGACATCAACACCAAGCCCAGCTACAGCTTCAACGTGATAGCCAGCGACAAAGGCACACTCTCGGCCAGCAAAGCCATCAGCGTCCAGGTAACGGCTGACAACCAGAACGCCCCCCCGGTTATCACCTCGGGCAACGGTGCTGCCAGCATCACCCTCGCATCCCCAGAAAACCAGACGGAAATCACCACCATCACCGCCAACGACCCCAATGCCAGCGACACGGTAACTTTCAGCATTGCCGGTGGTGCGGACCAATCGGCCTTCACGCTCAACGCCCAAACCGGCATCTTGCGCTTTACCAACGCCCCGGATTTTGAACAACCCACGGATGCTGGCAAAGACAACGGCTACGAAGTCATCATCCAGGCCAGCGATGGCAAGGGTGGACAAGTCAGCCAAACTATCACCGTCCAGGTTAGCGATGTGCAGGAAGATACCTCCACCATCGCGCCCAGCATCCAACTCAGCCCCGGCAGCGACACTGGAATATCTGACACGGACAACCTGATCAACAAGGCAGTAATTGCCCTGACCGGTCAGGCCGAAGCCTTTGCCACCATCACCGTCAGCGATGCGCGCGGCAACGCCATCGGCAGCACCCAGGCCAGCCAAAGCGGCGTCTGGACCCTCTCCGGCGTAAACCTTGCCACCCTGAGCAACAATGCCGGAACAACCGGCGGTGATGGCTTGTACACCCTCTCAGCCAAGGCAGTCGATCTGGCACTCAATCAAAGCACCGCCAGCACACTCACCGTGGAACTCGACACCAGCGCGCCACCGGCCCCCCTGACGCTCCAACTTGATACCGCATCCGACAGCACCCCGGTAGGTGATGGCAAAACCAGTACCCTCACACCCAACTTCACCGTAACTCTGCCACAAGGAGCCACCAACACAGATCGCCTTAGCCTCACAGCGGACCTCGACGGCAACGGCAGCTTTGAGACCAAGCTCAGCACCACAACCCTGACAGCCGCACAAATTGCCGCAGGCACCGTCACACTCAGCATCGACGCACACACCTTCCCCGACAACCGCGCCATCACCTTCCTGGCTTCGCTCATAGACAAAGCTGGCAACACCTCCACGGGTGCCAGCACCACGGTGGCCTTTGTCACCGACTTTGACGGCATCACCCCAGCCACAGAAAACGCCGGAACAGCCGGGGGCGACTTCAACGGCGATGGCCTGGCTGATTCCCAGCAAAGCGATGTGGCAACCGCACCGATGACCAACGCCCAGGACTTCAACAACGCAAACAGTGGCAATGGCGGCAACGCAAGCTACGGCTCCTTGATTGCCGGAGACACCAACGGCGACGGAACTCCCGACAACCAGGGCAGCATCCAGCTCAGCGACGTGGGCGTAAGCCCCGCCGCAACAGCCGCAGGCGGCTTGATGCTGCAAGACCTCTCAGCCCAGGGTTTAGGTGCCTCCAGCGACGTCATCAACTTTACCGCCACGGCTGACGCCAACCACGACCAAAGCCCGGATACAGGAGGCTTTGCCGATGCCGACCCCAACCGCGCAGGCGCGCAGGTGCGCATCACCATCGAACTCGGCGGCAATGGCGTTTCTGCCACCAAGGTGATGAAAGTCCGGCCCGATGGATCGAGCTTTGACTTCACCGCCACCAGCGGCGACGTGGATGGCGGACAACTCATTGACACCAACGGCGATGGCAAAGCGGATCGCATCATCCTGACCATTACCGACAATGGCATTGGCGACTTTGATGCGCGTGATGGTGTCATCACCGATCCGCTGTTCCTGGCCAAACCCAACACAGCACCGGTATTCACCAGCCACGCCGGAGCGGCATCGGCCAATCTCAGCACGGCGGAAAACACCTCGGCGGTCGATACCCTTGTCGCCAGCGATGCGGACAACGATGTCCTGAGTTTTAGCATCAGCGGCGGGCTGGATGCTGGCAAGTTCACAATCAACAGCACAAGCGGCGTGCTCAGCTTTGTCACTGCGCCTGATTTTGAGAAGCCAGGCGACAGCGACCAGGACAACGTGTACCACGTCACCATTCAAGCCAGCGATGGTTTGGGCGGTCTTGCCACCCAGGCACTGGCAGTCAATGTCACCAATATTGCCGATACCGGGGTTATCTCTTACAGCGCAACGACCTTTGTAGAAGCAGCAGCCAACGACGGCTCCATCGCCACCACCAGCACGATAACACTGAGCCAGGATAGCTTTACCGGAGCCGTTGGCGCAACGCTGGGTACGGTAAGCAACGTGCCTGCCGGACTGAGCGCCGCACTCATCAAAACCAGCGCGACCACGGCCTCCCTGAGCTTCACCGGCAAGGCTGCCACACATGCCAACGCCAACGATATCAACAACTTGAGCGTGCGTTTTAGCGATGCCGATTTCTCCAGCGGCTTGGCCAGCAGCGTGACCAACGCCACCTTGTCCGGGCTAAAAATCGACTTTGCCGATCCGGCACCCATTATTGTTACGCCGGAACCCATCAAGTCCCTGAGCTACAGCACCACGACCTTTGTTGAAGCCGCAGCCAACGACGGCTCCATCGCCACCACCAGCACCATCACCCTGAGCAACGACAGCTTTAGCGGAGCCATTGGTGCAGCGCTGGGTACGGTAAGCAACGTCCCCGTCGGGTTGAATGCCACGCTGATCAAAACCAGTGCAAATACAGCCACCTTGGCCTTCACCGGCAAAGCTGCAGCACATTCCAATGCCAACGATGTCAACAACTTGAGCGTAAGTTTTAGCAATGCCGACTTCTCCAGCGGCTTGGCCAGCAGTGTGACCAACGCCACCCTGTCTGGATTGGTAATTGACTTTGCCGATAGCGTCCTGCCACCCGGAAAAGTCGTCGATGGCGTGACCGTCAGCGTGCAATCGGGCACCGACACACTGACCAACCTGGAACAACAAACGCTGACCATTCCCGCAATCAGTGCCAGCCGCGTGGAAGACACCAGTACCGCCAATGCAACCCTGGCCGACATCGGGCTGGATGTCAGCATCAACACCCCGGCGATCCAGGCGCAACTGGCTGCAGCTCTGCCCATTGGCGTGGCGATGACCGCCAGCGGGCCGACTACGCTGCTCACAGGCGCCCAGGCCAGCACGGATTTGCTGGGGCGCATCAATCAAAAGGCCACAACACCCGCTGCCAGCGAAATGGTGGCTGCAGCGCAAAGCTTCCTCGCCAGCCTTGGCAACGCCAGCGTGCTGGACAAGACCATCACGCTCACGGCCAGCGCCACGCCCAACGATACGCTGCTCACAGGCAACGCAGCCAAGCCAGAAGCCATCGTGCTTGATGCCAGCGGCTTGCCCGTCAACAGCATTGTGCAACTGGACAACGTGGACTTTAGCGCCGTCGTTGGTGCATTGCGTGTCACGGGCGGTGCGGGCAACAACCGCATCGTGGGTGATGCCAGCGCGCAGTGGTTCGCCATGGGTGCGGGCAACGATACCCTCTCAGGCGGTGCGGGTGACGATGTGCTCTCAGGGGCGCGTTCGGATGTGGGCCAGTGGACGTTTTATCTGGACGCCAACGGCGCTATCCAGGCCCAATACCAGGGCGGAAACCTGACTGCTGCTGCGCTGGACAACAAGCACGCGGATATGTACTTCCTGAATGCGTCCGTTGCCTCGGTCAAACAAGTTGCCTTGTTGTATGCAGCAGCCTTTGGACGCGCGACCGATCTGGGGGGCTTGAACTTTTATCTCACCCAGCAAAGCGCGCCCGAGCAAATCGCCAAGGCATTGCTGAATGCGCCCGAGTGGAGCACGGTACACGGCAGTGCGGGCAGTGCCATGGGCAACGAAGCGTTCATCAACGGCCTGTACCAGACCGCATTGAGCCGGGTGGCAGATACCGCAGGCAAGCAGTTCTGGCTCGATGCCCTGGGCAAGGGACTGGGCCGCGAGCAGGTGGTGCTGGCCTTTGCCAATTCCAGCGAGATGCAGATGCACTGGACGACGCACAAGGCCAGCGCACTGGCCAGTGCGACCCAAATCACGGAAAGGGGCTGGATTGCCAGCAGCGGCGATGACCGGATTGACGGCGGCAGCGGCAGCGACACACTGGTCGGAGGTGATGGCACAGACACGGTGGTGTACTCCGGTGCGCTGCCGTCGTACAAGTTCCTGCTCACCAAGGGCGGAGAGATCAAGGTCGCCGATACGGCCACGGGAGCCAGGGATACGCTGTTAGGCTTTGAGCTGGGTGCGTTCAATGGCCAGCAGTTTGATATCAGCTTTACCCAGGCGACGCAGGCCAAGCTCAACACCCTGGGGTTGTTGTACCAGACAATTCTGGATCGCCCGGCTGATGTGGGGGGCTTGAACTACTGGCTCAAGGCGGATTTGAGCATTCAGCAGTACGCCCAGGGCATGCTGGTGGATACAGAGTTTGTGCAGCGTAATGAGAATGGGCCGTTGAGCGACAAGGCGTTTGTGGAGCTGCTCTACCACAACACGCCGTCACGTGATGCCGATGCAGCCGGGCTGAAGTTCTGAGCGACTATCTCGGCACCGGCCACTCCCGTGCAGAGATGCTGGAGCAGTGGATTCAGACCGCCGAGGTTGTAGGCGTACAGTACGGCGCTGAGGGGCTTTGGTTGGTGTAGCGGTCTAAGTGCTCCTTATAAAATAGCTGCATCCGCTTATTCCATAATGCTTACAGCCCGATTTGCCATGTAAAAACACCCGAAAACGGCCCGTTTTGATGCCGCATGGCGGTATCAGCATCGCCTTGACCCGTTTTGAAGGGCAAAATTCAAGATAAATCGGGCTACAAGCCTTATGTAACAAGCGGTAGCAGCTATGTTTTTTGCAGTGAAATTTATGCGAAATGTGCGCTGCGCAGCGCCTGCAATTCGCACATCAAGTCTTGTAGCGGGACATGTTCCAGGCCGCCCGCCATGGGAAATCGTTGCGTGGCACCACTGACCACCACGCGGCGGGTGGCGCCTACGTCATCGCAGGCGATGTGGTAGCCCTTGGTGACGGTGGGTGCGCTGGAGCGCTTGATTTCTATCGCCCAGAGCGCGCCACCGGGCAGCTCCAGCAAAAGATCAATTTCAGCACCTACGGCGGTGCGGTAGTAGCTGTGCTGGGTCGTGGGTGGGGCGCTGCTGAGCAGGTTTTCAATCACCCAGCCTTCCCAGCTGCCCCCCACCACCGGGTGCGAGAGCAGGGCGTCCAATGTGCCCAAGCCCAACAATGCATGTACCAGGCCGCTGTCACGCACGTACACCTTGGGTGCTTTGATCAGCCTCTTGCTGGACTGTTTGGCCCATGGCTGCAAACGACGCACCAGCAGCAAGTCGCACAACAAATCCAGATAGCGGCCAATCGTCTGCCCGCTTACGCCCAATGACGCCGCCAAACGCGCCGCGTTGAGCACTTGTGCCTGCTCGTAGGCCAGCATGGTCCACAGACTGCGCAGGGTTTGTGCCGGTATGCGCGGCCCCAGCAACGGTATGTCGCGCTCCAGATAGGTGGTGATGAACTGTTGGCGCCAGCGCAGGCTTGCGGCGTCGCTGCGCGCCAGGTAAGAGCCTGGGAACCCGCCGCGCAGCCATAAGTTGTTTTGCGCCGGGGTGGGCGCAGCGGGCAGCTCGGTGAGAATCAGGGGCACCAGTTCCAGATAAGCCAGGCGTCCCGCCAGGCTTTCGCTGGATTGCGACAGTAGTTCCATGCTGGCAGAGCCCAACAATAAAAACTGGCCGTTGAATACTCCGGCTCGGCGACGTTGGTCGATCACGCCGCGCAGCACCGCAAACAAGCCCGGCAGGCGCTGAACCTCATCCAGAATGACCAGCGCATCCGCGTGGGCGGAGAAAAACGCGCCAGGGTCACCGAGTTGGGCCAGGTCTGCGGGCGTTTCCAGGTCCAGGTAAAGGACTGGCCGTGCTGCCCGTCCCACGCCAGATGGGGTTCTACTGTGCATAAGCCGCTGCATCAGCTGATGCGCCAGCGTTGTTTTTCCGACCTGGCGTGGCCCCAAAATGGCAACTGCGGGAAACTCCTGCAGGTAAATGTCTAACTCTTGTGCTACTTCTCGTTCATACATCCCTGCAATTATTCCACGAAGTGGAGAAATTGCAGGGTAACTCAAGGGCGTATGGCTTCCCGGAACGAGGCCATGGACGCCGGGTTCAGCGCCATCACCTTATTTTTACTATTTATCGAAATTTATAGCTTATACCGCATATTCCACGCTGGCTAGCGGCCAAAAGGGCACATAGGCACATAATTCCGCCCCAGAATACACGGACTTTCCTACGTCATGATGAGGGAGCAATTTGTATCCCGATACCGAGCACGAACCCAATAACCTATGTAAAAATGGGCGCATCAACCCGCCATCGCCTTCCAGGATATACCATGAAGCAAACCATTGAAATCGATTGCCCACCTGAAATATTGATGGGACTACATCTGGATGCACAGCGTTTTGGTGATCTGATCAAGCTGCAGTCGGCCACTGTGCTGTTCAAGGAGGGAAAACTGTCGTCTGGCATGGCTGCGCGCTGGTGTGGTTTGCCGCGCATTCATTTTTTGATGCAGGCAATGCAATCCGGAGCCAGCTTCCTGGATAACAGCGAAGACGACTTTGCACGCGAAACCGCCTTGCTGCGATTGTTTTCTCAAATACGACCCCCTTTATCTCTCTGAGCAGTGTGAATCTGCTGCACCTGATGCCGACCATTTTTGGCAGCATCGTCGTTGCTCCTTCCGTCGTAAAAGAGTGCAGCGAAGGTGGAAAAATAGGGTTCCAGATTTGGCGACCCTGGCCTGGGTTGCTGTTCAAGCGGTGCAGTCTGACCAACGAATGCCCGCTCTTTTTGAACTGGATCGCGGCGAGCGTGACACCTTGTTGCTGGCCGCGCAGCAGCCTACGGCATTGGTTTTAATGGACGAGAAACTGGGGCGTAACCTGGCTGAATACATGGGCTTGCAGGTCACGGGCACTTTGGGTATCTTGGCCAAGGCCAAAGCGCAGGGCTTGATCCCATCGTTTTCCAAGGCATCGTTTTCCATGCGTGAACAAGGCATTTACTTCAGTGAAGGACTCATTCACAGGATTTCGGCCAGACTTGGTGAATTGAATTAACGATTCCTGCTCCCATAGGCCGGTGTTCCGCAATGCTCCACTATTCATAGCTGTATCCGCACATTCCACGGGGGCTAGTGGCCGAAATAGCACATAAGAACGCATGGATGTGGTGACGGATGCTTCGGATAAAAGCAGTGGCACGCATTTGCAGCCTGCACAAGCCTTGAGCACGAACGCAAAAATTGAGACTTGCTATCCGCTGCTGTGCTGGAATTCGGTTATCCTGTTCCGATTGATCTCCATCTCCACTCGGTGGTACTGCCATGTCAATTTCAAACTTGAGCATAAGCGTGATTGCGACCCATCACGGCTTATCTTTGTCTTGTGATTTGCTGCTTAATTAATAGCTGTTCCCGCACGTTCCACGAGGCTTACTGTCCAGAATGACACATAAAAGCATGAACTCCCAAGCCCAAGCCGAAGCAGGCATTGTCCCGGTCTCTGAGCCCATCCCCACCGAACCGAACAAAGCCGAAGGCGGCCTCTCCGCCGTATTGACCCAGGAAAAAAGCCAGGTCAAACCCACGCTGCACGCCTCACCCAAGCTCGGTGCCTGGCTGCGCGAAGTGAACGGCAGCTTGGCGTTCACCACCTACCAATCGGCGCGGCTGTTCATGCTGTCAGCGGGCGAGGGCGATAAAACCAACGCGCTAGAGCGCATCATGGGTGCGGCTATGGGTCTGGCGGTGGACGACAAGGGGCTGTGGATTGCCAACCAGCAGCAAGCCTGGCGGTTTACCAACATAGGGCCGCAGACGCTGGGAAAAACAAGCTTTGATGCGGTGTACATGCCGCGCAAAGGCTATTTTCTGGGGCCGTGTGACGTGCATGACATCCTGGCAGACGTGCGCTATCGCGGTGAAAAACACGAGCTGCTGTTTGTCAACACCCATTACAGCTGCATTGCTGCCATTGACGACCACTACAACTTTCGTCCGGTCTGGAAGCCAGACTTCATCTCCAGCATCTCGCTGGGTGACCGCTGCCACTTGAACGGCATGTGTACGCGCGACGGTGAACTGGCCTATGCAACCCTTTGCGGTCGTAGTGACACGTCCATTGGCTGGAAGCCCATGAAAAGCGATGGCGGCATCGTGGTGGACATTGCCAGCAACAAAATTGTTTGCGAGGGCCTCTCCATGCCGCACTCGCCGCGCTGGCACCAGGGGCGGCTGTGGCTGCTCAACTCGGGCGATGGCAATTTTGGCTATGTGGACTTTGCCAGCGGCAAATATGTGGTCATGGGGCAGTGCCCCGGCTTTGCGCGCGGGCTGTGCTTTGTCGGCGACTACGCCGTGATTGGCCTGTCGAAACTGCGTGACAACGCCTTTTCGTCGGGCTTGTCAGTGGCCCCACGCCTGAAAGAGCAGCACATTCAGCAAACCTGCGGCCTGCTGGTGGTGGACACCCGCACCGCCACCCTGACGCACTGGCTGACGATTGAAGGGCCAGTGACCGAGTTGTACGACGTGGCTTTTTTGCCCGGAATCATCAACCCCTTTACCCCCGGCTTTAGTGAACCCCAGTTGCAGCGTGCGCTGGTACTTGGCCCGCCGGGCGATTTCGCCATCACCGCACCTGCACCCCGAGCACCAGAAGCAGTTTCAGCCCCCGACACATCTTCCCAGATTTAAGAAAGTAGCCCCGCCATGTATACAGATTTTGTGAACACGCCCATCGCTCCCTTTTCCTTTAGTCTCGCCGACATGGCCCCTACCCAGGTGATTGTGGTGGACTGGACGGTGGCCGACTACCAGACCCTGATTGCGGGCATGGACCCACGCATTCCGGTGATCGTGCTGCAACCGGGGCAAAGCGGGCTGGATGGGCTGGCCAAAGCACTGGCGGGCTACAAGAATCTGGATGCCATCCATTTGGTGACCGAAGGCCATGGCGGTGCGATTCAACTCGGGGCGCACTGGATTGACGATGCGGCCATCAAGGCTGACCCGGCGGACGTGGCGGCCATTGGCGCGGCGTTGAAGCCGGGTGGGGATTTGCTGCTGTATGGCTGCTCGGTGGCGTATGGCGAGGCCGGGCAGACATTCATCAACGACTTGTCGGCGCAGTTGGGTCATGTGGACGTGGTGGCTTCCACCGACAAGACCGGGCCGACACGACTGGGCGGGGATTGGGATTTGGAATATTCGACCGGCAATGTTGAAACCGTGCTGCCGTTTACGCTGGCGGGCATGCAGGACATCAGCCATTGCTTGGGGTGTGTGGTGAGTGGAACCACGATTTTGGGTCCAGACGGATCAACGCTATGGGCGCACTACTATGCGCCTGGTGCTTACTGGCGTGCGGATCACGCACTTACTAGTACCGGAACGCCTATGAGCCCCGGGGATACTATAGGTGCTGCAAATTCTGCTGACGGCGCTTCTATCATGGCGATAATTGATGAGTGTTCTGCCCCCGCCAACACCGCCCCCACGTTCACCGGCGGCGCAAATACGGGATTGACCGTGTTGGAAGATGCCAGCATCACCACCATCACCACGGAAAAGCTTGAAGTCAAAGATGCTGAACAGGCCACAACGGCACGCACCTTTACCGTCGGCACTGCGCCGACCAAGGGCTCTTTGACAAATAACGGCTCAACCATCAGCGCTAGTGGCACTTTTACCCAGGCTGACATTGACAGCAACCTGATCAAATACACCCCAACCGCCAACGCGAACGGCGCCGACAGCTTCACCTTCAGCGTTGCCGACGGCGCAGGCGGTACCCTGACCGGACAGACCTTCAGCATCACCATCACCGCCGTTAACGATGCACCCACCATCACCAACGGCGCCTCCACCAGCCTGACCACCACCAATGAGGACACCACCAGTTCCTCATCCCTGGTATCGTCCTTCCTGACCGGAGCCAGCCGGGCCGATGTGGACACCAGCGCACTCAGCGGCATGGCCATCACCGCCACCACCGGCAATGGCACATGGCAATACTCTACGGACAACGCCACCTGGAACAGCTTCGGCACGGTGTCCAGCACGTCAGCCTTGCTGTTGACCAGCACCAGCTACGTCCGCTATATACCTGATTCTGCCAATGGCGAAACCGCCACCTTTACCTACCGGGCATGGGACCAGATCACCGGAACGGCATCCACCAACAGCGTGCGTGGCAATGCCGACCCCAGCACCAACGGCACCACCACGGCCTATTCGGTCAATACCGCCAACGGCAGCATTGTGGTCAGCAGTTTGAACGATGCACCCACCATCACCAACGGCGCATCCACCAGCCTGACTACCACCAACGAGGACACCACCAGCGCATCCTCGCTGGTGTCGGCATTCTTAACCGATGCCAGTCGGGCCGACGTGGACAGCAGCGCACTCAGTGGCATGGCCATTACTGCCACCACCGGCAATGGCACATGGCAATACTCTACGGACAACGCCACCTGGAACAGTTTTGGCACGGTGTCCAGCACGTCAGCCTTGCTGTTGACCAGCACCAGCTACGTCCGCTATATACCTGATTCTGCCAATGGCGAAACCGCCACCTTTACCTACCGGGCGTGGGACCAGACCACCGGAACGGCCTCCACCAACAGCGTGCGCGGCAATGTCGACTCCAGCACCAACGGCACCACCACGGCCTTCTCAGCCAACACCGCCAGCGGCAGCATTGTGGTCAGCAGTGTGAACGATGCACCTACCCTCGGCGGCGCTGTGGCATCGCAGGGCATCAACGACACTGCCACGGTCAGCCTGTTCTCTGGCTTGACGATTGCCGACCCGGATACAGGCGCCTCCGAAACTGTCTCCATCACCCTGGACACTGCGGCCAAAGGCGTATTCACATCGGCCTCGCTAACTGCGTCAGGTTTTTCCACTGCGAATGGCGGTTTGACCTACACCCACGCCCCAGGCACCCCCGCCGCATTGCAAACGGCAATCCGCCAACTCGTTTTTGATCCCACGAATAACCGTGTGTCTGCGGGTTCGACCGAAACCACGACTTTTACCGTCAGCGTTGATGACGGCATTGCTTCGGCGGTAACCAATAACACCACCACGGTGGTGGCCACCTCTGTGAATGACGCGCCGGAGGTCAGCGAATTGAATGGTGACATCGTCACCTTCATCCCCGGCGCACCAAATGCTGCCAATGACTGGATTGATTCGGAATATAACGGCAGGCTGCCAGGCAGCTTTTCTGACCCGGACATCCTGGGCGCGGGTGGCTACATCCAGATCACACGCAGTACTGGCCCGAGCGCGGGCAGCTTTTTTCTCTGGGACGATTACCACTACAGCAGTGACGCAGGACGCACGGCATTGGGGGCTGGCATCACCATTCACCGCGAAAGTGATGATGTTGCAGTCGCTACTGTGGATGGCACGGATACCGGTCAAGACGGTGCGGCCCTGAAGATCACCCTGACCGCAGCGGCCACCGACCTGGATGCCGCCTACATCATCAAATCGCTCCAGTTCAACTCGGCCACTGCGGGTGAATATGTTTTTACCCTCAAGGTCTGGGACGGCTTCGTCTTTTCCAACATCAGCACCTTTGAGATGCGTTCCCCGGCGGTTGTCACTGACGTGTCAGCCACCACAGTCGATGGTGCTTATGGCGTGGGCGGCACGATTTCCATCACCGTTACGTTCGACAAGAGCGTTGATGTCAGCGGCACACCCCAACTCACGCTGGAAACAGGTACCCCTGACCGGCTTGCCACCTACGCCAGCGGCACCGGCACCAGCACGCTGACTTTTACCTATACCGTTCAGGCAGGTGACACTGCTGCCGACCTGGATTTCACCACGACCACCGCTCTGGCTCCCAACAGCGGCACCATCATTGATACAGCGAGCGGCGCTGACGCTGTTTTAACGCTGCCAGCCCCTTCTGCCACCGGCTCACTCGGTTTCAACAAAGCATTGGTAATAGACGGCAACGCCCCAACCATCAGTAGCAACGTCACGCCTTTGTCTTATACCGAAAACGGTGCCGCCACAGCACTGGACTCCACCGCCACCGTAACAGAAACCGGCACGCCCGGCGCATCCGTGCTGACGGTACAAATAAGCGCCAATGGCGAAGCAGCCGATACCCTGTCGCTGCCGACTGGCACCGGCGCCGGGATCAACGTCAACGGCACCGACCTGCGCTCCGCCACCACCAACATCGGCACAGTCACCACCTCCAGCGTCACCAACAGCGCGACCTGGACCATCACCTTCCTGTCCTCGGCGACGGAGGCTGACATCCAAAGCGTGGTCCAAGCGATCCGCTACAACAGCACGTCGGAAAATCCGGGAACGTTGAACCGCACCGTCACCTTCACCCTGACCGACGGGGCGGGCAACGCCGCTACGGCAGCCACCCGCACCGTGGCGGTGACAGCGGAGAACGATGCGCCCTCCGCCGTCTCCCCCACCACCGGGACGGTCAGCACCTTTGAGGGCGCGAACTTCACTGTGGCGACGCTGCAGGCCAGCGACGTTGACAATACCACCTGGACTAGGCTGTCCAAAAATGCTTCAAAATAACCAATTTCTTTCCCCCAAGAAATGGCCCTACTTGCCCGAACAAGAAAACGTCGTTCTTCGTTTTATGTTCTCTCGTATTGTTACTGGAACATCATCATGAGTGAAAAGTCAAAGCTGCACAAGAGTCGAGAGGTTTGGAAAAAAAGCGATTGATCGTGCCACCAAAGTGCGTGCGATTCGTAAAGAAATCCGGCGACTAAAAAAGAACGAGATAAATTTAAAGGGGAGGCCAAGGCAGCCAAAGCTGAATTGGCGAAACAAGGCAAGCAAGCAATGGCGTGCATCCAAAACAAAGTGGATGTTGTTTTCCTTGTTTTGTGCTTGTTCCTCTCAGCACGAATCGGATTCCGTGCAATTGCAAGAGTGTTGGCCGTGCTTGCCCCCTACCTTGGTCTGCTGAAGACACCTTGTCCACAAACGGTCAGCAACTATGTATCCCGTCTATCCATCGCAAAAATGCAAACGTTCGTCCAATCCCTTGGCAACGCTGCTGGGGGTGCAATGCAAACGGTTTGGCTTATTGATATCAGCATAGGACTGGGCTCGGGGAAGATACTCAGCGTACTGGCATTGAATCTCAGGCACCATGAACAAAATGAGTATGCGCCAGGATTGGCGGATGTTCAGTGTGTCGCCACCGCTGTTGAGGAATCCTGGAATGGCGAAACGATTGCCGAATTTTTACGCAAAGTATTTGCCAAAGTGGGATTTTTTCCCCGCTGCTTTCCTCAAAGACGGCGGAACCGATCTTGAAAAGGCCATCCGCTTGTTGAATGAACAAGGGACATCCCTTGAGTGCATCGACGATCTCTCCCATATGGTTGCCAATCTTTTCAAGCACGAATATGCAGAGGATCCGTTGTTTAACACCTTCATCACAGCCTGCGGCCAGGTGTCCAAGAAACTCAAACAGACGATCTTGGCATGCCTTGCACCTCCGAAGGTCTCGTTCAAAGCCCGCTTTATGAACTTGCACCGTTTGGTCGAATGGGCGGACAAACTGCTCAAACATGTGCCGCAAAACCAGGCTGAAGACGCACCGATGTTAGCGAAATTAAGAGCAAGCTTGGATCAATTGCCCGAGTGTGAGCCGTTTATCAAACGATTCCTTCGCGATGCAAAGTCGATGCTGGCATGTCAAAAAATCCTCAAACAAGAGGGGGTTGAACCTTGCAACCTACGCGCAATGTCAGAAGTTGATTGAGGTCATGCCCGCATCCTCTTCGATACGAATCGGTTTTACTGATTGGGCAAAGTCACAGTTGGAAATTGCCAATAGGCTGGGGTTGAATCAAACGGGTTTGCCCATCAGCACCGATGTCCTTGAATCACTGTTTGGTGTAGGCAAGCGACTGGGAATGGGGCAAGTGAAGGATGCTGATCGAATCGCTTTTCACCTACCAGCACTGTGCGGAACATTGACGAAACAGGATGCGCAAGATGTTGTTGATATCACGGTTGCGAAACATAAAGAGGTGATCGGATGTGTAGATTCGTTGAGCAAACAACGTCGAGATGTATTGCCAAATCCAGGGAGTTTGGAAACCTTGGCGAACAATCCTGGACGACGCCACCTTGTCCTCATCCCGGATACTGAATCTTGGTCAGAACCTCCCGCCCAATCTATATCTGTAAGCGATTTGCCTGCCATCAGCGCAAAGTTTCCCAATGCACCGTTAAGCGATTTCGGTACATTTTGTTTTTCGTCGTTGAAGAAATTATTTGACGCACTTCCCCTCGGCGGCGGGTGGTTACAGGGGGCCAAAAGTTGGGGAAAAACTTAGGGTAAGTTTGGACGAATCACACCTGGACCTACTCGATCCAGGCGGTCTCCGGGCCGTCGGGGGCGGTCACCAACACCAATGGCGCGGTGTTCGATCTGGGCACCGGCGGCTCGTCGTCCTCCTCCGCCGGGGCCAGCACCGCAGCGCTGCGCGCGGTTCTCCCTTCCGGCCTGACCGCAGGAAACTATACCGTGACGGTGCGGGCCACCGATGTTGGCGGGCTGTTCAAGGATCAGGCAGTGACCATCACCGTCAGCGACACGCTGGTCGTCACTACCAATTTGGATACCGGCGACGACGCCACCATCGGCGCCAGCTATACCGCCGACCTGACCGACGGCGACGGCAGCGGCGGACTCAGCCTGCGCGAGGCACTGCACTACGTCAATGCCAACGGCACCATCGGCTTCGCGTCTGGCATCGGCAACATCACGCTGGGCAGTACGGCGACGGTCAAGGCTGGCGTTACCTTCGACACCGACACCGTTGGCACACTCACTATTTCCGGCAGCACCCTGCAACTGCTTGGCGGCCTGACCGTCAGCAACGCCACCGGCGACACGCTGACCATCAACTCGACGCTGGCCGATGACGGCACTGTCGTCTCGTCCCTGGCCAAGACCGGCAGCGGCACTGGCAAACTGGTGCTGGGCGGCACCAACAACACCGCCACCGGCGGCGGCACGGGCACCGGCCTCAATAGCATCAGCGTCAACGTCGGCACGCTGCAGATCGGTGCCGACGGCAATCTGGGCACCGGCGCAGTGACGCTCGACGCGGGGGTTACGCTCGTGCTGCAGAACGCAGGGTCCATCGACAACCCCATCACGTTGTCGGGCGGGGATGTGACGGTCAATGTCAGCACCGGCGCGGCCACGCTTTCGGGGAACATTACCGGCGCCGGGGCTTTGGCCAAGACTGGCGGGCAACTCCTGACCCTCGGCGGAAGCAACGACTATTCGGGCGGGACGAAGATTTCCGGTGCAAACGGCCTCAGCGTAACCAATGGGACCAACCTTGGAAGCGGCGCGGTGACATTGAACACCTCCGGCACCGTGTTGACGATCACCGGCACGGGCGTGACGATCACCAACGACATCGCGGTGTCGTCCGACGCGACCCTCAGTAACGCGAACGCGGTCGAGCTGTCGGGGGTGATTTCCGGCAGCAGTGCGCTGACCAAGGACGGGGCCGGCACGCTCACCCTGTCGAACACCAACACCCATACCGGCGGGCTGGCGATCAGTGCCGGGACGGTGGCACTGTCGGGCGGCTCGGCGCTGGCCGACACCGAGGCGGTGTCAGGGGCGGGGAACCTGGCCGTGAACGCCTCGGAAACCATCGGCGCCTTGTCGATGTCGGGCAACATCACCCTCAATAACAACGCGACGCTGACCGTCAACCAGTCAACGAGCACGAGTTTCACCGGCGTCATCGCCAACGGCACCAGCAGCACTGGCGGCCTGACCAAGACCGGCTCTGGCACCCTGACCTTGACCGGCAACAACACCTACACCGGCGCCACCACGGTCTCGGCCGGCGGGCTGACGCTGAACCGTTCGGGCGGGACACTGGCCGACACCACCGCAGTGACGCTGGCCTCCGGCGCCACCTTGACCCTGTCTCAGGATGACACGGTTGGCTCGATCTCCGGTGTTGGCGGCGCCACTATCGCGCTGGGCACCAGCACTCTGAACGCCGGTGGCGACAACTCCTCGACCGAGTTTGCCGGCACGGTCACCGGCACCGGCGCGCTGGTCAAACCCGGCTTGGGCACGCTCACCCTATCGGGCACCAACAGCAGCAACGCCTTCGCCACCACCGTCAGCGGCGGCACTCTCAGCATTGCCGCAGACGCCAATCTGGGCAGCGGCACGGTGAACCTGAACTCCGGCTCCATCTTGCAGGTGACCGGGGCCACCACCATCGACAATGCTGTCAGCCTGACCGGCAGTGCCACCGTCAACAACAGCGCCGCCGTCACCCTGTCGGGGATGATGTCCGGCAGCGGTGCCCTGACCAAGACCGGCTCGGGCACGCTGACTCTCTCCAACGCCACCAACACCTATTCGGGCGGCACCACCATCAGCGCCGGCACCTTGCTGCTCAGCTCCAGCGCGCTCTCCGGCGCCGGGGCGGTGTCGGTCGCGTCGGGTGCCACCCTGGGCGGCACCGGCTCCATCGACGGCGCGGTGACGGTGGACGGCACCCTGTCGCCCGGCGTGGCCGGGACCAACAACGGGGTCGGAAAGCTGACCCTCAATAACAATCTCGCCCTGTCGTCGGACTCCACCCTGGTGGCCGACATCAAGGGTGCCACCACTGCCGGTACCGACTACGACCAGCTGGCAGTCACGGGAAGCGTTACGTTCAACAGCGGGCCGCTCACAGTAAACCTGGTCAACGCCTATACCCCGGCGCTCAATGACACCTTCAAACTGGTTGACAATGACGCTTCGGATGACATTACCGGCACATTCAAAGATGTGGCCGAGGCAAGCAGGATCGGGGCGTTACAGGCAAGTTATAAAACCACCGTCAACGGCAGTGGCAACGACTTTACCCTGACCATGAACAACACCCCGCCGACCGCGACCAACGGTACGGTGAGCACCAACGAAGACACTGCCTACACATTCGTTGCTGCCGACTTTCACTTCAGCGACACCGATACCGATGCCTCGATCAACACCTTCACGAAAGCCAAAATCACCGCCTTGCCCGCTGCGGGCACCTTGAAACTGAACAGCACGACAGTCACACTGGATCAGGAAATTGCCGCCAGCGACATCACTGCTGGCAAACTCAGCTTTACCGGCACCCAGGATGCTTCCGGCACGCCCTACACCACCTTCCAGTTCAAAGTACACGATGGCGCCGAATACAGCACAAGCGCCTACACCGAAACCATCAACGTCAACGCCGTCAACGACACGGCCAGCATCGGCGGAACAAGCACCGGCGAAGTCACCGAAGACACCAAACTCAGTACCAGCGCGACCCTTGTTGTCACCGACGTCGACAACAGCGGCTTTCAGGTGCAATCCAACGTAAGCGGCACCTACGGCAGCTTCAGCCTGGGAAACAACGGAACCTGGAGCTACACCCTGGACAACAGCGCAAGCGCCGTACAGGCCATGGCGGCAGGCAGCAGCAAAACGGACACCTTCACCGCCGTCTCCGCCGATGGCACCGCAAGCCAGGGCGTCACCATCACGGTCAAAGGTTCCAACGACACCCCGACCCTTACCTCTGGCAACACCGCCAGCGTCGCCGAAAACAGCCCCGTCAGCACCGTGCTCTACACCGCCAGTGCCACCGACATCGACAGTGGCGATACCCTGAGCTACAGTCTCAGCGGAAGTGATGCCACTCTTTTATCCATCGACGGCGCCAGTGGAACCGTGACACTCAAGACATCTGCCAACTTTGAGACCCAGCCCAGCTACAGCTTCACCGTCGTAGTCAGCGACGCGGCCAACAGCACGAACGAAAAAGCCGTCACGCTGGACATCACCAACAAAGACGAAGTAGCCCCCACGATCACATCGGGAGCTATTGCCACAGCGCTAGACGAGAACAGCGGCGCAAACCAAACCATCTACACCGCAACCTCCACCGACACTGCCGACATTGCCACAGGTGCCACCGTCTACAGCCTCAAGGCCGGAAGCGACGCAGGCTTGAGCATCGACGCCAGCACCGGAGCCGTCACGCTCACCGCCAACCCCGACTTTGAGGCAAAACCCAGCTACAGCTTTACAGTTATTGCCACCGACGCTGCAAAAAACACAGCAGAACAAGCCGTCACACTGACCATCAACAACAAGGACGAAGTAGCCCCCACGATCACATCGGGAGCTATTGCCACAGCGCTAGACGAGAACAGCGGCGCAGGCCAAGCCATCTACACCGCAACCTCCACCGACACCGCTGATATTGCCACAGGTTCTACCGTCTACAGCCTCAAGGCCGGAAGCGACGCGGGGCTGAGCATCGACGCCAGCACCGGGGCCGTCACCCTCTCTACCAACCCCGACTTTGAGGCAAAACCCAGCTACAGCTTTACAGTGGTTGCGACCGACGCTGCAAAAAACCTAGCAGAACAAGCCGTCACACTGACCATCAACAACAAGGACGAAGTAGCACCCACGATCACATCGGGAGCTATTGCCACAGCGCTAGACGAGAACAGCGGCGCTGCTCAAACCATCTACACCGCAACCTCCACCGACACCGCCGACATCGCCACAGGCGCCACCACCTACAGCCTCAGAGCTGACAGTGACGCAGGACTAACCATCGACGCCAGCACCGGAGCCGTCACGCTCACCGCCAACCCCGACTTTGAGACAAAACCCAGCTACAGCTTTACAGTTATTGCCACCGACGCTGCAAAAAACGCAGCAGAACAAGCCGTCACGCTGACCATCAACAACAAGGACGAAGTAGTCCCCACGATCACCAGCGGCGCAACGGCCACAGCGATAGACGAAAACAGCGGCGCAGGTCAAACCATCTACACCGCCACATCCACCGACACCGCCGACACTGCCGACATTGCCACGGGAGCCACCACCTACAGCCTCAAGGCCGGAAGCGACGCGGGGCTGAGCATCGACGCCAGCACCGGAGCCGTCACCCTCTCTACCAACCCCGACTTTGAGACAAAACCCAGCTACAGCTTTACAGTCATGGCGAGTGACGCTGCAAAAAACGCAGCAGAACAAGCCGTCACACTGGCCATCAACAACAAGGACGAAGTAGCCCCAACGATCACCAGCGCCGCAACGGCCACGGCGATAGACGAAAACAGCGGCGCAAACCAAACCATCTACACCGCCACCTCCACCGACACCGCCGACATCGCCACGGGCTCCACCACCTACAGCCTCAAAGCCGGCAGCGACGCAGGACTAACCATCGACGCCAGCACCGGCGCAGTCACCCTCACCGCCAACCCCGACTTTGAAGCCAAACCCAGCTACAGCTTTACAGTCATAGCGAGTGACGCTGCAAATAACGCAGCAGAACAAGCCGTCACCCTGGCGATCAACAAAGTCAATGTCAATGCAGCCCCAAAGATTACCAGCGACGGCGCAGGGGACTCTGCGGCTATCGAACTGGCAGAACTGCGCACAGCGGTCACCACCGTCACCGCCACCGATGCGGACAACGACCCCTTGAGTTACAGCATCACCGGCGGCGCTGACCAAAGCAAATTCAGCATCGACAACGCCAGCGGAGCCTTGAAATTCACCACTGCACCCAATGTGCGCACACCCAGTGACAGCGATGGCAACAACAGTTACCAAGTCGAAGTCGCTGCCCGCGATGGCAAAGGTGGCAGCGACACGCAGGCCATCACCGTGACCGTACTGTCCGACATTGACCGTGACAGCATACCGGACAAAACCGACAGCGACATAGACAACGACGGCCAACTCAACTCGCTCGAAGACCCGGTACCCAACGCAAACGGCACTGGCAAGGGTGACGGCAATGGCGACGGCATACAGGACCGTGAACAGCTCAACGTAGCCTCGATGCCCACGGTAGGCACTGTCGATGTATCCAAACGCTTTGCCACCATTGAAGTCGCCAACGGACTGATCCTGAGCAACATCGCCAACACAAGCGCACCCGCAGGCCTGCCGCGCAACGCCAAAATGCCACTGGGCCAATTTGACTTTGACATTAACAACGTCACACCGGGTGCAAGCGTTGCAATCAGCATGTACGTCGATAAAACGCTGGGCATGAACGGCTACTACAAGCAGAGCAGCATCACCAACACCTGGAGCAACATTGCAAGCGTTAGCACAGTCGGCAACAAAAGCAAGATCACCTTCAGTCTGACCGATGGTGGTCCCTACGACGCCGACGGCGTGGCCAACGGCATCATCAAGGACCCTGGCGGCCCAGCGGTGATGGGCACGCGCATCACCAGCAACGGCGGCGAACCCACAGCCAGCGTCAGCATCAGCGAAAACAACACTGCCGTCACCACGGTACAAGCCGAACTCGCCTTGACCTACAGCCTCACCGGCGGAGCCGACCAGGCCCGATTCACCATCGACCCCACAACTGGTGCATTGCGCTTTACCAGTGCCCCCAACTTCGAAAACCCACAGGACCAGGGCGACACCACCGCCAACAACACCTACGTGGTGCAAGTCACGGCCAGTGACACCCAAGGCGGCGGCGACGTGCAAACGCTCACCGTCCATGTCACCGACATCAACGAAGCCCCCACCATCACCTCGGACACCAGCGCCGCAGTCGCCAACAACAGCCCGGCGGGAACCCTGGTCTACAGCGCCACAGCCAGCGACCCGGATGCCGGTGACGTGCTGACCTACAGCCTCTCGGGCGCGGATGCGGATCTGCTGACCGTAGCCGCAACCGGAGCCGTCACGCTCAAGAGCACTGCCGATATCAACGCCAAGGCCAGCTACAGCTTCAACGTGATAGCCACCGATAAAGGCGCACTCCTTGACAGCAAGGCCATCACCGTTCAGGTCAACAATGTGCAGGAACAAGACACCTCCACCATCGCACCCAGCATCCAGCTCAGCCCCGGCGGCGACACCGGAATATCTGACGCCGACAACCTGATCAACAAGGCGGCAATTGCCCTCACTGGCGAAGCCGAAGCCTTTGCCACCATCACCGTCAGCGATGCGCGCGGCAACACCATCGGCAGCACCCAGGCCAGCCAAAGCGGCGTCTGGACCCTCTCCGGCGTAAACCTTGCCACCCTGAGCAACAATGCAGGAACAACCGGCGGTGATGGCTTGTACACCCTCTCGGCCAAGGCAGTCGATCTGGCACTCAACCAAAGCACCGCCAGCACACTCACCGTAGAACTCGACACCAGCGCGCCACCGGCGCCCCTGACGCTCCAACTCGATACCGCATCCGACAGCACCCCGGTGGGTGATGGCAAAACCAATATCCTTGCGCCCGACTTCACGGCAACACTACCCCAAGGAGCGACAAACACGGATCGCCTGAGCTTCACAGCCGACGTAGATGGCAACGGCAGCTTTGAGACCAAGCTCAGCACCACAACCCTGACAGCCGCACAAATAGCCGCAGGCACCGTCACACTCAGCATCGACGCACACACCTTTCCCGACAACCGCGCCATCACCTTCCTGGCATCGCTCACAGACAAAGCTGGCAACACCTCCACGGGTGCCAGCACCACGGTTGCCTTCGTCACCGACTTTGACGGCATCACCCCAGCCACAGAAAACGCCGGAGCCGCCGGGGGCGACTTCAACGGCGATGGACTGTCCGATTCGCAGCAAAGCGACGTCGCCACCGCACCGCTGACCAACGCCCAGGACTTCAGCAACGCAAACAGTGGCAATGGCGGCAACGCGAGCTACGGCTCCTTGATTGCCGGAGACACCAACGGCGACGGAACTCCCGACAACCAGGGCAGCATCCAGCTCAGCGACGTGGGCGTAAGCCCCGCCGCAACAACCGCAGGCGGCTCGATGCTGCAAGACCTCTCAGCCCAGGGTTTAGGTGCCTCCAGCGACGTCATCAACTTTACCGCCACGGCTGACGCCAACCACGACCAAAGCCCGGATACTGGAGGTTTTACCGACGCCGACCCCAACCGCGCAGGCGCGCAGGTGCGCATCACCATCGAACTCGGTGGCAATGGCGTTTCTGCCACCAAGGTCATGAAAGTCCGGCCCGATGGATCGAGCTTTGACTTTACCGCCACCAGCGGCAACGTTGATGGCGGACAACTCATTGACACCAACGGCGATGGCAAGGCGGATCGCATCATCCTGACCATTACCGACAACGGCATTGGCGACTTTGATGCGCGTGATGGTGTCATCGCCGACCCGCTGTTTTTGGCCAAACCCAACACAGCGCCGGTATTCACCAGCCACGCCGGAGCGGCATCAGCCAACCTCAGCATTGCGGAAAACACCACAACCGTCGATACCCTGGCCGCCAGCGATGCGGACAACGATGTTCTGAGTTTTAGCATCAGCGGCGGGCTGGACGCCAGCAAGTTCACGCTCAACAGCACAACTGGCGTGCTCAGCTTTGCCACTGCGCCTGACTTTGAGAAGCCAGGCGACAGTGATCAGGACAATGTGTACCACGTCACCATTCAAGCCAGCGATGGTTTGGGCGGTCTTGCCACCCAGGCACTGGCAGTCAATGTCACCAATGTTGCCGATACCGGTGTGATTGCCTACAGCACGACGACCTTTGTAGAAGCAGCAGCCAACGACGGCTCCATCGCAACAACCAGCACGATAACACTGAGCAACGACAGCTTTACCGGGGCCATTGGCGCAGCGCTGGGTACGGTAAGCAACGTCCCCGCCGGACTGAGTACAGCACTCATCAAAACCAGCGCGACCACCGCCACCTTGAGCTTCACCGGCAAGGCTGCCGCACATGCCAACGCCAACGATATCAACAACTTGAGCGTGAGCTTTGGTAATGCCGATTTCTCCAGCGGCTTGGCCAGCAGCGTGACCAACGCCACCATGTCCGGGCTAAAAATTGACTTTGCCGATCCGGTCGTTGTACCCGAGCAACCCATCAAGTCCCTGAGCTACAGCACCACGACCTTTGTCGAAGCAGCGGCTAACGACGGCTCCATCGCCACCACCAGCACGATAACACTGAGCAACGACAGCTTCACCGGAGCCATCGGCGCAGCGCTGGGCACGGTGAGCAATGTTCCCGCCGGACTGAGTGCAACGCTCATCAAAACCAGCGCGACCACGGCCACCTTGAGCTTCACCGGCAAAGCTGCAGCACATGCCAACGCCAACGATGCCAACAACTTAAGCGTAAGTTTCAGCAATGCCGATTTCTCCAGCGGCTTGGCCAGCAGCGTGACCAACGCCACCCTGTCCGGGCTGGTCATTGACTTTGCCGATAGCGTCTTGCCAGCACCCAAAGTGGTGGATGGCGTGGCCGTTGGCGTGCAATCGGGTACCGACACGCTGACCAATTATTCCCGCAATCAGTGCCAGCCGCGTGGAAGACACCAGCACCTCCCAACGCCACCCTGGCCGACATCGGGCTGGATCTCAGCATCAACACCCCGGCGATCCAGGCGCAACTGGCCGCAGCCCTGCCCATTGGCGTGGCGATGACCGCCAGCGGGCCGACTACGCTGCTCACAGGTGCCCAGGCCAGCACCGATTTGCTGGGGCGCATCAATCAAAAGGCGGCACGGGCGCTGCCAGCGAACGTGGTGGCTGCAGCGCAGGACTTCCTCGCCAGCCTTGGCAACTCCAGCGTGCTGGATAAGACCATCACGCTCACGGCCAGCGCCACGCCCGATACCATCCTGCTCACCGGAAACACAGCAAAAGCTGAAGCCATCGTGCTTGATGCCAGTGGCCTGCCCGCCAACAGCACCGTGCAACTGGACAACGTGGACTTTAGCGCTGTCGTTGGTGCACTGCGTGTTACCGGTGGGGCAGGGCACAACCGTATCGTGGGCGATGCCAGCGCGCAGTGGTTCGCCATGGGCGCGGGCAACGATACCCTCTCAGGCGGTGCGGGCAACGATGTGCTCTCAGGGGCGCGTTCGGATGTGGGCCAGTGGACGTTTTATCTGGACGCCAACGGCGCTATCCAGGCCGCCCAGTACCAGGGCGGAAACTGGAGAGTGCCGCCTGCGCTGGACAGCAAGGCCAGCGGATGCGAACTTCCTGACTGCCATCCATTGCCTCGGTCAAACAAGCGTTGCCTTGCTGTATGCAGCCTTTGGACGCGAGGCCGATCTGGGGGCTTGAACTTTTATCTCACCCAGCAAAGCGCGCCCGAGCAAATCGCCAAGGCACTCTTGCATGCGCCCGAGTGGAGCACGGTACACGGCAGCGCGGGCAGTGCCATGGGCAACGAAGTGTTCATCAACGGCATGTACCAGACCGCACTGGGCCGGGTGGCAGATACCGTAGGCAAGCAGTTCTGGCTCGATGCCCTGGGCAAGGGCCTGGGCCGCGAGCAGGTGGTGCTGGCCTTTGCCAATTCCAGCGAGATGCAGATGCACTGGACGACGCAAGGCCAGCGCGCTGGCCAGTGCGACCCAGAGCATGGAAAAAGGCTGGATTGCCAGCAGCGGCGATGACCGGATTGACGGTGGCAGCGGCAGCGATCTGCTGGTCGGGGGCGATGGCACAGACACGGTGGTGTATTCCGGTGCACTGCCGTCGTACAAGTTCCTGCTCACCAAAAGATGGGGAGATCAAGCTTGCCGATACGGCCACGGGAGCCAGGGATACGCTGCTGGGCTTTGAGCTGGGTGCGTTCAATGGCCAGCAGTTTGATATCAGCTTTACCCAGGCGACGCAGGCCAAGCTCAACACCCTGGGGTTGTTGTACCAGACAATTCTGGATCGCCCGGCTGATGTGGGGGGCTTGAACTACTGGCTCAAGGCGGATTTGAGCATTCAGCAGTACGCCCAGGGCATGCTGGTGGATACAGAGTTTGTGCAGCGCAATCTACCACAACACGCTGTCACGTGATGCCGATGCAGCCGGGCTGAAGTTCTGGAGCGACTATCTCGGCACAGGCCACTCCCGTGCCGAGATGCTGGAGCAGTGGATTCAGACCGCCGAGGTCGTGGGCGTGCAGTATGGCGCTGAGGGGCTTTGGCTGGTGTAGGAGCATTGCTACTATGTTGATAGCTGTACCCGCACGTTCTGCGGGGGCTATCGGCCAGAATGGCATATAAAACATGCCATACACCAGCCGCCAACCACCGGACGGGGGAGAGGTGGTGGTGTGATCGGCCAAAATAATGAGGAAATAACGAAAAAATCTGGTTGCAGCCCTTATGGAATGTGCGGGAACAGCTATCAATTGGCGAGAATAAGCGAGAATGAATTATCGGGATGCCGTTGGAGCGACCGGATTCAATCCGGGCTGGTGTAGAAGTATTGCTGCTGGGTTCTCAGGGCACACGTTTCCTTCGGTTTTGCGTGCCCTATCGGCATCCAGCGTTACCACCATGCGATCTTCCTGGCGTGCGTGGGCAATGATTGCAACATCTTCGGCCCTGGACATACCACATTCACTCACATGCTGCGCGTCCCAGCCACGTTCACGCAAAAGATTTGCCGCAGTGCGCGGCAAACCCTGATCCAGCAGCAGTTTAATCATGCTGCTTCAAGGTGAATCATTCGGTCATCCAGGTTGCAAGCGGCAAAGTCCAGTGCTTGCCGAATGTCCTCGGCTTCCAGTTCGGGGTATTCCTGCTGCAATTCATCTCTGTTGGGATACAGCGCTACCGCTTCCAGCACGCGCTTGACGGTCAAGCGCATACCGCGTATGCAGGGTTGTCCGTGAAGAACCGTAGGGTTGGTGGTGATGCGATCAAAGCGACTCATGTACAGACCTCTCCTGTTTTGTTCGGGCCAGCGGTGTTGAAGAATTTTTCCATGTTTCGATGGTAGCGCAAATCCCTCACACCATTCTGGTATACAAATTGCCGTAATCGCCGGGACAAAACTGCCGGAATTCAGCCATCCGCCCGGTTTGGTACGATCCGGCAAAGCCTGTCATGGTCTTATCTTTTGCTAACAAGTTAATAGCTGCCCCCGCACATTCCACGGGGGCTATTGGCCGAAATGGCACATAAAAACACCCGAAAACGGCCCGTTTTGATGCCGCATGGCCGCACATCGCTGGTACGTAGAAATTGCGCAGTCCTGAATTGGGACTAGAATAACCAGATGCACTTGGTCTCAGTTCCACCCCTTTTGGCCTTTGCCAGGAAGCATCCGGCATCGAAGCAGGCGCTTCAGACGTGGTGTGCCGAGGTCAAAAAGGCGCAATGGCAACAACCTGCCGACATCAAGGCCCAGTTTGCGAGCGCCAGTATCCTGAAAAATCGGCGGGTGGTTTTCAACATCAAGAGTAATGACTACCGCATCGTGGTAGCAGTGGCCTTCAACACGGGTTTTGTGTATGTCAAATTCATCGGCACGCATCTGGAATATGACGCTATTGACGCAGACACGATTGAACCCGATTAACAGGATGTACAACGATGGACATTAAACCCATACATACCGAGGCTGACTACAAAGCAACCTTGAAGGAAGTGTCAGCGCTGATTGACCAAGATCCGCAGCGCTTCACGCCCGAGGGAGATCGGTTGGAAATACTGGGCTTGATGGTACAAGCCTATGAAGCCGAGCACTGCCCGATTGACCCGCCCGACCCCATCGAGGCCATCAAATTCCGCATGGATCAGCAAGGACTCCAGCCCAAAGACCTGGAACCCATGATCGGACGACGCAACCGGGTTTATGAAGTGCTCAATGGCAAACGCAAGCTCACCATGTCCATGATCCGCAAGCTCCATACCGGGCTGGGAATTGCGGCAGAGAGTCTGATTCGTCAAACTCGCTGAGGGAAGTGTCAACCATTCAGTAAGTAAAAATGGTCATTCCCGCTTGTGCAGCAAGCACAGGCGGCTCTGTTTTTCGTAGCATTGGTAGCATTTTGTGAGGGCCGGGGCTGTGCAGTTCATGGAGCTTGCATCGTTGTCGAAGGTTCAGGTGCGTGCTTTGGCGGACGCGCTGCCTGGCGGACAAGCCGATGCCATCGAAACGTGTGTGCAGTTCGTATGCGCCGAAACCGGGACCGGGACCGGGAACGTCTGGCATGGTCGGGGCCGCGCGATGATGTGCCGCAGGCTCAAGCATGTCCCGCTTGCGCAACACCAACGGGATCGGTTGGTGGAGTGCATCCTGCATCGACTGGCTACCGGGCGGTTTTCGGAGCAGTTTCGGGACCAGTTGCGGCTTGCCCTTCATCTGGACCGTGGGCGATCTCTTGCAGTGGCGCAGTGCGCGTTGGAGGTCGGCAAGCCTCATACCGCGCGTTACGCCAGATGGGTACTGTCACATGCGGTTGATGCGATGGTGGGCGATGGTTGACGTAAAGTAAACGATCACATCTGTGTCGCCAATGGCCATTATCTGGTTCACAATGAGGGGGAAATTTCGCGTTTTTTGTTGTTAGACGAATTAGACGAATTAGACGAATAACATGACAAAGAAAAAGAGACAAAAACTATTTCCCCACACACTGCGGCGGCGCTTGCTCTACAGCATCCTGCCATGGTATCTGCTGTTGGCGTTGACGTTGACCGTGGTCCAGCTGAGCATCGAGTATTTCACTGTCAGCCATGCTGTTGACGGCGATCTGGCGGCCCTGGGGCGCACCATCGAACCGGCTGCGACTGAAGCGGTGTGGAAGCTCGATGACGTGCTCCTGAAATCCGTGGTGCGCGGAGCACGGCAAAACGCCATTGTCAGTGGCATACGGCTGCGCTCGGAACAAGGCGAGGTGCTGGTGACGGACGGCTATCTCCCGCAACCCTCTGAAGAACTGCTCAAGGCACTTCTTGATCCGTACAAGGAAGAGACTGTCACCTTGTTTCGCCTTGTTCCTGGCGTTTCCAATGTCCCCGATGGCAAAAACTTTCGGACAATCGGCCATCTGGATTTGTATGCCAACCGCGCGGTGCTGTGGGATCGCATGAAATACAGTTTTCTGGTGGTCGTCATCAATTCCATCATTCTTGCGACCGGATTGTGGCTCATCATCTCGTGGACCATCCAGCGGCGGCTTTCCTCCAGCGTCACGCGCGTGGCCCGCATCATTGCCGGATGGCGTTTCCAGACGGGCGATGTCAAGTCGGAAACCATCGACTACCCCTACCAGGATGAGATTGGCGACCTGGTGCATGCACTCAACGACAGCCAGGCGCGCTTGTTTGATTCGTTGCAGCAACTCAGCACCATTAACCAGAATCTGGAAAAAATGGTCATCGAACGCACCAGGGAGTTACAACAGGCAAAAGAGTCCGCTGAAGCCGCCAATCAGGCCAAAGGCCAGTTTCTGGCCAATATGAGCCATGAAATCCGCACCCCGATGAATGCCATTCTGGGCATGTTGCATCTGAGCCTGAAGCTGGAACTGTCGCCGTCGCTGCTCAACTACCTGGTCAAGGCGCAAAGCGCAGCCCATTCCTTGCTGGGCATCATCAATGACATTCTGGATTTTTCCAAAATCGAAGCCGGAAAACTGGTCATCGAACACATCGAATTCAACCTCGAAACCGTCTTGCAGCAGCTGACCGATGCGGTGGGTTACCAGGTGGGACACAAGGGGATCGAATTCCTGATCCGTTTTGACCCCAACGTGCCGACCATGCTGGTCGGGGACCCTTTGCGCATCGGGCAAGTGCTGCTCAACTTGTGTGGCAACTCGGTGAAATTCACCGAACGGGGTGAAATAGAGCTTTCTGTACGCGCCCTCTCCACCACTGCAACCGGGTTGACGCTGCAGGTATGTGTGCGTGATTCGGGCATTGGCATGGCGCCCGAGGTACAGGGTCGGCTCTTTCAGAAATTCACCCAGGCGGATCAAACCACCACCCGGCGCTTGCGGCACCGGCTTGGGGCTGGCCATCAGCAAAAATCTGGTGGAGATGATGGGGGGGCGTATCTGGGTCGAGCATTCCAGACCCGGCCATGGCACGACGATCTGCTTTATTTTGCCGCTGCAGATTGCCAACCGTAGCGAGGGCGTCGAGCGTATCGAACAGGCCGGACCGATGCTGCGCGGCGTGCGGGTGCTGGTGGTGGATGACAACCAGGTATCGCGTGAAATCATGGCCGATATGCTGCGTTTTTTCCGCCTGGACGTGACCGTCGCAGCCAGCGGCGCAGCCGCCCTTGCCGCCTTGCATGCTGCCAGCGAAAGGCCGTTTGAACTGGTATTGATGGACTGGCGTATGCCGGGCATGGACGGGGACGAAACCGCGCAGCGCATACAGTCCGACACCAGCCTGACGAGCCAACCCAAGATCGTGATGGTCACGGCTTACGGGCGGGAAGATGTGATACGGCGCGCAGAACATGCGGGAATGGATGGTTTCCTGATCAAACCGTTTACGCCATCGGTTCTGCTCGACACCGTTTTGTCCGTACTGGGCCGGCGCCGCGTGCTCGAAAATACCGAAGCGCTGCTGCATGCAGCGCCAGCCGCGCTACCGATGGTGCGACCCCTGTCCGGGGCGCACATTCTGCTGGTCGAGGACAATGAAATCAACCGGGAGTTTGCCTGCGAACTGTTGCGTAGCGAAGGTATACAGATTGACACAGCAGAAAATGGCCAGGAGGCACTGCAAATGGTGCGTGCGCAGGTGTTCGATGCCGTATTGATGGACATCCAGATGCCCGTCCTGGACGGATTGGAGGCGACAAGGCGCATGCGGGCTCTGGCATGGGATACCACGGTTGCGAACCGGGAGCGTTTTGCCCGCATGCCCATCATCGCCATGACGGCGATGGCGATGGTGCAAGATGCCGAAAAAACCAGGGCTGCAGGGATGAATGACCATGTGACCAAACCGATTGCCCCGGAGCGGCTCATGGCCGTGCTGAGCAAGTGGGTCAAACCTGCGTCCGGCGGCATATCGTCGGTACCGGCAGTGCCCGCCATGCCTGCTGTGCCAGCTGTGCTGACCGTGCCAGCTGCTGCCAAACCGCAGACAGACCGCGAGGCCGTCCCGCAGGCGCTGCTGGAGCTCGCCAGCCTGGATGCGCGCACCGGAATACGGCGCATCGGGGGCAAGGTGGCGGCTTATTGCAAGCAGTTGCAGCGCTTCCGGGACCATCACCGGGACGCACACGCAAAATTGCAGCAGCTTCTGACAATTCCCAACCTGCAACCGGCGGCAGAATATTGCCATACCCTCAAGGGAATCACCGGCAATATCGGCGCGGGCGCACTGTACGAGAAAATTTGTGAAATCGACGTTGACCTCAAACAGGGCAAACTGCCAGCCGATTCCGATCTGGGCGCCTTGTATACCCTGCTGTCACAGGTTATGGCCGACATCGACCATTTTTCCGCCATGCCGTCGGCGCCGGTGGGCGACGTTGCGCCGCTGCCACCTGCGGATATTCTGGAGCGCCTGGGTCGGCTGGAGCAGGCACTGCGCTACGATCTGGGCGCAGCCGAAGGGATATTGCAAGAACTGCGCACCGGAGTGAGTGACCCTACACTTGCGTCCACGATACAGGAATTGGCGCAAAAAACCGACATGTTCATCATCGACGAGGCACTGGTGCTCATTGACACCCTGCGCCACACCCTGCAACCGACCACCTGACCACCTGATTTGTGCCGCCATGTCCCCCACGTCCCCCCCGTCCCCGATTTCACCCCCACGCTCTCGCATTCTGTTGGTCGATGATGTCAGTGAAAACCTGCACCAGCTCATCCAGATTCTGCGCAACGACCACGCCATCATGGCGGCAACCAGCGGGGAAAAGGCGCTGGAACTGGCGCGCCAGCAACCACAACCCGACCTGATTCTGCTGGATGTCAAAATGCCTGGCATGGATGGGTATGCGACGCTGACCCACCTGAAATCAAACCCTCTCACGGCTGCCATTCCCGTGATCTTTATCACCGCATTGCATGAGATGGAGGATGAAGCGTATGGGCTGCGCCTGGGGGCGGTCGATTACATCACCAAACCCTTCAACCCCGATTTGCTGCAAGCGCGCATACGCGCCCAGCTCAGTCTGCGCCATCAACAAGGGACATCCACCATGCCGCACCGTATCGCCCACGCCAAAGCCAAAGCAGATTTGCCCCCCAGGGTACTGGTGGTTGACGACGAACCGGAGAACATCCATGCCTTGCTCGAAGCCCTGAAAGATGACTACCGCATCATGGTCGCCAACACCGGCGCCAGGGCGCTGGACATGCTGCAAAAAGATAACCACCTCCCGGACCTGATCCTCTTGGACGTAGTCATGCCGAACATGGATGGTTATGAAGTGTGTCGGCGCATCAAGGCCTTGCCATCCTGCAACCCCATTCCCATCATCTTTGTCACGGTGGTACAGGCTCTGCATGAAAAGATCAAGGGCTTTACCCTGGGCGCTGCCGACTACATCACCAAGCCCTTCGACATTGACGAGGTACGTGCGCGTGTGCGTACCCACGTCGAACTGCTGCGTCTGCGCCAGTCCCTGGAGCAGCAGGTTGTCAGGCGTACCGAGCTGCTGCAGGAAAGCGAGGAAAAGTACCGCATTCTGGCCGACTACTCGCCCAACTGGGAATACTGGCTGGCATCCAGTGGCAACTACCTGTATATATCGCCCGCCTGCACGGAGGTGTCGGGCTTCACCCCGGCAGAATTTCTTGCCGACCCAGGTTTGATGGAAAGGCTCATCCACCCCGACGACCTTGAAGCCTGGAAAACCTATGGACCCGCAGGGGCGAGCCAGGACGGTGTAGCACTGATTCTGCGTATCCGGGCGAAAAATGGCGCCGAACGCTGGCTGGAGCACGTCGGCAAGCCGGTGGTCAATGCGCTGGGGCAACCCTGGGGGGTGCGCGGTTCCTACTGCGACATCACACAACGCCGCCATGCCGAGCAGAAACTGGATTTTTTCACCCACCGCGACCCGTTGACGGGGCTATCAAACCGCGCCCTGTTTTCCGAGTTCCTGGCGCGCGCCATCCGCCAGGCGGAGCATGCGCAGAGCGGTTTTTCCCTGCTGTGTGTCAATCTGGACAATTTCAAGACCGTCAACGAAAGTCTGGGACACGGCGCAGGAGATCGTTTGTTGATCGAAGTCGCGCAACGCCTGCGCGAACTGCTGCCCGATGTCGAAGCGATGGCGCGCATCAGCGGCGATGAATTCAATGTCATTATCGACAATACCAGCAATGGCCCAGGCGTAGACCTGGTTGCGCAGCATGTGATAGACACCCTGTCAAAACCCTACCAGCTCGACGGAGACAGTGTGTATGTCGGCGCCAGCATCGGCATTGCGCTCTATCCGGCAGACGGACGCGACACCGAAACACTGCAAAGCAGCGCGGACTCCGCCTTGCACCGGGCCAAGGCCCAGGGTCGCGGGGTTCTGCGTTTCTTCTCGCCCGAACTCAGCATCCGCGCCAAATTGCGCCTGTCGATGGAAGTAGCCCTGCGCCGCGCCCTCGACCAGGGGGACTTGCTCCTGCACTACCAGCCGCAGGTGGACCTGGCCAGCGGCCAGCTGGTGGGGCTGGAAGCACTGGTACGCTGGCAACACGCCGAGCGTGGCCTGATCGCTCCTGGTGCATTTATTCCACTGGCCGAAGAGTGTGGCCTGATTGTCCCCCTGGGCAACTGGGTGCTGCGTACCGTGTGCCACCAGATCAAGGCCTGGTCTCAGTCGGGATTGGCACCACGCCAGACGGCGGTCAACGTGTCCACCTTGCAGCTCAGCCAGGGTCGATTGGTTGAATCGGTCAGAAACGCGCTGGACGAAACGGGCATTTCCCCCAACCAACTGGAGCTGGAAATCACCGAAAGTTTTGTCATGCTGGACCCTGAGCGCTCATTTCGCGCACTGGCCGAACTCAAGGCGATGGGTGTACGGCTGTCCATCGACGACTTTGGTACCGGCTATTCCTCCTTGTCCTACCTGCAACAGCTGGAGGTGCATAAGCTGAAGATCGACATGTCTTTTGTCCGTGGCATGACGCGCAACAGCGGCAAGGCCACCATTGTGCGGGCCGTGATTGCCATGGGACACAGCCTGGGGCTGGAGGTGATTGCCGAAGGCGTTGAAGAGTTGTCCCAGGCACGCCAACTGCGCGCCTTGACCTGCGATGTGATCCAGGGCTTTCTGGTCAGTCGCCCCCTACCCATCCATGACATCACCGAGCTGCTGGACAACTTCACACCTTTGGATACATCATCATCGGAAGATAGCCGTTTTGGCGCACTTTAGGGTCACCAGCGTAAATCAGCGCATGTATTTCCCCAGTTCCATCTTGGCGATGGCGTTGCGGTGAGGTTAAAGGGGTCAGACCCCTTTAATTACTGGTTTTGCTCTCACGTTTGGCTACGTTTTCGTGGTGTATGATCAAAAAACATAGCTGCCACCGCTTATCCCATAAGGTTTACAGCCCGATTTTCCTTTGATTTTGCCCTTCAAAACGGGTCAAGGCGACGCCAGCAAGCGCCATGAGGCATCAAAGCGGGCCGTTTCCGGGTGTTTTGCATGGCAAATCGGGCTGCAAGGCTTATGGAACGTGCGAGCCGCTATTAAAAAATGATGCGCAATGAAATGGGGCGGGCTTTCAGCCCTTTGGGAATTTTGACCTGCATACCTGGGGCGATGCCCCCAGGCTGGTATCAAGCCGGGCCTTTGGCCCTCCAATACCGGACCTACGCGTCTTACGCGCCAACGGCGCAACCCCATACCAGCCTGGGGCATCGCCCCAGGGACTGGCACCCCGCCAGACATCAACGCACATCAGCGCATGTATTTGCCAGTTCCATTTTGGCGATGGCGTTACGGTGTACCTCGTCCGGGCCATCGGAAAAGCGTAGCGTGCGGGCTGCGGTGTAGCTGTAGGCCAGCGGAAAATCGTCGCACATGCCCGCGCCGCCGTAGAGCTGAATGGCCCAGTCAATCACCTCGCACGCCATGCTGGGCGCCACTACCTTGATCATGGCGATTTCTGATTGGGCGAATTTGTTGCCCGCAAGCTCCATCATCCAGGCAGCTTTGAGTGTGAGCAGCCGCGCCATGTCGATCTTGCAGCGTGCCTCGGCAATGCGCTCCTTGGTGACTGTCTGCGCTGCCAGTGGCTTGCCAAAGGCCACGCGCGCAACAGCACGCCGGCACATCAACTCCAGCGCGCGTTCGGCTAGGCCGATGAGGCGCATGCAGTGGTGGATGCGCCCCGGTCCCAGGCGGCCTTGGGCAATCTCAAAGCCACGGCCTTCACCCAGCAGGATGTTTCTCACTGGTACCGTCACGTTTTCAAAGGACAGTTCCATGTGACCATGGGGTGCATCCTCGTAGCCAAAGACATTGAGCGGGCGCACCACCTTCAATCCGGGCGTGTCTGCCGGAACAATCACCATACAAAAAACATAGCTGCCACCGCTTATCCCATAAGGTTTACAGCCCGATTTTCCTTTGATTTTGCCCTTCAAAACGGGTCAAGGCGACGCCAGCAAGCGCCATGAGGCATCAAAGCGGGCCGTTTCCGGGTGTTTTTGCATGGCAAATCGGGCTGCAAGGCTTATGGAACGTGCGAGAGCCGCTATTAAAAAATGATGCGCAATGAAATGGGGCGGGCTTTCAGCCCTTTGGGAATTTTTGACCTGCATACCTGGGGCGATGCCCCAGGCTGGTATCAAGCCGGGCCTTTGGCCCTCCAATACCGGACCTACGCGTCTTACGCGCCAACGGCGCAACCCCATACCAGCCTGGGGCATCGCCCCAGGGACTGGCACCCCGCCAGACATCAGCGCAAATCAGCGCAAATCAGCGCAAATCAGCGCATGTATTTGCCAGTTCCATTTGAACGCGGCCTGGTGCGTAGCTATTATTTGGGCGAAAACGGTGCGGAGCGCAACCGTGCGTTTCACGCCGAAGGCAGTTGGCTGGGCAGCGGCGTGCCCCCAATCCCCAGCATTTGCCCGTTCACCATTGAGGCCATGGAACCCACCCAGGTGGTGAAGTTGGGTTATCGAGCTACCTGGGTATTTCCAATGTGTCGTTGTCGCGCATTCGCGCACGCTTGGGGCTCGCCAACCAAGGGCGCTAAAGCGCGCGCAGCCGCCTAGGGCTCGGGCCATGCAGACACCGTCTTGGCCTGTGCCGGCATGACAACGCGGGGTAGTGTTATGCGGTTCATCACGGCGTCACCGTCTACCAAGTCGTTCAGGTGCAGCAGGTGCGCCGTGATGGCATATACCTCGTCATCCGTCAGGCTCTTGGGCGCGTAGTAGGGCATGGCGCGGCGCACATAGTCAAACACCGTGGTGGCATAGGGCCAACGCGCACCCACCGATTGCACCAGTAGGGGATATTTTGTGATGCGCAACACCCGAAAAGGGTCGCTCCAGTCTATAAACCCATCGCTGCCGGCCAGCCGCGCGGCAGGACCCTCGATCCCTTTGGCACCGTGGCATCCCATGCAATGCGTTTGAAACAACGCAGCACCTTGCACCACACTGCCTTGGCCAGGCGGCAGGTTGCGCCCATCTGGAAACACCGTAATAGCGTAGCGCGCAATCAGTTCGGGTTCCAGCGGTTGGCCCAAGCCGATGATGGCCGGTGCAGGCACCTGCGCATGGCCTGTTCCCAGCAGTGCCATATACAAGAAACAGGCCCAAAACAACCCAAACAGCCCCGTGGTGATCCGTTTACGCATAGGTGTTCTCCACCCGACCGTCTTTATCCACTTGCCAGGCCTGAATTGCGTTGTAGTGGTTAAAAGAATGTGCAGCGTAGCGGCTCTTCCAGGCGCTGCGCGAGGGCTGCACATGCCCCAGCTCGTCGGTGGCGCGGCTCATCAGCACCGTCTTTTTGCCTTGCCATTGCCAGGGGATGGAAAAGCGGGTGAACGCGCGGTCCAGCACCGGCCCATGCAGTTGGGCCAGCGCCCACGTATCGCCACCATCGGCAGACACTTCCACCTTGGCAATGCGCCCGCGTCCCGACCAGGCAAAACCTGATATTTCATAAAACCCATGCACCTGTGGCAGCACCTGCTGGCCGGAAGGGTGGGTGATGACCGACTTCACCTCCATAGGGAATGCAAAACGCTCAATCTGCCCGTTTTTCAGCACCTGGGTGTACAAGCCCGACTCGTCTTTGGTAAAGGCCGGGGCGTCCACCACCTCCAGGCGGTGCAGCCACTTCACATTAACATTGCCCTCCCACCCCGGCATGAACAGGCGCATCGGGTAGCCTTGCGATGCCCGCAGGCGTTCACCGTTTTGATACAGGGCTACCATGCCGTCTTTCATCAGGGCGGACAGCGGCAGACTGCGGGCATGCGAGCCACCGTCGGCACCCTCTGCAATCACCCATTTGCCGCTTTCTTTGATGCCCGCCTCGTTGAGCAAATACGACAGGGGTATGCCCGTCCACTCAGCACAAGACACCTCGCCCGCCAAATCGCCCAAAGTATGGTCCAGCGCTGTGAGCGACAGCGCGTTGGCCGCCGAATTGCCCGCGCACTCCAAAAAGTGGATTTGGTTGACCATGGGGTAGCGCAACAGACGCGCCATGTCAAACTTGAGCGGGCGCTCCACCAGGCCATGGATCATGAGGGTGTGCTGGTCGGGTGCAATATCGGGCACACCGTTATGGTGGGTGGCAAAGTGCAAGCCGTTGGGGGTGATGATGCCGCGTTGCTCCTGCAAGGGCGAACGCCACACGCTAAAGCCCGCTGTGCGCGACTCGGTACGCACCACCTTGGCTTCATACGGTGAAGGCTGGCCATAGGGGGCGTCGCCTGCGCCCATGCTCTTCATGGCGTCTGGAAAGCGGCTGCCAATAGGGGCCGCCGCATTGCCCTGCGCATGGGCAGCACCCGTTGCCATGGCCGCCACGCTGAGCGATAGACCACTGCGCAAAAAGGAGCGCCGCTCCAACAAACCACCACCGGTCGCAGCCACCACGTTCATCAGATTGCGCGTGAAACCCCGTCCTTCAGGGCGGGGAGGTAGAGCGCGGGATGCGAAGCAGCCCTATGCTGCGGTGGCGTACCTGTCACGTCCGTTTTTGCCACCAGTGAATAACCGTATCCATCCCCGCGTTGCACGACTGTGCAAAAACGGTGCGACACGCCCTGAACCAAACCGTTGCTGGTTTGAATGTTGAAGCTGCCCGTTGCCCGAACCGCAACACGCCCGGTGTAAGTACCGACCTTCTTTCCGGTGGCAACGATGGCTTTCACCATGTCGCCAGTCTGGAAGCCTTGAATACTTTTTGAGCGGGTCAGATAGCCACGAACGCAGCCATACTTGTCCAGCCGCGTGCGCTGGTAACTTCCGCGTCCCATGGATTTGATGGATAGGGTTGGCTTTTGCCAATCGGTGATGCCTGCTATGTCTCCAACGCAGGCCGCATCAAGTGCATGGGTCTTGGGTATGCCAAACTGGCTGCGGTTGAGCTTGGTTCTGCCGCCCGATGCAGTTTCAACTGCCAGTTCGGTAGTTTTCAGTGCGTTGACCAAAGCCAAGCGGGTGGCATTGACCGCTGCGGCATCCCTGAGTGGCCGTTTGGCTTGGGCCAGGATGCGTTTGCGTACGTCGGGTTTCTTTGCCAGAAACACTTCAACCGGCAACGATCCTTTTTTCTGATTGCAGCATTGGCAGGCCAGGGTGAGGTTGCTGACACGGTTGGAGCCACCTTGGGATTTTGGGTGAATGTGCTCGATTTGCAGCGGCACATCTTTGGCATCACAGTAGGCGCAAGCCCGCCCCCATTTCTCCAGCAGATATTCCCGCACTTCGTAACCGGCCAGTGTGCCTTGCTGGTACTGCGCACCTTCAATTTCCGGATTCTCCAGCGCCTGCATGTCAAAGCGCACCAGCGCGGTACTGATGGCCGATAGGGGGGCCAAGCGTTGGATGCGATCCACCCATGCCGTACATGTGTCTACCCGGTGTTGCAGGCTCGGTGCCAGCCTGCCTTTTTTCTTGTTGCCACGGTTCAAGAACCGTGGGGCGCGGTAACGCAGTTTGCTACGCCGTAGCCTGCGGTGTGCCCGCCTTGAGGTGAGCGCTTCGCTGATCTGTTTGCCACGGTGAGATAACTCAAACAAGTTGACCACTGCCACGCCTTCGTCCTTTGTCTCACGCACCAGCGCAATGCCGGTGGTCTTGCTGCCGGGGTCGAGTTTGACGCGCAACACCTGAAAATCGCTGCCTTCGGCCTTACGATCTTTGATGCGAATGGTGAACGGAATGAGCTTGTGGACGCACGCCCGTCCGCGCTCCAGTAGCAATCTGGCACGTTTCTCGCAGCATGGCATCAATGGCCTGCCGTTCCTGTCTAATACAAATACTGCCATTTCAAATCCTTTTGCCCTTACGGGCCTTGTTACGCTGGTCTTGCGACCAATCTCCCCTCGGGAATGTCAGTAACCGGCTCCTACCTTTCGGTAGCGACAAGAACCTTCGACCCTTTACCTTTGGTCTGCATGATCCCTGCCTTGCAGAGCGGCGAACTGAGGAAGCATTCGCCGGTGCGTCTTGACGACCTGTTACTAACGTAGCGGTTGGTTACCGCTTTCCCTGTTTCAACCTGGCTCGGTGTCTTTTGACTCCAAGCTCCGCCCTTTAGGGCTGAGCATTACCCACAACTATTCCAGCATTTCTTGGTTGACACGCAGGCCTGCGCGGAATCCGGCAACGAGTAGAGCCAAGGCCTGCAAGCCACGCCACATCGTCCGTACACCGGGCATTCCATCCCTTTTTGCGGTTGAGATGGCCGCCCAAACGGCCAATCCAAAGAACCGCCTGACGGATTGTCAGATCTGCGGCAGCAATGGCTTTTCCTTTGCCAAAGTGGCTGACCAAGGCATCCACTTCGTCCTTCTCCAATACCTGCAGAGCCAGGGTCTGCGGATACTCCCGGCTCCAGTCCCGTAACATGACGATCCGTGCAGCCACCGAGGCATTCACCCGTACCGCATTTTCCAATCGATCCCAGGTCTCCAGGCGTAGATCTTCCACCCTACAGCCGCTCTTGAGGACCAAATGCATTTCCTCAATCGGCCACCTGCAGGTGTATTTTCTTACGACTTCCAGCGCATCATCCGCCGTCGTCGCAATTTCGCGCGTCCACAGCAGCCAGTGCAGTGGTTCGACTCCAGGAGGTGGCGTAGGTTCCCATACCTCCACCAGATTCCATCTCATTGGCCAGGCATGGGGATACTTCTTCAGGTCCGGTTCCAAGGTCACTGCCATCAATCGCACTTCCACCAACGCCTTTCGTTGGGGAGTGTCCTTCTTGCGTTTGACTTCAATGCTTGCCTGGACAAGTACTGGCTGGTTTCGTATCGCCTGGTGCGACTTGGTCAATGGGTCGTCAGTCCGACGATTTTGGACACTACGGATGATGGCACTGTCGTCAGAATCTTCAACCGTCATCATGACCTCATAGGCATCTCCCTCGCGATCCATCAGATGGATCAATCGCGGAACTGCCAGTTCCCCAGCCGCTTCGTACAAAACTGAACGCAGATTCCATGCCGTGAATCCATTTGCTGCTTTCTTTCTCCTTGCTCTCGTTCTTCTCCTTTGGCTTCGGTTGGGGCCGTGCCCAGCACTGCTGGTCCAAAATCCCGATAACATTTCCCTGCACAGTAAGCCCCATCGCAGAGTGCAGGTGCATTCCTCTGGCCAGGTTGCCAGAATCAATCGGACCCAGCTCGGTAATGCTGTAAACCCGTGAAATTCAACGTGGTCGTGTCATGAACTACCAGTATGCACCTTTGGTCGATACAACGCCGGGCGGTTTCAAGACCAAAACCATGATTCAGAATGGAACCGTTAACGCGGCGGTTGGCATAGAACCTGTAGGTTGCTTTGGCCTGAGCAGCATCGCCTCCCGTGGCCTGCGGAATTGAAGCTGATGGACTCTCTATTGCATCCGCAATGATGCTGCTCAGCCGACTCTTCATACGTCGATCAGGTAGCGCAGATGCCGCAGATACTTGTTCCGCCCAAATAATATTGGTGATCTCCATGATTTGCCCCTTTGAAATGAAACTCAAGGGCAATAAAAGTATCACGTTCACCGGAAGTTGTCATGGATCAATGACATCTCTGGTGGCCAGATGTTTCACGACTCGTTCTGGAAAAAGATGTGGGTAATGCTCAGCCTTTAGGGCGGGGTAGTTGACCGTCTGATCCCATACATACGGCACCCGGTGGCCGCAGGGCAAGTGTGTGCGAAGGAGAGGTTTAGTGCATTAACGATTGTTAATGCAAGGGTTCTGAAGAAAAAATGGAGAGTTATACCCATTGCTCTTCATTTTAAGGTGATTCCATGCGCAACATCCAACGCGCGCAGCCGCTTGCGGCATCAGCAATTCCAAATTGGCCTTGCTTGGGCATCGATTCGATTATGTAAAAAACTTTTTCCAATATTCTTCAAAAATGGTGAACCCTTTTGTGCGTGGCGGGCCTCTAGGTAAAGGTCATCCACTTCAACTTAAGGTTCAACCATGTTCTTTCTCAAACGTAATCTCCCCACCTGGGAACGCGCCGCCCGTATCATTGCCGGTATTGCTGTAGGAGCTGCCGTCGTCGGCGACCTGACCACAGGCACAGTCACCTGGCTGGCCCTGGCCACCGCCGCCACGCTAGTGCTTACCGCATTTGTCGGCTTTTGCCCCGCCTGCGCTATGGTGGGGCGCCGTTATTTGGACCAATAAACATGCCCCACGCCGAACCGCAATTGATTGAAGCCGCCCGCTTGGGCGACTCTGCTGCCATTTCAGAACTGTTGGTCGTGTGCCAGCCGGATCTGAAACGGTTTGCCAGACGCACCTGCTCCACGACCGAGGACGCAGAAGACGCCGTGCAGATTGCACTTTGGCAGCTTTACCGCAAGGTGGGCTTTCTGCGCTGCGCGGCTACGTTCACGACCTGGATGTTCAGGATCGTGGAGCGCGAGTGTTATCGACTGTACCGAACTGCCAGGGGCACCGAGCCGCTGGACGAGGTGCTGGAGCACGATCTGCCCCCCGCTCCCCAGGTACCCATTGACTTGCGACTGGACCTGGCCCGCGCCATGGAGCGGCTCACGCCGCCCTACCGCGAGGTGCTGATATTGCGCGATGTGCACGAACTCACCGCGCCCGAGGTGGCGGCCCAGCTGGGCCTGAGCCTGGAGGCCGTGAAAAGCCGCCTGCACCGGGCGCGCACCCAGGTGCGCGAACATTTACTGGCCAGCGGCTACTGGCTCAAAGACGGCGAACCGGAGCCCGCGAAATCATGATTGGAGTTTCATTGCTGTCGATTTATAAGACGCGTAGCAAGGCAGGTTCAAATAGTTGAATCCTTTTGGGAATCTGGCGCCTCTAGGTAAGCGTCATCCACTCTTTGTCAGGTTTTCACCATGTATTGCAGTAATTCTGTCACGGTTCATTTGTTGCGTGGCGCAGCCGCCATCGGTTTGATTTTCGCGGCCATTTTCTTGAGTAGCTATGGGCTGATATGGTCAGTCGCTACGGGTATCGGTGCCGTGGTGCTGCTGCGCGGCTGCCCCATGTGCTGGCTGATGGGATTGTTTGAAACCATGAAACGCAGTCGCACAACGTCATACTAGGCATGCGAAGCTCTGACCGCCGCGACTCCCATGCCGTTGCGGGTATGCCATTGACTTGCAAGGGCTTGACATTGGAGCATAGACCAGGCTTTACGCTCGGTTTCTTTACCCCAAAGGACAAAAAAATGTTTCGCCCTCTCTCGTACTTCTTCACGCTCATTTTGACGCTCTTCCTGGCTGCCACGTTACAAGCCCAAACCCCTGACACCAAGGCCAGCACGCCGCCAGACGTGGGTTTTGCCATCATCAAAACCTCGCAGGTTGCGGTGGCGCAAGCGCTGCTGGTGCCGGGCGGCAACATCACCCAGCAGGTGGACTCCAACTTCTCCGCTTTTCTGATCAAGCACCACAACGACTACCTGCTGTTCGACACCGGCATGGGCAAGCAGATCGACGGTCAATACCAGCAGGGCATGCCCATGTGGTGGCGGCCTTTTTTCAAGTATGACAAGCCCGTTGTCAGTGCGCGTGAGCAATTGGATAAGGCAGGCATACCTCCTTTGAAACGCGTGATCCTGAGCCACAGCCACTGGGACCATGCCGGCGGAGTACTGGACTTCCCGCAAGCACAGGTGAGCGTTGCTGCGGCAGAGTTGGCGCTGATAAACAACCCGAGCAGGGGCCCTGGAGGCACATGGGAGTCGCAAATCAGTGCGACCACCATTGCGTGGGAGACTCTGGCGTTCCAGCCAGTCCCTTTCAAGGGCTATCCGGAAAGCCTGGACTTGTATCAGGATGGCAAAGTCGTGCTGGTGCCCATGCCCGGTCACACTCCGGGATCGGTGGGTCTCTTTGTAACCACGGATTCAGGAAAGGTGTATTTCTTTATTGGCGATGTGGCCTGGACCGTGGCGGCCCTGCAGCAGGGCAAACCTAAGTTCTGGGTGGCCGGTAAATTGGTCGATGGCGACGCGCAGCAGACGCAGAGCAGCCTCGAGAAAGTGCAAGCGCTGATGCAGGCCGAGCCGGACTTGGTCGTGGTTCCGGCACACGACAGCGCGGTGCAGGGCGCGTTGGGCTACTTCCCCACTTGGGTTAAATGATGCGACGACGGTGTTGCCCCCTGCGATGTATCGCTTTCCGAAGCCCAACGCGCGCCAGAGGCTGTTTGCCCCCACCGGTCGCGCAACCAGCGACGCAATGCGTCTATCGCCCCGCCCTTTGTCGAAGTCGCTGTCATAGCGTTTTGAGCGTGCTGCAGTACCGCGTGGCGTGTGCGGGCACCGGGCTGTAATTCGGCATCGGGCATGTGCCGGAGCGCCTGGCGGATAGACTCCGCCTTGCACCGGGCCAAGGCCCAGGGTCGCGGGGGATTGCGGTTTTTCTCGCCCGAACTGAGCATCCGCGCCAAATTGCGCCTGTCGATGGAAGTGGCCCTGCGCCGTGCCCTCGACCAGGGGGACTTGCTCCTGCATTACCAGCCGCAGGTGGACCTGGCCAGCGGCCAGCTGGTGGGGCTGGAAGCACTGGTGCATGACGCGCAACAGTGGCAAGGCCACCATTGTGCGGGCCGTGATTGCCATGGGGCACAGCCTGGGACTGGAGGTGATTGCCGAAGGCGTTGAAGAGTTGTCCCAGGCACGCCAATTGCGCACGTTGACATGCGATGTGATCCAGGGCTATCTGGTCAGTCGCCCCCTGCCCATCCATGACATCACCGAGCTGCTGGACAACTTCACACCTTTGGATACGTCGGAAGATAGCCGTTTTGGCGCACTTTAGCGCATCCGCTCCTGATATAAGAGCTGCCCCCGCTCATCCTGCGGGGCTTACAGCCCGATTTGCCATGCAAAAACACCCGAAAACGGCCAGTTTTGCCCTCTGTGGCGGCTGCTGGCGGCGCTTTGAGCTGTTTTTAGCTGTTTTGAGGGGGAAAATTCAAGGCAAATCGGGCTGTACGCCTTATGTATCAAGCGGGTGACGCTATGTTTTTTTCTGAGGTGGATAGCGGTGGCTGCCACATGGCGGTCACCCGGATCGGGAAGATTGATCGACGGAATCAGGTGCTCAAACCCGGTGACAAGACTGTCCCGAACATGGGCGTTCATCAACTGACGCGTCCGGTTCAACTGGTCTTGGGTCAAAGGGGTCTGACCCCTTTAATTGCGGCCTTGCGCAGAGACGTTGCATCAACCCCCAGATGCTCAATCACCACCGGTGGCCGGTTCGGAAACTGGGCTACAAGTTCCAGTTTTCCACCCATGCTCTCCACATAATGTCGCAATGTTGATGGCAACATGTCGCTGCGCTTTTCCAGTCGAGAGATGGTGTCCTGCCTAACGCCCAAGGTGGCAGCCAACTGCTCCTGTGTTTGCTGTGCGGCTTGACGCAAGTCTTTCAACGTTGCCAGTTTCATCGCACGAGCATCAATCCGCTGCTGCCGCTCTTTCGGCAGGGTCGCCATCACATCATCGAGTTTTCTTGCCATGTTAGGACTCCTTGCCTTGTTGGCTCAAAGAAACTAAATGTTCCTCATATCGCTCATCGGCCACGGTAATCAACCGTTTGTAAAACCGTCGCTGGTCTGCGCCACCTTTGTCACCCCCGACCAGCAGGATCGCCTGGCGATGGGGGTCAAATGCAAACGCAACTCGCCAGACCTGAGCATCCCAAGCAAACCGCAGTTCTTTCAGTGCATCGAGCACCTCGTCAGCCGACGCATCACAGCTATCCCACAGTGGTGGCCCGCGCGGCGGGGTGATGCGTGGAGGTTGAGAGTCCACGCCGATGTGTTCCAGGAATACTCGGGGTGACGCGGGTTGTAGAGCTTGGGCTTGGCACCAGGGCGCGTACCCGCATGTGAATGCGAGCGCTATTGCGCGGGTGGTGCGACGGCGGACATGGTGCCGTACCAGTGTGCGTTGGATGTCCAATAATACTGTTTTTTATACACAGTATATTGCTGGGGTCTGCAACTGTCGTTTGGCTACGTTTTCGTGGTGTATGATCAAAAAACATAGCTGCTCCCGCTTGTCCCATAACGCATACAGCCCGATTTGCCTTTGATTTTGCCCTTCAAAACGGGTCAAGGCGACGCCAGCAACCGCCATGAGGCATCAAAGCGGGCCGTTTCCGGGTGTTTTTACATGGCAAATCGGGCTGCAAGGCTTATGGAACATGCGGGAGCCGCTATTAAAAAATGATACGCTATGAAATAGGGCGGGCTTTCAGCCCTTTGGGAATTTTGTGACCTGCATACCTGGGGCGATGCCCCAGGGACTTCGCACGCCATGCTGGGCGCCACCACCTTGATCATGGCGATTTCCGATTGGGCGAACTTGTTGCCTGCCATGTCCATCATCCAGGCGGCTTTGAGCGTGAGCAAGCGCGCCATGTCGATCTTGCAGCGTGCCTCGGCAATGCGCTCCCTGGTGACCGTCTGCGCGGCTGCTCCGCAAGGGCTCCTTGAACGGCTATTACGAGTGCGGTTTGTTGAAATTTTTCTTCACCCATTGGGTGATCCTCCAAAACAGTGTTAACTCATTGTAATTATTGAATTTTCCGCTCTTTTTGAAGAGTCAACTGCGGTTTTTAGGTTGATGGCTGCGGCATGTAGCACAGCCGAAAAATATAAAGCAAGTGCACGAACCATTTGGATGATTTGCAGGCATAGAATCCTGATCGGGTTAGACCCCAATCATAAAAGGAGATCGATAGTGTCAACTACCCCGGCCTAAAGGCCGGAGCTTGGAGTCGAAAGACAACGAGCCAGGTTGAAGCAGACTAAGCGCATCGGATGCCTTAATCCGAGCTTCATTGCCGAGTAGAGCGGGCGCTACGTTAGTAACAGGTCGAAAAGACGCACCAGCAGATGCTTCCTCAGTCTGCTGCTCTGCAAGACTTGAGAATCATGCAGACCAAAGGTAAAGGGTCGAAGGTCTTTGTCGCTACCGAAAGGTAGGAGCCGGTTACTGACATTGTCGAGGGGAGATTGAGCAATTGGCGAGGGATACCACCCTATTGCTCAGCGTAATCAGGCCTTTACGGGCAGAGATTAACGGCCCAGCAGGTGAAAAGCCTGCACCTTATTTACTGGTGGCAAAAATGGACATGAATTTACGCAAACTTCTTCCCGGTGTGTGCTTGCAAGTCATACTGTCATTTTTCTGCCAGACGGTGTTGGCCGAAACCAGCCCGGGCAGCCTGCAAAAACCGGCAACGCTTCAATCGCCTGCGCTGGCAAATGCAGTCAATAATCAAATGCCAAAGGTTTCGGAAAAAACCAGAGTCGTGTTTTTGAACCCCGCGACGCGGTCGGATTTTTGGTGGAATACCTGCACTAGCTTTATGCAGGCTGCGGCCAATGATCTGGGCGTTGAATTGAAGGTTTATTACGCCGACAGATCGGCTGCACTGATGCTCCAGCAAGCAGATGAAGCGTTGGCAGGCGCGGTAAAACCCCACTTTATCGTGATGCAAAACCTGAAGAAAACTGCGCCGCAGATTATTGAAAGGGCCGAAAAAAGCAATGTGAAAGCGCTGCTTTTCAATTCGGGCCTGGATGATGAAGAATCCCGGGTCTACGGCGCGCCCAGGGAGAAGTTTGCCAACTGGATAGGCCAGATTCTGCCCGACGATGCCGGGGCGGGCTACAACCTCGCGAAAATTATTGTTAACGCTGCCAAGGAAAAAAAGCTGTCCGACACGGACGGCAAGGTCGAAATGCTGGCGCTGGGCGGCACTATTTCAGATTCATCCGCCATCGAACGAAACAAGGGGCTGACGCGGTTTCTGCAAGAGCACAAAGCCGATGTAGTGCTCAACCGGGGGCAATCCCTTCCGGGGAACTGGGAAAGTGCCAAGGCCGCCAGCGTGTTCGAAGCCGCTTATCATGACTTCCCCAAAACCGCAGTGGTATGGAACGCCAACGACAACATGGCGATGGGGGTGCTTGGTAAAGCCAAAGAAAAATATTCCAAATCTCCCGGCAAAGACCTCATTGTGGGCGGAATTGACTGGAACCCGGAAAACCTGCAAGCCGTCAGGCAAGGGGAGATAACGGCCACCTTGGGCGGGCACTTCATGGAGGGTGCCTGGGTCATAGTGCTGCTCAATGATTATGCAAAAGGCGTTGATTTCCAGACCGAAGGGGTTTCACTGAAGTCGGAATTGGGTGCTATTTCAAAGGCCAATATTGACAAGTTCGAGCGCGCGCTGGGTGACAGATCCTTCGAGAAAATCGACAAAATTGATTTCTCGAAGTTCTCCAAAGCGTCCAACCCGGCGCTAAAAGCCTACAAGTTCAACCTTGACGCAATTCTGAGCCAATTAAAGTAGATTAAAGTAGATTAAAGTAGATGATGTGAAAGTAGATGATGTGAAATGCGAGACCGGATGAGGTCGGTACGAACAAAGCTCATCGTTTTATTCGTCGTGGTCATGACCTTGACGCTGGGGTCTTTTGGCGTTTACGCGCAGTTTCGACTATTAAACGAACTCGAAACACGTTTCGCCCAGATGAAGGAAGGCACCGTTTCGCGTTTGAAGATTAATCTTCCGGTGCCTTTGTTTAACTTTGACCTGGAAAACATAGAGCAAATTATCAGATCGGAAATGCCGCCTCTTGAAGTGCGTGCTATTTACGTTCTCAGCAGCCAGGACAGAGTCATGGCGGGCATTTTGCGCGGTCAAGACAATGCGCTGCGGCCCTCAAAGGTCATGACTGAAGCACAGGGCGAGCCAATGTTCGCCGATATTTACCGCGTCAGTCCAACTACGGGAGTAGCGCCTTCAGGCCTGGCCGAAGGGCGGGTGGTTGTTTATTTTTCACGCGATCTGATCAACCGCGCACTCTTGTCTGACATTGCCCGCCGCATGGGCGAGGTGCTGTTGGTTGATCTATTGCTGGTGCTGGTGTTGACCCTTAGTTTGCGTATGGTGTTTGGCCCCCTGGGTCAACTGCGCGATGCCTTGTTTGATCTCGCCCGCCACGATACCGAAGACGCTGAAGAACTTCCAGACATCCAGACGCAGGAATTCAGTGAAGTCATCAAAGGCTTTAATCAGACACAGCGCAAACTCAAACAGGTTATTAGGCGGCGCTCTGCGGCTGAGAGCGAGGCACGCGCGGCCGCAGCGCGAACTGCTGAGGCCATAGTGCTTCTCAAATCAACGCAGAGCGAACTTATAAAAGCCGGCAGACTGGCTGCGCTGGGCAGGCTGGTGGCAGGCATCGCGCACCAGTTGAATACCCCGATTGGCAACAGCATCATGGCCATATCCGTACTGAGCGACCGCTTGAAGGAATTTCAAGCCATTACCTCCGAGAAAGGGCTGAGCCGCAGCCGGTTTGAGGCTTTTCTGGTGTCTATCAACACGGCCATTGACTTGGCTACTCGCGGTTTGGCGCGCAGCGCCAGCCTGGTTGCCAGCTTCAAGCAGATTGCGGTGGATCAGACTACCTTCCAGAGACAGGTGTTTGACCTCAAACAATTGGTCAGCGAGTCGCTCGTCATTCTGCATCCAATGCTGGCAGTGACACCGTACCAGGTAGAAATCAGCATTGACGAAGGGCTGCGCATGGACAGCTACCCAGAGCCGCTCCAGCAGGTGCTGTCCCACATCATCACCAACGCCGTTATCCACGGATTTGAGGGGCGAAAGCAAGGGCTGATCCACATTCAGGCACAGGCCAGTGGCAAAGATTTTTTGATTCTGCTTATTCGTGATGACGGCGTTGGCATAGCAGAAGAAAATCTGGCCCGGATTTTTGACCCCTTCTTTACCACCAAACTGGGCCAGGGCGACTCCGGACTGGGCTTGTACATAGTCCACAACACCGTAGAGCAGATTCTGGGCGGCAAAGTGGACGTATCAAGTCGAATCGGTGAGGGAACAGAATTCAAATTGACATTGCCGCTCTTGTCGTCGGAGACCAGCGCGGAGTAAGAATAGCGGATAGGAAATCCAACCGCACGGCCCCAAGTATCGCATCCTGATCCATCCTCAAAATCCCCATTCTGGCTGGCAGTATATTACTGGGGTCTGCAACTGTCGTTTGGCTACGTTTTCGTGGTGTATGATCAAAAAACATAGCTGCAACCGCTTATTCCATAAGGCGTACAGCCCGATTTACCTTGAATTTTGCCCTTCAAAACGGGTCAAGGCGACGCCAGCAAGCGCCATGAGGCATCAAAGCGGGCCGTTTTCGGGTGTTTTTGCATGGCAAATCGGGCTGTAAGCCTCATGGAATAAGCGAGAACAGCTCTTATATCAGGAGCATTTTTTCTTTGTTCTTCCTCAGCCATCACTGTGGCACGTTCCGTCTCGGCAGTCTGCTTCTTACCATGCCTGCAAGGCGCTCCAGTTCGGCGGTGGTGGTTGATGAGGACAAGTTGCAGCTCGTGGTGTCAATAGCACATCCGGGCGCAGGTGCAGGGTGCCTGGGGCGATCCGTAGCCGGTAGTCCGTTGGCGTCCACGATGGAGCCATAGCCAATTGTCCAGGTGCCGCCGGGCAGGCCACCAGCGTAAGTCATGATCGCTATTTTGGGGATGCTCTGGTGCTTCACACGGCAGTTAGCTGGCTGGAACGGCCCGCATCAGCGGCGATGAGTTCAATGTCATTATTGACAATACCAGCAATGGCCCAGGCGTGGATCTGGTCGCGCAGCATGTGATAGACACCCTGTCAAAACCCTACCAGCTCGACGGGGACATCCGGCCCATCGGCAAAGCGCAGCGTGCGGGCGGCGGTGTAGCTGTAGGCCAGTGGGAAATCGTCGCACATGCCCGCGCCGCCGTAGAGCTGTATGGCCCGGTCGATCACCTCGCACGCCATGCTGGGCGCGACCACCTTGATCATGGCGATTTCCGATTGGGCGAATTTGTTGCCCGCCAGTGGAAAGGATGTGTCTTGAATTTGCTTTTACCACGCCATGGAGTTCTTTGAACGAATAGAATGGTGTTACCTTATACATAACAGGTGATACCATGCCAAGCGCACTCGGAAAAAGCCAAACCTCCACAGTAACCCTCAAGCTCGATACCACCTACCGTGACCGTCTTAAGTCGCTTGCTGTCATTAAAAAACGTACCGCCCACTACCTCATGAAAGAGGCTATCGAGCGCTACCTCCAAGCAGAGGAAGCACAACAGACCATTTTGAGCAGCGTGGACGATTCTGTTGCCCACTTTGAGACAACGGGGCTTCATATCACGCTGAATGAGGTCCAGGCATGGGCAAAGGAGGTCAAGATCAATCGTAACGCTCAACTGCCAGCATGTCACACATAAAACTTTCCGCTACGGCTCGCCATGACATCAAGCGACTATATGAATTTTTGGCACAGTTCGAGATCACGGTTGCGGACAATGGCAATGATGCATTGATTGCTGGATTGGAATACCTTCAGACGCATCCGAATAGCGGTACGCCCGTGGAAGATCGCCCCCATGTTCGCAAGTCAATCGTTGCTTTTGGTGCAAGTGGCTATCTGATTTTTCATAAACGCTTTGAGCGTATCGACACGAATTTGGTTGCAAGAATCATTCACCAGAAAGAATGGTATGACGCGCAAACTATTGGCTTTGCTGAAGAAAAAGTCGAGGCACGCAAGCTGATGAAGCCTGCCACAAGATGACAATCAAAAGCCCCCATGCGGATAGGAAATCCAACCGCACGACCCCAAGTAACCCCAAGTAACCCCAAGTATCGCGTCCTGACCCATCCTCAAAACCCCCATTCTGGCACATTGCGTGCCTCGGTCTGGCAATCGAAACGGCCTGTTTTTTCGCTCGTGTGCCATTTTGGATTGTCTTGGTGAGTCTGCGGAACGACCCTACCCGACAGCGGGTCTGACTCGCTGGTTTTGCTCTCACCAATGGATGCGCTGATCGGCACAATCGTCCGGTTCTGGCTTTTGCGCGCCTCTGCCGTGTTGGTGATGAAGGCGATCAGGCGCATTTGGCCACCACATGCCACCACATATCTGACACAACAGCGGGAAGACTTCGTAGATGCGCGCGATCAAAACCTCGCTTGCCACTCGCAGGCTCGCTATGCTGTTTGGCGCAGCGGTACACCAGAGTCCTGCCCTCCTTGCGCAGCCTGTCCATGGCCAGTGGTGGCCTTGCGCAGTAGCGCAAAAGTCGCTCCAGTGCAGCACGGTCGCGTTCCTCAATGCGCACACCGGCATCGAGCGAAAAACCGCTGTGTTGGTAAGCCAGCATCTCCTTGGCATCAAGCTTCTCGATCAGATCGCACCTGACGAAGGCGCGCATGATGCGTTTGCGTAAAGTAAGCTGCGCTTGCGCCATGGCAGCCGACTCGATTCCGCTGGCTGGATGAAAGATGACGCTCGGCGCTGTGGTATCTGCCTCGCCCGCAACCGCCTCAACCAACTGCGGTCGAGGGAGGTTCGATTCCCGGAGTTGACGCCATCTGCTTTCCACCACGAAAAAAGGGGGAGGACGGCGGGATTACAGCGTCGCTGGCGCCAGACTATCCGCCGTCATCAGGATTTACTTGCCGTCGCGGGGGTGAAAATGCTTGCTTCTATCCTCATCAGCCCGCTTTTCGCTCGTGGTATGGGTGGCGTTCTGTACGATCTCCGCCTTTATTTCCGCCGCCGACTTTTCCCGCTTCGCTTGCTTATCGGCGGGTGCCGTAGATACCGCAGGGGCTTTCTCTTCCGCGACTTTTTCGCCGGCTTGAGCCGGGAGCGTCAATGCGGCCAGGGCCGAAAGAAAACCTATTGAAAGAATGGATCTCGGTTTCATCTCAATTTCTCCAAAGTGAACTGTAAAGGAAAACTCAGTATCTGCCACTGCGCCTGTCACCCGCATTGCCGCAAAATTACAAATTTGTCAGCATTGACTTATTGCCCGATTTCCCCGGAAAGCTGTCGGTGCATTCGCTCCAATTCACGCGCTACGAGAAGATGCCCGGAAGCTTACAAATTGGTAAGTAATTTGGAATACCGTGTTTTCAATGACACGTTTTCTCAGACGTTCTGGATTTTGATCTAAAAATGGCCAAACGTCCTGAAGCGACTCTTCGATTAGCGATTTCGGTCATTCCACTGCCAATCTGACAGAAAGCTGTCAAACATGTAATCGTGCGGCAATCGCTCAGCAATCCTCACTGTCAGATAATTTGAAAATACGTGTAGGACCTTATGAATTCGATTCACGTCAAACCTTACCCCGTTCAAATTGAACCCGAGGAGCAGCAATGAAACATCCATCTGAACCGAATTACGTGCCGGCATTGGGTTACCACTGGCTGACACCCTACTATGATGCGGTAATCGGTGCCACCACGAGGGAAAGAAGTTTCAAGCTGGCGCTGATCAAGCAAGCACGCTTCGCCCCTGGTCACAAGGTGCTTGACCTGGCGTCTGGTACGGGAACTCTGGCGATCTGGATCAAGCAACACGAGCCGCAAGCCCATGTGATCGGAGTGGACGGTGACCCTTCTATTTTGTCGTTGGCGACCAACAAGGCGCAAGAAGCCCGTGTTTCAGTGCAGTTTGACCAGGCGATGTCCTACAGCTTGCCTTATCTGGACAAGCAGTTTGATCGGGCAGTTTCCAGCCTGTTTTTTCATCACTTGTCATGGGCAGACAAGGAGCGTACTGCACGGGAGTTGTTCCGGGTTCTCAAACCCGGAGCAGAGCTGCACGTTGCTGACTGGGGCAGCGCCGATAATCCATTGATGCGAAGCATGTTTCTGCTCGTTCAAGTTCTCGATGGCTTCAAAAACACCCAAGACAACGTTTCGGGAAAACTTATCCCATTATTCGAAGACGCCGGGTTTATTGACGTCCGCCAGCGACAAACCTTCAGCACCCTTGTCGGAACGATGGCGCTCTATTCCGCTGCTAAATCAGTTTAGCGGATAGGAAATCCAACCGCACGACCCCAAGTATCGCATTGGGTTGTCTTGGTGAGTCTGCGGTACGACTCTACCCGACAGCGGGTCTGACTCGCTGGTTTTGCTCTCACGTTTGGCTACGTTTTCGTGGTGTATGATCAAAAAACATAGCTGCCCCCGCTTATCCAATAAGGTGTACAGCCCGATTTGCCTTTGATTTTGCCCTTCAAAACGGGTCAAGGCGACGCCAGCAACCGCCATGAGGCATCAAAGCGGGCCGTTTCCGGGTGTTTTTACATGGCAAATCGGGCTGCAAGCCTCATGGAATAAGCGAGAACAGCTCTTATATCAGGAGCATTTTCGCTTTGTTCTTCCTCAGCCATCACTGTGGCACATTCCGTTTCCTACGCCAGATATCCAGCCTGATTGCCACCCCAACCATTGGCGGCAAAACATGGAGCACACCCGCAGGTGGTATTCCTGTGCCCAAAGGCGCGACTGTTGCATTTGATGTGGTGTACTGTGTGGATGGTCGTGTGTTCACGGACGACAACCAAGGTCGTTGGTATATCGCTGACTGATGGGTCAGGGCTGTGCAGTGGGTTTGCGCATCCAGGGTAACACTGTCACAGTCCATCCACGCCGTGGCCAACCAGTGGGTGGTGCTGCCACGGCTTTGATGCGCAGGAATCTGAAGGTATTTTGGCTTGTAGCGCTTGTGTGGTGAGCGGGGGCAGCTATTTATTCGGAAGTCCTGAGCACCTCCCTACTCACCCACAGCCCGGCACGCGGCGGCAATCACGCCGATGCGCCTCGATCAAAATCCCCGCCGTGCCGTTCAAGCGGCATAGCCAGCACCTGACGATTGTGCTGATCAGCGCATCCATTGGTTTCGACTGCCAGACCGAGGATCGCAATGTGCCAGAATGGGGATTTTGAGGGTGGGTCAGGATGCGATACTTGGGGTCGTGCGGTTGGATTTCCTATCCGCTGCGCATTCCTGTACCTTTGGGGAGAATTCTTGTTGGTTATCGAAAATGCTATCCGGCCGAGCACCTCCCGCTGACCTGTACCGTCAGCTGCTGGATCGCTCCAGCGACCCCATTTTCTGCTTCGCCCCGGATTTCCGATACCTGTATGCAAACCAGGCCTTTGCTGACGGAATCGGCAAAGATCTAGACGAAATCCTCGACCGAACCCTCTGGGAAGTCTTTCCGAAGGACGAGGCCGACAAGCGAGCAATCCTGGCTAACTGGGTGTTCGATCACGGGGAAGAGAAGTCACATGAACTTCTGGTTAAGGGGCGAAACGGTGCCCGCTATTACCTCACGACGATCACGCCGCTTTTCGGCGACCAAGGCCAGGTGAGTGCCGTATTGGCAAACTCCAAAGACATCACAGAACGTAGGCAAGCAGAGAGTGTCCTCAAAGCCAGTGAAGAAAAGTACCGGGCACTGGTTGAAACGACAAGCACTGGCTATTTAATTCTTGACCGTGAAGGCATGGTCATCGATGCAAACTCTGAATATGTGCGACTAAGCGGCTACAGCGATCTTCGGGAGATACTCGGAAGGTCGGTCTCGGAGTGGACTGCCGAATATGACTTGGAAAGGAACACCAAGGCAGTTGCCCGATGCGTCAGGGACGGTTTCATCAGAAATCTGGTGATCTATTATGTCGATAGAAATGGACAAACTACGCCGATTGAGATCAATGCCACGGCCAATGGCCAAGGCGATTGCCTACAAATCATTGCCCTCTGTCGTGACATCACCGAGCGCAAGCTGGCAGAAAAAGACCGACGCGACCACCATGAACTTTTACAAGCCATATTGGCGACTGCGCTGGATGGTTTCTGGTTAGCCGATACGCAGGGCAAGCTGTTGGATGTGAACGATGCGGCCTGTGCCATGCTGGGTTACACCAGGCAGGAGGCGCTCGGTTTGAGCGTGTCCGACATTGATGCGCTGGACAGTCAGGAGGAAATTGAAAATCGCGTTCAGCGCATGAAACTTGACGGCGGCGATCAGTTTGAATCCCGGCATCGCCGCAAGGATGGCTGCATCATTGATGTAGAGGTTTCAATTCGCTATCTACCCTTGAAGAGTGCGTTTTCTGTCTTTGTACGGGACACCACGCAACGCAAACTGACCGAAGCCAAAACCCAGCTCGCTGCCAGCGTCTTTAGCAATGCCCGTGAGGGCATCACCATCACCAACGCCCAAGGCGGCATCATTGATGTCAACGAAGCCTTTACCCGCATTACCGGCTACAGCCGCGAGGAAGCGATGGGTAAAAACCCGCGCATGCTGAGCTCAGGACGGCAAGACAAGGCGTTTTATGAGTCCATGTGGAAGGATTTGCTCACTGTGGGTCACTGGAGCGGCGAGTTGTGGAACCGGCGCAAGGACGGTGAAGTGTATGCCGAGCTGATCACCATCAGCGCCGTGCGCGACGCGCAGGGCAAGACGCAGCAATATGTGGCGCTTTTTTCTGACATCACGGCCATCAAGGAGCACCAAAACAAGCTCGACCGCCTGGCCCACTTTGATGCACTGACCGGTCTGCCCAACCGCTTGCTACTGGCTGACCGCATGCAGCAAGGGCTGTCACAAGCGGCACGGCGTGGGCAGACATTGGCCGTGGCGTACCTGGACCTTGATGGCTTCAAGGCCATCAACGACCAACACGGGCACGACGCGGGCGATCAGCTGCTCATCGCCCTGTCCACCCGCATGAAGCAAGCCCTGCGTGAGGGCGACACGCTGGCCCGCATGGGCGGCGACGAGTTTGTCGCCGTGCTCACCGATCTGGCCGACGCACACGCCAGCGCACCGCTGCTCAACCGCCTGCTGATGACCGCCGGGCTGCCCGTAGCGGCAGGGAATCTCAACCTGCAAGTGTCTACCAGCATGGGTGTCACTTTTTACCCGCAGGAACAAGACATCGCGGCTGATCAACTCTTGCGCCAGGCCGACCATGCCATGTACCAGGCCAAGCTGGCGGGCAAAAACCGCGTCCATGTTTTCGATGCAGCCCAAGATAGCGGCATACGCGCCCAACACGAAAGCAAGGAACGTATCCGTCTGGCGCTGGAGAACAGCGAATTCGTGCTGCACTACCAGCCCAAGGTGAACATGCACAGCGGGCAGGTGATTGGTGCCGAGGCACTGATCCGCTGGCAGCATCCTGAACGAGGGCTTTTGACACCCATCGCTTTCTTGCCGGTGATCGAAGACCACCCACTGGCAGTTGACGTGGGCGAGTGGGTGATTGACTCGGCTCTGACCCAAATAGGTCTGTGGCGTACTGCCGGACTAGACCTTTCGGTAAGCGTCAATATCGGCGCACGCCAATTGCAGCAAGCCAACTTTGTGCAGCAGTTGCAAGCCATTCTGGCAAAGCACCCGCAAGTCAAGCCGTCCAGCCTGGAGTTGGAAGTGCAGGAGGCCAACGTGCTGGCCGACATGACACAGGTGTCCAAGGTGCTTGAGGACTGCGCAAAAATGGGCATGCAGTCTGCACTCGATGACTTTGGGGAACCGGCTACTCGTCACTGACCCACCTCAAACGTCTGCGCGTAGCGTTACTCAAAATCGACCAGAGCGTTGTGCGTGACATGCTCGACGATCCAGATGACCTGACCATTTTGCAGGGTGTCATCGGGATGGCCGCTGCGTTCAAGCGTGAGGTGATCGCCGAAGGGGTCGAGACGGTGGCACAGGGCACCCTGCTGCTACAGATGGGCTGCCACCTGGCGCAAGGTTACGGTATCGCCAGACCCATGCCGCCAGAGCAGATGTCCGCTTGGGTTGCCACCTGGAGGCCGGATGCTGCGTGGAGTGCAGTGCTAAATCCCGGTGAGGCTTCACGGTTCGCAACCAGTGGTGGCCTTGCGCAGTAGCGCAAAAGTCGCTCCAGTGCAGCATGGTCGTGTTCCTCAATGCACACGGTCTGTAGACTTTGCTCAATGACCCGCAGAAAGATGTGTAGCACCCTATTGAGTACCGCTGCATCGCGCTGCAGAAAAAAGCGCAGCCGTTTGGGCTAACAGGGCATTTCCCCCAACCAACTGGACACATCATCGGAAGATAGCCGTTTTTAGCGCATGCTTTTTTCCCATCCGCTCCTGATACAGTAGCTGTCATCGCTCATCTTACGGGGCTTACAGCCCGATTTACCATGCAAAAACACCCGGAAACGGCCAGTTTTGCCCTCTGTGGCGGCTGCTGGCGACGCCCTGGGCTGTTTTGAGGGGGGAAATTCAAGGCAAATCGGGCTAGACGCCTTACATATCAAGCGGGATCAGCTATTGTTTTTGATGAGAAAACATTTTTGATGATAAAACATCCAAGCGGCATGCCGCAATACCTCGGTAGCCCATTGGTTGAGACTTTTTCCCGCCTGTGATACAGCAACTCGACTACTCCACCCTGGAAAAAGTCAGCGGCAGCTACGTCAGCGACGACCTGCGCGACCGCGAAGACGACATCATCTGGCGCATCCGCATGCGCACCAAAACCTCTCAGGGCAAGGCTACCGGCGAATGGCTCTACGTCTATCTGCTGCTTGAATTCCAGAGCAGCAGCGACCCCTGGATGGCGGTGCGCATCCTGACCTACATCGGGCTGCTGTACCAGGACCTCATCAAAGCGGACAAATCAAGGCCCGCAAACTCCCGCCATATTCCCTTTGGTACTCTACAACGGCGAAAGCCCCTGGAGCGCTGCACGCGAAGTCGAAGAACTGATCGAGCCCGTGCCACAAAGCCTTGCAGCCTACCGTCCCCGTCTGCGCTACTTTGTGATGGACGAAGGACGAGTGCCCAAAGCCAGTTTGCACCAGGAGGACAACGCCATCGCCAGCCTGGTACAACTCGAACGCAGCGCCGGCCCGCAAGAGATTGCCAACATGGTGGGCGAACTGGCGTACAAACTGAGAGCCCCGCAAAACCGGGAACTGCGCCGAGCCCTGGCGGTATGGGTACGCCGCCTGGTGCTGCGCCGCTTTGCGCCCGAAGGCGAGATAATCGAACTTGAAGACTTACCGGAGGTACATCACATGATCAGCGAACGCGTGGAAAGCTGGACCCAGCAGTGGCTGCAGCAGGGCATACAGCAGGGTATGCAGCAGGGCAAGCGCGAAGGCAAGCTCGAAGCCAAACTCGAAGCCGAAGCCGATATGCTGCGCCGCCTGCTGACGCGCCGCTTTGGCCCCTTGCCTCCCGAAGTACAGACGCAAATCAACGCTGCCAGTGTGCAACAGATTGAAGCGTGGTTTGACCGCAGCGTGGATGCATCCGATCTGGTGCAGGTGTTTTCCAGCCATTGAGCACCCGCCGTGCGCTATGATCTGGTTCCTCACGCAGTTCGTACTTGAGTTCGCCAACTGCTCTACTTTATAGAGCTGCTCCCGCTTGTCCCATAAGGCCTACAAGGCAGTTTATGCCTTGAAAAATGCCTTTTCAGCGCCCAAATCCACCCAAATCAGCTGCCATGGCACGCCAGGGGCCGTTTTTGTGAGCCAAAACAAGCCAAAGCGCCTATGGATCAAGCGGGAGCAGCTTCTAAAAACGTAGCGATGCCAACACTGCTGATCTGATGACGGGTGATTCCGGGGTCTCGCGTGGCGCCTTGCAGTCCTGGCTGCATTTGCACGCACCTGTGCAGGCGCTGGCGATTGCGTAAGGAATCAAGCCTGGAGAACTTACAGAAGTGACTCGTGTTACGGTCGTTCAGCGGCCTTAAGCCAGTCATCCACACCATTGACACCCAAAACCAGTAACGTATCCTGAACCGCGACCACTCTTTGCAGCATGGTTCCGCTGTCTGACTCTTCCTGTTCTTCAGCCTGCATGAAAAGGCGGGTCAGTAGTTGCATGAGGTTATCCTCGTGATCATACAAATTGGATTTCGTGCGCCGAATAAAATCAAGGTAAATCTCGGTAGCGTCCAGTGCATACGCTGGGTCACGCAGTGATGTGGCATTCAGCCATGCATCAATGCCAAATACACCCCCCCTTGAGGGCGTCTCGGTTTCGGTTTCAAGCAGGCAAAAACAACGCCGAAGCAAATCAATAGGCATCGTAACGAGCAGATTTTCTTCCTGGAAGATGTCGCGGAGTTTGCGAGCAACCGTGATCGCATGCTGATTTTTCTCATTCAAGCCAGCCTCGAGGCCGGCGAGGCACAGTTCCCGGTGTTGCTGAATGTTTCCGGGGTGCGTCCAGACACTCGCAGCACCTTGCCATCCTTGCGCAGCGTCTGTAGTTTCGAGATCCGCGAGAAAGGCTGAAAGGTCTACCTGTTTTGAAAGCACTGCCAACGCGGAAATACGCCCCCAGGTTTTCAAATCCTTGCCGCTGCCTTCGCGGTATAGGCGTGCCAACCACGGGGCAACGATTTCAAACTTTTGGCGGTAAGCGTGATAAAGGCATGGCTCGGCGACGGACCAAAGCCCGTGGGCACTGTCATGCATGGCAAGGCCAAACAATTTCCAACCAAGGTCAGGGCGGCGGCTTTGCAAATACGGCATGCGTCGCAATAGCAAGGCACGAATTGCGGGGTGTGTGTCCGCCGCAAACAGGCATAGCGCAGACGGAAGTGATTCGGGCCATGGCACACCGTTTTCTTCAAGCTGATTGGCCATAACCATCAGTGCGTCCGCTACGTTGCCTCGCGCCATATTGATACCGATGGTTATCAAATCAACGGAGTCTCCTGAGATCGAGCTTTCCTCTTGCAGTGTTGAATAGTTTTTGGCCAAGAGAACTAGCCGTTCAGCATCCGCCTGTGTAACTACGTGGGCACAACTTTCTATCGCTTTGGATGCAGTACGGTTGTGGTTCCAATGTTTTGGATGCCTCTCCAGTTCATCGATAATTTGTCGCGCCAGCGTTGCCGCATCGGGCTCGTCTTTGGGTGACCAGGGGTCATTTGGTCGCAGGTTGCCGTAGCGATGTGCCAAGTAGGTAGCAACGCCGTCCATGATGTCATCGCGAAAGCGGTCAGGGATGCTCTCCCAATTCTCCGACAAAAATCTCACAAAGCGAGCAGGATGGCGCGAAGCCGCACCACCCAGCTGGACACCCACTTCTCTGCCCCCTCCCACCAGAGGGCCATCAAAAGAGTTCCTTGCATGCCCTTTGTAGTGATCCAACAAGCGCAGCACTGCGTCATCGCTTGCGTCAAGAAACACCTCGAATGAAAACGGCGCGCTAACAATACCTCCACGTATGTGGATGTCTGGCTGGCGAATTAGCGGCCATGTTTCCTGTTCGCATTCGCCCAGTACTCTTTGCGCGTCGGGGGAACGCAGATGGCAAGGGATGGTCAGAATTAGCTGCGCCTGCTTTCTCCGCGCCCATATGCAGTCCATTGGATCATTGATAGTTTCCAGGTGAAGGGCCATAACGACTGTCTGTATTGCGTCTTGCGCTGTTGCATCAAGGTGAACAAATGTGGCTTGCATCAGCGTGCCGCATTCATAGGACAAATCGGATTCCAGCAACGTTTTGTCACACAGCATGCGATCAATTACGTCAAAGTTGGCGTTTGGCGCTGCTGTACACGCAAGGATGGCGAAATAGCGCAACGCACCTTCGGCGCTGAAACACATGCGTTCGCGGTTGCGTTGCCACCATTCTGATTGGGTGCTTGCATGAGAAACGATAGCCGCTTCAACGGCATCCATTAAAAAGCGTTCGCTGTCCAGGTGCTGGTAGTCAGCCTGGGTGTGTGCGTGGTTGTATGACGTTACATCCAGGAAACCACTCCAATAACTTGTCAACGTTTGATCGTAACGCGACGCCTTAAATTGACTCCATCGCTCAATCGATGCGATGGCCAAGTCGAGCAACGCGGTGGAACCCTGCATCCGATTTGCGAGAAATTTGTCATTGCTGTTGCCAAATTCGTACGGTTGACAACGCAGTTTTTTGTCAAAGCGATGTGCATGAATGTCCTCATCTTTCACCTCGCCCGCGATGTAATTCCACAACAATGAATCGTCCACGCCACCGCCTTTGACACAGTGGGCAAGTGCATATCCAAGAAAGCTGTGTTCCTGTTTTGGCAACTTGAGCAATTCGACGAGCAAAGGCACACACAATGCAGAATGATCTATGTTGACTTCTGTGATGGCATGTGACATTGAGCTGACCAGCCGGGTCTTATCCACTACATCCAGTTGTGCCAGCACCTCAGCCCAGAACGTGAGCACCCCTACAGTGTCGTTATCTTTCCATTGAGCCACGCGGTGCACGTGCATCACTAGCCCATCGACATCGAGAGACTCTTTCAATACGGGTACCAGATGCTTCATCCAGAAGTAATGCCATTCCACCTGCACCGCTTGTGTGTAGATCACTTGGAACACCTCGCGGTGCTGGCTACGCAGGTCCCGTATCAGAGGCCAGTCGTTATCGTGCGGAGTCTGTTCTGCATAGGTTTCCGCGACAAGACGGCGAATATGGAATGCATGATTGCCTGTCAGAACCGTACGCATCTGTTTTCGAAATTCGTGTCGATCCCTGGTTGCCAATTGCGCAACAAAACTACGAATACTGGGACGCACGAAGGGCACAGGCGACAAATCCTGAATGAATCCATTCAACGTAACGCCTCGCCTAAGTGCGCCGCTGATAACCAACACATCCAGCAAAGTCTGGTGACCGAGTGTCAGTTGCCCGTCTTGCGTCTCGTGCAGGACATTATGGCTGCGCAACGCCCGTTGAATGTCTTGCGATGCGGCAAACCTCTGGTGTGGTACTAGCAGGCTTCGCGACTTCAGCATCTCAGCAGCGATGGCTTCTATGGCTTTCATGGCGACATCGCCCAACGCGCTCTCCACGATAGTGGAAAGATAGCGCTGCGCCAGCGCTTGTCCGGTCACCACATTGAAGCAGCCTTCTTGCTGCGCCAATTCCACATACAAGGCCAATTCACGCGGATTGCGAATCAGCTCACGGGTGACCGCATCGGCGCCGGACACGTCAACGCCAAGCCTGGCGAGAAGTGGCGCTATCTCGGCATCCCAGTCCAGTGGCCGACATGTGAATTCTTTGTCCCAGGTGCGCAGGGCAATGCGACGGTCATAGTGGCGGTCAAAATTGCGACAGGCGGCAACGACGGTGATATTGGGGATCAGTAGCAGACGATCTACCTGAGCCAGGAAATATGCTAGTACGCTGTGCTCACGGGCAATAGAGAGCACGTCTAATGAATCAATCATGACAACCACATGAACATCTTCAGCCATGCGTGCGGCCCTTTCCAACCATTGTTCTGGCAGACCATGCGCTTGACGGTCCTGTGCGGTAACGACGTCGGCGAACTCGCGTGATTGAATGAATAGTGGCAACAGGTCAGTGCGGGTTTGCGCACGTTGTTCCAGTGCGTCCTGCACGGCCAGCATCACGCAGGTCTTGCCAGAGCCCGGCAGACCGGTGAGCAGAATGGAGCGATGTTTGGCTTCGATGGCTTCGATGAGTTCGTTGACCAATGGACTCGAAATGCGTTCATTGCCAACCTCCCGACGCCATGAGCGACCGATGGCCGAAGTGCTTTTGAATGACGTACGAACACCAGCAATGTCCATGGGGGGGCTCAACATCGATCCTGATTTTTCCAGCAGGTCTTTCAGGTCGTCCTTCGTTAATCGATGTTGCGTGGCGGTACTTTGACCGTTGCCATTCAGGCGCATTCCGAGATGATCAAGACCTGCCCATAGAGCGTTGTAAGCAGTTGAATGGCTGCTTACCAACTGGCGCAAACGTTCAACCAGTTTTTCCTGCAGGCGCTCTAGTTCTGAGGTGGTTTCAAACGTTGTTCCTTCCAGGAACTGGTGGGTTGAAATATTTGGTGTCTGTTCGGCAAGCAGATTTTTCAGTTCGGTGTCCGTTTTCCGATGCACTACGCCCAGTTTGGATTGGTAGAGCGACTCATCTGGGTAGTTGGTGCTGTATTCCTTCAGTGCAGAGATATCACCAAAGGCGCTGCGCGAATAGAAGTGAACTTTCGCTTTCGGGTCACCGGATAATACGTTGCATGCCTTGCGCAATTCATCGGCGAGATCGGCAATCGACCAAGCTTTGTGTTGCGTTTGGTTCTTCTTGCACTGGCAGCAAATTTTGGTGCCATCGACTTTGCCAATCACCACATCGTCAATCGGCATCGTTACCGAATCGATTTCAATCCATTCATAAGCAGGATCTGTCAGAACGGTCAAAGCCCAATCAAAGGCGACAAAAGTCTGATAACCATCACCTCTATTGGACTGAATACCGGCTTTGCTCATCTGTTTTTCACTTTTCAGGCACTGCTGGCGGTACATATCCAGCATCAATTAAGAAAGTCAACGCCCGGCAACCATTCGAACCGATTTCAACGCCTATGAGCGGCGAGCAAACGGATACGGATAGGAAATTCGACCACAAGAGGCCAAGTATCGCACCTTGGATTACCCATTATCAGCATTGAACCGGCTCTCAAACCGGCAGCGGAACGCTCAAAAGCCAGAAATTTCAAACCCTGCTGCGCTCCTTGCAGACCCAGGCCCAGACCCAGACCCGCTTTGTGCTGCAATCCTGCGACGGCCTGGCGGATGCCATCGAGCATGCCGACACTGCAAAAATAGTAGCTGCTTGCGTACAGTACACAGCCTCCATGGGCCAATTTGGCATGGAAACCGGCTCCATCGACACCCTGGTCTGGGCTGCATCCACTACGCATTTGCCTCCGACGTATTGCGCAGCCTGGTAGGCGAGGGCGTACAGTTTCTCGAAGGCGGCGCGCCGGTGGCCAGACAAACACAGCGCCTGCTGGAACAACACGGCTGGCTCGCACCGACTGCGGATGCGGATACCGAAGCTTTGCAACATGCCCCGACACAATTCGCCACGACAGGTGACGCCGGAGTCTTGCGTGGCGCCTTGCAATCCTGGCTGCATTTGCACGCACCTGTGCAGGTGCTGACGATTGCGTAAGGAATCAAAGCCAGTTTGCTCCACTTTACATAGCTACTCCCGCTTGTCCCATAAGGCCTACAAGGCAATTTGTGCCTTAAAAAATGCCTTTTCAGCACCAAAATTCACCAAAATCCACCCAAATTCGACCCAAATCAGCTGCAATGGCACGCCAGGGGCCGTTTTTTTATGCCAAAACAAGCCAAAGCGCCCATGGATCAAGCGGGGGCAGCTCTTGAAAGCGTAGCAATGTGCAGAAAGATGCGCATTAGCACGCACCGCCGTATGGTAGGCTTGGCAGTCATGAGCACCCACGACAACGCCTACAAAAACGTCTTCTCTCATCCCAGGGCAGTGAAAGACCTGCTGCGCGGCTTTGTGCACGAAGACTGGGTACAGCAACTCGACTACTCCACCCTGGAAAAAGTCAGCGGCAGCTACGTCAGCGACGACCTGCGCGACCGCGAAGACGACATCATCTGGCGCATCCGCATGCGCACCAAAACCTCTCAGGGCAAGGCCACCGGCGAATGGCTCTACGTCTATCTGCTGCTTGAATTCCAGAGCAGCAGCGACCCCTGGATGGCGGTGCGCATCCTGACCTACATCGGGCTGCTGTACCAGGACCTCATCAAAAGCGGACAAATCAAGGCCCGCAAACTCCCCGCCATATTCCCTTTGGTACTCTACAACGGCGAAAGCCCCTGGAGCGCTGCACGCGAAGTCGAAGAACTGATCGAGCCCGTGCCACAAAGCCTTGCAGCCTACCGTCCCCGTCTGCGCTACTTTGTGATGGACGAAGGACGAGTGCCCAAAGCCAGTTTGCACCAGGAGGACAACGCCATCGCCAGCCTGGTACAACTCGAACGCAGCGCCGGCCCGCAAGACATTGCCAACATGGTGGGCGAACTGGCGCACAAACTGAGAGCCCCGCAAAACCGGGAACTGCGCCGAGCCCTGGCGGTATGGGTACGCCGCCTGGTGCTGCGCCGCTTTGCGCCCGAAGGCGAGATAATCGAACTTGAAGACTTACCGGAGGTACATCACATGATCAGCGAACGCGTGGAAAGCTGGACCCAGCAGTGGCTGCAGCAGGGCAAGCTCGAAGGAAAGTTCGAGGCCGAAGCCGATATGCTGCGCCGCCTGCTGACGCGCCGCTTTGGCCCCCTGCCTCCCGAAGTACAGGCGCAAATCAACGCAGCCAGCGCGCAACAGATTGAAGCGTGGTTTGACCGCAGCGTGGATGCATCCGATCTGGTGCAGGTGTTTTCCAGCCATTGAGCACCCGCCGTGCGCAGCCTTGCGATCACAGAGGAAACTGGCTGCTGTACTATTGATAGCTGCTCCCGCACGCCAGACAAGCGCAAATGGCTGTTTTGACATCCATCCATCCCCGTGCTGCCGGGGCAAACCGCCGTGGCTGGCGTGCGCGCCGACGCCTTGGCGGCATTGACGGTCTGGCCGTGCGACCCTCACGCGGGGGCAACGCCTTTGTGGACAAGGACGCCGTGCTGGAAATTCCGGTCAGCGCCCTGGGGCCCCAGGATGCGGGTAAGGTCCGGGCGGTGAGTTTCAGCGACGGCGCGCAGTGGCTGGTGTCGGATGCGGGGCTTGTGGGGGTTGCTGCTACGCCAGACCAGGCGGGGGGTGGTCAGACGAGCACGCTGGCCTTTGCCGTGCGCGAAAGCGAGCTGGCTTCCAGCGTGCGCGTACCCGGTGCAAGCGGCGCCGTCATCCTCGCCATCGCATCACAGTTCAGCGATCTGGCCGCCACCTTGCAGGTCACGGGGGCTACGGTGCTGGGCTCTACGCGCGTCAATGGTGTGCAAACCACCCTGGTGCGGGTGAGCGAGGCGGGCTTGAAGCTGATTCGCCTGCAGGGCACGGGTGCGGCGCAGATTCGTGTGTCGATTGCCGGTGATATGAACCGCGATGGTGTGGTTGATGGCCAGGACAGCGGGATTTGGGAGCAGGCTGCTGCCAATGGTGCTGCGGTGGGGGATATCGATGGCGATGGTCAGGTCAATGCCACGGATCGCCAGGTGCTTTACGCCAATTACGGTTTCAGGGCCAACATGGCGCCGGTGGCACAAGCGACTCTGCCCGTGGGCAAGACGCACACCGATCTGGCCACCAGCGTGGCATTGAGCACGGTGGCGCAGGATCTGGAAGGCGATGCGATCTTCTGGCGCGTGCTTAGGTCTACGCATGGCACGGCCAGTCTGGCGGGCGACGGGCAGACTTTGCTGTTTACGCCGGATGCGGGGTATAGCGGTCTGGCTACGGTGACGGTGCAGGCGGATGATGGGTTTGCGGCTGGTGGGGCGATGGAGCTCACGGTGAATGTGAGTGATGCGCAGTTGCTGGCCATTCGTCTGACCAACCTGGAGCGCCTGAATAATCTGCGTGTGGGCGAGTCGGCCACGGTGCAAGCGGTGGGGGACTTTGCAGATGAGGCCGGTGTGGCTCTGTCTGCAGGCAACTACCTGACGGTGCAGTCTGCCGACATCGCAGGCATGGGCTACCAGGGCGGCAAGGCGCTGCAGGTGATGGACGCCAGCGACCGTATTCGTGTCAGCGGTGTGGGTGCTGCACTCCTTAGCGTGGGCCGTACCGATGCGCAGGGGCATGCCGTCAAAGCCGTGGCTGCGCTCAACACCCATGCGGCACCCGTGCCGGTATCCGGCGTGGACACGGGCGCTGTCACGGATGAAGGCGACGGCGAGGAGGCCGATCCCTTCATCGTTCAGCCCGATGTCTACCCCGGCACGCTGGCCTTGGTTCCCGGTGGCGCACGCCAGCTCAAGGTGCATGTGCTAGACCCGAATTCTGGTGAACAACTGGACATTCACGAGGCCAGCCAACTGGTGTTTGCGGGTGCGCCAGAGACTATTGAATCGTATCTCGACCCGGCCACGCAAGACCCCTTGCTGGACCCCGACACGGGCGAAGTCATGTTTGACCCCGATACCGGGGAAGTGCTGCTGGATCCCAACACGGGCACCACTGTGGAGATCGTCATACCGGCGCAGGCTCCGGTGTACAGCGGCACCCGCTACTTCGTGTCCGACGACAGCATTGCCACTGTGAGCGATGGCGGCTTGATCACCGCTTTGCGCGCGGGTCGGGTCACGGTGTCCATCGTCCATATGGCCAGCGTGATCGACGCCAACGGCCACATCAGCCAGCAAGTGGTTGGTCAGACCGACATTGCGGTCCATGTGCAGGCTGCGCAAGTCACCGATAGCGATGAAAACACCCCCGCACCGCGCACCATTGCGGTGTCCAAAGAGTCCGGTGGCGTGGTGGCCAGCGCAACGGGGGAGACGGTATTGATCGGTGCGGGCGCTTTGGCTGCCGATACGGATGTGTCCATTGCACGCATCAACGTGGCCGACATGGCCAATCTGCCGAACCTGCCCATTCCCGGCGCGGGGGTGTTGCAGTTGGCAGCCGCCTTCAAGCTTGACCTGGGCAGCACCGCGAGCACCTTCCCCGTGCAGTTGGCGGTGCCCCTGCAAGCGGGTATTACAGCGCAGGCGGGTACCGAAGTCCTGTTTTTGCGCAAGGGCCAGGTCTTCACCGAAGACGGCATCAAGCCCACCTGGTGGCTGGTGGACAACGGCTTTGTGGGTGCCGATGGCATCGCCCGCACGGCCAGCAAGCCCTTGCCTTGTATTGACACCTCGGGCGAATACATTGTGTGTACGCGCATCTCTGGCGTGAGGGGTGGCATGCTTAATCTGGACATTGGCATTGGAGAATGGGCCAACTTTGGCAACTTCTGCATCGGTGGTGGTATGTTTGGCATCACCATCCAATCCGAAGTCATCGGCATTCTCGCCACCCTGTCGGGCTCCATTGGTGGCGGCAGCTACCACTTTGGTGTGCCGCAGTTCTCCAAAAAGATCACCATCCCCGCCATTCCTGCCAGTAAAACCTTTACGCTGGACCTGAGCACCATCATGCCCACCGCAGTGACTCCGGATGGCAACGTGGTGCTGCCGGTGATTTCTAATGCCTGGATGGATGATGCGGGCAAAATGCACCTTACCGTGCAAAATGAGGAACCGGGCCAATTCAAAGGCAGCATCGTATTGCGCGCCTTGTTGCCCGATGGCTCCAGCAAGGACATACAAACCTTTGAAGGCGATACCAAGGGCGATATCACCGTCACATTGCCTGGCGATCCACCACCACCACCGCCACCGGGTGAAACTCCCCCACCGCCTGACGATACCACCCCCAAACTGCCTAACAATATCGCCATTGGCAGCGTTCGTTGGCAACTGGTTCGCAAAATACCCCAGGAAACCGTCACGGGTTCTGGCGAGCTGAACCAGACGCCCGCGAAAGAATTTGCGGGCAACACGCTGAGTATTCGCCCCAAGCCGCTCATGGCGGCGGTGCTCAACCGCACAGGCATCTCCTTTGTGCGCGAGCTGACCCAGGACGATGTCAACCCGGACAGCAACCCGCAGTCAACCGACTCCAACTTGCTGGGCAAACTGGGCAAACCCAACGACTTCAACAAGACCTACATCACAGGAGCCAAGGTTCAGCCGGTTGCGTATTCGGATGATTTGAGCCGCGTGTACGTGGCGGGCAACGGTGTCATCTACGTGATCGATACACTGCGCTTCAAGCTGCTCGATAACATTGACGTGCCTGCGGGCACCAACATCGTGAGTCTGGTGACGGCGGGGAGCTTCCTGATCATTGGTGAGGGCCGCAGCTACGGCACTGCATCGCCCAAGCCCCGGTTGCTGGTCATGCGCACGACTCCAGGCAGTGCGGGCTACAACAAGCCCATCACCGTCAAGGGCACGGGGATTGAAGATTCGCCGCTGGGCGTGGCGGGCATGGCCGTCGGTGCCGATGGCCGCACCCTGGTGGTTGCCGTACCGCAGCAGCGCAATGGCTTCACTTTGGGCGATACCACCAAACGGGGTAACGTCCTGGTGTTTGACCTCGATAGCTTTGATTTCAGGACCGGCAAGATCGCTGCTCCGATCAAGGCGGAATTGTCTGCCAAGGACAGCAGCGGCAAGGCGCCGCAGACCATTACCGCCACCAATGACCCTGATCATTTCCTGGTGTCCAATGTGGCTGATTACAACCGGGGTCTGGCCACCCTGGTGCTCACGCGCGATGACAAGGGCACTGATAAAAAGAAGGTGACAGCCGCCAAGATGACGTCCATCGATATGTCGCAGCCCCACAGCAAGGTGCGCATTGACCGGCTGGATATTCAGCGTGCCCAGAGTGCTGTGCTGGTGAAGAAGGACGGTGTTGAATACGCCATTGTTTCGGATGACAACTATCACTTTCTGGACCCGTACTGGCGGGCCATGTACGAGGCACCCATGTTCCAGCAGCTCACACCCGTGGGACCACCATCGCCCATTGGCGGCAGTGCCAGCGCCAAGAAGGTGGCCGTCGGTGGCAAGCTGGGCATTATCAAGGACCCGTTTGGAACCAGCCCGAAATTCCTGGGGGCCACTTTGCCGCTGGATGGCTATGGCATTGTGAATCTGAGTCTGTCGCCCGACGGCAAAGTGCTCATCGGCCAGCTCAAGGGCGGCTACAGCGCCAATCTGGCCGATTCGTGGGTAGCCAAGAAGAACCAGAACCACGCCTGGGATGTGGATTTGCTGCTCAAGGCTGCTATCGACATGCAAGAGAGTGAACGCATGTCCACACACATCAAGCTCAAAGACAGTGCGGAACTTCTGTTGCCCAATACGGCAAGCGGGGACTTGGGGATGCCGGCGGGGACGTATTTTGATGAGGCGGATGTGAAGGTGAAGGTGCAGGGCAATATGGGCGACGTGATTGAAGTGGATTTAAAGCCACTCATTGCCGACTGGGCTGCGCGCGAGCTATTGGGCTTGAAAAGTGCTACCGAACTGCCGGAGTCGAAAATGTCCGAAGCCGAACTAAAGCAATTACGCGATAAACGTGAGAGTTGGTTGAAAGACGCGACGAGTGTTGAAGAGTTTATTCTTAACAAAGACCAAATAGATATCCATACCACCGATACGGCAGCCTTGCAACTGTGCATGGACAAACGCGAGGACAGTAAGGGTGTTGTACAAAGCGAGGTGCTTTCGCGCGACAAGGATCTGGGTTATGCCAAGTTCGAAAAAACCGGGCGCTTGTACATGGTTCCGAATATCACCAAAGAAGAAGAGGCCACGCTGCGCAGTGGTGAGCGTATTGCCGCTGACAAGATCAGTGATTTGACATTTCGTTTCCAGTTCAAGGACAAGAACGGTAACTTGCAGTTAAAAACAGGTCAGGTAACCGTTACAGCCAAAGATATTCCGCAAGTGAATACCTTCTTTGGTGATAGGCCGCTGAAAAATCCTGGTTATTCCAAAATGAAGCTTAAGGGTGACGTGAAGGTTGATAATGCTAATTCAGATCGGCTGGATATTTACAAGGTCGAGCAGCGGCTGAAGTATTTGGGGTTTCCGGCGATGGGTTACGGCAGCCCAACTTTGGATAGTCAAGATGTTGTTGATTTTTCTGTCGATGGAACGTGGGGTAATAAAGAGTTGCATGCAGCATATTTGTTTAAGCAAGTGGTAACTTACAGTGCATCTAATTCCAAACTCGTCGCTCGTTCAAAAAAATGGGATAGGGATAAAGCAAAAGAGTTCTTTGAAGAACTAGACAAGAATGCGGAAAAAGTGGTAATCCAGCATGACTCTGAGTCTACTATTTTGAAATATTTGAATGCCTTTAACGCCCCGCATTGGGTGAACATTGCCAATACCAAAATCCCAGGATGGACTAAGCAAAACACACCTGAAAAATATGGTACGAGTTGGATGCTGGATGCAATGGCCGCTGCAAATTACGCACCTGATGCATTGCGAAAAAATGTCGGTGGTTCGAATAACAAAATGGAGTTCAATGCTGCCACGGATGCCAATGCGGCGCATTCACCATTTGGACACTCCAGTCATGATGTTGGCATGGCACTTGATCTTGGTTTGCAATATTTTATATCAAAAAGTAATTTCCATAAACCAAGAGTGGGTGAGGATGGTAAACCTGTCATTGATCCAAAAACGAAGAAGCCAGTTACTGACTTGATAATTTCAAATCAAAACAATTCGACGGAACCTATGACGTTGGATGTGGATTCGCTCAGAAAAACTTATGTTGATCAAAACGATAAATCCAAGGGCACTTTGTATTCACTTATGCCAAATAAAGCAAATTATGATAATAATGAATGGGATTACGACAATGCAGTGTATTTGTCTGGTTTGCTTTCGAGTATTCAAAATGAACGTGGGATTAATAACCAACAAGCTGCACTTCGCGACTTTTTGGCGTTGGTGGATGTTGGGCGAGATGATCGCACAAGTTGGTTGAAGTCCAAGTTGGTCAATGGAGGAGATAATGTTGACAAAGAATTGAAAGCATTGTTTGGGTCGGTTGCTGACTCAAATGTATTTATTTCAAGAGTTTATATTGGCGACAAATCAAAGAATGAATATAAAAATATTAACGATATTTTGAAACATCTTGGTATTGATAGTGAACCATATCCCGGCCACCAATCACATTTTCACGTTTACTTCAATCCTCCTAAAGCGGTGGATTTTTATCCAAAGAATTTGATTTCGCCAGATGGTGATGAGAATGCCACAACTTATGCGACGGATAAGATGGCTATTGATGTGGCATCAATGCTTGATTATGTTCATTGTCTAATAGGAGGGGAAGTTGAAATGGTTTTTGCAGCAGATGTCCCTTATGTAATGGTTCAACAAGTGACTGACTCAAAATCAAGTATTGCAGTTGTCGATGAGGTAAAGCCAATAACTTCAGTAGAGTGTCAAGACGTATTGAATGATGCAGATGCTCCGAGTTATGGTCCGAATCAATTTGTTATTGGTGCTCACGTTCTTTCTCCACTGGGTTATAAATTAAACAACAAAACAGGAAATTTTGAATTACCGGAAAATGTGCGTTCATCATTTAGAATGTATGTCACTTCTTCTCCAAAAAATGGAGATGTATTTGTTTCAAGTAAAGAACATTTCATCTATGCGTACCGTGCGAATGAAGGCTACATAGGTCCCGATAGTTTTACAATTGGCGTGGATACTCTCACCAGGTCCGGGAGAAAAATACATTTCAATTTGGTTTTTAACTTGGCAGTCGTTGAACAATATCGAGCAGAAGACACACCACCTATTTGTAAGAGTATGAAATTCAGTGCGCTGCAATATGCGCCAATTTCAGTCTCTTGGGGTTTGACGTTACCAACCGTCCTCTCCAACCTTTCGGGTTCCTCCGTCGGCCAAACCACCGGCACCGGCCCCACCGCCCAAATCACCCTAGACACCACCGCCTCCGGCCACGGCTGGTACATCGACCCCACCCCACAAGACAACACCGACGACTTCCTCCCCACCAGCAACCCCACCATCTGGCAAGCCAAAGCGGGCAGTGCAGCCGACGGCAAGATGGACCTTCTCTCAGTTCTCCTGCACGAATACGGCCACGCCCTGGGCCTGGAGCACAGCGCAGACAGCTCCGACTACATGGCCACCACCCTGCAGCCGGGCCAGCGCCGCCTGCCCAGCGCCGAAGAACTCACCCTGATGAGCCAACTCGTCGCCCAGCTCAAAGCCAGCACCGCCCTGGCCGATGACAACGCACCCGCTAACCCGGAACCAGACCCCACGCTGCCCAACCCCTCGGCACCCCTGGGCGCGCTGCTCATTGGCCGCCTGGCCCTGGGCCGCAAACCCGAAGACGCAGAGCAAGGCAGCCAAGCCCTCTTCAGCGCCAATGCCACCCTGCAAAGCGGCAACCTCGCCACCCTGCAAGACTGGGCCACCCAAGGCAACGTGGTCACAAGCCCTTCCAGCGGCAACAGCAGTGCAGGCGCCACCCTGGGCGAGTCCACCACCACCCAAACCCGCCTCAACCAGGTCTTCATGCTCAACCCGCAAGACCGGTACCTGAGCTTCACCCTCAGCAACCTCACGCTGGACGATGCCACCAACGGCCCCGACGATGCCTTCGAAGCCGCCTTGCTCAACGCCAACACCGGCACCAACCTGCTCACTCCCCTGAGCCTGAGCCACACCGACGCCTTGCTCAACCTGCAAACCAGCAATAACGGCCTGGCGGAACTGACAGCCCAGGGCGTCACCCACATCACCCATGCGGATGGCAGCCGCACCTACGTGGTCGACCTCAGCGGCATAACCCGCGATGCCGACGGCAAAGTCGCCGTCAACCTCTCCTTCGACCTCATCGGCTTTGGCGCCACCCCCGCCACCATGGGCAGCCACGTCCAGATCAGCAACGTGCACCTCCTGGACCAACGGCAAGCCATGGACGACAACTTCAGCACCGCAGAAGACAGCCCCGTTACCCTCAACGTCCTGGCCAACGATCAAAACGCCAACCAAAACGGCTTCATTCCCGTAGTGGTCGCAGCCCCGGCCCACGGCACCGTCAGCGCCAATCCTGATGGAACCTTCAGCTACACGCCAGAGGCCAACTACTTTGGCGCCGACAGCTTCAGCTACACGATAGGCAACACAGCCACGGCAGCCAACACCGCCGCCGTCAACCTCACCATCACCCCGGTGAACGACACCCCGGTGACCACGGACATCACCGTCAGCACCGCCAAAGACACACCAGTCGCTATCAGGCTGGTAGCTGATGACGCTGATTCCACAACGGCTAGCCTGCAATTTGCCATCCAGACCCAGCCGCAACACGGCAGCCTGAGCGTCAACGCCGATGGAACTTTCAGCTACACGCCAAACGCCAACTACTTTGGCGCCGACCGCTTCACCTACACCGCAAGCGACGGCGAGCTGACCTCCAATCCCGCCACCGTCAACCTCACCATCACCCCGGTCAACGACGCCCCGACGGCCAACCCGCTGCAAGCCAGCTTGGCTGAAGACGCCAGCGTAGTCCTCAACCTGCTGGAGGTGGCCAGTGACACCGATGGCGATGCGCTGACCCTCAGTACCACCACCCCCCAATCCGGTGCCCTGACCAAAAATGCCAACGGCAGCTACAGCTACACCCCGAGTGCCAACTTCAACGGCACCGACAGCTTCACCTACACCGCCAGCGACGGCAAACTCAGCAGCACCGGCCTGGTACAACTCACCATCACCGCCGTCAACGACGTGGCCGCAGCCATCAACGACACCGCGCAAACCATCCAGGGCCAGACCGTAAGAATTGACGTACTGGCCAACGACAGCGACAACGACAACAGCACCGGCATCAACGCAACCAACCCCAAACCCGCCAACGCAGACCTCACCCCGCACATCGTCACAGAACCCGCCCACGGCAGCGTCACCAGCAACCCCGACGGCAGCCTGAACTACACGCCAGACGCAAACTTCACCGGACTCGACAGCTTCAGCTACGTCGCAAACGACGGCCAGGCCGACTCCAACATCGCCAGCGTCACCATCACCGTCACCGCCAGCAACCGCCCTCCCGTTGCAGTGAACGACAACGCCACCCTGGCCGAAGACACCAGCTTTACCCTGAGCCTCCTGGCCAACGACAGCGACCCCGACGGCGACACACTCAGCCTGACCATACAAAGCCAACCCGCCCACGGCACCCTGGTAAAAAACACAGATGGCAGCTACACCTACACACCCGTTGCCAACTGGAGCGGCGAAGACAGCTTTACCTACACCCTGTTTGACGGCACAGCCTGGTCCGATGTAGCCAGCGTGCGCCTCATCGTCACCCCGGTGGCCGATGCGCCCCAACTGGTACTGACGCAAAGCCCGACGGCCAACACCGGAAACGAAGACACCGCCATCAGCCTCTCGCGCATCACCGCCGCACTGAGCGACCCCGACGGCTCGCAAACCCTGACACTGACCCTGCAGGCACTGCCCGCAGGCGCCACCCTGAGCGACGGCACCCACCACTTCACCGCCAGCACAACCCAGACCATTGCCGACATCACCGACTGGAACCTGGCAACCCTGAGCCTGTTGCCACCAGCCGACTTCAACGGCAGCCTGAACCTGCGCGTCGAAGCCACCGCAACCGAACAGGCCAACACCGCCAGTACCAGCGCGAACCTCGTGGTCACGGTACTGCCGGTGAACGACGCACCCGTATTCACCAGCGCACCACCCGCCAGCATCACACTGGGCGCCAGTACCCCGGTCACCGGCGACAGCGTATTCCAAAGCGTGACAGCGGGCAACAGCTCCGCCAACACGACCGCCACCTTCAAACTCACCCAGCGCACAGGCTCGTACGCCAACGAAGCGGGCTACTATCGGGTGGACGACGCCAGCGGACGCATCGGCACCCTGCGTCCCGGTGACGCCGACTATGCAAAGGCCGCGCTCGATGCAAGCCGCGCCGTCACCGTGTTTGCCAGCAATGCTGCAGCGGGCGCCAACGCCACATCCTCCATAGGTGGTGAACCGTACATGGGCTTTTACCTCATCCAGAACGCCAGCATCAGCACCTGGCGCAGCAAAAACAGCAACAATACCTCCGGCAAAACGCCACTGGCCTTCTTCAGCTTCCAGGCGGCCAACCCGGATGGCTTTGACCACCTGCAAGCCAGCTTTGCAGCAGACGCCCAGGGCAAGGGCAAACTCACCCTGAAATGGGAAGACCAGACTGGCGGCGGCGACAAAGACTTCAATAACCTCGTCATGACCGCCACCGGCTTCAGACAAGCGCTCAATTCCTCGGCCACCGTGTTCACCTATACAGCACAAGCCCGCGATGCCGACGCTGATGCACTGAACTACAGCCTGACCCAGTCACCCGCCGGGGCCAGCATCGACAGCCAGACGGGCGTACTGAACTGGAGCGCCACAACCGCAGGCAACTACAACTTCACCATCCGTGTCAGCGACGGCAAAGGCGCAGTCGCAGAGCAGTCCTTTACGCTGAACGTCAAAACAGCCACAGCAGCCAGTGCGGCACCCACACCACAGGCCGCAGTACCCGCATACACATTGGCCCCCTCCAGTGCCAGCATCGTGGTCCACTCCAGTGCGCAGGGCACGGCCAAGGAAGTTGACAGAGACACAGCACTGCGCTTCATTGTGATCAACAGCAGTGCCTACGCCAGCGCTCCCACGGACGATACGCCTGGCGATGCTGCCGTGCGCGTGGACTGGGATGCCCAGGCACAGCCATGGATGGACACAAGCAGCAATCCGCAATGGGTGCGTGCCTTTTTGGGCACCGCACCCGACAACCGCAGCCTGGCACAAAAGACCGGGTTGTTGGTGAAGGTGAAAGACTGAGCCACTGAGCCTTTCAGCCTACCGCCCCCGTTTGCGCTACTTTGTGATGGACGAAGGACGAGTGCCCAAAGCCAGTTTGCACCAAGAGGACAACGCCATCGCCAGCCTGGTACAACTCGAACGCAGCGCCAGTTCGCAGGAGATTGCCAACGCGCTGGGCGAACTGGCGCACAAACTGCGCGCCCCGCAAAACCGGGAACTGAGCCGAGCCCTGGCGGTATGGGTACGCCGCCTTGTACTGCGCCGCTTTGCGCCCGAAGGCGAGATAATGGAGTTCGAAGACTTACCGGAGGCACATCACATGATCAGCGAACGCGTGGAAAGCTGGACCCAGCAGTGGCTGCAGCAGGGCAAACTCGAAGCCGAAGCCGACATGCTGCGCCGCCTGCTGACGCGTCGCTTTGGTCCCTTGTCCGCCGAGGTATCGGCACAAATCAACGCTGCCAGTGCGCAACAGATTGAAGCGTGGTTTGACCGCAGCGTGGACGCGTCCGATCTGGTGCAGGTGTTTTCCAGCCATTGAGCACTGCGAGCAGTTTTGCGATCACAGCGGATATGTTTTGCTGTGTTATTGATAGCTGCCCCCGCATGCCAGACGAGCGCAAATGACCATTTTGACTCCCATCCATCCCCATGCCGCCGGGGCAGACCACCGTGGCTTGCGTACGGGCCAACACCTTGGCGACATTGCCAAAGAGCAGACGCAAAAGCCCAAAGGTGGTTGCTTTGTCGCTGGCACACTGGTGCACACCAAAGAGGGGTTAACCGATTTTTCTTCGACTCCCCCCGTTTTTCTTGAAGAGGAGCTGGAGTACGACTATGAAAAATGGGGTGATCCGGTCAATGAAACCCGAGAGCGCTACACCACCACCGTGTTCAACATTGAGGTTGAAGACTGGCACACCTACTTTGTGGGCAAAACAGGGCTGTGGGTGCACAACACCGATTGTGTAAACCGCTCTACTTTCAAGAGCTGCTCCCGCTGATCCCATAAGACCTACAAGGCGATTTGTGCCTTGAAAAATGCCCCACAGTACCAAAATCCATCAAAGCCAGCGTTTCTATCGCGCGCCGGGGGGCGCTTTTGCATGCCAAAACAGCCCAAAGCCCGCATGGATAAAGCGGATAAAGCTTCCAAAAGCATAGCGATGTACGGCTGCCGACGCGCTGGGCGAACTGGTGCATAAACTCAAGGCCCAGCAAAACCGTGATCCAGATACGCCTCCACCCAGCCGCGCAGGCTGTTGACGAAGGCCAGCGCCTGCGCGCGTGGCAGGTCGCGCACGTGCACGACCGCTTCCTCGATGCGCCCTTGCGCCAGCCAGTAGGCGCGGCCCACGCCTGGCAGCAGTCCACACGCCAGCGCGGGGGTGACCCAGCGGCCATCCAGCAGCACAGCCAGGTTGCCACGGGTGCATTCGGTGACTTCGCCCCGCGCGTTCCACAGCACGGTGTCAAACACGTCCGCTGCATTCGCTCCTGTGGGCGTGAAGGCGTCGTAGTGGGCGCGGCGCGTGGTTTTGTGACGCACGAACTCGCTGTCGGCCTCGTCCAGTGGTCGCTGGGCGAGTTGCAGGCGCACGGGTGAGGGGGTGGCGGCCAGCGCAAAGGCCTGGGCCTTGCATTGGCCGTTGACATCGAGCAGCAGGCGCACGCGCCAGGCGCCCTGGGGGTGTTGCTGGCACAGCTTGGCCAGCGTCTGCTGCAGCGATGTGTTATTGGCTTGCCAGATAAAACCGAAGTGTGTGGCCGATGCCTGCATGCGCGCCAGATGGGCGGACAGATGCTGCAGCACGCCATCGTGCAGCGCCAGGGTTTCCAGAATCTCGAAGCCTTGGCTGGCGCGGTGCAAGAAGGCCTGTTTGTGGCGCCACTCCTGCCATTCGGCCTCGGGTGTGGCGTCAAAGGTGATGCCGCTGCCGGTGGCGGCGCGTATGCGGGTGCCGCGTGCCACGGCGGTGCGGATCGGCACATTGAAGGTGGCGCTGCCGCCTGGGCGCACCACGCCCACTGCGCCGCAGTAAACGCCACGGTCATCGTCCTCCAGTTCCCGGATCAGGCGCATGGCCTGCACCTTGGGCGCGCCGGTAATCGAGCCGCATGGGAACAGCGCAGCAAACACGTCCACCAGCGTGGTGCCAGGGCGTGTGTCGGCGTGCACATCGCTGACCATCTGCCACACGGTCGGCAGGGCCTGGACGCGGCACAGGTCTTCCACGCGCACGGAAAATGGCTGGGCAATGCGCGACAGATCGTTGCGGATCAGGTCGACGATCATCACGTTTTCGGCGCGCTCCTTGGGCGAGGTTTGCAGCGCTTGGGCCAGCGCGGCATCCTCTTGCGGGTTGTGTCCGCGCGGGGCCGTGCCCTTCATGGGGCGCGTAATCAGGTGGCCATTCAGGTGTCCATGGTTCCAGTCGAAAAACAGCTCGGGCGAGACCGAAAGCACCTGCTCCTCCCCCGTGTCGATGTAGGCCGCAAAGCCACCGGGCTGGGCCTGGCGCATGGCGGCAAACAGTTCGACGCTGGGCACCTGCAACGCTCCCACCGTGCGTGCGGTGAAGTTGAGCTGGTAGATTTCGCCGTCGCCAATGGCCTGGTGCAGGCGCTCCAGCGTCGCGTCAAACCTTGCGCGCGCCAGGCCCGGCTGCCAACGTACGCGCGGCGTGTCCATGCTGGTGGTGGGTAGTTGAGCGGCGGAATTCTGGGCCTGGTTCTCTGGTAATGGCGCATCGTGCACACCGAACCACACCAGCGGGCCTGTCGCCGGGTGGACCTGCAAGGCGGCATCAAACGCGGGCGCTGCTTCGTAGCGCACATAGCCCACGCACCAGCGCCCCTGCAGGGCGCGCTGCTGCACCGCGTGCAACACGGTTTTTACTTCGCCCAGGTCGCGGGCTACCAGCGTCTCACGCGGCGTGCCAAATGCCAGGCGCAGGGCGGAAGAGCCTGCTGGCCGGGCTGTGATGGCGGCGAAATCGATCAGGGTATGCATGCAGTGAGTTTCGAGGGGGAATTCAAGGTAAATCGGGCTGTAGGCCTTATGAGTCAGGCGGGAGGCGCTATGTTTTTATGGAATCTGCAAGCGCCACGCTGAGGCCGGGAGAACTACGCTGCCTTGTGTTGGGATACGTATTCGCGCAACACTTCGTCCATTCGGGTTTGCCAGCCAGATCCGGTCGCGCGGAAATAGGCAAGCACTTCCGGGCTATATCGCACAGCGACTTGCTCCTTCGTCGGATTCCTGTTTGGCCCGCGCGTACGACGTGCCGCAACCACTTTGCGTAGTTCGTCTGCCGAATGCGTGACAAATGCAGTATCCCAATCGCCCGGTGTGGTCGCCGGGGCATCATTGACAGAATCGTGTCCACGCTTCGCGTTCATGTTTTTCCGCCTTTCGCGCCGAAATAAGGTGAGGCCATTCGTCATCGCCCGGCGTCCAGACAACGAACAGCAGTTCTCCCGCGTGCCAACCAACGCTTTGGAAGCGCAACTCACCGTAGGATTCGCGCGCATCTTCGCGGGTCAGCAAGTCACCGTCGAAGAAATCGGACAGCTCCGCCAGATCAATGCCGTGCTTGGCAATGTTCCTTTGGCGCTTGGTTTCACCGAAAGTGATCATAGTCAAATCGTAGATGCGTTATGATGAAAAGTCAAGGCAGACTGTAGATGTAATTGGAGCTATCCGCATCCACCCAAAATCACAGCGTTCCTGATGCGCTCCTGATACAGTAGTTTCTCCCGCTTATCCCATAAGGCTTTCTGGCTGATTTGCCATGCAAAAACACCTGATAACGGCAACAAAGTCCCCGAATGGCGGCCTCTAGTGTCGTCTGGAGCCGTTTTAAGCGGGAAATTCAAGGCAAATCGGGTTGTATGCCTTATGTAACAAGCGGGAGTCGCTATGTTTTTTACCATATTGATCAAATACCGTGCACCGAGGAGCGGTATTGGCCCGGACCCTGGCCTTGCCAGGTTTTGAAGGCGTGGTGGAAGGCGGGCGTATCCTGAAAACCCAGCAGATAGCCCACTTCGGCAATCGGCATGGCGGAGCTGGCCAGATAGTGGCGTGCCAACTCGTGCCGGGTGTTGTCCAGCAGCGTTTGAAAACCAATGCCGGTTTGCATCAGGCGCCGTTGCAGCGTGCGGGTGGAGAGGTGCAGGTCGTGCGCCACGTCGGCCAGTTTGACGGCTTCATGTCCCAGGCGGCGGCTGATGCTTTGGCGCACTCTGGTCAAGATATCCGGCTCTTGCGGATAGCGGGTTTGTAGCAGGGTTTCGGCGTGCTGTTGCAGCAGTGGCAGCAGCGTCTTGTTGGCCTGGGGGATGGGCCAGTCCAGCACGGATGCAGGGAAGATGATGCGGTTGCGCCCGGTGCCCCAGCGTACCGGGGCCAGGCAGTGTTGTTGGATATAGTCAACAGCGTCGGGATGGGCTGGATGGGCAAATTCAATGGCATCGGGCTGTGGCGTGCGGTCCACCAACCATTGGGCGCAGGTCTGTATGCCCGAAAACACCGATTCGGCCAGTATGGCGGCCATGGGGTGCTGGCTGCAATCGTTGCGCCAGCCATAGATGACCTGCTCGCCGTGGCGCTGGTGGTCGGAGCGGCCCAGGTCGTGCACCAGGCATTCAAAGCGCAGCACCTGCTGCATGGCATCTCCCAGGGTGGGGCAGGCCAGCAGCAAGATGCCATTGACGCCATAGGTGGTGGGTTTGACGTGCTGCCCTAAACGCCAGCCAAAGGTTGGCCCGGTCGGCCCGGCATGGTCATGGGCGGCTTGCAGCAGCGCCAGGTAGGTCTCTAGCGGTACATCGTTGTCGGTAATGGCGGGCTGACCCAGAATTTTTTGCAGCAGCGCCACAGGAACGCCCTCGCTGCAGGCGGCATCCCACAGGGTATGCGCATAGGGCGCCACCACGCGGGCCTTGGGCGCGGCAGGCGAATCGGGTGAAGTTGGCAAATCTGGCGCGATAGAACAAGCGATTGGCGGCATCGCGGAATGATAGCGCAGCCCATTCGTCCTACAGTACGTCCTACAGTAAACGTAAACGTAAAGTGAATTAAAGGAGTACGACATGCGTAGATGGAATGGTTGGGGTGATGATGCCACGTCAATGGAACTGAACGCGGGCGCAGTGACCATGCTGCAAGACCGTCTGGGGCCGGGACATCCTGGCGCCGATGCGCTGCGTGCGGACCTGCTCAAACAGCTGCCGCCCTCGCGCTTGCCCAAACACCCACTGATCCGGCGTGATGCCGACAGCCGGTTTACCATGGCCTTGGGTGAGAGCTACGCCGACTGGATACGCAAGCGCTTCGGCGCCGTTCCTGCCGTGCCCGACGGGGTGGCGTCTGTCTCCTCGCAGCAGCAGGTGCGCGAGTTGCTGGACCTGGCGCATGCCAACGATTGGGTGGTCATCCCCTTTGCGGGCGGCACCAGTGTCGCTGGACATCTGGATTGCCCCTTGGGCGCGCGCCCGATACTGTCGATCCACCTGGGGCAGCTCAACCAGTTGCAGCATCTGGACAAGCCAAGCCAGCTGGCCACGTTTGGCGCAGGCACGCCGGGGCCGCTGGTGGAAGCGCAGTTGCGCGCGCATGGCTACACCCTGGGGCACTTTCCACAATCCTTTGAGTATTCCACCGTGGGAGGCTGGGTGGTTACACGCTCCAGTGGCCAGCAGTCGATGCGTTATGGCCGCATCGAGCAGCTGTTTGCCGGTGGCCGCATGGAAACGCCAGTGGGAACCCTGGTGCTGCCAACCATCCCGGCAGCGAGTGCCGGACCCGATTTGCGCGAGCTGGTGCTGGGGTCGGAAGGGCGTTTTGGCATTTTGACCGAGGCCACGCTGCGGGTGACACCGCTGCCGGAGCACGAGAGTTTTCACGCCATTTTTCTGCCCAGCTGGGAAGTGGCCGAAGAGGCGGTGCGCACGCTGGTGCAACGCAAACTGCCCCTGTCGATGATGCGCTTGTCCAACGCCGTGGAAACCCAGACCAATCTGGTCCTGGCGGGGCATGCCCTCTTGATCGGCGGCTTGCAAAAGTACCTGGCGCTGCGCGGTTGCAGGGACGGCATGTGCTGCATGTTGATGCTGGGCATTACCGCCGACAAGGCCACGGCCCACCATGCGCTGCGCGAGGCACGGCGCACATTGGCGGGGTTTGGTGCGGTCTACGTAGGGGTAGCCATGGGCTCCCGGTGGGCGACCAACCGCTTCAAGGGGCCGTATCTGCGCAATACCTTGTGGGATGCGGGTTACAGCGCCGACACCATCGAAACTGCTGTGGACTGGCCCAACGTCACCCCCTTGATGCAGGCCATGGAACAGTCCGCGCGCGATGTGTTTTCCCAGTACGGAGAGCGGGTGCATGCCTTCACGCACCTGTCGCACCTGTACCCGCAAGGCAGCAGCATTTATTCACAGTACGTCTGGCCCACGGCGCCGGGTGGCTTTGCGCCCAATTTTGAACGCTGGCAAAAACTGAAAGCGGCTGTTGCCGCCACTATCGCAGCGCATGGCGGCACGGTCAGCCACCAGCACGGTGTGGGGCGCGACCACGCAGCCCATTTACACGTGGAAAAAGGCCCCTTGGGAATGGCAACGCTGGCCGGGTTGTGCAGCCATTTTGATCCCAAGAAAATCATGAATCCGGGCAAACTATTACAGGATGCTTAGGCCATGGACACCTTAACCGTAAGCAAAGCACGCGCTGACGATCTGGCGCTCCTGGAGTCCAAAGAATGGGATGTGGTGGTGATTGGTGGCGGCATTACCGGCGCTGGTGTGGCCCAGCAGGCCGCACGCCAGGGGTGGAATGTCTTGCTGCTGGAACAGCGCGACTTTGCCTGGGGCACGTCGAGCCGATCTTCCAAACTGGTGCATGGCGGTTTGCGCTATCTGAAAGAAGGCGACATCAAAACCACCTTGCATTCGGTGCGCGAGCGCCAGCGTTGGCTGCGTGAAGCGCCTGAACTGGTGGCACCCCAAGACTTTTTATTTGCCGATTGTGCCGGGCGCAAACCTGGGCGCTGGCTGTTCCAGCTGGGGCTGATGGTGTATGACCGCATGGCGGGACAGCGCAGCCATTTTTATGCCGATCTGCAGCGCACCCACACGCTGGCGCCGGGCTTGAATCCGCCCCGCTTGCGTGGCTCTTTGGTGTTCACCGATGCCAAAACCGACGATGCCCGGCTGGTGTGGCGGGTATTGCAAGAAGCGCGCAATGACGGCGCCGTGCTGCTCAATTACACAGTCGTACAGAACTTGGTATGGGAGGCAGGCAGAACCTCCGGGGTGTTGCTGCAGGACGTATGCACCGGCCAGCGCTACCGTGTGCGTACCAAGGCGGTGGTTAATGCCACCGGAGTCTGGGCCGACCGCTTGCGCACCGATCTGGGCGGCAAGCCCTTGCTGCGGCCTCTGCGCGGCAGCCACCTGGTGGTGCCGTGGCAGCGGCTGCCGGTGCAGCAAGCCATCAGTTTGATGCACCCGCGTGATGGTCGTCCGGTGTTCTTCTACCCGTGGGAAGGCGCCACCCTGATTGGCACCACCGACCTGGACCATACGGAAAACCCGGACCGCGAAGCCAGCATCACCCCCGCCGAAGTGCAGTATCTGATCGAGGCTGTGAATGACCAGTTTCCCGCCATCCGCCTGGAGCCATCCGATGTGCTGGCGTGTTACGCCGGCGTGCGGCCGGTGGTGGACGATGGCAAGGGAGCCGCGTCCAAAGCCACGCGCGACCACGTGGTGCGCGATGAGTCGGGCGTTATCACCCTGGTGGGGGGCAAACTGACAACGTTTCGCCTGATGGCGCAGGACGCACTGGCGCTGGCGGCTCCCCATGCTGGTAAAACCTTTGTGCGTGACAACGCAACGGTGTTCACCGCCAGCGCGACATTGCCGACCACCTACAGCAACGCGGTGCGCCAGAGGCTCGTGGCACGCTATGGCAGTCTGGCTGCACAGTGGCTGCAGCTTGCCGATGCGGCCGATCTGCATTGTGTTCCTGGCACACAGACCCTGTGGCTGGAGCTGGCCGTTGCGGCGCGTGCCGAGGCGGTGGTGCATCTGGACGATTTGTTGCTGCGGCGCACCCGTTTAGGCATTCTGTTGCCCCATGGCGCGCAGGAGCATCTGCCGCGCATCCGCGCCCTGTGCGAGCCGCACCTGCAGTGGGGCGATGCACGCTGGGACGAAGAAATTGCGCGTTATCAGGCGCTAATCCAGGCGCACTATGCGCTGCCAGCTATGTAAATAAGAGCAATGAACCATCATGAGCACGACATCGACACACATCCTGGCCATCGACAATGGCACCCAAAGCGTGCGCGCATTGTTGTTTGATTTGCGCGGCAATCTGGTGGACAAAGCCCAGGTGGCCATGGACACGTACCGTTCACCCCAGCCCGGCTGGGTGGAAAACGATCCACAGGAATTCTGGCTGGCCTTGTGCCGGGTGTGCCAAAACCTGTGGGCCAAAACCAGCGTGCCCAAGAGTTCCATCGCCGGGGTGGTTGTCACCACGCAGCGGGGTACCACCATTGCACTGGATCAGCATGGCGCGCCCTTGCGTCCTGCGATGATCTGGCTCGACCAGCGCCGCGCCGATGCCTATCCCCTGTTGCCCTGGTGGTGGCGCGTGGCCTTTCGGGCGGTTGGCATGGCCGAACCCGTGCGCTACTTCCAGCGTGAAGCCGAGGCCAACTGGATCGCGCAGCACCAGCCGGAGCTGTGGGCCAAAACGGAAAAATTTTTGTTGCTGTCCGGTTATCTGAATTACCGCTTGAGCGGGAATATGGTCGATTCGGTGGCTTCCCAGGTGGGCTACATTCCATTCGATTACAAGCGCGGACGCTGGGCTCCAAAGGGCGATTTCAAATGGCAGGCCTTGCCCGTTCGCCCGTCCATGTTGCCCGAACTGGCTGCCGCCGGAACCGTGATTGGCACCATCAGCGCGCAAGCCGCAGCGGATACCGGCATTCCCCAAGGCTTGCCGCTGATTGCCGGGGCAGCGGACAAGGCGTGTGAAGTGCTGGGTGCCGGTTGCCTCACGCCGGACATTGCCTGTTTGTCGTATGGCACCACGGCAACCGTCAACATCAGCACGCCGCGTTATGTGGAAGCCACGCCGTTCATTCCGCCCTACCAGGCAGCCGTGCCGGGGAACTACAACACGGAAATCCAGATCACCCGTGGTTTCTGGATGGTGAGCTGGTTCAAGGAGCAATTTGGCCTGCACGAGCAGCAACAGGCCCAGGCGCTTGGCGTGGCGCCCGAAACCCTGTTCGATGCATTGGTCAATGCCGTGCCGCCGGGTGCGCAAGGCTTGATGCTGCAACCGTTCTGGAACCCCGGCATCAAGGTGCCCGGCCCCGAAGCCAAGGGTGCCATCATCGGCTTTGGCGACGTGCACAAACGCGCCCACCTCTACCGGGCCATTCTGGAAGGGCTGGCGTATGCGCTGCGGGAAGCCAAGGAGCGTATAGAAAAGCGCAGCGGCACGGCCATCACGCGGGTGCGGGTCTCGGGTGGCGGCTCACAAAGCGATGCAGCCATGCAGATCACCGCCAACGTGTTCAACCTGCCATCCGAGCGCCCGCATCTGTACGAAACCAGCGGACTGGGGGCTGCGGTGCTGGCATCGGTCGGCTTGCAGTTGCACCCCGACTTTGCCACGGCCATGCGGGATATGACGCGCATCGGGCAGGTATTCCAACCCCAGCCGGAGCATGTGTACACCTACGACCAGTTGTACCGGCGGGTCTACTGCCACATGTACCGCCGCTTGCAGCCGCTGTATCTGGCGATTCAGGAGATTACGGGCTATCCGGCCAAGCTTTGAGCGCGGACCCTGCTGCTCACCGGGCCAGCGTCTCAGCGGCGCGAGTTGCGCAAACTGCGCCTCGGTCCAGGCGCGCGGCATCGTCAAAGCGCCGCATCCTGAGCGCGTATTCAATCGACGCGCCCGAGTCGTTCCAGCGCGGGTCCTGCGGTGTGTTGAAATCCAGGACCAAATCCAATCGCTCCTGATACAAGAGCTGCTCCCGCTCATCCCATAAGGCTTACAGCCCGATTTGCCATGTAAAAACACCCGGAAACCGCCCGTATTACCTCTCATGGCGGTTTTGGCGTCGCCTTGGCCCGTTCTGAAGGGCAAAATTCAAGGCAAATCGGGCTGTATGCCTTATGTACCAAGCGGGAGTAGCTATGTTTTGTGCGCCCAGCATGGGCGTGTTCCTGCGGGTGAAAGTCCCGCCGTAAGTTGGTCATGACGAACGAAGTGAAGCGCAACTGCATGAGGGTGACCGAGTGTGGGAAGGAAGCGTGGAGCGTAAATTGCGAGCCGATGGACAAAAACCGGATAGAAGGCGACGCACAGCAGGGCGAGCAGGCAAAAATCTGCAAAGCTCTTGTGACCAAAGTCTGTGTGGCGTAAATCCGGCGGTTGTGCAATGAAGGAATGCGGACCCTTACCTAGGAGATCCTCGCCTCATGCCTGAAAGGGTGACAGTGCAAGCTGGAGCGAGAAGTCAGCAGAGGCCGTAGTAGTCCGAGGCGAAACCCGATGTGGGAGAAGACCGAAGGCGAAGGGCCAAACGAGAAGGAGTGTTAAAGGACATGTCGATGTTAAAGGTCATGCGTCAGATGCCCACGCAAGTGGGGCGGGTAAGCGTAGCGCAAGGTGAAACCAAGCGTGATCTTGCCAGCGACGAAACCTGCGGCCCGCGTCATGAAACCCAAGACACAGGAATGATGCCAAAGCAACGGGAGTTTTCGCTTCTTGTTGCAGAATTCATCTAACCTCAACTTCTTGAACCGCCCGGTGCGGACCCGCATGCCGGGTGGTGTGGCAGGGGTGCAGTCAGCGATGACTGCCCCCTATGCCGATTTGCAAAGACAGCGCCGCAGACGAATGGCACAGCGGCTTCTCGCTCGATGCCGGTGTGTGCATTGAGGAACACGACCGTGCCGCACTGGAGCGACTGTTGCGCTACTGCCCATGGATCGGCTGCGTAAGGAGGGCGCTTCCCTGGTGTACCGCTGCGCCAAACAGCACAGCGAGCCTTTGACTGACAAGCGAGGCAGGAAAGTGGATGAACTGGTGCTCACGCCACTGGAACTGATCGCTCGCATCGCGGCTCTGATACCCCCACCGCGCACCCACCGGCATCGCTATTTCGGCGTGCTGGCACCGAACTCACCTCTGCGCTGTGCAGTGACAGCACTGGCCGCACCAGTGCAGACCGGGCAGCTCGGCGCGCGAGAGGACGCAACTGAAGAGCCGCCGCCTGAAGCTGCGCCGCAAGGCAATGGTGCTCAAACTCCGTGCGAGCCCGTGCCGCCACCCAATCGCTCACCGGCACATTATCTGTGGGCGGTTTTGATCGCGCGCCTCTACGAAGTTTTTCCGCTGCTGTGCCCGATATGTGGTGGTCAAATGCGCCTGATCGCCTTCATCACCAACACGGCAGAGGCACGCAAAATCCTGGAATACATCGGCGTGGACTCTCAACCTCCACGCATCACCCCGCCGCGCGGGCCACCACTGTGGGATAACTGTGATGCGCCGACTGACGAGGTGCTGGAGGCTCTGCCTGATTGGGATCAAGCAGCGCAGCCAGAACCGGACGATTGTGTCGATTAGCGCATCCATTGGTGAGAGCAAAACCAGCGATTCAGGCCCGCTGTCGGGTAGAGTCGTGCCGGAGACACACCAAGAAAACCAAAAATGGCACACGAACGAAACAACAGGCCGTTTCGATTGCCAAACCGAGGATCGCAATGTGCCAAAATGGGAATTTTGAGGACGGGTCAGGGTGCGATATTTGGGTTCGTGCGGTTGGATTTCCTATCCTCCGGGCGGTACTTGCGCGCCAGCACGCGGTAGGGAGCGGAGGCGGTTTCGGTCATGGCCGGCAGGATATTACGCCAAGGCGCGGCTGGAAAGCGCGCACCGGAGGTTAGGGTCCGTCGCGAACAGATCGCGCCTCAACCCGGCAGCCGCAACCGTGCCGCCTGCGCCGGGCTTCCTACCCTTCCACCGACAGGCGGAACAGGTTGTAGCCCCATGCCGGAAGGCCGATGAACAACCCCGGCCCCACCATTTCGTCGCCGCTGCGAATGTAGTGCTCGTCCCCCAGCATCTCGGTCAGAGCCACGCGCTTGCCCCCAAGCCCGGCAAAGGGCAGGCGCAGGCGGCATTGGCCTTCGCCGCCGGCGTAGTTGACCACCACCAGATAGGTTTCTCCGCCACCCTGCCAGCCATAGGCGATGAAGCCGTCGTGACTGGGATTGCCATCCCAGGCCGGCAACGGGTCGATCGCCCGCCAGTCGCCGTCGACGAACACTTCGGCCGACAATGCCGACAGCAGCTGACGGTAGAACGGCGAGAGGCCGTAATCGGGATCCTGTTCGGGGCCGCGACGCAACTGCATCGGAATGTGGGTGCGGTAGCCCTTGAGCTGGCCCTGGTGGAAGAAGCGTAGGCACGGGGTGAAGTAGGTCACCATCGCCGCCGCCTGGTGTCGGGCCAGCGGCAGCACAGCTGCCGCCCGTTCCTCGTCATGATTCTCAAGGAACCGCGCCATCCGCCGCTGGTAGGCCAGATCGGCGACCAAGTGGGCGCGGATGTCGCGCGCCGAACCCCGGCATACCCGCTCGTACATCGGGTCCTTGTCGTAGCAATAGTCGAAACCGCGGTCGAGCAATTGCTGGTTCAGCCCCCAATAGCACTCGCCCATGACGCAGAAGTTTTTCGACCTCTTGCGTAGGCGGCCGATCGCCTCGGGCCAGAAGTCGGGAATGTCGATGCCCCAAGTGCGCTTGAACACCTCAGGCAGGATCAGCATGATCATGTCGCAGCGCACGCCGTCGCACTGGTCGGCGATTGCCAGCAGGTTGCCGATCTGTGCTTCGCGCAGTTCGGCGTTGGCGTAGTTGAGCTGCAGGGTATCGCGCCAACCGTCGTAATTGGGGTCGCGCCCGTGGGCGAGGATGGCGTCGCCGACGCGGGTGTAGCGCCCGGAATGGGCCGCCAGATCGCTCTCGCTGCCCTGCACGTAGTACGCGGGATGCTGCGTCGCCCATGGGTGATCGAGCCCGGTATGGTTGGGGACGAAATCCAGCATCAGGCGCAGTTCACGCTTGGCCATGCGGGCGCGCAGGCGGGCAAGCGCTGCTGGGCCGCCGAAAGTGGGGTCGACGGTGTAGTCGGCGACGGCGAAGCCGGAGGCGCGGATGTCGGCATCGCTCAGGTCAGGCAGCACCGCCTTGAGACCCGGCTTGATCGCCAGGGCGGCGGCGCGGCCCAATGGACCGGTCGTCCACACCGTCAGCAACCACACCCAGTGGAAGCCGTTGCGTTTGATGTCGTCCAGTGCGGCGTCGGGGATGTCGTCGAGCGTTGCCGGCCGCCCGAGATCACGTCCGAGTTGATCCATCCACACCGAAGTGTTGATTTGATAAATAAGCGGATAACGGGGCTGTGGCTTCATATCGGCTGACCCTGTCCGGCAATAACGTTGAAAATTAGGTACCTCAATCTGGGCTAGAATGATATAGGATAATGCATTGATACCGAGTTGAGGGGGTCGACATGCGCGCATTGTTGTATCTGGGGCTGGCACTTGCCGTAACGGGGCAGGCCATCGCGGCCGAGCCGGAGCGGTCGGCGATGGTGATGGCCCCGCTGAGCTTCATGCAGAAAGGCTGCAAGGACTACGGCTCGCCCGGCTGCCTGATCAAACCCGAGACGCTGAAAAAATTCGACAATCTGCTGCAGGAAGCCGAAAAAGCCGGCGTCATGGCCGTCAGCGTCGACATCTGGTGGCGCCTGGTCGACCCCAAAGGGACCGGGGAACTGAACTGGGACTATTACGATCAGATTTTTGATCGCATTAGGGCGAAGAAGACGTTGCGGATCGCGCCGATCCTGTCCTTCCACCGCTGCGGCAACGGGCCGAACGACGAATGCGATTTTCCCATTCCGGACTGGATATGGACGCGCTTCCAGCCGGGCCTGGACATCAAGGAACTTCATTACGAGAGTGAAACGGGCAAGAAACTGGACGTCGCCCTTCCGCCCTGGGTCGCAGCCAATCCGCAAGTGCGTGAGGGCATGACTCGCTTCATCGCCGGTTTCCGCGAGCACTACAAGTGCCGCGCCGCCGATTTCGTCGAGATCAACATCAGCCTCGGCCCCAACGGCGAACTCCGCTATCCCTCCTACGAGAAATCGGACGGATGGGCGTACCCTGACCGCGGCAACTTCCAGGCCTATTCCCGGTTGGCCCAGGAAGCGTTCCGCAAGTGGGCCTTGGAAGACCGTGATCTGAAGGCCCTCAACGATCGTTGGGGGTTGTCGATGAAGGACGACGGCGAAATCCGCCCGCCGAACGGCGAATATCCCGGCGGGGATGGTGCTCTGCGGCGTGCCAACGACTTCGTCGGAAACAAAGATTACGACCGGCCATATGGCCAGGATTTCATCGACTGGTACAACTTCACATTGGTCAAACACGGCCGCGATTTGCTTCTCGCCGCTGACAAGAAACTCGACGGGCCGATGAAGTCAGTGCCGCTGGGGATGAAGATTCCCGGCATTCATTGGCAGATCGCTTGCACCGGCGCCCCGCGCATCGCCGAAATAGCTGCCGGTCTGTTGCAGACGTCGCTGAAGGGCGACATCGCCGTGAAGAAGGGGGCGTACGGCTACAAGGCGATCTTCGACATGGTCAAGGATGTGCAGAAAGAGGCGGGTCGGCCCGTCAACTTGCATTTCACCGCGCTGGAAATGACGAATGCGTCCTGCCCCTCGTCGGATTCCAGCCATGGCACATCGCGCCCGGAAGACTTGGTGCAGTGGATCGCCGAGTCCGGTGAAGAGTGGCAGCTCAACTACCGAGGTGAAAACGCGTCGTGCTTCCAGTCATGGGACAAGGTCTACGCCGCCTTCCACAAGGGCTACCAAGGGTTCAACCTGCTTCGGCTGGTCGACGCGGAATTCTTCACTCTCACCGGCTTCAATGCCGACTGCAAGGAACCGTGGATGCCGGTCAAGGAGGGGTATAAGACCTTTATCGACACCTGCATCACCAAGGCGTGCCGACACTAGGGCGCGATGACAACAGGCCGGCGCGGGTCCGTGCCGACCTGTTGTAGCCGCCTTCACGCAGCCCCGGCCCTGTCCTCGGCGGTGTCTTCCAGTTCCAGGCGGCGGCCCTCGGTCAGCAATTCGCCCATCTGGGCGGCGGCCAGCGGCCGGCTGAACAGATAGCCCTGCATCTGGTTGCAGCCCAGCGCGCGCAGGAACCGCAGGTGCTTGCGGTGTTCGACGCCTTCGGCCACCACCTTCAGCTTCAACGCCTTGGCCATGGCGACGATGGCGGCGTCGTTGGGATCGGTGATGATGTCCATGACGAAGCTGCGGTCGATCTTCAGCTTGTTGATGGGGAAGCGCTTCAACACCGACAGCGACGAATAGCCGGTGCCGAAATCGTCGATGGCGCAGCCGATGCCCATTTCCTTCAGGCGCTGGACCACCGCGATGGCGTTGTCGGCGTTTACCGGCGCCGGAGTGGCCCAGCAGGCCGCACGCCAGGGGTGGAATGTCTTGCTGCTGGAGCAGCGCGACTTTGCCTGGGGCACGTCGAGCCGCTCTTCCAAACTGGTGCATGGCGGTTTGCGCTATCTGAAAGAAGGCGACATCAAAACCACCTTGCATTCGGTGCGCGAGCGCCAGCGCTGGTTGCGCGAAGCGCCTGAACTGGTGGCACCGCAAGACTTTTTATTTGCCGATTGTGCCGGGCGCAAACCGGGCCGCTGGCTCTTTCAGCTGGGGCTGATGGTGTACGACCGCATGGCGGGGCAGCGTAGCCATTTTTATGCCGATCTGCAGCGCACCCACGCGCTGGCGCCGGGCTTGAACCCACCCCGCTTGCGTGGCTCTTTGGTGTTCACCGATGCCAAAACCGACGATGCCAGGCTGGTGTGGCGGGTATTGCAAGAAGCGCGCAATGACGGCGCCGTGCTGCTCAATTACACAGTCGTACAGAACTTGGTATGGGAGGCGGGCAGGACTTCCGGGGTTTTGCTGCAAGATGCTTGCACCGGCCAGCGCTACCGCGTGCGTACCAAGGCGGTGGTCAATGCCACCGGAGTCTGGGCCGACCGTTTGCGCGCCGATCTGGGCGGCAAACCCCTGCTGCGCCCTTTGCGCGGCAGCCATCTGGTGGTGCCATGGGCGCGGCTGCCGGTGCAGCAAGCCATCAGTTTGATGCACCCGCGTGATGGCCGTCCGGTGTTCTTCTACCCCTGGGAAGGCGCCACGCTGATTGGCACCACTGACCTGGACCATACGGAAAATCCCGACATAGAAGCCAGCATCACCCCCGCCGAAGTGCAGTATCTGCTTGAGGCCGTGAACGACCAGTTCCCCGCCATCCGCCTGGAGCCATCCGATGTGCTGGCGTGCTACGCCGGCGTGCGTCCGGTGGTGGACGATGGCAAGGGGGCCGCATCCAAAGCCACTCGCGACCACGTGGTGCGCGATGAATCGGGCGTCATCACCCTGGTGGGCGGCAAACTGACAACGTTTCGCCTGATGGCACAAGACGCGCTGGCGCTGGCCGCCCCCCATGCTGGCAAAGTCTTTGCGCGTGACAACGCAAGGGTGTTCACCGCCAGCGCGGCATTGCCGACTGTGGCCAGCAGCGCGGTGCGCCAGAGGCTCGTGGCACGCTATGGCAGTCTTGCCGCACAGTGGCTGAGGGATGTGGATGCAAGCGATCTGCACTTTGTACCCGGCACACAGACCCTGTGGCTGGAGTTGGCCGTTGCGGCGCGTGCCGAGGCGGTGGTGCATCTGGACGATTTGTTGTTGCGGCGCACCCGCTTAGGCATTTTGTTACCCCAGGGCGCGCAGGAGCATCTGCCGCGCATACGCGCCCTGTGCGAGCCGCACCTGCAGTGGGGCGATGCACGCTGGGACGAAGAAATTGCGCGTTATCAGGCGCTGATCCAGGCGCACTATGCGCTACCAGCTATGTAAATAAGAGCAAAAAGAACAAGGAAGCATCATGGGCACGGCAACGACACATACAACGACACATATCCTGGCCATCGACAACGGCACCCAAAGCGTGCGCGCATTGTTGTTTGATTTGCGCGGCAATCTGGTGGACAAGGCCCAGGTGGCCATGGACACGTACCGCTCACCCCAGCCCGGCTGGGTGGAAAATGATCCACAGGAATTCTGGCTGGCCTTGTGCCGGGTGTGCCAGAACCTGTGGGCCAAAACCAGCGTGCCCAAAAGCTCCATCGCCGGGGTGGTTGTCACCACGCAACGGGGCACCACCATCGCGCTGGACCAGCATGGCGCGCCGCTGCGTCCCGCAATGATCTGGCTCGACCAGCGCCGCGCCGATGCGTACCCCCTGTTGCCCTGGTGGTGGCGCGTGGCCTTTCGGGCGGTTGGCATGGCAGGACCTGTGCGCTATTTCCAGCGTGAAGCCGAGGCCAACTGGATCGCGCAGCACCAGCCGGATGTGTGGGCCAAAACGGCAAAATTCCTGTTGCTGTCGGGCTATCTGAATTACCGGCTGAGCGGGAATATGGTCGATTCGGTGGCTTCCCAGGTGGGCTACATTCCATTCGATTACAAGCGCGGACGCTGGGCACCTGCAGGGGACTTCAAATGGCAGGCCTTGCCCATTCGTCCCTCCATGTTGCCGGAACTGACTCCTGCTGGAACGGTGATTGGCACCATCAGCGCCGAGGCCGCAGCGGATACCGGTATTCCCCAAGGCTTGCCGCTGATTGCCGGGGCGGCGGACAAGGCGTGTGAGGTGCTCGGCGCCGGTTGCCTCACGCCGGACATTGCCTGTTTGTCGTATGGCACCACGGCAACCGTCAACATCACCACGCCGCGCTATGTGGAGGCCACGCCGTTCATTCCGCCCTATCAGGCGGCCGTGCCCGGAAACTACAACACGGAAATCCAGATCACCAGGGGTTTCTGGATGGTGAGCTGGTTCAAGGAGCAATTTGGCCTGCACGAGCAGCAACAGGCCCAATCGCTTGGGGTGGCGCCGGAAACCCTGTTCGACGCGCTGGTCAACGCCGTGCCGCCGGGTGCACAGGGCTTGATGCTGCAGCCGTTCTGGAACCCCGGCATCAAGGTGCCCGGCCCCGAAGCCAAAGGCGCCATCATCGGCTTTGGCGACGTGCACAAACGCGCCCACCTCTACCGCGCCATTCTGGAAGGGCTGGCGTATGCGTTGCGGGAAGCTAAGGAGCGGATAGAAAAGCGTAGCGGCACGGCCATCACGCGGGTGCGGGTATCGGGTGGCGGCTCGCAAAGTGATGCGGCCATGCAGATCACCGCCAATGTGTTCAACCTGCCATCCGAGCGCCCGCATCTGTACGAAACCAGCGGACTAGGGGCCGCAGTGCTGGCATCGGTCGGCTTGCAGTTGCACCCCGACTTTGCCACGGCCATGCGGGATATGACGCGTATCGGGCAGGTATTTCAACCCCAGCCGGAACATGTGCGCACCTACGACCAGTTGTACCGGCGGGTCTATTGCCACATGTACCGCCGCTTGCAGCCGCTGTATCTGGCGATTCAGGAGATTACGGGCTATCCGGCGAAGCTTTGAGTCTGTGAGTCTCTGAGTCGTTTCTTCCCGACAATGGCCATCAGGACAACGGATTGATACACCAACGGGACATGGGGTGTGTGCCCCAACGGGGCACCGCTGCATACCTGGGAAGATTCCCAGGGTTGCACCCTGGGCTGGTATGCAACGCCCCCTTGGGGCTTTGGGACATCGCCGACTCCTCAACGGATTGATGCACCAACGGGAATGGGGTGTGTGCCCCAACGGGGCACTGCATACCAGCGAAGGGCAACGCCCTGGGAACTTTTGGGCGTAATTTCTGCAAGCACTGCAAGCACCTCCTCGGGCGTCAGCGGCTCCAGCGCGTTTGTCTGGCGCACCAGCACCTCCAGCGTGGCTTCCGATGCGTCGTGTCCGCTTGCAAGGCGCGTCTGGATGCGTTCGCGTAACTGCGCGGGTGTGGCCTGCGGCGCCAGAATCTGAAAGCGCACGCCAACCTCCATCGCCAGGGCCTGAAACGCCGCACGGTCGGCGCGCTTTAAAAAAGTGGCATCCACAACCACCGACCAACCGGCGCGCAGCAGCATGTGCGCGATCTCGCGCAAGCGGCCATAGGTGCGACCATGCGCATCCGGCGCGTAAATGCCACCCTCCATGGCCGAGCCGCTGCGCGCGTCTGGCGCCAGCCCAAAGAGGCGCTTGCGCTCCACGTCCGAGCGCAGGCGCAGCGTGGCGGCGTGCGGGTCGTCCTGCAGCAGTGCATCGGACGCCACGGTCTTGCCGCAGCCCGACAGCCCATGGGTAATCACGAGCCGCTCCGAAGGTGGCACCAGCAGGCGCTCGGCCAGCGCCAGATAGGCTAAAGCGTCGCCAGCATTGCCTGCCTCGCCCACATCATCCACTTCGCCCCCGGTCTGCTGCTGGCGGATCGCCGCCACCTTGGCGCGCACCAATGCCCGGTACACGGCATAAAAGCGCAGCAAGAGCGCCGCCTCGTAATCGCCGCTGCGGCTCAGAGCCTCGTTCACAAACCAGCCTGCCAGCCCCGACTGCCCGTGCGCCAGCAGATCGACATAGGTAAAGGCGATCTCGCTTGCCACGTCAATCCAGCGCAGGTTCTCGTTGAACTCGATGCAATCGAACATGCGCACGCCGCTGCCAATCAACACCATATTGCCCAGATGCAAATCACCATGGCACTCGCGCACCCGGCCAGATTGCTGGCGCGCGTGCATCAGCGGCGCGAGTTGCGCAAACTGCGCCTCGGTCCAGGCGCGCAGGGCGGCCAGCCGCGCGGCAACAGATGCGCCCAGCCGCGCCAGCTCCTGAAAATTTTCCAGTGCCGGTGCCAGTATCTGCTCTGGTGCGCCAAAGTGCGCGCCCGCTGGCGCCACCGCCACCGCCGCCGACGTGTGAAACGCATGGAGCACATCCGCCAGAGCGGATACATGTTCGGGTTTCAACGCCCCCTGGGCACAGAGCCGGTCCAGCCGCGCGGCCTCGTCAAAGCGCCGCATCCTGACCGCGTATTCAATCGGCGCTCCCGATCCGTCCCAGTGCGGGTCCTGCGCTGTGTTGAAAATGCCCACGACATCCAGGTACAAGTCGGGCGCGAAACGGCGGTTCAGGCGCAATTCGTCCGCGCAGCACTGCTGGCGCTGCGCCAGTGTGCTGAAGTCCAGAAACGCCAGCTTCAGCGGCTTCTTGATCTTGTAGGCAAAATCACCGGCGAGCAGTACCCAGGAGATATGGGTTTGCACCAGTTCCACCTGGCGCACGCCAGCGGGATAACGCTCAGGCTCCAGCAGGGCCTGGATAAGAATGGGCAGATCCGGATCATTCATCGTGGCAAGCGGTCCAGTGCCCACTCGGCATCCCGCAACTGGTCGCGGTTGCGGCGAAGATTGCGGTCAATATCGCGCAATTCGCTGCGCACCCTGCGTTGCTCTTCCTCGTGTTCCTCGCGCAAGCGCTTGCGCTCATCGTCCTTGCTGGTGTCCTTCCATTTCTTCTCGTGCTCGCGCTCATGCCTGCGCAACCGACCTTCAAGCTCTTCGGATCGCCGGTCGAGCCGTGTCACTTCTTCGCGCAAACGGTGCACTTCAAAGGCAATCTGGTTGCGGCGGCGAAATTCTGCATCAATCCCTGGCGGGCACACGCCCTCGTAACGGTCGCCACGCAATCCCGTTCGTACCGCATTGTCAATCTGGCAGTAGGACAACAAGCCCTGGTCGCGGCCACGCAAATAAGCCGGTGCATCGGCGGCAAATCCCGCTTCCGCGCATGCGCTGGTGCGTTCATTCAACAAATCCAGCGACTTTCCGGCCAGACCGTCCACCAGGCCAATATTGCGCCAGTTGGCCATTTCGCATTCTTTCGGGCTCATCACAGCACAACCGGAAATAGCCCATCCCAGTACGAGCACTACCAACGCTTCCAACGCTTTTGTTAACCGTAAGAAATAAACTGCCATTTTTGCTCCCAAAACTGCATGACACAGGCGCCCCAAATCCGGAGGGATTTCGGGAGAATTATCCTGAATTCCGAACTCGTCAAAATCTTGGCAGTGTCGGCGGTATGGCTGGCATCATCGGCGACAATTGCCACCATGACTGAACTGAACCCTAATCCTTCCCCGCCCCATTTACCCAAATCTGACAAAAACCTGGTCTGGCTGGACTGCGAAATGACCGGACTGGACCCGGAAGTGGACCGTATCATTGAAATCGCGCTTGTTGTGACCAGCCCGAATCTTGAAACCCGTGTCGAAGGCCCGGTGCTGGTCGTCCACCAAAGCGATGCGCAGCTCGACAAAATGGACTCCTGGAACAAAAACACCCACGGCAAGAGCGGTCTGATCGACAAGGTGAAGGCCTCCAGCCTGACCGAAGAACAGGCGCAAGAGCAGGTGCTGGCGTTTTTGCGCCAGTATGTGCCCGCGAACAAGGTGCCCTTGTGTGGCAATTCGATCAGCCAGGACCGGCGTTTTCTGGTCAAGTACATGCCCCAACTGGACGCGTTTTTTCATTACCGCAATCTGGATGTGAGTACGCTCAAGGAACTGTGCAAACGCTGGCGCCCCGAGGTCTATGCCGGGCTGACCAAACAGCGGCGCCACACGGCCCTGGCCGATGTACACGAGTCGATTGACGAACTGGAATACTACCGCACGCACTTTCTGAAGCTGACCTGATCCCCGTAGCCCCATGCGCCTTTTGACCTACCACCACCTGGACACCCACCGCGTGAAAGCGCAGTTTGCCAAAATCCAGCAGGCTGTGGCCCGCGACGACTTCAAAAGCGCAAAAATCAAGAAGCTCCACCCGACGCCGTACTGGCGCTTCAAACTCGACCAGACCAACCGCTTGCTGGTGCAGTTTGTGCGTTATGGTGATGAGACCGTATGTCTGGCGCTGGAGGTCATCCATAACCACGACTATGCCAACGCGCGCTTCCTGCGTGGCGCCTTCTTGCAGTGGGACCAGATCGACATCGACAACGACGATGCTGCGGCAGTGGGTGTGGTGGATGTGGTGGAGCCGGACAAGCAGACCCCCGAGTTGCGCTACCTGCATCCACAGCGTGGCGATATTCACGTGCTGGACAAGGTGCTGAGTTTTGACGATACGCAGCAAGCGGTGTACGACACCCCGGCACCGCTGATCCTGGTGGGTTCGGCGGGCTCGGGCAAGACGGCACTTACGCTGGAGAAGCTGCGTCTGGCGCGTGGGCGGGTGCTGTACGTCACCCAGTCGGCTTTTCTGGCGCAAAGCGCGCAAGCACTCTATTTCGCGCACGGCTTTGAGGCTGACGGCCAGGAGCCAGAATTTTTGAGCTACCGCGAGTTTGTCGAAACCCTGCACGTTCCTCAAGGGCGCGAACTGGATTTTGCCGCTTTTCGGGGCTGGTACGAGCGCCACCGCAGCGCGGCCAAGCAAGCCACGGGCGGACTCGATGCCCATGCCCTGTTTGAAGAATTCCGTGGAGTCATTACCAGCCGCGCCGATGGCGTGCTCACGCGTGAGGCTTATGTAGGTCTGGGCGTGCGCCAGTCGCTGCTGGCTGCACCGCAGCGCGCCGCCGTCTACGATTTATTTGAAAAGTTCCGCGTCTGGCTTTCTGCTGCTGCTCTCTTTGATCTGAATCTGGTAGCGCAGGAGTGGCTGGCCAAGGCGAAGCCGACGTATGACTTCATGGTCATTGACGAGGTGCAAGACCTCACCAGCGTGCAACTGGCGCTGTTGCTCAAGACCCTGGCCAAACCGGGACAGTTTTTACTCTGCGGTGACTCGAACCAGATCGTTCACCCCAACTTCTTTTCCTGGAGCGCGGTCAAAACCCTGTTCTGGCAGGATGAGTCGCTGGCGCGGGCGCAAACCATCTCGGTGCTGCGCGCCAATTTCCGCAACGGACAGGCCGTCACCCTGCTGGCCAACCGGCTGCTCAAGATCAAGCACGCGCGTTTTGGCTCCATCGACCGTGAAACCAACTTTCTGGTGCAGGCCACGGCGCAGTCGGGCGGCACGGTGCAACTCCTGGCCGACAAGGAGAGCATGCGCCGGGAACTCAACACCAAGACCCGTGGCTCGACCCAGTTTGCCGTGCTGGTGCTGCGCGACGAGGACAAGGCGGCGGTACGCCTGCAATTCCAGACCCCGCTGGTGTTTTCGGTGCACGAAGCCAAGGGATTGGAATACCCGAATGTGATTCTGGTCGATATGGTCTCCAGCCAGCGCCAAGCTTTTAATGAAATTGTCAACGGCGTGCAGCCACAAGACCTCGAAGGTGACACGCTGGAGTACAGCCGCGCGCGTGACAAGACCGACCATTCGCTGGAGCTGTACAAGTTTTACGTCAACGCCCTGTACGTGGCCATGACCCGTGCCGTGGACCAGCTGCTGCTGCTGGAGAGCGATGTCACGCACCCCTTGTTTCAACTGCTGGAACTGCGTACCGCCGAAGCCGTCAACCTGGCGCAGGCGCAGGCTTCCAGCCAGCAGGAATGGGCGGCGGAGGCGCGGCGGCTGGAACTGCAAGGCAAACAGGAGCAGGCCGATGCCATTCGGCAAAACGTGCTCAAAGTGCAAAAACCCTCCTGGCCGGTGTGGGACGAGGCAGCGGTGCAAGAACTCTTGCCCAAAGCCTTGCAACCGGGGCAAATATCCAATAAACCCCGCCAGGCGCTGCTGGACTACGCGCTGTGGCATGGGCAATCGGGCTGGATTCTGGCTTTGGCCGAGGCCAACCGTTTTGATCCTGCCGCGCAATTGTACCTAAGCGTGCTGATGATGCATTCAGAGCCGAGAACGATGCAAATGCGGCCACACGAAAGGTACGAGCAGTACGTTGCCCGGATGAAGACACAGGTTCAGGATGCAAACAAGCAGGTGGGCCGCAAAGTGGAAGCCATCGCCGAGCGCCAGCGCCAGCCCTATGCCGCGCGCGCTTTCAAGGAAGTGCTGCGCCAGTGTGACCAGTTTGGCGTGGACCACCGCGCCTATTTCAACGCCACGCCGCTCATGATGGCCGCGCAGTGCGGCAATGTGCCGCTGGTGGAGGCTTTGCTGGAGCGCGGCGCGGACCCGCTGGTGCGAGACCACTACGGCCACAACGCCTGGGACTATGCCCTGGAGCGTTTTCTGAACGATCCGGCGCACACCCAGCACCATCTGGACGCGCTGTTCCCGCTCCTGTCTCCCCATGCATTGGACGTGCAGGCCGATGGCCGGCTGATTCGCCTGGAGCGGCACCAGGGTGAATACTGGATACTTGGCTTGATGCTGGTCAATTACAAAAAACTGCTCTCGCAACTGGTGCCGGGTATCAAGATCGGGAATAACCGCAAGGGATTTTCTGCCGAATACCTGATGCGCCAGACCGAACGCATGCCCACCAGCGTGCTGCGTGCCGAGCGGCACAAACGCAGCTATTTCAACCATGTTCTGGCCCGCGCCGAGGTGCACAGCAGCTACCAGCCCAGCCGCCAGCTCTGGCTACGCACCCAGACCGGCTACTACACCTTCAACCCGGAGCTGCAACTGCGCGCGCACAGCGCTGCCGAGTGGGTGCCGTGGCGGCAATGGCTCAACCAGCCGCTGGTATCCGCTGGCTGTGACCGCAAAGCACAACCTGAATATTTTTAGTCGTTATTTGAGTCGTTATTCATATGCAAGCCGAAAATACACCGTCCGGCTTTGCCGCATTGGCCCTTGGCCCGGCCACCCTGGCCAATCTGCAACAACTGGGCTACACCGACATGACGCCCATCCAGGCCGCCAGTCTGCCTATTGCCCTGGCCGGACGGGATCTGATCGCCCAGGCAAAGACCGGCAGTGGCAAGACCGCCGCCTTTGGCCTGGCACTCCTGGCCAGGATCAACCCGCGCTGGTTTGCCGTGCAGGCCATGGTGCTGTGCCCCACGCGCGAACTGGCTGACCAGGTGGCGGTGGAAATCCGCCGTCTGGCGCGCGCGCTGGACAACATCAAGGTCGTCACCCTGTGCGGCGGCATCGCCCTGCGCGGCCAGCGCGCCTCGCTGGAAAACGGCGCCCATATCGTGGTTGGTACGCCTGGGCGCATCATGGACCATCTGGAACGCGGTTATCTGACGCTGGAAGGGCTCAACACCCTGGTGCTGGACGAGGCCGACCGTATGCTGGACATGGGGTTCTTCGACGATATCGCTACCGTTGCCCGGCAATGCCCCGCCGAACGGCAAACCCTGTTGTTCTCCGCCACCTACCCTGAAGGCATCGAGAAACTGGCCCGGCAGTTCATGCGCGAACCGCAGCGTGTAGAGGTGAAGGCACCCCAGGCGCAAAACCTGATCGCGCAGCGCTTCTACGAAGTCACCAGCAGCAACCGCTTGCAGACCGTGGCCCGGTTGCTGCGCCACTTTCGCCCGGTCAGCACCCTGGCGTTTTGTAACACCAAGCAGCAGTGCAAGGAACTGGTCACACTGCTGCAGGCCGAAGGTTTTTACGCCCTGGCCCTGTACGGTGAACTGGAGCAGCGCGAGCGCGACCAGGTGCTGGCGCAGTTTGCCAATCGCAGCTGCTCGGTGCTGGTGGCGACCGACGTGGCATCCAGAGGCTTGGACATCAACCAGTTGGAGGCGGTGATCAATGTGGACATCACGCCTGACCCCGAAGTGCATGTGCACCGTATTGGCCGCACCGGTCGCGCTGGCGCCTCTGGCCTGGCGCTGAGTCTGACCAGCATGAACGAGATGGGCGCAGTGGGCAAGATTGATCTGTACCAGGGCAGCCCGTCGGTATGGTTCAAGCTCGACGAACTCACCCCCACGGGCACCGGCGCGCTGCTGCCCCCGATGGCTACGCTGCAGATTCTGGGCGGGCGCAAGGAAAAGATCCGCCCCGGCGATGTGCTGGGCGCACTGACCAGCACCGAGGGTGGCCCGGCCTACACCCGCGAGCAAATCGGCAAGATTCAGGTCACCGAATTTTGCACCTTCGTGGCCGTGGCACGCGACGCAGCCCAGCAGGCCTGCGCCAAGCTCAACGCAGGAAAAGTCAAAGGCAAGAGTGTGCGCGCGCGCATCCTCACGGTGGCCGACAACGTGTAGCCTGTGGGCATTTTTCTTGTGATTTCTCTACGAATATAATAGCTGATCCCGCTTGTTGCACGCGGGTTGTAGCCAAGATGGCTCCTGCTTGCTCGTTCGGTGCACCCCCGTTCCTGGGTCGCCGCTTTGCTCGCCAGAGCATGAAACGCTCCAGCGGCCACCACTGGGCCGCGCCGCAAACCCCACGCACACAAACGCTATCCATTCAATAGCTGTCCCCGCACGTCCCACAAGCGCTACAACCATATTTGGCATCAGCCGATCAGCGCCACTGCCTTGATTTGTAACTGGCGCCGCTACGCGATCCTGCTGCTTTTGCCGGTGCGGTGATGGATGCGTGGGGGTGGATGGTTGAATGGCCCGCTCTGGACATTCAGATTGGTGCAGATACGCTGTGGCTGGATGCCCAGGCGCAAAATGCGACGGATGAAAACACGCGCACCTTCGCCCAATGGCGCGCCAGACATGGCTTGTCGCTCAAGGAAGCCGGGGACGCACTGGGCATGACGACACGTACCATCAGCGCCTATGGCACCGGCGCGCGCCCGGTACCGCGCTATATCGCATTGGCCTGCAAGGGTTGGGAGGCAGAACGCGAAGCCGCTCATACAAACCATGCAGAATAAAAAAAGCCCATGAAGTCATGGGCTTATATGTTTTCCTGGCGGAGCAGGGGGGATTCGAACCCCCGGGGGATTTTACTCCCCGCACGCTTTCCAGGCGTGTGACTTAAACCACTCATCCACCGCTCCGAAGCGGCGCATTCTAACTGATATTGTGCGAGAAATACCCTGGTTGACTGGCCAACTGATCCGCAAAAACTGGAACAGTCAAATTATTACTGTCTGAACCTGACAACTTCCGTGGTTTCTTGCGGATTTCCTTGAAAGCCGGGACGGTTTTTGTAGACTGCAAACTCCAAAAAGGGATTGTTATTCAAGGATTAGAATCCTCGCGAGTCAGGAGAGAGCTGCCTTTGTGTGGCTGCCGCCGAAGGCGCAGGATTGCGGATTGCGGCAATTTGAACGCTCAGGCAAAAGGACTGATCAGCATATTGCAACAACCACGCGCAATATGATCCCCACTGGAGAGAGGTTGCATGCAACCCACCGAAGGAGCAAACCGTACTTATTTCGCGCGGTGAATCTCTCAGGTAAAGCGGACAGCGGGGGCAGCCTGGTGCATAGGAATTACCTGCCACTTGCACGGACCTTGGTGAATCGCCCTTTTTTTGGAGGACTTCGTGTCTGCTCCCACAATAGACCCCATGGACCCTATGAACCCCGTAAACCTTTCGACCACGCCGCTGCACGCCTTGCACCTCGAACTGGGCGCACGCATGGTGCCCTTTGCCGGTTATTCCATGCCCGTGCAATATCCCACCGGCCTGGTGAGCGAACACCTGCACACGCGCAGCGCTGCCGGTCTGTTTGATGTCTCGCACATGGGGCAGTTGCGTCTGCAGGGTTTTGATGCCGCTGCGGCCTTTGAGACCTTGATGCCGGTGGATGTATGCGATTTGCCCGTGGGTCAGCAACGCTACGGGTTGCTGCTCAATGACGATGGCGGCATCATCGATGATCTGATGTTCTTCAAGGAAAGCGGCGATGCGCTTTTCGTGGTCGTCAACGGTGCCTGCAAAACCGGGGATATGGCGCACATCCAGGCGCGTATCGGACAACGCTGTCAGGTCACGCCTTTGCCCGAGATGGCGCTGCTGGCGCTACAAGGCCCACTGGCCGTGCAAGCCTTGGCCCGTCTGGCGCCGGATGTCGAAAAACTGGTATTCATGCGCGGTGGCAACTTCACGCTCACCATGCCCGATGTCGGCACGGAAAAAATACCGGCTTGCATCACACGCAGCGGCTATACCGGCGAGGACGGTTTCGAGATTTCGCTGCACCAGGACCATGCGCTTGCCCTGGCTCGCGCCCTGCTGGCACAGCCTGAAGTCAAACCCATCGGACTGGGGGCGCGCAATTCGCTACGGCTTGAAGCGGGTTTGTGCCTGTATGGCCAGGACATGGACACCGGCACCACGCCCGTGGAAGCCAGCTTGGCGTGGGCTATCTCAAAAGTACGCCGTGTCGCAGGAGCGCGCGCTGGTGGTTTTCCTGGTGCTAGTAAAATACTAGCTGCACTCGCACAATCCACGGGCGGTATAACCCATATAGCCCAAAATGGCACAAAGAAACGGGTGGGGCTGGTTGCGCTGGAGCGTATTCCGGTGCGCGAGGGAGTCGAGTTGCAAACGCTGCAAGGTCAGCATATCGGCATGGTCACCAGCGGCTTGCTCAGTCCCAGTCTGGGCAAGCCCGTGGCCATGGGCTATGTGGAGGCAAGTCTTGCCAACTTGGGTCAGCGCGTGCAGGCCGTCGTGCGTGGCAAACCCGTTCCCATGGAAATCTGTCCCCTGCCTTTCGTCCCCCACCGTTATATCCGTGGCTGACGTCACCCCACACGATCACTATCTGATTCACTATCCAATTTTTACAGGAGAAAAACTATGATGAAATTCACATCCGACCACGAATGGCTTGCCATCTCGGGAGGTACTGCAACCGTCGGAATCACCCATCACGCCCAGGATGCACTCGGCGATGTGGTATTTGTCGAACTGCCCGAAGTGGGTAAGGCATTTGCCACCAAGGAAGTTGCTGGCGTTGTCGAGTCGGTCAAGGCTGCCGCTGACGTGTACATGCCCATCACCGGAACCATCATCGAAGTCAACGAAGCCTTGCGCGCCACCCCGGCTTTGGCCAACAGCGACCCGTTGGGCACCGGCTGGTTTTTCAAGATCAAGATTTCCGATCCCGCAGAGATTGATGATCTGATGGACGAAGACAGCTACACCACCCTCATCGCCAAGGCCTGATCTGTATGCCCGCACACCCGAGTCTGACCGAACTTGAAAATTCCAGTGAATTCCGCCAGCGCCACATCGGCATGGACGCCGCCGATGAGCAAGGGATGCTCAAGGCCGTGGGCGTTGCTACCCGTGCGGAATTGATCGCCGGTATCGTTCCGCGTTCCATTGCCCGCAAGCAGCCCATGCAGCTTCCCGCCGCAGCCACCGAAGCGGCGGCGCTGGCCGAGCTTAAAACCCTGGCAAGCAAAAACCAGGTATTCACAAGCTATATCGGCCAGGGCTACTACGGTTGCCACACACCGGGCGTCATTTTGCGCAACATTCTGGAAAATCCGGCCTGGTATACCGCTTACACCCCCTACCAGGCCGAGATTTCCCAAGGGCGCATGGAAGCACTGGTGAATTTTCAGACCATGGTGTGCGACCTGACCGGCATGCCCATCGCCAACGCCTCCATGCTGGACGAGGCCACGGCTGCGGCTGAAGCTATGACCCTGGCGCACCGCAGTGTCAAAAGCAAAAGCTCGGTATTGCTGGTGTCGAGCGACTGCCTGCCGCAGACCATCGAGGTGCTCCAGACGCGCGCCCAGCCGCTGGGGCTGGAAGTGCGGGTGGGTGTTCTGGCCGAGTTGCTGCAATCGGCTTCGGGCGACTATTTTGCCGTCCTGGCCCAGTATCCTGGTGTCAGCGGAATGGTTGAAGACCTGGGGGTTTTGGTGCCTCAGGTTCACGCCCAGGGCGCCGCCTTCATCGTGGCAGCCGATCTGCTGGCCTTGACAATTCTGACTCCGCCGGGAGAGTGGGATGCGGATATCGTCGTTGGCAGCAGCCAGCGTTTTGGCATGCCGCTGTGCAATGGCGGCCCGCACGCCGCTTTTCTTGCCTGCCGCGATACATTCAAGCGCTCCATGCCGGGCCGATTGGTTGGCGTCAGCGTCGATGTGCATGGCAATCCGGCCTACCGGCTGGCCTTGCAAACCCGCGAGCAACACATCCGGCGCGAAAAAGCCACCTCCAACATCTGCACGGCGCAAGTCCTGCCCGCTGTGGTGGCCAGCATGTACGCCGTTTACCACGGCCCCGAAGGGCTGGTCCGCATCGCCAGGCGCGTGGCGCGCTTGACGGCCATCCTGGCGCAGGGTCTGCAGCGCATGGGCTATGCCACAAGCAACGCAAACGCTTTTGACACACTGACGGTAGAAACCGGGAATGCTACCGATTCAATAGCTGCCCGCGCACGGACGGCGGGCGTAAATCTGCGATTGGTATCCGAAACACGCTTAGGCATCTCGCTCGATGAAACCACCACCCGTGACGACATCGCACGGCTTTGGAGCTTCTTTGCCAAGCCGGGCCAGGCCCTGCCAGCAGTAGAAGCATTGGAAACCAGCGCACAGTGGCTGATTCCATCCAACCTGCGCCGCACCAGCGCCTTTTTGACGCACCCGGTGTTCAACACCCACCACTCGGAAACCGGCATGCTGCGCTACATCCGCATGCTGTCTGACAAGGACCTGGCGCTGGACCGCAGCATGATTCCGCTGGGCAGTTGCACCATGAAGCTCAACGCCACCAGCGAGATGATTCCCATCACCTGGCCCGAGTTTGCCAACATCCACCCGTTTAGCCCTTCCGGGCAGCGCGCGGGCTATGCCGAACTCGATACGCAACTGCGCGCCTGGCTGTGCGAGGCCACCGGCTATGCCGGCATCAGCCTGCAACCCAACGCCGGCTCCCAAGGCGAATACGCCGGTTTGCTGGCGATTCGTGCCTACCACGCAAGCCAGGGCCAGAGCCACCGCACCATCTGCCTCATCCCCGCCAGCGCCCACGGCACCAACCCGGCCAGCGCGCAAATGGCTGGCCTGCAGGTGGTAGTCACCCGCTGCGACGACAAGGGCAATGTGGACATGGCCGATCTGCAGGCCAAATGCGAACAACACGCCGCCCATCTGTCCTGCGTCATGATCACCTACCCCAGCACCCATGGCGTGTTTGAGACGCAAGTCAAGGAACTCTGCGCCCTGGTGCACCGCTTTGGTGGCCGGGTGTACGTGGACGGTGCCAACATGAATGCGCTGGTCGGCACCGCAGCCCCCGGCGAATTTGGCGGTGACGTAAGCCATTTAAATCTGCACAAGACCTTTTGCATCCCGCACGGCGGCGGCGGCCCCGGCGTCGGCCCGGTGTGCGTAGTCGAAGACCTGGTGCCTTTCCTGCCCGGCCACGTGACAGGCGGCATCCCCTCCCAGGGCGTGGGCGCCGTCAGCGCAGCGCCTTTGGGCAATGCGGCCGTGCTGCCCATCAGCTGGATGTACATCCGCATGATGGGCCCCGACGGCCTGACGCACGCCACCGAATCGGCCGTTTTAGCCGCCAACTACATCAGTGCACGCCTGAAAGACCATTACCCCACGCTGTACGCATCCAGCAACGGCCACGTGGCGCACGAGTGCATCCTGGACTTGCGCCATTTCAAGGACAGCAGCGGCATCATGGCCGAGGACGTGGCCAAACGGCTGATGGACTACGGCTTTCACGCGCCCACGCTGTCGTTTCCGGTGCCCAACACGCTGATGGTCGAGCCAACCGAAAGCGAAACCCTGGCCGAGATCGACCGCTTCATCCACGCCATGGTCGCCATCCGTGCCGAGATTGCCAGAATCGAGTCCGGCGAGTGGCCGCGCGATGACAACCCGCTCAAAGCCGCACCACACACCGCCGCAAGCCTCATGGCCGCCGATTGGCCCCACCCCTATAGCCGCGAAACCGCCGCATTCCCGCTGGCAAGCCTCAAGCGCGTGAAATACTGGCCTTGCGTGGCCCGGGTCGATAACGTCTACGGCGACCGCAACCTGTTTTGCACGTGCCCGCCGCTGGATGAGTGAAGCTTGAAACGTATCTATGTCCCTAAGTCCTGAAATCAGCACGGGCAACGATGGTCTGGACCCAGTGGAAGAGCAAGCGGGCGCAGAGAATGCCATCAATACGCCTTTTGATCCTAAACAGGTTGAGATCATTACCAGGAAATTTACCATCAGCGCATTGCTGGAACGCTTGAGACATAATGAATTGGATTTAAATCCTGACTTTCAGCGCCGTGCCAATTTATGGGATACCACAAGGAAAAGCCGTTTAATTGAATCCATATTGCTGCGAATTCCTTTGCCCTCGTTTTATTTCAGTGAAGATGAGGATGGAAATTTTTCTGTTGTGGATGGTTTGCAGCGTCTTTGTACAATTTTCCATTTCATAGATTACGCAGAACTGAACAAGGCAACTGGCGCAAAAGTCAATCCGTTGCGCCTGGAAAACCTTCAGTATTTGAAAGATATTGAAGACAAGGATTTTCAGGAACTGGACAGGGTATTCCAGCGAAGGATAAAAGAGCTTGAAATTGAAGCCAACATCATTCGCTCCTCGACGCCCAAGGAGGTGATGTTCAATGTGTTTGCGCGACTGAATCAGGGCGGGCTGCCTCTTAGTCCGCAAGAAATTCGCAATGCCATATTTCCTGGAGACTGGAGAAAACAAATAAGGCTTTTGGCGGAGTCCGAACAATTCAAGAAAGCAACCCAATACAAAATACCAACCGACAGGCAGCAGGATATGGAAATGGTATTGCGATTTGTTGCATTATGGGCCTTGAAACCCAAGGGGGAACGGAAACCAAATGATATTCTTGATAAATTTCTCAACGGTACGGTTGAAACTACATTAAAAGCATGGAACGCCAACACCTGGGCAGAAGCAAAGGAATCTTTTTTCCGGTGTCTTGATGTGGCAATCAATATTTTTGAGCGACATGCTTTCAGAAAAAGCTATGGCGACAATGATTTATCACCCATCAATAAAGGCGTATTCGAGGCGCAATTGCTGGCATTGTCAAAGCTTTCAGGAAATGACCATTCCGTGTTGATAAAAAGAAAAGAAATGGTTTGCGGAAAATTTGGTGTGGCGATCAGTAATGCAGAAAGCAAGTTAAGCAAGGCCTTGCGCTCTGGTACAGGGCATTCCGAATCATCCAATACTCGTATTGAAGAATTTTCGCGGATATTCCAAGAGACGCTAGATGTTCAATAAACTATCGCTGCAGAATTTCAAATCAGCGCGCGAGCTTGATGTCCCGCTAAAACAGCTTACCGTGTTGAGTGGATTAAATGGCTCTGGAAAGAGCACGGTGCTTCAGTCAATAGGCTTGCTCCGGCAGAGTCTGGAAATATCTGGAAAATATGGCGACAGTTTTTCTGCAGAACTGGAAAATCTGCATTTGCGTGGGCCAATGGTTCAGCTCGGGGAAGCGCGTGATGTAATAAGTCAACGGGCATCGGAAACATATATCAGAATTTCACTTTCTCATGAAATATCTCCACAGCCATGGGATTTATCTGCTGACATTTCCGGGAAAGAAGATGATTACGTGTTGGGTGTTAATTCATCTCCCGGGAAAAAAATACTGGAGAAAAACACTGCCAATGATGTACAGAATCAATTGCACAGAATACCATTTCAATTCCTGCAAGCCGATAGATTAACCCCGAAAACCCATTACAACCGGAACGACGCAACCCATAAGAACTTTCCTTTTCTTGGAATTGGCGGTGAGTACACACCCGACTTCCTCACCGGGCAGGGCGACAAACTGGAAGTGTCCAGGCCCAGAAGGTGTCCCACTTCCGTAGCAGGTGTTTCGGAAGAATTAATGAAGAAAATTACTGCAACATCCAGACTTTACGATCAGGTAAGTGGCTGGATGCAGCATTTAAGCCCAGGGGTGCGACTTCGCAGTTCTGATTCTGAGCGAATCAATCAAACCGATTTGGTTACCTTGGGTTTTTCCTACGCATCAACGGAATTGGCGCAGGATTCCGATAGACGGCGACCTGCCAATGTGGGGTTCGGATTAACGTATAGTTTGCCCATTGTGACGGCGTGCCTGAGTGCTCCGACCGGAGCGCTGCTCTTGCTGGAAAATCCAGAGGCACATTTGCACCCTCGCGGACAGGCTGCCATGGGCACCTTGTTGGCAAAATGTGCCGGGGATGGGGTGCAAATTCTGGTTGAAACCCACAGTGACCACATACTGAACGGCATTCGCCTGGCGGTGAAACACAATACCATCAAGAATACCGCTGTCAGTCTTTGCAACTTTGTTCGGGATACAGCCACTGGCGATAGTTATCTGCAAAATCCCGTTATTTTGCCGAATGGTGAACTCTCCGCCTGGCCTGACGGTTTTTTTGACGAGTGGGAACGCAGTCTCGAAGAATTACTGAAATAATCCATGCGACCCATCGTTATTTATTTTAATGAACAGAGTTTGCTCGGTAGTCTGAATTCATATCAATGGAAAGCTGGCATAAGTGGCTTATGCAAAATGCTGGACGATTTCTTTCAATTACGGCGTGACGGAAAGATTGCATTTCTGGATGGTCAATTAGATTACCAATGTGGGGGGGCATCTGTTCGTACGCAGATTGAGGAAGCGTATGGCCAATCCAGGACTGGATACCGACGCTTTTTGAGCAAAGTGAAAAAACTCAACGCGACTGGCCTGCCACCTTTGCACGAGGTGTATGAGGTGCATTGGAATGGGCAACCGGCGCATGGCCTGGTGCTGGCAGATGTGCAGAATAGTTGGGTTTTCAGTATCGAGCCATCCCACAATCACTGGAGCCAACCCAGCATCCCGGCAACCCGCCATGGACTGGAAGAGGTTTCAGCCGAACTGGTTGTTACCGAATGCAAGATTCAGAATTTAGCCAATACAGCGCACTGCATCCATTGGGAAACCAGCATCCGTGACTGGGGGGCGAGCGTGGCCCTATCGTGCGTACTGGATTCAATTAACGGCCATAACATCGTCATGTACCCTGGCCCCAGAGAACACAATCCGCCCCATGTACATGTCCTGCACAAGGGAAGCAGCAGCACCCTTGCCAAATACCGCATTGAAGATTGCGCCCTTGAAGATGGGAAACCGACACTCAATTCGGAGATGCGAATCTGGCTGACGCAATACCGCGATCAATTGTTGATTTCATGGGAGCGTTGCCAACGCGGCGGTACGCCTTATCGACTTGAGTTACCCTGAAAACTGCAATTAAAACCAGGCCACCTGCCATGCGCACCGTCGGAAACAAGTTGATCGCCCAGCCCCAACTACAGCCCAGCGCCGCTGCGCTGGCCCAGGCGGCCGTGCACCAAGCCACAGCCGCAGCGCTCCTGCCCGCACTGACCTGTGGCGTGCGCAAAGGCGTTTATCGCTACGCCACCCACGAAGCGGCCAACCAGGCCAGCGAGGAAGCCCTTGTGCGCGCCATTGCCCTGAGCCAACGGCACGGGTGAAGGCATGGGTGATGAGCTGGAAAACACCGCCCGTCCGGCCAGCGTGGCCGACCTCAAGCTACTGCTCAAAGCGCTGGATGTGCACGGGGTGGAGCTGGTTAATTGCTATAACTTTAATATCTGCTTGCGCACATTCCACGCTGGCCAGAGGCCGATTTCATGCTGCTGACTCCTGCGAAAAAGCTGGAAATCCGACCAAAATAATTAACATTTTGAAAAAGTCATGACTATTACGACAAGCTCGTTAAAATAGTCGGATGAAACGCTACCTGGACGACCTGATCGCCGCCGATTTGCAGCGCAAGCTGGTGTTTGTCACGGGCGCGCGCCAGGTGGGAAAAACCACCCTAAGCCGACAGCTACAGGCGGCGGTGACCCCATCGCAGTACCTCAACTACGACGTGTCAGCCGACCGCGCAGTGATAGAGCGCCAAAGCTGGGCACCCGATGCGAAGTTGCTGGTACTGGATGAGTTGCACAAAAAGGCCGGCTGGAAGCCCTGGCTCAAGGGTGTGATCGACGGGCGGCCTGCGCTCCAGCAGCAACTGGTCACCGGCAGCGCCCGCATGGACACCTTTCGGCAAACCGGCGATTCGCTGGCCGGGCGTTTTCTGGCCTGGCGTCTGCACCCCATCTCGGTCAAGGAATGGTGTGAACATAGCCCCCAGGCGGCAGCAGGCCAGCCACCAACAAGCGATGCCGCACTCACCCACTTGCTCAACCGGGGCGGTTTCCCGGAACCCTGCCTGTTGGCTCCAACCCCGGCGGGTGATAAAAATGCCCAGCGCTGGCGCGCCCAGTACGCCGACGGCCTGGTGCGCGAAGACGTGCTGGAGTTCTCCCGCATCCAGGAGGTAGGCGGTATGCGCGTGCTGCTGGAATTGCTGCGTGAACGCGTGGGGTCTCCCTTGTCGCTGGCCTCCATCGGGCGCGATCTGGGCTTGTCCCAACCCACCGTCAAGCGCTTCATCGACATCCTGCAGGCGCTCTACATCGTATTCACCGTGCAGCCCTGGCACCACAACATCGCCCGCTCGCTGCTGCAGTCGCCCAAGGTCTATTTTTATGACACCGGCATGGTGGGCGGCACTGCATCGCAGGCCGCGCCAAACGGTGCGCTCGACAACGCCTTGCAGGGTCTGCGTTTTGAAAATGCGGTCGCGTCCATGCTGCTCAAGCATGTGGAGTTTTTGCAAGATAGTGAGGCCGCGCCCGTGAACCTGCACTATGTCCGCACCAAAGACGGTGCCGAGATAGACTTCGCACTCTCACGCGGCAAGGTGCTGACGCACCTGATCGAATGCAAGTGGACTGACGACGCGCCGCACAGGGCGTTTGCCCGATTCATGCCCATGTTGCCCGATGCCCAGGCCGTGCAACTGGTGCGTCACCTGCGTAATCCCGAGCTGCGCCATGGCGTGAACGTGGTGCCCGCAGCGCCATGGCTCGCCGCACTAGCCGCCTGACCGGAATACAGGGCGATTTCCGGTGTATAAAAACTACCATTTTGATAGCTGCTTGCGCACATTCCACGGGGGATGGAGGCATAAAAGACCATGAATGCATGGTACTGTGCGTGTTGGCTGCCGGGGTGGGAGGTTTGAGGGCAGAGCGGGTTAGGGGAGTGGCTTCGGACTGGGTACTGGGTAGAGTCGTTTGGATTTTGGTGGATGTCGGCAGATTTTGCGACCCATAGTGGTTATTCGGTGTTGCGAGTTGAATGTCTGGACGGCAGCGGGAGCCGACGGTCACGAATGCCCGCTTCCTGGAAGTCCAGTCTGGCCGTATTCGCCACTCTTGAGAACCGACCGTATCCAAGTCTTATCAAGATAAAAGGTAACACATGTATTACCATAACGCATGGCGATCAAAGTCGAAGAATACATCCGCGAGGATGCCTCCAATCCTTACAAGCAATGGTTTGACGGCCTGTCATCGCAGGCCGCTGCCAAGGTGACCGTTGCCAAACTTCGAATGGAGTTGGGCCATACGTCAAGCATAAAGTGGTTTGACGGGATAGGTGAATATGTCATTGACTGGGGGCCGGGTTACCGGATTTACCTTGCTAAAGATGGCGACACGCTGGTCGTTCTGTTTGGCGGTGGTACCAAACGGGGACAGCAACGGGACATTGATAAAGCCAAGGCATTGTTTGCCGAGTACAAGACCCGCAAAAATGCGATGGCAGCCAAATCAAGCAGCAAGCACAAGGGGTAACCAAATGGCACTGACTAGAAATTTCAAAGAAACCGTCATACAGCGCGCGCAGAATGACGCATCATTTGCACAGGCTCTATTGGACGAGGCTGCGACTCTGTTTCTCAACGGTGAACCTGAGACAGCGCGGCTTATTCTGCGCGACTTAGTGAACGCCACCATCGGTTTCGAGCAACTTGCAACGCTGACCGCCAAACCCAGCAAAAGTTTGCACAGGATGTTGTCTCCCACAGGTAACCCCAGCATGGACAACCTGGCTGCCATTTTTCAAGCAGTGCGCAAGCAGCTGCATGTTAGCTTGTCCGCGCACTCGATAGCAGCCTAAAGCTGGTTACCAACCAGACTTCGGTCTCGGCGCGTGCCGAGCGAAAGGTTAGGTTGCGCTGCGGCCAAGATTCACCTCCTGAATTGCTTGATAGATCGCCTTCGACATCGGCGAGAACTCATAGTTGAGCGCCATTGCAACGTGTTTCGCGAAGTCTTCGAGAAGTTCGATCGGTTCATTTGTCTGCGCCTGCTCCGCAGCTCTTGCGGCGCGTAGTGCAGCAAAACGGTTACTGCCCAAGAAAACCGTTGCGTCCTCCTCAGTCACCTGAGCGTCCAGATTGTGAGCCAACCGGTTGCGGATCTTGTTTAGGCGCTTGATTCCAGGAAGTATGAGCGCAATGTCGGTATTGGATGCGTCGAGCAAAGCAACCTTCTGGGCGAACGATATCTTCGCCTCGCCAAGTGCTCCCAAGCGAGGATTCGCCTTCGCCAGATATTCACCGATGTAATGCTCCACAAATAGGTGTGCTCACAAGATGCGACCTATGACTTCGACGTTCTGTTTCCACCGGCCATTGAAATCCGCAAGCTCGCGATCGGCCTCTGCGAAGAATTCCTGCTTGCCGCCCAAAAGCTCAATTGCCCGGCGAACAATCGCATCGTGATCGTGCTCTGGAATGTTCATCGAGCAACCTAACGTCCGAGGCAACCGGGCCGCAACGCTTGCGGCGAAGCCGCTTCCTGAAGTTGCGGGTCCGTGTTGGCCGACATGTTAGGCCTCAGTCTCCACCTGTTCAATACGGCCATGCTCGCTCCTGTGCCTTGAAAGGAGCCGCGTGCTCCGGGCGGTACCAAAGTTGCATCGCATTGAATATCACCGCGTCGTTGAAGCGTTGGCGTGGCGGATAGCCGCCGTTCTGTTCGATCATCTCGGGAGATCGTCTGGATTTCAGCGAAGAACAAAAGCCCTGGATTTTCGAATCCGCAAACGTGATGCCGTGCTCGCGATGCGCGAACTCGTTCCGAATTGAACGCACGATGTTCAGGTCTTGACGCTCAGAAGCGGTGATAAGACCGAACGCATAGCACCCATTGATTCGAGAGGAGAAGGTTCCAAATGGCGCATTGCCGCCGATTACGAGGTCTTCGGCGACCTTACCCGGCAGCATGTGAGCGAGAAGTAGCCGTTCAAGCCTTGCATCCAGCAACGCCGCGCCGACGAGTGCACCGCCCCTGTCGGATTCCTTCTGGAACTCCTCCAGGAATCCTGAAAAGTACGCGATGTCTTGCTCGTGCATCTATGAGGTCTAACGTTCAAGGTCAGGGGCGCTGCGCGGCTTTATCGCGCAGCGTCCCCTGCACCGCAGGGTTGGGCCTCACTCTTCGGGCAGCAACTGTGGGTTCCACACGACCTCCCAGAGATGATGATCGGGGTCTTGAAAATAGCCAGAGTAACCACCCCAAAAAGTATTCTGCGCTGGCTTAACGATAACGGCGCCTGCGCTCTTCGCCTGCTCCATAACGGCATCGACTTCGGCGATGGACGAGACGTTGTGACCAATGGAGAGTTCGGTGGGATTTGGAATGCCTACCGGAATCCCCGCATCGTGAGCCAGACTCTTGCGCGGCCAAATTGCGAGTTTCAAGCCTGGCTGCAGATCGAAGAAAGCGACCGCCCCATACTCGAACTCTTTGCCAATGATGCCTTGCGTTGGTAGGCCGAGGCCATCGCGGTAGAAAGATACCGCTCGTTCCAAGTCGTCAACGCAGAGGGTAATAACTGTAATGCGCGGTTTCATGGAATGGTTCCTTCGCTCTGTGAGGACATGATGGCTCGGTTGTGTGAGGCCCAACGTAATGTAGCCGAGCGCCTATCTTGGGATTTCCAAGCTAGACGACGAAATAAGCTGGGCGGGCGGGTTTGATCGAAACTGTGAAAAGTTGCGCAACGCCGCTTGCATGCTCGATTTGGCATGCATATGCTGTACGCAATTACAGTATTGATGATATCCACCAAACCCGTCTCCTATATTCCCCAGTCGCCCCGCTTGCTGGATCAGCTTCGGGAGGTTCTGCGGCACAAACACTATAGCTTGCGTACCGAAGAGGCCTACCTGTATTGGGTGAAATTTTTTATCCGATGGCATGGCCGCAACAGTCAGGTTCGCCATCCTCGTGAGATGGGTGCCGCAGAGGTGGAGCAATTTTTGACCATGCTCACCACCCAGCGCAATGTGTCGGTGTCCACCCACAACCAGGCGCTCAGTGCCCTGCTTTTTTTGTACCGCGAGGTTCTGGGAGTGAAGTTGCCGTGGCTTGACGATGTAGCTAGAGGCCGATTTCGCATTAAAGTCTCGCAGGCACCGACCCGGCAATGGAGTACGATAAATTGAACCGGCAATGCGCAGCAGCCGCAACGCTAAAACCAGGAGTCCCATGGCACATTCGCTTACTTCACTGCCCGTCAGTTTCATCCGCCACCTGCTGCTTGACCCGGCACAGCACCCGCGCGCTCAGGCACACTTGAGCGCGGCCAGCGGCCTCGTGCGCTTGCGCCAGCGCTTGTATGTGGTGGCCGATGACGAGTTGCACCTGGGCGTGTTTGAAGAGCACGCCGTCCCCGGCGCCGGGGCCGATGACACCAGACCCGGCACGCTGGTGCGCCTGCTGGAGGGCGATTTGCCGCGCGACAAAGGCAAACGCAAAAAGGCCAAGCCCGATCTGGAAACCCTGGCCCAACTGCCACCCTTGCCGGGCTGCCCGGCGGGCGCACTGCTGGCACTGGGCTCAGGCTCCAAGCCCCAGCGCGAAACCGGCGTGCTGGTGGCGCTGGATGTGCAGGGTGTCCCCAATGGCCGCATGGCCTGTGTTGATCTGGAGCCGCTGTACGCACCGCTGCGCAAGCGCTTTGTCGATCTGAACATTGAAGGCGCGTTTGTGCTCAGCGGCGAGCTGCTGTTGCTGCACCGTGGCAATCAGGGCGATACCCGCAGCGCCTGTATCCGCTTTGACTGGAACCTGATCGCGCCCTGGCTGGCGGGCCTGCAGCCCAAGCCGCCCGGCGTCAAAAGCATGCAGATGATGGAGCTGGGCGATGTGGATGGCGTACCTTTGAGCCTGACCGATGGCACCGCTTTGCACGCAGGCGCCTGGGCCTTTTGCGCAGTGGCCGAAAGCACCGACAACAGTTACCACGACGGCGCTTGTGTGGGCTCTGCCATTGGCATCGTGGCACCAGACGGGGGGCTGCGCCGCCTGCACCTGTTGGCGGGCGCACCCAAGGTCGAAGGCCTTGCCGCGCAGGCGCTGGGGAGCGATTGGGTTTTCACCCTGGTCACCGACCCCGATGACCCCAAAATCCCCTCGCAAATGCTGCAAACACGCATGGCACTGGATCCGGAGTGAATTCAATCCTCATTCTTACTACGCTTTTAGCAGCTGCTTGCGCACATTCTGCGAGGGATATAGGCCAATTTAACCTATAAATTCACACATGGCAGAACCGCTCCTATCCCAATACGGCCCCGACGTTCCCCAGGCCATTGCGCGCATGGTGGCTGCGGTGCATCCCCACTTTGCGGTGGATGCCTTCTTAATGGACGCCTTGGCCGGTTATGACGCGCTGGCGCTGATGCCACGTGGCAAACTCATAGCCCGAGCGCTGCAACGGCATTTGCCGCCGGACTACGGCGAAGCGCTGCGCATTTTGCTAGCGTCCATCAACCAGCCGCACGGGCGCACGCCGGGCTTGTCGCTGGCCTCGTTTCTGTTTCTGCCACACACGGTGTTTGTGGCCGAGTACGGGCTGGAGCATTTTGAGTTGTCGATGCAGGCGCAGCACACGCTGACCCAGCGCTTCACGGCGGAGTTCAGCATCCGGCCCTTTTTGCAGCGCTACCCCGAAGCCACACTGGCACGGCTGCTGGAGTGGACGCGTGACCCCAGCGAACACGTTCGCAGGCTGGTGTCCGAGGGCACGCGGCCCCGGTTACCCTGGGCCTCGCGACTGGGCGCGTTTGTGCGTGATCCGGCACCGGTGCTGGCTTTGCTGGAGCACCTGAAGGACGATCCGGCGCTGTACGTGCGGCGTTCAGTGGCCAACAACCTCAACGATATCGGCAAAGACCATCCGGCCCTGCTGGCCGCCACGGCCAGCGCCTGGCTGGAGGGCGCAACACCCGAGCGGCGCTGGATTGTCCAGCACGCGCTGCGCTCGGCGGTCAAGCGCGGCGAGGCGGGCGCGCTGGCGGCGCTGGGCTTTGGCGCGTCGGCTGATGTGGTGATTGGTCAGCCCCGTATTGCGCCGCAGCAAGCGGTGGTGGGCGGCACACTGGCTGTGGCCTTTGATGTGACCAACAACACCGCCTTGCCCCAACGGGTGCTGGTGGATTTTGCGGTGCATTACATCAAGGCCAACGGCCAAAGCCGTGCCAAGGTGTTCAAACTCAAGACCCTTGACCTGGCCGCGCACGAGACACAACGTGTGGGCAAACAAATATCCCTTGCCGAAATGAGCACCCGCAAGCACTACCCAGGGCTGCACCGGGTGGAGGCAATCCTGAACGGACGTGCCCAGGCGCTGGGCGGTTTTGAGCTGACCATGCGCTGAAGTAGCCTGACACAGGCAACGACGGCATCAAAAAATTCAACCATGTGTCTCCCATTTATGCATATCGGTTCATTTTTTCTGACGTGAGGTTATCTGATGGCGATACCCAGGTTAACAACCAACGGGTGGCCGCACCACGCATCCATAACCAGACCGGGGTCGGAATGTGCCAGAATCTCCTTCATGTCCACGCCCATGCCCACATCCCGCCCTGATTCCCGTCCTGATGCGCCTGCTGCCCAGCGGTTGCCTGCCGAACTGCTGTATGCCGATGAGCTGGCCCAGCTTGCGGCGCACGACAAGGCACCAAGGCCGCCGGGCTGGAATCTGTCGATGCCTGCCGTGCGCGATTTCATCGCCGGGACAACGGTCAAGGGCAAGCCCATCCGCCAGAAGATTGTCTGCGCGCCCAGCCTGATCGAGCGTGCGCTGGTGACGCTGGCTTCCAGCCGCGCGCTGCTGCTGGTGGGCGAGCCGGGAACCGCCAAGAGCCTGCTGTCGGAGCTGATCGCTGCGGCTATCTGCGGCACAAGCACCTTGACCATCCAGGGCAGCGCCGCAACGACCGAGGACCAGATCAAGTACGGCTGGAATTACGCACTCTTGCTCAACGAAGGCCCCAGCCTGCGCGCGCTCGTGGCTTCGCCGCTCTACCGCGCGATGCAGGAGGGCCGCATCGCCCGTTTCGAGGAGATTACCCGCTGCCCGCCCGAGGTGCAGGACAGCCTGCTCTCGATCCTCTCCGAGCGCTTGCTGATGGTGCCCGAACTGCCGACCGAAAACGTCGTTTTTGCCCGCCCCGGCTTTAATCTGATTGCGACGGCCAATACCCGTGACCGTGGCGTCAACGAGATGTCGGCGGCGCTCAAGCGCCGTTTCGCGTTCGAAACCGTCTTCCCGATTGCCAGCTACGACAGCGAGCTGGCGCTGGTGGTCAACGAGGTCGCGCGCCTGCTGGCCCAGGACGGCGTTCCGGTTGTGCCCAACGAGCCACTGATGGAAGTGCTGGTCACGACGTTCCGCGACCTGCGCCAGGGCGTTGACCGCGAGGGCGGGGCCGGAGACAAGCTGTCGAGCGTGCTCAGTACCGCCGAGGCGGTCAGCGTGGCCCATGCCGTCACCTTGCGCGGTTATTACCTGCGTGGCAACAATGGCGACGCAGCCGCCCTGGTGGAAACCCTGGCGGGCGCTGCGGTCAAGGACAACCCGGATGACCTCAAGAAACTGCGCCGCTACATCGAACACCGCGCCGCCAAGCGCAGTGGCGAACATTGGGCGGCCTTCCATGCGGCCCGGCAGGCGTTGCCGCAGTAGACACCGTAGACATAGTAGACACCGTAGACATAGTAGACATAGTAGACATAGTAGACATAGTAGATATGGCGCCACGCCTGATCGGCATTCGCCACCATAGCCCGGCCTGTGCTAGGCTGGTCGCGCACCGGATCGCAACCGAGCGTCCCGCCGCCGTCCTGATCGAAGGTCCGTCGGACTTCAACACCCGCATCGACGAACTGCTGCTGCCACACCGCCTGCCCATCGCCCTGTACAGCTACAGCAAGGACGACACGGGGACCGGGCAATGCTGGTTTCCGTTCGTGCGCCACTCGCCCGAATGGGTGGCCTTGACCGCCGGGCGCTCCAGCGGTGCCGAGGTGCGCTTCATCGACCTGCCGCACTGGCAGTACCGCACCGTTTCCGACCAGGAGCGCCGACGCCTTGCCCCGGATGGCGAGGCGCTGGCGTTCGCCCCCGACCGCCACACCCGCATCAACCAGGCGCTGGCCGAACGCACACATTGCGACGGCGACCATGCCTTGTGGGATCACCTGTTCGAAGCAAGTCCGCTGGCAACATCCGCCGATTTTGCCGATTGTGCTGACCTGGACGACTTGAACGACCTTGAAGAGCGCCTGGGTGTCTATTTCCATGAACTGCGCGGCGACCCGGTGGCCAACGGCAGCCCGCAGGACATGGCCCGCGAGCGTTACATGGCCAGCTGGCTGGCCTGGGCCGTCGCCCGCTTTCCTGGGCAACAGATCCTCCTGGTTTGCGGTGGCTGGCACAAGCGCGCCATTGAAGCGCTGTGGCCAAGCCTGAGCGTCAGCGAAGAGCCGTGCGCCGCCGCGCCAGCCGATGTGCTGGCGGGCGGGGCGTACCTCGTTCCTTACGAATACCGGCAGCTGGAAGCGCTCTCGGGCTATGCAGCCGGGATGCAGTCGCCGCTGTATTACGAATGGCTGGCCGAACATGGCCCGGCGGAGGCTGCCGAACGCGCCACGCGCGCCATCGTCGAGCGGCTGCGCAGCCGCCAGATTTTTGTCTCGACCGCCGACTGCATCGCCTTGCGCGCGACCTTTCTCGGCCTGGCCCGGCTGCGCGGCCATCCGGCTCCGCTGCGCAGCGACGTGCTCGACGCCGCACAAAGCGCATTCATCAAAGAGGCACTCGATGCCCCCGCGCCCTGGAGCCGTGGCGGACGACTCGCCACCCACGACCATCCCGTCCTGCGCGAAGCGCTCCTGGCGCTGACCGGGGATGGCGCTGGCGAACTCGCCGCCGACACCCCCTTGCCGCCGCTGGTGCACGATGTCGCGCGTTGCCTGGCGGAATGCGCCATCCATCTCACCGCCAGCACGCAAAGCCGCGTCCTTGACCGCCGTCGCCCGGACGATGCGCGCGTTGCGCAAACCCTGTGGCGGTTGCGCCTGATCGACGCCGACGGCATTACGCTCACAGCGCTGCACGCCCCCCTGGCTGCGCGCAGTCTCGCCGCCACGCTGGCCTTCGAGGAGCACTGGCAATTTGTACACACCCCCCGCTGGCTACCCAGCCTGATCGAAGCCGCCGCTTTTGGCGGCACGCTGGAGGCAGCCGCCCGCGCCCGATTGCTGGTGCGCCTGGAGGGCGCGCAGCAGGCGCAAGACATTGCCAATGGCTTGACCGATGCCGTGCGCGCCGGTTTCTTCGACCTCGGCGACGAACTCCTCGCCGCCCTGCGCCAACGCATCCATGCCAGCCACGTGCATGGCGAACTCGCCACGGCTGCGCTGGCGCTGCTGGACGTCGCGCTGGCTGGCTTTTGGGGGCAGGACGTGCGGCCACTGATGCAAGGCGCGCTCGTTGCCATTGGCGAGCGTTTGCTGTGGCTGCTCGATTGTCTGCAAGCCGCGCCCGGATCGACGCCCGGCCAGGCCAGCGCCGGTGATGCCGAGGTTGCCGCTGTGCGCGTTCTGAGCGGGCTTTTGCGATTGCACCAGAGCCAGCCGCTGCCGGGATTCGACGAAGCCTTCACCCTCGCCAGCCTGCTGCGCTTCGCCCGCGCCAGTGGCACGCCGCCAACGCTGCGCGGCGCCGCAGCCGGTCTGGCGCAGTCGCTCCAGCACCGCTATCCGCCCGATTCCGGCTTTGCCGACGGCGAACTCGTCCATCTCACCCGCGCAGTGCCGCCGCGCAGCCAGCTCGGCGACTACCTCTACGGCCTGTTCGCCCTCACCCGCGCGGTGCTCAAGGAGCAGCCCGAACTGGTGCAGGCCGTCCACACCACGCTCGCCGATCTCGGTGACGAGGATTTTCTCGTCGCCCTGCCAGCGCTGCGTGCCGCCTTCGGCTGGTTCCCGCCACGCGAACGCGGCCACATCGCCGCCCAGGTCGCCGCCATGCTCGGCCTTGCCAGCGGCGAAGGCACGCGCCTGACCCAATTGCCGCAGGGTGAGGCGGCCTACCTCGCCGCCCGCCGCTACGAAGCCCGCGCGCTCGCCTGGGCTGCGGAATATGGTTTGGGCGATTGAATGATTGGGCAATTGACAAATGGACAAATGGAGCGACTCGGGAATACACCGTGGCACACCTGGGGCACACCTGGGGCGATGCCCCAGGCTGGTATAGAGTCGGGCCGTTGGCCCTGCAAAATCGGACATGCCCGTTTGCCCGATTACCCGATTCTTGCGCGCCAACGGCGCAACCCCATACCAGGATCGCCCCGGAACACGCCCCAACCCATCTCACCACCCACCGCGCAATGCCTCAATCGCTCTCTTATCTCCTGACGCACATCGTCTTTAGCACCAAAAACCGCGCTCCCGTGCTCGATACCACCGTGCGACCCACGCTTTACGCCTACCTCGCCACAGTCACCCGCAATGTGGATTGCGAATGCTTGCGCGTCGGTGGCGTGGCGGATCATGTGCATTTGGCTATCCGCCTGTCGCGGACCATCACCATGGCCCAACTCGTCGAGGAACTGAAAACTGCGTCCTCCAAATGGCTCAAGATCCAATCCCCTGCATTGGCCTCCTTTGCATGGCAACGCGGTTATGGTGCCTTTTCCGTCGGACCATCAGACTTGCATGTCTTGCTTCACTACATCGACACCCAGGAGGAGCACCATCGCACCCGCACCTTCCAGGAGGAATACCGCGCCTTCCTCAATAAATACGGTATCGAATGCGATGAACGCTATGTCTGGGACTAACTCTGCTTCAATGCCCCACTCCACAATTGATAGCCGTCCCCGCATATCCCATAAGGGCTGCAGCCAGATTTCGGCATTATTTCCGCCTTATTCCGACCCATCACACCACCATTTCTCCCCCGTTTGGCGGCTGGCGGCTGGTTTATGGCAGCGTTTTATTGTGCCAATCGGCCTGCAAGGCTTATGGGACGTGCGGGAGCAGCTATCAAATCAGACGTGCCCATTTGCCCGTTTGCCCGTTCCTGAGCGCCAACGGCGCGACCCCATACCAGCCTGGGGCACCGCCCCAGGAACGCGGCCCCAGGAACGCGACCCATGCATCGCCCCCGGAACACGGCCCAAAAACCACATTGATGACCACGGAGACCCAAATGATCCAAATGGTCCACCGTGGCGTACCTCGTGGCACACCTGGGGCGATGCCCCAGGCTGGTATGCTGTCGGGCCTTTGGCCCTGCAAAATCGGACGTGCCCGTTTGCCCGTTTCTTAAGCGCCAACGGCGCGACCGCATACCAGACTGGGGCACCGCCCCAGGAACTGACCCATTGAACGATCAACCGCCCCAGGAATGCACCATGGCCAAAACCAAAGCCAAAACTGATCCCTTCCTCGCCCGTCCCGACGACAGCCGTGCTACATCGGCCTGGCTGACCAAACTGCAGGCGCATGCGGCGAGCGCCAAGATTCTCCCCACCATCCCCCTGGATGTGAATATCGTCCTGGTGCGACCAAGACATACCGATGCATTCCTCAACGATTGGGATAGCCTGATCCAATGGCATGGACCGGGCGTGTTTGATCATCTGGCCGCCCATCTGACGGACAAGCGCATCGTCAAGCTTGTGGACAGCTTTCGCACCGACGCGGCACAAGCCTTGTTGCTTGGCAGACTGAACCTGCCCGAGGTTCGCGAAGTGGTGGCCGAGCGTGCCGAACGCTGGCCGCTGTATACCTTGCGCGGACTGCTGGCGCTCAACCCAAGCCGCGACCAGCCCGCCGCCCAGCTCTTGCAACGCCTGCTGTACACACACACTGAGTGGTTGGCGCCCTTGCAGGCGGCGCTTGCGGCTGAAGGCGACGAAGCACAAAGCCGGACCCTGGCACGTCTGCTCGTACCAACCGAAAAGGTGACCGAGGCGAGCTTCGACGAATTGCCCGCCCTGTTGCGCACGCCGCCGTGGCGCTCCAATGCGGCGCGCGTCGAGCTGCCGGTGCTGGCCCTCACCCCTCGGCGCGAACCCGCGCTCGTTGACTGGTCGCGTTGGCGCGGCGGGACGGTGGAGCCCAGGCCGCAAATGCGGTCTAGTTACTCGAGCGATGGCCGTTTTCAGGTTGAAGAAGATTTCATGTGGTGCCTGGATTACACCCTGAAGGCGGGAGACGACGAGGTTGCAGCACTGCGTCGGCACTACAAGACCGACTGGAATCTGTCGGCTCTGGCCCTATTTCTCTGGGGCGTGAAGCCCGACCACATCGCCACCGTGCAGGCTAATAACGCGCTTGGGCCGGACGATCTGCGCCAGCCGCCGGGGCGTACAGAGAAACTCCTAAACCATCTTGGCCATCTTGACGACGCCTTGGCGCTGTTCCTCCTGCGCTTGCAATCGCGCTCCCCTGTCACTGGGGGATATTATTACGAATCCATGTATGGTGCCCCCGACACCTGTGGCAACCCGGTCACGCGTCTGCTCAAACGTTTTGGTGCCGAACACATCGACGCGATCTTGCCCGTCATGCCTCCCGCAACGACAAAGGGCGCACAGATGATCATGGAAATTGTCGATTCCGACGCATTGGCGCTGCGCCTTTCGCAGTTCGTCTATGCCGTGCGTAGCCAGTTGCGCACCTTTGCCCGCAACTGGCTGCTGGCGCATCCGCAAACCAGCGCCAGGGCGTTGATTCCGGTTGCTTTTTCTGCGGATGCCGAGAACGCTGCGCATGCCCGACAGAACCTCCTTCTACTGGCCAACGAGGGGTACGCTGCGGTGTTGCGTGCGCAGGCCCAGACTTACGGCGCATCGGCCCTTGCCGCCGTCGAGGCCCTGCTGGCGACGCCAGCGGAAGCGCTACTGGAAGCGCTGCTACCTCCGCAGTTGCCCAAAATTCCCGCCTGGCTGATTCTGCCCAGGCTGCCGCGCCTGTTGCTGGAGAACAGTGGTCATGCCGTGCCGCTGGCAAACATGCCCGACGCCTTGATGCCGCTGGCCTTGAGCAAGGGCGGCATGGGCTATGCCGGGCTGGACCTGCTGCAAGCCGCAGTCACGCCCGAGTCGCTGGCCCGCCTGATGCTTGGTTTGTTCGAACAGTGGCTGGACAACGGCATGCCGCCCAAGGATCGCTGGATATTCGAATTGCAGGGCCGTCTTGGTAACGACGCCAACGCGCGTGCTTTGGCGCCGCGCATCCGCGAATGGCGCAGCCACCTCGACCGCGTGCGCAGTTACGAAGGGCTGGAGATGCTGGCCCGGATCGGCAGCGACACCGCGCTGATGCTGCTGTCTACCTTCAGCGAGCAAAAGCGCTACGGCGACCTCCAGGAGCGTGCGGCCAAGGCGTTGGCGCGCGTTGCCGAAGAGCGCGATCTGACGCTTGAGCAACTGGCCGACCGCACCGTGCCGACGCTGGGTCTGGATGAGCGTGGCCGCTTGCAGCTGGACTTCGGCCCGCGACAATTCACCGCCAGTCTGGACCTTGACCTGCTGCCACAAGTCCATGACGAGGCCGGAAAACGCCTGAAAGACCTGCCCAAGCCCGGTGCCAAGGACGATGCGGCGCTGGCCAAGGACGCCGTTGCCGACTGGAAGGAGTTCAAGAAGCAAGCCAAGCTGGTCGCCAGTACGCAAAACGTGCGGCTGGAGGCGGCGATGTGCGGGCAGCGCCGCTGGCCGGTTGCCGACTTCCTGGCCTTCTTTGCCCAGCACCCTGTGTTGCGTACCCTGTGCCAGCGGCTGGTCTGGGCCGCGTTCGATGCGGCAGGGGCAGTGGCCGCAAGCTTTCGCGTCAGCGAAGACCTGAGCCTGGTTGATGTGGACGATGCGCCGTGCGCACCCGACGCCGCGTACTGCATCGGTCTGCCGCACGTGCTGGAGCTGGCGCAAGACCTGCGCAGCCGCTGGCTGGCGTTGCTCGCCGACTATGAAATTCTTCAACCCTTCGAGCAACTGGTGCGGGCCACCTACGCGATGACCGCAGAGGAAATGTCACTCAACGTCTTGCCTCGCTACAAGGACCGCAAACTCAGCACCGGCAGTCTGCTCGGCCTGGAGCAGCGTGGCTGGAAACGTGGTATCGGTGACGGTGGCATGGTTGACAGCCTGACCAAGCCGCTTGACGACCAACACAGCGCTGTACTGTATTTGGGCTATAGCGAATGGTTCACCGGCGCTGCGCCGGATGTCAACGAAGAACAAGAGATTCGGGGACTGAACCTCGTGGGCCGCACAGGTGCAACGCCCTCGCCAGCCTGGAGTGATCTTTCAGCCATCGTGCGTAGCGAGATGCTGCGCGACCTGGAGAGGCTGGCGTGGCATACGCGGGATTGATATGGATTGATCGATTGACAAATTGACCGATGCGGGAATACATATACCGTGGCGTACATCGTGGCATACCTGGGGCGATGCCCCAGGCTGGTATAAGGTCGGGCCTTTGGCCCTGCAAAATCGGACGTGCCCGTTTGCCCGTTTCTTGCGCGCCAACGGCGCAACCCCATACCAGCCTGGGGCATCGCCCCAGGAACACGACCCGGAACGCGACCCAGGAACGCCCCCCGGAACACGCCCACGGAATACGGCCCCGGAACCACATTGATTACCATGGAAACCCAAGACCCGAATGATCCGCCGCGTACCTGGGGCGATGCCCCAGGCTGGTATAAGGTCGGGCCGTTGGCCCTGCAAAATCGGACGTGCCCGTTTGCCCGTTTCTTGCGCGCCAACGGCGCAACCCCATACCAGCCTGGGGCATCGCCCCAGGTACGCGACCCAGGCATCGCCCCCGGAACACGCCCCAGGACCACACCATGGCCACACCCCCTGCAATTGCTGCAATCGCGCTGACACCTGCCGAACGCTGGCTGCTGCTGCTCGGCGAAGCCGCCCAACCCAGCCTGCCTGCGGCGGGTGCGTCGGGCATGGCGATGGATCAGGCGCTGGCCTGGTTGTACGGACGCGATGGCGAGGCTTTTGGCGCCGATGCGCTGGATCGGCAAGGGGGCAGCGAAGCATCGCGCCTGATGGTGCCGGAGTGGATCAACCGGATTCACGAACTCTTTCCCAAGGAAACCATCGAGCGTCTGGAGCGCGATGCCATCGAGCGCTACCACATCGACGAAATTGTCACCAATCCCCAAGTCCTTGAGCGGGTCGAGCCGAATCCGGCCTTGCTGGCAGCGGTGCTGCGCACCAAGCACCTGATGAACCCGGACGTGCTCGCCATGGCCAGGAAACTGGTTGCCAAGGTGGTCAGCATGCTGATCGAAAAACTTGCCCGCGAGGTCGTGCGCTCATTTTCCGGCCATCGGCAGCGGCAAAGCCTGTCGCGACACGGAGCTGCCAACCAGTTTGCCGCGCGGGAAACCGTGCAACGCAACCTCAAGCACTACGACCCGCAACGCCAGCAACTCATCGTCCGCCAGCCGCTGTTCTTCAACCACACCCGCAAACGCCTGCAACGCTGGCAAATCTTTCTTCTCGTTGATCAGAGCGGCAGCATGGTCGGCAGCGTCATCCACGCGGCGGTGACGGCTGCTTGCCTGTGGAATCTGCCTGGCGTGCGCACGCATCTGCTCGCTTTCGACACCAATGTCGTTGACCTCAGCGATGAAGTCCACGACCCCGTGGAAACGCTGATGCAGGTGCAACTCGGCGGCGGCACCGACATCGGCAAGGCCGTCGCCTACGCCGCGCAGAACATCGAAGTGCCCAAACGGGCCATCGTCGTCATCATCAGCGATTTTTTCGAGGGCGCGAATGAGCATGTCCTGCTGAACCAGGTCGCTTCGCTGATCGGCCAGGGTACGCAGGTGCTGGGTCTGGCGGCTCTGGACGAAGCAGCCAACCCGGTGTTTGACCGCGAACTCGCCCGTCGAATGGCCGATCTGGGCGTCCATGTCGGTGCCATGACGCCTGGCCAGCTGGCCGGCTGGCTGGCCGAAAAGTTGCGATAACAGGGCATCAACAGAACGTCAAACCTATGCGTCCCGATCTGCTGCACCTCTCGCCGGAAGCCCTCACCCAGTTGACCAATGCCGGGCTGGTCAAACGTGCCGTGCGCGAGCGCGAAGCGGGTTATGTGCCGCATCTGACGCTTCAGGCCGATGCCACGCTGCTGGCGGCCTTTCCCGATGGCGTGCACATCCGCTGGCCAGCGGGCAAACCACCGGCCCAGGCGCAGTGCAGCTGTCCGGCGACGGGGATTTGCCGCCACCGCATCATCACCGCCTTGCAGTTTCGCGCCGAAGCCGCTACGTCCGCGCCACCATCCGCAGGCCAGCCCGTACCACCGGCTTCGCCCGGTGCAGCCAGCGATGCGGCAATTTCCGCTCTGTTGGTGCCCGCCGTGCTGGCGCGGGCGCACAAGGAGCGCGACGCCGGGCTGACCGTACTTGTGCGCCGCCGTGCCGCCGACGAGCCTTGCGACACGGCGCGGCTGCCTGCGGCCACCGTGCGTTTTTGGGCGGGCGCGGCGATTGAGGCGGCGCGTTGCGACTGCATCCAGCAGACGGCTTGTGAACACGTTGCGCTGGGGGTCTGGGCGTTTCGCCAGGCGGATGCGCAAGCGCCGACGGCAGCGAGTGTGGACGTGCGGCTGGGGGCGCCGGGTGCCGCCGTTGTGCTCGACCCCGGCCCGTACCGCGATTACCTGGGCGCGCTGCTGATGCATGGCGTCGTTTCCGGCACAGCCGGGTCTGCCCAGGCGCTCTCTCTGGCGCGCACTGCTGCAACCGACGCCGGTGCCGAGTGGATGGTTGCCACCCTGGCCGACCTGGAAGACTGGAGCACCGCCTGGGCGGCGCGCAGTGCCCGCTACGCTGCCGAAACCGGCGTTGATGCGGCCACCGAACTTTTTCTTCGGCTCAAACTCGGTGCCGCTGCGGGCCGGGCCAGGGCGGTTCTTGGCATTGGCCAGCCGCACGAAGTGGCACTTGACCGCCTGCGCCTACTCTGCCTGGGCGCGCGCACCGAACGTGACGGCGACGCTCGGCGTACCCGGCTGGTGCTGGCCGACCCGGATACCGGTACGCTGATGGCCCTGGTCCACGACTGGCAAGTCCCGCCGCCCGCAGACCCGACGGTCACCGACGGCCCAGGGGACGCGGCCCGGCGCGAAGAGCAGCAACGCGCCAGCGAACGTGTGGCGCCCGGCGTCAAGCTCGCAGCGCTGGTGGGCGGGCAACTGTTGTCGCGGCAGGCACGCCGCTTTGCCGATGGCCGCATCGCCCTGGCCCGCGCGCGCAATGCGCAAAACAGTCTGCTGCCGCAATCGGGCGGCTGGGACGATCTGGCGCGGCCCTTGCGTACCACCCTGGTGGCCGATCTGGTGCGCGAGCGTTCCCGCCATCCCCTGGTGGAGGCCCGGCAGGCAGCGGGCGCTTTTGTCGTGTTCAGCCCGGCGCGCATCACCAACACCTTCTTCGATCCGCATGCGCAGACCGTGCAGTGCACCGCGCTCGACACCGAAGGTGCAGCGTTGCTGCTCACGCGCAGCCACACGGTGCAATCGCGCCGGGCGCTGGAAAAACTGGCCGGAGCGCTCAGTGGAGTGCACGGCAGCTGTCGCCATATCGCCGGCCAGCTCTCCTGGCAGGGGAGTCTGCCGACGCTGGAGCCGTGGAGCCTGGTGTGCGACCAGACCCTCTCGCTCGATGACACCGACGCGGTATGCGGCGACGCCGACGCGCTGGCAGCGCTGCCCCTGGGACGTGCACGCACGGCGGACGATGACCCCTTGCTGGCCACTTTACTTGTCGTGCGCGCCCTGCTTGCTGCGCTGCTGCACCACGGCATTGGCGCGTTACCACTGTCCTGGTTGGCCGACAGCCGCAGCACCGTTGAGCGCCTGCGCCAGATCGGCTGGCCAGCACTTGCCGATGCCCTTGCCGCACTCAACGCAGCGTTGCAAGAGCCGCAAACAGGACGCCTGGCCCGAGAATTTGCAAGGCTTGCGATGCTGCGCCAACTGCACGAAGATGCGTTGGCTTCGGGTTAGACTCGTCGCTCGGCGCATAACCAGGGAGAAATAGATGGCGCGTTTCCTTGTGGGTTTTCTTTCGGGTTTGCGGTTTTACAGCGCGCTTTTTCTCTCCCTGCTCACGGCCCTGCACGGTGTGGCTGCCGAGCCGGAGTTGGCCACCCCGACACCCCTTGCGGCACGGCTGGACCGCAGCACCGTGGAGGCACGCGGTAAACAATCCGCTTTGCTGCGTGTTAATGCCTTTGGCCGCTATGCCGTGACGGTGAACAGCTCCCAGGGTGTAGCCTTGCAGGTGGTGGATCGCATGTCGGGTATGGGCGAACCCAGCGGCCAGCCCGGCAGGCAGGACGGGCGCCTGGACTTCTTCCTGGACCGTGGTGCATACAAGGTGCTAACCCACGCTGCCGCTGACGGCAAAGGCCAGGCCAGACTGGCGGCGCATGCTTTTGTGGAGTTGCAGACACACGCCCCGTTGCTGGTGGAGCATCGTCTGGAGCAGTCCACGCTGGGCGATTTTGAGCAGCGCTCGTACTGGCTGGAAGTCAACGAGAAGCGTTTTGTTGCCATTGAAGCCGCTGGGCGCCACCTGGCTGACTTGCGCCTTTGGCGTGACGGTACCTGGCTGGTGGATGCCAAGCCACAGCTGGTGCAAAGCCAGGCACGCCCCGCACAGCCTTTGCAAGTTGCCCGCCTGACGGCAGAGCTCACGCCGGGTCTTTACCTGCTCACGGCCTATGGCGGCCCCAGCCTGGCCTGGACCGAAGCGTCCACGCAAAAGCCCTTCTATCTGCGTATGGGCATCCCCACGCTGGCGCCTGCCATGCGCCAGCCGTTTACCATCAGTGAATTTGGCACGGACCGTTTCCTGGTGCCAGCGGGCCCCAATTACTTCCGGCTGGAGTTGCCCATTGCCAGGAGCGCCAGTCTGCAAGTGGGGAGCTATGCGCAGGACAATCCGTTTGCGGCCAGCGGGTCAGGCGCCAGTATCGACAAACGCTCGGTTCCTCCGGTTGCCGAGTTGCACACCGTCGGTAGCAATGCGCTCAGGCTGCTTACCGTGAGCGGTGAAGCAGGCCAGGCCTTGGTGTTGCAACACTTTGAAACCAGCAGCACGCGCAGCTGGGAAGGGTCTGGCCCGCATTGGATTGCTTCCATCCATGCGGGAAGCGCCAGCGACAACGCGGGTGCCTGCGCCATCCTGACGCGCAAGCCACGCTCAGGACGTGAAACGTATCTGGACGAACAGGTGATTGGACTGGGCGGTGGTGCACAGTGGCGTCGCCGGTTTAACCTGCTGGGGGAGAACACACTGTTCGTCAAATTATCGGAGCCCTCCAGGATTCGCGTTGCAGGGACTGGCATCCAGGCGCAGTACCGCTTCCAGCCTTTCCTGACTTCGTACCCTGTCGATTACAAGCTGCCGCCGTGGCGTGACAGCGGCGCAGAATTTGACCTGGACCGTGGCCTTCATGTGCTGGCCATTGCGCCTACGGCCAGGGGCATTCTTGATCTGCATCTGTCCACGGCGGGTCGGACCATTGACCCTGCCTTCACGCCGGTGCGTGCCAGCGCGCAGTTTTCGTCCGTGGTGCTGGAAAATGGCCAGACTTACACGCTGTATCTGAATTCCCAATCCGGTGTCCCAAGCGGCATCGTGGTGCGCAAGCTGCCCATTGATCCGGTAATTCCTTTGCCGGTGACGCAGCACGCTGGCGAAGCCTTGACGATTCCCCTGCAGCTGGCCGAGCCTGGCGTACTGCGTGCCCTGACGCAAAGCGGGCAGGCCCTGGACCTCACCCTGGACAATGGCCAGAGCGGTCCTGCGCTGGAGCTTCAACCTGGTCGCTACCAGCTGGTGATGCCCGCACACGCGCAAGAGCAAAGTTATTCCCTGGGCCTGGAGCCACTGCGGCTGGCAAGCCGTACCGTGCTGCCACAGCTGCCCGATGCACGTCTGGCTGGTTTGCCCAAATTTCCGGTGCTGCTTGCCGACAGCCCACGCTTTGTTGATCTGGAGCGCAACAGCAGCACAGTGCACAGCGTGCGGGTGGACAAACCGGGGCTGTATCGGTTTGAATCGACCGGCCTGCTGGAAACCAGCGGTGCGGTCAGAACCCGCGTCAATCCGTCCTTGTTTGAAGATACCGGCAATGGCGTTGGCCGCAACTTCCTGATCCAGCGCTATCTGCGCGAAGGGGATTACCAGTTGCGCGTCACCACGCAGGGCCAGACCGAGGGGCATCTGGGCGTGCAACTGGTGCGCAACGAGGTCCTGGACGGCGGGAGTCTGCGCGAAGGCCAGGTGGCGCGGGCCAGGCTGCCCAGCGGCCAGGCCATGGCCTACCGCTTCAGCATTGCGCGGCGCGGCAGTTACCAATTACAGGCGCTGGGCTTGGGCCGCTTTTTCGATGTGCGGCTGGAAGACGCCGCTGGCTGGCCTTTGGGTGCGCCGGTGCAGCAGGGCGACCTCAGTTGGCAATTCGAGCCTGGCAACTACCGGGTGCTGGTGCTGCCGCAAACCGCCGACGCCCGCGTGCTGACACGCCTGGACCGCTTGCCCGAGCCGGTACGTTTTAGCGGACACGGGCCGCACCGCATCGCGCTGGAAGCCACGGTGGCACACACATGGCGGGAGCCCGCCAAGGGCGCGCAGCGGCTTGCGGACCAATGGGAGTTTTCCCTGCCGGCCCCTGCGGACGTCACCATCACCCTGGACAGTGACATGCAAGCCGAGCTTACCCATCTTACCCATGCCAACGATGCCCAAAAGACCCCAAAGACTGTCCTGGCCAGGGTTGAGGCGGGCAAAGCCTGGCAGGGGCCGCTGCCCCAGGGGCGGTATCTGCTGCACGCCAGCAACAGCCGCGCCAACAACCATGTGCCCTATACCTTGCGGGTTGCCAGCACCCAACTGTTGGTCGGCCAGTCGCGCAGTGTCACGGCCCCGGCATCGCTGCCGGTGTCGGTCGGGGGCGATGGCTTGTTCGAGCTGGAGTCGTTCGGCGCTGCCGATGTGCGCGCCAGCCTGTTCGATGCCGCAGGTAATCTGGTGGCGCACAACGACGACCGTACCGACGACTGGAACTTCCAGATTGCACGCCGCCTGGCACTAGGCACCTATCGTCTGCAAATTGATCCGGTCGATGAGAAACAGGCACAGACCACCGTTGCCATGCGCGCGCCTACCGAGGTCATGGAAAATGCCCTGGTGCCGGGAACACCCGTGGACATCAGGGATGCCCATGTGCATGTGTATCCCTTGGCATTGCCGCAGGATCGCAATTTGTTGCTCGTCAGCGCCAGCTCCGGTGATGTGGTGGGCCTCGCGCTGGAAGGCCAGGCGCTTGACGGCTGGGTTAATCTGGGCAGTGTGCAAAAGCGTGCGCCTTATCTGGCCTTGCCGCTGCCGCCAGGGTCCGGGCGCTACCGCGCCTACCGTCTGCGCGCCTGGTCGGTTGATCGGCGCAGCATGCAGGTGCGCTTGCGCGCGGCGGCAGTGGCATTGCCAGCGGTGCCCGAGAGCCAATGGCTGCGTGGCGTGACTCCCACGGTGGTGGACGATGCAATGCCTGCGCTGCGCGCGGTCCAGGTCGCGTTGGAGCGCCCCGGCGTGTTTCGCTTCGCGGGGGATCTGTCCAGCTTGCAATGGTCAGACAGCGGCGCGCGCGTGCTGCAAAGCCAGCGCAGTGCCGTGGCGGGCGTGGGTGGCAAAACGCTGTGGCTGCTGCGTGATGACCTGCGCTATGCGGGTGGCACATTGGCGGGCGAACGGCTGCACCTGCCAACGGGTGCGCAAGATGCGTTGCGGCTGGAGTTGCGGCCCCAGCAGACGGGTGTGGTCGATATGCAGCCGTTCAAAGGCGCCGCGTTGTTGATTGTCAAGTCCGGCATTGGCCAGCCCGGCATTGGTGTAGGTGCTGGTGTTGGACCAGGGTCCGGCATACCTGGCATATCCGGCATGCAGTCCATGGGGCTGGCGGTGAACGAGGCGGTGGCCCTTGTCTTGCCTGGGGCTGCTGCGGCCCAGTCTTCTGTCGATGTGTGGAACGCAAGCAGCAGGGACATGGCTTTTGAGCTGGATGTGCGCCAGGTGCCGCTGGAACTTGCCAGCACCACATCGCTGGGCGTTGGCTTGCACGATGGCAAACTGGCGGCGCGCACTGCGCTGCCTATGGCCTTGCCTTCCGGCACCAAGAGCATACGCCTGACCTTGGCACCCATGGGCGCAGCCGCGCTGGTGTCACGCGGCGTGGTCCAGTCAACCTACTGGGGGGGTGAGCGTCCCGTGCATGAGGCGATCTCCACCGATGCCGAGCAGCTGTGGCTGCTCAATGCCGACACGGGCGCAGCGCACTACAGCGTGGAAATCGCGCCCGGTGCGGCATCCGTTGAGCCTGTGCTGAAGCCCGGTGACCTGTTGGAGCGCAACCTTGGCGTGGCGGGACGTTTGCGTATTCCCATCGAGATACCGCAAGCCGCCTCCAGCGCCCTGACGGATGCGTACACCATCCGCGTGCGGGGAGCCGCGCAGGCACTCTGGCTGGAAAACAGCGGGCGCATCGCCAGCGGAACCGACATTGTGGCGCGTGACAGCGGTGTCCTGCTGTTGCAGCATCAGCCGGGTACCCTGATTGCGTGGCTGGATGCGCCCAAGGCACAGCTTGTACAAGGCGGTAGTGGTGGTGGTGGTAGCGCATGGTTCAAATCGCTGCAGGAAACCAGCGTCAGGCCACCGCAGGCCGTCGCGCTGCACGGCAAGCAACAGGTGCTCGCACTCAACCTGGCGCAAGCGGGCATGCTGCACCTGCGTACCAGCGTTCCGGTGGTCACCCAGTTCCTTGTCGAGGGGCAAGCACCCCGGACCCAGGCCCATCTGTTCGGCGCCAACATCAACCTGCTGGCGCCCGCAGGGCTTTCGCGTCTGGTATTGCGCGCCGTGGGGGCTGACAGCCTGTCTGGCGTGGCAAGCATTCTTGCCACCAGCGTTGTGCAGTTGGACGAGGGTGTAGGCCCCGAGGTCTTGCTGGCGCCGGGCGGTGCGCGCCTGTATGCGTTTGATGTGCCACAGCCGCGTGCCGTGGGCATCGGCGTGCGGGCCCAGTCCGACGTTGTGCGCAGTGTGTTGTTTGACCAGAGCGGCGCCGTCTTGTCCGAGGGGGTGGTGCAGATGCCAAACCTGGTGCCAGGGCGCTACTACCTGGCATTGGACCTGCCGCCAGACAGTGCCCCCGTGCGCGTGCAGCCGGTCCTGCTGGGCCTGAAACCGCCGGATACACGCCCCCCGCAGGACATTCTGCGCCGCTACGTTGAAGCGACCGATGCAGGGCCTTTGTTGTACGTGCCGGTAGCCCCGGCCCCGCCGACCACTAGCGCCGTAGATAGTGAGGGTGAGGGTGAGGACGCCGAAGAAGAATCGACGGGCAACGAAGAAAACAACGAAGAAAACAACGAAGAACAAGCTCAAGCAAGCGAGGAGACACCGTGAAATTTGCGCACATCCTGTATGCCGCCCTGTGCCTGGGACTTGGCACTTTCACCTATGCTGCCGATGTGCCGAGGAGCGGTGCCAGCGCCCCGCAGCCACAGGTACAGACACAGACACAGACGGCGGTGGCCATCAGTCCGGACAAATTCATGCGCCGCTGGGACCCGGTGACCTTCTTCTTTGACACACCCACCGGGCCGCAACAGCCCGGACCCGAGCACCAGGCCCAGCGCTTTGTCAGCATGAACCCGGTGCAACCGGGGGTGTACACCTGGCTCAATGCCAAAACGCTGCAGTTTCGTCCGTCCGAGCCGTGGCCGGCCCTGTCCCGCTTTTCCTTCAAGACCAAGCAGTCCACTTTCAGCCTGATCACGTTGATGGAAGCGCCCACCCAGACCATTCCCGCTGACCGGGAAGAAGGCCTGCAGCCCGTGGAGCGCATCACCTTGACCTTTGCCGAACCGCTGGACCCCGAGGCCTTGCGCCAGATGCTGCGCATCGGCCTGCGCCCGCTGCCAGGCATCGACGAAAGCCAGACGCGCTGGCTGGACCAGAAAGACTTTGACCTGAAGGTGATCGAGCGTGTACAGCGGCGCGACCCGGCGTCGTATGTGCTCAGTTTTACCCGGCCCATTGCCAGCGGACAGCGGGTGATCGTGCGGTTGCGCCTTTCGCTCGAAGACAGTGTGGGCGAAACGTTCAAGGACATCAGCTTCACCACCCTGGAGTCTTTTCACATCACCCGTTTCGGTTGCGCCAGCCTGCAACTGCCCGTTACCCCGGAGGGCGTGCGTTATGCCCGCGACCAGGCCTTGCACTGCAATGCCGACCAGCGCCGCGTACAGGTGGAATTTTCGGCGCCACCCAAAACACTCAGCCCGATAGAGGCACGCAACCTGGTACGCTTTACACCGGCGGTGGAGGGGCTGACATTTCGCACGTCCGGGCGCAAGTTGATGATCGACGGCAACTTCCAGGCCGACACCCTGTACCAGGCCAGCCTGATGCCGATTGGCCTGAGCGACACACGCGGGCGCGCGCTGCTGACCAAGGCTGCCAGCGAGCTCTTTTTGCATTTTCCGGCCAAACCGAAGTACCTCAAGTGGCAGGTGGGCCATGGCATCGTCGAACGCTTCGGACCGCAGCAAATGCCGGTGGAAGGCCGTGGCTTTGGCCGGGTGGACCTGCGCATTTACCCCATAGACCCCTTGAACCGTTCGTTCTGGCCGTTCCCGGAGCAGCCGGTGGAGACCGACGAGCAGGCCGCACCGCCCGCCCCAGGCGAAGGTCCCAAGCCTTTTGGTGATGTGCAGCGCAACATTGAAACCCAGGAACTGGTACGCCAGCTGCGCACCTTGGGTTCACCGCCCGTCTCCACGATTGTCAAGCTGCCCTTGCGCACCACCAGCTCGGCGGCCGGCTTTGGCATCGACCTGGAGCCGCATGTCACGGCGATTGCCGGGCGCCAGCAACCCGGCACCTATCTGGTGGGTCTGCGCAAGATTGACGAGTCAACCCAGCGCAGCTGGGTGCGGGTACAGGTCACGGACCTGTCGCTTTCCACGATTGAAGAGGAAGCGGGTGTCAAATTTGCCGTCACATCGTTATCCACTGGCGCACCCGTGGGCAGCGCGCGCGTGCGGGTGGAGGGCCAGCGCAGGAACGAATGGGTGGTACTCTTTGAGGGTGGGACCGGGCCGGATGGCACGGTGTACTGGCAGCCTTCAGGGAATCCCGGTGACGCGGGCAACATCCTGCGCATCGTTGTGTCGCAGGGCCGTGATGTGCTGGTGCTCAACCCCCGGCGCGCGCCCGACCGCTATGCCGACAACCACTGGAGCGGGCCAGGGGGCACCTGGCTGCAATGGACCCAGGGCTCGCTGGCCGCGCGCCGCCCCAATGCGCACATGCTGTGCCATGTGTTCACCGAGCGCCCGGTATACCGGCCCGAAGAAAAGGTGTACGTCAAGGGTTATGTGCGCAAGCGCCTGCGCGGCGCCATTGCGCTGGCCGACGGCAGCGGTACGCTGGTGGTGGACGGGCCGGGTGGGCTCACATGGCGCTATCCTGTCAAACTCTCTGCAGCGGGAAGTTTTGACATGGTGTTTGACGAAGCCAACAGCCCGACGGGCAACTACACGCTCCATTTTGAACACCATAACCAACCTCAACCCAAGTGCGGGGCCGTGACCGTGTTGAAGGAAGCCTACCGCGCGCCCGAATTCGAATTGCGTTTGAACGCGAGCGAGAAGGTGCCGCTGGACCGCGCCTTCAAGGTGCAGCTGGTTGCGCAGTACTACGCGGGCGGGCAGGCCGCCGGGCGGCCCGTGCGTTGGCGTGTGACCCAGTTTCCCTACGCCTGGACGCCCAACGCCCGACCGGGTTTCTTTTATTCGTCCGATGGCCGCTTTTCCGGGCGGGAACGCTTCCAGTCCAGCCCCGTGCTGGAGCGCGAGGAACAGACCGACGCCCAGGGCGGCAGCAGCATCACCATCAACCCGGCGCTGGAGACCACCGGGCAGCCCCGCAGCTACGTCTTTGAGGCCACGGTAACCGGCGCCGACGACCAGACGGTCAGCGCCACACAGCGCGTGCTGGCGCTGCCGGCCATCGTATTGGGTATCAAGACGCCGCGTTATTTCGAACGCGCCAAAAGCGTCAGCCCGGAGATCATCGTGGTGGGGCCGGACGGCAACCTTGTTGCGCAGCAAGACGTTGTGGTGCGCCTGATCAAGCGGGAGTGGCATTCCCATTTGCAAGCGAGCGACTTTTCGCAAGGCGCAGCCAAGTATGTCACCGATGTGGTGGACAAGAAGATCACGGAACGCCAGGTCAAGAGTGGCACGCAGCCTTTGCGGGTTGAATTGCCGCTGGACGGGGCCGGCGTGTACGTCGTCGAACTCGAAGCACACGATAAGCTGGGCCGTGCCCAGACCGTGGCGGTGGACCTGTACGCTGGCGGCGACGAGCCGGTCACCTGGGCGCGCCCATCCAGCGATGTATTCCAGGCCATGCCCGACAAGACGGCTTATGCGCCGGGCGACACCGCCCACCTGGTCCTGCAAAGCCCGTTCCAGCAAGCGCAAGGCCTGGCCGTCATCGAAGCGCCCGACGGCAACCGCTACCAATGGTTCACCGTGAAGAATGGGGCCGCCACGGTGGATGTGCCCATACAAAAGAACTTTGTGCCCCGATTGCCGGTTCATCTGGTACTGATGCGCGGTCGTGTGCCGGGTGTGCCGGTGCAAGCTGGCAGCCGACTGGACCTGGGCAAACCCGCCACGGTGGCGGCCACCAGCTGGCTGAAAGTCGAACCCGTGGAACACCAGGTCAACGTGGCCCTGGAAAACCCGGCGCGCGCGCGCCCCGGTGAGACGGTCAAGGTCAAGATTTCGCTCTCCGACCGTGCCAGGAAGCCCGCATCCGGCGAAGCCACCCTGTGGCTGGTGGACCAGGCGGTGCTGGCACTGGGCAAGGAGCAACGGCTGGACCCGATCCCTGACTTCATCACGCCCGTGCAGTCGCGCACCACCGTGCAAGATACCCGCAACTGGACGCTTGGCGTGCTGCCCTGGAACGAACAGCCCGGCGGCGACAAGGCCGCGAAAGAGGCCGACGAGGACCTGCTCGACAAGGTCACCGTGCGCCGCGAGTTCAAGACCGTGCCCTATTACAACCCCGCCATCGAGATCGGTCCCAACGGAACCACCACCGTCAGTGTGCAGCTCCCTGACAACCTGACCAATTTCAAGCTGCGGGCCAAGGTCGCAAGTGGCCCGGATCGCTTTGGCGTGGGGGTTGGACAGGTAGCGGTGCGCATGCCCCTGATCGTGCAGCCCGCGCTGCCGCGCTTTGTACGACCGGGAGACCGGTTCACCGCCGCCGCCATCGGCCGCGTGGTGGAAGGCGAGGGCGGAGCGGCCCAGGCGGAACTGCGGGTAAAGGGCGTGGAGCTGGCGGGCGAGTCCCGGCGCAGCATGCAGCTCAAGGCCAACGAACCCCAGCGCATCGAATACCAGGTGACGGTCCCCACACCGGCCACATCGTCCCTATCGCCCACATCACCCAAGGGCGAGGCAGCGTCTGACAAGGTGGGCTTCACCTTCGGACTGGAGCGCAGCAGCGACAAGGCGCGGGATGCGTTTGACGTGCAACTGCCGGTACGCGCAGACCGCACCCTGCTGACCCAGCGCCGTCTGCTGGAAATCAAACCCGGAGAAAGTGCGGAAGTTGCCGCCATCACCGAGGCCGCGCGCAGCGGGAGCATCCGCCGCACACTGCTGGCATCCGACCAGGTGGCCCTGGTGCGCATGGCCGCAGGGCTGAATTTCCTGCTGGCCTATCCCCACCACTGCACCGAGCAAAGGGTCTCGCGCGCCTGGGCATTTCTGGCGCTGAAAGAATTTAATGACCGGCTGTACCGCGACGGGCAGGACAAGGAACTCAAACGGGTCGTGCAGGACGTGCTGGTGTGGCTTCCCGGTGTGATCGACAGCAACGGCCTGGTCTCGTATTGGCCGGGCTCTGCCGGTTATGTTTCCCTGACCGCCTGGGTCACCGAGTTCCTGGTGGAAGCCCGCAAGGCCGGTTTCAGCGTCGAACAGGCCATCGTGGACCGCCTGGTGGCGTCCCTGCAGCAGGCGCTGCGCTCGGACTACACACACTTCATCAGCGGCGAATCCTATACCGAACGTGTCATGGCGCTGCGTGCATTGGCGGCAGCCGGGCGGCTCGATACGGCCTACCTGGCGGAGCTGGCACGCCGCACGGAATACCTCAACCTCGAATCCAGCGCGCAGGTGCTGCGTTTGCTCAACGCATCCGGCGACAAGGCACCCGCGACCCGGCAAGCCCTGAACAAGAAAGTGTGGGACGGCGTGGTGCTACGCCTGTTCCAGGGCCGTGAGGTCTATGGAGGTCTGCAAGAAGGGGGCGCCAGCCGCAATGGCCTGGTGCTGCCCAGCGAAACACGCACGCTGGCGGAAGTGGTCCGCGCCACGGCGGCTGCGCCCACGGCGGACCCGCGTCTGGCTTTGCTGGTGGACGCCCTGGTCACGCTGGGACAGGACGATGGCTGGGGCTCGACCCAGGCCAACGCGGCGGCGCTGCTGGCGCTGTCGGACGTATTGAAGGGGCAAAGCAAGGCGTCCGGCACCGAGGTGCAGCGCCTCAAGGTCCACGACGGCACGCAGACGCACACCCTGGAGATTGGCGCTGCCACACCGCTGGTCAGTCTATCGGGCAACAGCGCAGGCAAACTGGTGCTCCAGTCAGAGGGCAGCAAACCGCTCATTGCCAGGGTGGAAACCAGTTATCTGCCGCAAGAATTGGGTTCGCAGGCACCCGCCAACGCCAGTGGCTTTGTGGTCAACCGCGAGTTGCTGCACCAGAGCGCGGGTGGCGGCACACCCGAGCGGCAGCATCTGGCCCAACCCGGTACGCTGGTCAAGCTCCATGTGGGCGATGTGGTGGAAGACCATGTGGAGGTGGTCACCAATGCCAACCACACCCACGTTGCCGTGACCGTGCCACTGGCTGCGGGGCTGGAGCCACTCAATCCCAAACTGGCCACGGCACCGCCCGAAGCCACGCCCACGGGCAGCTTGACGCGAGAGCCCAGTTACGCCGCCTATCTGGATGACCAGGTGGTGTACTACTACGACCAGTTACCCAAAGGGGCCTATCACTTCTATTCCCGCACCCGTGCCACAGTCGCCGGACGCTTTACACAGCCCCAGGCCCGCGCAGAGCTGATGTATGACGCAGCGGTGCACGGCGCGTCCGTTGGCGCCACGGTGGAGGTGCGGGCGAAGGCCCCTTGAACAGATTGCGCAGCATGCAGATCGTGGCGTGGGCGCGTGCATCCGGCACCAGGTTCGGCACCAGGCTGTGCGCCCTCGGCTGCCTGATCGGATTGGTACTGCTGTTGCTGCTGCTGGTGGACGCTGCCCGGCTGGACCTGGATGGTCCGGCGCCCTCGTTGCTATTGCTGGACCGGCAGGGCCGTTTCATCGCGGAAACGGCAGGTGTGTCAGGTGTGGCAGATACGGATAAGGGCTTTGGCTATTGGCCGTTGCAGGAACTGCCCCCCCGCGTGGTGGCCGCGACCCTGGCGCTGGAGGACCGGCGCTTTGCGACGCACCCCGGTGTTGACGTGCTGGCGCTGGCGCGTGCGGTGTACCAGAACCTCAGCCACCGCAGGCGGGTGTCGGGCGCGTCCACCATTGCCATGCAGCTGGCACGCGCACGTGCACCCGCATCCGCATCCGGTGGACGCAGCTACTGGAACAAAGTGCGTGAAGCCTGGCATGCGCTGGTGCTGACCGTGCGTTTTGGCCGCCAGGAAGTGCTGCACGCTTACCTGCGGCAGGTGCCATACGGGAACCGGGTGCATGGCATTGCCTATGCCGCGCGCCGTTACCTGGATAAGCCGGTGGCGGATTTGAGTTGGGCCGAGATCGCCTTTTTGTGCGCGATCCCCCAGGCGCCCAGCACCATGAACCCTTTCCGTGAAGACGGACGGCTGCGCGCCATCGCCCGTGGCCAGCGCTTGTTGCAGCAATTGCATGCACAGTCGGTCATAGGCCCTGGCGACTACGAATTTGCGCTACAGCAAATCCGCGACATTCGTCTGCCCCCGTTGACGCCGCGCCCCGCCCATAGCCTGCACGCCGTGTTCAAACTCCAGCAGCTGCTGGCCACCGCACCCCCCGTGGGCGGCCCGGAGCCGTACCGCGTCGTCACCACGCTGGACCTGGACGTGCAGCAGGAAGTGGCGGATCGCGCCGCAGAGGCGGTGGACCAATGGCGCAGCCAGGGCGTGGGCAATGCCGCCGTGATTTTGCTGGACCGTGCAACCAATGGCGTGCTGGCCTGGCTGGGCTCGACCAACTATTTCGACGCTGTTCAGGCCGGTGCCATCGACTTTGCCCGCACGCCGCGCTCACCCGGCAGCGCATTGAAGCCATTCTTCTATGCGCTGGCGCTGGAGCGGGGCCGCATCACACCCGCCAGCATCCTGGACGATCTACCGGACATGAGCGAGGGCATCGCCAATGCGGATCGCGCCTATCTTGGCCCCCTGTTGCCACGCCAGGCGCTGGCAAACTCCCGCAACGTACCGGCAGCGCGCTTGCTCAATGAACTCGGTCTGCAAGACGGCTTTGACTTCCTGCGCGACCTTGAGCTGCACCACAACGCGCACGATGCCCCGTACTACGGATTGGGCCTGGTCATTGGTACCTTGCCGGTGACCCTGGAGAGTCTGGTCCAGGCCTACACGGTGCTGGCCCACGACGGCCAGTGGCGTGCGCTGCATTGGTACCACGGCCAGAGCACCAGCGTGCGGCAACTGTTGACTCCCGGTGTGGCACGGCTGGTGAGCCTTCAACTGGCCGATGCCAGCGCGCGTCTGCCCACCTTTCCACGCATGGGCAGCACCGAATACCCGTTTCCGGTGGCCCTGAAGACCGGGTCGTCGCAAGGTCTGCGCGACGCCTGGACGGTGGCCTACTCGCGTCGCTACCTGTTGGGCGTCTGGGTGGGCCACCCGGACGCGCGCCCCATGCACGAGGTGAGCGGTGGCACACACGCAGCCGAGCTGGCGCACCGGATACTGACCCACCTCCACCGGGACCAGCGCCATGGCTTTGCCGACCGGGGCTTTCCTGCCCCGCAGGGCTACCACCTGGTGCCTATTTGCGCACGGACCGGCAAGCGCGCCACACCGGCCTGTGACACGGTGTTTGCGGAGTGGTTCAAGCCCGGCCAGGAGCCGCAGCAGGAGGACGATGCACACCTGCGTCTGGCGGTGGATGTGCGCAACGGCCTGCTGGCCCACGCGGGCACACCGCAGCGTTTTGTGGAGCACAGAACCTTCATCAGCCTGCCGCCGCGCTATGCGCAATGGGCCGCGCAGTCCGGCCTGCCGCGCGCGCCGCAAACCGTGAGCACGCTGGGTGAGAATGGACACCCAGCACTGCCAAACCATGTGCCGACCACACGCTTCACTGCGGACGGTCTGGTGATCCGCTCCCCGTCGCAGCCGCTGCGTATCCTCACACCCGGCAACGGCCTGCGTCTGATCCGTGACACCACGCTTCCCCCCGGACACAATACCATTGCTTTACAGGTGGAAGCAGACCCTTCGGTGCCAGAAGTCTTGTGGAGCGTGGATGGGAAACCCTACAAACTCGCCCCCCACCCTTATGCGGTGCGCTGGCCATTGCAACCTGGTGAACACGTGATCCAGGCATCCGTCCCGAGCAGCCACGAATCCTCCGCGATGGTGCGTATCCGTGTGGATTGACACGGTGCAATCTTTGCCAGGACTGCCCGGATCAAACGACTTGCTTATCGTGGCGCAAAGCGGGGCATGCGTGCTCCAGAAATATGCGAATCTCTTCAAATCCTTGGCGCGCCTCGCTCAGATCGGGGTCAAAAATGTGCCAGACGTGCACCATGCGATCCCAGGTTTGCAGCGTCACGGGCGATCCGGCGGCGCGGGCTTTGTGGGTGTAGCGCACGCTGTCGTCGCGTAGCATTTCGCTGTCGCTGGCCTGAATCAGCGTTGGCGGCAGCCCGGAGAGATCACCAAAGACCGGGGATATCAGCGGATGGTTGGGGCGCATGCGGTTGCTCAACCAACTCAGCCAAAGCAGTGCTGAACGCGGCACCCGGATGAGCTTGCCAAAGAGCGGACCCAGCATGGGGTCGGTTGCCAGGTTGGCGCGCAAACTGGGACTGTCCAGCGTACCGTCGGTCGCCGGGGACAAGGCCACCACCGCGTCGGGCGCGCGCAAACGCTGGTCACGCACCCAGGCCATCAGCACCAGTGCCAGGTTGCCACCGGCAGAGTCCCCGGCAATGAAGACCGCGCTGGCCGCTTCAAGCGTATTCGGCCCGTGCACCAGCATCCAGCAGTAGGCACGGCGACAGTCTTCAATGCCAACCCTGCGCGGGTGTTCGGGCATGAGCCGGTAGTCAATGGCCAGCACGGCCCCGCCGGTGATTTCTGCGAACCGGGCAGTGATGGCCCGGTGGCTGCGCGGGCTGCCCATGATCCAGGCGCCACCATGGATGTAGAGCGTGCGCCGGGAGCTATCGGCACCAGGCGCTTGCACCCACTCGGCGGCCATGCCAAGGACGTTGACTGGCGTGAATTGCACCGCAAAATGGCGATCCTTTGCCATATTGTCCATGTACTGCCGCAGCAAGCCCAGGTGCTGTGCGCGTGGCGTTCCATGCAGCAACGTTGTGATGCCCCCCAGAGATGCAAGCACAGCCTGGTGCTCGGCATTGGGTGTGTTGCCGCTCGCAAAGCGCTGCCAGTACGCATGGCCGGTGCCACTGGTCAGATTTTTCAGGTTTTCCGGGCTATCCGGGTTATCAAAGAGATGCAGATCGGCACCGCGCAGAAAGAATGCCCCGATAAGCCAGACCAGCGCCAGTGCCGCAAGCACGCAGACCACGATCCATTCCGTCACGTCATACCTCCCGCAAAATTTCCTACCCCATTCTCCCATGCACAACCTATCCGAATTGGTATTCGAATCAGCGTACCGAGTTGGTATTCGAGCATACCTGGGGCGGTGCCCCAGGAACGCACCCGGAACGCGCCCCAGAAACTCATCAATTGATAGCTGTCCCCGCACATTCCATAAGGGCCACAACCAGATTCCGGCATTATTTCCGCATTGTTTTGGCCCATCACACCACCAATTTCCCCCTACCCGGCGGCTGGCGGCCAGTGTATGGCAGCATTTTATTGTGCCAATCGGCTTGCAAGGCTTATGGGATGTGCGGTGGCAGCTCTCTTTTTGTGAGTATATGCCTTTACTGGTAGGCAATCACCGTGTTGTCGTCCCGTGTCAGCAGCTGTATCAGTTTGGGGTGGATGAAGAGTTTCTCTCGTCCCACGGTTCTTTCCTCCAGCACGCCGATTGCAACGAGCTGCTTGAGATAGCGCGAGGCTGCCTGGCGGGCGGTGATGTCCTTTTCGACGAGGTCCTGGATGCGGCAATAAGGTAGATCAAAAATCAAGTCCACCAACTCACGGCTATAGATTTTCGGTGCGGCCTGCTTCAGGTGCGTGACGGTCAGTGCCGACAGATTCCGAATGGCTGAAATCTTCGCCGTCGTCCAGCGTGCCGTATCTTCAATGCCCTGGAGCACATAGAGAATCCACGGCTCCCATGCCTGGCTGCGTGTGACATCGAGCAATAGCCGGTAATACGCGGCCTTGTTCCTGATGATGTAGCGGCTGAGATACAGAATCGGCAGGGTCAGCAAATCTTCCTGGATCAGGTACAGGCTATTCAAAACACGTCCGGTGCGGCCATTGCCATCGGTGAAAGGGTGGATCGCCTCGAACTGATAATGTCCGACCGCCATGCGGACCAAGGGGTCTGTATCACGTGCTTCATGCAAATAGCGTTCCCAGTTGGCCAGTTTCGATCTCAGCACATCTTCCCCAACAGGCGGGGTATAAATCACTTCCCCGGTCGCCTGGTTGGCAAGCGCAGTCCCCGGAATGCGCCGCACCTGCATGTCAACACCCTTGATGCGTGTGCATATCTGTTCTGCCGTGCGGGTGTTCAGTGGGGTTTGCCTGAGTGCCCGAAACCCTTCCAGCAACGCGCTACTGTGGCGCAGGGCTTCGCGGGTCGCCGGGTCGGCATGCTCAGAGACACTTTGGTATTGAAACAGCCGGTCGCTCGTGGTGATGATGTTTTCAATTTCAGAGCTGGCCTGCGCTTCCAGCAGTGGCAGGGCATTGATGAGCACGCCCTGGTTGGGGATCAGCTCGGCGGCCTGCTTGAGTTCCGCCAGCGCTGCCCGTGCGGCAATACACTGCTTGAGCACCGGGCGCGTTTCCACCTCTGTGGCTGGTGGTAAAGGCGGCAAATCGTTGTAAGGCTGGTCTGGGCGCCAATGGGTCGTGGTCATGGTCATGGTTTGGGTTGAATCCTTGCAATTTTGCGACACATGATATGTCGCTGGCGGCGACATATCTGCCAGACGTGTCGCTATTTTCACGAAATTGCGACACATAATCCCTGCGTGAAAAAGACCGCATGGCCGGTAGGCAAAATGATTCGCCACGGCATACCTGGGGCGGTGCCCCAGGCTGGTATGTGGTCGGGCCTTTGGCCCTGCAAAATCGGACGTGCCCGTTTACCCGTTTGTCCGTTTCTTGCGCGCCAACGGCGCAACCGCATACCAGCCTGGGGCACCGCCCCAGGAACTCAGGTTTACCTCTCCTTCGCGTCGGCCAGCGGGGTGAAGCGTGCTTGTTCGGCTGTTTTGCCGGGGAAGGTGATGGACACGATAACCTTCATATCCGGCACCGATGCGTACCTGGCTGTTCCCTTGAGCCGGTTGTCGCCGTCTGGGGTCAGCGCTGCTGTCACCTTGGTCTTGTCGGCCAGGATGGTTGCCGTGCCGTTTGCGCCGCTTGTCGCAAGCTTTTTGCCGTCGTGGTCGGTGACATACACAAGCACTGCGTTGTCCTTGGCTTCTTTGCTGTCCTTTGCGACCACCAGTTCGTAGTGGTAGGTGCCAGCCGGGCGCAACTGGAAGTCTGACAAGACTCGCTGCAACCCTTGTTTTCGACTCATAGTTCTGTGTTAGTCTGTGGTTGTTTGGCGCACGGGCATGTGCGTGTGCCGGGTTTCTGCAAATTAACACACCGAGGAGAACAGTATGAATAAATTCGTGGCATGCATGCTGATGGCCGTTGGCGCACTGACGACTACCACCGGTATGGCGCAAGAGCTGGCAGTCGTGACCGAAGATTGGCGCCCCTACAATTACCTCGAAGGGGATGAGATCAAGGGGGTCTCCACGGAAATCGTGAAAAAAGTCCTGGCGCAGTCTGGAGTGAAGTACACCATTAGTGTGCTGCCGTGGGCGCGTGCCTACCACATGGCCCAAAATGATCCCAATACCATGATCTACACGATCATTCGCATCCCGCAACGGGAAAAACTTTTCAAATGGGTGCGCCCCCTTGGCAATGGCGGCACTACTTCGCTGTACCGTTTGAAAGACAAAGAATCAGTGAATCCAAAAACAGTTGAGGAGGCCAGAGCGTTCAGCGTTGTCGCCAACAATGCGTCCATGGATCACACCTGGTTAAAAGACAATGGTTTTACAAAGCTGCAAACACCAGCAAAAGTTGAACTGTCGCTCAGGATGTTTTTCAGCGGAGAGCGGGCAGATTTAATCGCCTTTGATGATTCAGTGATTGATGAAGAGTTCAAGAAATTTGGCTTTGATAAGAGCAAAGTGGTCAAGGTACTGCCTTTGTTCAAGACACCGCCTTATATGGCAGTGAGCCTGAACACCTCCGACGAAATGCTTGCCCGCCTGCAAAAAGCGTATGACGAGTTGCTGGCGGCGAAAAAGATCACACTGGTCAATTAAGGGATAGGGCGTGGTGAGGGTTGTAGTCATCCCTCACCACATCCTATGGTTTGAAGATCAGGGCATCCAGACCGAGTTTGCGAATTTTCTCAACCGCTGTTTGCGCCTCATGCTGACAAAATCAGCCTGTAGAGCTTATGGGACGTGCGGGAGCAGCTCTTTTTTTGTGAGTGTTCTTACCGATCCTTCGCGTCGGCCAGCGGGGTGAAGCGTGCTTGTTCGGCTGTTTTGCCGGGGAAGGTGATGGACACGATAACCTTCATATCCGGCACCGATGCGTACTTTGCTGTTCCCTTGAGCCGGTTGTCGCCGTCTGGGGTCAGCGTCGCCGTTACCTTGGTCTTGCCGGCCAGGATGGTTGCCGTGCCGTTTGCAGCGTTTGTCGCAATCTTTTTACCGTCGTGGTCGGTGACGTACACGCGCACTGTGTTGTCCTTGGCTTCTTTACTGTCCTTGGCGACCACGAGTTCGTAGTGGTAGGTGCCAGCCATGCGCAACTGGCCGCCGTTGGGGGCTTTCTGTTGGTTCAGAACCTCGTCGGTGTGGGCTAGCGCCGGGGAACTTGCCAGGAACAGCGTACTGGCAGCGGCAACAGCGGCAAGCAGGGATAGGGATTTTTTCATGGATCAAAAACTTTCTGTCAGAAACTTTCTTTTTCCTGGCTGGCCATTACCAGTAAGCGCTCCAGAGGTGCTTGCCCCCAGAGCCAGAACATGAGCGGTGTCAGCAGGGTGTCGAGCAGGGTTGAGCTTATCAGACCGCCGAAGATCACCACCGCCACCGGATGCAGCACTTCCTTGCCGGGGGCGTCGGACGAGAGCAGCAGCGGCAGGAGGGCGAAGGCGGCTACCAGCGCGGTCATCAGTACCGGGGTGAGCCGCTCCAGCGAGCCGCGCACGATCATGCGCTGGCCGAAGGTTTCGCCTTCGAAGGCGCACAGGTTGATGTAATGGCTGATCTTGAGGATGCCGTTGCGTGTGGCGATGCCGGTTAGCGTGATGAAGCCGACCAGCGCCGCAACAGACAGCGGCTGGCCGGAAATCCACAGTGCGATCACGCTGCCAATCAGCGCCAGCGGGATGTTGCCCATGATGATCAGGGTCAGCGCCATGGAGCGGTAGCGGCTGTAGAGCACCATGAAGACCATGGTCAGCGACACCAGCGCAAGCAAGGTGATAAGCCTAGTCGCCTGTTCCTGCGCCTGGAACTGCCCTTCGAGCGCAGCGAAATAGCCCTCGGGCAAAGGTTTGGCGGCCAGCTCGGCGCGGATGTCCGCAACCACCTGCGACATGTCCCGGCCATCGGTATTGGCCGACAGCACGATGCGGCGGCGCGCATTTTCGCGGCTGATCTGGTTGGGGCCGTCGCTTTCTTCGACACTGGCAATCTTGGACAGTGGGATGTAGCCGCTTGGTGTCTCGATCAGGAGGTCGGTCAATGCCTGGGGGCCGCGCGCGGACTCCGGCAGGCGCACCAGCAGGTCAAAGCGGCGGTTGCCTTCGATGATCTGGGTGATTTTTTCGCCCTCGATCATCTGCTCCAGCGCGCGCAGCAGGTTGCCCGGTGCCACGCCGTAGCGGGCCGCCTGTTCGTAATCCAGCCGAATCTTGACCTGCGGTATCAGCACCTGTTTTTCAATCTGCAAATCGGTGACACCCGCAATCCGCGCCAGCCGCTCACGCATGTCGGCGGCCAGCGCGCGCAGGGTATCGAGGTCGTCGCCGTAAATTTTCAGTGCGATCTGGGCGCGCACGCCGGAGAGCAGGTGGTCGAGCCGGTGCGAAATCGGCTGGCCGACGTTGGATGCGGCTGGCAGGATCGCCAGACGCTGGCGGATGTCGGCGATGATGGCGTCACGGCTGCGTGCCGAGGCTTTCAGGTCCACGTCCATTTCCGTGTAATGCACGCCTTCGGCATGTTCATCGAGTTCGGCACGGCCCGTGCGCCGCCCGACCTGCGTGACTTCGGGCACTTGCATCACCAGCTGTTCGGCTAAGGTTGCGACGCGGTTGGATTCGGCAAGCGACGTGCCGGGATTGAGCAAGACGTTGACCGTCAGCGTGCCTTCGTTGAACGGCGGCAAGAAGGAGCGTGGAAAAAAGGGCACGCTTGCCGCAACGACAATTACCAGCGCCAAAGCCCCGACCAGCAGGCTGCGCGCATGGCCGAAGGACCAGTGCAAAAGCCTGGCATCCCAGCGCTTGAGCCAGAGCACCAGCGGGCTGTCACCGGCGTGCAGCTGCTTCATTTGCGGCAGAAGGTAATAGGCCATCACCGGCGTGAGCGTTACCGAAACCAGCATGCTGGCAAGAATCGAGACGATGTAGGCAATGCCCAGCGGCGTAAACAACCGACCCTCGATGCCGGGCAGGACGAACAGCGGCACAAACACCAGCACGATGATCATGGTTGCATAAACGATGGCCGAGCGCACTTCCAGCGTGGCGGCGGCGATGACTTGCGCTACGGGACGCGGCGCATCGGTCGCGCGGTTGAGCTTGAGGCGCCGCAGCACGTTTTCGACGCCAACGACCGCATCGTCCACCAACTCGCCGATGGCAATGGCCAATCCGCCCAGCGTCATGGTGTTGATTGATAAACCGGAATAATGAAAGACCAGCGCGGTGACCAGCAGCGACACCGGAATGGCCATCAGCGAAATCAGCGTGGTGCGCACGTTGAGCAAGAACAGGAAGAGGATGACGGCCACCAGAATGGCGCCGTCGCGCAAGGCCTCCTCGACATTGCGCACCGAATGTTCGATGAAATCGGCCTGCTTGAAGAGGAACGCTGGAGGTTCGAATCCTTTGGGCAGGCTCTTGCCCAGTTCGGTGATGGCCTGCTCGATCTCGCGGGTCAGCTTGACGCTGTCGGCTCCCGGCTGCTTTTGCACCGACAGGATGACCGCCGGTTTGCCCTTGTAGCTGCCATCGCCGCGCTTGATGGCCGCAGCCAGTTTCACGTCCGCCACCTGCCTGAGCAGGATAGGCTGGCCGTCTTTTACCGCCACCACAAGATTTTGCAGGTCTTCGATGCGCGCGCTGCGACCAATCTGGCGGATCAGGTATTCGCGCCCCTGGGCTTCGAGAAAGCCACCGCTGGTGTTGGCGCCAAAGTCCTTCAGCGCGGCTTCCAGCTTCTCGCGCGCGATGCCCAGCGCCTGGAGCTGCGCCGGTTTGATCTCGACGCGGTATTGCCGCACTTCGCCGCCTATCGGAATGACCTGGGCGACGCCGGGAATCGTCAGCAGCCGCGCACGCACCACCCAGTCCGCGTAGGCGCGCACCGCCATCGGGTTGGCCATACCGGGATTGGGATCGGGGTCGGTTGAGGTGTTGATCGGCAAGGCAATCAGCAAAATCTCGCCCATGATCGACGAGATGGGGCCGAGCTGCGGCACGATGCCCGGTGGCAGGGCTTCGCGCACCAGATTCAGGCGTTCGGTGATCTGCTGGCGGTTGCGGTAGATGTCCGAGCCCCATTCGAACTCGACGTAGATGATCGACAGGCCGATGCCCGACACGGAGCGCACGCGCGTGACACCCGGCATGCCGTTCATGCTTGACTCGATAGGGAAGGTGACCAGTTGTTCGACCTCTTCCGGGGCCATGCCACCGGCTTCGGTCATCAGCGTCACGCTGGGCTTGTTGAGGTCGGGAAAGACATCCACCGGCATCTGCTGCAGTGTGATGGCGCCATAGAGGATGAGCAGCAGCGCGATGCCGATGACGATCAGCCGCTGCTTGAGTGCTGCGTGAATGAGGTAGTCAAACATGTCAGCGCACCTGTGCGAGTAATCCGGCGCTGAACGTTACCACACGCTCGGCCCCGGTATGCACCCAGACCACCGTCTCGCCCGCGCCGACGAATTCCAGTTCCAACGGGGGTTGTCCGACCAAGGCCGTAGCGGAAACCAGCGTTTTCGCGATACCGACATCGTAGGCCAATTGATAATCTTGCATACAAATTCCCACAGCACCTCCCATTCAACGATGCGTGGATTGTGTGCCATCGCACCTGACACGATGCTGACCACCAGATTACGTTTCGGTTATCTTGCCGATACTTTACGTTGCTGTGGTGCAAGGTTTCGCGTTCTGACATCCAATGCTCACGGGTACTGCATCATGTCTGGGATCGCAATGTGCCAAAATCGGTTCACCTTTTTCCTTGCACTTTGAAACAAACAGCAATGACATCAAAACAATCAACCACAGCAATTCAGGCGGCGAAATTTCCTGTTCATGAATGCCTGGTTTCAAAGAACCTGTTTGAAGTCGGCACAGGCCTCGCCACCATGTCACGTATATTGGCGAAAAATACCATTGCCATTTCATTTTTTGAACTGGATGTGTTTTCTGAAGGCGTGGTTAATACCTTTTACAAAACCATGACCCTGGATGAATACCACAGATTCTTGACTGAGCGGGGCGCTGACACGGAATCGGTGCATCCTGCCTGTGTACGAAAATTGGTGGAAGGAGCTGTAAAATTTTCTGAAAAACAAGGTTTTTCAAACCCCAAAAATTATATTCAGACTTCACGAATATTTGGTGAATTTGATGCTGCTGCCTGCCCGGTGCGTTATACCTTCGGCAAGGACGGAATGCCAACCAGACTTCCCCCGGCCAAGAAACATTTGGTCGATGAGGCATTGAGAATCGCAAAAGGCATTCCCAATAACCCACTTCCCACGGATTTGGAACGTGACGCACCGGGTGCATCAGAACTGAGAACGGTCACTTACCGAATAACGAATGAGCCGATTGGCGAATCGGCCTTTGATGCCATGCCGAAAGCTGTAATTGATGAGTGCTCGGTGTTGTACGAGTCATTGATGGCCAATCGGAATGTAAAAAGAATAATCGTTCGATTGCAGCAGCTTTCTTCAGATTATCCTGATGTATGTCAGTTTTATAATTGGCTGCATGTTGGCTATACTTATACGCACAATACTGAAAAAGCACTATCAATCTTGCATGCTACCATTGACAAATTTCCAGATTATTTGTTTGGAAAAATTTCCTTGGCACGCCACTATCTGGACAACGGTGAGCCTGATCGTGTTCCAGAGGTATTTGGAAACAAATTGGAGCTGAAATTTCTCTATCCTGATCGCGATGTATTCCATGTGACTGAAGTGCTTAACTTTTATTACATCATCGCCCGTTATTTAATCGTAAAAGATGCACATTCCCTGGCACAAAACTGTCTTGATATATTGAAAAATGTCGATCCAAAAAGTGATCAGGCCAGGCATATTGAATCGTTACTGCATCCAACGGTGCCCGAGTCAATGAAAGACCTTTTATTGACCATAAAAAAATCCCTGCGGCGCAGCAAGCGCTAAGTACGGTATTGACGGCCAGACACGCGAATGTCAGCGCACCTGTGCGAGTAATCCGGCGCTGGCCGTTACCACACGCTCGCCGTCGTGCACGCCGTCGAGGATGGCGATGTGGGCGGCATCGAGCGACTGGTAGCGAATCCGGCGGGCGACGAAGCGCTCGGCCTCGGTATGGACCCAGACCACTGTTTCGCCCGCGCCGATTTTCGTGAGCGCCGTGCGTGGCATGGTCACACCCTTGATGCCTTGTGCGGTTTGCGCAATGACCTTCACCTGCTGGCCAACGGCCACGGCCGCATTGCGGGTGGTGATGCGAAACAGCAGCGGCAGGGCTTGTTCGCGCAACTGCTGGCCCGCGCCGACGAATTCCAGTTCCAGCGGGGTTTGCTCGGCCAGGGCAGTGGCGGAAACCAGCGTTTTGGCGATGCCGACATCGTAGCCCAGCGCCGTTACGGCAAGGCGGGACGGATCGACGATCTCGAATAAAAGCTCCTTGGCATCGACCATCTGCCCGGCCAGCAGGTGGTGGGAGGCGCTGACAATGCCCGCCACCGGCGCTACCAGCGGCTCGGCGGAATTGATGCTGGCGCGGACATACGCGCGCCGTCGCTGTAAGGCGGCGTGTTCGATGCGCGCGGATTCGATCTCCTTTTGCGGCACTGCCCCTTCGAGTTGCTCGAAGCGTTGCACCTTGCGCGCGGCGATGGCCAGTTGTGCTTCGAGTTCGGCAAGGTTAGCCTGCTGGTTGCCACGTTCCATGGCACCGCTGATCGGGCGCAGATAGGCCATCACCTCGCCCTTGGCAAGCTTGCTCCCGGCTGTGGGCATGCCCTTTGGGCCGGGCAGCACGCTGCCTGCGAACATGGCCTGCACCCGGCCACTGGTTTGCGGATCGGCAATGACCTGACCGTTCAATTCAACCGTGGCCACCAGATCGGCGCTGCGTGCCACCTGGGTGCGCAGACCCAGCTGGCGCTGTACCGGCTTGGGAATGAACAAACTACCGTCGGCCAGCCGCTGCGGCGCCACTGGAACCGATCCTGTTGTTCCTGTTTCTGTTGTGGGCACGGTGGCAGGTGCCTTCTTCCCGGCATCCTGGCTGTGGTCCTCGTCGCCATGGGCCAGGGCGGCGCCTGTGAGCATGGTCAATGCCAGTGCGGCCACCAGCCTATGCCAATTGATTGCGCGCATCATCAAATCCTCCTTTTGGCGCCTTGGCGGCGTTGCACGATAAACACTATTGCGCTGACCAGAAGCAGCGCTGCGGCCACAGCCCCGATGGCCCAATTGGTCCACGCGCCCTGGCCGTGGGTAGGTGCCACATGGGCTGCGGATGTGGAGGTATCCAGCGTGACGGCAAGAAGGTCGGCGCTCTCTGCGGATTCGATGCTGATGGTCAGCGCATGTTTGGCCGGGGGCAGGGGAGAGGGGATGGGGAGCATATAGGTTCCGGGGGCGGTTTCGCTGGCTATGCCCTTGAACCTCGTGCCCTCGATCTCGACCTTGGCCCGCGCCACGGGTTCGTTGCTGGCAAAGTGGTCCACGTACACCACCAGATTCTGGCCTTCGAACGCAGCGACAACCTCAAACTCCTCGGTCGTCGTGGCGGTGCGCGGCGTGGCACCCTGGCTTATTGGCGCAGGCGCAGGCGTTGGCGCTCCGTGGCTATGCCCATCGCTACTGTCCCCGCCCGCCCAGGCAGGCAAGGCAAAGGCAATGAAAATTACCAGAATAAACTTCTTCACATGTCTCACAGTAACACTCCCAGAGCCTGGTTCAGGCGTGATATGGCGGCGGCGCGGGCCACGCGCTGGCGGTCATAAAAGGCATCGGCATCGAAGGCAGCCAGACGGATGCGCAGCAAGGTCGCTAGGTCGGATTCGCCCAGCGCAAAAGCCTTCTCGGTCAGCCGCAGGTTCTCGCTCGATAGCTGGCGGCGCTCCTGCGCCATGGCCAACTGGCGCTGCGCCGCTTGCAGGTTGTGTCGGGCGCGCTCGGCCTCAAACCGAATCCGGGTCTGGGTACGCAGCATCTCGGCCTCGGCCTGGTTCGCCTCGGCTTGTGTGGCCGACGTGTCCCGGCGCACGTACGCGCTGGAAGAGAAGGGTATCTTGAGCTTGATGCCGACGCTGTTGGCGTAGGACTCGGCGAAGTCGCCACGCTCGCGCACGACCCGCAGTGCCAGCTCCGGTGCGGCGCGGCGTGTTACCTCCGCAACCTGGACGCGCGCACGGGCGCTGCGTGCGACGGCAGTGGCCGCTGCCAGCAGGGGATGGGTTTCGACAACACTTTCACTGGGGATTTTTTGTTCTACTGGCGGCTCTTCGTCCAGATTTTCCGGGGCGAAAAAGCCGGTCAGAATATGCACGGATTGTTCGGCCTGAAGCAGCGATGTTTGCGCCTCGACCAGTTCGGCGCTGGCGGCATGGGTTTCGGTTTGCGCGAGATTGGCGTCGATGCGCGACAGTTCGCCAACCCGGTAGCGCCGCATGACGTCAACCTCCAACGCCCTGGCGGTTTCCAGACGGCGCGTCGCCAGCACCTTGGCATTGCGCGCCGCTGCCAGTGCCCACCACGCCTCGCGCAATTCGCCACTGATCTCCAGACGCACTGCTGCACGTTTGGTGATGGCTTCGTTGATGCGGCTGCTTGCTTCGGCCACGCGCAACGCTTTCTGACCCGGCAGCCACAGCGGCACGGCCAGTTCGACCTCGTACTCCTGTTTGCCCTGGTTGCGGTTGAACTGGTCGCTGAGACCGCCGATGCTGACCGAGCCGGGCTCGGGCGTCAGTCCGGCTGCGACATCCTGCGCAGCGCGGGCTTCGGACTCCCGTGCATCCAGTCCCGCCGCCTGGGGATTCAAACGCCAGGCCTGTTCCATGGCCATCAACAGCCCGGATGCTGGTGTTGTTGGCGTCTTTGGCGTTTCCGCCGCCTGCACACACAGGCTAGCGAGCAGTCCGGCGATGCAATACGCTATCAACTGATAACTTTTACTCTGAATTTCCACCGCAACCGCTCCTGTTTGATGATGAGCGGATTGTGCGCAATCGCGCCTGACGTGACGCTGACCACCAGATTACATTTCGGTAATCTTGCCGTTACTGGGGCGCAAGGCGTCGCGAGTCGCCGGGCCGTTGGCCGCACCAGCCATTTCCGCTCCTGATACAGGAGCTGTACCCGCTTATCCCATAAGGATTACAGCCCGATTTGCCATGCAAAAACACCCGAAAACGGCCCGTTTTGCCCCTCAGGGCGCCGGCTGGCATCGCCTTGACCCGTTCTGAAGGGCAAAATCCAAGGCAAATCGGGCTGTACGCCTTATGTATCAAGCGGGAGTAGCTATGTTTTTTGCTGAAACAGACCGAGGTTGCAATGTGCAAAAATGGGCGGGTTGAGGATGGGTCAGGATGCAATACTTGGGGCCGTGCGGTTGGATTTTCTATCCGCAACCCCACTTCGCAGGAGGTGTTGATTTCTGGCTCGGGGCAGGGTGTAGCAGGTTGCGCTGGGTTAACGTGCTGGTTTTACACCGCCTTGACGTTTGATGCCAAAGCCAATGCGAAATATATCGGGCATGTTGAGTCGCTTATCTTCAGTTCGATAGAGAACAGCCAACTCGATTAAGTCGTCAACCAAAGCTTGTAAATCGCCTTTGCGATGGGGGTCGCTGGAGTAGCGGCGTGGCGGAAGGCGTTGATTTTGTTCGGCCGCCTTGAGAGACGCGTCTATACAGCTATCCGTCCATCTCACTGTTAGCTCATTCATCGTCAACGGAACCGTGGCACCACCCAGTGCATCCAGCAGTGGCCCAACCCAAGGGTAATCTTCTTTAATCTCGCTAATTCTGATCTTGGAAGCCTCAACGACGCCCTGCTGGATACCCTCGTAGTGCAAAGCGGATGGATGGTCTGGATGCCTATCCTTGGTCCACTGAGCCGCTTTACTAAAAGCGAGAAGAATACTGCGGGGACTGAGGCGACCTTTGGCATCCGATAAATGGGTCGGAATCCAGGTGAAGGTGAAGCCACGTTTGGCATTGGTACCAACCCACGGCCCCGCCAAGGCCTCCACGATGCTGCGCAACGGCTGTTCTTTGGCGGTCAGACCGCGAGGGAGTGAATAGGTACCACTTATTTCCTGAAACGCTGCATGTGTTTTGTCTGAAATTTCTTGGCGAAATGCAAGCCCTACGGACTCGGAATTAGCCAGATGCAGCAGGATCAATCCGAATAAATCGTTAGGTCGCCAAGTCAGCGTCTCTTTGCTGTGCAGCAATTTTGAACTATCAGCAAACCGCCATATTTCATCGTCTTCCTCCACCATATCCGAGCGTAAAAAGAACTTGAATCGAATAGCGCGTCGCGTGCGGCATTCCAAACCGAGCTGTAGTGCAGAGGATAGTAAGACCCGAATATGCGTCCAGTCTCTTGCCAGTTTGTCCAAGGAATCAAACAGCAGCAGGAATACTTTTCCCTGCTGCACCAACGCACGATCACACGTTGTCAAATGGTTATCCGCAGTGTCCCGGTTATCTCTAACCCACAACGCAGCTGCGTCTACGTCGTTATCGAAAGGCGTAGTCTTTTGCAAGACGTTTAGTAAGTGTCTGAGCAAAACAGAACGCCATAGATCATCCGCTGTGCATCCTTTCTGCATCAATGATTCCAGTCGATTGGCGGTAGGAAAGGCATCATTATCCAAACTCATGCCAAAACCAATTTTGACGATCAATTGATCCAGTTTCTGGATATTCGTAACGTCAGAAACGAGTTTTCGCGTGTCATCATTCAACAAAACTGCTGTCCAAAAACTCTTTCCTGCACCACGCATGCCTTCAACAATGCTGACCTCTTGCAGCAGTGCCTTGTTATGCAACGATGGGATATAAATTTCCGACGGCAGAGGGGGTTCAAGGTCTTCCTTGGCCGAAACCAGGGGTAAGTCGATGAGTGCCTGACGAATGTCAACGGCATTGAAGGCAAATTCCGACTGCTGCATGTTATGGCTGCCTAGTGCTTGTGTCATCTGGAAACAAGCGTGCAGTTGCTCCATCAAAAAAATCACCGAAAGCGGCCTCAATGACGCGCCAATCAGGACGATTTTCACTGTGGATTAAATCGAAGTTTTTAACGCCAGAGTCGAAATGGACGAATAACGGGGCGTGCGGTGCATTGTCTTGCTCCAACGCAAAAACCACAGGCACTGGTTGATTGGATTCTTTCAGGGCATCTTCCTCATCGTTGGTCACGCCGACATCGTATAAAGCTTCGCTCCAGACTCCATAACAAGTGTCAGTAAAACGTCGTTTGGCTGATTCGGTGGGTTCCAATTGCGCCCCAACCATTTTTAACCGCCAGCGCAAATCGGAGTCGTCCATGCCAACCGCCACGCTGCGTGACTTATTCAGATGCTCGAACAATTGTCGATAGGCTTGCCAACTTTGATGGTCATCGCGGGCAAACAAGAAAACTTCGGCACCCAAGCGAGTGACGGCAGCTGAACCGATGTCGTGCAGCCCTGCACGGCTGTCAAGCAGTACCAAATCAGGGCGATCCTGCAAGGCAGATAGTTGCTGCAGTAGTACCAACAAACGTTCAGCCAACCCTGAAAATTTCCCGGTCTCGCTGGCGAATGTCGGCATGTAAATGCGTCCCAGCTTATTCACGTATTCCTTGGTCTTTTTGCCAAAGGCAGGCAACACACGAATTGTTCCGGGCGCATTGCGTGCCAAATCGCAATCGGCCAGACACTCACGCAATAACGCTTCATCCGCCTGCCCAACCAATGCTTCAACCAGCCAATCAACCAAGCCGTAATCAGGTAAGCGGTCTTTATCCAGCAATAAGCCCGCCACGCCGGGTGCCTCCAGATCAAGGTCTACGAGAACGATGTTTTTTCCAGCACGCGCAAGCGACCATGCCCACAACGCAAAAGCAGTGGTTCGCCCCACGCCGCCTTTGATACTGAATGCCACCGCCGTCGGCAGTGGTGCATGCTCTGTCAAGGGAGCACGCAGCCAATCCTGATTGGTTAACAAGCGATCCACCAGCCAAACATTGCGCGCATCAGGTATGCGAATGCGGTCAGGTGAATCCATGACATCCGCTGGATCAATCAAATCGCTTGTCCGTAACAAAACCCGGCTTTCACCTGGGCTGTAGACACCCAAAGCTTGATGCAGCTGTTTGGCCAATTCATTCCAGCCAAGCACTTCTGCAATCGTCTCATCTGGCATCACAACGGTCAACGCGCCGAAGCTATCGCGGACCAGGATGATTTCGCTATTTGCGTCCACGTGTTGGCCGAGAAGACCAAGTGCTGTGGAAATAACCTGATCGAATTGAATTTTTGTCATACGCGTCTGTCCCCGGATAAATTCACAGCCCCAAATAGCCGGCTTGCCGTTTTTTTATGCGATGCCAGCGTCGCACTGGTTACTGTGCCATCTGCAAAGTAGCGTTGATTTACATGCCAGTCTGAGAAGCCTTTGGCATCCTTAAGAATTGCTAGCAATTTAGGATAAGACTTCTGCAAGCTCTGATGCCCCACCTTATCCCAAAGCACATCGATATGTTGCATATACGACGCACTCAACACGCCAGAGGCTGAAAAAGCGGGGAAGGTAACCAACACTTTTTTAATGGCACATTCAGCCGCGATCCCATAGTGATGATCCGCATTCTCCACGCGATTTGCACTTTCAAGCAATTCAGCGTCTTTCCAATGTCGGACAGCAGCGCTGGAATAATTCTCCATTTCAGCCAACCTTTGTTATTTTCAAATTGCAGAGATGCAGTCGCTCTGATTTTAAGCGTGTGAAGTAAAGATCATCTCTACCGGAGTCACCTATCCGCAGCTTTGATCCAGCCCATGAAAGGATAGCCAAAGGTTTCCACGCGCGTGAAGTTCCTGATCCCATGCCGGGCCGCCAGCCGAACCAGCCATTTTTGCTCCTGATACAAGAGCTGCTACCGCTTATCCCATAAGGATTACAGTCCGATTTGCCATGCAAAAACACCTGAAAACGGCCCGTTTTGCCCCTCAGGGCGCCGGCTGGCATCGCCTTGACCCGTTCTGAAGGGCAAAATCCAAGGCAAATCGGGCTGTACGCCTTATGTATCAAGCGGGAGTAGCTATGTTTTTTGCTTAAAAAGCGCCGCAGACGAATGCGCTCATTCTGAAGATTGCGCGTCAGGCTGCACTGACAATATCGACTGCGATAACCAGACCAAGCGCGCCCAGGGCGGCTTCAAGCTGCGACAGTTTGGATTCGTGGTCAAGGTTGAGAATACGCCTGACTTGTTTCCCGTCAACGCCGATGCGTTCTCCAAGTTGTGCCTGGGTCATGGATTGATCGCGCATGGCTTGGTGAATAGCCAGCTTGATTGCGGCCCGTGGTGGCACCATAACAAGACGCTGCCCGCGCTTTGCTTTGCTGGGTTTTGGTAGCGGTCTACCGTCATCAAGGTAGATTGACAGGGCAACGACAAGCGCATCTTGTGCACGGTCCAGGGTTTGCACTTCGGTATTCCCTGCGGTATGCGCTTCCGGGACATCATGGAAGGATGCCCCTACCTGCCCATTGGGGTATGTTTTAAGTGTGACGGGGTAAGCAAGGTTCATGGCAGTAAAGGCAATTTCTGAAGGGCAAAATCCAAGGAAAATAGGGCTGTACGCCTTATGTATCAAGCGGGAGTAGCTATGTTTTTTGCTGAGACAGCGCCGCATCATCCCATCTACGCGGTGTGGACTCTCAAGCTCCACGCATCACCCCGGATAGGTCAGGATGCGATACTGGGTGTCGTGCGGCTGGATATCCTATCCGCTTGCAAGGGGCTGAACAGGAGCAAGGCCGTGAACACTGCATCCATTCGCACCCATCTCCTGCTGCTGGTGCTCGCGATTTCGGTGCCGCTGATGGCGGCGGTCGGTTTTGGCATCTATGCCGATTTCCAGCAGTCGATCACCCATAGCAAAAGCTCGCTGCGTACCTTAGCCAGTACGATGGTCAGCAATACCGGCGGCCGGATCGACAGCGCCCGGCAGATGCTCGAACGCCTGGCGGCGCGGCCGCTGGTCCGCCAGATGGATGCCGGTCAGTGCGATCCGGTGCTGAAAGAACTGCACACCCTCGATCCGGCCTACGCCAATACCGTATATACCAATCGCGACGGGCTGGCGATCTGCTCGGCAGTGCCGCGCCCCGACGGCAAGCCGGTCAGTGCGGCGCAGATGCGCTGGTATCAGGCGTTTCGTAAAGCGGAACGTTTCTGCGTCGGGCAGCCGCATTACGGCCCGATCAGCAAAAAATGGGTCTCTGTGCTCAGCGCGCCGATCCGCAACGAACGGCAGGAAATGGTCGGCTCGGTCCATCTATCGTTTGATCTGAAAAACTACGATCCGCATATCCCGGACCAGTTTTTGCCGGAAGGCAGCCGCTACGGCTTCATGAGTGATGACGGCATTCTGGTCTGGCGCAACCTGGACCCGGAAGGCGTGATCGGCACCCGCCCCAAGGCCGAAATGGCACGGCGCATTGTCGAAATTCGTGATGGCGAATTCGAGAGTCTGGCGGTCGATGGCGTGACGCGCTTCTTTTCCGTCGTCCCGATGCCCGAAACCGGCTGGGTAGCTTTTGTCGGCGTTCCGGTTGACAGCGTTTTTGCCGCTGCCAGGCAACGCGCTATTACCGCAACGCTGATCGCACTGGCCGCCATCGGCGCCCTGCTGCTGCTCGCTGTGGCCATCGCCCGGCGCATCAGCCGCCCGATTACGGCACTGGCGCGCAGTGCGCACGCCGTGCACGGCGGCGACCGGGAGGTCAGAGCCGATCTGACCGGAGCGCGCGAAGTGGTGGCAGTGGCGCAGGAGTTCAACACCATGCTTGATACGCAGCAGCGCAACGAGGCGCAACTGCGCAAGTTGGCCCAGGCCGTCGAGCAAAGCCCGGTCGGTATCGTGATTGCCAATCTGGCGGCCGAGATCGAGTACGTGAACGAGGCTTTTATCCAGACAGCGGGCCGCAGCCGCGACGAGCTGATCGGCCGCAACCAGCGCATTCTGCAATCGGGTAAAACGCCGCGCGCCACCTACCATGCGCTGTGGGAAGCCCTGTCCAGTGGCCGCTCCTGGCAGGGTGAGACGATCAATCAGCGCAAGGACGGCAGCGAGTACGTCGTTTTCTCCAGCATCACCCCGCTACGCCAGCCGGATGGCCGCATTACGCATTATGTCGGCACAGCGCAGGACATCACCGAGAAGAAACGCATGGATGCTGAACTCGATCAGCATCGCCATCACCTTGAAGAGCTGGTCAGCCGGCGCACCAGCGAGCTGCAGATTGCCAAGACGCAGGCCGAAGCGGCCAATCGGGCGAAGAGCACCTTTCTCGCCAACATGAGCCACGAATTGCGCACGCCGCTCAACGCCATTCTCGGCTTTGCCCAGTTGATGGGGCACGATACCGAGCTTGGCCCGGCGAACCGCCAGCGCGTGGAAACCATCAACCGCGCCGGACAGCACCTGCTGGCGCTGATCAATGACGTTCTCGAAATTGCGCGCATCGAGGCCGGTCGGGTGATGGTGCAGACGAGCGCCTGCCATCTGAGCGAATCGCTGACCACTATCGAGGCAATCATCCGCAGTCGGGCCGTTGCCAGGGGGCTGCTCTTTTGCGTTGAGCGTGTGGGCGAGTTGCCTGATTATGTGCTCGGCGATTGCCACCGTATCGAGCAGGTGCTGATCAACCTGCTGGGCAACGCCGTGAAATATACCGATCAGGGCAGTGTGCTGCTGCGCTTGAGCGGGGACGCCGGAAATATCCGTTTTGAAATTGCCGACACCGGGCCGGGCATGTCGGCCGACGAGCAGGCGCAATTATTCCAGCCCTTTTATCAGACCTCGACCGGCATCGCCAAGGGCGAAGGAACCGGCCTCGGTCTGACCATCAGCCGCGAGTTTGTCCGCCTGATGGGCGGCGAACTGCGCGTTGACAGCACGCCGGGCGAGGGCTGCGTGTTTTCCTTCAGTCTGCCGCTGCCGTCCTGCCCCGCCCCGTTGGAAGTCATCGGCCAGGGGCGCGTGATCGGCTTTCAAGATGGCGGCGAACCGCCCCGGATACTGGTGGCTGAAGACAACGCCGATAGCCGTGAGTTGATTCTGCAGATCCTCGAATCGGTCGGCTTTGCGGTGCGTAGCGTCGAAAACGGCCAGCGCGCCATTGCAAACTTCACGGCGTGGCAGCCGCATTTCATCTGGATGGACATGCGTATGCCGGAAATGGATGGCTACGAAGCGACCCGCCTGATCCGCGCCCTGCCGGGCGGGCAGGCGGTAAAAATCGTCGCGCTCACCGCCAGCGCCTTCGAGGAAGACCGGGAAGCGATCCTCGCCGCCGGCTGTGACGAGATGCTGCACAAACCGGTCGCGCCACAGCGGCTGTTTGCCGTGATGGGCGATCTGCTGACGCTGCGTTATCGCTACGCCGACGAGGTCGGTGCTGCTTCGATCGCGGAAGACCTCGATCTATCGGGCTTGCCGCTGGCGCTACGCGGGCAGCTCAAAGCAGCCGCCGAACTTCTTGATCTGGAAGTAGCCCGTGAACTGATCGAAACCATTCGCGCCACGCAGCCGGGCCTGGCGCACGGACTTGAAGTATTGTTGTCCGAATTCCGCTTCGACCGAATCGCCACGCTTTGCGACGCCAAATAATTTTTCGAAAACAATAGCTGCTCCCGCTCATTCCATAAGGCTTACAGCCCGATTTACCATGCAAAAACACCCGAAAACGTTCCGGAGCAGTGAGCAGCGTGGGCGGCAGATTTTGCCGCTGGTCAGATTTTCCTAGATCGGCATCTGCGGCGCGCTGCGGGGCAAGGTGAGCGTAAACGTCGTGCCGGTCTCGGGGCTGCTGGTCAGCGCAATCTGGCCTCCCATGATGCCGGTGACGATGTTGTAGACAATATGCATACCCAGGCCCGAGCCACCTTGCCCCAGTTTGGTGGTGAAGAACGGGTCGAACACGCGGGACTGGTGCTGCGGGGCAATGCCGATGCCGTCGTCGCTGAAAGCTATCTCCACCGTGTCTGCGTCCAGCGCACGGCAACTCAAGCGCATGGTGCCGCTGCTTCGACCATCAAAACCGTGGGCCAGCGCATTGCTGATGAAATTGGTCACGACCTGGCCTAGCGGTCCGGGGTAATTGTCCATGTCGATGCCATCGACCAAGTCGCACTGCATCGCGAACTGCGTCTTCTTGTACATGGGCTCCAGTGTGATCAGAATTTCTGACAGGTTCTGGCTCAAGTCGAAATGCCGTCGCAGATTGCTGGAGCGGTCCACCGCCACGCGCTTGAAGCTGGTGATCAGTTCGGACGCCCGGTCCAGGTTGCGCACCAGGATGTCGGCCCCTTCCGCACTGTCAGTCAGGGTGCGCACCAGCGTGGAGCGGCGCATGGTGCCCTGGCCCATATCCTTCAAGAACGCATGGGCCTGGTCTCGCATGGCGCTGGCCACGGTCACGCAGTTCCCGATGGGGGTATTGAGCTCATGGGCCACGCCAGCCACCAAGGAGCCCAGCGCCGCCATTTTTTCGGAACGGTGCAACTCGGTCTGCATGCTTTGAATCGTCGCCAGCGTGGTTTCCAGCTCCTGGTTGGTTTGTTCCAGCTTGAGCGTGCGTCGCTGCACGCGTTGTTCGAGTTGGAATTCGCGTTCTTCCAGCACATCCATCATTTTGTTGAAGGCAATGCCCATCTCCGCGATATCTTGCGGTCCGTTGGGTGTGGCACGCATATTGGATTCACCCTTTTCAGCGCGGCGCATGAGCTGAGAGAGGTCGGCCAGCGGGCGCATCATGTGCCGCGTTATGCGCTGAATCAGCCACAGCAAGAGGGTCGCAAAAGCCAGGGTCACCAGCAGGTTGCCGACGAACAGGGAGACCACCAGGCGGTTGAGGCTGCCCTTGCCGACCACCACCTGCACACTGCCCAGCCACGTTTGCGTCCGGTCCTCGACTTCAAAGGGCGAGCTCTGTGTGGCCTCGCTGAGCACCGGTACCGAAAAATACAACTCGTCGCTGGTCTCTCGGTGCCATAGCCCGGCGGTCGTGCCGCCGACCGGGAGCGGGTGTTCGGTGGGCTGCGCATTGTCTTTGGTCTGTCCGGCCAGAACCTTGCCACGGGTGTCCAGAATACGCACCTGCAACACGTCTGGAAACGCCAGCGTGGCCTTGAGAGCGGTCTGTGCGTTGTCGGCCGAGTGGTACAGCAGCGCCAGCGTGCTTTGGCGCGCCAGATTCTGCGCAACCTGTTGCCCCTGCTCGACGAGGTAGGACTTCATCCGTCGGCTGGCTTCAAAAGAAGTCGTCACTGAGGAAAATAGCGCCAAGCCAAAAATAGCCACACTGACGACCAGAGTCAACTGTCGGTTAAATCGTGCGCGGCTGACTTTGCGAAATGGCATGGGTGAATTATGCCGTTGAGCGATCACGTTTTTCCCCGTTTGCCGGTGCGCCCAATGTGCAAAAATGGGGGTTCTGCGGGTGGGTCAGGATGCGATCACTGAGCATTTCCACTAAGATTTTCCGATTGCCAAACCGGACAAACGTCCTTTCATGAGCCGACGCAAGTTCAAACAACCCAAAATACGCGTGCGCGATTTGGCGCGAACCCTGCGCTTTTTTCGACTGATCCGTGGCCCCGGCGGCATGCTCGATCACCCTGATCATCTCGAAGTGATCCTGCGCGCTGACTCCCACGCTGATATCGTTGAAATATTCGCCGCCCTGGGCGTCCAGTCCGTACCGCAGCCGCCGACGTACTCTCGTGCCGAGGTTCAAAACATCGTCTTCGAAGAAATCGATCCATCAGACGGCCGCCGCCGTGAACCCAGCCCACCCGGTGTCGTCATGATCGACGATGTGCCGGTCAATCCTCTGCTTTGGGGCTTCGAGCTGATACTTTCGATCACCGACAGGGACCTTCCCTATGAAGTCACCCCGGTGGCTATCGAAGATGCACGAACCGTCGAAGCGAAACTTGAATTACTCGCCGAACGGATCATTGACCCGCGCAAGGAAAAGCGTCTGAACCCGGCGAAAAGAGTGTTGCGCAACGGCATTACCCTGCTGGTCATCGCAGTGATCTGCTGGTGGCTGTTTGCCGATACCGTTCAAAAAACATAGCTACTCCCGCTTGGTACATAAGGCGTACAGCCAGATTTGCCTTGAATTTTGCCCTTCAAAACGGGTCAAGGCGATGCTGATACCGCCATGAGGCATCAAAACGGGCCGCTGTCGGGTGTTTTTGCATGGCAAATCGGGCTGTAAGCCTTATGGGATAAGCGGTAGCAGCTATTGTATCAGGAGCAATTTGGCTTTGGCTTTGGCTTTGGCTGGAAGTATCCCGGAGCCTGTCACACATCCACCCGGAAATCGACGCTGGTATGGTTTTTGGCGCTGTCAACACCCAAGTGCGCCGTTTTCTTCTGCTGGTTTTGCCTGACCAGTTTGCCATCGAGCGCCGGAAGGCGCACAATTTCGTGGCTCCCGCCACTCACACAAAGTGCCAAGCGTGCTGTCCCGCTATAAGTGGGAAGCCCAAATGTCTGCCCTCTACTAACGCCATCAAACCCATACATTGAGCCATGTCTAGTCCGAGCCAGAAAGCCGCCGACCAGTGGAACCGCCAACTCAGATTCTTCCGGTTTTACTTTGCCCATGGCGGTCACGCCAACGACATGGACATGCTCTCGGCCGGCATCCGCTTTGCGCCAACCGAAGCTGGTTTGCTGGATGTCTTCGCCCGCCTGGGTATTGAGCTGCAGCGCATCCCTGCAAGCATGTCCCGGCGCGAAGTTGGACGTTCATACAACTCGGACGACTGGGACAAGTATGCCGATCCGATTCGTGCCTATCCCGCGTTTGCCTGTCCCGGATTTGTCAGCATCCAGGGCATGCCGGCCCAGCTTGACGTTTCTGTCGATCACATCCGAATCGCCATCAGCGGCGCGCGGGGGAATCACTGGGTGATTGACGACAAGGACTTCCACAATGCTCTGGCGTTGGAGACCTTGTTGCCGCAACGCGGCATCCGGTATATTCAAATTGCTTCGCGCAAGCAAACCGAAACCTTGTTTCATGCCTTGCACGCGCAAGGTCTCGCAGACCTTCGCACCCACATGACCGTCCGCGCCGAACTCATGACCAAGGGAACCCTTAGCGCCGGCGCGAAGGACCCCTCCCTTGCCGCCTATGTCGATCTGCGCAGGCAGCTCGGTGCCGGGTTCGAGGCCGATGAGGTGTGGAACAATGCCCACGACGAAATTTTCTCCCTTGTGCAATCCGCCCTGCATTACGATGCCAATCCGCACTATGTGGCGCATCGCTGCCCCGGGTTCGCCATGGACATCATTGATCGTGTCTGCGCCGATGTGCGCTTTGCGGCGCGCTGATGCCCCAACATGCTAAGTCACTGTGAAGGGTTCCAGCTGGTTTACAGGCCAAACCGGGCTATAAGCTGCATGGAATGTGCGAGAGCAGCTACAAAAAATGTAGTTATCCGTGGCGCTGAAATGCCGGTTGCGCGGGCAAATCCGAAATGATCGAAATTTCTTGAAAAATTTTCCCATAGAATGGTTCGGCCCCAGGAGTCACCAAAAAGTCAGAAAGAAACCTATGAAAAATTCATCATGTGTCATTGTTCCGCTGCTTGTGGCGGTAAGTTTTGTCTACAGCGGCACCGCAATGGCTGTGCCGACGGTGACCGCAGAAAACGTCAACGTGGCGCGACCCGACATCAAGATATGGAATGTGAAGACCACCAGTTCACAGCGCGAGGGCAGCTCCACGTCGAGCGATAGCGGCAAGCTCGACATTAAATGGAAAGATGGCACCACCACCAGCCATGATGCCAAGTTCAGGAACACCAGCGCAACATTGTTCCAGGATGGCGAGATATGCCACAACTATGGTAAGCAGTGTTACTGTGGTACCACCACCTATCGTCTCGAATCGGGTATGAGTAAGTGGAAGTTTTCGGTTCCGAGCAACAACAAACCGGTCGATTGCCCGTCGGGTATTAAACCAACCAATGATGCTGACATCAAGAAGAGCATGACAAAGGAGGAAATGAGAGCAGCAGCCGAGGAGAAGCGGCGACAAATCCAGGAGGAGCGTCGAGCCAGAGCTGGCCATTGATCCAATTGGATTCGTCTTGGGGGCGGGATCGGCCATTCAAGGAGATGTACGAGAGCTGATTTTGTCTCCCAGCCCTATGCTGGCTACAAGCCCGGCGCATAAAAATGCAGCGCCAATGCCAAACGCATAGCTGGAAGCCTGCTGGGCATGGTGGTCGCGCAGGTAAGCCACCAGTTGCGGGCCGACGATGCCAGCCACTCCCCAGGTCGTCAGCATGGCACCGTAGACGCTGGCCAGACGTTGTGCGCCAAAGGCATCGGACACAAACGAGGGCAGGGTGCCAAAGCCGCCGCCGTAGCACAGCAGGATGTAGCACACCACCACACCAAAAATCCAGGGGTTTTCCACTTGCCCCAGCAGCAGGAAAGCAAGGCACTGGCTGGCCAGCATGGTGCGAAACACGGTTACACGCCCGATGCGGTCCGACAGGCTGCCCCAGAAAAATCGGCCAATCCCATTAAACAAGGCGCTGACGGCAATAAGCGTGGCACCGCTGGCAGCCAGTTGTGCGCTACTGAGTGCAGGGTCTTGGCGGCGCAACAGTTCCTGGAGCATGGGCGACTGAAAACCGATGAACATGATGCCAGCGACCGTGTTGCAAAACATCAGCACCCATATCTGCGCAAACGTCCCCGTCAGCAGCGGGCCATGCACGGGTGCCGCCGTCGCACCGGCTGCCGTTGCAGGCTTGGGCGGCTCTTGCAAGGTCCAGGCAATGGGCGGGGCGATCAGCAAAAACAAGACGCCCAGCACGGCAAACACCATGGGCAGTTGCTGCTCACATAATTGCATCAACACCGGGGCGGCCAGTTTGGACATCAGCATGGCACCTAAACCAAAGCCCATGATGACCATGCCGGTGGCCAGGCCCTTCTTGTCCGGGAACCATTTGGCGACCGTGGCCACCGGCGTGACGTAGGCCAGGCCGATGCCGCTGCCGCCAACCACGCCGTAGCCCAGGTACAGCAGCGGCAGGGATTGCAGCTGCAAGGCCAGGGCGCCAAGCAAATAGCCGCCACCAAACAGCACGCTGCCCAGCACCGCCAGTTTGCGCGGACCATGCCGGGGCAAGAGTTGCCCGCCCACAGCCGCGCCCAGGCTCAAACAAACGATGGTGGTGCTGAATACCCAGGCTACTTCGGTGTTGGACCAGTGGTAGGTTTGCACCAGCGGATTTTGAAAATAGCTCCACGCATAGACCGTGCCGATGCACAACTGCAGCGCTGTGCCCATGCAGGCGAGAAACCAGCGGTTTATGCTACGTGTGCCGTTCATGCCGGTCCTCCACTTTTTGGCGTTCCCAGGATGTGGCTCAGGTCGCCGTCGTTGTGGTGCAGGTGTTCGATGGCTTCCAGGACGTACTGCAACAAATCGCGCGCATAGACCACGCCCAGGGGGTTGCGAAATTCATTGATGACGGGAAGATGGCGAAAGCCGCGCGTCTTGATGATCTGGATGCACTGCTCCAGCGGTGTTTCCAGCGTGACGGTGGTGGGGTTGGGCGTGAGCACCTGGCTGAGCAGCGTGGTTTCCGGGTCTCTGCGGCGTGATACCACGCGGTGCAGAATGTCGCGCTCCGAGAAAATGCCGACCAGCCGGTCGTTTTGCACGATCAGCAAGGCGCCCAGCCGGTTTTCTGTCATGCGGTCTGCGGCTGTGGCTACCGTTTCGTAGGGTGTCGCCGTCGTCAGGTATTTTTTCATGATGGCCCCGGCGGAGCCTAACTGGATGTGTTGCATGGTTTTCTTTCTTTTTGCATCAGACTGCCACGCTCAGGCCGTGTTGGCGAAAGGCTTGCGCCACCGTTTCGATTTGTTCTGAGGTGGGCGGTAGGGTGTCACGCAGGGCGTAGTCCCCCCCCATGCGCTCCCATTTGTACTCGCCCATTTTGTGAAACGGGAGTATTTCCACTTTTTCGATGTTGTGCATACCCGAGAGAAACTGCGCCATCCCTTCCACATTGGCGGGGTGGTCCGTCAGACCCGGCACCAGCACGAAGCGTATCCAGGTCGGTTTTTTGATCTCGTGCAGGTACTGGGCAAACTTCAACGTCGGCTCGCGCGGCACGCCTGCCACGCGCGCATGCAAGTCGGCATCAAACGCCTTGATGCACAACAGCACCAGATCGACGCACTCCAGCACCTTGGCGGCCACGTTGAGATTGGCAAAGCCGGAGGTGTCGAGCGTGGTGTGGATGCCCAGCTCCTGGCAGCGGCGAAAGACCTCGCGCGTGAACTGGTGCTGGATCAGCGGCTCGCCCCCGGTCAGCGTGACGCCGCCACCCGTGCAGCGCATGTAGGAGCGGTACTTGACAATTTCCTTCATCAAATCGTCCACCGTGATGTCGCGCCCGTCCCACAGCGCCTGCGTGTCCGGGTTGTGGCAATACAGGCAGCGCAGCGGACAGCCCTGGGTGAAGACCACAAAGCGGATACCAGGGCCATCCACCATGCCACCGCTTTCCAGTGAATGGATGCGCCCCACAAGCGGGGTGTCGGTGGCCGTGTCGGTGGACATCAGATGCGCTCGTGCAGGGTGCGGTGGATCACATCCAGCTGCTGCTCGCGCGTGAGCTTGATGAAGTTGACCGCGTAGCCCGAGATGCGGATGGTGAGCTGCGGATACTTCTCGGGATGGTCCATCGCGTCCTTGAGCGTTTCCACGTTGAACACATTGACGTTCATGTGGTGGCCGCCATCGGAGAAATAGGCGTCCAGAATGCCGCACAGGTTGTCGATGCGCTCTTTGTCACCCTTGCCCAGCGCCTTGGGCACTACGGAGAAGGTATACGAAATACCGTCACGTGCGTGCTCGTAGGGCAGCTTGGCCACCGAAGCCATGGAGGCCACGGCGCCGTTGTGGTCGCGGCCATGCATGGGGTTGGCGCCCGGTGCGAACGGCTCGCCTGCCTTGCGGCCATCGGGCGTGCTGCCGGTTTTTTTGCCGTACACCACGTTCGAGGTGATGGTCAGGATGGACTGCGTAGGCTCGGCGTTGCGGTAGCACTGGTGCTTGCGAATCTCGGTCATGAAGCGCGTCATCATATCGATGGCAATCTGGTCCACCCGGTCGTCGTTGTTGCCAAACTGCGGATACTCGCCCTCGATCTCGTAGTCCACCGCCAGACCGGCTGCGTTGCGAATGATTTTCACCTTGGCGTATTTGATCGCCGAAAACGAGTCCGCCACCACCGACAGTCCGGCAATGCCGCAGGCCATGGTGCGTTTGATGTCGCGGTCATGCAGCGCCATTTCCAGCCGCTCGTAGCAATACTTGTCGTGCATGTAATGGATGACGTTGAGCGTGTTGACGTACAAGCGCGCCAGCCACTTCATGAACTGCTGGTAGCGGTAAAACACCTCCTCGTAATCCAGGTAGTCCCCGGCAATCGGCGCAAACGGTGGGCCGACCTGGGCGCCGCTTTTTTCGTCCTTGCCACCATTGATCGCGTACAGCAGGCATTTGGCCAGATTGGCGCGCGCACCAAAAAACTGCATCTGCTTGCCAATCGCCATGGCCGAAACACAGCAGGCAATGCCATAGTCGTCGGTGAACAGCGGGCGCATCAGGTCATCGTTTTCGTACTGCAAGGAACTGGTATCAATCGACACCTGCGCGCAGTAGCGCTTGAAGTTCGCGGGCAAGCGTTCCGACCACAACACCGTCAGATTCGGCTCGGGTGCTGACCCCAGGTTGTAGAGTGTGTGCAGAAAGCGAAAGCTGGTTTGCGTCACCAGCGGCACACCATCAACCGTCATGCCACCCAGCGCCTCCGTCACCCAGGCCGGGTCGCCAGAGAACAAGGCGTTGTACGCTGGTGGGCGCAGGAAACGCACCATGCGCAGTTTCATGACGAAGTGGTCAATGAGCTCCTGTGCCTGTTCCTCGGTCAACACACCATTGTCCAGGTCGCGCTTGAGGTAAATGTCCAGGAAAGTCGAAACGCGCCCCAGCGACATGGCCGCGCCGTCTTGCTCCTTGATGGCGCCCAGATAGGCAAAATAGGTCCACTGAATCGCCTCGCGCCCATTGGCGGCCGGGGCGGTGACATCGAATCCGTAGCTCTTGGCCATGACCGCCAGCTCCTGCAGCGCACGCATCTGCTCGGAAATCTCCTCGCGCTGCTGGATGCAGTCGCTGTTCATCACGTCATAGTCGAGCGAATCGAGCTGCGCGCGCTTGTCCTCGATCAGTCGGTTCACGCCGTAGAGCGCCACCCGGCGGTAGTCACCGATGATGCGCCCGCGCCCGTAGGCATCCGGCAAGCCGGTGATGATGCCCGAATTGCGTACGGCCAGCATTTTTGGGGTGTACGCATCGAACACTGCGTCGTTGTGCGTCTTGCGGTATTCAAAAACCCGCGCCGTTTCCGGGTCGAGCTTGCGGCCATACGATTCCAGGGCCGTTTGCACCGTGCGCACGCCACCAAAGGGCATGATGGCGCGTTTAAGTGGCTTGTCGGTTTGCAGTCCGACAATCTGCTCCAGTTCGCGGTCGATATAACCGGGGGCGGATGCCGTGATGCCAGCGATGATGCGTGTTTCCACGTCCAGTATCCCCAGCTTCACCTCCTCCTTCATCAGCGCATCCACCTTGGCCCACAGCGCCTGCGTGCGTTCGGTGGGGGCTGCCAGAAAACTCTCGTTGCCGGTATAGGGGGTGTAGTTTTCCTGGATGAAATCACGCACGTTGATTTCCCTGCTCCATTTCCCCCGCTTGAAACCATCCCATTGCATAGCCATTGCATCTCCTCATGAATATTTGTTAAGTGCAAGGGCTAGTATCCCAAAAAAACATGACATTCGGGAAGCCGGGCGGGATGTTTGGTGTTTTTGTGCTCTTGCGCCCGTAGGGTATGCGGGAGCAGCTTTCAACATGAGCGACATGCGGCTGCACATCGTCAGCGCCAACAGCTATTTTTACCCGGATGTGATGGTGACGTGCAGTGCGCAGGACCACGTCAGTGCGCTGCTCAAGTCCGAACCCAAACTGATTGTTGAGGTGCTATCGGCCAACACCGCCGCCTTTGATCGGAGTCTGAAATTCACCCACTACCGCAGCCTGCCCAGCCTGGAGGAATACGTGCTGATTGACCTCGACACCCGCAGCACCGACTGCTACCGCAAAGGTTTTGACGGCCTGTGGGTGCTGGCACACTGCTGCAACGCATTGTGCGTGAAACGCAGGACAAACCCGCAGGTTTATCGCCACGACTACAAAGCAAGTGATGCTACCTGCCGCTATGGATTGAGCGCCACTGAGTTTCGCGCTATCTGAATCAAATACAGAGCAAAATATGTCGCAAAGTCGCGCAGTGAATGCCTTTCGCATTGTTTTGCTCAAGTTCTGATGTTACATATAATATCATTCAAGCCATGAATACAGCGACCAAACTTCTTGATGCCATGCGTAACAACCCGCTGGACTGGCGCATGGAGCAGTTGCTGACGGTGGCTCGCCAGTATGGGATGGAGGTGCGCAGCCACGGTGGTAGCCACCATGTGTTTTCGCACCCGGATTTGACGGAAACATTCTCCGTGCCTGCGCACAAACCCATCAAACCACTTTATATCAAGCGTTTTTGTTCCCTGATTGACCAACTGAAGGAGTAAGCCGCCATGTCCGTCAAAATTATTGACAAAGCAACTGCGCCCTATCCGTTTGAGGCTTACAGCTACGTTATAGGCCCCATTGCACAGACAGACGGTGGCGGCTTTTTGTTCACCATGCCCGACTTTGCCGGACTCATGGCCGATGGCGCGACCGTGGAAGAGGCAGTGGCACAAGGCCGCGATGCTTTTGTTTCTGTGGTCAGTGCTTTGGTTGATATGGGGCGCGAGGTTCCGGAGCCTACGCTCAAAGCGGAGGACTTCGCGCCGGTTAATGCCTCCGGAAAGTTCATTGCCCGCGTTCCAAAATCGCTGCACGCAGCACTCACCACCCGTGCCAAGACAGAAGGTGTGTCGCTTAACACGCTAGTTTTGACCTTCATTGCCGAGGGCATGGGGCGGCGCGATTCGCACGTTTGAAGCATGAAATAGCCATAATTAGATACTATTGAATTAATAGCTGTTCCCGCACGTTCCACTGGGGTTTTCGGGCTATTTGGCACTAAATGATTTGGGCCGGTTGTCTTCAGCCCGCGTCTGTGCCAACTCTTGCGCCGGGGCTGGTGCCACGATCAGTTGGGTGCCCGTTTGCTCCGCAATGACGCGCGCACGTTCGGCGGCGCGCTCCAGGGCAGCGGTGACCTGCTGACGACTGGCAAAGATTTTTTGAGGGTTTGCATTTGCAGTGTCTTTCAGCATTACGAAGTCCTTTCCTTTATGAGCAGTGGTTTTGGGCCGCTGTTGTCGTACACATCCCAATCATCCACCAACGCGCAGTACCGGGGCAAATTTCTCTGACCCGCAGCAAAACGGCGGCGAATGACCTCTTCGGGAATGGTATGCCCGCCCTGCGCCACACGCTGGGCCACGCGAGCAATCGCCATTTCTGCATTTGGCAACGCCAAAAAGTGCAGCGCAACGGCATAGCCCGCAGCTTGCCATTGGGGAATTTGCCGCGCATAGCCTGAACCAGACAAAGTGGTTTCCAGCGCAAAGCTCCGAGCGTGCGCCACATGGGCCGCGATTTGAGACAACATCAATCGACCGGCCTGAATGGCTGCGGTCTCCGGTGCAAATGGAGACAGTCCGGCAGCAATCAGGTCTGCATTAACAAACTGTAAACATGCTTCATCCGTGGGCAAAAACTCCCGCGCAAAGGTGGTCTTGCCTGCCCCGTTGGGACCAGCAATGATGATGATCTTCTTGACGTTTTCGGGTGTCATGGCAACGCCCCTTCCCGCGCCAGACGATCAAAAATCAGCGTGTTTTTGGTCCAGGCTATTTCTCCAGCCAGTGGCTGGAGAATTGGAAAATCTTTGTATTCGCGATAAAACTTGCGCATGTACCAAAGGTTTTGCACCGAGTAGCCACTTTTCTCGCCAAACTCGGCCCGCAGGTCTTTGGACAGCGCCTCAACCACGCCTTTGCCCCAGCCCTCGGTTGGCTGGCGCTCGTCAATGCGTTGGCCGATGTCCCAATACAAGGCAATGAGTTCCTTGTTGACGGCCTGCAGCGCGGCATGTTGGGCGTTGCGGATACGGTCTTTGAGCGTGCCCAACAGGTCGGCGTAACTGGGTAGCATGGGCAGATTGGCAATGGATGTCATGGCAACCCCGCCTCCCGCGCCAGATACGCCATGCCCGCCGCCTCGTCTTGCTCAATGGCGATTTCTACGGCACGTTTGGCGGCTTCGAGCAGGCGCTTGCTTTGGGCTTTGAGGGTGAAACTTTGCTGAACCAATACCGCAATTTTTTGTTGTGTAGGTAGGTCAATTATCGGAATTCTTAATGCTCCGACTTCTTCCAAATTGAGATTAGTTTGTAGCCCCTGGCGCGAAAATTTGGAAACCCATACTTTCCCAATTTTTGAATTAAAAAACGCGATTAAATACAGTCTTAAAACTGTATTTTCATTAAATCGTAATATGGACACCGCCTGGTTTATGTTCGCATCAAAATCATGTAAAAACAGTCCACACCGTCCAACTGTTCCAGCAATTGAAAACAAAACATCATTCTTTTTTAATTGCGTTCGGCGTAGTGCCCCACCATGAATCTCGCGCTTTATATAAATAAAATTATCTGTTTTTACTTCACCATTTGATATGTCTACGGCGCGAATAAATGGCACCCCTTCTGTGGCATCAGTGTAATCATCTCCGCCAGCCTTAGGGGTCATTCCACTAGAGATTGGTGCATTAACCAAGTCAGCTAATGTTGTTTGTTGAAAAGATGAAAAAACCCTCTCTTGTTGCTCATACTTTGGCTGGTAATACTCGGCATCCAGCCGCCCGGTGCTGGCGAATGAATCTTTGAAGGATTTGATATTGACCGTCTCGGTCTCGGGCGAAAAGCCCGACATGCCCAAAGTGGCGAGTAGCAGTGTTTCGGCTTGAGTGTATGTATTGAATGCCGCACCCTTTAGATCATCTACCCGGCACATTAAAGCCTCGATAGCTTCGCTGATTTGCTCTGAAAATTTAGGCACTCTCAGCGATTCTATTAAGGACATATTGATGTTTGGCTGTCCTGTAATCGTTTTGAATCGCTGAATTTGGTGTTGCCCAAATTTTGAGGTCAAGAAAGTTGCAACTGTATATGGACTTTCCCCCTTTTTCAGCGAAATTTTCGCGATTGCTTGATTGGAACTTGCCTCGCTATCACTGTTATAGACAGCGACTCTTCCGAGATATTCGCCTGCCATGGTGACCAACACCTGCCCCCTGTGACAGTGCGATTTCCATAGAATTTCGTGACTTTTCTGATCCACGAATTTCTCGATGTTCCAGTCAATGTAATTCTCCCTAACGTTTTTTGTCATCAAGAAAGGGATGCCTTCGTCCTGGAAATTGATGAAGTTGCACAGGGAATATGCGCCAAAGTTTTGAATGGATTTTGAAATATCTCCAATGCTCTGAGTAATCTTGCTCCGGAGTCGCCGATCCGATGTCAAGTATTCCTTCTTGTACGTATTTGCATCAATTCTAAAGTCGATGATTCGTTTACATGTGCTCAGATATATTTCCACAGCTTCCAGCCCTTCCAATAACTCCCGATACCGGGCTTCATTGAAAGGGCTTAGAGAAAAAAATCGAGTTTTTCCTTTTTGGCAAACTCGATAAACGCCTCGGCGATGCCATCGGGCGTGCGTTGTCCGCCTTGAAGTTCATGGCTGAACAAATCGTGTTTGACAATCAAATGGCCATGCTCATCCAGCAGCGGCGCGCCGTCTGCCGCTTGGTGGTAAATCTTGTCGCCGCTGTTGTCCTTGCTTGGCTCGCGCATGGTGGCAAAGAAAATGGGGTAGTCGTCCATGCGCGGGCACGGTGGGCCTAACTTGGCGTCGTCGTTCCACTTTTGCAAAAATATCACGCTGGTTTTAGTGCCGGTGTGGGGCTTGAATACATTGCCATGCAGGCCCACCACGGCCAGGATGCGGCAATGTTCGGCCATGTAGTCGCGGATGCGCTTGTCGCTGGAATTGTTAAAGCGGCCCTGCGGCAGCACCAAGGCCAAGCGCCCGCCAGGTTTGACAAAGCTCAGGTTGCGCTCGATAAACAAAATATCACGGCCTACCGCCGTCTGGTATTTGCCATCGGGTTTTTTGCCCAGCTCGTACTTGGCGAGAATGCGGGTTTCCTTGATGTCACCCGCAAAAGGCGGATTGGCCATGAGCACGTCAAACTGAAAATCGCGGTTCTGGTCTTTCACCGTGCGCAGTTTTTTGAATTTGCGCCAGCCGGGGCCGTAAATATCCGTCCAGGCTTCGTCGCTGGTTTTTTCGTCCCAGCGATCAAAATCCAAAGTGTTGAGGTGCAGCACATTGGTCTGGCCGTCACCCGCAATCAGGTTGAGCGTGCGGCCTACGCGCACAGCCTTTTCGTCAAAGTCAATGGCAAAAACCTTTTCTTGCACATAGGTTTCGCAGCGTGCCGGTTTTTTCTCGGTGGTGAATAAATGGCTTCTGGAATAACCTTGTTCTTTCAATATCTGTTCCCACACATGAAAGATGCCATGCACCGGAAAGCCACAGCTACCGGCGGCAGTGTCAATCAGGGTTTCGTGCTCCTGCGGGTTGAGCATTTTCACGCACATATCAATCACATAACGCGGCGTGAAATACTGGCCTTTTTCGCCCTTGCTGCTTTTGTTGATAAGGTATTCAAAGGCTTCGTCTACCACTTCCAGGTTGGAATTGAATAACTTGACCTTTTCCAACGACGCCACGCACACTGCCAAATGGCTGGGGGTGAGGTCCAGTTTGGCACCCTCGGCAAATACGCCTTCCCATTTGGCGCGTGCCTTGTCAAACAGGTCTTGAATCTTGGCCTTGAGTTCGGTTTCGGTCTCGCCATAGTTTTTGAAAACCAAATGGCGTTTTCTATCGCGCCCGCCTTCCATTTCATCAAATAACTTGGTGAACACGAGTTTGAAAAGTTCTTCAAATACATCGACACCGGCATTGGCCAAAACTTCATCCTCCATTTCCAGAATCAAATCCTTGAGCGATTTTTTTTCGGTAACAAGTTTGTCCAAGCGCACCAAATCGTCAATCGTCCAGCGTTCACGCAGAATATCGGACAGCCTTTCATGGGCCGATGGAATCGCCGGAATATCTTCAAAATAATTCGGGTCTTTGCGGTGGTAAAACGAGATTTGCTCGCCGTTACTCCATACGCCCATAGGCGCGCCGGTGGCATTGCAATAGCTTTTGAGCTGTTCTTTACCGTCTTTGAGCTTGGGTTTTTTCAGCTCGACCAGAATATAGGGCGTGGTTGGTTTGTCCTTGTCAAAAATGCAAATATCAGCGCGTTTCTTCTCGCGCCCAAAGGTTACGCCGTATTCCAGCTCCATGCGGTTGACCGGGTAGCCAAGCTCATCTTTAAGCACCCTCACATACAACTGCCGAACCGCTTCTTCCGGGGTGAGCTTGATGGGCTTGGCGCGAACCAGGCACTGGACGTACAGCGCTGCCGCCTTGCCGCTCACTTTTTCCGTGATACTGGCTTCCAATGCGGCAATGTGCGCAGATTTGAATTGGGTGAGTTTGTAGGCGCTGTCTTTGAGCAAGTCGGCAAGGGTCATAGGTGTTTGGTCTTCTTTACGTTGGCACAGGCATTTTTCCCGATTGTGGCATCCATGCGCATCGCACCAACGAGGGTCTCCTTCATAATCGACCATTGATTCACCGCAAAGGACACCGCCATGGGACAAGCCGCACAAAAAATCGCCTTTACCGCCGAAGATTACCTGCGCTGGGAGGCCGAGCAAGTCGAGCGGCATGAGTATCTGGATGGCGAGGTATTTGCCATGGCCGGTGCGGAAGACCGGCATGTCACCGTTGCCATGAACGTGGCGTTCGCCTTGCGCCAGCACCTCAGTGGCGGAGCGTGTCGCACCTACATGAGCGACATGCGGCTGCACGTTGCCAGCGCAAATTGCTATTTTTACCCGGATGTGCTGGTGACGTGCAGTGCGCAGGATAAGGCCAGCGCATTGTCCAAGTCCGAGCCTAAACTGATTGTCGAAGTGCTCTCGCCCGGCACCGCCGCCTATGACCGGGGCCTGAAATTCAGCCACTACCGCAGCCTGCCCAGCCTGGAGGAATACGTGCTGATTGACCTCGACACCCGCAGCACCGACTGCTACCGCAAGGGCTTTGATGGCCTGTGGGTGCTGCACCCGTTTGCCAAAGGCGAGGCGGTGGAGCTTGCCAGCGTGGCGCTTACGGTCAGTGCTGCGCAGGTGTTTGCCGAAGTGCCGGAAGTTTAGGTACTATTGAATTAGTAGCTGATCCCGCACGTACCATAAGGGCTTGTTGGCTATTTGCGTCTTGGGTCAAATACGCAGCTGCAATGGGAGCACGCGCAAGCGGGTGCGGTCTCCTTCATAATCGGCCATTGATAGTGATTGACCGCAGAGGACACCGCCATGGGACAAGCCGCACAAAAATTCGCCTTTACCGCCACAGATTACCTGGCCTGGGAGGCCGAGCAGGTCGAGCGGCATGAGTATCTGGACGGCGAGGTATTTGCCATGGCCGGAGCGGAAGACCGGCATGTCACAGTAGCAGGCAATGTGTATATCGCCCTGCGCCAGCATCTCAGTGGCGGCCCGTGCCGTACCTACATGAGCGACATGCGGCTGCACGTTGCCAGCGCAAATTGCTATTTTTACCCGGATGTGATGGTGACGTGCAGTGCGCAGGACCAGGCCAGCGCGCTGTCCAAGTCCGAACCCAAACTGATCGTCGAGGTACTCTCGGCCAGCACCGCCGCCTTTGATCGGGGTCTGAAGTTCAGGCACTACCGCAGCCTGCCCAGCCTGGAGGAATACGCACTGATTGACCTCGACACCCGCAGTACCGACTGTTACCGCAAAGGCTTTGACGGCCTGTGGGTACTGCACCCATTTGCCAAAGGCGAGACGGTTGCGCTTGCCAGCGTGGCATTGTCGATCAGTGCCGTGCAGTTGTTTGCTGAAGTGCTGGAAGTATAAAAATCGGTTTTAACCCCACCATGCATGCCAACGCCTCGCTTTCCACCAAGCTGATTCGCACCGGGGCGTGTCTGCTCCTGGTGGCGCTGGCTTCCATTGGCCTGACCTTGTGGGTGACATGGCAGCTCGAAGGTGGTGCGGCGGCGGTCAATGAAGCCGGACGTATGCGTATGCAGACCTGGCGTTTGTCCAGTGCGGTTCTGGCGCAACGACCGGCGGTGGAAATTGAAGAACTGGTGGCGCAGTTCGACCAGAGTCTGAATCTGCTGCGCACGGGCGACCCCAGCCGCCCCCTGTTTGTGCCAGCAGACGATGCCGTGCGCCAGCAGTTTGCCAGGGTGGCAGCCATCTGGCAGGCCCAGCGCCAGCACTGGCTGGATGGCCGGGCGCTGGTTCCCAGCCAATCCATTGCCTCGGCAGATACGTTTGTCGAAGCCATTGACCGTCTGGTTCTGGCCATCGAACAGCAGTTGTCGCGCTTCACGGCCATTTTGAACCTGTTTCAGTTTGTCATGATGGCCCTGGCTATCGGGGGTGCGGTCATCATGCTCTACACCGGCTATCTGTATGTGATCAACCCCTTGGCCAAACTGCGCATGGGGTTGCAACTCGTGGAAACCGGAGACTTCAGTACCCGTGTGGAAGCCGACACCGAGGACGAATTCGGGCAGGTCGCCACCGGCTTTAATGTCATGGCAGCCAAGCTGCAGGCGATGTACGAAGGGCTGGAAGCGCAGGTGCAAGCCAAGACCCGGCACATCGAGGCCCAGCGCGCACGCATTGAAACGCTGTACGAAGTCAGTGCCTTTCTGGCCGGGGCCAACACCATTGAAGAATTGTCCAAGGGCTTTGCCCAGCGTGTGCGCGTCGTCATGCGCGCTGACGCGGTGGCGGTACGCTGGTCTGACGAGGCCAATCAGCGGTATCTGATGCTGGCCTCCGACTGTTTTCCGCAGGAAATGGTGCAGCAAGAGCGTAGCCTGCTCTCGGGTTCCTGTGCCTGTGGCAGCCTCAAGCAAGACGCCCGCACCCGCGTGATACCCATCACCAGCCAACAAAACGCGATAAGCCCCATGAACAAATGCATCCGCTGCGGTTACGAGTCGCTGGTGAGTGTTCCCGTTCGCTTGCAGCAGCGCCTGATTGGCGAAATTGATTTATTTTTCCGCAGCCCCGTGGTGCTTGCCACCGAGGAAGAAGAGCTGCTCGACGCCCTGGCCAGCCACTTGGCCAGCGCCCTGGAGGGTTTGCGCGCTGCAGCATTGGAGCGCGAGGCAGCGGTGGGCGAAGAGCGTGCGCTGCTGGCACGTGAGTTGCACGACTCCATTGCGCAGTCGCTGGCTTTCCTCAAAATCCAGGCACAACTGCTGCGCGGCGCCATTCAAAAAGGACGCCACGCACAGGCGCAGGCCACGCTGGACGAGCTGGATACGGGTCTGCGCGAAAGCATCAGTGACGTGCGTGAGCTGCTGGTGCACTTTCGCATCCGCACCAATAGTGATGATATCGAACAGGCGCTGCAGGAAACACTACAAAAATTCAAGCACCAGACCGGCTTGCCTGCACGCTTGCACGTGGAAGGGGAGGGCTTGCCACTGCCTGCAGATGTTCAGGTGCAGGTGCTGCATGTGCTGCAAGAAGCCCTGTCCAATGTGCGCAAACATGCCCGTGCCACGCATGTCAGCCTGGAAGTCACCAAGGGCTTGCGCTGGCGTTTTGTGGTGCGGGATGATGGCACGGGTTTTGATCTGCAGCACAGTCCGGGAGAATCGCATGTGGGTTTGAAAATCATGCGTGAGCGCTCCCAACAGATTGGTGCAGAAGTGCTGCTAGAGTCCACGCCGGGGCAGGGCACCAGCGTCACGCTCAATTTGCCCCAACATCCGGTCAGTAGTGGTGGAGTTTCCGCTATGGGTTTGGGGAAAATCGAAAGAATAGAAAAATTAGAAAGAATCAGTCAACTACCCCGCCCTGAAGGGCGGAGCTTGGAGTCAAAAGACACCGAGTTAGGTTGAAACAGGGAAAGCGGTAACCAACCCGCTACGTTAGTAACAGGTCGTCAAGACGCACCAGCAGATGCTTCCTCAGTCTGCTGCTCTGCAAGGCTTAGATCATGCAGACCAAAGGTAAAGGGTCGAAGGTCTTTGTCGCTACCGAAAGGTAGGAGCCGGTTATTGACATTCCCGAGGGGAGATTGGTCGAAAGACCAGCGTAACCAGGCCCGTAAGGGCAAAAGGATTTGAAATGGCAGTATTTGTATTAGACAGGAGCGGCAGGCCATTGATGCCATGTTGCGAGAAACGCGCCAGATTGCTGCTGGAGCGCGATAGGGCACGTGTGCATAAGGTGATGCCGTTCACCATTCGCATGGCTGACCGCAAAGCTGAGGACAGCGAATTTCAGGTGTTGCGCGTCAAGCTCGATCCTGGAAGTAAGACCACCGGCATTGCGCTGGTGCGAGAGACAAAGGACAATGGTGTGGTTGTGGTCAACCTGTTCGAGCTGGGACACCGTGGCAAACAGATCAGCGAAGCGCTCACCTCAAGGCGGGCGCACCGCAGGCTACGGCGTAGCAAACTGCGTTACCGCGCCCCCCGGTTCTTGAACCGTGGCAACAAGAAAAAAGGCAGGCTGGCACCAAGTCTGCAGCACCGGGTAGATACCTGTACAGCATGGGTGGATCGCATCCAGCGCTTGACCCCCCTATCGGCCATCAGTACCGAGCTGGTACGCTTTGACATGCAGGCGCTGGAGAATCCCGAAATCGAAGGCGCACAGTACCAGCAAGGCACACTAGCCGGTTACGAAGTGCGGGAATATCTGCTGGAGAAATGGGGACGGGCTTGCGCCTACTGTGGTGCCAAAGATGTGCCGCTGCAAATCGAGCATATTCACCCAAAATCCCAAGGTGGCTCCAACCGTGTCAGCAACCTCACCCTGGCCTGCCAATGCTGCAATCAGAAAAAAGGATCGTTGCCGGTTGAAGTGTTTCTGGCAAAGAAACCCGACGTACGCAAACGCATCCTGGCCCAAGCCAAACAGCCACTCAAGGATGCCGCAGCGGTCAATGCCACCCGCTGGGCTTTGGTCAACGCACTGAAAACTACCGAATTGGCAGTTGAAACCGCATCGGGTGGCAGAACCAAGTTCAACCGCAGCCAGTTCGGCATACCCAAAACCCATGCACTCGATGCAGCTTGCGTTGGAGATATAGCAGGCATCATTGATTGGCAAAAGCCAACGCTGGCGATCAAGTCTATGGGGCGTGGAAGTTACCAGCGCACGCGGCTGGACAAGTATGGCTGTGTGCGTGGCTATCTGACCCGCTTAAAAAGTATTCAAGGCTTTCAGACTGGCGACATGGTGAAAGCCATCGTTGCCACCGGAAAGAAGGCCGGCACTTACACCGGACGGGTTGCCGTTCGGGCAACGGGCAGCTTCAACATTCAAACCAGCAGCGGTTTGGTTCAGGGCGTATCGCACCGTTTTTGCACAGTAGTGCAACGCGGGGATGGATACGGGTATTCACTGGTGGCAAAAACGGACGTGACAGGTACTCCACCGCAGCATAGGGATTTCGCCCCCGCGCTCTACCTCCCCGCCCTGAAGGACGGGGTTTCACGCGCAATCTGATGAAGCTTATTCAATTGCTCGTGGTGGATGACCACACCCTGTTTCGCCGGGGCCTGATCGCTTTGCTCTTGCAGGATGGCCGCTTCAACATCATGGCCCAGGCCGGCGATGTAGGTGAGGCCCTGCGCTGTGTGGCGTATGGCGCACCCGACCTGATCCTGCTGGACAACCATTTGCCGGGGGTGCGTGGCGTGGATGGCATTGGCGCATTAAAAGCGGCGTTCCCTGGCGCCCAGATTGTGATGCTGACCGTCAGTGAAGACGAAAAAGACCTGGCCGCAGCGCTGCAGGCGGGCGCGGATGGGTACTTGCTCAAAACCGTGGAATCCGAGGATTTGTGCGACTCCATTGTCAAGGTGCTCGCGGGTGAATCGGTCGTCAGCCCGGAAATGATGACCAAGCTGGTGACGGTGTTCCGGGCCAATAAACCGCGCACCAGCACCGCCGCAACCTTAACACCCGTTCCGCTGGAGGCCCAGGAAGCCCAGGGTATCGCCCTGCTGTCGGCGCGTGAGAGGGAAGTGCTGATGCTGATTGCGCGCGGCGAAAGCAACAAGGTGATCGCCCGCAATCTGGACATCGCCGAAACCACGGTCAAAATCCACGTGCAGCACATTCTGCGCAAACTGCAACTGACTTCGCGCGTACAGGCTGCGGTCTATGCGGCCAGTCTGGAGCAGTAAACGCTTTGCCTTTCAATAGCATAGCGATTTGCACACGCAGTCCCAATCCTGCGATGCCCTGCCCAGCGACGCAAGGCTCAGCCCTTGGTCACTCGGTGTAAATCCTGCTCCAGCACCCTGCATAGCGCAGCCAGTCGCGTTTTGCGGATGGGCAGGTCCTTGGCCAGTTCCGCCAGCGCCCCCATGCCATCGCACAGCCGGTCTATGCTGGAGGCGGCCTGGCGGGGTGCTATGGCTGCGCGGCGGGCCAGCTCAAGCAGATGCTGGCGCGAGGGTGCCAAGCCTTCGCCGACGATGGTGGTGAAGTGTTCGCCGCGCGGACCGTCGTTAAACGTCAGATCAAACGCCGGGGCCAGCTTCCAGTGCCGCTGGCGGTCCAGAAGATACGCAAAATTGCGGCTATGGTCGTCGCGATTGTGGCTGAGCACATTGAAGACGCAACGCTCAAACGCCTTGCCGACCTCGCGCTCATCGCCGGTCAAGCGGCGGGTCAGGCGCAGCAGCGTCTCATAGTCCAGCGTGGGCTGGCGGTAGTCGGCGTGCAGTGCGCTGGAGAGGCTTTGCATGGGTACGCGCATGCCAGCCACGCGGTCAAAGCGGCGCACGCCGAAGGCGCTGTAGTGACCATCCAACTCGAAAAAATGTGACGCGGGAACCTCCAGGCCGCAATGCCCTGCCAGCCGCGTGTACAGGGCCTCGACCGCGCACACGTCGCGATGCTCCTGGCTGGCGGGGAACTTTATCAACCATGGCTCGCCGTCGCTATCGACATCGCCTGAAGTGCCTTCGTCACCGGGGCTGCTGATGCGCCCGCTGGCCCGGTGGTAGTTGACCAGCACCTTGGGTCGTGCGCCCTGGGGTGAGCCACCCAGCACCAGCAACTGCGCCAGGGCCTGATTGGCGTCTTCATTGGCCAGCACCAGCGCGGCGTCGCTGGCGAGTTGGGCCAACTGCAGATCACCCGGCGTGGTGAGTACATCGTCGGCTGGCTCAAAAATCAGAGCCCCCATGGCGCGCCTGCCGATAAAGGCCAGGCGCTCCAGCGGCGACAGGCGCTCGGGCGAACGACCGGCGCGTCGCAAGGCTCTATCCATCAACAGCAGGCCCCAGCCATCGGGCAGCGAATCAGCCACCAACCCCGGCAAACCCATGAAACAGGGCGCGCCGACCAGTGCGCCCACCTGCGCCAGCGGTGCCTGCAAAGGCGAGAGTTCCAGAGCCTGCGCGTGCGCTTGTGGCGAGTATTCAAAAAGAATGTGCTGGCCGGTGTCGGCCAGCACGCCCAGCGGCCAGCGTTCGCCCCAGCCAGCGTATATGACCTGTAGTTTTTTCACGCCCGCGCCGGTCTGGGACCGCGTGGCGTGGCGGCCCGGCGGCGCTGCTTTGCGGCAGCCTCACGCTCGGCCTGGGCAATGCTGAGCGCGGGCACCAGCAGCAGGTTTTCCAGTTGGCTGGACAGGTGCAGCGCCTGTGTCACCCGCACCAGCAGTTCCAGCGTAGCCTGCCCGCTGGCTTCCAGTCGGCGGATGGACGACAGCGACGCGCCGCAACGCTGCGCCAGCTCCAACTGGCTGAGGTTGGCCTGTAGTCTTAGCTGCCTGCAGCGCTGACCAAGTTCGCGGCAAATTTCTTTACCCGTGAGTAGTGCAAAGGTTCCCATGAGAAACATTGTAGTCGTCGATGCATATTAATGGTTCTTTAGGGAACATTTGTAATGCATGAACTACGCCTCAAACCCGCGCCGCCTGCACGTGCATCCAGTCGTAATTGCGGGTGCGGCCCAGGCTGACCCAGCCGCCGGTCTCCCAGCACTGCCGGTGGACGCTTTGCAGCGTGGTGATGATCCGTGCGCGGGTGGCCGGGCCGAGCTTGCCGTCCACCTCCGCGCCGCTCAGGCCCAGGGCGGTTTGCAGGGTGCGCAGGGGTTTGGTGTTCATGGCGGGCTCCCGTGGTTAGGGGCGTTTTGCCCGGTGGGTACATTCTGGGGTGGCGAACGGTATGGGGGAAGTGGGGTTGACCCTGATGGATAGAGGCTGGTTTGCTGGATGGTTATAGGTGAAAAGTGCTTGTAGCCCCTGTGGAATGTGCGGTAGCAGATATTGAATATGTAGCAAAAGCATGCTCTCAATGGTGTGCGTTTACCTTGGCGAATGTGGGCGACAGGAGCCGTGGGGCGGTGAACAAAGGGGCAGAACAAACAACGGAGTCAGGCTCGAACTACCCGGAATTACTCATTTACGTCCATAGGTGCTGTCATGGTCAGAGGCTGGATGTTGCTTTGACCATTCAAGAGCACGTTCCAAGTCGGAAGCCGCTTGTGCTTCATGTAGCCAACGCTCGTTGTCTGGAATGACGGTTACCGTGCGAATCAGCCAAACGCCCGTCTCCTGTTCCTCAACCAAAACTTGACGGCCAGCAAATTGTTTGCCGAGCGAAATCTGTCCATTGGCACCTATGACCTTGACTGTTGGGGGCGACGCGATAGCTTGCATGGTGTTCTCCTTGGTGCATTGCCAAATTAGTGCAGCACGAAAAAATTGTATTGTGCAGTGTCAAGCTGTCAAGGTGGCGGTTTTCGAGCAAAGGCGAGCAAAAGGGCTAGGCTCGAATTGCTAGGCTAGGGCTATTGTGCTGGCGCAAACATGGGTTTCAGTTGGGCGTGCAGGGCGCACATTTGGGCATCCATCGGGCGGTTTGCCTGGGCGAAGGCGTCCAGGATGGCAAAGCATTTCGCCAGGTGGGTGCCGATGGACTGAGGCTCCCGCCACTCCCCCAAAGTGCTAAGCGTGCTGTCCCGCTTTCAGTGGAAAACACAAAAAACATAGCTACTCCCGCTTATCCTATAAGGCGTACAGCCAGATTTACCTTGAATTTTGCCCTTCAAAACAGGTCAAAGCGATACCAGAAACCGCCGTGAGGCATCAAAACGGGCCGTTTTCGGGTGTTTTTGCATAGCAAATCGGGCTGTAAGCCTTATAAGATAAGCGGCAACAGCTATTGTATCAGGAGCACTTTGGCCTTGACTGAGAGTATCCCGGAGCCTGTCACAAATCCACCCGGAAATCGATCACAAAGTGCTGTGCTGTCCCGCTTTAAGTGGGAAGCCGTGGAACAGCGCCAGATAGCACTCCCACTGGCTGTAGCTAAAGGGGTGGGGCGTGGCGTGCGGGTTGATTTGCAACTCGGGCAAGGCGGTGGCCAGCGTGGGGTGGCGTTTCAGCATGGCCTGCACCTCGGCGGGTTGGGCGTAGCTGCCAGCCCAGTCGCCAATCAGGTGCAGCACGGCGCTGCTGCGTTGGATGTAGTCGTCCAGCTTCTCCAGCAAGGAGCCGCCGCTGTTGCCAAAGTCCTCCTGCACCTTGGCCTCGCCGATGTGGCTGGTCAGATGGCCGCGCAACGCCTTGCGGTAGCCGAGAAACTCGGTGCTGGCGCAGGAGATGAAGACGCTGGGGCGTGCGGGGGATGGGTGATTTATTGGCATGGTGTGGTGCATGCGGTTTATGGATAAATCAGCTTGCAGCCCCCGTGGAATGTGCGGGAGCAGATAGCAAATGTGTAGCGGTTACGCGGGGTCATGGGAGCTGGTGGCGTGAGGTTGCTGGCTGGACTGGGCGGGTTGGAGGACTTGCCGCGCCGTTTATCGGACTCACAGCTTCGCGAACGTGACAGGGTATTGCGCGGCGACGGCCTTGATGCGGGTTTGGTCCTTGGCCTCACGCAGCATGCGGAGCAAATTGCCCAAGGCGCTAACCGTATTGGGGTGCTCGGAGCCCAGCACGCGTTGGCACACCGCCAGCACCTGCTCTTGCATGGCCCGTGCGGCGGGCAGCTTGCTCATGTTCCACAGGGTGCTTGCTAGGTTGTTCATGCTGTTCAAGGTGGCGGGGTGCTCAGCGCCCAGCACGCGTTGGCGCACCGCCAGCACCTGCTCTTGCATGACCCGTGCGGCGGGCAGCTCGCCCATGTCCCACAGGGTGCTTGCCAGGTTGTTCATGCTGGTCAAGGTGGCGGGATGCTCGGAGCCCAGCACGCGTTGGTACACCGCCAGCACCTGCTCTTGCATGGCCCGTGCGGCGGGCAGCGCGCTCACGGCTTGCAGGATGCCTGCTAGGTTGTTCATGCTGCTCAAGGTGTGGGGGTGCTCGACGCCCAGCACGCGTTGACTCGCAGCCAGCACCTGCTCCTGCATGGCCCGTGCGGCGGGCAGCTCACCCATGGCTCTTAGGGTGTCTGCCAGGTTGTTCATGCTGCTCAAGGTGTCGGGGTGCTCGACGCCCAGCACGCGTTGACGTGCAGCCAGCACCTGCTCTTGCATGGCCCGTGCGGCGGGCAGCTCGCCCATGGCTTGCAGGGTGAGTGCCAAGTTGTTCATGCTGCTCAAGGTGTCGTGGTGCTCGGAGCCCTTCACGCGTTGGCTCGCAGCCAGCACCTGCTCTTGCATGGCCCGTGCGGCGGGCAGCTCGCCCATGTCCCACAGGGTGCCTGCCAGGTTGTTCATGCTATTCAAGGTGGCGGGGTGCTCGACGCCCAGCACGCGTTGGCGCGCAGCCAACACCTGCTCTTGCATGACCCGTGCGGCGGGCAGTTCGCCCATGGCTTGCAGGGTGCTTGCCAGATTGTCCATGTTGGTCAAGGTGGCGGGGTGCTCGGAGCCCTGCTCGCGTTGGAGCACCTCCAGCACGCGCTCCCAAGCGGTGCGGGCCAGGGCATAGTGCCCCTTGGCGTAGTCGTATGCGGCAACGCGCGCCAGCACCACCGCTTCATCCAGCGTGTCGGTCTGTTCGCAAAGCTGGCGCGCGTGCTGCGCGTCATGCACGAGTGCTGCGTGTTGGCTAATGTCTTTCGCGTCTTGCAGGGCGTGCTTGAGCGCGCCCACCGCTGCCTGCCGCCAGGGGGCTGTGGCTTGGCTGGCGTGGGCGGGTGCTGGTGTGGGGGTTGCGTTGGCTACCAAGTGCCAGCGGGCCACCCGCGCAATCAGGGTGTGCACGGTGATGGCGGGATCAGTGGGGGCACCTGGCGTGGCGGGCGGCGTCTGCCGGGTCGGCCAGGGAGCAGGCGCTCAACTCGGTCATGCCCAGGTCGGCCCAGTCTTGCGCGGCAAACAGGGCGGCGTTTGGGTCGTCGGCCATGGCGGCACCCTGCTGCGCCGCCTGGTCATACGCTTGTTTGCAGGCGGTGATGAGATTTCTTGAAATGGGGGCGTTGCTGAGCTGGGAGCTTAGCGTGAGCAGGGCCAGGGCGTCGGGGCGCAGGCCGTTGATGCTGCCCAAAAAGGTTTTGGCAATGTCGCGCTCGTGGCCGCTGGGCAGCTCGCCTGCCAGTGTGGCCGAGAGTGCGAGGGCGTTTTGGTCGTGCTGGTCCAGCCGCGCCAGAAAACCGCCAAAGCCTTGGCGGGCGCAGGCGGCACGGGCTTGGTCGACCGCCATGGCGTGGCCGCCCAGGCGCTGCACGATGCTGCGGGCCGCTGCCTTCTCGGCATCGTTGTGCGGCTGGCGCTCACGGCACAGCAGGGCGTAGGCGTCGTCCGGCAGCAAGATGCCCAACTCCACCAGCGTGCCTGCGGCCTCGTGCTGGCGGGTGCGGCTGGTGAGCAGGGTGGCACCCAAGTCGCAGGGTGCCAGCCAGTCTTGCAGCTCCTGGTGGGAACAGGCGGGCAGGTCGTCTACCAGCCACAGGTAGGGTTGGCCGCGCTGGTGCAGGTGGCGCTTGAGGTGGGCGCGCAGTTGGCGCAGGTCCAGGCCCTGGATGTTGATGTCTTTGTCGAGCGCGGTGACAAACAGGCCGAGTTGCTCCAGGTAGTAGGATTGGCGTTTGGGTGCCAGGGTGGCGGGTGTGTCTTCGGGCCGGTCGCTCACGCCCATGGCGTCGATCCAGAACACGCCGCCGCTCCAGAAGCAGCCAAAGCGCGAGGCGTATTCCTCGGCCAGCAGCGATTTGCCCATGCCGCCACCACCGCGCACGCTGGCCAGCGCGGTGGCTGCGCCGGGGCTGGGTTGGCCGGTGACAATGGCGTAGCGGCCACGGGTGAGGGCGTTTTGCACTTGCCACAGCTCGCTTAGGCGGCCAACAAAGCGCGAGGAGCCCAGACCTTTTTTGCTGCCGTGCCAGAGCGGGCGCGCCAGTTGACGCACATCGCCCAGCAGGCCCTGCTTCAGCGCATACGCCCCGGCATCTTTGAGCTGTTGCGCCAGCACCGTCATGGTCTGGCCGCCTGCGGCTGATATCAGCTCAATATCGCGCACGGCGGTCTGGGCGATGTGGCCGACGCTGGTGATGGGGTTGACCACCAGCACACGTTTTGCGGCGCTCTTCTCGCTTTGCTGCACGATGAGCGCGGCGGTCAGCTCCCACTGGCAGGGGCGCGAGTGTGCGTAGGCTTCGGAGTACCAGGCCACCAGCAGGCGGCTGCGGGCCAGGCCGTGTTCAATGCTGCGCTGGATGGATGCGGCATCGTCAATACGCTCGGTGTCCAGCCACACGCTAAGTTGGAGTGCTTCCAGCGCGGCTTTCAGGGCCAGAGCCTGCGCTCGGTCGGCGCTGGGGTAGCTGAGGAAGATGTCGTGGCGGCCAAGGGTGGTGGTGGAATTTGTCATAAATGTTTCCAGTCAAAACAGGCGGTAAGTCACGTGGAATGTGCGGGAGCAGCTATTTAATGCATAGCGCATTGGAGCCGAACGGCTGGGGTGGTACGTACAGCATTCAAGTGACCATGCGTTTTGCAAGGCGGTGTATTGTCTTTGTGAATCACGACTTTACCCTGGTATTCAAGGGAAAATCAACTATCCAATTTGAATCACGGCCCAGCACGCATCTCCGGGGCAACCGGTGTGCCGTAAACTCGCACCACCGCCAGCGGCTGCGACGGTCCATACCTATTTTGGTGTGGCGCAATTCACCACACTTGCCACTTGACGCTCCATGACTTTCGAACACGCATGTTTTCTCAGCTTTGCGCGCGATGCCGGAAAGGCATCCACTTTTGCACAGGAGTTCTACTGCGAGCTAAAGGAGCACCTGCTGGTTTATGGGAAAAATGAATTTTCTATTTTCAAGTATGACCAGTGCGAAGAACGGCGTAACGGTGACGATTGGACGTTGTGGGTTCAGCGTGAACTGTGTCACAGTGCGATGATGATTGCCGTCTGTGCGCCCACCTATTTCAACGGTAGCCCAGGCTGTGTCAGCGAGTTCGATGGCATGGAACTATTGGCGAAGCGGCGGCTTGGTGCGCTGAATGAGCAAGATCATGCGCGTGACTGGATCATCGGCCTGCGTCTCAAAGAGCAAGTGCCGTTGCCACGCTTAAATAAGGGTTATCACGTGGTTGATTTTTTTGATTGCTGTGCAAACCCGGCACAGGTGCGCAAGACCAAAAAACACCGGGATACCGTGGAGGGATTGGCAGACCGTATCTACAAGCACTGGCAATGGCTCAAAGAACATCCCAATGTGGCACAACTATGGCAAGCCAACCTGTGTGCGGCGTTCAAGTTACCTGGTGGTGCCAGTACGCCTGCTGACAGCTTTCCCCATGCTGGAGGTGGATCATGGTGAGTTGGCCCGCACGCTATAGCAGCGGTTTTGGCCCTGAATGGCTGTTGCGTTATGCCCAGCGCGATGCACCGGGTGAGGTTATTACGTTTTATTCGTACAAGGGGGGCACGGGCCGCACCATGGCGCTGGCCAATTGCGCGGGCTTGATGGCAGAGCGCTGGCCTGCCACCGCCAAGCCTATGTTGCTGATTGATTTTGACCTGGAAGCACCGGGTTTGCACCACTATTTGCGCGACTTCCTCCCCATGCCAGCGGAGCTGGACGATCAGCCCGGCACGCTAGAGTTGTTTGAAGCGCTGAAGCAGCAGGTTAGCGCGGCGGTGGCGGCTAAAAAGACTGCGAATTTACCGGGTGCGGGGTTGAACGATGAAGAGTGTCACCACTTGGTTGCAGCATTTGATTTCACACCCTATTTGATAGCCACAACGCAGTCGCCTATCCACCTTATCAAAGCAGGGCGGTTTGACCACAGTTACGCGAAGCGCCTTTCCCGTATGAATTGGCAACGCTTGTTTACCGGCGCGCCAGGCATTTTCAGGGCGTTGGCTGCGCGATGGGCGCAAGACTATGCCTGCACCATGATCGACGCCCGCACTGGCCTGAGCGATACCAGCGGTATCTGCACCATGCTACTGCCCGACGTGCTGACCGTGGTGTTTACACCCAACCGGCAAAGTCTGACCGGCGTGTCACACATCGTGCGGCAGGCGCAGACTTACCGGGACACATCTGCGGATTTGCGCCCATTGCGTGTGTACCCTCTGCCGTCTCGGGTGGAGCAAACCAGTGAGGATGCGCGCGAAACATGGCGGCGCGGAGTTGCGCAACACCCGACTTTTGGGCCAGTCGATGGATACCAGCCCATGTTTGAACAGCTTTTTGACCACCCAACTGACGATTGCGAACAGCCGGTTGATGTTGCGAAAGGTCTTGGCGACTATTTTGATGCAGTGCAGGTGCCACACAGCCCAGACTACGCCTTTGGCGAACGACTCTGTTTTGGCCCTGCCGCAGCCAAAGACCGGCTGTCGCTACGCAGCGCTTTTGAGGCATTTTTGCCCTGGTTGAGCAGTGGCGCGCAGCCTTGGATGCCACCGCGCGCGCGTTTGAATGAATTGGCCCTGGAGCAGTGGTTAGCGACATTGACGCCGCCTGCAAGCGACGAGCCACAGGTGTTCAAGGCATGGCTGGATCAAATACAGGCCGCGACTACAGGGGCCGAAACCTTGGGTTATGTCGTATTGCGCGAAGCGCTACTGGCAATGGGCCAGCACCAGCAATTGGCTGCGTCCAGCGCATTAAACACACTGCTACCGCAAGGGATACTACTCAAAGCCCTGGCATTGATGCATGGCGGGGACTGGATAGAGGCGCGCCAACTTTTTATGTTGGCCCATAACAAGCCCGAGGGCCATGGCTTGCCGTCCGACTGGGAAACCGTGCCCAGGCGCTGGCTGGCTTATCTGCAAGCGAATCCAACACATGTGCTGTCTTGGTTGCACGAAAAATGTGACGATGCCATGCTGAAGTGGGTTGATGCGGTAAGCCTGAGCCGCCATGAGCGCTGGCAATGGATGGCTGACCTGGTTGCTGTGTACCAGCAATACCGCACCAATGATGACCGGTGCAAAGAGCTGGCTACCCAACTGCTGGCGCAACAACAGAAAGTGCTGGGCTCCGAGCACCCCGCCACCTTGACCAGCATGAACAACCTGGCAAGCACCCTGCAAGCCATGGGCGAGCTGCCCGCCGCACGGACCATGCAAGAGCAGGAGCTGGCGGTGTGCCAACGCGTGCTGGGCGTCGAGCACCCCGACACCTTGAACAGCATGAACAACCTGGCAAGCACCCTGCAAGCCATGGGCGAGCTGCCCGCCGCACGGACCATGCAAGAGCAGGTGCTGGCGGTGCGCCAACGCGTGCTGGGCTCCGAGCACCCCGCCACCTTGACCAGCATGAACAACCTGGCAAGCACCCTAAAAGACATGGGCGAGCTGCCCGCCGCACGGACCATGGAAGAGCAGGTGCTGGCGGTGCGCCAACGCGTGCTGGGCGTCGAGCACCCCGACACCTTGACCAGCATGAGCAACCTGGCAAGCACCCTGTGGAACATGGGCGAGCTGTCCGCCGCACGGACCATGCAAGAGCAGGTGCTGGCTGCGCGCCAACGCGTGCTGGGCTCCGAGCACCCCGCCACCTTGAACAGCATGAACAACCTGGCAAGCACCCTGTGGAACATGGGCGAGTTGCCCGCCGCACGGGCCATGGAAGAACAGGTGCTGGCTGCGCGCCAACGCGTGCTGGGCGTCGAGCACCCCGACACCTTGACCAGCATGAATAACCTGGCAGGCACACTAAAAGACATGGGCGAGCTGCCCGCTGCACGGGCCATGCAAGAGCAGGTGCTGGCTGCGCGCCAACGCGTGCTGGGCTCCGAGCACCCCGCCACCTTGACCAGCATGGGCAACCTGGCAAGCACACTTAGAGCCATGGGCGAGCTGCCCGCCGCACGGGCCATGCAAGAGCAGGTGCTGGCGGTGCACCAACGCGTGCAGAGCTCCGAGCACCCCCACACCTTGACCAGCATGAATAACCTGGCAATCACCCTGCAAGCCATGGGCGAGCTGCCCGCCGCACGGGCCATGCAAGAGCAGGTGCTGGCTGCGCGCCAACGCGTGCTGGGCGTCGAGCACCCCGACACCTTGACCAGCATGAACAACCTGGCAAGCACCTTGTGGAACATGGGCGAGCTGCCCGCCGCACGGGCCATGCAAGAGCAGGTGCTGGCGGTGCGCCAACGCGTGCTGGGCGTCAAGCACCCCGACACCTTGACCAGCATGAACAACCTGGCAATCACCCTGCAAGCCATGGGTGAGTTGCCCGCCGCGCGGGCCATGCAAGAGCAGGTGCTGGCGGTGCGCCAACGCGTGCTGGGCTCCGAGCACCCCGACACCTTGAAAATCTTTGCAGCCCTGTTGCGGGCGTGCCAAGAGGCAAGCGACCAGGCTGCGGTGAGTGAGTTATTGAGCCGTTACCCCGACTTGGCTGATGCCATGTTCCGGAAAATTTCTGCTCCCGAGACAACACAGTCCAGCCTGCAACCGCAAGACTGGAGCGCTTCGGAAACAATGATTGGTTTGAATTCCGGTTAGGGTTGTTGCGACTTTGCAAAGCGGCTACAGGCCATGCGCCTATACACCCGCCGTGCGCAACAATCCCGCTTCCGCTTGATCCGCCCAGTCCAGCACCTCACCCCGCAGCGCCCGCGCTTCGCGGATCAGGCGCAGGTTGCGGGCGGTGGTCTCTGGTTCCCAGGGTTCGCGCATGGCGGCCAGGGCGTGGGTCAGGGCGGTGGTGCCAGCGGCCGGGTTGCGGGCCAGCACGGCCAGCTCAAGCAGGGTGGCATGGCCTTGTGGATCAGGCCGCCCGTCATTTCCTGATCGGCGCGCAACGGCTCCAGCCCCGCCGCGTCAATGGCGGGCTTGATGAGATTGGTGTAGATCGCGTCAAAGTCCACCATTCGGCCATCATGCGCCGGTTTACGGCCAAACGGCATGAGAACGAAGCAAAGGGGTTTCATTGTGGAGTCTCCATTTCGGTTTTCAATGCCAGCACTGCGCCAGCAGCTCTTGCATAAATTTCGCTACGTGCTCTATCGACATCGTTACTACTCTGTTCTACAAGCTCTTTCATCCAAACAGCGTGTTGAGAATCCTCGATGAGATAGGCGCCTCTTCCGGCTCGCCAGACAAACTTCTCTCCACGCAGGCGCTCCAACGCCTGTTGTACCGATGACTGTGTAATAGCTTCAGGAATTTCCTTTGGCGCTCACGGAAATTGACCCACCCCTGCTCATTGGAATTGACCCACAGACTTTGGCTGAGAGTACGTTGGCATGTGGTGATAGACGAACCCACAGCTCTTGGATGAATGCCTGAGGCTGACGTTCTTGCGTATGTCAACCGCCATTGCTTGAATTAATTCGTTGTCCAGACTCAAGATATCGTTTGACAAAGGCAGGCTTGGTCAATGTGGGTACGGATAGTTGGTGGTCTGCCAAGACTATGAATTGGCACTGCGCCCGACAAGCGTGTAAAACGCAGATGTAATGAAGAACGGGCGCACCAACCGCTTTCGACCCGAACAAGTGATTTCGGCTAGCGCGCCCCACCCGTATCAGCCACGAGTGCGCACCAATTATTGTCCCCAGTCGTGATCAATGTCCAGTGCTGAATGTGCTGTGAGCATGAACCACGGATCGACTTTCGAGGTGTCCATTTGAGGCTCCAACAGGAGCGCTGAATGCAAGCTGCAATGTGCGTGCTGTCAAACCGAAGTGCTAGTGTGTACGCCTTGTGACCGAGGTCAGCGCTACTGCAGCGCTGAGTGTCGCAAACAGGCACGTCTAGCCAGTCAACGCAGAGCCTCCAGGATATATCAAAGCAGCCGTGTCGGACGCTGCAACCACGCCCGTCGTCAACAACGATTACGCCTACGCCAGCGAGAGCAGGAACTGCCTCCAAAAATAGTGACTCATCAGGGCCTTCCCAAGAAGCCCAGTGCGGGTGATTTACTACCACCACGGCTCGATGTGAAGCCAGCGCAACTGTCCGCCGACACCAGCGGGGCATTGCCACTGGTGCGCGCGCCCTGTGGCGAGCGGAGTTCGCCGTAGTCGGCTGCTGCGGGCAACGATGAACCGATTTTCGACCCATCAAAAGACAAGGAATTACCCACGACCGACTCCTTGAAAGCCAGACCAGCAACACCCATGGCTTTGGCGCTCATGAACAAAGTGTGGGCGGGTACGTTGGCGCAAGACAAGTCGATTTACACCGCCTGGAGCTGCGCTTTGAGGCCACCCGCATCGCCGATACGGCGGCAGTGCAGCGACTGACTGAATCGATACGCACAAGCGGACAACTGGTAGCGTGCATTGCCGCTGACGACCAAGACAGTGGTGCCTGGTACTGATTGACGGCTACCGGCGCCTGAGCGCGCTCAAGCGACTGGGCGCAGACACCGCCCTGGTGCAATGCTGGCACTGCCCGGTGGGGCCTGCGCTGGCACAGATGCTGGCCCACTCGTTCTCGCGGGCATTTGACCCCATGGAGGAAGCCCTCATGCTGCGCGAGCCGATCGACTCCCTTGGCCTGAGTCAGCGCGAAGCTGCACGTCAATGCGCCCGTGATTGAGCTGGGTACAGCGCCGCTTGGTACTACTGGGGGCACTGTCCCAGGACCTGGTGCAGGCGGTGCGCAGTGGGGGCATATCGAGTTGGGCGGGCTCACGCATTGTGGCCCCGTTGGCGCGCGCCAACAGCGAGCATGCCAGTCAACTACTGGCCAGCATGGCAAGCGACCACTTAAGTACGCGTGAACTGCAAGCCTGGTTTAGCCACTACCAAGCCGCCCAACACACGCAGCGCCAACGCATGGTGGAACACCCACGCCTGTTTATCGACAGCTTGAACGAGAGACAAAAGCCAGAGCATTGCCAAAGACCTGCGGGGCGGACCTGAACGTGAGGTGGCTGCTGGGCTGGGTTTACCTGCAAGCACTGCTGCAACGCGCACACCGACGCCTGGTGCCACTGACCGCCCGTTGGAACCAACGCTAAAGGGCGTGTCTGCGCCTGCATGTAGCGCTGGAACAAGTGAACAACGAACTTACCAGGCTGGTGCCATGACCCCGATAGATATTCGTGCCAGTGTGCTCACCTTGCACCAACAGAGCACAGGTTTACGTGAAATCAGCCGGGTGCTGCATCTCTCGCGCAACACCGTGCGAGGCATCCTGCGCGAGCCACAAGGCGTGCAAACACCTGCCCACCCGGTGAATGAGGTCACCCAACAACAACTCACCGAAGTCTGGGCAGAGCCAAAGGCAACGCCGTGCGCATGGCCCAAATCCTGGCCGCTGAGTACGACCTGCACCCGCCCTACAGCACCCTCACGCGCTGGGTGCGCCAAGCTGAACTGCGCCAACCACCTAAGCGCTCCGGCGAATACCACTTCGAGCCCGGCCAGGAGATGCAGCACGACACATCGCCCCATAAGATGGAGGTGGCGGGCAAGAGCATTACCGCCCAGTGTGCAGGTCTGACCTTGCGTACTCGCGGCGTTTGTTTATCTGGTATTACCCACGACTTACCCGCTTTGAGGCCAAGGACTTTTGTTGCGCGCAGCCCAGTTCATGGACGGCACTTGCCCACTTTGCGTGATCGACAATACCAGCGTCATTCTCGCTGGTGGTGCTGGGCCCTGATGCGGTATTCACCAGAGATGGCCGCCTTTGCACGCGCCCTGGGCTTCAAGTTTATGGCACACCGTGTCAATGACCCTGATCGCAAAGTTAGAATCGAGCGCCCCTTTGCATGGGTTGAGGACAACTTCCTGCCTGGGCGCAGTTTTAGTTTCTTGATGACTTGAACGCACAGGCGCTCAAGTGGTGCGTTGAAGTGGCCAATGCCAAGCCAAAACGCAGTCTGGGCATGGCACCTGAGGTGGCGTACGTGATGGAGAAGCCTTACCTCACCAGCCTGTCAATCGTCTTGCCAGCAGTCTACGAGGTGTTTGAGCGGTGGTGGACTTGTACGGTTTTGTCAGCGTCGACACCAACCGGTATTCTACACCTGAACGGCTGGTGAGTAAGACTGTGACGGTGTACAAGCATTACGCCAGTATCGGGATTCATTACAAACGCACCTTGGTGGCCAGTCATCCCCGTTTGCTGGTTGTGCGTGATGCGCGCTCCCACCTTGCCCGGGCATCACCATACCCAAACGCACGCCTCGCCAGCCTTCGCTACAGGCGCAGTTGTTGTGCGGTCAATCTCCTGTTCTTGATGCGTCCGTCACAGCGCTCATCAAGCACCTCAATGGGCGTGGTACACGGGCACTGAACCGACTGCTACAGATTAAACGGACCTACCCAGCGCAGCCGTTCCTAGCAGCGCTGGAGCAGGCGCTCAAGTACGGTCTGTTTGATTTGACGCGACTGGAGTCCATGGTGTTGCGCCATGTGGCAGGCGACTTCTTTGCGCTAGGTGAGAGCAGCCATGACAACCTCCCCAATGAACCGGATGATAAAGACGATGAGCAAAACCAAAAACGACAGCGACACCGACCCCGCGTGAGGCCTTGCACGCATTGCTAACGGAGTTGAAATTCAAAGGCATGGCGCGTGTGCTGGACAGCGAACTTGATCGCGCTGAGCGCAATGGCACCTCTTTGCACAGAGGTGGTGCAACGCCTGCTAAGCGAGCAGGCTTGCGTTTCAGCGGGAACGCTCATTAGTCAATCGGGTGGCGCAGGCACACCTGCCCTGGCAATGGACGATCGACACCTTTCCCTTTGATCGCCAAAGCGGGGTGAATAAGGCACAAATCCTCGGTCTTGCCGACTTGGAGTTTGTGCGTCGCGCCGACAATCTGGTGCTCATTGCGGCACCGGCACCTGCAGACCGGCATCGCTCTGGGACTATTGCGCCAGGCCTGCATCAATGGCTGGCGGGGCGCTTTTACAGTGCGCAGGCGCTGCTCGATGAGCTGTATGCCTCGCTGGCAGATCGCTCCACAACCAAGCTGCTCACGGCGCTTGCACGTATGCAGCCGCTTTGCATTGACGAGCTGGGTTACTTGAACTTGAAGACAGAACAGACCAACGCGTTCTTTCGTCGATGGATCAACGCTATGGGCGGTGAGCCCCATCCTACCTACGAATTTGGACTACCCCCAGTGGTACGAGTTGTTTAACAACAAGCCGCTGGTCGATGCCTTGCTTGATCGGCTGCAGCACCACTGCATCACCATCCGCATTGAAGGTGCATCTTTGCGCACCAGCGCACCTGCCACAGCACCTGTGCAGAGCTCAACCAGTCCTGCGAGCCCCAAGGCAAAGTAAAAACCGTCTCACCACCGCCGTGTAGTATCTGCTTGATGGATAAGTCAGGGGTCGGCGTGGATCTGGTGGAGCTTGCAAAACGCCCAGCTTGACCACACATACCCACACCCTCCCACCCGTACTACTCACAAGGTCTTGCCCACGGGCCTGACGCGCTTCGCCTGCCAAACTGCCAGTTGAAAATAAAACCACGATGTTCAATACCAAGACAAACCCGGGGCAATGCCATCCAGTTGCATACGCACAAACGAGAACAGCTTAAATTAACTGAAAAATTTTGTCTTGACTCTCAGTTCCACCTACACCGGTTCACCAAGTATCAAACCGGTATTCCGCCAACAACGCAAGAGTCCTCGATTTGATTGATAGCAACGGTGATGGATGCAGTAATCAATCCATCACGGAAGGTGATCATGCTCAGTCGAGCAGGGTGGCAACCCATGCTTGCGTAACCAAACTCTTCATCTTCAAACGGGTTGCTTCTTCAATGAACTGAAGTCGCTTCTTCACGCACATTGGTCGAGCCAATGATCGCCGATTCTGCTTCCTGCAGGCCATCAAGTTACAAACAGCCGCGCAAACCGGTGGGTCAGCTTGTTAGTTATTGCAGGTGGGTCAGTTATTTTGAGCGCCGAAGATTTCACCAGTTTGCACAAAAATAAATGCCTCGTAATCTGCAAAGGAGAGGTTTGAACAAGGAGAAAATTTCTTGTCATCCCTTACACATACTTTCAAAGCAGCTACGTCCAAAGGATTGGAGCCCATTTACTTGTCTGGAAAAAGCTGGGCCTTAGCGCTCGCCAGTGAGGAAGCGACCATTGCCGTGAAAACCGCATCAATATCCGCCAGCGTGAGCTCTGTTTTATATTTAAGGGCCTTTAAACCGCTTTGAG
>JADJFE010000033.1 GCA_016708725.1 Candidatus Aalborgicola bjergmarkensis
TGGTGAGGTATGGCTTCTCCATCACGTACGCCACCCTGCGGTGCCATGCCCAGACTGCGTTTTGGCTTCACATTGGCCACTTAACTGAATGCCACTTGAGCGCCTGTGCGTTCAAGTCATCGAAAGAGGCCAAAACTGCGCCCAGGCAGGAAGTTGTCCTCAACCCATGCAAAGGGGCGCTCGATTCTGGCGATCAGGTCACTGACACGGTGCGCCATAACTTGAAGCCCAGGGCGCGTGCAAAGGCGGCCATCTCTGGTGCGAATACCGCATCAGGCCCAGCACCACCAGCGAGACCGACGCTGGTATTGTCGATCACGCAAAGTGGGCAAGTGCCGTCCATGAACTGGGCTGCGCGCAACAAGAAGTCCCTTGGCCTCAAAGCGGGTAATCGTGGGTAGTACCAGATAAACAAACGCCGCGAGTACGCCAAGGTCAGACCTGCACACTGGGCGGTAATGCTCTTGCCCGCCACCTCCATCTTATGGGGCGATGTGTCGTGCTGCATCTCCTGGCCGGGCTCGAAGTGGTATTCGCCGGAGCGCTGGGTGGTTGGCGCAGTTCAGCTTGGCGCACCCAGCGCGTGAGAGTGCTGTAGGGCGGGTCGCTTGTACTCATCAGCCAGTATCTGGGCCATACGCACGGCGTTACCTTTGGCTCTGGCATAGACTTCGGTGAGTTGTTGGGTGACCTCATTCACCGGGTGGGCAGGGTTTGCACGCCTTGTGGCTCGCGCAGGATGCCTCGCACGGTGTTGCGCGAGAGATGCAGCACCCGGCTGATTTCACGTAAACCCGTGCTCGTTGGTTGCAAGGTGAGCACACTGGCACGAATATCTATCGGGGTCATGGCACCAGCCTGGTAAGTTCGTTGTTCACTTGTTCCAGCGCTACATGCAGGCGCAGACACGCGCCTGGCGTTGTCCAACGGGGCGGTCAGTGGCACTAGGCGTCGGTGTGCGCGTTGCAGCAGTGCTTGCAGGTAACCCAGCTCAGCAGCCACCCTCGTTCAGGTCCGCCCCGCAGGTCTTTGGCAATGCTCTGGCTTTGTCTCTCGTTCAAGCTGTCGATAAACAGGCGTGGGTGTTCCACCATGCGTTGGCGCTGCGTGTGTTGGGCGGCTTGGTAGTGGCTAAACCAGGCTTGCAGTTCACGCGTACTTAAGTGGTCGCTTGCCATGCTGGCCAGTAGTTGACTGGCATGCTCGCTGTTGGCGCGCGCCAACGGGGCCACAATGCGTGAGCCCGCCCAATCTCGATATGCCCCACTGCGCACCGCCTGCACCAGGTCCGGGGACAGTGCCCCAGTAGTACCAAGCGGCGCTGTACCAGCTCACATCACGGGCGCATTGACGTGCAGCTTCGCGCTGACTCAGGCCAAGGGAGTCGATCAGCTCGCGCAGCATGAGGGCTTCCTCCATGGGGTCAAATGCCCGCGAGAACGAGTGGGCCAGCATCTGTGCCAGCGCAGGCCCCACCGGGCAGTGCCAGCATTGCACCAGGGCGGTGTCTGCGCCCAGTCGCTTGAGCGCGCTCAGGCGCCGGTAGCCGTCAATCAGTAGCAGGGCACCACTGTCTTGGTCGTCAGCGGCAATGCACGCTACCAGTTGTCCGCTTGTGCGTATCGATTCAGTCAGTCGCTGCACTGCCGCCGTATCGGCGATGCGGGTGGCCTCAAAGCGCAGCTCCAGGCGGTGTAAATCGACTTGTCTTGCGCCAACGTACCCGCCCACACTTTGTTCATGAGCGCCAAAGCCATGGGTGTTGCTGGTCTGGCTTCAAGGGGAGTCGGTCATGGGTAATTCCTTGTCTTTTATGGGTCGAAATCGGTTCACCCGTTGCCCGCAGCAGCCGACTACGGCGAACTCCGCTCGCCACAGGGCGCGCGCACCAGTGGCAATGCCCCGCTGGTGTCGGCTTGACAGTTGCGCTGGCTTCACATCGAGCTGTGGTGGTAGTAAATCACCCGCACAGGCTTCTTGGGAAGGCCCTGATGAGTCACTATTTTGGAGGCGGTTCCTGCTCTCGCTGGCGTAGGCGTAATCGTTGTTGACGACGGGCGTGGTTGCAGCGTCCGACACGGCTGCTTTGATATATCCTGGAGGCTCTGCGTTGACTGGCTAGACGTGCCTGTTTGCGACACTCAGCGCTGCAGTAGCGCTGACCTCGGTCACAAGGCGTACACACTAGCACTTCGGTTTGACAGCACGCACATTGTAGCGTGCGTCCACTGCTCAATGCAGCTTTGCATTCAGCGCTCCCTGTTGGAGCCTCAAATGGACACTCGAAAGTTGATCCGTGGTTCATGCTCACAGCACATTCAGCACTGACATTGATCACGACTGGGGACAATAATTGGTGCGCACTCGTGGCTGATACGGGTGGGGCGCGCTAGCCGAAATCACTTGTTCGGGTCGAAAGCGGTTGGTGCGCCCGTTCTTCATTACATCGGATCGTCCCCCATGACCTTTGCCACATCGATCTAAATCAATGACTTAGCAATTTTGTAGCCACTAATTTTTCTTTGGAAAAGTTATTTTTCATTGGTAATTTTGCAGTTTTTTGACTATATTTGTAGTCACTATGTATATCGACGCTTCTACTGTTCGTAACGGCGAGAAATCATACACCCGTTATCTTCTGCGTGAAAGCTTTCGCGATGGCGGAAAGGTCAAGCATCGCACCATTGCTAACCTAAGCAAGTGCTCTGAACAAGATATTGCAGCCGCTTAGCCTAAACACAAGGATCAATTGAGCACGCTGTCTGCTCAACTTGACGGGCCTATTTCTGTCCCAAAGGTACCCCAGCTGGACACCCCCATTGCTGAGGCAAAGACCGCTGTTGTCAGTGACATTGATTTGATGCGTGCAACCGCATCAAGGGCAGTCCATTGGTGCGATCTGGCTACTCGCAGAACTTGCGCGTGAGTTGGGCATTACGAGCGCTGGGTTCAGAGCGTGCAGGTCGTCTTGCGTTGTGGCAGGTGTTGGCACGCGCAATAGACCAAGGCTCACGGCTGTCTGCGGTGCGCCTGGCACGCGTTCACGCATGCGGAATTTGGATTTGCCACGTTTGATGAAGACGATTTGTACCAAAACCTTGGTTGGCTCACCGAGCAACAGGAGTTCATTGAGAAAACGCTTTTTACACACTCTCAAGCAAGCAACTACAGCGCACAGCATCACACACAGAGCGCACCTGAGCAGGTTACGAACAAGTCAGCACAACGTACATCAGATGGACTGTTTCTCTACGATGTCACCAGCAGTTATCTGAGGGTTCATGTAACGAACTCGGAGCCTTTGGCTACAACCAGGACGGCAAGAAGGGCAAAAGCCAGATTGTCATTGGTTTACTGTGCGATGGCTACGGAGTGCCGCTGGGCATTGAGGTATTTTCTGGCAATACTCAAGACCCCAAGACAGTAAAAAACCAGATCGACAAGCTCGCTGCGCGTTTTGGAGCCAAAGAGGTCACGCTGGTGGGTGATCGGGGCATGATCAAAAGCGAACAGATAGAGTTGCTTTGCTAAAAAGGGGTATTCATACATTACGGCCATTACAAAACCTCAGATTGAGGGCTTGCTCAAGTCTGGTGTATTGCGGATGGACTTGTTTAAGGATGGCTTGGCCGAGGTCAGCGACGGAGTTGATCAGGTGCGCTACGTGCTGCGGCGCAACCCAGTGCGTCAGAGTGAATTGGCAGCTTCACATCAGAGCAAATTTGAGCGGTTGCAGGCACTTTTGGACAAAAGCAACCAGTACCTGGACGAGCATAAACGAGGCCAAAACCAATTTGGCGCTGGCGCGAATTGAGAAAAATGCAAAGAGCTGGGACTACAGGCGTGGGTCAGCGTGACGCTCAACGAGCGCATACTCAGTTTGAAAGAAGACGCACAGGCAAAATCAAAACACACCCAACTCGATGGCTGCTACGTGATAAAAACCGATGTAAAAGCCAAAAAAGCGAGCAAAGAAGTCGTGCACGCGCGCTACAAAGGATCTGGCACGTGATGGAGTGGGCGTTTCGCACCTCCAAGACTATGCTGGAAATGCGTCCGCTATACGTGCGGTTGGCTTCGCACACACGCGGACATGCCCTGGTAGTGATGTTGGCATATCGGTTGGTACAAGAGTTAGCTAAACGCTGGCGCAATTTAGATGTAACAGTGGCAGAGGGGGTTGCTCAATTGACCACGCTTTGTGTGCATGAGCTCAGTGTTAAGGGTGCTGAGAATCATCAGATCGTGCGCTGTGTCCCCACTCCCAATGATGCAATCCAGAAACTATTTGAACATGCCGGCATTGGATTGCCAAAATCACCAAACAAGGAAGTCAATGTGTCCACTAAAAGAAAATTGACCACTCAAAGAAAGTGAATTAAATCAATTAGTTGATGCAGTTTTGCTCGGTTGACTAGGGGGAAGATCCGTTACATCTGCGTTTTACACGCTTGTCGGGCGCAGTGCCAATTCATAGTCTTGGCAGACCACCAACTATCCGTACCCACATTGACCAAGCCTGCCTTTGTCAAACGATATCTTGAGTCTGGACAACGAATTAATTCAAGCAATGGCGGTTGACATACGCAAGAACGTCAGCCTCAGGCATTCATCCAAGAGCTGTGGGTTCGTCTATCACCACATGCCAACGTACTCTCAGCCAAAGTCTGTGGGTCAATTCCAATGAGCAGGGGTGGGTCAATTTCCGTGAGCGCCAAAGGCCATTTGGACAGACTGAACGCGGATGTAAAGAAACCGGGGGAGAAGTGGGTAGAAACCACGTGCGAACCACAGGTTTGGCTTGGCATGATTGTTGTCCTCCGTATCCTGATTTTTTCGCATGCTAGCATGCGGGTCGCAAATGTTTTGCGGGTATTTCAGGAAAATTCGCACGCTTTCACATGCCCCTGCCCCCCGTCGAACCCGTCCCGGTGTGTAAAAAAATACTAAATTCATAGCTGCACCCGCAGTTTTCAAGGGCGATACAGCCCAATTCTGCATTATTCATCGCAACTTGATCTTCTTTCACCGACGAAGAACCTCGACATGATCCCTGGCCAGACAAAAATCATATTTCTCGACATTGACGGCGTTCTGCAACCGGAGTACAGCCAGCAACGCTTCCGCATTGACCGCCGCGCCTTGCAAAACAGGCTGGCACTTAAATTGGATGCGGGCTTTGCCACCCTCGATGAATACGATATCGCAGCCGTTCAGGTTGATCGGTGTAGAGTTCAGCAAGGCCAGCCGCAATGTGGTGGGCTTCGAAATCGAGATGCTCTCTTTTTAAGAGCTGATTGCGCACGTTCCATAAGCCATATAGCCGTATTTGTTTGTTTTTCAAGCAACCAGTACAAGCCTGTTGGTTAGTCAACGTACTACCGCTGAATGCCCGTGGCAGTGCCCGTCGTGGAAGCACTGGAGGCAGAACCAGGAGAGGGTCCACCGCGCACGGGCCGGACCGAGGCGACTTCGATATCCTGGTCGTAGGGGTTTGGAGCTGCCGCAGCAGTGATTACGATCAGGCTGCCGCACGTTGCAGCCGGTCGCGCACGCCTTCCCATTCCAGGGTGTCGGGCGGCGTTTCGACCCAGATCAGTTTGACGCCGGTTGCATCCAGGGCGCGCAGAGTGGCGAACAGTTCCTGCGCTGCCTGCCCGGCTTGCTCGGGCATGGTGCGCAGCACGATCTGGCTGGTGCGGATTTTCAGGGCGCTGCGGGCATACACGGCGATGGCAGGTGCATCTGCTGCACCTGCCTGCTTTGCGGCCATGGCCGGGGTGAGCATATCCAGCGCAGCTTGCAAACTCCTGGCGTCCATCAAGCGTACCTGGGCATTGGGTGCGTAGTGCGACTCCAGGGTTCCAGAGGCACGTGGCGCACGTCCGGCGTGCGTGGATAGCTCTTCATTGGATAGCAGTCTGGTGCCGCAGACCTGTTCGATCTGTGCGCGGGTAATCGAGCCGGGACGCAGCAGCACCGGCTGACCACGGGTGCAGTCGATGATGGTGGACTCGATTCCCAGCGTACATGCACCCCCATCAAGCACGGGCAAGTCCGGGCCGAATTCGTCGTATACATGCGCAGCGCAGGTCGGGCTGACGCGGCCAAAGCGGTTGGCGCTGGGCGCTGCCAGCCCCCACACCGGGGCTTGGGCCTCGGGTGGTTCGCGCAGGGCGTGCAACAGCGCCTGGGCCACTGGATGCGCCGGGCAACGCAGGCCGACCGATTCCTGTCCTCCCGCCGCCGCCGAGGCTGTGTCGCTGCGCCGTGGCAGGATCAGCGTCAAGGGGCCGGGCCAGAACGCGGCCATGAGCTGCTGGGCAAATGGCGGTAGCTCGGATGCAAAATGCGTGGCCCCACTGCGACCGCCATCTTGCGCGCTGACGTGCACGATCAAGGGATGTTTAGCCGGACGGCCCTTGGTGGTGAAGATGCGCCCCACCGCTGCGTCGTCTTCGGCGTTGGCCGCCAGGCCATAGACCGTTTCGGTTGGCAGGCCAATCAGGTCGCCATCCCTTATGGATTGTGCGCATAAAGCTATTGATTCGGGAGCGGATGCGGGCAGGATCATCGGCTCAGAACGGTGCGATGCCCAAAATCGCCGCTGCTTGCTGCGCCGTGGCGCGCACCGCCTCCATACTTGCTCCGGTGAGGGTCAGGTGGCCCATCTTGCGGCCCTTGCTGGCCTTGGTTTTGCCGTACAGGTGCAGATGGGCGCCGGGCAGGGCCAGCACCTTGGCCCAGGGTGGTTCGCCGTTTTCGGGCCAGATGTCGCCCAGCAGATTGAGCATCAACGCCGGGCTGTGCTGGCGTGGCTGCACCAGCGGCAGATCGGCGAGCGTACGCACCTGTAACTCGAACTGCGAGACATCACAGGCGTCGATGCTGTAGTGCCCGCTGTTGTGCGGACGCGGCGCCATCTCGTTGGCCAGCAGCTCGCCGGATGCCAATACGAAGAATTCGACGCACAGCACACCGACATAGTTCAAATGGCTTGCTATTGTCCTGGTAGCTGTGTCCGCACGCTGCGCAAGGGCTTCAGGGATATTTCCCTCAAAAATTTCGGTTACGGCCAAAATCCCGTTGCGGTGCCGGTTGCACTGCAGCGGCAAGGATACGCAACTGCCATCGCGCCCACGCGCGACGATGACCGAACACTCTTGCTGCAGTGCCAGCAACTGTTCCAGCACGCAGGGTGTACGCTGCAATTTGTCCCAGGCGTGTGCCAGTTCAGCGTGGGTCTGTACCCGAATCTGCCCCTTGCCGTCATAGCCCAGACGTGCGGTTTTCAGAATGCCCGGCAGCAGCTGTTCGGATACTGCGGCCAGTTGTGCTTCGGTTTCGATCACGGCGTAGGGTGCCACGGGCACGCCACAGCTTGCAAAATAGGTTTTTTCCCGGATGCGGTCCTGTGCGATGGAAACCGCATCGGCGCCGGGTGCAACGGAAATGCTGCGCGCCAGATGCGCCAGCGCCAGCGCGGGTACGTTCTCGAACTCGGTCGTAACAGCCCGGCAGCATCGGGCCAGCTGGTCCAGTCCGTTCGGGTCGGTATAAGCGGTCTGGATATGGTGGTGGCTGACAAGCCCTGCCGGGCTGAACGGATCGGGATCCAGCACGGCGGTGCTGTAGCCCAGGCGTTGTGCGGCGTGCACGAACATGCGCCCCAGCTGGCCGCCACCGAGCACACCCAGGGTCCTTGCGGCGCTGGCGCTCATAGTACGGGGGGCAGCGTCATGCTGCGTGCGACTTCGGTCTGGTGGGCGCGAAATTCGTCAAGTTTCTTGCGTAGCGTGGGGTGATCGGCTGCCAGCATGGCCACGGCGAACAACGCGGCATTGGCAGCACCTGCGGCACCAATGGCGAAAGTGGCAACCGGAACTCCCTTGGGCATTTGCACAATGCTATGCAGGGAATCGATTCCCGAGAGGTGTTTTGACGGTACCGGAACACCCAGTACCGGCACCGTGGTCTTGGCGGCCAGCATGCCTGGCAGATGCGCGGCTCCACCGGCACCGGCGATGATGGCGCGCAGACCTCGCGTTAACGCTGCTTGTGCATACGCAAACATATCGTCGGGCATGCGGTGCGCCGATACCACCCGCGTTTCGTGGGTGATGTCAAATTGTTGGAGAATCTGGGCTGCATGTTGCATGGTGTCCCAGTCGGAACTCGATCCCATGACAATGCCAATTTGAATGTTCATATCTTCGCATTTTACTTTTAAGCCCAAGGCTGCCTGAAAATGATCCACGTTACCCTCGAAAACTTTGACGCAGAAGTCCTTGCCACCTCGGCCACAGTGCCTGTGCTGGTCTACTTCTGGGCTTCCTGGTGCGGCCCGTGTAAAACGATGGGGCCGCTGCTGGAAAAGGCCGAAAAGGAGTATGAGGGCCGTTTCAGACTGGCCAAAATCGATTCTGACAGCCAGCAGGAACTCGCCCAGGCTTTTGGCGTGCGCTCGATACCGACTTGCATACTGCTGATCAGCGGTAAACCCGTGGACGGTTTCATGGGCGCGATCCCCCAGGGCCATGTCAATGCCTTCCTGGATCGGCATGTCCCATCAGTCCACGCACTCGAAGCCCAGGTTGGCGCCGAAGACGCGCAGGCTCTGTTGGCTGCAGGCGATACGCAAGCCGCCCTGGACAAATTACACGAAGCCGTTGCAGCGGATCCCGGAAACGACGAGGCGCGCTACAGCTATGTGAAGTTGTTGATCGAATGCGGCTTGCTCGACGCTGCGCAAGCCGCACTGGCCCCGGCGCTGGTCGCCATTCCGCGCACACTGCAGTTTGAGGCGCTGGGCCAGTATCTGGATGCGATCCGTTTCGTCAGTACAGACCCGCGCGGCAGTTGGCCGCCCGAACAATTTGATGCCTTGCTTGCCGCCAACAAGCGCGATTTTGATACCCGTTTGGCCAAGGCGCGGGTGCTGCTGGCCAACGGCAACTGGACCGGGGCAATGGACGAGCTACTCGAAATCATTTTGCGCGACAAGACCTGGGGGGATGCCGTACCGCGTAAAACCTATGTGGCTATCCTGGAGTTGCTGACGCCACCCAAGCCCAAGAGTGATCCGCTTGCCAGTGGAAAAACCGCTGGCGGCATCGAAATTGCTGGCAAGACCGTCGCTAGAGCCAACCCCCAGACCCAGCTGGTGGACAGTTACCGGCGTAAACTCAGCATGGCCTTGCATTGAGGGTGCAAGCCACATGATTGCACCAATATAGTGCATTTTGGTTGTTTGTTGCGCGCGTTTCCAATGATTTTTGAAATTTTTTCAAAAATAGGGCTAAATATCCCCCTAAATCTGCCGTTAAGAAGTTACGTCGAGCCTTAAAAGCAACCGGAGGGGCGTTAAGCCTATACAAAATGCAATTGCCTGCCATTGATCGAAACCCAAATATGCGGCCAGTCGGCGCAGATTTGGCTTCGGCTGGGGCAAACAGGGTTATCCCGATTGCTCCGGTCAATCCGTCTGAGCGTGAACCGTCGTCAGTACAGCCAACTCCCGGCGTTATCGACATGGTTAACCCGGCGCTTAAGACCCCGGAAGGGGAGTCGGCGTACGCCAGTGCTTCGGGTACAGCCAAATCTGACTCCAGGGAGGACCAAAAAACTCCCAAGGATTGGACTATTCATCGCCCACAGACTGAAAAAGCGGAGGATCCGCCCCCGAAACCGATGTACCAGGTGTTGTTGGATCACGTCAAGAGCATGTGGAATGCCAGTGCCAGTGCGGTTCAGCTGGATCAGGTGAACAATCAGCTTAATCCGCCTTTGCCAGTCTCTCCTTCTGACTTGCCTGGGGTCCTGGCCAAGGAAGCCTTGGTCTACACGCCCCACACGGTCAAAAAGACCGAGAATATTTAATCGTCGGGCGATTCCTGATGCCGGGCTATAATCCGCCCGCTTTGCATGCCGCACAGCGCACGTCAAAACTCATTCCAGTCTTGGCGCAAGTTCAAAACCGGGCCGCAGTGCGGTGCACGCGCCCCATAATCACAGGAAATTACACAATGATTGCATCCAGCATCAAGGCCGCTGTTGTGAAAGACAATGCGCGTAGTCCCAACGATACCGGTAGTCCCGAAGTTCAGATCGCCCTTTTGACGGCCCGCATCAACGAACTCATGCCGCACTTCAAGACCCATGCCAAGGACCACCATGGTCGCCGTGGTCTGGTGCGCATGGTCAATGCACGCAAGAGTCTGCTGACCTATTTGAATCGGGTTGATCATGATCGTTATGTAGCGCTGATTGCCAAATTGGGTCTGCGCAAGTAAGTTTGCCATCGAATCACCAGCGCCTGAGTTAGTTCACTAGCTCAGGCGTTTTTTTACGTAAGAATATCCAACAACGGCAACTTGGGCGAGGTGGCCGTCACCTTCTTCGCGGATTTGCCGCAGTATCAGGAGTTTTAGCAGTGAGTATGTTTAATAAAGTTAGCAAAACCTTCCAGTGGGGGCAACACACAGTCACCATGGAAACGGGCGAAATTGCCCGTCAGGCGACGGGTGCCGTGTTGCTGGATATGGATGGAACCGTCGTGTTGGCAACCGTGGTTGGCAAGACGGATGGCAAGGAAGGGCAGGATTTTTTCCCGTTGACCGTGGATTACCTGGAAAAAGGGTACGCCGCTGGTCGCATTCCGGGTAGCTTTTTCAAGCGTGAGGGCCGTCCGAGCGAACTGGAGACCCTGACCAGCCGCCTCATCGACCGACCGATCAGGCCCTTGTTTCCCGATGGATTTTTCAACGAAGTCCATGTGGTGGTGCACACCGTATCGCTGAATCCGGAGGTGGATGCCGATATTGCTTCCATGATTGCCGTGAGTGCCGCACTGTCCATCAGCGGCATCCCGTTCAACGGCCCGGTTGGCGCGGCCCGTGTGGGATATGTGAATGGTGAGTACGTGCTCAATCCCGGACAGACGGCGCGCAAGAATTCCGCCATGGACCTGGTGGTGGCCGGTACCGAGTCCGCTGTGTTGATGGTTGAGTCGGAAGCGCAGCAATTGTCCGAAGAAGTCATGCTGGGGGCGGTGGTCTTTGGTCATGAGCAGGGCAACATCGCCATCAATGCCATTCACGAGCTGGTGCGCGATGCCGGCAAGCCCGTTTGGGACTGGAAGCCTCAGCCCAAAGATGAAGCGCTGATCGCCAAAATCGACGCCTTGGCGAAGGAGAAATTGACCGCAGCCTACCAGATTCGCAACAAGCAAGCACGCACGCAAGCCTGTCGCGCTGTCTATGCAGAGGTTATGGCTGCGCTGAAAACCGAGGGTGTGGTGTTTGATAGCGTGGCAATTGAGGGTTTGTTGTTCGGGATCGAGGCCGGGATTGTGCGCGGTCAGATTCTGGCGGGAGAGCCGCGCATCGACGGGCGCGACACGCGCACCGTGCGCCCGATTGAAATTCGCAACAGCGTGTTGCCCCGCACCCATGGATCAACCCTGTTTACACGGGGCGAGACCCAGGCCTTGGTCGTGACCACGCTGGGAACCGAGCGTGATGCCCAGCGTGTGGATTCCTTGAGTGGGGATTTTGATGACCGGTTCATGTTGCACTACAACATGCCGCCGTTTGCCACCGGCGAAACCGGTCGTGTGGGCACGCCAAAACGCCGCGAGATTGGCCATGGCCGTTTAGCCAAGCGCGCTTTGACCGCCTGTTTGCCGGATAAGGTCGATTTTCCCTACACTATGCGTGTGGTGTCGGAAATCACCGAATCCAATGGATCTTCTTCCATGGCTTCGGTGTGCGGGGGGTGTCTTTCGTTGATGGATGCGGGCGTTCCCATGAAAGCGCACGTGGCGGGAATTGCCATGGGGTTGATCAAGGAAGAAAACCGCTTTGCCGTGCTGACCGACATCCTGGGGGATGAGGACCACTTGGGCGATATGGATTTCAAGGTTGCCGGAACCACCCATGGTATTACCGCCTTGCAGATGGATATCAAGATTCAGGGTATCACCAAGGAAATCATGCAAGTGGCGCTGGCTCAGGCCAAAGAGGCGCGCATGCATATCCTGGGTAAGATGCAAGAGGCCATGGCCCAGGCCAAGACCGAGGTCTCCAACTTCGCGCCGCGCCTGTTCACCATGAAGATCAATCCCGAGAAAATCCGGGACATCATTGGTAAGGGCGGCGCGGTGATCCGCGCTTTGACCGAAGAAACCGGCACGCAAATCAATATCGAGGAAGACGGCACGATTACCATCGCCTCTGCCGATCCCGCCAAGGCCGAGGAAGCCAAGCGCCGCATCGAGCAAATCACGGCGGAGGTCGAAATTGGCAAGGTGTACGAGGGTCCGGTGGTGAAAATTCTGGATTTTGGCGCGCTCATCAATCTTTTGCCGGGTAAAGACGGTTTGTTGCATATCAGCCAGATTGCCCACGAGCGGGTGGAAAAAGTGGCCGACTACTTGTCAGAGGGGCAAATTGTCAAGGTCAAGGTAATGGAAACGGATGAAAAGGGCCGGATCAAGTTGTCGATGAAGGCCTTGCTGGATCGTCCTGCTCCCATGGGCGAGTAATCCTGGTTGCTATCATATGAATAGCTGTACCCGCACTATCCATGAGCGCTAACGGCAATAAAGGCAAAGAACACCATGAAAGCCATTGAAATTGCATCCTTTGGCCCACCCGATGTTCTGCGTCTGACGGATCGTGCGGATCCGGTTGTCGGCGCGGGGGATGTGCTGATTCGGGTTGCTGCCAGCGGCATCAATCGCCCGGATGTGCTGCAGCGCGCCGGCAAGTACCCGCCACCTGCCGGAGCTTCGGATATTCCGGGCCTGGAGGTCGCTGGCGTCATTGTTGGCGGTGATGCCCAGGCCATGCAGGTGGCCGGGTTTCAGACCGGGGATCGTGTGTGTGCTCTGGTGACGGGCGGTGGGTATGCCGAGTTGTGCGTGGCGCCGGTGGGGCAGTGCCTGCCTGTGCCGCAGGGCTTGAGCGATGTGCAGGCGGCTTCGCTGCCGGAAACATTTTTCACGGTCTGGAGCAATGTTGTTGACCGTGCTGCCTTGCGTAGCGGCGAGACGCTTTTGGTGCATGGAGGGACCAGCGGAATCGGGGTCGCGGCCATCCAGCTCGCCAAGGCCTTGGGTGCCAGTGTGATTGCGACGGCAGGTAGTGCCGATAAGTGCGCGGCCTGTGTGGCCTTGGGGGCAGACCACGCCATTAACTACAAGACCCAGGATTTTCAAACCGAGGTGTTGCGTTTGACGCAGAATCGTGGTGTGGATGTGGTGCTGGATATGGTGGCGGGTGCGTACATCGCAAAAGAAGTGCAGTGTCTGGCCGAAGACGGGCGTATCGTTATCATTGCGGTGCAAGGCGGTGTGCACAGCGAATTCAATGCGGGTCTGGTGTTGCGCAAACGCTTGACGATAACCGGCTCGACCTTGCGTGCGCGTGCGGTGGCGTTCAAGCAGGCTATCGCCCAGGCGTGTTTGCAGCATGTCTGGCCCTTGCTGGAGAGTGGTCGTATCAAGCCGGTCGTGTACCGTGTTTTTGCGGCCGTGGATGGTAACCACCCCAGTGGCAGTGGTGCTGCCGAGGCCCATGCGTTGATGGAGTCCAATCAACATGTGGGAAAAATTATTTTGACATGGAGATGATGATGAGAAAAAAGCTGATTGCAGGTAACTGGAAGATGAATGGATCGCTGGCTGCCAACGAAGCACTGGTGGCGGCGTTGCGAGCCGGTATGGGCAATGCGCAATGCCTGGTGGCGGTGTGTGTGCCTGCGCCTTATCTGGCGCAGGTGCAGCAGTTGGTGGCCGGCAGTGCGATTGATCTGGGAGCGCAGGATGTGTCACAACACGAATCCGGCGCATTCACGGGTGAGTTTTCGGCTGGCATGTTGCGCGATTTCGGTGTGCGTTATTGTCTTGTAGGACACTCCGAGCGGCGTCAGTACCACAGTGAGACCGATGTCGTTGTGGCCACCAAGGCCCAGCGTGCCCTGGCTGCAGGCATTACACCGATTGTGTGTGTGGGCGAGACCTTGGCCGAACGCGAAGCGGGTCGTACCGAAGAAGTTGTCAAACGCCAAATGGCCGCTGTCATTCATGCCAATGGACATTGCATCAGCGAAATTGTGGTCGCGTATGAACCCGTCTGGGCTATCGGCACCGGGAAGACTGCGACTCCGGAGCAGGCGCAGCAGGTGCATGCCGTCCTGCGCAGCCAATTGCATGCGGCAACCGAGCAAGCCGAGCGCATGCTCATTTTGTACGGTGGCAGCATGAACGCCGCGAATGCCAGCCAGTTGCTGGGGCAAGCGGATATTGATGGCGGGTTGATTGGTGGGGCGTCTCTCAAGGCGCCGGATTTCCTGACCATCATCGCCGCCGCCGGTTGAATTTGGCGAGGAATTGAAGAGGAATCGAGAATGAATGTTGTGCTGACAATTCTTTTGACGCTGCAAATGCTTTCTGCCCTGGCCATGATTGGCCTGATATTGGTGCAGCATGGCAAGGGTGCCGACATGGGAGCTGCGTTTGGCAGTGGTGGCTCCGGTAGTTTGTTTGGTGCCAGTGGCAGCGCAAATTTTCTGTCGCGTACCACAGCGGTGCTGGCAACGGTATTTTTTGTTTGTACCCTGGCGTTGGCGTATTTTGGCAATTTGCGCCCAGCAAGCTCAGGCAGCGTGCTGGAAGGCGCCATTGTTGCCCCTCCCGCACCAACGGTAACGGTGTCGGCTCCTGCCGCTGCCCAGATTCCAGCGAAATAAACAATGAATCAGGCAATGGTTTTTATTGCCTTATTGCCTGTTGCCTCGGGGAAGTAGGGTAAATTCAGGGTAAACTCCAGGGCTGTCTGAAAAGCGAAAAACCTTCGGGTTCCTCATGCAAAACAGGCACATACAAGATGCCGCCGTCGTGGTGAAATTGGTAGACACGCTATCTTGAGGGGGTAGTGGCGAGAGCTGTGCGAGTTCGAGTCTCGCCGACGGCACCAGGAATGTTCTGTGAATTCTGATTTGGGTCGGGATTCAAAAAAATAATACAGCGAGTGAAATCCTGATATGAGCCTTGATCAGTACCTTCCGGTTCTCTTGTTCATATTGCTTGGTATCGTGACCGGGGTTGCCCCCCAGATCATCGGGTATATCCTGGGGCCGAATCGGCCGGATGCTGCAAAAAATTCCCCTTACGAGTGTGGCTTTGAAGCGTTTGGTGATGCGCGCATGAAATTCGATGTGCGTTTTTACCTGATTGCCATCCTGTTTATCTTGTTTGACCTTGAAACTGCGCTTTTATTTCCCTGGGCTGTGGCGCTCAAGGATCTGGATTTTGGTGGTTTTCTGCTTGGTCTGGAAATTGTGCTCGTTTTGACGGTTGGTTTTGTATATATGTGGATCAAGGGTGCCCTGGATTGGGAGTAATTCGATGATTGAGGGTGTTCTTAAAGAGAATTTTTTCACCACAAGTTATGACTCGGTGGTGAATTGGGCTAAAACCGGCTCCATCTGGCCCATGACTTTTGGCTTGGCCTGTTGTGCGGTGGAAATGATGCATGCAGCAGCGGCACGTTACGATATCAGCCGCTTTGGTGCCGAGGTGTTTCGCCCGAGTCCGCGCCAGTCGGATTTGATTATCGTGGCGGGGACATTGACCAACAAGATGGCGCCGGCCTTTCGTAAGGTATATGACCAGATGGCTGAGCCGCGTTGGGTTATCAGCATGGGGTCTTGTGCTAACGGTGGTGGTTATTATCACTACAGTTATTCTGTTGTACGTGGTTGTGATCGTATTGTGCCTGTGGATGTGTATGTTCCAGGTTGTCCCCCGACTGCGGAAGCTTTGATATATGGAATTTTGCAGTTGCAGCAAAAAATCCGCCGCACACAAACCATTGCCCGGGTTTAAGGATTGAAGTATGACGGTATTTGCTACTCGACCTGAAACGACCCGTGATGCTGTGATAGCAGCGTTGGGTGATAAGCTAAAAAGTATCGCTGTTGCGTTCGGTGAGGTAACGGCGTTGGTTTCTGCAGAGAATTACCGTGCGGTTGTCTTGATGTTGCGGGATGCGTCTGGTTGTCAGTTCGAGCAGTTGATCGACTTATGTGGTGTTGATTATTCTGAATATCCAGATGGTAGTCCGGATGGTCTGCGTTATTGTGTGGTTTTGCATTTGTTGTCGGTTAGTTTGAATCAGCGTTTGCGTCTGAAAGTGTTTGCACCTGAGGATGCGTCTCCTAGATTGTCGACGGTGATGGATATCTGGAGTTCGGCCAATTGGTTCGAGCGTGAGGCATTTGATTTGTTTGGTATTGTGTTTGATGGCCATGACGACCTGCGTCGGATTTTGACGGATTATGGTTTCATTGGACATCCATTCCGCAAGGATTTTCCATGCACGGGGCATGTGGAAATGCGTTATGACGCTGCGCTCAATCGGGTTATTTATCAGCCGATCACGATTGAGGAGCGTCAAAATACTCCCCGTGTTATTCGTGAAAGCAACTATGGGGGCCTGCAGTAGGCAATGATGCATGGCTGAAATAAAGAATTACACCCTTAACTTTGGGCCGCAGCATCCTGCAGCGCATGGTGTGTTGCGTTTAGTGCTGGAACTTGATGGTGAAGTAATTCAACGTGCAGATCCGCATATTGGTTTATTGCATCGCGCAACCGAAAAGCTGGCTGAGAGCAAGACTTATTTGCAGACATTGCCTTACATGGATCGGCTCGATTACATGTCCATGATGTGTAATGAAAACGCTTACTGTTTGGCACTGGAAAAGATGCTGGGGTTGGATGTTCCGGTGCGCGCTCAATACATCCGGGTCATGTTTTCCGAAATTACGCGTTTGCTCAACCATTTGCTGTGGGTGGGGGCGCATGCTATTGACTGTGGCGCCATGACTGTGATGTTGTATGCATTTCGCGAGCGAGAGGATTTGCTCGATGCGTACGAAGCGGTCAGTGGGGCACGCATGCATGCGGCGTATTTCCGCCCCGGCGGTGTGTACCGCGATTTGCCGGATACGATGCCACGTCACCAGCCTAACAAGATTCGCAGCCCCAAGTCAACCGAACAGCTTAATCGTAACCGCAGCGGTAGCCTGCTGGATTTTATTGATGACTTTACGCAGCGATTCCCGACATATCTGAGCGAATACCATACCTTGCTGACGGATAACCGTATCTGGAAGCAGCGTACGGTTGGTATCGGCGTGGTGTCGCCGGAGCGGGCCTTGAATCTGGGTTTTACCGGCCCGATGTTGCGTGGTTCGGGGATTGCCTGGGATCTGCGCAAGAAGCAGCCTTACGAAGTTTACGACCGGTTGGATTTTGATATTCCTGTTGGGAAAACGGGTGATACCTATGACCGGTATCTGGTGCGCATGGAAGAAATGAAACAGTCCAACCGCATCATCAAGCAGTGTGTGGATTGGTTGCGGGTTAATCCCGGCCCGGTGATTACCGCCAATCGCAAGGTGGCGCCCCCTGATCGGGAATCCATGAAATCCAACATGGAAGATCTGATTCACCATTTTAAGTTGTTTACCGAGGGTTTTTGTGTGCCGGCCGGTGAGGCATATGCTGCCATTGAGCATCCCAAGGGTGAGTTCGGGATTTACATCGTCAGTGACGGAGCTAATAAGCCGTATCGCATGAAAATCCGCCCGCCAGCGTTCGTGCATTTGGCGGCTTTGGATGAAATGGGTAAAGGGCACATGATTGCCGATGCCGTGTCCATCATCGGAACCATGGATATTGTGTTTGGAGAAGTGGATCGATGATTTCCGAAAAGTCCAAAGTACGCTTTGCCCGAGAAGTGGCTAAATATCCTGCGGATCAAAAGCAGTCGGCGGTCATGGCTTGTCTGTCAATTGCGCAGCAAGAGCTGGGATATGTGAGTGAAGAGCTTGAGCGTGATATTGCGCACTATCTGGATATGCCGGTGATGGCGGTGCACGAGGTAACAACCTTTTACAACATGTATAACCAACGCCCAGTGGGTAAGTACAAACTCAATGTTTGCACCAACTTGCCTTGTCAATTGCGTGAGGGTGTCAGCACATTGAAGTACCTGGAGAAGAAGCTGGGTATTTCGATGGGGGAGACCAGTGCGGATGGTTTGTTCACGCTGCAACAAAGCGAGTGTCTGGGAGCGTGTGCCGATTCTCCGGTGTTATTGGTCAATGACCGCTCCATGTGCAGTTTTATGAGTCCTGCGAAAATCGATCAGTTGCTCGATGGCTTGCGTGCGGCGGGGGGCGAATGATGACGGCGCAACAAGTTCTGTCCCAATTTCGTGCGACCGGGGTGCAAACCTGTTTTCATGGTCGTCACATTGAGCCCCAGATTCTGGCCGGACTTAACGGCTCCAACTGGCGCCTGAAAGATTACGAATCGCGTGGTGGGTATCAGGCTTTGCGCAAAATCCTGGGTAAGGATGGTGCCGAGCCAATGACGCCGGAGCAGGTTATTGCCATCGTCAAGGAATCGGCCTTGCGTGGGCGCGGTGGAGCTGGCTTTCCCACCGGATTGAAGTGGAGTTTCATGCCACGCCAGTTTGCCGGGCAAAAGTATCTGGTGTGCAATTCGGATGAAGGTGAGCCTGGAACGTGCAAAGACCGTGATATTCTGGAATTTAATCCGCATATTGTGATTGAAGGAATGATCATTGCTGCTTATGCAATGGGCACTTCGGTTGGTTATAACTATATTCATGGCGAGATATTCGCAACCTACGAGCGTTTTGAAGAGGCACTGGAAGAGGCGCGTGCGGCAGGTTATCTAGGGGATAATATCCTCGGCAGTGGTTTTGCCTTCCAGTTGCATGCTGCGCATGGATTCGGGGCTTATATCTGCGGCGAAGAAACGGCCTTACTGGAGTCTTTGGAAGGTAAAAAAGGCCAGCCGCGTTTCAAGCCGCCATTTCCGGCCAGTTTTGGTCTTTACGGCAAGCCCACAACCATTAACAATACCGAGACCTTTGCTGCCGTGCCGTGGATCATTCGCAATGGTGCCCAGGCGTACGTGGCATGTGGCAAGCCTAACAACGGGGGGACAAAAATCTTCTCCGTCAGTGGCGATGTTGAGAGGCCGGGAAACTTTGAGATTCCGATGGGAACGCCATTTTCTGTCCTGCTGGAGCTGGCAGGTGGCGTGCGCGAGGGGCGCGAGCTCAAGGCGGTGATTCCCGGCGGATCGTCTTCGCCCGTATTGCCCGCTTCCCTCATCATGGGTTGCACCATGGATTACGACTCCATCGCCAAGGCGGGGTCCATGCTGGGATCGGGGGCGGTGATCGTTGTGGATGACAGCCGTTGCATGGTCAAGAGTCTGCAACGCTTGAGTTATTTTTACATGCATGAGTCGTGTGGTCAGTGTACCCCTTGCAGGGAGGGGACGGGATGGTTGTCGCGTGTGGTGGATCGTATTGAGAATGGGCAGGGCAGGGCGGCGGACATCGATTTGCTCGACAGCGTGGCGGATGATATCCAGGGACGCACGATTTGTGCGCTTGGCGATGCTGCGGCTATGCCGGTGCGTGCCATGCTCAAACATTTCAGGCATGAATTTGAATACCACGTTGAGCACAAGACCTGCATGGTTCCGGCTTACGTTTGAACGAATCCCAAGATGATTGAAATCGAACTTGACGGCAAAAAAGTTGACATTGCTGAAGGCAGCATGGTCATGCATGCAGCTGAAAAGGCTGGAACTTACATTCCCCACTTTTGCTACCACAAGAAGCTCAGTATCGCCGCTAGCTGTCGTATGTGTCTGGTGGATGTGGAGAAAATGCCCAAACCCATGCCAGCATGTGCGACACCGGTAGCCAAAGGCATGGTGGTGCGTACCAGGAGCGAGAAGGCTGTCAAGGCGCAGAAGTCCGTCATGGAATTTTTGCTGATTAACCACCCTCTCGATTGCCCCATTTGTGACCAGGGCGGTGAGTGTCAGCTGCAGGATTTGGCTGTTGGGTATGGCGGTACGGCGTCGCGTTATCAGGAAGAGAAACGGGTTGTCGCACACAAGGATGTGGGGCCGCTTATCTCCATGGAAGAAATGAGCCGTTGCATTCACTGCACGCGCTGTGTGCGGTTCGGGCAGGAAATCGCAGGTGTCATGGAGTTGGGTATGTCGCACCGTGGCGAGCATGCCGAAATCGAGACCTTCGTGGGGCAATCGGTGGACTCCGAGCTGTCGGGCAACATGATTGATATCTGTCCGGTGGGTGCCTTGACCAGCAAACCATTTCGTTACAGTGCGCGCACCTGGGAGCTTTCCCGCCGCAAGTCGATCAGTCCGCATGACTCCACAGGTAGCAACCTGATCGTGCAGGTCAAGAATAACCGCGTCATGCGGGTTGTTCCTCTGGAAAATGAAGCGGTCAATGAGTGCTGGATTGCGGATCGGGACCGTTTTTCCTACGAAGCCTTGAATAGTCCGCAGCGCTTGACCTCGCCCATGCTCAAGCAAGGCGGGGTGTGGAACAGCGTGGATTGGAAAACGGCGCTGGAGTACGTTGTCCACGGTTTGAAAAGCATCCGGGCAAACCATGGTGCGGCGTCCATCGGGGCATTGGTCAGTCCGCACAGCACTCTTGAAGAGCTGCATCTGGCTGCAACGCTGGTTCGCGGTTTGGGCAGTGAAAATGTTGACTATCGCTTGCGCAATGCTGAATTCGAGTCTGGACAAGCTGGTGCCCGGTATCTAGGCATGCCGATTGCCGCTCTTTCCAAACTGGAGCGCGTGTTGGTGGTCGGCTCGAACGTGCGCAAGGAACACCCCTTGTTTGCCCAGCGTATCCGCCAGGCCGTCAAGGGCGGCTGCAGGGTGGGTGTGATCAACAGCGCAGTGTTTGATTGGGCCATGCCGATACACAATACCTGTGTCGTTCCGGCGTCGCAGTGGGTGCAAGTGCTGTCTGATGTTGCCGCCGCGCTTGCTTTGCAAAAGGGCGTATCTGCTCCCTTGCCTGGGGTGGCTACAGATGTGGCCAAGGCCATTGCGAACTCCCTGATGGACGGGCAGCGCAAGGCAGTCCTGCTGGGCAATGCTGTCGCGCACCATCCGCAGGCGAGCCGCTTGTTGGCTTTGGCGAACTGGATTGCCGCACAGACGGGCGCTTCGGTTGGTTTCCTGACCGAGGCGGCCAATACGGTGGGCGCGCAGTTGGTGGGCGCCATGCCGGGACCGGGTGGGCTGAATGCCGGGCAAATGTTGACGGGTTCTGCCCTCAAGGCGGCCATTCTTCTGAATACCGAACCGGAGTTTGATTCTGCGGCCGGCAAGACCTCGGTGGAGGCTCTCAAGCGGTGTGAAATGGTCGTCACCCTGAGCCCCTTCAAGGCCAATATGGATGTCAGCGATGTTTTGTTGCCCATTGCACCGTTCACCGAGACACCGGGAACGTTCGTGAATGCAGAGGGGCGGGTGCAGAGTTTTCATGCGGTCGTCCGGCCATTGGGCGAGGCGCGCCCGGCCTGGAAAGTGATCAAGGCCTTGGCCGATATGCTGCATCTGCCGGGATTCGGCTTCGATTCATCCCAGGCCGTTCTGTCGTATGTGCATGCGGGGAATGGGGATGGAGTTCCTGAGCACGTTCCTGCACAGCGCCTGTGCAATGACAGTACTTCGACCCTTGACGGAGCGGGTGGCGGTGCTGTAACCGCTCAGGTCGAACCTTGCGTGGCAGGCATTTATCAGCTTGATGGCATTGTGCGGCGTGCTGTGGCGTTGCAACTGACAGCCGATGCCAGGAATGCCAACGTGATGCAGGGGCAACAGCATGGGTGATCAAATTTACACGTTTGGGTTGGGATTATTGACCGTCTCCTGGTGGGCTGATCTTGCCTGGCCGATTGTGTGGGCGCTTCTCAAGGTGATCTTGGTTTTGACGGTTGTGTCGGGTGCCGTGACATACGCCACGTTGTGGGAGCGTAAATTGCTGGGTTGGGCACAAATCCGGCTAGGGCCGAACCGGGTTGGCCCCTGGGGGTTGTTGCAGCCCATTGCCGATGCTCTGAAGCTGATGACCAAGGAGATCGTTCGGCCAAGCGAATCGGCCAGATTTCTTTTTTATCTGGGACCTGTCCTGACCGTTGCGCCTGCCCTGGCAGCGTGGGCTGTCATTCCGTTCGGCCCTGAAATTGCGGTTGCCAATCTGAACGCCGGGCTGTTGTTCCTGATGGCCATTGCGTCGATGGAAGTGTATGGCGTGATTATTTCAGGCTGGGCGTCCAATTCCAAGTACGCATTCCTGGGGGCGTTGCGGGCTTCTGCGCAGATGGTGAGTTATGAAATTGCCATGGGCTTTTGCTTTCTGGTTGTGCTGATGGTGTCTGGCAGTCTGAATATGTCGGATATTGTCACAGGGCAAGGCAAGGGGTATTTTTCTGGTGTCGGTTTGACCTTTCTTTCGTGGAATTGGTTGCCCTTGTTGCCGATAGTTGTTGTCTATTTTGTTTCTGGTTTGGCGGAAACCAATCGGACGCCCTTTGACGTGATTGAGGGGGAGTCTGAAATTGTGGCTGGCCATATGGTGGAATACTCCGGTATGTCCTGGGCCATGTTTCAGATGGCCGAATATGCCAACATATGGTTGGTTTCCGTCCTGGCAAGTACCATGTTCTTTGGTGGCTGGTTGTCCCCTATTGATCATGCGTTCTTCAACTGGATTCCGGGCTGGATATGGCTGGGGATCAAGACCTTTTGTGTCATGACTGTATTTATCTGGGTGCGGGTCACATTTCCGCGTTTCCGGTATGACCAGATCATGCGTCTGGGGTGGAAGATTTTTATTCCCGTTACCTTGGTCTGGCTGGTTGTCATTGGAGTGTGGATGCAGACCCCGTGGAACATTTGGAAATAATTCGAGATGTCTATTTCTACCCCTTCTATTCCGGCTACCAAAGTTCCTGAAAATTCGGCAGTGAGTGCCTTTTCACTCAAGGATTTTCTTTCAAGCTTTCTTCTGGTTGAGCTTTTCAAAGGCATGGCCCTGACCGGGAAATATGCCTTTCGCAGCAAGATTACCCTGGAATACCCAGAAGAGAAAACTCCGTTATCGCCGCGTTTTCGTGGTTTGCATGCCTTGCGGCGTTACGAAAATGGTGAAGAACGGTGCATTGCCTGCAAACTATGTGAGGCTGTTTGTCCGGCAATGGCCATCACCATCGAGTCGGACGTGCGTGCAGACGGCTCGCGCCGCACCACACGTTATGACATTGATTTGACAAAATGTATTTTCTGCGGATTTTGTGAAGAAAGCTGTCCGGTGGACTCGATTGTGGAAACCCATATTCTTGAGTACCACGGTGAAAAGCGGGGTGATTTGTATTTCACCAAGGACATGCTGCTGGCGGTAGGTGATCGCTATGAAAAGCAGATTGCTGCCAACAAACAGGCTGACGCGAAATACCGCTAAGACCTGTTGCATTAAAGGAATTTGAACCATGAATGTTTCAACAGGTCTGTTTTACCTGTTTTCCATCATCATGCTGGCAGCGGCGTTTCGTGTCATCACCGCACGCAACCCGGTGCACGCGGTGTTGTCCCTGGTGCTGACCTTTGTTCAGGCTGCCATGATCTGGATGTTGCTTAAAGCAGAGTTTTTGTCACTTACCCTGATTCTGGTGTACGTTGGCGCTGTGATGGTGTTGTTCCTGTTTGTTGTCATGATGCTCGATGTCAATATCGAGCGTTTGCGCACGGGTTTCTGGACGCACTTCCCGTTGGCGGCGATGGTTGGGGTCTTTATTGCCCTGGAGATGGCTGCCGTGTTGATGGGAGGCTTCAGGGTGTCGGATGCGCCCAGTAGCGTGGCGACCGTCGTTGCGTCGGGCGCTGCCCGGGCGTCGGATGCGAAAGAGTTGGGGTTATTGTTATATACCCGTTATCTTTATCCACTGGAAGTCGCAACAGCCATTCTTCTGGTTGCCATGTTTGCTGCAATTGCGTTGACGCTGCGGGAGCGCAAGGATTCCAAGCACATCAATCCGGGTGATCAAGTCAAGGTAAAAGCGCGTGACCGGATGACGGTTGTACAGATGGCGGCTACAAAACCCCAGGCATCAGCGACGGTGGTTGCGAACGCGGAGACAAAAGCATGACTTTGACACTTGGGCATTTTCTATCCTTGGGTGCAATATTGTTTGCATTATCGGTGGTGGGCATTTTCCTGAATCGGCGCAATCTCATTGTGTTGTTGATGGCAATTGAACTCATGTTGCTGGCAGTGAATACGAATTTTGTGGCGTTTTCCCATTATCTGCATGATATGCATGGCCAGATATTCGTATTTTTCATCCTGACTGTTGCAGCTGCGGAATCCGCCATTGGATTGGCCATTCTTGTACTGCTGTTCCGCAACAAGTCCAGCATCAGCGTGGACGAACTCAATACGCTCAAGGGTTAATCGCTATGAGTCAAACCCTGTCTGCTTCCAATCTGCTGATGGTGCCGCTGGCCCCGTTACTGGGGTCCATTCTGGCTGGTATCTGGGGGACCCGATTCGGTGGTAATCGCCTCGGTAGGGTTGCCAGCCACAGCCTGACCATTTCGGGTGTCTTTATTGCCTTCGTGTTGTCGGCTATGACGCTCAAGTCAGTTGCACTCGATGGTGCGCGCTTCAATGAAACCATCTACACCTGGATGGTGGTCGGTGGCCTGAAGATGGAGATCGGATTCCTCATTGACGGCCTGAGCGCAATGATGATGTTCGTGGTGACTTTTGTTTCGCTGATGGTGCATATTTACACCATTGGGTATATGGAAGAGGACGAAGGTTATAACCGTTTCTTTTCCTATATTTCGCTATTCACATTCTCGATGCTGATGCTGGTCATGAGCAACAACATGCTCCAGTTATTTTTTGGCTGGGAAGCCGTGGGGTTGGTTTCCTATTTGTTGATTGGTTTCTGGTTTAATAAACCGACCGCCATTTTTGCCAATATGAAGGCATTTCTGGTCAATCGGGTCGGCGACTTTGGTTTTATCCTGGGAATTGGCCTGGTCGTTGCCTTTGCCGGAACCTTGAACTATGCGGAGATATTTGCCAAATCGGCTGAACTTGCTGCCTTGATTTTTCCTGGAACAGACTGGATGCTGATTACCGTAATCTGCATTTGTTTGTTTATTGGTGCGATGGGAAAATCGGCCCAGTTTCCTTTGCATGTCTGGTTGCCGGATTCCATGGAAGGCCCGACGCCTATCTCGGCCTTGATTCATGCCGCAACCATGGTGACTGCAGGTATTTTTATGGTGGCCCGCATGTCACCACTTTTTGAATTAAGCGATACCGCACTGAACCTGGTTATGGTAATCGGCTCCATTACCGCCTTGTTCATGGGTTTTCTGGGGATTATTCAAAACGACATCAAACGGGTTGTGGCTTATTCAACCCTGTCACAGTTGGGTTATATGACGGTGGCCTTGGGTGCGTCGGCTTATTCGGTGGCAGTATTTCATCTGATGACCCATGCCTTTTTCAAAGCGCTGCTATTCCTGGCTGCCGGTTCGGTCATCATGGGCTTGCACCATAACCAGGATATTCGCTGGATGGGGGGCGTGCGAAAATACATGCCAATTACCTGGTTCACGTCCCTGCTGGGTTCGTTGGCGTTGATTGGGACCCCTTTATTTGCGGGCTTTTATTCCAAGGACAGTATTATCGAGGCCGTGCAATTGAGCCATTTGCCCGCCACAGGTTTTGCGTCGTTTGCCGTCCTGGCAGGCGTTTTTGTAACGGCTTTTTATTCCTTCCGCATGTATTTCCTGGTGTTCCATGGAAAGGAGCGTTTTGACCAGAATCCCGATGCGCACCACGGACACCATGTGCAGCATGGAGACCATGGACATGGGCACGGGCACGATCCACACGAATCTCCCTGGGTGGTGACAGTACCACTGGTTTTGCTGGCGATTCCGTCCGTGGTTATTGGCTATTTGACCATCGGGCCCATGATCGCAGGGGATTTTTTCAAGGATTCCATTTATGTCGATGCTGTGCGGCATCCTGGTCTGGCTGCGTTTATCCATGAATTCCATGGTCCGTGGCAAATGGCGGTGCATGCCTTGACAAGTTTGCCATGCTTGCTGGCGGTCGCCGGGGTTGCAAGTGCCTATTATTTGTATATGGTTAATCCCGCGTTGCCCGCTACGATTCAGCGGGCGTTCATGCCGATTTATACGCTTTTGGAAAATAAATACTACATGGACTGGATCAACGAAAATGTTCTGGCGCGCGCTGCCAGGGCCGTGGGAGCCGGACTTTGGAAGGTGGGTGACGAGGCCATCATTGACGGTGCCGTGGTAAATGGTTCCTGGCGGCTTGTCGGCTGGATTTCTGATGGCGTGCGTAAAGCGCAGACGGGATACCTGTACCACTACGCACTGGTTATGATCGTTGGCGTTTTCGTGCTGATGACATACTTTGTCTGGCTCAAGTAGGAGAAAAAGAATATGGGATTGTTGAGCCTTGCGATTTGGACTCCTATTGCGTTCGGTATTATTTTGCTGGCATTGGGGCGTGACGATCAGGCGGGTGTGGTGCGTTGGATTGCATTGATTGGAGCGGTGGTCAGTTTATTGGTGACCTTCCCTTTGTATACCCAGTTTGATGCAAGTCTTGCCACCATGCAGTTTGTGGAAAAACTTCCCTGGATTGACCGTTTCCATGTGGAATATTATCTGGGCGTCGATGGGATTTCTTTCTGGTTCGTATTGCTGACGGCCTTTATCAATGTAGTGGTGGTCATCGCTAGCTGGGAGTCCATTACCCAGCGTGTTAATCAGTATATGGGCGCATTTCTGATTCTCAGCGGACTGATGATCGGGGTATTTTGTGCGCTGGATGGCCTGTTGTTTTATGTTTTCTTTGAGGCCACGCTGATACCCATGTATCTGATCATCGGTATCTGGGGCGGGCCGAACAAGATTTATGCGGCCTTCAAGTTCTTTCTCTACACCCTGACGGGCTCCCTGCTGATGCTGGTTGCCTTGGTTTATCTGTATATCAAGTCGGGTGGAAGTTTCGATTTGATGCGCTGGCACGCCCTGCCTTTGGACGGCCCGACGCAGACCTTGCTGTTTTTCGCATTCTTTGCAGCATTTGCCGTGAAGGTGCCCATGTGGCCGGTGCACACCTGGTTGCCGGATGTGCACGTTGAAGCGCCAACCGGAGGTTCCGCAGTGCTGGCGGCCATCATGCTCAAGCTGGGTGCCTACGGGTTCTTGCGCTTTTCCTTGCCGATTGCACCTGACGCTGCGCACGAGTGGGCCTGGCTGATGATTGCGCTGTCGCTGATTGCCGTGGTGTATGTGGGTCTGGTGGCCATGGTGCAGGAGGATATGAAGAAACTGGTGGCCTATTCCTCGGTTGCGCATATGGGTTTTGTGACGCTGGGGTTCTTTATCTTCAACGATCTGGGTGTCTCCGGTGGTGTGGTGCAGATGATTGCCCACGGTTTCGTGTCCGGTGCCATGTTCTTGTCGATTGGCGTCCTGTATGACCGTGTGCATTCGCGCCAGATTGCCAGCTACGGTGGTGTGGTCAACACCATGCCCAAGTTTGCTGCATTTGCCCTGTTTTTTTCCATGGCCAATTGTGGCTTGCCGGGAACAGCCGGGTTTGTTGGCGAGTGGATGGTGATTCTGGGCGCGGTGAAGGCCAATTTCTGGCTTGGATTTGCAGCGGCCAGTGCTTTGGTGTTTGGGGCGGCCTATACGCTGTGGATGTTCAAACGGGTTTATCTGGGTCCTGTGGCGAACGACGATGTGCGTGCGCTGACGGACATCAATGCCCGTGAATTTCTGACCCTTGCGCTCCTGGCTGGCGCTGTGCTTTGGATGGGGGTGTATCCCAAACCCATGACGGATGTGATGGATGCCTCGGTTGCCCATTTGCTCAAGCACGTTGCGCTTTCCAAGTTGAACTGATCAAACTGAATTGAAAGACGAAAGATGATTGACAAACTCAGTTGGATCCTGGTTTTTCCCGATGCCGTCCTGATGCTCATGGCGTGCGTGATTGCGCTGTTGGATCTGGGTATCAAGAGTCCATCGCGTACCACCACCTATGTCTTTACCCTGCTGACCTTGGGCGTCGTTGCCTACATGCATGCCGATCTTGCCTTGAACGGTTTGCCCTCGTATGGATTTGGCAATATGGTGGTCAGCGACTCCATGGGGAACTGGCTCAAGTGTTTTGCCACACTGGCCATGATGGTGACACTGGTCTATGCGCGCCCCTATGCGCTGCACCGGGGTATGTTGCGCGGGGGTGAACTCTTCACCCTGAGCATGTTTGCGCTCCTGGGTATGTCGGTCATGATCTCGGGCAACAACCTGCTGGTGATCTATCTGGGTTTGGAGCTCTTGACGTTATCGAGTTACGCGCTGGTTGCCTTGCGGCGTGACCATGCCGTGGCAACGGAAGCGGCCATGAAGTACTTCGTCCTGGGTGCCCTGGCATCGGGTTTCCTTTTGTACGGCATGTCCATGCTGTACGGGGCAACCGGTTCGCTCGATATCACTGCGATATTCAAGGCCATTGCCTCGGGCCGGATCAACTCCCAGGTGCTGGTGTTTGGTCTGGTGTTTATCGTCGCAGGCTTGGGCTTCAAGCTGGGGGCCGTACCTTTTCACATGTGGGTTCCCGATGTTTACCAGGGAGCACCTACCGCGATTACCTTGATGATTGGTGGCGCTCCGAAATTGGCAGCTTTTGCCATTGTCATGCGTTTGCTGGTGGAGGGGATGTTGCCCTTGGCCATTGACTGGCAGCAAATGCTCCTGGTCCTGGCTGTGGGTTCGCTGCTGGTTGGTAACCTTGCGGCCATTGCGCAAACCAATGTCAAGCGTATGCTGGCCTTCTCCACGATCTCCCAGATGGGGTTTGTCTTGCTGGGGCTTTTATGCGGGGTCGTCAATGGGGATGCCATCTCGTTTACCGCCAATGCCTACAGTTCGGCCATGTTCTACGTCATTACCTATGTATTGACCACGCTGGCAAGCTTTGGTGTCTTGTTGCTTCTGTCGCAAGAAGGATTTGAAAGCGAAGAGATTGCTGATCTGGCCGGATTGAACCAGCGCAGCCCCCTGTACGCCGGTGTGATGGCAGTCTGTCTTCTTTCCCTGGCCGGCATACCGCCCATGGTCGGGTTCTATGCCAAGCTGGCGGTGCTGCAGGCTTTGGTGACCACCGGCCAGGCTTTGCACATTGGGGTTGCCATTTTCGCGGTTTTGATGTCTCTGGTTGGCGCTTTCTACTACATACGGGTTCTCAAAGTGATGTATTTCGATGCACCCATCTCGGCAAGCAGCGTTGTAGCACCTCTGGATGTGCGCCTGGTGTTGTGCGTCAATGGCGCTCTGGTTCTCATCCTGGGGTTGGTGCCCGGTGGGCTACTGGCCCTGTGTGGCAATGCCATCCGGCAAATGCTGGGCACTTGAGGTCAGGCTTTGGGCGATTAGCCATCCAGGGCGATTTCGGCCAGCAGCCGGATCATGCGTTCGTTTTCGCTTACCGCAGGCTGAAGCGTGAAGGCAATGGAGGGGTGTTGCTGGCGCATGCGCTCGACCAGGATGGGCAAGTCCTCACGGGCGTGCCGTCCCAAACCTAAAAACATGGGGACAACATGGATGGCTTGCACCCCGGACTGGATGAGTGTGGTGCAGGCGCTGTCCAGGTCAGGTGTGCTGATTTCCAGGTAGGCACACAGCACGGGGGTGGCAGGGGATAAGGTCTGCATCCGTGCCGCAACGGCTTCTATGGGCTTGTGCCAGAGCGGATCGCGTGAGCCGTGTCCGAACAGCACCACGCCCTTGGTTTGTTGATGGGTTTCTTGAGCGTTTGTCATCGTCGTAGTACCAGCCAGGTAAATGCCGTAAGGGACGCCAGGGAGTAGATGATGCCGGGGAGTGCCGCCGTGAGCCAGGCTTGCCAGCCGTGCAAGGAACCCAAGTCGCCCAGCACATTGTTGAGCAGCACAAAACTGATGCCGGCCATTACCCCCGCGAAGACATAGGATGCGATGCCATCCGAGCGGAAATGCAGGTAGGCAAACGGCAGGGCCAGCACCACCATGACCAGGCAGCTCAAAGGGTAAAACACTTTTTTCCAGAACTGAAATTCATATTTTTGGGTCGATTGTCCGTTGGCTTGCAGGTGTCCGATATAGTGAAACAGATCAATCGTACCCATACGCTCGGGGCGCAGTACCGCTGTCGCCACCATTTCGGAGTTGATGTGTGTGGCCCAGCGGAAACTGGGAACCAGGGTGCGATCCACATGGGCAGAGCGGGTATCTGCGTTGATAAATTCCGAACGGTCCACATCCCTGAGCAGCCATGCGTTGTCTGCTGCGAATTGTGCCGTTTGCGCCTGGGTCAGGGACACCAGCAAGCCCTGGCCATCAAATTCAAAGATTTGCACATCGCGCATGCTGGTGTCGGGCGTCAGTGCGCCCACATTCACCGCGAAGTGGCTTGCGTCCTGTTTTTCCCTGAGCCAGGCGCCGGTTTTGCCAACCGTGATATTGCCTTGGTAGCGGGATTTGAGCAGTTGGGCTGTTTTTCCGGTCCAGGGTGCCAGGTAGTCACCCACCGCAAAAGTAAGCAGCACGAAACCCAGTCCCAGCAATAGCAGTGTGCGCAGCGCCCGCCAGGGTCCCAGGCCGCTGGTACGCAAAATGGTGAATTCGGAACTTTGGGCCAGGCGCGCCATCACGAAAATGGTGCCAATGAGCACGGTGATCGGCAAGAGTTCGTAGAGGTGGCTGGGCAGCAGCAGTACGCCATACACCAGTGCCTGCGCGACCGTATAGCCGGTGGCGCGGTATTTGCCCACAGCCTGTAATTCCTCCACCAGGTCGAAGAAATAGAACAAGGAGAGAAAGCCCAGGGTGATCAGCGCAACGGCCAGAATCACCTCGCCGTATAGAAGACGCCGTACTGTTTTCAATGCACAACTTTCTGTTCGGAGTCAGGGGAGGGGTGGAGGCGCAGGCTGCTGAATTTCCAGTGGTTGTGGCGTTTGGCCAGCCACAGCAGCGCCAGGGTCAGCGCGCCGCCATGCAGGGCCAGCAGGAATACGTCAAAGCGCACTTGTGTGGACTCGATCCAGCTTTTGCCCAGGACCAGAAAGTTGAAGTAGACAATAAAAGCCAGGAAGGCAAAAGCGATGTTTGTGGTACGTCCGATGCGCGGATTCACCCCGGCGGCAGCCAAACCGATAAGGACGAAATTAACGGCTGCCATGGCCAAGCCGATGCGCCAGGAAAGTTCGGCCAGATTGGCAGGGGTGGGGGTGGCAAGCAACTCCAGCGTGCTCTTGGCGTGGGTTGGCACAAAGCTGCGTGCGGACTGGTCGTCAGCATGGATGATCGCACCATAGGACGTAAACATGCTCAGGGTCAGTTCCGGTTGATTGGCTGCTTTTTCCAGCCGTTGCCCATTTTCCAGGACCAGATAACGATCCGGGCCAATCGTCTCGATTCTGCCGCTGCGCGCCGAGGTGACGGTTTCCTTGTCCTGTTCGTGCGTGGCGATGAAGACATTGAGGCCTACCTGTGCGCCGCTGCTATCTTTTTCGATGAAGAAAACCCGTTCACCGTTTGCGGACTCCTGAAATTGCCCTGGCTGGATGCGGGCTATGTCTCCGCGTTTATCGTAACGGTCGCGCATGTCCTCGATACGGCTGAATGCCCAGGGCAGAATCAGAAATGCCAGTGCGGCGTTCACCAGCAAAATGGGCCAGGCAAAACGGAACAGGGGGTGTATCAGGGAGGTGAGCCCGCGTCCAGCACAAAACCAGATAACCATCTCGCTGTCACGAAACATGCGGGTCAGTACACTGATGATGGCGATGAACAAGCTCATGGACAATATGCTGGGCATGTCCGAGAGCACCGTGTATGCCATGATCAGCATGACGTCGGCAGGATTGAAAACCCCGCGACTGGCTTCCCCGAGCGTTCGGGTCAGGGTCATGGTCATCACCACCGTTACCAGAACCACGAAGGTGGCGCCAAAGCTGCGGGCGAGTTCCTTGCGGATGGAAGAATGGAATAACATGGCGGAAATATAGCGGAGAAGGAAAACCCGAATTATGAACTTTGAAATCAAACCCATGGCCCTGGCACAGGCCGCGAAAGAAAAGTGTGATGCGCTGATTGTCCTGGTTTCGCAGGACTTCAAGGCTGGCAAGGACGAATTGTCAGGCTTGGTGGCGCAAGCGCTCAAATCTGCCGACCTGGAAAGCAAGGCGGGCAAGTTATTGACGCTATACCGCGCGCCGCAGTCCCATGCCGTGCGTGTGGTGTTGGCGGCAACGGGAGACGGGACTGCGCGCTCGGTGCGCACGGCGGTTCTGGCCGCAGTGGCGGCAGCCAAATCCGCTTCCCTGAAAAAAATGGTGTTGTGTTTTGCCATGCCAGCACGGGAAGATGCTGTGCGCGCCGCCGTATTGGCCGCAGCGGATGCCACCTACGCCTACACGCTCACCAAATCACAGCCCGAGCCGCGCACGGTACAAAAGATTATCCTGACTGCCAGCAACGCCAGCGAATTGCAAACCGCGTTTGACCGCGCCGTTGCCACCGTCTCAGGCGTAGAACTGGCCAAGGAGTGGGCCAATCGGCCCGCCAACCATGCCACCCCCACCCTGCTGGCCCAGGCAGCCCAGGAGTTGGCAGAAGTGCCCAAGTTCAGTTGCGAGGTACTCGGTCCCAAGGAGGTTGCCGAGCTGGGCATGGGAGCCTTTATGGCGGTAGCCCAGGGGTCGGAGCAGGCCTTGCGGTTTGTGGTGCTGCGCTACAGCGGCGCTGCCAAGTCCCACGCGCCCACGGTGCTGGTTGGCAAGGGCATCACATTCGATAGCGGCGGCATCTCGCTCAAACCAGCTCCCGAGATGGATGAGATGAAGTTTGACATGTCGGGTGCGGCCAGTGTTCTGGGTGTGTTTCGTGCACTGGCGCTGCTCAAGCCGGCCATCAACGTCGTGGGCCTGATCCCGGCCTGCGAAAACCTGCCTAGTGGTCGTGCCGTTAAACCCGGTGATGTGGTCACGAGCATGAGCGGCCAGACGATTGAGGTGCTCAATACCGACGCCGAAGGGCGGATGATCCTGTGCGATGCCTTGACCTATGCCGAGCGCTTCAAGCCCAGGGCGGTGATCGACATCGCCACCTTGACGGGAGCTTGCATGATCGCCCTGGGCGGGGTGCGCAGCGGTCTGTTTTCGACGCACGATGCCCTGGCCACCGCGCTGCTGGAGGCCGGAGAATTATCCCAGGATGCCTGCTGGAGAATGCCTTTGGACGAAGAATACGCCGAAGGTTTGAAAACCAGTTTTGCCGACGTGGCCAATGTGGCCGGGCGCGCAGGGGGTGCCATCACGGCAGCCAAATTTTTGCAGCGCTTCGCTGAAAAATATGCGTGGGCTCATCTGGACATTGCAGGAACTGCCTGGAAGACCGGCACCAGCAAAGGGGCCAGCGGGCGTCCCGTTGGCCTGCTCGTCGAGTACCTGGTGCAGCAGGCGCACGCCAAGTGACCGAAGTGGTTTTCCATTTTGGCGTTGCCAGTAAACAGGACTACACCTGCCGTTTATTGCGCAAGGCCGTAGCCAGTGGCGCCAGGCTCGTCGTGTTGGCGGATGCCGCCCAGCTGGAGCAACTGGACCATGCTCTATGGGCGTTGTCGCCGGTTGATTTTGTCGCGCATTGTGTTGCCGGTGCGCCAGCAGCGGTGCGCAGCCGCTCCCCGGTAGTATTGGTCACGCACACCAGCCATGTTCCAGAGTCGCGCCAGATTCTGGTCAATACCACCGACACGGTTCCAGAAGGTTTTGAGCAATTCGAGCGAATGATTGAAGTCGTCAGCTCGGAAGAATCGGACCGTCTCCTGGCGCGCCAACGCTGGCGACACTATGCCACGCATGCGCATCCTATACGTAAACACGAAGTAAGCAAAGGCAACCCAACCCATGCCGACGACACCCAAACCCCTGGCTAAGAATCTCCCCGTACTGACCGAGGTGGTGGATCCCGCAACCTTGTCGCTCCTGCCGCAGACGCAAGATGATCTGCACGTGCACGACACGACAGCCCGGACAGAGCCTGGGTTTTCCACTACACCACCTATTGATATTGACAAAGAGCAGCTGGTTGCGGATATTCTGCGCAGCATGCTGCCCCGGTTGGAACAACAATTGCGCGTATCCTTGCTGGCGCTGGTGGACGAGCAACTGGCTTTGCATACCGGGCGCATGCGTGAGGAAGTGGAAGCCGCCGTGCAGGTGGCTGTGGATACGGCAATAATGGGCAAATCGTCTTAAATCGTCTTGATACGTTAAGGAGACACAAGTGAAACAAACACAACGAATTGCACTTTTTTTTGTTGCACTATTTGCACTATTGGTTTCGATGCCCGCCCGCACCGAAACCGTCAGCGGTGGGTTTCGGTTTACGTACACGGGACCGTCGGAGTTTATTTATCCCTACGATGGCAAGAAACAGAGCATCCGCTTCAGTGTGACCAATACGGCGGCGACGGCAAGTACTGTGTATGCGTTGCGGGTCTCGGTCAACGGCTCGGCTAACGAATATCCCGGATACGCGCATTTCCCTAACGGAGCCAAATTCTCTCTGGCTGCTGGTGAGTCGTCCGTTGTGTCGAGTTGGGCGCAGGGGGTGTATGAAAACCTGGGTCCGACAACGCCGCCAGCAGTGGGGGAAAGTAAAGAATATACGTTTGATTTTGTCTTCACCGATGCGTCGAAGCCTATCGCAGAGATTACAGCGGCTGACACGTTTACGGTATCGCAAAAAGTGATGTTCACCAATTTGGGCGATACGCCAACACTCACGGGCGGACTCGCGCTGGGTGGAACGGTGCGCTTTAGCGGGGCTACCACGCTGCCGAATAACGCGCTAGTAGAGGTGGCAACGCCCTATTCACCCAGATGGTATGTGGCGACGGCTACGGCTGCGAACACTACCGCAGACGGTGCAGGCCTTACGGTAACGCAGTCGCTACCCCTACGCAGCGACTGGTTGGTGCGCATCTCTGCATCGGGCTATGCATCCAAGGTGGTGGCGTTGGCTGACATCACAACCGGAACGACGGCGACGCTTGGCCTTACGCTGGAAAAACGCGCTGCACCAACACTCTCCTACAAACTTGCCCAGCAAATCGCGACACCGACCGGATTCTGGCGCGGGGCGGTCTCTGAGAGTGAAGGAACCTTTGTTGCGATTCCCGGCCAGGAAAACTGGAAAACCGGTGCAACCGACGCAGAAACACGTTCGTACCGGGAAGCCAGCAAACTCTATAAATTCAAGTTTGACGGCACGAAGGTTTGGGAGCACGCACCTGGGTGGGAAATATGGGGCGGCGACATGACACCGGACGGCAAGTATGTGGCGTATGCCCTCAACCCGAGCTACACAAGTTTTTACCAACCCACGGAATACAAACTCGTGCTACTTGACGGTATGACGGGCACGCAGTTGTGGGCAAAAACAGGCCCAACTTCAACCTCAGACATCACATTCAGCAGCGAGGCCAGAAAACTCGAATCGCTTGAAGTTGCACTCTCGCCCGACGGAAACTATGTAGCGGTAGGTAGTGTTGGCAGTGGACAGGTAACCGTGTTTGACCGCACGACCGGCACCGAACTTTGGGCCACGAGCAATGCGCCTGGTGCTAATTTTGGGCAAGTACGCAATCTCAAATTCTCCAGCGATTCACAGTTTCTCTATGCTGGAAGTGGCGACAATTTCTTGCGCAAGTTTCGTGTGAGTGACGGTACAGCGATCTGGAAGGCGATGGTCGGCGGCTGGCCGTTTGTAAATGGTTTGAACTTTTCACCCGACGGCACGCTCGTCACAACAGGCACAAAATCTTTCGACACGGCTGTGGTACGTGCAAGCGATGGAGTGGTTTTGTGGTTCAGAAACACACAGTATTTCGACTCGGTACCCTCGCCCGACGGCGCGGTTACAACCTCCTTTAATGGGGTGATCTATCGACTTTCTGACGGTGTGATTGCCGGGATGACCAAGACGCACGCACTGAGTGCGTACACGCCGGATGGGGCGTATTTGTTGCGAATGGATTCCGATTTGGCGCTCTACGATCTAACTGGCGTCAAATTGCTGACGTTTGATAAATCGGGTCTCAACACAAATGCGGGCGAGCAGCCACAGTGGAGTTATGCGACGAAGGATGGGCGTTATGTCATCGGGCTTGGGCGTGACATGTCCACGCCCGGGTCTACGGGGGTGGCCATCTGGGAGCGCACATCCGATACGACGTCCACTGCACCTGTGTGTACCCTAAGCGCCAGCCCAACTGCCATCACGGCTGGGAACACATCCACACTGACTGCAAGTTGCGCTCCTGCAGCAACGGGCTACACATGGACAGGTGGTACGTGTACGGGCACAACAAGCGCTACATGCACGGTGACACCCACGGCAACGACAAGCTACTCTGTCGCCGGAGTGAATGCTACGGGCACAGGAACTGCGGCGAGCGCAACCGTCACGGTGACACCTGTTGGCACCTTCGCCCTTGGCGTGGGCACTTCGGGCACCGGCTATGGCAATGTTGCTTCCAGCCCAGGTGGCATTGCATGTTACGTGCCACAGCCGGGAGTCGCTTATCTTGTTGCGCCTGATTGCTCGGAAAACTATACCAGTGGCGCCAGCGTAACCCTCAGCGCCACCCCGGACGCCGGCAGCAGCTTTACCGGCTGGAGCGGCGCATGCAGCGGCACGGGAACTTGTACGGTCAGCATGACAGAAGCCAGGAGCGTGACAGCCACGTTTGCCCTGAATGTGACGGCACCGGTCTGCACCTTGAACGCCAATCCATCCAGCATCACAGCGGGCAGCAGTTCAACCCTCACGGCCACCTGCACCCCGGCGGCAACCAGCTACATCTGGACGGGGGGAAGCTGCGCGGGCACCTCGGCATCAACCTGCACGGTCAGCCCCACGGCTACAACGACCTACACCGTGCAGGGCAGCAATGCAGGCGGCACCAATCAAGCGGCCAGCGTGACCGTCACCGTCTCAACCACAGCCAACGCCACGTCCTATACCGTACCTGGCACCCTGGGCAGTGATGTATTCGTGCCCACAGCCGGAAACAGCTACTACGGTGGTGCTGGCAACGACACCTACATCATCAGCCCGAACACCTTGCGCGGCGAGGTGACGGCAAAAATCATTGACACCGAAGGCGATAACCTTGTCCAGTTGGTCGATGGCATGACCGTAACAGCCAGCGCTTTCTACGACGATGCAGCACAGCTCACGCTCTCCAGCGGGGCCAAAGTGCAGATACTGGGCGCCTCGAAGTTCAAGTTCCAGCTGGGTGCCAATGCACTGGCGGGCGATGCGGCAGTCTTTTTGAGCTATTCCGACTTTGTCACCAACCTGGGCGCGTCCCTGACCAGCGGCTTGCCACTTCCTGTATCGGGCACTGCGGGCTATGTTGTGCCCACGGGCTTTACGCAGGCCGCAGCCCCCACACCCGCTGTGGCAGGCGCTTCCTACACAGTGCCGGGTACCCTGGGCGATGATGTCCTCGTGCCGTCCGGGGGCAACAACTACCTCGGCGGTGGCGGTAACGACACCTACACCATCAGTCCCTACACTTTGAGCGGCTCGGTAACCACCAAGATCATTGACACCGAAGGCAGCAATGTGATCCAGTTGGTAGGTGGCCTGACGATTGAATCGAGCACCTTTTTCAACAACGCCGTGCAACTGACGCTATCCCTTGGCGCCAAGGTGCAAATCCTGGGCGCATCCGGCTTTAGCTACCAGTTGGGTGCCAATGCTCCAGCGGGAGAAGCAGCCAGCAGTCTGACGTTTGCACAGTTTGCCTCTACGCTAGGTGCCAGCGTCCCGACGGGTACTTCTGCTGTGAGTGGCAGCGCCAATTTTGTGGTGCTTGGCAGTGGACACTGAGGGAAGCCCTCCAGGAAGCACGCATGGCGAGCCCCAGCGCCGCCTGCAGCTTGGTGATCGACAGCTCCAGAAACCATACCAGCGTCGATTTCCGGGTGGATTTGTGACAGGCTCCGGGATACACCATCCAGGATTAAATTCAATTGCTCCTGATTTAAGAGCTGTTACCGCTTATACCATAAGGCTTGCAGGCCGATTTGCCATGTAAAAACACCCGGAAACGGCCCGTTTTGATGCCCCATGGCGGTTTTGGCATCGCCTTGCCCCGTTTTGAAGGGCAAAATTTAAGGTAAATCGGGCTGTATGCCTTATGTATCAAGCGGGAGTAGCTATGTTTTTTGCTGAAACCACGGGGCCGGTGCAGGTGATGTGCCGCCCACGGTGACTTTGCAACATAATCTGCACTCAAAGAAATCAATACAAGCACCGGATGAAATTTATCGTATGCGTCTCACGTGAAGACTGTGGCGATCTGTCCACCGATGGCTTGGCTCTGGGGCGGCTGTACGAAGTGCGAGCATCCGCCGATGGTGTCGAGGCCAACACCACTGCACCAGCAGCGCCACCAGCACGCGCGATTGCAGGTAAGGCGCAGGGGCAAGACTAAATGCAGCAGCCTCTGACGCAGCATCAAAGTCTGTACTACGCCTGGCTTTTGACCCGGCGTGCGGCAGGCGACTCCGTGGAGTCGCTTGCATCCACGCTTGTAATCTCTCAACGGTGGGCCGAGCGCCGCCGCCGCCAACCAATCTCGCCAGAATCCATTTCAAGGCGTATCCGGCCCGGTCAGCATGATCGATGACCGCGTCTTTGGCGACATTGACAGCTTCCGCGCACAATTCACCGCGCGGCCCAGGGAGCAGACTTTTGCAGCCCTGCGAGCGCGCCTGGCTACCGTATGCAAACGCACGCTGCGCCGCCAGGTTCAGCAGTACGCCCCGTACACCGCACGCAGGGCCATCGTTGAAGAGTTCACCAATTTTCAGGTTCGGCTGCCATCGCCACACTCGCAGCTGGCGCACCACACCCTCAAAGACCCTTATTTTTTCGATTTTCTCGGACTTGACAACACAGCGCACGAACGTGCCATCGAGACCGGCTTGGTGCAGCATATCACCCGCTTTCTGCTGGAGCTGGGTAACGGCTTTGCGTTTGTAGGGCGTCAGTACCGGCTTGGCCACCCCACCATCGGGCTGCTGTTGTGCAAGACCCAAAAGCGCACGGTCGTGGAGTACGCCTTATCGGGCATCGACAAGCCCATGGGGGTGGCTGAATACCGGCTGGTTCGCACCTTGCCCGATTCGCTGGTAGCCATCCTTCCCACGGTGGAAGAGCTGGAAAGTGAGCTGGATGCGATGGACGGCGACGCGTCCAGTGTGGCGGGCGGCAAGGTATTCGGAGAGGACGCATGAACATCGAACAATTACTCCAGCGCATCCGGCTAGGCGAAGACTCCATGCTGGAATTGAAACAGCTGGTGCTGCGTGACGAAGGCAAAACCATCGAGCCGCACCCAGACGGCTTGTCCGATGAATTGGCGGCCTTGGCCAATGCCAAAGGCGGCCTCTTGATCCTGGGCGTGGACGATAAAACCCGCGAAATCAGCGGTATTGCCATCAACCAGCTGGATCGTGTGGAGGCATGGCTCACCGCCATTTGCAATGACCGTATCAAGCCCCCTCTGCATGTGAACACGCGGCATCTTGAATTGCCCGATGCTAAAGGAGCACTGCAGCCGGTGATTGTGGTGGAGGTGCCGCAAAGTCTGTGGGTACACCAAAGCGCCAATGGCTACTTCCGGCGGGTGGGGCATGCCAAGCGTGCATTGCCGCCCGATGCGCTGGCACGCTTGTTTCAGCAACGCAGCCAGGCACGAATTATCCGGTTTGAAGAGCAGGAAGTGCCCGATTGCCATTTTGACGATCTGGATGCCTTGCTGCTGCGGCGTTTCATCAAGGCAGACCAAGGCGATGCGGCGACCCAACTCAGACGGCTGCACCTGCTCACCTTGCGCGATGGTGAACTGATTCCCACTGTGGCCGGGGTGTTGCTGTGTACGCTGAATCCGGCGCGCTGGTTGCGCAATAGTGAAATCATCGCAGTGGCCCATGCCGGGGTGCGTAACGATCCCAATGACCAGATGGATGCCCTGGAAATTCAGGGGCCGCTGGATCGGCAGATTGCCGATGCTCTCCATTTTGTGCGCCGCAACATGAAAACCCCGGCACGCAAGCATTTGGGGCGGATAGATTACCCGCAATACCACTTGGGCGCCGTCTTTGAAGCCATCGTCAATGCGGTGGCGCACCGCGATTACTCCTTGCATGCCCAGCGTATCCGCTTGTTCATGTTTGCCGACAGGCTGGAGATTCATTCGCCGGGCGCCTTGCCCAATACGCTTTCGCTGGAGTCCATGCGCGCATTGTCGGTGCCGCGCAATGAAATTCTGGCGAGTCTTTTTTCCCGCTACTACCCGTTGGATGATCCCGCCTTGGGCAAAAGTTATCTCATGGATCGCCGGGGGTTTGGGGTGGAGATGATTCTGCGCGAAAGTGAAAAATTGTCCGGCAAGCAGCCGCTTTACCAATCCATCGGGGATATGGAGCTATGTCTGACACTCTACGCACAGCAAGCTCCTGCAGAGGAAACGGCGTGAGCAAGAAGGTCATCATCATTGCCGGGCCGAATGGCGCGGGGAAAACGACTTTCGCGCGCTCTTTTTTACCCGCTGAGGCGCATTGTCCGCGTTTCATCAATGCGGACCTGATCACGCCTGGGCGTTGTACGACAACAGCGGGGCCACGCCTACCTTGTTGGAATGGGGAGAAAACGAATGACCAAGCAAGACCTTTCTCAAGCCAAAGACCCTGATCTGCGTGCCTCTTTGCAGGCCATGCTGCGTGCTGCCGAGCTGGCGCGCAAGACGGCTGTGCAGACGGGAACCGGCATCGTGATCGTCGATGCGCAGCAACGAATCGTGCGTCTGTCTGCCCAACAACTGCAGCAACAGGGCAAGCCAGCATGAATGCCAGGGTATTGCACAAGTGCGATTGAATGGCCAAAGCCGACTCCCGCACATCCCACAAAAAAGAGCGTGGATCACGCTGCATAGATGGCTTCGCGGTTGCGGTTGATGCTGGGCAGCACGTAGGGGTTACGAACGGCACCGGCTTCCACCAAGTCAACGCTACGACCCAGCAATTTTTCCAGTGCAGCCTTGGCTCCGAAAAAGGATTCCAGACCTGGCTGTGCATCGGGCGCAAATTCCACCAGAAAATCAGCATCGCTGCTGGTCGGGTTGAAGTCGTTAGCCCGAGCTGCCGAGCCAAACACCTCTAACCTGCTGATGCGATAGCGCTGGCAGATGAGAGAAATGCCAGGGCGGTGTTGGGCGATGGCAGAGTGCATGACCTGCCTTCACAACACCAGCAACGCCCCCGAAGTCTTGTGACTCGCGGTATCCACCAGGATCAAGGCGCCCAGCACGCGCGACTGCAGGTAGGGCAGCACTGCAATCGGTTCTTGCAGGCTGATTTCGATATGGCCGATGGCGTTCGGGGCGATTTGCGTGGCGTCGTGTTCTTCCAGGGTGTTGATGTCCAGGTTGTGCACGATGCGCTTGACTTTGGCCTTGATCCAGCGGTGGCCGTGCAGCGCCCAGTAGACACGCCCGGCGACCAGCGGCTCTTCGTCCATCCAGGCGACTGTGGCCTTGATCTCGCGCGTGGTTTCAAAGTGTTTTCGACCCATTGCACCGGGAAGGCAAATGGAATATCGCGCTCGGCTGGGGTGACGGGCAATTGCTCCAGCAGGCTCAAAAGGCTGGGGCCAGCGTAGCCGCACCAGCCATCCTCGGCAGCTTGCACCACGTTGTGGCCCTTGAGCGCCGAGATGGGGACGATAGCCGTGACCGGGATATTGGCAGCGGTGGCAAAGGTTTCGAGTGCAGTGCGAATCTTGGCAAAACCGGCGTTTGCGTCGTCGAGTGCGTCGAGCTTGTTGACGGCAAACACGATACTGGGCACACGCAGCAGATTCACCAGCAGCGAGTGGCGCCGGGTCTGCGGCAGAAGTTCCAGCGGGCCGGGGTTCTGCCAGGGGAGTTTGGTGGCGTCCACCAGCACCACGGCGGCGTGCGCGCTGCTGGCGGCGGTGACCATGTTGCGCGTGTACTGCACGTGGCCAGGGGCGTCGCCGATGATGAACTTGCGCGCGGGCGTGGCAAAGTAGCGGTAGGCCACGTCGATGGTGATGCCTTGTTCGCGCTCGGCAGATAAGCCATCGGTGAACAGCGCCAGATCGATTTCGCCGTTTTTGCCGCCTTTGGAGACGTTGGCGAGCTGGTCGAGCATGACCGAGCGGCTATCGACCAGCAAGCGGCCAATCAGCGTGCTCTTGCCGTCGTCAACCGAGCCGCAGGTGATGAAACGCAAAGCGGATTGTGTGTCGATTTCGGTGCCATTTTCGCCTGTACCGCCCGTGGAACGTGCGGGGGCAGCTATAGTATTTACAGCATTCATCAGAAGTATCCGTCCTTTTTGCGTTTTTCCATGCTGGCTTCGGAGGTCTTGTCGTCCATGCGCGTGGCGCCGCGCTCGCTGACCTCGACTTCCAGCGTTTCCATGACGACATCCGCAGCATTGGCGGCCAGACTGGCCACGGGGCAGGTGATGTCGCCCACGGTACGAAAGCGCACATCGCGCGAAAATGCAATCTGTTATTCTTCCTGCGTTTTCCAAGATGCAGAAGAAATGATTTCCAACATACCGAGGATTTTTTCTATGTTGCACAGTTATGTAGCCGAAATTGATGGCTCTGAGCTGGTCTGGGTTGATGCACCACCGGTGCCGTTGAAACACCAGCGCGTTTTGATTGTGGTGGAAGATGTATTGCAAAATGAGGGAAAGCCTACTGCAACGCAGTTCGATTTCTCCGAGCTGGCAGGTCGTCTGCAATGGCGCGGCGATGCCGTAGCAGCACAACGGGCATCAAGAGATGCATGGTAAGCGGTATTTGCTCGACACCAATGCCTTGGTAGCTTTGCTGCGGGGGCATCAAGGGCTGCTGGCTTTGACGAAAGAGGCTGAGTGGCTCGGCGTATCGGTGATCAATATACTGGAATTCTTGGGGTTTGACGGACTGAGCAATTCGGATCGTGACCTGCTGGCCACCTTTGTTGCGCGCATTCACACCGTCGATCTCAGACACAGTGATCAAGCGTTGATGCAACGCATCGCCGATGTGCGCAAGCGCAAGGCGGTGAAATTACCTGATGCCATAGTGCTTGCATCAGCAGCCTTGCACAATGCAACGTTGTTGACCAATGACAGTCAACTACTGAAACTGGCCCAAGACAACACAGCCTTCAGCTTACAAGCATTTTGATGGTTATCGCAGGCCGTATGGGAACCCACAGGACTCGTCAGGCGCGCAATTGAAATTTGTTCCTTGCGTTGCTTCCAAATCAGGGGGCATTTCCACCTCACAGCACCAGCAGCGCCCCGGAAGTCTTGTGACTTGCGGTATCGACCAGGATCAAGGCGCCCAGTACGCGCGACTGCAGGTACGGCAGCACCGCAATCGGCTCTTGCAGGCTGATTTCAATGTGGCCGATGGCGTTCGGGGCAATTTGCGTGGCGTCGTGTTCTTCCAGGGTGTTGATGTCCAGGTTGTGCACGATGCGCTTGACCTTGGCCTTGACCCAGCGGTGGCCGTGCAGTGCCCAGTAGACGCGCCCGGCGACCAGCGGCTCGTCGTCCATCCAGGCGACGGTTGCCTTGATCTCGCGCGTGGTTTCAAAGTGGCTTGGCGCATCACTGGATGCCAGCAGCCAGTCGCCGCGTGAGACATCGACTTCGCGGTCCAGCACGATGCCTGCGCCATGGCCTGCGCCGACCTGGCCTGGCGTGCGGATGTGGTTGAGCACCTGGGCGACGGTTGCGGACTGGCCGCTGGGCAGGATGGAGATGGTCTGGCCCGGCTGTACGCTGCCGGTGGCCACGCGGCCCCAGAAGACGCGCCGACCCTGGCTGGTGTCGCTGGAGTCGGAGAATTTTTCGACCCATTGCACCGGGAAGGCAAACGGAATGTCGCGCTCGGCGGGTGTGACGGGCAATTGCTCCAGCAGGCTCAGGAGGCTGGGGCCGGCGTAGCCGCACCAGCCATCTTCAGCGGCCTGCACCACGTTGTGGCCCTTGAGCGCCGAGATCGGTACGATGGCCGTGACCGGAATATTGGCAGCGGTGGCAAAGGTTTCGAGCGCGGTGCGAATCTTGGCAAAACCGGCGCTGGGGTCATCGAGTGCGTCGAGTTTGTTGACGGCAAACACGATGCTGGGGACGCGCAGCAGATTCACCAGGAGCGAATGGCGCCGGGTCTGCGGCAGCAGTTCCAGCGGGCCGGGGTTCTGCCAGGGCAGTTTGGTGGCGTCCACCAGCACCACGGCGGCGTGCGCGCTGCTGGCGGCGGTGACCATGTTGCGCGTGTACTGCACGTGGCCGGGGGCGTCGCCGATGATGAACTTGCGTGCGGGCGTGGCAAAGTAGCGGTAGGCCACGTCGATGGTGATGCCTTGTTCGCGCTCGGCAGATAAGCCATCGGTGAACAGCGCCAGATCGATTTCGCCGTTTTTGCCGCCTTTGGAGACGTTGGCGAGCTGGTCGAGCATGACCGAGCGGCTATCGACCAGCAAGCGGCCAATCAGCGTACTCTTGCCGTCGTCAACCGAGCCGCAGGTGATGAAGCGTAGAGCGGATTGTGTGTCGATTTCGGTGCCATTTTCGCCTGTGCCGCCCGTGGAACGTGCGGGGGCAGCTATAGTATTTACAGCATTCATCAGAAGTATCCGTCCTTTTTGCGTTTTTCCATGCTGGCCTCGGAGGTCTTGTCGTCCATGCGCGTGGCGCCGCGCTCGCTGACCTCGACTTCCAGCGTTTCCATGACGACATCCTCGGCATTGGCCGCCAGACTGGCCACGGGGCAGGTGCAGGTAATGTCGCCCACGGTACGAAAGCGCACATCGCGCACCTCGACCGTTTCGCCGTCTTTTGGCGGGGTTATGTCGGTCACGGGTACCAGCAGCCCCCGGCGTTCGACCACCTGGCGCTTGTGTGTGTAGTACAGGCTAGGCAGGGCGATGTTTTCGCGGTCAATGTATTGCCACACGTCCAGCTCGGTCCAGTTGCTGATGGGAAAGACGCGGAAATGTTCGTTTGGGTGCAGCTTGGTGTTGAACAAGGTCCACAGTTCGGGTCGCTGCGCCTTGGGTTGCCATTGGCCGAAGCTGTCGCGGTGGCTGAAAATGCGTTCCTTGGCACGGGCTTTTTCCTCGTCGCGCCGACCGCCGCCGATGAGTGCGTCGAAGCGGAACTCTTCGATGGCTTCGAGCAGCGTGACGGACTGGTGCGCGTTGCGGCTCTCGCCCGGATGCGCCAGCCGCACGGTGCCGCGTTTCATGGAGTCTTCCACGCTGCGCACGATCAGCTCGGCACCGAGTTCCTTGGCGCGGAAGTCGCGGAAATCGGTCACTTCGGGGAAGTTGTGGCCGGTGTCGATCATCAAAAGAGGGTAGGGGATGCGGCCACTGTCGAACGCCTTTTCGGCGCATTTGAGCATCACCAGCGAATCCTTGCCACCCGAAAACAGCAGCGCCGGACGCTCGAAAGCAGCGGCGACTTCGCGCAGGATGAAAATGGTTTCTTCTTCGAGTGCGTTGAGGTGCCGGTTGCTCAGGTGGTCGAACAAGGCATGGTCATGGGCATTCATACAGGGGTCTTTGTCGGTAAGGGGAGCAGTGTGGACACGGCGGAAGATTCGGATTTGACGTGCAGGCCGCATTCCTTGGCGGCTTCGTCTTCCCACCACCAGCGGCCCGCGCGAAAGTCCTCGCCCAGACTGATGGCGCGGGTGCAGGGCTCGCAGCCGATGCTGGGGAAAAACTGGTCGTGCAGCGGATTGTACGCAACGCTGTTCTCACGGATATAGTGCCAGACATCGCCCCAGGTCCACGCGGTCAACGGGTTGATCTTGGTGCGCGGCTCGGAGGCGTCGATCAGCGGCACCTCGGCACGCGCGCCGGACTGTTCGCGGCGCAAGCCCGTAATCCAGGCGTCCTTGCCCTCCAGCGCACGCGCCAGGGGTTCGAGCTTGCGAATGGCGCAGCACTCCTTGCGCAAGGGGATGGTCTTGAATATCGCATCCAGCCCTTCGCGCTGCACAAAGGCGACGACCGACTCTTGCACAGGTGTGTAGACCGTGACGGGTGCGCGGCTGGCGGCCTTGAACTGCTCCAGCAAAGTCAAGGTTTGCGCGTGCAGGCGCCCGGTTTCAAGGACAAAGATGCCGATGTCGAGCTGCAAGGTGTTGATGAGGTGGCTAATGACCACATCCTCGGCACCCAGGCTGGAGGCCTGGGCGATACGGCTGCCGTACTGTGTGGCGGCTTGTTGCAGGGCGTTTTGGGTCTCCAGGAGCTTGCGCGCGTAATCGGCGGAGGCTTTGGCGTGCAGTTCGATGGCGCTCATGCGTACTCCCTGGCAAAACGGGGCTGCGGCGTGGTCGCGTCGCCCTGGTAAAAGTCCTTGAAACGCGCCAGTTGCGCCTGTGCAATGCTCAGACTCTGGTCGGCGCGCAAGACGGCGGCATCAAAGCCACTGCGGCGCATCTGGATGAGCTGGTCCACCAGCACATCGCCCGTGGCCCAGATTTCGCCTTGGAACTTCAGCCGGCGGCGCAACAGGAACGCTTGGCTGTAGGCACGGCCATCGGTGAATTTGGGGAAGTGCAGTTCGATGCGCTGCACCCCGTCCAGCGCCAGTGTGTGCGGGTCCGTGGTGTTGTCAATGCGGAGAACGTTCAGGGCTTTTTCGGCTGGAGATGGCGCAGAATGTGCGGAATAAGCTATTAATTTCATAATCATGCTTCCTGTGCATCCTTGGCAAAGCCCGACACCTTGGGCAGGGTGTGCAGGTTTTCGTGTTTGTCGCTCAGACGCGCGCTGTTGGCAGCCGCTTTGAACGGCTCCATCCCGAGGCGGCGCACGCAGTCGATAAAGGTCTCATGTCCCAAGCGTTCCTTGCGGTAGGTGTCGAGCAGTGCTTCGACCACGCCGGGGACTTCAAATGCGCCAAACGCCGGGCCGACGACCTTGCCGGGCATGGCCGGGCCAAGGGAGCCGTCCGAGCCGCCGACCGACACCTGGTACCACTCCTTGCCGTCCTTGTCGACGCCCAGCACGCCGATGTGGCCGCTGTGGTGGTGGCCGCAGGAATTGATGCAGCCGCTGATGTGCAAGTCAATGGGGCCGAGGTCGTGCAGCTCGTCCATGTCCTGGTAGCGCTCGGTGATGGCTGCGGCGATGGGGATCGAGCGTGCATTGGCCAGGGAGCAGAAATCCCCGCCGGGGCAGGAAATCATGTCGGTCAGCAGTCCGATGTTGGCGCGCGCCAGTCCGGCATGTGTAGCGGCCACCCACAGCGCGGGCAGATCGACCTCGCGCACCCAGGGCAGCACCAGGTTCTGGTTGTGCGTCACGCGCGCTTCGCCCGCAGAAAACATCTCGGCCAGGTCGGCAGCGGTGTCGAGCTGGTCGGCGTCGGCGTCGCCCGGCGCCTGACCGGGGCGTTTGTAGGAGAGCGTGACGGCGCGCAGGGACGGGTTCTTGTGCGCGGCCACATTCTGCTTGAGCCAGCGCTGGTAGGTCATGAGACGTTCCGGTGGAATTGCTATGGATTGAATAGCTGCCCCCGCACGTCCCTCAAGGCTTGGATGCACAAAACATGCTGAAACACGTGCCAGCTCCGCAGCGGTGATGGTGTGCGGCGCGCCATCGGTCTCGACGATCTGGCGGTACTCGGCTTCCACTGCGTCGATATAGCGCTGGCCCTCGGACTTGACCAGAATCTTCAGGCGCGCCTTCCACACATTGTCGCGTCGGCCATAGGCGTTGTAGACGCGCAGGATGGCCTCCAGGTAGTTGAGCATCTGATCCTGGGGCAGGAATTCGCGCAGTACCGTGGCGATGGTGGGGGTGCGCCCCATGCCGCCGCCAGCCGACACCCGAAAGCCCAGATCACCGGCTGCATTGCGTACCAGATGAAAGCCCGCGTCGTACCAGTGCAGTGCAGCGCGGTCCTGCGCGCCGCCGGTGACGGAAATCTTGAACTTGCGCGGCAAAAAGGTAAATTCGGGGTGCAGCGTACCCCACTGGCGCAGCAGTTCACCATAAGGGCGTGGGTCGGCCACCTCGTCGGGCGCAATGCCTGCCAGCTCGTCGGTGTTGATGTTGCGCACGCAGTTGCCACTGGTCTGGATGCCATGCATGTTGACGCTGGCCAGCAGATCCATCACATCGGCGCTTTTGGTGAGCGGTATCCAGTTGAACTGCACGTTCTGGCGTGTCGTGAGGTGCCCATAGCCCACGGGCAGATGCGTCGTTCCCCAGGTGGCCTGGGTGCCGATGGCCTTGTCGAACACCTCCTTGCTGGGCTGGTCGAAGGTGCGCGCAATGCGTGCGAGCACGCGCAACTGGGCACTGGAAATTTCCCCATAGGGCACCGCCACGCGCAGCATGGGTGCATAGCGCTGGATGTACCAGCCGTTTTGCAGCCGTAAGGGGCGAAACTCGTCGTCGCCGAGTTCACCCTTGAGGTTGCGTTCCAGCTGGTCGCGGTACTGCGCGGCGCGCGTGCGGATAAATTGACGGTCAAATTCGGTGTATTGGTACATAAGTCAAATCCTCTCCCGATAGGGAAAGGGGTGGAGTACGGGAACTTTTAGAGGGCGATCAGTTTGACACCGGCATAGGCCAGCAGTACCGAAAGCAGGGAGCGGATGATACGCTCGGGCGTCTTGAGCATCAGATGCGAGCCGACCCAGATGCCTGGGAGCGAGCCGGCCAGCAGGCAGGCCAGCATGGGCCAATCGACGGACCCCAGCGAGGCGTGCCCAAAACCCGCCACCAGCGTCAGCGGCACGGCGTAGGCAATATCGGCGGCAACGATGCGCGACAGTGGCAGTTTGGGGTACAGAATCATCAAAACGGTCACACCGATGGCACCTGCGCCCACCGACGTCAACGTCACCAAAGTGCCAATCACCGCACCAAACAGCAGCGGCAGGCTCCAGTGGCGCGGACGCGCTGCAATGGCCTCCTCGCCTTGTGCCACGGTTTTGGGTGTGACCTTGCCGTGGATCGCCTTGTACAGCGTGGCAGCAGCCGTCAAAAGCAAAGCAAAACCCAGCCCGGTCGTCATGACCTTTTGCACTTCTGGGTTGGCAGCGCCCACGTTGTGCAGGATGTAGAGCGTCACCAGGGATGCCGGAATGCTGCCTGCCGACAGGTTGATAACCACCGGCCAGTCAATTGCCTTGGCACGGGCGTGCTTGATGGTGCCGCCCATTTTGGTAAAGGCCGCAAACAGCAAATCGGTGCCTACGGCCAGGTAAGGCTTGATATTGAAGAAGAATATCAGGATGGGTGTCATCAATGAGCCGCCGCCCACACCCGTGAGCCCCACGATGGCCCCCACCAGAAAACCTGCAACGATAAAAGATAGTTCAGTCATAGGCGTGACTGTATGCGGAGTTTGATAGATTGAAAAATACTTTGTTGCTATTTTTATATATCGAATGGTATATAAAAATGTGGCGAGGATTTCTGGTGCTGCTGTCGGATAGCCAGTCGCAATACTGATGGCCTGATGCTGGAATCGTTACAAAAGCCTCTTCAGTCGCAGCAAGGCATCGGTGTCGATGCGGTCCTTTTCCCGGTAATCGGTCTTGGTTTTCAGCAGGCCTTCGATGTCGAGCGTGCGAATGGATACGCCGTCCACTTCCAGTGTGCGCACATGGGGTAGCAGGCTGGTGTAGCTCTGCCCGTTGGCGGCAAACAGCAGATCAATCAGCAAATCATCTGCCACCCGGATGTTTTCGGGTGCGTCCTGCGCCACCTCGAACCATGCCGGGTCCAGCTCCCGACTGGAAGACAGAAAACCCAGCGCCCGGATCACCCGGTGGCCGTTTTCCAGCGAACTGGGCAGCAGGATGTCGATGTCTTCGGTTGCCCGGACAAACCCGTTGAGCCGTACCGCCTGTCCGCCAACCAGGATGTATTGCACGCCTTCGGCCTGGAAGCGGCGCATCAGGTCCAGCAAGGCATCAGGGTTCATGGTCGGTGTGGGGTGGGTTGAGACGCCGCGCGATGGCAAGCTGGCGCGCGTCGTCGAGCTGATTCAGTATCCGGTGGGGTGCCCGCATCACCCCCTTGGGGACTGCAGGCATGGCCTGTGCGAGCATGGCATCCAGCACGCGGCAGCGCCGCAGCGCCTGGGCTGGGTCCAGAATGAACTCGGTGCGTTGTTGCTGGCCTACGGTGCGTGTCATGCCGGGCATCTTAGCGCGATTCGGGTGCGCTGACGCGCCCTGTGGCCATTGCCGACACGGCATGAATTTTCGCTACAAATGTACAAATTGTAAGCAAGCATATAAGCATGCTAATGCAAAGAAAATCAAGTGATTTTTTGGATTGACTCCCTAATCGTAATATTTATTCTTTACTAATTGTGTACGACTGTACACAATAACGCCAGCCGCTAAATGTAGGCGGCGACCTAACTTACTCAAGGAGAAGGTATGACAACCGAAGCCCAAGTTCTCGCCCAGGACATTGACCCGTCCACCGCCCCCCAAACCCTGAAAACTCCAAAAGCCACCAAAGCGGCGCGCAAGCGTGCACCGAAGCGATCCGCAAAGGCCGTGGCAGCGCCAGAGCCAGAACAGGTCAGCACGCTGGAGGTCGTGGAACTGGAGGAAACGCCTGCCAGCACAACCGCCAGCACAGCGGTACCACCGCAGGAGAAAAAGCGCTCCCGGTTTGCCAGACTGATGGACTATTGCTTCCGGCGCCGTGGCGCGAAAAGGCGGGGCGCCCAGCGCAATGCTGCACCCACCGTGGAAGCCGTGACTTCGTAGTTCTGGTGATGGGGTGAGGGGCGTGGACCTCGGACCCGCGATAATGCCGCTCTATGTCCGCTCCTAAAACCCTGTTTGGCTTTCATGCCGTGGGCGTGCGCCTGAAGACGGCGCCGCAGTCCATTGTTGAAATTTATTTTGAAGTGACCCGGCGCGATGCGCGCATGCGCCAGTTTCTGGAACGCGCGCAAGAGGCCGGTGTACGCCTGATGGAGTCCGATGGCGCGCGCCTGGCCAAGCTGTGCGGCAGCCACGGGCACCAGGGCGTTGTCGCGCGTGTGCAGGCATTGGCACTGGTGCATTCGCTGGACCAACTCCTGGAAGACCTGGAAGCGGCCAATGCGGCTGTGCCGCAGCGCAGCACAGCGCCCTTGCTGCTGGTGCTCGATGGCGTGACCGACCCGCACAACCTGGGCGCTTGCCTGCGCGTGGCCGATGGCGCGGGCGCGCACGCCATCATCGCGCCCAAGGACCATGCGGCAGGCATTAACGCGACCGTGGCCAAGGTGGCCAGCGGCGCGGCGGAGACGGTGCCTTATTTCATGGTAACCAATCTGGCGCGCACGCTGGGCGAACTCAAGGAGCGCGCCATCTGGGTCATTGGCACCAGCGATGCGGCCACTTCCACGTTGTACCAGAGTGATTTGACCGGCCCGGTTGCGCTGGTTCTGGGAGCTGAAGGTACGGGACTGCGCCAGCTCACCGCAAAAACCTGCGATGCGCTGGTACGCATTCCCATGCAAGGTGCGGTGGAGAGCCTGAATGTCTCGGTAGCCAGTGGCATCTGCCTGTACGAGGCGCTGCGGCAACGCGGTGCTGCACGGCCTGGATAAAAATTCATGTACTTTGTGCCAGCAGCTTCTTGATGCTGGGCCACACGTTGTCGAGGAGCAGGGGCTGGGCTGCGGCGTTGGGGTGAAGGCGGTCGTTTTGGAAAAGTTCCTGCGCCTGCGGCCCATCGGCGACGTTCTTGAGAAAAAAGGGCACCAGCGCAGCACCGCTGGTCTTGGCAACCGTTGTAAAAACCTTGGTAAAACGCTCTGCGTAATCCTGCCCATAGTTGGGTGGCATTTGCATGCCCAGCAACAGTACCTTGGCCTGTATAGCCTGCGCCGCCTGGGTCATGGCCAGCAGGTTGTCCTGTGTCATTTGCACCGGCAAGCCCCGCAGGGCGTCGTTGCCTCCCAGTTCGATGATGACCAGGGTGGGTTGGTGCCGCTGCAGTAAGGCAGGCAACCGGGAGCGACCGCCTGAGCTGGTGTCGCCGCTGATGCTGGCATTGATGACGGTGGCCGTGGTTTTTTGCGCCGCCAGACGTTGCTCCAGCAGCGCCACCCAGCCGCTGCCGCGTGCCAGGCCGTACTCGGCGCTCAAGGAATCGCCCAGCACCAGCAATTTCTGGTTTTTGGGAGTGCGCGCAGGCGCTGCCAGTGCGGATATTGGCCCTTGCAGTCCCATCTGGGCCATAAGCGCGATACAGTATCGTCGCGTGATAAAAGAGGAAAAAGAGGATGCCATGCCTGAAACCATTATTTCTGTTGAAAATCTTGATAAAACCGTAACCGACTCAACCGGTACCTTGCATATTTTGCGCGGTATTGATTTTGCGCTTTATGCACAGGAGACGGTGGCCATTGTTGGCGCGTCCGGTTCGGGTAAGAGCACCTTGCTGGCGCTCATCGCGGGGCTGGATACGCCTAGCCATGGGACGGTACGCATTGCCGGGGTGGATTTGTTCGCCATGAACGAGGACCAGCGCGCTGCTTTGCGCGCGCGCAAACTGGGTTTTGTGTTTCAGAGTTTTCAGTTGCTGGGCAACCTCAGTGCGCTGGAAAACGCCATGTTGCCGCTGGAACTGCTCGGGCGCAAGGATGCCAGGGCCGCTGCTACCGATATGCTGGGGCGTGTGGGGCTGTCGCAGCGGCTGCATGCCTATCCCAAAGTTCTCAGCGGAGGTGAGCAGCAGCGCGTGGCGCTGGCGCGCGCTTTTGTGGTGCAGCCTGCGGTGCTGCTGGCCGATGAGCCGACCGGCAGTCTGGACTTTGCCACGGGAGAAAAGATCATGGAGCTGATGTTCGACCTCAACCGCGAACACGGCACGACGCTGGTGCTGGTCACGCACGACACGGGCATTGCCAGGCGCTGCCAGCGCCGGATCACGCTTGAAGCCGGGCAACTGCAGGTCAATGACCCTGCTGCTCCTGCCCCATGATCCAGTCGGGTTTTTGGGTGACGAGGAATGTCACCAGGGCTTCAACCACATCGGCGTCGAACTGTGTGCCTTTGCGCTCTTGCAGATAAGCCAGCACTTTTTCCAGGGTCCAGGGGTCTTTATAGGGGCGACTGTGCAGCAGCGCGTCAAAAACGTCCACAACGGCCACAATGCGCGCCGCCAGGGGAATTTTTGTGCCCGCAAGCCCGCGTGGATAGCCGTGACCATCAAAGTGCTCATGGTGTCCACCGGCAATCTGCGCAGCCATACGCAAGGCGTTGATGCCCTCCACCATATCCGATGCGCGCGCCAGCACAGCCTCACCGATGGCCGCATGTTCTTCCATGACCAAACGCTCCTCTTGGGTCAGGCGTCCAGGCTTGAGCAACACTGCATCCGGCGTGGCAACCTTGCCGACATCGTGCAGAATGCTGGCCAGACCGACGCAGGCCATGAAGGTCGGGGTGGTTTCTTGCGGAAACTTGTTGGCTTTTTGCAGTTCCAGTGCGATGGCTTCGGTGAGTTTGCATACCCGGCGCACGTGGCCACCCGTGGCGGCATCGCGTGTTTCGGCCAGATCGGTCATGGCCACCACCGTGGCTTCCTGGGTGGCCTTGAACAAGGTGAACATTTGCAGATTGTCAAACGCGGCGCCAATGCGGTCACAAAAAATATGGAGCAGATTGCGTTCTATCTCGTTCAGTGGCCAAGGGGGAGCGAAGGCCAGTACGAATTGATTTCCATGCGCAGCTTCAATGAACAGGACGGAAACCGTATCCAGAAAAATGCTTTTCTTCGTGCGAAATGCCTGGGCAATGGCGTCGGACCATGCATGATCCACAGGCAGGTGCACCTGTTCTTGCAAACCGGCAGCAGCCCCACCCGCAGAGGCGATGACCAGGGGGGCGGGTGCAGCTTCCCGTGATTTGTCCCGCATGACGCATAAAACCCCTTCGGCGCCAAAGTCGAGAATGGCGCCGACCTGGGTCAACACACCACTGGCCAGGGCCTTTAGCGAGTCGAGCTGGTAGAGGTTGCTGGTGGCGGCCAGAATCTTGTCCAGCCCCAGGCGATTGCGCTCGATGGTTTGCAAGCCCTCGTAGCCGCGTAGCGAGGCAATCACCGTGGTGAACAGCTTTTGCAGCGTCAGCTCGCTTTTGGTCTTGTAGTCGTTGATGTCATAGTCGGCAATCACCCGCTGCTCGGGTGCCTGACCAGGTTGGCCGGTGCGCAGCACAATGCGCACCAGATGGTTTTTCAGCTCTTCGCGAATGCGCCGCGCCAGGCGCAGACCGGCATCATCGGTTTCCATGACCACATCGAGCAGTACCAGCGCAATATTGCGCTCCCTGGCCAGTAGCTCGTAGCCTTGCGCACCCGAAGTTGCCGAGATGATTTCAATCGACCGGCCTTTGAAGGTGACGTTGGCCAGGGCCATGCGGGTGACGGCGTGCACGTCACTCTCGTCATCAACAACCATGATGCGCCACGGTGCGGGGCTTTTGGCCACGGCAGGGTCACCAATGGACTCCTGGGCAAAAACCAGGTCGTCATTGGCCACGTCATGGGTGCTGGAATTAGCCATTTTCAGCCATTGTTAGCCATTGTTAGCCATTGTTAGCCATTTTCAGGCGCTGTCCATCCCTGGATGCACATGCGACCTGTAGCGCTGGTCTGTGGTTGCAATATGGTCCAGCAGCCAATCGTTGAGCAACTGTGGCAGAACCGAAGCGACGGCACGCACCTCTCCCTTGTTGACCTGCGCTTCAAGTGCGCGCATCTGGTTTTCAAACACGACATGCACTGCGTGATGTTGTGCCAGATCCGGGTAGCCCGCTTTGGCCATCAATTGTTCCTCGTCGACAAAATGCGTTCGGGTATAGGCCAGCAACTCGGCGATGATCGGGCGCAGGTCATCGTCATTGGCGCCGTCGGTCTTTTCAGTCGCATCCACCAACCTGTTGCTGATGGCGAACAGATTCTGGTGCTGCGCATCAATGGGGCCGTAGCCCACACTGTAGGAGTCATGCCACACTAGATACATCGGAAACCTTTCAATCAATATCAATGAATTCAATGGATGTGCGATCAGGCTCAATTGGTATTCAATCGGTATTCAATCGGTACTTGATCGAGTCCTGTGCATGGCGATCATACCCAAGGATTAATGCGCTGTATTTCGGTGCACAATTCTCATGATGAATAAACACTGCTGGTGCATTCTTTTGATGATCTTGCTGGCTTTGTCGTGCCCAGTCGGTGCGGCGCAGGGCGTCAGCGCTGCCGGACTGGCACGTAACAACCACAATCACAACCAGGATACCCGGTTGTTTCTTGAATTTCCCGCGCAGGGCAGGCACCGGGTATTCACCCTGGATGCACCGAACCGCATCGTGATTGATCTGGAGGGCGTGGCCATCAGCCCGGCCCTGCAAGCCTTGCCCGCGCAGGTTGCGGCAAACGACGCCACACTGGCTGGCATTCGCATCGGGAGCTTCAAAACCGGCGTAACCCGTATCGTGCTGGACATCAGGACGGCGCTGCCGGACTACCGGGTAGCGCACCAGTATCTATCCGACCAGACCCAGCGCCTGAGTCTGCAATGGTCCGATGCAAGCACCATAACCATACCGCCGCCGCCACCGCCGCCCCTTGCACCGGCTGCGGATGTTGCTCGTGGTGTGACTGCGGCCCGGCTGCTCACCAATGCGCAGGGTACGCGCTTGAGCTTCGATTTGCCGACGCGCAACACGTACAAGGTGTTTACCGTGGCCGCAGCCAACCAGGTCGTGATCGAGCTGGATGGTGTGCCCATCAGCCCGGCGTTGAAAATTTTGCCCAACAAGTTGCAAGCCGAGGATCCCAGCATTGCTGCTGTGCACGTAAAGCAGCTTGATCCGCTGGCTGTGCGTATTGAGCTTGCTATCAAAACCACATTGCCCGAGCCACAATCCAGCACGCAGACCTTATCCGGGCACACCCAGCGACTGGTTGTTCAATGGCCTACGCCGACCACTCCGACCACTCCAGACCCAGCCCCGGAGCCAGATACAACCCCAAGTACTACAAGTACTACAAGTACTACAAGCGCTGTAGGTGCTGCAAGCTGCGTGTACTGCAGGGTGTGCCGTGGGCGCATCATCCGCAGATACTGGCTAAGGCGCTGATGCTTAGGGCACGCTTGTGGCACACTTCGGCCCCTTGTTCATGCCTCATGCCACTTATGCCACCTATGCAGAAAATCGTCGCGCAATTGGCGCAAGAAATCCGTGTTTCCCCCAACCAGATCGAAGCCGCTGTGCAATTGCTCGACGGCGGTGCTACGGTGCCCTTCATCGCCCGTTACCGCAAGGAAGCCACTGGCGGACTGGATGATATTCAGTTGCGCGAACTCGAAACCCGGCTGGCTTATCTGCGCGCATTGGACGAGCGCAAGCAAGCCGTCGTCAAAGCCATTGAGGAGCAGGGGAAGCTGACACCGGAACTGCTGGCTGCCATCACGTCAGCCCAGACCAAGCAGGAGGTGGAAGATATTTATCTGCCATTCAAACTCAAGCGCCGCACCAAGGGGCAGTTGGCGCGGGAAGCGGGGTTGGAGCCACTGGCGGATGCCCTGTTCAATGATCCGACACTGGTTCCTGCACAGGCGGCGTTGCCCTACGTAATTCCGCTGCGCCCGGTGGTCCCTGGCGAGGACAAACAGCCGGATTTTTCCACCGTGGCCGCTGTGCTGGATGGCGTGCGCGACCTCTTGAGCGAGCGCTGGGCCGAAAATCCGGTGCTGGTGCAGGACCTGCGCGCATGGCTCTGGGCCGAGGGGCGGCTCAAGGCCACGCTTCTGGAGGGCAAGGACGCAGCCCAGGCCGAGGTGGCCAAGTTCCGCGATTATTTTGACTACGAAGAACCCATTGGCCGTGTGCCCTCGCACCGTGCGCTAGCGGTTTTTCGGGGACGCGCTTTGGACATCCTGGATGCAAAACTGGTGCTGCCAGAGGCGGTTTCAACATCAAATCAGTCGCAAACCAGCATGGAACGTGCGGGAGCAGCTATTAAAACAGTAGTAGTTTCGCAGGCTGAAGGACGCATCGCGCTACGTCTGGGCTGGAGCCACCAGGCGCGTGCGGCGGACGATCTGATCCGCAAATGCATCGCCTGGACCTGGAAGGTCAAACTCAGCCTGTCCACCGAACGTGATCTGTTTTCCAGGCTCCGTGAAGAAGCCGAACAAGTCGCCATCAAAGTGTTTGCCGACAATGTGCGCGACTTGCTGCTGGCGGCGCCTGCGGGGCGGCGCGTGGTGCTGGGGCTGGACCCTGGCATTCGCACCGGGGTCAAGGTGGCCGTGGTGGATGCCACCGGCAAGCTGGTGGACACGGCAACCGTGTTTCCGCACGAACCGCGCCGGGATTGGGACGGTGCGCTGCATGTTCTGGGTGCTTTGTGTCTGCGCCACGGCGTGAACCTGATTGCCATTGGCAACGGCACCGCCAGCCGCGAAACCGATAAGCTGGCGGCAGACCTGATCCAGTTGCTGGCCAAGGGGGAGGGACCGGCCATCGACAAGGTGGTGGTCAGCGAAGCCGGTGCTTCGGTCTACAGCGCCAGCGAATACGCCAGCCAGGAAATGCCCGATATTGACGTTAGCTTGCGCGGGGCGGCCAGCATCGCCAGGAGGCTGCAAGATCCGCTGGCGGAACTGGTCAAGATTGACCCCAAATCGATTGGTGTGGGCCAGTACCAGCACGATGTCGGTCAAAGCGAACTGGCCCGTGCGCTGGATGCGGTGGTGGAAGATTGCGTGAATGCGGTGGGTGTGGATTTGAATACCGCCAGCGTGCCTTTACTTAGCCGGGTGTCGGGCCTGTCCCATACGGTTGCCAAGGCAGTCGTGCGCTGGCGTGAAACCCATGGCGCTTTTGCCAGTCGGCAGGATTTGCTCAAGGTCAGTGGCTTGGGTGCCAAGACCTTTGAACAATCTGCAGGATTTTTGCGTATTCGCGGCGGCAGCAATCCGCTGGATATGACCGGCGTACACCCCGAAACCTATTCCGTGGTTGAGAACATCATGGCAAAAACTGGCAAGCCGGTGCAGGAAATCATGGGGCGCGCCGAGATGCTCAAAACCTTGCGCCCGGAACTTTTTGCCAATGACAAGTTTGGCGTTATCACCATCAAAGACATTTTGGTTGAGCTGGAAAAACCAGGGCGCGATCCGCGACCGGATTTCAAGGTGGCGCGTTTCAATGACGGCGTGCAAGACATTGCCGACCTGAAAGAAGGCATGGTGCTCGAAGGCACGGTCAGCAACGTGGCGGCTTTTGGCGCGTTTGTCGATCTGGGCGTGCACCAGGATGGCCTGGTGCATGTCAGCCAACTGGCGCACAAGTTTGTCAGCGATGCACGCGAGGTGGTCAAGACCGGCGATATCGTCAAGGTGCAAGTGGTCGAAGTCGATACCGCGCGCAAACGCATATCCCTGACCATGAAAATTGGTGCAGCACCCGCACGCGCAGCCCAAAGCGCTGGCGACAACCGCTACCAGGCGCCAAACCGCAACGAACGGTCGGGCAAGGCTGATCGTGGCGCGGGCACCAACCTGGCAGGTAATTCGGCCATGGCCGCCGCATTTGCCAAACTCAAACGCTAAGACGTGAAACCCCTAGCGCCGATAATGGGAACTTTGGTGGGAATTCGCGCTGTATTCCCGCCCGTTTTAGTGAGTGGAGATTGCCTGTTATGAAACTCCCTGCCTTGCTGGAACTGCAGTTCAACCTGCCCAGCATTCCCAAAGTAGTTGCCCTGTTGTTGCTGGAGCTGGATCGCCCGGAGGCGGACTTGCGCAAGATCACGCAGCTTATCAGCACCGACCCGGCCTTGACGACGCGCTTGCTGCAGTTGGCCAATTCTGGCTTTTTCAAACTCTCGGGCAAAATCAGCAGCGTCTCCGAAGCCCTGGCGATTCTCAACCTGGGTCATGTCAAATCCATGGCGCAGGCGGCAGCCAGCGCTGCTTCGCCCAAAGCCGTTCCGGGCATCCATCTGCAGCGCTTCTGGGAATACAGCCTCAATGTGGCCAAAGTGTCTCGTGCGCTAGCCGGGTTGGTGCGGCAAAACCAGCAAGCGGCGTTTACCTGCGGGTTGATTCATGCCATCGGCGAGCTGGCCATGCACTTGGGGATGCCCGAGGAGATTGCCCGGCTGAATCAGGATATTGCGCCCCTGGACGTGCGTCGCGCCAAGGTCGAACGGCGTGATTTTGGCTATTGCTATGCTGCAGTCAGCGCCGGTTTTGCCCGGATGTGGCGCTTTCCGCAATCCATGATTGATGCGCTGGAGCACCAGTACGCTCCCTTTGAAAACAATGTGTACGAACCCCTGGCCGGTGTCATCCACCTGGCCACCTGGCGCGCCCGTTGCAAGGAAGCGGGCTTGAACGAACGTGCCATGGCCGTCACATTTCCGGATGCCGTGGGCGTTGCGCTGGAGCTGGACATTGATGCCGTTTTGCAACAGGACCCGTTTGACTGGGCTGCGCATAGCTGACTCCCGCAAACCTGCACCTGCACCCTGCGTGTTTCATAACCAGTTACCGATCAGGACAAAGGGTGCCCAGTAAAAGGGGTGCTTGGATGGTGCCTCGCGCAGCAAGCTCAGTTGCGCCTGGCGTAGCGCCTGGGTCTTGCTGTTGCCACTGGACAGGTTGGTATAAAAATGTTCCATGAGCGTGCGCGCCGCAATGTCATCGACCGGCCACAATGTGCCCAGCACGCTCTTGGCGCGCGCCTTGATGGCCGCACCCGAAAGCCCCAAGGGTGCGCGATCATTACCCTCGGCGGTTTCGCAGGCCGACATGGCCAGTAGCTCGATGGGATTCTTCTGGAACTTTTCCGCCATCAGCACCGCTTGCAGGCCATTCATGTTGAGCACGTCGTCAAAGGCCATGATGAAGCTGGTTTCAGCACTGCCGCCAAATATGCCATGCGAGGCAATGTGGACGATACGGTAGGCACCTGTTTCGGCTTCGTTGCGGAACTGACCGACGGTGAACTGGTCATTGAGCAAACGGGTTCCCGGCAAAATGCCGTGCAGTGCGTTGATTTCTTCCTTGACACCGGGCAGTTGCAACTGCTGGCGCAACTCCACCAAACGCAGCTCGGTATTGGTATTGCTTTGTGCGGCGCGTGTCGCGCCACGTACCGAGCGCATGGCACGGCGCGGTGCCAGCGTGCGCTGTGAGGTATCCAGTTCAACGTCGGGCTGCAAAATCTGCGCAGCCAGCAGCGGGCCGATTTTTTCGACCACCGGGCCGGGGTCAGACACACCGGCCAGCAGCGCGGAGATGGTGCGTCCAGCGCCGTCGGCACTGTTGGTCATGCTCAGGGCTGTGACCATCGAGACAGCATATTTTTCGATGGCGTACCGCTGGCCATCATACAGCGCGGCAATGGGCACCAGACGCAACACCCCATCGGGTACGATGATCAGCGACTCGATCTGCTGGCGGGTCAAGGTGGCATCGAACGGCCCCAGCAGCCAGTCGTAGAGCGTGCGTGCGCTGGTTTCGTGGCCGTTGGAGTCAGCGTCGCGGCTGAGAGTTGCAAAAGTGCGCGCAGTTGCTTCCAGCCGATTTTGGTCAATAGGGCTGCTGTGGCGCAGGATGCCGGTGCTGGTTTCAAGCAGGAGTTCCAATCGGTCGGGCAGAATCAGCGTATAGAGCACGGCAGCACCGGCGGCTATGCGCGATTGGCTGCCACCCTGGACGATTTCGACAGCGCAGCGGTCACCCAGAAAGTCCTGCATTTCGGTCTGGCGAATGAGTTCGATGGCCTCCTTGACCGAACGCAGGGCTGCAGTGTTGTTACCCTCGGACTTGAGTTGGCGCAGCATCAGGTCGGCATAGCCTTGGTACACCGGCTGTAGCGTGGTGCGAAACGAGGAGCGGCCATCTTCGTATTCAACCGGAATGTCCTGGCGCACGGCTTCAATCTGCTCCACAGCACGCTGGTAGGCCGCCAGCGCTTGCGCGTCCTTGCCCTGTTGCCGTAGCAAGCGGCCCGCTCGCCAATGCAACTGGATCAGCCATTCAGCAACTCGGGTGTTGTCCTGTTTTTCAGCAAGATTTAACGCCTTGCGGGTAAGCGTCAGGGCTTCTTGCGTTCGGCCCTGGTCTTCGTAGAGTTGGGCCAGGGCATCCAGTGCTTCGATCTGCAAGCTATTTTGCTGCTGGGTTTGCGCTTGCGTGCGCGCTTTCTCCAGATGGCGATAAGCCAGGGCTTGACCGGATGCGCCAAGCTGCTGCGCCAGATGCCCCAGATGCAGGTGGTAGCGGGTCAAAGTTGGGCTGTCGGGTGCCTGGTCGAGGTCGGATGCGATTGCCTGGAGTTGCTCCAGCCGCTGTGCTTCGGGGCTCAGGCGTGCCAGCCCAAGTCGTGCGCTGACATTCGCCTCGGTATTATTCTGCGCCAGTGTCAAGGCTTCCTGGTACCAGCTTCTGGCTTCATCAGGGCGTTTTTGCATCCACGCCAGATGGCCCAGCGCCACGGCGTAGGTCGCGCGCGTGGCACCCGTAAAAAAGGCGTGGGCTTGCTCCAGAGGGGCGCGTGCTTGCGTGGTTTGCTGCGCTTGCAACAAGGTCAAGCCCAGTTCCCCGGCAGCACGGGCGCGGTGCTCGTCGCTGGTGGCTTGCTGGCGCGCATCCTCCAGCACGCCGATGGCCTGTTGCACCAGACCCTGGTTGCGCCAGGCGATGCCGTGGGTAATCTGTGTGTCCCAGTTTGCATCCATCGGATTGGCAAACGCTGTTGCTGTTGCGGCCAGCCACAGGAGATGTGTCAGGAGAAGTGTCAAGATTGTTTTCATGGATCAATCTCCTTAAAAGAAGTCGTAGCCGAGTTGCAGATGTAGACCTTTATCCTGCAAGTTGCCACCGTCGCTGCTGATGCTTGATGGCGCAATCTGGCGGCGTGCCACGGAAAAATCGAGCTTGAAGCCACCTTGGCGCAAACGCACGCCCAATCCCAGCGCGGCCAAGGTGTCGCCGTCTTCACTCTGGTTTCTGCCCCAACCCCAGTCGTAAAACGGGACGAGGGCGAGGTTCAGCCCCTTGCCTGCGTTGCTGATGAGCGGGTAGTCGTATTCCAGATTCAGCACGGTTGCCTGGTCGCGGGTCATCTGGTTTTCACGAAAACCGCGCACGCTGCCCATACCGCCGATGGCCATGCGCTCCAGCGCCACCAGGCTGTCGGCACTGCGTTGCAGCGTGCCGCGCACAATGAACTGCGCGCCGTTGTCTTGTACTTGGCGCGCGTAGTGAAATTGGCCCAGCCAGATGCGGGCATTCTGGCTGGCAGGCAGTGGCATGCCGGGTACGATGGCGCTGTCTTGCAGGTTGTTGCTGGAAGCCGCAAAGGTCGAGCGCAAGGCCAGCACCTGCTTTTCGGAGCGCAAGCTGTATTCCTGCCAAAAGCGCGTAGCCAGCACGGTGGTGGCACCCGTGGGTTCGGCGGCCACGAAGGAAAACGGCTGGTCCATGAGCGTGGTGCGGTTGGTGCGTTGTGAACGGTTGAGCCCTATGCTGAATTTGTGCCGCAGTGATTCGAACAGCACCTGACTCAAGCCCCAATCCTGGCTGTCGAGCGTGCTGCGGATATCGAGGGTTTGCAAGGGTTGTTCGATCACCGAGGATTGCCCCCGGTCGATTTGCAGTGAAATCTGTGTGCCACGCTGGTTCAGCGGCAAACGCCAGCCCACACCATAGCGCCGCCCGGCTTCGCCCTGGGCGCTGTCTTGCACGCTGGCTTCCAGCACATCGCCCACCTGGGTAAGGTTGCGCACCCAGCCCGAGAGGGTTGCTGTATTGGCGCCGACCGAAGGGGGGCGGTAGTTGTTGACGTGCAGGCTCAATTGGTAGGGTCGCGCGCGCTGGACTTCAATATCGAGTATGGCCTCGCCCAGGTTCGCGCCGGGCAGCACGCGGGCGTTGAGCCGCTCGAACAGCGGATCGTTCAACAAGAGTGCGAATTGTTCGCGCAAGCTGTCCATGTTCAGCACGGCATCGGGATTGGGGCACAGGCGCTGGCGCAGGTAGTCGTCGTACAGGCGTTGCATGCCGTGCAGTTGCAAGGAGGTGAGTTTGCCCTCCACAATGTCCAGTCGCAGCGTACCACCGGTAATGGCATCCGTGCCCAGCAGTGCGCCGGAGTTGACATAACCCCGGTCAACGTACAAGCGGCTGACGCTCTGGCGCAGGGTTTCGATATCAGAGGCGTTGAGTGGTCTGCCAATGTAGGGCGCAGCCAGCGTGTCCAGTTCGGTCGTGGGGATGACGGTGTTGCCGCGAAAGCTGATGTGCTGGATCAGTACGGTAGCATCTTTATCGTTGGGGCTGGCATCGCTCAGTGGTACGGGCGGCAGCTGAAAGGTGGCTTCAGGCTTGGCTGGCAGGTAGCCAGGACGGGCTAGTTCGGGAGGTGAGGCTGGATCGCCTGCGGCTTGGGTCAATCCGGGCAGCAGGCCCAGCGAAAGAATGAATAGGCGCAGGGTGACGGTGGAATATGGGTGTTTCATGGGTTTGCGCTTATGGATACTGCGGGTGCAGCTATTAATTTTGCATTAAATTACGCTAAGGAGATGTAGGCGTAGCGGGAGTGCTCATGATTTGCCGCAATCCAAAGGGGTGGAAACCAGTTGTTGATCGAGCGCCGTAGGCAAGGCGCTGGCAGTCTTGACGGGCACCGCAAGCAGCGGCACCAGTGCGCGCCGCGCCGAGGGCGCAAAGCCACCGCGCCCGCTCTTTGCAAACGAGCTGCCCCCGCCGATGCGGCACGGATTGCGCGCCATGCCCCCGGCATCCAGTGCAGGCGCGCCCAGACCAGCCAAAGCGCCGCTGATGTCAATAGCCAACGCCGTGGTGTGAATCTCTCCGTTCAGCCCGGTGGGAGCTGCTGCCTGAATGACGTTGTAGCCAAACTGGTCAGATTTGAAGGTATAGGGAGTACTGCCGCCTAGAAACAGGCTATTGCCCGCGCTGGGTGCGAGGGCTTTTACGTCAATGGTCACGTTGCCGCCTTTGGCGTTGTTGGCAGCGGTATTGGCCTGGATGAAACCCGTATTGAGCGCTAGCGCTGCTGCATGAATGGCAATATCGCCGCCATCGCCGCTGGTGCCTGTGACCGAAGTGGTGATTTGGGAGTTGTTGAGCAATAGGCCGTTGCCGTTGACGGTGATGGCACCGCCGTTGCCCTCGTTGGCGCTGGTGGTGATGTCGCTGGCGTCCAGAATCAACTTGTCTGCGACGACACTGATATTGCTGGCAGCGATGTTGCCGGTGGAGCGTGCTGTGACAAGCGAACGCTCCTTCAGCGTAATGTCAGGAGCGGTAATGGTAAGTTTGGTAGGGGAAATTTTATTTGGATCGGTAGCAGTAGCATGGTTTGAGATATCGATGGTGGCACGGCCGTGAAGTGTGATAGACCGCGCCGCAGACATATGGACTTCGCCGGTTCGCCCGCTACTGCCGGTGAAAGCACCACTGGAGACTGCGGCAAAATATCCAGAACCGTCAATAGTGATACTACCCGCACTAGCATGGATCGCTCCTGCTTTGCCCGCAGCTAAAGTGGCCGACATAATCATCCCGCCATTGAGAATCTTCAGATCTTGCGCCGCTACCACCTCTACATTGCCTGCATTGCCACTACTACCAGCAGATGTGCTACTAAAAATACCCGCAGTATTGCCTTGCCCATCAATGATGATATTGCGCGCGCTAATACTGATAGCTCCTGCATCACCCTTGGCAAGCGTACTGGAATCGATCAAGCCACCATTGAGCACTTTCAGGTCTAGTAACGCCTGCACATCGATGCGACCGGCTTTACCGCTGCTTTCTTCTCCAACACTGCTGGTAATGCCCGTATTTTGACCATCAATGACGATATTGCCCGCACTGATTGTGACTCTGCCAGCATCGCCCTTTGCCAGCGTGCTTGAGTTGATTGTGCCGCCATTGAGCATCGTCAAATCTTGCGTCGCTATCACCCGCACATTGCCCGCATTGCCACTGTCTGCATAGGCATTGCTAGAAATCCCCGTAAGAGAATTTTGCCCGTCAATGGTGATAGTGTTCGCATGGACCCTGACAGTCCCTGCATCGCCCGTGGCAAAGGTACTGGAGTCGATCATGCCGCCATTGCGCACTTTCAGATATTGCACTGCTGCCACATCCATGTCACCAGCCTTGCCGCTACTGCCCATATTGGCGGTGCTGGCAATTCCCGTAAATGCAGCGATGCCTTGCCCATCAATGGTGATGTTGCCCGCATTGATCGTGATTTTGCCTGCATCGCCAACAGAAGATGTGCCTGAAAGAATCTGTCCTGCGCCGAGCACCTGGAGGTGTTGTGCTGCCGTTACATCCACGCTGCCGGCGTTACCGCTGCTGCCTTGATTGGCGCTGCTGGCAATTCCTGTGAAATCTTCGTTGCTTTGACCATCAATGGTGACATTGCCCGCGTTGACTCTAACGGTTCCCGCATCACCAACGGCAAAGGTGCTTGAGAGCAACTGTCCGCCATTGAGTACCTTCAGGTCTTGCGCTGCTGCCACATCCAGGCTGCCAGCCTTGCCGCTACTGCCCCAATTGGCAGTGCTGGCAATTCCCGTAGGTACACGGCTCCCCTGTCCATCGACAGTAATATTGTTCGCCTTGACCCTGACAGTCCCCGCATCACCAATGGCAAAGGTGTTTGAGAGCAACTGTCCACCATTGAGCACCTTGACATCTTGCGCTGCTGCCACCTCCAGGATGCCAGCTTTGCCGCTACTGCCCTTTTCAGCACTGCTGGCAATTCCCGTAAGCAGGGTGCTACCCTGACCGTTGACGACGACATTACCTGCATTAATCCTGACCGTACCAGCGTCTCCTGTGGCAAAGGTGCTTGAGAGCAACTGTCCGCCATTGAGCACCTTCAGGTCTTGCGCCACCGTCACCATCACACTGCCCGCCATACCACTGCTACCCTTTTCGGCACTGCTGGCAATTCCCGTAAGCAGGGCGCTACCCTGACCGTCGACGATGACGTTACCAGCATCGATCCTGACCGTACCAGCGTTCCCCGTGGCAAAGGTGCTTGAGAGCATCTGTCCACCATTGAGCACCTTGAGGTCTTGTGCTACCGTCACATCCACGCCACCCGACTTGCCGCTGCTTCCAGGGTAAGCGCTGCTGGCTATTCCAGTGAAACTGCCGCCACTGTTTCCCTCAACGGTGAGATTGCCTGCGTTGATTGTGACCATGCCAGCGTCGCCTGTGGCAAAAGTGCTTGAGCGTATCACTGCGCCGTTGAATACGGACAGATTTCCTGATGCCATTAGCGTAACGTTCCCAGCCTTACCGGTAGTGTCTGTTGCAGCATCGTCAAAAATTCCAGTCAGGCGATTGTTACCTTCAATGTGCAAATTCTTTACGCTGACTGCGATATTTCCCGCATCAAAACCATTGCCACCTGATGCATATATTTGCCCACCATTGACAATTTGCATATCTCCAGCAGCTGCAGGCAATGTGCCCGTCAGCGCCACAGTTTGCGCTGACGGACCAACTGCGGTAACACGTGCCTCGCCACCTTTTGTTAGAACATAACTGCCGTTATTGATCGTAATATCACTGGCGGTCAGGCTAATGGTTTTCTGTGCCTGGGTGGTCTGCACGATGGCACCATCCTTGATAAGCAACGCACTTCGCGTCGTCCCCAAAAAACCAAACGCCTCCGGCGTAGCGCTGGAAAGCGTGCTGGTCTTTTGCAAATCCGTATGCAACTCGCCATCCGGGAATTTCAGAGAGTTTGCCGTGCTGATATGCAAAGCCCCCGGCACATCCACCGTAGCGCCCAGGCCAAACGTCACACCTGCCGGGTTGATAAAGAAAAACGCCGGTGTGCCGCTGGCCGCCGTCAGGCTCAAGGTGCCGTTGATGCTGGAGGCGCTGCCGCCGGTTACGCGGCTGATGATGTTATTGATGCCAGTCGTGCTGGTGGTGAAGTTGGCCGATTCACCCGTGTTGATGTTGAAGGTCTGAAAGCTGTGAAACAGGTTGCTGCCTGCAAGCTGGCCCAGGGTTTGCGGGATGGTGTATTTGGGGCCAACCAGGGTTTGCGCGGCTGGTCCTACGCTACCGTCGGTTTTGATCTGGGCATAGGTACACGGGGGAAGTTGCAGGCCCAGCAACGGAATGAGCAGGCGCAAGGTGACGGTGGAGTATGGGTGTTTCATGGGTTTGCGCTTATGAATACTGTGGGTGCAGCTATGTATTTTGTAGTGTTTCGATTTCGAAGCCCGTGATGCCGATGGGCAGTTTGCAGCGTGGCGGGGTTACTCATGATTTGCCGCAATCCAAAGGGGCGGAAACCAGTTGTTGATCGAGCGTCGCAGGCAAGGCGCTGGCAGTCGCGCCGGATACCGCAAGCAGCGGCACAAGTGAGCGCCGTGCCGAAGGGGCAAAGCCGCCGCGCCCGCTCTTTGCAAAGGAACTACCCCCGCCGATGCGGCAAGGATTGCGCCCCATGCCACCGGCATCCAGTGCGGGCGCACCCAGACCAGCCAAAGCGCCGCTGATGTCAATAGCCAACGCCGTGGTGTGAATCTCTCCGTTCAGCCCGGTGGGAGCTGCTGCCTGAATGACGTTGTAGCCAAACTGGTCAGATTTGAAGGTATAGGGAGTACTTCCGCCTAGAAACAGGCTATTGCCAGCGCTGGGTGCCAGTGCTTTTACGTCAATGGTCACGTTGCCGCCTTTGGCGTTGTTGGCAGCGGTATTAGCCTGGATGAATCCGGTATTGAGCGCTAGCGCTGCTGCATGAACGGCAATATTGCCACCGTCGCCGCTGGTGCCTGTGACCGAAGTGGTGATTTGGGAGTTGTTGAGCAATAGGCCGTTGCCGTTGACGGTGATGGCGCCGCCGTTACCCTCATTGGCGCTGGTGGTGATGCGGCTGGCATCCAGCAGTAGTTTGTCTGCGTTGACGGTGATGTTGCTGGCGGCGATGTTGAAAGTGGAGCGCGCACTAATTTCTGAATCGTCCTTGAGCAGGATGCCAGGAGCGGTAACGGTGAGTTGGGTCGGGGAAATTTTTTCCGGGTTGGTAACGGTAGCACTATTGGAGATGTCGATGGCGGCAAGGTTGCGAAGCGTAATGGACTGTGTTGCAAACACATGGACGTTACCGGTTTGCCCGCTGCTACCAGGGAATGCGCCACTGGAAATGCCCGTGAAATAATCGCTTCCTTGCCCATCAATGGTGATATTTCCCGCGTTGATACTGACTGTGCCTGCATCGCCCGTGGCATGGGTGACAGAGAGAATCTTTCCTCCATTGAGCACCCTCAGATATTGCGTCGCCGTTATTTCCGTGCTACCTGCCGTACCACTGCTACCTTGAAAGGCGCTACTGGAAATTGCCGCAACTTTCCCGTGTCCATCAATGGTGATGTTGTTTGCGCTGACTATGACCGATCCAGAATTGCCTTTGCTCATGGTGCTGGAGTCGATGAAGCCATCGTTGAGCACCCTCAAGTCTTGCGCCGCAGTTACTTTCACTTTGCTAGCCTTGCCGTCGCTGCCTGAATAGTAGGTACCACTGGAAATCCCAGCACCTGTTCCTTGTCCATCAATGGTAATGTTGTTTGCGCTGACTGTGACCGATCCGGAATCACCCTGGCTATTGGTGCTGGAGTCGATCAAGCCGCCGTTGAGCACCCTCAAGTCTTGCGTCGCCGTTACCTCCACGCTACCCGCTTTGCCGACGCTGCCTGAGTAGGCACCACTGGAAATCCCTGCTCCAATTCCTTGCCCATCAACGACGATGTTGCTTGCGCTGACCTTGACTATGCCTGCATCTCCTGTAGCTTCAGTGCCTGAGAGAATTCCGCCATTGAGCACTTTCAGGTCTTGCGCCGCCGTTACCTCCACGCTGCCTGCTTTGCCGCTACTGCCCTCGTAGGCACTGCTGCTAATCCATGTGAATTTGGTGCTGCCTTGCCCATCGATGGTGATGTTGTTTGCGCTGACCTTGACCGTACCTGCATCGCCCGTGGCCAAAGTGCTGGATTCAATCGTGCCGCCGTTGAGCAACTGCAGGTCTTGCGCTGCCGTTACCTCCAAGCCACCCGCCCTTCCACTACTGCCATAGTAGGCGCCACTGTAAATTGACGCATCTTTACCTTGCCCATCAATGATGATGTTGTTTGCGCTGACCTTGACTATGCCCGCATCTCCTGTGGCGAAAGTGCCTGAGAGAATCTTTCCACCATTGCGCACCTTCAGGTCTTGCGCAGTTGTTACCTCCACGCTGCCCGCTTTGCCGCTGCTGCCCTGGTAGGCGCTGCTGCTAATCCATGTGAATTTGTCGCTGCCTTGCCCATCGATGGTGATGTTGTTTGCGCTGACCTTGACCGTACCTGCATCGCCCGTGGCCAAAGTGCCGGATTCAATCGTACCGCCGTTGAGCAACTGCAGGTCTTGCGCTGCCGTTACCTCCAAGCCACCCGCCTTTCCACTACTGCCATAGTAGGCGCCACTGTAAATTGACGCATCTTTACCTTGCCCATCAATGGTGATGTTGTTTGCACTGACCTTGACTATGCCTGCATCTCCTGTGGCGAAAGTGCCTGAGAGAATCTTTCCACCATTGAACACCTTCAGGTCTTGCGCTGCTGTTACCTCCACGCTACCCGCCTTGCCGCTGCCCGCATTCTCTGCACTGCTGGCAATCCACGTAAAGTTAGCGCTGTCCTTTCCATCAATGGTGATATTCCCTGCGCTGACCACAATATTTCCCGCATCAAAACCATTGCCACTGGGGGCGTAAATTTGCCCACCATTGACAATTTGCATATCTCCGGCGGCCACTGGCAGCGCATGGGTCAGAGCCACCCTTTGCGCAGTCTGGCCTACAGAGGCAGCGCGGATATCGCCGCCATTCGTCCTGACAACACCGTTATCTACCGTAATATCGCCTGCCATCAGATTGATCGCTTGCTTGGGTGTTACCCCAATTACCGTGCCATCCTTGATGACAAGCGCTGCCCGCGTCGAACCTAAAAAGCCGAATGCCTCGGGTGCGGCGCTGGAAAATGTGCTGCTTTTTTGCAGATTAGTATGAAACTCCCCGTCCGGGAAGTTCAGATAGTTGGCCGTGCTGATGTGCAAGGCACCCGGCACATCGACGCTGGCGCCCTTACCAAAGGTCACGCCCGCCGGATTGATAAAGAAAAACGCCGGGGTGCCGCTGGCGGGCGTGAGACTTAGCGTGCCGTTGATGTTGGAGGCGCTGCCACCCGTCACGCGGCTGATGACGTTGGCAATGCCTGCGGTGCTGGTGGTGAAGTTGGCCGATTCACCCGTGTTGATGTTGAAGGTCTGAAAGCTGTGAAACAGATTGCTGCCTGCAAGTTGCCCCAGGCTTTGCGGGATGGTGTACTGGGGGCCAATCAGGGTTTGCGCAGTTGGCCCTACGCTGCCGTCGGTTTTGATCTGCGCATGGGCACACAGGGGTAGTTGCAGGCACAGCGAAAGAATGAGTAGGCGCAGGGTGAAGATAGGGTAGGTGTGTTGCATGCTAGCCATTGTGCATGCAACACACCATTTCCCGGAATGCCTGACTACCTGATTAACGGATCACAGCCAGCGTTTCCAGTTGGCCGGCACGCACGGTTTTCAGCGTCAGGGCGCCGTTCTTGATGTCGCCCTTTTCGTCAAAGGAGATCGGGCCGGTCACACCCTTGTAGTCGGTTGTTGCAGCCAGAACCGGCAGGTATTTTGCCGGATCACTCGAATTGGCCTTGACCATGGAGTCCACCATGATTTTTACCGAGTCATAGACATACGGTGCATAGAGTTTCACATCGTCATTGAACTTGGCTTTGAACTTGGTCTTGAACTCGTCCATGCCAGCCTTGGCTTCGCCCTCGACACCTCCGGCTTCTGCGCAAAATACCTGCTCATCGGCAATGGAGTCACCTGCGAGTTTTATCAGTTCAGTCGTGCAGATTCCGTCGCCACCCATGAATTTGGCTTTGATGCCCAGGGATTTCATTTGCTTGAGCATCGGGCCGCCTACTGCGTCCATGCCGCCAAAGAACACGATATCCGGTTTCTTGCCCTTGATCGTGGTCAGGATGGAGTTGAAATCGGTTGCCTTGTCGGTGGTGAATTCCTTGGCGACCACCTTGCCGCCAGCCGCTTCCACGGACTTGGTGAACTCTTCGGCCACACCTTGACCATAGGCTGTGCGGTCATCAATCACGGCAATAGCCTTGCCCTTGAGGGTGCCGACGGCGTACTTGCCCAACGCGCCACCGAGTTGTGTGTCATCGGCCACCACGCGGAAGGCGGTCTTGAAGCCTTGACGGGTATATTTCGGGTTGGTGGCCGACGGGGAAATCTGCGGAATGCCCGCATCGCTGTACAGTTTGGATGCAGGGATCGTGGTGCCAGAGTTCAGGTGGCCGACTATGCCTGCTACCTTGGCATCAACCAGTTTTTGTGCGACCGTAGTGCCTTGCTTGGGATCGGCGGCATCGTCTTCGGCCATCAATTCCAGCGTGACTTTCTTGCCGTCAATCGTGACCCCGGCGGCGTTGAGTTCGTCAATGGCCATGCGGGCGCCGTTTTCGTTGTCTTTGCCCAGATGCGCAATCGCGCCGCTCATGGGGGCGATGTGGCCGATCTTCACCACGGCGGGGGGTGGGGGAGGGGGAGGAGTCTGGGCGGATGCCGGTTGGGTGGCGGGAGGCGTGGCCTCTGGCGCTTTACCGCAAGCTGCCAGCAGCGTTGCTGCGGCCACTACTGTCATTGTCAAAGTACTTGTTGTCTTGAATTGCATAAACTCTCCAGAAAATTAAGAAAAATGAAGAACAAAGAAACCACGCGAACCAAATTATTTCACGACCGGCTACTGCGGATCTGGATGCACAAGGGGTTTGGAGCCATGTTGTTGTGGCCCTTGTCCTTGCTGTACCGCGTTGTGGTGGGGGCTGCGCTGCCGATTCTACCAATGGGGGTGGTGCAATATCCAGCGCGTGGATGCGCTGGTGGTGGTGGTGGGTAATGTCATTGCCGGGGGGGCTGGCAAGACCCCCACGGCCATTGCGCTGGCAGCACACCTGCGCGCACAGGGTTACGGTGTCGGTTTGGTTTCACGCGGTTATGGCCGTTCGGGTAATGCCTGTCTGGAAGTGATGCCTGAATCCTTGCCGCAGGATGTGGGTGACGAGCCTTTGCTATTACGTCGCGCTACCGGGGCGCCGGTATTTGTGGCCCACAGCCGCTGGGAGGCGGCCACAGCCTTGCTGACACGCTACCCGCAGACACACATCATCCTCTGTGATGACGGACTGCAACACTACGGCTTGTACCGTGATCTGGAGGTATGCGTATTCGACGCGCGCGGTTGCGGCAATGGGCTGCTGTTGCCAGCCGGACCCTTACGCCAGAGCTGGCCACGCCGACTGGTTGCGCGCGTGGGCCAGCACCCGCAGGGGTTTTTGGTGTTGCATACGGGTCAAACCCCTGCCTTTGCGGGTTTTCGCGCCCGGCGTGCGCTGGCTGATTACGCCGTGCGCTGCGATGGCGCGCGCCTGGCATTGACAAGCCTGATGCTTGCGGATGCCAAGCCACTGCTTGCTGTGGCCGCAATTGCCCAGCCAGAAGCATTCTTTGCCATGTTGCGTGCGCTGGGGCTGCCCTTGGCACAAACACTGGCTTTGCCAGATCACTATGATTTTAGTAGCTTCTCCCGCACGTTCCACGAGGGGTACACCCTGATTTGTACCGAAAAGGACGCGGCCAAGCTGTGGCAGCGGGTGCCTGATGCGTTGGCGGTGCCGTTGATTTTGCATATCGAGCCGGAATTTTTCGGTGCATTTGATGCGTGTGTCGATGGGTGTATCGCCGAGCGGCAGGCAGCAAGGCTATCATCGCCCCATGGACACCAGACTTCTTGAACTCATTGTTTGCCCTGTCACCTCGGTGATGCAATTGCCCACTCTTGCACGGCCAGGCCCGGCACACGGTGGAACTCGCGGGCGTTGTTGGTGATAACGGCGCTATCTTCGGCGATGGCATGTGCTGCAATGAGCATGTCCATTCCGCCAATGGGTTTGCCGGCACGCTCAAGGCTCGCACGTATCTGGGCGTAATGGTGCGTGGCCTCAACGGGCCATGGGCGCACATCAAATCCAGCCAACCACGCCTCAACCGCCGCGTTGAAGCGCACACTGGCAAGTTTGGCAACGCCAAAGCGCAATTCGGCTGCCACGATGGCCGACAGCCAAACCTGACTGCGGTCCAGTGCAGCAAAGCGCTCGATCATGCCCACAGGGTGGCATCGCAAAATGTAACTGCAAATATTGGTGTCGAATGTGAGGCGCATAGGGGGTATTTACGTCCAGTCGCGCTCTTGTGGTGGTGCATCTTGCCTGTCTTTCAGATAATCTTGCGGCAAGACATCCGTGCAGGCATAAAAGTCCTGCAACCATTTCCCCAAATCGTTGCTGACAGTTGTTTGCGGCTGTAACCAAAATCCATTGCCTATTTGTTCAATACGCACCTCTTTGGCCTGCAATCGCATTTTTGCAGGTAAGCGTATGGCCTGGCTACGCCCGTTCATGAAGACTTTTGCAGTAGTTGTCATAGCTGAGCCCGATGTAATACCACGATGGTATATTACTAATATTACTATTTAGCCGCCGAGACAGGCAAGGCTATCATTGCCCCATGGACACCAGACTTCTTGAACTCATTGTTTGCCCTGTCACCAAGGGGCCTCTCGAATACGACCGCGAAAAGCAGGAGCTGATTTCACGCAGCGCACGCCTGGCGTACCCGGTGCGCGACGGCATTCCTGTGCTCCTGGAGAGCGAAGCGCGCACGCTCACCGATGCGGAGTTGGGCTTGTAGAGCAAATGGGCATGACTGTCCTCATCCCGGCGCGTCTGGCCTCCAGCCGTCTACCCAACAAGCCCTTGGCCGATCTGGGTGGTGTGCCCATGGTGGTTCGTGTGGCCCAGCGTGTGCGCTCTGGTTTGGGAGCGGCTTGCCGGATCGTGGTGGCGGGGGACCATCCCGACATCATTGCCGCTTGCCAGGCCCACGGTGTCGAGGCCGTGCTGACCCGCAGCGACCATCCGTCGGGCAGCGACCGCCTGGCCGAGGCTTGCGAAATCCTGGCGCTGGCCGACGAGGAGATCGTGGTCAACGTTCAGGGGGACGAGCCGCTCATCGACCCGGATCTGGTGTGCGCAGTGGCCGATATTTTGCGACTTAACCCGCAAGCCAGTATGGGAACTGCGGCACACGCTATTGACTCTGTAGCTGATTTTGCCAATCCGAATGTCGTCAAGGTGGTGCTGGATGCTGCTGGCCTGGCCTTGTATTTCAGCCGTGCGCCGATTGCCTGGTGGCGCGATGGCTTTGCCCAAGGGATACAGCAGTTGCCGCAACCGGCACCTTTGCGGCATATCGGCATTTATTCCTACCGCGTTGGTTTCTTGCGACTGTTCCCCAAGCTGGCGCCAGCCCACATGGAAGTCACCGAATCGCTGGAGCAATTGCGCGCCCTGTGGCATGGTTACCGCATCGCCGTGCACGTCACGCCCAACGCGCCTGGGCCGGGTGTGGACACGCCAGAAGATCTGCACAGGGTGCGGGCGTTGCTGTTGGGGTAGCAAAAAAGCAATGGAACAGCGTAAAGGCGCGATGCCAGAGCCGCGTTCATTGGTATTGAATCCTGTCAGTCAGGCCACGCCGGAAATCATGTTCTGGCAGTTTATGCAAGCGTTCAATGGCCGTGATCCCGAAAACCTCAAACTGCCGTCTGGTGATCTTGTCAGGGTGGATGTCGGCTTGTTTACAACCCTTGATGGTCGTTGGAAAATTTCCAAGCGCGGGCGCGATCAATGGCTGCTGTATCTGGCAGAAATGATAAAAAATCCACAGGAAATCTGGCAACTGAAACAGCTTAAAACCGAAGAGCTGTATTTGATGGGGCGTTTTCAACGCGGAAGAATGCGCCTGGATGCCCTTGCAGTGTTCAAGCGCGATGGAGATTTTGGCGTGTGGGATGAAGGAAAGACCGGGTTTGTTGCGGACTTTGAAGACTACCTGGACCAAAAGCGCAGTGAGCTGTCAAAGAAAAAAGCGCAACTGGTATGGACAGAAGTGTGAGCACGGCTGTGTGCTGGCCGTGCTCCCGATTTGTCATTCGAATGTATAGCACCCACTTAAAGACAACTCGTTACATCGCGGATTATAGGCCGCCGAAAGAAACCTGCCGATGCATGCGCCCATGCGGCGCATGCTATTCTCGGGGGCGTGTGTGCAAGTTGATTATTAGTTTATTCTGAGGGTTTTCATGAGATTGATTTTGTTAGGCGCGCCTGGCGCCGGCAAGGGAACGCAAGCCACGTTCATTTGCCAGAAATTTGGCATTCCGCAAATCTCCACCGGCGACATGCTGCGCGCGGCGGTCAAGGCCGGAACGCCTTTGGGGCTGGAGGCCAAGGCCGTCATGGCCTCGGGCGCGCTGGTGAGCGATGGGCTCATCATCAATCTGGTCAAGGAGCGCCTGGCGCAGCCGGATTGCGCCAATGGTTGTTTGTTTGATGGATTTCCACGCACCATTCCCCAGGCCGACGCCATGAAGGCCGCAGGTGTTGCACTGGACTACGTGGTGGAAATTGACGTGCCGTTTGAGGATATTCTGGAGCGCATCAGCGGACGCCGCTCGCACCCCGGATCAGGCCGCACCTACCATATCCACTTCAACCCGCCCAAGGTGGAAGGGGTGGACGACGTTACCGGAGAGCCGTTGATTCAGCGCGACGATGACAAGGAGGAAACGGTCAAAAATCGTCTCAATGTCTACAGCGCCCAGACCCGCCCGCTGGTTGCGTATTACTCCGACTGGGCTGCCAGCGATGCTGCCAGTGCGCCCAAATACCGCCGCGTCGCTGGCGTGGGCGATGTGGAGGTCATCAAAGCGCGTGTCTTCGAAGCGCTGAGCAGTTGACTTGCCATAAGCCTGTCTCCTGTGCCGATTCAGGCTAAAGTCACTCCCGTGTCATGTGGAACGCTGATATTTTTCGCAAACTTTTTTCCTGGTTCGTGGCCTGGTTTACGGCGTGGTTCGGGCCGGACAAGGACCCTTTGCCTGAGTGGCAGCGGGCGGCGGAATTGATCGCCGCCATTGATGCTGGCGGCATGCCGCTCAATCCGGCGCGGGTCAATGATATTGCGCGCAAGATCGGACTGGATGTGTCCACCAGAGCTTCGGTGGAAGACACCATTGGTCGCATTCGTGCCGCCCTGGTGTACCGCAGAACGCACCGCTAGGACGCTAGAATCCGCCGAGCACCAATACAACAACCTACCGGAGACTGCCATGACTGACCCAAAAAATGAATTCAAATCTGCCACCCTGGATGCCTGGAACAAGGCCGCAGCCAAATCCGCCCCAAGCGGCAATGTCGATGCGCTGAACTGGACGACGCCCGATGGCATCACGGTCAAGCCGCTGTATACGGCAGCCGACACCGCCAATCTGGCGCATGCCGATACCTTGCCCGGTTTTGAGCCGTATGTGCGCGGACCGCAAGCCACCATGTATGCGGTGCGGCCCTGGACCATCCGGCAGTATGCGGGGTTTTCCACGGCGGAAGAGTCCAATGCGTTTTACCGCAAGGCGCTGGCAGCAGGCGGGCAGGGCGTTTCGGTCGCGTTTGATCTGGCCACGCACCGGGGTTACGATTCTGACCACCCGCGTGTGACGGGCGATGTGGGCAAGGCGGGCGTGGCAATTGATTCGGTCGAGGACATGAAGATATTGTTCAACGCAATTCCGCTGGACAAGGTGTCGGTTTCCATGACCATGAATGGCGCGGTTCTGCCGGTGCTGGCCGGGTATGTGGTCGCAGCCGAAGAGCAGGGTGTCGCGCAGGACAAGCTCTCGGGGACGATCCAGAACGACATCCTCAAAGAGTTCATGGTGCGCAATACCTACATCTACCCGCCGGCACCCTCGATGCGCATCATTGGCGACATCATTGGCTATACCGCCAAAAACATGCCCAAGTTCAACTCGATTTCGATTTCGGGCTACCACATGCAAGAAGCCGGGGCGAACCAGGCGCTGGAGTTGGCTTTTACCTTGGCCGATGGCAAGGAGTATGTCAAGACCGCCATTGCCTCGGGGCTGGATGTGGACGATTTTGCCGGACGATTGAGCTTTTTCTGGGCCATTGGCATGAACTTCTATCTGGAAGTTGCCAAGATGCGCGCCGCACGCTTGCTGTGGAGCCGCATCATGAAAGGCTTTAACGCCAAAAATCCCAAGTCGCTGATGCTGCGCACACACTGCCAGACCAGTGGCTGGTCGCTGACCGAGCAAGACCCGTACAACAACGTGGTGCGCACCACCATCGAAGCCATGGCTGCCGTGTTCGGCGGCACGCAAAGCCTGCACACCAACAGCTTTGACGAAGCCATTGCGCTGCCTACCGAGTTTTCGTCCCGCATTGCCCGCAACACCCAGCTCATCATCCAGGAAGAAACGCACATCACCAGTGTGATCGACCCCTGGGCGGGCAGCTACATGATGGAAAAGCTCACGCAGGACATGGCGGACGCGGCCTGGAAAATCATCGAAGAAGTCGAGGCCATGGGCGGGATGACCAAGGCGGTGGACAGCGGCTGGGCCAAGCTCAAGATCGAAGCGGCGGCAGCGCAAAAGCAGGCGCGCATCGATTCGGGGCAGGATGTGATTGTGGGTGTCAACAAATACAAGCTCAAGACCGAAGACGTGGTAGAAGCGCGTGCGATTGACAACGTGGCCGTGCGTGAGGGGCAGATTGCGCGGTTGAAAGAAATTCGGGCAAAACGCGATACAGCCGCCGTGGAACGTGCGCTAGCAGCTATTACTTCTGCAGCAGAGTCGCATACCGGCAATCTGCTGGATTTGTCCATTGCGGCCGTTCGGCTGCGTGCCACGGTGGGCGAGGTGAGCGACGCGCTGGAAAAGGTCTATGGCCGCCACCGCGCCGATACGCAAAAGGTTACGGGTGTGTATGCCGCTGCCTACGACGTGGGCAACAGCGCGCAGCTGTGGGAAGACCTGAAAAGAGACATTGACACTTTTGCGCAGCAACAGGGCCGCCGTCCGCGTGTGATGATCGCAAAATTAGGCCAGGACGGGCATGACCGTGGTGCCAAGGTGGTGGCGACCGCTTTTGCCGATATGGGCTTTGATGTGGATATCGGCCCCTTGTTCCAGACACCGGAAGAATGCGCGCGCCAGGCTATCGAGAACGATGTGCACGCAGTGGGTGTTTCCACTCTGGCGGCAGGCCACAAAACCCTGGTGCCGGCCATCATTGCCGAGCTGAAAAAACAGGGCGCCGATGACATCGTGGTATTCGTCGGCGGGGTGATCCCGCACCAGGACTACGATTTCCTGTATGCCGCTGGCGTCAAGGGTATTTTTGGCCCCGGCACTCCAGTACCCGCAAGCGCCAGGGAAGTATTGATGCAAATCAACAAGGCCCTGGGCGCGTGAGCTTACCGATTCCCCTGCGCCGGGGAATTGTGTTGGTCAGCCATTTGTTCTGTTTGTTGTTCTGCTTGTTGTGCCTCACGCCGCTCACGCGCTTTCTGGCGCCATTTCTTACAGGACTTGGGGTCATCTTCGCAGGCTTCGCGCATGGTTTTTTGCATGGCGTTTTCGCGTGCTTCGCCTCTGGGCGCCGATGCCTTGACAGATGGTGCCGTCTGGGCCAGAGCAAGGTTGGATGCCAGCGCAATCATGGTAAGTCCAACGACCAAAAATTTATTCATAAATCTAAACCTTCCTTTTTGAACCATACAAAGCCGGGTATCGTACCCCAGGAGAGACACACCGTGAAACGATCCATTGTCGCTGCAGCATTCACGTTTGCCCTCACAGCGTCGGCCTTGGCGCAGATTCCCAACGCCGACGAAATCGTCAGAAAAGCCGCATGGGACGATATGGAGATTGTCACGGTGGAGTTGCTCGACCATCACTTTGTGCCGAAGGACCTCAAACTCAAGGCGGGCGTGCCTTACCGCATCATTCTCAAGAATACCGGCGAACAAGACCACTTCTACACCGCTGCCGAGTTCTTCAAGGAGGCCGTAGCCTGGCGCAAGGTGCAGGTGCCCCGACCAGGCGGTGGCGAAATCAGGGCACCTTACTTCACGGCAATCGAAGCCTACAAGAAGGGTGGCCAGATTGAACTCTTCCTCGTTCCAGTCAAGAAAGGTACGTACAACGTGGTTTGCACCATCGGCGACCATGAAGAAAAAGGCATGACCGGAACGATCACGGTCGAGTAGCGAAATTGAATCAGTACGTGGTATCCACGCTGTTGCGCATGGCGATGCTGGCGACCGCGTCAAGTGCGCCGTCCACGACTGTCTGCGTTGTGGCCAGGCGCAGGCGATCCGACTGAATCAGTTTGTCACGCGAGCGGCGTGTCATGGACTGGGTTGTTCCGGATACGCTGGTAAATAAAAACAGCGAACCCTGCTGGCTGGTCCAGGTAAGCTGGGTGCGCACCCAGCGTTCGTTGACCAGTAACTCGACCCAGGTTCCCAGGGACCATGTGTCGATGGTATCGATGGTATCGATGCTCTCCTGCAGGATTGGTTCCGGTGGCTTTTCAGCGACGACCGGTGCCGGTGCGGGTAGCTCCGTCCACTCCATGAAGTTCGACGCCTTGGCCTCGGCAGGCGCTATCCACGGGTCGTCTTCCCGGATTGCGAGCTCTTCGTGTGGCGCTGGCGTTGCCTGCGGTTCTGCGGGGGCAGGCGAGGGTGTGGCAATTTTGCTGATGCCACGAAATGCCTGCTGGTGCAAGCCAATCAGCTCGGCCAGGAACGCACTGGCCTTGGTGGTGGGGTAATGAATAGTGTTCAGTCCTTCGCGCAGGATGCTTAACAGCTGGGGAACCAGACGGGTAAGTTTTGCAATGTTGTTGCGTGTCAGTGCCGGGTTGGCGCTCCAGAGCAGATCGGCGATCAGGGTGTGGTATTTCTGCATGGCCTTGGAGTCTGCACCCTCGGCAAGCCGAGCCTGTGCGACCACCTGCGCCCAGGGGCCGCATAGAAAATCCAGCACAACCTGGGGTACGTCGGGCGCAAGGTGGTGCTGCTCAATGGAGCGGGCGATGCTGGCGGCCAGCAGATTGCGTTGCTCGGCGTGTTGCAATGCACGCACTGCCTCGTCACGGTTGTTTTGCTTGTCCTTGGCGCTGCGCTGCCAACGGGTGCGCAGACTGGCCAAGGCTTGTTCAAAGGGCTCGGCATTTTCAATCGTGCCATTGTTCAGCGGTTCAACGGCTCGTTGCAAATCTGCCAGAAATTCGGCAAAACCGCTGGCCTGTTCCGATTCATAGGCCAGACTGCGGTCGGTGATTTCCTGTAGCAACTCGCGGGCGGGGTGTGTCTTGTCGGTGAAGAAGCGCGGGTCAACCAGGGACAATAACAAGAGCGCGGGTTCGAGTTCGGCAACCAGCTGCTGGATCGGCTTGAGCAAACGTGGGTTGCGCACAATGTTGTCCACCATCAGGGTGACGACTTCCAGACTCAGCCCTTGCGCCACACTGGTGGCGCTGCGCCGCAGGACATCCCGTATCGCATCCATGGGTGAATCATCGTTGGCATCATTGCCCTGTGACTTTCCATCGCGGCGGTGCTCCAGGCGCTGCACCACCTGGTCAAGCTGTTGCATATCAGCCAGGGCTTCCAGCGCGGCAGGCATGGTGGAGGAAAAGCCGGATGCGGACGTCAGGGGCTGGTTGTCGCCGAATTGCTGGTCAAACTGCTGTGAAAACGACTGCAGGCGATTGGCCGGGGGCGGTGGTGCATCGAGCTCCCCTGCCAACAGGCTGCGCAATTTATCCAGGGTCAAAAGCGTTTCATCCTCTTCCCGCGTACGTTGCGGCGCGGGTGCCGGAGCGTGGTGGAGAGGGGCTTGCGGCGTGCTGGCGGGCACACTGCCATGCTGGCCTGCCACGCGCGTCGTGCTTGCCGGAGCCTGCACCACGGTGTACCCGACCGCCACCACGCCTTGCTGGCGCAGGTTGTCGCTCAGAGTCTGGTACAGGGCGTGCAACTCTGGCCCCAGTGCTGCGCTCATGCTGGCCAACCAGCCCAGACGAACGGGATCGGGAACGTTGATCTGGTCCATCACACTTTTAAGCGCGCTGACGTAGGCCTCGGTGCGCAGGGGGTTGCTTTCCGGGCGGACACTTTGCAGTCCTTGTGCGGCACAAATCAGGGTGTTCAGATCTGCCAGACTGCTGTCCGCCGCCTGCAAGGCCGCCTGCTGTGCATGGGCAACGGCTACGCTTTCATGCACCTGGTGCTCGTCCATCAACTCCAGTTGCTCAAAGTTGATTGCAGCCACTGACAAGAGGGTTGCTTTTTTGCGCAGTTCCGGGTTGGTAAAAGCGTGCAACAGTGCCTTGGAATACAGGGCACGCATGTGCGCGTCCCTGCTTTGCAGCAAGCTGCTTTGATTTGCCAGGGTATCGCGTTCGTACCGGGTTTTGGCAATGCTTGCGCGCGCGTGCAAGTCCCGAATGGCAGCCATCACCAGACGGCCCATCAAGGCGCTGCCATCTGCAGCGGCTTGTTTGAGAATCGACTGGTACAGTGCCTGATGCTGCGTGGAAGGCGAGGGGGGGGTATGCATTTGCATCAGCAGGTTACGCAGAGGAATCCAAGGATTTTGAGACTCCGGCGATTCTACGAAAACTAGCAGACTGATGGGTGACTTGGTAGGCAATTTCAACTGCCAATTCGGTGACAAAATGGCACCATGTGTGCTATATTGATACCAATGATTCACGAGGAAGGTAATACATGACAACCGCATCACTTGATCGTGGTCGTATCACGGCTCGCGTATCGGTTGCTGTTCAAGAAACGCTGGAGACAGCCGCCAGTATGGTGGGTGCGACTGTCAATCAGTTTATCGTGCAGACTGCACTACGCGAAGCTGAGCGAATCATTGAGAATGAGCGTTTGATAAAACTTACCGAACAAGAAGCTCTGGCGTTTTTTAAAGCGCTCGAAGCTCCCCTGCCTCCGAACGAAAAATTGAAGGCTGCCTTGCAGGACTACACAACAAGACGAAATGATCAAACTGGAACCTTTGACTGGCAGCCACGACCGACTCGGGTTTGACTGCGGCGTTGAGGTTCTCAACAGTTGGCTCCAGCGAACAGCACTGCAGCATCAGGGTCGGGGCATTTCGCGCAGCTTTGTGGCGGTGCTTCATGATGGCGAGGCGGTGTCAACTTGCTTGAAGCTTGGTTACAAGAGTATCGGGTTGAACAGCATCCTTGGTTTTTATGCTCTGGCTTTTGCTCAAGCAATCGTTGAAGATATACCTCCTGGGGTCGGCAAGCGGTTTCCTCGTCAGATTCCTGTTACGCGCCTGGGGAGATTGGCAATTCGATCTGATCTGAAGGGGCAAGGCCTTGGGGCGTTGTTGCTTGCTGATGCGATCAGTCGAGCGCGTAATGTGGCACAAGCGGTGGGAAGTACCGGGATTGTTGTGGATGCCAAAGACGAAGTAGCGTCAAGCTTTTACCAACGGTATGGGTTCGTAGTCTGCCAACAGGAGCCGATCAAGCTTTTCCTTCCGATGTGGTGAACATCGGAAAAAGTTGTGGAGCGATCGTGCGCAATCAGCCCCGTTGTCCACTGTACAGGCGGTACTTCCATCTCGTGTAAAAACTCGCAAGTTGACGCGCAAATTCCATGATTTTTCGAATGAAATCATCTCGCATAGAATCTCGCAGATGAAGTCGCAGATCATCAAGCAATACGATGCACCCCATCAGTTCGAGCCGCTGTTGCCACAAGATCACCGGATGGAGCCCTTGCTGGAGGCGGCAAGTGACCTGATTCGAGAGGCTGCAAGCCTTGGTGCATCGGCAGCGCCTGCTGCGGCCATGCAGTTGTGCGATCTCCTGCGCAGTATGAATTCGTACTACACCAACCGGATTGAAGGTGAGCACACGCGCCCGGCCGATATTGAGCGTGCGTTGCGCAAGGACTTCTCCGATGAATCCAATGTCGCACGGCGGCAGCGGCTGGCTGTTTCGCATATCCAGACGGAAATCGCGTGTGAGCGTGTGATCCAGGAGAGACTGCATGCGGGTGAGAATGCTTTGCAATGGCTGTACTCGACACCAGCGCTTGAGTGGATGCACCGCCAATTGTTTGGCGCGCTCACACCCGAGGATTTGACACTTGCGGATGGCTCGCAGCTCGATCCTGGCCACATCCGTGCCCGTTCGGTTGCTGTCGGGGTCCACGAAGCACCTGCTTTTGCAGCTGTACCGGCCTTTCTGGCACGCTGGGGCGATGTCTATGGCCGAAGCAGGCGCGGCGAGGCATCCGTGGTGGCCCTTGCTGCTGCCCATCACCGTCTGGCATGGGTGCACCCTTTTCTGGATGGCAATGGCCGTGTCACACGGTTGCACACCCATCTGGCCTTGCACGCCCAGGGCCTTACCAATGGCCTATGGTCGCCTCTGCGAGGATTTGCCCGGACAGAGGAGAAATACCGGAGCATGCTCAAGGCGGCAGATGCGCATCGTCGCGGTGACCTGGACGGACGAGGTAATCTAACCGAGGCGGGACTGGTTGACTGGATCCACTACACGATTGACACTTGCATTGACCAAGTGCGTTTTATGGGTAAATTGCTGGATGTGGGAAGCATGCGCGCGCGCATTCAGGCGGCCCTGATCTTTGAAGAATCCAGAAAATCGGGCGTTCGAAAAGAGGCCGTCCTTCCATTGCATTACCTCTTCAGCACCCATTCAGAAATCGGGCGTGCAGCATTCAAGCAGATGACGGGGCTTGGCGAGCGCGTGGCAACCGATTTGATTTCTTCGCTTCTGAAGAATGGTTATCTGGCAACCGATTCGCCCTATGGCGCCCTTCGTTTTGCCATCCCTCGTGCGGCACTTCGGTTTTATTTTCCTGACCTTTGGCCAGAGGCTGAGGTTGGGTGATAGCAATGATACCAACACCCGGATTCTGCGCATTCCCGCGCCACTGCTTTGCTACTGGATGGGTGAGTCCGAACTTGCCACGCAAGAGTAATCACAGACCAGAAACGCACGCCGGACTCCAGGGCGTTTTGGCTATTCCGGGGGGTAGGCTCTTGCTACTACGTTTTTAGTAGCTATCCCCGCTTGTCCCACGGTAGCTATAGGCTGATTTGATGCCAAATTGAGGTCAAATCGAGGCTAAAAACGTGCCACAGAGGCTTGTGGGGAGCATCTGTCGTGCGGTTTTGGTGTTTTTAATATCACGGGTGATATGAAGTTGATGTGATGCTGCACCTCTGTAGGAGCGGGCCATGCCCGCGATGGTGCAAAATGAGAGCTTCCAATAGGCTGCATGGAGTCATGATGAAAATTCCGGGATTCAAGACACTCAGGCTGTTTCTGGCCTTGCTGCTGTCAGCTGGTCTGGCTGGTGCTGCCCCCTTGCCGCCAGAGGCGGTTCCTGATGTGTTGAAACCCTGGGTGCCGTGGGTGTTACACGGGCACGAAACACTGAAATGCCCCACGGCATACAACGAGGCGCAGAGTCGGCAGTGTGTCTGGCCATCACAGCTGGGCGTGCAGGCCAGCGCGCAAGGGGCGACGTTTCGCCTGGATGTGCAGGTATTCGGTGGCCCAGCGGAAGTGGAGCTGCCAGGCGAAGTCGAATTCTGGCCACAGGATGTGTCGCTGGTGTCGTCGCTTAAACAGCCGCTGCCGGTGGTGCTGAAAAACGCGCGTCCGGTGGTGGTGCTGCCCCCTGGCGCGCACACTGTCACTGGCACCGTGCCCTGGACGGAAATGCCGCAAAACCTGATGTTGCCAAAAGCCGCTGGGGTTGTTCGCTTGACGGTATTGGGTAAAGCAGTTGATCCGCTTGCCGATGGCGAGGGGCGTGTCTGGCTGCGTGAGGCTGCAGCAGCTGTGGCGCAGCCCAGCCAGGATGCGCTGGTGGTGCGTACCTACCGGCTGATTCAGGACGATATTCCGCTACGTCTGACCACCCGTTTTGATCTTGCCGTGGCCGGCTCACCACGTGAAATCCAGTTGCCCGCCGCGCTGCTGGACGGATTTATTGCGGAGGCTATCCACAGCGCCTTGCCCGCCAGGCTGGAAGGCAACATGCTCAAGCTGCAAGCGCGTGCCGGGAATTGGCCCATCGAGATCAAGGGGCGTTTGATGGCACCCGCAACCGAACTGGCGCTGCCACAAGCGGGAGACCAGAGCGCTGAAGAAGTCTGGTCTTTTGCCAGTCGCAACGATTTGCGTATGGTCACGGTTGAAGGTGCTGTATCCATTGATCCGCGCCAGATTCCGCTGCCACCATCCTGGAAAGTCTACCCGGCCTACCGGCTCAGGCCGGGTGAGCGGTTGAAACTGGTGGAAACGCGCCGTGGCAATCCGCAACCCAATCCGGACAAATTGACGCTCAATCGCCAGATATGGCTCGATTTTGGTGGTGCGGGGTACACCATGCACGACGAGATTGGCGGAACCTTATCCCGCTCCTGGCGCTTGGAAATGGTACCTCCGGCGGTGTTGGGCCGGGCTTCGGTTGATGCAGAGGATCAGCCGGTGACACGCCTGCAGCCCGATGGCCCCCTGGGCATCGAGGTGCGCAACGGGCTTGCCCGTATCAATGCCGATAGCCGGGTGGAGGGTAATCTGCGTGTCTTGCCCGCCAGTGGCTGGACCTCGGACTTCAACCAGGCCGCTGCGACATTGCATTTGCCGCCGGGCTGGCGTTTGTTGCATGCGCAGGGCGTGGATGTGGCGCAGGGGTCGTGGGTGGAGGCCTGGAATCTGTGGGATTTTTTCTTTGTGCTCTTGTCCACCCTGGCCGCATTCAAGCTGTCGGGCTGGCGTGCGGGTGTGTCACTGGGCGCAGCGCTGGTGTTGTCCTGGCATATGCCCGGAGCACCGCGCCTGATGTGGATCGCATTCCTGGCACTGCTGGCCGCCACCCAGGTGCTGCCAGAAGGCAGGCTGCGCAAAGTGGCGCTGACTGGCAAGCGCATCAGTCTGGTGGTGATTCTGCTGCTGCTCTTGTCCTACGCCGTCGAGCAGATACGGCTTTCGCTGCATCCGACGCTTGAGCAGGCTTGGCTGACGCAGGGCGAGGGCCAAGGCGGTGCAAAAGGCCGACCCCATGCGTACCGGATGGCGGACAAGAGCGATCAGGAGGCACCCCCGGCAGCACCGGCACCGGCGCCTGCCGCAGAGGCTGTGGACGCTTTGCGCCGCAACGAGGAAGGCAAAGTTGCTGCCAGCGCCAGTATCCAGGAAGCGGACGAACGGGAGCAAAGCGGGTTGGAGAAACGCAAGACGCAATCGAGCGTGGGTATTTACTCCAGCGCCGGGCGCAAGGTGGTGCGGGATCTGGCGGAAATTGACCCCAACGCCAAGGTGCAAACCGGCCCTGGCTTGCCCAACTGGCATTGGCACGCGCACGCGCTGCGCTGGCAGGGGCCGCTGGAGTCGGCGCAGGAGTTGTCCTTGTTCTTGTTGCCACCCGCCGGAACGGTTGCGCTGCGCCTGGGCAGTTTGTTGCTGATGCTGGCAGCGTTGCTGACCATTGTCAGTGCGCGGCCCAAAACGCCGCAACGGCCAGAGCGCTCCAGCGGATTGAATCTTCTGCCCGGCTGGTTGCGGCGCAGGTTCGGCGCGGCGGCGGTGTTGTTACTGGCGTTGGTGGCCTACCATCCGGGAGACCTTGTGGCGCAAACTGCTCCCCCGCAGCCCCCGGCGCAGCCGCTGCTGGACGAACTGCGGGACAAACTCACCGCCGCGCCCGACTGCCAGCCGCAATGCGCCGAGCTGGCCAAACTGGCCGTGCTTGCCGACGGTGCGCGGGTGCAGCTGCGTATGGAATTGCATGCCCTCTCCAGCACCATGGTGCCGCTGCCGGGCAAGTCCGGTCAGTGGCAACCCGCAGCGGTTCTGGTCGATGGCAAGCCCGCAACGCTCGCGCGTGGTGACGATGGCATCCTCTGGCTGAAGCTGGACAAGGGTGTGTCCCAGGTCGTGCTTGATTCCGAAGTGGGTGACAGCGCCACGGTGCAATTGGGATTGCCGATGGCCGCGCGTGCGGTCAGAACCCAGCTCAAAGGTTGGGCACTGGCCGGGCTGGACGCCCGTGGCCTGGCCAGCGGCGCTTTGACGCTATCCCGCGAGGGCAGCGCCGAATCGACAGCGATGCCAACACCAACCGATGCCAGCAACCAGCAGACGCAACGCGACTCCCTGGCGCCTTTGGTCAGTGTGGCGCGCAGTGTGCACCTGGGTGCGCGGCGCACGCTCGACACCCGCATCAGCCGGATCGCGCCCAGCAAGGCGCCGGTGACGGTCAAGGTGCGTTTGCTCGAAGGCGAGGCGGTGAACGATCCATCCGTGCGCGTGGAAGAGGGGTATGCCCTGGTGCAACTGGGCAGCGAAGACAGCAGCGCGTTTTCCAGCACGCTCAAGGATACGCCCACGCTCAAGCTCATCAGTACCAAAGAAACCAATCAGATCGAGGTCTGGAGCCTGGATGCCTCGACCCAGTGGCATGTGACGCTGGGCGGAATTGCGCCCGTTTTGTACCAGAGTGGCGCGCGTTGGCAGCCGCGCTGGCAGCCGTGGCCGGGTGAAGAAGTCAGCATTACCATCAGCAAACCCGCCGGGGAGGCCGGGCAGACCCTGACGATTGACAGTATTGTCACCACGGTGACACCCGGCCAGCGCGCCACCGACGTGACGGCCATACTGTCCTTGCGCAGCGGCCAGGGCGGTACCTATAACCTGGAACTGCCGGACAACGTGCAACTGCTGGAAGTCGCCATCAATGGCCAGGTGCAGCCGATCCAGCCGGAAGGGCGCAAACTCCGTATCCCCCTGGCGCCCGGCGCTTTGTCGGTCAAGCTCAACTGGCGCGAAGCGCGTGGCATGGACGAGATGTTCAGCACCGCAGCGCTGGGGCTGGGACAAGCGGCAGTCAATGATGTGCTGCATCTGAACGTGCCGCGTGACCGGGTGGTTCTGGCCATGGGAGGCGCCAGCATCGGTCCGGCGGTGCTGTTCTGGGGTCTGCTGCTGGCGGTGGCCCTGTTTGCCGTCGCGCTGGGGCGCTCGCCGTTTACGCCGCTGGGGGTGGTGTCCTGGCTGTTGCTGGGTGTGGGCTTGTTGCAGTCCAGCGTGGCCGGTGTGGCCGTGGTAGTCGGCTGGTTCATGGCACTCAATCTGCGCCGACGCGCCGGCGCACCTTCGGATTTTCCCTTCAAACCCTGGGTATTCAATACCATGCAGATTTTCCTGGCCATCTGGACGATCCTTGCCATTTCCACCATCTTTGGCACCGTGCATACCGGCTTGCGTGGCTACCCTGAGCTGTTAATCCAGGGCAATGGGTCGGACGCCTGGCATCTGCACTGGTACGAAGACCGGGTGCGCGATGCCACCACATCAGCATGGGTGCTTTCGGTGCCCGTGCTGGCCTACCGCGTTGCCATGCTGCTCTGGGCGTTGTGGCTGGCGGGGGCCTTGCTGCGCTGGATCAAATGGGGCTGGGAGTGCTATAGCACGGGCGGCTACTGGTTCAGGCGCCAGAAAACCGTGGTGGCACACGCTGAGGCCGTTGCCGACGAAGAGGGTGCGGCAGCTGCGAGCGATACGCAGGAGAAGGGATGAGTTACTGCAGGGGTGCGATTCGCTGGAATTTCATATTGCCCATGATATGACAAATGCAAAAACTGCGCTGCAAAACCCTCCTGCAAGCCTCCGTGGCGTTTTTTGGCCACAAATCAGGCATCAAATCAGCCTCTATCCCCCGTGGATCGTGCGGGGGCAGCTATCAATAATGTAGTAAAGATATGTTTTTAATTTGAGATTCGCATGATGGATTCCAGGATGCGAGGTCAAAAGCGCAGTGTGCGTACCCCGTCTGCGGTGCCCAGCAAACAGACATGGGCGCGTTGAAAGGCAAAAACTCCGACGGTGACCACCCCTGGCCATTGGCTGACCTCGGACTCAAACGCCAGCGGGTTGCTGATGTGCAAGCCGCTCACGTCCAGAATATGCTGGCCATTGTCGGTAATCAGCGGCTGATCGCCTTGCATGCGCACCCGGCACGTGCCACCCTTGGCCGCGAATTGCGCCATGAGCCGGCGCGTGGCCATCGGGATCACTTCCACCGGCAAAGGAAATTTACCCAGCGTTTGTACCAGCTTGGATGCATCGGCAATGCAGACAAATTGTTCGGACTGCGCGGCCACGATTTTTTCGCGCGTCAGTGCCGCGCCGCCACCCTTGAGCATATGGCCATGGCCGTCAATTTCGTCGGCGCCATCAATGTAGACTGCCAGACGGGGCACATCGTTGGTGTCGAATACCGGAATGCCCAAGCCCTGCAGCCGCACGGTACTGGCCGCTGAACTGGACACTGCGCCGGTAATCCGATCCTTGATGGTTGCCAGCGCGTCGATGAACTTGTTGACGGTGGAGCCTGTGCCCACGCCCACCACTTCTCCTGGCACCACATAATGCAAAGCCGCCTGGGCAACCTGGGCCTTGAGTTCGTCTTGCGTCAGACTGGAAACAGACAAGACGGCATCCGCTTGTGTATGGGGGTGATTCATCGGTGAAAATAGGGGGGTGAATTGATAAAACTGCAGGAATTATCCAATGTCTCTTGTTCCCTATGGTCTGGTTCGTCGCGTTTTGTTCAGAATGGACCCCGAGGTGGCCCATGAAGTCGCCCTGGACGGATTGTCCCGTTTTCAAAGCCCGGCGTTGAAGTGGGCGTTTTCTTCTTCCCGTCTGGAAGACCCGATTGAATTGGCCGGTTTGCGTTTTCCCAACCGGGTCGGCATGGCAGCTGGCCTGGACAAGAATGCACGCTGCATTGATGGTCTGGCCGCCATGGGCTTTGGCTTTGTCGAAGTCGGCACCGTCACGCCCAAACCCCAACCGGGCAACCCGAAGCCGCGCATCTTTCGTCTGCCCAAGGCGCAAGCGCTCATCAACCGCATGGGTTTCAACAACCAGGGGTTGGCAGCGTTTATTGCCAACGTGCAACGTTCTGCCTTGCGCCGCAAAAAAAGCCCTAGCTTGCTGTTGGGTTTGAACATTGGCAAGAATGCCGCCACACCCATCGAAAATGCCATCGACGATTATCTGACCTGTCTGGAAGGGGTCTATCCGCATGCGGATTATGTTACGGTCAATATTTCCAGCCCCAACACCCAGAACCTGCGCAGCCTGCAAAGTGACGAGGCGCTGGATGCCTTGCTCGCAGCTATTGCGCAACGCAGCAAAACCCTGCATAAACAGCGTGGTCGGCGCATTCCGATCTTTGTCAAAATAGCTCCCGATCTGGACGAAGCACAGATCGGGGTGATTGCCGCCACCTTGCTGCGCCACGGCATGGATGGGGTGATTGCCACCAACACCACCGTGAGCCGTGACGCGGTGCAAGGACTTCCGCATGCAGAGGAAGCAGGCGGGCTCTCCGGTGCGCCGCTACGCGAGGCCAGCAACCGCGTCATCCGGCAATTGCGTGCGGCGCTGGGGCCGGACTTTCCCATCATTGGCGTAGGAGGAATCATGTGCGCGCAGGACGCCGTGGAAAAAATCCGCGCCGGTGCAAATGCGGTACAAATCTACAC
>JADJFE010000034.1 GCA_016708725.1 Candidatus Aalborgicola bjergmarkensis
GATCGATGGCGCTGATCCACAGCGGCGCGACATTGAGGCAGCCATTGCGCTGCACCGTAGTGACACGGTCATTATTCATGACTTCGTGCATGCACTCGAATATCTGTGGAAAGCGGCGCGCTGCTTGTACGAGCCAGGTTCATCACAAGCCGAGGATTGGGTACAAAAGCATGCCGTGGCTTTGCTTGAGGGTAGACTCAGTGGCGTGGTGGCCGGCATGCACCGAAGCGCGACGCTTCGAAAGTTAGCAAAAAAGGATCGTGAGGCACTGGACAAGTGCGCTGCCTACCTGCTCAAGAACAAGAGGCGCTTTGATTATTCCAGGGCACTTAAGAACGGCTGGCCAATTGCAACGGGCATTATTGAAGGAGCTTGCCGCCATTTGGTCAAAGACCGCATGGATCTGACAGGCGCGCGCTGGAGTTTGGATGGTGCCGAAGCAGTTCTACGCCTGCGCGCCTTGCATTGCAGTGGCGACTTGGAGCAATATCTGGACTTTCACTTCCAACAAGAAAAACTGCGCAACTACGCTTGCCTACAAGCTGCCAACGACGAGGTCATCAAAATGGCCGCCTGAGATGCAATTTTCCGTGGCCGAAAAGAGCCGCACCCTATTCCTTTAAGCCCCGGTATGAACATCACCGCCGAGATCAAGACCGGCCAGCGCCGGGTGATCGAGTTCCTGCTCAGTCCCGTGCAAAGGGCCAGCAGCGAGAGTTTGCGGGAGAGGTAGTGCATCGTAAAAATGTGATGCATTGGTTCTTGTTACTACGTTTTCGGTAGCTGCACCCGCTTGTCCCACGGGGGCTACAGGCTGATTTGTGCCTTATTTGAGGCCAGATTGAGGCTAAAAACGTGCCACACAGGCTTGCGGGGAGCATCTGTAGCGCGGTTTGAGGGTTTTTAATATCACGGGTGATATGAAAAGCACCCAGCCGCTCATGGTCGTGGGGCGGGCTCATTGCCAGTTCGCCGCAAGCACCGGGTTCAGGGCCGAGGCGTAGGCTGCGGGTAAGGTGGTCTGCCCGGCAGCCGGTGGCGAAAATGCTGCCATGGCGTTCACCAGGTTTTGCACCTGGCTGTCCAAGAGCGTCTTGCCATTGCTGGTCTTGAACTGCTCCACGTGGTACTGGTTGCCCAGGTACCAGTTGCCCATGGTCAGCTTGTCGCTGGTGCCGATGATGCTGACTTCCAGGTTGTTGCCGTTCTTGCGAAACCACAGCTGGTCGGTGGCCACATCAGCGTCAAAGCGGGCCACATCCAGGTTGCCTGCGGTGGTGTCGTTTTCGGTGACGGTGTCGGCGCCGTAGCTGCGTCCCAGCCAGTAGGTGTCGTTGCCCGCGCCACCGATGAGCGTATCGGCCCCGGCTTTGCCGTCAAGCGTGTCGTTGCCTGCGTTGCCGGTGAGCGTGTTGGCGGCGCTGTTGCCGGTGAGCACGTTGTTCAATGCGTTGCCGGTCCCGTTGATGGCGCTGGTGCCGGTAAGGGTGAGGTTTTCCAGGTTGGCACCCAGGGTGTAGGTTGCACCGATGTTGACCGTATCACTGCCTTCGTTGGCGTTTTCGGTTACCACGTCGGTGGCGACGTTCAGAATGTAGGTGTCGTTGCCGGCTGCGCCAATCAGCGTGTCGGTACCGGCACCGCCGTCCAGCACGTTGTCGCCAGCGTTGCCGGTGAGGGTGTTGGCGGAGCTGTTGCCGGTGGCGTTGATGGCGCTGCTTCCGGTGAGGGTGAGGTTTTCCAGGTTGGCTGCCAGCGTCCAGGTGATGGATGAAACAACCGTATCGGTACCCGCAGAGGCGGCTTCGGTGGTGATGTCGCCGGTATTGTCCACGTGGTAGGTGTCATTGCCCGCACCACCCGCCAGGGTGTCGGCGCCTGCGCCGCCATCGAGCACGTTTTTGCCAGCATTGCCGGTCAGCGTGTTGTTGAGCGTATTGCCGGTGGCGTTGATGGCGGTGGTTCCGGTGAGGGTGAGGTTTTCGATATTGGCGGCCAGGGTGTAGGTGATGCCGGACTTGACCAGATCGGTGCCTTCGTTCAGGTTTTCAACAACCGTGTCGCTTGCGTGGTTGACCACATAGGTGTCGTTGCCCTCCAAACCGGTGAGAGTATCTGCACCCGTTGTACCGTTCAGGGTATCGGCACCGGTCGTACCCACAAAACCGCCGATGACCGTGGCAGTCGCTGCGCTGGTGACACTCTCCACCGTTCCTTTGCCATCCGTGAAACTGGCCGTCACACTAACGGCTTTTCCCACTTGCGCCGCTGCCAGCACCAAAGTGTTGGCCGTGGCCCCTGCAATGGCAACACTCCCTGCCTTCCATTGGTAAGTGATGGCTCCCAAACTGATTCGTCCAAACTTACCCTAAGTTTTTCCCCAACTTTTGGCCCCCTGTAACCACCCGCCGCCGAGGGGAAGTGCGTCAAATAATTTCTTCAACGACGAAAAACAAAATGTACCGAAATCGCTTAACGGTGCATTGGGAAAACTTTGCGCTGATGGCAGGCAAATCGCTTACAGATATAGATTGGGCGGGAGGTTCTGACCAAGATTCAGTATCCGGGATGAGGACAAGGTGGCGTCGTCCAGGATTGTTCGCCAAGGTTTCCAAACTCCTGGATTTGGCAAACATCTCGACGTTGTTTGCTCAACGAATCTAACATCCGATCACCTCTTTATGTTTCGCAACCGTGATATCAACAACATCTTGCGCATCCTGTTTCGTCAATGTTCCGCACAGTGTTGGTAGGTGAAAAGCGATTCGATCAGCATCCTTCACTTGCCCCATTCCCAGTCGCTTGCCTACACCAAACAGTGATTCAAGGACATCGGTGCCGATGGCAAACCCGTTTGATTCAACCCCAGCCTATTGGCAATTTCCAACTGTGACTTTGCCCAATCAGTAAAACCGATTCGTATCGAAGAGGATGCGGGCATGACCTCAATCAACTTCTGACATTGCGCGTAGGTTGCAAGGTTCAACCCCTCTTGTTTGAGGATTTTTGACATGCCAGCATCGACTTTGCATCGCGAAGGAATCGTTTGATAAACGGCTCACACTCGGGCAATTGATCCAAGCTTGCTCTTAATTTCGCTAACATCGGTGCGTCTTCAGCCTGGTTTTGCGGGCACATGTTTGAGCAGTTTGTCCGCCCATTCGACCAAACGGTGCAAGTTCATAAAGCGGGCTTTGGTACGAGACCTTCGGAGGTGCAAGGCATGCCAAGATCGTCTGTTTGAGTTTCTTGGACACTTGGCCGCAGGCTGTGATGAAGGTGTTAAACAACGGATCCTCTGCATATTCGTGCTTGAAAAGATTGGCAACCATATGGGAGAGATCGTCGATGCACTCAGGGATGTCCCTTGTTCATTCAACAAGCGGATGGCCTTTTCAAGATCGGTTCCGCCGTCTTTGAGGAAAGCAGCGAAAAAATCCCACTTTGGCAAATACTTTGCGTAAAAATTCGGCAATCGTTTCGCCATTCCAGGATTCCTCAACAGCGGTGGCGACACACTGAACATCCGCCAATCCTGGCGCATACTCATTTTGTTCATGGTGCCTGAGATTCAATGCCAGTACGCTGAGTATCTTCCCCGAGCCCAGTCCTATGCTGATATCAATAAGCCAAACCGTTTGCATTGCACCTCCAGCAGCGTTGCCAAGGGATTGGACGAACGTTTGCATTTTTGCGATGGATAGACGGGATACAGTTGCTGACGTTTGTGGACAAGGTGTCTTCAGCAGACCAAGGTAGGGGGCAAGCACGGCCAACACTTTGCAATTGCACGGAATCCGATTCGTGCTGAGAGGAACAAGCACAAAACAAGGAAAACAACATCCACTTTGTTTTGGATGCACGCTACTGCTTGCTTGCCTTGTTTCGCCAATTCAGCTTTGGCGCCTTGGCCTCCCCTTTAAATTTATCTCGTTCTTTTTAGTCGCCGGATTTCTTTACGAATCGCACGCACTTTGGTGGCACGATCAATCGCTTTTTTCCAAACCTCTCGACTCTTGTGCAGCTTTGACTTTTCACTCATGATGATGTTCCAGTAACAATACGAGAGATCATAAAACGAAGAACGACGTTTTCTTGTTCGGGCAAGTAGGGCCATTTCTTGGGGGAAAGAAATTGGTTATTTTGAAGCATTTTTGGACAGCCTACTCCCAAACCATCCACGTCAGCCAGCGTATTGCTGGCTGTCAAGGTCTGGTTTTGCGCAGCGGTGCCGGTAATGGTGACCGTGCCAGACGGTGCATCGTTGACCGCCACACCAGTAAAACTCTTGCTGCCGGTTAGCGCCGGTGCAATGCCGTCGGATACGCTGGTGGCAATGCTGAAATTGCCATTGAAATTGGCGGCGGGCGTAAAAGTTAGCCCGGACAGCAAGGTGTTGACATTGGTGATGGCTCCGCTGGCACTCCATACGCCACTCACAGCGTTGTAGGTAGATGTAACCGCCCCGGAAGTGCCGGTGCTAAGGCGCCCCGCTGCGACATTGGACAAGGTCAACACCACGGTGGTCGTGGTGTTGTCACTGTCGCTAACGACAATGTCCACCAGATTGCGCGCCGTATCCTCGGTGTAAGTCTCTGCCGCGCTGAGGTTGGTGGCGGTGGGCGCCGCTTGACCGAATAGGCCATTGAGCCAGCTTGCCCCCTTCACACTGCCATCGGCAAACTCAAATTGCTCCACCGCAAAATTGCCACCACCCAGGTCGTCAATGCTGATGCTGTCGCTGGTGGAAACCTTCAACTTGACTACGCTGCCGGTACGCGAGGCGCTGATCTGAGTGGCAGTGATACCGGTGCCAAACACAATCCGGTCGTTGCCTGATGTGTCGATTACGCGATCCGCGCCACCGCCCAGGTTGAAACGGTACTGGTCGTCACCCGACCCGCCTGTCAAGGTATTGGCTGCGCTGTTGCCGGTGAGAATGTTGCCAAGATCGTTGCCGGTGCCGTTAATAGTGGTGGAGCCCGTAAGCGTCAGGTTCTCGACGTTGGCGCTCAGGGTGTAAGTCACGCTGGACTGCACGAGGTCTGTGCCTTCGTTGAGCAGTTCAGTCACCACATCGCCTGAGTTGCCCACTACGTAGGTGTCGTTGCCCGCACCACCCTTCATGGTGTCGTTGCCCGTGCCACCGTTGAGCACATCGTTTCCAGCGTTTCCGATCAACGTATCATTGCCAGCCAAGCCGTTCAAGGTGTCGTTGCCAGCGTCACCGGTCAGGGTGTCGGCACTGGCGCTGCCGCTGAGCGTTTGGTTAATGACCGGGAGCTTGCTGAGCACGGTTGCGTAGTTCCATACGGTGCCGTCCGCAAACCGAATATTCTCCACCACCGCACTGGTGCTGCCATTGGCATCAAAGTAGTTCACAACCTGCAGCTCGTCTTCGGTTCCGTTGATGCGAATGGACAGACATGAACCATCGGGGTATGCATCGAATGCACCAACGGTAATGTCCGTAGGGACAATGCCCGCACCCAGTTGAATGACATCGGCGTTTACACCGATCACGTCGGTGTCATCGTTCTTAATTCTGTCAAAGCCAGAACCTCGGCCAAACAGATAGGTGTCTGCACCATCTCCGCCCTCCAAACAATCGATGAAGCCTGCGCCACCATCCAGCGTGTCGTCACCGATATTCCCACGGAGCTGGTCATCACCTGCTCCACCCTCCAAATGGTCATCACCTGCTCCGCCGTGAAGCCAGTCATTGCCCGCTGAGCCCTCCAAAATGTCATCGCCTTCCTCCCCTGACAATTTGTCGTCGCCTTCCAAGCCCGTGATCCAATCGTTACCCGTATGACCGTATAGAGAGTCGCCCCATGGCTGTTCGCCTTTCAACCGCAGACCGGCTGCATTGAATTGCTGCGCGGTCCAAATGGTCCCATCTGCAAAGCGGATCGAACCGATTTCAGCTGGCCGATCTTCCACTTCGTGACTTGTAGACGCCCCCTCCCAAGTGATAGACCCTCGGTTTTTTCCAAAATGGTCGTAAATTCTTAGCGTTTCGCCAGTGCTTTTGATCGTCACAAGCAAGTCATTATTGGCGTTGAAGAGGCTTACATCTTGCGGAGAAATCTCCGCACCCAGTTGAACTACATCGGTATTGCGCCGAACGGTGATTGCATTAGTAGGCCCGTCAATGACATTCTCCACGTCAGGCGCTGGAGCGGGGAGCTGACTGAGCGGAACGATCCGAATTTTGGCGTTCGGGTCATCGTTGTGAATCGCATCATTACCGTAACCAAGGCCAAAATAGTAGGTGTCGACGCCGGAACCTCCTCGTAAGTAGTCGTCACCGGCTCCGCCATCCAAGACGTCATTGCTTGCGTTTCCAAACAGATAATCATTACCGGCAGTGGCCACCCTCGATTTGGCAGTCACTGTATCAACAGACCACACTGTGCCGTCTGAGAATAGGATTTCCTCGACAGCCCCATCATTTTCCAAGTAATGTTCGAAATAGCTCCAGACTTTCAAGCTATCCGTTGTCCCCCGAATATTAAGAACCAAGTCTTGGTATATCCGACGGACATCCACGTCGCCGGGTAACACATCCACATTGAAGACAATTTTGTCAACGCTGTTGCCAGAAGGCTCTATCGCATGGTTGTAAATCGTATCCTGTCCATAGCCCCTGCCAAACTTGTAAACATCCGCACCGGCCTCACCATCAAGGCGATCAGCGCCCGCACCACCGTCCAGCGTGTCGTTGCCATTGCCTCCAACCAAGGCGTCGTTACCGCTCCCTCCCATCAAAGTATTATTACCCTGGTCACCCAACAAACGGTCATCGCCTGCACCTCCACTCAGAACGTCATCACCATTTTCGCCGCGCAGCAAATCATCTCCCGCGTCACCATACAAGAGATCGTTGCCGGTGTTGCCATACAGCATATCGTTGCCGGTGCTGCCATCGAGCGTATCGTCACCTTCATATCCGATCAACGTATCGTCGCCTGCGGTGCTAAGCAACACCCTGGCCATGATATCGTCGATGGACCACCTGGTGCCATCGGAAAACCGGAAGTTTTGCAAGGCAAAGCTCGATGTTGCATTCTGAAAAAAGTACCTTAGCACCGTCAAGCTATCGGTTCCATTGATGATCAGTTTCAAATCATCACCAATGCGCTGCACCTCCACGTTTGCAGTAGTAACCCCAGCACCAAACAAGACGGTATCAGGGCTTATAGCCAGTGGCTCAAATACAAAGTTGTAAACCGCGTCGTGCCCGGAACCGATGCCAAACTTGTAAGCATCTGCGCCAAGGCCATTTACCAAAACATCATTGCCTGCGCCACCGTCCAGCGTGTCTTCACCATCCCCGGCATTCAACTCGTCATCTCCAGCGCCGCCATAAAGGGTATCGTCACCCTCATTTCCAATAATCACGTCGTTACCGGCACCGCCATCCAAGGTGTCATTGGTTTCATATCCTTCCAACCTATCGTTGCCTTCAGTGGCTACCAAAAGCATGGCTTTGACCGTGTCGATGGACCACATAGTACCGTCCGAAAACTGTATGTTTTCAACAGCGCTGCCCGTTTTCGCATGCTCCTGAAAGTAGCGGGACAATACCAGTTGGTCGGTCGTTCCATCTATACGCAAGTAAAAATCTTTGTCGGCGCGCTCAAGTTTCAGATTGCCAGGGGTAACCCCCACGCCCAGCAAAACGGTGTCAGAGTTGGTACCTAGCGCGTCGGTGTCCCAGTTATAAAGCTGGTCGTTCCCAGAGCCTATGCCAAACTTGTAAACATCGGCACCATTGCCGCCTGACAGTAGATCAACGTCTGCTCCACCACCGTCCAGCAGGTCGTCGCCATCATCGCTGTACAGCCAGTCGCCCCCGGCTCCTCCAAGCAACACATCACCGTCCGAACCACCGCTCAAAGTGTCGTTGCCGAAATCACCATCCAAAGTGTCATATCCGGACTCACCGTAAATAACATCGTCACCAATCACGCCCATCAACACATCATCACCAGTCCCGCCTGTAATAGTGTCGCCCCCCTCACCGCCATCAAGGGTGTCATCCCCGTTACCGCCACCCAAAACGTCATCACCATCACCGCCATTGATGATGTCGTTGCTGGCATAACCCAAAAGAATATCGGCGCCACTGGTGCTCACCAAAACCCTGGCTTTGATCGTGTCGAGGGTCCAATTGGTGCCGTCCTCAAATTGCAAATAGGACACCGCGCTTGCCACACTAAAATTGAAACAGTTGGAAACTCTCAATGTGTCAGTTGACCCATCAATGCACAAGATCAAGTCATCAGCGCTGCGATTCACTTTCAAGTTGCCAACGGTTACACCTTTGCCCAGCACAATGGCGTCAGGCGTGGTGTCTAGCGTCTGGTCGTCGTAGTTGATGATCACATCGGCATCGTAGTTGGAAATCGTATCCTGTCCCGAACCAATACCGAACAGGTAGACATCGGTACCATCCTCGCCCCACAAGGTGTCGTTGCCAGCGCCACCGTCCAGGGTATCGTCGCCCGCTCCACCAATCAGGGTGTCGTCACCGGAACCACCACTCAGGTAGTCATCTCCCGCCTGTGCATAAAACGTATTGTTTGCGCTATCGCCAAGATATAAATCAGCCCTGTCGCTTGCTTGCGGGGTCGTGCCAAGTAGCACATTCAAAGAGGAAAGTTCGTTCCGCAGGGCAGAATCCACAGGCAATGCGTCTACCCACCCGCGCAGCTTGCCCATGCCATCAAATCTGATTTCTGTAAGTGTGGATGCGGCAAACCTGTTCAGTTCCACCAAATCTTGCAGGGCAGTGCGGGCATTGCTGACATATTTTGTATCCAGCAGGGTGTTCAAAGCGGTCGCATCAAACGGGGCGCCGTCATGGCCCAAGTTCAGGTTGATGCTGTCCAGGTAGGGTTTGAGGCGCGTTTGACCGAGTAGCCCGGAATACACACTGTCACGCAAATATCCATAGGCCTTCTGGAGCAACTCACCCTGTTGTGCGCTGTACGTAACAGCTTGCTGACCAACAGTTCCGCGCACCCAGCGATCCAGAATGGTGATGCCATTGAACTGCTCCAACGCAGTGATCTGGGCATATGTAGTGGGGTTTTCCGATGCGAACTGTTCGATTACCGTCAGCGTGGAATTTGCATTGCGTGTCTGGTTGGTCTGAATGCTTGTTGCCAATGCGCTGGTAGCGCCCCAGGCCTGAACCAGTCCATCCAATAGTGCCAGCTGTTCATCCCGTGTACCTGCCGCTACGTACGCCGTGAGTTTGAGCTGCAGCGACGCGGCCTGTCCCGTACCCAGGCTCATCGCCGGGCGTAAATCGCGCACCGCCCCGCTGGCTTGCATGGCAGGCAAGGACTGGGCAGCGGTTGAAATAACAGGGTCGTCGGTGAAAACTCTGTAGAAATTGTTGTTGCTGAGTAGCAGACTTCCAGCCAAAGTAGCAACACCGGCATTGCCCAGATCGCCCCCGGTGCGCACAAAGCTGCCGGAAAATGCCTGGGTATTGCCCCCACCCAGATTGGTGTTTGCAGGAGTTGCGACCAGGTTGATGCTTTGAACACCCAGCGCTGCAAAGCTATAGAGTTCATCGGGCTGACTCAGGGCATCCTGGTTGGCGTCTTTCCAGAGTTTTACGTTGGCAAACTCGGTATCGGATGCATCAAACTTGCCATCATTATTGCTGTCCAAATCTGCCAAAGCGGCAAAACCATTGCTTGCCTTCTGGCCCGCTTGGGCTCCGGTGGTCAATATCGTACTGTCGCCAAACAGCTCCCGCCCGGAATCTATTTGTCCGTTGCCATTGATGTCACGCACAACCAGGGCTTCTCCCGCGCCCACCCATCCTGATGCGGTTTTTATGCCATCGCCGTCTTGGTCAAAGTAAATGGGTGCCACTACGCTGATACCGCTGGTGGCTATGCCACCCCCGTCCAAATCCAGGATGAGCGGGTCGCTCGGTGCCCAATTGACTGCACTGCTGGTGGTAGTTTCCACACCACTTAACATATCGGCACCACCACCACCACCACCACCACCACCAGACCCTTCTATTTGCCACCAAACAATCGCAATTCGCCAGAATTGAAACCCTTTACAGTGATGTTGCCAGTGCAACCGTCTACAGGGCGTAGCGTTTTAATCAACAAGTCTCCGTTGATGAACGTGTACTGAACGGATTTGTCTTTAGAAAGACAAACATTCTTCGAGCCCTCAACCTTCTTTCCTCCGTTGAGCTGCACGCTACCCAGGAGAATTCTTCCGGTATGAGTTTTTCCTGGTTTGCCCGTATCAAGGATAGTGTCGTTCCCAAATTTTCCGTTGAATTGATAGGTGTCGTCGCCGCCGCCATCGGCTAAGTAGTCATTGCCAAGACCGCCAGTGAGAACATCGTCTCCAGCATTACCCACCAACAGATCGTCTGCGCTGCCGCCCGTCAGGGTGTCCGCATTTTTTCCTCCGAGCATGAATGCGCGCTCAGTGGCGCCGGTGACTTTCATGCCATCTGTGCCAGCCTGTACGAACCAGTCGATCAGATTAGGCAACGCGGCTTTTATGACGGTTTGTTCGTCCGTCGATAAGCCGGAAGAATCTTTCAGGTAAGCTTCAAAAAATTGTGCGCCTTTGACATCTTCCCATTTAGTTGCAACATCGGTGCGCTTGAAGCTGACTGCGCCTGAGCCATCGGTAGCGGTGAAAAGTTCCTTGTCGTGTGCAGTTTCTGCGTAGTACTTCTGCATGGCAAAGGCCATCAGGGCTTTGCTGATGTTGTTCAGCTTGGTATCGCTGCTGTTGTCATTGACTGTCAGACTGCCGTCTTTGGCCAGCTTCCACAGGTCTTTGGTGAAGCGGGTGACCATCGCGTCGGCTTTAATTTCATCTCCCGCTTCGTCTTTCGCGTTCACACCGGCTTCGTGACGAAGCATGTGTTCGATCAGGTTTTTATCAGCCGTATCGGTGCGATGCGCAAACAAATTCTTATCATCAAAAATCAGCTTGAGTAAATCGGGTAACTTGTCGGTAACTTTGTTCAAGGACTGGTCTGCATTGCTGACTTGGCTTTGCAGAAAAACGGAGAGCAAGGCTTGCGAATGCAGATCAGTAGACGATGCGCCGGTGGCCGTGTTACCGATAATGTCTGCGCTGGCCGTAGCGCCGATGCGATCAAGCACAGTGGCAGGCGCAACCGATAGCATTTCCCCTGCCACAATGATGTTACGCACCTTGTTTTCGTTGGGAATGACGCCAACACTGCTTTGACGCTGCTTGATGAAATTCGTCAAACCTGCCAGGGCATCGTTGCCATATCCAAGGCCACGGAGTTGCTCCAACAACGTGTTGGCAGCATCGCGGTCAACAGGTAAAGGGTTCGTCGGATCGGGATCAGGGAGATAGCGCGTCGCATAGGCAAACGGTGCCTGGTCAAAGGTAACGGCGTTCACGCCGAAGAATACAGCAACCAGCGAAGCTAGGCCGCCACCCAGGCTGTGACCGGTGAGAGTGACATTGGGATTGCTTGCTTTGATGTCCAGGTAATACCGCGCGGCCTGCAAGAGCTGGGCATGGAACTCCCCGAGTGCCAATTGTTTATCGGCGATCTTGTCGGCCCAGCTTTCGTCATAGGTGCCGGCGTAGGAGATGACGGTTTCGGTGCCGTTTTTGAATGTCCGGGCCTCAAATCCTGTTGTACCGTCTGCCGTCCTTCTATCAACGTCTTCCGTCCACCCAGCCGGAATAGGAAAGCGATTTATGGCCTTTCTTGTCGAGAAATAAGCATCCCCTGCAAGCAGGGCGTATTCGAGTGTTGTCGCCATTTTCATTTCTCCTCAAAAATGCTGTTACACGGACATGTTTTGTCATCAAATTTTTCTCGTTTACATTCCGCTTGGCAGGCTTCCAGAGTCGGTTTTGTGCCAAACCATCCTTTGGCAAGCCAAAGCCCTTTTCCGTTGGTGACCATCGGAACTCGGCAGTCTGTGTAGTTCATAGGCTCCCGCAAAATGGTCTTGTATTCTGGTTGTTCACGGGACGCATTCATTTCCTTGATCATGTCCGCCGGAACAAGATTCATGCGGAGCATGTTTTTGAGATTCCCATCCCGAATACTGAGTGCTACGTTGATGGTTTCAAACTCTGCTGGAAACTGTTCCAGCGGTATGCGCTGCCATGCGTTGCCCTCATATTTGAAGAACACATACGGAGGATTTGGGCGTCCCCATTTGTTGTATGACAGACATAGATTGGGCTCGGCAACGACGTAGGGTGTTCCGTTGAGCACATGCACGGCCAGCAGGTTGAAATTGGTGCGCCCGATGTCCTTACCGTATTCACTGGTCCATGTGATGGCCTGACTGAAGCCGGGTGGTGTGAAGCGAATGGTGTGCTCCTTGATGGGGCCAGATTGGCCGGGTTCGCTAAATCCACCATAGGTCTGGTAGCGCTCCACAATAATCTTCTGCCCATCGTGTAGCAGCACTTCTTCTTTCCAGCGATCACCACCAATACCAAACCGCCCGGCACAGGCGCTCAGGCTGATGGCTGCCAATAGCAGAAGTGCAAGTTTTTGGGCTTGTTCAAGCCAAGTGTGGTGTGGTTTCATGTTGCGTTCCTCACGCCGTTGGGGTTGCATTCGTTTGCAGCCGCACGTTTCGTGTGACCGGAAACGCACCGTCTTTTGACTTTTTCTTTGCGATCAAACAGGCCACTTTCGCCCGTAGAACGTGCGGGAGCAGCTACCGTTCCAATAGCACGTATAAGTAAGAGCTGGGGTGGTAAATGCGGCGAGAAATCGCCAGAGGTGAACAACGGACAAGAAGACATGATCAACCTAACTTTAAAAATTAGTTTTTTTGACGGAACTTCAACCACCGCCTCATCGAACTGCAATTCCGTCAGAACAGTCCGCTAAAACCTGATTAGCCAGCTTGGCATGTCCGACTTTGGATTCCTGACACAACCAAGTTGCTGCACGGTGAACAATAGAACGTCCGTGCTATTTTTCAAGTGCAGAATTAGGGGAACTCCACAAAATCCACCGTCCCTTGTGCTACAAACCAGTCAGCGCCGAAATTTCATCCATCGCCCACCGCCGCAACCCGAAAGACCCGAACGTGACCGTGACGCCCACCCCCAACGCACCGCCACAACCACCACCCACCCCAGCCCACCCCTTGGCACCGCTGACTGCCTTGTGCGCCATTGCGCGTTTCCACCAGATCGCCGCAGACCCGGCCACGCTCGCGCATCAATTGGGCCTCTCCGCCAGCCAGCCGCTCACCTCTGCCGATTTGCTGACAGCGGCAAAACACCTGGGCCTCAAGGCCAAACTCAGCCGCACCCGGATCGAACGCCTGAGCCTCACGCCCTTGCCCGCGCTGGCCTTCATGCGCACTGCGCAGAATGCAACAACAGCCCCGGTCCCAACCCCAGCCCCGCCCCTGCACATCGCCATCCTGGCGCAAAGCGATGGCCAGCGGGTACTGGTGCAAGAAACGGGTACGGGCACGGACCACGCCGCCCCGCGCATCGAACCCATCGACGCCTTTGCCGCACGCTGGAGCGGTCAGCTCATGCTCATCAGCAGCCGCTCCAGCATGGCTGGTGCCTTGGCACGGTTTGATTTCTCCTGGTTCATCCCGGCGCTGGTCAAATACCGCAAGCTGCTGGGCGAAGTGCTGTTGATCTCCTTCATGCTCCAGCTCTTCGGGCTGGTGTCGCCGCTATTTTTTCAGGTCGTGATGGACAAGGTGCTGGTGCACAAGGGGCTGACAACGCTCAACGTGCTGGTCATCGGGTTGGTGATCGTCGTCGTGTTTGAATCGGTACTCAGCGCCTTGCGCGCCTATGTGTTCAGCCACACCACCAGCCGCATCGACGTGGAACTGGGCGCGCGTTTGTTCCGCCATCTGGTGAGTTTGCCATTGGCTTACTTTCAGGCACGCCGGGTGGGCGACTCGGTGGCTCGGGTGCGTGAGCTGGAAAACATCCGCTCCTTTCTCACCGGCAATGCGCTTACCGTGCTGCTGGATGTATTCTTCTCCATCGTCTTTGTGGCCGTCATGCTGTTCTACAGCGTGCCCCTGACCTTGATCGTGCTGGTCAGCTTGCCCTTGTACTTTGGCTTGAGTCTGGCTGTGGTGCCCATTTTGCGCGCGCGGCTGGACACCAAATTTGCCCGTGGCGCAGAAAACCAGGCCATGCTGGTCGAGACCGTCACCGGCATTCAGACCGTCAAGGCCACCGCATTGGAGCCCGCTTTTGCCAAACGCTGGGACAGCCAATTGGCGGCGTATGTATCGGCCAGCTTCAAGACCCAGAACCTGGCCAGTGTGGCGCATGAAGGCGTCAACCTCATCGGCAAACTGGTCAATGCGGGCACACTCTGGTACGGCGCGCATCTGGTGATGGTCAACGAACTCAGCGTGGGCCAGTTCGTCGCTTTCAACATGTTTGCCCAACGGGTGGCACAGCCCATCATGCGCATGGCACAACTGTGGACCGACTTTCAGCAAACGGGCATCTCCGTGGCGCGTCTGGGGGATATTCTCAATACCCGCACCGAAATCCCTCCCAGCAGCGCCGCACAGCTGCCCCCGCTCCAGGGCCACATCAGCCTGGACCAGGTAACCTTTCGCTACCGGCCCGAAGCACCCCCGGTTCTGCACAACATCAGCCTGGAGATTCAAGCCGGGGAAGTCGTCGGCATTGTCGGGCGCTCGGGTTGTGGCAAAAGCACCCTGACCAAGCTGGTCCAGCGTCTCTACAGCCCCGAAGGTGGCCGTTTGCTGGTCGATGGCATCGACATCAGCCTGATCGACGCCGCCCAGTTGCGCCGCCAGATCGGCATCGTCTTGCAGGAGAACCTGCTCTTTAACCGCAGCGTGCGCGAAAACATCGCCATCACCGACCCCGCTGCTCCGCTGGAAGCCGTCATGCACGCCGCCCAATTGGCGGGAGCACACGCCTTCATCAGCGAACTGCCCGAAGGTTACGACACCCTCGTGGGCGAACAGGGCAGCTCCCTGAGCGGCGGCCAACGCCAGCGCATCGCCATCGCCCGCGCTTTATTCACCAACCCGCGCATCCTGATACTGGACGAAGCCACCAGCGCGCTGGACTATGAAAGCGAAGCCATCATCCAGCAAAACATGGCGCGCATTTGCCACAACCGCACCGTGCTCATCATCGCCCACCGCTTGTCTGCCGTCCGACGCGCCCAGCGCATTGTCGTCATGGACAAGGGCCAGATTGTGGAGTGCGCGCCGCACGACGCCCTGGTGCAAAAGCCCGGTGGCCTGTACGCCCACCTGTGGGCCATGCAAGACGGAGGACAAGCGGTATGAAACACCCCGTGCGCGAACTGCTGGCGCGTTACAAAGCCGTCTTCCAGTACGCCTGGGCGCACCGCAGCGAACTGGCGGGGCCAGAGCGTCTGGCCGACGAAGCCGCTTTTTTACCCGCTGCCTTGCGTTTGCAGGAAACCCCCGTACACCCGGCGCCACGCCGTCTGGCCTGGGGGCTGATGCTGCTGTTTGTATTGGCACTCGTGTGGTCCATCGTTGGCCAGGTGGACATCGTGGCGGTGGCGCCGGGGCGCATCATCGTCTCGGACCGCACCAAGCTCATTCAGCCGCTGGAAGCCAGCATCGTCAAGGCCGTGCTGGTCAAGGACGGCGAGCGGGTGCAGATGGGTCAGGTGCTGGTGGAGTTGGACCCCACCATGGCCAGCGCCGACAGTGCCAGCGTACACGAACAGCTCAAAACCCAGGCATCTGAGGCATTGCGCAGCCGTGAACTTTTGCAGATGCTATCAAAACAACAGCTGTCCCCGCACGTCCTGCCTGCCCAAATGGCCGATTTGGCCCATGATCCGGCTGCGGAGCTGCAACTGCAGGCCCAGCTTGCGTCCGAGTGGCAGGACATTCAGGCCAGGCTGCTCAAGCTCGATGCCGAAATCACCCGCCGCCAGGCCGAGATCGTCACCGTGCAGCAAAGCATTGCCAAGCTGGAGGCCACCGTGCCCATGGCCAAGAGCCGCGAGGCGGATTACCAGCAACTGGTGGGCAACGGTTACGTCTCGGACCACGCCACGCAGGACAGGACCCGCGAGCGGGTGGAGCAAGAGCGCGACCTCAGCGTGCAGCGCGCGCGCCTGAACGAGGTGCAATCCGCGCTCAGGGAGAGCCAGCAGGCCAAGGTCGCCTACCGCGCCGAGACCATGCGCACTTTGGGCGAGCGTCTGGCCCAAGCTCTGGCGAAATTCAACCAGTTGCAAGCCGATGCCAGCAAGGCCATCCAACGCCAGCGCCAGACGCAGCTGACGGCGCCGGTGGCCGGGGTGATTCAGCAACTGGCGATTCACTCGGTCGGCGGCGTGGTCACCAGCGCCCAGCCGCTGATGATCGTGGTGCCCGACAGCCCCACCATCACCGCCGAGGTCACTATTGCCAACCAGGACATCGGCTTTGTCTACGCCGGTCAGCTGGCCGAGGTCAAGCTGGAGACGTTCCCGTATACCAAATACGGCACGGTGCCCGCCACGGTGAGTGTGGTGACAGCCGATGCAGTCACGGATGAGAAGAAGGGCTCGTACTACCCCGCCACGCTGACGCTGGGCCAAAAGGACATGCTGGTGGACGGCAAGCGGGTGAATTTAAGTCCGGGAATGAACATCACCGCCGAGATCAAGACCGGCCAGCGCCGGGTGATCGAGTTCTTGCTCAGTCCCGTGCAAAGGGCTAGCAGCGAGAGTTTGCGGGAGAGGTAGCGCATCGTAAAAATGTGATGCATTGGTTCTTGTTGCTACGTTTTCAGTAGCTGTCCCCGCTTGTCCCACGGGGGCTACAGGCTGATTTGATGCCTGATTTGAGGCCAAATTGAGGCTAAAAACGTGCCACACAGGCTTGCGGGGAGCATCTGTAGCGCGGTTTGAGGGTTTTTAATATCACGGGTGATATGAAAAGCACCCAGCCGCTCATGGTCGTGGGACGGTCTTATTGCCAGTTGGCCGCAAGCACCGGGGTCAATGCCGAGGCGTAGGCTGCGGGCAGGGTGGTCTGTCCGGCAGCCGGTGGCGAAAATGCTGCCATGGCGTTCACCAGGTTTTGCACCTGACTGTCCAGGAGCGTCTTGCCGTTGCTGGTCTTGAACTGCTCCACGTGGTATTGGTTGCCCAGGTACCAGTTACCCATGGTCAGCTTGTCGCTGGTGCCGATGATGCTGACCTCCAGGTTGTTGCCGCTCTTGCGAAACCACAGCTGGTCGGTGGCAACGCTGGCGTCAAAGCGGGCCACATCCAGGTTGCCTGCGGTGGTGTCGTTTTCGGTGACGGTGTCGGCACCAAAGCCGCGTCCGAGCCAGTAGGTGTCGTTGCCCGCGCCGCCTACGAGCGTGTCGGCCCCGGCTTTGCCATCAAGCGTGTCGTTGCCCGCGTTGCCGGTGAGCGTGTTGGCGGCACTGTTGCCGGTCAGCACGTTGTCTGCGGTGTTGCCGGTGCCGTTGATGGCACTGCTGCCGGTGAGTGTGAGGTTTTCCACGTTGGCGGCCAGGGTATAGGTTGCGCCAATGTTGACCGTATCTGTGCCTTCGTTGGCGTTTTCGGTTACCACGTCGGTGGCGACGTTCAGAATGTAGGTGTCGTTGCCGGCTGCGCCAATCAGCGTATCGGTACCGGTACCTCCGTCAAGCACGTTGTTGCCAGCGTTGCCGGTGAGGGTGTTGGCGGAGCTATTGCCGGTGGCGTTGATGGCGCTGCTTCCGGTGAGGGTGAGGTTTTCCAGGTTGGCTGCCAGCGTCCAGGTGATGGATGAAACAACCGTATCGGTACCCGCAGAGGCGGCTTCGGTGGTAACGTCGCCGGTATTGTCCACGTAGTACGTGTCATTGCCCGCTCCACCCACCAGGGTGTCTGCGCCGGTGCCGCCATCGAGCACGTTGTTGCCAGAATTGCCGGTCAGCGTGTTGTTGAGCGTATTGCCGGTAGCGTTGATGGCGGTGGTTCCGGTGAGGGTGAGGTTTTCGACATCGGCGCCCAGGGTGTAGGTGATGCCGGACTTGATCAGGTCGGTGCCCTCGTTGGGCAGTTCGGTTACCACATCGTCTGCGTTGTCCACCACGTAGGTATCGTTGCCAGCGCTGCCGCTCATGGTGTCGGGGCCGGTGCCGCCGTCCAGGATGTTGGCTGCGCTGTTGCCGGTGAGAATGTTGCCAAGGTCGTTGCCGGTACCGTTGATGGCGCTGGTGCCGGTCAGGATGAGGTTTTCGATATTGGCGGCCAGTGTCCAGGTTATGGCACTTTGCACAGTATCAGTTCCTGCGCCTGCTGCTTCCGTGGTGGTGTCTCCCGTGCCCACGATGTACATGTCGTTGCCCGCGCCACCTGTGAGCACATTGGCTGCACTGTTGCCGGTGAGTACGTTGTCCAGGGCGTTGCCGGTGCCGTTGATGGCGCTGCTACCCGTGAGGGTGAGGTTTTCGACGTTGGCGTCCAGGGTATATGTCACGCTGGACTTGATCAGGTCGGTGCCTTCGCTGGGCAGTTCGGTTACCACATCGTCTGTGTTGTCTACCACGTAGGTGTCGTTGTCGGCACCGCCGCTCATGGTGTCGGCGCCCGTGCCACCCGATAGCGTATTGGCTGCCACGTTGCCAATGAGCACGTTGTTCAAGGTGTTGCCGGTGCCGTTGATGGCCTCGGTACCGATGAGGGTGAGGTTTTCCACGTTGGCGGCCAGCGTCCAGGTGATGGATGAAACTACAGTATCTGTACCCGCAGAGGCTGCCTCCGTGGTGGTGTCTCCCGTGCCCACGATGTAGGTGTCGTTGCCCGCGCCGCCTGTGAGCACATTGGCCGCACTGTTGCCCGTGAGCACGTTGTCCAGCGCATTGCCTTTGCCGTTGATGGCGCTGGTGCCGGTCAGGGTGAGGTTTTCGACATTGGCGCCCAGGGTGTAGGTGATGCTGGACTGCACGAGGTCTGTGCCTTCGTTGGCATCTTCAGTAACGATGTCGCCTGCATCGTCCACCTCGTAGGTATCGTTGCCTGCACCACCCGTCATGGTGTCGGCCCCCGAGCCACCACTCAAGGTATCGTTGCCTGCGCCACCCACGAGCGTATCCATGCCATCGAGTCCGTACAGCCGGTTGTTGCCACTATTGCCTGTCAGCGTATTGTCCAGCGCATTGCCGGTGCCATCAATGTTGTCGCTGCCGGTCAACGTCAGGCTGTTCTGGTCTTCGCTCAAAGTGTAGGTCACATTGGAAGTCGGATTCTTGCTGTTGTACATCTGCCGGATGTAGTTGGCCAGGTCCAGGGTGCTGCCATCGGCAAACACGATTTGCTCTACCCAGGCAGATTCATAGCCTTGCAGTCTTATGCCACCAATAGACAACGATTCAAGCTGGTGAATGTTTCTGATGATCAGATCACCAGTGTCAGCGTTGTCATAACCGTGTTGTACAAAATTGATTTGCACATCGCCTTGGTTCAGGTTGGTTAATACCACTTTGTCCTGGCCACCACTATCAGCGATTGCGTCATTTCCATCATTCTGACCCCAGTAGTAGGTGTCATTGCCTGCACCACCATACAAACTGTCATTATCTCTGCCGCCATACAGCGTGTCGTCGCCATCCCGTCCACAAAGGAGGTCATTGTCATCCCATCCTGACAACTGATTGGCCTGCGCGTTACCGTACAACCGATCATTGGCACTACTGCCTTCGACGTTCTGGATATTGCGCAAATCGTCGGTGCCGTAATAGGTGGAGTCCTGGTTGTAGGTATCCGGGCGGGTGATCTGAGGCCCGGTCAGCGAAAGGTCTACCCGGACACGATCCTGCATGTGCCGATACGAAACCGTATTTGCCCCACCCAGCCCGTCAAGCACACTGTTTCCCCGGAAACCTTTCAGATAAAAAGTATTGTCCGCTGCGTTGCCGATGCGGGTGATCGGACTGCCTTGGTAGATGGAGGACACCACGTTTTCCACGTTATCGCCCAGCGTGTAACTGGCGTCCGAAACGACCACGGTGTCCACTCCTTCATTGGCAAGTTCTGTTACGGTATCGGTTGGATTGATGCGTTCGTAGTAGTCATCCCCCGTACCACCGGCCATGCGCTCACCTCTCAACCAGTCATTGCCAGCGCCGCCGTACAGCCAGTCAATTCCTGCCTCGTCATATCCAACGTTAATGTCACCGCCTATCAGCGTATCGTTACCATCGCCGCCGTACAAGGTGTCGTTGCCTGCACCACCAAACAGATAATCGTTGCCCGCTAGTGCGTCAATGCGATCATCCGAATCGAAACCTGTGATTGAATCGTTGGCCGCTGTACCAGTCAACAAAATGGTTTTTACATCGGCAGGCGTCCACACGGTGCCATCTGTGAAGCTGATTGCAGGTTGATTGCTCAGGAAGAAATTGACAAGCGTAAGCGTATCGGATGTATTCGCAATCTGCAGGACAACATCCTTGGATGCATACGACAGCTTCACGTCCTGCACCGCAATACCGGCTCCCAAGCTCACCACATTGTTAGGTCCTGCACCCCAACAATCCACTACATCCATTCCACTACCGATGCCGAAGCGATAGGTGTTGGCGCCACCGTTGCCATCGAGGGTGTCGTTGCCTGCACCGCCGTCCAGCGTGTCGTCCCCATTGCCGCCACTCAACACATCATCGCCGTTACCACCATTCAGGAGGTCATTGCCGTCTGCACCATACAGCGTGTCATTGCCATCGGCGCCGTCAATGGTTTCCGCGCTGGAGAAGCCCACGATGTTGTCACTTGAGCTGGTGCCAATGAGCGTCATGGCCTCGATGTCTGCCAGACTCCACACCGTAGCCGAGTCGGTGAAAGCAATTTCTTCGATAACACGATCATTGGCAAAGTAGCCATCGATGCGCAGCTGATCGGTGCTGCCATTGATCTTGAGTAACAACGTACCACCCTCGCGCACGACTTGCACATCGGATGTGGCCACGCCAGTTTTGAAGACAATCGTGTCCCGATTGCCCGCAGTGTGGTCAACATCAATGATGGTGTCTTGCCCATCTCCCCGACCAAACAGGTACGTGTCATCGCCCGCACCGTTGTAACCATAGTAGTAGTTATTACCGCCATCAAGCAGATCATTGCCTGCGCCACCGTCCAGCGTGTCATCGCCCATGCCGCCGTGCAGCGTGTCGTTGCCACCCAAACCGCGCAGAAGGTCGTCACCAGTGGTCCCTTCAATATAGTTGTCGCCCTCGTTGACCGCGTTCGCCTGCGCAATCAGCTCGGTCACCCCCCATACCGTGCCATCGGCAAGCACCACTTTTTCAACTGTGTAGGCGCCACCACTGAACCAGTTGGCTAACGTCAACCGATCCGCCCCACCGCTTAAGGTCAAGTACAGATTGCTTTGGTCCCGAGAAATTTGCACATCCGATGTCAATGCTCCTGAGATCAGCACTGTATCGGTGTTGCCAGCAGTGGTATAGCCCTCGTAGATAACATCCTGCCCATCACCCCGGCCAAACAGGTAGGTGTCATTACCTATGCCACCGTGCAGTGTGTCATTGCCGCTCTTTCCCCACAAGATGTCATCAAGAATGTCACCAAGAAGTACATCGTTGCCGACAGTGCCAAGAACAAAAATTCCATCACTGGTAAGCGCAATTTTGTAAAGTTCGCGATAACTCAATGAAGCTTGGGTCAAATTCAGACCAGATAAGTCAATACCGTCCGATTTGAGCCGGTTCAATGCCTTGGCCGTGAAGATGGCGTCGCCCTCCGTTGTGACGTTAGTAATGTGACTCTGCAAGTTGTTTTGCAATGTCTCACTGTCTAAAACGACATACCGGTCCTGGTTCAATGAATAATAGGCACCCTCGATCCAGTCGTTGGCCGTCGCTTGCAGGGCAAAAGAGAATGCTTCGCGCTGTACGAAATCGCTGTACTGATTTTCGATATACGCGGTATTCCATCCCTCGCGTCGCCCTGAATTTTGGGTGTACAGGTTATCGAAGTTGGCAGCTTCAATTGCACTCTTGTAGGTATCCTGCCCCGAGAAGTTCTCCAGCATCCACACCTTGTCCTCAATGGTGATATTGGTGCGTGTTACCCCATGCGCGGCATGGACCGCATCCAACCCGCTCCACTTGGTCAGAAAATGGTCGAAGTTGCTCAGAATGGCATCATTGCCTTGCGCCATCAGGTCACTGGCCATTTGTTTGAGCGCTGGGTTTTCCTGATAGGCAGTCAGCAAACTCTTGACGTTGCCAAAGCCCCGCAGCCACGGCAGCGCGAAGACATCGTCGGGCACCTCGGGCGGCAGGTCCAGCGCGTAGTTGGGGTTCGGGTTGGTCAGCGCGAAGTTGACTGAAAACTCCACGTCCGCAATCAGGTGGTTGGTAGCGGGGCTGCTGTCGGTTTCACGCTGCGTGAAGCTGGCTGTGGCGCCAATCATGTTGTCGGCGTCCGGCGTGTGGCCGGGCGTGGCGTTCAGGCTGATGCTGTCAATGCGCAGTTCGGTCAGGGTCTTGAGTTCACCGGCTTGGCTAACTCCATCGCCATTGCTGTCTTGCCAGACCTTGAGCTTGGCGTAGTCGGCATCTCGCGCGTCAATGGTGTTGTCGCCATTGCTGTTCAGGGTTTTGAGATGGGCAAAGCCGTCCAGCGTGGCGCTACCAAAGAGTTCGCTCAGGCCGTCCACCACGCCGTTGCCATTGACATCCAACGTGAGCAGACCGTCCCCAGGTGCAACCCAACCTGTGCGTTCAGCGATGCCATCGTTGTTGAAATCAAAGTAGGCATTGGACTGCACACTGGCAATGGTGCTGATCTTGCCGTCGCCGTTCAAGTCCAGCACGAGGGGATCGATCCAGTAAATGGAATCTTCAGGCTTGTATTTTAGTGGTTTGACGGGGCCTTTCTCATCGAGGTAGATGCCCAGTCTTCTGTTGTAAAAGCCTTCGATGGTGAGAGGATCGTTGACGGACAGGGTTTTTCCGTTCAGGGTGAAGGTGGTGCCGTTGCTGTCTTTCCATTCGGTTTCACCTTTCTCTCGTGTGGCAAAGGCGAGTTTCTTACCGTTGAGGTAGATAGCGCCCATGCCACTGGTGGTATCACGGATGGTGTCGCCGTTGTCGGCGTAGTAGATGTCGAAACCGCTGCCACCTTCAAGAAGGTCGCCACCAGCTCCATCGTTGCCGTAGAGCGTGTCGTTGCCTACGCCACCTACGAGAGTGTCTGCACCTGCACCACCGATGAGTGTGTCTGCACCTGCACCACCAGTGAGAACATCGCCTCCTGCATTACCCATCAGCAGATCGTCTGCGCTGCCGCCCGTCAGGGTGTCCGCATTTTTTCCTCCGAGCATGAATGCACGTTCAGTGGCACCGGTGACTTTCATGCCATCTGTGCCAGCCTGTACGAACCAATCGACCAGATTAGGCAACGCGGCTTTTATGACAGTTTGCTCGTCCGTCGATAAGCCGGAATTTTGCAGGTAAGCTTCAAAAAATTGTGCGCCTTTGACTTCGCTCCATTTAGCTGCAACGTCGGTGCGCTTGAAGCTGACTGCGCCTGAGCCATCGGTAGCGGTGAAAAGTTCCTTGTCGTGCGCAGTTTCTGTGTAGTACTTCTGCATGGCAAAGGCCATCAGGGCTTTGCTGACGTTGTTCAGCTTGGTATCGCTGCTGTTGTCATTGACTGTCAGACTGCCGTCTTTGGCCAGCTTCCACAGGTCTTTGGTGAAGCGGGTGACCATCGCGTCGGCTTTAATTTCATCTCCCGCTTCGTCCTTCGCGTTCACACCGGCTTCGTGACGGACTATGCGCATGAGAAAATTTTCGACACCAGATGAGGTTTTGCTAGTAAAAGTTTTGTCCCAGAAGATGACTTCCAGCAAACCGGCGAGTTTCTTGGACACCTCCGCCAAAGTCTTGTCCGCAGTTCCTGCATCAGTTGCACTCTTTATGCTCTGAAGGAAGGCGGTGAGCAAAGCTTGCGAGTGCAGATCAAAGGCAGGGCCAGTGGAAGCAGGGTAGTTGTTGATAGCCCAATCCGCTGGGCCGTGGGTGAGCACTGTGTCGGTATTGCCAATAGGTTTACCGCCGAGAAATCCGCCTTGTAGAAATTCACCGTCCACACGCACGGTATCGACTCGACTTGATCGCGGGATAAAGTCACCAGGTTTACCCAAGCGCATTTGCAGAAACTCATCGAGTTTGGCTAGTCCATCGGCATACGTCGTTCCCTCACTGGCAAGGCGCTCTCGCAACTTGACCGCGTTGTCGTCACCGATCGAACGCGCTGATTTGTCAAATGGCGCTTGGTCAAAGGTTTGCGCACGCACATCAAAAAAAACGGCTACCAGCGCAGCCAATCCGCCACCAAGACTGTGGCCGGTCAGGGTGATATTGGTGCCGTCGCTAGAATTGTGGGTCTTAACATCGAGGTAATACATCGCGGCTTGCAACAATTGGTCGTTCCAGTTCCCGGCGAGCAACGCAGAATCGGCGGAAATATCTCCAGGTGAGTCAGTGCCTGCGTAGGAAATGACGATTTCATTTCCGTTTTTGAATGTCCGTGCCTCAAATCCTGTTGTATCGTCTGCAATCCTTTCTCCGGTGTCTTCTTTCCACCCAGTCGGGATAGGAAAGCGATTTATGGCATTTCTTGTCGAGTAATAAGCATCCCCTGCAAGTAGTGCGTATGGCAGTGCGTCTTCAAGTGTTGTCGCCATTTTTATTTCCCCTCAAAAATGTTGTTACATGGGCAGGTGTTGTCATCGAATTTTTTTGTTTTACATTCCACCTGACAGGCTTCCAAAGTCGGTCTTGTGCTAAACCGTTCTCGGGAAAGCCAAAGTCCTTTTCCGTTGGTGACCATCGGAATGCAGGAGGGGTCATAGTTCACCGGCTCCCGCAAAATGGTTTTGTATTCGGGTTGCCGGAGTTTGTCGTTCAATTCTTTAATCTGTTGGGCACTGACCAACGACTGCGTTTTCAAGGCATAGGCTTCCCCATCGTTGTTAATCACCATGTTGATGCTTTTAAACTCTGTCGGAAACTCCGCCAATGCAATGCGCTTCCATACACTGTCTTCGTACTTGAAGAACACATAAGGTGGGATAGGTCTGCCCCATTTGTTGTAGGACAGACATAGATTGGGCAGTGTCACAAGATAAGGCGTGTCGTTCATGATGTGCAACGCAGCGAGTTCAAAATCCGTGCGGCCAGCGCCATATTCACTTGTCCAGGTAATGCGTTTACCAGAACCCGGCAACCTGAACACAATCGTGAATTCCTTGACGGGTGGGGATTGACCGATTTCATGCCGTCCGCCATAGGTCTGGTAGCGCTCCACAACAATCTTCTGCCCATCGTGCAGCAGCACTTCTTCTTTCCAGCTATCGCCACCGATACCAAACTGCTCGGCACAGGCGCTCAGGCTGATGACTGCCAGTAGCAGCAGTGCAAGTTTTTGGGCTTGTTCAAGCCAAGTGTGGTGTGTTGTCATGTTGCGCTCCTTGCGCCGTTTGCAGCAGCACGTTTCGGGTGACCGGACACACACTGTCTTTTGACTCTTTCTTTGCGATCAAACAGGCCACTCCCGCCCGTAGAACGTGCGGGAGCAGCTACTGTTCCAATAGCACGCATAAGTAAGAGCTGGGGCGGAGAATGCGGCGAGAAAGCGCCTGAGATGGACAATGGACAAGAAGACATGATCAGTCTCACTTTAAAAATTTACTTTTTTGACGGAACTTCAACCGCTGACCCATCGAACTGCAATTCCGTCAAGACAGTTCGTCAACGCCTTTTAGCCTGCTTGGCATGTCCGACTTTGGATTCCTGACACAACCAAGTTGCTGCACGGTGAACAATAGAACGTCCGTGCTATTTTTCAAGTGCAGAATTAGGGGAACTCCACAAAATCCACCGTCCCTTGTGCTACAAACCGACCAGCGCCGAAATTTCATCCGCCGCCCATCGCCCGCCACCGCAACCCGAAAGACCCAAACGTGCCCGTGACGCCCACCCCCAACGCACCGCCACAACCACCACCCACCCCAGCCCACCCCTGGGAACCGTTAGCAGCCCTGTGCGCCGTTGCGCGTTTCCACCAGATCGCCGCAGACCCGGCCACGCTGGCGCACCAGCTGGGTTTGTCTGCCAGCCAACCGCTCACCGCTACCGACTTGCTGGCGGCGGCAAAACACCTGGGCCTCAAGGCCAAACTCAGCCGTACCCGGATCGAGCGCCTGGGCCTCACGCCTCTGCCCGCATTGGCCTTCATGCGCACCGCGCAGGATGCAACAACAGCCCCAGCTCCAGCCCCGCCCCTGCACGTCGCCATCCTGGCGCAAAGCGATGGCCAGCGGGTGCTGGTGCAGGAAATGGGCACGGACGACCACGCCGCCCCGCGCATCGAACCCATCGACGCCTTTGCCGCACGCTGGAGCGGAGAACTCCTGCTCATCAGCAGCCGGTCAGCATGGCGGGGGCCTTGGCCCGGTTTGATTTTTCCTGGTTCATCCCGGCACTGGTCAAATACCGCAAACTGCTGGGCGAAGTGCTGTTGATCTCCTTCATGCTCCAGCTCTTCGGGCTGGTGTCGCCACTATTTTTTCAGGTCGTGATGGACAAGGTGCTGGTGCACAAGGGGCTGACAACGCTCAACGTGCTGGTCATCGGGCTGGTGATCGTCGTCGTGTTTGAATCGGTACTCAGCGCTCTGCGCGCCTACGTGTTCAGCCACACCACCAGCCGCATCGACGTGGAACTGGGCGCGCGTCTGTTCCGCCATCTGGTGAGCCTGCCATTGGCCTATTTCCAGGCACGCCGGGTGGGCGACTCGGTGGCCAGGGTGCGTGAGCTGGAAAACATCCGCTCCTTTCTCACCGGCAATGCGCTTACCGTGCTGCTGGATGTCTTCTTCTCCATCGTCTTTGTCGCCGTCATGCTGTTCTACAGCGTACCCCTGACCTTGATCGTGCTGGTCAGTTTGCCGTTGTACTTTGGCCTGAGTCTGGCCGTCATTCCCATTTTGCGCGCCCGGCTGGACACGAAGTTTGCCCGTGGCGCAGAAAACCAGGCCATGCTGGTCGAAACCGTCACCGGCATTCAAACCGTCAAAGCCACTGCATTGGAACCCGCCTTTGCCAAACGCTGGGACAACCAGTTGGCGGCCTATGTATCGGCCAGCTTCAAGACCCAGAACCTGGCCAGCGTGGCGCATGAAGGCGTCAACCTGATTGGCAAACTGGTCAACGCAGGCACACTCTGGTACGGCGCGCATCTGGTGATGGTCAACGAACTCAGCGTGGGCCAGTTCGTCGCCTTCAACATGTTTGCCCAGCGGGTGGCACAGCCCATCATGCGCATGGCCCAGCTGTGGACCGACTTTCAGCAAACGGGCATCTCCGTGGCGCGGCTGGGCGATATTCTCAATACCCGCACCGAAATCCCCCCTACCAGCGCCGCACAACTGCCCCCGCTCCAAGGCCACATCACCCTGGACCAGGTAACCTTTCGCTACCGACCCGAAGCGCCCCCGGTTCTGCACACCATCAGCCTGGAGATTCAAGCCGGGGAAGTCATCGGCATTGTCGGGCGCTCGGGCTGTGGCAAAAGCACCCTGACCAAACTGGTGCAGCGCCTCTACAGCCCCGAAGCTGGCCGCTTGCTGGTTGATGGCATCGACATCAGCCTGATCGACGCCGCCCAGTTGCGCCGCCAGATCGGCATCGTCTTGCAGGAAAACCTGCTCTTTAACCGCAGCGTGCGCGAAAACATCGCCATCACCGACCCCGCTGCTCCGCTGGAAGCCGTCATGCACGCCGCCCAATTGGCCGGAGCCCACACCTTCATCAGCGAATTGCCCGAAGGCTACGATACCCTCGTGGGCGAACAAGGTAGCTCCCTGAGCGGCGGCCAACGCCAGCGCATCGCCATCGCCCGCGCCTTGTTCACCAACCCGCGCATCCTGATACTGGATGAGGCCACCAGCGCGCTGGACTATGAAAGTGAAGCCATCATCCAGCAGAACATGGCGCACATCTGCCAGGGTCGCACCGTACTCATCATCGCCCACCGCTTGTCTGCCGTCCGACGCGCCCAGCGCATCGTCGTCATGGACAAGGGCCAGATTGTGGAGTGCGCACCGCACGACGCCCTGGTGCAAAAGCCCGGTGGCCTGTACGCCCACCTGTGGGCCATGCAAGACGGAGGGGCGACATGAAACACCCGGTGCGCGAACTGCTGGCGCGTTACCAAGCCGTCTTTCAATACGCCTGGGTACACCGCAACGAGCTGGCGGGGCCAGAGCGTCTGGCCGACGAAGCCGCTTTTTTACCCGCTGCCTTGCGTTTGCAGGAAACCCCCGTACACCCGGCGCCACGCCGTCTGGCCTGGGGGTTGATGCTGCTGTTTGTATTGGCGCTCGTGTGGTCCATCGTTGGCCAGGTGGACATCGTGGCGGTGGCGCCGGGACGCATCATCGTCTCAGACCGCACCAAGCTCATTCAGCCGCTGGAAGCCAGCATCGTCAAAGCCGTGCTGGTCAAGGACGGCGAGCGGGTGCAGATGGGCCAGGTGCTGGTGGAGCTGGACCCCACCATTGCCAGCGCCGACAGTGCCAGCGTACAAGAGCAGCTAAAAACCCAGGCATCCGAGGCATTGCGCAGCCGTGAACTTTTGCAGATGCTATCAAAACAACAGCTGCCCCCGCACGTCCTGCCTGCCCAAATGGCCGATTTGGCCCATGATCCTGCTGCGGAGCTGCAATTCCAGGCCCAGCTTGCGTCCGAGTGGCAGGACATCCAGGCCAGGTTGGTCAAGCTCGATGCCGAAGTCACCCGCCGCCAGGCCGAGATCGCCACCGTGCAGCAAAGCATTGCCAAGCTGGAGGCCACCGTTCCCATGGCCAAGAGCCGCGAGGCGGATTACCAGCAACTGGTGGGCAACGGATATGTCTCGGACCACGCCACGCAGGACAGAACCCGCGAGCGGGTGGAGCAAGAGCGTGACCTTAGCGTGCAGCGCGCGCGGCTGAACGAGGTGCAATCCGCGCTCAGGGAGAGCCAGCAGGCCAAGGTTGCCTACCGGGCCGAGACCACGCGCACTTTGAGCGAGCGCCTGGCCCAATCTCTTGCGAAATTCAACCAGCTGCAAGCCGACGCCAGCAAGGCCAGCCAGCGCCAGCGCCAGACGCAGCTGACGGCGCCGGTGGCCGGGGTGGTGCAGCAACTGGCCATCCACTCGGTCGGCGGTGTGGTCACCAGCGCCCAGCCGCTGATGGTCGTGGTGCCCGACAGCCCCACCATCACCGCCGAGGTCACTATTGCCAACCAGGACATCGGCTTTGTCTACGCCGGTCAGGTCGCCGAGGTCAAGCTGGAGACGTTCCCATATACGAAATACGGCACGGTACCCGCCACGGTGAGTGTGGTGACAGCCGATGCGGTCACGGATGAAAAGAAGGGCTCGTACTACCCCGCCACGCTGACGCTGGGCCAAAAGGACATGCTGGTGGACGGCAAGCGTATTCCTTTAAGCCCCGGAATGAACATCACCGCCGAGATCAAGACCGGCCAGCGCCGGGTGATCGAGTTCTTGCTCAGTCCCGTGCAAAGGGCCAGCAGCGAGAGTTTGCGGGAAAGGTAGCGGTCGTTAGCGGCCATTCGTGGAACGGTCTTATTGCCAGTTTGCCGCAAGCACCGGGTTCAGGGCCGAGGCGTAGGCTGCGGGCAAGCTGGTCTGTCCGGCAGCCGGTGGCGAAAACGCTGCCGTGGCGTTCACCAGGTTTTGCACCTGGCTGTCCAGCAGCGTCTTGCCATTGCTGGTCTTGAACTGCTCCACGTGGTACTGGTTGCCCAGGTACCAGTTGCCCATGGTCAGCTTGTCGCTGGTGGAGGTCCTTTGCGGGGCAGACCACGGTGGCGAGAGGTGGGGCATGCGCGATTTTTTTAACCAAGGAATACCATTGATGGGCAATAACAAAAATTATTCTGTGTGTAGAATGCGGTTCGATTGTGGTCAATTTGTGGTTGATAGACCATAAAACCCTTGAGGGACCAAGCCATGCAAATGACCTCTCTTTCTCAGTCACAAAAGTCTTTCGGTCTATTCGACAATGTACCAGCGGACTACCTGCAATTCGGGCGTGGTGATGCGTTTAATGCCAGAAAGGTTCCAGAGCTGCTGAGTCTCAAGAAGGAAGACATCTCCCGCATCACCTCTGTGGCCCAAAGTTCGATCAGATACGATGAGCGCATCCCCCTGAAGGTGCGTGAACGTATGGAAGAAATTGCCAACACCATCAACATGGTGGCATCATTTTTTGATGGAGATGTGCAACGTACAGTAACCTGGTTCAAGGCCAGCAATCCGTTGCTGGGCGATGTGTCCCCTCGGGACATGATTCGTTTAGGCCGCTATGACCGCTTGCGCAAATTCATCGTGAATGCCGCCATCGCCCGGCGCGATCAGCCACACGCCAGCCAAACCGTAGCTGCGTGAGGTTGCATTGCCAAGAAAACCTTTTCCCCCACAAAAACCTGCTGGTGGTCAACAGCGCCAGCGCAGCATTCTGGAGTTGGACCGCTTTAATGCAGCGTCCCTTCGCCAGTGGGAAAGCCGGTCGGCTGATCTGAACCAGCTGGAAGATGTTCTGCACTTCAGCATTGAACCTGCGCGTCGGCAAAAGCGCCAAGAGCTGATTGCAGCGTTGCAATCACAAGCATCGGTTCAAGTGGATTTGACAAACTGGGTTCGAATAGTCACTTATCAATACAGCCGTGAGCCGCTCTCCAGTGCGGGAAGTCTTCATGGGTATGGACAACGTTTCAATGCTGGAGTTGACCTGGATGCGAACATTCTGAACCCGTGGCCAGCCCTTTACCTGGCCGAAAACTATGAAACCGCATTCCGGGAAAAATTCCAACTCGAACATGATGGAAATGTAGATGGCCTGAGTGCGCGGGAGTTGGCCCTGGAAACGCAAGTTAGCCACTTGACGGTATTTCTGCGTGGCAATGTCACTGGCGTTTTTGACATGACCGGCCATGAAAAACTGGATGCTTTGGCCAAAGTGTTGGCAAGCATCAAACTGCCGCAAGAGGCCCAGCGCATTATGAAACGCTTGCAACTGACCAATAAAGACTTATACATGGTCAAAACAGGTAAGCAGTTGCACGATCTGGCAACGCGCAAAAACTGGCGCATAAAACCGGTTCAGTTTGGCTTGCCAGCAGAAAGCCACATAACTGCCGAGCTTGTTTGGGCGGCCGGATTTGCGGGTATCCTTTACCCGTCATCCAAGGGAACTGGCAAGTGTCTGGCCCTGTTCCCAGAGCGGCTTGATAATGGGTCTTACGTAGAGTTGCGAGACCAGCCACCGCTGGATGTGCGGCATCTGCGACTGGACAGTGACACGGCGGGGCAATTGGCCGGATGGGATTCACTCCCCGTTAACTACCGTGCAAGGCCGAAGTAACTCTTATTTTTCCGGTTCAAGCATCACAACGTGTGACGATGAATATCCCGCTCAGGATCTACATACCCAGCCACCGCCAGCCAAAAGCTGTACCCGCCCGTCCTGCCTGCGCAAATGGCTGATTTGAGCAATTAAGCCCCGGCATGAACATCACCGCCGAGATCAAGAGAAACCACAGCTGGCCGGTGGTATAAGCTACCAGGAAAATCCCAAGATATCCAGGATATGTATGCCCTCCGATATTCAAACGGGCTTGATTGCCCTGCACTCCAACCGATCCGAAACCCTGGCAAGCACGGTTTGTGCCTGGTTGCGTGAACGCCCGCTGAATCCTCTGGAAGAAGACATCATCCTGGTGCAAAGCAATGGCATGGCCGAATGGCTCAAGATGACCATGGCCAGCGAGGGGGGTATCTGTGCGGCAACGCGCGTGGAGTTGCCAGCACGTTTTCTGTGGCGTACGTACCGCCAGGTGTTGGGGCGTGCGCAGGTGCCCACGCAGTCGCCGATGGACAAGCTGGCCTTGACCTGGCGTTTGATGCAACAGTTGCCCACGCTGCTGCCCTTGGCCGGTTTTGAACCCATTGCCCGGTTTTTGCAGGCCAACGAGCCTGTTCGCCTGTTCCAGTTGGCCAGTCGTTTATCGGACTTGCTGGATCAGTACCAGGTCTACCGGGCCGATTGGCTCGAAGCCTGGGCACAGGGACGGGATGTGTTGTGCACGCTGGGTCAGAGTCATCTTGAAACGCCGGTGCCGCAGGACCAGATATGGCAACCCATGCTCTGGCGTGCCCTGCTGGCGGGCCTGGATGAGGAGCAGCGCAACAGCATCCGCCCGCGTTTGCACCAGCGTGTGCTGGAGGCGCTGCAAAGTGGCGCGCCAACGCAAGCGCCGGTGGCGCGGCGTGTCGTGCTTTTTGGCATGACGCATCTGCCGCTGTCGGTCTTGCAAATCCTGGCGGCATTGGCTGAGCGCTCCCAGGTCTTGCTGGCCATTCCCAATCCCTGCCGTTACCACTGGGCCGACATCATGGACGGGCGCGAGTTGCTGCGTATGCAGCGGCGGCGCCAGCCCCTGCGCGGCGGGCGGGACCTGGCGGATTTGCCCCTGGAGCAGATGCATGCCCATGCGCATCCGCTCCTGGCGGCCTGGGGGCGTCAGGGGCGGGATTTTGTGCGCCAGCTCGACGCCTTTGATGATGCGGAACTGGCACGCCAGCGTTTTGCCATCCCGCGTGTGGACCTGTTTGACGAGGACGAATCCCTGGATGCGCCGCTGCTGACGCAGGTCCAGCACCGCATGCGCGATCTGGTTCCGTTGGCCGAGCATCCGACGGTGACACCGGATGTATCCGACCAATCCATCGTCTTTCACATCGCGCACAGCGCGTTGCGGGAGGTGGAAATTCTGCACGACCAGCTGCTGGCGCTGTTTGCCGCTGCCCCTGCGGATAACCCCTTGCGGCCCAGGGACGTGGTGGTCATGGTTCCTGATATTGATGCTTTTGCACCGGCCATTCGCGCGGTGTTCGGGCAGTACCCGCACCACGATGCGCGTTACATTCCCTTTGAGATTACCGATTTGCGTGCGCGCGCCAGCAATCCACTGCTCGGTGCGCTGGAGTGGTTGTTGCGTTTGCCGCAGCAGCGCGTGGTATTCAGCGAGCTGCGCGATTTGCTCGAAGTACCGGCCATTGCCCTGCGTTTTGGTATCGACAGCAACGCGCTGCCCAGGTTGACTGCGTGGATGGCGGGTGCCGGGATTCGTTGGGGACTGGACGGCGCGCAGCGCGATGCGATGGAGCTTGGCGCTTGCGGTGAGCAAAACACCGGCTGGTTCGGCCTGCGCCGCATGCTGCTGGGCTTTGCCGGTGGAGGCGCACTGGACCTGGCGTGGGCCACCATCGCGCCGTATCCGGAGGTCGGTGGCCTGGAGGCGGAGCTGGCGGGATGTCTGGCGGATTTTCTGGGTGCGCTGCGGCGTTGGCAGCAGCTGGCGTCGTCCCCGGCAAGCCCCACTGAGTGGTCCAGTCGAGGACGCGCGTTGTTGCAGGACATGGTTGCAGCGCAGGATGACGTGGACCGCCAGACACTCAGCGCCATGAACGATGCTCTGGGTCGTTGGCAGGATGCCTGCGATCAGGCTGACTTCAGCGCAGCCATCCCGCTGGAAGTGGCGCGTGAGGCCTGGCTAGGTGCGCTGGAGGAGCCGTCCTTGCACAAACGGTTCAAGGCTGGCGGGGTGACGTTTTGCACCTTGATGCCCATGCGGGCCATTCCCTTTGAGGTGGTGTGTCTGCTGGGCATGAACGATGGCGACTACCCGCGCCGCTCCCAGCGGGGGGATTTTGATCTGATGGGTTTTCCCGGTCAGTACCGTCCGGGGGATCGTTCGGGGCGCGACGATGACCGTCAGCTGATGCTCGAAGCCCTGTTGTCGGCACGCCGGGTGCTTTATGTCAGCTGGGTTGGCCGCAGTGTGCGGGATAACAGCGAACAACCGCCGTCGGTGCTGGTGGCGCAGTTGCGCGACTATCTGGCTGCGGGTTGGCAAGGTTGCGTGCTGCAGGACCGCACCACCGAGCACCCGCTGCAACCCTTCAGCCGACGCTATTTCGAGCCGGACAGCGGCCTGTTTACCCACGCCCGTGAGTGGCGCGCGGCGCACATGAACGTCGTAGGAGCGGGCCATGCCCGCGAACCCGCATCGCGGGCATGGCCCGCTCCTACAGGTGAAACGCCACATCCGTTCACGCTGGCGCAGCTGGATACCTTCTTGCGCAATCCGGTCAAGGCATTTTTCCGCCAGCGCTTGCAGGTGTATTTTGATGCCACCGGCGTGGACGACAAGGATACGGAAGCCTTCCAGCTGGATGGTCTGGATGCATACGGACTTGTTCGCGCCACCATCCAGCACGTGTTGACCGATCTGGTGGCGGTACATGCGGTACATGCGGACAATGGCCCGCGCCGACCCCTGGAAAGCCTGGAAATCCTGGTTGCCGCGCATATTCAGGAAGTGCGGCGCGCCGGACACTTGCCCATGGGCGGCATCGGGGAGCGCACGCAGGCCGATCTGGTCGATGCGATTGTGCCGGTGCTGCACGCCTGGCAAACCCAGCGCAGCCGCTATCCACTGGCATATGGCCGTAAGCGCCTGCATTTTGAACACCAGGGGGCGGTGCTGGAGGACTGGCTGGACCAGCTGTACCAGGAGGATCAGGATGAGGGGAGCGAGGGTGATGTGGCCGTGCCTGTATGGCTGGGGTGGGATGCAGGCAAGTTGTGCGCCAATGCGGCCAAGGGCGTGGTGCGTGCGGATAAGCTGGTGTCGGCCTGGACGCGCAGCGTGGCGGCTGCCGCCAACGGCATTGTTGTCCAGGGCATATTGGTTGGCCGCGATGCCACGCTCACCATTGCGCCGATGGAGAGTGCGCGTGCGCAGGAAACGCTGGCCATGCTGCTGGATGTGGTGCGCCTGGGCTTGAGCGAACCCTTGCCTCTGGCGCTGAAGACCGCGCTGGCTTTGGTGGGTGGCAAAAATCCACGGGAGGTGTACGACGGCACGTACCAGAATAACTACCAGGGCGAGCGCAAGGAGCCATCCTTGTACCGATTGTTTCCGGACTACGAAACCCTGAGCGCCGATGCCCGTTTTGAGGAGTTGTCACACCGGGTTTATGGTGCGCTGCAGCAGTGGGCGCACGAGCATGTGCAGGCGTGTGTACATACAACCGATATGGAGACCTGCGCATGAGCACTATTCTTGATGCAGCCACTTTTCCGCTGTGGGGCAGCCGTCTGATTGAAGCCAGCGCGGGCACTGGCAAGACCTGGACGATTGCCGCGTTGTATGTGCGTCTGGTCCTCGGGCACGGTACGGGCAGCGACCCGGAGCAGCCCGTGCGGTCCTTGCGGCCTGCGGAAATACTGGTCATGACGTTTACCCGTGCCGCCACCCGCGAATTGTCGGATCGGATTCGTCGGCGTTTGTTGCAGGCTGCTAGCTGTTTCCGTGGCGAAATCGAGCCGGAAGTCCAGGACGATTTATTGCGCGAACTGCTTGCTTGCTATCCCGAGGGTCAGGCGCGCGACGGCGCCGCCTGGCGATTGGCGACGGCTGCCGAGAGCATGGACGAAGCGGCGGTGCTGACCATCGATGCCTGGTGCCAGCGCATGTTGCGCGAACACGCCTTTGATAGCGGCTGCCTGTTTGACGAGGAACTGGTCGCCGATGAACAGACCCTCGTGCGCGAGGCGGTGCAGGATTATTGGCGCCAACAGTGCTACCCCCTGGCGGGCGATGATCTGGAGCGGGTTCTGGCGCTGTGGGGCAGCGTGGATGCGCTGTTTGCCGATATGCGCACGCTCATCAACCAGTCCATTCCCGCGCAGGCAGGCGTGGATACGCTGGCGCAGTGTATGCAGGCGCACATGCAACAGCAGCAGGCGGCATTGCAGAGTCTGAGCGTGGGTTGGGTCGAACGCGCCCAGCATATGCAAGACTGGCTGGATGCCCAGACTGCGCCCAAGGTGTGTGACTGGGATCGCAAGAAACTCGCCCCGACCAACTACCGCAAATGGTTGGGCACCTTGCGCCAATGGGCCGCAGCGCCAGATGCCGGGCCGCTGGAACTGACGCCCGCAGCCTGCGCGCGTTTGCGCCCGGAAGGCATCATGGAAGCGCGCAAACCTGCCGCGGCGGCTATCGTGCTGCCAGACTATTTTCAGCAGTTTGCCGAGCTGCTGGAAGGCTATGCGGCGCTGCCCGATCACACGGTTGCCATGCGCTGGCATGCAGCAGCCCACATCGCCGCGCGTATTGACCGGCGCAAGCGCCAGATTGGCAGCTTTGGTTTTGCCGACATGTTGCGGCGGCTGGACCTGGCCCTGGCCGGAGCCAATGGCGCGCAGTTGCGCAGCCGCATCCTGATGCGCTACCCGGTGGCGATGATCGACGAATTCCAGGACACGTCCCCGCTGCAATACCACATCTTTGACCAGATTTACCGCACCCAGGACAACGATCCGGCGACGGCCTTGCTGTTGATCGGGGACCCCAAGCAGTCGATTTATGGCTTCCGTGGCGCCGACATTTACAGCTACCTGCAGGCGCGCCAGGCCACGCAGGGGCGTCACTACGTGCTGGGCACCAACCACCGCTCCACACACGCGCTGGTGGAGGCTGTGAACCAGTGCTTTGGCCGTGGGGAAGAGCGTCTGGCGCAGGGTGCCTTCCTGTTCCGGCAAGGGGCAAGCAATGCGCTGCCTTTTGTGGCGGTGCAGGCACGTGGTCGGGCCGAACAATTCCAGACGCAAGCGGGCACGGTGCCTGCCATCACCATCACCCACGATCTGGAGCTGCGCAGCAAGGAAGACAGCACCAAGCGCTTTGCCGCGCGCTGTGCCGAGCAGATTGTTGCCTGGCTCAACGACCCCCAGGCGGGCTTTTCCCGGCAGGATGCACCTCTTTCTCCCTTTGTGCGTTTGCAACCGGCGGATATGGCCGTACTGGTGCGCACGGGCAAGGAGGCATTGGCCGTGCAACGTGAATTGCGTTTGCGCGGGGTGGCTTCGGTGTATCTGTCCGATCAGGATTCGGTGTTCAACAGCGATGAAGCGCGTGATCTGGTGCACTGGCTGCGTGCGGTGGCCGCGCCGCTGGACGTGCGGCTGGTACGCGCCGGGCTGGCCACCCGCACGCTGGGCCTCAGTCTGGACGAGCTGGCTTTGCTTGCGGCCAGCGATGAGGCGCTGGATGCACGCAGCGAGCAGTTGCGCAGCCTGCACGCCATCTGGCAAAGCCAAGGCGTGCTCACCATGTTGCGCCAGACGCTGCATCAGCTGAATTTATCGGCACGCTGGTTGAACGAGCCGGGTGGCGAGCGGCGCATGACCAATTTTCTGCATCTGTGCGAGTTGTTGCAGGCGGCCAGTTTCCAGCTCGACGGCGAGCAGGCGATGATTCGCTGGCTGGAGTCGCAAATACAGCAAGCCCAACAAGGCAGCGCCAGCAGCGAAGAGCAGGTTGTGCGCCTGGAAAGCGATGCCGATCTGGTCAAGGTGGTAACGGTTCACAAGAGCAAGGGGCTGGAATACCCAATCGTGTTTCTGCCCTTTGCCTGCAGCTTTCGGGCCGTGGAAAGAAAGTACACGCGGTTTGTGAATCTGGCCGATGAAGAAGGGAAAAGGGAGCTGCACTTGCAGTTCAGTGATGAGCAGCTGGCACGTGCCGACCAGGAGCGCCTGCGTGAGGACTTGCGGCTGTTGTACGTGGCCTTGACCCGCGCCCGCCATGCGGTCTGGATGGGCTTTGCCGCCTTGAAAGTAGGCAAAAGTGCGGACTGCCAGACCCACAGGAGCGCAGCCGGCTACCTGCTGGGCGGGCCAGACCCCCTGGAGCCACAGGACTATCTGGACCAGCTCCAGGAGTTGGCGGCAGCGCACGCGCAGATACATATCCAGCTGCGCGCCGCTGTGCCAACTTCGCCCCAGACCGCACTGCTCCCGCGTGCCGCCCCGTGTGCGTTGCGTGAGCCGGTGCAATACACGGCCCGTTTCGAGCGCAACTGGAGCATTGGCAGCTTTTCCGCCCTGGTTCGCGCCCTGGCCGCACCTGTGCCGACGCTGCAAACCACCGCATCTTCCAACCGCATTGACGAGGATGAGCAGCTTGCCACTATTCCAATGTTGCCGCCCGTTCTTGCCGTCCCTGCCATCGAAGTGGCTGTCTGGCACCGCTTCATGCGTGGCGCGGTCGCTGGTAACTTCCTGCATGATCAGCTCGAATGGCTGGCAACGGAAAACTTCGCGCTGGAAGGCAATGTCGCACTGGCCGAGCGCTTGCGCAGGCGCTGTGCATCTACTGGATACGATGAACAAGCCGATACCGTTGTGCATTGGTTGACCGAGATTGTGCACACGCCCTTGCCGGGTGTCGGTGCAACGCTACGAGAGTTGCAGCACTGCTTGCCGGAAATGGAGTTCTGGCTCCCCAGCGAGCGCCTCAAGGCGGTGGCGGTGGATGCCTTGTGCCAGCAACATCTTTTGTCGGGCCGTGCGCGCCAGGCACTGCCTGCACGTGAATTGCACGGCATGCTCATGGGTTTTGCCGATCTGGTGTTTGAACACGCAGGACGTTACTGGGTGCTGGACTACAAATCGAACTTTCTGGGTGACAGCGCCAGCGCCTACCACCGGGACGCGCTGGAAGCGGCCATGGCCGAACACCGCTATGACGTGCAGGCCGCACTGTATATGCTGGCCTTGCACCGCTTGCTGCGCTTACGGCTGGGTTCGGACTACCTGCCGCAGGAGCATCTGGGCGGGGCGGTTTATCTGTTCTTGCGCGGCATTGATGGCCCTGAGAAGGGCGGCTATCTTGTTGCACCCTCGGTGGGGCTGCTGGATGCACTCGATACCCTGTTGAGCGCCGAGGAGGCCAGCGTATGAATACGGGCATGAACAACGCATTGACCGTACTGGAGACCCTGCGCCAGTGGAGTGAGACAGAGTGGTTGCGCCGCATAGACAGCGCACTGGCCGGATTTGTGGCCGAATGCGACCCTGATGCCGCGCCCGCGCTGCTGGTGGCGGTCGCCGTGCTGGCGCATATGGAGGGTCGGGGGCACACCTGCTTGAACGTGAACCCCCTGGTGGGCGACCCTAACAGGCTGCTGGCTTGGCCAGGCGAAGCCCAGCAGGCCGTGAACGGCTTGTGGGCCACTTTGCCCCACGGTCTGGCAGACTGGCTGGCAGCGCTGCGCGCCAGTCCCGTGGTGCGCCTGATCGGGCGGGATACCGACACGGGGCAGATGCTGGTGCTGCTGGACGACGTAGCGGAGCCGCGCCTCTACCTGCGCCGCTACTGGAATTACGAATGCCTTGTTGCGCAACACTTCTTGCAGCGTGCGGCCCGGATGCGCGCAGTGGATGGAAATGCAGCGGCACACTGGCTGGAGCGCCTTTTCCCTGATACCCCTGCTGCCGCATCCCCGGATACATCCCCAGACGGCGTGAATTGGCAAAAACTGGCGTGTGCTATCGCCTTGCGTGGGGGCTTGAGCGTCATTACCGGCGGCCCCGGAACCGGCAAAACCTACACCGCTGCGCGTTTGCTCGCCTTGCTGTTTGCGCTGGAGCCTCAGCCGGAATTGTTGCGTGTGGCGCTGGCTGCTCCTACGGGCAAGGCCGCAGCCCGACTCAAGCAGTCGATTGACTCTTCTCTGACCGAATTGCATGCCCGGCTGGGCCAGCAACTCGATTTGCCGATGCTGACGCAACGCATAGGTGCCGCGCGCACCCTGCACGCACTGTTGGGCGCCAGACCGGATACACGGCAGTTTCGCTTCCATGCCAGCCAGCCGCTGGATGTGGATGTGCTCATCGTTGACGAGGTGTCCATGGTCCATCTGGAGATGATGGCCGCCTTGCTCGATGCCTTGCCACCCGGTGCACGGGTCATTTTTCTGGGCGACAAGGACCAGCTGGCATCGGTGGAGGCTGGCTCGGTGCTGGGGGATATTTGCCGGGATGCCGAGTCGGGCAACTACCACGCCGACACCGCCGCCTACATCGCACGGGTGGCGCGGCAAACCCTGCCGGGCGCGTACCGGGCGCCGCAAGATGGCCGCCACGCATTGGCACAGCACATCGTCATGCTGCGCGAAAGCCGCCGCTTTGGTGGCCCCATCGGGCAGCTGGCACTGGCCGTCAACCAGGGTGACGCACGTGCGGCATTGGAGCTACTACGCACTGACAGTACGCTTGCCTTGTGTGCCGACGAGAACGCGCAACCGGCGGCGGTTGTGCGTCTGGCACTAGAGGGGCGCAAGGGCAACGATGTGTGCTACCGGCAATACCTGCGCTGTCTTGCCAACCGGCCCGCCGTGCGTGATGTACGCGATGCGCAGGATGTGCAAGTGCACACCGCCTGGGTGAAAGAAGTCCTGGGTGCGTTCGAGCGTTTTCGCTTGCTGTGCGCGGTACGTGAAGGGGACTGGGGGACGATCCGGCTCAACCGTGCGGTGGAACAGGCCATGGCGCACGCCGGACTGCTCAAGCCGCGTGGCGAATGGTATGTCGGGCGTCCGGTCATGGTCACACGCAACGACCCGATCCTGGGTGTATTTAACGGCGACATCGGAATCGCCCTGCCATCCGCCAGTGCGGACGCTGGCTTGCGTGTGTATTTTGCCGAAGGCGACCAGCTGCGTTCGGTCGGCGTCAACCGTTTGCCGTACGTGGAAACAGCCTTTGCCATGACGGTACACAAAAGCCAGGGCTCGGAGTTTGAACATACGGCGCTGGTCCTGCCCGATTACGGGGGGGCGCTTGTGAGCCGCGAACTGGTTTACACCGGCATCACACGCGCACGCCAGGCGTTCACTCTTTTGGCTGGCGCTCCAGGTTTGCTGGCGCAAGCCGTGCAGCAACGCACCCAGCGCGCCAGCGGGTTACGCAATATGCTCCTATAAATATAGCTGCTACCGCTTGTTACATAAGGCGTGTAGCCAGATTTACCTTGAATTTTGCCCTTCAAAACGGGTCAAGTCGATGCTGATGCCGCCATGAGGCATCAAAACGGGCCGTTTTCGGGTTTTTTGCATGGCAAATTGGGCTGTAAGCCTTATGGGATAAGCGAGTGCAGCTATTTTATCAGGAGCACTTTGGCTTGGAGTATCCCGGATACTGTCACAAATCCATCTCTCTCAGGTGTTTTTCCGGCTGAACTCAGGTGTTGACCTGATACTGTTGCCTTCGGGTTGGGACTACAGTGTGTGCCACGTGGCAAATCACATGGTAATCAGGGGGGGGAACGTGACCATCCGAATACTGTTGGTGGATGACAACAGGACTTTTTTGACGGCAGTCAATAATTTCCTGTTGACGCTATCTGGCGTTGAAGTTGTAGGTCAGGCGTATACAGGAAAGACTGCTTTGGCTTTGGCTGCCAAGCTGGCTCCTGATTTGGTCTTGCTGGACATCGTAATGCCTGAAATGAACGGACTGGAGGTTGCTGCTGCGCTGCGCGCAATGGCGACTCCACCCTACATCGTGTTTCTTTCCATGCACGACAGTGAGTCCTACCGTGCCGCCGCGCGCGAACTTGGCATCTGGGGGTACGTGGGCAAGGGCGACTTCGTGCTAGATTTGATACCTTTGATTGAAAGTATCACCCATGAACTGGAAACTAGGCCTGCACGGCATCCGGTTTCTGCAGGGACACCGCTATGAAACCATTGAGCCGAACCAAAGAACCTCTCTATTACCCCATTGTCCTGGCTGCGGCGGGAGCCCTGGTTATGGCATACACCGGTGATTTCCAGTGGGATGCACTCCTTGGCGCCCTGGTTTTGATCGCGTGTGGTGTCACTGCCGGTCGATTACTGTTGGCGCGCCAGACAGATATGTTGGACACCCTTGATCGCATTGTTGCCGATCAGCAACGTTTTGGCGACGAAGTGGCCCCCGTCTGGAGTCGGCATATCGACTCGTCGCGTGAACAGATGGAAACCGCCATTACCGAGATTTCGCTGCGTTTTGCTGGCATTGTGGACAAGCTGGGTGTGGCGGTGCGCACCGCCAATCTGGAAACCGATACGCTGTCCGGCAGTGATCACAGCCTGCTGGCCGTTATCACTCGCGCCGAGGCCGAACTCGGCAACATTGTCGAGGCGCAGCAAGCGGCTACTGCCAGCATGTTGAAAATGCTGGAAAAGGTTGAAGGGTTGAACGGTTTCACCTCTGAGTTGAAGGAAATGGCGCACGATGTTGCCAAAATTGCGCAGCAATCCACGTTGCTGTCGCTGAACGCCGCGATTGAGGCTGCGCGTGCTGGTGATCTTGGTCGTGGCTTTGCCGTGGTGGCAAAAGAGTTCCGCATGTTGTCCAACCGGTCGGGCGAAACCGGACGCCATATCGCGGAGAAAGTCGGCATTATCAGCTCAGCCATTGGTGAGTCGAGTAGCATGGTGCGTGAGTCGGTGCGTGAACGTGAAGACCGCGCCCAAGCCATATCCGCCACCATACACAGTGTCATTAGCGATTTCAAGAACGTTACCGGTGCGCTGGAACACTCCAGCACTTTGCTCAAAGAAGAAAGTACAGCGATTCATCGGGAAATCAGCCAGTCACTGGTCGAGTTCCAGTTTCAGGATCGGGTGGCGCAGATTTTGAATCTGGTGCGCAAGAACATTGAACATTGGCCGAATTTTCTGCAAGAACTGCAGCAAAGTTTCGAGCAGTCCGGCGTGCTTCCTCCCATGGACCCGGAAGTCTTGCTTGACGAGCTGAAAAAAACCTACGTCATGGCCGAACAGCATGTTATTCATGCCGGTGGGACCGTTGAGAAGAAAGCCGATGATGAAATTACCTTCTTTTGATCCCTTTGCCACTCAGGAGTGCATACGATGAATATCGAATGGAAAGACAGCTATCTAGTTGGCGATGGACGCATTGATTCTCAGCACCGGCATTTGTTCAAGCTTGCCGATCTGGTGGTGAACGCGCCGGATCAAAACGAATTTCGCCTGGCAGCCATGCAACTGTACGGTTACATGCGCACCCATTTTGCGGACGAGGAAATTCTGATGCGTACAAGCAACTATCCGGCATACCATGAGCACCAGCAACTGCACAACGAACTGCTGACACGTTTTAATGCCATCAGCCACAGTTTTGCTCAGGGTGTGTGGAACAAGGATGAGATATTGGCATTCATGACGACATGGCTGCTGGAACACATTGGGCAGGAGGACGCAAAAATTGCGGCTTATATCCGGCAGCAGTCGCCCTAATCACCCTAGCCACACACAGCTTTACCGTTTCACCTCTTTGAAAAGACAATTTAGCTACATCAGGAAAGTACCATGGCAAAAACCATCATGATTGTGGATGATTCCGCTTCGATTCGCACCGTTGTTGGCATCGCGTTGCGCGGTGAAGGCTATACCGTCATTGAGGCCATCAACGGCAAGGATGCGATTGACAAACTCACCGGGCAAAAAGTCAATTTAATCATCAGTGATGTCAACATGCCCATCATGGATGGCATCACCTTTGTGGCCAACGTCAAGAAGATGCCAGCCTACCGCTTCACGCCCATCATCATGCTCACCACCGAGTCTGACGAAGCCAAAAAGCGTGAGGGCCAGGCTGCCGGTGCCAAGGCATGGGTGGTCAAGCCCTTCAAGCCGGAGCAGATGCTGGGCGCGGTGCAAAAGCTCTGCCTTCCATAAACGCAAACAGATTCGGAGACTTTTTCCATGTCACGCAAAGCTGCTCCTGCCATGACCCCCATCAACTTGCGCATCGAGGGGGAATTGGGTATTTACCGCGCCGAAGAGATCAAACGCGCCTTGATTGACCCGCTGCGTGCGGGCGTGCGGCTGGTGGTTGATCTGGCTGCCGTGACCGAAATCGACACCTGCGGGTTGCAGCTTCTGATGCTGGCCAAACGCACGGCCCAGGCAGTAAACGCCGAGCTGCAACTGGTTGCACACAGCCCGGCGGTAGTCGAAGTGTTCGAACTGCTCAACATTGCTGCGTTCTTTGGCGACCATCTGGTCATGGAGCCAAACGCCAAGTCTAAAAAGAACTGAAGGGAAGTCTGCCATGAACCTTGACCAAGCCCTGCTCATCTTCATTGCCGAGAGCCGTGAGCTACTGGAAGATATGGAGAGTTCGCTCCTTGCGCTGGAGCAGACCGAAGAAAAAACCGAACTCATCAACTCGATCTTTCGCGCGGCCCACACCATCAAGGGTTCTTCGGGGCTTTTCAGTCTGGATCATGTGGTCGCCTTTACCCATGTGGTGGAGAATGTCCTGGATCGTGTGCGTGCCGGGACACTGCCCATCGGCGACGAACTGGTGGCTACCTTGCTCTTGTGTTGCGACCACATCAAGTCGCTGATTGACGGCGTGCAATCCGGCCAGACGGAAGCCGATGCGGCGCAGACCGAGGCCGCAGCGCCTTTGCTGGTGGCACTGCACCATGTTTTGGGCGATACACCCAAAGATAGCTCTGCCTTGGTACCGGAGCGCGACGTGGACGTTACCGAGCGCATCGCCCGCAAGGGCGCAGGATCGGACCATTGGCATATTTCCTTGCAATTCGGCCCCGAGGTGCTGCGCAATGGCATGGACCCGCTATCGTTCATCCGCTACCTGACGACCATGGGGCGCATCGTGGACATTCTGACGCTGCCCGACAAATTGCCTGCCGCCGCCGAAATGGACCCCGAGGTTTGTTATCTGTCTTACGAACTGGAATTTGACACCCAGGCGGACAAAGAGGCCATTGAACGCGCGTTTGAGTTTGTGCAAGGCGAATGCCGCCTGCGCATCATTCCACCCAATAGCCGCGTCGATGAATACATCCGCTTGATCAAGGAAGCGCCCGAAGTTTCTGAACGCATTGGCGAATTGATGGTGCGTTGCGGTGCGATTACCCGCCAGGAACTCGATACTGCGCTCAATTCGCAAGCCGACACCATCCCGCAGCGTCCGCTAGGCGCCATCTTGATGGAGCAACAGTCAGTGTCACCCGAGGTAGTGGAGGCAGCGCTGCACAAGCAAAATCAGGTCAAGGAAGTGCAGGCGAAGGAGAGTCGCTCGGTACGGGTGGATGCTGACAAGCTCGATCAACTCATTAACCTGGTGGGCGAACTCATCATTGCCGGTGCCAGCGTCAACATGATTGCGCACCGCGCCAAGGTGAGCGAACTGGAAGAGGCTACGTCCAAACTCTCCATTCTGGTTGAAGAGGTACGCGATAGCGCGCTGCAGTTGCGCATGGTCAAGATTGGCGCCACCTTCAACCGTTTCCAGCGCGTGGTGCACGATGTCTCGCGCGATCTGGGCAAGGACATTGCGTTGGTCATCGAAGGCGAAGAGACTGAACTCGACAAAACCGTGGTCGAAAAAATCGGTGACCCTCTGATGCATCTGGTGCGCAACTCGATGGACCATGGTATCGAAAGCGCCGAACTGCGCACCGCACGCGGCAAACCCACCCAGGGCACCCTGGTGCTCAATGCGTTTCACGATTCCGGCTCCATCGTCATCACGGTGCAAGACGATGGCGGCGGTCTCAAGCGCGAGCGTATTCTGGCCAAGGCAGTGGAACGTGGGCTGGTCGAATCCGGGCAGCATTTGAGTGATTCCGAAGTGTATGCACTGATTTTCGAGCCGGGTTTTTCCACCGCCGAACAAATCACCAACCTCTCCGGGCGCGGTGTCGGCCTGGATGTGGTCAAGCGCAACATCACCGCCTTGCGTGGCACGGTCAGCATGAGCAGCCAGGAGGGCGTGGGCACCACGGTCACGGTACGTCTGCCGCTGACACTGGCCATCATCGACGGTTTCCTGGTCGAAGTTGGCAAGCGCGTATTTGCCATTCCGCTGGACATGATTGAAGAATGCGTGGCCTACACCGCCGAGCCAGGCCACGACTACACCAACCTACGCGGCCAGGTGCTGCCCTTTATCCGGCTGCGCGAGTTGTTTTCCGTCAAGGCGCCAGCCCCTGCCAAGGGCGAAAACATCGTGGTGCTCAAATACGCCGGGCAAAAGGCTGGCTTGGTAGTCGATACCTTGCTAGGTGAATTTCAGACGGTTATCAAACCACTGGGCTCCATGTTCAACCACGTGAGCTGCATCAGCGGCTCCACCATTCTGGGCAGCGGCGATGTTGCGTTGATTCTGGATGTCCCGTCCTTGATAAGGCGTAGTGTCGAAAGCGAAAAACGCGCACCGGGAATTGTCTCGCGTCAATTGTTAGAGCAATAAATTCAGTTTTACGAAGGAGAGTCTTATGAATAACCTCAAAATCGGTGTCCGGTTGGGAATAGGTTTTGCCGTTACCCTGTTCTTGTTGATTGTCCTGTCGGTAGTCAGTTATACGCGGCTGGAGACACTCAACCGTGAGATTGATGATTTGGTGAAGGATAAATTCACCAAGACGGTTCTTGCTAATGACATTGTTGATGCCGCCCAAACCGTCGCACGGCAACTGCGCAACGCTTATATCTACACCGGAGCTGAACAACAAAAGGCCGTAGATGCCATTCCCCCGCAGCGCCAGATCATTACCGAACGGATCGAAAAACTGGAAAAGATGATCACCAGTGACAAGGGCAAGGATTTGCTAGGCAAGATCAAGTCAACGCGCGTTGCCTTTGTGGCAGCGCAAAACAAGTTCCTGGATTTGCTCAAGGCCGACAAGCGCGCCGATGCCGTTGCGCTGCTACAGGGCGAATTGCGCGACAGTCAGACAGCCTATTTGAAGGCGATTACGGATTTGATTGTTATGCAGACCGAACTGGTCGAGAAGGCGGGTAAGGATGCTGACGAGTTGGTTGTTGCTACTGAACGCTTGATTTTGATTTTGGCAACGGTAGCTGTCCTTGGATCGGCTTTATTCGGCTGGTTCATCACGCGCTCCATTACCGGCCCGACCAACAAAATGGTGCAAGGAGCCAACAAGATGGCCGTCGGCGATTTCAGCTTCAAGCTCGACATTGACAGAAAGGACGAAATTGGAGAACTGGCCAATGCGGTGCGCTCCATGCAAGCAGCGGTGCAGGCCATGATTGCTGATGCCAATATGCTCGCGCAGGCGGCGGTGGCCGGTAAGCTCGAAACCCGTGCAGATACCAGCAAGCACCAGGGCGATTTCCACAAGATCGTGTCAGGTGTCAACAATACGCTCGACGCCGTGATTGGCCCGCTGAATGTGGCCGCCGGGTATGTGGATCGCATCTCCAAGGGTGATATTCCCAAGAAAATTACTGACACCTACAACGGCGACTTCAACACGCTCAAGAACAACCTGAATACCTGTGTGGATTCGGTCAATTCTTTGGTGGCCGATGCCAACATGCTGGCCAAGGCGGCGGTGGAAGGCAAGTTATCCACCCGTGCGGATGCCAGCAAGCATCAGGGCGACTTCCAGCGGATCGTAGCCGGTGTCAACAATACATTGGATGCGGTGATTGGCCCGCTGAATGTGGCGGCTGGGTATGTGGATCGCATCTCCAAGGGAGACATTCCGCCGAAGATCACCGACAGTTACAACGGTGATTTCAACACGATCAAGAACAACCTCAACACCTGCGTGAACTCGGTTAATGCATTGGTAGCCGATGCCAACATGCTTGCCAAGGCGGCGGTGGATGGTAAGCTGTCCACCCGTGCCGATGCCAGCAAGCATCAGGGCGACTTCCAAAAGATCGTGGTTGGTGTCAACAATACGCTGGATGCGGTGATTGGTCCGCTGAACGTGGCTGCGGGGTATGTAGATCGCATCTCCAAGGGGGATATTCCACCCAAGATCACCGATAGCTATAACGGTGATTTCAATGCGATCAAAAACAATCTGAACGACTGCATTGATGCGACCAACCAGCAGGCCAATGCGGCCAAGGCTATTTCCCTGGGTGACTTGACGGCGAACGTCAAAATCCGTTCGGAAAACGATGTCATAGCCAAGAGCTTGATTGATGTCATCAAGGCAGTCAACGTCTTGGTCACCGATGCTAATTCGATAGCGCAAGCCGCAGTCGATGGGCGCCTCGAAGCCCGTCTCGATACCACCAAACACCAGGGAGACTATCGCAAGCTGGCGGAAGGACTGAACTCGGTGATGGTTGCGGTGAGTACTCCGGTGCAGGAACTGCAGTCGGTACTTGGCGCCATGGAAACTGGCGACTTGACCTTATCGATGAAAAAGAACTACAACGGTACCTGGGAAGAATTGAAGTCTGCCACCAACAACATGCTCAAGAAGTTGGTGCAAGTGGTGACCGATGTCAACAGTGGTGCACAGTCCTTGGCAGGTGCTTCGGAAGAGGTCAGCGCCACGGCGCAAGCCTTGTCGCAAGCGGCAAGTGAGCAGGCAGCAGGTGTCGAAGAAACCAGTGCTTCCATCGAGCAGATGACATCTTCCATTGCGCAGAATACCGAAAATGCCAAGGTAACCGAAGGTATGGCCAGCAAGGCGGCCAAGGATGCAGCAGAAGGCGGCGAGTCGGTGAATGCCACGGTTGCGGCGATGAAGCAGATTGCCACCAAGATTGGCATCATCGACGACATTGCGGCACAAACCAATCTCCTGGCACTCAATGCGGCCATTGAGGCTGCGCGTGCGGGTGAGCATGGCAAGGGCTTTGCCGTAGTGGCCGCTGAGGTGCGCAAGCTGGCTGAACGTAGCCAGGTTGCGGCGCAGGAAATTGGCCAGGTAGCCACCAGCAGCGTGGAGTTGGCGGAAAAAGCCGGTAAGTTGCTGGAGCAAATGGTGCCGAGTATTCGTAAAACGGCGGATTTGGTGCAGGAGATTTCCGCAGCATCAGCTGAACAATCCTCCGGTGCGGGCCAGATCAACTCGGCTGTAAGCCAACTAAACCAGACGACCCAGCAAAATGCGTCCAGTTCGGAAGAGTTGGCCGCCACTTCGGAAGAAATGAGTGGTCAGGCCGAGCAGTTGCAGCAGACCATGTCGTTTTTCAAACTCGAAGGCAGCAGCCGCGCGGTGGCCCAGGTATCCACCGGACGTAAGAGTACTGCCGCTGGCAAAGGTACGGCAAAGCATGGCCCAAGCAGAACGGCAGGAACTGCAACGCAAGTTTCCTCCGCTAGTGGTTTAGACGAATCCCAGTTCTCCAAGTTCTAAAGGAAATGATCATGAATGCACTGGTAAAAACCCAAAGCAAGCTGCCAGCCGCCAAGGCGGCAGTACAGGATGTAGTCGAGCAAAAGCAGTATTTGACCTTCATGCTTGGTGGCGAGATGTTCTCGCTCGGTATTTTGTGCATCAAGGAAATCATCTGGTATGCCAATCCGACCGAAGTGCCGATGATGCCCGAATGCATTCGCGGAATCATCAACTTGCGCGGTGCGGTGGTGCCGGTGATGGACTTGTCGGTGCGTTTTGGGCACCCGACTACGCCAGTGACCAAAAACACCTGTATCGTCATTGTCGAGATCGACTCCCAGAGCGATGGTGAGCACCAGAACATGGGGATTGTGGTGGATGCGGTGCGCGCCGTACTGGAGATTGCCTCCACCGATATAGAACCCGTACCCAGTTTCGGCACCAAAATCCGCAGCGACTTCATTGAAGGCATAGCCAAGGTCAATGGCCAGTTTGTCATCCTGCTCAATGTCAATCGGGTGTTATCTACCGAAGAAATTGGTGCCATGGGGCAGTTGGTAGCGGTAGCCGATCATTCAGTGGTTGCTTCAGGTTGAGACGGTCCATTGTTTAGCACGCCCAGGCGTTTTCAAGGAGATTGAATCATGTTTAGGAATCTTTCTATCAAATGGAAATTGACAACCCTGGTGCTCATCTTCCTGGCGGCTTTAGCTGGCGTCGGTTTGACGGGATATGCCGGTATCCGTGACTTGGGCGACGTTGTTACCGAAGTTGGCAAGGTCCGCATGCCATCCATCAGGGGGTTGTTGATTGCGCAGGAAGGGCTGACTGAAGTCGGGTCGGCTACTTTGGCCACTGCTATCTATGAAAATGATTACAGCGCGCAACGGGAGTTTGAGGGCGTGCAGGCTCTTCGTAAAAAGGCCTGGGCCACTATTGATGAGGGGTTCAAAATTTATGAACCGCTGCCACAAACCAAAGAGGAGGTGGTTTTGTGGAAGCAGTTTCAAGCGGATCTCGCCGAATGGAAGCGCTCGGATGAAAAGCTGTCTACTTTGATTGAACAATTGGCCTCCAGCCGCGCAGAAAGTACGCAAAAGGCATTGTTTGTCGAGTTCTACAAGGTATTTCTGGGGTCTCGCCCCTTGTTCAATAAAGTCAATGAGAGTTTGGTCAAGGTTGTCGATCTCAACGAAAACGTGGCGGATGAATCCATAAAAACAGGTGATGCCACCATTGCATCGGCGCAGCGCAATATGGCGCTTTTTGCCATTGGAGCCGTGTTGGTTTCGATAGGCTTGGCAGTTTTCATCACCATGTCCATCCTGACACCCTTGCGTGCGGCCGTCAGGGTGGCCAACCGGCTCGCCGAGGGGGATCTGACCGTGCGCATTGAGCCGCCTTCCAAGGACGAGACCGGTCAATTGTTGCAGGCGATGGATAACATGATTGGCCGTTTGTCGCAAGTCGTTGCCGATGTCAACACTGGCGCTCAGTCTTTGGCTGGAGCCGCTGAGGAGGTAAGTGCTACGGCGCAAGCCTTGTCGCAGGCATCTAGTGAACAGGCAGCAGGCGTTGAAGAAACCAGTGCATCCATTGAGCAGATGACATCTTCCATTGCGCAAAATTCCGAAAACGCCAAGGTAACCGAAGGCATGGCCAGCAAGGCGGCCAAGGATGCGGCGGATGGCGGTGAGTCGGTCAATGCTACGGTTGCGGCCATGAAACAAATTGCCACCAAGATCAGCATCATTGACGACATTGCGGCGCAGACTAACCTATTGGCTCTCAATGCGGCAATTGAAGCCGCGCGCGCGGGTGAACATGGCAAGGGTTTTGCCGTGGTAGCCGCTGAAGTGCGCAAACTGGCCGAACGCAGCCAGGTTGCGGCACAGGAGATAGGTCAGGTAGCGACCAGCAGTGTCGATTTGGCAGAAAAAGCAGGCAAATTGCTGGAGCAGATGGTGCCGAGTATTCGCAAAACGGCGGATTTGGTGCAGGAGATTGCAGCGGCATCAACAGAACAATCAAGCGGAGCGGGCCAGATCAATTCAGCCGTGAGCCAACTAAACCAGACCACCCAGCAAAATGCGTCCAGCTCGGAGGAACTAGCCTCCACATCCGAAGAAATGAGTGGTCAGGCTGAGCAGTTGCAGCAAACCATGGCGTTCTTCAAGCTCGAAGGAAGTGGTCGGACTGCGCTTCCCGCTGTACGCAAGAGTATGAGCAAGGTTCAAACGGTCAGGCCTGCGCCCGCCAAGGGCAGTGGCGCGCCAGTGCTTTTGTCCAAGGGTGATGTCGACGAATCAAAGTTTTCCAGGTTCTGATGGAACTGGCTAGTGGCCGGTATTTAGTGTCCTTTTTAGGGAGTAGTTGAATGTTGAATAACCTCAAAATTGGTGTTCGGCTAGGGATTGGCTTTGCCGTTACCCTGTTTTTGTTACTTACTATTTCGGTGGTCAGCTACATGCGGGTCGATACGCTGAACTACAACATTGAGCAGATGCTCAATGACCGATTCCCCAAGACCATGCAAGCCAATGAAATTATTGACGCGCTCAATACGGTTGCACGGCAGCTGCGCAATGCGTACATGTACTCGGGCGCAGAAAGGCAAAAAGCACTGGATGCTATCCCTCCTGAGCGCAAGATCATTGCGGAAAATCTGGAGAAATTGGATAAGTCCGTCAAATCGGAAAAAGGCCGGGAGATTTTGAGGAAGCTATTGACCGCGCGCGCGGCTTATGTGGTTGATCTGGACAAATTCCTGGAACTGCTCAAGGCCGAAAAAAGGGAAGAGATTGTCACGCTGCAGCAAACGGGCTTGCGCAAAACGCAGGCCGACTACATGAATGCGGTGAAAGATTTGATTCAATTTCAGAGTGATGCCATGACCAAGGCCGGTAAAGATGCCGATGATCTGGCGGATTCGACACAGCGTTTGATCCTTATTCTGGGAACGTTTGCGACCTTGGGATCAATCCTGTTCGGCTGGATCATCACCCGCTCCATCACCAGCTCCACTGCCAGGATGGTGGCCGGGGCTGACAAAATGGCCGAGGGAGATTTCAGTGTCAGGATCAACATCGACAGCAAGGACGAAATTGGCATGCTGGCCGATTCGATGCGCGCCATGCAGGCATCCGTGCAGGCCATGATTCTTGACGCCAATATGCTGGCGCAAGCGGCGGTTGCGGGAAAACTGGATACCCGTGCTGATGCTTCCAAGCATAAAGGTGACTTGCACAAGATCGTATCGGGTGTGAACAGCACACTGGATGCCGTCATTGGCCCGTTGAACGTGGCTGCCGGTTACGTGGATCGCCTTGCCAAGGGTGACATTCCGCCCAAGATCACCGACACCTATAACGGCGACTTCAATACCCTGAAAAATAACCTCAATGCCTGTATCGAGGCTACCAGTCAGCAAGCGAGTGCTGCCAAGGCTATTTCCATGGGTGACTTGACGGCCAAGGTGCAAATACGTTCAGAAAACGATGTCATGGCGAAGAGTTTGGTAGATGTCGTAAAAGCCGTCAATGCGTTGGTGACCGATGCCAATTCATTGGCGCAGGCCACGGTTGAGGGCCATCTTGAAGTTCGTATCGAGGCAGCTAAACACCAGGGTGACTATCGCAAGCTGGCAGAAGGCTTGAACTCGGTTATGGTTGCGGTGGGGACGCCGGTGCAGGAGTTGCAGACGGTGCTTAGCGCCCTGGAGGCTGGAGATCTGACGCAGCCAATGAAAAAGAACTACGCAGGCACTTGGGACGAGTTGAAGTCAGCCACCAACAATATGCTCAGGAAATTGGTCGAGGTGGTGGGTGATGTCAATACGGGGGCCAGATCGCTCGCGGATGCTGCAGAGGAGGTAAGTGCCACAGCGCAAGCCTTGTCGCAAGCGGCCAGTGAGCAAGCAGCAGGTGTCGAGGAAACCAGTGCATCCATTGAGCAGATGACATCTTCTATTGCACAAAATACCGAAAACGCCAAGGTAACCGAAGGCATGGCCAGCAAGGCGGCTAAGGATGCGGCAGAAGGCGGTGAGTCGGTGAACGCCACGGTGTCAGCCATGAAACAAATTGCCACCAAGATCGGCATCATTGACGATATTGCGGCACAAACCAACCTCCTGGCGCTGAATGCGGCGATTGAAGCTGCGCGTGCTGGTGAACACGGCAAGGGTTTTGCCGTGGTAGCTGCTGAGGTGCGTAAACTGGCCGAGCGCAGCCAGGTTGCGGCGCAGGAAATCGGTCAGGTGGCCACCAGTAGCGTTGATCTGGCGGAAAAAGCCGGTAAGTTGCTGGAACAAATGGTGCCGAGTATTCGCAAAACGGCGGATTTGGTGCAGGAAATTTCTGCAGCCTCGTCAGAGCAATCGAGCGGCGCAGGTCAAATCAATTCAGCTGTGAGCCAGTTGAGCCAGACCACTCAGCAAAATGCATCCAGCTCGGAAGAACTGGCGGCCACTTCGGAGGAAATGAGTGGCCAGGCGGAGCGTTTGCAGCAGATCATGTCCTTTTTCAAACTGGAAGGCAGTAGCAGGGTGCAGGTGCCAGTGCCGAGTGCGCGCAAAAGTGCTCCTGCGACTGGCAAGGCCGGTCCCATGAAAAATGGCGCCACCAAGACAGCTGCTACACCAGTGCGCCCAGCCGAATTGGATGAGTCAATGTTCTCCAGGTTCTGATGCCTGTGCAATTTTTAAGGAACCATGAAGCCGATTACCGACCCCGAACTGGCCCAGTTTCAACGTTTCATCTTTGACAAAGCCGGCATTACCATGTCGGCGCAAAAAAAAGCGCTGGTGATGGGGCGACTGGCCAGGCGTCTGGAGTTTCACTCGCTGGAAACTTTTAGTCAGTATTTTCATTTGTTGACTTCAGGTCACCATGCGGATGAGGTGCAGATCGCTATTGATTTGCTGACTACCAATGAAACCTATTTTTTCCGCGAGATGAAGCATTTCGACTTCCTGCGCGAAAAGGCTCTGGCGGCTCGCAGTCGGAGTGAATCGTTTCGTGTCTGGAGTGCTGCCAGTTCCAGTGGTGAGGAAGCCTATAGTCTGGCCATGGTGCTGGCAGACTGCCTGGAGACCACGCCATGGGAGGTCCTGGGCACCGACATCAGCACGCGGGTGCTGCACAGTGCGGCCCAAGCCCTGTACCCCATGGAGCGTGGTCGCCATATTCCACAGAATTACTTGCGTCGTTTCTGCCTCAAAGGCTCAGGGGAGCATGAGGGCAAGTTTCTGGTTGAGCGCAATTTGCGCAGCCGGGTGCAGTTTCGGCAGTTGAACCTGAATGTGGCACTTCCCAGCATAGGGAGTTTTGATATGATTTTTTTGCGTAACGTGATGATTTATTTCAGTGACGAAACCAAACGCGACGTAGTGGAGCGTGTCATTACGGCGCTCAAACCCGACGGGTATTTATGCATTGGCCACTCGGAGAGTCTGCACAAGATCACGGAGTCCGTGCAGCAGGTTGCCCCTTCTGTTTTCCGCAAAGCACAATAGCACAATAGCACATTGATTCTGGTTTGACATGCACCGACTGGACGGTTTAATTGACATCTTTTTGCAGCCTGGAGAATTCTTCGTGGCGGATGGGGATTACCAAATGCGTACCATGCTGGGGTCGTGCATCTCGATTACGCTGTGGCATCCTTCCAAACGTGTAGGTGCCATGTCGCATTTTTTGTTACCCACACGGGGCGCGCATGAACCTACGGGGGAGCTTGATGGACGTTATGGCGATGAGGCTATGCAACTGATGCTGACACAACTCAAACTGTTCGGTATTGCGCCCAGTCAGTGCCAAGGCAAGATATTTGGTGGTGGCAACATGTTCCCTGACCACATAAGACCGGGTGCGAGCAGTGTGGGACAACGCAACGGAGAGGCTGCACTGGAGCTTCTTAATGCTTACGGTGTACCCATTGTTTCGGAGAGTTTGTTCGGAGTTGGGCATCGGCAGATTATTTTTGATGTCAGTACGGGCGATGTGTGGTGCCAGCAAATTCCACCAGGCCTGCAAGGACAAGAACCCGATGGAGATATGGTATGACGCGCATCAAGGTAATGGTGGTGGATGACTCGGCCGTGGTGCGGCAGGTTATGACTGGTCTTCTGGAAGAGGACCCGGATATCGAGGTCATTGCTGCTGTAGCCGATCCGATTCTGGCAATGGCCCGATTGAAGGTTCAATGGCCCGATGTGTTTGTTCTGGATGTGGAAATGCCACGCATGGATGGCATCACTTTTTTAAAACGCATCATGTCCGAGCGGCCAACGCCTGTGGTCATCTGTTCCACCTTGGCAGCTTCGGGTGCCAAAACATCCATTGAAGCCTTGTCAGCCGGTGCGGTGGCCATCATCACCAAGCCGACGATTGGTTTGAAGCAGTTTCTGGTCGATGCTTCGGACGATTTGGTGACTGCCGTCAAGGCGGCATCCAAAGCCAACGTGAAACACGCCAAGCGGTCTTCCGCGCCACAGCCCGTGGTCAAGGAAAAATTTACCGCTGACGTGATCATGTCAGCCGCCGACAAGCATACGGCCATGACCCAGACCACCGAGCGTGTAGTGGCCCTGGGAACATCCACCGGAGGCACGCAGGCGCTCGAAGAAGTGCTGGTCAGCTTGCCGCGTGTGACGCCCGGCATTGTGATTGTGCAGCACATGCCGGAAAAGTTCACGGCTGAGTTTGCCAAACGCCTCAACAGTCTGTGTGAGATGGAGGTGCGTGAGGCACAGAACAATGATCGTGTCATACCGGGGCGTGCCTTGATCGCGCCGGGGGGAAAGCACATGCTGCTGCGCCGCACGGGGGCGCAGTATTACGTGGAAGTCATGGACGGTCCCTTGGTGAATCGGCACCGGCCCTCGGTCGATGTGTTGTTCCGTTCAGTCTCCAAATGTGCGGGTGCCAATGCCTTGGGTGTCATCATGACGGGCATGGGCGACGATGGTGCTGCGGGCCTGGCCGAGATGCGTACTGCGGGTGCGCGCACGCTGGCGCAAGATGAGGACAGCTGTATCGTTTTTGGTATGCCCAAGGAGGCTATCAAGCGCGGTGGTGTCGAAAGAGTCGTGCCTTTGAGTGCCATCGGGCGCGAAATCATGACGCAGTTACACATGTAATCAGGCTGTAGACCCCATGGAATGTGCGGGTTCAGCTATTAAAAGTGCAGCGCCATCAATACGGTGGCAGCAAGCGGCGCAATCCGTGCAGGAGGACCACCGTGGTGAACAGGATGCCGCGCGGAAACAGCCAGGGCGAGAACCGTGTATTGACCGCTGGAGGCTCTTGTTCCGGGCTGTTCGGCTGCGGCGAATCGCAGGCCGCCAGCCCGGTGGCAAGCTCTCGCATATAGCCTGTGCTGTGTGGCCAGTCGGTCAGATGCTTGAGCCAGGTTTGCGGGATACCGTCGGTGCCGCTGGTGGCACCTGCCAGTGCCCCGGCGATGGCGGCCACGGTGTCCACGTCGCCCCCGGCTTGCGTAATGGTTTCGATGGTGGCGCGGTAGTCGCCAAAGTGGTGGTACCAGGCCAGCAGGGCGAAGGGAACGCTGTGCAATACGTAGCCAGAAATGCCTTGTCGGGTGCCAAATTGTTTCAAGGCGAAGCCCATCGGATCGGGGGAGGTGCATGCCGCGCGCATGCCATCGACCACCTTTTGCCAGGACGTATCGGCCGAGACGCTGGCGAGCAAGGCCATAAATGTCTCCACGTCTGGTTTTTGTTTCCATAAACCGGCTACCAGTTGCGCGGCCACTTCCGCCACGGCCAATGCGCCAACGAAGGCTTTGGGGTCGGTGTGTGTCAGCAGGGTCGAGGCATGCACGTGCGCGCGGCGGCGTTTGGTATCGTGACTCCAGGTGGCACCGATGATGGCGCTACGCATGCTGGGGCCGTTGCCAGCGGAGAACACCCCGCTGCGTCGCATTCCCAGCCAGAGTCGCAGAATACCGCGCAGCGTTGCCAATCCGATACCAGCTGGCAGACACAAAAACCACAACCGAAACCTCCAGGCAAGGCAGGCGCGGAATTTCTCCACATCGCCCCCGCCGCGTAGCATGGCTTGTGCCACGAATACCGAGTGGTCGGTGTCGTCACTCACCATGCCATACCCCAGCAAGAAGCGCTGCTCCAGTGGCAGACGCGCAAAACGCCGTGCCCGTCGCGTGGACATGCCTTCATAGGGCAGGCCGATGGCATCGCCAACAGCGCACCCTAAAAGGCAGCCCTCGATCAGTTGCAAACGGGTGGTGTGCATGTTTGGAGATAAAAACAGTGTGTACTAATGCAGCCGGAATACATCGGCGGTTCGTACCAGGTCATGGCCTTTTTCTTCCAGGATGTGTGCGGCCAACGCGGCCTGGGTGGCAAGCGGTACGTTTTGTTGGGTGGCTGCATCCAGTTTCACTACGAGTTCGGCCACACGGTTGATGGCAATGCCTTGCTCTTTGGATGCATGCGAGATTTCGCCCATCAGGTCACAAACCCGTTGCACGGCCGCGATGGAGGCGTCGATGGTTTCGCGCGCATCGGTGACTTGCAATAACCCGTTTTCCACCTGGTGCACGGAATCCTCAATCAGAGCTTTGATTTCCTTGGCGGCGGCCGCACTGCGCTTGGCCAGGCTGCGCACTTCGCTGGCAACGACGGCAAAACCGCGCCCCTGCTCACCCGCACGCGCTGCCTCAACAGCGGCATTGAGAGCCAGGATATTGGTTTGAAAGGCAATGCCATCAATCACGCCAATGATGTCGGTGATCTTGCGCGAGCTGCCGGCAATGGATTCCATGGTGCCCACCACATTGCCGATGGCGTCGCCACCATGGGCAACGACGCTTCCTGCTTCTTGCATCAGCTTGTTGGCATTCATGGCATTGTCGAGATTTTGTTTGACGGTGGCAGAAACTTCCTCCATGTTGGAGGCCGTTTCCTGCAGCGAAGCTGCCTGCTCGGTGGTGCGTTCGGCCAGTGCATCGTTACCCTGACTGATTTCCCGTGCCTCGGCACGCACCGCATGGGCGCTACCCATCACCGTTGTGGCCATCGAAGCCAAGGCCTGTTGCATGGCATACAGCGCGTTCATCAGTTGGGCGACTTCATCGTTGCCCCGCCTGTCAATGCGGTTGGCCAGATAACCGGCTGCGATTTGCTTGGCAATGGACACCGCTTCGTTGATAGGGGAAGTGATGTTACGCTGCAGACGCCAGCCCAGACCTATGAACAGCCCTATGCCCGCGAACATCAATAGCAGGCTGCCATTGCGTGCGCTGGCGTAGGCCGCTGCAATATCTTCTTGCGCCTTCTTGTTTTCCACCAAAGCCTGGGCCTGTTGGTTGCTCTGGTGCAGGCTCCACAGTCCGAAACCGCCAACCAGGACAAGCGCTAGTATTGCCGATGCCAGCAAGCCCATCAGCCGACCTTGAATGCCTGGATGCAGCAGTGTGTCAAACCATCCCAACAGACCGGTGCGCACGACCTGCCCAGACCTGATTTGCAAACCAGCGGCCCTGCCGGTGCGAAAGCGTTGGTACATTGCCTCGCTTGCATCAATGGCCTCGCGCGCGAGTTTCATACGTACCGAGGCATAACCAACGATACGTCCGTTTTCCCACATCGGGGAAGCGTTGGCCAGTACCCAGTAGAAGTCACCATTCTTGCGCCGGTTCTTGACCATGCCGGTCCAGGTGCGTCCAGCCTGGAGGTTTTGCCACATGTCGGCGTAGGCTTGTACGGGCATGTCAGGATGGCGCACGATGTTGTGCGGTTGCCCTAGTAGCTCTTCTTCGGTGAAACCGCTGGCTTCGATGAAATCGGCGTTGGCGAAAGTGATTTTGCCCTTGAGGTCGGTGCGCGAAATAGGCGATTGGTCATCGCGTAGCACGTACTCATTTTTGGAGACCGGTTGGTTGTTTCGCATGGCATTGGGCGCTGAAAAGCACTATGAACGCGCTATTGTCAACGATTTGGCGCGCCTGGCCTGTGCGGGGATCAGGCGTAGGTGATCCAGGATGCGTACTGCGGGGCGTCCAGGTGTGGCAGGGTGTTGTAAGTCAGCAGCGTGTGGCGCCTGGGACTGAAGGTGAATTCGGTGACCGAACTATTGCGAATGTGCATGTTCAATTCGACCGTGGCCTCGGTAGACGCACCCAGAATGTGCCCCACTGCTGCGGAAATGGGGCCGCCACTGCTGATGATGAGCACATTGCCGCTGTATTGCCAGCGCACATGATCCAGGGCTGACGTGATGCCGCGTACAAACTCGGCGTAACTCGGCATTCCTTCGGGTTGGATCGCACCCCGCATCCACTGCGTCAGCCCCTGGCGCAGCAGGCGGAAATGGTGTTTGTACAACTCGGGCGAGTCCGGTGTTTTGAGTTCCTGGGGGGCAATGGCGGTAATGATCGCCTGGCCGTTGTATTCGTCCAACCCTGACCACGTGTTTGCGTGCAGGTTTTGGCCAGAGCCTTGCGCGATCCCGAGCCAAGTTTGTACATGGCGTTTGAGTGTGCCGGTGAAAACGGCTTCAAAGCCCACGCCACGCGCGGCAAAGTATTCTCCCAGGCGCACGCTTTGTTGCGTGCCCAGTTCGCTCAATTTGTCGTAATCTGCAGCTCCAAAAGAAGCCTGCCCGTGACGCACCAGATAGATAGTTCCCATACCGCGAATCTAAACCAGAAAGACAATCAATGCTTGTAAAACAGGGGACATGTAGCAATGGAGTGCTATATTCAGCCCCTTGCGCTAACCATGCCGGATTTTCGTTTCAAAGTACAGTACGGGCGTGGTTTGGATAAATTTTAGAAAGAGACAAAAGACATGTCATTTATCACCAGCAGCATTGTCCGACTGTTTAATGCCATTGTGCTGTTTAGCATCGTGTTGGGACTTGCGGCATTTACCTTGGTCATCGGATATTACAACTATGACGTATCCATGACCGATCTGACCAACAAGGCCAAGAATACGGGCGATCTGGCATCCATCAGTCTGGGGGAGTCCCTGTGGAACTATGACGATGCGGGTATGCAGGGCATTTTTACCGCCATCTTGCTGGATAAGGATGTGGTTGCCATCCGGGTCATGCGGGGGGATGAAAATACCGCCAGTGCGGAAAAATTTCGCGATGATGTGAGCAAAATCCCGTTTGTTGACTTGCTCAAGAACCCAGCCTACATTGCAACCGCCGCGCCGATCATGCGCGAAGGCAAGCAGATTGCCCGTGTTCAAATTCTGACATCGACGGAAAAAGTCAAAGAAAACATCCGCTACACCACGATGCTGATCTCGGCCTTTGCCGTAGGATTTGTGGTGTTGCTCTCAGGCATGATCTGGATTCTGGGAACGCGCATCATCAAACGGCCAATCGAGGCCTTGCGTGAAAGTGCTGACCACTTGGCAGACGGCAACCTGAACCAGGAAATCAACGTAGACCGCCACGACGAGCTGGGTAGCCTTGCTATCAGCTTTGACAAGATGCGCAATGCCATCCGCAAAAAACTTGCCGACCTGTCCGTATTGAACCAGACCGGCGAGAAGCTGGCAGGCATTCATGACCAGACCGAGGCGTTGGAGGCTGCCATCAAGGTGATGAGTGAACAAACCCAGGTTGACCGGGGTTCCATTTATCTGCTTGACAAGCAGAAGAACCTTACGCTGCATGCCTACTATCCTGAGTTGAACGAACACGTGAGCGATTTTCCCAAGGCGTTCAAATTCTCCGAGGGTATTGCCGGCCAGGTGGCGGCGTCGGGCACTATTTCCTTCGTGCCGGATGTCTCAAAAATGCCGGGGTATGTGGCCCCTGCCAGTCCCGAGCAACCCAAAGCCTTGCTGTGCGTGCCGATGATGGATGACAAAGAGGTGTTTGGTGTCATGAATTTTATCGGCAAGGTCGGCAAAGTGCGCTTTACCGAGGAGGACGAAGGCTTTGCCCTGACTATTGCCCGCATGGCCGTGATTACGACCAAAAATATCCAGATGCTCGAAGTCATCGAGGAACAGAATCGCACCCTGGAAGAGCGGATTCTGGTGCGTACTTCCGAGCTGCGGCAAAAAACGAACGATGTCAACGCCATGTTGCAAAACATGCGCCAGGGCATTTTCACGATTATCAAGGGTGGTGTCATTCACCCGGAATACTCGGCCTTTTTGTCCGAGATATTCGAAACCCAGGATATTGCCAATCGGTCTGTGCTGCAGTTCTTGTTTGCCCATAGCAGCATTGGTGGTGATGTGTTCAACCAGATGGAGGCGACCTTTGACGCCATGATTGGTGAGGACAACATGAACTTCCAGTTCAACTCTCACCTGCTGGTGCATGAATTCACCAAGCATTTTGAGGGGAATCGTTCCAAGATTCTGGAACTGGACTGGAACCCGGTCGTTGATGTGGATGGCAATATCGAAAAACTGATGGTCACGGTGCGCGATGTCACCGAACTCAAAGCCCTGCAACAAGAAACCGAAAAGCAGAAAGAAGAACTCGACATCATCGGACAGATTCTTTCTGTTTCCAAAGACAAGCTGCTGGAGTTCATCAGCAGCTCCAACGAGTTTTTCGACGAAAACCAGACCATCATCACCCAGACGTCAGAAAAGAACAAAAACGTCATCGCCACCCTGTTTCGCAATATGCACACCATCAAGGGCAACGCGCGCACGTACGGGCTCAGTTATGTTACCGACCGGGTGCATGAGGCGGAAACCACCTACAACCGTTTGCGCTCAGAAAATGATTTCCCCTGGGATCAAACCCAGTTGCTGGAGGAGTTGGAGGCAGCGCGGGTCTGTGTGCTTCGCTACGAGACCGTTTTCAAGGAAAAACTCTCAGGCTTTGTCAGTGGCGACGGCATCGACAACTCCGTGCTGGAGCGTATTGCAAAGGCCGTTGATGATGTGAATGAAATGTCGGCCGTTGGCGCGCTCAAGACCTCCGTGAAATTTGTTCGGGATTCGATCAATACCGCCCGTTCCGAAAGTGTTCATGAGATGCTCAACGGCATCATACGGGGCATCCCCTCCATGGCAAGGCAGCTTGAGAAGGAAACTCCGGAAATCGCCATCACCGACAACTTTATCCGGGTAAAAAGGGATGTGGTTCCAATGCTGCGCAATGTGTTCATGCACGTTTTCCGCAATTCCCTGGACCACGGCCTGGAGACCACCGAGCAGCGCATTGCCGCTGGCAAACCAGAGAAGGGGCACATCACACTGGAAACCTCTCTGAGCGAAGACCAGTTGAACTTTAGCTTCCACGACGATGGCAAAGGATTGGGGCTCGATATGATTCGCAACAAAGCTGTTGCCAATGGTCAACTGGAGCCCGATAGCGTGGTAAGCGATGAAGAAATCGCTGAACTGATATTCCTTTCCGGTTTGTCTACCGCTTCCGAAGTCACCAACGTTTCTGGCCGGGGGGTGGGTATGGATGCCATCCGCAAATTTTTGCAAAAATACCAAGGGGATGTGCAAATCGAATTTACCAGCCCGACGCGCTCCAGAAATGGGTTCAGAGCCTTTCGCATGCTCATCACCTTGCCAGCCAAATACGCTTTCCAGCGTACTTGACGCACTTGGCGCACCTGACGTACTTGAACCATGGCAGCAGAAGTAGCCTTCGAGATGCAGCGACTGGTGCATGCGCCCCGGCCTCTGGTGTGGCAGGCATACACGGCCCTGGAGCCGCTGTTGGAATGGTTCGGGCCTAGCGGTTTCACGGTGCCGCACAGCAACATGGATTTGCGCCCAGGTGGTAGTTTTCACTACTGTCTGCGTGGCCCCACAGGGCTGGAAATCTGGGGAAAATGGAACTTTGTGGATTTGCGAGAGCCGGAATACCTGGAGGTGATCATCGGGTTTTCCGACGCAAAAGGTCGCCTGACACGCCACCCGATGGAGTCAACGTGGCCTTTGCAGACGCTTTCATGCACCACATTGCGCGAGCAGGGTGATGATGGTATGGGTACGGAAATCACCATTCGCTGGGAACCCTGGCAGGCCACACAGGCCGAAATCGCCGCTTTTGTTGCGAGTCATGCAGCCATGCAACAGGGCTGCAACGACACATTTGCCCACCTTGATGCCTATTTGGCGATGAAAAAACAGGTTGTATGAGCAACTACCCGGTGGTGTTTGCCGTGGCAGATGAGACGGATGTGCACCAGCAGGGTAGCACGGCACCGCACCCGCTGCCGAGCGCGCGTTTCATGTTGTCGCATCCGGCGCATTTTCTGGCGCTAGGGTTTGGCGCCGGCCTGTCCCGCATCGCCCCAGGCACCGTCGGGACGTTGTGGGCCTGGGTTGCATTCCTGGTGCTGACGCCCTGGATGAGCGATGCACGTTGGGCCTTGGTGATCGGATTGGGTTTGCCCATTGGCTGGTGGGCGTGCAGCGTGACCGCGCGCGATATGGGCGTGCTCGATCCCGGCAGTGTGGTATGGGACGAGGTGCTCGCCTTCTGGCTGGTTCTGTGGTTCGTAATGCCTACGGGTTTTTTGGGGCAGATGCTGGCATTTGCTTTGTTCCGTTTTTTTGACGCGCTCAAACCCGGCCCTGTGGGTTGGGCGGATGCGCTGGGACATACGCGAGAGCCGGATTCCGACCAAAAAGTCTGGAGCAAGGCCGGTTTTGGCATCATGTTCGATGATCTGGTCGCGGCATTTTGCACCTTGCTGGTGTTTGCTCTTTGGAGCGTCATCTTCCGGTGACAGAAAATTCGCTACTAAATGTAGAGCCACTCCCGCACGACTGGTGCCGGATTCTGGCTGAATTGCTCATAAAAAAATCCTGGAAACTGACCACTGCCGAGAGCTGTACCGGTGGACTGATTGCGGCCGCGTGTACCGATCTGGCAGGATCGAGCGCCTGGTTCGAGCGCGGTTTTGTCAGCTACTCCAATGCTGCCAAAACCGAAATGCTGGGGGTGGATGCTGCATTGATTGCCCAGCACGGGGCTGTGAGTGAGCAGGTAGCGCGTGCCATGGCGTGTGGCGCCTTGCTGCATTCACAAGCGCAAGTGGCGCTGGCTGTCAGCGGCATCGCGGGGCCGGGTGGGGGGAGTATTGATAAGCCAGTCGGTACCGTGTGCTTGTCCTGGGCTACGCCGCAGGGTGTCGTCAGCGAGGTGCAGCATTTTCCTGGAGACCGTGGCGCGGTGCGCGCTGCCACGGTCAGGCGGGCGTTGCAGGGTTTGTGCCGGCTACTTACGTGAATTTAGCAGACCGAAATGCTGGGAAACGGGGCAATTATCCCCGTAACCCACGCCAACCGTGCGGCATCAGCTATCAAAACTGGAGCAATTAAAATCGCCCAAGCGGCGCATCGGGCGCTGGATGTCGCTGTGGCCCATGCCTACGGCTGGAGTGACTATCGCACAGACGTGACGGATGAGGAAGTTATGCAGCGGCTGCTGGCGCTGAATCCGGGGCGCAGTGTCAGTGCTTGAGCAGGGTGACGATCACCCCCACGGCAATTACCAAAAAAGCGCCGAGTTTGATGGTCAAGCGCAGCTCCAGCGCCTGCATTTCGCGCGCAATGCGGCAATGTCCGATTTCAGTTCGGTCTTGACCATCACCAACTCATTCTTTACAGCAAGCACATCGCCCTTGGTTGCCACGGTTGCATCGAACGCTTGCGCCAGCGATTCACTTTGGGCCGTCGCCATCGCCTCAGCCTGCTTGTCCGGCACACCGGCATTTTTCAGCGTGTTGGCGAACTTCAGTGTGTCGAAAGTGATGGTGCCCATGCGCGGGATTATGGCATTAACGTTTATCCTTCGTCTCCATGTTTGCGCCAGCATTCCGTTTTGAGCATGGGAGCATGCTTCACGTAAGAAGCCCGTTCGTCACCCGATTCGCTGTAATTTCATATTACCCGTGATATGACAAATGTAAAAACTGCGATGCAAAGCCCTCTTAAAACCCTCCTGCAAGCCTTTGCGGCACCTTTTTGACCACAAATCAGGCATCAAATCAGCCTATAGCCCCCGTGGGATGTGCGGTTACAGCTATTAATAACATAGTAACAATACAACCATCTCCACGCTGGGGCGAGGGAATAAAACCCAATGACCACGTCACTTTGAATCGCACCCGGACGTGCGTAAGGATCTATAAAACATACAGTACCATCCCGCCCCATGACCCCCGAACAATTCATCAATCGCTGGCGTGACAACCCCTTGACCGAGCGCGCCGGAGCGCAGGCGCATTTCGACGATCTGTGTGAATTGCTGGGCGTGGACAAGCCGCGTGACCGCGACAACTACTGCTTTGAGCGCGGCGCCAAAAAGATGGGCGGTGGTGACGGCTGGGCTGACGTGTGGAAGCGCGACCACTTTGCCTGGAAAAACAAAAGCCCCAAGCGCGATCTGGTCAAGGCTGCTACCCGCATCGCTACGTTGTTTGCAGCAATGCAGCAAGGCGGTGCATACGGTAGCGACGACATCACCTGGTTCAATGGCGGTTTATTTGCCCACATCGACATTCCACCGCTTTTGCCCGCTGACCTGGCCTGTCTGCATCGCGTAGCTGCTGAAAAAGACTGGCGCGCCATTGACCCGACGATTTTCGGAACGCTATTCGAAAGCGGCCTGGACCCGAACAGCCGCGCCGAGCTGGGCGCGCACTTTACCGATGTGGCCACCATCCAGAAAATTATTGACCCGCTGATCACGCGCCCCTTGGCGGTGGAATGGCAAACAGCCAAAGCCACCATTACCGCAGCGCTGGTCAAAAGCACGCCCCGAAGCCACAAAGCAGCAACCAACGCTTACCACGCCTATCTGGAGCATCTGCGCAATTTCCGCGTGCTCGATGCGGCCTGCGGTTCGGGTAACTTTTTGTATCTGGCATTGCACGCGCTCAAAGCCCTGGAACACGCCGCGCAGCTTGACGCCGAAGCGCTGGGCCTGCAACAACAGCTCGGCATCGAATGCGGAACAATCAACATTCTGGGGCTGGAAATCAACGAATACGCAGCGGAACTGGCCCGCGTGACCGTCTGGATTGGCGACTTGCAATGGTGCCAACGCAATGGCCGCCCGATCCACAAACGCCCGGCACTGCACAGCCTGGACGCCATCGAACACCGCGACGCGCTTCTCAATGCCGACGGCACCGAGGCAATCTGGCCGAAGGCTGATGTGCTGGTAGGCAATCCGCCGTTTCTGGGAGGTAGCAAAAAACGAGGAGAGTTGGGCGATGCGTACTTTGATGCGCTCAACGCCGTTTATGCCCAGCGCGTGCCTGGTTTTGCCGATCTGGTCTGCTATTGGTTTGAAAAAGCCCGCACAGCCATTGCAGCTGGTACGCTGGTCTCTGCTGGGTTGGTTGCTACCAATTCGATACGCGGCGGTGCCAACCGCAAGGTGCTGGATACCATTTGCAAAAGCACACGCATCTTTGAAGCCTGGAGCGATGAGCCATGGGTCAACGAAGGCGCTGCGGTAAGGGTGTCGACACCACCTTTGGCATCCTGCACAGCCGCATGCACGAACTCTGGTCGCTGCGCATGCACTTGGCTGGGCGTTGGCAATGATCCGCGCTACACACCCACCACCTGCTTTGAAACCTTCCCGTTCCCCGAAGGTCTCACGCCTCTTGATACCGCGCACCAGCAGACCGAAACGCTGGAAAACGGGGGCAATTATCTCTGTAGCGCACGCCAGCCGCGGGGAGGCTATCAAAGATACAGTAATTAAAATCGCCCAGGCTGCGCACCGACTCAACCAGTTGCGCGAGAACTGGCTCAATCCGCCGGAGTGGATGCAGCGCGTGCCTGATGTCGTACCACTGGGCATGACTACCAGCCCTTACCCGGATCGCATCGTGCCCAAGGCAGGCTATGAAAAAGAGCTGGCTAAGAGGACCTTGACCAATCTCTATAACCAACGTCCGGGATGGCTTGATGCGGCGCATCGGGCGCTGGATGTCGCTGTGGCCCATACCCTTTGGCGCTCACTGAAATTGACCCACCCCCTGCTCATTGGAATTGACTCACAGACTTTGGCTGAGAGTACGTTGGCATGTGGTGATAGACGAACCCATACAGCTCTTGGATTGAATGGGCGTTTGAGGCTGGACGTTCTTGCGTATGTCAACCGCCATTACTTGAATTAATTCGTTGTCCAGACTCAAGATATCGTTTGACAAAGGCAGGCTTAGTCAATGTGGGTACGGATAGTTGTGGTCCGCCAAGACCATGAATTGGCATCATACCCGACAAGCGTAAAACGCAGATGTAATGGAAGAACGGGGCGCACCAACCGCTTTCGACCCGAACAAGTGCGATTTCTGCAGCTAGCGCCCCACCCTGCATCAGCCACGAGTGCGCACCAACTATTGTCCCCAGTCGTGACCAATGTCCAGTGCTGGAATGTGCTGTGAGCATGAACCACGGATCGACTTTCGAGGTGTCCATTTGAGGCTCCAACAGAGCGCTGAATGCGTTGCAATGGCAGTGGACGCACGCTGCAATGTGCGTGCCGTCAAACCGAAGTGCCAGTGTGTACGCCTTGCGACCGAGGTCAGCGCTAGCTGCAGCGTTGAGTGTCGCAAACAGGCACGTCTAGCCAGTCAAGCGCAGAGCCTCCAGGATATATCAGCAGCTGCGTCGGACGCTGCAACCACGCCCGTCGTCAACAACGATTACGCCTACGCCAGCGAGAGCAGGAACCGGCCTCCGAAAAATAGTGACTCATCAGGGCCTCTCCTAAGAAGCCCGTGTGTGATTTACTACCACCACAGCTCGATGAAGCCAGCGCACCGTCCGCCGACACCAGCGGGGTTGCCACTCGGTGCGCGCGCCCTGTGGCGAGCGGAGTTCGCCGTAGTCGGTCGCTGCGGGCAACGAGTGAACCGATTTTCGACCCATAAAAGACAAGGAATTAACGGCGACCGACTTCCTTGAAAGCCTGACTCGCAACAACATGGGCTTTGGCGCCCACGAACAAAGTGTGGGCGGGGCATGTTGGCGCAAGACAAGTCGATTTACACCGCCTGAGTTGCGCTTTGAGGCCACCCGCATCGCTGATACGGCGGCAGTGCAGCGACCGACTGGAATCGATACGCATTGCCGGACAACTGGTAGCGTGACGCCGCTGACGACCAAGACAGTGGTGCCCTGGTACTGATTGACGGTTACCGGCGCTCGAGCGCGCTCGCTGACTGGGCGCAGACACCGCCCCGGTGCACGTTGGCACTGCCTGGGGCCTGCGCTGGCACAGATGCTGGCCCACCTGTTCTCGCGGGCATTTGACCCCATGGAGGAAGCCCCAGTGCTGCGCGAGCTGATCGACTCCCTTGGCCTGAGCCAGCGCGAAGCCGCACGTCAATGCGCCCGTGATGTGAGCTGGGCACATCGCCGCTTGGTACTACTGGGGGCACTGGTCCCAGGACCTGGTGCGGTGCGTGGGGTATATCGAGTTGGGCGGGCTCACGCATTGTGGCCCTGCTGGCGCGCGCCAACAGCGAGCATGCCAGTCAACCATTGGCCAGCATGGCAAGCGACCACTGGCATGCGGGAACTGCAAGCCTGGTTTAGCCACCACCACAAAGCCGCCCAACACACGCAGCGCCAACGCATGGTAAACACCCACGCCTGTTTATCGACAGCTTGAATGAGAGACAAAGCCATATGAGCATTGCCAAAGACCTGCGGGGCGGACCTGAACGTGAGGTGGTTAGCGGAGCTGGGTTACCCGGTGTTAACCAGCTGCAACGCGCACACCGACGCCTAGTGCCACTGACCGCCCTGCTGGAACCAACGCCAAAGGGCGCGTGTCTGCGCCTGCATGTAGCGCTGGAACAAGGAACAACGAACTTACCAGGCTGGTGCCATGACCCCGATAGATATTCGTGCCACCGTGCTCACCTTGCACCAACAGAGCACAGGTTTACGTGAAATCAGCCTGGTGTGAATGGTTGCCGGAACGTGCGCGTCAATCTGGCGGCAGAGGTATTGCGCAGAACTGTTGGATTTATCGCCATGGGCTTGAAAGGAGCCCGAAGGCGAGTTTCTCCAAGACCCTGCGTGGCGTGGCGGCGCAATTTCCGGATGTGGTGTTGTGGATTTGCGTTTGAGGCAAGGCTTGGGATGCACTAGCCAAGCAGTCCAGGAGGAGTACAAACCGACCTTGCCGTAAAAGCTTGTGAAGCAGGCACGACACCGGCCAATAACGTAGCAAGTTCAAACCGATGTCGTGCCCCGAGCCCGGGAGGGCCGCGTTGCCGGTATCAGTATTTCACGAAACATCGTGCGCTGTCCAGCCCAACCCCCGTCGGCCACCCTTTGCCGATGGAGCCACCCGCCCGACATTACCCGTGCGCCCAGTGCCAGACTCGGGTGCTGGTGTGCAGCCGCTGTGATCATGGCAACCGCTACTGCAAAGACTGCGCTCGTCAAGTGCGCAAATGCAAGCAACACGAGGCAGCACGACGCTATCAAAACAGCGGGCGTGGACGCCGCAACCACGCCCAGCGGCAACGTCGCTACCGCGCACGCCAACGCCGCCTTTCAGAGCCTCTTGCAGAAAAAGTGACGCATCAGGGTTCCCCACCCCCAAGCCCTGCTGCTCTACTGCCCAGCGAGACGACAGCGCTGCAAAGCCCTCAAAGCCAACCCTTGCAAGCCTCAAAGTCGCTTTGGCAGTGCCATTTTTGCCATTGCGAGTGCTCTGAGTTTGTGCGAATTGACTTTTTGCGCTGTCGCATTCGTCGCCCCACCCGTTTGCCAGACCAGAAAGGACCCCACCATGCCCGTGACCCCTGAACTACACGCCAACATATTGCGTTACCGCCTGGTTGAGCTTTGGCGCACCGGCACCATTGCGGCCCAATTGCACGTCCACCATGGCACCGTCGAGCGCATCCTGCGCCAGGAGGGGCTGCCACGCGTGGGGGTGGTGCGCAGTTCCAACATTGACCCCTATTTGCCATTCATCCTGGAGACACTCAAGAAGTTCCCGGACCTCAGAGCCAGCCGCTTGTACGCCATGGTCAAAGAGCGTGGCTACCAAGGTGGCCCTGACCACTTTCGCCACCTTATCTCCCATCATCGACCCAGACCATTGCCAGAGGCTTATCTGCGCCTGGTGACCCTCATCGGGGAACAGGGACAAATTGACTGGGGTCACTTTGGCTACCAGCAAATTGGTCAGGCCAGGCGCCCCCTGATGGCCTTTGTTGCGGTGCTGTCCTGGTCACGGCGCATCTTTTTGCGCTTCTCGCTTGATGCCCGCATGGAGAGCTTCCTGCGTGCCCATGTCCAAGCCTTTGAGACCTGGGGTGGCCTGCCCAGAGTGCTGCTCTATGACAATCTCAAAAGTGCCGTGCTTGAGCGCCAGGGCGATGCCATTCGTTTCTCGCCCACACTGCTGGCATTTGCCGCTCACTACCACTTCGAGCCCCGCCCGGTGGCGGTGGCCCGCGGCAATGAGAAGGGGCGGGTCGAGCGTGCCATTCGTTATATCCGCGACAACTTCTTTGCTGCACGCACGTTCACTGACCTTGATGACCTCAACGCCCAGGCCGATGCCTGGGCGTGCGGCCCAGCCGATGAGCGTCTGTGCCCGCAGGACAAGACCTTGACGGTGGGACAGGCCTTTGTCCAGGAGAAGCCCCGGCTGCTGGCATTGCCAGCCAACCCTTACCCGGTCGAAGAGCGTGTGGTGGTCAAGGTCGGCAAGACCCCCTATGTGCGCTTTGACCTCAATGATTATTCGGTGCCTCACACCCAGGTGCGCAAAGCGCTCACGGTGTTGGCTGATACCAAGACGGTGCGCATCCTCGATGCCCAGGTGGTGGTGGCCAGTCATGCGCGCAGCTATGACAGGGGTCAACAAATCGAGACTGAGTCGCACATTAAAGATTTGGTCGAGCGCAAAGCCCAGGCGCATGCCCAGCGTGGCATGGGACGCCTGAGCCAAGCTGTGCCTGCCAGCGCAGAGCTGTTGGCCCAGGCCGGTGCCAGAGGCGAGAACCTGGGCTCAATCACGCAAGCCCTGTTGCGCCTGGTTGATCGCTATGGAGCCTCTGAGGTGCAGACGGCGGTGTTGACAGCATTGGCACGCAAGGTGCCCCACCCCAATGCGGTTCGTCTGGCGCTGGAGACCCAGCGCGAAACGCGCCAGGCACCGGCTCCAGTGGCGGTGCAGTTGAGCGAGAAAGTGCGCCTGCGCGATACGGTGATCCACGCCCAGCCGCTGGCCAGCTATGACCAATTGAACAGCACGCCGCCTGCCAGCATGGGAGCAGGCCATCAAACAGCAACACCAGCGCTGGCCAATACCGCTGCGACCAGCGTCACCACACCACTGGCCCAAAACCCCAAAGGAGCGACAGCGATGAATCCAAAGAATGACAGCTTGCGCCAGCGTGCAGCAGATCTGCACTTGTATGGCGTGCTTGAGCATTGGTCAGAGATATCAGATGCCGACTGGCTGGTCAAATTGATCGATTGGGAGGAGCAAGCGCGTACCCAGCGCAGCCTTGATCGGCGCCTGAGTGCTGCGCATATTGGGCGCTTTAAGGCGCTGGCTGACTTTGATTGGTCCTGGCCCCGCCAGTGTGATCGTGTGGCCATTGAGGCGTTGATGACACTGGACTTCATCACCCAGGGTGCCAACGTGGTGTTGCGTGGCAATAACGGGGTGGGCAAGTCAATGCTGGCCAAAAATTTGGCGCATCAAGCGCTGGTGCAGGGTTACACGGTGCGTTTCACCACTGCCGGCGAGATGCTTGGGGATTTGGCTGCGCTCGATAGTGATGCAGCGCTGCGCAGACGATTGCGACATTACGCAAACCCCGATTTGTTGGTGATTGATGAGATTGGCTATTTGTCGTATTCAAACCGCCATGCCGATTTGCTGTTCGAGCTGGTCAACCGGCGCTATGAGGCCAAGAGCACCATCGTCACCACCAATAAGGCGTTTGCCGATTGGGCTGAGGTGTTTCCCAATGCAGCTTGTGTGGTGTCTTTGATTGATCGCCTGCTGCATCACTCGGAAATCATCGCCATTGAAGGGGAGTCGTACCGGCTCAAAGAGGCCCAGGAGCGCTGTGCACAGTTGGCTGCAAAACGCACCAAGGTTAAATCATGAAGCACATCATGAAACATATGCAATTGCCCTCAGGACGGCGATCAGGTCTGCCTATGGTCATTGACGATGACTGGAGCACTGAGCAGGTGGTGGCTGTGGCTGAGTTGCTGCAGGATTTGCTGCATGTGATTCACAGCCGCTATCAGGGCAAGCTTTACGCGCATTGGAAAGCCACCAGGATCACTGAGTTCGAGGTTGACGGCTCCAACGATGACGAGGGTGTGCCATTCCTGATCTCAACTATTGTTTTCGAACTAATAACTAAGGGCCGACAAGGCCCTTTTGGTTTTTGTGCACCAGCGCTTGAAAACTCCGCCAAATTTGCGCGCTATTAGACAGCCGGTAACAACGGTGCTGCATCTCTCGCGCAACACCGTGCGAGTGCATCCTGCGGCGAGCCACAAGGCGTGCAAACACCTGCCCACCCAAGCGGTGAATGAGGTCACCCAACAAATAACTCACCAGTCTATGCCTAGCCAAAGGTAACGCCGTGCGTATGGCCCAGATACTGGCTGGATGGCGTCCAAGCTGCACCTGCCCTCAGCACCCTCACGCGCTGGGTGCGCCAAGCTGAACTACGCCAACCACCCAAGCGTCTGGCGAATACCACTTCGAGCCCGGCCAGGAGATGCAGCACGACACATCGCTCCATAAGATGGAGGTGGCGGCAAGAGCATTACCGCCCAGTGTGCAGGTTCGACTCTTGGCGTACCGCGGCGTTTGTTTA
>JADJFE010000035.1 GCA_016708725.1 Candidatus Aalborgicola bjergmarkensis
TGGCACGCTCGCTAGTACAATCAGGCCGTTCAACATCCGCCGGAAATACGATGGCCCCCATTCCTTCTGGGCGGAAGCTTGCCCTTGTAAAACTGGGTGGAGCTTCGTGTGGAATTTGCACGGCATTCATGGGTAAACGAGGTCGATCCACGCTGTGTGGCACTGCGTTAGCGTTTTTCCCCGCGCAATAGCACGCTCGATACTGCGTGGATGCGGTTACGCCTGGTTTAGCACCCGAATCAGTGCTGAAAGCATACGCACAAGCAAAGTTGCCGTTCACGTGCTTTGCTGCTCGATGAACACCATTACCTCGGGGGAGGGTGGCGAGTTTGTGCGCGGATTTTGACCCGCGCTGGCGTGACAGAGACCGCGATGCCATCGCGTGCAAAAAGCAGCTTCGGCAATTAGCTCAATCGGACGTGACGTACCAAACTAGGGCCACTCGCAACCTCGGCTTTGGTCGACACCCTCTTGACATCCGAGGCGAAGCATCTCACTTCACACTTTACCAGTCGTTGGGGTCCGAAAAACCCGGCGCTCTCGCACCACTGCACACGCTGGCGGTGGGCGCGGGTTCCAGCGTGCCCAACTCGTGCACCGCAAGTCGGTCTTGGTTTGTGGCTTGGTCTGGCAAAAGTGGAGTTAACTAGTAGCGAGAATACGCCGCGTCTGACTGTTTTCAAATTCAATTTTTTGTGTTTCCGCGGAACGAAAACAACATGGAGAAAAAATTGAATACTTGACTGCTCGTAGGCAATAGCGCTGGGCCGTAAATTTCCTTACGCGTGCGGCGTGATTCACTTTACGCCTTTCTTGCCTTGATTCAAGTCAAGCAACATGTCGTCAATGAGTTGCTAGGTCGGGTCAGATCATCTGTGCGAAACCGTGATCGACCCGCCGCTGTGTGGGTGAATGCGTCGGGTGGGTCCACGTCGTCGGTCCACGATGAGGGCGGTGATCGTAGGTGTGCGTCTTGTCGACATCATCACGATCCTCGCCCAGTTCAGTTTCCGTGTGCTCAGCTTTACAAGCGCTTGCCAAACCGCGGGTGAAACGCATGGGTGACTTTAAGCTCTACGACCGCTTTTCCGCAGGCGCAATGGCTTGCAGTTGTTGACTTACGAGAAACCCAAAGTCGAGTTCAGTGCAGCTGGTGAGCGCTGGATACTGGCGCGGTTGCGCAAACTGCACTTCACCAGCGTGGCCGAGGTCAACGCGGCTGTGCGCCCTTGCTGCAATGGCACAACGCCGGCGCGGATTTCAAAAGCTGCCGGCAGCCGCGCGCCAGTGTGTTTGCCCAAATCGACGCTCCGCCCCGATGGCCTTGCCCGTGTAGCCCTGGCAGTGGTCGGTGTTCAAAACGGTGCGCGTGCATATCGACAGCCATGTCGGGTCGAAGGCCACCGCCTACAGCGTTGCATAACGCCCTGGTAGGCTTGGCGCTGGAGTTGCGGGTGACACACCATACGGTGGAAGTACTGCACCGTGGCAACGCGTTGCCAATACATGCGTAATGCCCACCCAAAGGAGGATTCACCACGGTAATCGAGCACCTGCCGACGCCACCAGCATCAGGCGCAGTGGACACCCGAGGGCTTGTGGCTGGGGCGAGCGTATCGGCGTGGCCTGTGCAGCCTGGTGAAAGATGCTGCAAACCAACCCATCCGGCCTCGCCTACCGTGCCTGCCAGGGGCTGCTGTCGCTGTCCAAGCGTTATGGTGAACCCGACGCTGGAAGCAGCCTGCACCCTCGCGCTGGGCCTGAGTACCGGCAAATACACCCATCCGCGACATTTTGCTCAACCGGCGCGACTGGTGCAAGCCAGCAACACCTAAGTGGACCTGTCCAGTGCATGCCAATCGCGTGCGACTCCGGCCACGAACCATACCAATGGAGAGTCCCAAAATGATGATGGTTTCCACGGAACCAATTGCGCGGCCTGCGTCTCGAAACCATACCCCGGGCGGCTGGAACAACAACTCAGCCAAAGCGGTATCAGTGCCCTGAGCTTCGAAGAGCGACTGGCTTTGCTGGTTGACCGTGAAGTGCATGGAAGACAGGATCGGCGCTGTGCGCGCTTACTCAAATGCGCCAAACTCAACTACCCCCAGGCCACTATCGAAGACCTGGACAGCCGCAGCACGCGGGGATTTGAGCGCAGCGCCGTCATGAGCCTGGCCATGGGAGAATGGGTCAAATGCGGGCACGCTGTTTTTATCACCGGGGCCACAGGTGTGGGCCAAGTCATGGTTGGCGTGCGCTCTGGCGCAACACGCCTGCCGACGCGGCCATAGTGCGTTTACCTGCGCATGCCACGCCTGGGCGAGGAGTTGCGCATTCGCCACCAACGGTACGTTTACGCGCTGGCTTGATACGCTCAAAAACACCGACGTACTGGTCACTGGATGACTGGGGCCTAGCCGCCATGGATGCCCAAACCAGGCGTGATCTGATGGAGATCGTTGATGACCGCTCCAGCCACCGGGCCACCATCATTACCAGCCAGCTGCCAATCGAGCATTGGCATCAGTGGATGGCGATCGGGCGATGGCCGACGCCATGCTGGATCGACTCATGCAAACCATCGCCTTCATACTCAGGGAATCGTTGCGTAGAAAGGCCCAACGACACAGAAAACGCCACTGAATCGGGGGGGAACAAGCTGCGGATTGTGGTACGATGCGCGCGGCGCACCAGGGCGCCGCCGGACTCTTCAGTTACCGACGGAACACCTTCCCTGGCTACAAGCTCCTAAGCTTACCAAATTTTTAATAATGTGTTCACCTTCAAAGACGGATACCAAGCGGACAATCCCCGAACACCCGCGATCCGGACCGCGCCGCCTGGGGCAGTTTGGGACTGCAATCAGAAGGGGAAGTTGAAAAACAACCCAATACCAGGAGAATCACGCCGAAAAACAAGTCGGCACAGAAAGAAACGCGCTGACACCGACCATCGGTCACGTTCGCCGGAATCGCCGGTCACGATGCCGGAATCAGCGGTCACGTTCGCCGGAATATGCAAATCTGGTTGCGTCACTGCGCACCAGTCACCCATCAGGATCAAGGCTGGGGTGTGTGGCGATACTGTTGTCAGCGTCGCCACCTACCTCGCCCCTGGCTGCGTTCGCAGCCCCAGAACACTAAGGGACACCCACTTCTTGCTGGTGCCTTCGGGGAATCACGAAAATGCCAATGATCAAAATCGACGACAAGAATGACTTGGACTCTCTTTACAAACGAAGACAAAGTAATTAAAGGGGTCAAAGGCCCCAAATTAGCTACCTTAAGCAAAAATGAAATTAAAACAATAGGTTACAGATAAATCAGTTACGGCTACCCCGACACATTTGGAATCGAGTTACTCAATCACCGACTCCTAATGGCCCATGCAGGAAAAAGATTGTGATAGTTAGTCCTGACCATCTTCAGAGATAATCTAACTATTGATTTCATTAAATTTTTTTCTTAAAGGTGTAGTGCCGACTTGAGGTCAGATCCCTTTTACACACAAGGAGGCGGGGTTTTCCATTTGGAGAGAATCGAATCCTCATAAGCTAAATTGGCCTGCTTAACCCACATGGGTTGTGCAGGGAGTAGCACGAAATTGACCGGCGTGCTGTTGGGTGTGCTGATTAGATTGGGTGCAGCGGGGACGAACCAAGCTAGATCGCATCCATTGGACTAGATTAAGCCTGGTGGAGAACACCATTGCTGGTGCCAGCCTACCGAACCTTTGCACAAGAGCATCTATCTGGGAGGGAAGGCTACATGGCGTTATTGTGATTACCGAGAATCATCTAAACAGTGATGTTATGCGGAGGAAGAGACTGGGGTGCGAAAACCACGCTGGGGCAAGGGAGGACGAGGTATTAAAAGTGGCGGGTGGTGGTCTGACTTCTTTCACGATGCGATTACCATATACCTGCGACCCTATACGCGAAAAATGAACAAGCCAATTTGACGGCGAAGGGGAACACAATGTGGTGGCAGCTTTTGGTTGAAGCCCCTCGTCACGCTACTGCACAGGAGAAAAATAGATGAAAATGCATTTGACTGCCGCATCCGGGAGGTTGGAGCAAGCGATTTGCCCATGCCCGCCGGGAACCCGTGGGCTGTATTATTACACCGTCCCCGCCAGCCCGATGTAAAGGGCATTCGACAAACTGGTATGACCCGGAACAGTTTGCTGCGCTGTCATGATAACGTAAATACGCGCGCCATTGGGAGCCACCCGGCGACCTGCCGTCAACCTCACAGTCCGGCAATGGCGCTGCTGCGACTGGTCCGAGTCAACCCGAGCTTTAATGGAAACACTGGCGAATTAAAGAGGGCCAGCCTCGCGCTTTTTGCGCCATTTCCAAGCAAATTGGCCTGTGGCCCTTATGAAA
>JADJFE010000036.1 GCA_016708725.1 Candidatus Aalborgicola bjergmarkensis
TCACGGCATATCGTCGTCTCTTTGCCGTCGTACTTGTGCCGCCCTTGGGGCCGACCTGTCGAGGCGGGCTTTGAACGGTAAGGGCTGGCCGGTGATGAGTGCCGCGTAGTTGCGGTGGTGTTGGAGAGGACTTTTTCACATAGTCACGGGTTTCGCTAAAGGGAATGTTCTCTGCCCAGATGGCGGCCTCCAGCACGGGTGCGCCCGGCTGTCCTCGCCATAGACGCGGGCGACCGGACCTGGCGTTGTAGGCCGCAGCGGCCATGGGCATGGAGCCGCCAAAGTTGTCGAGCACCAATTTGGGGTAGCCGGTGCCGATGGCGATGTTGGTGTCACGCTCGGTGATCTGTTGCGGGTCAAAGTCTTTCCAGCCCGATTTTCTTGGCCGTCCAGCGCGCGGTGGCCGGCAGGACCTGCATCAGTCGCCGCACCCACACCGGATTTTACATCCATGATGAAGCGGCTTTCTGGCGGATCAGGCCGTACACGTAGGCCGGGACCAGGCCAATCTGGCGCGTGCGCGGCAATGACGGCGTTTTTGAACGGCATGGGAAAGCGCTGCTCAAATCCATCTCGGTGCGCCGTGCGGTCACTGGTGTTGATACGGGAGTCCCAGACCTCGTTCTTGCAGGCTAAGGTCCGGCTGCAGCCAGCAAGCTACGTTCATCCGTACCGCCGCGCTGGTGCAGATTGGCGCTCCAGTTCCACTCACGCACGCCTTCCAGGACGCAGACCGATGCAGATGGCGTGCAGGGCGCGCACGAGACCGGGGTTCTTGCGCTTCGCCAGCTTCCGACTCTCTTCGGCGGTGAGCGGCGCAGGTTTAGGAGAGCAGTGATGCGCTGGCCGAGTTCTTCCAGTGCCAGTTGCTCATAAAACCCGCGCACGCCCGCACGGCTGGCGTCGGTTGCAAGGCCTGCGCGCGCTCGATTCCGAGGTATGCGCTGCAGCAACACCTGGCGCGCCAGTCGGACCAAACCGGATCGTTGCGCTGGGCCTCAAGCATGGCGACAGTGACACCGAACACATGGTTCCATTGTCCGGTCCTGATCGCGGCGCGTACTCTCCAGGCGAGGTGGTCTTCGTGCATGTCTTAGCCTTACCTCGGCGGGTGAAGACCGAGAGGGTAGCGTTATCAGACAATTTTGTGCCGCACGTTTGCCAATCACACCCCAGGCCCAGTTGCGCTCTTCTGCCGTGAGTTGGGTACGCCAGCGCAGTTCGCCAAGTTCCGCCGCCGCTTCATCCGGTTCGAGGTAGGCCGGGCGGATCAAGGCCAGCGACACCATTTCGCGGGTTTGTGGTTGCAGCGCGGTGAACTTGTCCGCAGAGTATTTGGCGGGATGCGGGTAGATGCTGTCCACTGTCTTGGTCCACTTGGGGTTGAGCAGGTCAATGGCCTGGTTCACGACGCGCAATCGGTCGTTTCCATCCCTAAGCGTACGCGAAACCACACCTGGGTCACTTCGGGTGTTCCTTGAGAAGCTGTTCAGCCACGCTGGCACGAAGCTTACATCGGCTTCTTTCATCGGCAACCAGATATCGCACCAGGGTTTGCGTCAATGTCGATACCGTACCGCTAGCCCTTTGTACTATTACCGCTACCGCTATTGCTACCTGGTGCTCGGCCAAGGCGTAACCCAGCGCCGCGAACAGTCATCGTTCATGCAGTAGAGCGGGTATTCGCGCCGGAAAGTTTCCCAGTCGCGGTTGCGCCCCAAGTGCGGCAGCCACTCAACGCGCAGTCGGTCCTCGTAGTAAGGTCTACCGCGCCAAAACGGGTGAAAAAGTCCCGCAACTCGATGCGGTTAGCTTCGTCCAGGCGGGCCGACCAAATCCCAATAGAGCCGCCCAGGGTTCGGAAACACATAGCCGCGTGCCTGGGGCAAGGGAAGCGAGGCGCTTGCGGTCACGCTGTTTCTGAGCCTGCGCCATGTCAGGGATAAGCTCGTCGGCGCGTGTATTCTCCCGCTTCTGGGCGTATGCTGGCACAAGGCAGAGGGAGGTGATCAGGCAGCCCAAAAAGGGCAATCAATGTCAAATAGATGAAAACTGCATAGGGGATTATGAACAATTCTCAAGAGTCCGAACAAGAGTCCAGGATAGAGGCCAAGAAGGTTTTGCGTAAAAAACTGCTCGAAGAGCGTTTGCCCCTCAGCCAGAAGCAGGAATTGGCCGCTGATTTGCGGCAGGTGCTCCGCGTATCTGGCTGCTGGGGCGGCCAGACACGGTGATTAGTACTTATTGGCCGATCGGGGCGAGTTTGGCCCTTTACGAGCCTTGACCGTTGGAAAGAAGACGGCGAACTGCTGGAACAACCGCAACCGCGCCGCATCGGTCTGCCGGTAGTGGACGGGGAGAAAAAACCATGCGTTTCATGCCACGGTATCCCGGCTGCCCGATGGAAGAAGATGCCTATGGAATCCCCAAGCCCAAGGATACCGAGTTGATCGCACCACATTGCTGTTTTGCGCCCTGCGTCAGTTACCCGGGCCGGGTGGATACCGGCTGGGTTATGGTGGCGGGTTTTATGATCGTTTGCTGACCACGATCAAGCCGCGCCCGTTTATCGTCGGACTGAGTTTTAGCGCCGGATTTATCGATGATTTTGAACCCGAGCCGCATGACCAGCCGCTGGATGCGATTCTCAACAACTATGGCGTTGTCTGGCCGCTTTAGCCCGGTAGAAAACGGCAGCAAAACTCGCCTTAACCCAGGAGAAAGTCACACCATGTCGGACGATCCCGTCACCCCTGCCACCCACCACCACCCTGCTTCCCCCGTCGAAACCGCGCAAAGCCCGCACCGGGCAAGGCGTGGAAACCGTTCAGCCGTGCGTGCCGTGGCGCAAGGGATGTATACCGCCATCAAACCGCGCCGCTGCACTCAACCAGTTGTCATTGACCAGGCAATGATGCCGCCCAGGGCAAGGCCGTTGCGGCAGCAATCTGGTGCGCCCGGATGCCGACGAGGCGACCGCTGGGCGTGCCCGTGGCTTGCGTGCGCTGCTGGAGGGGGCTTCCGAGGACGACGCGCGTGTGCTGCGCGCTGCACTGCTGGGTTCAGAAAAGCCAGGCACACACAAACGGAAAAACCCGGATGAAGAGCTTTCCGACGATTGGCGTGATGGTGGCTACCCGTACGAAGCCTGCTGCGCCGCAACATACGAACGGAAAAATTCCGCCTGCAAGTGGAATTGCTCAAGCTGCAAGCCTGGGTCAAAGAGACGGGGCAGCGCGTGGTCATCCTGTTCGAAGGGCGCGACGCAGCGGGGAAGGGCGGCACCATCAAGCGCTTCATGGAACACCTCAATCCGCGCGGGGCACGGGTGGTGGCGCTGGAAAAACCAGCAGAGGTTTGGGCGTGGTCAGTGGTATTTTCGGCGCTACGTCGAACATCTGCCCACACGCGGCGAGATCGTGCTTTTTGATCGCAGCTGGTACAACCGCGCCGGTGTGGAGCGTGTCATGGGCTTTTGTACAGAGGATGAATACCGTGAATTCATGCACCAGACCCCGGAATTCGAGCGCCATCTGGTGCGCAATCGTGGCGATATCTTCGCGATGGTTGGCGGTACTGCGCGTCACAACCCCGGGTCATCGCGAACAGCAAGCCGCATTGCTGACCATTTGGATGGCTTTGGTTGCAGGTAACTACCGAGCATGAAGGTGCAGATTGCCGAGGGAATCCTGTACCCCGATGTGGTGGTGACGTGCGGTAAAGCCGACGCGGGTGACGAACAAGTCATCATTGATCCCAAGCTCATCATCGAAGTGCTGTCGCCATCCACCAGGGGCTATGACCAACGCGACAAGTTCTACCTCTACCGTTCGCTGTCGCATTGCCAGTATGCGTTGATCGGTCCATCAGACCGGCGGGTGGAAGTGTTCACGCTGGCCGAAACCGATGTCTGGCGGTTGGTGGATCAGACAAAGGCAGACGGACTGACCCTGAACAGCATCGACCTCAAGATACCGATGGAAGTCGTGTTCAAAGGGGTAGAGCAGCCCCAAAGCAGCCATTAGGCACGTTTAGGCGTTTCCCACCAAACAACCACACACACCGATGGACCAGGCCGCTTCCATTCGACCGTACCGAACCGTCTGCTGCCAACCCAGTACCAGGCTGCGTCCGCTGACCTGATTCTGCAAGCCATCGGCAGCTTCTGCAGCGTGACCTGCTGCCGCGCTGCAAGTGGGTCGCATGTAGCCGGTGCGCTTTACCACGCGCCGTTTGTGGTGCTGGCGCACGATCCCGCGCCGGATCCGGTTTTCTTTACGCCAACAGCACGGCCCAGCAGCTGTTTGCGGCCAGTTGGAAGATGGTTTGCCTGCCTTAATCTTTCGGCAGAGCCTCTGGCGCCGGGAGGAGCGTCAGCGCCTCCTCGACGGGTGGCAAACCACGGCCTACATCGATGACTATTCGGGGATACGCATTGCCAGGGTGGGCCAGCGGTTTCGCATCGAGCGGGCAGCGGTCTGGAATCCTGGTGACAGGCGATGAAACCGTGGTCGGTGTCGGGGCTGCGGCCTTTGGTTCCTGGGTTACCCTGCACCAGGGGGACTCTCTGCAATAATGGATCGGCAACCACTTCCAAAGCGGCGCGGCCGCTGACACCACTCCATGGCTTTGGTACCCAAGCTCCTTGCACAGACAGTTCTTGCAGCCACCCTGGTCGCATTGGTAGATTGCAAAACCTCACTGCCACGTTCGCAAACCCATGTTTCGGAATTCACCAGCTTTGCGCAGGCTCGGGACGCCATCGAAGCACTGCAAGCCCGGTACCAGCACCTGGAGTCGCTGCGGTGAATGACCCGGCCAGAATCACGCCAACATCACCTTGCTGACCCATGCCGAGCGTGATGCGTCGCGCTTCGTACCTGCAGGCGTGATCGAAAAGCGCGACCTTGACCCAGGCATCGTGCAGTGCCTGCAGGCGCGCGACGCTTGCCGGGGTGTGGATGTCATCGCTTCCCACCTGGACTCCGAGCGCAAGGGCAGCTTCCTGGACGACTTTTTCAACTTCAAGCGGCACACCGAAGTGACAGGCTGGCGCTGTTTCGGGTCCCGTGCTGCTGAGGTGGAGGACGTGGTGGCCTACCGCACCTGGGGCGGCCAACCCACCATCCACGAGACAGACGCACGCCCGCAACCCCGCTGGGCGCTGCAGGACATCGGCGTCCACCATTTCCGTGCCGCCGTCGGTGGTGGTGCGTTGGAACCCCTGCCATGCCATGCCATGCCCTTGGCCTCGCCATCTGCTCCTGCTTTTTCAATGCCCACGTATTCACAGGGCAGAGCAAAGTAGCCAGAAGCAGGAAAGACCATTCCAGGGTTAAGATACCGCCATGACCAACAACTAGCACCAGCACAATCACCCCAGGAAGCGCTGCTTCGTGCCATCGAACACCGCGAGATTTTCACGACGAAATGTTACACCTGATGCGCCAGATCATGTCGGTGAAATGTCCCCGTGTTGATGGCGGCACTCATCACCGGCTTGCGGGTCAAGAAAGAAACCATTGGCGAAATCACCGCTGCCGCACAGGTGATGCGCGAGTTTGCTACAAAAGTCGAAGTAACCGACAAAACACATCTGGTGGACATCGCTGGGTACCGGTGGCGATGGGGCACACACATTCAATATTTCCACCTGCGCCATGTTCTGGCGGCTGCAGCGGCAGGCGCCAGGGTCAGCAAACACGGCGGGGGCGCAGTGTCAGCAGCAAAGCGGCAGTGCGGACGTGCTTGAAGCGCTGGGATTGCATATCAACCTGTCCCCTGCGTCGATTGCACGTTGCATTGCTGAAGTCGGTGTGGGCTTCATGTTTGCACCCAATCACCATCCAGCAATGAAAAATGTAGCGCCAGTACAGCGCGAGCTGGGCATCAAAACGATTTTCAACATCCTGGGTCCGCTGACCAACCCGGCGGGCGCCCAATATCCTGATGGGGTGTTCCATCCCGATCTGGTTGGCATCCAGGTAGCGCCCTGCAGCGACTCGGCGCCGAACATGCACCGGTTGTTTACGGTCGTGATGGCATGGACGAGGCGAGCCTAGGTGCTGCCACTGGTGGGCGAACTAAAGGATGGGCAAATCACCGAATACGAAATCCACCCCGAAGACTTTGGCATGGCCATGGCCAGCAGCCGCGCACTCAGGTAAGCAATGCCGACGACTCCAAAGCCATGCTACTGGGTGTGCTCGACAACCAGGAAGGCGCGCCAGGAAATCGTCATTCTCAATGCCGGCTTGGCCTGTACGCTGCCAATGTGGCAAATAGCATGGAAAACGGCATGGAACGTGCGGGACAGCTATTGAATCAGGAGCAGCAAAACCCGTCTGCAAGATCTGATCGCACTGTCACGCACATTGGCAACAGCCCAGGATGCGGCATGAGCAATATCCTGGACGCCATCGTTGCCGTCAAACACCAGGAGATAGCCGCAGCCAAAAAACGCATCTCGCTGCAAGACGTGCGTGCCGATGCGCAGTCGCGTGTGTTGACACGTGATTTTGTCCGGTCTCGCGCCAGAAAATAGCGCAGGCCAACCAGCAGTCATCGCCGAGATAAAAAAGCAAGCCCCAGCAAAGGGTACTACGCGCCGATTTCATTCCCGCCGACATTGCCCAAAGTTATGCCGAGCAAGGAGCTGCCTGCTTATCGTGCTGACCGATGTGCAATTTTTCCAGGTCCCAAGGTGGATTATCTGAAGCAGGCACGTGCCAGTTGTCCCTTACCGTGCTGCGCAAGGACTTCATGGTGGATGCGTACCAAATCTACGCCTCACGTGCCATGGGAGCCGATTGCATCTTGCTCATTGCCGCATGTCTGGACGATGCGCAATTGCAGGACCTGGAAGCCATTGCACTGGGACTGGATATGGCTGTACTGGTAGAAGTGCATGATGCCGCCGAGTTGGAGCGGGCACTGAAGCTCAAAACGCCACTGCTGGGCATCAACAACCGCAATTTGCAAACGTTCACCGTGTCCCTGGAAACCACCCTTGCCCTTATTCCCCAGGTGCCAACGGATCGCCTGCTGATCACGGAGAGCGGTATTCTGACGCGCGACGACGTGCTGAAAATGCGCACTGCGGGCATCCATGCTTTTCTGGTCGGCGAAGCCTTCATGCGTGCTCCCGAGCCAGGACAGGCCTTGGCAGACCTGTTTGGCTGAACATGCAACTCCAAAGCGCCGACCCGAAGGAATGGCCGGTGTCACCTGATTGGCAAACTCTGGTGGATGGGTTTTTTCAATCAGACACGGGGAAAGGGTTGTTGGCATTTTTACAGGCACAGCTCGACTCCGGCGCAGTCATATTCCCGCCACAACCACTGCGTGCCTTGCAACTCACCCCGGCACATGCAGTTCGGGTCGTGATTCTGGGACAAGACCCGTACCATGGACGCGGACAAGCTGAAGGCCTGGCCTTTTCCGTTGCACCCGGCGTGGCCCTGCCGCCATCGCTGCGCAACATCTTCAAGGAACTGCAACGCGACCTTGGAACACCCTTTCCACCATTCCCGCATCCCGGTGGCAGCCTGGTGCAATGGGCACGCAAAGGCGTGCTCTTGCTCAATACCTGCCTGACCGTGGAAGAGGGACAAGCCGCAAGCCACAGCGGACGCGGTTGGGAAGTATTGACCGATACCATTATTCGCCACGTTTCGACCCACGCCAAAGCTGCGGTATTCATGTTATGGGGTTCGCATGCACAAAGTAAACGCGGCTTGATTGATGCCAGGCAACACCTGATTCTCTGTGCCAACCATCCATCGCCATTGTCTGCCCTGCGCCCTCCGCTACCCTTTATCGGCTGCAGTCATTTTTCGCAAGCACGTGCATGGAAGCTGGATCACCAGGACGATGCTGAGAACACACCACAGACACCGCACAATTGAAAAAATTCTTCGTCCCAACTCTGAACATCCAAACTTGATGGCATAATTCGCGGCTCACCTTTGGAGAGGTGGCCGAGTGGTTAATGGCAGCAGACTGTAAATCTGCCCTCTTACGAGTACGCTGGTTCGAATCCAGCCCTCTCCACCAGTGATGGATGCATCCCTGGTTACGCAGAAATTTCTTCCTGAATGTCTTTGCGGGGTTCGTATAGTGGTAATACCTTAGCCTTCCAAGCTAAAGCGAGGAGTTCGATTCTCCTACCCCGCTCCATAGATAATCTGGAGAGTGTTATTTGCAAAGGTTATGCCCTTTTGGCTCAGTGGTAGAGCACTCCCTTGGTAAGGGAGAGGTCGCGGGTCCGATTCCCGCAAAGGGCACCAGCATTGCGCGTGGTCGTCATGGATGTGGATTTTGACGCTTATGCAGTGAATATTTTGCAGTGAATATTTTGGTTTGACCGCATTATTTTTCGGAGTTTGAGAAATGGGAAAAGAAAAGTTTGCACGTACCAAGCCCCACGTGAATGTGGGCACGATTGGTCACGTTGACCACGGCAAGACGACGCTGACGGCAGCGATCACTTCGGTGTTGGCGGCCAAGTTTGGTGGCACGGCCAAGGCCTACGACCAGATCGACGCAGCTCCCGAAGAAAAAGCGCGCGGCATTACCATCAACACGGCCCACGTCGAATACGAAACCGCCAACCGCCACTATGCACGTGGACTGCCCCGGACACGCCGATTATGTGAAAAACATGATCACGGGTGCTGCGCAAATGGACGGCGCCGTTTTGGTGGTGTCTGCTGCCGACGGCCCCATGCCCCAGACCCGCGAACACATTCTGCTGGCGCGCCAGGTGGGCGTGCCCTACATCATCGTCTACATGAACAAGTGCGACATGGTGGACGACGCCGAGTTGCTTGAACTGGTGGAGATGGAAGTACGCGAGCTGCTGGATAAATACGAATTCCCGGGCGATGCCACCCCCATCATTCACGGTTCGGCCAAGCTGGCGATGGAAGGCGACAAAGGCGAACTCGGCGAAGGCTCGATCATGAAGCTGGCCGAGGCACTGGACTCCTACATCCCCATGCCCAAACGTGCAGTGGATGGCGCATTCCTGATGCCGGTGGAAGACGTGTTCTCCATCTCGGGTCGTGGCACAGTGGTAACCGGGCGCGTGGAGCGCGGTGTCATCAAGGTCGGCGAAGAAATCGAGATTGTCGGCATCGCCGACACCCAGAAACAGTCTGCACAGGCGTGGAAATGTTCCGCAAACTGCTGGACCAGGGTCAAGCTGGCGACAACGTGGGCATCTTGCTGCGCGGCACCAAGCGCGAGGACGTGCAGCGTGGTCAGGTACTGTGCAAGCCGGGTTCGATCAAGCCACACACGCATTTCACGGGTGAAATCTATGTGTTGAGCAAGGACGAGGGTGGTCGTCATACGCCGTTCTTCAACAACTACCGTCCGCAGTTCTATTTCCGCACCACGGATGTGACCGGCGCGATTGAGTTGCCAACGGACAAGGAAATGGTGATGCCGGGCGACAACGTGACCATCACGGTCAAATTGATCAGCCCGATTGCCATGGAAGAGGGATTGCGTTTCGCCATTCGCGAAGGTGGTCGTACCGTCGGCGCTGGTGTGGTGAGCAAAATCATTGCGTGATATATAACGAAGCAAGCCAATAACAAACGTACGGCTGCGCGCGTTTTACTCGTTTCACAGCCCGTTACAGAGTGGGGACAGTTCATGGGGTATAGCTCAATTGGCAGGCGTCGGTCTCCAAAACCGAGGTTGTAGGTTCGATTCCTACTGCCCCTGCCATCCATCCGTTATCTTTTCAATTACCGTGCAACCGGTGGCTTGTGTGCTTACGCGTTCACCACAATGTGGTGTGTTCTTGTCGTACATACCGGATCTGGATCGATCCAATAACCTAAGTTTAAACAACATGGCCGTACAACGCAAGTCGAAACCGTCAACACGGGAGCAGATAGAGCCAAACAGGTCGCTGCGTCCGCCCTGGTGGCTGGTGGCACTGTTAGCATGTACTATCTCCTGGATAAACGGGGCCGGCCATCCAATGGTCTAGCTCTGATTCTGGGCTGGTCGTTGCCGCCGGGATATTTTTCTAACGAGTCGGTCGTAAGTTGATTGCTTTTGGACGGGTTCTGGCGTGAAGTCAAAGTCGTTTGGCCCTACACGCAGGAAGCAGTTCGAGTACGGCTTACGTTTTTGGTTTTGTATTGGTGATGGCCTTGTTTTTGTGGGCTACTGACAAGACGCTTGGTGCTTTTGTATGATTTGATTCTGGGGTGGAAAAAGTGACCGATGCTAGACAGCTAGTGCTGAATCCTCGCCCCCTGCAGAAGTCCCGATCTGCGTTGGTATGTAGTGCATGCTTATTCCGGCATGGAAAAGCGGTCGAGGCAATATCAGGAACGCATTGCCCGCGCAGAGCATGCAGCACAAGTTTGGTCGTATTCTTGTTCCAATTGAGGAGGTGGTGGAGTCAAGAACGGTCAAGAAAAGACCACCGAACGCAAATTCTTCCCCGGCTGTACTGGTGGAAATGGTCATGGATGATGACAGTTGGCATCTGGTTAAACACATTAACACGTCACCGGATTAAATGAGTGGTGAAGCCAGGAATCGCCCTGCACCCATTTCCGAGTCCGAGGTTATGAAAATTACATCCACAGCCAGATGCAAGAGGAGCTTATTTTTAAGCCGCGTCTGAGTTGAACATGGTGGTGAATTGGTGCCGTGTTAAAGAAGGGCCTTTCACGGATTTCATTGGATCTGTGGAAGACGTGAACATCTGAAAAGAGCAAGGTGCAAAAAAGGTTTCGATTGCTATTTTTGGTAAGAGCCACACCTGTCGAACTGGGGTTTCGCAAATTGAAAAAACCTGACATCTGCTGACCAGATCGGTTGATCTTGCGCTTTTTGGCTCGGCGCAAAGGTTTGTTATTCAGAGTCGTTAACGTCGGGGAGCCAAGGTTCGCAAAGCGTAGCCAAGGCGTAATTACCCGCAAGGAGAAATCATGGCGAAAAAATCGTCGGTTTTGTCAAGCTGCAAGTGCCAATACGGCCAAAAACCAACCCGCTCCCCCATTGGCCCGGCGCTCGGTCAACGTGGTCTCAACATCA
>JADJFE010000037.1 GCA_016708725.1 Candidatus Aalborgicola bjergmarkensis
AAAACCCGCGCACGCCCGCAATGCCTTGCAGCAGTTGCAAGGCCTGCGCGCGTGTCGATTCCGAGGGCGTGCGCTGCAGCGAGGTTCTGGCGCGCCAGTAGACCCAGGCCGGATCGTTGCGCTGGGCCTCCGGCATGGCGTCGGGGGCGTCGGAACACATGGTTCCACGTCTCCGGTTCCTGCGGATCGCGGCGCGTATTTTCCGCAGGCGAGGTGGTCTTCGTGCATGTCCTTGGCCTTGCCTCGGGTGGGGCGTAGAGGGTGGCGTCATCAGATACCTTTTGTGCCGCACGTTTCGCTAACTGGCACCGGGGATCCAGTTGCGCTCTTCTGCCGTGAGTTGCGTTCGCCAGCGCAGTTTGCCCAGTTCCGCCGTCGCTTCATCGGGATCCAGGTAGGCCAGGCGGACGCCGGCGTCAGCGACACCATTTCGCGGGGTTTCCAGTGCAGCGCGGTGAACTTGTCTGAGGTATTAAGAGGATGCAGGTAGATGCCGTCCACCGTCTTAACGTTCACTTGGGGTCGGAGCAGGTCAATGGCCTGGTTCACGACGCGCAGTCGGTCGTTTTCCATTTCCAGCTCCGCGCAATAATATCCACCTGGGCATCACATCGGGATGTTCCTTGAGAAACTGTGCCCGGTTACGCTGGCGCAGGCTTCATCGGCTTCTTTCATCGGCAGCCAGATGTTCCTGAGCTTTGCGTCGATGTCAGATACCGTTACCGCTATATTGCCATTGCTATTGCTATTGCCATTGCTGCTCCTGGTGCTCGGCCAGTAGTAACAGCGCACCGAACGTGGTCGTCGTTCATGCGGTAGAGCGGGGTATTCGTGCCGGAAGGTTTCCCAGTCACGGTTGTTCCTGCGGTGCAGCAGCCACCGACGCGCAGCCGGTCTTCCTGCAAGTGTTGCCAAAACGGGTGAAAAATTCCTGCACCTCGCTGCGGCTGGCTTCGTCCAGGCGGGCCGACAAGTCCCAATAGGCCGCCCAGGGTTCGAGCACATGGCCGCGTGCCTGGGGTAAAAGGGTGGCAAGGCGCTTGCGGTCACGCTGTTTATAGGCCTGCGCCATGTCCAGAATCAGCTCGTCGGCGCGTGTATTCTCGCGCTTCTGGGCGTATGCTGGCACGGGCAGGGAGGTAATCAGGCAGCCCAAAGGGCAATCAAGTCAAATAGATGAAAACTGCATAGGGGATTATGAACACCGTCGCAAGAGTCCACAAGAGTCCAGGATAGAGGACAAGAAGGTTTTGCGTAAAAACTGTTTGAAGAGCGTTTGCAGCTTTGCTCATAGGCAGAATTCATGGCCGATTTGCAGCAGGAAATGCGTATTTCTCTGGTTGCGGGGGCGGCCAGACACCGCATGTGACGGTGCTTATTGGCCGATCATGGCGAGTTTGACCCTTTGCCAGCCTTGCACCGTTGGAAAGAAGACGGCGAACTGCTGGAACAGCCGCGCAAACCGCGCCGCCGCATCGGCCTGCCGGTGGTGGACAGGAGAAAAACCATGCGTTTTCATGCCGGTATCCCGGTTGTCCGATGGAAGAAGATGCCTATGGAATCCCATGCCCAAGGATACCGAGTTGATCGCACCCACATTGCTGTTTGCGCCGTGCATCGGTTACGGGCCGGGGTGGATACCGGTTGCTGGCGGCGGGGTCGACGATCGTTTGCTGACCACGATCAAGCCGCGCCCGTTTATCGTCGGACTGAGTTTTAGCGCCGGATTTATCGATGATTTTGAACCCGAGCCGCATAACCAGCCGCTGGATGCAATTCTCAACAACTATGGCGTTGTCTGGCCGCTTTAGCCGGTAGAAACGGCAGCAAAACTTAAGCCTTAACCCAGGAGAAAGTCACACCATGTCGGACGATCCCGTCACCCCCGCCAAACCCTGCCACCACCCCTGCTTCCCCCGTCAAGAAACCGCGCAAAGCCCGCACCGGGCAGGGCGTAGGCCGTTCAGCCGTGCGTGCCGTGGCGCAAGGGGATGTACCGCCATCAAACCGCGCCGCTGCGCTCAACCAGTTTGTCATTGACCGTGGCGCAATTGATGCCGCCCAGGGCGAGCAGCCGCTGCGGCAGCACTTGACCGGTGCGCCCGGACGTCGATCGAGGCGACCGCCGAAGAGCGTGCCCGTGGCTTGCGTGCGCTGCTGGAGGGAGCCCGAGGACGACGCGCGTGTGTTGCGCGCCGCATTGCTGCGCAGAAAACCAGGCACACACAAACGAAAAACCCGGAGGAAGAGCTTCGACGATTGGCCAGATGGCGGCTACTCCGCGCTCGAAACCCGCTGTGCCGCAGAAACTACGAGGCGGGAAAATTCCGCCCGCAAGCGGAATTGCTCAAGCTGCAAGCCTGGGTCAAAGAGACGGGCAGCGTGGTCATCCTGTTCGAAGGGCGCTACGCAGCGGGGAAGGGCGGCACCATCAAGCGCTTCGATGGAACACCCGATCCGCGCAAGGACGGGTGGCGGCGCTGGAAAACCCAGCGAGATGGAGCGTGGTCAGTGGCAACGCCGCCGTTTCAAGGAGCGCGAAAACCACCCGCTCAAGCAGTGGAAACTCAGCCCGATTGATATGGCTTCGCTGGACAAGTGGGAAGAGTACACCCGGGCCAAGGAAAACATGTTTTTCGAGACCGACACCGCCGATTCACCCTGGACGGTCATCAAGAGCGACTGCAAAAAACGCGCCCGACTGGCTGCCATGCGCTACATCCTGCACAAGCTGCCCTATGGCAACAAGAACCTGGAGCAGATCGGCAAGCTCGACCAGCTGATCGTGGGGCGCGTCTATGTGGTCTACGAGTGCGGTGAACGCCCCAGCGCGATTGTGTAGCCAGATGGGCCTACCGCTTGCAAAGATGACCTTGGCCGAATTCATGGCCTGGGAGGATCATCAACCTGACCGGCATGAGTTCTATCGTGGCGATATCTTCGCGATGGTTGGCGGTACTGCGCGTCACAACCGGGTTATCATGAACCTTGAAGCCGCATTGTTGACCATTTGATGGCACAGGTTGCCAGGCGTTCACCGAGAGCATGAAGGTGCAGATTGCCGAAGGCATCCTGTACCCCGATGTGGTGGTGACGTGCGGTAAAGCCGACGCGGGTGACGAACAAGTCATCATTGATCCCAAGCTCATCATCGAAGTGCTGTCGCCATCCACTAGGGGCTAGACCAACGCGACAAGTTCCCACTCTACCGTCTGCCATCCGCATTGCGAGGCGTTGATCGATCCATCAGACCGGCGGGTGGAAGTGTTCACGCTGGACGAAACCGATGTCTGGCGGTTGGTGGATCAGACAAAGGCAGACGGACTGACCCTGAACAGCATCGACCTCAAGATACCGATGGAAGTCGTGTTCAAAGGGGTAGAGCAGCCCCAAAGCAGCCATTAGGCACGTTTAGGCACGCTTCACCCAAACAACCACACACACCCGATGGGCCAGGCCATGCCATTCGACCGTACCGAACCGTCTGCCGCCAACCAGTACCAGGCTGCGTCCGCTGAGCTGATTCGCCCTGTTGTCGGCAGCTTGCAGCGTGACTTCGCTGCCGCGTGCTGCAAGTGGGTCGCATTGGCCGGTGCGCTTACCACGCGCCGTTTGTGGTGCTGGCGCACGATACCGCGCCGGATCCGGTTTTCTTTACGCCAACCTTTTGGTCCAGCAGCTGTTTGTACGAGTTGAAGAGATGGTTTGCCCGTTATCCCTGTCGGCAGAGCTCTCCGGCGCGGAGGAGTCAGTCCTGCCTCGACTGGTGGCAAGCCACGGCTACATCGATGGCGGCTCCGGGGATACGCATTGCCAGAACAGGCCAGCGGTTTCGCATCGAGCGGGCAACGGTCTGGAATCTGGTGACAGGCGATGAAACCGTGGTCGGTCAGGCTGCGGCCTTTGGTTCCTGGGTTACCCTGCACCAGGGGGACTCTGCAATAATGGATCGGCAACCACTTCCAAGCGGCGCGGCCGCCGACACCACTCCATGGCTTTGGTACCCAAGCTCCTTGCACAGACAGTTCTTGCAACCACCCTGGTCGCATTGACCGGGTGCAAAAACCTGCTGCCACGTTCGCAAACCCATGTTTCGGAATTCACCAGCTTTGCGCAGGCTCGGGACGCCATCGAAGCACTGCAGCCCGGTACCAGCACCCTGGAGTCGCTGCGCAAGGTAGGCATTGACCCGGCCAAGTCCGCCAACATCACCTTGCTGACCCATGCCGACGTGATGCGTCGCTTCGTACCTGCAGGCGTGATCGAAAAGCGCGACCTTGACCCAGGCATCGTGCAGTGCCTGCAGGCGCGCGACGCTTGCCGGTGCGGATGCCATCGTTTCCCCACCTGACCCGAGCGCGAAGGGCAGCTCCTTGACGACTTTTTCTAACTCAATTGGCACACCGAAGTGACAGGCTGGCGCTTCAATGCGGTCGTGCTGCTGGTGGAGGACGTGGTGGCCTACCGCACCTGGGGCGGCCAACCCACCATCCACGAGACAGACATACGCCGCAACCCGCTGGGCCCGCTGCAGGACATCGGCCCGTCCACCATTTCCGTGCCGCCGTCGGTGGTGGTGCGTTGAACCCCCTTACCATGCCATGCCCTTGGCCTCGCCATCTGCTCCTGCTTTTTTCAATGCCCACGTATTCGCAAGGCAGAGCAAAGCAGCACAGAAGCGGAAAGACCATTCCAGGTATGATAACGCCATGATCAATACCACAACCCAATCACTCTCCAGGAAGCGCTGCTTCGTACCATCGAACACCGTGAAATTTTCCACGACGAAATGTTGCACTTGATGCGCCAGATCATGTCCGGTGAAATGTCCCCGTGTTGATGGCAGCACTCATCACCGGCTTGCGGGTCAAGAAAGAAACCATTGGCGAAATCACCGCTGCCGCACAGGTGATGCGCGAGTTCGCTACCAAAGTTGAAGTAAAGGACAAAACACATCTGGTGGATACCGTAGGTACCGGTGGCGATGGCGCGCACACATTCAATACTTCCACCTGCGCCATGCGTTCGTGGCGGCTGCAGCGGGAGCCAGGGTCAGCAAACACGGCGGGCGCGGTGTCAGCAGCAAAAGCGGCAGTGACGTGCTTGAAGCGCTGGATTGCATATCAACCTGTCCCCCGCATCGATTATATCGCCGCATTGCTGAAGTCGGGTGGGCTTCATGTTTGCACCCAATCACCATCCAGCTCGAAAAATGTAGCGCCAGTACGGCGCGACTGGGCATCAAAACGATTTTCAACATCCTGGGGCTGCTGACCAACCGGCGGGAGCGCCCAATATCCTGATGGGGTGTTCCATCCCGATCTGGTGGGTATTCAGGTACGGCCCTGCAGCGGCTCGGCGCGGAACATGCATTGGTTGTCTACGGCCGTGATGGCATGGACGAGGCGAGCCTGGGTGCTGCCACCCTGGTAGGCGAACTCAAGGACGGGCACATCACCGAATATGAAATCCATCCCGAAGACTTCGGCATGGTCATGGCCAGCAACCGCGCACTCAAGGTAAGCCATGCTGAGGACTCCAAAGCCATGTTACTGGGCGTGCTCGACAACCAGCAAGGAGCGCCCAGAGAAATCGTCATTCTCAATGCCGGCTTGGCCCTGTACGCTGCCAATGTGACAATAGCATGGAAGATGGCATGGAACGTGCGAGAGAAGCTATTGAATCAGGAGCGGCAAAAACCCGTCTGCAAGATCTGATCGCTCTGTCACGTACATTGGCAACGACCCAGGACGCTACGGCATGAGCAATATCCTGGACGCCATCGTTGCCGTCAAACACCAGGAGATAGCCGCAGCCAAAAAACGCATCTCGCTGCAAGACGTGCGTGCCGATGCGCAGTCGCGTGTGTTGACACGTGATTTTGTCGGTGCCTTGCGACAAAAAATAGCACAAGGCCAACCGGCGGTCATTGCCGAAATCAAGAAGGCAAGCCCCAGCAAGGGTGTGCTACGCGCCGATTTCATTCCCGCAGACATTGCCCAAAGTTATGCCGAGCATGGAGCCGCCTGTTTGTCCGTGCTGACCGATGTGCAATTCTTCCAGGGTCAGGTGGATTACCTGAAGCAGGCACGCGCCAGTTGTCCTCTGCCCGTGCTACGCAAGGACTTCATGGTAGACGAATACAGATATACGCCTCACGTGCCATGGGGCCGACTGCGTATTGCTCATTGCCGCGTGCCTGGACGATGCGCAATTGCAGGACCTGGAGGCCATTGCACTTGGACTGGATATGGCCGTACTGGTAGAAGTGCATGACGCTACCGAGCTGGAGCGGGCGCTAAAGCTCAAAACGCCGCTGCTGGGCATCAACAACCGCAACTTGCAAACGTTCGCCGTGTCTCTGGAAACCACTCTTGCCCTTATTCCCCAGGTTCCAACGGATCGCCTGTTGATCACAGAGAGTGGTATTTTGACGCGCGACGACGTGCTGAAAATGCGCACTGCGGGCGTTCACGCGTTTTTGGTCGGCGAAGCCTTCATGCGCGCTCCCGAGCCAGGACATGCCTTGGCAGACCTGTTTGGCTGAACATGCAACTCCAAAGCGCCGATCCGAAGGAATGGCCGGTATCGCCTGACTGGCAAGCACTGGTGGATGGTTTTTTTCAATCGGACACAGGGCAAGGGTTGTTGGCATTTTTACAGACCCGACTCGACTCCGGCGCAGTCATATTCCCCCCACAACAACTGCGGGCCTTGCAGCTCACCCCGGCACATGCGGTTCGAGTCGTGATTCTGGGGCAGGATCCCTACCATGGACGCGGGCAGGCGGAAGGTCTGGCCTTTTCCGTTGCACCCGGCGTGGTCCTGCCACCGTCGCTGCGCAACATCTTCAAGGAACTGCAGCGCGACCTTGGAACACCCTTTCCGTCGTACCCTCATCCCGGTGGCAGTCTGGTGCGATGGGCACGCAAAGGCGTGCTCTTGCTCAATACGTGCCTGACAGTGGAAGAAGGACAAGCCGCAAGCCACAGCGGACGTGGCTGGGAAGTGTTGACCGATACCATTATTCGCCACGTTTCCACCCATGCCAAAGCTGCAGTATTCATGCTATGGGGCTCGCATGCACAAGGTAAACGCGGCTTGATTGATGCCAGGCAACACCTGATGCTCTGTGCCAACCATCCATCGCCATTGTCCGCCCTGCGTCCTCCGCTGCCATTTATCGGCTGTGGCCATTTTTCGCAAGCACGTGCATGGAAGCTACGCCACCAGGACGATACTGACAACACACCACAGAACTGAAAAAATTCTTCGTGGCAACTCTGAACATCGAAACTTGATGGCACAATTCGCGGCTCACCTTTGGAGAGGTGGCCGAGTGGTTAATGGCAGCAGACTGTAAATCTGCCCTCTTACGAGTACGCTGGTCCGAATCTAGTCCTCTCCACCAGTGATGGATGCATCGCTGGTTACGCGAAAGTTTCTTTCTGAATGTCTTTGCGGGGTTCGTATAGTGGTAATACCTTAGCCTTCCAAGCTAAAGCGAGGAGTTCGATTCTCCTACCCCGCTCCACAGATAGTCTGTAGAGTGTTGTTTGCAAAGGTTATGCCTTCGGCTAGTGGTAGAGCACTCCCTTGGGAAGGGAGAGGTCGCGGGTCCGATTCCCGCAAAGGGCACCAGCATTGCGCATGGTCGTCATGGATGTGGTTTTTGACGGTTATGCAGTGAATATTTTGGAATATTTTGGAATATTTTGATTTGACCGCATTATTTTTCGGAGTTTGAGAAATGGGAAAAGAAAAGTTTACACGTACCAAGCCCCACGTGAATGTAGGGACGATTGGCCACGTTGACCACGGTAAAACGACGTTGACAGCGGCGATCACTTCGGTGCTGGCGTCCAAGTTTGGCGGCACGGCCAAGGCGTATGACCAGATTGACGCTGCTCCTGAAGAAAAGAGCGCGGCATTACCATCAACACGGCTCACGTCGAATACGAAACCGCCAACCGCCACTATGCCCACGTGGACTGCCCCGGACACGCCGATTATGTGAAGAACATGATTACGGGCGCAGCGCAGATGGACGGCGCCATTCTGGTGGTATCGGCTGCCGACGGCCCCATGCCCCAGACTCGCGAACACATCCTGCTGGCACGCCAGGTGGGTGTGCCTTACATCATCGTCTACATGAATAAGTGCGACATGGTGGATGACGCCGAGTTGCTTGAACTCGTTGAAATGGAAGTGCGCGAACTGCCGGATAAGTACGAATTCCCTGGTGATGCCACCCCCATCGTGCACGGCTCTGCCAAGCTGGCGATGGAAGGCGACAAGGGTGAACTCGGCGAAGGTTCGATCATGAAGCTGGCCGAAGCGCTGGACTCCTACATCCCCATGCCCCAGCGCGCCGTGGATGGCGCATTCCTGATACCGGTGGAGGACGTGTTCTCCATCTCCGGTCGTGGCACAGTGGTGACCGGGCGTGTGGAGCGCGGTGTCATCAAGGTCGGTGAAGAAATCGAGATTGTCGGTATTGCGGACACCCAGAAGACCGTCTGCACAGGCGTGGAAATGTTCCGCAAACTGCTGGACCAGGGTCAGGCTGGCGACAACGTGGGTATCCTGTTGCGTGGCACCAAGCGCGAGGATGTACAGCGCGGCCAGGTGCTGTGCAAACCCGGTTCAATCAAGCCACACACGCATTTTACGGGTGAAATTTACGTATTGAGCAAGGACGAAGGTGGTCGTCATACGCCTTTCTTCAACAACTACCGCCCACAGTTCTACTTCCGCACCACGGATGTGACCGGCGCCATCGAGTTGCCCCAGGACAAGGAAATGGTGATGCCAGGCGACAACGTGACGATCACGGTCAAATTGATCAGCCCGATTGCCATGGAGGAAGGTCTGCGCTTTGCCATCCGTGAAGGCGGGCGCACCGTGGGTGCGGGCGTGGTGAGCAAAATCATTGCGTGATATACAAGAATCAAGCCAGTAACAAACGTGGCTGCGCGCGTTTTACTCGTTTCACAGCCCGTTACAGAGTGGGGACAGTTCATAGGGGTATAGCTCAATTGGCAGAGCGTCGGTCTCCAAAACCGAAGGTTGTAGGTTCGATTCCTACTGCCCCTGCCATCCATCCGTTATCTTTTCAATTACCGTGCAACCGGTGGCTTTTGTGCTTGCGCGTTCACCACAATGTGGTGTGTTCGCGCCTCGTACATACCGGCGCTGGATCGATCCAATAACTTAAGTTTAAACAACATGGCCACAACGCAAGTCGAAACCGTCAACACGGGAGCAGATAGAGCCAAACAGGTCGCTGCGTCCGCCCTGGTGGTGGTGGCACTGTTAGCATACTATCTGCTGGATAAACAGGGGCCGGCCATCCAATGGTTAGCTCTGATTCTGGGGCTGGTCGTTGCCGCCGGGATATTCTTTCTCACCGAATCCGGTCGCAAGTTGATTGCCTTTGGACGGGATTCCTGGCGTGAGGTCAAAAAAGTCGTTTGGCCCACACGCAAGGAAGCCATCCAGGTTACGGCTTACGTTTTTGGTTTTGTATTGCTGATGGCCTTGTTTTTATGGGCTACTGACAAGACACTTGAGTGGCTTTTGTATGATTTGATTCTGGGGTGGAAAAAGTGATGACCGATGCTGAACAGCCCCTGATTACTGAAACCTCGCCCTCCCCTGCGAGAAATCCCGATTTGCGTTGGTACGTGGTGCACGCCTATTCCGGCATGGAAAAAGCGGTCGAACGCAACATCCAGGAACGCATTGTCCGCGCAGGCATGCAGCACAAGTTTGGTCGTATTCTTGTTCCGATTGAAGAAGTGGTGGAAGTCAAGAACGGCCAGAAAAAGACCACCGAACGCAAATTCTTCCCCGGCTATGTACTGGTGGAAATGGTCATGGATGATGACAGTTGGCATCTGGTCAAACACACCAACAAGGTCACCGGATTCGTAGGTGGTGCCAGGAATCGCCCCGCACCCATTTCCGAGTCCGAGGTTATGAAAATTGTCAGCCAGATGCAAGAGGGCACGGATAGGCCGCGTCACAAAGTTGAGTTTGTGGTGGGTGAGTTGGTGCGTGTCAAAGAAGGTCCCTTCACAGATTTCAATGGATCTGTGGAAGACGTGAACTACGAAAAGAGCAAGGTACGGGTTTCGGTTACTATTTTTGGTAGAGCTACGCCTGTCGAACTTGAGTTTTCGCAAATCGAAAAAACCTGAAACCCGTTGACTAAATTGGTTAATCTTGCGCTTTTCGGCTCGGCGCGAAGGTTTGTTATTCAGAGTCGTTAACGTCGGGGAGCCAAGGCTCGCAAAGCGTAGCCAAAGCGTAATTACCCGCAAGGAGAAATCATGGCGAAAAAAATCGTCGGTTTTGTCAAGCTGCAAGTGCCAGCCGGCAAAGCCAACCCGTCCCCTCCCATTGGTCCGGCGCTCGGTCAGCGTGGTCTCAACATCATGGAATTCTGCAAGGCATTCAATGCCCAGACCCAAGGTATGGAGCCAGGTTTGCCGTTACCCGTGGTGATCACTGCATATGCCGACAAGAGTTTTACATTTATCATCAAAACTCCCCCGGCAACGGTTCTGATCAAAAAAGCAATCAAACTGGACAAGGGTTCTGCGCGGGCACACGTGGACAAGGTTGGCAAGATCACACGCGCACAACTTGAGGAAATTGCAAAAACCAAGATGAAGGATATGACTGCCGCTGATCTGGATGCTGCAGTTCGTACCATCGCCGGATCTGCGCGCTCCATGGGCGTCAATGTGGAGGGTGTCTAAATGTCCAAAATCACAAAAAAACAAAAAACGCAAATCGGCAAAGTTGATAACAGCAAACTTTACCCACTGGGTGATGCGCTCGAATTGGTCAAAAGCTTTGCCACTGCCAAGTTTGATGAGTCTATTGACGTGGCTGTGCAACTCGGAGTGGATGCCAAGAAGTCGGATCAAGTGGTACGCGGTGCCGTTGTGCTTCCCAATGGCACGGGCAAAACCAAACGGGTAGCGGTTTTCGCCCAGGGAGCCAAGGCCGACGAAGCCAGAGCGGCTGGGGCGGACATTGTTGGCATGGATGATCTGGCTGCCCGTGTCAAATCCGGTGATATTCCGTTTGACGTGGTAATTGCCGCGCCCGACGCTATGCGCGTCGTTGGAACACTCGGACAAATTCTCGGTCCCCGTGGCTTGATGCCCAATCCGAAGGTTGGCACGGTAACTCCAGATGTTGCCACTGCAGTAAAAAATGCAAAAGCAGGTCAGGTGCAATTTCGTATCGACAAGGCAGGAATTGTCCACAGCACCATTGGCCGTCGCTCCTTTGAGTCGACACGATTGCAAGGTAATCTGGCCGCACTGGTTGAAGCCTTGGTCAAGGCCAAACCTGCATCCAGCAAAGGCTTGTATTTGCGAAAAGTTGCCGTTTCCTCAACAATGGGTGTGGGGGTCCGCGTGGACCTTCAGACTATCTCCGCTTAGAGAAACGGAACAGAAATTCGGAAATTCGGAAATTCGCTTAGGTGGAATTTCCGATAAGTGGTGGGTTGTCGCAATCTACGGGTTGTGGCAGGTCATCCAGGACCGTTGGCGTGTTTTATGTGCATCCGCATGCAAAACACTTAATACAAGGTTCCCAAGTTCGCTTGGATCTGGCCAACGCAGATGGCGATTCCACTGCAAACGGAACTTTTTCCCGAACAGTTGGTCGCTGCAATGTGAAGCCGCCCTTGGTGAACAGCCAAAGGCGGCAATTTAAAGGAGTAGACCTTGAGTCTCAATCGCAGTGAGAAAGAAGCGGTCATCAATGACGTGGCCGGCCTCGCAGCTAAAGCTCAAACGCTCGTGATCGCGGAGTACCGGGGCATCACGGTTGCCGACATGACCAAGTTGCGCGTTTCCGCACGCAGCAGCGGCGTGAGCCTGAGTGTGTTGAAAAACACCCTGGCCCGTCGTGCTGTGCAAGGTAGCGCATTTGAGGTCGTCGCAAACCAGATGACTGGCCCTCTGATCTACAGTTTTTCCGAGGATGCAGTGGCTGCCGCCAAGGTGGTGGCCGATTTTGCGAAAACCAATGACAAATTGGTAATCCGCGCTGGTGCATACGGCGGCAAAGCTATGGATGTGAACGGCGTCAAGCAACTTGCCAGCATCCCCTCCAAAGAGGTTTTGCTGGCGCAATTGCTGGGCTTGATGCAGTCTCCCATTTCACGTACAGCACGCGTGCTGTCGGCATTGGCGGAGCAACGCAGTGCAGGTGCAGCAGTAGAAGCTGCGCCCGCCGAGGCTGTCGCAGCGTAAATACTGCTGACCTGTATATAACCGATATTTTAGGAAATCAAAATGGCATTCGATAAAGACGCATTTTTGACCGCGCTTGACAGCATGACGGTCATGGAACTCAACGACCTGGTGAAAGCCATCGAAGAGAAGTTTGGGGTCAGCGCAGCCGCAATGTCGGCGCCAGCATCCAGTGGCGCCGCAGCACCAGTGGCTGAAGAAAAGACCGAGTTCAACGTAGTTCTGCTCGAGGCAGGATCAGGCAAGGTGGCTGTCATCAAGGCAGTACGCGAAATCACAGGTCTGGGCCTCAAGGAGGCCAAGGATTTGGTCGATGGCGCACCCAAGAACGTCAAGGAAGCTCTCTCCAAAGCAGATGCCGAAGCTGCCAAGAAGAAGCTCGAAGACGCAGGTGCCAAGGTCGAACTCAAGTAAGTTCAATTGGAGTGTCGCAGGGCTGGTTTCGAGCCAGCCCTTCTCTTTTAGAGTACACCCAATAACAGTTGTGCCAACGCTGTTTTTGAGTGTCTTCTGACCCCGACTGCAGAAGATGCCTTGGTACGGGCTACGTGCAACGCGTAGTCGTCCGCCAGTGATTGGTAGTGGCCAATCGCCAAGAAAATGTGGGTGAATACCCCGCTGTAAACAGTCGCCTAGGACCCCCAGGATTCCTTTTAGTCTTTGCCCGGAGATCTAATGGCTTATTCATACACTGAACGTAAACGCATTCGCAAAAATTTCGGTAACCGCGATAGCGTGCTTGAAATCCCTTACCTGCTGCAAATGCAAAAGGACGCTTATACGGCTTTTTTACAGGCTGATGTCCCTCCAAAAAAGAGAACAGTGGATGGTCTGCAGGCAGCATTTGAAGCAGCGTTTCCCATCGTTTCACACAACGGTTTTGTCGAAATGAAGTACCTTGAGTACAACTTGGCCAAACCCGCATTCGATGTGCGTGAATGTCAAACCCGTGGTCTGACATTTGCGTCTGCCGTACGCGCCAAGGTCCAACTCATCATTTACGACCGGGAATCATCGACTTCGCAAAACAAGGTGGTCAAAGAGGTCAAAGAACAAGAAGTCTACATGGGCGAAGTCCCGCTTATGACCAGCAAAGGTTCGTTCATTATCAATGGTACCGAGCGTGTCATCGTCTCACAGTTGCATCGCTCACCAGGCGTATTTTTCGAACACGACAAGGGCAAGACCCATAGCTCCGGCAAACTGCTGTTTTCCGCACGCATCATCCCATACCGTGGCTCATGGCTTGACTTTGAGTTCGACCCCAAGGATCTGCTCTATTTCCGTGTTGACCGTCGGCGCAAGATGCCCGTCACCATCCTGCTCAAGGCCATTGGACTCAACAACGAGTCCGTCTTGGCAAATTTCTTTGTCAATGACAACTTCCGTTTAATGGATAGTGGCGCCCAGATGGAATTTGTCGCCGAACGCCTACGCGGAGAGGTTGCGCGTTTTGATATTACCGACAAGAGTGGCAAGGTTGTAGTCCCTAAAGACAAGCGTGTCACGGCACGCCACACACGCGAGTTGGAACAATCTGGCACCACACACATCAGTGTGCCTGAAGACTTTCTGCTTGGACGCGTAGTAGCCCGCAATATCCTTGATACAGATACTGGCGAAATCATCGCTAAAGCCAATGACGAATTGACGGACGTTTTGCTTAAAAAGTTACGCCAGACGGGTATCCGGGATTTGCCTTGTATCTATACCAATGAACTTGATCAAGGTCCGTACATCTCGCAAACCCTCAGAACCGATGAAACGGCAGATGAATTTGCTGCACGGGTCGCCATTTACCGCATGATGCGTCCTGGCGAACCACCGACGGAAGATGCGGTTCAAGCCCTTTTTCAACGCTTGTTTTACAACCCGGATACGTACGATCTGTCGCGCGTGGGACGCATGAAGTTCAATGCCAAGATGGGTCGCTCGGAGTCCACAGGGCCCAAGGTCCTGACCAATGAGGACATCCTGTCGGTCGTAAAAATTCTTGTTGATCTGCGCAACGGCCGTGGTGATGTGGACGACATCGACCACCTCGGAAACCGCCGGGTGCGTTGCGTCGGAGAACTCGCAGAAAACCAATATCGAACCGGGTTGGCACGTATCGAAAAGGCCGTCAAGGAGCGTTTGGGGCAAGCTGAGCAAGAACCGCTCATGCCGCATGATCTGATTAACAGCAAACCAATTTCTGCGGCCTTGAAAGAGTTTTTCGGTGCATCCCAACTATCGCAGTTCATGGATCAGACAAACCCCCTGTCCGAGATCACACACAAACGCCGTGTTTCTGCCTTGGGGCCAGGTGGCTTGACCCGTGAACGTGCAGGTTTTGAAGTACGTGATGTGCATGTAACACACTACGGTCGTGTCTGCCCTATCGAGACTCCCGAAGGCCCCAACATCGGTCTGATCAATTCGCTCGCACTGTACGCGCGTCTTAACGAGTACGGTTTCATTGAAACTCCCTACCGGCGTGTAGTCGATGGCCAAGTGAGCAACGATATCGACTACCTTTCTGCCATTGAAGAAGGTAAATATGTCATTGCCCAGGCCAATGCAACGCTCGACAAAGACGGCAAATTGACCGATGAGCTGGTTTCTGCGCGCGAAAAAGGCGAGTCCATTCTGGTAGGCGCGGAACGTGTTCAGTACATGGATGTATCACCAGCACAGATCGTGTCGGTTGCCGCATCACTGGTCCCATTCCTGGAGCATGACGATGCCAACCGGGCTCTGATGGGCGCCAACATGCAACGTCAGGCTGTGCCGGTACTGCGTCCGGAAAAAGCACTGGTGGGCACCGGCATTGAACGGGTATCGGCAGTTGACTCTGGAACCGTCGTAACCGCAGCCCGTGGCGGCATAGTGGACTATGTGGATGCAACCCGCATTGTGATCCGCGTCAACGATGCCGAAACACAAGCAGGTGAAGTGGGCGTAGACATTTACAACCTTATCAAGTACCAACGCTCGAACCAGAATACAAACATCCACCAGCGTCCGATTGTCAAGAAGGGAGACATACTCACCAAGGACGACGTGATTGCTGACGGAGCTTCGACCGATCTGGGAGAGTTGGCACTGGGGCAAAATATGCTGGTGGCCTTCATGCCCTGGAACGGTTTCAATTTTGAAGACTCGATTCTGATCAGCGAACGGGTGGTTGCCGATGACCGTTATACCTCGATTCACATTGAGGAATTGGTAGTCATGGCACGTGACACCAAACTGGGACAGGAAGAAATCACGCGCGACATTCCCAATCTGAGTGAACAACAGCTCAATCGTCTGGATGAATCGGGAATTATCTATGTGGGTGCTGAAGTACAACCAGGCGACACCTTGGTTGGCAAGGTAACACCCAAAGGAGAGACCACGCTCACCCCCGAAGAAAAATTACTGCGCGCCATCTTTGGTGAAAAGGCGAGCGATGTAAAAGACACATCATTGCGCGTGGAGCAGGGGTCACAGGGTATAGTAATTGATGTGCAGGTATTCACACGCGAAGGTATCCAACGTGACCGACGTGCACAGCAAATTATTGATGACGAACTCAAACGCTTCCGTCTCGATTTGAATGATCAACTTCGGATTGTGGAAGCTGATGCTTTTGACCGAATTGAGAAGTTGTTACTTGGTAAGACAGTCAACGGTGGCCCACAAAAGATAGCCAAGGGCAGCAAACTGGACAAAACCTACTTATCTTCCATAGAAAGATTCCACTGGTTCGATATTCGCCCTGCGGATGAAGATGTCGCGGCGCAACTGGAAAGTATCAAGAACTCCCTGGAACAAACCCGCCACAGTTTTGACTTGGCATTTGAAGAAAAACGCAAAAAGCTCACCCAAGGTGACGAGCTTCCGGCTGGCGTTCTCAAGATGATCAAGGTATACATTGCCGTCAAGCGCCGCCTGCAACCCGGTGACAAGATGGCTGGACGCCACGGGAACAAGGGGGTGGTATCCAAGATCGTCCCGATTGAAGACATGCCCTACATGGCCGATGGCACCCCATGCGATATCGTGCTGAATCCATTGGGTGTTCCCTCTCGTATGAACGTAGGACAGGTTCTGGAAGTGCATTTGGGTTGGGCTGCCAAAGGGCTGGGACAACGCATCGCAGACATGCTCCAGGAGCAAGCCAGGGCTGAAGAAATACGCCAATTCATGCATCAGATCTACAACGGATCGGGGCGCAAGGAAGACTTGGCGCAACTCAGCGATGACGAGATCAGGGAAATGGCCAGCAATCTCTCTAGTGGCGCAACATTTGCAACTCCGGTATTTGACGGCGCGTCCGAAGAAGAAATCCGCAGTATGCTCAAACTGGCTTATCCGGATAATATTACTGCAGCGAAAGGATTGACAGCGGCCCGCACCCAAGCCAATTTGTTTGATGGTCGTAGCGGTGAACCTTTTGAGCGCCCCACCACCGTGGGTTACATGCATGTGCTCAAGCTCCACCATCTGGTTGATGACAAAATGCACGCACGCTCAACGGGGCCCTACAGTCTGGTTACCCAGCAACCACTGGGGGGCAAAGCGCAGTTTGGTGGACAGCGTTTCGGTGAAATGGAAGTGTGGGCACTGGAAGCCTACGGTGCCTCTTATACCCTACAGGAAATGCTAACGGTCAAATCAGATGATGTGCAGGGCCGCACCAAGGTGTACGAAAACATCGTCAAGGGAGAGCATTCCATAGAAGCTGGCATGCCGGAATCATTCAATGTATTGGTCAAGGAAATTCGCTCCTTGGGCATCGACATTGAACTCGAACGTAGCTGATAAATGAACAAACAAAGGATTAGTCCATGAAATCATTACTCGACCTGTTCAAGCAGTTCACGCCCGATGAGCATTTCGGTGCGATCAAAATAGGCATGGCATCACCAGAGAAAATTCGTTCTTGGTCCTTTGGTGAAGTACGCAAACCGGAAACCATCAACTACCGGACATTCAAACCTGAACGCGACGGTTTGTTTTGCGCCAAGATCTTTGGCCCGATCAAGGACTACGAATGCTTGTGTGGCAAATACAAGCGACTCAAGCACCGTGGCGTTATCTGTGAAAAATGCGGCGTGGAAGTAACCCAGGCCAAGGTGCGCCGCGAGCGCATGGGGCACATTGATCTGGCGGCACCCTGTGCGCACATCTGGTTTCTCAAGTCCCTTCCGAGCCGCTTGGGGTTGGTATTGGATATGACACTGCGGGACATCGAACGTGTGTTGTACTTCGAAGCCTATGTAGTAACCGACCCTGGCATGACACCGCTCAAGAAATTCAGCATCATGTCAGAAGACGACTTTGAGGCCAAATTCAAGGAGTATGGTGATGAATTCCAGGCCAAGATGGGGGCCGAGGGTATCAAAGACTTGTTGCAAAGCATCGACATCGAAGGTTCCATCGAAAAGTTGCGCAACGACCTGACCGGTTCCGAGCTCAAAATAAAGAAGAACGCCAAGCGCTTGAAGGTACTGGAGGCCTTCAAAAAATCCGGTATCAAACCGGAGTGGATGGTATTGGATGTTTTACCGGTGCTACCACCTGACCTGCGACCACTCGTTCCGCTGGATGGTGGCCGCTTTGCAACTTCCGACCTGAACGATTTGTACCGCCGTGTCATCAACCGCAACAGCCGTTTGCGTCGTTTGCTGGAACTCAAAGCGCCGGAAATCATTGCCCGCAATGAAAAACGCATGCTGCAAGAAGCAGTAGACAGTTTGCTCGATAACGGTCGTCGCGGCAAGGCCATGACTGGCGCCAACAAACGTGCGCTTAAATCACTGGCCGACATGATCAAGGGTAAATCAGGACGCTTCCGCCAAAACCTTTTGGGCAAACGCGTGGACTACTCTGGACGTTCTGTCATTGTGGTGGGCCCGACACTGAAGCTACACCAATGCGGATTGCCGAAACTCATGGCTTTGGAGTTGTTCAAACCCTTCATCTTCGCTCGCCTCGAAGCAATGGGCATTGCGACAACCATCAAGGCGGCCAAGAAGGAAGTCGAGTCTGGCACTCCCGTGGTTTGGGATATTCTTGAAGAAGTTATCAAAGAGCATCCAATTATGCTCAACCGTGCACCTACCCTGCACCGTTTGGGTATTCAAGCCTTTGAGCCTATTTTGATCGAAGGCAAGGCGATCCAGTTGCATCCCTTGGTGTGTTCGGCTTTCAATGCCGACTTCGATGGCGATCAGATGGCTGTTCACGTGCCCCTTTCTATCGAGGCACAGATAGAATGCCGCACGTTAATGCTGGCCTCCAACAACGTGTTATTCCCGGCCAATGGTGAACCATCTATCGTTCCATCACAAGACGTGGTGCTTGGTTTGTATTACGCCACACGTGAACGCATCAACGGCAAAGGTGAGGGACTGATCTTTGCAGATACCGAAGAGGTGCAACGTGCCCTCGATGCCGGCGAAGTCGAGTCGAACGCCCGCATCAATGTGCGTTTAACCGAGTACACCAAAGACAAAGAGACTGGTGCATTCACGGCCAGCACCAAACTATGGGAAACCACTGCGGGTCGCGCTTTGTTGTCCGAAATATTACCGAAGGGTCTGCCTTTCGCTCACATTAACAAGGCTTTGAAAAAGAAGGAAATTTCCAAACTGATCAATGTCTCGTTTCGCAAATGCGGTCTGAAGGACACGGTCATTTTTGCCGACAAACTATTGCAAGCCGGATTTCGTCTGGCAACCAGGGCCGGTATTTCGATCTGTATCGACGACATGCTGGTGCCACAGGAAAAATACGACATCATTGGACGCGCGCAAACAGAGGTCAAAGAAATCGAACAGCAATACGTGTCTGGTCTGGTGACCTCCGGGGAACGTTACAACAAAGTCGTGGATATCTGGGGAAAAGCTGGCGACGATGTTTCCAAGGTCATGATGAACAAGCTATCCAAGGAGACCGTAACCGACCGTCACGGCAAGCAAGTTCAACAGGAGTCCTTCAATTCCATCTACATGATGGCCGACTCTGGTGCACGCGGTTCCGCTGCCCAGATTCGTCAGGTTGCAGGAATGCGTGGTCTGATGGCCAAGCCGGATGGCTCCATCATTGAGACGCCAATTACCGCCAACTTCCGCGAGGGTTTGAACGTGCTGGAGTACTTCATCTCCACCCACGGTGCACGCAAGGGCTTGGCAGACACAGCTTTGAAAACCGCCAATTCAGGTTATTTGACGCGGCGCCTGGTCGATGTGACCCAGGACCTGGTGGTGACGCAAGACGATTGCGGCACCCATGGCGGCTACCTGATGCGCGCCATCGTCGAAGGTGGTGAAGTCATCGAGTCACTGCGTGACCGCGTGCTGGGTCGCACGGTGGCCGAAGACATTATTCATCCAGAAAATCGCTCTGTCCTGGCGTCGGGTGGTGACATGCTGGACGAAGACATGATCGATGGAATTGAGGCTGCCGGTGTAGACGAAGTAAAGGTACGCACTGCATTAACCTGTGAAACCCGTTTTGGCATATGTGCGAGATGCTATGGACGCGATCTGGGGCGCGGTGGTTTGATTAATGGTGGTGAAGCCGTAGGTGTGATTGCAGCGCAATCCATCGGTGAACCCGGCACGCAGTTAACCATGCGCACCTTCCATATTGGAGGTGCTGCATCCCGTGCAGCCATCGCTTCCAGCGTTGAAGCCAAATCCAACGGCAAAATTGGCTTCAATACAACCATGCGCTACGTGACCAATAGCAAAAAGGAGTTGGTGGTCATCGCACGCTCGGGTGAAATCATCATCCACGACGAACATGGTCGTGAACGTGAGCGCCATAAGGTACCCTACGGTGCAGTTTTGACCGTGCAAGCCGATCAGGACATCAAAGCCGGGGCAATTCTGGCCAATTGGGACCCGCTGACACGCCCCATCATTACCGAGTTTGCTGGCAAGGCCCATTTTGAGAACGTGGAAGAAGGTCTCACGGTTGCCAAACAGGTGGACGAAGTAACCGGACTGTCTACCATGGTTGTCATTGATCCTAAACGCCGAGGTGCCACCAAGGTCGTGCGCCCGCAAGTCAAACTGATTGACGCATCCGGCAACGAAGTCAAGATTCCCGGCACGGACCATTCAGTAACCATTGGTTTCCCGGTTGGCGCACTCATCCAGGTACGCGATGGACAGGATGTAGGACCAGGGGAAGTGCTGGCTCGTATTCCGATTGAAGGACAGAAAACGCGCGATATTACTGGTGGTTTGCCACGGGTGGCCGAGTTGTTCGAGGCACGCACACCAAAAGATAAAGGCACGCTGGCCGAAATCACCGGAACAGTATCCTTTGGCAAGGAAACCAAAGGTAAGATCCGCCTGCAAATTACCGACCCGGATGGCAAGGTTTGGGAAGAACTGGTACCCAAGGAAAAAAATATATTGGTGCATGAGGGTCAGGTTGTCAACAAAGGTGAAAGCGTGGTTGACGGTCCGGCTGATCCACAAGACATCCTGCGACTGTTGGGTTCGGAAGAACTGGCACGTTATATCGTGGACGAAGTTCAGGATGTGTACCGACTGCAGGGTGTAAAGATCAATGACAAGCACATCGAAGTGATTGTTCGCCAGATGTTGCGCAGGGTCGTGGTGGAAAATGCGGGCGACTCAAGTTACATCAACGGCGAACAAGTTGAACGCTCCGAAATGCTCAATACCAACGATGCGTTGCGTGCCGCAGGCAAGATCCCGGCAACCTACAGTAACCTGCTGCTAGGCATTACCAAGGCATCCTTGTCGACCGACAGTTTCATCAGCGCAGCGTCCTTCCAGGAAACGACCCGCGTGCTGACCGAAGCTGCCATCATGGGCAAGCGCGACGAACTGCGCGGCTTGAAGGAAAACGTCATTGTTGGCCGCCTCATTCCAGCCGGTACCGGACTAGCCTACCACGAAGCGCGCAAGGTACGGGAGAACATGGATGAAACTGAACGTCGCGCAATAGCTGAGGCCGAAGCCACTGAATTGGTCAATGCTTCCAATGCGACTGGAGAAATACAAAGCAACGAAGGTGCCACCAGCGAATAACAGCGTAAGCCTTACGTAAGGTAAGCACACCCGCCCTTGTCACCCAGGGTGGGCGTGTCGTCGCTCTGCGTTTATCCAATGGAAGTAAACACACCTTTGTGGCAACAGTTGTTGGCGACAGCCACAGTGGTAGTGGATGTCCGCACAGGAATTTCCGGGACTGCAGCCATCGAAAAAGTACGCCCCGAACTGCGTGCGGGGGTGCAAGCGCTGGCTTTTCACGTATGGCGCAATCTGGGTCGCGCCGAGGCGCTGCGCGAACAATTGGTCAAGCGACTGCCACCGCCTTTCAGTGATGCGTTATTGTGCATTGGGCTGGCTTTAGCATGGCGTGCGTCGGATGCGCCTTATGACACATTCACCCTCGTCAACCAGACGGTGGAAGCGGCAAAAAGAAACCCGGCCAGCAAGGAACAAGCGGGATTTTTGAATGCCTGCCTGCGTCGATTCTTGCGTGAACGCGATGCCTTGGTTGCCCGAACCGATACCAATCCGGTCGCACGCTGGAACCATCCCGCATGGTGGATAGAGCAAATACAACACGATCATCCGCAGCACTGGCAAAACATCCTGTCCGCTGCCAATCAACATGCTCCGCTGACGCTGCGCATCAATCTGCGCAAGACCAATGTCCAAGCCTACCAATCCATGCTCGCTGCTGCCGGCCTCGAAGCATCGACAAGTACAAGGATAAGTACAAGTACGCAAGAAGCCATTACACTGAATCGCGCCATTCCTGTGCAGCGCATCCCTGGATTTGAACAGGGGTTGGTGTCCGTCCAGGATGCAGCCGCCCAAATGGCGGCACCTTTACTGTTAGCAGGCCTACAACAGCAAGATATGCACATTCTTGACGCTTGCGCTGCACCAGGAGGAAAAACGGGGCATCTACTGGAATTGGTTAATGGATTGGTTAATGGCACGGTAACGGCTCTTGAAATAGACGCAAAACGCACTGAAAAAATCGCCCAGAACCTGACACGCCTCGGATTAAAAGCCCAAGTGCTCACCGCCGATGCCAGCCGACCCCAGGACTGGTGGGATGGGAAATTATTTGACGCTGTTTTGCTTGATGCGCCATGCACCGCATCGGGCATCGTGCGCCGCCACCCTGATGTACGCTGGTTACGACGCCCATCCGATATTACCCACCTGACTGAAGTTCAAGCACGCATGCTGCAGGCATTATGGCGCGTGTTGCGTCCCGGAGGACGATTGCTTTACTGTACATGCTCTGTGTTCCTGGCAGAAGGCAGCAACCAGGTGCGTGCATTCCTTGACCGCATGCCTGATGCAATTTTGCAACCATCTCCAGGACATTTGTTGCCACACGGTGGCTTGCGACAGGAGAATATGTCCGACAATCAAATCCATAATCACGATGGTTTTTATTACGCGTTACTACAAAAACGTAAAACTTGAAAAGGTATTACGTGGTCTATGCTTGCTTGGCTTTTGTCTGCTGGCAGCATTGGTGCGTGCGCAAAATGCCACGGACATATCCCAATTTCAAGTTGAACGCATTGATGATGAAATCGCACTCTCGGCCCAACTTGACTTCGAACTCCCCGCAGCTGTCGAAGATGCCCTACTCAAGGGAATTCCGCTATTTTTTGTAACCGAACTTGATCTCCTGCGGGAACGTTGGTACTGGTACGACAAGAAGCTCAGCACACTAGCGCGCCATGTACGTCTGACCTATCAACCACTTACACGCCGCTGGCGTATCGTGGTCACGACGGGTACTGGCGATGGGGGACGTCTAGGTCTGACGCTGAACCAAAGTTTCAATACCCTACCCCAGGCATTGATGGGTATCAAGCGTGTGTCGCGCTGGAAAGTTGCTGATGTATCAGAACTCGATGCCAAGCTCAAATACCGGGTTGAATTCCGCTTCCGACTGGACTTGAACCAATTACCACGTCCTTTTCAGATTGGTGCAATTGGACAATCCGATTGGAATATTGCCGCAACCACAAGCGCTCCCCTGCCAAGCATTTCCATCAAATGATACGCACCTTTCGCAATAGCAGCATCGCACCCGTGCGGCGCAGCTCACGAGCCTTGCGCTGGACTCTCACAGCGGGTGCACTCGTCATAGTGGCGATGGGGCTGTTGCTACTCTATTTATTGATGCAGGCAACCAATAACCGGGAAATGTACGAACACAACTACCCCCGGTTGTTTACCATCAACGTCGTTGTGGCATCCGCCTTGCTGGGGGGGATTTTCTGGGTTGGCTATCGCCTGCTGCGACGCTTGCACCAAGGGCTTTTCGGCAGTCGCTTGCTGATAAAGCTGGCCACCATATTTGCGGTACTTGGTTTCATACCGGGCTTCCTGATTTATGTAGTGTCATACCAGTTCGTCTCACGTTCGATTGAAACTTGGTTTGATGTCCGTGTGGAAGGCGCATTAGAGGCCGGCTTGAACCTGGGCCGGGTAACCCTGGACACCCTGTCTGGCGATTTGATCAGCAAAACACGCTCTGCTGCATTACAAATTTCGGAAACCCCGAACGCCACCTTGGGTTTCTCGCTGGACCGCCTGGCCGAACAACTGGGCGCTGCGGACATCACAGTCTGGAATTCATCCGGCATGCTGGTCGCCAGTACGGGACAATCCGGCATCCAACTCACCCCCAACAAACCCTCCCCCGCACAATTTCGCGCCGCAAGAACCGAACGTTCGCTATCCTGGATCGAGGGCCTCGATGAGGCAACGCCGGCAGCGTTGGGTAATGCACGCATCAAGGTGCTGGTTCCCATGTCCAGTAGCACCTTGGGCCTGACCCCTGAAGTTCGCTATTTACACGTTACACGCATGCTGCCCATCAACCTCGTGGCCAATGCGTTGGCGGTGGAAAGCGCCAATCGCGAATACCAGGAACGCGCCCTTGGTCGAGAAGGTCTCAAACGCATGTACATCGGTACACTCACACTGAGTCTGTTCCTGGCGGTGTTTGCGGCTATTTTGCTGGCAGTCATTCTCGGCAACCAGATTGCCCGCCCACTACTGTTGCTTGCCGAGGGTGTCAGCCAGGTGGCAGCAGGCGACTTCACTCCCAAACTGACACTGCAGGGCAACGACGAGTTGGTCGGACTCACCCGCGATTTCGCCACGATGACCGAACAGCTTGCAGAAGCACGCCAGGTGGTGCAACAAAGCATGGCGCAAGTCGATGCAGCACGTGCAAACTTGCAGACCATCCTGGATAACCTGACATCCGGAGTCATGGTGTTGGGTCCACAGGGTGAAATTCGCTCGGCCAACCCAGGGGCTGCACGCATTCTCAAAGTGGCATTGGCAGAATACGTAGGACAATCACTCACAAGTATCAACGGTCTACAGGACTTTGGGCGCGACGTGCAAACCCAGTTTTCCGAGTTTTTTGCGCAACGGGCTGAAAATGGCCTGGACCATTGGCAGCGTTCCTTTGAACTAGGCGGCACAGCAGCAACAGGACAAACAGGATCAACAGGACCATTTGCCCGTACGCTGATGCTGGTGGCACGGGGCGCAGAGTTGCCAGGCAATACGCTGCTATTGGTATTTGATGACATTTCTGACATTGTTTCAGCACAGCGAGCACAGGCCTGGGGAGAGGTTGCCCGCAGGCTGGCCCATGAAATAAAAAATCCACTCACACCCATCCAGTTATCAGCCGAACGGCTGGAAATGAAGCTATCAGGAAAACTCACCAATGGCGACCAATCCATCCTGACAAAATCAGTAAAAACAATCATCGATCAAGTGGATGCCATGAAGCGGCTGGTCAATGACTTTCGTGACTACGCCCGCTTGCCCGCAGCCGAGCTCACCCCCCTGGATCTCAATGCATTGGTGAAAGACATCATGCATCTCTACAACATTGATAAAGCGGCAGTTCCAATCCGACTGGAGTTGGACGCACAATGCCCCCCCGTCATGGGAGACCCACAGCAACTGCGACAGGTGATCCACAACCTGCTCCAGAATGCCCTGGATGCCAGCGAATCAACCAACGCCACGGCTCCACAACAAAACCGCGAGGTGGTACTACGCACCCAGTGGCGACCCGCGAGCGCACGTGTTCGACTAACGGTCGTGGATCAAGGTGGCGGTTTTCCCGAACACATTCTCAAACGTGCCTTTGAACCTTATATCACCACGAAATCCAAAGGAACGGGTCTTGGCTTGGCCGTGGTCAAGAAAATAGCAGATGAGCATGGTTCGCGCGTTGATATTACCAACCTTATGCAAGGCGGAGTAACGGTTGGTGCACAAGTATCGTTATCATTGACCGCTGGCAGCGGCGCTCAAACCTGAGTGCGGAAAAATGGAACTGAAGGAGCAACGCTTACATCATGGCAAATATTCTAGTTGTTGACGACGAGCACGGTATCCGGGATTTGCTCTCGGAAATTCTCTTTGATGAGGGTCACAGCGTTGAACTGGCCGAAAATGCGGCGCAGGCGCGCCAGGCGCGTTTGCGTGAACGCCCCGATCTGGTACTACTCGACATATGGATGCCCGACACTGACGGTGTGACGCTGCTCAAGGAATGGTCTTCTGCGGGGCTGCTAACCATGCCCGTCATCATGATGAGTGGTCATGCCACGATAGATACGGCCGTGGAGGCCACCAAGATCGGGGCACTGGCCTTTCTGGAAAAACCCATTACGCTACAAAAACTGCTCAAGGCAGTTGAGCAAGGCCTGATGCGTGGCAACTTGAACAAGTCCCTGGCAACAACGGCCCCGCGCTCCACAATGCAGGCAACGACCGAATCCGCCATGACCAGCATCCCGGAATCTGCTGGTGCCGAGATTGACGTGAACGTATTGCAGGCAAGCAAAAACTTCATGCTTGACAAGCCCTTGCGCGAAGCCCGTGATGAGTTTGAGAAAGCCTATTTCGAATACCACCTCGGGAAAGAAAACGGCTCCATGACCCGGGTGGCAGAAAAAACGGGACTGGAACGCACCCACCTGTACCGCAAACTCAAGCAACTCGGCGTTGACCTGACCCGAGGCAAACGCAACGGTACGGGGTAAAAACGGCGACTTACCGCTTCTGCAGCAGATCCACCAAGGCCTGATGCCCAACACGCATCCGGTTTAGCGCTTGGACCAGTTTCTCGAACTCGACCACTCCTCCGGCATCGAATTCCTTGCTCAAGTCACCCAGGCTCATGTCGTGCGCTGCCTGCGACAGGCTTTCGATGGGCCGAATGGCTGTCATCGGCAAACGTTGGCTCAACAGCAAGGCAATGGCAATACCGGCGACTGCAGAAGACACCATGCCGACAAGAACCTGGGTGAATTTCAGTTCCGCCTCGCGCGCCAAGGCCAACGTACCGTCCGACTTCAATGCCACCATTGCCTCAACACCTTTAACCAACTCATCAGAGAATCGCTCCTTGCCAGGCTTGATCATTTCGTTGAGCTCAATCGCGGTATACGCCGCAAGCGGTGCGGTAGCAGACACAGCGGCGCTGGCATGCTGCCCTTCTCCTGGCCTGGAGGCAAGGGCACCGTATGCCCGTGTTTCCCTGTCCGATGTCACCGCAACCGTGCGTTCGTTGACGGTGACAATAATATTCAGCATTTCCGATGCATAGAACGATGCGGCATTACCCCACGCGGTGATCTGTTCAATATCCCGTGCATCAAATGCCCCGTCCCTGTCCGTCTTCATGCTTTCCAGCATCGTTTCGATCTTGCTGAAGGCATCGCGCCACTCACGCTCATAACCAGCACGTTTTTGGGGAATGGCTGTGTAAATGAAATACTCTTTCTCGTAGCGGCGAATCTGCTGGGCCAGCACCGCCAGTCTTTCCAGCTGGCTGCTGGCAACCGTGTTACTGCGCGTGTTTTCAACAACCGTGCTTCTGGCTTCATAAATGATGTAGCCAACCAATGCGGCCTGAACCAGGAAGAAGAGCACAATGAGCATCACGCCCTTGGTAATACCTGACTTGATGGATGTTGTTGCTTGCATTGTTTTTTCCAAACGTTCAATAATGGATAGGAAGACCGCCTACTGGGCAACGGCCCGGGCAAGTGCCTTCGATATTTCATCGGCTATCTTCCCGGCATCCGCACTGGCTGGCAATTGCTTGATGAGATCCTCCAGAAACGCCGAATTTTTCACCTTCGCCGGCGACCCGGCGGCAGCAATCACGTCGGAACGCGCGCTGTTTACAAGAAAATCGGCAGCAATTCCGATGTGCTGGCGCAAAACAGTCTGACTGATAGAACACAACTGATCCAAGGTCTGTCTACCACCTTGAGGCTGAACCACCACCGCAGGATCTGTCGGGCTTTCCCCAACGATTTTCTCCATCATTTTCATGATCAAGGTCCAGCGCAGGGGGCGCGAAACCTGGTACGTCACCGGAAAATCAGCTGGGGGGTCAATCCAGATGGTGCGCTGAACAATGCGATTATTAAGGCGGGAGAGCATCTGGCTACGCCGAACACCGCCGTCGAGCAGGACAACATCCGCGTTTTCCAGCACCGTCTCGATTTGAAACTGCGTGGCATTGCCTTCTGTCAGTTGAATCAATCCCGCAAAAACAGTGCGCTCGGTCGCCGTCAGACCTTCCAGATGAACCCGGTACGCTGATTTTTCAGTCTCACTCATGAATAATGGCCCCGCGATTTGGCAAGAACAAGAGGTAAAAACACCTGAGAAGATGGCACGTACCCGAATAGCACCTTCGCAGATGCATGCGCACGGACCGCTACCTGATTCTAACCGCAGACCCATACGAGCCATACCGCCTACCACCGCCAGAGGGCGTTATCATTCTCCCGGCGTCAAAAAGCCATCACCTGCCTTTGGCATACACCCTCATTTTTTTCAATGGATTTTCCATGCTACTACTCAATCCGCGCAACATTACGCGCAACTATCCCGATGCCCGCTCCCGTGAAATCATGGAGAAAACAGTCAACTTCTTTGAAAAGAAAGGACTGACCAAACTCAAGGAAGACTTCAATGGAGCGGTTTGGTACGCCGACTTTCTGGAGTTTTGTAAACAAGAAGGCATCTTTTCCTCGATGATGACACCTGCTGCCCAGGGCAAGGTGGGCGAAGCCGCAGTATGGGACACCTGGCGCGTCTGCGGGTTTGCAGAAATCCTGGGCTTTTATGGCCTGTGTTATTGGTACACCTACCAAGTCTCGGTGCTAGGCATTGGCCCCATCTGGATGAGCGGCAACGAAGTCGCCAAGGCCCAAGCCAAACGCCTGCTTGACGAAGGCAACATCTTCGCTTTTGGCCTGTCCGAACGCGACCATGGCGCTGACATCTATTCGTCCGACATGATTGTCACCAAGTTGCCCGATGGCACTTACCGTGCCACAGGCGGCAAGTATTACATCGGCAACGCCAACAAGGCCGCCATGGTTTCGACCTTTGGCAAGATGGCCGAGGGTGGCGAGAACGCTGGTCAGTACATCTTCTTTGCCGCCGACTCGCAGCACCCGGATTACAAGCTCATCAAGAACACGGTCTACAGCCAGAACTACGTGGCCGAGTACCGGCTGGAAAACTATCCCTTCACCGAAGCCGACATCCTGCACCGGGGCGAGGATGCCTGGAACGCTGCGCTCAACACCATCAACGTGGGCAAGTACAACCTGGGTTGGGCCTCGATTGGCATTTGCACCCACTCGTTCTACGAGGCCATTGACCACGCGGCCAACCGCCACCTGTACGGAAAAACAGTCACCGACTTTCCGCACGTCAAGCAGCTGTTCACCGATGCGTACACGCGCCTGGTGGCGATGAAACTCTTTGCCCTGCGTGCTGCCGATTACATGAAAACGGCATCCGCCGAAGACCGCCGCTACCTGCTGTTCAACCCCATGGTCAAGATGAAGGTCACGACCCAGGGCGAGGAGGTCATCAACCTGTTGTGGGACGTGATCGCCGCCAAGGGCTTTGAAAAAGAGCCCTATTTCACCATGGCCGCCGCCGACATCCGTTGTCTGCCCAAACTCGAAGGCACGGTGCACGTCAACATGGCACTGATCATCAAGTTCATGCCCAACTACTTCTTCTTCCCGGCCAATTACCCGGAAGTACCGCGCCGCGATGATGGCTCGGACGATGCGTTCCTGTTCAACCAGGGGCCAACCAAGGGTCTGGGCAAGATCAAGTTTCATGACTACCGCATGGCCTACAACAGCTACGACCTGCCGAACCTGAACGTGTTCAAGGAGCAGATTGCACTGTTCAGAGAAATGCTGATGAAAACGCCGCCCTCTACCGAACAGCAATCCGACATTGACTTTTTGCTCACCGCCGGTGAAATGTTCACCCTGGTGGTCTATGGCCAACTGGTGCTGGAAAACGCCAAAATCTACGGTGTGGCACCCGAAGTCATTGACCAGATTTTCGACTTCATGGTGCGCGACTTTTCCAAATTCGCCCTGCAACTCCACTCCAAACCCAGCAGCACACCCGCGCAGATGGAACAGTGTCTGAAGCTGCTCAAAAAACCCGTGGTGGATTACACACGCTACAACACCGTATGGGAGTCGCACGTGCTGGCCATGAAGGACCAGTACAGCATGCCCCGATAAAGCGCCCCTGGCACAAGGCCACCCGGCGCCCGTGCGGCCTTGTTCCAACACAGGAGACAAAAAATTATGACCCCATCCGCTTCCTTTATCGTCCTCACCATCATCGGCGACGACCGTCCCGGACTGGTGGGCGAGCTTGCCGCCGCCATCAGCGCCAACCAGGGCAACTGGCTGGAATCCTCCATGGCCCATCTGGCAGGCAAGTTTGCCGGCATCGTCAAGGTCGGCATTGCACCCCAGCACGCCGAAAAACTGCAGCAAGCTCTCGCACAACTCAATGGACTCAAAATCACGGGCGAACTGGCGCAAGCCGACGCGCGCACCACCGCACGCCGCCTGAAACTTTCGCTGGTCGGCCATGACCGCATCGGCATTGTGCGCGAAGTCTCCAAGGTGCTGGCCGAACACGCCGTCAACGTCGAAAACCTGGAAACCTATACCTCCAGCGCACCGATGTCCGCCGAAACCCTGTTTCACGCCAACGCGGAACTTACTGCCGCTGCCAACCTGGACGCCAGAGCCTTGACCAGCGAACTGGAGAGAATTTCCAACGATCTGATGGTCGACATCACCCTCGACGAAACCATCCGGTCCTGATCGCTTGGGCATGCAAGACAACCATCCAAACACCCTGATGCCATTGATGCCATGACAAAGCAACATTTAGGTCAGGTGTTACGCGAGGCTCTGCGCTCTATCTGGATGATTCCCGTAGTCACCCTACTCATCATAGGCAGCACCTTCTCCTGGTTTACCTACCAGGAATACACCGAGACGATGGAGCGTGAGTTTCGGGCGCTGGAGTCACGCAACCGTATTGCCGAGGCCATGGTCACGGGGTCGCTACGCAATCTGGAGCGGCTCATGAACCATATCCGCAATGATCTTAGCGTTCTTACGCCAGAACAGCGCGCGCTGTACGATGCCGAACTCGCCATCCACATGGCTTCCATTGCAGAAATACGCTCCCTGGTTGTCATCAATGCCCAGGGAATCGTCGAGCTCAGTGCAACCCCGAAACTCAAAGGGTTTGACGCCTCGCAGCGCGACTATTTTCAAGCCCACCTGGAAAAATCCCAGGGCGACAAGCTCTACGTGTCACGTCCCTTCAAAACGAAAACCGGCAACGACATGAGCATTGCATTCTCACTCGCCCGCTACGACAACCATAACCAGTTTCAAGGGATCATCGTAGCGGGTGCCGATCCCAGATTCTTTGAAGAGGTTCTCAACCAGATCAGGCCAGAAGATGACCAGTCAACTGCCACACTCTTGAATCGGCAAGGTGATCTGGTTTACCGGATGCCCGACCCGCAAAGGTTTCAACAAGTCAGTCTTGTCGACAGCCCGATAGCCCGCGCGCACCTGGACGCGCAGGAAATCCAGACACGGCATATCGGTTACAACAAAACCGATGGAGTCAAGCGTTTACTGGCCATCCGACGCCTGCAGGAGACCGGTTTGAGCGTGGCCGTAGGGCGTCAGTACGACGACGTACTGGCAATGTGGCGCAACAATACGGCATTGCGTAGCCTTATTTTGGCTTTGACAGCATCTGCTGTGCTGGGCTTGACCTGGGTCGCACAGCGCCGCGCCAATGCGTTGAATAAGGCCAATGCGGTGCTCCAGGCCGACATTGCAAAACGCATGCAAACCGAAGCACAGCTTAAACTCTATGCCAGCGTGTTTCAGCACAGCGGTGAAGCCATCGTGATTACCGACCACAACAACTGCATTCTGGCCATCAATGCAGCGTTCAACCGCAGCACCGGATATTCGCTGGAAGACGTGCGCGGAAAAAACCCGCGTATCCTGTCCGCTGGACAAACATCCATCGAGATTTACCAAGACATGTGGACCGAACTCGACACAAAGGGATTCTGGCAAGGCGAGCTGTGGGATAAGCCCAAGGTCGGTGCCATCTACCCCAAGTGGACCTCAATCTCGGTGGTGCGCGATCCATCTGGTGCCATAACCAACTACATCGGCAGTTTTATCGACATCACCGAGCGCAAGGCTGCGCAAGACCGCATTCTCCGTCTGGCGCACCACGACCACCTGACGGGTCTGCTCAACCGATTGAGCCTGCAAGAGCGTCTGGCCCAGGCGCTGGCCAGCGCCAAACGCGAAAACCGGGCGCTGGCGGTGCTGTTCATCGACATGGACCACTTCAAGGCCATCAACGACAGTCTGGGACACGCTGTGGGCGATGAATTACTGATGGAAGTCGCGCAGCGGCTACGCGCGGGTGTGCGCGAAAGCGATATTGTTTCGCGTCTGGGCGGAGATGAATTTGTCCTGGTGCTGACCGAAGTCGGAACGACAACTGCCGTCGCCCGGCTGACAGAAAAACTGCTGCAATCCCTGGGTGAAGCCTACCAAGTGCGGGAACATACCCTGCATTCCACGCCCAGTATCGGCGTGGCCATTGCACCCAATGACGGCAGTGACGGTGAGACACTCCTGAAAAATGCCGATGCCGCCATGTACCACGCCAAAGCGCATGGCCGCAACAATGTGCAGTTTTTCACCCCGGCCATGAACCAGGAGGCTATGGAGCGCCTGCGCATTGACCACGAATTGCGCCTGGCGCTAGAGCAAGGGCAGTTTGAGCTGCATTACCAACCCAAGCTGGCGGGCAACGCGCTCGTGGGCCACCAGAAACGCCGGGTTGTCGGCGTGGAAGCCCTGGTGCGCTGGCGCCACCCGGAGCATGGTCTGGTGCCGCCCGGAAAATTCATCCCTGTCGCCGAAGAAACCGGCCTGATCTTGCCGCTGGGCGAGTGGGTACTCAACGAAGCCTGCCGCCAGCTGCGCGTCTGGCGTGACGCGGGTGTGCAAGATTTGACGATGGCGGTCAATCTATCGGCACACCAGTTGCGCGAATCCTCGCTTTTGAACATGGTGTCCCAAACCCTGGCACGGCATGGCCTGGTTGGTGCCGATCTGGAGCTTGAAATTACCGAATCGGTGATGATGAACGATCCGCAGGCCAGCATCGGCACACTGTCGGCACTGCGCGCAACAGGCGTAAAACTGTCAATTGACGATTTTGGTACCGGTTATTCGTCGCTGAGTTACCTCAAGCTGCTGCCGATCCACACCCTCAAACTCGACCAGTCCTTTGTGCGCGACATCGAAACCGACGCCAACGATGTTGCCATCTGCACCGCCACCATCGCGCTGGCGCACAGCCTGCATCTGAAAGTGGTGGCCGAAGGCGTGGAAACCCGTGCACACTGCGACTTCCTGCTGGGCCAGAACTGCGACATCCTGCAGGGCTACCACTTCAGCAAACCCTTGACGGCACATGACGCACTGGCCTTCATTCAGGCAAGCAGGACTGCGATACCATAACACTGCAATGCTACAACACTACAAATAACATAGCTGTCCCCGCACATCCCACGGGGGCTATAGGCTGATTTGATGCTAAATTCAGGCTAAATTGGGGCTAAAAATGTGCCACGGAGGCTTGCGGGGAGCACCTGTAGTGCGGTTTTGGCGTTTTTATGGTATTTTTAATATCACGGGTGATATGAAATTGGTCGGTTGGCATTTTCAACCCCGACTCTTTTGCTCCTGCAGCCACTGCAGCAGCACGTCCTCGGGCATCGGTTTGGCAAAAACGTATCCCTGGATCAGGAAGTAGCCCATCTCCTTGAGCATGCCAACCTGCTCGAGTGACTCCACGCCTTCGGCGATGACCTGCATGTCCAGTTCCTGCGCCAGGGAGATCATCAGGCGGGGGATCGTATCCACGTCCTTGAGCAGCAGGTCCACGAAGGACTTATCCAGTTTCAAGGAGCTAAATGGCAGATCCTGAACCCGGTTCAGGGATGACTGGCCCGTGCCAAAATCATCCAGATGCAGATGGTAGCCCGCGTTGGCGAGCTGTACCAGCATGGCAAGCAGCTGCTCGCTATCGCGCGCAACGGCGGTTTCAGTAAGCTCCAGGTGCACATGCTCCACCGAAACGGCGTTTTTTTGCAGCGTGGCATTCAAAAAATCAGGCAACCCAGGGTCCATCAACTGGTGGGCGGACAGGTTGATATTGACGATCAAACCGGGCAGCACCTTGTGTAGCCGTGACAAGGCTTCCACCGCTTTTTCCGCCAGCTCCTGGCCTATGGCACCAATCAATCCGGCATCTTCCGCCAGGGCGATGAAACGGTCCGGTGGACAGAATTTGCCGTGTATTTTCAACCGGGCCAGTGCCTCCACCATGGCGGTCTTGCCCGAGCGGATGTCCACGATGGGCTGGAACCACACATCAAACGCCCGGTCCTTGATGGCTTGGCGTAAATGTTGCTCCAGTTGCATGCGCTCCTGCACGTCGGAGTGCATGGCATCGGTGAACACCGTGTAGCGGTTTTTACCCAGATTTTTGGCGGCGTACATCGCAATATCGGCATTGCGCAGGGCGACTTCGGCTGGCTGGGTCGGGTCGGCAACAACCACGCCCAGGGATGCCGATGACACCAGAACCTGCCCGTGGTACGTGTGGGGCCGCGACACGACACGCAGAATCCTTTCGGCAAAAACGTCCACGTCTTGCTTTCCCTGCGGCATGAAGCTGAATACGGCAAACTCATCGCCGCCCAGCCGCACCGCAAGGTCGCTGTCCCGGATCGCGTGCGCAATCTGGTGCCCGATCCAGACCAGCATGGCATCCCCCGCCTCATGCCCCAGGGAGTCGTTGATGTGCTTGAAACCATCCAGATCAAGCAAAAAAACGCTCAGATCCATGGTCTGGCCACGGCGCACCTGGGCGAAAACACGCTCCATGCTCTCCAGCAGATGGCGGCGATTGCCAAGTCCGGTCAGCAAATCGGTACGCGCCTCGGACTTGAGCTGGTTTTCGGTCAGGCTGCGCTCCATGACCATGGCGTTAAGGGAAACTGCCAATACATCCAGTTCGTCCGTTCCCAGCACGGGCCATTTGGTGACGGGTGCATTCTCATCCTCGTTGGACTTGTCGGACTTGTCGGACTTGTCCGCACGGGCAAGGGCCGCGAACAGCGACAGCCTGCGCAGAACCAAACCGTCGAGCAACAAGCCCACCAACAGGATGGCAATCAGGGACATGAGCGTACTGTTGAGCAGCAATAAATAACCTACTTGCGTGCTCTGGTCCGTGAGAGCCGGTTCCGCCGTGATTTTCAGATGAATCTCACTCTCCCCCACGCTATCGGGCAAGGTCTGGACACGCTGGTTCACCTGGGTGTGCTTATCCGGTGAAAAAACCAGTTCATTCCCGATCACCTGTTCCAGAGCCGCAGTACTCTGATCGAGGTCTCTGACCAGCACCATCCAGCCTGCAATTTGTGGTCCGGCATCACTGCGGCGCACGGCCGCGTACGCAATCGCCAGGGCATGCCCATTGACCCAGCGCAGCAAATGCCGCCCTCGCATCGGGGCGGGCAGCGGCACGTCCATGACGGCGCGTTGGGCCGCTTGCACCAGCGGGCTGTCGGCGCTCAACGTCTGTACCGACTCCCCCACCAGTTCCACGGCGGAGTGCAGGTGGGCTTGTGGGGTCAGGAAAATAACCTGTTCCACTTTCAGGTTGCGCAGGGCTGCGGCGGTGTAGTTGGTGCTCAGGTATTCGGCGTTGAAATGCTGCAAATGCGCAAAGGTGTCATTCCAGGTGGCGTTGTCATAAACCACCACATCCATGCCGCTAATCGACTGGGTTACCCCCAGCACGGCACGATCCATGTGGGCCTGCGCCTCACGCTCCTCAAAGGCCGCCACATTACGCTCTACCAGGTAATCGGTGACTTCGTATCCGACCAGGCCCACTCCCGCCAGCAGACACCCCAGATACACCAGAATGCGCAGACGCAGACTCCAGGAACGTGTCAGGGTTCGGGATTGTGGGAGCATCTTCATTCAGACCATCGCAACCATTCTATAAAAAATATAGCGCATCCCGCACGTTCCATAAGGGGTAGAAGCGGATTTGTTAATATTCCCTAGCGTGTCAGCACCAGATTGTCACGGTGCAGCATTTCAGGTTCGGCAGCATAACCCAAAAGCCTTTCAATTTCAGCGGAAGGCTTACGGCACAACAGCCGCGCTTCAGAGCTCGAATAATTCGCCAGACCGCGCGCAAACTCGGCGCCTGCGCCATCACGCACGGCAATCACGTCGCCACGCGAGAAATCCCCTTCCACCAGCACCATGCCGATGGGCAACAGGCTCTTGCCCTCCATGCGTACTTTCTGCTCGGCGCCAGCATCTACCACCACGGCGCCGCGCAACTGCAAATGGTCCGCCATCCATTGCTTGCGCGCCTGGTTTTTCTGGGTGGGTGCGACCAGCAAGGTGCCGATGGCCTCGCCTTGCGTCAGGCGAATCAGGGCATCCGGTTCACGCCCCCAGGCAATGACCGTCGAAGCGCCGGAACCGGCTGCGCGCCGGGCGGCCAGAATCTTGGTCAGCATACCACCGCGCCCAATGCTCGACCCGGCACCTCCGGCCATGGCTTCCAGCGCCGGGTCACCCGCGCGCGCCTGTGTCACCAGTTGCGCTTGTATGTCTTTGCGTGGATCGGCGGTAAACAGCCCTTTTTGATCGGTCAGGATGACTAAAGCATCGGCTTCAACCAGATTGGCGACCAGCGCGCCCAGCGTGTCATTGTCGCCAAACTTGATTTCGTCGTTGACCACCGTATCGTTTTCGTTGATGACCGGCACCACCCCGAGTTTGAGCAAGGTCAGCAAGGTGGAACGCGCATTGAGGTAGCGCTCCCTATCGGCCAGGTCCGCATGGGTCAGCAACACCTGCGCACTGCCCAGGCCATTGGCCTTGAGCTTGGTTTCGTACATCTGCGCCAGCCCCATTTGCCCCACGGCAGCCGCCGCCTGCAACTCATGAACGGCCTTGGGTCGGCTGCTCCAGCCCAGGCGTTTCATACCTTCGGCAATGGCACCGCTGGAGACCATGATGACCTCGCGCCCGGTGCGCATCAGGTGCGCCATCTGCCGACACCATTCACCAATGGCGGCTTCATCCAGACCACGGCCATCGTTGGTCACCAGACTGGAGCCGACCTTGACCACCACCCGGCGCGCGTCACGCAACACATCGGACTCAGAACTTGAAATTTGAACCATATTCGGCTACAGCCCCCGTAGAACGTGCGGATACCGCTATTATTCTTACAGCAAATCAGACTTCGGGAAGATCGGGAAGATCGGAAATATCCACGAAACGCGGATCGGGTGCGACCGGGCCAGCTTCGACCAACTGCTGCGCCTGGATATGCCGGTAAACCGCCTGCACCAGCGGCTCACACCCCTCGCGCGTCAGGGCAGAAATCTCGAACACCGGGCCTTTGAACTTCAGACGCTTGACAAAATCCTTGACCAGAGCGGCGCGCTGCTCCAGCGGCACCATGTCGAGCTTGTTGAGCACCAGCCAACGTGGTTTTTCATAGAGCGCCTGGTCGTATTTTTTCAGCTCCTGCACAATCGCCCTGGCCTGGGCCACCGTGTCCACGCTGTCATCAAACGGCGCCATATCAACGATGTGCAAGAGCAGCCGTGTACGCTGCAGATGGCGCAAGAACAGATGCCCCAGACCAGCGCCTTCGGCAGCACCCTCGATCAATCCCGGCAAATCGGCCACCACAAAACTCTGTTCCGGAGCGATCCGCACCACGCCCAGGTTGGGGTGCAAGGTGGTAAAGGGATAATCCGCAATGCGTGGACGCGCGTTGGAGACGGCAGTGATGAAGGTCGATTTGCCCGCATTGGGCATACCCAGCAAACCGGCATCGGCCAGCACCTTGAGTTCGAGCTTGAGGTTTTTCTTCTCTCCCGGCCAGCCGGGTGTTTTTTGCCTTGGCGCACGGTTGATGGCGCTCTTGAAGCGCATATTGCCAAAGCCACCATCGCCGCCTTTGGCCAGGGTGATGGTTTCGCCTGGTTTCAGGAGTTCAAACAACACCTCGCCGGTTTCGGCATCCGAAATGATGGTGCCCACCGGCATTTTCAGGGTAATGTCATCCCCGGCTGCGCCGAACATGTCCGAACCCATGCCATGCTGGCCGCGCCTGGCTTCGTGGCGGCGGGAGAAACGGAAATCGACCAGGGTATTGAGGTTGGAGTCCGCCACCGCAAAGACATGCCCCCCGCGCCCCCCATCGCCCCCGTTGGGTCCGCCGAATTCCTTGTATTTTTCATGCCGGAACGAGACACAGCCGGCCCCGCCGTCCCCGGCCATGATGTCGATATAGGCCTCGTCCACAAACTTCATTCAGGTGTCTCTGGTGCGCCTTTGGCAGGCTTTGGAAACGAAAAACCCCACGCTTGCGGCGCAGGGTTCGTGGGTGTTGCGGGTGAAAAGTGTGAAAAGCGTCTACGGCCAATCAGGCAGCGGACGCGCCCACAGCAGTCACGTTTACCATATGCTTGTTCAACGCACCCTTGAAGCCAAACGCCACGTTGCCGTCGGCCAGTGCAAACAAGGTGTGGTCCCGGCCCACGCCCACGTTGGTTCCAGGGTGAAGCTTGGTGCCGCGCTGGCGCACGATGATCGCACCGGCCTTGACCAGTTCGCCACCATAGACCTTCACACCCAGCATCTTGGGCTTGGAATCGCGCCCGTTTCGCGTAGAGCCGCCGCCTTTTTTATGTGCCATGACTAATTTCCCCTATTTCTTGCTCGCTACATCAGGCGTTGATTGCGCCAACCAGCAGCTCGGTGAACTGCTGACGATGCCCCTGGCGTTTCTGGTAATGCTTGCGTCGGCGCATCTTGAAAATACGCACTTTATCGTGCTTGCCATGCGCCAGGACGGTGACTGTCACGGTTGCACCGGACACCAAGGGTGTGCCGACCTTGAGTTCGGCGCCGCTACCGACGGCCAGAACCTGGTCAATCACAATCTCCTGGCCCACGTCCGCAGCAATCTGTTCTACTTTAATTTTTTCGCCACTGGCAACCCTATACTGCTTGCCACCGGTTTTTATGACCGCGTACATACTGACCTCTTCCATAATCACTTCCGCAAACCAATTTTGCGGAACCGGCGAGTATAACAGCGCCAAGCGCGCCACAACTTGGTATCCTCCGCAGTTCAGTAGTCGCACCCAACACTTTGCACCCATCCTGCATCCAATATGAAACCTGAACCCGATCCAACGCCCGCCAGCAAACGCCGTGACAAGGGCGCGTTGACGCGCAACGAGCGCAAAGACATCAGTCGCGGCATTTTTTTGCAAGCCGCCCTGGCATTGATTGGCTCCGGGCGCAGTTTCACCAGTCTGGCCATCCGGGAAATAGCCCGTGGCGCCAATATGGTGCCCAACGCCTTTTACCGGCACTTTCGCAATACCGACGAACTGGGTCTGGCACTGGTGGAAGAAATGGGCATCACCCTGCGCCGCCTCCTGCGCGAAGCACGCCAATCCGACCAGACACAAAAGAATATTGTGCGCCGTTCGGTCAAGATCTACTACCAGTACGTCATGCAAAACCGCCTGCTGTTCCTGTTCATCTCCAGCGAACGTTACGGTGGCAGCCGAGCACTGCGCCTGGCGATTCGCAACGAAGTCAACCATTTCACACGCGAAATGGCGCAAGACCTGCGGCTGCTGGGCGGCTACAAGGACCTCTCCACCCAGAACCTGGAGATGGTCTGCGGCCTGATCGTGACCACCATGCTGGCGGCCGCGCCCGAAATCCTGGACCTGCCTCCAGGGCACTCCGTACTGGAAGCAGAGATGACCAATAATTTTGTGCGCCAGTTGCAAGTGATCCTGCTGGGCGCCGGAGCCTGGAAAAACAATAACCACCCGCCAGCCACTCCCACACCCATACCCACGGACTTATGAAAAAACCTGTTGACACCAGCCCATGCAGCATCGACACCTTTATCGACGCGCTATGGCTGGAAGAGGGTTTATCGAAAAACACCCTGGAAGCCTACCGCCGCGATCTGACCCTGTACGCCACCTGGCTCAAAACCCAGGCGCGGCCTCTGCTGGAGCACAGCACCGAGCTGGATTTGCAGGCCTATTTTGCCGCCCAGCACGCCAAGACCAAGGCCAGCACCGCCAACCGCCGCCTGACGGTGTTCAAACGCTACTTCCGCTGGGCCTTGCGCGAGGGCCTGGTGAGAGCCGATCCGTGTCTGAAATTGCAATCGGCCAAGCAAGCCTTGCGCGTGCCCAAAACCCTGTCCGAGCGCCAAGTGGAAGCCCTGCTGGCAGCACCCGACACCAGCACCGCCCTGGGCGTGCGCGACCGCACCATGCTGGAACTGATGTACGCCAGCGGCCTGCGCGTCAGCGAACTGGTGACACTCAAGACTTTCAACATCAGCCTGGCCGACAACGTGCTGCGCGTCGTGGGCAAAGGAGCCAAGGAGCGGCTGGTGCCGTTTGGCGAGATTGCCAGCGAATGGCTGCTGCGCTACCTGACACATACACGCGCCGAGTTGCTCTCTGGCAAGCAAACCGATGATTTATTCGTCACCGTGCGCGGCGCCACGGCAGGTGAGGCCATGACGCGCGTCATGTTCTGGATGGTGGTCAAAAAGTATGCCCTGACCGCCGGCATCCGGGTTCCGCTGTCACCCCACACGCTACGCCATGCATTTGCCACCCACTTGCTCAACCACGGCGCAGACCTGCGCGCCGTGCAGCTGCTGCTGGGACACGCCGACATCTCCACCACCACCATCTACACCCACATCGCCCGCGAGCGCTTGGCGCAGTTACACGCACGCCACCACCCGCGTGGCTGAGGGCCAAGGCAGAAGGAGGCTGTGAGGCATTGCCTGAAGCATAATCAGGCTGTAGCGTACGTGGACCGTGCGGGAAGCGCTATTAAATTATGAATCCATCATCGATTGACTATTTTTAGCCCTCACGCTCCAGGGAGTGGCTGAAAACTCGTCGTACCAGGCTTTGAAATCACGACCTCGCAGGGGCTTGGCAATCAGATACCCCTGTATTTCGTCGCAACCCAATTCGCGCAGAACCTTGAGTTCTTCGACATACTCCACGCCCTCGGCGACGACACGCAAGCCCAGGGTTTTGCCCAGGCTGACGATGGCACGGGTAATAGCCATGTCTGCCGGATCATGCAGCATGTCGCGCACAAAACTACGGTCGATTTTCAGCTTGTCGAATGGCAGGCGGTTGAGGTAGCTCAGGCTCGAATATCCGGTACCAAAATCGTCGAGGGACAAACGCACACCCAGCGCCTTGAGTTGTTGTATATCGCTCAGATTGCGTTCGCTTTCGGTCATCATCAGCGATTCTGTCAATTCCAACTGTAAGAACTCCGAGGGCACGCCACTCTCGGTCAGCACGGCACGCACGGTATCGACAAAATCACCTCGGCGAAACTGCACCGCCGAGACGTTCACCGCAATGGGTAACCGCGCCAGCCCTTCCTGAATCCAGCGCTGTTGCAGCCGACAGGCCTCGACCAAAGCCCAGCGGCCAAAATCATGGATCAGGCCGTTTTCCTCGGCTATGGGTATGAACTTGGTCGGGGGAATCGTACCCAAATCTGGCTGGTGCCAGCGCAGCAATGCTTCAACCGAGACGACCCGGCCACTCTGGATGTCGATGATCGGTTGAACATGCAGTTCCATTTCGTTGTTATTCAGCGCCTGCAGCAGATGCGTTTCGGTATTCAGCCGGTCAACCGCGCTACGGTTCATTTCGGCACTAAAGAACTGGAAGTTGTTGCGGCCACTGGACTTTGCCGAGTACATGGCAACGTCCGCATTGCGCATCAGACCCACCATATCTTGCGCGTCATCCGGATAGATGGCAATGCCCACGCTACAGGAGATGTGCAGAGCAACGTCACCGATATGATGCGTTCGCAGGACATGGGGAATCAGGCGCCGTTCGACAACCTGGGCTACTTCCTGAACATTCTCAACAGCATTCAAGATTACAACAAACTCATCGCCTCCCTGACGGCAGACCGTATCGCCGGCACGCACGGACTCAGTCAGGCGTTGCGCCACAGACTGCAACAGGCCATCCCCTACGTGGTGCCCCATTGAATCGTTAATGTTCTTGAAACGATCCAGATCGATGTATAGCAGAGCGACCCGCTCCTGATGACGTTCGGCTTGCTGCAGCGACATGCGTAAACGTTCATCAAATAGCAGACGGTTGGGTAGACCCGTCAAAGCATCGTGATGGGCCAGGTGACGGATTTTTTCCTCCTGCTCCTTGCGCTCGCTGATATCCACGAACAGTGCAATCAAGTGGCTGGTGTCGCCCTGTTCATCGCGAACGGTATTAAGCACCAGCCATTGCGGGGCAACACTGCCATTTTTCTTCCTGAGAACGTATTCTCCTTGCCACGATCCCTTTTCGGCCACGCGCTGGACGAAACTGGCCGGATGCTCGCTGCCCGTCTCTTGACTTTGCAAAAAATCTGGATCACGTCCGATCAATTCTTCAATGCGATAACCAGTGACTCGCACCAGAGCTGCATTGGCGAGCAGGATGGTGTTTTTATGATCAAGCACCAGGATGCTCTCCGAGGTCGCCTCAAAGATGGTTGCCCACAGTCGCAAACGCGCCTCAAGACGTTTGATGCTATTGATCGGGGCAAAGGTGGTGAGAACTGCATCCTGCCCTTGATAGCGCAGTCGACTGGCTGACAGCAGTGCCCAGGACGGACCGCGTGGCCCTTGCCAAAGTACCTCGAACTCTTGTGCTGCGCCTTCGTCTGCCAGACGCTGAAAAAAGCGTGCACGAGTCCCACGATCCAGCCCGGTGCCCCACGGATCATCACGCCCCGGGTCCACCCAGGCCGTCGCCGGAGCATTGGTATGCAACAAATGGTGCTTGGGAACACTGGTCACTAACAGCGGAATCGGAATGGCCTCCAACAACTCCTGCTGTGCAGCACTTGCACGCGCCTGAGCGGTCAGCTCCTGCTGGATCAAACGTTCACGATCCAGACGTTCCAGCATGGTATTAAAACCGGTCACCAGTTGACCGATTTCGTCACCGCTTTGCCATTTAGCCCGCAAACTGTAATCGTTCGTCTCCTGTACACGATCTGCTACCTGTGCCAGTCTTCGTAGCGGAACTGAAATTTGCCGGGCAACCAGAAAGACCAGGAAAAGAATGATTGCCAGCAAGGACGCTGCCATTCCAAGGTGTAACCACATGCGCTGGAACAAGTTGGCAACCCTCGCCTGTAACAACGCATCAAGACTGTTCGCCGTAGCATTCCATGCTTCCTGCGTTGCCACCAAAGCTTCGCCACGAACAGCCAGTATCTCACCAGTTCCCCACACATCTAACTGGGACAATGCATGCAAGGCAGCCAACAATCGCTCCCGCGTCGGATCGAGTTGTGTGACCAGGGTTTTTGCCGCGTTGCCAGCATACGCCGCGCGATAGTCCAGTTCTATGCTTTCTTGCAAGGCAGCGAGCTTGCCCTGGGCAAGCAGAAAGGCGGTCACGTCACCGCTGTCCGAAACATGGCCATAATTTCTCAACTGGTCCAGCAGCTCAGGAAAGCGCAGCACCGTCAGGGACATCGTGTAATAACTGTCAAGGTCCGGGTCAAGAATCAGGTTCGACTGGTCGCCGATGCGCGACAGCAAGGTACGTCCGGCAAGAAAGGCTTGTTGACTGGCCGCCTTTTTGTCGTGGCTGGTGGCGATTGCTGCCAGTGCATGTTCAAAAATTGCGGCCAGCTCCCGCGTGTCCATTTCCTGCCCATGCATCTCCTCGGCCTTGCGCACCGCGTCGCGCACGGACACCAGCCTGGACGGGTCCTGGTCATCCTGAACCGCAGTCGTGGCCACCAAAGCCTCATGAATGCTTGCAATGTAGGCGTTGCCGCTTAACTCCTTGCGGGCAAAATCAATGCTTATGAACTTCTCTTCGATAAGAATGGCCGTGATGAATATCACTGCAGTCAAATCGAGCAGATAGATCAACAACAGTTTGCGCGAAACAGAAAGTCGCCCGATCAGTGTAGAAATCTTCATGACCGGATACAGCAATTTTCATACCGACCAAGACTGGCGCGTGCATCGCACCAAGTCTGTGCATTTTGATCCGATCACTGAGGGCGATTCATTGCAGAAATTACAATGACCTGCTTTGATAATTGATCAAAAAAATCCATGCACAGCATACGATTCAACCGTCCGGTAATCCTCACCTGCCATGCTGTCAAGCGCATGGGTGAGCGCAACATTACGCAAGATGAATTGCTGGCTGTGATTGACACAGGGGACACCCGTTTTAAGGACGCAACCCACCTGTGGGCCTACAAGCACCTGGATGGACGCTCCGATAACCTGATTTGCGCCGTCCTGGTGCTGGAAACGGTGGTCGTGGTCAAGACCGTGATGCACACATTTACCTTGGAGGCATAAACCATGCAAACCACTTACTATGACGAGGATGACATTCTGGTGATGCGCTTTTCTGACAAGCCCATCACGCGCGAAGTGTCGCAAGACTGGAACACCCACTTCAGCTACGCCGCAGATGACACGGTGGTGGAAGTTGTTGTACTGGATGCGGCGGCCATCGGCGCGCTTCCGCTGGAAGTATTGCATGGACAAGCCGCATGAATAAGGCTGCAACCCACATAGGATGTGCGGGAAGCGCTATTAAATAACGAGCATATCAAAATTCATCGGATGGTGCCTGCGTGTGCGCTTCGATCCAGCGTTTCGCGCGGTCCTGCGCCTCGGTAACCTGGTCTGGCTCCATCAGCGTCAGGGAGTGTGCCAGATTGGCCTTGGCAGACGGGTGCTGGTTTTCGTTGGCGATGAAGAACCATTTGTGGGCCTCGACCAGGTCCTGCTCCATCGCTTGCCCCATGGCGTACATCAACCCCAGCCGCTCCTGTGCGGCTGGCAAACCTTGTTCTGCTGCCTTGGAAAACCAGACAAAGGCCTGATCGGGATCGGCTGTTCCCGTCGGCAGGCCTTGCTCATGCATGATGGCCAGGTTGTACTCGGCTTCCGCATCCTCCTGGTCAGCCGCTTGCTGCAATAACGCCACGGCCTGGCCCATATCCTTTTCCACACCCTGGCCATTGGCATACATCAAGCCCAAGGTGGCCTGCGCCGCAGCAAACCCCTGGTCTGCCGCCTGCTGACACCACTGCGCCGCCTGTTGCACATCCTGCGTGATGCCGCCGGGTCCGCGTGCATACAAAATGGCCACATTCCACTGCGCCTTGGCGTTGCCTTGCTCTGCTGCCTTGGTATACCACTCCAGTGCCTTGACAAAATCCTGCTCCCCGCCTTCGCCGCTGGCATAGCGCGCCCCCAGCGCGCATTGCGCCTGCGGCTCGCCTTGCAGGGCCGCCTCGTACAGCGGATCGTCCGGCAAAGCGGCAGCAGCAGCAGCATCGAACGCATCCAGCGCATCCAGCGCTTGCTCTGGTTCAATGGCTGCTTCAATGGCAGCCTCTTCAGTCGAAGGCGCAGGTTCAGGTTCAACTTCAGGCTCTGGCTCTGGCATCGCAAGCTCGGGTTGATCGGCTTGCTCAATTTGTTCAAGTTTTTCAGGCACCAGCTCGCCCGTATCCTCGCCCTGCGGACTTTGCCCGCGCGCCCAGGCCAGGGCTTCGTTCTGGATTTCGTTGAATTCCTGCAACGCGACGCCCAGTTCGGTACACAGGTTGTTGACGCTTTCGGTTTGCGCCTGCTCACTGGCTTCGGCCAGGCGCAAAAGGGGGCCGTACGGGCCGGTGCGCTCCAGCAGGGCAGCGCGCACCTCCTCGGGCAGGTCGAGTGCATCAATCAAGGTCTTGGCTGGCAGTTGCAGTATCACATCCAGCAGCGAGAGCACGCCGGTGAGAAAGTAAATCTCGGGCGGTGTCAGGGCCAGTTTTCTGGCGAGCATCTCCATCATGCGCCCCCGTGCCAACGCATTTTCAAGCAACACCCCATCTTCGGAATGGGAGGGTGCGGAAGTGCACAGCAGCAATACCAGCCAGCGAAACAGCGGCTCACGACCAACCAGCAAAATCGCATCCTTGATCGACAAAATCTTGCGCTGTGCACCAATGGCAGCGGAATTGGCGTAGCCTAGAATGCGATAGGACAACAATGGATCGAGCTTGATGTCCTGAATGATGGCATCCATCTCCGCGCCCTGACGCAAACTATTAAGCAGCTTGCACAGGCGCAAGGTTCCGGGGTCCACGTTGTTGCTTTGCCAATCGCGGCGGTGGGCGACAAAGGGACCGATAAAACCGTGCATGCCCAATCGGCGGCAGACCTCGAACTCTTCGTAGGTATTCACCCCGCGCGCGCACAGCTGCATCCCAGGGTAGCGGGTTTTGAGTTGCCGGACCAGTTGCAACAAATCCGGCGGAATGATCTGATCCACCGGCAAGAAACCCAGGCTGACACTGCTACCGATTGCCGGATGCGCAATGGCCACGCGCGCGTCCGCCAGGCCCAGCACCAGCCCCAGGCGGCGCATGGCCTGCATGCGCTCGCCAACCTGGGCCACATTGTCTCCGTCCGGATCAACGTGCACCAGCGGGATGGCCCCGGCGCGCGCCAACTCTTCCAGCCGTGGATTAAACAGCAAGTGGTCCGCAACCGCTGCAAACGCACGCCGCTTACCCAGCATGGCGCTGCTGAGCACCGCTTCGATAAACTCCAGAAAAGACTGGTCATTTTCCGGACTGGCTTGCTGGGCACTCACCTCGTCGGGTTGAAAAAATTCGTAACCGGCGACCTTTTTATCCCGCGTCAACACCGCCTGGCGCAAAACGGCCAGACTCTCTACGCCATCGTGGTCATCCTGCATATCCTGCACCGCAGAAGGAGTTCGCACGGCGCCTGTTGCAGGTGACGGGGAGGGTTTGAATAGTTTGGAAATGAACGTGAACATGGATGCAACACCATATCCTTTAAGCTGATTTCAAGCCGATTCGACGGAAAAACGCAGCCCTGCGTTGGCAACCAGACGGTGGATAAGGACTTCCCCCATGGCGGAAGCCGGTGTCCAGATGCCCCCCGGCGTGGCTTGCGCCTGTGTAAGCAGACACACTGCTGCTTCCGTAACCATTTTTGAAGTGGAACCATAGCCCGGATCTCGGTCTCCCTGCACGCCAACCGTCAACGAATCCCCTTGGGCGGTCTGCGCAAGAAACATCAGATCATAAAAACCGGCTTCCCGCTCGGCCAGCGTCGGCCCCTCCCCCGGCTGGGGTCCGCCTTCCTTGCTGCCCAATGACCTGTCGGCGGCAATCGCCTGCGCCATAGCTTCGCCCTTTGGCCCTGCGCCGGTCACGATCATTTCGTCATACACAAAGTCCGTACCGTAAGGGTGGCCCAGCAGGAAGTTGCTGCGGTGTACGTTGCGCGTGTTGATGGCCGCCATGACAAAAGGCGCCACCCACAGGCCCAGCGCCTCATCCAGCATGGGCTTGTTGCCCTGGGGCTGTTCGGGGCCAGTAAAGCCCGGCACCAGGGAGAAGGGGTTGCGTAGCAGCTCCAGAACGGCAGGATTGTTTCGGGCCGCCACCAGGGTCTCGCGCAAACTAGCGGAGGTTCCACCCGAAAAAGTCCCCTTCATGCGGCGCACACGGCCACGGATACGGTTGGCGGGCATACCGTAGCGCTTCTTGATTTCCAGCTGTGCCAGCAAAACCCCCAGGTCAAACGGAATGGAATCAAAGCCGCAGGAAAACACAATGCGCGCGCCGCTGGCCTTGGCCTGCTGTTCGTGGGCATCAATCATGGCACGCATCCAGGCTGGCTCGCCGCATAAATCCACATAATCCGTGCCGCTTGCCGCACACGCTGCCACAACCTCGCTGCCATAGAGCTGGTACGGTCCCACCGTCGTCAGAACCAGCCGGGTGGCGTCGGTCATGGCCTTCAGACTGGCCGCATCGCCGCTGTCCACCACCAGAAGTGCCGTGTCCTCGGGCGCACCGAGCGCATCGCGCACCGCATGCAGCTTGTCCAGGCTGCGCCCCGCCATGGCCCAGCGCACCTGTGGCGCAGGACCGGCATTCTGCGGATAACGCACCATAAGGTACTCAACAACCAGACGGCCCGTAAAGCCGGTAGCCCCGTAAACAACGATGTCAAACTGCTTGTGCATGTGCCCAGCCTCTTGTGATGGATAGATATGGATGAGATGGCGAGTATGCCGCAAGAACGTGGCGCAATGTGGTTGCATCTGAATCATGTGTTTGACCCATTTTTCACCACCAAACTGGGTAAAGGAGGCAGCGGACTCGGGCTACATATTGTGTACAACCTGGTTCAAGAGTTGTTGGGCGGGAACATCCAGGTGGACAACACCCCGGACTCCGGTGCATGCTTTACGCTGTTGTTGCCACTGGATGCACCCTCGTAAGGGCCATCAACGCTGGCAAAATTCCCCTACGCCGATGGCAAGCTGTCAAACCATGCCTGCAGGGCTGCACCATGCAAGGGCCGACTGGTGAGATAGCCTTGCACCACATCACAGTTCAGTCGGGTGATCATTTCTTTTTCGGCCTCGGTCTCCACACCCTCGGCAGTCACCATCAGGCCCATGCCATGCCCCATCTCGACCATGGTCTTGAACAGGCGCTGCGTTACCGGCAAACCGTCGATGTCCTTGACGAAACTGCGGTCGATTTTAAGTTCGCTCACTGGCAACTGCTGCAAGTAAGCCAAAGACGAATACCCGGTGCCAAAGTCGTCAATGGACAAGTGGCAACCAAGCTCGCGCAGGGCGTGCAACACCGCAACACTGCGTTGGGGATCGTCCATCAACCCGCTTTCAACGACTTCCAGCCGCAAGCGCCTGGGCTCCACCCCGTGCAGTTCGAGGAGGTGGCTGACGCGGCCAATAAAACCGGGGTCTGCCAGATCACGCGTACTCATGTTGACGGCAATGCTGAGCTCGGGATGGCTCGGCGCCCATAGAGCCAGTGTGCGCAAGGCCTGCTCAAGCATCCATTGGGTGACCAGACTGATATAGCCGGTTTGCTCGGCAAAGGGAATGAATTCTGCAGGCGATACAAATCCACGCTGTGGGTGTTGCCAGCGCACCAGCGCCTCCGCACCAACGGCAAGACCTGTCTTTAAGGAAAATTTTGGCTGCAGCCACATTTGCAACTGCGATGTCGCCACAGCCGTACGCAAGTCGGATACCAGGCTCAGGTGGCTCAAACGTGCGGCTTCCTGCGCTTCGTTGTACCAGGCAAAGCCCTGCGTTGAGCGCTTGGCGGTGTGCAGGGCAACCTCCGCGTTGCGCATCAGCGTTTCAATGGGCAGCGGTTTTCCCGCCAGCCCAAAATCGGCGCAACCATAGATCAGACTCAGGTCAACGCTGTGCACGCCGCAGGTTGCAGGCGCCACCATGGCCTGCTCCATGCGGGCATGCACAGCCTGCACGGCAGCACGGTCAGCGACGTGAAAGGCCGCAGCAAAGGTTCCACCGGACAAACGCACCACCGTCGGTTGCGGCACCATTTCTCCTGCAGCTACCGACGCTTCAAAAACGACACCGGCACGGCGTGCCACTTCCTTGATCATGGTGTCGCCCGTGGTATGGCCCAATGTTTCGTTAATGACCTTGAGCCGGGCCAGATCCATCAGCACCACGCAGTTGAAGGGCGTTGGCGGAGGAACTGCGGGGGTGAAGAGCGCGGTGCGGTTGGGCAGACCGGTCAAGGCATCCTGGTAGGCTAGGCGCACGATGTGCTGCTCGCGCTGCACCACAGCGTCGGTCATGCTGTTGAGCGCTTGACCGACGCGGTTGACCTCCTCAGCACTGGTGGTGGGGACGCGGCTGGTATAGTCGCCACGCGCCATGCGCCGGGCCGCCGCTTCCAGTTTTGCCAGGGGCACGATGACGCTGCGCGTGGTGGCCAGCCCCAGCCACACGGCCAGCGCCAGCGCCAACACGGACAGTCCACCCACCCCTATCGCCACACGCTCGTACAACTGCTGGGCCTGCGCCAGCTGCGTCTCGATCCGCAGGCGTTCGAGCTGGAGCAAGGTATTGGACTCCAGCAGCATGGCTTTCAGCGCGGGATTGACCTGCTGATTCAAAGCCCGCGTGGCGGCCTTCAAGTCATCGGCCTCCACCTCATCCACCGTGGCAAGGAACGCATCGGCATAGATTTTGCGACAGGTGGCCAGGCGCTTGAGAGCTGCCTCCTGTTCGGGATCAAGCATGTCCTGGGCCAAGGATTCGATGATGGCATCAATGCGGCGGTTGCGCTGGTCCACATCGGTGTATTCGGCCACGCGGCTTTCGCGCGGTGCATTCATCAGGCGTACCAGCGCGCTGCCCACGCCCTCGGTCTGCAGGGAAAGCGCCTGTACCCGCAGCAGGCGCTGCATATCACCTGTTGCGAAGCGCTGCGTCATTCGTGTGATGTGGTGAATCTGAAAACTGGCCTGGGCCAGCGCCACCAGCATCAAGACCACCAGCAGGCCAAACCCCAGTGCCAGGCGCCAGCCGATGCGACGCGGCCACAGTCCGCGCAGGCGGTTTTGCCAAGTGGATACTCCATGTTCAACAGGCAACTGGTTCATCGCAGCAGGTTACACCGACTTTTTCCAGTTGACAAGCCAAGCCCACACCAGCGTATCAGCAGCCCACCGCCCGCAACCGAATACCGCCAATGCGGCCAGCAAAATACCCCAGGTGATGTGCAACTGCAGGGCCGCTGGCGCGATCTCTGCAAGCGAAAGAACCGCCACCGCATTCACCACCGACAACCCCAGCGCGGCAAAACGCCCGAAAAGCCCCAACAGTAGCAATACCGGCAGCACCAGTTCACCAGTCGTACCCATCACGGCGGCGATTTCCGGTGGCAGCAGCGGAACCTTGTATTCATCCTGAAACAAGGCCAGGGTCACACTCCAGTCACGCAATTTTGTCAAACCCGACAGGAAGAAAACCTGTGCAACGTAAGCACGTGCCATCAGGGCAGCCAGAGGTTGCAGACCGTTCAGGACACCTGCAAAACGTTCACAAAACGGCAAACCGTACCGAATCAGGATGGCTCGGGACATAAAAATCCTTTCATGTGTGCGACCCCGACCACCAGCCCGCTTTGAACGGCAGCAGGAAGCCAGAGATTGAATGCAAGGTCACCAGCACACTCCAGCGCTGACGACAGGGACGCTCCTGCCAGCACGGCCCGCACAAAGGCAGCCTCCGCCGGGCTGCACAGCGCGACTTGCGGGCGCAGGCCCTGACGCCACACCACGGCGCATTCAGCCAGACCGGCGCGCAGCCGACGCCCCGCCTCCTCCAGGTCCGGGGTCGATCCGGCGTTCTGGTGCGCGGTGATGATACTGACCACCGGCCAGGGACTTTCCACAAGGGAGCAACCCGGCACCAGACGCAATTGCAGCGCACGGGCATCGTGCCGGGTCAAAAGGGCAAAGCTGGTGCCATCCAGGGCCGCATCAGCCGCGCAGGCAGCCTGGTGCAAGGCCCACTCCACCCGTGCCACATCGGCCAGATAGGGCTCATCGGCCAATTGTTCGCTGGCTTGCACAAAATCGGCCAGACCACCGCCCCACTGGGCCACGTCACCACGCACGGGTGGATACGCATGCCAGAAGGCACGTGCCAATGCGCCCATACTCTCCTCGCCCAGCAATTGCGTCAGAACCGGGTACGCCGCCTGCATAGCCCGTTCGGCCAGGGCGTGGCCATTGGCCTGATAGGCTTTTAGCCCTCTGGCGCTTGGGGGATGTGCGAAAGCAGCTACTTCTTTCATAGCATCATCCGCTGGCCATGCCAGCAGGGCGTTCAGCAGTGCTTGCTGCTGGGCGGCCAGGTCAGCATTCATGGCACCACCCCGCTGGGCATCAGGGCAGCGGCACGGGCGGCTTCGTCCAGCAACACATCCAGCGCAGGGATGGCGGTATCCCATTCAATCAGTGTGGGCACCGGGCCAAATCGATTCAGGGCATGCTGGTAAATGCGCCACACCTCGGGGCACACGCGGCTGCCATGGTCGTCAATCACAATGTCACCGTGCGCATCGCGCACATGGCAATGCCCGGCCAGATGAATTTCAGCCACATCAGCAGGCGCAATGGCGTCCAGCCAACGCAAGCAGTGCTGCACCGGATCGTCCACGGTGCCATTGCGTTGCGCATTCAGCGCGTTGACATAAATATTGTTTACATCCACCAGAAGGGCGCAACCGGTGCGCTGCGCCAGCAGGGATAAAAATTCGGTCTCTGCCAGAGGCGCATCGTCGGATAGCGCCCGCCAGGACAGGTAGCTGGAGATGTTTTCCACAACAAAACGGCGTTTGAGCCGGTCTTGTACTTTTTGAACATTGGCACACAGCACGTCCAGCGACGCACGGGTGAAAGGAATAGGCAACAAGTCCGCAGCATGCACCGCTGCGCCATTGAAAAGACCTCTGCCAAAACTGGCATGGTCACTCACGCGCACCGGCTCCATGCGCTGCACCAGCCGCGCCAACTGATCCAGATGCCAGGCATCCAGACCTACCACGGAACCCAGCGACAAACCCACGCCGTGCAAACTTAATGGGTAGTGCGCTCTGGCCTGCTCCAGCACGGCCAGAGCAGCCCCCCCTTCGGCAAAAGAAATTTTCTGAATGGACTTCCAGAAAACCCAGGGGCGGACGGCGCTCCAGCAACTCGCCATAGTGGGGCTGGCGCCAGCCGATGCCAACATGCACGGAAGTGGATGCGCTCATGAATTCCGGTACGGGTTTGATCAACCCTTTTTCATGTTCTTGACTTCATCCAGTGTTGCACCTTTCATGCCCTTGCAAGTGCCCTTGGCAACGTATTTCCACTCCATCTTGTCCATATCCACCTTGGACTGGCCAGCGCAGGAATGCACGCCAGAAATGCTGGCGCAATCGTTTTGACCGGCTTTGGCAATGCCAAAACATTTTTCCTTTTCTTCTGCCGCCTGCGCGGGAGCGGACATCAAGGTCAGGGACATCAAAGAGGCTGCAGCAGCGGCGATCATGGCTTGTTGATTCATTGGAATACTCCTGGTTAAAAAACTAAAAAATTGAAAGAACGGCTTCCATGACCCGGATTACTGCACGCACCAGATCATGAAAGTATGGGTTAGTCAGCGCGTATGGTGAATCCTTACAGTCTGACCAACATTTTTTACAACTCTGCGCGCAATAATCATCTTACACTGCACCGCATGATTCCCGTTTCCGTGTCTCTTTATGTCCCTATTTGAAGACCAACTCGTGGCCCAGCGTGGCTATCTGCTGCGCTTTGCCCGTTTGCAACTGCGCAATGACACCTGGGCAGAAGACGCAGTTTCAGAAACCGTGCTGGCTGCGCTGACCAAACCGCAATCTTTTGACAACCGCTCACAACTCAAAACCTGGCTGGTCGGTATCCTGAAACACAAGGTGATCGACGCCTTGCGACACCACAGCCGGGAGATCAGTGATCCAAACGCTGCCGAGGACGACGACACCGATCCGCTGGAGTATCTGGGCTTCAAGGCCGACGGGCACTTCTCGCAAATGCCCGCAGAATGGGGCGATCCGGTAAAGCAGGTCCACAGTCGGCAGTTTTTTGAAATCATGGATGCCTGCATCAACAAACTGCCCGCCGTTCAAGGTCGGCTGTTCCTGATGCGCGAGTGGCTGGAACTTTCGAGCGAAGAGATATGTAAGGAATTGGACCTGACACCGACCAATTTGTACGTTCAACTGCACCGCGCCCGTTTGCGGCTGCGTGAATGTCTGGAACTGAACTGGTTTGGAAAGCCTGAAAACGCATGATGCCCTTTCATCGAACCTGCAAAGAAGTCACGGCATTGGTGATTGCACGCGAAGACCGCGATTTACCATGGCATGATCGCCTGGCGCTGCGCCTTCATATGTCCATTTGCGCTACGTGCCCGACTTTCGAGCGCCAGATCATCAGCATGCGCAATGCCATGCAGCAGTGGCGGAACTACGAATACACCGAACCACCTGCTGCTGACCCGATCCATCTGCCATCACGAACAAACGAACCAGAATAAACCGAAACATGGGCCCACGCACCCTGCTCCTGTTGTCCACCGGCGCCATCGTCACCCTCTGGCAACTGCCCTATGGACACCAGGTGCTGTATCCGCTCACCCTGCTGGCAACCTATGCACACGAAATGGGCCACGGCATGACGGCCCTGCTGCTGGGTGCGGAATTTGACAGCGCTGCTAGCAATGCATAAAGTGAACCTATGAGCACTACCCTGACCATTCGCAATCTGGAAGAACCCGTTAAACACCTGCTGCGCATGCAGGCCGCAAGCCACAAGCGGTCCATGGAGGCCGAGGCGCGCGACATTTTGACGCGGGCCGTGACCCAGGCCACCCCTGACAACTCCATCGCAGCAGTGTCTGCCAACGAGGCGGCGATTCGCGCACTGAATGCCGTTCGTGGCAAATGGCAAGGGCGGGGCTCTACCGACGAGATGATGCAAGAACTACGGGGCGAGGATTGAGGCTATGGCGGTATTGGTACTTTCCAGCGGCCCGGCTGATTTGCCCGTGACCGCTCGCTTTACCGTCAGGGACTTTTAGCATGCGCCTGCTGCACTACCTCGAAATCGAAAATTTCAAACGCTTCGGCGACAAGCAGCGCATTGAGCTGGACCATCCAGCCGTGTTGATTGGCCCCAACAACTGCGGCAAGACCAGTGCCATTCAGGCGCTGGCGCTGTGGTCGCAGGCGCTGCAAACCTGGTACGACGTGCGCAAGGGGTCTTCGGCCAAGGAGCGAACTGCTGCGCCTTTGAATCGCTTGAGTATTGTTGCCGTGCCGGTGCAGCGCATTCGATTCTTCTGGCACAACACGGTGGTTCGTGCCGATAGAGAAGACATCACGTTGACGCTTACGGTCGGTATCGAGTTCAAGGGGCAAGTGCTTGCCTTGCCGATGCGCTTTCGCAACCGAGGCGATGAGGTCGTGTATTGCACGCCGGATGAATCTGTTCTGGGTAACCTGGATCTGTTGGCTTACGCTGCCAGTATCAGAGTGGAACTTCTCTACCCGATGTCCGGGCTAGAAACCGAAGAAGCCATATTGCAACCAGGGCGCATTGACGTTTTACTGGGCCAGGGTCAAACGGCGCAGGTGTTGCGCAACCTGTGTTTGATAGTGGCCAAAAACACGCCGGATGACTGGACGCGCATCGTGAAGTTGATGAAGCGCTTGTTCAATGTGACACTCGATACGCCACAGGAGACGACACGCGGTGCCATCGAGATGCGTTACAAACAGCCGGGCGTGCGCGAGGCGCTGGACGTGTCTTCCAGTGGACGCGGCTTTCAGCAGATGCTGCTGATTTTTGCCTATTTGTACTCTCATAAGCGTAGCGTGCTTCTGGTGGACGAGCCTGACGCGCATCTGGAAATATTGCGGCAAAAACAGGTCTATGTGCTGTTGCGCGACATTGCGGCGGAAAACCAATCGCAGGTGGTCATGGTGACCCATTCCGAAGTGATTCTGGATGAGGCACTGGACAAGAACCTGACGCTGTTGATGGAGGGCAAGGCGGATGACTTGGCACGCAAGCCGGAAATAAAGAATAGTCTGAAGCATTTTGGTGCGGATCATTACATCAAAGCCCGCGAGCGTGGCTATGTGCTGTATGTTGAGGGCGGCACCGATGTGGACATGCTTCGCGCTTTGGCCGAGCGTTTGCAGCACCCTGCGGCGGCGGTTTGGGACGAACGTATCAACACTTTTTATGTGCAAAACAACTATCCAGACATTTCGCTACAGAGTGAACTGGAGCGAGTAGAAGGTGGCTTTGGTGTTACGCCGCGTGTCCACTTCAATGGTTTACAGGGATTGTTGCCAGACCTCAAAGGACTGGCCATTTTGGACAACGATGGTATGAACCGCCAGAGTAGTGTGGATGGCCGTTTGACGCTGACGTATTGGCGGCGTTATGAAGCAGAGAACTATTTCGTGACGCCTGATGTGCTCAGGCGCTATGCACTGGGGGTCGCTGTTGCGCCGCAGCTATTTGACGCGTCGGCTCTGGAGGTCGACGAGGTGCTGAATGCGCTAGTTTTGGAACGTGTTTTTGAATCGATTGAGGCTGACTTTCAAACCTGGAAGCAGGCGTCACCCGACGCTGCGCGCCTTGTGTGGGAGGCCAAAACACAAAGGCTCAAACTCAGCACTTTCGCGGAAGAGTTTTTCAGGCGTTTGGCCGGACGGGTCGGTGGCAGCATGTTGCTGACCAAGGGCGAATTGCATCGGCTAGTGGCGTTGGTAGACCCCAAGTCGGTTTCAGTCGAGGTGAGCGAAAAACTCGATTTACTCCTTAGTCTCTTTACGGTCGCCGCCCCGCTGGTGGAAGTCGAACAAAACACGGCGCAATGAGTTGCGCTTTCGCATGAAAAAACACACTGAAGCCCGGCTGGAAGATGCCATTGTGGACAGCCTGACCCAGCAGGGCGGCTATGTGTTGGTGGACTACCGCACGGGCGACGCGGCAGGCCGGTACGACAAGGCACGGGCGCTGGACCCGGCGCTGGTGCTGGGGATCGTCTTTGCCATCCGCACACCCGCACATCCTGCAAGCGCAAGAAGCTGAATTAAACTCCCGCCATAGCAAGGGGCGCCTGACGCAGTAATCCGGCCCCGCAACCACAACCACAACCACATCCGCATCCGACAGGGAAAATGATGACATGGCCAGTTTGACACCGCTTTCCAAAGGGCTGATTGCCCTGGCCGTCGTTGGTGCCATGACCTCGGCGGTGTGGCATCTGGGCCTGAAAGAGCGATTCAGCCCGTCGGCTTCAGCACCGCCTACCGTACAAACACCCAACACCCCCCCACTGCCGCCACCAGCACAGGTGGTAACGCCTGCCCCGACCAGCGCAAACCCGGCACAGACCATGCGCAACGGGCGATCAGCGGCCGACAATGCCGACACCGGGCGCAAACTGCTTGCCAGTGGCGACTTTGCCCAGGCGCGCATCCATCTGGAGCAGGCCGTCAGGGACGGCGATGGCAGCGCGGCCTGTTTGCTGGGCGAAATGACCCTCAAGGGCCAAGGCGGCATCGCGGCGGATCAGGAAAAGTCTGCGACCCTGTTCCAGTTGGCACAAACGCGCAACACCATCTGTTTTACCCCGGCCCAGTAAGGCACGAACCACCCCATGCACATCGCCACGAGCCGCACCATGAATACCCCTACCAATACACATACCCGTACCCTGACCCGACTCGGCTTGCTGGCCGCCGCCCTGTGCCTGGGCACCGGCGCGCAGGCACAGGGTTTCGTCTTTGGCACAGCACCAGCACCCAAGGGCGAAACTGCGGCCCCGGTTGCCACCAGCGCCAACCCGGCCAAGGTAGCGGTGGCCCAGCGGCTGCTGGCGCGCATGGGCCTGCTGCACGAGGCTCCCTCGGGCAAGCTGACCCCGGCCACGCTGGAGGCCATGCGTGCCTTTGCGCTGAAAAACGGCCAGGCACCAAGCCATGAGGTGAACGACACGCTGCTTGCCGCGATACGCCGCACCATCTGGCAAACCCAGAACTGGGCCAGTGGCAACTACAAGGGACGCGAAAAACTGGTGGATGCCGCTGGCCTGCGTGAAGCCCAGATATTGCTGGGCAAACTCGGTTTCAACGCCGGCCCGCTCGACGGAACCTTTGGCCCGCAAACCCAGGTGGCAACCGAAGCCTTTCAGGAGTCGCAAAACGTGAGCGTCGATGGCCTCATCACGGCCACGGTGCTCATGAACCTGCGCCGCGCCGTTCAGGGCGTGGGCGCAGCGGCCAAGAGCACGGTGCGCGTACTGAACTGGCCTGACTACATCGATGCCAGCGTATTGCAGGATTTTGAACGCGAACACAACATCCGCGTTATCTACGACATTTTTGTCGGCAACGACGACCTGCAAACCAGACTGGCCAGTGGCGGCACGCCCTACGACGTGGTCTTTCCCACCGCCAATGCCGTCCCCGCGCTGGCCGCAAAGGGGCTACTTGGCAAGCTCGACAAAAGCAGCCTGAAAAACCTGGGCAACATCGATCCGCGCGTCGATGCCACCCTGCGCTCCTGGGACAAGGAGGGTGCCTACAGCCTGCCCTACATGTGGTACACCGTGGGCATCGCCTGGAATCCCAAACTGACGGCGCGTGCCTGGCCTGGTCACGCCGTAGATGCACTTGCCAATGTTTTCGACCCGGAGAACGCGCGCCGCTTTCAAGCCTGCGGCATCGGCGTGGTGGACTCGGCCAGCGACGTGGTACCGCTGGCCGCCAAGGCGGGTGGCCAAGACAAATGGGACGGCAAAAACTCGATTCAGGCAGCCAGTCAGGTATTGGAGCGGGTGGCGGGCATCGTCAAGGTCATTCCCACCGACCAGTTCATTGATGCACTGGCCAGCGGAAAAATCTGCGTCGCCATTGGCTTTTCAGGCGATGCGGTACAGGCCCAAACCAAGTCAAACAGGTCAGGCGGCACCGTCGAGTACCGTGTTCCTGCCGATGGCGGCTTGCTGGCAATCGACGCCATGGCCATGCCAGCCAATGCCAGCAACAAGCGCGATGCGCATGTGTTCATCGACTACCTCCTGCGGCCCCAGGTCATTGCAAAAATCTCCAACACCGTGGGCTATGCCAACGCCAACCTCAAGGCGGGTGCCTTCATGAACGACAGTGTCAAATCCAACCCCGCCGTGGTGCCCACCGCGCAGGCCCTGAGCCGCTCGGTGCCGATTCCGGTCCTGTCGGAACAGGACCAGCAAGACATCGCCCGCATCTGGGCCCGATTCGCCAAATAGGCTAATAGGATACGGGCGTGCGCGACAAACCAAGTTACCTCGGTGCATTTCTGCGGCACCCAACCAACCGGATTGCCATGCTGGCGGCAAGCTGCGTGGGTATTTTTGCCACGATTCCGCTGGGCTGGTCCGGGCTGGCCCTGGTCGGCGTGGTTGCCCTGGGCAGCGAAGTGCTGGCGGCACTGGGCATTCCCGGCCTGCCCGCGTTTCGCGCCCATGTGGATCGACAACATGCGCAGCAGCAGCGCAGCCAGCGGCGTGAACGGCTGCTGGGCGAACTCGCCAATCTGGGCGGAGGCGACGCGCTGGCGGCCTACCAGCACATGGACCGCCGGGTGCAGGCCATACACCAGAGCGTGCAAGATGGCCAGACCACGCTCACACACCAGGATGTGGACAAGCTCGAAGACCTGAGCGTGGACTACCTGGGCTTGTGCGTGGTCAATTGTCGCTGCGCCAGCGCCAAGAATACGTCGGTGAGGACGCGTGCTTGAACGCATGGCGTCACCGCAAACCCAGCTGCAAAACAAGTCCTTGACCGAAGACGAAGCCCGCCAGTTATACAATGCGTTGGCGCAGTACGACGACAGACTGCAACGACGCCGACCGGATCAGTGCCGCAGTGCGCTGGAAGCCACCCTGATTGCCATGCCCGACAAAATGGAAGAGGTCTACCAACCCCGTCATCACGCGCCTACTCGCCGACATGGGCGGCAAACTGAAGAGTCGCCCGCACGCCTGCGTATTGCAGAGAAGCGGACGCCGAGTTCAGCAGCCACAGCCTTTGCACTCCAACCAGCGGGCGTTGCTGGCACCCGGGCAAAGGCCGCGACCAGGTCAAAAGCACACAAAATTTGACCACATCTTCTCATGGAGTAATGGCATGCCCCTTTCATTTTTCACCTGCTCCCGCCGCCTGCGCCGGGTATTGTTCAGTCTGCTCCTGTTCAGCAGTTGCTCTGCAATACTGGCGTTTGCCGACGGCTACGACCCACCATCAAAGGGCCAGACGGTTTATGTTCCCATCTATTCGGATATCAAGCACGGAAATCTGGATAAATCAGGTACACCACAGATGGCATTGATGTCAGTTCTGGTCAGCATTCGCAACACCGACCCGAAGAATGGTTTACGTGTTACCAAGGCACCGTTTTATGACACCAAAGGACGACTGGTCAAGGAATACATCACGCAGCCGATCACGGTAGGGCCGTTTGGAACAGCAGAAATTTTTGTCGAGCACCGCGAAACCGAAGGCGGCTCCGGCGCAAACTTTGCCATTGACTGGAGTGCGGCAACACCCATTTCGCCACCGATCATCGAAGCCTTGCATACGCATGTGCGGGGCGGATTTACCATGTCCTTTATCTCACGCGGCAAGGTCATTGCTACGCATTGAGTAAATCGGTAATGCTGCTGTCCGAAGTCTAAAGTCTGAAGTCTGAAGAATGTGGCACCACAATTGCCACAGGCCGACTCTTCTTCTGTCGCCGCACGCACGCCCCTTACCTGCATGCGCATACGCATGGCAATGCCCGCGAGCGGGTGGTTGCCATCCAGCACCACATGTTCCGGATAAACATCGGTCACGGTATACAGCACGTCCCTCGGTGCATCCGGGTTGCAACCTGGAGGCAAAACGCTGCCTTTACAGAACTGCGAAACTGTGCAGCTCTTTGGCAACCTGCTTGTGACAGGCTCCGGGATACACCCATCCAGGACCAAATCCAATCGCTCCTGATCGCTCCTGATACAAGAGCTGCTACCGCTTATCCCATAAGGCTTACAGCCCGATTTTCTATGTAAAAACACCCGAAAACGGCCCGTTTTGATGCCTCATGGCGGCTTTGACGTCGCCCTGCCCCGTTCTGAAGGGCAAAATTCAAGGAAAATCGGGCTGTACGCCTTATGGGATAAGCGGGAATAGCTATGTTTTTTGTAGAGATGGCGCAGCTGACGAATGCGCTCATTCAAACGCACCATGCGAAAGGACTTCAGATTAAACGATCAGTGAAGCTGGCTCGAAATACTGAATTTGTCCAGCAAACACAATCCCGGAGCGGTACCGTTTTCCTCCCAGCACACCTACCTCTTGAGGTCGGCGCAGCAGGGCTCGCACAGCGTGTAAATCCAGTGGTTCAGCCCAAGTGGCCCAAGTCCAGGCCCTTGGGCGACTCTCGAAACCCAATGTGCCCTGACCGTGAATACAGGGAAACATGGGTTGCGACTCCCAGGCTAACCAATAGGCAGCGGCAACACCTTCCATCTTCATCGTCGCAGGTGCTGACGAGGTCAATGCTCCTGGGCGGAAGGTGGCCGGGTCCCACCCCCAACTGGCGAAGTCGTCTTCGTAGCGCCATGGCCCGAACAGGGCTTCCTCGAATTTAGTCTGTGTAAACTGCTTTGCTCCCTTTTTCCGAGTAGGGTCCAGGGCACGGGCCAACTCGCGTGCCATCTTGATCATGCGTTGCGGGCCACCGGTTAAGCAAAGGTCTGTGGGCGTGGCGTTTCCATCCTTCCCGTCTTCACGCCACCAGGCACGCATCCAGTATGCCTGTGATTCATCTGCCTGCTCATACGCAGATCGGAAGGCTTCAACACTGAATTTACGAACATCATCAGCCAGTTTCAGTTCTGCCGAAGTGGATCGACCATCCATGTGCTGCATGAGATGTTCAAGCAGAGACTCACGCTGCAGGCCATGGAGTTCGGCAACTTGGGTGGTTCGATTCCAACTTAGTCGCGTGCCTATTGGCAATATACGCAGCAACCCGAGAGCGGCCATGAACCCGATTGGTGTATGGCCATGTAAGGCAGTCAGTTCAATCTGCATGGATCATCTCTTCTTCATTGGCTGTCATTTGCTCTTCCACGCTTCGTGCCCAATCGGCCAACCGCAGAATTCCCTCCAGGTAGCACAAACCCCAAAAGCCATAGCGTTGCTGCATTTGTGCCGCCAATGCAGGCCAGTTCGCTGCTTGTGCCTGATGCCAAAGTTTCAGGTCCGGGGTAGCTGGTAGCCAGGGTCTTCCGCGCCCGTGATGAGTTCCGATCAAATAGCGCACTATCGGGTCAATATCAACGCACTGCGCAACCGAGGACAATTCGTGCCGCCAGCCACGCGCCAAACCGGCAAGCCTCCTGGAGACAGCCACTTCATGGCTACCACTTTTGGCTAGTAGTCGGCCATCGAAGGCCCCTAGCATCAACTGGAACCTTGGATCATTCTTGCCTAGATCGTGAAGTCGGCCTGCTTCTTCCAACGCTGCGATCATCTGCTCTGACAAGCCACAAGCCGCAGCAAAGCGTGCTGCTGTGGTACCAACCCCCTCCAGGTGTTCTGCCAAGCCAATCGCCCAGCGTGTACGTTCGTTACTGCCGCTCCAACTGGGTTGGGCCGCAAGCCCATCCTCGAATAGGTCACGCACAGTGTCACTGCTGTTTGGATGCCAGCCGAAACGATCACAGCCTCCCCGCGAAGCAGGTAACACCACCATATCCGATGTGCGAAGCGCAGATACAGCAACCAGTTCAGCGACCTCACCATCCCAACGCAGCACCTGGGACGGCACCCTACGCGGCTTCTCGTCGTCGGGCTCGGATGTACTCTCCAGGTCGGATGCGGAGGATTCCAGTCCAGATAACCAACGCTTGAGCGTATGCAGTGGGATGGGCATGAGTTCAAGACCAGACGGCGGCGCGGCCTCTATGGCATCGACCCATTCATCTGGGGGCAAGGTGTCTAGCGCAGAGCGCCAGGCAACAAACGCTTCGGTTGATCGCTTTTCGCCGTGCAGATAGGGAGTGATGTCAATCTCCAGCGCCGGATCGAACAAAAGCGCCAAGTCCGGCAGTCCCAGAACAGCGGAGCGTATCACCGGCTCTGCAGGTGCCTCCCCCTGGGAAGCGATGCCCATTTCAGAGACCTTTGCCAATTTACCCATCTTGATGGCACGCGCTTCCAGCCAGTCCCAGGCAGCATCAAGCTGGTCTTTGGCATAGGGCCACTTGGCGGCAGGCACCTTGACGACACTGGCATGGCTGGTGCCTAACTCACCCAAACGATCCAAACGACCAAAACGCTGGCGTAAGGCGCTGACTGGTGCCAGTTCGGATACCAGGGCATCAAAATCAAGATCAAGACCGACCTCAATGGTTTGAGTGGCTACCACAAATAGTGGCGTACGCCCTTGGCTGCGTGTACCTGTTCCGGCACCGGCCATTACCTCTTGTGCCAAGGCATCGCGGTCAATGGGCCTGGCACGACCTATGATCAAAATAGCATCCCCATGACGGGCCAGTTCGCGATGCACAGCGCGGGCCGTGTCCACCATATTGACAACCACGCCGACGACCTGAGCGCCTCCAGCACGTAGGCGTAGCGCCTCGACAGCCAAGTCGCCAGTTTTGCCATTGACCAGGCGTGCCAGTTTGCTGGCAGATAAGCGACGGCTCAGGACGGCATGAGACTTGTCGTCTTCGGTCAAGATCAGCACGTCTACAGCATCTCCTATTGGGGTTGCGGTCATGGTCAGTACATGCCAGGGTGACAATGTCGGTTCAGTGGCTATGTGCCGATAGCGTGCAATGCGGCTCAAGGTCTGACGAAAAGGCTCAACCAGATGCGCCTCGTCAATCACAATCAGTGCGTCGTTGCCCACCAAACCTGCATGAACTGGCGCTGTCCAGCGACTTGAACCGTAGGCCCGGCACAGCAGGCGGGAGCCGACTTGATCCAACGTGGTACTGATGACTGCCAAGCCACCGGGGTTGAGCATCCATGCGTCCTCTGCGGCACCTATGCCTCCCCGTAGTCGAACAACATGACCCTTGGAGTCAGTGCGCTCGAATAAGGCTTGAGCGTAATCAGCCACCGCGTCCACCAACAGACGTCGGTCTATCACGTAATACAGCCGCTTTGGAGTACGGGGAACGCCAATGGAATGTGCCCACAACCAAACATCCAGCACAGCCGTTTTGCCTGACGATGTTGGCAAATTCAAAGCGTCCGGCCATTGACCGGTAGCAGCCCGTTCAGCAAGCCTGATCTGCCAGGGAAACGGTGGGTATCCATGCACAGACTGGTAGAACGCTGAGAACGTTTGCTTTCTCATTCTGAAATATCCTCTCAACATACCAAAACCGATGAACAGGGGCAGAAAACCACACGCAGCACATGTGCTACTACAGTATGGTTTTCCTGTAACGTAGCCGGGCCGCAGCCCGGAAATCAACCCTGGGTAATTCGCGTCTCAAGGTTCAGCTCACCCCGCCTTCAACGTAGCCGGGCCGTAGCCCGGAAATCAACCCAAGGGGGCACATGTTCCCGGCTGGCGATGCACCCCTTCAACGTAGCCGGGCCGTAGCCCGGAAATCAACCGCATCATCTCGCGTAAATGACCCTGGCGCTTCGCACCTTCAACGTAGCCGGGCCGTAGCCCGGAAATCAACTCTTGCGGAGGTTCAGCGACGATCACGTTAGCCCCCCTTCAACGTAGCCGGGCCGTAGCCCGGAAATCAACTTGTAACCCGACGGTGACGCCAGTGCAGACACACTCCTTCAACGTAGCCGGGCCGTAGCCCGGAAATCAACCCCGTGCGCGGGGCCGGGATGCTGTCGGACATCGACCTTCAACGTAGCCGGGCCGTAGCCCGGAAATCAACCCCTTCGCTTCTCAACTGCGCGCCAATCAAAGGAAATATGCCCATGTTGCGCGAACCTGTTCATTTGGTTCCTCAAGTTAGTGGGGACTCACATGCAACCCCTTGTAAAACATAAGCGCGAACCTACTGGCATTTCTCAGTCACTTCAGGTTCGCGCATCCTGCGGTAAGAACAATCCCAGACCAAAGTACCGCTCCTTACCTATCAGCATCGGACCTTGAACGGGTCGCTCAAACTCCAACACGGCGTGGGCATAGAGTCCTCCAGGTTTGCGTAGTTTGAACTCACGCGCCGGTGGCATAGCGATAGCACTGGTTTGCGCCAACTCAACCTTGATTGGTCTGGGATACCCCGCACGTTCACAACCATGCGCCACAATCTCACTAGCCGTTATCTTGCCTTTGGGAAACCGATCAAGGACTACCGGTGTAGCAGTCACCCAGCGCCGTGAGGGGCGTGACCAAGTGCGTTCATGCAATGACATTGCAGCCGTTGGACGAGTTAAATTGAAGCGAATCCCGGCCAGCATGATGTGATTGACCGACAACATTGCCGCTACACAGTTGGCTCGTTCGGTTGAGTCACAGTCTTTGGGGACTGCCATGGCGAGGCCGAGAATGGTACCGTCTCCATAGTCGCTCAAGTTGGGCAATCCTAGCCAGCCCAAGTGCATAGCGGCTGTATGACCGTGTGCCAACAAAGGTGCAGCATCGCCTAGCTTGGATAAGACCGCACGCCGCAAAGCATCCGTGGCCAGTGCAACGTGCTCGATGCTGATAGGTTTGGTCAGCCGCATGACGATCAAGCCCTCCCAAGGTCCAGACTCGTAGCCCGTCTTCGAACGATTAGCGTAACGAACCTGAGTGGCAATCGGGCTACGCTGCCCACGTGCGAATGCAGAGTCAAGTTGCTGCAGACGCCCTTGGTGAGCCACGCGCATAGAGACAGATCCATTGTCTTGCACCATCCAGCGGCAAGGTATAAAACCGGGTTCTACTGCCAGCATGGCTAATGAATCTGAACGCCCCAAGTGCGTCACACGTGCAACAGTGCGAGAGATGCTTGAAAAGACCTCTTCTGGTGGGTCAGCATTCCAAACATACTTGACAGGGCCATCAGGCAAAGCCATGGGGAACTGTCGCTCTTGCTTCTTACGCAGGTCAGGCAACGTGTCGTTTGGGTAGTTGGTTGGGACGTAGGTTTTGCCTTTGCCCCATTGCAGCGGCACAGCTTCGCCGCAATCAATATCGGGAGGAGTCTGTTGCTCAATCCATGCAAGCACTGGCCGGTCTTCTGGCAATGCGGCGTCTACCAAGGCTTGATAGAGCCGATCCGGGTGAGGTGGCCATTCCACAGTGTCACGTGCCGTAACATCGGCAGCGCCATAGAACCCAAGGAACTCAACGCTGAGCTTCATTGGCTGAGGGTTTCACTGGTATGAATCAATTGTTCCAACCGAGCTGAAGCAGTAAATTCAGTTGGCGCTGCAAATTCGAAACCTACCGCTCTTGCGACTTCAAGGGCCTGCTGCAGCGCCTGCCTCACTGAGTCTGCCGAAACAGATAAAGTCATATCGTCTCGAAGTGGGGTACGTACCAGGAAGTCTGCTTTGGTGGCATCCAACTCAGCACCGGCACGTAAATCCAGACCTGCCATTAGCCGGGTGTGCATCAACCATAGGCCCAAGGCAGCAAGGTAAGTCCGCGCACCGCTGTCTGTGACTGCACTGATCTTGCCCTTTACTGGGAAGTGGTAACGACGCAATCTGGTCAATGACAGAGACGAGCGCAACTCAATGCTGCTGACCCATGCCCCCTTCGTGGAAAGTGTTGCCGGAATGTGCCCGTGGCCGACTTCTGAGGCAGCCTTGAGTGGAACGGGCTCACCCTTGGTATCTTTCATTGCATGGCTGGCGTCAATGGTCCAAACTTCGGCACGATTTTCGGCCTTGAAACCGGTTACCGCAGCTTTGGCAATGTTCATTGGGTCAATACGAATGCCTGCCTTTTGAGTCTGAAGCGCGTCAAAGCCCATGATCTGCCCAGATAGTGCCGCAGGCCATTTGGCAGCACCCATCTTGGCACCCGCGAAGCTGTCCCAAGCTCCGAACAACAAGGTGCCTGGGGCGTTTTCAAGCAAGGCAGTAGCATTCTCTGCTCTAGCCTCTGTGAGTGACTTCCCCAATTCGGTAGCTCTGAATGGCTGACCATTAAGTTCCGAATCACGCAGCAGGGCATCAAATACACGGTGCGGCAACTCGTTTACCGTCAGGTTGCGGCCAGCCGCTGACACACTCAACGCGCCAACTCCGACCTCGGAACGGTCAAGCAACTCTTCAAGCCGGTTGGCCCAGCTTTGCGGCGACTCGATCAGAATGTATTGATTGGTGCCATCTTCCCGTACCCGAGAGGCCAAGTGCCCTACCTCTGCATAGGTTGGCGGCAAGACGAAGAACTTACTGTCACTTGGTAAAGCGTTGGCAGGTATAAGGCTCGCACGTAGTGTGATAGCTGAAGCATTGTGTACTGCTGAGGTGAGTTCATCGTAAAGACTGGCTGATGTCATATTACTCCCTGGTTGTTATTGAATGGGTGTTAAACATTATCGCTATAGCGCAAACACACTGGAGCGGTTGAGCGGTGTAGTTCAAAGCGCTCAGACTTTGGGGACAGGTCTTGCAATCAAGCATATTCAACCACGTGAAAAAAAGGGACCGGACTTGAATTAAATCGTTTCAAGCCAAATCGGCCTCCAGCGCCCGCAGGACGTGCGCAAGAAGCTATGTTTTTCGTAGTGAATTCCGGATCACCAAACGAATACGCCAGCCGCGCGCCACTGGTACCGGCGTTGGCTGGCGGTGTGTCGCTGCCACGCCAATGTTTTCGACCCGGAGAACGCACGCCGCTTTCAAGCCTGCGGCATCGGCGTGGTGGACTCGGCCAGCGACGTGGTACCGCTGGCCGCCAAGGCGGGTGGCCAAGACAAATGGGACGGCAAGAACTCGATTCAGGCAGCCAGTCAGGTATTGGAGCGGGTGACGGGCATCGTCAAGGTCATTCCCACCGACCAGTTCATTGATGCACTGGCCAGCGGAAAAATCTGCGTCGCCATTGGCTTTTCAGGCGATGCGGTACAGGCCCAAACCAAGTCAAACAGGTCACGCGGCACCGTCGAGTACCGTGTTCCTGCCGATGGCGGCCTGCTGGCAATCGATGCCATGGCCATGCCAGCCAATGCCAGCAACTCATGAACGACAGCGTCAAATCCAACCCCGCCGTGGTGCCCACCGCGCAGGCCCTGAGCCGCTCGGTACCGATTGCGGTCCTGTCGGAACAAGACCAGCAAGACATCGCCCGCATCTGGGCGGAGGCGACGCGCTGACGGCCTACCAGCACATGCACCGCCGGGTGCAGGCCATACACCAGAGCGTGCAAGATGGCCAGACCACGCTCACACACCAGGATGTGGACAAGCTCGAAGACCTGAGCGTGGACTACCTGGGCTTGTGCGTGGTCAATTTGTCGCTGCGCCAGCGCAAGGAACACGTCGGTGAGGACGCCGTACTCAAACGCATGGCCGCACTGCAAACCCAGCTGCAAAACAAGTCCTTGCCCGAAGACGAAGCCCGCCAGTTACACAATGCGTTGGCGCAGTACGACGAAACGCTGCAACGCGCACGCCGACTGACTGTGCGCCGCAGTGCGCTGGAAGCCACCCTGATTGCCATGCCCGACAAAATGGAAGAGGTCTACCAACTCGTCATCACGGCGCCCTACTCTGCCGACATGGGCGGCAAACTGGAAGAGTCGCTCGCACGCCTGCGTATTGCAGAGGAAGTGGCCGCCGAGTTCAGCAGCGCCGAAACCTTTGCACTCCAGCCAGCGGGCGTTGGCGCACCCGCAGCGGCTGCGCACCAGGTCAAAAACACGGCTAAAGTTTGAATCCAGAACCATCTCCAATCGCTCCTGATACAAGAGCTGCTACCGCTTATCCCATAAGGCTTACAGCCCGATTTGCTATGTAAAAACACCCGAAAACGGCCCGTTTTGATGCCTCATGGCGGTTTTGACGTCGCCCTGCCCCGTTCAGAAGGGCAAAATTCAAGGCAAATCGGGCTGTACGCCTTATGGGATAAGCGGGAGTAACTATGTTTTTATCAGCGCATCCATTGGTGAGAGATAAAACCAGCGATTCAGACCTGCTGTCGGGTTGGGTCGTGCCGGAGATGCGCCAAGAAAATCCAAAATGGCACACGAGCGGTCAGACGAGCGGTGAAACAGACCATTTCGACTGCCAAACCGAGGATCGCCCGAGGATCGCAATGTGCCAAAACGGGGATTCTGAGGATAGGTCAGGATGCGATACTTGGGGTCGTGCGGTTGGATTTCCTATCCGCAGAAGTTTCAGTTTGAGCGGATTGGGTACTTTGTGGCGGATCGGGTGGGTCACGTGTAGTTACCTTGGAGCAAAAATGCTTGACAGCTTGAAGATAAAAAATTTTAGATGCCTATCGGATTTCAAAGTCAGTCATCTTGGCCGAGTCAATCTGATTGTTGGAAAGAACAACAGCGGTAAGAGTAGCCTTTTAGAAGCACTTCGAATTTACGCTCGGCGCGCAAACCCAACACTGCTGCGCGACATTGCTGTAAGCCACGACGAGGCCTATGCCTTCAATAGCGTTGAAAGCCCTGATCGCGCAATGCTTGAGAACGAAGACATTGCCTTTCGGGCGTTCTTCTCTAGGCGAGAGTTTCCGACTGAGGATGGTCAGGCAATCTATATTGGCGATGAATCAGAATCGAATTTCGTAAAGGTAGAGCACGCTCTTTATCTCGATGAATATGAAGAGATTCAAGACTCGGATGGAGATGTGATCCGTCGTCGCAAGCGAAAACAAATTCAGAAGAGTGATTTTTTTTCAGCTCAAGTTGAGGCACTTCAAGCGTTGCTGGTTACATCAAATGCCGCAAGCGGACAAGGTTGGATTGAATTAAATGAAAATAGTCCGATCCGAAGGCCCAATATTTTTTGGGAACGGTCGTCAGCGGATGTGCCGTTGTCTTTTGTTCCAACGCAGTTTCTATCACTAGATTATTTGGCACAGCTTTGGGATCAAATCGTATTTAGCCCTCACGAGGAAAGTGTTAAGGCTGCGCTCAGAATTATCGAAAGTAGCGTTGAAGAGATTGCTTTCGTGCAAACAGGTTCGGATGACCCAAGAAGAACTCGTAAACCCGAGCGAACTGCGAAAGTAAAGCTTCGTGGAATGAAGAGCGGAATACCCCTCAACAGTATGGGCGACGGGATGCTTCGTGTTCTACAGCTTGCCTTGACGATTTTTCCCGCAAAAGGCGGCATACTGTTGATTGATGAGTTTGAAAATGGTCTGCATTGGACTGTTCAGGAAAAAATATGGAAGCTCATTTTTCAACTTGCAACGGAGTTGGATATACAGGTGTTTGCTACATCACATAGTAACGACGCACTGAAAGGCTTCGCTAGTGCGGCTAATGCACACCCTGAACTTGGAACATTGATTCGACTAACACGTCCTCAACAAGACCTCGTATTTGGCGAACCCTTCGCAAGGGTAGCGTCATTGGACGAGGTTGCGTTGCTTGCTGCAACTGAAGCAGAGATCGAAATCCGATGACCCGTCGCGCTCTATTAGTGGAAGGATACACCGACACCCTGTTCGTGAAGGGCGTTCTCTCTGTAATTGGTATTCTTGGAGTATCGATCACGCCGCCCAAGGAAATGGGGGCAAGCGGCAACGGTGTTTCGAACGTAATTAGGCTGCTACCAGCAATGATTGCCAAAATCCAGAGTGGCGATTTTGACTGCTTCGGCATACTCGTTGACGCGGACTATGCCGGCATAAATGGTGGCTTTCAACAACGCAGGCAGGAAATTGAAAACATTTTGTTTCCAGCTGGATACATACGAATGCCTGCCGATCCGCTTTGCCCTTTTGGGAGCCAATACGATCATCCCACACAAATAACCATTCATTTAGGAATCTTCCCGGATCATGCAAACGATGGAATGGTCGAAGACCTGCTTGCTCAGAGTGTGACTGCTGGTCAGCAAAGTTCCCTACATTCATACGCTCAGGCATGTTTAGTGGGCCTTCCTGTCGTTCTGTACAACCAAACTCTCCATACCAAAAAGGCTGAAATACAGACACTTCTTTCTTGGCAAGCACCTCCCGGTATTGACTCGGGCATCGCAACAAAAAATGGTGTCTTTGATACGACAATGTCTCACTTTGACAATTTTTCAAAATGGCTTCAAAAGGTCTTCCCGTAAAGTAGATTCGACCGCCAATTAAAAATATTGCGACCAGAATATGACTCGCATTATTTGGTCCGATTGACTACACCAATTTGAAGCCGCAGTTGCGCGGACCAAATTAACGAAAAAAAGGGGGCCGGGCTCGCTTTATTAAGCCGCGCCGCCGAGCAAGGTTATTTGGTGCTCAGCGGGACAAGCATGTGCTAACCCCAAAGGGTATACAGCACGTCCCTTGGGGCATCCGGATTGCAACCTGGGGGCAAAGCGCTGCCTTTCAGAACTGCGAAACTGTGCAGCTCTTTGGCAACCTGCTTGTGACAGGCTCCGGGATACACCCATCCAGGACCAAATCCAATCGCTCCTGATCGCTCCTGATACAAGAGCTGCTACCGCTTATCCCATAAGGCTTACAGCCCGATTTGCTATGTAAAAACACCCGAAAACGGCCCGTTTTGATGCCTCATGGCGGTTTTGACGTCGCCCTGCCCCGTTCTGAAGGGCAAAATTCAAGGCAAATCGGGCTGTACGCCTTATGGGATAAGCGGGAGTAGCTATGTTTTTATCAGCGTATCCATTGGTGAGAGATAAAACCAGCGATTCAGACCTGCTGTCGGGTAGGGCCGTTCCGGCGATACACCAAGAAAATCCAAAATGACACACGAGCGGTCAAACGGGCGGTGAGACAGACCATTTCGACTGCCAAACCGAGGATCGCCCGAGGATCGCAATGTGCCAAAACGGGGATTCTGAGGATGGGTCAGGATGCGATACTTGGGGTCGTGCGGTTGGATTTCCTACCCGCTTTTGCGCAGGTCCAGTGGAATGATTGGTTAGGCACCGGTCATACCTCGTTGCGGAAGAAGATGCTCACGCTGGGGATTCAAAGACCCGCGAAGCGGCAACCTGCTGCTGCGTGTCCGCGACGAGCAACCTGTTAAACCGAAGCGTCACGGAACGCCCTCAAGACTGCGTTGATGCGGGTCTGATAGCCAGTCCCTTGCGCCTTGAACCATTCAAGAACGTCTTGATCCACTCTCAACGAAATAGATGCTTTAGCAGGTAGCGGCTTCAACCCTTTGCGAACCAAACCGCGAACAATATGCTTCACGTCCGCCTCCGGGTGTTCGGACGTGGCTCTGGTATCGCCCGCGCCGGACGTCAGGTGTGCCCAATCAGTTTTGGATTTCATCGAAGTAGATTTGCGACTCGCGCTTGGTAGCTTTTCGGAACGAGATGACGCGGATTTCATGTTCACTCTCCGTATGTACGACTGAAACAGGGATGCCAGCGAGCAAGCCCAGCGTAACGAAGCGTTGCTCGCCGTAGGAGAAACGGTCATCCTCGAACGTAAATGTCACGCCTTCAAAAACGCTCGCGGCATGTTACCGGCTGTCTAATAGCGCGCAAATTTGGCGGAGTTTTTCAAGCGCTGGTGCACAAACAAAAAGGGCCTTGTCGGCCCTTAGTTATTGGTTCAGAAAACAATAGTTGAGATCAGAATGGCACCCCATCATCATCGTCTGAGTAAACAGGCTTGAATCGAGTGATACGTGTGGCTTTCTGGTGCGCATGTAGTTTGTCCTGATAACGGCTGTGAATCACATGCAGCAAGTCCTCCAACAACTCTGCAACGGCCGCTGCCTGCTCAGTGCTCCAGTCATTGTCGATGGTCATGAACAGACCGGATTGTCGCCCTGAAGGCAATTGCATATGTTTTGTAACGCGCTTCATGATTTAGCCTTTCTGCGTTTGGCTGCCATATCTGTGGATCGTGCCTGTGCCTCCTTGAGACGATAGGATTCGCCCTCGATGCCAATCACCTCAGAGTGATGCACCAGGCGGTCAACCAAGGACACCACACAAGCGGCATTGGGAAAGACATCCCCCAGTCGGCAAACGCCTTATTGGTGGTCACAATCGTGCTCTTGGACTCATAGCGACGGTTGATCAACTCGAAGAGCAAGTCGGCATGCCGGTTTGAGTATGAGAGGTAGCCGATCTCATCAATCACCAACAAATCCGGATTGACGTAATGACGCAAACGCCTGCGTAGCGCCGCATCACTGTCCATGGCAGCCAACTCCCCAACATCTCTCCTGCAGTGGTGAAGCGCACCGTAAAACCCTGAACCAGAGCCTGATAAGCCACATTTTTTGCCAGCATTGACTTGCCCACGCCATTGTTACCGCGCAATATCACGTTGACGGATTGCGCCATGAACTCCAGCGTCATCAAAGCCTCGATGGCTGCGCGATCACATTGTTTGGGCCACTTCCAGTCAAAGTCCGCTAGTGCCTTGAATCGCCCGATGCGTGCGTCATTCAGGCGTCGCTCAAGGCTGCGCTGGGTACGTGCGTGCTCCTCCCAGTCCAGCAGACTTGGCAGCCAGGGGCATCGGCCAGTTCTGACCAATGTTCCAGCACACCGTGTAGGCGTAGATTTTTGGCTCGCGTGAACAAAGCATCATTTTTGGGATCCATCGTTGTCGCCCCTTGATGTTTCTGGTTGGGAATCAGTGTTGTTTAATTGGTCGTAATTTTTTCAATGGGTGGGGGTGGATCACCGCGTCACGCAGTCGAACGTTTTCACTGAGTTGCACGACCACCGGCGCAGGGGCTTGCTGGGCTTGGCGCTGTGCCTCCAGCGCCAGACGAACTGCATTGGGGTGGGGTACCTTGCGTTGCAGTGCGTTCAGAACGGCCGTTTGCACCTGGTCGGCACCGTAGCGATCAAGCAATCGCAGCAGCGCTGCAGTGATAGCGCCCAGGTGTTCACCTTTGGCTGCGGCCTGTGTGAGTAACTCCACGCTGGCAGGTACGGCCTGCTGCAAACGATTCATACCACGCTGGGCGTGCGCTGCGGCTTTTCTCTCAACCAGGTCTTTGATGTGTGATTCAATCTCGATTTGCTGACCCTTGTCATAGCTGCGAGCGTGGATGGCCACCACCGTCTGGGCATCCAGAATACGCACCGTTTTGGTATCAGCAAGCACCGTGAGCGTTTTGCGCACATGGGTGTGCGGTACCGAATAGTCATTGAGGTCAAAGCGAACATACGGGGTTTTCCGACCTTGACCACCACACGCTCTTCCACCGGATAGGGGTTGGCAGGCAATTGCAGAAGGCGTGGCACCTCCTGGGAAAAGGCCTGTGCTACCGTCATGGTTTTGTCTTGCGGACAAGCCCGATCACTGGCAGTTCCATTGATCCACGCATCGGCCTGGGCATTGAGGTCATCCAGATCGGTAAATGTACGTGCGGCAAAGAAGTTGTCACGGATATAGCGAATGGCGCGTTCGACACGCCCCTTCTCATTCCCTCTGGCCACGGCCACCGGGCGCGGTTCGAAGTGGTAGTGGGCGGCAAAATCCAGTAGTGCTGGTGAGAATCGAATGGCATCACCCTGGCGCTCCAACACGGCGCTTTTGAGATTGTCATACAGCAGTATCCTGGGCACACCACCCCAGGACTGGAACGCCTGGACATGGCCACGCAAAAAACTCTCCATACGCGCATCCAGGAGAAACGCAAAAAAATACGCCGTGACCAGGACAGCACGGCCACGAAGGCCATCAAAGGCCGTTTGGCTTTGCCGATTTGCAGGTGGCCAAAGTGGCCCCAGTCAATCTGAGCTTGTTCGCCGATAAGGGTAACCAAACGCAGATACGCCTCGGGCAAGGGTCTGGGTCGATGCTGGGCGATGAGGTGGCGAAAATGATCTGGGCCACCTTGGTAGCCACGCACTGTGACCATGGCGTACAGCCGGCTGGCCCTGAGATCGGGAAACTTCTTCAAGGTCTCAAGAACGAACGGCAAATAGGCATCGATGTTTGATGCGCGCACAGTTCCGATGCGGGGCAAGCCCGCTTGGCGCAAGACCGTATCGACCGTGGCGTGGTGCACCTCGAGTCGGCGAGCAATGGTGCCGGTTGGCCACTTCTCTGCACGGTAATAACGCAATACCTTGGCTCTGAGTTCAGGGTCACGGGCATGGTGTGCTTCCTTGTGTGGGGTTGAACGACGGATGCGACGGCGTAAAAAGTCGATACGCACAAATTCAGCGCAGCTGCTTTGACAGAAATGACACTGCCAGAGCCGCTAGGCACATCGACTTTGATTGCACTCACATCCGCGTCCAGTAGAGCAAATGCTGTGGGGGTGGGAACCCTGATGCGTCACTTTTTTTTGTGTTTTGCCCTCCAGCGCTGCTGTCGCCGAGCATGGGCGTGGCGACCACGTCTGCTACTTTGGTAGCGTTTTCCTGCCTCGCGTACGCAGCGTGCCCGCTGTGTCGATGCCAGTCTTTGCAGTAGCGATTACCACGATCACAACGGCTGCATATGAGCACCAGGATGCTGCAACGAGCACACAAGTAACGCCTTGCGGGAGGTTCCATCGCCAAAAAGTGGCCGACGGGGGTTGGGCAGGACAATGCCTAGAGTTTCGTGACATACTGACACTGGCAACGTCGCCCTCCCCGGGCTCGGGGCACGACATCGGTTTGAACTTTCGACGTTATTGGCTGATGTCGTGCCTGCTTCGAGCTTTTTTACGGCAAGCTCGTTTCTACTCCCTCCCGGATTGCTTGGCTAGTGCATCCCAAGCCTTGCCTCAAACGCAAATCACAACACCACATCCCGAGAATTGCGCCGCCACGCCATGGGGTCTTGAAACTCGCCCTTCGGGCTCCTTTCAAGCCCCCCATGGCGTGCAAATCCGTAGTTCTGCGCAATACCTCTGCCGCCAGATTGACGCGCATTCCGGCAGCCATTCACACGGCATCCAGGAAGTCAAGGCCATGGGCTTTGATGTTTGCTGCACGTTTCGTTTCAGACCAAGTGAACTCCATACGCTAAGTGTATATACAAAACGTATTGGCAGCAAGCGATATTTCTTCTACGGTTTAACGTCGGAATTCAGCCGACGCTGAAAGCGGTCGGATGGAACGACTGGTTATGCATCCGCTGCTTCGAAAGCAGCTACTGCTACCGGACGATTGACTGCAACGGATTTTCGAAGAGCCTTGATGCGCTCAATTTCGTGCATGGTTTGGGAAGAAAAATAGGACTCGCCACAGTTTTGGCACGACCACAACGGAATCGCTTCGATAATCAGCAAGGCAGCCCCTTTTCCAAAGCTGCGAGTGACGTGCTTTAGCTGCAAAGACACACTTCCACAGTGGGCGCAGTGATGCTCAACCGAGGTAAACGGTAATGACAACGAGCTTGCCTGTGAATCCAAGCTTAACGACTGTTTCGGCTGCCGAACCGTCGATCGCGATGCCGGCGATGATGGATTTGACTTCGCGGGTTTGGGCATCGCGTTGACGTGCAATGACTTGCCCCGTGAGGACGATGTTTTCAAGATCAAGGATTGTGAGGTTGTCATCTTCAAGCTCCTCAGCCGCGTGGGTTGAAACAACATAATTCAGTGTGCGAACCAAATGGCGAAAGTGACTGATTGTAGTTTGGGCCATGTCTCATAGTGTACGGAACTGCGCGCACGACCGGAATAAGGATGCATAACGTTGGAGTTGACCGGCACGCAGGGGCATTGCGCCGAGAAGTGTATGCTCACGTGCACGCCTCTCGGCGCAATGCCCCTGCGTGTCCGTGTCGAATGACCTGTTAGGACGCACTCCCCCACGCAGTAGCCGATTGACCACCACGCCGTGCGAATTGGTCGCCAATCTAGGCGTCATCGGGCCTCGACTTGGCACGTGAGTACCTTTCAAAACCCGGGAAAATCTCGAAGTAACTGTCCGGGAAGTGGGCTTCGAACTCGTGAAACTTTGGTGAGGTGCGAAGCCGACCGTGCGCTCGTGTGACCGCCTCTCGCGAAACAGCGCTCCGAGCGATGGTATTCGCATCGCTATTCAACGCATGCACTATTCCCGCAGCGTAATCGGCGAGTAGCAGAAGAGGCTCGGATTCCTCGCTTGTCAGAAGGGGCGCAGTAGCCTCGTGAAAGATTCCAAGCGAGTTCATTTTCGGCTGATGATCGTTCATCGACTGCCACGCCTCAACGAGAGCATCGCGATTCTCGTCACCTTGAATTTCATCATCGAAAATCACGCATTCTGATATGTTCAGTCGCCCCTTCCTGTCGATGATACGTGGCAATGTTCCCACCTTTACTGAATGTGCCATCGCTAACGCGGAAGCCTGGCTGAGCATCAGCATCTTTAATGTTCCAGCCTTCAAGAACGCAATAGGTCCGCCAGCGAGCGGAGCAGTCCTAGCATGAACTTCCCGGGAATCACGCCAGAATTCCGACCATCGCGTATCGCGCTTGTCAAGCGATCCAGCAGCTATCGACCACGCCTCCTTAAGAAGCAAATCCGTCACCGCAGCAACACGATGGTCATCTGAATTTCGCCATTTCGGGAGCCCCGCCGGAATCAACGACCTTATCCTCTTTACAGAGCCCGATGGCAAGCAGATTGAAGCGACTGTAAGCTTGTCAGCGTTCAGCGCTTTCTCAGACACTTGGCCGGCGATGTCGGACACTGACGTGATCGCAACCATGGGTGAACTGCGTCCTAACGTCAAAGCTGCCCGACACGCAGCATGTGCCGCGAAGCGGCATTCTGCCGCTGGGTGTCCGTGCCGAGCGAAATGTTAGGCACCGGCGTGGCGCCAGAAGAGATTGGTTTCGACATAGTGTGCGGTTCAGGAGCCGTACTTTCCGTAGCAAAGGAAGGCAAGGATGACACCGACGACAAGCCAAAACTCCCAGGTGCGGTGCGTAAAGCGCTTGCGCAACAGGCGCTTGGCGAACGCTTCGTTGCGCTCGAGAGTTTCATTGACCTCTGCAAACACGCTCTGAGCGCGTGCGTGGGTATCTTCAAACTTCTTGGCAGTGGAAAGATAGGCTTCCTTCTCTGATGGATCGACTTCCTTCGCTGCAAGTGCGCGTATTGATTCTGCAGCCTTGGCAAAGCCGTCAGACGTTTCAATCTTGGGCATTGTTCTTCGGGCCTAACGTAATGTAGCCGAGCGCCTATCCTGGCATTCCCAGGTTAGACGACGAAATAAACTGGGCCAGGCGGGTTCGATCAAAATAGCGCAAAGCGGCGCTACGCCGCTTGCAGTCTACATTCGAATTGCATGTACTGTATGCAATTGCAGTGCTCGTGATGTCCGCCAAACCCGTCTCCTATATTCCCTAGTCGCCCCGCTTGCTGGATCAGTTTCGGGAGGTTCTACGGTACAAACACTATAACCTGCGCACCAAGGGGGTGTGCCCGGATGGGGTGAGATTTTTTTTGTTCGTTTTTTGTTCGTTGACAAGGACGCAACGCCCAGATGCACCATCAGCCAACGCATGGAGAACCTATGGAACTTCTATTTTGATAGCTGTATCCGCACATTTCATCAGGGGTTTAGCCAGATTTGCTCAATAAATCGCTGCATGCACGATAAATCAAGGCTGCGGCAATGATGCAAATCCCGAATGTACTTGTAGCGTAGATCGCTACACGAAACACAAGGGACGAGCCAGAGACCCCGGTAGCAAATGAAATAAGAAATGCCATGACAACCGCAAGCACTCCGCAACCCGCAAGAATGGCCAGTCTGATGCGCTCTGCGCCCGGCTGCGTGGCCAACACCGTGGGTTGTCGGCGCAGCCAATGGGTATACACCCCGATGAGGATCGCCACACCGAGCACCGTACTGGCATGTTGCAGGATGTGGAACAGGTACAGCTCGTGGCCAGCAATGCGCGCCACAGGGATGCGAAGAATGGCAATGGATTGCACTGCATAGCCCGTCACGTGGGTGAATGCGTCCCAGATGGTATGCGTCGCAGCCCCTGCGACCAGTCCTGCCGCCTGGAGCAGGTAGGCGCGGCTTCGGTGTTGCCCGTCATGGCTTGTCGCGCGCTGGATCGCATCGCGATGCGGTTGTTTTCAGGCGGCCCTTACCTCGTTGAGCAAGTCAGGGTGACGCTCAAGCACTTTGAGCAATTTCACTAAGGCTAATGGCGGCTTGGTCTTGCCATTTTCATAACGCGAGAATGCATTGATTCCACCGCCGAATATTTCGGCGGCTTCACGTTGGCCGAGATCGAGTTTCTTGCGCACACTGGCGATAAATTTGGGATCAACAATTTCACCGCCTTGACATCCGCCAATGGCAAGGGCGTACACCAGGCAACGCGCTTGACCTGCCCCAGACTGCCTTTGAGGCGCGTGGGAGAGTCGTTGGACAACATTGCCAGTTGCGTGGCATCCGAGAGGGCATGGAGTGCTATCTTTGCCAGGTGCGCGGTTCCCTGCAGGCCATGTTCCAGGCCCACTTTGGGGTGCATCAGCAAGTCTACGGAACGTGCAGCACCTTCGCCGGCGGCCTCCAGCACCTTTACCGTCAAATTGGTAAAGGTCCAAAACCCAACATCCCGCCTGGAACGGTGCGGTTCCGGCTGCCGCGACGGCGGTGGTCAAGCGCATTGAAGGATTTTTCAGCGCCCCGTACGACGACAATGGCGCATTGCCCGGCGACGCCGCCCATCACCGAAGCCGAGGCGCAGCAATGGCTGCGGCGCGACATGGAAGGCGCCGCCCGCGATGTCAAACTGCGCGTCAAAGTCGCGCTGCGAAACTGTGCAGCTCTTTGGCAACCTGCTTGTAACAGGCTCCGGGATACACCCATCCAGAACCAAATCCAATCGCTCCTGATACAAGAGCTGCTCCCGCTTATCCCATAAGGCTTACAGCCCGATTTGCTATGTAAAAACACCCGAAAACGGCCCGTTTTGATGCCTCATGGCGGTTTTGACGTCGCCCTGCCCCGTTTTGAAGGGCAAAATTCAAGGCAAATCAAGCTGTACGCCTTATGGGATAAGCGGGAGTAGCTATGTTTTTATCAGCGCATCCATTGGTGAGAGATAAAACCAGCGATTCAGACCTGCTGTCGGGTAGGGCCGTTCCGGCGATACACCAAGACAATCCAAAATGGCACACGAGCGGTCAAACGGGCGGTGAGACAGACCGTTTCGGTTGCCAAACCGAGGATCGCCCGAGGATCGCAATGTGCCACAATGGGGATTCTGAGGATGGGTCAGGATGCGATATTTGGGGTCGAGCGGTTGGATTTCCTACCCGCTTTTGCGCAGGTCCAGTGGAATGATTGGTTAGGCACCGGTCATACCTCGTTGCGGAAGAAGATGCTCACGCTGGGGATTCAAGGACCGCACCAAACCGCACTTGTAGCACCAATAATATGTTCTGCCGAAGCATTGGTACTGGATGTCGATCTCTTCGGTTCCGTACATCGCCTCCACCATTTGATTTCGGCTCGCCATCATGCGCTTGTATTTCGAGTGCGCTTCCTCATCGAGGCGTTTGGATGTCCCAATGACAATGAAGTCGTGCTCGCAGGAGCACTGAATTTTCACGTTCCCATGCTCGTCGTATCCGGAGTGGTCGACACAAGGGAAATTCTCTTTGGATGGATGGGGAGAGCCTAGTCGGTAGTGCAGCCTCTGATACTGTGATCCAGACCGCACCACCAAGAGTAGTCCTAAGCAGCGGTTGCACGATTCAACGAGTTTTTGCTTTCCGTCCCCAGTATCAACGAAGAATTCGTCCCCCATGTACCCACGAACGATGTCGTCTCGTGGCAACATATGAACGATGTCTGGATTGATGGCGTTTGCGCAGGCGCGGCAATACATCTTCGGCTCAGCGTAGAACTGATTCTGACATTCGACGCCGCAACGGTCGCAATACCACTTGACGAGGGGGCGACCCAAGCCGAGAAATCCTTGTTTGGTGACGACCTTTCCCATGCGCGGGTTCTCCGGTGCCTAACGTGGAGGTCAGGGGCGCTGCGCGGCTTTATCGCGCAGCGTCCAGCGACCGAAGGGAGCGAGGTTGAGCGCCAGGTTAGAAATGCTATTCGGAAGGTTTGCATTTCTTGAAATTGGCAACTTTGTAAATCTCGAAATCAATGACGTAACTACCATCCGAATCTGTGCCAGGCCCTTCAAGTACTTCTAGTTTTTTGAGGTAGATGCTTGCGTTTGCTGTCCAACATGGGGTCTTGGCCGTTATGCGCGGGATATTAAATTTCTTGATTGCGATTGCCTCATTGCCGAAACGCAACAATCGGTCGCTTGTGGGAAATGACTTCATGGATGATTCGTCGACGAGAAAAGTGGGCCAATCGCCGAAGGTTTCAGTTTCCTCGCGTCTGATTTTTCCGTGCAGCAAGGAGATTCCTTCAAGAAGAAAGGATCCAGTAAAGCCCCATGACTCCTTGGTGTATCCACAAACTGCTACAAGAGGAAGAGCTTTTGCTCCGCTGTGTGGGTATGAGAGAAGAGAACCACCACACTTGCAAGTTTGGATATCGTAACCGCTAGTCTGTGAAAGCTGACGGCAATACCTTTCACTCGCCGCAGTCAGTTGCGAAGACAACAATAGAACCAAGGTTGCAACTTGCAGAATATGGCGCGACATAATTTCTAACGTCTGAGCTGCCCGGCACGCAGCATGGGCCGCGAAACGGCATCCTGAAGCTGCGTGTCCGTGCCGAGCGAAATGTTAGGCATCGCGTTCAAGTGCCGGAATTCAATAGGGTTTGCCATCGAAGTACTTGTCGCAATCAAACCCATTGAGCCTCGCCAGCGGCGGAGCAGTAAAGCGTGACCTCTCTTTTACTTTGATACGCCCACGTATGCGTTCGTAATCGATGGTCATACCCGTCTGATAGTTGACGCTAATCCTGCTGTATGATTTTTCTTGGAATGATTCGGAGATATTCTCTCTCCCGATCAACTCCAGATCAGCAAGCTTATTATTGAAGCGAAACTGAAGCGAATTGGTTATCCAGCCATTCGCATCTGCTTTATGCACCTCCGTTACAAACAGTGATGACCCCTTTGCCACCAGGCCGAAGAACTTCTGGGTATCGCAGTACTTCGATGACGCCGACATCGTCACATACCTACCGCCCGGCGAGCCAGCAAGAACAACTAGGCGCCTCTGCGTTGGTTCGCTATCGTAGAAGAGGGTAATGATCAGAGCTAGGTCTTCGATCCCGTCGCCATTGAAGTCGCCGGTAGTTCGTTCCCATTCGGAAAGCTTCTGACCTGGGAACAGCGCGGAGATTGCTTCGTCCGAGTTCGAGTATTCACGAGGTTGCGCGACGGCATTGAGACCTGCAACAAGCGCAACTAGCCAGAGTGACGATCGGAGACGGTGGTGCATGCGCGCCCTAACGTAATGTAGCCGAGCGCCTATCCTGGCATTCCCAGGTTAGACGACGAAATAAACTGGGCCAGGCGGGTTCGATCAAAATAGCGCAAAGCGGCGCTACGCCGCTTGCAGTCTACATTCGAATTGCATGCACTGTATGCAATTGCAGTACTCGTGATGTCCGCCAAACCCGTCTCCTATATTCCCTCGTCGCCCCGCTTGCTGGATCAGTTTCGGGAGGTTCTACGGTACAAACACTATAACCTGCGCACCAAGGGGGTGTGCCCGGATGGGGTGAGATTTTTTTGTTCGTTTTTTGTTCGTTGACAAGGACGCAACGCCCAGATGCACCATCAGCCAACGCATGGAGAACCTATGGAACTTCTATTTTGATAGCTGCATCCGCACATTTCATAAGGGGTTTAGCCAGATTTGCTCAATAAATCGCTGCATGCACGATAAATCAAGGCTGCGGCAATGATGCAAATCCCGAATGTACTTGTAGCGTAGATCGCTACACGAAACACAAGGGACGAGCCAGAGACCCCGGTAGCAAATGAAATAAGAAATGCCATGACAACCGCAAGCACTCCGCAACCCGCAAGAATGGTCAGTCTGATGCGCTCTGCGCCCGGCTGCGTGGCCAACACCGTGGGTTGTCGGCGCAGCCAATGGGTATACACCCCGATGAGGATCGCCACACCGAGCACCGTACTGGCATGTTGCAGGATGTGGAACAGGTACAGCTCGTGGCCAGCAATGCGCGCCACAGGGATGCGAAGAATGGCAATGGATTGCACTGCATAGCCCGTCACGTGGGTGAATGCGTCCCAGATGGTATGCGTCGCAGCCCCTGCGACCAGTCCGGCCGCCTGGAGCAGGTAGGCGCGGCTTCGGTGTTGCCCGTCATGGCTTGTCGCGCGCTGGATCGCATCGCGATGCGGTTGTGGCAGGAGGTTCAGAACTGGCCCGCGAACAAGGTAAAACAGGGCTAGGCAGGCAGCACCCACGGGCAGGCAGACCATGAATATTCCGGCGGTCGTATGCGCAAACGTGGCGACGCTGAAGATGCCAAAGTAGTAAAAAATGTCCGGTGAAATACTGCCAACCACCAGTGCGCCCATGGGTAGACGCAACGGCCCGATTCTTCGGAGCGGCAAGATCGCAGCGGGATGGGCAAAGGTCCAGGGCATGGTTTCAGGCGGCCCTTACCTCGTTGAGCAAGTCAGGGTGACGCTCAAGCACTTTGAGCAATTTCACTAAGGCTAATGGCGGCTTGGTCTTGCCATTTTCATAACGCGAGAATGCATTGATTCCACCGCCGAATATTTCGGCGGCTTCACGTTGGCCGAGATCGAGTTTCTTGCGCACACTGGCGATAAATTTGGTATTAAAGGGGTCTGACCCCTTTTATTCCTTTTATTCCCTTTTATTCCATCCAGTACCAAATCCAATCGCTCCTGATCGCTCCTGATATAAGAGCTGCTCCCGCTTATCCTATAAGGCTTACAGCCTGATTTGCTATGTAAAAACACCCGAAAACGGCCCGTTTTGATGCCTCATGGCGGTTTTGACGTCGCCCTGCCCCGTTCTGAAGGGCAAATTTCAAGGCAAATCGGGCTGTACGCATTATGGGATAAGCGGGAGTAGCTATGTTTTTTATAGAGACGGCGCAGCTGACGAATGCGCTCATTCAAACGAATTAAAGGGGCCAGGGTCGCATTAATTCCGCATAGATTCTGGGTTTCTGTCCTGCTTGATATCCACGCTTTCTTCGGCAAACAACGCCAGGCACCGATGCTACCGCTGGGGAAAGCAGGGCGATGGCAAACCCTGTATCGAGGAAAACCGTAGTGTCAATCATGTGCCAATGCGGTTGGCGTAGATCGTGTTGTCGAAGTTCGTCGAGTAGTCAGCCGGAGCGTCGATCTGGATATCCTTCATCGCATCAAGGAAACTTGCCCCAGCTTGGTTGCCAGCCTCAGCCTGTTCGACAAGAACGATGACCTCGACCACCACTCCGGGCTTCGATCTGAGGTAAGTCTAGTTCCTAATCGCCCACGGCTTGACTGCAGAGGAAGTGGCCGCCGAGTTCAGCAGCGCCGAAGCCTTTGCACTTCAACCAGCGGGAGTTGGCGCACTAGCAGCGGCTGCACATCAGGTCACAAGCACGTCTAAAGTTTGAAGAATGTGGCGCCACAACTGCCACAGGCCGACTCTTCCTCTGTCGCCGCACGCACGCCCCTTACCTGCATGCGCATACGCATGGCAATGCCTGCGAGCGGGTGGTTGCCATCCAGCACCACATGTTCCGGATAAACATCGGTAACGGTATACAGCACGTCCCTCGGTGCATCCGGGTTGCAACCTGGAGGCAAAGCGCTGCCTTCCAGAACCATTCCCTCTTGCAAATCAGCAGGAAAGAGCTGGCGTGCTTCCAGGAAGACCAATTGGTCGTTGAAGTCACCAAAGGTCTGTTCGGGCTCCATCTGTAAATTGATCGTGGTGCCGACCCTATACCCTTGCAATGCGTCCTCGATCACGGGTAGAAGATCATTGCCTCCGACAAGAAACTCGACAGGATCGTTCAGGGTGTCAAGCTCTTCGCCCAAGGTGTCTTTCAACGTCCATGTCAGGGCAACAACACAGTGCCGGGTGATTTCCATGGTATTCAATTGATCGACCTTCAGTGACATTCAGTGACATTCAATGACATTCAGCGACCATCATCCCGAGGCAACATCGTAGCCACCATGGAAATCTTGTCAAATTCGGGTTCAAAGCGGTTGATGATGTTTTCTGGATCGGGACACAGCTTGGCATCGGACACCACACCAAACTGCACGCCACCACCGTAGCTCAGAATCGACACCCCCAGACCGACCGATCCGCTCTGCGGCACCCAAAACAGGCTTTCTTCGACGCGGGAACCACAAATCGACAATTTCTCGCGTGGCCCAGGGACATTGGTCATGACGGAGGTTGCCTTGGAGGTAAAAAGGCCCAGGATGGCATCCTGCACCGACTTGGCCATCAAACCAGCGACTCCCAGCACGGCAAATGCCAACAGGGGCTGCGTACTGCCCTTGAGGGCCTGCATGCGTCTGCGCACCTCGTAGACCCGCTCCACAGGATTTTCCAGGCCAATCGGCAACAAGAGTGGCGCCAGGCCAAACTGGTTACCCAATTTATACGCTTTTTCAATCGGGCGCAGGTTGACCGGAACCATGGCGCGAATTTCCTTGCCGAAGGTTACATCCCCCTTGCTCTTGATGTACTGGCCAATCGCACCGGCAACACAACTGAGCATGACATCATTGATCGAACAATTCAGCGCCTTGCTCACCGCCTTGACATCCGCCAATGGCAAGGGCGCACACCAGGCAACGCGCTTGACCTGCCCCAGACTGCCTTTGAGGCGCGTGGGAGAGTCGTTGGACAACATGGCCAGTTGCGTGGCGTCCGAGAGGGCATGGAGTGCTATCTTTGCCAGGTGCGCGGTTCCCTGCAGGCCATGTTCCAGGCCCACTTTGGGGTGCATCAGCAAGTCTACGGAACGTGCAGCACCTTCGCCGGCGGCCTCCAGCACCTTTACCGTCAAATTGGTAAAGGGTTTGAGCACGGAATCCGCAATCCAGTCCTCTGCGCCCGCCAACCCGTGCCGGTGCGGGTGCGGGGCATGGTGGATGCGTTCAGGCGGGGGCAATCCACCATCCACCAGCGACTGGACGACCGAAACAAGCGCGATGCCATCGGCAATGCAGTGGTGAAAACGAAACAGCAGCGCCGAGCCACCCTTGTAGTTCTCAATCAGATGCATCTGCCACAGCGGATGGTTCTTGTCCAGCGGCTGCATCGTCAAGTCGCCCAGACGCTGCTGCAGGGCTTCTTGTTCACGTGCTGCGGATTTTGCGGATTTCGCGGATTTTTCTTTAGGCAGCTTTTCAATCACCAGATGGTTGGCAATATCAAAATTCGGGTCCTTGACCCAGCTGGCACCAGCGGCATCAACCACGGCGCACTGCATGAAGCGGGAATACTTGAGCATTCTTTCCTCCAGACGTTGCGCCAGATCCTGGTAGGTCAGGCCCGGTTTGAGCACCCAGACGCCCACGATCATCATCAGATTCGATTCGCTGTCCATACGCAGCCAGGCGGTGTCCACCTTGCTCATGCGCTCGCCATGCATGCCTAAGGTACCTGCAATGGCATCCACCACCTGATGGCCAGCCTCGCGCATGGCCGGGGCCACCGGCGCTATCGTGGACTGGACACGGCGCTTGGCGGTTTGGGCAACTTTTTTGACAGTGATGGGTGTATCCATGAGAACTCCAGGGCGATTGCGGCAAAAAATGGGACAAGATTCGAAAGATTTCGAAAAAATTTGAGAAATGTTCAAGCGTCAATTGCATTTTGAAGGCAAAACGCGACGTAAGATACAAGTGTAAACACCAAAGCATGTTTTGGTGTTCACCCTGAACCACAGTTTAACCAACCCAACCGGAGAACCTAATGGCTGATCTGAAAGCCCAATTCGAAGCTGCTGCCGTCAATTCCAAGAAACTGTCAGAGCGTCCCGACAATGCCACCATGCTCAAGATGTACGCCCTGTACAAGCAAGCCAATGTGGGCGACAACACCGAAAAAAGACCCGGTTTCACCGATATGGTCGGACGCGCCAAGTGGGATGCCTGGGACGAACTCAAGGGAACCAGCTCCGATGCAGCCATGCAGCAATACATCGACCTGATTGCTTCTTTAAGCTAAATATCGCCAAACCCCTTGCAATAGCTGCGGGAGCAGCTATTTAAACAATAGCAATAATAGCAACAATAGCACCGACAGGTGCTATTGTTGTTTCTTGGCACGTGTTTTTTTGGCCGCAGGCTTGCTCTCGGGTTTTTCAGGTTTTTCCGGTTTCTCCGGTTTGCTGGCGGGCTTCGCTTTGGGTTTGGCCTTGGCTTTAGGTTTTTTAGCCAATAAATCATCCAGGTTTTGCACGATTTCGGATTCAATGCGCCCTTTGAAAGCGCCCAGCAGAATGCCCAACCTGGCATCAAGTTCAAAATGTTTGGGAGTCACGTGTAACACCCCATTGACACCCGAGCGGGTAAAGATAACCCGATCCTCGTCCTCGCCCTCCTCGTAGCTGCATTCCATACCATACTCGACCTCCGCTTTTTCGGCCCAGGCGAATGCAACCGCACGTGCTGCCTCCAGCCCCAGGGAATGTTCGCGTCGAATGTGAAGATTTGCCAATACCGTTCTCCTGGCGTCCATTTTTGTGGACAATTTGATTCATACTCAGGGGAATCATAAAACCCCTCGCCCATTCATCCCGCCATGCTGTACAAATTCAAATCCAAAGTCACAGGTGACCTGATCATGCTTGAGCCTAACGGGCGCCAGATTTTGACACTGATTGGCAAGGATAGCGGAGAATCCCTGAACAAAGGTATCTTGCTGCCGCAAGAAATGCCTGCGGCCATTGTCGCGCTGCAAGCCGCCATCGCCCAAAGTGAAGCCGCGCACCAGGAACACCTGCGCCAGGCCCAAGCCACTGGAGAAACGCCGGAGCAAACCCCAACCGTCTCGCTACGCCAGCGCGCCCTGCCCTTCATCGACATGCTGCAACGCTGCCACCGGGCCAATAAAGAAGTCGTCTGGGGGGTGTAGCAAATGGCCCATCCTGAAACCGCAACCATGCGGCTGAACAAACGCATGGCCGAGCTGGGCCTGGCATCCCGGCGCGAAGCCGACGACTGGATTGCACGTGGTTGGGTCACTGTCGATGGGAAACCTGCACAAATTGGTATGCAAGTCGGCCCGGATGCACGCATCCAGATCACCAAACAGGCACAAGGGCAACAAGCCAGCCAGGTGACCATCCTGCTCAACAAACCCATGGGCATTGTCAGCGGCCAGGCGGAAGATGGGCATATTCCCGCCATTACGCTGATCCAGCCACAAAACCGCTGGACCGAGGACAATGCACGCTACTTCTTCCACCCCAAACAATTGCACAGCCTGGTGCCCGCCGGGCGGCTCGACATTGACTCGATTGGCCTGCTGGTTCTCACCCAGGACGGGCGCGTGGCACGCCAACTCATCGGTACAGACTCCAACATCGAAAAAGAATATCTGGTGCGGGTGGTCTACACGCCGTCAGCAGGCACCAAAAACGCCCCGATCACAACCGATGTGCAGGCCGCCTTCCCCCCTGCCCTCCTGGAGCGTCTGCGCTTTGGCCTCTTTCTGGATGGTCAGGCACTCAAACCCGCAAACGTTGACTGGCAAAATCCCGAACAGCTGCGTGTGGTTCTGACCGAAGGCAAAAAGCGCCAGATTCGCCGCATGTGTGAACAAGTCGGCCTCCAGGTGGTCGGCCTCAAGCGGGTACGCATCGGCAACATCATGCTCGGCAACCTGCCGTTGGGTCAATGGCGCTACCTGAGCGCACACGAGCGGTTTTAGGTTCCAGGCTTTGGTAGTGCTTCCTATTTGATAGCTGTTACCGCGCTATCTATGAGGGATACAGGCTTATTATTCATAAAAACAACATCCTCATAGACCTCGGCCATCGACATACCCACCTCCACGCTCTCCAGTTGCAGCAGATCACCATCACCCAAACTCTCCAGCAGCCAAACATCGTTTGCACCATCTGGCGCACGCCGGTAAATGTCTATCTGGCGCTTATCCTGGGCAATCAGCACATATTCACGCAGACTTGCCAGCGTGCGGTAGGCCAGCAGCTTTTCCCGCCGGTCAATGCCCGCAGTGGAGTCCGAAAGCACTTCCACAATCACGCTGGGGCTTTCCTTATAGTGGGTGTGGGCATCAGCCGCGTTGCAGACCACCATCACATCGGGATAGTAAAAGGCATTCCATGCGGCCACATGCAGTTTCATGTCGGAGATAAACACCCGGCACGGCCCACCGCGCACGGCACTGCGCAGGCGTGCAGCGACGTTGAGCGCAATCAGGTTGTGCGCCTCCCCCGCACCCGCCATGGCGTAGACCTCGCCATCAACAAACTCGTGGCGCACCGTGCTGTGCACCTCGCCTTCAAGGTAGCCAGCAGCAGTAAAACGGGGTTGGTATGCACGGTGCATGGCGGCTCCATTCTTCTTATTTAATAGCTGCTCTCGCACGCTCTACAAGGGATACAGGCTGATTATTCATAAAAACAACATCCTCGTAGACCTCGGCCATCGACATACCCACCTCCAAGCTCTCCAGTTGCAGCAGATCACCATCGCCATCACCCAAACTCTCCAGCAGCCAAACATCATTTGCACCATCTGGCGCACGCCGGTAAATGTCTATCTGGCGCTGGTCCTGGGCAATCAGCACGTATTCACGCAGACTTGCCAGCGTGCGGTAGGCCAGCAGCTTTTCCCGCCGGTCAGTGCCCGCAGTGGAGTCCGAAAGCACTTCCACGATCACGCTGGGGCTTTCCTTGTAGTGGGTGTGGGCATCAGCCGCGTTGCAGACCACCATCACATCGGGATAGTAAAAGGCATTCCATGCGGCCACATGCAGCTTCATGTCAGAAATAAACACCCGGCACGGCCCCCCGCGCACCGCACTGCGCAGGCGTGCAAACACGTTACCGGCAATCAGGTTATGCGCCTCCCCCGCACCCGCCATGGCGTAGACCTCGCCATCAACAAACTCGTGACGCACCGTGCTGTGCACCTCGCCTTCAAGGTAGCCAGCAGCAGTAAAACGGGGTTGGTATGCACGGTGCATGGCGGCTCCTTCGGTGCAGATTTCTTATTGGACACAGGGTTGGCGCGGCCATTGTAGTAACATCGACTTCCTACCCTGATTTCGTACGTAAAAACAACAGCCGTCCTTTGGGCGGCTTTTCTTTTGGTGCGACACAAATTAAGAAAACTTTATGCAGGCGAGCAGTCCCGGCAAGGCGAACACGTCTACACCATCCACCAAACACACAGCACCCAGCGTCCAAGAGAAGGCACTGGAGAAACTGGACCTCAAACGCGACATTGATCTGGCGCTGCACCTGCCTTTGCGCTACGAGGATGAAACACACATCACCAGGCTGTGTGATGCCCACGAAGGCGAAACGATACAGATCGAAGCCCTTGTGGTCCTGTGCGAACCTGTTTTCCGGCCACGGCGCCAACTGGTGGTACACGTGGACGATGGCAGCGACACCTGCATCCTGCGTTTTTTCAACTTCTATCCATCGCTGCAAAAGGCGCTGGCAGCAGGCAACCGCATCCGGGCGCGTGGTGAACTCAAGGGCGGGAAAAACGGTAAAGGTGAATTTGGCGGATGGACCATGCTGCATCCGCACATCCGCAGCACGACCGAAAGCCTGCCCACCGCGCTCACGCCGATTTACCCCAGCGTTGCCGGTCTGTCACAAGCTTATCTGCGCCATGCGGTGCTGGCGGGCCTGGCGCGCGCCGATCTGTCTGACACCTTTGCACCCGGCGATTTGAGTCCTTTGGACAATAGTATTGGCCCGCATCCCTTGTGGACACTGCGGGATGCGCTCTATTTTTTGCATCACCCCACACCCGATGTACCACTGGAAACCCTGCAGAACCACAGCCACCCCGCATGGCAGCGGCTCAAGGCAGAAGAACTTCTGGCACAACAACTCTCCCAATTGATGGCACGCCGGGCACGGGCCAGCTTGCGTGCACCGACCCTCAAGCCCTTGACCATAGCGGACTCCCTATACACACGCCTGCTGGCCACGCTCCCCTTCCAGCTTACCCGTGCCCAGAGCCGGGTGTGTGCAGAAATCATGCACGATATGCAGCGCACAGTGCCCATGCACCGCTTATTACAAGGCGATGTCGGTTCGGGCAAAACGGTAGTGGCTGCGCTGGTGGCCTGTGTCTGCATGGATGCCGGTTGGCAATGCGCCCTGATGGCGCCGACCGAAATTCTGGCCGAACAGCACTTTCGCAAACTCCTGGACTGGCTGGAGCCCCTGGGTGTCACCACCGCCTGGCTGACAGGCAACCAGAAAACCAAAGAACGGCGTGACGCCCTGGCCCTGGTGGCCAGCGGAGAAGCCAAGCTGGTGGTTGGCACACACGCGGTCATACAGGAAAAGGTTCACTTCCACAACCTGGCCCTGGCCGTCATTGACGAGCAGCACCGCTTCGGTGTGGCACAGCGTCTGGCCTTGCGCGGCAAACTGCGCCATGAAGGCATGGAACCCCACCTCTTGATGATGACCGCCACCCCGATACCACGCACATTGGCCATGAGTTATTACGCCGATCTGGACCTGTCCACGCTCGACGAACTCCCTCCCGGACGCACCCCCATCGTCACCCGACTGGTCAATGCAACGCGCCGTGACGAACTGGTGGAACGCATCCGACAGCAAATCGCACAAGGCCGCCAGGCCTACTGGGTTTGCCCCCTGATCGAAGAAAGCGAGGCCCTGGACCTGCGCAACGCCACCCAGACCTATGCCGATTTACGCGCGGCGCTGGACGGCGTGCAGACCAGCCGGGGCAATCAGTGCATAAGCGCACGGGTGGGTCTATTGCATTCACGGTTAGCTGCGCAGGACAAGAAAACCATCATGGCTGATTTTGCACAAGGCCATATCGCCGTGCTGGTCAGCACCACCGTGATCGAGGTCGGCGTGGATGTCGCCAATGCCTCGCTTATGGTGATTGAACATGCCGAACGCTTCGGCCTGTCACAATTGCACCAGTTACGGGGTCGCGTCGGTCGTGGTACTGCTGCATCGGCTTGTGTGTTGCTGTATTCCATCGGTGAAGGCCTGAGTAAAACCGCGCGGGACCGACTCAAAGCCATGGTTGAAACCAATGACGGATTTGAAATTGCACGCCGTGACCTGGAAATTCGTGGACCGGGCGAGTTTCTCGGCGCACGCCAAAGTGGCGAGGCCATGCTGCGGTTTGCCGACCTGGGCACCGATAACGCCTTGCTCGAATGGGCGCGCCGCGAAGCCCCCATGCTGCTCCATCAACACCCGACGCTAGCCGCACGCCATGTAATGCGCTGGTTAGGGGGAAAATCGGAATTTTTGAAAGCCTGAGTTTTTCAGGTAGGACTTTAGGTACAACGCATGGGGCAATCACAATGGGTCTGGTGGGTTTTGGGTGTAGCCCTGGTTCTGGGCGGCGCAGTCCTGGCGTACATGGAATACCACGTGTACCTGCTGCGCACCAAGGTCACCGACGTACCGAACGGCATCCGCTTCACCTCCCAGGACCTTATCGTGGAAGTGCAGCGCACGGCCAAGCAGGTATTGGTGCATACCCGCCATGGAACATTCACCCGCAAAGCGATGGAAGAAGGTAGCGAGGATCAGGTTGAATCCGGCGAACTATCGCTGACATTGGCGGCCATCGGTCTCAAAATCGACATCGTGCGGCATGCCATCAAGCTGCCAGACAAGGAAGAAACCATACCCACGGGCTTTTGTCAGCTGATTTTTAGCACCTCGGACGAACTGGTCAACACACTGGAAGGCAAGGGGGTGAGCGAACGCTCGGTGCTGCGTATCGATGGCGTTCCCAACAAGGTCGCCACGGATTTCCACCTCTTTGCCAATCAGATGCAAGTCTGGATCGACAAGCTGGAACAAGGCATCCATCAGGAATTGGAAGCACGCCGCAAGCAGGTCGAAGCAGAGGAAGCCGCCGTACGGGCCGAAGAAGAGGCCAAAGCCCAGGCAGAGGCTGAAGCCGCCCGCAAGGAAGCCGCCAAAACGCCCGACCTCAGTCCGGCCGAACGCGAAGCTGCGGCGGCACCCATCATTGCCAATTGGCGCAAGGTCGCAGGTTTCACCGGGACATCCAGCGAAATCAGCATCGGTCCGAAAGGGCAAATCGAATGGTTTATTGACCTGGACCCCAGGGGGCGCATCACCCTGCATTCCGCCAACCGCACCATCCACACCACGCTGCAAGGCGCCACCATTGCATCCGTCGGTGGTGAACTCGAAATCGGGTTGCGTGATGAATACTGGACGGAGGATGAACCCGCACTGAAATCTTTCCGCGTGCTCAAGGGAATACGCGTTGACGCGCGACGCGCCTGGATGGAGCGCCTGGAAATACTGCGCGACAGCATGCCCAGCAGCAACGTCCCTGCCAAGCGCTAAAACGCTAAAAATACCCCACTTTGAACCCCGACCAAGATGACACTGACCGAACTCAAATACATCGTTGCCATCGCCCGCGAGCGCCACTTTGGCAAGGCCGCCGATGCCTGCCATGTGGCCCAGCCAACCCTGTCGGTGGCAGTGAAAAAACTGGAAGAAGAACTGGGGGTGAAACTGTTTGAACGCAGCGCCAATGAAATCAACGTGACACCCCTGGGGGAAGAAATCGTGCGCCAGGCACAAAGCGTGCTGGAACAGGTGGCAGGCATCAAGGAGACCGCCAAACGCGGCAAGGACCCCCTGATCGGCGCCTTGCGGCTGGGCATCATCTACACCATCGCGCCCTACGTGTTGCCCGATCTGGTGCGTCAGATCATCGTGCGCACGCCGCAGATGCCACTCATGTTGCAGGAAAATTTCACCGTCAAACTGCTGGAAATGCTGCGCACGGGTGAACTGGATTGCGCCATTCTGGCCGAACCGTTCCCGGATGCCGGTCTGGCCGTGGTGCCTTTATACGACGAACCTTTTTTTGCCGCCGTGCCCGCAAACCACGCCTTAGCCGCGCGCAGCAGCGTCAGCACCAGCATGCTGAAAAACGAAACCATGCTGCTGCTGGGCCACGGCCACTGTTTCCGCGACCACGTACTGGAGGTTTGCCCTGAATTTGCACGTTTTTCCAGTGACACCGGCGGTATCCGCAAAAATTTTGAAGGCTCTTCGCTCGAAACCATCAAATACATGGTGGCTGCCGGTATGGGGGTCACCCTGGTACCCCGCCTGAGCATACCGCGAGCCCCTTCAGGCACCGGATGGAAGTCCCATGAGGATAACTACGTCAAATACCTGCCATTGCAGGATGGATTGGGTACTGCGCCACCCAGCCGTCGGGTCGTGCTGACATGGCGGCGCAGCTTCACCCGCTACGAAGCCATTGTGGCCCTGCGCAATGCCGTCTACGCCTGTGAATTGCCGGGTGTATCCCGGCTCTCATCCTAAGCGTGCCCGTCTACACAACAAGCCCTTGCAGTTCCCGCCATCCCATGACCCGGCAACCCTGGCGCTCGTAGCCGCCCTCCCCGCCATACACAATCACCGGCGGCAAGCTCGCATCCGCGCTGAACTTTTGCCATTTGAGGATCGCATCGGGCCAGTCCGGGGCGAAGGTGCTGCCGGATTTGATTTCGACCGCCTGCATGCCCTGCGGGGTCTCGAACAGCAGGTCCACTTCATGCCCCGCACTGTCGCGCCAGAAATACAGGTCGGCGCTCTGCCCGGCGTTGAAGCGCTGCTTGATACATTCGCTCACAACATAGGTCTCAAACAACGCGCCACGGGCCGCGTGCGTCTGGATGCTGGCAGCATCGCGAATGCCCAGCAACCAGGCCATGAGACCGACATCCAGAAAATACAGCTTGGAACTCTTGACCAGGCGCTTGCCAAAATTGCGATGGTACGGCGGCAATCGCACCACCAGATAGCTGGCTTCCAGCACCGACAGCCACTCCCGCGCCGTCACCGCCGAGATGCCGCAATCCGCGCCCAGCGCCGCCAGGTTGAGCAGCTGCCCGGAACGCGCCGCGCACATGCGCACAAAACGTTGAAACAGCGACAAGTCGCGCACCGCAATGAGCTGGCGCACATCGCGCTCCAGGTAGGTGGCCACGTAGTTGGCAAACCAGTCACCTGGCAACAATTCACGGTCGTACAAGGCGGGATAGGTGCCGCGCAGCAGCATATCCTCCAACGTATCGGGTAACTGGCCAACGGCAACAAGCTCAGACGCGCAGAGCGGCAACAATTCAACGCGCCCGACACGACCCGCCAACGACTGCGTGATGCCCGAGAGCAAATCAAACTGCGATGATCCCGTCAGAATAAAGTCGCCCATGCGACCACGTTCGTCCACCAGACCTTGCAGCCACGACAACAGCTGCGGGCAGCGCTGCACTTCATCCAGAATCGCCCCCGACCCAAACCGATGCAAAAACGCACGCGGGTCGCGTTCTGCGAACTCGTATTCGTCTGGATTTTCAAGGGATACATAGGTCTTGTCCGCAAAAACCGCCTTCGCCAGCGTTGTCTTGCCGGACTGGCGCGGCCCGGTCACGGCGATGATGGGAAAGCCTCTGGCCAGGCGCTGCAAGGTAAGGGTAGCCGTGCGGGGAATCATTTTTTGCAAATCGGAGTTTCAACTTTCGATTTGCAATTCTATGCCCATCCGACCATCCGACCTCTTGCTTTCATGCCAATTTCATATCACCTGTGATATGAAAAATACCAAAACCGCACTACAGATGCTCCCCACAAGCCTCCGTGGCACGTTTTTGGCCTCAATTTGGCCTCAAATCAGGCATAAATCAGCCTCTAGACCCCGTGGGATAAGCGGGAACAGCTATTAATAACATAGTAACAATGCGCAAGGGAGTAAAACCCAACGGCCACATCACTGCATCGCACCCTTCATGGAGGCGATGATCCCCACAAAGTCGAAAGCGGTGCAGCCCAGAGGCCATCTCCCAGCGGCAGCGTTTCTTCACCGTCGTACAGCAAAACACCCATCTTGAACTGGGCTCCAGCCAGAGCGGAGAGTTTTTTCAACCCCCGCAGATCGCCTTCCCTGACCGTAGCCGCCGCCTTGACCTCGACGCCGACCAACTGTCCGGCGGCGTTCTCGATCACCACATCCACCTCGAATTTGTCGGCATCACGGTAATACATCAACCGATAGTCGCCATCTGCCGTGGTGGTGTGCTTCAACAACTCTGCGAACACGAATGTTTCCAGCACATGCCCGAACCGTGTTCGGTCCTGCAAAACCTCCTCAAGGCCCAGGTCGAGCAGCGTGGCAAGCAAGCCGGAGTCGATGAATTGCAACTTGGGCGTCTTGACGACCCGGTTGAGACGGTTGCGCGCCCACACGTCCACGCGCTTGAGCAGGTACATCTGCTCAAGGGCACCCATGTAACGAGCGGCTGTCTTGCCGTCCAGGCTGACCTGCCCCCCGAGCTGGGTGTAGTTGCACATTTCCCCGGCGGTCTGGGCCAGTGCACGCAGGAAACGTGGCAACTGGTCCAGCTTGTCAATACCCGCCACGTCACGCACATCACGCTGGATGAGGGCATCCATATACTGCCGACACCAAGCCATCCGTCGCTTAGGTGCGGATCGGGCAATTGCCTGTGGATATCCCCCGCGCAACACACGCTCGACCAGATCACGGCCAACTGCAGGAGTGCCTGGCTTGGCGAGCTGCCCGCAAAATACACGATCAATCCAGTTGCCCGATTGCCCTTCGATCTCACTCTGGGACAAAGGCAAAAGTGACAAGGTTTCCATGCGACCGGCCAGAGAATCTGCAACCGTCGGCAAGGCCATCAGGTTGGCCGATCCGGTGAGTAAAAAACGTCCAGGACGACGGTCCTCATCGACACTTTTCTTGATGGTCAGCAGCAACTGTGGTGCGCGCTGGATTTCATCAATCACGGCCTGGTCCAGACTGCGAACCATGCCAACCGGGTCTTCGCGCGCCGACAACAGTGTCAGCTCATCATCCAGTGTCAGATAACGCAGACCGCTCCCGGCCATCTGGCGCACCAGGGTGGTTTTACCCGCCTGGCGCGGGCCAGCCAGCAAAACCACTGGCGTATCCAGCATGGCTTCTGCAATGCGTGGTTCGATCCAGCGGGGGTAAAGGGCAGGCGTATGCATGCTTGCATAGTATCGTAAATTACGGAATGTAGGAGCGTGAAATTCGGAATCTAATCACGTGAATTACGGAAAATAGCCGTTGGCAGTCTGCTGACCGCGCCCGGTTGTGTACGGAAACCGCAGTCATTCATCCGCATCCATCCTTCGGCGCTCAAAATAACTGACCCACCTGTGCTCACAGAAAGCTGACCCACCGGTTGCGCGGCTGTTTGTAACTTGATGGCCTGCAGGAAACAGAATCGGCGATCATTGGCTCGACCAATGTGCGTGAAGAAGCGACTTCAGTTCATTGAAGAAGCAACCCGTTTGAAGATGAAATTTGGTTACGCAAGCATGGGTTGCCACCCTGCTCGACTGAGCATGATCACCTTCCGTGATGGATTGATTGCTGCATCCATCACCGTTGCTGATCAAATCGAGGCTCTTGCGTTGTTGGCAGAATACCGGTTTTGATACTTGGTGAACCGGTGTAAAGGTGGAACTGAGAGTCAAGACAAAATTTTCAGTTAATTTAAGCTGTTCTCGTTTTGTGCGTATGCAACTGGATGGCGTTGCCCCGGGTTTTTGTCTTGGTATTGGTCTTCATGGTTTTATTTTCAAATGGCAATTTGGCAAGCGAAGCGCGTCAGGCCCGTGGGCAAGACCCTTGTGGGTAAGTACGGGTGGGGAGGTGTGGGTATGTGGTCAAGCTGGGCGTTTTGCAAGCTTGTCCACATATCCACGCCGACCCTACTTATCCATCAAGCAGATACTGCACGGCGGTGGTGAGACGGTTTCTTACTTTGCCTTGGGGCTCGCAGGACTGGTTGAGCTCTGCACAGGTGCTGTGGCAGGTGCGCTGGTGCGCAAAGATGCACCTTCAATGCGGATGGTGATGCGGTGGTGCTGCAGCCGATCAAGCAAGGCATCGACCAGCGGCTTGTTGTTAAACAACTCGTACCACTGGGGTAGTCCAAATTCGTAGTGATGATGGTGCTCACCCGCCCATAGCGTTGATCCATCAGACGAAAGAACGCGTTGGTCTGTTCTGTCTTCAAGTTCAAGTAACCCAGCTCGTCAATGCAAAGCGGCTGCATACGTGCAAGCGCCGTGAGCAGCTTGGTTGTGGAGCGATCTGCCAGCGAGGCATACAGCTCATCGAGCAGCGCCTGCGCACTGTAAAAGCGCCCCCGCCAGCCATTGATGCAGGCCTGGCGCAATAGTCCCAGAGCGATGCCGGTCTTGCCGGTGCCGGTGCCACCAATGAGCACCAGATTGTCGGCGCGACGCACAAACTCCAAGTCGGCAAGACCGAGGATTTGTGCCTTATTCACCCCGCTTTGGCGATCAAAGGGAAAGGTGTCGATCGTCCATTGCCAGGGCAGGTGTGCCTGCGCCACCGATTGACTAATGAGCGTTCCCGCTGAAACGAAGCCTGCTCGCTTAGCAGGCGTTGCACCACCTCTGCGCAGAGGTGCCATTGCGCTCAGCGCGATCAAGTTCGCTGTCCAGCACACGCGCCATGCCTTTGAATTTCAACTCCGTTAGCAATGCGTGCAAGGCCTCACGCGGGGTCGGGGTCGCTGTCGTTTTTGGTTTGCTCATCGTCTTTATCATCCGGTTCATTGGGGAGGTTGTCATGGCTGCTCACCTAGCGCAAAGAAGTCGCCTGCCACATGGCGCAACACCATGGACTCCAGTCGCGTCAAATCAAACAGACCGTGCCCGAGCGCCTGCTCCAGCGCTGCTAGAACGGCTGCGCTGGGTAGGTCCGTTTAATCTGTAGCAGTCGGTTCAGTGCCCGTGTACCACGCCCATTGAGGTGCTTGATGAGCGCTGTGACGTACGCA
>JADJFE010000038.1 GCA_016708725.1 Candidatus Aalborgicola bjergmarkensis
CTTTTGCCGGTATCGACCCGATTGCGGTCATAGAAATCCAGCGTATCATCAATTTTCTCAAAGCGCGCAACATTGGCGTGTTGATTACCGACCACAACGTGCGCGAAACTTTGGGTATTTGTGACCATGCCCCCCACCATCCTCGCCGCTGGGACGTACTGGCTGGGGCGCAAACTTTTGGGGACATTGTGGACAATGCCGAAGTGCGGCGGGTCTACCTGGGTGAACATTTCCGGATGTAAAGGATTGACTTCAATATGAAACAAGGCCTTTCTCTGCGCGTTTCGCAGCATTTGACGCTCACACCCCAACTGCAACAATCCATCCGTTTGCTGCAGCTCTCCACGCTGGAACTGAGTCAGGAAGTCGAGCAGATGCTGGACCAGAATCCCTTTCTGGAGAAAACCCAGGATGAAGCGATTAGCGAGGATTTTGGCCTGCCGCAGGCCGACACGCCGGTGAGCGCAGGTGAACGGGTCCTTGATCTTGCTAGTAATTCTGCAGCTGCTCCCGCTGATTCCACGGGGGCTAGTGGCCAAAATAGCGATGAAGTGACGCCGCTCACGGGAGATGAGGGTCCCGATTGGGACGGGGATGGCACGCAGGACATGTCCCCGGATGACAACGAGTGGGGTACCGATGCCAAGGCGCGCACCAATAACCTGGATGCGGGGATAATCTCGATGCCACCGAATGGGCGCGTTCGCACGAGTCGCTGCAAACGCATTTGCATCGCTAAGCCCCCTGAGTTTGCATCTGGGGCAGCTGGATGCAGCTGCGCTAAGTTTTTTGATTGAGTCGCTCAACGACGATGGTTACCTTGAAGACACCCTGGACGATCTGGTGCGGGGGCTGGCCGGTGCGGATGCAGATACGCAGCAGCTGGAGGATTTACAGCACCACTTCACGGTCGCCTTGCACCTGTTGCACAGCCTGGAGCCGACCGGTGTGGGTGCCCGTAACCTGGGAGAGTGCTTGCGTCTGCAACTCAAGGCCAGGTTAAATGATGCGTCCGCAGCCCCCGACCCCAGGCAGCGTATGCTTTTGGAGCTTGGTCTGTGCATGTGCGAGCAGCCCATGGATTTGCTGGCCCGGCGTGACATCAAGACCTTGACGCAACGCTGTGGTGGTGTGGATGCCCATGTGCGGGAGGCGCTGGCGCTGATCGCACAGCTGGAACCCAAGCCTGGGCGGCGTTTTGTCAATGTCGAGCGCAATCTGGTGATACCCGATGTGCTGGTGGTGCCGATTACCAGGTCAGAAACCAGCCTGCGCGCAGGTGCCAATTCCCAATTCCGGGTCATGCTCAATCCGGACGTCATGCCCCGGCTGCGGGTGCATGACATTTATGCCAACGTGCTGCGCAACCACCGCGCCACATGCGGCAAGGAGGGCGCTGGCTATGCTGGTTTGCAGCAGCAATTGCAGGAAGCGCGCTGGTTCATCAAAAATGTTCAGCAGCGCTTTGATACCATTTTGCGTGTCAGCACGGCGATTGTCGAGCGGCAAAAAGGCTTCTTCACCCACGGCGAAATGGCCATGCGCCCCCTGGTGTTGCGTGAGATCGCCGATGAACTGGGCTTGCATGAATCCACCATCAGCCGCGTGACCAGCGCCAAATACATGGCCACACCGTTTGGCACCTTCGAGCTGAAATACTTTTTTGGCTCGGGCCTCGGAACCGAATCGGGCGGCAGCGCATCCAGCACGGCCGTGCGCGGTCTTATCAAACAATTCATTGCCGCCGAAGATGCCAACAAGCCCCTGAGTGATAACCAGATATCCGAAATGCTCAAGGAGCAAGGCATCGAGTGCGCGCGCCGCACCGTTGCCAAATACCGGGAGGGTCTCAAGATTGCGACGGCTTCCCTTCGAAAGGAACTATGAACCAACTCACCCTGTTCCTCCCCTGCGCCGCTGGCGTGGAAGACCTTTTGGCGACCGAGGTGCATGGCCTCACCGGACTCATGGGCGAGGACTTGCTGGTGCGCCGTGGTGGTGTGCTGCTGCGCTCTTCCTGGCGCTAGCCCGCTGAACAGCCTGAACTTTGCCGCGCTCAAGATCAAGGATGCCGTTTGTGATCGCTTTCGCACCAAGTCCCAGGGTGTGCGCCCGAGCGTCGATACCCACTGGCCGGATGTGCGCATCCACGCCCATGTGACCACCGACAGTTGTTCGCTGTACCTGGACACCTCGGGCGAGTCGCTGTTCAAGCGGGGGTGGCGCGAGGACAAGGGCGATGCGCCGCTGAAGGAAACGCTGGCAGCCGCCATGCTGATGGCCTGTGGCTGGCCCGATGGCGATGAAAATGGCAAGCTGCTCCCGCTGTACGACCCGTGCTGCGGCAGTGGCACCATAGCCATTGAAGCCGACGCCGCTTTGCGTTCGAGCGTTATCTGCCGTTTCAGGCGCATGTGTGGGATGCTATAAAATCAGAAGCTGCTCTCGCTGTATCCATGGGGGCTGCAGGCGAAAAGCCTATTATTTTTGGCAGTGACGTGTCGCACCGCATGGTCGATTTTGCCCAGCGCAATGCTGTGCGCGCTGGCGTGGCCGATGCCATTGAGTTTCGTGGGGGCGATGCGCTGCAGCGCATGCCGCCCACCGACATTCCTGGCGTGATGCTGCTCAATCCGCCGTATGGCGAACGTATCGCAGTGGGCGGCGTGGCCGGCAGCGCCCGCGAGAAGGCCGTGACCGAAGACGGTGGCGAATTCTTTAGCCAACTAGCGACGCATTGGAAAAAGCACTACGCGGGCTGGAACGGCTGGATTCTGACCCCGGATTTGAAACTGCCGGGCAAGATGCACCTGAAGGAGTCGCGTCGTATCCCCTTGTGGAACGGTCCGATTGAATGTCGTCTGTTTCGTTTTGATATGGTCAAAGGCGCAGTGCGCGACAAAACCAAAGCAGCACCCTAGCGCCGGTTATTCCATGCTCAGAACAAGGCGTTTGCCCAATACACGGGCGGCGCGGTCAAGGGTTTTCAGACTCGGCCAGTGGCGAGGGTCTTCCAGGCGCTTGGCTTGCGGCCAGCTGGTTTCCAGCGCCCGGGCCAGCTCTGCCAGCGGCCTGTTGCCACGTGCCTGGCGTAGCAGCAGCACGGCTTGCGTTTTGGCATCTGGCGCTATGTAGTGGCATCCATCGGCCTTTGGGCTGGGCATGGGAATCTCCTGCCCTTCGTCCATGCGGCCATTCAGCGTGAGGGTCAGAACCTCGGCGGCGTTGAAGAGGGCTTCTTCCATGGTGTCACCCTCGGTGAATGCTTCAGAAAAGTCAATGAACTGGACAAAAAAACCACCTTCGGGTTCGGGATTGATGGTTGCGGGATAGGTCATTGCCATGCAGATTGCTCCTTATTTCAGTTTCAGTCCGGTCTGGCGCTCGATGCAGGCAAGCGTAAACCATTTTTGGTCTATTTGCAATTGCTGAAAACAATAGGGCAGCGCGTCTCGCTTCGGCCATGCCCACAAGAAAAACCGTTCGGCCTACCTGTTATCGCAGTGCTGGGGCATAGGGTGGGCATGGCATCGCTTGCCAGCCTGTCCAGGAAAACTGCAAAAACATAGCTACTCCCGCTTAGTACATAAGGCGTACAGCCAGATTTGCCTTGAATTTTGCCCTTCAAAACGGGTCAATGCGATGCTGATGCCGCCATGAGGCATCAAAACGGGCCGTTGTCGGGTGTTTTTGCATGGCAAATATGGCTGTAAGCCTTATGGAATAAGCGGGAACAGCTATTGTATAAGGAGCAATTTGGCCTTGGCTGGGAGTATCCCGGAGTCTGTCACACATCCACCCGGAAATCGACGCTGGTATGGTTTTGGCGCTGTCAACACCCAAGTGCGCCGTTTTCTTCTGCTGGTTTTGTCTGACCAGTTTGCCATCGAGCGCCGGAAGGCACCAAACGTGCTGTCCCGCTTTAAGTGGGAAGCCACAAATGGCAAAGGGCGGTAAACTGGGGGCATGAGTACTATTACTTTTGATACACTGAAATTCGCCAAAACCTTAAAAGAGGCTGGCGTACCGGAAAAACAAGCCGAGGCGCAGGCCGAGGCCATGTCTGATATTCTTGAAGTGAACCTGAAGGACTTGGCAACGAAGGCTGACGTACTGGCTTTAAAAGAGAGCCTTCAAAAGGATATTCAATCTATGGAACTGCGCCTGACCATCAAGCTGGGCGCATTCCTGGCCGTAGCCGTTGGCGTCATGCTGACCGTGCTAAAGATGCACTAAATCGGCCTAAAACCCACGCAAGTCGTGCGAGGGCAGCTATCAATTAAGTAGTATCTTTTTTCTCCTTTGCCTAGCCGGATGTGGCTACCCTAGAATCGGCACCTCCCCCGCGCTCAAGAGGCTTGCCATGTTGCTCAATTTCTTCTACACCCTGCGCTCGGCGCAATTGCCGGTTTCGGTTACCGAATACCTCACCTTGCTCGAAGCCCTGAAAAAAGGCGTGGTTGGACCGGCCGCACCCGTGCCGGATGACGGGACGATTCCCAGCGCGTATACGATTGACGATTTTTACTACCTCAGCCGCACCGCCCTGGTCAAGGACGAGAAGCACTACGACAAGTTTGACCGGGCTTTTGCCGCCTACTTCAAGGGTGTTGAAATGGTGGCGGACTTCAGCAAGGATATTCCGCTGGAATGGTTGCGTAAAAATCTCGAACTCAATCTCAGCCCGGAAGAACTGGCCAAAATCCAGAAAATGGGTTGGGACGAACTGATGGAAACCTTGAAAAAACGCCTGGAAGAACAAAAGGAGCGCCACGAGGGTGGCAATAAATGGATTGGCACCGGCGGCACGTCGCCTTTTGGCGCGTACGGACAAAACCCGCAGGGTATTCGTATCGGGCAGGACAAAGGCCGCAACAAGAGCGCGGTGAAAGTGTGGGACCAGCGGGTGTACCGGGACTATGACGATACACAGGAGCTGGGCACACGCAACATCAAGGTCGCGTTGCGCCGTTTGCGTAAATTTGCGCGCGAAGGTCATGAACTGGAACTCGATCTGGATGACACCATCCATTCGACGGCAGCCAATGCCGGTTGGCTCGACATCAAGATGATTCCTGAGCGGCACAACAACGTCAAGGTCTTGTTGCTGATGGATGTGGGTGGCACCATGGACGAGCACATTGCCCGCGTGGAGGAGTTGTTCAGCGCGACCAAGACCGAATTCAAGCACCTGGAGTTTTATTATTTCCACAATTGCGTCTATGACTTCATGTGGAAAAACAACCGGCGCCGCTACAGCGAGAAGTTTGATACCTGGGACATCATCCGCAAGTACAACAAGGATTACAAGCTGATTTTTGTCGGTGATGCCACCATGAGTCCTTACGAAGTTTTGCAGACGGGTGGCAGTGTGGAGTACAACAACGCCGAAGCCGGGGCCGAATGGCTGCAACGTCTGACCCATGCTTTTCCCAAGTTTGCCTGGATCAATCCCGAACCCCAGGGTGTGTGGCAATACCGCCAGAGTATCAGCATCATTGCCGAAATCATGCACCAGCGCATGTACCCGCTGACCATCAAGGGGCTGGAAGAGGCCATGCGCCACCTAAGTAAATGAAACCCGTCCTTGCCCTCCTCCTGTTGGCCGCTGCGTGTGGCGTCCAGGCGCGCAGTGCGGAGAATGCGCCCAGGATATACCGTTATGTCTCAGGCGGAACCGTTTCCTTTTCAGACATCCCCCCGCTGCGCAGTGCATACACCATCTATAGCCCTTCATGTTATGCGTGCAACGTACATTCTGCTATCCAGTGGGACTCGACCAAATTGCATCTGGAGGCGTATGGGAGCGTGATCGAGGAGACGGCACGCCAGTTCCGGCTGGACCCGGCCCTGGTGCGCGCCGTGATCCACGCAGAGTCAGGCTTCAACCCTGTGGCGCGGTCACGCAAGGGGGCAGTCGGCCTGATGCAGCTGATGCCTGCCACGGCCCAGCAGCTGGGTGTTGCGAATGCACTGGTGCCCGATATGAATATTCGCGGTGGCGTGCAGTACCTCGCTGGCCTGCTGACCAAGTTCAACGGGGACATTAGCCTGGCAACGGCGGCCTATAACGCAGGTCCTGGGGCCGTGCAAAAGTATGCCGGGATACCGCCCTATGCTGAAACGCAGGTGTACGTGCAGCGGGTCAAGATTTTGCACCAGCGCTACCGTAGCGCCCTGCAGGGGTGAATGGGACGATCATACAAACGTCAGACGGACAACAACCGCTCAATGGTGTGGGGCCAGCTGATGTGCATGTCCTGGTAGCGCGCGTGACCGGAGCGCCCCATTTGTGCCGCTTTTTCCGGTTTTTCTGCCAAGGCGTCGATGGCGTTTGCAATGGCCTGTGCGTCGGGCTCCAGCACGTAGCCCGTATCCTGGTGCATAACAAATTGCAGCGGACCGCCCGAGTCCGAGCAGGTGATGACGGGTTTGCTACTGAGCATCGCTTCCAGGGTGATGTAGCCATAGTCCTCGTCATAGGGGCCGAAAAATACCCCCAGACTATGGGCATAAAAAGCAATTTTTTCCGCGTCCGTAATGTGTCCCAACAGTTTGACCCGGTTCTCCAGCCCTAATTCGCCAATCAATTGGCGGTACATGGGTTCCTGGCCGCCGGTGCCGGCAATCACGATGCAGGTGTTCGAGCGCAAGAGTGCAGCCGAGCGGATCAATAGCTCCTGGCGTTTGAGTGTTTCGAGTCGGCTGGGGTAAAAAATATACGGTTGTGCGCTGGCACAGCGGAAAAATTCCGCCTGCGCGGGTGGATGCAACAGCGGTTCGGCCTCCAGCTGGTTGAATTGCGCCAGACGCTCTGCAACACGCGGCGAATTGGCAAACCGATGGTGCACCCTTTTCAGCACCCGCTTGTCAAATGCGGTGATGGTTTCGCGCAAACGTGCTTGTTCGGGGTTGGCCGTGCTGGCATCAAAAAGCTCGTAGGCTGCGCGGTGCTGGTGCATCAGCCACACGGTATGGTGGGGATGGATGACGCCGTAACCGGGAAACTGCAGGCTGATCACGCGGTCCACCTGCTGGCCATTGGGTCTTGTCAAATCCAGATGTTCGGCAAAGTGCATGACATCGTGAATGGCCTTTTCGGGCGAGAACTGAAAGGGAAAGCGCATCAGTTCCACCTGGTGCCCCAGGGCGCGCAAGCCGTCAACCGTGCCCTGCACGTGGTGCGTGGCCCCCCCGAAAATGAAGGGAACGTGGCAGGCTGTGACGATGATGTTCATGGGTATGTTTATGGTTCACGGTTTGCGGGCCACCACACCATAATCCTGCGGGCCGTACAGGTGGCCGTTGACACGCTCGGCCAAGGCGCCTGTTTCCTGCACGCGATCACTGCCCGGATAGGGGTTGAGGCGCAAGAAGTGTTGCGCGGAAAATCCGTGGTAGCCCAGCAGGAAGCGCAAGGATGTGGGTGTTATGGGATTGCGGTGGGTGTGGTCGTGGTAGAAGGTATGGCTGCCCACCAGGACGTTTTCCGGATTGGGTGTCTCCAGCACCAACACACCGCCCGGCGTGAGCACGCGCCAGGCCTGGGCGATCAGCGTAAACAGTTGATCGAATGGCAGATGTTCGATGATGTGAAATCCACTGACCAGGCCGTAGCTTGCATCTGCCTGTTGCGCCAGCCACTGCAGGGCGTTGGCATGCACGGCGCGTAATCCCCGGCTTTGGCAATGCTGCACCATGGCCGGGTTCAGGTCCAGCCCCATGGCGTCAAACCCCTGGGCGCACAGCAACTCCAGCCATTCGCCCCGACCGCAACCCAGATCGAGCATGGGCAAAGCCAGCACTTCCGGCGCCACGGTGACCAGATGGGACAGGTAGGGGGTGAGTTTCTGGGTGATTTCGGCATGGCTGCCGCGCATGGCGTTCTCAAAGGCCAGGTAGTAGTCGTCAATTGCGGTGTCGATTTCGGGCTGTGCGGTTGGTGGTGAGGGTGCAGCGGGCGTGGTATTTTTCAATGTGTGGACTGCGCTGCGTAACTGCAGATTCATCACCCGTGCCTGCAACAGCTGTAATTCGAAGCGGTTATTTTCTGCAAAGTTTTTGTGTACTTGCTGTTGTTCGATGCATCTGGCCTCCTGTTCTGTCTGAAGTGACACCAGCCGATCCAGGCGCTGTTCGACAGCTGTTTTCCACGTTTCTTGTTGATCCAGGCGCTGATCGAAACGTTGCGCGGTATGCGCGTTCCAGGTTTCTTGCTGATCGAAGCGCTGATCGAAACCTTGCGTAGTATGGGCATTCCACGTTTCCTGCTGATCCAGGCGCTGTTCCGTATAGGCATTCCATGCCCCTTGCTGGTCCAGGCGCTGCTGGGTATGCGCGTTCCACGTGCCCTGTTGCTCGATGTGCGTGCGCAAGGTGTTGTGCTGCACTTCGAGCGGCTGGATGTGTACGACGATCTGGCTGATGCGTGTACTCAGGCGTCCCGAAGCCGCCAGGAGCAGGTGGCGCCAGGCGCTATACGCCTTGCTGGCCAGGCGGGTGGGCGCGGCCAATCCGATGCGCTGCCCGGCAACGCTGGCAAAGTAAAACCAGGAAGATAAACCAAAGCCCGCTACCCGTGCATGGGCCTTGCGGCCTTCGGGCGAGGTGCGCAGGGCCGCGAGCACAAACATCTGGCCGTAGCCCTGTTTGAGTTTTTCCAGGTAATGCTGGATGCCAAGGGCATCGGCAGGGCGGCGCAACAGTTGCAGGTATGCAGTTTCGATGAACTTCACATTGTCACTGATGAGCAGGAAATCATCGACATGGTCCAGTTGCTGTGCGTGCCGTGTTTGTACCGGGTTGGTGATCGGGGTGGACGCCGTGGATGCTGGCGTGGATGCAGCACACCGGACCTCCCGCTATCGGATTGCATGGGGTGGACCGTGTTCACCTGGTATTCTGGCCGCGCGGCTTCGTCCCGGATGGACTGAATGAGTTGGTCAATGTGCGGCATGTTGTTCATATGCGTTGGTTGGTTCGGTTGATTTTTTTTGTGTTGCTTGTTTCAAGGGTCAGCGCTTTCCACAATTCGTCTGCGACCTGATCCCATGTGCGTGCCGGTGTTGGCGTGGCGGAAGCAGGGCGAATGTTTTGCAGGGCTGTTAAAGCTACTACCCAGGGGGCTGTATTGTCCACTGGTAAATAGCTCGGCCAGTCGCCGCCGACTTCGCGCAGCACCGGGATGTCGGCGGCCAGAACGGGGCAGCCCAGGTAGGCCGCCTCGGCCAGCGGCAAACCAAAGCCCTCGTTCAGCGAGGCAAAGGCCAGCGCCTGGGCGTTTTTGTACAGTGTGTGGAGCTGCACATCGGGCAAGTGGGTAAAGCGGTGCAGGCGCTTCCCTTTTTCAGCGTGTGTTTCAATGCGCTGCAGCAGGGCATCCGAGCACCAGCCCGAAGCGCCCACCAATACCAGTTGCAACGGGCTGCCTTGCTCCCACAATTGCTCAAACGCTGCCAGCACCAGCTGGTGATTCTTGCGCGGCTCAATGGTGCCGACCATGAGGACGAACGGATTTACCATTAGCGCCGGTAATGGGAGGGCCGGTATTTGGGGAAGAGCATGGGCTGGCAGAAAGTCCGCGCCCAGGGCTAGGCGCACGACCGGCGCGCGCGTGCTGTGGCCTTGCAGCGCTGCGCGTACCACGTGCGAGGGGGTCAGCAACAGGCTGGCGCGTGCCGTGAGTTGCTGCAGGTGCGCTGCAAAGCGTGTGGGCAGTTCCGGCTTGAACCATTGCGGTTGCTGCAGCGGCAGCAGGTCATGCACAAAACCGGCCAGCACGGCGCCGTTGTCCAGTGCTGCGTCCACAGCAGGCCAGGGGTCGAGATACCAGGAGGCATCGGCGAGCAAGAGGGTATCGCCCGGTCCTGGTTGAATGGGTTCGGCAGATGCCTGGCTTGGGTTGTGTGTATCAGGCGTATCAGGTGTATCGCTTTCCAGGGCGTGGCGTGGCATTTGCGTGAGTTTGTGCCAGCGCGTGCCTTCAAACATGACGGCATCTACCGCGCAATCCCTGTTTTTCGTACTGGTCGCGTGCAGGGCGTGCCACAACCGGCGCACGACCCGCTGAATGCCGGTGTGCTGTTCCGATTGAAGGGTGCGTGTTACATCCAGCAGCAGTCTGCGCATCACGCCATGGGGATCGGGTTTATGGCTGCGTTGGTTGCGCCAGCCAGCCATTGATGGTGGCGATTTTTTCGGGCAGCGCCTGTCCGGCCAGTGACCATAGCCGGATCAGGGATACGGTATAGAGGTGGCGCGCCATCGCCAGATCGCGCTTGGCCAGGAGATGTTGCTGTTCGGCGTTCAAAATATCGATCACGGTGCGCACGCCTGCCTTGTGGGACATGCGGGTGGACTCAATCAACTGTGCGGTGGAACGTTCCGCCTGTTCCAGCGCTTGCACCTTGGCGGCGTTCTCGGTAACGCCACGGTGTTCGCGCTGCACCCGCAATTGCAGGTCGCGGCGCGTTGCCTCCAGCTGCATTCTGGCGCGCGACGCCTCCGCAATGGCCGAACGCACCTGGGCGCTGACGTAACCGCCTGCATACAGTGGCAGGTTGAACTGTACGCCCAGACTCTGTTGCTTGTATTTCGTAAAGAGCCGGGTGACATTTTCGCTCTCGCTGGATGAGAGTTGCGCGACTGCATCCAGCGTCGGTTTGTGGCCTGCGGTGGCTTTGTCCACTTCCAGCTCGGCGCTACGCACACGCGCAGTCAGCGCCTGCAACTCCGGGCTATTGTGCTCGGCATCGTCAAGCCATGCCTGCAAGTCCGTCGGGTTGAGCGCCAGCAAATCCAGCCGCTTGGGGTCCAGTGCTGCCAGTACATCGGCGGGTTGCTGCACCATGGCCGACAGGGTACGCCGTGTAAATTCGGCGTTTTGTCGCGCTTCGAGTGCTTGCGCTTGCACCATGTCCAGTCGCGCCTGTGCTTCGTCAATATCGGTGCGGGTACCGGTGCCCGCTTTCAGGGCGTTGCGCGCCGCATCAAGCTGGCTGAGTGTCAGGGTGCGCTGTGCTTCGATAAGTTTGAGCTGGTCTTCGGTTTGTAGTGCATCAAAATAGGCTGCAGCCACTTTCATTGTCAGGTTTTGCTCTTCTGCCCGCAAGACGGCGGTGGCGTCTTCGACCATGGACTGTGCTTGCTCCATCCCCTTCCACAGGTTCGGGCGGTACAGGGGTTGGCGCACGGCCAGGGTCAGGTTGCGGCTGATATAGTTGTCGTCACTTTGACCGAAATTGGTCGTGGTTTCCAGCTGGTTATTGTTAATGGAGCCACTGAGTGTCACATTGGGCCGTAATTGCGCCTTGGCCATGGGCAGGCGTTCAAGCTGGGATTCCGTGGCGAAACGGGTGGCCTGAATGCCGGCATCGTTGGCCAGCGCGGCTGTTGTGGCCGCACTCAGGTCCAGCGCGTTTGCCGTGGTGGATGCTGCCAGCAGGCCTGCCAACAGGGGCGCGCAATGCCACCAGTGCGGTGTAGTAGTCGAATGCATGTATTACTCCTCGGTCATGGAGGCGGCAATGCGCTTGGTCAGCGGATGCAGCAGGTACGTCAGCAAGGAGCGCTCGCCGCCCTTGAAAATCACATCTACGGGCATGCCAGGTTGCAACTGGTGCTTCCCAAGTTTTTTCCTGCCCTCCGGGGTCACCGCCACCCGCGCCAGGAAATAGGCTACTCCCGTGTGGGCATCGGTCAACAGATCGGCGGAAATGGATTGCACTTCGCCTTGCACCACCAACTGGGGTGAATGGGCAAACGAGGCAAAGCGTGCATCCACCATCTGGCCCTTGCTGATGCGGTCAATCATGTGCGGTGGCACCTGGGTTTCAAGCAAAAGGCTATCGTCTTCGGGAACGATGTCCATGATCTTCTGCCCTGGTGGGACAACGCCACCGGCGGTCTGGAATGCCAGGCCAACGACTTGTCCCGAAGCGGGTGAACGCACTTCGGTGCGGGCGAATTCATCGCGAATTGCCTTGATTTTCTCGGCATCTGACAAAACCTCGCGTGTCACATCGGACAACTGTGTCTCCACTTCCTTGCGGTATTCCTGTTGGCGCAGGATGGCGCGTTGGCCCATTTCAGACATGGCGCGCTGGGCACGCTGGATATTGCCTTGCAGGTCGGCCATGTTGGCGCTGATATCGGCCAGGGCGCGTTCGAGTTCGAGTTGCCGGTTGCGCGGCGCATAACCCTGGGCTACCAGACCTTTGGTGTTGTCGTGTTCTTCGCGAACCAGTGCCTGTTGGCTCTGGCGGCTCTTTAATACGTTGCCGTAGGAGCGAATCATTTCATTTTGTCCTTGCCGGGCTTCTTCCAGTGCCTGCACATCTGCCGCCAATGCTGCGCGCCGCGCGTTCATCAACTGCTGCTGGGTGGTCATTTGTTGGCGGATCAAGGGGTCGGTTGCCGCCTCCTTCAGGTCAGGATGCCATTGGATGGTGCTTGCATTGGATTGTTCGGCCAGCAATCGTCCTTGCATGGTGCGCAAGCCCAGATAACGTTGCCGGATCGCCTCCAGATTGGCGCGCGCTCCCGCATCGTCCATACGCAGCAACAAATCCCCGACCTTGACCTGCTGGCCTTCCTTGACCAGAATTTCCTTGATGATGCCGCCACTCAAGTGCTGCACGCTTTTGCGTTTGGTATCGAGTGACACATAACCGGCGCTGGGCACGCCTTCATCCAAAGGGGCAAAAGCCGCCCAGAGTAAAAATAGCCCGAAACCGATGCCCAAGGCCCAGAACCCGATAGAACCAGGCTGGAGTTTTTTTGCCGGACGCGCGTTGGCGTTTACTTCAATGGGCTGCACATCGGTCGGGAGTGCGTGTAAGGATGGTTTCATGGTGTATTCGGATCGGAAAAATGGAAGGAATGTTTTTCTATAATTTACGTAGCTGCTTGCGCACTATTGGCGCGGGCTGCAGCCGCATTTAGCTCTTTCAGTACGACATCGCGCGGCCCGTTGTACAGCACTTGCCCGTCACGCAGGATCAGCAAAAGGTCGGCCACCGCCAGTGCTGCCGGGCGGTGCGTAATCAGCACCACGGTTTTACCTGCGGTTTTGAGCTTGCTGATGGCATTGGACAGCGCTGCCTCACCGGCATCATCCAGATTGGCGTTGGGTTCATCCAGTACCACCAGTTGCGGCTGTCCGTACAGGGCACGTGCCAGGCCCAGCCGCTGGCGTTGTCCACCAGAGAGCAGACTGCCCGCTTCGCCTACCGGCGTGTCATACCCCTTGGGGAAACGCAAAATGGCTTCATGCAAGCCGGTTTGCTGGGCGGCGAGAATGACCTTGTCTGGATTGACGGCATTCAGCCGCGCAATGTTGTCGGCAATGGACCCGTCGAACAGTTCGATATCCTGTGGCAAATAGCCAATGTGCGGCCCCAATGCCGTGCGATCCCAGCTACTGAGCGTTACCTGATCGAGCAACACCTGGCCCTGTACATCGGGCCAGATGCCGATCATGGTTTTGGCCAATGTTGTCTTGCCAGAGCCGGATGGCCCCATGACCACCAGCACCTGCCCCGGCTCGATCTGCAGGTTGATGTCTTTGAGGATCGGTTTTTCGCGTCCTGGCGCAGTGGCTCCCACCTGCTTGAGTTGCAGTGCGCCGCGCGGCGGTGTTTGCTGTCTGGTTGATGGCGCTGCCGGGTGCATGTCCAGCAAGGTTTCCAGACGCTCAAAGGCCAGCCGCGCGCCGATGAAGCCGCGCCAGATCGAAACCAGCATGTCAATGGGAGCCAACGCCCGGCTCATCAGCACGTTGGCGGCAATCATTGCTCCGGGACTGAGTTCACCGTTGATGACCAGCAAGGCGCCGGCACCCAGTGCCAGGGATTGCTGGGTGTAGCGGACAAACTTGCTGATGGCCGTCATGCGCCCTACCTTGCCGCCAGCTTGGGCATGAAGCTCCAGTTCCCGTACGTGTTTTTCTTGCCATTTGGCCTGCAACTGGGGACTCATGCCCAAAGCCTCGACCACTTCGGAGTTGCGCAACTTGCTTTGCAGGTACAAATTGGTGTCAGATTGGGCCTGGCTGGCTTCTTCGGATGGCTTGATGCTGCCACGATGTCCCAGCCACACCAAAAGCCCTTGTATCAAGGCAAACACAATCGACAACCAGCCCAGCATGGGGTGCAATAGGAAAAGCACTGCCAGATAAATCGGTGCCCAAGGCAAATCGAATAGCGCCAGAGTGCCATTGCCGGTGATGAACTGGCGTACCGTGATGAGATCCGAAAATGCCCGACCCGGATTGGTATCGGCTTGATTCAGGTGTGCTGCAAAGCTGGCATGAAAAACCCGGCTGCCCAGCTGGTTGTCCAGGCGGACTCCGGCAGTTACCAGCATGCGCGAGCGCAGCCATTCTGCCAGCCCCATGACGGCAAACAGTCCCATAGTCAGAAGGGATACCGCCAGCAGCGTCAATTCGCTGTGGCTGGACATGACCCGGTCATAGACCTGCAGCATATAGAGTGTGGGGGTGAGCATCAGCACATTGGCCAGCATGCTCAGGCAGCCCACCATCACGAATTCGCGCCGGAAGGACCACAGCACCTGGCGCAGTTCGCTCACCGTGCCGGTTTTGCTGCCAGTTTTGCCACCATTGGCGGGGCGAATATCCGAACGGGATAGAGTGGACGTGGTGGACGTGTTCATGCTTGGGCCTGGGCAATCAAGGGGGTTGCGGAAGGGGCAGCAGCAGGGGCGGGTGCTGTGGTCGCCGCTGCATTGGCTTGCTGGGCCGCTTTGTTCAGCGCGGCAATGACATCTTTGGTAGGCCCGAAGGCTTGTACGGTGCCATCGCGCAGGATCAGCATCTTGTCGGCTACTTGCAGGACATGGGTGCGGTGCGTAATCACCACAAAGGTGGTTCCCATGGCCTTGAACTGGGCAATGGCTCGTAACACGGCGATATCACCGGCTTCGTCCAGGCTGGAGCTGGGCTCGTCGAGTACCACGAACGCGGGTCAGCCAAACAGTGCGCGCGCCAGTGCCACGCTGACACAGACCACCGGACATGCTGCGCCACCGCGTCCTATGGGGTTACGCATGCCCCAAAGCCCGCGCTTCAATGAAGGACCGCAAACCGACTGCCCGCGCGGCTTGCTCTACCTCGGCAATGGTGGCATTGCCAAAGCGGGCAATGTTTTCAAAAATCGTGCCGTCAAAAGTTTCCACGTTTTGGCAGATACCCGATACGGCCCGAGTTCCGCTTTCTGGACCAGATGTACACATCAGCGCCATCGAGCCGTACCTTGCCCCCGCTGGCCGGCCACAAGCCAACCAATAAGCGCGCCAGCGAGGTTTTTCCGCAGGCTGAAGGTCCTACCACGGCCAACACCTCGCCCGGTTGCAGGGAAAAAGCCACGCCCTTGATGATGGGCACGGGCAGACCAGCGCACCGGCTACCAGGTTTTCAACCAACAAATGTCCTTTGGGGCGCGGGCAAGGCATGCCCGCAGTTTTGGCGGGAAGGCTTGCAGCAGCTGATCCAACCGCCCCAGGCTGCCTGGGTATTGATGGTGCTGCCACTGGGATACAGGCTGTCAAAGGGCGCCAGCACCGCCCGCCAATGATCGAGGAGCCGCAATGATCATCATCCCGCCACCCCCATTGAGCTGGTTGTTGAGCAAGGCCCAGCACGACAGGCCAGTAGCCCGCTGGAGATGACCTGCTGCCATGCCCCCCCATGGACTGGAAAGCACTTGCTGCATTGGAAGCCGTGGCTTGCAGGCCCAGAAATTTGCGTTGCCGCTCCAGCCAGGTGGTGTGAATGGCGTGTAACATGCCCATGGAATGCACCACTTCGGCGTTGCGCAGCGTGTTATCGGCGTACTGCTGCGCGGCAATGGCGCTGCGGTTGGCCTCCAGCAAGGGGGGTTGGGTGCTGCGGTCATTCAACCAGCCGATCAGGGTTTGCACGTGGCCCCAAGCAGGGCAAACCAGCCCAGGGAGAATCAGGGCTAATGGCAAAGATCAGCACTAAAAATAGCACCGCCACCGGGGTTTCCATCGCCGCCAATATAAAAGGGGACTGCAGGAAATCCCGCACCGATTTCAGATCGCTCATGGGTTGCGTCGTGCCGCCCGGCGCGCGTTTGAGGTTGGCTTCGAAAATC
>JADJFE010000039.1 GCA_016708725.1 Candidatus Aalborgicola bjergmarkensis
GCTGCGGTTTTCAAACACGGCGGCTTGCAACGAACGGTTGATGAGCAGGCGCTGACCAGCCTCCCAGTGCGCGCAGTCACGGGCATCGACCTGACGGCCATCGAGATACAGGCCTTCGCTGCACGCCAGGCCCACGTGTTTGCCGCTGATGTGCGCCAGCCACGCCACCAGGCGCGCAATGCGTCCGGTTTTTTGCGTGCCGGTGATGCCCACAATCGGAATACGCCCGTCCTTGTCGGCTTGAAAGAGGTGGTCCACGATGGCTCGGCCAACCGGGCGCCCCTGGCCTTCGGCGGGACGGATGTGCGACAGCAAGCCAGGGCTGGCATTCACTTCGACCACGGCGGCGGGTTGACTGTCAATTGGCTTGGTTACATCTTCGAGCACCATGTCCACACCGGCAATGTCCAGCCCCACGACGCGCGTTGCCAGGGTGGCGGCTGCCGCGATGCTGGGGTGAACAATGTCGGTCACGTCATACGCCACATTGCCGTTGCGCTGAATCAGCACTTTTTGCCCTTGGTCTGGAATGGATGCGGGCGTCAATCCGACACGCTCCAGTTCGAGCAGAATTTCGCCGGACTCGCTGGGGCGCAGTACATTGAGCGGGAAGTCCTCCGTAGCACCCCGGCGTGGGTCCGAGTTGATTTGCATATCGGCCAACTGGTCGATGGTGGAGGTGCCGTCGCCTACGACCCAGAGGGTCTCGCCCCGCGCGGCCGCCACCAGCTTGCGACCCACCACCAAGAGACGGTGTTCGGTGCCGGGAATGTATTTTTCAACAATTACCGCGCTGCCGCCGCCTTTGCGGTGGGCCAAGGCGTAGGCCGCTTCCACGCTGTCTTGCGTTATCAGATTCAATGACACGCCGCGTCCGTGATTGCCGTTGTAAGGTTTGACGACCACTGGTAAACCAATGTCCTGCGCCGCCTCCCAGGCCTCCTGGGCGCTGCGTACCAGCTCCCCTTCGGGCACCGGCACGCCGCAGGATTTGAGCAAGGATTTGGTCAAATCCTTGTCGCTGGCGATTTCTTCGGCTATGGCCGAAGTCTGGTCGGTTTCAGCCGTCCAGATGCGGCGTTGGCTGATGCCGTAGCCCAGTTGCACCAGATTGCCATCGGTCAGGCGAATGGACGGAATTCTGCGCTCGGTAGCGGCTTCGACAATATTGCTGGTGCTGGGCCCCAGGCACAACCTGTCCACCATATCGCGCAGACGGGCAATGTGGGCGGCCACATCAAACAGCGTATCGTGGATAACGGCCAACACCAGTCCCGCGCCAGCACCAGGGCCTCGCGACCGACTTGTTCCTGGCGGGTGCGAAACGCAATCTTGTACACGCCGCGTTGTGCGGTCTGGCGTGCCTTGCCAAAGCCGGTGCGCATACCCGATTGGGTTTGTAACTCCAGCGCGACGTGTTCGACAACATGGGCCATGTAGGTGCCCTCGCGCACCCGTTGCAAAAAGCCGCCGCGCACGCCTGGGCTGCAACGGTGCTCGATGAGGCCAGGCAGCAGCGCCGTGAGCCGTTCATAAAATCCGTCCAGGGTGTTGGATGGGTGGTCTTCGAGTGTGCCGATGTCCAGCCAGGCCTCGATGACGGGGCGATAGGTCCAGATGTTGGGTCCGCGCAGGTAAGTTACCCTGAGAATGTCGATTTTTTTCTGGTCTGTCATGGTTGACTCTGGTTGATTCTGGTGGTGTCCGTCCACCATTGTGGTGCCGATCGCGTTGTGTAATCTCGTTCGCCTTTTGCCTTTACCCTTTACCCCCATCGGGCCGGGTATCCTAAATGAAAATCTCGTATTACAAATGACTGCTGCTGTTTCCGCTGTAAACCCCGTGCCAGGAGACCTTTCCACGCTTTGGCGTGACGATCTGCAAGCCCGACTCCACCCGAAAGAGAACGTGTTGGCAAGCTTGCAGGTTGACCTTGATGGTCGATTGCATTTTGTTGCGGGATTGCTGGTCGTTACCAATTTGCGTTTGCTCAGTCGCACGGACAAAGCAGCGCAATGGCAGCAATGGCCGTATCGGGATGGCCTGCATCTGCTGCACCATGACCATTCCGGCATCGGGCACCTCGATCTGGTAGATGAGAACGGCCTGTTGGCGACCTGGCACTTTACCCTGGAACAAAACCTGTACGCCATTCGGCTGGTGAACCATTTTCAAGCGCAACTGCAAAGCCATCTTTCCGGCCAACCCGTGCAGCAGGAGCTGCGCAATGTGTGTCCGAGTTGCAAGGCCCCGCTGGAGCCGGACCAGGAAGATTGCCCCATTTGCACCAAGGTCGTTCATACACCGCCTTCAACCTGGACGCTGTTTCGCCTGTGGCGTTTTGCCAGACCTTATGGCGGCCAGTTGTTGCTGGGCTTCATCCTCATGCTGCTGGGAACGGCTGCCAGCCAGGTGCCACCGTACCTCACAATCCCCTGGTGGACAAGGTGTTGATTCCGTCGCAAAACGGGCAACACATAGAGATCATGACGATTGCCTGGTATCTCTGCGGATTGCTGGCCTCGGGTTTACTGGCCTGGATTTTGAGCTGGGGAAAAACCTATGTGCTGGCCCTGGTGTCCGAGCGCATTGCAGCAGACCTGCGCACCACCACTTACGAGCATTTGCTGCAGCTGTCGCTGGAGTATTTTGGCGGCAAACGTACCGGCGATCTGCTGTCCAGGGTTGGCAGCGAGAGTGACCGTATTGCCGTCTATCTTTCACTGCACCTGACCGATTTTGCCAGCGATGTCGTGATGATCGTCATGACGGCGGTGATCCTGTTTTCCATGAATCCGTGGCTGGCTTTTATTACGTTGGTGCCGCTGCCCTTTATTGGCTGGATGATCCATTTCGTGCGTTACCGGCTGCGCACCGGCTTTGAAAAAATCGACCGGGTCTGGGGCGAAGTGACCAATGTGCTGGCCGACACCATTCCCGGAATCCGTGTGGTCAAAGCCTTTGCCCAGGAGCAACGCGAAGCACGGCGTTTTCGTGAAGCCAACAGACACAATCTCCTGGTCAATGACCGCATCAACAAAATCTGGTCGCTGTTTTCTCCCAGCGTTTCCTTGTTGACGGAAATAGGACTGCTGGTGGTATGGGGTTTTGGTATCTGGCAGGTTTCCAAGGGAGACATTACCGTGGGCATGTTGCTCGCGGCCATTGCCTACATTGGCCGTTTTTACGGGCGGCTCGACTCCATGAGCCGCATCGTGTCGGTGACGCAAAAATCAGCCTCTGCAGCCAAACGTATCTTTGACATTCTGGACCATGTTTCCAGCGTGCCAGAGCCGGCCAACCCGGTGCATGTGGACAAGGTGCAAGGGCATATCGTGCTGCGCGATGTGGGTTTTCGTTATGGCAACCGGGAAGTCAACCGTGGCATCAGCCTGAACATTCGTCCGGGTGAAATGATCGGCCTGGTCGGGCACAGCGGCTCGGGCAAGAGTACGCTGGTCAACCTGATTTGCCGCTTTTACGATGTATCCGAGGGGGCCATTCTGGTCGATGGTACGGACATCCGCTCCTATGCGCTGGCCGACTACCGCAAGAATATTGGTCTGGTACTGCAGGAGCCATTTTTGTTTTTTGGCACGATTGCTGAAAACATTGCCTACGGCAAACCCGATGCCACACGGGATGAGATCATTGCCAGCGCGCGTGCGGCCCATGCGCATGAGTTCATCTTGCGCTTGCCCCAAGGGTATGACTCGATGGTGGGCGAACGCGGCCAGGGACTATCGGGGGGGGAGCGCCAGCGCATTTCCATTGCCCGCGCCTTGTTGATTGATCCGCGCATCCTGATTCTGGATGAAGCCACCTCATCGGTTGATTCCGAAACCGAAAAGGAGATCCAGCGGGCGTTGGAAAATCTGGTGCAAGGCCGCACCACCATCGCCATTGCCCACCGACTCTCCACCCTGCACCGTGCTGATCGTTTGGTAGTACTGGATCGTGGGCGGGTCGTAGAAGAAGGAACACATGATGTTCTGATGGCGCAAGAGGGTGCCTATTTCAACTTGTACACCGCACAGGCACGCAATGCACAGATGGATGCGGAGGGTCTGAAATGAACAACGGTAATACTTTGGACTTTACACTGCAACGCAACGCCTTTGGCAAGCTGGTTTTGACCCATGCCTCGGGTGAAAGTTTTGTCGGCGTGGTTCCGGTGCGCGCCTTCCCCGTTCATGTTCCCGAAGAGGGCATTTCGCTTATGAATACCGAGAGCCGGGAGGTTGCCTGGATAGACCAGCTCGATGCGCTTGGCGAACCCGAGCGCAGCCTGATCCGTGCCGAATTGGCCGTACGCGAATGCATGCCGGTCGTGCAGAAAATAGTTTCGGTCAGCAGCTTTTCAACGCCTTGCACCTGGAGCGTATTGACTGACCGGGGTGCCACTACATTCGTTCTACGTGGCGATGAGGATATACGCCGGGTTGATGCACACGGTCGCTTGCTGATTGCCGATGCGCACGGCATTCAGTTTGCGGTACAAAATTACCTGGCATTGGACCCGCACAGCCGCAAAATTCTGGATCGGTTCTTGTGATGGACCAAGAATATATTGAGATAATGCACGTATCGAAGATCCAAGCGACTGTGGCGGAATAGGTAGACGCCCAAGACTTAAAATCTTGTGTCCGTAAGGGCGTACCGGTTCGATTCCGGTCAGTCGCACCATGTATCACGTATGCATTCACTGGATGCAGCCTTTTTCCAGCGCATCTCCCAAGGCACCATGCAAGTTTCATTTGCCACCAAAAGAATGGCTGCTTGCGCCATGTTGGCAGGCGCAGCAAGTTTGCTGCTTGCCTGCTCTGATCGGCAAGAGTCGTTCACATCCATTGATGTGACCGGGGCCGAATATGCGCGCAATTTCGAGCTCACCGATCACAATGGTCAGTTACGCCACTTGTCCGACTTCGTTGGCAAGGTGGTGGTCATGTTCTTTGGCTACACGCAATGCCCGGACGTTTGCCCAACCACCATGTCCGAACTGACCGAAGTCAAGAAAATGCTGGGCGTTGATGGTGACCGGCTGCAGGTATTGTTTGTCACGCTTGATCCGCAACGGGATACACCCGAGGTACTAAAGCCGTACATGCTTAACTTCGATCCGAGCTTTTTAGCACTCAGGAGCGCACCAGAAAAACTGCCCGAACTGGCGAAAGAATACAAAATCTACTTCAAAAAAGTCGATGGCAAAACGGCTTCCAGTTACACCATTGACCATTCTGCAGGCAGTTATATTTACGACACCAAGGGGCGGTTGCGGCTATTTACGCGTTATGGAACAGGGGCTACAGCCTTGGCCCGGGATATACAGCTGTTGCTCAAATAAGGATCAACGAGGATATCGGTGTTTGTTAATGCGCCTGTGCGAGTTCTATCCGTTGCACCATGTCTGCAATGTCCAGGGCATGTTGCAGATCAACAATGACGATGAACACACCGTTGATTTTGGCCATGCCATGAATAAAGTCCCTGGTGATGGTGGTGCCGAACTGTGGAGGTGGTTCGATTTGTGACAATGCAATGTCCAATACCTCACTTACAGCATCAACCACCAGACCGTACTCGACTTTTTCGCCGTCGTGTACTGCATCAAAAATCACCACACAGGTCTTGCTGCCAATCTCGCTGGGGTTGCGTCCAAAGCGGGCTTGAAGATCAATGACTGGCAATACGGTTCCACGCAGGTTGATTACCCCACGGACAAAGACCGGCATCAAGGGCACTGCAGTAATCGCACCATATTGGATGATTTCGCGCACACACCGAATATCCATGGCAAAAACTTCCTCACCTAATGAAAAAGTGAGGTACTGCAAACTTGCCTCGACCTGGGCGTCAACACGCCGGATCGGGCCTTCAGTTGGATCGATTTTCATACCTTGTCCACAAAAGTTTAATAAGGTTTGAAGTTGCTGTCACCACCGCGTGTCGGCAGCGCCAAGGGTGCTCTTAACCGAGGCTGGGCGATGCGGCGTTCATTCTTCGGCACGGTGCTGCGCCCCACACGAGGCAATGGTTCGTGACGCTCAGAAAACTGCGGGCCGCTGTCTCCTGTGTTGAAAAAAGCCACGGAATGCTGTAACTGTTCAGCTTGACCCGAAAGCTCTTCGCTGGTGGCTGCCAATTGTTCGGAGGCCGCTGCGTTTTGTTGGGTGGCCTTACTCAATTGCCCCATGGCGCCACCAATTTGCACCACCGATTCACTTTGTTCGGTACTGGCAGCAGCAATTTCCTGCACAAGTTCCGACGTTTTCTGGATGCTAGGCACAATTTCGTCCAGTAATTTACCTGCGCGCTCAGCAGTACTGACGCTGTTGGCTGCCAGGTCACCAATTTCCTTGGCCGCTTCCTGGCTACGTTCTGCCAGTTTGCGCACCTCTGCAGCCACGACCGCAAAACCTTTGCCGTGCTCCCCGGCGCGGGCGGCCTCAATGGCGGCGTTCAGTGCCAATAGATTGGTTTGGTAAGCAATGTCGTTGACAATGCCGATCTTGGCTGCAATCTGCTTCATGGCACTCACTGTCTGTGTGACGGCTCCGCCACCATCTGAAGCTTCCTTGCTGGTTTTTGTGGCCATGTTGTTGGTCACTTTGGCGTTGTCGCTGTTTTGGCTGATGGACGCCGACATGACGTCGATTTGTGAACTGGTTTCCTCCACACTGGCTGCTTGCTCACTGGCCGCCTGCGACAGGGACTGTGCCGTGGCAGAAACCTGGTTTGCCGCACCAGTCAAGGCATCCGCAGCGGCTCGCACCTCGCTCAGGACGCGGGTCAGGTTTTCAGCCGTCGAGTTGGCATTGTCCTTGACTTTGCCAAATAGACCCGCGTAGTCACGCTCAATGCGGCGCGTCAAATCCCCTTGCGCAAAAGCGGCCAGCAAATCAGAGACATCGGTGAGACCGCGTTCGCTGGTCTCCAGCAATTGATTCATACCATTCGACAAGTTGGCAAAAAAACCGGTTTTTCCGTTCATGGCGAGGCGTTGGCCGAAATCACCTTCGCTGGCTGCGCGTACTACGTTGGCAATTTCGCGTTCAATTCCAACCTCTAATGTGCGATCAGACCACTCCACCACGGTGCCAACGCGGTTACCGTGCGCATCCACAATCGGGTTTGCCACCAACGCAAAGGTGACCGTACCCACCGTAATCTGCGTGTTATAGACGGTACTTAGTCCGGCCAGGATTCCTCGTTGATGCGCGGGGTTCTTATGGAATACATCAATATTGCGCCCAATGAGCGTGCGTGCATCAAACTGTGGGAGGACTTTACGCAGCTCGGCTTCATTGCGCTGCATCATGGCCGTCATGGTGCCATTCATGTACTGAATCTGGTAATCTTTGTCGGCAATCATGACATTCGTGGCACACTTGTCTAACGCATGGCGTATGCGAAGATTCAAAATCGCTGCTGCGTGGGCTTCGGCTATGGTTGCCCGCGCGGCGTTCACCACCTCGGTTATGCGGCGCTTTTCACCTGGCAAATCTTCCATATGCTGCTCAAACTTGCCTTGGGCAAACTGGTCCATCAGATTGACCGCCCGCGCATTCATGTCGATATGCGCCTTGACCATGGTGTTGATTCCCCTGGCCAATTCGCCATAAGCGCCAGGTAGATCATGCGCTGCGATAAAGTGGCTCATGGTTCCCATTTCGTGCCGGTGCGCCATTTCGCCTTGTGCTGCCTGGAAGCGCTTGAGAACCGATTGCATCTGCTTCATTGCATCCAGCATAAGCCCGGCTTCATCCGTGCCATGCTCCTGAATAGTGCCATCGAGCTGCCCCTGCGCCACGTCCTGCGCCAGCTTGAGGGCCTGGGCCAATGGCCGGGTAATCGAACGCACGATAAAGAACCCCAAAGCAAACGCCGCCAGCAAGCCCAACACCAGAATAACAATAAAACTGGTACGCGTAGTTTCAAAACGTGCGCGCGCCTCTGCGCTTTGCCGTGCACTGGTGTCGAGTTCATATTGCATTAATGCATCGATACCTTGTCCTACCGGAATATAAAGCGGGCGAATCTTCTCGACCACGATCCGGTTGGCTTCTTTGAAATCATTGGCACGCAAAGCAGCTATGGCTTTTTGCAAGCCCTCCTGCACAAAGGCCTTGCGGCTATCGGCGAATACCCTTGCCAATTCCACTTCTTTGGGCGAATGCAGATCGGGCTGCAAGTCTTCCCATATCTTGGTGATACGCGCAATGTTGCTTTCGATTTCTTTCGTATTGGCCGCAATGGCTTCGGGCGTGGGCGTGACGAGTGCCCTGGCAATCGCTAACCGGTTACTCAACAGCAGCTTCTGAATTTCAGCTATCCGTCCCGTAGCCTTGACACCCGTCTGGTAGATGGCATCCAGCGTCTCGTTGGATTTACTGATGCCACTAAGCCCAACTATGCCAATGATCAGCAACAGTATGGAAAGAAAACCGATTAACGCAGAGAGCTTTACGCCAATTCTGATGTTATTGAAATTCATTGGATTAATACGGTTTGAAATTGTTGCCGCCGCCACGCACGGGTGCAGGGGTTAGCGTGTTTGCTCCGAGCCGTGGAACTGCACTCCCCCGCCGTTCACTTTTGACGGTAGCGCTCGGTATGCTGCGCGCCGATTTTTCGTGACGGTCACGGGGTGCAGACACCTCAGCTCCTGTGTTAAAAAACGCCACGGACTGCTGCAACTGTTCCGCCTGGCCGGAAAGTTCTTCGCTGGTGGCTGCCAGTTGTTCGGAAGCTGCCGCATTTTGCTGGGTCGCCTTGCTCAGTTGTCCCATGGCGCCACCAATTTGCACCACCGATTCACTTTGTTCGGTACTGGCTGCAGAAATCTCCTGCACAAGTTCCGAAGTTTTCTGGATGCTGGGCACAATTTCGTCCAGTAATTTACCTGCGCGTTCGGCTGTACTGACGCTGTTGGCTGCCAGGTCACCAATTTCCTTGGCCGCTTCCTGGCTGCGTTCGGCCAGTTTGCGCACTTCGGCTGCGACCACGGCAAAGCCTTTGCCGTGTTCACCGGCACGTGCAGCCTCAATGGCGGCGTTCAAAGCCAGAAGATTGGTTTGGTAGGCGATGTCATTGACGATACCGATCTTGGCAGCGATCTGCTTCATGGCCGTCACCGTCTGACTGACAGCGCCACCCCCTTCAACCGCCTCTTTACTGGTTTTGGTGGCCATGCCATCCGTGACCCGGGCGTTGTCACTGTTTTGGCTGATGGAGGCGGACATGACATCAATACTGGCGGTGGTTTCCTCTACCGAGGCAGCTTGTTCGCTGGCAGCTTGTGACAGGGACTGGGCTGTTGCGCTGACCTGGTTGGCAGCCCCCGTCAAGGCATCGGATGCGGCACGAACTTCTTCGATGATGCTGGCCAATTTATCGCAACTGCTGTTGGCATCGAGTTTTACCTGTTCGAAAATTCCTTGCGCATTGCGCGTAATGCGCTGCGACAGATCGCCATTGGCCAATGCGGAGAAAACCCGGCCCACATCGGCAATGGTGTCGGCCAGTTTTTCCGTGGTGGCGTTGGCGTCCTGTTTGAGTTGTTCAAAGGTGCCTGCGTAGTCATTGGTGATGCGCTTGGTGAGGTCTCCAGCAGTCAAGGCAGCAAAAACCCGGACCACATCCGCAAAGATGGTGGATGTGGTTTCCATCATCGCGTTGACACCGGCGCATAGGGATTCAATTGGGCCGGATTTGCCTTCGAGGGGTATGCGTTTGCTCAAGTCACCAACACGGGCGGCTGATGTGACGATCTGCGCTTGCTCAACAGCATGGCGCAGCATATCGTTGGCTTTTACTTCGGCGGTGACATCGGTCGCGATTTTCAGAATCTTGACGACGCGGCCCATTTCATCCGTTACCGGGGCGTATACCGCCTGCAGTATGACTTCCTGCCCTGTTTTTGTGACACGTTTGAAAGCCGCACTTTGGGGTTTCCCGGCATTCAGGTCAGCCCAGAATTGCTGATAGGCTGGCGTGCTGGCTAGCGCTGGTGCAACAAACATGCGGTGGTGTTTGCCTGTGATTTCTTCACTGCGATAGCCCATGGTATTCAAAAAATTGGCGTTGGCCTTGAGCACATGGCCGCCAAGATCGAACTCAATATAGGCATAGGATGAATCAATCGCCTTGAGAATGCCGCGTATATTCTGGCGCTCGATTTCGGCCTCGGTGATGTCGTAGCGCACACCCAGGTATTTGATAGGCTTTCCATTGTCCCCCAGAATGGGAGCCACCACCGCATCCACGTAATAAGGTGTGCCATCCTTGGCGCGGTTTTTGATGATGCCACGAAAAACATCGCCGCGCCCGATGGTCGACCACAGCTGTTTGAAAGTTTCACGCGGCATATCGGGGTGGCGCGTGGTGTTGTGTGGTTTACCTAAGAGTTCTTCCCGGCTGTACTTTGACACCTCGATGAACTTTTCATTGATGCTGAGGATGTCACCCTTTTTATCCGCCTCCGAGACAATGCTGGTCAGGTTCATGATGGTGGTGCGTACCCCGAGTTCGGCCTCAAGCTCGGCGATTCTGCGCTCCATGGCTGCGCCTTTGAATAACCGTGTGATCCAGGAAGAATTTTTTTGTTTCATATTTTTTTATGCAAGTTGTTGGTTGTTGTAGGAGATTAGGTTACCGTGCAGTCATCGCAGTTTCCATGCCGGTTGTCAGGTCACCTAGCGAGCTAACATCAAGAATCAGCGCAACTTCGCCGCTACCCAGTATGCTGGAGCCAGAGATTCCACGCAATGTCTTGAATAAGCGACCCAGCGGTTTAATGACAGTTTGCTGCTGACCCAATAACACTTCGACCTCGATGCCATACATACCCCGTGGGGAGTTGACCACCACGACACTCACGCGCTCTGGCATGTCTGATTCCAGTGCATAGATTGTGCGCAGGCGCACCACTGACAGCACCGCGCCGCGCAATTCCAGACAATATCGGCCGGATACATCAACCTTGGTGTTCGGTGGGGCTGCTTCAATAACCTCCACTACCGACTCCAACGGTAATACGAACTTGGACTTGCCCACGCCAACCATGAAGCCATCAATGATGGCCAGCGTGAGCGGCAGTCGGATGTCCACTTGCAAGCCAACGCCTGGCATGCTATTGAGACGGATAGTGCCGCGAAGGGCTTCGATATTGCGCCGTACCACATCCATGCCAACGCCGCGCCCGGACAGGTTGGTTACCTGCTCGGCCGTTGAAAAACCCGGCTCGAATATCAGCATATTGATGTCGTTGTCACTGGGCACAACACCCTGCTCAACCAGTCCCCGATTCCAGGCGCGTTGCAATACACGCTCGCGGTTGATGCCACGGCCATCGTCTTCAATGCGAATCAAAATAGCGCCGGTTTCATGCTTGGCACTCAACGTCAGGTGCCCGACCCGGCCCTTGCCTGCAGCCAAACGTTCCTGGGGCGGCTCTAGCCCGTGGTCTAGCGAGTTGCGCACCAGATGCATCAAGGGGTCGGCGATCTTTTCAACCATGGATTTGTCAAGTTCCGCTTCGCCTCCCATGATTTCGAAGTTGACTTCCTTACCCAGACTGCTGGCCGTGTCGCGCACCACCCGGCGAAAGCGGTTGAATGTCTCACCCACGGGCACCATGCGCAGACCTAAAGTGCCATTGCGAATTTCTTCAATCAGGCTGTTGATGTGCAGATTGGCCTCGATCAGGGCAACATTGCGGCTATCGCGTGCCAACAGTGTAGCTCCCGCCCCGGCGATGACCAATTCCCCCAGCAGATTGATGACGGCATCGAGCCTATCCGCCTGGACACGGATATACCGATCCTCGCTCGGGATGTTGTCGCGGATTTTCTGCTGCTTGCCCAGCGCCGCAGCGACGACCTCGGGAGCAACACCGGCTTGTGTTTCCAGCAAATCGCCAATTTTCGGTTTGACTACCGCAGGAATGTTGCCAGATTGCTGTTGGGTGGAGAGAACCTGTTCGAGTTTTTGCAAGGACACGGCGCCCACTTGCACCAGCATGTCGCCCAAACGGGGGGTTTCAGGCATGGCATCGATAGCACGGGCCATTTTCTGGTTTTCTGTTTCCGGTTCAATGACATCCAGCTCACAGTCGTCCAGAACAAAGCTGAACGCTCCCTCGATCTCCTCGCGTCCACAGCTGGTTTCGAGCTCCATCGTGAAACTCAGAAAACAATTCTCCGGATCCAGTTTTGCCAATGCCGGCACTGCATCGGAAACACAATGCATGGATACCACACGACCAAGACCACCGAGATAACGTGCAATGGAGAGCGGGTCCATGCCATTGCGAAAAGTATCAACGCCAAAACGTGCTGCAATTTTCCAGACACGTGGGCGGGTTCCGGTCGTAACGGTTGCCGCTTCCTGCATCGCAGTCGCCGGGGCGGAAGAGTTCGCGTCGGTGTTTGCGTCGGCAAGGGCGCGCAGCTGAATGACGAGATCGGCGCGTATGTCCCTTTGCTCCTGTGTATCACCTGCCTCGTCTGCGGCAGTATCCACCAGAAATCGTATCTGGTCGTTACACTGCAGCAGCAAAGTATTGATGTCGGGACTGAGTGCCAGCTGGCCATCACGCATCTTGTCAAGTAGCGTCTCCACGTGATGGGTAAATTCAACCACACGGGTCAGGCCAAAAATTCCAGCCGATCCCTTCACAGTGTGGGCACAACGAAACAGGGAATCGAGTAATTCACGGTCATCGGGTTGCTGCTCAAGTTCGAGCAACAGGTTTTCAATAGCCTCAATTTGCTCGTCGGCTTCACTGATGAAGGCCGGCATGGCGGCTGCAATGAAATCCTGGTCAGCGGTATTGGTATGCCCCACAGTTAGACCCCCCTGGAGCTTGGTTTCAGATAACGTGGATCCAACCAGCGGTCAAAACCCATGGTGCGGCACGCATTGGCAAACACATCACTGCTCTCGACCAGATACCAGGGGAGGGCCATATTGGATAGCGCGGCCAACAATTGCAGACCACAACCATCCACCTCGCAGACATCACGCGCCGAAACTTCCAGGTATTTTTTTTCTGTTGTTTCCTGTTCAGCCACCCAGGCCAACAGCGCATCACGTACCTCTATGGCACTGTAAATGTTAAGTTCGGACGGCAGCTCAAATTGTTTGTGCATGATATTCAGGCGCAGAGCTTGGATACGGCATTGAGCAGTTGTGTGGGAGCAAAGGGTTTGACCATCCAGGCCTTTGCGCCAGCCGCCTTACCCTGTGCCTTTTTTTCTTCCTGACTCTCGGTGGTGAGCATCAGAATGGGCAAATACTTGTAGGCTGGCAACTGCTTGACCGCCTTGACAAATTCAATACCATTCATGAGAGGCATATTGACGTCACAAATCGCCATCCCGATCTGCCGACCATCAAGCAAGCGCAATGCTGCCTGACCGTCTCCAGCCTCAATCACGTCATATCCTGCGCCTGTCAGCGCCATTTTGACCACTTGGCGCAAGCTTGCAGAGTCATCAATTACTAAAATTGTTTTTGCCATTCCAACCTCGTTAAAAAAAAGTGGCTTCGTTATCGTCAAGAGAGTTTGTTGTATTTGTTGTAACGGATTCTGTCCCGTGATGGCCGTGGCGCTGTTCAGCCATGGCATATTCCGACTCCAACCGGGCAAGCCAGCTGGTCAAATCGGTGACACATTCATTTTGTCCCGTAAGAGCATCTTGCAGACGCGCAATATCAGACTCCAGAAGCGTCATCATCTGGTTAATGCGGTCTTGATACTGGAATCCGATGTACATTCGTTCCACCTGCTGCCGCGAGCCACTGTCGATGTGGGGTTCGATGTCGGCAAAGGCCTTGAGCATTTCGCCAACCGCAGTTTCGGATTGCGCACGCGAACTGGCCAGTTGGCGCGCCCATACAGGCAACAATCCAACGCACAAATCGACCAGAGCCTGTTGCGATGGCGGTTTAGATTCTTCAATGACAGAAGTCTGTGGTCCGTTGTGCATAGTGCGATTTTGGCGAAAGAAAGCGTGGATCGTAACGTCTTTTTGGAAATCTGGCTTCAATGAAGAATACCAGAATGCAAACGGACCTCCCGCCGAGTCGGCAGTGACGCTCCTGGTGTTACCATGCTATATAAAAAATAGCTGTATCCGCCCGTATCACAAGGCTTTATAGCTTTTATTGCATTAAAAGTCTCCGACATCAATTATCCTTCCTGGAACTTATAATCTTCCCGCATGGACCAAGCACATCAGTCACAAACGCGCAACAAACTGCAACAACAGTTGCGGCAAATCGCGCGCGATAGCGATGCTGCTCCCTGGGACTGGGATTTGATCAACAGCGAAGTCTACTTTTCACCCCGCTGGTGGATCATGCTGGGTTTTGAAGTGGACGAGGTTCCTGCTTCTGCGAGCTTGTGGCTCAGTCTGTGTCATCCGGACGATATTCAACGGGTGGAAAAGGAGTTGGCGCGGGCGTTGGCGGATGGTGGTGAATATTTTCAGGCGCACTACCGCCTGAGACACCGGCGCGGTCACTACATCGCAGTTTTTTCCCGGATGCACATCCGACGCGATGCCAGGAAGAAACCGATCCGCTTGATGGGTGTCAACACCGATTTAACCGAGTACACACCTTCTGGCGGGCTGCAGGATCGCCTCGATGAAAGTGAAGCCCGCCTCCAGGCACTTACGGAGCTGACGGCCGACTGGTATTGGGAGATGGATGTGAAATTTCGCCTGACTCGCATCAACGAGTGTTCGGTGCATGATACGAAGCTTACCCCCCAGGACTTTATTGGCAAGAGATTGTGGGAACTTCCCCATTCCGGTGTGGATGATGAGCGCTGGGCTGAACACCGCGCTGCCTTGCAAAGCCATAAGCTCATCGTGAATTTTGAAGTGCAGTACCCTGGACGCGATAACAGTCTGGTTTTTTTGTCCTTTGGCGCAGCGCCCTCATTTGATGAACAATGCGTTTTCAAAGGTTATTGGGGGGTGGCGCGGGACATTAGCGCCTACAGGAACACGGAAAAAGCCTTGCGTGAAGCCCAGATCCAATTCCAAAGCCTCCTGGACTGGTTGACCATGGGGCTGGCCATTTACCAAAACGGGCGCATTGTGCATGCCAATCCAACGGCCTTGCGTACCTGGGGCGCCGAGCGTCCCGCAGAGCTGATGGGCATGGCCATCGGATCCCGGTTTCACCCTCAATTCAGGACATCCACACTCAATCGTTTTCGCTCCATGAAAGCGGGTGATGCCCATACCGAAGTACGCGAATCGCGGCTACTGCGACTCGATGGCCGTGCGGTGGATGTCGAAATTCAGGCCATGCCGGTTCCCTTTCAAGGACAGCCAGCCATTCAGATCATCTTTCATGACATTTCGGCACGCAAGCAGGTTGAAGCCAATTTGCGTGAAAGTGAGGCGCGTTTTCGTACTTTGACCCAGCTCTCTGCCGACTGGTATTGGGAGCAGGACGAAAACTTTCGTTTTGTATTGCTCAACGGAGATGTAGAAACAGGTACCGGACTATCCAGCAAGGACTGGATCGGCAAGACCGCCTGGGATGTGCCCGCTCTCAACCTTAGTAGCACGGATTGGGATATTCACCGCGCTATGCTGGAGTCCCATCAGGAGTTTCGTGACTTCGAAATCCGTCGCCCAGACAGTGCGCGTGGCATACATTGGGTATCGATGAGTGGCAAACCGACTTTTGATGCCAACTGGGTATTTCGAGGATACCGGGGTATTGGCCGCAATATCAACAACCAGAAAGAGTCTACCAACCGCATTCACAGACTGGCTTTTTACGACACATTGACTGGTTTGCCAAATCGTCGCTTTTTGATGGATCGTATGAAAAAAACCATCCAGCTGAATGCGCGTCACCAGCAGTGCGGCGCCTTGTTGTTTCTCGATCTGGACAACTTCAAAGCCCTCAACGACACGCTGGGGCACGATATGGGTGACATTTTGCTGCAACAAGTTGCGGCGCGGCTGGTGGCCTGCGTGCGCGACACGGACACAGTGGCGCGCCTTGGTGGTGATGAGTTCGTGGTCGTGATCGAGGATCTCGGTGAAAGAGAAATCGACGCCGCTGCAAAGGCTGGTACGGTCGCACAAAAAATCCTGGCAGCACTCAACGCATCCTATCATTTGGCAGGGCGCGAGCACCGAAGCTCGCCCAGTATTGGCATTACGTTGTTCGGGTCCAATGTCCCCAGTGTGGATGATGTACTCAAGCAAGCCGATCTTGCCATGTACCAGGCCAAGATGGCCGGGCGCAATACGTTGCGTTTTTTTGACACCGCCATGCAGAACGAAGTCGACAGCCGGGTCACGCTTGAGTCCGATTTGCGCGACGGCTTGCAAGGCGGCGAAGAGCTGATTCTGCATTTGCAGCCGATTGTGGCGGTGGATGGCAGGGTAATCGGGGCCGAGGCACTGGTGCGCTGGTTGCAACCGGTGCGCGGGCTGATGGCTCCTGATGAATTTATTGCGCTGGCGCAGGCGACTTCACTGATTTTGCCGCTGGGTCGTTGGGTGTTGCAAACGGCTTGCGAGCAATTGGCATTGTGGGCCAGTAAACCAGAAGCATCCCACCTCACTCTGGCCGTCAATATCAGTTTGCGAGAATTGCGTGAACCGGATTTTGTGAGCCATATTTTGCGCACACTGCATCTTACGGGCGCACCCGCCAATCGCTTGCGGCTGGAATTGACCGAAAATGCCCTGACACAAAAGGTGGACGATACCATGGCAAAAATGACCGAACTCAAAGCCCATGGCATCGGGTTCTCGCTCGACGATTTCGGCACGGGTTATTCATCTTTGAGCGTCCTCAAGAAATTGCCTTTCGATATGCTCAAAATTGACCATTCGTTCGTACGCGACATCCTGACAAACTCCGACGATGCCGCGATTGCACGCTCCATCGTAGCATTGGGAAAAAGCCTGCATCTGTCGGTTGTGGCGGAAGGAGTGGAAACACAGGAGCAACGTGCATTCCTTGCCGCCAACGGTTGCTATGCTTATCAGGGGTACCTGATTGGCAAACCCATGCCCATCGAGGATTTTGATGCCTTCTTGCTGAAATCCCGCATACAGACATCGCAGGTTGATAACTAGGTTCTATGCCATGAAAAATGCTCGAATTTTAATCGTCGAAGACGAAACCATCGTCGCCCGTGACATCCAGATGCAATTGCTTGAGCTTGGCTACGAGGTTGTGGGCCTGGCTACACGGGGCGAAGAGGCCATTGCGATGACGGCGCAGGCCAAGCCGGACCTGGTGCTGATGGACATTCAACTGGCCGGGACGATGGATGGCATCGCAGCAGCCGATACCATCCGCGCCAATACCCAGCAGCGCGTGCCTGTTGTGTTCCTCACGGCCTACGATGCCGACGATGTCCTGGCTCGGGCCAAGGTGACAGAGCCATTTGGGTACATTCTGAAACCCTTTTCATCACGTGTGTTGCACAGTGTGCTGGAAATGGCCCTTTACAAGATTCAGGCCGAGGCACGCTTGCGCGAACCCAATCTGTACAGTCAGGCAATTCTGGACAACATGGCCGATGGTGTCCTTACTTTTGACACCACCGGTGCCGTGGTCAGCACCAATGCAGCTGCGAAGCGTATGTTTGGCTTTCAGCCAGGAGATGCGCTCGACTGCGGCGTCAGTGCACTGGTGCCACCCTATATGCGTCCACAGCTCAAGGCTTTTTTAGACCAGGTGCAACACCGCAGTCCCAGTCTGGGCACCAGCCATACGCGAGAAATTGTCGGTCAGCGCAAAGACGGCAGTGTCTTTCCCTTGAGCTTGTCGGTATCCAAAATGGCACAGCAAGGACAAGCGCGCGCCTTTGTTGGAATTGCCCGCGACTTGAGTCCTGCGCAGCAGGGAGCGGAAGAAATCCACCAACTGGCTTTTTTCGACAGCTTGACACAGCTTCCCAACCGCCGCTTGTTTCTCGATCATATGCAGCAAGCATTGCTGACCTCGGCGCGCAATGGCCAGTATGGCGCGCTGATTCTGTTGAATCTGGACCATTTCAAGCGTGTCAACAGTACCTTGGGTTACGACATGGGCGACCTGTTGCTCAAGGAAATGGCGCGCCGCCTCAAAGCCATTGTGAACGAAAGCGACTTGGTAGCCCGTCTGGGGGGTGACGAATTTGTGGTGTTACTCAGCGCCGTGGGGCAACATGCGCAGGCGGCAGCAACGCAGGCTGAAGCCACGGTTACTAAAATACTCCAGGAGTTGGGTAAGCCCTGCAGTCTGGATGGCCACATTTTGAATTGCACCCCGAGTTTGGGTGTTGTAGTGTTCCTGGCAAATAAACAGGGTCTGCAGCAGTTGCTCAAGAATGCCGAGTTGGCCATGCGCAAGGCCAAGGAAGCTGGCCGCAGCACCTTCCGGTTTTTTGATGCTGCGATGCACAGCGCCGTGGTTGCACACCGACAACGCGTTTCCGATCTCCAGCGAGCTCTCGAACAGCAAGACTTTTTGCTGCACTACCAGATGCAATACGACCAGAACGCACAACCCATTGGTGTCGAAGCCTTGTTGCGCTGGCAACATCCATTGCGCGGAATTTTGCCTGCGGTGGAGTTCATTGCCTTGGCTGAAGAGACCCGCTTGATCCTGCCGCTGGGGCAGTGGGTACTGGAGAAGGCCTGTACACAACTGGCTGGCTGGAGCAGCAATCCTATTCGCTCAAACTGGAGCATGGCGGTCAACATCAGCCCCTTGCAGTTTGCGCAAGATGATTTCGTTGCCAATGTGATGGCAGCGCTTGCCAGCGCAGGGGCCAATCCACAACGTTTACGGTTGGAATTGACCGAGGGTATGTTGCTCCAGGGAGGAGTGGAGGTCATGAAAAAGATGCGCGCCCTCCGGGAGCAAAATGTGCAATGTGCACTCGATGACTTCGGTACCGGTTATTCCTCACTATCATTGCTCAAGACACTGCCTCTGGTGCAGTTGAAGATGGATCCGTCATTTGTGCGCGATCTGCACACAAACGCCAATGCACTCGCAATTGCCCAAGCCATCGTGGCCCTGGGCCATAGCCTGGGCCTGCAGGTGATCGCTGAAGGTGTGGAAAACGCCGCTCAACGCGACTTGTTGGCAAGCATCCAGTGCGACGCGTTCCAGGGCAATCATTTTGCACTTCCGGTGGCAGTCGGTGAGTTGCCACTTCCTCAATGAAAACACCTTCTAGCGCTCTTGGGATGTGCGAGAGCAGCTATGTATTTGATAGCCTCTATAGGCTGGAGCATGCGCGATGACCCATCGTATTTTGACCTGGAACTGGTTCAGGGATGCTTGCTACGTTGCATGGCACAGGTTTGATTCCGTCGTCTTTTGGAGTCGGGTGCCGGATTTTGCGGGCCTGACTGTCAGCCTGTTAGGCTGTGTTGTCTTGCTTGGCTGGCTATTTGACGTTGCCGTGCTGAAAAGCATCCACCCGGCCTGGGTCACCATGAAGGCCAACACGGCACTCGGGTTTGTGCTGTGTGGGGTGGCGCTTTGCCTGGAAGAGCGATGCAAAAACCTCGTGGCGTACTGCCTGGCCCCGTGTTGACTCCATGCTGGCCCTGGCAATCTTCTTGTTGGGTTTGCTGAACCTGTTCCAATATGTCAGTGGCACAGATTTGGGCGTGGACCAGATTTTGTTCAGGGAGCCTGCAGGAGCAGTGGGTACCTTGGCACCGGGGCGTATGGCGCCGGCTACGGCGCTGTGCTTTTTGTTTTTTGGACTGGCCTTGATGCTGGATCGCCATTCCGCACGCACGCACTTGAAAACCCTTCTGGCATTCGCCACGGCCTTGCCAGCGCTAGCAGGAATTCTGGGCTATTTGTACCATGTTCCCAATCTTTATGGACTGGGGAACAAGACGCAAATGGCCAGCCACACGGCCCTGGCATTTTTATTGCTGTCCTTCGGTCTGATTTGCCTGCAGTACGACACGGGGGTCATCGGTCTTATCCGACGCCGCGATTCAGGAGGCAGAACTGCGCGTTTGCTGTTTCCCGTCGTCCTGCTCCTGCCCCCGCTCATTGGCTGGTTGAAATTGGCAGGTGATCGATCCGGCTTGATCGAACCCGCTTTCAGCGTAGGGATCGTTGCAATCACTTACATCATCACCTTTCTGGCTTTGATTACCTGGCACGCCGATGCCCTGTCGCGCACCGAAACCGAACAAAAACGGTTAAAAGAAATCTTGCAACTGAATATGGCGGACTTGACCGAAAGCCATCGGGAGTTAGCGCGGCGCGAACGTGCGCTACTGGAGATGGGGCGCATGGCCAAGGTGGGAGGCTGGGAACTGGACCTTACCACCAACCAGCTGAAGTGGTCGGATGAAGTGTTCAGCATTCACGAAACACCCAGGCACTTTCGGCCCAATCTGGAAGAAACGATCAACTTCTTTGTTGATGAATCGCGCCCGGCCATCAACCGTGCCCTCAAGGATGCAATGGAACAAGGCATTTCCTTTGATCTGGAGTTGCAGATCAAGACTTTGACCGGCAAAAAACGCTGGGTTCAGGTAATAGGCAAGCCACACGGTGACGAAGGTCAGGTTGCACACACGATTTCTGGCACGTTTCAGAACATTACCGAGCGCAAAGCGGGGGAAGAGAAACTGCGCCAACTCTCGCACATCACCGAACAGGCACCCTTGTCGATTGTCATTACCGACTTGCAAGGAGCAATTGAATACGTCAACCCGAAGTTCCAGCAGGTCACAGGGTATGCAAACCAAGACGTAATCGGCCAGAATCCGCGCATCCTTCAGTCGGGACAAACTCCGCCTCAGGTATACACCGACCTATGGCAAACACTGCTCGCCGGGGGCGTTTGGCGTGGAGAATTTCACAACCGCAAGAAAAATGGCGAAGTTTTTGTTGAAAAGGCGGTGATCTCTCCGATTGTCGCCGCCAATGGTGTTGTCAGTCACTATGTAGCACTCAAGGAGGACATCACGCTACAAAAACTGAGCCAGCGCAAACTAGAGCAGTTGGTACAGGAAAAAACAGCCTTACTCAACGAAGTGCACCATCGGGTCAAGAACAACCTGCAGGTCATCACCAGCCTGCTGCGGCTGGAAGAAGGGCGTAGCACCCAGATGCTCACCAAAACCGTGCTGCACGAGATGCAAGGGCGCATCCGTTCCATGGCCCTGGTGCATGAAACCCTGTACCGCTCCGGAACCTACGCTGCAGTCAACCTGGCAAGCTACATCCGGCAGGTGGTGACGATGGCGTTTACAGCCCAGACCAGTGGCTCTGGTGCGGTGCGGCTGGTACTCAATCTTGAGCCGATCACGGCTACCATTGACCAGGCGACACCCTGTGGTTTATTGGTTAATGAGCTCATTTCAAACAGTCTGAAGCACGGGTTCTCGCCGAATGAACATGGCGAAGTGTGTGTCGATTTATTGCCGGTGACCCAAGCCAATGCCCCCGGAACGCAATACTGCTGTTTGCGCGTCCGCGATACCGGGGTCGGCTTGCCGCCGGATTTCGATGCCCGGCGCGCCCAATCGCTTGGTTTGCAACTGGTATCCGATCTGGCTCGACAGCTTGGCGGGACGCTGGATGTCACGTCTACGCCAGGGGCAAGCTTTGCCATCACGTTTCCCATCGAGGCACCCAAGGTTACTGGCGACAAAACCTAGATCGCTTCATAAATACGCTCCATCTCCAAAGCAATTTTTTCCGGATCGGGCCAAGCCTGTGCCCATCTACGGGCTTTTGCGCAGTAGCTGCGCCGTAAATCTGCGTCATTACGCAAGGCGATCAAAGCAGCAGCCATTTCGTCCGAAGAATCTCCCACCAACCAAGCCGCATCACCAATAATCTCCGGCACAGCCCCCACCGCCGTGCATACTGCGGGCAAACCAAACGACAGGGCTTCACAATTGGCCATACCGAAGGATTCTGTTGCCGTACTACTGGCATACACATCGGCAGCGGAAAAGTACAAACCAATGTCATCCGTTACCTCGATGCGTAGTTTGTGTCGCATATCCACAGCGTCAGCTGCTTCCAGTAGCGGCGATTGATCACCCTCGCCCAAAATGATCAGGTTAGGACGCATGACCGTGTCAATGCTGCCACAGGCTGTGATTAACAGGGGAAAACGCTTCATGGGTATGAGTTGCCCGACAGCCAACACAATCCATTCGTCGGCAGCAATGCCCAGGAGTTGCCTGGCTTTGGCGCGCTCATAATGGCGCAGTGCAGGTCTGGGATGTAGAACAGCGTGCCAATTGTGGGGCAATGGCGCAGACTTCGCCGATGTGCCAACAGGCCAGCGCAGATCGGATGCCAATTGCTGCAGGCCCGTATGACTGGGAGCACACAACCAGGCGGCGGACTGCGCCACACTGCGCTCCCAGGCCTGAAAGTGCCTAAGCAAATGGCGCGGAATGAATACCCCTGGCCGCTCCTGCACATACGCACCAAACCCGTGTTCGGTCACGCCCCAACGGGCCTTTGCGCCCGTCCAACGGGCAAAGCATGTGAAAAGATACGCAAGAACGGGATCATGGCAGTGAACGTGGCTGATATTTTTAGCCTTCACCCAGCGCGCTGCGATCCAGGCAATCCGTGTGCGTTCAGCCAGCATGGCAAGTATTGCCTGGGATGCTGCCTGGTCAGGACCTGGAGGTGCATAGTGCCAACGCAGTATGGCCAGTAAACACCGACCCAGCCATGCGGACCAACGGCCAATCGGATGGGTGCGACTGATGTCGCCATCCAGAATATCAACCGTGTGGTCACGTTCACGCAAGGCTGTCACTATCGGTGCCAGGCTCTTGCCAATACCGTACCGGGCATCGCTTCCAGACTCGCGTGTAACGTGCAGAATGTACATGACAATAAAAACGTACAGCGTGTCAACAATCGACCTGCCACTGGTGCGAAAGGCGTACCAAGCCTTGCTCCAGACCCTCTTGCACCACCGTGAGACGGCTGACTTCCTGCACTTCTTCATGCACAAAAAGAGCACGGTCACACAAGAGCCAGGCAGCGATACTGTACTCTCCACGCAACAGGGGTATTTTCTCGAATACACAGGTGGCCCGGCCCGTTCCGTCGTGGGCAATGGGCAGCACGATGCCATCGTGCAGTGTGCCACTGCTGGTAACGCAACGTCCGTCCAGCGTGTTGAAGGTGACCGCCAGAGAAGGGGTGTCCCCATCCTTGGCGCGGTATGCAATCTCAATCCTGACGGTACTGCGTCCACTGAACGCAATAGCATTGTCAACCCCATCAACCGTCACCCTGACCTGCTCGATGCGCGATTGGGCGATTGTGTCAACTCCATTCGATGGACGGGCTTTATCGACCTCCCCTCCCGAAGAACTAGCAGCACTCCTGGCACTAGCCTGCCCAGCCATCTCATCCAGAAAAGCGGTATATGAACGGATGACATCTGCTGATTGCCCCATGGCCCGCACCTGACCTTGCTCTAACCACAAAGCCCGGCTGCACAAGGCCTCGACCTGGTACATGGAATGGGAGCAAAACAGAATGGTTTTTCCAGCATCCTTCAGACGCATGATGCGCTCAAACGATTTGCGTGCAAAAGCGCCATCCCCCACCGACAACGCTTCATCAATAACCAGGATATCTGGATCGACACTCGTGGCAATGGAGAATGCCAGCCGCACATACATGCCGCTGGAATACGTCTTGACTGGTTGTCCGATAAAGTCACCGATGCCAGAAAACTCCACAATCGCGTCATAACGTTGGTCAATTTCGACTTTACTAAGACCCAGGATGGAGGCGTTGAGATAAATATTTTCGCGCCCCGTGAAATCCGGGTTAAAGCCAGCACCCAGTTCCAGCAAGGCGGCCACACGCCCACGCACGGCAACATTACCGTGCGATGGTGTCAGGGTGCCGCAGACCAGTTGCAACAGGGTCGATTTACCAGCACCGTTGCGTCCGATCAATCCCAGAACCTGGCCTTTTTCGAGTTCAAAATTGACATCACGCAAAGCGGTGAATTCACGAAAATAGCGCCGCCGACTGCGCATGATCATTTGTTTGAGGCGATCAATGGGCTGGTCATAGAGACGAAATACCTTGCCCAACTGCCGTGCAGCAATGACCGAACCTGAGACTGAACTAGAGGACATCGGCGAATCCTCTGCGTGTCAGCTGAAAGAATGTTGCCCCCAGAACGGCAAACAAGGTGGAAAAAAGTGCGTACAACCCTAACGCATTCCAATCGGGCCACAGACCCTGCAACACCACCGTACGCACCTGCTCGATGATCAGTGTCAGTGGATTCAGATGCATCCAGTACTGCCAACTGCTGTCCAGTGTTGCCACGGAATAAAACACGGGAGACATGAACATCATCAGGCTGACAACCATGGACATCACCTGGCCCACATCACGGGCAAAAACCCCCAAGGCAGACAAAAACCATCCCACTCCCAGCAGAAATGGCAAAAATGCCAACAACACCAGGGGCAGTGCTAGCACAGTCAAGGGCAGGCCACCACGCACAAGCAACAGTACCATGCACAATGACACCACACTGATTAGCAGGTGAAAGAAACCCGACAAGACACTGACCCAGGGGAGAATTTCAATCGGAAAGACAATCTTCTTGATCAAGTTGGGCTGTTCGATAATCAGATTTGGCGCCCTGTTGGCCACTTCGGAAAATAGATTGAAGACCAGCAATCCGGCAAACACTTGCAAAGCGAATTCCAATCCACCATCTTTACTTGTATTTGGCCAACTGGCTCGAAAAACGCCTACAAAGACGAACGAATACACCCCCAGCATAAGCAGTGGAGTCACAAAGGACCACGTCAACCCCAACATCGAGCCACGGTATCGGGCAAGAACATCACGACGGGCAAATTGCCAGAGTAGTGAGCGGGTATTGAAGAATGGAAAGTAAGAGTGTTGGAAGCGAATCACACAAGTAGTTTAACGACACTTTTACGCCATTCATTTTTGTGTTGTGCCCTGCACAAGTTCTCTTGACGAGTTAGAACCCTCTACCTACACGCAAACCGACACAGGGCGTAAAGTTGCGCCCTTGCGTTCGCGTGGCGGTCAATGTCAGCGGTGCCAATAATTCCCATCTACCCCCATCTCTTCTGGAGCATTCTATGGTCAAAAAATTGCAGAAGTCTCGTTTGCTTAAGGCGCCACACACCGAACTGAAGGAGTCAGTCAAAGATTCTGCCCAACAGATCTGGCAAGCTGGCTTGGGTGCTTTTACCCGGGCGCAGGCCGAGGGCTCCAAGGCATTTGAATCCTTGGTGAAGGAAGGGGTCAGTATGCAACGCAAGACGCAGGCAGTCGCCGAAGAAAAGATTAATGAGGCTACCAACAAAGTGTCAAGCATGGCTACCGGCATATCGACCAAGGCATCGGGTCAATGGGATAAACTGGAAAACATCTTTGAAGATCGTGTTGCCAAAGCATTGAACAAGCTCGGAGTTCCTTCTGCCAAGGATGTCAATGCGTTGATTGCACGTATTGACGAATTAAACAAGGCTGTTGAAAAGCTGTCGGCAAAAGCCACCGGTGTCAACACAGGCAGCGAAGAAGATGCTCCGGTCAAGACGCGGATTGCCACCGTGCGCAAGACAGTCAGCAAGTCTACCAAAGCCGTCTCAAAACCAGCCGCTCCAGTAGTTGAGACGCTTGAGGAGCCGTCAGCGGGATCCTCCTCAAACTGATACCTAAGCCATTTTGAACGGAAGAAAGGGTGCCAAGGCACCCTTTTTCATTCAGAGGCGCGCGACTTTAACAAAAAGATGGACTCATACGCTGTATTGCGACAAAAAAGTAGTCATAGCGCTCTACACTTTGCACCTATGCACTTTAATTCCAATTTTTTGGCTCCGGTCATCCGCATGGACGACACCACATGGTAAAAAAAGCACCCCGTCGCACAGCAGAACGCATTCTCGAGGTTACGCTGGAGTTATTCAACCGTTTTGGCGAACCGAATGTTTCAACTACACTGATTTCCGCCGAGTTGGGTATCAGTCCAGGAAACCTGTACTACCACTACCCAGCCAAAGATGAATTGATTAATTCATTGTTTGATCGTTACGAAAAATCGCTCAACGAGTTACTCAATGCCAGCGATGATGTGCGTGACGTGGAGGATGCCTGGTTTTTCATGCATACGCTTTTCGAGCTAATATGGCAATATCGATTTCTCTACCGTGATCTCAATGATTTGTTGAGTAAGAACCGTCGGTTGGAAACCCATTTCCAATGGGTACTGAAAAACAAGACACGCGCAGTTAAAACCATGCTTGATAGCATGAGTCGAACGGGTGCTATCCACATTGATTCGCGCGAACTTGAGTCAACGGCTACGAGTATGGTCGTCGTTTTGACCTACTGGCTAAGTTTCGAATATGTCAAAGATCCACGGAACGCTTTGGAACCCGAAAGTGCACAGGCCGCGCTATTGCGGGGCGCGCACCACGTGCTGAATCTGCTGGTGCCCTATCTGGAAGCACATCAGCGTACCCATCTACTCACATTGGTTGGCGCCTACTTTGCTCCCGTATCGCCCTGAGGATTAACCAAACATGGCCCACTGGACATCTTTTGCATACCTTGGTGAGTATCGGTTTTCAGCCGGAAGTGTCAAAAAACAATGGCACCGCCTGCATGCCGGTGACCAAGAGCCGTTGCCCAAGAGTAGTAAGCTGCTTTCAGCCTGGGCTTTATTTCACAGTGGCGAATTTGAAAAGGCCAGCGCAGCAGCTTTGCTATGCGGCTCGGAAGGTGTCACACTGGCAAACAAAGCTACCTGCGTATACGCCAATTACATTGAAACCAAGGAGAAGCAACGACTGGACCTATTTAATCAGGTGGCGCAACGCGCAGCACAACAAACCATTGCAGAACCACACAATGCCAATGCTTTTTATTGGCAGGCCTACGCTTTGGGTCGGTACAGCCAAGGTATCAGCGTGGCTAAGGCACTGGCATTGGGAATAGGTAGCAAGGTCAAATCCACGCTTGAGACCGCTATTCGATTGGAACCCCGACATGCCGAGGCCCATATTGCGCTGGGTGCATTTCACGCCGAAGTCATTGATAAAGTGGGGGCACTGATTGGTAACATGACCTACGGAGCAAAAAAGGAAACCAGTCTGGCCTTGCTTCAAAAGGCAATGAATCTGACACCGGATTCACCACTGGCGTTGATGGAATACGCCAACGCACTGATCATGCTGGAGGGTGATAAACGCCTCGAAGATGCAACCCGGCTCTACGAGCTGGCTGCTGCAACCGAGGCTCTTGACGCCATGCAGCGTCTGGATGTGGAACTCGCCCGGTCCGAATTGGAAGAGTCATAAGCGCAGTAGCTAGCCGTTGCTTTGGCTCGGCGCTTGTTTCTACAATTGCCTGATGGCCATCCCACACACCTTCGTTCAGGAGTTGCTTGCTCGTACCGATGTGGTGGAAGTCGTTGGGCAATATGTGCAACTCAAGAAAAGCGGCACCAACTTCACGGGCTTGTGTCCTTTTCACAGTGAAAAGTCCCCCTCGTTTTCGGTCAGTCCGGCCAAGCAGTTTTACCATTGCTTTGGTTGTGGGAAGAGTGGTGACGCAATTCGCTTTTTGATGGAACATCTGGGCATGGGTTTCGTCGAAGCGGTCAAAGATCTGGCGCAGCACCGTGGCATGCAGATCCCCGAGGATGACATGCCGCCCGAAGAACTGGCTCGCATGCAGGCGCAACGCAAACAGCAAGCGACGCTGACTGATATTCTGGAAAAAGCGGGTGAAGCCTACCGCCACGCGCTCAAGGATTCGCCCCGCGCGATCGCGTATTTCAAAAAACGGGGGCTATCCGGCGCAGTGGCCAAGCAGTTTGGTCTGGGATACGCACCCGATGGCTGGCGTAATCTGGCCAGTGTGTTTGCACATTACGATGACCCACTGCTGGTGGAGTGCGGTTTGGTGATTACCAGTACCGATACAGTGGGTTCAGAAGAAAGACGCTACGACCGCTTTCGTGACAGGGTTATGTTCCCGATTCGCAATATCAAAGGCGAATGTATTGGTTTTGGTGGCCGTGTGCTGGGCGATGAAAAGCCGAAATACCTGAACTCACCTGAAACGCCCGTGTTCAGCAAGGGGCGTGAGTTGTATGGCCTTTTTGAAGCGCGCAACGCAGTGCGAGAACTTGGTTATGTGTTGGTTACCGAGGGCTATATGGATGTGGTGGCATTGGCGCAATTGGGCTTTACCAATGCGGTGGCGACCTTGGGCACTGCTTGCACCAGCGAGCATGTCCAAAAACTGTTTCGTTTCAGCGATGCGGTTGTTTTTAGCTTCGATGGTGATGCAGCAGGTCGCCGGGCCGCACACAAGGCGTTGCATGCGTCACTTCCTTATGCCACTGACGTGCGCAGTATCAAGTTTTTATTTTTGCCACCCGAACATGACCCCGATAGTTTTATCCGTGCTAACGGTCAGCAAGCCTTTGCGAAGTATGTAACCGATGCCATGCCCTTGAGTCGATTTCTGATCGAGGTTGCGCGCGAGGGGTGCGATATGGGCAGCGCCGAGGGGCGGGCACACATGGCCAGCAATGCCAAGCCCTTGTGGACGCTTTTGCCTGAGGGCGTGCTTAAATTGCAATTATTCACCGAGATCGCGGCACAGGCGCAACTATCCGCGCAGGAGCTTAACAAGGCGTGGATTGGCGGTAGTCAGGCTTCTGGCGGCGTCCATGACGATTTCCCTGCAAATGCACCTCTACCGTTTGAGCGTGTCGACACAAGGGCAAGGCGGCATGGTCATCAAACCCGGTCGCGACTATTGAACCGTTCCGACCATGTCGTGCGCATAGTATTGGGCCGTAGTGAATTGTGGGATACCTTGTCCGGTGAGGAGCATGGCTTGCTGTGTGAACTGCCCGCTCCCCACGGCCCTTTACTTGTTTGGCTTGAAGTCAAATTACATGAACACGGCCCGCTTGCCTGGGGTGTTTTACGCGAGGCGCTGCGAGGACATGCGGTTGAAGATTTTGCGACACATCTGATGGCCGACCCGTTAATCTCGGATCACTCCGGGAATACCCAGGATCTTGGTGCGGAGTTGCATGACTTGCTTGGTCGCATGTTGATCGAACGCATCAAGGAGCAGGAAACACAGGCTATTGAGGCCATAAAGACCGACCCCAGTGCATTAGCGCGCTATCAGGAGTTGCGAAAACGTCGGCTTGAATTGATGGGTGTGATCAAAACTGGCACCCGTCAAGCCGCCAACTTTTCAGACTGATGATTGAGCATGATCACCTTCGCAAGAATATCATTTTGATGCTGACTTCGGTTTCGGGTAACATGCCCCGACTGGTATCGGCCCAATGGAGTCAAGCATGCGACGATGGAACGGATGGGGTGACGATGGCACCACAATGGAACTCAACAAGGGCACACGCACCATGCTCGCCGAACGCCTGGGGCCAGGGCGCCCCGGGATTGATGCAAAAAAAAGCATTTTGCTGAACCGGCTGCCTGCTTCACGAATTCCCAATAACCCCTTGATCCAAAGGAATGCTGCGGCGCGTCTGGCCATGGGTTTTGGCGAAAGCTATGTCGACTGGATACGCAAACGCTTTGGTGCACTGCCCCCGCTGCCCGATGGCGTAGCCTACCCAGAATCGACGCAGGAAGTACGCGCCTTGCTGGATCTGGCCCACGAACAGGATTGGATCGTGATTCCGTACGCCGGCGGCACCAGTGTTGCCGGACATCTGGACTGCCCAATCAGTGAGCGACCCATTTTGTCAGTGAACCTCACTCGCATGAACCGGTTGCTGCACCTGGACAAAAATAGTCAACTTGCCAGCTTTGGAGCTGGTACACCCGGACCACAAGTCGAGGCGCAGTTGCGCGCGCATGGCTACACACTTGGACATTTTCCGCAGTCGTTTGAATACTCGACGGTCGGTGGCTGGGTTGTGACGCGCTCCAGCGGCCAGCAATCGCTACGCTATGGGCGTATTGAGCAGTTGTTTGCCGGCGGCAACATGGAGACACCGGCAGGCACACTGCGCATCCCCACCATGCCAGCCTCCAGCGCCGGACCGGATTTGCGTGAGTTGGTGCTGGGCTCCGAGGGGCGTTTTGGCATTCTGACCGAAGCCACGGTGCGCGTAACCCCCTTGCCCGAGCATGAAAGTTTTCATGCGATCTTCTTGCCCGACTGGGATGCAGCCGAGGCCGCCGTGCGCACACTGGTACAGCGCAAACTACCGCTGTCCATGCTGCGCCTGTCCAATGGCATTGAAACCGAGACCAACCTGACCTTGGCCGGGCACGCTGCACTGGTTGGCGGCATGGAGCGCTACCTGGGCTTGCGTGGCTGCGGCGTGGGCAAATGCCTGCTAATGCTCGGGGTGACGGCGGACACACGCACGGCACGGCACGCCTTGCAGGAAGCGCGGAGCACGCTCAAAAAACACGGTGCGGTGTATATTGGCACGTTGATGGGCACCAAATGGGTTGCCAACCGTTTCAAAGGCCCCTACTTGCGTAACACGCTGTGGGATGCCGGTTATAGCGCTGACACCATTGAAACAGCCGTCGATTGGCCCAACGTCAAACCACTGATGCTGGCCATGGAGCAAGCTGCACGCGACGTGTTTGAGTCCTACGGTGAGCACGTGCATGCATTCACCCATCTATCGCACCTCTATCCGCAAGGCAGCAGCATTTATTCGCAATACGTCTGGCCCACGGCGGCGGGCGGATTTACACCCAATTTTGAACGTTGGCAAAAATTCAAGGCAGCGGTCGCCGCCACGATTGCCGCGCACGGTGGCACGGTCAGTCACCAGCACGGTGTTGGCCGTGACCACGCACCCCACTTGCATGTAGAGAAGGGGTCGCTGGGCATGGCAACCCTGGCCGAGCTGTGCCGCCACTTTGATCCCAAGAAAATCATGAACCCCGGCAAGCTGTTACAGGATGCAGGTCCATGGGCGAATTGAAGGACGGGATGAACGCCGAAGCGGCACGTGGCCGGGCAACAGCCCGCCTGGAGGAACATTTCTGGGATTTGGTGGTGATCGGCGGTGGCATCACCGGCGCGGGGGTGGCGCAACAGGCCGCACACCGAGGCTGGAAGGTGCTACTGGTTGAACAGCGCGACTTCGCCTGGGGTTCGTCAAGCCGCTCATCCAAACTGGTGCATGGTGGCATGCGTTACCTCATGGAAGGCGATATCAAGGCCACGCTGCACTCGGTACGCGAACGCCAGCGACTGCTGCGCGAAGCGCCAGAGTTGATCGAGCCGCAGAGCTTTCTGTTCGCCAATTACACCGGAATCAGATCAGAGCACTGGCTGTTTCAGGCTGGACTGAAAATCCATGACCTGATGGCAGGGGAACGCAGCCACTTTTACGCCAACCAGGCCGACACACAGGCACTGGCACCGGGATTAAACCCGCCGGGACTGCGCGGCTCACTGGTTTATCAGGACGCCAAGACGGACGACGCGCGTCTGGTGTGGCGTGTGCTGCAGCAGGCACAAGATGACGGTGCAACCACATTGAACTATGTTGTTGCGCAGGAACTGACCTTAAACGCAGGCCGTGTGGTCGAAGTAAAACTGCAGGACGTGACCAACGGAAAAATCTACAACGTTCAGGCCAAAACGGTGGTGAATGCTGCCGGTGCATGGGGTGATCGGCTGCGCGCTGGGTTGGGTGCCAAACCGATGCTGCATCCCTTGCGCGGCAGCCACCTGATTGTGCCCTTCTGGCGCATGCCTGTCGCGCAAGGCATCAGCTTGATGCACCCGCAGGATGATCAACCGGTATTTTTGTATCCATGGGAAGGTTGCGTGCTGATTGGCACCACCTACCTCAACCACCGCGATAGCCTCGACCTCGAGGCAAGCATCACGCCCGCCGAAGTTGATTACCTGCTTTGTGCCGTAAATCACCAGTTTCCCGCAGCAAAACTCACGGCGTCGGACATCAGTGCTTGCTACGCCGGGGTGCGCCCCGTGCTTAACGATGACAGCCATGTCGTACTGAACGAGTCAGGCTTGATTACGCTAGTCGGAGGGAAGTTAACCACCTTTCGACTGATGGCGCAAGACGCGCTGGCGCTGGCTGCAAAATATGTCGGAAAACCTTTCAGACGCGACGATGCGCGCGTTTTCTCGCCATCCAGTACACTGCCGCCACATTGGAACACTGCGGTGTGTTCCAGACTTCGCGCACGTTACGGTCATCGTGCGCAAGAACTATCGGCCCATGCTACCGAAGCCAATCTGCAGACCGTCCTCGGGACCAATACCTTGTGGCTGGAGCTAATCATTGCCGCGCAGCACGAAGCCATCGTGCATCTCGACGATTTATTGCTGCGCCGCACACGCTTGGGGCTGTTGCTGCCACGGGGTGCCCTGGACCATCTGGATCACATCCGGACGCTATGCCAGCCTCACCTGGCATGGAATGCCAAGAAATGGGACAACGAGATCGCACGTTACCGCGCCATCATCGCTGCGCACTACCAGTTGCCAGCAATACGGCTTCCCACTTGAGGCGGGACAGAGCCGTCTGTGGCGTTTTCTCTACAAAAAACATAGCTTCTCCCGCTTGTCCCATAAGGCGTACAGCCAGATTTGCCTTGAATTTTATCCTTCAAAACGGGTCAGGGCGCTGCTGATACCGCCATGCGGCATCAAAACGGGCCGTTTTTGGGTGTTTTTGCATGGCAAATCGGGCTGTAGGCCTTATGGGGCAAGCGGGGGCAGCTATTTTTTATGGAGCGATTTGGCTGGAGGTATCCCGGAGCCTAGCACACCTCCACCTGGAAATCGACGCTGGTATGGTTTGCCGTGCTGTCCCGCTTCAGGTGGGAAGCCACCTTACGGCTCCAATCTGTCGAGCCACTTCTCGTCAGGAAGGTTTGTGTTCATCTGCATACGAACTTTTTCCATGTCCGGTGTTTCTGTCTTGCTGAGTCCGGAAGATACAACCCCAGGGAACGCAATGATCAGCCCAACCATGGTGAGTTGAATCACTACAAAGGTAACGCACCCAGGTAAATCTGGGTGGTGCTTACCGGCTCTATGCGTTGTTGGCTAACGTGGTCAGTGTAAGCTGTAACCGGCGCAACGCTGCGTAAATAAAACAATGCAAATCCGAACGGTGGATGCATGAACGATGTCTGCATATTGACGGCGAGCAGTACACCGAACCAGATCAGGTCAATGCCCATTTTTTCGGCCACCGGTGCCAGGAGTGGCACCACGATAAAAGACAGTTCAAAGAAGTCCAGAAAAAAGGCCAGGAGGAAAATCACGATGTTGACTATGATCAAAAAACCAAGCTGACCACCAGGCAATCCACCTAACAGATGCTCCACCCACTTCTGGCCGTCCACTCCTTGAAACACCAGACTGAAAATGGTCGAACCAATCAGGATAAATACCACGAAGCTCGCCAGCTTGGTGGTCGTCGTCAATGCTTGCGTGAGCAGCGCCATGTTCAAGCGTCCACGGGCTACGGCCATGATGCCCGCACCCACAGCACCCATGGCACCCCCTTCGGTTGGGGTTGCAATTCCAAGAAAAATGGTTCCCAGCACTAAAAAGATCAACAGCAAAGGTGGAATTAATACAAAGGTTACACGTTCTGCCAGGCGCGACAACAGCTTCAGTCCACTTATCTTGTTTACCACGGCCATGCCAAATCCCAATATCCCACCCACGCACATCGAGGCCACGATAGTCTCATCGACAGCGACGCTCGGGTTTGCTTCTCCCTTGATCCAGCCGTACACGTCCGCGTAGTGCGTACCAAAGTAGATGGCAACCGCCGTCGAAATAAGGCTTAGGACTATCAAGGAATACACGCCGCTATCACCGCTGTCCTCGCGAATGGTGCGCGCCTGGGGCGGTAGGGCCGGAACCCAGGCCGGGCGCAGCATGGCAATCAAAATAACGTAGCCTACGTACATCGCCGTGAGCGCGAAACCGGGAATAAATGCGGCTTTGTACATTTCGCCCACGCTTTTCCCCAACTGGTCAGCCAGGACAATCAACACCAGCGAAGGAGGGATGATTTGTGCCAAGGTGCCCGAGGCGGCGATCACCCCCGATGCCAGACGACGGTCATAACCGTGGCGTAGCATGATGGGCAGGGAAATCAGCCCCATGGAAATGACCGATGCTGCGACTACTCCAGTTGTGGCAGCCAGCAGGGCACCCACCAAAATAACGGCAAACGCCAGTCCGCCACGCACCGGACCAAACAACTGGCCAATAGTTTCCAGTAAATCTTCGGCCATGCCACTGCGCTCCAGAATCAACCCCATCAGAGTGAAGAATGGAATCGCCAATAAAGTGTCGTTTTGCATGATGCCAAACAGACGCAATGGCAAGGCTTGCAAAAGGGCCTCGGGCAAAAGTCCCAGTTGAATGCCGATAAAACCGAAAAACAAGCCGCAAGCTCCGAGACTGAACGCCACGGGGAAGCCTATTAACAAAAAGACAATAAGCCCCGCAAACATCATGGGTGCCATATTGTTGATCATGAATTCCATGAAGTGTTCTCCGTTTCTCCGTTGGGGTTACATCGACCTCGGTAGTTACAATGGGCCCAAAACCCCACCTATCGTGGAGATTCGATGAATGCCTTGCTAAAACTCTCAGCAGCTGTCGATTGGCTCAGTATCCAGGTTGGCAAGTATGTCATCTGGTTGATTGGTATCTCAACAGTCATCAGTGCAGTAAATGCCTGTGTGCGCAAGTTGTTCAACGTGGGCTCCAATGCCTTTCTTGAAGTACAGTGGTACTTGTTCGCTGCCTCTTTTTTACTGGCTTCTGCCTACACATTGTTGAAAAATGAACACGTCAGGGTTGACGTTTTTTCCAGCCGTTTATCAAGACGCGCGCAAACATGGATTGATGTGCTGGGGTTCGGTTTGTTTCTGACACCGGTTTGCCTGGCAGTTCTGTGGTACGGGATACCCTTTTTTCTCCAGGGATTTCACACCGGCGAAAGGTCTCCCAATGCGGGCGGTCTGATTCGCTGGCCGGTATACGCCATGATTCCCATAGGCTTTTCGCTGTTGTTGCTGCAAGGATGGTCGGAGCTGATCAAGCGTCTGGCGTTCTTGCAAGGATTGATTGAAGACCCAACGCACAAGAAGCCGAAAGAAGGCTAAAGGCACCATGGTTGTGTTTGCCATGGCGCCATGTTGCTTAACTGGAAATGTAATGTTCCAACTGGCTGATGGTCCGTTCATGGTCGGCAATAATGTCGTTCATGATGTCGCGAATCGAGATCATGCCAAATACTTTGACACCATCAACCACCGGTAAGTGCCGGATTTTCTTTTGACTCATCAGTGATAGGCAGTCGCGCGTCCTGACCTCGGGAGCCACTGTGACCACAGTCGTGGACATGATCTCTCGCACGCGGGTCTCCTTGGAGGATTTACCAGCCAGGGCAATCTTGCGCGTGTAATCCCGCTCGGAAATAACACCAACCAGCTTGCCTTCGTCCATGACCATCAACGCGCCTACATTGTGGTCAGCCAGTGCCTTGAGTGCGTCAAAAACACTATCATCCGGTTGCAAATTCCAGGTGACAGGTGCACGTTGTTTTAATAACTCCAATATGGGTCGCATGATTCCTCCTTCGATGAGGTTGTTATCTTAACCACATATCGTCGTATCGTCGAAAAGCGTAGCGATATGCAATTGCTATTGCCTAAAAAATACTTCGATGGTCCTTTCCATGATGGCCATAAAGGGTTGATCCAGCATTGGCAGGGTAAGAGCAATTCCGATCAAACCTACCAGTAAGGTAATGGGGAAGCCGACGGCAAAAATATTCATTTGTGGCGCAACTCTGGAAATGATGCCCAGGGCAAGATTGGCAAACATCAACATGCCGATCATGGGTAAGGCAATCCATAAGGCACTGGCGAACAAATCTGCACCTAACCGGTGAAGTTTAACGTGCTTGAGGGTTTCCAGGAAGTTCTGGTCAATGGGAAACACCTCAAAGCTGCGGCTGACGGCCAACAGCACCAACAAATGCCCATTCATTGCCAGAAACATTAGCGAAGTCATTTGTCCAAAAAAACGGGCAACGGCACTGGATTGTGCGTTGATGAGTGGATCAAAAAAAGCAGCAAAATTCAACCCCATCTGAAATCCGACCACCTCACCGGCCAGCTCCACCGTGGCAAAAACCACCCGGACGGCAAAACCAAGTGACAAACCAACGCCAATTTGCTGAATGGCAACACCCAGAGCCTGTGGGTCATTAAAGCCAACGATGGGGCGTTCGGGCAGACTGGCCTGGACCACCACCGCGACCAAAAAGGCGAAGCCGATTTTGGCCCTGACCGGGAATGCCCTGGAAGAGAAAACCGGCACAGAAGTGAGCACAGCCAGAATTCGCAAGAATGGCCAGAATACTGGAGATATCCAGGCCGCGAGTTGTGCTTCGGATATAGAAATCACGGTATGCTGGTTATCAGAGAACCGTTCCTGGAATAGCCTCAAGGGTGCGGCGGATGTACTCGATGAGCATGGTCAGCATCCACGGTCCGGCAATAGCAAAGGCTACGATAACGGCAATCAATTTGGGAACAAAGGCCAGGGTGGCTTCATGAATTTGCGTGACCGCCTGAAACAAACTCACCAGCAGCCCCACTGCCAATGCCGTACCAAGAATGGGGGCTGACACCATCAAGAGCATCAGCAATGCATCCTGCCCCATTGTTAAAACCATTTGTGCATTCATGTGACAAAGCTCGCTGCCAGTGAACCGATCAACAGATTCCAGCCATCAGCCAACACAAATAGCATCAACTTGAATGGAAGTGCCACCAAAACGGGCGATAGCATCATCATGCCCAGTGACATTAACACGCTGGCAACCACAATATCGATTACCAGAAAGGGAATGAAAATCATAAAGCCAATCTGGAACGCCGATTTCAGCTCGCTAATGACAAAGGCAGGCACCAGAATCCGCATCGGAGCAGTTTCAACCTTGGCATCCGGGGGCAACTTTGCAAGCTTGGCAAACAAGGAAAAATCGGACTGGCGTGTTTGTTTCACCATGAAGCTGCGCACGGGAACCTCTCCCCGCTCTAACGCCAGTTCAAACGAAATGGCGCTATTGGAGTAGGGCAGGTAAGCGTCGGCATAGACACGATCAAGTGTTGGCCCCATGACAAAAAAGGTTAGAAACAAGGAAAGTCCCACAATCACCTGGTTGGGAGGGGCGGATTGCGTTCCAAGCGCTTGTCGCAGCAAGGAAAGAACAATAACAATTCTGGTAAAACTGGTCATCATCAACAACACCGCAGGCAGAAACGACAGTGCTGTAAAGAACAACAGGGTTTGTATCGGTACCGAAAAACTCGTCCCACCCGCCCCGGTTCCGATGAGTACGGGCAACTGCCCGGCGGTCTGGGCTATCGCCGTACCGTGCATCCACCACATGGCAATTATTCCTGCGCTGCTTTTGCACAGTGCGGATACCCCACGACGTATACCGTATGCTGCGGAGGTCACGGTTGCACCAGGGTTCGTTGGGAGACAGATTTTTGCCCGTCATCAGCAGAAGCGTTGACCGGGGTGCTATGCAAACAGGAAATATGCTGCGCTGTCACACCCAGCGTGAGCCACACGCGCCCCCCTTCGGGGCCCACCTCCACGGTCACAACGCGTTGGTGCGGCCCGACGGCCAAGGCAGAAATAAATCGGGATTGCCCGCTGGACTCCCGCGCTCCAAGCACTATGGAACGCTGTTTGAGCCATTTCACAAGCATTGGCAAACACGCCAGCAATGCCAGAAAAACTGCGACCGATACCAAAGACTGGGACATTGAAAACCTTCAGCCTTTGCTGATACGGCGCAAACGTTCGGAAGGGGTTACCACATCGGTCAAACGAATGCCGAATTTGTCGTTCACCACCACCACTTCACCCTGTGCAATCAAATAGCCATTGACCAGCACATCCATAGGTTCTCCAGCCAAAGCGTCTAATTCCACGACCGAACCTTGCCCCAATTGCAGAATGTGTTTGATCGGTACCTTGGTGCGTCCCAGTTCGACTGACAACTGGACTGGTATGTCCAGTACCATATTGATGTCATTGACTGGTGCTTCCCCACTGTTGGCCATGGATGAAAACGGTTTGTGCGTATCTCCCGCCAGAACACCTCCCGATCTGTCCTGACTGGCTGCTTCCGTAGATTTTTGCTCCAGCAGCGCTTCGGCCCAATCGTCCATACCATCGTCGGAGGTTGTTTCACCGAAATTTTCTTCAGACGCCATTTCTTTCTCCCAACCAGTTCAGCTCATTGCCACGCAAGGCTTTTTCTATGCGGATCGCATATTTTGAATTATGCGTGCCATATTGACATTCGAAGATTGGAACACCATCGACGGTGACCTGAATTTTTGGTTGGCGCTCCAGTTCAATGAAGTCCCCTTTCCTCATCGCCAACAGTTGTTCCACTGTGGCATTGGCACGCGCCAATTCGGCGACCAAGGTCAGTTCCGCAGCTTGAATTTCACGTGTGAGCACGTTCACCCAGCGGCGATCCACTTCGATGGAGTCGCCTTGCGTGGATGAATACAACACATCCCGAATCGGTTCCAGCGTCGAATACGGAAAACAAAAGTGAATAGCTCCCGTAATGTCACCAATTTCCAGTTGAAACGAAGTGGAAATCACAATCTCACTGGGTGTCGCAATGTTTGCAAATTGGGGCTGCATCTCGGAGCGTTGGTACTCAAGCTCCAGCGGGTAGATGCCTTTCCAGGCTTTTTTGTATTCGGATGTAATGACGTCCACCAGTCTATTGATCACCCGTTGTTCGGTAGCCGAAAAATCACGTCCTTCAATACGGGTCTGGAATTTCCCGATACCACCATACAAAGTATCAATCACACCAAATACCAATGAAGGTTCACACACAATCAGACCGCTGCCACGCAAGGGACGGATTGCCACAATATTGAAGTTGGTAGGAACTGCCAGTTCACGCAAGAACGCGCTGTAGCGTTGCACGGATACAGGCCCGACCGATATCTCTGGGCTACGCCGAATGAAATTGAACAGTCCGACACGTAAATTGCGTGTAAATCGTTCATTGACAATTTCCATGGTGGGCATGCGCCCACGCACGATCCTTTCCTGGCTCGAGATGTTATACGCCCTGATTTCGCCGCTTTCTGCGGCTTCCTCAACGGTCTTTTGACTCTCGCCGGTTACGCCCTCCAGGAGGGCATCCACCTCTTCTTGAGAAAGAAACGATTCACTCATACAGTGCCGTCCATTTCACCATCACTGAACAATGAAACTCGAGAACAAAACTCCTACTACCGGATACAAGATAACCGAGCGTGGCTTTTTCTTTTTCTTCGTCGATGACGCTTGCTCCTCTTCTTCATCACAACTGTCACCACCAAAGGGAATGGATGCTTCGCACAAAATATCCTTGATGAGTTTTTCCTTACCCTCTTGTTTTAATAGCTCCTCAGAAGTTCGTCGCGCAATAAGCATCAACACGCTGCTTCGGATTGCAGGCAGAACTGCCTTGACTGTATCGACTGCCTTGGCATCCTGTACTTCCAGCGTGATACCAACTTGCGCCACCCGCTCGCCACCTGGATCGGCAAGATTGACAACCATATTGTCCATGGGCATGTACACAGGTGGGGTTTTGGGCACTGCAGCATGCACTGCAGGTGGCGCTGCTGCTTTGGCTGGCGCAGGAGCATGACCATCCCCTCCATCCTCCGAGGAAGAACGCTGTTTGCTGATAAACACGATGGCTCCTCCCCCAATCAGCGCCAAAAGGAGGACAACACCAAGAATAATGATCAGCATTTTCTTGCCTTTGGCAGGGGCTTTGACTGCTTCGGCAGCTTCGGGTTTTGCAGACACTATAAATTCCTTATTCGCGAAAAATATTCATTATTTGCCAAGGCGACGGGATGTCAAGCACAAAGCACGCTAGATGGCTTTACAAAAACTAAACAAAAAGGTCCAGTGTGTTCTTCGTCACCCGTCCTGCAATGCTATCCAGACTTGGGCGTCCAGGTGGAATCAACGCAGTGGTAAATTGCCTTGGTCTTTGCTGGGGCTGCTGCTGTTGATTTCCTGCACCACCAGAGCCTGTGGTTCCAACAGATACTCCGGACAGAACTACACCTTCGCTTTGCAGTAAATCTTTCAAATGCAGGCTTGCATTTTCAAGTGCCGTGCGGGTCTGCAATTCGTCGGTCCGGAACGTAACATGCGCCTCATTACCGTGCATCCTTATGCTGACTTCCACGGGATTATTGCCCAAGTCATCAATCTTGAGTTCCGCGTTTTGTACACCATTCGAAATCCAGTAACTTACCTGTTCGGCGACGTGGGTAGCGGTCGACATCAATACTTCAGAGGCATTAGCCGCAAACGTACCCGTTGACCCCGTCATCATGGGTTGGGACAGATGCGCAGCATTATCGGCAGTGTTCTGGAAAACCGAGTGCTCGCGGACACGTTCATCGCGCCTTGTCAATGTGGGGGTGCCGAGCATGGGTATGGCAAAGGCCGCTGGTTGCACAGTCACGGATGGGTCGGTCAATCTTTGGATGAGATTCAGGACATGGCGATCATGCAGCACACCAGATTCGGTCGAATTCGTATGGGTGGCAGATGCATCTCCCTGTGTCAGCCGTGCAAGTGTATCCATGTGCGTTTTGCTGGCATTTCGCTCCGACTCCGCAGCCGGTTCTGGTGCCACATGGGATAAGACGTTGGACGGGGATAGCACTTCCTCAGATGGGGTTTGCAAACGTGGTGATTTTGCTGTCGATCTTTTGTCGAGTATGGGTGGGCGCACGCCATCGCGTACGGGCTCTGCAGTAGAAACCTGCCCACTCATGGAAACTGCAGTCAATGTCTGGGAAAGTACATCAGGTTCTGATATCGCACTGGTCACATCGGTCGCAGACAGTTCAGACAGTTCAGACAGTTCAGACAGTTCAGTCAGTACCTGCAAAGACGGCGATTTTGTTGCCGAATCGGTAGAAACCTGCCCACTCATGGAGACTGCAGGCGATAACTGGGCAAGTACATCCGGTGGTGTTTGCACACCTGATGACGTTGCCGTCAAACCGGCGCCAGCCATTGGTGCGAATGCGTCATTACGCACAGGCTGAGCAACTGGTTCTGATAGCGCATCGGTCGCATTGGTCGCATCAAGCGGTGATTGTCCGTCCCCAGGCAATTCAGGCAGATCAGGTAGGGCTTGCAAAGGCGGCGATTTTGTTGCTGCACGGGAGTCAGGTGCGGATGCAAGTACACCATCGCGCACAGACACTGCGAGCGATGCTTGCGCAAGTGCCATGGACGTATCCGTGGGAACGACCATGGCTGCATTAGTGTCGGCCAGTGTAGGCGTCCATTCTGGCACTCCAGCTCCAACGACGGAAGTCGTTACCTCTGTCGTATCCGTATCCAGCGTATCCAATGTTGCGAGAATGGCCATGAAGCCTCCAGCGACTCCCGAATCAGCACCAGCCAATCCACCGAATCCAGTGTGCCTTGCCTTGCCCGCCTTTGCATCGGCGGCTACCGTGTGACGCGCCCCGTTGTGCATGGAACTTGCCTCAATAGCCATGTTGTTCTCCGGTTATGGGGGATGTATGGGTGCGAATATATTTTTGTGCGGCGAATTCATCAATTTCTCGTTGTTCGCGTCGCCTTTGCACCTGCAATAACGCTTCTTGTCGTGTTTTCAGGATCGTGTTCAGTCCAGAAAGACGGAACTCGGCCTGCAATAAAGCCTTGCTGGCGAACTCCAGTTGGCGCGCCGTGTTTCCAATGACCCCGGACTGCAACCCGACTGCTTGTTGCAAGCGCTCCATGAACTGATAATGGTGTCGCACCAATTCGGATGTACGCATGCTGGATGCAGCGCCAAGCCAGCGGTTATCGGTGTCCGCGACATAGCCTTCGAGCTGGGTCAATTGATCCTTGGCAAACCTGACATTGCGCTCGGCCTTTCCAACTGCCTTGGCCAGTTCATCCCTCTGGCGGGTCGCCAACTCGATAGCCAGGATGATGCTTTTCAGATCAGACATAACAGACATAAGGCCTCCAATTACAAGCTATGCATCATTGCGCGTCGAAGTTGGGTGATGTTGCGGCGAACAGGTCCTGCAATACCGATCCCATAGGGGCTTGCTCATCCATGTTTTGTTGCAGAAAGCGGCTCATGCCATCGTGCAACGCAATGGCTTCGTCGAGTGCAGGGTCTGAGCCACGTACATAGGCGCCGATCTGAACCAGATCCCGCCCGCGCTGGTATCTGGAATATATCGCCCGAAAGCGCCGTGCCAGTTCGAAGTGGTCACGCGATATGACGTTGTGCATCACCCGTGAAGCGGATTGCTCCACATCGATTGCCGGGTAATGGCCCGATTCGGCCAGGGTACGTGAAAGTACGATGTGGCCATCGAGTATGGCCCTGGCTGCATCGGCTATCGGGTCTTGCTGGTCATCGCCCTCGGCCAGAACGGTGTAGAACGCTGTGATGGACCCCGCACCGGCCAGGCCATTGCCACTGCGTTCCACCAGTTGCGGCAACCTGGCGAAACAGGAGGGGGGATAACCTTTGGTTGCAGGCGGTTCACCAATGGCCAGGGCAATTTCGCGTTGTGCCATGGCGTACCGGGTCAACGAATCCATCAGCAAAAGCACATGCTTGCCGCTGTCCCTGAAACTCTCGGCAATGGCCGTGGCATAGGACGCCCCTTGCAGCCGCAGCAATGGTGGCGCATCGGCAGGGGCTGCTACCACCACCGATCGGGCGCGTCCCTGTTCGCCCAGAATGTCTTCAATGAACTCTTTAACCTCCCGGCCACGTTCGCCGATCAGACCCACGACGATCACATCGGCTTCGGTGTAGCGCGCCATCATGCCAAGCAATACGCTCTTACCCACACCAGAGCCGGCAAAGAGGCCCAGGCGCTGACCACGCCCCACTGTCAACAAGGCATTGATGGCGCGTACGCCAGTATCCAGCGCCTGGCGCACGGGCGCACGATCCATTGCATTGATGGGTTGGCGATCCAGTGGTTTGGAGCTTACGTCAATGATAGGCCCCATGCGATCCATCGGGATGCCTTGCGCATCCACAACCCGCCCCAGCAACCCTGGCCCCAAGGGCAGCCGCAACATGCCGACATGCTCCTGCGAATCAACAGCATCGGACGCGCCCAGACGGGGGACTGGCACATAGGCTGCAGCTGGCGCCACGCTCGCGCCGCTGGACAGGCCGTAAACATCGCCAGCTGGCATCAGGAAAGCCCTGTCACCCGCAAAACCCACCACTTCGGCCAGTACGGGAGCGCGCGACTGCATCGAAACCACGCATTGCGAACCCACCGGAACCCGAATGCCACTGGCTTCCAGCACCAATCCCGTCAGGCGTGTCAGGGTGCCGCGCACCTCCAGTGTGCTACCACGTTTCACGTTATCGTTCGCACGACCCAGGAATTCCTGCCATGTAGCGCATGTATCCCGTACTTCAGTGGATTCAGTGGGCATCATCGGGCACCTCCCACGACGCTTCCAAGCCCAAACGCGCCACCGCGCGGCTCCAACGTTTTTCCACCGTCCCATCCACGACCGTTCCCGCTGACTCCACCAGACACCCCCCACGGGTCACGGAAGAATCTGCCAGCAAAGACAGTTGTAAACCCGGAAATTCCTGACGTAGCATCTCTTGCAACATATCCATATCCAGCGGATTGAGGCGCACCAAAGCGGGTTTGCTGTCGGAGGTCAAAATGCCAAGAGCCTCACGAATCACAGGATGCAAGGCATTCGGATTCGATGTCAATTCGTGGCGCACAACCTGGCGCGCCAGTTCGCACGCCAATTCAAGTACCCCCCTGGCAATGGTTTGTTCGGATTCGGCAAGTTGCGCTTCGGCCAGCGCAAAACGTGCAGCAAAATCACGCGCGGCCTGCTGTCCTTGTGTCTGGACGTATTCGTTGAATTGCCGCTGCCCCTCCAGGGTGGCCTTTGCGTTTCCCTGTGCGTACCCCTCTGCATACCCCTTCGCATGCCCTTCAGAATGCCCCTTGGATATGCCCTGTGCAAAACCTTCTTCAAAGCTGGACTGTGTGGCATTTTGCAACTTGGCTTGCGCTTCTGCCAATTCCTGCACCCTGAGTTTTTCGGCAAATTTGGCCGACATTTTCTTGGGCGCACCAAAATCCTCCCAGTTCAAGGTGGAACTGATCTGGTCGTCTGGAGCCAAATGGTCATGCGCGTTTGACATCAGACCATGGCGTCGTCGCCACCTCCACCGCCGAGCACAATCTGCCCCTCGTCCGCCAGTCGGCGCACGATCTTGAGAATTTCTTTCTGCTGCGTTTCCACCTCGGAAAGCCGCATGGGGCCGCGTGATTCAAGGTCTTCTTTCAACGTGGCTGCGGCCCGTGAAGACATATTGGCCAGAACCTTGTCCTTCAACTCCGGCTGCGCCCCCTTCAAGGCAACAATCAGTACATCCGAAGACACTTCCTTCAATATCATCTGGAAGGCCTTGTCGTCGATCTTGATGAGATCATCGAACACAAACATCTTGTCCATGATCTTTTGTGCCAGGTCTGCATCATGGTTGCGGATCGACTCAATCACGGTCGCTTCGATGGCAGTTCCCATCAGATTGATCATTTCTGCCGCCGTCTTGACGCCGCCCAGAGACGATTTGCGAATCTTGTCACCACCGGCCAGAACCTTGAAAAGTACCTCGTTCAAATCCTTGAGCGCGGTTGGCTGAATGCCTTCCATGGTGGCTACACGCAACATAACCTCGTTGCGTTGGCGCTCGGTCAGGTTTTTCATCACATCGGCTGCATGGTCGTAGTCCAGGTGCACCAGGATAGCGGCCACAATCTGAGGGTGCTCGTTGCGCAACAATTCCGCGACGGACAGCGGATCCATCCACTTCAGGCTTTCGATGCCCGAAACATCGCCCCCTTGCAATATCCGGTCAATCAACAAGGCCGCCTTGTCGTCTCCGAGTGCCAGCTTCAGGACCGAGCGCACATAATCGCCGGAATTGGACACCATCAGGCTTTGTGATGCCGCAACCCCGGTAAATTTGCTGACCACTTCGTCCACGCGCTCGCGCGTCATTTGCGTCGTTTTGGCGATTGCCTCGCCGAGCCGTTGCACCTCTTTGGGAGAGAGGTGCTTGAATACCTCTGATGCTTCTGTCTCACCCAGAGACATCATCAGAATTGCAGCGTCTTGTAATCCAGTGTCAGCAGTTGCCATAGTCCTATTGTGCGCCGGTTATCACGCCGGCGCCGCTTCTCCGTTCATCCAGGCCTTAATGATATTAGCAACTGCCGCAGGATTGTCGCGTGTCAATTTGCGTGCCTCCTCCAGTTGTTTTTCACTCTCCGATATTTTTGGCACCTCCAGAAGTGCCTGCGCCTCTTCTGCCGGGGCCTCCAACTGTGGCCTCTCAGGAACTTCCGACTCAAGGGCATCTACCTGGTTACCTGTCAATAGACTTTCGGAGCTGATCGTTCCCACAGGGGTCGGGTTCAGGGACTTGATCGCCGGACGAATCAGACCGAGCACGACCAATAGGGCGAATAGCAAGGTTCCAACCGGCCAGGCAAGGCTGCGAATCAACTCCTGTACTTCCGGTTGCCGCAGCAGCGGCACGGTAGTTGCATCAATTTTTTCTGGTGCAAACGCTGCATTGAGCAGATTGACAGAATCTCCGCGCTCCTTACTGAATCCCACCGTTTCCCGCACCAAGGCGGTCATTTTCTCGATCTGGGCATCGCTCAACGGTACGGTGCTGGTTTTTCCCTTGGCATCTGTGGCTGTTGCATGGTTGATGACGACGGCGGCATTGATACGTTTGATGACGCCGGTTGCCCCCTTGACCACTTTGACCGTTTTATCCACCTCATAATTGATGATCGACTCACGCTTGCCGCCATTGGCCAGTGCACTTTGTCCCTGCCCATTGGCGGTCAGGGTTTGTGCCGGCCCGTTGATGGGTGCCGAAGCGGCAGAAACGGGCTGATTGCTCACCGCACCCGGCACGCCGGAGGGCAATGTCGGACCGCTTGCGCCAGCGCTTTCCATCATTTGCTGGCTACGCACTGTGCTGGCGTCCGGTGACTGGTTGGGTTTGTGCGATTCCGTGGTGGATTCGGTCTGCGAAAAATCCAGTTCTGCCGTCACTTGTGCCTTGACATTCTGCTTGCCGACAACCGGCTCCAGAATGTCCAGAATCCGTCGGGTGTATTCCTGCTCTATCAGTCGCACGTATTGCAACTGCTCCGCATCGGAAGCCAGAAAACCGGAACCATCCGCTGGCGTGGACAACAATTTCCCGCTATCGTCCAGAACACTGACGGCTGCCGGGGTCATCTCGGGAACGCTGGAGGAGACCAGATGCACGATTCCCGCAAGCTGCGTGCGACTGAGTACGTGACCGGAGTGCAGACTCAACAAAACGGATGCCGAGGGTTTTTGCTGTTCACGGAAAAAACCGTTCTGGTTCGGCAACGCCAGATGGACCCGCGCGTTTTGTACCGAAGACAAGGCTTGTATCGAGCGGGTCAACTCGCCTTCCAGGCCACGCTGGAATGTCAACCGCTCCTGAAACTGCGTCATGCCAAAGCGGTTGGTTTCCAGCAATTCAAAACCATTTACCGATCCCTTGGGCAGTCCCAGGGAAGCCATTTTCAGGCGTACATCGTGCACACGGTCTGCGGGCACCAGGATCGCCCCCCCCCCATCACTATGCTTATAGGGAATGTTCAGCGTGCCCAACTGGGCGATGACGGCGCCCCCGTCCTTGTCGGCCAGATTCGCGTACAACACGCGCCACTCGGTCTGGCGCCCCATGACCAACCCGATGATGCCAATGGCGACAAAAAGGACGACACCCAGAGCCAGACGCAATCGCACCCCCCGGTCCAGGTTGGCAAGACGCTGGCCGAGGGTGGGATTCAGGGGAATAGTGGCAACTTCAGACATGGTGCTTTTCCAGTGCAATGGGGTGTGAATTGCCCCATGAGTAATTCTGATTATTTGCCCCACATGCCAAAACATTAGTGTAAATAACACTGGATTTACGGGTCAATTCAAAATAATGCCCCACCCAGACGAGTAATACGATTACGCCACCCTAGTCTCAAAGGGATCACAGGGGGAGCACGCATGAATCTCAAACTCACACCTACATCCATACCAACCACGCTACGTCCCGGCGCCGGGGTGCGACCTGGTGCGCCGTCGGGCGTGGGCAGTGGTTTTCCTAGCGCCTTCAAAAATGCCCTGACCGAAGTGAGCGCAGCCCAGAACAATGCCAGCCGACTACAGCGGGAAGTTCAGATGGAAAACCCCAAGGTCAGCCTGGAAGAAACCATGGTTGCCATTCAAAAGGCCCAGATCGGCTTTCAAGCCACCTTGCACGTCAGAAATCGCATGGTTCAGGCCTACACCGACATTATGAACATGCAGGTTTGATGCGCCATTTATGCCTACCTTGAAAGCTGAATGGCGTTGTTTTTGGAGTCGCGTTGCCTTGGTGGGGGCGCCTCTGCTGGCTATGCCTGAACTCGCAAATTAATAGCTGCTCCCGCACATTCCATAAGGGCTGTAGCCAGATTTATCCATTATTTACGCCCTCATTCCCACCCCTTGCGCCCCGCCAGGTGGCCAGACGGCTGGTTTATAGTGAAATTAGTGAAGTTTCTTGGTGCCAATCTGCCTGTAAGGCTTATAGAACGTGCGGGTACAGCTATTGAAACAGGAGAATCATGGCTTTGGAGGGATGCGCCAAAAAATCCCACCCGCACGAAAAATTTCTTCGGCGCACAGGCTATAGTGCAGGCGGCGAATGTGTCCACGTAACTTACCCAGTAGGACTTCCTATGGCCCGCACCCAAGTATTGTGGTTATTGTCTGCTTGCATATTCTTCGTCCCTGGCGCACAAGCGTCAGTGGGCGAATTGGCAAAAGAGTTCCACGAAGAACTCAACGCAGTGGATCGGCAAACCGTGCCGGATCAAGCTGCCCGTCTACTTCTTCAGGTACAGCCGCAGTATCGTTCCAAGGAGTTGCAAATCAAGGGCATGTACCGCGACATCCTGGAGTCGAAGGAATACGAAAGCCTGCGGGTCGATTACTTCGCGAAGGCATTCAGCGAGCAACAATTGCAAGAACTTGTGGTGCTGGCAAAAAACCCTGTATTCAAACTGTATCAAGCGAAAATGGGTGAACTGACCCAGTTCTCGGGAACTGCGCTGATGCAACTTGTCCAGGGCAGGATGTCGCAGTTGAATTCGCCAACATTAAAGCCGGAAAGTGCAGTCCAGAGCAATGATCGTAAAACTTTTTACAGCGAAGACTATGGCAACTTCTTTATTAACACGTGGATGTATCTTGACAAGGAAAATGAACGTATCTTTCGGGTGAGTTTTTCAGTAGACAAGCCTCGCGGCTCCGAAACCTCGTATTTTTTGTATTGCGCCATGCGCAAGTTCGCGCTCACAAATGGATTTGACGGATGGGTACTAAACCCTGACGAGGAGAGCGATGGTCGGCGTGGGAGAGTTGGTTTCTTCAGGAAAGGTGAGGAGGTTGTGAAAGTCCTGGGGGATCGTTTCGCCAAGAGCGAGTCGGTGGATGCCAAGAATCAATCCATGTTCTCCTTTTGTACCGATGCAGGAAATCAGGCCAAAGCGCAAAACAGCCCACATTCTGACCCCGCAGTGCAACGCCGCCCCTGACCCTGGATGTCATACCCTTGGAACTCCCATGAAATTGTTCCGTATCTTTTTATCTCTCCTGCTCGCTTTGCCAGGCGCGTGCCTTGCCGAGCTGGCGAACGAAAACCTGTTGCAGAACATGCCGGATGGTTACAAGGTGGATTTCCAAACCAGACAAGGGAACATGCTTCTGAAAGAAATGGTTCCCCGTGCGCAAACGGTCAAGAACTGGACGGAGATGCTCACCACCCAGATATTTCTGAGCATGAAGAATGCGACGCCGGAGCAATTCCAGACCCGGATGGAAAAGAGCTGGTTGGTGGCGTGCAAGGATGGCGGCGTTGCGTCTGTTACCAAGGGAGAGGAAAACGGTTATGCCTTTTCCATATGGCTCCAGACCTGTCCCCTCAACCAATCGACAGGCAAGCCGGAAGTGACATTCTTCAAGGCAATCAAGGGAAATGACAGTTTTTACCTTGTCCAAAAAGCTTTCAAGTTTGATCTAGGCTGTCCAAAAATGCTTCAAAATAACCAATTTCTTTCCCCCAAGAAATGGCCCTACTTGCCCGAACAAGAAAACGTCGTTCTTCGTTTTATGATCTCTCGTATTGTTACTGGAACATCATCATGAGTGAAAAGTCAAAGCTGCACAAGAGTCGAGAGGTTTGGAAAAAAAGCGATTGATCGTGCCACCAAAGTGCGTGCGATTCGTAAAGAAATCCGGCGACTAAAAAAAGAACGAGATAAATTTAAAGGGGAGGCCAAGGCAGCCAAAGCTGAATTGGCGAAACAAGGCAAGCAAGCAGTAGCGTGCATCCAAAACAAAGTGGATGTTGTTTTCCTTGTTTTGTGCTTGTTCCTCTCAGCACGAATCGGATTCCGTGCAATTGCAAGAGTGTTGGCCGTGCTTGCCCCCTACCTTGGTCTGCTGAAGACACCTTGTCCACAAACGGTCAGCAACTATGTATCCCGTCTATCCATCGCAAAAATGCAAACGTTCGTCCAATCCTTGGCAACGCTGCTGGGGGTGCAATGCAAACGGTTTGGCTTATTGATATCAGCATAGGACTGGGCTCGGGGAAGATACTCAGCGTACTGGCATTGAATCTCAGGCACCATGAACAAAATGAGTATGCGCCAGGATTGGCGGATGTTCAGTGTGTCGCCACCGCTGTTGAGGAATCCTGGAATGGCGAAACGATTGCCGAATTTTTACGCAAAGTATTTGCCAAAGTGGGATTTTTTCCGCTGCTTTCCTCAAAGACGGCGGAACCGATCTTGAAAAGGCCATCCGCTTGTTGAATGAACAAGGGACATCCCTTGAGTGCATCGACGATCTCTCCCATATGGTTGCCAATCTTTTCAAGCACGAATATGCAGAGGGATCCGTTGTTTAACACCTTCATCACAGCCTGCGGCCAAGTGTCCAAGAAACTCAAACAGACGATCTTGGCGGCGCCAAAAAAAGACCACCTGTCTCACAAAAGTGACCCACCGGTTGCGCGGCTGTTTGTAACTTGATAGCCTGCAGGAAGCAGAATCGGCGATCTTGGCTCGACCAATGTGCGTGAAGAAGCGACTTCAGTTCATTGAAGAAGCAACCCGTTTGAAGATGAAATTGTCGCAGCGGGTTTAGGTCGACGATGAGCATGATCACCTTCCGTGATGCTATTCCTGTCTGAATTGATCAGTTGCGTGATGGATTGATTGCTGCATCCATCACGTTGTTGATCAAATCGAGCCTCTGCGTTGTTGGCAGAATACCCGTTTTGATACTTGGTGAACCGGTGTAGGTGGAACTGAGAGTCAAGACAAATTTTCAGTTAATTTAGCTGTTCTCGTTTTGCGTATGCAACTGGATGGCGTTGCCCGGGTTTTTGTCTTGGTATTGGTCTTCATGGTTTTATTTTCAAATGGCTTTGGCGGGGGTCGGCGTGGGCCGTGGGAGTGGGTGGGGCGTGGGTTGTGGTCAAGCTGGGCGTTTGCGCTTGTCCATATCCAGATACTATCCCAGAGATTGCAGGCGGTGGTGAGACGGTTTTACTTTGCCTGGGGCTCGCGGACTGGTTGAGCTCTGGGTGCTGGCGGTGCGCTGGTGCGCAAAGATGCACCTTCAATGCGGATGGTGCTGCAGCCGATCAAGCAAGGCATCGACCATCGCCTCGGTGTCAATATTTCGACCAACTTTGCTCAACAGAAGCTGACCCACCGACTGCACAGTTGTTTGATTCGCGAATAGCATGTGTTCGAAAATGGAATACTCTTATAAATCAACGGGTTGCGTGTTGGCGCGCGCCAACGAGTCCTGATCGGCAACAATTTCTAGTTGCTTGCAAACACTACGAGGTCGGCGATTTCGAAAAGAGGGTCGTTATGGCTCAAAATTTGTTTGCATGCTGGAACCTTTAGATGATACATTCTCAACCGTAAATCTTTCGTTCGTCACTCTTTTTCCTTTCTTGTTTTCTATTGGCGGGATCACCTGTTTATTCAGCGACACGGTATCAATTGTCGGCGGGGGTGGGGGTTTTGGTAGTCATTGACCTGGTTGTCTTGTCTTTGCTTCCTTTTTAAGGGTGTCGCAGGCAGGGTGGCGTAGGCATCTGTCGGGGCGGGGGCAGTCCGCGGGCTGTTATCTTGTCCGTGGGCGGTGGTTTGTCCCGGCGGACGGGCATACTACATAGCCGCAGCCAAAGTCAGTGGGTCAATTCCAGTGAGCAGAGGTGGGTCAGTTTCCGTGAGCGCCAAAGTCTTGGCATGCCTTGCACCTCCGAAGGTCTCGACCAAAGCCCGCTTTATGAACTTGCACCGTTTGGTCGAATGGGCGGACAAACTGCTCAAACATGTGCCGCAAAACCAGGCTGAAGACGCACCGATGTTAGCGAAATTAAGAGCAAGCTTGGATCAATTGCCCGAGTGTGAGCCGTTTATCAAACGATTCCTTCGCGATGCAAAGTCGATGCTGGCATGTCAAAAAATCCTCAAACAAGAGGGGGGTTGAACCTTGCAACCTAGCGCAATGTCGAAGTTGATTGAGGTCATGCCCGCATCCTCTTCGATACGAATCGGTTTTACTGATTGGGCAAAGTCACAGTTGGAAATTGCCAATAGGCTGGGGTTGAATCAAACGGGTTTGCCCATCAGCACCGATGTCCTTGAATCACTGTTTGGTGTAGGCAAGCGACTGGGAATGGGGCAAGTGAAGGATGCTGATCGAATCGCTTTTCACCTACCAGCACTTGCGGAACATTGACGAAACAGGATGCGCAAGATGTTGTTGATATCACGGTTGCGAAACAAAAGAGGTGATCGGATGTGTAGATTCGTTGAGCAAACAACGTCGAGATGTATTGCCAAATCCAGGGAGTTTGGAAACCTTAGGGAACAATCCTGGACGACGCCACCTTGTCCTCATCCCGGATACTGAATCTTGGTCAGAACCTCCCGCCCAATCTATATCTGTAAGCTTCGGCGCTCAAAATAAATGACCCACCTGTGCTCACAGAAAGCTGACCCACCGGTTGCGCGGCTGTTTGTAACTTGATAGCCTGCAGGAAGCAGAATCGGGATCATTGGCTGACCAATGTGCGTGAGAAGCGACTTCAGTTCATTGAAGAAGCAACCGTTTGAAGATGAAATTCGTTACGCAGCAGGTTTCCGTCGCGTGAGCATGATCCGTGATGCTATTTGTCTGAATTTCGTTGCGTGATGGTTGTTGCTGCATCATCCGTTGTTGATCAATCGGCCTCGGTTGTTGGCAGATCCGTTTTTGGTGGTAAGGTGGACTGAGAGTCAGCAATTTTTCGTTTTTGCTGTCGTTGCGTGCGGCGTTGCCGGTTTTTGTCTTGGTTTGGTCTCGGTTTTTTTTCATGGCGGCGGCGTCGGTGGTGGGGGGTGGGTGGGGGGGGGGGTGGCGCTGGGCGTTTTGCCTTTCGCTGGGCGGTGGTGGCGGCTTGCCGGGGCCGCGGGGTGGCGCGGCGGGGCGCGCGGGGGTGCGCGGCGCGGGGCGGTGCCCGTTGTTTGTTCGGCGTGGAAGGGTTGCTGGCGCGCGCCGACTATGCGCGGGCGGCTTTCGTAAAAGGCGTGGCAAATGTTGTCGGTCATTCTCTACTTTCGTCGCCCTTTTGGCGGGTGTTTTGGCGGTCTGGGCGGGGGGTGGGGGTGGGGTGGTCATTGACTCTTGGGTTGTCTTGCTTTGACTTCCCTTTTAAAAGTGTTGGGCAGCGCGCGCGTCGGCCGTAGGCATCTGTCGGGGGGGGGGCCCGGGGCTGTGTCTTGTCGTGGGGGGTGGGTTTGTCCGGCGGGGGTGCACCGACGGGGCTCCAGGAGCAGGGTGGGTCAGTTTCCGTGAGCGCCAAAGGTAAGCGATTTGCCGCCATCAGCGCAAAGTTTCCCAATGCACCGTTAAGCGATTTCGGTACATTTTGTTTTCGTCGTTGAAGAAATTATTTGACGCACTTCCCTGGCGGAGGGTGGTTACAGGGGCCAAAAGTTGGGGAAAAACTTAGGGTAAGTTTGGACGAATCAAGTTTGATCCCTCCAAAGAGCAGGTTGTCCAATGGATGCAGCATTTGGTTCGGTCTGGTGACACCGACTCGCTGATCGCCATGTCCCGGAAAAAGGGCATAGGCATAAGGGGGGATCACATCAGGAGAAGAAAAATGCCGTTCATTGGTCTTGGCCTTATGCTGTTGCGCTGTTTTTGCGCTGTGATTCACCGGTCAGCAGATGTATTGGCTCATCATTCGTTCTCGTTCGTTGCTGGGCAGCATTGTCACTTTCGGGGTATAGGATTAGGCTGGGCGGGGGGGAAAGTTGCTGCGGTGCGATCACCGACCAGGGAGCTGCGTGAAGACGGGCTGCATTCATACGTCACACGCAACAGCGCTTGGCTTTGGCGTTGGAGGCGGGTCGCAGAGGAAGCGGCAGATACGGATGTCAAAGGCCCGTTTGCGACCTGAACAGGTGCGCCACGGGCCTTTGCAGAGGCGGGCGCCTGTGTCCGCTCACGCACCTGGGATATCCGGCAGCCGACCCAATTAGCGAATCACGTTCATGCACTGGCCGCAGCGGGCCGCAGTCAGGACGCGAAGTCCGAATTTGGCCGCAGAGACCGTTTTGGCCTAGTCCTGCCGAGATGCACAAAAAGCACCCTCACAGCCATGAAGAACGGACGCACGCGCGAACTCAATATGCCCCTTGTCGGCGTTTGGCTGCGGCAAGCGATGTAGCCAGGAATCGTTCCTGACCCCATGGTCGGCCTGCAAGACTTATGGAACGAGTGGGTGAATCTATCGAATTAATAGCTGCCACCGCTTGCTACGTATGCCTTTCAGCCTGTTATTCCTGTTTTTTCTTGTCCCGCAAGCCGCTTGTGCGCGGCGGATGCGGTCAACAAGGAGGTGGATACCTCTAGAAAAGGCCGAAATACTGAGCAAACCTGTCTACACCCCTTATGGAATGAGCGGAGACAGCTATTAAAAAAGTAGTATTTCTGATGGATGCCAGAACCCCCGTCATAATCGGGGTGATTCGTTATTGCTAGAATCGTGGGTTTTTCGGCAAGAGCGACAGCAGCACCTCCGGCACCAGGCCAAACGTTGACAGGTTCACAACCGGCCACCTTACCGCAAGGACTGCATCCCAAATGTTCGCCCTCACATCTTGCCCTGGGGAAGTTACTGCGAAGGTAATTCCCTGTCATGCCGGTTATGTCCGCCACGCGAGCACACAGGTAAACGCAGCGACGTAACACAAAGGCCCACCCTGTTCGCAGGTTGTTATTGCACTGAGGGAGTTCCATGCCTGATCAAGAGTCTTTCGATACTGCTTTGCCATCGTCAAAGCCCGATAAAAAAGCCCAATCCGTGAGCAAACCCAAAACCAAAGCCGCATCTGCCTCGGCGAGCAAAAAAGCTGACAGCCAGGTTGGTCAGGGTGATGAGACACAGGTGAGCCCACCTGTCAAGACTGGCGCCAAACGTGGGCGTAAACCCAAAGAGCCTGCTGCTGCGGTTGTTGTGGACGAACTGGACTTGTCGGATATCGAGGCCGATCTTGCCGGAGAACCAGCGGTTGTCATCACCGCCACGGGGGAAAAGGTCAAACCGCTGCGCATGAAGATCAGCAAGGCCAAGGAACGCGCCTTGATGAAGGAGTTTGGCCTCGACGAGACGGTTTTGTCCGAGGAAGATATTGCCAAACGTCGGCAACGTCTCAAGGCCCTGATTACGCTGGGCAAGACGCGCGGCTACCTGACACACGGCGAAATTTCTGACCATCTGCCCGACAAGCTGGTGGATGCCGAAACGCTGGAAGTGGTGATCTCCATGTTGAACGACATGGGCGTGGCGGTGTACGAGCAGACCCCGGACGCAGAAACATTGTTGCTCAATAACAACGTCTCAGCCGCTGCCACACCGGAAGAAGCCGAAGAGGAAGCGGAAGCCGCGCTCTCCACGGTGGACAGCGAGTTTGGCCGGACCACGGACCCGGTGCGTATGTATATGCGTGAGATGGGCACCGTCGAGTTGTTGACCCGCGAGGGCGAAATCGAGATTGCCAAACGCATCGAAGGCGGTTTGATGGCCATGATGGAGGCCATCAGCGCATCTCCTGCGACCATTGCAGAAATCCTGCATCTGGGCGATGAAATCCGCGATGGCAAGGTTGTCATCACCACGATTGTGGATGGATTTTCCAACCCGAACGAGGCCGATGACTACGTGGCCGAAGAAGATTTTGATGAGTTTGATGCCGACGACGACGACGACGGCAAAGGCGGCTCCAAGGCCTTGACCAAGAAGCTGGAAGAGCTGAAGAAAGAAGCACTGACCCGTTTTGATCGTTTGCGTGAGTTGCACGAAAAGGTGCACGCCGTCTACGTCAAGGAAGGTTATGGCACCCCGAACTACGTCAAGGCACAAAAAGCCGTGAGCGAAGAGTTGATGTCGATTCGCTTTACTGCCAAGGCCATTGAAAGACTGTGTGACATGGTGCGCGCGCAAGTGGACGATATTCGCAAAAAGGAACGCGAACTGCGCCGCATCATCGTTGACAAATGCGGGTATTCACAGGAAAGCTTTGTTGCCGAATTCAGTGGCCGTGACCGCAACAACAACAAGGTTCCTTCGCAGTTATTGAACCTCAAGTGGATTGAAAAGCAGGCAACAGCCGGCAAACCCTGGAGCGCCATCATGGGGCGCAATATCCCCCCGGTGCAGGATTTGCAACAAAAGCTGACCGATCTGCAAGCGCGTGTGGTCGTGCCACTGGAGCAGCTCAAGGACATCAATAAACGCATGAATGCCGGTGAGTACGCCTCACGCGCGGCAAAGAAGGAAATGATCGAGGCAAACCTGCGCCTGGTCATCTCCATTGCCAAGAAATACACCAACCGGGGGCTGCAATTCCTGGACTTGATCCAGGAAGGCAATATCGGTTTGATGAAAGCCGTGGACAAGTTCGAGTACCGGCGTGGTTACAAGTTCTCTACCTACGCCACGTGGTGGATTCGCCAGGCCATTACCCGCTCCATTGCCGACCAGGCGCGCACCATCCGCATTCCGGTACACATGATCGAAACCATCAACAAGATGAACCGCATCAGCCGCCAGCATTTACAGGAGTTCGGTTTTGAACCCGATGCCAGCGTCCTGGCCGAGCGTATGGAAATCCCGGAAGACAAGATCCGCAAAATCATGAAGATCGCCAAGGAACCCATTTCGATGGAAACCCCGATTGGTGATGACGATGACTCGCATCTGGGCGACTTCATTGAAGATGGCGCCAACACCGCACCGATGGAAGCGGCCATGCAAGCCGGTTTGCGCGATGTGGTCAAGGACATTCTGGACAGCCTGACACCACGGGAAGCCAAGGTGCTGCGTATGCGTTTTGGCATCGAGATGACCAGCGACCACACACTGGAAGAGGTGGGAAAACAGTTTGATGTGACCCGCGAGCGTATTCGCCAGATTGAAGCCAAGGCATTGCGCAAGCTCAAGCATCCCAGCCGTTCGGACAAGCTGCGCAGCTTTACCGATAACCTGTAAGTACCTTATAGGCATGGCAGCAGACCTCAGCTACAAGTTGGCCGGGATCATGGGGTGGCCTGTGGGCCATTCGCGCTCTCCGGTCATTCACAACCACTGGATTACCCACCATGGCTTACGCGGTGCCTACGTGTTGTTACCAGTTCACCCTGACAAACTGGCGGCGGCTTTGCGCAGCTTGCCGGTGTTGGGTTTTGCCGGCTGCAACCTGACCATTCCACACAAGGTGGAGGCGCTGCCCCTGGTGGACCAGGTGCATCCTTTGGCGCAGCGCATTGGTGCCATCAACACCGTCGTGGTGCAAGCAGACGGCTCGCTCACCGGGTTGAATACGGACGGTTTTGGCTACATTCAGAGTCTGCGTGATGCCTGTCCAGCATGGTGTGCTGGCGCGGGACCAGTAACTGTGGTGGGCGCCGGCGGCGCGGCCCGGGCCGTGCTTGCCGGTTTGCTGGACGCTGGCGTTCAGGAGATTCGTCTTACCAACCGGAGCTGGGCCAAGGCGCACGATATGGCGCAAGAGTTTGGCCCTTCGGTGCACGCTGTCCCCTGGCAAGACCGGCACCAGGCCCTGGCGGGTATCGCCCTGCTGGCCAACACCACCAATCAGGGCATGCAAGGCAACCCGGCGCTGGACCTGAAACTGGACGAACTACCGGCGCAGGCCCTGGTTTCGGATGCCGTCTACGTGCCGCTGGAAACGCCCTTGCTGGTTGACGCCAGGAAACGGGGCAACATTACGGTAAACGGAATGGGCATGTTGCTGCATCAGGCGCGCCCGGCATTTGAGGCCTGGTTCGGTGTGCTACCGGACATCACTTCGGAGCTGTTGCGCGTGGTGCAGGAGACCTTCGATGCTTAACGTATCGCTCTGTTCGTGCGTTCCTGAACAAATTCGAACGCTGCGCCAACTCCCTCGTTGAGGGACGCCTCGATGGCCCGGCGCTCGTGTTCTGTCAGATAAAACATCAGGTCCACATCGTGGCGGACGTAACGCGCAGGCAATCGGTTGAGTGCCACGCACGCCACATCGCCCAGCATTTCCGCACTGAACTCGGGATAATCCTCCGCCCTGCGTGCAACCTCTTCGAATACCAGACGTTCGTAGTAGTTATGCACCTGTTCGAAATTAAATACCATGAAAAAGTCTCCAAAAAATCGCATCAACCATGCATCATGGCTGCAACCTTAGCATCTCCGATCATCGTATTGTCACATGACAAACCGATGCATAAAATTTTGACTATGAAACTTGTAGCGCATGAAAAACTACGCTATAGTTCCGACTTGATTTTGATAGCACTAAACAAGAAAAGGGGTAAGCATGAGTCCAAAGGAATCCATTGCGATGGGCCAGTTGTTGAGTTTATTGGAGGCGCGTTATGCCATGCGGGTGCTGTGGGCTCTGCGTGATGGCCATGCCCAGAAATTTCGCTTGCTACAAGACAGCGTGGGGGGCATCACTCCCAACACCCTGAATACCCGCCTCAAGGACTTGCGTGAGGCCAATCTGGTAGCCCACGACAGTGCAGGCTATGCAGTCACGACAATGGGGGCCGATCTGCTCAAACGTTTGGGTGATTTGCAGTCGTTCGCGAGCAAGTGGACCACGGCCCAGGCAAAAAAGAACCAGGGATCGGTGGCTGAGTAATATCCGGGCCTATTTGTGCCCGTTTCGTGCGGCATAATTCGCCCTTTGCGGGCTGGCTGGTTTTTTGCTGAGGCACTCGCCCACAAAAGTTTCGGTTTTTCACAATGGTGCGCAGATCCATTGCGCGCCGCCGCTATCATTTTTGGACGAGGATACCTGATGCATACCACTCCCACCGGATTGCAATACGAAGACACTATCGAAGGCACTGGTGCTGTTGCCGCCAAAGGGCACAACGTGAAGGTTCATTACACCGGCTGGCTGTACAACAACGCCACCCAGGGCGCGCAGTTTGATTCCAGCAAAGACCGCGAGGAACCTTTTTTCTTCAATCTGGGCGCTGGCATGGTCATCCGGGGTTGGGACGAAGGCGTGGCGGGCATGAAGGTGGGCGGCTCGCGCACCTTGATCATTCCACCGTCCCTGGCTTACGGTGCGCGTGGCGCAGGTGGCGTTATCCCCCCCAATGCCACGTTGAAATTTGATATTGAGCTGCTGGGTACATCGGGATAAAAAAATCCCCTTGAAATGTGCTGGTGTGCCCCAAGCTTGGAGCACACACATTTGTAACCTGGCGCTTACCGCCCCCATTTACATGTCTGACAATCCATCCAATCCATCCATCCCCCCTACAGAAGTCCCTGAAGTGCAATTTCAAAGTACAGAGGATCTGATCAAAGCGCAATCTCCCAATGACGCAAATGCTCTGGCGCAGGTGCAGGCGGAGTTAGCCGCCGCGCAGGCCAAAAACAGCGAGCTGGCAGATCAGTACCTGCGCGCCAAGGCCGAAACCGAGAATGTGCGCAGGCGCTCAGAAGATGAAACTTCCAAGGCCCGTAAATTCGCAATCGATAGTTTTGCCGAAAGCCTTTTGCCCGTGGCGGACAGTCTGGAAGCTGGTTTGGTCATTCAGGACGCAACCCCTGATCAAATTCGCGAAGGTGCGCAAGCCACCTTGCGCCAGTTGCTGGCAGCTTTGGAGCGCAATAAGGTGTTGGCCATCAGTCCGACGCCAGGGTCAAAATTTGACCCGCATCAGCACCAGGCCATCAGCGTGGTGCCGTCGGAGCAGGATGCCAATACCGTCGTTGGCCTGCTGCAAAAGGGCTATTCCATTGCTGACCGGGTACTGCGTCCCGCACTGGTAACGGTCTCGGCACCAAAGTAGCACACTGCAGCGGCCTTCGGCAGCGGGCAATAAATGATTGCCCTTGCAAACACGTAATGAACACGTATAACGCTGGCACTTGAAATTGACGAATCAGCCCTCAATTCAACAGCATCTGAACTTTTCAAAATAGCAGGAGTTAATCATGGCAAGAATCATTGGCATTGACCTAGGAACCACCAATTCGTGTGTCGCCATCATGGAGGGCAACACACCCAAGGTCATCGAAAATGCGGAAGGTGCGCGCACCACGCCTTCCGTCATTGCCTACCAGGAAGATGGCGAAGTATTAGTAGGCGCGTCGGCCAAACGCCAGGCTGTCACGAATCCTAGAAACACGCTGTATGCGGTCAAGCGCCTGATCGGTCGCAAATTTTCCGAAAAGGAAGTGCAAAAGGACATCGACCTGATGCCTTACAAGATTGCTGCGGCTGACAACGGTGACGCCTGGGTGGAAGTGCGTGGCAACAAACTGGCGCCTCAGCAAGTCAGTGCCGATGTGTTGCGCAAAATGAAGAAGACCGCCGAGGACTACCTGGGTGAAGCAGTGACCGAGGCTGTCATCACCGTTCCGGCCTACTTCAATGACGCCCAGCGCCAGGCAACCAAGGATGCAGGCCGTATTGCCGGTCTGGATGTCAAGCGCATCATCAATGAACCCACGGCAGCAGCCCTGGCTTTCGGCCTGGACAAGAACGAGCGTGGTGACCGCAAGATTGCCGTATACGACCTCGGCGGCGGAACCTTCGACATTTCCATTATCGAAATTGCCGATGTCGATGGCGAAAAGCAGTTTGAAGTCCTGTCCACGAATGGCGACACTTTCCTGGGCGGCGAAGACTTTGACCAACGCATCATTGACTACATCATTGCCGAATTCAAGAAAGAACAAGGCGTTGATCTGGGCAAGGATGTACTGGCCTTGCAACGTTTGAAAGAAGCGGCTGAAAAAGCCAAGATCGAGCTTTCCAGCAGCGCGCAAACCGACATCAACCTGCCCTACGTGACGGCGGATGCCTCTGGCCCGAAACATTTGAACATCAAGTTGACGCGCTCCAAACTGGAGAGTCTGGTTGAGGAGCTGATTGAGCGTACCATGGCGCCTTGCCGTATGGCATTGAAGGATGCGGGTGTTACGGCCTCGGCTATCCATGATGTGATTTTGGTGGGCGGCATGACACGCATGCCCAAGGTGCAGGAAAAGGTCAAGGAACTCTTTGGCCGGGAACCACGCAAGGACGTAAACCCTGACGAGGCTGTGGCGGTTGGCGCTGCCATTCAAGGCCAGGTGCTGGCGGGCGACCGCAAGGACGTGTTGCTGCTGGACGTGACGCCCTTGTCGCTGGGGATTGAAACCATGGGTGGCGTCATGACAAAGATGATCACCAAAAACACAACCATCCCCACCAAGTTTGCACAAACCTTCTCGACAGCAGATGATAACCAGCCAGCAGTGACGATCAAGGTATTCCAGGGCGAACGCGATATTGCAGCCGGTAACAAGATGCTGGGCGAATTCAACCTGGAGGGCATCCCCCCTTCCCCACGCGGCACCCCGCAAATCGAGGTTTCGTTTGACATTGATGCCAATGGCATTTTGCATGTCGGCGCCAAGGACAAGGGAACTGGCAAGGAAAACAAGATCACCATCAAGGCCAACTCCGGTTTGACAGAAGCCGAAATTCAGCAAATGGTGAAAGATGCCGAGCTCAACTCCGCAGAAGACAAACGCAAGGTGGAGCTGGTTCAGGCCAAAAACCAGGCCGACTCCAGCTTGCACAGTGTCAAGAAGAGCATGGCAGAATATGGCGATAAACTTGATGCAGCGGACAAGTCCAAAATTGAGGCCGCTATCAAGGACCTGGAAGAAGCGGTCAAGGGTGACAACAAGGCCGCCATCGAAGAAAAGACCACGGCACTGATGACAGTCAGTCAAAAGCTCGGTGAAAAAATGTACGCGGACCAACAGGCCAAGCAGTCTGCCGAGGCGCAGCCACAAGCTGCCACCGAGCAGCAGCCTTCGGGCGCATCGGCAACGAAGCCTGCTGCGGACGACAATGTGGTGGATGCCGAGGTCAAGGAAGTAAAGAAGGGCTAGTCGCCTGGTATCGTTTCGGCCCGTTTTGGCCCGCCGCGCCCGAGAAGATTCCGTATGAATCGCCGGCGCGGCGTTTTGCATCACATATGCGGATAGATATATGCGGATAGATCAAAGACCAATATTGTCTGGCAACCATGGCTAAAAGAGATTATTACGAGATTCTTGGTGTTCCCAAAAATGCTTCGGACGAAGACATCAAGAAATCCTACCGCAAGCTTGCGATGAAGCACCACCCTGACCGCAATCAGGGCGACTCCAGCAAGGTAGCCGAGGAAAAGTTCAAGGAAGCCAAAGAAGCATACGAAATGCTGTCGGACCCGCAAAAACGCGCGGCTTACGACCAGCACGGCCACGCCGGCGTGGACCCCAACATGCGCGGCCCGGCAGGCGCCGAGGGCTTTGGTGGTTTTGCCGAAGCCTTTGGCGATATTTTCGGCGACATGTTTGGCCAGCAACGTGGCCGCACCGGTAGCCGTCAGGTGTACCGTGGGAGTGACCTGAGTTACGCCATGGAGATTACCCTCGAAGAGGCGGCCAGGGGCAAAGACGCACAGATTCGCATCCCCAGCTGGGAAGCCTGCGACACCTGCAAGGGCACAGGTGCCAAGCCAGGAACGCAAGTCAAGACCTGCGGCACATGCGCTGGCGCCGGCTCCGTGCAGATGCGCCAGGGTTTTTTCAGTGTGCAGCAAACCTGTCCAACCTGTCGGGGCACAGGCAAGGTCATTCCTGAGCCCTGCATCGCTTGCCACGGCCAGGGTAAAGTCAAGAAACAAAAAACCCTGGAAGTCAAAATTCCTGGTGGCATTGACGGTGGCATGCGCATTCGCAGCACCGGCAATGGGGAGCCCGGCACCAATGGCGGGCCAGCGGGGGATTTGTACATCGAGATTCGGCTCAAGAAGCACGATATTTTTGAGCGGGACGGTGATGATCTGCATTGCTCGGTTCCCATCAGCATGGTGACGGCCGCCCTGGGCGGTGAGATTGACGTTCCCACCCTGTCCGGCAAAGCCGCCATCGACATCCCGGAAGGAACGCAGACCGGCAAGCAGTTCAGGCTGCGTGGCAAGGGCATCAAAGGTGTGCGTTCCAGCTACCCTGGTGATTTGTACTGCCATATCCTGGTGGAAACGCCCGTCAAACTGAGCGAACACCAGCGCCGCTTGATGCGCGAACTGGATGAATCCTTCAAGAAGGGGGGCAGCAAGCACTCGCCTTCCGGTGACAACTGGACCGACAGAATCAAGAACTTCTTCAGCTAACCTGGGTCATGCGTCATGGGTGTAGGCATTACTTTTCTGGGTGGGGCCGATACCGTTACCGGCTCCAAATACCTGGTTCACCACGCTGGCCGCCACCTGCTGGTGGACTGTGGTCTGTTTCAGGGCTATAAACAGTTGCGCTTGCGCAACCGTGACCCTCTGCCAATCCCCCCGCAACAGATTGATGCCGTCGTCTTGACGCATGCCCATCTGGACCACTGCGGCTACCTCCCCTTGCTGGTCAAGCAAGGATTTGCCGGAACCGTGCACGCATCTCCAGGCACGCAAGCGCTGTGCAAAATCCTGCTGCCGGACAGCGGCCATATTCAGGAGGAGGATGCCGCTTTCGCCAACCGCCACCACTTCTCCAAGCATACCCCAGCCCTGCCCCTGTATACGCGCCAGGACGCGCTGGACTGCCTGCCACGCATCAAGGCCGTGCCCTGGGGGCATACGTTCCAACCCTTGCCCGGCTGGCGCGTCACCCTGCATGCGGCGGGGCACATTCTTGGCGCGTCGAGTGTGTTGCTGGAAGTAGCCGGGCGGCGCATCCTGTTCTCCGGCGATCTGGGACGCTCCGATGACACCATCATGCCCCCACCGGAGCGGGCAGTGGCGGCAGATACCGTATTGATCGAGTCCACGTATGGTGACCGCCAGCACCCGACAGAGAATCTGCTGGCCGAACTGGCACCAGCGTTACAACGGCTCATGGCACGTGGCGGTATTGCCGTGGTGCCGGTGTTTGCGGTGGGGCGGGCGCAGGCGGTACTGCATGCCATTGCACAACTCAAACAGGACAACCACATCCCGCACAGCCTGCCCGTCTTTCTGGACAGTCCGATGGCCGTGCATACGACCCATCTGTTTGAAAACCACCTCGGCGAACACCGTTTAAATGCGCGTGAGGTGCACGCCCTGACCCACAGTGCCACCATGGTCAATAGCACCGAAGAGTCACGCGCATTGGCTGCGCGCCACGGACCCATGGTGATTCTGTCGGCCAGTGGTATGGCGACCGGCGGGCGGGTGTTGCACCACCTGGCGCATTATGTTGGCAATCCACGCAATATGGTGATCCTGACAGGCTACCAGGCCCCCGGAACCCGAGGCGCCACCCTGGCCAGCGGCGCTCGGTCATTGCGCATACACGGGCGTGATGTGGAAGTCAACGCTGAAATCGTACAGCTGCAATCCGCATCAGCCCATGCGGATGCCAACCAGTTGCTGCGATGGCTGGGCACCATGCCTGAAGCACCCTCTCAGGTTTATGTCGTCCATGGCGAACGCGAGGCCGCCGATACCCTGCGCGGGCGCATCGAACGTGAGCTAGGCTGGCGCGCCCTGGTGCCGGAACACGGCTCGACCTGGCCGACCTGACTGACCTGAATTGGCAATTTCGATTAAAGCGGGACAGCACGCTTGGCACTTTGAGGGAGTGGCGGGAGCCACGATATAACAGCGCACTTGGTGATTGACAGCGCCGGGAACCAGGAAACCATCCCAACCAAAGCCAAAGCGCTCCTGATACAATAGCTACTCCCGCTTACCCCATAAGGCTTACAGCCCGATTTGCCATGCAAAAACACCCGACAACGGCCCGTTTTGATGCCTCATGGCGGTATCAGCATCGCCTTGACCCGTTTTGAAGGGTAAAATTCATGGCAAATCGGGCTGTATGCCTTATGTACCAAGCGGTAGCAGCTATGTTTTTACGAGCGCCGCAACCGGCGTTGTGCGCTGTGGTGCTGTTTTCGATCCTGTTATAACCCATTGATCCATGCGCGGCAAACCTCGCCCTTCAGGGCGGGGTCAAGAGCGCGGACACCGCAGGTGTCCATGTAACAGGTGCGAACCTTTAGTCTGGTTAAAATTACAGTATGCAACGCCTGCAAGCCTTCAAGTTCGAACTGATGCCCAACGGCGATCAGGAACAAGACATGCGCCGCTTTGCCGGGGCACGTCGGTTTGTCTATAACCGGGCTTTGGACATTCAAAAGGCCAATCACGCGTCGGGTGGGAAGTACATCGGCTATGTGGATATGGCAAATCGACTTCCAGAATGGAAGAAAGAAAAAGAATGGCTCAAGGAGCCCCTTCCCATGTCTTGCAGCAGTCGCTTAAAGATGCGGATCGGGCCTACAAGAACTTCTTTGAGAAACGTGCGGGCTTTCCCACAACCCAAGCGCAAAGGCAAGGGCGACAGTTTTCGGTACCCAGACTCCAAACAGTTTGAGATCGACCAAGACAACAGCCGCATCAAGCTGCCCAAACTGAACTGGATCAGATATCGCAACAACCGAGACATTTCAGGCACGGCCAAGAAACATCACTGTCAGTCAGTCTGGTGGCAAGTGGTTCGCAAGTATCCAGACTGAGCGCTCAGTCCTGCAACCCGTGCCGACGGCCACCAGTGCCGTTGGAATCGACATGGGCGTTGTTCGATTTGCAACCATGAGTGATGGCAGCTTCATAGAGCCGCTGGACAGCTTCAAGAAGCACGAGCGGCGCTTGGCAAAGTACCAGCGGCGCATGTGTCGCAAAGTTAAGTTCAGCAAGAACTGGCACAGCCAGAAGGAAAGTTCAGAAAATCCACACCCGATCGCTAACGCCCGCAAAGACTTCCTGCACAAAGAAACAACGACGATCAGCAAAAACCACGCAATGGTCGCTATTGAGGACTTGCAGGTTGGCAACATGAGCAAGTCAGAGCAAGGGGACTGCGAGGAACCGGGTAAAAAAACATCGCGGCCAAGTCGGGGCGGAACAGCCATCTCGATCAAGGCTGGTTCTGAGTTTCGTCGCCAGCTTGAGTACAAGCTCAACTGGAGAGGCGCAATACTCATTCCAGTGCCCGCGCACTACACCAGCCAGACCTGTCCGGCCTGCGGCTTTGTGGCCAAAGAGAACCGGCAGACCCAGGCCAAGTTTGTGTGTGTGGACTGTGGCCACGAGGAAAACGCCGATGTGGTCGGCGCGAAAAAC
>JADJFE010000040.1 GCA_016708725.1 Candidatus Aalborgicola bjergmarkensis
ATATTGGTCCGCCCGTATCTCGCGCAGAGCCACCAATAGCGGTGCATCAGGCTGGGTGATGGCTGCCAGGCCGGCAGGGTTTGTCAGCTGCAGACGCAGGTAACGGCAGCGTCAACAGCACGGGCAAATTCAAAACCCAAGCCGACGGAACGCGCCTCATACCACGCCTGTGCTGCCAACAACTCGTTCAGGGCTTCTGGCCTGAAAACAGCTTGCATCAGCTTTGACCTGTGAAAAGCAATGCACGCACGGCAGCCTTTTGCGTCAGATTCAAACGGCGCATGGCCTTGGTGATCTCGATAACCAGCCCGGACTTGATCTTGAGTTTGTCGACATCGGGCAGACCCAGGTCAGCAAACACATTGCCGGAACCCATCTCAACGGTCAAGTTTGCTTCCGAGAGCTTTGGCACGCTGGAACTGGTGTTTTACCGTGGATCAACGTCAAGACGGTTGGGAAAAGCGCCGAGTGATGCGCGGACATTGGTGCAAACGATACGCCCCTCAATCCCCAAGATTGGTGCCCACCCGCCGTGCGGTGAGTATCCAGGGGTGATCCTTTGGTACGGTCTTTACCGGGCCGGCAACTTCCTCCAGGGGCACTGGCCTTGTGCCTTCGCCCTTGGCTGCCACCATCACGCCGAATGTCCCCAGTGCAATCAGGTCCGCGCAGGCCGTTCCCAGGCGGGTGGCGAGAATGCGATCCGCCGCCGATGGCGTCCCGCCACGCTGCAAATGTCCCAGAATCGTCACGCGCGCTTCCAGTCCGGTGAGCTTTTCAAGCTGTTTGGCCAGGTGCAAGGTGCGATCTGCGTACTGAAGCTCGGCAACGCTACTATCCGCGTCTTCGTCCCGCTCCTTTGCGCTGCCTTTGTGATTGCCCCGCTCGCGGTCTTTATCCTTATCTTCCTTATCTTCCTTATCTTTATCCTTGGCCTTCCTGGCTTTTTCCGCTGCTGCTGCTGCTGCAAGCTGGTCCAGCTCCTGCCTGGATACGGCGCCTTCGGCCATGGCAACTATCGAAAAGAACTTGCCACCACGGGCACGCTCACGAATCGCCTCGGCCACACTCTCTACATCGTAGGGAATCTCGGGGATCAACACCACGTCGGCCCCGCCTGCAATTCCTGCCCCGAGCGTCAACCAACCGGCACGGTGCCCCATGACTTCGACCACAATGATGCGATGGTGGCTGTGCGCCGTGCTGTGCAGGCGGTCAATGGCATCGGTGGCAATGCCTAAAGCGGTATCAAAACCAAAAGTAATCTCGGTGCCCGTAACGTCGTTGTCGATGGTTTTGGGCAAGGTAATGACGTTCAGGCCACGCTGCTTCAGGCGCAAGGCATTTTTCATCGTTCCGCCACCGCCCAGACAGACCAGGCAGTCGAGGTGCTTGTCGTGGTAATTGCTGATGATGGCATCGGTCATGTCGAGAATCTTGCCACCGACGGGCATCTTGTGCGGCTTGTCCCGGCTGGTGCCCAGTATCGTGCCTCCCGTGGTGAGGATGCCCGACAAGCTGCTGCTATCCAGCGTCTGCGTGCGGTTCTCCATCAAACCGCGAAACCCGTCACGAAAGCCGATGATGTGCATGCCATAGTGCTCCAGTGCCGCCTTGCCAACGCCACGAATTGCCGCATTCAGGCCGGGACTATCGCCGCCAGCAGTCAAAACTCCGATGTATTTGGTCATGATTGTTACCTTGTCTCCGAAATGAAATGTGCCCGGCGATTTGCCGGTGGCATTGTTATTGTGCCTGAGACAAAACAAACCCTCGCGGGCCTTGTGCGAAGTTCTTACACCAAATGGATAAATGCCTGAAACCGGTGTCTGTGCGTTTCGTGGGCGGGAACGCAGGCTTGCATGAAATCCAGGCTGAACGGACCGGATTCTTCTGTCGGTAGTTTGTCTGCCCAGACTCTCAGGGCTGACACCAGTGCATTCGACGTTTCCTCAAACTCTCCGAGTAAAAGCTCCCTTGCCTTTGAAACTTCGTCGGTTTCAATGAGTTCCTTGATCTTTCCAGCAAGCTTGTGAAATTCGGAATGCAGCTTACTCACGATTTCAAAGTCGCCGCCTGCCATTTCATCCGCCGATAGCGTCTGACCATGGAGCCATTTGCCAAAAGGACACAGGTTGTGCGCAGAGAGTGTTGACGATGGAATTTCCAAGTCAAAGTTCTGACCAATGGCAAATTCAAAACGAATTTTCCAGATCAAATGGGTGTTCAAGCTGCGTTCAATGCTTCTTCTGTCGATCATGATAGTCCCGCCTGGATAGCCCCTGTTTTTGACGCACCAATACGGTGTTTTGATAAACAGAGTGGTAACAAAGAGGCGGGGTCGCGGCCTGAAGAATGACCAAACAGCGATTGCGAGGGTGCTTGGCATCTACAGCATAACGCATGAAAGGCGAATTTTTACGTGTTATCGCTGAATTTTTTGAAGGATGTGCGCGCGCAACATACACTCACCGGCATCGTCTACATCCGGGCAGTGGCACGTCAATACTATTCTAATGATAGCTTCTTCCGCATATTCTACGGGTTCTACAGGCCGATAAGCTCATAGCCGGTGTTACACCCGCAATCACCCGACAATCTCATTGAGCCCCTCGATCACCCTGGTAAGTTCTTCCGGGCTGGCCTCGGCGATCTTCTTGCCGATCCGCTCGATGGACAGGGTACGAACCTGGCTGATCTTGGCCCAGGACTGTTTGGGAAGACCAGGAGAAGTGAGTTCGAGGGTAAGGGGAAAGTCGGCGCGCTGGGGCTGGCTGGTGATGGCGATGGCGATAACCGTGCCGGAGCGGGCGTTGAAAACGTCGGCACTGAGGATCAGCACCGGCCTGAGACCCGCCTGCTCGTTGCCGCGCGTGGGATTAAGGTCGGCCCAGCGGATGTCGCCTCTCAGTATGCGGGCCACTGGTCAAGCTCCTTGCCCATTCCCTCTTCAGCCAGGGCTTGTTCGAAGTTGGGGTCGAGCAGGGCGCATTGGCTGGCAAGGCGGGTTTTACTCAGTCGATCCAGTTTTTCCCGTACTGCCAATTCGATGATCCTGCTGCGGTTGGGGAAAATATGTCTCCTGACCAGGCTGTCAACTTCGGTAAGGGTCTGTTCGTCCATTGTGACTGCCAGCTTGGCTTTTGCCATGACGATCTCCATTAGTTCGGATGGTATGATAGTATGTCATACTTTGTAGTGACATGAATACGTACGCCACCCTCATCTCCGCCACCGAACTTCAGAGTCTGCTTCTCCGCCAAAAAACCGAACAGACCGAACAATCTGTACGGGTGTTTGATTGCAGTTTCGAATTGAGCCGACCGCAAGCGGGTGCAGAAATGTTTGCGCAATCCCATATTCCCGGCGCGGTCTACGCGCACCTGGATCGTGATCTGAGCGCCGCCAAAGACCCGGCTACAGGTAAACCTGTCGAGGCTGTCAGTGGCGGGCGCCATCCGCTGCCCACACGTGCGACCTTTGCCGCCTGGCTGGGATCGGTCGGTTTTACCCATGCGATGCAGGCCGTGGTTTATGACCGCCAGGGTGCGAACTTTTGCGGACGTTTGTGGTGGATGTTCAAGTGGTTGGGGCATGAAAACGTGGCGGTGCTGGATGGGGGCTTGCAGGCTTGGCAAGCCGTTGGTGGTGCGGTCGTCGGTGGCCCCGCCAGCCAATATCTGGCCTCGCACTTTGTTCCTGGCCCCGCATTGTGCGCGCTGGTGGACACACAAGCCGTCGCTGATGCATTGGGACATGGTGCGCAAACCCTGATTGATGCGCGTGGCGCGCCGCGTTTTCGTGGTGATGAGGAGCCTTTGGACCCGGTCGCGGGGCATATTCCGGGCGCGCTGAACCGGCCGTTTGGCCAGAATATGGACAGCAGCGGCTGCTTCAAACCGGCACACCAGCTCAAGGCCGAATTCCTGGAGCTATTGGGGGAGCGCGACCCGGCCAGTGTGGTACACCAGTGCGGCAGCGGGGTCAGCGCCGTGCCCAACATCATCGCCATGGAAGTGGCGGGGCTGGGGCGCAGCGCGCTGTATGCGGGCAGCTGGAGTGCCTGGTGTGCGGACCCCAATCGCCCGGTGGCGCGCGGCTGAGTTTTACGGTATTACGATTTTGCGGTTTTAGGCTTTGACCCGGCCGTAGTCGTCCTGCAGGCGCACGATGTCGTCTTCGCCCAGGTAGGAGCCGGACTGCACTTCGATGATTTCCAGGGGAATCTTGCCGGGGTTGGCCAGGCGGTGCGTCTGTCCCAGGGGGATGTAGGTACTCTGGTTTTCCGTGAGCAGCATCACCTTGTCGCCAATGGTGATTTCAGCGGTTCCACTGACAACGACCCAGTGCTCGGCGCGGTGGTGGTGCATCTGCAGGCTCAGGGTGGCACCGGGCTTGACCACAATGCGTTTGACCTGAAACCGCTGACTGACATCCAGGCTGTCGTAGGCCCCCCAGGGGCGTGCGACGTGGCGGTGGCGCCGCGCCTGCGGCAGTCCCAATTCCTCCAGATGGGCAACCACGGTTTTGACCTGTTCTGCATGCGCCACGTCGGCCACCAGCAAGGCATCGACCGTATCAATGATGAGCAGGTCACGGGTTCCCAAGGCGACCACGGGACGGTGGGGGGCATGGATGAAAGTCGTACTGGCGTTCAACGTATGTCCTTGTCCAAAGATGCGGTTGCCGTTTTCGTCCGCCGGGCTGAGTTCGGCCACCGCGTTCCAGCTACCTACATCACTCCAGGCTACGGTAAACGGCACAACCGCCACGTTGGCAGCTTTTTCCATGACGGCGTAGTCAATGCTTTCCGCGCGGCACGCGCCAAAGGCTTGGGCATCCAGGTGCAGGAAGTCGCCATCGTTGGTTTGCGCAGCGACCGCTTTTTGACAGGCATCAAGGATGTCGGGCGCGTGGGCCAAAAGGGCCGCCAGCAACACGTCGGTGCGTACCAGGAAGATACCGGCATTCCAGAAGTATCCTCCTGCGAGCAACAGTTCCTGGGCCCGGCTGGCGTCGGGTTTTTCCACAAAGCGCTGCACGGTATGCGCTGTGCCTTGTCCCACCAATGCGGTGCCTTGCTGGATGTAGCCGTAGGCGGTGCTCGGGAAACTGGGCTGCACGCCAAACGTGACCACCGAGCCCGCATTTGCCGCTGCCGTGCCGGACAGAATCGCCGCAGCAAACGCTTGCGGGTCGGGAATGTGGTGGTCAGAAGGCAAAAACAGCAGCAATGCATCCGCTGGTGCATTCAGTGCGGCAGCGGCCATGGCGGCAGCGGTATTGCGGGCCACAGGCTCCAGCAAAATGGTGGCCTGCACGCCCGCCTGGGCGGCACACTCCTGCACCAGAAAACGGTGGTCTTCGCTGGCAACGGTGATCTGGTTTTTGCCGAGTAATGCGGCGCGCTCCAGCGTGAGCTGCAACAGACTCTTGCCCTGCACCAGCGGAACGAACTGCTTGGGCAGTGCCTTGCGTGACAAAGGCCAAAGCCGTGTGCCACTGCCACCACACATGACAACGGAAATGATGTTGCCATTACTAGGTTTCATTGTTCTATCCTTTTGCGAAACAGCAGCAGCAATTCGTTGTCGGCGACCGAATGGCGGATGCTTGTTTGCAGCACCCACTGCCTGCTGGCTACGATTTCAGGTACCGATTGGCTGGGGCCAGGTTCCACCAGCAGCCATGGGCAGGTGGGCTTGGCTTGCATGGCCATCAGCTGCAAGTCGCCATAAAACCGGAAGGCGGCAATTTGCCCTTGATCTAATCCTAATGTTTCTACGCACCCTGGCTTATTGATCTGCCGGATGGTGCGTGTGACCATGCTGGTGTAGCTTTGTGCGTGGTCAAGCGGCTGTAGCCACAAGGTCATCACCAGCAGCCAGCACAATGCTGCACCGCCGCCGGGCAAAACCAGGCTTTTCCAGATGGCATCGCGGTGTCGGCCCACGCGCCAGCGCACAAGCCAGCCCCAAGCCAGGGTGGCGCACACGGCAATAACCAGGCTAAGCAGGGAAAAGCTGGGTTCAAATCCTGGGGCCAGGCGCTTGACGTTGGCTGCCGGCTGGGGGGGGAACCCGGTTTGCGTGGCAATCCAGACCACCCAGATGACGAAGCCGCAACCGGAAAAAAATAGCAGGGTAAACCAGTCGATCAAGGCCGACACCTGGCGTTTGAGTGTCGGCAAGGCAAATGCCGCCAGGGTGGCCAGCGGTGGCAGGGATAAAAGCAGGGTGCGATCCGGCGAACCGGTGAGGAGTGTGGCCACCGCGCAGACCAGCACCAGCCAGGCGGGCAGGGCCAGGTGACGGCTGAGCTGGCGGCTGAACAACTGGTGGCGCCAGCGCCAGACGGTCCACACGGCCAAAGGCCACGCGGGCCAGGTGAACCACAGCAGCAATTGGGCGTAGCCGTTCCACTCGGCCCAGGTGGCGTGCGGCAGTTCAATTTTCCAGCGCCATAGGTCCAGAACCAGGGCCAATGCGCCATTGGCCAGGCAGAGCAGCACAATGGCTGCGCTCTCCAGGGTGATCAGGCGTTTTGTTGTCGTTGTAGCCGTATCCGGGGTCTGTGGGGTCTGATCCAGGTAATGAATGGCGGCGCTGCCCAAACCGAACAACAGGGCCAGACTGGGGGCGCCGGAGAGCGTCAGACCGGTCAGGCCGCACGCCAGGGCCAGCATGGCCGGGACGTTGTGGTAGTTGCGGTAGGGCAGGGCGGCCACGGCGTAAAAGAACAGGGCGCAAGACCCCAGTTGCGCCAGAGCCGGTGTGGTTTCGTGGGAGAGTTGCGCCAGTCCCAGGCAGGCAATCAGGGCCAGCAAGCCAGCATCGGCCATGGCGCGGGCGTAGTCGGTGGGCAGCGCCTCGCCACCAAACGCAAAGGCGACGGGCTGCGCCCTGGTGCTGCGCGCCAGGTTGTAGGTGGCGTACCAGGTTGCCAGCAGGGTCAATGCAAGCAGCACACCAAATGGAAGGCGCGCGGCAAAATCAGCCGTAAGGCCGGGTGTTGCCCACTGTATGGCCCATGCCCCGAGCCAGTAGGGCAGCAAGGCGGGAGATTCGGGGGGGGTGCCCATCAGGAGCGGGTTTGTCCAGCTGGTGCCCCCGCGTGCCAGTTCTGCCATGTAGCCCAGGGCGGTCATATCGGCGCTTTTCCAGGCGGCGCGTCCCAAAAAGCCGGATAAACCGTAGGCCAGGCACAGCAAGAGCAGCACCAGACGCGGAAAAGGTCGCGCTGCAGCCTGGGTGACAATGGCGGGGGAGGGGTGATTCACGGGGGTATCACGGGGGATAAGTCAAAAAAAAACAGCGCGGGAAGCCGGGCTGTTTTTCCATGGCATCAGGCATAAACCTGAATGGCACTTACTGGCACTTACTTTGCAGCGGATTTGCCAAAACGGTTGCGGAAACGTTCCACACGGCCACCCATGTTGTCCACGGATTTTTGCGTTCCGGTGTAAAAAGGGTGCGACTCACTGGAGGTATCGAGCTTGAAGAGGGGTAACTTGCGCCCGTCTTCCATCTCGATCATTTCCTTGGTGTTGGCACAAGAGCGGGTCACGAACTTGAAGTTGTTGGACAAGTCCACAAAACACACTTCACGGTAATTGGGGTGAATGCCTTCTTTCATTTATCTCTCCATCAGATGTGTCAGCCGCGCCAGACCCTTGGGCAAACCATCGCGCAATTCAAAGTCTGGCGTACTTCTCACAAAGCGGGCGATTATAGACCAGCGCTTGTGTTCCTTGTGCTTACCCCCCCCGGCGCATCAGGTCGAAGAAGTCGCTGTTGGTTTTGGTGGCGCGCATTTGCTTGAGCACCATTTCCATGGCTTCGATTTCGTCCATGCTGTAGAGGAACTGGCGCAGGATGCGGGTTTTTTGCAAAATGTCCGGCGACAGCAGCAATTCTTCGCGGCGCGTGCCGCTGCGGTTGAGCTGGATCGACGGAAACACGCGCTTTTCGTAGAGGCGCCGGTCGAGGTGGATTTCGGAGTTGCCGGTGCCTTTGAATTCTTCAAAAATCACTTCGTCCATGCGGCTGCCGGTGTCAATCAGCGCTGTGGCGATGATGGTCAGGGAGCCCCCTTCTTCCACATTGCGCGCCGCGCCCAGAAAACGTTTGGGGCGTTGCAGCGCGTTGGCGTCCACACCGCCGGTCAGCACCTTGCCCGACGATGGCACCACGTTGTTGTAGGCACGCGCCAGCCGGGTGATGGAGTCCAGCAGGATAACCACATCGCGCTTGAGTTCGACCAGGCGTTTGGCGCGCTCGATCACCATCTCGGCCACGTGCACATGGCGTGCAGCTGGCTCGTCGAACGTGGAGGCAATGACCTCCCCCTTGACGGTGCGCTGCATTTCGGTCACTTCTTCGGGCCGCTCATCGACCAGCAGCACCATCATGTGGCTCTCGGGATAATTGGCACTGATGGCGTGCGCAATATGCTGCATCATCACGGTCTTGCCGCTTTTTGGTGGGGCCACCAGCAAGGCGCGCTGCCCCTTGCCGATGGGGGCAATCAGGTCGATGATGCGCCCGGTGATGTTTTCCTCGCTTTTGTTGTCCCGTTCAAGCTTCATCTGTAGCTTGGGAAACAAGGGCGTCAGGTTTTCGAACATCACCTTGTGCTTGTTTTCTTCCGGTCCCCCGCCGTTGACCCGGTCCAGCTTGTTCAAGGCGAAATAGCGCTCACCGTCCTTGGGTGTGCGCACTTCCCCTTCAATCATGTCTCCCGTGTGCAGATTGAAGCGGCGTACCTGGCTGGGGCTGATGTAGATGTCGTCGGTGCTGGCGGTGTAACTGCTGTCAGGGCTGCGCAAAAATCCGAAACCATCGGGCAAGATTTCCAGAACACCATCGGCAATGATCTGCTCTCCGGTGCGTGCGCGTTTTTTGATGATGGCAAACATCAGCTCTTGCTTGCGCATACGGCCAGTGTTTTCGATCTCAAGCTCTTCAGCCTGTTTCAGGACTTCGGATACGTGCAATGCCTTGAGTTCGTTGAGGTGCATGAGAGTAATGAAAATGGTCCCGTAGGGGAAGGCGGAAAAAAAACAAGGTAGGGGGAGGTTAGACAAGCCACTTTGGCCAGCCCCGGCGTTCTTGATCCCTGAGCAGTGGGGCCAGGTTCCTTGTTGGTTACTGGCGAACGGGGCGAATTATGACAGGAAAAAAAGCGGGCGCGCAGCAGTGTCGCGCCCGCTTGGCCAAAAATCAGGCAAGTTATCAAGCAAGTTGCTGGTCAATGAAGGCAATCAGCTGGGATTTGCTCAGGGCGCCCACTTTGGTGGCAGCCAGTTGTCCGTTTTTAAATAACATCAGCGTCGGGATGCCGCGAATGCCATATCTGGCAGGAATTTCGCGATTTTCGTCCACATCCATTTTTGCAATTTGCAGCTTGCCGTCATAGCTGGCGGACACTTCATCCAGGATGGGTGCAATCATTTTGCAAGGACCGCACCACTCCGCCCAATAGTCAACCAGGACCGGTTGTGCGGATTGGAGTACATCGGTTTGAAAAGTGGCATCGGTAACATGTTTGATCAAGGCATTTGCCATGGAGAATCCTTTTTGGGGTTTGAAGATGCAAAGAAGATTGGGCAGATTGTGACAGAATCAAGGGCGTTGCGTAGCTGGTGCATGCAGTTTCCCCGCATGCCGGGTTTTTGGTATGCGGATAGTATATAAAAATGGCTGTAGGCCTTGTGGAATGTGCGGGAACAGCTATGAAATTTATACTAAGACATGGAGCCACGGATGGTAGCTGATGAGTCGCATCAACCTGGGTGTTGAGCAGGTGCTGGCCCTTTCGCCCGACGAGGCCTCGACCAAGGCTGCCCGGGGCCTGCTGGCGCCATCCAGGTGGCCGCTACTGGGCGCGCACGATGCGGCGGTCTGGGGCGAGTGCCAGGGCAGCGGCAGCAAGCCGTACCAGACGCAAGTCGATGTCTCCGGCGCTGCCTTGAGTTTTCGCTGCAGTTGCCCCAGCCGCAAGTTTCCGTGCAAACATGGTCTGGCGCTGCTGCTGTTGCAAGCGCAGGATGCCAGCCGTTTCACCGCTGCCGAGCCGCCCTGGGTAGCACAGTGGCTGGCCGCACGCAAGGAGCGTGTTGAAAAACAAGAAGCCAAGGCAGCCACGCCGCCGCCGTCGGTTGATCTGGTGGCCAGTGCCAAACGCGAGGCACAACGCTGGGCGCGCATGGCGCAAGGGGCACAGGAACTGGCCCTGTGGCTTGATGACCTGAGCCGTAAAGGGTTGGCAACGCTGACAGGCGCGGCGGACGAGAGCTGGAACAAGATGGCCGCACGTATGGTTGATGCGCAGGCTCCCGGCCTGGGCCAGCGTCTGCTGCAGGCCGCAGCCGTGGTCGGGCGTGGTGCCGACTGGCCTGCACGGCTGCTGGTGCATCTGGGGGGCTTGCAATTGCTGGTCGATGCCGTGGCACAGGTGCCGCGTTTGCCCGAAGCGCTGCAATCCGACCTGCGCCAGGCCATGGGCTGGCCGATAGAGCGGGATACGGTAGTGGCCAGCGGCGCGCGCGTGCGTGATACCTGGCAGGTGCTGGCGCAGGTGCAACTGGAGCGCGAGGCGCGCCTGCATGAGCGCCGCGTCTGGCTGCAAGGTCGCAATAGCCAGCGGATGGCGCTGCTGCTGGATTTTGCCTATGCCGGCAAGGCGTTCGAGCACAGCTGGAGCGTTGGTGCCGAAGTGGCTGCCACACTGGCCTTTTATCCTGGCACCGATCCGCTGCGCGCCATATTGGTGGATACGGCCCCCGCTACGGCCCATGCTACGCCTACAGGTGGCGCAGCAATGGAGCAGCCGTGGCATGTGCTGGCTGCGCGTATGGCAGCCAACCCCTGGGCAATGGGTTGGCCCCTGTGCCTGGAGTCGGTGGTGCTGCAATACGGGACTACGGCGCAACCATGGTTTTTACGCTGGCAGGACAGGGCGCAAGACAGGGCTATCGTCCTGTGCATGGACTCCGACGATGCCTGGCGTTTGCTGGCGCTTTCCGGCGGCATGCCGCTGCGGGTGTTTGGCGAGTGGGATGGGGAGTGTCTGCGCCCCCTCACGGCCTGGCGGGCGGATGGGACCACGGTGCTCTGGAGTGCCAACACCATGCTCATACTCACGCTGGTGGGGGAGGGCGCATGAGCACAAGTTACTGGGATGCACTGCTGCAATCCGCCCTGGTGGGCAGCAACCGACCCTGGCAGTTGCCCCCAGCTCAAACGGACGATCCGGTGGGGGATATGCTGCATGCGGCCTATGTCCTGGCCGCGCCCGATGCGCCGGGCCAGTTGCTGCGGCTGGCGGGCGCACTTGCCGTGTGCCGCCGTGCGGGCTGGCAAGTGCCGCTGGCCACAGCAGTGGTGCCGGATGCTGCTGGTGCTGAGATCCGCACCGTAGCCGATGCGCGCTGGTCGCAGTTGCTGGCACAGGCATTGGCGCAAGGGCCGCTGCGGCTGCAGATGCAGGTGCTGCATGCACTGGATCGCCTGAACCTGTGCCTGCCGCCCGTCCTCTTGCCGCAGGTGTTGCAACTGGGGCGGCGCAGCGTTGATGCGCGCACCAGCATTTTGCCGGTGATTGGTGCGCGTGGCCGCTGGCTGGCCCGACACAATCCTGAGTGGGCCTATGCTCAAGGGCTGCAGGAGCAGCAGGATGCGCAAGCCCAATGGCAACTGGGCAGCCTGGAGCAGCGCTGCGCGGTATTGCGAGCGCAGCGTGCCAGCGACCCTGGTGCGGCGCGTGCGCGGCTGGTGGCCGACTGGGGCCAACTGCCCGCCAAGGAGCGCCTCGCATTGTTGCAGACGCTGGTTGTGGGTTTGTCTTTGGAAGACGAGGAATTTCTGCAGATCCAGCTCAAGGACCGCGCGCAGGATGTGCGCGCCGAAGCTGCCGATTTGCTTGCGGCGCTGCCGAATAGTGCGTATGCACAGCGCATGGTGGCACGTCTTGCACCATTACATCTGCAACATCTGCAACATCTGCAAGCGCCAGATCAGGCAGGAGCGGACTGGAAGGAGGACGTGCTGGAGCCGGTGCGGCCCAGGCACGAATCCTTGGGCGAGCGCGCCTGGTGGCTGTTTCAGCTCGCACGCCGCTCCTCGCTGGCGTGGTGGAGCGCGCATACCGGGAAAATGCCGTCCGAATTGGTCGCCTCCGCTGCCAAAGGTGATTGGTCTGAGGCGCTGTTGCGTGGCTGGAGCCATGCTGCGTTGCGCCAGCGCGATGCGCCGTGGTGTGCTGCCTTGCTGCGCGCCGTACCCGCGCGCTACAACCTGACCACGGCACTACTGGCAGCCCTGCCACCAGAGCAGCGCGAAGACTTTCACTTTGAACAACTTGACGGGCGATCCGACTCCAGCGCGCAGTTGCCCGCCGTGCTGGCTGGGTGCCTGTCGGGTTGCCCCTTGCACGCACACATCGGGGCCGCACTGTCGCTGCGTCTGGCATCCATCCTGCGCCAGCACATCGAACAAGGCGCGCTCAATACCGATTACGGACTGCGCCAGCAACTGCCTGATCTGGCTTGCGTGTTACATCCCTCAGCCCTGCCGCTGTGGGACGATTTGCCACACCATGCCGGCGAAACCGCCTCTTTGAGCGAGTGTCTGAGCCTTGGCGCTTCGGTGCTGCACAACCGCTATCTGCTTGCAACCCTTCAGGAAGAAACCCTATGAGCCAAGTGAACCAAGTCAGCCACGTTCTGCGCCAACACGCCGAGCACCAATTTTCCGAAGAACTTGCCAACCTTCAGAAAGCAGACCAACGCCAACGCCCCACGAACTGGTGGCTTTCACCCTGGGCTGTGGTGACCTACCTGATGGGCGGCACGCTTGACAATGGCTTTGAAGTCAGCGCCAAGTACATCGGCAACCGGCGTTTGATGGAAATTGCCGTCTCCACCCTGGTGACCGACCGCGCGCTATTGCTGTACGGCGTACCCGGAACGGCCAAATCCTGGGTATCGGAACATCTGGCAGCAGCCATCAGTGGCGACTCGACCCTGCTGATCCAGGGTACAGCGGGCACCAGTGAAGAGCAATTGCGCTATGGCTGGAACTACGCCGAATTGCTGGCGCATGGTCCATCCGCCAAGGCGCTGGTGCCCAGTCCCCTGGTCAACGCCATGAAGCTGGGAAAAATCGCGCGTGTGGAAGAGCTCACGCGCATCCCCGCCGATGTGCAGGACACCCTGATTACGGTGCTTTCGGAAAAGACCTTGCCGATTCCTGAGCTGGGCAGCGAGGTGCAGGCCACGCGCGGTTTTTCGGTCATTGCCACGGCCAATAACCGTGACAAGGGTGTCAACGAACTCTCCAGCGCGCTCAAACGCCGCTTCAACACCGTGGTGCTGCCCGTGCCCGCCAGCGAGGACGAAGAAGTCAGCATCGTTGCCAAGCGCGTCTCCGAATTAGGCCGCGCGCTGCAGTTGCCTGGCGAGCCTGCTGCGCTCAAGGAGATTCGCCGGGTGGTGCAGATTTTCCGCGAGTTGCGCAACGGCCAGACCGAAGACGGCAAGACACGCATCAAGTCACCGTCTTCCACCTTGTCCACTGCCGAGGCGATTTCGGTGCTGAATAGCGGCATGGCCTTAGCCGGGCATTTTGGCGATGGCCGTCTGCATGTGGCCGATATTGCCTCAAGCCTGACTGGCGCCGTGGTGAAAGACCCGGTGCAAGACCAGGTGGTGTGGAAAGAGTATCTGGAAACCGTGGTCAAGGAGCGCAGCGACTGGAAAGACCTGTACCGCGCCTGCCGCGAGCAACTTTGAGGAAGCATCTGAGGCAGCTCTGAGATGCACCGTGAAGCCATCGTTCAACTTGGGGCTTGTTGATTAACAATACTCAACATGGTCAATTTGTACAGCATTGACTACAATGGACAATATAAGCAGCGAGACCTTTATGCAACACTCCGTTCGAACCATCTCTTCTTCAGAGGCAAAAGCCAACTTGGGTGATGTTTTATCGTCACTGAGTACCCATGGGCCGATAGAAATTACCAGAAATGGTAAGTCGGTTGGACTTTTAACATTGCCGCCAGTCCAAGCTGTCGACAGGAGTCGGATTGCTGCTTTGGCAATTGCCTATTCAAAGGGGTTGATTTCATGGCCGCAAATTGCCGAGGAAACTGGAGCCAGTTATGGAGAGTTATTGATCGAGCTAGGACTCAAGAATCTACAAATCCCTAAAGTCACACCAAAGAACAGGCCAGAGCAAATTGCCAATTTTCACCGCATCCTGGATTTAGCAGCAGCCCAATCAGGAAATGCGAAAGCAAGTGTGTAATGAATTTTTCATTAATCGTCACCGATTCTGGACCGTTGATAACCTTGGCTATTGCTGGATCGTTGGATGTTCTGTTTTTGCCAAAATTGCCGGTCATTGTTCCTGACATGGTTCGACATGAGGTGATTCAGGATCTATCCAAGCCTGGGGCCGCATTGGTTGCCGAATGGATTCGCTCGAACAACCCCCATAGACTGACGGTCAGTCCCACAGAGGTCTTCGAAGAGTTCATGCTTTTGAGGTCACTGAATCCAGCGACAAAAACCAAGAATCGTGGTGAGCAGGCAGCATCTGAGGTTCTTGGAAGAGCGTTGGACGGTAAAGACTTTGGTGCGATTCTTCTTTTCGAAGACAGCGCCATTCGAAAGACAAATTTCTTGATCCGTTTACCCGATTGCGTAGTGGTTACCTCCACTTCGGAGTTTCTTTTTGGACTCGAAAGTCGAGGCTTGCTTGAAAACGCGCAATCCATTCTCGACCAAGCCGTCAATGTGAGGGGGAACGAAATTTTGATCAGGTACCTTGAGGGAACTGCGAACAGCGTGTCGGCACAGGATTGGGCTGTACGTATGCATCCATAACAGGCTGTAGCCCCCGTGGAACGTGCGCATACAGCTCTTATTGCAATAGCGCTCCAACTGGGTTGGCTACAGAATGGCTGAATCCACTCCCTATGCACCAGCAGGTGCGCCAGTTCCTCCTTTTGGCTTGGGTTGGCGTGCGCTTGTTGTTCATGGGTTATCCTATCGGCTTGTTTCTATAAGTCGTACCAAGCACCCGTGACCCCGCTGCCTGGTGTTCTTTCAGGCTATGCACTGCCGCAATCGGGCGTTGCGTAAGGAAAATTTAGTTATGGGGATAAGCACAGGCAGTTCCGAGATCGAATTGTTGCGAGGACTCGAAGCGTTACGGGCGATTAACGAGGAATACCAACTGCTGCTTGATGCAGCGAGTGATTCGATTTGCTCCTTTGATCCCGATGGTCGTTATCGTTATGTGAATCAGGCGTTCGCCAACGGCTTGGGGTGCCAACCCGTCGATATCATTGGTAAAAATATCGGGGATATATTCTCGCAAGACGAAGCTGACAAGCGCTTTGCCGTCGTCCAATGGGTATTCGCGCATGGGCAGAGCAAGATTGTCGAAGTGCGCGTCCCCCGGCCAGGCGGTGATCGTTATTTTGTAACTACGGTCAAACCGATAGTCGATAGCGGTGGCGTAGTGGTTTCGGTTATCTGTACTTCGAAGGACATCACGGATCGCAAGGTGATGGAGGCAGAACTGGAGAGGCGCACTACGGCACTCGAACATGCGAATAAGCAAGCACAACAATCGCTGGCTACCATCCATTCCATTCTTGACACGGCGCCAGTTGGCATCAGTGTGCTGGATGCAGAATTGCGTCATACCCATATTAACCAGAAGTATGTACAGACCACGGGATATTCGGTCGAAGAGTTGCTGACACATACCCATCAGAGATTCTTTCCGTCCCGGCTTGAGTTCGAGCAATTCATCGAAAGAATTTCCAGGGTGATTGCAAGCGGGAAAACCTACAGCGAAGAGCGTCAGAATATCTACAAAAACGGCTCCTTGGTATGGGTATGCATTCAGGTCAACGCGGTCGATCCAAAGGATTTCAGGCGGGGATTTGTTATCGCTATTGAAGATATTTCAGGCCGTAAGCAAGCCGAGCAGGAAATACGGGAAAGCCATCAACGACTGGAAAATACCCTGCGCGATCTGCGGACAACCCAGGAGGAGCTTATTCAATCATCAGCCAGAACACAATCCATTCTCGATGCAGCGCCGATTGGTATCTATCTGGTGGATGAAAACGTGCGTATCACGCACGCCAATACAAAGTTTTTTCAGTTTACAGGCAGGCCTTCCGAAAAACTTATAGGCCGAACTCCACAACGTTTATTCCCGTCCAACGAGGATTTCGAAGGCTATGTCGCAAGAGCGGCAAAGTCACTTGCAGAAGGCCGAACCTATATCGAAGAACGGTCTGTAGTTGGTAAGGATGGCGCATTATTGTGGGCGCGAACCCAAGTTTGTGCGGTGGTTCCTGGTGAACCTGAAAAAGGCATGGTGGCGACAATAGAAGATATTTCTGATCGTAAACATGCGGAACAGGAAATCAAGGATACGCTGACAAAGTTCCAATCTATCCTGGATACCGCACCGGTTGGAATTAGTCTGCTTGATGCGCAACTTCGTCACACACACGTCAACAAAAAGTATGTGCAGATCACCGGATATTTAACCGAAGAATGGCTGGGGAAGACGCACCAGCATGTATTTCCATCCGAATATGAGTTTGAACTTTATGTTCAAAGAACCTCCGGAGCACTTCTGGCCGGACAGACGTACAGAGAAGAGATTCAGCTTGTCCACCCAGACGGTTTCCCGAGGTGGCTCAATACCCAGATCAATGCCATCGATCCCAAGGATTTCAGCCGAGGTTTCGTTATTGCTATTGAAGAAATTTCAGGTAGGAAAAAAACCGAGAAGGAACTCAAGGACGCTCTAGCCATCACGCAGTCTATTCTCGATAGTTCGCCTCTGGGTATCTCACTATTTGATTCGCGGCTTCGTCACAAACGGGTCAATACGCCCTTTGAGAGATTAACCGGATATACGGCTGATGAAATCTACGGCCATACTGCGCATCGTTTTTTCTCTTCAACCGATAAGTTTCTGGAATTTGTTGAACGGGCCATGAACGCAGTTATTCAGGGGCAGATTTATTTCGAGGAACTGCAACTGAAACGCAAGAGCGGCAACCTGGCCTGGATCAGGCTTAACATTACTCTGCTCGATCCCAAAGACCCCAATCAGGGTACTGTGATCGTATTTGAAGATATATCGGACCGCAAGAAATCCGAGCAGGTAATTCTGGAAAGTCACCAAGCACTGCAAACCACCCAAAACCAGCTAAGGCTTTTATTGGACAACTCTGGGGAGGGTTTTCTCACCTTCGGCCCTGATCTTCTGATTGATGCCCAGTACAGCCTGGCCTGCGAAACCATGCTGGGGTGCTCGCCAGCGGGGTGCCCGGCAGCCGAGGTCTTCTTCCATGATGACCCCGTCAAAGCCAATCTGTTTGGCACCATCATTACCTCGGTGCTCTCTGAGTCTGATCCAGACACCCAGGAATGCATGCTCTCACTGCTGCCCACCGAGATAGCACGCGCTGAGATCATCCTGAAGGTCGAATACAAAGCGCTGGACAACAGCCAATTCATGGTCGTGCTCACCGATATTACCGCGCAGCGGCACACGGAGTCCTTGCTCAGACAGGAGCGCCAGCGCCTGGAATTGATCGTGATGGCCGTCTCTGACCGCCGCAACTTTTTTGAAACCATCGACGCTTTCCGTGAATTCCTGGGCACAGACCTGCCGCGCATGTTGCAAAGCAGGCAGGCACCACTACTTCTGGCCAAGGATCTGTACCGGGAAATCCACACCTACAAAGGTTTGCTGAGCCAGTTCAGCTTTCCCAGCATCCCGAAAGTCTTGCACGAGATCGAATCCCGACTCGCCAGCCTGCTCAGCCTGGGCGAGGCGTTGACAATCCAGCAACTTGGCTGTCTGGCGTCCTCGCAAACCTTGCAGGCACCATTTGAGGCCGACCTGGCGGTTTTGTCCGAGGCACTGGGTGAAGAGTTCTTGTTGTATGGCGACAGCATCGTCTTGACCGAGGCCCAGGCGCGGCAACTGGAGATGCTGGCCATTCGCCTCTTGCGCGGTGAAACCGTGGACACCTCGGTTGCCGAAATCCGCAACCTGCTCCATGCAATCGGCACCCTATGCAAAGTGTCGTTCAAAGACGTACTCATGGGCTTTGACGGTCTGGTCAAGCAAGCCGCACAGCGCATGGAAAAAGAGGTGGCACCCATCGAAGTCCTTGGTGTGGCCGACATCTGGATTGACCCCAACGCCTACCGTCCCTTTTTTCGCACCCTGGTGCACGTCTTTCGCAATGCCGTCGCCCATGGCCTGGAAACGCCCGAAGCCAGGTGGGAGGCCGAGAAGGACGACGCGGGGAAAATCACCTGCACCGTGGCGTTGCAGGACAACACCATTCACCTGTGCATTGCCGATGATGGTGCCGGCATCAATCTGCAAGCCTTGCGCCAGCGTGCAATTACCCACGGCATTTATGCTGCGGATGCGGTGGCGCACATTCCAGACGACACCATTGCGCAGTTGATTTTCAGGGACAACATCAGTACAAAAAAGGAAGTGAGTGACCTCGCGGGTCGGGGCATAGGCCTGGCAGCGGTACTGAATGCGACGAAAAATATCGGGGGTGCAGTCGTGGTCAGGACGATGGCTGGACAAGGCACCCGGTTTCTGTTTACCCTGCCTTTGCAACCGGCTATTTCAAACAAAGAGGCGTGCTATGTCCAATAACAACGTCGAAGAGGTGATGCAGTCCGCCATTGCCCGAACGTGCAGCTATTTTGAGACGGAGTTCGGAATTGGCGTTACGGCGGTTGATGTAGGCGTGGGTAATCTTGATTCGCTGGCTTTGCTGGACATGACCGCGATCATCGGCATGGGCGGTTTGGTCAATCTGTTGATTGCCTTTAGTTTTCAGGACGGGTTGATCAATGCCCTGTACCAGCGCATGACCAGTGATATACAGGTACAGCCCGACGAAGTGGATATGTACCGGGAAGCAGCCGCCGGGGAAGTGGTCAACACCATTCTTGGACACTGTACGATTGACCTGCAAAAACTGGATCGACAGGGTATCTCCATGACACCCCCCGTTATTCTTGACCGGACCAAGACAATTCGGCGCATGAAGAATTCGATGTTTTATTCGCAGAGCCTGAAAACGACTTTTGGGCGGATGAGCATCAATCTCGTGGGGCCGCTGGAACTGTTTGATATAAATCTTGATTACTCAAAATGAGGTTGCAATGGATTCAATGGATTCTCTGAATATTTTGGTGGTTGACGACTCTCCCATCATCACCCGCAAACTGACCATGATGCTGGAACTGCTGGGCTACCGGGTAGTCAAGACAGCAGCCACGGGAACCGATGCCATTTCGGCCTACAAGACCTGCAAACCGGACGTGGTGACCATGGACATCACCATGCCCGATATGGATGGCATCGAGGCGACCAGGCGCATCATTACAGAGTTTCCCGAAGCCAAGATCGTGATGGTCACCTCGCACGGCCAGGAAAAAATGGTAATCGACGCGCTCAAGGCGGGCGCCAAAGGCTATGTGCTCAAACCGTTTGACGGGCAAAAGCTCTATGAAGCGATCCAAAAGGCTTGTAAGCGGGTTGTGCTCAAGGACAAGTTGCGTGCGGAAGCAATGCTGAGGGACGCGCAGTAGCCCAAGCGACAAAGTTTATAGTGATGTGGTCGTTGGATTTGGCTCCCTCGCCCCAGCGGGGAGAGCATACAAGGGCTGGGGAGAGGGGCTGCTGGTGGCTTTGCGCTGGAATTTCATATTGCCCGTGATATGACATATGCAAAAACTGCGATGCGAAACCCTCTTGTAAGCCTTTGTGGCATCTTTTTGGCCACAAATAAGGCATCAAATAAGCCTCCAGCCCCCGTGGGATGTGCGGTTGCAGCTATTAATGATATAGCAACAATAATCTCGTCCACAGCACCGCAGAACGTCCAGAGAGCCGCACCATGACAAGCCAGTCCCCTCTCCCCAGCCCTCTCCCCAAATGGGGATTTTGAGGACGGGTCAGGATGCGATGCTTGGGGTCGTGCGGTTGGATTTCCTATCCACCAATGGCAGTGCCGCCAATCCGCCGGACGCCAGTGTGCGTGTGGCGCTGACCAAGAAGCGATCGCACGGGTTCGCAGCAGGTGCCATGTCAGTAAAAAAACATAGCAACTTCCGCTTGATACGTAAGGCGTACAGCCAGATTTGCCTTGATTTATTCCCCTCAAAACAGGTCAAAGCGCCGCCAGCAACCGCCACAGAGGGCAAAACTGGCCGTTTTCGGGTGTTTTTGTATGGCAAATCGGGCTGTAAGCCCCATAGAATAAGCGGGAATAGCTCCTGTATCAGGAGCAATTTGGCAAATGTCCTGGGCCGGGAACCGGATGTAGGCGGGCGGGACTTTTACACCAACCAGATCACCACGCATGCAAAAACCGTGGGCCAGGTGCTGGCAGAAATATCGGACAGCCCGGAAAACATCGTCCAGCTTGCCGGGGTGATAGAAAACGGCATCACCTACACCGCATGGATGGGATGATGCTGCGCGGGTTTAGGAACGTTTTATAGGCTGTATGGCTCATGGATAGAGCGGTAACAGCTATTCTTTCATGAGCAAGCCGCTTGACAGCCAAATCCTTGGACGATAATCACAGCCATGGACAAACAACAACTTCGCCAATTCCGCGCCGCTTTGGCTGGAACAGACATCGCCCTAGCACCCGATGATCCGCGCTATGTCCCGGGCCTGCACGGAACGCCCGAAGAAGATGTCATCAGCGCGTTGTTTGAAGAGATATTGACCCGCTCAGAGCAGGATAGCCAGCTCTTCTACTTCACGGGACAGCGCGGCACAGGCAAGAGCACGGAGCTGCGCAGGTTGGAGCAAATGCTACTTGGAGAACAGGCCCAGGTGATCCGGTTTGACAGCCTCGACTTCCTCACCGAGACAGAAAAAGTCACGGTTGAAAGCGTGTTGCTGCTGGTCACCGCAGGTCTGGCAGCCTGGGTAGATGAACACCACAAAAAAGACTTTCTGACATCAAGCGCCTGGACAAACTTTTCGAATTGGCTCCAGACTGACGTGGAACTCACCGAAGTATCCGCGTCCGGTCTCAAACTCAAACTCAAAGAGCAGCAGGCCTCGGTGGCGAAAAAGATTCGCGCGCTTTCCACGCCCCTGGAATGGACCAAAAAGGTGCAGACTTTTGCCGGTGCGATTGTTGACTTCATCCGGTCAAAAACCCGCCGCACGCGGGTCGTGGTCATTGTTGACTCGCTGGAACGCTTGCGCGGCGTCTCCGGGGACGAGCAGGATGCCATGTTCCAGCACGTCATCACGACCTTTGCCGGTGACTTTGACCGGCTGCGCATCCCCGGTGCTAGCGTGGTGTATTCCGTCCCCCCCTATCTGGCGCTCATGGCCGACGTGCGCAACTTCGTCACCTGCCACGCCCTGGCCTCGGTACGGGTGTATGCCAAGCCGATTGTCGACCGCAGCCCAACTGCCGAACGGCGCACAGCGCGCCCGCAAGGTCTGGCAAAAATGCGCGACCTCATTGAGCGGCGCTATCCCCAATGGAGTCAGGTATTGGAAGCCTCCGCACTGGATGCGTTATCACTGGCATCCGGTGGCGATCTGCGGCACTTCATGCAACGCCTGGTATCGGGCGTAGTGGGCAAGGCGCAATTTGCCCTGGACCGCCTGCCCTTGCGCGCAGACGATGCCGTGGTTCTACAGGTCATTGATGAAAATCGCGGCGAAACCGAACGCCTTACGGTAAAAAGCGAATGGCCTTTGCTGCAAGACATTGCGCGCAGCCACAATGCCATTGCCGCAGACCGGGACGACTCGCTGCGTACCCTGGCACGCCTGTTTGATACGCGCGTGATCCTGAACTACCGCAACGGCGCCGAATGGTTCGACATTCACCCCCTGCTCTGGCCCCTGATCGACAGCTTGCATGCGCCTCCACCCACTCCCTCCCCTTGAGTCGGCTTGGCAAACGCTGCGCAGCAGCCTGGAATGGGCGCAGGAATTTGGACTTGTATTCGTATTTTGTAGCGACGCACGCGCCAAACAAGCATTGTTCCAACGGGCCAATGACCTGATGCAAGCGCAGGTTCGCCCCTTCCAGCGCCCCGAAATTCGCCAAGCTACCGATCTACCGAAAAAACTGCTTCCTTTGGCAATTAACCCGGCCAGCGTCCACGCCGCAACAGGCATGCCCTTGTGGCTGGACCTGGATGGACATCCAGGCTCTGCGGACTGGGACCAGGCCCGGAGGGAATTCCTGCACCGGCTCAACGAACGGCGCGCCACGCTGGCCCGCGAACATACGCACACCGTTGTTCTGGCGTTACCGCTGGACTGGACCAAGCAAGCCGCCGAGGCCGCCCCGGATTTGTGGACGATTCGCCAGCCATCGGTCTATCTGGACACACAAAGCCATGCGCAAGCGCTGCAACCATTTGCACGAACACCGGATGCAAGGCCCGTTGCCCAGGAACGCACCCCAGAACACACTGCGGCCAGCACGCACTTGCCAGCAGCCGTTTTACGCTGGCAGGCCAGCAAAGAAAGTGGCCAGGCAGAGCTCTCACTCTGGGATGCGACCCAAGCCAGTGAAGCCGCCCTGGCATCGGGTCACAGTGAACTGGCGTGGCAAATCGCTCAGGAAACGGTCGAACATGCGCGCACCGTGATCGACAAATCTGGGAAAACCCCCAAACATCTGCGCGATCTTGCTGCCTCGATGAACAATCTGGGCGATGTAGCCCAGAGGCTAGGGCGACTGGAGGAGGCTCAACAGGCCTTTGCATCTGCGGTCCAACTGGCTAACGACCTGGTTGAAAGCTACGGCGAAACGGCAATGGCGCTTGATACTCTGGCCTATGGAAAAATGCACCTGGGCTTCACCCTGGAGCAACAGGGACTGGCTGCCGAGGCCCAACCCCATCGCACGCAGGCACGCCACCTGTTCCAGCGTCTGGCGCTGGCCATGCCACATGACCGACGGTACGAAACTGCACTAAGACAGCTGGAGGCACCGCCCGGTACCTTGGTACGCGATGGCAGTGCCTCATAGACAATTGGATCGCCCCGGTTTTTGAGAAGACTCCAATCTTGAAAGAATGGAGTTTCCAAAATGCCAGAAAATGACGCTTTCACATATTGCAACTGTGGAAAGACGGTCTACTCTCCAATTGATAGCTGTTCCCGCACATTCCGTAAGGGCTACAACCAGATTTCCCCATTATTTTCTCATCATCCCGGCCCATCCTGGTCCATAACGCCCCCATCTTGGCCCACCCGGCGGCCAGCGGCTGGTGCATGTCAGAGTTTTTTTATGCCAATCGGCTTGCAGGGCTTATGGGACGTGCGGGAACAGCTCCCAAAAGCGCAGCACTGCCAATGCTGCGACGGATTCGCACACCATGCCCACCGGCCCCTGGTGTGCCTGGGCGCATCAAGCTGCGAAAGCTGCTTTGCTTTGTGCCCGCAGGCGCAATATTGGAGGTGGCAATGGCTGCCGCAGGGGAGACAGCACGGCAGGCTACAAGCCACCACTGACAAACTGTGCCGCAGGTGTGAGCCCGGCGGCTGCTTCATCGCCCTTTATCTATCGCCAAATAATTAAAATTTGAATGAATTCGTTTTTAACTCGCCTTTTAATAGCTGCTTGCGCACGTCTGGTAAGCGGAAACGGTGTTTTTGACATCAAACTCCGGTACCACGGGAACTGCCGTTTCTGCCATTGCCGCCTGCAAGGGCGCGCGCATGGAGGGCACCGCTCAGGTCCAGCCCGGTGCTGTTGGCACGGGCACCGGGCTGCTACGTTTGTAGCGCTGCAATGCGCTTGGCCAACCTGGCATAGTGCAGGGTTCGGCTCAACTCATCCACCAGCACCGGGCTGCTGTACAGGGTAATGCGGGTAATGCTGCTGTCCAATGCCAGCTCCAGCAAACGCCGGGAATGGCCTCCCCACAGCAAACCCGATACCACCACATTGGTATCGAGTACCAGGCGCAGCCGCTTGCCACCCAGCCTATCGCTCAGGCCGCTGCTGCTCAATGGGCCGCCTGCTTGCGGCGCTGGGCGCGCACGGCTTGCACCTGTTCATCAATCATCTGCTCGATCTCCGGCGTCAATTCCTCGGGCGACGCACTGGCCCACATGGTGCGCAAGGCATCCCCGGCCTGGCGCTTGAGTTGTTCGCGCAGCATGGCCTCCAGTGCCTGCGGCGTGAGCAGGCCAGCAGCTTGGGCACTTTGGGCCAGCACATCGGGCAATTCAACTTGAACGGTGGTCATAAGGATTCCTCTTTTGCGGATAGGAAATTCAACCGCACGCCCCCAAGTATCGCAGCCTGCCCCGCCCCCATTGAGGGTAAAAAGCTGGAACGGGCGGCATTCTTCGTAGAGCATGGCTCACTGGAGTAGCCAGCACTTCTGGTCCCATTGCTGCAGAAAACATCTACCCTCGCGTCAACTTGGATGACCCACGGAGATGCGGTTCAAACGCTCACCGTCCAAGTCGCCTCTGAGAATGTCAATTCACAGTTCAGAATCGGCATCCCCACCGGCTTGCGCGAGATATCCTGGACGGTACGCACCGATCAGCATTTCCCAAACGTTTTGCTTTCCACTGGGGCATCCCCCGTTGCCCGCAAGAAAACCCAAAATGGCACACGAGCGAAAAAACAGGCCGTTTCGACTGCCAAACCGAGGATCGCAATGTACCAAAATGGGGATTCTGAGGACGGATCAGGATGCGATGCTTGGGGTCGTGCGGTTGGATTTCCTATCCGCCAATGGCAGTGCCGCCAATCCGCCGGACGCCAGTGTGCGTGTGGCGCTGACCAAGAAGCGATCTCACGGGTTCGCAGCAGGTGCCATGTAAATAAAAAACATAGCAACTCCCGATTGATACATAAGGCATACAGCCCGATTTGCCTTGAATTCCCCCCCTCAAAACAGGTCAAAGCGCCGCCAGCAACCGCCACAGAGGGAAAAACTGGCCGTTTTCGGGTGTTTTTGTATGGCAAATCGGGCTGTAAGCCCCATAGAATAAGCGGGAACAGCTCCTGTATCAGGAGCAATTTGGCATCAACAAATATACCCTGTCCTGAGCTGGACGGTGGATACAGTGCGCTGCCTTGCCAGCTATCCGAAGACGGGCTACTGCTGTTCCTATAAGATAACCAGCTGCCAGAAAATGATGCTTTCACCCTTCGCTCTTTCATCCATTGACCCATTGCCATGAAAAAGTTACCACCGTTGTTGCATGTGATGGCAGCCGTGCTGGCGCTGCTAGTGTGCAGCCTGGATGTGGCTGTGGCGGCCAATGGCAGCGCCGCTGCCGCCGCCACTCCAGCGACTGCCAACATCCATGTAGCGCTGACACAGGCCGAGCGTGCCTACCTGGCCCAAAAGGGCACGCTCAAGATGTGCGTGCAGCCGGATTGGCTCCCCTACGAGCGCATCAACGAAAAAGGACAACACGAAGGAATTGGTGCCGAGATGATGGCGCTCATGCGCAGTCGGCTGGGGGTGAATATTGAGCTGTATCCCACCTCGCAGTGGGAGGAATCGCTGGCGGCCATTCGGGAGCGCAAATGCGATTTCCTGTCCATGTCGGCCAATGTGCCCAGTCGGCGTGATGCGATGAACTTCACCCGGCCCTACATCATTCAGCCTCTGGTGATTGCCACGCAGGCCCGCGAGATGTTCATCAAGGACGGCGCGGAAATTGGCGAGCGCAAGATTGGCATCATCAAGGGTTATGTGTTCGTCGCCATGCTGCGCAACCGCTATCCAAACATTCGGATTACCGAAGTGCAGAGTTCCCATGAAGGGCTGGAACTGGTGCGCAAGGGCGAGCTGTGGGGGTATATCGACACCATGCCCACCATTGCCTACTCCTTGCAGGAATTTTCCATGCTGGACCTGAAAATTTCCGGCAAGCTCGATTTCACGCTGGACCTGTGTGTGACCACCCGCAGCGATGAGCCGCTGCTGGCCGACATCATGCAAAAGGCGACCGACACCATCAGCGATGAGGAAAACCGTGCCATCATCAACAAGTGGATTTCGGTGCGTGTGGACCAGGGGTTTGACTATGTGCTGCTGTGGAAGTTCGCTGGCGGTGCCGCCGTCGTTTTGCTGGTTGTTGTCGTCTGGAACCGCAGGCTTGCCCGGTTCAACCGGGAGATTGCGGAACAGCACCGCATCGTCGAGGCCAAGAACCACACACTGGAAGTCACGATTACCCATTTGAACGAACTGCGCGAGCACAACGCCCGGCTGTTTGCGGAAATCGAACAGAAAAACCGGGCACTGGAGCAAGCAGACCAGCACAAAAGTGACTTTCTGGCCAATATGAGCCACGAGATACGCACCCCGATGAATGCAATCATCGGCATGTCGCTGCTGGCGCTCAGAACCGATCTGAGCGACAGGCAGCGCAACTACATCGAGAAAGTGCACACAGCCGCCCGCAACCTGCTGGGCATCATCAACGACATCCTTGATTTTTCCAAAATCGAAGCCGGGCAAATGACGTTTGAACAAGCTGACTTCCACCTGGAAGACGTACTGGAGCATCTGGCAGACCTTAACAGCATCAAAACCCAGGAAAAGGGGCTGGAACTGATCTTCGATATCAGTCCGGATGTACCCAAGGCCCTGGTGGGTGATGCGCTGCGGCTGGGTCAGGTACTGCTCAATCTGATAGGCAATGCCATCAAATTCACCGACCATGGCGATGTCACGCTACGCATCAGGAATGAGTCCGGGAATGAGCCGGAGAAGCAGCCGCCCGATGCCGTCGCGGACTTGCGCTTTGAAATTATTGACACCGGGATCGGGATGACACCCGCCCAGCAGCAAAAGCTGTTTGCGGCATTTTCCCAGGCCGATGTATCCACCACCCGCAAATACGGTGGCACAGGACTGGGCTTGACCATCAGCAAGCGCCTGGTGGAGCAAATGGGCGGTGCTATCGGGGTGCGCAGCGCGCCGGGTGTTGGCAGCACCTTTATCTTTACCGCCCGATTCGGTTTGCAGCCCCAGCAGCGCACGCGCAGCACACTCAGCGCCCCGGATGCCGGGCTGCGCATTCTGGTAGCCGACGACAACGTGCACTCACGGGAGGTCATTCAGGCGATTTTGACAGCCCAGAAGTTTGTGGCCTCGGCAGTGGCCAGCGGTGAGGCCGCGCTGAAAGAACTGCGCCACGCCAAAACCCAGGGCACACCCTACGACCTGCTGCTAATTGATGGGCTGATGCCGGGCATGGACGGCTTGGCTACCGTGGCGCAGATGCGCAGTGACCCGCAGTTGGCGGGTGTGGCGGCGGTCTTGATGGTCAGTGCCCATAGCCAGGATGAATGGCTGGAAAAGGCCCACGCAAAGGCCCACGCAATTCCCCTCAACGGCACGCTGACCAAGCCGGTCGAACCATCGGCCATGTTTAATAGCATCCTGTCGGCCCTGGGCAAGGAAGTTGTGCATCGCGGGCGCAAGCAACAACGCCTCCAGGCCACCCTGGAAGCCGAACAAAAGCTGCGCGGCGCGTATGTGCTGCTGGTCGAAGACAACCCCGTCAACCAGGAGCTGGCGCTGGAAATTTTGCAGGATGCGGGCATGGTCATGGATGTGGCCAACAACGGTGCCGAGGCCATCGATAAAGTTCTGTGCCATGACTACGACGGCGTGTTAATGGATTGCCAGATGCCGGTGATGGACGGTTTTGAAGCCACCCGTTTTCTGCGTGCCGACCCCCGGTTTGCGCAGTTACCCATCCTGGCCATGACCGCCAGCGCGACGAGCAGTGAACGTGAGCGCTGCATCCAGTGCGGCATGAACGACCACATCGGAAAACCCATCGACGTGCAGCAGCTTTTCTCGACATTGGCACGCTGGATCACCCCCAAAGAACGCCATACTCAGGCTCCGGCACCGCAGGCGGATCAGGCCGTGCCTTCTACTGCCCCGGAGAATCGATTGCCACCCATCGAGGGGCTGGACCTGGAGCTTGCGGTGCGGCGTCTGGGCGGTAATGTGGTGTTGGCGCGCAAGCTGGTGCAACGCTTTGCCCAAACCCAGCGTCAGACGGCGCAAGCCATGCGTGCGGCGGTGTGCGCCGCCGATTGGAAAACGCTTGCCGATCTGGCACACAACACCAAGGGCCTGGCCGGCAACATCGGGGCCAGCGCGCTGCACCAGCTGTGCCATGCAGTGGAGAGTGCCGCCAGACAGGGCGAAGAGGGCGACGCAGCAAATCTGGCAAGCCTGCCTGCGTCCACACAGGCGCTGGAAGAATGCCTGGCAGCACTGCTGGGGCGTATCGACCTGGCGCTGCAAACCTCCGATGAGACAGCAACTACCCCGGACACCCCGGACCGGGCGGCTTTGCAAACCGATATGCAGGCATTGGCAGCACTGCTGGCCGACGACAACCCGGATGCCGTGCGGCATGCCACAAGCGTCGTGGCGGGCTTGCGCCTGCTGGGAGCGCAAGCCGCAGCCGCCAAGCTGAGTGAAATGATCGAAAGTTATGCTTTTGAAGCCGCCTTGCCTGCCTTGCAGGAAGTCGCCCACACCTTGAATATCGCAATAGGACACCCACCAGCACCACCAGGAGCCGCATATGACCGACAGCAACCGTAACCCCAGCACTCCACGCCAGACCATCTTGATCGTTGACAACGAACCGGGCAACATCGAGGTACTCAACGCAGCCTTATCTCCGCTGTACCAGACAAAAATTGCCGTCAGCGGTGAGCGTGCCCTGAAAATTGCCATGGGGCCGATCAAGCCGGACCTGATTCTGCTGGACATCATCATGCCCGGACTCAGCGGTTATGAAGTCTGTCGGCAGCTCAAGAAGGACAGCAGTACGCGCAACATCCCCATCATCTTTGTGACCAGCATGAACGAAGTCGATGACGAACGGACGGGGCTGGAACTCGGTGCAGTGGATTACATCACCAAGCCCATCAGCGCGTCCATCGTGCTGGCGCGCGTGCGCACCCATCTGGCGCTGTATGACCAGACCCGAGAGCTGGAACAGATGGTGCGCCTGCGCACCGCCGAGCTGGAGACGACCCGCCTGCAGATCATTCATGGATTGGGAAGGGCGGCCGAGTTCAAGGACAACGAGACAGGCTACCATGTCCTGCGCATGAGCCACTATGCGCACCTGATTGGCAAGGCCATTGGCATGTCCCCGGATGAGGCGGATCTGCTGTTTCATGCCGCGCCCATGCACGACCTCGGGAAAATTGGCATTCCGGACCACATCCTGCTCAAGCCAGGCAAGCTCGATGAGTCCGAGTGGAGCATCATGCGCCAGCATCCGGCTATGGGTGCGCAAATTCTCGGGCAGCACAACAATACGCTACTGCAGGCGTCCTGCGAGGTGGCATTGACGCACCATGAAAAGTGGGATGGCTCCGGCTATCCCAACGGCCTGCGCGGCGAGCAGATTCCGCTCTTTGGCCGCATCGTCGCCATTGCCGATGTGTTTGATGCGCTCACTTCCGAGCGACCCTACAAAACCGCGTGGACCGTGGAGGCTGCCTTGGCAATGATCGAGGAAGGCTCTGGCCGGCATTTTGACCCAGTCCTGATTCCCGCTTTCAAGTCCGTGCTACCGGCAGTCCTGAAAATCAAAAGCCGCTACGCCGAAGTGCATGGCACCCCGACATCCCCGCCCTGATAAACTGGCGATGGCTTGATTGGCATTGGTTTGCATCGCGGCACACCAGCGGAACTTGGAATGACCTGGAGGGTTACGGGATGATGTTGTCTGGTGTGCGAAGAATGGTGTTACCCCGTTGGGTGATGGCGATGGCGATGGCGGTGGCGTTGCTGTGTTGGGGGGTAGGGGTGGCTTTGGCTGCCGAAAAACAGCTTGTGCTGGGTGCGGGTCCATCCATGGAGGTGAGCCGTTTTTTCTTTCAGAACTTGGGTAAATTACCAGTTGCTCAGGGGTATGCATTTGACGTGGAAGAGCGGTCCATCAAACATGCGGGTGGGATTGAGGCGTCAGGCAAGTTTTTGTTTGGCCGCACCGGCAGGCCATTGAAAGCCGAAGAAAAGGCCTTGAATAAGCAGGAAATTATCCTGGCTCTGGTGCCAATCGAGTTTGTTGTGGGGGAGAAGACTGGTGTGCATAGCATGACCCTCAAGCAACTGCTGGATGTTTTCGCGCAGCGCATTACCAATTGGAAAGAACTCGGCGGTGCCGACCAGAAGATTGTCATCGTTGGCCGTGAACCGATGGAAGCGGGTTGGACGATTCTCAAGGAGGCATACCCGGAAATTGCCCAGGTGAATTTCCACCAGGTGCTGCAACGCGATCACCAGGTGGTGAATTTTATGGACTCACCTGCGGGCGCTTATGCGATTGCATTTGGATTCAGAGGAAATTTTGTCAACAAGAAGTTGCTGGATGTCAAGGGTTTTCAGGTGGGTTCCAATTGCGGCCTGGTCTATGACACCAAAAACGCCGATCATCCGCTGGTCAAGGCCGCAATCGAGTATGCGCGGAGTGACGATTGGCGCAAGCTGGCGCAACAAAAGGGCTTTTTGCCGCCCAGCCGACCACGGTAACGCCATGAACTGGGACAAAAAAGGCAGGTTGACGAAGCAATTTGTGCTGTATCTGGCGGTAATGCTGCTGGCAGTGATTGGAACGACGAATTACTGGCTATACCAGCTGTCTGTGCGCGATATTGCTTCTTCCCTGGACGGGGCTGCCGAGGCCAAACTCAGTGGTATGGTGTCATTGAGTGCGTATTACCTGAGCCATTTTGAAAACCAGTTGCTGATGGGAATGGTTACCGAGACTGGCAAGCATCAGGGTGTTGATTACGTAGGCATCCACAGCAGCGATGGCGCTATTAACTACTATGCCGGACGCAAGGATGCACCACGCACCAGGCTGTATCTACGCACGATCCAGTTTCATGATCAGACCATTGGTCGCGTCGAGCTGGGACTCGACACCACTGCCATGCGGGACGCACTCAGCAAGGCGGGGTGGACAGCGTTGGCGCTTGCCTGTTTGAGTGTCCTGACCTTGGGAGGGATGTTGTTTTTTTTCTTTCGCACGCAGGTGATGGCGGTGATTGAACGTGACGAGCAAGAGAAAACCAGAATCCGGGATGAACAGGAGTTTTTCAAGGCGGTCATGAATACGGCAGATTACAAGGTTCTGGTGCTGGATCCGCGTTGCTGCATTGTTTTGGCCAATCGCTCTTGTATAGAGATGATGCACAAGGCCAAAGAGGACGACATCATCGGGAAACCAATCTGGCAGCACATTGCGATCAATCTCGGCGACTGGTCGTTGAATGCACAGAGTGTTGACAGCAGTGGCGTGCTAAACCCCACGGACCTGCGACAGTTGACCGAGGAACGGGTCTACACCATTTTGCCGCAGACAGAGCAAAGAGAAACGGTCGTTGAGTGGACCTTTACCAAGTTTGCCGAGTCTGCAGGAGGCCTGCGGTACATCATTGGTGCCGGTACCGATGTTACGGTTCAATACCACGAGGCGCGGCGTTTGTCGCATCTGGCACACCATGATGTGCTGACGGGTTTGCCCAATCGTTCGCTGTTTCATGAGCGTTTGCAGGATGCTGCATTGAAATACCAGCGGAACAATACGTCCTTTGCGTTGCTCTACATTGATCTCGACAAGTTCAAACCGATCAACGATACCTTGGGCCACGAGGCAGGTGATTACGTATTGCAGCAGGTTGCGCTGCGCATGGTCTATGTCCTACGCAAGGCGGACACCGTCGCCCGGCTGGGGGGCGACGAGTTTGGTGTGATTCTGCACGACATGGGGAACCGCGAGCTTGCCAGTCGTGTCACGAAGAAGTTACTGGACGCTATCGCCTCACCGCTGAGTTACCACAGTCACACACTTCAGGTAGGGGCCAGCATTGGCATCACGCTCTTTCCGAACGATAGCACCGATCTGAAACAATTGATGGCGTATGCCGATAGTGCTATGTACCAGGCCAAACAAAGTGGACGCAACACCTATTGTGTGTTCGATACATGATTGTCGGAAAAAATACGCGTCCCATCTTGTTATAACCCCCGTAGAACGTAGGGATATGCTGCTAAATTCTGAAGATGTTACGCTTGTCTGCACATCACACGAAGGAGCAAGCATGAGTTTTCATCTATACCGAATCAACGAGCTGTACTCCAATCCGAGTGGCACCATCCAGTTCATTGAACTTTCCGTGGGTAACGCCAACGATGAATCCTTCTGGGCGGGGGTTTCGATCAGCAGCGCCCGAAATGGGGTTGTCAACTCCTTTATCTTTCCTACGAACCTGAGTAGCACCGCCACAGCCAACACGACTGTGCTGATTGCAACCCAGGGTTTCGCAGAGTTGGGTGTGGTCACCCCCGACTTCATCATTGAGTCCGGCTTTTTGTCCACTGCCGGAGGGTCGTTGAATTTCGGTGGTGTCGATACCATCACCTATCCAGCACTGCCCGGCGATGGGGTGCGCAGTGTCACGCGCACGGGTGAATCCGCCCTTGCCACGCCCAGAAATTTTGCCGGTGCCACAGGCAGTTTGCCAACCGCAACCGTTTTGACCATCACCGGCACCGCTGGCAACGACGCATTGACAGGCACTGCAAATAACGAAGTGGTCGATGGACTCGCTGGCAGTGACACCCTCAAGAGTGGTGGGGGCAACGACACACTGCGCGGCGGCACGGGTGACGATGTGCTGTTTAGTGGTGCAGGTGATGACATGATGGATGGTGGCGAGGGTTACGACTACCTCTATTACACCGATGCAACTGCGGGCGTCACCATCAACATGACCACTGGACGGGCCACGGGAGGTGCCGGTTCTGATTCCATTACCGGGATTGAACTGGTGTTCGGCTCACGATTCAACGATACTTTTATCGGCAATGACGCTTCGGTTGGCTTCCTGGGCGGCGACGGGAACGACACCATCACGGGCGGCGCGGGCCGTGACCACCTGGAGGGCAACGGTGGCGACGATGTGATCGACGGCAAAGACGGGACCGACGTCGTTGCTTACTACAGCGCTGCCTTTGCTGTGAACGTCGACTTGACGGCGGGCGTGGCAACCGGTGGTTTGGGTAACGACACCCTGCGCAATATCGAGGATGTGGTCGGCAGCGTTTTTGGCGATACATTGACCGGGGATGCCAACAAAAATACCCTTGACGGATCCAACGGCAACGATACTTTGAACGGCGGCTCTGGTCTTGACACCGCAATCTTCACTGGCACCCGCGCCGATCACACCATCACCAGGACTGCAAGCGGCTGGACGGTCTCTTCCCCTGTCGATGGGACCGATACCATCCAGAACGTCGAACGCCTCCAGTTCTCCAACGAAACCCTTGCTCTGGATATCGCAGGAAGCGCTGGGCAGGCATACCGGATTTACCAGGCCGCTTTTAATCGCACTCCAGATAATGGGGGACTCAAATACTGGATCGACAGGATGGACAGTGGCACAACCCAGGACCGCGTAGCGGCAGAATTCGTTGGCAGCCAGGAGTTCCAGATTCTCTACGGCACGAACCCCAGCAATGCCGATTTCCTGACCAAGCTCTACAGCAATGTTTTGCACCGCTCCCCAGACCCCGGTGGCTACAGCTGGTGGCTTGGACAACTGGATGCGGGTGTTTACGACAAGCCTTCGGCCTTGGCGAGCTTTGCGGAGTCTAACGAGAACCAGCTGGGGGTCATCGGGGTTATTCAGAACGGGATTGAGCTATTCAATTGACCCGTTTCTGGCTTATCTGCGAATCAGGGTTTCCTGGATTTTGAGGGCCAGTTGGGATATGGCCATCGCGGCGGGGCAGCCTGGTGTGGATTGCATCAGAAGCTGGCGCCGCATGATGGCCTGGCGCACAAAACCGTCTGCAGGAATATCGCCCATATGGATCAATTTGATTGCACGGCCAGTATCTGTCACCACAAAACGATCCAGCACCTGCTGCAATTGCACGGTAATGGCCCGGCCATCGCCCAATCGGGCGGTCTGATTGACCACCAAACGGATGATCTGGCGCTTTTGCTGGCCTACCAGCACCTTGATGGTGGCGTAGGCATCGGTAAGTGATGTCGGCTCGGGGGTGGCCACCAAGATGACCTCGGATGCCAGCGAAACAGCAAATAGCACGACATCTGAAATACCTGCGCCGGTGTCGAGCAGCACAATGTCGTAATGGGGTGTCAAACCATTCATGACGCGCAGGAAATCGTCCCGCACCTCGGGCGTCAGGCGTGAATACTCCACCATGCCGGAGCCTGCCAACAGTACGGAAAATCCACCCGGAGCACGGATAATGGCCTCCTCCAGCTTGGTTTTTCCCGTGAAAACGTCGTGCAGCGTGACTTTGGGGTACAGGTTGAGCACCACATCAAGATTTGCCAGACCAAGGTCGGCATCAAGCACCAGCACGCGCTGCCCCAGTTTGGCCAGGGCCGCCGCCAGGTTGGCCGACAAAAAGGTTTTTCCAACACCTCCCTTGCCGCTGGTGACAGCCAGTACCTTGCCCAGGGGTTTGATCGGTGTGTTGGTGTTGGTGGGGTTGGCGACTGCCTCAGACATCAATTAACCCCTTGCATGGCGCCACTGGCCGAGCCGCCCGGTAATTCACTCCCGGGAATGCTTTCGATCCAGGCTGGTTCACCCAGCGCAAGATGGCCAAACAGGAGATGTTTTTCTTCTGCACTGACATAAATTTCCTGCTGTTGATCCAGAAACACGCGGTTGCGTCCCTCTCTTTTTGCGCGGTAGAGCTGCACATCGGCACGCTCAGTCCATAAGGCTGCGGTAGAACGCACCCATTCGGGCGCATAGGCCCCCCCAATGCTGGTGGTAATCCGAATAGTGAGGCTGGGTGAAATGGGAATGACAAGAGCTTCGATGGTGGCGCGAATGCGTTCGGCGACAGTATTACCAAAAGAAGGATGGCAATTGGGCAATACTATCGCAAATTCTTCACCGCCGTAGCGCGCCACGGTGTCCAGCGGGCGCACACAACCCGAGATGCATTTGGCAAACGCCTGCAACACCTGGTCGCCCGCCTGGTGACCATAGGTATCGTTGACCCGCTTGAAATGGTCAATATCGAGCATCAACAACAAGGCCGGGTCACCAGAGCGCGCCACGCCATCAATCGTGCGCTCCTGTATCGTGCGAAAGTGGCGTCGATTGCCAAGGCCCGTCAGCGGGTCTTTGAGCGACAACTCACACAAACCATCAATGATGCTTTGCAGATAAGCACTGGCGGATTGTCCTGGTGGAGGAATGGCCGACAACATGCTGTGATCCAGCAACGCGCGTGCATCGCTCAACTGCAGTTGACGCAAGTCAATGGAGGTGCTGAAGAAATCGGTTGCCACGGTGCTGATCAGCAAGTGTTGCGAATGTTGTTGAGAATATTGTTGCGAATGTTGACATGGATTGTCGCTGCCAGAATACCTGATTGCAGGCTAAAAGCCCGGCATTTTTGCAGATTCGGACATTTTCATGCACCACTTACACGCACTTACACGCCAAAACCATCATCTGCCGAAATAACCGCGCCATTGATGAAGTGGCTTTGGTCCGAGCACAGCATGACAATCAGGGCATCCAGGTCTGCGGGGTGGCCGACACGTTTGCGCGGCAGCATTTTTATCAGCTTTTGGCCGTTATCGGTTTTCCAATGGTAATGGTTCATTTCAGTGTCGATATAGCCCGGACAGATCGCATTCGTGTTGATGCCGAACTTGCCCCATTCCAGTGCCATGGCTTTGGTCATCTGAATCAGGGCGGACTTGCTCATGCAATAGACACCAATTCGTTGCAATACCTGTAAACCCGCCACCGATGCTACATTGATGATGCGTCCCCCCGTATAGGTGCCAGGCGCTGCCCCTGTCGCGCGCGCGAGCATGCGCTTGGCGACCTCCTGCGCCATAAAAAATGCTCCCTTGACGTTAACATCGAATACATAGTCAAAATCGTCAACGGAAGTTTCCTGCAGACGCTGCATCGAGCCCACCCCCGAGTTGTTGACCAAAATGTCAATCGAGCCCACTTCAGTTTCGGCATGCGCAACCGCCGATTTAATGGAGTCCATGTCGGTGACATCCAGCTCGATGACGTGGGCATCACCTCCCTCGGCATCAATGGTCGCGCGCAACTCCTTGAGTTTGTCGATGCGCCGACTGGCTAACACCACTGCGGCGCCAGCACTGGACAGGGTGCGCGCAAATTGCGCCCCCAGGCCGCTGGATGCGCCGGTAATAAAGGCCACGCGGCCTGATAGATCAATGCTGTATGCCATTTAGAGAACCTCCACAAATCAAAAGAAACCCATAATCGACGCAATCGACGACACCTGTTCCGCGAATAAAATCAGCACCTTTGTCCAAGACGCACCATTATTGTGTGATTGGGCAAACCGTGTAGCCCCATTAAGCCCCATTATCCAGCGAGACACAGCATGACAAACCAAGAAATTCTGGCCCAGTTCGGTCCCCGTGAAGCGATGGAGTATGACGTTGTGGTTGTAGGTGCCGGCCCGGCAGGTTTAGCCACCGCCATTCGACTCAAAAAGCTCTCGGCCGAAAAAGGTAAGGAAATTTCGGTGGTGGTGCTGGAAAAAGGCTCGGAGCCTGGCGCACACATCATTTCCGGCGCCATCATGGACCCTATCGCCCTGACGGAGCTTTTTCCGAACTGGAAAGAGTTGGGCGCGCCCTTGAACCAGCCAGTAACGGACGATGCCATATTGTTCATGGGGGAAAATTCGGCTTTCAGAATGCCCAATTTTTTGCTGCCAGAGTGTACAAAAAACCACGGAAACTACATCATCAGCTTAGGGGCATTGACGCGCTGGCTGGCCCAACAGGCTGAAGGCCTGGGTGTCGAGATTTTTCCCGGTTTTGCGGCTGCCGAGGTTTTGTATACCGACAGTGGTGCCGTCAAAGGCGTGGCCACCGGCAATATGGGCATCGGCAAGGATGGCGAGCCTGGCGAGAATTTTCAGCTGGGCATGGAGCTGTTGGGCAAATACACCGTGTTTGCCGAAGGCACGCGCGGCCATCTGGGCAAACAGATCATTGCCCGCTTCAATCTCAGCGAAGGCAAAGACCCCCAAGGCTATGGCATCGGCATCAAGGAAGTCTGGGAAATTGACCCGGCGCGCCATGAGCCCGGTTTTGTCATCCACACGGCCGGCTGGCCCATGGATGACAGCACCTACGGTGGCGCGTTCTTGTACCACATGGACGGCAACCGGATTTCGCTCGGTTTCATTACCGGATTGGGTTATTCCAACCCCTACCTCAGCCCGTTTGAAGAGTTTCAACGCTGGAAGACACACCCCAACATCCGCTATTACCTCGAAGGCGAAGATAAAGGTCTGAAGCCCGCCAAGCGCGTGGGTTATGGCGCGCGTGCCATTACGGCGGGTGGCTTGCTGTCCCTGCCAAAAACCGTATTTCCCGGTGGCGCCCTGGTGGGTTGCGAGGCCGGTTATCTGAACGTCAGCCGCATCAAGGGCAGCCATGCAGCGATCAAGACCGGCATGCTGGCCGCCGAGGCGGCTTTTGATGCAGTGGTGGCTGGGCGCCAGCACGACGAACTGACGGACTACCCGCAGGCCTTCGAGAAAAGCTGGCTGTACGCCGAGCTGTACAAGGCACGCAACTTCAAGTCCTGGTTCCAGAAAGGCTTGACGGTGGCCACGATCATGAATGGCATTGAACAATTCGTGCTGCGCGGCAATATTCCCTGGACGCTGCACCGGGACAAACCCGACCACGCCTACCTCAAGCCTGCAGCCGAATGCAAGCCCATTGTGTATCCCAAACCCGATGGAAAGTTGACCTTTGACCGTCTGAGCAGTGTGTTCATCGGCAACGTCAACCACGAAGAGCAACAACCTGCGCACCTGACACTCAAAGACGCTTCGGTGCCCGTGGCTGTCAACCTGGCCAAGTTTGCGGGACCAGAGGCGCGCTATTGTCCGGCGGGCGTGTATGAATTCGTAAAAACCCCGCACAACACCGACAGATTGCAGATCAATGCACAAAACTGCGTACACTGCAAGACCTGCGACATCAAGGATCCCACCCAGAACATCGTCTGGGTCACGCCAGAAGGCGGTGGCGGTCCGAATTACGCCGCAATGTAATAAATGATAAAACGGGCTGTAGGCCGCATGTAATGTGCGGGTACAGCTATTAATATTGATATAGGAGTTGTACCATGCTAGGTTTCATGCAGAGCCAGCCGTTGCTGATTTCGTCTTTGATCGAGTTTGCACAGCGGCACCACCCCGAGGCCGAGATTGTCTCGCGTCGGGTGGAGGGTGATCTGCATCGCTACACCTACAAGGACGTTGCGCAGCGTTCGCGTCAGGTCGCCAAGGCGCTGGATGGCCTGCAACTGGCGTTTGGCGACCGGGTGGCAACGCTGGCCTGGAACGGCTACCGCCATCTGGAACTGTATTTTGGTGTCAGCGGCAGTGGCCGCGTGTTGCACACCCTGAACCCGCGTCTGCATCCCGATCAGGTCGTGTGGATCGCCAACCATGCCGAAGACCAGGTTTTGTGTTTTGATCTGAGCTTTTTACCCATCATCAAGGCCGTGCACAGCCGCTGCACCACCATCAAGCACTACATCGCCTTGTGCGATGCCGACAAGCTGCCTGCGGACACGGGAATCGCGAACCTGCACAGTTACGAGGCCTGGATGGGTGCGCAGTCGTCCGACTATGTCTGGCCGATATTCGATGAAAACACCGCCTCCAGCATGTGTTACACCAGCGGCACCACGGGCCACCCCAAGGCCGCGCTGTACAGCCACCGCTCGACCATTTTGCACGCCATGGCCGGTGCGCTGCCCGACGCCTTGAGCATGAGCGCGCGCGATTGTGTGCTGCCGGTGGTGCCCATGTTCCACGTGAATGCCTGGGGCTTGCCCTATTCGGCGGCCATGACCGGTGCCAAATTGGTCTTTCCCGGCCCAGCCATGGACGGCAAGTCGCTTTACGAGTTGATCGAGTCGGAAAAAGTCAATTTTGCGGCAGGCGTGCCCACTGTTTGGCAAATGCTGCTGGCCCATGTGCAAAGCAACCAGTTGCGCTTTTCCACCCTCACGCGCACCGTCATTGGCGGCTCGGCCTGCCCGCCGGCCATGCTGGCGGCTTTTAACGACCAGTATGGCGTTGAAGTGCTGCACGCCTGGGGCATGACCGAAACTTCCCCCTTGGGTACCGTGTGCACGCTCAAGAACAAGCACCTGGCGCTGGATGCTGCCGACCAGATGAAGGTGCGCATCAAGCAAGGGGCGCAGCGTCTTTGGCGTGGACATGAAAATTGTGGATGGCGATGGCCAGGAGTTGCCCTGGGATGGCAAAACCTCGGGCGATCTGCTGGTCAAGGGGCACTGGATCATCAGCGACTACTACCGGGGCGAGGGCGAAGCGCCCTTGGTCGATGGCTGGTTCCCGACGGGGGATGTGGCGACCATCGACGCCGAAGGCTACATGCAGATCACCGACCGCAGCAAGGACGTCATCAAGTCCGGCGGCGAGTGGATCAGCTCCATCGACGTGGAAAACATCGCCATGGCGCACCCGGCGGTTGCCATGGCCGCCTGCATTGGCATGAAGCACCCCAAATGGGACGAGCGCCCCATCGTGGCCGTGGTCAAGAAACCGGGTATGGAATTGTCGCGTGAGGAGTTGTTGGCCTTTTATGAAGGGAAGACGGCCAAATGGCAGATTCCCGACGACGTGGTGTTTGTCGATGCCATCCCCCTGGGTGCGACCGGCAAGATGATGAAAGTCCGGTTGCGCGAATTGCTCAAGGACTACCAGCTGCCAACGGCCTGACGGCGTTATTTCCAGCGTATCGGGTCGACATGCACAGTGCCCAGATTGCTGCTCATGGTGATGGCGCCGTCTTGCACCGTAACTTGCAACTGCATGTTGCGCTCGGCCAGTTTGGCCAGTTCCTGTGAATCCTCCGAGAGAATTCGCCATATCTGTAATCTATCCAGTCGCGACAGCTTGCTCTCGATACCCTTCCACCAGACTTCGGCAGCGTGGTGGAAGGCGTAGACAAGCACAGTGTCGGCTTTGCCACAGGCTTTGCCAAGGGGTTTTTCTTCCGGTTGGCCGACTTCAATCCACAAACGCTTTCTTCCGGTAAAGTCGGTTAGTAAAGCATCCGGGTCATCCGGGTCAGACAATCCCGCACCAAACGCCAGCGTGCCATCCCCGTTGCACGTATCTTGCAACGCATGGGCATTGAGCGCCAGAGCGGTCAGGCGCACCATCATGCGTTCGTCGGTCTCGCTGGGGTGGCGCGCCAGCGTCAGCAGGTGGTCGGCGTAGTAGCTGTGGTCGATGTCAGCAATTTGAAGACTTGCCTTGTAAATGGTGGATTTGAGTGCCATGGTTTATCGCCAACTTTATGGTTGACCTGCATTGCGGTGCGGTACAGTTTTCATGTATGCGTAGATGGCCTGTGCATCGGTGTCGTTGAGCTCACGCAGTGATTCAAACGGCATTACCTTGATGACTGTGCCGTCCGGACGTTTACCGGAACGCAACATGGCGACAAAGGCATCCGCATTGCCGTAGCGCACCATGGCGCTATCCTTGCCGGGCGTCAGGTTGGCGGCAGCTGGCCAGTCCGGCGGTCCGCCTGGAATCATGCCACCCGACAGGCCCGGGCCATGGCAGCCTATGCACATATTGGCCACATAGGCGCCGTACTGTGCATTGACCGCTACCGGGACCGGTTGTGCCGGTGCCAGGCTGTGGTCGATTTTTTCCGAAGCATCCCGAATGCCTCCAAATCCATACAGGATATTGACAAGCAACGGTAATTCCACAACCGCTTCGCCCCCCTGGCGTGGTGCCAGTGTGCGGGCATAGCCCACCAGGGCCGCCAGGTCCGCGTTGGAAAAGCGGTTGTAGTCTTCGCTGGGCATGATGAAGGCCGCACGACCATCGGCCTTGACTCCGTGGCGAATGATGCGTTCCCAGTCTTGTGCCGAATACTTTCCGACTGGGCCACCAACGGTGATATTAGGCCCGATGATGCGCATGCCTTTGCCATCGTTGATGAATTCGCGTCCGCCGCCGTCTTGCCCGTGGCAATCGGCACAGCCGCGTGAGCGAAACAGATAGCGCCCATGCTCCAGGCCCGCAGCGTCACTCGCCCAGGCCACGCCCTGTACGGGTATGTTCACGTGCCGCTGGCGTTTGTGCTTCCCCAGCGTGTTGCCTACAAGCAGCAAGGCCACACCTAACACAATCAACAACCCGATCCCCAGTCCGATGCGCTTACCCCATGTGTTCATGCTGACTCTCCAATGTAAAGTGGATAATATGTAGCATGATAGAGGATCGCTTTACGTGTTTAACTCCGTGTCTGATAACTGCGCCTAACCTGAGGTTTATGCATGACCACTGCACCTGCCACCCCTTCTTCACCCCACGTCATGAACACCTATGGCCGCCTGCCAATTGCCTTGTCACACGGCCAGGGCTGTCGCGTGTGGGACGTGAATGGCCGCGAATATCTCGATGCACTGGGCGGCATTGCGGTCAATACCCTGGGGCATAACCATGCGCAACTGGTAGCGGCCTTGCACGACCAGCTTGGCAAACTGATCCACACCTCCAACTACTACCATGTGCCACTGCAGGAAGAATTGGCACGCCTGCTGGTTGAGCGATCCGGCATGTCCAATGTATTTTTCTGCTCCACGGGACTGGAGGCCAACGAGGCAGCACTCAAGCTGGCGCGTAAATTTGGCCACGACAAGGGCATAGAGCGCCCGCAGATCGTGGTTTATGAAAAAGCCTTTCATGGCCGCTCGATTGCCACGTTGAGTGCTACCGGCAACCCCAAGGTGCAAGCCGGGTTTGGTCCATTACTTGAAGGATTCATTCGTGTGCCGATCAACAGCATCAGCGCGCTGGAGGAAGCCACGGCCAACAATCCCGACGTGGTGGCGGTGTTTCTGGAAGCCATCCAGGGCGAAGGCGGCGTCAACCCCATGCATGCGGACTATTTGCGCAGCGTGCGTGCCTTGTGCGACGCACGTGACTGGTTGCTCATGATCGACGAAGTGCAATGCGGCATGGGCCGTACGGGCAAATGGTTTGCCCACCAGTGGGCTGGCATTCAACCGGATGTGATGCCCTTGGCAAAGGGTTTGGGCTCGGGCGTTCCCGTGGGGGCGGTGGTTGCCGGTCCCAAGGCGGCCACGATTTTTGGCCCCGGAAACCATGGCAGCACCTTTGGCGGCAACCCCTTGGCCATGCGCGCCGGGGTCGAGACCATCCGCATCATGGAGCAAGAAAACTTGCTGGATAACGCCACCCGGATTGGTGCCCAACTGAAGACCGCATTGCACCAGGCATTGGCACCTGAGCTGGCCAGAGGCGCAGTCAAGGACATTCGCGGCCAGGGTCTGATGCTGGGTATTGAGCTGGATCGCCCCTGCGCTGCGCTGGTGCAGCAATGCGCGGACCAAGGACTACTTATCAGCGTGACCGCCGATAGCGTGGTGCGCTTGTTACCACCGCTGATACTGAGCGCTGCTCAGCCGAGCAGATTGTGGCCATTGTGTGCCCGTTGATTGCCCGCTTTGTGAAGGATGCAGCATGACTACCAGCGATACCAACTACGCTGGTATTCCCAGCACCTTGCCCAAGGGAGCCCCTCCAGTGCGCCATTACCTGCAATTTGCTGATTTCAGCCAGGAGGAGTATGCCTACTTGCTGGAGCGCGCGGCTTTTATCAAGCACAAGTTCAAGACTTTTGTGCGCCACCACACACTGGTCGACCGCACCCTGGCGATGATTTTCGAAAAGGCCTCGACCCGTACCCGTGTCAGCTTTGAAGCCGGCATGTACCAGATGGGTGGCAGCGTGGTGCACCTGACCACCGGAGACAGCCAGCTGGGCCGTGCGGAACCGATAGAGGACAGCGCTAAAGTCATCAGCCGGATGACCGACATTGTGATGATACGCACCTTTGAACAGACCAAGCTGGAGCGTTTTGCCATGCACTCGCGCGTACCTGTCATCAATGGTTTGACCAACGAATTTCACCCCTGCCAGATTCTGGCGGATATTTTTACCTACATCGAGCACCGGGGACCGATTGAGGGCAAAACTGTTGCCTGGGTGGGCGATGGCAACAACATGGCCAATACCTGGCTGCAAGCTGCCGATTTGCTGGGTTTCCATTTGCGTGTGAGTACACCCAGTGGTTATGAGTTGAAGCAGAATATTGCCCTTGGCGCACATGGCGTACATGGAATGGGCGCAGGTAGCTATAAAACATATAGCGATCCCCTGGATGCCTGTGCAGGCGCTGATCTGGTGACCACCGATGTCTGGACCAGCATGGGATTTGAAGCGGAAAACGAGCAACGGCGCAAAGCCTTTGCAGCCTGGTGTGTGGACACCCGGATGATGGCGGCAGCCAAACCCGATGCACTGTTCATGCACTGTCTGCCCGCACACCGGGGCGAAGAAGTGCAAGCTGAAGTGATTGATGGCCCGCAATCCGTGGTGTGGGACGAAGCCGAAAACCGTATGCATGTGCAAAAAGCATTGATGGAGTTTTTATTGCTTGGCCGTCAGGAGAGTGGAGAGGGGATGAAAGAATGGATGATGAGCCTAAATTCTGGGTTACCTGCGTCAAACTGCTCATTATTGCGATTGTCATCATCGGCGGCGTGGGCCTGACACTGTGGTACGCTGAGCGTCTGGGGCTAGGGGGTGATCTGATCACGGCTCCGCAAGATTCCTGGGGTATCGTGAACGATTCGCCGCTGCGCAAGCGCTAATTTTTAATTCAACTGATGGAGATTGCGATGATTGGATATGTGACATTGGGAACCAATAATCTGCCCAGGGCAGCAGTTTTTTACGATGCCTTGCTGGGGGAACTCGGCGCCAGGCGTTTGTGGGAGTTTGACCGTGGCATTGCCTGGGGCACGGCGCCGGATGAACCCAGTCTGGCCATCATGACACCGTTCGATGGCCAACCTGCAACGGTGGGCAATGGGGTCATGGTTGGCCTGCAGGTTAGCTCACGCGCACTGGTGGACAAGATACATGCCAGGGCGCTGGAGTTGGGCGGTAGCGACGAAGGCCCCACAGGGCCACGCAGCGAAGGCTTTTACGTGGGTTACTTCCGTGACCCGGAAGGCAACAAGCTCTGTGCGTATTGCGCAAACTAAATCCCCAGCCGTTTTTCCAATCGTTTCAATTACGCAACAAATGCAGTGACCTGCGCCAGGTTTTGTACAAGCGCTCACAGACCGTAGCGGCGCAAATACTATTAAATATATAATGGCAGGCTTTTCTGGCAGACCCCCATCGGCCAATACTAGTTACGCATAACGGATGGGGGAACACCGCTGAACGTGGTCACAGGTGCCCGATCTTCACCTGTGGTTGGCGACAGCACAATTTGGACACTCTTATTAATGACAACCATCCGTATAAAAGAAAACGAACCCTTTGATGTCGCATTGCGACGCTTCAAGCGCACCATCGAAAAATTAGGCCTGCTGACCGACTTGCGCGCGCGCGAGTTTTACGAGAAGCCCACTGCCGAGCGCAAGCGCAAGAAGGCTGCTGCCGTCAAGCGTAACTACAAACGCATTCGCAGCATGCAGTTGCCCAAGAAGTTGTTCTAACGTATTACGGTTACTGTTACGTCACTGCATTTCATGAAATGCCCGCTTGGGGACGCTCAGGCGGGCATTTTTTATTTACGTTTATTTACGTTTTCCCCAAGGAATCCGCACCATGTCACTGAAAGACCAGATTACCGAAGATATGAAAACCGCCATGCGTGCCAAAGACAGTGAGCGTCTGGGCACCATTCGCCTGCTGCTGGCCGCGCTCAAGCAAAAGGAAGTGGATGAGCGCATCGTGCTGGACGACACACAGGTGATCGCCATCATCGACAAGCTCATCAAGCAGCGCAAGGACAGCATTGAAGCCTTCACCAAGGCCAACCGCATGGACCTGGCCGACAAGGAAACAGCCGAAATGAAGGTGCTGCAGGCCTATTTGCCACAGCGCATGTCAGCCGATGCGGTACTGGCAGAGGTCAAGGCCATCGTGGCCGAACTGGGCGCCAGTGGACCGGCAGACATGGGCAAGGTGATGGGTGTGGCCAAAACGCGTCTGGGCGGCAAGGCGGAAATGGCCGCCGTTTCAGCTGCAGTCAAAGCCGCGTTGGCCGGATAACTTTACTTGGACAAGCGCTTGCCGTGCGGCAGGCTGTCCAGGCGGCTGAACATCTGGCTGCAGTAGCCCTGGATACGCAGGCACTTGTTGATTTCGTCCACCGGTAGCGGGCCGGATACCACCACGATGTCGTTGGCGCTTTCCTGTGCGCCGGAAGCCCGCAGGCGTCGGCGTGTGTTGCTCGCCCAGGAGTGGATGCGCGTGGGGTTGCCGTGTTCATGCAGTGTGCCTGTGCGGGCGTCGAAGGCAATCGCCACGGTATCGGTCATGAGACGCAGGCGGTGTTGCCCGGTGACCTTGCTGGGCGGGGTGCTCAGATCGTAGAGGTGGTAGTTTCCCTCTTTGAGTTGGTATTGAAGTGCCATGAATATCTCCTCAGGAAGCCCGATTCTGGGCTCGAATAAGTTAAACAAAAGTAGGAAAAAAGCTGAAATTCCGGTCAATTTCAATGACCAATGAACAAATCAATCCCGTGTAACGCGCACCAGCTCCTCGCGTGATGTGATGCCGTCGCGCACCAGGCGTTCGCCATCCTCGCGCATCAAACGCATGCCGCTGGCAATGGCTGCCGTGCGGATATCGGCCTCGGCACCCCGGTGGTGAATCTGCGCGCGGATGGCGTCATTGGTCACCAGCAACTCGAAGATGCCCGTGCGGCCCTGGTAGCCCGTGTTCCCGCAAGCCGGGCAACCCGGACCCTTGCAGGTGGTGCAGAGTTTGCGCAACAGGCGTTGCGCCAGCACACCCAGCAGGGAGGAACTCAGCAGGAATGGCTCAATGCCCATGTCGCCCAGGCGGGTCACGGCGCTGGCTGCATCGTTGGTGTGCAGCGTTGCCAGCACCAGATGCCCGGTCAGCGAGGCTTGAATGGCGATTTGCGCCGTCTCGAAGTCGCGGATTTCACCGATCATGATGACATCCGGGTCCTGGCGCAAAATGGCGCGCAGCGCCTTGGCAAAATCCAGATCGATCTTGGCATTGACCTGGGTCTGGCCCACGCCGGGCAATTCATACTCAATCGGGTCTTCGACCGTCATGATGTTTTGCCGACGGGTATCGAGTTTTTGCAACGCCGCGTACAGCGTGGTGGTTTTGCCTGAACCGGTGGGGCCGGTGACCAGGATAATGCCGTGCGGTTGCACCACCAGGTGCTCGAAACGTGTGAGCACATCGCCTTGCATACCCACGGATTCCAGGCTGAGTTTGCCACTGCTTTTGTCGAGTAAACGCAGCACGGCACGCTCGCCGTGGGCGCTGGGCAGGGTGCTGACGCGCACATCAACGCCGCGCGTGCCGATGCGCAGCGAGATGCGGCCATCCTGCGGCAGGCGCTTTTCAGCAATATCCAGATCGGCCATGATTTTCAGGCGCGAAATCAGCGCAGCGTGCAGCGCGCGGTTGGGTTGCACCACGTCACGTAGCGCGCCATCGACCCGAAAGCGCACGCTGGAATGGCGCTCGTAGGGTTCGATATGGATGTCGCTGGCACCATCCCGCGCGGCTTGGGTCAGCAGTGCGTTGAGCATGCGGATGATGGGCGCGTCGTCCGAAGTCTCCAGCAAATCTTCGATAGCTGGCAGCGCCTGCATCATGCGTGACAGGTCGATGTCGCTCTCCACCTCGCTGATGACGGTGGCCGCACTGGATTCGCTTTGGGCATAGGCCGCGCTGATGCGCTGGCGCAAAGACTCCGGTGCTTCCAGCCGGACCTGGTGTACGGCATATTTGCGCATCACTTCGGTCACACAACCCAGGGTCTGGCCGGGATCGCTGGACTCCAGGGGGTGCAACCAGAGCACCAGCTTGCCGTCCTGCTCTTCCAGGAGGAGTTGCTGGCTGCGGGCAAACGCATAGGGCAGGGGGTAGTGATTCAGGGGTAGGGCGGTAACTTGGCTCATTGACACATTTATTTATTCACGGGGGGCGTTGTTTTTAGTTCCCGGGCAATGGCCAACGCTGGCAGCACGGCGTTTTCGTTGATCGGCACGGTGACGCTGGCCGCAGGCTGTGCTTGCAACTGGCTGCTGCGCATCATTTCATAGCGGTCGTTGGAATAGGCCAACGTGGCGGCGGTATCGCGCACCACCACGGGTCGCAAAAATACCATCAGATTGGTTTTTTTGCGGCTGCGTGTCTCAGCCTTGAAGAGATGCCCCAGAAAAGGCATATCGGCCAGGCCGGGCACTTTTTCCTGGTTGCCGGAGTATTCGTCGGACAACAGACCACCCAGGACGATGATTGCACCGTCTTGCACCAACACATTGGATTCGATGGAGCGCTTATTGGTAATCAGACCGCTGGCCGAGTTGACCGAAGAGGCTTGCACACTGGAAACTTCTTGAAAAATGGTGAGTTTGACGCTGCCATTTTCGCTGATTTGCGGCTTGACACGCAAAGTCAGCCCCACATCCTTGCGTTCGATAGTCTGGAACGGGTTGACGGTGTTGGTGGTGGCTGCACCGGTGTTGGTGTATTGGCCGGTCACAAACGGCACATTCTGGCCAATGACGATCTTGGCCTCTTCGTTGTCCAGTGTCAGCAGATTGGGCGTGGACAGGATGTTGCCATCGCCATTGGACTGCAAATAATGCGCCAGAAAGCCCAGCACATAGACACCGTTGGTCTGGTTGGCTACCGCGAAATTGCCGCCGGTGGAGGGCAGGGCGCCCGCAGTGGCCGCCTTGGTGGCCAGGTTGATGATATTGGTGCCGCCAATGCTGAAGTTGGTTCCCAGCATCCCGATGTTGCTGTCGCCATTTTGTCCTAGCACGCCTTGCCACTGGATGCCGAATTCAGCGGCCTTGTCGGCGTTGACCTCGGCAATCAGACTCTCCACATAGACCTGGGCGCGCCGGGCATCGAGCTTGTCAATCACCGCGCGCAGTTGCCGGTACTGCGGTTCGGGCGCGCTGATGATGAGCGAATTGGTTGATGGGTCAGCCTGAATCTGCCCACCCGTGGTGGGTGCTTGCTGGGATGCTGCCGCTGCCACTGCTCCCGGATTGGCCGGATTGGCTGTGGTGGCGTTGCGTACTTCTCCTGACAGGGCAGCGCGCAAGGTGGCCGCGAGCTTGGTGGCATCGGCATTTTTCAGGTACACCACGTAAATGTTGCCATTGGGGTTTTGCACCTCCGGCTGATCGAGTTTGTGGATCAGGGCGCGTGCCTGCGCCAGCCGCGCCGGGTTGGCCGCGCGCAGGAGCAGGGTATTGCTGCGTGGTTCGGCCACCAGCGTGGTTTTAGAGCTGCCGTCGGCCTGTCCCGCATTCGGAACCGCAAAACCGCCCGAGCTTGCGTCCAGCAGACGCAGCACCAAGGGCGCCAGATCAACGGCAATGGCGTGCTTGAGCACAATCACCTCGACATCGGTGCTATTGGGTACATCCATGGCAGCGATGATCTGGGCGATGCGACGCAGGTTATCGCCATAGTCGGTAATGACCAGCGCGTTGTTACCGGGGTTGACGTTGATGGTGTTGTTGGGGCTGATCAGGGGGCGCAGGATGGGCAGCAGGTTGTTGGCGTTTTCAAAATGGAGCTTGAAAATCTGGGTGGCAATCTGGTTGCCCGCCACAACCCCTGTTGCCTGCACCGCGCCGCTTTGCAGCTTGGCATCCGCCTCGGGCACGATCTTGTCCAGGCCTGCGGTATCAACCACGGTATACCCTTGCAGCCGCAGCATCGCCAGAAACTGGTTATAGGCCACCGCAGCGCTGACCGGACGCTCGGTGGTCAGCGTGATGGTTCCCTTGACGCGCGGGTCCACCACCACGTTGCGTCCGGTAAGGGTGGCCATGGTGCGCGCCACAGCCTCGATCTCGGCATTATTGAAGTTCAGAGTGACGGGTTCACCTGCCTTGGGGACACCATCGGGCAAGGTGGTCTGCGCCAACGCTTCCCCTGCTTGAGGGTAAAAAAGGCCACTACCGCCCGTCCATAGAGCGAGAGCAGCTATTGAATAAATAGCAATATGCCGGGGTTTGGAAAGTGGGTTGTGTCTGGAGCGTGGTGTCACGGTGGGCCTATGGTGATGATGGAGCGTGCGCCATCGCGCCGCCCCAGGATATTCAAAAGATTGGTCAGTGCTTCGACCCGATCCGGCACTGCGCTGGCCACGCCGCGAAAGCGCAGACGTTGGCCCAGCCAATACCCATTGCCCGAGAGTTGCAAACTGCCCTCCAGCGTGCTGAGTTGCAGGCTGGGCGCGGTGCCGCCTTGCAAGACGATGCGGTAACTGCCCATGGGCGACAGGGTGGACAGGCGCGATGATACCTGCAAGGCATCCACCAGCAATTGCCCCGCAAGCACGAACTGGCCCGGACTCCATTGCACGTTAAGACCCTGGCTGGATGCGACCAGTTTGCCTTGGGCGCGCACCGTGTTCCAGGGCGTTCCCAGCCCGGTCAGCAGACTGGCAGGCCATTGCGAATGGGCATCGTGCAGCGTCACCTGTAGGGCTTGCCAGCCGGTAGCCAGCGCTTCGATGCGCAAGGGCTCCTGGGTACAGCAATCGGCACCCAGTGCAATCTCCAATCCCAGCCAGCGCGGCTGAATGCGCCAATACACGCGACCGGGCAGGGCGATGGCATCGGAACTGCCTTCCCCGCCGGAGAGCACCAGTTGCGCCGACCCTTGCCAGACACTGCCCTGAAGTTGGTTCAATTGCACCCGCTGGCTAGTGGCTTGCCGCACACTGGCTGCCAGCCAGCGCGCCGGTGCGAAAACGGTGCCGGCCCACACCAGCCCAAGAAGCGCGCCAGCCAGCGCCCAGCCCCAGGGAACTCCTACAGAATCTGCCCGAGATATGTGCATACGGCAGCCCCGATCACCTCTGTGGCAAGGCCATGACCAATACGCCAGACCAGGTGCTGGCGCCGGTGGGCATACCCTGGCGGGTCAGATGGACTTCCATGGGCGTCGAACGGGCGTTCAGCCGTGCCTGCGCCAGCCAGCTGGCCACGGCATCGGCAGGGGCGGCTTGCAAGGTGACGGTTGCGCGTTCAGCCGAGGGTTTGAGCTGTGCACTCTTGCCAAGTGTTTGCTCGGTGGCCTGGGTCAGCGCGCGCAGCGCCTCTTCGTAGCCCAGTGGTGCCTGTTTTTGCAAACCCTGGGCTTGTATCTGCAGCATGGTCATCTGCTGAATCTGCAAATCCAGCGCACTGGCCTGCGTCTGGGCGCTGCGTAGGGTGCGCAAGGCTGGCCCCAGCAGCGCCACCCACAGCAAGGCACCGAGTACCAATGTTGCTGCCAATCCCAGCATATGGCGCTCACGCGGCGCAAGCGCACGCCAGTGCGTGTGCAAGGTGGCAAACAGGGTTTGGGTTTCGGATGGCACAGAAGATGAAGAACTCACGATGAACAACTCATGGTTTGCGCGTTTGCGGTTTGAGTACCAGGCTGTCGCCCTCCAGTCGGACCCCATACCCCTGGGGCTGGAGCGTGGCAGAAATACTGGCCAATGCCGCACTGGCCTGGGGCAGACCGCCCAGCCGCAATTCTCCGGCGACAAAATCAATGGTACTGGCACCTGACAGTTGCAGTTCGGGAGCAGTCGTCTGCAAAAGACCCAACAGCATCTCAAAATCACCGTTCGCAACGGAACCGCTTTGGCGTTGCAGCTCGGCCAAGGCACGCTGCATCTGCAACGGGGCGTCCAGTATCACCCGCACGTCGGGAAAGGTGCTCGTCAACAGGGTACGCACACGTTCTTGCTTGGCGGCCAGGGCGTTTTGTTCCTTGCTGGCCCAGATTTTCAGACCCACGAGGTTGACGACAACCAGCGCCAGTGCCGCCCAGCGCGCCGCCCGCCAGCGCGGGGCATGCAGCAGGCTGTCCCCCAGAGCGGAGAGACGCTTGCGCCCCCTGGCGCTGCGCGTGCGCAAGAAGTCAAACTGTGCCAGGTCCCAGGCGGATTGCGCCGCCGCCACGGCGCGTTGCGGCGCAGTTTGCAGGCGTACCGGCGCCTTGAAATGCTTCCCGGCTACATCGGCCATCCCTGGTTCGGCGACGATCTCAAGGCCAGCTGGCTCGCTCGGCGCAGGCGCCATCAACGCCACGGCATCCGCACACCATGGCAGCATGCACAGCCCATGTGCGCCGATCCAGACCAGTTGTCCTTGCTCGGGAGAGCCAAGCAGGTGCAGTACGGAACCGCCAGGCGTATCCTCAACGGCAGGGGAAAACTCGGGAACAATACGCGTCACCACGCGACCGGCCTGTTCCAGCTGCGCCAGCCAGGCGCCCAGCCAGATGTGGTCACACACCGCCACCCAGACCGGCTGACCGGCACGTGCCTGCGGCTCCAGCGCAAAATGCAGTTGTGCCGTTTCATCCAGCAGCCGCTCTTCCAGCAGGCCATCGAGCACCCGGCGCAGGCGCGTGGCGTTGCCATCACGCAAAAAACCGCGTGAGAGCGTTCCCGGCGGCAACTCCAGCCGGTGCCATGACAATTGCTCCAGCGGCACCACGGCGATGGTCTCGCTGTCCTGCGCTGCCGGCAGCAGGGCCAGCGGCAACTCCCAGTGCAGTTTCACCGTACGCCCATCGTCGGTCAGCACCGCGCTGCACGGGGCCGCCGCGCTGGGGAGTGTGGATGGCAGGGTAATAATCAGGCTGGACATGGATGGCTTTTCAAGGAGCCGGGATTGTAGGGTGTAGGAGGTACTTCCTGAGCTGAAGCAAGGCCAGTGCCGCCACACCGAAGACGGCTCCGGCAACGAAAGTAAATGCCGCGCCGAGGCTGTCCCAGAGCAGTCCGGCCAATCCGCTGGCGATGAGCATGGCAAGGCCGCTGGCAAGATTGAAAAATCCGTACGCCGTGCCGCGCAGATCGCCTGGCGCCGTGTCGGCAACCATGGCGGCCAGCAGTCCTTGCGTCATCGCCATGTGCAGGCCCCACAACACGATCCCTGCCCAGGCCACACCCCAGTGGCCGTCCCACGCCAGCGCCATGTCGGCCATGATCAGGAGCAGCAAGCCCCAGGCCAGCAAGCGCTGATGGCTCACGGTATCGGCCATCTTGCCAAAGGGATAGGCGGTTGCTGCATAGGCCACGTTCATCACGATGAGTACCAGCGGTACCAAGGCCAGCGGCAGGCATCCAGCTTGCACGCGCAAGACGAGGAAGGCTTCGGAGAAACGTGCCAGCGTAAAGACCGCGCCGATGCCCACCACCCACCAGTAAGCCCTTGGCAACCGGCGCAGGTTTTCGCGCCGGATGGGGTTGGTGCGCTTGCCGTCCTGGTTGTTCTGGTCGCCCTGGTGTTGCCGCTGGGGCTCCCGCACCCCGAAGAAAAGCAGCGCCACGGCAAGAAAGGCCGGAATCACCGCCACCCAGAACACGGACCGAAAATCGTTGGCCCATAGCAACATCAGCCCCATGGCAAGCAGTGGGCCAAGGAATGCGCCCACCGTATCGAGCGACTGGCGCAGACCGAAAGCCGCACCCCGCACCTCGGCTGGAGCCAGATCGGCGACCAGCGCATCGCGGGGGGCGCCCCGGATACCCTTGCCAACCCGATCCACCAGCCGGGCGCAAACGAGCAGCCCCGCGCCGTCGGCGATGGCAAACAAGGGCTTGGAAAGCGCACCCAGCCCGTAGCCGAAAACAGCCAATGGCTTGCGTTTCCCCCACCAGTCGGACAGTGCGCCGGAAAACACCTTGACGATGAGCGCCGTTGCCTCCGCTGCCCCCTCGATCAATCCGATGGCGAAGGCCGAGATGCCCAGCGTGGTGAACATGAACACCGGCAGCAAACTGTGGATGAGTTCCGAGGAAACATCCATCAGCAGACTGACAAAGCCAAGCGCCCAGACGGCGCGGGGAATCGCAGGGCGTTGGTCATTCATGTAGGTTTTAGTATTTGCCAGGAAGCCAGTCCCGCCAGCGTCGCCAGCAGCGAGCCGGTGACATGGGCTGCAATGGCACCCATCGCCCAACCTAGCCGCCCCTGTTGCAGCAAGCTTACGACTTCTGCGGAAAACGTGGAAAAGGTGGTGAGGCCGCCGCAAAAGCCGGTGATGATGAGCAGCCGCCATTCCGGGGCAATCCCGGGTGCCTGGGCAAAATAGGCGATGGCAACACCGATGATGTAGCCGCCGATCAGATTGGCAGCCAGCGTGCCGGGCGGGATGGCGGGAAACAGGTTGTTGAGCCTGGTGCCCAGCATCCAGCGCAATACTGCGCCGAGGGCAGAACCGAGTGAGATGGCGAGTAGGGCTTTCAGCATGCACCTGTTTGCGTTTAATCCTTGGGCGGCAAACGTAGCGGCGGCGGGCTTGAATCGAAGGCAAGGCCATTCACTGTCGGTCCAGCAGCTGACAAGCGCGTGGCGTTGCCATCACGCAAAAAACCGCGCGCCAGCGTTCCTGGTGGCAAGTTTTTTGCTCCCGGTGCAGTTTCACCGTGCGCCCATCTTCGGTCAGCACCGCGCTGCACGAAGCTGCACGGAGCCGCCGCGCTGGGTAGTGTGGATGGCAGGGTAATAATCAGGCTGAACATGGATGGCTTTTCAAGGAGCCAGGATTGTAGGGTGTAGGATGCCGCGCGCATCCGGCATCCTGCATCCTGTCGGCTTCTTTCATGCACTCGCAAATTAATAGCTGTACCCGCACATTCCATAAGGGCTACAACCATATTTCATCATTATTTCCTCATCATTTCGGCCCATCACACCCCCATCTTGGCCTACCCGGCGGGCGGCGGCTGGTGCATGGCAGCGTTTTATGATGCTAATCGGCTTGTAAGGCTTATGGGACGTGCGGGAGCAGCTATCAAATCAGGATCATTACGTTACGCCATGGGGCAAGTGAACAAAAATCGCGCCAGAACGATAAGTTTCTTCGGTACACAGGCTATATTTCTTGCCAAGCACCACCCCGCCCCTGCGGGGCACCCCTCCTTGTAAAGGAGGGGAGTTGAATGGCACGCTTCGCCCAAAACTCTCCCCTGCCAAGGGGGAGTACCCCGAAGGGGGGAGGGGGTTAATCCCCATTAATGGGGACTTGCCAAGCACCACCCCGCCCCTGCGGGGCACCCCTCCTTGTAAAGGAGGGGAGTTGAATGGCACGCTTCGCCCAAAACTCTCCCCCTGCCAAGGGGGAGTACCCCGAAGGGGGGAGGGGGTTAATCCCCATTAAGGGGGACTTGCCAAGCACCACCCCGCCCCTGCGGGGCACCCCTCCTTGCAAAGGAGAGGAGTTGAATGGCACGCTTCACCCAAAACTCTCCCCCTGCCAAGGGCTGAGCATTACCCACAACTATTCCAGCATTTCTTGGTTGACACGCAGGCCTGCGCGGAATCCGGCAACGAGTAGAGCCAAGGCCTGCAAGCCACGCCACATCGTCCGTACACCGGGCATTCCATCGCTTTTGCGGTTGAGATGGCCGCCCAAACGGCCAATCCAAAGAACCGCCTGACGGATTGTCAGATCTTGCGGCAGCAATGGCTTTTCCTTTGCCAAAGTGGCTGACCAAGGCATCCACTTCGTCCTTCTCCAATACCTGCAGAGCCAGGGTCTGCGGATACTCCCGGCTCCAGTCCCGTAACATGACGATCCGTGCAGCCACCGAGGCATTCACCCGTACCGCATTTTCCAATCGATCCCAGGTCTCCAGGCGTAGATCTTTCCACCCTACAGCCGCTCTTGAGGACCAAATGCATTTCCTCAATCGGCCACCTGCAGGTGTATTTTCTTACGACTTCCAGCGCATCATCCGCCGTCGTCGCAATTTCGCGCGTCCACAGCAGCCAGTGCAGTGGTTCGACTCCAGGAGGTGGCGTAGGTTCCCCATACCTCCACCAGATTCCATCTCATTGGCCAGGCATGGGGATACTTCTTCAGGTCCGGTTCCAAGGTCACTGCCATCAATCGCACTTCCACCAACGCCTTTCGTTGGGGAGTGTCCTTCTTGCGTTTGACTTCAATGCTTGCCTGGACAAGTACTGGCTGGTTTCGTATCGCCTGGTGCGACTTGGTCAATGGGTCGTCAGTCCGACGATTTTGGACACTACGGATGATGGCACTGTCGTCAGAATCTTCAACCGTCATCATGACCTCATAGGCATCTCCCTCGCGATCCATCAGATGGATCAATCGCGGAACTGCCAGTTCCCCAGCCGCTTGTACAAAACTGAACGTGCAGATTCCATGCCGTGAATCCATTTGCTGCTTTCTTTCTCCTTGTCTCTCGTTCTTCTCCTTTGGCTTCGGTTGGGGCCGTGCCCAGCACTGCTGGTCCAAAATCCCGATAACATTTCCCTGCACAGTAAGCCCCATCGCAGAGTGCAGGTGCATTCCTCTGGCCAGGTTGCCAGAATCAATCGGACCCAGCTCGGTAATGCTGTGTAAACCCGTGAAATTCAACGTGGTCGTGTCATGAACTACCAGTATGCACCTTTGGTCGATACAACGCCGGGCGGTTTCAAGACCAAAACCATGATTCAGAATGGAACCGTTAACGCGGCGGTTGGCATAGAACCTGTAGGTTGCTTTGGCCTGAGCAGCATCGCCTCCCGTGGCCTGCGGAATTGAAGCTGATGGACTCTCTATTGCATCCGCAATGATGCTGCTCAGCCGACTCTTCATACGTCGATCAGGTAGCGCAGATGCCGCAGATACTTGTTCCGCCCAAATAATATTGGTGATCTCCATGATTTGCCCCTTTGAAATGAAACTCAAGGGCAATAAAAGTATCACGTTCACCGGAAGTTGTCATGGATCAATGACATCTCTGGTGGCCAGATGTTTCACGACTCGTTCTGGAAAAAGATGTGGGTAATGCTCAGTGCCAAGGGGGAGTACCCCGAAGGGGGGAGGGGGTTAATCTCCATCACCCCTGCTACCCCCTGCTACCACCCCGCCCCTGCGGGGCACCCCTCCTTGTAAAGGAGGGGAGTTGAATGGCACGCTTCACCCAAAACTCTCCCCTGCCAAGGGGGGAGTACCTGAAGGGGGAGGGGTTAAGCTCCATTAAGGGGGACTTGCCAAGCACCACCCCGCCCCTGCGGGGCACCCCTCCTTGTAAAGGAGGGGAGTTGAATGGCACACTTCACCCAAAACTCTCCCCCTGCCAAGGGGGAGTACCCCGAAGGGGGGAGGGGGTTAAGCTCCATTAAGGGGGACTTGCCAAGCACCACCCCGCCCCTGCGGGGCACCCCTCCTTGTAAAGGAGGGGAGTTGAATGGCACACTTCGCCCAAAACTCTCCCCCTGCCAAGGGGGAGTACCCCGAAGGGGGGAGGGGGTTAATCTCCATCAAGGGGGACTTGCCAAGCACCACCCCGCCCCTGCGGGGCACCCCTCCTTGTAAAGGAGGGGAGTTGAATGGCACGCTTCGCCCAAAACTCTCCCCCTGCCAAGGGGGAGTACCCCGAAGGGGGGAGGGGGTTAATCTCCATCAAGGGGGACTTGCCAAGCACCACCCCGCCCCTGCGGGGCACCCCTCCTTGTAAAGGAGGGGAGTTGAATGGCACACTTCGCCCAAAACTCTCCCCCTGCCAAGGGGGAGTACCCCGAAGGGGGGAGGGGGTTAAGCTCCATCAAGGGGGAGTACCCCGAAGGGGGGAGGGGGTTAATCTCCAGGCTGCGGTTTTCTGAATTTTGAAAGGCTGATGCAGCAGCTTTTCCCCAACACGGAGACATACCATGGCGATCAATGAACTTCTGCCGGAAATGGCAGAGATCGAAAAGCCAGACGCAGCCAGGGCGAAGCTGGGACTGGCGGCCATCTTTTGTTCCACTTTCCTGGCCCTGATGGCCCATTTCATGCTCGCGCCCTTGTTGCTGCTGCGCATGAAAGGCGCTGACGTTTCCAGCACCGTGGCGGGTCTGTTTGCGGCGGCGGGCTGGCTGGGAATTCTGCTGATGACACCGTTCACCGCAGCCATAGCCCATCGCCTGGGGGCGCGCGCGGCCATGTGGGGTTCATCGGGCGCAATCAGTGCGGTGGCCGTGGGCTTTGCCTTTACGCAGCAGTTGAGCGTGTGGTTTGTGCTGAATTTTGTCTCCGGTCTGGCCATGGCCATGCGCTGGGTGCTGACGGAGGCACTGATCGCCGAGTTTTGCCCGCCGCACCAGCGTGGGCGCTACGTGGGTTTTTTCCAGACCCTGGTGAGCAGCACCTTTATTGCCGGACCGGCAGCGCTGGTGTGGGTAGGCCCGGATAGCCCCTTGACCCTGTGGGTCGTGATCGGGTTGTCCCTGTGCGGTCTGGCGTGGACGACCATGATTCCACCCATCCCGGCCGCACATGATGCGCACACCGCCTCCACCGGCTGGGCGGGCCTGTGGCAGGCGTTGCGCGAGCATCCGATCATCATGCTGGCGGGGTTTATTGGCGGTTTTTTTGAAACCGGCGTGACCAGTATCCTGCCCCTGTACGGTCTGGAACTGGGCCTGACGCCTGCACATGCGGCCCTGCTGGTGTCGGCCAGCGGCTTGGGAGGGGTGATGGTCATGCTGCCCGCTGGCGTGCTGGCCGACCAGTTCCGCGACCGCGCACGCGCCCGGCGTGTGTTGATGGTGTGCTGTGCCGCCACCATGCTATTGGCCACTTGCACCATGCCATGGGTGGCTGGCATGGCGGCGTTGGCCTGGCCACTGGTGTTTTTGTGGGGCGGCGCCGGGGGCACGCTCTACACCCTGTCCATGATCGACATCGGCGCGCGCGAAAAGGGCATCACCCTGGTCAACAGCACGGCGGTACTGGTATTGGCCTACACCCTGGGCGGGCTGGTCGCCTCCGGTATGTCCGGCGCCTTGCTGGACTGGTCCCCTCGCATCGCTTTCCCAACGGTGCTGATCGCCGTGGCCACGCTGGGTCTGGTGGCGCTGCTACGCACCCCGGCGGCACGCAGGCCATGAAGCCGGTTCGCACTTTTACTCTGCAATTACTCGCCAATTGATAGCTGCTCCCGCTCATTCCATAAGGGATGTAACCAGATTTGCGCATCATTTCGGCATGATTCAAATCCAGTGAACACTTTTGTGTGGACAGTGTTCAGTAAAAACGCGGTTTTTGAACCATGCCGTAACGGGGATAGTTTTAGCTATCTCCTGTTCGGTAACGCACCGAACGTGACAGAGCTCGATCACTAATATATTGATGTCTTGCTCACCATCGCCCCCAACGTAGTGAGCATGGATATGCTGTTGGGACTAGCGGCGATTCTTGTGAAGTCAATGCGTTGAGCCACTTTGTCTCTCGTCTGATACCAAGGAACATTATTTCAAATGGAAGGTTGATTATCTGTGAAGTCGCAATACGCCCGCTCGCTCATCGAAGCGTCTCCCGATCCGCTAGTCACCATCAGCCCGGAGGGCAAGATCACCGACGTGAACGAAGCTTCGGTGGTGGCGACCGTTATGCGGGCCTTTGACTTCCCCACTGCGTTGATCACGCTTCGTGCGGCTGCGGAAACACTATTTACAGTTTCGTCCTCATGACCGACCAGGATTTCACGCACAGGCACACCGTTCTGGTGGTAGACGACACGCCGGACAACCTGTTGCTGATGAAAAATCTGCTTCAGGACCACTACAGGGTCAAAACAGCTACCACGGGTGAAAAGGCGTTGAAAATAGCCGCTTCTGACACGCCGCCCGACCTGATCCTGCTCGACATCATGATGCCGGGCATGGATGGTTATGAAGTGTGCCGGCGTCTCAAGCGCGACCCCAGAACGATGAACATCCCGGTGATATTCCTCACCGCCAAGGCCGAAATAGAGGACGAGATGCAAGGTTTGGAACTCGGTGCGGTCGATTACGTCACCAAGCCGATCAGCCCGCCGATAGTCATGGCGCGCGTAAAGAATCACCTGGCGCTCAAGGCCATGGCCACTGACCTACGCGAGCAGAACGAAGTCCTGGAGCAGAAGGTTATCGAAGTACAGGCCAGTCATGTGCTCATTCGACGCCAGAGCGATGAGGTCAAGAGACTCTACGATGCCGTCGTTGCGGAGCAGAAGCGCTCGGTCGAGTTGAGCCTGCAGCCTGGCATCATGGTCGGTGTTGAGAAGGAAGAACGACCGGCCACGCACTGGCTGCTGAGCTTGCGTCTGCGTCTGCCGTGGCTGCAACTCAACATGTTCACCGCATTCGTCGCTGCGGCGGTCGTTGGTGCCTTTCAGGGAACGATTGACAGACTGCTGATCCTCACCATATTCATGCCGATACTCGCCGACCAGTCCGGCAATACGGGTAGTCAGGCGCTGGCAATTACCCTGCGCGGAATGGCGCTCGGTGGTCTGGAGCCGGGCAAGGAGAGGTCCCTGATCAGAAAGGAAGCGCTCCTCGGATTGCTCAACGGAGCGCTGGTAGGCCTTGTGTCGGCGGTTGGCATGTACGCGCTGGCCAGCGTCCAGCATCTGTCCAGCGCCGTAATGCTTGGTGTCGTAGTGTTTCTTGCGATGATCGCCAGCTGTTTTATCAGCGGCATTTGCGGTGCATTTGTGCCACTGATCCTGAAGCGGTTTGGGTACGATCCGGCGACGGCATCCAGCATCTTCCTCAGTACCGCAACCAACGTGGCGAGTATGGGAATATTGTTGGGACTGGCTTCGATTCTTGTGAAGTAAGGGACGCAGCCCGAAACCCGCAACCATTCGCTAGTCAATGTTCGCTGGTGCACCGACCCTGGCAGTCTGCCTGACTAAATTCGAATGGTCGCACTTTAGCAACGACACCTTCGCCGCTCATGACTGGGCTGTGGCAAGTCCTGCGGCTGGAATCTAAACTTTCGGCTGTGATGACGCGGCTCCATTGACCCTAAAAGGACTTTTATGAACCAATCGACAATGACACCAGCTCACGTAATCAGCGCATTGAACAGCCTCATCTCACTCAACCGAGACGACCAGAAGGGATTTCAGGAAGCAGCCGAGAAGATTGAAGCAACCGAAATCAAAACATACTACCTTGAGCAAAGCCTTTCCCGTGCACAGTTCGTCGGTGAGCTGCAATCACAAGTGCACTCCTTGGGCAGTGAACCAGAAGACAAGGGAACCGTTTCAGGGGCCTTACATCGTGGCTGGATGAACCTAAAGACGGCCCTGGGCGGCGGTGACCATGCCATTCTCGTGGCCACCGAATCCGTGGAGGATCATGCTATCAGCACATACCAAAAAGCAATAACTGAGTCCCTGCCAGCGGATGTACGGGACATCGTTGAGCGGCAGTTTGAGAGCGTCAAGCAATCGCACAACAAAGTCAAAGCTTTACGCGATAGCTTGAAAGAATAATGGGCATGGTTCAAATCCAGTGAACACTTTTGTGTGGACAGTGTTCAGTAAAAACGCGGTTTTTGAACCATGCCCGATTTGGCTTGAAACCGGTGCGCTTATCAGGAGTGCTGCGCAGTCAGCGCAAGGCTGATTATCTTTCGGGCAATGTCCTCGGGGGACAAGACAAAGTCGATGCAGCCACTGTCGATGGCGCTGGTGGGCATGTCGGGTTGGGTGGCGGTATCGGGCTTTTGGGCAATCGTGATGCCACCTGCTTCCTTGATGTTGCACAGGGCGGCTGCGCCGTCACCGTCATAGCCCGAAACGATGACGGCAATCAGTTTGCCTTCCCAATAGCGGGTCAACGAGCGCAAAAATACTGTGATGACATCAGGCCAGCCTCGGGGTTTGGAGATGGGCTTCAGCCGGAATTCGCCGGCCTCGTCCACGTGCAAATCCCGGTTTGAAGGAATGATGAAAACCCGGTTGGGCTCAATGCGCAAACGCTCGGTGATGAGCTCCACCGGCATCGGCGTGAAACGCGGTAGAACTTCATGGAGTCGGGTCGGCACCGTGGTGATGTGATTGACAATCACAATGGCCACACCCATGTCCGGCGGCAGGTTTTTCAGCAGGCGAATGTAAGCGTCCAATCCGCCGGCTGAACCGCCCACACAAACAACCGGGAAATTTTTCATTTGTAACCTGGGCTGAGGGGTAACCGCTCTAGGCGTTAATATGGGCAGGAGGGTTGTTGGGGGCGGTGCCGGTGCCGTAATAGGTGTGGATGCCTTCAGCCCAGGTTGTGTCTGACATATTGGGCCAGGAGTTCTTGTCAAATCCGGGGGCATTTTCCAGCCGCTCTTTGGATACGTTCAGGGTAAAACGCTTGTTTACGGTGTCCAGCGTCATGGCACTCCATGGCACCGTGAATAACTTTTCGCCCATGCCAAGAAATCCACCAAAGGACAAGACAGCGTAGCTCACGCGGCCCGTTTTCATGTCCAGCATGATTTCCTTGATATCACCCAGATTTTCGTCCTCCTTGTTGTACACATCATTGCCTATCAATGTTTCGGCACCCATCAAAAAGGGGCCGGGGCCGCTATCGGTGTGGGACTTGTACATGCCGTAGTTGTCGCGTTCTTCGTAGTTCATTTGAAGTTCCGTTCAAAAATTTGTGGAGAGATGAAACCCGAGCGCCATGCCAATGCCATAACGCAATGCCATAACGCTCAAGGGGGACGATAGGCTTATTGCTCCTGGTCGTCTGTTCGATAGCGAACCTACGGCAGCACATGGAATGCGCCTACGAGAAAGGCCATGGCGCAAAACGCATAAAGTGGCGCAACCGCCCTACAGCGCCCGCATAAAAGCCACCAGGTCCATCTTCTCCTGTGCATTCAGTTTCAATTCCAACACCAGGTTGAAAAATTCCACGGTGTCTGCCAGTGTCAGCAGGCGGTCATCGTGGAGGTAAGGCGGCGAGTCCTTGATGCCGCGCAACGCAAAGGTCTTGATCGGGCCGTCGGCTGAGGCCGTGCGTCCGTTGGTGGTGACTTCCTTGAAAAAGCGCTCCACCTTCAGGTTGTGCATCAGGTTGTCCGTGTAGTACGGCGGGGTATGGCAGGTCGCGCACTGGCCCTTGCCGAAGAAGACGGCTTGGCCGCGTAGCTCGTCCGCGCTGGCTTTGGCGGGATCGAGCTTGCCGAAGACGTTGAGCTTCGGCGCCGGCGGAAAATCGAGCAGCGCTTGAAACTCGGCCATGAAATGCACCTGGCTGCCACGTTCGAGGATGTTGGTGCCCTTGCGTGTTGCGTCGGCGGGTATGCCGTCGAAGTAGGCACCGCGCTGCTCAAACTCGGTGAAATCCTCCACCGTTTTCAACGCCCGTTGCGAACCGAACAGACGCTGAATGTTCACGCCACGCAGCGATGGTGTGTCGATCCGGTGGCGATACGCGTTGGGTCGGGCGTCGCCGGATGTGTGGGTGGCGGCGTTGGTGTGGCCGTTGGCATGGCAGTCGAAACAGGCCACGCCCGGATGCGCCTTCAGGCTGCGGCGATCATCGGTGGCATTGAACTGCTGCTGGGGAAAGGGCGTGACCAGCAGCCGCAAGCCTTCGAGTTGCTTGGGATTAAGGAAGCCTTTGAATAATTCGTGGTAGTTGCCCAGCGTCACCAGCTTCCCTTGTGAGACATCGCCCAGGTCGGGGCGCGTCGTCAAATAAATCGGTGCCGGGAACTCGGGCAGCAAATGGTCGGGCAAGTCGAAATCGAGATCGAAGCGGGTCAGATCGCGCTCGGTCTGGCGTCTGGTTTCCTCAATGAGGAATTTTGGGAAGACCATGCCACCGGCTTCGTGGTGGGGATGCGGCAAGGGCAAAAAGCCATTTGGCCAAAGCCTCTTTTGCTTGATTTCATCCGGCGACAAGGTGCCAAGTTTCTCCCAGCTTATGCCATCAGGCAACTTGACGCGCACGCCCTCTTGCAGCGGCTTGCCGCGTGACATGGCGTCGCCCCCCTTGGCGGGGCGATTGGCGAGGTCGTAGCGCGCCGTAAGCACATCCTGTTGGCGTTGCGCGAACTTCGGTTTCTGCGTTTGCAGGCCTTGGGTCAAGGTGCTGAAGTCCGCGTCGGCGGCCAGCGCGCAACTGGCCAGCGCCATCGCAGACACTGCGACCTGGAGCCTGTGGTGGATCGTGCGCATGCGCTCTCCTGAAAAAAACAAGGCGTTTGCAATGACTGCAAAGGTAGAGCGTCCTGGCACCACAGTCTGTGCGGGAGCGCACACAGTGCATGGTCGTTGCATTGTGCTGGTACCGGATCAACACAAGGAACCATTGCTCCAAAATGCTGACGGGAGTAATCTGACCGAAACGCTGTGGCCGCCTCGCGCCCCGACTTTGCCAGCGGTTGCGTGCGTTGGCGCACGGACGGTGCGCGCAAAAAACGCCAAACTGGAATTTTTACCCATCGGAAGAAACTGTGTCTATGTCTAAAAAACCTGAATCAAACGATCTGAAGAGCCTGCGCACGGTTGCACGCAAACACCTGAAACAGGGTGCGGTCACGGCCGGCTACAGTGCCGACCGCGTGGCTGTTGTACAGCAGCTCAATCAAGCGCTGGCCACAGAGTTGGTGTGTGTGCTGCGGTATCGACGCCACTTCTTCATGGCCAAGGGCATCCATGCGCGTGGTGTCGCTGCCGAGTTTCTGGCGCATTCCAACGAGGAGCTGGGCCATGCCGACAGCATCGCAGCGCGCATTGTGCAATTGGGCGGCGAGCCCAACTTTGCCCCCGATCAACTGTCGACCCAAAGCCATGCGGAATACGTGGAGGGTACTTCCCTGGAAGACATGATCCGCGAGGATCTGGTGGCCGAGCGCATTGCCATCGACAGCTACCGGGGCATGGTGCAATTTCTTGGCAACGACGACCCCACCACCAGCGACATGATCAAGGCCATTTTGGCCGTGGAAGAAGAGCATGCCAACGAACTGGCTGACCTGCTGGAAGACTTTCCCCACAAGGAATAAGCCGTATAGCATTCGTATGCGGACCATCACCCATGTGGCGTATGGGCACCGATGGCGCGCAGCAGATTCTGCCGCGCCCGGTGCTCAAGCGCCGCGCGGAAGTGCTCTGTGCTGTAGATGTGAGGCCGGGCGAGGAATGATGCCAGGATGTCACGGCGCTTCTGACAAAAGAGCGTTTCCGGCACAAAGCTGTATTCGCGCCGGATCTGGCGTTCGTACTCGGCAAAACGATCTTGTTCGGCCCCGAGGATGGCAAGATCAATGTCGATCAGTACGAATTCATCCTGTGTCAGCGGCGCGGCGCTGTGTCTGGTCGTCAAAATCAACTGACTGACCCGCTCGGCCGAGTCCGCTCGGGCACCACTGGCCAGCAAAGCAGACCTGGCCCATTGGGCACTCAGTTCCTCGTTGTCGCCCCGATGAACGTCGTAGATGGCGTCGTGAAACCATAAGGCGGCCTCCACTTCCGCCGGGTTGGCAGCCAGGAACCGCGCTTGCTCGAATGCACAGAGGCACTCGCTCAGGTGCTGTAGCGAGTGGTAGGCGCGATGGGGTTCGGAATACTTCTCAACGAGCGCCGCATGGATGGATGCGCCGTCACCTGTGGCTCCAACGCCGATCCAAGCCCTCTCCCAGCTGCTACGGTGGGTCGTCATGCTGCCTAACACTCCCAGAAAACCAGCACACCGATTTGCAATTCAACCCGACCGCCGGACCAATTACGTGTGCACATGCGCTCTCCCACAATATAGCCTACACACCGAAGAAACTTTTTGTTTTGGTGCGATTGCAGTGCGATTTTTTGTTCACTGGTTCGTGGCTTGACGCAATGATCCTGATTTAATAGCTGCCCCCGCTTGTCCCATAAGCCCTGCAGGCCGATTTGCACCAAAAAACCTGCCCCGCACCAGCCGCTAGGCGGCGGGTGGAGCGATAGATGGGGGCGTGATGTGCCGGAATAATGAGGAAATAATGAGTAAATCCGGTTGCAGCCCTTATGGAATGAGCGGGAGCAGCTATCAATTGGAGAGTAATTGGTGAGTAGTTGGCGAGTATGGGTGCGCACCGTCGAAGATCGGTTGAAAAAGCAACAACCTGGACAATTGTGGCGGTTTCGGTGCCGACTTTTTCCCGCCCCGTCCTGTAAACTGTACCGTGCGCAAAAATGGTTTTTGCAGGGCCAGACCGGCCGCAACCAGCCGCAAGCAGTACGCATAAAGGGGGTGGGAATTGGCAACGGATGAAAAGAATCTGAAGTTTGCAGAGCACGTCAATTGCCATATCCTGGTTTGCGACGATTCGGCTGCCGATGTTGCCTATCTGAGCCTGCGGCTGAAATCGATAGGCTACATACACGTCACCGGCGTCACGGACCCACGGGAAGCGCTGGCGCTGCTGGAGCGCACGGCGTTTGACTTGCTGTTGCTGGACTTGAACATGCCGCACATCAGTGGCACCGAGATGATCCAGCGGTTGCGGCAAACCTTGTCGCCCGCAGACTTGCCCATTCTGGTGGTCACGGGAACGGACGTTGGCAGCACGCGCAATATCGCCTTGCAGTCTGGCGCCAACGATTACTTGAGCAAACCGATAGACGTGGCTGAGATGGCTTTGCGGGTGCGCAATTTGCTCAGTATCCGCAGCATTCATGCCGCCAACCAGCTTGCCAACCGGAATCTGGAGCAGATGGTAGCCGCGCGCACGGCCAAACTCGATACCTTGATTGAAAATGGTTTGTTGATGTCGGCCACGCGCGATGTGAACCAGTTGTTTCGCCACGCCCTGTTTGAAGGCAAACGCTTATTACATTGCGATGCCGCTTCGCTGTATCTGGTAACCAAGGATAAAACACTGCGTTTTGCCATGCGCACGCGCGACGATACGATTCCGACATTGGAAATTCCGCTGCGCGACCCGCAGACCGGTCGGGCCAACGACCACTATATTTCGGTGTATGCGGCCACCCACCGCCAATCGGTGGTGATTGACGATGTGTACCTTGAAACCCGGTTTGATGTTTCGGGAACCAAGGCGTTTGACATGCACACGCATTACCGCACGGTGTCGATGCTTACCGTCCCGCTGGCTTCCAGGGGTGGCGAGGTGTCGGGTGTGTTGCAGTTCATCAACAGAACAGACCCTGCGAGCGGGGCCATTATTCCTTTTCCCAAAGACCTGGTCGGTCTGGTCGAGGTTCTGGCTGCGCATGCGGCGGTGACGTACGAAAACCTGCAATTGATCGAGGAGCGCAAGGCCTTCATGGAGAGCCTGATCCAGACCATCGCCACGGCCATTGATGCCAAGAGTCCTTTTACCGGGCGCCACTCGGAGCGCGTGCCCAAGCTGGCCATGATGCTGGCCGAGGCCGCCTGTGCGTCGCAGCAGGGAGCGCTGGCGGAATTCAATTTCAAATCGGAGGACGAATGGCATGAGTTCCGGGTGGGCGCCTGGCTGCACGATTGCGGCAAGATCACCACCCCGGACCATGTGATTGACAAGTCCACCAAGCTCGAAACCATTTACAACCGGATTCACGAAGTCCGCACGCGCTTTGAGGTGTTGTTGCGCGATGCACAGATTGAATGCCTGCAGGCCTGCGCCGCTGCGAACGACCAGGGCGCCATTGATGCGGCCCAGGCGGCATTTGCCGCCCGCAAAGCGCAGTTGATGGACGATTTTGCCTTTATTGCCCAGTGCAACATCGGCTCCGAGGCCATGAGCGATGCGCAACTGGCACGCATTCGCCAGCTGGCGCAAACACGCTGGCTGCGTTACTTTGACGACACACTGGGCCTGGCCCAGGAGGAACTGGCGCGGCGCGGCGGCAGCGCGGTACCAGATTCCCAGCCTGTCTGGGAGGATTTGTTGCAGGACTGCACGCACCACCTGATTGCACGTGGCGATGTCAGGGCACTGGACCCGGCGTTTGGTTTCAAGGTCGAAGTGCCGGAGCATCTTTACAACCAGGGGGAGGTGTACAACCTTTCAGTGCGCAGGGGGACACTGACCGCCGAGGAGCGCTACAAGATCAACGAGCACATGATTTACGGCATCATGATGCTGGAGCGTATGCCTTTTCCCGAGTCTCTCAAGCGCGTGCCCGAATATGCCGGTACACACCACGAAACGCTGACCGGCACGGGTTACCCCCGGCGCCTGAGCGCTGCGCAACTCTCCATTCCGGCACGCATCATGGTGATTGCCGATATTTTTGAAGCACTTACGGCAGCCGACCGCCCCTACACCACGCCGAGGAAATTTTCTGAAGCCATAGGGATACTGCACTCGCTCAAGACCAAAGGCCATATTGATGCGGATATCTTTGACCTGTTTTTGACTTCGGGGGTGCATACGCAATACGCCGAAAAATTCCTGCACCCCGAGCAGGTGGATGTGGTTGACATCAACGCTTACCTCGGGCCGGTGGTGCCTTGATACTCTTGTGATACGTCCCGTATTCTGGAGGCGCAACTGGGAGCTTGGCGTACCGCTGCTGGCCATGCTTTTGTGTGTGCTGGGTTATCTGCTGGAGCCGCTGCCTTTGCAAACGGCGCGCCATGCGGTGATTGACCAATTTCAGCGCTGGCAGCCGCGCAGCTACCAGGACGTGCCAGTGCGCATCGTTGATATCGACGATGCGAGCTTGCAACGTCTGGGCCAGTGGCCGTGGCCACGCACCCGCATTGCCGAGCTGACGCAGCGCCTGCAGCAAGCCGGGGCGGCGGTGATTGCTTTTGACATGGTTTTTTCCGAGCCGGATCGCACCTCTCCCGCAGCCATACTTCCCCTGTGGCAACCCGGTCGGCAGCTCAGTCCCGAGGTACGCGCGCAACTGGAGCATCTGCCCGACCACGATGCCGAGCTGGCCAAGGTGCTGGCGCAGGGTCGTGTGGTGCTGGGTTTTGCGCTGGATCGCAAGCCCCAAAGCCAGCCGCAGCTGGCGCAGTCCAAAGCGCATTTTGTCGCCCTCAATGGCTCGCCGCTGCCCTTTGTACCGGCATTTGTCGGCAGTGTTTCGGGTTTGCCGATACTGGTTGCTGCCGCGCAGGGGAATGGGGCGCTGAGTTTTGTTCCCGATGCCGATGGCGTCGTGCGGCGCGTTCCGATGGTGCTGCGCCAGGGGGATTCCCTGCTGCCCACCCTGAGCACCGAGGCCATGCGCGTGGCGTTGGGGGTGGCCAACATCACCACGCGCAGCGTCCCCGGCATTGGTCTGGAAGAACTGCGCATCGGCGCATTGTCCTTGCCGACCACCGCGCAAGGGGAGTTGTGGCTGCATTACAGCCAACCCGTGCCGCAGCGCTACCTGCCAGCCTGGAAGGTACTCGACGGTAGCGTGCCGGATACCGAGCTGGCGGGAAAAATCCTGCTGATCGGTGCTTCCGCACAAGGCTTGATGGACCTGCGTTTCAGTGCCTTGGGGGCCGTGATTCCAGGGGTGGAAATTCATGCCCAGTTGCTGGAGCAGATGTTGACCGGAGACCGGCTGGACCGTCCGGTCTGGGCCGATAGCGTCGAGTTACTGAGCCTGATCGTGGGCAGCATGCTGGTTGGCCTGGTTGCGCTGCGCGCGCGTGCGCTGCTGTCTTTCGGGCTGTTTGTGGGGTTGCTGGCCTTGTTGTGGGGTGGAGCCTGGCGTGCGTTTGCCACGCATCAACTATTGATGGACCCCATCGTACCCAGCATGGCACTGGTTTTGAGTTTCGTGCTCTCGAGCATCGTAGGCCACGTGCGCGCCGAGCGTCGCCAGCGTTGGGTCAAACAGGCCTTCTCGCGCTATGTGTCGCCCAATCTGGTGGATTACCTGGTGGCCCACCCGGAGTCGCTCACCCTCAGCGGGCAGCGCCAGGAGTGCAGTTTTCTGTTTACCGACTTGCAAGGGTTTACCACGCTGATGGAGGGCATGGACCCTGGCAGGACGGTGAGCATCATCAACCGGTATCTCGATGGCATGATCGCCATCGCCTTTGCCCACCAGGGTACCCTGACCCGGATTGTGGGCGATGGTCTGGCCATCATGTTCTCCGCCCCCTTGCCACAGGCTGACCATCCGCTGCGTGCGCTGGAGTGTGCGCTGGAAATGCAGAAGTTCTCGCACCAGTACGCCGATGAACTCAACGCGCAAGGCATCGCGTTTGGTCAAACCCGCATGGGCGTGCATTGTGGCGAGGTGATTGTGGGGAATTTTGGCGGCTCGACCATCTTTGATTACCGGGCGTTGGGCGACCCGATCAATACCGCCTCCCGACTCGAAGGCGCCAACCGTTACCTGGGAACCCTGGTGTGTGTCTCGCAGGCCGTGATGGCCAAGTGCCCCAGTTTTGCGGCGCGCCCGATTGGACGGCTGGTGCTCAAGGGCAAGTCGCAGCCCATCATGGTGTTTGAACCGCTGGACATGACCACGACGCCGGATGCCGATTACCGCCAGGCGTTTGAGAGTATGCGCAGCTGCGCACCCACGGCGCACGCGGCATTCGAACAACTGGCGCACGAACGCCCCACAGACAAGCTGGTTGCCATGCATCTGGCAAGGCTGCAGCGTGGTGAAACCGGCGATCTGATGGTGCTGGAGGGCAAGTAGCGCTTTTAGCGCACCGTGATTTCCACCCGGCGGTTGCGTGGCTCGGCGGTGTTGTCCGGGGTGGGCACCAGCAGATTTTTCTCGCCGTGTGACTCCACCGTCACGTTGGCTGCCGTCAGTTTGGGGCTTTGCAACAGGGTGCTGACCAGTTGGGCGCGTTCCAGACCCAGCTTTTCATTCAGCTGCGCATCGCCTGCCGTATCGGTGTGGCCAATGACCGAAATATCCGGCACATCCCGGCTCTCGACTTCGGCCAGCACACGGGCCAGATCACGCTGCGACTCGGGTGTGAGTCGGGCGCCGCCGCTTTCAAAATAGAGCACAAAATTGACGGGTTTTTTCGGGCGGATGGCCAGCACTGCGCCAAAGTCCTTTTTGATCTGCTCCTCACTGGCTACAAAACCCGCACCACCGGCGTTGGCCAGCAAGGTGCCTGCGCGTGCCGTCTCCAGCAGCGTCACCCCTTTGGCTCCGCTGACCTGAACCTTGCCGATGCTGCCGTCGTCGTTGTCCAGCAGTACGACATACGAAGCCGGAGGAGGCGGGGGAGGGCTGGCACACCCGGCGAGCATGGCCGCAGTGGCGGCCAGCGTGATCCAGAATGCCTTGCGTGGATAAGAAAACTGCTTCGAAAACCGTTTCATTCGGTGTCCTTCGGATCGACCTTGGCCAAAAATTGGGTTCCGCGCACGCCGATCATGCCGGTGGGGGTTTTGACGGTCACAGACTCCGGTTTGAGTTTGGCGATAACCCCGGAGATGTAATACAGCGAACCCTTCGCAAGACTGGTACCCAGTTTCAGCTCGCCCTTGCCTGGCGTGAAGAGGTATTCATCCACCCATAACTCCGTGTCCGGCCCGATGGACATGGTGGTGCTGTCCTTGAAAATGACGCCCATGCCCCCAGGCGCACCCGTCTTGAGCAGCATGCCGCGCTGCAAGGCCATGCCGGGTTTGGCTGGTGTCGCCTGCCCGGCAAGCACAACGCTGGCGCTGGCATCAACCGTTTTGATGTAGCCAATCACTTCTTGATTTTGTGCCTGATTCTGTGCCCCGACCTGTGTTCCAGGCAGGGCCAGGAAAGCGCAGGCGAACAAGGTTTTTAACGGGAATAATCGGAATAATTGCATGGCGGAGGTTCCTTGTGAGCGCTGAATAACGGTGGCAGTATAGCCAGCCATCCATGGGCCTGCTCTTTGTTCGAGACCGCTTCCGAGACCGCCCAGCTCCTGCGGGCGATAGGCTTTTCATCGAAGTGGCCACACAGGATGGCGATGCCTGCTGGATTTGGCGCATTGACGACGATGGTTGCTGCAACCCGTGCTCATGGGCATGGGCAGCGATCAGGTGTTCTTCGGAAGCGCCACCCTGACAGCAGCCATCACTGCTCTTTTTTTCCAAGAATGGACCAGAAGCAGTTGACACCCATGTACGTGAAATATTTCTTTTCAACGATCTTCAAGCCCAGATTGGTCATTTCCTGCGGATAGTTGTAAATGGGATGGAAGGCATTTTTTGTTATCAGATAGAACGGAGTCACGCCAAGGACCCAGTAGATATTCTGAAATGTTCTTTTAAATATATTTCCTTCCGGATGCGCCCAGTCTCCGATAACGAGATAACCACCGGGTTTTACCAGGGATTCCAGCTTTTCAATAATCACCCGCATGTCCTTTTCATAAAAGACGTTGAGAAAGAAATTTCCAAAAACAAAATCGTATTTTCCAGTTTCCTGGACGTTCAGGATATTGTCATTTATCTGAATGACCGTGGTATCCAGATTATTCTTCTTCAGGTTGGCGTTAAATTGGGAAAGCATTTTCTCTGACATATCGACAACCGTCACTGCCCCGCCAGCCTTGGCTGCAGCTATTGCATCCACGCCATGTCCGACACCGGCGAACAGGACCTGATCGCCTTTATGAATCTTTTCTACCATGGCCTTCTTGCATGAATCAATTGACCCGAAACTGTAAATGGCGGCCAGAAAATCATATAACGGCGCCATGTACTTATACTTATCCTGCATGCTTGTCCCCTTTTTTGGTTGTGAAAATTAATATACAAAAAACTTATGAAATATCTTCGCTGCTTTCAATCTGCATGATTGCCGATTGCCTCGGACAGGTTAAACAGGTTAGACAGATTCATTCTACCGGAAGAAAGCGCCCTACATTCCTTTGGCCAGAGGCTGAAGTCGAATGCCAAAGCCAAACTTGATCTGGATGAAATTCTTCAGCCCGATTTCGTGATTTTTATGGCAAATACGCTTGCAAGCCGCGTGAAAATAGCGGGGTAAGCTATCTTAATGGTAGCAAAATTGTAGCAACGATAGCAAATCCGGATAACACTAAAATGGTCGGCTTTGCAATCACCCGACGACGGCGATACCTCCATGCACACTTACCAGCAACCCGACCCTAGCGGCCATTTTGGCAAATATGGCGGCAGTTTTGTCTCCGAAACCCTGACGCATGCCATCAGTGAGCTGACGGATGCCTATGCCCGTTACCAGCACGACCCGCAGTTTCTGGCCGAGTTTGCCTCCGAGCTGGCGCATTTTGTGGGCCGCCCCTCGCCGGTGTACCACGCCGCGCGCATGAGCCGTGAGATGGGGGGCGCGCAGATTTTTCTCAAGCGCGAAGACCTCAACCACACGGGCGCGCACAAGGTCAATAACACCATCGGCCAGGCCATGCTGGCGCGGCGCATGGGCAAGCCGCGCATCATTGCCGAAACCGGCGCCGGTCAGCACGGCGTGGCCACCGCGACCATTTGCGCACGCTACGGCCTGGAGTGTGTGGTGTATATGGGCAGCGAGGATGTCAAACGCCAAAGCCCCAATGTGTACCGCATGAAACTGCTGGGCGCGACGGTGGTGCCGGTGGAAAGCGGCAGCAAGACGCTCAAGGACGCACTGAATGAGGCCATGCGCGATTGGGTGGCGAACGTGGACAATACGTTCTACATCATCGGCACCGTCGCCGGTCCCCACCCGTATCCCATGATGGTGCGTGATTTTCAAAGCGTGATCGGCAAGGAATGTCTGGTGCAGATGCCCGAGATGCTTGCGGCTGCTGGCTGCAAGGGTGAACAGCCCGAGGTTGTGGTGGCGTGTGTGGGCGGCGGCAGCAATGCCATGGGCATTTTTTACCCCTATATCGGGCACGCGGCGACGCGCCTGATCGGGGTGGAGGCGGCGGGGGAGGGCCTGGACAGCGGACGGCACGCGGCGTCGATCCAGCGTGGCGCGCCCGGCGTGCTGCACGGCAATCGCACCTATGTGTTGCAGGATGACAACGGCCAGGTGACCGAGACGCACAGTGTCAGCGCCGGACTGGACTATCCCGGCGTAGGCCCCGAGCATGCCTACCTGGCCGACACAGGCCGCGCCGAATACGTTGGCATCACCGACCGCGAGGCGCTGGATGCCTTTCACTACCTGTGCCGCGCCGAGGGCATCATTCCGGCACTGGAATCGAGCCACGCACTGGCCTATGCCATGCAGCTGGCCAGGACCATGCGCGCTGACCAGTCCATCCTGGTCAATCTGTCCGGACGGGGCGACAAGGACATCGGCACCGTGGCCGATCTTTCCGGGGCCGACTTTTTCTGCCGTCCGAGCTGCCAGGGGCAATCGGTCAAAGGTGGTGCGCAGGTGGTGCAGATGACCAAAACCGGAGGTGCCGTATGAGCCGAATCAGTTCGACATTTGCCGCGCTCAAGACCCAGGGTCGCAAGGCGCTGATTCCCTTTGTCACCGCCGGGTATCCGTATGCGGACTGTACGCCCGAGCTGATGCACGCCATGGTTGCTGGTGGGGCGGACATTATCGAACTGGGCGTGCCGTTCTCCGACCCCAGCGCAGACGGTCCGGTTATCCAGAGGGCTGGCGACAAGGCGCTGGCCTTGGGTATTGGTCTGGTGCAGGTTCTGGCCATGGTGCGAACCTTTCGCCAGAGCGACACGACCACCCCCGTGGTGTTGATGGGCTACGCCAACCCGGTGGAGCGTTATGACCAAATCCATGCCCATACCCAGGGTACACAGAATCCAGGCACCAGCGCGTTTGTGCGTGATGCGGCGGCCGCCGGGGTGGATGGCGTGCTGATCGTCGATTACCCGCCCGAGGAATGCACAGCTTTTGCCGCTGAGTTGCGCGCGCACCAGATGGACCTGATCTTTCTGCTGGCCCCAACCAGCACCGAGGCGCGCATGCAACAGGTCGCGCGTGTGGCCAGCGGTTATGTGTACTATGTCTCGCTCAAGGGCGTGACCGGCTCGGGTGCGCTCAATGTCCAGGCCGTCGAAGCCATGCTGCCCAGGATTCGCCAGCACATCACGACGCCTGTGGGTGTTGGTTTTGGCATCCGCGATGCAGCCACAGCCCAGACCATTTCCAGGGTGGCCGATGCGGTGGTGATCGGCTCGCGCATCATCGAGTTGCTGCAAGACCAGCCGCGCGCCCAGGTGGCTGGCACGGTGCAGGATTTCTTACGGGGAATCCGCACGGCGCTGGATGCGCGCTGAGAAGGAATCTATCCAAGCCTGGCTTGTAACCAGGCGGCAAACTGATGCCACGGCAGTGCCTGGTGTCCACCGGGCAGGGCGCGCGCTGCCTCGCTGCGGCAAACGATCAGCCCCTGCTCCCACGCCTCACTGCCCAGGGTGTTGAGCAAACGGGTCAAAGGCGCCAGATGGCCGACGCTGGGGCTGGCCGTCAGCTTGATCTCCACCGCCTGTAATTTGCCGCCTATGGCAATCAGCAAATCGACCTCCAGACCATCGTGCGAGCGCCAGAAATACAACTCGGGCTTGCGACCTGCGGCCATAAACGCCTTGACAGCTTCCGTCACCACCCAGCCCTCGAACAGCGCGCCGGCCATGGGGCCAGCCAAAGCAGCTGTGGCATCGCTCTGGCGCGTCAGCAAACTGACCAGCGCAGCATCCAGAAAATAGAATTTTGATGCCTTCACCACCCGTTTGCCGTAATTGCGGTGCCAGGGTGGCAAGAAATAACCGATGTACGACGCTTCCAGAATGCCGCCCCAGGACTTGACGGTGGGCTGGCTGATGCCGATTTCGCGCGCCAGCTCGGCGGCATGAAACTCCTGGGCATGGTGGGCGGCGGCCAGCGTCAGAAACTGGTTGAAGACGCGCAAATCGGGCACGTTGCGAATCTGGCGCACATCGCGCTCGATGTAGGTGGAGACGTAGCTGCGCAACCATAGATCGCGCCGCTGCGGGTACAGCGCCACCCCCGGATAGCCGCCCGACCACAGCGTCTCTTCCAGTTCATGGCGCGGATATTCGCTATGGCTAAAGGGTGGCAACTCCAGAATGGCAACCCGTCCGGCCAGCGATTCGCTCACGTCGCGCATCAGCGCGAACTGCTGTGAGCCGGTCAGCAGCCATTGGCCATTGTGCTGCGGCTCACGGTCAATGCGCATTTTCAGGTGCGGCATCAATTGCGGGACGTATTGAATCTCGTCCAGAATCAACGCTCTTTGCCCAAAGCGCGCCAGAAACCCGTTCGGGTCCTGCAGGGCATAGTCGCGCTCCAGCGGATCGTCAAAGCTCACATAGTCTGCCTGTGTGCCCGTTTCGTGCAGCAAAAAGGTGGTCTTGCCGGACTGGCGTGGCCCGGTGATCAGCACGGCAGGAAAACCGGTCAGTGCCTGTTGCAGGGTGAGGGCGAGCGTGCGTTGCTGGTACATCGACTAATACTAAACTAAAAACGGATTTTAGTTTGGTCAATTCTTATCCGTTGCCTGCCCGGCCATGCCTGCACATTGCTACTGCAAGCTTGTGTCATACTTGCCCGCATGCGGTTGAACTTCCTATCCGCTAAAAGCAAGGTCGCACGTCCTGGTCGCGGCCAAGCGCAACTCCATCTGCCACTTTGAAGCGAAAATCAAACCCACCATCGACCACGTTTGGAACGCCTCATGACGAACAACATTTTTCTGACCCGCGTCGTGCTGCGCAATTACAAAAGCATAGGCGTATGCAATGTGCTTCTAGGCCCCTTGACGTATCTGGTTGGTGCCAATGGATCGGGCAAAAGCAATTTTCTGGATGCCCTTCATCTGGTACGCGACGCCTTGTCGTGCTCTTTGGACAATGCACTCAACGAGCGCGGCGGACTGATGGAAGTGCGTAGACGTTCCAGCGGCCATCCAACCAATTTTGCGATCCGCCTGGAATTTGTCCTTCCCAGTGGTCAAACAGGTTTTTACGCCTTCAATGTTGGCGCGCTCGCCGGGCGGGGCTACGAGGTTCAAACGGAAAAATGCGCCATCGGTGGCGTTGGCAAGGGGCCTTTTTTTCACATAGATCGTGGCGTACTCAAGGCCAGCAGCGAGCCCACCTTTCCTGCCGTAACGCCCGACAGACTGGCCTTGGTCAGTGCATCGGGGATGATGGTGTTTCGACCTGTTTTTGATGCGTTGACCAGCATGGGGTTTTATAACCTGAACCCGAAACTCATGCGCGACCCCCAAAAACCACAGGATGGGCGCATGCTAAAACCAGTGGGTGAAAACATTGTGAGCGTCATTGGCCATCTGGAGCGCGTGGCGCCCCATAATCTGGCCCTGATTGAAAACTACCTGCAAACCGTCGTTCCAATGATGCATGGTTTGGAACGAAAGCAAATAGGTCCGCTGGAAACGCTGGAATTCCGTCAGGAAGTTGCGGGCGCACAAGCACCATGGCGTTTCCCGGCGCAAAACATGTCGGACGGTACCTTGCGCGCACTGGGCGTGTTGACCGCTTTATTTCAGGGCAATAAGGACCATGCACCGTCTCTTGTCGGGATCGAAGAGCCTGAAACCGCCTTGCATCCGGCCGCGAGTGCGGCATTGCGCGAGGCCTTGACCAAAGCAGCCGAATCGACGCAGGTGATTGTCACCAGCCACAGCCCCGACTTGCTGGACGACCGCAATATCCAGCCGCAACATATTCTGGCGGTTGTTTCTGAGGGTGGGGACACCCGCATTGCGCCACTGGATGCGGCATCTGTCAGCGTGATGCGAGATCACCTGTTTTCTGCCGGCGAATTACTACGCCTGAATCAACTCAAACCCGATGAGGGCTTCTTGCGTGAGCAAACTTTTCGCAAGCTTTGCGCAGCTCATTAATCCCAGATGGAATCCGCCAATTACATCACTCATTATTTAATAGCTGTTCCCGCTCATTCCACGGGGGCTATCGGCCAGAATGGCACATAAATGTGTGTGTGGTGCCTGGATCGCGCCTTCACCAGCCTCCTGATGGGCGCTGCGCGCGTAGGGCAGCCGCAATCAACTCGACAGATTTTTCATGGTCGGCCCTGCGCGCAAAATCCAGTGCACTTTGGCCCAGGGCGTTGGCAAGGCTTGGGTCGGCGTCGGCTTGCAGCAGCGCGCTGACGGTTTCCGGGTTGCCGTACCGGGCGGCCATCATCAAGGGGGTGGTGCCGTTGGGTGATTCGGCGTCGATGTAAGCATCGTTGTCGAGCAGCAGTTGCACGATTTCCACGTGCCCGCCGGTGGCGGCGTAGTGCAAGGGGGTCCAGCCGGGTTTGTTGACATCGGCATCGCGGGCCATGAGTTGTCGGCACAGCGCGGTGTGGCCTTTGAGCGCGGCCAGCATCAGGGGGCTTTCGTCTTGCGCGGTGCGCACTTCGACTCTGGTGGCGGGACTTTCCAGCAAGGCGGCAACGGCCTGTAGTGCATTGGCGCGCAGCGCCAGGATCAGGCCGTATTCTTTATCGGGATTGAGGGTGTTGGGGTCAAAGCCACGTTGCAACAGGGAGCGAATGGTATAGGCCTGGTCATGGCGGATGGCGATGAAGAAGTCATCATAAGACCCGGCATGGGCACCACCGCATACCAGGCAAAGCAGGCAAATCATGAGGCAGACAAGTTGCGGGACACGGTGTTTCATATGCAGAAATATCAGGATCAGGAATAGAGGCCATCAGAATACCCATACCAGCGCAGGGTTCGGCTGGTAGATCACCCGGTATCCCAGGCGCAATGTGGGGTAACGCAAATGGGCGGCCAGCGCAGGATCATAGGAGGTAATTTCACCCAAGGCTCGGCGGATGGCGTTGCCGACGGATTTTCTGAAACGCTCGCGGTCATCGCCTGCATCCAGGGGGTCGCTTTCGAGCAGGCCATCCTGCCGCAACAAGTTCACGCATTGCATGGCCGCATCGGCTGGCGGACTGGGTTTTGTGTTGCCGGACAGCATCTGGTTAGCAACAAGGGTTTCGGTCAGGGCGCGAAAGAAGTTGGCCGACTCCTGGCCGATGTGTGGCTTTGCCCGTTCGAGCAGACGTTCGCGCTCCTTGGGAACGACGAGAAAGACCAGTTCCTCAACCGAGAATTCCTGATGCGGGTTGGCTAGCAGGATTTTCAGATAAGCCAGGCCCTGGCGGTCGGGCAGTTGAAAGGCGGGACGGCCCTGAAAGGCGATGTCCCATGACAAACCCATCGCCCTGAAACGGTTTTCGCTGCTGGGTGGCGTGGTACTGCGCAGCAAGTCGGTGGCAAACTTTTGCCGCAACTGGTTGCGGATACGGGCGAGGGCAATGCCTGGGTCAAATGGCTTGGTGATGTAGTCGGCAGCGCCCACTTCAAGGCCGAGAATCTGGTTGGTTGCTTCATCCAGCGCCGTGATGAAAATCACCGGCACATGGCGCGTTTCGACTCCGCGCTTGATCTCACGGCACACGGCATGGCCATTCATATCCGGCATCATGATGTCGAGCAGTATCAGGTCCGGTGCCGGTGTTTGCTTCAACAGTGCAAGCGCCTCATCTCCTCGGGTGGCGAACTGAAGTTCATAGTATGGCGAAAGCAGATCGGCCAGTGCGCGCAGGTTACTCGGCACATCATCGACCAGCAGGATGCGCGCACGACCGGATTCGGTTGTCAGGTTCATGATGGCTCCCGTGGTGTGAGTCTGGCCAGGTGGGTCGCCGCCTCGGCATAGTCGAAGCGCGATAGTGCAGCGTGCAATTGTGCCAGGCTGGTCTGCTTAGCCGGTTCGTCGAAGCTGACCACCAAGGTATCCAGCCACTCTTGCGGAATGTGGCCGTGGCGTTCAATGCCTTGGGCGATATCCGCCAGTATCTGGGCAGGCGCACTGGTGGTTTGGACGGCCTCCGGTTTGCTATTGGCATGATGGGCATGATTGGCATGGAACGTCTGTGCCCTTTGCCGTAACAGGGCTAACTCGCTGCTAATGTCCTGTGCCAAGGCCGTGCGCGCCGGTGCACTCTCTTCCTTGAGATACGCATCGGCCAGGGCCTGCAAGCGTGAAGCGCCAATATTGCCGGCCGCTCCTTTCAGGGCGTGGGCCAATTGCCATGCTTTTGTCCACTCTTGCCGCTGGCCCAGCGCTTGCATCTGCTTGCCGCCATCGCCCATATCGGCAATGAATTGACGCAAGCGTGTTGACACACGGCTGGTTTGCCCGCCAGCCATTTGCAGGGCCAGCGTGGCATCGATGCTCGGCAGAGGGGGTATGGTGTTTGTCGAAGTGTCGGCAATACCCGGTTGCTCTGGCTGCTTTGCGCCGGGCAGCAGGCAACGCGCCAGCGCGGCATACAAGTCATCCGGCTGAATGGGTTTGATGAGGTAATCCTTGAAACCAGCGGCCATGCCCTGTTGGCGCATCTGTGGCATGCCGTGCGCCGTCATGGCAATGATTGGCAGTTTTTCCATGCCGGGCAGCTTATGGATCTGGTGCGTTGCCTCCAGGCCATCCATCACGGGCATCTGGATGTCCATCAGCACGATGTCTGGCGTTCGGGCCAGTACCTTGTCAACGGCTTCCTGCCCGTTGCTTGCCTGTTCAACGATGATTCCCACATCACCCAGGGTTTCGGCTGCCACCTGGCGGTTGAAGGCATTGTCTTCGACCAGCAGTACGTGCCGACCGTGCAAGGTGGCACTGATCGGCTGGAGCGGTGCATGTACCTGTGGCGGTGCCGTCTTTGCCTGGGCCTCGACATCGACAGCCAGATGGACGACAAACTGAAAATTGCTGCCGACACCGGGGGTGCTCTCGGCCCGGAGCTTTCCACCCATCATCTCGACGAGTTGGGAACTGATCGCCAGCCCCAGGCCTGTGCCACCCTGTCGGCGGGCGAGGAAACCATCGACTTGCGAGAAGGGCTGGAACAGCCTGGCCAGATCGTCCTTCGCAATACCGATGCCCGTATCGCGCACCGAGAAGAGCAGCGCAGCCACCGTTGTCTCGCAATGGTCAAGCCGGACGCTGAGGGTAATCTCGCCCGCTTCGGTGAATTTCGCCGCATTGCCAACCAGGTTGATCAATACCTGTTCAAGACGCAATCCGTCACCGATCAAGGCGGGCGGCACGTCGGGAGCGACATCAACCGTCAAGCGCAGGCCGCGCTCGTCGGTGGCAACGCCGATGATGTCAACGACGCGGGTCAGCACGTCATCAAGCAGGAAAGGGGCGTGCTGCAGACGCAGTTTTCCCGCTTCAAGCTTGGAGAAATCGAGTATGTCGTTGATCACCCGCAGCAGCAGTTCCGAAGACTTGCCAATCTTCCCGGCATAGTCCTTCTGCTGTGCTGTCAATTCGGTGCGCAACAGGCGCAGGTTCATGCCAATGATGGCGTTAATCGGCGTTCGCAATTCATGGCTCACCATGGAAACGAAGGCCTGCTTCGCCATTTCCGCCTGGCGCTGCTCGGTGATATCCATGTGGATGCCAGCCATATGCAGCACATGGCCTTGGGCATCATGTTCGACACCGACACCGCCGGCATGGATCCAGCGCCAGTTGCCGTCCTTGGCGCGCAAGCGGAAATCGACTTCGTAGAACTCGCTTTTCCTTGCCAGATGATCGGCGACGGCTGCCTCCATCGCGGTCACGTCATCCGGATGCATCAGGCTACGGAAACCTTCGTAGGTCTCGGGTACATCACCCTGGACATAGCCCAGCATACTGAGCCAGGCATCGTCCATGCGGTTGATATTACTGGCGACATTCCATTCCCAGGTGGCAAGCCTGCCGCCGCGCAGGCTCAAACGCAGGCGCTGATAGGCACTGATCAGCGCAACATCGGCACGCTCTTTCATCAACAGCATGAAACCGGAACTGCCGACCACCATCAGCGCAAACAGTGCGACGTAAGTGAGCGACTGTCCGATGCTGCGGGTGAATAGTGTGATATCCATTGTGATTGCATCGTGAATGCGCCAGACGCAGGCAGCGCAAAGCACCAGCAGAAATGCAGCGATGGACTTTTGCAAGCGCGACGGGTTAGACCGATTTGCGCCCTGCACCAAAGCAATGGCAGCCGGAAAAACGAGGAGGATCACCCAAATCGAGGCGACAATGATCAGTCCCGTCAAAGTCTCCTGATAAACCCACAACAACACCATGCCGCAGACCTGGAGTCCAACGTACAGGCGCATCAGGACTTGGCGCCCTGGCGCGTAATACGTCAGCGCGATCATCTCAAGGGCAAACCCGGCGAACAACACGGAATTGGCAGCATGCATGGAGAGCACAAAAGGAATATCGCCCCGCAGGCTCAGCAACCCCCAACCCACCATCTGCAACCCCCGGCTGACCACGAACCAGCGCAGCGGCTGTTCCTGCCCTTCACGCCTATAGGCAAGCAACATCGCGATGGCGAACAGGTTCGCGATGGCCAGCAGGCGTAGCAGGGTCTTGATGTCGAGCGAGAGAAATTCCATGTGTGCATTATCCAGAGGTCACGGCCCTGGCGGTGGTACATGCCATGTAGCACATTTTCATGCCTGAAGTTAGTAACATCGTGCACAGTTATGATGTACAACCTGCGACCCCATGCCGAATCCCATACGTTTACGCCCAACCCTTCTTGCCATTGACGATAGCAAAAGCCAGTGCGCCTTTTACCGCATCGTGCTGGGACGGTTCGGTAAAGTGCGTACAGTAGACACACTGGACGAGTTTTTCGCCATGGGAGCGTGTGCCGACCTCATCATTCTGGCAACGCATCTGGTGGGAGAAGGCCAAAAGATGGAAGACGTGCTTGCGAAGCTGACCGCTACCGCGCCGGTACTCCTCAGCGAGGCGTACCCGCAAGACCGCGCCGCTCGCCCATACCACAGCGAGAGGGTTGTTGGGCACTGGCGGCGTGGCGGTGACCACGAGCATTTGTGTTGGCTTGTGGATCGTGCATTGGGCAGTGCATCGCCCGCCGTCTTGCCAGCACCGACTTATTTATGTTCATCGAAAGGCAGTTTATGAAAGTTCGATCACTAACAAAACGCATCCTGAGTTCCATCGGTGGTCTGGCTTTGCTGACGAGCACCCTCGTCGCCGTGGCCGGCCCCGTCCATTGCGGCGACAGGCCAATCCGCTGGTCTTACTTTGACTATGGATTTTTCTATGACCCTGCAGAGGGTGGCAAAGGCATCGACAAAGATATCCTTGACGAACTCATCAAGCGCACAGGGTGTCGTTTTGATGCCAAACTATTGCCACGCGCACGCAGTTGGGCCGATGTAGCAAGTGGCGATCTCGATATGTTTCCCACCGGTATTCCAAACGCCGAGCGCGAACGATTCGCCTGGTTTGCCAATTACATGGCCATGAAGAACTACGCCATCGTTCATTCCCGTGACGCTGCAAGCATCAAGCGCGCGGAGGATTTCATCGCCAACAAGTCGCTCAAATTCGGCGTGGTGCGCAGCTTCAAGCACGGAACCGAGCAGGATCAGTGGCTGGATCAGTTGCGCAAGGAGCAGCGGGTGCAGGAAAGCCCCGACGCTGAAACTGTGTATAAAAAACTGAAGGAGCAACACGTTGACGCGATGTTTTCCCAGCCCCCCGTGTACCGTAAAAACCTCAAACTCCTGGGAATGGAAAACATGGTGACGGTGCAGGACTGGACGCCGAGCGAACGCGGTGCAGTGCATGGATTGGTGCTTTCCAAGAGCCGCTTCAGCGAGGCCGAGGCCGAAAAATGGCGCGCTGTCATGTTGAAGATGCGCGAAGACGGCACATTGAAGAAAATTTTCAGCCGCTATCTGCCAGCAGATGAAGTGGCCAAGATACTGGAGTACTAGACCGTGGAACGACGTGGCAAGCTTTCACGTCAGTTGCTGACGCGCGTGCTGTTGGTCTGCTTTGTGCTGGCATCGCTTGCGGCGCTGTACAACGGATGGTCGAGCTATCGCACCGAGCGCGTACGCCAGCAGGATCAGTTGCAGGCAGTGCTTGCCGCCTATCGGGATACCCTGTCGAAGGCGCTATGGGAGCTGGATCAAAGCTCGCTGGAGCTACAACTGACCGGGCTAAAACATTACCCTGCCATTCTTTTTGCCGCCGTCACAGGCAAGGGCGGGATGCAGGCAAATTATTCCAAGCGCGATGCAGTCCAGCCGCATACCGATGCTCCGCTTCGTTACGAGCTGCGGGCCGACGAAGGTAAACGTTTGATGGGCAGCCTGGATATCCGTCTGGACGAGCAGGCGCTGCGTGCCGAGGTGCTGGGTGAAGCCTTGCGTGGTTCGCTGCTCGTCAGTATGGAACTGGCACTGCTGGCGCTTGTCATCTACTGGCTGGTGCAACGGGATATTTCTTCGCCGATACGCGAATTGTCGGAGCATGTGGGGGCGCTGAGCATAAAGACGCTCGGTCAGCCCGCGCCCAGGCCGACCACACTGCAACCCAATGAACTGCACCGTCTTGCCGAGGGTATTACACGGCTGCAGGCCGAGCTGCAACAGCAGCTTGCCCATCGCGAAGCGATTGCCCGGGAGTTGGAGCAGCACCGTGATCAACTCAAGGCGCAGGCCGAGCGACAAGAGGTACAACTCGATGCTGTGCTGGAGAACATGGCCGATGGGGCCGGTGTTCTCGATGGAGCTGGCGTGATTCTCTACGCCAATCCGGCCTGGGTTCACATCATGGGTGTGGCTACCGGCGAAGAATTGCAACAGCTCACACCCGCACAATGGTTGCAGGCATCCTGGCAGGAGCTGCAAACCCAACTGGATGCAACGGATACCGCAGGCGGTGCCATGGTGCACCAGCTTATTCTGCTGCGTCCGCACGGTAGCGAAGTGCCGGTGGAGGCCAGCTTTTCGGTGATCGAGCGCCATGCCGATGGACTGCCAAAACGTATCCAGACAATGGTGCGTGACATCACATTGCGCCGGGAAACCGAGCGCGCGTTGGTTGCGGCACGCGAGGCGGCTTTTCAGGCCAGCAAGGCCAAAAGCGATTTCCTCGCCAACATGAGCCACGAAATTCGCACGCCGATGAACGGTGTCATGGGCCTGACCCAGCTCCTGCTGGATACGCCGCTGAATGACCGCCAGCGAGATTATCTGAACAAGATCATTTCGTCCTCGCGCGCACTGCTCAACATCCTGAATGACATTCTGGACTATTCCAAGATCGAGGCTGGCAGGCTTGATCTTGAGCAGCAGGACATGGAACTGGATGCGATTCTTGGCAATGTCGCCAACCTGTTCGCCACCCATGCAGAGCAAAAAGGCATTGAGCTCTTTTTAGAAGTAGATCGCAAAATTCCCGCACTGCGTGGAGACGCACTGCGCTTGGGGCAGGTGCTCAACAACCTGGTCGGCAATGCACTGAAATTCACGCCCAAGGGGGAGATTCATATCAAGGTTGAACTGCTCGAACGCAGCGATGATGCGGTGCAATTGGCGTTCTCGGTGCGAGATACCGGGATTGGTCTGAGTTCCGAGCAGGCGCAAAAGTTGTTCCAGCCGTTCACCCAAGCGGATGGCAGTATCACGCGCCGATTTGGCGGCACCGGTCTGGGTCTGAGTATTAGCAAGCGCATTGTCGAATTGATGCAGGGCGAAATCGGAGTCGAAAGCGTCCTCGGACAAGGAACCACGTTCCGCTTCACCGCACGGCTGGCCCTGCAGCCCGTCCAGGCCGATGCCACAGTGCTGGGCTTGCCACCGATGCGTGTGCTGGTGGTGGACGATATGGCAACCTCGCGGCTGATTTTGCGGCATATCCTGCAATCCTGGCACTTCGATATCACGGAAGCGGATTCAGGCGAGCAGGCGCTGGCCGCACTGCAAGAGGCCCAGTCAGTCGGGAAACCGTTCGATCTCTTGCTACTCGATTGGCAAATGCCGGGAATCGATGGCCTTGAGGTTGCAGCGCGCGTACAGCGTCAGGCGCTGGCCCATGCGCCGACCATCATCATGGCAACCGCGTTCTCCCGTGAAAAACTGTTGAGCACCGCGCAAGACATCCATCTCGATGCCGTACTGACCAAGCCGGTGACTGCATCGGATCTGTCCGACACCTTGAGCAGCCTGCATGGACAACAGCGCGCCCCCAAAGCCGCAAGCAAAGCTCCAATCCACAGCATTCGGCAAAAAACCGGAGCGATACGCGGCGCACATGTTTTGCTTGCCGAAGACAATGCGGTGAACCAGCAGGTTGCACAAGGATTTCTCGAAAACGCCGGTTTGAAGGTCGATATTGCGCAAAACGGCCGCGAAGCACTGGAGCGTATCGCCACTTCCAGCTATGACCTGGTGCTGATGGATTTGCATATGCCAGAAATGGATGGCTTCGAGGCCACCCGCGCGATTCGCGCACAAGGACTGACCACACTGCCTATTGTTGCCATGACGGCGGCGGCGATGAAACAGGATGTGGACGCCTCGCTTGCCGCCGGTATGAACGACCATGTGGCAAAGCCAATCGACCCGGATGCGCTATGTGCGGCACTGCTACGCTGGATTTCCCCTGGCCGTCGAAGCGATGTCGAAGAAAATGACACCACCCATGCAGTTGACGAGGATGAGGGCGGAGTTGCGCTGGTGTTGCCAGGATTTGACCTGGAGGGCTTGCGCTCGCGTACCGGTGCCGACCGTGCAGGGGTACTCCAGCTCCTGGGTTTGTTTGCGAATGAAGTCCGTGCAGCGCCTGAAGACCTTGCGCGTTTGTTGCGCGATGGCGATCATGCAACGGCACGTCGCCTGGCGCACAGCGTCAGAGGCGCTGCCGGCAACCTCGGCGCCCTGGAGTTGCAAGCGGTGGCGCAGCGCCTGGAGGCGGAACTCTCCCAACCGGGTATCGACGTTGAGGAATTGGCCTCATCGCAACAGGCTTTCGTCGCATCCGCCCTGCAGACTATCGCGGTTCTGGATGGTCTGCGCACGCGCCAGCAGCCCACTGCCGAGGCCCCTTCCGATCCACTGGACCTGACGATCCTTGCGCAACACATCAACGCACTCATGGTCCAACTGGCAGCCAGTGAGGCCATCCAGGATGCCCAACTGCACGATCTGCGCACGGCACTGGCCGGCCATGTTCCAGGCGGATTGTGCGAGACCTTATTCAACCATATCGACTGCTTCGATTACGCCGCAGCGATGGATGCACTGTCTGCTATCGCCACATCCCTGAAAATTCAGCTAATCCCATGAATGACAAACCTTTGGTTCTGTTGGTTGACGACACGCCGACCAATTTGCATGTGCTGATCCGGTCGCTGCAGGACGACTACCGTGTCAAGGTTGCCACTGGCGGAGCCAAGGCGTTGGAAATCGCCCAATCGAGTGACAAGCCCGATTTGATCCTGCTGGATGTGATGATGCCGGAAATCGACGGCTACGAGGTCTGTCGCCGCTTGAAGCAAAACCCTGAGACCCATCGCATTCCGATCATTTTTGTCACGGCCCTGGATAACCCAAGCGACGAGGAACATGGCCTTAATCTTGGTGCGGATGACTATGTCACCAAACCATTCGCCATGCCCGTGGTGCGCGCCCGTGTGCGCAACCATATCCGGCTCAAACAAACCGTTGAGCTACTGGAGTCCATGGCATTTATCGATGGCTTGACGTGTTTGTCCAACCGGCGTCATTTCGACCAGACTCTCGATACCGAGTGGAAACGCTCATTGCGCAACGGAGAGCCTTTGGCATTGATCCTTGCCGATGTGGATCATTTCAAGAAATACAACGACCATTTTGGTCACGGCAAGGGTGACGAGTGTTTGAAAAAGGTTGCCAGGGCATTTGCGGAATCCGTCAATCGTCCCGGAGATGTTGTGGCGCGTTACGGCGGCGAGGAATTTGTTGCGATTTTGCCAAATACCGACAGCATGGGCGCTGCGGTGATTGCTGAAAAGTTCAGAACCCGCGTTGCCGAGTTGGCACTTGCAAGCGCGCCTGGTGCGAACATGCCCGTAGTTACCGTCAGCGTCGGCTGTGCCAGTTTGAGCCTCAACCCAAGAGACGCAGCATTACCCACGTTGGTTGAATCAGCCGATCAGGCGTTGTATCGTGCCAAAGAAAACGGGCGCAATCGCGTCGAGATAAACGGCTGATTACAACGTTCTACAAGTGCTTGGCACCTGGAAACAATCGCGTGAAATTCTGGCTGGTCTGCGCGCCAATGGTTTCAGGGCTGCAACCCTTGAGCTGCGCCAGTTGCTGCGCCACATACGGCAGGTAAGACGGGTTGTTGACCTTGCCACGAAAGGGCGTTGGCGCCAGATAGGGGCTATCGGTTTCAATCAGCAGCCTGTCCTGCGGCACCCAGGCTGCCACGGCGCGCAAATCCTGGGCGGTCTTGAAAGTCACAATGCCGGAAAAAGAAATGTAAAACCCCAGATCGAGCGCCTGGCGTGCGACCGCCAGACTTTCGGTAAAGCAGTGAAACACCCCACCGGCACAACCCGCGCTGCCGTCCTCGCCTTCTTCGCGCAAGATTGCCAAAGTGTCATCGGCGGCGCTGCGGCTGTGGATGATGAGCGGCTTTTGCAGGGCACGCGCTGCGCGGATGTGGACCCGAAAGCGCTCGCGTTGCCAGGCCATGTCGGCGTGCGTGCGCGCACCCAATCGGTAATAGTCCAGCCCGGTTTCGCCCACCGCCACGACCCTGGGCAGTTGCCCCAGCTGCACCAGACGCTCTACGTCGGGTTCGCTGACACCCTCGTTGTCGGGGTGTACGCCTACGCTGGCCCAGAAGTTGTCGTAGGTGGTCGCCAGCTTGTGGACTGCCGCAAATTCTTCCAGTGTTGTGCAGATGCACAGGGCGCGGTCTACACGCGCTGCGGCCATCGCCTGGCGTATGGCAGGCAGCGTGTCGATGAGTTCGGGAAAGGTCAGATGGCAATGCGAGTCGGTAAACATTAGATCGTCTGGGTCGGGCGGTCAGAGCCCAGGTGGGCGCCGAGAATCTGTTCGATTTTTTGCTTGAGTGCGGCCGATTTTTCGTCCTTGGGGAAGCGGATTCCAACGCCTTGCGTGCGTGAGCCTGCTGCGCGCGCCGGTGTCACCCACGCTACCTTGCCGGCTACCGGGTAGCGGTGCATGTCTTCGGGCAGGGTCAGGAGCACGTACACGTCGTCGCCCAGGGCATATTCGCGCGTGGTGGGAATAAACACACCCCCTTCAGTGAACAAGGGGATGTAGGCGGCGTACAGCGCGGATTTTTCCTTGATGGTCAGCTGTATGACACTGGGTCTGGGGGTTTGGGCTGGTGCGTTCATGGGCGAGAGTTTAGGGCTGATTGTGCCTGTGCTACAAGTGCTTCGTGCATCAGGGGGGCATTAAAAGGGTGTTCCACGGTGCGTGTGCTGCGCATCAAGGCATGGCTCCAGTCGGTCAGGGCGTGTAAGGAGGAGCCGCCAGCGCCAGCGAGTGTATCGGCGGCAAAAAAACGGGGTTGGGCGCCTACGTGGCAGGCCAGGAGATCGTGGCAGAGTTTGTGCAGGGCATCGACCATCTGCGCCGGGGTCCAGTCCTTGAAATACGCAACATCGCCACGGGAAACGGCCTTTGGCAAGGCGGCCCAGCTGGCCGGGTTGCGCCCGGAGTTGGCAAAGGCCAACGCATCCTCGGGGCGTCCACCCGTGGCCTGGAGCAGCAGTTGCGCCTGGGGCAGCGGTAAGTCCTGCGCCTGCAGCCACTCCAGACTGCTTGCGGTATCGGGCCAGTGCATGGCGTGCCCCAGACAACGGCTGCGGATGGTGGGCAGCAGCTGGTGCGCGGATTCGCTGGCGAGCACAAATTTGACATCGCCAACGGGTTCTTCGAGTGTTTTGAGCAAGGTGTTGGCGGTAATGGTATTCATCTGTTCCGCCGGAAAAATCACCACCACCTTGCCCCGGCCACGTGCATTGGTGCGCTGGGAAAACTCAACTGCAGTACGCATGGCCTCGACCCGGATTTCCTTGCTGGGTTTGCGCTTTTTTTCGTCAATTTCTTTCTGTGCTTCGGCGCTCAAAGGCCAGTCTAGTTCCAGCATACGGGTTTCTGGCAGTAAAACGCATAAATCGGCATGGGTATGCACGTCGATGGCGTGGCAACTGCCACAGGTGTTGCAAGCGCCGGCACCGTTTGTGTCGGGTTTTTCACACAGCCAGGCGCGCGCCAACTCCATGGCCAGCGTGTATTGGCCCAATCCGGAGGGGCCATGCAACAGCCAGGCGTGGCCACGTTGCGCCAGCAGCAGACGGGTCTGGGCGGCAATCCAGGGGGGGGTCATGGCAACACCCCCCTGGCGCGCAGTGCAACGCCCACGTCATGCCACACGCAGTCGGCACTCTGGTTGGCGTTGATGCGGACAAAGCGCTGTGGATCGGCCTGCATGCGCCTGGCATAGCCGGCTGCAACGTGTTCAAAAAACGCAGCCGGCTGGGATTCGAATTTATCCGGCAGGCGTGCCCCAGTCAGACGCTGGGCGGCAATCTCGGCGGGCAGATCAAACCACAGCGTCAGGTCCGGGGCAAGCAAACGTTCGCGTAAACGTTCATTCGGTTCCATGGTTTGCACCCAGCGCTCCAGCGTCAGCAGAATGTCCCAGTCAAAACCACGTCCTGCGCCCTGGTAGGCAAATGTGGCGTCGCTGAAGCGGTCACACAGCACCACCTCGCCGCGTACCAGGGCGGGAGCGATGACCTGCTGCAAGTGGTTGCGTCGGGCGGCAAACACCAGCAGTGCTTCGGTCATGGCGTCCATGGCCTCGTTCAGAACCAGTTGGCGCAATTGCTCGGCTATAGGCGTTCCGCCGGGTTCACGGGTCAGGACGACAGACCGGCCCAGTGCCCGTAAGCACTGCGCCAGAGGGGCAATGTGGGTGGACTTGCCAGCACCGTCAATGCCTTCAAAACTGATGAATAGTCCCTTCACGTTCAATGGTCCGTTCATGGCGTGGTGCGTGCGCGTTGGGTGCGTTGGGCGCGTTGGTATTGGTTGACGGCCCGGTTGTGTTCGTCCAGCGTGTTGCTGAACTGGCTGGTGCCATCGCCCCGTGCAACGAAGTACAGCGCCGTGCTGGATGCGGGGCGCACCGCTGCCAGTAAAGCTGCCTTGCCAGCCATGGCAATGGGCGTCGGGGGCAGGCCGCTGCGGGTGTAGGTGTTCCAGGGGGTGTCGGTTTGCAGGTCTTTCTTGCGCAGATTGCCGTCAAAAGACTCTTGCATTCCGTAAATCACGCTGGGGTCGGTTTGCAGCCGCATGCCTATGCGCAAGCGGTTGCAAAATACAGCGGCAATGGCGGCGCGGTCATCGGGGGCGGCAGTTTCCTTTTCCACGATGCTGGCCAGTATCAGTGCCTGCTGTGGGGTTTGCAGGGGGCAGTCGGGGTCGCGCAGCGCCCAGGCGGCGGCCAGTTTCTTGTCCATGGCACGCAGGGCGCGCTGGAGCACCTCCATGTCGCTGGAGCCTTTGCGGTAGGTGTAGGTGTCCGGGAAAAAACGCCCCTCCGGTGCCAGGTCCGGTCGCCCCAGCAAGCGCATGAGAGCCTCGTCCGATAGGGCACGGGATTCGGGCCGCAGATGCTCGGCCTTGGCCAGGGCGTTTTGCATCTGGCGAAAGTTCCAGCCTTCAACGATGGTCACGCTGCCCAGGGCTTCGTCCCCGTGCACCAGTTTTTGCAGCAAATTGCGCGGCGTGGTGTCGCGTGTCAACTCGTAGCTGCCCGCCTTGATCTGGCGCGATTGTCCCGACAGCCGGAACCACCAGTACAACAGGTCCGGATCCACCGGCGCCCCGGCGTCCACCACCGCTTTGGCGATCCCGCGCACGCTGGTGCCGGGCTCGATGGACAGGTCCACCGTGGGCGCAGGCAAATCAAAACGCTGCTCCAGCCAGAGGTAGCTCGCGCCCAATCCAGCGAGAGCCAGTGTAAGAATAATGACAAAAATGGAGCGCACAGCCCTAGAAACTTTGTGAAATCATAGGAGGGATGATAATTCACAGTATGAACCATTCGACACCACCTCCCTTAAGCCCCTTAAGCCACCCTACCACACCGCTCAATGGTGTAGCCCGCTTGAGCCATTGGGGCATCATCCGACTTACAGGTGAAGATGCAGCCAAGTTCATTCACAGCCAGTTAAGCCAGGATTTTGTGCTGCTGGGCCAGGATATGGCACGACTGGCGGCATTTTGCTCCGCCAAAGGGCGCATGCAAGCCAGCTTCATTGGTTTCAAGCATGCAGACGGGGAAATTTTGTTGTTATGCAGTCACGATATTTTGAGCGCCACGCTCAAACGTTTGTCGATGTTTGTCTTACGCGCCAAAGTGCGTTTGAGCGATGCCACGGACGAGTTGGCCATCTATGGCCTGGCGGGGGACGCTGTAAAAACAATAGCTGCTCCCGCATATTCCGCCTGGTCCAGGAGCGATTCTGATACGCAAACGCTCATCCATCTCTATCCTGCGGACCAAACGCCCCGGCAGCTGTTGATTGCGCCTGCGTCTGCACCACCTCCGGCGGGCGCGGAACTGGCGCTGCCCATCTGGCTCTGGGGTGAGGTGCGCAGCGGTGTGGCCATGCTCAGTGCGGCGGTGGTGGATGCTTTTGTTCCCCAGATGCTCAATTACGAGTCCGTCGGCGGTGTCAATTTCAAAAAGGGCTGCTATCCTGGCCAGGAAGTCGTGGCGCGCAGCCAGTTTCGTGGCACACTCAAACGCCGCGCGTTCCTGGTGCATGCCGAAGCCGCCATGGCCGCAGGCGATGCGATTTTTGCCAGTGGCGATGCCGATCAGCCCGTGGCCACCGTTGTGCAGGCGGCCCCGGCGCCACAGGGCGGTTTTGATGCCATAATTTCCGCCCAACTGGTCGCCGTGGAGGGGGGGGCTTTGCATCTGGGACAGTGCGATGGCCCGATTCTGCAAGTCCTGCCCTTGCCCTACCGGCTGCTTGAAGATGTTTAAAGTGACAGCATGCTAAAAAACACGTCGTATCCATGTATATTGCACGGTCAGAAAAAATATTGAGAAGGGATTGGTTCCTAAGATGTCCGCACCGTTAACAAAAGATGAGGCGCATGCGCGCCTGGGAGCCATCACACGGGAAATGCACGAGGCACTGACCATTCTGGGCAGCAACCAGCTTAGTGTCATTGTCAAAGAAATCCCCAACGCACGGGACCGTCTGACCTATGTCGGCAAGATGACCGAGGATGCCGCCAATAAGGTTTTGACTCTGGTGGAAAAAGCCAAACCGGAGTGTGACGATCTGGCATCGCGTGGCATAGAACTCGGCCAGTCGCTTTCCAAGATGGCCGGTACCGATAACCTGAGCATGGAGCGCGCCCGTGCTCTGCTGGGGTTGTGCAGCAAGTTTGCCGATAGCACGGCCAAATTTGCCGGTAATCAAGCGGACGTGCTCAGTGACATCATGATGGCGCAGGATTTTCAGGATTTGTCCGGCCAGGTCATCAAAAAGGTGATCGACATCATCACGCGCACCGAAATACAGTTGGTGCAATTGCTCATCGACAGTGCACCACCCCCCCCCGAGGGTGAGACCCGTCCCGGTGAGCTGGTTGCCGTCACGGTGGACAACCATGTGCTGGAAGGCCCGCAAACAGCAGCGACCGCCTTGCAGCAAAATGACGTGGATGACTTGCTGGCGTCCCTGGGTTTTTAGTTGCTTTTGCCGTTGTAGTAGGTGATGCAGTTGCGCCCGGCGCGCTTCGAGGCGAAAAGCGCTTCATCGGCCATATTGACCAGTTGGCCAGGCGTGACACCTTCAGCCAGCGGCGCAGCTCCCATGCTGATGGTCACGGAAACTTTGGTGCTGTCATCAATGGCAATACTGGTGTTCTCCACTGCACTGCGCAGACGCTCCAGAATGACGTCAGCATGTTCAATTCTGAGTTGTGGCAAGATCAGTGCAAACTCTTCGCCACCATAGCGGCAAAGCGAGTCCGAGGCGCGTAGCGTGCTGCACATTTGCGTGGAAATGCTGCGCAGCACCGCATCCCCTGCGGGGTGCCCCAAAGTGTCATTGACATGTTTGAAGTGGTCAATATCAATCATCACCAGGGTTAAAGGCCGACCATTGCGGCGCGCACTTTGTACTTCCTGCGTGATTTGCTCGTCAAAATACTTGCGGTTGTACAGTCCGGTGAGTCCATCGCGCTGGTTGGACTCCTCCAGGTCCAGTGTTTGCTCCAGCGACACATCCAGCAAGCGCTTGGCTTCGGCCAACTCTGTGACATCGTGTACCACAATGCAGGCTCCTTCGACCTGGCCATGGCGGTCGCGTACCGGAAAGATGGATGCGTCCTGGTACATGAACTCATTGTCCTGGGCAAAAATGGCTGGCGCTTTGAAGCGAAACAGATAGGGACGCTGTTGCCAGGAGCTGTACGATGCCGTTTTGAGCACCATGCAGCTGCGGATTTTTTTCTCCAGCCAGTTGCGGTTGAGTTCCGGGAATGCATCGAACAGATTTTTCCCCAAAATTTCTTCCGCGCGCACATTACTGTTGAGTTCCATGAACCGGTTCCACATGACCACGGAAAAACGGCGGTCCACCACCGCAATGCCGATGGTCAACAGATTGTTCACAACATCTGTGAAATCAGGCTGCAGACCTGGGGCGGATTCCATAGGCAAGGTGCTCAAATGCGTTTGGCCAGCGCCTGCTTGAGTGCAGGCAGGCTGGCTGGTTGTACGCTGACCATCAGCTCGAACGGCACATCGTGTGCTTCGAGATGAAACACGATGTCGATCAGCAGCATTTGTCCGCTAAGTTGTTCCAGCTCACCAAACAAGTGCCAGCCTGCCTCCGCAGTGGGCACATCAAAGGCCATCACGCGCGGTGGCCGCAGGCCCATGCGCAGCTCCAGCAAGGCGCTGATTTCCAGTACACAGGTGCTGGCCAAGGCATTGCCCAGCTCCAGCAGCAGTTCCTCGCGCTGGCGACGGCCATCCCCGTCCCGATCGTCAAACCCCAGCACCTGGCGTAGCGCTGCATAGCTGGCAGGTCCATAGACCACCGCAATGGTGCCGGCAAACTCACCAAAAAACTCTTGTTCCAGAACGCTGATACGTTCGTAGGTTTGCATCAACCGGGTGCGGGTGGCGCGCAAGTCAGCGGCGCTGACGGCACGAATTTCAGGAACCCGCAAATTGACAAAACCAGAAAAAGCCTCCGCCAGCGTGGCCCCGGCCTTGCCCATGGCAACGTTGACCGTTTCGCCTAATACATCGCGCTCATCTTCGTTGAACAATTCTTCATCCATGAATCACCCCCAGGTGACTGAGCATGGCGCGCAAGGGCTCCATGCGGATGGGCTTGTCGATAAAGCCGGTGGCTCCCAACGCAGCAACCCTTTCCTTGGCCAGGCGCTGAATATCGGCGCTGACGACGATGACTCGGGGATTCAAGTTCTGGCGACGCATCTCAGCTAGAACATCAAAGCCACTGACACCCGGCATGGTCAAATCCAGTAGCACCAGATCCACGTGCTGACTGGTAAGGATTTGCAGCGCATGCTCGCCCCCGGTTGCCTCCAGACACGTTACCTCGCTGCCTACCAGCTCACGTATCAACGCAACATTGACTTTGCGTGAACTCTTGGAATCATCAACGACCAAAATGGATGAAATCATGGAAAAAATAATCCTGAAAAAGTGTGGCCCCGATCCGGGTTCCTCTGACCGTAGTATACGAAGCTGCCAGAGCGGTTTTACACAGCACCCTAGATATTAAAAACGGCTGTCCAGGCCCTTTTCCTTCAATTTTTTCTGCAGCTCCTGGTCTTCGAGTTCACGCTTGCGCTGCTTCTGCGCTTCCATCTCTGCTTCTCGCGCGGCCTTGAGTTCTTCGGGGGTGGGGCCCTTGTCGAACGACAGGGACAGGCCCGTTGCCGATTCCGGTTCGCCACGCTGGCTTTTCAGTTTCAGAGCCAGCCGCAGTTCGTTGGCGGAGTCAGCGTTGCGGATCGCTTCTTCATAACTGATATGGCCATCGTTGTAGAGTTCAAAGAGTGCCCAGTCAAAAGTACGCATGCCGAGCTCACGCGATTTATCCATCAGTGCCTTGATGTCGCCAAACGCGCCTTTGAAGATGCGCTCGGCGATGGATGGTGTATTGAGTAATATCTCGATGGCGGCCTTGCGCCCCTTGCCGTCTTCGGTGCGTACCAGGCGCTGCGAGACAATGGCGCGCAAATTGGCCGATAAATCCATCAGCAACTGGTTGCGCCGCTCCTCTGGAAAGAAGTTGATAACGCGGTCAATCGTCTGGTTGGCACTGTTGGCGTGCAGTGTGCCCAGGCACAGATGGCCGGTCTCCGCAAAGGCAATGGCATGTTCCATGGTTTCTGCATCGCGGATTTCACCGATCAAGATCACATCCGGTGCCTGGCGCAGGGTATTTTTCAAGGCGTGGTGCCAGGAGTGGGTATCGACCCCGACTTCACGGTGGCTGACCAGCGACTTTTTGGATACGTGCACGTATTCCACCGGGTCTTCCACGGTGATGATGTGGCCGGGTGAGGTATTGTTGCGGTAGTCAATCAGTGCGGCCAGCGTGGTGGATTTGCCCGATCCGGTGCCACCGACCACCAGCACCAGCCCGCGCTTGTTCATGATGACTTCCTTGAGAATGGGCGGCAGGGCGAGTTTTTCGAAATTCGGAATTTCCGAGGCGATGGTGCGCACCACCATGGCCACGTTTTGCTGCTGAACGTAGACATTGACCCGAAAGCGCGACACACCAGGAATGGAGATGGCAAAGTTGCACTCCATTTCCTTGGCGAACTCCTCGCGCTGGCGCTCGTTCATCAGTGCATGGGCAAAGATACGTGTCATCTCGCCGCTGAGTTTCTGACCAGAGAGCGGCTGCATATTGCCATGCGCTTTCATGCTTGGCGGGAAATCGTGGGCGATAAAAAGATCCGATCCACCGGCCTGCGCCATGGCGGCCAGGAGTTTGTGCATGTAGGTACGGGCTTGTTCTTCGGTCAGTAGGGCCATGGTGCAAATTTAGTAGGGTTGGGCATAATGGGTTTCATCTTTAGCCTATTTTTAACATGAATCTGCACCAATTGCGCTTTGTTCAGGAAGCCGTACGCCGCAATCTCAACCTCACGGAGACGGCGCGTGCCCTGCATACCTCACAGCCAGGCGTTTCCAAGGCCATCATTGAACTAGAAGAAGAGCTGGGGATCGAGATTTTTGCACGCCATGGCAAACGTCTGCGGCGTGTGACCGAGCCAGGACAACTGGTGCTCAAGAGCGTCGAACTCATCATGCGTGAAATTGGCAATCTCAAGCGCATTGGTGAGCAATACAGCGCGGAAGATAGTGGAACTTTGTCGATTGCCACCACCCATACCCAGGCGCGTTACGTATTGCCCGAAAAAGTTGCCGCCTTGCGCAGTGCCTACCCCAAGGTCAATATCAGCCTGCATCAGGGGTCTCCCGATCAGGTTGCGCGCATGGTGATAGACGAGGTAGCAGAAATAGGCATTGCCACCGAGTCGTTGGCGGCTTACACCGAACTGGTGACCCTGCCTTGCTACGAGTGGCAACACATGCTGGTGTTGCCCGCAGAGCATCCGCTGGCACGCAAGGAGCGCCCGACCCTGGAAGATGTGGCGCAAGAGCCATTGATAACCTACCATCCATCGTTCACTGGCCGCACCAAGATTGACCAGGCATTTGCCACACGCAAGTTAGAGCCGCGCATTGCACTCGAAGCCATCGACTCGGACGTGATCAAGACCTATGTGCGTTTAGGGCTGGGAATTGGTATTGCCGCTGAAATGGCGGTGCGGGATGTGGCCGATGAATCGGGCAAAAATGGCCTGGTCATTCGCCCGGCGGGTTATTTGTTTGGCCAGAACCTTGCGCGCGTGGCTTTCAAACGGGGCGCCTACCTGCGCAATTTTGTTTACACCTTTGCCGAGTTGTTGAGTGCGCGCCTGGAGCGAAAACTCATTGCCCACGCCATGGATGGGCATGTGGAGAATTACGACTATTAAAGTTGGAATTGTGGTTTTGTGGTTTTCAGGCCAAAACCACCTGCGCGCCTCCCGCCGTGCGGGCTGTCCAAGGGGCTTGCCAATATATAATGCCGGTCTGGGCAGAAAGTGGTCGGATCTGCTTTTTGTCTGAGTCTGGGCGCTGAACCGCTTTGACAACTTCCAGAAATTGTTTTCTCAACCCACTCGAACTTTTCAAAATGAATAAATCTCTCGTTTTGGCGGCTGTTTTTGCTGCTACTGCCTTGGTTGCCTGCGGTCAGAAGCCTAGTGAAACTGCTCCTCCTCCCCCACCGCCTCCTGCAGCACCAGCGCCCGCACCGGCTCCTGCCCCTGCTTCGGCTCCAGCTGCTGACGCTTCTGCAGCACCTGCAGCACCGGCTGCGGATGCTTCCGCCGCTGCACCAGCTGCTTCCGATGCACCTGCCAAATAAATAGCGATTAAGTGATTGCGTAGCCCTTCAGCTACAAGAAAAGCCACTTGCAGTGGCTTTTTTTTCGCCTACTGTACCTACTACTGTACCTACTACTGTATATCGTCGGCAATGATCTTCATGATGCGCTGCGCATTGCTGGTGGTTTCCGGATTGCCTTTGGCATCCAGCACAAAAACCAGTGTCGACAGTGTTGTGCCGGATTGGCTGCGCAAGGTGATCTGAAATTTTTCTGCTTCGCCGCTCTTTGCGGAGCTGCCGCTGAACAGGTTTGCGAAGAATCCACGTTCCTTGTTGTCGGTATCGACAGGGACGTAGCGTACAAAATAAACGCCCTTTTTGCGGTCACGGTCTTCCACGGTGAAGCCGGTTCTATCCAGTGCCAGGCCGACACGGCGCCAGGCAAAGTCAAAACCCTCTTCGATGCGCACCGCAGGCTGGCCATTTTCCGTGGTGATGGTGGCCAGTTGCTTTACCCCGTTGTTGGTGGCCACCATGGCGGTGGAATCTTTCTGGGTCACGCCGAGTTTGACCATCAGGCGGCGTAAAAACTCGGTCTCCAGTTCCGGGTCTGCTGCGCGGGGCTGCCATACGGTGTTGTCCTTGCGCTCGGACGTATACGTCTCGACCATGCCACGGTGGCTGATGAAAATTTCGGTTTCTCCCTTGGCATTGCGCTCCAGTCGGGTGCGAAACTTATCACGCTCTCCAGTCGAGTAGAGCGTATCCAGCAGCTTGCCAAGCGAGGCGCGAATAAAGTCCTGGGGCAGTTTGGCACGGTTTTCCGCCCAATCGGTCTCCATGATGCCCAGCTCATTTTGTTCCATGGTCAAAACGAACCCGTTGTCCTGCCAGAAACTCTTGATGGGGTCCCATAGTTTTTCCGCAGGGCGCCCCACGACCAGCCAGCGCTGGTTGGCGGCACGCTCAAAGCGTACATCCCCGACAGAAGTGACGGCGACTGCGGCTTGTTTGCCGTTGGCATCAGTCTGTCCAGAGCGCAAGTCCGACGCAGAAACAGTGCCACCCTTGACCGCGTAGTGTGATTCTTTCGAGAGTTGCGTCAAATCCGGTGGAACGACCAGCGCAGGAGGGGGCTTGACGCTGCTGCTGCTGCGGTAGTCCACCTTGTCGGCCTCAAGTACGGTGCAAGCACCAAGCGATAGCGTTGCAGCCAACAGAGCTGTTTTGGGGTAGTAGGTTCACAAAAATATCCTTAAATGCTCAGATGCTCAGATGCTCAGAGCAAACCCATGCTGCGCATGGCGTTTTCCAGGGTGGGGCGGTTGTTTGCGGTGAGCGGCGTCAGGGGCAAACGCAAATTCTCCTTGCATAGCCCCAAGCGCGCCACCGCCCACTTGACCGGTATGGGGTTGGATTCGACGAACAATGCCTTGTGCAAGGGCAGCAATTGAAACTGGATTTTCATGGCTTCCTGCAAATTACCAGCCAGCGCTGCAGCACACAGCTCGTGCATCAGACGCGGCGCCACATTGGCCGTTACGCTCACATTGCCATGGCCACCGCAGAGCATCAGCGCCACTGCGGTCGGGTCATCGCCGGAATAAATGGAAAAACCCTCGGGAGCTTCCTTGATCAGCCACTGCGCGCGTTCGATGTTGCCTGTGGCTTCCTTGATGCCAATAATGCCGGGTACCTGCGCCAGACGCAGTACGGTGTCGTGTGCCATATCGGCCACGCATCGGCCGGGGACGTTGTACAGGACCAGCGGCAAATCCACCGCCTCGGCGATGGCCTTGAAGTGCAGGTACTGCCCTTCCTGCGTGGGCTTGTTGTAGTAGGGCACAACCTGCAACTGGCAGTCGGCCCCCACGGATTTGGCAAAACGGGCCAGCTCAATCGCCTCGGCCGTCGAGTTGGCACCGCATCCCGCCATGATGGGAACACGCTTGGCTGCCTGCTCCACGGCGACACGAATGATTTCACAATGCTCCTGCACGGTGACGGTGGGAGATTCGCCCGTGGTTCCCACCACACCAATGCAGTCGGTGCCCTGGGCTACATGCCAGTCAATCAGCGCACGTAGAGCCGGATAGTCAATCGAGCCATCCTCGTGCATCGGGGTGACCAATGCCACGATGCTGCCCTTTATGTGAACTTGAGATGATTTCATAGCAATAACAATAGCAATAGCAATGGGGGGGAGTGAGACGAGGGCCGATTTTAGCCGTGCCTTGCCGTGCGCATTTTTTACCCCAGGCTTCGTACAATGCGCCCTCGCGCAATATGACCACGATGACCCCACGATTACCCCACGACCACCCCACCATGACTACCATCCGCCAAGCCGATTTGATCGAATCCGTTGCTGCAGCCCTGCAGTACATCAGCTACTACCACCCCGCCGACTACATCACGCATCTGGCGCGCGCCTACGCACGCGAGCAGTCGCCGGCTGCCAAGGATGCGATGGCGCAAATCCTGACCAACAGCAAAATGAGCGCCACGGGCAAACGACCCATTTGCCAGGACACGGGCATCGTGAATGTCTTCCTGAAAGTAGGCATGAACGTGCGCTGGGAAGGCTTTACCGGCTCCCTCGACGACGCCATCAACGAGGGCGTGCGCCAGGGCTATAACTATTCGGCCAACAAGCTGCGCGCCAGCGTGGTAGCCGACCCCGAGTTCTTGCGCAAGAACACCCAGGACAACACGCCCGCCGTCATTTTTTCCGAAATTGTGCCGGGTGACACGCTGGAAGTCACGGTGGCGGCCAAGGGCGGTGGCTCGGAGAACAAAAGCAAGATGATCATGCTCAACCCCGGCGATTCGGTGGTGGACTGGGTTCTCAAGACCGTGCCCACCATGGGTGCCGGCTGGTGCCCGCCAGGGATGCTGGGCATCGGCATTGGCGGCACCGCTGAAAAAGCCGTCCTGATGGCCAAGGAGAGCCTGATGGACCACCTGGACATGTACGAATTGCAGGCCAGGTCGTCCTCCGGTGCCGCATTGAGCAAGGTGGAAGCGCTGCGCCTGGAACTGTACGAGAAAGTCAACGCACTGGGCATTGGCGCCCAGGGCCTGGGCGGATTGACCACGGTGCTGGATGTCAAGATCAAGATGTACCCGACGCACGCAGCCAGCAAGCCCGTGGCCATGATTCCCAACTGCGCCGCCACGCGCCACGCGCACTTCGTCATGGACGGCAGCGGCCCGGTCTACCTCGACCCGCCGTCGCTCGATCTGTGGCCCAACGTCAACTGGACGCCAGACTACGAGCAAAGTAAAAAGGTTGATCTCAACACGCTGACCCGCGAAGAAGTGGCCAGCTGGCAACCGGGCCAGACCCTGCTGCTCAACGGAAAAATGCTCACGGGCCGCGACGCCGCACACAAGCGCATCCAAACCATGCTGGCCAAAGGCGAAAAACTGCCGGTGGACTTTAGCAACCGGGTGATTTATTACGTCGGCCCGGTAGACCCGGTTGAAGGCGAAGCCGTAGGCCCCGCCGGCCCCACAACCGCCACCCGCATGGACGGCTTTACCGAGATGATGCTCGCACAGACGGGACTCATCAGCATGGTTGGCAAGGCCGAGCGTGGTCCTGTGGCGATTGAAGCGATCAAAAAACACAAGAGCGCCTACCTGATGGCTGTAGGAGGCGCAGCTTACCTGGTCAGCAAGGCGATCAAGACCGCCAAGGTGGTCGGTTTTGCCGATCTAGGGATGGAAGCAATTTACGAGTTTGACGTGGTGGACATGCCCGTAACTGTCGCCGTCGATTCGGGCGGCACCAGTGCGCATATCACCGGGCCAGCCGAGTGGCAAAAACGCATTGCCAGCGGCGAGTTCAAGTCCGTCTCATCCATCCCCGTTAATGCAAATTGACTGGTGTCGCAACACGTCCCATCGGCGTCTTTGACAGCGGTGTCGGGGGCCTGAGCGTACTGCGCGCGCTGCACGCCGAGTTGCCGCTGGAAAAATTTTTCTACGTCGCCGACAACGGCCACGCGCCCTACGGCGAGCGCGATGACCGCCACGTCATCGTGCGCTCGCACGCCATCACACGCTACCTGGTCACGCACCAGCACATCAAGGCGCTGGTCGTGGCCTGCAACACCGCCACAGCCGCCGCCATTGCCAGCTTGCGGCGTGACTTTGCAACTTTGCCCATCGTCGGCATCGAACCGGCCCTCAAACCGGCGACGGCACACAGCCAGACCCGCAGAATCGGCGTCATGGCCACGCGCGGCACGCTCAAAAGCCAGAAATTTCAAACCCTGCTGCGCTCCTTGCAAACCCAGGCCCAAACCCAGACCCAGACCCGTTTTGTGCTGCAAGCCTGCGACGGCCTGGCAGATGCCATCGAGCATGCTGACACTGCAAAAATAGTAGCTGCTTGCGCACAGTACACCAGCGCCATGGGCCGATTTGGCATGGAAACCGGCTCCATGGACACCCTGGTTCTGGGCTGCACCCATTACGCCTTTGCCACCGACGTATTGCGCAGCCTGGTGGGGGAGGGCGTACAGTTTCTCGAAGGCGGCGCACCCGTGGCGCGGCAAACACGGCGTCTGCTGGAACAACACGGCTGGCTCGCACCGTCTGCGGATGCGGATACCGAAGCTTTGCAACACGCGCCAACGCAATTCGCCACAACGGGTGACGCTGAGGTCTTGCGTGGCGCCTTGCAGTCCTGGCTGCATTTGCACGCCCCTGTGCAGGTGCTGGCGATTGCGTAAGGAATCAAAGCCAGATTGCTATACTTTACAGAGCTGCTTCCGCTTATACCATAAGGCTTACAAGGCAATTTGTGCCTTGAAAAATGCCTTTTCAGTGCCAAAATCCACCCACATTCGACCCAAACCAGCTGCCATGGCACGCCAGAGGCCATTTTTTCGTGCCAAAACAAGCCAGAGCGCCCATGGATCAAGCGGGGACAGATATTAAAAGCGTAGCGCAGACGGGACTCATCAGCATGGTTGGCAAGGCCGAGCGTGGTCCTGTGGCAATTGAAGCCATCAAAAAACACAAGAGCGCCTACCTTATTGCGCAGCCTGGTAGGGGAGGGCGTACAGTTTCTCGAAGGCGGCGCCCCGGTGGCGCGGCAAACGCGGCGCTTACTGGAACAACACGGCTGGCTCGCACCGCCTGCACATACGGATGTCTGTAGCGCAGAAAGCACCACCGATGCTACGAAAAATAGAGCTGCCCGCGCTTGCTGCATAAGCGGGAATGGCTATTTTTATTCAAAAGGGCTGGACGCCAGGGTGCATGGGTGCCGAAACTCCCGGACAGCGTCCATGACACCCTGCGAGGTCAGTGTAGTAGACGGCGATATGTCCACTGCGGCACTCTGCAACCCTCTGGCAGTCCATTTGTTGCACGTATTCAACAGGGAGTAACGCCCCTGGCCACCATAGAACTGGCTATTACCGTAGATGCCGGGCTGGAGGCGAACCAGACGCCCTTGCAGGTCGCGGGTAAAACTGTTGGCCACAAATGTTGCGAGGGATGCAATCTGCCCGTCCGTCAGACAGGAGTCGACGACTTCACTGTTCCCGAAATACGTTCTCACAGAGTACGGGACAGCAACCACGTGCATCACCGTGCCTTCAGACCAGAACAATGCTTGCAGGCTCAAGCCGGTCGTTATTTCCTGTGCCTGGTAAAACCCTTTATCACCCCACCCGATTTCATAGTATGGCGCATCACCAAAGCGCTCCTTGAGTTCAGGGATGATGTGATTCAGATGGCTTGCTGGCATGATGAGGCCCGTGTGCCATCCATGGCTTACGACGAATATCGGATGCGAACGCATGGCATCCGACGGCACAAGCGCCTCTTTCGGCTCCACCACGTACGGTTTTCCAGCGCATGAACTTGCTGCCAGGGCTACCAGGGCTATTGAAATAATTCCAGCCAGTTTCACGTAGCGACCATGTGCAGCGGATGGATACACTTCATCCAATGACGAACGATTCATTGATTGAGTTACAAAAAAAACGCATTGTTGCTTTTGCAAATAGCGCAATGGCTATCGCGGATAGACGAATTGTAGAAATCATTGGAAAAGTTGATAACGCCAGTTTGATACTGGAAAAAACAGGGCTTGACGTTAGCGGGTTTACCCGCATACTTGACAATTACGGCGTGCGTCACACAATCAAACAACATGGGGATGAAGTCAAAGAAGCAAAGCGTGGTCAGTTATCCATAACACTTGACGATTTCGCTCTTATTCCATTGATAACTTCAAGTCCAGACAATGTGTTTGCTGATGGGAAAAACAAGATTGGCCGCGATGTAATCGTGTTTGTTAAAGAAATAGACGGCGTTGGATACAGGCACGTTGAAGAACTCCGAGGTAAACACAAACTGGTTGCCACGGACTCAATGCGCAAGAAAAAAGGCGCGTGGAGCGCCTGATAAAACGCACCCGCGACGAGTGCATGCTGGCTTTCGCCCCTTCTCTAAACGTCCGAAACGACTTCGCGGGTGTTGGTGCGATTATAGCCACTGGATAAATGCTAACAGGGACGGCGGGACGGTCACAGCGCAACAAGCACCACCAACGCTACGAAAAACAGAGCTGCCTGCGCTTGCTGCACAAGCGGGAATGGCTATTTTTATCCAAATTTATCCAAAAGCGGCAAACGGCGCGGAAACTGGTGCGCATGGTGGAATTTTTCTCCGGGCTGTCCTCGGTGCGCAATGGGTACAATGCCCCGCCTATGGGACCTTCGGGTTTGCATTCAGGCAGGCAGCAAAAGGGGCGGCTTTTTTGTCGCCCACCGCACAAGCCACCCATTGATACCAACCTCCTGGACTTGCCCCCAAGGCCGGAAGGTTGTGACACAAAACTAACCCCTGTATTTGCAAGGCGGCTCACAGTTGCATGTGGCGCGCCTTGTTCCAACCATGGAGAAATTAAAGCATGAGCGTTACGGTAGAAACCCTGGAAAAACTCGAACGGAAAATTATTCTGACCCTGCCTGAGAATGCCATCAAGTCTGAGGTCGATACCCGTCTGCGCAAACTGGCGCGCACTGTCAAGATGGACGGTTTTCGACCCGGGAAGATCCCGATCAACGCAATCAGCCAGCGCTATGGTTACTCTGTTTACCACGAGATTCTGAACGACAAACTCGGTAAAGCTTTTTCTGCGGCGGCCAACGAAGCGCGTTTGCGCGTTGTCGGCCAGCCCCTGATTACGCCCAGTCAAACCCCCAACCCCGAAGGCATGGTGGCTTTTGATGCGGTATTTGAGGTGTATCCAGACGTGCAGGCACCTGACCTGGCCACACTGGAAGTCAAAAAATTCAATACGGAAGTCAACGAGGAGGTGCTGAACAAAACCATCGACTTCCTGCGCAAGCAAAAACGCAGCTTCACGCCCCGCCCGGATGGTGCCAGCGCACAGGATACGGATCGCGTCACCGTTGACTTCGAAGGCAAGATAGATGGTGAGCCGTTCGAGGGCGGCAAGGCTGACAATTTCCAGTTCATCCTGGGAGAAGGCCAGATGCTCAAGGCATTTGAAGAAGCCGCCATCGGCATGAAAACAGGTGAAAGCAAGACTTTTCAGCTCCAGTTTCCAGCCGACTACCATGGCAAGGATGTGGCGGGCAAAACGGCTGACTTCATGCTCTCCATCAAGTCGATTGAAGAAACGCATCTGCCCGAGGTGGACCAGGAATTTGCGCGCTCGCTCGGAAGCAAGGACGGCAGCGTGGAAAGCCTGCGTGCCGAGCTGGTGCAAAATCTGGAACGTGAAGTCAATGCGCGTCTGCTGGCGCGCAACAAGCAAAATGTCATGGATGCCCTTCTGTCTGGAACCACGCTGGATGTTCCTCAAGCTAGCGTGCAGACTGATATGGAGCGTATGCTGGAGGCCATGCGCACCCAACTGAAAGAGCGTGGCATGAAAGATGCCGATAAAGCCCAGTTGCCCGTGGAGATGTTCCGGTCGCAGGCGGAGCGGCGGGTACGCCTGGGACTGATTCTTGCGGAACTGGTGCGCACCCATGGGCTGCAGGCCACGCCCGAACAGGTCAGAGCCTATATTGAAGATATGGCTGCCAGTTTTGAGAATCCGGCCGAGGTTGTGCGTTTTCACCTGACAAACAACCAGAAAATAGCCGAGGCAGGAAATCTTGTTACAGAAAAGAACGTGGTCGAATTTGTTTTCGCGCATGCCAAAATCAGCTCGGAAGATATTACCGTTGATGCGTTGATGGCCAACAGTTGAGCATGGAAATTGCTTGGTGCGGTCTTGTGGTTTCACAGACCGCCCCCAGATAAACACAGCATCAATACAGTCACCCCCTTCTTTGGAGACGTTATGAACGTGAAATATGGAGTTGCAGGCACCATGGAGACCCAGGCTCTGGGCATGATCCCCATGGTCATCGAACAATCGGGCCGGGGCGAGCGCTCGTATGACATTTACTCCCGCTTGCTCAAGGAACGTGTCATCTTCCTGGTCGGCCCGGTTAACGACCAGACTGCCAATCTGGTGGTGGCCCAGCTTTTGTTTCTGGAGAGTGAAAATCCGGACAAGGATATTTCGTTTTACATCAACTCGCCTGGCGGATCAGTTAGCGCCGGGATGGCGATTTATGACACCATGAACTTTATCAAGCCGGATGTATCAACACTGTGCACCGGCATGGCGGCCAGCATGGGTGCATTCTTGCTGGCGTCCGGTGCCAAGGGCAAGCGGTTTTCCCTGCCCAATTCAAAAGTCATGATTCACCAGCCTTCCGGTGGCAGCCAGGGGCAGGCGACCGAGATTGAAATCCAGGCGCGCGAAATCCTGAAAACCCGCGAACAACTCAATAAAATCCTGGCAGAGCGTACCGGTCAGCCCCTGGAGCGCATTGAGCGTGACACCGAACGCGACTACTACATGACGGCAGAAGAGTGCAAGGAATACGGGCTGATTGACAAGGTGATCTCCAAACGCGCCTGAGTACAACTATCATGTTACTTCGGTATCATCCTATTTTTTCCTGAAAAGGCGACTGTTACATGGCTGAGAAAAAAGGTTCTTCCAGCGAAAAGACTTTGTATTGTTCCTTCTGTGGCAAAAGCCAGCACGAGGTCAAGAAGCTGATCGCTGGTCCCTCCGTATTCGTATGCGATGAGTGTATCGAGCTCTGCAATGAAATCATCCGCGACGAATTGCCAGCCACATCTGAAGGCAAGGGTAGCAGGGGCGAACTGCCAACCCCGGCGGAGATCAAGACGAATCTGGACAATTACGTCATTGGTCAGGAGCTGCCCAAGCGCACGCTGGCCGTTGCGGTGTACAACCACTACAAGCGCTTGCGCCACAAGGAAAAATCCAAAAAAGACGATATCGAACTTACCAAGAGCAATATCTTGCTCATCGGTCCGACCGGCTCGGGCAAGACCTTATTGGCCCAGACCCTGGCGCGCATGCTCGACGTTCCCTTCGTGATGGCCGATGCCACCACCCTTACCGAAGCCGGTTATGTGGGTGAGGATGTGGAAAACATCATCCTCAAATTGCTGCAATGTTGCAATTACGACGTTGAACGTGCACAGCGCGGGATTGTTTATATTGATGAGATCGACAAGATTTCGCGCAAATCCGACAACCCGTCCATCACCCGTGACGTTTCCGGGGAAGGCGTGCAGCAGGCCTTGCTCAAGCTGATCGAAGGCACCATGGCCAGCGTGCCGCCGCAGGGGGGGCGCAAACACCCCAATCAGGATTTCGTGCAGATTGATACCACCGACATCCTGTTTATCTGTGGTGGTGCGTTCGCGGGGCTGGAAAAAGTGGTCGAGAACCGCACACAGGCTTCGGGCATCGGCTTTGGCGCCACGGTGATGAGCAAGCAGCAACGCAGCCTGACGGATGTGTTCAAGGAAGTGGAACCCGAGGATTTGATCAAATTTGGTCTTATCCCTGAGTTGGTGGGGCGCATGCCGGTGATAACCGCATTGGCGGAACTCACCGAAGACGCCCTGGTGCAAATCCTGACGGAACCCAAGAACGCCTTGGTGAAGCAGTACACCAAGTTGCTGGCGATGGAAGGTGCGGATCTGGAAATTCGCCCCTCTGCGTTGCGGGCTATTGCCAGAAAAGCCCTGGCACGCAAAACCGGAGCCCGTGGACTGCGCTCCATTCTGGAGCAGTCACTGATCAACACCATGTACGATTTGCCCAATACCGACAATGTCGAAAAGGTGGTGCTGGACGAACATACCATTGACGATAATAAACCACCATTGCTGGTGTATCGTGAACTGGTCAAGCAAGCGTAATGTACTAGAGGGCTTTTTCCCATGTCTGCTCATATTTCACTGCCTGCAACCCCGATTGAACTACCCCTGTTGCCATTGCGGGATGTTGTGGTGTTTCCGCATATGGTGATCCCCTTGTTTGTGGGACGCCCCAAAAGCATCAGGGCGCTGGAAACGGCCATGGAAACGGACCGGCGCATCATGCTGGTGGCCCAGAAAACCGCTGCCAAGGATGACCCCCTGGTGTCGGACATGTTTGACGTTGGCTGCATCGCTTCCATCCTGCAAATGTTGAAACTGCCCGACGGTACGGTCAAGGTACTGGTTGAAGGCCACCAACGCGCCAACGTCAATCGGATTCAGGAAGGCGAGACGCACTTCAGCGCCACGGTAACGCCGCTGGATGTGCTGGCAGAGGACACCTCCAAGGGACGCGGCAAGTCCAGTGAAGTCGAGGCCTTGCGGCGTGCGGTCATGCAGCAGTTTGACCAATACGTCAAACTCAACAAGAAAATTCCGCCAGAAATTCTGTCGTCCATTTCGAGCATCGAAGATCCCAGCCGTCTGGCAGACACCATTGCAGCGCACTTGCCGCTCAAACTTGACCACAAGCAGGCGGTATTGAGTCTGCCCAGCGTCAAGGATCGGCTGGATAACCTCTTTGAGCAGATTGAGCGGGAAGTCGATATTCTGAATGTAGACAAGAAGATTCGTGGCCGTGTCAAGCGGCAGATGGAAAAGAACCAGCGCGACTTCTATTTGAATGAGCAGGTCAAGGCGATTCAAAAAGAGTTGGGTGATGGAGAGGATGGCGCCGACATTGAGGAGATCGAGAAAAAGATCAAGGCGGCAAAAATGCCCAAGGATGCCTTGAAAAAGGTCGAAGGCGAGTTGAAGAAACTCAAACTCATGTCCCCCATGTCAGCCGAAGCCACTGTGGTACGCAACTACATTGACGTGCTGGTCAATCTGCCGTGGGCTGCCAAAACCAAGATTCTGCACAACCTGACCCACGCTGAAACGGTGCTCAATGAAGACCACTATGGCCTGGAAAAGGTCAAGGACCGTATTCTTGAGTATCTTGCGGTTCAGCAGCGCGTGGATAAATTGAAGGCCCCCATCCTGTGTCTGGTCGGCCCCCCCGGTGTGGGAAAGACATCGCTAGGCCAGTCGATTGCCAAGGCCACCGGACGCAAATACGTGCGCATGGCCCTGGGGGGCATGCGCGATGAAGCCGAAATTCGTGGCCATCGCCGCACCTATATTGGCGCCATGCCCGGCAAGGTGCTGCAAAGCCTGACCAAGGTCGGAACGCGCAACCCCTTGTTTTTACTGGATGAAATTGACAAGCTGGGGACTGACTTCCGTGGCGACCCCAGCAGCGCCTTGCTGGAGGTGCTCGATCCGGAACAAAACCACAAGTTCGGCGACCACTACGTGGAAGTGGACTACGACCTGAGCGGCGTGATGTTTGTGGCGACGTCGAATTCGATGAATATCCCGCCCGCACTGCTGGACCGAATGGAAGTCATCCGTCTGTCTGGATACACAGAGGACGAGAAAACCAATATTGCCCTGCGCTACCTCCTGCCCAAGCAGATGACCAACAACGGCGTCAAGGACAGTGAGCTATGCATCGAGGAGTCTGCGGTACGCGACATCGTGCGCTACTACACACGCGAAGCCGGTGTGCGCTCGCTGGAGCGCGAACTCTCCCGAATTTGCCGCAAGGTTGTCAAGGGCTTGCTGCTCAAGAAACTGGAACCCAAAGTCACCGTGGACTCCGACAACCTGCATGAATATCTGGGCGTTCGCAAGTTCACCTACGGGCGTGCGGAGCAACTAAACCAGGTGGGCCAGGTCGTTGGCTTGGCCTGGACCGAGGTCGGCGGCGATTTGTTGACCATTGAAGTGGCCTTGACACCTGGCAAGGGGGTGATTACCCGTACCGGCTCCCTGGGGGATGTGATGAAAGAATCGGTCGAGGCTGCCCGCACCGTAGTGCGCAGCCGTGCGCGCCGCCTAGGCATCAAGGATGAAACCTTCGAAAAGAAGGACATTCATATCCACGTGCCGGATGGCGCGACTCCAAAAGACGGCCCCAGCGCAGGCATTGCCATGACCACCGCCTTTGTATCCGCCTTTACGGGTATACCGGTGCGCAGCGACGTAGCCATGACCGGGGAAATTACCCTGCGGGGAGAAGTCACGGAAATTGGCGGCTTGAAAGAAAAGCTGTTGGCTGCCCTGCGCGGCGGTATCAAAACCGTGTTGATTCCAGAAACCAACGCCAAGGATTTGCAAGAGATTCCGGAAAATGTCAAAAACGGCCTGGAGATTATTCCTGTGCGCTGGATTGACAAGGTTCTGGAGTTGGCGCTGGAATCCAAACCCATCCCCTTGCCTGATGAGGAATTACCCCCAGCCAACGTCGTGGGCGCTTCTGTTGCAGTCGCGGTTGCAGATTTGCAAGCCCCTGTCAAACATTGAACGCAGCGTGTTATCACGAGCGGAGCGATGTTGAATGCGCTCTATGAATGCGCTCTACTTTTGGTAGCTTTTCCCGCTTATCGCATAAGGCTTACAGCCTGATTTAGTCATATTTTAAAACCGATTCAACATAGGATAAACACGTGGCGACTGTTACTGGTACTTCAAACAACGATACGCTCTTGGGAAGCGCAGACTTCGATTCGTTCACCGGACTGGACGGCAACGACTCCGTGGACGCCGGCGGCGGAAACGATACGCTGAGCGGGGGATTGGGCAACGATGCCTTGAACGGCAGCGGGGGTTTTGATACGGCGATTTTTGGCTCCGGCACCAGCGGTGTCACCGTCAACTTGGCAACGGGAACGGCCAGTGGTGGCGACGGAAATGACACCCTGGTCAGCATCGAGAACATTACCGGTTCGGCTTACGACGATTCCCTGACTGGTGATGACGCTGTCAATACCCTCAACGGGGGCAAGGGCGGCAACGACACTCTCGTGGGTGGTGCGGGTATTGACACCGCTGTATACGACGGTGAACGTTCAAACTACACGATCACCATTACCGCTGCAGGTGTCACCGTGACAACCGGGGGTGCGTCCGATACCCTCAGCGGCGTGGAGCGCCTCCAGTTTCAGGATAGATTGATTGATGTAGACATTGGCGACCATGTTTGGCAGACCTATCGCCTCTACCAGGCAGCATTCAACCGTGCACCAGACGGTGGTGGTCTGAAATACTGGGCGGGGCAGATGGAAAATGGCGTAAATCTTTACGAGATTGCCAGTCAATTCATTAACAGCGCTGAATTTCAATCCTTGTATGGCAATAATCCGACAAACCAGCAGTTTGTCGCCAATCTGTATAACAACGTGTTGCACCGTGCACCCGATCAAGGAGGTATTGACTACTGGGTCGGTCAGCTCGATAACCACGCGCGTACCCAGGCCGAGGTTCTGGCCAGTTTTGCAGAATCGTCAGAAAACCAGGTTGCTGTCATTGGGTCAGTTCAAGGTGGCATTGATTTGTGAGCCTGATGGCGGCAGAGCAGACGCCACATCCATCTGAAGAGCTAAGCTGCGCCGATCTGATACAGACTGCGGCGCAGTGCGAATCCCAAGGGGACTATGCCCACGCCCATGTTTTGCTGCAACAATGCGAGCGCTTGTTGCTTGTTCAAGGCCAGGGTGAACGGGATCTGGTTCGGGTGCGCTCGGGCCTGTGGCGTCTGGCACCCCTTTGGTGGAGCAATCTGCAACACGGGGACATGGTGTTGCGGCGTTGCCGTGCGGACGATGCCGACTTCTTTCGCCACTGCTTCAACGACCGTTTGTTCGCCGACCAATTTAACCGGCAGCAACCATGGCGCGGTGATCTGGCCAAGGCGCTCCATGATTCAGGCAAATTGCCACCCTTACAAACCGGCTTGTTGATGTGGGTGGTGGAATCCCTCAGGCACGGACCGGTCGGATTGGCCAGTCTGAGCAGCATGGACGCAAAGAACATGCGCACGGAGCTGTCCGTTGGATTTCCGGGAGGAACTCTGCCCATGCAAGCGCTGAAAACCACGCTGATGATGTTGCATTTTGCGCTGGTGCTGATGCCGTTCAACAAGGTGTACAGCTATATTTACGAAGACAACCCGCACGCCCTGAAAAATATCCTGCATCTGGGTTTTACCCATGAAGGCCGCATCCGTGAGCATTTCCACATACCTGGGCACGGTTTTGTCAGCGTTGATCTGCTGGGATTAACCCGCTCCCAACTTCATAGCGATGCCCACTTGAAGACCCTGGCAAAGCGCGTGATTGGCCAACAGTGGTAGGGCAGTAGGGCAGGTAATTTTCACCCCAACTGCGCCCAGGCCTTTTCCAGCCGCTTCACACTGACCGGCTGGGGCGTGCGCAACTCCTGTGCAAAAAAGCTCACGCGCAGTTCTTCGAGCAGCCAGCGGAATTCCTCCATGCGCGCATCCACCGCCCCCTTTCGCTCAGCCACCAGACGCCAGTAGCGTTGCTCCAGCGGACGCAGTTCGCTCAAACGCGCCGCATCACGCGCTGGATCAACGCGGTATTTATCCAGCCGCAAGGTGATGGCCTGCAAGTAACGCGGCACATGCTGCAAGCGTGTCCAGGATGCGGCCTGCACAAAGCGCTTGGAAACCAGCCGCTGCAACTGTTGGGTCGCGTCGGCCACGGCCTCCGGCGCATTCTTCGTGTCCTTGATCTTGCGCGCAGCGGCTGCATGTTCTTGCAGAATGACCCCGGCCAGCCGTGCGATTTCGCTGGCAATCAGGTTCAGGCGCGCGCGCCCCTCGTCGATACGCCGCTTGAATGCGGCTTCGTCGGTGGGCAGCGGATCGAGCAGGAACGCGCGCTCCAGCGCCAGCTCGATGATCTGCGCGCGCAGTTCCTCCTGCGTTCCGCCGCCACCACTACCAGCCCCATCGGCTGTGCGGCCCACCTGCATATAGGCCACCGCCATTTTTTGCAAGTCGGGAATGTTTTTCTCCAGGTGTTTGAGTGCGTCCTTGAGCTGCAGGGCGAACAGGCGGCGCAGACCCGTGCGGTGCCTGGTGGCTGCAGCTTCGGGTTCGTCAAACACTTCCACCACCACGGCATCCCCCATGTCAATCAGCGCTGGAAAGCCAACGATGGTCTGGTTGCCCTTGCGCATCTCCAGCAGTTCGGGCAGCTCGCCAAAAGTCCAGGCCGTGTGGCGCTGAGAGGGTATCGGTGCTGGCGCATCTACTTCCTTTTTTATAGCTACTCCCGCTTGTTTCACAGGAGCTTCAGCCTGTTTAGGCTTATTTTCTTGCGCTGTTTGCCCCAGCTTCAACTGGGCCAGCGCCTGAAACGCGCCGCGTGCCTGCTGGCCCCATTCGGCTTTCAAGGCGCCCAGACTGCGCCCCTGGCCGAGTTGGCGGCCATGCTCGTCGAGCACGCGCACGTTCATGAAAAAATGCGCGGGCAGCATATCAACCTTGATGTCGGCCTTGGCAATGTCGAGTCCGCTGGTCTCCCGCACCAGTTTCAGTACGGCGTCCAGCAGCGCCCCCTGGCCAAAGGACTCTGGCGCACTGAGTTGTTCGGCAAAGCGCGCGGCGGTCTGCGGCAAGGGCACCAGGCGCGAACGGGGCCGTTGGTGCAGGGTTTTCAGCAGCGCTTGAATCTTGTCCTTGAGCATGCCGGGAACCAGCCATTCGCAGCGCTCTTCGTTGACCTGGTTCAAGACAAACAGCGGCACGCTCACCGTCAGGCCATCACGCGCGTGGCCCGGCTCGTGCAGATAGCTGGTGATGCAGTCCACACCGCCCAGACGCACGGTGCGCGGAAAAGCCGCCGTTGTGATACCGGCAGCCTCGTGGCGCATCAGTTCCTCGCGCGTGAGCTTGAGCAGATCGGGCCGCTTCTTGACCTCCTCGCGGTACCAGCGCTCCAGACTATGGCCGCTGCATGCAAACTCCGGCAGTTGCTGGTCATAGAACGCGTAAATCAGCTCTTCATCGACCAACACGTCCTGGCGGCGTGCCTTGTGCTCCAGCTCTTCGACCAAGCGCAGCGTTTTCTGGTTAGCGGCCAGAAATGGCAGTTTGGTTTCCCATTCCCCCGCCACCAGTGCACTGCGGATGAAAATGTCGCGCGCGCCACTGGGGTCGATGCGCCCATAGTTGACGCGCCGCCCGCTGTACACCACCAGACCATAGAGCGTGGCCCGCTCCAGCGCCACGACCTCGGCGGCCTTTTTTTCCCAATGCGGATCGAGCAACTGTTTTTTGAGCAAATGCCCGCCCACCTGCTCCAGCCACTGTGGTTCGATGGTGGCAATGCCCCGGCCAAACAGGCGCGTGGTTTCCACCAGCTCACAGGCAATGATCCAGCGCCCTGGTTTTTTGCGTAAGTGCGCCCCAGGGTGCGGAAAAAACTTGATCCCACGCGCGCCCAGGTAGTCCCCCTGCGCGCCGTCGGTTTCCAGTTTGCAGCCGATATTGCCCAATAACCCACAGAGCATGGACAGATGCAGCTGCTCGTAACTGGCCGGCGTGGTATTGAGCCGCCATTTATGTTCAGCCACCACGGTGTGCAACTGCGAATGGATGTCGCGCCACTCGCGCAGGCGGCGGATATTGATGAAATTCTGGCGTAGCAACTGCTCGTATTGCCGGTTGGAGAGTTTGTGGCTGCCCTCTCCGCCCCTGGCATCCACAATCCACGTCCAGAGCTTCAGATAACCGACAAACTCGCTTTTCTCGTCGTCAAACTTGGCATGTGCCTGATCAGCCTGCTGCTGCGCGTCCAATGGCCTATCGCGCACGTCCTGCACGCTCAAGGCCGAGGCAATCACCAGCACCTCGTCCAGCGCCCCACGGCTGCGCGCTTCCAGGATCATGCGGCCCACACGCGGGTCCAGCGGCAGCCGGGAGAGTTCCTGCCCGATGGTCGTCAAGGCGTTGTCCTCATCCACCGCACCGATTTCCTGCAGCAACTGGTAACCATCGGCAATCGCGCGACCACTGGGGCGCTCCAGAAACGCAAAATCCTCCACAGTGCCCAAGCGCAGCGCCTTCATGCGCAAAATCACACCCGCCAGAGAGGAACGCAAGATTTCCGGGTCGGTAAAGCGCTCACGGCCCTCAAAGTCGGCTTGTTCGTAGAGGCGAATGCAGATGCCATTGGCCACGCGCCCGCAACGCCCACTGCGCTGGTTGGCCGCCGCCTGGCTGATGGGCTCAATGAGCAACTGCTCGACCTTGCTTCTATAACTGTAGCGCTTCACGCGCGCTGTACCTGCGTCAATGACGTATTTGATACCCGGAACGGTCAGCGAGGTCTCGGCCACGTTGGTCGCCAGCACGATGCGCCGGTTGCTGTGGCTGTCAAAAATACGCTCCTGCTCCGCCGGGCTCAGGCGCGCAAACAGCGGCAACACCTCGGCGCCGCGCGTGACCGCATGGTGGCTCAGGTGCCCACGCAGATGGTCAGCAGCCTCGCGGATTTCGCGCTCACCCGGCAAAAACACCAGAATGTCGCCGCCCTGGTGCACATCGCGCCAGAGTTCATCCACCGCATCGGCAATGGCGCTGTTCAAATCGTAATCGCGGCTTTCTTCAAACGGACGGTAGCGCATTTCCACCGGGAACATGCGCCCCGACACCATGATGACCGGCGCCGGGCCTTTTTTGGAGCTGAAATGCTCGGCAAAACGCTCGGCATCAATCGTGGCCGAAGTCACCACCACCTTCAAATCCGGCCTCTTGGGCAGAATCTGGCGCAAATAGCCCAGCAAAAAGTCGATGTTGAGGCTGCGCTCGTGCGCTTCGTCGATGATGAGCGTGTCGTAGGCACTCAGCAGCGGATCGGTTTGTGTTTCGGCCAGCAAAATGCCATCGGTCATCAGCTTGACCGAAGCATCGCGTGAGAGCCGATCCTGAAAGCGCACCTTGAAACCCACCACCTCGCCCAGCGGCGTCTTCAGTTCCTCCGCAATACGCTTGGCAACACTACTGGCGGCAATGCGCCGGGGTTGCGTGTGGCCAATCAGCTTGCCCCGCTGCCCCGATGGATAGTTGCACGCGCCACGCCCTAGCGCCAGGGCGATCTTGGGCAATTGCGTGGTCTTGCCCGAGCCAGTTTCACCGCAGACGATGATGACCTGGTTGGCTTTGAGCGCCGCCATGATTTCGTCGCGGCGCGCGGATACGGGGAGAGATTCTGGAAAGTCGATGTGCAATGTCATTGCCGGGATTATCCCGTGTTGCACGGAAAGAGATGAACAAGATCCGGCGCATGGCAGTTATACAATTTCCCCACGGTAGATTTGCACAAAGGTACCGCAAGCCAGAACCTTCGTGGTCTGCGATGGGGGCCGGGTCACTGGTTATTTCGGCTGGCATCGTCAGAACAACTCACTATGAAGATGGTAGCTATTCCCGCTTGATCCACGGCGCTTGCAGCCATTATTGACATGCCTGAATGGCAATCAGGCGGCATCAAGTATCCGCATCTCGATGCGCAGTCCGGCAGCCGTCGCCATGTTCACCAGCGCATCAAGGCCGAACAGGTTGATCTTGCCGCGCATCAGGTCAGAGACTCGCGGTTGGGTCACGCCAAAGAGCCTGGCTGCTTGCGCCTGGCTCATTTCGGTGCGGGCAAGGTGGTTCTTCAGCGCCGTCATCAGGGCAGAACGCAGCTTCATGTTTTCCGCATCCTCCGGTGTGTCCTCGATGGCATCCCATACACTGGCAAATCGTTGCTTGCTCATTGACCTAACTCCTGCAGTAAGTCGCGGTAACGTTTCGATGCCAAATCCAGATCGGCCTTGCTGGTTTTCTCTGTCTTCTTCTGGAAACAGTGCAGCACGTAGATGGCATCAGCGAACTTGGCAACGTAGATCACTCGGAAAGCCCCGGCAGCATCCCGAATCCGAATCTCTTTCACACCTTGGCCCACGGTACTCATGGGCTTCCAGTTGTCCGGCTCCTGACCGTTTTGAACCTGATCGAGTTGATGTCCTACTTCGCGTCTGGTCGCAAGCGGAAAGGTGCGAAGGTCATCAAGGGAGTTGCCCCGGAACTCGATGGGCTTGGGATCGGTCATGCTCGAATAATACAAAATATTGTATGTACCGGCAAGCCGGATCTGAAAATTTGCGTTTGAACTCCTGGGGCTAATCTGGCACAGTACCACTACCGCAAGCGCTGTGCATCGTGAAACACTGGCGCAATTCAAGCTGGCCCATGTGTGGAAGCGCGATGGCGAGCGCTGGCGCATGACGGGCGAGCTGTACGGCACCCGCCCGCCAGAGATTCTGTTCATTGAGCGTTGCTGGCAATTGCTTAAACCCGGTGGGCGCATGGCGATTGTCTTGCCCGATGGAATCCTGGGCAACCCCGACCTGGAATATGTGCACTATTGGATGATGACCCACTGCTGCATCGTTGCCAGCATCGACCTGCACGCCGACACCTTTCAGCCCAACAATGGCACGCAAACCTCGGTGCTGCTGTTGCAGAAAAAAACCGATGCCGAGATGCGCAACAGGCCGATTGGCACACAAAAACTCTGCCATACACCTTCCGCCAACCGCAGGGTGGGCAGAGATGGGTGAGCGTGATGGGCCGGAATAATGCGGAAATAATGCACAAATCTGGCTGTAGCCCTTATGGAATGAGCGGGGACAGCTATCAATTGGAGAGTACAGGTGCGAACCCCCTCCCCCCTGCGGGGTACTCCCCCTTGGCAGGGGGAGAGTTTTTACCCCCTCCCCCTGCGGGGTACTCCCCCTTGGCAGGGGAGAGGTTTTACCCCCTCCCCCTGCAGGGGTACTCCCCCCTTGGCAGGGAGAGTTTTCACCCCTCCCCTGCAGGGTACTCCCCCTGGCAGGGGAGAGTTTTTACCCCTCCCCCTGCAGGGGTACTCCCCCCTTGGCAGGGGAGGTTTACCCCTCCCCCCTGCGGGGTACTCCCCCTTGGCAGGGGGAGAGTTCAACTCCCCTCCTTTGCAAGGAGGGGTGCCCCGCAGGGGCGGGGTGGTAGCAGGGGCGGTAGCAGGGGTGGTAGCAGGATTCGGCGCGTGTCCGGTTTTGTCGCACAGGCGGCTTTTGTGCGGCATACTTCGGGTGGTGAACAACGTAGCCGAAAACCTTTCTTGTACTGCCCCACGGGCGCTGCCAGGTCACTTTGATGAACTGCGCGGCGCTGTGGGCACGGGTGCGGCTGGATCGGGTCATTCGGGGAATACGGGGAGTGCTATTGATCCAATAGCTGATCCCGCTGGTGTGACACCGGCTTGGGGCCAGTTCTTTGCTGATTTTGTGAGCGATGGCCTGGGCAGTCTGGAGCAGCGCCATGCGCGTCTGGAGCGCCAGATCCGGGACAATGGTGTCACTTACAACGTCTATGCCGACGAAGGAGGGCCGCAGCGTCCCTGGTCTTTGGATTTGTTTCCGCTGATTCTGGAGCCTAAAACCTGGAAGCGCATTGAAGCCGGCGTCGTGCAGCGCGCGCGTTTGTTGCAGAAAATCATGGCCGATGTGTACAGCAAACAGACACTTTTGGCCAAGGGTCTGTTGCCACCGGCACTGGTTTTTGGCCATCCTGATTATTTGCGTCCCATGCAGGGTGTGGAGCCGGTGGGGTGGCGGCATTTGCACATCCTGGCGTTTGATCTGGCGCGCGGGCCGGATGGCAATTGGTGGGTGGTGGCGCAGCGCACCCAGGCACCATCCGGGCTGGGTTATTTATTGGAAAACCGGCTGGCGGTTTCGCGCCTGTTTCCGCAAGCCTTTGAAAACCTGAAGGTGCAGCGGCTTGCCAGCAGCTACCGGGCCTTGATGGACAGCCTGCAGTGCATGAGCCCGCTGGGCAGTGATGCGCACATTGCCTTGCTGACACCCGGCCCCTACAACGAGACCTATTTTGAGCACGCCTACCTGGCGCGTTACCTGGGCATCACCCTGGTCGAAGGGGGCGATCTGATTGTGCGCGATGCGCGCTTGTTTCTCAAAACCTTGCGGGGTCTGGTGCCGGTGCATGTGCTCATCAAGCGGCTGGATGACCAGTTTCTTGATCCGCTGGAACTTCGCTCCGATTCCTCTTTGGGGGTTCCGGGCTTGCTGCAGGCGGTGCGTGCGGGCAATGTGCTGCTGGCCAATGCGCCGGGTTCGGCCTTTCTGGAGTCTCCTGCCGTGCTGGGCTTTTTGCCGGCCTTGTCCCGGCATTTACTCGGCGAGGCTTTGCAACTGCCATCGCTGCACACCTGGTGGTGCGGGGAGCAGTCGGCCATGGACGAGGCATTGCCGCAGTTGTTCCGCTGCACGGTCAAGGCTACCTACCCAGGCTCAAGCATTCATGGCAGTTTTGACCAGACCATGGGCCACAGGTTGTCGGAGTCCGAATTGGGGGTGTGGCGCGCACGCATTGCGGATCGTGGTGATGAGCATACCTTGCAGGCGTATATGCCCTTGTCGCAGATGCCGACCTGGCAGGCTAGTGCTGCGCACACGCTGGAGCCGCGCTCGGTGGTGCTGCGGGTGTTTGCGGTGTCGGATGGCCCCGAGGGCTGGCGCATTCTGCCCGGTGGGCTGGCGCGGCTGGCGGGTGCGGCGCCGGATATTGCCTCCATGCAATACGGGGGCAGCAGTGCCGATGTCTGGGCCATGACCAGTGGTGAAGTGGACAAAACCACCTTGCTGCGCCCCGCACTGACGCCATCCTCCCTGGCGCAGCGCAAGCGTCTGGTGACCAGCCGCGCGGCAGAAAACCTGTTCTGGCTGGGGCGTTACACCGAACGCGCGGAAAACTCCATTCGTCTGGCGCGGCTCATACTGGAGAATCTGCACGGGGAAGACCAGTCGGCGCCCGATCTGCTGGCCTGGCTGGGCCGCCTGGCGGTGCAAAACACCCTGGTGTTATCCACGGCGATGCCCCTGACCCCGGCACCAGCATCGCGGCGCACGTTCGAGCAGGCACTGATTGCCAGCCTGGGCAATATCCGTAGCACCGGCATGGCAAGCAGTGTGGGTTTTAATCTGCGTGCGATGCGTCTGGCGGGTGCTGCGGTGCGCGAGCGTTTGTCGCAGGAGCACTGGGATGTGATGGTGCGTACCGAAGACGGTTTTTTCCGCAGTTGCGCCGGGCATACGGCCAAGGCAGACTTTTCCGCGCTGGAGGCACTGCGCACGCTCAAGATTGCCAGCGACCACCTGGCGGGTATTACCGGCGCGCAAACGGACCGCATGACACGCGACGATGGCTGGCGTTTGCTGAATGTGGGTCGGCATCTGGAGCGGCTACGGTTTTTGTCCTCTTCCTTGTTGCAAGGGTTTGAATTGGGGTCGGTGCACCGGATTGGTGGTTTTGAGGCCATGCTGGCGTTGTTTGACAGCACCATCACTTTTCATGCTGAATACCAGCAAAACCGTGATGTGGCTGCGCTTTTGGACCTGCTGGTGCTTGACCAGGACAATCCGCGTGCACTGGCCTGGGTGGCACATACGCTGCGTAAACAGCTGGCCAGACTGGCGGGTTTTCCGAGCGGGCAGTTTGGTTCCCTGGCACTGCAGGTGCCCGATCCGGATGACTGGAGTCTGGATTCCCTGTGCGCCATGAGCGCCATGGACACCGAGAACGCCATGGACACCGGCCAGTCCTTTCCTGCGTTGATGCAGCTTCTGTGGCAATGCGGTCAGACTGCCTATGCCATTTCGGAGGAAATCAGCGCTTTGTATTTCACGCATTCCGGTCCCTTTGGGCAAAGTCTGGGAGCTTGATGGTGCAGCTGCGCATTACCCACGAAACGTGTTACGACTACGCTCAGGTCGTGGATATTGCCCAGCACACGGGCCATTTGCAACCGCCGGAGACGGCCAACCAACAGCTTCTGAGCCATGTGTTGCAGATTGAGCCGAAGCCTGCGCAACGCATCGAACTGCCGGATGTGTTTGGCAATATGCAGGTGTTTTTCTCACTGCAAAACACACACCAGCATCTCAAGGTGACGGCGCAAAGCATGGTCGTCACCCAGGCACACACCGCCGCCCAGCAGCATCACCTGGAAGCAGGTGCAGCAGCGCTTTCGCTACCTGGCGGCCAAGCCGTTCGATGCGGCATCGGAGTTCGTTTTTGCCTCGCCGTATGTGCCGCGCCATGCCGATTTTTTCAATTATGCCCGGCCAAGTTTTACGGATCATGCTGGCATGGTTGACGCGGTGCGCGACCTGATGCAGCGTATCCATGACGAATTTTGCTACGAAAGTTACAGTACCGAGGTCAACACCCCGGCGCTGGAAGCACTGGCGCAACGCAAGGGCGTTTGCCAGGACTTTGCCCATATCATGCTGGCCTGTCTGCGCGCCTGGGGCTTGAGTGCGCGCTATGTGAGCGGCTATTTGCTGACGCAGGTAGCACCGGGCCAGACGCGTCTGGTGGGCAGTGATGCGTCACACGCCTGGGTTTCGGTGTATCTGCCCGATTGGCCCGAAGGTGCGCGCTGGTGTGATTTTGACCCTACCAATAACCGCGACGGCTGGGGTTCTCCGGGCGAGGATTACGTCACCCTGGCCATTGGCCGCGACTACGCCGATGTCTCGCCGCTGCGCGGTGTGATCCATGGCGGTGGCAGGCATACCCTGAGCGTGGGGGTGACGGTGGAGCCGGTTACCTGCCTGGCTCTGCTGCAAAATTCGCTCCATGGCCAATAACCAGGTTGTAGGTGCGAATGGGGGTGGCGTGTCCCGGCCGGAACACCGGGATGGGGGGTGCCTTGGTGGTTTCGGCAAAGAATTCCTCATACGGACTGACCCAGGTCCGATGCCCTGCAGCCCAGAGGTAAAGGCCGTCACGCCCCTCCTGCTCGGCAGGCCAGCCCCACTGGCTCAGGGAACTTGGCCGGGTGGTATGGTCGGTCACGGCGATCAGGCGTTCCCGGCTGTAATAGCGGATGGCCGCGCTGAGCTGGTGGTCGGACGTAATCACCAGTCTGGCGCCAGCACTTCTGTGCTCCAGCTCTTGCGTCAGTTCGCGCCAGCCATACAGCGCATTGGTTGCGTCCGCCTGCGCCGCTTCGGGCGAGAACGTGGCCAGTGGTAACACGCCAAAACGTGCATGCAATGTGACGATCAGCGAAATCAGCAGGCTCACGGCGAACGCGCCGCCAAACAGCGCGTGGCTCCAGCGCGCAGGCTTTTGCAGCAGATACCAGGCGATCAGCACGCTCAAACCCACGTTCGCAAAAGCCGGCCAGTTGGGAGCCGCCGTTTTTTTCAGAGACGACAGGGCAAAAAACGCCAGTACGGGCAACGTGGAGAGCAGCAGCCAGCGCACAGCTTTATCTTTCTGGAACAAGGCCACTGCCAGGGCACACAGCCCCACTCCCCAGGCCAAAGGTCCGACGATGAAGGCCTGGCCCGCCAGGTACTCGCCCACGCGCTCCAGCGCATAGCCATCGCCCTTGAGTCCATGCCCGAGCTGGTAGCGAAACGATATCCACTCGTGCTGGCTGTTCCAGTACACCACGGGCATAAACACCAGCACGGCCAGTAGCAAAGCCAGATAAGGATGCAGGGTTTTGAGCCAGCGCCGCTCCTGCGTCGCAAGCAGATACAAAAACACGCAAGGCAGCAACAGCACTGCCGTGTATTTGGACAGCAGCGCCAGCCCCACGCTCAGGCCCAGGGCATACCACCAGCGCGCCTGCCCGGTTTGCACGATTTGCCAGAACAGATAGACGCTCAAGGTCCAGAATACGAACACCGGCACGTCGGGCGTAACGATCAACAAACCCAGCGCCGTCATGGGGAACGCATTGAACAACAACACACTGGCGCTGGCCACCTCGGTGCTGTGGAACATCTGCACGGCCAGTCGCCAGATCAATACGCTGATGGTCAGGGTGGCCAGCGTGCCTGACAGTCGCACCCAGCCCTCGCTGTCGGCAAACACCGTGGTGGCGCGGATCAGGTAGCCGATCATGGGCGCATGGTCAAAGTACCCCCAGTCCAGATGGCGCGCCCAAAGCCAGTAATAGGCTTCATCGGGATGCAGCTGCAAGGTGGCAGACAGATACAGTTTCCAGGCGATCAATAGCCCGGTGATGGCAATGGTGGTGGATTTGTTGAGCGGGAAAGCCATGCCCTTGTCGTTTTAGGAAAATTCCGCTGCCCGCACGCAGTTGCGTCCCTCGTGCTTGGCCAGATACAGTGCCTTGTCTGCAGCGGAAAGAATGTCCTGCAGTTGCATGGATGCGTCCGGTATCACCGAGACTACGCCAAAGCTGGCGGTAAAACTCAACATACCCCCATCCACTTCGACCTGCAAGCGCTCAATAGCCAGACGGAAATCTTCTGCCAGGGTTATGGCATGGGGTTGGTCAACGCCCACCAGCACCACGACAAATTCTTCCCCCCCGTAGCGCGCCAGAATATCACCGGGGCGCTGAATCCTGGGGCGCAACAAATCGGCCAATGCACGCAAGCAGGCATCACCCGCCAGATGGCCGCAGGTGTCGTTGATGCGCTTGAAGTGGTCAATATCAAACAGGATGATGGACAACGCGGTCTTCATGCGTTTAGCCCGGCTCAGTTCAGCCATCACCGCCGTATTGAAGTATGCACGATTGCGGATCTGGGTCAAACCATCGGTTGTAGAGAGCAACTGCAGTCGCTCGTTGGCCTCCTTGAGTTGCTCCAGGGTCGCGTTCAGGTCTGTGGTACGGGTCTGGACCCGCTGTTCGAGTTCGCGGTTGGTGTCGGAGGTAACCTTAAAGAGCGCCTGCTGGATGGCGCGTGCCTTGCGTTCACTGGCCAATGCCACGGCCTGGGCATTGAGTTTGAGCATGCGGTCATTGTTGATGCGATCCGCCAGAGTCAAGGACAGCAACAACACCAGCAGCACAATGCCAATTTCCGAGGCATTTTCAGTCCAGACGTTCAGCGGAATCCAGCCATGTTTGTTGGCATTCAAGACGGCCAAGGCAATCAGGATTGCTGTCCAGGCCATGCAATAAAAACGGGCAAACTTGGCGCCGCTCCACCAGCGCCAGTAACCCAGTACGAGGGTTGTTGCAATGATGGGAAAAGTAAGGCCCGCACCCAGACGCACGGTCAGGCTGTAGGGCAGGACAAACGTCAACAACAATAAACCGGTGCATAACAGGATCAAGGCGCGCATCAAATAATACGCTGGCACGGAAAAATTGCTTAACCGGAGAAAACTGTTACAAAACAAGGCACTGAAAAGGCCGGTGCTGGCCATGAAGGTCGAAATGGCAAAACCATTCCAGTACACCGCGTTGGGCCAGACGTAGGCAAACATGTAACCGGTAAGCGTCAGGTGAAAGAGCATGTAATTGGCAACAAAGCCAACGTAGTACAAGTAATTGATGTCGCGGGTGGCAAACAGCAAAAACAGGTTGTAGGCAATCATGATCAGCAAGATTCCGATCACAGCGCCCTGGGCGAGGCTTTCGTCGTTGCTGGCGGCATAAAACCTCTCAGGCTCCCAAATTCTCAGGGGTGCTTCGATGGTTCCGTTTGAAGCCAGGCGCATGTAGATGGCATTGGGGCCGGGAACCAGATTGACAGGCATCACAAAATTGCGGTACCGGACGGGGCGTTGCGCAAAAGGCCGTTCGTTGCCCAGGGCGTAGTGTTTCACCAGCACGCCGTTCTTGTAGTGGTACAACTTCACGTCGCTCAGGAATGGAACAGCCAGCTCGATGAAACGGGAAAGATTACGCTTTTCCAGATTCTCGATCTGAAACCGGAACCAATACGCGTCGTCGGTGAATCCGAAGTTGGGTGATCTGCGCGTTATGGTCTGCCACTCCTGATCGACCGGGGGTGTTTCTCCTTCCGTCTGGATTTTGGAAGTATCCACCAAAACCCCCATGCGACTGCCGACTTCGATACGACCAGAATCCGTCGTTGAAACCTCAAAAACCGGGAAACTGGCATCCCCACGGGTAACAGCGGCGGCTGGTTTGAACACCAGCAGCACCAACGCTATCAATAGGAAGAAATTAGAGAGGAGTTTCAAATGTGCCAATGATACTTGGCGATTGAAGCAATGCTGTAGAAAATTTGCCACAGTCTGCCTGCAATTATTTTCCAGTCATCCAGTCAGTCGGCCATGACCGTACGGTTGCGCCCTTGCTCCTTGGCGCGGTACAGGGCGACATCGGCGCGCGCAACCGTGTCCTGGATCGCTTCATTGACCGCCAGCGTGGCAATGCCTGCGGAAAAAGTGACTTGCAGTTCCGGGTTCTCTTTCCAGACACTGACATCGGCCAATTTTCGGCGCAGACGCTCGACCACGCGCGCAGCTTCCGACAAGGTTGTTTCCGGCATCAACAAGATGAACTCCTCGCCCCCCCAGCGCGCCAGGATGTCTGGACCCCGCAGTGCAAGCAGCGCATGCCGCGCAAGCAATCGCAGCACAGCATCACCTGCAGCATGCCCGTGGGTGTCATTGACGTGTTTGAAATGGTCAATGTCAATCATGCAGACACTCGGGCGCACCTTGTCGCGTATGGTTCGGCGTTCTTCGTATTCCATCATCTCGATGGCATGGCGGCGGTTGGGTAGTGTGGTCAGCTCGTCCTGTCGCGCCAACAGCGCATTTTGATCCAGTGCCTGTTGCAGTTCCTTCTTTTGTTCCCGCAGCTGCTCACGAATCGCGCTCAATCGCCCGGCCATATCGGTTGCCATGATAAAAACCACCGCAGCGCTGATGAAAAAAATGATTTCAACCTGTGTACTGCCCTCCCTGGCATTCAGCCAGATCGACAGCACCGTCGCTACAGCCTGTACCAGTACCGCAAAAACACCGAGCAAGCGACAGTTCCGAGGTGTCAGCGTGAAAGCGCCAAATACCAGAACCACGGGTGTTTGCACCAGAAATACGCCACGCAGTCCAGGGGTGAACACGTAGAGCATGCCTAAAATGAGCACGGCAAAAGCCATCTGCTGGACCGACAGCGATGGATCGGCAAAGTCCTTGCTCCGACCACTGCGCAAAATGGCATAAAAAGTACCCAGGCCGCAAACGGATGCAATGAGGATAAGCCACGCATGCCGGATGTCGGCCAGACCGATGGATGCGCAGTAAAACAACAGCAGAATAAACAGCGCATAGGCGCTGGAGGTGATTACCCAAAAGAGCAAACACACACGCTGGTAGCCTTCACCAAGAAACCAGGAAAATTTGAGGGCTGGAGCTTGGTCTGACATGGTTCGGGTTGATGCAGTTGATTACAGGTGACACAATTGAATGCTGAAAAATGCCGTTATGCTACAGCAGAAGTGGTTTGACTGAAGTATCACCCATGCATCCCTTTTTATGGTGTTTTTGTACCCAACCGTATCATGTTCGTTATGCCATCATCCATTAATCTACCGTACGCAGCGAGAGAAGCGCTTCGTGACCTGCTCAATTCCCTGGAGCGAGACGGGATTGTTCCCGTCATTGAAAAACTCCCAGACGGCCAGACAATGTGCCAATGGAATACACAGGAATGGATGGTATCGGCAACCATTGATGCTTTTGGGCAAACCATCCGTATGGTTGCGAGCAAGGCGCAAGGCATAAATAAGGCATAAGCACCAGAACGATGCACACCAGCGCGCTTGTTCTCTTTTCCGGTGGCCAGGATTCCGCTACCTGTCTGGTCTACGCGCTCGAACGTTATGCGCGCGTCGAAACCATTGCTTTTGATTACCGCCAACGCCACCATGTCGAATTGGACGCGCGGCACGTGGTATTGCGCGAGATTCGCAACCAGTTTCCGTACTGGGGCAACAAATTGGCCGAAGACCATGTGCTGGATCTGGCGGTTCTGGGTGCCGTTAGTGAAACATCCCTCACGCGTGATACTGCGTTCAAAATGGAAGCCAGCGGCCTGCCCAACACGTTTGTTCCAGGACGTAATCTGTTGTTTTTAACCCTGGCCGCAGCCGTTGCCTACCGGCGCGACCTGCAAGTCATCGTCACTGGCGTATGTGAAACCGATTATTCTGGCTATCCCGACTGCCGCGATGACACCATCAAGGCCATGCAATTGGCACTCTCCCTGGGTATGGACAAGCGCTTCTTGCTTGAAACCCCCTTGATGTGGATCGACAAGGCCGCCACCTGGGCCTGGGCGCATACCCTCGGCGCGCGTCGCGATGCGCTATGTGGCGGGCAAAAACTGGTCGATCTGATTGTGGAACATACCCACACCTGCTACCTGGGCGACCGGCAGCATCGCCACCCCTGGGGCTATGGGTGCGGCACGTGCCCGGCGTGTGAACTGCGTAAGAATGGATTCGAGAAGTTCAAGGCAGAAGGCGCAAGCCTTTCATGATCACCTTCTCAAGCGAAAAAGCCCGGCGGTTTTTTTACCGTAAAATATTCACTTCAAATGAATCTTTAAAACCTTTAAGGGCCAACACATGAATGCAAGACAGTCGTTCGAATCCACCACTAGCACTACTACCACCACTGCTGCTGACCGTGCGGAGCAGACATTGGGGCGCATTGCAGTCGAACTTCCAGGGGCCACAGCGATTTTTCGGAAATTGAAGCTGGATTTTTGCTGTCATGGCAACGTCAGCCTGCGCCAGGCCGCTCAGGATAAGAATCTGGATCTGGCAGAGCTGCAGGCGCAATTGGCCAAACTGGAACGCTCGGACGCACTGGCGGAAGAAATCAGCCCCAGCGTCCTGATCGACCACATTCTGACGCGCTACCACGAGGTGCACCGGGCGCAACTGCCGGAACTGATCCGTATGGCACTGCGCGTCGAGACCGTACACAAGAACACCCCGCAAGTGCCAACCGGTCTGGCCGATCTGCTACAGATCATGCAGCAAGAACTGCTGGACCACATGATGAAGGAAGAGCAGATATTGTTCCCGATGCTCAAATCCGGTGGAAACCCCTTCGTGACGCAACCCATCAGCATGATGCGTGCCGAACACATCCACCATGGCGGCATGCTGGATCGGCTCAATGCGTTAACCAACGACGCAACGCCGCCTGCTGGCGCGTGCAATACCTGGCGCGCACTCTATAGCGGCCTTGCCCAGCTCAATGAAGATCTGATCAAACACATCCATCTGGAAAACAACGTGCTGTTCCCTGCATTTGAAGCGTCAGCACATGCACGTCCGGCCGGGGGCTGCGGTGGTGGCGGCCACGGTTGTGGTTGCCAATAATATCAATGGGTTGTCAATGTCCGTGTGCCAGGCTGCTGACAAGCATGACCAAGACCATGCCCAGGAGTAGCCAGACAACCTGGGCCACGGTTTGCGCCAATGTCAGGCGCTTTTGCAATTGCGGAATCAAGTCAGCCAAGGCAACGTAGATAAAGCTGCTGGAGGCGATGACCAGAAAGTAGGGCAGGTAGCCACGCAACTGGTCCACCAGCCAATAACCGGTCAGCCCTCCAAGGGTAGTCACTGCGCCCGCCAATGACACCTTGACCAGTGCCATGCGCTTGCTATTCGAGCCGCTGCGCAGCACCATCAGATCGCCCATGTGGTGCGGCACCTCGTGTGCCAGCACCGCCAGCGCGGCAATGGCGCCCAGATGCATGTTGGCGATGAATGCCGAGGCAATCAAAATGCCATCCCCAAAACAATGCACACTGTCGCCCGTCAGCACCGCCCAGCTGCCGGGCTGCGGCCCATGCGCATGGTGGTCATGGTGGTCATGGGCATTATGGACATTATGGGCATTATGGGCATTATGGGTATGTGTGCCTGCATCCTGGTGGTGTTCGTGGCCGTGGTGCCAGAGTTCCGCCTTGTCGAGCAGAAAAAAGAACACCAGCCCGACAAGCAGGGTCAGAAACAGATCATGCGCCTCGATGGAACTCTCAAACGCCTCCGGCAACAGATTCATGAATGCCGTGGCCATGAGCGCGCCGGCTGCCAGACTGAGCATGTGCTGGGTGTAGCGCGCCAGCAAACCAAAACCCAGGAGCGCGGCCAGCCAGACACTGCCGATACCGGCAAGCAGGGTTCCTGCCACGATTGCTATCAATAACATAAACTAAACATAAACTAAAACTTGTAACCCGTGCCAAGGAAGATGGTTTGCGAGTTGGGTTTGATAGCAACACCATCCATGGTCAGTGCCCGAAACTGACCCTGCTGCGCCTCGGCAATGCCGTAGATCGCCGGTGTAAAGGCATACTTCGCCCCCAGACCGACCGTGCTGCCATGGAAACTGTCATCACGCGAACCCAAAAGGCTGGTGTTAAGGGTGCGAGTCGCGGAAATATAGCCGAGTTTCAAGTAAATCAGGGTCGATGGGTTCAGGTAAACACCCGGTTCGATGCTGATACCACGGGTATTTTTAAGTTTCGAGTTGACCGCATTGACTCCGTAGGGCGTACTAAAACTCGCTTCCATCGCGTCCTGATCATCCAGCACGTAATAGGCGCTGGCGGCGAGATTGAATAGCCCGAAAGCGTGCGAAAAACCAGCGCCAACCTGCCCCACCCATCTGGCCTTGGCGGAAAAAGTTGTCGTTCCCGGACCTACAAGGTTTGAGACATCTTCTTGTGTATTGGCAAGGTTTGAACCAAGATGTGCGAAGGGTCCGTCAAAAGTTCCCGCTGCCAGGCTCACAGAAGCCGCAAGACTCAAAGTAACGGTAAGTGCCAGATTTTTTATAAACATTGCGTACATTTTCCATCATCCCCGTTATCCCCGTTGCTCGCACACTGGATGGAGCGCTTTTTCGAGCACACTGACCGGCTGCGCCCTGCCAAACAGGAAGCCCTGGTACAGGTTGCAGTCAAAAGATGCCAACATATCGCGTTGAGACTGCGTTTCAACGCCTTCAGCGATAACATCCATTCCCAGGCTGTGTGCCATGCCAATGATGGTTTTCACAATGACCTGGTCACCACTGGATGCAGCCATTTTGCGGACAAAGGACTGGTCAATCTTGAGCGTGGATATGGGAAGGCGTGTCAGGTTGGCAAGGGAGGAGAAGCCGGTGCCAAAATCATCCATCGAAAACCGCACACCGATTCTTTGCAGGACCTGCATTTTTTCAATGGCATTGTCGATGTCGAGCATCATGCTTTCGGTAACCTCCAGATCGAGGAGGCGCGGATTGGTGCCATGGTCATTCAAGGCCTTGAGAACGTTCTTGACAAAATCGGGGCTGGCGAATTGGCGCGCGCTGACGTTGACCGCAATACTGAGTGTATTGGTCGCCTCACATGCTTCCCATTGCTTTAATTGCGCGCAGGCAGACTCCAGAACCCATTGACCGATCGGGATAATCATCCCGGTTTCTTCCGCCAGCGGAATGATTTCCCCCGGAAAAACCAACCCGCGCCGTGGGTGCCTCCAGCGCAGCAGCGCTTCGACTCCGACGACTGCAGCCTGCGTGTCCACCTGGGGCTGAAAATGCAGCTCGAATTCGGCGTTGGCAATGGCCCTTTGCAAGTCCTGCTCCATCTCGGCGCGGGCCGTTGCCGCCAACTGCATTACCGGGTCAAAGAATTGCAAAGTATTGCGCCCCAGTTTCTTGGCCTGGTACATGGCGAGATCCGCATGCATCAGCAACTGCGCTGCAGATTCTTCGCTGCAGAAAACGGAGATACCCACACTCGCCGTGCAGCGAAAATCGAAGTCCTTGATCCGGTAAGGGGTAGCCAGGGTTGCCAGCAATTTCTCGCCGATCTGGCGCGCCAGTGTGGTCGCCTCCAGCACGGCAAGCCCCAGACTTTCGAGCAAGACCACAAACTCATCGCCACCGACCCGTGCAACCGTATCACCTTCGCGCAGTGTTGATTGCATACGCCGCCCGGCTTCAATCAGCAAGCAGTCCCCCGCATCATGTCCCCGCGAGTCGTTGAGGGATTTGAAATGGTCCAGGTCAATGAACAACAGTGCGCTGTGCTGCCCATTGCGACCCGATATGGCCAAAGCGTGTTCGATATGTTGATGAACGAGGCGTCGATTGGGCAATTGTGTGAGCGCATCGTGAAAGGCCAAGCGGGTAATTTCCTCCTGACTCGCTTTCGCCTGCGAAATGTCGTAGAAGGTTCCGACATAATTGGTCACCACCCCATCCGCGCCCGTGACGGCGGAAATGCTGAGCCACTCGGTGATGATCTGCCCATCTTTCCTGCGGTTGCGAATCTCGCCCTGCCAGTGTCCAAATGCAAGAATCGCGTCCCACATCGCCACATAAAAGGAGCGTGGATGGATGCCCGACTTCAACATGCGCATATTCTTGCCAATGAGTTCCTCGCTGCTGTACCCGGTAATGGCAGTAAAGGCGGCATTGACCCGCAGGGCATCACCCGCTGCATCGGTGATACAGATACCAAGGAGAGATTCAAATGTCAGTGCGGCAACGCGCTGTCTGTCCCGGCGCAGATGAATGGGTGACAGGTCAAGACTGACGGATCGGTTTTTCCTCGGGCTGCCATCTTCCAGAAAAAAGCCGCTGAAACTTAAAGAGATCGGGCGCTTGCCCCCATCTTTGCCAAGGAGCGTCAGTTCCGCATCCGTGAATCCATGGCGGCCATGGTTTTCCATGAAATGGTCAAACTTGGCCTGACTCTCGGGTGTAAGGAATTCGCGCGGCGTTCGCTTGCCGATCAACTCTTCCCGCGAGCAGCCAAGCCAGGAAAGTTCCAGGTTGTTGATCGCACAATAAGTGCCATCCGGTCCCACCGAATGGCTGCCAAAAGCCCATGTCTCGAACGCCGATTCAATGCTATTTTCAACCGCCAGCAACTGTTCGGTAATCTTGCCAAAGTCTGGACTTTCTTCGCCAAACCATTCGTCTGCGGAGGCAGCAACTGTAACGACTGACATTCATTCGCCTGATTTTTTCAATGTTCTTGCAACCGTGAAGGCTTCATTGGCCATTTTTGCAGCCGCTGCTGCTGCGATGGTTGCTCTTTCAGTCGCGCGTGCCGCCTCAGCCGAGGCCTGCACTGCTGTCTCTTCTGCCTGAATAGCCGCTGCGGTGGCGGCAGCCGATGCTGCCGCCGATGCCGCAGCCGCTGCTTCCGAGGCGGCAAGAGCGGCCTGTCCCGCAGCATTGGCAGCCGCTTCGGCAGCTTCGATCACGGACTGGGAGGCCGAAGAAATGGCTGCCTTGGTCGCATTCTCGCAGGCAAGTGCTGACTGTTCTGCAGCCCTGGCAGCACGCATGGCCGCTTCCAGCGTGCTGGAGGTGAGTGCTTTCATGTTCAATAACGCATTCGAGTACCGCTTGTTGATCAGCAGGTAACTATTGCGCAGACTTGCGATCTCGTTATCAAGAGCTGCCAGTCTGGAATAAATCCTGCTCTCCATATCGTCTGTCATAGCTACTCCGATTTATTTGAAAATCGGGGATCGACTTTCCTTGCGGCGAGTCTATACCTATTTTGTCTATACCTATTTCTCTACCGGGAGATAATGCGCTCCTTTTTATGGAGATTTCACAATGAGCGACACACAACAACGCATTGATGAACTGGTCAAAGGCAACGACATTTTGTTGTTCATGAAGGGCAGCGCCAGTTTTCCGCAGTGTGGTTTTTCCGGACGGGCCGTGCAGATTCTCAAAGCCTGTGGCGTAGAGCCCAAGGCCATCAAGACCGTGAACGTACTGGAAGACGAAGCCATCCGCGCCGGGATCAAGGACTACAGCAACTGGCCCACCATCCCACAGCTCTACATCAAGGGCGAGTTCATCGGCGGCTCGGACATCATGCTGGAGATGTACGAAAAAGGGGAACTGCAACAGATGCTGGGTAGCACCACAAGCTGATCAGGCTGATAGCTCCGCCTGCCACGAAACCTGCACGGTAAGTTGCCCATGCTGACAGAAGATCAACTGCCGCGAACTTTCGACGCGCAGCCTTGCCTGGAAGCAACGCTCGACGATCTGAACGACGAACGTTTCTTGCTGGGCTATCGCAAGAAAGTCATTGCCGAAGACGTGATCGCTGCCAATGGACGCAGCGTGTCCCAACAACTGGCTGGTCTGCGTTTTTTTGATTTGCGGCGACACTGCCCCACCCATGCCGGCATCTTGCTGTTTGGTCACCGGCCTGTTCATTTTTTGCCTGGTGCCTATGTGCAATTTTTGCGTCTTGAGGGCGATGAGCCAACCAGCAAAGTCATTGATGAAAAGCAGATAGCCGGTGACCTTATGACGGTGTTGCAGACACTCGATTTGCTGATCGATGTGAACGTCCGTCAGCACCCGGTTTTCGTTTCCGGGTTGCGGGAGGAGTCGGTGAGCGATTACCCAAAAATCGCTGTGCGTGAACTTTTGCTCAATGCGGTCATGCACCGCAACTACCAATCGAATACACCCGTGCGCTTTTACTGGTTTGCCGATCACATCGAAATTACCAATCCAGGGGGTCTGTACGGTGAAGCGGCTATGGGCGTATTCCCTGAGCGCAACGATTACCGTAACCCGATCATTGCCGAAGCCATGCGCGCACTCGGTTATGTCAACCGCTATGGGCAGGGTGTGCTGCGTGCTCAAAAAGCGTTGCGTGACAATGGCAATTTACCTGCCGATATCAAGCATGAGACCGACTGGTTTCATGTGCAAATTCCGATTCGCCGGAGGTTTTGATGGAAATTTTGTTACAGCAGATCATCAACGGGCTGGTGCTGGGCAGTATGTATGCCTTGATTGCACTGGGCTACACCATGGTCTATGGCATCATCAACCTGATCAATTTTGCCCACGGTGAAGTCATGATGGTAGGCGCTTTGACCAGCTGGACAGTGATTGTTCTGGTGCGCGAGGCGGCGCCGGGACTTCCCGGTTATGTGGTGCTGGTCATCGCCCTGGTGGTGGCATGCACCGTGGCTGCGGCGCTGAACTTTCTGATCGAAAAAGTGGCCTACCGCCCTTTGCGCAACAGCCCCAAGCTGGCGCCGCTGATCACGGCCATCGGAATGTCGATCCTGCTGCAAACACTGGCCATGATCATCTGGAAACCCAATTACAAGGCTTATCCCACCCTGCTGCCCTCGACGCCCATCGAACTGGCAGGAGCGTTGATTACACCGACACAAATCATGATTCTGGGCGTGACCGCAGCTTCCCTGGCCGTGCTGATGTGGCTGGTCAACTACACCCGGCTGGGCCGGGCCATGCGCGCCACGGCAGAAAACCCCCGCGTGGCCGGACTCATGGGGGTCAAGCCCGATCTGGTGATTTCGGCCACCTTCATCATTGGCGCCGTGCTGGCGGCGATTGCCGGTGTGATGTATGCCTCCAATTACGGCACAGCGCAGCACGCCATGGGTTTCCTCCCTGGGCTTAAAGCCTTCACGGCTGCCGTATTCGGCGGCATCGGCAATCTGGCCGGGGCGGTGATTGGCGCCATTTTGCTGGGCCTGATCGAATCCATTGGCGCGGGTTATATCGGCGCGCTGACCGGCGGCGTGTTGGGCAGCCATTATTCCGACATTTTTGCTTTCATCGTCCTGATTTTTGTGCTGACCCTGCGGCCTTCCGGTCTGCTGGGCGAGCGCGTGGCGGATCGCGCATGAAACGAACAAAATTATTGATGATCCTGCTGGCCGCCATCGGCTTGTTGGTCCTACCCCTCGTACTGCAGAGTTTCGGCAACGCCTGGGTACGCATTGCCGACATGGCCTTGCTCTACGTGCTGCTGGCGCTGGGGCTTAATATCGTGGTCGGTTATGCGGGCTTGCTGGACCTGGGCTACGTGGCATTTTTTGCCATTGGCGCTTACATGTTCGGCCTGATGTCCTCCCCCCACCTGAGCGACACATTCCCGCTGATTGCCAGCACCTTTGACCACGGTTTACACACACCGCTGTGGCTGGTGTTGCCCTTGTCGGCAGCGCTGGCCGGGTTTTTCGGCATTGTGCTCGGCGCCCCCACCTTGCGTTTGCGCGGCGATTATCTGGCCATCGTCACCTTGGGTTTTGGCGAGATCATCCGCGTGTTCCTGAACAATCTGGACCACCCGTTCAACATCACCAACGGACCCAAGGGCATCAGCCAGATTGATTCGCTGCACCTGTTTGGCCAGGACCTGGGGCGTACCTTGTCGATTGGCAACTTTGGCCTGGCTTCGGTGAGCCTGTACTACTACCTGTTTCTGGCGCTGGTCGTCTTCAGCATAGTGGTGTGCCACCGGCTGGAGCATTCGCGCGTGGGCCGTGCCTGGATGGCGATCCGTGAGGATGAAATCGCCGCCAAAGCCATGGGCATCAACACGCGCAACCTCAAACTGCTGGCCTTTGGCATGGGCGCCACCTTTGGCGGCGTCTCGGGCACGCTGTTTGCCGCTTTTCAGGGCTTTATCTCCCCCGAATCCTTCAGCCTGATGGAGTCGGTGATGATCGTTGCCATGGTGGTTTTAGGGGGCGTTGGTCACCTGCCCGGTGTTATTCTGGGCGCAGTGCTGCTGTCGGCCCTGCCCGAAATCTTGCGCTACGTGGCCACGCCCCTGCAGGAAATGACCGGAGGACGGATTGATGCGGCCATCCTGCGCCAGTTGCTGATTGCCCTGGCCATGATTGGTGTCATGCTCTTGCGCCCACGCGGCATCTGGCCATCGCCTGAACACGGCAAGGCGCTCACAGCATGAGCACGACCATGACCACGGGTGATGTGGTACTGAACGTTTCCGGCGTTTCCAAGCGCTTTGGCGGATTGCAAGCCCTCAGCGATGTTGGCATCCAGATACAGCGTGGCCAGGTCTATGGCCTCATTGGTCCCAACGGTGCCGGAAAAACCACCTTCTTCAACGTCATCACCGGGCTGTACACACCCGACAGCGGTACCTTCGAACTGGCGGGCAAGCCCTACCGGCCCACGGCAGTGCATACCGTAGCCAGGGCCGGTATTGCCCGCACCTTTCAGAATATCCGCTTGTTTATTGAAATGACGGCACTGGAAAACGTGATGGTCGGGCGCCATGTGCGCAGCCACTCGGGGCTGCTGGGCGCGATTTTCCAGACTGCGCGTTTCAAGGCCGAGGAAGCCGCCATAACGCAGCGCGCCCACGAACTGCTGGAGTACGTAGGTATTGCCAAATATGCCGACTACAAGGCGCGCACCCTGAGCTATGGCGACCAGCGCCGCCTGGAAATCGCCCGCGCCCTGGCGACCGATCCGCAGCTGATTGCACTCGACGAGCCCGCCGCCGGGATGAATGCCACCGAAAAAGTCCAGCTGCGCGCGCTGATTGACCGCATCCGCAACGACAACCGCACCATCTTGCTGATCGAGCACGACGTCAAACTCGTCATGGGGCTGTGTGATCGCGTCACCGTGCTCGACTACGGCAAGCAGATCGCCGAAGGCACGCCCGCACACGTGCAAAAAGACGCCAAGGTCATCGAAGCCTATCTGGGCACCGGCGCCGCCCAGCAGGCAACGCCCACAGGGGTTACATCATGAGTAGTACGCGTACTGCGACTTTGCTCAAGGTGACGGGCCTGAAAGTGTCCTATGGCGGCATCCAGGCGGTCAAAGGTGTCGATTTTGAGGTGCGTGCAGGCGAACTGGTCTCGCTGATCGGCTCCAACGGCGCAGGCAAGACCAGCACCATGAAGGCCATCACCGGCTCGCTGCCCATGAACGATGGCGCCATCGAGCTATTGGGCCAAAGCATCCACGACCAAGGCCCCTGGGACCTGGTGCGCCAGGGCCTGGCGATGGTGCCCGAAGGGCGCGGCATCTTCACCCGCATGACGATTCTGGAAAACCTGCAAATGGGCGCCTATATCCGCCGCGACAAAGCCGGAATCGCCGCCGACATCGACAAGGTGTTCACCATCTTTCCCCGCCTGCAAGAGCGCCGCGACCAGCTGGCCGGAACCCTCTCGGGCGGCGAACAACAGATGCTGGCCATGGGCCGCGCGCTCATGAGTCGACCCAAGGTGCTGCTGCTTGACGAGCCCTCCATGGGGCTGTCTCCTCTCATGGTGGACAAGATTTTCGAGGTCGTGCGCGATGTGCATGCACAAGGCGTCACCATTTTGCTGGTGGAACAAAACGCCAGCCGCGCTTTAAGTCTTGCCAACCGCGCCTACGTCATGGAATCGGGCCTCATCACCATGTCAGGCGACGCCGCGCAGATGCTGAACAACCCCAGGGTGCGTGCGGCCTATCTGGGTGAATAACGCATAATCACGCTGTAGCGCCCATGGAACGTGCGGATGCAGCTATTAACTGTATAGCAAGCGCACAAGGCGGGCGCTCTGCCGATGACTCAACACCGGGCGCATCCGTATCAAATCGCAATAGTGCAAATGAATATGGCGACCTCGAATCATCCTTCAAATCAGCAACAGGCTATGGATTTGAGTTACTCACCCAATCTGAGGGCCGCTACCTTGCGAAATTCAAACCGTCTGACACCATCAGAAATAGAATCCTTGAGGAAGGAAACCGCGCAAGATCAGATCAGGATTCGGGAAATTCTGGCAGCACAAAAACAGATGACGGCGCAACTGACGAACTCCGAAGTAGCGCAGCCAGGGCAAGTCTGGGCGAATCCGGGTGAATAACGCTGTAGCGCTCATGGTACAAGCGGAGACAGCTATTAATCCTATAGCAACTGCATAACATGCGTATTCTGGGAATAGACCCCGGCCTGCGAACCACCGGCTTTGGTGTGATCGAGGCGCAGGGCGCGGAATTGCGCTACGTTGCCAGCGGCACTATCAGCACGCAGCACCTGGATGTGACCGCGCTGCCTGCACGCCTCAAGGTCTTGTTTGACGGGGTAGGGGAGGTGGTGCAACGCTACCAGCCCGACTGTGCTTCGGTCGAAATCGTGTTTGTCAATGTCAACCCGCAGTCCACGCTGCTGCTGGGCCAGGCACGCGGCGCCTGTATTACCGCGCTGGTGCACCAGAACCTGGAAGTGGCCGAATACACCGCCTTGCAAATGAAGCAGGCCGTGGTCGGCTACGGGCGCGCGGCCAAAACCCAGGTCCAGGCCATGGTGCAGCGGCTACTGTGCCTGCCCGGCCTGCCCAGCACGGACGCCGCCGATGCACTGGGCCTGGCCATCACCCACGCCCACGCCGGAGTTGCCTTGGCCCGCTTGGCCAAAGCGGGCGCAGTGGGGGGCGTGGCTGGAGGCATGGCCAGGAATTACAAGGCGGGGCGTAGCCGGTAACCACTGCTGCACTTCTGATTTAATAGCTGCTCCCGCACGTTCCATAAGCCCTGTAGGCCGATTCGCACAAAAAAACCTGCCCTGCACCAGCCGCCAGACGCCGGGCGGAGCGATAGATGGGGGGTGTAATGGGCCAGAATCATGAGCAAATAATGAGCAAATATGGTTGCAGCCCTTATGGGATGTGCGGGATGCGCTATCAATTGGCGAGTAAAAATTGGCGAATGCCTCCAGCCCGCCCAGGGTGTAGGCCCTCAAGAGGCAAATGGGGTGATTACGTCACCGCCCTTGGGAATGATGGTGGGCATCACACTGAGGCGCCACGTAGGGTTTCCAACCCCAGCGTTCACGAATCATGTAGGCAATAAGTGCCACAAAGCCGATTGCCAAAGCCCCTAAAGCGAAAGGCAGAAGCCATCCGAGCGAGGGGAAAACGATTCCAATCACGCACAGTATCACCCCCGGCAAGTAGAAACGTGACCAGAGCCAATTATTGGCAATGGCAGGGTGCCGACGCTCGATAAGCTCACCGTTGCAAAGCGTACAAACATAGAGCGGATTGGAGGCCAAAGCGTCTGCGCTCGGCGATTTTGGAACTCGCCTAAAGCGCAGCGAGGTGTCGCAATGCGGACATCGGAAATCCAAAAATGGGTCTAGGTCTGCCAGCACGTATACATTCCAGATGGACTGAATCGCCTCCCAGGAACGGTGGCGATAAGGGGATTAATAGAAATCGCAACCTCTGCAGCGGGCCGTTAATGCGCCGACTTTACCGCAAGATCGGCTTGCGGGTCGTCCAAGACATTCCGTAACGCCATGCGTGTGCATCCGCTTGCAAGCGGAATTATCCTCATTTTCCATCTTTTCCTGATTTGATAGCGCATCCCGCACGTTCCATAAGCCTTGCAGGCTGATTCGCACAAAAAAACCTGCCCTGCACCAGCCGCCGGGCGCCGTTTGGGCACAGATGGCGGACGTGATGGGTCAAAATGAGGGGGAAATAATGAGCAAATATGGTTGTAGCCCTTATGGAATGTGCGGGATGCGCTATCAATTGGCGAGTATTGGTGCGAACCGTTGGAGCTGAACCCCTGTCCATCGTCGGGTTCATTGGCCGTAGCAGCATTGGCCCGCCTGGCCAAAACGGGCGCAGTGTGGGGCGCAACTGGAGGCATGGTCAGGAATTACAAGGCGGGACGCAGCCGATCAAATTGTTCGGTTTTGCAAAGGATTACACTTGCTCGGCATCTGTCAATCACATGCACATACCCAGTCACATACCCAAGTACCGAAAGGAAAGATATGAGTTTTCTAGACAAGGCAAAAGAGGTGGCCGCATCTATCGCCGATAAGGCCGCCGAAGCAGGCCACAGCGTTGCAACGACTGCCGATGCAGCAGCCACCAAGGCTGGCGAGGCGGCGCATCAGGTTGGAGCTTCCATCGCTGGTGGCGCCAGTACGCTGGCTGATCAAGCCTCATCGCTTGCCCATAGTGCGGTGGATGCTACTAAAAGTGCAGGAGCCGCCGGCCTGAGCGCCCTGGAAAAGGCAACCGGCATTGACATCAACAAAGACGGAAAAATCGGTTAATCAGGTTATTCAGGTTATTCAGGTTATTCAGTGCGTCACATACCCCATGGTATGTGGCAGCCACAGCACAATCTGCGGGAACAGCGTGATGCCCAGCAGCAGCATGAGCAGCATGAGAAGAAACGGCCAGCCCTCGCGCACCATCTCGCCGATGGGAATTCCGGTCAGCGCCTTGGTCACGAACAGCAGCATGCCAAAGGGCGGGTGAATCAGGCCTATCATCATGTTGAGCACGACCAGCACGCCAAAGTGCACCAGGTCCACGCCCAGAAGCTTGGCCGCCGGCAGCAGCATGGGGACAAACACCAGCAGCAGCACCGAGACATCCAGAAAACACCCCAACACCAGGAACATGGCGTTGACCAGCAGCAAAAATTGCAGCTGCGACAAATGCATGCCGTCCACCCACTGCGCCATGGCCTGCGGTACGCCCTCGGCGGTAAACGCATAGTTCAGCATGAAGGAGCCCGCCAGAATCAGCGTGATGACCGCGCTGCCCCGGGTGGACTCCAGCACCACGCCCCAAAAGCTGCGCCAGCTCAAGGCGCGGTACACCACACCCGCCAGAATCAGCGCATGCAAGGCGGCCACCGCAGCCGCCTCAGTGGGGGTGAAGGCACCGGAATAGATGCCGCCCAACAGCACGATGGGCATGGACAAGGGCAGGGCACCTCGGTACAAGATGGCAGGCCACGCACGCAACGGGATTTTTTCTTCCCGTGGCATGTTGCGTTGGGTGGCGATGTAATGCACCACCACCATCATCAGGAATGCCATCAGAAAGCCCGGCAGGACGCCCCCCAGAAACAGCGCCCCTACCGACGCACCCGACACCAGGGCGTAAATCACCATCGGTATGCTGGGTGGGATGATAGGCCCCAGCGTGGCGCTGGCCACCACCACCGCACCGGCAAAACCGCGCGTGTATTCGGGTTTTTTGAGCATCTGGCGGATGGTGACCAGGCCAGGTCCGGCGGCATCGGCAATGGCGCTGCCGCTCATGCCCGAGAAAATCACGCTCACCAGAATATCCACCTGCGCCAGGCCGCCGCGCATGCGCCCGACCAGAATGCGGCAAAAGTCAAAAATGCGCTCGCTCACGGTGCCCGCGTTCATGATGTTGGCGGCAAACACGAACATCGGAACGGCCAGCAGCACATAGCTGTTGTACAGGCCGTTGCACACCTGCTCGGCAACCAGCCCCATGTCCTGGCGCTTGACCAGCAGGTAGGCAATGCCAGCAGCCAGCATGGAAAATCCCACCGGCATGCGCAGCAGCATGCCCGCCACAAGGACCAGGACGAGAACAGTAATACCAAAGGTCATGGATCGTTAATCGTTATCCGGTGCTCAGATGGGCGTGCAGACCAATGCCGCGCATGGCGTCCACGATGCCCCAGGCGCAGCGCAGCACCAGGGCGGTCAGCAGCAGCACAAAGGGCAGATACACCCACATCAGGGGCACCCCCAGCACCGGCGTGCCCTCACGCGCCATGAAGTGCACATAGTCCCAACTGGCGGGCAGGGCGACCAGCGCCAGCGCGCCGACCAGCAGGTTGCCCACGATCTTCATCGCCTGGCGGGTGCGTCGCCCCACACTGTTCCACACCAGATCAAACACCACATGCTCGCGCTCGGGCACTACGGCAGCAGCGGCCCACAAGATGACCCAGATGTAGAGAATGACCGCCGCCTCGTCGGTCCAGGGTAGTGGCTTTTGAAAACCAAAGCGCGCCGTGATCTGGACGATAAAGACCAGAAACAGCGCCAGGAACAGGCCGCCGCCCAGGGCATTGGCGGCGTTTTGCAGCCAGTGTTGCCAGCGTTGCATGCTCAGCATGTTCAACGTGTAGCGTTGATGCGCTCAAGCAAGCCTTTGGGCCAGACCTTGGCGTAGTCGGAGTTCTGGTAGGCGGCTTGCACCGATTTGTGAAATGCCTCGACATCGGGAACGGTCACTTGCAGCCCTTCTTTTTTGAAAAATTCCACCAGCTGGGCTTCTTCCTTGAGGCGGTTTTCGTTGTTGAATGCAGCGGCGGCCTGTGCGGCAGCGTTTACCTTTTGTTTTTGCACAGCACTCAGGGCGTTGAAGCTCTTGTTGGCAATGGCAATGAACAAGCCGTCCACCAGGTGGTTGGTTAGCACAATCTGTTTGGTGACCTCGTAGAACTTGGCGGCACGCACCGAGGGCAGGGGGTTGTCCTGACCATCAATGGTGCCGGTTTTAAGACCCATGTACACCTCGCCAAATGCCAGCGGTGTAGCCGTGGCACCCAGTGCCTCGCCCAGGAACAGCCAGTCTTTGGAGCCAGGCATGCGCAGCTTGACGCCTTTGAGGTCGGCGGGTGTTTTGACATTGCGCGGCTCGCGCAAATTGACCTGGCGGGTGCCCAGGTACGCTGTGGCCAGCGGCGTGATGTCCATCTTGTCGGACACCGCCTTGAAGAGCTCCGCCCCTATGGGACCGTTGAAGATTTTCTGTTGCTGCGCCGGGTCGCGCACGACGTAACCGGCGGTGAAGATGGAAAATTCGGGCACCAGCTTGGCAATGTCCGCTGCAGACACGGTGGTCAATTCCAGGTTGCCCCGCGCCATGGCCGCAGGCTCGGCACCCTGTTTGAACAGGGATGCGTTGAGGTTGATCTGCACATCAAACTCGCCGGGCGCACTTTTTTCCAGGTTTTCCTTGAAGACGGTCCACATTTTGGCGTGCCAGTCGTCGGGCACGGCGGGTGTGGAGATACGCAATGCGATTTTGTTTTGTGCAAAACTTGCAAAACTTATAGCGCTGATGCCCAGCGCCGCAACGGTTGCGAGCAGGTTGCGGCGGTTAAAGACGGTAAAGTTCATCGTGGATGTATCCTGGTGTGGAAAAAATGACATGAATTACGGGTATTCTGGCGCATTCTTTGAAAACCACCTTCATTGGACACTATTGGACACCATGAATATTTACGAAACCCTTTTTCATCTGGACATCACCTTGCCCACAGTGGCACAACCGGCTGCTGCCTATGTACCGTTTGTGCGCAGTGACAAACTGGTTTTTCTGAGTGGTCACATTGCCAAAAAGGATGACAAGGCCTGGGTCGGTCAGCTGGGCAAAACCATGGAAACCGAGGAGGGCAGGGCGGCTGCGCGCGCTGTTGCCATTGATCTGCTGGGAACCTTGCAAGCTGCTGCAGGGGACTTGAACCGTATCGTTCGCATCGTCAAGCTCATGGTATTGGTCAATTCCAGCGCGGATTTCACCGAACAGCACCTGGTAGCCAACGGCGCCAGCGAATTGTTGGTCCAGGTCTTTGGTGCGGAAAATGGACCACACGCGCGCAGCGCCTTTGGTGTTACCCAAATTCCCTTTGGGCGCTTGCGTCGAGATCGAATTGATTGCAGAACTACGTTGAATAAGCAACTTGTGCATAATGCCCACAGCATCTTACAGAAATGACGCATTGTGACAAATCTGGCCTTTAGTGATTCCGAATTCAAACAATTAGCCGACATCATGTACGAGGCGGTTGGCTTGGCGTACAACGACTCCAAGAAGTCCTTGATTCACTCGCGCCTGTCGCCACGCATCCAGAAACTCGGACTCTCAGGATTCGCTGAATACATTGCCTTGCTCAATGACGAATCACAACCCGCCGAATTCCAGATGGCCGTGGACTTGTTGACAACCAACGAAACGTATTTTTTTCGTGAACCCCGGCACTACGAGGTGCTGGAGCGTGAACTGGCCAGCTACCGCAACAAAGCCCCGATTGCCATCTGGAGTGCTGCTGCATCGTTTGGCGATGAAGCCTACAGCACGGCCATGTTGCTGTCTGACATGCAGACTGCCGGGCGCATCGGTGCAGACTGGTCGATTCTGGCAACAGACATCAGCCACCGTGTGCTCTTGAGTGCCAAGGAAGCGATTTATCCCGAGGACCGTTTGCGTGCCGTCTCACCTGAGCGCTTGCGTCGTTATTGCTTGCGCGGCGAAGGTCCGGCTGAGGGGCAAGCCAAAATACAGGATCGTCTGCGTTCCAGGGTTCAGTTCGGGCAACTCAATTTGTGCAAACCGTTTAGCGGACTCGGGCCATTTGATGTGGTTTTTTTGCGCAATGTGCTGATCTATTTTGATGCAGCAACCAAGAGCGAAGTGGTGGATCGTGTACTGGAAACACTCAAGCCAGGAGGGTTATTTTTTCTCGGTACTGCCGAAGGCCGCGTACCCTGCAAAACTCCTCTGGAAACAGTGATTCCGGGGGCCTTTCGCAAGGCGCATTGACGCATTGATATAGGGTGAAAAAATGGTAAATCGACTGAGACACACCAGGACGATACCTGGAACCGGTATCAAAACGGTAGAGTTGATGCCCGGTGATGTGGCGCTGGGGCAAACGGGTGACATGCTAAAAACGCTGCTGGGTTCGTGCGTCAGCGTCATCCTGACCGATCCACGGCGCACGGTGGGTGCCATGTGCCACATCGTGCATGTTGGCCATCCCACGGTTGCCAATGCACGCAACACCGCTTATGGTCAGCCTGCGATGAGTCATATGTTCTCCCGTTTGCTCTCGGTGGGTGTCAACCCTGCCTTATGCGACGCCTATGTCTTTGGTGGCGGCAATATGTTTCCCAACTTGTTCAACACGCGCCACGTGGGCAATGCCAATGTGGATTGGGTGCTGGATTTTCTGGATGCATCCGGGGTTGCGGTGGTGGACCATTGTCTGGGTGGCAAGGGTTATCGCAAGGTAGCCTGGACTGTAGGGCACAATGCACCCATGGTGGAAAACGTAATTACCCAAAACGTAATTACCCAATAAATTCGATAAGGGAGCATGTAGTGGGCGTCAAAGTTTTTGTTGTGGATGATTCCGCCGTGGTGCGCCAGACGCTGGCGCATTTGCTGGCCGGTAATGCGGAAATAGAGCTGATAGGCAGTGCGCCCAACCCTTTGTTGGCCCTGGATATGATCCGCAAGAATCCACCGGACGTATTGTTGCTCGACATCGAAATGCCTGGCATGGATGGCCTGACATTTTTGCGCCAGATCATGGCCAGTACGCCGATTCCAACGGTCATTTGCTCGACACTTTCAACCGAAGGCAGTGCGGTGGCGCTGGAGGCGCTTGCTGCCGGTGCAGTTGCCGTTCTGGCCAAACCCAAGCTGGGATTGAAACAGTTTCTGGACGACTCCCGGCGTGAACTGATCCAGACGCTCAAGACCGCCGCCAAATCCAGACCCAAAGGCCGTGTGGTGGCAAGCGCACCCCTGGTCAAGCCCGTCAACCTTGCCGCGAGCAGTCGCGCCCCGGCAATGGGTGGTGTGCATGCGCTGGCCATGAATAAACCGATTGTTATTGGCAGCTCAACGGGGGGTACCCAGGCCATTGAAACCGTGCTCACCCAGTTACCGGCGGATGCGCCTGGAATTGCGATCACCCAGCACATGCCGGAAAAATTTACCGCCATGTATTCCAAGCGTCTGGATGGATTGTGTGCCATCAACGTGCGCGAAGCCTGTGATGGCGACCGCCTGGAGCGCGGCGTGGCCTTGATCGCACCAGGTGGATTGCACATGCAACTGCGCAAGAATGCCGGGCAGTATTACGTGAAAATAGTCGATGGCCCCCCCGTCAACCGCCACAAACCTTCGGTGGATGTGTTATTCCGCTCCACCGCCGAGTGCGCCGGGCAGGATGCACTGGCCATAATCATGACCGGCATGGGCGACGATGGCGCCCGTGGCATGAAGGTGTTGCACGATGGCGGTGCCAGAACCATTGCCCAGAACGAGGAAACCTGCGTCGTGTTCGGCATGCCCAAGGAAGCCATCAAACTGCAAGCCGTGGATGAAATTCTGCCGCTGGAGCACATCGCCCGCGCTATTTTGCAGTTCGACTCACGGGCTTGAGCGCTTGAGCGCTTGGACGGTGTATCAGGCGTAGGTGGAAACCATGCCCAGTTCGGCGTTGCTCAACAGCGACTCCATGTTCATGACAATCAGCATGCGATTTTCCAGATTCGCCAGGCCGACAATAAAACGGGCGTCAATCGACGATTCAAATTGTGGGGCTGGCCGGATGATCCTGGAGTCCAGGGTAACCACGTCCGAGACCGAATCGACCACCGCCCCGATCACCGAACCGTGAACATTCAGGATGATGACCACGGTAAAGTCGTTGTATTCGACTTGGGAAATGTTGAGTTTCATGCGCAAATCGACTATCGGAACAATCACACCGCGCAGATTGATCACGCCTTTGATAAAAGACGGTGAATTCACCATGCTGATGGGTTCTTCGTACGAGCGGATCTCCTGTACCTGCAAAATGTCAATGGCATACTCTTCCGAGCCCAGACGCAGTGTCAGGTATTGACCCGATGCGGAGTCAGTCGCCCGGTTGGACGACTTGCCCCGTGGGTCGGTAAAACTGTTGGATGTGGTCGATGTAGACATGGCTGTCTCCCTGGTTTCAAACGCTTGCCGCACAGACGCACAGAATATGCCTGCGAACGGTGCGAATGATACACGCCGCATGGCTGGCAGATGACAGGTGATAGCATGTGATTGCATGTGATTACATACAGTAGTTACCAATGAGCCGTTACAATCACGCCCCATGGCAGCAAAACTCACTCCCGCTCCCGCCCCCGAATATTCTGAAGGCTCCATCCGGGTTCTCAAAGGGCTGGAACCCGTCAAGCAGCGTCCGGGCATGTATACCCGCACCGATAACCCCTTGCACATCATCCAGGAAGTGCTGGACAACGCCGCCGACGAGGCGCTGGGCGGCTATGGCAAGAAAATCAAGGTCACGCTGCATACCGATGGTTCGGTCAGCGTCGAGGATGACGGGCGCGGCATTCCGTTCGGCTTGCACCCGGAAGAAAAAGCGCCGGTGATCGAGCTGGTGTTTTGCCGCTTGCACGCCGGTGGCAAGTTCGACAAAGGCAAAGGCGGTGCCTACAGCTTTTCCGGCGGTCTGCACGGCGTGGGCGTCAGCGTGACCAATGCCCTGGCCAAACGGCTGGAAGCCACGTCCTGCCGCGACGGCATGGTGGCAAAAATTGCCTTTGAAAACGGCGATGTGGCCGAACCCCTGCAAAGCCGCAAAGCCGGGGAGGGCGAGCGCAGGTCCGGCACCACGGTGCGCGTCTGGCCCGATGCCAAATACTTTGAATCGCCACTGCTGCCTCTGAACGAGTTGACGCATCTGCTGCGCAGCAAGGCCGTGCTGATGCCGGGCGTGGCAGTGTCCTTGCTGGTCGAAAAAACAAAGGAAACGCAAACCTGGCTCTACAAGGGCGGCTTGCGTGACTACCTGCAGCAAACCCTGGGCGGCGAGCCAGTCATTCCGCTCTTTGAGGGCCAAGGCTTTGCCGATGCCCAGAACGAAAGTTTTGCCGAAGGCGAGGGCGCTGCCTGGTGCGTGGCGTTCACCGAAGAGGGTGCCACCGTGCGTGAGAGTTATGTCAACCTGATTCCCACCAGCGCCGGTGGCACGCACGACAGTGGTTTGCGCGATGGCCTGTTCACGGCGGTCAAGAGCTTTGTCGAATTGCATTCGCTGCTGCCCAAGGGCGTCAAATTGATCCCCGAGGACGTGTTTGCCCGCGCCAGCTATGTGCTGTCCACCAAGGTACTCGATCCGCAGTTCCAGGGCCAGATCAAGGAGCGGCTCAATTCGCGTGATGCGGTACGCCTGGTCTCCGGCTTTGTGCGCCCGACGCTGGAGTTGTGGCTGAACCAGCATGTCGAATACGGCAAGCGGCTGGCGGAACTGGCCATCCGGGCGGCCCAGTCGCGGCAAAAGGCCGGGCAAAAGGTTGAAAAGCGCAAGAGTTCGGGCGTGGCAGTCCTGCCAGGCAAGCTGACCGATTGCGAGAGCAAGGATACGGCCTACAACGAAGTCTTTCTGGTCGAGGGCGACTCGGCGGGCGGCAGCGCAAAAATGGGGCGCGACAAGGAATTCCAGGCCATTTTGCCCCTGCGTGGCAAGGTGCTCAACACCTGGGAGGTCGAGCGCGACCGTTTGTTTGCGAACACCGAAATCCATGACATTTCGGTGGCCATCGGTGTCGATCCGCACGGCCCGAACGACACACCCGACCTCAGCGGCCTGCGTTATGGCAAGGTCTGCATCCTGAGCGATGCCGATGTTGATGGCTCGCACATCCAGGTGCTGCTGCTGACGCTCTTTTTCCGGCACTTTCCCAAACTCATCGACACGGGCCATGTCTTTGTGGCGCGGCCCCCGCTGTTTCGCGTCGATGCACCGGCGCGCGGCAAAAAACCCGCGTCCAAAGCCTATGCGCTGGATGAAGGCGAACTGACGGCCATTCTGGACAAGCTCAAAAAAGAAGGCGTGCGCGAAACCGCCTGGAGCATCAGCCGCTTCAAGGGTCTGGGCGAAATGAACGCCGAACAGTTGTGGGACACCACACTCAACCCGGACACGCGCCGGCTGTTGCCCGTGCAGATCGGCAGCGCGGATACCGGCGCCACCGAAATCCTGATGGGCAAACTCATGGGCAAGGGCGAAGCAGCGGCACGGCGCGAGTTGATGGAGTTGCACGGCGACAGCATCGAGGTGGACGTGTGATTGTGATGCGTTCCCTGGTCCTCCTGGTCTTTTCGTGTACCTTGCTGGGTTCTGCCTGGGCCGACATGTGGACCTATGTGGACCGCAATGGGGTGCGGCATTTTTCCTCCAGTCCGGCGGATGCGCGCTATTCCCTGCTGTTTCGGGCCAGGTCTGCGCCCGGTGAAGCCGCGCAAACCGATGTATCCAGCCCGCAGGGTGTGCAGCGCATCGCCAAGGTGCAGACCTTGGCCAAACTGGAAGCCTCGCCGGGCTACATTGCTATCAAAGAGCATCTGCATACCGCCGCCCAGACGCGCGCGCTGGATGTGGCGCTGGTGCAGGCTGTGATTGCCGCCGAGTCGGGTTTTGACAGTAACGCCATCTCACCCAAAGGCGCCATCGGCCTGATGCAGGTCATGCCCGCAACCGCGCAGCGCTACGGCCTGGCCAATGACAGTACCGGCACCGTAGCCGCCAAACTGACCAACCCCAAAACCAATATCGACACCGGCACGCGCTACCTGCGCGACTTGCTGAACCAGTATCCGGGCCAGCTGGAGCTGGCGCTGGCGGCCTATAACGCGGGGCCAGGTGCCGTGCAAAAAGCAGGTAACAAAGTTCCCGATTACAAGGAAACCCGCGCCTACGTCAAAACCGTGCTTCAGCTCTACCGCAGCTTCAATCCTTATGCTTCCACCACAGTCTGAAAAGTTTGACCAGCCTGAACAATCTGACCAGTCCGACCGGTCCGACGATAGCGCGCTGAACCTCGCCGATTACGCCCAGCGTGCCTACCTTGAATATGCCCTGAGCGTCGTCAAGGGCCGTGCGCTGCCCGATGTCTGCGATGGCCAGAAACCCGTGCAGCGGCGCATTTTGTATTCCATGGCGCGCATGGGCCTAGGGTTTAGCGGACCCAATGGCAACATACCAGCCAGGCCGGTCAAGAGCGCGCGCGTGGTCGGCGATGTGCTGGGGCGTTTTCACCCGCATGGCGACCAGGCGGCCTATGACGCGCTGGTGCGCATGGCGCAGGATTTTGCGCAGCGCTACCCGCTGATCGACGGACAGGGCAACTTCGGCAGCCGCGACGGTGATGGCGCCGCTGCCATGCGCTACACCGAAGCACGTCTGAGCAAAATCACCAGCCTGCTGCTCGACGAAATCGACCAGGGCACGGTCGATTTTCAGCCCAATTACGATGGCTCCACCCAGGAACCCTGCCAGCTCCCGGCGCGGCTACCCTTTGCGCTGCTCAACGGCGCCAGCGGCATCGCCGTCGGGCTGGCAACCGAAATCCCCAGCCACAACCTGCGCGAGATTGCCAACGCCTGCGTGGCGCTCATCAAGACCCCGGAACTGACGGAGGCCGAGCTGTTCGCGCTGGTTCCCGGCCCCGACTATCCCGGTGGCGGGCAGATCATCAGCAGCAGCACCGACATTGCCGAGACCTACCGCAGCGGGCGCGGTTCGCTCAAGGTACGCGCACGCTGGAAAATCGAGGACCTGGCGCGCGGCCAGTGGCAACTGGTGGTCACCGAGTTGCCGCCCGGTGTGAGCAGCCAGCGGGTGCTGGAAGAAATCGAGGAGTTGACCAACCCCAAGGTCAAGACGGGCAAAAAAGCACTCACGCAGGAGCAGACCCAGCTTAAAGCCAGCATCCTGGCCGTGCTCGATGGGGTACGCGACGAATCCAACAAGGATGCGCCCGTGCGCCTGGTATGCGAGCCACGCACCAGCCGCATCGAGCAGCAGGAGTTGATTACCGCCTTGCTGGCGCACACCAGCCTGGAAACCAGCGCACCCATCAATCTGACCATGATCGGGCTCGACAAGCGCCCCAGCCAGAAGTCCTTGCGCCAGATGCTGCAGGAGTGGATTGCGTTTCGGCACACCACCATCGAGCGGCGCACGCGCTACCGTCTGGGCAAGGTACAAGAGCGCATCCATATCCTCGAAGGTCGGCAAATCGTTTTGCTCAATATCGACGAGGTGATCGCCATCATCCGCCAGTCGGACGAGCCAAGAGCCGCCTTGATGCAGCGTTTCAACTTGTCCGTAGCCCAGGCCGAGGATATTCTGGAAATCCGGTTGCGCCAGCTCGCGCGGCTCGAAGCAATCAAGATCGAGCAGGAACTGGCCGAATTGCGCGCCGAGCAGGAGACGCTGCAAGGTATCCTGGCCAACCCGACCACCTTGCGCCGCCTGATGGTCAAGGAAATCGAAGCGGATGCCAAAACCTTTGCCGATGCCCGGCGCACGCTGATCCAGACCGAGAAAAAAGTGGTGCTGGAAGTCAAGGTACTCGATGAGCCACTGACCGTGGTCGTGAGCCAAAAAGGCTGGGTGCGCACCCGCAGCGGCCACGGCCATGACCCGGCCAGCTTTGCTTTCAAAGCGGGTGATGGTTTGTACGACACCTTTGAATGCCGCAGCGTCGATACCCTGCTGGCCTTCGGCTCCAATGGCCGTGTCTATTCGGTACCCATATCCTCCTTGCCTGGCGGACGCGGTGACGGGCAACCCGTGACCACGCTGATCGAGCTGGAAGCCGGTAGCCAGATGCTGTACTACTTTGCCGGCCCCACCAGCGCCACGCTGCTTCTGAGCAGTTCGGGCGGTTATGGCTTTCTGGCTCTGGTGGACAACATGGTTTCCCGCCAGAAAGCGGGCAAGGCGTTCATCAGTTGCAGTGCAAGCGAAACCCCATGCCGACCCTCGCTGGTGTCCGGCGCGCAGGGCAGGGCGCCGCTCCCCGGTACTGTCGGTACTGCTGGAACGCCTGCCGAGCTGGTGACACCCGCCACCCACGTGGCCTGCGCCTCCACGCTCGGGCGCATTCTGACCTTTGAAATCAGCGAACTCAAGGCCCAGGCCAATGGGGGGCGTGGGTTAATGCTGATCGATCTGGAGGGCGAAGACCGCCTGGCCGGTGCCGCAGCCTACAGCCGCAGCGTGCAGATTGAGGGTATTGGACGCGGCGGAAAAGAGCGCAGCGAAACCCTGGAAATCCGCAGCCTGAACAACGCACGCGCCGCACGCGGCCGTAAAGGGCGCATGGCCGATCTGGGGTTCAAGCCCAACCGCATCACCCGGCTGGAATAAGCGAACACAGGTTTCATATCACCCGTGATATTAAAAACACCAAAACCGCACGACAGGCACCCCCCGAAAGCCTCCGTGGCACGTTTTTAGCCTCAATCTGGCCTCAAATCAGGCATCAAATCAGCCTCTAGCTCCCGTGGGACAAGCGGGGACAGCTATCAAAAATATAGTAACAAGAGCCTGCCTACAGACAACACATGAACTGTTGCTACACTGAATGTTCCGTTCATTGGAGTATGCGCCATGTCCAACCTCACACTGTCGATTGATGACGACATCATCAAGCAAGCGCGGATGCGCGCCATTCAGGAAGGTGTCTCGGTGAGTGCCAAGGTGCGCGAGTTCCTGATCCAGTATGCGCACTCTGGCACCCTTGCCAAGCCGGTCGCGCCCGTGCACCTCCCCGTTTTTGACGGTGGTTGCGGCCTGCAACCGGGCATTGATCCGCGCAGTAACAAGTCGCTCCTGCAAGCAGCGGAAGAGTCGCCCCGATGACCCCCGATGTCAATGTCCTGGTTGCTGCATCCCGCGCCGACCATCCGCACCACGCGATTGCGCTGGGTTGGCTGACCAACGCCATGACAGGCGAGATGCCGCTACGGCTGCTCGCAACGGTCGTGGCCAGCTTCTTGCGTCTGGTCACCCATCCCAAGGTGTTTGCCGTGCCCACCCCTGTGGCCCAGGCGGTCGGGATAGGGTAGTAATAAGCCAAATCGCCCGCTAGCCCCCGTGGATTGTGCGGGAACAGCTAAAAAACATAGCTGCTCCCGCTTATCCCATAAGGCGTACAGCCAGATTTGTCTTGAATTTTGCCCTTTAAAACGGGTCAAGGCGATGCCAGAAACCGCCATGAGGCATCAAAACGGGCCGTTGTCGGGTGTTTTTGCATGGCAAATCTGGCTGTAAGCCTTATGGGATAAGCGGGAACAGCTATTATATAAGGAGCATTTTGGCTTTGGCTGGGAGTATCCCGGAGCCTGTCACAAATCCACCCGGAAATCGACGCTATCGCCCGCTAGCCCCCGTAGATTGTGCGGTAGCAGATATAAAAAGGATAGTAATCTGCCTCACCCGCCATTCACCCGCTATTGCGCAGTCCGGCAGCCACGCCGTTGATGGTCAGGTGAATGCCGCGTTGCAAGCGGATGTCGGTGTTGCCCTGGCGATGGCGGCGCAACAAGGTAACCTGCAAGTGGTTGAGCGGGTCGATGTAAGGGAAACGGTTGCGGACCGAACGCTTGAGTAGTGGATTGCCATCGAGCAATTCGGCTTGGCCCGTGATTTCCAGCAGGCTGTCTACCGAAAGCCGCCATTCTGCGGCCAGTAGGCTGAAAATCCGCTCCCGCAAGTCGGCATCGGTTACCAGTTCGGCATAACGCCGGGCAATTGTCAGATCGCTTTTGCCCAGCACCATGTCGATGTTGGAAAGCATGCTACGGAAGAACCCCCATTCACGGTTCATCTCGGCCAGCAAACGCATGCCTTCTGCGCCATGCTGCGCTTTCCAGGCGGCAATTGCCGAGCCAAAACCGAACCAGCCGGGCAACATCAACCGACATTGTGCCCACGAAAACACCCAGGGTATGGCCCGCAAGTCCTCGATGGCGGTGGTTTTCTTGCGCGATGCGGGTCGGCTGCCGATATTGAGTGCCGCTATTTCGGTAATGACCGTTGACTCCCAGAAATAGCGCTCAAATCCGGGGGTTTCATACACCATGCGCCGGTAGGCCCGAAAGGCGGAATCGGAGAGCGTCTGCATGGCCTGGATGAATTCGGCACGCGGTGCGTCGTGTTCTTTGGGCAGCAATGTGGCTTCCAGGGTGGCTGCGACCAGCACCTCCAGATTGCGGCGCCCCAGTCGTGGATTGGCATACTTCGAGGCAATCACTTCGCCTTGCTCGGTAATGCGTATCTGTCCTTGCACGGCACCGCTGGGCTGGGCCAGAATCGCCTGGTAGCTCGGCCCGCCGCCGCGCCCGACCGATCCGCCGCGTCCGTGGAACAGGCGCAAGCGTACACCGTGGCGGGCAAATACCTGCACCAGTTCCACTTCCGCGTGGTACAGCGACCAGCCCGAGGTGACGAATCCGCCGTCCTTGTTGCTGTCCGAATAGCCCAGCATGACTTCCTGCAAATGATTGCGCCCGGTCAGCAAAGTCCGGTAAACCGGCAGGGAAAACAAGCGATCCATGATGGCGGCGCTGCGCTCAAGATCGTCGATGGTTTCGAACAGGGGCACGATGTTGACGTCGAGCTGGTGTGATACCGGCCGCAGAATGCCAGCCTCCTTGAGCAGCACGGCAAGTTCGAGAATGTCGGATACCGAATTGGTCTTGGAAATGATGGCGTTTTCGATGGCCTCCTGGCCATAGCGTTGCTGGATGGAGCGGGCCGTGTCGAAAATGGCCAGTTCACCCTGGGTTTCGTCCGAGTAGCTGACGCCATGGGCACGCAACAAGCGGGGGCTTTCCAGCTCGGTGCACAAGAGGGTGATGCGCTGCTCTTCGTCCAGCGCCAGATAATCCACACCAGGGATCGCAGCCGCCAGCAGTTCGGCCACCGAGCGTTCATGCACTTCAGAATTTTGTCGCAGATCGAGCGGTGCCAGATGAAAACCGAAAATGCGCACCGCACGCCGCAAGCGGCGCAACCGGCCCCGCGCCAGCAGTTCGGCACCATGGCCCAGCAGGGAACGGTGCAAGACGTCCAGATCAGCCAGCAACTCGTCTGCAGTCACATACGCAGGTGCTTCTGCGACGGCGTGGCGCGGTGCCTCGTAGTTATCCAGCGCATGGGCAGTGGCCGCGAGACGGGCATAAAAACCGGCGATGGCGCGGCGATACGGTTCGTCATCCCGGTGCGCGCTGCGGTCAGGAGAACGTTGGGCCAGTTCGACCAACTCTGCTGGCAATTGCACCAGCGTCATCGACGTGGACAACTCGCTTCCCAGCAAGTGAAGCTGCTCCAGCAGGTAAGCCAGCGCCTTGCGGCTTTGCGCGCGCATGGCGGATTCAAGCACGCTGGCTGTGACAAAGGGGTTGCCGTCGCGATCCCCGCCTATCCATGACCCGGTACGCACAAATACCTCCGACTCCGCTGCAGGGGAGCGACCCGCTTCAGCCGTCAGAATATCGTCGATGGCATTATGCAGGCGTGGCAATTCCGTGAGGAAGGTCGTGTCATAAAACGCCAGCGCATTGCTCACCTCGTCCATCACAGACAGCTTGGCGGTGCGCAGCATGCGTGTTTGCCACAGGCGCAAAACGGCGCGCTTGAGCGCTTCGCCCATTTCTTCCGCTTCCTCGGGCGCAAGTTGCATCCTGTCCTGGGTTTCCAGCAGCCGGGCGATTTTCCAGTGGCAATCGAGGATGCTCTTGCGCTGAACTTCCGTCGGGTGTGCGGTCAGCACCGGGTTGATTTGCGCAGTTGTGAAAAATTCTGCCAGTTGCTGCTGGCTCGTGCCTGCCTGCAAGGCACGTCGGATGGAGTGGCGCACGCTGCCTTCACGCGGCGCGTCACCTATGCTTGCATGCAAGCGGGCACGCCGCAGATGGTGCTGGTCCTCGGCGATGTTCGCCAGGTGCGAAAAATAACTGAAGGCACGCACCACCACGTTGATCGTCTCCTGCGGCAAGGCATCGAGCAGGGATTTGAGCTCCAGATGGGCACCCATGTCGGTATCGCGGTGAAACCGGATGGCCAGTTGGCGGATGCGCTCCACCGTCTCATAGATTGCGGCACCTTCTTCGGCTTGAAGCGTTTCGCCGAGTAAACGGCCCAGTAAACGGATATCGTCACGCAGAGGCTGGTCTTTGCTGGTGTCTTGGGTGTCCATGGTATCCATGAGTCGATGTTGGCTAAGGTGAATGGGGTGGGGTAGTAGACATTGTGCACTGCATTTGGATACCGGGTGAATCGCCGGACCCAGAGCCATCCACACAATGGGTTATTATGGCAAATCAGGCTATAAGAGCACGTAGAACGTGCGGATTGCACTACTTAATTAATAGCATTGGCGCAAACGAATGAAGTCTCATTTGCTCAAGAATCCTTTGGCTCTGGTGGTGGATGACGATGCCATGATGCGCTTGCTCGCGCGCGAAACGCTTGAGCAAGCGGGGTTTATTGTCAGCGAGGCCGGCTGTGGGGAAGACGCACTGGAAATGCTGCGCGCACAGGACCCGCATGTTCAGACCCTGATCCTTCTGGATGTCGAGATGTCCGGCATCGATGGTTTTGAATGCTGCCACAAAATCCGCGCAATCGCAGATGCTGCTACGCTACCCATCATCATGGTGACGGGCCACGATGATGGGCAGTCGGTGGCCCGTGCTTATGCAGCGGGTGCCACGGATTTTGTCACTAAACCGATCAATTGGCCCATTCTGGGGCATCGGGCGCTTTATGTCCTGCGCGGGGCGCAAACCCTGCACCAACTGCGTGAATCCGAGCAGCGCACAGCAGCCATGCTGGCCGCAATTCCGGACACGATTGTCCGCCTGGGGCCCCATGACACGGTGATTGACTACAAGCCTTCCAGCGATGCCGGATTTGTGGCGTTTGCAGGGCAAAATCTCTTGGGCTTGTCCCTGGACGCCATATTCCCAGCGCCGGTCGCAAACAACTTGGCGCATGCCGCACATCAAACCCTGCGCAGCGGAGCAACCCAGGTTCTTTTCCACCCGGTTGAAACGCAGGAGCGTCGCTACCATTGCGAAACCCGCGTAGCGCGCATGGGGCAAAACGAAGTGATTGCCCTGATCCGTGATATCACCGCACAGGAAATGGCGGAAAGTCATAAAAATGAGGCGCTTGCGGTGTTTACAGCGTCGAATCAGGGCATTTGCACAACCGACTGCGATGGCACGGTCACCGCCATCAATCCGGCGTTTACCGAAATTACCGGCTACAAGGTATCGGAGGTCGTTGGCAAGCCATCGGCTTTTTTTGCAACCGCCAAACAAAACTCCACGCTGTATGACGCAATGCAGGCTGCGTTGGCGCACAACAACGTCTGGGAAGGTGAGCTGTGGGATCGTCGCCAATCAGGAGAAACATACCCCCAATGGCTTACGGTTCTTGCCATTCGCAACTCGGATGGGTTGGTACTTAAATTTGTCTTGTTGTTCATGGACATCACTGTGCGCAAACAGCACGAACAAGACATGTGGCACCAGGCCAACCATGACCCCCTGACCGGTTTGGCCAATCGCAGCCTGTTGCATGACAGGCTGGAACGTGCTTTGGCGCATGCGCGGCGCGACGGTGGCAAAGCGGGGGTGGTGTTCATTGATCTTGACGGCTTCAAGCTGATTAACGATACGCTGGGGCACGCGAGCGGTGACAAGTTGCTGATCGATGTGGCGCATCGCTTGCAAACCAGCGTGCGTGAGCAAGATACGGTTGCCCGTCTGGGTGGTGACGAGTTCTGTCTGGTCATTCATGGGCTGAACAATGTCAATGACTTGCAAGGTATCGCCGAAAAAGTGGTAGCACTGTTGGCACGGCCTTATACGCTAAGCAACTCCCAGTATTACCTGTCAGGAAGCGTTGGTGTCACGATTTTTCCGGATGATGGTGACGATGTGGGTGTCTTGCTTAAAAACGCCGATATGGCCATGTACCAGGCCAAACAAGCCGGGAAAAACCGTTTTCGGTTCTTTTCCGACAATATGCAGATGGTTGTACAACAGCGGGCAGAGCTCGCACACGATCTGCGGCTGGCGGTTGAGCAAAACGCTTTTGTTTTACATTACCAGCCGATTGTTGCCGCCGAAAGCGGCGTACTGGTAGGAGCCGAGGCGCTGATTCGCTGGCAACATCCAAAGCGTGGCCTGGTGTCACCGCTGGAGTTCATTCCTGTTGCCGAGGATTGTGGCCTTATGGTGCGTATCGGCGAATGGGTGCTCAGGCAGGCGGCTTACCAATGGCGGGAGTGGAAGAACCAGGGGCATGCACCACTGCGCATGGCCGTTAATGTTTCCGCCGTTCAGTTTGGCGATGGTGGTTTGCCCATTCTGGTAGAAAAGGTACGCAAGGAATACGCGATCCCACCCGGCGCTTTGGTGTTGGAGATTACCGAGTCCTTGTTGATGGACGGCAGCCGTGCCGCCGAGAACCACATGCGGGAAATCAAGGCACAAGGTGTAGCCTATGCACTGGACGACTTCGGCACCGGTTATTCTTCCCTTGCTTACCTGCGACGCTTCCCGATTGACACGCTGAAGATCGATCGCAGCTTTGTACACCAGTCAATCGAGAACCGTAAGGATGCATACCTGGTTGAGGCCATCATCAACATGGCGCACAGCATCAATTTACAAGTGATAGCCGAGGGTGTGGAAACCGAAGCCCAATTGGAACTGTTGCGCGAATTGGGTTGCGACTATTTGCAAGGCTTTTTGCTTGGCAAGCCCGTCGCGGCGGAGCAGTTCGAGCAGCATTTATTGCAAGCTCGGCTGTGGCCCAGAAATGAGCAGCCACTTGATAATAGCCATAAAAGCAACCACAAAGCTCCGCAGTGGTGCTGGACCACTTTCAGCACTGAAAATTGGTTGTGTCAATTGCTGGGTGAACACGCGCCGGAACTGACTGCTTTTGGGCAAAGGCAGGAGACGGTTCGTTATGGCCTAAGCCTGAGACAGGCCATTGACACACATAGGCAATGTAACCAAAGACTATTTGAATTAGTGACGGCTGCTGCGGGTGGGGTGCGCGCGTCGATTGAAGATCCGCCTGGGCCTGATCCTTGCCAATTGATGGCGTGGATCAACAAGCATCGAACCCAAAGTAATCTGCAATTGACGCATCTCGCTCAAGCCCATCGGCAATTTTGTGCACTTTCCAACAGGGTCATCGCACTGTTTAATCGGGGACACCGAACGGACGCATTGCGTATGTTTTCCAGTCCCAGGTTCCAAGGCGCTGCACGCGATGTGATAACGGCGCTGATTGATTTTTATGAAGGATGAACCATGACGAATGCAAATAGCCACTATCTGCTGCGTAACCTGATTGCCATGCTCCTGGTGCTGTGGTGCACGGGCACATGGGCACAAACCAGAATAGGCGGACTCCTGTTTAGTAATGAGGCGCGTTATTCGGAGGCACTGACGGGTTTCAAAGATGCTTTACACAAGGCGGGGTACACCGAAGCGAACACCTATTTTGTGATTGAAAACGCGCAAGGTAACAAAGCCAAAGCGGTGGAACTGGTCAAAAAGCTGTCCGCTGACAAGCTCGATCTGATTTTTACTGTGGGAACGTCGGCTACCGCTGCGGTCAGTCGCACGGTTGTTGATGTGCCGGTGGTGTTTAGCGTGGTATATGACCCGGTGGCGGCCGGAATCGCCAAGAGTTGGACCAGTTCGGACAACAATACAACCGGTATCAGCACCCAGTTGCCCATGTCGCAGCTCATGGATGTGCTCAAACGGCTGGTGCCGGTGAAAAAACTGGCGGTGTTGTACACGCCGGGTGAAAAAAATTCCGAGGCCGCATTGGCCGATCTGCAAAAAATCCAGGATGCGTACCAGATCAAGATGGTTCCGGTGCGCTTGACCAGTGCAGACGAGGTTCAGCACCTGCTGCCAACCGTGCTTCAGGTTGTGGATGCGGTGTATGTCACCGGCAGTAATCTGGTTGATAGCCAGTTAGCTCTCATCGCCGATCTGACGGCAAAAGCCAAAATTCCCACGATTACCCATCTCGAAGATTTGGTGGAAAGAGGCGTGCTGATAGGGGTATGCGCTGATTCCTATGCACAGGGGCAAGACGCGGGTGCCAAAGCCATCAAAATACTCAAAGGGGCAAAACCGTCCTCGCTTTCGATTGACAAGCCCAAAACGTCCATGATCCTCCTGAATATGCAAACCGCCCAAAAAGGCAAATTTGCGATTTCCGATGACTTCATAAAAACAGTAACGCGAAAGATTGAATAGTCGCCATGGTGTACTGCAAAGCCGGATCCCTGCTTTGGGAATAGTTCTGCGCTTTTTCCGTTTTCTCACGCTCCGCCACAAACTGCTGGCCGCACTGGTGACCTGTAGCTTGTTCGTACTGGTTCTGCTAGGTGCCGCCGAATTCATCATCCAATCGAAGAACTTTCACAAGCAGATCAGCGAACGCTTGACCACGCTGACTAACATTACCGCGCGCAATAGCCGGGCCGCCGTCGCTTTCGGCGATCATAAAAACGCCGAACACATGCTAAGTGCGCTGGATGCACAATCCCAGGTGATCGCGGCCTATGTGCTGGATCCCAAAGGGGGGATATTCGCCCAATACCGCCGAGATACGCCTGATACCCTCCCAGCATTCCCGCCCAACACCCAATCCTTAATCCCTGGAGTGTATTTCGGCCATGACAGCGCTCATGCAATTCAAGCCATCGTCAGCGATGATGAAATTCTCGGCTATGTGCGGATCGAGGCCACCCTCAGCGAGCAAAAGAGTGCCGCATTCGATGAACTCGTGTTCACTGCGGTGGTGTTCGGCTTGACACTGGCCGCTTCTATCGCCCTGGCGATCGGAATGGAGCGACTGATCTCGGCGCCGATTATTCGCCTGGCGACAACCATCCGCGAAATCGGCGCACATGACAACTACTCGGTGCGCGCAGAGAAAACTTCGAACGACGAGATCGGCGAACTGGTGGACCAATTCAATGCCATGCTGACGCAGATCGAGGCGCGCGATACGCGCCTTGGTGAGTACCGCGACGGTCTTGAAGACGAAGTTGCGCTACGCACCGCCGAACTGCACAAGGCAAAAGACGGCGCCGAGGCGGCCAGCCGGGCAAAAAGCGAGTTTCTGGCGACCATGAGCCACGAAATACGCACCCCGATGAACGGCATCCTCGGCATGAACGAACTGCTGCTCGACACGCCATTGGACGAACGGCAGCGACGCTTTACCGAAGCCGTGCGCCAGTCCAGCAATCATTTACTCGACATCATCAATGCCATCCTCGACTTTTCCAAGATCGAATCCGGCAAGCTGGTACTGGAGCGTATCAACTTCAATCTACGCCAGTTGGTCGAAGACATCGGTGCGATGTTCGGCGCCCAGGCTGCGACAAAGACGATTGAGCTAGTCTGTTTCGTTCCGCCCAATCTGCCGGTTATGCTGTGCGGCGATCCTGTCCGATTGCGCCAGATTCTCACCAATCTGGTGGGTAACGCGCTCAAGTTCACCGCACTCGGCGAAGTGGTGCTGCGCGTCGAGCTGATCGCTGAGCACCCCGAAAACGCCCGCCTGCGTTTCGAGGTGAAGGATACCGGCATCGGGATTCCACCTGAAGCGCAGGCGCACATCTTTGAGGCCTTTACCCAGGCCGACAGTTCAACCACGCGTCGTTTTGGCGGAACAGGCCTGGGGCTGGCCATTTCCAATCGCCTGATAGAGTTGATGGGCGGTCGGCTCGATTTGCTCAGCATCCCCAACAAGGGCGCCGTCTTCTGGTTTGAATTGACGCTGGATAAACAGGATCAGCACGCCCGTTTGCTACGCTCAAGCGAGAAACTCAACCATCTCAAGGTATTGGCGGTCGATGACAACGCCACTAATCTTGAAATTTTGTCGTACCAGTTCGCCGCATGGGGCATGGATTGCATTTGTGTTGAAAACGGGACAGCGGCCCTCATTCGGCTGAAGGATGCCGCCGAACGTAACAGCCCCTTCGAGCTTGGGGTGCTAGACATGAATATGCCGGAAATGGATGGCCTGCAACTCGCTCGCGCTATCCGGGCCACGTCTGGATGTGCCGATATCCCACTTATCCTGCTGACTTCAACGATGCTGGACGCCACCGAGCAGACACGCAACGAGACCGGCATCTGCTGTTATCTGACGAAACCCATCCGTCAATCCGATCTATTCGATGCCATCATGACCGCCATTGGCGAATCGATGATGCTCAGCCAGCCAAGCAGCATAACTCCTGCCACAAAGTCCGCAGCTCTGCGACTGTGCGGAAATATTCTGCTGGCTGAGGATAATTTCGTTAATCAGCAAGTTGCGCTGGCCATGCTCGACCATTTCGGCCTCACCGCCACCCTTGCCGGTGATGGCCGGCAAGCGGTCGAGCTTTGGCAAAATGCGCCGGCAGGCACGTTCCATGCCATTTTGATGGATTGCCAGATGCCAGAAATGGATGGTTTCGAGGCCACCCATCAAATCCGTGCAGAAGAAGCACGCACCGCCGCATCCCACCCTATTCCTATCATTGCCTTGACCGGCAATGCCATTCAAGGCGACCGCGACCGCTGTTTAGCGGCCGGGATGGATGACTATCTCTCCAAGCCCTTCACGCAACCCCAGTTATATGAAATGCTGACGCGCTGGATCGCGCCAAGCGCGCCAGCGACCGCCGATAGCGCGTCTAACTCCTTGCCCGAAAGGCCGATAACCGCGCCAGCTCACGAAGAAGTACCTACGCTGAACCTACACAGCCTTGAGGCCATCCGCGCCCTTGACCCGGATGCACGCAAGGGCTTGCTGGCCAGGGTGATTCGCGGCTATCTCGCGGATATGCCAAAGCAACAACTGACCCTGCAAAAGGCGCTTGCCGAAAAGCAAGCGCACGTACTGCGAAAAACCGCGCACAGCCTGAAGTCGGCCAGCGCCAATGTCGGTGCAGAACAACTCGCGACACACTTCAAGGCACTGGAAGCGCTGGCAATCAACGCTGAATCGGGCGGGTCGCTGGACACCGCCGAAGCACTAATCGGAAATATCGCGAAGGACTCTTTGCTTATTGTGGCCGCCTTGCTCGATCTACCGGAAATGAGGATCCTCGACGATGCAGCCCGCTAAACATTGTCGGCGAAAGGCCGACGGCCAGTTTCCATGATCCACCGGCTGCGTCGCCGCGGATCGAACGTCCGCCCATGGTGGATCGGCCTGCTCATCGCCTTGATTCTCGTCCTGCCCCGTGCAGGCAGTAGCAACAGCGACGGTGAAGAGGGGGTCAAGGCCGCCTTTATTTACAATTTCGCCAAATTCACCGAATGGCCTGCCGCCAACACCGATGCCCCCTTGCTGATCTGTAGCGTAGGCAGCCAGCCGCTCTCCGGCAAGCTTGCCTTGCTACACGGGCGCCGGGTACTCGGTCGCGAGGTTCATGTCCGCACCCAAATGCGCGCCGAGCAATGGCGCGACTGCCGCATCCTATTCGTCAGCGATGGCGACACACCTCGCCCCAAGGAAGTCATCGCCGCACTCGGTGCCTTGTCCGTGCTCACGGTCAGCGATAGCGAAGGTTTTATTCACGCGGGTGGAATGATCGGACTCAAGCCGCAGTTCGGACGCATCCGCTTCGACATCAATTTGGCCGCCGTACGTCGCAGCGGACTCAAGCTAAACAGCCAGATGGTTGATCTGGCCGATGAAGTACTGAAATAACACTATTTAACCTAATCTTTAGACTTTAGAAAGGCTCAAAACCATGAAAATAAGCCACTTGATTACTAAACGCACCCTGGCGCTCGGCGCGCTGGCCGGATTGTCGGTCGTTGCCTTGACCACGGAGTCCCTGGCGGCCGACGCGCTGGACTTGGGTCTGGATGAACTCATGAATATCGATGTCACTACCGCCTCGCGCAAGACCCAACGACTGCACGAGGTAGCCGGTGCCATATTCGTCATCACCCGCGAGGATATCGAACGTTCGGGCGTAACCTCAATCCCCGAAGCCCTGCGCATGGTGCCTGGGGCGCAGGTGGCGCAATTGACGAATAACCGTTGGGCGGTAAGCGTTCGCGGTTTCAATGGACGTTTCGCCAACAAGCTGCAAGTCCTCATGGATGGACGCAGCCTCTATTCGCCACTGTTCGCCGGCGTCGTCTGGGAGGCCGAAGATACCCTGCTTGAAGATGTTGATCGGATTGAGGTCATCCGTGGTCCCGGCGCCGCGATGTGGGGCGCCAATGCGGTCAATGGCGTCGTCAATATCATTACCCGCAAGGCGCAGGACACCACCGGCAATCTGCTGATTGCGGGAGGAGGAAGCAAGGCGAACGCCTTCACCGCATTTCGTCATGGCGGCCAAAGCGCTTCCGGCGGCTATTACCGAGTATGGGGTAAAGCCGCCACCCATAACGAATCGACGACCATCCTGGGCGGACGCGGCAATGACGACTCGAACACCCGGCGCATAGGCGTGCGCGGCGACTGGTCTACCGGCGCCGGTGGCCGCCTGATGGCCACGGCGGGCGCATACACCACCACCACCGGCGACCGCTGGACCGAACCCAATGTTGCATCGCCCAGCGGGTTTAACGTCATGAACAAACAGCAGGTCAATGACGGCGCCCACGCCCTGGCCCGTTACGAAACCGCATTTATAGCGGGATCCGAAGCCTCATTGCAGGTCTACCTCGATCACAGCCGTGTAGATGTCTCCAACGCCATTGCTGAGATGCGAGATACCTTCGATCTCGATTTTCAACATCGCCTACCGCTAGGCAAGCGCCATGACCTGATCTGGGGGCTTGAGTACCGTTATTCACATGACAATATCGACTCGACGGGCATCGTCAGCATCAGCCCAGAGCGCCGCGATTACACGCTGTTTAGTCCTTTTATACATGACGAGATCAGCCTGACGCCCGCTCTGCGTTTCTCGCTGGGCGCACGCCTGGAGCACAACTCGGTCACGGGCTTCGAACCGCAACCGAACATGCGCATGATGTGGACGCCTTCGCCGGACACGGCTTGGTGGGGTGCCGTTTCCCGCGCCGTGCGCGTGCCCTCGCGCCTTGAGCGCGACATTCAGATTGATCTAACCGTGACGCAGGTGCCAGCACCGATCCCCCCCCGTTTTTCCATGCCTATGCTATTGCGCAACCTGCCGAATACTGGTGGCGAACTGGATTCCGAAAAGCTAAATGCCTACGAGTTCGGTTTCCGCCAGCGTTGGACGAGCCGTCTGTCGTCCGACGTAACGATATTTCATAACGAATACGAACAACTACGCTCCCACCAACTCAGCACTCGCGAGCTTGTCCCTTTCCCCCAGCCCTATCTGATTCAAAACGTGATCGCCAACAACGCGATGACGGCCAAAGACCATGGTCTGGAAATGATGCTGGATTTTCATGCGACACCATGGTGGCGGCTACAAGCGAGCTACACCTACCTAAAACTACTCGCGCATAGCGAATTGACCGATACGTTCAATCAGCAAATCGGGACGGCATTAGAAGGAAGCGCGCCCAAGCATCAGTGGACGCTACGCTCATCGATGAGCCTGCCACAGCGGCAGCAATTGGATATCTGGCTGCGCTATACCGATAGTCTGGCGCAACGAATCGATGCCTATACGACACTCGATCTGCGTTACGCATGGCGGCCCGTACCTGAATTCGAACTATCGCTGGTCGGCCAAAATCTGCTGGGAGGCCACCATGCAGAATTTGTCGCCGATTACTTGCCGTCGGAAGCGGTGGTGGTGGAGCGTAACGTCTACCTGAAAGCGAAATGGCAATTTTGAGCTACGGCTTGACGCATCGACTGCCAAACTGCCAAACCGGCCAAACCGAGGATCGCAATGTGCCAAAATGGGGATCATGCGCATCCTGACTCCTGGCTTTATGGCGCGTTACGCCGGTCGCCTGCTCAATATCCATCCTTCCTTGCCCTATGACACAGTGATTGACTACAAGCTCGAAGATTTGGTGGAAAGAGGCGTGCTGATGGGGGTATGCGCTGATTCCTATGCACAGGGACAAGACGCAGGTGCCAAAGCCATCAAAATACTCAAAGGGGCAAAACCGGCTTCGCTTTCGATTGATAAGCCCAAAACGTCCATGGTCATCCTGAATATGCAAACCGCCCAAAAAGGCAAATTTGCGATTCCCGATGACTTCATAAAAACAGTAACGAGAAAGATTGAGTAGCCACAATGGCGCATGGTGCCAGGTGGCAGGTCAAAACAACATCGAGCATTCGCTACAAGTTTCTGACCATCGTCTTCGGGATTCTGATTGTCAGTGCTGTGGTTTTGAGCACAGTTGTTGCGATCAGTGAAGGTCGGATGCTTAGCAGATCGCTCGAAACCAAGGGGCAAAGTTTTGCGTCCTATGTCGCTTTGCTGAGTGAAGATCCCCTGGTCACAAGAGACACGGTTCAACTCGACAACATCGTCAGCGTGGCCAACAAAGACGAAGATATTGTCTTTACCGTCATTTACGATGCCGACGGCAAACTCCTGACCTCTCAATTTGCCGGAGTCAACTACCGCTCGCCCCGGCTGCAAGTCATGCTTGAGGACATGCCAAAGAACGGCGAACTTGAGAGCATTATTGAACACATCCGCAGTCACCATTCCGATGTCGTCACAGAGATCGTGGTTCCTGTTGTATCCGGTGCCTATACCATAGGCCGAGTCGTCACCTGTCTGTCACGCTACAACATCCAGCAAGAGATCAGGAATATCGTCCTCTCGGTACTGCTTCTCAACGTCGTTGTCGCCTTGGTGCTCGCCTTGGTACTGTTCACAGTTTCACGCAAACTGATTTTTGACCCGATTGCAAATTTGGCCATAGCCATCGCCCGTCTTGCCAAAGGAGACTTGTCCACCCGAATCACCAGCAAAGCCACCGGCGAAGTACTGGCCTTGTTCAAAGGTTTTAACACCATGGCCGAAGACCTGAACCTGACGACTGTGTCAAAAGACTACTTCGACAACATCTTGAGCAGCATGACCAATACACTGATCGTCGTGTCCCTGGACAACCGTATCGTCAAGGTCAACATGGCTACCTGTGCGCTACTGGGGTATACCGAACAGGAGTTGGTGGGGCAACCATTCGACATGGTCGCAAGCGAGCCGAACAACCGCCAGGTCGACAATATTGAGGATATCTACCGGGCCAAAACCGGGCAAAAAGTGCCGGTGCTGCTGTCCGCTTCGGTCATGCACGATGCTGATCAGAATCTTTGTGGCATGGTGTATGTAGCCCAGGACATTACCGCACTAAAGGAAATTGAACGTTCGCTGAAAGAGGCCAAGGACATTGCGGAATCCGCAAGCAAAGCCAAAACACTCTTCCTGGCGCACATGAGCCATGAAATTCGCACGCCCATGAACGGCATTCTGGGTATGACTGAGCTCTTGTTGGGTACGCCTCTCACCGCGCAACAGAAACGCTTTGTCGATGCAGCCTACCATTCCGGAAAAAACTTGCTGGACATCATCAATGCGATTCTTGATTTTTCAAAAATCGAAGCGGGCAAACTGGAGTTGGAACTAACGGACTTTAACTTGCGCCAGATGGTGGAGGACATCGGCTCTCTGTTCGCGACGCAAGCTGCGGCGAAGGCAATCCATCTGATGTGCTTGTTGCCCGATGAATTGCCAGTGGCCTTACATGCCGACCAGGTGCGCTTGCGCCAGGTACTGACCAATCTGATCGGTAATGCCATCAAATTCACCCAAGAGGGCGAAGTCAGCCTCGAAATTCAGTTGACTGCACAAACGCAAGACACGGCTCGGCTACGGTTTGAAGTGCGTGATACCGGCATAGGCATCAGCCAAGAGGCACAACAGCGAATTTTCGATGCATTTGCCCAGGCCGACAATACCACCACACGCCGCTTCGGCGGAACCGGCTTGGGGCTTAGCATCTCCAGGCTGTTGATCGGGGCCATGGGTGGACAATTGCAAGTTTCGAGTGCACCAGGTTCAGGATCGCGCTTCTGGTTTGAAGTTGTCCTGGGCAAACAATGCGCCGATGCGCGCGTGTTGGAAGACAGCAGATTTGCCAGCCAGCAAAGTCCTGCTGCCCCACATCTTCTCAAAGGACGCGTACTGGTGGCAGAGGATCATCCTGTAAACCAGGAACTCGTCATGGCGATGCTGGAGAAGATAGGGGTGGAAGCGGTTATTTGCGGCAATGGGCGCGAAGCGTTGGTTGCACTGGATGCACTGGAGAGGAGGGCGCATTTCGATGTCATCCTGATGGACTGCCAGATGCCTGAAATGGATGGTTTCACCGCAACTGCAGCCATCCGGGCCAAAGAACAAAATTCGGCGCATCCTGCGCACATACCCATTATTGCCTTGACTGCCAATGCGCTAAGCAGTGATCGGGACCGCTGTCTGGCCGCCGGGATGGATGACTACCTGAGCAAGCCCTTTACGCAGGACCAGTTATGCACAACACTGGCACGCTGGCTTGCGCCTTCATCACAGCAGGAAGCACCCGAGCCGCCCAAGCCATCAACGCCAAGCCTGGTGCGCACACAAGACAATGGGACGCTCAATGTCTCGGCTCTTAAGGCGATACGCCAACTCGATCCGCAGGGGGAAAAAGGTTTGCTTGCCAAAGTTGTGCGCTCATACCTCAGAGATGCGAACCAACGACTGAACGATCTCCAGGCTGCGGTGCAGGCATCCGATGCCCAGATGCTACGCAAGGTGGCCCACGCAATGAAATCTGCCAGTGCCAATGTTGGCGCGGATCGACTTGCAGCCCGGTTCAAAGAATTGGAAGCCTTGGCGCAGGCCGCCAAGGCAGCGCCAGGAGAGATGCTCCCGGAAGGAGCGCAGGCACTGGTGACCAGTCTCATGGCTGAATACGATCAAGTGGCCCAAGCCTTGCAAGCGCTGGAGGAAATGGGCTGACTAAATAGTGGAGAAAATCACACGCACTGAATCGTCATACTACTTCATACAATGTATATTATGTTAAGTTACCACCCCGCAAACCCGCATGGGTGCTGGGGCCAAAAAGTAACACTGGGGGCTGTTACTTTTCCTATCCCCTCGCATCTCGCCTGCCCTGTGGCATTCTCTACAGCGCCAATGCCACTCGGCTCACGACACTGTACCGGGAATGACGGTAGGCATCAAATTTCAATTTCAAGCCAATACTTTCAACCCGTGCTTTTGCACCACTGCCAGCAACTTCAACGCCATGCCGCTTGGATGCTTGGCTCCGCTTTCCCATTTCTGGACGGTCGATTCAGTTGTGTTGAGGAAGCGTGCAAAGACTGGCTGGCTCACATGGTTTAGCTCGCGGATTTTCTTGATCTGTTCGGGTTCGATTGCACTTGGAACTACAAGGCACGACTCATCGAAATTACGAAGGGTTGCTTTGTCGATGCCGCCGACCCTGAATAGAGCCTGGGCGGATGAATGGATGGCTTCAAAGGCATCATTTTTGAATTTAAGCTTGGCTGTCATGGCATATCTCTATCAGGTCTTTGGTTCTCAACAGTTGCTCAATTTGAGCCTCTGACAAGCCTGCGTAGGCTTTGGCAAGGACTCGGAAATCCGCCAACTCATCGTTCTCAATGTTGTCTCTGTCCTTCTTGGCAAACAGGTACTCGTACACCCAATGATGACCGGCTTTGGCAAGAATGATTGAGCGGTGCATGTTGTCGTTCAATCGCTTCTTGAACACTCCACCGCCCAAATCATCCGCTTGGCCTTGCATGACCTGGTTGATAGCTGCACACAGGTATGCATCGGATATGTGTGCTTTCTTGGCAGCTTTGGAAAACCATGCTGTCTTGAAGACCCTGACAAGCTTGGGCTGGTGGTTTCTCTTTGTCATGTCTAATGGTAGCACCCAGTGCTACCGATGACAAGTTAGGGCTGTTTTTAGCCCAATGGGAACGGTCTTTTACAGTGCTTACAAACCGGTCTGCGATCCATCTCTTGGCAGTACTTTTAGACTTCCTCCGCGCTGATTCCTGACTTTAGCCGCCTTTTCTAGCTCAAGTAAGGTTTCTGCTTGATACAGGGCTTCCAGTGCTTGTTTGCGTGTGAGTGTTGGGTACGAGTCAAGAATTTCATCGAGTGTCAGGCCATCCGCCAAATTTTCAAAAAGAACAGCGATTGGGACACGGGTTCCTGTGAATATTGGCGTTCCACCAAAGATGTCGGGGTCACGGCTTACGATGTTTGTTGCGGCCATTTTCACCTCTTAATCAGTTAAATAGTTTCCAAGTTTAATGATTCCACCTTTTGGGCAGACCGGATGGGTCAATAAGGATTTTCAAATCCCAAAGCAGACAGAATTTCAATCTCCCGCGCTTCCATTTTCTGGGCATCGGCGGCGTTGGTTTCATGGTCCCAGCCTTGGGCGTGCAAGGTGCCGTGCACGATCAGGTGGGCGTAGTGGGCTTGCAAGGTCTTGTGCTGCTCATGGGCTTCACGGACCACCACCGGCGCGCACAGCACCAGATCGGCACACGCCACGGGTGCGCGCGTGTAGTCGAAAGTCAGCACGTTGGTGGCATAGTCTTTCTGGCGGTAATCGCGGTTCAATACCTGCCCTTCTTGCTGATCGACAATACGCACGGTGATTTCTCCGGGAACCGCAAGAGCATGACGTATCCAGCGCGCCACCTTTTGCCGGGGCAACGCAGCACGATGGGCGGCAACATCCGCAGTTACGGCAAATTGCAGGGATAAAGTGAGTGGTGGCAGCATACTATCCTTGCATATATGTCAGTGTTCGCCGACGCGCGCAGCATCGTAGGCATCGACAATGCGGGCCACCAGGGGATGGCGCACGATATCCGCACTCGTCAGGTGCGTGATGGCAATGCCGGACACGCGCCGGAGTACGCGCTCGGCATCAATCAATCCACTGAGTTGGGCCTTGGGAAGGTCGATTTGGCTGATATCGCCGGTAATGACCGCTTTGGTGCCAAAACCGATGCGCGTCAGGAACATTTTCATTTGTTCGGGTGTGGTGTTTTGCGCCTCGTCCAGAATCACAAAGGCATTGTTGAGCGTGCGTCCGCGCATGAAACCCAAAGGTGCGATCTCCAGCGCCTGGCGTTCAAAAGCCTTATGTACCTGATCAAAACCCATCAGATCGTACAGCGCGTCGTATAAAGGGCGCAAATAGGGGTCTACCTTCTGATTCAAGTCGCCAGGCAGAAAACCCAGACGTTCACCGGCCTCGACTGCCGGACGGGTCAGCACAATGCGCTGTACGGCACTGCGCTGCAGGGCATCCACGGCGGCAGCCACAGCCAGATAGGTTTTGCCGGTTCCAGCCGGGCCAATACCGAAAGTAATGTCATATTCGGCGATATTGTCCAGATACAAGGCCTGATTTTTGCTGCGGGGCCGAAGGTCGGCGCGGCGGGTGTGCAAAACAGGTTCATCGGCCAGGCCGGAAATACTTTCACCGCCACCGGATACCATCAATTGCACCGTGGCGGCACTGATAGGATGGTGTGCAATTTCATACAGCGCCTGAAGCAGTTCCATACCACGTTGCGCCCTGGCTTTGGGGCCTTCGATCTTGAACTGCTCGTGCCGATGGGCGATGCGGATGTCCAGCGCCACCTCGATGCTGCGCAGGTGTTCGTCCGTAGGGCCACACAGGTGCGCCAGGCGCGTATTGTTAAGGGGTGAGAATACGTGTTTGAGAATCAAGCTGATAATTCCGCTCGGGGACTCCAAAATGCCAATACCCCCGATGATAGGCAATAAAGGACGCACAGGAAAAACATGATCGGAAAACTGACGGGAACACTCAGTGACAAAAATCCCCCCCAGGTGCTGCTGGATTGCGGTGGCGTGGGCTATGAGGTGCAGGTGCCCATGAGTACGTTCTACAACCTGCCAGCGGCCGGTGAGCGGGTTTCCCTGCTGACGCATTTTGTGGTGCGGGAGGATGCCCAGATTTTGTATGGTTTTGCCACTGCCGTCGAGCGGGAAGCCTTTCGGCAACTCATCAAGATCGCCGGTGTGGGGCCGCGCACGGCTTTGGCCATTCTCTCGGGCATGAGTGTGGCTGAATTGTCACAAGCTGTGGTTTTGCAGGAATCAGGACGATTGATCAAGGTTCCAGGCGTTGGACAGAAGACGGCGCAGCGCCTGCTGCTGGAGCTTAAAGGCAAACTCGGGTCCGATGTCGGCTCCACCGCAATGGCAACCAGCGCCCCCCACCAGACCGATATTGCACAAGCCCTTTTGGCGTTGGGTTATAGCGAACGCGAAGCCAGTGCGGCGCTGAAGGCACTGCCACCCGATGTGGGGGTGAGCGAGGGCATCAAGCTGGCGCTGCGTGCCCTGGCACGGTAGGGGTTTTACTTCACTTTGTTTTTTATAGCTGCACCCGCTTATTTTACGGGCGTTACAGCCTGATTTCACCTATGACCACCCTTGTCGCCATCTTCCTTGGCCTGCAGGCGTACCAGCAGTGCGGTTGTCAGTTGCGAGACCTCGCTCATGGCGTTTGTCTCCACATCGAAAGCAATATCCTGTAGCGTCAACGAGAGTCTGGTCAGTGCGTCGCGCAAGTTTTCCAGATCACTGACAAGTTGTCGGCTCAGGGCATTGTTGCGATCCGGCTTTTCTTCGGGAAGTTCCATGCTGCGCTCGCTTTGCCCGTTTTGACACAGGGCCATTCAGTTACGTGAAAATCGTCTGGACTCCTGAAGGATTGCATCCAAATCCCCCAGCGAAGCCATGACTTGCGTCAGTGTACCGCCCAGTGCGGATTGCAACACGACGGGAAGTTGGTCATTGTGCACTGTTTCACCAAAGTTATAACCCAATTTACAACTAATCCGATTGGCAAGCGCCACACCATACGCTATGGCAGATGCACCCGGCTCCATTTGACTCTGCTGGCGAATGGCATGTGCAAGCCCAGGTGGAAATTGCCATTTTTCCAACAACATGGCGCCAATTTCGAATGGATCCAGACCTGCCAATTGCTGTAGCGCAGTTTGTAGGGATATTTCATTACGCGAACAGAATTCAAGGGCCTTTTTGAATTTGTCGGGCATTGCCTGTGCTATCACTACATTGCCAAAATCATGCAGCAAACCGGCAAGAAAGAAATCATTGGCATCGGCATCAGGAAAATCAGGGAGCCTGGATGCCAGTTGTCTGGCAATGCCTGCTGTCACGAGTGAGTGCAGCAAGTAGCCCTGGCTGTCAAATCCCGCCAGAGGGTTGCGCGGTACCATGCCAATGGCTGCAATACTCAGGGCCAGGTTTTTGATGGTATTAAAGCCCAGGAACACCACAGCGTATTCAATCGAAGAAATCTTGCGTGGCAAACTGTAATAAGCCGAGTTCACCACCCGCAAAACCTTGACCGTCACCACGGGGTCCTTAACGATGACTTCCACCAGATCCTTGGGAGCGCAGGATGTCTCGCTGGTAAGCCGCAGAATATTTTGCACACTCTCAGGAAATGCCTGCATTTTGTCAACCGCAGCGAGTATTTCTCTGGAGAGTTCAGGATTGACAAGGCCCATAGCGGTATTAAAGTTGCGACAACTTCAGAATGGCTTGCTTGAAATCCGGGTACATCCATGCATTGCCGTACGCACTGAGATGGTCACCGTCAAAAAACAACGGACGCCCGTCGCGGTGGGTGCGGCAAGTGGCATCCGGGCACAGCAAGGGAAATGGATCCCAGACACTGACGTTAGGAAAGGCTTGCGCCAGGGCATGCATACTGCTTACAACCGGCTGGCGCAGCCTTTCCAGTTCGGCACGTGCTTGCTGGTTTTGTCCTACGCAAATCGGGTTCATACGGTTGAACCAGTCCGAGCAACGGAACGGGGGCGCTCTAAAAATTGGTGTTGGCGCCATAAATACCACCTTGATCTGCTTTTGTGCAAAACGTTGTAACCATTGTTTGGCATCTGCAAAGGCTGCCTGGCGCAACTGCATAGCCTGCGGGTTGTACATTCTTTCGTACATATCGGGGATGTCAAGACTGGCCCACTGGTCGCCATAACGCTGCATGCGCAAACTGGGTAAGAACACTATATCACCAGCTGCGAGTTGTTCCAGAATGTGATCGGTGATGGCGCGCGTGAATTCCGGGCAACCCGCTGGACGGTTGTTGTCCATGGCAAACCGTAAATCCAGATAACTGCATGCCGGGAAGGTGAAAATGCTGACCGCCGTACCCTGTTCCGCACTGAGCTGCTCCAGCATGGGTGCCGACGCAATGGCGTGTGAATCACCCAGCACGACCATTTTTTTTGTGCCCACCTTGTCACGGCACTGCCTGGCGGTATAACGCCATTCCTGCCCCCTCTGAAAGGGGTAAACCTCCACGCTGACCTGGCATTGGCGGTCACCAAAATCCGGATAAGGCATACGCAAATCGGCATGCCAGTCAATGGACGCGCGGGCAACGTTGCTCAGGCTGATATGGGTGCGGAATTGAAAAAACGCGGACAAAATTACCCAGCCTATCAAGGGCAAGAGCAGAAAAATCCCGATACGAAAACGCTTTGACTGGCTTTCAATCCAGGCATGGTGTCTGAACGGTTGTTCAATCCAGCGGTACGAAACCATAGCCAGTACGAAAGTCGTCACCAGGGCGATGCCAAACAGCAGTGCGGTGTGCAAACCAAGCGTCCAGCGCAGCAGAACGTATACTGGCCAATGCCAGAGATACAGCGAATAGGAACGCTTGCCAATCCATACCATCGGATTGGCTCCCAGAATGCGGCGTACCCAGTGTCCGGTCCAGGCCCCTGCCCCTTCGATCAGCAGCAAGGTACCCGCAACCGGCAATGCGGCCCCTGGCCAGGGAAAATCTGCCGCCTTGGTACGAAAGAAACTCAGACCTATGCACACCAACCCGATCCAGGGTAGGCATTGCCGCCACGCAGGGGGCCGCTGATCTGTGATGGTTTGGCGGCCAGCGCTGGCCAAAAACAGCAAGGCTCCCAGGGCAAGCTCCCATAGACGGCAGCCAATGAAATAAAACGCCATCTCTGGATGGGGTTTACTGGCCCAGACGCAAGCAGCAATGGAAATCAACGTGATCAGCGCCAGACCGGCGGTGGCCAGGTGCCGCTCGCTGGCACGCCCACGCCGAACCGCTCGCACCCAGAAATAAACCAGCAAAGGGGTCAGTACATAAAACTGCTCTTCGATGCCCAGGGACCACGTATGGGTAAAGGGATTGAATTCGGCCCGTGGTGCAAAGTAGGTGTCCACATTACGTTGCATGGCCCAGTTACTCAGTCCAAACAAGGCATATTTGGCCGTGGTATCACTAAACCCACTGAGCCAACCTGGGGGGATGAACAATGTTGCCGCCAGTGCGCCAGCCACCAACACCACCATCAAGGCAGGAAAGATGCGTGCCAGTCGACGGGCGTAGAACTCGGCAATGAACGCTGGCAGAGATGCTCCACCATTGGTAGCCAGGGAAGCAGTCACAACAAAGCCAGAAATCACGAAAAATACATCCACTCCCACAAAGCCACCCGGTATCCAGGCGGCGTGCAGGTGGTACGCCATGACGGATAACACAGCAACGGCACGCAAGCCGTCAATGTCAGGGCGGTAGTTACAGGCAGCTGGAACCTGCATTAAAGGCTTTTTTGCGTTGCGAACAGGTAGTTGACCGAGGTGTCGGCACTCAGCGCATAACGCTTGTTCAAAGGGTTGTATTCCATGCCCCTGGTATGTAAAACCTCCAGTCCGGCAAGACGGCAATAAGCCGCCAGTTCACTGGGGCGAATCATCTTGGCGTATTCGTGGGTACCACGCGGCAAGAGGTTGAGTACATATTCAGCGCCCACGATGGCAAAAAGAAACGATTTCGGATTGCGGTTCAGCGTTGAAAAAAACACCCAGCCACCAGGCTTTACCAAGGTTGAACACGCCCGTACCACCGACTCAGGGTCTGGTACATGCTCCAGCATTTCCATGCACGTCACCAGATCGAATTGCCCTGGCATTTCAGTCGCCAGGTTTTCTGCACTCACTTCCCGGTAGGTAACGTGCATATTCTGCACTTCCAGGGCATGGAGTTGGGCCACTTTGAGTGCTTTGCTGGATAAATCAATACCCAGCACATCTGCGCCCTTGTCTGCCAGGGATTCGGCCAATATGCCGCCACCACAACCCACATCCAGCGCCCGCAGTCCCGAGACCGGACATATGGAATGAATCCACTCCAGACGCAAAGGGTTGATCATGTGCAGTGGGCGAAACTCACTGTCCACGTCCCACCAACGGTGGGCTAATTCAGAAAACTTGGCCAACTCGGCCGGATCGGCATTGGGGGTATTCATGGTTTTCTATGTTGTTGTCACAACAAAAAACCCGCCGAAGCGGGTTTTTTGGAGGATTATCGAGAAAAGTAGCCTGATTACTTGGTGCGCACACCAGTCACATCGACAACAACGCGACGGTTCTTGGCGCGACCTTCCTTGGTTTTGTTATCAGCGACCGGCTGTTTCTCACCCTTGCCTTCGGTGAACAACTTGCTCTTATCAACACCCTTGGACACCAGATAGGCCTTGACCGCCCCAGCGCGTTTTTCCGAGAGTTTCTGGTTGTAAGCATCCTTGCCAACCGAGTCGGTGTGTCCAACGGCGATAACGGCTTCCAGATTCAGCATCTTCAGTTTGGCTGCCAGATCATCCAGCGCGGCCTTGCCTTCGGGCTTTAGCACAGACTTGTCAAAGTCAAAGAACGCATCGGCGGAGTATTTCACTTTTTCGGAAACTACAGGTGCTGGTGCGGGTGCAGGAGCTGGTGCGGGAGCTGGCCTCGCAGTGGGTGTCGGAGCGGCAGGTGCAGCGGGAGTTGGTTTATCTGCAGGAGGAACAAATGCACCATCACACCCAGGAGCCGCAGTCGCGGGTGTCCAGCTGCCATCACGCCAGCACTCACCGGATGCATTTTTCCAGACCTCGCCAGTAGAGTTTCTCCAGTTGTGGATTTCTTGTGCACCGGCAGTGGTAGCAAGCGCTACAGCAGCGAGGGCGATTGCTACTCGATTCAATGTTTTCATGGCCTTCCTTTTTCGTAACAAACTGCAGCATCGCTGCGAATAGTCGAAGCCCGATCAAAATCCGACCGAACCACGTTTCAACTCGAAACGTTGGGGTAATTGTGCCATAGGCAAGGCGAGTGTCTGCGCTTCATAGAGCCGAAACCCTGAACTGCAACGACATATCGCCCTTGAATGTTGCCTGTATGCGACACGCGGCGGGCCGTAAAATGGCGGGTTATCGCCGAAATTGCCGCAAATCCACCCCACCACCCCATGACTCCATGACCCCATGACCCAGTTCGCCAAAGAAACCCTGCCCATCAGCCTTGAAGAGGAAATGCGGCGCAGCTACCTTGACTATGCCATGAGTGTCATTGTGGGGCGTGCCCTGCCTGATGCGCGGGATGGCCTGAAGCCCGTGCATCGGCGTGTGCTGTTTGCCATGCACGAACTCAATAACGACTGGAACCGGCCTTATAAAAAATCCGCCCGTATTGTGGGGGATGTCATCGGTAAGTACCACCCACATGGCGACCAATCAGTTTATGACACCATCGTACGTATGGCGCAGGACTTTTCCATGCGCCACATGCTGGTGGATGGCCAGGGTAATTTTGGCTCGGTGGATGGCGACAACGCCGCCGCCATGCGTTACACCGAAATCCGTCTGGCAAAAATCGCGCACGAATTATTGGCCGACCTGGACAAGGAAACGGTGGATTTTGGCCCCAACTACGATGGCTCCGAACGAGAACCTCTGGTCTTGCCAACGCGCGTTCCTAACTTGTTGGTCAATGGCTCCGGTGGTATCGCCGTAGGCATGGCGACCAATATTCCGCCGCACAACCTGAACGAAGTGGTCGATGCGTGTCTGCATCTATTGAAATTCCCACAAGCCTCGGTGGATGACTTGATGGAAATCGTACCGGCACCCGACTTTCCCACTGCGGGCATCATCTACGGTATCGGTGGCGTCAAGGATGGCTACCGAACCGGCCGAGGCAAAGTGATCATGCGCGCCAGATGCCATTTCGAGGACATCGACAGGGGCCAACGCCAGGCCATCATCGTTGACGAGCTGCCCTACCAGGTCAATAAAAAAACCCTGCAAGAACGCATGGCCGAGCTGGTGAACGAGAAAAAAATCGAAGGGATCAGCCACATTCAGGACGAGTCCGACAAGTCAGGCATGCGTCTGGTCATCGAGCTCAAGCGCGGTGAAGTTCCTGAAGTGGTGCTGAACAATCTTTACAAGCAAACCCAGCTGCAAGATTCTTTTGGCATGAACATGGTGGCGTTGATTGATGGTCAACCCAAGTTGTGCAACCTGAAGGATTTGATCGAAGTCTTTTTGCAGCACCGCCGGGAGGTGGTGACGCGCCGCACCGTCTTCAATCTGCGCAAGGCACGTGAGCGTGGCCATGTGCTGGAAGGTTTGGCGGTTGCACTGGCAAACATTGACGAGTTCATTCGCATCATCCGCGAGTCCCCTACCCCACCCATTGCCAAAATCGAGTTGATGGGTCGCAGGTGGGATAGCCAAATGGTGCGTGCCATGCTCACCCGCACACGTAGCGATGGCGGCACCATCAATGCAGACGATTACCGTCCTGACGGACTCGAAAAAGAGTTTGGCATGGGCGCTGACGGCTTGTACCGCTTGTCGGAAACCCAGACGCAGGAAATTTTGCAAATGCGTCTGCAACGCCTGACAGGATTGGAGCAGGACAAGATTGTGGCCGAATACAAGGAGGTGATGGCCGTAATTGAAGACTTGCTCGACATCCTGGCCAGACCCGAGCGGGTATCGACCATCATCAGTGAGGAGTTGACGCACATTCGTACCGAGTTCGGACAATCCAGACTCGGTGCCCGCCGCAGCCAGGTGGAACACAGTTCACATGACCTGAGCACGGAAGACCTGATCACCCCCACCGACATGGTGGTCACGCTCAGCCACAGTGGGTACATCAAGAGCCAACCTTTGAGTGAGTATCGGGCGCAAAAACGTGGTGGCCGTGGCAAGCAAGCCACAGCAACCAAGGAAGACGACTGGGTTGATCAACTGTTCATAGCCAACACGCACGACTACATCCTGTGTTTTTCCAACCGGGGCCGTCTCTATTGGCTCAAGGTCTGGGAAGTGCCCCAAGGCTCGCGGGGTTCCCGTGGCCGTCCGATCATCAATATGTTTCCCTTGCAGGATGGGGAAAAGATCAACGTAGTTCTACCACTCACCGGCGACAAACGCAGCTTCCCTGCCGACCAGTACGTATTCATGGCCACCAGCATGGGGACAGTCAAAAAGACGGCGCTCGACGAATTCAACAATCCACGCAAAAGTGGCATCATTGCCATCGTGCTTGACGAGGGTGATTACCTGATTGGTGCAGCTCTGACCGATGGCAAACACGACGTGATGCTGTTTAGCGACGGTGGCAAGGCGGTGCGCTTTGATGAAAACGATGTGCGCCCCCTGAGTCGTCAGGCGCGCGGCGTGCGCGGTATGACGCTGGAGGAAGGTCAGGGTGTGATTGCCATGCTGGTTGCCGAAGATGAACAGCAAAGCGTATTGACGGCCACCGAGAACGGTTACGGCAAGCGTACCAGCATCACCGAATACACGCGCCATGGCCGTGGCAACAAGGGCATGATTGCCATCCAGCAAAGTGAACGCAACGGCAAGGTGGTTGCAGCCACCTTGGTGCATGCCGATGACGAAATCATGCTGATTACCGACAAGGGTGTACTGGTGCGTACCCGTGTCAGTGAAATCCGGGAACTCGGACGCGCTACCCAGGGCGTCACCCTGATCGGCATGGATGGAGGTTCCAAACTCAGCGGCTTGCAACGCATTGTTGAAAACGATGCCAATCCACCTGATGCCAATCCACCTGGTACGGAAGATCCCGGTGCCGCGCCCAATCCTTGAAAAACATGGCCAGTCCAACACAAGCTTCGCTACAAGCTCCGCCCGATCTCACGGAACTGCGTGCCCGGATTGACGCACTGGATCAGGATATTCTCTCCCTGCTCAACCAGCGTGCCTTGGTGGCTGAACAGGTTGGCGCGTTCAAACGTATGGAAGGGTCGGTTTTTTTCCGCCCCGACCGGGTTGCCCAAGTGATTGACAACGTGCAGCAGGCCAATCAGGGGCCGCTCAAAGCCGAGCACCTTGGAGCTATCTGGCGCGAAATCATGTCGGCTTGCCTGGCGCTGGAAGCACCACAGCGTGTAGCCTACCTCGGTCCATCGGGCACATTCAGCGAGGAAGCTGCACTACGGTATTTTGGTTCCAGCATGGGACGCCTGCCCTGCGGCAATTTTGATGAAGTGTTTCGCGCTGTTGCGTCAGATGCAGCCGATTTCGGCGTGGTCCCCATCGAAAACAGTACCGAAGGCGTGGTCACCCGATCACTCGATTTGTTATTGAATTCGCCCCTGCACATTGTGGGCGAAATCAGTTTGTTGGTGCGCCACAACCTGCTGCGCAGCACCCCTTCACTGGATGCTATTGAGGTGGTGCTGGCGCATCCCCAGGCGCTATCCCAATGCCAGCAATGGCTTAATACCCATCTTCCTGCTGCCGAGCGCCGTGCTGTCGCGAGCAATGCCGAGGGCGCCCGTCTGGCTGCCAGCCACCCGGCCTGGGCCGGAATTGCCAGTGCGCGTGCTGCCACTGAATTTAGCCTGCACATTGCCGCCCATGCCATTCAGGATGATGCATTTAACCGCACCCGGTTTGTCGTGGTCTGCCTGCCAGGCACCATGGCAGCGCAAACTGCAACCGGGAAAGACTGCATCAGCCTGGTGGTATCGGTCCCCAACCGGCCTGGCGCAGTGCACGACATGCTCACACCACTCAAGCGGCATGGTGTTTCCATGACACGGTTTGAATCGCGCCCGGCACGTTCAGGGCAGTGGGAATACTTCTTTTATATCGACTTGCAGGGTCACCCCTCGCAGCCCCATGTTGCGGCAGCGCTGGCAGACCTGCAGGGTTTGTGTGCCTTTTACAAGGTGCTGGGCACGTATCCGCTGGCCGAATAACAGCATGAAACTACTTCAGGAAATCTTATGTTTGAACAACTTGGTTTAATTGGCTGCGGTCTCATGGGGGGCTCGTTCGCGCTGGCGCTCAAGCGCGCGGGCTTGGTCAAGCGCGTCGTGGGTTACAGCAAGTCACCCAGCACAACGGAGCGGGCCCGCCAACTCGGTGTTATTGATGTCGAGGCGCCTTCTGCGTTGCTGGCGGTCTCGGGTGCCGACATTGTGCTGATTGCCGTACCTGTCGCCGCTACCGAAGCCACCTTCAAGTCGATCCGGCACCTGGTTTCCCCCACCATGTTGATCATGGATGTCGGCTCGACCAAACGGGACGTGATTGACGCTGCCCGGCGCGCTTTGCGTGAACACATCGGCTCCTTTGTCCCGACGCATCCGATTGCTGGTCGTGAGGTTTCAGGTATTGAATATGCCGATGCCGAGTTGTATGCAGGCCGCCAGGTTATCCTGACACCCATCGAGCGCACGTTCACGACCCAGTTGCAACAGGCCGTTGATGTCTGGACGGCCCTGGGCTGCAAGGTACAACAAATGGCGCCCGAACAACACGATGCTGCGTTTGCTGCGGTTAGTCACCTGCCCCATCTGATTGCCTTTGCGCTGATGAACAGCATCACAGGACAAGACCAGGGTAAAGAATATCTGTCGCTGGCGGGGCCAGGTTTTCGGGATTTCACCCGGATCGCAGCCAGCGAACCCAAGATTTGGCGCGATATCCTGATTGCCAACCGCGAAGAGTTATTGCAACAGTCAAAAGTTTTTCAGCGCAGTCTGCATGCCCTGGAGTTGCTGATTTCTGGCAGCAATGCCGAAGCGCTGGAGGGGTTGCTGGAGCAAGCCAGCAGCACGCGCGCCAACTGGCGCATGACATCCAAACACAACGTCTGAAACAACGTCTGATGTTCAGCACTGCATTTCTTGACATTCCCCCGCTGACCGGCGCTGCAGGAACGCTTGCCCTGCCAGGCTCCAAAAGCATTTCCAACCGCGTGTTACTGCTGGCGGCCTTGAGCGAAGGAAGCACAACGATTCATGACCTGCTGGACTCGGACGACACCTGCGTCATGCTTGATGCCTTGCGTGCCCTGGGTTGTGGCATCCACCAGGATGGCAGCAACAAGGTACGCATCGACGGACTGGGCACCAGCTTACCTGTTGCCCAGGCGCATCTGTTCCTGGGCAACGCCGGTACCGCCATGCGGCCCTTGACCGCTGCCCTGGCCCTCCTGGGGGGTGATTTTGAATTAAGCGGCGTGGCACGCATGCACGAGCGCCCCATCGGTGATCTGGTGGATGCCTTGCGCCAGATCGGTTGCCACATTGACTACCTTGGACAGGATGGCTTTCCCCCGCTGCACATAGGCAAGCCGGTACTGCAGCTTGCACAACCCATTCGCGTGCGTGGCGACGTATCCAGCCAGTTCCTGACCGCCTTGCTGCTGGCACTGCCCCTGGTGGCGCAACACGATATCGTGATCGAGGTGGTGGGCGAACTGATTTCGCGCCCCTACATCGCCATCACCTTGAATCTGCTGGCGCGCTTTGGCGTCCAGGTTCTGCGTCCCGAAGGGGCGGATTGCTGGCAACGCTTCACCATTCCCGCTGGCTGCAAGCTGCGCGCGCCGGGAAGCCTCCACGTGGAAGCGGATGCTTCTTCTGCTAGTTATTTTATAGCTGTTGCCGCTATTGCCACGGGGTCTACAGGCCAAAATGCCATTATTATCCAGGGAGTTGGCACCGACTCGATCCAGGGCGATATCCGCTTTGTGGATGCTGCACGGCTGATGGGTGCACAGGTGGATGGCGGACCGAACTGCTTGCAGGTTCGCCGTGGCGCCTGGCCGCTCAAAGCCATTGATCTGGACTGCAATCCCATTCCCGATGCTGCCATGACCCTGGCCGTCATGGCGCTCTACGCCGATGGCACCAGCACCCTGCGCAATATCGCCAGTTGGCGCGTCAAGGAAACCGACCGCATTGCCGCCATGGCGACCGAGTTGCGCAAACTCGGTGCCCAGGTCGTCGAGGGCCACGACTTCATCCAGATCACACCACCGGCAACACCCGCCGACTGGCGCGCGGCCACGATACATACGTATGACGACCATCGCATGGCCATGTGTTTTTCGCTGGCGGCCTTCAACCCGGCACACCTGCCCGTGCGCATTCTGGATCCCCGGTGTGTGGGCAAAACCTTCCCGGATTATTTCGAAACCTTTTTTTCTGTAACCGCAACCAAACCTGCCACCATCCCGGTGATTTGTATCGACGGTCCCAGCGCATCCGGCAAAGGCACACTCGCAGCACGCCTGGCGCATAAGCTGGGCTACCACCTGCTGGATTCCGGTGCGCTCTACCGCATCAGCGCACTGGCTGCCATGCAGGCCGGGCTGGAGCCGGACGTAGACCATGAACAAGCCATTGCTGACCTGATAGCGCGCTTGCACATCCGCTTTGCGGGTGAGAATGTGTTGCTTGATGGCAACGATGTCAGCGAAGCCATTCGTAGCGAAGACGTGGGGAATAATGCCTCCAGAATATCCGCCCTGCCCTCGGTGCGCCATGCGTTGCTAGCGCTGCAACACAGTTTTTGCCAGCTTCCTGGGCTGGTTGCCGATGGGCGCGACATGGGAACAGTGATTTTTCCCGAGGCCACGCTCAAGGTGTTTCTCACCGCCAGTGCGGAAAAACGCGCGCAACGGCGCCATAAACAGCTGATTTCAAAAGGTATTTCCGCTACACTCGCCGATCTTCGCGCTGAATTGGAGGCCCGTGACGCAAGGGACATGTCCCGCGCAGTCGCACCACTCAGAGCAGCGCAAGACGCCAGGCTGCTGGACAACTCGGATTTGTCGATTGAAGAATCGGTCGATCTGGTGTTGCACTGGTGGCAAGAAAAACAGCCATTTCCGGCTGTCTAGGTCCACACCCCCTTTCGTGGTTTTCCGAACGCGCCAACAGCATGTAGGTGTGTATAGGTTTCCAGGTATCAGGTGGTGTGTGGTTCGCAACGTAAACCCGCGGATTGATCCGCGTATTAACCTGCGGCACATGCCGCATACAACGCAATGTCAGAATCTTTTGCAGACCTGTTTGAAGAGTCACAAAAACGCTCCGAAACCCGTATTGGTGAAGTTGTTACCGCCGAAGTTGTGCGCATCGAGCACAATTTTGTCGTCGTTAACGCTGGCCTCAAATCCGAGGCTTACGTCCCGCTGTCCGAGTTCAAGAGCGACAAGGGTGAAATTGAGGTTCAAGTAGGTGAATTCGTCTCGGTGGCCATTGTGGCCATGGAAAATGGCTATGGCGACACCATCGTCAGCCGCGACACCGCCAAGCGCCTGGCTTCGTGGATGTCGCTGGAAAAATCGCTCGAATCCGGCGAATTTGTCACAGGAACCACCAACGGCAAGGTCAAGGGCGGCCTGACCGTGCTGGTCAATGGCATCCGTGCTTTTCTGCCAGGTTCGCTGGTCGATACACGTCCCACCAAGGACCTGTCTCCCTACGAAAACAAGACCCTGGAGTTCAAGGTCATCAAGCTCGACCGCAAACGCAACAACGTGGTGCTGTCTCGCCGCGCCGTGGTCGAAGCCTCGATGGGCGAAGAGCGTGCCAAGCTGATGCAAACGCTCAAGGAAGGCTCCATCGTGCACGGTGTGGTCAAGAACATCACCGAATACGGCGCATTCGTGGACCTCGGTGGCATTGACGGTTTGCTGCACATCACCGACATGGCCTGGCGCCGTGTGCGCCACCCGTCCGAAGTGGTGGTTGCCGGGCAGGAAATCACTGCCAAGATTCTCAAGTTCGACACCGACAAGAACCGCGTTTCCTTAGGGCTGAAGCAAATGGGCGACGATCCCTGGATGGGCGTCAACCGCCGCTATCCGCAAGGCACACGTATGTTTGGCAAGATCACCAACATTGCCGATTACGGCGCGTTCGTGGAACTCGAACCCGGCATCGAAGGTCTGGTACACGTCTCTGAAATGGACTGGACCAACAAGAACGTGGCCCCTTCCAAGGTCGTGGCCCTGGGCGACGAAGTGGAAGTCATGGTGCTGGAGATCGACGAGGACAAGCGCCGTATCTCGCTGGGCATGAAGCAATGCAAGCCCAACCCCTGGCAGGAATTTGCCCAGAATACCCGGCGCGGTGACCGCGTGAAGGGTCCGATCAAGTCCATTACCGACTTTGGCGTGTTCGTGGGTCTGGCTGCCGGTATTGATGGCCTGGTGCACCTCTCCGATCTGTCCTGGAACGAAACCGGCGAAGCAGCCGTGCGCGAATTCAAGAAGGGCCAGGAAGTCGAAGCCATCGTGTTGGCTGTGGACGTGGACCGCGAGCGCATTTCCTTGGGCATCAAACAGCTGGATTCTGATCCGTTCACCACCTTTGTATCGCTCAATGACAAAGGCCAGGTCGTCACGGGCAAGGTCAAGTCGGTGGACCCCAAGGGTGCCGAGATCGACCTGGGATCGGATGTCATCGGCTACCTGCGTGCTTCGGAAATCAGCCGTGACCGCGTGGAAGACGCGCGCAACGTGCTCAAGGAAGGCGATGAAGTCACGGCAGTCGTGACTAACGTAGACCGCAAGACCCGCAACATCCAGCTCTCGATCAAGGCCAAGGATGCTGCCGACCAAAACGAGGCCATGGCGAACCTGAACCAGCAAGCGTCTCGTGAAAGTGCTGGAACGACCAGCCTGGGCGCTTTGCTGCGCGCCAAGCTCGACACCTCGGATCGTTGATCTTTTCGAAGACCGCAACCCGGCAGAGCGTTGCGGAATCGGTCAGTCGGCCGCCATCATGATGGGGTAGCCAGCTGACCGATCCTGTTTTTCCATGAGGCCGCACCATGACCCGATCTGATCTAGTTGAAGAGTTGGCTTGCCGTTTTAGCCAAATTTCGCAAAAGGATGCTGAACATGCCGTCAAGCTTATCCTCGATGCCATGAACGATGCCCTGGTAGCGGGACAGCGCATTGAAATTCGCGGGTTTGGCAGCTTTTCTGTCAACCAGCGCCCGGCGCGCATGGGGCGCAACCCGCGCAGCGGGGAAAGTGTGGCGATTCCAGAGCGGCGTGTACTGCACTTCAAACCTGGCAAAGCCCTGCGTGAATCCGTGGACCAGGATAGCCCTGCGTCGTTTTCGTCGGTTTCGGATACTCCCGCTGTCTGATTAATTATTTGGCAGTAATGAAACACCTTGCCAGGTTCGCAAAGTGGATGCTCAAAGCAGCCATTTTCTTTACGCTGTTCGCCTTTGCGCTGAACAACCAGCACGATGTCACCGTGCATTTTTTCTTTGGCCGTCAATGGACTGCACCTTTGGTACTGGTGGTGTTGAGTGCATTTGCCATCGGTCTGGTAATTGGTGTTCTGGGCATGGTGCCACGCTGGTGGCAACACCGACGCACTGCGGTACTGGCGCGCAAGGCCGCGACCACTACGGCTGCTGCCCTGGAACCTGAAAAGCCACCTGCGCCACCACCTTTGTATGGAATTTGATCCGGGTTCTATTCTTCTCGGGCTTCTCGGGTTGCCATTGGCTTTTGTACTGGGCTGGATAGCCTCGCGTTTTGATGTGCGCCAATTACGCATGGAAAACCACCAGGCTCCCAAGGCTTACTTCAAGGGGCTGAATTTCCTGCTCAACGAACAACAGGACCAGGCCATTGATGCTTTCATCGAGGCGGTACAAAGCGACCCGGACACCTCCGAACTCCATTTCGCGCTTGGCAACCTGTTTCGCCGCCGGGGCGAATACGAGCGCGCAGTGCGCGTACACCAGCACCTGCTGTCGCGCGGTGACCTGAGCCTGGATGACCGGCACCGGGCGCAGCATGCGCTGGCGCTGGACTTTCTCAAGGCCGGTTTGCTCGACCGCGCCGAGGAGGCTTTGCTCAAGCTCGAAGGAACCCGTTTTGAAACGCAGGCGCTGCTGGCGCTGCTAGCCAATTACGAACGCTCGCGTGATTGGGAAAACGCGGCACAGATCGCACGCAAGCTCGAATCCAGCGGCCAGGGCAGTTTTAAAGGGCGTCTGGCGCATTACTTATGTGAGCAAGCAGCAAGCTGCGTGGCAGCAGGTGATGTGCACCAGGCGCAAACCCATCTGATCCAGGCGGTGCAAACGGCTCCCGATACACCCAGGCCGCGCATTGATCTGGCCCGGCTGCAAAATCACACAGGCCAGGCAGCACAGGCATGCGAAACCTTGACCCAGGCACTGCTGGCCGCACCACTGGCTATTGGATTGATTGCCCCCCTGCTGGCACAGTACGCCATAACATCCCGGCAAGGTGCCACCACACTGGAGCGCCTGAAAATGATCTATGGTCAGGAACCTTCACTGGACGTACTCGATGCCATCGTGGCATTGGAGGCAGCCAGTGGCGCCCCCAGTGCCAGTGCGCGCGAATGGTATGCCAGGCATCTGGAAAAAGAGCCATCTCTGGTGGCCGCTGCCAAATGGATCTCCGGTGAAAAGCTCGAACACGAAGAGTTTCACCCAAGCGTGCAACGTGCCCTGGACCACGCTGTCAAGCCACTCACGCGCTACCGCTGCGCCGCTTGTGGCTTTGAAGCCAAACAGCATTTCTGGCAATGCCCTGGCTGTCAGGCCTGGGACAGCTATCCTGCGCGGCGGGTAGAAGAGTTGTGAAAGAGTTATGAAAGCGTTATGAACCATACAACAACACAACCCCTGACAATCCCCCGCGCGCAAATGACCAGCGCGCACGTTCTGGTCGTCGGCGATGTGATGCTGGACCGCTACTGGTACGGCGCGGTAGACCGCATCTCGCCCGAAGCGCCGGTTCCGGTGGTGCGCATCAACCGCGAGGAAGAGCGCGCCGGTGGTGCTGCCAACGTGGCCTATAACGTCGTCACCCTGGGGGCGCAAGCTTCGCTGTTAAGCGTGGTAGGTGAGGACGAAGCCAGCCACACGCTGCAAGGGCTGGTCGCAAAAACCGGGATTCATACCCATTTCGGACGCGATGCCGACCTTAAAACCACCGTCAAGCTGCGGGTGATCGGGCGCCAGCAACAATTGTTGCGCCTTGACTTTGAAAACACCCCCAAAAACGAGCTGCTGGCCTCACAAACCAGCACTTTTGAGCGCTTGTTGCCGCAGCATGGTGCGGTGTTGTTTTCGGACTATGGAAAAGGCGGTCTGGCACACATTACCGACATGATCGCGCATGCGCGTAGCGCTGCCAAACCCATCCTGGTCGATCCCAAGGGCAGCGACTACACACGCTACAAAAACGCCAGCATCATCACACCTAACCGCCTTGAATTGCAGCAAGTCATCGGCTCCTGGTCGGATGAAGACACCTTGCGCACCCGTGCGCAGCAATTGCGTGCGCAATTGAATCTGGATGCCATTTTGCTCACGCGCAGCGAAGAAGGTATGACCCTGTTCGATTCCCAGGGTGATTTACACGTCAGTGCACAGGCGCGCGAAGTGTTCGATGTCACCGGCGCAGGCGACACGGTTATTGCCACCATGGCCGCGCTGGTGGCCGCTGGCGTTTCGTTGCGCGCCGCCCTCCCCCTTGCCAATCGTGCCGGTGGTCTGGTCGTCGGAAAATTTGGCACGGCAACTGTATCGTATGAGGAGTTATTTCCATGACCCGGATTGTTGTGACCGGAGCTGCCGGTTTTATTGGCAGCAATATCATCCAGGGGCTCAACGCCCGTGGCATCAAGGACATCATTGCCGTGGACGATTTGCGCCAGGGCGACAAGTTCCGCAATTTGGCCGATCTGAGCATCGCGGACTATGTGGATGCCGATGTGTTCTACCCGGCGTATGCCAGCGGCCACTATGGGCAGGTGGAAGCCATATTCCATGAGGGCGCCTGCAGCGACACCATGGAGCAAGACGGAAAATACATGATGGCCAATAACTACACGCTGTCGTGCAACCTGTTCCATGCCTGCCAGAAACGCGGTGCACGCTTGCTGTACGCATCCTCCGCCGCCACCTACGGGGGCAGCGCCACATTCCGCGAAGAACCGACATTCGAGCACCCGCTTAACGTCTATGGTTATTCCAAGCTGCTGTTTGACCAGCATATGCGCCTGGAATGCGGCAGCAGTTTTCAACGTACCCTCTCAGGACGCACCAACCAGGTGGTGGGGTTTCGTTATTTCAACGTCTATGGCCCACGTGAACAGCACAAGGGCCGCATGGCCAGTGTGGCGTTTCACCAGTTCAACCAGTTCCAATCCGAGGGCAAGGTCAAGCTGTTTGGTGACTACGGCGGATACGCCGCTGGCGCCCAGATGCGCGACTTTGTATTCGTTGCCGACATCGTTGCGGTCAATTTGTGGTTTTTCGACCATCCGGGCAAGTCCGGCATTTTTAATCTGGGAACTGGTGCGGCCCAACCCTTTAATGACGTGGCCATCACGGTGGTCAACACCCTGCGCGAATCAAAAGGCGAAAGTCCCCTGACCCTGACCGAGGCCGTCTCTCAGGGCTTGATCGAATACATTGCCTTCCCGGATGCCCTGCGCGGCAAATACCAGTGTTACACCCAGGCGGACCTGAGCGCGCTGCGTGCCCAGGGCTGCCAGCATACGTTTGCCAATGTGCAAAGCGGCGTGCGCAGCTATGTGCAAACCCTGGCGAAAACCGCCTCCTGATTCATATTCCATGGAACTTCTCATGCTCAGAACATATCTTGCCAGCGCGCTATTCTTTTGTTCAGCAATGGCTTTTGCCAACGTGGATGTCAACTCCGCCAGCGAAGCCGAGCTTGACAGTATCAGGGGCATAGGCCCGAGCACTTCCAGACGCATTCTGGATGAGCGCAATAAGGGTAATTTCAAGGACTGGAATGATCTGATGGCGCGCACCAGGGGCATACGCCATGCCAACGCCGCGCGCTTGTCCGCCGCTGGCCTGACGGTCAATGGCGCCGGGTTCAAACCAGCCGCCGCCGCATCCGCTGCCACAGATTAAACGCAAAGTCGTAAGCTTGCTGCCTTAGCGCACCGCGCGCTTTTTGGCGTCGCGCGGCACAAATACCTTGCCCGCATTACCGGGTCTGGCAGTCAACGGTTTGCCAGCGAGTGGTCTGCTGCGCTCGGCAAAATCCCCTGCATGCGCCGGCGCTGCGGAACGTGCACCGGCGAAACGGTCATTGAAACCACCCTTGCGGGCGTAGCTGAAGCCATCGGCATCGCCATCAGCGCGTGCGCCAAAGTTTCGCTGCTCACGCTGTTCGCGATGATCACGGTGTTCACGGTTGAATGTACTATCCTTATGATAGCTGCCTGCGCTTGCTGCATGGGCGCTTTCTGGTTTTTTTCCACCAAAACCAGTACCAGGGCGTGTACTGCCGCCACCACCACCAGCGCGACCGCTGCCGCTGCGTTCGGCAAAGTGGCTGCCGCGCCCGCCAAAGCTGGCTCCGGTGCCGGGACGTGCTTCCGGGAAGCGGTGTTGGGGTTCCAGTCCGGGAATGGTTTCGGAGCGGAAATGCTGGCGGGTATAGGCTTCGATGTCGAAAATCTTGCGCCTATCGCGCACTTCAGCAAAAGTCACGGCCAATCCATCACGTCCGGCGCGGCCCGTGCGTCCGATGCGGTGCGTGTAGTCCTCGGACTTCATGGGCAGACCGTAGTTGAACACATGGGTGATGGTGGGCACGTCAATGCCACGCGCAGCCACATCGGTGGCAACCAGAATCTGCACCTGGCCCTGGCGCAGCGCCTGCAAGCGCCGGTTGCGCAGCCCCTGACTCAGGGCGCCGTGCAGGGCCACGGCGTCAAAACCGGCTTGCTGCAAGTCACCGGCCAGGCCATCACATTCGATCTGGGTGCTGGCAAAGACGATGGCCTGGTTGATGGTCGAATCACGCAGCCAGTGGTCCAGCAACTTGCGCTTGTGGTGCTGGTTGTCGGCCCAGAACAGCACCTGCTTGATATTCACGTGCTTTTCCTGGGGATTGTCGATGCTCACGCGCTGCGGTTCGCGCATCACGCGCGCGGCCAATTGCTGGATGCGCGGCGCAAAGGTGGCGCTAAACATCATGGTTTGCTTGCGGGCAATGGTGAGCTGGTTGATTTCGGCCAGATCGTCCGCAAAACCAAGGTCGAGCATACGATCCGCCTCGTCCACTACCAAAAATTGCACCTGATCGAGCTTGATCTGCATGGAACGGTGCAGGTCCAGCAAACGCCCCGGCGTTGCGACCACGAGGTTGGCATTTTGCAGCTTGGCAATCTGCAACTGGTACGGCATGCCACCAACGATATTGGCGATACGCAGGCCCCGGCAGTGGCGCACCAGATCAATGGCATCGTTGGCGACCTGCTGCGCCAACTCGCGCGTCGGACATACCACCAGCGCACCGGGCGATGGCGCTTTGAAGTTGCGCTGGTTGGTCGGGTCCTTGCGTTTGGCGCGTTTGGGTGGTGCTTCGCCCTTGGCAACAGCTTCAGAGACGCGGCGCTCAAACTCGGCGCGCTCCAGGGCTAGCTCTTGCTCTTGCTGTTGCAACAAGGTATGCAACACGGGCAACAGGAATGCAGCCGTCTTGCCACTGCCCGTCTGGCTGGACACCATCAGGTCAATGTACTGGCTGGCGGCTTGGGCACCACCTTGCGTGGGTAGTGCCAAGGGAATGGTTTTTGTCTGCACCACCGTCGGCTGGGTATAACCCAGATCGCGCACGGCGTGAATCAGCTCAAGGGCCAGGCCCATTTGCACAAAGCCGTTGGCAACCTGCAAAGCAGGCGCTGGCTCAGAAGAGGAAATGGTAGGGGTATCAACAGGCACTGCTGCGCCCGTCGTGCTTAGAACGTCGGTCATGGTAATCTCACATGCGAGCGTCGCAGACTTTTGCCGCGACTCCGCCAATGGTTAAAAAACATCAACCATCAAACGGAATCGGCGTTGATTGCAAACAACGTCTTAGGCCCAAAATGTGAACAGGCCGGATGAATGAAGGGAGATGCACAAAACGCGCCACTGTTGGCAGCGCGGGGCGCGATTATGCCACGCCTTTGCATTTCGACTTCCTACTTAAAGAATGCGCGCATTCGTCTGCGGCGCATTTTCTGCAAAAAACATAGCTACTCCCGCTTGGTACATAAGGCGTACAGCCAGATTTGCCTTGAATTTTGCCCTTCAAAACGGGTCAAGGTGATGCTGATACCGCCATGGGGCATCAAAACGGGCCGTTTTCGGGTGTTTTTACATGGCAAATCGGGCTGTAAGCCTTATGGAATGTGCGGTAACAGCTATTGTATCAGGAGCATTTCCTGCCTTTGCCACGACGCAGTGATTTGCCCTGCGTTGCCTGATTTGCCTGATTTGCCTGCTCCAGCCACAGCAAGGCCTCGATGTGTGACAGGAAGCGCCGCAGGTACTCCGGAGACAAGGACTGCATCAGCTTCAGGCAGCGCAGCACCAGCATGTGCGAATTCAGTGGACCGGCGTTCGTGGGGCCGCAGGCCAGTGCCTGGCTGACCTGATTTTCAGCCGTAATCCTGGCCCAGACCGCACGAAAACGGCGCACGCTGCGCATCTCGAATACACCATCCGTGCCATCCATGCCATCCGAGTTATATTCCTGGAGCGGGTCACTGCTGTTTCTCTTGGGATGGTGTGCAATGTAATGGTTGAGCTGCGCCAGAGGCGATGGCGCGGAATCATTCATGTGGCTTGGCCTGGGTAGGCGCCTTGGGGACGGGGGCCATTTCCACCCGGCGATTCCGGGCGCGGCCTTTTTCATCGGTGTTGGGCGCCACGGGTTGCTCAGCTCCAAAGGCTGCGGCAAAAACCTGGGAGGATGGCATGCCGTCTTCGATCAAGGCCCGTGTTACCGTCAGTGCGCGCTGCGCGGATAGCTCCAGGTTATCGGCAAAGCGCTGGTTGCCATCCCGTATCAGCTTGTCATCCGTAAAACCGCTGACCATCAACATTTCGTTGCGCTCACCCAGGTACACGCGCAATGGTGGCACCAGACTTTTCAAAAGCTGTCGGCCTTCCAGGCGCAATTGGTCCGATCCGAGGTCAAAGAGCACGCTGCCGCTAATGCCAATACGCCCGTTGACCACCGTCACACGGCCACTGGCCATAGGGATAGCCAAGGCTTTTTCCAGCGCCATGCGCCGCTGCTCTTCAATCTGGCGTTTTTCCACTTCTTCCTTCAAGCTGGCAACCAAGTCCATCTGCACTACCAGAACGCCCACCAGAATCAGGACAAATGCGCCCAGCAAACCGGCCATCAGGTCGCCAAAAACGGCCCAGACCGGCGCGGTCTGTCCGATTGGGTCGTCCAGGTCGTTGGGGTCGTTCAATTCCATCATCGGCTGCCACCATCCGTTACCACGGTTTGTTTACCATGCAACCGGCGCCAGTCCTCCATGATGCCTTGCTGTGAGGTGATGCTCAGGTCAATCACCTCGCGCGCCTGCGCCACGTAGTAGGCCAATTGTTCGTCACTGCGCGCCATGGATTGACCAAGCGTGCCTTCGATACGTTGCAGGCTGCCAATGAGTTTTTCGTTGCTGGCATTAAATAGCTGCACGCCATGACCAAATGCCTCTCCCAAGCTGGTCAGTTCCACCGCACTGCTTGCCACATGGGTCGCCACGTCTGCTACCTGATGGGTCTGTACGCCCAATGTGTCCGTAAACTGTCTGGCTGCTTTGTCCATCGTCTCCAGCAATGTCCCGATCCGGGATAACAAGGCAGCACGTTCTTCCAGTGCCGCGTTGTTGCGCACGGCCAGGTGATGCATTTCCTGGCGCAACTCTGCGATCACACCAGCTGCGGCCTGCGGCACATCATGGGCGGTTTGCAACAGGCGCGTCAGGGGTATTTCCAGCGAGGCTCCCAGCTTGGTCAGATGTTCGGCCACCGCCGCCTGCAATTGGTCCAGCCGCTGTACCGCTGCTGCACCGCGCAGCGCCTCTTCATCACGCAATGCCCGCAAGGCAGCAGCCCAGGTGTCTGACACCGTGCGTGTGCTGGTCTCAAACCGGGATGACAGCTCCGTCAGCTGCGCTTGCGTGGCATCCGCAATTTCAGCCATGGCCCGCACGACAAGCGGCTGGATGTTCTCGCTCGCGGCCCGTGCGCTGGCGTTCAGGCTCTCATGGAGCGATTGGCCCACAGACTGGGCGAGTCCGGTATAGGCCACGCGCACATCGCCATGAAATTGCTGTTGTTGTGACAGCAACTGCTGATCCAGATGCTGCGTGCGACGCTCCAGTCCCTCGATCATGGTCTGCAGCCGGTCAACAATCACCGGCATGGCTTTGAAGGTTTCATGCAAGGTTTCTTGCTGCTGGTGTTTGAGCGAGAAAGGCCGCAGCACGGTGGCTGTGCAGGTATCGAGCTGGCGAAGCACCTCCATGCGTTCCCGCCGACTCAGTGCCGACATCAAGCCCAGCATGGCAGATGCCGCAACGCCTGCCACCGAAGTGCCAAACGACAGACCCAGACCCTTGATGGGCGCTGCCAATGCCGAACGAATGGCAAAGAGATCGGCGGAACCTTCCAGCGCAAACACAGCCCCCTTGAACGTCACGACCATGCCCAGGAAGGTACCCAGCATGCCCAGCATGACCAGCAAGCCAACCAGATACGGCGTCAATGTCGGCCCCGGCATGGAAACCCGTTCGCCCTCGATACGCAAACGCACCGGGTTCTGCAGTGAAGGATGCAGCAGCGCCAGCCACGCGCCAAGTTCCGTTAGTGGTTGTGTCATGGCATTCAGCGCGCCAGCAAGGGTGGCGGTGGCGCAGCGGAATTGCCGCAGTTCATAGGCACCGAGCAGATACACCGCTGCGATCACTCCGGTTACTGCCAATGCCAGCCAGCTCGAATCAGCAAAACCCCAGCCTACCCAGGCTATTGCCCCCAACCCAATAGCAAAAACAACTGCGATCAGTTTCTTGTTCATTTATTCATTTTCTCGCACAGCGTTATGCAGTGCTTCCATCAAACCCATCACGGGTTGCAAGCGTATGTCCATTTCAGCTTGCAAAACCTCTTGCAATTCTTGCTCGAAAGTGTGCGTCTGCTGCGTAGTGCGCAGATACTCGAAACGCCGCTCCAGCAGTGTCGGCACTGTGGCCATCTGCTTTCGCACGCTACCTTCCAGCATGTGCTCCAGCATCGCATCCAGCGCTGCCAACTGCTTGAGTCTGGTGGAGGACTGCGCCAAAACTTGCCGCACCTGGGCGCGCAATGGAGCAATTTTCAGGTCCATCTGGCGCTGACAATCGAGGTAGCGTTGGCGATAGGGTCCGAATCCATCCGTAGCTTCGTCAATCGTGAATGCTTGAGATAGAGCGGCACGCACACCGCGCAAGGCTTCATCCAGCGCCGCAATGGTGGCCACCTGCAGTGGTGCAGGCTGCTGTGGAATAAACTTTTTAATCGCGTGCAAGGCACCATCAAGCCGAACCGCATCAAAAGCGTTCAGCCACTGGCCCAGGCGTTGTGCAAAATCCTGCCGGGACGCATCACTGTCTTCAACGGGAAACCAATTGCCCAGCAAACGGACCAGTTTCGGGCGACTCACGTAGTTTTTGGGCTTTTAGACTGCAAGCACGTTGCGAATGGTATTGGCCAGTTCTTCCGCTGCAAACTTGGCAATATACGCATCGGCGCCGACACTTTTGACGTGCCCTTCATTGGCAGAACCCGTCAATGATGAATGGATGATGACCGGAATATCCTTGAAACGCGGGTCTTGCTTCATGTTGCGGGTCAGGGTGAAGCCGTCCATCACCGGCATTTCAAGATCCGTCAATACCAAGGCCACCTTGTCGCGTATGGTCTTACCTTCGGCAGTTGCCTTGGTGGTGAGGTTTTCCAGCATATCCCAGGCTTCCTTGCCGGTTTTGGTCATGATAAAGGTAATGCCCATAGCCTTGAGGCCTTGTTCGATCATCATGCGCGCAACAGCCGAATCATCTGCTGCCAACACCACCGAGCCTGGTGGAAGCTTGACCTGGCCCACTTCAGCTTCGTCTATTTCAGCAGGGTGCTCCCTGGGCAGCACGTCACGCAGAATCTGTTCGACATCCAGCACCTGTGCCAGTCGGGTGTTTTCCGCATTGCCATCCAGCCGGGCAATACTGGTGACCAGGCCACCGCCACTGTTCTCGGCGGAGAGCACATGCTTCCATTCAAGCCGCACGATTTCGTTGACCTCCTCCACTGCAAAGGCTTGCGTGGTTCGGGCAAATTCGGTAACCAGCAAGATCCCCAGCCCCTTGGTCGGATTACAGCCAACAACGGCAGGCAGGTTGATAACCGTAATCATCTGCCCCCGGATATTGGCGACTCCCATGACGGATGACGGCATGTTCACCATGGCGGTGATCTCGGGCATGACCAGGATTTCCCGTACCTTGAACACGTTGATGCCAAACAGTTCGCGCCGACCCGATCCGGGCGCCTCCCCCAGACGAAACAGCAAGAGTTCAAACATGCTGTTGGCTGCAAGATTGGTACGCTCGTCGATGTCGCGCATGGATGTATTCATGGATTATTTTCCGCAAGAATGAATAAATAATAAGTACCACATGGTAACGTTATCTGGCGTTATCTGGCCTCTTTAGGCCAAAGAACCCATAACTGTAACGGCTGACGCAATCGTCCGGCCAATTCTCCTGCCTCGTCCCCCCAGCCAGTAAAGTAATCGGCCCGAACTGCCCCGGTGATGGCACTGCCCGTATCCTGCGCGAGCACCAGTTTTTGCAGGTTGATCTGGGTTCCGCTAGATGCAAGCCAGACGGGAGTTCCGTACGGAATACTGCCAGGATCAACAGCAATCGAGCGCCCGGATGTTAATGCCACACCCTGGGCACCACGCGGGCCTTCGGCTGAATCGGCACTGGCGAGCGGCTCTTCGCGGAAAAACACCACGCGCGGATTGCTCCAGAGTAACTCTTGCTGGCGCTGCGGATTTTGTGCCAGCCAGGCCTTGATTCCCGGCCAGGTGGCGTCCCTGACCAGGCCTTGGTCCAGTAGCCAACGCCCAACGCTACGGTAGGGCTGATCATTGGTTGCAGCAAATGCCACCCGAACCCAACGCACACTGCCATCCGGTTGGATCATGCGCAGGCGCCCGGAACCCTGAATCTGCAGAATCAAGGCATCAATCGGATCGGCCAGGTAGGCAATGACACGTCCTTGCAATGCCGCCTGTGCCTGGTACGAGGTGTCGATTTCCTGGCGCGTATACCAAGGTTTGCGTTGTGCCAACGTAGCCGGAGGCTGGTACAGCGGAACCGTGTAGCTTGCGTTAGGCAACCGACTGGCATCGAATATCGGTTCAAAATACCCCGTTAGCAGCCCACTGGATTCACCTTGCAACGATTCGACCCGATAAGGCTGCAAGCGCTCCTGCATCCAGCGTTGCTGCTCTTGCACACTTCCGATACTCAAAAAGCGCACCTCATCGCACAGCGCAATGAAGGGCGGCGTGGGCCGTTCGCAACTTTTTAGCCAGGCATTCCAGGCCTCGAACAGGCTGTCGTTGGTAAACCCTGGCAGTTCGGCCCAAGGCGCTGCCACCCAGCGACTCTTGGGCATACCGATGCCACCCGCTACCTCAGCCGGTTGGGATGGCTGGGATGGCTGCGCGGGCGCGGTACGCGGGACATCCACCCTGGGACGCGCTACCTGCACCGGCTTGCTGACGCACCCCGCCAGGATGGCGAGCACCAGCAAGAATATCAACGGTATCATGCGAATCATGCTGGAGACTCCGTGGAATAAGCGGGAACAGCTATCAATTTCATATTAAATCACATTACATCACATTGCATCACATTACATCACGCCATGCTGCAACGCGGGTAATTGGCTACGCCGCTGGATCAGTACCGCCGCATCGAGTTCGGCACACACCACCCCCTGCCCTGAGTCCTTTTGCGCCAGAATCTGTCCCCACGGGTCAATCAACAGGGATTGACCCCAGGTGCGCCGGCCATTGGCATGCTCCCCACCCTGCGCAGCAGCGGCGACAAATGCCAGATTTTCGATGGCCCGCGCGCGCAGCAACACCTCCCAGTGCGCCTGGCCTGTGGTATGCGTGAAAGCGCTGGGCACCAGCAGCAAGTCGATGCCCTGGCGTGCATAGGCGCGGTACAACTCGGGAAAACGCAGGTCATAACATACGCTCAAACCAATCTGCCAGGTGTGGCCACCTCCCCCATCTGCAGCGGGCAGTGCGAAGCGCACGGGTTGGGTACCAGCCACAAGTACACGTGCTTCGTCATAGTTTTCATGGCCATTATCGAAACGAAACAGATGTATCTTGTCGTAGCGCGCTACGCAGCCACCTTGCGGGTTGTAAACCAGACTGCTGTTGTAAACCCGATCCGCCGTGGGCGCAGCCAGAGGCAATGTGCCCCCCACCAGCCATAACCCCAGTGCGCGTGCCGTGTCAGCCAGGAATTGTTGAATGGGGCCGCCACCAAAGTCTTCGCGTGCAGCCAGCTTGTCGTTATCGCTGTGCCCCATGAGGCAGAAATATTCCGGCAATACGGCCAGTTCCGCCCCCCATGCGCTGGCTTGCTCCAGCAGTACACGTGCCTGGTGCAGATTGGTCGGCACATCAGCCGTGGACACCATCTGAATAACGGCTACTTTCACTGTATGCCCTCGGGCTTTGCGAAGTTACCCATGTTACGTTTAACCTTGGTTACACGCGGATCCAGCCAGGAACCATCCACGACAAACTCCTGGGTCGCCGCTTCTATCAGGGGTTTGCGCAAAATCAATTGCGCCAGAAAAGTGCTCAAACCCACCATTGGATTGATAGCCGAAGCAATCAAGGAGGCACTGCCAGCGTTGATTTCAGGGATAACCACCACCTTGATGTTCTGGGTCTCGTGGGCAATGTCGGCCTGCCCTTCCATCAACACGGCGGCATTGACCCCTTTCATCTGCAAGTTGTTGGTTTTGGCAATACCCTGTTCGATGGTCACATCACCACGCACGAAATCGAAGGAAAAACCCTGGCTGAAAACATCACGAAAATCCAGCGTCAAACGCCGGGGCAAGGCTTGCAGACTCAAAACCCCCAGCAGTTTAGCAATGCCTGGCTCCGTTTTGAGGAATTGGCCATTTTCCACCAGCACATTGAAATTGCCACTCATGCTGGCATAGTCCAGCGTGATTGGCGACCCCATCCATGCCACCTGCCCTTCGATTTTCCCGCGCCCCTTGCGTACCACGTCACGCATGCCAAAACGATTCAATAGCTCACCGGCATCACTGATTTCGAGCCTGAAGTTCATCAGCGTGCGTCGCCGCTCCCGGATACTGCGTCCGGCTGCAGGCGCTGCGGATGTGACATTTGCCCAGTTGCCACTGGCCTCCAACACGGCCTCGGGAGTTCTGATATTAAAGCGGTTCAGGCGCCACTCACGCGCACCACCGCCTGCTGCCGCGCTCAGGTTTACGGCATCTACCTCCATGCGCCCGAGTTTTTTACCACGTAACTCAAAATCTTCCACCACCACATCCAGCGCCGGGATACTGGCGGGTTGTTCATCCAGCAGATTTTCCACGTCCTGAGCGGCACTCTGTGCAATCGCCAGCCGTGCCAGCCGTGCGTACAAACGCCCGGCGGCAGGACCCGTGGACTGACGGTATTCGACGTAGCCATTGAGTTCGGAGGCATCCAGATTGGCGCGCCACAACAGACCATCGCGCCCACTACCGATGAATACACGGTTGAGTTTGCGCCCGCCCATGGTCAATTCCCCCACCCGTAGCGCTAACTTGTTGGGCAGGTATCCCATGCTCACGGTAGATGAAGCCGATGAAGCAGGGGAAGCAGGGGGTTCGGAGGCGGCAAGACGCGATGCCACGTCGGACCATGCATCCAGGTCCAGACTGGCCACGTTCACATTGGCAGTCACGCCCTCCGTGGGCATGGAAACCGATTCGTCCGCTGCCAGACCCAGGGCAACAGCACCACGCACAACACGCGGTTCAGCACCGGATATATCCCGCACATACACCACACTGCCCAACCTTCCCGATTGCCCCAGTTCCAGTTGCAGCTGGTCTTGCAATGGCGAAAATGGCGGAAATGGCGAAGAACGCACCACGGTGGTCTCCAGGCGCAGGGGCATTACGGCTTCGGCGGTCTTCATAAAAGGCGCAGGCAGATTCAGCGCCAACCCAACCAGGTTACTGGTGACCAGCAGTTCCGGCATGCCCGCCCGCGAGCCAAGAACGGCAGAATAAGAGGCCGAACCACTGGCATACTGGGCCAGCCGGGAAACAAACCCCAGCTCCCTGGCCTGGCGTATGCCCTCTACCGTGGCAATGCCCTGAAGACGCAAAGCGCCTGCCAAGGGTTTGGATGCGCCTGAATTGCTCCAGCCGCCGTCAATACGCATATCTCCGCCCAGAACCCGCGCCTGGCCATTGGCAACTGAAAACCCGTTTTCAGAAAAAGAAACCGTGCCACGTGCACGTGCCAGACGTGGAATTGTGGAAGAAAGCTGCAAGTCGTTGCCCGTCAGCGCAACGGATCCCTGCACGCTGGCACGCTCTACCGCATCCAGGGGAATGCCCAATTTGAAACGGTAGTCGGCCTGCCCCGTCGCCGTGGCATTGGCCAGCACCTTGCCAGTCAGCGTTGCCAGGGGCGAACGATTCACCAGACCCAGCATATCCGCCAATGGGCCTTGGGCGCTGGCGTTGACGGTCACGGAGGCGTTGCCATACAGGTCATGGATCACGCTATCAATCTTGTTCAATTGCAGTCCCGCAAACCCGGCCACCTTGGAGCGTGCACCCTTGACCTGCAAACTGGTGTGGTCAATGACAAGCTCTGCATCGAGTCCACTCAAAGCCGGCCACGGCAGATCGTTGTCCGATGTGGGGTTGGCAGGCACGTAGGGCACGTAGGCATAGTCCACATCCTGCAAACTGGCTGTGATGCGAAATTCGCCGGATTTGGGAGCGGTATAGGGGAAATCCTGCAAGGCACCCTTGACCTTGAACCTGACCTGCGATGCGGTGCCTGTACTGATGGCATCACGCACATAATCCCGCACGTCTTTGGAGATTGGCAGTGGCAGGTAACGAAATACCCGGTTGGCCTCGGCACGGCTCAAGTTGCCCTGCAAATCTATCAGACCTGGCAAAGGTGTGGCCGCATCCGTTTGCCATTTGAGCTGTGCCACACCTTGCAAGTCGGCATTACCGAAATGCAGATCCGAGACAGCCAGACTGATATGCTGACCATCGATTTTCCACTGCGCATTGCCACTGAGCTGCTCCAGTTCGATGAGCGGGTCTTCAAATAACCCAGGTGCGTCAATGCGGCCTTGGTGCACGGCGATACGCGCCCTGCCACCTTGCTGATTGAAATCAAAATCAATGTCGGCACCACCAAAACCGGGTCGAATTCCCTGTTCAGCACCCCGTTCAGCAGCTTGTGGTGCCAATTCCAGTCCGACCGCCCTGCCCTTTACTGCAAACTGGGACAATTCTTCGATGCTCCCTTGCCAGCTACCCTCCAAACGTTCGATCAAACCTTTGGGGGAGAGTCCCTGCAAATGGGTATGCACGGATTCATCCAAAGGTAAACGGCTGGCAATCCGGGCCAATGCTGCCAGATCCAGGCGATCAGCCACCAGTTCGCCCGATGCCGATCTGCGTGCATCGCCCGTAAACAAGGCCACACGCACGTTGCCTCCTGGCCAATGCAATCCGTCCTCCGTGTCGAATTGCAGCGCCTGCGTGGAAAACTCCAGGCCATCGGCAAGTACCTTGACCCCCAGACGCCCACTCACCTGTGACAGACCCAATGCCTCCAGCTCCGGCTTGACCATGACCTGCACCCGATGAAGCGCTACATCGGCGATAGCACCCGTGAAGGCACCCTGATGCACATCCGCCCAGACCCGCAGCGCACCCACGCCTTGCACAACATGGACCCCCAGGTCGGCATAGTTGCGCACGTGTGACAGATCAGTTTGTGGCAGATCAGCAAACAATACGCCATCCCATTCGCGCCAGGCACCCGCATGCAATGACAGCAGGCGTTGTTTGAAGAGGCCAGATAAACCCAAGCGCTTACCCCACGCAGGCGGCGGATTGGCCTCCAGACGCATGGCGTGACCACGTTGCTGGTTGCGCAACACCCAATCGACACCTGTGAGGGTGAGTGCTGGCGCGGCGCGTAATTCATCGGTCCAGGTCACCGTTCCATTGCGAATCGCCAGTTCTGGCTGGGAAAATATCCAATCCGTCCCGGTGCTGCCCCCCTTTTCATCCTTGGGCAATGCAACACCAGCAACCCAGATCTGGCCATCGGGCGCACGTCGCACATTCAATACCGGGCCATCAAACGTCAATTGTTCCAGGCCCAGAACCAATAATGACCGGGCGGACAACGCTACCAGAATACGCGGCAATTTCAGCACCTCGTGCCCCTGCGCATCGAACAAACTGACCTGACTGAGTTCAAACGATGGAATCACGCCATTGGACGTGGCAACAATGTCACCGATCTGCACCGAAACCCCCAACATGCGTGAGGCTTGTTCCTGCAACAACGGGCGAAATTCTGCTATTCGCGGCACAATGATGAAGTGCAGTGCGCTCCAGACCGTCAACAACACAATCCAGGCCGTGGCCAATAACGTCAGACTGGCGCGCGCTGTAAACGCAGCCACCTTGAGCCAGCGAGGGGGGGTTGATATCACTTTAGCTACCGTCATCTATCGTCATTGAACACCATGTCAGGAATTATGACCCGCAAAGGCCCCCCCAATGTGTCGGAAGGCTCACGTTTTAGCCAACGTATCCGACGTCGCTATGCCGAGCAGCTGCATCTTCTGCCAGAAGGAGTCCCCAACCGCGATGCCATGCAAGCGCTTTTTGCGCACCTGTGCGCTGGCGGTGCGGATATATCTGCGGCTTTGCGTACGGTTCGTCAACTGGTTCTGGAGCGTCTGGTCTTTCTGGATTGTGAGGAAGGTGCCAACCTTAGAGTCGTAACGGGAGCCATGACCGCGTTGGCCGAATTTTCCCTGCATATTGCCTGTCAGGAGAGCGCCAGGCGACTCGATGCCCAACATGGTGCCCCCTTGAGTGACCAGGGCACACGCGCAGAACTGTACATCATCGGCATGGGCAAGCTCGGCGCACGTGAACTCAATGTATCGAGTGATATTGATTTGATCTATGTCTACGATCAGGATGGAGAAACCGTCGGTAGTGCCGGTAGTGCCGGTGATGTCGATGGCCGGGGTCGAATTTCCAACCAGGAATACTTTGGCAAGATGGTGCGCTCCATGTTTGCCCTGATTGGCGAGACCACCGAACACGGTTTTGTGTTCCGGGTTGATCTGGCGCTGCGTCCCAATGGCAACTCGGGGCCTGCAGCGGTGTCTTTGGGCGCTCTGGAAGAATATTTTCATGTGCAAGGGCGCGAGTGGGAGCGCTTTGCCTGGCTCAAAAGCCGTGTCGTTGCCACAACACAGACTACAGCGGGTTCCGCCTTTCTTAGGAACTTGCGCGCAGTGGTGACTTCCTTTGTGTTTCGGCGTTACCTGGATTACAACGTGTTTGATAGCTTGCGCGCACTGCACCGTCAAATTCGTGACCATGCCAACCGGCGCAGTGCGGGTAAACCAGAGCGTAGCAACGATGTCAAACTCTCGCGCGGTGGCATTCGCGAAATTGAGTTCACTGTGCAATTGCTACAAGTGGTGCGTGGCGGCCAGTTCCCGGAACTCCGCACCCGACCGACGCTCAACGCCCTCAAGCGCCTCACGCACGCCGGCTTGATGCCACCCGCCAGTGCCGATGCGCTGGCCAGTGCATACGTCTTTTTGCGCCAGGTCGAGCACCGCATCCAGTACCTCGACGACCAGCAAACCCATGTTCTGCCCACATCCGATGCCGACCTCGACTGGATCGCCCATACCCTTGGATTGGCTGGTGGTTGCGCCCTCCTGCGTACACTCGATGCCCACCGCGAACTCGTCGCTCAGGAATTCGATGCCCTCCTGGGTGGCGAACAGCACGAGTGCAAAGGATGCAGCCAATCGGCCATCACACCCTATCCGTCCGATCTGGAAGGACTGCTCAGCCAACTCAGTGGCCGCTTCCAGGAGCGGGTGGCACTCTGGCGCACGCATCCGCGCGTGCTTGCCCTGCGTGAGGCATCGCGTGCACGGTTGATCCGTCTGATACTGCGCACAGCACAATGGCTTTCCGAGGGTAGCGTCAACGAAGAAGCTAGCGTGCGGATTGCTGACTGGATTGAGGCTTTGCTGCGGCGCGAAAGCTATCTGGCCATGTTGCTGGAACGCCCCAGCGTGCACCAACGCCTGCTACACATGCTGGGCGCAGCGCGTTGGCCGGCACGTTACTTGCTCAAACATCCGGGTGTGATCGATGAACTGGCCAGCGACGCTTTGTTCGTTGAGCGTTTTAATGCCAGTGAATTCGAACAAGAGCTTGAGCAACGCCGTGCAGCACTGCAAGCCAGTGGTGAGGATGATGACGAAACACTGCTGAATTTGCTGCGCCGGGCACATCACGCCGAGGTATTTCGCACCTTGGCGCGCGATGTCGAGGGTCGCTTGCGCGTCGAAGCAGTCGCCGATGACCTCAGCGCCCTGGCCGACGCGGTGTTGCGTGTCACCACGCGCTGGTGCTGGGAGCGGCTCAAGAACCGCCACTGTGACGAACACCACTTTGGCATCATTGCCTACGGAAAACTCGGCGGCAAGGAACTGGGGTATGGCAGCGACCTGGACATCGTTTTTGTCTACCAGGACGAAGACGAGCGTGCCTGGGAGGTCTATGGCACGCTGGTGCGCAAACTCATCAACTGGTTGACCGTCAAAACCGGCGAAGGCGATTTGTACGAAATCGATACCGCCTTGCGCCCCAATGGCAATGCCGGGATGCTGGTTACCAGCTTCAATGCCTACGCCAACTACCAGCAACAACGCGGCAGCAACACGGCCTGGACCTGGGAACACCAGGCCATGACCCGGGCGCGTTGTGTGCTGGGCGATGCCAAGCTGCAATCCGGCTTTGACAAGGTGCGTTCAGCCGTCATCGAGGCCGAGCGTGACAACCACAATCTGCGTCAGGAAATCATTGCGATGCGCGCCAAGGTACGCGCCAGCCATCCGGTACACGGCGACCATTTCGACGTCAAACACAGCCCCGGTGGCATGGTGGACATTGAATTTGTCGTGCAATTTCTGGTTCTGTCACAGGGTTACCTCCACCCGGAACTATTGGCCAATGTTGGCAACATTGCCTTGCTGCAACGCGCCCAGGCTTGCGGTTTGTTGCCGGGCAATATTGGAGAAAACGCAGCACACGCCTACCGTTCATTGCGCCAGATACAGCACCGCGCCAGACTCAACGAGGAGCCAACCCAGGTCAGCCACGCGGTCGTGCAAAACGAACGTGCGGCGGGATTGGCGCTGTGGACTGTGGTATTTGGCAGTGGTTCTTGAGTTTATGTTTATGGGCCGACCCACAACAAAATAGCGAGCAACTGGGGCGAAATAATGCGCAAGAACATCACCAGCGGATAAACCGTGGCATAGGATAGCGCACTGGCACCGCTCGTGGGATGCATGGCGTTGGCAAAGGCCAGTGCGGGCGGATCGGTCATGGAGCCTGCCAGCAAACCGCACAGCGTCAGGTAGTTGAGCTTGCCATAGTAGCGGGCGATAAAGCCGGTAATCAGCAAGGGCACCAAGGTGATCACCATGCCATACAGCATCCAGTCCATTCCGCTGCCATGAACCAGGGTATCCCAAAAGCCGTTGCCCGAACGAAGCCCCACCACCGCCAGGAACAGCACAATCCCCAGTTCGCGCAAGGCATGGTTGGCGCTGGGCGGCATGAACCAGTAGAGCTTGCCAAAGCTGCCAAGTCGCGCCAACACCAGTGCAACAATCAAGGGGCCGCCAGCCAAGCCGAGTTTGAGCGCAACCGGAAAACCGGGCATCAAAAACGGGATGGAGCCCACCAGAACACCCAGCCCGATGCCAATGAAGATCGGCAGCATCTGCACCTGAACCAGTTTCTGGCGTGCGTTGCCCACGATATTGGCCACCGCCTCAATGGAGTCGGGTCGTCCGACCAGGTTGAGAATGTCACCAAACAACAAACTGGTCTGGTTGCTGGGCACCAGTTCAACGCCAGAGCGACTCATACGTGAAATCACCACGTCGTACTGTTGCCGCACGTTCAGATCACGAATTTTCTTTCCCAGCACCTTTTCGTTCGTCACGACAACCTTGACCACTTGCAAATCGGTCCCGGATGTAGACAGGGAAGTAGAAACTTCTTCACCAATCACCAGACGCGCACTGCTGATGGCCGCTGCTTCTCCAACCAGATGCATGACATCATCCAGGTGAATGATCGTGTCAGGCTTGGGAACCATCAGGTCATCACCGCGCTTCAGGCGTGAACAGACTACATCCGCATTATTGAGACCAGGAATCACACTCAAACGCACCCCATTCAGATTGGGGTTGCGCACGGCCACGTTCATGGTTTTCAAGTTATCTTTTTGTTGTCCGCTTTCAATATCAAAACGTTCGGCTTCTTCTTGTATCTTGACCCTGAAGGCCATGCGCACCAGCCACATGGTCAACAATATGCCACAAATGCCAAAAGGGTAAGCAATAGCGTAGCCCATGCCCATTTGTCCCACCAATCCGGGAGCAGCGCCGATTTCCGTCAAGATTTGCTGACCAGCACCCAACGAGGGCGTGTTGGTAACCGCACCGAGAAATGCCCAACACAATCGGCAATGGCACGGCAAATAGCTTGTGCAATGCAACAACAATGGTACAGCCCAAAAGCACCACCAAAGCAGCAAAAGCATTGAGCTTGAGCCCGGAGCTGCGTAGTGAATCAAAAAAGCCTGGCCCCACCTGAATGCCAATGGTGTAGACAAACAGGATGAGACCAAATTCCCGAATGAACTGTAGCGTTCTATCGTCAATCTTGATGCCGTACTGCGCAGCAAAATGCCCGACGATGATGCCGCCAAACAGTATCCCGCCAATGCCAAGCCCCACGCCATAAATGCGCCAGCTACCAATCCAAAGACCCAACACGGCAATCAGCGAAAGAACGCTGACGGCAATCGCAACTTCACTCATATTTTTATATTCCCAAGCTCGGCTACCAGTGTGCAAGGGCTTGCGACACTGGTAAACCGCGTTACAACGGCTCTATGCCAGCGTGCCAATATTGTTGAGATCGGTAAATGCCTGGATCAGACGCGCCTTGAAGCTCTCTCCGCCCTTGCGCATCCAGGCACGTGGGTCGTAGTATTTCTTGTTGGGTTTGTCTTCCCCTTCAGGATTACTGATCTGGCCTTGCAGGTAACCCTCGTTCTTCTTGTAAAAACCACGCACGCCATCCCAGAAAGCCCCATTGCAAGTCGGTGTCGATATTCATCTTGACCACACCGTACGAGATCGCTTCACGGATTTCTTCCAGCGTGGAGCCGGAGCCGCCGTGGAACACAAAATCAATCGGCTGTGGCCCGGTACCAAATTTCTTGGCCACAAATTCCTGGGAGTTTTTCAGAATCACCGGCTGTAATTTAACGTTACCGGGTTTGTACACCCGTGCACATTGCCAAATGCGGCTGCAATCGTAAAACGCGGGCTGATCTTGGACAACTCTTCGTACACCAGCGCCACATCTTCCGGCTGGGTGTAAAGTTTGGAGCTATCGACGCCGGAGTTGTCCACGCCGTCTTCTTCGCCACCTGTTACGCCCAGTTCGATTTCCAGCGTCATGCCCATCTTGCTCATGCGCTCCAGATAACGTTTGCAAATGTCGATGTTTTCATGCAAGGGCTCTTCCGACAAATCCAGCATATGCGAGCTGAACAAGGGCTTGCCATGCTCCTTGGAAATAGATTTCGCCCGCATCAAGCAAACCATCGATCCAGGGAAGGAGTTTCTTGGCGGCGTGGTCGGTGTGCAATACCACGGTGGCGCCGTAGAGTGCAGCCAATTGATGTACGTGATGGGCGCCGGAAATACCCCCGGCAATGCAGGCCCGCTGCCCGTCGTTGTTCAAACCTTTACCGGCAAAAAATTGCGCACCGCCGTTGGAAAATTGAATCATGGCCGGTGAATTCAACTCACGTGCGGTTTCGATCACGGCATTGACCGTGCTGGTATTGATGACGTTCACCGCTGGCATGGCAAGACTTCTTCTGTTTGGCCAAGGCGAACAAGGCTTGCAAATCGTCGCCAGAAGCAACACCGGGTTTTACGAGATGCAGTCATAGTCTCTTTCTGTTGTAGGTTAAGGTCAATAAGGTCAGGACGGAAGGGATTTTTAATTTGCCCCATTCCAAGTATCGCATTTT